>CAWJJY010000001.1:0-384144 GCA_963843385.1 uncultured Acidobacteriota bacterium
CGAACCCTCGATAGAGTTTCCCCTATACACGCTTTCCAAGCGTGCGCCTTCAACCACTCGGCCATCTCTCCGGTGAGGTTTTGGAAGGTCCTAAGTCGTGCTCAGAAGCTAGTTTACCATGCGGTTCAGCGCGTCTCTCAGCCTGAGGTACCATTCCGGGCCCAAATCCGAGGGAAACACCGGCGCCGCGCACCAGTTGGCCGCCTCGCCGGCGCCCGCGATCTTGATAATCTCTGGCAGGCTGCGTTCCCCCGGCTGCTTTTCGAGGGAGCGGGCCAAAGCGATATCCTGCGACACGTTCCGCAGAATCAGCCTACGGACCGTCGCGGGCTCCAAGGCGCGGGCGCCGGCGCCGGACTGCCCGCAAACGTAGCCCCTCCACGCCGCGCGCGCGGTCATGTCGGAGGCCTCGGCAATCCCCGCCGGGGCGGCCCGGCTGATTTCATGGGTAGGAACAATGGCGGCCAGGATCCGAACCTCCAGCGGGTAGATGATCCAACGTCCGGCCGCGAAAAGCTGCAACTCGAGTCTGGTCCGCACGGCTTCGGTGTCGAACGGCACCCAGACGTCCATCAAGAACGTGACGGTGGTCTGGCCGGGAATCGGCTTGGCGGCGTCGGGCAAGGAGCCCGTATAGGGGAAGCTGACCTGCTCCAGTTGGTCCGGAACCCACTGTGCGCCGCGCAACGCGTGGACCTCCTTGTACATAGTGACTCCCAGGAAACCCTCGGGGTTCTGTCCCAGGTACAAGCTGTACGGCGTGCCCGCCGGCACCGTCACCGCGGCACGGTAGGAAGCATGCGCGTTCCGCGCCAGGCCGGGCGACAGGATTTCGCGGGGCGCGACGCCTTCACGAGTGGGCCGGTCGGGGGACACAACCTGTCCGAACGGATCGATGCGCTGGAACTCGGAATAGATTCTGATGGACGGCAACTGCGCCTGTGCCGCGCCCGCCAGCATGGTTGCGCACCACACCGCGAACGCGGCCCAGGAGCGGCGCCTTAGGTCATGTCCCATTTTTCCGGGTGCAGCAGCGGATCGCCGGTAACTAGAACAGGCCGCCGGAGGATCTCCTCCAGTTCTTCGAGGTAGTCGTTACCAGCGGACTTGAGCACTTTCGCCACTTCCGGATTCACCCGCAGGACCACATTGGGGCCCTCCACCACCGATGAAATCTTCTGGGCCTCCTGCAAGATCTCTCCGACCACCGTCTGCACGCTCTTCACGTACCCGGCGCCTTCGCAAATGGGGCAGGAGGAGCACAGGGTACGCTCCAGGCTCTGCTTGACCCGCTTGCGCGTGATCGCCACCAGGCCGAAATCGTTGAACTGGAGAATCTTGTACGGGGCGCGGTCCCGGCGCATCTCATCTTCGAGCGCCTGCATCACTTTTTGACGATTCTTGCGCTCATCCATGTCGATGAAGTCGACCACGATGATGCCGCCCAGGTCCCGCAGCCGCATCTGGCGGACGATTTCCCGGATCGCCTCGACGTTGGTCTTGACGATAGTGTCCTCCAGGCGGTTGGACTTCCCGACAAACTTGCCGGTGTTGACGTCGATGGCCACTAGCGCCTCGGTTTGATTCACCACGATGTAGCCGCCGCTTTTCAGCCACACTTTGGGGCGCAGAGCTTTCTCGAGTTCCGCCGTAATGTTGAAGGCATCGAAGATGGGTGCGGGGCGCGTGTACAGCTTGACCCGCGCGACCAGCGCCGGCTGCAATCGCTCCACGAAGCGCAGCACGCTCTCGTAGACTTCCTCGCTGTCCACCCAGATGGCTTTGAAACTATCGGCGAGCTGATCGCGGAGCAGACGCTGCACGATATCCAGGTCGTGATGAATCATCGCGGGCGCCTGGCGCTTCTCGGCTTTCTGCCGGATGTCCAGCCAGAGATTGAAGAGAAACGTCATGTCCGACGCGATCTCGCTCTCCGACTTCCCTTCCCCCGCCGTGCGCACGATGAAACCGCCCGGCATGCCCGTGCGGTGATTCTGTATGATCCGCCGCAGACGCAACCGTTCGTCTTCGGAAGCGATCTTGCGGGACACCCCCGGATGGTCGACCGTGGGCATGTAGACGACATACCGGCCGGGCAACGCAATGTGCGAAGTGATGCGAGCGCCCTTCTGTCCCAGGGGCTCCTTGGAGATCTGCACCAGGATTTCCTGCCCCTCTTTCAAGAGGTCCGTGATCAACATGGCCGGCCGCTCGGCGGCGACCACGGTGGGTGGCTCGATTTCAGGGCGGGCCGCGGCCTCCTGTCTGGCGGGTTGCTGGTCACCGCGGGGTTCGGACGCAGCCGCGCCGCCTGCTCTTCCGCCGAAGCCGCCGCGAGATACGATGCGGATAGCGGGCGGCCGGCTCTCGAACATCGGCTCGCAATTCCGAGGGCGCTTTGTCCTTGGCCTCCTCCGCAGCCATGTCCGGAGAGGATTCTTCCGCGGAAGCGGCGATGTCCGGAGCCGCTTCAGAAACTTCCTCCGCCTCGACGAATGAGTTCGGGCGCGGATTCCGTCCGCTCCTCCTCCGCCCCGGCAGGTGAACTCCGCGAGGGCCGGGGGCTCCGGCAGAGGTTCGTCGGCCTCCTCAAACATGGGCGCGGTCTCGGGCACGACCTCGGGTGCTTCCTCAGCCACGTCTGGCGCGGCAGCCACTTCTTCCGCGACTTCGCGATCCACTTCCGGTACTTCGGAAACGGCTTCCCGCTCGACCCGGTCCTCGGGTGCGTCCGCGTGATACTTGGCCAGAGACTCGCCGGGAAGAACGGCAAAGTCGGTTTCGGTAACGCGCGGTCACGATCGGTCACGCGTTCGGTCACGCGCTCGCTGGCGGGAGCGGGCTCCGAAGACAGCGCCACGTACTTCGAATCCGGGAATCCACGGCCCCGGCTGCGCCGCCGCCGGGAGCGCCGATTCCGGCGGTCCCTGTCATCCTCCGGCGCGGGGGCCGCTGCCGTCACCGGCTCTGCCTGTGCAGGGGGGGCCGGGGCGGGGGGCACCGTACGCGCGGTTTGCCGGTCCGGTTGCCGCTCCGGTTGCCGCTCCGGCCGGCGTCCCCGGTCCTCGGGCGGACCCGCCATCTTGTCGTACTCCTCTTGCTCCTCAAAGAAATCGGTGACGTAAAGGAAGGCATCCCTATCGAGGCCGATGTCGACGAAGGCCGACTGCATGCCGGGCAGGACGCGCGTCACGCGTCCCTTCTGGATGCTGCCCGCCAGCGAGTACTCGTTCGACCGTTGAAAGAAGATCTCGACTAGTTGGTCGTCTTCCAGCATCGCCACCTTGGTTTCGTGGCGATTGGAGGAAATCACTAACTCTTTTCCCATTCCAGTCCTCAATTCTGGCGAACGGAGAACGCGGCAGGGCGAGAGGACCTAAGGCGAGAAACCCGCCCGCTGCGGCGAACCGAAGCCGGGCGAATACACAGCGGAGCGACTATCGCACTTTCTCCGGGGACGCCGCATTGTTGCGCATCCCGCGCGGGACTGGGGAGCGGGTCGAAACTACCTCATCGGCTGCGGCGCATTGCCGCTCCGGAGGCCCACTCCTTGTGGGTGCTCACACTCCAAAAACTCTTGTCAGCCTGAGACTCCTCGCGAAAACCGCATCTCGATCGCTTCAATTCACAAACCGCTGGAGCCGGACATTGTTCACCAACCCCAGCATTAGAAACGTCGTCAAGACACTGGAACCGCCATAACTCATCAACGGCAACGGGAGACCCGTCACGATCATCCGGCCCACCAGCATCCCGACATTCACGGACAACTGAAACAGCAACAGCGCACCGACACCCATGCAAATGTACATGCCGGCGCGATCGGACGCCGCCTGCGCATTCCGTACAATCTGCATGAGCATCAGAAAATACAAGCCTAGAACACCGGCGACGAACACGAAGCCGTGCTCCTCGGCGAACGACGAGAGAATGAAATCGGTGTGCGCCACCGGCAGGTACCGCAACTGCGTCTGCGATCCCTGGGCGACGCCCTTGCCCCACATACCACCGGAGCCCACCGCAATCTTCGACTGAATCACCTGGTACCCCGACCCGAGCGGATCGCGCATCGGGTCCCAGAAACGATGTGACGCGAGCTTTCTGGTAATCGGTCAAGAACGGCCAGCTCAATAGAACCGCCAGCACCGCCAGAAGCACGACCACGGCAGCGTGCCGCCAGCGCAGACCGGCGAAGTAGATTCCGGCGGCCAAGATCGCGCCGTACGTCAGCGCCGTGCCCAAGTCCGGTTGCTTCATCACCAGCGCCATGGGGAGTGCCACCAGAGCGCCCAATTTCAACAGGTCGCGAAAATCGGGCCGGTCGTTCTTCAACTCGCTTAGATATCGCGCAGTCAGCAATATTATCACCAGTTTAGCGAATTCGGACACCTGAAATGTGAATCCGCCCGGGAGTGGGATCCAGCGCCTGGAGCCAAAGACCTGACGGCCGGCAAAAAGCACCCCCACCAAGGTGACCATCGACAGAACGTAGAAAACCGGTACCTGCTCCAGCAGCGCGTGGTAGTCCGACCCGGGAGGTCACGTACATCAGAACCAGGCCCACCAGTACGAAGGCCACCTGCTTCCACCAGGCCTGCCTAACCTGCAAGAGGGACTCCCGATGGTGGCGCCGTAGATCTGGAGTGTACCCAGGGCGCTAAGCGCCAGCGAGATAAACAGCAGAGGCCAATCGAGATCGCGCGCGGACCGGTACTCTGCCATACTAGCGCCCCGCCTCCGAAGCAAGTACTACAGCAGCGTAGAATCTTCGCCTCCCGCAACGATTCTCTGGCGGTGGAGCGGGCCGCCAGGCCTGCAATGCCGGCGGTCCCGCCGGCAGGACTGCCGGCGTGGCGCGAAGACTGCGCGCGCCACAGGTTTTGGTTGCGGCTCTGCTGCTCTGTACTACAGCAGCTCCAATTCTTCGCTTCTCGCCAAGGATCTTCTGCGCCGCGAGGGAGATCTTGCGCAGCAGCCGGAAGTCCGTCAGCATCCTGCCGGTGCCGAGCACCACCGACGCCAGCGGATCGTCGGCGATCGAAACCGGCAGCCCGGTCTCCTCGCGGATGCGCTTGTCCAGGTTCTTCAGCAGCGCCCCGCCGCCGGTCAGCACGATGCCGCGGTCGCTGATGTCGGCGCTCAGTTCCGGCGGCGTGCGCTCCAGCGCCACGCGGATGGCGTTCAGGATGGTCGCCACGCACTCCGACAGGGACTCGCGGATCTCGCTGTCGTCGATGGTGATTGTCTTCGGCACGCCCTCGATCAGGTTGCGCCCCTTGATCTCCATGGTGAGCGGCTTGTCCAGCGGATAGGCCGACCCGATCTCGCATCTTGATCTGCTCGGCCGTGCGCTCGCCGATCAGCAGGTTGTACTTGCGCTTGAGGTACTGCGATGATGGCGTCGTCCATCTCGTTGCCGGCCACGCGCACCGAGCGCGCGTACGACGATGCCGGAGAGCGAAATGACCGCCACGTCCGTGGTGCCGCCGCCGATATCGACCACCATGTTGCCGCAGGGCTCGGTGATGGGCAGGCCCGCGCCGATGGCCGCCACCATGGCCTGCTCGACCAGGTGCACTTCGCTGGCCTTGGCGCGGTAGGCGGAATCGATGACCGCGCGCTTTTCCACCTGCGTGATCTCGCTGGGCACGCCGATCACGATGCGCGGATGCACCAGCATCTTGCGGCCGTGCGCCTTCTGGATGAAGTAGTCAGCATGCGCTCGGTTACTTTGAAGTCGGCGATCACGCCGTCCTTCATGGGCTGGATCGCGACGATGTTGCCGGGCGTGCGGCCCAGCATCTCCTTGGCTTCCTTGCCGACCGCCTCGACTTCGCCCGGTGTTCTTGTTGATGGCGACGATGGAGGGCTCGTTGACGACGATACCCTTCCCTTGGCGAAGACCAGGGTGTTGGCGGTGCCCAGATCGATGGCCAGGTCCGAGGAAAACAGGCTGAAAAGAGAGCGAAAGTTCATTGGAATCAACTGGTCAGCAGGGATGGAAGTATCCCCCTCAAAGCCTAACACACCGGCGGGAAGTGACGCCAGTGGTTTAACGGTTTTTCCTTGAACTACAATGAGTTCCTGGTGATAAGCCGCCGAGCCGTTGTGTCCTCCCCGATCGCCCTCCTCGCCGCGTGCCGCCGCAAGCGCGGATCGGGCTTCCCGGGTTACGCTTTCGTGGCCAACCAGGAGGGCCAGGCCATCGCGGCGGTCGATTTGACCTCCTTCGTCTTGGCGCGGCATATCCCGCTCCAGGCCAGCCCAACCGCCGTCATCGCCCACCCTGCCCGGAAGAGCGTCTACGCCCTGACCCCGGAGTCCGAAACTGGTCCACGAAATCGACCCGGACCGGCTGGTTGTCAGGCGGCATCTCCGCGTCGCGCGACGGGCGGTCTCCATGCGACTGTCGCCCGCTGGCGGCGAAATATGGGTGCTGGCGAACGATCCCCGGCAGTTGTCCCGGGTGTCGCTGGACAGCTTCCGTTTGGCCGGACATATCGCGCTTCCCGGCGACCCGCTGGATTTCGACATCAGTCCGGACGGTGGGCTCGCCGCCGTGAGTGGCGGCGCCGAGGGGATTGTGAGCGTGCTCGACCTCCGGGCCGGCACGGCGAGAAAACCCGTGCACGCCGCGGAACTGGCCGGGGGCGTCCGTTTTCGACCGGATGGTAGGCAGTTGCTGGTGGCGGACCCCGCACGCCGCGTGCTCGCCTTCCTGGAGGCGCCCAGCGGAAGGGTAGTCACGAACCTGGCGCTCGCCATCAAGCCCGAGCATTTCTGCTACAAGGCCGACGGCGGGGAGTTGTTCGTCTCGGGGGAGGGCCTGGATGCCGTCGTGATCGTCAACCCCTACTACACCGAAGTAACGGAGACCGTGTTAGCGGGGCGCGCCCCGGCGGCGATGGCCATCTCCGGGTCGCCGGAGTACCTGTTTGTCACGAACCCGCCGACGGGTGACGTGACCATCCTGGACGTCGATACCCGTCATATGATCGCCGTCGTATCGGTGGGCCAGGAACCGAATTTCGTGACCATGACCCCCGACGATCAGTATGCGCTGATCCTGAACCGCCGCTCCGGCAACATGGCGGTCATTCGACTGGCGGCGATCATCCGGAGCCGCACGCGCGGGGCGCCCTTGTTCACTACAATTCCGGTGGGCTCGGCGCCGGTCAGCGCGGCGGTGCTGGCGGTGGGGTAGTGAGTGTTAGAGCATCTTCGCTTCTTAAAAGAATCTCATGCGGCGCTGCTGCTCCGTACTACAGCAGCTCCATTTCTTCTCCGCGTGGAAAGATTGCTGTGGAACAGGCCGCCACTGCGCTCCTGCCAGTCTCACGCAAAGCCGCAAGGACGCAAAGGAATACCTTGAGGTCTTTGCGCCTTGGCGTCTTGGCGTGAGACCGTGGCGCAGGCGATCGCTTTCTGTCGCCTGCGTCGGCTGGCCGATCCGCCCCACCGGGCACCGCGTCACGTCGGACGCAGACCAGGAATCCACGCGCTCACAATCACCGCCAGCGCGGCGAGGGCCGCCGTTTCGGCGCGGAGAATCTGGGGGCCCAGGGTGACGGGTGTCCATCCCTGCGCGCCTGCCGCGTTGCGCTCGCCGCCGGTCCAGCCTCCTTCGGGTCCCACCAGCAGGCACACAACATCGGATGGCGACCGGCTCTCCTCCGAAGGCAACACAGAAGCCAGCGGCGGCGCGCCTCGCTCCTCGTCCAGAAAGTAGCGGCACACAGCCCCACCGGCTGTGGAGCAGGTCGCCAGACCTGCCATGCCGGCGGTCTCGCCGGCAGACGCAGCCGGCATGACCGCTCGCTCCACAGGTTCGGTTGCGGGTTGCCACGCTGTCTCGAGAGCGCGCTGGAAGCTGACGCTCGACTCGATTTCGGGCAGCCGTGAGCGCCGCGACTGCTGGCTGCTCTCCAGCGCGATGCGCCGCCACCGCTCCACTCGCTTGGCCGCGGCCTTTGCTAACCCCTTCTCGCTGCGCTCCGCTTCCACCGGAACGATCGTCTCCGCGCCAAGTTCCGTGGCCTTCTCGACAATCCACTCGAACCGGTCGAACTTGATGAGCGAGGCGAGCAGAATCACGCGCACCGGCGGCGCTTCCGCCTCCAGACGCTCCAGCACATGAAACAACACGCAATCCTTCCGGAAGCCCTCGACCTCGGCCAGGTACACCGACCGGTTGTCCGCAATCTCGAAGCGCTGGCCGGCTTCGACGCGCAGCACGCGCCGCAGATGCTCGGCCGTTTCGCCCGAGACCTCGGCCCGCTCATTCCGCACCGCCTCCACAAAGAACCGTCGTCTGGCCATGTACAATAATCTACGCCACTCATGATCGCGCACATTCGAGGGACCATCCTGGAGAAGCACCCCAACCAGGTAATTGTGGAGTCGGCTGGGGTCGGCTACGACGTCACAATCCCGATCTCCACCTACTCGGCCCTGCCCGAGGTGGGTGCGGAGGTGCGCCTGCGCATTCACACACACGTGCGCGAGGACGCCTTATCGCTTTTCGGTTTCCTCACACAGGACGAGAAGACGCTGTTCGAGAAGCTCATCGGAGTCAGCAGCATCGGCCCTAAGCTGGCCGTCACGGTGCTCTCCGGGCTTCCCACAGCGGAGCTGATCGGCTCCATCCGGCAAGGCCAGGCGGAGAACCTGGTGCGTATCCCCGGCGTGGGCAAGAAGACCGCCGAGAGGATCGTACTTGAGCTGCGCGACAAGCTGGATCTGCTCGCCGCGGGAGTTCCCGCCGCCCAGCCCGCCGTCACGCTGTCGGCGCTCGAACAGGACGTGCTTTCCGCGCTGCTGAACCTGGGCTGCGCCCGGCCCGCCGCGGAGGCCGCCGTCCGCAAGGCCAAGGCCCAGGGACCCGCCGGAGATTTCGAGCAGTACTTCCGCCGTGCGCTGGAGCTGATACGTTAAGCTGAAGGTCGGTTGCCAATGCGTGAAAAGGGAATCGTATCGCCTTCGGCCCAAGAAGGCGAGCTCCAGTTCGAGGCCAGCCTGCGCCCCTCGCGTCTCGCGGATTTCACGGGCCAGTCCAAGCTCAAGGAGAATCTCTCCATCGCCATCGAGGCGGCGCGCCGGCGTGGCGACGCGATGGATCACGTCCTGCTCTACGGCCCGCCGGGCCTGGGCAAGACCACGCTGGCCACCATCATCTCGAACGAGCTCGGCGTGAGCTTCGAGCAGACCTCCGGACCCATTCTCCAGAAGAAACTCGATCTCGACGGGAATCCTGAGCAACATTCGCGCGCGGCAGGTCTTCTTCATCGATGAGATCCACCGCCTGCAGCCGGATGTCGAGGAGATGCTCTACTCCGCGCTCGAAGATTTCCGCATGGACATCCTGATCGGCACGGGGCCGGGCGCGCGCACGCACTCGCTGCCCATCCCGGCGATTCACCGCCATCGGCGCGACCACCCGGCAGGGACTCGTCAGCGCGCCGCTGCGCGGCCGCTTCGGCCTGGTGCTGCGCCTGAACCACTACGACGTCGACGAGCTCACGCGGATCGTCGCTCGCTCGGCCGGCTTGCTGGAGCGTCGAGGTGGATCACGCCGGCGCCGACGAGATCGCGCGCCGCAGCCGTGGAACGCCGCGCATCGCCAACCGCCTGCTGCGCCGCGTGCGCGATTACGCCCAGGTGCGCGCCGACGGGCGCGTCGACGTCGGAGATCGCCAAGACCGCCCTGGACCTGCTGGAGGTGGACCGCTTCGGCCTCGACGAAATCGACCAGAAGATCATGCTGACGATCCTGGAGAAGTACGGCGGCGGTCCGGTGGGCGTCGAACACCATCGCCGCGTCGATCGACGAAGAGCCCGACACCATCGAGGAAGTCTACGAACCGTACCTGATCCAACTGGGCTTTATCGACCGCACGCCGCGCGGCCGCGTAGCCACCGAGCGGGCCTTCGACTACTTCCAGGTGCCCCACCGCCTCCGAGGCCCGCAACAGACCCTGTTCTCGAGCATGCCTTTGAACCACAAAGACACGAAGACACAAAGGGAACAAATACCGGAAAGGGCAAACCTCGCGGCCGAGATTGTCGTCGACGCCGCTGTGGCCGTCTACCGCGCGCTCGGCCCCGGATTATTGGAAAACGTGTACTTGATATGCCTGGCGCACGAACTGCGAAAGCGGGGAGTACGCGTGCTGCGAGAGTTGCCCCTGCCTATCTCGGTACGATGACATCCTTCTGGATGCCGGGCTACGTTTGGACATGCTCGTTGACGATTGCGTGATTGTCGAACTGAAAGCCGTGGAGTGTGACCTACCTGAAGCTGACCGGCCACCGCCTGGGTCTGTTGATCAACTTCAACACGCCGCTGATTAAGGACGGCATCCGAAGAATAGTGCTATGAAACTTAACCACAAAGTCACAAAGACACAAAGTCACAATTTCTCTGTTTCCTTCGTGTCTTTGTGCCTTTGTGGTGAAAAAATGAAAACCGCCTATCTATCCCTAGGTTCGAATGTAGGTGACCGGCAGAGCATGCTCCGCGAGGCGCTGCGCCTGCTCGGAGGCGCCCGGCCTGCACGTGGCGCGGGTCTCGCCGGTCTATGAAACCGAGCCTCAGGATTTCAAGAACCAGCCCTGGTTCCTGAACCTGGTGGCGGAGGTTCAAACCGGCCTCTTCCCGATGCAGTTACTGGCACGCGTGCGGAAGATCGAGCGCGAACTCGGGACGGAAGCGCACGGTCGACAAAGGACCTCGGAGCATCGACATCGACATCCTGCTTTACGGCGAGTCGGTGATCGATACAAAGGACCTGGTGGTGCCCCACCCTCGCATGACGGAGAGGCGCTTCGTACTTCAGCCGCTGGCTGACCTCGCTCCGGACCTGCGCCACCCGGTGCTCCGGCGCAGCATCAGAGACCTGCTCGCGGGCGTTGTCCGGGCAGGCCGTCCGGCAGTTCGCGGCGAAGCTCGTTTGAGCTACGGCATCCGACCGGCGAGCACCTTGGCGGCGGCCACCGGATCCCCGGATTCCGCCACGTTGGCGATGCCGGCGATGTACTTGCCCTTGCGGAAGAAGCAGAGCTTGCCGAGGTACTTGTCGTTCGCCTGAAACGCCTCGTCGCCCACCTGGATGGGAGTGGAGCCGGTCATGCGTCCGCTGGCCTTCTTAAGCACCTCAGCAGCGCTCGCGGCCGATTCCTCCGTCACGATGAACATCCTTGCCGTACGGGTACTGGGCGACGTAGCCACGCTTGAGGATTCCCAAGCCGAGCACGCTCTGCGGCACCAGGCGGAGAGTGGTCTCGTCCAGTTGTTCGGTTGGAAACCACGTTAGCAGGGTGGGCAACTTCGCTTCCCCCGGAATGAGCGCGGCCATGGCAGTCAGAAAGCTGCCGGATGACCACCGTGTGGTCGCCTTCCGGATTGGCGGCGACTTCGACATAGTACTTGTCTTTGACGAAGACCCCGCGCCGCCCCGTAACCTGCGCCGACATGCCGATCTTCTCGACCAGGCGGCGGCGGATCGCGGTTCGACATGAAGATGCCGTAGGCGAATTCCCGGTCGGCCATCTCGGAAACGTCGAACACGAGTGTCACCCCGTCCTTCTTGCAGTTGACCCCGTCCATCTTCACGAAATCGTAGACGACATAGCCTTCGGCGTTGCCGTCCATGTACTCGAAGAGGTTCTCGGCGTTGAACGTCCGGGCTGGACCATCCTGCGGCCAGCCGGGCACCAGACTGCAACTGGGTTTCTGCGCCATCGAAACGGCGGCAGTCAGTATCATGAGAATCGCGATAGAGTGCAAACGGCTCATCCAAAGACCTCCTGAGAACGACTGGTAGCTTCTCCCGGCCTAGCGAGAACTGACCGTAGCTCTCAGCGTACATCAATAAGCGCAGCATTTCAGCCACGGGCAGTCCCTTCGGCCGGCCGGGCTTGGCGCTGGACGCCTAGGAACAAGAATGGCTCTCGGACCTTGCGGACCCGAGAGCCGGAAGGGCCATGCTGGCCCCCAAGAAACTACGTCGAGATGATGGCTTTAAGCAAATACCTCTTGAGCTCGCGTCGAGTCTGCTTGTCACGCGAACTCCGTTGGGGCAGTTCACCGTGCAAGTAGGGCAGTCGCCACATCGCACGCTGGCAAGCTCGGCCGGCAATTGCTTAAAGTGCTCGCGACCTAGTGCAAACTGGCCGTAATCTTCCGCGTACATGAAGTAACGCAGAACCTCCGCCACCGGCAGGCCTTTCGCGCATGTCCCTTCGCACTGTCCGCAGCCGCGGCAGTACAGGGATCCCATGAACTCCAGGTTAGCCGCCAGAAGCTTCTTGTCCGAATCGGAAAGCGGCTGAGCCATGGCCTTCATATTCTCGTCGAGCTGGTCCATGTCGGTCATGCTGGGAACGGTGGTGCCAATGTTCGGATTGCTCAATACCCACTTCAGGGCGGCGAGCACGGCGCCGGCAGGCTTGGGCACCGCGGGCTGAGCGGCTGCGCCCCGTCCACCACCGCTGCGGGCTCCGCCGGCCATGACCTTCATGCCGATGATGCCTACGCCGGCCTTGTTCGCGGCGTTGATCGCTTCCGTGAGATCCGGAGCCATGGTGTAGTTGTACGACACCATGATGACGTCGTGCATCCCCTTCTGCACAATCGCCGGGATCAGCGTCGCCTGATTTTGATGCGTGCTCACGCCGGCGAAGCGGATCTTTCCTGCCTTCTTTGCGGTCTGCTGGGCGTCGATGAGTTCGTCGGTGACCTGCGAGATGTTGCCCTTGCCATGCAGGTGCCAGATGTCAACGTAGTCCGTCTGCAATTCCTTCAGGCTGGTATCCAGATGGTCCAGCGCCCCTTGCTTATTAGCGGCTCCGGTCTTGGTGGTCAGAATGATGTTCTTGCGCTTACCCTTCAGCGCCGCACCAACCATGCGCTCGTTGTTCCCGTTCTGATAAGACCTCGCCGTGTCGAAGTACGTTATGCCCAAATCGAGGCCCTTCTCGACCACGCTTTGGTCCGAAGTGATCATGCACCCGAAGCCTACGCTGGTGACCTTCAGCCCGGTCTTGCCAATGGTCCGGTAACTGAGCGCGCTTCCCTGTTGGGCGGCAGCCGGCGCAGCCGGTGTCGGAATCGCCGGCAGTGAAGCAGAGGCCAGGCCGGCCACGGGCAAAGCGAGCCCGCTGGCGATGAAGTTCCGTCGCGAAGAGTTTTTGTTCATAGATTGCCCTCTAAATCGGTAGAATAGACTGCCAAAATCTGAAATAGGCGGCGGCTTTCGCCGTTTCCTTAATTATAGGGCCGGCGCCTGACCCAGGCGTGTAAACTCTTGAGCCTAGTTCCCCGCGGGCGGCTTCGCCGGCACCGTCCAAAGGTAGATGGTCCGTCCGTCCACCTCCATCTTCTTCTCCGGCGTCCAGTCGCCCATATCGAACGCGTGCGATACGATGCGCGTGCCGGGCTTGAGGTCGCGCCATAGCTTCGGGCGCAGCTTGATGTTGAGAGACGTGAGCAGATAGAGCGTCACGACGGATGCCTCTTTGATGTCGGCCTCGAAGAGGTCTTCGTTGCGGAATGTGACCAGGTTGGTCACACCGTTCTCCTTGGCGTTGACCCGGGCTTCGGCGATCCTCTCCGGATTGATGTCGATGCCCACCCCTCGCACGCCGTACTGCTTCGCAGCCCGCACCACCATGCGGCCGTCGCCGCAGCCCATGTCGTAGACCACATCGCCCTTGTGAACGTTGGCCAGTTTGAGCATGGCGTCCACGACTTGTTCCGGCGTTGGAACATAGATCACGTCGGGTTCACGCAACGTCCCGGCCTGCTGGGCGAAGCCGGCCAACGGCGTCAAAGACAAAATCAGCGTCAGGAAGACCAACGCTCTTGCGAATCGCATTGCTTCTCTCCTTGTTCGAGAACTCCGGCACCTATGCTTCAGAATACACCGAACCCTGGCACGCCGACCGATTCAGGCGAGCCGTTCGATGCGCACCCGCGCGATGCGGTTGCGATCCATGAGAAGAACGGTGAAGCGCCGGGTGCCTTCCTGCACGTGATCGCCCGGCGCCGGGATGCGTCCCAATCGAAACAGGAGGAATCCGGCGAGCGTCTCGAAGCCCGCGTCCGCAGGCAGCTCAATGCCGTACTGCGTCTCCAGGTCCCGGATGTTCGTACTGCCCTCGACCTCGTGCACCCCGGCCTCGGGCGAAGGCAGATGCCGGGCCAAATCCTGCTCGTCTTCGATCTCCCCGAAAATCTGCTCGAGCACGTCTTCCATCGTGACCAGACCGGCGATGGTGCCGAATTCGTCAACCACCATGGCCATGTGCACGCGAGTCCGCCGGAATTCGTCGACCATCTGGCTCACCGGCTTGGTCTCCGGCACAACCGGCGGCGTGCGCAGAAGCGACTCGCAAGCGGAACTTGAGCATGGCGGGGCGCACGGCACCGAGAGGCCGCAGGTCTTCCCGGAGTCGCAGCAGGTCCTTGTAATGGAGGATCCCGATGATCTGCTCGGGCCTTCCCTCGTAGACCGGCACGCGGGAGTACTGGTGTTCCGTCATCGTGCGAAGGACCTCCTCCGGCGTGGAGTCGATCGACGCCGACACGATGTCGTTGCGAGGCACCATGATCTCCCGCACCGAGAGATCCTCCAGATCGAGAACGCGGTGGATCACGTTCTCCTCGAATTTCGGCAGCTCGCCCTCGCCGCGCGCCGAAGTCACGATCAGCTTCAATTCCTCTGCCGAGTGCCCTCCCCCGCGCTGTTTCCCTTGCAGCCCGAGGAGCTTCGAGAGCACCGCCGCTGAATGCTCCAATACGAAGACGAACGGTTCCGCAACCCGGTAGAACACGAGCAGCGGCGGCGCCACCAGAACGGCCAGCCGGTCGGCCTTCTCGATCGCGAGATTCTTGGGCACTACTTCGCCGACGACCACGTGCAGCGATGTGATCAAGAGGAACCCGAGTGCGAAGCTCACGCCGTGCAGAAGCTTGTCGTAGCTTGGCGCGAGCAGGCCGGATGTGAGGCCCATGAAGAACCGGTAGAGCGCGTCCTGGCCGGCCCATCCCAGGCCCAGGCTCGCGATGGTCACGCCCAACTGCACGACAGAAAGCAGCCGCCCCGGGTTGGCCAGCAGATTCAACGCCGCCTGCGCGCCGACGCGCCCCTCTTCGGCCAGGTGGCGCAACCGCGAAGGGCGTACGGAGATGAGAGCCACCTCCGACGCCGCGAAGAACGCATTGGCGCCGATGATCAGCGCCAGTGTGATGAAGCGATACCCGTAATACGTTTCTTCCATCCGCATGGGCGGCCACGCCGCATCAGGTAGAATTGCGAAGTGGCCCTCCGTCGGATTCTACGATATCTCAACTTCGCAATTGGCGCGGCCCTGCTCGTCCTGATCATAGCGGCCTATTGGTACGCGTGGAGGCCGCTGCCGGAGACCTCGGGTGTCGTCGAAGCCCCGGTCGCGGGCCGTGCGGTGGTTTCCCGGGATGCGCTCGGCGTGCCGCACATCATGGCCGCCAGCCTCCCCGACGCCCTCTTCGTGCAGGGCTATGTGACAGCGCAAGACCGGTTGTTCCAAATGGACGCCCTGCGGCGCATGGCCGCCGGGGAACTGGCCGAGGTGGTCGGACCGGCGGGACTCGCCAGCGACCGTGAAGCCCGCCAGACTGCGCCTGCGACGAATCGCCGAAGCCTACAACACCGGCTTGCCGGCCACAGGATCGGGCCGCCCTGGCGGCGTACGCACGCGGCGTCAACCAGTTCATCCTGACCCACCGCGGACGGTTGCCGCTCGAATTCACCCTGCTCGGGTACGAGCCACGCCCCTGGAGCATCGTCGACTCGCTTCTGATTGTCGTGCAGATGATGAACACCATGGACCGGTCCTGGCGCGTGGATCTCCAAATGGAGAACCTGCTTCGGGGAGGCGACCCGGCCAAGGTCGAGTACCTGTACGCAGCGCCCACCCGCGACCGGGCCGGTCCGGCCTCTAACGCATGGGCTCTCTCCGGAGCGCATACCGCCTCGCGCCGCCCGCTACTGGCCGGCGACCCGCACCTGGAATTCAGCTTGCCATCGGCCTGGCACGTGGTTCACCTCGGCGGGCCGCGGCTCAACGTCTATGGCGTGACTTTGCCGGGAGTCCCGGGCGTGCTGGCAGGTCATAACGACCGTATCGCCTGGTCCATCACGAGTCTGTCCTTCGACGTTCAGGATCTCTACGTCGAGAAGTTCGACCCGGCCACCGGACGGTACGTATTCCGCGGACAAATGGAACAGGCCGTCCCTGAGCGAGAGGTGATCCGCATTAAGGGCGCCGCTCCGGTGAACGTGATGCAATGGGTCACGCGGCACGGGCCGATTTTCCTGGCTGAGGGTGGCCGCTTCTTGTCCCTTCGATGGGCGGCGGCGGATACGGCGGGAGTACAGTTCCCGATTCTGGATCTGGACCGCGCGCGCGATTGGACGGAGTTTCGGTCCGCGCTGGCCCGCTTCCCTGGACCGGGGATGACGTTCGTCTATGCCGACGTAGCCGGCAACGTCGGCTCGCAGGCAGCCGGCCGCTTCCCGATTCGGAGGGACTTCGACGGGCGCGTTCCCTTGGACGGCGCATCCGGGAAGTTCGAGTGGGACGGCTTCATTCCGTTCGACAAGTTACCCTCGACCTTCAATCCCGCTTCAGGAATGGTGATCTCCGCCAACGAGAATCCCTTCCCGGACAAGTTCGAGTACACCGTGAGCGGCAATTTCGCCGCGCCGTACCGGTTCAACCAGATTGCGGCTCGTCTCGGCTCTAAGCCGGCGTGGCGAGTCGAGGAGATGTTGTCCGTCCAGACGGACGTCTACTCCGCGCTCAGCCATTTCCTGGCACAGCAGATCGTGGAGGCCTACGGACGGCAAGGCAGTTCCTATCCCGATCTGGCTCTCGCGGTGGATTTGCTGCGGAAATGGAACGGGCAGATGCGCGCCGGCCGGGCGGAGCCGATGCTGATGACCCTCGCCTATGAGCACTTCCGCAGTGCGGCCGCCGAGCGCGCTTCTCCCGGCAAGGGCCTCACCTACGGGCCGCGAATCGCGCCCGCGGTCGTAGAGAGGCTTTTGCGGGAGAAGCCGAAGGACTGGTTTCCGGATTACGATCAGTTCCTGCTGCGGAACCTGCGGGACGCCATTGAGGAAGGGCGCCGGATGCAGGGGCGCGATGTCGCCAAGTGGGATTACGGCAGATGCACCTCGCTGTTTCTCGTCAATCCGGTGGTCGGCAAACTGCCGCTCGTGGGCAAGTACTTCAACTTCGGTCCCGTGGCACTGAACGGATCTCCGGAGACGGTCAATCAGGTCGCGAGAGCCGGCGCCGGACTGCGTCGGCCCATCGATGCGCATGGCGATCGACCTGGGCAGGTTCGATGCCTCACTGCTCAACCTCACCCTCGGCGAGTCCGGGCAGGTGCTCTCCTCCCACTACAAGGACCAGTGGGAGGCCTACCTGGCGGGCCGCAGCCTGCCGGCGCAGTTCAACAAGTTCGAGGCCAAGGGAACGCTCACGTTCCTGCCGGAGAAACGCACGGCCCAGTGACAGCGGTTGCGGTTCCGGGGTTTCAGGTCAAGCCAAAGAACGGGCGGTACTTCGGCGGCAGCTTCGTAGTCCGCAACTGACGGTTGCAGAAGATGTGCTTGGTCTCGCCGGAGGCCAACTCGCGGCCGCCGGTGGCTTCGTGCATCCGGTAGCCGAATCGCACCAACCTGGGGGTGGCCTGCTCCACCCAGGTTTCGACGATGACCTCTTCGTCGTAGCGCGCCGGTGAGAGGTACCGGCAGCGCGCCTCGACCACCGCCAGCAACACGCCGTCTTCGACCTCCATGTCCCGGTAGCGGAAGCCCAGGGCCTTGCAGTACTCGACCCGGCCAACCTCCATCCAAACCAGGTAGTTCGCGTAATAGGCGACCCCCATCTGATCGGTCTCGGCATAGCGGACCCGGATGCGGGCTTCGCTGGCTGATTCGGCTCATGGGGACATTGTCGCACCGGCTTGTTAACATTGTTATTAGGCGTGCCAATCTTCGTGTTCTTGTCCACGATGCTCGCAACGGCGATGCTTCTTGCGCCGCAGCAGTCGCCGCGAACGCAGGAACCCGTCTTCAGCGCGGACGTCCGGCTGGTGAGGGTACTGACGACGGTCCGAAACCCTCAGGGCCAACTGGTCGGGGCGCTGAATCGAGGACGATTTCACGGTCTTCGACAACGGCATGCGCCAGGAAGTGGCCGTTTTCGAACGGCAAACCGCGCAGCCCCTCTCGGTAACGCTGCTGGTCGATACCAGCCTCTCCACGGCCAAGGATCTGCGCTACGAGACCGACTCGGTTTCGCGCTTTCTGAAGGCGGTCTACGCCGAGGGCGACCCGCAGGACGCCGTCTCGCTCTACAGTTTCAACTACGACGTGACCCTGCTGGCCAGTTTCACGCGGAGACGGGAGCGGCTCGACGACGCCATGAAATCGCTCCAGCCGCGCAGCGGCACTTCGCTCTACGATGCGATCTATCTGGCCTGCCAGAACCTCGAGATGCGGGACGGGCGGCGCGTGCTGATTGTGGTGACCGACGGCGGCGACACCACCAGCGTGAAGAAATACCGCGATGCCCAGGATGCGGCTCAGCGCGCGGACGCGGTGCTCTACGCCATCCTGGTGATGCCGATCACCAACGACGCCGGCCGCAATGTGGGTGGGGAGAACGCTCTGAAGACGCTTGCTTCGGACACCGCCGGACGCGTGTTCACGCCTTCTGCGATGGGACCGGCCGTGGACGCCGCGTTCACCGACATCCTCAGGGAACTGCGGACTCAGTACTTCCTGGGCTACTACCCGCGCGCGGTCCCTCCGAGCGCGGACAGCTACCACCGGCTGGAGGTGAAGGTCCGGAACCCGGATTTGCAGGTGAGCGCACGCAGCGGATACTATGAGGAAGACGAGCGAAAGCCTGCATCCCCAGCAGTGGGTCGTGGACCCGTAAGAAGCAAGGACTATCTTCGCGCGAAGTGATGGATGGAGCGTGTAATGGAGAAGAACAAAGTCAAGACCAAGCCGCCTGAGCAGACGCTGGAAGAGGTCAAGTATCTCCGGCACCTGATCGAGAACGCCATCCGGGTGCGGGTGCGCTTGGTCAACAACGAGGAGTTTTCGGGCACCATCGAGTTCTACGACTCCAACTTCATCCGTCTCACGCGGACCGACGGTCCGAACCTCTTCATCTTCAAACACGAAATCAAGTACCTCTACGAATTGGAAGGCTAGCCGAGGCTCCCACCGATGGAATCCTTTCTGGAAGCCGGGCAAGAAATCGCCCGCGAAGCCGGTGCGCTGCTGGCCGGATACTACCACCGCCGCATCGGCTATCGATTGAAAGGCGCGTACGACCTGGTGACAGAGGCGGACCTGGCCTCCGAGAAGCTGGTGATGGAGCGGCTGGGCGCCCGTTTTCCGGGTCACGCGGTGGTGGCCGAGGAGAGCGGGGAGCACCAGCGCGGCGCCGAGTACTGCTGGTTTATAGACCCCCTCGACGGCACCACCAACTTCGCGCACGGCTTCCCGGCGTTCTGCGTCTCGATGGGACTGGAGCGGGCCGGAGAGCCGATCGCGGGCATCATCTACGACCCGTTGCGCGACGAGATGTTCACCGCCGGGCGCGGCGACGGGCGCGTGGTTGAACGGCGCGCGCCTCGAAGTGTCCAAGGCGGCCCGGCTGGCGGATTGCCTGGTGGCCACGGGATTCCCAAACCGGAATCGCCACCAGAGCATCAACGTCCACTTCTACCACCAACTGGCGATGGCGACCCACGGCGTGCGGCGCGCCGGGTCCGCCGCGCTCGATCTGGCCTACGTTGCGGCGGGGCGCCTGGATGCTTTCTGGGAGTTCGGCCTGAACTCCTGGGACATGGCGGCCGGTGTACTGATGGTGACCGAGGCCGGCGGCCGGCGTTCGGACATGCACGGCGAACCGCACGGCCTGACCTCGCCGACCATGCTGGTGGACAACGGCCTGGTCCACGAGGAGATGCTCGAACTGTTCGCCGAGATCTTCGCGGGCCGCTACCGCGTGCCTCTGCCGACGGTCAACGGCTGAGGTGGGGCAGGCGCCTCCCGTCGCCCGAAAAAGAGCCGATTTGTGTCGAAGAGTGTCGAGTTCTGTCGCCGGGACTTGACCTAAAGCGTATTCTTGGAAACCATCACGTAACCTATTGAATTCAAGCCAATTGTTCGAAATTGGCTTGGTTTGGTATTTTTTCATTTCGGCGATACTTCAGAGTCCCCGAGCAAGCCCCTGCCTCCTGTCCAGAGTGTACCCCGCGGATTCGCGAATTCAGGGCGTGGTTCAGCGCAAGTGGCTGAAGGCATGGAGGGAAAACGTGGACGGAGGTTGTCACCGCGAAGGCGGGTAGTGCGTCAGTTTCAGATTTCCACCCACGGCCGGGGTATCCCAAGGCCGCCAGAGCGGGGGTGAGCCTCCCTGCGCCTGCTCCGCTGGGGCAGGCGGAACCGCCTGCCCTACTTACTACCCGCGGAGCTCGAAGCGGCCGTCGGGCTTCAGGTAATACCTCCTGCCACGCCACGTGATGGTGTTGCCAAAGAAGCCGGCGATCCACATGCCGAACGAGAGCATGTCCTGCACCGGGACCAGCCACCAGCTGCGGGCCGTCAAGGGATCGTGCAGCACCGCGCCGGCGACGGCCCAGGCGGCCAGCGCGCGCAAGACCGCGGTCAGCGGAAGCAACGGCCACCAGGACGGCTGCACGGCAACCAGCAGCAAGGCGATCGGCAGAGGGTTCGTGAAAAGTTGCCCCACATAGCCGCCAGGACGCGAGCGCCGCGTGCTGCGTGCCCAGCGCAGCCGGTGGCGCAGGTTGGCGGCGAAACCCTGGCTCCCGATGCGGTGCTCGACGACGCAGGAGGAAAGGCCCACGCGCCAGCCGCGCTGGTGGACCAGTTTGCCCATGACGAAGTCCTCCGCCAGATAGTCTCTGAGCTCGTCGAAGCCGCCGATACTTGCCAGCGCCGCCCGGCGAGCCACGATGGTGGGGCCGACGGCGAATCTCATCCCTTCCACGACACGGGCGACCAGCACCCCCGCCAGGAACTCCGTATTCATGCCGATGGCTTCAAGCTGCGACCACACGCCGTACCCTGGCACCGCGCGATACGGGCAGGTGGTCAGACCCAGACGCGGGTCCTGGAACTCCCCTGCTACGACGCGCAACATGCCGGGCGTCACGCGGATATCGCTGTCGCTCATCACGACGAGGTCGTGCTGCGCCTCGGCCAGCATGCGGTCCAGGCTGTAGACCTTGGCGTTGGGATAGGGCGGCTCACCGGTCACGATCACCCGCACGGGGACCGCGGGATGCTCCTGGCGCAGCTTCATCACCACGCCAACGGCGGGATCGTCGGGGTGACGCACCGCGAACAACAACTCGAAGTCCGGGTAGTCCTGCTGGAAGAAGCTGCGCAGGTTCTTCTCGAGTCCTTCATCGACGCCGTCCAGCGGCTTGAGCACGCTGATGGGGACGGGGGCGCTCAGTACCGGCGGGCGCACCGAACGGTAGTGGTGGACGGCGTACAGAGCGAGTGCGCAGTAGACCCATGCCCCCGCCAGGATCAGCAGTAGCAGCAGCGGTACAAGCGCCATGGGCGCCTACTCGGAGGGAGCCTTGGAATCGATGAGCTTCCGGATGTCCGACAGAAAATCCCCGACCGGCTTGGCACCCAGATCGCCATGCTTGCGGTTGCGAACCGACACCATGCCGTTCTCGGCTTCCCGGCCGCCGACCACCAGCATGTACGGAATCTTCTGCAATTGCGCTTCGCGAATCTTCAGGTTGACCTTCTCACTGCGGTCATCCAGGGTGACGCGCAAGCCGGCCTTCTTCAGCTCGTCGACGACGGTGCGCGCGTAGTCGGTCTGGCGGTCCGTGATCGGCAGCACCGCTACCTGGACGGGCGCCAGCCACACCGGGAACGCGCCGGCGTAGTGTTCCACCAGGATGCCGAAGAACCTCTCGACCGAGCCGAACAGCGCGCGGTGAACCATCAGCGGCTGGTGCGCCTTACCGTCTTCCGAGATGTACTCCAAGCCGAACCGTCTGGGCAGCGTGAAGTCGAACTGCACCGTGGAGAGCTGCCACAGTCGTCCGATTGCGTCCACCAGCTTGACGTCGATCTTCGGCCCGTAGAAGGCGGCCTCGTCGGCCATCACCTTCACTTTCATGTTCAGCCGGTCCGTGGCCCGGCTGAGAGCCTTCTCGGCGAGCTGCCATTGCTCGGGAGTGCCATCGTACTTGCCGCTCTTGCCGCCGTCCCAGGTGGAGAGCTCGGCCTCGTAGTTCTCGAATCCGAAGGTTGCCAGCACGTCTTTAGCGAACTGGAGGCAGTTCACGACTTCGTCTTCAATCTGCTCGGGCGTGCAGAAGATATGCGCATCGTCCTGGGTGAAGCCGCGCACGCGCATCAGGCCGTGCATGACGCCGGAGCGTTCGTAGCGGTAGACCGTGCCAAGCTCAGCCAGCCGCACCGGCAGATCGCGGTAGCTGCGCAGCCGGTCCTGGTAGATCAGGATGTGGAACGGGCAGTTCATCGGCTTGAGCTGGTATTCGGCGTCGTCCAGCTTCATCCGGTTGAACATGTTTTCGGCGTAGAAATTGTAGTGGCCGGAAGTCTTCCAGAGATCCGAGCGCGCCACGTGCGGCGTGTAGACGGGAGAGTAACCCCGCACGATGCACTCCTCGCGCATCCAGTCTTCGAGAATCTTCCTGACGATGCCGCCTTTGGGATGGAAGAAGATCAGGCCCGGGCCCGCCAGGTCCTGGATGCTGAACAGGTCCAGTTCCTTGCCCAGCTTGCGGTGATCCCGCTTCTTCGCTTCCTCCAGTTGATTGAGGTAGGCATCCAGGTCCTTCTTGCTGAAGAAGGCCGTGCCGTAGATGCGCTGCATCTGGGCGTTCTTCTCGTCGCCCCGCCAGTAGGCCCCGGCGATGGACAGGACCTTGAAGGCCTTGATGTAGGAGGTCGAGGGGACGTGAGGACCGCGGCAGAAATCGATGAACCGCGGGCCGAGAGTGTACTCGGAGAAGATCTCTCCGGCACGCTCCTCGATCAGCTCGCACTTCATGTTCTCGCCCATCTCGGCGTACTTCTTCAGGCCCTCGGCCTTGGGGGTCATGCGCCGCTCGTAGGGGAGGTCCTTCTCCTGCAGCTCCCGCATCTTCGCCTCGATCTTCTCGAGGTCCTCCGGCGTGAAGGGCGTGTCGCGCTGGAAATCGTAGTAGAAGCCGTTGTCGGTGGCCGGGCCGATCCCGAGCTTGGTCTCCGGATAGAGTTCCACCACGGCCGCCGCTAACAGGTGCGCGGTGGAGTGACGGTAGACTTGCATCGCTTCCGGATCTCTCGAAGTCAGGATCTGAAGCGCGGCATCGGATTGGAGTGGGCGAGAGAGGTCGGCGAGTTCGCCGTCCACTTTGGCGGCGATGGCGTCTTGCGCCAGTCTCGGCCCAATCGCCTTCGCCACGTCGATGGGGCGCGACCCAGCGGGAATGGTCCGCTGGCTGCCATCCGGCAGAGTCACAGTAATGCTGCTCATAGTATTGATTTTTCAGCGTATCACAGGGACACCCTGCGATCTTCGGGCGCGGTCCCCATGGCCCTGCGGGCGATAGCGGTGCAGGCGAGCTCGTCGGCGCGACGTAGCGCACGCGCCCCGGGGTGCAACACCGCGCGATCTGCGCCCGGCGGGTTAGATCCCGCCGATCGCTTTCAGCGCTTCCGCCCAATGCGGCATGCCCTCCGCTATGGGTGTTGCGGGGGCGGTCTTGGTCTGCTTGAAGAAGCCTGCCCCGGCCATTCGCCAGTAGTCGAGCGCCAGCGCCACGTCCATGGCGTTGTCGGCTTCCATCAACAGGATGCCCCATCCGTCGGGCGTCTCGTCCCAGCGCAGGATCTTGACGCCTTTCGGGGGGAAAAGCCCCGACGAGGTCAGCTTCTGGGCGATGCTCATGCGCTCCGCCACGGGCATATTCTCGTTGAGTTCCCAATAGGTCAGAAACAGCATACGTCCGCCTCCACTCTGATTAACGCTTAGAACCAGAGTAGCGCAATCTCGGAGCGGCCTGTCATAGCTTCGGATCACGAAGTCGATCCCTGCCGGCGCTATGATTCAGATAGGGGGGCACACGAATATGAAGCCAAAGAACACGATTTGCCTCTGGTTCGACAAGGACGCGCAGGAGGCGGCGCGCTTCTACGCCGCCACCTTTCCGGATAGTAGAGTAACCGCTGTTTGCGAGGCTCCCAGCGACTATCCGAGCGGCAAGAAGGGCGATGTGCTGACGGTGGAATTCACCGTCCTGGGCATTCCCTGTCTCGGTCTCAACGGCGGCCCTACGTTCCGGCACAGCGAGGCCTTTTCCTTCCAGATCGCGACAGAGAATCAGGAGGAGACGGACCGTTACTGGAATGCGATCGTCGGCAATGGCGGCGCGGAAAGCGAGTGCGGTTGGTGCAAGGACCGCTGGGGCCTCTCCTGGCAGATCACCCCGCGCGCGCTAATCGATGCGCTTGCGGCTGGCGGCGGTGAGGCAAAGCGTGCCTTTGAGGCGATGATGACGATGAAGAAGATCGACGTCGCCGCCATTGAGGCAGCGCGGCGAGGCTGACGTGAACGCGCCGTAGCGTCACGCGCAAACTGAAGCTGGCGACTCCAGCCCGCGGTCGCAGTGTCCCGTTTGACCATCTTGGAATCAGCGGTGGGCGCATCCGGGCCAACAACAGGGGCGTCGTTTTCCATCCTTAAGGCTTGAACAGCCCCACTCGATCCGGCGGCTTCTGGTTTCTGCTTTTTTAGCCGACTCAATCCAACATATCCACTCGTTGCGTGCGAGCGGTGTAATATCCTCCCATGCTGTTAAAGCTTGCGGGTCGGATGTAAGTGCTTTTCTTCAAATCCGCGGGCACTTCGTGTACCACACCGCTAGAAATCTTTTTTTGCGACATGGATACGCTCTTCTCTTGTGAGCAGAGGATGTGGGTCGTTCGGCCATTCAGCGAGTCCTGACCTCAGGTTAACCCGGTTCGCGTGACCCGGCCGCCCTGACAAAACGGTGACATACCGGCGGCCGAGGTGCGATACGATTGCGACATCGGAGAGTTCCGTCCGCGCATGAAGAGCCGCCCTCGCCACGATTTCGCCTTGCTCCTGCAAGCCGTGCTGATTGTTTTGCCGCTGGCGATCCTCTCGGGGGTCGCGCTGTATTTCCTGCGCGAGGACCGGGCATCCATCGAGCAGGAGGCTCGAGATCGGGCCAATGTCCTGGCCCCCGAGCTTGCCCAGCGGCTCGGTCCGCTGGTGGGAGAGGCGCTCGGGCGTGCATCGAAACAGCAGACGCTGCTGGAGGGCATGATTGCATCCGGACGCGTCGTGTCGCCTCCCGATTACCCACGCCTGCCCGAGCCGCCGGATTGGCCCGCGCAAATGACGCCCGCTCAGGCGGGCATGTGGAGGTCCGCCCAAGAGGCCATATTCCAAAGGCGCGACCCGGCGGCCGCCCGAAAGGCGTTGGAATCGCTCCGGACGTCGGGGCCGTCTCTGGCGGTTAGGGCGAATGCGGAATACGGCCTGCTGCTGCTCGACGCAGGGCGTGGCAATTCGCCGGCACTGCGCCAGCGGTTCGTCGATGTGGCGCGAAAGTACCCCGGAGTGCTCACCGAGGCGGGCGCGCCTCTGCCCGATCTCGCCTTGCTCATGGCCCTGCGAGGCGGGTTCCTCCCTGACGTGGCGCGCGCCGTGCAAGAGCATCCATCCTTCCTGACACCCGAGTTGCTGGATGCAGCGGAACGAGCCGCCGCCGGCCCGAAGGAGGTGCAGGAGATTCAGGCGCTCAAGACGACCTGGTCGGCGCGAAAGAGGACACTCACCTTGCTGCGGGCGCTGCTGCTTCAGCCGCGGGACTCGGCGCGGCCCGGTGAGATCTGGCTCGAAGCGGACGCCGCTTCGTTCCTGGCGTTGTGTACTCCGGTCCGCAACGGAACGCAGGTGACGCTGGTTCCGGCGGCGCTGGTCGAACAGGCGTTCGCGGATGCCCTGAAGGGGAGCCAGGCTCGGCTGCCCGCCTACGCGGCGGCCGCGGTGGAGATGGGAGGCAAACGCTGGGTCATCGCGGGCGTCTCCAAGCGCGCCGCCCTTCTCGCCTCCGCTGCCGGGAACCTGGAGATGCACCCGTTCACCCTCAGCCTCGACCTCGCGGACCCTGAGTTGCTCTACGCTCCCTACCGGCGGCGGCTGTGGCTGACGGCGGCGTTGATCCTCCTGGCCGCGGCCACTGGCTTCGCCGGGCTGGTGAGCCTCTGGCGAGGATACCGGCGGCAGGCCCGGCTGAGCGAGATGAAATCGAACTTCGTCTCGAGCGTGTCGCACGAGCTGCGCGCGCCCATCGCCGCAGTGCGGCTGATGGCGGAGAGTCTGGACGCGGGCAGGATCTCCGACGATGTCAAGAAGAGAACTACTTCCGCCTGATCGTCCAGGAGTGCCGGCGGCTTTCGTCCCTGGTGGAGAACGTGTTGGACTTCTCGCGCATCGATCAAGGACGTAAGCGGTACACCTTCGAGCCGGTCGATCTGGGTGCGCTGGTGCAACAGACAACGGCCTTGATGGAGCCGTGTGCGGCCGAGCAGCAGGTCCGCCTCGAACTTGCCGCGCTATCGCCCGAAGCCGCCAGCCTGCAACCCTGTTGGGACGGGGAGGCCGTTAGACAGGCGCTGGTGAACCTGCTGGACAATGCCATCAAGCACTCGCCGGCGGGAGCGACGGTTAAAGTGGAAGTCGAAGCCGGCGGCGGGAATCCTGCGTGCGTCTCGTGGGTCGAGGATCAAGGCGAGGGCATTCCCGCCGCCGAGCAAGCCAGAATCTTCGAGCTGTTCTATCGCCGCGGTTCCGAGTTGCGGCGCGAGACCAAGGGAGTTGGCATCGGGTTGAGCATCGTGAAACATATTGCGGAGGCGCACGGGGGACGGGTGATTGTGGAGAGCACCGTCGGACAGGGCAGCCGCTTTGCGCTGGAGCTGCCGCTCGCGCCGCCGGCGACGAAGGAGACACGCTGATGCCGGCCCCGCGCGTCCTCATCGTCGAGGACGAGTTGCCCATGCGGATCGCGCTCAAGGACATTCTCGAATCCGAGGGCTACCGTGTGCTCACGGCCGCCGATGGCGTAGCGGGGATGGACCAGGCGATCCAGGAGAAACCCGACCTGATCCTGCTCGACGTCATGCTGCCGAAGCTCGACGGATACGCCGTCTGCGCCGAACTGCGCCGCCTGGCGATACCGGCCGCCGTGCTGATGCTCACGGCGAAGGGGCAGGTGCAGGATCGTGTGACGGGGCTCGATGCCGGCGCCGACGATTACCTGGTGAAGCCGTTCAGCACGGATGAACTTCTGGCGCGCGTGCGCGCTTTGCTGCGGCGGGCGGGCGGCAAACGCCGTGTGGCGACGGCTCTCACACTGGGCGATGTGCGGATCGACTTCGTGAAGCTGACCGCCCGGCGCGGGCGGAAGACCCTCCGCCTGACCGCCAAGGAATTCGCCGTGCTGCGGCTGCTGGCGGAGGCGGCAGGCGAGCCGGTCACGCGCCAGCAATTTCTGGATCTGGTCTGGGGTTGCACGGCGTTTCCCACGACGCGCACCGTGGATAATCACATCGCCAGCCTGCGGGCGAAGTTGGAGCCGGACCCGGAAACGCCTCGCTGGATTCTGACGGTACACGGCGTGGGCTACCGGCTTGAGGCGAAGGGGTGCGATTTTGCAGAACCGTGACACTCGCGGAGGCGGCCTCCGGCAGACTCGTACTCAGGGAGACTTCTCATGAAACTCACATTGGCTCTGATGGCTCTATTCGTAATCTCCGGCGCGCAAGGCGCACAGGACCCGCTTGCCGAGACACTGCGGAAAGGCGTCGTGCAGGAGGAGACCAACCAGAACCTGGATGCGGCGATTCAGGCGTACCAGTCCGTGCTCACCCAGTTCGGCGAGGAGCGCAAGACCGCCGCGACGGCGCTGTTTCGTCTGGCGGAGTGCTACCGCAAGCAGGGGAAGAACGATCTGGCCATGGCGGCCTACAAGCGCGTGGTCGCGGAATTCGCGGATCAAACCAAGCTGGCGGAGCAGAGCCGGACCGTGCTTGCGCGGACCTTCAAGGTTCAGACGCCGCAGGCCGCCGGAGCCACTAGTCCTCAAACCGAAGAGGCTCGCCGCCGATACAGGGACTGATTGGCCAAGATAAAGCCGCGCAGCCGAGCTGGAAATTTGGCAGAGAAATTCGACCTGGGCGGTACCGAGTCATCTATGTGTGGAAGCGCAGCTCGAGTCCCGACGTACCGGCACGACTTGCTGAACTGGATGCCAGTCACGGGTGGACCTTAGCAGCAGCAGCGTGCAATACGGGTTCTGGAGGAAACAGTACAACTGTGGGGCCAGCAGATCGAGCGGAAGACGGACTCGACACGGTGCCGAATTGATTATAGGCAACTTCTGAATGCGCCAGCACAGTCGGAATTGGCCGGTTTCGACGCCGGGATCAACCAGCGATAGTGGGGAGCAGAATCACAACCTGCCCCACCGTGCGATGATAGAGGGTAGGATGTCTGAGGCTTCCACACAGACGGCGTTCTCGGACGAGTCGGGGTTGATCGCCAGTGCGCGCACCGGCGATGGCGCGGCTTTCACCGAGTTGGTGAACCGCTACGAACGCAAGATCTTCCGCCTGGCCAAACACATCACCCAGAACAAGGAAGACGCCGAAGACGTTCTCCAGGACTCCTTCCTGAAGGCGTACCAACATTTGGGCGACTTCCAGGAGCAGTCCAAGTTCTACACCTGGCTGGTCCGAATCGCGGTCAACGAATCCCTGATGCGGCTTCGCAAGCGGAGGCCCGGCAGGATCGTCTCGCTCGACGAGACCGTGGACACGGGCGAGGAGAACATCGCGCGCGAGATCGCGGTATGGGAAGACAACCCCGAGCAACGCTACTCGCAGGACGAACTCCGCGAGATCCTCATGCAGGCGGTCGACAGCCTGGCCCCCATATTCAGAACCGTGTTCGTTCTGCGAGATATCGATGAGCTCTCCACGGAGGAGACGGCCCAGGCCTTGGGGATCTCCGTTCCGGCCGTCAAGAGCCGCCTCCTGCGGGCGAGGCTTGAACTTCGCGACAAACTGACACGCCATTTTAAACGGAAGGCAGACGATGTCTTTGCTTACATGTAATCAGTTCATGGATGAGCTTTCCGAGTACCTGGACGAGGACGTCGAGGGCGGTCTGCGCAAAGAACTCGAGGCGCACGTGGCGCAGTGCCCGAATTGCTGGGTGATGGTGGACACCACCAAGAAGACCCTGAAGATCTACAAGGGGCTGGAAGCGGAGCCCCTCCCCGACGCCCTGAAGTTCCGGCTCATGGAAGCGATCCACGCGAAGATGGGCGACCGGCCTGCATCCTAGACCGGCCTCCCCGCGGGACACGGCCCCCGATAGTAGGGGCAGCGCCCGCATTGTTCCCCTTCCCTCAAATCGAATCGCAGGCTGGATTGTGCCTCGCGGAAGAGCCGCACCAGATCCCTGGTCTCCTCGAGGAAGGGTCTTGTCCGTCGCAATGGAAATCGTCTGCCCTGGGCGCAGGAAACAGGCATAGGCCCGGGTGGGCATTCGGCCGGTGATGCGTTCCAGGGCGAGGGCGTACAACCGCAGTTGCAGGGCGTAGGCTGCGGCGCGCGAGGCGGCTTCCTCCGGCCGCACATTATCGGTCTTATAGTCGAGCAGCAGGAGTTCGCCCCCCTCTTCGAACCAGAGATCGATTTGGCCGCGCAGCACGACGTCCTCGATTGCCATCACGAAATCGAACTCGCGTTCGATGCGCGAAGCACGAGAGACGCGCTGGCCCAATTCGCTGGCCTGAAATCGCTGGACCAGATCGAGCGCCTCCGCTGAGGCGCGCATCCACGGGCTCGCCGGCCAGAAGGGCGTGTACGACCGTGCCGAATTCGGCGGCGCTCTCATCGCGCGGCTCGTCCCAATCGCGCGCAGTCTCCTCTAAATGAGTCTCGAACGGGCCGCGACGTCCGGTCCCACCCGATGTAGCGCCCCAGGTAGTAGCGGCGCGGGCATTGTGCGAACAACTGAATCGAGGTCACCGGCGCGGCCGAATCGTGCTGATCGGAAAGCGGGGGCCGGGCCAGCAGCATGGGCTCAACCTGCGCGATGCGAGGCTCCGCGGGGACACTGAGCAGCCCGGGCAACTGGTCCGTGCGCAGCACGCGCACCGGAATCCCGCCGGCGCCGGCCTCGATGACGATCGCCTGGTTGTCCGCGGCGTCCAGATTCAAACCCAGGCCGTCTCTGACCAGCTTCCAGTTCTCTCCCTGCGGCCTGGCGGTCATGGCGAAAGAGAGCACCAGGTGCTCTTCGGCGCGCGTCATGGCGACATAGAGCAGGCGATTCTCTTCCCGGCATTCTCTCTCGCTCAACACTTCACTGGTGCGCCGGTAGCTCAAGTCCTTCACGCCCTGTGCCGGTCACCGGGTTTCGCCACCACGCGCCGAGACTCCCCTCCGGAGACAGGCGGATGGATGGCCCGGCGCCTCCCGTGCCTCGATGGAGCGCGGGCAGGAAGACCACGGGGAACTCGCAGCCCCTTGGATTTGTGCATGGTCATGATGCGGACCACGTCCGAGGAATCGCCCGGGGGCGCTTCGGCTTCGGCGGCCGCGGCACGCAGCCACTCGATGTCCGCGAGCAACGCCTCGAGAGGCTCAGGTTTGGCGCTGTGGCGTTCGCGGACTCGAACCAGGAACTTCGCCACGTTGGCGCGCTGCCGCCCGTCGAGCCCGCTCTCGTAATCGCAGGCGTCCATGGCCCGCATGAGGAGCCGGTCCGGCGAGACATCGTCGCGCTCGCGCCGCAGGCTGGCGAGAAGCGCCGCAAACCGGCGGAGCCGCTCCAGATCCTCCGCATCGCAGGAGGCTGCGCCGAGCGCATCCAGGCTGGAAAGGGAGCGCGCCAGATGCGCGCTGTGCTGCTTCATCCGCAGCAGCGTCTCGTCGCCGGCGCCCACCAGGGGCGAGCGCAGCACTCCGGCCAGCGCCAGTTCATTCTCCGGATTGGCGATCGCCTGGAGCAGATGCACCAGGTCTCTCACCTCACGGGTTTCGAAGAACGTCCTTCCGCCTTCGGCGAGATACGGAACGCCAAACTCGTGCAGCGCGGCCATCGACCGGAGCGAGCGCGGCGGTCGTACGAACCAGAATGGCCATGTCCCGGAAGCGCGCCGGCCGCTGGCCCGCTTCACCATCCTGAACCTCGAGCGTCCCCGATCAGTTCGAGGATTCGGCGTGCGATCCAGCGCGCCTCCACGTCCTCGGCGGCGGTTTCGCCGGACTCAAAAGCCGGCGATGACTTCGACCGAGGGCCGCTCTTTCGGAGGAAAGTTGCGCGCAGGCTGCAGGCTGTGCTTCTCGACCCCTTCCGTGCGGCCCGGCGATCGCCTCGACGGCGGCGAGAATTTCGCCGCGGCTGCGGAAGTTCTCGTATAGCTCATCGATCGTCCCGTCCGCGCCGGCCACGGACTCGCGGTAGCGGCGGAAGACGTCCGGGTCGGCGTGGCGAAAACCGAAAATCGATTGGTTGATGTCCCCCACCGCAAAGAACCGCCGCGGACTCCGCAGCAGGTCCATGAGTTTCCACTGCAGTGGGTTGGTGTCCTGCAACTCGTCCATCAGGATCTGGTCGAAGCTCTCGCGCACGGAATCGAGCACATGGGCGTCGCCTCGCAGCAGATCGATGGCCCGCTCCTCGAGATCCGAAAAGTCCAGCGCGGCGCGCTCGCGCTTACGGCGCCGGTAGTTCGCGTCGGTCAGCTCCAAGACATCGAGGAGGATCGATTTCAGAGGAGCATAGAACTCGCCGGCGAGGGTTGACTCGACCAAAGCCAACCGCTCATCGCGGATGCTCTTCAGCTCCGGAAGGATGCCGCTCGGCAGCTTCGTCGGATACTGCTCCAGCAACTCGAAGTGGCGCAGAGAGGCGGGCTCATTCACGAGACGCATCGGCCCGCGCGGCCCACTCGCGCAACGCATCGATGCACGCGGTCTGCTTCGGCGTCAGTTTCGCCGGAGCCGAGGCCAGAACGCGCCGGAGTTCGTCAAGAAAAGCCGCCAGCGACAGGCCTCCGGCCGAGTCGACGCTTCCGGCACGCAGTGCGGGCAAGCTCACTCCCGCGATCCGCATCGCCTCGTAGATTTCGCAAAGCGCCTCCGCCATGTCCTGCTGGCGGCCCCCCGACCACGTGGAAACGTGGAGCGCCTCCAGCAACGCACGCAACTGCCCCGGCTTGGACTGATAGACGCTGTCGAGCGCTTCCTCCGCGGCTTCCTGAAGTTCCGCCGAGCTTTCCGCTCCATCGAGCACCTGGAACTCGGGATCGAGCCCGGCGGCGATGGGGTGTTCTCGAAGCAGCCGCGCGCAGAAACCGTGGACCGTCGAGACGTATGCGCGCTCCACCTGTTCGCGCAGTTCGGGGCTGGTTGAGAATTCCCTGGCCAGCCGTTGTTTGATTTCCGTGGCTGCCTTGTCGGTGAAAGTAATCGTCAAGATCCGCGACGGCGCAACCCGTTGCTCCCGGATGAGCCAGACGAAGCGCTCCACCAGGACGCGGGTCTTTCCCAGAGCCGGGTCCCGCCACCACGCACACGTCTTGCCCGGTGCGCGCGACGGCATCCGCCTGCTTCGGGGTCAGGCCCATTCTTCGACCTCCCCGGCCGCCGCCACCTGGATCGCCGTCTCGACGCGGCAGATGTCATGGAAGTCGCAGTGCTCGCACAGCGACGCTTCCGCGGGTTTGGGTTCGATGACGCCCTGGCCGATGCGGGCGATGGCGGTCAGCGCCGTCTCCTTCGCGCGCTCCATGACGGCGCGCAGATCCTCCGGAGTGCCTTGTTCGCTGCGGCCGATCTTCTCCTGGACGGTCTGCCAGCCGTCCCACGCAGGCAGGTTGCGGAGACCCGCGAAGAGCATGCCGGCGCACTCGCGCCCCTCGTGAATCAAAGCCCGCATGTAGATGCCGCCCTGAATGCGGAGCCCCTCCGCATGTCCTTTCACCAACTTCCGAACGCTCTCCGGGCTCGAGTACTTGTAGTCGATGATGAGTGCTTTCCCGTCCGGCGCGACATCGATCCGATCCACGCGACAACCGAGCGTCAGCTCTTCGGCCAACGGCAGCGTGTAGTCCTGTTCCGCGGCCTCCGGGCGAAGTCCGTCAAGTTGCAGCGTCCCGGCGAATCGCAAGAGGTTGCGCGAGAGCTCGAGCCGGATCGCCTCGGTCCGATACCCTTCCGCGATGCGTTCCCGCCGGCAAGTTTCCGGAAAAGCGTCCTCGAAAATGCCGCTGAGAGGACGCTGCGTCTGAAGCCAGCGTTTCAGAACCTCGTGGACCAGGATGCCCTGCACCCGCGCGTCGAGCCTGTCGGCCGGAGCGGGGGGCGGCATTTCGAGACGCAGCGTCCGCTCGGCGAAGAATTTGAACGGGCACTGGAGGAAGACCTCGATCGCGGTTGGATTCGTATGCGCGTGCGTGCGAGCCACGCTCTGCCGCAACATTTCGTCGACCAGGATGGCGCGCCGCTCCGGCGTCCGCGGCCCGCGCGCTTGGGGACGAACCGCTCGCGCGGACTGTTCGGAGAGGCCCTCCGCGGTCTCGACGAACCGGTCCAGACAGAACGACCGCAGATTCTCCTCACCCTTCGGGTTGAATTGGGGATAACTCAGGACCAGCGTTTGCGTCGCACGCGTGGTTGCCAGCTCGAAGAGGAACTTCTCTTCCTGATCCCGTTCGGCTGTCGTCGCCAGGCGCAGGCCGCGCCGCTGCAGCGTCCGGCGCAATTCGTCCGTCAGGAATGCGTCCTGCGCATGGTGCAGCGGAAACTGCTTTTCGAGCAGCCCGCAGACGAACACCACTGGCAGTTCCCACTGCCGCGCCTCGTGGACCTCCATCACATGGACCACGTTGCGGCGGTGGTCCGGAATCTGCATCGTGGCGAGTCGAAGCCCGTTCTTCAGCTCGCCCCAGAATTCTTCCAGCGTCAGCTCCTGGGGTGCGAGCGACGATACGGTTTCCGCAACTGCTTCCTCGAACCCCTGCATCGCCGTGACTGTCCCGCGCCACATCGCCACCATGTCATGCGAGGCGGGGTCCAGCGGCTCCGGCGCTTCAAACAGATCTTGCCAGCGCGGCAAACCGCTCGCCCCACTCGGCGGGCGCCGCCGGGCGTGTCCGCCAGCGGTCCAGCGCCTCCAGGGACTCGATGCGCGCCCGCAATTTGGGGTCGCGCGTGAGCATGCGCAAGCCTTCGAGCCCCCTGCCGGGCAATTGCGCACGTACGTCAAAATCAAACCGGTCCGCCTCCGCGCGGCCGGCCAATCCGCCCGGCGTCATCCGCAGCGCCTCGAGCGTCCGCTCGTGATCCCAACCCGCCAGGGCGGCCTCCACCAGCGCCGCGTAGTAGCGTACCAGCGAGTGCCCTTCCAGCGGCTCGGAGAAGTAGTACCGCGCCGGGATGCCGAATCTCTCGAGCGTCGCGCGCAGCGCTGGAACGTAGGGGTCGCTCTTCCGAACGACGACGCCGAAGTCGCGAAAGCGCGCCCCCGCGCCACCAGTTCCACAATCCGGGCGGCGATCTCCTCCACCTCCTGTTCCTGGGTCTGCGCTTTGACCAGGACCATCTCGGGGCGCTGGCCGATCCGCTCGCACCGCTCTTCCTCGATCCCCATCGAACGCAGGCGGCTTCGGGAGGCTTCCGCGCCCTGCCAATCCGGAAGCGTCAGCGTGATTCGGGCGCTCTGATGCAACGCTTCGACGATCTCCAACTCCGGATCCACGAAGCTAAAGAAGCCGTCGAAGAAGATCTCGTCGAGACCGGCCGGCTTCTGTTCGCGGATTCGCGCCGCTGCGATTTGGAGCCGTTCTCCACGCAGCGCCAGACCTTGATCGGCGGCGCGGCGGGCGACCTCTTCGTAGACCGACAGGAGACCCTCGGCCACGGGACCGGCTTGCGTGCCCAGTATGGATCGAAGCTGCCCGGCAGGATATCCCGCCGAGGAAAGCTCCTCGATGGTCCTGGCCATCGCCGCGCGAAAGCCTGCCAGTTCCGCCACCGCGCGAAACGCCTCGGGCGCAAGACTTCGCAGCGCCTCTCCGATCAGGCCATCCAGACGGGCTCCGGAGAGCGGCTGTCGATCGCGCACCCACGGCTCGACGAAGTGAGCGAGCGTGGAGATCGCGCTGGGACGAAATACGAAGCCTTCGCGCGCCAGCGTGTTTCGGAGGTGCTCGGCCATGGTGGCCGTGGGCACGATCAACCGAAACCCGGCGTGTCCGTTGCGCAACCGCTCGCGAACGGCCTCTAGAACCCGGTGCGTCTTGCCCGAACCTGGCGGCCCGACCAGCAGCATGCTCTTAAGGTATCAGAGCGACCTTCGCAGCGGCCCCATCAGAACCGGTAGAGCCGCGCGCCGCCCTCCCGCCCTGCCAGCCGCAACAGGCCGTTGTCAGCCATGCGCAGGAAGTCCTCGTCGCGCAGTTGACCGTCGAACAGCAGCAGCCAGTGGACCCCATCGCGGCGCAGCACTTCCAGCGCGCTGCGGCGCAGGTCTTCTTCGGGCTGCCAGACGTCGCTCCGCAGCGGCCGGCCCAGGCTGATCGCCGTCACGCCTCGCGACGCGATGCAGACGCCGTCCGTTTCCACGGGCGTTGCAGAGCGGATGGCGAATCGGACTTGCCGCGTTCCAATGAGACGCGGGCGTCCACGCCGTCACGGCGCTGCCGTCCAGAAAATCCCCCGCTTCCCAAGGATTCACGGACACGGTGCCTTCCGCCGGCGTCACCTTCCCATCTCCATTGGTCAGCCAGACTTCGCCGACGCGCGTCGCGGCCGTGACGGTCGCGGTCCATTCCAGGAAGGAACGATTCTCCCGCGGCAGCGCCCAGCACTCCACCACGGCCGGCGCGAACGCCGGCGTCGTCGGCGTCAGCAGAACCTCCGCCAGCCGTCGATTGTGCGTCGAATGATAGTCGATGCGCATCACCCGGTCTAGATAGCCCTCCGGCGCGCCACCCCAGGTAAACAGGGCTTCGCCCGGTGGTATCACGCGATTCAACATCTCCGCGAGGCGATAGCCCGGCACTTCGCGCCGCAGATAGGCGGTTTCGTTTTCCATCCGCAACGCCGCACGCCATGGTGGCGTTTCAGGCAGACGCCACCCCGCCGACCACAGCGGGACGACACCGGGCCAGCATGCCACAGCGAACAGCGCTGCCAGCCAGGAACTGCTCCGGGACGGCGGGATGGCGGCGCTGGCCAAGGCGAACGTGGGCATCAGGAATCGCGCGCCGGTGTTTTCGTACCACGGCAGCGCACACAGCACCGCCGCGGTCAGCCAGGGACGGCTGCTCCGGTTGCGCCACGCCAGCGGCGCCAGCAGCACCCCAAACCACCAGGGACCGAAGAACCCCTGCAACGCCTGGCCCCCGATAATCATCTGCTTCAACGCGTTCGGGATGTCCAGCCCGGACGTCTTCCAGCGGAACAGGTCGGCATAGACCCCCATCGTCACCACGTCGAAATGCGGGTTCGGAAAGAGCCCATTGGCAAACGGCGCGAGAGGGTTCGAGAGCCACAACCAGTTCTTCACGAGCCACGGCGCACCGGCCAACACGCCGCAGGCCACTGCCACGGCCAGCCCTCTCCACTTCCGCTGAAACATCGCGTACCCCACCAGCCACAGCGGGGCCGGAAAAGCGGAGTACTTCACGCTGAAAGCGAAGCCCGCCAGCAATCCCGCGAGCGCCCACTGATCCCGCATCGCCAGCCACACGCAAACGACAACCGCGGCCGCCAAAACGACATCGACGTATGCCGACGGCGCGGTCTTCGCAAATACCGGTGCGGTCAACACGGCCAGCGCGGGCCACAGCCCAACCGACTCCGCCAGCAGAATCGCCACCGCCAGCAGGAACAGCAGGTGCGTCACGGCCGCGCCGTTCGAGGGCCCCCACGCGTACGCCGGCAAGTACAGCATCTCCGCGCCTTGCGGCAGATTCCAGTAGAAGTTCGTATCGACGCGCACCAGTCCGCCTTCGCGCAGGTAGTTACGCAGCACGCCGAGGTGATAGGCCGTGCCGTCCGGCGAGGTCTCCGGAGCGAGCGCGCACAAAAGGTAGAACGCGCCGAACAGGAGCAGCGCGGCGTAGAACACGCGCGACCATTTTCCGCTCGAAGCCTCCACCGCCGGTTTCGCGCGGATGCTCGACAATCCCACCGCCACGCACACGCCGCCCAATATCCACGGTTGCGCCAGCTTCAGCGCGCACAGTGCGAACATCAACAGACTGCCCACCGGCGCGCCAATCAGGAACCACGCGGCCCATCTCGCGCGCGCCGGCGTCTTCGCGCCGAATACCTGACACAGCCAGCGCCCCGCGCCGATCGACAGGATTGCCGGAAGCAAGGCCGTCATTGCGGGAGCGGCTCCAATGCGATGGACTGCAACCGCACCACCCCGGCCTTGGCCGGCTCGAGACGCACGAACGCGTAGAAGTCAGAACTGCAACCAATCGGCGGGCACCGTGAAAGATGCGGGCCGGGCGGTTTCGGCGTCACCGAGGCGGCGGCGATTCAGGAAGACCGCGACGCGCGCGGGAGCGGAGGAACTCATCTCGAGCGTCAGACGGTGCGGCACATTCGTATTGGTTTCGAGACGCAGTTCGGCGCGCTCGGCGAGCCAGCCATCCTGCACGCCGTAGTTGATCCAGAGGGAGGCCGTCGCCGAGGGCACTCGATATCCATTCACCAGGAGTGGGGGCTCGTTCAAGCCGGTCCGCGATGTGTCCAGCGGCCTCGCCGGCTGCCACGCTGGCGGCCCCGCGCATCCCGCCAGCAGACTGAGCAGCAGCGCGGCGGCCAGCCTGTTAGACCCGATCGGCAACATCTCTCCAAAGTATCAGTGGATGACCTGCGCGCGAAACACGCTAAATCTTCGCCGAGGGGTCCAGGTGCGCGCCGCCTCCGGCCCCGGCTTTGGTCCCCAGCGCCTGCAAAAACTGCTCCGCGTTCCAGTTCCGCTCGGTCGCAACCTGCGGCAGCAGCAGCCCCTGCCTTCCCTTGGCCTTCAGCATGGCGCCGTGTTCGTGGAGCCGAAAGTCGCCGGCCTGAGTGATCCGCTTCATCGGAGAGAGCACCGAGATCTCAACTGTGATGCCCTCTTCGGAGGGAGAGACCGGATCGAAGCGGCTGTCCTCTAAAGCGGCAGCCATGGTCAGTTCCGGCACCGACTGCTCGAGAGACGCGTCCGTTGTGATCCTTCCCAGGCATCCCCGCAGCTTCCCGTACTGGTGCAACGTGACAAACAACGGGGCGCGCCTCGCCAGCGCCGTCAATCCAGAGGACTGGAACTCCGGAATCGCCTTCCTGCCGGTCCGCCGATACTCGGCGAGCGTGCGCCTGGCCAGATCGAGCAGCGCCTTCTGCGCCGGCTCGTCCAACTCGAAAGAGGGGTAGGGGAAGAACCCCAAGGAACCATAACTCACCGAGTGGTGGAAATCGCCGGTGATTTCCCCGGAGGTCTGGTAGTCCAACACCTCTTGAAAAATCTCGCCGCCCGACTCGATGCGGCGCAGCGTAGCCAGCATCAGCGCGATAGGCTCCCCGCCGCAGACCGTGGCGGACGTCTCACGGAGCGTCTCCAGAAACACCTCTTCCCGAAGGCTGCCGGAGGACTCCAGAACCTGGAAGTCGAGGCGGCGCAGGCGTTCCGAGACGGCCCGGTCCACTGGAAAAGGCTCAAAGCCAAAGTCGCGTCCGAAGTGAGTCAAATCGGAGCTGGCCACAAGCACAACATCGGGCGCCATGCACCGGGCCAGGACGTCGGCGGCTTTCTCTCCTCCGCTCTCGATCCAGCCGGCCCACATAGAGAGGCACCACAGTCGCCCGCGGCAGGGCCTTTTGCAGCAGGGGCAACTGGATCTCGACCGAATGGTCGCACACGCGCGACTCGGGCGACTTGCGGAAGGGCGCCGCTGAAGAGAGTCCGCCGGCCAACTCCAGATCGACAGGCACCCTTCCGAGCGGCGTCTGGTACGCTTCGACATCCGGAATCGAGATACCATCCGGCGCGCCCCGGTGGGTGAACCCGGCGATGATCACGCACCGGGGTTGCTGCCGTTCCAGGTGGCGATAGACCGCCGCCGCCACCGTCCCCGAATACGACAAGCCCGCGTGCGGCGCCAGGAAGGCGCGCCCGCCGGGGAGCACAAACGCGCCCGTACGTTCCTCGGACTTCTTCCACAATTTGGCTAGGAGCGCCTCGAGCGCAAGGGGGTTATCGGGATACCAGGTTCCGCTGAGGGGCGAAGCGTGAACCGCGTGGGCGGGCATTTCCGAAGCTGTCCTTTCCCGCAGGCCGGCGCAGACCGGTGTGGTATTGTAGCCCCTCGACGCGGCGGGCAGGAGAAAGCGGCGAGCCTCGCGGGCGGACCCCCCGGACGGCGGTAGACTGGAAGTTGTGGAGTACGCGCGGAGGGTCACATGAATCTATGGAAGATCGCGTTGGGGATGGCCGTCCTGCTGGGGCCGGTCTGGGGCGCCGATCAACCGCAACTTTCCGAAGACCAGGTCAATCAGATCATCCAGAAGTTCGCAGCCCGGGAGACGGAGTTCTCTCTCGCCCGGGAGAACTACACCTACCGCCAGACCGCCCGGCTCCAGGAGCTCGACGAGTTCGGCAACGACCGGGGGCGCTGGGAGATGGTCTCCGATATCGTCTTCCCCGACGGCAAGCGTTTCGAAAGAGTGGTCCGGGCGCCGGTCGCCACGCTGCGCAACATCATCCTCACCCCGGAGGATGAGCAGGATCTTCGCAACGTGCAGCCGTTCGTCCTGACCACGGACCAAGTCTCGCAGTACCTGGTTCGCTACCTGGGCACACAAAAGGCGGACGAGATCCCCTGCTACGTTTTTGCGGTCAAGCCCAAGACGCTCGAACCGGGCAAGCGCTATTTCCAGGGCACGATCTGGGTGGACGACCGCGACTTCCAGATCGTGAAGAGTTACGGCCGGGGCGTCGGGCTGCTCAAGAAGGGCTCTGACAATCAGTTCCCCAAGTTCGAAACGTACCGGGAACAGATTGATGGCAAGTACTGGTTCCCTACCTACACACGGGCGGACGACGTACTGCAGTTTCAGACCGGTCTGTCGCAGCGCATCCGCATGACCGTCCGCTACGAGGACTACAAGCAGTTCAAGAGCGAATCGCAGATCAAGTACGGCGAACCGGTCGAAAACAAAGAGACGAAGTAGCTCCGATCGTGAATCATCGAGAGCCGGCTCAGCCCGAGTCAGGTCCGGCCAGACCGTCGCCGGCCAGGTGACGGAGCAGTGCAACCGTGGCCTCGGTGCGGGCTGGCGGGCGGCTGCCGCTGAGACTCTCGACGATACTCTCCAGGAGTTCCCGACGCTCCAGTTCCAGACTGGAGCAGCCGGCCGCCGCCTGGCCCGCCGGCCGCTCGATGCAAAGAGGGCTGCCGGCTGTCAACGACCGCAGAATACCCGCCGCCTGCTGCGCGGCGCGCGAATGAGGCTGCTGATGTGCCATCCGCTTCTTCTGTTCGCCTCATCGGCGCGTCGCGCTCCGGCTTTGAGCATCCTAACAGTGGTCTGAGTCCGAAGTGATGGGGAGTATCCCGGTGCGCGATACTTCTGCTGCTCTGTGGGGCAGCCATCGCAGTCCGTGGTCTGCCAAACGCCGCAATCGGCGCCGCCCACCGACGCAGGCGACGGAAAACGATCGCTGCGCCACCCTGCATGGCTCACTGCACCAGGTAACCGACTTTCCAGTTAGGTGCTCGAATTGCACATGCTATCGCGACAGGCAGTTAGCGAATGCGGTCAACCTATGCGGCTGTATACAACTAAGTACTTCGGGAGCATCGCCTATAAGGTGGAATCCGCGAATTACTTAGCTGGCAGGCAGTATCATGCCGTTCTGCGAGGGGTCGCCCGAGCGCGGCTGGCGGCACGAAACGAACACCTGGCAAGTTCTTGCCGGAGGAATTCACCCGTGAACACGGCCAGCCTCACGACCGAGGATGCCCGCGAGGTTCGGGAGAGCCTCATCCTGGAGCACCTGCCTCAGGTCCGCCTGATCGCCAGACGCATCCACGAGCGGCTCCCGGAAAGCGTCAGCCTGGACGACCTGGTGTCGAGCGGCATCCTCGGCTTGATCGCCGCCATCGACAACTTCGACCCGGCGCACAACGTCAAGCTCAGAACCTACGCCGAGTACAAGATCCGGGGCGCCATCCTGGACAGCCTGCGAAAGCTCGACTGGGCCTCCCGGGACCGCCGGCGCAAGACCAAACAGATTGAAGCCGCCATCCTGGCGGCCGAGCAACGCCTGCGCCGCGCAGCCGTCGAGGAGGAGATCGCCGCCGAACTCCATTTGGATCTCAAAGTGTACCGGGAATGGCAGTTGGACATCCTCGGGCTCAACCTCAACAGCCTCGACTACAGCTCCGATCACGAAGACGGCAGAAACCTGCTCGATACGGTGGCCGACAACCAGGAGCACTGGCCGTCCAATCTGCTGGAGTCCAGCGAACTCGAAAGAGTGCTGGCCGCCGCGATGGAGCGCATGCCGCCGGTCGAACGAACCGTGCTGTACCGTTACTACCAGGAGGAGCTGACCCTGCGGGAGATTGCGCAAGTCATGCATCTGCACTTGTCGCGCATCTCCCAACTGAAATCGCAGGCCATCCTCAGGCTGCGCTCCTTCCTGGAGAAGCGCTGGCCCACACAGTACGGCAGGTAGAACACATGGGGAGGGGTCGAATCGCAGAGCCGCGGCCGCCAGCCAGTTTTCATTATCCTTTCACGGTTTTGTAACGGAACTGTAACGCACGCCCCCGACAATGGGACTTGGAGAAGAACTGTGAGAACCCTTATTAGTTCGATGGCCCTGGCGGCGATGCTCCTAGTCAGTGGCAATGCCGGCTCCGGCACAGCTTCTGATTAACGGCGCCGGCGCGACTTTTCCCTACCCCATCTACGCGAAGTGGTTTGACGAGTACCGCAAGGTCAACCCGCAGGCGCAGATCAACTATCAGTCGATCGGTTCCGGCGGCGGAATCCGGCAACTGCAGGCCGGCACGGTGGATTTCGGCGCGTCCGACAGCCCCATGACGGACGAGCAGATGTCGCAGGCGAATGGAAAAGTGCTGCATTTCCCGACCGTGCTGGGCGCCGTGGTGACCACCTACAACGTCCCTGGCGTAAAACAGGAACTGACGTTTACGCCCGAGGCCCTGGGCGGCATTTTCCTGGGGACAATCACCCGCTGGAACGATCCCGAACTGGCTCGCGCCAACCCAGGCGTTCGCGCTGCCCGCGAACAACATCGTAGTGGTACACCGCTCCGACGGCAGCGGAACCACGTTCGTTTGGACCGACTACCTGTCCAAGGCCAACGCGGCCTGGAAGAGCAAGGTGGGAGCGGGCAACTCGGTGAATTGGCCCGTCGGGCTGGGCGCTAAGGGCAATGAAGGCGTGGCGGGTCTGGTGAAGCAGACGCCGAATGCGATCGGCTATGTGGAGCTGGTCTATGCCATCCAGAACAAGATGTCCTACGGCAAGATCCGCAACGCGGCGGGAGCGCTCGTGAAGGCGGATCTCAAGGGCGTGACGGCGGCGGCGGCTTCGGCCGTGGTGCCGGATGACTTCCGGGTCTCGATCACCAACGCGCCGGGCAAGGACGCCTATCCGATTTCGAGCTTCACCTGGCTGCTGGTCCCGGCCAAGATCCAGAATGCTCAGAAGCGCAAGATCCTCACCGATTTCCTGCGCTGGATGCTGGCGGACGGCCAGAAGCTGGCGGAGCCGCTGGGCTACGCGCCGCTTCCCAAGGCCGTGGTCGCCAAAGAGTTGAAGGCTATTTCCCTGGTCCAGTAGAGGCGGGATTGGACATGGATCGGTGGCGAGGAGTGTGGCGCAGGCTGCGGAGCGGGGATGCGATTGCCCACGCCGTGACACTTGTCGTCGCCTCCAGTGTGCTTCTCGTTACGGTGCTGCTGGTGGTGGAGCTTTACGGAACCTCCGCGCTGAGCCGGGCCAAGTTCGGTTGGAGTTTTCTGTTCACGCGGACCTGGGACCCGATCGCCGCGCAGTTCGGTGCGCTCCCCTTCGTGTACGGAACCGTTCGTGACCTCGCTCCTGGCCCTGCTGATAGCCGTGCCGATCGGAGTGGGCGCGGCGATCTTCCTGGCCGAACTGGCTCCCCCGCGGATATCCGGCGCCTTGACGTTCGTCGTCGAACTGCTGGCGGCGGTGCCCAGCGTGATCTACGGACTGCTGGCCGTCTTTACGCTGGTGCCGTTGTTGCGCGAGCACGTGGAGCCGTTTCTGCAGCAGCGATTCGGATACCTGCCTTTCTTCCAAGGACCCATGTATGGGGTGGGCGTCCTGGCGGCGAGCCTGATCCTGGCCATCATGATCCTGCCGTTCATCGTCACGATTTCGCGGGAGGCGCTGCTGGCCGTCCCGGCGGAGCAGCGCGAGGCGGCGCTGGCCGTGGGGGCCACGCGCTGGGAGGCGGCCTGGCAGGCCGTCGTCCCCTATGCGCGGCTGGGGATTGTGGGATCGGTGTTCCTGGCGCTGGCGCGCGCGCTGGGAGAAACCATGGCGGTCACCATGGTGATCGGCAACACGCCGCAGATCAGCGCCTCGCTGTTCGCGCCGGGATATTCGATTGCGGCGGTGATCGCCAATGAGTTCACGGAGGCCACCAGCAGCATGCACGTCAGCGCGCTGATCCAGTTGGGTCTGGTGCTGTTCGCCTTGACCATTCTGCTCAACGGCATCGCGAGGTTGTTGATTGTGGCGACCACCGGGAAGGGGACCAGTCAAGGATGAACCGTCGCTACCTGTGGCGCAAGGCGGTGAACCTGTTCATGTTCGGCGCGGCGGGATTGTGCGCCTTGGTGGCGGTCTCGGTGCTGGTGTTCATCCTGGGCTTCCTGGTCTGGAACGGGGCGCGATCCATCAACTTGGATTTCTTCACCCAGTTACCCAAACCGGTCGGTGAAGTGGGCGGGGGCATGGCGAACGCGATCGTCGGCAGCGCGAAACTGCTGTTGCTGGCGGCGCTGATAGGCGTACCGATCGGTTTCTTCACCGGCGTCTATCTGGCCGAATTCGGCGGGACGACGATTTCCCGCCATCATCCGATACGTGGCCGACCTGTTGAACGGGGTGCCCTCCATCGTAATCGGCATCTTCGCCTATGCCGTCGTGGTAGTGCCGATGAAACGCTTCTCGACGCTGGCCGGCGGCCTGGCGCTGAGTCTCATGATCATTCCGATCACGGTACGAACCACGGAGCAGTTCCTGCGCGCGGTGCCGCCTTCCCTGCGCGAAGGCGCGCTGGCTCTGGGCGCCACCAAGTGGTGGACGGTAGCGACCGTGGTGATCCCCGCCTCGCTACGCGGCGTGATGACGGGCACGTTGCTCGGGGTAGCCCGAGTGGCGGGGGAGACAGCGCCGCTTCTGTTCACGAGTTTTGGCAACAGCTTCTGGGCGCACGGCTGGGACCAGCCCACCTCTTCCCTGCCCGTCATGATCTTCACGTATGCGATTTCTCCTTACGAGGACTGGCACCGGCAAGCCTGGGCCGCCGGCCTCGTGCTGTTGACGCTGATGCTGGTGGCGAACGTCGCCGCCCGCCTGATTCTTTCGCCGAAATCGGCCCGGAGCGTTTGAACGTGACCACGCGAGAGAGCCCGCCCATCTCATCCCGCCCCACCACTCCGCTCCGGCCGGCCGATGCGTTTCCGCCGAAAGGGACCGGCTACGCGGCCAAGTTCCAGGTGTCCGGCCTGAACTTCCACTATGGCGCCCAGCAGGCGCTGTTCAATGTGGATCTGAACATTCCCGAGAATCGTGTCACGGCGCTGATCGGTCCTTCCGGTTGCGGCAAGTCGACGTTCTTGCGGACGCTCAACCGCATGTATGAGACGGTGCCTAAAGCCCGGGCCGAGGGTCGAGGTGCTTCTGGACGGCGAGAACATTCTCGCCATGGACGTGGTGCATTTGCGGCGCCGGGTGGGAATGGTCTTCCAGAAATCCAATCCCTTTCCGAAGTCCATCTTCGACAATGTGGCCTACGGCCCGCGGATCAACCGGGGAATCGGCAAAGGGGCGTTGGCCGTAGCCGTCGAGAAGAGCCTGCGGCGCGCGGCGCTGTGGGACGAGGTCAAAGACCAGTTGCACAAACCGGCCTACGCCCTCTCGGGAGGACAGCAGCAGCGTCTGTGCATTGCGCGGGCTCTGGCCGTGGACCCGGAAGTGTTGTTGCTCGACGAGCCGTGTTCGGCGCTCGACCCCATCGCCACCGCCAAGATCGAAGAGCTGCTGTTCACGCTCAAGGACAACTGCACCATCGTCATCGTGACTCACAACATGCAGCAGGCGGCCCGGGTCGCTTCGAGCACCGGGTTCTTCCTGCTCGGCAAGCTGATAGAATTCGACCAAACCGAGGTGATCTTCACGCGGCCTGGCCGCAAGGAGACAGAGGACTACATCACCGGCCGCTTCGGGTAAAACAAAATGAATCACGCCAAGGCGCAAAGACGCAAAGAAAAGCAAGGATTTCTTTGCGCCTTTGCGTCTTTGCGCGATCATCCCGCCGTGAGGGAAGCTTGCGTCACTTTATAGAAGAACTCGACGATTTGCAGAAGGAACTGCTCGCCATGGCGGGGCTGGTGGAACTCGCCGTGCACGAGAGCGTGCAGTCGCTGACCCAGCGCGACTCGGCGCGCGCGCAGCAGGTGTTGTTGAACGAGGCGCGCATCAACCAAATGGAGATCCGCATCGACGAAATGGCGACCCGCCTTCTGGCTACGCAGCAGCCGATGGCGCGCGACCTGCGGTTCCTCACCGTCGCCATCAAGATCAACAATGATTTGGAGCGCATGGGAGACCTGGCGGTCAACATCGTCGAACGGGCCCTCTCGCTGATCACGCAGCCTCCCGTGAAGCCTCTGGTGGACATCCCGCGGATGGCGCACCTGGCGGAATTGATGGTGCGCAACAGTCTCGATTCCTTCGTCAGACGAGACGCGGAACTGGCGCGTAGCGTGCTTCTCTCCGATGACGCAGTGGACGACCTGTGCGACACTATCGAGGCCGACTTGGTGGATTTCATGCAGCAGGATCCCTCCACCATCTCGCGCGCACTGGACTTGATTCTGGTTGCGCGAAACCTGGAGCGCATTGCGGACCACGCCACCAACATCGCCGAGGACGCGCTGTTCCTAATTCAGGGGGTGGACGTACGGCACCACTCCGAGGCGCGAAGCTAACATGACCATCGGCAGCCCCATGTTCCGCAAGCTGTTGCTGACCTCCCTCCTGCTCATCCTGGTCGCGGTAGTGGTGCTGGACTTTCTTCTCACGCGCTACACGGCCCAGCATGAGACCCTCAACGTGGAGCGCCAGCTCACCGCGCAGGCCCGCATTCTGGCGACTGAAGTCGAGCAGCTCAGCTCACGGGAACTGAGCCCGTGGGTCCGCCAGGCTAGAGGCCGGGCTGGAGCGCGCATTACGCTCATCGCTCCGGACGGCAAGGTGCTGGCGGATTCCGACCGCGACGCGGAGACCATGGAAAACCACGCCGGGCGTCCCGAAGTACAGTCCGCCGTTCAAGGGAAGCCGGGCTCCGCGGTGCGGCACAGCGCCAGCGTCAACCGGAATCTTCTGTACCTCGCGCTGCCGGCGGCATGGCAGGGCCGGGGAGGCCACGTCTTGCGTCTGGCGCTGCCGCTCGAACAGGTCGATAGCGCCATCGCCGAAGTTCGCTGGCGCATTCTGCAGGTTTCCTTGGTGGCGGCGTTGCTCTCACTGGCGCTTGCCTACGTCCTTTCGAGCTCCCTGAGCCGGCGCATCCAGCAAGTCCAGACCTTCGCGGAGGGTCTCGTCGCGGCTCGCTTCACGAGCGAATTGCCGCCTGGGCCGCTCGACGAGATCGGCGCGTTGGGAAGATCGCTCAACACCATGGCCGGTCAACTGAGGGACATGTGGGAACGCCTGCGAGTGGAGTCGTCACGGCGGGAGACGATTCTGGCCAGCATGGTGGAGGGCGTCCTCGCCGTCGACCATGAGCTATGCATCACGTTCTGCAACGCTGCCTTCTGCCGCGCGGTGCGCGCGGACTACCCGGTGGCCGAGCGGCTGCCCGTCCTGGAATTGGTGCGAGACCCGCTGTTGCTCAACATGCTCACCCGGGTGCTCGTCAGTGGGGAGCCGCAGCGGGAGCGGCTTCAACTGGCGGCCGCGGAGGGCCGCACGTTCGAGGTGCAGGCGGCGCCGCTCGAGCTTCGCTCCGGCAGAGGCGCCATTGCGATCCTGCATGACGTCACCGATCTCGAGCGCCTGGAACGCGTGCGCAAGGACTTCGTCGCCAACGTCTCGCATGAACTTCGCACGCCGCTGGCGGCGATCCAGGGTTACGCGGAGACCCTGCTGGACGGCGGCCTGGAGGACCAGGACCACAACCGCCGGTTCATCGAAATCATCAAGGCGCACTCCGTGCGATTGAACAACATCGCCGCCGACCTCCTGGCGCTTTCGGAGTTGGAGTCGGGCGACGCCGGTCCCGCCCCGGAGCGGGTCTCCGTGCAGGACGCCGTCGAGGCCGCTGTCGCTGCCGTCGAGAGCGAAGCGCTCCTGAGGAAAGTACAGGTCCATCGCACGCTCCCGCCGGACGAGTACGTGTCGGGGCGCAAGATGCGCGTCGAGCAGGTGCTGGTGAACCTCTTGGACAACGCCGTCAAATTCAATCGCCCCGGGGGCGAAGTCTGGATCGAAGCGGCGCGGCTCGACGGTGGGCAGGTGCGGATCTCGGTGGCCGACAGCGGAATCGCCCCCAGCCTTGTCGACTCCCGGGCTAGTTCGGATACGCCATCTCGAGCGCGTCGATCATCGCGTGAAAGCGCTCGTGCTCGCCCGGGCCGGTGACCTTCCGCTCGTGCTCTTCGAAGGCTTCCACCAGGGTGGCGTCCTGCTCCGGGGCCAGGAAGTTCTCGGACATCGGGAACAGTACGCCGTTCTCCTTGGAGATATGGCTCGACAAGACCCGTGAGAATGTCCTGGCTGCCTGGGAGTAGGCGGCCGCTGCAGCCGGATCAGAGCCGGTGCTGGCGAGGGCCTGAGCCATGGCGCGCACGGCGGTCCGCCCGAGTTCGTGTTCGTGCAACATCACCGCCACCGGTCCACCGTCCGACGGAAGGCCCGCCGCGGCGAGGGCGGGGAACAACACCCCTTCCTCTTTGGCATGATGGCACGCGTCGGCGAACCGCTTGAAGAAATCGATGAGTTGCTCCGCTGTCTGTTGCGGAACGGGCCGGCCCGCCTCCACCCTGGCGGCCACGCGATCCAGGATCGTCAGGGCGCGCAGGATCAGGGCGTGTTCGGAAACGAGGATGTCTGTGGCTCTCATGTGAATAGGAATATCACTTCGCCGCGATTTCGCCTATGACGAGGATCATCCGTGCCGGGGCGCCGCTACCGTGCCACCGGGGCCGGCGTCGCGCTGGTCAGGATCGAATTGAAGAGCAGGCGGAACGTCGTGTAGGACTGCCCCCGGTGCTGGACCTGGAAGCCGATCAGGATCGCGCGCCCGGTTCCGGCGCGCACCTCGACCGCGGCGGGGCGGCCCGCGATCGCCGGTTCGCCATCCAGCCACCCGCTCAACAGCACGTCCTTGCTTCCATAGCGCGCGACGATCCGGGCTCTCGACGGGTCGATGATCTCGTAAGCCGCGCCCGACGAGACAAACGCCGCGGTCTCGTCGGGAATGCCGAATCCGATGGGCTGGTCGCGTTCGATGTTCAAGCGAAGGAGCGAACCCGGACTGAAGAATTTCTCCCGGGACAGCCCGTCGAGCGCGTTCCTGACCGGCAGTTTCATCGAGTCGATGGCGAACTGAGCGGACGCGTCGAGGCACACGAGCGTGCCCCCTGCTTCGACGAAGGCTTTGAGTGCCTCAACGCCAGCCGGTCCAAGTCCCCCGACGTACTCCTCGGGAATCGAACCCTTGGGATTGCCCTCGATCAGCATCCGCGGCGCGATCGAGGGCAGGATGATAACGTCCAACGCCGAGCGGAGTCCTCCTGCTCGAAGGTCGGCATCGCGCAGCGTCTTGAACGGGAATCCGTATTTCTCGAGGAGCCAGGCGATCCATCCGTCGCCGCCCGCATCGATCCATGGACGATACAGCGCGGTGCGTGCAAATCCGACAGGCGAGGTGGCCGGCGGCGAGCCTCTGGCTCCGTAGACGCGCGCGCCGTATGCCTTCGCGAGCCTCGCCGCCAGATCGCGCATGGCCTTGGCCGGCCTCAATACGAGCGTGCCTGCGGGATATCGATAGCCGTCGAGGTCCAGGCTGCTGAGCGTCCATTCCGGCCGGACGCCCGCGGAGAGCACGTTGGCTATCACCACCGGGCCCCCGCTCCCCTTTGTGTCGACGAAGTAGTAGTCCGGCCTCGGGTGCCCGGCCACGAATTTCGAAGGCACCACTTCAGCATCGACGCGGCTGAGGACCGACACCTCGAGTGGCTTGTCGACTCGGTCCACGCGGACGCCCATCTGGATGGGCAGCATCGGCGCCGCGGTCTCGTAGGTATTCCTGGCCCCGGCCCCGGTCCGGGGATCGGGACGGGGAACGGGGCGCCGCCCCGTGTCGAGGAGGCTCAGGGCGTACGACCGAAGCGGCTGCGCCATCAGCACGAGCTCGGTGCCCGCCGGGTACACCACATCGCCGGCAACGACGGGCTCCTGCGCAAGCTGCACCTCTACGCCCGCCTGAACGAGGAGCAACACCAGTTTGCGTGCCGCGGACGGGTCGAATTGATCCGACGGAATGACAAACGCGTACGGCGCTTCCCGTTGCCCGCGATTGATGGCACGCTGGCCCGCCGCGTAGAAGCTGAGCAGGAGCTCGTCTCGATTACGCGAGGCCGCCGCGATCAGCCCGCGCATCGCCGCCAGGTCGTACTCGACGATGTCGCGCACGCGCCAGGCGCCGCCCTGCCGGGAGCTCGGACGGGCGGAGTCTCCGGCAACGACCTGAACGGGCGACGCGATCCGCGCGCTCGCGGTCGCAGTCAGAACGAATGCGATGTTCCCTCCCGGCGGCGCGGCCGCCAGCTGCGGCGGCCACAACCTGCCTCCGGACGGGTCCGACATCACGCCCGCCCGATTGTCAGCTTCGAGCGCGATCGACACGGCGCTGGCGAGAAGACTCGCCTCGTGCGCCATGAAGGGATCCCGGCTCGCCTCACCGGGTTCGACGTTGGCCGCCACGATCATCCGCGCGCCAAGCGGCTCCGCCTCGCGCATCGACATGAACACCTGCGGCCGCCATTCCTGCGAGATGAAACGAGCGAGCCCGCGGCTTTCGTCGGTGTTCAGCATCACCAGGTCGCGAGCGAGATCGCGGCCCGCGTACTTGTGATCCGCCTCGGGACTCGCGCTGCCCTCGAACGGGGTTCCGCGCATCCTTCGGTTCCAGTCGACGGCCCGGGCGAGGCCGTCCGGGTCGAGTGACGGGAAGAGGATCAGCACGACATCGCCAAGGACGGCCTCGACCTTCGGATCGGCGGAGGTCGCCAGGCCATAGAGCAGTTCGCTCGCGGCTTGCGACCCGCCGACCTCGCTCCCGCGGGTCCCGCATCCGATGGCGACGACGACCTTCTGGTCCTTGATGAGGACGCGGGCCTGCTCGTCGTTGACGATGCGCCTCGGATCGGCGAGCAGCCGGTTGACCTGCTGGATCTCGGCGAGGCGACGGATATTGTCCGGTGCGCTCACGATGGCCGCCAGCACGGGCCGGCCTTCCGTACTCAGGCCGGCGGTGACGATTCTCACGCGGCTGGATTTTGCGGCCACCGCCTCGAAGTACTTCTGGATCGAGGGCCAGTCGGCAACCTGTCCGTCCGCTCCCATCCTGAATCCGTAGAACGACTCGGGCGCCGGAATCTGACCGCTCGAGGGCGCCTGGCTCTTTGCGACCGGTGGCGGCGCGACGGTGACCGGCGTCTGGGCGGCTGCCGACACGGACAGACAAGCCGCCAGCGCGAGCAACAGCGGCGAGCGGCGGGACGACGCGGCTCTGCGGGCTCCCAATCCAGTGTCGGGCCGGTGCAGGGCCGCTGGCGGCTCGAGGCCGCGCGGTGGAAGGTTGGTCAATCGATCGTCTCTCGCAGCCGGCAGCCGCCAGCCTACCAGCGTCAGGCCAGTCTCACAATGGTCGCGCCGAGGTGCGAGTCCTCGTCGTCCCAGAACTGGGCGACCAGCGGTGAGGCCTCGAGCGCGGCCTGGACGATGCCTCGCTGGATGCCCTTGCCGCGTCCGTGAATGACGCGGATTTCGACGAGCCCTTCGGCGTGTGCCGCCGCCAGGTAGTCCTCGACGACTGAACGGACGTCCTGAGGCCGGAACGCATGCAGGTCCAGCGTTCCGTCGATGGGGAGGTGAAAGGGCTCGTCGCCGATCACGGGGTCGCGTAGCTCGCTTTGACTTCCGTCTTGATGCCGCCGCGCGGCGTGAAACTGCCGACCACCGTCATGCGGCGAGGCTGCAGCGCCGCGACCAGGTCGTCGAGGATCTCGTTGGTGACCTGTTCGTAGAAGATGCCGCGATTGCGATAGCCCTGGAGGTAGAATTTGAGCGACTTGAGCTCGACGCAGCGCTCCCCGGGCACGTAGGCGATCCGGATTTCACCGAAATCCGGCTGCCCGGTCATCGGGCAGAGCGTCGTGAACTCCGGGCAGGCGATGGCAATCTCGTAGTCGCGCCCGGTTCGCGGATTGGGAAACGTTTCGAGCACGATGCTTGACATCTGGCCGGATCCGGTCCAGGAGAGGCCAGGGCGGCTGGCCCCGGGTAATTGACAGTGAATCGACGCGCGCGCTAGCATACCACGGCATTTCGGCCCGAATCCGCGTTAGCCGCTGGCGCGCACGGCTCCGGCGCGGTTCTTGTGACGCGCGCTGAAAACTTCAGGGGGAAGAGCGATGGCTGAGGCCCGCAGGATGGGCAAGTCCGAGCTGTTTGCGCACTTCGCGGAGCGCTTCGAAATGAAGCGGGCGCAGGCGCGCGAGCTGTTCGACGAGCTGACCGTGCTCGCCGAGAAGGAGCTGAAGCGGTCGGGCGAGTTCGTGCTGCCCGGCATGGTGAAACTGGTCGTCCAGAAGCGGAAGGCCCGGATGGGCCGCAATCCGGCGACCGGCGAGCCAATCAAGATCCCGGCCAAGACCGTCGTGAAGGCTCGCATCGCGAAGCAGCTCAAGGACGCAGTGTTGCCGCGGAAGTAAGCAGTCTGCCCCGGTCCGCGTTGCGACCGGACCCTGGCGCGCGCCGGATCGTGACCGGCGCGCGCAGTGGCGGGGTTCCTCCGCACGATTGACCGTCGACGGCGAGGACTCGCACGAAGCTGCTGCAGCCTCGCCGCCGCGGATCCTCTCCGCGACCTGTTTACGCGGTGGGCGCGGCGCCCGCCACCCGCGCGAACTCCAGCACGAAGCTCGTTCCCTTGCCGACCTCGCTCTGCACGGCGATGGTCCCGCCGAGCTGATCCACGATCTTCTTCGCGATGGCCAGGCCGAGCCCCAGGCCCTGGCGCTTGGTGGTCACGAAATCCTCGAACACCGTCGGCAGGCGATCCGCCGGGATGCCGCAGCCGGTATCGACCACGCTCGCGCGCACGGCGCCGTTCATCGCCTCGGTGGCGACCACCACCCGCCCGTCAGGCAGCGTCGCCTGGATCGCGTTCAAGATCAGGTTCCGGAACACGCGCCCGAGCGCGAACACGTCTCCCTCGATGTAGAGCGGCTCGGGGGCCAGGGCGAGCTCGAGGCCGAGACCGGCCATCTCGGCGTTCGAGCGCATCGACTCGGACACGTCACCGAGCAGCTTGTTCAAGTCGATCGGAAAATGCTCGAGGGGCAACGGACGCGCGATGTTCCTCAGGTCTTCGAACACACGCTTGATGGTGCCGAACTCGCGGTCGACCGTCCGACGGAACGTCTCCCGATACTCGGGATCGTCGTGCATCTTCAGCAACAGGCGGCAGTTGTTCTGGACGTTCTTGAAGGGATGCGACAGGTCGTGGACCAGGCCGGCGGCTACCCGCCCGAACATGGCGTGGCGCTCCTGCTTCCTCACGTCCTCCTGCAACGCTCCCAGGCGATCGGCCATCCGGTTGAACGCACGCCCCAACTCGCCGAGCTCGCCGCCGCGCGCCACCCGCACGCGCTCTTCGAGACGGCCCTCCGAGATGGCCCTGGTCCCGCGAATGAGCTCCCCGATGGGACGGATGAGCGACCGGCCCCACAGGATGCCGACCGCGACCATGACGAGCAGCGCCAGGCTGATCGCGGTGAGCAGGGACCGTTCCTGCTTCCTGGCGATCGCATACGCCTCTTCCACCGGCTGTTCGACGATGACCATCCAGTCGAGCTGGGGGACCCAGACGCCGACGCCAAGCAGCTGCTGGCCCCTCTCGTCGGTGAATTCCCGCACGACCTCCGAGCCGCCCCGCTTCTCGAGCAGCTCGCGCACGATTGCGCGCTGCGCCAGGTTCTCCCCGCGCGCCACTCGCGGCCGCTCCTCCGGGTCGCCGTGCGCCAGCAGCTCGCCACCCGTCGCGACGACGAGCGCGACGCCCCGCGTCCCGATGCGAATGCGCGCCACCATCCGCCACAGGTCCTCGATGCTGAATTCGCCAACCAGCCATCCGGATCGCTCGCGCGGGCGCCCGTAGGGCACCGAGACCACCGCGGTCGGCAGCAGGTCGTCGTCGACGAACACGGGCGACATCATGACGCCGAGCACGCCGATCGTCGCCCGTTCGGGCCTGACGCCAGGCGGGCCGACGCGGCTCGACACCAGGGCCTTCCGGTTCTCGTCGAACACGGTCAATTCGCGGAACTCGGGGAACCGCAGCACGTAGTTCTTGAGAATGCGGTCCTGCTGCTGCAGATCGAGATTGGTGTTCTCGAGGTCGGCGCCGAGCGCCTGGAAGATCAGCAGGTTGGTCGAGATGTACCGGCGTATCTGCTCGCCGGCCTGCCGCGCCACGTTGAGATTGCCTCCCTCCACCGACTCGCGGGTGCCGTCGCGCAGCGAGTAGACCGACACGACGCCATAGGTCAGCAGCGGCACGACGGCGGCGGTGGCCAGCATGACCGCGAACCTGACGCTGAGCGTCTTCATCGGCGCGCCTCGGCGGACTGGTACGGGCCCGCGCGGCTGAGTCCCGATAACGCATCCCGGCCCGGCTCGGTGGGGATGTCGAAGCGGCGGCTGATCGACTGGGCCGTTTCGCTCCAGGCCAGGAACAGCGCCGGCGGGTTCTCTCGCTGAGACTGGTCGAACCGCCGCATGGCCGCCCTCGCGGCCTCATCGTCGGGCGCGGCACGCAGCGCGTCGAGCGCCGCGTCAACGCCGGCGTCGCTGTACCCCCAGACGTTCCATCGCTGGAGCGGGTCGGGAGAGTGCCAGAAGCGGTGGAACATGGCCACGTAGGGACCGCCGGCCATGTGATTGATGATCGCATCGAAGTTTCCGGCGCCGATGCGTTTGATGAACTCGTCGGGCGGCAGGGCTTCCAGGCGCATGTCGACGCCGATGTCCCACAGTTGCTGCTGCACGAGCAGCGCGAGCCGTTCCCAGATGGTGAAATTCAGAGGGAGAAGACACGTGAACCGCAGGCGCGGAGGCGAGGGCCGCCCGTTCGATGCCGGCGCCGGGCCGCCGAGGGCCTTGTCGAGCAGCGCGCGCGCGCCTGCCGCATCGTACGGGATGGCCGGCATCAACGACGAAGCGATCCAGTGCCGCGGCCAGATCGGTCCGTAGGCCGGAATCCCGCGCGCGCGAAGCCCGCGCTGGAGGAGCGCATCCCGATCGAGCGCGAGGCTCAACGCCCGCCGGACTCTCGGATCGCGAAGCCCCGGGCGATTCGAATTGAACACCACCGCGTAGACATAGGAGCTCAGGTACGAGTGCACGCGCACCGCGGATTGATCCTGGATGAACTCCACGGCGTCGGGCGAGATCTCGGAGACGAAGTCCACGCGCCCCCGCAGCATCTCGGCCCAGGCCGTCCGCAACGTGTCGTAGGGCCGCAAGATGAGCCGGTCGATCGCAGGCGCACCGAGATAGTAGTGCGCGTTGGCCTGCATCACGATCTCGTCCTTGTCGCTCGAGAGTATCGAGAACGGCCCCGTGCCGATGTCCTGTCCGTTCGGGCCGGGCCTGGTGATCGAGAAATCCAGATCGTCCAGAAGATAGGAACACCTGCGCCGCAGCCGCACGACGACCACGTGATCGCTCTCGGCCGCGACATCCACGATGTCGGCCACCGCCACAAAAGCGTTGGTAGGGTTGGGGTCGGCCCGGGTTGCGTCGAGGACGCGCTTGAGATAGTCAGCGGTCAGCGGGGTGCCGTCCTGGAAGACCGCGTCGGGACGAAGGGTGAGACGCCAGGTCAGCCCGTCGGGAGACACGTCCCACCCTTCGAGCAGTTTCGGCGTGACGCGGCCGTCGGGACCGTTGCCCGTCAGCCGCTCGTTGCTGAGGAATCGCGCGAGGACCGGCGCACCGTGCGTCGCGTCGATCTGGCGGCTCTGGGGAACGCCGACCGAGAGCGTGACGGGCGACGTTGTCGGGCGGGGCGGAGCCGCTCCGGTGCACGCAAGGGCAAACAGCCACCCGCCAAGCGCCAGCGCCGCCATTCCGCACGGGACCCAACGGGGAATCCGGACGCGGAGCGGATGAACGCGCGCAAGGCGGCTGTCTGCCCCATCCCAGGGTGTGTCCGAGGCGTCTACTTGCCGCCCTCCGGCGGGAGCGCGATCATCCACGGGCAATAGTCCCTGATTGGGCCATTCCGGACGCCCTTCTTCACAACTTCGAGCTTCATTCTATCCTCCTACGACAGGGTGGCGGAGGATTCCGCCAGAGAGACCAGCGCCGCTTCCAGTGAACGCTTGTGACACGACGGCGCTCTCATGTCTCCAAGTTCCGTACGCGCCGCAACGGCGCACCCGCCTCCACACACCGGGATGAACGCGCAATCGCCGCATCGACGCCAGGGCGCAAGCGCGGCCGACGGCGACAGCACCGGCCGCCTCTGGCCCGTGCGACTCTCGTCGATGTGACCGACCGCGAGTGACTGACCGCCGGTGAACCCGGGACAGGCGAACAGCGATCCGTCAGGGCCGATGGTGTGTGAGTTCCGGCGATACAGTTCGCACGGACCCATGTGCACGCCGTCGGATGTCGGCAGCCCTCGCCGCACCGTCTCGTTCCGCAGAAACGCCATCGCTTCGTCTGCAAGGTGGCAGCTGTCGCAGACCGACCCGCCCGTCCCCCCCGATGACCCGCACGATCCGGACGGGGTTCGCCCCGAGTCGCGGGCCATGCGCAGCCGCCGCGGACTGCCTGGCATCGGCGGCCGGACGACAGGCTTGAAGGTGATCGTGGAAATCCCGGCGGAGAAATCCTGGGAGGCCAGGAAGTCGAGCAGCGCGGGATAGCGCTCGACCTCGGAGGCGTCGAAATTGCCGCCGATGGCGATTGGTACCTTGTGAGAGACCTCGCGAACCCTCTCGATGATCCGGTCGAAGGTCCCTTGACCACCGCGCATGGGCCTCAGGCGGTCGTGCGTTTCGCGATCGCCGTCCAGGGTCACCTTGATGCCGCCCAGGCCGAGCGGAAGCAGGCGGTCGACGATCTCCGCCGACAGCAGGAGACCATTGGTGATGAGGTTGATGGTCTGTTTGATTCCGCGGGCCTGAGTGTGCCGCCAGCATGCATCCGCGATGGCGAACATCGCGGGCGTGTTGAGCAGAGGCTCGCCGCCAAAGAACGTGAGCACGAGACGCTCGGGCCTGACCGCGTCCAGTTCCCGTGCAATCCAGCCGACAACCCGCGTCGCGGTGTCGGCCGTCATCTTCTGAGCCGGTAGCTGGGACTGCCCGTTCTCCCCCTGGTAGCAGTACTCGCATGCGAAATTGCACTGCAGGGTCGTCAGAACTGTGATCCGCAGTTGCGCTCGGTCCTGGTGGAACTCCTCGAACTGCGCGGTGAGCCTGTCGAGATCCGCCTGGCGATCCGGTACCAGGAAGCCGTTTTCAGCAAGAACCGCGATCGCTTCGCCGCAATCCCCATCCGGCTCGCGTGAGTTTTCGCCCTCGCCCAGCCCATCGAGCAGGGCGACGACGTCCCGCGACACCCGCAACTGAGCGTCCGACAGCGTGTTCATCAGGAACACGTCTCCCGAGGGGAGCGGCACGCGAAGGTTGAACATGGAGGGTTGCATGGCTGTGTGGGGCACCACAGCCCGTTCTGCAACGGGTATTCCACGCTTCAGGCGGCGTACGTCTGGTGTGCAATACCGTGCAATTATGTGAAGTTACGTAAGTTTTTCGCCCCCGCGAACCGGGGAAACGCTACCTGTCGTGAGGGTCAGGAAACAGGCACGCTACATCCTGGCGGGGCTCGCCAAAGCCTCACGCCGGGCCGCTTCGGTGCCGCACGACCGGGACGCTGCCTTTGACGGTCTTGGTCGGACCCGTCCGGAGAGGTACGCAGGAACCGCGTACCCCGGGATCGGCGGATTGGCAGAAATGTGAACGGGGCAGTCGAGGCGGGGTCAGGTTCCCCGCAGCTTGCGCGCGATTTCCCGAACCTCCAGCCGCTCCATCTTGTGCTTGAGCGTGCTGAGCGGGATCCCGAGAGTGCGTGCGGTGGCGGTGACGTTCCACGACGATCGCTCGAGCGCCTTCAGGATGAAGTTGCGCTCGAACATCTCGCAGGCGCGGTCGAGCAGGGCCTCAGTGTTCTGATCCGGCTTCACCAGCGGCGCCAGATGGTATTCGTAGGGGAGGTCCTCGTCGCCGATCCACTCCTTGTCGTTCACCGCGACGAGCCGCTCGAACAGGTTCTCGAGCTCGCGAATGTTGCCGGGCCACCAATAGGCCTGCAGCGTACGCAGTGCCGACTCGTCGATGCCCCGAATCTGCTTGCGGAACTTCGCGTTGTAGCGCTCCAGGAAGAAGCTGGCCAGCTCAGGCAGATCGTCCATCCGTTCCCGCAGGGGCGGGAGGGCAACGGGGATGACCTTGATCCGGTAGTAGAGATCCTCGCGGAACCTGCCTTCCTTGACCGCCTTCTCGAGATCGATGTTGGTCGCCGCAATCAGCCTGAAGTCGACCTTGATCGGCTTCCGGCCTCCGACCCGCTCGATCTCCGACTCCTGGATGGCGCGCAGCAGCTTCGCCTGGATATCCAGTTTCAGCTCGCCGATCTCGTCGAGGAACAGCGTGCCGCCGGAGGCCAGCTCGAACTTCCCGATCTGCTGCCGGACGGCGCCGGTGAACGCTCCCCGCTCGTGTCCGAACAGCGCGCTTTCGACCAGCTCGCCTGGTATCGCGGCGAGATTGACGGGGACAAACGCCTCGTCGCTGCAGCTCGACTCGCGGTGGACCATGCGGGCGAGCAGCTCCTTGCCCGTGCCGCTCTCTCCGAGGATCAGGACGGTCGCCGAGGTCTTGGCCACCTTCCGCACCAGCTCCACGATCTCGCGCATGGCCTTGCTCGGGCCGATCACGAACGGGCGTTCCCGCTGCTCGGCCACCTGCGCGCTCAGGCTCATCACCTGCCGGTTGAGCGCGCGCCGCTCGCACGCGTTGCGGACGAGCGACACGACCGCGTCGTACTCGAAGTCCTTGGTGATGTAGTGATAGGCGCCCTGCTTGATGGCCTGCACGGCCGTCTCGACGTCGATGATCGCCGAGATCATGATGATCTCGACCAGCGGCAGCGAGTCTTTGGCCGCCCGCATCACGTCGAATCCGCCGATCCCGGGCAGGCGGACGTCGAGCAGCACGACGTCCACGGTCTCGCGATTGAGCACCGACAGCCCCATCTCGCCGGTGGACGCCTGCAGCACGCGGTAGTCGTGCCGCAGAATCGCCGTCAAGGTGTCTCGCATTCCCTCATCGTCGTCGACGATGAGCACGGTGTGTCTGGTTGGGCTCACGATGGATTTCCGCTGATGCGCTGGCCATTGTAGTCCAAAGGAGAGGGGCTGAACCCGTGTTCCCCGCGTGCGGCGGCGGGCGCGCGGCGACGGCGCGAGGAGGGCCGGAAATACCGGGTCGATTGGTTGACACCCCTGCAAACACCTCGGTAACGTAGGATCGTGGGCGGGGACGGCCTGGCCTCGGTGCGGTGCAAGGTCCATTGAGCAGGAGACAAGACGCGTGGCGAATGACTACGACGTGATCGTCATCGGCGCCGGCACCGGCGGCTATCCTGCCGCGATCAGGGCTGCGCAGCTCGGCCTGAAAGTGGCCGTGGTCGAACGGCAGAAGGCGCTGGGCGGCACCTGCCTGAACTGGGGCTGCATCCCGACCAAGGCGCTGCTCGAGCACGCGCACGCCCTGAAGATCGCGAGGGCAGCGAAAGAGTGGGGGCTCCTTCTTGGCGGGGAGCAGGTCGGCATCGACATGAACCAGGTGCAGGCCCGCAAGGACAAGATCGTCACGATGCTGACGCGCGGCGTCGAGTACCTGTTCAAGAAGAACGCGATTACGTGGGTCAAGGGCAGCGCGAAGCTCGCGGGCCCGGGCCAGGTCGAGGTGACCGGCGAGGAAACCGTCACGCTGCATGCGCCGCAGATCGTGATCGCCACGGGCTCCTACGCGCGAAGCGTGCCGGGGATCGATCTCGATCGGAAGCGCATCATCACGAGCGACGAAGCGATCGGCCTGCGCGAGGCGCCGAAGTCGATCATCGTGCTGGGCAGCGGCCCCATCGGCGTGGAGTTCGCGACGGTGTTCAAGCGGTTTGGCAGCGAGGTCACCGTGATCGAGCTGCTGCCGCACCTGGTTCCGCTGGAGGACGACGCCATCTCGGTCGAGCTCGAGAAGTCGTTCAAGAAGCAGGGCATTGCGTTCCACACCTCGACAACGGTGACCTCGGCGCGTGCGATCGGCGAGCTTGTCGAGATCGACGTCAAGATGCCGGACGGATCGGTTCAGAAGATGCGAGCCGACTACCTGCTGGTCGCCACGGGCCGCGGACCGCTGACCGCCGGCCTCGGCGCCGAAGAGGCCGGCCTCACCATGGATCGCGGCTACGTCGTGGTGGACGAGCAGCTCCGGACGAATCTCCCGGGTGTGTCGGCCGTCGGCGACGTGATCTCGTTCGGCAAGCCAGGGCATCTGCAGCTCGCGCATCTCTCGACGGCAGAAGGGGTGCTGGTGGCCGAGCGCCTGGCCGGCCAGCAGACGCAGCCCCTCAACTACGACCACGTGCCCAAGTGCACGTACTGCGATCCCGAGATCGGCAGCGTGGGGTTGACCGAGGCGCAGGCGAAGCAACGCGGCTACGACGTGCAGACCGGGTCATTCCCCTTCGGCGTGCTCGGCCGCGCCCGCATCGCCGGCGAAACGGAAGGGTTCGTGAAGATCGTCGCCGACAAGGCGTACGACGAAGTGCTTGGCGTGCACATCATCGGGCCGCGCGCGACCGAACTGGTCGCGGAGGCGACCCTGGCGCTGCGGCTCGAGAGCACCGTGGAGGAGCTGATCCGCACCATTCACCCGCACCCGACCATGTCGGAAGCGATAGGTGAGGCAGCGCACGCCGTGCACGGCGCGGCGATTCACATCTAGGCGGCCCCTGCACGGAAGACTGAGGTGCCTGCATGGCAGACGTAGTAATGCCCCAGATGGGCGAGTCGATCGCCGAAGGCACGATTGTCCGGTGGATCCGCCAGGTCGGCGACCATGTCGATCGCGACGAACCGCTGTTCGAAATCTCGACCGACAAAGTGGACGCGGAAATCCCGTCGCCGGTGGCGGGCGTGGTAACCGAGATTCGCGCCCAGGCCGGCGAGACGGTCCCGATCAATTCGGTCGTGGCGGTGATTGGCGACAAGGCGCCCGCCCAGGTATCGAAGCCTGCGCCGCGGCCTGCCGCCCCTGTCCCGGCGTCATCCGGAGCCGGAGTGGCGCCCGCCGCGTCCTCGCACGCTTTGGCTCAGCCTCCTTCAAGCGCGCCCGCCCAGACGCCGGACATTCCCGTTTCGTTGCCCGCCGCTGCTTCGCCTGCACCGGCTGAATCCAGGGGCGTTGCCGCGCCCCCGGTTGCGCAGGTCCCGGCCCCGTCCTTGCCGCTCGACTCCGCGGGCGTTGCCGCGCCCCCATCGGAGACGGTCACCCTTGACGCCCTGCGCCATCAGAAGTCGTCGCCGCTCGTGCGCCGAATCGCGAGACAGCACCAGATCGACATCTCGCGGATCCCGGGCACGGGACTGGGCGGACGGGTGACCAAGAACGACATCCTCGGCCACATCGAGCACCAGGGTGCGGCGCCAGCAGCAGCCCGGCCGGCCACGCCGGCCCCACCCGTCGCTTCGTCGGTGCACGTGCCGGCGTTCACGAGCGGAGAGAACGTCGAGATCGTGCCGATGTCGGTCATGCGCAGGAAAATCGCCGAGCACATGATGGTGAGCCGGCGGACATCCGCGCACGTCCACTCGGTGTTCGAGATCGATTACACGCGAGTTGCGAAGATCCGCGAGGCAAAGAAGGCGGAGTACGAAGCGTCCGGCGTCAAGCTCACCTACATGTCCTTCATCATGAAGGCCGCCGTCGACGCGCTCAAGGCCGTTCCCGTGATCAACGCCTCGATTGACGGCGACAACATCGTCTACAAGAAGGACATCAACGTCGGCGTGGCGGTCGCACTCGATTGGGGCCTGATCGTACCCGTGGTCAAGCATGCGGACGAGAAGAACATCCTCGGCCTGAGCCGGGCCATCCAGGACCTGGCCACGCGGGCGCGGGCCAAACAGTTGAAGCCGGAAGAAGTCCAGGGCGGAACCTTTACGATCACCAACCCCGGCGTATTCGGTGCGTCCTTCGGGATGCCGATCATCAGCCAGCCGCAGGTGGCGATCATGGGGGTCGGCAACATCGAAAAGCGGGTGTCCGTAATCGACGATGCAATCGCCATCCGGCTGAAGGGCTACGTGAGCCTCGGCTACGACCACCGGTTGGTGGACGGCGCCGTGGCCGACCAGTTCATGTCGCAGGTCAAGAAGGCGCTGGAGACGTTCGACGCCAGCAGCGTCTAGCCGGAACCCATCGTGTCCAAGGACCAGCCACGCCGCCTCGTCGTTCGCCGGATCGGACTGGTTCCCTACGGCGAGGCGCTGGAGATCCAGCAGCAGGTTGCAGCCAGGCGCCTGTCAGGCGAGGTCGACGATACGCTGCTCCTGTTGCAGCACCCGCACGTGCTGACAATCGGCGCCAAGACCGCGGCCGGGCGGGAACATATCCTGGCGACGCCGGCGCGCCTCACGGAACTTGGTGTCGAGACGTTTGAAACGGGTCGCGGCGGCGACGTCACCTACCACGGGCCCGGACAGATCGTCGGGTACCCCATCCTCGATCTGAAGCCGGACCGTTGCGACGTCCACCGCTACGTGCGGGACCTGGAAGAGGTCATGATCCGCGTGGCGGGAGCCTATGGGTTCACGGCCGCGCGAATCAGGGGATTGACCGGGGCGTGGGTTCAGGCCGAGAAGATTGGCGCCATCGGCGTGCGCATCTCGCGGTGGATCACGAGCCACGGATTCGCGTTCAACGTAAGCACCGACCTGGATTTCTTCAAGCTCATCGTTCCGTGCGGCATCTCAGACCGTGGCGTCACCTCTCTCGAGCGCCTCCTCGGACGCGAGGTGCCGATCGCGGAGGTGGAGGAGCAGTTCGTCCGCCATTTCTGCGATGTGTTCGAACGGGAACCTGTACAGGATTGCGTCGGCCAGCCGACCGATCACGCCATTGCCTGATCCGGCCGATCCTCGACCTGCTCACGGTTGATCGACTGGAGCAACGGGCGGAGTTCCCCGAGCGAGCTGATGCGCGGCGCATCCGCGAACCCGGAGTGACGTCCTTCCCTGTCGATCAGGATCGGTCGCAAACCCGCCCGCCTGGCTCCTTCCACATCATCGCCGAGTGAATCGCCGACGTAGACGGACTCCTCCGGCCTGAGGCTGTGGCGCGCGAGCGCGGCGTTGAAGATGCCCGGCTCGGGCTTGGCCGCATGAGCCAGGGCGGGCACCGTCACCGAGTCGAGCAGGCGGCTGAGCTGCAGGTTGTCCAGCAAGGGAAGCACGCGCAGGTCGAAATTGCTGATGAGTCCGACGACGTAGCCTTGCCGCATCAGCTCCTCGAGACAGGGGATGACGTCGGCATAGACGAACCAGGTTTCTGCCAGCGTGAAGTGCCGGAACAGTTTCTTGAAGAAGTCGTCGAATTCCGGAACCGGCTCGCCGGGCGGAAGGTGCGCCTTTTCCACGATGCGTGAAACGACTCTGTGCCACGCGATCTTCTCTCGCAGCGCGATGTCTTCGAGGGATGCTTCGATGCCCCAGTCGGCGAGCGGCACGCTGCGCAGCGCCTGAGGGAATTCCAGGTCGACGACGGCGGGATCCAGGTCGAGGCTGTCTCGCTCGGCCAGCGCCGCGTACTGGTGGCCGACCCCGCCGTTGACCTCGACCAGCGTGCCGACGAGGTCGAAGAACACACCCCTCACCACTGACATAAGTGCTTCTATACCAGATATTTGCCGTAACACCAAATATACGACGCAAAAAGTCGGAATAAACTATATGGGTGCGGGGTTCCTCCTTTTAGAACGGGCAATCGCCTACAGCCCACTACATACGGGGATGCCATGCAGGACATCAACGCGGACAAGGCTCTCGTCGGGCGGATGCGCGCGCGGGACGAATCAGCGGTCGCAGACCTCGAAGCAATCTACCGGTCGAGGATTCAGCAGCTGGCGCTGCGTTACGTGAAGAACCTCGAAGACGCCGAGGAGGTGGCCCAGGACGTTCTCCTCAAGGTGTACCGGAAGATCGAGGCGTTTCGCGGCGACGCGGCGCTCTCCTCGTGGATCTACCGCATCACGTTCAACACGGTGATGTCGCGGCTGCGAAGCCAGAAGCAGCGGGTGCAGTTCGAGCTTCGAGAGGATGACCTGCTTTCCCTGGACGACGAAGCCAACGGCCGCAGCCGCCCGCGCGAGGTTGCCGACTGGTCGTCGCTTGCTGACGAGGCGATGTTGCGGTCGCAGCTCCGGACCCGGGTGAACCGGGCCCTCCGCGAGATGCCGCCGATCTATCGGGTCCCGGTGGTCCTGCGTGACATCCAGGGGCTTTCGACCGAGGAAGCGAGCGAGCGCCTCGGGATCAAGGAACAGACGCTGAAGTCGCGCCTGCATCGGGGGCGCCTGTTCCTGCGATCGAGGCTAGGTGAGTTCACCGACGGCATTTCGCTTCACAGGCCGATCCCGGCGTCCTGATCCTGGTGGCCGGAAACGGCCCGGAACAGGCGGCACCGCGTGGCGATGCGCGCCAGGCGGGCGCCGGACTGTGCGGGTGCGGAAGCGTTCGACGAGCGCCGGGCCCCTCCCGTCGAGCGATTCGGAGGAGAGGGGATTTCGGGCGCCCTCGAGAGGATTGAGTGCGCGGGGCACGTGAAGTCACACCCGCGGCGGCGGTCGCCCTTGCCGGGGGGGCGCTCAAGCTAGCGGAAACATCCAGCTTCGCCTCTTGCGCCGCGGCCGGACGACGACGATGATTGGCTGCGCTGAGGCGCCAATGGTGCCCGCGGCTTTCAACTCCGCGATTGCGCCATTGACTTCGTCCACCAGCTTGCCCTCCCCGTTGAGCAACTGCCGGACCACCTTCCGGCGCTTCTTGCCCAAGTCAACGACCAGTGGTGCCGCCGCATCCCCGGAGGACGGCCGGGGTGCTTCCGTGGTGCTCGCCATGGCATCTCCTAACGTTGGACTCTCCAACCCGCCAGCGTGAAGTGTGGAATACGGCATCGTATCATTCTCTGCAATCAACCAACAGACTGCGCGATCGAGGAGCCGCCTTCCGGCCTCCCGCCCCTGCTCTCTGGAGCGCAGGCACCGCCGGTCGTCCTGCTTGCTGAGGCGGGAGGGATGTGCTACACATGCCGTATCGCGTCTTCAGCACGATCCAAGGAAGACGGGCAAAGAGGACCTATGGAGCAGCCCCAGCTCAGCCGATCGATCGTCAAAGTGGTCCGCCTTGACAAGGACGCGGCGGGAACCGTCACGCCCGTGCTCCTGTACGAGCGCTCGCCCAAGCGCCCGAAGAAGAAGACGACCCGGTTTCTCCGACCCCTGGAAAAGCTCGCCCGACGCACCGCCGGCGCCGAGGCCACCTTCGCGAAGACGTATGCGTCCCGGCACCGCCGCTCGAACACGAAGAAGAAGGACGGCTGGGTTCGCGACTTGAACGTGAATCTGTTGAAGGCGGCGCGTCGCGGGTTCAAGAAGTCGCCAGTCGGTCGGATTCTCCCGTCATAGCGGCCGCATCACGCCAGGCCCTGACGCGCGCGAGTCGGTTCCGCGTCGCTTGCCGGCGCGGTCGCGCCCGCACTGTGCCACGGGCCGGGTACGGCCCTCGTACGATCGGCTCCTCACGCCATTCACTCCGATAACCCTTCCGGCCGGAATACGGCCCGCAGATATGGGCTGCTGGAAGGACCGCTGGCTCCGAACGTGCCGGCCGGGCCTCCATAAGCCTCGAAGCCCGCGCGCCAAATCGCTATATACTTGGTTCAATCGGTCACATCGGTCCCGAGGAAATGCCTGACGAAGTCCGCAACCTGGCGGTGCTGTTCGCCGACGTCAGCGGAAGCTCGCGCCTCTACGAAACGCTCGGGGACGCGGAGGCGTTGGCGACCATTGGCCGCTGCCTCGCGCTGGTACGATACGCGTGCGAGAGCAACGGTGGCCGGGTGATCAAGACCATCGGCGACGAAGCGATGGTCATGTTTCCCGACGCCGATCAGGCGGTCGCCGCGGCGGCCGAGATGCAGGCGCGGATCTCCGCGCAGCCGCCGGCCGGCCGGATCCGCCTCGCCATCCGGGTCGGCGTCAATTTCGGCCCGACGATTCTCGTCGACGACGACGTGTTCGGCGACTCGGTCAACGTGGCGGCGCGCATGGTGGAGCTGGCCAAGGGGAATCAGGTCATTCTGTCTGCGCAGACCGTTGCCGCCCTTGCCCCGCCGACACGAAGCCGGACCCGGCCGATCGATTCGATGACGCTCAAGGGCAAGCACGATGACATCGCCATTTACGAGCTGCTCTGGAGGGACTCGGAGGCCGAGCTGACCACCCTGAGAGCGAGGCCCGTGGAGCTGGTCGCACGGGTGCGGCTCCGCCACGGAACGCGCGAAATCGAACTCGACGAAGCGCGCTCATCGTGCACCCTCGGCCGCGATCAGGACAACGACGTGGTCATCACGGACCCCATGGCCTCGCGCCTGCACGCGCGGATCGAACGCCATCGCGAGAAGTTCGTGGTCGTCGACCAGAGCACCAACGGCACCTTCGTCACGCTGGAAGGTGAGCCCGAAATCCAGTTGCGCCGCGAGGTGTTGATCCTGCGGGGCCGCGGACAGATCAGCTTCGGCCATGCCCGCGAGGAGAATGCGGGCGAGATCCTCGAGTTCATCGTCGGCGATTAGCCGCCTGTCATTGGCTGGATCGGGAGCGGTCCTTGGGGCGGGGCATCCCGGCTCGCTCAGGTTGCTCCTTCCTCACATCCTCCCGGCATGATCGGTCGTCGCGCCTTGCCTTCCGGGCCCCCGCATCGGATCCCGCTGCTCCTTCAGTGGAGACCGGCCACTCGCGCCTCTCCAACGCCGCCGTCACGCGAGTCATTCCACCCCTCGAGCAGACCGTGCAGTCAGGCCACCGTCTCGAGCCTGGCAGGCCCGAGCGCCTCCATGGCGTGGGGTCTTGCCAGCCGCTGGAATCGAGGGGGATCCGCGATTTCGGTTGAAACTACGACCAATAAAGACGGTATAATGCCAGAACATCCCGGGTTTCATATCGCCACGGCCATGTCCCGTTGACCGTTGTCCGCAGGCTGCGGGCTTCGCAGGTGACAGGCGTGGCGGCCTGTTGTCGGCGGCCATTGCGTTAGGCCAGATTCGCTGGGCTCTTCTTGCGTCTTGACAGTCCCTCGGGCCGGGTAGGACGGCCCCGGGGGCTCTCGACAGGGAGCAGTGACAGTGCTGACCGGCATCGCAGCGATCTCAATCCTCTCGAGATCGAACGCCACCCCACAGCGACCAGTCCGGCCTGCTCGCCCCAACGAGGGAGCGGTGAAGTGATCGCCGACGCCCCTGTTGATCGCTCACCGTGCGCGTACGGCGGGCTGACCGACCTTCAACCGCGAACGTCTCGAGAGATCGAACGTCGGGCCGAGTCCGGCCACCTCGAGGTCTTCAAGGCCATTCGCTTCCCGGCTCTCACGATTGCGGAGCGGCACCGAGACACACGCTGTCAGCAGCGACGGGCCATGCCAGCCGACAACGTGTCGTGTACGGGCCATGGGGGGCAAGGGCCAAACGCCAACGCACGCAGGTAATCGACTCGCTACAGGAGCGCAGCGCCATGGATGCTATCCGCCAAGAGACGCCCAATGCAGGTCCGGAACCGATTGCGATCGTCGGGGTCGGTTGTTGGCTTCCAGGGAACATCGTGAGCACGGAGGGCCTGCTCGATGCGCTGAGGACCGGCCGGGACCTGGTCGCCGATGTTCCGGCCAATCGCTGGAACGTCGACGCCTTCTACGACGCCGATCCGCTTGCGGCGGCGAAGACTTACGTGCGCAGAGGCGGCTTCGTCAACGACATCGAGTGCTTCGACGCAGGATTCTTCGGGATCTCGGATACGGAGGCTGCCCGGATGGACCCGCAGCAGCGCATGGTGCTGCAGACGGTCTGGCACGCCCTCGAAGATGCCGGGCAATCGGCCGAGGAGCTCGCCCACAGCAACACGGGCGTCTTCCTGGCCATGATGAACACCAACAACTACTCTCACCTCAAGGCTTCGATCGAAGGGGTGCGGGGCATCGGGGCCTACGATGCCATGTCCGATGCGATGAGCATCGCGTCAGGCCGCATCGCGCATTTCCTCGACCTGGAAGGCCCGGCGATATCGCTCGACACGGCGTGCTCCAGCTCGCTGGTCGCGCTGCACCTCGCGCGCCAGTGCATCCTGATGGGGGACTGCGACACGGCCATCGTCGCCGGCGTCAACGTCATCCTGCATCCGGGGCTGCACATCGCGTTCTCGAAGGTCGGATTGATGTCGCGCGAAGGCCGATGCGCCACCTTCGATGCGTCCGCGGATGGCTACATCCGCGGGGAGGGCTGCGTGGCCGTCATCCTGCGCCGGCAGTCCCAGGCCATCTCGCGCGGGGACAACATCCTCGCCAGTATCGTCGGCACGGCCATCAATCAGGACGGCCACACCCCGGCCGTGACGGCGCCCAACGGCCGCGCTCAGGAGCGGGTGATGCGCAGCGCTATGGCCCGCCTCGGCGTCAACCCGAACGAGATCGGCTACGTCGAAGCACACGGTACCGGGACCCCGGTGGGCGATCCGATCGAGATGAGCGCGATCGCGAATGTCTTCGGCCCCGGCCGCGCGCCGGACGCCACGCTGTATGTCGGCTCGGTCAAGAGCAACTTCGGCCACATCGAACCCGGGGCCGGCCTCCTGGGGCTCGTCAAGGTCGCCCTGTCACTGCAGCACGAGGAGGTCTTTCCGAGTATTCACTTCACGCAATGGAACCCGAACATCGACCTGGGGCACGCGCCGATCGAGGTGCCGACCAGCGTCGTGCCGTGGCCGCGTGGAGCGAGCAGGCGGATGGCGGGCATCAATTCCTTCGGATACAGCGGCACCAATTCTCACGCGATTCTCCAGGAGGCGCCGCTCAAGGAGAACTCCCGTGCCGATGCGGGCCAGGTCAAGGCCTCAACGGGCCGGACCAGCGAGCTCGTGGTGGTCAGTGCGAAATCGAAGACCTCGCTGGAAGAGCTGGTCGACCTCTGGGTGGGCTACCTCGAGAAAGACGACTCCGCCTCTCTGCCGGATATCGCCTTCACCGCCGACACCGGCCGCGCTCACCTGAGGCACCGTGTGGCCGCGGTCGGCGACAGCAAGACCGACATCGCCGGCAAGCTGCGGGCGTGGCGCGAGGGACGCATCGCCAAGGGCCTGGCATCGGGCCAGACCCGCGCCAGGCTGCGCCCGAAGGTGGCCTTCATGTTCACCGGCCAGGGCGCCCAGTACGCGGGGATGGGACAGGAGCTCTACAAGACGGAAGCGCACTTTGCCGAGACGCTCGACCGCGTCGCGGCAACGATGGACTCGGAGATGGGCGTCTCGCTCAAGGCGGTCCTCTTCGGTTCGGACGCGCGGACCTACCTCAACAACACCCGCTACGTTCAACCGGCCCTCTTCGCGATCGAGTACGCGCTGGCTGAACTGCTGCGCCACTGGGGCGTGGAGCCCGACTTTGTCATCGGACACAGCGTCGGTGAGATCGCGGCAGCCTGCGTCGCCGGCGTGCTGGACCTCGATGATGCCATCCGGTTCGTCGTGGCAAGAGGCCGGCTGATGGGCGAGCTGCCAAAGGGCGGAAAGATGCTGGCCATCGGCACCGACGTGGAGCAGGCCCGCCGCTGGATCAAGGGCCGCGAGACGGATGTTTCGATTGCCACGGTCAACGGTCCGCAGGCCGTGGTTGTCTCGGGCAAGGCTGAGGCGGTCGAGGCGGTCGGCGAGCTGGCCGCTGAGGCGGGCCTCCGCACGACCCCGCTCGAAGTGTCTCACGCCTTCCATTCTCCGTTGATGGATCCGATCCTGGCGGAGTTGACCGATGTTGCGGCGTCCATGCGCATCGCGCCGGCCCGCATCCCAATCGTGTCCAATGTGAGCGGAGACTTCCACGGGGACAGGATCGAGCCGGCGTATTGGAGCAACCACGTTCGCCAGGCCGTCCTGTTCCACGCGGGCATGGGAAAAATCGTCGAGGCGGGAGCGACGATCCTGGTGGAGATTGGGCCTCATCCCGCGCTGACGCCGGCGGTGGCCACCTCGTTCGATCCGACGAAGACGCAGCCGGTTCCGACGCTCAAGCGCGACGGCAAGGATGTCACGAATCTCCTCGGCGCGCTGGCCGCCCTGTTCGTGAACGGCATGGCGATGAACCTGGATCGTCTGTTCTGGAGCCCGCTGTACGAGCGAGTGTCCCTGCCGCTGTACCCGTTCCGAAAGGATCGGCACTGGCTGACGCCCACGATGGGCATCGACAGGTTGCCGGATTCGCCGATTGACGCCTTGCCGGCCCTGCCCGCTCTCCACCCGCTGCTCGGCCGGGTGACGACCCGGAACGGGTATCGCACGGTGTTCCAGGTTGGCCTGGCGACCAACAGCCCGTGGACCGACCACCGCATCCTGGGCTCGACCGTGTTCCCGGCGACGGCGTATCTGGACATGGCGGCCCGCGGATTCGCGGCTCTCTCCGGGCAGAGCTGGTGTGAGGTCACGTTGAAGGATGTGACCTTCGAGCGTCCGCTGCTGCTCGCGTATCGCAAACCGCAGACCGTCGATCTGATTCTGGAACGAGGGCACAACGGCTCAGGCGAGACACGTTTCGTGATTGCCGCGTCCGAGAACGAGGCGGACGTGTTCTGCCAGGGAAGCATCGCACCCGCCTCTGACGGATTGGACGAGAAGATCTCGCTGAAGGGCGTGAAGAACGATCGGGCCGCCGACATGCAAATCGCCGAGTTCTACGGGGAGCTGCGCAAGGCGGGCCTGGAGTACGGCGCGAAGTTCGCCAACGTGCGGGAACTCTGGGTTGGCGCGCCAGGCACGGGCGAAGCGCTCGGTCGTGTTTCGGTTGGCCAGGTGGGCGCGCTCGATGAGCACGATCCGTTCGCCAACGCCGTGCTGCTGGATGGCTGCGCCCACGTGCTCGGGGCCGCCGCGAAGATGCTGACGGCGAATGGTGTCGACGGTGCCTATGTTCCGACCACGATCCAGGCCCTCACGCTCCGGCGTCAGCTGCCGGCCCAGATGTGGAGTCATGTCAAGGTGACCATGGCCGGCAACGGCCGCGCGGCTCTGGCATCCATGCGAATCCTGAACGACTCCGGAGAAACCCTGGCGGAGTTCAGGGACCTGGAGCTTAAACAGACCGCCGCACTAACGGCGGGCAAGTCCGGCGGCAAACCGGCCGGGCCGCCGAAGGCTGCCCCCGCGGGCGTGGCCACCAGGTCCGGCGCCGAGCTCGTCGAGTCCCTGCGGCCGCTGCCCAGGCCGGCGAGGGTCAGGGAGATGGCGAACTGGCTGACCTCCGAGATCAAGGACACGATGGGCCAGGCCGCCGACGGGCTGGACATCGAATCCCTGCCGTCCTCGGCGGCGTTCCTGGAAATAGGCCTGGACTCCCTGCTCGTCACCGAGTTGCAGCGCCGAATCCAGGAGAAGCTGAACTTCCGTTTCAAGCCCACGCAGGGATTGGACTACCAGACGATCGACTCGATGGCCGAGTTCCTTCTGGACGTCGCGCTGGCGCCCGGCCTGCAGCGGGATTCTGCGCCTGCAGCCTGAGACCGAGGTCATGCGGAACATTTCACGGCGAGGGCGGCCTTTCCAGGCGGCCCTCGCGTGCACTTCAAGCACCGGAGAGCCCCTATGAGCAGCCGCTTTGCCATCGACGTGGACCGCGCGCGGGATTACATCGAGAACAACCTCGACAAGCACCAGGTGAACAAGATCCAGCATTCGTTTCCGTCCCCGCGCTACTGGTCGGAAACCGATGTCCCGGTGCACGACACGTTGAGCGACCGCCGGAAGCTCGATGCCACGGGTCGCGGCATGCCGGTCAATCTGTATCTCGGCGTGCCGTACTGCATCAAGACCAACCCGGGCAAGTGCGGATACTGCCTGTTTCCGGTGGAGGACTTCGTCGGCAACGACGCGCTCGAGGCCTACTTCGACTATCTGAAGCGGGAAGCGGCGATGTACCGCGACGCGATTCGAGGGATGCCTCTCGGGCAGGTCTATTTTGGCGGGGGCACGTCCAACCTCTACAAGGAGCCTCTGTACCACGCCTTGATGGACATCGTGCGCGATCTCTTCCCCGAGATCCCGGACCACGCCTACATCACGCTCGAGGGCATTCCGCAGTTGTTCTCCCGCGAGAAGATCAAGGCGATCAAAGAGTCGGGCATGAACCGCATCAGCATGGGGGTGCAGCAGATCAACGAACGCCTGAACAGCCTGAGCGGGCGGAAGCAGACAATCCGACACGTGACCCAGACCCTGGAGTGGGCGCAGGAATTCGGATTGCCGGTGAACGTCGATCTGATCTTCGGCTGGCCCCAGCAGACGGTTCAGACCATGCTGGAGGATCTGGAATCGGTCGTGTCCTGGGGCGTCGAGAACATCACCCATTACGAGCTCAATGTCGGCGGCCCCACGGACTTCGCCCTCAACCGTTACCACGAGCTTCCCAGCACGCTGAGCAACCTGGAGATGTACCGCGCGTCGCGCGATCTGCTGTGCAGCCACGGGTACCGGCAGGTCACCGCCTACAATTTCCACAAGCCTGGCGCGACCACCGGCCGGTCCTACGAAGAGGGTGTGACGCACCGCCTGGATCACATGGATACCGTCGGCCTGGGCTATGCCGCCCTGACGTTCTTCGGGGACGTGACCCTGGGCGACGGACACAGCTGGTCCTTCATCAACCAGCGCAACCTCGCCGAGTACAAGCGCAGCGTCGACCAGGGCCGGTTCCCGGTTGAGCGAGGGTTCCGCCATGCCCGCGAAGACTTCATGTTGTCGATGGTCTGGCGCAACCTGTTCGGCCTGGAACTGGACCGGGAGGACTTCCGCGCCGCCTTCGGCGTCGATGCCTACGATCAGTTCGAGGGCATCTGGAACGCGCTGCGGGAATTCGAGTTCGTGGAGGTGACGCCGGAGAAGATCAAGCTCGTGGGAGACGGTCCCTTCTATACGCCGATGATCCAGACGCTCCTGGCTGAAGCGCGTTACCGGGAATTGCGCGACCGCATGCTGGACGTCCCGGCGCCGGACGCGCCGGCCGCGGTGCCCCTCCGGGTCGTGTCGGCGTAGGACGAGAGAGCGCACCGTCATGGAAAACGCGAGCGGACTTCCGACGCGGGACGACATCCGCACTGAACTGTTGCGGCTGGTGGGTGAAGCCCTGGGGGAAGAGCTGCCTCCGATTCCAGGCGACACACCGATCCTCGACTTCGTCGTGTCGTCGCTGGCGCTGGTCGAAGGGATGCGCCGCATCTACGAGCGTTTCGGGGTGTTGATTTCCATCCGCCGCGTGCTCGAGGGGCAGATCACGCTCGATGGGCTCGCGTCGTACATCGAGCAGCAGTTGAGCGCGCCGCGCGCGCGACAAATCGAGACGCCGCACTCTGCGGCCGAGCAGGACTCGGCTGCGTCCACACGGGTGAAGTTCGCCCCGTCTCAGCGTCACGTCGGCTTCCTGACGCGCTACTCCCCCGAGGCCGCCGCGGCGTTCAACGAGCCGCTCGCGGCGCGCCTGGAGGGACCGCTGAACCTGCGGGCCCTGCAGGCGGCGATTGACGCGGTCGCCGACCGTTACGAGGCGCTGGGCACCTCACTCAGCCCGGACGAAGATGAGCTGAGCGTTCATTCGACAAGGCGTTTCGAGTTGCCAGTAACCTCGTGCCGGGTTGGGGAGCTTGACGAGAAGCTGGCCGAGATTGTCCACCGTCCGTTCCTGCCAGGACAGCGGTTGTTTCGAGCGGAGCTGCTGAAAGAGTCCGACCATCGGCACGTGCTGGTGCTCCTGAGTCACCGGCTGGTGGTGGACATCGAAGCGCTGCAGGTCGTCTTCGGGGAGCTGGCGGCGTTCTACTCGGCCTACTCGACGGATGGCGAACCGAGTGCGGGTTTCCCGGGCCTGCAATGGACGGACTACCTTGCCATGGGTCAGTCCGCCATTGCGCTGGAGGCTCGCGAGGCGGCCCGGGTTTTCTGGCAGGAGACGCTTTCAGAAGCCTGGCCGCACCTTGAACTTCCGGCCGACCACCCCCGCCCGCCGGTCAAGCGTTACGGCGGCGCGCGTCTCGTGTTGCCACTCGAGCGCGAGCTTTGCGAGCGTGCGAACACATCGGGTGGTTCCGCTGGCCTGGCACTCCCGCACTTCGTGTTTGCCGCATGGTCGGCGTTTCTCAACCGCCTGTCCGGACAGAGGGACCTGGTGGTCGGTGTCCGAAGTGCGCCCCTCTACCTGGAGCCCGGTCAGCGGGTGGTCGCACAGACACGAAACATGCTGCCCGTGCGGCTCGACATCGACTCGACTCGGAATTTCGAGCAGCACGTCCGCTCGACGGCGGCTGATGTGGCCGTCGCCGAACGAAACAGGCATTTCTCGCTGGCCGAACTGATTCAACTGGGGAACCTGCCGCGCGACCAGAGCCGTTCGCCCCTGTTCACGGCCGCGTTTCAGCAGCAGCACTGGGACGCCCCACCCGCGTTCGGGTCGATGCGCGTGTCCTTCGTCCAGCTCCCCGTCCCGGGCGCTGCGTACGATATCGAGTTGATCCTGGCGATCTCACCCGACGGCGCGCACCTGATGTGTGATTTCAGCACGGAGCTGTTCCAGCCGGAGACGATTGAGCGCTGGATGCATGGACTGTTGGCGCTGCTTCGCGCGGGGCTGGACGATCCCGGCGCGGCATGCAGGTCCCTGCCGGTGATGACCTCGGCCGATCGCCGGAAACTACTCGTCGAGTGGAACAGCACCGGCACGGCCTATCCCGAAGAGAAGACCGTCCTGGATCTGTTCACCGAGCGGGTTTCTGCCCACCCCGATGCGCCTGCCGTTCGCTGCGAGGAGTCGCGCTGGACCTACCGGCAACTTGCGGGCCGTGTGGAGGCGTTGGCCGGTCAACTGAGCAGCGACGGGGTCGTGCCCGGCGACCGTGTTGCCATCTTGCTGGAGCGATCTCCCGATCTGGTGGCGGCCCTGCTGGCCGCGTGGCGTGTCGGGGCGCTGTACGTCCCGCTGGATGGAGGGTTCCCGCGCAAACGCCTGGCGTACATGCTCGCAGACGCCGGCGCCTCGGCCTGCGTCACCAGCAGCGCATTGGCGCCGCTCATCCCCGAGGAGTTCGACGGCCGGGTGCTGTGCGTCGACGAGGTGAACCAGCGGGCGCCCGGGGCCACCGATTCCGCCCGACGGGCCACCTCATCCGGCAGCGCGTACTTGATCTACACGTCGGGGTCGACGGGGCAGCCCAAAGGCGTGGAGGTGGGTCATCGGGGATTGGTCAACGTGCTGCTGTCCGTGCAGGCCCTGATCGGATTCGGTGCGGGCGACGTGATGATGGCCATCACCACGGTGTCGTTCGACATCTCGACGGTGGAGCTGTTGATACCGCTCATCGCCGGGGGCGTCGTGGACATCGTCCCCGACGGCGTTGTCGCGGATGGTGTCGCGCTGGGGGCGATGATCACGTCGCACGCGCCGGACTTCATGCAGGCGACGCCGTCGACCTGGAAGGCCGTGCTGGCGGCCGGCTGGCGCGGCGACACAACGCTCAGCCTTGGCTCTGCGGGCGAAAGCCTGAGCCGCGAGCTGGCGGAACAGCTTCTGCCAAAGGGCCGGGCGCTATGGGATGTCTATGGCCCGACAGAGACCACGGTCTACTCGGCCGCTTCGATCGTTCAGTCCGCTCCAGATCAACCGGTTCCCATCGGGCGTCCGTTGTCGAACACGCAAGTGTACGTATTGGACGAAGATCGCCAGCCCGTCCCGATCGGCGCGGTCGGAGAGCTCTACATTGGCGGCGACGGACTGGCCCGCGGTTACTGGGGCCGGCCGGAGCTGACGGCCGAACGATTTGTGCAGAGTCCGTTTCAGCCCGGCGCGCGCCTGTACCGCACCGGCGACCTTGCCCGCCACTTGCCCTCCGGTGAGCTGGTCTGCCTGGGCCGTGTGGACGACCAGGTCAAGATTCATGGCGTGCGCGTCGAGCTGGGGGAGATCGAGTCCGCTCTTCGCCGTGTGCCCGGCGTGCGAGACGCGGTGGCCTCAGCCTGGCGGGACGCGCGGGGCGACCTGCAGCTGGTCGGCCACGTCATTCCAGATCGGGTGTCGCCCTCGGTGGCCGCGATCCGGGCCGAATTGCGGGAACATCTGCCCGAGGTCATGATCCCGCCTCACATTCTGTTCTCCGAGGCCTTTCCGCTGACCGCCAACGGCAAGATCCGCCGCGGGCAACTCCCCGTGCCCGGCGGAACAGCCGGAAGGCCCGTCGCTCCGATGGAGATGCCCGAAACGCCCACCGAGCGACTGCTGGCCGAATGCTGGGGGCGCGTGCTCGAGCTCGATGCCGCCAGCATCGGACGCGATTCGGATTTCATGGACCTCGGCGGGCACTCCCTGCTGATGACGCCCCTGATGGTGGAAGTGCGACGGTCGTTCGACGTGAGCTTCAGACTGCGCGAGTTCTTCGACGCGCCGACCATCAGGTCGTTCGCCAAGCTCATCGCCGAACGCCGGCGGACGGTCACCTCAAGCCAGCCGGAGCGCCGGCCGGGGGGTTCCGCTCGGCCGTCGGACTGGGGCCGCCAGCGGATGGCGACACTGCTGCGGGAGTCCGAGCTGCCGCCGAGTATCGCTCCGGCGCGAGGCATGAGCTACCGTCCGTCCGGTGCAATCAAGACGGTGCTGTTGACCGGGGCGACCGGCTTCCTGGGCGCCTACATCATCGCCGACATCCTGAGGACCACCAGCGCCGAGGTGCATTGCCTGGTACGGCCCAAGCGCGGGCAGGACGGCAAGGAGCGCATCGAGCGACAGATGCGCTATTACGATGTCTGGCCCGAGGACGATCGCTGGCTGGCCGACTGGCACTCGCGACTGCACGTGGTGGAAGGCGACGTGACGCTGCCGAGATTGGGGATGGCGGACCTCACCTACGACACGCTGGCGCGCGAGGTGGATGCCATCCTGCACGGCGCCGCGCACGTGAATTTCATCTATCCGTACGAAGCGCTGCGGGCCACCAACGTGCTGGGGCTCCACGAGGTGATTCGGTTCGCATTCGAGGCCCGCATCAAGCCCGTCCATCACCTGTCGACAGCGGCGATCTGGCCGATGGGCGCGCAGTTCACCTTCCATGAAAAGGACCCGATTGAGCACTTCCAGGCCCTGAACCTCGGCTATGACGAGGCCAAGTGGGTGGGCGAACGATGCCTGCTCCACGCGGTCGAACGCGGACTGCCTGTCGCACGCTACCGGCCGGGCGAAGTGGGCGGAGACAGTGTGACGGGGCGCTGCGTGACCGACCACTTCCTGGTCGCCTGCGTGAGAGGGTTCCTGCAGTTCGGCGCGTTCCCGATCCTGGACATCGAAGTCGACGTGGCGCCGGTCGACTACGTGGCCGGGGCGCTGACCCACCTGGTCTTCCATCACAATTCGATCGGCGGCGCCTTTCACCTGACCAATCCCAATCGTCAGCATATGAGCCAGGCGCTGACCTTCCTGCGCAGCCTTGGCTATCGCTTCGAGGAACTGCGCTTCGAGGATCTGCGCGATCGCCTGATCGGAAGCCGGTCCTTCGCGTCGAATGCGCTGTTCGCCTACCAGGCGGCCCTGCAGGAGATGGACGACGTCAGCCTGCAGCTGCCGACCTACGACACCCGGGAGACCAATCGAGCCTTGAAGGGTTCCGGCATCGTCTGCCCGCCGGCTGACGAGAAGCTGTTCAACGTGTACCTGCGGTACCTGCTCGACATCGGCGTCATACCGCAGCCTGAGGGTGTGCCGTCGCCCATCTGACGCGGTCGAGGTCGATGCCGCCGCGCATCGATCGGGCTCTCAATACGGGAGGCGGTCAGGCGATGAAAGCGGGATTCATGTCGATGGCGTCTCCGCGAGAGGCCGTTCCGATGAGCCTTCGCGATCGCTGGCTGCTCGTCAGCCGGCCCGCGACGTTTGCCGTGCGCATGCGCGAACGCTACGGGAATCTGGTCAGCATGAAGGTTCGGGGGGAGGTCTTCGCGATGGTCTTCTCGCCCGAAGGAGCCATGCAGGTGCTGTCGGCGAACCCGGCTGGCTATGACGCGTTCTGGAAGCGAGGCTTCACAGGCCTGGCTGGCAGTGGGTCGATCTGGGCGCTGGGAGGGGATGATCATCGTCGCGAGCGTCAGCTGCTGTCACCCGCGTTTCACCCCAGGAGCTTTCGGGGATACGGCGAAATCATCCGGGAGATTACCCACCGGCACATCGACCAATGGCAGCCCGGCCAGCGCCTTCGAGCGATCGACACCACCTTGGCCATCTCGCTCGATGTCATCATGCGACTGGTGTTCGGTGTCGCTGAGGAAGAGTTCACGCGCGAGCTGCGCGAGTTGCTCGCGGCCTTCTGGCACCGCATGCACCCGCTCATCGTGTTCTTTCCGGTGTTGCAGCGAGGCTGGTTTCCGCTCTGGAGGCGTTATGCGCGGTCCAGGGCCCGCTACATCGACTGGATGACCAGGTATCTGCCGGAGCGTCGCACGCGGCACGGCGAGTCGGACGACGTCCTCGGTCACATGCTGGCCGCCCGCTACGAAGATGGCCGCCCGATGCGCGATGAGGACATCTGCGACGAACTGGTGACGATACTGCTTGCCGGCCACGAAACCACGGCAACGGCCCTGGCCTGGGCGTTGTACGAGGTGGGACGGCATTCTGCCGTCATGGAGGCATTGAGACGGGACCTGGAAACCCTGGACAGCCCCAATCCTGAATCACTGGCGAAGTTGCCCTACCTGTCGGCAGTCTGCAACGAGACCCTGCGCCTCCACACGCTGCTGCCGGAGGTGGCCCGGCTTTGCTCGGCGCCGGTCGAAGTCCTCGGGCGCACGTTCCAGCCCGGCGACGCGGTAGCCGTCTCCGTCATGGCGATTCATCATGCTCCGGAGCTGTACCCTGAGCCGGATCAGTTCAATCCCCAGCGCTTCATCGACCGGTCCTACAGTGCGTTCGAATTCCTGCCGTTCGGGGGCGGCCATCGTCGGTGCCTTGGCGCCGGCCTGTCGGACTATGAGATGCGCATTGCCCTGGCCGAGATCGTGATGCACTGGGATTTCGAGCACGCCGCGGTCGAACGGGACATCCGGCACGACATTTCAATGGGGTCGAAGAGCGGAGTGCCGCTGCGGGTCAAGGCGCGGCGCAAGCCCGGCGGCCAATGGGTCATGTGAGACGAGCCAACGAGGATCATGCACAACCTGCTGACAGACAAGGCCGTCCTGGTGACGGGCGGATCACGCGGCATCGGCGCCCAAATCGTCCGTATGGCGATTGAAGAAGGGGCGCAGGTCGCCTTCACCTACTGGAACAGCGGAGAGGCCGCGGCCAGGTTGTCCCGCGAGCTGACCGCGCAATACCCCGGGCAACATTGCCTCGCCCTTCGCTGTGATGTCAGCGACACCGATGCCATGCAGTCGATGGCAGACAAGGTCGCGGCGGAGCTGGGGCGCATCGACGCTCTGGTCAACAACGCCGGCATCACCCAGGACACGGTGCTGGCACGCATGAGCCGGGAGCAGTGGGACACCGTCATCACGACCAACCTTGGCAGCGTGTTCAACGCCACCAAGCCGTTGCTGTTGCGAATGGTCAAGCAAGGGTCCGGGTCGATCGTCAACATGACGTCACTGGTTGCCATCTACGGCAACGGCGGCCAGACGAACTACGCGGCGGCCAAGGGCGGGATCATCGGGTTCACCAAGTCGCTCTCGGCAGAGGTCGCTCCGCACGGCGTACGGGTCAACGCCGTGGCGCCGGGCTACATACGGACCGACATGTCGGCGGCGATGAAGCCGGAGCATCTCGAGCACGCCAGGTCTCGCATTTCTCTGGGCCGCCTTGGCACGGTCGAGGACGTGGCCCCGGTGGTGTGCTTTCTTGCGTCGGATCTCGCCGCCTATATCACGGGACAGGTCATCCAGGTGGACGGGGGAATCACCCTGTAGCGGTACCCGTCGAAGAGAGAACGTGATCTCGGGCTGGGACCAGCGCCCGGATCAGACGTTGTCCGGGCGGACCAGTGCGTCGGCGCCGCCGTCGACGAACATGATCGAGCCATGGACGAACGACGAGGACGGATCGAGCAGAAAGGCCACTGCCGACGAGATGTCTTCGGGTTCGCCACCCCGGCCGAGCGCTGCCGGCAGCGCCTCGATCATCGGCCTCACCAGCGGGTCATCCAAGGCACCCTGCAAGAGCGGAGTGAGCACAGGCCCGGGAGCGACCGCGTTCAGTCGCACGCCAGCCCGCCCCCATTCGAGGGCGCGACGCCGTACCGCGCGGGCCAGGGCGATCTTGGTCATCGTGTAGACCGAGGCGCCGTCGAATCGATCCGCCAGGGCTGCCGCCGCCCCCTCGTCCCCCTCGAGCATGGCATCGATCAGCAACGGATTCCGATTGGGCAGCATCCCGATCGAGTTCGAGGAAATGACCACGGCGGAAGGCGCCACCCCGGACGCCAATGCCGGCCTGAGAAGGTCGAGCAGTTGGACGCCCCCGAAGTAGTTGACCGACACGAGCCTGGACAACGGCCGCACCTGCGGGCCGACTCCTGCACACACCACTAGTCCATCGATGGACCCGTTGGTCGCGAACAACACGGCTTGGATGGCCGAGGTGCGCCCCGCAGGCGTCGAGAGGTCGGTCTCAACCTCCTGGCCCGAACCGGGCAGGTCGACGCCAATCACCGACGCCCCGTCCTTCTCGAGACGCCGCCGAATCGCGGCACCCAGACCCGAGCCCGATCCTGTGATGACGACTGTCCGCATTCGGTGCACTGACCTCTCGACATGGCGCCCGCTTCGTCCCTGATCGACACTACGAGCATCGCCGCCTGCCGATCCTATGCCCGGCGTGTTGGTCGACTTCGAAGCGGGGGCGCCGGCGCGTCAGAAGTCGCGGCCCATGAGCCGTCTGGGCCACATCGCCGGCCTGTCAACGAAGAGCAGACGCCAGATGGTCGGCACGGCGCGGTAGTACAAGAAGCCCTTGCCCCACCTCAGCATGCGATAGGGGAACTCGTAGAGCATCAGTTCGCGCCAGCTCTGCGGGGCAAAGAGGCCCGTGAAGTTGTCGGCCATCCGCCGAAGCGGCCTCGCCGGGGTCACCGGCCGCAGCGTGCCTTCCTCCTCCCAACGGGACGGGTCGAGCCTCATCTTCCAGGCGTTGATCCATGGCCTGGTCTTCAGCAGCGGGTGAGCCGGATGGCACTCCGACAGCGCCTGCCAGAACAGGGCCTGCGCCAGCTCCTCGAAACGATCCAGGTTCTTGCGAGCCACTTCCAGCGTCTGCGCAGGACTGCGCCTGGCAGCCAGATCCAGGTGCAGCAGCTGGAGAAACCTCATGCGGCGCATGTCGCCCACCACGTGGATTGCACGCGGCGGCGCCGCGTCCGACCAGTCGGCGAACAGCGCTTCCACGCGCTCGTTCAGATCGCGGTACCGCCGGCCGAGCTCCATGATCTCCGGCGTCGGCCGCCGCACGAATCCCTGGACGTACACCTGGTACATGTACGACCAGATGATCGCCGTGTCCCAGGCCAGCTTGGGCGTGAAGATCTGCGCGTGACCGAAGGCTCGGTAGACGCCCCGGTAGTAATCGAGGCCCGTCCTGTACAGGATGTTCAGCACCAGCTCGTTGTGCTGTGCCACGACCTCTTCGGTCAGCTCGCCTGCCCGGTCGCGCCTGATCAACTCGACCGTCGTCGTGTTGGTGATGCAGATAAAGTCACTGCCGAGGCTGTACAGCGGGTCCAGGAAGAAACCCGCCTCGCCGACGCAACTCCAGCGGTGATGCGAGAAGACCTGTTCCGAGCCGTAGCTGTACCCTTTGAAGCTCAGGAAATCCAGCGGGGATTCACCCTTGATGAAGGCGTGGAGCGCGGGCTCGTTCACGCGCAGCCACGACAATGCCTGCTGGTACGACGTGCCGTAGGTGCGCTGCGGGTGCACGCTCTCATCGGTCACGATGCCGACACTGGTCTTGCCCGAGCCCAGCGGGATCAGCCACACCCAGTAGCCCTTGCCCATCAGGTGATTGGTCGAAAAGTAGCGGTCCTCGACGCAGCCCGCCCGCCACGCGCGCCCTCCCTTGGCGCCCAGCGCATCGACGTCGATGCGGCCGTTGTAACGCCACCAGGCGGCGCTGGCGTGATGACCGTTCTGGCGGCGCAGGCCGAGCCGGCTCTGCAACAGGCAGCGCCGTCCCGTGGCATCGGCCAGCCACCGGCCGGTGATCGTGAAGGGCTCTCCGCCGGGAATGCGGCGGCACGTGATCGCATGAACCGACTCTCCCTGGCCCAGGACGATGTCGTCGACGGTGGTGCCCTCGAACAGCGCCACTCCCATCTCGCACACAATCTGCCGGAGGTCGTTTTCCAGCCGGCCGCGATCGATTTGATACGAGGGCACCGGCGGGAACATGTCCGACCCGGTTTCGGGCCGGTTCTCCAGCGGGCCCTGCGCGTTCCCGAAGAAGAAGCGCAGGCCCAACTTGGGCAGGTGGCGGCTCCGGAAATACGGGTCCAGCTTGAGCACCTGCCCGAAGTAGTAAGTGCCGAGCTCGATCGACGACTCGCCGACCTTGAAGGCGGCTTCCGGCAGCGGACGGGCCAGACGGTCGATTACCGCCACCGAGAGGGAGGGGAGTTCCAGCCTGAGCTGGCGCGCCAGCGCCAGCCCGGCCAGCCCGCCCCCTGCAATCACGACATCGAACGCCTGTGGTTCGTCCATGTCAACGCCCGGCGGTCCGGGACTGAGTGTCCCGCTCCTTGAGCCTGAAGACGACGGCGCGGGTGCTGGCGATCACGATGGCCAGAACCACGACGTGGTAGATGCGGCTGCGCAGGATCGTCCAGAACGAATCGATGAGCGGAGCCGGTTCCGACCGGGCATACCGAAGGATGGCCACCATCGCCGCAGCGAGCCCGGTGACCAGGATGAGCCGTCCGGCCATACGGCTCATTGCACTGAACGCGAACACCCACTTTTCGATGACCGATGTGAACGTCAGGATCGGCGACGAGATCGTCTGCCGCGCGCTCGCCATCAGCTCCGATCCGGTCTCGGCCAGTTCCTCGACGCGCAGGAAGAGATTGCGTCGCATACCGCGGACGCGCTTTCGCCAGCGCTCCTCCGCCCATCGCGCCCGGTCTTCTCGCCTGAACTTCACGTACTCCTCGTACCGATCGATGCTGCGATCCAGCCTGAGGACCATCGTGTCGTAGAGGAGCGTTGCGCGGACCATGCGCAGTGTGTGCAGGTTCATCGGAAGGCCGTAGCGGCGGGCCGCCTTGACCATGACCAGCCACTGTCGGGCCGAGGTGCGTTCCCACCACTCCGTGTACTTCGCCTTGGTGCGGAACGTGCAGAGGACGCGCGTGTATTCGGCCTCCAGGTCCTTCATGAGGCTCGAGACGTCGATCCGCGAGAGCGGTTCGAGCAGCTTCAGCGTGGAGCGCGCCATCCCCTCGGCGTCGCCCTTGCGCATGCTGTTCACGATCTGCTCGAGCGCCCGCCGATGGTCGTCGTCGAACGAACCGCAGGATCCGAAATCGATGAAGGTGATCGTGCTGCCCTGGCCGACGACGATGTTGGCCGGATGAGGATCGGCATGGAAGAAGACGTGCTCGTCCATGCTCCAGAACGCAGCCCAGAGAATCCGCCGTGCCACCGTCGAAGGATCGATCTCGAGATCGCGCATCATCGCGAGGCCCTGCGGGTCGTTGTGCTCGATGGCCGCGATGATCTCCCAGAGCCACATGCCTGACACGAACTCCTGCACGAGCACTTCGTCGCTCGAGTGCTCGAAGTACACCTGCGGCGCGGTGAAGAAATCCTTGCCGGCCTTGGCGCGGGCATTCCTGCGGAAGATGTCCTGAAACTGCGCTTCCTTTCTGAAGTCGAGCTCGTCGAGCAGGGTATCTTTGAGCTCGCGGCGAAGGCTGCGCGAGAACCCCGGGCGGACAATCGCAAGGGACTCGACCAGGCCCGCCAGCCAGTCGATGGCCCGGAAGTCGGCCATGAAGACCTCGCCGATGCCGGGCCGGCGGATCTTGACGGCGACCTTCGTGCCGTCCTTCAGTGTCGCCTGGTAGACGCAGGCGATCGAAGCGGCGCCCACGGGCTCCGGATCGAACACGGCGAACAACTCGTGCCATTTCCTGCCCGTTGCGCGCTCGATCGCGGCGAATGCCTGCTCGAGCGGGAAGGCCGGCATGCGGTCGAGCATCTTCGACAGCTCGACACAGTATTCCCACGGGACCAGGTCGATCCGCATCGCGAGCTGCTGGCCGAACTTGATGAACGTCCCGCCGGCCTTCTGCAGGCCGAGCCGGAGACGGGTCGCACGGCGGCTGAGGCTGTCGCGCCGGAGAAGCCGGTCCCACAGATTTCCGCCCACGACGTAGCCGATGACCGAGAGCCACCGGAAGAGCCGTCCAACCGACCGCACGATGCCGGCCTTGAATGACATCGCGTGGATGCCCGGCAAAGAGGATGCCTCGACGCTGGTGCTGATGATCTGGCGGCGGCGGGGGATCGGTTGCAGCACCGTCGCGCGGGTAGGACGCGCGGGCAGAGGAACCTCGTATGCGGCGTCGAGTGGAGCGTCCACCTAAGTGTCCTTGTCGTCCAGCCGGAAGAGGATCTTCCGGGCGTTGACGAATACGAGCAGCGCCACCACCGCGCGAAACGCGAAGAGCGACAGCACGAGATTCAAGGCGTCGAGCGTGTCGAGCCACCGGCCCGTCGTGACGTTGTGAACGGCGAGGATCCCAGCCGTCATCAGCGCGGCGACGACGAGGGCCTGCGCCATGAGCCGGATGAACGAATAGACCACGAACGACCCTTTGCTCATCAGCGAGCTGAAGTTCACCCGCGGAATCGACAACGCGTGGCGCAGCCGGAAGAACAGGCTCTCGGTGGTGTTCGCCAGCTGCTCCAGGTGCAGGTACACGCCGTTGTCGTCGGGGAACCTGGACGCACGCTTGCCGAGCTTCCGTCCGAAGCGCCGCCGCGCGCGCGCCGCCCGGTACCGGGCAAACCGGCGGTATTCCTTGATGACGTTGATGCCGGGATCGAGCCGGACGGCGAGCGAGTCGAACATGACGTTGCCGCGAAGAAGGCGCAGGACGTGAAAATCGATCACGATGCCGAAGCGCCGGGCCAGTCGAATCAGGCCCATCCATTGCAGCGCCGAGGTCCGGTCGAACGGGCCCTGGCCGGCCTGGCGCGATTCGAGGGCGAACAGCATCTGCCAGTTGTGGACTTCGAGCTCCTTGGCCAGCTCCTTCGGATCCACGGCGGGAAGCGGCTCGAGCAGCACCAGCGACGACCTCGCCATGTTGAGCGGGTCCTGCTTCCAGGCGTAGTACATGTTCTGCTGCAGGGCGCGGCGCTTGGTGCGGCCGATGGCGCCCACCGAGCCGAAGTCGATGAAGGTCAGTCTCCCGCCCTCGCCGAGGATGATGCGGTCTGGGTGCGGATCGGCCCGGAAGAAGAAGTGCTCGTGCCAGCCCCAGTAGTTGATCCACGCCAGACGGCGCGCGACCTGCCCCGGGTCGATGCCGAGCCGGCGCGCCAGGCCCAGGACCTCCTCGTTCTGCTGTTCGACCGCGGCCACCAGCTCCCAGAGCCACATGCCGGTGACGAACTCCTCGACGATGACGTCCTCACCGGAGAGATCGAAGAACACGCGCGGAGCGGTGAAGAAGCGCTTGCCCGAATCGCGGGCCGCCCGGCGGAACAGGTCCGCGTAACGCGCTTCACGGACGAAGTCCAGTTCCTCCACCAGGGTCTCGCGCAGCTCGCGCCGCATGCTCTGCGTGTGGCCGGGCCGCAGCACCGTGAAGAACTCCAGCGCGCCGGCCAGCCAGTCGAACGCCTTCAGGTCCGCCATGAACAGCTCGCCGGCCCCGGGCCGTCGCACCTTCACGACGACCCGCGCGCCGGTCCGCAGGATGGCCTGGTAGGTGCACGCGACGGAGGCCGACCCGACCGGGTCCGGGTCGAACCGGGCAAAGGTCTCTTCGAGCGGCCGGCCGGTGACTCTCTCGACCATGGCGATCGCGCGATCGGCCGGAAACGGCGGAACGCGGTCGAGCATGCGGGCAAGCTCGTTGCCGTATTCCCAGGGCAGCAGATCGAGGCGCATGGCGAGCTGCTGGCCGATCTTGATGAAGGTCCCGCCGGTGCGCTCGAAGATCCGCCGCAGGTGCGCGGCCCGGCGCGCGGGAGTGCTCGTGCGCCGGAGCCTGTCCCAGAACGCCGACGCGCCGAACCGGAGGAGAATGCCGAGCCAGACGAACAGCCGGAAGAATGCCCTGACGCGGCTCGCGTCGAACTCGACCGTCTTCATCTGGGGCGGAGCAGCCTCTACGGCCCCCAGGGTGAGCAGGGGGCGGCGGGGGAGCGGTGCGATGATCCCCGGCTCTCCCTCGCTCATGACGCGGACTCCTGGGTCAGGCGAAGATCTCGCCGGCACGACCCCGGAACGCCCCTCGGGTCGATCGCCATCAAGCGGCTGCGATATCGACACGGATGCACGTCTCGAGAATCACTCCCAGCGACCCGGAAAACTCCTGCAGGACGTGTTCGTCCTCCGCGCTGAACGCCGGACGATCCCGCTTGTTGAGCAGTTGCGCGACCCCGATGACGTCCCGCTTGCGATCGAATATGGGCATGCAGAGGATCGATCGGGTGACGAAGGGCCGCCCGTCCAGCCCGCGCTCGCCACGCTGTGCGCTGGCGCGGTCGACCTCCGGGTTGAAGTCGGGGTGATGGTACGGGTCCGCGATGTTCATCGTCTCGCCACGCGCCGCCACGCGGCCGGCGATTCCGGTCCCGACCGGCATCCGGATCTCGAGCGGCTCGTTCCCCGCATGATGCGCGATCCTCGACCGCAGCTCGGCGCGCTGCTTGTCGACCAGGTACACCGTCGCGCGTTCCGCCCCCACCAGCTCGCGAACGCGAACGGCCGTCACCTCCAGGACCTGTTCGACCAGGGTCCGCGTCGCGTCCGCGTTGGCCGCGTCCAGCGTCTGGAGGAACCCGGAGAATTCGGTGGTCACCTCCTCGAGGACCTTCACGAATTTCTGATCGGGCAGCTCCCGGAGATGGCGCTCGAGCTGGCCTTTCCGCTGCATGCCGGCGAAGGCCGTCAGCAGGTGCTCGGTATTGGCAGCCATGCCAGAGGTGAACGACGAAATCCTGCCGTCCTCGAGCGTCAGGATCCGGTCGGCAACGTCCAGGATGCGGTTGTCGTGCGTCACCAGCAGGATGGCGCACCCCTGCTCCTTGGCGAGCGTGTGCAGGATGTCCACGACTTCCCGCCCGCTCGCCTTGTCGAGCGCGGCCGTGGGCTCGTCGGCCAGCACGATCTTCGGCTGCCGCACCAGCGCCCGGGCGATGGCGACGCGCTGCTTCTGTCCCCCCGACAGCTGATGCGGGTAGTGATCGACCCGCTTGGAGAGGCCCACGGCGCCGAGCATCTCGACGCTGCGCTTCCGGGAGTCACCCGAGCCGTCCGAATGGTCCAGATCCAGGCCCATCTGGACGTTCTCGCACGCGGTCAACGCGTCGAGCAGGTTGTGCGCCTGGAAGATGAAGCCGATGCTGCGCCGCACACGCACCAGCGTTCCGCGGCTCGCCCCGTTGAGCTCGGTGTCCAGCGTCTTGACGCTGCCGTCCTGGACCGATCGCAACCCGCAGACGAGCGTGAGCAGCGTCGTCTTCCCGGATCCCGACGGGCCCGTGTTGATCACGATCTCTCCCGGGTACACGTCCGCGGAAATGTCGAACAGGATCTGCTTGCGCAGATCGCCGCTTCCGAAGCTGTGGTTGAGATTCCGGATGGAGATCGCCGAATCCATGTTCAGTCTCGCAGGATCGGGTCGCTCGTCAGAACGCGTCGGCCGGGTCCGCAGACCTCAGCTTCCGCACCGCCAGCAGCCCCGACCCGCCGCACATGCCCACGGTCAGGGCGAACACCAGCACGACCCGCGGAATCGTCATGACGATCGGCAGGCCGGTGGCCTGCCGCGCGATGGCGTAGAGCGCCTCGGCGAGCACGAATCCCACCGGGTAGCCGATGAGCGACAGGATCAGCGCCTGCTGCAGCACCACGAGCGACAGCGCGCGATCCTCGTACCCCATCGCCTTGAGCGTCGCGTACTCCGGGAGGTGACTGCTCACGTCGGTGTAGAGGATCTGGTAGACGATCACCGCACCGACGAACAGTCCGACCACAACCCCCATGTTGAAGACGAAGCCGATCGGTGAGTTCTTGTTCCAGTAGCCGAGCTCCAGCTCGGCGAACTGCAGCGGGGTCATGACCTTCACGTCAGGCGGCAGGGCCGCGATCAATGCCGTCCTGACGGCGCCGACATCGCTCCCCGGCTTCAGACGCAGGAGGCCGATGTCGACCGCCCCCTCCGGACGATGCATCAGCCGCCGGAACGTGGAGTCGCTCGTGATCATGTGGGCGTTGCCCGTGAAGGACACGCCCAGGTCGAACAGCCCCGCGATCTCGATTCGCCGGCCCGCGACCTCCGCGCGCACAGTTCCTTCGTTCCGCACCCGCTCGATGACGGGTCGGAAGTCCGAACGGGACCGCGCGTCGAAGAAGGCCGTGTCCGCCAGCCTGAGCTTGTCGGCATCGGCGTGCATCAACACGAGATTGAAGGCGGGGTCGTCGGGACTGAAAGCCAGCATCAGGACCTGGCGATCCCGGCGGGTGATGGGATCCTTGAACGGCACGATGCCCAGCTGCATGCTGCCGACCGACTCAACCTCGGGGAACTTCATCGCCTCGAAGAGCCGCTGCCGCGGGAACGTGCCCGTCGAGACGATGAACTCGTACTGGGAGCTGGTCATGACGAGGTCGGCCAGCAGGCGCGTGTGCACGAGGGTGGAACTGGTGTAGAGCGCGTCGCGAAAGCCGAACTGCATCAGCTGCAGCAGGACCGCGAAGGTGATGCCCGCCGCGGCGGCCAGCAGCCGCAACTGCTCGTACTTCAGCTGCCGCCACGGAAGTCGGCGGATGATCATCGGACGTCGCGCCGCCCGCTGCCCGTTGGCGCGAGCTCGATGACGACATTCACGCGCAAGTGGATGAGCTGTGCGACACGCGCGCCGTCATCGAGCCGAATCTTCGCCTCCACCACCCGTGCGTCGGAGAACTCGGCGAGATCGAGCTTCAGCACGCTGTTCTGCGTGACCTGAAGGCCGACCGTCTCCACGACGCCGGTGAGCGTGGTCGGAAGGCCGTACCCGGAGATCCTGGCGTGCAGGCCCGGGCGCACGCGCGCCATGTCACCCTCGGCGATCTCGGCGAGCACGTACATCTGATCGGTCTGGGCGATCTCCATCACGCCGTTCGGGCCCACCTCCTCCCCCGGCCGGGCGTGGATCTTGAGCACCTTCCCGTCGAGCGGAGCGCGAATCAGGCTGGAGGCGTGCTCGGCGCGCGCAAGGTCCATCTGGCGGATGGCGGAGTCCAGCTCCGCCCTGGCGACCGCCACGTCGACCGGCCGGACCTCGGCGAGGCTCGTCAGGCGTTCGGCGGCTTCCTTGCGCATCCTGGTCAGGGTGTCGGCCCGCAGACGAATCGTGTCCAGCGTGGCGTCGGCGACCGAGTTCTTCTCGCGCAGCCCCTGGTATCGGCGGAGATCCTTCTGAGCGTTCTCCAGCTCCACGTCCAGCCGCTCGATCTCGGCGCGCTGCGCGGCGATGTCCGACGGCCTGGCGCCGGCCTGCACCTGGTCCAGGCGCTTGCGCGCCACCTCGACCCGGGACTCGGCCAGAAGGGCGGTGGCGCGCAGCTGGTTCGTGCTGTCGAGCTCAGCCAGGATCTGTCCTGCGTGCACCTGTTCTCGTTCGGCGACCAGCAGCTTGCCGACAATCGAGGGTTGGCCGCTCAGGCTTCGTGCCGCCAGCCGCACGACGCCCTCGCCAGGCTCGATTCGTCCCAGGCAGCCGATGGCGGTCGCCACGGGAGGGGCCAAAGAGGCGGCCGACGCCGGTTTGTCGCCCCCAAATGGCTGAAAATAAAGCGCCAATCCGCCCACGACGACAAGTACCCCCAGCGTCCACGCCGATGCCTTCGCGAGCCGCATAGGTCCTGTCTCCGATGTTGTTGGGTGGCGACCAGTCTACTCTACCGGATCGCAACCCGATATTCCATACCAAGAGGCTAGGAATGGCCTCGAATTCGCGTCTGCCGTGCGGCTACCGCCCGAGCACCCGGTCCAGCCGCGCCGCGACCAGGCGCGCATTGGCGATCGCCCGCGTGCGATCGAGTTCCGATTGCATGAGCGCGAATTGGGCATCCAGCGCATCGGTGTTGGTCGCAACTCCGGCGGCGTAGCGCTCGGCCACCACCCGGCGAGCCTCGGTCGCGCTCCGCACCGCGTCTTCGGCGGCGGGAATGGCCGACAGCGCCGACTCCAGGTTCAGCCGCTGCTGCCGAACGTCGGACTCGAGGACCGAGTCGAATTCGCGAAGCCCCTCTTCCACGGCGTGCCGGTTGGCGACGGCCTGGGCGACTTCGGCTTTCGATCGCCCACCGTCCCACAGGGACCAGTTCATGTTCACGCTCAGGTCCCAGGAGGTCTTCCAGATCGGGGCCCGCGGAAAGATGGTCGGGTTTGGACGGGCGTAATCGTATCCGCCCGCGAAGGCGAACGACGGCAGCCGGCCGGCGACGGCTGCCCGCCTCATCCGATCGGTACTCTGGATGCGCGACTCGAAGGCCTTGCGTTCGGGCCGATTCTCGCGCGCCTGTCCCAGCAACACCGAAGGAAGAGGCGCCGGCGGCGGGGGAGGCGCAAGCGCGAGGTCGACCTCGATCGCGGCGTCGGCGGGCAGACCGGCGAGGCGGCGGAGATCGTCGCCTGCCACTTCGCGCAGCGTGCGTGCTTCGATGAGCAGCAGCTGCTGCCTCGATCGCTGCGCTTCGGACGACAGGACATCAGAGGGCGGAACCAGGCCCGCTTCCAGCCGGTTGCGGGCGTCGGCGAGATGGGCGTCCATTCGCGCCAGCGCCTGCTCCAGCACGCCGACTGACGCGCCAGCCGTCACCATGGCCCAGTAGGCTCGCGTGATTTCCAGCTTCAAGTCCGCCTGCGCGGCCAGGCGGTCGTGTCCGATGGCGTCGGCCTCTGCGCGAGCTGCACGCGCGAGAGCATCTGTCCGCCCGCCCACGTAGATCGGCCATTGGAGGTCGATCCGCGTTCGGGCGTTGTCGGGGACGTCGGAATACAACGAGACGACCTGGCCGCTGCCGGACGGATCGGGGAGGTCGAAACCTTTGACGTGATTCGTCCGAGTGTAACCGGCCTGCAGCGACAGGACCGGAAAGCCGGCCGCCCGGCGCGCATCGACGGCGGCCACTGACGCCGTTCGCCTGGCATCGATTTCGGCAAGACGATGGCTCGCCTGAATCCCGCGGCTGATGGCATCGTCGAGCGAGAGCCGGATCGGAGTCTGAGCTGGCGCCGCGGCGACGCTCAGCAGAAAGGAAACGCCTGCCGCGAGGACAATCTGTCTTCTCATATTGGTCGGCTCCCCGTCGTCGTGCCTTCGCACCCGTCGCCTGTGTCGGGCCGGCCCGAATCGACTCCGGACTATCGGAGTCGAACACCCGCGCGCGGGCAGGGGACGGCCTTCCGATTCGCCGCCGCGGCGCCGGCTCGATTCAACGTGTTCGAGATGCGACCGGCCGCGACTGAAGCAATGAGATACTTAGAATGCCGGGCCGAGATGAGGTGCAACCCTCGCCTGGGGCCTCATCGCTGCCATGGGGCCGTCGGCGTTGGTCAGTAGTCCTGATCTAACTATGCGGGTTTCCGTATCGAGGGATCAAGCCCGGATCTCACCCGAGGCCCAGGAAAGATCGTGATGGGCCTGGAGTGCCGCACCGATCGCAGGTTGCCCTAAGCGACCGATTCGACGCGATTTGCGGACCTGCGGCCGGAAGCGGCGGTTCGACAAGCCGAACGACGCGACCAGAGTGGTGCATGCCGCGATGCCCCTGAAACCCAGCCGAGCCGGGCGATCCGCGCCGGATCCGCCGCGCGTGCCGGTCCTCCGGCATGGGAAACGCAAAGGACGCGGCCCTATCGAACGAGCCGCGTACGACCGAAACGTGACAATCATGGATTGCGCCTGACCGGCTTGGTTGTCAGGACTCGTCGGCCGGCGCACTCCGGGCACAAACCGTCATCATCGCCGTGAATCACCCATGATCGAGTCAATCGGGCACTACAGCATCCTCGGGCTCGTCGGCGCCGGCGGACGCGGCGAAGTCTATCGGGCGCGGGACAGCAAGGTCGGACGGACGGTCGCCATCAGGGTCCTCGGCCAGCACACGCCCGACGCACTGCAGCGCGACCAGTTTCTCCACACGATCGACGTGGTGACCGCCGTTTCCCATCCGCACATCGCCACGCTGTTCGAAACGGGCCAGGAGGAAGGCCAGGTCTACCTGGTCTCCGAATTCGTGCCGGGCGAGAAGCTCAGCGCGATGCTGGCCGGCTCGCCGCTCAACTCCCGGCGTGCCGTGGACATTGCGGCGCAGGTTGCCGAAGGCCTGGCGGCGATTCACGCCGCGGGGCTGGTCCACAAGGAGCTCACCCCCCACAACATCATCGTGACACCCAAGGGACACACGAAGATCCTCGACCTCGGGCTCTCCGCGTGGCACGACGATACGAGGGACAGTGAGACGGCAGCGCGCCTGGCCTCCCGCGGCACGGCGCTCGGCCGAGGCGCGACGGCGTACATGTCGCCCGAAGAGGTACTTGGCCACGGTGTGGACCACCGGTCGGATCTGTTCACCCTGGGGGCGATCCTGTTCGAGATGTTGACCGGGCGCAAGGCGTTCCAGGGGAGGAACGACAGCGACACCGCGGTGCAGGTGCTACAGAACACGCCGGCCGCACCGAGTTCCTTCAATCCGGAAATACCGCCCGAGCTCGACGCGATCGTCGACCGGGCGATGACCAAGACCATCGCCGAGCGATACCAGAGCGCCGGCGCGATGGCCGAAGCGTTGAGAGCCGTCTCGGCATCGATGCAGAGCAGCCAGGGGACAACCGCGCTGCCTGCCTCCGCGATCCGCCCGCGCCGCCGGCTTCCGCGTGCCGCGCTGCTCGTCGGGTTGATCATCGTCGCGCTGGGCTCGGCGGCCTGGATGCTCCGGGAGGATCTTCAGCGAATCTGGCGAGGCCAGTTCGGGCCTCCACCGTCTCCGATCGTGGTGGTCACGCCGTTTCAGCTCGAGGCCGACGATGGGTCCAGGCCTTACTTCGGTGCGGGGCTGGCAGAAGACGTGGCGATGCGGCTCGGCCAGGTCCGCGGCCTGAGCGTGGTCGGACGCCCGTCGATCCGCAATCTGGCCGCTGACGACGCCGTGTCGGTGGCGCGAAAGGTGGGTGCCGGGATGGTGGTCGCCGGCACGCTGTCGCCACACGACGCCGACTGGACCAGTCTCAGGGTGCGCGTGACCCTGGTGGACGGCCGCGACGGCTCGCGTGTCTGGAGCCAGCAGTACCGACTCGACTCCTCGCGACGTGCTCGCGCTCCAGATCCGCATCGTCAACGATCTCGCCTCCGCGATGCGGATTCCCGTCCAGGCGAGGCCCGCGCACGAGCGCACGGCGCTCCGCCTGGCCGAGCCTGGCGCCTACGATCTCTACCTCCAGGCCCGCCAGTCCGTCGCGACCGGCGACGCGACGCGCGCCTCCGAGCTGTACACCAATGCCATCGAGCGCGATCCGGGCTCGATCGAGGCGCAGGCCGGACTCTCTGCCGCGCTCCACGCCAGCGCGACAGACGACGAGCGCGCCTCCTTCAGCGACATCGAGCCACGGCTTCGGCAGGCGGCGGAACAGGCGGCAACCTCCGATCCGGATTTCCCGGCTGCACGCCTGGCCATGGGATTTGCCGCGCCCACGCTGCGGGACGCTCTGATTCAGATGCGGGCCGCCGCCGAACTGGATCCCTCGTCGGCCGCGACCTTCAGCGCCATTGGCAACGAAATCCGGGAAATCGATCCAGCCCGCGCCATCCGGTTCTTCCTCCGGGCGCAATCGCTCGATCCGACCCAGGCGCTGGTCCACCTCCAGAGCGCCGCGGCCAGCCTGCTGCTCGGTCAGTCCGACGTCGCGCAACTGGAGGTCGCGCGCGGCCAGTCGCTCTTGCCTGGCAGCCCCTGGTGGGATGGGATGAGCATCCGCATTGCGCTCGGGTTGTCGCGCCGTGAGGTGCTTGCACAGCCGACCAGCAGGAAGGACACCGAGTTTGCGGCAGGGTGGTACGTGCGTGTGCTGGCGTTGCGTGCCCTTGGCCGGCGCGGTGAGGCCATGGCCGGCGCGGTGAGCCTCGCGCGCACGTATCCGGGATTCTGCGAGGCGCGCGCGCTGCTGGCCGGGCTCCGCTGGGAAGCAGGCGAAGAGGCCGAAGCCCGCCGCCAGGCCGACGCCATCTTTCAGGCGGCCGACGCACCGGGCGGCGCGCCCGACTGGTGCCGTTGCGCAGCGATGGCCGCCGCCGCCCTGTCCGACAGCGAGCGTGCTGCCCGATGGATTGCCCGTGTCGCTACCAACGACGCCATGCTCCATCGGTGGACGACGGTGAACGGGATCGTGAGCGCGCAGGCGGCAATCCGCCACCGCCTGTTCCCCTGGAGCAACGTGGTCGGACGCCCGCCTGTCGTGCAGGCGCTCACGGCGCTCGATCGCGCCATCGCGCGATCGCGCGGCGAGGTGGCGAAAAGGCTCGACGGCCTCCTCGAACGCTCAGAGGCGCCCTCCGGCAGGAAATAGCGCTCAAGCGCTGGCGAGCAGCGCCGACAGCTTGCTGGCGTCGATGTTGGATCCCGATACCACGACAGCCACGTGCCTGACATCCAGCCGGAGGCCTGTTGTGAGCGCGGCGATCGCCGCCGCCCCGGCTCCTTCCGCGATGAGATGCTCGTTGGTCGCCAGGCCGCGGATCGCATCCTCAATCGCACGTTCGGAGACCAGCACGATCCGATCGACCAACTGACTGACGTAGTCGAACGTGATGGTCTCGGGGTCCATGTTGCCGGCCAGGCCGTCGGCGATGCTGGGCAGGACCTCGACTTCCACGGGGTGACCGGCCTCCAGCGAGCGTGAAAAGGCCGGCGACGCCTCGGTTTCAACCCCCACGACCCTGACGCGATCAGAAACCGCTTTTGCCACCAGTCCCACGCCGCTCGCCAGCCCGCCGCCCCCGACCGGAACGAGAATCGCTTCCACCTGTGGCCGGTCCTCGAGGATCTCCATCGCCACGGTGGCGGCGCCGGCGATGACGTCGGGGTGGCTGTACGGCGAAATGTAGGTCACCCGCTCGGCTGCGGCGAACCGCTTGGCCAGCGTCTCGGCTTCCTCGTAGCTTCTCGCCTCGGCACGCAGATCCGCGCCGTGCCCGGCGATCGGGTCGAGCTTCGCGCGCGGTGCGTCCCGGGGCGTGAAGACCACCAGGTGAAGCCCCAGCCGCTCGGCCGCGTAGGCGAGCGCCCGCCCGTGATTGCCGGCCGAGGCGGTGACCAGCAGGCGAGACCGATCCGGATCGCCGATGCCTCGCTCGAGCCCTGCGACGGCCACGTTGACCGCACCGCGCGCCTTGAACGAGTTGGTGATCTGCATGGACTCGAGCTTCAGCCACACCGACTGGCCGCTCAGCGTGGACAGCCAGGGCGAATGCACCAGCGGCGTACGCCGGACATACGGGGCGATGCGCTGACGGGCGGCCAGCACGTGGGCAAGTCTCATAGGCGGCAGCGCCAGGTCACGCGGTCAACGGGGGGAAGGGGGCCGCGACACTCGAAGGTTCATTGTATGCTGAGAGCTGGCCTCACGCGATTCACCAGGGAGAAACGTCCCGGCAACGACGGGAACTGTGGTCATGCCCTTGATCCTCGAAGCCCGCGCCGCGGGCCCCTTCTACAAGAACGGATTCCTCCTGGGATGCGAACAATCCCGAGAGGGCGTGATCATCGATGCAGGCGACGAAATCGACGAGTTGCTGGAACTGGCCCGCGTCCAAGGGCTGACGCTCCGCTACCTCCTGCTGACCCACGCGCACCTGGATCACGTGAGCGGCCTCAAGCGCGCCAGGGAGGCCACCGGTGCGCCAATCGGCCTGCATGCTGACGACCTGTTTCTGTACGAGCGGGCCGCCAAGCAGGGGACGGCCTTCGGCCTCCACATCGACCAGCCGCCTCCGCCCGACTTCTTCTACGGGGCCGACAGACGGCTGTCCTTCGGTGTCTACACGCTCACGGTTCACGACACCCCGGGCCACAGCCCGGGCGGCGTGTGTCTGTCTCTGTCGGGAGGAGACCTGACGGTGGTCCGGCTGTTTGTCGGCGACACGCTGTTCGCAGGCTCGATCGGGCGGACCGACCTGCCGGGCGGGAACTACGACACGCTGATGCGGTCGATTCGAACGACGCTGTTCGGGTTCGGCGACGAAGCGATCGTGTACCCCGGCCACGGGCGGGAAACCACCATTGGTGAAGAACGCCGGACCAATCCGTTCCTGGCAGAATAGGGCCGGCTCGGCGGGCCGAGGCCGGCGCCTCGACGCGCCGCGACAGATCTCCGGTCCTGGCTGTTAAGGCGCCTTCTCGACCACGAAGGTGACCCGCCCGACCCGAAGCAGGTCGTTCTCCTTCAAGGTGGCCAGCGACTCGCGCTGGCCGTTCACCCACGTGCCGTTGGTGCTCGACAGGTCCTCGACTTGGATCCGGCCGTCCTCGGCAACCGTCGCCCGGCAGTGAAGGCGGGAGACCAGCGGCGCGTCCACGACGAAATCCGCGCGCGGCGCCCGGCCGATTGTCTTGGCTGATCCTGTCAACAGCCGGAAGGTGTAGCCTTCGGCTTCTCCATCCTCGACCGATCGCAGAATCCACATCATGCGGTCACTGCCGTCCCGTCACTTGACCTTGGCGGCCGCAGCGGCCGCCTGCTTGACCCCTTCGGTCAGCCACCACGTCAGCTTGTCGAGGACGTCCTTGCTGACCTTCTTGTCGGGCAGCGTCGCGTACTCATCGGCCTCGCCGGTTCTGGCGGGCACGAGCAGATGGTTGAGACCGGGAAACACGAACACATCGACGCCGGAATTCACCTTGCGGCGGCGGGCCAGCGCCGCCAGCCGCTCGGCATGCCCGGCGGGCACCTGCCGGTCGAGCTCGCCATGGAGGATCAGGATCGGGCGCCGCACCTTCGGCATCACGACCGCAGGATCGAACTTGAGGAAGCTGTGGAACCACGGCGTGTCGGCTTGCCGCCGGATGGCCTGCGGGACACCCTCCCACCCCGAGCCCGTGAGCACGGCGTGCTGGATCTTCTTCTGGAGGTCGATCCGGGACTTCTTCTCTTCGTCAGACACGGTCAGCCCGCTCAGCACGTGCTGCTGCTGCTCGAGGACCAGCTCGGCGCCCGTCGTGCCCGGGGTGGCAACGAGCACGATGGCCGAGATCCTCTTGTCCTGCGAGGCGGCGATCATCGCGATCATCCCGCCCTCACTGTGTCCGACGAGCGAGATTCGACCCGGGTCGACGTCGCGGCGCTTTGACAGCATCGTGACGACGGCCCGCACGTCGTCGGAGTAGTCGGCCAGCGCCGCTGACTCGTCGCGCCCGCCGCTCTGGCCGACGCCGCGCTTGTCGTAACGCACCACCACGAATCCGGCATCCGCCAGGGCCCCGGCCATCTGCGCGAAGACGGAAATGCCGGCCACCGTCTCGTCCCGATCGACCGGGCCAGAACCGGGTACCAGCACGACGGCGGGTAGCCGTGTGCCGGGAGTCCGCGGCGCGGTCGGCTTGGACAGGGTGCCGGCCAGGCTGAAGCCGTTGGCGGGCATGACGAGTTTTTCGTCATTGTCGCGGGCCAGATGCTCGACCCTCGCGCTGACCGACGCCACGTCCTCGCGCGCCACCTCGAGATTCTGCGAGGCGATTCGGAACCGCAGCAGCCGGCTGCCTTCGCGATCGGCCCAGAGTTCGGCAGAAACGGGCCCTGAGGGATTCACCATGGTCAAGGTGAAGTGACGAGCGTCAATCGCTCCGTTCAGGGTCTGGACGCGCTCCTCCACCACGCCATCCAGCCTCGCGTCGATCTCGGCCTGGGGCGCGATCCACGTCTTGAATGACGCACCCGGTTGAGCCGACTTGAGCCGCAAGGCCATCGCCTCGTACGCCGCGAAGAACATGTTCGGGGCGACGATCGTATCGGGCGCCACCTGGTCGGTCCTTTGCGAGAGGTTCCCGGCCTGCGTGATCTCGGTCGTGGCGGTGCCGTTCTGGATCGTCGAATGCATCAGCAGCGGCTGCCCGCGCAGCGATGCTTCGATGTCGATGCCGAGAGCCTTCCACGCCGGGTCGTAGCGGACCTCGAAACGCGAGGTGATGAGGTTCACCGGCGCCGCCAGGCGGCCGGTCGACGCGATTGTCCAGCCGGCGGGGCCGGACCTGACGGTCACCTGCTCGATACCGATCGGGACGCCCTGCAGGAACACGGTGAAGGAGCTCGGCGGTTCCCGGGTCGCGGCCTGTCCCGGTGCGGTCGCTGGCGCCTGGGCGGCGGCGGAGCCGCACGTGGCCAGCAGGAGGATGGCAACGGTACAATAATGACCGGACATAGCGCCTCAGAGCATATCAACAATCCCGCACGAAGGAGCCCGGCCGGGCGGCACGCGGACGGCAGGGACCGCGGGCTCGGCTGACGGAGGAAGGCACGGCGGGTTCGTGACCCCGGCGTTGTTCCATTCGCGTCGGAGTGGAGAGAGAAACGCAGGGCACAAGGGAGTCCGATGTTCGACCCACGCCAGTACGACGCCGTTCGCAACGCCACCGGCCTCCTGGATCGCCCGGACCGCGGCCGGATCATCGTCCACGGGACCGATCGCAAGAGCTTCCTCCACGCGCTGCTGACAAACGACATCGCCGCGCTCGGTCCGGGCACCGGCTGCTACGCGGCGCTGCTGAGTGCCCAGGGGCGCATGATCGCCGACATGCACGTGTTCGAGCTGGGCGACGTCACGCTTCTCGACGTGCATCGCGACGACAAGGACGTCCTGCTCGCCAGGTTCGATCAGCTCATCTTTACCGAGGACGTTCAACTGGCCGACCTGACCGATGCGTGGATCTCGCTCGGCGTTCAGGGCACGACATCGCCCTCGGTGCTGGCGGAGGTGCTTGCGAAGGCCGGGGCCGCCGGCGGACCGGCGGCCGACCTGTCCTCGTGGACGCCTTGCCAGAACAGACGAATCGCGGTCGGCGACGACACGCTGATCGTCGCCCGAGTCGACGACTTCGGGAGGCCGGGATTCTATCTATATTCGACACCGGGGTTGAGTGCGCAGATGGGGAGCGGTCTGGGCGCAGCAGGCGCTGTGCCGATCGGGACCGACACTGCCGAAGTGCTCCGCATCGAGGCAGGAAGGCCGGCCTTCCACGTCGACATGAGTGAGGAGACGATCCCTCTCGAGGCAGGCATCGAAGAGCGGGCGATCAGCTTCACGAAAGGGTGCTATCCAGGGCAAGAGGTCATCATCCGCATCGTCCATCGGGGCCAGGGACGCGTGCTGCGCAAGCTGACCGGGCTCACCGTTGATGGCGGACTCGCGCCGCACCCGGGCGATACCCTGCTGGCGGGCGACAATGCGATCGGTCGCATTACCAGCGCGTGCTTCTCGCCGGCGCTCGGGAAACCAATCGCGCTCGCCTACGTGCACCGCGACCACCTCGCACCAGGAACCGAGATCGCTGTCGTGCACGGCGAGGAGCGCCTGAGGGCGACGGTCACTGCGCTGCCATTCACGACGTAGCATGGCGTTTGCCAGCCGCCAGCCGCGAGCCGCCAGCCCCTCCCTCCAGCCGCGGCGTGCCGCTATTCCTTCGCTGCCAACTGCTTGATCAGCAGCTCATCAGCCGGCGGGAACTCCAGCGACGAGAGGTCTTCGCGCCGGGCCCACTGAAGCTCCTGCCCGAGCAGCGGACGTGGCTCTCCAAGCAGGACACCGCCAAAGAACAGCAGCTTGATGACGCGGTCCGGATAGGCGTGACTCGTCTCGAGGATCAGCGGTCCGATTCGAATCTCGACGCCAAGCTCTTCGCGGATTTCTCGTTCCAGGCACATTTCGGCCGACTCGCCCGACTGGCACTTGCCCCCCGGGAACTCCCACAGCCCCTCCAGGTGCGTGCCAGCAAGCCGGCGCGCGACAAGGTACCGCCCGTCGCGCTCGACGACGGCAGCGGTCACGACCACGTGGGGCCTGGCGGATTCGGGCAGGCTCATGGCCGGCGACTCCTTCGGTCCAGCTGAAGCGCCCGGCACGATCGGCTCATTGGACACTCCAGGCACTTGGGGCTTCTCGCGGTGCAGACCATCGCACCAAGGTCCATGAGGCCCTGGTTGAAATCGAAGGCGCGCCGGACCGGAACGAGCGCATGGGAGATGGACCAGAGCTGCCGCTTCGTCGCATGAGCCTTCGGGTCGCCGCGTCCCAGGAAGACGCGGAACAGGACGCGCGCCACGTTGGTGTCGAGAATCGCCGCGCGACGTTTGAACGCAAAGCTGAGGATCGCGCCCGCCGTGTACGGGCCGATGCCCTTGAACGATCGAAGCGTATCCGGATCGGAAGGCAGCTCGCCGCCGTAACGCTCCATCGACTCGCAAGCGATCGCGTGGAGCCGCCGCGGCCGTATGTTGTACCCGAGCGGGTACCACGTCCTGACGACATCCTCGACGCGCGCATCCGCCAGCGACGCCAGCGTCGGGTATTTCGCCAGCCACTCCTCGTATTTCGGCAGCACGCGGTCCACCTGGGTCTGCTGCAGCATGATTTCCGACACGAGCACGTTGTAGGGCTCAGCGGAGGATCGCCACGGGAGGTCCCGGCCGTGACGGTCGTACCATCGAAGCAGGTTCCTGCGGAACCGCTGTCGTGCGCCAGGCGCAGGCACGGCCTGTGCGGGGTCTGCCTTGCGTGATCGCTTGGGTTCGGGTCTTTGCGCCACTTATAATCCTGGGAACATGAAGATCTACACGCGGACGGGCGATGGGGGCGACACGTCCCTGTTCGATGGCACGCGGGTGCCCAAGTCCGACCTCCGAATCGAAGCCTGCGGAGAACTCGACGAGCTCAACGCGCTGCTCGGTGCCGTGCGCGCCCTCGGAGTCGACGCGGATTTCGACCCGATCCTCGAGCAGCTCCAGCGCGACATCTTCGCCCTCGGCGCACGCCTCGCCGATCCCGGCCAACGCATCGCCGGCCGCGTGAGCAAGGTGACGATCGACGCGGCGGCCGTCGAGCGCCTCGAGCGCTGGATCGACCTCTTCGAGGAGACCCTGACGCCGCTCAAGCGATTCATCCTGCCGGGCGGCTCACCCTCCGCCGCCACCCTGCACCTGGCCCGGACGGTCTGCCGGCGGGCCGAGCGCCGCATCGTCGGACTTGGCGTCGGGGGGCTCGACCCGGCGGTGGTCGCTTACGTCAATCGCCTCTCGGACCTGCTGTTCGTCCTCGCTCGCGCCCTGAACGCCCGCACCGGCCGTTCTGAGGTCGAGTGGTGACGCTCGCCGAGGCGTACGCCGCGTGCGATCGGCTCGCCGCGGCGCACTACGAGAATTTCCCCGTCGTGTCGCACCTGCTGCCGCCTCCGATGCGGCCCCACGTGGCGGCCATCTACGCGTTCGCGCGGGTTGCCGACGACTTCGCCGACGAAGGCCAGCGTCCCGTCAGGGAGCGCCACGATCTGCTCGACCAGTGGCTCGCCCGCCTGCATGCGTGCGCTGAAGCACCGGCCCGTGCAGCAGGCCCCGCGGACGTGCCGGCGGACGACGACCTTCCTGGGGCGATCCGAGAGGTGAATCCCGACAGCGTGTTCGTGGCGCTCGGCGAGACCATCCGCGTGTGCAAGCTGCCGGTAACGCTCTTCGAGGACCTGATTAGCGCGTTCCGGCAGGATACCACGACGCATCGATACGACACCTGGGACCAGGTCATCGACTACTGCCGCCGCTCGGCGAACCCGGTCGGCCGGCTCGTCCTGCGCGTCGCCGGCCACGCCAGCCCCACGCTCGACGAGGCCTCCGACGCCGTGTGCACCGCGCTCCAGTTGACGAACTTCTGGCAGGATCTCGATCGCGACTATCAGCGCGGGCGGCTTTACGTGCCCGTCTCCGACCTCGAATCTTCGGGCGCCGCCGAGAGCGACCTGGCTGCCCGATCGCTGACGCCGGCGTGGCGCGCGGTTCTCGGCGAGGTGGCGGCGCGGACTCGCGCGCTCTTCGATCGGGGGCGCCCGGTGTGCGATGGCGTCACCGGACGCCTGCGCTACCAGTTGCGCTTCACGTGGCTGGGCGGTTGCCGTATCCTTGAGCGTCTCGAGGACACCGGCTTCGACGTGTTCCATGCCCGGCCCACCCTCGGCGCTGCCGACCTGCCCGTCCTGTTCTGGCGCGCGGTCTGGTGGCGGCGACGGCCTGCGGCCTGACGGGAGGCACTCCATGGCCCGTCGGCACACGAGCTTCTACTACGCCTTCCTGCTGCTGCCGCCGGCCAAGCGTCGCGCGATCGTCGCGATCTGGGATTTCTTCCGGGCCGTGGACGATGCGGTCGATGAGAGTGGCGGGCCGGGAAGCGATGGCAGTCCGGACGCGACCTCGAGGGCCGCGTTGGTTGCCTGGCGTCGTGAGCTGGCGGCCTGCTTCGACGGCGCCAAACCGCAGACGCCGCAGGGCGAGGCCCTCGTCCCTCACATCCGCGCGTTCGGCCTTCCCAGGCGGCCGTTCGAAGATGTGATCGACGGCGTCGAGATGGACCTGGTCAAGCACCGTTACCAGACCTTCGACGAGCTGCACCAATACTGCCTGAGGGTGGCCTCGGCGGTCGGCCTGGTCTGCATCGAGGTGTTCGGCTACCGGAACGCGGGGACGCGTCAATACGCGATCGATCTCGGCGTCGCGTTGCAGTTGACCAACATCATTCGCGACCTCGCGAGGGATCTCGACTCGGGGCGTCTCTACTTGCCGCAGGAGGATCTCGATCGGTTCGGGTGCGGCGAGAACGAGCTTCGCCGCGGAGCGGTCACTCCGCGCGTCGAACAGTTGCTCGCATTCGAGAGCGGCCGGGCCAGGCAGTACTACGACCGCGCGCGGAACGGCCTCCCGCGCGAAGATCGGCGGGCGCTGGTCGCGGCGCGGGTGATGGGCGCGATCTACCTCGATCTGTTGCGTCGAATCGAGCGGTCCCGCTTTGACGTCTTCTCTCGCGTCGTCAGCGCACCGGGTCCCCGCCGCGCGTGGATAGCCGGGCTCACGTGGGCCCGGACGATGATCGGGGGCTGAGCGCAAATCGACGAGACGGTCCGGCTGGCGGCGGGCGTCGAACCCGGCGTCTGACGACCTCGGGCTGCGTGAGTCCCGCGGACGGCCGGCTCAGAATGTAGGCTGGGTCTTTAGACGCGCCGAAGGGAGCCGAGGTCAGAATTGCCAGACGTCATCGTGATCGGCGCGGGGTTTGCGGGCCTGAGCGCCGCTGCAGCGCTGGCCGAGCGCGGCGCGCGAGTGCTTGTGCTGGAATCGCGCCCGCGTCTGGGCGGCCGCGCGACCTCGCATGCCGATCCCGTGACGGGCGAGCAGGTCGACAACGGCCAGCACGTGCTCATCGGCTGCTATTGGGAGACCTTTGTATTTCTGAAGAGAGTCGGCGCGGAGTCGCGCGTCCGCGTCCAGCCCGCGCTCGAGGTTCCCTTCGTTGACGGGTCGGGCACCCGGTCGACGCTCAGTTGTCCCGTCCTGCCCGCGCCGTTTCACCTGCTTGGCGGCATCGTCGAGTGGAGCGCCCTGGGCCTTCGCGACAAGATCGCCGCGTTCAAACTCGGACCCGCGTTGCGTCTCGAACAGAAGCGTGTTGCGGGAAGAACCACGAACCGGGCGGCGTCGGTGGATGAGACGGTGGAGAACTGGCTGATCCGAAACGGCCAGACCGATCGTCTCCGCGAAATGTTGTGGACGCCGCTCGCGCTGGCGGCGCTGAATCAGCTTCCGGGCGAGGCTGCCGCGGCACCGTTTGTCCGGGTCCTGGCTGAAATGTTCGGCCGGGATCCGCGGGCCTCCGCGATTGCGCTGCCGACATGCCCGCTCGACGAGATGTACGCGGAACCGGCCAGGGCCTTCATCGAGGCGCGTGGCGGCGAGGTCCGCACGAGCGTGCCGGCCCGGGTCCAGGTCGACGGGGACCGGGTCTCGGGTGTCGCCCTGCGCGGAGGCGAACCGGTCCGTGCCGACGCGGTGATTTCGGCCGTGCCGTGGTTCGACCTCGGCGGGCTCTTCGCGGATCCGCCCGCCTCAATGGCCGACGCTCTTGCGAGGGCCGCACGCATGGGATCGAGCCCCATCGTGACGGTCAACCTCTGGCTCGATCGGCGGGTATCGGACGCACCGTTTGTCGGCCTGCCCGGCCGCACGCTGCAATGGCTGTTCGACAAGTCCGCGATCCTCGATGCGCCTTCGTCTCACCTCTCGCTCGTGTCGAGCGGGGCGGAGAGCGTGGTTGGCTGGTCGAACGATGCACTGATCGAGCTGGCGCTTCGCGAGATTCGAGAAGCCATTCCGGCCGCCCGCGACGCTCAGGTGCGGCGCGCGAGCGTCGTGCGCGAACGCCGGGCGACCTTCTCCCTCTCGCCGGGTCAGCCCCGGCGGCCAGGCACGGAGACACCCGTCAAAGGGCTGTTCCTGGCAGGAGACTGGACCGACACCGGTCTACCCGGTACCATCGAGAGCGCGGTCGTCAGCGGACACCGTGCCGCAACCCTCGCAGCCCGTGTATGAATTCCATCATCGTCCACTACCAGGAGATCGCGTTGAAGGGGCGGAACCGGCCCTGGTTCATCGGCCGGCTCGTACGCAATCTCAAGCGACTCACTGCGGATCTCGACGTCAGGGAGGTCAGGACGCTGATGGGCCGGCTCGAGGTCGTGCTCGGGCCTCAGGCGGACTACGACCAGATTCGCGACCGGATTGCGCGCACCTTCGGGGTGGCCAACTTCTCGATGGCCGGCCGGGCGCCGGTTGACCTGGAGGTCCTGACCAGGAACATCGTGGCCGATCTGGAGGGCGTGCAGACGGGCAGCTTCCGCGTGTCGGCCAAGCGCGGGGACAAGAGCTTTCCGATGACCTCCCCGCAAATCGAGCGTGAGATCGGCGGACACATCAAGCTGGCGCGCGGCTGGGCGGTCAATCTCGATCATCCGGAGCTGACGGTCAACGTGGAGATGCTGCCGGGCGAAGTCTTCTACTCGTGGGGCAAGCAGCGCGGGGCGGGCGGCATGCCGACCGGCGTGAGTGGACGGGTCGCGTGCCTGCTCTCGGGCGGCATCGATTCGCCGGTTGCCGCCTATCGCCTCGCGAGACGCGGCTGCTCGGTGATGCTGGTGCACTTCCACAGCTATCCGTTTCTCTCGCGCGCCTCGCAGGAGAAGGTGCGGGAGATTGCCCGGATGCTCACGCGCTACCAGATGCACACCGTGCTGTGCCTGGTACCGTTCGGCGAGCTGCAGCGGCAGGTGGTGCTCGGCGTGCCCCAGGGGCTGCGGGTTGTGATCTACCGGCGCCTGATGATGCGCATCGCGGACGGCCTGGCGCGCGAGTGGCACGCGGGCGGCCTGGTCACCGGAGAAGTGATCGGACAGGTCGCCTCGCAGACGCTCGAGAACCTGTCGGTCATCGGGTCGGTGACGCAGTTGCCGGTCCTTCGGCCGCTGGTCGGGATGGACAAGGACGAGATCATCGTCGAAGCCCAGCGCATCGGGACCTACGAGATTTCGATCATCCCGGACCAGGACTGCTGCCAGCTCTTCACCCCGCGTAACCCGGCCACCCGCGCCCGGATCGAGGACGTCGAGGCAGCGGAGAAACAGCTGCCGATCGAGGACATGATCGCCGCCGCCATCCGGGACCTCGTGCGGGAGGAGTTCTTCTTCCCGGAGCGCAAGCAGCTCCGCCCCGGGGCCGAATCGGTCGCCGCGTCCGCGTGACCCGGGCGCCTCGGGCTACAATGGCAAAGTCGCTTCGTTTCAGTCGGGAAACGCGACCTCGCAGGGTGAAACCATGACCTATCAATCCATCTCGCAGGTGTTGGACGCGGTGAAGCCCGCCCTGACCGTTTCCGGGGAGACGACACATGTCACCGGGTCCGTATCCCCGTCAGTCCTCGACAACCTCGCCTGGACCGCGGCGTTCGCTCCGACTCCCGAGGTGAAGGGCACCGCGCGCTGGGCGATTCGCTGCCTGGCGTCAGGGGCCGGGACCGGCGTGGCGTCGATTCACGACCTGTACCTGGCGATGGGCCGCGGCGATGCGACCGGCTTCACCGTGCCGGCCATGAACCTCCGGATGATGGCCTACGACACCGCGCGCGCCGTCATGCGCGCCGCGAAGAAGCTGAACGCCGGCGCGTTCATCCTCGAGATCGCGCGATCAGAGATCGGCTACACGGAGCAGCGGCCGCACGAGTACTCGGCCATCATGCTGGCCGCGGCCATGCGCGAGGGCTTCACCGGACCGCTCTTCGTCCAGGGCGACCACGTGCAGGTGAACGCGAAGAAGTTCGCGAGCCCCGAGCGCGACAAGGAAATCGCGACGCTCAAGGCGCTGATCCGCGAGGAGATCGAGGCCGGGTTCTACAACATCGACATCGACACCTCGACGCTGGTCGAGCTCGACAGGCCCACGCTGGACGAGCAGCAGCGCCTCAACTTCGAGATGGCGGCCGACTTCACCTCGTTTGTCAGGTCGCGCCAGCCGAAGGGCGTCACGATCTCGGTCGGAGGCGAAATCGGCGAGGTCGGCCACAAGAACTCCGACGTGCACGAATTGCGCGCGTTCATGAAGGGCTACAACGCCTGCCGCGGCGGGTCGGAGGGCATCAGCAAGGTCAGCGTCCAGACCGGCACGGCGCATGGCGGGTTCGTGATGCCCGATGGGACCGTTCGGACCGACGTCAAGATCGACCTCGACACGCTCAAGGAACTCTCACGAGTGGCGAGGGCGGAGTTCGGGATGGCCGGCGCCGTCCAGCACGGCGCCTCGACGCTGCCCCCCAACGCCTTCGACGCCTTCCCGAGAGTCGGGGCGTGCGAAATCCATCTCGCCACCGACTTCCAGAACATGGTCTACGAGCACCCTCGGTTTCCTCCCGAGCTCAAGGCCGAGATGTACGCGTGGCTGCGCGAGCACGCGACCGAAGAGCGCAAGCCGAACGACACGGAGGGGCAGTTCATCTACAAGGCGCGCAAGAAGGCCATCGGGCCCTTCAAGGCGAGACTGTGGGCGCTGCCCGACGAGATTCGCGCCGCCATCGGCCAGTCGCTCGAGGAGCGGTTCGCGTTCCTGATGACCCAGTTGAACATCAGGGACACCGCGCCCGCCGTTCGGAAGTTCGTGAAGATCCCGGATGCGCCGTTTGGCCGCGACGCCGAAGTGACGGCCGCCGGCGGCGTGGTCACCGCGGCGGAGCGGAAAGCAGAGGGACTGGCGGACTAGACAGAAACGCCTTGAACCTGCGCCGCCCGTGCCGGCCCCGCCGGTTCGTTACGATTTCTTGATCGGCCCCGACCCGTTGAGCGGGCCGAAACAACTGGACCCGCTGTAGGTCACGCGCACCCGCTCCGAGCTCTCGGGCACGGCGCTTCCCGCCAGGCTGTAGGAGCACGTCGATCCGTCGGGCCCGGTGGCGGTGCCCGTCGAGGTGAACCTCACGGTGGTGCCGGTCGCGGTTCCTTGCACGGTCCCATTCAGCGACACATCTCCATAGCACCGGGCCGTCACCGTGCCGGTCGCACTGTTGGACGTGCGGCTGGTGATCTGCCCCGTCGCGCTTCCGCACTGGCCCGGGCTGAGCGCGCCGTGGCTGGTCGCCGATGTCCACGAGCCCGAGACGACCTCGGAACCATCGCCAGGCGCGGTCGGCTGCGCCGTCTTCAATTGGGAACAGGCGGCCGCTCCGGCGAGAGCGGTGGTGAGAAGCGCCGCCGCAAGCCGCCCCATCCTGCGCATAGCCGCCTCCAGGACTTCGATGCAGATCGTCCTCTGACCGCGAATGTCCATGGTACAACACGAGCCCAATCGCGCTCGAAAAACCCGGGCCGTTTCGGGTGCGCCTCCCTCCCTGGCGACCCCTCCCGTCAAGCACCCTGCCTCCCGGGGCGGGCGGTTGAACCTCCGTCGTATAATGGAAATCAATGTCCATATTGAAGGTCGCGCGGATGGGACATCCCGTCCTGCGCGTCAAGACGCCGCTCGCTTCCCAGACCGACATCGCCACCGCCGGGGTCCAGCGGTTGATCGACGACATGATCGACACGATGCTCGAATACAACGGCGTCGGGCTCGCCGCGCCCCAGGTTCACGAGGCCGTCCGGCTCTTCGTCGCGCACGTCCCCCCGGGCGAAGGCGAGGAGCACGACGACAACACGGAACGGCGCGCGCACGTGATCGCAGTGATCAATCCCGAAATCTCTCACGTGGGCCGGCAGGTCGAGGAGGACTGGGAGGGCTGCCTCAGCATTCCTGACCTCCGCGGCCAGGTGACGCGGTTCAAGGACATCGTGGTCAAGGGACTGGATCGCCACGGCGAGCGCCTCGTGATCAAGGCGGACGGGTTCGCCGCGCGCGTCCTCCAGCACGAATCCGACCACCTCGACGGCGTACTTTTCCTCGACCGGATGAAGACGTTCCGGAGCCTGTCGTTCCTCGACGAGTACGCCCGGTACCACGTGAAGCGCGACGACGAGTGAAGACCTCACCACTCATCGTCATCTTCGTCACGGTCTTCATCGACCTGCTGGGCTTCGGCATCATCATCCCGCTCCTGCCGTTCTACGCCGAGACCTTCGGCGCAAACGCCTTGCTGATCGGGCTGCTGTCGACCTCGTTCTCGCTGATGCAGTTCGCCTTCGCGCCGATCTGGGGCCGGTTGTCGGACCGCATCGGGCGGCGGCCCGTGATCCTGCTCGGACTTTTCGGGTCGTTCGTTTCGTACCTGGTCTTCGGGCTCGCGAACTCGCTCGTCGTGCTCTTCATCTCCCGCATCTTCGCCGGCATCGCCGGCGCGAACATCCCGACCGCCCAGGCGGTGATCGCCGACAGCACGACGATCGAGAACCGCGCGAAGGGCATGGGGCTGATTGGCGCGGCCTTCGGGCTCGGGTTCGTCTTCGGACCGGCCATCGGAGGATTCCTCAGTCACTGGGGCTTCAGCACGCCCGCGTTCTTCGCATCGGCCCTCTCGCTCGCCAACTTCATCGCCGCGTGGTTCCTGCTGCCCGAGACGCTCAGCCCAGCGCATCGTGCAGGCGCCCCCGCCTCGGGACGGCTTCAGGCCTTTCGCCGCGCGGTGTCGCGCCCGCACCTGCCGCTGCTCCTGGTGATCTACTTCCTCGTCGTCGCCGCGTTCTCCAACTTCGAGGCCATGTTCGCGCTCTTCGCTGAGCGGCGTTTCCACTTCAATGCGGCGACCATCGGGTACGTATTCGCCTACGTCGGGATCGTGCTGGTCATCGTCCAGGGCGGGCTCGTCGGCCGGGTCGTGCGCCGGGTCGGGGAGCGCAAGGTGATTCCCGTGGCGATTACGCTCGTCGCGATCGGCCTGGCGTTTCTGCCTGCGAACCACTCGACGATGAGCCTGCTGGCGACGCTGGCGATCCTGTCGATCGGGATGGGGTTCAACAACCCATCACTCGTATCGATGATCTCGCAGCTCTCGGCGGCCGAGGATCAGGGTTCCATCCTCGGCGTGTCCCAGTCCCTCGCCAGCCTCGCCCGCATCGTCGGGCCGGCATGGGGCGGATTCGCTTTCGATCGGTTCGGCGTCAACGTGCCCTACGAGAGCGCCGCGGGCTTGATGGCCGTTGCCGCGGTCATCGCCTCTGTCGGCCTGCTGGGGACTGCGCGCGGATTGAAGTAGGAAACCAGGCGTGAGGCTGGAGGCTGGAGGCGTAAGTCTGGAGGCCCCGGGCCGGATCACGCCCCACTCAAGGCGAGGATCAATCGTCCCGATCTCTCAGGACTGACGAGGGGTGTTCACGCATGTCGTTCCGTTTGAGCTGTCCGGTGGAAGTCCGTTTCCGCGACTGCGACGCGATGGGTCACGTCAATCACGCGGTGTACTTTACCTACCTCGAGATCGGGCGCTTCGCCTACTCGAGGGAGCTGGGGTTCAGGGACGATCCGCCCTACATCATGGCCCACGCAGAGTGCGACTTCCTCGCGTCGGCCAGGACCGGCGATCGTCTCGTGGTCAGCCTTGGCGTGACGAAGCTCGGCCGGACCAGCTTCGTGATGGAGTACGAGATCACGGATAGGGAAGGGCAGAAGGTGGCCACGGCCCGGACCGTCCAGGTGGTGTACGATTACGAGAACAGGAAGCCCGTCCCGATTTCGGCGGCACTACGCCGCAGGATCGAGGCGTTCGAGGGCCTTCAGCCTGGCGGGCGCGAGGAATGACCATGAGCGATCCACAACCGGCGCGCGTGCTGATCTTCGGCAAGGACACGTGACCCTACACCCTGGCCGCCCGTGAGGACTATGAAAGGCGGCACATCCCGTTCGAGTACGTCAACGTCAAGAATGATCCCGCCGATCTGCAGCGGATGCTGACCTACAGCCATGGCGGCCGGCAGGTGCCGGTCATCGTCGAAGACGGCCAGGTGATACTCGGCTTCGGAGGCACGTGAGGGGTGTGACAGGCCATCGGTGATGGCCTTATTCAGGGGCTAGGGGCTCGGGGCTAGGGGCTCGGGATTCGGCCCTACCGGCTGCTTCGACAGGGGCCAGGGACTCGGCGCTACCGGCTGGTTCGACAGGGTTCAGGGACCAGTCAGGATGGAGGCTGGGTCTCTGGACCCGGCGCCAGGCTCGATTTCGCTGCAAAGTACCCCGGCCTTGCTCTGACCTCGCCACTCGCTCCCTTCAGCCGCACGTCGAGCTTGTGCCAGCCGGTCTGCTCCACTCCCTCGGGATAGTAAGTCAGCACATATCGCGCGCGAATCTCGCGCAGCGCACGCACAAACACCTCGGTGAGCTGACTGCTCGACGCGGCGTTGAACACTCTGCCGCCGGTTTGATCCGCCAGGCTCCTGAGCACCGGGTTGTCCGGAAGACGGGCTTCTCGCTCGCTGCGCGCCTGATCGACGACCACGGAAACCGACGGATTGCGGAGCGGCGGGCCGGAATACGGAACGCTGGTCGCGGGTGCGAGGGTCACCGCATAGACGATGACATCGGAACGCCGGGCGGCCTCGATCACCTCGGCTGGCGTCAGCCAGCTCATGTTGTCGAGGCCGTCGCTGAACACCACGGCGACGGCGCGGTCGTCCGCGAAGTCGCGCAGCCGGATCGCGGCATATAACGCGTCGACAAGGGCGGTGCTGCCGCCGCCGGCGACGCCGTCAATTTCCCGGCCCACCGATCGTAGATCCTCCGACAGTGGATGAAGGAGCCTGACCTGGTGGGAAAACGTGAGGAGAGCCGCCTTGTCGATCCCGGCGAGCCCTTCGAGAAAGGCGTGCGCAGCGGATTGCAGGCTCCGGAGCTGGGCGCCCGCCACGCTCTGGCTCGAGTCGAGGATGAGGTACGCGCTGAGCGGAACCTCGTCGATCAGGACGCGCTCGACGCGTTGCCTGACGCCGTTGTCACGGACCTCGAAATCCGCCGCCGACAGTCCCGACACCGGCGTCCCGCCTCTCGTCACCGACACGTCGACGCGTACCATCGTTACGCCGCTTCGGAACGTCTGGTGACCAGCCGATGCGACGAGGAAGGGCAGCGCTGACACGAGGCCGGCGGCAGCGAGTCGCCGCATCATTTGAATTGAACCTGCCGCCGCAAGGCCTTCATGGCGCGGTCAGCGTCTTCGGCTCGGCCGTAGGGGTAAACCCACCATCCGTCATCCGATTCGGGCTTCGACTCGCGCACCGTCATGAACGACCTCAGCTCGGCACGCGCCAGGCCGGGCTCGCCGAGCGCTTCGAGCGCGTGCGCAAGAGCGACGCGGCAGGCTTGGCAGTCTGGCTCCAGCCGGATGGCATCGCGATACAAATCGGCGGCCGCCTTGACCTGCTTTCGCAGTTCCAGCACGCGGCCCAGATACATGCTGGCCAGGTAACGGAAATACGCGTCCCCGGTCGCCGCGAGGACCGCCCGGAACTCCTTCTCCGCCCGGACGTCCTGATCGGACTGCATGAGGATCCGCCCGAGGCGCACTCGCGCTTCGACCGACGACGGATCGATGTCGAGCGCCTTCCGAAAGTCCCGCTCTGCGGCCTGCCTGACTTGAAGAATCGTCCGCCTGCCTTCGGCGGTGACGAAGAACTGGCTCTTGTCGGGCGATGGCGTCGTGTCGAGGCCGACGGCGAGGACTCTCGCCATGTATTCGCGGGCGGTCCCTGACGCCAGCCACAAATCCGAGTCGCCGGGGTACAGCGCGAGCGACTTCTTCAGAACACCCAACGCCAGGTCTATCTCGGACATTCCCGTAAGCGCCTGCACCGTGGAGAGGCACCAATCGCGAAGATTCAACCGAGGAAGCGACGGATCGATCCGCGCGAAGCCGGGCCTGAGCCTCAGCTTCTCGAGCGTGTCGCGCAGCCACGTGGCAATTCGATCCGCCGCAGTGAGGTGATCGGTCACGCCCCGGCTCTGCCGCAGGGCCCAGGCTCTGTAGGAAGCATCGGTGTGCAACAGCACCGACGCTTCGATGTCGGCCAGGTCGACGTCGTCCTCGGACTGCGGAGGCGACGCCAGAAGACTGACTAACCTGACTACTGTCGTCCCTGGCTGTGTCGACTGCCGGGATCCCTCGGCGAGCATCAGGAGGGAATCGACTCCGGTGGACACGCGCGTGTTTTCGAGAAGGAGCAGGCGGTCGACGGCTTCCCCGAACCTGCCGCGACGGTACTCGTGGACAATCTCGAGATACGCAGCCAGATCGGCTCTCAGCTTGAGCTCGTCAGACTGCAGTCGCTGCGCCGCAGCCGGAGCGGGTATGGAGAAGATCACACACAAGAGTCCGAGAATCCTGCGCCGGCCCGTGAATGGCATCGCGGCGGCCTCAGCTTCCTGGTTGGCTCACGGATTTCGGGCAACTATCGGCGTTCGACCATCGGCGTTCGTCACCAAGCCGTGGACCGCGCGCCCGATTCTCGCACCGAGCCGCTGCCCTCGTCCATCCTCCCCTTAGCGCCCCGTTTGTTCGCGCCGCGAGCATCGGCAGATGGCCTGTTTCTGCTGAGGCCGTAGCGGGATCCGGAGCGCTGCGTGCGGCGGCCACGTTAGCATCACCACCAGCGCCTGTTCAACCGCGCGACAGGCCGTGCGCCGCCGGCCGCCAGCCACTCAGTCCTGTCGCGCGCTTCCTCGACTCCGTCCCGGCTCGCGTGGCAGGATAGTGGTGCTCATGATTCATCTGTCCGGCGTCTCGAAATCCTTCGACGGCAAGCGCAAAGTCACCGCTCTCGACCAGGTCGACCTCCAGGTCGCGCGCGGCGAGATGGTGTCGATTGTCGGGCCCTCCGGGTCAGGCAAATCGACGCTGCTCAACCTCATCGGCGCGCTCGATCGGCCGACCGCCGGCTACGTGGAAATCGACGGCCAGCGGCTCGACGGGCTCGATGACGATGGGCTGACGAGAGTGAGGCGCGACAAGATCGGCTTCATCTTCCAGTTCTTCAACCTGCTGCCCACCCTGAGCTGCACCGAAAATGTCGCCCTGCCGCTGCACCTGCGCGGCTGGAACCGGAAGAAGGCCACCGATCGCGCCTCGGAGCTGCTCGATCTGGTGCAGTTGGGCAACCGCGTCGATCACGTACCCGACGAGCTGTCCGGCGGCGAGCGCCAGCGGGTTGCCATCGCCCGCGCCCTCGCGGTGTATCCGCCGGTCCTGCTCGCGGACGAACCGACCGGCAATCTCGACACGGCCACGGGCCGGGACATCCTGGACCTGGTGCGGGGCCTGCACGAGCGCCTCGGCGCCACGGTCCTCATCGTGACCCACGATCAGCAGGTGGCGCAGAGCTGCGGCCGCACGCTGACGCTGCGCGACGGGCGCCTCGTCGGAGACGAGCGCCGATGATGCTGCTGCGCCTCATCACCTGGCCGTATGTCCGGCGCCACGGGCTCCGCACCATCCTGACCACGCTCGGCATCGTGCTCGGCGTCGGCGTGTTTCTCGGGATGCACACGGCCAACCGATCGGTGCTCTTCGCGTTTCACCAGACGGTCGATCGGATCGCGGGGAAGGCCCAGCTGCAGATCACGTCGGGCGAACTCGGGTTCCCGGAAGAGATCCTGGAAAAGGTGCAGTCGGTCCCGGAAGTCCGCGTGGCCGTGCCCGTCATCGAGGCCCCGGTCGATACCCAGCTGAAGAGCGAGGGCAACCTCCTGATTCTCGCCGTCGACATGACGGGCGATCGATCCCTGCGCGACTACGACCTCGAGAGCGGCGACGAGGCTGTCGTCGACGACCCGCTGGTCTTCCTGGCGCAGCCCGATTCGCTCATCGTCACCCGCGAATTCGCCGCGCGCAACGGGTTGCAGGCCGGCAGCCGCGTGCCCATGCGCACGATGGAGGGCGAGAAGCAGTTCACCGTGCGCGGGATCATGAAGTCGGGGGGCCTGACCGCGGCCTTCGGCGGCAACGTCGCGGTGATGGACATCTACGCGGCGCAGAAAGTGTTCGGGCGCGGCCGCAGATTCGATCGCATCGACCTCGCCCTCCAGGACGGCGTCACGCTGCTGCAAGGACGCACCGCGGTCGAGATGGCGCTCGGCCCGGGCTTCCAGGTCGAGCCGCCTTCGTCGCGTGGCGAACAGATCGATTCGGTCTTGAGGGTCTACTCGTTTCAGGCCAACGTGAACAGCGCGTTCGCGCTCTTCATCGGCATGTTCATCATCTACAACGCCTTCTCGATTGCCGTGGCCCAGCGGCGGCGCGAAATCGGGATCCTGCGGGCGATCGGAGCCTCGCGAAGCCAGATTCGCAACCTGTTCCTGCTCGAGAGCGGGCTGGCGGGCGCGGCGGGGTCGATCGTCGGCCTCGGCTTCGGCGTGCTGCTCGCGCGCGGGATGGCCGCCTACATCTCGAGCATGATCAACGGCATCTACGGGGTTGCCGAACAGACCGTGGAGATGGCGACCGATCCCGTGCTGATGGGAATCGCGTTCGCGATGGGCGTGGCGACGAGCCTCATCGCGGGGTTCCTCCCGGCCCGTAGCGCGGCTCGCGTCGATCCGGTCCAGGCGCTTCAGAAGGGGCGCTACCAGGTGCTGTCGGCCGGAGAGAACCGGGTGCGAAGAATCGCCGCCATCGCCCTCGGCGTGGGGGCCTTCGTCGCGCTGACCTTCGCCCGGAACATCTGGATCTTCTACGCCGGCTTCGCGATGGCGCTGCTCGCGATGCTCCTCGTGAGCCCGAGCGCCGCCCTGTGGCTGACCCGGGCGCTGAGGCCGTTGCTGAAGTGGCTGCGGCCGGTCGAAGGCGCCCTGGCCGCCGACAGCCTCATCCACGCGCCGCGCCGGACATCGGCCACCGTGACCGCGCTGATGCTGTCGCTGACCCTCGTGATCGGGCTCGGAGGAATTGCCCGGGCGAGCTACGAGTCAATCATCGACTGGACGAACACGGCACTCAATCCCGACCTGTTCGTCGCCCCGTCGCAGTCCCTGAGCGAACGGAACTTCCGGTTTCCGGAATCCCTCGGCGTCGCCCTGCGCCAGATGGACGGCATCGATGTCGTCCAGATGGTACGGACCCAGCGGATCCTGTACCGCCAGAATCCCGTGATGATTGTCGCCGTCGAAGCCGATTCGATGGGAGAGAGGGCCCGGCGTCCGTTTGTCGAGGGATCCTCCGACATGTACCGGCTGGCCGCCGAAGGCAAGGGCGTCATCCTCTCCGACCACTTCATCGGCCGGTTCGGCCTGCACTACGGACAGTCGATCGAACTGGCGACGACCACCGGCCTGCACAGGTTTCCCATCGTCGGAATCGTCGTGGACTGGTCCGACCAGCAGGGCGTCATCCTGATGGACCGGCGCACCTACAAGACGTACTTCCTCGACGACACGGTCAACATCTTCCGGATCTACGCCCGGCCCGGCGCGTCGGTGCCGGATTTGCGGCGCCGGATCATCGAGCGGTTCGCCGGCCAGACGCGACTCTTCGTGTTGACCAACACCGAGGTCCGTTCGTGGATCACCGGCCTGACCGAGCAGTGGCTCACCCTGGCGTACGCGCAGATTGCCATAGCCGTGCTGGTGGCGATCCTCGGCATCGTCAACACCCTGACCGTGTCCATCATCGACCGGCGCCGCGAGCTGGGCGTATTGCAGGCGGTCGGCGGCCTGCGCAACCAGATCCGACACACCGTGTGGATGGAGGCGATCGCAATCGGAGTGGTCGGCCTCGTGCTCGGCCTGGCTGTCGGAGCGGTGGCGCTGGGGTACCTTCTCGAGATGGCCCAACGCGACGTGACCGGAACGCATCTGGCCTACAGGTACCCGTTTGGCATCGCGGCCATGCTGCTGCCCCTGATTCTGGGGTCGGCGCTGTTGGCGGCGCTCTGGCCGGCCGAATCGGCCGTGCGCGGGTCCCTGGTGGAGGCGCTCGAGTATGAATAGGACCGCCGTCGCGCTCATCGTTTCGATGGCGATTCCGTGCGCGGCCGCCGCCCAGGATGCCCGCGCCATCATGGAGGAATCCCAGCGCCGCACCGACAGCACGTCCCAGCACTACGAGGGGACGCTCCAGGTCTTCGATGCGGCGGGCAAGATCTCGGACAAGCGGTGGACCTACGACCGGCTTGGCGCCCATGGCACGAGCAAGTCCGTGGTGACCTTCACCGCGCCGGCCGAGGTCAAGGGCGTGGCGCTGCTCGTCATCAATCACGGGGATCGGGCCTCGGACCAGTGGATGTGGACGCCCGCCATCGGCCGTGAACGGCGCATCGCGCTCCAGGATCGGTCGCAGCGGTTCTTTGGGACCGACTTCAGCTTCGAAGACCTCGAAGAGCGGGACACCGGCCAGTACCAGGTACTCGATGACCGGCGAAGAGTCGCTGGATGGTGTGGCCTGCTGGAAGATCGAATCTCGCCCGAAGAAGACCAAGGCATCGCAGTACACCCGGACCTATACCTGGGTGCGCAAGGACAACTACGCGGCCGCACAGTCCGAGAACTTCATCGGGAACGTCCTCGCGCGGCGGTTGAAGTTCTTCCGGGTCGAACAGGTCCAGGGAATCTGGAGCGCGCGCGTGCTCGAGATGACCGACGTGCGCCGGAAGAGCCGAACGGTGCTCAGCCTCGAGAAGCTCCAGTACAACGTGCCGATGAAAGACGAGGACTTCACGCTGCAGGCGCTGCGGCGTGGGCAGTGATGCGAGCCGCGATTCCCCGCACGGGGTCGCGCGGACACGCCTTTGCGCGATCGTCGCAGGCCTGCTGCCTGATTGGCTTCCTCGCGTCTGCGAATGCCCTGGCCCAGGGCATTTCCCAGAAGGGCTTCGTCGAGACGACGGTCATCTGGTACCCGCAGCCGTCGACTCGCGAGACCGCCGGCGTCATCAACGAGTACCTGGGCCGCTACGAGATCTCGGGCAAGCCCAGGCCGTGGCTGCGCCTGACCGGATCGATCGATGTGCGCGCCGACTCGTTCATGCAGACCGACTACCGCTGGAGCCTCGACTGGTTCGATCGCGGCATCCCGCGATCGGTCCTCGGCTCGCGCCGTCTCGACGCGACGATCAGCCGGGGCCCGCTCACGCTGCAGATCGGGAAACAGAACGTCCGGTGGGGCAAGACGGACATCCTGACGCCGACCGACCGGTTCGCACCCCGGGACATGCTGTCGGTGTTCGACACGGACTACCTCGGCGTGACGGCCGCGCGCTTCACCGCGGGACTTCAGGCGAACACTCTCGACATTGTGTGGGTGCCGGTGTTCACACCGAGCCGGCTGCCGCTGCTCGATCATCGCTGGGCGGTGATGCCGCCCGAGGCGAGAGGCGTCACGATCCGCGACGCCGGCGCCCGGTACCCTCGCGGGTCGCAGGCGGGGGCCCGCTGGAACCACGTGGGCGAAGGGTACGAATTCTCGCTGTCAGCCTATCGCGGCTTCAACACCCTTCCCCGGTTCGACGCACAGATCAACTTCCTCCGGTCGAGCGTCGACATCACGCGCGTGTACCCTCGCATCTGGACGGCCGGTGCGGACGCCGCGATGTCGCTCTCGATGCTGACGCTCAAGGCCGAGGCCGCCTATTTCGGGAGCCCCGACAGAAATGTCGACGAGTACATCCAGTATGTCATCCAGCTCGAACGGCAGGCCGGCGAGTGGTTCTTCGTCGGCGGGTACGCAGGCGAAGTGGTGACGACCCGGCGCTCGGCTGATACCCTCGCGCCCGACAGGGGGCTGACACGGGCGTTTCTCGGGAGGGCCGGATACACGATCGACACCAACCGCAGCCTGGCGTTTGACGGCGCCGTCCGGCAGAACGGCCGGGGCACCTGGACGCGGGCCGAGTACTCGCAGGCCTCGGGTCAGCACGTTCGAGTGACCGCGCGCCTGACGTGGATCAACGGCCGTGACAGCGATTTCATCGGGCAGTTTCACAGGAACTCTCACGCCACGGTGACGTTTCGGTATAGCTTTTGATCGGCTGGCGGCTGGCGGCTGGCGGCGGGCGACTGGCGACTGGCGGCGGGCGACTGGCGGCTGGCGGCTGACCGCCTCACTCGCTTCCTCGACAGCCGGACCGCAACGCGCGCGCACGACACGCCGGGCGGTTGCGCGATTTCGAACGGGAGGGCTGATGCGTAAAGTGATGTTGCTTGTCGTCGCGTTGGCGGTGTCGGCAGCCGCCGCGCCCCAGCCTGCGGCGCCAGCCTCGCCGTTCTTCTTCGTCCAGCTTACCGATCCCCAGTTCGGAATGGCGGCCGCCAACGCCGATTTCGCGCAGGAAACGGCAAGCATCGAGTTCGCGGTCGCAACCGTCAATCGGCTGAAGCCCGCGTTTGTCGTCGTCACAGGGGACCTGGTCAATACCGCAGGGGATGCCGCGCAGATCGGCGAGTACAAACGCATCATCGCGAAGGTGGACCCGGCCATCCCGGTGTATAACGTCGCGGGCAATCACGACCTGGGGAACGAGCCGACACCCGACAGCCTGGCCGCGTATGTCAAGGTGTTCGGCCCCGACCACTACACCTTCAGGTTTCGAGACCTTGTTGGCGTCGTGCTCAACTCGACGATCATGCACTCTCCTGCCAAGGTGCCGACGCAACTGGCGGAACAGGAGAAATGGCTGGAGGCCGAACTTGCCGGAGCCAGGCAGCCCGGAGTTCGCCACGTGGTCGTCTTCCAGCATCACCCGTGGTTCATCAAGAACCCGGACGAGCCCGATGGTTACGAGAATATCCCGGTCGAGCGCCGCCGGCGCGGCCTGGCCCTGCTGAAGCAGGCCGGTGTGACCCATGTCTTCGCGGGGCACACCCATCGCAACGTTACTGTAAAGGACGGTCCCCTCGAGATCGTGGCCAGCGCGCCGATCGGTCTCCCGCTCGGGCCGGACGACTCGGGGCTTCGCGTTGTCGTCGTGCGTAACGATCTGATCGAGCACCGGTACTTTTCGATGGGCCGGATTCCGAACCGGATCGATCTGAAGGCCAGTCTGTTGCAGATGAAGTAGCTGGACTCTCGGAGCGCAGCCTGCGACGGATCTCCGATTACGAATCGCCCGGGTGATGCCGTCGCAAGGAGTGGCGGCACCTGCAGGGGGCGACCGGCCGCCAGCCTCGAGCCTTCAGCCGCCGGCCTGGGGGTGGCCTCGCAGGTGCCGTTCTGGACATGTTCCCTCTCAAGCGGCTTGCCTTCCTCGTCGTGGGGGTGCTCGTCCTGCTCGCCGCCGGCGGGTGGTTCCTGCCGCGCCACGCGCGGGTCGAGCGTTCGATCGTGATCGCCGCGCCGCCCGGCAGGGTATTCGCCGAGGTGAATGGCTTCGGTTCGTTCCGCCAATGGTCGCCTTGGGCCGAGCGCGATCCCAGCATGCGCAACGTGGCCGGGACTCCCGACCAGGGCGTCGGCGCCAGATTGGCATGGGACGGCGATCCCGTCGGCGTCGGCTCGGGGACCCTCGAGATTGTCGAAAGCCGTCCCGCCGATCTCGTCAGGATCGCCATGGACTTCGGTCCCCAGGGCCGGGCCACATCGCAGTTCAGGCTGGCGCCGCTCGACGGCGGGACGCGCGTGACCTGGGATTTCGACATGGATCTCGGGTACAACCCGGTCGCGCGCTATTTCGGGCTGTTCTTCGATCGGCTGATCGGGCCGGACTACCAGCGCGGGCTCTCCGGACTCAAACGGTGGTGCGAACGGCGCTGACGCCGCCGGCTCCGCCATTCCCTCGAACCGGCCGGGGGGTATGATGGAGTCGTGCAGAGTGTCACGGCGGCGAGTCATGGGTTTGGCTCTTCGGTCCGGTACTCATAACTTCCTGACATGGGATTCGTGGAGGAGCGATGAACAAGCGCGTCTACATCGCGGCGTATCATCAGTCTGAATTCGGCAAGTTGATGGGCCTGACTCTGCCCGACATCATCGCGAAGTCGGTCGCCGGCGTCTGCCAGGAGATCAAGGCCGACGCGTCGATCATCGACGTCGGTTCGGTCGGCGCCACCTGCCACTTCACGTTGCACCAGCAGGGCCTGCTCGCGGGACTGCTGGCTGCCGTCCCCGGCATGGGCGGCAAGCCGATCGAGTCGGTCGAGAACGCCTGCGCGTCGGGAGGACAGGCGATCCTCTCGGTCATCTACAAGCTGCTGCTCGGCGTGGGAGACGTCGGCATCGCGGTCGGGTTCGAGAAGATGCGGGACAACGAGGGCAAGATGGACGGCAAGCTGATCGGCCAGGCCCTCGGGACCTTCTCGCATCCATCCGATCGCGAGGGGAAGACCTACATCTTCCCGCACATCTTCGCCGAGGTCATGGCGGAGTACATGAAGACTCACGGCGTGACCGAGCGTGAGCTTGCGCAGATCGCGGTGACCGAGTACGGCAACGCCAACAAGAACCCGTACGCGCAGATGCGCAAGATCACGGTCACGCTCGACCAGGCCGCCAACATCACCGACCGCAACAAGTACATCGTCGAAGGCCTGCCACTGAAGACCTACGACTGCTCGCAGATCACCGATGGCTATGCCGCGCTGATCCTGGCGACCGAGGAGGGATTGAAGCGCCTGGGTGTGGCGAAGGCGGATTGCGTCGAGATCGCGGGGTACACGCAGGCCACCGATTCGCTGTCGCGAACCGGGCGCGACGTGCTGAAGCCGGTCGGCGCCTTTGGCGCGATGAACAAGGCGTACGAGATGGCCGGGGTGTCACCCGCCGACGTGAACGTGGCGGAGATTCACGACTGCTTCACGGTGATGGGCGCGATCGGGACCGAGGTCATCGGCAAGGCGCCGTACGGAAAGGGCGCCAGGTACTGGGTCGAGGGCAAGGCCAATGTCGAGGGCGAGTGCGGCATCAACACCTCCGGCGGCCTGATCGCCAAGGGACACCCGGTTGGCGCAACCGGCGTGGCGATGGTCGGCTGGTCGGCGTGGCAGCTGCTCGGGAAGGCGCCGCAGGGGCTCCAGGTGAAGAACGCGAAGGCGGCCGCGACGTTCAACATCGGCGGGCCGATCTGCGCGTCGGTCTGCACGGTGCTGAAGCGGGCGGTGTAGAGCGCAAACCGCAAGTGAGATTCACGACGCGTGGGCGGCCTCACGGTCGCCCCTGTCAGGCAGGGGGATCCTCCCGGCAGAGCCCATCACACGGTTGCCCGGGTGGCCAAGCCCGAGAGACGCGCCGCGCCGGGCAGTCGCTCGGCGGGCCCGGCTCGACACGCCGGCAAACCGCACCTTGCCGGGATGTTTCGCCGATCTCGCGTGGGGACCCCCATCCCCACGCACGGTCTCGGCCCTCACGGTGCAGTTTGCATGCATCTCGGATCGGCGTGCTCGCAGGGCCCACTTCGCGACTGCCCGCCACGGCTCGCGTGAGACCTAGAGTCCTGGCAGGACCCGCCTGAAGTTCCGCGGTATAGGGATCGCCGCTGACCGCGATACCCGCCAACGTGACGATCGGGCATAAGTCAGTTTCGAATTTCCAGAACTTCAAGCAGCGCGCCAGCCAGCAGGTCGTTGAAGAGGTCGACCTTGTAGCGGTTCTCGGCCAGCGGCCTCGCAGGCGCGAGGGCCGCGCCCACGGCTTCTTCGACAATGGCGCGGCTTGGAGCCGCTCCGGCGAGTACGGCTTCGGCATCGTAGCTGCGCCACGGGATGGCGGCCGCGGCTCCGAGCACGATGTGCGGGCGCGAGATACGGCCCTTCCGCAGCTCGGCTGACACCGACACGTTGGCGACGGCGTAGGCGACTCCGGCTTCGGATACCCGCCGGAAGAGGGATCGCCGCCCATTGGCAGCCGGCGGGATCAGGACGTCGGTCAGGATCTCGGCGTGCCCCAGGATGTTCTCGCGCTCCGGATGACGCGTGGGCAGCAGGAAGAACTCGTCGAGCGCCACGACCCGCAGCCCGCTTGGCCCGACGATGCGGGCGCGCGCGTCGAGGGCAACCAGGGCCACCGCGGTATCCGACGGGTGCACCATGTGGCATGGGCCTTCGCCGAAGATGCCGTGGTACCGATTCTCGGCATCCGCCGCCAGGCACAGCTCGCCGCCCTTGCGCATGCAGGTCGCTTCGCTTCGAAGATACCAGCATCTGGGCCGCTGGCAGAGATTGCCGCCGAGGGTCGCGCGCCGGCGGAGATCCGTGTCCGCGAATGCGGACGCCGCCTGCGCCAGCGCAGCAAAGGGCCCGTCCAGGTGCGGGCTCGCCGCGACTTCGGTCAGCGTCGTCAGGGATCCGATGCGAACGCCGCCTTCGCGCAGCGGCGTGACGCCGTGAAGCTCGTCGAGGCCGGCAATGCTGACGATCTTGCGGACGCGGCTGCCCTCGATCTCGAGGATGCCGCCGAGGTCCGTTCCGCCCGCGACGACACGGGCGCCCCCGCCGGACAGATGTGAAATGGCTTCGCCGACCGAGCGAGCCCTGACGAAGGCGAGATCCTCGGGCACCGTCATGTTTTGGACCGCTTGAGCCGCCGCGGGGCTGGCTCCGGAGTATATCCCGATCCGGGCGGAACCGGCACCCTCGCGGATTCGCCCGTCTTCTCCTTCAGGATCCTGCAACCGTCCGCCTCCTGTTGAACTCCGACATCCCGTGTATGATCACCTTACTGCCCCCGGCCACGCTGCTGGCGCAGCCCCCGTGGCGTGCCGGGCCGGTTCTTGACACCGAAAGGGAACATGGAGTGCCGCGATGAACGACGTGATTGACTTCATAAACATCAACCGGGACCGCTACGTCCAGGAACTCACGCAGTTCCTCGCGATCCCGAGCATCAGCGCGCTCGCCGAGCACAAGGGCGACATCCAGCGATGTGCACGGTGGGCCGCCGACGAGATGACCCACGTCGGCCTCGAGAATGCCCGAGTGATAGAGACGGCCGGACATCCAATCGTCTGCGCCGACTGGCTCCATGCCGCCGATGCGCCCACGGTCCTTTTCTACGGCCACTACGACGTGCAGCCGGTCGACCCGCTCGATCTGTGGACCTCGCCGCCCTTCGAAGCCACGATTCGGGACGAAGAAATCTACGCCCGCGGCGCCTGTGACGACAAGGGACAGGTGTTCGTCCACTTCAAGGCCATCGAGGCGCACCTGAAGAAGATGGGGCGATTGCCGGTGAACTTCAAGATCGTCCTCGAAGGCGAGGAAGAGGTCGGCAGCGTCAACCTGACGCCGTTCGTTCACGATCACAAGGCCGAGCTCGCCGCCGATCTCGTGCTCATCTCGGACACCGAGATGTTCGATCGCGGCATTCCGTCGATCTGCTACGGGCTGCGAGGCTTGTGCTACATGCAGGTCGATCTGCGCGGCACCAGGAGCGACCTGCACTCGGGCAGCAACGGCGGCGCGGTTGCCAATCCCGCCAACGTGCTGGCCTCGGTCGTCGCCCAGCTCAAGGACCGGAGCGGCCACGTCAGGATCCCTGGGTTCTATGACGATGTGCGGCCCCTGCGGGACGAGGAGCGGGCGGAATTCGCTCGCCTCGGGTTCAACGACAACAAGTACAAGAAACAGCTGGGCGCACCGCGCCTGTTCGGAGAGACCGGCTACACGACGCTCGAACGGCTGTGGGCGAGGCCGACCCTCGATGTGAACGGCCTGCTGTCGGGATTCACCGGCGAGGGCACCAAGACCGTCATCCCGGCCGTTGCCATGGCGAAGATCAGCATGCGGCTGGTGCCGAACCAGGACCCGGCCAAGGTCGCCGAGCTGTTCGAAGCGCACGTGAAAAAGATCACGCCCAAGACCGTCGAGCTGAAGATCACGCGCATGCACGGCGCGAAGGCGTGGATGACCGACTTCGACAACCCGTACGTCCAGGCCGCCGGGCGCGCGCTCGAGAAGGGCTTCAACAAGCGCCCGGTCTACACGCGCGAGGGCGGATCGATCCCGGTGGTGGCGACCTTCCAGGAGGAGCTCGGGATCCCGACCGTGCTCTTCGGATTCGGCCTGCCCGACGACAACCTCCACGCGCCCAACGAGAAGTTCAACCTCGCGAACTTCTTCAACGGCATGGCCGCGTCGGCGTTCCTGTACGAGGAACTGGCGGGAATCGCGAAGGCATAGGAGCGATACGGCCTCCAGCCGAACTCGCCCTCTACTTCTTCCCGTCCGCCGCCTTCGTCTTGTAGATCGCGCTCATGTCCCTCTTGCCGCGCTCCAGGTACGGCACGCCCTTGTCCATCCACGCCGGCCGCGGCGCTCCGAGCAGGTAGTGGTCGAAGAACTCCGTCATGTAGACGGTCCAGTACTTCTGGTTCTCGCGCTCCCGCAGGCCGTGCTTCTCGCCGTTGAAGCTGAACATGTACGCTTCCTTGCCCAACCGCCGCATCGCCGTGAAGAACTCGATCCCCTGATACCACGGCACCGCATCGTCTTCGTCGTTGTGGATCGTCAAGTACGGCGTCTGGACCTTCTCGACCCAGAAGATCGGGGAGTTCTCGATGAACTGGAGCGTCTTGTCCCACGGCGGCCCGCCGATGCGGCTCTGCGTGTGCTCATACTGGAACGCGCGCGACATGCCCGTGCCCCACCGGATCCCGCCGTACGCGCTGACCATGTTCGACACCGACGCACCGGCCTCGACCGCGCGGAAGATGTTCGTGCGGGTCACCATGTAGGTGATCTGGTAACCGCCCCAGCTGTGGCCCTGGATCCCCACACGCGCGGGATCGATGAACCCCATGTCGATCACCTTCTGAACGGCAGGGATGACACAGCGCATCGCGCTCTCGCCGGGGTAGCCGATCTCGTACTCGATGTCGGGCTGGAGCACGACGTAGCCGTTGCTGACGTAGCGCGTGACGTTGATGCTCGTGCCGGGCCCGGGCGCGACGTAGCGGTGCAGGTTGTCGGTCAGCCCTTCGTAGATGTAGACCAGGAGCGGATACTTCTTCGACGCGTCGAAGTCCTCGGGCCGGGTCAGGATCGCGCGCAGCGGCTTGCCGTTCGTGTCACGGAAGTCGATGAGCTCGGATCGGCCCCAGATGAACTGCGATTGCTGCGGGTTGGCCTCGCTGACCTTCTTCATCCCCGCGAGGTTCGCGTCGGCGGCCCATAGATCCGGGAACTCGTCGAATCGCTGCGCGGTGACGACGAGCGGGCTGTCCGCGTCCTCGGGCTTCAGCACCGACGCGCCGCCGCCACGGCCTCCTCCGGAGGGCCCAGCCAGCGCCTTGTCGAGCATCACGAGTTTCTGCGGCTCAGAGAATCCAGCCGGGAGCGCCGGCGGAGGCGGGGGAGTCGCGGTCCTGTCCCTGGCTGGCCGCTGGGCCGAGGCGACGCAGCCGCAGGCGCCAGGGTCGGCGTCACGCGGTAGTAGCCGGTCGCCTTGGTCTTCTCGTTGGTCGCGAAAACGAGTATCGGCTTCTCGATCGGAATCGTTTCTTCGTCAGGGTCCAGCCGGGCGTAGCGGAACACCAGGCCCTCTTTCCGTCCCATTCCGCCCGTCAGCAATCGCGCCCCGCTCCCGTCAGGACGGATGTCCCAGATGTCGTACTTGTCGTAGATCAGCACGGAGCGATCGAACGACGTCCATCCGGCCGTGCCGTAGGCTCGCGCCGGCTCAGGCGTGTCGGTTGACTCGTCGTCGAATCTGACGCCGAGCTTCTTCGTGAGATTCGTCTTGACGCCGTCACTGACGCGGACGGTGTACCACTGGCTCTCGTCGGCGTCGAAGGTCAGAACGTAGTTGCCGCCGGGCGAGAGCGAGGCGGAGAATCGGGCTTTCTCGACCAGCCTCCTGCGCGATCCGTCCTGGACCTTCACCGCGTAGGCGTCGTAGTAGCTGGAGTCCCAGGAGATCGCCTGCTGGTAGGGAACGTCCGACAGCCCGAGCGCGATGTCCGGATCGTCGATTACCGTGAGGTCCGGCATGTCTTCGGATGAGAGCTGCACGAATCGCTTGTTCTTGAGGTGCATCACGGCGCGGTAGCTTCGTTTCTTCTCTTCTTCGGCGCGGACCTTCTGCATCGGCTGGAGCAGCGGGTCCTTCCAGGTCCAGATGTCCACCTTGACGGCCTCGGGCGCGTCCTCGGGCTCCGCCTTCGGAATCGCAGCCGTCCCGAAGAACAGCCTCGCGCTGTCCTTCGAGAACTCCAGCCGGCCGTTTTCGCTCGGCGCCCAGCCCGCCTTCATCCCCGGAGTCGCGGTCGAAGCCAGTTCGGTCGCGGCTTCCGCACCGGCAGTCCACAAGTAGAGCTTGAACGACGGCGCATCCGCTTTGTAGTCGTCGCGGTCGCTCAGGAACGAAAGCTCCGTTGCCTTCTCGTCGAAGGCGAGGCCTTTGTAGTGGCCCTGGCCGGCGAGCAGGGTCCTGGTCACGCCGTCGCTCGATCGGCGGACAAATGCACCGTCCCGTTCAGGTGTCCTCGCGGCAGACGATACGGCGTACGCAATCCAGCTTCCGTCCTTCGGCCAGGCGTACTCGACGACGTCGCTGAGCGTTGTCATCGTCCCGGTCGCCAGTTCACGGAGGATCAAATCCGTGCCGGCGTCCTTCTTCTTCTCTTTCTTCTTGTCCTTGGACTCGACGGGCTTGGGCTCCGGCTCCTTCTTCTCCGCGCCGGCCTCGGTCTTCTTCTCCGGCGGCTCGAGCAGGAATGCCACGTAGCGGCTGGCCTTCTCGGGTGCCTTGAAGCTCTTCACGCGGTCGGCCGTGAATACGGCGCCGCTTGCGAGCGACATGATGCCCATGCCCGCCTTGGGCATGTCCTCCGGCTTCTTCTTGTCCTTCTTGGCCTTGTCCACCTCGGCCTTGAGCGGGGCGATGCCGAAGATCACGAACCTGTCGTCGGAGGTGATCACGGCGTCCTTGCCGCGAGGATGCCGGTGTTCGACGCCGGTCTTCAGGTTGCGGACGACGAGCTCGCCGTCCCCGTCCTGGGGCGTCAGGGCGTAGACCAGCCACGTCCCGTCCCTCGAGATCCTGGTGCCCTGGATCGATCGCCACCCGTCATACACGTCGTGCGTGATGGGCCGCTTGGCCGCCTGCTGGGCGGTCGCCGCCCCGGCCGCGGCATGGACGCACAGGACGATGGCGATCCAGCGAAGTGAACGAACAGCGTGGCGCATACGCTCTCCTCACGTGAAGGGTCCCGCATCGGAGCAGGGTGAAACGGGCCGGGAAGACCCGTGATCGAGGCGGAGCACCTGAATGGCCGGATCGTAACACGGCGCCGATGGGCGGCAGCCGTACTACCGCATCGGTGTCAGTCACTACCGCGCAGATAAGGCTGGCCGAGCGTCCGGCGGGTCCTGCCCGAGCATCAAGCACGCTGGCCGTCCCGGCGGACGTATCTCTGCATCGGTGTCTGGCGCGTCGACGCGCGGATGAGGCTCGCAAGCCCGATGGTCCGGTCTCGCCGGTGACTCCCGCTTGCTCCCTTCGACTTTCGCTCAGGGAGCCCCGAGCCAAGCCGAGGGGCTCCGCGCGTCCGCGGGCCGTCCAGGTGCTTGACGCCCGGTCACCCGCCGCAAGCCAACGGGCGTCAGCCGGTTGAGATTGGCGTGCCCCGTTCAGTTCAACTCGGCGACCCGGCGGCGAAGCACCTTGACGTGGTCCCACACCCGCTCATGCTCTTCACGCGCCGATTCGTCGAGTTCACCGTCTCGGGGAGACGAGAGATACTTCTCCAGGTCGCGCAGGGCCGCCTGGAGATCGTTCAGGTGGTAGGCCAGCAGGCCCCGGTCGCGAAGCTCGATGGTACAGGACGGGTCGAGCGCGAGCAGCATGTCGGTGACGGTCCTGGCTTGAGGGAACGACCGCATGCGCACGTAGACTCGCTTCAGGTTGTGCAGCATTCGGATCAGGATCTCAGGTGTCGTCGCCGGCGAGCGCAGCGTCCGCTCCACCACACCGTCGTTCGCGAGGCCTCCGGGGACCAGCCGGACGCAGTCCTCGATCGACAGCGAAATCCCGCCGTGGAACGGATCGACGACAATGCGGTCGCGATCGGCCTCGCCGTCGGCGAGCACGGGATGAACCAGGAAATGCCCGGGAAAGTTCAACCCGTGGACGACCATCCCGGCTCGGCGGGCGACCTCGATGTAGAGCACCGAGAGCGTGACGGGGATCCCGACCTGCCGGTTCAGCACTTCGTGCAGGAAGCTGTTGCGGGGATCGTCGTAGTCCTTCTGGTTTCCGGCGAACCCCATCTCGCTGAACAGGTAGGCATTCAGTGCGCGCACGCCGGCGCGGTTCGCCACGCAGCCCGCCCCGCAACAGGCGGCCACGTGCTGCTTCGCGCAGATCCCGATGTCATCCAGCCGCCGCAGGTAAGGAGCGGGATCGAACTGCGGATGCTCGATCCGCGCGAGGAGCAGCGCCGCGGTGGCAAGGTCCGACTCTGGACCCGTGGCGGCTCGAAGGAATGCGTCGATCACGGTGATTCCAGTGTGTACGCAGGGACCGACCACAGTCTGGCTACTTCAAAGGACGCCAGCACGGTGGGGAAAGATCCCCCCGGGACCAGCCCGAACGACGCAATAGGTCAGTGGCCTCCGTGGCCAGCAGTCGGGATGCTGGACTGGCGGAATTTTTCCCCGGCCCGCACGGGGATTGGCAGCCGGTTTGCCGGCGGCGGGTAGGGGCAGTCGTATTCGGGGTTGTAGTAGCAGTACGGGTGGAACGCGAGGTTGAAATCGATGACGTAGACGCCGCTGGCGTGTCGCTCGAGCTCGAGGTACCGGCCGGCCGAGTAGGTCTCGGTGCCGGAAGTCAGGTCCGTGAAGGGGACGAACAGGCGGTTCGGAGGATCGCCAGCCTCAACAAACGCGCCGAGAGAGAGTTGCCGGCCCTTGAGTGTGAATTCGAGCGTGCCGACCAGCTGCATCTTCCGCATCTTCCCGCCCGAGGTCGGCATGTCGACCACCGGCCCGCCGGAGTGCTCCTTGAAGGTCGCCGGGACCGCATACGACTGATCGACCGGGAAGTAGGACAGCGGTAGGAATGCCTGCTGCTTGTCCACCGGGATCGGCTCGTTCGGCTGGTTGCGGAATGCCTGATCCTTGTGCTGCCGTTCGAGGTCGAGCTTCTTGACGTAGTCGGCCCCGGTATCGACCGGGGCGCTGCCGCCGCAGGCAACGGCAAGCACGGCGAGGCCGGCGACTGCCGCGCCCCAGCAGCACCTTGCGAGTGCCGCGGAGCGCGGCCGGGGCGCCCGGGCGCGGTTCGGCACCTGCCAGCTGGCCGTGCTCATGCTGGCGCCGCCTGCACGAGGCGGGCAGATCGGCGGCTGAAACCACTGCTGGATTCCGGCTCCAGCGTTCTCACCTGAACACATAACCGCCCTTCACGATGGTGGCGTCGGCAATCCGCCGCCTCATCCCGATCGTATTGACCGGGGTGACCTTCAGCAAGCGCCGCAGCGCCGCCAGGTGCGTGCGCAGGAGGTCGCCGCTTGCCAGCGCGGCCAGCGCCTGCTTGGCCGCGGCCTCGACCCGGTTGGCCGCCCCGCTCACGAACACCCGCACCGCGTCCTGCTGAAGCGCGGCGGTGGCGTGATTCATCCGGATGGTTCCCCTGGCCCTCAGGAGCGAACTCTCCGCCTGGTAGGTGTCGATCAGGATGTCGGCGATCGACATCATCACTTCCTGCTCGTCGCCGATCTTCTCCCCGAACCGCTGCATCCCGATGCCGAGCACCGCAAGCGCCACTTTCTTGAACGAGGCGACCGCCCGGGCCTCGTCCCCGAGCGGTTCGCCGTTGGACGATCCGCTTCCCGGGGGCGGCGGCGGCGCGAGCAGGTCGTCCTGCAGCCGCTTGGCCGCCTGGATGATCGGAAGGTCACCCTTCACGGCGCGCCGCATGAAGATGCCCGGAATCAACAGCCGGTTGATTTCGTTGGTGCCCTCGAAGATCCGGTTGACTCTGGCGTCACGGTAGTAGCGCTCGGCCGCGTAGTCGCGGACGAACCCGTTCCCCCCGTGGATCTGGACGTCTTCGTCGATGACATAGTCCACCATCTCGCTGCCGGCGACCTTGCCGATCGACGCTTCGATGGCGTAGTCCTCGCCTGCGGCCAGCACCGCCGCCACCTCGTCCGGGGCGTGTTGCGAGTCGTGGATGGCCGCATCGATCAGGCCGGCGGTCCGATAGAGCGCGCTCTCGACCGCGAAGAGCCAGACGCTCATCTCGCCCAGCTTGTGCTTGATCGCGCCGAAGTTCCCGATGGCCTGTCCGAACTGGCGCCGCGTGGCGGCGTAGCGCGCGGCCTCGCCGATCACCCACTCGGCGCCTCCCGAGCACATCGACCCGAGCTTCAGCCGGCCGTAGTTCAGCACGTTGAAGGCGACCCGGTGGCCCTTTCCGATTTCGCCGAGGATGTTCTCAGCCGGGACGCGCGCCTCCTGCAGCACGATGGACGCGGTGGAGGATCCGTGCAGGCCGAGCTTGTGCTCCTCCTTGCCGCTGCTGACGCCGGGAAAGGCCCGTTCGACGATGAACGCCGTGAAGTGCTCGCCGTCCACTTTGGCGAAGACGATGATCAGGTCGGCGAATCCGCCGTTGGTGATCCACATCTTCTCGCCGGTGATGGCGTAGCTGCCGTCCGGCTGTCGCACCGCGCGGGCCCTCGCACTCAGGGCGTCGGAGCCCGCCCCGGACTCGCTGAGCGCGTAGGCGCCGACCAGCTCTGCCGAGACGAGCCGCGGCAGGTACCGGCGTTTCTGCTCCTCGGTGCCGAAGAGCAGGATGGAGAGCATCGCGAGGTTGACCTGCGCGCCGAAGGTCGTCGCGAACGAGGCGTTGCGGCCGAGCCGCTCGCTGATGAGGAGCGAGGAGACCTTGTCGAGGTGGACGCCGCCGAGGGACTCGGGCAGATCGGCGCCGAGCAGGCCGAGGCTCGCGCAGCGCTCGAGCAACTGGCGCGAGAGCGCCCAGTCCTTCTGCTCCAGCCGGTCGAGATTCGGCAGCACCTCCTGCTCGACGAACTCGTCGGCCGTCTGGCTGATGAGCCGGTGCTCCTCGGTGAACTGCTCGGGCGTGAAGACATGATCCGGGTCGTCGGGCTCGAGCAGCCAGTACCCGCCACGGCGCCGAATGGCCTGCATCTGAGGGCTCATCGTATCCATCGTTGGTCTCCTACGTCGCGGCCTCGAAGATCCCCGCCGCGCCCATCCCGCCACCGACACACATCGTGACCATGCCGTATCGCGCCTTGCGCCTCCGCATTTCGTAGAGGATCGAGGTCGTCAGCTTCGCACCGGTGCAGCCCAGCGGGTGCCCGAGCGCAATGGCGCCGCCATTCACGTTCAGGCGGTCCTCCGCGATGGGCAGCTCGCGCAGACAGGCCAGCACCTGTACTGCGAACGCCTCGTTCAGCTCGACCAGGTCCATCTGCTCCAGTTTCAGGCCGGCGGCCTTCAACACCTTGCGGATGGCGGGCACTGGCCCGATACCGAATCGCTCGGGTTCGACGCCGGCGGTTGCAAACGCGACGAACCGCGCGAGGGGCTCCAGGCCCAGCTCCCGCGCCCGATCTGCCGAGGTCAGCACAAGCGCCGAAGCCCCGTCGCTCATCTGGGACGAGTTGCCGGCCGTCACCGTTCCCTTCGCGTGGAACGCCGCGCGGAGGCCGGCGAGCGCTTCGATCGACGTGTCGCGCCGGGGGCCCTCGTCAACGTCGAACACGAACTCGCGAGGCGCCGGCGTGCCTTCCTCCGACGGATCGGCCACCACGACCCGAATCGGGACGACCTCGTCTCGAAACCGTCCGCTGTCGATCGCTGCGATGGCGCGAGTGTGACTGCGAAGCGCGAAGGCGTCCTGCTCCGATCGCGAGACGCCCGACTCACGCGCGTGGTTCTCGGCCACCAGCCCCGTCGTCAGGTAGACGTCCGGGTAGCCCTCGACGAGCGCGGGATTCGGCGCGATCTTGTTTCCGCCCATCGGCACGAGGCTCATGCTCTCGGTGCCGCCCGCGACGATGGTGCCTGCCGAGCCCAGCATGATCCGCTCGGCCGCGAACGCCACGGCCTGGAGGCCCGACGCACAGAACCTGTTGACCGTGACGGCGGACGCGGACACGGGCAGGCCGGCGCGAAGGCTCGCGATGCGTGCCACGTTCAAGCCCTGCTCGGCTTCCGGCATCGCGCACCCCAGAATCACGTCGTCGATTTCCGCGGGGGATATTCCCGGCGCGCGCCGCAACGCTTCGGCGATGACGGTGGCAGCCATCTCATCGGGGCGCACTGTTCGCAGCGCGCCCGAGGGGGCTTTTCCAGTCGCCGTTCTGACGGCCGAGACAATGACGGCATCTCGCATGGGTGAATCTCCGTGGCGCCACATCAGACCGGGCCGAGGCCCGACCAGTCTCCCAACAGCTCTTCGACCGCGTCGGCGACCTCGCTCGTCTTGCCGTCGAACAGGTGATCCGCCCCGTCGATGACCACCAGCTCCTTCGGATCGGGGACGCGCCCGTAGAACTCCCGCATGGCGCGCAGCGGGCTGATTTCGTCACGCTCACCGTGGATGAAGAACTTGGGCTTGAGGCTTTCGAGGACGGCCGAAAAATTGTACTGGGTGACCGGCGGGGCGACGCCGATCAAGGTGGTGACCCGGTCGTCGGCCGCGCCGACCGTCATCGCGACCCACGAGCCGAACGAAAACCCGGCGGCCCAGATTTCGGCGTCCGGATAGCGGGTGGCCATGAAGTCGAGGCCGGCCCGGAAGTCGTCCATTTCGCCCGGACCGCCGTCGAATCGGCCCTGGCTCCTGCCCGTGCCCCTGAAGTTGAATCGGAGGACCGCGGCGCAGGTACGGCACAGGCCCTTGGCGATCTGGTAGACCACCTTGGTGTGCATGGTGCCTCCCGCCGTCGGCAGCGGGTGGCCGAGCACCACGGCGACGCGAGGCGACGGGAGGGCAGGATCCTTCGAGCGTGCCGCGCTCGAGCCGTCGGTGGAGGGGCTGTCTGGAAGGCCGCACAGCGATTCGTCGAGCAGTGCCTCGAGACGCCCCGCCGGGCCGGGGATTTCAAGAATCATGCGCTGCCTCCGATGATGACGTGCATGACGCGGATGTTCGTATGACGCTCGAATGAGCCGCGACGAATCCCGCGACCAGTTGCGCGAACTCGACGGGGAGCGTGACCAGCCCGACATGCCCCGTGTTGGAGAGCGTTGCGGCGCGGGCGTCCGGGATGAGATCGACGTAACGGCGGGTTCCCTCGACCGGCACCACCCGATCGAGGTGCGGCTCGCCCGTGACGACGAGCGTCGGCGACACGACGGCGCGAGACGTCTCGACGAAGTCCACCTCGCTCGCCAGCTGGAGACGCTGGCGCATCCGCTCCGCCGAGAACGGGGCCCGCACCATGCGCAGGAGATGGCCTGCGACGAACCGGACCCGATCGGACAACGCCGGCAGGGCCGCCCGAATCTCCGGATAGATGCGCCCGCGGGCGCCCAGGAGGAAGGCCGGAGCCATCATCCGCGGCGCGCGGACGAACCGCTCCTGCCGCGCGTTCAGCAGCACGCGCGGTCCAGGGGTCGACACCAGCACGAGCGAGTCGACGCGGGATGGGCGTGATGCCGCATAGTGAACCGCGATCAGCCCGCCGAACGACACGCCGCACACCGCCGCCGCTCGCACGCCCTGCGCGTCGAGTTGGCGATCGATCTGCTCCGCGAATACACCGAACCTGGCGTCGGCGCCGATCGACATTCCGCTCCCCGGTTCGCCCGCCAGCGACATGGTCAGCACCCGGCACCGGTCCGCGAGCGCGCGCACCGCCGGTTCCATCCACTCCCAGCGTCCCTGGATGCCCGGGATCATCAACACGGGCGGTCCGGACCCGAGGTCAATCATGCCTGCCATTCCTGTCCCAGCGTCCCTGGATGCCCGGGATCATCAACACGGGCGGTCCGGACCCGAGGTCAATCATGCCTGCCATTCCTGTCCCAGCGTCCCTGGATGCCCTGGCTCATCAACATGGGCGGTCCGGACCCGACGTCAATCACTCCTGCCGTTGCTAGTTCCGCAGCGGCTTGCCCGATTTCAGTGTGTACGCGATGCGTTCAAGCGTCTTCGCCTCGCCGCACAGGCTGAGAAACGCTTCACGCTCCAGGTCCAGGAGGTACTGTTCCGAAACGGTCGTGGCGTGCGGCAGCGAGCCGCCCGCCAGGATCCACGCCAGCTTGCGGCCGAGCACGCCGTCGAAGTCGCTGATACGGCCGGCCCGCCACGCGAGGTGCACGCCGAGCGAGAGCGCGGCAAGCACCCCCTCGCCGCCCACCGGGATCGATGTCTGGGGCGGCGGAGGCTGGTAGCCTTCGGCCACGCGGGCCAGCGCACGGGTCTTGGCGTCGGCGATCAGCCGATCGCGGTTCATCGTGAACGCGTCGGTCGCGCGAAGGTACCCGAGGCGGACGGCGTCGGGGCCGCTCGTCGAAACCTTGGCAAAGGCGATAGTCTCGAACGCGCGCTGCACGCAGGGCAGCAGGTCCGGCTGGGCGGGCGACCGTGACGCGAGGCTGCGAATCAGCATCTCCTTCGTGCCGCCGCCGGCCGGCACGAGTCCCACCCCGGCCTCGACCAGGCCCATGTAGGTCTCCGCGGCCGCCTGCACCCGGTCCGCGTGAAGGATCATCTCGCAGCCTCCGCCGATGGCGAGGCCGACCGGCGCCACGACGACCGGCACATCGGCGCGCTTGATCGCCATGGTGGCGCCCTGAAATGCGCGGACCATCAGGTCGATCTCGTCCCAGTTGCCCTCCTGGGCCTCGAGGAGCACCAGCATCAGGTTGGCGCCGGCCGAGAAGTTGACCGACTCGCTGCCGACGACCAGCGCCCGGAAGTTGCGGCCCGCCTCGCGCAGGCCCGCGTGGATCATCTCGATCGCGTCGCCGCCGATGATGTTCATCTTCGAGTGGAACTCGACGGCCAGCACGCCGTCTCCCAGGTCGACCAGGCTCGCTCCGGCGTTCGACGCCACGATCGCCTGGCCCTCCTTGGCCCGTCTCAGGATCTCGAGGCCCGGGCCGCCGGCCGGCAGAGGCCCGTCGCGAAATGCCGTTCGGCCCGAGTCGAGCAGGTCGTGAATGACGGGCGGCGCAGGAGAGGCAGTTCCCCCGGCAGCCGCCACCTGCCTCACGCCAAGCACGTCCATGACCTCGAACGGCCCGATGTCCCAGCCAAAGCCCCACCGCATCACCCGATCCACGTCGTCGAGCGAGTGGGCGATCTCGGGAGCGACACGCGCTGCGTAGAGCAGCGTCGGCACGAGAGTCTCGCGCAGGAACTCGCCCACACGATCCTTCCCGCGGTAGAGCGTGCGCAGGCGATCCGGCAGGTCATCGATCGAACGCGCGGCCTCGATCGCCGGGAGGTTCACGTGGCCGCCGGGCCGGTACTCGAACGTCGCGGGATCGAGCACCAGGATCTGGGACTGGCCATCGGGCCCTTCCACGCGCTTGTAGAAACCCTGCCTGGACTTCTCGCCCACCCAGCCTCGGGCAAGCATCTCCCGCACCAGGGCCGGCAACTCGAACGCGCGGCGCGCCGCCTCGTCTTCGAGGCGCCCGGTCAGGTTCCCGAGCACGGCCGCCAGCACATCGAGTCCCGCGATGTCCAGCGTCCGAAACGTCGCGCTCCTCGGCCGGCCGATGATCGGCCCGGTCATCGCGTCGATTTCCTCGATCGAATACCGCCCGGTGGCCAGGACCTCCAGGATCCGTACCACGCCGAACAGCCCGATGTGATTCGCGATGAAGTTCGGCGTGTCCCGCGCGATCACGACTCCCTTGCCGAGGCGGCGGTCCGCGTAGTCGCGAACCATGCCGACGACCTCCGGGTCGGTGTCGGGGGTCGGTACGACCTCGAGCAGGTGCAGGTACCGCGGCGGATTGAAGAAGTGCGTTCCGAGCCAGTGCCGCCTGAAGTCGGGCGACCGGCCCTCGGCGATGGCGGCGACCGGGAGCCCCGACGTGTTGGTGCTGACAATCGAGCCGGGGCGCCGCGCCTGGTCCACGCGCGCAAGCAGCGCCTGTTTGGCGTCGAGCCGCTCGATGATCGCTTCGATGATCCAGTCGCACTCCGAGATCCGGGCCAGGCCCCCGTCGAATCCGTCGGTGCGGATGCGGCGAATCGCCTCGGGGGTGAAGAACGGATCGGGCTTCAGCTTCCGCACCCGATCGAGGCCTTCCCGCGCGATGGCAGGGCTGATGTCGAGCAGGCGCACATCGACACCGATATTGGCGAAGTGTGCGGCAATCTGGGCGCCCATCGTGCCGGCGCCGAGGACGGCGACCGTTCGGATCATGGCATGCTGCCTCTCGAAGGGCGGGCTTCGCGGCCTGGGGTTCCGGGTTCCTGGTGGTCGTGAGACGTCGTTCGGTGAGGAGACGGCTCGGCGCCGATTGCGCCCGGGTGCGCGTGGGTTCGCCTTGCCTCGGCCGGAACCCCTGCCAGGCCGTTGACCAGCAGGTCGACCACCGTGTCCGCCTCCGCGGCCAGCGGATAGCGCCGGCGGCTGAGCATCCAGTTGGTGGCCATCTCGTCGAGGGCACCGAAAACGAGCTTGGCCGCCACCGTCGAGCTGACCCGGCTGGTGAACACGCCGTCGGCCTGGCCCTCGGCGATGACCGATCGAATGATCCCGAGGTACTCGCGGAGCAGCGTCGCGGAGAACTGCTGCATGTGCTTCGTGGATCGCCGCAGCTCGACCTGGAAGACGACAGCCAGATCCCGGTCGCGGCCGAGGCGATCGAGGTGCTGGCGCGCGATCACGCGCAGCCGCGCCACCGGATCCCGGACGCCCGCCAGCGCGGTCCGTCCTTCGGCGATGGCCTCGCGCATGACCCGGTCGAAGATCGAGACCAGCAGGTCGTCCTTGTTGCGGAAATACAGGTAGACCGTGCCCGCCGCGACGCCGGCCTCGCGCGCGATGTCCGCCATCTGCGCGTTGAAGAACCCGTTGCGGGCGAACACCCGGGTCGCCGCCCTCAGGATGTGCGCATGCTTGTCGCTGCGGGCGGCCGGGGTCTTGGCGGCGCGCGGGACCGGACCCTCAGCCCGGTGCGCCCTGATCGGTCCTCGAGCCACGGCGGACTCCTCGATGAATGACTATTCATTCATTATGGCGACACGCCGCCGGACCGTCAAGACGCGATCGCGTGCATGTTGTTGACAAGTGAATTGACCGCTTGCGTTTGACAAGTGATCTGACCGCTTTCGTTATAGTGACGCCTGTGGGCGCTGTGGGCCGGTGACCGTCTGCGGTCGCCGGTCCAAGGGCCTCGTGGGGCGCCGACCTGGGCGGCGCTCCACAGGCACGGCAGCGAGTCACCCCAGCTTGGCGAGAGCCCCCGCGATGTAGTTCAGAAACAGCGCGATCAGGGCGCCTGGAATGAGCAGGTAGTCGAGCGCTTTGGTGAAGACCAGCCCAAGAAAGAGGATCGCTCCCCACCCGCGCACGCGGGCGAGCAGCGGCTGGACCGCCTGCGGCGCCACGCCTTCGAGGAGGCCGAAGCCGTCCAGCGGCGGCACGGGAAGGATGTTCAGGCAGAAGAGGATCATGTTCAGCGACACGCCGCTCTTGAGGATCTCCACCAGCAGCACCCACCCGGCAGCACCCGGGAGCCCCGCGAACTCCACCTGGGCCCAGGGATTCATGAAGCCCTGGCTGGTCATCTCCGGGTACCGGGAGTGCAGCATGATCCCGATCGCTCCGAGCGTGGAGGCGAACAACAGCGCCAGCGTCAGGTTCGCCGCGACACCGGCGACCGAGGTCGCCACGCTTCCGCGTCGCCTGTTGCGGAAACGACCCGGGGCGACCGGCACCGGCTTGGCCCAGCCGAACACGAGGCCGCCAGGCAGGACGGTGAGGATGGCCGGGAGGATGATCGTGCCGAAGAGGTCAACGTGACGTATCGGGTTGAGCGTGAGCCGCCCGGCGTCCTTCGCGGTCGAATCCCCCGAGTACCAGGCGCTCAGGGCGTGGGCGCACTCGTGCAGCGAGATCGAGAGAATCAGCACGGCGAAGGTGGCGCCCTTGATCCACCAGTCGGTCGCCTTGCCTCCCTTGCCGATTTCCAGTTGCGGGATGTTGCCGGGGAGGTTATCGGAGAGGAGCGTGACGGCAGTGAACACGGCCGTTGCGATGACCACCGCGATGCCGCCCCGCGCCACCGCGCGGTCGGCGGGAGAGGGCGAACCGCCCAGCGTACGAAGGCTGAGGATGGCGACGGCTGCTGCCGGCCAGAGTCCGACGTGGGGAAAGGTCACTCGAAACAGGGGAACGAACGCCAGGGGAATGAGCAGGAGGATCCAGACCGCGGGACGCGACAGCGCTGGCGGCAGCTCGCTGGCGACGACATCCAGTCCGGGTTCGTTCATCACTGACCCTCAATCGCCAACCGCACGCTCGAGCCGGTGCGAAGCGGCCGAAGCCCGTCTGTCGGCCGCGTGACCTCCCGACACCGAAGGCCCCAAAGTGACTCGCAGCGGCGGCTGAAGGCGGCCGAGTGTAGCACGAGCGCTCGCGGGACACCTCGCGGCTTCGACCTCCTGCCGAATCGGGAGGGATTGGCGGGATCGCCAAACATGGTGTGTTGGAGAATGGCGTGGAGTACATTCTTAGGCCGTGCCACCTCCAGGCTCTCCTCGCCCGGGGTCCGGCAGGCGCCTTTACCATAGCCCTTCCGCCGGCTGATGCCGTCACGAGCTCTCATCCTGCTCTTCGCCGCCGCCCTCTTCCTGGGGTCGGCACTGCTCTTCCTGCTGGAGCCGATGTTCGGCCGCATGGTGCTGCCCCTGCTGGGCGGCGCCCCGGCAGGCTGGACCACGTGCCTGCTGTTCTTCCAGTTCACGCTGCTGCTGGGCTATCTGTACGCCTGGGCGACCGCACGCTGGCTGCGCCCGCGCGCGCAGATCCTCGTTCACGCCGTGCTCCTGCTGTCGGCCCTGATCGAGTTGCCGATCGGGGTTTCCCGGCACTGGACCGCGCCTTCGGAGAGTTCGCCGATTGCCTGGCTGCTCGGCCTGCTCGCCGTGTCGATCGGCCCGCCGTTTCTCGCGGTCGCGACCACCTCGCCGGTGCTGCAGCACTGGTTCTCGCACGGCGAACATCCCGAGGCCAAGGATCCCTATTTCCTCTACCAGGCCAGCAACCTGGGAAGCATCGCCGCGCTGCTGGCCTATTCGGTCGTGGTCGAGCCCTGGTTCGGGGTCCGGACCCAGGCCGTGGGTTGGGCATGGGCCTACGGCGGGTTCGTACTGCTGGTCGGAGCCTGCGCGTTCGCCACCCACACGGCGTCGGAGCACCGCGTTCGCACCGGGGGCAAGGCGGCGATTCTCCGGACGCCTGCGCCGTCGTGGGCCCGGCAGCTGCGCTGGCTGGCGCTCTCGGCCGTGCCGTCGAGCCTGCTCCTGGGAGTCACCAGCTACATCACCACCGATGTCGCTCCTGTTCCGCTTCTCTGGATCATTCCGCTCGTCATCTACCTGCTGACCTTCGTGCTGTGCTTTGCCAGGCGGCCGATCATCCCGCGCGGCGCCGTGCTGATTGCGCTGCCGGTGGTCGTCGCAGCCGAAGTGGCGACGCTGGTGATCGAGGCCTCCTCGCCAGCCTGGCTGGTGGTGCCGCTCCACCTGATCACATTCGCCGTGATCGCCATGGCCTGTCATCGCGAGCTGGCCGAGGATCGGCCCGCCCGCGATCACCTCACGCTGTTCTATCTCTGGCTCTCGATTGGCGGAACGCTCGGCGGGCTCTTCAACGCGATTGTCGCGCCGCGGGTCTTTTCGACGACGCTCGAGTACCCGATCGCGCTTGTCGCGGCATGTCTCGTGACACCATTCCGGAACCGCGCACGGGCCGAGGGTCCGAACCTGAACGACCTGCTGTTCCCTGGCCTGCTCGGCGCGTGCGCTGCCGGCCTCTTCGTGGCGGTTCCGCGCCTGCCGTTCGGCAGCTCGTACGCGGTCCTGGTCGCGACCACCGCGATGCTGGCCGTCGCGTGCGTCAGCTTCTCTGGCAGACCGGTGCGATTCGGCCTCGGCGTCGCCGCGCTGCTCCTCTCCGCGACCGTTCGCCCGAGCGGGTTCGGCGAGCTCGAACACGTCGAGCGCAGCTTCTTCGGCGTGCACCGCGTCGCCATCGACCGGGTGAACAACCTCCGGCTGCTGTACCACGGGAGCACGCTGCACGGCGCGCAAAGCCTGGAAGCAGACCGCGAACGGGAACCGCTGTCGTACTACGGGCGCCAGGGGCCGATCGGCCAGGTGTTCGGCTCGCTGGGGCAACGCGAGCCACGATCGATCGCGGTGGTGGGTCTTGGCACCGGCTCGCTGGCGAGCTATGCGACACGCGGCCAGTCGTGGACCTTCTTCGAACTCGACCCGGCCGTCGCCCGCCTGGCGGGCCCCACCGGCTACTTCAGTTACCTTCGACAGTGCGCGGTGTCCGCGAAGGTCGTCGTCGGCGATGCGCGGTGGTCGCTCGAACACGCATCACTCGCCAGGTATGACGTGCTCATCATCGACGCGTTCAGCTCCGACGCGATTCCCGTCCACCTGCTGACGCGGGAGGCCCTTCGCGTCTACCTGTCGAGGCTTGCGCCGGATGGCCTGATAGCCTTCCACATTTCCAATCGATTCATGGCGCTCGGAAGACCGGTCGCCGACCTGGCGCGGGATGCAGGGCTCGAGTGCATGTGGAAGTCGGAGCCGAGGCTGTCGGAGAGCGAAGAACTGCTCGGGTATGCGGCCTCAGACTGGATCGTCATCGCGCCCCGCCCGGAGACGCTCGCCCCGCTGTCTGCCGCCTCGGGATGGGGATGGGTGCCCGGATCGCCCCAGCGGGTCTGGACCGATGACTACGCGAACACGTTCAGCGTCCTGCGGTGGAAGTAGCCTTGGTCCAGGCCAACGCGATCAGGTAAGCGCCGACGGCCCCGAGCAGACCGGCCGACGCCGGGGTCCACATCCCGGACGCGGAGCCGCCCAGCACGATCTGCACGACCACCGCGGAGACAGCCCCGGCCGCGACCGACCATCCAACCTCGCGCCGCCTGCTCTGGCGCGAAAAGAGGGCGACAAGGACCGGCACGAACACGCAGGCCCCGAGCATCGCATAGAAGATGCTGAGTGCCCCGACAATGGTCGGGAGAAGCGTGGCGAGCACGACGGCGAGCGCCCCGCCGCCCATCGCCGCGATGCGCGCCATGCGGAGCACCGCCTTGTCGGGGGCGTCGGGCCTGAAGAACCTCCGGTAGAGATCCTGCGAAAGGGAGGTGGAGAGCATGAAGAGCGCCGCATCGCTCGCGCTGAGCTCCGCCGAGAAAATGGCCGCCAGCAGGAGACTGCCCAGACCAAGCGGGAGGTCTCGCGCGAGCAGGGTCGGCAGCGCGAGTTCCTGAGGCAGCCCGGGATGATGGAGGCGGGCGGCCATGCCCAGCAAGGCGGGGATGAAACCGAAGGCGAGCAGCGCCAGGGCGTTCAGCCCGATGCCGGTTCGCACGGCGCGTTCGTGCTTGCCGCCGTATGCCTTCTGCAAGAGGCCGGGCGAGCTCATGAACGCGGGCACGAGCAGCACGAGGAAGGACGCCGACGTCGTGCCGTGCCAGAACGCCCCGTAGTCGGCAGACGGCGCAGCCCTCATCAGGCCGTCCCATCCGCCCGCCCCGAACCAGATCCCCGGAAGGGCGATCGCGAAGCCGGCCAGCTTCACGGTCAGCTGGACCATGTTGACCCACGCGGATCCGTGCAGGCCTCCGGCGGTGAAATAGGAGGTGACCAGCACCCCGCCAACGACGCATCCGGCAGCCTTCGGCAGGCCGGCCACCACGTTGAGGATGAGGCCGATCCCGATGATCTGGCCGGCCAGGATGGCCAGCGTGGCGAACCAGAGAATCGACGAGATCGTAGCCCGCACCTTCGGGCCGAAATGATGCTCGAGCAGATCCCCGACGGTGAGGAATCCGAACTTGGACGCCTGGCGCCAGATGCGCGGGCCGATCCAGAGCGCGAGGATCAGCGACCCGATTCCCGCCGACCCGTTCCACCACCATGCGCTCAGCCCGTACCGGTAGCCGAGGCCCGTGGCGCCGACGGTGGAACCGGCGCCGATATTGGCCGCAAGCACCGTCGAGAAGATCAGCCCAGCGCTCAGGCCCCTGTTGGCAACGAAGAACCCGCTGGTGCTCTTGACCTTGCGCCCGAGGAACAGTCCGAGCGCGATGAGCCCTGCCGAGTACAGGGCAATCAGGGGAAGATGAGGGGACATGCCTGGAGCAGGCGTCCTATCGCGATGGGCCCGACAGGTCGCGAACCGAGGGGTAGCCTGGAAGGCCGGTGGCGTGTCGGACCGCCCGCAAGACCGCATCGGCGACCACTTCGGCGGCGAGGGCGCCAATTGTCGCGACGTCGCCCGGCTGGGTGCTCGTGCCGGTGGCCAGGACGAACAGCGTGTCGCCGTCAAACGGCGTGTGGGCCGGGCTGATCGCCCGCGCCAGGCCGTCGTGGGCCATCTGGGCGACGCGGGTGGCCTGGGTCTTGGTCAGCCGCACGTTGGTGGCGACCACCCCGATGCTCGTGTTCTGGCCCACCGATCCGGGAAGGGTCGCGCCGGCCCGCACCAGGAGTCGCGCATCAGCGAAGCCCTTGCCGTCCGCCGTGCGAACACCCGCCACGATGCGGCCCGTGGACGGATCGATGACGTCGCCGAAGGCGTTGACCGCGACCAGCGCCGCGACGGTCAGACCCCCGCTGAGCGTGATGGACGAGCTGCCGATGCCACCCTTCATGGCAAACCCGGCGCCCTTGATCTTGCCGATGGTCGCGCCCGCGCCCGCGCCCACGCTGCCTTCCTGCACGGGCCCGGATGTGGCCGAGGTCGCCGCCCGGTAGCCGCAGTCGGGGCCGGGCCGAATCGCGGGGTTCGATCCAACGCCGAGATCGAAGAGGATGGCGGCCGGCACGATTGGAACAGGGCCGTAGGCCGTCGGAAATCCCAGCTTGTGCTCGTCGAGATAACGGACGACACCCGACGCCGCGTCGAGACCAAACGCGCTGCCGCCGGCAAGCACGATGGCCTGTACCGTGTCGACCAGGTTCACCGGGTTCAGAAGGTCGGTCTCGCGGGTTCCCGGAGCCGCGCCGCGGACGTCCACGCCGGCGACGGCCCCTTGTTCAGCCAGCACGACGGTGCACCCCGTCGGGCGCTCGGACAGCGTGAAGTGGCCGACTTTCAAGCCGGTCACGGCGGTCAGCCCGCGATGTTCCGATGTGCTCATGGCCGGAGCCTGCGTCGAGGTGCCTGGCATTCCCGCCAGGCAGACGCCGATCACGATGGTGGCAGCAGCGACAGGGACTCTCACGCCGGCCCAATCGTACCACAGGGAGAAGGCCGCCGGCTCTGGCCACCGCTCCATTCGCCCGGGCGTTCTCCGCCGGGTCTGCCCGGCTGCCGCGAGTCCCGAGCGGCTACTTGTCAACGCGGCCCGGATTCGGGACACTTACCTGCCAGTAACCAGCCCTTCGCCGAGGCCGCCATGCACCATCGACCTGCTGCTCTCGCCCTGATGCTCGTCGGGCTCACGCTCGCCGTCGACGGCCAGCGTGCGCCTTCGCCCGCCATGACCGCCAAGTCCGCGGTCATCGACGTTTCCCGCATGGCACGAGCCGATGAGCTGATACGGCAAGCCATTGGCGAGAAGCTGCTGCCGGGCGCCGTGCTGCTCGTCGGCCGGGGCGACGACATCGTCTACGAGAGGGCCTACGGGAATCGTGCCGTCGTGCCGGCGATCGAACCGATGACGCCCGACACCATCTTCGACATGGCATCGGTCACCAAGGTGGTGGCGACCACGACGAGCGTCATGATCCTGATCGAGGATGGCCGGATTCGCCTGACCGATCGGGTTGCGACCTTCATCCCCGGGTTCGGGAAATACGGCAAGAACGCCATCACCATCCGGCACCTGCTGACGCACGTGTCGGGCCTGAGGCCCGACATCGATCTGAACGAGGAGTTCCGCGGGGCCGAGTCGGCAATCGAGCGCGCCTGCGAGGAGGTGCCGGTGGCTGCGCCCGGCGAGCGCTTCATCTACAGTGACATCAACTTCTTCCTCCTCGGCGACATCGTCAGGCGCGTCAGCGGGCAGCCGCTCGACCTGTTCGCGCGCGAGCGGGTGTTCCAGCCTCTCGGCATGACCGAGACGACGTTCAACCCGCCCGAGTCGTGGCGGGGGCGCATCGCTCCGACCGAGAGCTGCACGCCGCTCGGCTGGCCGTGCCAGGGGCCCAACCAGGTGATGCTGCGCGGCGTCGTGCACGACCCGACGGCGCGCCGCATGGACGGCGTCGCCGGTCACGCCGGCCTGTTCAGCACGAGTCACGATCTGTCGAAGTTCTGCCGGATGCTGCTCGGCGGCGGCGCGTTGAACGGGGTCCGCATCCTCTCGCCCCTCACCGTGGCCAAGATGACGACCCGGGCGACCGAGGACGGCATGGCCAGCCGGCGAGGGCTCGGATGGGACCTCGACAGCGCGTACTCGTCGAACCGGGGAGAGCTCTTCCCGATCGGATCGTTCGGCCACACCGGCTTCACCGGAACGTCCCTGTGGATCGATCCGGTCACGCGCGCCTACGTCGTGTTCCTGTCGAACCGGGTGCATCCGGACGGCAAGGGCGACGTCACGCCGCTGCGGGCGCGAGTCGCGACCGTCGTCGCCTCGGCGCTGCGCGATCCCGCGCCTGCCAACGTGCTGCGCGAGCAGATCATGACGGGCGGGGACTTCGGCGCGAGCGGGGCCGCGGCGCGGGCGACCGGCGAGGGCAGGACGCTGAACGGCGTCGACGTGCTTCTCGCAGAAGGGTTCAAGGCTTCTCCAGGGCAAGACGGTTGGGCTCCTCACCAACCACACTGGGCGTACCCGCACCGGCGCGACGACCATCGATGTGCTGGCCGGCGCACCCGGCGTGAAGCTGGCCGCGCTGTTCAGCCCGGAGCATGGCATCCGCGGCGTCCTGGACGCGAAGGTCGATACCTCGCGCGACGAGAAGACCGGGCTCCCGATCTATTCCCTTTACGGTGCGACGCTGCGCCCGACCGATGAGATGCTGAAGGGCCTCGACGCGGTGGTCGTGGACCTGCAGGATGTCGGTGCCAGGTTCTACACCTACACCACGACGCTGGCGTATCTGATGGAAGAGGCGGCGAAGCGGAAGATCGCCGTGGTGGTGCTCGACCGCGCGAACCCGATCGACGGATTCCAGGTCGAGGGCCCCACGCTGGAGCCGGCCGAGCTCGGATTCACGGCCTACTTCCCGATGCCGATCCGCCACGGCATGACACTTGGCGAGCTGGCGCGCCTGTTCAACGCGGAGAACAAGATAGGCGCAGATCTGACTGTCGTCGCGGTCAGGGGCTGGCAGCGCGACTGGTGGTTCGACCAGACGGGCCTGGCCTGGGTGAACCCGTCGCCCAACATGCGGAACCTGCACCAGGCCACGCTGTACACAGGAATCGGTTCGATCGAGGGAACCAACCTGTCGGTCGGCAGGGGCACAGACACACCGTTCGAGCACATCGGCGCGCCCTGGATCAACGGAGTTGAACTGGCTGCAGAGCTCAACGTCCGCGCGCTGCCCGGCGTCCGCTTCTATCCGGAGAGTTTTACGCCCGTCTCGAGCAAGTACGCGAACGAAGCGTGCAACGGCGTGTTCATGGTGGTCACCGACCGCGGGCAGCTCAGGCCGGTCCGGACCGGCGTCGAGATCGCGTCGGCGCTATATCGCCGGTATCCCTCGGACTTCAAGATCGATCAGGCCAAAACGTTGCTCGGCGCGCGGACGGTCAGCCGCATCAAGGCCGGGGACGATCCGTCCGACATCGCCGCCGGATGGGCGAGCCCGGAGGCAAGGTGGCGGCTGCTTCGGGCGAAGTATTTGCTATACAGATAACGGCACAGCAGGCTCGGGGCTTGGTGCCGTGTCACGTCTGAATGCCGCCAGCCTCCAGCCGCCAGCCTCCAGCCGTCTGAGACTTAGGGCATAGGGCTCGGGGCTTGCGGCCGTGTCACGCCTGAATGCCGCAGCCGCCAGCCTCCAGCCGTCTGAGGCTTAGGGCATAAGGCCGGGCCGAAGTCACATCTGATAGAGCATCACGTAAATCACGACGCCGGTGACTGACACGTACAGCCAGATCGGCAGCGTCCAGTGCGCGAGGCGCCGGTGTCGATCGAAGCGGCCCTTCAGCGCCAGCACGAGCGTCGTGATCGCGAGAGGCGGGACGAGCGCGGCGAGCAGGGTGTGGCTGATGAGGATTGCAAAGTAGACTTGCCGGATGGCGCCCGTCCCCGGAAAGTGCTTCGAGCCCGCAATGGCGTGGTAGGTGAGATACGAGACCAGGAAGAGTACCGAGGTCGTGCACGCGCTCAGCATGCAGGCCCGATGCAGTCCAACGCGCTTGCTTCGAATGAACGCGTACCCGGTGGTCAGCAGGACGGCCGAAATGCCGTTCAGCGTGGCATTGACTGCCGGGAGACTCGCGACATCCATCGATTGATCCTAGTCACCCGCCAGCGTCGGGGCCGCTCCTGTAGCGCGCGCCCGGCGCGCTCGACCCTTAGTGCGCTCGGCCGAAAATCATCAGGCCCCAGAGCACCGGCAGGTACGCAATCGAACAGAAGAACAGCCTGCGCGCGATCGGCGCGGTTCGTCGGCGGGCGAACTGCCAGGCTAAAGCCACGAAGACGATCCCGCACGCGGCCGCTCCAACCAGATACACGCCGCCGGTCAGCCCGACGGCCGTCGGGGCCAGGCTGACCGGGACGAGGGCGGCCGCATAGACCAGGGCCTGGCGTCCGGTGCTGGCGCCGTCCGGTTCGACGATCGGGAGCAGAGGGAACCCGGCGCGCTTGTAGTCCTCCCGGTACATCCACGCAATCGCGAGGAAGTGCGGCATCTGCCACAGGAAGACGATGGCGAAGAGGATCCACGCTTCGATGGAAAGCGAGTTGCGCGCGGCGGCCCAGCCGATCATCGGAGGCAGCGCCCCCGGCACGCTGCCGACGATAGTGGCGAGCGAGGTCCGCGTTTTGAGGGGCGTGTACAGGAGCGTGTAGGTCAGCAGCGTGACCGACGCAACCACGGCCGCCAGGAGGTTCGCGCCGACGGCCAGCTCGACCACGCCGGCGATCGACAGGATGACGGCGAAGATCATCGCGGGCCTGGACGTCAGCCGGCCCGTCGGTAGGGGCCGGTTCCTGGTCCGGCGCATCAGCGCGTCGAGGTCCCGTTCGATGAGCTCGTTGAACGCCGACGCGCCGCTGGCGACCAGCGTGGTCCCGAGGACGGTATTGAGGAGCAGGGAGAAGGTGCCCTCCGGGGTGGCACCCATGTAGTACCCCAGCAGCGTGGTCGCGACCACGAGCACGTTCACGCGGGGCTTGGTCAGCTCGACGTAGTCGGCCGTGCGGCTGCGGACCGAGGCGAACTCGCCCATCTGCGCGTTGCCCGGCGCCGCCGCTTCGACAGGAGGTCTGTTCATGTTCCGCGGACCGTTCTCATAGTACACGAGTCCGCTACGGGAATAGAGCCGCCTCGCGAGCCCTTGGACGCGAGACAACGAATCTGAGCCGGGACACGGCTCAAAGTCCTTCTGCCTCTGCGAAGTGCTCGTTTTGCGGGAAGCGGCGCTCGCAGGACCGGACGCTTGTGCCGGCGCCTGAGGGCCAGGTCTGCACGGAGTGTCTCAGGGTCTGCCGCGAGATCCTCGACATCAGCGGCGCGTAGCCAGCCTCACCGCTTCCGAGGGCGCTTCGCACGAGGCCTGGGCGTGACCGGTGCCGGGATTTGGGCTGCGGCTGCGGCACCGGCACCGGGGCCGGCCGTCCCTGAGGCCTCCGAGAACTTCCTGAGGATGCGATCCTGGATCCAGTGCTGGTCCCACCACTCGATGGCGCTGACGGGCCGGCCTGCGACCAGCATCGAAAAATGGACGTGATCGCCGGCTGCCAGCCCCGTCATGCCGCTGCGCCCGAGCGCCTCGCCCGGCGCCACCCGATCGCCGGCTTCGACCTCCATCGACGACATGTGCGCGTAGAGCGACTGGAGACCCATGCCGTGATCGAGGATGACCGTGTTGCCGTAGATGCCGAGCGAGCCGGCGAACATGACGCGCCCCGCATTGGCTGCCGCCACCGGCATCCCGCGCGTGGCGGCAAGGTCGTACCCGAGGTGGACCTGATGATCCACGTCTCTGTCGCCGTAGAGGTAGGTCCGGTAGTCGGCAAATGCCGACTCGGTCTTGGTGCCGCCCAGGCGCCGGAACGCATCCTTCCAGAGCATGTCGGTGGAGGTGCCGGTCGCGATCTTCTCGATCATCGCCGCGTTCCGCTGGCGGAGCTCTGAGTTGATCTTCAGGAACGCGTTGAGGCGCTCGTCGGAGGTCGCCGACCTCATCTGCAGGTCCGGTGTCTCCTTCAGGATGGCCGGGACCACCCGCGCGAGGAACGAGTCGTCGACGATGACCCGGCTTCGCCTGATGCGCTTGACGGTGACCTTGTAGTCGAACTCAGCCGTGCTCGAGTTGCCCGCTTCATCGCGCGCCACCAACTGCATCCGCGTCCTGGCGTCCTGGTCGTAGAGCAGCGCGAAGAAGGCGATCCTCAACGAGGGATCGGTCTTCAGGCCGGCCCCTGAGGCCGGAAAGCCCGGGTAGAACAGGTCCCCGACCTGCACGCCCGACACGACGTCCGGCGGGGTCACGCGGTAGAGGATGACCTCGGCTCCTCCGAGGTTGAGGCGATGACCCGTCGAGACCACGCTCAGCGCCGGCTTCCTCAGCCGCACGGTCAACGGGAAGGACACGCGAGTCTGTGCTTCGCGGAAGCCGTAGAGCACCGGGCGCGTCGCGGTGATCTGGATGCGAGCCGGACCGTCCTTCAGCGCGGAGAGGGCCGCGGCCGGCATCGCACGCACGACGCGCATGCGCTCGGGCGTCTCCTGCGTAAAGGCTGCGTCGGCCGGCGAAGCCAGCGACACGAGCGGAATGGTCTGGCCGTTCTGCTCGAGCACGGCCTCGAGGGTCTTGATGCGGCCGCGAGGTGCGGTCGCCGCGAATTCGACGGTGACCTGGCGGCCGATTGTCGGTCCCGGGCGGCGGAGCTGCAGGACGGGACCGGGCTCCTGGCCGGCGAAATACCAGGCGACACCCACAACGATCGCGGCAACGAGGACGATGGCAACGAGGATGGTCTTGAACGACATCGGAGGAAGGCCCGGAGAGTTGACGATCCGCACTAACTGGCGGTAAGATCAGAGTTTCTGGTCGGCGAGTGCCGGTATCGTCTAGGGGTCAGGACACGTGGTTCTCAGCCACGGGACCGGGGTTCGAATCCCCGTACCGGTACCAATTATCCTACAACTTGTGGCTTGTGGCTTGTGGCTTGCGGCTCGAGGCTTGCGCTCGTCTGAACGTAGTCATGCCCTGAACCCGCCGTCGTCCCGCTGACTCCTGGCCGCCCCCAAGCTTCAAGCCTCAAGCCCCAGGCCCTTAGCCTTCTTCCACGCGAGCGCCGCGATCGCGGTGTCCTGGAATCCCACCCCGGTCAGGTCGCACACGGTGATCTGCCGGTCCCCGGACCGCCCGGGCTTCCGGCCCGCCACGATTTCCCCCAGCTCGGCGTGGACCCGCCCTTCGGTGAACCGGCCGGCCGCGATCGCCCGCGACACCTCGCCGAATGCCGCGCACTGGCTGAGCCGATCGACCACTACCAGATCCGCCCTCTCGATGCACTCCGCGTCGAGCTCCTGCTTGCCGGGGGCGTCCGCTCCGAGCGCGGTGACGTGCACGCCGGGTTTGAGCCAGTCGACCCTCACGAAGGGCTCGCGCGAAGGAGTCGCCGTGATCAGCACATCCGCTGCCCGGCAGACCTGCTCCGGGCCTCGGGCGGAGACAACCTCGATGCCCAGGATCTCACGCATCTCGGCGCAGTACCGATTCGAGGCCGGGTGCATCGGGGCTCCACGCGACAAGGCGCTGAAAGCGCCGCACCTCGCGCAGGCAGACAACCTGGTGCCGGCCCTGGATGCCGGTGCCGATGATGCCAACCGTCTCGATGTCACGCCGGGCCAGGCAGTCCGCCGCCACCGCCCCGGCCGCGCCCGTGCGGATGTCGGTGAGAAACCCGTTGTCGAAGAGCAGCCCGACGGGCATCCCGGTTTCCGCGTCGAACAGCGCCATCAGGCCCGACCCGGTCGGCAGCCCTCGCGCGGGATTGTCGTAGAATCCAGAGGCGACCTTGATCGCGACCAGGCCCGCGCCCTGAACCCAGGCCGTCTTGACGTGAAACTCGCCCCGGGTTCCCGGGATGGGCAGGTTGATCACGGCCGGGACGCGCGTCCGGCCTTCACCATCGGCGCGGAAGGCCTCGCGCACCGCGTCGACGGCGTCGGCTGGCGTGATCGCGGATCGAATGGCTGGCTCGTCGAGATAGGGCAGCGACATGGCGACATTATCGCTCCGGGAGCGGCTCGCAGGCTCGCGGCGTTCGGCTACCGGCTACGTGCCGCAGGCCACGAGCCGCCGCCACGGGGTCTTTGGGGCGATGAGTCCATTGTTTCTCGGCTCCTGTGATCCGCGATCGGCGAGGCTCATGGTGCGGCCGGCAGCCCGATGCCGGCAGCGAGAAGCCTGGCAGAAAGGAGCACACTAAGATGAGGCGGTCCCGCTGGGCCAAGTTCGTCCACGGAGCGGCACTCGCGCTTGGTGCCGCCGGCCTGGCCTGGCTGCTCGGCCAGCTCTCGTTTTTCGAGACGGTCGAGCTGAAGTCTTACGACGTGCGGGTGCGCCTGACGGCCGACCCGGCAAAGGCACGCCGGGACATCGCGCTGGTGGCCATCGACGACAGCAGCATTCGCAGGCTCGAACCCACCGTCGGGCGCTGGCCCTGGCCGCGCCTGGTCCACGCGGAAGTTATCGACTTCCTCGCGCGGGGCCCGGCCCGCGTGATTGTCTACGACGTGCTGTTCACCGAACGTGACCGGCGCACCTTCACCGTGGGAGGCGAAACGTGGACCGGGGAGGAATCCGACCGCGCGCTGGCTGCATCGGCTGAGAAGGCCGCCAATGTCGTCCTGGCGGCCGACGTGACCGCCGACGAGCTCGCGCAGCTCGATCGCACGGCAGTCGACGTGCTGAAGGCAGGCCAGCCCTTCGAGGCTGACCCCGAATTCGAGGCGCGGCCGGGCGTCATCCTGCCGTACGAGGCATTGACGAAGGCTGCCGCCGCGGTCGGACACAACCTGATGATCCTCGACCCGGACGGCCCGGTGCGTCGAACCGCGCCCTTTGTCCGTGTGGGGCCGGTCGGCGTGCCCTCGCTCGGTGTCGCCGCGGCGCTCCAGTCGCTGCGGCTCGGCACGAAGGGGGTGCAGCGATCCGGCGCAATCCTGCGGGTGGGCGAGGCGGACGCGCCGCTGCTGGACGCGAGCATTCCCAGCCTCTACGGTCCGGACACCGCCGCGCGCCGCATGCTGATCCGATTCACCGGCTCGGTGCTGACCGGCGGCAAGTCCACCTACCCCGACTTCAGTTTCTACGACCTCTTCTACGCCGAGCAGCAGATCCGATCCGGCCAGAAGCCGTCGATCGATCCCGCCGTGTTCCGCGACAAGATCGTCATCATCGGCACGACGGCGGCGGGCCTGAGCGACCTGTTCACGGTGCCATTCGCGCGCGGAAAGATGCCGGGCATGCAGGTGCACGCCAACATCATCGACAACCTGCTGTCGCACCGGTTCATGCAGCCGGCCCGCCCGATCACTGGCGTCGCGATCCTGCTCCTCGGCGCTCTCGTGATCGGAGTCTGCGGCGTCTTCCTGACGGTCTGGTGGACCGTCGTCGTCGCGTCGGCGCTGCTGATCCTGCTTGGCGCGGCGTCGCTCGCGCTCGGAGGTGCAGGCATCTGGATCCAGGTGACGCGGCCGGTCCTCGGCATCCTGCTCACGACCTTCGGCGCCACCGCGTATCAGTATTTCGTCGAGGGCCGCGAGAAGCGCCAGGTGAAGCAGGTCTTCTCGCGCTACGTCTCGCGCGACGTCTTCAACGAGCTGATGGCCGACCCGACCAAGGCCCGCCTCGGGGGCGAGCGCCGCGAGATGACGGTGCTCTTTTCCGACATTCGCGGGTTCACCACGTTCGCCGAGAAGGGCAGGGCCGAGGACATCGTCGGCCAGCTCAACGAGCACTTCACGAAGATGGTCGGCGTCCTGTTCCGCCACCAGGCGACGGTCGACAAGTTCGTGGGCGACATGGTGATGGCGCTGTTCGGCGCGCCGCTCGCCGATCCCGATCATGCCGACCACGCCGTCTCGGCCGCGATCGAGATGCTCGAAGCGCTCGAGACCCTCAACGCGAAATGGGCGGCGGAAGGCCGGCCGACGCTCGACATCGGCGTGGGCGTCAATACCGGCGAGATGGTGGCGGGCAACATCGGGTCCGACACGATCATGAGCTACACCGTCATCGGCGACGCGGTGAACCTCGGCTCACGGCTCGAGTCACTCAACAAGCAGTATTCGACGCACATCATCATCAGCGACGAGACGCGGATCCGCCTGAAAGGGCGATATGATATTGAGTCCCTTGGCAGCGTGGTCGTGAAGGGCAAGTCGAAAGAGGTCGCCATCTACCAGGTGCGGCGGCCCAAGGCGGTGGATTCCTGAAACCCGGGATTCCCGGGATTGGAAGACGGGGCAGCCATGAAGCCACAACATGTCGTCGTCGCGTGCGGGGTGATGATGGCCTTCGCCTCTGCAGTGGACCTCCAGGCGCGGCCAACCGAAACGAGGCAGCTCGGATCCCTGTTGAAGCGCGCCCAGCAGGTCCGTGACCTCATCATCACCGAGGATGACGAGATCAGACTGGGCGCAGCCGTGAGCGAAAAAGTGCGTCTGCGATACGGGGTGGTTCAGGATCAGAAGGTCCACCGCTACGTGAGCCTGGTCGGAACGCTGCTGGCGCAGGCGAGCACCCGGCCGAACCTGTCGTACACCTTCATCGTGCTCGACACCGACGGCGTCAACGCTTTTGCGGCGCCCGGGGGCTTCATCCACATCACGCGCGGAGCGCTGGCGCTGATGTCGAACGAAGCCGAGCTGGCGGGCGTGCTCGCCCACGAGCTGATTCACGTGACCGAGAAACACACCGTGAAGGCCATCCAGAAGAGCAAGGGCATCCAGGCCGTTGGCGATGAAACGCTCAAGGGGAACTCTGCCCTCTTCAACAGGCTGGTCGACAAGGCCACCGAGCTGGTGATGGCCGGATTCGGGCGGAATGAAGAGCTCGAATCCGATCGCCTCGGCGTGGTGCTCGCCAACAAGGTCGGCTATTCGCCGTCGGGCCTCGACACGTTCCTGCAGCGACTCGCCGACCGCAACAAGGCGTCGACCCAGAAGCAGGGGCTGTTCGCATCGCACCCGGAGATGCAGGAACGGTTCGACAAGCTCGAGAGCCAGGTGAAGAGCCAGAACCTGAACGCGACCGCGCTGCTGGCGGATCGATTCAAGGCGAACATCACCTACACGCCCAAAGCGATCACGGAGATCTCGACCGTCGCCGCCGGCGCGGCGGGCCTGGCGGGCGGGAGCACGGCCAAGACCGAGGACAAGGGAAAGGCCGATGAGAAGGCCGCAGAGCCGAAGAAGAAGGGGGGCATCTTCGGCCTCTCCAACCTGCTGAAGCCAGGCGGATCCGAGAAGAAGTCCGCCGAGGTCACCGGCTCCGGCGCGTCGCGAGGAGTGGACACCGAGCGGAATGCCAAGGGCGGTCCCGTGTCGACCCTCGTGGTCGTTTCGCTGACCCGTGCGGACATCGAGGCGTTCAGGAAGCAAGGCAACCTGAAATAAGGGCGAGGGGCCGACGAGAGCGCTGCACGTATGAGCAACCCAATCGTCCACGTGGCGATCGGCCTCGGCCTGCTCGTCCTCACGCTTGGGGTCCGCGCGTGGGCCGTGAACCGGCTGGTCCGGCGCAAGCTGCGGCTTTCGGTGTACCTCTCGCTCGCCTACGCCCTGCTCAGCGTCGCACTGTCGCAGGGCGTGCTGACCGCCGATGTCGCCGCGTCGGTGCAGTCCTATGCGGCGCTGTTCCTGGCGCTCTCGGCGATCAATCTCGCGGTGGTGGCCCTCATCAACCCGCTGCGGGCCGATCGCATCCCGGAACGGTTCCCGAACATCGTGCAGGACACCATCATCACGGGGTTGTTCCTGCTGGTGGTGACCTTCGTGCTCCCGGAGAAGCTGCTCACGACCTCGGCGGTGGGTGCGGTGGTCGTGGGCTTTGCGCTGCAGGACACCCTCGGGAACACCTTCGCAGGGCTGGCCCTCCAGGTGGAGAAGCCCTTTCGCGTGGGCCATTGGGTGTCGGTCGGCTCCTACGAGGGCATGGTCTACGAGGTGACGTGGCGCGCCACCAAGCTGCGCACCAAGTCCGGCAATCTGGTCGTGCTCCCGAATTCCTTCATCTCGAAGGAGGCCATCACCAATTACTCCGAGCCCGAGGCGCCCACCCGCCTCGAGGTGCTGGTCGGCGTCACCTACGACGCCACGCCAGGCCGGGTGAAGCAGGTCATCCTCACCGCGCTCGAAGGGCTCCCGCTGCTGCTGAAGCAGCCGGGTCCCGAAGTCCACCTCGTGGATTTCGCCAGCTCGGCGATGACCTATCGGACGCGCTTCTGGATCGACGACTTCACCCAGGATTCGGCGGCGCTCGACAGCGTCCGCTCCGCGATCTACTACGGCCTGCGTCGGGAGCGCATCGAGATACCGTTCCCGATTCAGGTCCAGTACAGGCACACCGACAGGCCCGATCGCGATCCGGCCCGCGAGCCCGAGCTCGCGCGGGCGCTCGAGTCGGTGGACCTCTTCGCGGCGCTGACCTCCGAGGAGCGGCAGCAGATCATCGCCGCGTCCTCTGAGATGATCTACGGCGCCGGGCAGGCGATCGTCAGGCAGGACGAGGGCGGCAGTTCCATGTTCATCATCTGCAGCGGCGGGGTCCGGGTGGTCGAAGCCTCCGGCCGCGAGCTGGCCGTCATCCACGCGCCCGGCTACATCGGCGAGATGTCGCTGCTGACGGGACAGCCGCGATCGGCGTCGGTCTTCGCCGCCTCCGAGTGCTCGGTGCTCGAGCTCCGGGCCGAGGCCCTTCGCGCCGTCGCGCTCGACAATCCGGACGTGCTGGAGCGGATCAGCGCGGTGGTCGCCACGCGGCGCGCCGACCTCGACCGTCAGAAAGCCGAGGCGGCCGCCTTGCCGGCTCCGGCACCCGAATCGCCCCGGTCGCTGCTGGCGCGCGTGCGATCATTCCTCGCGATGGACTAGTGGCCTGGACCCGTCAGACATGTCCCGATTGCCGCGTTCGCGCTAGGATGGAATGACATCCGGAGTGACACGATGTTTCTTGGTCTTCGAACGGCCGTCTACTACGCCCCGAATCTCGACAAGGCCCGCGAGTGGTACACGAAGGTGCTGGGCATCGAACCCTACTTCGTCGAACCGTTCTACGTGGGTTTCAGCATCGGCGGGTTCGAGCTCGGCTTGAACCCGGAGCCTCAGGGCGAGCTGCAGGGGCTGGGCGGAGGCGTGGCGTATTGGGGAGTCGACAATGCCGAGATCGCCTACGCGCGCCTCCTCGAGGCCGGGGCATCGGAGTTGAGCGCGGTCCAGGACGTGGGCGGAGGCGTGAAGGTCGGCGTGGTCCGCGATCCGTTCGGCAATGCGCTGGGGATTATCGAGAACCCGTACTTCGGCGCCGGGCCCCACATCAACTGATCTCGGCCAGACCCGCGGGCTTCAGGCTATCGGTTTCAATCTATCGGCCCGACGTTCGAACCAAGTTCCGCGCCCTCCAGCGTCCGGCCGCACACAGACGCGAGCCGCTGCCGTCCCGGAACGCCAACATCGATCCGATTCACCCATCCGACTAATAACGTCCCGGCGAGCCACAGGGTTCCAGGATTCCCTGCCCGATCGAAAATATGTTTTCGGTTTGCGCCCGCGCTTGACACCCCGTCGAACCGCGGCGCATGGTAGCTCTATCTACGATCTGATCACGTCTCGCGGCACCACGCGGGGCCGCGTTCAGGAGCCACTGTGACCCGACGCGAAAAACTCAATGTCATGATGCCCATCGTCAGCGGTCTGGCCTGCGCGGTGAGCGCGTACACGACCCAGCAGGGACTGGCGACCTCCACCTCCGACCTGCTCGTGTCGGCGGGCGTGGCCATCACGGGCGGAGCGTTCCTCTTCGTGTTCTCGCTGTTCCTGATGTGGCGGTTTCCCTACGCCGACCGCAGCAGGCAGGTCGGCTACGGCATCGTCGCGGCGATCGTCCTGACTCTCGCCTTCGGATTCTCGACGCAGTGGAGCGTCATTGCGATGGGCGGCAAGGACGCGCTCAGCATTCACATGCAGCGCGTGCTGGACCAGGCCGATGCCCAGGCCTTGGGCCTCCTCAGGCAGGCGGCGCTCGAGGCGAACCTGGCGCCCCAGCTGGCGAGCCTCGGACAGCAATACGAAGATCTGGCGAGCCGCGAGACCCGCGGGGCCTTCTCCGGCCTGCGCGGCGAGGGCAGCGTCGTCGCGACGCTCCGGAACATGGCCCAGATGTTCGCGAACCTGAGCCGGACGGTGAAGGGTGTCGACGCGGACAAGAAGGCGCTCTACGACCAGTACAAGGAGCTGACCGCCCAGGCCCGAAAGGTCGCCGCGGAAACCGAGGCGGCCGACGTGCAGGAAGGCGACAAGATCCGGCGCAACAACCTGGCCTTCAGCCGAATCCTCGGTGAGATCAACGACGTGATGACGCGCATGGGCGAAGCCTCCTCCAGGTCGTACGTGCGAGTCGTGAACCAGAACATCGGGTCGCTCACGACGACCGCGCGCGCCGACGACACCGCCGAGCAGAAAGACGCGCTGGTCCGGCTGGAGGGGCTCAAGGACGCCGCCGTCAAGGTCGTCGCGCAGATATCCGGGGGCCGCGCGCTCGACGAGGACACTCGCGCGCAGACCTTCACCATGATCCCGGCCGCCCGCGCCGTGTGGGTCTACAAGGGCGACGTGTTCTACGCGTGGGCGGGCGCCATCGCGCTCGATGCCATCCCGACGATCTTCGTGATTCTGCTGTCGCTCGGCATGCCCCGGGAGGAGGAAGAGAAGGAAGACGAGGCGAGGGTTGCGGCGATGTCCCACGCCGCCCCGGTGTCCCAGGCCACGCCTGTCGCACGCCCGGTGGCGCGCAGCGGCGCGTGGCCCGGCGCCAGCGAATCCGGGAAGAGGTTCGTAGGCCTGGCTAGGCGGGCCGCTTCCGTGCCACGAAGGCCGCGAGGCGCGCGATCGAATCCAGGTTCTCGGGCAGGATTTCCTCGTCATCGACCGTGATGCCGAACTGCCGCTCGATGAAGCCGATGAGCTCGAGCACGCCGGTCGAGTCGACAATGCCCGCGTCGAGCAGTGAATCGCCGTCGCCGAGAGAACCCGGGTCGGCGACGTAGAAGTTGGTCGTGACGAACTGGCGCAACTGGTCCGCGATCATCATCTGGCCTGCTCTCTCTCGTTCGACGTGCTGCCGCCTGTCGAGTCGACGTTCACGATAGCTCCGTCCTGGCGATCTTCCCGGTCGTTGTCCGGGGAAGCGACGCAGCGAACACGATGAACTTCGGCACCATGTAACTCTCGAGCCTGGCCTGGCACTCGACCCGCACGGCCTGCTCGGTCATCCGGACCCCGTCTTCGAGCACCACGAAGGCCTTGACGGCCTGTCCGAGAAGCTCGTCGGGCACCCCGATGACGCCCGCCTCCTTCACCCCCGGGATCCTGACGAGCGCCCGTTCAACCTCCTCGGGCGGCACCTTTTCTCCGCGCGACTTTATCACCTCGTCCATCCGGCCGACGAAGTACAGGTAGCCCTCGTCATCGAGCTTGCAGTAGTCCCCCGTGTAAAGGACCTGTTCGCCGGGAATGGGCCCTGGCCTGAGCTTCCTGGCGGTCGCCTCGGGCTTTCCCCAATAGCCCTTCATGACCGTCGCGCCCCGGATCACGAGCTGACCCACCTGGCCCGGCCCGAGCCTGTTGCCCTGCTCATCGGCGATCCAGAGCTCGGTGTTCGGGATGGCGATGCCGACGCTCGTGGGTTTCCGGTCGATGTCGTCCGGCGGCAGGTAGGTGCATCGCTTGCACTCGGTCAACCCGTACATCGAGAACACCCGGGCCGACCGGAACGTCGTCCGGATGAAGTCGATGTGCTTGAGGGACAGCGCCGCGGCCGTGTTGGTCACGTAGCGGACCGTGCCGAAGTCGTATTCGCCGAGGTTCTTCATGTCGGCGAGCATCGCGAACACGGTGGGCACGCCGGGAAACCCGGTCACGCCTTCGTCCATCATCGTGCGAAGGATCTGTGCGGGATACGCGAACGACTTGTCCAGCACCAGCCGGGCGCCCGTGCGGAACGCCATGATCATCTGGTAGAGGCCGTAGTCGAACGACAACGGCAGCGCGCACAGGATCACGTCGTCTTCGACGTTGCCGATATAGGTCGTGATCGAGGTCGCGGCGGCGAGCATGTTGCGGTGGGTGAGCATGATGCCCTTCGGCTCACCGGTGCTGCCCGACGTGTAGATGATGGCCGCCAGATCGACATCGAGGTTCCGCCGCGGCGGGGGAGCGGCGCTCGTCTCGGCACCTAGCGCCGCCTCCCACGCGACCATGGGCGGCAGGCCCTCGCCCGTGACCCGTTCGGCCGCACCGCAGACGACAACGACCTTCAGCCCGGGCGCGTTCGAGGCGGCGGGGACGAACACCCGCGCGAGCGCGGCATCCGTGATGAGCGCAGAGGCCCCGCAGTCGTTGAGCATGACGGCGAGCTTGTCGGCCTTCGTCAGGGGGCTGGCGATCGACACGACCGCGTTGGCCTTGAGCACCCCCCAGAACGCGATCGCCGTCTCGACGGTGTTGTCGGCGAAGACCACCACGCGATCGCCGCGCGTGATGCCGCGGCGGGCCAGCGCGTGAGCGAGCGCGTTGGATCGGCCCTCGATGTCCGCGTAGGTGAGCCGCTGCTGACGGCACACCAGCGCCACCTTGCCGGGAAGCCGAAGCGCGGACGCCCGCAGGTAGTCCTGCACCTGCGGAACGGCGTCCGGAAAACGCTGGACGTGCTGTGACCCAATCGCGTCAATCATGGCTTCCGGCGCCTGTCGATGAACCGTGTGAACGACACCGGCGGAAGCGGGTCGGCGCCCGCCCGGATGAACCGGCGATGGAGCAGTTGCGTCGAGAGGAGGCCCACCAGCGCCATGTTGTCCGCGTTCGAGAACTGTGAATCACCCTGGCGCGCCACGCACTTGGCGTGGAGCTGCGCCGCGCCCCGAAGGTCGAAGACACCCGCATCCGCCAGGCTTCGTTCGCTCAGCACGTCGTCCACCCACTCGGGTGCCTGCGGGCCGACAAACGACAGGGCGTCCGGCGCGCGGTAGGGCTGCTTCTTGCGATTGAGGATCTCCGGCGGAACCAGATCCGCCGCCGCGCGCTTCACCACCTGCTTTTCATCGAGCACGTGCAGCTTATACGAAGACGGCAGCGAATTGGCCAGTTCCACGACGTGGCGGTCGAGGAACGGGAACCGGCCCTCGACCGAGTTGGCCATCAGCATCCGGTCGCCTTGGGAGGAGAGCAGGTAGCCGGACAGCAGCGTCCTGACTTCGAGGTACTGATCCTGCGCGAGCGGCGACCATTCTCCGAACTCCCCGGGCAAACCCGCGAGCAGGTCAGCCACCACGTGGAACGGCTCGATCGTGCGGCGCAGGTCGGCGGAGAACAGGCGCTGCACCCCGCCCGTCGTGTGCCACCGGGTCTCGTGGCCGAAACCCGGCTGCCGCCACCCGTCGAGGCGACGCCCGAAGAACTGGCGCGCCATCGCCTGCTGCGATACCGGCGATCGCGCGAGGTACGGGTAGAGCCGTTCGAGCAGCCGCGGGCGCCACTGAGACGCAGGTTGACGCGCCCAGAAACGGCGGACCTTGGCCTCGCGAAACAGGTCGTACCCGGCGAACATTTCGTCGGCGCCCTCGCCGGTGAGCACGACCTTGATGCCGGCCTGGCGCACCAGCCTCGACAGGAGGAAGAGCGGGGCCGGCGCGGTGCGAAGGATCGGGCGCTCCGTGTGGGCGATGACGTCGGGGAACACCTCGGCGATGTCGCGCCGCGACACGATCACCTCGTGGTGATCGCTGCCGAGCCGCTCCACCATGAGGCGCTGATAGGACGTCTCGTCGTACTCCGCGTCCTCGAACCGCAGTGAGAATGTCTGAAACCGGCGTCCCATCGCGCGCAACCCGAGCGCGGCGACCAGCGAGCTGTCGAGCCCGCCGGACAGGTAGCTGCCGACCGGCACGTCGGCCCGCAGCATCCGCAGCGCGGTCGCGCGCTCGAGCGAGTCGCGCACGGCGATGGCGGCGTCTTCACGGCTGCCGCGGAACTGGCCAGCCTCCCCTATCGGGTAGCGCGGCCGCCAGGAGCATTCATCGGTGACCTTCCCGTCAGCGTAGACACGCACGTGTCCCGGCTCGACCTCCGAGATCCCCTTGAACACACCCTGGGGCGGCACGACCGTCCAGAAGGTGAAGGTCTGCGCAAGGCCGGCCGGGTCGAACTCGCGGGGAACCGACGGTTCGGCCGCGAAGATCGCCTTGACCTCGCTCGCGAAGAACAGCCGCCCGCCGTGCTCGCACCAGTACAGCGGCCGCACGCCCAGCGGGTCCCGGGCGAGGGTGAGCCGCCGATTCCGGGTGTCCCAGAGCGCCACGGCCCATTGCCCGTTGAGCCGCTCGAAGGCGGCGACGCCCCAAGATTCGTAGGCGTGGACGATGACCTCGGTATCGCTGCGCGTGCGGAAGCGATGGCCGAGCGCCGAGAGTTCCTCCCGCAGCTCGAGGTAGTTGTACACCTCGCCGTTGAAGGCAATCCACAGCGTGTCGTCTTCGTTGGCGAGCGGCTGCTGGCCCGTGGACAGGTCGATGATGGACAGTCGCGCGTGGCCCAGCGCGACGCGGTCGTCGCAGTACGCGCCGAACTCGTCGGGGCCGCGGTGGCGGAGAGCCGCAACCATCCGCGAGACCTGGTCCGCATCAGGAGCGCCCAGATCCTCCCGCAACGTCAGCACGCCCGCGATGCCGCACATCAGTCTTCGACCTCGTCAACCTCTTGCACGAGCAGGGGCGAGGTGTGCAGGTACCGCGTGGCCCGCCGCTTCTGCTCGATGTCCTTGAACACCCGTGCCACCAGCTCCTCGGTGAGGCCAAGCGCGCCGGCGGCCTCGGCGGCCGGGACGTGGAGATTGTGCGCGAGCAGGCACAGGTCCATCTGGTGGTAGGGCAGGGAGAAGTAGAACTCTTCCTGCGTCTGTTCCATCGGAAACGTGTCGGTCGTCGGCGGACGCCTGCGAATCTCGTCCGGTACGCCGAGGTGCGCCGCGAGCGCGTACACCTGCGACTTGTACAGATGAGCAATCGGCTTGAAGTCAGCCGCGCCATCACCCTGCTTGACGAAGAACCCCTGGTCGTACTCCAGGCGATTGGGCGTTCCGGCCACGGCGTAGTGCAGGCGATCGGCGTGGTAGTACTCGATCGTCTTCCGGACGCGCTGCTTGAAGTTGGTGGCGGCGACCAGCTGAAGATTCGCCTCGAGGCTCATTCGCGCGGTGCGCTCCACGCCACCGCGATTGCGGACGGTCAACCGCGCGACATTCAGCCGATCGCTCGCCAGGATCGACGGCAGGACGATCTTGAACACTTCGCCGTCCTGGTAATCCGGGAACACCATTCGAATCGCCTGGGCCTGCCGTTGGTAGCAGCCCGCGCCCTGCAGGGTCGGGGCGATCTCCTCGACGATGGCTTCGATACCGAGCGTCCCGGCCATCATCCGCCCCAGCCGCAGCGAGTCGTCGGCCGAGGCGAGGTCGGGCATCAGCACCGCGAGCACCTTTCTGGGACCGAACGCGCGCACGCAGAGGCTCGCCACGACCGAGCTGTCGATTCCTCCTGACAGGCCGACAACGGCGCCGCGCCGGCGCAGCCGCTCGAGAACCTGGGCCCTGATCGCCTCGACGATGGTCGTGGTGACGCTGGCCGCGTCGATATCCAACGCCTGCTTCGAGAACATTCCGTCTCGCTCCTCACTCCGAGGCGTCCGCAACGCCTGCCCGGCAGACACACTGCCGGCTGCAGGCGGGATGGCCCTCAGTACAATCTCGACCATTCCACGCAAACAATTAGCGTCAATGTGACAATCTGGCTTCCGGCCGCCAACAGGGGCGCTGCTCGCTTTCGCGAGGTGCCTGAAAGTATACGGCGGCCACGGGGGCGCCATGCGAGTTCGGTAGTATGATTTTGACCAGTCCTGGGCGCTCCCCCATTGCGTCCCCCGGGGAACGCGCGTCATTTCTCAATAACATCCAGTCGGAGGCATCACATGCCCACCAGCAACGAAAATCTCAAGGAAGCCTTTGCCGGCGAAAGCCAGGCCAACCAGAAATACCGTGCGTTTGCCGCCCGGGCCGAGCGCGACGGTTTCCCGAACATCGCGAAACTGTTCCGCACCACGGCCGAAGCCGAGCGCATTCATGCAGAGGGGCACATCAGGGCGCTCGACGCAGTGGGCTCGACCGCCGACAACCTTCAGGGCGCCATTGCCGGCGAGACCTACGAATTCACGAGCATGTACCCGCCCATGCTCGAAACCGCCGAGGCCGAAGGACACAAGGCACAGCGGATGTTCGGCTACGCCGTCGAAGCCGAAGCCGTGCACGCCAAGCTCTACCAGGCGGCACTCGATGCCGTCCGGGCTGGAAAAGACCTCGCCGAAACCAAGTTCTACCTGTGCCCGGTCTGCGGCTACATCGAGTTCGGGAATCCGCCAGACGAGTGCCCGATCTGCGGGACGAGGGGCTCCAGGTTCGTGCAGGTCTAGGGGGGAACTAAGTCAGGCTGGGGGCTGGAGGCTGAGACTGGAGGCTGGAGGCCGGACCACACTGCAATCGACTCCGCCCGACAGCCAGACACCCGCGCGTCGCGGGAGCGCGTGGTCGAATCTGGTGGCCGTGCGCCCGAAAGGCGTCGGAGTGCGGCCAGCCTTCCCGCTGATAGGATACCTGCGTGAATCACCGACTCTCGCGCTTCGCCTGGACCGTCCTCGTCTACAACGTCCTGGTGGTCCTCTGGGGCGCCTACGTTCGCGCGACCGGTTCGGGCGCCGGCTGCGGCCAGCATTGGCCGCTCTGCAACGGTGAGGTGGTTCCGGCCTCGCCGACCACCGCGATGGTCATCGAGTTCTCGCACCGGGTGACCAGCGGGCTCGCGCTGATCCTGGTCGCCGTCCTGGCGATCTGGGTCTGGCGCGCGTTCCAGAAGGGGCACCCGGCTCGACTCGGCGCAGCACTCTCGGTCGTCTTCATCATCGCGGAGGCCGCTGTCGGTGCCGGACTCGTCCTGTTCCGGCTGGTGGCCGACAACGCCACGATGGCTCGAGCCATGTTCATGGCCGTGCACCTGGTCAACACGTTCGCGTTGCTGGGCTGCCTGGCATTGACGGCGCATTGGGTGTCGGGAGGGCGCTGGCTGCGGCTCTCGGGTCGCGGCACGCTCGCCTGGGCGCTCGGCGCCGGGCTGTTGGGGGTGGTGGCCATCGGCAAGAGCGGTGCGGTGGCGGCACTCGGCGACACGCTCTACCCGCCATCGACGCTCAATGCCGGCCTGCTCGCCGACCTGTCCGCCACCTCCACGTTTCTCATCAAGCTCCGGGTCCTTCACCCGGCCATCGCTCTCATCGTCGGCGTGGCGCTGATGGCGTCGGCCTCGCGAATCCCGATTCGCGCGGGCGACCGAGCGGGCCTGGGTTTACGCAAGGCGCTCGTCGTCCTGGTGGCGGTTCAGTTGGCGGCCGGCCTGCTGAACGTGTGGTTGCTCGCGCCGGTCTGGATGCAGCTCGTGCACCTGCTGCTGGCTGACGCCGTGTGGATTGTCCTGGTGCTGGTCGCCGCTTCGGCGCTGTCGGAGCAGCCCGAGGCCTGAGTCGGGAACCAGCTAGATTCCGGCGATCCGGTCGGCCAGCCTGACGACGCTGAGCGAGTAGGTGTGCGCGCAGTTGTAGTCGAGCAGCGCCTGATAGTTGGCCGTAACGAGGTAGTACTGCCCGTCGATCTTCAGCAGCGATCCCATGACATCGACCTTCGGCAGAGGGCTGCCGTTGGAGGCCTTCACGCCGAGGGCCTTCCAATCGGCGTACGGCAACGGTTCGGTCATCCCGCGCTTCGCTTCGCACCCCGACGAGGCTGCCGGCAGGACTTTTTCGGCGAGGCGCTCTGCCGTCTTTCGATCGACCTTGACGGGCCGCCCCCACTTGAGGCCCGCAGCCCACCCGTGTTCCTTCAGGTAGTTGGCAATCGACGCGAAGACATCGGGCGGTGAGCTCCAAATGTCTCGGCGGCCGTCCCGGTCGAAATCCACCGCGTACTGAAGGTAGCTCGACGGCATGAACTGCGGCTGACCCATCGCTCCCGCCCAGGATCCTGTCAACCGGTCCAGCGGGATGTCGCCGCGGTCGACGATCATCAGGGCAGAGAGCAGCTCATCGCGGAACATGGACGGTCTGTGGGGATCGTAGGCGAGCGTGGCGAGCGCCGACACCGTGGGACGAGTGCCCTGGAACGCGCCGTAGTTCGATTCCTCTCCCCAGACGGCCACGATGACCGAAGCCGGCACGCCGTACTCCGCCGAAATCCGCCGCAGCACGGCGGCATGCTGCCGCGCCAGCTCACGGCCCCGCTTGATCATCCGCGCCGTGACGCGGCGATTCATGTACTGCCTGAGGGTCAGCTTCAGCTCCGGCTGCGTGCGATCGCGTTCGACGACGACCGGAAGCAGTTCGATCCTGGCAAGGGCCTCGTCGAGGGTCCGCGCGGAGATGCCCTTCGTCAGGCCGTCGGCGCGCACCGACGCGAGCCATTCCGGGAAGGGCGGTGGTGAGGCCTGCTGGCCGGACGCGTCGACGGCCAGCACGGTGAGGACGAGCAAGGCAAGGAGAACGGAACGATTAGACACAGTTCTGTGGGTCACGCCGAACCGACCTGTCGGATGTCAGGAGACGCGGGCAGCAGACGCGCGACGTTGCAGGAGCCAGATCAGAACAGGGAACCATGAAGAGCCACTCACGCTCCCCGGGTGATGTAGCTCGATAATTCGTCGATGGTGAACTGCTGTTCCGCCAGTTTCGCGCGAACCACCGATCGCATCGAGACGACCCCGACCGCCTGGCCGTTCTCCGTAACGGGCAGGTGGCGGATCTGATGCTTGTCCATCAAGGCGAGGCACTGATCGACCGTCCAGCCGGGATCCACACAGACCACTTCGGTGGTCATGATCTCCCGCACCGCGATCTCCCTGGACGAACGGCCCATCAACATGACCTTCCTCGCGTAATCGCGCTCGGACAGGATGCCCACCAGCTCTCTGCCGGACTGAACGAGCACCGCGCCGATGTTCTTCTCGGCCATGAGCTGCAGCGCCTCGAAGACGGTCTGCTCGGGCCTGACGGCGTGGACATCACCCCTGCCGCCGGGGATTTGTCCCACGGTCGTTGCCATGATGCTCTCCTTCCGAAGGCCCGGTGCCGGGGGTGGACGGCCAGCGTGAACCTCGTGCCGACACCTCTACCCCAACAGGTGCCATTCCCCCAATCAAACGGAAAGCCTACTAGAGGATACTCCCGATCGGACGGGCGGAAAAGTGGCCCGCCAGAGGCCTGTCAACGCTCGTTCAGGGTATCCCCATCCTTCGCTCGACGAAAGTGTCCCCTTCATCCGAGATCGCGTCGAGGCCGCCGAGCAGGCCCCCCCGAAGCCGCGGGGCCCGCGCAGGCGGCCGGGACCCTCTCCGAGCCCGGGTTCGCGCGAACCCTCCGACCCTCAGGGCTGACGGATCACGGCCGGCCTGGTCAGTTGCCTGGCACCGACGACCAGCGTCACCACGTACCGCCCCTCCGGCACCGGCCGGCGCTCCGCGTCCCGCATGTTCCAGGCCACCGCGTTCATGCCCGCCGCCGCCGTGCCGTCCAGCGTCCGGACGAGCTTGCCAGCCGGATCCGACACCCTCACCGAGACGGTGGCCGCAGTCTTTTCGCGGAGGTAGTAGTTGACGATGACCGCGTCGGGTTCGTTGGGCGTCGAGTGGTAGCGATCGCCGTACAACTCGTAGTTGCCCCAGCCGCTCTCGTGGAAACTGGTGTGAGGCTCGATATCGAACAGCCACACGTCTTCGCCGAGCACCTTCTCGTCAAGCTGCTGAAGCACCGACACGTCGGTGATCCAGATTCCGCGGCCATACGTCCCGGCGATCAGGTCGTTCTCGCGCGGGTGCACGATCATGTCGTGCACCGGCACGTTCGGCATGTTGCCCTTCATCCAGAGCCAGCGCGACCCCGCGTCGATCGACACGAATACCCCGGCGTCGGTTCCCACGAACAGCAGATTCCTGTTTCGCCGATCCTCGACGACGACGTTGATCGGCTGATCCGGCAGGTTGGCCTGGATTGGCGTCCACGTGGCGCCGTAGTCGATCGTGCTGAACAGATACGGCTTGAAATCGTCATTTCGGAATCCGGACTTCGCCGCGTACGCGGTGCCCGCGTTGTGGTTGGAGGCGAAGACCCGGCTGACCCATCGATCCGCAGGCCCGCCCGCCCTGACGATTCCCGGCGTCACATCGGCCCAGACCGCCCCGCCGTCCTTCGTCACCTGCACCCGGCCATCGTCGGTGCCGACCCAGATCACGCCCGGGGTGACGGGGGACTCCGAGATGCTCGTGATGGTGCAGAACTGGATGTTGCCGCGGCCGAACTGCTTGGCGGCGTCGTTGGTCGTCAGGTCGGGGCTGATTTCCTGCCAGGTGTCGCCGCGATTGAGCGAGCGCAGGAGCACCTGCGCGCCGGTGTAAAGCGTCATGCTGTTGTGCGGCGAGATGACGATCGGCGTGTTCCAGTTCCACCGCAATGCCGGCTGTTTCCCGGTTCGCTTCGGCATGATGTTCGTGCGGGTGCGTGCCTTCTGGTCCACGCGCTGGTGATCACCGAATTGCGACGTGTTGTAGAGCCAGCGGGAGTCGGTCTGGTCGACGCGGTTGTACATCCCGTCGCCCGTGCCGACCGTGATCCAGTCGGACGTGGTCACCGAGCCTGACCAGCCATTGCTGGGGCCGCGCCAGGAATCGTGGTCCTGCAGGCCGCCGTAGACGTTGTACGGGGTCTCCATGTCGGCGTCGATCGCGTAGAACTCGTCCACCGGCAGGTTCGGGTAGTGATCGGTCGTCTTGCCGCCGTCGTAGGAGACATGGAGGCCGCCGTCGCTCACCATGATGATCCGATCGGGGTTTTGCGGGTCCCACCACACGTTGCGCACGTCGCCGAACGCCTTGGCGAACATGCGCGTCGGCGGCCATGTGGTGTCGAACCAGGTCTTGCCGCCGTCTTCTGAATTCGGGATCGTGTCGCTGGTGATCAGGATGTGGTTCGGATTGCCGGGATCGATGCGAATCATGTTGAACGAGTAGGCCGCCTTGCTGCCGACCACGGTCTTCTCGTCGTGCGTCTTCTTCCAGGTCTTTCCGCCGTCCTGCGTTCGATAGACCTCGTTTCCGATCACGCGTTCCGGAGGCCGCGCGCGGGACGCGTCGGCAGCGGCTTCGGCCTCGGTAGGCTTCCGCAGGTTCGCGTTCTCGATGATCGCGTAGAGGATGTTCGGGTTGGCCTGGTAGATGTCGAGGCCGATGCGGCCCAGGCGGCCCGTGGGCAAGCCGCCGGCGAGCTTCGTCCACTTCTTTGCCCCGTCGGTCGTCTTGTAGACGGCGCTGCCGGGCCCGCCGACATCCAGGTCCCATGCCGTCCTGGTCTTCTCGTAGGTGGCCGCATAGAGGACGCCGGGAGTGCGCCGGTTCATCACCAGGTCGATGGCGCCGGTATTCGAGTCCACGAAGAGCGTCTTCTGCCAGGTCTTCCCGCCGTCGACCGTCTTGAACACCCCGCGCTCGTCGTTGGCGGAGAACAGGTGCCCCATGGCAGCCACGTAGACGATCTCCGGGTTATCCGGATGGATGAGGATGCGTGCGATGTGCTGAGAATCGCCGAGCCCCATGTGCGTCCATGTCTTGCCGGCGTCGATCGACTTGTAGATGCCGTTTCCCGAGTAGGAGCTTCGCGCGTTGTAGGCCTCGCCGGTTCCGACCCAGACGACGTTCTGATTCGAGGGTGCGACCGCAACGGCGCCAATGGAGAGAGCGCCTTGCTTGTCGAAGACCGGATCGAATGTCGTCCCGTTGTTGGTGGTCTTCCAGACGCCGCCGTTCCTGGTGCCGACGTAGAACGTGTAGAGGTGCGCCCTGGCAGGCGAATCGGGAACCGCGATGTCGGTCGTCCAGCCGCCGGCTCGAAATGGGCCGAGGTTGCGCCACGCGAGGCGATCGAAGAACACTTCGGCGAAACGCGGCTGCTGCGCGGAAGGAGACACGGGTCCTGCGGCGAGCGCGATGAGGAGGGCCGCGGTGAAGGCGTGGAGTGCTCGCACGGGGAAACCTCCGTCGGGTCTGGCCATGGCGGGGGACGAGATGTCCAGGCGATTATAGTAGCCCCGGGCGGCGAACAGGCTGTCAGCGGGCTACGCCCACGAGGCGCGGCGCGCCGGGTTGAGACGATGCCCCGCGTGCTTCCCGGCGAAGCTCGGGCCGCCGGGACGGCGCAGGCGTTCTGATGCGCCGCCGCGTGTTTATGTACAATCTGGGCATGAGCAGCAACGACCGCCCAAGTGGCGGTGCAGGGGCCGCCGGGCCGGCCGATGCGCCGCCTCTCGATTTCATTCGCGCGATCGTCGCCGACGACATCCGGACCGACAAGCACGGCGGCCGCGTCGCGACGCGTTTTCCCCCGGAGCCGAACGGTTACCTGCACATCGGCCACGCCAAGTCGATCACGCTCAATTTTGGCGTCGCGATCGAGAACGGCGGGAAGTGCAATCTGCGCTTCGACGACACGAATCCGACCAAGGAAGACGTCGAGTACGTCGACGCGATCAAGGAAGACGTCCGGTGGCTCGGGTACGACTGGGAGGATCGCGAGTACTACGCATCAGACTATTTCGAGCAGCTGTATCGATACGCGGAGATGCTGATCGAGGCGGACAAGGCGTATGTGGACGGTCTGACGGCCGAGGAGACTCGGGAACACCGTGGAACGCTCGTCGAGGCCGGCCGTGAGAGCCCGTATCGGAACCGCCCGGTGAAGGAGAGCCTGGATCTGTTTCGCCGGATGCGCGCGGGTGAGTTCGCCGACGGCACCCTGACCCTGCGGGCGAAGATCGACATGGCGTCGCCCAACATCAACCTGCGCGACCCCACGCTGTTCCGCATCCGCCGCGTGCCCCACCACCGGACGGGCGACGCGTGGTGCATCTACCCGATGTACGACTACGCGCACGCCATCTCGGATGCGATCGAGGGCATCACCCATTCGCTCTGCACGCTGGAATTCGAGGACCACCGGCCGTTGTACGACTGGTGCATCGCCAACCTGCCCGTGCCCGGCCGCCCCCGCCAGATCGAGTTCGCGAGGTTGAACCTCACCTACACCGTGATGAGCAAGCGGCGGCTGCTGTCGCTCGTGCAGGAGGGCGTGGTGAGCGGCTGGGACGATCCCCGGATGCCCACGATTTCCGGCCTGAGACGCCGCGGCTTCACGCCGGAGGCCATCCGGGACTTCTGCCAGCGCATCGGCGTCGCCAAGCGCGAAAACCTGGTCGACGTCGCGTTGCTCGAAGATGCCGTGCGGGACGACCTCAACCGGAGGGCGCCGCGGGCCATGGCCGTCCTTCGCCCGCTGCGCGTGGTCATCGAGAACTACCCCGAAGGACAGGTCGAGCAGATCGAGATTCCCGTGAATCCCGAGGAACCGTCAGCCGGCGTGCGCAAGGTACCGTTCTCGCGCGAGCTCGTCATCGAGCGGGACGACTTCATGGAGGAGCCGCCGAAGAAGTTCTACAGGCTCGCTCCGGGCCGAGAGGTCAGGCTGAGGGGAACCTATCTCGTCACGTGTCAGCGGTCCGTCAGGAACGATGCCGGAGAGATCACGGAGCTGCGCTGCACCTACGACCCGGCGACGCGCGACGGCAACGCGCCGGACGGACGGAAGGTGAAGGCGACCATTCACTGGGTGTCGGCCCGGCACGCGATCCAGGCCGAAGTCCGGCTCTACGACCGCCTCTTCCTCAACCCGACGCCGGGCGACGAAGACGATGGCGGCAACTGGCGGACCTCGCTCAACCCGCACTCGCTCGAGATCCTGACCTGCCCGGTCGAGCCGAGCCTGGCAGGTGCGAAAGCCGGCGACCACGTGCAGTTCGAGCGGATTGGCTACTTCTCGGTCGACCCGGATTCGAAGCCTGGCGCGTTACGGTTCAATCGCACGGTGCCGCTCAGGGACAGCTGGGCCAGGCTGCAGCAGAAGCAGGGCGCGGCCACTTCCAAACCAGCATGACGGCCCGATCATCTGCCGGGCGTCCGGCGGGATATCCTCTCGGACGCCCGCCGGGCCGCGAAACCGCCAGGTGCCGATCGCCACTCGCCAGCCGATCGTTCCCTCCGCGCTATACTCTCTTTCCTTGACTTGAGGGCCCGCAATGAAGCCGATACGAACCTGCGCAATCCTCTGTGCCTGTCTGCTGTTTGTCACGACAATCGCCGGCCAGCGGCCGCCCGAGACGCGTGTCGACTTCGACTCCGCCACCGACGCCTGGGCGCGCGGTGACTATCCCGCGGCCTTGAACGGGTACATCGGCCTGCTGCAGCAATCCGACGGGAGCACGTATCTCGACCGCATCGCGGTTCAGACCGGAGAGATCTACCGCACGCTGGAGATTACGGCCGACGGGCTCAACCCGGAATTCAGCCCTGACGGCAGGCTGGTGGCTTACGAGTCGGGCAGCGGCCCGGCTCGAACGACGAGGGTGGTCGATCCTGCCGCCGGGATGAAAGAAGTCGCGCGGCTGGGAGGATTCAACGCGGCCTTTTCACCATCAGGTGATCGCCTCGTCTACATGCGACTCCAGAAGTCCGACGAACTGTCCAGGGCGCAGGCGGACGCCGCCAAGGCTGGCGCGCCGGGCGGCGGGCGCGGCGGCGCGCAGCAGATGGTGACCTGGCTCCAGATGAAGTACGTCGACCTGGTGCTGCGGGACCTCTCGGCGGGGCGCGAGCAGGTGCTGACCACCGACGGCCTGCTGAAGTCTAGCCCCGGCCTTCTCGCCCGACGGCCAGGCGATCTACTTCGTCGGTGCGAAGGAAAACGACCCGACGCGCAACGACGTCTACCGGATCCCGATTGGCGGCGGTTCGGCGCAGGTCGTCACCCGGGACGGCGGCTTCAAGTCCGCGCTCGTCGTCGAGCCGAAGGGGAAGTTCCTGGTCTATTCGATTCCCTCGAACAACCCGTTCCGGGCTCCCGCCGGGCAGGCCGCCCAGCCGACTTCCGCTCAACCCCCCGCCGGCGAAGGCCGTGGGGCTGGCGCGGGCCAAGGACGAGGGGGCGGCCAGGGTCAGTCGAACTCGTTTGCCGTGATCGACCTGGCGTCGGGCTCGTCCACGACGATCACCGGGACCGCGCCGACCATCGCCGCCGACGGATCGACCGTCGCGTACCTCACACGCACAGGTGAAGAAACCTCGTTGATGGTCGGACCGCTCGGTGGGCCAGCGACAGCCATCCGGAAGGCGCGCGACCGGATGAGTGCGCCCGCGCTTTCTCCCGACGGCACTCGCGTGGCGTTTCAGCAGATGCCGAAGGACGACTGGGAGATTTTCGTCGTCGCCAGGGACGGATCAGGGGAAATCCGCGTCACCCGCGAAATCCAGCACGACATCCAGCCGCGTTTCGTGTCCAACGACCTGCTCCTGACCGCCACCGGCGAGGGACGCCACATGCGGTCGTCGCTGTGCGACCTCAGGACACTCGCGCGCACGAGGCTCTTCCACAACAACACGATCAGGACGATCGCGCCTGAGTACGCGTGGGCGATCAGCGCCGACGGCAGGCAGATTCTCATCGGCGCCGAGCGCGACGGCGATACGGTCTCGCCGGAACGCGGGATCTACCTCGTGCCGCTCGATCGCAAGGTGACGCGTGATGAGGTCCTCGACAGGCTCCGGGCACAGCTCTCGGCCGAGATGGACCTTCGCGCGCGTGGCGACAAGATGTTTGCGCCCCTGGCGCCAGAGGTACGGCGCGCCGTTTCCGAGGTGTCGAGCTCGCGCATCTTCGGCTACGAGCAGGCGCTCTTCAAATTCGATTCGAAGCACATCTCGCGTCCCGGGAACAGGCCGGCGGGCGACTACCTCTTCACCGCGTACCAGTCGTTCGGCTACACGCCCGAGTATCAGTGGTTCGAGCCGCGCGGCGCGCTTGGCGGCAAGACCGCCAACATCGTCGCGACCTTGCGCGGGACGGAGAACCCCGACCTCGTCTACGTCGTGAGCAGTCACTACGACTCCAACACGGCGAGCCCGGGCGCCGACGACGACAGCTCGGCGACCGCGGCGCTGCTCGAGGTGGCGCGGGTGCTCGCGAAGCGGCCCATGCCGTCGACGATCGTCTTCGCGTCGTTCACCGGCGAAGAGGCGGGCTTGCTTGGCAGCCGGGAGTTCGTGCGCCGCGCCAGGGAGTCGGGGATGAAGATTGTCGGCGCACTCAACAACGACATGGTCGGCTGGGCCAACGATGAGCGGCTCGACAACACCATCAGGTATTCGAATCCCGGCATTCGTGACCTCCAGCACGGGGCGTCGTTCTTCACGAAGCTCATCACCTACGATGCGCTCTACTACAAGGCCACCGATGCCGCGGCCTTCTACGAGGCGTACGGCGACATCGTCGGCGGAATCGGATCGTACCCGGTCCTCGGCAGCCCTCACTATCACCAGCCGACCGACCTGCTCGAGTACGTCAACCACGACCTGGTGGCCGAGACGGCCAAGGTGACCGCGGCGAGCGCCATGCTGCTGGCGTCGAGCCCTTCCCGGTTGACCGGGCTGAAGGTTGCGAATTACGCCGGGAAGGCGGCGACCGTCACGTGGACGCCGAGCCCCGAGAAGGGCGTGCGCGGATACGTCGTCGCGTTCGGTCCAGCGAAGAACCCGCAGGCGCGCCGGCTGACGGTCCCCGGGGCGACGGCAACGCTGCCCGCCGTCGATCCCGGTACGGTCGTGTCGGTCAAGGCCGTCAACCAGCGCGGGCTCGAAGGGTGGGATTGGGCGAGAGTCGTCGTCAAGTAGGGGCAAGGAACCGGGGGCTGGGCGCCAGTCGGATGGAGGGCAGGAACCAGGCGCCACTCTGGAGAGTGGATCACTGCGCTGCGCTCGGCCTGGAATCCCGTGGACGATACGTGGGCCGGAGTCGCATAATTCCTCGACCGGGCCATCCTGTCACTTCCGATCATGGGCAAGAAGCGGGCGGCAACGCCTTTACGCGACGGGGCCGGGAGCCCCGAAGTACGCGCCAGCGCGCGGGTCGACGTTCTGATCTACCTGTTGCTGCTGGTCTCGATCGCCGTGGTGTTCGCTGAGGTCCGGCACTACCCGCTGGTCGACTTCGATGACCTCGAGTACGTGAGCCACAACCGGCATGTGACCGCCGGTCTGACCCTCGAGAACGTAGTCTGGGCGTTCACGCAATCGTACGAAGGCTATTGGTCGCCGCTGACGTGGCTGTCCTACATGGCCGACGTCCAGTTCTTTGGACCGGGGAGCGGTGCGCACCACGTCACCAACGTGGTGATTCACATGGCGAGCGCATGCCTCCTGTTCGCGTTTCTCACGCGCGCGACCCGGGTCCGCTCTCTGAGTGCCGTCGTGGCGATGCTCTTTGCCATCCACCCGCTGCACGTCGAGTCAGTGGCGTGGGTGGCCGAGCGAAAAGACGTCTTGAGCGCGTTCTTCTGGTTTCTGACGTGCTGGGCGTACCTGCGCTATGTCGAGCGGCCGGCCGCCTCAACCTACGCGGTCGTCGTCGCCTCGTTCGCCTGCGGCCTGATGTCGAAGCCGATGATCGTGACCCTGCCGCTCGTGCTCCTCCTGATGGACGCGTGGCCGCTGGGGCGGCTGCCGGTGGGAGGAAGCGCCGGGCGCACAGAAAAGAAGGCGCCGCGACCCGGGCCGTACCTCACGAGTTTCAAGAAGGCGCTCGTCGAGAAGGCGCCGCTGGCGGCCATGTCGATCGCCGTGGCGAGCGTGACCTTCGTGACCCAGCGGAATGCGGGAGGGATCTCGTCTCTCGATGCGATCTCGTCGCTGACCCGCGTCGAGAACGCGCTCGTGTCCTGCGTCACCTATCTGGTGAAGATGGTCTGGCCCAGCCAGCTGGCGGCACTGTATCCCCATCCGTTGCATGTGGCGTTCTGGAAAGCAGCCGCCGCGGCACTCGTGCTCGCGGGGATCTCGATCCTGGCGGTACGCGCGGTTCGGGCGGCCCCGTACCTTCTCGTCGGGTGGCTCTGGTACCTGATTGCGCTGCTTCCGGTGCTCGGGCTCGTACAGGCGGGCGTGCAGAGTCGGGCCGACCGGTACACCTACGTGCCCATGGTCGGCATCGCCATCATGGTGGCCTGGGGACTGGCCGCGCTGGTTCAACGGACTCCGACAATCAGGCGGGCGCTGGCCGTTGTCGCCTGCGTGGCCCTCTCGGTCTACGGGGTGCTCGCCTGGCAACAGGTTCAGTACTGGCGCGACAGCGAGAGCCTGTTCCGCAGAGCGATCGCGGTCACGACCGGCAATTACGTGGCCCACGCAGCCCTGGGCAAGACGCTGAGGCAGAGCGGGCGCGTCGATGAAGCGATCGACCAGCTCCGGGAGTCGATCGGGATCACACCCCAGTTCGCCGAAGCGCACGATGCGCTTGGTGAGGCGCTGCTGGCCGAGCAGCGTGCCAGCGAAGCCCTGCCGCACCTTGCGGAGGCCGTGCGGCTCAGCCCGAACGCCCCAGCGTTCCGCGTGAATCTGGGAACCGCCCTGAACGCGGTCGACAGGGTTGACGAAGCGGCGGTGTCGTTTCGCGAAGCGCTCCGCCTCTCGCCGGACGACGCCGAGGCGCATTCCGGGTTGGGCGGAGCCCTGGTGGAGCAGGGGAGATTCGAGGAGGCGCAAACCGAATTCGAGGAGGCGATCAGGCTCGACCCGGTTTACGCGCCTGCGCATCACAATTTGGGCGCATTGCTCTCCCGCCTGGGCAACGGCGACAGCGCCGTGATTCAGTTCTCGGAAGTCGTCAGGCTCGAGCCCAACTCAGCCGAAGCGCATCTCGACCTCGGTACCATCCTCGCCGCGCAGGACCGGATGGACGAGGCCATAGCCGAGCTCAGGATCGCCACGCGCCTGAAGCCCGACGAAGCGGCCATACATAACAACCTGGGGGGTGCGCTGCTGTCGGCGGGGCAGATCGATGCCGCCATAGCCGAGTTTTCCGAGGCGATCCGGCTCCGGCCCGATCTCCAGCAACTGAAAGACAACCTGGAGATGGCGTTGGCCTGGCAACGGAATAAAGGCAGACAGTAGGTTGGGGGGAGCGGCCTTGGACCGCGCGTAACAGGTCCATCGCGGCTGTCGCGCACCGATACGAGCATACGGCGAAGGCGGAGGTCAGGTGAGTGGCCGGCTCGGGTGCTATCATGGCGACGTGAATCGTGACGATCTCCTCGCGTTCGTCCGCCGCGACTGGCAGCAGCTGGCTCAGGCCAAGTCCGAATACTGGCGGACGCTGAAGCAGAGCATGACGCCCGACGACGTCCTCGCGCTCGGCGACCGGCTACGGCAGCACGCACGGACCATGAGGCCGGACTGGCCCAGCCAGTCGGGCCGTGCCGAAGATCTCGCCGTCCACATTCGTGTTGCGGAGGCCCTTCGTGCAGTCTCCGTCAGGCCCCGCTGACCTCCTTGCAGACCTCTCGCGGGTTTTGAAGCGACTCGGCGTGCCTTGGTACGTCTTCGGCGCCCAGGCCGCGATGATCTGGGGTCGCCCTCGAATGACGGCTGACATTGACGTGACAGTCAGGCTTGGCGGCGACGACCCATCCGCGCTGGTCGAGGCCCTGAAGGCATCGGGGTTCCAGCTGCGGATCGTGGCAACCCACGAGTTCGTACGCCAGACGCGTGTGGTGCCGCTCGTGCACACACCCTCTGATCTGGCCGTCGACATGGTGCTTGCGGGCCCCGGGCTCGAAGAACTCTTCCTGTCACGCACAGTAAGCGTCGAGATTGGCGGGATGGCGGTACCGATCATCAGCCCGGAAGATCTCGTCGCGACCAAGATCCTCGCGGGACGCGCCAAGGACATCGAAGACATCCGAGGCGTGCTCGATGAAAGGGGCGGCCGACTCGACATCACAGCGATTCGAGCGACGCTCCGACAACTCGAAGACGCCCTGGGACAAAGCGACCTGGTTCCGCTCTTCGAAGCCGAACTCAACCGATGGAGACAGAGATCGACGTGACGCCGGTACCGGCCGCCACGTCCACCGTGTTCGCGCGAGATCCAACTGTCGAAATTATGCAATTGACAACGATATTACATTGAGTAAGATCGCGCTGTGACAATCGGCTCGGTACCGACACTCCCCGGCAAGGAACGCCTGATCCTCGAGCTGCTCTTCTCGCAAGGTCCTATGTTCGGCCTGCAGCTGGTCGAATCCTCGCGAGGTCGGCTCAAGCGTGGCACCGTCTACGTGACCCTCGGCCGGATGGAGCAGAAGGGCTACGTGGAGTCGGAACAGGAGCCTCGACCGTCTGGCGCCATCGGACTTCCCAGGCGCATTTACCGGCCCACCGGCCTTGGAGAACGGGCGCTCCGCGCGTGGACGATGCTGAGGCGGGAACTGGCATGGGAGACGAGGCGGTGAGCGCCACTCTGCCTGGCACCCGGGTGTGCGACTTCCTAGCGCGATGGCTCGATGAATCGACCTTCCACGGCCTGGTTGCTCCTACCGTCGCCGATCTCCAGTATGAGACGCGGCTGGCAGGTCGAGACCGCTTGCGTCGAGCCTTGGCGGGAATTCACGGGTACAGCGCGCTCATTCGAGTTCTCGCCGTCCACGGCATTCGCGGGAGGTCGCCCATGCGTCGTCTGTTTGCGATCCTGCTGCTGGGCTCGACCGGGGCCGCTTCGCTGGTCGCAGCCCAATACGTCACCAATATGGGCCCCGCACTGATCGTCCCCTATCTTGTGATGGCCATCGCGGCGCCGATCGTCTCGAGAGTGTTCGAGCTTGGACACAGCTACCGCCAGATGTTCATCAACTGCATTGCCGTGGGCATGATCATGGCCATGACCCAGTATTGCTGGCTGGCGTTTGTGGATCCCGCTCCATCGCTGTCACTGTTCGGCCACCTCTGGCGGGTCGTATTCCTGGCAGGCTGCGTGGGGTTCGTGAGCCTCATCGCCGCGGCCTTCGCCTGGACTCCGCCGGCAGGCGCCGAGCCGGCCTACCACCGCAACCTCATCCGTCTCGCAGTTGGCGGTGCGGCGTGTGCCATCACCTACAGTGGAGTTGGGCTGTGGTTTGCGCAGGACGCGGCCAGGCTGGTGCGGGTCCTGATTTGGTCAGTCTTCCTCGGCTTCTACTTCGTCGCCGTGTCCGGAGCCGTCCACCTGCCCATTCTGCTCGGCACTCGCCGGCTGCTGCGCGGACGGACCTCGCTGGCCCTCCTCGGCGCGATTCTCTGTCCCGTTCCCATGCTGGGATTCCCATTCCTGCAGGGTCGTCTCGCCGAGACTTGGGCGTTCTGGCTACGCGAGCCCACCATGTTGGCGGCGGCCATTTTGCCATTTGCCGTCGCGGGAGCCGTGCTCGGCTGGGTTCTCGCCACACGGCCCTCCCAAGCGGCAACAATCACGCAGTAGCACGGTCAGGGGGGCTATCTCGAAGCAGGGCGCCTTCTGAGAGGCCCAGACGAGCCTCGGGCTGCTGGAATCACACCAAGGGCTGGTCCTTCGGTCCACTGTCGCACGGGCACGCTGACGCGGGCACCATGACCGCGAACCAGGACCGCGCCCCGCACTACGCGTGCACGCCCGGAGCCTCGTGGCCGGTGCGCTGGACATCCTCGACATACGGGCCGGGGTAGGCGTGCGGGTGGGCGTCGCGCCCGCTCTCGCCGCCAAGCTCGAGCACTCGGTTGCTGAGGCTGCGCAGGAATGCGCGATCATGTGACACGAACAGCAGGGTCCCTTAGAACGAGCTGAGAGCCGGCAGTCGAGAGCCTATTGCCTGTAAACCTTCCCGTCCTTCATCACGAACTTCACCGCGCGGCAGGCGCCGATGTTCACCGTCGGATCCCCCGCAACGGCGACCAGGTCGGCGAACAGGCCTGCCCGAATCTGGCCGATCCGATCCGCCCAGCCCATCGCCTTCGCGTTCACGGCGGTCGCGCCGAGCAGCGCCTGCACGGGCGTCATGCCGTATTCGACCATCAGCTCGATCTCGCGCGCGTTGGTGCCGTGCGCGAACACACCGACGTCGCTGCCGAGCCCGATGATGACCCCCTGCTTCATCGCGAGCTGGAACGCGCGCTTGCCCTCTTCCATGCTTCGCGTCGGCTGAGAGACCCCGGGTTTATAACCCTGGTTGTAGATGGAAGACGCCTCCTGGGCGGCGAGCGTGGGAAACAGCGCGACCCCTCGCTCGGCCATCAGCTTGAAGACCTCTTCGTTGCCGTTGTAGCCGTGCTCGATCGTGTCGGCTCCGGCCAGCACCGCACGCTTCATCCCTTCGGCGGTCGAGGCGTGCACCGCGACGGGACGATTCGCGCTGCGCGCTTCGTCGACGGCCACCTTCATCTCGGCCAGGGTCAGCGTCGGGACCGTCGAGCCCCCGGGCCCGCGGCGATAGTCTGCGTAGAGTTTCACCCAGTCGGCCCCGTGCCCGATCTGATCGCGAACCGCCCACAACATCTGATCGCCGCCGCTCACTTCCTGCGCGCCCTTCGGCGTCAGGAAGTTCGTCGCGAACCCTGCCGGCCCGGGCCCGTAGCTCCCGGTTGCGACAATCGCCTTGGTCGCCACCTGGAGACGCGGTCCGGGAATCCGCCCCTCGTTGATCGCCTTCTTCACCTGCACGTCTGCGTAGTCGGCGCCCTCGGTGCCCAGATCGCGCAGCGCCGTGAAGCCTGCCATCAGGGTCCACTCGCAGTGGAGCACCGCCGCGATGGTCCGGTAGGCGAGGTCCTCCTTCAGGACCTGGTCGTTCCAGAGCGCCTCGTTGTACGGATGCAGGAAGACGTGGGAGTGGGCGTCGATCAGGCCAGGCAGCAGCGTCGTGCCCGGAAGGTCGATCGTGCGTGCGCCAGCGGGCAGGTTGACGTCGGCCGGCGCGCCCACCGCGGCGATCCTGTTCCCCGTCACCAGTACCACCCAGCCTTCGTGTGCCTGCTGATCGGAGGCCGTGAACACCCTGGCGGGTTTCAACAGTGTGCTGGCAGCCGACGCCTGTGCTGGCGCCTGTGCAAGTGTTGGGGTCGGCCCGGTCGCGACCACCAGGCAGGCGATCGACAGGCCCAGCACAATCCCGACCATTCGCGAACGCTTCATACGTGTTGCTCCTTCACGATCGGCTGAAGTTCCCTGCCAGCAGCCTGTCGACGAACTCATCGAGAGATCCGACCCGGGGACAGTCGACGCCTTCGTACAGGCCCTCCGGATCGATGAGCACCGCCCTGAGCCCGGCGCTTCTCGCACCGACGATGTCGATCTCGTAGAGGTCGCCAGTGTGGATCGTCGTGTCGGGGGAGGCGCCTGAGCGCGTCAGCGCGCGGAGAAACAGCCGCGGGTCCGGCTTCTCGATGCCCTCCTCGCCCGAGTCGATCACGAGGTCCACCAGGGGGAGCAGTCCGACGCGGTCGAACATCTTCCTGAGAGTGCCATTGGAGTTCGAGACGACGACCAGTTTGAGATTCGCCGCTCGGAGGCGGCGGAGGGCCGGCATCACGTCGTCCGGGACGTAGTCCCAGACGCCGTCGCGCTCGTGGTACTCGCGGAGTTCCGCCAGGGCGGCATCGGTTGCCGCGTCTGGCGAGACGCCCGCATGCTTCAGGATCAGGTCGAAGTAGAGAAAGCCTCTCTGGTCGTCGTTGGTCGCCGTGACGGTCGGAGCCACGTCGAGCGTCCGCTTGGTCGGCGGATCGGCGGCCTCCAGGCGGGCGGGGCTGACCTCGACCCCGTGTCGCGCGAGAGCCTCACTGACGAGGCGCCAATTGGGATAGACGAGCACGCCGCCGGCGTCCAGAAAGACGGTCGAGATTCCACTTCGAGTCATCGGGTGATTTGACATCAATCTGTGTGGCTAACCTCCGGGCCGCCTGCTTCGTGACAGGCCGCCAGCCGCCAGCCTCCGGCCCGGTGTCCTGCACCGGTCAACTATACTTCTCCTGGATGGTCCTCCGCGGGTACCTCGCCGGCTCGGCCCACGTCATCAGCATCAAGGCGCATTCGATCGCCATGATGGTGGACGAGCACTTCGTGATCTCGTACGACCGCGGGGGGCGACTCTTCAGCGTCTACCGTGACCGCCACACCTACAGACGCGGCCTGAGCGGCTGCATGCTGGAGAAGTGGCAGGAGCGCGGCGATCGGTTCCATCGGTTCCTGACCGGCCGCGACCGCGACGACATCGTTGACGAGAGTGCGGGCGCGATCGGCCGGGTCCTGGGCGCGATCGACGGGGTCCGATGGAGCTGGGACGAGCCGGCTCGAGCGGGAGATCTGTCGGAGGTGCGCGAGTTGTTCGGCCGCGCTGCGCGCTTCGATGCGGCTCATGCCCGCGCCGATGCGGCCGCGTTCGACAAGGTCTACCGGCCGGTTGGCATCCTCCCGCCCGATCAGTACCTCTCGGTCGTCGTACAGGCAACCGAAGGCTGCTCGTTCAACACGTGTACCTTCTGCGACCTGTACCACGACGGCTACCGCGTGAAGACACCGGACCAGTTCGAGCAGCACGTCGACGCCGTGTTCGACTATCTCGGCGAGTCGCAGAGCCTGCGGTCACGCGGCGTGTTCCTGGGCGCGGCAAACGCACTGGCGGTTCCGATGGCGCGGCTGCGCCCGATCCTCGAGCGGCTGGCCACGCGGCTGGGGCCGGACGCGCCGGGCGTGCGCGCGTTTGTCGACGGGTTCACGGGCGCCAGGAAGACAACGGCGGACTACGCGGAGCTCCAATCGCTGGGCCTGCGCCGGGTCTACATCGGCCTGGAGTCGGGCCACGACCCGTTGCTGGAGTTCGTGCGGAAGCCCGGCACCGCCCGCGACGCGCTCGAGACCGTTCGCGCGATCAAGGCGGCCGGGATCTCCATTGGTGTGATCGTCATGATCGGTCTCGGCGGCAGCCGCTTCGCCGCCGGGCACGTCAGCGACACGGTCGCCACGCTGAACGACATGAACCTGGAGGAGCAGGACCTGCTGTACTTCAGCGACCTCGTCGAGATTCCGGGAACCCGTTACCCGCTCCTGGCGCTCGAGCAGGACATCCGTCCGCTGTCGGCGCTCGAGCGGCGGGCGCAGGAACACGCGATTCGATCGGGTCTCCGCTTCACCGATCAGCGGCCGAAGATGGCCGTCTATGACGTGAGGGAGTTCGTGTACTGACGCCGGCCCAACGCCCGAGATCCTGAAGCCGGTCTCCTCTAATTCCCCTCCCCGACGACGTCGAATCTGGCCTTCAAGACCTGCGTTGTTGCCGCGTCGGCACGCCCCGTGAAGCCGGGTTGCTTGCCGCCGACCGCGATCTCGAATCCTCCTGGTTCCAGCACGCGGTGTCCGTCGTTGTCGATGATCGACATCTGGTGCGGGGTGAGCACGAATCGGACGTTCCGCCGCTCGCCCGGCGCGAGCATGAGGCGTACGAACCCCTGGAGCGATCGCACCGGCACCGGCACCGACGCCTTGTCGTTGGTGACATAGAGCTGCACGACCTCGTCGCCCACGACCTTTCCCGTGTTCTCGACTTCGACCGACACCGCCACATCCTGCCCGCTGTGGACCTGCGAGGGCACCATCAGCTTCCGGTACGTGAACTTCGTGTAGCTGAGCCCGAAGCCGAACGGGTAGAGCGGTTGGCCGGTGAAGTACCGATACGTCCGTCCGGCCATGCGGTAGTCGGAAAACGCCGGAAGCTGTGCGGCCGACTTGTAGAAGGTCACCGGCAGTCTCCCGCCAGGGTTGAAGTCACCGAACAACACGTCGGCGATCGCGGTTCCAGCCGCCTGTCCCGGGTACCACGCCTCGACAATGGCCGGCACGTGATCGGCAGCCCAGTTGACGGCCAGGGCGCTGCCGTTCAGCAGGACGAGCACGACGGGCTTTCCGAAAGCCACGAGCTTCTCGAGCAGCTGTTGCTGTGCGGCCGGAAGATCGAGCGTCTCGCGATCGCCGCCCTTGAAGCCCTCCACCGGCACCTCCATCTCCTCGCCTTCGAGCCGCGGCGAGAGCCCGAGGACGGCGACGATCACATCGGCCTGCTTCGCGATGGCAAGCGCGCGTTGCTCGAGCTGGCGATCGGGGCGCGTCCACAGCAGCTGGAATCGCGCGTCGCTGCCGCGATTGAAGTACTCGACGCGCAGCTGGTAGGGCCGGCCCGCCAGGAGCGCAATGGACCTCCCCTTCTTCGCCGGTTCGTGGTTGCTCTTGTATTCGATGAGGAGCCGGTCGTCGAGATACAGCCGGAAACCGGTGAGACCGTAACCTCCAATGAGGTAGGTGCCGGATGCGGGAGGGATCAGCTGCCCGGTCCAGCGGACGGCGAAGGCACCCCCCGACAGGCGCGGATCGGGCGCCGCATCGAACCAGTGCAGATCGAGCCTCGGGTCGACTCGACGGAAGACGGGCTCGCCGGACAGGTTCGGGAACGTGAGCGTCGCCGAATCCCACGACAGGCCTTTCTGTGTCTTCACCACGGGAACCTCGCCGAAGTACTCCCCCGTCACGCCCTGGACCCTGCGCCCGTTCATCGTCGTTCGCAGCGCCGAGGACGGCACGACCTCGAACGCCGGGAGCCCGTCCGCCCAATCCGTGCCCTGCGCGTACAGCACCTGGGAGGGCGGGGCGATCTTGCGGCGGATGCCTTCGAGCGGCGTGACGGTTCTCACGGGCGTTCCGTTGTAATTGCCGAGCAGCACCTCTTCGTCATCGGCATTGGGCCCGATGACCGCGATCGTCTTCACGGCCCTGCTGAGCGGCAGGACGTTGTCGTCGTTCTTGAGGAGGACGATTGACTGTCGCGCCGCCTTCAGCGCCAGCGCGCGGTGCTCCGGCCGATCGACAACGGAGAGCGGCGTCTGCGCGTAGGTCACGCTCTCCGGCGGATCGAACATGCCGAGCCTGAACCGCGCCGCAAACAGGCGTTCGAGCGAGGTGTCGATCTGGGCCTCCGTCGCCAGGCCCTGCTTCACGGCGTCGGTCAGCGCGGCGTAGGTGGTGCCGCAACTCAGGTCGCACCCTGCCTTGATCGCCATCGCCGAGGCCTCGGCCGGGCTCTTGGCGACCTTGTGCGTGGCGGAGATGTCGTCGATCGCGCCGCAGTCGGACACGACGTAGCCGCCGAAGCGCCACTCCTTCCTGAGGATCGTGTCGAGCAGCAAGGGGCTCGCGCAAGCCGGCTCCCCGAGCAGGCGGTTGTAGGCGCACATGATCGACCACGCGCCGCCCTCGCGAACGGCCATCTCGAACTGCAGGAGGTAGGTGTCCCGCAGATCCCGCGCGTCCACGACCGCGTCGAAGACGTGACGTTCCGATTCCGGGCCGCTGTGAACCGCGAAGTGCTTCGGCGTGGCGATCGTCTTGAAGTAGGTCGGGTCGTCGCCCTGCATGCCCCTGACGAAGGCGACCGCCAGCTTGCCCGAGAGGTACGGATCCTCGCCGTAGGTTTCCATGCCCCGGCCCCAGCGAGGGTCGCGGAAGAGGTTGATGTTGGGCGACCAGAAGGTCAGGCCCTGGTAGAGGCCGCGCTTCCCGCGGCGGGCGAAGTCGTGATGCTTGGCGCGGGCCTCGTCTGCAATCGCGGTCGCGACCTGATTCATCAACGGCACGTTCCAGGTCGCGGCCAGGCCGATCGCCTGGGGGAACACCGTGGCCCGTCCGGCGCGCGCCACGCCGTGCAATCCCTCGTTCCACCAGTTGTAGGCAGGGACACCGAGACGATCGATGGCGGGTGCGTCGTGCTGGAGCTGCGCGACCTTCTCTTCGAGCGTCAGGCGGGAGATCAGGTCCCGAATGCGCTCGGCCGCCGGCAGGTTCGGATTGAGATACTTCGCGTCCGCCTGCGCCTGCTCCTGTCCGATCGTCCGCGTCGACCCGCAGAGCGCCACCGCGGCGCAGATCGCGAGCGCGCCGAAGTCCGACCTCATCGTTCGAATGTGCATGGCTGATTGAACCCCGAACGTCGCAAGGATCCCGGGCGGATCAGGCCCGCTTATTTCTTCCGAGGGCCCGCGTACTTCACCGAGCACCCGTAGGGTCTCGAAGTGGGGGTCGTGACCGGCTTGCCCGCCATCGCTTCCTCGAGTGCGGCGGAGACGAAGTTGACCGCGGTCGGCAGGTCGCCCTGATCGGTGGAGGGCTTGTCGTCGATGGCGCCGTTGTAGATCAGCACGCCCCTCGGGTTGATGACGAACATATGGGGCGTCGTCAGGGCGTCGTAGAGATGGCCGAGATCGCCGCCTGGATCGAGCAGCACGGCGGTCGGCGCGGCCTTGCGAGCCTTCACATACTCATCGGCCTCTGCAGCGGTGAGGTGGCCCTGCAACCCTGGTCCCGACGAGATGACCGTCAGCCAGACCACGCCCCTGGCCGTCCAGGCCTGCTGGAGCTTCTGCATGTTCCCGCTGTCGTAGTGTTTCTTCACGTAAGGGCAGCCCTGGTTGTGCCATTCCAGGACCACCCACCGATCCCTGAGATCCGCGAGCCGATAAACCCGGCCGTGCGTGTCTTTGGCAGAAAACGGAGGGGCAAGGGCGCCGACCTTCGCAGCGTAGAGGAGCGAAGGTGCCGCGATGAGCACGAGCGCCGCCGCGCAGGTTCGAGCCAGCCCCGGTTTCATGGCGCGCTCCCTTTCTTTCCGCCAGGAGAAGAAATCACAGGAACCGTCACGATGAACGCCCGCCCGCCAGGCAGGGACACCACGCCCCGCAGCGCAGTTGGATCTTTGGCCAACTGGGGGGATCGACGCAACTTGAATCGGAGGCCGCCAGGAATTGGCTCGACTGCCTGCGGGACGGATTCCTCCATCTGGCCCGGGTCGACGGGAAAGAAGACGCCGGTTGCCAGGTGTTCTCCGGCCAGCACGTCAATCTGAAACGCGTCCGGAGACGACTTCGCCTTCGCGCTCCATCCCGCCGGGGCCCGGCGAGGCACCTTGGCCCGGGCGTCACGGACCTCAGCCTGCCAGCCCGCCAGCATGCCTCGCTCCTCGCCGGTCAGCGGAAGCCGCAGCTCGAGCTGCGCCTGGCCGGGCAGGCACATGTCTTTGCAGATGAGCCACTTGACCGACGCGGCGATGCTGGCGCCGGTCCCCGCTCCGGCACGAGCGGACGAACTGATCGGCACGGGGAGCACGACCACGCCCCTGTATCCGTAGCTGACAATTCCGTCGGAGTCGATGCGCTGCGGGGCAGGCCACTCGAAGGCACCGGCTTTGAGTCCCTGCGTGAGCTTCCACACGACTTGTGGGGGACCGCCGGAGTCGCCCGGATTCTGCCAGTAGATGTGCCACTGGGGCTCGAGCTCGAATCGCAGTCCCAGCCAGAGAGTCCCGCCCGGTCCGGGTCCTTCTGTGCCTGCGATGAGCTCGACCGACACGTGAGGTGCGGAAACACGTCGCGAGGCGTCGGCCCGGGCTTCGACGCGAGCCTGGACTCGCGCAGCGGACCCAAGCAGGGTAAGGCCAATGGCCAGCGACACCACGGCACGAGAGGTCAACCGTTGCATGGCGACCATTCTACCCGCGACCCTACCGTTCTTCGAAGGTTGCGATCACGGGACCGTGATCGCTCGTGCCCACCTCGCGAAACGCAGGGCATGTCACGGCGTTGCCGGCCACGGCCGGACTGGCGAGGATGTAGTCAAGCCGCCACCCGATGTTGCGCTGGCGCATGCCTCGCCAGGGAGCCCACCAGGTGAAGTACTCCTCGTCAACGGGATTCAGTATCCGCCCGACGTCGACCAGGCCCTGCTGGAGGAGCCTGTCGAACAGCGCGCGCTCCTCGGGGAGCTGACCGATGGCGGTCGGCTTCCGTTCTTTCGGATGCACGTCGATTTCGCGATGGGCCACGTTCAGGTCCCCGCAGACGACGAGCGGCCGGCCCGACGCCTGGTGGTTCGCCGCCAACTGCGCCAGCGCTTCCAGGAACCGGATCTTCGGCGCGAATTCCTTTCCGCCGTTCGGCACATAGACCGAGGCGATCGTCAGACCCTTGACCTCCGCGACGACGATGCGCGTTTCGTGGTCGAACTCGGGATGCGTGAACGACGGCCTGTCGGGTGCGGCGGACTTGCTGATGAGCAGGGCCACGCCTGAATAGGCGCGGCTCCCGTGCCAGTATCCCCAGTAGTTCTCGAGCCCGAGCAGATCAGGCGGGACCTGATCGGGCGTCGCCTTCAGCTCCTGCAGGCACACCACGTCGGGCCGCTCGCCGGCCAGCCACTCGACCACCTGCGCGCCGCGCGCCCGAATGCCGTTGACGTTCCAGGTTGCGATCTTCACAGGCGAAGTCCGCTAGTCTCCTCTGCCCCCGGTCTTCGGCAGACCAGGTCCCCACACCGTGCCGTGCAGCCCGTGGCAGGACGCGCAGCCGCCGATGACCTCGCCGTAGATCGCGACCTTGGCGCCCTGGTCGGTCGCCTTCAAGGCGCGGTCGGCGATGTCGTGCACGCGGGTCTCCGACGTCACGACTTCCCGGGTCAGCTTCGCGTCCTTCGGGAGATCCTGGGCGACCAGCGGCGAGGCTTTCAGGGCCTCGGCGCCCTTCTTCCAGACCTCGTCGGATGGGATCGCCAGGCCCTGGTACATCAGGTCGACCGCGTACTGATGCATCAGCATGTGGCTCTGCGTCCCGGGAATCATGACGGGCATGATCACGTCCGGGAACTTCGGCACCGCCTTGCTTCCGGCATGGCACGTGCCGCAGGTCGCGACCATCGCAGCGGCGGCCGTCGCGGCGTTGGCCACCGACATCGCGGCCGCCACCGCTCCCGCCGACTTCTTCATGTCGGCAACATATACGTCGGACCCCGCCGGCAACGCCGCTCCGGCCGGGAGCTGGGCGATGGCCTGGGCCGGTGCCCTCATCGCGTCAAGGTCGCCCCTGATCGCCGCTTCCTCGATCTCGCGGACCCTGGCGAAATGATCGTCCATCTCCTTCAGGATTTCCGCGACGGGCTTCGATTGCTGGGCCGCTGAAGCTGCGGGCTTTGCCTGGTCGGCGGGCGCCTGGGAGCCGCCTCCACACGCCCCGACGGTGACAAGCAGTGCCGTTGAGAGAAGCGCAAGGGCCAGGAAGGATCGGCGAGGTGACATGGCAGTCTCCAGGGGGGACTCCGAGATTGTCGGCCTCCTGCCAGCCACGCGTCAAGCCGAGGCGCGTGCCGCCCCGGCGTGTCCTTTTCCCGCGTCGCTACCGGCCCTCGACACGCACGATGCGCCCTTCGAGAGCCGTGGTCACTCGCTGGCCGGGCAGGGCCTTGATCGCCTCCTCGGTGACCGTGCGCCAGCTCGGCACTTGCGAGGGGTCGTCGAGTCTTCGCGGGCTCGAACCGCCCTTGCCCTTCGCGAACAGGGCGTAGCCGTCGCGATAGCCGTTCTCCCACAGGTAGTCGAGCGATGCCACCGCGTAGCGCCGGTCGAGGGCGAGCGGCTCGTAGTCGGGCGCACCGCGCGGCTTCACGCGGACATCGCCAGGATCGATGCGATAGACCGGCTGGTCGGCCGGTCCGCTCACGTGATACTGGAAGCGGATGCCGGCCACCTGCAGAAACCGCCCGTGGCCGGTGTGCACGAGCGCGACGGAGGTCCGCAGGATGTCGAGCAGCTCGGCACCGGTCAGCTCGAAGGACACCACGTTGTTGTCGAAATAGAAGATGCCTTCGATGTCATAGATCCGAATCGGCGATCCCGCGGGAATGTTGTCATTGATGCGGATGGCCCCGCCGTTGAGGAACGCCAGGTCGGCGTGCATCCGATCCCGGATCGTGTCGGCCAGGAAATTGCCGAGCGCCGTCTCGCGTCCCCGCACGGCCGGCTCGACTCCCTCGAGCGTGTGTTCGGTGCTGCCGATCACTTGCATCAGGTCACGCCCGGTCTGGGCCCTTGCCGCGCTCGCCAGCTCTGCAAGCGAGGCCTGGACCTCCGCCTCGACCACCGGGTCCTTCTGGATATCCGCGCCGACCTCGATGCGCCGCGGTGCGGCCACCGCCAGTCGGCCGGTCGCATCCCTGTTGACCTCAATCGTGATGGCCGACTTGACGTCGGCGTCAGCCTTGGTAATCCAGGTCTTCCCGATGCGGCGCTGCATGAAGAAATGCTCGTGGCCGCCAATGACCATGTCGATTTCCGGGAATGCCCGGGCCATCCGGACGTCCTGGTCGATCTCCTGGTGCGTCAGCGCAATCAGGATCTGAGCGCCCCTTGCCGTGAGCCGGTCAATCGCCGCCCGGACGAAGCCGTCGACCTTGCCGGCGTCGTACCCGTAGGTGAGCCAGTCGCGCGGCTGGGAGTCCACAGTAAGGCCGAAGATGCCCGCCTTGATCCCGCCGATCTCGATCAGGTCGTCGTCCTTGACGTTGGTCAGTCGCGACGAGAGGGGTTGCTCGGGCCCCTTGCCGGCCGAGCGATAGCGCACATTGGACGAGACGTACGTGAAATCCGACTGCGCCACCCGGCCGAGCACGAGGCCCGGGTCGCGATCGTCGAACTCGTGATTGCCGAAGGTCACAACCGTGTAGGGGTCGAAGGCGCCCGGATCACCGTCGAGCAGGTTGAGGCTGCGAATCATCGGCTGCGCCCGCAGGAACTTGCTCATCACCGACGGGAACAGGAAGTCGCCCGCGTGCAGGAGCAGGACCGGCCTGCCTGTCGCCTCGATCTGACGCCGGAGTGTCCGCACCCTTGCCAGCCCACCGACGGTGCCGCCCTCGATGCCCTCGATCTTGTAGACATCGTTGATTTGGAGGATCGTGAAGCCGCCGCCCGGAGCCTGTGACGAGCTATCTTGTTGAGAATAGGATGCTTGTGTCGCTTGTGGCCGCCTCACGTCAGCCTGGGTCCCTTCTGAGGCCATCGAAAGGGCCGCGATCGCGACGAGGCCGGCGAGTGTGCCCATCACGGGGCGAGCCTTGAGCGGTGTCACGGAAACTCCTTTGTTATCTGTTGTTTCTAGTCGGATCAGTACAGCCGACGCGACGGGGAATGTCAAGAAAGCCCTGCCGGCTGGCCGCACCGGGATTGCACGTTTTCGTCCCCGAAACGGGACGGCCGGGTCAAATAACGATTGAGAATGTCGGAATCGGGCCGTAAAATCGGCCGACTTCGGTAAAGTAGAAGAAGGCGAAACCTCGGGAAAATCACGCAGCAGGGGCTTCCATGATTAGCGTGTCCGCCATCCGGATGCAGCAGTTCGGCGTTCAGTTCTACCAGGCGTCGCTGACGGCGCGCGACATCGACAAGCTGGTCCGCTTCGAAGTGTTGAGCTACGGCGATCAGCAGCATCCGCCCGTCCGAGGCCGCAAGCGCACCGGCGCCGTGTCCAAGATCAACTGGGACCTGCTCGAGCGCCGCATCGCCGCGAGCGATAAGGCCTACCAGCGGCACATTATCCGCCGCAAGATCGACGAGCTGGTGCAGTACTACGAACAGTGCCGCCAGGCGCGCGATCTGCCTTCGATCCCGGGCGCGGTGATCATCTCGTGTGACGAAGCGCTGTCGTTCTCCCCGGTCGAGGATGGATCGACTCTGGGCACGCTCAAGGTTCCGGAGCGCGAAGGCATCCTGCGCGCCATCGACGGCCAGCATCGCCTGCTGGCCATGCACGCCGATATCGAACGCTTCGGCGCGGACTCCTTCACGGTGCCCGCCGTCATCTTCGACCAGCTCGCCGAGGACCACATCGTCCAGATGTTCGTGACCATCAACGCGAAGCACACGCGGCTGAACGCGTCGCACCTGGTCAGTCTGTCGGGCCGCCAGCTGTATCGCGACGAAAGCCTGGCCGCCGCGCACGACGTGGTCCGCGCGCTGAACGACCGCGACGATTCCCCGCTCTACGGCGACATCCGATTGCTCGGCGTCGGCAGGGGGAGCGTCGCGCAGGCACCGCTGGCGCAGGAATTGAAGAGACTGTTCCAGGCTGACGCCTTCGGCGGTGCGCGGCGCACGGCCGACTTCCAGGAAGAGGCGAAGAAGTTCTTCGTGAACTACTTCAAGCAGATCGCCCTCGTGTTCGGGGCTGCCTGGAACGGGCGCAAGTACGCGATCAAGTCGTCCACGGCGCTGCGGGCGTTCGTGCGCGTGGCGCCCGAGGTCGTGCGCCGGCTCGACCAGGAGCACGCGGACCGCTCCGACTTCCGCGCGATCGGCCGCGTCATCGCGCCCTGGGGCCATCGCATCGGCGACCTGCGATTCGAGATCAACGGCGCGTGGGGCCGCGGGACGACGGTCGACGCGGTCGCCAAGGAACTGAGGCTCGCGCTGCAGTACCCCGAAGGCGCGATGGTCTAAACGAAACCGTACGACTCCCCGAGCTGTCCGGCAGGTGCGTCCGCCAGGCACCTGTCTGCTCCAGCAGCAAGGTCAGCGGCGTCAGGCTTCCGGCTGCAGCGCAGTCTGGCGCGTCGCCGGGCCGGTCGTGAAGTCGGACTATTATTCGCCCTCGCCGAGGATGACCGACTTGTACCGCTGGTAGAGATACGCCCCGAGCAGCAGCAGCGCGCCCATCCCGAGGAAGCCGATGATGCGGTAGGCGCCGCCCAGCTCCGAGAGATCCACGATCAGCAGCTTGCCGGCCGTAAGGGCGAGCAGCAGGATCGCGAGATACCTGATCGGCCGATAGCGCCCCACGATGCCCGCGATGACGAGCCCCGTGCCATAAATGCCCCACGCAAGGGACAGCGACATGCCTCTGGCCAGATCCGCTGTCGCCTGCTCTGCCTCGCGCACGTGGAAGTAGGACGTGATTTCAACGCTGACGAGCAGGATCGTGATGAGATTCGCGGCGATCACCAGGCCCGCGATGTCGCGTTCTCGCCTTCGCCCTGCGAGGTGCGCGCCCGACCCCCGGTGGACGTAGCGCGAGCAGGTAGATCATCGCCACGATCACCAGGGTCGATCCGGCCCTCGGATTCCACACCGCCGTGAAGCCGGCTGGCGTTTCGAAGAACCCGACGTCGATGAGCCGGACCAGCACCACCATCAGCAGGGCGGCGCCGCCAAGCCGCATCCACTCGCGGCGGATGATGAGTCCCGGTCCACATGATGGCCGTGGCCTCCGCGGCCCAGCCCACCACCGCCCACCAGTCGTCGAACTGGAGCCCGATTGCGAAGCCCGCCATGCCGAAGGCGAGCGCCAGCCCTTGGGCCGGAGCTTCCCGGCTGATGCGGCGGCTCATCACCGCGAGCGCGCCGCTCCACGCGGCGAGGGCGAGTGCCACGATTGCCGTGTGGGCCGGCAGCATCCGGTCGAACAGGATGTAGAGGCCGTCGAACAAGGCAAGTCCGTTCAGGTGGAAGAGCGTGATGTCGACAAGATCCGGCTCCTTGCTGCTGCGCCAGAGGTGTTCGGCCTGCGCGAGCAGATGCATCCGGTAGAGCGCGATGAGGACGCTCACGCGCCGGGACCCGCCACTGCGGCTGGCCGTGGCCGGCAAACCATGCGAGAAACGGCACGACGCAGCGAACCACGCGATCAGCCGCACCCAGGGCCGTCCGGCGCGCGCCGACGCCGCGACAACAATCGCGCTGGAGATCGAGAGATAGACGAGCAGCGCCTCGGAGTGCTGGAACAGGTTGTTGAGCGACGCGATGTGGAAGACCACGGGGCCGGCCCACAGCACCTTGGTCACCACCCGCGAATTCTCATCGTGCTTCTTGCCGGCCTCGACGAGCACGTAGAGGAACATCGCGCAGAAGAGCACCAGAAAGATCTCGGTCGGGAGGAATTTCGCCGGCGTGTACCAACGGGTGGCCCATCCGAAGAACGTCACCCCCGTGAGGAGGAAGCTCGCGAGGTTCAGCAGCGGCCACGACCGCCTGTGGGCGAGGAACATCGTCCCCGCCACGAGCAGCGCGTCGTAGCCGAGGAGGGTGACCTGCGCGTCGGTGTCTCCGCCGATCAGAAACGGCGTGATGAACCCGCCGACAATCGCCATCAGCGCCAGGCCGGGCGAGTCGAAGTGGTCGGCGGAAAGCGCCGCGGCGGCCGCGGTTGCCGCGAACAGGAGGAACGCCGGCATCCGGTCGATCAGGCCATAGAAGGCGAACGCCGCGTAGAGGGAGATGAAGATGACCGCGTAGCCTGCGCCGGTCAGGATCTGGCCGTAGAGCCGGTATTCGCGGCGGACGAACCAGGCGCCGCCGCCGGCAAGCGCCAGACCGATCAGTCCGCCGATGATGACGCGGGCCGTCTCGTCGATCCAGTGATTGTCGAAGGCGAACTTCACGAAGAACCCGACGCCGAGCACCAGGACCGCCGCGCCGACAAACAGGAACCACTGTCCGCCGATCTGGGATTCGAGCGTCTCCTCGCGTTTCGGCCGTTCGACAACTGGTGAGGTGAGGGAGGCTGGAGCCGAAGGCCGTATCATCGTCCCTTGCGCACGTTCCGCGCCGGGTCCGGTAGGCGCAGCGGCGCCAGCCCGCGCCGCCTCGATCACTCGCGCCGCCGTCGTCTCGGGCCATTCTGCGGGTGGAACCGCCGTCGTCTCGGGCCGATCGACCGGTGCGATTGCGGGCGTCGCGGTCGGCCGGGAAGCTGCCAGGGCCGGACTCGCCTCACGCGCATCGGAAATTGGTTCCGCCGCCTGCTCTCCGGCCTCGATGTGGTTGAGGCGACGAGTTGCCGCCGCCACGACCTCGCGGAGCGCCGAGAGGTCCCTGTCGATCGTTCTCAGCTTTCGAAGCGCCTCCGTGCTTCGGAGAAAGCCCAGCACCGCCAGCACGCAGCAGGTGATTCCCGCAAACAGGATCAGCAGAAACACCGCCGCGATGTAGCCTGCCATCGCCGTCCCTCCCGGCCTCGGGGGCCCCGGAATCCGGGACCGCACGCGCATACGATATGTCGTTGCGCCTGAAATGTCGTGTTGGGATGCTGAGGAATCGTGATAAACGTCTATTTCGCGAGATTCCTGCGACGGCCATGTCCCACGCGCACAGCCTGACACTCGGCGGCCGGATCGCCCGTGCGGTGTCCATCGCAGCCCTGGCCATGGCGGCGGCCCTGGACGCGGGCTGCCTGGTCGTCAGCCTCCAGCCCTTCTACGAGCAGCGGACCATCGAGCCCGACGACCGGCTGCTCGGCGCGTGGCTCAACGCGGAGGACGGCGTCACGGTGATCGTGGAGAGGGGAGCGTGGAGCTCCTACAGGCTGACCTACAAGGAAGGAACGCGCGCGAGTGTCTTCACCGCGTACCACACACGGATTGCCGGCGCGTCGTTCATCGATCTGTGTTCCGAAACCGGCATCGAGACGAGCCCGGTGATGGTGCCCGCCCACTCGGTGTTTCGGATTGATCTGGCGGACAAGACCCTGAAGGTGTGGGGCCTGAACTACGACTGGTTCGTGGACGCCAGCGAAGGACGGCGTCTCGGCGGGCTGACCTTCGGCGTCGACGCCAAACGGAACATCGTGCTCACTTCGCCGACCCGGGCTCTGCGGGAGTGGATCGCCGCTCACCTGAAGCAGGACGCGGTATTCGGAGAACCAGTCACGCTGATGCGGAAGGAGTGAGGGTGTTCGCCAGGCGGTCGGTGCACTTCTAAGGGCGCAGGCCTTCGTCCTGTGGCCGAATGCCGAATGCCGAATGCCGAATGCCTGTGGCCTTTGGCCCGTAGCCCGAAGCCTCGAGCCTCAAGCCATGAGCCTCGAGCCCGCCGCCTTTCTACGTCCGATACTCCGCGTTGATCTTCACGTACTCCGCGCTCAGGTCGCACGTCCAGATCGTGGCCTCGTGCGATCCGCCGGCCCCGAGATCGAGCGCGATCTGGATGTCCTTGCCTTTGAGGTAGGCTGCCGCTTCGGCCGCGCGGTCGTCGTGAGGCTGGCCGCTGCTGAAGAGCGTGACCGGGCCGATGCGCACCTCGGTGTGCTGCAGATCGAACGCGACCCCTGCACGGCCGGCGACGGCCACGAGCCGTCCCCAGTTCGGGTCGCCGCCGTGGATCGCCGTCTTGACGAGGAGCGAGTTCCCAATCGCGCGGGCGGCCCGGCGCGCGTCCGCCACCGACTGGGCTCCCGACACGGTGACGGTGACGAGCTTGGTTGCACCCTCGCCGCCCCGGACGATCTCTCGCGCCAACACGCCGCACACGGCCTTCAGCCCCGCCACGAGCACCGGGAACGAGCCTTGATCGACGTGATACCCGGAAGCGCCGCTTGCCAGCGCGAACACGGTGTCGTTGGTCGAGCACTCGCCGTCGACCGTAATCGCGTTGAAGGTGACATCGACGGCTTCGACCAGTGCCCGCTGGAACATGGCCGGCTCGACATCGGCATCGGTGGTGACGACGGCGAGCATGGTTGCCATGTTGGGCTCGATCATCCCCGAGCCCTTGGCCATGCCCCCCACGCAGAAGGAGCCGTGCCCTGTCGTGACGCGGACGGCCGTTTCCTTCGGGAACGGATCGGTCGTCATGATGGCGCGTGCCGCGTCGTGATGAGCGGTTCGCGTCAGGCGGGGCTCGCCGGCCGCCACTCCCGATGTAATGCGATCGAGCGGCAGATCCACGCCGATGACACCGGTCGATGCGACCAGCACGTGCTCGGCATTGCACCCGAGCGCGGCGGCCACCGCTGCGGCAGAGCCGCGCGCCACCTCCATGCCTCGTTCGCCGGTGCACGCGTTGGCGCAGCCGCTGTTGACGATGACCGCCGCAGCGCGGCCGGCCGATCGGATCAGGTGCTCTCGTGACACCACGACGGGAGCTGCTTGCGCCAGGTTGGTGGTGAACACACCCGCGGCGCTCGCGATCCGATCAGGCACGACGAGCGCCAGGTCCAGGGCACCCGCCGTCTTCTTGATCCCGCAGGCGATGCCCGCAGCCCGAAAGCCGGCCGGAGCGGTCACGCCTCCCTCGATCGGCGTGATGGTAACGGATGACTCTCGCGGGCTGCTCACGACACGAGCCCTTCCCCGGCTCCCGTGATCGTGGCCTCGCCGTGCTTTCGATCGACGACGGCGTACTGTCCGCACTTCCTGAAGAGCGGGCAGCTCCAGCAGTCGGCGGCGACCTTCTCGGGCAGCCAGAAGTGCGGCACGATCGAAAACCCGAGCCGCACGAAGAACCTCGGGTCGTGCGTGAACGCGCACAGCGTCCTGTACTGGTCGGCCCGGGCGCGCCGGCGCAGCTCGTCGATGATCCTGCGGCCCAGCCCGAGGCCCCTCGCCGCCTCGTGTACGACGAGCGACCTGACCTCGGCCACGGCGGGGCTCAGGTGCGCGAGCTCGCCGCACGCCAGCAGCGTGTCGTCCAGCACGGCGACACGGAATCGCGAGATGCACGCGTCGATCTCCGGCAGGCTGCGCGGCAGCAGGTGCCCGTTGCTGAGATTGGCGTTGATGAGTGCGTGGATGCCCGCGGCGTCGCCGGCGCACGCCTGGCGCATGACGGCCTCGTGTCCCGGGCCGAGGGACAACTCCAGCGGCGGGGGCATCTCTCCTGCGTCGGCGCCCGAGGCCGTGACCCTCTGCAGCGTCTCCCGTGGCAGGATGTTCGTGACCGGTGAGCTCATGACACCTTCTCCGTGGGCACTTCGGCGAGGATGGTGTTCAGAACGGCCAGTCCCTCGTCTATCTCATCCGCGGTGATGACAAAGGGCGGCAGCAGGCGGATGACCTTCGTGGCGGTGCGGTTGATCAGCACGCCGCGTGCGAGTGCCGCCTCGACATAGGGCGTCGCGTCGACACTCAATTCAATTCCCCGCATCAGCCCGGCGCCCCGGATCTCCCTGACCACGTTGTAGCGCGTCGCCAGCTGCTCGAGCCCCTGGCCCAGACGCTGGCCGGCCGAGCGCACGTTCTCCAGCAGCCCGCCCTCGACCAGGGCGTCGAGGAACACCATGGCGGCCCGGCAGGCGAGCAGGTTGCCTCCGTAGGTGCTGCCGTGATCGCCGCGCGAGATCGAGGCGGCTACCTTCTCGCTGACGAGCGCCGCGCCAACCGGCACCCCCCCGCCCAGGGCCTTGCCAATCGCCATCAGGTCCGGTTCGAGCCCCAGCGTCCTGCTGGCGAAGGGCTCCCCGGTGCGTCCGAGTCCGCACTGCACCTCATCGGCGATGAGCAGCACGCCGGTTGCGGCCTGCACGTCCTGAATCGCCTTGACCAGTTCGGTGCCAAGCGGCCGCACGCCGCCCTCGCCCTGGATGGCCTCGACGATCACGGCCGCGGTCTGCGGCGTGACGGCCTCGCGCAGCGCGTCGGGACGAGTCGGCGGAACGAAGGTCACGCCCTCCAGCAGCGGCGCGAACGGCGCGCGATAGTGCTCGTCCCAGGTGACCGACAGCGACCCGATCGTCCGGCCGTGAAACGCCCCTTCGAGCGCGACGATGCGGGTGCGCGATGTTTGGCCGGCGGTGTGCCAGTAGCGGCGGGCGAACTTCAGGCACGCCTCGACGGCCTCGGCGCCGCTGTTGCAGAAAAACGTCCGCGGCAGCCCCGAGAGTCTGGCGAGCCGCGAGGCGACCTGCCCCTGCAGCGGGTGGTAGTAGAGGTTCGACGTGTGGAGCAGCGTCGAGGCCTGGTCGGCGATGGCCTGAGACAGCGCGGCATTGGCATGGCCCATCGACGCGACGCCGATGCCCGAGACGAGATCGAGGTACCGGCGGCCGTGGGTGTCCCACAATCTGGCCCCCGATCCGCGGGCGAAGACGATCGGCGCCCTCGCGTAAGTCGGGAGAATGTGACTGGACTCCAGCGCCTTGATGGAATCGTCTGTGTCGGGTCCGGCCGCTGGCGCGTTGCTCATGACACCACCTGGGTTGAATTCGGGCTCTCGCCGGAGCCCTCGCGCGTGAGCTGCGCATAGAAGCTGCCCGTGCTCCGGCCGTCCACGATCGACACGTCCGTGACGCCCGCCTCGAGCGCGGCACGGCAGGCCTGCAGCTTCGCCAGCATGCCGGTCGTGACGGTGCCCGACGCAATCAGTGTCCGCTCGGTCTGCTGATCCAGGCGAGGGATCGTCTGTCCGGCGGCGTTGCGCACGCCCTCCGTCGTTCCCGCGACAACCAGCCGGCGCGCGCCGGTGCGGATCGCGATCGAGGCAGCCAGGGTGTCGGCGTTCACGTTGAAGAGGTGCCCGTGGCGATCCACGCCGATGCTGGCCACCACCGGGATGAATCCTTCGGAGAGGAGGCCGGTGATCAGCCTGGGCGGATTCGCGGTCACAGGCCGGCCGACCAGTCCGAGCGACACGAGGTGCCCGTCGGCTGAACGGTGCGGCGGGGCGGGCTCCACCAGGCCAACGGCGGCGTCGGCGCCGGTCAGGCCGACGGCCGGACCGCCCGCGGCGCCAATGGCCGCGACCAGTCTGGTGTTGATCGTGCCGGCCAGCACGTGCACGACAACGGCGAGCGTCGCCTCGTCGGTGATGCGCAGGCCGTCGACCTGGCGTTTCGGGATGCCTGCGCGCGCGAGCGCGGCATCGATCTCGCGGCCTCCGCCGTGCACCACGATGACGGCCTGGCTGGCCGCCACCTCTGCGATGAGCTGGGCCATCGCCGACACGCTTTCGGCGCTCTCGAGCAGCTCGCCGCCACACTTCAGGACAATCGGAGAGGCCGGGGTCATGGGCGGAGCCCCGTGCGCTCGTCGAAGCCGCACATCAGGTTGAGATTCTGCACGGCCTGGCTGGCCGCGCCCTTCAGGAGGTTGTCGAGGCACGAGACCACGACGAGCCGGCCCGACGCTTCGTCCACGCGCCAGCCGATGTCGCAGAAGTTCGTGTGCGCCACGTGCTTGATCTCGGGCAGCGCCTCGCCCCGCAGCCTGACGAACGGGGCGTCGCCGTACGCGCGCTCGAGCGCCTCGGTCACCTGAGCGCGCCCGGCTCCCGGCGACAGGGTGGCGTAGATCGTCTCGAGGATCCCGCGGTTGAGCGGGACCAGGTGAGGCACGAACGTCACCCGCCGCGACAGTTCCTGTTCCATCTCGGCCGTGTGGCGATGGTTGAAGACGGCGTAGGCCGACGTGCTGCCGAAGTTCTCGGAGAAGTGCGTGCGATCGGTGGGCGTGCGGCCCGCGCCCGAGATGCCTGACTTGGCGTCCACGATGACCTCGCCCTGGATCAGCCCCGCATCCACCAGCGGCTCGAGGGCGAGCAGGGCGGCCGTCGGGTAGCAGCCGGGGCAGGCCACCAGCCGCGCGCCCGTCACGGCTGCGCGGTTGCGCTCGGTCAGGCCGTAGGCGACCGATTCGGGCAGGTCTGCCGTGTCGGGGTACCACTGGCGGCGCTTGGCCGCGTCGAGCAGGCGGAACGCGCCGGACAGGTCGATGACCCTGCGCCGCGCCGCGAGCAGGGCGGCGGCCACCGAGGGGGCCGCCTTTTCCGGCAGGGCGAGGAACACGACATCCGCCTCCGAGGCCAGCCGGTCCACGTCCAGCGGTCTGACCTCATCGTCCCAGATCTTGTCGAGCCGGGGCAGAGGTCGCGCGCCCTCGCTGCCGGCCGAGGACATGGCGGCGGTGAGCCGGACCGCGGGGTGGCCCGCCAGCAGGCGGACCAGTTCCTGGCCTGCGTAGCCGGTGGCGCCGGCGATGCCGACGCGCGCGGGGGCGGGACCGGCGGATGGGAGGGAGGTGTCCATGTTCAGAGTGTATAAGTATGCATCACGCAGTCGCCCGGGTCAAGCAAGGCACGGAATAGTTGGCCATTTTGCTTGTCCACTCGGCCCCCGGTGCTGTATAGTAATGCTCGCTGGTGTATAACCATGAAGACTCGACGCCAGGGCATGATCCTCAACCTGGTCGACCGCCACAACGTCGAGAGCCAGGAGGACCTGCGGCGGCGCCTCGTGGGGCTCGGGTTCTCGGTGACCCAGGCCACCTTGTCGCGCGACATCGCCGAGCTCGGGCTGGTCAAGGCCGCCGGCGACGGGGCCTACCATCGTCTGGGACCCGATTCGGCGAACCCGGCGCTGGCGGCGACGCGGCTCCAGCACGCCGTCGCCGAGTATCTCTCCGGCGTGGACCGCGCCCAGCAGCTGGTCGTCCTGAAGACCGGCCGCGCGCAGGCGCAGCCCCTGGCCGAGGCCCTCGATCGGGCCGCGTTGCCGGAGATCGTCGGTACCATCGCCGGCGAGGACACGGTGCTGGTGGTCTGTCGAACATCCGGGAAGGCCGCGCAGCTCGTGCATCGGATTGAAGCGGTAACGAAGAAATAGCCTGGCGCCCCGGCGCCCTCAAGGAGACGGGCATGGAACGAATCGTTCTCGCATACTCGGGTGGACTCGACACGTCGGTGGCCGTGCCGTGGCTCAAGGAGACCTACAAGGCCGAGGTGGTGACGGCCACCCTGGATCTCGGCCAGGGGCGGGAACTCGACGCCGTCCGCGAGCGGGCCCTGGCCGCCGGCGCGGTTCGGGCGCACGTGCTCGACGTCCGCGAGGAATTCGTCCAGGACTACATCCTGCCCGCGCTGCAGGCTGGCGCCATCTACGAGGGCGGCTATCCGCTGGCCACCGCCCTGGGGCGCCCCCTCATCGCGCGCAAGCTGGTCGAAATCGCGCGCATCGAGGGCGCGGGATCCATCGCCCACGGCTGCACCGGCAAGGGCAACGACCAGGTGCGCATCGACGTGTCGGCGCGCGCCCTCGAGCCCTCCATCCGCGTCATCGCGCCCGCCCGCGAGTGGGGCATGACACGCCCCGACGAAATCGAATACGCCCGGAAGCGCGGCATCCCGGTGCCCGCCACCCAGGCCAGCCCGTACAGCACCGACACGAATCTCTGGGGCCGCTCGATCGAGTGCGGCGTGCTCGAGGATCCGTGGGTCGAGCCGCCCGACGACGTCTATTCGCTCACAAAGGACCCCGCGCAGTGCCCGGACGAGCCGGCCTACATCCACCTCGACTTCGAACGGGGCGTCCCCATCGCCGTCAACGGCGTGCCGATGAGCTTCATCGAGATCATCGGCAGCGTCAGCACCATCGCCGGTGCGCACGGCGTCGGGCGCATCGACATGGTGGAGAACCGGCTGGTGGGCATCAAGTCGCGCGAGATCTACGAGGCGCCCGCCGCGGTTGTGATCCACATGGCGCACCGCGAGCTGGAAGGACTGGTGATGCCGCGCGACTTCGAGCGCATCAAGCGCGACCTCGGCCAGAAGTACGCCGACATGGTCTACAACGGCCTGTGGTATTCGCCCGTCCGCGAGGCGATCGACGCCTTCGTCGCCAAGGCCCAGGAAAAGGTCACCGGATCGGTGCGGCTCAAGCTCTTCAAGGGCACGTGCCGTGTGGTCGGCCGCATGTCACCCTACGCCCTCTACGAGCACTCGCTGGCAACCTACGACGCGGGCGATACGTTCGATCACAGCGCCGCCGTCGGGTTCATCAAGATCTGGGGGCTTCCGGTCGAGACCGTGTCGCGCAAGTGGAACGCGGCGGCCGTGCCGTCTCCGGCGACGCAAGGGGCCTGATGGCGCATTTGTGGTCCGGCCGCTTCGGGGAGAATCCCGACCCGGACGTGTTCGGGTTCGGCGTGTCATTGCCCTTCGACAAGCGCCTCTTCGACCAGGACGTGACGGGCAGCCTGGCGTGGGCCGAGGCGCTCGCAGCGGCCGGCGTCATCAGCCCGGCTGACGGCGAGGCGATTCGACGGGGCCTGACCGCGATCCTCGACGAGGGCCGCAGGACTCCTTCGTTCGTCACGGGCGCGGACGAAGACATCCATGCGTTTGTCGAGCGCGTGCTGGTCGAACGCATCGGCGAGCCGGGCAAACGGCTCCACACGGGGCGCTCCCGCAACGAGCAGGTGTCGCTCGACCTGCGCCTCTACCTGAAACGACACATCCGGCACCTCTGCTCGGAGGTCGGCGGCCTGGTGGCTGCCCTTGTCGCGCAGGCGGAGGAGTGCGGCCAGCACCTGATGCCCTCCTACACGCACACCCGGCGGGCACAGCCGGTCCTGGTCGCACACTACTTTCTCGGCCAGGTCGCAGCCTTCCGCCGCGATCATCGCCGGCTTCTCGAGGCCGCAGACGAAGCCGACGAGATGCCCCTCGGGTCGGGCGCCATCGCTGGCACCAGCTACGCCATCGACACCGAAGCGCTCGCCCGCAGGCTGGGATTCTCGCGCGTGGTCGCCAACAGCCTCGACGCCGCCTCGGATCGCGATTTCGTGTCCTCGTTTCTCCATGCCGCTGCGCTCGCGATGGTGCACCTCAGCCGGCTGGCCGAAGACCTGATTCTCTTCTCGGGAGAGGAATACGGATTCTTCGACCTGCCGGACCGCCTCGCAACGGGCAGCAGCCTGATGCCGCAGAAGAAGAACCCGGATCCACTCGAGCTGATCCGCGGAAAGAGCGGACGCGCGATCGGGCACCTGACGGGCTGGCTCGCCACGCTCAAAGGACTGCCCGGCGGATACAACCGCGATCTTCAGGAAGACAAGGAGGCAGTCTTCGACACCGAAGACACGCTCGCTCGATCGCTCACGGTGATGACCGCCGTCGTTGCCGGCATCCGCCTGAATCCGGGACGCACCCTGGCGGCTTCGGAGGGCCTGCTGCTCGCCACCGACGTTGCCGACTATCTGGTGGCGCGCGGTGTCCCGTTTCGCGATGCGCACGCCATTGTCGGCGCGGTGGTGCGGCAACTGGTTGCCGAAGGGCGGGGATTCAACGACCTGACCCTCGACGAGTGGAAATCCCACAGCGACCGGTTCGATCGGGATATCGTCGGATCGATCACGCCGGCCGGGTCGGTCGCGGCCCGGCGCACTCCGCAGTCGACCGGTCCCGCCTCGGTCGCATCCGCGCTCGCGGAGGCCAGACGGTGGCTCGACGCGGCGACCAACGCCTGACGGGGCTGTCACGCTGTTGAGCGTCGGTCACCCGCATCGGCTGGCCACCGATCACACGCGACGGGATACGCCGTGCGCCCCGACCGCGCGGCCCGCCTCGCGCTGAAGTTCATCCTCGCCCGGGCCGCTCTGAATTTCCGCCTGGCCGGTTGCGTGCCGGACGCAGGTGCGTCTGGAGGCTTCGGTTGCTCTGAGCAAGAGAGCTTTGTTACAATCAGCTGTCCTACAGCAGTGATTCTTCCCGCCAAAGTGTAAGAGGATCCTTGCATGCAGCAGCGCCAGCCACGGGTTGGTGACATTGTCGATGACTACTGTCCGCGCGAGCGACGCATCAGCGACCACGCCATCGTCGCGATGGTCACCGACGCGATTCGGCTGGTGCGGTGTACGACCTGCGATGCCGAGCACGAGTACAAGCAGGCCAAAGTCCCGGTCAGCCGGAAACGCAAAGTCACCGCGCAGGTCGCACCGCCCGCATCGTCAGCCTCATCCGCACCAGACCCTCAGGCCGAGGGCGCGTTGATCGTCGACGCCGAAGCTGAACTGCCGGTGGTCGCCGATGCCGCCGCCCAGGCGGCTGACGAGGTGGATCCAGCCGAGCCGTCAGCGGCTGCGCCAACGCCGGCAGAACCTGCCGTGCGCATGCCGGAGGGGTCCGTGCACCGCCAGCTCATCCGGGCCAGGTTACCGAAGGTCGAAGGTCAGGTGCCGGTGCGCCCGATCCCCGAGTTCACCATGCACAAGTCGGGCGCCCCGGGGAAGCCGTTCCGCGGCAAGGGAGGACGGCCCCAGCACAGTGGGCCCGGTGCAGGTCTTCACCGCGGGCCCAAGGGGAGCGGCGCGCACGGCCGGCACGCCGGAAGCGACAGGTCGCAGGCGCACGGGCAGCCGGGATCCTTCGCGCACCGGGGGCCTCGCGGATCGAACGGGCCGATGGGCCCGCACACCTCCCGCGGACCGCACGGCCAAGGCGGTCCCGGCCGGCCAAAGAAGCACTGATCCCGTCCTGAGATGAGTGACCTTTCCGGGAAGCACGGTCTCATCGTCGGCATCGCCAACAAGAGGTCGATCGCGTGGGCGATCGCGCAAGCCGTCTCTCGCGATGGGGCGCGCCTCGCCATCACCTACCAGGGTGAGCGGTTCGCCGACGCGGTACGCGAGCTGGCAGCCGAACTCGATCGACCGCTGCTCCTGCCTTGTGACGTCACCTCTGACGGACAGGTCGCCGACCTGTTCCGGGAAGTGGACCGGGAATTCGGCGGCCTGGACTTCGTGCTGCATGGCGCGGCGTTCGCGCCCCGTGAAGAGCTGTCCCGCCCGTTTGTCGAGACCAGCCGCGAGGGATTCCGAATCGCCCTCGATGTCAGCGCGTACTCGCTGATCACGCTCGCGCGCGGCGCGGCTCCGCTGATGGCGCGGCGCGGCGGCGGGAGCATCGTGACCCTGACCTACCTCGGAAGCCAGAGGGTGTTCCCGAACTATAACGTCATGGGTGTGGCCAAGGCCGCGCTCGAAGCGACGATGAGATACCTGGCGGCGGACCTCGGCAAGCAGAACATCCGCGTCAACGCCGTGTCGGCCGGCCCGATCCGGACCCTGGCCGCCTCCGGCATCACAGGTTTTTCGGGAATCCTGCAGGTCTACCGCGACCGGGCGCCGCTTGGACGCAGCGCAGAGGTGGAAGAGGTCGCCGAGGCGGGGCGGTTCCTGCTGGGGCCTGAGAGCAACGGGATCACCGGCGAAATCCTGATGGTCGACGGCGGTTATCACGCGATGGGAATCTGACTCGTGTGACCGCACCCCTTCTGCTGACGCTCCGCGTCGCTGAGATACGGCGTGAGACCCCCAGGGCCGCCCTGGTGTGCCTCGATCTCGCCGGTGCCCGCTTCGGGTTCAAGGCCGGGCAGACCGTCAACGTCGGCCTTGAAGGCGGGAGTCTGCGGAAGCCTTACTCCCTTGCCTGCTCGCCCGAACGGGCACGCGAGTCGGGCCTGCTCGAACTGCTGGTGAGCCAGGACGCTCACGGGCGCTTTGCCGGCCACCTCTCTGGCCTCGAGCGAGGCTCGCGAGTGGAGCTGGAAGGACCGACAGGCCGTTTCGTTCTTCCGTCAGTCATTTCCTCACATCCGTCCGTCTTCATCGCCGGCGGGGTTGGCATCGCGCCTCTTCGCGCGATGATCGAGTCCCTGCTGGCTGCCGATCAAAGTGCCGATGTCGCGCTTGTCTACAGCGCGAGGACCCCCGACGATTTCGCCTTCGTGGGTCAGTTTCGACGCATGGCGCAGCAGCGGAAGATCCGGCTGCGGCAGACCGTCACTCGAGGGGCCGGACCGGCGTGGAAAGGCCGTCACGGCCGCGTCAATCCGGGGCTGCTGTCCGAGATCATCGGGAAGCCGGCTGCCACGTCCTGTTTCGTATGCGGTCCGGATGCGCTGGTCGCCGAGGTGCCGCTGATGCTGCGTGACATCGGCGTCGCGCCCTCACGCATCCACTACGAGAGGTTCTAACCCCGATGCGCCAACTCGGCCGTCGGCCATCGATCGCGAAGCCAACGGACCGAGGCCGGCTACCAGGGGTCAAACGCAGATCGCCCACTCCGTGCTGTCGGGCCTGCGTGTAAGGGAGACCGTCGGGCGCCGCACCATTCGACACCTGGCGCCGAAGTGGTGTATCTTCCCCGCACCTGTCGATCCCGCGACGAGTTAGGCCCCGTGTAAACAAGCCCCCATCCAGCCTCGTATTGCGGACCGTGGCAGCGACGCACGCGACCCCTACCGGTTCGCCGCGTCATTCCTTACCTGGGATCGAAGAGTCGGATTCATCGGAGGCATCATGAAGATAGGCCCGCGCACTACCCACCGCGACCTGGCGACATACGTCGTGCTGGCGGCGGTGGCCCTTGTTCTCGCGCTCACCCCGCACGCACTGACGGCGCAAGGGGCCCAGCCGCCTCAGGCGGCCCCGGCCGCGCAGACTGCCAAGCCAGCGGCCGAGAAGCCGGCGGCGCCAGCCAAGCCGCTCAGCCCCGCTGACCGGGTACTTCAATCCGAGTCCTACACCGCGCCTCCGCCTGAGCTGGCCGAGGCGGTGCTGGCTCCCCGGCACCTGAACATCTCGCTGTCGAGTCCGAGCCCCGACAAGAAGTGGTTCCTGAACGAAATCGGCGACGGCCCGGTCCCGATGACCACCTTCTCGAAGCCGTTCCATGAACTGGGCGGCGTCTTCGTCGATTTCAAGGCCAATCGGGCGCGCACGCTCACCATCCGCAACAACGTCGGCATCCAGATCATCTCGACTGCGGACGGCACGAAGAAACAGATCGAGATCATGGCGACGCCGGCTTCCGGAGCCAGGAAGCCCGTGACCCCGCCGCCGGCCGTACCGGGTGTCGAACGCCACCTGGTCGCCTGACGGGAAATCCATTGCCTTCTTCGTCCACACCGACGACGCCACGCATATCTGGGTCGCCGATATCGCGACGGGCAAGAGCCGCCAGATCACGACGAAGCCGGTGCTGGCGACCATCGTCACCAATTTCGATTTCACGTCCGACAGCAAGCAGATCGCAACCGTCCTGATTCCTGACAATCGGGCCCCCATGCCGCAGGCACCCCCGGCGCCGGCAGGGCCGCAGGTGAAGATCTCGGAGGACGCCGAGCGCCACAGGCTTCGTACGTTCCCGAGCCTGATGACGACGGACTACGAATTGCGCCTGCTCGAGTGGCACGCGACGGGCCAGCTGGCCCTCATCGATATTCAGGCCGCAGCGGATCCGAACGCGCGCCCCGCGAAGGGTGCGCCCGCCAGGGGTGTGAAGAAGATCGGACAGCCCGCAATGATCCGATCGCTCGATGCCTCGCCCGACGGCAAGTACGTGCGCGTGACGCGTATGACCAGGCCGTTTTCCTACATCGTTCCCGTTTCCAATTTCGGGTCCGTCGAGGAAATCGTGGACGGTGACGGCAAGGCGCTCGCGAAGCTGAACGATCGGCCGCTCAACGAAGGAACCCAGGACGACACCGCTCCGGACCCGGCCGCAGGCGGCGGGCGCGGCGGAGCGCAGGCCGAGCAGGGCAAACGCGAACTGGCGTGGCGCGCCGATGGCCAGGGCATGACGTATCTCGAGCAGGAACCTGCGCCTCCGGGAGAAACGCCGGCCGGCGGGCGGGCAACCGGTGGCGGCCGCGCCGGACGCGCGGCGGCGGCAGCAGGTGGCGCGCAGGCAGCAGGTGCTGGCCGCGGCCAGGCCGCGCAGCGGAAGGACCGGCTCTATCAGTGGCTGCCGCCCTTCGACGAGAAGAGCGCCAAGGTCATCTTCGAAAACAACACCCGGATGACGGGTCACCGATTCTCGCCGGACATGCAGACGCTGTTCTGGAGAGAGACGAGCGGTCAGAACACCGTTGAGAACGCGGTGTATCTCAACGCGCCGACCCAGAAGTACACGCTCGTGCGATTCCGGACCGATGACCAGGCCGCCAGCCCGGGCTCGATCGTGATGCTGCGGGGCGGCGGCGGTGGCGGCCGCGGCGGCGGCGCGCCGGCCGGCGGCGGGCGCGGTGGTGGCGGCGGAGCTGGCGGCGGCATCGTGATGCTTTCGGCCGACGGGAGCAGCGTGTTCTACCAGGGCAGTATCAACGACAAGAATCCCGAACAGGTCGGCCCGAAATCGTTCATCAAGAAGGTCACCATCAAGACCGGCGAGAGCAAGCCGATCTACGAGGGCGACAACAACGGCGTCTACGAGACCGTGGTCACGCCGATCGACCTCGACGCCAGCAGGTTCGTCGTCGAGCGCCAGAGCCCGACGCAGGTGCCGCAGTTCTTCCTGGTGGAGGGGACCAACCGGAAACCGCTCACCGAGAACAAGGACCTCTTCCCGGATCTGACCGGCGCGACCAAGCTGCGCGTTCCCGTCGAGCGAGCCGACGGCTTCAAGTTCAGGGTCACCGTCATGCTGCCGCCCGGCTACAAGGACGGCACGCGACTGCCCGCGCTCTTCTGGTTCTATCCTCGCGAGTTCACCAACCAGGAGGCGTTCGATCAGCCGGACCGCACGTTCAACAAGAACACCTTCACGAACTACGGCATCAGGTCCATGCAGTTCTTCGTCCGCCAGGGCTACGCCGTGGTGGTCGACTCGCCGGCGCTGCCGATTGTCGGCGCGCAGGGGCAGCAGAACAACAACTACGTGAACGACCTGCGCAACGACCTGTCGGCCGTCATCGACGAACTGGATCGGCGAGCCATCATCGATCGCAACAGGCTCGCGATCGGCGGGCACAGCTACGGCGCGTTCACCACGGTCAACGCCATGGTCCACACGCCGTTCTTCAAGGCAGGGATCAGCGGTGACGGCGCCTACAACCGGACGCTCACGCCCATCGGTTTCCAGAGCGAGCGCCGGGATCTGTGGGAGGCGCCGAACGTCTATCTCGGCATGTCGCCGTTCCTCTACGCGAACAACCTGACGGGGGCGCTGCTGATGTACCACGGCCTGGGCGACCAGAACGTGGGCACTGACCCGGACAATTCGATACGCCTGTTCCACGCGCTCAACGGCCTGGGCAAGCCTGTCGCGATGTACCTCTATCCGTTGGAGGACCACGGGCCCGCCTCGCGCGAGACGCTGCTCGATCTGTGGGCACGGTGGGCCGCGTGGCTCGACAAGTACGTCAAGAACCCGCAGAAGGCCGACAAGAAGGCCGCACCGGAGACTGCGCCGGGCGGCGGCGGGAACTGACCGCAGCGGGCGTCCGCAAGGGTCGCCCGGGCATCGGCCGACGGCTGGCGGCCGGCGGCTATACGCGCTCGCGCTTTGGGCGCGCGGCGGGTCTTGACGCCAGGCGACGCCAGGGCTCGTCTTGTGCCCGGCCGACAGCCTGGATGTTCGAATTGGGCCGGTTTCATCCGCGGTCTCGCACCACGGGTGAGGCCGGCCCCGTCTCCGATGGCTTCCGGGCCTGGCGCTCGGTTGTCGTGGGTACGCGCCGGGAATGGAGCACGCGGACTTCAGCCCGCGTGTCCGGGGTGAAGACACTCATCGAATGTGAGCCTCGCGATTAGACAGGCCGGTGACATGCGGTTCCCAACGGCGTGGCAGGGCACGGCGGCGCGCGGGCGCCAGATGGCGGCGATACTTGCGGCGGTCGTGGGCCTGGCCGCGGCGGTCGCCTCCGCGAGAGAGCCGCAGAAACCTCAGGCCCCGGTGTTCAAAGGCGGCGTCGAACTGGTCGCCGTCGACGTGCAGATCATCGACCGGGAAGGCAAGCCCATCCCAAGTTTGGCCCCGGCCGATTTCGAGGTGTCCATCAACGGCGGATCGCGGCGGGTCGTGTCGGCGGAGTTCATCCGCTACTCGGCTTCCGCGCCATCAAGCGAGCCGGCCGCATCGCAGCCCGCTCCCGCTCCCAACCAGGCGGCTCCGCCTCGCGCGTCCACGGGCCGCAACATCATCATCGCCGTCGACGAGCACAGCTTTCGTTTCGCCAACGCGAAGGCCGCGATGCAGGCGGCGGGCAGGTTCATCGATCACCTCGAGCCCGAGGACCGCGTCGGGCTCTATGCGTACCCCACCGGCGGCTCAGACCTGAATCTGACTCGCGATCACGCCTCCGTCCGGAAGTCGCTCGAGAGCATCGTCGGCCTGCTCAACGTGCCGATCACGCGCTTCAACCTCAGTGCGGCCGAGGTGATCGACATCTCGGCCGGTGACGCCGACGTCATCAACGCGGTCGTCGCCAGGGAGTGTCAGCGCGACACGAGAACCTGCCCGAGGGAGGTTCGCATGGAAGCGACTTCCCTCGCCGGCCTGTTCGAGATGGAGGTCGCGCAGAGCCTGAACGGCCTGCACACGCTGCTGCAGAGCCTCTCGGTGCTGCCCGGGCGAAAGACGCTCGTCCTCGTGAGCGGCGGGTTGCTGGCCTCCGATCGGCCCGGCGGCCGTCCCGACCTGTCGCTCGAGACGATGGCGCTGGGGCGCGAGGCGGCCGCGTCGAACACGAGCCTCTACGGGATCCACATGGATTCGAGCTTCCTGGACGCGTTCTCGGCGGACAAGCGCACAACCACGCCGCTCATGCTTCGCGACAGCACCGTGCTCGGCCGCGGGCTCGACCTGTTCACCGGCGCCGCCGGCGGCACGCTCATCCGCATCGAGGCGGGCACGGGAGACAGGGCGTACCAGCGCGTACTGCGCGAGACATCGGCCTATTACCTGCTTGGCGTCGAGCCGGCCGAAACCGATCGGGACGGCAAGACCCACAACATTCGCGTGAAGGTCAAACAACGTGGAGCGACGGTGCGAAGCCGCTCGACGGTGATTATTCCAAAGCCCGCTTCGCCCCTTCCGTGACCCAGCCCGCGTGCCGGACTAATTCCGGACGTGGAGAACAACCTTCGGGGGACCAGAGATGCGTAGACGATTGCAGCCGCTCGTGATTGCAGCCCTGTTCCTGGCGACGAGCTTCCTCGGGTCTGTGGCCGCGCAGACGCCGCCGCAAATACCTCCTGCGGCGCAGGGCGGAACTCCTCAGGCCGCGCCGCCCAAGCCCGTGCCAGTGCCGGCAGGGGCTGCCCAGGCGCAGCCACCCAAACCCGTGGCGTTGCCGGCAGGGGCTACGCAGGCGCAACCAGCCAAACCCGTCACGGCCCAGCCGCAGACTCCTCCGGAATACGGTCCGGCCAAGGGCACGCTCGTGATCGTCGGCGGCGGATCGACCGAGGGCACGGGCATCGTGGAGAAGTTCATCCAGCTCGCAGGCGGGCCCGACGCCAGGTTCGTGATCGTCCCGACGGCCGGCGGCAACAAGAACCCGGACGGGACCATCCGGGTCTACAAAGAGGAACAGGTCATCGCGTCGTGGCTCAGGCGAGGACTCAAGAACGTCAAGATGCTGCACACCCACGATCCGAAGGTCGCCGACACCGAAGGATTCGCGAAGGTCCTGCGTGACGCCAACGCCGTGTGGTTCGACGGCGGCCGCCAGTGGAACATCGTCGATTCGTACATGAACACGCTGACCTACCGGGAATTCCACAAGGTGCTCGAACGCGGCGGCGTGATCGGCGGGAGCTCGGCCGGGGCGACCATCCAGGGCGACTACCTCGTGCGCGGGGCGGTTGCCGGCGCGCAAATCATGATGACGCCGGAGAAGGAGCACGAGCACGGGTTCAGCTTCCTACGGAAATCCGCCATCGACCAGCACATCAATACCCGCAATCGGTGGGACGATCTGATGCAAGTCATTCAGAAGATGCCGAACCTGCTCGGCATCGGCCTCTCGGAAGGCACCGCCATCATCGTGACGGGCGACACCTTCGAAGTGATGGGCAAGTGGAAGGTCGCGATCCACGACAACGCGAGGCTGTACCAGCCGTGGGAGAAGCCCTACTACGTGCTCTCGGCGGGCGATGCCTACAACATGAAGACCAGGAAGATCGAGAAGCTCGGGATCGGCGCCACGCCGCGCACGCCCGCAGCGGGGCGCGGAGCGGGCGGAGACCCGGGAGGGGGCCGCTGAGAGATCTCTAGAGGACCGCGGCCGCCGCGCGCCGCAGGTCCTCCGGGCTGAACCCGGCCGCATCGACGCGGCCGCCGAGCGGGCGAGCCGCCACGCTCTTGCGGAGTCCCTTGTCGCGATACATCCGGCCGTCGGCCACCGCGAGCAGCGCTTCGTAGGTGTCGCCGTCGGCCGGGAACACCGCCGCGCCCACGCTGATCCCGAACTGGACGCGGCGGCCCCCGCGCGCCTCGAACGTCAGGCCTTCCACGGCCCGCTGCAGCCCGACCCGCTTCGCCTCGCACTCCTCGGTGCCGCACTCCGAGAGCACGACGATGAACTCGTCGCCGCCGTACCGCACGCAGATGTCGTACGGGCGAATGGCGCCGCGCAGCACGTTGGCCACCTCCCGCAACGCGCGGTCTCCCACGTGGTGGCCGAAGCTGTCGTTGATGTCCTTGAGATTGTCGAGGTCGAGCACGAACAGGGCGAGCGACGACCCGAGGCGGCTCGACCGGGCCAGTTCGCGGCCGATGTGGATGAAGAGGAACCGCGTATTGGGAAGGCCGGTGAGCGGGTCGGTCAGCGAGTCTTCCTGCGTCTGTTCGAACACGATCGAGTTGTAGACCACCGCGGCGACCTGCTCGGACACGCGGGTTGCCAGCCGCCGATGGTCCTCGCTGAAGTACTGCGGCTCCTGATGATAGAGCGCGAGGGATCCGATCACGCGCTCGTTGAAGATGAGCGGGCAATTCAGGACCGATTGCAGGCTCGTCGTTGCCGGCTGGATCCCGGCGGCCTCCAGATCGTCTTCCGGGCGGCCATTGACGATGGTTTCCTTGTGCACCACCACCCACCCGACGTTGCCCCGGCCCTGGTGGACGGTGACCTCGCGCAGCCGATCCGCTTCCACGCCGGTCGCGAACCGGCACCTGACGGCATCCGACTCCTTGTCGGTCATGAACAGCGCACACGCCGAGAAGGGCACCAGGTTCCTGAGCTTCGAAGAGATCATCGTCATCGAGTCGGCGATCCCGAGGCTGGTGCCCATGGCCTGCGACAGCTCGTACAGCCTGTAGATCTCCTTGTGCGCGAGCGCGATGTCGTGGAGCGCCGCGCTCTGCTCCTGTTCGGATGAGTCGCTCAACGCCAGGGCAGGCCGGCTGACGGCGCCGGTCACCGCGGCCGGTGTCACGCCCGCGCCCGGCGCCGTGTAGCGAAGGGAAGGCAGCAGCTCGACGAAATGCGCCACGGCCACCGGGTCGAGCGCCTTGCCGGCTTCCTGCCAGAGGACGTCGATCGCCTCCTCTTCGGTGATGGCGAGGTGGAACGGGCGATCGGATGTCAGGGCTTCGAAGTAGTCGACGACCGCCAGGACGCGCGCTCCGAGTGGTATCTCGGTGCCCTTGAGTCCGGCAGGGTAGCCGGTGCCGTTCCATCGTTCGTGATGACAGAGGACCAGCGGGGCGACCGGATACGGAAACGGCACCGAGGCGATGATCTCGGCGCCGACCTGCGGATGGATCCTCACCTTCTGGAACTCTTCGAAGGTCAGCGGCCCGGGCTTCGACAGGATGTGCTCGGGCACCGCCAGCTTGCCGATGTCGTGCAGCAATGCGGCCGTCTTGACGCCCTGGATCTCGGATTCCGACATGCCGAATTCCCGGGCCAGCGACGCGGCGTAGAGCTGCTCGCGACGGATGTGCGAGGGTGAGGATCGATCCTTGGCATCGATCGCGATGGCCAGCGCCTCGATGGTCGCGAGATGCAGGCTGGACGCGTCCCTCAGGCGCTCTTCCTGCGTGGCGAATCCGCGCATGTAGAACCGGTGGGCCAGATAGGCCACCAGCACCGGCCCCGCGGCCAGCGGGAAGAGCCACATGTCCGATCGCGAAATCAGGATGGCGCAGGTCGGCGCGATGCCGCTGCCGAGCAGCCATGCGGTCGCCGACCACCCCAGAGAACGCTCCCAGACGCGGGTGGCCGGGCCGCTGGTTGTCAGCGCCATCAGCGCCGCGCGGGCGGCGGTGGTCAGGACGAAGTACAGAATCGTTGCCCCTGCGAACGGCAACACCCATGACCAGCCGTCGAACCCGCCGGCACGGCCGCCGGTCGCGACAAACAACTGGCCGGCCGCCTGCATCGCGATGGCGTGGCTCGCCATCTTGAACAGGACGCCGTACACCGGGTTGTCGACCTGGGCCCGGAATGCGGCGCTGCTCCACGCGCCGGCCATCGACACCAGCATGGCCGGTTCCGGCCCCATCACGAGCAGGGTGACCAGGTCGACGCCGCACGAGGCGGTCGCCGACAAGGTCCGCGTCGTGACCGATGATGGCAGGTTGACGAGCAGCGCGGTGATGACCGCGAGGAAGACGAGCACGACGAGCAGCGAAGGATCCGGAAACGACGTGAACGCCAGCGACACGCCGACCACGCACAGCCCCACGCCGATCGTGCCGGCGACGAACACCCGCGCCCCGAGGGGTAGCTGATTCATGGAGTTCGATGCGACGCGTTCACGACGCCGGGGTCGACTGGGGCGAGGGAGCAGGGACAGGAGGGGACACGGGGGCCTTGGCTCCGCCGGCGGCGTAGTACGCCGACTGGTACTGCTCGATCAGGTCCTTCATCCGCACGGCGTCGCCTTTTCGATGGCCCTCGCACTTGATGGGAGCGGCACCACCGGAGGTTTCGATGTACAGGTCCGAGAACAGGATGTGCGTGTCGATGCCGACCGACGAGATGTGCGCCATGTGAATCGAGTGCTGGTACTTTCCGAACCACTGCGGCGTGTGGTGAACCACGTTGGTCGGCGTGATGTGCACCTGCGTCGGGAAGATGTGATTGCCCTTGCTCAGGCGACTGGCGCGGAACACGTCGCCGTCCGCGAAGGGCCGCCCCTTGCGGTAGATGATCCACAGGAGCACCAGCAGCACGATGGCCACGACACCGACCGCGACCATGCCGACCATCTGCCACCCGCCCGCATTGAGGCTGTTCATGCCGGCTACCTTCGCTCGCCCAGCCTGCCGTGTCAAGGGCCAAAACGATGTTAAGCTTACGTCGACGAGACGATCCGACTGGCGGCTGGCGGCTGGAGGCCTTCAATGGCACAAGGCGAAGGTGACTTCGGCTTCAGGCTCGGGGCTGGCTCGTCGATCCGAAGCCGAGGCTGGAGTTTCCCAACCGACGCGCGAATTATCGAGGTGTGAGGAGCGGAGTCATGGCCGGCCGCCGGTCGCCAGCCTCCCGCCCAAGCGGATCTTTGGAGGTCCATTCGTGCCGCATCGTGCCCCGGGGAAACCTGCCAGGACCGCCGAAGACTACCTGTCCGGCAAGCCGATCCGCTACTACCGCCCGCGCGGCAGCGCCGAGGTCCGTCGCCTGATAGACGACGGGTTTCAGGCCTTCAACGCCGCGAGACTCTCGGAGGCGTGCCGGATCTACTCCGACAAGATGCTCGCGCCCGAGAGCGACACGACCATCGGCCTGACCATCGCGGGCGCCATGACGCCGGCGGGCCTGGGCGGGTGCTTCATCGAGTTGATGAACCGCGGCCTGGTCGATTTCGTCATCAGCACGGGCGCCAATCTCTATCACGATCTCCACTACGCGCTGAACTTCACGCTCTACCGCGGCACCCCGTTTGTCGACGATGTGGAGCTGCACGACCAGGGCGTCATCCGGATCTACGACGTCCTGTTCCCGTCCAAGGTGCTGCTCGACACCGATACCTACGTCCGGAGCTTTCTCGACCGCGAACGCTTCGACGCGCCGATCTCGTCGGCCGAGCTGCACGAGCGGCTCGGGCGGGACTTGATGGAGAAATTCCCCGGCTGCGAGGAGTACTCGGTGGTGGCGAGCGCCGCGGCCGCCGGAGTTCCCATCTACACCTCGTCTCCGGGCGACAGCTCCATCGGGATGAACCTCGCCTACCACGAGCTGATGAGCGGCGGGCGCGCGATGATCAACCCGAACCGCGACGTCAACGAGGTCTGCGCGATCATCCTCGCCGGCAGGAAGAACGGCTGCGTGATCATCGGCGGCGGATCGCCGAAGAACTTCTACCTCCAGGGTCAGCCGACGCTCTGGGAGGTCTACGGGATCCCCAAGGGCGGTAACGACTACTTCATCCAGTTCACGACCGACCAGGTCGTCTGGGGCGGCCTCTCGGGCGCGACGCCGTCCGAAGCGGTCAGCTGGGGCAAGGTCAACCCCGGCGTGCTGCCCGATACCGTCGTGACCTACTGCGACTCGACCATCGCGTTTCCGCTGTTCTGCGAGTACGCGGTGGGCGCAACCCACAACCGGCGCCCGCGGAAGGAACTGCTTCGCCGCCGCGACGCGCTCGTAGCGGATTTGCACGCCCAGGCGAAGGCGCGACAGCAGGGCACCAGATAGAGGGCCCGCCGCCCGCGTCGATCGCCTCGTGCAGGGGAGGCGCGACTCATGGGTACGCTCTCATCGGAGCTGGCACAGGTCGCCGAGCGGAACTCACTCCGGCCGCGGGTCTACGCCGACGCCAACGTGCCGTCGGGCGTGGTCGAGTTCATGCGGACGCGCCTGCACTGGGACGTCCTCTTCGTGATGGAACACGACGATCTGCGCCGCGCGCCTGACGATGAGCATTTCCGGCGCGCCCGCGAGATGCGGCGGACCCTCATCAGTCTCGATCGCGACTATCTCGACGACCAGCGGTTCCCCGCATCCGACAGCCCCGGCGTGCTGGTGATGAGCGCGCCTGACGAACGGTTCCTCGTCCGCCTGCTCGCACGCATCGATGCCGGTGTGTTTCGGCCCCGGCCGACGCCGGAGGGATCTGGTCGACATGAGGCCCCGGGCCTGCCGCTCGCCGGCCGGAAGCTCCACGCCAACACCGACTGGAAACGACCAGGGACCCGAGGCCAGCCCATGAGTGCCTTGCGCCAGGTGCTGTCCGGTGCCGACCTCGTGCTCCCGGACCGCGTCCTGAGCGGAGGAAGCCTCGTTGTAGAGGCCGGGCGGATTATCGAGATTCTGCCGCATGCGTTTCCGGCGGGCGGAGACGCGGAGGTGATCGATCTCTCCGGCCTGATCATCGTGCCGGGATTCATCGACGTGCACGTGCACGGCCTCGAGGGGATCGACGCGATGGACGGCCCCGGCGCCATCGCCGCCCTGGCGGCACGGATGCCACGCTACGGGGTCACCTCGTTCTGCCCGACGACGATCGCGTCTTCGCCCGCCTTGCTCCAGCGCACCTTGAAACAGGTTCGCGACGCGCGCCTGACGCCCTCCGTTGCCGGCGCGCGAGTCCTGCCGGCGCACCTCGAGAGCAACTTCATCAACCCCGAGTACTCCGGCGCGCAACCCCTGCGATGCCTCCGTGTTCCGCGCGGCGCGGCGCCGGCTGCACCGCGCGCCATCGGACAGTGGCGTTGGCGGTCACAGCATGGCGTCCGACGATGAAGAAGGCTTCGGTGCCGATGACATCCTGGCCGTCATGCAAACCGCCAGGCCCGACGTGGGAATCGTGACCCTTGCGCCGGAGATAGACGGCGGTCTCGAATTGATCGGCGATCTGGCCCGGGTCGGGTGCATCGTGTCCCTGGGCCATTCCGCGGCGAGTTTCGATGAGGGCCAGGCCGCGATCCACGCCGGCGCGAAGCAGGCCACGCATCTCTTCAATCGCATGGCGCCGATGGGGCATCGCGAGCCGGGTCTTGCCGGGGCGGTCCTGCAGTCGGTCGAGATTGCCGCTGAGCTGGTGTGCGACGGCTACCACGTCCATCCCGGCATGCTGCGGGTGGCCATCGCCGCGAAAGGCTCCGATCGCGTCATGGCCATCACCGACGGGACCGCCGGCGCCGGCCTGGCCCCGGGCGCGAGAGCCCGGCTGGGCGGCCGGATGATCACGGTGACCGACCAGGCGTCGTTCCTCGACGACCAGACGCTCGCGGGAAGCACCGCGACGATGGACCGGGTGTTCCGCGTGCTCACCGGAGTCGTCGGATTGAGCCTGATTGACGCAGCCATCCTGTGCGCGACCACGCCGGCGCGCGAGCTCGGGCTCCACGGCCACGGCGTCATCGCCGACGGCGCCATTGCCGACCTCGCTGTGCTCGATGAGCGCATGCACGTGGTTCAGACGCTCGTCGGAGGCCAGGCGTGCGTTGGACAACCTGGCCGGGCGTGATCTCCGGCTGTCCCTCCGAACCCTTTGTCCACAGACTGCGTATTAGCAGGAGTGGAGGCTTCACATGCGTTCGACCCGCAGATCTGCTCTCGTTTCCTTGACGGCCTCGGTCCTGCTCGCCGTGCTGTCGGTGGGGTGCGAACTCACGCTCGCGACCAATCAGGTCGTCGCTCGTGAGGAAAAGCGATTCAGGGTGACCGGCACGCCGCAGGTCGATCTGACGACGTTCGACGGTTCGATTGAGATCCGCGGCTGGGATCAGCAGGAAGTGCTGATCGAGATCGAGAAGCGGGGGCCTGACAGAGCCGCGATCAATGCGATGCAGGTCAGCGCGGTGCAGGCCGGCAACACGGTTACGGTCAATATCCTCAAGCCCGGCACGGGCGTGCAGATTCGCGGACTCGGCCTGAACGTCTCGCCGAGCGCCCACATCATCGCATCGGTCCCGCGGTCGTCGAACCTCACGGCGAGGAGCGGGGACGGATCGATCACCCTCCTGCGCCTGTCCGGGCGCGCGAATCTCGAAACCACCGACGGGAGCGTGAAGGCCGAGGAGTTCGCCGGCGAACTGATCGTCCGATCGGGTGACGGATCCGTCACCGTGCGTGACATCGACGGAAGCGCGAACATCCGGACCGAGGATGGAAGCGTCCTGGTGGACGGCCGCCTGAAGTCCGTTCAACTGGAGACCAGGGACGGGGCAGCCACGGTGAGGGCCCGGGCGGGCAGCACGATGGACGCCGAGTGGGAGGTGCGCACCGGCGACGGCAGCGTTGATGTCGAGCTTCCCGAGGGGTTCAACGCCGACATCGACGCGCACACGGGCGACGGGACGGTGAACATCGATCGGATCTCCGCGACCGATACCGGCACGCGGGACAAGCACACGGTCAAGGGGAAGGTCGGAAGCGGCGGGAAGGCGCTGCGCCTCCAGTCGGGTGACGGGTCGATCACCGTGCACAACCGGTAAGCGAAAGACCACGATTGTGGGCCGGCGACTACTCTGCGGGTCCTGACCAGTCATCGGCCGCCGGGCCGGCATGCCTGACGACCCACAGCGACGGTTTCCTGACTAGAAGGCCGCAAGAGCACATCTCCGACGGCTGGCAGCGGAGTTTCCGGTTTAGAATGCTGCCATGTACTCTGTCACCAAGCGCATCGACTTCTGCTACGGGCATCGCCTGCTCGACTACAACGGGGTCTGCAAGCACCCGCACGGCCACAACGCGGTGGCCGAAATCGACGTGCGCAGCGGTTCGCTGGACAACCGCAACATGGTGGTCGATTTCAGCGACATCAAGCGGGTCATCAAGGGCTGGATCGACGCCGAGATCGACCACCAGATGATCCTGCGCCACGATGACCCGCTGGTCGAGCCGCTCCGCAAGCTTGGCGAACCCATCTTCATCGTCGACACCAATCCAACGGTCGAGCACCTCGCCAAGTTGATCTACGACTTCGCGAAGAGCCAGGGCTTCCCGGTCGAAGTCGTGCGGGTGTGGGAGACGCCGACCTCCTACGCCAGCTACAGCGGGGAATAGCGCTCCGCTGGCCTCGACGCCATGTTGCGGCTGGCGGCTGGCGGCTGGCGGCTGGCGGCTACCGGTGGCGGCTAGGGCACGTGTCAGATGGAGGCCGGGGCTTGCCTGGCCTGAGCGCTCGACTGGCTCGCCTTCGATGAACTCAGGACGTGGTGAGCATGTCGGCCAGGGCGTCCCTGGGCCGTGGGGATCGGAGTCGAAGGCAGTCCAGGCGAGTCCGGCAGCTCTGAAGAACCGCCCTCCATCAGGTGAGCGTTTCGGCAAGATCATTGCGTCTCTTGTGCAGGCGACATCGTGCAGATTGACTCGACCGCGTGGTCCGGCGACGGTGACTTCACAATTCTTCTCGTCGATGCACTGAAGGGGCTCGACGGGATCGAATTCCTCAAGATCGAGGATGCACCAGCCGGGCGAAGCGATCCGAGCTACGCGTTCATCTCCAACGAAGTGTTCGTGGCCTTTCGCACAAGGACCCGGCAGGTGCCCGTGCGCCGCCTCCTCGTGTTCTCGGGAACCCGTCAAGTTGCTGAGAAGGCGATGACGTTCGCCGATCTCGAGCTGGCGCTTCGGGCCTCCGAGGGCATCGGCGAGCCGGACTACTCGGATGAGGGGATGATCCAGTATCTCCGCGCGCACCGCATCGTTGCGCCGTACCAGACTCGCGGGTTCAAGCTCGTGGAAATGGTGCGAATCTACGAGGTGGGCACCGAGCCCAGACGGTAGAAAAGCGTCGCGGGCGACTGATGATCGCTCGCTGGCGCGCGCTCATTCGTGCGTGTGATATGCAGAATGGCATGGGCCTGCCACTCGATCTCAGCCCGGTTCCGACTGGAGGTGTTCACCCCCGACCACCCTGGCCCTCTCGGCGGAATCAATCCGTGTGGCGAATCAGTCTGCGCGCCGCAGACCCAAGAGCCACCGGGTTGACAGCGAAACGGGGTGGTAGAGTGCCGGCATGGTAACGGGTCAGGACGAGCCATCGGACCAGCGAGAGTGGATAGAGGAGTTCGAGGCGGCAGCGAGACGGCCACTTCCACTCCGCGTTCGGTACGCGTTCATCAAGACGTACCGGCCGGTGCTGGACGATGCTCCGTTTCGCGCGTTCGACACGATGGAGGACTACCGGCGATGGTGCGAAACCAACCTTCCGGACTGGCTTGGCTATGGCCGCGTTTGAGTACCGGCAGGCCGAGGAAATCAGGGACGCCTTTGCGTGCCATGAAGTCCGGTATCTGTTCATCGGCAAGTCCCGCGCGATCATTCTGGGGTTTCCCGACACGACTCAGGACGCCCACCTGTTCGTCGAGCGCACTCCGGAAAACGGTGAGGCCCTCGTCGCCGCCCTCAGAGATCTGGGGTTCGACCTGACTTCCCCGCAAGCGGCCGAGATCCTCAGCGGCAAGGACTTCGTCCAGCTGAAGAACGGCCCGTTCGATCTGGATCTCGTCTTCGCGCCTGATGGCCTCGAGCGCTTCGAGGATGCATGGGGCCGCCACGTGGATGTCGAGGGATTTCCCGTCTGCCACCCGGACGACATCATCGCAAGCAAGGCGGCGACCAATTGGGTCAAGGATCGCGAGTCGTTGCCGAGGTTGAGGTCGTTCCGCGATTACTGGATCCGTAACCGATCCTGACAACCGGCTCTGTTCCGTCCTGTAGCCGGATTCTCCGAACGAGATGACCTCGTCTCGCGTGGGCGCGGCGGGTTCGCGATGGTGAGATCAGGCGTCTCGCTCACGCTTCCACCGCCTCGCCGTCGACGATTCGGCCGTCGAAGAGGTCGATGGTGCGTGTGGCGCGGTGGGCGTAGCGCGGGTCGTGGGTGACCATGCAGATCGTGGAGCCGCCCGCGTGCAGGCCCTGGAGCAGGTCCATCACGAGCGCGCCGTTTTTCGAATCGAGATTGCCCGTCGGCTCATCCGCCAGCACGATCGACGGCTCACCGACCACGGCCCGGGCCACTGCGATGCGCTGCTGCTGGCCGCCCGAGAGCTGGCCGGGGAAGTGCTTGGCGCGATGGGCCATTTCCACGCGTTCGAGCGCGGCCCGGACACGCGTGCGGCGTTCCACCGGCTTCATCCCGCGGTAGGTGAGCGGCAGTTCCACGTTCTCGGCCACCGTCAAGTCGCCAATCAGGTTGAAGCTCTGGAAGATGAAGCCGATGGCACGGTTGCGCGTCCGCGCACGCTGCTTGAACGACAGTCCTTCGACCGGTTGGCCGTTGAGCCAGTAATGGCCGTGGGTCGGCGTGTCGAGCAGCCCCAGCAGCGAGAGAAGCGTGGACTTGCCGCACCCGGATGGTCCTGCCACCGCCAGGTACTCACCCTGGTGAATCTCGAGGTTAATCTCCTCGAGCGCGTGCGTCTCGACATCGTCCGCATAGAAGACCTTCGTGACCTGGTGCAGGCGGATGATGGGCGCCGGGCTCGCCGCCTCCGTGTCAGCGATGCTGGTCGCGGGACCCGGGGCGTTGTCGTCGGTCGTTGTGGCCAGGTTCATCTTCAGGAGCCCTTACTACTTGATTCGCACGCGGTCCACCGCATCCCACATGGACATGTCCGACAGGATGACCTCGTCGCCGGGCTTGAGTCCGCTGCGGATCTCCACCGCATTGACCGACATCCGGCCGAGCGTGACCGGCACGCGCACGGCGTGGCCCGTGGCGTCGAGGCGGAAGAGCTGAATGGTGCCGCCCTCCTCGCCGATGCCGGGGCGGCCGACCGACACGACCTCCGCCAGGCGGTCGATTTCGATCGTCCCGTCGATGGTGAGGTCCGGCCGGGCGCCCTTGGGCAGCGCGCCCTCGAGCGACACGTCCACGGTGACCGTGCCGCTCACCGCAGCCGGATCGATACGGGACACCCGGCCGGCAATGAGCCCGTTGCGCGTATCGATCGAGGCGCGCAGCCCCACCTGAATGTCCTTCGCCTGCGTCTCTGGGACCTTGAGCTGGGCCATCAGCCGCATCGGGTCGACCACGCGCACTAGGTTCTCGCCCGGGCTCACCCGCGCGCCAAGCTCGACCAGCACCTGCTGGAGCACACCAGTCACGCCCGCCCGCACCCGCAAGCCCGCCAGCTGAGTTCGTTTCTGAGCGAGCGTCGCGCGTTGGCGGTCCACGTCCGCCTGGGGGATGGCGAGCTGTGTACTCATGGCGCCCTGCTGCATCGCGAGCCGCTGCCGCTCCAGGCGTACGCGCGCATCGAGGTTGTCGGCCTTGGTCAACTTGTTGCGGGCGAGCTGAGCCGAGGTCAGGCCTTGTTTGAACAGCGCCGCTTCAGCTTCCGCATCCATCCGCGCTTCGCGGGCATCGGATTCCAGCGTCGCCACGGCCGACTGCGTCGCAAGCAGCGCGCTTTCGAGGTCCACGCGGCGGGTGGCGAGCTGGGCCTCGGCGGATTGCAGCTGCAACTCCGCATCCCGGACCTCCTGCAGAAGATCGGGATTGCTGAGCTCGAGGATGACCGTGTCGGGGGCGACCGGGGCGCCCGGGTGCAGCACGATACGATCGACGCGGCCTTCGGCCACCGCCGGAATCCAGCGCAAGTCTTCCGGGACCAGCGTGCCCGTGCCTTTCACGTCGCGCACCATGGGGCCGCGCTTGACCGTATCGATCCACACCGCGCCGCGCTCGACCACCGGCGCCGCAGGCTTCAGTTGAGAGACGCCGATTGTGATCGCCGAGAGCGCAACGAGGCCGGCGCCCGCGTAGATCAGACGCCTTCGCTGCCGCGCAACCGGAAGATCCGGACGGGCGATGTCAACCATCGAGGGTGTCCTCGAGCGCCTCGCCGAGAGCAATTTCAGCGTCGCACATCAGACGCGGCCTTGTCTGCCCGGCTCGCGTGCGGATGGCGGGGTGAGACGTCGGCCATTGATTCCCGGATTGCGGCGCGACAACGAGTTCGCGGCCTGGTAGCCAAGCTCAAACGCGATTTCCTTGATGGACCGTGGGGGAACGACCGTCCTCACGCTCTCCACTCGTTTTCGCAGAATATCTGCGCGCAACTGCCGAAATGTTACGCCCTCCGTCGTAAGCAAGGCGCGGGTAAGAGTGTGCCGGTCGATCAGAACCACCCGTGAGATCGCGGAGAGGGGTGTCAGCGGGGCAGCTTCGAGACACCGGCGAACGAGACCAGCCAACGACGAAGCATCGTATGTCATTCGGTCTCCGCGGACAGAACGAGGCGCCTCGTCTCGATACTCGACGGGAAGGCCACACAGCACTGCGCGACGTGATCGCGTTCTTAGCACAGAAACGCGTCGCCCGGGAAGAGAACTTGCACGACATTGAACGATGATTCGAAATCCGTTCTAAGTATCTAAATCGATACACTTTTCTTCTAGGACGACTCACTGTGAGACATTCGGCAGGAGAATCGTCACTGAGAAGCGCGGTTGCGTCTCGTCGCCGACAATAACCCCACATCCTCTCGCATCCGTCATACCAGGCGCCTGCCGGCCTCGTTGCCCAGCCCGAATGCGCCCGTGCACACCCCGGAGCGCCCGCACGCGCCAAGTTGCGACGGATTGCGCCAATCTGCTACGCGATTCGTCTTGTGGCCCTTAAGTGGACGGGCCACGATTGTCCTCAGTGAAAGAAGTCGGCGTGAAGGCTGGACTTGGCATGGCCAGAACCGACGACCGATTGTCGACGGACTCCCGACAGGAGTGAACTTGAGTATCTCCCTAGTGCCGGCCGTGGACGGGGAGAAGCACGTCAAGACTGGCGGACAACTTGACGCAGACAGGCGACGCTAACGGCACGGGCGGATGACGTCGGCGCCTGGCTCACCTATCCCGAGCTTACCCGGCAGAGCGTGCGTGGTCCTCGGCGCACAAGGGGACTGCTGTCGGCGCGTCGGGGACTCACCGTAGCTATCTTAGACAACCTTGTAGAATACGAGCGATGAGCTGAGCATGAACGTGGTTTTGATCGTCGATGCTGAGGCGTCAGCTGGTGACTTGCTTAGAGTCACTGCCTCCGGTGGATACAAGGCGGTCCTCGCTAGATGCGGGGCAGTTGCGGTTGAGCTCGCGCGAGATTCCCCTCCTGACTTGACCATCGTTGATGTGCGGTTGCCGGGCGCTGACGGTCTTGAGCTCCTTCGAACGTTGCGAGCGATTTATACGAACGTTCCGGCTCTGGCCATGTCATCGTCCCCGCTGAACGAGCATGAACTCGACCTCGCGTTTCGTGCCGGTTTCCACGGCTTCTTGCGGAAACCGATCGAACCATCCAGGTTGCTGTTGCGTATACGTGAGATGCTCGACAACTCTTCGGACAGCCGCGAATCGTCGTATCAGGGGCTCTGCGAGGCGGAAGCTGCACCGTCCATCAGGTCCGTTCTTACGTTGCTTCGTAGCACCGACTTTGCGAGCCGCGATCCGGATGCCACGTCTGGCGGGGGCCGAGCGAGTTTCGCACGCTGCGTGGCAGAAGCGCTCGCAGACCCAGGGCTCCACGTGTTCGAGTTCATTGCGCTCGCGAGGACTCTAAGCGCCCTAGGTGACGGATGGGCGTTCGGCATGATTCGGAAGGTGGAACGCTGGCTGGTCGACGCGTCGCTGCGTGATCTGAATGACCTGGATACACGTGTCGCGACCCTCTTGTCTGAATTAGAAAGCAACACTCAACTGCACACAGGACTGTTTTGTGGAGCTGGCAGAAGCCGTGGCGCTATTCCTCAATCTGTTGAGCGCTCGCTGGGAGAGCAGACCGGCTACACGATTCCGCAGTTGCGTCACGCCATCATGGTCAAGCGAGCGATACCGCGACTAGCACGTACGGACGAACACGTTCGACAAATCGCCTTTCAAGTCGGCTATGCGCACGCGAGCGAATGCGATCGGGATTTTCGTCGTGTTCTGAAGATGACGCCGAAGACATACCGACGAATCTTGCGCGGGGAAAGCAGTTGAGTTTCTGCGCTGTTTGGGAGCACGGCATCTAGTAGGACTTTGTGTGCGCCAAGACGCGGATTTCCACGGGAATCCGCATCGTGCCGGGTGATCTCTATTGAGGACATGTACTTTTCGATCGTGGTTTGGTACGCTGCCTCGCGATGGCGGCGGTCGAAACGCCTTCGTGGCTGTCGCGGTTGACGACGTGGCTCGAGTGCTTCGAGCCCGTGTTCGCTCACCGTGCGCAGCGCGGCGTCCTGCGCCGCTACGTGGAAGTCGTCCTCTGCGACAGTCGCCGCAAGTCGATGGCGGCGATGTGGGTCCGTCTGCGGGACCCGGGCACCTATCAAGGCCTGCAGTACTTCATCACGGAAGCGACGTGGGATGCCGCCGCGCTGTGGCGCGAGTTGCGGACATGGATCCCCGCCCGGTCCGGGGTACTCGTGCTCGACGGCACGGGCTTCCCGAAACAAGGGAGCGCCTCGGTCGGCGTCCAGCGCCAGTACTCGGGGACCCTGGGCAAGATTGGCAATTGGCAGGTGGCTGTGATCCCCGCGCTGTGGACGGGCGTGCAGGCGTGGCTCGTGGGCGCGCTGCTGTACTTGCCCGAGACGTGGCTCACGTCCGCGCAGCGCGCTCGCGCTCGCATCCCGCCCTCCATCCGTTTTCAGGAGAAGTGGCGGCAAGCGCTGAAGCTGCTGCAGCAGGTGCGGGCCTCGGGCCTGGAGGTGACGGCCGTCGCAGCCGACGCCGAATTCGGCGATTGCACGGCGTTTCGTCAGGCATTGCATCAGCTTCATCTCGCCTATGCCGTCGGCATCTCGTCGACGCTGACCGTCTTCCGTGGGACGCCGCGCGTCGAGGCGCCCCCGCCACAGCCCGGCCGGGGCGCGCCCCGCACGCGGCCGATCTTGGCCTCGGGCGTCGCCAGCCGTGCGGTGCGCGCGCTCGCCGCGGAAACGTCGACCCGCGCGTGGCGCACGGTCTCCTGGCGCAACGGCACAAAACGTCCGTGGAAGGCGCGCTTCTGGGCGTGCCGCGTCACGCCCGCCCACGACTGGAGCCAGCGCCGGATCGCGCCCGGGGTCTGGCTGCTGTGCCAATGCGATCTCGGTCCCACGCCGGAGACCAAGTACTACCTCGTCCATCTCCCGATCACCGCATCGCTCAAGGCGCTGGTCCAGCTGGCTCACCAGCGATGGGCCATCGAGCAGCAATACGGGGAGCTGAAATCCGAACTCGGACTCGACCACTTCGTGGGCCGCTCGTATCCCGGCTGGAACCGCCACGTCGCCCTCACCGCGTTGGCGTATGCGTTTCTCCAGGTCGAGCGACAGCGCCACGGCACATCGCGACTGACGTTTCCGCGGGCGCGGGCAGTGATGACTGACGTCCTCACCGCCTACTACTTCGTGACCCATCAGCGCAATCTGAAGATGCTGCTGAAACTGGCGGAAGTCCCGCTCAGAATCTAACAAAGTCGTACTAGGTATGGACTGGCGTACTGGCGTGGTGCCCAAGGCAGAATGAACAACACCGCTCTTGCCTTCTGGAAGCAGGATCGTGTCCACCGCGAGGTGTCATGGGAAGGGGCCTCCCACAAACAGGTAATCTGCTAAACAAGCATTCGCCAACTGGAGATGGCATGTCAGCGGCCAACGCCAGTGCCAATCTTGTGCGAGTCTCACTCAACACGGGGCCCGTCGATGTTCCCGCATCGCAGATTCACTTCGCGTTTGAAAGTGGTCGCTGGACATACGATTGCCGATCGTGTGGCGGACTCTGCTGCAGGGGTTTCGGATACTCCATGCGGTCCGGGGAGGAGTTCGAGACCCATGTCGAGATCCGCCCGACGGTTGGGCTCTTCCTGACGCCGAACAAGGGGCAAGTGATTGACAGGGGCTTCCGTGTTCGGAATCTGCCTCCCGGCTGTTTCATGCTGACCGAGGACGGCCATTGCCGCGTTCAGCTTGCGCATGGCTACCGCACCAAGCCCGATACATGCCGTCTGTTCCCATTTAACTTCATTCGATCCATGCACGGGTACCTAGTCGTAGCCCCGCACTTCAACCTGTGCCCGATTACCGTCTCCGGTTCACCTGCATTGGCTTCAACGCATACTGTGCTCTTGTCCGAGATGCGGTCGGGGCCCATCAGAGTGGAGCCCACAGGGGCCAGGTGCCTTCATGACAGCCCAGAGACGGCGGTGAAGCTCGAAAGAGCGATCGTCCAAGCTTCCGGTGATCACCTCCAAGCCTCGTCGTACGAGAACTTTGTCTTGGTGCAGATTCAAGCGACAGCGCAGATTCTGGGCCCATTCGATGCAGACTTGGCTGAATCGGGGCCGGCTTCTGCAAAGCTCGGGTCCCGCACACACCTAGAGTCATTCTGTGAGCATCTGCGGGCGGCCCTCGGGAGTTGGCCAAGTTCAGTTCATGATACCCATCCCGGGATCATTCGAACGATGGTCGCCGCAACGCCGATCTTGCGCTCCTACATTGTCTTTCAGGGAGCACAGGCTCGGAGGGGGTCTTGGCAGCTGCCGTTTGAACGAGTGCCCTACCTTCTGCTCGCCCTGCAAAAGATCCTTGCGCTGGCGCATGAGGCTGGCATGCCGAATGTGACGTACCAAACGGTGATGTGTCTGTTCGCCGGTTACCGAGCGTTCCTGGACCTGGCCGGCATTATGGATTGTCCGATGGTGTGGTCCCCCACGGCTCGGATAGGCTTGGCCCGGGATGCCAAAGAACACAGTGACGCGTACGCCCGCTATGTCAGGACGGCCAAGGCATTATTGCGCAACTCTCCGCCACGATCGTTGGGGCGCGTACTCGGCGCAAGCTGCGGTCAAGAAACCGTTGGGCGGCTGGCGCTGCTTGAGGCCGTATCACAACGATTGGCAGGTCGCCTGACCCCGAGAGCCGCGCTCGGTCGCCGGACACGTTCGTGGCGGCCGTCGCTCACTCAATGGGTCCTTGCGACGGTACCAGAGGAATTGCTGTGCGATCTCGCCGCGCGAAGGGCAGCCGCAAGCCAATCCAAACGTGAGCAGTCGACGCTAATGGACGAACGAACCAAGTAGAGAGGATGACCGGCCGGCGCACCTCACGTAGAACGTGACTGCGGCAGTCGGGCAGGGGGTGAACCAATGACGGATCGGCGTGTACGCCCGCCTCAACTCCGGGCACTCCGGCATCGACTGACCATGTCGTCGGCCGGCCGGACAGTCAGCTGTGTCGCTTGCACGGCCCCGATCCCTTTGTCGCAGCGGATTCCCGAGACGTGCTCCGCAGCCGTCGCCACTGACATGTCCCCTTCCACGTGTATCGCGCCAGCCATGACAATCGGTCCAGACTGTTCGCCGGCTTTCAACGCGGTGGAATTGCACCAGCCTGTTACTTGGCAATGCGCGCTTGATCTCGCGGATGTTCAAAAGGCCCTCACAGCACCGCGCACGGAATCGAACGACTTCAAGGCGAGGCCCTTGTGTCAGCACCACACAGGCTCGTGGACAGAAAAACGGTTTGGGCCAGGCGTCCGAGCCACCTACGCGAACGACTCGGTGGGCTTCGCTTTGCGAATCGGCGTTAGGTAGGCTGGGCTTCACATCGCAGCGCTACCTGGAGAGCGCTAATGCGATCTGCCGTTCCTTTGTCTCATCAAGCTGCCCAGCCGCGACGCTTTCGACAAGACCCTCTGCTGACAGCACCGCTGTCTGAGGAACTCGAGCGAGCTTGATGGCGGCATACGTGCGATATGTTGGCTCGCTGATTACGATTCCCGGCAGTGTTGACGCCATGCTGTTGTTGAGCGTTTCCCTTACGTAGTCTTTACTTACGAATACGACCTGAAAGCCTTGAGTCTTGGCTAGAGTCGCGAGGCGGTAAAACGCGGGCACACTAGAGATGCACGCGGGGCAGTTCGTGGAAATACTGAAAACCAGTGACTTGGACGCTCCGGACAAGCTAACTGAAAGTCGACGTCCGTCTGAGGTGAATCCAGTAACGCGCGACAACGTCTCACCGATGGTGATGTATGTGTCCCCCATCTGTTTTGCGAGTAGAGCGTTGTAGTCGGAAGCCACCCCATGATTCGCGTGAATGAGGTAGGCTACTTCGCAAATGGCGAGTACCGCGGCTACAGCGGCGAGCTTGCCGGGAAGCCCCGAATTGGAATGTACGAATGACCGGACAGCATCGTAGACTCGACGGGGAGACGTGAGCATATGGCTAACCCCCTCGACCCTTACCTACCGGAGAAACAGCGAGCAGAAGAATCTTCTTACCGGGCCATTCCCATTTCAAGGAAGGTTCGTTGACAATATCCTTGACAGGGCGACACGTTGGGAGGATGAGACTAATCGTCGAACACTCCCGGAGTCCGGCGTTGCGCCATCGCAGCACCACGCCGCAGCCAGGTGGGCGCGGTGGTGTTGCCCGCTAGTTCGACGGAGGTCGTCATGCAACAGTTCGTTCGCGATGTTCGACTTGCGCTCCGGATCTACAGCAAGCGTCCCGGCCAAGTGGTCGTGGCAATTATCACGCTCGCGGTCGGCATTGGAGCGAACGTCGCGGTCTTTTCTGTCGCCCGAGGCGTGCTCTTGAGCGAGCTGCCCTATCCACGTGCCCGCCAGGTGGTGGCTCTGTCAAAGGACGTGCCTGGATTGAGGCCACAGCTCTTCAGTCAGCCGGAGTTCGAGAGTATCCGTGACAATTCCGCGGGGTATCAGGCGATCGCGGGTTGCAGCTACTCTATTTCGGGCGCTAGGGGGAGTGGTGACGCCGAGGTCATAATTGTGATCCGCGTCACGCCGGATTTCTTCTCTCTATTCGGTGTCGCTGCTATGACCGGTCGCGTACTCGCGTCAAGCGACTTCAGCCCTGGTGGGCGAACTACGGTGATTTCGTACGACCTCTGGGCGTCCCAGTTCGCTTTAGCACCGGACGTCATCGGACGGGTCATCCGGCTGGATCGGGAGCCTTGGACAGTCGCGGGAGTTATGCCGGCCACCTTCGCTCCACCTTGTGCCGGCGGCCGCGTCACGCGCAGCGCGTGGGTGCCCTTCGTGTCGAGTGCCGCTGGACCGCAGACTGAGGGAACGAGGCAGCTCGAGATCGCGGTGTTCGGAAGGCTTGCGCCATACGTGAGTACCGCAGCCGCGACTGCCAAACTTGACGCCGTGTTGGCGCGGGGAAAGGAACAACCGCGAAGTGGTTCTCGCGGTCGCCTTGTCCGCCTGGGCGACGAGGAAGCGGCTGCAGTACGTCCAGGACTTCTGCTATTACAGGGTGCGGCGGCACTGCTCCTGTTGATCGCGTGTGCGAATCTTGCCAACCTGATGCTGGCGGCGGCGATAGTTCGCGGCCGTGAGGTCGGCGTGCGACTAACGCTCGGGGCCGAACGGCACCACATCGCGCGCCAACTCCTCACAGAGGCAGCCGTCCTGTCGGCGATCGGCGGTATCGGAGGTGTTGTGATCGCCTACTGGGGCGTTCCCGCACTCCTGAACACGGCCTCGTTCACGCTACCCGTGGGTGTAGCCGTCGCCGTGCGGATCCCGGAGTTGGTGATAGGACTCGCGCTGAGCTCGCTAACGACGATAGCCTTCGGCATGGCACCCGTTCTGGTGCTACTCCGCGTTGATGTGCACGGGTCGCTTCACGGTGATTTGCACGTGACGCAGAGTCGGGGCGTCAGTGCGATTCGTGTGAACCTGGTCATGATAGAAGTGCTGCTCGCGGTTGTCGTCCTGACCGGAGCGGGCCTGTTCGTAAACAGTTTTCTGAAAGTGGTCGCGTTGCCAATGGGCTTCGACAGCCGCGGCGTTGTCGTTGCTGAAGTGGCCGATCCACCGGGACCTTCGTCGTTACCGAACTTCAGGGAATTCGACCGCCGGTTCGGAGATGCCGCGCGGGCTAGATTCAACGATCGACCGATAGCATTGGCCAGTTCGATGCCGTTTGTGCGGGCGCCCAGCGTTGGCTGGACACTGATCGTACCCGACGGCGACGAGGCAGGACGAGTGTGCAACGCCGAGATTCGAGCGGTCTCGCCAGAGTATTTTGAGGTGCTGCGTGTGCCCCTCCTGCGAGGACGGCTGTTGCCTCCGGGGCGCCTCAACGGAAATCGGCGGGTGGCACTCGTGAACGAGCAGTTCGTAAGGAGGTGCGCTCGCGGCAGAAACTCGCTCGGATTCGGGATCCGGTCAGGCGAGGCATCTGACCCCTACACGATTGTCGGTGTTGTTGGAGACACGCGAACCGTCCGACTAGGCTTTGCTCCCTATCCAGCGGTATACGTGCCACTGGACGAACGGCCATCGGGCCGGGTAGCGGTCGTGATCCGAGGAATCGATCTCGCTGCGGTGGCGACCGCCGTCCGTGAGGCAGCCGGCGCCATTGACCCTGACATCCCTTTGACGAACATCGTGGCGGTCGATGCGGAGATGCGTCGTCGCGAGAATACCCGCTACTTTTATGTCCTCGTGATGGCCGTATTTGGGAGTCTGGCGGGCTTGCTGGCGGTCGGCGGCATCTTCGGTGTGGTTGCGCATGTAACCAGCCTGCGCGTCCGAGAGTTCGGGATTCGCCTTGCCCTCGGCGCCACACCCGCACAGCTGAATTGGCTCGTTATGAGACAAGGCCTGCGTCCGGTCATGGCAGGCCTAGTGGGCGGCGTAATCACCGCCTACTGGATGGCTGAAGTGCTCAGAGCCAACCCGGTGTTCATGGGACAGCTGTACCAGACCACGCCGCACGACGTCTGGACGTGGGGACCTGCCACAGCTGGACTACTGGTGGTCAGTGCAGTAGCGTGTTGGATCCCGGCAAGCCGCGCAGGCAGGGTGGATCCGATGACCGTGCTCAACGTCGACTAGCTAACACGCAACCTTGATAGAGGCGGTCGCTGTGACACCGGAGAAGCCGACGGGCGGGTCATCCTCCACACAGACTGGTCAGGATTCCGCCCGTCGTCACTGCGAACGCTTTGTACGCTACCGAATATCGCCAGGCTCGAGTGCACAATATTCTAACGGCCCATCGAGCGTCGCCGCTCAAGTATCGGGCAGGCCCGAGGCAACGCACATGGCACCTCGGGCGGCGGTTTGGTGGTACCCCTGTAGGCGGTGCACGCCACGCAACTCGTTCAATCCGAGCCAGTCGGGAAGACGGCGGCAGAAGACTCATGGCCACCTGTCGCCGTCTGACGACAACGAGGACTACGTTACTCGCCCTCCGAATAAACACAGACGCAACCGCTTTCCTTGGACTGTTTGCATCCCCAACCTTCATCGATCGAACAAGGGTTGAGGGGCATGTCAAGGCACGTTCGTGAGCTATTGTCCCAGTAGCAGGTCCTGGTCCGCGGCCCGCACCACAGTCTTCTCGTTCAGGAAGAACATGAACGTGAGAGCCAGCACGATGAAACCGCCGATAGTGTACTGTTGCCGCTTCGACGTATCCATTGTGTCACCTCCATTCGTTGTGCAATGCGCGCGGATTTTCGCGCCGCACGAGATGAAATATAGGCCTCGAATGATCGGCCCCGCAAGGAGTAAGGATTGACAGAATCGTTGACGAATGATCTTGCGCCCTCTGAAGGCAAACAGGAGTTGGAACGACTTTGGGAAACGCACGGCCGTCCACATAGCGCTGCTCCGGCTATACGTGTGGAGACTGAAGGCATGTGAGCAAGTAGCCTGCGTATTGTCCTGGGGCCCGGCCTCGTATACGAACTGCAGGCGGCGCCCAGAGGCGCAGCGCGCGGACTACCATGTCAAGAGCCTCAAGGTATCCGCGAATCACCCCATAGTGGCGAACCTCCCCACGCCCGCCGTCTTCGGCTAGGCAGACATCGATCGATTCTCTGCGGACATAAAGCCCCACGAACATCTTACGCTTCGCCATGATCTGCCTCGTCGTTTGTGGCAGTGTGCGAAGCTTCGAACCCTCCACATGAGCCGCGACACAACGAGAAATTGGTCAATAGCCATGCTGTCTAGCCTGCCCTGAGGCACTCGGCCTTGCTCGGGGCTCCCGGGGCGACGGTCGAAGAGCCGCGAACTGTCGGCCGTCCTGTCGCGTCAAACCTAATGCTGACCGGTATTTCGGCCGAAACCAGAGATGGCTGGCCCTGGATGTGTCTCATGCCGGAACACCTGAGGCCGCCCTTGTCATGACCTGCTCGCCGGAGACCGCTTCGTGCCGCTTCTCGAGAACCTGATCGGGGCCATCCTCAACTCGAACGGGGACGGTCTCGTCATGCACGTCGGCGAGCAGCCGTACATCCTGACGCCATCGGGCCCACTGACGCTCACGTCCCGTCCGCTCACCGTGGACGCGATGATGAAGTTCGTGCGCGACCTTCTTCCGGCCGAAGCCCTGGCGAACTTCACGAGTTCCGGATCGGTTGAGTCGGACGTGCCCGTGCCGGCGGCGCCGGGCGAATCGTTCGTGCTGGTGGCGGCGCGCGGAGCCGACGACGTGTGGATTGAAGTGCGACGCAGGCGGAGCGAGCTCGACTTGCGGATAGCCAGGCCGCGCATTCCGACGAGTTCGCCGCGCTACGCGCCCGCTTCGCGGGGCAGCGGCACTCCCGCACCTGCGGACACGCCCCCTGTGCCGCGGCCCCCAACTGCAGCACCGGGCACAACGACTCAGGCGCCTGCCACGGGATCAACGTGGCGTGCCGCGACCCCTACGTCGCGCATCGCGCCTCCCGCGCGGATCGGCTCCGACTCCGACTGCACGCCCGGTGACGCCTACGCCAACTGCCGCGACCCCTCGTCGCGCTTCGCGCCTCCCGCACCATCCGCTCCGAGTCAGACGCCTCGCACGGCGATTCCGGGGTCGCCCGCTGCGCCGCGCCTCGCGCCTGCCGTGCCACCTGCCGCGACTTCGACGCCGCGCACGGTGACGTCCGCACCACCCGCGGCGACCCCTGGCACGGGCCTCGCCCCTGCCGCGCTCGCTGCGCCGCGCACGGTGACGTCCGCGCCGCCCGCGGCGTCCGCGCACGCCTCCTGCGCCCCGCTGCCGCCGCGGACGGTGACGCCTGCGCCACCTGCCGCGATCCCAACGTCGCGCATCGCGCCCCCCGTGCCAACAGGTTCGACTCCGACGCCGCGCACGGTGACGTCCGCGCCGCCTCCCGCGCCCGCGACGCCGCGGACGGTGACGCCTGCGCCACCTGCCGCGATCCCTACGTCGCGCATCGCGCCCCCCGCGCCATCCAGGTTCGACTCCGACGCCGCGCACGGTGACGTCCGCGCCGCCCGCGGGGACCCCGGTGACGCGCATCGGGCCTCCCGCGCCCTCCGTTCCGACTTCGACGCCGCGCACGGTGACGCCTGCGCCACCTGCCGCGACCCCTACGTCGCGCATCGCGCCCCCCGCACCATCCATTCCGACTCCGACGCCGACGCCGCGCACGGTAACGTCTGCGCCAACCGCCGCGGGCGCGACGCCACCTCCCCCGCCGAGGGGCTCCACGGTCAATCCGCCACAGGGTGAGATAGGCGACCTGGAACTCGGGCCGCGATGGCGCCAGGCGCACGTTCCTCCGGATGAGACCCCGGCTTCCCGGGTCGTGACGCTCTCGCGCAGTTCAATCGAGCCGGAGAACCCGAGGGCACCAATCCCTTCACCCCGGTTCATGGGCATCGGAAGGCTCTTGCGCGCCGCTTCAGTGCGAGGCGCCTCGACGCTCTACTTGATGACCGACGCGCGCCCGTCAATCCGGATAGACGACGAGGTCGTGCGGCTCGAGACGGAACCCATCCTGAGCCAGGCCGAAGTCGAGGCCCTGATACTCGAGCTGGCGCCGAAGACCCGGAGCGCAGCGCCGGTTAATGGTCCCGGCTCGGAATGGGTCTGCGACTTCCAGGATGTCGGTCGCGTCCGGTGCCTGAGCTTCAAGGACCAGCGCGGATCGGGCGGAGTCTTCCGGCTGAGCCCCGCGCATGCGCTGTCGGCCGACCAGCTTGGCTTGTCGCGAGACATCCAGGCACTGGCGGCCGAGCGCGAGGGACTGATCCTGATCGCCGGCCCGCGCCTGAGCGGCAAGTCGACGGTGATATCCGCCCTGGTCGACCTGGTCAACCGCACCCGATCGGATTACATCATCACGCTCGAGACCGAGGTCACGATCCTCCACGAGAGCCGCAAGGGGATGGTGAGTCAGCGCGAGATCCGAGGGAACCTCGATCAGGCGCCGGCGATGGCGCGGTCCGCGCTGCGCGAAAACCCGGACGTCCTCGTGATTGACGATCTCAGGACGGCCGATATGATGAACCTCGCGCTCGAAGCCGCCGAGTCAGGACGACTGGTGATCGCCTCGGTCACGGCCCACACGGCGGCCGCCGCAGTTGGAAAGCTGCTTGACCAGGCCCCGAGCGACCGGCAGGCGCAGGTAGCCCTGGCGCTGAGTGAAACGCTGCGGGGCGCGGTCGCGCAGGTGCTGCTGCGGAAATCAGGGGGCGGGCGCGTCGCGGCCCGGGAGGTCCTCCTCAACACGCCGCCGGTCTCGGCCATGATCGCGGAAGCCAGGACTTCGCAGTTGCCCTCGGCAATCGAGTCCGGCAGGAAGCAGGGCATGGTGCCGATGAACGACGCGCTGGTCGCCTTCGTGCGAAGCGGCGCGGTCGACGCGCGCGAGGCCTATCGGAAGGCTCACGACCGCGTGGCGTTCCTGGAACAGCTGCGGAAGGAAGGCATCGACACCTCGTTCGTCGAACGACTGGCCTGAACAGGGGGCGACAGCCGCGTGAGCCGCGGCGATTGGTCAGTCGTTCCGCGGTCCCGCTCGCGCTCGCCGGCCGCGAACCGCCAGCCTGCCCTGAGCGAGCATCGCGAGTCGAAGGGCCGCCAGCCGCGAGCCTCCAGCCTCCACTCTATCTTTCGACCAGCTCACCAATCGCATCCAACAGCATCGCCAGCACGTCTTCCTCGGCAATCTCGTTGATGGCCGTGCCCTCGCGAATGGGGCGGTCATCCGTCTTGATGTGACTGCCCCGCTCGCGGCTGATCTCGACCATCACCTGCGGTGACTCGCGAGACGTGTCGAGCCGCAGATCGACGAAACTGTGCGCAGCGCGATCCGACGCCAGCCGCACCCCGCTCGCTGGCGTGAACACCTTGTAGGGATAACCCTCGGAGGACAGCACCGAGGCGACCGTCTTGAAAACCGGGATGGCGATATTGGCGAGAAACGGCTCATAGTGCCGTTCCGCCTCGGCAACGCTCGCGCGGCGCGCGCCTGCCGTCAGCTTGATCTGCTCGAGCCGATGCTGCACCTGGCGACGGATTGCGGACACTTCAATCGACATGGCGGACCTGCTCATGAAAGAGGCGGTGCGAGTTCGACAACACCCTCGCGCTGAAGAACGGTGATCTCAGTCGAGTCGAGCCCGGCGACGTCCTCGAGTACCCGGGCGGTGTTTTCGCCGAGGCGCGGCGGGGGGCTCACGACCCGGCCCGGCGTATCCGACAGCTTCACCGGCACGCCCATCGTCGAGATGCCTCCCGCCGACGGGTGTGACATCCGCTGCACCATCGACCGCGCCAGGAGCTGCGGGTCGGTCAGCACTTCCGCGAGATCGCGGACCGACGAGCACGGCACGCCTGCCGGGACGAGCCTGTCAATCCACTCCTGCCGAGTGCGCGCGCGGATGACCTGCTCGATGGGCGGCCGCAATTCGGCGTACCGGCGGACGCGATCGGCGTTGGTCGCAAAGCGCGGATCGGCTGCGAGGCTCGACAGCCCGGCCAGCTCGCAGAATTGCAGCCACTGCCCGTCGTTGCCCACGGCGAGAATCAACGTGCCATCGGCGGCAGGGAAGGCGTCGTAGGGCGCGATGCTCGGATGACGGTTGCCCTGCCTGTTCGGCGCAGCACCGGTCGCGAAGTAGATGCCCGCCTGACTCGTCAGCAAGGATGCAACCGAGTCGAGCATGCTCACATCGACATGCTGTCCCCGGCCCGTGCGGTGCCGCGCCAGCAACGCCAGCGTGATGCCCTGAGCCGCGTACATTCCGGTCGCCAGATCGGCGATGGGCACGCCGAGCCGGAACGGCTCGCCGCCCTCAGCGCCTGTAACGCTCATCAAGCCGCCCTCGGCCTGAATGATCGCGTCATACCCCGGCCGGTCGTGGTTGGGGCCCGTGAGACCGTAGCCCGTGATCGAACAGTAGATCAGTTCCGGATGCCGACCGCAGAGATCGGTATATCCGAGGCCCATCCTGTCGAGCGTGCCGGCCTGGAAATTCTCGACGAGCACGTCCGCCTTCGCCACGAGGCGATCGAGCACCGCCCGTCCCTCCGGGCGCTTGAAGTCCAGCGCGACGCTCTGCTTGTTCCGGTTGATGCTCAGGAAGTACGAGGATTCGCCATTGATGAATGGCGGGCCCCACGCTCGCGTGTCGTCCCCGCGCCCGGGCCGCTCGATCTTGATGACGCTGGCGCCCATGTCGGCGAGCAGCATCGTGCAGAAAGGTCCAGAGAGCACGCGCGTCAGATCGAGCACGGTCACGCCATCCAAGGGACGAGGCGACTGGGATGGCGGCGTCGGCTCCGGGCTCATGACGAGCGGCTCATCGAGGCCTACGCCTCATCCTTCCCGACGTGCCTGGCGATGGTCACCAGGTCGCTGACAAGCGCGTAGGCCGTCTGTTCGAGCCCGCCGTCTCGCTGCAGCAGGCCGATTTCGCCCAGGGCGTCGGTGCGCAACAGCAACAGGTTCTGCACGCCGGTCAGCGCCGCGAGCGGACTCGACTCGTCGAGTTCGATCGGCGCCACGCGTCCGACCAGGTGACCGCCTTCCTTCTGACCGCTGGCGACCAGGCGAATCCGCTTGCCGCGGCGGACCGCATCCTGCACGCGTTCGCGGGTGATCCCGGCAATCCCCGTCCGCTCGATGGTGTGGGGCGTTTGGGTCCCGTGCATCAGCACGTTGATGAGCGCCGCACACTTGGCGGCAGCGTCCCATCCTTCCACGTCGAACGAGGCGTCGGTTTCCGCAATGCCGGCTTCCTGCATCTCTTTCAACGCTTCGTCGAACGTGCGGCCATCCTCCATCGCGGACAGGATGTAGTTGGTCGTCGCGTTGATCACGCCGCGGAACCCCAGGATCTCCGTCACCGGAAGGGTCTCGCGTACCAGGTTGAAGAGGGGCACGCCGTCCATCACGGCGCCCTCGAAGAGGAACGAGAGCCTGGAGCCCGACGCCTGCGCCGCCAGCTCTCGGTACGCAAACGCCACCGGGCCCTTGTTGGCGGTGACGACGTGCGCGCCGGCCCGAAGGGCGGCCGTCACGTGGCTGATCGCCGGCTGCCCGTCCTTGATGTCGAGCAGCGTTGTTTCGCAGACGACCAGCTGCTGCAAGCGGCGCCGGGGCATCTCGCCGGCGGCATGGCGGATGAGCTCGAGGCCGGTGGCGTCGGCCTGCAGCGAGCGATCGACCTCGTGTTCCGAGAGCGAGTTCAGGCTTCTTCCCGCTTCGACGATCTGCAGCGCCCGTTCCAGGTCGACCCCGTGCGTGTCGAACACGCTCCCGTGGCGCCGGGTCGAAATGCCCACCACTCGCCAGCTCAGCCCCTCCTCGCTTCGCAGGCGCACGGATCGCTCCTGCAGAAGCCGCGCGAAACGCCGCCCGACTTTGCCGAACCCGACGAGCAGCAGATCGAGATATGCGACGCGGTTCATCTCACACGCCCTTCTTCGCATTCATCGACCGGAGCAGGTCGGCGAGGCGGTCGAGGCCGTCCCGAAGGTACCGCGTCTCGGATCCGAACCCGATCCGGAGATATCCATCCATGCCGAAGTGGTCACCCGGCACGATCAGCACGCTCTTCTCGACCCGCAGTCGATTGACGAGATCGGTCGAATTGATCGGATCGTGATACTTCGTGTAGACGATGGCGCCCGCCTGTGGCAGGGCATAGCTGAACCGATCCTTGTGCGCGTCGAGCCACCCGAGGATCACGGGAAGATTCGTCGTCAGGATCCGGCGGGTCCGATCGAGAATGCGCCGCCGCATGGCTGGCTGAAGCGCGATGCGTGCGAGTCGATCGCTCAGCGTGCCCGGGCCGATCGTCGTGTAGTCGTGATACGCCCAGGTGTTCTCGACCACCGCGGGCGTGCTGACGACCCATCCGACGCGCAGGCCCGGGAGCCCGTAGGCCTTCGACAGCCCGCTCGTGATGATCACCCGCTCGTATCGTCCCCACACCGAGGGCGTTTCCCCGCCGTCGATTTCCGCGCCGCAGTAGATCTCGTCGGACAGCACCCACGATCCGTGCTTCCCCGCGATCGCGCAGATCTCTTCGACGTCCTTCTCTCCAAAACACGCACCGGTCGGGTTGTTCGGGTTGCAGATGACGATGAGCTTCGTACGTGCGTTGACCAGCTTGCGAAGGCCGTCTAGATCGACGGTCCAGCGGCCCGTCTCGGAGGAAAAAACCAGGGGCCATTCGCGCATGATGCCGCCGAACCCGCCCGACAGCCCGAGCGTCTGGCCGTAGTTGGGCACCATCATCACGACCTCGTCGCCGGGTTCGACCAGGGACCACATCGTGACGAAATTCGCTTCCGAGCCGCCGTTTGTGACCTCGACGTTGTCAGCGGTGGCGCCTGGATACATCGCCGCGACGAGCGACCTGAGCTCAACCGTGCCGTTCGACTGCGGGTAGACGAGTTCCTGGTTCAGCACCGCGTCGCGATCGGCCGGGTCGCCGAGCAGCTCGGACACGCGCATCGGGTGGACGCCGCTCTCCGACAGGTTGTACTCCACCAGGTTCTCGTAGGTGGACTGCATGCGTTCCATCGCGAAGCGCTGAATCTTCATCCGAACCTCCTCGGGGAATCGCCCGGGCCGGCACCCGCGAAGCGAACGACGCGCGGCCTCGAAGTTGACCCTGGCGAGATCCTTCAGTGTACCTGACGCCGCCGCCACGCGGAAACGCGGGCGGGCATCGGCCGGCCGGCGCGCAGTGGCAAGGTGGAGGACTTTCGTGTCCGGCCGCCCTTGCGGGTATACTCGCGGGTCGTGACCGCCGTCACCCTCCCCGACGTCGTGCGATTCCCGCCCGGTCCCTTCACGATGGGGTCCGACGACGGGAACGACAACGAACGTCCGGCGCGCCGGGTCACGCTCGACCCCTTCTGGATTGGCGCCTGCCCCGTGACCCACCTCGAATACGACCGGTTCATTCGCGCGACGGGCCACGCGGTCCCCGACATCCACTACCTGCCGGCGGTCGTCGGCGGCGATCGCACCCAGGAGTTCAGGCATCTCTGCGGACCCTACTGCTGGAGGGGCGGTGCGCCTCCGGAGAAGCTGGGCGACCACCCCGTGGTGCTGGTGACCTATGACGACGCCAGCGAGTATTGCCGGTGGCTTGCCGGACAGACCGGAAGGCCCGTGCGTCTGCCGACCGAGGCAGAGTGGGAGAGGGCGGCGCGCGCAGGACGCGAAGGCGAACGTTATCCATGGGGCAGCAGCCCGGAGGTGACGCACGCGAACTACCTCGGGCCCGGCCGGACCAAGCCCGCCTCGGGAACCAGTCCCATTCGATCGCTGCCTCCGAATGACGCGGGCCTGTACGACATGGCTGGGAATGTCTGGGAGTGGGTGTCCGACTGGTACCGCGCGGACTGCTACGCCCACGGCGTGGCCAGGAACCCGACGGGTCCGGCTACCGGCACGCTGCGCGTGGTGCGGGGCGGGTCCTGGACCAACAGCGACCCGTGGATGTTGCGGTGCGCGCATCGGCTTCCCGTTCCTCCCGACACGTTCTCCTACAGCATCGGCTTCCGCATCGCGATTTCAGACCAGTGAGGAGTCGGGCGCAGTCGTTCGGCTGGTAGTCGCACTGGCGCGGCGATCCGGTCGGTCGTCGAGCGAGCCCCTTGAGCCGAGCCGACGGCGCCAGTCTGCAAACTGCATCGCAAGGGCCGAAAACCGCGATGGGTAGGGGACCCATCGCTGCCGCCCAACAGCACCCTGGAGATGCAGTTTGCCGGCGAGCGCGAGCGGGGCCGCGAAACGACAGACCGGGTCGACGCGCCGAGCCTGACGCCTGAAGCCGGAAGCCCGTGTCCTCTGGTACAGTAGGGTCAGTATGTCCCCAGCCGATCTCCTCGCCGGCCGTGAGCTCCCTGAGCTGTCCAAGCAGGAAATCGCGCGCTACAGCCGCCACCTGATCCTGCCGGAGATCCGCGTGGACGGGCAGAAACGCCTGAAAGCCGCGCGGGTGTTGTGTGTCGGCGCCGGGGGCCTCGGTTCGCCGGTCGCCATGTATCTGGCCGCGGCCGGTGTCGGCACGCTCGGCCTGGTCGATTTCGACCTGGTCGATTTCAGCAACCTCCAGCGTCAGATTCTGCACGACACGACGCAGGTCGGCCGTTCGAAGCTGCTCTCGGCGAAGGATCGCCTCTCCGCGTTGAACCCCGAGGTCAAGATCGAGCTGCACGAGCTGACGCTCGACTCGACCAACGCGCTCGACATCCTGCGCGGGTACGACGTCATCGTGGACGGCACGGACAATTTTCCGACCCGCTACCTCGTCAACGACGCGTGCGTGCTGCTCGGAAAGCCCAACATCTACGGCGCCATCTTCCGGTTCGAGGGACAGGCATCGGTGTTCGCCACCGCAGACGGACCGTGCTATCGCTGTCTCTACCCGGAACCGCCGCCGCCCGGGCTGGTGCCGAGCTGCGCCGAGGCCGGCGTCCTTGGCGTGCTGCCGGGCCTCGTCGGCACGATCCAGGCGACCGAGACGCTCAAGCTCATTCTCGGGATCGGCGTCACGCTGGCTGGCCGCCTGGTCGTCATCGACTCGCTCAACATGAAGTTCCGGGAACTGAAACTTCGCAAAGACCCTGAGTGCCCGGTCTGCGGCTCGAACCCGACCATCAAGGCGCTTATCGACTACGAGGAGTTCTGCGGGTTGAGACACCTCGACGAAGCCGTGCAAGGTCCGCCGCCACCCGATTTCCACATCACCTCAGAGGACGTGAAGAAACGGATCGATCGGGGCGAGTCCCTGACGCTGGTCGACGTGCGCGAACCGCAGGAGTTCGAGATCGTGCGCCTGCCGGGCGCGATCCTCATGCCGCTCGGCGACCTCGAGCGGCGGCTGCCCGAACTCGACCCGGCCAGGGAGCTGATCGTCTACTGCCACAGGGGAGTCCGAAGCGTGAGGGCCGTCGCCTACATGCGGCACCTGGGTTTCACGCGCGCGCGTAACCTGGTCGGCGGCATTACCGAGTGGACTGACAAGGTCGATCCCAGCCTGCCGCGGTATTAGGGCGGGTTTCGAGACCGGCGCTGGGCGATCGATTCCCGCCGCAAGCACCCGTATCGATACCACTTGTGGCGTTTCCACGAGAACCGGCACGCGCGTCGACATGGCGTACCCGCTGCGCCAGGGCACTTGACCCCCTTCGGCCCAAGCTCTAATATAGGACTCTAAGGGTCGTATTTAGGCATTCACTATGTTGAGGCTGTCGAAGAAGACGGATTACGCCCTGATTGCGATGAAACACCTGGCGCTCAAGCGCGGCTCGTCCAGCGCGCGCGAGATCGCCGAGGCGTACGACATCCCGATCGAGCTGATGGCGAAGGTCCTGCAGCGGCTCACGCGCCGTGGTCTGCTCGTGTCCCAGCAGGGGACGCGTGGCGGCTACCAGCTGGCCCGAGCGGCCGTCGCGATGTCGGTCGCGGACGTGATCCAGGCCATCGACGGCCCGGTCGCCGTCACGGCCTGCTCCGCGCATGCCGATCGGTGCGGACAGTTCGCCAAGTGCAACGTGCGCGACCCGCTGTGGCGGGTTCGCGAAATCATCCTGTCGGCTCTGTCGACCTGCACGGTCTCGGAGCTGGCAAGCGACGTGCTGCCGCTGGAGCGCCCGCGTACGCCGGTTCGCGTCGCCCCGGTGCAGCCACGCGCCTGAGCGCCCGGGGTGACAGACGGTCGCCCGCTCGAAGGGAGACTGACCGTCGCAACAGGCGCCAAGAGGCCGGCGCGTTCCGAGGTCGAGGTTGGGGGGTAGGGATGCTGAAGTTCCCCATTTACATGGATTACCACGCAACGACGCCCGTCGATCCGCGGGTGCTCGACGCGATGCTGCCCTTTTTCTCGGAGCGGTTCGGCAACGCGGCAAGCCGCAATCATAAGTTCGGGTGGGAAGCCGAGGAAGCCGTCGAGAAGGCACGCCAGCAGATCGCCGACCTGGTTGGCGCGAACGCCAAGGAAATCATCTTCACCAGCGGCGCGACCGAATCGGACAACCTGGCGATCAAGGGCGTCGCCCAGATGTACCGCGAGAAGGGCGATCACCTCATCACCGCGGTCACCGAGCACAAGGCGGTCATCGATACCTGCAAGCGCCTCGAGAAGGACGGGTATCGGGTGACCTACCTGCCGGTCGGCAAGGACGGCCTGATCGATCTGGATCGGCTCCGCGACGAGATGACCGACAAGACGATCCTCGTGTCGATCATGGCCGCCAACAACGAAATCGGCGTCGTCCAGCCCATTGCCGACATCGGAGCGCTGACGCGAGAGCGCGGGATTCTGTTCCACACCGACGCGGTGCAGGCGGCCGGCAAGCTGCCCTTCGACGTGAACACTGCACGAGTCGACCTCGCCTCGCTCTCGGCCCATAAGTTCTACGGGCCGAAGGGCGTCGGCGCGCTCTTCGTCCGCCGTCGCAATCCGCGCGTGCTCTGCGCCCCGATCATCGACGGCGGCGGCCACGAGCGGGGCATGCGCTCGGGCACGCTGAATGTCCCGGGCATCGTCGGCATGGGCAAGGCGGCGGAGTTGTGCAAGCTGGAGATGGCAGCCGAAATGGCTCGCGTGGGCGCCTTGCGCGACCGCCTGAACCGGAAGCTGCACGAGGGGCTCGATCAGATCTACATCAACGGTTCGATGGATCACCGGCTGCCGAACAACCTGAACATCAGCTTCGCGTATGTCGAGGGCGAATCGCTGCTGATGGGGATCAACGATATCGCGGTCTCCTCCGGCTCGGCCTGCACGTCGGCGAGCCTGGAGCCGTCGTACGTGTTGAAGGCACTCGGCACGGGCGACGACCTGGCGCACTCGTCGATACGCTTCGGGCTGGGGCGGTTCAACACCGAGGAAGAGGTCGACTACGTTGCCGGGAAGGTGATTTCGGTAGCGAGCAAGCTGCGCGAGATGTCACCCCTCTACGAGATGGTGAAAGAAGGGGTGGATCTGAGCAAGGTGAGGTGGGCGTCGGGAGCGTAATCACGCCCGGGGCGCCGGGTAGCGATTGACATGATGGCGGCCGGCTGGAAGCAGCGCCGGCCTGCGAGGTGCACGAGGACGACATGGCGTATTCGGAGAAAGTGGTCGACCACTACAACAATCCGCGCAACGTGGGCTCGATGCCGAAGGAGGACAGCCGGGTCGGAACCGGTCTGGTCGGCGCGCCCGAGTGCGGCGACGTGATGAAGCTGCAGGTGCGCGTCAATCCCGAGACCGGCATCATCGACGACGCGAAGTTCAAGACGTTCGGGTGCGGGTCGGCGATTGCCAGCTCGAGCCTGGCGACCGAGTGGCTCAAGGGAAAGACGGTGGACGAGGCCCTGGCGATCAAGAACACGGACATCGTGGCCGAACTGAGCCTGCCGCCCGTCAAGATTCACTGCTCGGTGCTGGCGGAAGACGCCATCAAGGCGGCCATCGCGGACTACAAGCGCAAGCAGGCCGCCGACGGGGCCGAGACGGAGACGGGTGCGGCCGCGCAGCCGACGGCATAACGGGGAACTGCCATGATACAGATAACAGCAACGGCGGCCGGTCATATCAAGAAGCTGATGGCGAAGCAGGGCATCACGACCGGCGGGCTTCGGGTCGGCATCAAGGGCGGCGGCTGCTCGGGCCTGAGTTATACGTTCAGCTGGGAACAGGAAGCGCGCACCGGCGACGAGGTCTTCGAGGGCCCGGACGGCACGCGGATTTTCGTGGACAAGAAGAGCTACATCTACCTGCACGGGACGACGCTCGAGTACGACACGGCGCTGATGGGCAAGGGGCTGCATTTCGTCAACCCCAATGCCAAGAGCACGTGCGGCTGCGGTTCGTCCTTCCAGGTGTAGCGCAGGCGGACCACATCCGGCCGGCTGTTCCGGCCGACGAGGTTGCGTTCGAACCGGTGCCACCCGACGGCCCCCAGACCGGCTCGAGCGCACAGAGGCCCCGCCGCTTCGGCGGCGGGGCTTCCTTTCGTTCGCGGCTTCCATTGGTGTTGCGCGCGAAACTCGCCTGATCCAAGCCTATGCAACCTGATACCTCGGCCGTTCCGATCCAGCCCTGCAAGCATTGCGGCACCAGCGCGCCGCCCGACGTGCACTTCTGCCCGCGGTGCGACAAGATCCTCACGCTCGGAAGGCACGGGGACTATTTCGCGTTCTTCGGTCTGCCGCGCAGGCTGGCCATCGACCAGGCGGACCTCGAGCAGCGGTTTCGCGACATGAGCCGCCAGTTCCACCCGGACTACTACTACAACGCGAGCCCGGCCGAGCGTCTCGCCAGCCTGGAACGATCGTCCTACCTCAACGACGCGTTCAGAACCCTTCGCGACCCGATCGCACGCATCGAGTACCTGATGAAGATCGAGGGCGTCGCGCGGAAGGAATCCCGCGAGGCGTCGGCCGAGGTCCCCTCGGGCCTGCTCGAAGAAGTCTTCGAGCTGAACGAGGAAGTCGAGCGTGTCCAGGATCTCCAGCGGGAGGGCGGTTCCGCGGCCGAGATCGCCGAACGCATCGACCAGGCTCGCAGGCCGATCGAACAGAAGATGGCCGAGCACGACCGCCAGCTCGAGGAACTCTCCGCCGCGTGGGACCGCCAGCTCGACGAAGGCGATCCCACTCGCCGCGCAACGCTGGACAGCCTCCGCGCGGTGCTGCTCGAACGCAGCTACCTGTCCAACCTGCTCGCCCAGGTGAAACGGCAGCCCGAGCACGAGGGGACCGCGCGGCCATGAGCAAGGTCGTGGGCATCGACCTGGGAACCACCAACAGCCTGGTGGCCTGCGTGATGGACGGCGCGCCGGTTGTCATCGCCGACGAATCGGGCGACCGGCTGCTGCCTTCCGTCGTGTCAATCGACAAGGACGGGACGGTCTACGTGGGCCGCGAGGCGCAGCGCCGCCTGCTCGTCGACCCCTCGCGGACGGTCTACTCGGTCAAGCGCTTCATGGGCAAGGGCGTCGAGGACGTCGGCGCCGAAGCGGAGTGGTTTCCCTTCGCGATTGGCGGTGAAACGGGCGGCGTGATCCACATCGGTCTCGGCGGCCGAGTCCTGACGCCTCCCGAGGTGTCCGGGTTCATCCTCCACGAGCTGAAACGGCGGGCCGAGAGGTTCTTCAGCACGGAGGGCGACTTCGATCCGGAGGTTGACCGTGCGGTGATTACCGTTCCCGCCTACTTCAACGACGCCCAGCGCATCGCCACGCGCGACGCGGGACGCCTGGCCGGGCTCGAAGTGCTGCGGATCATCAACGAGCCGACCGCCGCGTGCCTGGCCTACGGCCTCGATCGGCGCCACGACGGCACCATCGCGGTCTACGACCTGGGCGGCGGCACCTTCGACATCTCGATCCTCAAGGTGGAGCAGGGTGTCTTCCAGGTGCTCTCGACCAACGGGGACACGCACCTGGGCGGCGACGACATCGATCGGGTGTTCGTCGAGCAGGCCGCCGCCAGCCTCGGGCTCGATCCCGCCAGGCACGCCGAGGCCGTGCAGCAGATTCGAAGTGCCGTCATACAGGCCAAGTGGGACCTGTCCGACGCAGACTCTGCCGAAATACGCGTTGATCCGGCGCCGGGCCTCGAACGGGGCTACACGAGGGTGCTGACGAGGACCGAATTCGAATCGATCATCGCCCCCGTCATCACTCGCACGCTGGCGCCCTGCCGCCAGGCGCTCGACGATGCGGGGCTGACGGCGAGCCAGATAGACGAGGTGGTGCTGGTCGGCGGTTCGACGCGCATTCCAGCCGTGCGCCGCGAGGTGGAACGGCTCTTCGGCCGCAAGCCCCACACGGATCTCAACCCCGACGAAGTGGTCGCCATCGGCGCCGCGGTTCAGGCCGACATCCTGGTGAGCGGCCGGCGCGAAATGCTGCTGCTCGACGTGACGCCGCTCTCGCTCGGCATCGAGAACATGGGCGGGATCACCTCCAAGATCATCCTGCGGAACTCGACCATCCCGGCCAGCGCAAGCGACATGTTCACCACGTTCGTGGACAACCAGACCGCGGTGGATATTCACGTGCTGCAGGGCGAGCGCGAGATGGCCGACGACAACCGATCGCTCGCCCGCTTCAAGCTCCGCGGCATTCCGCCCATGCCCGCGGGCCTTCCCCGCATCCAGGTGCACTTTCAGATCGACGCGAACGGCATCCTCACCGTGGCGGCGAGGGAGCTGCGCACCAACATCGAGCAGGCCATCGAGGTCAAGCCGTCCTACGGGCTGACCGACGAGGAGGTCGAGCGCATGCTGCTCGAGTCGTTCGAGCACGCCCAGGACGACGTCGATGCGCGCCTGCTCATCGAGGCCAGGAACGAAGCCGAGACGATCACCCACGCCACCGAGAAGACGCTTCGGCGGCCTGACTTCCACGCGATCGCCGGCGCGGAGCTTCAGAGCCACGAGACGCCGGCCATCGAGACGGCGCTGGCCGAACTCAAGTCGGCGATGGCCTCCGGAGACCGAGAGCTGATCCAGGCCAGAACCGGCGCTCTGAATCAGGCGACCCGCCACCTGGCGGAGGTCATGATGAACTGGACGGTCAAGGCGGCGCTCTCCGGCCGTGCCGCCGATGATGTCCAGGCCAAGGGAAGGTAGGCGCCCGATGCCCAAGGTCGTCTTCATCGTCGACGGCGAGGCGCAGACAGTTGAATTCGACCCGGGCACCATGGCGTATTCGCACCACGGCCGCGAGGGATCGCTGCTGGACATCGCGATCAACTTCCACGTGCCCCTCGAGCACGCATGCGGCGGCAGCTGCGCCTGCACGACGTGCCACCTCATCGTCAAGGAAGGCATGGAGAACCTCAGCGAGATGGAAGAAGACGAGGCGGATCGCCTGGACACCGCGTGGGACGTGACGCCGCAGTCGCGCCTCGGCTGCCAGGCCGTGGTGACGGGCAGCGTGGTGTGCGAGATCCCGATGTACACCCGCAACTACGTGCAGGAAGGGGGCGGCATCAGGCTCGGCAGCACGGCGCGGGGAAAATCACCTCTCGAGGAGGTGAAACGGTGAAATGGACCGATTCGGACGACATCGCCCTGGCGTTGTGCGACAAGTTCACCACGACGGACCCGTTGACGGTAAGATTCACCGACCTGCGTGAGCGGGTCATCGCGCTCGACGGCTTCGACGATTTGCCGCACGCCTCCAACGAAGCCAAGCTCGAAGCCATTCAGATGGCGTGGTACGAGGAGTGGAAGGATCGAGGCCGCGGGTGACTTCCAGGAGCACGAGCCGGTTGTCGGAGGTAACCGGCCGCCGGGCCCGGCGAGTCGTCTTATTCGACATGCGCAAAGTGCTGGCGAGCCTGCTGTCGATCCTGATAGGTGCCCAGCCGGCGCTGCTGCACGCACAATCGGGTCAGGCGGGCCAGGCGGCGCAGGATCCGAAGGCCGCCGCGCCGTCGGCAAAAACGCCCGGCCTCGACTACGATCTGCTGTCCGCCTCTCTCGTTCGCCTGCGCCGTGAACTGGCGGAACAGCCGCCGTCGACCTCCTACACGCCGCTGAAGCTGGACTTCTACGTCGAGGTTACCGCTCCGGCTCCGCCCATCATCCTGTTCACTCCGAAAGACCTCGCGCCTGTGGGAGTTGTCCCGTGGGGCGCACCGACGCACCGTGAAATGCTGGATCTCATGACGCCGCAGGAATTCCGGTCGCCGACCATCCCGATCGGGTCGATGATCCTGTACGGGGTCAAACAGCTCATCGCGTGGGAAGCGGAAAAGGCCAAGAGGCAGCGCGAGGCCGAGAAGCGGAAGAAAGAAGAAGAAGAGCGCAGGAAACTGCTCCTTGGCGCCCCGGTCCCGCCGCCGAAATAGGATGGCGTGACGCCGCACCCGCGCCGCGTTCCCGGGGCGCGGGCGGCAGACGTGGTACACTGGAATCACATGCGCATTGCGGTTGCCCACAGCCCGGATTCCGATGACGCCTTCATGTTCTATGCCCTGGCGACGGGCAAGATCGACACGGAGGGGATCGAGTTCGAGCACGTGCTCTCGGACATCGAAACACTGAACCGCGCGGCGTTCGAGGGCAAGTACGAAGTCACGGCGGTGTCGTTTCACGCCTACGCGCACCTGACCGATCGCTACCTGCTCCTGCCGCACGGCGCGAGCATGGGATCGAACTACGGCCCGGTCGTGGTGGCGAGAAGCGACGGCCCTTCGTCGCTCTCGGGCGTCACCGTCGCGGTGCCCGGGAATCTGACGACGGCCTACCTGGCGTTGCGCCTCTTCGATCCGAAGGTCGAGACCGTCGTGATGCCCTTCGACCGGATCCAGGAGGCCGTGATCGCGCGGGAGGTGGACGCGGGCCTCCTCATTCACGAGGGCCAGCTGACGTATCGGGAAGACGGGCTCAAGAAGATTGTCGATCTCGGAGAGTGGTGGGCCGGGCGGACCGCGGGCCTGCCGCTGCCGTTAGGTGGTAATCTCATCCGGCGCGACCTGGGCCCGGAGACGATTGCACGAGTCAGCCGGCTGCTGCACGACAGCATCGAGCACGGCCTCACGCATCGCGAGGAGGCGCTCGAGTACGCCATGCAGTTCGGCCGCGGCCTGGATCGATCGAAGGCGGATCGATTCGTCGGGATGTATGTCAACGAACTCACGCTCGGCTACGGCGAGCACGGCCGCACCGCGTTGCGGAGGCTTCTCGACGAGGCCTGGACTGCGGGACTGATTCCCAGACAGGTTGCTGTCGAGTTCGCTTGACCGCGACCGGGAACCAACGGAGACACGATGAACGAGGGTGTTCCTCGCGAGACCGATTCCAACACGCCTTCAGCCGAGCCGCGTCTGGCCGGTTGCCCCTATTGTGGAGAACGGGTAGACGCCGACCGGCTAGCCGATCACATCGAGGAGACGCACAAGCGGGCGGAGCTCCTCAAGTCGCTGGTCTCGTTCCCGGACTCACACGTTCAATCCGTGCCGCCGCTTGTCCCGCACTCGGAACTGAAAGGTAAAACCGTGCCTCGCCGAGCATCGACCGATACCACAGCCAAACCAGCGACGCCCCGCAGGCCTCGCGCCCCGCGCACGGGATCGGGGACCAGCAAGACCCCGAAGGTTCCCGAGCGGGAATATCAGCTCCAGGTGCCCGCGCCGAATTCGCCGCCGTTCCTGACGAAGGCGGACTTCGAACGCGAACGCGCGGCCAAGGAGAGGGCGTCTTCCGAGCCCGGATCCACGCACGACGCCTGAAGCGAGCCAGCGCGCCAGTCGGGCCCGGCCCGGCTATCGCGGATGAACGGCGCGGGCGAAGACCTCCGCCGTGTGCGCGATCCGAGGGCCGGGAACCACCAGTTCGCCGCCGTAGAGCAACACGACCCGGCCGTTTCGGACGGCCGGTAGCGACGGAAGTCCCTTCCACGCGCTGCTCTCGCGCGCAACCGCGTCCGGGGCAGGCTCAGTGGTGTAGTGCATCTCGATGATGATGTCGGGCGCACGCGCGATCAGCATTTCGGTTGAAACGGTCAGGGACTCGCGGCGCACATCCCCGAACACGTTGTCCGCGCCCGCCACGACGAGCAGGTCGTGCAGGAAGCCGTAGCCGCCGCTGACATCGATCGCGCGAAGCGATCCGGGCTCCCTGCCGATGACCAGGACGGCGCGCGGCCGGGGCTGGCCCTTGAAGCGGTCGCGAAGGCGGGCCAGGTCCGTCTCGATTGAGGTCGCCACCCGGCTGGACGCCTGCTCGAGCCCAACCGCCCTACCCAACTCGCGAATCGAGCTCCAGGATCTCGTCGACGCCGCCGTGCTTGTAGGGAAAGGTCCGGATTCCGGCATGCGCGAGTTGTGCGTTGAGATCGTCCTGGCTGGCGTAGGTGACCACCAGGTCGGGCCGCAACGAGAGGATGCGCTCGACGTCCGGATCGATGAGCGCCCCGACTCTCGGCAGGCGCTCCACCTCGGGCGGGTACTTGTCGAAGCTGCCGACGCCCACCACCCGCGGCCCCGCGCCTATCGCGAAGAGGCTTTCGGTCACCGACGGCACCACCGACACGATGCGCTGCGGGGTCTGCGCCGAGAGCGTCACGAGCGCCAACAACAACGCTGCGGCAATGGCGACGGCCCCCGCGAGGCGCCTCCCATCCCGGCATCGTCCGCCAGCCGCGAGCCGAGAGCCGCGAGCCGCGAGCCCTGCGCGCCGGGTCTGGGGACCCGGCCTCCGTCTGACTCCAGGCGTTGCGATGGCAGGATGCGGCGTCCGCGTGAACGCTGACTGATGGAGCCCGGGGTTAGAAGAATCCGGGCTCGCCGCCAGCCGTGAGCCGCCAGCCGCCAGCCGCCAGCCGCCAGCCGATCTTAAGTTCTTCGAACAAGCAGCCATAGGAAGAACGGTCCTCCGACAATCGCGGTAATGATCCCGACCGGCAATTCGAGCGGAGCCATCAGCATTCGAGCCGCCACGTCGCAGGCCACCAGGAAGGCGGCGCCCAGGAACGCCGAAGCTGGCAGCACGATCCGGTGATCGGCGCCGAGCAGGCGCCGGACGATGTGCGGCACGATGATGCCGACAAACCCGATTGGGCCGCCCAGCGACACGGCGGCCCCGGTCGCCAGCGAGGCACTGAAGAAGGCGACCTGCTGAACCCGCAGCACGTCAACACCTCGGGATGCCGCGGCGTCGGTGTCGAGGGCGAGCAGGTTCAGCGCGCGGGGCAGCCAGGCGAACCCGGCGCAGGCCACCGCCGCAAAAGGCACGGCCGCCAGCAGGGCGCCGTAGCTGGCGATGTCGAGGTTGCCCATCAGCCACCGCATCGTGCGCAGCGCCTCGGATGAATCCGCCATGTATTGCACGAACAGGATGATGGCCGAAAAGAACGAATTCAACGTGACGCCTGCCAGCAACAGGACGCTGGTCGAGAACCCCTGCTGTCGCGCCCGGGCGAGCGCGTACACGATGGCGACCGCTCCGAGCGAACCGATGAAGCTCGCCACGGTCACGGCCGACACGCCCCACAACGTCAGATGGAGGCGCAGGGCCATCGCGAGCATCGCGCCCAACGCTGCGCCGGACGAGACGCCCAGCGTAAAAGGCGATGCCAGCGGATTCCTGAGGAGCGCCTGCAACACGACCCCGGCCATCGCGAGCGTGGCGCCCACCAGCGCGCCCGCCAGCGCGCGAGGCAGTCGCGCCACGAAGAAGATCTGCGCGTCCACGTTGTCCGCGAACGGGATGGCGCGATCGAAGACGCGACCGAGGCTTATGGGTGTCGTGCCGATGAGCGGCGCAGCCAGGCACGCGACAACCGCGAGGAAGAAGAACCCTCCCACCTGCAGCACCAGCCGCCGCCGGAGGCTGGCCGCCGGGCCCGGCGCCGCTGCCAGGCGCGCCACGGCCGACACGTCAATGTTGCGCATGGACGGTTGAATCCCCAGCGGATGACTTTCGTAGGGGCACCACGGTCAGATGACCTGCCGCCTGGTTGAACTGCACCTCGGCCGTCACGCCGTAGAGCGCGGCAATGCGATCCGAGGTCAGCACGTCCGCGGTCGGGCCATTGGCGATCACGCGTCCCTCGCGCAGCAGCACGAGCTGCCGGCACAGGCTTGCCGCGAAGTTGAGGTCGTGCGTCGCGACGACCAGCGTCAGTCCCCGCTCGCGATTCAGCCGTGCGAGCAACGCGGCCACTTCGATCTGGTAGCCGAGGTCAAGCGAGGCCGTCGGTTCGTCGAGCAGCATGATGTCGGCGGCCTGCGCAAGCGCGCTCGCGATCACCACGCGCTGCTTCTCACCCCCGGACAGTGTCGAGAACTGCCGGTGCTCGAGATCGAGCGTGCCTGTCGCCTCGAGCCCGTCGCGGACCGCGGCCACATCGCGCGGGCCCTCCAGCTCGAATGCGCCGAGATGCGGGAAACGGCCCATCAGTGCGACTTCGAGCACGGTGTAGTCGAATGCGAGGTGCGTCTCCTGTGGCACGACCGCGATGCGGCGCGCCACCTGCCTGCGGGACAGCGAGGACAGGTTCACGTCGTCCAGCCGGACCTGTCCGCGCTCGGGGATGAGCGTGCCAGCCAGCAGCCGCAGCAACGTCGTCTTGCCCGATCCGTTCGGGCCGAGCAATCCGACGATGGCGCCGGTCTCGACGGCGAGTGTGACCTGGTGAACTCCTGGGCCATCGGTGAGCGCAGGGGTTGCGACCAATTCCGCAGGCGAGGCGCGATGCCTGCGTGTTGCGGACAGGTGCCCGTAGGTGACGCTATCGGCCCGAAGCAAGGCGGACACCTGCGGAGAAAGTCCGGCCGGGAGCCGGATAGCCGAAGACGTCCTCGTACCGCCGGCCGAGCAGGTTCTCGATGCGCGCCATCAGCTCAACGCGGTCCGACAGCTTGACGCTCGCCCCCGCATCGGAGACGAGGAACCCCGGAGCGTGGAACAGTCCGCCCGAGGCGCCGTAGTTCGGCTCGATGTCCAGTTCGCGCCCGCGGCCACCGATGCGGAGGAAGCCCGTCAGTCGGTTGCGGGCCCACGTGACATCCAGCGACCCGTGATGGCGGGGACGACGGATGAGCGGATCGCCGACCGTGAACGGCGCGGGTGCGATGCCGGCCGAGCGGTCAACGGCCAGCACGGCCGTGTCGAGCATCGTGTAGGAGAGCCGCGCGTCGAGACCCCAGCGCGTCCGAAGCGCCGCGGACGCCTCGATGCCGGAAGCCCGGGCGTTGGCGATGTTGTCGGTGCGGAATCGGCTGAAGTTCGCCAGGTCGCGGCCCACGGCAACGATCAGATCCTCGTAGCGATTGATGAATCCCGTGACGTCAACCACCACGCGGCCGCTGAGCAACGCCTGCTCGAGCCCGCCATCGAGGCTCCGGCTGCGCTCGGGCTTGAGATTGGGATTGTCGGTAAACGCGGTCTCGAAGCCGTCCGGCGCGCGGATGCCCGTCCCGGCGGTGGCGTGAACGCGCGTCCAGTTGCCTTGCGACTCGTCCGAGGTCCGAAGGTAGTAGCTGGCCGCGAGCCGTGGGTTGGGAGAGAGGACCGTCGAAGCCGGCAGGGTTGGCCGGGGCGTGAACGCCAGCGGATCGGCCTCGAGCGACTCGCGGCGGATCTGCTCGACTCTCAGGCCCGAGGTGATGAAGAGGCGCGCACCGGCCTGGTATCGCCCTTCGGCGAAATAGCCGATCACGTGACGTGACACAGGGATCGGGCCGGTGAGCCCCTGGATGTACGAACTGTCGGCGCGCTCGATCAGGGCCTCGACGCCGGCTGATCCGGCGATGCCGGCGGTGAAGGTTCGATCGACCTGCGCGCGCAGCGTCGCCCGCCGGGTCCGCGAGTTGCTGTCACCGTACGGGCTGACGAAGGTCGAGCGCAGGTCACCGAAGGTCGCCTGCAGAATCATGCCCGTGCTCGCGTTCCAGTCGTGGTTGACGGTCAGCGAATACACGCCGGTGTGGTTGGTTCCCCGCGAGACCCGGTCGACGCCTGGGAACGCGCCGATGGGATTGGCGCCGTATGGCCCCGGGTTCCCTCGTCGGTTGGATTCGAGCTGGACATCGGCGCGGACAGACGAGCGGGGCGACCTCCTCCAGGCCACGCTGAGCATCGTGCTCAACGCGCGATAGTCGTCGTTGGCGACGCGCTCTGTGCCAGCCGGGGTGAGACCCGTGAACCCGGCGCTCGATACGCGCTCGACCCCGAGTCCCCACCCGATGGTGCCCGCCGAGCCCGACGTCGTGGCCGCAAGCCTCGACGTGGATCGGGACCCGCCTTCGAGCAGACCTGCCGACTTCAGCGGGCCTCCGAGCTTCGTGTGGAGGTGGATGACCCCGCCGATCGCGTCCGACCCGTACTGCGCGCTCTGCGGGCCCCGCACGACCTCGACGCTGTCGACGTCGACGAGCGCCAGGTGGGCGAAGTCGAACCCGCCGCCGAAACTGTTCAGCCGCACGCCGTCGACCAGGACCATCGTGTAGTCCGATTCTCCCCCGCGCGGAAACACGGACGTGACGGCGCCGAGTCCGCCCGTGTTCGCGACGGTAAGGCCCGGCATCAGGCGAAGGACGTCGCTGATTGTCCGCAGTTGCCGGGCCCGCAGCTCGTCCTGATTGAAGACGGAGACGCTGCCGGGAACGCGCGACAGTGGAATCTCGACCTGCGCAGCGGACACGACCAGGGATTCCGCGATGGCCGCCATCCGGAGCGGGATTCGCACGTCCCGCGTTTCGTCGGCTTTCAAATCGACGACCATCGGGTCGGCGCGAAAGCCGTCGCACAAGGTGATGAGCTCGTAGCTTCCCGGCGGAACCGCCCGGATCGAGAAGTGGCCCGCGCGATCGCTCGTCGTTTCCGCCGCGACGCTGCGCAAGGACCGAAGCACGACCCGTGCGTTGGCGACCGCCGCGCCAAGCGGGTCGCTCACCGTCCCAGAGAGGGACGCCTCGCCCGAGACGGACGCGGCGGAGGCCAGGGAAGTCGAGGGGTGCGAGACAACGAGCGAGAGCGCCAGCGACGCGCAGAAAACGGCCTTGAAGAGTCGAGGGAGTACGTGAGACATCAGGAGCCTCCTGTCGGTGTGACCACGCACCGAGCGGCCGCTCGTCCCGATCGGGTCGGAACGGCACGGCGGAGTAGTACCTATTGGCCTGGTCGACGGGTGTCCTGACTTGCGGATCGTCGCGGCGGGCGCTCGCGTCTTCCCATGCCCATCAGGGCACAGTGACGGGGCCTGAACGGCCCTGAGAAACGCCCGGCTCCCCGCTTACAGTGGCGGGACCGTGTGGGCTTTTCACCCAGCTTCCCTCGGTCGACCGACCGGGGCGTCATTTACTAGCGGCAGTATAGCATGGCAAAATCAGACATCGCCCGAGATGAAGGTGAGCTTGCCGATTCGCAATCGCTCCCGGAGTCTGTTCCCATCCCGTTCGGGAGTCGCGTCGGGCGCGGCCAACCTGATCAACCGGGTGGCCCGAAGTCGAGGAGCCATGAGCAAGAGTTCGATCGTCACGGCGCGACGGGCGCCATTGACCGTGGGTTCCGCCACGACCTCCCAAGGCCTGCAGGTCCACGGCGAGATGCTGACCCTGCCCACCAGCGAGCGCGTCGAGTTGGTGGACTTGACCGAACGAGTCCAGGAGATGGTGCGGCGTGCCGGCATTCGGGAGGGCATGATCAGCCTCTGGTCGCTGCACACGACCTGCGCGCTGCTCATCAGCGAGAACCAGCGGGCGCTGGTCGCCGACATCAAGGTCGCGCTCGATCGCATCGTCGCCCGGGACGGGAACTGGATGCACAACGATCCCGCTCACTCGGACTGCGATCGCATGAACGCGGACTCGCATCTCCGGGCCATGCTGCTCGGCCACAGCCTGACGCTTCAGATCGCCGGCGGCGAACTGGTCCTCGGGCAGTGGCAGCGGATCCTGATGGGGGAGCTCGACGGGCCCCGCGAGAGGAGCATCCGGGCCCAGACGTGGGGCATCTAGGTGACATCATCGTTCAACACCCGGATCGAACGGGCCGGTCTGGCCGATGTCGCGGAGAAGGTGGCGGCGGGCGGGCGGCTCGACCTGGCCGACGGCGTGCGCCTCTTCGAATGCGGCGATCTGCTCGCCCTGGGCTGGATCGCCAACCAGGAACGCGAGCGCCGGCACGGGAAGCGGACCTACTACAACCAGAACATCAAGCTCGAGGCGACCAATGTCTGCGTCGCCAACTGCCTGTTCTGTTCCTTCGCGCGGCTGAAGCCCGGTGATGCCGACGCCTACACGCTCTCGCTCGAGCAGGTCTTCGACAAGCTTCGTGTCCGGGCCGACCAGCCGCTGACCGAAGTCCACGTCGTGAACGGCCTCCACCCGGACCTCCCGTTCAGTTACTACACGGACCTGCTGACGGGCTTGAAGCGCATCAAGCCCGGCATCCATCTCAAGTGCTTCACGGCCGTCGAAATCGCGTTCTTCGCCGATCTCTACGGCAAGACCGACGAGCAGGTCCTGCGCGAACTGATGGCCGCGGGCCTCGACTCGCTGCCTGGCGGCGGGGCGGAGATTTTCGCCGAGCGGGTGCGCCGGAAGATCTGCGACGACAAGTGTGGCAGCGAGCGCTTCCTGGACATCCACCGGACGGCCCACCGCCTGGGCATGCGGACCAACGTCACGATGCTCTACGGCCACATCGAGACCGCGGCCGAGCGGGTCGATCACATGCTGCGCGTCCGGGCCCTGCAGGACGAAACGGGCGGGTTCCAGGCGTTCATTCCGCTGGCGTTTCATCCCGACGGGAACCAGATGCACAAGCTGCCTGCACCAAGCGCTGCCGACACGCTCCGCGTGCACGCGGTTGCGCGCCTGGTGCTCGACAACGTGCCGCACGTCAAGGCGTTCTGGATTGCGACCGGCGTCGAGGTCGCACAAACGTCGCTCTGGTTCGGCGTGGACGACCTGGACGGGACGGTCCAGGAGGAAAAGATCTACCACATGGCCGGGGCCCGAACGCCGGAGATGATGACGCCGGCCCAGATCCAGCATCTCATCCGTACCGCAGGCCGCGAGGCCATCGAGCGCGACACGCTGTACAACGTCATACATCAGAATTAGGCTGGGGGCTGGAGGCTAGGGGCTGGAGGCCACTCACGCTGCCGAGCCGGGCCCGCTGCGCGACCGCCCACCGCGGTGCCGAATCCCGCATCCGTTCAGATTTCTGCGCAGTGCTATGGCAAGAGCGGGTCAGCCGGCGCTGCCGCCGGGCTATCGGACCATAAACGAAACGGCGCCGAGCGCGAGCGGGACCGCTGACCAACTGGCCGGCCGCTGCGACTCATCATCGTCGCCTTCAATCCACGCTTTCTGTCACCAAAATCCCTAATCCTGCGTCTTAGCTAGTAGCCCCAACTCCGACCAAAAGAGGGGTAGGATTCTAGGAGACGTCGGGGGCCGCGGTCCCTGACCAGAAAGTTCCCGAGGAGGACTCGACATGGCGCACGTTCTTCAACCTCTCCCATATGCCTACGACGCACTGGAACCCTACATCGACGCGCAGACGATGCAGATCCATCATGGGAAGCACCACGCGACCTACGTGAACAACCTGAACGCGGCACTCGAAGCGAACGCCGGCTTGATGGGCAAGAGCGTGGACGACCTGCTGCGCGGCCTGTCGAGCGTGCCGGAGTCGATCCGGACCGCGGTTCGGAACAACGGCGGCGGCGTCGCGAACCACAATTTCTTCTGGTCCATCATGGCGCCCAAGGCCGGTGGCGAGCCGAGCGGCCCGCTCGCCGATGCGGTCAAGGCGGCGTTTGGGGGCTTCGAGGCATTCAAGAACGAGTTCAAGAAAGCCGGCCTCGGCCGATTCGGAAGCGGGTGGGCGTGGCTCATCAACACCGGCGGAAAGCTCTCGATCGAGAGCACCGCGAACCAGGACAGCCCGCTGTCGGAAGGCAAGAACGCCATCCTGGGGGTCGACGTCTGGGAGCACGCCTACTACCTCAAGTACCAGAACCGTCGCGCCGATTACCTTGATGCGTGGTGGAGCGTGGTGAACTGGAGCGAGGTCGCCCGCCTGTTCGCGAAGTAGGCGGGACCTGCGAGGGTTCGCCTGGCGGCCGCAGAGCCGGAGCCGGAGACCGGAGTGAGAGGTCCGGATGAACCTTCACTTCCGGCGTTCCTGGCGCCGCCTGCGGTCGTTGCATGTACGGTGCGCCTGGGGGCCGGATCAGCGAGAGCATCAGCGGCGCGAATCTGAGGAAGACCAGTCACCCGACCTTGTCGATTTCTTCCATGATCTCGGCGCGTGCCGGGAACTGGGTCTGCCACGCGGCGATGAACGCGTAACGCACGATCCCGGTCGCGTCGATGAGGAAGAGCGCGGGCCGTGCGATGTTCCAGGCGTCGATGCCGACGCGATGCCAGACCCCGTATGACTTGATGACCTGCCGCGAGTCGTCCACGAGAATATCGAATGGGAGCCGCCGATCCTCGACGTAGCGTCGAACGTGCTCCGATCGCTGGGCGACGATGGCCGCCACGCTGACACCGCGGGCTGAGTACTCGGGAGACGTATCGGCCAGTTCACCGAACCGGCGGCGGCAGTTGGGTCACCATGTGCCCCGGTGAAACGCCAGGAGAAGCGGACCGCTGGCGAGATAGGAGCTGAGCGAACAGGTCTCTCCCCTGGTGTTGACGAGCGAGAAGCCGGGCGCCAGATCACCGACGCGGATAGTCTCTGGAACGAGGGACACTCGCCACCTCCCAACAATGCCGCCGGCCGCCGACGCGCCGGAGTGGCCTGTAGCCTAAAGCCGATGGTCTGAGGCCAGTCGCCTCGCGACCGGATCGGGCAGCCGCCTGGGGTCGCCTCCCGCCATTGTCTGCGCGTCGGCTGGTCAGTCGTTCCGCGGCCCCGCTCGCGCTCGCCGGCAAATCGCATCTCCGGGGTGCTGTCGGCGGAACCGTGGGGCCCCCGAGACCCCACGGCGATTTCCGCCCCTTCGATGCGACTTGCGAACTGACGCCATCGGCTCGGCTCAAGGGTCCGACTTCACGACTGGCCAGTCGACGCGCCCGACTGGCCGGAAGCCTGTAGCCAATGGCCTTGCCCCTGGAGCCGGCGGGTGCCTGGACGCCCGGCCACCCGCTCGACTGCTCCCGCTCGTGATCCTGGGGCGGGCCCCCAGCCGCCGGCCGCCAGCCGCCGGCCTAGAACAGTATGACCTCCACCATCTGACCCTTCTCGACGATGTCGATCTGCGCCGGGATCTCGATGTAGCCGTCCGCCTGCGACATGCTGGTGATGTCGCCGGAGGCTTTGAACGCGGGATGAGCGAGGCCGTCGATGATCCGCACGGTGTAGAACTGGTGGCGGCCGGTCGTCGACACCACGCGCTGTGCGACCGGGATCCGGATTGTTCGGTACGTGGCCGCCGGGAGGTGCGCCATCCGGCGGAGCGGAGCAATCAGCAGCATGTAGGCGTTCGACAGGCAGGAGGTCGGGTATCCGGGCATGCCGAACACGGGTTTGCCGCTGATCAGGCCGAACAGCGTGGGCTTCCCCGGCTTGACGGCGATTCCGTGGAAGAGCACATCGCCGAGCTTGTGCACGACGTCGAGGATGAGATCCCGCTCGCCGACCGAGCTGCCGCCGGAGAAGATGACGAGATCCTCTTCGAGGCAGGACATGAGCGCTCGCTCGAGATCGTCCAGGTTATCGCCTGCGGTGGGGCGGGGCACCGGCTCGCCGCCGTGCTCCCGGATGATCGCGCCCAGCGTGAACTTGTTGATGTCGTAGATCTGGCCCGGCTCGAGGCGGCGCCCGGGATCGACGACCTCGTTGCCGGTCGAGAGAATCGCGATCCGTGGCTTGGCGAACACGTCCACCGATTCGAAGCCGAGAGCCGCGATCGACCCGATGCGGCTCGGCGTGAGCACGTCGCCGATCGACAGAACCTGCTGCCCGCTTCGGATGTCGGCGCCCTGCCGGGTGACGTTCTGGCCTGGATACACCGGTCCGAAGATGTGCACGGCGCCATCGGCGTTCTTGTCGGTGTCCTCGACCATGACGACCGCGCTGGCGCCCTCCGGAATCGGCGCCCCGGTCGCGATTTCCGTGCACTGGCCGTGCCCGAGCGTCCGCGACGGGACCTGCCCGGTGAACACGGTCTCGATGCACCGCAGCTCGCGCGCGTCGAGCGTCGAGGCCCCGAAGGTGTCTTCGGCCACCACGGCGAACCCGTCCATGGCGGCGCGGGCAAATGGCGGCACGTCGGACGAGGAGACAACGGGCCGGCCGACGACCCGCCCGTTCGCGTCCGCGAGGACCACCCGTTCGACGCGCTCGACGGGCGCCATCGCGTTGCCGACGATGGTCCGGGCCTCGTCCAGGCTGATCGTCTCCTTGATCGGACGCATGCGCGTGCTGCTCACCGCGACGCCTCCCTCACGAGGTGCCCGAGCTCGGGCAGGATGAGTTTCGTCATGGCCAGGCGCACGGCCGCCTCCGAGCCGGGCAGCGCCAGGATCACCTTGCCCTTGGCCAGCCCGCCCACCGCGCGGCTGAGCATCGCGGCCGAGCCGATGTCCTGGTAGCTGATCATCCTGAACAGCTCGCCGAAGCCGTCGAGCCGCTTCTCGAGCAGCGCGCTGATCGCCTCGTAGGTCGTGTCACGCGAGGTGATGCCCGTCCCGCCGGTCGTGATGATCACCTGCACGCCCGGGCTCGAGAGCTGCTCGGTGATCGCGGCGCGGACCAGATCGGGTTCGTCACGCACGAGCCTGCGGCCGTCGACCTGGTGGCCCTCGGCCCACAGCAGATCGCAGATGGCCCGCCCGCTCGAGTCGGTGGCCTCGGTGCGCGTGTCGCTGACGGTGAGGATGAAGCAGTGCGCGACGGCGGGCGACGACTGTTTGTGCTCGAGGTGGCCCATGGGGTGATTATGGATCAGGCTGGAGGCCGGAGGCTGGCGGCGCAGGCAGGGAACGGGTGACAGGGAACAGTTTACAGGGCGGATATCTCACTCCGCCCCGCACCCAACTACCTGCAACCTGTCACCTATACCCAGTGACCTTCAACGTCCGGCCCCGCCGGCCGCCCTTCGCCAGCCGGGTCGCAGCGTGACAAGGCCTCCAGGCGCCGGCCGCCAGCCCCCAGCCGGTTTGATGTACGATTCGCGAGGCCAGCGAGGGAGTTCCCTATGAGACACCGGTGGGCGTTGACAACGAGCCTGATCGTCCTGGCGGCGCCTGCTGGCGTCGGCGGAACAGCAGCAGGCGTCCAGGAAGGAGCGCGAGGCCGCCGCCAGGCAGGAACGGGCGGCCGAGCTGTGGGTCCAGACGACGCTGAAGAAGATGACGCTGGACGAGAAGATCGGCCAGATGCTCGTGCCGTCGCTCAATGCCGTCTACCTCAGCACCGATACCGAGGAGTACGAGAAGCTCCGGCACCTGGTCAAGGATCTGAAGGTCGGGGGGATTCACGTCTTCGGGGGAGGAGAAGCCTCGCCTGGCGTCATGCTGAACCCGATCTGGAGCAGCACGGGGATCTCGCGCAAGGGCGATCCGTACGAAGCCGCCGTGCTCCTCAACCGGCTGCAATCGGAGTCGGCAGTGCCGCTGCTGGCCACGGCAGACTTCGAGGGTGGCGCCGGGTACATCATCGAAGGTGCCACGCGGCTCTCCCGGGCGATGGCAATCGCCGCGACACGCGATCCGCAGCTGGCGGCTTCAGCCGGCGAGGTGTCCGCCGTCGAGGGCCGAAGCCTCGGCGTTCACATCGACTTCTATCCGGTGGTCGACGTGAACAACAATCCGCGGAACCCGATCATCAACATCCGCTCGTTCGGTGAGAACGTCGCGCTGGTCTCGGAGATGTCGCGCGCCTACATCCAGGGGATCCACTCGGGCGGCATGCTCGCCACGGCCAAGCACTTTCCCGGGCATGGCGACACGACGGTGGATACCCATCTCGGGCTCGCCATCATCGAGCACCCGCGCGAACGGCTCGACAGGGTCGAGCTTCCGCCCTTCAAGGCCGCGATCGACTCCGGCGTCGACGCCGTGATGTCGTCGCACATCGCGCTGCCCGCTCTCGATCCGTCGCCGGGCATCCCGGCCACGCTCAGCCGGCCGATCCTGACGGGACTCCTCCGTGGCGAGATGGGGTTCAAGGGGCTGGTGTTCACCGATTCGATGCAGATGGACGCCATCACGAAAGCGTTCGCTCCGGACAAGGCCGCGGCGATGGCCGTGAAGGCCGGCGCGGATTTCGTGCTGCACTCGATGGATCCGGATGCGGCGCTCAAGGGCATTCGAGACATGGTGGGGGCGGGCGATATCGGCGAGGCGCAGATCACGCAGTCGGTCGAGCGGATTCTCCGCACCAAGGCGCGGCTGGGGCTGCACGTGAATCGCCTTGCTGATGTGACGGCGATCGCCACGAAGCTCGGCGGGCGGGCGCACCAGGACGTGGCGGATCGGATCGCCGGCCGCGCGCTGACGCTCATCAAGGACGAGGGCGACAACCTGCCGCTCAAGGCCGGCCGCGGAGCCAATGTGCTGTATCTGTCGGTCGTGGACTACGCGAGCGGCTGGCGTGAAGGCGCGCCGGGGCGTGTGTTCGTGCCCGAGCTCAAGCGCCGGTGGCCGAACCTGACCGCCATCGAGATTTCGGATCGGACGACCGCATCGGAATTCGATCTCGTTCGCGCGCTGGCGCGCCGCGCGGATGTCGTCATCGCCGGCGTGTTCGTGCGCATCGCGTCGTTCAGCGGGCGGATGGACCTGAGCTCCGCGCAGGTGGCGCTGCTCGAGCGACTCGCGGGTTCCGGCCGCCCCCTGGTGTCCGTGCTCTTCGGCAACCCGTATGTCGCGAGCTTCCTCCCGAAGCTTCCGACGGTGATGCTGACCTACGAGTTCGGAGATGCGAACGAACTCGCGGCAGCGCGCGCGCTCGCCGGCGAGATCGCGATTGGCGGCAAGCTTCCCATCACGCTTCCCGGCATGTTCGACTTCGGGCACGGGCTCACGAGGGCGGCGAAGGCGGGGAGCTGACAGCCGTTCTTCCCGATTGCCCTCGCTCTTCCGGGGCAGGTATAATCACTTCTTCCGGCGAGCGCAATCGAGCTCGCCGTGCTGCTCTTTGCGTGCGCCCTTAGCTCAGCTGGATAGAGCGTCTGGCTACGAACCAGGAGGCCGCAGGTTCAAGTCCTGCAGGGCGCACCACCTGCCTCCGCTCCGCGTCCTCCATTCTGCGCGGAGTTGCCGCGCGACTCGGTGCCCGTAGGCGCGCCGAAGTTGCACAATGAACCACATCGGGAACGAAGGCGGGCATGGCGCACCAGCCTTCGCTCGCGCCCGGTCTGCACTGCCTCTGGCGAGCTGCGGCTGGCAAGCCACCCCTCACGTCGTTCGGTTTGCTGCTCCCTCCAGTCTCCAGCTCACGCCGCGGCTCGCGGACGCTCGCAGCGAGCGTGGACAGGTCCTGGAGGGCGTACCACCACCCCGTCCACTGAACGCGTTCCGGCCATCACTGGCCACCACGACTTCGGCCGCCCGCGGGACTACCCGGTGCGATTCGCCTTGCGTGTCCTCCAAGAGAATGTGCAGGTACCAATTGCCCCAGCCGTCCAGCGGCGTAACATGGCGCTGTTCAGCTGGCAGCGGAGAGGGGCAAGAAAGCCACTGACCAAGGTCGAAATCCTGCAGAGGCGACGTTCCACCGAGACGATGTCAGGCCTCGCAAATAGTCCGGAGCATCATGGAACAGGGTCAGCTGAACTGGATCGCCAACTTCATCTGGGGCATCGCCGACGATGTCCTGCGGGACCTCTATGTCCGCGGCAAGTACCGCGACGTCAACCTCCCGATGACGGTGGTGCGCCGGCTCGACGCGGTGCTCGAGCCTGCGAAGCAGGCCGTGCTCGATATGAAGACCTCGCTCGACAAGGCCAGGATCACCAACCAGGACCAGGCGCTACGGCAGGCGGCCGGCCAGGCGTTCTACAACACGTCGAAGTTCACGCTGCGCGACACCGAGCAAGTGCCGCTGCTCGAGGCGCCGCGTTCGGGGCTACCCGGCGGCCTGCCCGCCGCAGACTCGGCGAAGGAGGGTATCGAGGCCTTCCTGCGCCGCGAGGTCCTGCCGCACGCCCCGGACGCCTGATACGTCCCCGACAGCGTCAAGACCGGCTACGAGATCGGCTTCACCCGCTACTTCAATAAGCCGCAGTCGCTGCGCACGCTGGAGGAGATTCGAGGCGACATCCCGGCCCTGGAGAAGGAGACCGAGGGGCTGCTGGGCGAGATCCTCGGGAAAAACGGCACGGACAACTATCCTTGCAAAGAAGGTAGTCTGACTCCATACTTACAGTCATGATTGCCCGCCGCCAGCGAGCCGTCCTTGACGAGCGCCTCGATGAGGAGGCTGCTGTTGTCCTGCTGGGGCCGCGCCAGTCGGGCAAGACGACGCTGGCGCTGGAACTTGCAGCCCGGCGCGACGCGCTCTACCTGGATCTGGAGTCCGAGCACGACAGGGCAAAGCTCGCCGAGCCAGAACTCTACCTGGCAGACCACCTCGACCGGCTCGTCGTCCTCGATGAGATTCACCGCGCTCCGGGCCTCTTTCACGTCCTGCGCGGCCTGATCGACCGGGCCCGCCGGTCCGGGCGGCGCTCGGGGCTCTACCTGCTCCTCGGATCGGCATCCCTGGATCTGATGCGCCAGGCGGGAGAAACGCTTGCCGGCCGGGTGAGCTACCTCGAATTGCAGCCGTTCGACGAGCTGGAAGTCGGGAAGACACCAGCCGACCGCGACCGGCTGTGGCTGCGCGGCGGATTCCCGGAGAGTTTCCTGGCATCCAGCCACGCGCGGAGCCTGCGCTGGCGGCAGGACTTCATCCGGTCCTACCTGGAACGCGACATCCCGCAACTCGGGCCGCGCATCGCCGCAGACCGTCTGCGCAGGTTCTGGACGATGCTCGCGCATCAACAGGGTGGAATGCTGAACGTGGCGCAGCTGGCCCGCAACCTGGGTGTCGACGCGAAGACCGCAGGCGGCTACATCGACCTCCTGGTGGATCTGCTTCTCGTTCGCCGGCTTCCACCGTGGCATGCCAATGTCGGCAAGCGACTCGTGAAGTCGCCGAAGGTGTATGTCCGCGACAGCGGCCTCGTCCATGCGCTGCTCGGCATCGGAGACAAGGACACCCTCGTGTCTCACCCGGTCCTTGGTGCGAGTTGGGAAGGGTTCGTGGTCGAGCAGCTGCTGGCTGCGGCCCCGGACGGTACGACCGGGAACTTCTACCGCACGAGCGCCGGCGCGGAGATCGATCTGTTGTTGAACCTCGGTGGCGGCGACTTGTGGGCGATCGAAATCAAGCGAAGCCTGTCGCCGCGTCCCGAGAAGGGGTTCCACCACGCGTGCGCCGACCTCTCGCCATCGCGCCGCTTCATCGTCTATCCGGGTGACGAGCGTTATCCGCTGAACGCCGAGGTGGATGCGATGCCGCTTCCCGCGCTGGCGCGCCTGCTGGCGGAGGCGAGTCAATGATCGCCGCGCTCAGACCCTATCCCGCGATGAAGGACTCCGGCGTGCCGTGGCTGGGGGAGGTGCCGGCACTGTGGGACACACGCAAGTTGCGGGGCATCCTCCGCAGGGTCACCGAGCGGAACCGACCTGACCTGCCCCATACCGCGAGCGGCTGGACGAGGACGGGCAGGTGGACTTCAAGGGCAAGGCCAAGGCGTTTCTGCGCACCTACGGCTTCCTGTCGTCCATCCTGCCGTACACGAACGCCGAGTGGGAGAAGGTCTCCATCTTCCTGACCTTCCTGGTGCCGAAGCTGCCGGCGCCCGTCGACAAAGACCTGTCCAAAGGCATCCTCGAAACGATCGACATGGACAGCTACCGCGCCGAGAAGCAGGCGGCCGTCAGGATTCAGCTTCCCGACGCGGATGCCGAGATCGAGCCCGTGCCGGCGACGGGTGGCGGCGACACGTTCGAGCCCGAGCTCGACCGGCTCTCGAATATCCTGAAGGCCTTCAACGACCACTTCGGAGGAATCCCCTGGACCGACGCCGACCGCGTGCACAAGCTGATCACCGAGGACATTCCGAACCGGGTAGCGGCGGACAAGGCGTACCAGAACGCTCGGCAGCACTCTGATCGGCAGAACGCGCTGATCGAGCACGACAAGGCGCTCGCGCGCGTGATGACGGCCGTGCTCAAGGACGACACCGAGCTCTTCAAGCAGTTCATGGACAACGAATCGTTCCGGCGGTGGCTGACGGACACGGCGTTCGGGCTGACCTACACGGCGTCGGGCGCGGGCAACCTGCCAAGCCGGTGAGGTTCGCCGCGCGCGACGTCGCGTGATGTCGGCCTGAGCTGACGTGCGTGCCGCACGTGATCCGGTCTCCCTTCCTTCCTCCGACCCCCGGTCGCCGGGCAGTTCGGGCAGAGTAGAGCGTCCCCGCCCCGGCGACCGCCAAACGCGTGGTATTCTGCTCTGGGAATCACCCACAAGAGACTCCCGTCGTACGAAGCGGGTCCGCGGCTCCGCAGCGGGCAGCCGTCCCTGGTGTCCAGAGCGACCCCCTGTCGCGCACAAGGAAGGATGACGCGATGAGCGACGAAGAACCACGCCGCGCGAGCGATGGGCCCCCAGAACCTCCCGAGGTGGCGGACACTCACACCTCGGACGACCGTCATGAGCAACCCGGGGCCACGTCTCACCCCGCGTTCATCGGCAGCTACCGCGTCATCCGGCTGCTCGGCGAAGGCGGCATGGGCGTCGTCTGGGAGGCGGAGCAGGCGAGCCCGAAGCGGAACGTGGCCGTCAAGGTCGTTCGCCAGGGACACTGGATCGACGAGGTGCACGCGAGGATGTTCCGGCGCGAGACCGAGACGCTCGGGCGCCTCAAGCATCCCAACATCGCGGCCATCTACGAGGCCGGCCACACCGACGACGGCCACGACTACTTCGCGATGGAGCTGGTCCGAGGCGAGACCCTCGCCGAATGGCTCCGCCGCCGTCAGGGCCCGCTGACGCCACGGGAAGTCGAGCTGCGGCTGCGGGTGTTCCGCACGATTGCCGATGCGGTCAGCTACGCGCACCAGCGCGGCGTGATCCACCGGGACCTCAAGCCGTCGAATATCGTCATGGCCGCACCCGACGGACCCGGCGGTGCGACTTCCGAGCCCGTGGTCAAAGTGCTCGACTTCGGCCTCGCGCGGCTGACGGAGAGCGAAGCCGCGGACAACGCACTGATGACGCGTGATGGCGTCATCCGCGGCACCATCGGATACATGAGCCCGGAACAGGCACGGGGCGACATCGAGGTGATCGACGTCCGCACCGACGTCTATGCCCTGGGCGTGATCCTCTACGAGATGCTCGCCGGGAGGAGACCGCACGACCTGTCGACGCTGAGCTTTGTCGATGCGGTCCGGATCGTGACGACGACGCCGGCCCGGCGGCTGGGCGAGGTGTGGCGCGGCACGAAGCGGCTGGACCGGGACCTCGAAACCATCTCCGCCAAGGCCCTGGAGATCGAGCCGGACCAGCGGTACGGCAGCGCGGGCGCCCTCGCGAGAGATGTCGATCGCTACCTGGGCTCGCTGCCGATCGTCGCGAGGCCGGCCTCCGGCGCCTATCGCGCGCGCATGTTCGTGCGCCGTCACCGCGTCGGGGTGACCGCGGCAGCCGCGATCGTCGTCCTCCTGCTCGCCGGCACGGCCGGCACCGCGGTCGGCCTCGTCTCGGCGCTCCGGTCCAGCCGGGTCGCCGCCGAGCGGGCCGCGGATCTCGAGACCGTGGTCGCCTTCCAGGCAGCCCAGCTCGCGAATGTGGACGTGGCCCGGATGGGCCTCAACATCCGCAAGGAACTCATCGCGGACCTGCGGACCGAATTGACGACGGCCCATACGCCGGCCGCGGAAGCCGCCGCCACGCTGGCAGCGTTCACCGACGCGCTCGCGAGGACCAACCCGACGAGCACCGCGCTCGGGTCCCTCGACAAGAGCCTTTTCGACGCGACGCTGCGGGCGATCGAGACCCAGTTCGAGAAGCAGCCGCTCGTCAAGGCGCGCCTGCTGCAGGTTCACGCCGACGTGCTGCGCGATCTTGGACTGCTCGACAGGGCTGACGGCCCTCAACAGCAGGCGCTCCAGATCCGCCGCGCCGCACTCGGCGAGGACGCCCGCGACACGATCGACTCGATGGAGAAGTCGGTCGAGCTGCTCGAAGCGCACTCCAACCACAAGGACGCCGAAGCGCTCGGCCGCACGGCGCTCGATCGCGCCGCGCGCGTGCTCGGGCCCGACGACCGGATAAGCCTCGCGATTCTCGGCCGGATGGCGCTCGCGATCCAGTTCCAGGGGCGGATGCCGGAGGCCGAGCGGCTGCTCCGCGAGCGGCTCGAGCGCGCCCGCCTGGCCCTCGGAGACGATGACAAGGAGACCATCGCGGCGAGCGGCGATCAGGTCTACGTGCTGCAGCAGCTTGGCCGTGTCGACGAGGCGGAACCGCTCGCGCGCGCGCACCTCGCGCGCTGCCGGCGGGTGCTTGGCAACGAGAGTCCCGAGACGCTCATCGCGATCAACTCGCTCGGGTTCCTGCTGCTCGGCCAGCGCCGGTTCGCGGAGGCCGAGCCGCTCTTTCGCGAGTCGCTCGACGGTCACCGGCGCGTGCGCGGGCGCGACCATCCCGACACCTTGATTCTCGTGGCGAACATGGCCGGCTTGTACGCGGAACAGCATCGTTGGGCGGACGCCGAGCCGTACGACCGCGAGGCCTACGAGGGTTTTCAGCGCACACTGGGGCCGGACCACCAGTACACCAACCAGCTCGAATCGAATCTGGGGATCGTGCTCGCCAACACCGGGCGGGCGGATGAAGCCGAGCGGCTCCATTGGGATGCCTGGCAGCGCGCCCGGCGCGTCTTCGGCCCAACCGCACCAAACGCCGTGCGATCGGCCGTCTACTGGGGAGCGACAGAGATGAAGCGCGGCCGGTTCGCGGAGGCGGAAGCCCGCCTGGCCGAGACGGAGGCCGCCGTGCGGGGCGACCCGCACGCCCACCCGGGCCTTCACGCGAATCTCCTGACTCGCCTCGCACAGGCCCGGCTCCGACTCGGCCAGTACGGGGCCGCGGAGAGCGCGCTGCTCGAGGCGGAACGGGTGCGCCCGGAATCCGAGCGGACGTCACCGTTCGGGATCGAGACGCGCAAGACCCTGGCGGACCTCTACGGCGCCTGGGAGAAAGCCGAGCCCGGCCGACATGCCTCGCAGGCGGCGCGCTGGCTCGCGAGCGCGCAAGCCGCGAAGTAGGGAGCGCTTCACGGCGCTCAACGGCGGCCCGATCTTCAAGCCGAACCCGAGCATCTCGTTCTTCGTGCACGTCGACAGGCCGGGAGACGCCGACCGGTTGTTCTCCGTGCTCGCCGAGGCGCTGATGCCGCCATCGCTATTCCTCTCGTGCGCCGGGAGGAAGCTGATCTCGCTCGGGTGTTCGGGGTCGAGCGGCATGCCTATGCCGCACGCACGAGCCAGCTGCTTCCGCTTCAGCGCCAGACTTGGCAGCGCGGCGCCGCCCTCGCAGGCTGGATCGTGTTGGCGACGCTAGTCCTCGTCGCTGGCGTGCTGTAGCGGGGCAACTGAACCCTATCGGGAACTTTTGCTGAGATCCAACTACATCGTCATGTCAAACCGGACGATTGTTGCTTGTATGAACCCTATCGGGAACTTATTGTTGACCGGAGCGGACCCGCAAGCTAGACTGGACCAATGAATGGGGTTGACGTTCCCGATCGGGATCCAACCATAGGATCGTTCGTTCGCCTCCGGCGCAAAGCGAACAAGCTCAGCCAGCAACAGTTGGCCGAACTGGCCGGTGTCGGCAAACGATTCGTCGTCGAGCTCGAAGCCGACAAACCCACGCTTCGCATGGACGCCGTCAACAAAGTGCTGGCCGTGTTCGGCAAGTCCCTCGGCGTTGCGACTCTCCAGCACCGGACATGATCGAAGCACAGGCACCCATCTCTGATATCGCCGCTCCTGACAAGACTGGCCGGCGCGGCATCGTCAGCCTCGACGGTCACCGGGCTGGAGTCATAGAGGAGACCGCCATCGGAAGCCGCTTCACCTACGACGCGGCGTGGCTCGCGCGACCCGATGCTGTCCCCGTCTCCATGACGCTGCCCTTACGCCGGGAGTCGTACGAGTCCCGCGGCCTTCTTCCGTTCTTCGAAAACCTTCTGCCCGAGGGATGGCTCCTTGAACTCTCGACGGCGAAGCTGAAGATCCCGAAGGACTACGCATTCGGGCTGCTGCTGGCCACGTGTGCCGATTGCGTGGGTGCGGTGGAAGTGATCGCGGAAGAGGATCGCCGGGTGTAACGGACATGGCCTGCCTGATCTGCCTCCGCCCGGCGGAATCACTCCTCTATCACCAGCGGTGCCTGCGCCGGCTGTTCGGGACAGGGTCGCCCCCGGAACTCGACCTCGACCTCGCGCGTCTCCACACGGTGGCGCTGGCCATGGTCGGGCGCACTTCGATCTCGGGGATTCAGCGGAAGATATCCATCGACTTGGCGGTCGAGCGAGGCGCGTTGCGCCTCGCCGTCGGACCGGGGCACTTCATTCTCAAGCCACAGGCACAGGCGTTTCCGGAACTTCCTCAGAACGAGCTGTTGACCATGCGGATGGCTGAGTTGGTGGGCATAGAAGTTCCACCCTGTGGGATGCTCCGGCTCCGCGACGGCTCGCTCGCGTACATCGTGCGGCGATTCGACCGGACGGGCGACAGGCGGAAGTTGCGCCAGGAGGACTTTTGCCAGCTTGCGGAACTGCCGCCGAAGAACAAATACGAGGGGTCGGCGGAACTGTGCGTCCGACTGCTGCGTCGGTACGCGAGCGAGCCTCTGATAGACATCCTGAGACTATTCCGGTCGATCGCGTTCTCGTGGTGGGCCGGCAACGGCGACATGCACCTGAAGAACTTCTCGTTGTTGACCGGCCAGGATCGTTTGAATCGACTCTCGCCCGCGTACGATCTCGTCTGCACGAGGCTCGTCATACCCGAGGACCAGCTGGCGCTGCCGGTGGGAGGCAAGCGTGACGGCCTCACGCGAAGGGACTGGCTGAACTTCGCCTCCTACAGCCAGATCCCGAAGCGGTCCGCGGAGCGGGCGCTCTCGACCATCGTTTCCTCGCTTCAGAAGTCTCTCGACATGATCGACAACTCGCTGCTCAGTGATCCCTTCAAGCTCGCCTATCGCAATCTTCTGATCGATCGAACGGCCGCATTGGGCGACTAGACCTCGTCACGCCGACGGCGATGTCCACGGGATTCGGCATGTCGCCGGCCATGATGATGATGAAGATGATCATCATCATGACCGTCACTAATGCGGCGACGGACGCCGCTGATGCCGTCACCGCTTCGGCACGTCGATCGCCGGCTGTCCCGCCGTCTTCCGTTTCGCATTGAGCGCGGCCAGATCGATCGTGGAGAGCTTCGTCCACCGCGCCATCACCGCTGCGGAATTGGTGCGCGCCGTCGTGCACGCCGCGATCTCGCGCCCGGTCGGCGCAATCTCCGCGGCCTGCATCGACATCGCCGCCGCGAGCATCTCCGCGCCGACGCTCTGAAGGGTCGGCGCCGCTCCAGCGCCACCGCGCGCCGCCGCGACCGCCCCGCCCCGTCGCAGCCGCAGGCGCAGGCGGGCCGCCACGTCCCGCCGTAGCAGCAGGCGCAGGCGGGCCGCCGGTCCCGCCGCGCCGCTGGCGGCCCGCCGCGTCCTCCTCCTCCGCCTGACGCGGGCGCAATCGCCTCAACCGCGGCCTTGAACGCGGTGATGTCATCCCCAGAGAGCTTGTCGAGCTGCGCCACCAGCGCGCGCGCCTGCGAAGATGCCGCAGACGCCGCCCGCGCCCCGTTGTACATCTCGGTCGTGAGCGAGGAGAGCGTGGCCAGGCCCGCCGGTGAGGTTGTGACCCGTGGATCGAGACGGACCGCGATCGGCTGCGTGTAGCTCTTGCCGCCGGTCGTCAGGCGCACGGTGTAGGACCCGGGCGGCGCCCACGGCGAGTTGACCGAGGGATACGTCCGGTGCGGCACGGCCGCCCCGCCTCCACCGCCCCGGCCTCCGCCGCCCTCGCCGATCGGATCGAGGTGCATGTCCCACCACACGCGGTGCATTCCCGCGTGCGTCGAAATCACCATCGGCGGCGCCGGCCAGTAGAGGGGCAGCCCGCAGTCGGCGGCCGATGGCGTCTCCTGGCACAGCTTGTTGTACGCCACCGGATCGAGCGCCGGGTGAACGGCCGGCACCGGATCGGTGCTCGAGTAGGTGCGGACGACGCGCCCGGTCGTGTCGAGGATCTCGATGGTGACTGAACCGGAGGCGTCCGACGCGAGGTAGTAGTCGAGGATCGCACCCGGGGGCGGATTCTCGCCCGCGGGAACCTCCGGCGGCCACGGCGTCGGCGGGTTCATCCCGAAGCGCACGCGCACGGCCGTCGCAGGCTTAACGAGGTATGCGGCGCGCGCCGCCTCGGCCGCCCGAATGGCTGCCGCCTCTCGCAACGGCGTCACATCGTCGAGGATCCAGAACCCGCGCCCGTGCGTGCCCGCCACGAGATCGGAGCACAGGCACGAGGCATCGTCTTTCACCGCGATGTCGCGGACCGAGACGGCCGGCATGTCGAGCCTCAGCGACTGCCAGTGGTCGCCATCGTCGATTGACACCCAGACCTGCGTCTCGGTGGCCGCGTAGAGCAACCCCTTCTGCCGCGGATCCTCGCGAATCGAGTTCGCGACCGAACCGGGCGCGAGGCCGGTGTTGATCTCCATCCAGGTCTTCCCGCCGTCGTGCGTGCGCCAGAAGTGCGGGTTCGGATCGTCGACGCGCATCGTGTTCGCCGCGGCGTAGGCATCGAGCACGCTGAAGTGGCCCGCCTCGATGTTGAAGATGCGCGTCCAGGGCGTGATCGCCGGCGGCGTGACGTTGGTCCACGCGCGCGTCGGCCCGCGCATCACCTGGATGTGGCCGTCATCGGTTCCCGCCCAGAGCACGTTCACGTCGAGCGGCGAGGGCGAGAGCGCCGTGATCGATCCCGCGGGCGCGGGCGTGACGCCGCTCCCGTATTTCCCCGTGTTCGCCGGCACCGCCCACGTCTGGCGGGTCAGATCGCCGCTGATGCGCGCCCAGTTCGCGCCGCCATCGCTCGTCATGAACACCGCGTTCTGCGCGTAGAAGAGCACGTTCGGGTTGACCGGCGACCATTCGAGCGGCATCGTGCGCACGTTGCGCGTGTAGGTCTGGCCCTTCTCGTCCGGCACGGCGAGGTTCGGTCCGACGTTCTTGATCTGGCCCGTCCTTCGGTTGTAGAGCGTGACGGTGTTGCGAGAGCTTCCGTACACGAGATCGGGGTTCTTCGGGTCCGGGGCCGCCTCGCCGTATTCCTGGATGCCGGCCGGGCGCCAGTCGCGGAACGTGATCTCGCCGTCATTGCCGCGGCTGTCCACGCACGCCGACCCCGAGTCCTGCTGGCCGCTGCACACGCGATACGGGAACGCGTTGTCGGTCGTCACGTGGTAGACGGCCGCCGTCGGCTGCGTGTACCAGTTGCTCCAGCTCTCGCCTCGATTGCCGGAAATGACGGCGCCCTGGTCGGCGACCGCGAGAAGGATGTCGGTGTTGTTCGGGTTGATCCACAGGCCCTGGTAATCGTCGCCGCCCGGCGCCCCGCGGACCGCGCTCCACGTCACGCCGCCGTCCTCCGATCGCCAGAGCACGACCGAACAGCTGTAGACGACGTTCTCGTTCTTCGGGTCGACGACGACCGGCGGAAGGTCGCCGCCGCCGATGCGGCCGAGCGGCCGCGAGTCAGGAGCGCGCGTTCCGGTTCCATAGGGTCCGCGCACCGCGAGGAACCAATGATCGCCGCCGTCGATGGACTTGTAGAGACCGATGCCGCCGCCGCCGCCACCACCCGCCCCTCCGCGCCCTCCGCGGCCGCCCTGTCCTGCAGCGACCCCGGGCGAAGGCGGCGCGCTGCCAGCCAGCATCGCGTAGAGCACTCTCGAGTCGCTCTGCGCGACGGCGAGGTTGGCCTGGATGATGGCCGGCAGGCCCTCGGTGAGTTGTTTCCACGTCGATCCGCCGTCGGTCGATTTGAAGATGCCGCCGCCAGCCCCGCCAAACGCCCCGCCCTCGATGTAGCTCTGCTGCTGGATCCAGAGCGCCGCGTACACCGTGTTCGGATCGGCGGGATCGATGCGCACGTCGTTCGCGCTCGTGTACTCGTCCTTGTAGAGCACCTTCTGGAACGTCTTCCCGCCGTCGGTCGATCGAAAGACGCCGCGCTCGGCGTTCGGGCCGTACGGGTGTCCGAGCGCCGCGACGAACAGCCGGTTCGGATCGCGCGGGTCGACGTCGATCTGGGCGATCATCCGGCTGTCGACCAGCCCCAGGCGTACCCACGTCCGGCCGGCGTCGGTGGACTTGTAGACGCCGTCGCCCTGGGACAGGTCGGGGCGGATGATCGCGGCGCCGGTGCCCACATAGATGATCTTCGGATCGGAGGGCGCCACCGCGATCGCGCCGATCGACCCCGTGGACTCGCGATCGAAGATCGGGGTCCAGTTGGAGCCGTAGTCGGTGGACCGCCAGAGGCCGCCGTTATCGAAGCCGACGTAGAACAGGTTCGGCTGGCTCGGCACGCCCGCGAGCGGCCTGGCGCGGCCCGCGCGAGTGGGGCCGATCTGGCGCCAGTGCATCGCCGATGCGGGGTCGACGCTCGATTGAGAAGAGATCGTCGCGAAGGCCGCGAAGGCGAGCGCGAGGGCAATGCTCGCGGTCATGAGGAGCTGGCGATTCACACGCATGGGAATGCCCTTCCGGTAGTGGGATCGTCGGATACTGGATCCGGTGAATTCTACACTGAGGACTCGGCGTTGCAGCCTCGCCCCGTTTCCCTGGTGCGCATCGGCGACAAGCGACGCGCCTATCGCCTGTTCAGGGCGGATGTCCAGTTCAGGAGCACCGTGATCGGCGTGACGGCATCTCCGCTTTCGATGACGAGGAAGCGTTGGCCGTCGGGAGTGACGGCGAACGAATTGCCGTGGTTGGTGCGCTCGAGGCTGACGACCCGCGTCTCCGCCATCACTCGCGATGCGCCCACCGCGAACCCGGACGAACCCGTGGTGACCTCGGCGGCGGTCAATTTCAACTCGGGCGACAGATAGAACAGTTCGCGGCCGTTTGCGCTCCACACCGGCTGCCTGCCGCCGCCGCTCGAGACCTGCCACTTCGCCCCCGTCGCCGGGAACGGCTGCACGTACACCTCAGGGGTGCCGCCCTGCTGGAGCGTGTACGCGATCCAGCGTCCGTCCGGGGAGAAGTGCCCATGGCGCTCCTCGGCATCTGTCGCAGCGAACTGGATCGGCGCTGTTCCGCCGGTGAGCGGCATCACGACGATGTCCCAGCTCGTTTTCGGATTGAACGCGGAGTAGATCACGAACTTGCCGTCGCGGGACCAGTCTGTCGCGATCTTCGCCCCAGGCGGCTGCTTCATCGCCGTCTCGCTTCCGGGTGCCGCAGCCTGCAGTCGATAGAGGCTCAGCATTCCGGAACGCGGTGAGGAAAACACCACCTCGTCCTCTTTCGGGGACCAGATCGGGTAGAAGTCGACCGCCGGATCAAATGTCAGCCGTGAGGACACGCCGCTTCCAATATCGAGGGACCAGATGTCGAGATTGCCGGATTTCGGGTCCGCGGCGTCGTAGACTACGCGCTTGCCATCTGCAGATAGACTCAGGCTGTTGAACTTTGCCGGCAACCCAACCGTGCCCGCTCGGCGGCCGGAGCGTTCGAGCCACGCGAGCCGGGAGCCGGGTCCCGGTTCGACGTACGCGAGGGCTCCGCTGCTCGCAGCCGAGTAGAGGCCCCGGTAGCCGACCGAATTGAATCCGATATTCTCCGCGACGACCTCTGGTGCTCCCTCGAGCGTCAGCCGGCGCGTGTCGAATCGTTGCGCCACCAGCGCGGTCTCACGCCGAAACAACAGATAACCGGGATCCGCGTACACGGCCGGGAAACCCGAACGCGTGACCTCGGTCACGTCGGCCGAATCGAGCGACGCCACACGGATGGCAGCCGCTGACCGGTGGGCGAGTTCGATCGCCAGGTAGAGGTAGTGGCGGCCGTCGGGCAGGAAACAGGGAAACCACCGTCTCTCGTCGACCGACACGGGCAGCGCGACCTTCGTTACCGGGCCGCCGGCCGCCGGCACCCGCATCGGCAGCTCGTCCGGAAACGGCACGAACACGATGACGTTCTCACGGCTCCACGAACCTCCGCGGGGCACCGGAGCCACGGCGATCGTCTCCGGCTGCCGGCCCGACAGGTCCACCGTCTTCAATTTCCCTTGCGCGAAGAACCCGAGTTGGCGGCTGTCCGGCGACCAGAACGGCAGCGTCGCGTCGTCGGTGTCTGCAAGGGGACGCGGCGTGAGCCCCGACCGCGACCGGACGTACAAGAGTGTCCTGCCGGCGGCATCGGTCGCGACAAAGGCCAGGGTTCGGCCGTCGGGCGAGATTTGCGGCGCTTCCCCGATGGTGAGCGTCGTGCCTCCTGGCGGCAGCACGGACAGGACATCGAGCTGCTCGGCCGGCTGTCGCCACGTGACGCGCGCGGCGAGGAGGCCCGCGGACAGGATGGCGAGCGCCGCGAGTATCCAGGCGACGCGCTCGCGCCGGCCGGTTCGCGCCGCGGCGGCGGAGGTCGGGCCGTTCCCCCCTTCCGCGCGGATCCCCTCGAGCAACAGGCGCACGTCGTGCGCGCTGGACCATCGCTCGTCGGGGTCCTTCGCGAGGCACATGCTCACCACGCGATCGAGCGCGGGCGGAGCGTCCGGACGCAGCGACCGCAGGGGCGGGGGATCCGACTGCAGGATGGCCGCAATCGTGGCGGCCGGGTTGGGCGCTTCGAATGCTTTCCGGCCAGTCACCATCTCGTACACAACGGCACCGAGGGCGAACAGGTCCGCGCGGGTGTCAATCGCCAGGCCCCCGAGCTGTTCGGGGGACATGTACTCGAGGGTGCCGACAATGACCCCCGTGCCAGTCAGTCCGGCGGGCATCGTTGCCGTACCGCCTTCGACACGCTCGGGGTCGAGGAGCCGCGCGACGCCGAAGTCCAGCAACTTCGCGCCCTCCTTCGTCAGCATGATGTTCGCGGGTTTCAGGTCCCGATGCACGATGCCCTGGCGGTGGGCCCGGTCGAGCGCATCCGCTATCTGGATGGCCAACGCGAGCGTGTCGCCAATCGGGATGGCGCCCCGAGCGAGACGGCGTGCCAGGCTCTCGCCGTCGAGGAATTCCATGACGAGGAACTCGACGCCATCCTGGTGGCCAACGTCATGAACAGTGCAGATGTGCGGATGGGCGAGCGAGGCGATGGCGCGCGCCTCGCGCTCGAAGCGGGCCCGGTCGGAGTCGCCGGCAAACTCCGGCCGCATGATCTTGATGGCGACGCGCCGGCCCAGGCGAGTGTCGCGCGCTTCGAAGACCTCTCCCATGCCGCCCGTGCCGAGCGGCGCGACGATCTCATACGGGCCGAGACGCGTTCCTGCACGAAGGGGCATGCCCGGATGTCCTGGACCAGTGTACGCGCGTCAGGTCTCTGAAATCGCCGTCCTTGATGATCCGAAGCTCTCCCACTCAGTCTACCTCCCGGCCGCGCACATAGCGCTCCGGCGCTCAAATAAACACCAGCGCGGTAACACCGGCGCCGACCCTGTTTCAGCACGGTCATGCCGGCCCTACAGCCCCGCTGACCCGGTCCAACCCGTTTTCTCGCTTACAAGGGTGCGCCACATTCCACCCGACGGTGTTTGTCCGGGCGGAGGCCCCAAACCGGGCCTCCTTTCCGGGCACCAGGAGCGAACATGATCCCCCGTCCTCTGCGCACGCTTTCGGTCGTTGCCGCAACGCTGCTGGGTCTCGCCGCTGCCGCCCACGCGCAGGCACCCTACGAGGTCCTTCACTACTTCTCAGGAACCGATGGCGCTAGCTCCCTCGCCAACCTCGTGCAGGGGCGCGACGGGCTCTTCTATGGGGTCACTCAAGCCGGAGGCATCGATAACAACGGGACCATCTTCCGAATCGCGGCCGACGGGAGGAAGTTCGAGCGGCTCTACACGTTTACAGGAGCCCCGGACGGCTCGCAGCCCGCCTTCGGGGGGCTCGTCCAGGACCAGGACGGCTGCTTCTACGGGACCACCTGGAAAGGCGGCCTGTCCGACCTCGGGACCGTGTTCAAGCTCGACGTGAGCGGGCCCACACCGGCCCTGACCGTGCTGCACTCGTTCGCCCCGGGTGAAGGTGCCGTTCCCGATGGCAGCGTGATGCTCGGCTCAGACAACGTCCTCTACGGCACAACGGCCTTGGGAGGCAGCGCCGGCGACGGAACGGTGTTCACCCTCGCTCGGGACGGGACCGGCTTCACGACCCTCCACGAGTTCCAGGGGCCGGACGGCGTGCTGCCGACTGCGGACCTGATCGAAGCTGACGATGGCTTTCTCTACGGCACCACAACGGGGACCTCGAACGGCGCCGGCTCGATATTCCGCATAGCGAAGGACGGGACGGGCTTCCTGACGCTCCACGAGTTTCTGGGGATCGGTATGGGGTCTATCGGGAGGGTGATTGAAGCAAAGGACGGGAACCTCTACGGGACGACGGCGGAGACCGGGATCGGCAATCCACCCGCCGGGACAATCTTCACGCTCGCGAAGGACGGAACGGGGTTCGTCACGCTGCACAGCTTCACGAGCAGCGATCCGGGATTCGCCCCGTACGGCGCGCTGCTGCAGGCTGGAGACGGCAACTTCTACGGGACGACGTCCGCGTCGCCAACTGGGTCCGGGACCTACTGTGCCCTGACCGGTTGCGGGACCGTATTTCGGATGACTCCCGAGGGCACCTTTGCGACGCTCCACGTCTTCAAACTCGCCGACGGCGGTTGGCCGCAGAGCAGCCTGGTCCAGGGCAGTAACGGGGACCTGTTCGGAACTGCCTCAACCGGCGGCACCACGCCGACCACGTCGGGTGCCGGAGTGGTGTTCGTCCTGCATGGCCCGGGTGCGATTCCGATTGAGCTGACCGGTACGCCGTTCGCGTACGAAGGCGGAATCGCCGCGTACTCCTTTTCGCTCAACAACACGACCGGCGTCGATCTGCCCGGACCACTGGTTGTGGACATTTCCATCTCGCCTGGTTTGGCGCTGAGTGCTGAGTCCAGCGATGCCTGGCAGTGTGCCATCCAAGGCGTGGGCTATCGCTGCACTTGGCCGGCCAACCTCCCGTTTGGAGCCTCCACCGAACCTCACACGATGCACTTCGATGTCGGGACGCCGCCCTACGCGCCTGCGTGCGGACTTGGTCCTTCGCCGTGTGCGACCTTCAGCGCGACGCTCGCGACCTCCGGCGCCTCGGCGCTCGTCTCGACGGCCATCGCGACGCTCGGTGTCGGCGGCGTGCCGAACCAGCTGCCCTATGCCGGCGACGACACGGCGAACGTGATCGGCACGGGCCCCGTGACGATCAACGTTCTCGCCAACGATGGAGATCCCGATGGCGTCACAGTCACGGTGACCGGCATCGACGTCCCGCCGACCCAGGGCGACGTGATCGTCAACCCGGATGGCACGATCACCTACACACCGCGCGGGCTGATCGTGGGCATCGACTCGTTCCGCTACCGGGTAGCCGACAGCGACGGCGCGTCGGTCGGCGCGCTCGTCACGATCACGCGCGGGGCGCCGACCCTCACGCTCTCCGCGAAGGTGATGGACATCGGGCCGGTCCCGGTCGGCCGGCTCGCCGAGGGGCTCCTGTACCTGGAGGGCGCAATTGGCCTCCCCTACACCATGAGAGTCGAGGCCGTGCTCCCGGGCGAGATTCCCGCGATTCTCGCTGGAACGGGGTACGACGTGGCGAAGGCCGTCTCGGACCCGGCGTCCTTCCGCGGTCAGGACATGAATTGCGGGACCTTCAGCCCCTCGTGCAACGTCTTCGGCTATTTCAGACCGACCGCGGCACCCGGACAGGTTTCGGTCGCGCGGCTGGTGATCTCGGTCGTCGTGCCTGACCTTGCGGCTCCCGCAACCATCTCGCTGGCGGTCGTCGGAGTCAGCGTCGAGCCGTCGGCGGCGCGCGTCACTGCCGGCGACGACTCCGCGACAACGACCATCAACACCGCGGTCGAGATTCCCGTGCTCGCAAACGATTCGAGCCTCGCGGGGCGCATGCTTCACGTCACATCCATCTGGGCCGAGGGAGACCTCGCCGGGTTCCTGTTCGACGGTGGAGGATTGCCGAGCCAGGGCACCATCGGCTGGAACGCCGACGCCACGAGGCTGATCTACACACCCCCGCCGGGATTTGTCGGTACGACCTACTTCTCGTACGGCATCTCTGAGGACTGGTGCGTCGACCCGGCCCCCTGCCGCTACGACGGCAACTACTACTTCGCGACCGTGACGGTCACCGTGTCCGGCACAGCCCCGGGCACTCCGCCGAACCTGATTGCCCAGAAGTTCGTGCTGGACCAACTGGGCCAGGCGGGAGGATCGCTATCCGCGCACAATGGCGACACAATTGTCTTCCGGCTGAAGACCACCAATCAGCCTGGGCCGGGCGCTCCGCCTGTCGGCCCGACGACTGGACTGATCACTCTCACCGATGTGTTACCAGCCGGACTGACCTTCGTCGTTCCCGGCAGCGATGCTCGGTGCAGCGCAGCGGGTCAACTCGTGTCCTGCACGGACCCGGGCCCGTTGGCAGCCGGCCAGGCCCTGATTTTCGAGTTCCATACCCAAATCGGCGCGAACGTTGCGGCTGCGGGACAACCGGCCACCCTCGTCAACACGGCCGCGGTGTCGACGCCGAACGATGCCAACCCATCGGACAATACCTCCTCGGCCGTCACGGTGACGGTGACCGTCCCGCAGGTTGCTCTAACGGTTACGAAGACCGGCGCGGGCAATGGCACCGTCACGTCGAACCCGGCCGGGATCGACTGCGGCGCTGTATGCAGTGCGAACTTCGACGTTGGCAGCGATGTCACGCTCACGGCGACGCCTGCGACGGGGTCCATGTTCACGGGCTGGGGCGGGATGGCGTGCCGCGGGACCGGGTCGTGCACGGTGCCCCTGACAGCAGCGACCACCGTGGGTGCCGAGTTTGTCCAAGCGCCGAATCTGCGCGTGACGCTGGATGGACCGCCGGCGGCGGTGCACAACGGGGACACGACGAGCGTGCGCGTGACGGTGACGAACGAGGCCGCGCCCGGGGACCCGGCGGTGGGTCCCACGGTCGGTCCGATTCACTTCAGTGTGCGGGGACCCGCAAGCCTGACGTTGTGGCGGTTCCTCGACCAGAGATGGAGTTGTACCTCGGGGAGCTTTGGCACGATGGCGTGCGATAGCACGAGCGTCTTCCCGCCGCTGGTGCCCGGCGCATCGGTGTCGCTCTCCTTCTTCGTGACGGTGCCCGCCGACCTCGTGGCGCCGGGCGACTCGGTCACGCTGGCCTTCAACGCCGGCGCGTCCACGCCGTACGATGTGAACCCGACCGACAACGCGGCCGGCCCGGTCGACCTCGTCGTGGCGGGACCCGTGCGCCCGAACCTGCGCGTGACGCTGGATGGACCGCCGGCGGCGGTGCACAACGGGGACACGACGAGCATGCGCGTGACGGTGACGAACGAGGCCGCGCCCGGGGACCCGGCGGTGGGTCCCACGATCGGTCCGATTCACTTCAGTGTGCGGGGACCCGCAAGCCTGACGTTGTGGCGGTTCCTCGACCAGAAATGGAGTTGTACCTCGGGGAGCCTTGGCACGATGGCGTGCGATAGCACGAGCGTCTTCCCGCCGCTGGTGCCCGGCGCATCGGTGTCGCTCTCCTTCTTCGTGACGGTGCCCGCCGACCTCGTGGCGCCGGGCGACTCGGTCACGCTGGCCTTCAACGCCGGCGCGTCCACGGCGTACGATGTGAACCCGACCGACAACGCGGCCGGCCCGGTCGACCTCGTCGTGGCGGGACCCGTGCGCCCGAACCTGCGCGTGGCGCTGACGGGGCCGCCGGCGGCCGTGCACAACGGGGAGACGACGAGCGTGCGCGTGACGGTGACGAACGAGGCCGCGCCCGGGGACGCGGCGGTGGGCCCCACGGTCGGGCCGATTCACGTGGGCGTCAGCGGACCAGCAAGCCTGACGCTGTGGCGGTTTCCCGAGCAGGGATGGAGTTGCACCTCGGGGAGCTTCGGCACGATGGCGTGCGATAGCACGATCGTCTTCCCGCCGCTGGTGCCCGGCGCATCGGTGTCGCTCTCCTTCTTCGTGACGGTGCCCGCCGACCTCGTGGCGCCGGGCGACTCGGTCACGCTGGCCTTCAACGCCGGCGCGTCCACGCCGTACGATGTGAACCCGACCGACAACGCGGCCGGCCCGGTCAGTCTCGTCGTGATGGGGCCCGCACGCCCGAACCTGCGCGTGACGCTCGATGGACCGCCGGTGGCGGCGCACAACGGGGAGACGACGAGCGTGCGCGTGACGGTGACAAACGAGGCCGCGCCCGGTGATCCCGCGGTGGGTCCCACGCTCGGATCGATTCACGTGGGTCTTGGCGGGCCCTCGAGCCTGACGTTCGCGCAGTTGGTCGACCCGGGATGGAGCTGCAATTCGGGGAGCTTCGGCACGATGGTGTGCGACAGCACGAACATCTTCCCGCCGCTGGTGCCCGGCGCATCGGTGTCGCTCTCCTTCTCCGTGACGGTGCCTGCCGACCTCGTGGTGCCAGGCGACTCGGTCACGCTGGCCTTCAACGCCGGCGCGTCCACGGCGTACGACGTGAACCCGACCGACAACACCGCCGACCCTGTCAGCATCCTCGTGGTCGGGTCTTCCGCCGTGATTGTCCAGCCAACCGACCTCACAGGCGTGCCTCAACCCGTGGGCGTCTTGTTCGGCGAAGGGACGGTCCCAGGAGTGACCAACGCCGTGGTTCTCGCCAACCCGACGGCGCTGCCAGCCAATTTTCAAGCGAATGGCGCGACGTATGACATCACGACGACGACACCGTTCACGCCGCCGGCGACCATTTGTTTCCGGGGCAACTTTGGATCCGCAGACCAGGTCCTCCACTTCGAACCGCTCAACCTCGCGTGCGACCGAAGACAGCCCGATACCTGCTGGTTCCCGCTGCCGAATCGGCAGCTGTTTCCACCAGGACCGGACCCGCACGCGATTATCTGCGCCGACACGACATCGCTGTCGCCCTTCGTCGTCGCGACCGAGCTGAATCGTCCGCCGACCGCTGATGCAGGCGTGAATCAAATCGTCGAGGCCACGAGCCCGGCGGGCGCAATGGTGACGCTCAGCGGCACAGGCACCAATCCCGACGGCGGGCCGCTGACCTTCTCGTGGACTGGACCGTGCGGCACGGCGTCGACGGCCTCTGCGATGCTGACGTGCCCATTCGGCACGAGCGCCATGATGCTCACGGTCACCAACCCGTCTGGCCTGTCTGCGACCTCGGCGGTGACGATCGTCGTCCGCGATACGACCGTGCCGACGATCGTGTGTGCGCCGGCCGACACGCTCTGGCACGCGAGCGACGTCGTCATCGCATGCTCGGCGTCAGACGCTGGTGCCGGCTTGGCAACCGCGGCCGACGCGAACTTCGGGCTCTCGACAAACGTCGCCGCCGGGATTGAGACAGCCGCCGCGACGACAGGCTCGCGCACGGTGTGCGATCGCTCGGGCAACTGTACGGCGGCCGGATCTGTTGGTCCGATCAAGGTGGACAAGAAGGCGCCAGCGATTGTGATCGCAGCGCCCGCCAACGGCGCCCGCTACGTCCTGAACCAAGCGGTCACGGCCACCTTCTCGTGCAGCGACGCGGGGGCGGGGACCTCGACCTGCGCTGGTCCCGTCGCGGCAGGCGCGCGGATCGACACCGCCTCGATCGGCTCGAAGAGCTTCACCGTATCCGCGGTCGACGCGGCAGGGAACTCGTCGAGCGCCACCGTGTCGTACACGGTGATCTTCGCCGGCAGCGGGCCGTGCCTTTTCGAATCGGGTCACTCGATCCTCATTCCCATCGCGGCGAATGGATCGAGCGTGTTCCTCAAGGGGCTGCCCGTTCTGGCGCGATTCCGGGTGTGCGACGCCACGGGCCGATCGGTCAGTGCGCCCGCCGTCGTCACGAGCTTCAGGCTCGTGCAGACCGCAGCAAACGGCGCAATCAAGACGGTGAATCAAGCGGTGCCGTCAGTGGTGTCGCCAGCGGTGTTCCAGTGGGATCCGCTGTTGAAGGACTGGATCTTCGCGATCGACACGAGAGGCTACGCGAAGCTGACGACCTACTCGTTCAGAATCACGCTCAGGGATGCGACGTTCATCGACTTCCGGTTTGCGCTGAAATAAAACGCTGCGGCTATCCGCCGAAGCGGCGCAGCCGGGCCAGCTGTTGCCTGACGTCGCCAGCGAGGTCCGATCCTGACGGGGAGGGCCCCGGCGCGGGCTTCCTGCCGACGGCTTCGGCGAGCTTCAGGAGCTGCCTGGCCTCGCTGACCGTGGCATAGCGGTGTTCTCCGGAAGTCCCGGCTGCGGCGATGTCGAGCAAAGCCTGGGCCAGATACATTTGCGCGTAGGCCTGCTCGTAGACCGGCCCGGGCAGGGGACCGATGATGCGGACCACTTCGCCTCGCAGGCGAAGACTCTCACGGAACTGGCTGATCCCCAGGTCGTGCAGCTTCTGTTTCCGATACATCTCACCCAGGTACATATGGAGATTCGCCACGCCGTTCGTCGTGCGCGTATTCGCAGGGTCGGCAGCAAGTGCCGCCTGTCGAATCGCGAGCGCACGCTTCCAGAGCGACTCGGCCCGTGCGTCGTCGCCGCGCTTGCCGGCGATGAAGGCAAGATCGGTCAACGAGAACGTGAGGTCGTAGCGGTAGCGGGCGTTGTCGGGGTGCAGGGCGATTTGCTGCTCGTCCAGCGCGAGCGCCGCCTGGTAGCGCGCCTCCCCCTCCTCGAGCTGCCCCTCGCTCACGAGGACCGCGCCCAGGCGCTTGAGCGCGAACGCCTGGGTCCTGAGCACGTCCTCCGCAGTGCGCTCCGCTGGAGGGAGCGATTCATAGAGGTCGATGGACTTTCGGTACATCGCCTTTGCCCCAGACCAGTCCTTCCGCTGTCCGCGGAAACGTGCGAGGTTGCTGTAGCTTGCGGCGAGCGTCGCCTGCAATCGCCCGTCCGGTGCCCTCGTGTTCTCCAGTTGCCCGACGATCGCCCGGTGTCGGCCGTATGCACGCTCGGCCTCTGCAATCTCTCCGCGCTGAAGCAGCGAATCGGCGAGATCGTTGTAGGCGCCGGTCAACAGGATCGCCGCGGTCACCGAGTGCGGATCGCTGGCGAGCACGTCCTCCCCGAGGCGCGTCGCCTTGTGAAGGCTCGCGATGGCGGCGGCTGGATCGCCGAGGTTCTCGGTGGCGGCGCTTCCCTGAACCTGGCCCAGTTTCCGGTATCCCTCGCCCAGTTCCAGCTTCAACGCCCGATCGTCGCCCGCGTCCGCCGAGAGGCCGTCCAGAAACTCCACCGCCTTCGAGAGCAGGAGCCTGCGGGATGGCGTGGAACCCGGCAAGGCCGCGATCGAGTCGTGGAGCTCGAAGAGCAGCGAGCGCGAGAACAGCCGCACCTCGCGGAAACGGCTTTGTGCCTTGTCGCGCTCGATCCGTGCAGCGTGCGCCTGCCAGGCCGTCGTCACGCCGCCGGCCGCGAGCGCAAGGACCACCGCCGCCACACCCGCCGCTGCGGCCTTGTGCCTGGCCACCAGCTTCCGCGCCCGATACCGGCGCGTCGCGGGTGACGCCGACACGGGGCGTCCGTCCATCCACGCTCTCAGATCGTCAGCCAACGCTCGAACCGACGGGTAGCGCTCGCGCGGGTCCTTCCTGAGCGCCAGCAGCAGAATGTTGTCCAGGTCCCCCTTCAGCATCCGTCGCACGTCGAGGGGCGCCACAGTGCTTGGCGGCTTCGGCTCCACCTCGCACACTGTTCGCATGGCGGCCAGGGTCGACAGCCTGGAGATGTCGTACGGAGGGTTGCCGGTAAGCACGACATAGAGCAGCACACCGAGCGAGTAGACATCGCTGGCCGTTGTGACGCCCTCGCCCCGGATCTGCTCGGGACTCGCGTACCCGGGCGTGAACACCTGCTGTCCCGTCTCGGTGAGGGCCGGCCTCGATTCCGCCTCCTCCGAGAGCATCTTCGCGATCCCGAAGTCGAGCAGCTTCGGTTGCCCGTCCGCCGAGACCAGGATGTGAGCAGCCTTCAGATCGCGGTGAACCACGAGATTCCGATGCGCGTGCTCGACGGCTTCCGAGACTCGAAGGAACAGTTCGATACGCTGGCGCACGCTCAGGGCATGGTCACGGCACCAGACGTCGATCGGTTGACCATCGACGTACTCCATGACGAAGAACGGTGTTCCCTCCTCTGTCGTTCCCGCGTCGAGCAGGCGCGCGATGCCCGGGTGATCGAGGCGCGCCAGCACCTGGCGCTCGAAGCGGAACCGCGCCGTGAGCGACGCCGCGCTCCAGACGGAGGGCACCACCTTGATGGCGACCCGGCGGGAAAACTCGCCGTCGGTGTGCTCGGCTTCGAACACGACGCCCATGCCCCCGCGGCCGATTTCGCGAATCAGGCGGTAGGGACCGAAACCTCGCTGTGCGACGGGTTGTGCGAGAGCCTCATCGATCGCGGCGCCCGAGGTGCCGGCAGGGAGCGGCTGCTCGAGAAAGGCGGGATCGTCCTCGTAGGCGCGCAGGAGCGCAAGGACTTCATCCACCACGGTCCCGTCCTCACACGAGGACCGCACCCAGGCCTCGCGCTCGTCAGCAGGCCGGCCGCGGGCCGCGTCGAACAGGTCGCCGATCCTCGACCAGGTGTCAGCCATGGTCCGGCGCCGCGCGGCCTGTCATCCGGGTCCGGAGCCACGTCTTCGCGATGAGCCACTCGCGCTTGACCGAGGAAGGCGACACGTGCAGCACTTCTGCGGCCTCCTCGATTGACAGCCCTCCGAAGTAGCGCAGCTCGACGACCTGGCTCTGGCGGGCATCCCGCCGTTCGAGGTCGCCGAGAGCCGCATCGAGATCGAGGAGATCCACTTCGCTGGACCCCGCGCGCGACGCGACGTCCGGCAACGTCAGGGTGGGCACCCCTTCGCCGCGCTTGACCGTCAGTCGCGCCCGCGCGTGGTCCACCAGGATGCGCCGGACGATCCGGGCGGCCACCGCGAAGAAATGGGTGCGGTCCTGCCAGTCCTGGTCGGGGCGATGCGCGAGACGGAGATATGCCTCGTGAACCAGCGCCGTCGGCTGCAGCGTATGACCCTGTCGCTCGCTACGGAGGTGGCGTGCTGCAATCCGGCGCAGTTCCGGGTAAACCATCTCCATCAGGCGGGCTTTCGCCTGTTCGTCGCCGCCTGCCCATCCGTGGAGCAGTCTCGTCACCTCGTGGTCGGGTGGGTCGGGCATGTCTCGGATTGTCGGGATGCGTCAGAGTCGATTCTAAACCCATTTGCGCACAACCAGGCCGCGTGGTTCGACCTCTCGGTCTGTTTTCCGCGGGTGTCCCGCTCATTGAACGTTGAAATTCAGCTTCAGCCAGATCGTCCTTCCCGGCTCGTTGATGCGTGTCGTTGGTACGAAGCCCGGCACCATCGCACCGGCCTGACTCACGTGCTCGGCGTAGGTCCTGTTGAACACATTGTCGACTCCGGCTGTCACCAGCACTGACCTCTTCAACCGGTACCCGCCGTTGACCGAGTACACCGAAAAGCCCCCGGTCGGCCCGAGATCCATGCCATTGCTCACGATGTTGCCGGACCCGACATCGACGCGGTGCTGCGCGCCCACCAGGCGCGCGAGTGCGCCGAACGAGAAGACGCGATTGTCGTAGTTGAGACCGAGTCGCGCCTCAGCCGGCGGTTGCTGCGCCAGCGGTTTGGCGTCCGTGCTGTTGCTGGCGCGCACGTACGCGAGCGTCGCGTCGGCCTTCAGGTTCCGGGCGACGCTGTAGGCGACACTCGCCTCGCTCCCCATCGTCGTGGCGTTCACGTTGCGCGCTGCCGCAGGTGCAGGTAGCCACCGCAGGAGGATGTAGTCCCGGATTGAGCCGTAGAAGCCCGACACAGATCCTGACCACGACGCCGACCTCCACACCATTCCGGCATCGAGCTGGGTCGTCTTCTCGGGCCTGGTGGACAGGAATGCACTCTTGAGGGTGACCGGATCCTGCTTGAGCCGTTCCCAATAGTCCGGGAACCGCTCGACATGCCCAACCCCAATCGAAAAACGGCCCGACACCCCGTTCCGATCGAAGTCGCGCTCGAAGCGCGCAAACCCGCTGGGTAGTGTCTTGCGATCGGTGGCACCGAGCGTATTGTTCTTGAGCGGCGAGGCGCCCGGCACACATCGACGTCGCAACGCAGGCGCGACTGTCCAGGGCCCTGTGCCAGTCGCTCCGAAGTCCGGCGACCAGACGGCTCTGCCGGGCGACGCCGTGGGTGACTTCAGTGAACAGCCCAATCTGCGTGAAGCGCATGTCCTGCTGGCGGAGCGCCGAGGTGTAGGCGGAGAGCGCCGCCTCGGCAGACGTTTTTCCCGATGCATTGCGGAAGGTGTGAACGTTTCGCTGCAGGTCGGCGCCGGCGACGATGCTCGTCGAATTCCCGATCGCCAGCGTCGCCGCCGTGCGGCCGCCCGTCGTGGCTCGGTCGGGGTTGTTCACCGAGAACGACGAGCCCGGCGTCCGCAGGTGGAAATTGTCCATCACGTGATCGATGTAGTTGTAGTAGGCCTGAACCTCGACGCGCTGCAGCCACGGCGACGCGAATCGCCGATCGAACTTGAGTCCGACGTTGTCGCGCGCGAATTCGTAGCCGTCCATCATCCGATCGGCGTACGCGGCCTGGCCGTCGCTTCTGGCGGCCGACAGCTCGACGAGGGTCTTGTCCCCTGGCGTCCACCCCACCGCCGCGTTGGTGCTCCAGCGTGTGTAGAACGAATGGACCGCCGCGCCGTTGCCGTCTCTGTAGTCACCGGTGTGCGAGCGCGTCGCGCCGCCCTGCAGGTAGAGGTTCTTGGAGGCTGCACGCACATCTGCCATCTCGTCGTGCCGGCCGAAGGCGCCGATTGTGAGCGCACTCGACATCGTGATTCCGGGTTGGGTCGCGACCTTCAGGTCGCGCTCGAACAGCACCGTTCCGGCCGACATGCCTGCGCCGTACAGCACTGACTGCGGACCTTTGAGCACGACGATCCGATCGTAGGCCGCCGGGAAGACGTACGCCGTCGGCGGATCCATGCGGCCCCCGCAGCCGCCGAAGATCTGCTGTCCGTCGAGCAGCACACCCAGGCGCGAGCCGGCCATGCCTCGGAAGACCGGGTCGCCGTCGGTCCCGCCCTTCCTGACGACGGAGAATCCCGGTATGGCCTTCAAGTAGTCGGCGCCGTCGTGCGCCGGGATCGGCTGACGCGGCGCCCTCGGATCGGTCTCGACCGACAGCGGGCTGTTCGTCGCGAGCGCGGTGACGACCACCACGGCCTGTTGACCGGCGACCGCCAGCACGAAGTTGACGACACTGTCACGGGCCGAGCCCGCAACCACCTCGTCTCGAACAGCCGTGTCGAACCCGGAATACTCGGCCGTCAGGCGATACCGGCCGGCGGGCAACGCCTCGAAGACGTACCGACCTTGCCAGTCGGAGACGGCTGACCTGGTCACGGCCGAATCGAGTCCGCTGATTTCGAGCCTGCTTCCGGCCACGACTGCTCCACTCGGGTCCCTCACGACCCCGAGCACTCGAGCCTCCGCCGCCTTCTCCGGTCTCGACGACTGATCCTGCCGCACTCCGCCGAAGGGCCCTGTGACCGGCGCGGTCCGCGCCTCCGCCACATGGGCGAGTGCCAGAATAAGTACCGCCACCACGGGCCACGAACAACCGCTGGATTCACGCATCATTGGAGCCTCCGCCAGGGCCCGGCCCGCTCGCACGACAGGCCGGAGCCACGAATGAACGGTCCTTGATCGGATGCCGGATACACGAGTTCGCGGATCGCATCCGGATGCACATCGAGCGGCCCTTCGGGGCGCTTCGGGGCGCAGCGCCAGTCGTCAGGCCTGCGCGGACCTCGCCGGATGTGACACGGATGCCAGACGAGAGGACCATGGCGGAGGGGAAAGCGGGGTGGAGACCAGGCTGGTGGCGACCGACATGACGACGGGGGGTGCGGCCCCGGCGGCGAGATCCACGAACGCGACCGTCGTCCCGGGCATGACCGCCACCGCGTCGTATATCGGCGTCGATGACGTTTCGCCATGCCCGCACGAGGCGCGGCAGCGTGTGGGCGCGTCCCGCAACCGGTTGCACATCGGACAGTCGTCGTTGGAGCCCTTTTCACAACACGTGCAGGCGTGGTCGTCCGGACCCCCCCGGCAGCACCCGGACGAAGCCGGGGCGAGAGCTGCGGCGGCTTGAATGACCATCACCAGGATGGCCACGCCAGCGAGGTAGCGACGAGTTGCCCTCATCCAGGAAACCTGCAACCGAGCCCGATCCGGCCGCACCAACAGCAGTCTAGCGAGCCCTGCAGCCAGGACTATGGCACACCGGTACTGCCGCGGCAGTACGAGAGTACCAAGCCGGGTCGACCGGCGGCCCCGGCTGCGGTCCGGCCTTCGGGTCCCTGGCGCGCTGCCGGGATCGTCGGCCCCGGGAACCTTCTCTGCGCTGGCGACTCTGTAAGGGGGTGAGGCGCGAAAGCCTCAGGCAATCAAGGAGGAGTCCCAATGAAACGTGCATTTCCCGTTTGGTCGGTGATGGCCGTGACGCTGCTGGCCGCAGGCGCGGCGGGGACCGCCGCGGCCGCCTCCGGAGTCGATGGCGGGAAAGGGGACGAACGAGCGCCTGCCCTTTCAGCGAAAATCGACCCGGTGCAGCTCCACAGCGACATGCGCAAGCTGTGGACCGACCATGTCATCTGGACCAGGGAGTACATCGTCGCCGCCATCGATGGCGCGCCCGATACAGGGGCAGCAGCCACCCGGCTGCTGAAGAACCAGGACGACATCGGCAATGCGATCGCGGCGTATTACGGGCGGCCCGCCGGAGACAAGCTGGCGGCCCTGCTCAAGCACCACATCCTGGTGGCTGTGGACCTCGTGAAGGCGGCCAAGGAAGGCCGGCAGGCGGATTTTGCCGCCTTCGACGCGCGCTGGAAGCAGAATGCAGAGGAGATCGCGACCTTCCTGAGCCAGGCGAACCCCAACTGGCCCAAAGCGGCACTATCGGACATGATGGCGATGCACCTGGCGACCACGACGCAGGAGGTGGTTGCGCGGCTGAACAAGAAGTGGGATGAGGACGTGGCGGCGTTCGACGAAGTCTACGCGCACATCCTCAAGATGTCCGACGCGCTGGCCGACGGGATCGTGAAGCAGTTCGCTGCCGGCGCGACTGCGGCGCCCGGGGCCCGCTGATCGCGGCGCCCGGGGTTTTGGCGGAGCATCGGCGGAGAGCGGAGAACGCGGGCGCATGTCCCGCGTTCTCCGGGCGTACGGACCCATCGAATGGTCTGCTCCGGAACAGGGGGCATGACCGACCGCGCATCGTGCGCGCACGCGCAATCAAGGAGCCGGCACCATGAAAGCTCGCCTGCATCAGATGACAGAGGTTGCGGACCGGACCTCGGCGTTCGCGTTCACAGTCGACGAGGGGCCGTTCGAGTTCATCCCCGGCCAGTCTTGCGACTTCACCCTCCCGAACCCGAAGTTCAGCGACGAAGAAGGGTCGCAGCGCACCTTCTCGATTGCCTCGTCGCCCGCCGATCTTCCGAGGCTGCTCGTCGCGACGCGGATGACCGGCAGCGCGTTCAAGCGAAGCCTGGCGGAGGCGGCGCCGGGCACGCCGGTCGAGATCGACGGGCCATTCGGCTCGTTCACCCTCCACCGGAACCCCGCACGACCCGCGGTCTTCCTCGCCGGCGGGATCGGGATCACGCCCTTCCGGAGCATCATCAAGGACGCGGTGGAACGGAAGCTCCCGCGACAGCTGGTTCTCTTCTATTCGAATCGGAACGCGGAGGGCGCCGCCTTTCTGCCCGAACTGGAGCGTTGGGCCGCCGACTGGCCGCATTTCCGGCTCGTGGCGACCATCGACGAGGCCGACGGCCCGAAATCGTGGGTGCACCGAACGGGCAGGATCGATTCAGCGTTGGTGCGGCAGGAACTGGCTGATGTCGCCAGCGCGATCTTCTACGTGGCCGGTCCGGGAGGGTTCGTCAAGGCGATGCGGTCGGTCCTCGAGCAGTCGGGAGCCGATCCGGACGATATCCGCACCGAGCAGTTCCCGGGCTACTGAAGCGTCGGCTGGGCCTCCGGGACCTTGGCCGATCCAATCCGCGCGAACACCTGCTGCACCATGCGGTCGCAGCGGGGAGCCTGGAACGCGAACGCCGTGCGGGCCGTCATGCCTGCGCGCTGGAATAGCCGCTGGCGGAGCAGGCCGCGGGCCCGATGCAGGCGGGTCTTGACGGTTTCCTCGGTCAGGTCGAGGCACGCGGCCGTTTCCATCGTGCTCATCTCTTCGACCTCGCGCATCACGAACACCGAACGGTAGTGCTCCGGCAGGGCCTCGATCGCCGACTCGAGCAGGCCGCGCACTTCCACGTTCAGCGTCTCCTGCTCCGGGTTGGGAGTCTTCGCTTCGGCTGATCTCATGATGTCCCTCTCGGAATCCTGCGACCCGTCCACGGCTACGAACCTCTTGCGGCGCCGGGCGCGAGCCTGCGCCTCGTAGACCGCGATCTTGGTCAGCCAGGTCGAGAACTTCGCCTTGTTCTCGAACTGTGCGGCATGCCGGTATGCGTTGACGTAGGCCTGCTGCATGACGTCCTCTGCCTCGGCCTCGTCCCGGAGGATGGCAAATGCGATCCTGTAGAGCCGCCTGTTGTAGCGGCGCATGATCACCTCGAACAGGGCGGACTCCCCGGCCAGGACACGCGCAACGACGTCCTCGTCGGACAGCGGCCATTCGCGACAGGCTTCTCCCAGCATGCAGGTCCTCCAAACCGGCCCTGAGTCCGGCGCTTCCATTGAGTTGGGTGCGCGCCGGGAATGGAGCACGTGGGCTTCTGGCCCGCGTGCCCGGGGCGAGCGCTCCCAACCCACGGGAGCCCGGGGGCTAGCGTACGGTACCCCTCCCTATGACAGAGTCCGGGACCCGCGGAGAGGTTTCAGGATATTTTGTAGCCGCCAGCCGCCAGCCGCCAGCCGCCAGCCGCCAGCCGCCAGCCGCCGTTCGCCAGCCGCCAGCCGGTGAGTGTATCTGCAATCACTCACTTGGTCTAAGATCGGCGCCGGTCGGGCGACTAACTCTACAAGGACCATGTTTCGCTCGCTTCGCCTCGCCGCCAACCCAGCCATCGACCATGAGGGCGCCTTCCTGGCGCGCTACACCCGTTTGTACGACCGCGCGCTGGCGCTGACGCGCGATCCGGGGCAGGCCGAGGACCTCGTCCAGGACGCGTTCGTCCAGTTCGTCCTGTGCCGGACCCCGCTCGACGAGATCCGGAGCGTGGACGCGTACCTCTTCGCGATGCTCCAGCACCTCCACGCGTCGCAGGTTCGCCGTGCGGTCCGCGGACGTCACAGTTCCCTGGAACTGCTGGACCACGACTCTGCGGAGATCGCGTTCAGGGGAACCGATGCCGCGTCGCGGTATCTCGCCGCCGAACAGCTCGGCCTCATCTGCGAGTATGCCTGCAACCGGCGCTCGAGCTCGAAAACGGGAAGCGTGCTCCTGCTTCGGTTCTTCCATGGGTACTACCTGCGGGAGATCGCCCTCCTGCTGCGAACCCCACCGGCCGGCGTCGACGGGTTTCTGCATCTCGCCAAGCGGGAAGCTCGTGCCAGCCTGGAGAACCCGCAGGGGCTGTCTCTCATGCCCGCGCGGCCCGGCGACCGGCCCTTCCGTCGCGGCGGCCTGGCCGCTGCGAATTGCCTGGATCAGCTGCGGGCGCGCATCTTCGATCTCGCCCACCAGGAATGCCTGCCCGATGACTGGTTCGAACGCGCCTACGGCGGCGAGTCCTCCGAAGCTGTTTCGTGCGAGCGCGCGGCGGAGCTGGTGACGTGCCCGCGATGCCTTGACGAAGCGAACAGGCGGCTCGGGCTCCCTCTGCTTGCCGATCGCTTTCCGACCGACGTCCTCGGCCAGGACCGCCGGACGGGACCCGGAGGCGGAGCCGGATCGGGAGCCGGCGCGGGCGACGGGAGGCGAACCGCTCGCCTGCGTCGCGCAGCCTCCGATACCTACGAACATCGGCCGCGCGAGCTTATCGTGGCCGTCAACGGGTTCACGGTCGCATCGCAGCGTGTCGGCTCCTCCGAATGCGACCAGCGCGTCAGCGTCAACATGGCCGAGCCGATCGCGTTTGTCGAGGTGTTCAGCGAGCAGCAGGTTCGCCTGGCGTTCCTCCCGGTTCAGCCGGCTCCCCAAGGCCCGATCGAGCAGGCCGCGCGCGTCGAGCTGAGCGACGGCCGCTCGGCCGAGGTCGCGGTGAACGCGTCCGAAAGCTGGCCCCAGCTTCGGGTCATCTACCGGGACCCGGCGTATGCTGCCGAACCGGGTGTCACCTCCGAAGAGTCGAGCCGAGCTTCCGTGCCTGGCCGGCCCCTGCCGAATCGCGCCTGGTGGGATGTCGCGATCCACCGCTTGTGGCGGCCGGTGACGATCTCCGTGGCGGCCCTCGCCGTCGCGCTGGCCATCTGGGGCCTGAGCCTGCTGGTCGGATCCCCGAGCCTGAGCGCGGAGGAACTGCTCGGCCGGGCGGCTGCGGCCGAAGAGGCCGCCGGCCGGGATGGCGGCGGCGTCGAACATCGCACCGTGCAGGTCGAGGAACGCCGGCTCGACGAGGGTATCGTGCTCAGCACGACCCGGCTGGAAATCTATCGAGACGCGGCGACGCGGGCGAAAGCGATCCGGGCGTATGAGAGCGACACCAACACCCTGAGAACCCTCGAGCTCGTGAACCAGGACAATGCGGCCACCCTCTACCGCCCGTCGAGCGAGCCGCAGCGCTTCGCCAGCGAGGCGATGTCGGTCGGTTCAACGGTCCAGTCGGATGAACTGTGGAGGCTCGACCCGTCGGTTTCGACGTTCCGTCGCCTCTCGGGCGGCTTCCCGAGCATGTCCGTCCAGCAGACCTCAACCGAATACGTCATCCGGTGCGAGGGGGGCGATCCCTCCCAGCATGGAGGAATCATCAAGGCCGCCCTGACGCTGTCGCGGGCCGGCCTGCGGCCGGTCTCGCAGGTCATCACGTTCAGCCGGAACGGGAAGACCCGGGAGTTCCGGTTCATCGAGCGCCAGGTGATTCGTCTGCAGTCCGGGCCGGGAAGCTCCCGCCTGTTCACGCCCGATGCCGGTCTCGCTCCGTCCGCAGCGCCGCCGGAATCGCGCGGAAGGTCCCCCCTGGGCGCCCTCGAGCCGCTCAGCACCACCGAGGTCGCGGAACTCGAAATCGATGCGCTCTTCCTCCTGAACCAGGTGGACGCGACGTTGGGCGAACAGGTGTCGATCGCGGGAAACAGCGGGGGAGTGAGGATCGACGCGATCGTCAGCACTCCCGAACGAAAGCAGGCGATTCTCGGATCGCTGGCGCCGTTACATGGCCGCCGGTCCCTCGTCGTGGATGTGCTGACGGTTCAAGAGGCCGAAGGCCGGCGTTCCAGGCCCCGATCGCCCGTGGTCGTGCAGGACGTGGTGCCCCAGGGGGATCACATCGCAGCCTATCCCGACCTGCTCCGCTACTTCACCGATCACCCGGATCCTGCCTGGCCGACTGAAACGGATCTGCGCGTGGAGCGTATGAATCGTGAGGCGGTGCTGTTCGCAACGCGCATGCTCGACGGGTCCCGTCGGACCCTGCAGCGTGCGTTTGCCCTCGATCATCTCATCACGCTCGTACCGCCTGAGGCCGCAGCGCGCCTCGGCGACGCCGCGCAGGACCGCTGGCGGTCGATGATTCGCGAGCACGCGGGAGCATTCCTGCAGGAGTCGGCCAGCCTGCGGATCGAACTCGCGGCGGTCCTCGGGCCTGTTGCGGCCAGTGCGTCAGGAGCAGCCATCCCGCCGCCCGACGGGGCGGGAGTTTCCGTCACCATCAAGGCTCTCCTTCGCCTGGCCAAGGCGGATGACGAGGCCGTACGTTCGGCGTTCGCCGTGCAGACTCGTGCGCCGGCGCCAGTGTTTTCGCTGAAATCGGCGTCGTTCTGGGATGGGGTCGTGCGAGCCGAATCGCTGGCAAGGAGTCTGACGGATGTCCGCTAGGATCGCCACGGTCTCGTGTCTCGTGGCCGCGCTGTGCCTCCTCGCAGCGGTCCGCGCCGAAGGGCAGGTAAGCGGCGCCACGCTTTCCGGACTGATCGTGGACGAGACCGACGCCGTCGTGCCCGACGTCGAAATCTCGGCGATGAACTCGGCAACGGGGACACGCCGCGAAACCAGCTCCGCGGGTGACGGCCGTTTTGCGATGCCGATGCTCCCCGCGGGCACCTACATCGTCACGGCCCGCCGCCCCGGATTCGCGCCGCTCGAAGTGCGGAACGTGGCGCTCGTCGCGAACGCCTCCCTGATGTTGCGCGTTCAGCTCCGTGTGGGCACGGTGCAGCAATCGGTGGAGGTCACCCCTGCGGGAACAGGGCCCGGGCAGGTGATCGAAATCCTGCTTCCGGCTGCAGGCGGCGCCGCCCAGGGTCTCTGGATCACGGGAGAGCTCCAGCGCCAGCTGCCCCTTTCGCGCGACCGGGAATTCGCCGATGCGCTGTTCCTGACAAGCGGCGTCGTCATTCGCGAGGGAGGCCGTCACTACGTTCACGGTTCGGGAGGGAACTCGACCGTCGTGCTCGTCGACGGCGCGGATCTCACCTCGAACCGCCAGGCGGGCACCTCGCTTATCCAGTTCGGTCCCGCGACCATCGAGCAGGTCGAGATCAAGACGGCCGGCATGGATGCGTCGATGCCGCTCACCCAGGGCGCGGTCGTCCAGTTGACGACCAGATCGGGCGGCAGCCGGATTCAGGGTGCGCTCGGGACGATCTTCGCCTCAAAGGGGTGGGCGAGCACCAACGAGCCGGCCGGCTCGGCTTCCCGCGCAGGCATCCTCCAGCCCGACGCCGCACTGGGCGGCCCGGTCGTGCGGGACCGGCTGTGGGCCTTCGGAGCATTTCGCTGGTCGACTTCGCGGTGGACCGGCGTGCGAAACGCAGGGCAGATCGCGATCCTGAAGGCGCTCGTTCCCGGATGGACGCCGGACGAGCTGGGCGCCGGCGGGTTCGATGTGCTCGGCAAGCTGACGGGTCGCCTGTCGCCTGCCCATCAGGTCAACGCCTTCTACCAGGCGGACTCCAATTACGTGACGGGCCCGGGCGGGGCGGCGGCGGGCCCATACCTGCGCCAGACCCTGGGCGGTTCCGCGTTCGGAGCGAACTGGTCGGCCACGTGGTCCGACGCGCTGCTCACCCGACTGACGCTGGCCTACAACGACAAGACGACGCGCAACGACTCTGACTACCTCGCGAAGACTGCGATACAGGTGCATGAGGGTGTCTACACGTCAGGCGGCGTGCTGCGGGGAACCGGGACGTTCGCGTTCCTCGACAGCATGGCCGGATACTACAACAGCCTTCCCGCGAGCAAACTCGCCCTCTCGGGCGAGCTGACCTGGCACCGCCGTGGCCCGATCGGCACCCACGAGCTTCAGATCGGTCTGTCGTTCCAGCCGCGGCTGCGCCTGAAGGAGACGATTCGCTTCAACAACAACGGCTTCCTCTCGGAGGAGGTGGTGCTACGCGAGCCGCAGAATCCCGCCGCGGGCTTCATCCCGTTCCACCGCAAGGTCTATGAGGCCGGCGAGATGGCTCAGCTCGACCTTGCGGGACAGGACGAGGGCGTTTATCTCCAGGATCGCTGGCGACCGCTGAATCGACTGACGGTCGGCGCGGGCATCCGGCTCGACTGGATGAGGGATCGCGATCGCCTCTCGGGCCGTGTGGTTCGCGACTCGCTGGCGGTCGGCCCCCGGCTGTCCGCGAGTTTCGCGCTGACGCCGCGATCCGCGCTCTACGCGAGCTGGGGCCGCATCCACGACGGGTCGACCGCGGGCCGTTATGCCGACGGCGCGATCACGGCCGTGGCCAGTCACGACTACTACGACGTCGACCTGGACGGCACGTTCGAGACCGACTACTACGTCCCTGCTATGAGCATCTCGCGGAACACCCGGGTGGACGTGCACCGGAGCCAGCCGTATGTCAACGAGCTCGCAGCAGGATTCCGCCAGCAACTTCCCGGCCGCATCGGCATCGAGATAGGCGTCGTCCGTCGCGAGTTCCGGGCCATTCCCGCCACGCACCTCCAGGCTCAGCCGATTCCGGGTTCAGGGTTCACGCCAGACGAGCAGGACTGGTTCAGGAATCGCTACGAGGTGACCCCGAACCGATGGTACTACCCGGTTGTGACAGACCTGTCGATACAGGCGACACGCCAGTCGGGCCGCGTGCAGGTCTTCGCCAGCTACGTCCGCAACTGGCGGCACCTGCAAGGAACCTGGGTGCCGGGCGACCCGGCCGCCATCCTCCAGCCCTCGGCGTTTGCCAACGACAAAGGCATCGGTTCCACGACGACGACGACCACCGACAGCCTCCAGACGACGTACGCGGGCGAAGACGCACAGGACGCGTGGATCGACCACAGTTTCCGTGGAATGGTCGTCTGGAATGCCCCGTTGGGCCTGAGCCTGGCCGCCGTGTACCAGGTTCAGTCAGGGGCGTGGTCGGGCCCGATCGTCACGCTGACGGACTCGCCCGATCCAGCCGCCGGCCCGCCGGCCTACATGCTGAACGGACTGTCGATCCAGAACCTGATCTCGACGAACCTGCGATTTGCCTACCCGACGCGGGGCGAGGGTCAGCTTCAGCTGCCGCCGTTGCAGACGTTGAATTTCCGCATCGGCCGGCGATTTCAGACCCGCTGGGGACGAGTTGAATCGGCCGTCGACGTCTTCAACCTGACAAACAGGGGCGGATACGTTTCATTCACCTCGCTTTCCAGCCAGAACTTCAGCCCGTTCTTCGGGAAGGGCGGCAGCCGGCAGCGCCCGCGATCAGTCCAGGTGTCGGTGCGATTCGTGTTCTGAGCGAGAGACCACGATCGTGAGCGGTTGATCGGGTGGCCGGGCGTTTCGGTTGCGTGAGCGGGCGTGAAGGGCGTGACGAACTGATCTGTCGCGCGTCGAAGATCTGGCCGTCTGCGGCGTCTTATCAGACAGGGAACACACGCTGCCGCCGGTTTCCCGGTTTCAGCTGTCCAATCAAGGCCGACATTTCTTCCAAGAGGATGCTGTGATGCACAAGCGCGGAATAGTCCTGATGATCTGCTGCATGGTTCTGGTCTCGTGCACGGCCGCATTCGCACAGCAGAAGGGCCAGAAGGGCATCACGCTCGGGCTCCCCGGTTCGGTCGGGTTCGTGTGGCACGTCTCGGACAGCTTCGCGATCCGGCCCGAGGCTTCGGTGTCGTTCATGTCGGGGCACAGCAATCCGACCGAGGTGAACGAGTTCCTCGTGGACCCCGTGAGCGCTTCATCAAGTGGATCGGCGTGGGGCCTCGGCGCGAGCGCGCTGTTCTACGTGCACCGGAAGGACGCGGTCAGCCTCTACCTCAGCCCCAGATTCACGTATTCGCGCACGTCAACCACTTCGGAGAGCAGTTCAGCAGGATTGACCCGGACCACCGAGATTACCACTTCGGTGTACTCCGGAAGTGCCTCGTTCGGTGTGCAGTACGCGCTCAGTTCCCGGTTCAGCCTGTTTGGTGAGCTGGGGATCGTCTACAGCGATCAGCGCAACTCCGCTTCGTATTCCGGCCTCCCCGTGGCCTCCGGTGAAACCTCTTCGACGGCGCGAACCTGGGGAACGAGGACCGGTATCGGAGCGGCGATCTACTTCTAGGGAGATCCACATACGCCTCGGCGTCGCACGGCCCAGAAAGCGGAAGCGTTCGGCCCGACGTGTCCAGTTGAGACGATCGGAAACCCTAACCCGTGACGCTGATCGCGGAGAGGCCGTGGCGCCGTCGTACTACTGCGACAGCAGGTGAGTCCCGCGACATCTCGCCTCGAGCGAGTTGACACCTCCGCCAGCTGTGGCGCACACTATCCCGAGTCTTTCGACGCGTCCGCGCACGGCGCCGAAGCATAGTGTCCTCGCGCCCAGGCGGCTCCCACCCAGCGCGCCAGAAATCAGCCCCCAACGCAGCCGGTCACCTCGCTCGGTCCCGGATCGTGGGCCAGAGGGTCCGCCCCATAGTTCGACAGTCTGGTCGAACGATTGCTTCTCGCGCGGGATCTGATTCTGCGCGGGATGGAAGGACGCAAACCGTGAAGCGGATCGGATCGGTCGTGGCATTGAGCGTGATGGGCCTGCTGGCCCTGCGTGTAGCTGCCCCGTTTGGGACGGAGGTTTCGGCCGCCCCGGCGTCGTCATTGCTCGCCAGTCAGGCCGACACCGTCCTGTCGTTCACGCACATCAGGGCGGGAGACCCGGAGGCGCGCGAGTTCCTCTCGGAAGCCGCGGCCAGGTCATACACCGTAGCCAGGCTCCTGGACGTCATTGAACGCAGCAACGTCATCGTGTACCTGAAACTGTCGCTCGTCTTCCGCCCGTTGCCCACCAGTCACACCAGGCTCATTGCCGGAAGCCCAAACGGCTATCGATACCTGTCGGTGACGATTGACTACCGGCTGCAGGAACGGAACCGGGTCGAAATGCTGGGCCACGAGCTGCAGCACGTCGTCGAGATCGCCCGGGCGACCCATGTGTATTCCGACGACGACCTGATGCGGTTCTACCAGGATACCGGCTACATGAGCTGGAACGATCGCGCGTTCGAGACGCGCGGTGCCCTCCTCGTGCAGTTGCTGGTCAGCCAGGAGCTGCGCGAGGCGGACCAGCCTCGCACCCTGTTCGAAGCATATTGTGCCGCGTGCCACGGCCGGGACGGGCGTGGCAGCGGACCGGCGGCGCAATCCATGAAAGCTCCGCCCACCGACCTGACGCGCCTTTCTCAGAGCAGTGGAGGCGAGTTCCCGTGGTCGCGCGTCGAGCGGTGCATCATGGCGTCGGACCGCCGTGCTCCCGCCAGCGTGACCGAGGGGATGCCCGTGTGGAGTCCGATCGCATCCCACGAGTCCGACCGGGGGGCCGCCGCCCACGCGCGCGACATCACCTCGTATGTGGAGTCGATCCAACGGAGGCGGCCATAAGGCTCCGTTCCTCTGCCCTCGACTTGTAATCAGCAACCATCCAGGTGTATCGTAGGAAGATACCTACCGGTAGGTATGTGGTGAGTCGACCGTTAGGTGCTATGGAACCTACCGGTCGGTATCACTCGTCTAACCGACTGTTGCGCCATGCAAACACCTGAACTCCCCGCCCCGACCGGCGTTGCCCCTTCCGAGCAGGACGAGCGCACACGGAATCGACTCCTGCGCGCCGCCGTCGGCATCTTCGACCGGAAAGGCTATGCGACTGCCTCGGTCCGCGAAATCGCCGAGGCGGCGGGCGTCGCCAAGCCCGCGCTCTACTATCACTTCGGCAGCAAGGAAGGTCTGCTGGTCGCGATCCTCAATCTGGCGGCGCACGAGTTCACCGAGGCCATGGCTCAGGCGGTCGCACGTCCAGGTACGGCGCGCCAGCGCGTGACAGCGCTCTGCGAAGACGTCTACGCCCTCTTCGAACGGCACGTGCCCCTGGCGCGAGTGGCCTACTCCGTATTCCTCGGTCCGCCGGACATCGCCCCGGTGTTCGATCTGCGAGTATTCGAATCGCGCCTCCGGGAGGCGTTGCTGCGCCTCATCGAGGACGGCCAGTCGACGGGAGAATTTCGCCGCCTCGCCCCGGCCGACGTGGCGCTGGCCGTCGTGGGGGTGCTGGATGCTACGGCGGGGCGCCAGCTTCACCCGGTGCTCGAGCCGGTCGGCGTCGACGGGTTGCGGAGGCTCTTGAACGTGATCTTCGATGGCATCTTAAGTGAGCGGCAGTCGTAAGGAGAAAACACGCGATGTTACGGATGGCTCGTCTCTTTCAATTGTTCATGCTCGTCTCCGCGATCGCGGCAGTGACATCCTGCTCCGGCAACGGCGCCACCGATCCCAAGCGCGGGGCAGTAGGGCAGGAGGTGGGCAGGCCACCGGTGGCCGTTACGGCGAGCCCGGTGGTCACGGCCGACCTGCAGGAAAGCGTCGAGGTCGTCGGGACGCTCGAACCGAAGTTCTCGGCCGACGTCAAGTCAGAGGTCACCGGGACGGTCACTGCGGTGTATGTCACCGAGTGGGTTCCAGTTCGAAAGGGGGACCGGCTGGCTCGTCTCGACACCACCGAGACCGAGGCGGCCATCGAAGCCATCAAGGCCACCGTCGCGCAGGCGAGGGTGGCCGAAGCGCGCGCCCGCCGCGAATACGAACGCGCGCAACAGCTGAAGCAGTTCGGCTTGATCACCCCGCAGGCCCTGGACGATGCCAAGTCGGCGGTGGAGGCGGCGGAGGCGGCGACATCGGCCTCCAACGCGCAGATCAAGACCGCGGAGGCGCGCCTCGCCAAGTCGTTCATCGCGTCGCCGATCGACGGGGTTGTCGCCCTGCGCGCGGTGAACGTCGGCGATCGGGTCGAGAACATGGGCGGCAACAGCCCCCTGTTCCGCATCGTGGACAACCGGATCCTCGACCTCACGATGCTGGTGCCCTCCTCGCGGCTTTCGCTCGTGCGGGTGGGCCAGCCCATCGGTTTCACGACCGATGCGCTGCCGGGGCGCAAGTTCGCCGGCACGGTCATGTTCATCAATCCCGCGCTCGACCAGGCGACGCGCTCGGCCAAGGTCGTCGCCGAGGTCTCCAACCGTGACGGGCTGCTCAAGGGCGGCTCGTTCGTGAAGGGCAGCGTGGAGGTGGGGAGCCGGCGAAACGTGGTGCAGGTCCCGCGCGACGCCCTGCTCAACTGGAATGTCGAGCAGCAGTCGGCCGAGGTGTTCGTCGTCCGCGGCGATCAGGCGGACAGGCGAGTGGTCAAGGTGGGAACCGCCAACGGGCTGCACGTGGAAGTCGTGTCCGGCCTGAAGCCCGGCGAGCAGGTGGTCACGCGGGGCGGGTTTGCCATCCGCGAGGGCGATCGCGTCGCGGTGGAGAAGGGACAGGGAGCGTAACCCATGTTCCTGTCAAACCTCTCCATCAGGCGGCCCGTGGTCGCCACCGTGATGATCCTCACGTTGATGACCCTCGGCCTGTTCTCGTGGCGAAGGCTTCCGGTCGACATGATGCCGGACGTCGAGATCCCCGTGCTCTCGATCATCACGGAGTTCCCGGGCGCGTCGCCGGAAACGGTCGAGCGCGAGGTGAGCAAGAAGATCGAGGAGGCGGTCAACCCGATCTCGGGCGTCAAGCACGTCAACTCGGTCTCGCGCGAGGGCTTCTCGACGGTCATCGTCGAATTCAACCTCGAGGTGAAGATCAACGACGTCTCGCAGGAGGCCCGCGCGAAGATCAATGCGATCCGGCGCGAGCTGCCGGACGGGATGAAGGAACCGGTCATCCAGAAGTTCGACTTCGCGGCGATGCCGGTCATCTCCCTGGCGGTTCGGTCGAGCACGCTCGGGCCGCGCGCGCTGACGGACCTGGCCGACCGCAAGATCAAGCGCCGCCTGGAGAGCATTCCCGGCGTGGCAAAAGCCAAGCTGGTCGGCTCTTCGAAGCGGGAAATCGCGGTCGACCTCGATCCGGCGCGGCTGGCCGCGCTCGGCATGGGCGTCGACGAGGTCGTGGCCGGGCTGTCGTCTGAGAACGTCAACACCCCGCTCGGGCGGCTGACCCAGGGGGGGCAGGAGATGCCGCTGCGCATCTCCGGCAAGCCCAAGGAGCCGGCCGACTACGCCGGCATGGTGATCGCCCGCCGTGGCAGCGACGCCATCCGCCTGGGGGACGTGGCGGAGGTCAAGGACACGGTCGAGGAACAGCGGTCGCTCGCGCTCATCAACGGCGCGCCGGCCGTCGCCGTGGACATCTCCAAGCAGACCAAGGCGAATACGGTCGCCGTGGTCGACGCCGTCCGGGCGGCGGTCGAGGCGTTGAAGGCGGAGATGCCGGCCGGCACCGAGATTCAGATCGTCCGCGACACGTCGGTGTTCATCCGCGACTCGGTGACCGACGTGCAGACCTCGCTCGTCCTCGGCGGGCTGCTCACGATCATCATCGTGTTCTGCTTCCTGAACTCGTGGCGGTCGACGGTCATCACGGGATTGACGCTTCCCATCTCGGTCATCTCGTCGTTCATCGTCATGTACTTCCTGAACATGACGATGAACTCGCTGACGCTGATGGCCCTGTCTCTCGCCATCGGACTGCTCATCGACGATGCGATCGTCGTGCGGGAGAACATCGTCAGGCACCTCGAGCACGGGGAGGATCACTTCACCGCCGCGCGCGAGGGCACGACCGAGATCGGCCTCGCGGTGCTGTCCACCTCGATGTCGATCATGGCGGTGTTCGTGCCGGTGGCGTTCATGAAAGGCGTCATCGGGCGGTTCTTCTTCCAGTTCGGCCTGACCGTTGCGTTCGCCGTCCTGGTGTCGCTGTTCGTGTCGTTCACGCTCGACCCGATGCTGTCCTCGCGATGGCACGACCCGGACATTGCGCGCAAGGGACGCCGCAACCCGATCCAGCGGGCGCTCGACGGCTTCAATCGCTGGTTCGAGCGGATGGCCGAGGGGTACAAGCGCGTCATCGGCTGGTCGCTCGACCACCGGAAGACCGTCGTCGCCTCGGCGGTCGGCGCCTTCATTGCGGGCCTCGGGGTGTTCGGCATCCTGCAGGCCGAGTTCATGACGCCGATGGACCAGGGCGAATTCCTGGTCAAGATCAAGAGCGCACCGGGCTCGTCGCTCGCCGAGACGAGGGGACGCCTCGAACAGGTGCTCAAGGCGCTCTCGGAGTTCAAGCCGGTCCAGTACACCTACGCGTCGATCGGGGCAGGTGATTCCGACACCGTGCGCGACGCGGCGGTGTTCGTGAAGATCATGCCGAAAGAAGAGCGTTCGCTCGGCCTCAAGGACTTCGTGCACGACGTCCGCTCGCGGCTGGAGAAGATCCCCGGCGTGGTGCTCTCGGTGCAGGAAGATCCCGACTCGTTCCAGAAGCCGCTCGTGATCGTCGTGCAGGGCGACGACATCGCCACGCTGAAACAGTACGCGAGCGCCTTGAAGAAAGAGCTCTACACGGTGCCCGGCATCGTGGACATCGAGGCGGCGATGGAGCAGGACCTTCCCGAGTACCGCCTCGTCGTCGATCGCGAGCGCGCGGCGGCGTCCGGCGTCGGGAGCGCGGCCGTCGCCAACAGCGTCGCCCTCCTGGTGGGAGGGCAGGCGGTCTCCACCTACGAAGACGAAGAGGGCGAGGCGGTGAACGTGCGCCTGCGCCTGCCGGGCAGCCTTCGCGAGAACGTCAACCAGGTCGGCAACCTCAAGATCTCGGTGCCGGGCCAGGACGGCGTCGCGCTGGTGCCCCTCACCGACCTGGTCAGATTCACGCGATCGAACTCGCCCGCCGAAATCGGGCGCCGCGATCTGGCCAGGCAGGTTACGGTTGACGCCAACCTCGACAAGCTGCCGCTCGGCACCGCCGGCACGATGGCGACGAAGGTGGGCGAGCGAATCAAGATGGCTCCGGGCTACAAGATGATCGTCGGCGGCGACACCGAGATCATGGTCGAGTCGTTCGGGTACCTGGCCGAGGCGCTGCTGCTGGCGGTGATCTTCGTCTACCTGATCCTGGCGGCGCAGTTCGAATCGTTCATCGACCCGCTGTCGATCATGCTGTCGCTGCCGCTCTCGATCGTCGGCATGGCGGGCACCCTGGCGCTCACGGGCGACACCATCAACATCATGTCGCTCATCGGCCTGATCATGCTGATGGGGCTGGTCACCAAGAACGCCATCCTGCTCGTCGACTACACCAAGGTCCTCCGGGCGCGAGGCATGGACCGGCGCACGGCGCTCATCACGGCGGGACGCACGCGGCTTCGGCCCATCCTGATGACGACCTCGGCGATGATCTTCGGCATGCTGCCGTTGTTTTTCGCCCTGGGGAAGGGCGCCGAGTTCCGGGCCCCGATGGCCCGCGCCGTCGTTGGCGGGCTCATCACCTCGACGATGCTGACGCTGATCGTCGTGCCCGTCGTCTACTCGATCCTCGACGACATCGCGGCCAAGGTGTTCCGGCGCCGGCGCCAGGTTGAGGCGGCCGCTGTCAGCGCGGTGCTCGCGCTGGCGATCGCCGTCGGCGCGGCCGCGCCGGCTTCAGCCCAGCAAGCTCTGAGCGGAGCCACAAGCGCCGCCCCCGCGTTCATGCCGGCCGGATCGGCGCCTGTGTCGACCGCGCCGATCGGCGGTTCACTGCTCGAACAGGTGAGCCAGGCCGCCGCCTCGACACCGCCCGCCTCGGTGAAAGTGCTCACGCTGGGCGAGGCGCTGGCGATCGCCGCGAAGCAGAATCGCGACATCCAGAAGGCGATGGAATACAAGAACTGGGTGCACGGCAAGTACCTGGAGGAGAAGGCCTCGGCCTTGCCGCAATTGACGCTGGCCGGCAGCGTCATGCGAACCTACGACAACAGCCAGAGCAAGCTGTTCAGCAGTTTCGCGCCCTCTGGCGAGACCGACAGCAGTTCGACCAAGATCGGCGACATCTTCGGCGGACCGCAGGAAATCCGCACGGCCGAGCTGAAGCTGACGCAGGTCGTGTTCACGTGGGGACAGGTTGGCGCGGCCGTTCGCGCGGCGAAGCTGGGCTATGACCTCAGCGACCACCAGCTTCGTCGATTCAAGCAGGCGGTGGCCAAGGACGTGACGACCTCGTTCTGGGACGTGATGGCGGCGCGCGAGTTGCTGCGCATCGCCGAACAGGACGTCGAGCAGAAGGAACGGCACCTGCTGGAGGCGACCCGGCGCCAGTCGGCGGGCACCGCGACCGACTTCGACGTGCTCGCGGCGCAGGTGGCCGTGGGCAATGCCAGGCCGTCGGTGATCAGGGGACAGAACCTCGTGCGGGTGACGCGCGAGCGGCTGCGCTTCCTGCTGGCGGAAACCACGCAGGAGGTGGACGTGGACGGCAATCTCGCCACCTCCACCGAGCCGGCGCCGTCCTACGAGGAGGTGCTCGCGCAGGCGCTCAAGAACCGGCCCGAGCTCGGCGAGATCGACACCACTCGCGGGATCTACGACTCGCTGGTGACCATCGCGAAGGCGGGGGACAAGCCGCGACTCGATTTCTCCGCCGCGTTCGGGCAGCGCAGCCTGGCACTCAAGACGATCTCGTCGAGCGGCACGACGTGGAACGCCGGGCTCTTTGCGACCGTGCCGATCTTCGACGGCTTCCGGACCAAGGGTCGCGTGGCGCAGGCCCGGACCGAGCTGTCGCGGCTGACGCTGGATGAGCTCAAGCTTCGCGAGGGCATCGCGCTGGAAGTCCGGACGGCCGTTGACGCCGTGCGAGAGGCGTCCGAAATCCTGACCGCGCTGGGCGGCACGATGAAGCAGGCGGAGCGTCTCCTGTTCCTGGCGGAGAAGGGGTTCGAGCTCGGCGTGAAGACGCGGCTCGACGTGCAGGATGCTGAACTGAACCTGATGAGCGCCCGCGCGAGCCTTGCCGGCGCACAGCGCGACTACCGGGTTGCCCGGGTCAACCTCGAGTGGGTGGCCGGGACACTCGACGGAAACGCCGCGCCCTCACCCACGAAGTAGGCAATCGCGACTCGACCTGTCAGACGAGCGCTCCCGAGGGTTCCCGGGTTCGAATGGGGATCCTCGGGAGCGTTTCGCGTTCCTTGCCCCGCCCTTGCCTCAATCGCGAAGCGTCGTGACGCCTTCCCCGGGACATCGTCCGGGTCAACGCGTGCGCTGAGCCGAGACAATGGCCTCTGTGTCGACGGCGATGCCCGTGTCGGTGGGCCTATCCGGCACGCTCCGGCTTGGCCGGTACTTGATGACGACGACGGTGATGTCGTCCTCCTGCGGCGCGGTGCCCGCGAAGCCATCGACACTTACGAAGATCCGGTGAACGATACCCGCGGCGGAGTCGGTCAGCCCGCCGGCCAGGCACGCTTCGATCCTCTGCGTGCCGAAGGATGCGCCCTTCGGGTCCAGCGCATCACACACGCCGTCGGTATAGATGACGAGACCCTCATCCGGCTGGAACTGAAGATCCGTCACGGGGAACGCCGACTCTTCCACGACGCCCAGGGCGGAGGCATTCGCCACCGCCAGGGATTTCACGGTGCCGTTCCGGCCCAGCCAGTACGGAAGATTGTGGCCGGCGTTGACGACCTGGAGCCAGCCGGTGTGGAGATTCAGGCAGCCGGCGAAGGCCGTTACGAAGACGGCGCGGTCGTTGTCGCGGCACAGCTCGCGGTTCATCCGCGCGACGACCTCGGGAAGCGACAGGCCCGAAGTCGCGATCGCGCGAAACAACGTCTGCGCCACCGCCATCAGCAGCGCCGCCGCGATGCCCTTTCCGGCCACGTCTCCCACGATGAACCACAGGTGATCGCCGGCGACCAGCATCTCGAAGAGGTCGCCGCCGACGTTGCGGGCCGGCCGGAGCTCGGCGCCGAGATCGACCTCGGGCCGATTGGGCACACCCCGCGCGAGCATGCCCATCTGGATGTCGTGCGCCAGCGCCAGCTCGCGATCGAGGACCTGTCGCTTGGCCGCTTCTTCCACCAGCGCGAGGTTGCGGACGCGCAGGGCGGCGGCCGACGCGAGCGACACGAGCAACTCGAGGTCCTGTTCGGAGAATCGCTTGACGTGCATCCGCGAGTAGAGCGCGATCATGCCCAGACATCCGTCGGCATCGAGCAATGGAGCCGCAACGATGCTGCGAACGCCGGACGCCAGGATGCTCTCCGCGCCCGAGAACCGCTCGTCGAGCTGCGCGTCGAGCACCAGGGCCGCCGCGCCCTTGACGGTGACCTCCTCGGCCAGGCGCCGGGACACCAGCAGGCGGCCGGTCGAGCGGGGCGACTGGCGCTCCGCGGCCTTGTAGAGCTCGCCGTCGGCCCCGCGCAGGAAGATGGCGGCGTCCTCGGGCTGCAGCACCTCGAAAGCCCTGTCCAGGATCATGTCGAGCAGCTCGGCACGGGAGATGGGCCTGGCCAGCGCGCGGTGCACCTCGTTGAGCAGGCGCAGCCGGGACGAGGCTCCCGCGTCGGATCCCGCGATTTGCATCATCTCCGCGGCCGGGCGGAGCAGGGAGACCACCGATTCGTCGGCTGGCGCCGGATCGATCGCGGTGGCCGCCCGCGGCGGCGCCGTCTTCTGGCCCGGCGTTCCGACCACCAGCCTGGTGTCGCCCACCCGGATCGCGTCGCCGGACTTGAGAGCGATGGGCTCCGACAGCCGCTGCTCGTTCAGCAGCGTTCCGTTCCTGGACCCCAGATCCTCGACCAGCCAGGCCCCGCCCTGGCGAAAGACCCTGGCGTGGCGCCGCGAGACGCTGTGATCCGTGACCGTGACATCGGCCTGATCCGAGCGCCCGAGGATGACAGAGTCCGACGTGAAGGTCCGCTCGAAGTACTTGCCGCCCGGAGCTTCGACGTGCAGCAGGAGCGGCGCGGTGTCCAGGCCGGTGGACGCGTCGCGGCCAGAAGCCGTGGTGGTGTGGAGGTCCGGGGCCTTTGGCGCCTCGGCGGAGCCGGACGCCGAGATGGCGGCGCCGGTGGACTTGAAGAGCGGAAGAAAGCCCGCCAGATCGAACACCTGCCGAACGGATTCACCGAGGTTCGAGAGCTCGAAACTCCCACGGCCCCCGCTCAGCCGCTTGGCCGCGACGAGCAGCACGCGCAGGCCCGCGCTGGAGATGTAGTCGACGCGCGAGAAATCCACCACGAGCTTGCGCTCGCCGGCGTCCAGCGCCGCGCTCAGAGCCTTCTCCACCGCATCGCTCGTCGTGCTGTCGATGCGGCCCGCCGGGGCGACGACGATCGTGTCACCGCGCTTGACCTGCCGGATTTCCATGCGAGCACTCTTCCTGCCCATTTCCCCCGGAACGACGGCCTGGTCACGCCTCCGATGCCGACCACGCCGTCGGGCCGCCCCCGGAGCCGGCCCGGCGCGGACGCACCGGCCTCTCAGGGACGCGGACTGGCTGGCGCGTCTGGCCCGGTCGATGCGGATTCCCCGGCCGGGAGGCGGCGCGCGAACACGAACCGGTTTCGCTCGCCCTGCCTCTGGTAGGACACCCGGTCCATGAGGTTCCTGACGAAGTGCACCCCCAGCCCTCCCGGCCGCCTGGCGTCCAGCGCCGAGGCGGTGTCGGGAGCCGGCAGCGAGAGAGGGTTGAATGCCGGGCCGTCATCGAGGACGGTGACCTCGAGCGTGTCATCCGACCACGTGAACACAGCCTCGACGTACCCGTCCGGCCTGCCGGACAGCCCGTGGCCGATGCTGTTCGACAGGACCTCGTCGAGAGCCAGGCCCATCTGCCACGCCGCATCCGTCGCGATCCCGCAACGAAGGCGAAAGTGCTCGAACGCCTGGCTGGCCTGGCGCAGGCCTTCTGGTGTGCCTGGGATGCGGACGGCAGCTCGTTCGGTTGGTGGCACCTCGGACGCCCCGGGGGAATCGACCGCCATCATAGCATCCCCGTTCCTGTGATATAAGGACCCGGTCGGCAACAACGGTCCCAACTTTCCCGCCGCCCAAGTGTCTTTTATGGTGAGCGCGGACGAAGACAGCCTTCTCGTAGCGCGATGCCTGGCGGGTGACACCACCGCCTTCCGGCCCCTGGTCGAGCGGTACCAGCGGGTTCTGTTCACGGTAGCGGTCCGGATGCTCGGTGACCGGGACGAGGCAGCTGACGCCGCGCAGAGCGCGTTTGTCAGGGCCTACGAGAAACTGGCGACCTACGACGACTCGCACAAGTTCTTCAGCTGGCTCTATCGGATCCTGGTGAACGAATGCCTCAACGTGAAGCGCGGACGCCGCGGGATGGAGCCGCTCGACCCCAGGTTGGCGGGGCCGGGCAATCCGCTCGAGACGCTGGAGGCGTCCGAGAGACGGGCCAGGGTCCAGAAGGCCATTGCGACGCTGCCGCGAACGCTTCGTGAGGTCATCGTGCTTCGGCACTATGCCGGGCTGTCGTACCTGGAAATCGCTGAACTGATCGACGTGCCGGAGAAGACCGTGAAATCGCGGCTCTACGATGCGCGTCAGCAGCTGGGGCGCACGCTCCTGGGTTGGGATCGACTGTCATGACCGAACCCCTTGACGATGAACTGCTGAACGCCGAGCTTGACGGGGCGTTGACGGTTCAGGAAGCCGCTCGCCTGCGCGAGCGCCTGGCCACCGACGGTCAGGCCAGGGCGCGTGCCGACCAGCTGAAACGTCTGGTGGAACTGGTCGACGACCTGGGCGTCGAGGACACGCCTCCGGCATTCACCGACCGGGTCATGCGAAGCGTGACGTCCGGACACCCCGCGCGTGCGGGATGGCCCAGCCGTGTGGCTGCGCTCGTTCAATCGGCGTGGAACGCACTTTCCGTGGGGTCACCGCGTGACCCACGTCGGCGTGAAGGGCGTGGGGATGCCCCCCACTGGAATTCCGGCTGGTCCGGAGGAGGAGCTGTCGTGGCGAAGAAGGCACTGTGGATCGTGGCCGGCCTGGCAGTCGTGGCGATCGTGGTCGTCGTCAGCTACTCGGGCTTCCGGTCGGTCGACCGAGGGGCCGAGGGCACGATCACGGCGGCCAATCGGTACCAGGCGCAGCAGATGTCCGACAAGGACGTCGTACTCGACAACGTGGCGGTGCAGGAGTTCCTCCAGAGCGACACCTGGGATCGCATGCTGAAGGACAAGAACGTCCGCAATCTCCTGGCGAATGCCGAGATGCGCAGCGCGCTGGCGGACCCGTCGTTCGCGAGACAGCTCGCGAGCCCGACGCTTGCCGCTGAGCTTGCCAGCCGGGGCTTCCAGGACGTGATGGCGGATGCGAACCTGCGGGCGATGTTGAGCAACAAGGGCTTTGCCGACGCGCTCGCCGACGCGAACCTGCGCGCCATGCTCGGGACCAAGGGCTTTGCCGACGCGCTGGCGGATGCGAACCTGCGGGCCCTGCTCGGCAACAAGGGCTTCGCCGATGCGCTCTCCGACGCGAACCTGCGGGCGCAGCTCAAGGACAAGGGCTTCGCCGACGCGCTGGCGGATGCGAACCTGCGGGCGCAGTTGAGCAGCAAGGGCTTCGCCGACCTCATGGCGGACGCGAACCTCCGGGCGATGCTCGGCAGCAAGGGCTTCGCCGACGCGCTGGCGGATGCGAACCTCCGCGCGCTGTTCAGCAACAAGGGCTTTGCCGATGCGATGGCGGACGCGAACCTGCGGGCGCAGCTGTCGAGCAAGGGCTTTGCCGATGCGCTGGCGGATGCGAGCCTGCGGGCGCAGTTGAGCAGCAAGGGCTTTGCCGACGCGCTGGCGGATGCGAGCCTCCGGGCCGGGATGACGAGCAAGGGCTTCGCCGATGCGCTGGCGGACGCCAGCCTGCGGGCGCAGCTGAGCAGCAAGAGCTTCGCCGACGCGCTGGCGGATCCGAACCTGCGGGGGCTGTGGATCATCAGGCGCTTCGGGGACGTGCTGGCGGATGCGAACCTGCGGTCGCAGTTGATGAGCAAGGGCTTCGCCGACGCACTCTCTGACGCGAACCTGCGCGCGCTCATCGGCAACAAGGGCTTCGCCGATGCGCTGGCCGACGCGAACCTGCGGGCCCAGCTCGGCAGCAAGGGCTTCGCCGACGCGCTCTCCGACGCGAACCTGAAGGCGCAGCTCAACAGCCGCGGCTTCCAGGGCATGCTGGCGGACGCGAACCTGCGGGCGATGCTCGCCAGCAAGGGCTTCGCCGATGTGCTGGCCGACGCGAGCATGCGCGCGCAACTCAGCAGCCGCGGCTTCCAGGGCATGCTGGCGGACGCGAACCTGCGGGCGATGCTCGGCAGCAAGGGCTTCGCCGACGCGCTCTCCGACGCGAACCTGCGGGCGATGCTGAGCAACAAGGGCTTCGCCGCCGCCATGGCGGATGCGAACCTGCGGGCGATGCTCGGCAGCAAGGGCTTCGCGGATGTGCTGGCCGACGCGAACCTGCGCGCGATGCTGAGCAACAAGGGCTTCGCCGACGCGTTCTCCGACGCGAACCTGCGCGCGCAGTTGATGAGCAAAGGCTTCGCGGGTGCGCTCTCCGACGCGAACCTGCGCGCACAGCTCGCCACTCAGGGCTTCGCCGACGCGCTGGCGGACGCGAACCTGCGGGCGCAGCTCAACAGCCGTGGCCTCCAGAGCGTGCTGGCGGATGCGAGCCTGCGCGCGATGCTGAGCAACAAGGGCTTCGCCGATGCGCTGGCGGACGTGAACCTGCGGCAGCAGCTGACGAGCAAGGGCTTCGCCGATGCCCTGGCGGATGTGAACCTGCGGGCGTTGCTGAACAACCGGGGCTTCAGTGAAGCAATGGCGGATGCGAACCTGCGGGCGATGCTGAGCAACAAGGGCTTCGCCGATGCGCTGGCCAACGCGAACCTGCGGGCGCAGCTCAACAGCCGCGGCTTCCAGGATGTTCTGGCGGACGCGAACCTGCGAGCGATGCTGTCGACCAAGGGCTTCCAGAGCGTCATGGCGGACGCGAACCTGCGCGCCATGATCGGGAGCCAGGGCTTCGCGGATGCGATCGCAGACGCCAACTTCCAGGCGGCCCTGCGGCAGGCCGGCTTCAGTGCGGCGCTCCAGAGCTCGGCGCTGGTTTCGGCGCTCCAGGCGAAGTAAGCCCGCCTGACTCGACACGTGCTCGAAGCGACCCCGGCGATTCCAACGCGGACCGCCGGGGTCGTTTCATGTACATTTGCCGTGAGCCTGAGGTAACATCTCGGCCCGAACGCCAGTCAACCCGCCGGAGGTTCGCATGAACCGAGCTGCTGCCCCGAAGCCGGTAGACGCAGTCGGATACGGCACGCCCCTCGTCTGTGCGGTCCTCTGTCTTGCGCTCGTCCTCGTCCCGGTGCCGTCGTCCGCCCAGCTCGGGAAGGTCGAGGTCGGCAATCTGCGCCTCGTCTACTTCGAGGGCAGCGAGTCCTACCTGGCGCCGCACGTCGCGCGCGCGTACCTGAACTCCATGGCCTTCCAGCAGAAACTGCTCGGATTCGAGACCAAAGACAAGGTGTCGGTGCTGCTGCTCGATCTGTCGGATTCCGGAAATGCCGGAGCGAGCGTCGTGCCGCGCGACACGCTGATGGTGCAGATCGCGCCGTTGAGCTTCGCCTTCGAAACGCTCGCCGCCAACGAGCGGATGACGACCATCATGAACCACGAGCTGGTTCACATCGCGACAATGGACCAGGCGACCGGGCCCGACAGGTTCTTCCGGGGGCTGTTTGGCGGCAAGGTCAACCCGATCGCCGAGCAGCCGGAGACGATCCTCTACTTCTACCTCACGACCCCGCGAGCCGCCGCGCCGCGGTGGTATCACGAAGGCATCGCGGTGTTCATCGACACCTGGATGGCGGGCGGGATCGGACGGGCGCAGAGCGGCTATGACGAGATGGTGTTCCGCTCGATCGTCCGGGACGGTGCGCACATCTACGACCCGCTCGGCCTGGCGTCGGAAGGGACAAAGATCGACTTCCAGCTCGAGATCAATTCGTACCTCTACGGCGCGCGGTTCATGACGTGGCTGGCGAGGCGCCATTCGCCCGAGAAGCTCATCGAATGGGTGACGCGGCACCCGGGATCCAGCGCCTCCTACTCGGGCCAGTTCAGGAAGGTCTACGGGCAATCGATCGAGGACGCGTGGCGCGAGTGGATCGCGGCCGAGCAGGACTTCCAAACGAAGAACCTCGAGGCCATCCGCAAGTACCCGATCACGCCGTTCAAGGACCTGTCCCCTCGCGCCCTGGGATCCGTCTCCCGCGCGTACTACGACCCGGCCGGCCGGAAGATCTACGCGGCCTTCAACTACCCGGGAGTCGTGGCGCACGTCGGCGCAATCTCGATGGACACCGGCGCGGTGGAGAAGATCGTCGACATCAAGGGGCCGACCATCTACACGGTCACCTCGATCGCGTTCGATCCCGCCACCCGCACCATCTTCTACACGACCGACAACAACGACTTCCGCGACCTGGTGTCGGTCGACCCGGCAACCCGCCGCGTCACGCTGCTCCAGAAAGACGCCCGCATCGGCGACATCGTCTTCAACAGGGCCGACAGGTCCTTGTGGGGCATCCGGCACCTGAACGGCATCTGCACGCTCGTTCGGATTCCTCCCCCCTACACGCAGTGGAACCGCGTCGTCTCGTTTCCCTACGGCCTGGTGCCCTACGATCTGGATGTGTCTCCGGACGGGAAGCGGGTGTCCGCGTCGTTCGGCGAAATCAGCGGCCGCCAGTCGGTGAGGATCTTCGACGCCGACAAGCTGCTCGCCGGCGACATGACGCCCCTGCAGGATTTCGACTTCGGCGGGTCGACCGTGCCGTCGAACTTCACGTTTTCCGCCGACGGCCAGTACCTGTACGGCAGCTCCTACTTCACCGGCGTGTCGAACATCTACCGCTATAACATCGCGACGAAGGAGACCGACGCCCTGACCAACGCCGAGACGGGATTCTTCAGGCCGATCCCGATCGAAGGCGACCAGCTCATCGTGTTCCGGTACTCGGGGCAGGGGTGGGTGCCATCCCGCATCCCGGCGAAGAAGCTCGAGGATCTGAGCGCCATCACGTTCCTCGGCCAGAAGGTCATCGAAGAGCACCCGATCCTCCAGAAGTGGATGGTCGGCTCACCCGCGGCAGTGCCCTACGAGACGATGCCGAAGCAGACGGGCACCTACCGCCTCTTCGGCGGGCTCAAGCTCGAGTCGCTCTATCCGATCGTCCAGGGGTACAAAGAGAGCCAGGCACTCGGCGTGCGGCTCAACTTCTCGGACCCGCTGCAACTGAATCGCCTGAACCTCTCGGCCACCTACTCCGCGCTCGGGACGCTCAAGGCGGACGAGCGCGTCCACCTGCGGGCAGAGTATCAGCGGTACGACTGGCGGCTGCGGGCCCAGTACAACAACGCCGATTTCTACGATCTGTTCGGGCCGACGAAAAAGGGGCGCAAGGGGTACCTGTTCGGCGTCGGCTACAAGCGATCGCTGCTCTGGGACGACCCGCGCTCGCTCGGCCTGGAGCTCGATGCCAGCTACTCCGGCAATCTCGATGCGTTGCCGGCCTACCAGAACGTGCCGGTCTCGGTGACCACGCTGGGATCGCTTCAGGCAAAGCTGCTGTATAGCGACGTCAGGGGATCGCTCGGGAAAGTCGACGACGAAAAGGGACGGAAGGCGTCGCTGGTGGCCGCGGCAGACTACGTGGACAGGACGTTCGTGCCAGGCTTCTACGCGACCTTCGACGAAGGCGTCGCCCTCCCGGCCGGGCACTGGTCGCTGTGGCTGCGAAGCGCGGCGGGCTTCTCACCGGCCGACGCCGACAACAAGTTCGCAAACTTCTACTTCGGCGGCTTCGGCAACAACTGGGTCGATCACGGGAGCGAGAAGCGCTACCGGGATTTCACGAGCCTCCCAGGCGCAAAGCTGAACGAGGTGCCGGGGCGCAACTTCGTGAAATCCACCCTCGAGCTCAACCTCCCGCCGGTCAGGTTCAGCCGCCTCGGCGTGCCGGACTTCTACATCTCGTGGATGCGTCCCGCGATATTCGCGACCGGGCTCGTCACCAATCTCGACAACCGGTCGATACGGCGGACGGTCTACGATGTCGGCGGCCAGCTCGACTTCCGGTTCAGCATCCTGGGCACGCTGGACATGGGGCTGTCGGTCGGCGCGGCGGTCGCCTTCGAGGAAGGCCGCCGGCTGGGCAACGAAGCGATGGTCTCCGTCAAGGTGCTCAGGTAGGTCAGGTGGGGCGTTTCGGTGATCATCAACGTCGCCGCGGCTCTTCTTCCGGTGGTCGCCTTCCTGGCCATCCTGTTCCTGATGGACAGTTTCAAGCTGGTCCGCTACGCCACCATCGCCATGGCCGTCGCGGCGGGGGCAGCCAGCGCGCTGGCTTCGGTGGCCGTGCTCGTCTGGGCCAAGGACGCCCTGCAGGTGTCCGATGCCGTCGTGAAGCACTATGCGGCGCCCCTGACCGAGGAGACGCTGAAGGCGATTTTCATCGTGGTCGCCCTGCGCAAGCGCCGCCTCGGCTTCCTTGTCGACGCGACCATCGTCGGGTTCTCCGTCGGGACCGGATTCGCGCTGGTCGAGAACCTCGCGTACCTGCGCTACTACGACGACACGCGGATCGCGCTGTGGATCGTCCGGGGATTCGGTCCGGCGATCCTGCACGGCACGACGACGGCGGTCTTTGCGATGCTCGCAAAAGGGCTGCTGGACCGGCACCCGGACCGGCCATGGGCCGTCCTGGGCATCGCGTGGCTCCCGGCCGTCGGCCTTCACGCCCTGTTCAACCTGTTCCTTCTCCCGCCGATCCTCACGACGCTCATCCTGGTGGTCGTCCTGCCGCTGCTCGTCACGTTCATTTTCGGACACAGCGAGAAGGCGACGCGGGCGTGGGTCGGCGAAGGGCTCGACCTCGACGTGGAGGTGCTGACGCTGCTCACCTCGTCGGACTTCGGCGTCTCGCGCCTGGGCACTTATCTGCGCGAGCTCAGGTCGCGCTTTCCGGGGCCGGTGGTGGCGGACATGTTCTGCCTGCTGAGGATCGAGCTGGAGCTGGCGATCAGGGCCAAGGGCATGCTCATGGCGCGCGAGGCCGGGTTGGAACTGCCCCTCGATCCGTCCCTCAAGCCGAAGCTCCAGGAATGGCGGTTCCTGCACGGATCGGTCGGGCCGACGGGCCTGCTCGCGCTGACGCCGCTTCGGGCGACCGCGGCCCGTGACGACTGGCAGCGTCACCTGCTCGAAGAGGTGGGCGGATTGACTCGGACGCGGATGCTGCGCGAGCGGCTTCGGTCGATTGTCCGCCGCCGGCACTGAAGGCGGGGAGAGCAGCGGGCCTCAGCGAGTTGCGGTGGGCACACGAAAGAACCCGGGGCCCACCTCTCGCGGCGCGGGACCCCGGGTTCGTGACTTCGAAACAATCCAGCCGAAAGCTAGGCGTTTTCCTTCTTGTGGCACTCCGGGCACTTCGACGAAACGGGAACCGCCTTCTTTCCGGCTGCGATTTCCTTGGCGTGGCAATCGACGCAGATGCCCTTCTTGGCCATCGGGGCATGGAATGCCGCCTGCGCGTTGGTCTTCATCGGCGCGGTGACGGTCTTGGTGTGGCAGTTCTGGCACTTCTCCTGCTTCGCCTTCATTGCCTTCTCGGGCTTCGAGGCGTGGTGGCAGGTGTCGCACTTGTCGCCCACGAGCTTCTGGTGAGCTTCGTGATTGAACTTCACCCCGCCCATCGGGTTGCCCTTCAGGACGATAATCTTGGGTGCGGTCTGGGCCAGGGCCAGGGTCGAACCCGCCAGGAATACGGCTGCTACTATGATGGCGATGACACTCAGTTTCTTCATGCGATCCCCTCCTCCACTCTGTCGGCTCGCGGGCCACGGGGGGCTCCATGTCCGCTGTTTGGGGGCTCCATGCCCACCGTGGGAGGAACCCGTTGCTCAGATGAGCCAGTCCGGAATCAACATTCACAGTGTAACCGAAGTGGACCAGCCTTGAACAATGGTTCAGGCTCGTCTTCCGGCGCATTCATCCCTGCCCGAGCCGCTGCCGTCGCGGGGCGCGCTCCGGAATGAGCCAGTGGGCTAGTATGGGTTGGCGACCGGCGGGAAGGGCTTGGGGCCTGGGGCTCGTGGCTTGGGGCTAGGTGGTGGGCGCCGGGGACCTGGCGCTGGTGGGCTCATGGCGGCGCGACATGTCGCCAGCCAGGCAATGAGCGATGCCGTTGGCCGGAATCCGATCGCCGGAGCGGAGTCCTGTTGTGACGCACGACGAGTTCATGCTCCTGGCGCTGGACCACGCACGGAGGGCGCTCGACGCTGGCGAAGTGCCCATCGGGGCCATCGTCGTCCTCGACGGGCAGGTTGTCGGCCGGGGCTTCAACCAACCGATCGGTGCGACCGATCCCACGGCCCATGCCGAGATCGTGGCGCTGCGCGAGGCCGCGCGCACGGTGGGCAACTACCGCCTGACCGGCGCGACCCTGTATGTGACGCTCGAACCGTGCCTCATGTGCGTCGGAGCGATGGTCCACGCGCGAGTCGGCACGCTGGTGTATGGCGCGGCGGAACCGAAAACGGGAGCGATCGTCTCGACCTGCCAGGCGCACGAAAACGCATTTCTCAATCACCGGTTCGACGTCATCGCCGGAATTCTCGACGAGCCGTGCCGCGCGATCGTGCAGGAGTTCTTCAAGGGCAGACGGGCCAAGGTATAATAATTATTCTGCGGAGAGGTACCGAAGTGGTTGTAACGGGGGCGCCTCGAAAGCGTCTTGTCGGGTGACCGGCACGGGGGTTCGAATCCCCCCCTCTCCGCCACCTTTCGCTCACATGTCAAGCGAAAGGTCCCGCGCCGAAGCGGCCAGAGCCGCGAAGCCGGGAAACATCCATCCTTCGCTCAACCTCGGTCTGATACTTGCCTCGGTTGAGCTTCGGCTGGCAAGCCATCCGTTATCCGAATTTCGGTCTGCTCCCATTTCGGTTGAACTACGGCTCGCAAGCCATCCGTAACTGAAGTCCTTCGCGGAGGTTGTCCGCCGCAGCCGCGAAGGCGGGCGTACCATCCACCCTTCGCTCGACCTCGGTGTGATACCTGCCTCGGTTGAGCTTCGCCTGGCAAGCCCAGTACAGACAGAGGCTGTCACGCCCTGGCCCGCTTGCCCCGCCGTAGCTCGTGCAGCTCAGGCGGGAAGGGCGAAGGCGGACAGCCCTCTCATTCACCCTGCGCGACGCGCTACTTCCTCTTCGGAGCAGGCGCGACGGGCGCCGGCTTCGCCACGAGCTTGATCGATCCGGCTGTCTCGCGCGCACGCAGGACTGCCATCACGTCCTTCAGGGGCAGCGGGGTGAATTCGCCGGAAAGAAAGTCGCGTATCTCCAGCACCGTCATGTGCTTGTTGAGCAGTGCGCCGAGTTCCGAGTTGAACTCGGTGGGCAGACTCGGACCGCCCGCGCCGCGCCCTCGTCCTCCACCACCGCCTCCGCCACCCGCACCTCTGCCTCCGGCGCCGGCGGCGGGTGGAACCACCTCGACCAGGAGGTTGGCGGCTTCCTTCTCTTCGGCCGACAGCACCGGTTCGGTCACGGCAGGCGGCAGGATCACGTTGCGCTGTGCGGCCTGCAGCCTGTAGGCGGCCGTCACTTCGTCGAGCAGCGCCGCCGCGCGCTTGTCGATGAGCGGCTCGAACACCGCCGTCTTCTTCTTGCCGGCCTCGACGTCGGTGTACATGACGCTGGCCGATCGCACGACGCCCTTCTCGACGATGGCTGCGTGCTGCACGGCGACGCGTGCCTCGCGGAACGCCGCGGGTAATGCCGTGGCGTCTGGCGCGTCGGCGAGATACCCGAGGCCCTTGGTGTGCGACTCGCCCATCCGCGCCAGCCCGCGCCCGAGGTTCTCGTTGACGACCCGGGCCGCCACATCATCGCTGCCGCTTGCGAGCACCGCCAGGGAACCGAGGCCGACCGCCGCCGCGCGTTTCGATTGCGTCGAGTCGAGCTTGTCGGGCGTGTCCTCGGACGAGTGGTAGTTCATGTCCGGCCACGTGATGAACATGACGGCGGGAATCCCGTTCTGCATGTAGGTGGCGTGATCGGAGGAGCCGTAGTGTTTGTCGATCTTGATGTAGAACGCGTCCCGGCTGCCCCTCACCGATTCGACCGGCTGCGATGGCAGGTAGCCGTTGCCGCGGAAACGCACGCGCTCGCGTGAGATGTCGGCCACGTACTCCATCATGCTCTGCGCGATGTCGTTGAGGTACGACGGGAAGCTGTTTGGCGTCCGCTGCAGGATCCAGTAGCTGCGGCTCGCGCTCACGCGGAGCGACTCCATGTCGAAGTTCAGGTCGCCGATGATGCGTGCCTTCTTCTCGGGGTGCGCGTTGAGCCAGTAGTTGGTGCCGCTGATCTCGGCCAGCCACTGGAAGTTGATCGTCCGCTTCGGCCGAGGCAGTTTCCCTTCCTTGATGAGCTTGATGTAGGCGCGGCCGATCTCGAGCGTGAGAGCGCAGCCGGAGTTGTCGTCGTTGGCGCCCTGCTTGATGACGCCCTCGTAGAGGTGCCCGCCGATCGCGACTTCCTGCGTCGTGCTGCCGTCGCCGGGAATTTCGGCGTGCACGACCTCGCTGCGCGTTGGCACCTGCACGCTCTTGACGATCGACCGCAGCGTGATCTTGTCGCCCCGCGCGAGCAGGGCCTGCAGCTCGCCGGCCGTGCGCGGCGTCACGTTCCAGGCGGAGGTGCCTTCCTTGCTGGCGTTCACCGTCGTTGAAACCACCGCGCCGGGATACTCGAGCGCCCGCTGGATGCCGAGCTGGCTCAAGCCCACCACGCCGACCGCACCCTTGGCAATAGCCTGGCTGTAGATCTGGCCGAGGCCGCTCACAGACTGGGCCGACAGCACGAACTTGCCCGTCAGGTCCTTGTTGGCAAAATCCGCCGCCGTGCCGGCGCCGATGTCGACCAGCTCGCCGCTGACATCACCGTTCGAGTTGAGCGAGGCGAGCGAGAGCGCCAGGTCGTGGATGTCGTACAGCTTGACCGACTTCGGCGCGGTCATCCACAGCTCGCCCTGCGTCGGCTGCCACGCCTGCCCGTTGGCAAAGCTCTCGACGGAGACGTTCTCGAATCCGTACTCCTTGGCCAGCCGGACCATCACGTCCGTTTCCAGGAAGTGGCCCTTGTATTCCTCGGGCGGACGCACGCGTTGATACGGTTCCATCAGGAGCACGCTGTGCAGAACGCGTTCGCCAGAAACTTCGTTGAGGATTGCGGTCATCTCGGATTGCGGCAGGAGCGTCCGGTCTTCGCGTTCTTGCGCCGGCAGGACCGCCACCAGTGTGATAACGGCCAGCCCGGCTCCGACGATCAGCTTGTTCATGCGCCCTCCTGAAAATTGGCGTGCGGGGCATCTTACGGCAACCCGCCCATTCACACAATCGGCGCATTCGGGAAACGCTGACGGCCGGCAGGTCGCCTGCGTGGCGGCGAGGACTCAGTCCTTCGATTCACAAGTTCGGTGACGAGCTTGTTCCGTCAGGACTAAGTGCTGAGCGAGCGTTTTCACCGGTTGCCGAGCACGAAAACGCCACTGTATATGCGAGTCGAAGCACTTAGGTGGGAAATACAGGCCCTCGAGATCCTCCTGCCAGGCGCCAGAGCGGCAAAGTAGATTGAAGGCGGCAGCCGCCTATCCGGGCGATTGGCTCGATTGCCCGCGCAGTGCAGTAGACTCGGATCATGGTCAAGAAACGCGCGCCCCGGAGAAAGAAAGCTGCCGCCGGCTCGGTCGGTCTCGCGCCGGCCGACACGCGACCCGGCTCGAACGCGGTGCTGGCGCGACTCGCCAGCGACGTCGAGGCGGACGGCGGCTCCGTGATCGGCTCGTACCTCGATCCGTTCGGCGGGCGCGGGCTCCTGGTGGCCGCGCTGCCGATCGACCGCGTCGACCCGACGCCCTACCAGCGCGACGCGTCCGACACGCACGTCAAACGGCTGATGACGGTCATCGAGAAGATCGGCCGCTTCCTGGACCCCCTCATCGTCATGCGCCAGGACGACCGGTACTGGACGCCCAACGGCAACCACCGCCTGCAGGCGATGAAGAAGCTCGGCGCGAAGAGTGTCGTCGCGCTGGTCGTGCCAGAGGCCGAGGTGGCGTTCAAGATTCTCGCGCTCAACACCGAGAAGGCGCACAACCTCCGTGAGAAATCGCTCGAGACGCTCCGCATGGCGCGCGCGATGCCGCCATCCGATCCCGAGGGCGAGCACGCATTCGAGTTCGAGCAGGCGCCGTTTCTCACCCTGGGCTTCTGCTACGAGCAGCGGCCGCGCTTCAGCGGCGGCGCCTACCAGTCCGTCCTGAGGCGCATCGAGGAGTTTCTCGACATGCCGCTCAAGAAGGCTCTCGCCGAGCGAGAGAAGCGTGCGGCGCGGATTCTCGACATCGACGACAAGGTCACCGGAATCATCGCAGTCCTGAAGGAGCGCGGGCTGACGAGCCCGTACCTGCGCCCGTTCGTCGTCGCGCGGATCAACCCGATCCGATTCTCGAAGGCCGAATCGTTCGACTTCGACGACGTGCTGGAGAAGATGAAGAAGGGGGCGGCGAAGTTCAACACGGATCGCGTCAAACAGGAAGACATCGCGCGGATGGGCGGAGGGCCTGTCGAGGAAGAAGGTCCCTAGTCGGCCCCTGGGGCCTTGAATCCCCGCCCTCGATGTAGCATCAGGTAGAGGAACAGAACAGGAGGAGCCCGTTCATGAACGTCGAATACCTGCGCCGCGTGTTCACCCGGGATGCCTCGACCCTGCGCGACGAACTGCTTGCGTACCCCGACGAGACACAGATCTGGGCAATGCCTCCCGGAACGAAGAACCCCGCGGGCTCACTGGTGCTGCACCTCTGCGGCAACCTCCAGTATTTCGTGGGCGCTCAATTCGGAGGCACCGGATACGTCAGGAACCGCGACGCCGAGTTCAGCCGGAGAGACGTACCACGGGCGGAACTGCTGGCCGAGTGCGACGCCGCCCTCGAGGCGGTCAACCGCGGATTTGAGGCCCTGACCGACGAAGCCCTCTCGAAGCCGTTCGCGGTTCCCCTGGCGGGCGCAACGCTGCCGACCGGACTGGCGCTGCTTCACATGGCGACCCACCTGGCGTACCACCTCGGCCAGATCGACTACCACCGGCGGCTGGTGACCGGAGAATACGGCGCGGTCAAGGCACTGCCGATTCCGGTCTGACAGGCGCTCGTGAGTCGAGAGCGCTCGCGACCCGCTGCGGTTGCCGCACAGGTGGCGTCTGCTACACTTCGAAAAAGATGTCCCGGGCCAGTGCAGACGAAGCGTTCGCGCGCGGCCTGTCCGAATACCAGGCACGGCGCTTCGAGTCGGCGGCGTCGCATTTCCGGGCGGCGCTCGCTCGCAGCCCGCGCCACGCCGAAGCGCTCCATCACCTCGGCCTCGTCACCCAGCTCACGGGCCACCCTCGTCTCGCACTGCCGATCCTGCAGCAGTCCGTCGCCGCCAAGCCGCGCGACGCGATCTACGCGCTGAACCTCGGGAACCTGTTCTACCAGCTGGGCCGCTTCTCCGACGCCATCGACCACTGGAAACGCGCGGCCCGGATCAAACCCGCCTTCGAAGACGCCTGGAACAACATCGGCCTCCTTCTCTTCGAGAGAGGCGATCACGGCGGGGCGGCCGAGGCGTTTCACCGTCTCACGAAGCTGAATCCGGTGTCGTCTGAGGCATTTCGCCGCCTGGGTCAATCGCTGCGCGGCGAGGGACGGCCGGCGGAGGCCCGTGAGGCCCTCCAGCGCGCACGGGCGTTGACGCGGGATCCAGATGCCTTGAAGCAATTCGGCTGCGCCCGGGCAGTCGCGGGCCGACCCGAGGCAGCCATTCGCGCGTTTCGACGAGCGGTCAGGATTTCGCCCGAACGTGCTGATCTGCACTACGAGCTCGCCGACGCGTTTCTGGATGCGGGACGGCCCGACGACGCCCGCAGGGCATGCCGGCGGGTCCTGGCGCTCGACGCCTCGCACTGGTCCGCCCGCGTTCTTCTGGCCGTGCTCGACGGCCAGTCGCCATCGACGCTTCCACCCGAACACGTCAAAGCGCAGTTCGATAGTTTCGCGCCACGTTTTGAGCGACACCTGGTCGAGGAGCTGAACTATCGCGGCCCGGAACTCCTCGTACGTGCGGTGAAGAGCGTCTTGCCTGTCGGGAAACGGCGAGGGAGATGGTTGCGGGTTCTCGATGCGGGCTGCGGCACAGGCCTGGCCGCGCCGCTGCTCAGGCCGATCGCGAACCGCCTGTCGGGCGTGGACCTGTCGCCGGGCATGCTGGCGCGCGCTCGCGAACGCCGGCTGTACGACGCCTTGATCGCCGGCGACCTGGTCGGGGCGATGAGGCGCCGCCCTCGACGATTCGACCTCGTGTTTGCGGCGGACGTGTTCATCTACGTCGGCGAACTGGCGGGCCCGTTTCGGGCGGCGCACCGTGCTCTCGTAGCGCGAGGGCTGCTGGCATTCACGGCGGAGACGGCGGATGGAAACGGCTGCCACCTCCAGCCGAGCCAGCGCTACACGCACTCCCTCGCCTACATCCGACAGACCGCCCGCCAGAGCGGCTTCGCGGTCCGACGGCTGCGAACCGCCACGCTGCGTTATGAGTACGGCGCGCCGGTGCACGCCGCCATCGTCGTGCTCCAGAAAACGTGAGGCAGCGGTTTCCGGGCCGAGGCTGTTACGCCGGCTGGCCCGCGAGGAAGCGCCTGATGAACGACCGGAAACCGGTTGGCGCACGGCCGAGAATCGCCGAGAGCACCAGCGGATTGCCGCCAGGATAACCGTGCTCGTCGTAGTGGCGGCACATCTTCAGATACGCCTCGATCGCCCAGGGCTTCCAGCCGCGCGTGCGAGCCGCGTCGGCCCACTCGCTGCCGTCGCGCGTCCCGGCGGCTATGGGGCGGCCCCACTCCTCGGAGAGGACCACCGCCATTTCCGCACGGGTCAGCGAATCGGGACCGCACAGCTCATAGGTCCCTCCCCTGAGGCGGGGCTCGGTGAGCACCAGGGCCGCGGCCTCGCCGAGGTCCTCCGTGTCGAGGAGGCTGATCCTCCGATCCGGCGAGAACGGTTCGCGCCACACCCCACGGTCGCGAATGGCCGCCCAGTCGTTTGCGATATTCTGCATGAACCGCGATGGCTGCAGGATCGTGAAGGGGAGCCCGGACTCGATCACGGCCTCTTCGACGAGGAGCTTGCTCCAGTGATGGTCCATCTTCCGCATCTGCGGGTGGAACGCCGAGCTGAACACGAAATGGCCAACGCCGGCGGCGCGGGCTGCCGCCACGACGCGCAGGCCGATCGCCGCGGCATCCTCGGTAAACGCCGGCGGAACGTGAAACACCGCGTCGGCGCCTTCCACGGCGCTGCCGAGGTCGGCGTCGTTTCGGAAATCGCCGAGCACGGTCTCCTGAACGCCAATCGCAGCGAGTCGATTGGCTGAGGCCTCGCTCGAGGTCATCGCACGAATCCGCGCTCCGCGTTTGACGAGCTGGCGGATGGTCGGAATGCCGACCCGTCCCGAAGCCCCGATGATGACGATCACGACTGTGCCTCCCGTGTGAAGGGGGAAACCCGCCCATCGATCACGACTTTACGACATCCGGCCGCACCCCTCAGGCGATACTATGACGCAGGAGGAATCATCTGATCATGCGTGTCGTGAGACTCGTTGAGCAAAAGAAGCCCGTTGCCCTCCAGCAGATCGACGTTCCCCGGCCAGGCAGGACTGACGTGCTCGTGATGGTGAAGGCCGCGGGGATCTGCCATTCGGACGCCCATTACCGTTCCGGCGTGACCAGGACGGGGCCTCTCCCGGTCACGCTGGGTCACGAGGTCGCCGGAATCGTGGCGGAAGTTGGCTCGGATGTCACCTCGTTCAGGTCCGGTGACCGGGTGGCGGTGCACTACCTCGTCTCGTGCGGAGACTGCCACCACTGCCGCCGCGGCTTCGAGCAGTTCTGCAGCACCTGCAAGATGATCGGCAAGCACCGCGACGGCGGATGGGCCGACTACATCTGCATGCCGGAGCGCAGCCTGTTCCTCCTGCCGCCCGAGATCTCGCTGGAGCACGGCGCGGTCATGATGTGCTCGTCGTCCACCTCGTTTCACGCGTTGAGGAAGGCACGCCTGAAGGGAGGAGAAACCGTCGCGGTTTTCGGGATCGGCGGGCTGGGCGCTTCGGCGCTGCAACTGGCAAGAGCCATGGGGGCGCTCGAGGTGTTTGCCGTGGACGTGAACCCCGTGAAGCTGGATCTCGCCGCCGCGCTCGGCGCCACGCCCATCAACGCGACAGCCGGCGATCCGGTTCAGGAGATTCGCAGGCGAACCAGTGGCCGCGGTGTCGATGTGTCCGTCGAGGTGATCGGCCTGCCCGTGACGATGAGGCAGGCCGTGCAGTCGCTGGCGGTCCAGGGCCGTGCGGCCATCGCCGGGCTGAGCGACCGCACGTTCGAGATCGCCTCCTACACGGAACTGTTGGGAACCGAGGCCGAGGTCATCGGCGTGGCCGACCACCTGGCGCAGGAAATGCCGCTGCTCCTCGAATTCGCCCGCCAGGGAAAGCTGGACCTCACCAGGGTCATCACGCGAAAGGTGCCGCTCGACGCGGCCGTCATCGACGGCGTGCTCGACGAGCTCGACGCGTATGGGAGTCACGTCAGGACGGTGATCATCCCGTAGCGAATGCGCCCGGTCGGCGGGAGACTGCCACTGCGCCCGCCTCCCGCCGACAGCAGCCGGGACCGACGGCCGCGTGGTCTACCGCGTCCCTCACGCTCAGCGCTCATGAATCCCGTGCGCGCACCCGGACGCCGCGGAGACGATTGCTGCGAACCCGAGGGCGAGTACACTTGTGCCGCGTGTGACGCGCGCAGGAGTGCAATGATCGCAGGGCTGCAGGCCGGGGCGCGCTCGCCGCTGATGAGAGGCCATGGTGTCTGAGTCAACTGGCGAGCCGGCAAGACCTTCCAGGAGGCGGGCCGCCTTCGTTGCGGCGGTCCCGGTGCTGCTCGCGCTCGCGGCGTATGCGGCGACCGCCTCGCGCGTGCCGCTCGGCGGTGACGAGCCGCACTATCTGATCATCGCCGACAGCCTCTTGCACGACCACGACCTGCGCCTGCAGAACAACTACGAGCGCGACGCGGCGACCTCGGCGATTTATGGACGAGTGGAGCCGCACGTGTATCGAATTCCAGAAGGCTGGGCGATTCCGGACGGGTGGTGGCCGTACCACGGCGCCGGCCTCCCGTTGATCGTCGCCCTGCCCTTCGCGGTCGGCGGGGTGCCGGGCGCGCGCATCGCGATCTGCGTCCTGACCGGGCTCATGGGATTCGCGATTGCCCTGTGGCTCGCGCGGATCGCCGGCTCTCGGATTGCGGGCTGGACCACGATCGGTGCGATGGTGAGCCTGCCCATCCTGTTCGGCTCAACGCAGCTGTTTCCCGACCTGCCCGGCGGGGTCGCGGCCGCAGTCTTGAGCTGCTGGCTGCTCATGCGGCTCGACGATCCACGGCGAACCGGCGCATGGCCGATCTTCTGGCTCGCTGCGGGGCTGCTGCCGTGGCTGCACGTCAAGTTTGTCGGCACGACCCTGGTGCTCGCAGCCGCCGGGGCCGCGTCCGCCTGGCACGCGAAGCGGTGCGGCGAGCCGAGGGCGGCGCGGGCGGCGGCCGCGTCGATGCCGCTCATCCTGGTTGGCATCGGCCTGCTCGCAGCGTGGCACCTGTCAATCTCAGGGTCCATCCTCGGATTCCGGCGCACGGCGACCGAGTTGACCGATTCACCGGCTCGCGCGTTGATGATCTTCCTCGGCCTTCACTTCGATCAGGCCCAGGGCATGTTCTTCGCCCAACCCCTGCTGCTCGCCGGGGTGGCCTCTCTTGTCGCCTTCGTCCGCTCCCGCCCGCGCGTGGCGTTGTGCTGGGCGGCCCTTTACCTGTCACTCGTTGTGCCGAATTCCCTGGAACTCGCCCGCTATGGGCTTGGGGGACCGGCCGGACGCTTCGGGTGGTCGGCGATGTGGCTGTGGATCGTTCCGATCGGGTTCGTTCTCGCCCGGTACGGGACTCGTGCCGAGCGGGTCGTCAAGCGGCTTGTGATAGCCGGAATCCTCTACCAGGCCGCCCTCGCCGTGCGGTGGATTCCGCACCCGAACGTGCTCTGGACCAACCTCAACGACCCGGGCTGGAGCGTGTTTCCGCGTGCGCTCGCCGGCTGGCTGCCGTCGTTTGCAACCTGGGATTTCGCCGCCTATCTTCGCAACCCGGTCAACGTGGTCGCGATGGTGGCTGTGCTGGCACTCGCGATCGCCGGGACAAGACTGCGCGCGTGAGCGGCCCCGGCGAGGCTTGACCGTTCAGTTTTCAGGCAACCCGGACGCGCTGACGCCGACGCCCCGGCTCTAGTGTCCCGAAATCGTGATTCGTGGCACGATTCCCGGGCGGGGCATCCCGCCTCGCCGCGTTGCTCACCGCTCAAATGTTCCCGACATTCTCGCGTCTCGCGCCTTGCGATCCGGGCGCCGCGCTCCGGGACTTATGCCACCAATCACGATTCCGGGACACTAGCGCAACCTGAAGACATAAACATCGCCGTCGTCCGCGACAGGCACGAATGCCGCCGTTGACCACAGCCCGTCGAATGCGGCCTGGCCGCTGCGCGCAATCAGGTCCTGTTTGTGAACGATCACGTGGGTCACACCGCGTAAGTGGAGATACGCGATCGAGTCGTAGCCGGGAAATGCGCGCAGGCCCTCGACCGACCTCACGTAGCTCGGCGGATAGTAGCCGCTGTAGCCGTTCAGCATCGGCCGCCAGTTGCGCGTCGAGTTGAACATGGCAGTTGCATTGACGAAGAAGTGACGCGGCTCCGGCAGCGGAAGGTCCGCGACGACGGCGTTGGGGATTGCGCGAAGCGTGTCGTAGATGTCCGGGATTCCGTCGAACCGATCGTAGACGAGCGGCGCACGGAACGACTCCGCGTTGACCACCACCACGAGCGCGCCGGCCACGGCCGCCCAGCCGCGGCGGCCGCCCCACGCCCGCTGCAGCCGCGCCACGCCGAATCCAGCCAGGACGGCGAGCATCAGGAGCACGATCTGGTTGATGTGCGCCTGGGCCCGCACGGCCCAGAAGAGCGGGATCAACCGGAAGAGCGGCCCAAGCGCTGACACGTGCGGGAGGAATGACACGGCCAGGCATCCGGCGGCGGCGGCCGCGCACATTCTCACGCGCGGGTCCTTTCGGACGGAAGACGCCGCGACAGCCGTGACCGACAGCACGAGCACCGCGATGCCGGGGAAGTTCTTGGAGAACGCGGACTCGTAGAATCTGGCGCTCCACCAGAAGTGCAGGCGCGAGGCCGTTCCCAGGAAGTCCTGCCACACCGCACCCCGGAGTTCGTCCGCGCCGCGCGTGAGCCCCTGATCGGCATGGATCCGGTAGTACTCCCACAGGTAGGGGAAGAGCAGCAGCTCCGGCAATCGCCGCAGCGGCAAGAAGGAGGACGATCGCCCTGGCTCGCGTCCCGCGCGCCGCCTGCCACAGCCGCGAGGCGCCTGCGAAGAGCAGGGCCCACGTCGTGAACATCATCACGTAGATCGACGTGAGCGCCTGCAGCGTGTAGCCGAGGCCAAGGGTCACGGCATCGCGCGCGCGCTGCCGGGCGAAGACCTGGTCCATGCCGAACAGGGCGAGGGCAATGAACTCGGGGTGCTGCGTCTGGAGGTGCGGAAGCCGGAGCAGGACGTGGGAGTTGAAGGCCGCCGCGGAGGCTGCCACGAGCATCGCGGCCCTGCTGCCCGTCCACCGGTACACGAGCAGCCCGAAGGCGAACCCGGTGAGCGTGAACCCGAGCAGGAGTACCAGGTTGAAGGCCAGCACCGGCGAACCCCCGAGCGCGATCACCGGCATGGCCAGCACGCCTTGCACGATCATCGCTTCGGAATATCCAAGCGTCCGCCGTTCCGGCCAGAAGATGTTGGCGTCGAACAGGTGCAGGGGATCGCGGGGCAGTTGGTGCGCCACCCAGCTGATCGCCCAGGTGTTCAGCAGCGCGTCGCCGTTGCTGTTGCGCGACAGTCGATGCGGCGCCGTTGCGAGCGGCCACGTGTGCGCCACGGCCAGCATCGCGCAGAAGACCAGCAGTCCTGCGGCCGTCCGGATAGTCGCTCGCTTTGCACCGGGTCCCTGGCCCTCGCCTGAAGTCATCGCCCGACAGGGTACATCGAAATCGAGGCCGCGCCTCTCGTCTCAGCCCGCCGCCGCCGGGATTATGGCGAAGTCGCGGTCTTCCAGAAGGCCGGCCACATCCCTAACGGCGTCCTTCGGTCCAGTGCCGAGGTACGCGGAGCTCGTGTGCTTCTCGGACGATCCCGGCGAGGCGGCAGCGAACTACTTCATCCTGAAGCTGATGGGGTTCCCGGACATCAAGGTGCTGGTCATGTAGGCGGACTCGGCGATCAGCGTCGAGGCGCCGGGCCTTGCCAGGATGGGCAAGGCCCGGCCCCCTGCTACTTCTCCTGAGCCGCCTTCTCCGGCAGCAGTGTCACCCGCACGTAGTTGCCCGTGTCGAGGTAACGACGCGCTGCCGCCTGGATCGACGACGCCGTCAGGCTGGCGTATTGAGCGGGCAGTCCGAAGAACACCGAGACGTCCTCCGAGTTCTCATACGCATCCGCGAGGGCCCCCACCAGCCGGCTGTTGACGGCCATGTCGCTCTCGTGATCCCGCACGAGCGCCAGGCGCGCGTCGTCGACGTCCTTGCTGGTCGGCCCGTTGGACTTGAGCGCGTCGATTTCGCGGAAGAGCGCCTTGACCAGCTCCTCGGTACGGCCCGGGTCACATCCGAAATCAATCGTCACACCGTAGCGTGCCTCGGGAATCTTCGACGCATGCGCTTCGACCTGCACTCCGTAGGTGCCGCCCAGCGCCTCGCGCAAGGTCTCGCGAAGGCGCGTCTCCAGGACGACGGCCAGCGCGTCGAGCGTGACACGGCTCGGGACGTCGTAGGTCATCGATCCGGTGAACACGATGTCCACCTGGCTCTTCGGCTCGATGCCCTTCCGGACGACCTTCTCGACGACGCCGCGGGGCGGGGTAATGCCGAGGTCCTTCCAGGTCTCCTTGCGCCCGAGCGTCGGGAGCGAGCCGAGATACCGTTCCACCAGCGGCTTGATGCTCGCGAGATCGAAGCTGCCCGCAAAGACAAAGGTGAAGTCGCTCGCGTCGGCAAACCGGTCCTTGTAGAAGGCGAAGGACTTCTGCAGGTCCATCTCCTTGACGAGTTCCGGCGTCATGGGCCGCGCCCGGAGGTGATTCTGTGCGAGCGTCGTGCGCAGGGTCTGACCGAACACCCAGTCGGGGCTCGCCTGCCGGCTGGCCAGCATGGTCCGCATCTGATCGGTGAGCACCTTGAAGGTTGTCGCATCGGCGCGGGGCTGGGTGAAGGAAAGGTAGATGAGCTGGAACATCGATTCGAGATCCTTCGGTGATGCGCCCCCTGCCACGCCTTCCTCCGACTCGCCGATGAACGCCGTCACCGACTCGGCCTTGCCCGCCAGCGCGTCGCGAAGCTGAACGGCGTCGAGCGGGCCGAGGCCTCCCGCGCTGACGACCTGGCCCGCGGTCATCGCCGCCACGTAATCCGCATCGCTCGCCAGCGAAGTGCCGCCTGGGCTCGTAGCCCGGAAGACCACCTCGTCCTGCTTGAACTGGGTCGGCTTCAGCACCACGCGGACGCCGTTGGACAGCACCCACTCGGTCAGGCCGTACTCCGGCCTGGTCGTCGTTTGCGCGATGGATCCTGGCTGCGGCGGCCGATCGAGCAGCGGCCGGTTCGACGCGGCATCGACATAGGGCCGGATATCCCGCTCCGCCGCGCCCTTGATGACGGCGGCCAGCCTGGCCTCGGTCGGCGTCGTCAGGCCCGTTCGCTGCGGGGCATTCACCAGCACGACGCGGCTCCCGCCCGCCCACTCTTTTGCGACCTTGTTGACCTCGTCCAGCGTGGTGGCCGGGACAAATCGCCGCACCAGGCCGTACTCGAACGTGATGCCCGGGACCGGTTCCTTCTGCGTGAAGTTCCTGATGAACTCGGCCGCGAGGTCCGCGGACTCTTCCTTGTCGCCCTCGGCAAACGCACTCTCGTAGAGCCGCAGGGTCTCGCGCTTCTGCCGGTCGAGCTCGGCCGCCGTGAACCCGAAACGTGCGGCCCGCGCCGATTCGGTGACCAGCGCCTCGATGCCGCGCTCGATCCCGCCGTCGCCGACGAGCGCCATCAGGGTCGCGGCCTCTTTCGTCCGCGTGAACAGGCCGCGATCGATCCCCGCCTTCAGGAAGGGCGGATCGGACTTGAACGTCAGCTCCGACAGCCTCGCGTCCATCATGTTCGTGTAGAGGCGTTCCACCTGCATCTGGCGATAGGCGCCGACCGAGGTCTGTTCGCGCAGCGGAAGCATGTTGTAGATGCCCACCGTCGTGGCGGTCGCCTCGGGGTCGGTCGCGACGGCAAAGAGCGTGTCCTTGTGATCGGGCACCTGGAACTCGGGCCGCGGCCTCGGCTTGTCCGGCGCCGGTATCGCGCCGAACCGATCCTTGATGAGCTTTTCCACCTCGGCCGGGTTGAAATCACCGACGGCGATGACGGCCATCAGGTCCGGCCGATACCAGTCCCCATAGAACCGCTTCAGCGCGTCGGGAGCGAAACTCTCGATCGAGTCCTTCGACCCGATGGGCTGACGCATCGCGTAGCGCGAGTTCTTCAAGAGGATCGGGGTCTGCTGATCGCGCATCCTGGCATCCGCGCCCCGCCCCTGCCGCCATTCCTCGATGATGACCCCCCGTTCCTTCTGAATCGCATCGGGCTCGAAGGAGAGATCGTGCGCCACGTCTCCGAGGAACAGGAACGCCTTGCGCATGGCCTCGGGGTTGTCGGTCGGGACGTGGAGCATGTAGACGGTCTCGTCGAAGCCGGTGTTGGCGTTCACGCCCGGTCCGAGCCGCATGCCGATCGACTCCATGAACTTCACGAGATCCTGCTTGGGGAAGTTCCGGCTGCCGTTGAAGGCCATGTGCTCCACGAAATGAGCCAGGCCGAGCTGGTCGTCGTCCTCGACGACCGACCCGACATTCACGGCCAGCCGAAGCTCCGCCCGCCGGAACGGACGGCCGTTGACCCTGATGTAGTAGCGGAGGCCGTTGGGCAGGTACCCGATCCTGATGCGCGGATCGACCGGGACCGGCTGATCCAGCGGGACCGACAGCGCCGGGTTGGGGAGCTGCGGATCCTGGGCACGCGCAGGGGAAGGCGGGATGAACAGCAACGGGAGAACGAGCGCGGTTCCGATTCTCGTACGAACAGTCATGAGTCTCCCTCGCGTCATCCGCTCGTGGTTTCGCCACGCGACGCCGATCCCCGGGACCGGTCCACACTACCTAGGACGATCATGGGTGCTGGGTTGGCCGTCGTCAAGGCGCGCGCATCAGCCGGCCGCAGGCGTGGGGCTGGAAGCCAGGGAGGCGCGAGGGCCCGACCGGGGGCGGCGATGCTTCAGCCGGCGAGGCCCGGCCGCCAACTGAGCCCGAGGCCGAGAATGTGCTGGAGGAGGGCCTCGTAGCTGATGCCCACGTGCTCGGCCGCCTCGGCGAAATCCTCCCCGTAGGCGAGCTGCGGGTTGGGGTTGGCTTCGAGCACATAAACCCGGCCTTCGGCATCGAGCCTCAAATCGATGCGGGCGTAGCCGCTGAGGTCGAGCGTTCGGAACACCCGCTTGCCGAGGCGCTGGACGCGCTGGACGATGTCGGCCGGCAAGTCGGCCGGGCCGGTCATGATGCCGTACTTTTCGCGATAGGCATCGTTCCACTTGACCCGCTCGCTGGCGATTCGGTGGGCACGCTCAGGCATCTTGGCGAAGTTCATCTCCCAGACGGGGAGCACTCGCAGCCGGAAGTTCCCAAGCACGCCGACGTACAGCTCGCGCCCGTCGATGTAGCGTTCGATGATCGCGTCGGTGCCGATGCTCTGGTGGATGAACTTGACGCGCTCGCGCAGCGCCGCCTCGTCTTCGACGATGGACGCCTGCGAAATTCCGATCGACGCCTCCTGGGTCAGTGACTTGACGATCAGGGGGTAGGGCCGCTTCTTCTGCAGGCGGGGCACCTGGCCCATCCGGACGACGGCGAACTCGGGGGCCGGGATGCGGTGATAGGCGAGCAGCGTCCGCGCGAGGGCCTTGTCGCGCGAGAGCATCAGCCCGCGCGGGTTGCATCCCGTGTACGGCGTCTTGGTCAATTCCAGGTAGCTGACCACGTTCTGATCGAAGACGCCGATCTCGCTGAAACTCTCCATCAGGTTGAACACGATCTGTGGAGCGAAGTCCTGCACGGCCTGCCGGATGACGCCCAGGTCGTCCTTGACGCCGACCTTTCGCACCTGGTGCCCCATGTCCTCGAGGTGCGAGACGACGTCGAATTCCATCTTCCAGGGAACGTGGACCACGTCGACGCCGTCGGTGTCGTCGGGCGGCACGAGGTAGTCGTGCATCAAAGCCAGGATCCTGAGCGCCCTCATATCGCCAGCCTGTGCCTGCCGCTGTGCAGGTCGTTCACGGTCTGCGCGGTCAGCAGGGCCGTGAAGTCCATCTGCGCCCGGTCTTCCGGGCCCGCGAGGCGCAGGCCGAGTTCCTGGCTGCGCCTGATGATCTTCTCGATCACCTGATCGATCTTGTACTGCTTCTCTCCGGTGAAGCGGGCCACGCGCCGGCGGACCTGCTTGCGGATCCGCGACAGGAACGCGGCGGCCGTGACGCTCGACGCGTGCTCGGGCGTGTCCGAGAACAACCGCCTGAGGTCCCTGTCGTAGAAGTTCGGGAAGTCGACCCGGTACTTGCTGCGCTTGCGCTGGTAGTGCGTGCGCAGCGTCCGGCGGATGCGCGGGAGCGGATCGACGGTCTGGCCTCCCTGGACGGGCGGATCAAGCGGGCCGATCTCGCGCATCACCGCGTCCATGTACTCGAGCTTCCGGAGGGCCGGCCAGTCCGCGTAGCGGGCGCGCCACTGCGAGTCCGGGGTCAGCCACACCGCGAAGGTCTCGGCAAAGTCCTCGGACGGGTGGCTCTGCGCGTACCAGGACTCGAGGTGCACGACGAAGCTTCGGCTGTAAGGCCTCGGCGTGTAGTCCTCGGGGTACGGGTCGGATGCGTTGCCGAACAGCTCCTGGCGGCGCCGCCGCCGCTGCAGGCGATACGCGTTGTCGAGGGCGTGGCCGGCTTCGTGTCGCAGGATGCGGAGGCACCACTCCGGCGTGCCGCCCTCGACCTCGAGCATCTGACTCTCTTCGAGCTTCGCCAGCCGCGGGTGGGCGAGGTAGAAGGGGACCGCGACCCCGGTCGTGCCATCCGGCGTGAACCACTCGTCGGAGAGCCAGAAGTGGGGCCTGAACCGGATCTGGCCCGCCTCGAGGTCCCTCGAGAGCTCATCGATTCTCTCGCGCAGCCACGGAGAGGAGTCGAGGCTCAGGCCCAGATCGCACATCCGGATTCGCAGCAGTTCCTCGTCGGGCAGCGAGGCCCACTCGCTTGCCGACGCGGGGGCGGCCTCGGAGGTGAGAGGACGATCTTCGGGGCTGATGCCGGTAGACATTGGTCGTTCGAAGGCCCGCCTCGTAAGCGAAGCGTGCCACAAGGCCTCCGGCCGACGCAATGGAGATGGCGCCGGCCCATAGTCTGGATCCTCGTGCTTGACTCTGGAATCTAATCAGGAGGCCATACCGCCGCTTCCCGGGTGGAGCGGCGGCCGACGAGGAGATGCTCATGCTGGACAAGCCACAAATCGTGCAAACCACCGCGCAGGTGTCCGCCGTCATTCGTCTCACGGTCCCGAGGGCGGATATTCAGAAGGTCATGGGCCCGGGCCTGAGCGAACTGAGAGCGGCCGTTGCCGCCCAGGGTATCCTCACCGCCGGACCATGGTTCACGCACCACCTGAGGATGGATCCCGAGGTCTTCGATTTCGAGATCTGCGTCCCGGTCGCCTCCCCGGTCGCCGAGGTGGGCCGGGTGAAGCCAGGCCAGTGGCCTGCCGGGACGGTGGCACGGACGAACTACCACGGGGCCTACGAAGGGCTTGGCCCCGCCTGGGCCGAGTTCAATGCGTGGATCAAAGCCCAGGGCCACAAGCCGGCCCCGGACCTCTGGGAGCGCTACGTGACGGGCCCGGAGCTGAATCCTCACCCCGACACCTGGCGCACGGAGCTCAGCAGGCCGCTCGTCGTCCGCTGATGGACGGGGCCGTTTCGCTGGCGGCGGCGAGCACTCGAGCGTAGAGCAGGGCGGAGGTGCGAGAGCGCCCCGGGGCGAGTACACTTCTGGCCCGTGAGTCCCGGGACCAGACCAGCCGCTCTCTACGCCGCGACCATCTTCACCAGCGCGTTCCTCCTGTTCCTCGTCCAGCCGCTCATCGCGAAGCAGATCCTGCCGTGGTTCGGCGGGACGAGTGCCGTGTGGACGACTTGCCTCGTGTTCTTCCAGGTGGCGCTGCTGGCGGGCTACGCCTATTCGGACTGGACGACCCGAAGGCTTCGTCCGCGGGTCCAGACGGGCATTCACGTGGCGCTGCTGGCCGCAAGCCTGGTCGCGCTGCCGATTCTCGCCAGCGCGGCCTGGAAACCGTCGGGGCACGAAGACCCCACGTGGCGCATCCTGGGACTGCTTTGCGCGACGATCGGGCTGCCGTACTTCCTGCTGTCCACGACCGGACCGCTCGTGCAGGCCTGGTTCGCTCGCGCGGTTCCGGGCCGTTCGGTCTACCGACTCTTCGCGCTGTCGAACCTCGCCTCGCTGCTCGCGTTGATCTGCTATCCGTTTGCGATCGAGCCGTGGATCACGGCCGCGTCACAGGCCTACCTCTGGTCGGCCGGTTACGCGATCTTCGCCGTGCTCTGTGCTGCGACCGGCGTCTCCAGCCTCCGCAGGACCAGCGTCGATTCCGCCACGCGATCCGTCGCAGATGCCGAAGCTACCTTCCAGCCCGACGGTGAATCGACCGCGCGCGAGAGCGATGGCGCCGCCCAGGCCCAGGCGAGCCCGGCACGCGATGCGGCAGCGGTGGAGACCCCGAACCCCGGGTGGCGACAGGCGGCCCTCTGGCTGGCCTTCCCCACGATGAGCACGTGGCTGCTGCTCGCCGTGACCAATCACATCACCCAGAACATCGCGTCGGTGCCGTTCCTGTGGCTGTTACCGCTTACGCTGTACCTGGCAACCTTCATCATCTGCTTCGACCACGAGCGCTGGTATCGGCGGCCCATCGTCATGTTCCCGATGCTTGGACTGCTGGTGGCGTGCGCCTACGGCCTGCAGTCCGACGACATCACGCTCGACATCGACATCGCCGTGCCTCTCTACGCATTGGGCCTCTTCGCCGCCTGCATGTTCTGCCACGGTGAGCTGGCCCGGCTCAAGCCCGCCCCGCGCCACCTCACGCGCTACTACCTGATGATCTCGATGGGCGGCGCCCTGGGAGGCGTGCTCATCGGCGTCGTCGCGCCGCGGGTCCTGCCGTCCTACTACGAGCTCGGGGTCGGGCTGACGCTGACAGCCCTCCTCGCGGCCGTGATGCTCGTCCGGCTGATCGCGCACAAGCTGCTCTTCGTCGTGCCGGCCGGCGCGCTGGCGGTCGTGGTCGCGTGCGGGAGCTACACCTACAGGCAAATCGACAAGGAGCGAAAGGACGTTCGAGTAGCCGAGCGGAACTTCTATGGGGCCCTGCACACCTACGACACGGGGCCGGCTGAGAATGACGACAGCCTTCGGCGGCTCATCCACGGCGTCATCCTGCACGGGGAGCAGTACCTGAACGAGGCACGGCATCGCGAGCCGACCAGTTACTACGGCGAGATGAGCGGGGTCGCCATCGCGTTGAAGGTGGCCGACTCGAGCGGCCGCCGGGTGGGCATCATCGGGCTGGGCGCCGGCACGATCGCCGCGTACGGAAGGCCGGGCGACACCTTCCGCTTCTACGACATCAACCCGCAGGTGATGGACCTGGCCCGGCGGGAGTTCACGTTCCTCCGCGACAGCAAGGCGGCAATCGAGACGGTGCTCGGCGACGCCCGGCTGAACCTCGAGCATGAGTCATCGCAGCAGTTCGACGTGCTGGTGATCGACGCCTTCTCGAGCGATTCGATCCCGGTGCACCTGCTCACCCGCGAGGCGATGGCCGTCTACCTGCGTCACATGAAACGCGACGGGCTCATCGTCTTTCACGTCACCAACCGGTTCCTCCGGCTCGCACCGGTCGTCAAACAGATCTCCGGCCTCTACGGGCTCGCCACCGCGCTCATCGTCGACGATGTGACCGAGGGCGATCTGTCGAGCTCGGACTGGCTGCTGGTGAGCCGCAGCCGCGACGCGATCGGCAACGAGGCCATCAGGGACCGGGCGTCGGAAGTCGACGAGATCTCCGGCCTCCGGCCCTGGACCGACGACTACAACAACCTGTTCCAGATTCTCAAGCGGTAGGCGGCCACGGAGGTGTTCGGTGCGGGCCGCGCGATCCTCGGGCGGGCGGGAACGGCGAATTCGCAACCGCAGGCGATCGGCATCCGGTGTCGGCCGCGGAGGCGCAAATGCGTCAACCTCGCTCTTGACGAGCCACGGTCCCGGGCCGAGGAATCGCTCGCGCGGCACCGCGGCGAACGCGGCCGCCAGGCCGGGCGTCTTCAATCCGCAGACGGCCTCGATCTCTGTCGCGTAGAACTCGCGTTCGGTCATCGTTTCCCCTCCTTGGTCCGGCGAGCGGTCGCGGGCAAGTGGCCGAGGGTCAATCCTGCCAGCCTGGCATCGCGACGCAGGAGCGTCACGGGGTCATCCCCGTCAGGCACGGCAGGTACCTCGACCGCACGACATGCTGGTGATGGAGCTCGTGCCCGGCAAGAAGATAGAGCATGGCAGCTGTCGTCGCCACGCTGGTTCCCACCTGCCCTCGCCGTGAGAAGGCCTCCGGAGGCAGCCCTTCGACCAGGGCCACCGTTGAGGATCGCACGGCAAGGAACTCGCCGAGCACCGACTTCAGCGACCGCGATTCGAACGCGGCCGCGGCAACAAACGCCCGCTCGTCGAACCCGGGAAGCACCGTCTGATCTCCGCGCGCGATTCGAAGCGCCCGATAGCTCAGCACGCGCTCATCCTCGGCCAGGTGCCCGAGTACCTCTCGAACCGTCCATTTCCCAGAATCGTATCGAGTCCCCGCGTGCCGTTCTCCGAATATCGCCCACAGGGCGCGAGTCTCCCGCGCCTGACGCCGGAGCTCCGACGCGAAGTTCGGCACATCACGGACCAGCGCAATCTCGTCGTGGAACAGCGGATTGTAGTCTCCGGGCATGGGCCGAGGGATTCTCTGCGTTTTCATCTGGGTCCTCCGCTCCTGACGTCGGTCTCACCCCGTGTGGTCAGCCTCTGTGACGACCAGCTCGTAATCGATCGCGACAACCCCTTTCAACGTCGCGAAGATGGAGCAGTACTTGTCGTGCGCCAGCTCGATGGCGCGCCGAGCAGCGGCTGCGTTGATGCTCCGGCCGCTGACGCGGTACTGGAGATGGATCTTCCTGAAGACCCACGGAGGATCCGCATCCCGTTCACTGGTGGCCGCGACGTCGAAGGTCTCAACCTGCTGCCTCTGCTTTGTCAGGATGCCCATCACGTCCCATGCGGCACAGCCGGCGAGGCTGAGCGGGAGGAGATCCGAGCCCTTGACCCCGTTCGGCTGGGTCATCACCACGGGGAATCCGTTGTGGTCTTTCAGCAGGAACACGGTTGACTCGACCCACTGCGCGGTAACGGTCTCGTCTGACATCGCGAGTGCTCCTTCGAGCGGGCGCGTCCGGGCGCCGCTGGTTCCTCGATGGCTACGTGTATGTGAAATCCTACCACCTTGCCATGCGATGAAGTCCTCCTCGAGGTGTCCCTGCCGCACGATGGTGGAGAGCGCTCCCCGCCGACCTTCGCCACATCGGTGCGATTCGACGGGTTTCCCATCCAGGCGGAGTCGACGTTCCTGCGGCCACGCGGTGCCGCTGGTGCTGTGGTGCCCGAGGCGCCCCTCAGCGGAAACGACGAGGCGTCGAGATGCACGCGACTCTCCCTTACGCCACTTCAGCTACGATGTCCTTGATGTCCACGACGATTGACGCACTCACATCCGAGATTCGCGCCTTCCGCGATGCGCGCGACTGGCGGCAGTTTCACAACCCGAAAGAACTCGCCGTCGCCATCACCGCCGAGGCGGGCGAGCTGCTCCAGCACTTCGTCTGGCAGAGTCCCGAGCAGTCCGACCAGCGCGTTGAGACTCGCCGGTCGGAGATCGAATCCGAGATTGCCGATGTCGCCATCCTCCTGTTCGAACTCTCGGACAATTGCGGAATTGATCTCGCCGCGGCGATCAGGAACAAGCTCGCCATTAACGAGCGACGCTATCCGGTTGCGAAGGCCCGCGGTTCGAATGCGAAGTACGACGAGCTATGACAGACGACCGGCCCGATCTTCATCGCCGGCGTCCGCGCTATTCCGGGACGCACCCGCGCACCTTCGACGCGAAGTACAAGGAACATTCACCCGAGACCTATCCCGAGACGGTGGCCAAGGTTCTCGCATCCGGAAAGACCCCGGCCGGCACACACATCCCCGTCCTGGTTTCGGAAATCCTCGAGGTGCTCAATCCACAGCCCGGCGAAATCGCCGTTGACTGCACGGTGGGCTACGGCGGACATGCCCGCGTGATCCTGGAACGCGTGCTGCCCGGCGGGAAGCTCGTTGGGCTCGATGTCGACCCTGTTGAGTTGCCGAAAACCGAGGCTCGGATGCGCAGGCTTGGATTTGGTCCGGATGCATTCGTGGCCCGGCGGTCGAACTTCGCGGGCCTGCCCCGCGCGCTCGCTGAAGAGGCGATCTCGGGGGCCGACCTCGTCCTGGCCGATCTCGGTGTCTCGTCGATGCAACTCGACTCGCCAGCCCGCGGATTCTCGTTCAAGCTACCGGGCCCGCTCGATATGCGAATGAACCCCAACCGGGGCCAGCCCGCCTCCGCCCTGCTGCGCAGGATGAGTGCGACGAATCTTGCGGATATTCTCGAGGACCTTGCCGACCAGCCTGACGCTCGCGGCCTGGCTGATGCGCTGGCGGGATCGGTCATCGACGATACGACCGCCTTGTCGGACGCCGTTCGTGCGGCGCTCCCGCACGTATCCGACGATGAGAAGGAGAAGAGCGTGCGGCGTGTGTTCCAGGCCCTGCGAATCGCGGTGAATGAGGAGATGACTGCCCTCGAGACTTTCCTGAGGGAGGTGCCTCAATGCCTGAACTCTGGAGGACGCCTCGCCGTGGTGACGTTCCACTCCGGTGAAGACCGCAGGGTGAAGAAGGCCTTCCAGGCTGGACTCCGGTCGGGGACCTACTCCGCAATTGCCACCGACCTCATTCGTCCGGGCGCCGACGAGTGCCGCCGGAATTCTCGCGCCAGCGCCGCGAAACTTCGTTGGGCGAGGCGGGTCGCATCGCGATACTGAGAACCGGGCGGAATACTCGAACGTATGCCGGTGTGGTGCCATCGTCATCGGGCTCCACCTATTCAGGCCGATCGAATTGATGAGGGTGAAATGGGCAGCTGGATCCCAAGAAGCGGAAGATCCTCAACATCCTCTCCGAGCGAAAGGCGGTCCCGGCGCCTCCGCCGCAGAAGTAGAGAAATCCGGCGTCCACGCGGGCGACCGCTCGCAGGCGGGATCGTGCCCGCTGAAGTGTATGATCGCCCGGGCGTTGCGACCGCGCGTTCGGGAACCTGAGGCGGCGGGCATGAACCGCGGCCTCTCCGGCTCCCTGCAGGACGCGGTTTGTCGAAGGAGCGCTACTCATGTCAGAGCTGCGCAGTTTTCACGTGTCCCGGGACGGACAGCTGACCGGTTTCCCCACCGCCGCCGAGGCGCTCTCGGCGAGCGCGGTTGGAGGCTACGTGTGGATCGATGTCGTCGATCCCGCGCGGGACGATCTTCTCCTGCTGGCTGAACCGTTCGGGCTGCACCCGCTCGCCATCGAGGACTGCCTGGACGATCAGCAGATCCCGAAAATCGAGGATTTTCCCGGCAATACGTTCGTGCTCTTCAATCGGTACCAATTCAGTGACCGGGCGCTCCATATCGAGGAAGTCGATTTCTTCCTCGGGCAGGGATTCCTCGTGACGGTGAGCGCGCACGCCGAGACCGAGGCGGGGCGGGCGCGGCTCGAGGAACGGATCCGCCTGGACCGGGCTGCGGTCGGGAAGGGGCCGGACTTCCTCCTGCATCTCATCCTCGATCACATCGTCGACCGCAAGCTCCTCGCGATCGAAGCGCTGCAGGACGACCTGGATACCGCCGAGGAGGAAGCGCTGCGCAAGGGCTCCGCGGCGTTCGACCCTTCGAGCCTGCTGGAGCTGCGGCGCAGCCTGCTCGCGATCCGGAAGAGCCTGTTCCACGAGCGCGAGATCCTGGTCAAAATCTGCCGGCGGGACTCGCCCTACATCTCCGAGGCGTCGATCTTCCGGTTCCGCGACGTGTACGATCACCTCGTCAAGTTCGTCGAGCTCATCGAAGTCTCCCGCGAGCTGATCTCCTCGCTGTTGGAAATCCATCTCTCGCTCGTCAACAACGAGCTCGCGCTGCTGGGGAACCGGACCAACCAGGTCGTGCGGCGGCTCACGTTCATCACGACCATCTTCATGCCGCTCTCCTTTCTGGCCGGCGTCGGCGGCATGTCGGAGTGGAGCATGATGACCGGGCCCCAGAACTGGCGGGTCGCGTACCCCGCGTTCCTGTCGGGCATGGCGGTCATCGGCGTGCTCAGCTACTTCATCCTGAAGTGGATCGACCGCCGCGGCGCGGGACAGGAGCGATAGCGCAGGTCCTGGCCGGGCGCATCGCTTGCGCGGGGACTTGACGGGTGATACTGTGTGACATATAGTGTGTGACGTACACCATATGGCACATAGCACAGACCCCCTCAGCCCGTTCGACAACCTCCGGCTCGAACTGCGCCGCGGATGCCTGGTCATCGCGGTCCTTGCCGCGCTCCGAGCCGAGCAGTACGGCTACACGCTGCGCAAGGTCATGGCCGACCGCGGGATGGCCATCGACGAAGGCACGCTGTATCCGCTGCTCCGGAGGCTGGAGAGCCAGGGCCTGCTGGTCAGCGAGTGGCGCGAGGAGGACCGGCGGAACAAGCGCTTCTACCGCCTGTCCCCGGACGGCACGGTGGTCCTCGAGCACCTGCTCGCGGAATGGCGGAGCATCAACGCCTCGCTCGACGGCATCCTTTAAGGAGACCCGGCATGGACGTTCTCGATCGCTACCTGCAGGCCGTGAAGTTCTGGCTGCCCAAAGCGCAGAAGCAGGACATCATCGCCGAACTCTCGGAGGACATCCGATCGCAGATCGACGACAGGGAGGCCGAGCTCGGCCGAGAGGCCACCACCGCAGAGGTCGAGGCCATCCTCGTCCGTCTCGGGCGGCCGGTGCTGGTCGCCGAGCGCTATCTGCCGCCCGAACATCTGATCGGGCCCGTGTGGTTCCCCATCTATGTGTTCGTGCTGAAGCTCGTGGTGGCGTGCTACCTGGTGCCGTGGATCCTGGTGTGGACAGGCCTGATGATCTTCAGCCCGGCCTATCGAGTCGCACATTCCAGTGCAGGCTGGATCGCGATGGTGGGTGAGTTCTGGAGTGGCTTCTGGGTTGTTGCGCTCCTGGCGATCGGCACGGTGACGGTGGTCTTCGCGGTACTCGAGAGGGCAGAGAGGAAGTCGAAGTTCCTCCAGGACTGGGACCCGCACAGGCTGCCCGCCGTGCGGGACCCGAACCGGATACCCCGCGCCGACTCGGTCGTAGAGCTGGTGGTGAACACGGTCTTCTGCAGTTGGTGGATCATCGCCGTCTCCTCCGCGCTCGTGTTCGTCCGACCGGGATGGAGCATCACGCTCGCGCCGGTGTGGCCGTACTTCTACTGGGGACTCCTGCTGATCTCGGTGGCGAGCATCGTCATGGCCGGGGTGAACCTGTTCCGACCCCGCTGGACACGCCAGCGCGCCGTCCTGCGTCTGGTGCTCGATCTCTCCGGATCGGGGCTGTTCTGCTGGGTGACCAGGGCGAATCTGATGGCGGATCTCGCCGCGGACAACCTGGCGCCTGCCCGAGCGCTGGTCATCACCAACGCCATCAATCTGTGGATGTCACGGGCGTTCCCGATCGCGTTGGCTGTCGGGCTCGTGGTCCTCGCAGTGGACATCCGCCGGATGCTACGGGCGAAGAGGTCCGATCCGCCATCCACCAGCGCCATGGCCGGGAACGGGCTGAAGAACCCGGCTGCCGTTCGCTAGCCCGCACGCTCCGCAAACGCTGCGCGTACGCTCATCGTGCGCCGGCGGCACGCGGGTTTTTCACGCCGCCGACCTTCGACACCGCGCAACGCGCGGTGCTTCCTTCGACATGCTCAGGAAGCCCCGAGCGCCGTCGAGGGGCTCAAGAAGTCGCCCGGGCTAGTCCTTGCGCACGGGGGTATGCCCGCGTCGAAGCTGAGCGGTAATTTGCTCGGTGGCGGCCAGCCAGTCCGCTTCCTCGTGCCCGGGCGCGAAATTCCGCTTCTCAGCGAGGTAGTACGCTGCCTCCGCCACCATGCACTCGAGCGTGTGCTGGTCCGGCCACTGCGGTTTCCGGGCGGGGTTCGGCCGAATCGGGTCGGCCCTGTCCTTGGCGCTGACGCTGCCGGTCACGCGCGCGCTCGCGGGTTTGGCAGATCCGGCCAATCGGACCGCCCGCCTCTTCTTCACTCGATCGCTGCCAGCTCGACCCTTGAGAGACTCGTGTGGCGTGCTCATATCTATTCTCCGCAGGATGTGGGTGACGAGTGATTCTGGATCGTGCTCGCAGCCGGAAGAACTTGGGGGGCCGTGGAAAAACAGCGGCCCAGGCGAATGGCCGCTTCCATCCAGTATCCGCGCACGCTACCAGAAGTCAACCTGGCCAGACCCCGGCGCGACCGGGACGGGCCCTTCCCGTTCACGTCGAATCAGGGTGCAAGAGCCACAATTTCTTGCGGCGACCTCGTTTGTCATCTTGACACCGACCGGATTAGTCGGGCATTCTGGCGTTACTCTCGATTTCACAATCAGACATGCTCGGGTCCGACAAGGTCATCTTTCGGGCGGGCGGGCGCGACTTCACCAGCGCTGATGCGGTTCGCGCCGCCGAGCACCGGTCTGCGCTCAATCCCGTACGGCTGCAGACGAGCATCGGCATTGCCTGCCGGCAGTACGCCGACGAGGAGGGATTCGCGCTCGACCCTGACGAGGTCGAATCCGCCGCGGACGCGTACCGCACCGAGCACGATCTCACCACCGCCGACGAAACCGAAGGATGGCTGGAGGTTCACGAGCTTTCGCTCGACGACTTCTCAGCCTGGCTCGAACGCCGAATCTGGCACCGCCGCTTCCTCATCGAGCTGCCGGTCATAGAACGCGACTACCGTCCCGAGCCGGTTGAGGTCGACAACTGCCTCTGGCCCGAGATCGTCTTCGGGGACCACCTGGCGGGCTTCAAGCGCGATTTCGCCGCCCGAGTGGCCGTCAGGCTGGCGGCCAACCACGCGGGCAGCCAGCCCGGGTGGGCGGATGACCTGACGGCCATGGAGCGCCAGTTCCTCGACAGATGCCGCGAGGCCTCCGCCACCGCGCACGCCGATCGCGAATTGGCGGCGCGCGGCACGACCCTGATGCAACTGGACCTGCAGCTGGCTTCTTTCGCTGCTGCCGGCGCCGCACGGGAGGCATGGCTGTGCGTCGCGCAGGACGGCGAACCCCTGGAGGACGTGTCGCGTCGGGCCGGTGCCGACATTCTGGCATCGCGCCTGTTCCTCGACGAGCTTCCCGAGGCCCTGAGGCAGCCGGCCATGTCGGTGGCCCCTGGCGAGCTCATAGCGCCCCTCGAGATCGGGGGCCGGATGGTCGTCTGCCGCGTACTGGCCAAGCAGGATCCCTCGATGGACGACCCCCGCGTGCGAGGGCGAATCGAATCGGCCCTGGTCGACCGTGCCATCGATGACCTCATGCAGCAACACATTCGCTGGGCATGACGCTTCACGGAGTCGCTCGACGAAGACGAGGCACTCAATGACAGATGAGGCGGCGAAGGTCATCGAAGACAATCCGTTCTTCCGCTATCTGCCGCCGCCGCTGCGCGATCGTGTGACCTCGACGCTGCAGGAAGCCTCCTACGGATTCGGCGACGCCATCGTCCGGGAGGGCGACCCCGGCGATGCCTTCTACATCCTCACATCCGGCCACGCGCGCGTCGTCAAGACCAGCGAAGGCGGCGAGGAGTTTCCGCTCGGCGTGATTCGGGCCGGGGAGGAGTTCGGCGAGATGGCGCTGCTGCAGGGTGAACCGCGCAATGCCACGGTTCGATGCAGCTCGGAGGTCTCGGTCCTGCGCCTCGATCGCCGGGACTTTCAGCGCCTGCTCGAGGAGGTCCCGGCCCTGCACGACGCCATGACGCTGCTCGTCAGGCATCGGACCCTGCAGACCTTTCTCCGTGAGTTCACCGATCTGGGCCGGCTCCCGTTCCCGGTGCAGCGCGCGCTGGTCGAACGGCTCACGCCCATGACCGCCGCCGCCGGCGACACCGTCATCCGCGAGGGCGAGCCGGCCGGGCCGATGTACGTGATCGAGTCGGGCCGTGCCCGCGTCTACATCGGCGACCACGGCAGGCCGCGAAACGTCGCGTTCCTTCGGACCGGGGACTATTTCGGCGAACTGTCAGTGCTGCGCGGTTCACCGCGCACGGCCTCGGTCGAAGCGCTCACCGAGTGCCGCTTGCTCGCGCTCGCGCCAGAGTCCCTGTCCGCGCTCGCCAGGGATTATCCCGAGCTGCGCCGGGTCCTCGACACCCGGGCTGCCCAGTACAACGCGAAGGGCGAGGCACGCGTCCCCCTCGACTTCGCTGAAGAAATGCTGCCGGCCGAACTGGCCGCGCACAACAAGGTGGCCCTCGGCGGGGAGGAGGAGGCCGGGCGCGAGCGGGCCGCAACGGAGACGGCGGCCGACGAGGATGCCGACCCGTTCGCGACCGACGAGGGCCTCTTCACGAAGCGCGGGCGCCGCATCCGCCGGTTCCCCTGGGTCCAGCAGATCGACGAGATGGACTGCGGCGCGGCGGCGCTCGGCATGATCTGCCGGCACTTCGGCCGGCGCGTGAGCCTCACTCGAATTCGCCAGCTCACGCACACCGCCTACGACGGCACGAGCCTGCGGGCCCTGTGCCACGCCGCGACGGAGCTCGGCCTCGCGGCGCGCGGCGTGAAGGTGTCGCGCCGGAACCTCGATCGCATGCCGCTCCCGTCGATCGTGCACTGGGAAGGCAACCACTGGATCGTGCTGGTTCACGTCGGCAGGCACTCCGTGCGCGTCGCCGACCCGGCCCTCGGCCTCCGGTCGATCTCGCGCGAGGAGTTCGATCAGAAGTGGTCGGGCTACGCCGCGCTGTTCGACTACACGGATGCCTTCGCGCACGCGCCGGTGGGCCGTTCCTCGATCGCCTGGGTGGTGCCGTTCCTGGCCCCGTTCAGGGGAATCCTGACGCGGGTTCTCGTCCTCTCCGTCGTGGTGAGCGTGCTGCAGATGTCGATGCCCGTGTTCACCCAGGTTGTCGTCGATCGGGTGGTCGTGGAGCGCGACCTCGACCTGCTGAACCTCATCGCCGCGGGCATGGTGGCGGCGCTGGTGTTCATGCTCGCGGGCAACCTGCTCGAACGCTACATGCTCAGCTTCGCCGCCGTCCGGATCGACGCCTCGATCCTCGACTTCCTGACGCGGCGGATGCTGGCGCTGCCCATGTCGTACTTCAGCGCCCGGCGGACCGGCGACATCCAGCGGCGGCTCCAGGGCGCCCGCCAGGTCCGCGAGTTCGTCGTGCAGAACGGCATCGGCGGCCTGCTCGCCGTGGTCCAGATCGGCGCGGCCATCGGCATCATGGCGGCCTACAGTCTGACGCTGGTCGGCGTGTTCCTCGTGGTGTCCCCGGCGTATGCCGGGCTCATGGCATTCTCCACGAAGGTCCTGCGCCCGCTGTTCGCGCAGCTCGAGGAGAGCCACGGCAAGTACTCCTCGTTCCAGATCGACGCGATCAAGGGCATCGAGACGATGAAGGCGACCTCGGCCGAGCAGACCTTCCGCAGCGCGATGCTGAACCAGTTTGTCAGCGTGGCCGACAAGCAGTTCCGGGCGAACTTCATCATCATGGCCTACGACACCGCCGTGCAGGCGGTCGGCATGGTGTCGGCCGTGCTGTTCCTGTGGGTCGGCGCGCGGATGGTGATCGCGGGCACCATCACCATCGGTGGCTTCGTCGCCTTCAACGCCCTGATGGCCATGGCCTACACGCCCATTGTCAGGGTCCTGTCGTTCTGGGACGACTGGCAGATGTCCAGCGTCCTGCTGAACCGCCTCAGCGACATCTTCGAAAACGAGCCGGAACAGGGGTACGACAGGTCGCGGTTGCGCCCCGTCCCGACGCTCGAAGGGCACATCGAGCTGCGCAACGTCGGGTTCCGGTACGGCGGGGGCGAAGCGCCCGCCATCCTCAGCGGCATCAGCCTCGAGATTCCGCCCGGGCGCACGACTGCGATTGTCGGGCGCAGCGGCTCGGGCAAGACGACGCTCATCAAGTGCCTGTCGGGACTGCTCGAGCCGACCGAGGGCGCGATCCTCTTCGACGGCGTCGACATGAAGACGCTGAACTACCGCGAGCTGCGCCGGAAGATCGGCATCGTGCTCCAGGAGAACTACCTTTTCAACGAGACGATTCTGCGCAACATCGCGTTTGGCGATCCCGATCCGGACGTGGATCGCGTGATGTGGGCCGCCCGCGCCGCCAACGCGCACGACTTCATCCTCCGGCTGCCGATGCACTACGAGACGCGGATCGGCGAGAGCGGCCTCGCCATCTCCGGCGGGCAGCGGCAGCGTATCGCGATCGCGCGGGCGCTCTATGCCGACCCGCCGATCCTGATCTTCGACGAGGCGACAAGCGCACTCGACTCCGAATCGGAGACGGCCGTGCAGCAGAACATGGAGCGCCTGCTCGGCGGGCGCACCTCGATCGTGATCGCGCACCGCCTGAGCACGATCCGCAACGCAGATTCGATCCTGGTCCTGGAAAAAGGGCAGGTCGCGGAACGAGGCACTCACGCCGAGCTCATGGCCCGGCGCGGCCTGTACTTCTACCTCTGCAGCCAGCAGCTGGGGCTGTGAATCCGTGACGACGAGCCATGAACACACCTGAAGGCAACCAGCCGGCGTGGACAAGCGACGGATCGAGTGGAAGCGACCTGTTTCCAACGACGCTGCCCATTTCGTTTGCGATGGCGCTCGGCCTCTTCCTGATCGTGGTCTTCGGCGCGGTGGTCGGCGCCGCACTCGTGGTGTCGGTCCCGGACACGGTTCGGTGCCAGTTCGTGCTGGTGCCGGAGGCGGGTGCGGATCCCGTGCGGGCCCCGCGCGAGGGCGTGCTGGCGACGATTCTCGTGACGGAAACCGAGGAGGTGCGGAAAGGGCAGGCCCTGTTCGTGATCCGGTCCCAGGAACTGCGCAACTGGACGTCCGAGTTGCGGACGCTCGAACAGGACCAGGACTCGATAGACCGGCGCGAGGCCCTGCTGGCTGAGGACCAGCGCGCGGCGCTCGAAATCCAGACGACGAAGATCCGCCAGATGGAGAAGGACCTCGCCTACGAGCAGGACTACGTGAAGACCGTGCGCGACTTCCTCCAGCGTTACGAACGACTCGACGCCGAGGGCCTGGTGTCGCTCGTCGATCTCAAGTCGCAGCAGCTCGAGGCGTCGAAGGGCGAGCGGGACCTGGCCGTTGCCCGAGCAGCGCGCGAAATGGCGGTCCTCGAGCTGGCGCGCATGCGGACCGGGAACCGCAAGCAGGTGGGCGAGCTGGAGCTCGAGCGGCGCAAGACCGCCGTCCGGATCGTGACGCTGCAGAAGCTGCTGGAAGGAGCGCGCGAGGACGTGGTGCGCGTCGCCGCCCCGTTTGACGGGACCGTGGTCGCGATTCAGAAACGGAACCCCGGGGATGTCGTCTCGTTCGGGCAGGAGATGTGCCGTATCGCACGCTCCGACTCGGCGTTGATTGCCGAGATCGCGCCGCCCGAAGGCGGCGTGTCGCGGTTGCGCGTCGGCCAGCGCGTCCAGCTCTTCTACCAGGCCTATCCCTACGAACGCTTCGGCACCGGCCGGGCAACCGTGCAGTGGGTCAGCCCCGCCGCCATGGCCTTCACGGGCGGAGAAGGGTTCGTCCTCCACGCGACGCTCGACGGACAGTCGCTCGGTGCGGCCGCTGCTGGACTGGCGCTGCGCGCGGGGATGCGAGGGGAGGCGAGGGTCCTGGCCGGACGGCGAACGGTGATCGAGTACGTGTTCGAACCTCTTCGGAAGCTGCGGGAGAACGTCGCCGCGAAGCCGTAGCTGAGGACAACCCTATGCGCGTCGAAGAGCTGACGAGTCAGAACCTCGAGATGCAGGCCTGCCTGAAGCGGGCCCTTGTGGCCGCGCGGTCGGACGTGCCGCTGGTCCTGCTCGGTGAGACAGGCACCGGGAAGACGCTGCTCGCGCGCGCCATTCACGACTCGTCCCGCCGCGCCGGCCGGGCGTTCGTCTCCTTCAACGCCGCCGCGATGAACGAGACCCTGCTGGAGAGCCAGCTGTTCGGCCACGAGCGGGGCGCCTTCACCGGCGCCGACCGGTCGCTGCGAGGGAAGTTCGAGGTGGCCGACGGCGGGACGCTGTTCCTCGACGAGATCGCCGACATGAGCCCGCTCGCGCAGGCGAAAATCCTGCGCGCGGTCGAATACGGTGAGTTCGAGCGCCTCGGCTCCGAGGTGGTGCGAAAGGCCGATGTCCGGGTGGTCTCCGCGAGCAACGTGTCGCTGCGCGATCGCATCCGGCGCGGGCTGTTCAGGGAGGATCTCTACCAGCGGCTCAACGGTCTGACGCTCGTCCTCCCGCCGCTGCGTGAGCGCAGGGAGGACCTGCCGGCGCTCATCGCGTGGGAAGTTCAACACTGGGCCGAGCGGCTCGGACGGGCCATCTCGGCCATCGACCCCAGCGCGCTCGATCGTCTCATGGAGCACGACTGGCCGGGCAACCTCAGAGAGCTGGACCACACGATCCAGGCGATCGTCCTGCTGGCCGAGGGTGACACGATACGCCCCGACGATGTCGATCTCGACGGCGACGCCCCGGCATCGAATCACCGAGAACCGGCTTCCCCTCAGGTTTCCCATCCGAATGGCCAGGACCTGTCGCTGGCCTCGGCGGTGGACCGCCACGTCCACCAGGTGTACGACCTGGCGGGGCACAACCAGCACCGCGCGGCGCGCCTGCTCGGGATCTCGAGGACGACGCTCTTCCGGCGTCTGCGGCGGACGGTCCAGTAATGAAACCGCCCGGTCGCGAAACGATGCCGCGCCGGTCCTCTGGAGGACCGGTCGAACGGCGAACCAGGCCGGACCTCCCCCGCATTGGCTCCAATTCGACGTGGTCGTCGTCTGGTACCGACCTTGCGATGACACCCGGCAGATCCGCTGAGCCGATATGGGTGCCAAGAAGACCGCCGGAAAGACGGCCGAAGATCGCAGCGCGCGGAAGGTCACACCGTCGAGGCCGATCCGGCTCAACGACCTTCTGCCCGACACCGACGTGCGCGGGGGCTCACGCAAGGCCATCGTATTCGGCCAGCGCAACAATTCGTCGCTGCCCAGAAAATGATCGAATCAACCGATGGAGACACCCATGGACAAGAAACAGACCACCAAGAAGTCACGCAAGCCCAAGGACCTCGACACCAGAAACAACCCCGCAGGCGGGAAGATGGACAAGTGGTAGTGGCTGGGACCAGGAGACGGTCATGGACAAGAAGGCGAGCGCCAAGAAGACACGGAAGCCCAAGGATCTGGACACCCGGAACAACCCCGCGGGCGGGGCCCTGAACAAGTTCAAGTAATGACTGGTCGTCGGAGGAGACGGGCATGGACAGGAAGCGAGCGCCAAGAAGACACGCACGCCGAGAGATCTGGACACCAGAAAGAACCCCGTAGGGGGAGTGCTCGACAAGCACTAGAGCCCGATCAAAGGAGAGAGCCATGGACAAGAAGCCGAGCGCCAAGAAGACACGCAGGCCCAGGGATCTCGACACCCGGAACAACCCCGCGGGTGGGGTACGGATCAAGGACTAGAGGCAGATCAAAGGAGGTCATCGTGAACAAGAGTTCGAGCGCCAAGAAGACCAGCAAGCCCAAGGATCTCGACACCAGGAAGAACCCGGTGGGAGGGATGATGCACAAGCAGCGGTAGGCGTCGACAGGTTCGGCGCCTATGCGCGTTGCAGCACCGCCACGGTGGCACGCACCGGCATGCCGCGCTCGTAGCGCGGGGTGCCGGTGCCGATGTGCCGTGCGACGAAGCCGCAGGCGGCGCCGGTCGCACGCACGAACGCAGGCGAGTGCGTGTAGCGCCCGCTCCGGGTAATCGCGTACCCGGTACCGTTGCCTGCCTCGAGGGTGAACGCGAGCATCCCTCCGCTCTTCAACGAGCCGGCCGCGGCTCGAATCGGAATCGACAGATCCCCGAAATAGTTGAAGACGTCCGAGCTGAAAATCAGGTCGAACCTCTCCTGGTTGGCCTCGAGGATCCTGGCGAGGTCGCCGACGATCAGCTGGTCGTATGCACCGCGCAGCCGTGCCTTCGCGACCATGCCGGGCGACAGATCCACGCCAACCAGGCGACGTGCCGCGCCTCTCAAGACGCCGGCGGCGAGGCCTGTTCCGCAGCCGGCATCGAGGACAGTCAGTCCACGCGCCTTCTTCCTCTGTTGGTCGAGTACGCGTCGAACGGCGCGCCACAGCAACGCCGGGCCGCGGTAGCGCAGATTGCCGATCATGTGCTCGTCGTAGAACGTCGAGAAGGCGTCGAACACCCGTTCGACGTAGTCGGATGGTGGCAGCGGCGGCGCTTCACCTCGAAGCGCGGCGGCACGGAAGCGCGCGGACGCGTGGCGCGGATCGATCGATAGCACGCGCGCGTACGCCTTCAGGGCCTGGGCGGTCCGTCCCGTGTTGGCAAGGGCGCTCGCCAGCTGAAAGTGGACCTCCGCGTCACCCGGCGCGATCCGCACCGCTCTTCGCAGCGCAATCAGGCACTCGTCGGGGCGGACAGCCCTCCAGCGGGCCGCAGCAAATCTGACCAGCGCCCGCGGGTCCCTCGAGAGCGCCCGCGCCCTGGCTTCGGCCTGTCGCGCCTCATCGATGCGCCCGAGTTGCCTGAGTGCCGCGGCCAGGCGGCGGAACGCACCGGCTGAATCCGGGTTGATCTCGGTCACTCGCGAGAACGCCTCGGCTGCCCGACGGTGATCGCCGATTTCGGCGCAGGTCAGACCGACGTTGGTGAACGCGTCTTCGAGCCTGTTGTCGAGCCGGCCCGCGGCCTCCCAGGCGACGATGGCGTCGCGCGTCCGTTTCAGTTGATGGAACAGGTTCCCGAGGTTCAGTTGGTAGACAGCGCTTCGGGGGTCCGCCGCGACCGACTGCCGGAGCAGCCGAAGGGCGCGGCGCGTCCGGCCGGACTGCTGCGACACGAGGCCGGCGTAGTGGAGGGCCCCTGCGTGCGCCGGTCTGCGCTCGAGCACCGCGCGAAAGTCGCGCTCGGACAGAGCCAGGTTCCCGTCCGTGAATTGCGCGAGCCCTCGATAGTAGATCGCCGTCACGCTCGGTTCGGCCATCTTCTGCCTCGGATGAGCAGATGAACCGTTACCGGTTCCCAAGCGCGCGCACCGGACCGCCAGGCGCACGGCCACGCGCTGCGGGCGACTGGTAGCTCCCCTGGCTGAGGGGCTCGATCTCACTGGACGCGATGTCGAAGTCGTCTGGGTAGTGAATCAGTCGAATCCTCGCACGTAGCGATGACGACAGCCCCAGGAGCTGCTCATACGGCGTGTGCATGTGGCCCGGACCCGCCTCGTGCACGATCAGGTCCGCCGCCGACAGCCACTCGATGAGCGCGGGATCGAAGCTCGTGTCAGCGCTGTACCCGACGCTGGTCGTGTCCGCCTCGACGATCACGGCGGTTGTCGGCACGGAATGCACCGTCGGATGGCACCGTATGCGGAAGGCCTCGCATGCGACGGGCGCAGCTTCGTCGAGCGGGACCCAGTCGAAGAAATCCTCGAAGCGCCGCTCGACCGGCGCGCTCGGCGCGCCCTGGTTGGAAAACTGCATGCCGGCTGCGAGGTGTCCGTCCCACAGGCGGGAGGCAACGAGCGGGTGCGCCAGGAGCCGGATTCTGCGCCCCAGGACGTAGCGGCAATAGAATCCCAGGGTTTCCAGCCCTGAGCAGTGATCCGCGTGGAGATGGGTCAGCACCACCCCGGCGACCTCGTCGAGGTCCACCGATTGCCCCGACTGCTGGCCAGCTTCCCGCAGCATCTTGCGGATCGGATGCGGGCAGTCGATCAGGAGCCATCGTCGATCGGCTTCGAGCGCCAGGCAACTCGAGTAGAACCGAGCGGAGAAGGCGTCACCAACGCCCAGCGTCAACAGCCCCATTCCACTCATCGTCGATTCTCCCGTGCTTCGTCTGGCGCGTTCCGCCTCCGCCCGTCACTTCGTACTCACGTCCACGATGGGCACGAACGGATTGGGGCGCGATTCCAGGCACTCCCAGGCCCTCCGCAGCAGCTTCAGCGTGGGGATGTCGTATCTCTCCTCGCCCCCGGCCGAGGGCAACATGGGAGCCACCGTCTGGCACGCCCTCGACCATTCGCCCGCCTCGTACAGCGCCAGCCCTTCCTCGTAGGTGTCGCGCAAGTGCAGCCACTGATCCGAGGGGCGCTCACCCTGGAGTTCGTACAGGACCGCGGGCTGTTCCACGCCCGGCAGACGCACCTGTCCAAGCCGGCGCGTATACATGGAGGGCGGGAGCAGGTCCCGAACCGCCCCGGTGACGAGCAGAGGGAGACCCAGGATCTTGGTTGCGTCCTGCACGCGGCTGGCCACATTCACGGTGTGCCCGTGCGGGCCATATTTGAACTTGCGGCTGCTTCCCGTGTTGCCGACCTGGGCCGGGCCGCTGTTGATGCCGATGCCGAGCGACAGGGCGTCGCCGGCCTCCTGCCCCCATCGCTGATTGATCTGCGGCAGTTCACCGAGCATCGCCAGCGCCGCACGGCAGGCCCGGATCGCGTGGTCGGGCTGCTCGGTCGGCGCGTTCCACATGGCCAGGATGCCGTCGCCGGCGTAGTCCACGATGACGCCGCCCTGCGCGACGATCTGCTCGGAGAGGCCCTCCATCATGTCGCGCACCATGCGGCACGTGCGCGCGGCGCCAAGCCGCTGCGAGAGGGCCGTGAACCCCCGCAGGTCCGTGAATACCAGCGTCACCTCCTGCGACCGGCCTTCCAGGAGATTGGGGTTCTGCTCGAGTTCCCGGACCAGCTCGGGCGAGAAGAACTGCTCGAACTGGACCCGGGTCCGCAGGGCCGTCGATCGCGCGAGGTTGGCTCCGACCGCGGCCGCCAGGAGCTGCACCAGCTGGGCTTCCAGCGGGCCAACCGAGCCTCGCGCGAAGATCCCCCGGCTTCGGGCCCCGTACAGGATACCCGCCACCTCGTCTCGAAGCCCGAAGATGGGCGCGGCCACGGCCGCCTCGACTCGCGCCAGGCTGAAACTCATCCGGGCCATCTGTTCGAGATCCTGGTAGAAGGTCCGCCTGTTCTTGGCGACGTACTCGACCATCGTCCGGCTGTAGCGCGCGGCTCCCTCGCCGTCGGCGCCCGCCGTGGCGGCAACCTTCCAGCCGTGTTCGTCCGCTAAGAGCACCATGCCCTGGTCCATGCCTACCAGATCCAGCATGGCCTGCGCCGTCCGCTGAAAGAACTCGGCCGAGCCAGGCGCCGCCTGCTGGAGTTCGACGATGGCGTGCAGCCACTCTGTGAGGTGCTCGACAGTATCGCCGGCGGGGGATGGACGGGCGGGGAGCCCGCCTCGATGCGGAGCACCCGGCGCCGGCTCGAGCGCCACCAGCCCTTCCTCGGTTGCTTCCGGGCGACCGGACGGCGATGACACGGCGACCTGCCCGGTGTGCCGCGCCGCCAGGTCCCCGGTTGTCGGCGCCTGCTCCGCGCCGAACGCGGTTTGCGCGTGCTCCTGCTCGTGCCGGGTGGACGAGACGGCGCGTCGAGCTTCCGAACCGCTCGAATCGATGGAAATCCTGGTGCGCCGGACGGTCAGGCACAACCGGGGGGGCGAGACTGCGCGACTGTCGTGTGGCGACCCGCTCGCCGCCGGCAACCTCGATCGCCTGTCTTGCGCTGAGGTTCTCGACGCGAACACTGCCATCGGGCAGTTCCTCGATGCGCAACTGGTCGCGCGACACCGAGGGGTCGTCGATGACGACCCGAGGGACCTCGCGGCGCGGACCGCGCCCGAACTCGATCGGGCCGTGATCGTGGTCGAACTGCTCCTGCTGCGTCGTGCCGGAAATCTGGATTCGAAGCGGCATGGCCGGGCCTCCGGACTTGCCTCGCACTGCGGGGCCGAAGAAACGACGCAAGCTTAATCTTACCAATATCCTAGGATAATTAGCGTCCGGAAAATGCGGTCCGTCCTGGAAACCGGGACCAGATTTCCGGCTCGGTCGCGCTTCCCTGTCTCCAATGCGGGTCGGAGTACTGCCGCGACCCTTCGCGGCTGTCACTGGTCGGGAGAACACGCATCACGCCGAGATCATCCCGATGGAAGGAGAGAGCTACCGACATCGCGAGGCGGAACTCACGCAGAAGATAGCGGCGGGCGTCAGCATGACCAGACCGGCGCCGCAGATTCGGTCGACCAACTGTCCAGATTTCCGCGTTTCTTCACGAGCGGCGACAGCGAGACCTGGTGTCTCGAAGCTTGTCGAAAAGGGGAAGGGGACCGGCAGGCCCGGCGCACCTTCCTCCGGGCACGGCTCAGCCTGGCTTGAAATCTGGGTCTGAAGTACTTCGGGCGGGCCGGCGACGTTGCATCGCCAGCCCGCCCCCGGCCACGTTGGCAGTCCGAAGAGCCCCCAAGCCCTCGGCTGCCTGCCCACGGCCGCCCGCCCGGACTCACCTGGAACCTGTCGCGGTCATTCCCGCGTGCCGCCCGCCGCCCGGGCGCCGCCGGCACGCTCATGTGATGCAGGGCGAATCTTCAGATCCGCCGGACTCGCCGGGGCTGCCTTCGACTCCGCTCAGGCCAGGGATGCCCCGGCCTCGATCTGACACGCCCCCGGACGTCCGCGTGTCGCCGTTCGCCCATCGACCATCCGCGCAGCCTCTACGAGCTCCCTCTCGGATGGCAGCTGTAACAGGCCACCGAGTCGTACCGGTACCCTGACCTTCCCACGTGGTGACTGTCGGTAGACGACTTCGGATGGCACCCGGTCAGGCAGCTGAACGTCTTGTAGTTGTTCGGATCGATGTGGCACACCGAGCACGCGTTGCCGGCATGGCGACCCGACGAGATCGGGAACGCCGAGTGAGTGAACCGGCCCAGCGTCCACGACGAGTCGGAGAACTGGTGACACACCTCGCACGTCGTGGGGAACCCGGCCCCGCGGTGATTCGGGTTGGTCGTGTTGTTGTAGTTCGTCTGATGGCACGAGAAGCAGTCGCGCGGCGTGCCGTGATAGACGTTGTTGACATGGCACTGCGTGCACGGCGCGGTCAGGTGGCGTCCGAGCAGCGGGAAGATCGTGTTGTGGTCGAAGCTCGAGGTCCAGGTTGCAGACGCCGGGTTGTGGCACGAGTCGCACGTCGTCGGGAATCCCGCCGCCAGGTGATTCGGGTTGGTCGTGCGTTCGTAGTTCGTCCGGTGACAGCCGTAACAGACCCGCGGCGTGCCATGGTAGACGTTGTTGATGTGACACGCCGTGCACGGCTGGGTCGCATGGACGCCGACCAGCTGGAACACGGCATTGTGATTGAAGCTGGCCGTCCAGGTCGTAGCCGACGGGCTGTGACACGAGTCGCATGTCGTCGGGAACCCCGCGGCGACGTGGTTTGGATTGGTGGTGCGCTCGTAGTTCGTCCGGTGACAGCCGTAACAGTCCCGCGGCGTGCCATGGTAGACGTTGTTGATGTGACACGCCGTGCACGGCTGCGTGGCGTGGACGCCGACCAGCTGGAACACGGCATTGTGATTGAAGCTGGCCGTCCAGGTCGCAGCCGACGGGCTGTGACAGGAGTCGCATGTCGTCGGGAACCCCGCGGCGACGTGGTTCGGGTTGGTCGTGCGTTCGTAGTTCGTCCGGTGACAGCCGTAGCAGTCCCGTGGCGTGCCCTTGTAGACGTTATTGATGTGACACGCCGCGCACGGCTGGGTGGCATGCGTGCCGACCAGCTGGAACACCGCATTGTGGTTGAAGCTGGCGGTCCAGCTTGGCGACGCCGCGTTGTGGCACGAGTCGCAGGTTGTCGGGAACCCGGCCGCGACGTGGTTCGGGTTGGTCGTGCGTTCGTAGTTCGTCCGGTGACAGCCGTAGCAGTCTCGTGGCGTGCCCTTGTAGACGTTGTTGACGTGACATGCCGAGCACGGCTGGGTGGCATGCGTGCCGACCAGCTGGAACACGGCATTGTGGTTGAAGCTGGCGCTCCAGCTTGGCGACGCCGCGTTGTGGCACGAGTCGCAGGTTGTCGGGAACCCGGCTGCGATGTGGTTCGGGTTGGTCGTGCGGTCGTAGTCCGTCTTGTGACAGCCGTAGCAGTCCCGTGGCGTGCCCTTGTAGATGCCGTTCTTGTGGCACGACGTGCAGGGCTGGGTGGCATGCGTGCCGACCAGCTGGAAGAACTGAGAGTGGTTGAACGTCGTGTGCCAGTTCGGATCGGTCGGCCGATGGCACGTGTCGCACTGCGTCGAGAAGCCTGCCGAGAGGTGATTCGGGTTCAGCGTCTTCTCGTAGTCCGTCTTGTGGCATCCATAGCAGTCGCGAGGCGTGCCGCCGTAGACCCCGTTCTTGTGGCACGAGGTGCAGGGCTGCGATGCGTGGACGCCGACCAGCTGGAACACGGTGTTGTGATTGAACGTGGACCGCCAGTTCAGGTCCGACGGCCGGTGGCACTGCTGGCAGGTCGTCGGGAAGCCCGCCGCCACGTGGCTCGGGTTCTTCGACTGCTCGTAATCCGTCCTGTGGCAGCCGTAGCACTCGGTGGCCGTGCCCTTGTAGACGCCGTTCTTGTGGCACACCGTGCAGGCCTGCGTGGCGTGCATGCCCACCAGCGGATACACGTTGCTATGGTTGAACTGGGTGTGCCAGTCCGGATCGGCCATCCTGTGGCAGATGTCGCAGTTGGTCGAGAAGCCCGCCGTCAGGTGGTTGGGATTCTGCGACCGGTCGTAATCGGGTTTATGGCAGCTGAAGCACTCGCGCGAGGTGCCCTTGTAAACGCCGTTCTTGTGGCAGGTTGCGCAGGCCTGGGCCGCGTGCACGCCGGGTAGCGGGAACACCAGGTTGTGATTGAACGGCGAGGCGTGCCAGCCGGAATCCGAGAAACGGTGGCAGCCTTCGCACGAGGTGGCGAAGCCGGCCGAGACGTGATTGGGATTCTGCGTCTTTTCGTAGTCCGTCTTGTGGCAGCCGTAGCAGTCGGTCGACGTGCCCCTGTAGACGCCGTTCTTGTGGCACGCGGCGCACGCCTGCGTCGTGTGCACCCCCGCGAGCGGGAACACCAGGCTGTGGTTGAACGGACGCCCATGCCAGTCCGGATCGGAGTTCTGGTGGCACGAGATGCACGTGGTCGGGAACCCCGCCGCTGCGTGATTCGGATTCTGGGACCGATCGTAATCCGTCTTGTGGCAGCCGAAGCAGTCGGTCGCGGTGCCCTTGAAGACGCCGCCCTTGTGGCACGCCGCGCACGGCTGTGTCGCGTGCATGCCGACCAGCTGATAGGTGGCCTGGTGATCGAACCTGGCCTGGGACCATGTCGTTTGTGACGTCAGGTGGCACGCCTCGCAGGAGGTTGGGAATCCCGCGGACTGATGGGCCGGGCTCAGCGTCCGCTTGTAGTCCTCCGCATGGCACGAGATGCAGAGCACGCTGCTCGGCGCGAAGTTCTGGTCCTTGTGGCAGCCCTCGCACCCGAGCGCGCGGTGCGCCGGGGTGAGCTGGACGCCGGTCATCGTCGCGTGGTTCCAGTTCACGGCGGCCCACGAGGTCGGCCGGTGGCACTTCCCGCACTCGATGCCCAGGCGCGTCTGGAACCGATCGTCCTGGCGGCGGGTCCAGTGGCACTGGTCGCATCGCGTGGGTGTGCCCTTGAGGGTGCCGTTCCAGTGGCACGCCGCGCACTCGACGGTGAGGTGGCGGCCTTCGAGCGGGAACACGCCGACCTTGTGGAACGCCCGCGACCCGTTCTTCCAGCCGTTCGGGTTATGGCACGTCTCGCAGGTGCGACCGAGGGCTCCGCGGTGATTGTCGTCGGCGTGACAGGTGACGCACACGCCGGCCGAGCCCTTGTACCGCACGGTCGTGCCGCGGCCCGCAGGGAACGCTCCTTCCTCGACCTTGTGGCACTTGATGCATTCCTTCGTCGCGTGCTTGCCGACGAAGAAATCCTTGCGGACGGCGTGCGTGTAGGACGGGAGCTTGAAGCCCGCGGTCGTGTGACAGGTGTCGCACTTGTTGCCGAGCTGACCGAGGTGCTGGTCCTTGTGGCACGACTCGCAGGTCGTCGCCAGGCCCTTCAGGCGGACGGCCGTCCCCCGGCCTGACGGGAAGGCGCCGGTCTCCGACTTGTGGCACTTCCGGCATTCGACGGTCTCGTGCTTGCCGGTCAGCTGGAAGGCCGCCTTCGCGTGCGCAAAGAGCGTCGGCGCAAACTTGGCCGCCTCGATCGTGTGGCACTTCTCGCACGCGGTTCCGAGCTGACCCAGGTGCACGTCGGTGTGGCAGGACGCGCACGCGGTGGGCTTGTTCTTGAACGTCCACGCGTCGATCGACGCCGCGACCCGCTTCGGTTCCCCGGGCTTCTGGATGATGTGGCAGGAGCCGCACGCGACGGTCTGGTGCTGGCCTGCAAAGAACTCGGGAAGCCGGGGGTGCTTGAAGTCGGGAAGCTTGAACGTCGCCGGTGTATGGCACGTGTCGCACTTCGCGCCGAGCTCGGTCTTGTGGACATCGGCATGGCACGACACGCAGGCCGTCGAGAGGCCCCGGAAGTCCACGCTCTGGCTCGGCTTCAGCCCGCCGACCTTCACGTTCTTATGGCACTTCACGCACGCGAGCGACTCGGCATGCTTGCCGGTCAGGGGGAACTTGGTGTTCTTGTCATGGTCGAAGTTCCCGCGTCGGAAGCCGGCCTCGTTGTGGCAGGCATTGCAGTCCTGCTTGAACGTGCCCTTGTGCGGGTCCTGGTGGCACGTCGCGCAGCGATCGAACTTCAACGCCGCCCTGGTCGGCGACTGCACGTGGCATTTCGCACAGGTGAGCTCGGCGTGCTTGCCCTTCAGCAGGAACGGCGTCCTTGCGTGATCGACCTTCGTCGTCTTCCAGGTTTCGTTCGAGTGGCACGTCATGCAGGTGTCCGCCGCGAAGGGCTGCCGGTGCGGGCTCCTGTGGCAGTCCACGCAGCGGGCAAACTTGAGCCCCTTGTAGACCTTGTTGACGTGGCACTTCGCGCAGTCCACCCGCTGGTGGGCGCCGGCCAGCGTGTAGGCGGCCTTCGTGTGGTCGAACTGCGTGCGCGTCTGTTTGAAGGGCGTACCGACGGAATGGCACTTGGTGCAATCGCCGCCAAGCGTCGGCTTGTGCCCATCGGCATGGCAGCCCACGCAGGTGGTCGGCATGCCGAGGAACGAACGGGTCTTGTGGCAGCGGGCGCACTCGCGCGAGAACTCGGCATGGCGCCCTTCGAGGGCGAACCCGGTCTCCGCCACGTGGTCGAAGGTCGCCTGGTTGAACGGTCGAAGGTCGCCACCCGGCCCGCGGTGCTCGATGTGACACGGCCTGCAGTCGTTCTTGACGGCCCGGTGGACCCCTGCCTGTTTCCCGATGCGATCGGCGATCGCCTTGTGGCACGACAGGCACAGGTCCTTCATCGTCGCGCCGCCAGGCGTATGGCACTTCCGGCAATTCTCGGCTCCAGACAGCTTGGCGTGAGCCTGGGCCAGCGGGCCCGGGGCGATCCACTGCCCGAACTGCGCAAACGCGATCGACGAGGCGCCGATCATGCTCGCGCAGACCAGGATGCCGATTCTCACGTGCCCCGCCCAGGCCTTCCACGCCCCCCGCTGCCCAATCGCCGTCATAGCGCCTCCTGGACTGGCCGACGGGCCGGTCCAGCACCCTCAGGTTTGAATGCCGCCCCGCCGTTGCTTCGGATCAGCGAGACCCGATCGAACGACGGAGCAGAACCGCGGATGAATCGACTAGAACCGGAAGACCAGCCCCGCGAGGATCCGGTTTTCCGAGTAGCTGTCGTCCTTCGTATGTTCGCCGGTGAATTGAACCGCCAGCAGGCGCCCCAGGTTCACCATGCCGGACAGGCCGAATCGCTTGGTGTTCGGGCGGGTCTCGATGATGATGCCGTCGAACCTCACGAACTGCAGCACCGAGAGTGACGTGCTGTAGTCGCCGGTGACATAGACCCGGTTGCCGAAACTCCTGCCGAGCGACACGTACCAGGAATCCCACGCCGCCGCCGTTCCGCGCCTCATGCGGTTGTCGGTCACGTTGAGGTCGATGCCGGTGCGGAGGACGTTCGACGAATACAGGCCGAAGGTGAAGCGATCGGTCGGGTTGTCGTCGCGGTTGTTCTTGTCCCGCGTGTAGCCGCCGAAGACGCGCAGATTCTTGAACAGCCGCACTGTCAGCCGGCCGCCGGTGGACTCGTAGAGCAACCCGTCGAGGCTCTTGGGATTGACCGGCCGCCCGTTCCGCATGTCATCGGTGATCGACCGGACGTCGACCGATCGGCCGCGGTGGATCAGGCCCTGGATCTCGATCGCGTCGGTGACCATCAGGCGCGCGTTGGTGAAGAAGTAGGTGAGCCCGCCCTTCCCCTGGCCGCCCGGTCCGGCCAGATCGAACTCGGCCACCTGATAGACGAACAGCCGTTTCTTCACGGGGACGTAGTTGGTCAGGCTGACGACCGATCGTTCGACCAGGCCCTGGTTGCGGACCGAGACGTACCCGATCGCGTGCCGTCTCATGTCGCTCGATTCAACCGCGACATAGCCGCCGACCTTCTTGATGTCCGTCAGATAGCCGGCCTCGAGGATCTTCGGTTCGACGCCGCCGAACAGCCCGACCCGCACGCGCGTCCCCTTGGTGGTCGAGCCCTTGTGGTACTCGACCTGCATGCCGCCGACCGATCCGAGCGCCCCCAGATCGTTGAGCCACAGGCTGCCGACCCGGACGAGCAGATTGCCCTCCAGGAGACGCTGGCCCACGTAGGCGTCGTACACCGACACGCGCGAGACTTGCTGATTGGACGATGGATACCCGGCGTAGCGGACATTGACGCCGTACTCGAACCCCGAGGCCTCGCTGCGGGCGGACTCGGCGCTGATGTTGGTCACCAGCTCGGTGAACGACGTCGACACGCCGCCGGCCTGGGTGGTCGTCGCGGCCTGCGCGAAGAACGACACGCGCGCCCATGCCGGAATGGTCGACGACCGGGTCGCCACCGACGGGATGGCCGATGGCTGGGTCCTCGCCGGTTGGACGGCCGCCGGCGGGGCGGCCGCCATCTGTGCAGCCACGAACTGGGCCACCGCGAACTGGGCCGTCGCGGGACCGGCTCCGCAGAGCAGGGCGCCCGTGGCGAGGAACGTTGTCAGCGCGAGTGGTGGTCGCATGGGGGCTCCGGATCGTGTCAGCCGCTTCCTCTTGGATGGCAGGAGTGGCAGCGGGCTGAACGTCGCTCTATCCCGGTTGCCAGCAGGTTTCCGGGTTGATGCGTCTCCGACGGGTTCTACCGAACGTGTGCAGCCGCGATCGGCACGACGCCTCGTGCACTGCGATCGCGATACCGGGCACTCAATCGCGTGACCGGGCGGCGGCGCTGCGTGCGGGCAGATCCACATCGGATTCCGATGCGGCCCGGTCCGGATCGCGACGACGCTCTTCCTTGAGGTACGCGTGATACTCGAGCAGCTCGCGACCCTCACGCCTGGCAACCCGCTCGTCGCTGCCGGGCACTTTCCTGATGCTCCGCGCCGAGCCCGTGCCCGGAGCCACTTCGTGGATCACGCGGCTCCCCGCGCCATTGGCCGGAGCCGACAGATCGAGTCCGGCCGACGGCCAGGTGTCGTCGCCCACTGCGGCTGGGACAGCTGTCGAGATCGGCGTCGCGGTCAGACGGCGCACGAAGCTCCCCCAACCCAGGCTCGACATGGCGGCCCCGCATGAACGCGGGGCTCTCGGCATTGGCCGAATACACAAGGTACGGCGCCGCCACGGGCGCGCTGATTTCGACTTCGGCCGCCGGCTGCCCGGCGGTTTCGACGTCCCCGTAGAGTTCGTCGTACCAGTGACGGTAGTGGTGCCGCGCCCAGTGACGGTTGACGAATCCCGTGAGCATGCCCGACAGGCCCACGCGCGTGTCGGGGTTCACCGTCGCCATGAAGACGTGGCCGCACACGAGCGGCGTCGCCACGAATGCCGCGGTGTAGAAGTGCACGAGCCACGGAAGATAGGGGACCGCCGAGAACCAGATCAGCAGGCCGGTGGCGATGTAGACCGGGTAGGTCGACATCTGGGCCATGAAGTTGATCTTCTCCCCCGCGTTGAACTTGCCCTGATCCGGCTGCGTGACGCGCTTGCTCACCATGGCGGGGCCAACCAGCACCAGCCACTTGATGTCGTCGAACGACCAGACCCAGGCGCGACGGATGTTCTGGAGGTGCAGCCTGAAGTCGTGCCAGTGAAGCAGGATCATCAGCGTCGGCAGGACGGCGAGGCAGACCCCCGAAATCCGGTGAGTCCAGGACACCAGCGAGCGCAGCGGCCGGGTCGGATGCGGGTTGTAGACGAACACCAGGATCAACGCGGTCGCGTAACAGACCACGAACGGGATCGCGAGCGCCCAGTGAAGATGCCGCTCCGAATTGCGGAACCGCAGGATCTGGTCAGACTCCGTTTCGCTCGAATGTGACGCTTCCACCTTGGATCTGGCCCGGACTGACATCATGAACCCCTTGGACTGTGGACCGCCGAGGCGAGCGTGGCCGCGAGCTGTCGCCCGCCAGTCGTGCGGGAAACGGCTCGACCCGAGCCCCGTCCAGCGGCTTTCTTCGCCGCCGGACGGCGCTCAATCGCCCACCGGGACGATCGACTGCCTATAGTTTTCGGAGTATTTACGTGGCAGGTCGCCGCCAACGAGGCAATTCCTGGCAGAACGGATTGCCGAAACACTTCCCGGCGAGGATCAGCGCCTGACGAGAACGGCCGGACCGCACGTGCGATCCGGAGTCACTTCAGGCGTAGCCGGGGGCGGTGCTGTTGGGGGCTCCAGCATCACGACTCCGAGAGATAGACAAGCCTGTTGCAACCAGGAACAAAGCAACTTCGATGCCATCCATCTGTGCTGCTGGCGACATCGGGCCGTCACCTACCAATTGGGTCGGTGGTGGCGATCCCGTTGTCGCCTCAGCGATTGACGGGCTCGCATCGAAATGGCGCCCTGATCTGGTCGGATTTCAATGGAATGGCGACCAGAACAGGACGCATATCCATTCGGTGCGTTGAATTTACCTGAGTGAGACGAAACTACCGGACGCTCTGGCGGGAATCGGGTGAGGCGAAACTCATGCCACAAATCACCGACCTTCGCGCCATGATCGACGGTTCGCTCTGGACCGGGGGTGCCGTCGCAAGGGATGCGCGCCGGAATCGGGCACGCGGGCCGTATTCCGCGTGCCCCCGGCGAACGCACTCAGCAAAGGTGAGTCGTGGGTCTAGTGAGGTTCACTTGAAGGTGCCGGCGGCTCGGTCGAGGACAACGCCGGTGTGGGGTCGATCTCGGCTCGCACCGCCTCGGGCACGGCCTGCACGGCGGGCGCAGGGGGCAGGTTTCGCAGGTAGTAGTGCCTCTCTGCGCCCACCATCGCCACCCGCAAGCCGGTCCGTGCCGCGAGCACGGCCTGCTGCACCAGCACCAGCACCAGAATGCCGGACCACGTGGCGCTCTGAGCGTTGCCGTCGTACGCGAGCCAGACACCGAGCAGGATGGCCGACACGATCGTGATCAAGATACCGATCGCGAAAGTCGCGAACACCCGTCGCGTCACGAATCCGAGCGACCTGATCCACGCCCCAAGCACGCCTCGCCGATCCTCGTTGGCGATCCGGATTCGTGCGTAGTCCTGCGCGAGCAGGAACCAGCCCCACACGACGGCCAGGACCAGAAGGTTGAAGATGCCTACCAGGAACCCGGCAGGTTCCCAGTCGATATCCGAGAGCCGCGAGGTGGCCGCACCGACAACTGCGGCGACAATGGCGCTGACCACGATCGCGCTGACCAGCGTGACGACGAGCAGGCGGAAATAGCGGCCGAAGAAATGTCCGGCCCCGCGGAAGAACCGATGCATGAAGGATCGGGGATCTCCCTCGGTGGCCAGCACCTCCAGGATGCCGCCGTTGACAAACGCGCTCGCGATGACGGCGAGGACGATGGCGCCGATCGTCACGCCCGAGAGCATGGCGAACCCGGACACCTGGTCGTACTTGGTGAGGTCGGCGAGGACCGACGTGTCGAAGCGATCGCGCATCGAGTCGGCCCCCGGCGAGAAGGAGAACGCGGTGGTCCACCAGTTGTAGGCCGGCATCGCCACCACCAGGCCGAGCAGCAGGTTCCACGCCCAGAGCAGCAGGACGAGACCGGGCCGCCGGAATGCCGATCGAATGCCATCGAAGACGCAGCGGGCAATCATCACGTGCCTCCCGTTTTCGGTCCGGTCCTAGAGTCCGACGAAGGTGAGCAGGGTCTGGATGAGCGTGAGCCAGCGCGCGGTCCAGCGTACGGCCGCCCTCGAGTCGGCCTTGATGCGGTACCCGTTGTTCAGCCAGTCCGCATCGAGGACGAGCTTGCGGTCCGGGTCGATCTCCACCCACTCGAGCCGCTGCGGTCTCGTGAACCTGAACGTCTTGGACGGGGCCGAACCGTCCCACTGCTGCCGCTCCGCGGGCTGGCCCTCGAACTTGAACGCGATGTCGACCGGGAAGCTCACCTCGCCGCGCCGTTGCACGATCACCTCGGCTTGGTAGACCGCTTTGCCGGCGTTCGCCGCTTCCTTCTTGGCAGCCGCCTGGTTGGTGACCGTCTCACGGCCCTTCGGCGTGTCGATGACGCCGCGTGCCTCGCTCACGGCCTCGCTGCTCGCCGAGCCCACCGCGTAGTCGAGCACGCCGGTGCCCCTGAACACCTGGTTCCAGTACCAGTCGAAGTTCCGGCCCGTCACTTCGTTGATCACGTCGAAGAAGTCCTGGCTCGACGGGTGACGGAACCTCCACCGTTCGTGGAACGTCCGCATCGCGCGCGCCATCGTCTCTTCGCCGAGGTACGCCTCGAGCGTCTGCAATGCGAGCTCCGGCTTCTGGTACGAGTAGAACCCGTACCATCCCCGCGGCTGATAGTCCCAGGCCTTCGCCACGATGGCGTTGTAGCGCGCACCGGGACCGTTGGTCGCCCGCAACGTGTCCGTTTCGGACACCTGGTAGTTCAGCACGTCGATCAGGTACTTGTAGACCCGGTCCACCACCCGGCCGGTCGAGTACGAGTTGATGCCCTCGTCGAGCCAGGCCTCCTCGAACTCGTTGTTGCCGACCATCGCATACCAATACTGGTGGCCGAACTCGTGAACCGTCACGAACTCCGCGAGGCGAAGCTTGTCGAACGGCCAGCGATTCGACAGCCAGGTCGTCCCGGCCGTGATGAAGGTCGGATACTCCATCCCGCCCGCGCCCGCGGCTCCAGCCGCCGGGTCGACGACGACCAGCGTCTTGTACGGATATCTGCCGTACCACAGGCCGAACCACTTCAGGCTCGCCTTGGCGGCCTGCACGTGCCGGCTGGCCTGAGGCGCGTGGCCGGGCTGCAGCATCACCGTGATGTCGACATCCGTCAGCTTGACCTCGTCCAGCGTTCTGCCGAGCAGGCGCGAGGTCTGCTCGTACTCGGCGGGCGTGACGTCCCGGGTCGCCGAGAACGTGTCCTTGATGACGAGGTAGTGGGGATCGGCCGTCCAGGCGAAGTCGTGAATGTCGCCCTGTTCGTAGGTGTAGGTCGTGGTGCCGTCGGGATTGCCGTGTTCTGCCTTGCGCTCGCCCGTGGCGGCCACCTTGAAGCTGGAGGGCGCCGTGATCTCGACGTGGTAGAAGCCGTAGTCCGCGTAGAACTCCGAGTTGGCGTGGAACTGGTGGCAATTCCAGCCGCCCGCCGCGCGGCCGCGCAGCCCCGCCGGCTCATACACGCCGATCTTCGGGAACCACTGGCCGACCAGGTAGAAGTCGTTCTTGAACCCCGTTCGCGCGAAGACCTGGGGCAATTGTGAGGTGAACGCGATGTCGAGCGTGATCGAGCCCCCGGGCTCGACGGGAGACGGCAGGACGACCTTCGCAACGGTCTGATCCTCCGTGTTCGAATCGTCCGGATGCTCGAAGGTGATCTGCCTGGTGAGATCGGTGCCATCGGCGAGCTTCAGCGACGTGACGTCGACCCATCCCCACTTGTCGGCCGATGCGCGATCGCCGCGCAGCTGGCCCCCGGATTCCTTGAAGAACGTGGACTGCGTGTTCTTGAAGGCATTCAGGTAGAGATGGAACCAGAGTTCGCTGACCGTGTCGCTCGAAGGGTTCCGCCAGGTGAGGCGCTCGGAGCCCTGGACCTGCTTCTTCACGGAATCGAGCCGCACCGTGATGTCGTAGCGGACGACCTGGTCCGCCCTGGCTGGAAGAGGATCCGCGAGCGCGGCTGACGCGCCCGCGAAGACGCACATGAGAGCAGTCAATGCTCGGCGCATGGGATCTCCAGAAGAGACGGGTCACCCGGACGGAGCGTGTCGAGGGGTTGGACGAGGAACCGGCGGCGAGTGTTCCGCGGCGGGGGCAGCCCCGCGGGCGCGACGCAGCCGCCCCGGATTTCCCCGGCAGGAAGCCGGCGTCTGGAGCCGGCCTCCCATCCGAACCGGTTTCGACTCCGAAACCTAGAGCGTTACTTGACGCGTTCGATGACGACCGTCTGCACGACGATGTCCTTCGCGGGACGGTCGCCGGGGAGCGTCTTGGTCGTGCCGATCTTGTTCACGATGTCCATGCCCTCGACGACCTCACCGAAGATCGTGTGCTTGCCGTCGAGCCATGGCGTCGGCGCCAGCGTGATGAAGAACTGGCCGCCGCCCGTGTTCGGCCGCCCGGTGTTCGCCATCGACAGGATGCCCGGCTTGTCGTGCTTCAGCTTCGGGGTGAACTCGTCCTCGATGTTGTAGCCCGGGCCGCCGATGCCCTGGCCGAGCGGGTCGCCGCCCTGGATCATGAACCCGGCGATCACACGGTGGAAGATCACGCCGTTGTAGTAAGGCTTCTTGACCTTCTGCCCCGTCCGGGGATCGGTCCATTCCTTGGTGCCTTCGGCCAGGCCGATGAAGTTGGCCACCGTCTTGGGGGCCTCGGCTTCGAACAGCCTGATCGTGAAATTCCCTTCGGTGGTGGTGAACTTGGCGTACACACCTGGCTTCAATGCGGCCTCCGTGCTCGAGGTGGCGGCCACGGCCAGGCACACAGCCAGGGCGAGCAGGCCGCAACAGGACATGATCCGACCCATAGAGTGACTCCTTTGTTACGCGCCGATCGGCCGGCAGGCGACCGGGCGGCGATCGATCCGTTCGATCGTATAGCATGTTGAGTGTCCCAGGAATCAGGAACCGCACCATGACGAAGCGCTACCGCTACCTCCACCTCGACGTCTTCACGAGCCGCCTGTTCGGCGGCAACCAGCTGGCGGTCCTCCCGGCCGCGAGCGGCCTGTCGACCGAAACGATGCAGGCGATCGCCAAAGAGATGGCCTTTTCGGAGACCACCTTCGTCCTGCCGCAGGAGAGTCCCGGCACCGATGCCCGGATGCGGATCTTCACGCCCGGGACCGAGCTGCCGATTGCCGGTCACCCGACGGTGGGTTCGGCCTTTGCGCTGGCGTGGGAGAAGGTGATTCCGGCGGGACAGGCACGCTGGGTGTTCGGCCTGAACATCGGTCCGACCCCGGTCGACATCGAGTGGCGCAACGGGCAACCGGCCTTCGTGTGGATGAACCAGCCGCGTCCGGCCTTCGGCGCGGTGATCGACAACGCCCAGGCGGTCGCCGCCATGCTCGGCCTCGACGAAAAAGACATCCGGCATCCCGGCCTGCCAATCCAGGAAGTGTCCTGCGGTGTGCCGTTCCTCTTCGTGCCTCTGGCGACACGCGCGGCGGTTGATCGGGCCGTGGCCGATCGAGCCGCGATCTCGCGGCTGTGCCGCGACTCAGGCCTGGAGGAACGGGCGGTGTTCGTCTTCTCGCCCGAGCGCGGCGCGGATGACGCCACCGTCTACAGCCGGATGTTCGCGCCGGTCTTCGGCATCTACGAAGACCCGGCCACCGGTTCCGCCAGCGGACCGCTCGGGTCCTACCTCGTGCGACACGGCGTCGTTCCTCGCGACCGCGCAGACCGCATCCTGAGCTTCCAGGGGGCCGCGATGGGGCGGCCGAGCCTGATTCACATCGACATCGGAACGAAGGGTGACGAGATCACGCGCGTGCGCGTTGGCGGGGAATCGGTGCTGGTGGCCGAAGGGGAGATCATCGTTTAGGCCGATGGCCCTTGGCTTTCGGCTCTCGGCCACGCTCTTTGGAGACCATCCTGCGGCGTCTGGCCGCCCGGTGCGCGGGTCCTGCCCGATCATCAGGCACACTCGTGCGGACGACAGGCTCGTCGGTGACAGCCTGGGACGCCCTCGACGCGCGGATGAGGCTCGCGTGCGACGTCGCATGGTCTCGCTGGTGACTCCCGCTTGCTCGGGCTTCTGCCGCCCGCCCGAGGTGCCTGACGATCGGTCACCCGCATCGGCGTCGGCGTGACACCCTCCAGGCCCCAAGCCTCCAGCCTCCAGCCTGTTGTCCGTGCTATCGTACCTCCCGTGATTCGATCCCGGTCCCGACTCGAGCCCCTGTCCAGGACGCATGAGCCCAACGCTCTCTGATCTCGACCTCCACCTGTTTGGCGAGGGTAACCATCAGCGCATCTATCAAAAGCTGGGTGCTCACCCATCCGAGGTTGACGGCGCCTCCGGCCTCCACTTCTCCGTGTGGGCGCCAAACGCGGACCGCGTCAGCGTCGTTGGCGACTTCAACGGGTGGAGCGATCGGGCTCACAAGATGTCACCGGTGGGCACCTCGGGCGTCTGGGCGATCTTCGTCCCCGGGATCGGAAACGGCGAAAAGTACAAGTACGCCGTGCGGTCGAAGCATGGCACCGTTCAGCTGAAAGCGGACCCGTACGCCACGCGTTTCGAAACGCCGCCGCACTCGGCGTCCATCGCGTGGGACCCGGTCGCGCACGCATGGGGCGACCGGGAGTGGCTCGACGCGCGAGCCGGACGGCAGTGGTCCCGCACGCCGATGTCGATCTACGAGGTCCACCTCGGATCGTGGCGGCGCGGCGAGCACAATCGATTCCTCACCTACCGCGAGCTGGCCGATCAGCTGGTGCCCTACGTCAAGGACCTCGGATTCACGCACATCGAGCTGCTGCCGGTGATGGAACACCCGTTCGCCGGGTCGTGGGGCTACCAGGTCACCGGTTTCTATGCGCCCACCAGCCGCCACGGCGCGCCCGAGGACTTCAAGCTCTTCGTGGACGCGTGCCACCGCGCGGGCATCGGCGTCCTGCTCGACTGGGTCCCGGGCCACTTTCCGAAAGACGCCTACGGCCTCGTCCGATTCGACGGGACGGCGCTCTACGAGCACGAGGATCCGCGCAAGGGCGAACACCACGAGTGGGGCACGCTCATTTTCAACTACGGCCGGCACGAGGTGCGCAATTTCCTGATGAGCAACGCCCTGTTCTGGCTCGACGAGTACCACATCGACGGTCTTCGCGTCGACGCGGTGGCGTCGATGCTCTACCTCGACTACTCGCGCGAGGAGGGGCAGTGGCTGCCGAACAAGTACGGCGGGCGCGAGAATCTCGAGGCGGTCGAGTTCCTGCGGCAGCTCAACGTGCTCACCCACGAGCAATTCCCGGGCACGGTGACCATCGCCGAAGAGTCGACCGCATGGCCGGGCGTGACCCGGCCCGTCTACCTGGGCGGACTCGGCTTCACCTTCAAGTGGAACATGGGCTGGATGCACGACATGCTCCGCTACATGGGCAAGGATCCCGTGCATCGCAAGTGGTCGCACAACGACATCACCTTCTCGATGCTCTACGCCTACCACGAGAACTTCATCCTGCCCTTCTCGCACGACGAGGTGGTGCACGGCAAGGGCGCGATGCTCGCCAGGATGCCCGGCGACATGTGGCAGAAGCACGCCAACCTGCGCGCGCTGTACGCCTACATGTTCAGCCATCCCGGCAAGAAGCTGATGTTCATGGGCGACGAGCTGGGCCAGATGCGCGAGTGGAACCACGACGCGAGCCTCGACTGGCACCTGCTGCAGCACCAGGCGCACCAGGGCCTTCAGCAACTGGTGCGCGACCTGAACCGGCTCTACCTCTCGGACCCGTCGCTTCACGAGATGGATCACGAGCCGGGCGGGTTCTCGTGGATCGACTGCAACGACCACGAGAGCTCGGTCGTCTCGTTTGTCCGCCGGGCCCGCGACCCGCACGATGTCACGGTGGTGATCGTCAACTTCACCCCGGTCGTCCGGCCCGGATACCTGGTCGGTGTTCCCGCGCCCGGCCACTACCGGGAGATGCTGAACACGGACTCGCAGATCTACGGCGGGTCGAACGTGGGTAACGGGGGCACGGTGGTTGCCCTCGAGGCGCCGGCGCACGGACATCCCTGGTCGATCAGTGTGACGCTGCCGCCGCTGGCGTGTCTGATTCTCAAACCTGAGAACGTAGCCAGATAGAGCTCCGGGCATCGGGCATCGGACACGCGGTCGGATAGCGCAGCGCGGCGTCCGGCGGGTCGTGACGCGGAGCGGTCAGACGAAGGTTTGAGCGCCCCCTTGAGCCGAGCCGAGGGCGGCAGTCTGCAAAGTGCATCGCAAGGGCCGAAGTCGCCGGTGGGTTGGGGACCCGCCGGTGCCGCCGACAGCACCCTGGAGATGCACTTTGCCGGCGAGCGCGAGCGGGGCCGCGGAACGATTCGCCGGACACCGCGCAAGCGACGCGAGTGTCAGATACATGTGACGGGCGTCGGCGTGAGAGCCGCAAGGCCTCCAGCCCCCCGGCCAATCAGTACTCGAGTTTTGTTTCCGTGCCGACCCGGTGGCGGAACACCCAGTAGGTCCATCCCTGGTAGAGCAGCACCACCGGGATCAGCACGAGCGCGACCACGCTCAGCACGCCCATCGCGTAGTGCGATGCGGCCGCGTTGTAGATGGTCAGGCTCCACTCGGGATTCAGGCTCGACACCATCACCCGCGGGTAGAGCGCCATGAAGATCGTGCTCGTGGCCATTGCCAGCGCGACCGACGTCATCGTGAAGGCCCAGCCCATGCGGCCCGATCGCACGAACGCGCCGGCTCCGAGCATGCTCACGATCGAGAAGATGGGCACCAGCCCCGGGTCGAGCCCCTGGCGCGTGAAGGCGTCGGTGGCCACGTAGGTCGACGCCACGAACGCGAAGACGAGCACCGTGGCTCCCGGGCCGATCGCCCGGATCGCCGTCATGGCGCGCTGCCGCACGGGATCGGTGCTCTTCAGGTGCAGGAAGATCGCACCGTGCGTCGTGAACACGGCGACCGATGTGAGCCCGGTCAGCAGCGCGTACGGATTCATCAGGTCCATGAACCCGCCGACGTAGTTGCCGTCGGGATCGATGGGCACGCCCTTCAGCAGGTTCCCGAAGGCGACGCCCCAGATGAGCGCGGGCACCGCCGATCCCGCGAAGATGGCCCAGTCCCACGTCGATCGCCAGGCCGGGCGCGCGTCCTTGCTTCTGAACTCGAATGCGACCGCTCGCAGGATCAGCGCCACCAGCATGATGACGAGCGCCAGGTAGAATCCGCTCGCCAGCGTGGCATACCACCGGGGAAACGCCGCGAAGATCACGGCGCCGGCCGAGATGATCCAGACCTCGTTGCCGTCCCACACCGGGCCGATGCTGTTGACGATCCGCCTCCGCTCATCGTCATTCGTGCCGAGGAACGGGAGCAGCATGCCCACGCCGAAGTCGAACCCTTCGAGGATGAAGTAGCCGACAAACAGCACGCCGACCAGCGCGAACCAGAGCGTATTGATGTCCATGACCGGGACGCTCCTCCCTCATCCTCGAACCGGTTGAACCGGCGCGCCGCGATCCCCGTGGAGATCGTGACCCTCGATGCCAGCCCGGGTGAACTTCGCGAACAGGTAGATGACGAAGGCCAGGATCCCGGCGTAGAGCGCGACGAACACCAGCAGCGACGCTGCCACGCTCGAGGCGGGAACCGTCGGCGAGAAGGCCTGGTCGATTCGCTGAAGCCCGAAAATTACCCAGGGCGCGCGGCCAATCTCGGTGAACGTCCACCCGGTGGTGTTTGCCACATAGGGCAGGACGGCCGCCCACGTCATCACGTGCAGCATGGCGGGCCGATCGAAACGCCTCCGCCACACGCCGGCCACAGCCCAGGCTCCAATGGCCAGCATGAGAAACCCCGCGCCCGCCATGACGCGGAAGGTCCAGTAGGTCCACTTGATGGCCGGCGTGTAGTCGCCCGGTCCGTACCGCTGCTCGTATTCCGCCTGCAGTGGCTTCACGCCCTTCACCTCGCCGTCGAACCTGTTGTGGGCGAGGAAGCTCAGGAGGCCAGGGATCCGGACCGCCCACACGTCTCGCTTTTCGGGCTCGTTGCCCCAGGTGAAGAGCGACATCGCGGCCGGGTTCTCGGTGTTCCACAGGGCTTCGGCCGACGCCAGCTTCATCGGCTGGTTCCTGGCCATCGCCTGCGCCTGCGCGTGGCCTTCGACGATGACCGCCAGCGTGGCGAGCAGCGCGTAGATCGCGCCGATTCGGAAGGAACGTGCGAAGGCGTCCCTGTTGGCCGCGTCCGTCCGGTGCCTGAGCTGCCAGGCGCTCACGCCCAGGATGAAGAATCCCCCCGTCGCCAGACCACCGGCCATCACGTGCGGGAACTGGACGATGAGATGCGGATTGGTCACGAGCGCCCAGAAGTCCGTCATCTCGATCCGCCCGTCCCGAAGGACGTACCCCACCGGGTGCTGCATGAACGCATTGACCACCAGGATCCAGAACGCCGAGAGGGCCGATCCGATTGCGACCATCCAGATCGAGCACAGGTGCGCGATCCGCGGCAGGCGGTCCCAGCCGAACACCCAGAGGCCGAGGAAGGTCGACTCGATGAAGAACGCGAACAGCGCTTCGATCGCCAGCGGCGTGCCGATGACATCGCCCGCGAACCGCGAGTACCCGGACCAGTTCATGCCGAATTGGAACTCCAGCACGATGCCCGTCGGTACGCCCACCGCGACGTTGAGCAGGAAGAGCTTGCCCCAGAACTTCGTGAGCTTCTTCCACGTCTCGTCGCCGCTGACCACCCAGGCGGTTTGCATCGCCGCGACGACCCAGACAAGCCCGAGCGTCAGGGGGACAAAAATGAAATGGTAGGCGCTGGTGATGGCGAACTGCCATCGTGCGAGAAGCAGGTGGTCCATCTCACTGTTCTCCGAAGGTAGCCCGATCGGACAGGAGCGCGTCGGGTCGCGGCGGATGTCGCCACCTGGGGGGCGAAGGCAACGATACCAGAACGCCGCGTCTGCGGTGAATCGAGCTGTGCGGTGGCGCGTGATTGGTCGTGACGTCGGACCCTTGAGCCGAGCCGAGGGCGTCAGATCGCAAACGGCTTCGCAAGGGCCGAGATCCGGGATGGGGCGGGGACCCATCCCTGGCGCCGACAGCACCCTGAAGATGAAGATGCGGTTTGCCGCCCTTCGACGTTGCTCAGGGCGCCCCGAGCAAGGTCGAGGGGCGGCGAGCGCGAGCGGGACCGCGGAACGACCAGCCACGCGCCACTCTGTTACGATGGCGCGGCTCCACGTGACGTGGAGAGCTGCACTCGAGCGGGTCGAAACCTGGCCGTGTTTCGACCTGTGTTCGTCCGTGTCCGGTAATTCGTGATGTGCTCGGGCCCTGAGAACTGGTACCATCGGCCCTTCCGTATCCGGTATGTGCCCCCGCTTGCGGATCTGGCAGTCGTGACGACCACAGGCCCCCCAGGTAGTCGCGCCATGAACGACACACGCACCCCGCTCGGCCGCATTGTCGTCATCGACGACACCGTGGATGTCGCCAGGATGATGTCGCGCATGCTGACCAGCGCCGGGTACGTGGTCGAGGTGGCGCACGACGGCGAGACCGGCCTGGAACTGGTGCGGCGGGTCCTGCCGGACGTCATCCTGCTCGACGTCGTGATGCCCGGCATCGACGGCTTCGACGTCTGCCGACGGCTCAAGTCGGATCCCGCCACGCGCCTGACGCCCATCGTGATGATCACGGCCCTGGCTCAGCGGGCGGACCGGATCCAGGGCATCGACGCCGGCGCCGACGATTTCCTCTCCAAACCGGTTGACAGCCTCGAACTCCTCGCCCGCGTTCGGTCGCTGGTCCTGTTGAAGCACTACACCGACGACCTCGAGAATGCGGAGGCTGTCTTCCTGGCGCTCGCCCAGGCCGTTGAGGCGCGGGACCCGTACACCGAAGGGCACTGCGAGAGGCTCGCGACCTACGGCGCGGCGGTAGGCCTGCGCCTGGGATTGGGCGACAAGGACATCACGGCGCTGACGCGCGGCGGGTACCTGCACGACGTGGGCAAGATCGCGGTGCCCGACAGCATCCTGCTCAAGCCCGGGCCGCTGACGCTGGAGGAGCGCCAGGTCATCAACCGGCACACCGTGGTCGGCTCCGAGTTGTGTTCCGGGCTGCGGTCGCTTCGTCCCGTCGTGCCGATCATCCGGTTCCATCACGAGCGTCGCGACGGCAGCGGATACCCGGAGGGACTCGCCGGCGACGACATTCCGCTGCTTGCGCAAATCATCGGCGTCGTCGACATCTACGACGCGCTCCGGACGTCCCGGCCCTATCGCACCGCGTTGGGCTCCGAGCAGGCGCTCGAGTACCTGCGCAACAGGGTTCACCAGGGGCAGCACCGGGAAGACCTGCTGGAGGCGCTCGCGGCGGCGGCGGGCGAGGGCCGGCTGGATCGCCGGTCCGCGCAACGGAAATAGAGCGCCACGGCGTTCGACCCCTCCACGCGATCCTCGCTTCCGCAGCAAGCCTATCGAGCGCCCGATCGTGCGATCCGCTCCTGGAGATCCCGACGAGACGCGCAGCCCACTCGCGCGGCGCGATCCGGTTGCGGACAGTCTGCGCGCCGGGCCTCAGTGGCAGATCGCTTGCCGGGTCGCTCGTGATGCTGTTGAGCGGAATGCGCGTGCAACCGCCCGAGCAGAAGAAGCGTGACCTTACTCCTGCCGGTTGGGATGCCCCTTGCCGGAGTGCTGATCAAGCTCCTCAGGCTGCCGTTGACATACGAGCCCCATGACGGTGGGAACAGACATCGAAGCACTCATAGTCGGGAACCAGACCAAGAGTGGGTGAAACAGACTTCCGTCTTGCCGCCCTTCCTGGCGATCTCGAAACGCGATCTTCGTGCCCTTCCACTCGCTCTTGTCTGTCGGTGAAATCGAAGTAGTTGTCCAGGACGAGCCAGAGCGACTTTCCTGCCGGGGACGGCTTCCGCCAATTCCTCGTGGCGTTCTTGCCGGCGTGGCCGGCGCAGTTTCGCCTGGTGCCGCTGCGCGCGAACGGCTCACCAGCCATTGCGGTGTATCGCCAGGAGGCCGTGGGGGGCGCGCACGAGGCCCACGCGATCATCTCGATGGGTGTTCGCGGCGGACGCATCAGTCAGTTGATCGCCTTCGCCATGCCGGATCTCTTCGGGGTCTTGGGGCTCCCTGACCGGCTGCCGGCCGCGGCGTCGACCGATACGTAATGAGCGCTTGCAGTCGGCCGGTTCGACCGAGCCGCGGAGCGTCATCGCCGCCTGGAGCAGCTCCTTGGTGAGCGCGACGATAACGCCGTTCCCGCCGTCAGTCGCTTGCTTGGCTTTCTTCGTTCCCGCTTTGGGCCTTGCCACGGTCTGAAGGAGCTTACTTCGAATCTTCCAGAATCGGCGGCAGACTTCTGACCTTGCTAGCGACCTTGCGGCAGGCGCCGATCAGATCCAAGACCAGACGGTCGTCCACGTCGAGGGCGCCTTCGTACTCGGTCCGATTCCGCATGTCGTGGCACTTCGACAGGACTCGCCAGACCTCCGGGCCCAGGCCGAGAGTGTCTGGCAGCACCTGAAAAACGATGTACCGTTTCGATGGCCGGAACCCGTGGTGCCGGAGCGCAGCCAGACACAGCGAGTGAGCGGCGCTGTAGGCAAGATCAAACCTGCTGTCGAGCGAGTTCGATTCGTTCTCCGCGTCCTTCAGCCGCGCCAGGCCCGAACGGACGAGACCTGCAAACTCCATCGCATCGGGACGTTCCTTTGCGAGGACCTTTCCCGGACCTGCGAGGCGCTCAAGCGGCGACGGGGAGGTCATGTTCCGATCCAATCACCCAGAGTTTCAGTTGTTCGAGTACCCGCGTCAGGAATGCGTTTTCCGTTCGAGCGCGCTTTGAAAACTCGGCAGCCGTGTACACCGTGGGGTTGATCCTCCGACCCACGGTGCGCGTAACCCGCTCGAGGGCTCCGAAGACTTCGCCGTACGTGAGGCTGTCGCTGATGATCATCAGGTCGATGTCGCTTGCCGCCCGATCAGTCGCCTTGGCCACGGAACCGTACACAAAGGCCGCGCGAATCGCTGACGATAAGGGCTTCAGGGCATCGCGCAGAGGCTCCGCGAGACCGACCGTCTTCAACACGATGCTTCGCAGTTCTGAATACAGCGGTGACGCTGCGTTGGCTTGGTAATGCTTCTGGTGGCCAATCCGTCTGGCCACGATCAGCCCGCTCGCCTCGAGCCGCGCGAGTTCGCGCTGCGCCGCACCGGAGCCGGTGCCCGCGTCTCGAATCAGCTCCGAGGCATAGAAGCTACGCTCGGGCTGGCCGAAGAGCACACCAAGGACCCGTCTGCTGTGTCTTGGTCAACAGCGCGTCCGCCAGGCTCTTTCGCCGCGATCGACCTGAACTGGCCTTCATGCCCAATATGGGTTCAATCATGCCCGATTTGGGCATGCTCGTCAACGGCATTGGCGCGGCGCCGCCACTGGCAGCGAGCGAACGAGAATCAGCAGGCAGTGGCCGCGTGGAATTCCGGCTGACTCTCGAGGCGCGCGACGACTGATGACGCGACTTCCGCAAACGCGCGCACGTCACCGGCCATCCTCTGCGCCGGCGGCGTGAGGGTGAATTCGTTCGGCCCGAAGGGTGATTCCCCCGGTCGCTCGGCGCGGCTCGGGCGGCGGCTGATGGGAAGTGAACGGTCGCCAATCGACGCCAACGTTGGGTGAGACGAGCAGGTCAAGGCCGAGAGACGGTTCGTGATGCTAGAATGGACGGACCATCCACCCGGTGCGGAGAGATGTCCGAGTGGTTGAAGGAGCACGCTTGGAAAGCGTGTGTAGGGGTAACTCTACCGAGGGTTCGAATCCCTCTCTCTCCGCCAATTGCATCACAAGTCCTTCATTTATATACACTTACAGTCGTTGCGCGAGAGGGCGAGATTCTCTCGGTCCCTCGGTCCGCTAAGCCCCATTCAGTCAACAACATGCCTCGGTGGAGACACGGGTTCTGAGCCGTGTCTCCACAATGTCTCCACGGTCGTGGACCCGGCCGAGTCGTTGGTTGCCGGGTGACCTGCCGTAACAGAGGCGAGAGTACATGCGCTTGAACGCCGTCGCGCAGGAGGTTCATCGTCCCGGTGTGATCGACCACGCCCTCGACGACCAGCAGCGCGACTACTGCCGCTGAGCACCGATTGAACCGACACCCCGACGCGCCCATCGCCCGCCCAGGTTGCACACAATCTACGGGCGAACGCCTGGATGCACTTGACCCAACGCGGACCACGTGCTGAGGTAACCGTCGTACGACAACGTCCATCAGATGGCGCCGCCTGCGGGCGCGACCGATGGAGCGCAGGTCGTGGTTGAGCCCCCCAGGTGTCGCCGAATCCATCGCGGCGTCTTGCTCCGTCTTTTCCACGTGTGCTTCGTGGAGGCGACGCGGGCCCGCAGGGAGTACAACCATGTCGCATCCGACGAAAGTCCATGCCGTTCGAGTCGCGCTCATGGTCTCGGGTCTGATGGTGCTTACCGGGACGGCGTGGAGTCAGCCGCATCTCACCGTGAACGGCGCGGCCTCGCCGGCCAGTGCGTCGGTGGCTGCGGGTTCCATCGCGAACGTGGTGGTGTCAGACGGACCCGCGAACACGACTGATTGGATCGGACTCTACGCCGCCAATGCCGCGGACACATCCTACCTCGTGTGGTACTACCTGAACGGGTCGACCAGCGCGCCGCCGACGGGGATGACCAGTGCTGCGCTTAACGTGCTTGTTCCAGTGATCCCAGGATCGTACGAGGTCCGACTCTTTGCCGCCAACGGGTATGTCAGGCTTGCCACAAGCGGCACGATCACCGTGGAGCCCTCGAGCGCGACGATTCGGGTCAACGACATCGTGCCCCCGGCGGCCCTTCCCGTGGGCCCAGCAAGCGCGATCGCGGTGACGATCACCAATGGGCCAGGGAACCCGGGCGACTGGGTGGGTCTGTTCGCCGTCGGCACCGCGGACACGTCGGATCTCAGTTGGCAGTACCTCAACGGTACGACCGCCATTCCAGCCACGGGGGTGACTACCGCGACGCTCCAATTCTTCACACCGAGTTCGCTCGGGACCTACGAGCTGCGGTTGTTCGCCGGTGGCGGGTACGCTCGCCTGGCTGTCAGTTCGACGCTTGTTGTGGGGCCGAGTCAGGCAACTCTGTCGGTCAACGGTGTGACGCCGCCCGCGCCGGCGACTGCCACGGCGGGGTCGGTTGCAGCCTTGACCGTGACGGGAGCGCCAGGAAACGCCACCGACTGGATCGGACTCTATGCCGCGGGGGCGTCCGACACGTCCTATCTCCAATGGCGGTATCTCAACGGCGCCTTGACCCCCCCATCGACTGGAACGAGCAACGCCGCCCTATCGTTTCTGATGCCTGCCGTTCCCGGGGACTACGACTTCCGCCTCTACGCCCACAACTCATACGAGCGCCTCGCCAGCAGCAGCGTCGTCACCGTGCCGGTGTCATCCGCCCGCATGGCCGTGAACGGCGTCGATGCGCCCGGGGCCGTGACGGTCTCCGCGGGGACGCCCCTCACGGTGGTCCTGACCAACGGGCCAGCCAACCCGTCGGACTGGGTGGGGCTGTTTGCGGCCGCCGCCGCGGATACCTCTCCGATCGCGTGGTCCTATCTTGACGGCCACGCGACGCCTCCGGCTCAGGGTCTCGTGGCGGCCACGCTCCGATTCCTTGCGCCCGTCACCCCCGGCACCTACGAGATCCGGGCGTTCGCGGCGAACACGTTCAGCCGGTTGGCGGCGAGTGGCCCGCTGTCGGTCACCCCGAGCCAGGCGACGATTGCCGTCAACGGAACGAACCCGCCGACGAGTGTCACCGTCCCACCGGCGTCGGCACTGGCCATACAGGTCACGGACGGCCCGGGCAACGTGACCGATTGGATTGG
>CAWJJY010000002.1:0-181393 GCA_963843385.1 uncultured Acidobacteriota bacterium
TGCCGGATTTTATCCTCCGGTCGCTTCGTCGGTCGCCATCGTGTGGCTCGGCGTCCTGCTCGCGGTGTGCGCGAGCGGAACCGCCTCGTCGATGGCCGTCGCCAGCGGCGCGTTCGGCGCATTCGGCAGCGGCATCCTCGCGCCGATCTCGCCCGCCGCGGCCGGCGCCGTCTTGATCGCAGCGGCCTTCGCGGAGCGCACCACGCGCATTCGGTCACGTACGGCCCGCGCGGTCCACGTGCTCGTCGCGCTGGTGGGCGGCGCGCTCGGTGGCTCGCTCGCAACGGCGTTCAACACGTCGTCGGTTCCAGTGATGGTGGTCGCGATCATCGTGTCCGCCGTGCTGGCCGCGCTTCCGCTCCTCGTCGAAGCCGACGATCCGGTCGCGCATGCGCTCGACCAGGCGGCGGCGCTCGTGTCCGAGCCGGCACGCGCGGCGCTCCAGCAAGGCGCCGAGCTCCGTCGCCACGCCGAGGACGTTCCGCTCGATACCGCCACGCAGGCTCGCGTGAAGAAGACGTGGCAGTCGCTCCTTCGCCTCGCCGAGGCCCGCGTTCGCCTCGAGCGCTCGCGCCCGAAGACGATGGTTCGCATCGCGCTCCCCGCGGCGCCCGCCGGTGAGGCTCCCGTGTCCGGCCAGGCGCTCGTGCAGCCCTCGGCGTCGGACGCCGTGCTCGGCATGGTCGATCAGCGCCTCCTCGAGCACGTCACGATCTTGTCGAAGGCCTTCACGGGCGTGGAGACCGCGCGCGCTGCCGCCGCGGGGCTCGACGACGCGGACCTCCGCACGATGGAAACGATGGGCGACTCGCTCGAAGACGTCAGCCGCGCGATGGTCGAAGTGAAGAGCGCGAGCTGAGCGGCCGCATGCTCGCGCGTGGTTCGGCGGCAGCTACGGCGCTCGAGCTCTCACCGTTCACGCACATCCAGAAGCTCGCCGCGCTCGAGCGGCGCTCGCGTTCTTCGAAACGCAGTTGAAGTCGCAAAAGCCGGCAAAACGAGCGTGCCTTGGCGGCGCGTGCCGTGCGCGTGCGGCGCGCTATGATGAGTCACCGTGCTGCGTCCTCTCCTCCGATCCGCCGTCGCCGCGCTCGCTCCTCTTCTCGTCCTCGTCGCGGCGTGTGGAGGGGGTGACGACAACACCGGCACGAGCGGCTCGTCCGGCACGAGCGGCTCCTCCGGCGGCACCAGCGGCACGTCGGGCAGCAGCCCGAGCGGTTCGTCCGGCGGCACGACGTTCTCGACCGAGCCGAAGACGGGCGTCGCCACGTTCTACGACTACTCGGGCGGCAGCGGCGTCGCGTGCAGCTTCGACAAGACGTTCGACGCGATGATCACCGCGATCGACCCGAACGAATTCGCGAAGTCGAACGCGTGCGGTGCGTGCGTCGCGGTCTCGGGGCCGAACGGCAAGATCACCGTGCACATCGTCGACCTCTGCCCCGGCTGCGAGGACAACCACCTCGATCTCAGCGCCGAGGCCTTCGCGAAGATCGCCGACCCGAAGGCCGGTCGCGTGCCCATCACGTACCAGACGGTCGCCTGCGACGTGACCGGCAACATGTCCTATCGCTTCAAGGAAGGCAGCTCGCAGTACTGGACCGCCATTCAAGTGCGCAACCATCGCTTGCCGATCACGAAGCTCGAATACAAGAAGAACGGCACGTACACCGACATGGCGCGTGCAGACTACAACTACTTCATCGACCAGCAGGGCGTCGGCGTGCAGCCGAGCGGCATCGCGATCCGCATCACGGCGGCGGACGGTCAGGTGGTCGAGGACACCATCGCGGGCGGCGTCCAAGACGGCCAGGTCGTCGACGGGGCCGTGCAGTTCAAGTAGCCGTCACATGCACTCGAGCTTGTATTTCTTCCGGCCGTTCGCGTCGATCGTGTAGGGCGGGTCGCAGTTCTTCTTCACGGCGGTCGGCTTCGGCGGCGGCAGCGTCGGCGCGACGAACGTGGGCTTCGGCGGCGTCGGATGAGGCGGAGGCAAGGGCGTCGCGGTGTGTGCGGTGAGCGCGGCGGTGACGGCGGCGCCTTGATGTCGACCCCAGGCTGCGCGCTATCCACGACCGCGGCGGACGCGGAAGCCGCAGGCTCGCTCGCACTGGCACTCGCCCCCGCGCTCACCCCCGCTTCCGCTCCCGCCCGCGCTCCCGCTCCGCTCCCGCTCCCGCCCCGCTCCCGCTGCTCCCGCCCCCGCACTGGCACTGCCGCTCACCCCGGCCTCCGCGCTCGCCTCGACGCCACTGCCTCTCCCGTAGAGCACGACGCCGATGATGACGAGCAACACGATGATCCCGAGCACGCTCGCCACGATCGGCAGCTCGCGATTCGACCGGCAGCGACATCGAGCCGGTGAGCTTGCTGTCGCCATCGGTGACCTTCGAGCCGGTGCTCTCTTCGCCGCCATACGCTGCGCCCTGACCCGACACGGCGCCGGCGCCGCGCGACGACGACGGCGGAGGCGCGACCGCGCCACGCCCTCTCGCATGCGCCATCGGCATCGTTCCGCTCGGCGGCGGCCCACCGACGCCGACCAGCGTGCCGGCTCGCGCGAGCGGCATGCCGCTCACGTCGGAGTCGCTGTCCGACGACTCGGGCGAAGGCCGTCCCGATTGCGGAAACGCCGAGTGCTCGCCGAGTTGCTCTCGATCTCCGCGATCTGCTCTTCGCGCTGCGCTGAGGATCGTGCCGACCGCCTCGACCCACTCGCCGACCTCGGAGGCGCTCGCGACGCCGGCGCACTTCTCGAGCGCGAGGGCGAACTCGCGCGCCGTCGCGAAGCGCTTGCTCGGATCGCGCGAGAGCGCCATCAGGACGGCGCGTCGAGCGCGCGGGAGCTCGGGACGAGCGGCTCGGCGGGACGACGTCGGATCGCGGAGGATCTTGGCGAGGGTCACGGCCTTCGTTGTCGCCCTTGAAGAGGCGCTCGCCCGTGAGCGCCTCCCACAGACGACCGCCGCCGCGTAGATGTCGACGGCGCGCGTGAGCGCGCGGCCCGCAGAGCTGCTCGGGCGACATGTACGCGAGCTTGCCTTTGATCTGCCGTCGCGCGTCTCTGGATGCGCCCGGCGGCCTTCGCGACGCCGAAGTCGAGGACGCGCGCGACGCCGTCGCGCCGACGAGGACGTTCTGCGGGGAGACGTCGCGGTGGACGATCGATCGAGCGCTCGCCGCGCTCGTTCTTCGCCTCGTGCGCCGCGTGAAGGCCGTGGAGAACGCCGCACGACGATCGCGGCCGCGATGCGCGGCGGCGACTGCCTCGCCGCGCTTTCGGACCGCGCGGATCAGCGTCGAGAGCGACTCGCCGCGCACGTAGTCCATGACGAGGAAGAGCTCGCCGTCGGTCGCGACGACGTCGAGCGTCGCGACGACGTTCGGGTGCTGGACGCGCGCCGCGAGCCGCGCCTCGTCGAGGAACATCGAGACGAACTCGGGGTCCTTCGCGAACTGCGGATGCAGGCGCTTGATCGCGACGGTGCGCGCGAAGCCGACCGGGCCCGAGGAGACGTCCGATGTGGACGGTCGCCATGCCGCCGGCGGCGATCTCGTCGTAGAGCGCGTAGCGCCCCACCACGCGCAGCGGTCCTCGCTGAGCCGCCATCATCGACTCAGGAGCATATCGTTTCTAGCGCTCTCCCACAGGCGGATGCCACCCAGGAGCCCGGCGACGTTGTCGGTGATCGCTCACGTTCTTGCGGCAGATCGAGGTCGAGCGTGCTTGGCGTTCCCGCCGCCGAGGTAGAGCCGGCGCGGGTTCCAGATCGGGTTGATCTGCGTCGAGCACGTGCTCGCCACGCGCTTGTTCCACTTCTTCTTGCCGATCTTCTCGAGCGCCTCGTCGCCCACGTACTCCTCGTAGGTCTTCTTGTTGCGGAAGGGGTGGTGCGCGAGCTCGAGGTTCGGGACGTAGCGGCCGTCGACGTAGAGCGCGCAGCCCATGCCGGTGCCGAGCGTGATCACCATCTCGACGCCCTTGCCGTCGATGACGCCGATAGCCCTGGACGCCGGCGTCGTTGAGGACGCGCGTCGGCTTTGTGAAGCCGCGCTTCGAGAGCGACTCGCGCGAGCGCGAAGTTCGCCCACGCCTCGTCGAGGTTCGGCGCCGTGCGTCGTTGCGCCGCCGCACGACGACGCCCGGAAACCCGACGCTGATGCGGTCGAACGGCCGAGCGGCGTCACGAGCGCGATCAGCGCGTCGACGACCGCCGTCGGGCGTCGCCGGGCGCGGCGTCTCGACGCGCACGCGCTCCGTGAGCGCCTTGCCTCTCTCGATCGAGGATGAGCGCCTTGAGGCCGGTGCCGCCGATGTCGATGGCGAGCGTTCGCAGTTGGGCGGGACGGGCGCTCTTGCTCTTTGCCGGCATGCGGCGAGGTTATCTCAAGGGAGCATGCCGTCCGCGCATTTCTGAGCGTCGACTTGCCCGGCAATCCACGTGACGAGGCAGTCGAAGCCGGGATCGGTCGACCGCAGAACGGGACCGCCTTTGTGGCGTACGCCGCCGCCTTCGATTCCGAGCGGCTTCTTCAGCAGCAGGAAATCGTTGTAGTCGCCCATGCGTCTGGTTGGCGGTGCTGATGTCCTCGGGCTCGAGGCCGACGACGGAGAAGTAGTTCGCGAGCAGCTCCTCGGGCTGCGTGGGCCGCGTGTCGCGCATGGTCTTGTCGGTCGGCGAGTCCTGCATGCGCAGACCGTTCGCGCTGTAGAGGCGCAGCGGCCTCCCGATCTGGCCGTGGCAATCGAGCGCGCCGCAGCGCTGCTCCATGAACGGGCTCACGGTCTTCGTGAACTGATCGCGATCAGGGAGCGAGAGGTCGGAGATCTTCGTCGAGTCGACCGAGCAGGCGCTGCTGCCGACGACCGCGCAGATCGCGGTGACCCACGTGGCGACGGCGATGCGGAGGCTCCAGCGCGGCTGGCTCATTTGGTCCCCGCGGTCGCGGCGGCGACGTAGATCTGTCCGATCGACTCGCGCGTGTCGTCGCCGGGAAGCGCGTGCGGGCTGCCCGGCGTGGGCTTGTGGCAGAAGTTGCACGACGGCTCGCGGTTGATCGTCGAGCGCATCTGGATGGGCATGTTGCCGTTCACGATGCCGACCTTGAACGGGAAGGTGAGGTCCGGCCATTCCGCGTCCGCGATGAAGAAGTTGCCGGCCTCGTTGGTCGTCACTTCGCGCTGCGCGCTGGACGCGTCGATGAAGAGGACGCGAACGTCGGCGGCGCCGTTCGCGTCTGCGGCGTTCGACTCGAAGATGGTGCCGGCGACCGCGAACTTCGCCTTGCTGGCGGGGCCGCCGTCGGAGTGGCAGACCACGCACGGCTGTCCGGGGCGGTGGAGCGGGCCCATCGGCACGTCGCCGGGCTCGTCGCCGAGGCGCGCGATCTGTGCGTCACGCACGGGGTCGCTGCACGACACGAAGAGAGCGCCGAGCGCGACGATGCCGATCCAAGAACATGCGCGGGAGAGTGTGTTGCGGTGCAGCATGAGGTGCCTCAGAACTCAGCTTCGAATCCAAGCGTACCGTAGACCGCCGTGCGAGCCGTGATGTAGAGCGCCCTGAAATAGCGCGAATACATGAGCTCGCCCGACACGATGATGGCGTACTGGACGGACGCCTTCTCCGTCGTCAGTGCGATGCGCGCTCCACCGCCCGCCGTGATCGCGACGAACGGAGAGAGCTCGCGGTCGCCGGTTCGGAACGCAAAGACCTGGAGCGGGATGTTGTCCTGGTCGATCGCTGCCGGATAGGCGAGTTGGTAGAAGCTCGCGCCGGTCTGACCGTGGAAGCGCAAGTGCGGCCACACGCGAAGGTGGTCGCCGAGGTCGTGGAGGTAGCGCGCGTCGGTCGTGCTCGCGCGGACGCCCCAGTTGTCGTTGTAGAGGCGCTCTTCGACGCGCAGGGTGCCGTTCGGGAAGCGGTGATTGATGCGCGCGCCGAGCGAGAAACGGTTTCGCTCGCGCGGGACGATCTCGCGCGTGCGGACGGGCAAGCGGTTCTGGTTGACGGCGTCGATCGGCTCGCCGGGCGTGACGAGCTTCGCGACGTCGGGCGCGAACATCGGGATGAAGCGATAGAGCTTCGACTCTTCGCCGCGCTCGAGCTGTACGGTGAACCCCGTCACGAGCAGCGTCGTCGGCGACATGACGAAGGTGACGCCGCCCTCCATCTCGTGCGTCGTCAGGTTGCGCTCGAACTGCTTGAACGGCGTGTTGCGGATGCCGATGCGGTCGTACGAGAAGTTGTAGCCGACGCGCGGCGTGATGAGCTTGTCGTTGAGCTCGACGGAGGCCGAGCCGCCGATCGTCTGCGAGAGGTAGTCCGGCTCGCTCGACAGGTTGCCGTTGAGGCCGAGGATCGGTCGGGCCGACCTTGTAGCCGCCGTTCGCGGCGACCGCGTGGCGCGTCTCTTTGTAGGCGGGCGATGCCATCGACACGATGTCGGGCGACGCCGCGCTGACGAAGTCGATCAGGTACGACGCGCCGACGTGCCAGCCGGCGGTGGGCGATGAGATGGCCGCGTTGATGCCGGGCGAGAAGACGTGAACCGCGGTGGAGTCGGTGTACCCCGAGGCATCGAGCCCGATGTGGACGGTCGGCTTGCTCGACTTGCGCTCGACGCACGCGAGCTTCTCGTCGTAGGTCGTCGCGTTCTGGAGGCAGTCGACCTCGCTCTGCGTGGCGTTCGTCGGCTTGAGGACGATCTCGATCGTCTTCTCTTCGCCCTCGGCCAGCGTGATGCGATCTTTGAAGAGATAGCGGTCGCCCTTCTGCGTGCGCTCGGCGTCGATGACGTGGTCGCCGGGATCGACTGCGATGCGCTGCTTGAAGAGCGCGGGGCGGACCGGAAGGCCGTCGAACGTGACGTGCACGCCCGACGACTCGGCCGGCAGCGTCATCTTGATGTGCGCAATGCGGGGGAGCAGCTCGGTGACGCGGGCCTGCGCGGAGCGCTGGAGATCCTCGTCGTTGTTGCGGATGCCTGCGCCGAGCGCGTCCTTGGCCTTGGTGAGCGCGTCGACGAGCTTCCCCGTCGCCGAAAGGCACGACGCGAGATGGAGCTTCACGTACGGGTGATCCTCGAGGGCGAGCGACGCTTGATCCTTCTCGACGCAGAGCTGCGTGTTGCCTTCCTTCTTCGCTTCGATCGCTTCCTTCGCAAGCTCGAGCGCGCGCGGATTCGTCCACCCGCGGTTGTCGACGGGCGCAGGCGCGGCCGGTCGGGCGTGCGGTGCAGCCAAGGCGTACGCAGGCGCGAGCACGGTCGTGATCGCGATCAGCCACACCGACAAGATCCGGGCGAGACGTGTGAAAGCGCGGCGAGTCCGAGGTCCCGCGGTCCGTTCCCTCATCAGCTCTCCGTCGTCATCCCCGACGCCACAGCCGAAGCACGGAGCGGTCCAGCAACATCCGACAGGTGATCCTACGCGACACCGGTGCGACGCGGGGGCAACGGCCCGCGGCTGGTGGATCGACGGACCAGAGGCGAGGCCTAGGACACGCAGCATGCGGCTTTGTAGGGCGATCGGCGCATCACCAGGTCTCCACGGCCCGTTCGCGATGAGTCGCCGTTTCCACCGCAGCGCTCGTGTTCGCACGAGGGCACGGCCCGTGCTCCAATGCCGGCGATGGTCCTGACTCGCCGAAGGCTGCTGCTCGTGTCGTGTGCGTTCGCGGCGATCGCCGCGACGGCGGCGGCATCGGGCTGCGCGGACACGGATCCGCGGTACGGGCCGCCCGAGGCGATCCGCGGTCGCCAAGATCGACTTCGGGATCGACGGCGGCACGACGGTCACTGGCCGACCGAGCGCGCCGGCGGCAACCAGACGCCGCGCCGATCTCTTCACGCCGTTCGCGTGCGGAGCATCTTGTCCGACGTGCTACGCCGTGCTCATCAGCGCGGTGGCCAGGGCGGGACGTTCTTCGTCGGCGCCGACCGAGGAGAAGCGTGCGTACGCCGAGGTTCAAGGCGCGAGGCAACGCACCAGGACCTGACGGCACCCGCGACCGAAGGCAGCTTCTTCTCCGAAAGGACAGCACACGGGCCCGGCGCGGCACGGCGCGGACGCAGAAGACCGCCGTCACGACGAAGCTGGTCGCGACGGCCGAGTCTACGCGTCCGGAGGCGGCGACCGCCCGACGGCCGGGCGGCGCCGACTCGACGCCGGGTGCCGGCGGGTGACCCGAGCACGTGCGCGTTCTCGTGCCGTCCTACCCGATCACGAGGTACGCGTTCTCGCCGCGCCGGCAGCATTCCGACGCGGATCGAGTCGAAGAGCGGGACCGACGTGTTCACGCCGTCCGCTCCCGCGCGCATCAGCTCGGCGAGGCGGTTGAGCGGGAAGCACGCGAACGCGCGGTCGTCGGGGACGAGCGCGTAGGACGCGAAGCCGTTCGGATACGAGAGGTGCACCCAGCGCCATCCGACCTGCGCACGGACTTGCTCGCCCCAGAGGACGCCGAGGCCGAGCCGCACGTCTTGGCTGTTCGGCTCGGGCGGCCGCCGTGCGCGGACCTCGTCGATGAAGCGACCGATGCGCGTGACGATGACCTCGGGCACGCCGTCGGTTGCCAGCGCCGCGAGCGCGGTCTGCGCGACCTTGGTCATCGGCCTCGCGCTCTTCGTCGGTGAGCGGGCGCTCCTGGGGGGAGCTGCGCCGCCACGGCCATCGCGCGGTCGGACGGTCGCGCGCGCGGGATCTCACGGGCGGCGGCGGCTCGCTTCTTCTTCGGTGCGGCGGCGGCTTTCTTCTTCGGTGCGGCCTTCTTGGTCGGCTTCTTGGCCGTGGCTTTCTTCTTCGGTGCGGCCTTCTTGGTCTGGCTTTGGACGTGGCTTTCTTCTTCGGCGCGGCCTTGGCCTTGGCCTTGGCTTTGGACGCGGCTTTTTTCTTCGGCGCCGCCTTGGCCTTGGGTTTCGCCTTCGCCGTGGCCTTCTTCTTGGCACTCGCCTTCTTCTTGGCGCTCTTCTCCCGCATGACGTGGCGAGCGTAGGCGATAGACTGGACGACGACCATGCCCATCGCGTCCTCGAGGGGGGCTCACATCCATTACACGGACCACGGCGACCGCCATGCGGCCACGACCGTCGTCCTCCTGCAGGGCCTCGGCTTGTCGTCGGCGTATTGGTTCGACATCCCGAAGATGCTCGCAGGCGACCCCCAGAGCCCGCGCCGCGTCCTCGCGATCGACAATCGCGGCACGGGCAAGAGCGACAAACCTCGACGGCTCTGGACGATGGGCACGATGGCCGACGACGTCGTCGCCGTCCTCGACCACGCCGGCGCCGAAGGGGCATTCGTCGTCGGGATCTCGATGGGCGGCATGATCGCCCAACATGTTGCACTGCGACATCCGTCGCGGGTGCGTGGGCTCGTCCTCCTCGCGACGACGCCCGGCTTCCTGATGGGCGCGCTGCCCGAAGCGAAGGCGCTCGGCCGGCTCTTCTCGATACCGTTCGGCGGTCCGCGCGCCGGCGCAGAACCTCACGCGCCTGCTCTTGCCGGAGTCGAAGTGGGGCCGCGCGAAGGAGATCTTCGCGATTGGCCGAAGGCGATGCGCGAAGACCCCACGAGCACGCGCACCTTCCTCGCGCACGTGTTCGCGGCGTCGACGCATCTCGTCGGCGGCAAGCTCCATCGCATCAAGTGCCCCGCGGTCGTCGTCGCGGGCTCGCACGACACGCTCATCCCGCTGAAGAACGCTCGCGTCCTCGCCGAGAAGATTCCGCTCGCCGAGCTCGAGATCCTCGAAGAGACGGGCCACGCGGTCTTCGCCGACGATCGCGACCTCGTCCGCAGGATGGTCGCGCGTCTGGAAAAATCGATCGAAAAGGGCCTCGAGGCCACGGCTGAGACGACGGCGTGACGGGCGATGTATCCTGGAGGATGTGCCTCTTCCGCTGGTGACCGTCATCGCCGAACGCTTCGAGATCGAGCAGCTCGCCGGCTCGGGCGGCATGGGCGCGGTCTACCGCGCGCGCGATCGCCTCACCGGCGGCGCGCGTCGCCGTCAAGGTCCTGCAGGCCGACCCGGCGCGACGCCGAGCGCTTCCGTCGCGAGGCCCGCGTCCTCGCCGAGCTGCGCCACCCGGCGATCGTGCGCTACGTCGCGCACGGCGGACCGCCGGAGGGCGCAGCTCTACCTCGCGATGGAGTGGCTCGAGGGCGAGGACCTCGCGCGAGCGGCTCGCGCGCGCGGGGCTCACGCTCGCCGAGACGCGTCGCGCTGGCGCGACGCGTCGCCGACGGCGCTCGCCGCGGCGCACGCGCGCGGCATCGTGCACCGCGACATCAAGCCGAGCGAACCTGTTCCTCGCCCGGCGGCGAGCTCGACGCGCGTGAAGCTGCTCGACTTCGGCATCGCGCGCCTCGCGCCGACGCGTCGCGGCCGTCGACACGCAGCCGGCGTCGATGCGTCGGCACGCCCGGCTACATGGCGCCCGAGCAGGCGCGCGGCGACGCGGAGCGTCGACGCGCGCGCCGACGTCTTCTCGCTCGGGTGCGTGCTCTTCGAGTGCCTCACCGGGCGGCCGGCGTTCGCGCGGCGACGACATCGCGCGCGCGTGCTCGCGAAGATCCTCCTCGAGGAGGCGCCGCGCCTGCGCGACGCGCGGCCCGACGTGCCGCCCGCGCTCGACGAGCTCGTCGCGCGCATGCTGTCGAAGGACGCCCGCGCGGCCGACCCGCGAGCGGCGCGGCGGTCGCTGCGCGAGCTCGAGTCAGTTCGAGCCACGTGAGACGACGCGCCTGCGCAGGCGACGCCCGAGCGTCGAGCCGCGCGCGGCGCTCACCGGCAGCGAGCGCCGCGCTCGTCAGCGTCGTGATGGCCTCGCTGCGGCGCCCGGTCGAGCACGCCGAGCCCGACGACGCTGCCGCCGACCTCGAGCGACGTGCCGAGACCATCGACGCCTCGTTCGATCCGCGAACCTGCGTCGCGCCAGCTTCGGCGCGCGGCTCGAGCGGCTCGCCGACGGCTCGATCGTCGTGACGCTCTCCGGCAAGGGCGCGCGCGACCGATCAGGCCGCGCACGCCGCGCGCTGCGCGCTCGCGCTCCGGCGCACTTGACCGAGCGCCCCGATCGCGCTCGCGACCGGGCTGGCCACGGTCACGGGCCGCTGCGCCGTCGGCGAGGTGATCGATCGCGCCGCGGCGCTCCTCGCGGCGCCCGCGCCCGCCAGCGGGGGATCACCGACGAGACGCTCCACGGTCAGCGCCCCGTCTCCTCGACGAGGTGACCGCGGGGCTGCTCGACGCGCGCTTCGACGTCGGCGGCGACGACCGCGGCCTCTTCATCCGCGGCGCGCGCGAGCGTCGAATCGAGCGGCGCGCACGCTGCTCGGCAAGCCCGACGCCGTGCGTCGGCCGCGAGCGCGAGCTCGTCGACGCTCGGTCGGCATCTTCGACGAGTGCGTCGACGAGCCGATCGCGCGCGCCGGTGCTCGTCACCGGGCGGCCGGCGTGGGCAAGTCGCGCCTGCGCCGCCGAGTTCCTGCGGCGCGTGCGCCGAGCGCGCCGGGCGTCGAGGTGTGGATCGCGCGCGGCGATCCGATGAGCGCGGGCTCGCCGTTCGGCATGCTCGGCGCAGGCTCTGCGCCGGGCGGCCGGCGATCCGCGACGGCGAGCCGCTCGGCGTGCCGCCAGCAGAAGCTCCGCGCGCGCGTCGGGCGCAGCGTTCCCGGCCGCGACGCCGCCGCGCGTCACCGAGTTCCTCGGCGAGCTCGCGGGCGTCCGCTTCCCGGACGACGACAGCGTGCAGCTCCGCGCCGCGCGGCAGGACGCGATGCTCATGGGCGACCAGATGCGGCGCGCGTTCGAGGACTCGTCGCCGCCGAAGCGCGGCAGCGACCCGCTCGTGCGTCGTGCTCGAGGATCTGCACTGGGGCGACCTGCCGACGCGTGAGCTTCGTCGACGCGGCGCTGCGCAACCTGCCACGAGCGCCCGTTCATGGTGCTCGCGCTCGCGCGCCCCGAGGTCCACGAGCTCTTCCCGAGGCTGTGGGCCGAGCGCAGCCTGCAGGAGATCCGCCTCGGCGAGCTCGTCAGGCGCGCGAGCGAGCGGCTCGTGCGCGAGGTGCTCGGCGACGAGCTCGACCCGCCGAGTGCGCGCGACTGCTCGATCGCGCCGGCGGCAACGCCTTCTACCTCGAGGAGCTGATCCGCGCGTCGCCGAGGGCAAGGGCCTCGTGACGGCGGACGCACGCTCCGTCGCCGGCTCGCGAGAGTCGCTCACCGAGCGCGCCGGGCGCTCCCCGAGCACCGTGCTCGCGATGGTGCAGGCGCGCCTCGAGCGCCTCGACCCGAGGCGCGGCGCGTGCTGCGCGCGGCGAGCGTCTTCGGCGAGGTGTTCTGGCGCGGCGGGGTCCTCGCGCTGCTCGGCGGCGACACAAGGCGAGCGAGGTCGACGAGCTGGCTCGCCGAGCTGTCGCGCCGCGAGCTCGTCCAGCGGCGCGACGAGTCGCGCTTCCCGCGCGGAGGACGAGTACGCCTTCCGCCACGCGCTCGTGCGCGACGCCGCGTACGCGATGCTCACCGACGGAGGACCGCGTCGCTCGGCCACCGGCTCGCCGGCGAGTGGCTCGAGCGGGCCGGCGAGCACGACGCGATGGTGCTCGCCGAGCACTTCGAGCGCGGCGGCGACGCTCGACGCGCGCCGCGATGTTCTACGCGCCGCGCCGCCGCGCAGGCGCTCGAGGGCAACGACTTCACGGCCGCGCGCCTCCGCGCCGATCGCGCGATTCGCGCCGGCGCGAAGGGCGAGTCGCTCGGTCGCTTGCATCTCTTGCTCGCCGAAGCGTCCCGCTGGGCGGGGGAGCACGACGTCGCGCTTCAGCATGCACGCGCCGCGCTGAGCGAGCTGCCGCACGGCGGTGACGATTGGTACGTCGCCGTTGCCGAGGCCGTCGACGCATCGATGACCTTGGCGCTCGTCGCCGAGGCAGAGCTCCTCGCGAGACGCATCCGCGAGCTCGCGCCCGACGGCGCGGCAAGTGAGCCGATGACGGCGGCGCGCGTGGTCGCGATGTCACGAATCGCCGTGCGTTTCCTGGTCTCCGGCGGCTTCGAGATCGCCGACGCGCTGATCTCGCGCGTCACGCGTGACGCGAAGGAGGTCATCGAACGCGAGCCCGCCGCGCGCGCGTTCGCGCTGTCGGCTCGCGTCGCGAAGGCGATGTGGCTCGGCGACATCGAGCAAGCCGCGTCACTCGCGCAAGAGGCCATTGCGTGCTTCGACGTCGTCGGCGATTGTCGAAATGCTGCGGTGCAACGTGACAACGCCGGCTTTGCGCTCCTGCAGCTCGGCGCGTTCGCAGCGGCGGAGACGGTGCTCCTCGAGGCCATCGCCTCCGCGGAGCGCCTCGGGCTCGCCGCGGTCGCCAACCGCGCGAAGCTGCACCTCGGACAGTTCTACAGTCGCTCGCTCCGCACCGAAGAGTCGGTTCGCACGTTGACCGAGGCGGCCGAGGGCTTTGCGGCGCAGCGCGATCCCGTCGGCGAAGGGCTCGCGCGTTGCTATCGCGCGGGTGCGATGCACCTCGGTCGTGATCACGCGGTCGCCGCCGCGGAGGTGGCCGCGGCGCTTCCGCTCCTCGTCGGCGCGCCGCCGTATCGCGCGGCCGCGCTGGGTCTGGTCGCGCTCATGCGGCTCGACGCCGGCGACGGTGAAGGCGCGTACGCCGCGGGCGCCGAGGCCATGCAGATCCTCGAGGCCTACGGCGGCACCATCGAGGGCGAGGCGATTATCTACATCGGCTACGCCGAGGGCCTGCGCGCGCGCGGCGACATCGAGGGCTCCGTTCTAGCCATCCAGCGCGCCCGCGAGCGACTTCTTGCGCGCGCCGCGATGATCAAGACGCCGGAGCTGCGCCGCGGCTTCTTGGAGCGCATGCAGGAGCACGGTCGCATCTTGATGCGCGCCGGCGAGTGGCTTCCGTAGGACCTAGAACACGCGGCCCACGAGGAGCTGCGCGCGCGGCCGGACGCCCTCGCCCACGAGCAGCTGCGCGAGGTCGTTGAGGTGACCGCGCTCGTCGACCCACGTGCGCGTGCGCCGATCGAGAGCGCGAGGACGGTGTCCGCGTCGAGATGGAACGCCCAGCCCAGGTCGATCGCGGCGCCGTACTGGATGTACCAGACCGCCGTCGCGTCCTTCAGCTCGTAGAGGTCCGCGCGTGAGTGGTAGTAGCCGCCCATCGCCGACACCGCCATGAACGGACCGGAGGCGCCGTTCTCTCCAAGGACTGAAGGGACGAACCAGATGGCAGGCTGGGCCGGATACTTCCTGTGCTCGGAACCTAGGCGTCACATGTCAGGTCTACAGGAGCCTTGGTGGGCGGTCCGATTACTGAAATGGATCGCGTTGACAGAAATCGAGCCGAGGACTCGCGGCGACTCGAAACGTCGCCGCGTCCTCGGCTCGCGAAGAACATTCCACAGTAGCAGAGGCGCCGGCTTAGTCTTGAGGTCCGGAACCAGGAACCGGCGGACTTGCAGAACTGGCACGCAGACGGTCGCAACGGGCGACCGTCTGCGCGCCGGACGAGCACTACGGAGTGATTGTAAAGGTGATGACGCTGCTGAATGCGTCATACATCGCTACAGACCCGTTGTTTATCGCCCAGACCTGGATCTGGTAGGTGCCCGCTACGGTCGGCGTCCACGGTGCCGCAGAAGTGGAGGTGCTATAGGGCCCAAGCGCGATCCATCCGGTGCCCGGCACGTTGATCCAGAACTGATACTGGATCGGCGCAGTGCCGCCGGTCGAGGTCGTGCTCCAGGTGATCGGTATCCCGACCGCACTTGGCACTGTCGGGCTCGGCGTAACGCTCGTGACGACGAGCGGCGGAGCCCCCGAGACTGTCGAAGGTCACGACAGTGACTGAAGGCATCGTAGAGTGCCACCGAGCCGCTGTTGCGTGCCCAGACCTGGATCTGGTAGGAACCTCCAACCGCTGGCGTATACACGAGGCTGTTTGAGGCGGTGTAGGGTCCCTGCGACACCCATCCAGCTGCCGGGGATGTTGACCCAGAACTGATACGTCAGCGGTGCGAATCCCACCCGTTGCGGTTGCCGTCCACGTGATCGGCGTGCCCGCAGGAGACGGGAAGGTCGTCGGCGTGGTCACGCCCGTGACCACGAGCGGACGCAAAGACAGTGACCGGGAACGGCGACCCGTTCGTCCAGGCCGACGATCCGGTGGACTGCCGTTCGCCCGAATCCTGTAGTAGTACGTTCCCGCGCCAGGGACCGTGTCCTGGGCTGTCGTCGCCGCGGCGGCCGCCGCAAACGAAGTGACGCCCCGCGTGAACGATGCGTTGGTGGCTCGCTGAATGGTGAAGTCGACGAGACTGGCCGCCACCCGGATGGCTCCAATTCAGAGTCGCCGTCGTCGTGAAGGCAGGGATCGCCACCGTGAGCCCCATCGGTGCCACCGGGATCACCGGAGTACCCGGATCGCCCACGTTCGGCACGATGTTCGAGGGCGCCGACTGCACCGTCCCGTTCACCGCCCTGACCCGGTAGGAGTAGACGTTAGGCGCGGCGACCGTCGTATCGACGAAGGTCGTGAGGCCCGTCCCGACGTGCGCCGGCACGGTCGCGAGGGTTGCAAAGGTCGTGCAGTTCAGACCCGTGCAGCGCTCGACGACAAAGTGGGTCTCGGTCGTCGCGAGGTCCGTCCAGGCCAGGTTCACCACTGCGGGTGTCCCTGGCGTCGTCGGTGGCCACGTGGCCGAGAGGCCAATCGGGCCTGCCGGCGTCGCAGAGATGCCCACCTGGATCACGACGGTGTTGGACACCGAGTTGGTGGACATGGTGGGGAAGCCGGCGTTCACGGTGTCGCCGACGACCGGCCCGACGGCCGTGATGCGATACCAGTACGCCCGGTTGTTCTGCACGGTCTGGGTAAACACCCTCGGACCCGTGGGGTTCACGCTGTTCGACGTGAACGTCGCCAGGTTGGTGGTGAAGAACGGGTTCGTCGCCCGTTCGATCGTGTACCGCAGCTCCTTCGTCGACCGGTCGGTCCACCGGAGGGTGACCGACAGGTTGACCCGCGTCGCCGCGAGGTCGTTGACGGCCGTCGGCGGAACGGCGAACACCAGCGAGTGCATGAAGTCCATCTCTTCGTGCGAGAGGATGTGGCAGTGCCACACGTACTCCCAGCCGAAGTTCACCCTGGCGTTGATGATTTGGGTGACTGCGGTCCCGTTCGGGGTGAACCAGCCGGACGGCCCCGGCGGAGGCAGAGCCGCGCCCTCGGGGAATAGCGGGTCGATCAGCCGCACGCTGTCGGGCACCTCGAACGGCACCTGCGATGGCGTCGGAACCGTCGGCCTCAGCGCAAGGAACGTGATTTCCAGCGGATTCACCTTGAAGGTGTCCTTCCAACCCACGTCGGAGGCGTCTACCGCCTGCCCGGCTGGGAACGCTCCCGGCGCAACCTGTCCGTCCTGCCCCACGCGGCTGAGGATCTGGGCGGTGAACAGGTGCGTGTGGATGGGATGGGTGTCGACGCCGTTGTGGAAGATCCTCCACAACTGCGTGCCGTCGGCCAGTTGGCCGATTGGGGTCGCCTCGAGTGAGCCCTTGACGAGGTCAGTCGGCGGCGACGAGTAGGGGAACGGGAGAATGAACCCGAGAGCCGAATTCGGGTTCGTGAGCCCGAGCATGCCGCTCATCCGGCCGAACTGGGTGTCGTAGACGCCGCCCATCTCGTCGTGCATCGCCTTCATCTCGAGAGGAATCGTGACGGCGGGCTGGAGCACTCCGTTCTGGTCGATCGGCTGGAAGGTCTTCTGCGTGTCCCCGATACCGAGGATGTACTGGGACGCGTCCGCCGGGAACGTGTTGTTGTAGGCGGAGTCGTACGCCGCCTGGGGCACGATGATCGGATCCTGCGACACCTCGAAGACACCGCGCTTGGTCGCGGTCTTGGCGAAGACGGCCTGCAGGTTCGCGAGCGTGACGTCCGTGGTCTCCGTCCCCGGCGTGACCGCGGTTGCCACCTGGATCTGCATGATCGTCCGGGTATTGGGACCGTAGCCGGGCAGGGTGTTGGGCGCGCCACCGCTGTCCATCAGGTTCCCGTCCCCGGTGAAGTTGTCGTACGGCGCCGCGCCGGCCGGGACAGGCGCCGGCGAGTCGTTGTAGAGGATCAGCGTCTTGCCCGCATAGGCGCTGAAGTCCACGACGACGTCCGCGCGCTCGGCCGGCATGAGGAACAGCGAGTGCTGATTGACAACGCCGAAATTGAAGTAGGCGGGGTCGAGGTTGTAGCCGATTGGCTGCGGCGGCACCACAACCGGCGCCGGCATGAAGCCGCCCTCCGTGCCGATTTGCCACCAGTCAGGACCGGCCATGTTCGGGTCGGGAACGCCGGCCGGCGTATCCGCGAACTGATTGGCCGGGTTGATGCCCACCGGGACCATCGCGACTTCCGTGCAGTCGCCCACCGGCACTGTGCCGTCGCAGGGGACGGCAATCGAGCCGGGCGTGGTCGGGAACTTCTTGTCCGCCGCCACGTACAACTGCAGGTTCATGGCCCGGTCGTTGGCGGCGTCCAGGATGCGGAATCGAACCGCCTTTGGCTCGACCTGGAGGACCGGGTAGGCCGTCCCGTTGACGATCGGCGTATCCAGGAAGCTCTCGCCCGGGATGGAGGGGTTCGGCACGCCGGGCCGCATCGGCGGCTCCCACGGCGCGTTGAGCGGATCGTAGTACTCGTTCGGCACTTCGCCGACATCAATGCATCCCGCCGGAGCCCCGTTGACGCACACCGGGGTCGGGGGATTGAACCAGGGTCCGTAGAACCAACGGCCGACGGGGCTCGTGCCGGTTGGATCCCACGGATTCGTGACCGTCATGTAGACGTGGGGATACCAGAAGTCGCCGGTGACTCCCGCTGTGATGTTCCCGCTGACGTCACGCGGTCCCGATCCCGCGTTCCACGTCGGGTCCTGGGCGAAGACGTGTCGGCGTCCACCCAGGTCTTGTCCTGGATGACCAGGGGAATGCCAAGGCCAGGAAGGACCTTGAGAAATGCCCCGGGGTTGCCGACGGCAGGTTCACGCCCGACACGTTGGTGCCGTTGATCATGTCCTGTTCGACGGCATCCGTGACCAGGTAACCGGCCGCCTCGCCGGCGTACACGTTGAGGCGCGTGATGCCGTGGGCGTGGTCGTGGTAGAACTGCAGCCGGGCGCTCTGGGCGTTGGTGTAGTAGAACGTCATGCACCCGCTGGTTCCGGGAAGTTCGGGGTGCGTCAGGTCGGATGCGCAGCCGGCCATGTCCGGAACGTTCCGGGCACTCACGCCCGCCGGGTAGGGGGTGACTTCGTTGGCCGGGCTGATCCACTGGTGGGTGTTGCCGTCGCTGATCCACACCGTGTTGTTGCCGTGGAGGTGGATGGTGGCCCGATTCTGCGTGTACTTCTGGCCAGCCACCACTCCTTCACCGGCCCCCGGAACCGTCTCGTCCACCGGCAGCAGGAGATCCCCGCCGGCGCCGTTGGGAAGGAGGTTGTAGAACTTGATGCGAACCGGCTTCGGGTCACCCGCGGGGCTCGCGACGCCGTGCGCCCTGCCCATCGCTACGAGGGTCGGCCCCAGGTAATGGGGCTTGGTGGCGCCGTAGGCCTGGACGCCGCCGATGGTGACGTCATGAATCAATCCGTTGGCGGTGGTGAGCGCAACCGCATTCAGGACATTCCCCAGTGCGTCGGTTCCGCTCCAACCCGCCGGGACGATCTGAACGTAGCCCCGGAGCTTCGTCGCGGGCAGATCGGAGTGCATCTGCTCGGCGTACTCCACCAGCCCGATTTCGTAGTAGTCGGCGGTGCAGGCCGCGCCCACGCACCCGAGCGGCCAGCCGCTTGGCACGCCGACCGGGATGAACTGGTGGAGGTTGTTCTCGCCGCCGGGCCCGAGGCCGGGCAGCGTGTCGACGAACTTGCGAATGCCGCCGGTGAGCGGGCCGCCGATCACGGCGTCCGCCACGGCGCCGGTGCCGCAGGCGGGCTGGAGCGACGTTCCCGCACAATGACGGGTCGTCGATGACGGTGGCGACCGGGGCGCTGATGTTCGATCCGAGAGGAGTGGCGATCGTCGGCGGCTGGACGACGCCAGCCAACTGCGTCGTTGGGATGGCGAAGCTGGCTCCGGTCCCGTACGCGTCGTCGATGATAATCACGGGATTGGTGTAGCCGATGCCGCCGGCGAGGATCGTCACCTGGGCGACGCCGCCCTTGGGCAGCGGACTGAAGGCCCAGTTACCGTACGGACCGAAATAGTGCGGGATGCCGCCGGGGCCTTCGATGCCCGGCAGGGGCACCGCGGCGCCAGTCGCGCGGCGGGTGGACCTTCCAGACAGGGTGTCGGCCAGGCGGTTCCGCCCAGCCACACCCGGCCTCATGCCCAGCGCCCTGGCGCGCAATTGGGCCGCCTTCTGGTCGGCCGGGACGATCTTCTGGAACTTCTTGGCGTATTTCCTGTCCCGCGTGGCCTGCTGCGGGGCCGCGCCGTCCTGCGACGGTGCCGGCATCAGCGACACGACGCTGGCATCAAGGAGTGGCCTCGACGGGAGAAGAGCGTCCCCCGTTCCGGGATTCGTCGGCGACGTGGCGTTGGTCTTCTCGGGCGCGGAGCCGCCCGTGGAGGCTTTCGCGGTGGATGTGGCGGCAGAGGTGGACGTCGCGCCGGCTGACTTTCCGGCTGCTGTCGCCCGCACCGCCTGGTCGCCTGCCCACCAGAGGGCAGCGCCCACCAGCAGGAGTCCAATCAGGTACCTGTGTCTACTCATTGTGCTCTCCTCAATTGATTCGCGGCCGGAACCTTGAGCGCGGGACGGAATGGCAATCCGACGGATCGCGGCGCGCACTAGGGACCATTACGCCGAGCAGTATGCGGTCGGTGAGGAGTCGCAACAATGGGTCGTTGGTCCCGGCACGGGCGGGGCGATGGTACTGTTCGTCGCGGGACTAAGGTACTTCCACGAAGCGCGGCCAGGGCGGCAGGCGGCAGGACGCTGGTGGACGGCCCGGACGCGCCGCTGAGGTGCGCTCTCGATCGTCGCGTCTCGTCACCACACCGCCTCACGCCCCGGAGGCGATCGTGGAGTTCCGGAATTCGGACTTCCGCTCTGCGACTTGACAAAAGAGACCGACAACGCCTTTACCGGATTCTTCAAGACGTACTTTGGCTGACAGTACCTTAGTACTCCCCTTGACTAGTACCCCGAGCGTAGCTGACCCGTACCTTCCTGCCATTCTCCCCTTCCCCCGTCTCTCCCTAGACTTCGACTGTAGAGTTCATGCTTCCCGCCCGGCCGAGGTGTCAAGCGTGAACGCCGGCAGCGGTGCGACGCGGCGCTCCATCTGTGAGCGGGGACTGGAGATACTGGACGAGTGAATTTCGCCCGGCCTGAATTTCGCCCGGCCACTCCCGCCCTGGAGGATGATGGTACACTTCGGCGCCGCCCTTCGACGCGCTCAGGGCCGCCCCGAGCCACGTCGAGGGGCGGGGAAAGGTTCCCGCCCCCTTTGTTCACTTCAGGTCAACAGAGAGAAAGCCGATGAGTAGGCCCGGAAAGGTGCTGATCGCCGTCGTCCTCGCCGCAGGGCTTTTCTTCGCCGGGTATGTCGCCCGGCAGCCTCAGACGGTGGGCTCGACAGATTCGGTGAAACCGGTCGCCGTCACCTATACGTGCCCGATGCACCCGCAGTACACGTCGGACAGGCCCGGCGACTGCCCCTTGTGCGGCATGCGCCTCGAACCCGTCGCCAGCGCAGGCTCGAAGGGTCAGCCAGCCCTGCCCGCGTCGGACGCGGTTGTCGTCGAACGGGCCAGTCGCGAGTTGATCGGGATCCGGACCGATGAAGTGCGGCTGCAATCCTCCTCCGACGTGCTTCGCGTCCCTGGCCGCATCGCCGTGGACCAGCAACGGCTCTACCGAATCATCGCGGCGGCCGATGGCTGGATTGTCAGGCTCGGCGACAACACCGTCGGACGCTTCGTCAAGCAGGACCAGTTGCTGGGGGCCTACTACACGAAGGACCTCCTGTCGGCGGAACGGCTGTTCCTGTTGAGCATCCCGGCGAACGAACCGCTGCCGAGCTTGACGAAAGACTTCAGCCAGGCGTCCATCCGAACGTCCGGAAGCGCCAACCCACAGTTCCCGATCGACAGCCTCCGCGGCCTGGGCATGGACGACCTGCAGATTGACGAAATCCATCAGAGCCGGACGGCGTCGCCGCAGGTCAACATCTACTCGCCCGCCGCCGGGTTCGTTCTCGAGCGGAACGTCGCGCCGAGGCAGCGTTTCGACAAGGGGGCCGAGCTGTATCGCATCGCGGACATCACCCGCGTCTGGGTGTGGACCGACATCTTCGAGAAGGACCGCCAGTTCCTGAAGCCGGGCGCCGAGGCCACCGTCGTGTACCAGGGTCGCCGGCTGAAGGCGCGCATGAGCGACGCGCTGCCCCAGTTCGACCAGCAGTCGCGCACGCTGAAAACCCGCTTCGAGCTCGACAACCCGGGCAACCTGCTCCAGCCGGACATGTTCGTGGACGTCGAGCTCGACGTCCGGATGCCGCCGGCGATGACGGTTCCCGCCGACGCCGTCTTCGATTCCGGGCGCCGCAAGACGGTGTTCGTGGATCTCGGCAACGGGCGCTACGAGGCCAGGCGGGTCGAGACCGGCTGGCGGCTCGGCGATCGGGTCGAGGTCACGCGCGGGCTGATGGGGGGCGAGCGCGTCGTCGCGTCGGCCAATTTCCTGCTCGATTCCGAGAGCCGGATGAAGGCGGCCTCCGCCGGCATCCTCAACCCCGAATCGGATCCGGTGTGCGGGATGGAGGTGGACGCGAAGAAGGCGGCCGCTGCCGGGCGCACCACGACGCACGATGGCCACACCCACTACTTCTGCTCGGACGAGTGCAGGAAGAAGTTCGAGGCGGAGCCGGCGAAGTACGTCGAGCGGGAGGGCCACCAGCCGGCGCCGGCGCCCACCTCCGCGATGCCCGCGACGGTTCGGGCGGGGCAGACCGTTGCGGCCAGCGCGCCGGTGAAGGACCCGGTGTGCGGCATGGAAGTCGATCCCAAGGACCCGGCCGTCGCCGCGCGCAAGGTCGTGTACGAGGGCAAGGCGTACTACTTCTGCACCGATGAATGCAGGAAGAATTTCGAGAACGACCCGACGGCGTACGTGAAATGACTCACGCCGGGTCTGGAGACCCGGCCTACATACTGCGGAAGCCCCGGCCTACGGACCGCGACAGGCGCCGGGGCCTGCGTACCACGAATCATGATCAACAAGATCATCGACTTCTCCGTCCGGAACAAATTCGTCGTCCTGCTGCTCGTCGCCGCGGCCGCGGTGGCGGGCGCGATGTCGCTGCGCAGCATCCCGCTCGACGCGATCCCTGACCTCAGCGAGAACCAGGTCATCATCTACTCGCGATGGGACCGCAGCCCGGACGTCGTCGAGGCCCAGATCACCTACCCGATCGTGAGCGCCATGCTCGGGGCTCCGAAGGTCCGCGCGGTCCGCGGGTTCTCCGATTTCGGCTACTCCTTCATCTACGTCATCTTCGAGGACGGGACCGACATCTACTGGGCCCGCACGCGCACGCTCGAGTACCTGTCGGGCGTGCTGTCGCGGCTCCCGCAGGACGCCAAGACCGAACTGGGTCCGGACGCCACCGGCCTCGGTTGGGTCTACCAGTACGCGCTCGTCGACACGTCGGGCTCGCGGTCGCTCGCCGACCTGCGCTCCTACCAGGACTGGTACCTGAAGTACTACCTGAAGGCGATCCCCGGGGTCTCCGAGGTGGCGAGCGTCGGCGGCTTTGGCCGGCAGTACCAGGTCAACGTCGATCCGAACCGCCTCCGCAACTACGGCCTCTCGATCCAGGCCATCGTCGCCGCCGTGCGCGGGGGGAACGCGGAGACGGGCGGCCGTCTGATCGAGTTCGGCGGCACCGAGTACATGGTCCGCGGCCGCGGCTACGCGAAGTCGGTCGCGGACTTCGAGTCGATCGTCGTCTCCGCCAGCGAAAACGGGACGCCGATCCGGATCCGCGACATCGGCCAGGTGGTCGTCGGGCCCGACCTGCGTCGCGGCGTCGCCGACCTCGACGGCACCGGCGAAACCGTCTCGGGCATCGTCGTGATGCGCCAGGGCGAGAACGCGCTCGACGTCATCGACCGCGTGAAGGGGAAGATCCGCCAGATCGAGCCGGGCCTGCCCAAGGGCGTGACGATCGTCCCGATCTACGATCGGTCAGACCTCATCAAACGCGCCATCGGGAACGTCTCCGAGACGCTGGTCGAGATCATCCTCACCGTCGTCTTCATCGTCCTGCTGTTCCTGCTCCACGTGCCCAGCGCGCTCATCCCGATCATCACGATCCCGGTCGCCGTGCTGATTTCGTTCCTCCCGTTCCGCGCGCTCGGCATCACCGCGAACATCATGTCGCTCGGCGGCATCGCCATCGCCATGGGCGAGCTGGTGGACGCGGCGATCGTGGTGGTGGAGCAGACGCACAAGAAGCTGGAGGAGCACCAGAAGCGGGGCGAGGTGGTGGACCACCACGCCGTCATCATCGAAGCCGTGAAGGAGGTCGCGCCGGCCAGTTTCTACGCGCTGCTGGTCATCGCGGTGTCCTTCCTGCCGGTGCTGACGCTGGAGGCGCAGGAAGGCCGGCTCTTCAAGCCGCTGGCCTACACCAAGTCGCTGGCGATGATCGTGGCCGCGTGCCTGGCCATCACGCTCGACCCGGCGCTGCGCCTGGTGTTCACGCGCTTCCGCCGGTTCGCGTTCAGGCCGGCGTGGCTGGCCCGCGTCACGAACACCGTCTTCGTCGGCCGCATCCGTTCGGAGGACGAACACCCGGTCAGCCGCTTCCTCATCGCGGTCTACGAGCCGGTGGTGCGCTGGTCGCTCCGTTGGAAATGGAGCATCGTGATCGGGGCCGTCGTCGCCGTCATCGTCACCGTCCCGGTCTTCATGCGGTTGGGCTCGGAGTTCATGCCGCCCTTGGGGGAAGGCGCGCTATTCTACATGCCGACCACCATGCCGGGGATCTCGATCTCGGAGGCGCAGAAGCTGCTGCAGGTCACCGACCGTGTCATGAAGCAGTTCCCGGAGGTCGATCGCGTCCTCGGCAAGGCCGGCCGGGCGGACACGAGCACCGATCCCGCCCCGCTCTCCATGCTCGAGACCGTCATCACGCTCAAGCCGAAGGACCAGTGGCGGCGGGTGGACACGTGGTACTCGGGCTGGGCGCCCGAGTGGCTGAAGCCGGTGTTCCGGCCGTTCACCTCCGACCGCATCTCGGAGCCGGAGCTGGTCAACCAGTTGGACAAGGCGCTCAAGCTGCCAGGTGTGTCGAACGCGTGGACGATGCCGATCAAGGCGCGAATCGACATGCTGACCACCGGCATCCGAACACCGCTCGGGCTGAAGATCACCGGCGACGATCTCGAGAAGATCGAGGAGATCGGCACCCGGATCGAGGCCCTCCTGCCGAAGGTCAAGGGAACGCGAAACGTCTTCGCGGAACGGACGGGAGGCGGCTTCTTCCTGGACATCAAGTGGAACCGCGACGAGCTTGCGCGGTACGGCCTGAGCGTCGAAGAGGCACAGGCGGTCGTGCAGAACGCCATCGGCGGCGAGAACGTCACCACCACGGTGGAGGGACGTGAACGATATCCGGTGAACGTGCGTTACATGCGCGACTTCCGGTCGGACCTCGACTCGCTCGGCCGGGTGCTCGTGCCCGCATCGGGCGGACAGCGGCAGATCCCGCTCGGGCAACTGGCGACGATCGAGGTCGCGACCGGCCCGGCCATGATTCGCGACGAGGACGGCCTGTTGACCGGCTACGTGTTCGTCGACGTGGACAACCGCGACCTCGCGAGCTATGTGGAGGAGGCGGACGCGCTGCTCCGGAGCCAGGTGCAGATGCCGCCTGGGTACGCCGCGCTGTGGAGCGGCCAGTACGAGGCTATGGCGCGGGTGCGCAGCCGCCTCACGTACATCATCCCGCTCACGCTGTTCCTGGTGCTCCTGTTGATGTACATGAACACGAAGTCGTTCACCAAGACGGCCATCGTTTCGCTGGCGGTGCCGTTCTCGGCGATCGGCGCCGTGTGGTACCTCTACCTGCTCGGCTACAACATGAGCATTGCCGTCTGGGTGGGGATGATCGCGCTCATGGGCGTGGACGCGGAGACCGGGGTGTTCATGCTGCTCTACCTCGACCTGTCCTACGAGCAGGCAAAGAAGGAGGGCCGGCTCACTTCGCTCGCCGGGCTGCAGGAGGCAATCGTTCACGGGGCGGCGAAGCGCCTCCGGCCCAAGTTCATGACCATGGCGACGACGTGCGTCGGGTTCGTGCCGATCATGCTCAGCACCGGCGCGGGATCGGACGTCTGGAAACGAATCGCGGCGCCGATGATCGGAGGGATCCTGACGTCCTTCCTGCTCGAGCTGGTCGTCTACCCGGCAATCTACGAAATCTGGAAGTGGCACTTCGAAGTCAAACCCGCCGTCGCGGCGAAGGAGACCGCGGAGGCGGGCTGAGTGCTTCGATTCGCAAGTCCGGCGACGAGTCCCCGACGGCATCGTCGCCAGTTTGCTCCGCCTCACGCACTCGGTCATCCCGAGCAGTGTCGAGGGATGAGGGAACAGACAAGCTGCCGTCGTTGAGCATCCATCGAAGGGATGAGTGAACGGCGTCCGGCTCGGCCATGCCAAGCCCGACACGGGTCGGCCAACGACGAGGGCTGACGCGGCGATGCTGGAGCTCGCAGCCGGAGTCGGAAACCATCGAAAGGGAACGATGAAGCGAACGGTATTGGCATCTCGTGATGCTGCTGTCATTCATGTCGGCTGCGGTGGCAAACAGCGCAGCAGGCGACGCCGCCGCCGGCAACTGGGCAGCAGACTGCGGGGCGACAAGGCGCAACGCCGCCGGCGACGACGCAGCAAGCAGCGGGGCCATTGAAGTCCGAGAAAGACAAATTGAGCTACTCGATGGGGATGGACCTGGCCGGCCAGTTGAAAGCGAATGGCGTGGACATCGATCCTGCCCTCTTCGCGAAGGGCATGCAGGACCAGTTCGCGGGAAAGACGCTGCTGACCGATTCCGAGGCCAAGGCCATCATTGCGGCGCTGCAGCAGACGATGTTCGTCAAGCGCACGAGCGAGCTGCAGGCTCAGGGAGCGAAGAACAAGACCGAGGGGGAAGCGTTCCTCGCGGCGAACAAGACGAAGCCCGGGGTCGTGGCGCTCCCGAGCGGCGTGCAGTACAAGGTCGTCACCGCCGGCAAAGGGCCGAAGCCGACGGCCGAGCAGACGGTCGTGTTCAATTACCGCGGCATTCTCATCAACGGGACGGAGTTCGACAGCTCGTTCAAGCGCGGCCAGCCGGCGACGCTCCCGGTGAAGGGCCTCATCAAAGGCTGGACGGAAGTCCTGCAGTTGATGCCAGTCGGCTCCAAGTGGCAAGTGTTCATCCCGTCGGCCCTCGCGTACGGCGAGCGAGGCTCAGGTGTGAACGTCGGACCGAACGCGACATTGATTTTCGAGATCGAGCTCGTCGCCATCAAGTAGGGAAGCGGTATCCGCCTTCGCTCCTGCGGAGCTACGGCGAGACAAGCCCGCGGTCGCGCCACGGCGCATGCGCTCCAGTCAATTTCATCGGAGACACCGCAGGCGCCCTCAAGATGACTCAAGTTGAGTTTGGGGATCGCACGGCAAGTTGGCCGTCGGTCGAAGGCACCGGAGCGAGCGGGACCGAGATACTAGGACGGGAGGCTGGGGGCTATCAGAAATCCGTCAGGGGCCCTCTGAGGGCTCGGAACAACGGGGGGCCGCCGAGAGAACATACGTCCCACGGCCATTACGAACGGTGTCCGACCGGGTCGAACTCGGGGCTGGCAGCCTCGTCCGGCCTGAGGAACCTGTACTGCTCGATGGTGGCGGCCATCGAAATCTGCCCGCTGGCAGCCGGCCCGCAGCACCGCACGATGTGCCCGGTACTGCGAATTCGCGCAACCCCCGCGGCGCCGAAGTCCGGCAGCACGATCACCATCTCGACCGCCGTGCCCTTCTCCAGCTCTGGCGGCGGCCCCATGAACAGGACGCCGGTCCGGCTGACGTTGACCGTCCAGCCTTCATGCCAGAGGTTCTCGCCAGCCTGTCGATAGAGAATGACGGCGCCGAATTCGTAGCGGGTCGCGCGAGGCCGGAAGTCCTCTGTGGCCATGGAACCGCCGCGGTCATGACGGCCAGACGGACCTAGCTGCGCCATGCTCATACCAACTCTCTTCGCTGAATCGTCGCGAGCATGGTTCCAGTCGCATCTGACTGCGTTGATCGTGATCGAGACACCTGGAGGTTTCCGTGGCGCTCGGCTGGGTCCAGTTTCGTCCCTGATTCGGGGGATGGCTATCCGCCGAAGGTACCGGAAGAGGGGGGACGGAGGTACTAGGGGGAAGGACGGAGAAGGTTATAGGTTACAGGGTACAGGGTACAGGTTACAGGGGACAGGGTACAGGGAACAGGTTACAGGGAACAGGGAACAGGGAACAGGGAACAGGTTACAGGGCGCACGTCACAGGACGCAGGACACAGGACGCAGGTTACAGGACGCTCTGGTCTGGCCGTTCATGTCCTGGTCTCAGGCTCGAGGCGCCAGTGTGCTCCTCAACCCCGGCGCCTGTCCCTCTCCCTGTAACCTGTAACCTATAACCTGTAACCTTATTTCTTTTTCTCCAGCAGCCGATGGTGCAGCGCGTAGAGCGCCAGTTCGAGGCGATTGGAGACGCCGACCTTGTCGAAGATGTTCGACAGGTGGTTCTTCACGGTCTGCTCGCTGAGATTCAGCTCCTGCGCAATGTCCTTGTTGCTCGCTCCGCCGACAATCGCCCCGACCAGCTGCAGCTCTCGCTTGGTCAGCATGCTCGCAGGCGAGGGCGGCGACGGCCGGCGATGCTCTTCGGCGACCGCCTTCAGGATGTCCGCCACGCGATCGTGGCCGATCCAGTAGTCGCCGCTGGCGACCGACTGGATGCACTTGTAGAGCAGCTGCGTCGCTGATTCCTTCAGGACGACGCCGTGCGCGCCGGAGGCGAGCGCCTGCACGGCCTCGTCGCGCTCGATCGCGGCCGTCAGCAGCACCGTTCGCACGGTGCTCCGCATGTCGTTCAGCTCGCGCAGCACGTCGAGGCCGCCCATCTTGGGCATCGCGAGATCGAGCAGCAGCACGTCGGGCTTCAGCTCATCGACCAGCCTGAGCGCCTCGGTGCCGTCGCCCGCCTGGCCGATCACGTTGAACCCCGGCTCGGCCTCGAGCAGCCTCCGCAACCCTTCGCGAAAAATCGGATGATCGTCAGCAATGACGATCCGAATCGGCTTGGTCTCTGGTTCCACGTCACCCTACCTTGGGATGGTAATTTCGAGCCTGCTGCCTTGACCTGGCTGAGAGAGGATATCAAGGCGGCCGCCAATTGCGGTAACGCGTTCTTTGATGAGCACCGGTCCGATGCGCCTGGCGTCGAGTTCGTCGTGCGTCAGCAGGCCCTCGAACTGGAACCCCTTCCCGTCATCGTCAACGACGAGCTGCCAGCCGGTGGGCGTCTCTCCCATCCGAACCAGCACGTTTCTGGCCCCGCTGTGGTTGCGAACGTTGGCCAATGCCTCCTGTACGATTCCGGACAGCTCGTTGCAGGTTCGCAACGGGAGATCGACATCGCCACGGTCGCACACCAGCCGCGCCTGGATGCCGGACCGATAGCGGAAACGCTCGATGATTGCGGCAAGATGCTCGACGAACTTGCCCGGATCGACGTCGTTCGGCGACAAGGCAGACATCAGGTCCCGAACCGTGAGGATCTCGTTCGACAACATCTGCTGAATGCTCGACAGGCGCGAGTTCGCCGTCTCAGGCAGTGACGAGGCGTGCTCCCTGCGCAGCACGTCGAGCTCCATCTCGATGCCGATGAGGGATTGGATCACGCCGTCGTGGAGCTCGCGCGAAATGCGCGCACGCTGGACGACACCTCCGTCGGAATGCAGCCGGCGCTGGAGGTACAGATTGAAGAGCGCCGGAGCCACCTGCCGGACGACCGTCTGCAGGAACCGCAGGTCGGGCGTGCCGCCCGGCCGCGGATCGAAGATGAACAGCCGGCCTGCCCAGCCTGGTCCGTCCATGCCCGCAACGCACAGCGCCGTCTTCCACCCGAATGGCGTGCCGAGCAGCGGCGTCGTGATAATGTCGCGGGCCGTTCGCCGGGCGCCGCTCGCGTCGACCACCAGGAGTTCGGGCTCCTGGGCGCCGTCCCGGCGAACGATGCGCAGGGCGTCGGCGACTGGCGGCATCGGAAACATGTAGGTTCCTGCCGATGCCGCCGCCTCGTGCGTGAGCCGCACGGCCAGCTTCGCACCTTCGGGACTTCGCGTGACATGCCACTCGAAGACTTTGTCGCTGCCTTCCTCCACGATCGCCAGCAACCCCTGCGGAGAGGAGAATTGCGCGAGCAGATCTTCGAAGACGGCGCGGACGCTGGCCACCAGTCCCGCCTCCACGCGCACGCGGCTCATGATCCGCGAGACAGAAAGGGACCGCAGCCGCTGCCGCCGTTCCTCCTCGGCCAGGATGCCGATCAGCACCGCGCCGAGGCCCACATACGTGCATCGAATCACCACGGTGTTGAGATGGATCGGCACGCTGAACGGCCAGACGAGATTGACCGCGGCCTCGCCGATGATCGCAACGATCGCGGCGCCGCCGGTGGCCAGCGTCGCCAGGAGGCCCCAGCGATAGCCGGCTGAAAGCAGCGTGTAGGTGAAGAGCGCCGCAAACGGGCTGTCTGCACCGCCGGTGACTGTCGTGAGCGCCACGATCCAGCCGAAATCCGCCAAGTGAAGCCGGAAGCCCACGCTCAGCACCGCGAGCGGCATCCGACGAGCGGCAACCATGATCGCGACGCTGTAGATCAGGAATGAGAGCAGCAGCGGCGTGAGGAAGATCGAGATGGGGAACTGCTCTGGCACGGGCGGATCGATCGTGACGGCGACAAGCGCCATCGCGACCAGCGCAAGGCGCGCCACGGCCAGTGTCTGGGCGACTGACGCTGCCTGTGCGCCCTCGATCGGGAACGAGGCAGCAGCGCGATGAGCGGCGAAGTAGTCGCGAAGCACGGTTGCCACGCCTCCTCGATGCGCACCGAATTTCGGGCCGGAGGGTCGGCCCATTATAGCGTCGCGCGAGCGCCAGTCATCCACCGCGTGGAGCGCCGTCGTGGTTGCACCTCAGGCCCGGTTCTTGCGGGGATCCCGGGCCGGAGGGCGATCGCCCCTATAGAGCCGCGCCGAATAGCCGATACGCATTATTGCGGAGGGAAACGCGTGGAACGAAAGGCTATCTCAATCATGAAGGCGTGCGAGCTGGTCGGTGTGAGCCGCCGCACGATTTACAACTGGATCGCCGGGGGCAAGGTCGACTACGTTCGGACCGCCGGCGGATCGATTCGGATCTTCGTCGACTCGCTGTGGCGCGATCCGAGCGGGCTTGGCCAGCCGGCCCTCGACACCCCATTTCAGTTCGAGACCCGGAAATCCCTATGACGCCGCGCACCTACGCCCAGGCCGCCGAGCCGGGGCCGCGAGAGATGCCAATGGAAGACGCCGAGTTGCGCCAGCTGTTCCACAAGCTGAACAACCAGCTCGGAATCATCCTGTCGCACGCCGAGTTGCTCGAGCTGAAATCCCCGGACGAGAGCAACAAGTCGCGAGCCACGCAAGTGGTTGCCGGCGCCCTGGAGGCGCTGGCGACCGTGAGGCTCATCCGGGCGAAAGCCATCCCGAACGAGCAGTAACAGCCGACCCCCGGGGACTTCGCCTGCCGGCTCTCGACCGCGTCCCTGAGGCTTGACGACGGACCGCTGCGGTCCCCCTGCCCGACACCCTGCGCTCGAAACCAACAACCTTTCAGCGGCCTGTTCTCCCGTGCGCGGGGACCCAGCCGGATGGCGACGAGGCCCCGGTGCCGACGAAGCTGTTCCCGTGCGCGGGACCCAGCCGGATGGCGACGAGGCCCCGGTGCCGACGAAGCTGTTCCCGTGCGCGGGGACCCAGCCGGATGGCGACGAGTCCCCGGTGCCGACGAGGCTGTTCTCCCGTGCGCGGGGATCTTCGGCCGGATGGCGACGAGTCCCCGGTTCCTACGAAACCGTTTCCGTGCGCGGGGACCTCAAGCGCGGCTCGCTTCGCGAGCCAGCCCCTGGCACGTTCGGAGCCTCAAACTCACCCTAAAGTTTCTGGACTGTCGATTTCGGAGTTGTCAAAGGATTGACGAGCCCTGCGCTCCACATGGTCAAGGTTTTGACGCATGGAGCGGTTCACCGAGGGCTCCGCGTGCATGGAAATGCCCGGCTGAACACATGTAAGCCATTTATTTGCATGGTATTGCAGCGCCATGACCGTCGAGGTCGCCCCCGCAGGCCTGGTGCGCGAGAATTGGCATCCGGGGTGCAGTAGAGCGGCTCACGAGTTGTCCGGCCGGGGTATTCCCGATCCGGCGACTCGCCACGAAGCCGCGCCGATTCGCGCGGTCAGGACCCTTCGAGGAGACGCGATCATGCACCCTCATACAGCCGCCGCAGTAGACCAGCACGACCGCCTCGTCCGAACGCTGCCGTTCGTGGAGGCGCTTGCGCGGCGAATGGCCGCGTCGATGCCGCATTCCATCGACATCGGCGACCTGGTGCAGGACGGCGTCATTGGCCTCATCGATGCGGCCCAGCGATTCGACGAGGGCCGCGGCATCAAGTTCGAGACCTTCGCAGAGCGGCGCGTGCGCGGCGCGATGATCGACGCGCTCCGCCGCGAAGCGTGGCCGCGCGGCGTTCGCCGCGTCCGCCGGGAGCTCGAAGCCGCCCGCGAGGAACTGCGCCGTGAAATGGGCTGCGAGCCCTCGGTGGCCGATCTCGCGGCCAGGGTCGGGTCCGACGAGAAGCGCCTCAATCGCACGATCGTGCGCATCAATACCATCGAATCCACATCCCCGCACGCCGGCTTCGACAATGTCGACGAGTCGAGCCTGCCCGCTGCACTGGTACCCTCAGAGCCAGAGTCACCCGACAGGGCGTATCAGCGCACGGAAACGGAAGACCGGGTCCGCGCCGCCATCGCGTCGCTGCCCTGGCGCGAGCGCAAGGTCATCAGCCTGTACTACTACGGCGAAGTGACGATGAAGGACATCGGCAATTCGATCGGCGTGAACGAATCGCGAGTCTCGCAGCTGCACGCCCGCGCCGTCCAGCGGCTGCGCGCAGCTCTCGGGTCCGAGACCACTCCGATCTCGGCGGCAGGCATCCTCAGGAACGCGGTGGTGGCATTCCAGCAGAAGCCGAAGACCTTGAAGGGGCAGCTCGCCACCGCGGCGACGACCAACATCCGGGCGTTTGCCGGGCCGATGTCGTCGCCCACCGCGCCGAACGAGGAGCTGGAAGCGACCTGGGCGCGGATGCCGCTTGCGATGGCCGCCGAGAAGCCGCGCGTGAAGAAGGCGTCCAAAGCGAAGAAGAACACGTAGGCTTCTTCGCTACCCCGGGGCCATCCCCGGGACTCGAAGTTCGCCAGACCCGGGGGCCGCACGCGTGCGGCCCCTGCCATGTACGCCCGACGGGACCCACCATTGCGCCCGTGCCGCCGCCGCGCCGGCATCGCCTGCATGGACGTCCCGCCGGCCCGCGCTGCGCACCGACTCGAACGCCTCGGCGACGCACCGCATCGCCTGCACGGACGTCTCGCCGGCACGCGCCTCGCACCGACTCGAACGCCTCGCCCAACGCGCGGCTCCTCACTTGAGCACGCGCCACTCATCAGCGGCCCGCACTCATCTTGACCTTCCCGTCCGACGATGGCATCGTCGTCGTCCGCGGCAGCCGCGTTGGGGTGAGACGCGGGATGCCCCGCTCGGAGTATGTCGGCGAAATTCTGGCTCGGGACACTGGACAAAGAAGGAGGGTTACGATGTGGCAGGCATCAGACGCCCTGGTTTCGCACACACAGTACTCGCAGCTTGATGATGGTCGGTGGCGAGCAACCTATCGAGGCTTCGTGACGGTATTCGCCGAAGGCGAGTCACCGTGCGGCAGCCAGATGGAGATGGAGAAGCTGTTCGACTCGACCCTTGCGGACCTGATCCGACGGACGTCCAGAACGCAGAGCAAGTCCGCTGCTTCCAGGCAGGTCAGAACGGCGCTCCTTGTGAAGCAGGCCGGAAACGCCGAGCCGAAAACCGGCGCCGAAGAAATGCCATCCACCAGTGGACCAGCGGGTCGCGCGTCACGAGGAACGAGACGATCTCCCGCTCGCGGGAAGCGTTGACAGGCATCCACCGCATAACTGGATCGGCAGCAATTGCGACAATGGCCAGCGCCAATTGTGGCAGTTGCTGCCGGCCGGAAACGGATGCCTCGCGGGCACGAGGGAATTCCAGCCAATTCTTCGAGTGGACGTGAACTTCGTACAGCGGAGAACAGTGGCACACTCGTCGCAACAGTTGTCCTTATGGACTCGAATCAGCCACCCGATATCACTGAATCGCTGAAGAGCATAGACGCCAGGTTGGCTTTGTTCGTGACCGGTCTGGCAGGTCTCGACGCGAAGGTGACCTCGCTCGACGCGAAGGTGACCTCGCTCGACGCGAAGGTGACCTCGCTCGATGCGAAGGTGACCTCGCTCGATGCGAAATTCGCCTCGCTGGACGAGAAACTGACTTCGCTCGACGCGAAGGTGAGTGCGCACGATGCGAAGTTCGCCTCGCTGGACGCGAAGGTGGGTTCCCATGATGCGAAGTTCGCCTCACTGGACGAGAAGCTGAGTTCGTTGGACGCGAAGGTGACGTTGCTGGACGCGAAGGTGGGTTCCCATGATGCGAAGTTCGCCTCACTGGACGAGAAGCTGAGTTCGTTGGACGCGAAGGTGACGTTGCTGGACGCGAAGGTGGGTTCCCATGATGCGAGGTTCGCCTCGCTTGACGGGAAGGTGGCCGCGCTCGATGGAAGGCTCGCCGATGTCCAGATGGGTCTGGTCAATCTGTCGCTCGAAACGCGGGAGCGGTTCGACAGGATGGACCTGCGTTTCGACAAGATGGACCAGCGGCTGGTCAAGGTGGATCGCGGACTGAAGTCGATGGCTGCGCAAATCGAGACCGGCCGAGCGGACATCGTGAGCCACATCTCCCGCGTCTACGACGAGGTGTCGGCCAGGCTCGGAGACGTGGAGGGTCCGAGACCGCATTGACCTGCCGAGCCGGGGTATGATGAGCGCCGCGAGGCGCTTCCCCATGCCCAGAACATCCTTCCTTTCGTTCTCCCCGCCCAACCTCGGCCCCGAGGAAATCGCCGAGGTGGTCGACACCCTGAAGACTGACTGGATCACCACCGGCCCCAAGGCCAGGCGGCTCGAGGAGGACTTCGCGGCGTATATCGGTGCGGAAGCCGCCCTCGCCGTCTTCTCAGCGACTGACGCTGCCGGCATCGCCCGTCGTCAAGCACCGACTGACTGGTGAACCAACATGGCATGGGCTGTCCTTCTGATCGTGGCGTGGGGATGCCTGGCGTTCGGTGCGGTCTATCCGTGGGCGTACTGGGGGCTCCTCGCCGCCTGCACCATCGTCGGAATCTGGGGGCTCGTGCGACCCGTGCCCCGCGTGCGCCGGCGCGTGAACGGGTCGGTCACCCTGGGCCTGGTGCTGGTGGCGCTGGCCGTTGCCGCGCAGCTCGTGCCGGTGTCGCGCGACTGGCTGTTGAGGATGAGTCCCGCCTCTGACGAGGTCCTGCGCAACTACGACCTCCAGTATGCGGTGCAGCTGACGCTGAATCAGCAGGCGGAAGCGCGAGGGATCCAGTCGTTGCCCGGCACGCCTGCCCCGAAGGACGCCGGGTCCGGCTCCCCTCCGGCACCCGTCGAGATCAGGCATCCCCTGTCGATCAACCCCACCCAGACAGTGCGCGGGCTCGCCTTCGTCGCCGCGTTCGGCGTCTTCCTGCTGGGCCTTGCGCGCGGATTCGACGGCTACGATCTTCGCGCGTTCGTGCCGGGCTTGGCGGTCCTCGGCGTCACGATGTCGATGATCGCCATCGTCCAGAAGGCACTCTGGAACGGGAAAGGTCTACGGATTCTGGGAGCCGATCAATGCGGGCGTCACGGCTTTCGGTCCGTTCATCAACCGCAATCACTTCGCAGGCTGGATGCTGCTGGCCCTGCCGCTCGTGCTTGGACTCTTCGCGTCACAGGTCGCCAAGGGCATGCGAGGGGTGAAGCCCGGGTTCCGGCAGAAAATTCTCTGGTTCGCCACGCCCGATGCAAACCGCGCCGTCCTGACGGGGTTCAGCATCTTGGTGATGGGGCTGGCGCTCGTGATGACGCTGTCACGCTCGGGCATTTCGTGCTTCTTGCTGGCGCTTCTTCTGAGCGCGTTTCAGGTGATGCGGCATCAGGCGACGCGCGGTCGGCGCAACTGGCTCGTCGCCTACTTCGTCCTGGTCGCGATCGTATCCGTAGGATGGGCGGGCTTCGATGCGATCGCCGCCCGGTTCGCCGAAGTCGATTCGCAGCTCGGAGGACGAGTCGGCCCCTGGGAAGACGCGTGGCGCATCCACGGCCTGTTCGCGTCGTTTGGAACCGGATTCAACACCTATGGCACGGCCACCCTGTTCTACCAGACGCACGATCTGGCCGCGCACTACATCGAGGCGCACAACGACTACCTGCAGCTCCTCACCGAAGGCGGATACCTGGTCGCGGTTCCGGCCGCACTGCTGATGGTACTGTTCGTCCGCCAGGTGTACAGGCGGTTCAAGTACGGGAACGACGATCGAGTCGGATACTGGATCAGGCTCGGTGCCACGACGGGCATTGTCGCCATGGCATTCCAGGAAATTGTCGAGTTCTCTCTGCAGATGCCCGGCAATGCGGCCTTGTTCACAGTGCTCTGCGCCATTGCCATGAGAAAGTCGAGCGGAGGGGAGGTCCCGCTAGCCCGCACTGTTCACAAACGCTGCGCGTACGCTCATCGTGCGCCGGCGGCATGCGGGTTTCTCACGCCGCCTGCTTTCAACACCGCGCAACGCGCGGTGCTTCCTTCGACATGCTCAGGAAGCCCCGAGCGCCGCCGAGGGGCTCAAGACGTCGCCCGGGCCAGCAGCGATCAACTCGCCTGTCAGGTATGCCCCTACGGTCATCGCCCGGAGTTCGTCTCTTGCACACTAATTGCGCGCAACGCACCACCCGCTCGAGGACCCGCTGGTAAAATAGTGCATGGCTTCTTGTCCCAAGTGCAGTTCGCATCGGTTGCGACGCATCCACCACCCGATGTCGCCCATCGTCAAGACGGTCGCGGGCATGCATCGGTTCCGCTGCAGCAAGTGCCAGTGGTCGGGATGGCTGACGCGCGAAGATTTCGAGGGCGATGAATCCGGCTCGGAAGGACTCGACTCGTCTCGGCGCCGCCGGTCTTCGCGAAGACACGACCTGTCGGCCAGGCCGCTTGACGATTTCGGGTTGGCGGACATCACCGCCGACTCAGCCGATGATCCTGTTGTGACCACCGCGAAACCGCTCGTCGCCGACGACATGCCCATGCCGTCGGATGCCGCGCCCGACGCGCCGCCGGATTCCTCGATCAACACGTTTCGCCGGACTCGACACTACGGGTCGCGTCACCGTCACGCGATCGAGACCGGGTCGCCCTCGTCGCGGCGCAGGAAGACCCGCCGCGAAGTGGCAGCCGCTGCCGTACTCGCGGTCCTGCTCCTGGCACTGGTGTGGGTCGGCGCGAAGGCGTGCGCGGTGATGGCCCCGCCGCCGGAAGTCAGCGGAATCAGGTCGGCACCGCTGAATGTGGGTTGACCGTAGCCCCGGAGCTCATTTGTGTCGAGCGGTGTCGCCCCGGGCACGCGGGCTGAAGCCCACGGGCTCCATTCCCGGCGCGTGGTCAACTGAGCGCTGGGGTCACACGCCGCCCATCCTCTTCAGCTTCTCGACGAGCGTCGTCCGCTTGAGGTTGAGCAGCCGCGCGGCTTGACCGCGGTTCCCGCCCGTCTTCTCGAGGGCGCGGCGGACCAGTTCCCGCTCGATCGAGTCGATGTAGCCTGCGAAATCGAGTCCGGCGTCGGTCAACGGGACTTCGGCGGGCAGCACGGCCGCCTCGCCCGCGGCGCGGATCGCGGGTGGAAGATCGCTGACTTCGACCTGCCGCCGTCCGCCGCTCAAGGCCACGGCGCGCTCGAGCACGTTCTCGAGTTCCCGGACGTTGCCCGGCCACGCGTAAGCCATCAGGTGACGCATCGCATCCTGCGACACGACGCGGGGCTCCAGGGCCCCCGCAACGCCGCGCGGATCCCGAGACGGCGTGTTCTTGTCGAGTTCGGCCAGGAAATGCTGCACGAGCAGCGGGACGTCCTCCTTGCGGTCGCGCAGCGGCGGCAGGTTGACCGGGATGACGTTCAGCCGGTAGTAGAGGTCGTCGCGGAACTGGCCCTCGGCCACCATCTTCGACAGGTCGGAGTTGGTCGCGGCGACAATCCGGACATCCACCTTGACGATGTGGGTGTCGCCCAGCCGCTGCACCTCGCGCGTCTGCAGCACGCGCAAGAGTTTCATCTGCAGCGCCGGGCTCATCGTCCCGACCTCGTCGAGAAACAGCGTTCCGCGATGCGCCTCTTCGAAGCGTCCCGCACGCGAGGCGACCGCACCCGTGAACGCACCTCGTGAGTGGCCGAACAGCTCCGCCTCGAGCAGCGTCTCGGGAATGGCGCTGCAGTTGATCGCCACGAACCGGTGCGCGCGCCGCGGGCTGTTGTGATGAATCGCCCGGGCGACCAGCTCCTTGCCGGTGCCTGTTTCCCCCGAGATCAGGATGGTGCTGCTGGTGGCCGCGACGGTTTCGAGCAGCTGGAACAGGTCGCGCATCACGCGCGCCTTGCCCACGATGCCCTCGAAGCGATAGCGCTCCTCGAGCTGGCGCCGCAGGTACGCGTTCTCCGAACGAAGCCGGCGCTGCTCGAGCGAGGTGTGGAGGACGTGCAGCAGCTCGTCGAACTGAAACGGCTTGGTGATGAAATCAGCCGCGCCGCGCTTGATGGCGTCCACCGCGTCCTTGACGGTGCCGTAGCCGGTGACGACGATGCCGATGATGTCGGGGTAGAGCGCCCGGGCGTCCGCCAGGACGCGGTTGCCGTCGATGCCATCGCCGAGACGAAGGTCCGTGATGACGATGTCGAATGCAAAGTCGGCAATCCTGGCGAGCGCCTCCTCGCCGCTTGCCGCCTGCTCGACCTTGAAGCCATGATCGGACAGCCGCTCGGCGACCGCTTCGCGCAGCGGCGCTTCGTCTTCAACGAGCAGCAGGTGCTTTTCAGCCATCTTCATTCGGCGCAAGCGACGCGTGTCGTCACGCTATCCCGGGTCTAATGCCCCCGGGCTCCAGGAGCAGGCCCCGGGCTCCAGCAGCAGACCCCGGCTCCATCTCACGGCCGACCGAATTCTCCGCCAATTCGGCGAGCCCGGGCTCCGACTGTCCGACGACCCGAGTCAATTCCAACCGACGAGCCTGAGCTTCAGCGCGCGACCAATGGCCCGTGCGGCGTCAGGATTTTGACGAACCCGGAAGCCTTTGTCAACTCAGGGGTTGTACTCAGGGGTTGTAATTGGGAGATGGCCGAGCGCCTCAGGACCCGGAGACTTCCTTGGCGGTGCGGAGCAGATCGCCGAGGCGGAACGGCTTCGCCAGCCAGCGGCACCCGGTTTCGGCCAGAAATCGCTCGGCCTCGGTTCCGATGACGTCGCCCGTCACGAACAGCACGCGCTCGGTCATGCTCGGCACCTGCTCGGTGAGGACGCGGTAGAACTGCATGCCGTCCATCCGCGGCATCTTCAGGTCGCAGACGATCACGTCGTAGCGCCCTTCCTGCACGCACGCGAGCGCCTCCTCGCCGTCGCCCGCGCGATCGGCGACGAAGCCGGCGTCGGTGAACGCTTCAGCCATCGCCGACGCAAGCTGGGCTTCATCCTCGACGATCAGGATGGCGCGGCCGTCGAGCCGCGGGATGGCCTCGGGCTGCACCGCGGTGCTCGGCGCGGGCCGGAGCTTGCCGCGCGTGGCCGGCAACTCGACGAAGAACGACGCGCCCCGTCCGGTTTCCGACTCGACCCAGAGGCGACCGCCGTGTTCCTGGACGATGGCGTAGGCCACGGTGAGGCCCAGGCCGGTGCCCTTGCCCACCTCCTTCGTCGTGAAGAACGGGTCGAAGATCTTGCTCTTCACCTCGTCCGGCACGCCGGGCCCGTCGTCGTTGACCTCGAGGATGACGGATTCGCGCTCGAAATCCTGCCACGTGCGGACGACGATCAGGCCGCGCCCGTTCGAGGTGAGCATCGCCTGTTCGGCGTTGATGATGAGGTTGAGCAGCACCTGCTGAACCTGGTGCGCGTCCGCGAAGATCTGGGGGAGTCCGGCCGCCAGCGCGTCGATGAGGCTGATGTTGGTCACGCGCTGCTCGTACGAGCGGAGCGCAAGCGTCTCGCGCACGACCTGGTTGATGTCGACCATCGTCCGGGTGGTGTGCCGCTTGCGCGCGAAGGTGAGGAGGTTGCGGACGATGCGCGCGGCGCGTTCCGCCTCTCCAAGAATCGCCTCGAGGCCGCGGCGCGACTGCGGATCGGCGTCGCGTCCCGAGAGGCGCTCGGCCCACGTGAGAATCGTGGCGAGCGGATTGTTCAGCTCGTGGGCGACCCCAGAGATGGTCTGGCCCAGGGCGGCCATCTTCTCGGCTTGAAGCAACTGCGAGTACAGATCCCGCGCCTGGTCCTCCAGTTTCTTGCGATCGCTGACGTCGCGGACCAGGGCCTCGAGCGCCACCGTCTCGTCGTGTCCGCGCGAGGCGTGGGCCGTGACCTCCACCCAGATGGCGCTGCCGTCGACGCGCCGAAGGCGCAGCAGGTAGTCGGTGACCGAACCCTCGCGCCCCAGGCGATCGACGAACAGCCCTCGCGCGGCCGGATCCGTGAAGCGCGAGGGATCGAACGGGCGAAGGTCTTCCTCGGGCGTGTCGCCGGCAAACCCGAAGATCAGCCGCAGATATGGATTCGCGGCCAGCGTCGTATCGCCGTGCGGGCTGAGAACGCCGATGTAGACACCTTCGTGAACCGCCTCGAACAGGCGCGCGAACGCATCGGCACGTCCAACCCGTGAGGTATCGGCCCGCTGATCCACAGGGGGATTATATGCTCAGGCCGGCGGCTGGCGGCTGGCGACTCCCACACGCGGAACGGCGGATCAGGCAACGCAATCGCTCGACCAGCGCGAACGCCACGCCGGACGGTCCCGGAGCGGTCCCTGCGAGCAAGCCGATCATGATGCCTGCAAAACGCACCGTGACGGCCAAGACCGTGCGTGGGGCTGGGGGTCCCCACGCGAGATCGGCGACCCATCCGGTAAGGTGCGATTTGCCGGCTTGTCGAGCCGGGACTGCGCCGGGACCGTCCGGCGTGGCATGTTGCCGGAGTCGGACTCGGGCGGCTGGCGGAGCGGGGGCTTGTATAATCACTGCGAGAAGGACCTTCCAGAAACCACTGGCGTGCCGGACGACGATGGCCCGCCGTGAAAGCCGCGTTTCCGTCAGAGAGAGCCTGAGCCATGAGAATCGCCTTCGATATGGACGGCGTGCTGGCCGACATGGACGGCGCGCTGACCAGGCTCGCTGAAGAGATGTTCGGCCGCGACCTGACGGGCAAGAAATCCGCCTCCGAGCCGCGGAAGGCCGGAGCCGCACACCCCGGTGACGTGGCAGGGGAGCAGGCGAAGGGCCCGGCCGTGCCGGCAGTTCCGGACGTCGCCCTGGACCCGAGCTCTGCATCGCTCGATCCCGTGCCGGAACGGTTGCTGGTTCTGGCGAGGCTCAATCAGCGGCAGGAGACGCAGTTGTGGCGACGGGTCGAGGGAACCGCCGACTTCTGGATGAAGCTCGACGAGACCGAGACCGGCGTGGTCGCGCACCTTGCACGGCTGGCGAAAGACCTCCGGTGGGAGGTGATCTTCATCACGCAGCGGCCCTCGACGAGCGGCCACACCGTGCAGGTACAGACGCAGCGCTGGCTGCGCAAGCACGGCTTCGACATGCCGAGCGTCTACACGACGCGCGGATCGCGGGGAAAGATCGCGGCCGCGCTCACGCTGGACGCGCTGGTCGACGACCGGCTCGAGAATTGCGTGGACGTGGCGACCGAATCCCGCGCGTGGGCCATCTACATCGCGCGAGGGACGCCTGATCTGGCGCCGATCGAGGTGAGGGCCGGCAGACTCGGCATCGCCGTGGTCCCGTCGGTCATGGAAGCGCTCGAGAAGATCGAGGCCGCAGAGCGCGCCACCCCCGCCCAGCTGAACGAAACGGGGCTGATCGCGCGCCTCCGGAAATCGTTCGGCGTCACCCGCAGGTAGCCAGAGGCCAGTGACCGGCCGGCGCTGTGCCGGATTGAGTCGAGCCCGCGACCGAGGGAATGACGAGCACGTGGGCGTTGTCGGCCGGCGCGACGCCTGCGAAGGATGCTCCGACCGGAACGCGCCGAAGTGAGCCGCCGGGCCACTACTTCCGGTTGGGTGGCGCGCCGTCGTCGGCCGGGCGGTTCGAGAGTTCCTCGAGCGTGGCGTCCAGTTCGCCCAGATCGGGCTGCGGCAGGTCGTTTCGGATCTGCTCCTGGTGCTCGGCGCTGCTCTCGGTTTCCACGCCCCACCCGCGCCACCCGCAGGCCTCACATCGAAACAGCCGCCTGGTCGAGAACTGCCGCCGCAGGCGCTCGAGAAAAGTCCTCGTCCTCGATCGGTGGATCCGGTTCGAACGGCAGCGGGGGCAATTCTGCATGGCTCAATCCCGTTCTACCCCTTTCGGCCGCGATTTCCAAGAGAGGTTGCACGGCGACGCCGGTCTGGCCGTACATGTAATCGAAACCCGTACCGACTTCGAGAGGACACCGTCGAGCCGCCAGTGGACTTCTTGACACTGTCAAGGAGCATGACTAAGCTCGATTTCTCCGCAAAGCAGGCGGCTGACCACCCGGGCCAGCCGACCGAATCGGCCGGAGGATTCCTTGACGGCTCGAAAACGATCGGAGGGACTCATGCGTAGGTGGTTCAGCAGCATCGCACTCGCGACGGTGGCCATCTGGGCGATGGCGGGCGCCGGAACAGCCGCGGCCCAAGGTGGCGCGAGCACCCGCCCGACCGTGGCGGTGATCGACTTCGATTTCGGGTCGGTCCAGCACTGGTGGAGCGGCAACTGGGACATCGGCAAGGGCATCTCCGATCTGATGGTGGACGAGCTGGTGAACGACGGCAGCTATCGCATCATCGAGCGCAAGAAGCTCGGAGTGCTCCTCAACGAACAGAACTTCTCCAACAGCGATCGCGCCGACCCATCGGCCGCCCAGGTCGCGAAGATCGGCAAGGCGCTCGGCGTCAAGTACATGATCGTCGGGTCCATCACCAAGTTCGGGCTCGAGAACAAGAGCCTCGGCATCAACGCCGGCGCGTTCGGGGGTGGCAAGCTGGGCCTGGGCAAGGTCGGGACATCGAAGGGGAAGGCCACCGTTGCGCTGACCGCGCGCATCATCGACACCAGCACCGGCGAAATCATGGCCAGCGCCAAGGGCGATGGCACATCGTCCCGGAGCGGGCTCCTGCTGGGGGCCGCGGGCGCGGGCGGCGGCGGCGGAGCCGGCGGCGAGATCAGCATGGGATCCTCCGATTTCCAGGACACCGTCCTCGGCGAGGCCACCGAGCTGGCAGTCAAGGCCGTGGTCGCGAAGCTGATCGCGGCCAAGAGCCGGCTTCAGTAACACAGACAGGACCGGAGGGAACAGGGATCGCCTGCCACCTCGCGCGAGCGGATGACGTGACGCGCGTGGTTCCGATCCCTGTCCTCGACGACTCCGTCGAGCCCCGCGGCATTCAGCTCTGGCGCGTCATGAAACTCTACAGCCGCAACGACCTGGTGCTGATCGCAGGCCTCACTGCGGCCGTTTTCGTCATGTTCTCGAAACCCCTCTCCAGGCTCATCGAGGCCGCGAGCGACATCGAGCAAGCCTGGGGCCTGAATCTCATCTCGGGCCTCATCGTCCTCACCGTCGTCCTGGTCCTGCACGCACAGGGCCGCCGCCACGAGTCCCATTCGCAGTCCCTGGCCGCCTCGGCTGAAGTTCGCCAGGCGCAGGCCCGGGCCGCCGAGCTCGAGCGCCTCGTCGCCTTTGGCGGCTCGCTGGCTCGCGCGCTGGACGTGACCGCCATCCACAACGACCTGGTTCGCTTCCTGCCGCAGATGCTCGGACGCGAGGACGGGTGGGTCGTGGTGCGTGTCGGGGGGCACTGGGAGGCGTTGATTGGCGCCACCGGCGCCGAGAAGGACACGATCGATGCGCGCCGGGAGCGGTTGACCGACGATTTCTTCAAGTCGGGAAGCGGCCAGCACAACGAGGGCGAGTGGGCCTCGCTCGAAAACGAGACGTGCCTTCCGTTGATGGCCGCGGGGCGGCCCATGGGCCTGATAGGCCTGCCAAGTTCTGCCGCGCCGCCGACCGACAACCAGAAAGCGGTGCTGGCGGCGGCGGGATCCGTGCTGGCGATCGCGATCCGGAACACGGATCTGTTCCGCGAAGTCCGCGAAAACAACCTGCGCGACGGCCTCACGGGATGCTTCAACCGGATGCACACCATCGAAACGCTCGGGTCCGAGTTGCGCCGGGCGTACCGGTCTCACCTCCCGATCTCGGCCGTCATGTTCGATCTGGATCACTTCAAGTCGATCAACGATCAGTTCGGCCACCAGGCTGGCGACGAGGTGCTCTCGGCGGTGGGACGCCGGTTGCGCGAGGTGCTCCGATCGAGCGACGTCAAATGCCGGTACGGGGGAGAAGAGTTCCTGGTGGTGTTGCCCGAAACGCCTCTCGAGGGGGCTCGCCGGGTCGCCGAAACGGTGCGCCGCGCGATCGCCGACCTGAAAGTCGCCTGGGGTGCGAGCACCATCTCGGTGACGGCGAGTGTCGGCATGACGCTTGCCGCGCCGAACGAAATCGAGGCGGCTTCAGTGATCGCCCGCGCGGACTCCGCGCTCTACCGGGCGAAGGAAGACGGGCGCAACTGCGTTCGCGAGGCGCTGCCCCGCGAATTCTCGCAGCCGGCCTGAGACCGAAATCCCAGAGAGACGTCAGTCCACCATCGACACCTGGCCATCGCCCTTCGGGCCGAGCGCGAAGGTCATCGTGCCTTCGGCCATGACCTTCCCGTTCACGCGTGCGATGCCGTGCAGCCAGCCCATCTTGCTGCGCAGTCGCCGGATGGTGGCCTCGATCTCGACCTGGTCGCCGGCGTGCACGGGCCTGCGGAAGTGGACGTGCTCGATGCCCATGAAGAAAATGAGCTTGTCGGCGTTCTCCGGCTTCGAGAGGATCATGATCGCGCCCACCTGGGCCACCGCCTCGGTCAGAATGGTCCAGGGCAGGGACGGCGGCTGACCCGGCTCTCTCCACAGGAGCTTCTCGTCGAACGCCACGTTCTTGATGCCGACGATGCGCTTGTTCGGTTCGAACGCGATGATGCGATCGACCAGCAGGAACGGGTAGCGGTGCGGGAGGATGCGCTGAATGAATGACTGATCCAAAGGCAGTGAATAGTCCACGGAACATCCTGTCTGGCAGAGACGTCAACCGGCATCGTGCCCCGGAAGGGGAACAGCCCCTCAAGTATAATTCGATCCGTGATGGACCCAACTCAAGTTGACATGACGCCGGCCGATCCTTCGGTGATGGCCGAGTTGAAGAGCGAGCACCAGTTGCTGACGACGCTCTTCGCGCTGGGGCGCGAAGTGGCGTCGGTTCTCGATCTCGATGAGCTGCTGCGCAAGCTGCCCGAACTCATCGCGCGCGTGACGGACTTCCACGCATTCGCCATTTATCTGCTCGACGAGCGGCGCGGGGACCTGCGGATCGCCTATTCGACAGGGTATCCGGACCAGACGCGCCGGATGCGGCTGACGCTCGAGCAGGGCCTGGTCGGCGCCGCCGTCGCGGCCGGCCGGCCGCTGCTCGCCAACGACGTGACCAAGGACTCGCGCTACGTCGAGGCGGTCCCGGGCACGAAAGCCGAACTGGTCGTGCCGCTTCGGCGCAAGGGCCTGTACGATCGGCGCCCTGAATCTGCTCAGCCACAACCTCGGCGAGTTCACGCCGGCTGAGGTCGAGACCCTTCGCAACTTCGCGTCGGCTGCGGCCATCGCGATCGAGAACGCCCGGCTCTTCGAGGCCGAGGTGAAGAACTCCTCCACCCTCGAAACGATGGCGGAGATCGGCCGCGAAATGTCGTCGATTCTCGATCTCGACGAGCTGCTCAAGCGCATCGCGCACCTGCTGAAGCGGATCATCGATTACCGCACCTTCGGGATCCTCCTGCTCGACGAAGGGACCAACGAGCTGGTGATGAAGCACGCGGTGCGCTACGACGAGCGGTTCCTGATCAAGCGCATCAAGGTCGGAGACGGCCTGGTCGGCCGCGCCGTCCTGACCAAGGCCCCGGTGCTGGTGTCCGACGTCACGCTCGACCCGAGCTACATCAAGGTCGTCGAGGATGCCCGGGCCGAGCTGGTCATCCCCCTGCTCGTGAAAGACCGATGCATCGGCGTGCTCGACCTCGAGAGCCCGGAGGTCGGCGCGTTCACGAAGAACCACGTGGAGTTGTTGACGCCCCTGGCCGGCCACGCGGCGGTGGCCATCGAGAACGCGCGGCTCTACGAGGAGATTCGCGCCAACGAGGCGCGGCTGGAAAAGGAACTGCGCTTTGCGCAGCGCGTGCAGGCGGCGCTGCTTCCCACCGAGCTTCCGAAGCGGCTGAAGGGGGTCGACGCGGCGTGGCGGTTCGAACCGGCCCGGGAGCTTGGCGGCGACCTCTACGAGTTCATGGCGGTCGAGTCGAACACCCTGACCGTCGCAGTCGGCGACGTCTCCGGCAAGGGCGTGCCGGCGGCGCTCTACAGCGCGTTTGCCGGCGAGCTGGTGCGGTCGCGCACCTACCGCCGCCGCTACACGGCGGTTCGATCGAGCCCCGGCGGCGTACTGGCCGCGATGAACGACATCCTCCACGAACGGCAGCTGTTCGAGTACTACTGCACGCTCTGCTACACGCAGTTCGACCTCAAGCGGCGGTCGGTCGTCCTGGCCAACAGCGGGTTGCCGTTTCCGATTCGCTGGCACCAGGGTGAGTGCGCCCAGGTGGCGATGGCCGGCGTGCCGCTCGGGTCATTCCCGAACGTCACCTACGACGAAGTCACGCTCGACCTGGCCGTCGGCGACGTGTTCGTGCTCTGCACGGACGGCATCTTCGAGGCCATGGACAACCACGGCAAGGAGTTCGGCGCGGAACGCCTCATCGAGACGGTCCGTGCCTCGCATCACCTGCCGGCCAAGGCCATCGTTGCGGCGATTCACGATGCCGTCGAGGCATTCTGCAGCGGCGCGCCGCCCAACGACGACAGGACGTCTGTGGTGGTCAAGATCACGGCGTAAGGAGGTGCCCGGTGCGCATGACGTGCGTGGCGCTCGCTGTGACTCTTCTCGCGGCGTCGCCCTCCGCGCGGCAGGTTTCCACTGCCGCGTCGCAGTCTGCCGCGCTGCAGGAGCTGCGCGACAAAACGCGAGGAAGGCTCGATGAGATCGCGCGGAATCTCGACGGGGTGATGGGCTACTCCATCGTCGACGTGACCGCCGATGAGCGGTTCGCGCGCCTCGACTCACAGGTGTTCCCGACCGCCTCCACCATCAAGCTCGGCATTCTCTACGAACTGTTCCGTCAGGCCGACGAGGGCCGGCTCCGGCTGGACGAAGAACTCCGGCTCAATCGCGCGCGAGCGGTGCCGGGAGGAATCCTGTTCCAGCTGAGGACCCCGGTCCTCTCGATGCTGGACTACGCCAACCTGATGGTGATCGAGAGCGACAATACCGCGACCAACGTGCTCATCGAAAAACTCGGGATGGCGGCGGTCACGGCGCGGATGGCCGGGCTCGGCCTTCAGAACACCAGACTGCGCCGATACATGATCGACACCGAGGCCGCCAGGCAGGGCCGTGAGAATGTCTCGACGCCCGCCGAGCTGGCCCGTCTCCTCGGGGTGCTGTTGAAGGGGGAGGGCTTGAAGGCCGACAGCGGGGCCGAGGCCATTCGCATCCTCGAAAAGGAGAAGCCGAGCCCGATCCGACGCGCGGTTCCAGAGCGCGTCGCCATTGCCAGCAAGTCCGGTGAGCTCGAGGGCGTTCGCGCGGATACCGCCATCGTCCGTCTCAAGAATCGGCCCTTCATCATCGTCGCCATGACGAACTGGCTGGCAGACGATGTGGCAGGAGAAGCGGCAATCCAGGAACTGGCGCACGTGGCCTACCAGTACTTCGCCCGGCTGGACGCAGGTAGTGAGTACGGCAGGCGTTTGGGTGGGAGATAGCAACGGGCCGCGCCGGATCGCCCTGCCTACGGAATGCTGATGCCAGAGCGCCTGCCTGTTGTGAGCATCCCGTTGATCCGACGCGGCTGGCATCCCTCACTTCAAGAGGCGTGCCGCCCGACAACCCGCAGAAATCGGACGATTCCGCGGCATCAAGCCGGACGGCTGACCCCTTTTCTTGCAGCGTCCGTCCTGCCCGGTGGACGGTCCGCCCGGCGAGAAAAGACGAGGGGGCTATAATGCGATCGCCACGGGTAATTCCGGGCGGTCAGACCGTGGCCCGCCCGGTTCACCATGTCCAAGACCCTGGAAAACCTGCTTCGTCAAGGTGGCCTGCTGACCGACCGCCAGCTCGACCGAAGCCTGGAACAAGCCCGGCGCCGCAAGGTACCGCTGATCGACGTCGTCCTGAAGGACGAGCACGTCTCCGAGGACGCTCTCGCCGAAGCCCTCTCGAAACACTTGAACATCCCGCGGGTGCGGGTGGCGGCGGCAGGCATCGACCCCGATGCCGCCAGGAAGTTGCCCGAGAAACTCGCCCGTAAGCACGCCTGCCTCCCGATGAGCGTGGAAGGGAAGACGCTCGTCCTGGCGATGGCGAACCCCTCCGACTATGCGGCCGTCCAGGACGTCGAGTTCTCGACGTCTCTGAAGGTCAGGCCCGTTGTGGCCACCTACTCGGAAATCTCGGATGGCATCGAGGAGCTCTACCTCCCCGAAGATCGAGTCGGTGCGTTCCTCGCGAACATACCCGACGTCGCCGATCTGCGCATCATCGAGCCCGGCGCAATGGAGACCGAACCCGTCAAGGGCAAGTCCCGTCCCTCCGCCGCAAACACGCCAGTCGTCAAGCTGAGCAATCTGCTGATCGCCGATGCGATCAGGCACGGGGCGAGCGAGATGCAGATCGACGCCACGCTCAACGACGTCCAGGTGCGCATCAGGGTGGACGGGGCGCTGCGAGACTACACGCACCTGCCCAAGTGGCTGCACGGCTCGCTGGTCTCGCGGCTGAAGGTCCTTGCAAAGATGGATGTCGCACAGCGGCGCCTTCCCCAGGAGGGCAAGGTCGCCGTTTCGTACCAGGGCAAGTCGCTCGATTTGCGCATTTCGACCCAGCCGACGACCTTCGGCGAGAAGTTGACCATCAAGCTTCTCGGCGGCGGTGCATTGCCCACGGTGGCGACACTCGGCCTCAGACCCTCGCATGCAGCGCTTCTCCGGGCGGCCGTCTCGAGGCCGCAGGGCGTGATCGTCGTTGTCGGGCCGGCCGGGTCCGGCAAGACGACGACGCTTTACGCGATGTTGAATCACCGCCGATCGCCCGAGGTCAACATCGTCACGATCGAAGACCCGATCGAACAGGAACTGCCCGGCGTCAACCAGGTGCAGGTCAACACGAATGCCGGGCTCACGTATGCCGGCATCCTGCGATCGATCCTGAAACAGAAGCCGAATGTCATCCTGGTCGGGGAGACCAGGGATCGGGAGACGGCCGGGCTTGCCTTCCAGGCTGCGACGAGCGGACACATGGTGCTGACCACGGTTCGCGCCAACAGCGCCATCGCCGCCGTCGCCAGGCTCTACGATCTCGGTGTCGATCCGGAAGCCCTGTCGGACTCGCTCGTGCTGGTGGTCGCGCAGCGCCTCGTGCGGCGAATCTGCGACACGTGCCGGGAGCGGTTCACGCCCGATCACGACACGTTCGCCCGGCTCGGCCTCACGCCGCGTGACGCGATCCCGATGTTCCACGGGCGAGGGTGCCCGTCCTGCGGGGAGACCGGGTACAAAGGGCGGACCGCCATCTTCGAAATCCTCCGGGCGACGCCGGCCATTCGTCAACTGATCCACGATCGGGCCGCAGAGCCGGAGCTCGCGAAAGCGGCGAAACAGGCGCACGTGAAGCTGTTGCGCGCCGCCGCCCTCGAGAGGATCCGAGACGGCATCACGACGCCCGAAGAGGTGCTCCGGGTCGTCCAGGGCGGAGACGAATCGGCACGCTGCCCGAAATGCCAGACGCCGATCCAGGCCAACCTGACGACGTGTCCGTTCTGCCTGCAGAGCCTGAGGACCTTGTGCCGCGGATGCGGCCGTGAGCTGAGTGTCGATTGGCGCGAGTGTCCGTACTGCAACTCGAACGCGACCGTGCAATCCCTGGCGGAGCCCATCGGGTTGCCTGACGAAGCGCCGGTCTCTCGAGAAGAGGCGCCAACCGGTGTTCCGGAGGCCGCCCGCGAGCCGGCCAGTTCCGAACTGGAGGCGTGGTATCCGGGGCTCCAGGTGATCGGCTTCGATGATGCGCCGCCACCTGTTGACGTCGCCGACAGATTGCTCGCGCTTCCCCTGCCGCCCCAATCGACGCCGACGCTGTCCGACCTCGTATCCGAGCCCGATCAGGCTCCGCCCGGCTCTGCGCCGGTGCCCGCTGGTGCAAGCGCGGCACCCGCCGAGGCCCCGCCGACGCCGTCGCGCGCCCCCCGTACGCCTCCGCGGAAGGAGAGGCCGCTGCCAACGCCCGTCGCTGCCGACAGGACCGAATCGCCCGAGTCCGGGCGCCCGCGCGCAGACAAGCTCGACGAACTGCTGATGGAGATGCAGGGGCAGAAGGCGGAGAAGGCTGCGGCGCCGCCGCCGGCGGGCCAGGCCGCTCGCCCGAGACGATCTGCGCCTCCGGCTCAACCGGTTCCGGCAGCGGCTCCGACCGGCACGCCCGCGGTGCCCGACTCCCGGACCACCGTGGAAGCCAAGCGCCTCCGGGTGCTCGTCGTCGACGATGACGAGGACCTGCGGGAGGTGGTGAAAGTGACACTCCGGCGCCTGCCGGTGGCGATAGACATCGACACGGCCGTCGACGGCGCAGAGGCCATCGAGAAGGCCGACGCGTGGCTGCCCGACCTCGTGATTCTCGATATCATGATGCCCGGGATCGACGGCTTCGAGGCGTGCCAGCGGCTCCGGAGGAACGTCCGGACCGCATTCGTGCCGATTCTCATGCTCACGGCGAAGAGCGACGACTCGAGCCGTGCAAAGGGCTACCTGGTCGGGACCGACGACTACATGAGCAAGCCCTTCCTGCCGCTCGATCTCAACCTGAGAGTTTCCCGTCTGCTGCGCCGGACCTACGGGATCTAGCGGACCCGGCCTATCCTGCCACGGGCAGCGTGATGGTGAAGGTCGAGCCCTTGTTGACCTCGCTCCAGACGCTGACGGTCCCGCCCTGAGCTTCGACCAGCGCCTTGGTGATGGCCAGCCCGAGGCCCGTCCCGCGGACTTTCCTGGAGTCGGACCCGTCCAGTTGCTGGAACTTCTGGAACAGGCCGTTGAGCTTGTCGCGCGGGATGCCGCGGCCGCGATCCGTGACGGCAAACGAGATCAACCGATCCGCCTGTTCGGCCACGCGCAGCGTGACCTGCGACCCGGGCGGCGCGTACTTCAGCGCGTTCGACAGCAGGTTGACCATCGCCTGCACGCTCCGATCGGGATCGGCCATCACCTTTGGAAGACCGGCCGGAACCTCCGGGCGGAGCGTGACCGAGACCCCGTGCGCGATCTGCGCCACGCTCTGAAGCGAATGACGCACCAGGTCGTCGACGGCGCACGGCTTCGGGTTGAGCTCGAGCTTGCCGGCTTCAATCTTCGAGACGTCGAGGATGTCGTTGATGATGCGGATCAGCCGATCGGTGTTCGACAAGGCCACGTCCATCAGCGTTCGATGATCCGGATCCGGCAGCGTGACCTCCGACAGCAGCAGCTGGATCGCGCCCTTGATCGACGTGAGGGGCGTCCGCAACTCGTGGCTGACCGTGGAGACGAACTCGCTCTTGAGGCGGTCGACCTCGTAGAGATTCGTGATGTCCTGGAACGCCGACACGGCGCCCGTGATCTCTCCCTGGTCGTTGGTGAGCGGCGCCGCGCTGACGAGGATCGGGATCGCGCGTCCGTCGGCGTGGTGGACGATCAGTTCCTGTCCCACGATGACCTGGCCGGCCAGCGCGAGGGCCGGGGGCCACTCGGACAGCGGGCACGACGTGCCGTCGCGCGTGGTGACCTGCAGCCTCGCCCAGTGCGCCTCGCGCTCCGCCTCGCCCTCCGGCTCGCGTCCGATGAGGTCCTCGGCGGCCCGGTTCTGCAGCTCGATGCGGCCGGTCGCGGCATCCAGGATGATGAGCGCCGCCGGAACGGTCGAGATGGTGGCGCGCAGCCGTTCGTGCTCCTGTTCGGCCTTGGTCCGCAGCGCCGAGTACATCTGAGAGATTTCGCGCTCCCGGGTCAGCGCGTCGGTCAGGTCGCGCTGGCGGCGCTGCACGGCCGACGACATGTCCCGGAACGCCCGGACCAGCGCGCCGATCTCGTCCGGTGAATCGCGCGGCAGCATCACGTTGAAGTTGCCGCTGGAGATCTGCCGCGCCGACTCCGCGACGGCCGCCAGAGGATCGAGCACGATCTTCGCCAGGACCGCGACCAGCGCGAGCAGCATGACGATCGCCACGGCCGGGATGGTGAGGGTCGACAGCGTGACCACGACCAGCTGGCGGTTCGAGCGGTTGCGCTGATCGGTCAACTGGCTCAGCGTCAGCGTGCCGATCTGGTCGATCAGCGACTCGATCTTGCGGCGCCGTGGTTCGTTCAGGCGGCCAATCGCCTCGGTGAGGTCGGCGGATCCCTCGCGGAGCCTGAAGAGCGGGAGCGATGCCTGCGCGTGCCAGTCCCTGACCTGGCGCTCCAGCGAGGCGAGGACAGGATAGGTGTTGGTATTGGTCAGGGACTGCGGAAGGGCCGTGACGGTCCGTTCGTAGACGGCCATCAGCCGATCGTACTCGTTGCGCACGTCCGGCGAACCCGTCAGCAGGTACCCCCGTTGGGCGTTCTCGAGGCTGAAGACGAGCTGGCTCACGGCGGACAGGCTCGTGAAGTGCTGCAGGGCCTCGTCGAGATCGGCATTGATGGCCGCTCGCGACTTCTCCAGATACACCACGATCAGCGTCTCGACGAATGCCGCGGCGACCACGACGCCAATCACGGCGAAGATGCGGTTGCGAATGCTCACTGTTCGAGTATCGCCATCACCTGACTCCCGAGCGTCAGGGCGTCGAAGGGTTTTCCGATGCAGCCGATGGCCCCGAGGCTGAGCGCCTTGGTGATCTCCGATTCCTGGACCTTGGCGGTGAGGAAAATCACGGGGATCCCGCGCGTGACGGGCGAGGCCTTCAGCCGGGTGCACGTTTCGAATCCGTCCATGTCGGGCATCATCCAGTCGAGCAGGATGACATCGGGCGGATCGATGGCGACCCGCTCCAGTGCCTCCACGCCGTTGCTGACGGTCGTCACCTGGAACCCCGCTCTCTTCAGCGACAGCTTGGCGATGAGCTGGACGTCGGGTTCGTCTTCGGCCAGCAGCAGTTTCTTCATGGCGCCATACTCCAGTCCCGTCCGCGCGATGCTGCCCCGGTCCTGCCCGGGCGACCCGTTGCCGGGCACGACGCCGAGGCGCGAACGCGAGGCGCCGTGGGGCCCCGCGACGAAGTGTCCGGTACATGAGATCATCGGGAACACTCGCCTATCGCAACAGTCGCCTCACGCGCGCGAGCAGATCCTCCGGGCTGAAAGGCGTGGTCAGGTAGTCGTCCGCCCCGAGCGCGAACGCCCGGGTGACGTCCTGTTCGCCCCCGCGTGCGGCGAGCACGATGATGCGTGGCCGCAAGGTCACCTGGGCCAGCTTCGCGAGCACCTCGAGCCCCGTCATGCCGGGAATCGTCAGGCCAAGGACCATCGCATCCGGCTTGTGAAGCTCCGCCGACGACAGGGCCTCGACACCATCCGCCGCGACGAGTGTTCTGAAGCCGGCCTTCCGCAGCTGCTCTTCCGCAAGGCGCGCCACCTCCGGGTCGCCATCAGCCAGCAGGATCGTGAACTCCCGCCTGGACGCGGCGAGGGGGGCGGCCGGCGGTTGAGGCGCTGCCGGGGCTGGCGCTGGCGGCGTGACCGCAGCCGGCGAGGAGACCTTCGAAACAGCCGATGGCGAGGGTGGCTTGGACCCGGCAGGGGCCGGCGAGGTCGGCCCCGCTTCCAGTTGGCCCCCCACCGCCACGAGCTCTCCGCGCGCAACGGCCAGCGAAATCCCTTCGTCGGCTTCGACGAGCAGCGTCTCGAATGTCTTCGATCCGGCCCCCGGCGAGGCCGCGAGTCCCACCTTGATGCGTGAGCGCATCTCGGGTTTGAGGCGCGCCAGCATCTCGGTAACGCGCCCGAGGACCTTGAGCGGCGGCATCTCCGCCATCAGCAGGATGATGTGCAAGGCATCATAGCGTGCGACCAGGTCGCGCCGCCGGGACTCGGCGCGCAGGGCGGCGAAGGCCGGCTGCATCAGGTCCTCGGGCACCCGCGCCAGCACGAGGATGGCCGGCATCGCGGCAAGCTGTTCGTGCGCCGCCAGCGAAAAGGCCTCGTAATCGAGCTCGGGGGAGTCCTTCAGCATGCGGCCCTGCTGCGCGGCCTCGACGCGGTCCCGCTTTGCAGACAACAGCTGGATCCGGAGGAGCAACTCGGTCATGTCCACCGGCTTGACCAGGTAGTCGTCGGCGCCGAGCATCAGGCCGACCAGCCGGTCGTCAAGGCCGGATCGAACCGTCAGGAATATCACCGGGATGCCGGCCAGCTGCGGGCTGGTCTTCAGCAACCGGCAGACCGCGTAGCCATCCAGGCCCGGCAGGTTCGCATCGAGCAGGATGATGTCCGGCTGCCGGGCAGTGGCGACCTCGACGACCCGATCGCCTGCCGAGACTTGAACCGTCCGGAAGCCCGCCGCCTCGAGGTAGATGCTCACGACCTCCCGCTGATCCTCGTCGTCTTCCACCAGCAGGACCATGCGGCCTTTTCCCTCGAGCCGCTGCGAGGAGCCGGCCCAGTCGGGCGGATCCGACAGGTCGTGCGCGAACGCCTCCTGGAGCGCGTCATAGGCCCGATCGGTGGCGCGCGTATCGACGCCCTCCTGCTCCACGTCTTCCAGCTCGTCTTCGAGTTCCTGCGCCCGGACCGACACGGTAGGGAATCCCAGCGTGCCGGCAAGGCCGCCCGTCCGATGGACGATCTGGCGCAGCGCGGCGAGCGGCCCCCGTGGGCCAAGCGCCGCGACCATCCCGAGCAGCAGCCCGATCGAATCCGATCGCTTCGGAAACGCCGCGACGAACCGCTCGCGGGCATCGCGCAACGCAGCTTCGGGCGTCTCGGGTTCCTGGGATGCCTGATCGGGTGGCATCGGATCCTGTGGCTCCATGGTCCGTGTCCTTCTTAACGCCGGGTGGTGGCTCTGGCGAGCGGGCCCCTGGGGTGCGTGAATACCACGTTGCTGACAACCCGCGCGACGATCACCTATAACACCAATGATAACAATAGTTTACTGACAAACATCGCCCGGCCTCGAACCCGGGAACGAAGACACGCCGCCCCTCCCGAGGGCGGTGCAGGCCTTTAGGCTTATCGGCTCCTGCCGCCATTCGGCCCAGTCGACCGACATGGCAGCTGGCGCTGACCCGCTTGTGACCGTTTCGCGAGGCCCGACCGTTTGAAAGGTCCCCGCGTCTGAACTCTGTGGGAAGCGGAGACCGGTCCTGCACGATGTCGTCTTCCCCAGTCGACCCGTGCGGGATTCCAGAGTGTCGAGGACGGAGGAAGTTGCCATGCGCCTGAAGAAGCCATTCGTTGTCATCGCGTCCGCGCTCACCGTCGCGGTCGTCGTGCTCGTTGCCGGAGCGGTCGTGCACGGCCAGACATCGTGGTCGGTCGTCGCCGGCGATCGTCAGTCCGCCGCCGGTGACCAGGCCGGCCGGCGCCTCGTCGAGATCATGAGCGCGGGCGGCGGCCGCCTGGGCGTGACACTGAAGGATCTCTCGGCGGCCGACGTGACCAGGCTGAAGCTCACCGGTCCCCGTGGCGTTGTCATCGACGAGGTCGAAAAGGACTCACCGGCGGCGAAGGCGGGACTGAAGGCCGGCGATGTTATCGTGCAGTTCGACGGAGAGACCGTGCGCAGCGCTCAGCAGTTCACCCGAATGGTTCAGGAGACGCCGGCTGGCCGGGCCGTGAAGCTCGGCGTGATGCGTGACGGCAAGCGCACCGATCTCGATGCGACGCTCGCCGAGTCGACAACCGGATTCTCGTTCAACAACAGAAACTTCGTGATGCCGGAGATACAGGGGCTGCGCCAGAAGCAAGACCCCAACGCGCTCTTTGAGAATCTGAACCGCTTGCGGGAGTGGAACCCCGAGACTCACGCCGCGCCGGAGGGTCGCGGCAACCAGTTCTTCTTCCGGACGCCTGGCGGGCCACTCGGGTGGGTTGCTCCGGGCGGCCGCGGGCGGCTGGGTGTGACGGTGCAGGATCTGACCTCCGAACTTTCCACATACTTCGGCGTGAAAGACGGTGTGCTGGTCGCCAGCGTGGCACCGGACAGTCCGGCCGCGAAGGCGGGAATCAAAGCCGGAGACGTGATTACGATGGTGAACGACAAGACGATCACCAATACAGAGGAGCTGCTTTCGGCATTGCCCGACAGGGACGGTGAAGTGACCCTCAGCGTGGTTCGCGACAAGAAGACGCTGAATCTCAAGGCTACCCTCGAGGGCAGCGCACCCAAGGCGCCGGTCCGAAGGACACCGGTGTAGACCTCAGGCGGAACATCCCCGGCGAGCTCTTCCGACCAAAGGGCCGCTTGATCCCGGGGCTCTCGTGTATTGAGCAGGCACGCCACCTGAAGACGCGGGCCGCAAGCCTGCGTGCTCCATCCCCGGCTGATGCGCAACACAAGGGGGCCCCGGGGTCACCCTCCAACGCAGCGCGACCGAATCCTTGGCTACGGCGTGCCCGTCATGCGCCGGCCCACGGCGAGTGCGTCCACCTCACCCATCACGCGCAGGAACTCGCCTTCCGCGCGTTCCATGACCAGGCGCGCATCCTCGAATTCGCCACGTTCTCCGTGGCCTTCGAGTGCGAAGCAGTACGCCGCCATCCGCGACGCGCCGAGCATCGAGCAGTTGCTCTTGAGGGTGTGCGCCGCGTGTTCGAGCAGGCGGCCGTCCCGGGCGAGGATGGCGGCCCGGATCTGCTCCAGGCGTTTCGGGGCGTTGGTCTTGAAGATCTGGACGAGCTGGCGCAGGAATTCCGGGTTGGCGGATTCCTCCTGCAGGCGTCGCAGGCTTTCGATCGTCGTGCTGTCGAGGACGGGCGACGTCGAATTCTCGGTTCGACCGTCCGGCTCGTTCACGAATGCGCCTCCGGCGCCGGGGTGAACAGCGTGGAAAGCTGTGCGGCCACGATCGAGGCCAGCGCCCTGGTGGGCTCGTCGTTCTCGCGGCCGTGCCGCACCTCGGCGGCCAGGGCGCCCGCCACGCCGGCCGAGCTCGACAGCGGAACGACCAGCGCGCCGTTGGTCAACGGGTCGCCGGGCACGGACTGAATGGTGCCCGTCCGATACGCGACGGCGGTCGCATTGTCGGCGCCAGCCTTGATGATGCCGAGCCGCGCGATGACCGGTGCCGTGTAGCCATGTGAGACCGCCGGGCGCAGGTCTCCACCCGAAACATCTGCCACCCAGACGATGAGGCCCGAGGCATCGAGGAGCTTGGCGGCCTGCTCGAGCAACGCGGGCAGTTCCGCCATTTCACGCACGCGGGCCAGCGACGCGCAGACGCGAGCCGCCGCGGCGAGATCCGGCCCGACCGGGGAGGTTGCCGCGTGCATGGCAAGATCGTCGAACGAGACCGGGGCGTCCGCCGTCCGAGCATCCTTTGCCGGGGATGGGGCGAGCCGGCTCAGGCCCAGTCCGGGGCCCTGGTCCGCCGAGCCGGAATCCTCGGCGGCTGGGGATGCCGATCTCGGGATCGGGACCAGCAGGATCATCGCGATCAGGGTGACGGCCGCGGCGCCTCCCGCCACATACTCCTGGTATCGCTTCCGTGCCGCGTCGGCGGCGCTTCGTGCCGCGACTTCCTTGGCTTGCGCTTCGCCAACCAGCTGGCTGGTCCGGCTGATGGCCTGGGCGCCGTCGGTGAAGATGAGGTCGGATCCGGACAGCCGCTGGCCCGAGTTGATGAGGTCACGAGCCCGCTGGTCGAGCCGTGAGAAGGAGGTCAGCTGCTCGATCACCGATTCGAGCGCTCCGCCGGCTTCCGGCGTCTGCGCCCCCTGGCGCAGTGTCGTCAACTGCGCGCCGGTGGTCTGCAGCAGGCTGGTGACCTTCTGAAACCAGAAATCCTCACCCTGCCCGACGGCGACATACGCCTGCTCTGCAGCTCCGATTTCTGCAAGGCCGGTGACGATCTGGCGTGCCTGGCTGTCGAACGCCGCTCCGGCGGCGCGGTCAGCCGTCATCTCCTGGTCGAGGCTCCAGATCTTGTAACCCGCGCCCAACAGCGCGATGAGTCCGAGGACCACGACCAGCGCGCGCGCAACACGACTCTTCATCGGTTGACCCCTTCACGGGAGGCCCGCAGTCTCAGGGACGCCGGGGGCCCTTCTGGAGCATGTAGACCACACCGCCGGGAAGGCTGGCGACGAAGGTGACGACGAAATAGAGAAACGCCATCGAAACCGCAGCATCCGACGGCATGCCGATCCGCCCGAACAGCAACAGATAGGACGCCTCGCGGATCCCGAGCCCGTTGACGCTGACGGGAAGCATGCCGACCAGCGAAATGAGCGGAACGAACACCGCGAGCGCCGCCATCGGCACGGTTTGATCCAGCGCTTTGGCATTCAAGAATACCACGAGGATCACGACCGCCTGGAACACGAAGGACATCGCCACGCCCGCGGCAACGATGGGAAGGTCCCGTCGGTAGGGCACGATCGCCTCGTACAGGGACGAAGCGCGCGATCGCATGCGGGAAAGCGGCGTCATCGCGATCGCGTAGTCCACCAGCCGGTAGGCACGCGGATCGGCGATCACGAGGTTCGCGGCGATGAACCCGCCGAAGAGCAGCACCGTGAGCGGGAACAGCGTCAGGCCGAGGATTTCGACCGGCGGCGCAAACCACGCCGCCACCGCCGCGATGGTCAGCAGGGCCAGCAACCCGGTGTCGCGCTCCATGAAGACCGACATGGTCGCGCGGGCCGGGGCACCGGTTTCGCGCGCCAGCAGGATCGCCTTCACCGCGTCGCCGCCGACGATGGTCGGGAGGAAGATGTTGAAGAACATCCCGATGAAATAGAACGAGACCATCCGCAGATATGAGACGGCCAGACGGACCGGCCGCAGCATCAGGTGCCACTTGAACGCGGACAGCCATTGGCCGGACGCGTAGACAAGCACGCCGAGGGCCACACAGGTGAGGTCCACCGTGCGCAGCCGGGCGCCGAACTTCCCGACGTCGATCGACCTGAAGACCAGGACGTAGAGCGCGACGGTGACGATGACCTTGATGAGCGTCGAACGAAGGCTCGAGCGGGGAGCGCCGGCGGCCACCTGCGCGGTCGCGACAGAATCCGGAGACATCGCCCGGTACTATATCGCACTCACGACGGGCGTCATGCGGGTGACCGGGCGGCCAAGCACCTGGACGGCCCGCGGATGCGCGGAGCAAGCGGGAGTCGCCGGCGAGGCCGATCAGACGTGCTCGCGAGCCTTATCCGCGCGTCGACGCGCCAGAGAGCGAGGCTGGGACATATCCGCGGAGCCGGCCAGCGTGCTGCCGCCCGGGCAGGACCCGCAAGAGGTTCCCGACTCGGCGTGCCGCAGCCGCTTCTTCAGAACGTCGGCAGGTAGGGCTGCAGGAAGCGCGCGATGATGGTGAACTGGTTCGTGAAGATCAGCACGCCGACGGCGACCAGCAGGACGCCCGAGACGACCTCGATCGCGTGGTAGTGCTTGCGGATTCGCGCGAACGCCGCGAAGAACTGGTTGATGGCGAGCGACGTGATCAGGAACGGTATGCCGAGCCCGGCCGAATATGCCGCCAGGAGCTTCACGCCGTCCATCATCGTGTCCTTGCTGGCCGCGACGGCGAGGATGCCGGCGAGGATCGGACCGATGCAGGGGGTCCAGCCGAACGCGAAGGCGATGCCGACCAGGACGGCGCCGAATGGCCCGGCGGGCTTCTTCTGCGTCTGGACGCGCTTTTCAGAATAGAGCCAGCTGATGCGCAGCACGCCCATCATGTGCAGCCCGAACAGCACGATCAGGACGCCCGCGATCTTGCCGATGATCGCCAGGCGCGACATCAGGAACTGGCCGACGGCACTGGCCGATGCGCCAAGCGAGATGAACACGAGCGAGAAGCCAAGCACGAAGGCCAGTGAGCTCCCCAGCACCCGGCGGCGGGACCCGGCCGGTGCGGCCTGGCCCTCGCCGCGCATTTCCTGGAGCGTGACACCGGACACGAACGACAGGTAACCGGGGATGAGCGGCAGCACGCAGGGCGAGATGAACGACAGCAGTCCAGCCACGAACGCCGCGACCAGACTGATGCTGTCCATGTGCTACTTCCTCACTGAAGTCTGGAGCTCGCCGCGCTCCATCGGCGGATTGGTTTTCACGGGAGGCAGGTCCTGGAACATGAAGTCCCATTTCCAGCGCTCTGATGGGTTAGACGCTTGGAACCACGTCCTAGCCGCAACCGGCCGGCCGAAGGTGAACGACGCCAGGTCCGCGTAGCCCGGCTTGCCCGCCAGCGCGGCGCCGGCGTCGCGCCGGATCTGGGCGGCGCTTTCGTACTGGAGCGGCAGGCCGAAGGCGGCCGCCAGCACGACGAAGGTCTGCCAGTCATCGATGGCCTCGCCAGGAGGCGGCATGACACGCGAGGTGCCCTGCACCAGTCCCTGGGCGTTGGCGTAGGTCGCTTCCTTTTCGACCCAGGCGGCGCCAGGCAGCACGACGTCCGCTTCGGAGGCCAGCGGCGTCATCAGCACGCCGTGCACGATGAGCAGCGGCAGCTTGCCGCTCCTGCGCGCATCGATGATCCACGACACGTCGCCGATCGATCCGTCCGGCCCGGGATCGAAGATGTAGAGGGCCTTGATCTCGCCAGCCTCGACGGCAGCCCTCAACCGCGACAGGTCGGCGCGAGGCGACGGGCCGTCAGGCACGTCGAATCCCAGGTCGCGCGCCCCGGTGACATTCGGAGCGTCGACGGAGGGCACGGGGAACTTGGAAGTCTTCGGCTGGCTCTTCTCCAGGAAACGCCAACTGATGGACACGCCCGGCGCCGACCCTTCGGAGGTGAGCCGTGACCTCAACTCCCGGACCAGGAAGAGCTCCTCGATCGAAGCGTGCGCCGAGACGAGGAAATGGAACCGGGACGGCTGCGCCTGAATGACCGGCTGCAAGTGTTCGCGCAGCTTCTTCACGACGTCGACCCACGGCCCGGCTTCGAGCGCTCCGGATGTCCCGCGCGCCAGGGCCCTGGTCAGGCGCTGATCGCTTTCGACCCAGTGGTACTGGAATCGCCCGATGTCGCACATCCAGTAGTCGTTCACCAGGGGGTTGTAGCGCGGCGTGAAGCGAACGAGCCGGGCGCCCTTCGCCCATTCGGGTTTCGCCTTCAGCCACGCCGTCTCGCTGCAGCCCTTCTCGCACAGCGTGCAGGTCGTGTCCACGACGACCGGGTTGTCCCAGGGACGCGCCGCAAACCGGTAGTCGCGCGTCGTGATGGCCCCGACCGGGCAGACATCCATCAGGTTGCCCGACAGCAGCGAGTGCACACCCTGCTCGCGGAAGGTCGAAATCTGGCTGCCGTTGCCGCGGTCGACAATCCCGATTTGCGCGTCGCCGTCGATCTCGCGCATGAACCGCACGCACCGCGTGCAGAGAATGCAGCGATTGCGGTTGAGCATCAGCGTGGGCCCGAAATCGATGTCGGCTTTCACGCCCTCGCCGTCGAAGGTCCGCCGCCGGAACTCCATCCGGCTGCCGGCGGGGCCGAACGCGTACGAGAAGTCCTGCAGCGGACACTCGCCGCCCTTGTCGCATACCGGGCAATCGAGCGGATGGTTGATGAGCAGGAACTCGAAGACCGACGCGCGAGCCTCGATGACCTCACGGCTCGACGTTTCGACCACCATGCCGTCGGTGCACACCGTCGAGCAGGCGGTCTGCAGCTTCGGCATCTTCTCGACCTTGACGATGCACACCCGGCAGGAGCCGTCGACACCGAGGCCGGGATGAAAACAGTAGTAGGGAATCGAGATCCCGTTCTCGAGCGCGGCCTTCAGGATGGTGCGGCCCTTCTCGACGGTGATCTCGCGGCCATCGATCTTGAGGGAGACGGTATCCATCAGGTGATCATACTTGGGGCTGGGGACTCGGGGCTAGGGGCTAGTTCGGCTCGGGATCACACAGCGGAGCCGCAAAGCACGGACACCAGTGCGCCTGGTCTTCGTCTCTGGCCAAGACGCCGCTACTGCCGCACGACGTCGACAATCGACAGACCGTCGCGGTTGAGCTCGACATCGCGCAGCCGGCCCTGGAGCGGGAGGCTGACCTCGCTCGTCTCCTCCTGCAGGGCGACCATCCTGTCAACCGTGGTGCCGTCGGCGTATTTCAGCGTCACGGTCACGGGCAGCTCGAAGACGCGGCCCGCCTGGTTGAACTTCAGCACGACCGAGCGCCCATCCGCCTCCTGCTTCCAGCTGTATCTCACCTTCGGGACCGCCGAGCTGTAGATCCATCCATCGAAGAAGCGATCCAGGGAACGCCCGACTTCCCGCTCGAAGGCCGCGCGCACCTCGGTGGTCCCGACCTTCCTGAATCGCGCATCGAAGTAGAACCGCTGCATCCCCCGGAAGAAGTCCTGGTCGCCGATGAGCCTCCGCAACATGTTCAGGACCACGGCCGACTTGTTGTACACCAGGGCACGGAACACCCGCGAGTCGCCGCGAATGTGGCCGAGCCGGTACCCGAGCGAGATCGGGCCCTGCGGCGACATGTCGTGTCCCCACCGGGCCATGCGCCGCATCAGGTCGTCGAAGGCTCCCTGGCCGCGGGCGTGTAGTGCGTAGAGTGCCGCAAAGTACTGGGCAAAGCCTTCGCTGATCCACTGCTCGTGATAATTGCGCCATCCGACTGCCTGTCCCCACCATTGATGCGCAATTTCGTGCGCGACGAAGAACTCGCGATAGTTCGGGAAGCTGGCAGGATCGTTCATCCAGGTCACCGGCGACCCGGCCAGCGGCTGATTCACGATCGACAGGTAGGCGGGACTGTGCCCGCCGGGCGTGTCGTTCTCGATGACGGCCACTGAAAGGCTCGGGAACGGGCAATCGCCGAGCCGCGACGCGTAGTACCGCACCACGGCCTCGGAGGTGGCCGCGACCTCGCGGCCGCGACTCTGCTGACGGGGATTGGCGTCGATCGACAGGAACAGATCGTCGAGAAAGACCGTCCCCTTCGCCGCGATCGCCCCTTTCGAGGACTCCTCGGCCAGCCCGGTTCGGGCGCGCACTGACTCTGCCGCCAGATTCACGTCGCCGCTCGAAACCTTGATGAACCGGCTGACGATGCACGCAAGGTACCGGACGGGCCGGGTGGCGACAAACGAGAACCTCAGCTGCCTGGATTGTCCCGGACCATTCGGGACGATCTCCGGCGATCCGGCGTCGAGTGTCCCGCTGGCGAGCACCGTATACCCGGACGGCACGCTGATCCGCAAACGGGCGGTCGTGTAGTCGGTCGAGATGCCCTGCGCATGCCAGTAGCTCTTCGTGCTGTATAGAAGGCTGGGTTCCCCGGCGAAGGTCGCCGCATCCGGCGGTTCGACCTGCTGAGGGAACTGCGACTCGCCCTCCGGCTTGGAAGGGCCGAGCGGGCCGGCATAGCTCACGATGAGCGTCATCTCGGTGCCGCCGATGATCGTACCCGGAAGGCTGACCGCGACGGCATTCTGATTCCGGACCCGGAACGAGAACAGGCGCCCGAATTCCACGCTGTAGACGGAACTCACCTTGAGCGGCTCGGCCAGCTTGATGGTCAGCGTCGACACAGACACGGCCCTGATCCGGATCTTGAGCCGCGTCCGGCCGTCGATCCACTGGCGGTCAGGGTCGATCGCGGTGTCCACGTCGTAGTCGATCACCTTGTAATCGGCGAACGCGTCCTCGTCATACGAACGCCCGGTCTGCGCGAGCCGGGCCGCCGAGGAATACAGGGAGATGTTGCGCCGGCGCCGCCGGTCGAACACGCCGATGTCCTCGACCTCGGTCTCGGACTTGGTGTAGGTGAGCGTCTGGAATCGTCTCGTCCGGATCTCGGCGAGCAGTTCGCCTGCGCGCGGCGCGACCTGCCACGTCTCTCGGGTCAGGTCGCCGAGATCGATGCTGAACGACTTGCCAACCTCCTCGCGAAACACCGCCTCGGCCCGCCGGAACGCCGCGGCGTCAACCGGCTCGGGCACGAGGCTGGCATCGGGAAACCGCCGCTCGAATTCCTGCGGGCTGAAGCGAAGGAAGACCTCCTCGTAGCGCCCTCTGATCGCATCGCTCCCCGCGTACAGCTTGACCTGTTCGCGCTCGGCTTCCGGCGCGGGATGAAAGACGAAGCTGTCGCCGCCTGAAGGAAGCAGGACGACGGCGGTCGGGCCTTCCGGGCTCTCGGCCACGAACACCCGGCCCTGGGCGAGGTGAATCTCGAGGTCGTCGGAGCTGACCAACAGGTTGCGAGCCCGGAACTGCCTGGCCGGCGACAGGGCGAGGCGGAACAGGCCGTCGAGCGTCGAGATCTGCCGCTGCCCGTCGATGAACCACTCGTCGGGCGCGGTCTCAGACGGCACCCGCCGGATGTCGAGGTTCCATGTGACGACGCGTGCCCGGTTCCCGCGCTCGATCAGAATCTCGAGCATGAGCCGGTACCCGTCGCCGGGCAGCGTGCCCTCGAGCGGCACCCGGTCGCGTTCCCGGACCACGGCCCGCGTCGTGTCGGGGAGAATGAGGCCCTCCGCCGCCGCGCGTGCCGCGGCCAGGTCCGCGCCGCGGATCATCAGGCCGAGGTAGGGCTCGATCTTGCCGGCCTGCGCGATTTGCTCGACACGCTTCACGAGGCGAGCCACGCCGTCCTCTTCGCCCGGTTGCCGTGTTTCCACCCGCGACGGCGAGAGCAGCGCCAGCATGGCGCCAAGCGCGAGCAGGACCGGTAGGCGGCGCATCATCACGTCCAGCGTATAGCCTACTGCCTTAGGCAGTCGCTCGCGCAACTGCATCTGCACTGCGTTGGCGCGGCGCCGCCGGCGACACTCCGGTCCGGCTCTCGACCTGCGGGTCCTCTCTTCGCACTGAAGCACTCCGTCGTCGCATTCGAGTCTTTCCGTCGGATCCGCACCGGCGATCCCAGGTGCCTCGCGCCTGGGCGGCTCGAGCGGGCGCGTGGGTAGTGGGTCAGTTTGCTCCGCGGCCCCTCGAACCGAGCCGCCCAGGCGTCAGTTCGCAAATCGAGCCGTGAGGGCCGAGTCACGCTGCCGGGGCTGGGGGCCCCCGGGATCGTCAGGTCAGCTACGAGTCCCGGAAGGCTCGATTTGCCGGCGAGTGTGAGCGGGGACGCGGAGCAAACTGACCCACTACCGGCGCGTGCGCGGGGACCGGCTGGCCGAATCTGTGCTAAACTCGGCTCGCTTTTTCCTCGGGTCCGCCCCGGATTTCGCCCCCCCAAACAGAGTGTCGCCGATCCCTCCGGCGGCCGCTGCCAGCAGGTTTTGAGAACTCGGCATCGACGTCGTGGACGTGTCGCGTTTCGAGCGGCTCCCTCAGCCATCGCGGCGAAGGTCTGCTCGACTGCGTGTTCGCACGGAATGAATCAGGACGATTCGTCGAGCCGAAGAAGGAGCGCGGAATGGAGACGGCGGCGCAGACGATCGACTATGACAGGCTGAGAAAGGATATCTCCTGGGACGTGGCCAAGCGGGAGCTCGGGTACGCCGAGGGCGGTCCGATCAACCTGGGCTACATCTGCAGCGACCGCAACGTGGAGCTCGGGCGCGCCGACAAGGTCGCGATGATCCACGAGAACCACGCCGGCGAGCTGCGGCACTTCACGTATCGCGACATCCAGCAGCTGAGCAACGGCTGGGCGCATTTCCTTCGAGGCAACGTGTTCATCCGGCCGATGGATCGCGTCTGCCTGTTCCTGGATCGGGTCCCCGAGCTCTACATCGGGTTCCTGGGGATTCTCAAGCTGGGCGCGATGGTCGAGCCGCTGTTCTCGGCCTTCGGCGAGGACGCGCTCATCGCCCGGATGCAGGACAGCCGGGCGACCGCCATCATCACGCAGCGCCGGCACCTTGGAAAGGTCCGGAAGGCGCGCGAACGCCTCCCCGATCTGAAGACCGTCATCGTGATCGATCAGGAGGAGGGCGACAAGAAGCTGCGCGAGGGCGAGGTCGAGTACCACATGATGGAGAACCGCGAGGATCGGTTCACCATCGCCCGGACCTTCGCCGACACGCCGAGCGTCCTGCACTACACCAGCGGCACGACCGGCGCGCCCAAGGGCGCGATGCACGTGCACGGCAGCATCTTCGCCCAGTACCTGACGACGAAGCTGGTGCTCGATATCAAGGACCACGACGTCTACTGGTGCACGGCGGACCCGGGGTGGGTGACCGGCACGAGCTACGGGATCATCGGCCCGTGGGCCGTCGGCGCGACGCAGGTGGTGCTGGACGCAGGGTTCTCGAGCGAGCGCTGGTACGAAACGATCGAGAAGCACCGGGTCACCGTCTGGTACACGGCCCCGACCGCCATTCGCATGCTGATGAAGGACGGGTTGGAGCCGGTCCGGCGGCACGATCACTCGAGCCTCCGCCACATGTGCAGCGTCGGCGAGCCCCTGAACCCGGAAGCCGTCCGGTGGGGGCGCGAAGCCTTCGGCCTCGATTTCCACGACACGTTCTGGCAGACCGAGACCGGCTCGATCATGATCACCAATCTTCCCGGCATGCCCGTGAAGCCCGGCAGCATGGGCCGGCCGTTCCCGGCGCTCGAGGCCGCGATTGTCGAACCGAAGACCGGGGTGCCCATCACGGAGCCCGGCCGTGTCGGGCTCATCGCCATTCGCCCGCCCTGGCCGAGCATGATGCGGACCTACTGGAACAACACCGCGACCTACTACTCGAAGTTCCTGAACGGGTGGTACATCTGCGGCGATCAGGCCAGCCTGGACAAGGACGGATATTTCTGGTTCTCCGGGCGCGATGATGATGTGATCAACACGGGCGGCCACCTGGTCGGGCCCTTCGAGATCGAGAGCGCGCTGCTCGAGCACCCGGCGGTCGCCGAATCGGCCGCCATCGGGAAGCCCGACCCGGTGAACATGGAGGTCGTGAAGGTGTTCGTGGCGCTCCGGCCGGGCTTTTCGGTCACCGTGGACCTCGAGCTCGACATCATGAATTTCGTCAGGAAGCGCCTGTCGCCGCTCGCGATGCCGCAGGAAATCGAGTTCGTAGACAAGGTACCCAAGACGCGCAGCGGCAAGATCCTGCGGCGCGTCCTGAAGGCCAAGGAACTGGGCCAGCCCATCGGCGACATTTCGACGATGGAGGATGACTAGGGGCTAGGGACTAGGGGCTAGGGACTGAGGGGCTAGGGACTAGGGGCTTAGGGACTAGGGACTAGGGACTAGGGGCTAGGGGCTAGGGACTAAGGGCTTGGGGCTTGAGGCTGGAGGCCGTGTCGAACACCTGGCGATCGTCCGGTTCCCACACCGCCTTGTAGGGATTGTGATGAGACGCCAATGCCCAGAAACGCCCAAGATTACAATCGCTGGCTCGGCCGCCAGCCGCCGGCCGCCGGTCGCCAGCCGCCGGTCGCTGACCGCCAGCCACCGGCCGCCGGCCGCCAGTCGCCAGTCGCCGGCCGCCAGCCGCCAGTCGCCGACCGCCAGCCCGCCGCGAGCCGGTGAGGGAACCGCGATCCGTGTGAAGGAGAGAAGCCTGTGAAGGAAATGATTCTCGAGTACATCAAGAACGAATACCTGGACGAAGACGAGGCCGACGAGACCAACCTGGACGAGAACACCCCTCTCATCTCCAGCGGCATCGTCGACAGCTTCAGCATGGTCAGCCTGAAGCGGTTCCTCGAGAAGAAATACAACATCGCCATTCCCGATGACGAAGCGTCCCCGCAGGCCTTCGACACCGTGACGAGCATCATCGCGCTCGTGAACAGGCACCAGGCGAAGAAGGGGGCATGAGATGGCATACCCGGGGGCTGTGAAGGACGCGTATCGGGCCGAGCTGGACGGCATCCGCGAGAAGGGCATCTTCAAGGAAGAACGGTTCATTCACTCGGCCCAGGCCGCCCGGATTCTCGTGGAGTTCCCGCCCGGCTCGGAATTGAAGTCGGTCGTGAACCTGTGCGCGAACAACTACCTTGGCCTGTCGAGCCATCCCGAAGTCGTGGCGGCCGCCCACAAGGCGCTCGACGAGCGCGGGTACGGCATGTCGAGCGTGCGGTTCATCTGCGGGACGCAGGACCTGCACAGGCAGCTCGAGGAGAAGCTGACGGCGTTCCTCGGCACCGAGGACACCATCCTGTTTCCGAGCTGCCTCGACGCCAACGCCGGGGTCTTCGAAGCGATCCTCGGCCCCGAGGACGTGATGATCTCGGATCGGCTCGTCCACGCGAGCATCGTCGACGGCATTCGCCTCTGCAAGGCCATGCACGACACCTACAAGCACTGCGACATGAAGCACCTGGAGCAGAAACTCCAGGAGCACCAGGACAAGCGCGTGCGCGTGGTGATTACCGACGGCGTGTTCAGCATGGACGGCGACTTCGCGCCGCTCGACGAGATCGTGCGGCTGGCCGAGCAGTACAACGCGCTCGTGTTCGTCGACGACAGTCACGCGAGCGGCTTCATCGGCAAGACCGGCCGGGGCGTGCACGAGCACTTCGGCGTGATGGGCAGGATCGACATCATCACCACGACGCTCGGCAAGGGGTTGGGCGGCGCGAGCGGCGGCTGCGTGTCTGGCCGGAAGGAAATCGTGGATCTGTGCCGGCAGAAGGCGCGGCCCTACCTGTTCAGCAACGCCGTGCCGCCGCCAATCGCCGCGGCCGCGATCAAGGTGCTCGACATCCTGAGCGCGAGCACCGAACGCCGGGACAAGCTGGAGAAGAATTCGACCTTCTGGCGCAAGGCGCTCATCGATGCCGGCTTCGTGATCAGGGAAGGCTCGAGTCCGATCGTGCCGGTGATGCTCTTCAACGCGAAGCTGGCGCAGGACGTGGCGCGCGACCTTTACTACGAGGGTGTCTACGTCGTCGGCTTCTTCTTCCCGGTCGTGGCGGCGGGGCAGGCACGCATCCGGACACAGCTCTCGGCGGATCACGACATCCCGATGCTCGAGCGCGCGGTGGAGTCGTTCAAGAAGGTCGGCGCGAAGTACGGAATTCTCGGCCTCGACAAGAAAGCCATCATCGAGAAGTACGGACAGTAGGCAGGGGCTAGGGACTGGGCGCTGGTCAGGATGGAGGCCGAGTCTTCAGAAGTACCGGACAGTAGGCAGGGGCTAGGGACTGGGCGCTGGTCAGGATGGAGGCCGAGTCTAGAACCCCGGCGCGAGGCCAGGAATAGGGTGCGATCAACAGCAGGGCGAGCGGCCGGGCTCGCCCTTTCGCTTTCTTGGAACGGACGCGGTGCGCAGCCTCCCAAGGATCATCAGAACCCGTAGTGGCGCAGCGCCCGGCCGATTACCTCCGTCAGGAACAGCAGGCTGGCTCCGGCGATGAGCGCCGGCTCGAGTGCGCGCCGACGCGGGGGCCTGAACGCCCGCGAGTCTTGCCGTGCCGTGCCTCGTTGCCTGGCGAGCGCGGCGAGGCAGCGAGTGCGGGTGCGATCGGCCCGCGCACGATCGGGCTCGCCGACGGACAGGTCCCGGAGTGCCGCCATGACCGGGTCATTCCGGTCCGGCTCGATCGTCATGGCGTGACCTCGCTCAGCACTCCAGCGCCGTGCCTGGCGCACGCCGCGACGCCCGAGGTGAGCGCCGGAAACCTCAAGTGGATCCTGATGGGATTCTCAGAGACGGTCATTCCTCTGTTCGTGGCCTTCGCGTTTCTTTCTGTGGCATGGCTACTCGTCGTCGTGGGACTGCGGCGGCAGGAATAGTCGTGCGCGAGGCTCGGCCGGCGCCGCGGCTGTGGCCAGCCGGCCACCAAGCGGACACGATCAACATGTGTCAGTATGTATGATAAGATGACACATATGGTGAAGACGCAGGTGTATCTCCGGGATGAGGAGCTCGCGGCGTTGCATCGCGCCGCGAAACGCGCCGGGCGGCCCGTTGCCGCGCTGGTGCGCGACGCGATCAGGCGGACGTGGTTCCTGCCTGCGGCCGCAGGTCCGGTTGACCTCTGGGACGGTACTCCGGGACGCACGTCGGTCGAACATGACGTGATATACGACGAACCGTAATGCGCGACGCCGAGGCGGTATTCGTCGACACGGGCGCATGGATCGCGCTGGCGTTGACCATGGATCCCTACCACGGACGGGCCGTTGAGGCCTGGGCGGTGCTCTCCCAGACCGGAGCCAGGCTGCACACGTCGGTATCGATTATCCTGGAGACTTTCACGTTCCTCGATCGTCAGACGACTCGCGAGGTCGCCATCGCCTGGCGCCGAAGCCTCGAGACGTTGGCGCGGCTTCGTGTATGGCCGGTCTCGCCACGTGATCTGCAGGAGGGATGGGCCTATTTCGAACGGACGGACCTTCACAAACTGTCCGCGGTTGACGCCGTCAGCTTCGTGCTGATGCGACGTGCGAAAATCCGGTACGCGTTCGCCTTCGACCACCACTTCGCGACGGTTGGATTCCGCCTGGTCGGATAGCGCTACCTCCCGGACGGATTGTAGGGAAGCGTCGAACGAGCCAGTCGCCATCACGTCTATCCCAATCCAGCGATCGACCCGTCGCCACTCTCGGAACAGGGATCTCGAGACGGCGTCACGTCCCGAAGCGTCGTGGCCCGCGGCGCACCTGATATCGAGAAGAACGTCAGTCGAAACGATCCGCCGCCTGGGGTTGTATCAAACCCGCGACAACTCCTTTGTGCAGAGCCTGTGTTCTTTTCGTAAGACCCTCCTTCCCCCGCGCCATTTTGCAGATTCCTGCGTCACCGGTCTCCATGTCGCACGATCGTAAGCGCAATTGCGCTTGAACAGCCCCCGGTGGCGCAGTAGTCTCTCCACCTGAAGTTTCCTGCGATTCCAGGTCGTGCATCCCAAGGCAATTCCCGGTAGGCGTGGCGCACTCCTTGCTCGACTCATCGTCAGACGACGTCAACCGCTCGCCCGAACACGGTGTCGGCATCATACCGATGCACGCGTTGGCCTTAGCAGGGATCTGTGTGGTGGGGCTCGCCCTGCGCTGTCTGGTGATCGGGAACACGCTGTCGGCCGGCGTCTTCTCCGACATGCAGGACTACTACGACAGGGCGGTTCACCTGTTGACGACTGGATCGTTGGCCGGCGACGCCTTTCGATCTCCATTGTTCCCTGTCTTCATGGCCGGCATCTGGAAGCTGTTCGGCCAGACGATGCTGGCGCCCAGATTGGCCCAGGCAGCGCTAGGAACTTTGACCGTTGCGCTCACATATCTGCTGGCGCGCCACATCACGACACGTCGTGGCGCGTTGATCGCCGCCTCGATTGTCGCGGTCTATCCGGCCCTTCTCTTGTATTCGGTCTATCTCCTGTCGGAAACTCTGTGCTCGTTCCTGGTGGTACTTGGAATCGTGTTGTGGCTGGACCGCAGACAGTGGACGGGACTCCTGGCCGGAATCGTTGTTGGCGCAGCTCTCTTGACTCGCGGCGCGGGGGGGGGGGCGATTTCGGGCATCATTTTGGCGGAGGCCTACCTCCTCCTGGTCCGACGCGAGCAATTCAACCGGGCGAAAGCCCTGCGCGGCGCGCTTCTGATCGTGGGGTGTTCGATTGCCCTCGGACCGTGGGTCGTGCGCAACTACCAGATCTATCACCGGCTCGTTCTGACTGACACCTCAGCGGGTTTTAACGTCCTGCTTGGAGACTACCCGGGTGCAACCGGCAGACATCCGGGAATTCCCGCAGTCAACGCACTCGATCGGTCATTCTGGGCAGGGGCGGCAAACGACCTGGAGCGCAGCGACATCGGTCTGCGTTCGGCCTGGGATTTCGTGGAGCACAATCCTGCCCGCGCTGCGCACCTGGCCCTGCACAAGGTTGGCTACCTGCTTGGCGTCGAGGGGAGGGAACACGCGTGGCTCTACTCGTATCACTACCAAGGGCGCCGCCGGTCGGCCGTGGTTTGGGCCTGGGGGCTGGCGCTCCTCCTGAGCTTCCCACTTCTGGCGGTGCCGGCATCGTTTGGCGCCTGGCGTCCTGGACTCGGCAACTCTCGGCTTGGTGTGTTGCTGATCTGCACCTTCCTGTCGGTTGCGGCGATTCACATAGTTACGTTCGGTGAGTCTCGGTTCCACCTACCTTGGGTACCTCTGATCGCATTACTGGCCGCAAGATCGTGTGCAGATCTGACCAAGCAGACATGGTCATGGCGGCGCCGGGTGGGCCTGGCACTCTGGTTGTGCGGCTTGGCTATTCTGTGGGGGAGTCAGGTTCCTGAACTGCTGACCGTCCTGCCGCAGCTTGCCGCGTCCCCTGTCCCGCTAAGGCTGCCCTACTGACAAGGTGAATTCGCCTCGCCTTTAGGGAAAGGAAGGCCTGGCGATAGCGGCCGAACGCAGCCCATGGCCGCCAGCCTCCAGCCGCGAGCCGAAAGCCCTCGGCCGATCGCTCGTCAAAACCTCAGCCGCAGATCCCAGCTCTCCTCGACGCTGACTTTGTCCATCTTCAGGCCCATCTTCTCGAACACCCTGAGCATGGGCTCGTTCTCTTTCAGCACTTCGGCCGTCAGGCCGAGCAGGCCCTGGCGGCGAGCGTTCTGAATCAGGAAACCCAGCAACTCGGTGCCGATGCCGCGATTCTGAAATGTGTCGCGCACCGCAAAGGCGACATTCGCCCACAGGCCGTCTTCCTCGAGGTAGTACTCGCCCAGGCCGACGACCACCTGGCGCGTCTCGTCCTCGACGACGGCCAGCATGATCATCTCTTTCGTGTAGTCGATGACGACGAACTCCTGCAGCCGCTCGTGGGACATTTCCCACGTGGGCGTCAGGAAGCGGCGGTACATGCTCCGGTCGGAGAGCGAATAGAAGAAGTCCTTGAGGAGCGACTCGTCGCTGATCCGCACGGGCCGCAGCAGCACGGGCAGTCCCCGCCTGGTGGTCTTGCGCGACTCGAGGTGCTCGGGGTACTCGCCGCGTTCGCCGGCCAGGTACTCCTGGTCGTGGTAGACGAGGTTCAGGCGCCGTGCCTCGTCGACCAGCCACGCGCGGAACTTCGGGTGCGCGATTGCGATCAGGTCCATCGCGCGCTCGCGGATGTTCTTGCCGTGGATGTACGCCATGCCGTACTCGGTGACCACGTAGTGGACGTCGCTGCGATTGAGCGTGACGCCGGCGCCCTCCTTGAGAAACGGCACGATGCGCGAGTGCTCGCCGTCGTGGGTGATCGAGGGAAGCGTCAGGATGGACTTGCCGCCCCTGGCGAGCAGCGCGCCGCGCATGAAGTCGGCCTGCCCGCCGATGCCGCTGTAGAACATGCGGCCCACCGATTCGGCGGTCGCCTGGCCGGTCAGGTCGATCTCAAGCGCGGCGTTGATGGCGGTCATGTTCTCGTGGCGCGCGATCACGAGCGGGTTGTTCGTGTAGTCGATGGTCCGCAGTTCGATCGCGGGGTTGTCGTCGATGAACTCGTAGGTTTCGCGTTTCCCCATGCAGAAGGACGCCACGGTCTTGCCGAGGTTGAGGGTCTTGCGCGTGTTGTCGACCACGCCGCGCCGGATGAGATCGACGATGCCGTCGGTCAGCAGCTCGGTGTGGACCCCGAGGTGCTTCTTCCGTCCGAGCGCGGACATGATGGCGTTGGGGATCGAGCCGTAGCCGACCTCGATCGTGTCGCCGTCCTGGACAATCCGCGCCGCGTACTTGCCTATCCGGGCAGCGATCTCGTCCGGGACGTCCGGGACGTACTCGAGCAGCGGCTCGTCGTGATGAACCAGGTAGTCGACCTCGTCCACGTGCAGGAAGCCGTCGCCCTGCACGCGAGGCATGTGCCTGTTTATCTGGGCGACCACGAGCGAGGCCGACTTGACGGCAGCCTTCACGATATCGACGCTGATGCCCAGGCTCAGGTAACCATGCTGATCCGGCAGCGAGGTCTGGATGAGCGCGACGTCGATGTCGATGAAGCGGCGGTCGAACAGGTCGGGCACCTGCGACAGGAAGATCGGCGTGTAGTCCGCCAGCCCCTTGTTCACCGCACCGCGCGTCGGGTTGCCGACAAAGAACGAGTTGTGGCGGACGTTCGCCTGCAGGTGCTCGTCCGTGTAGGGCGCGACGCCGAGCGACCAGACGTGCAGGATCTCCGCGCCGAACAGCGCCTTGGGGTTCGATCGGACGTAGTCGGTCAGCGCGCTCACCAGGTACTGGGGTTCCCCGCAGCCGGTGCCGATGAAGATGCGATCGCCGCGCCGGATGTTCCCGAAGATCTGATGTTCCGGCTGGAACTTGGATGCGAAACGGTCCTTGAATGACTGGAGATCGACGTTGGTCATAGCGGGAATCCTGGTCGGCGCCAAGGGTTGTCTGCCTCGGAGCCAAGCGATCGGGCGTCAGGTCTGAAGCGAGCCCCTTGAGCCGAGCCGATCGGCGTCAGTCTGCAAACTGCGTCGCAGGGGCCGAAAACCGCGATGGGTGGGGGACCCATCGCTTCCGCCGACAGAACCCCGAAGATGCAGTTTGCCGGCGAGCGCGAGCGGGGCGGCGAAGAGACAGGCGACCCTTGGCGCTCCTGCCGATTATTGTCCCTTCTGCCTCGCGCGTGGTAGTGTCGGAGGCTGTCAGTCGCGAAGAGACCTCAGCTTGGGCGAGACCTCACCTGCCAGCCAATACGCCGACGAGATGATGGTCCGCGCGCGGGGCCGCCGAGTAGTGCCCCTTCTGCCTCGCGCGTGGTAGTGTCGGAGGCTGTCAGTCGCGAAGAGACCTCAGCATGGGCGACACCTCTCCAGCCAGCCAATACGCCGACGAGATGATGGGCCGCGCGCGCGGGGCTGCCGCAGCCTTTCGCGAGTTCGACCAGGACCGCGTCGATCGCGTGGTGCGCGCCGTGTTCGAAGCGGCCTACGCCGCCCGCATGGACCTTGCCCGCCTCGCCTTCGACGAAACGGGCATGGGGGTCTACAGGCACAAGGTCGTCAAGAACGCCTGGGCGAGCCTGCTGGTGTACGAAGACATCCGGTCCCGCAAGACGGTCGGCGTCCTGTCCCACGATCCGGCGGCAGGCGTGACGGAGGTCGCGCAGCCGAAGGGCCCGATCCTCGCGACGGTGCCCGTCACCAATCCCACCTCGACGACGATCTTCAAGGCGCTCATCGCCATGAAGACGCGCAACCCGGTGATCTTCAGCCCGCACCGGAGCGCACGTCGCTGCATCGGGGAAACGGTGAGGATCCTGTCCGATGCCGCGACCGCTGCCGGTGCGCCCGAGCACGCGATCCAGGTGATGACGCGGGGCCAGACGGGGTACATCGAGTGCCTCATGCGCCACCCGGACCTCGCCCTGATCCTGGCCACCGGCACCTCGTCCATCGTCAAGCTCGCACAACGTTCCGGCACGCCCACCTTCGGCGTGGGACCCGGCAACGTGCCGATCTACGTTCACCACACGGCCGATCTGCCGTTTGCCGCCCGTTCGATCGTCCATTCCAAGACCTTCGACAACGGCACGGTGTGCGCGAGCGAGCAGGCCCTGGTGGTCGAACACGACGTGCACGCGAGGCTGCGGCCGCTGCTCGAAGCACGCGCGGCGCACTACTGCACGAAGGACGAGATGCGTGCACTGGGGCCGGTCTGCTTCGACATGGAGAACATGCGGATGCAGCCGATGGCTGTCGGACAGCCGGCCACCGTCCTGGCCGAGCGTGCCGGCTTCCGCGTGCCCGAAGGCACGCGGCTGCTCATCGCCGAACCGGACGGCGTCGGGTCCGACCACCCGCTCTCGCACGAGATCCTCATGCCCGTCCTGGCGCTCTACCGCTGCGAGAACTACGACGAGGCGATTCAGATCTGCGAGGCCGTCAACAACCGCGGCGGCATCGGGCATACCGTCGGCGTCTACACGAACGACGAACGGGTGGTGAGCGACTTCGCCCGGATGAACGCCGCGCGCATCCTGGTCAATCACCCGTCCACGCAGGGAGCCATCGGCGGCATCTTCAACAGCCTGCGGCCGTCGCTCTCCCTCGCGTGCGGCACCGGCGCGGGCAACATGACCACCGACAACATTTCCACGGAGCACCTGCTCAACATCCACCGCGTGGCGCGGTACCGCCCCAATTCCCGCTGGCTCAACGTCCGCGCGACCTCGCTCGATCCCGGGGTCGACGCAAACGCGATTCTCGATCTCTATAACAAGAATTACTGAGACGGCTGGAGGCTGGAGGCTGGCGGCCGGAGGCTGGAGGCTAAAGGCGGAAGGCTGGCGGCCCTCCGATGCGCGCTGCTCGCTCCCTTCGAGTGCGTGGTCGCGGAGCCACGTGTTTCGACAAACTCACAACGCCCTGAGCCGAGTTGCAGGGCGAGCAGGGCCACGAAACGAAAGCGCTGCTCAACGCAGGCGGCCTTCGATGCGCGCTGCTCGCTCCCTTCGAGTGCCTGCTCGAGGAGCCGCGTGGTTCGACAAGCTCACCACGCCCTGAGCCGAGTCGAAGCGCCAGCCGCGTCGAGGGGCCGAAGGCAGGCAGGCGTGAGCGGCGAGTGCGAGCGGGGCCGCGAAACGACAGCGTGCTCGACGCAGACGGCTGGCAGATCTCGGCTGGCCGGCCTGTCTTCGGGACGAGCTTCGGCGACGCTCACCGCGCCCGGGCGCCCGCTGCCCGCGTGCTATGATGAGCCGGTTCTGGAACCCTGCTGCGTTGCGACCAGAAAAGTCGTTCCCCTCTGAGAAGGTCCTTCGGGTGACCGAGCGCGCACTGGTCGTTATTCCTGCGTACAACGAAGCGGCCAGGTTGCCGGGTCTTCTCGACGACCTCGCGGCCTACCTGCGATCCGGTGCGGCCGGAGCCGCCTCACTTGACGTGCAGTTCTGTGTCGTCGACGACGGCAGCCGGCAGGAGCAATTCGAGGCGGAACAACGCCTGGTGGGCGCGCGTGACTTTGGAAACGCCGTGCGACTCGTGCGTCTCGACGCCAACAAGGGCAAGGGCGCTGCGATCCGGGCCGGCCTGGACATCGGGTTGGCCGAAGGCTTCGACTACCTCGGCTTCCTCGACGCCGACAACTCCGTGCCGGTCCGCGAGCTGCACCGCGCGCTGGCGCACCTGGCGTCGGCCGGCCGTAGTTCGGGCCTCGCCGGAGTGATTGGCTCGCGCGTGCTCATGCTTGGCCGATCGGTGGTGCGAAACCCGCTGCGGCATTACGTGGGACGCGTCTTTGCGACCTTCGTCTCGGTCTGGTTCGGCCAGCCCGTCTACGATACGCAGTGCGGCATGAAAGTCTTCGAGCGAGAGGCGCTTCGGCGGCACCTTGATACGCCGATCGACCAGCGGTGGGTGTGGGACACACAGCTGCTGCTCGCGATGCTGGACGCCGGGGAGCGGGTGGAGGAACTGCCCATCGACTGGCGTGAAACGGGCAACTCCAAGCTGTCCTTCTTTCGCGATCCGGCCGTGATGATCTGGCACCTGGTCCAGTTCAGGCGGCGTCTTCGAGGCGGCGGGGCGAAGCCCGGTCGGCCGGAGGGCGCCTGATGGGTGTGGAGCGAGCCGAACCCGGCGCGGCCGTCACCGGGTCATCCTCGATAGGTCATGCTCAATCAGTGACTCCGGCCGCCTCCGGCTCCAGGAGACTGGCGGGCGCGCTCGCGCTCGGCCTGGTCGTCGTGGCGTTCTGCCTGCCGCTGTTCGTCGGACTCGGACGGACGGATCTGCAGGGTGACGAAGCGATCTACTCGTTTGCGACCGACGTGATGGTCGCCTCCGGGGATTGGATCACCCCGAGGAGCAGCCCGCGGGAAGACGCGCCCTTCTTCGAGAAGCCGCCGCTGAAGTTCTGGATTGTCGCGGCGCCCATCCGCCTCGGCCTGCTCCCGGACAACGAGTTCGGCCTGCGCTTCTGGGACGCGGTCTTCGGCAGCGCCGCCTTTCTGTATGTGTTCGCGATGGGGCGCCGGATCGGCGGCTCGATCGCCGGCCTCGCCGCGGTGCTGATGCTGTTCGTGCAGCGCCCGCTGGTGTTCGACCACGGCCTGCGCAGCAACAACATGGAAGCCGCGCTGGTTCTCGCCTACTGCGGCGGCATGTATCACGCGTGGCAGTGGAGGACTGCGCAACACGATTGGCGGGGCCGCGCTCACGTCTTCGCGTTCGCGCTGTACTTCGTCCTGGGGTTCATGACGAAATTCGTGGCGGCCCTGTTTCTGCCAACAATCGTCGCGGTCGCACTGCTTGCACGCCGGGACGATCGGGCCCGCCTGATCGGATGGTGGCGCACGTGGCTCGGTGCGGCCGGGTTGACCGTCCTGCTGACGGCGCCGTGGTTCGTGTATCAGTACCTCCGCGCCGGGGAGAGATTCCTGCAGGACGTGTTCGGGGCCGCCGTCTATACGCGGCTCACGCACTTCCTCGATCCTTCTCACCTCCAGCCCTGGTACTTCTACTTCACGACGCTGTGGACCGATCTGGGTGCGTCACAGACGATGGTGTGGGCGGTGGCGGGGATGATCCTGGTGGTGTGGCGCACGGCCCGGACCGGATGGCCCGAGGGCCTGATGGTTCTGCTGTGGTTCGTGTTGCCAGTCGCGATTATTTCGATGGGGACGTCGAAGATCTATCACTACCTCTACCCATTCCTGCCGCCGGTGGCGCTCGCAGCCGGATACGCCGTGGCCGTTGCCTGGCGCGCGCTGATGTCGCTGATGGTGCGGCTCGACGGCTGGATGGATGCGCTCCTCGGCGCCACCGGGCGACGGATCGTCGGATCACCGGCGATGCGTGGGCTGCTCGTGTTCGTCGCTGCCCTCGGTGCCGTGACGGCCGTCTGGGCGCTCGTGTTTGGAAACGTGAAGGTGGCGATTGGCGGTGTTGTGTTGCTGCGGGCGTCGACGCCGTTCCGTGCACTGCCGTTCGTCGTCGTGCCCCTGCTGCTCGCTCGCCGCACCGGAGCGCTCAGGGCGGCGGTCGTCTCGCTGGTGGTGGCCTCAGTGCTGCCAATCGCGGCGTATCGAAGCGAGGTGCCGTTGCTCTCCTTCGAGCACCATCGCCTTGGTTCGATACGGGACTGCCTGAAGCGCGTGTTGATCGAGCACCCCGTGCCTGGCGATCGCCCGCCCGTCTATGTCGATTGGACGAATGTCAGCCACCAGGGCGCCTTCTACCTCCGCACGGTCGGAAAGTGGACGCTCGAAGACTCGTCCGACGCGAGCGTCTTTGCCGCACTGTTCGTGCGACCGCGTCCCGTGGTGCTCGGGGACGCCCGCTATCGGGAGTTCGACGCGTGGCTCGTCGACCGTAAGGCGGCCGGGGCTCAGGCGAACGACACGATCCCGGGCGGGGTCGCGCCGATCAACCGCCTGTCGGATCTGGCGACCGTTCCGTTGATGGACGAGCTGCTGATCCTGCCCGGTCCCTATGGCGTATGTGCCCTCGAACAGGCACGTAGCCGAAGTCGCTGAAGTCCGCGCGACGCGGCGGCGCCAGCACCTACTTCGTGGCGAGGATGATGGGGTGATCCTCCATCGCGCCACGAAGAAGGCGGACCAGGTCGCGTGCAAGCGCTTCCTCGAAGAGTTGTCCCGTCTTGGCCAGACCGAACACCTCGAGCATGCCCAGCCAGATCTTCCGAAGCGCGCGAAGCGGCCGCTTCGACCGCGCGAGCCTGTTCCAGGCCTCCCACTTCTCCACGGTCAGTTCGAAATCCGGAATCGCGTAAGACATCGGCTTGATGCGCGCGGAGGCGAACCCGGCCGCCGTGCAGGCTTCGAGAAACTGGGTGACGAGGATGTCCTGCTCGGTCACGCCGAATTCACCTGTGGCGCGGGTGGACGTCGAGGCGCCGGCGTGACCGCGGCCCGGCTCCGAGAACACGACCGCCCCTCCCGGTTTCAGTACGCGATGGATCTCCGACAGGCCGCTCGGCATGTCCGGCAGGTGGTGGAACGCATTCAGGCAGACAGCCTTGTGGAACGATTCACGACGAAACGGCAGATGCTCGAGGTCGCCGCCGACCACCAGCGGCTTGCCTGGCAGGCGCTCGCGGCCGACCCGCAGCATCTCGACAGCGATGTCGACGCTGACGGTTTCCACGTTCAGCCGCTGCAGCCACTCGGACACCCAGCAGGGTCCCGCGCCGAGGTCCAGCACGCGCTCACCTGGCTCGAGCGCGAGGAAGGTGATGGCCACGGCGAAATCGTGAATGAGCGGCAGGCCTTGCGGCAGCATGTCGTGCCCGGGAGGGGCGAACGGCTTGGTCCGCTCCCAGTGCTCGCTGCCGGCCCTGGTCATATACGACTTCTCGGCGGCTTTCGCGCCACCCGTCTCGTTCGTCATGAAAGCCCCATCCTGAAGAGCGCGATCCAGCTCGTGCCGCGTGAGCGACCGGGACCCTCCGGATCGCTTCACTCGAACGTCGATGTCTGTCGCCGACCTCGCCTCGCCGAGGTTCGTGCGACGCGACGGCCTGCGCGATTCAACCCTGGTCGAAGGGTAGCTCATCTCTGACCGCCTGCGCGCTCAGGTCCGACTCAGGAGGGAATCCTGCAAACAGCGTACGGTCCTGGCAGCAGCATCAGCGCCTGATCCGTCAGTCTCGTTCGCGGCGGCGCGTGCGTCAGCCAATCCTTGACGGCCGGGGCCTCGTCCACCCGCCGCATGTACTCGGGATCCTCAGGCCGCGATGGTTGGGGCGCGTAGTGATTCAGGAACTGCTCGTAGCGAAACCGCTCCACGAGAACCGGCCGCTGCTGTCCCGGCTCATCGATCATCCGGGTGAGGTCTCGATCCGAGATCTCGCTCTCTGCCTGCCACCCGACATCACGAAAGTAGAAATAGAACTGGTGCTCGAACTGCGCGGGAACGACCGCAAGCAGTCCCGGTGCCTGGCGGCCTTGCTGGCGCTCGCTCTCGCGCACCTGTGCCATGCAGTCGCGAAGCCCGCGCAACGGGTGTTCCTCGGCCATCGCCCGCGGGAAGAATTCCCAGTACTTCGGCAGAGGCCCCATCAACAGCAACAACGCAACTGTCGCCGGACGCAGGGCCGCGATCCCTCCGGCGCCAAGCATGCCGAGGACGACCGCGCCTATGCCCGGCCGAAGCGGCGTGCGATTTGTCAGGATCCTCATTCCGCCGAGTTCGAGCTGCAGGGGCCCGTGGATGAATGTCAGAACGGCAAGGGTGACGCACGCGGCGGAGGCGGCCAGGAGGGCCAGCCTCCCGGCACGAACGCGCCTTGACGCGACAGTGGCAGCAGCGGAGTCCGGCGCGACGGAGGCTGCCCGATTCGGCCGCATGATCCAGGCCGGCAGATAACCTGCCGCGATCGCGAACGGCGGCAGGAACGGATACAGATAGTGCCCGAGCTTCGAGGTGAAGAACGACATCAGGGCGATCGGCAGCACGAACCATATCGCCAGGAGCGCGCCATCGACCCGGCGCTGTCGCACCGTCCGCACGAGGATCAACGCTGCGCCAGCCGCCGCACACGCGAATGTCCAGGAGCCTCCGACGATTCCCTTGAAGATGTCGATGCCGTTGGTTTGCCTGAAGATCTCGGCCCAGTAATACGTCCACGAATGCAGATGGGCCGAATCCAGTGACGAGGTGAACCGCTGAACCACGTGTGTCCCGAACATGACGCTCAGGATCCCGGGGCTCAACGTGAAGTACTTGTAGACGAACCACGGGAGAATCAGGGCGAGGTCGGCGGCGGCCACCGCCAGCCACAGCCGCCAGTCGCGCCGGATCTGGAGCCGCAGCGATCCAAACACCAGGCTGGTCGCGCCCAGCACGAGCGGCAGGAAGAGCACGGCCACGAACTTCGTCATGAACCCGAGAAAGAAGTACGCGCCCACCGCGGCCGCGTGGCGGATCCGCTCCCCGCGGCTGGCGGCCTCAGACCACCGCAGGTAGTGGTACGCGCCGCCTGCGTAGGCCAGCACGAGCGAGGCCTCCATGTTGTTGCTGCGAAGCCCGTGGTCGAAGAGCAGCGGCTCGTAGGAATACAACACGAAGAGCGCGACGATCCCGCACAACGGTCCCGCCAGCCTCCTGCCGATCGTGAAGGTATAGAGAAACACCGCGCTGCCGAAGACCGCGTCCCAGAACCGCAGGCCGAACTCGTTGGCCGGCAGCAGGCCGGCACGAATCGGCAGCGCCACGATCCAGAACTTCAGCGGCGGCTTCTCGACGAACAGGATCTCGGGAGTGGGGCTGGACCGGGGATCCAGCCAGCCGCCATGGCGGACGATGTCGTCGGCGGCAAATGAGTAGATCGCTTCGTCGTTCTGGAGATCGGTTCGGCCGAGCCCGGCGAACAGGGGGAGACAGAACATCACGGCCACGAGCACGAGCCAGGCCGTGGTCTGATGTCGCGAAAGCAGAACGCGAAGCTGTGTCATGGCTCTCGGCCGCGGCCAGGACGCCCGGCCGGTAGCGCTTCACGGCGTCATGTTCCGAGGGGCCGCTATCCCTTCTTCAGGTAGTCGGCGGTGAAGGCAGCCATCTCGTCGTAGATTGCGCCCAGTTCCTCAGGCGAGGCCAGGAAGACCACCCGGAAGAACCCCTGCTCGGCAGGCGTGCCGAATCCGGAGCCGTGCACGCACAGGATCCCGGTCGCGCGCAGGAGCGACAGCACGTAGTCCTCGTCGGTGCGCCCCGGCGGCAAGGTGAGCTGAGGCATCGCGTAGAAGGCGCCGCGCGGCGCCGTGCAACGCATCCCGGGCATCGCGTTCATCCGCGAGGTCGTCAGCTGCGCCCGCTCGCGCAGGGCCGCCCTGAACGCCACCTGGTGAGACTTGTCGCCGGTGAGGGCGGCCGTGATCGCGAACTGCATGGGCACGGTGGCGCAGAGGCGGCCATCCGCCAGCTTGAGAATCGCCGCCTTGACCTTCTCGAGCCGCGGGCTCTGGCCGATGGCCATCCACCCGGCACGCCAGCCGGGCGCCAGGTATGCCTTGGAGAGGCTGCCGAACGACAGGATCGGCGCATCGTGATCCATCGACGCAAGCGGCGGCGTCGGACCGTCGTAGCCCAGGTCGGCGTACACCTCGTCGGCCAGCACGACGAAGTTGTGGCGGTTGGCCAGATCGATAAGGGCCTGCCGGATGTCGGCCGAGTAGATGGCGCCGGTCGGGTTGTTGGGATCGATCATCACCAGCGCACGGGTTGCCGGGGAGACCAGCGATCGGATGTGATCCAGATCCGGCATCCATCCGTGATTCGGATCCGTCCGGTAGTACCGCGCGCGCACCGCGATCTTGGCCAGCACCGCCGTATACAGCGGGTAGGTCGGCATCGGCACGAGCACTTCCTCGCCCGGGTTCGCAATGGCGTTCAGGGCGATCTCGATGCCCTCGGACGCGCCGGACAGTCAGCACCACGCGATCGGCGGTGACCGGCACGCCGCGCGCGACGAAATCGGCCGCGACCGCCTCGCGGGCTGGCATGATGCCCGCCGAGGGGCCGTAGCCGTTCTGATTGTCATGCATGGCCCGTTCAACGGTCTCGATCAGGTGCGGGGGCGTCCTGAAGCCGAACGGAACCGGATCGCCGATATTCAGGTACTTGACCTTCCGGCCGGCGGCCTCGACTTTCCTGGCTTCCACGACGATGTTCCGAATCGCATAGCTGAAACCGGCCACGCGCTCGGCGGCTGGGATCACGTTGATGACTTGAGACATAGGGCTGGCGCTCATCGGATCTCCGAAGAAAAGAGGCAATCAAGTATGACATACGCCTGGGGCTGGCGGCCGGGGTAGTGGGTCAGTTTGCTCCGCGGCCCCTCGAACCGAGCCGCCGAGGCGTCAGTTCGCAAATCGAGCCGTGAGGGCCGAGTCACGCTGCCGGGGATGGGGGCCCCCGGGATCGTCAGGTCAGCTACGAATCCCGGAAGGCTCGATTTGCCGCCCTTCGACGGCGCTCAGGGCGCCCCGAGCAAGGTCGAGGGGCGGCGAGTGTGAGCGGGGACGCGGAGCAAACTGACCCACTACCGCGGCTGGAGGCCCTTCGACTCGCGGTGCTCGCTCAGGGCAGGCTGGCGGCACCGACCTCAGGCTGCGGGCAGTGATGACCAAAGGGAGAATGTGAGGAAAAGACGAGGCGGCCGGGGGAACCCATTGCGCCTTGTCGCGCCGTCACCAGCCCGGTCCGGAAGGGCCGATGACGGCGCAAACAAGGTGCCGCGGGCAGCCGTACCGTTGGGGGCTTCGGTCCCGGCTGTCCGCGAACCAGGTCACTGCTCCTGCCGGTCAGTAACCTGATACCGTTTGGTCGGCGACGGGGAACGCTTCAGCAGCAGCCGCCACCATCACCGACTCAACCGTTCGTTTCCCACTGTCTTCCGTATACCGCACCTTCGCTTTGGCGCCCTTGTGGGCCGCCAGATCCTGGGCCTTCATCACCTTCGAGCCCAGGCGGATGGGCGTGGTATCGGTCAATACGAATCGCTGGTTGCCCGACGCCGTGCTGAGACTGAGCGTGTGCGACGCCCTGTCGTACTTCAGGATGGTCCCGACGACGGACTGGGACGGCACCGGTCCTGCCACGGGCCCCTTGGTTGCCGACCTGTCCTCGACCGTGCCAACCAGCGCCAAGGCAAACACCGCCGCTCCGAGTGCGGCAAGGCGAAACATCGTCCTCTCTCTCAATGACCCCAACGGTTACCCCCATCTCACACAACGGGCGTGCCACTTGGAGGGGTGAGGCGCTAGAATGGGACAACTCGCTGGCTGTCAGGAGGTTAGATGGGGTCAGGTGGGTCGGCGGTGCCCGAAGGTCTGGCGCAAGAGCGCCCCGCTGCGGCACTTGTGCGGACCAGCGTGTCGTTGAGGGCCCGCCTGACGATCTTCATGGCGCTGGCCACCGTGCTCATCATCAGCGTCTCGATGTGGTTCGAGACGAGCATGTTCGAGCGCACCGTCGAGGCCGAGCTGCTCGGCACGACGCAGGTCACCGCGCTGGCCATCGCCGACGACTTCGAGCTGCGGCCCGACCCCCCCAGGCCCGAACAGTTGAGCGCAATCCTCCACGACTTCAAGCGGGAGGTGCCGGCGCTCCAGCGGGTGACCATCATCAAGATCGAAGAGGGTGTGCCGACGGTCTATGCCGGCACGTCCACCGCCGATCACTCCGAGGACGTGGCGCTGGCCTCGCTCGCCGTCAACCGCAACGATCCCGTGTGGGGATCCGAGCGGGGATCGCTGCGAACGGTCTCGGTGCGCGCCATGCACGACGGAAAGAACTTCGGTGCGGTGGCGGTGACCGTGTCGCTCGACGCCCGCGACCAGGTGCGCCGCAACGGCCGGACCATCGCGCTGTGGTCCGCCGCTGCCGCCATCCTCCTTCTGATCGGCGTCATCGACTGGGGGATCCGGCGGCTGGTCCATCGCCCGCTCGACTCCATACGCGACACCATGCGGGTGGTGGCCGGCGGGACGTTGAAGGCGCGGGCCCATGTGTACCAGCAAGACGAGTTGGGATCGGTCGCCGCCGGGCTGAACCACATGCTCGGCGAAATGGAGGACATGCACGCCGGGCTCCAGCAGCGCGTGCAGGCCGCCACCGAGGAGCTCCGGCAGCGGAACCGCGAGCTGGTCGAGACCAACCAGCACCTGTTCAAGCTCCGGCAGGAACTGTCCCGCGCCGAGCAGATGGCCGCCATCGGCCAGACGGTCTCGAATGTCGCGCACCAGATCGGCACGCCGCTCAACCTGGCGTCGGGCTACATGCAGATGGTGATCGAAGAGCAGGGGCCCGGATCGGAGGTCACCCGGCGCCTGCACATCGCGCGGGAGCAGATCCAGAAAGTCACCGAGGCCGTTCGCCGCCTGCTCGACCGGTCACGGCACGCGCCGCAGCACGAGCCGACCGACGTCGCCGCGCTCGTCACCAAGATGTGCGGGCTGATGGAGCCGGCGCTCACCATCCAGGACGTGCGCCTCGACCTGGAGGTGGTCAGCGGGTCGCCGCCGGTGGCGGCCGACGCGGTTCAGCTCGAGCTTGCGCTGCTCAACCTGATTAGCAACGGCCTCGACGCCATGCCTGCCGGAGGCCGGTTGATCGTCAAGGTCGAGCCGGCGCAGGGCGGCGTGCAGATCGAGGTCATCGACACCGGCGACGGAATCGCGCCGGAACTGCTCGGCCGCATCTTCGAGCCCTGGATGACGACCAAGCCGGAAGGCCGCGGAACGGGCCTCGGCCTGAGCATCACCCGCGAAGTCATCGCCGAGCACGGCGGGACGATCCAGGTCCGGAGCGAGGTTGGCAAAGGCACGGTGTTCACGGTGAAGCTGCCGGCGGCCTCGACGATGCGCGCGGAAGTGCCGGGCTGATGACGGCTACGGCGCATTCCATCACGATGCCTGCTGCCCCTTCGGGGAGTATCGATGTCCAGCATTCTGATTGTCGACGACGACCGGGAAACCTGCCAGTTCATCGCGGAGCTGCTCGCCGCTCCGGGCCGTGAGATCGCGTGGGAATTCGATCCCCGCGAAGCCCTGAAGCACGCCGAGCGCGCGCCGGTAGACCTTGTCATCTCGGACATCAACCTCAACGCCAAGGAGAGCGGCCTCGACATCCTGCGAGCCGCCAAGAAGACGAACCCGCACGTGCAGGTGGTGCTCATCAGCGGCTTCGGCACGCTCGAGACGGCCATCGAGGCGGTCCGCGCCGGCGCCTTCGACTACATCAGCAAGCCGTTCGACATCGGGCAGGTCAAGTCGGTGGTCGAGCGGGCGCTCGTCCAGGCCGCCGCGCCCGACGCGGCGGATGTCCATCTGCCCAGGGAGACCCTGCCCGGCCTGATCGGGCGGACATCCGGGATGCTGGAGGTGTACAAGCAGATCGCTCACGCCGCCGACTCGAAGGCGCCGGTCCTGATCATCGGGGAGAGCGGCACGGGCAAGGAACTGGTGGCGAAAGCCATCCACACGCACGGCAAGCGATCAACGCGGCCATTCGTCGCGGTCAATTGCGGCGCGATTGCCGAGACCCTGCTCGAGTCCGAACTCTTCGGGCACACGCGCGGATCGTTCACCGGCGCCGTGTCGGACGCCAAGGGGCTGCTGGAGCAGGCGCAGGGCGGCACGGTGTTTCTCGACGAGATCGGCGAGACCTCTCCGTCGCTCCAGGTCAAGCTGCTGCGGGCGCTCGAGGAGGGTGAGATTCGGCCGGTCGGCGCGAGCCGGACGTTGCGGATTGACGTGCGCGTGCTGGCGGCCACCAACATCGAACTGGAACGGGCTGTGGCCGACAGCCGGTTCCGCCAGGATCTCTTCTACCGCCTCAGCGTCATCGTCATCCGCGTGCCGCCGCTGCGGGACAGGCGCGCGGACATCCCGTTGCTGGTTCTGGCCTTCCTGCGGAACTCGTGCGCACGAGCGGGCCGCGAGCGGCGATTGTCGCCCGAGGCGCTCGAAAAGCTGGTGGCCTACGGCTGGCCGGGCAACGTTCGCGAACTCGAGAACACGATCGAGCGCCTGGTGCTCTTCAGCCCGGGCGCGACGATCGACGTGGCCGACCTGCCGCCGCTGATGGGCGGGGCGACGCCCAGCGTCGAGGATCGCCTGTTCGCCGACCTGCCGACGCTCGACGAGGTGGAGCGGCGCTATCTGCTCCACGTGCTCGACGCGGTGAAGGGCCATCGCACGCGCGCGGCGGAGGTGATGGGGATCGACCGGCGAACGCTCTATCGGATGGCCGAGCGGTTCGGCATCGAGCTGAAGGAAGGCGGTTAGCGGCCCGCCTCCGCTGAAGCGGTTGTGGGATCCGGAGCGCGGCGCCGGGATGTCCCGCCCCGAAGGCGCTCTGCAGATGACTGGGACAGGCCGGTAGCCGGAGCCGATCTACTGGCGCCCGCCTCGTTTGATCCAGTTCATCGCCTCGAGCAGGCGCGCGTCGAACTCCTTCTCGTTTCCGCTGAACCGGTGATTGGCAGCCTTCACCACCCAGAGCCGCTTGGGCTCCCGGGCACGATCCATCAAACGCTGGATCTGATCGAGCGGCACGAACTCGTCGTTGGTCGAATGGATCGCGGCCAGCGGGAGCGGCGCCACTTTCTCGACGAAGTCCGCCGCTTTGAACGTGGGCTCGTGCGGCACGCCCTTGGTGATGTAGATGATGGCGTCCCGCCACCTCCAGCCGAGTTCGTTGATGTCGGGCAGCCCGAGGCCCACCACGCCCCTGATCTTCTCGCGCGTCCGGGGATCGCTGGCGGCAAGGACCGACAGTCCGGCGCCCTCCGACACGCCAACCAGGATGGCTTTCTTCCTGGTCGTCCGGCTGGCAAACGCGCACACGGCCGCGAAGTCGCCGGGCTCGTCTTTTGCCTCCAGTGTCTTCGATCCGGTGGTGAACGCCTCGAGATACTGCTTGCTGTCGAAGCCGACGACGAAGTACCCGTTGGACGCGAGCACCTCGGCCGCGTGCGGTGCCAGATGGATCCAGCCCCCGTCGCCGCTCGACACGACGACAGGGTCTCCTGAGGCGGGGCCATAGAGTCGCAGGGTGAGGGTGGCGCCACGAAGGGCGAAGGGCTGCGCGGTTTGACCCGACAGGACCGCAGCTCCCGCCAGCACGATCCCGACGATGGCTGCGCGTACCCGGCCCCCCATGACGCCACTATACTAATGCCGCGATGCTCGAGCAGGAGATCCTGAAATACGGGTACGCCCTTCTCTTCGTCGGGGGCCTGTTCGAAGCCGATGCATTCCTGATCACCGCCGCCTTTCTGGCTCACCGCCACTACCTCGACATCCGCGTGGTCATCCCCGTCTCGATGATCTCCTCATTCATCGCGAACCAGTTCTGGTTCCGGCTGGGCCGGTCGCGAGGCCGGGCGTTCTTCGAGCGGCGTGCCGCGACCGATCCCCGCTTTGCCCGGATCCAGGGCTGGCTGGCACGACAGGGTTCGGTGCTGCTGCTCTCGTCCCGCTTCTTGTGGGGTCTCCGTTCGGCGATTCCGGCGGCCTACGGGGCCGTCGGGTCGGACCCGTGGCTCTTCACCAGGCTCGACGGGCTGGGCGTCGTCGTCTGGGGGATTGTCGTGGGCCTGGCCGCCTACGTGTTCGGCGGCGCGCTCGGGATCATCGTGCACGACATCCAGCGCTACGAGGTGGCCATCGCCGTCGTGCTGGTGATCGGACTGGCGGCCATCATCACGTGGCGATCGCAGGACCGCAGCGTCGTGTTCCGGTTGGTCCGCCGCCAGGTGGAAATCGGCGGCGATACGATTTCCGCGCTCCTGAACCTCGCACAGTCTGCGGGGCGGCTGGCGGTCGTTCATCCGCACGGCCGGCTGGCGTTGCTGGCCGTGCTGCTCGGGGCCATCAACATCGTGACCGCGGTGGCGGGCCCCCGTTTCGTTCACATGCAGGGATTGACCGCTGCGCTGCCCTTCGAGGTGAGGCGGGGCAGCCGCGTGCTGATGCTGCTGGCCGGCCTCGCGCTGGTTTACATCGGCCGCGGCCTCTCCCGGCGCAAACGAATTGCCTGGTCCATCTCGGTCGGCCTGGCGGCAGCGTCGGTGTTCCTGAACCTCGGGCACAACGGGGCGATCGTCCGCGCCGCGTTCTCGGCCGTGATCGCGTTCGAGTTGTGGCGCCAGCGCAGCAGGTTCCATGCGCGGTCCGATCCATTCCGGCTCCGCTTCGCGCTCTACTCGGTGCCGGTCCTCGCCGTGGCGCTCACCGCCTACGGGGTGGTGGGGCTGCGGGAGTTCGGGCACGTGACCGTCGGGCTGCTGGACGCCGTCCGCACCACGTGGCAGATCGCCTGGTTCCAGGACGTTCCGTTCCTCCCCGTGACGGCGCGGACCATGCGATTCGAGTGGTCGCTGCACCTGCTCTACCTGCTCTCGGCAGCCTTCGTGCTGGTTGCCGCGCTGGCCCCGGTGGCCTGGCGCCGTGAAAGCGTCGAGGTCGACCAGCGCGTGCACGATCTGGCGTGGAGCCACGGCATCGACTCGATGTCGTTCTTCGCGAAACAACCCGACAAGCGGCACTTCCTGATCGATGACCGGGCCTTTCTTGGCTACCGGGTCAAGGGGCGCGTCGCGATTGTCGCCGGCGATCCGATTGGCCATGAGGAGGCGATCGGCCCGCTGGTGGGGCGATTCGTCGATCTGTGCCGTCGCAACGACTGGGTTCCCGTGTTCTACGAGGCGTCCCATCGGTTTCTCGAGACCTACCGCCGCGCCGGCCTCCGCTGGTTCAAGGTCGGCGAGGAGGCCGTGCTCCCGCTGGCGAGCTGGTCGCTCGAAGGCGGCAAGGTGGCCAAGGTCCGCCAGTTCATCAACAAGGTGAAGCGCGAGGCGCCCGACCTGCAAGTGCGCGAGTATCGCCGGATCGAGCCGGATCCCGAGATCGACGATCAGCTCGAGGAGATCTCCGCGGCGTGGCTTGCCGGCAAGAAGGGCCGGGAGATGGGCTTCAACCTCGGCATCTTCTCGGTCGAGGAGCTCGCCGACAAGCGCACCATGATCGCCCAGCACGAATCCGGGGTCGTCGAAGCGTTCGTCACGTGGCTGCCGTATCGCGCCGGCCGCGCCGTTGTGCTCGACGCGATGCGGCGGCGCGACTCGTCGCAGGCTGGCGTCATGGACATGCTCATCGCGCACTCGGCGATGATTTTCAAGCGCGACGGGCTCGAGTCCTTGAGCCTGGCGGTGGCCCCGCTCGCCAACGCAGACGAGGAGGCCTCGCTCTCGCCGTACGACCGCGGCGTCAGGTTGCTCTTCGATCATTTCTCGACGATCTACGGCTACCAGTCGCTGTTCCAGTACAAGAAGAAGTTCAACCCGACCTGGGAAGCCCGCTACCTCGTCTTTCCAAGACCCGATCTCCTGGCGCGCATCGCGTACGCACTGGTGGCGATACACTACTCGGGTGAGTAGCCAGCCCCCGCTTCTCGATCGGCCCGACCAAACTTTCAGGATCGCGTGATCAGACTCATGAAGAACCGACTCATAACCGTCGTATTGACCATTGGCGTCATCGCATCGCTGTGCGCGCTCGTGACGCGCGCCCAGAAGGGGGCGCCAGCCCCGCAACGCCCGGGTGCGCTGGGCACCGGCGTGACGCTGCTGCCAAACGGGTGGCGCATCGCACCCGCCGGGAAGCACGTGACGGTCGGCGACCTGCCGCTCAACATGGTGCAATCACTCGACGGCCGCTTTGTCATCGTCACCAACAACGGCTACACGACGCCGTCGCTGGCGGTGGTGGATACGGCGAGCTGGACCGTGGTCTCCAGAGCGTCGCTCGAGGATGCGTGGCTGGGGCTGGCCATGCACCCTGACGGCCGGCGCGTCTACTCTGCGGCCCGGACCGCGGTGCAGGAGCTGAGCTACCGCGACGGTGTCCTGACGCCGTCCCGCACCTTCACCCTGCCTGTCGCTCCAGGTTCCGGATTTCCCGGCGGCCTTGCCGTCACGCCGGACGGCAAGAAGCTGTTCGTCGTGCGCGTGCTGGCGCAGAGCCTCGTCTCGATCGACATTGCGACGGGCGTGGTCGAGAAGACGGTCAGCCTGCCGGCCGAGCCGTATACGTGCCTGGTCTCGGCAGACGGCAAGACCCTGTTCGTGTCGGTGTGGGGTGGCGCGAAGGTACTGGCGTTCGACGCGTCCACCCTCGAGCCATCGCGCGAGTACGTCGTCGGCGAACATCCAAATGCGATGGTGGCGTCACTGCAGGGAGACCGGCTCTTCGTGGCCTGCGCCAACACGAACTCCGTCTGGGCAGTGGACCTGGCGACCGGCAAGGCCTCCGAACAGATCTCGGTTGCGCTCTATCCTGAGGCTCCGCTCAGCACGACACCCAACGGGCTCGGGCTGTCACCCGACGGCAAGACACTGCTCGTCGCCAACGCGGACAACAACGCCGTGGCAGTGGTCGACGTCAGGGCGCCCGGGAAGAGCGTGGTGCAAGGGTTCATCCCCACCGGTTGGTATCCGACCGCCGCGGCATTCAGCAAGGACGGAAGCCAGGTGTTCGTGATGAGTGGAAAGGGGCTGATTTCGCGGGCGAACCCGAACGGTCCGTCGCCGCTCAAGCCGGATCGAGGGTCCGAGTACATCGCCGGGTTGCTCCTTGGCTCGCTCTCGACCCTGCCGGCGCCGAGTGGCTCGCGGCTCGCGTCGATGACGCGGCAGGTGTACAACCTCACTCCCTATTCGGACAAGACGCGCCTGGCCCCGGCCTCGGCGCCTGGCGCGTCCCCGATACCGCGCAGCGTCGGCGGCGTGTCGCCCATCAAGCACGTGTTCTACGTGATTCGCGAGAACCGCACCTATGACCAGATCCTCGGAGACGTGAAAACGGGCAACGGCGATCCGTCGCTGTGCCTGTTCCCCGACGCGGTTACGCCGAATGCCCACGCGCTCACCGCGGAGTTCGTGCTGTTCGACAACTTCTATGTCGATGCCGAGGTGAGCTACGACGGCCACGCTTTCTCGACCGCGGCCTACGCCACCGACATCGTCGAGAAGATGTGGCCAGCCAACTACGCCGACCGTGGCGGCGCGTACCTGAGCGAGGGCGGCGGGGCGATGCGCAATCCCTACGGAAACATCGCGGCCCCTGCCAAAGGCTACATCTGGGACTACTGTCGGCGGGCCGGCGTCACGGTGCGGAGCTACGGTGAGTTCGCGGAGCTCGATCGCACCCAGACCAGCCGCCGGTCCTTCACCGCGAGAGTGCCAGGGTTGAAGGGCTTCACGTCCGAGGAGTACCCGCCCTACGACCTCGAAATCCGCGACGCGGTGCGAGTGGACGCCTGGGAGCGGGAGTTCCGGCAGTACGAGGCCAACGGGAACCTGCCCGCCCTCTCGATCCTGCGGCTGCCAGGCGACCACACGCGAGGCACGCGGCCTGGCGCGCTGACGCCGCGGGCCATGATTGCCGAAAACGACGCGGCGCTCGGCCGGATCGTGTCCATCGTCAGCCGGAGCGCCTACTGGAAGGACTCGGCCATCTTCGTTCTCGAAGACGATGCGCAGAACGGGGCGGACCACGTGGACGCGCACCGATCCGTGCTGCTGGTCGCGAGCCCGTTCGCCAAGCGGCGCAGCGTCGACAGCACCTTCTACACGACCTCGGGCGTGCTTCGCACGATCGAGCTCGTCCTCGGCCTCGAGCCGATGAGCCAGTACGACGCTGCCGCAACGCCGTTGTACAACGCGTTCACGACAACGCCCCATCAGGCGGCTTTCGACGCTCGGCCGGCGAGAGTCGCCCTCGATGAGCGGAATCCTGCGACCGGGCCGGGTGCCAGGGAGTCGATGGCGATGAATCTGGACGAGGCGGACCGGGCGCCCGACCTCTTGCTCAACGAGATCATCTGGCACTCGGTCAAGGGCCCGAACGTGCCCATGCCGCCGCCGAAGCGGACGGCGTTTGTCAGGGCCATCGAGGACAAGGACTGAAGAAGGTTACAGGGGACAGGTTACAGGTTATAGGTTACAGGGTACAGGTTATAGGTTACAGGGTACGGGCGATGGGCTGCCGGCTCGCGGCCACGTTCACCGAGGTCGACCCGGGGGCAGCGCGTCATACCGGGCACGCGATGCGACTGCCCGGTGTGGGCGTTTCGGTGGTCGTGATCGCTGATGTGAAGCCGGCCTGGGTTCATACTCGGACCGGGCCCGTGAGATCGCCGCTGCCGGTCGGCGTCTAGATCGTCCCCTTCTTTGCAATGTCCTCGACAATCTGTGCGAAGGTGTCGATCTCGTCGAGCGTGGTGTACACGTTGGGCGTGATTCGAATGCCCTTGTAGTCGTCGCGGATGATGGGCGTGACCATGATGCGGTACTTGTTCCACATCTCCGAGCCGATCTTGCCGTTGTCCATTCCGGTCACGCCGAAATTCGCCAGGCCGCAGGACTGCGCCGGGTCGAACGGCGTGAAGATCTTCACGTTCGGCAGCTTCTCGAGGCGGCGGGCCCAGCGGTTCTTGAGATAGCGGAGCCTGGCGGCCTTGCGATCGAACCCGATACCCTGATTGAACGTCAGCGCCTCGGCGATGGCATTGTGATTGGCCGCCGGGTGCGTGCCGATTTCCTCGAACTTCCGGATGTCGGCCGACCGGCCCGCGTCGGCCGCCTGCATGGGCCACAGGCCGGCGATGTTCTCGCGGCGAACGTAGAGCAGCCCGGTGCCGACAGGCGCGAGCAGCCACTTGTGCAGGCTCGAGCCGTAGTAGTCGCATTCGAGGTCGCGAATCGCGAACGGGAAGTGCGCGATGGCGTGCGCGCCGTCGACGATGGTCTTGATGCCGCGGGCGCGGGCCATCCGGCAGATTCGCTGGACGGGGAAGATCTGGCCGGTGAGGTTCGTGATGTGGCAGAAATGAATCACGCGGGTCTTCGGCGTGATGGCCTTCTCGAACATTGCTGCCAGGTAGTCCAGGCTCGGCGGCGGAACCGGGAAGGACACTTGGGTGAGCTTGATGCCTTCGCGCCGCACCCGCTGATCCCAGGTCGTCAGCATGCGCGGGTAGTCCTGGTCGGTCGTCAGGACCTCGTCGCCCGGCTTCAGTTCGATGCCCGTCTGCGCGATCTGGAGCGACTCGCTGGCATTCCGGGTGATGGCGAGCTCCTCGGTATCACAGCCAAACGTCGACGCCAGGCGTCGCCTGACCGTTTCGATGTTCGGCTCGAGGATCTGCCACATGTGATAGGTCGGCGCCTGGTTCGAGAGGTCCAGGTACCGCTTGAGCGCGTCGTGCACCACGCGCGGGCTGGGTGAGCAGCCGCCGTTGTTCAGGTTCGTGATGGTGCGATCCAGCGTGAACGCGCCCTGGATCTCCCGCCAGTAGGATTCGTCCTGCGCGACCTCTTCGGGCGTCTGGTTGGCGACCGCCGCGGACGCTTCCAGCACCCGGAAGATCCCGTCCGACTTGAACGCGGCAAGGGCGGCCGAGCCGGCCACGCCCCCCTGGACGACATGTGACAGGAAGGTTCGACGGGAGTGCATCGGTCATCCTCCTGGAAGGGGCCTGGGACAGGCCGGACGCCGGGTCCGGCCCCGCCACGCGTGGCGATTGCACGCATCATAGCGCGGGTTGCCTGGTTCGATCACAGGGACTGCAAACCCGGCGGGACCGCAACCGCCATCCGCCATTGGAGGCTGGCTTCAAGACGCGCACGGCGGCCTGCCGATCCAAGGTGAACGTTCGAGATCCTTGCCAGCCGAGCCGGCGATGGGGCAGCGCGGGGCTGAATTCGAGCGGCCACACCGGGAGCCTGGAGCCCACAGCCGCCGCCACCGCCGCCAGCCACCAGCCGCCAGCCGCGTAGTCTCATCGCGCCGCGCGCTCGTGAGTACAATTGGCCAATGGACCTGAAGGATCGCGTCGCTCTGATCACCGGGCCGAAGCGCATCGGGGCCGTGGTGGCGAAGGCGCTGGCCTCGCGCGGGGCCGACATCGCGATGAGCTACAACCGGTCGCGCGACGAGGCCGAGGATGCTGCCCGGGAGATCCGCGCGCTGGGGCGGCGAGCGGTCTGCATCCAGGCGGACCTGTCCCAGCCCGCGGCATGCGACAAGCTCGTCCAGGATGCAGTGGACGCGCTGGGCAGGCTGGACGTGCTCGCCAACATGGCCTCGCACTACGCCACGACGCCGTTCGACACGCTGACCGCCGAACAATGGGATCGCGGCCTCGCGGTGGATCTGAGGGCAGCCTTCCTCTGCTCCCGCGCAGCCTCGCCGCACATGCGAGCCTTGGGCGGCGGCCGAATCGTGAACTTCGCGGACTGGCTGCCGGCCAGCGGCCGTGCACGCTACACCGGGTTCGTCCCGTACTACGTCGCCAAGGGCGGCGTCATCGCGCTGACCGAGGCCCTCGCCCTCGAGCTGGCGTCGAGCGCGATCCTCGTGAACGCCGTGGCGCCGGGCCCGATCCTCCCGCCCGCCGGGGCGGGCCAGGACGAGATCGAGGCCGCCAGGAAGGCGACACCGCTCGGGCGCTGGGGCGGCGAGCAGGAAATCGTCAAGGCCGTGTTGTTCCTCATCGAGACCGACTTCGTCACGGGAGAGGTCATCCGCGTCGACGGCGGACGTCACTTGAAATAGGGGAGCCGATGGGCGCGTTTCTCGACACCGTTCCGACCTCCGGGATCATCCGCATTCGCGACCTGATGTACTCGGTCGACAAGCCATTCCGGCTGGACCAGGGCGATCGTCAGCTTCGATGCGCCCGAGTCGGTGAAGGCGGCGATGAAGGCCGCCATCGATGCGAATCACACCCACTATCTGCAGACCTCCGGCCTGCCGCACCTGCAGCAGCTTCTCGCTGAGAAGCTCAGGTCGAAGAACCGGATCCCGATTGACGACCCGGACGAGGTGATGGTGTCCAACGGCGGCGTGCACGCCCTTTACCTGGCGTGCCAGGCGCTGGTCGAGCCGGGCGACGAGGTGCTCGTGCCCGATCCGCTCTGGCCGCAGATGTACAGCTCGCTCGTAGCCGCGCGGGCGACGCCCATCCGCGTGGCCCTGGACGAGTCACGCGAATGGCGCTATGACCTCGACGAGTTCGCATCGCGCGTCACGCCCCGAACCCGGGGCATCTACCTGAATTCGCCGCACAACCCGACCGGTGGGGTCATGACCCGGGCAGACATGGAGCGCGTCGCCGAGATCGCCCGCGCGCACGATCTCTGGGTCATCGCGGACGAGGCCTACGAGGATGTGCTTTTCGACGGAACCGAGCACGTGAGCCTCGCCTCACTGCCCGGCATGCACGAGCGCACGGTCTCGGTCTTCACGTTCAGCAAGACCTACGCGATGACCGGCCTGCGGATGGGGTATCTCGTCTCGAAGCGGGCGGCGATCCAGAGTCGGATTCGGAAGCTGCTCGGCCTGACCACCAACAACGTGTCGTCGATCGTGCAGTACGGCGCGATCGGCGCGATCGAGGGCTCGCAGGCCGTCGTCGAAGAATACCGCGAGGAGCTGCAGGCCCGGCGCGACCTGTTCTATGACGGGCTCAGCAAGTCGGCAGGGCACGTGTTTCGCGGCACGCCCCCGCGAGGAGCCTTCTACGCATTTCCTCGAATCGATGCGTCCTGGCAGATGCCCGCCGGAGTTCGGGCGGACTCGCGTTCGTGGGCGATGGTCGAACACCTCATCGGGCGTGGCCGTGTCGGCTGCGTGCCGGGAGTCGATTTCGGCCCGCTCGGCGAGGACCACCTGCGGTTCTGCTTCGCCCGCAGCCGAGCCGAGCTCGAAGGGGCGCTCGAATCGATTCGACAGGTGTTTCGGCGCGAGACATAACCAGCCGATGGCGCCGGTCCGGGCGGGGCTGGCTGATGCGGTCCTCATTGAGTACCGCGGTCGGGGCCGCGGCGTCAGCCGGGAAGTCGAGACGAAGCAGCCCGACATCCCGGCAGATTCGAACGCGCGTCCTACTTGATCTTCGACTTGAAGCCCGCCGGGACGGCAAACATCTCGTCCGGCACCGGGTCCACCGTGACCTCGGTGACCGTCGTCGACATGCTCATGCCGCCGACCCGGCTCATGAGGCCGCCCATCGGGCCGCCGCCTTCCATCTTGATGGCGACCTCCTGACCGTACGGCAGGCCGTTGGTGGCGATCATCGACTTGTACATCTCTTCGTATGCCTTGGCCTGCGCCGGCTGTGCCTTCGCCTGCTGGGGATTGTTGAAGACGAAGCCCTTTTCGATCGCGGCCTTGTAGAACGCCATGAAGTCCTTCGAGCCCGGCGCGTCCTTCGCGATCCAGACCGGCCCGGCCATGACGATCCGCATGTCGTCGGGGCCCTCCTTGCCCGACGCCATGGCGATCGAGATGCTGACGTCGTACCCGACGCAGCTCTTTCCGCCGATGTCCTTCTTCTGCCCGTTCGGAGCGAAGCTCACCTTCGGCGTCACTGTGCCAACGCCCTTCTCGACATCGGCGGCCATCTTGGAAAGGTCGTAGATCTCGGCTTCTTTCTTCTTCAGATTGATCAGGATCATCTTCTGCCCGTCGAGATCGGTGATGGTCGAGATGACCTGGTCGCCGTTGATGACATCGGCGCGCATCTTGTTGCCCTTGATGTAGGTCACCGTCTGCATGTTGGCGCTCATGCCGAGGCCCTTGCCCGATCCGGTCGCCTTCATCGTCACGTCCGCCAGGGCCGGCGCCGCCAGCATCATTACTCCGCAGAGAATCGCAAGGTGCCGTCTCATGAGTCCTCCTTCACTGCATCATCGTCAAGCCGCCGCCGCGCCGGTGCGCCGGAGGGCGGCATTCGATCTGACAATTCGATAGCCGCCGACCTGCCAATCTCGGAGGCATCCCGTGAGTATACAATACCGGCCATGAGCGCATTTGGAGCCGCACTCGACCGCCTGCGCGCGCTGCCCAGCCTCGATCTCTGGCGCGGCCCGTCGCCGGTTCACGAACTCACGCGGCTTCGCCGGGCGGTTGGCGGCGGGCCCCACCTGATCATCAAGCGCGACGATGCGCTGCCCTTCGGGTTCGGCGGCAACAAGGTCCGGAAGATCGCGCTGGTCGGCGCGCGCGCGGTTGCCGAAGGTGCGGACACGCTGATCTCGGTGGGCGGCGTGCAGTCGAACTCGGCGCGGGTGGTCGCATGCGCGGCGGCCCGGTACGGGCTCGACTGTGTGCTCGTGGCGAACGGCCGGAAGCCGGAGACCCTGACGGGCAACGCGCTCCTCGACGAGTTGGTCGGGGCCAAGGTGCACTACGTCGACACCCGTGAAGAACGGGCGCCGGCCATGGCGGCCATTGCGGACGACCTTCGGCGAAACGGCCGCAAGCCGTTCGAGATTCCGCTCGGCGCCTCGACGCCGCTCGGCGCGCTCGGGCTGGCCAGGGGCGTGGTCGAAATGGTCGATGCCGGCGTGATTCCGGATCTGATCGTGCACTCGACCTCATCCGGAGGTACGCAATCGGGGCTGCTCGCAGGCTGTGCGCTGCTGCACCTGCCGACACGCGTCCTCGGCATCAGCGCCGACAACTCCTCCAGCGACATCCAGGACGAGGTACGAACGATCATCGAAGGCATGGGCGACCTGCTCGGCGTCGATGGCGCGCAGCTCGCGTCGGCGAGCCCCATCGAGGTGGACGACGGCTTCGTCGGCAACGGGTACGGCGTCCCGACCGCCGAATCGACGGAGGCCATTGCGCTGCTCGCGCGGACCGAGGCGATATTCCTCGACCCGGTCTATACGGCCAAGGCGATGGCGGGGCTCGTCGCCCACCTTCGTCGAGGGGCGTATCCGGATCGCATGACGATTCTCTTCTGGCACACAGGCGGCCAGGTCGGACTCTTTTCCTGATGCCCGAGCGGCACGAGGGCCCCCTCGTTCAGGGGACCAGCCGTTCGGGCGTCCGACATGACCTCTCCTGAAAGGACACGATGAATACCCTGACGTTGCTTGGCGCCGCCCGCACGGTGACGGGTTCGAAGTACCTGGTGAAAACGGGATCGCGCCAGTTCCTCGTCGATTGCGGGCTGTTCCAGGGGCTCAAGGAACTGAGAGAGCGCAACTGGCAACCGCTGCCCGTCGAGCCGTCGACTCTCGACGCGGTGGTCCTCACCCACGCGCACATCGATCACACCGGTTACCTGCCCAGGCTCGTGCGTGACGGGTTCAGGGGCCGCGTCTTCTGCACACCGGGCACAGCGGATCTCTGCCGGATCATGTTGCCCGACGCCGGCCGGCTGGCCGAGGAAGATGCGCGCGAGGCGAACCGCGGCGGCTATACCAAGCACGCTCCGGCCCTGCCGCTCTTCACGGAGATCGATGCGGAGCGCGCGCTCGGGCATCTGCAGCCCGTGGGATACGAGCGGCCGATGCCGATCGGCTCCGGGGTCAGCGTCGAATTCCTCGACGCGGGCCACCTGCTGGGCTCGTCCTTCGTGAGGATGACGTTTGCGGGCCAGGGCGGCCGCCAGGTGCTCTTCAGCGGGGACCTGGGCCGCTACGATCGACCGGTGCTCCCGGATCCCACGCGGATCCAGTCGGCCGACGTCCTGCTGGTCGAATCGACGTACGGCGATCGCCTCCACGAGATCGACGATGACGGGAGCCGGCTAGCCGAGATCGTCAAGGCGACGGCGCAACGAGGAGGGAAGCTGATCATCCCCGCGTTCGCCGTCGGCCGCGTCGAGGAGGTCATCTACTGGCTCAAGAAGCTTGAGGACGCACATCGCATCCCCGTCCTCCCGGTCTACCTCGACAGCCCGATGGCCGTCGAGGTGATGAGGCACTACGCGCGAAGCGACAACCTGGACCCCGACATGAAGACGCGCCATGGCCAGGTGTCGGCATTCTCGACTCGCAGGTTCACGGCCGTATCGACGCCCCAGGAGTCCAAGGAGCTGGTCGCCTCCCCCACTCCATGCATCGTCATCTCGGCGAGCGGCATGGCGACCGGCGGGCGCGTGTTGTACCACCTCAGGGCGGCGTTGCCCAACCCGCGCAACTCTGTCCTGTTTGTCGGCTACCAGGCGGCGGGCACCCGCGGCCGATCGCTCCTTTCCGGCGAGAAGCAGGTCAAGATTCACGGCCAGTTTGTGACGGTGGCCGCGCAGATCGCGCAGATCGACTCGATGTCGGCCCACGCCGACGCGAACGAGATCATGCGCTGGCTGCGCGGTTTCTCGAAGGCCCCGGAGTTGACCTGCCTGGTGCACGGTGAGCCGGCCGCGCAGGATGCACTGAAGGCGACAATCGAGAAGGAGCTCGGATGGCCGCTCCGCGTACCGGACTACCTGGAAACGGTGACAATCTGACGACCGGGCCCACGCGTCCGTACTTGCTCGAGCGGGTCGGCGAGGCGGCCGTGGTGCAGGTCTACGCGGACGGGTTCCAGGCGCTCGACGCCAGGGAACGCATCCTCACGTACCACCTCTGCCAGGCGGCGCTGTCCGGCCGCGACATCTACTACGACCAGCGCTACGCGAACAGCCTCGAGATGCGCGAGGTGCTCGAGGAGATTCTCACGCATGCGGACCTCGTCGATCCGGGCACGCTCTCCCGCATCGCCCACTACACCAGGCTGTTCTGGCTCAACAGCGGACCCCACAACAACCTCACCGCCCGCAAGTTCGTCCTGGGCTGCAGCCCGGACGAGCTGACCCGGGCCGCGCGCGCGGCACAGGAGGGTGGCGCACGGTTTCCCGTGAAACGGGGCGAGACGATCGACGGGCTCCTGGTGCGCCTCGCGCCGTGCTTCTTCGATCCCGACCGCGATGCCATCGTCACCAACAAGACGCCGGGCAATGGGCGCGACATCCTGGCGTCGAGCGCGAACAACCTGTACCAGGCCGTCAGCATGGCGGATCTCGAAGGGTTCGAGGAGCGCTATCCGCTGAATTCGAGGCTGGTCAGGCAAGGGGACCGTCTCGTCGAGGAGGTCTACCGGATCGGCGGACGATACGGCGAGCAGATTGCCGAGATCGTCGGCCACCTCGAGGCCGCGATTCCGCTGGCGCCCGCGGCCACCGGCGACGCCCTGCGCGCGCTCGTCAGGTTCTATCGATCCGGCGACGATCGCGACCGGCGTGAGTACGACATCGCCTGGGTGCGGGACCGCGACGCGCGGATCGACACGATCAACGGGTTCGTCGAAGTCTACATGGACGCGCGCGGGAGGAAAGGCGCGTGGGAAGGCATCGTCTTCTACGTCAACCAGGCGAAGACCGAGGCCATCCGATCGCTCGCGCGCCACGCGCAGTGGTTCGAAGATCGAATGCCGTGGGACCCGCGGTACCGAAAGCAGGGCGTGACGGGCATCTCGGCCAACGCGATCGACGTGGTCATCGAGACGGGTGATTCGGGGCCGGTGACGCCGATCGGGATCAACCTGCCCAACGACGAGAGCATCCGCCAGCAGCACGGCAGCAAGTCCGTGTCGCTCACCAACGTGATGGAGGCGTACGATCGTTCGACGCCGCCCGCGCTGTGGCGTGAATTCTCCTGGACCGAAGACGAGGCCGGGCGCGCCGCGCGGTGGAGCAGCACCGCTTCCGAGTTGACGACCAACCTGCACGAGGTCATCGGGCATGCCTCCGGTCAGGTCGACCAGCGGCTCGCCGGAGGCCCGCAGGCCGCGCTCAAGGAATGTTTCTCGACGATCGAGGAGGCGAGGGCTGACCTGGTGGCGCTCTACTTCCTGCCCGATCCGGTGATCGTCGAGCTCGGCCTGGTGCCCCGCGAGCATCATGCCGACATCGCCCGGGCGGAGTACGAGGCGTACTCCAGGAACGCGCTCGTTCAGCTGCGGCGCGTTCGGGAAGGAACGCAGATCGAAGAAGACCACATGAGGAACCGGCAGCTCATCGTGCGCTGGCTCATGGCCAACACCGGCGCCGTGACGGAGCGCCGGCGCGACGGCAAGACGTATTTCGTCGTCGCCGACGTCGCTGCGTTTCGCAGCGGCGTGGCCCGGCTGCTGTCCGAGGTCCAGCGGATCAAGAGCCAGGGCGACTACCCGGCGGCCCTCGCCCTGGTCGAGACCTACGGCGTGCATTTCGATGCGGCGCTGCGGGACGAGATCGTCGAGCGCGTCGAACGCGTGGACATTCCGTCCTACACCGGGTTCGTGATGCCGCGTCTCGAGCCCGTGCGCGACCCCACCGGCGCCATCATCGACGTCAACGTCTCGTACCCGCTGGACCTGGCGACGCAGATGCTCGAGTACTCGGGGAAGAAGAAGGTTACAGGGGACAGGTTATAGGTTACAGGTTATAGGTTACAGGGTACAGGTTACAGGGTACACGGTGCGGTCGGCCGCCGCCCGTCGTGGTGTCCTCCTCGGCCCTTACGACAGGCCGGCCAAACGTCCTCGCTTGATGCGGACCGCTCGCCGCTCGGGTCGCGCCGGAGGCAGCGATATCCGGACCTCCGCCGCTCAACCTCGCTGAGGCCCAGAAGCTGCGGGCGTTTGGCGAACTGACGCCGACGGCCTGTCTCAATGGGCTTGCGGCACCTTGCACCGGGGTTCGGTGCCGCTTCTCGGAGGACTCCACGACGGGCGGCGCGCGGCGTTCGGAGGCGACTGCAGTCGGCGACTGGATCACGGTTGGCGGCTTGGGAGCTTGCGATGCATCCCGGCCCGTGACGGTCAGGCCTCCGCAGGTACCAATGGAAGGCTGCATCATGAATCGGCTCAGAGGTGCGCTCGTCCTCACCGTGTGTGTCGCCGCGCTCGGAGCAGGGCAGTCGCCTGCGCCGCAGGACCAGACGGCCGTCCGCGAGATGCGCCGCGCCATGCTGGCCGCGGAGGACGGGCGTCCCCTGACGCGCAAGGAGGCGGCCCCGCTGCTGACGGGACTGTCGAGCGGGATCCCAGCGATCCGGCGCACCGCCGTGCGTGCGCTCGGCCGGCTGGAGGATTCGCAGTTCGCCGCCGACATCGCGCCGCTGTTGAAGGATGAGGCCCCTGAGGTGAGGGCCGAGGCCGCCAACGCTCTCGGGCAGATGACGTCGAGCCAGCTCGAGCCGAGAACCGAGGCATTGCTCGAGCGGCTGGGCGTCGAGCGCAACGAGATGGTGCGGGGCGTCCTTTGCGAGACGCTGGGACGCCTGCCCTACGCCGGGGTGCCCGACATGCAGCGGATCGAGGAGGTGCTCGGCGGCGCCGCGCGATCGGCTGCCGGCCCCGGCCCGCTTCGCGTCGGGGCCGTCAAGGGACTCGACGCGCTCCTTCGTCGCGGGTGGAGCAGGACGTTCCGGGCCGCGAAGGCAACCGTCGATCTGCTGACCGGCGTGGCGACCGGCCCGTCAGGATCGGGCAGCAGCGCCCAGCAGGTCCAGGCCCGCCGGATGGCGATGCTGGCGCTCACCGCCGGCCGGGTGCTCGGCGAGGTGCAGGTGCGGGCACTGGGCGACCCTGATCCGCAGGTCCGCCGGCTCGCGATCGTCGCTGCGCTCGCCGACGCGCCCTTTGACGGGAGGCCGGCCATGGTCGAGCGCGCACTGGCCGATCCCGACGCAATGGTCCGCTACGAAGGGCTGCGCGTGCACGGACGCCATCTCGCGAAGGCGTCGTGCAGAGCCGAGCTGGCGGCCCTCAACGACGCGAGTTCTCACGTGCGGCTGCTGGCGATCGATCTGCTTGGCACGCCCGACAACTGTCGGGGAGACGCGTCGGTGACGCCGGCACTTGTCGCGTTGGTGCGGGCGCTCGTCACGCCCTCCTCTGGTGCGCCAGGAGAAGGCCGCCGGTCGGCCGGCGACCGGACCGTTCGCCGACTCGCAGATGCCTCGCCGGGTTCGTCGATCGCCCCGGCCTGGCAGCCGCCGGCCCACGCCATCGTGTCGCTCGCCAGGCGGGCGCCGACCGAAGCGGCCAGCCTGCTTCCCAGGATTGTCGCGCATCCCGTGTGGCAGGTCAGGATGTATGCCGCGCGAGCGGCCGACGCGATCGGCGACGCGGCCAAGCTCAAGACACTCTGTCTGGATGTCAATGCAAACGTCAGAGAGACAGCGCTGCCGGCATTCGTGCGCCTCGTGGAGCGCGAAGCCGACGCCGTTCTGATCGGGGCGCTCGGCCAACCCTCGTACCAAGTCGTGCTGCAAGCGGCCGGAGGGTTGAAGGGAACGCCGCGTCGAACAGAGGCAGTGGCGGCGCTGCTGAAGGCGCTGGACACTATCACGGCCGCGCGCCGCGAGACGTCCCGCGATCCTCGTCTGGCGATCCTGGATCGCCTCCAGGAGCTGGGAGACTCGCGGCAAGCTGCGGCGCTCCAGCCGTTCCTGCGCGATTTCGATCCGGTCGTGGCGAAGCGTGCAGCCGATATCCTCTCGGCCTGGACCGGAACGCGCATGGATCCGCGCCCCCAGCGCACTGCCGGCGCGCCGTCTCCCACGCCTGAAGACATCGACGCACTGCCCGCCGGGTTCCGCGTCACGCTCACGGGAGGGCGCTCGTTCGACGTTCGCTTCTTCATGGACGATGCGTCGATCACGGCGTGGAGGGTGATGCGGCTGGTGAAGGCGGGCTACTACAACGGCCTGACCTTCCACCGGATCCTCCCGGGATTCATCATTCAGGGCGGCAGTCCGGATGCGAACGAGTTCGTGGGCGACGGGCCGTTCATGCGCGACGAGCTCGGCCTGCGAAGCAACGCGCGGGGGACAATCGGAACCTCGACCCGGGGCCGCGACACGGGGGATGCCCAGTTCTACGTCAACCTGGTCGACAACCCGCGCCTCGATCACGAGTACACGGTGTTCGGCGAGATCACACGCGGCATGGAGGTGGTGGACCGAATCACCGAAGGCGACACCATGGTGAGTGTCGAGCCGCTCCCGGGGCCTGCCGTCGCCCCCAAATCCCCGGCCCCCCGCTCGCACGCCGGACTATAATCCGGCCGCATGCCAGCGTCGGCGAGCGTCTACCGTTTCGGCCCGTTCGTCCTCGAACGTCCGGCCTTCCGCGTCCTTCGAGGCGATGAAGCACTGTCACTGTCGCCGAAGCTGGTCGATCTCCTGCTGTACTTCGTGTCGCGGCCGTCGCTGCTCATTGCCAAGGACGAGCTGCTGGGAGCGATCTGGCCGGATGTCGCCGTCACCGAAAATGCGCTGACACAGGCAGTGTCGGACCTTCGCCAGGCCCTGGGCGACGATCCGTCCGCCCCGCAGTACATCCAGACCGTGGCTCGCCGGGGGTACCGGTTCATCGCCCAGGTCGAAGCGAACGACCAGCCGGCGAACCGCCCCCGAGCGGACGGGAGCGCCGGCCAGACGATCTCCGAGCCGGGCGGCTATCGCTCCGTCGCCGTGCTCGACTTCGCGAACCTCAGCGGCGACGCCGACCTCGCGTGGTTGTCCACCGGCATCGCGGAGACGGTCACCAACGACCTGAGCGCCTTCAAGGTGTTGCGCGTGGTGGATCGAGTCGGCGTCGGCGAAGCGGGGAGGCGGACCGACGGCTCGCTCGCCGCGGTCGCGCGCGAGCTGGGAGTCCAGCTCGTCGTCGTCGGCAGCTACCAGCGCGCCGGCGATCGGCTGCGCATCACGGCCCGGATCGTCGAGGTCGCGACCGGCGCCGACCTGGCTGAAGCCAAGGTGGATGGGCGGCTGGAAGATGTCTTCGAGCTGCAGGACCGCATCGTGCGGCAGTTCTCGGCGAGCCTCGGCGTCGAGACCGCTCGCGGCGGGGCGACGCGGGTCGGTGTCAGGGAGACGTCGAACCTCGAGGCGTTTCGCGCCGCGTCCGAGGCGCGCATCAGGCTCGACAGTCTCGACCCGAAGCAGATCTCGGCAGCCATCGAGGGGTTCGAGCGCGCGATCGGTCTCGATCCACGCTACGCCGTCGCCCACGCCGGGTTGGCCAATGCGCACTTCTTCCTCTTCGAGGCGACCAGGTCGCGCAATCGCGCCGACACGGATCGGCTCTCCAAGGCCATCGGGCACGCCAGGCGGGCCGTCGATCTCGACGACACGCTTGCCGAAGGACACGCCACCCTGGCGTTCCTGCTGACCAGCGTCGGAAAGTTCGCGGAAGCTGCGGCAGCGGGGCGCCGGGCGGTGTCGCTCGATCCGTCGAACTGGCAGCACCTCTTCAGGCTCGGCCACGCGTCGTGGGGCAGCGAACGAATCGAGGCGCTCCAGCAGGCGCTCGCGCTCTACCCGGACATCGCGTTCGCCTACACGTATATGGCGATGGTGCACATCGCCCGCAACAGGCTCGATCACGCGACCGGCGTCGTGCACCACGGCATCGAACTGCAGGATCAGCAGGCCCTGCGATCGTGGCGATACCCGGGGTGCGGCCTGCACTGGCTGCTCGGCCTCATCCGGCTCGCGAAATCGGACGAAGCGGGTGCAATGCGGGAATTCGCCCTCGAAATCCAGATCAGTCCGACCTGGAGGCTCTACGGCGCCGAGGTCGTGATGAACGCGCACGACGGGACCGGGTTCGCGCACCTCGCGCGGCACGAGTTCGAGGCCGCCCTGAGCGCGTTCGGCCGGGCGCTGGACCTGTATCCGGACCACGCGCGGTCCCGCATCGGCATGGCCGCCGCCCAGATCGGCCTGGCGCGGAAGGATGAAGCCGCCGCCGAACTGCGACACGCCGACACGCTCATCGCCGAGCTGGAGCGGGGCGGAAGGACGAGCGAAGCCCTGTTGCTGACCTCGTTCGCCGAGGTCGTACGCGGGAGGCCGGGCGACGCGCTCGCGACGCTCGATCGAATGCTGGCCGAAGCTCCGTCCGGGTCGCTCGGATGGAGCATCCCTATCGAGCCGCTGCTGAAACCGCTGCACGGGCTGTCCGGCTTCGAGCAAACGCTGTCCCGGCTCGCCGACCGCGCGAGATAGGTCGAGTTCCCCGCCACCTCAAACCATTACTGCCTCGACCGCGCCGCGGGCAGGCACACTGCGCTACTCCTTGATCTCGCCGCGCGGGCCCAGCGCTTCCCCGGACTCCACGAATTACTCCATCTCCCGCTCCCACTCGAGCTCGTCCTCGCTCGCCGGCGGCGGCGATCAGGGGTGTGCGCACACGCCTTGCGCCCGGCCGCGGCGGACGCTACTGTAGTGGCATGCGCGCGTTGAGCGTGGATCTGTCCGATGCTGACGGGCGACCGTATTTCCTGTGGGACGAGGACGTCTCGGTGGCCGAGCTGCGCCGGGCACTCGAGCCCGGGCGCGACGAGCAACGTCGCTTGCGCCTGCTAGGCAAGCTGCTTCGCGAAGCGCGTGACGTCGACGTTTGGCGCTTCGTGACGCCATCGGAGGTCGCCGACGCGCTACCGGCGCTCGGCCGGCGTCTTGGCCGGCGACGGCCCTTCTGGGAATTCCTCATCAATGGGTGGCGCCAGGATGGCCTCCTCGGGCGATAGGCTGACGCCGCTTCAACGGGCGCTGCTCGAAACGTTCTTTCTGCACGAGCGCCGGTTCTTTCTAACCGGAGGCGCCGCGCTGACAGGCTTTTATCTGCAGCATCGATCGACGCTCGACCTCGACCTGTTCACGCTCGATCCGGAGGCCCTTGAAGCAGGTCGACGAACCTTGGAGACGACTGCCGCGGAACTCGGGGCCACACTGGCGGTTCGCCAACACGCTCCCGGCTTCGAGCGGTACGTCGTCACTGCGGGCGGTGAGTCCGTCGTGGTCGATCTGGTCCTGGAGCGCGTATCGCAAACCGCGGGACCCAAGCGCGCGGTTGGCTCCATCACGATCGATCCGATCGAGGAGATCCTCGCCAACAAACTGACCACGATCTTATCGCGTGCGGAAGAACGCGATCTGGTTGACCTGCTGTTTCTCGAACGCCGCGGTCTTCGGGTGGAGGACGCGCTCGCCTCGGCACAAAGGAAGGACGGCGGATGCACGCCTGCGGCGCTGGCGTGGGTGCTCGCCGAGCTTTCGATCCCGGACGGGATTGACCTTCCCGGCGGCGTGACAGGTGTCGAACTTCGGAGGTTCGTCGAGGACCTCATCGTCCGTCTGCGTCGTCTGGCGTTTCCCGACGCACCGGTCCGATAGCCAGACACCCGAGTGTCAGCGGACAATCCGCGCTCCCACCTCCACATCGACATTCCCGGCCCTTCGCGCGCCGCGTGCGCAGCCGCGCGGACTGGCGCTCTCATGCGCGCGGCGGTACACCGGACTGGCGGCGGCGCCACCGGGTCCACCGGCGCCGTCGTCGGGTGCACCGGGGCGCCAGGCCCGCCCGGCGTCTTCCAAGGGCTGGCGCTCTGGGACAGCTCCGGCCAGGTGCACCTGGTGTGGACGCCCCCCAATCTGCATCCGGATAGCGGCAACGGCCACACGTCTTACGTCGTCGAGGCGGGATCGTCGGCGGGACTGTCGAATCTCGGCGTCTTCGAGGTCAATGCCGAAGAGACGTTCGTCCACTTCCTGGGGGTGCGAGACGGGGTCTACTACGTGCGCGTCAAGGCAAGAAACGCGTGCGGCCTCAGCGCGCCGTCCAACGAGCTGCGCGTCGTCATGTACAGCTACGCGCCGGAGCACATCCCAACGGACCCCCGCCGCGATCCCGACATCCTTGACGGACGGTCGCGGCCGAAGTAGAAGACCGCGACTTGAGGTGGCGGCCGGAGGCGCAAGCGCATCGGCGAGCGGGCCCAGGCGGAGCAGTCCGCGCCCGACACTAGCGCTTGATCGCGTAGTAGATCACGTAGAGCCACGAAAAGACCCCGTGGATCATGGCCCACACGATGGAGTGGTGCACACTCCACGAGATCGTGATGGCCATTGCCGTCCCGAATCCCACGCCCGCCTTGGTCGCATCAACTGATCGGCTCATGAAGTCTCCCGCTGTGGCGATCGAGTCACCATCGAGGGCACGTGTGGTCCTCCCGGCGTTGATCGGACCCTACCCCTTCGCGCCGGATCCGGTTGCGGCCTCGACAGCCTTGCGAAGAAGCGTGATCTGGCCGCTGTGATAGGCGTTGTGCTGCAGCAGGCCGACGAGAAGCTCGTGCCGGGTGACGCCTGTACCGACCGCCACGTTTCTCGTTGCGCTGCCGACCAGGCTCGGCAACGACGCCTCGGCGACGGCACGGAATGCGGCCGCGGCATCGCGCGTCGAATCGGCGAGCAATCGCCTGGCGGCGGCCCATCCGTCCTCGGTGACGGGCCCGATTGGCGGCCAGTCTCCCTCGATGGGATCAGCCGGCTCGGCTCCCTCCAGACGCCTCACCACTTCGCGCTGCCACGAGATCATGTGCAGCACGATCTCCCAGGTGCTGTGGCACCCGGCAATGGGGTGCGCGGCGGCCTGCGCGGCCGACACCCCGTCGAGCCAGTGCGTAGTGGACAACCCATACCAGGGATCGCGATCGAGCGCGCGCTCCAGCAGCGTCGCCAGAAACTGACCTGTCGTTGCCATGGTGAACGCTCCTTTCTCTGCCCGGGTCGGACTCCCACAATTGTGACAACAGCCGGGTCCGAATGGCGATAATAATGGCGAACCTGACGATGAGACTCTCAAGCGCACACGCTCGTCGCCTCGCCGTCCGGGTCGCGTGGGTCATCGTCTCCGCCTGGACCGTCTCGGGCTGTCGCTCAGGCACACAGCTCCAGCTCGGCAAGCCCGAGAGTGTCGCCGACGGGGTGCAACTGTACCGCCTCAGCGATTCCAACCTGCTCGATCCTCCGGGGCCGATCGCGATCCAGGTCCTCCGCCTCGATCCGTCGCGCGTCACGCTGCGAAGCGCGCTGGCGCAGGGCCACGTGATGGGGCTCGAATCGGTCCCCGACATCGCCCGGCGCTTCCCGGCCGTCGCCGCCATCAACGCCGGGTTCTTCGTCGTCAAGAACGGGGACCCGGCCGGGCTGCTCAAGGTTCACGGCGAGCTGGTCAGCGACACGCTCCAGCTGCGCGGCGCGGTCGGCATCCTGCAGCCCCCGGGCAAGCCGGTCCGACTGCTCTTCGATCGCGTCAGCGCGTCGGTCGTCCTGCGCTATCGGAACGCTCAGGAAGAGTTCACGGTTCCGATCGACGGCGTCGACACGACCCGAATCAGAAGCCGGCTGATGCTCTACACCCCGAGCTTCGGCGCCGATTCCGACACCGCGCCGGCCGGGGTCGAATGGCAGCTGACCGGCAAGCCGCTGCGAGTCATGGAACGCCGCGAAGACGAGGGAAAGACGCCAATCCCGCGTGACGGGGCCGTGCTTTCCTACGGCGGCACGATCCTGCCGACCGGCCTCGAGGGACTGGCCCGCGGGCAGGAGGTGACGCTCGAAGCTCGCTTCCAGCCGGCCCTCGGCACCCTTCCCGAGCAGTGGGCCGACGCCGCCGACGTTATTGGCGGCGCCGGGTTGCTCGTGTATCGCGGCCGCACGATGCAGGATTGGACGGAGGAACAGCTTCGTGCCGGCTTCGACACCGAGCGCCACCCGCGGACGATCATCGGCACCAGCGCCAACGGTACGATCTGGATCATCGCCGTGGACGGCCGCAATCCCAATCTCAGCCTGGGCATGACGCTTCAAGGAACTGCAGAAACTCGCGGCGGGGCTGCAATTGACCAACGTCCTGAACCTCGACGGCGGCGGATCGACGACGATGGTCGTGCGCGGGACAGGTTCTGAACCATCCGTCCGATCAGGCCGGGCCGCGCAAGGTCAGCGACGCGCTGGTCGTTGTGGAGCGGGGCAAGTAGATGAGTTCTTCCGTCCTGCGCGCGGAAATCGCCGAACAGCCGGACGTGCTCGATCGACTGCTGGCGAAGGGTTACCCGTCGGTCGAGCAGATCGCGCGGCAGTTGGCGACGCGCGAGGTGAGTCATATCGTGATTGCCGCGCGCGGGTCGTCGGACAACGCCGCGCGCTACGCGCAGTACGTCTTTGGCGCCTTCAACCGGTTCCAGGTCACCCTGGCGACGCCATCGCTGTACACCCGTTACGCGGCGCCTCCCCGCCTGGCGGGCGCGCTCGTGATGGCGATCTCGCAGTCGGGCCAGTCTCCCGACCTGGTTGCCGTCGTCGAGGAAGGCCGCCGCCAGGGGTGCCAGACCCTCGCCATCACGAACGTCGCCGGGTCCCCGCTTTCTGCCGTCGCCGGGCACACGCTCGCAATCGGCGCCGGCCTGGAGCGCAGCGTGGCGGCAACCAAGAGCTACACCGCCCAGCTCATGGCCCTGGCGATGCTCTCAACGGCGATGGCCGGCGACGCAGCCCGCCGTGCCGAGCTCGACATGGTGGCCGACATGGTGCGGCAGGCCGTCGAGCTTCCGCCCGACTCCCTGGTCCGCGCGGCGCACGTGCTGAAGGACGCCGGCCACGGCGTCGTGATTGGCCGGGGTTTCAATTTCGCAACCGCGTTCGAGATCGCGCTCAAGGCCAAGGAACTGGCCTACGTCGCGGTCGAGCCCTATTCGGCGGCGGACTTTCAACACGGGCCCATCGCGCTGGTGGAGACCGGCTTTGCGGCGATCGTTGTCAACCCGGAAGGAATGGTCAGCCACGAGGTCGAAGAGCTGCTCGGCGTGCTGGTCGAACGTGGCGCGCGACCGGTCGTGATCTCGAACCTGCCGTCTTCGCTCGCGCTCGCCGCGGCTCCGATTCCGCTGCCTGCCGGGCTGCCCGAGTGGCTGTCGCCGATTGTGGCCGTCGTGCCCGGTCAGCTGGTCGCCGTCGAATTGAGCGTCGCCCGCGGCTTCGATCCCGACCGGCCCCGGGGCTTGAGCAAGGTCACGAGGACGACCTAGCCCGCACTATTCACAGACGATGCACGCAAGCTCATAGTGCGCCGGCGGCATGCGGGTTTCTCACGCAGCCGACTGTCGACACCGCGCCAGTGCGCGGTGCTCAAGACCTCGCCCGGGCTAGCACACGTTCACGGTCGCTGGCCGGCAGCCGTTCGCACGCGGTTCGCAGCACAAGGCGAGAGGTGCGGGGCCGGATCGCCATCAGCACCGGCATCACCTCCGACAGGCCGAACGCTTCCCCAGACTCGCAACAGCCAGCCCAGTCCCTTCTGCACCATGTCGTCCTGATCGGCGGCGAGCGCGTGGGTCACGCGCGTTGCCTGATCGACGAACATGCCCCGCTGGATCCCGCGAATCAGGCTGACGGCGGCCGCGCGGCGATGCCAGCGATCGGCTGACCTCGCCCACCTGTGGACCTGCTGCGCGCGCGACGGGAATTCCACCAGCAGGGGACCGAGGAGGACCATGGCCAGCGCGTCGTGATCGGCCCACGAGGCCACGCGATCGAGCCATGCCTCGAAACGCACCAGTTCATCCTTCCCCAGCACGAAGGTGGTGCGCGACGGCGGCTTCCTCGATGACGATCGTCGCGGCCTGGGCAGCGAGCGCTCCGCCACGACGACGCCGAGGACCTTTTCTTCGAGCGACTTTCCTGCGAAAAGGCGCTCCGCGACATCCAGCATCAAGCGCGGATTGGCGGCAATCTGCCGGTGCAGGGCGCGGCCGTATGCTCGCAAGTCGGCGGTGTACCAGCCGTACGAGCGCACTTCCTCCTTGAAGAACCACTGCACACCGGCTGCGTGCTCGGCCGATCCGTGTTCGGAGAGGTGCGCGCGAATGGCCTTCACCCACGCTGCCGGCGTGCGCGGATTGCTGCTTCCCATTGGTCTCCTCACGTGTCGATTCACGGCTGGTGTAACCCTGGCGATTCTAATTCGGAAGGGGAGCGTGTAATATCGCTGCCTATGATGACGCGTTACGGACGCCCCTACTGGCTCGATCGGTTCCCGAGGGCCCGGCAGCCGGTTTATCCCCGGCTTCGCGGCGAGCTCGAGTTCGACGTCGTCATTATCGGCGGAGGCCTGGCTGGCTGCGCGACGGCCTACGCGTTTGCCGGTGCGGGAGTCCGGACGGCGCTGGTCGAAGGCGCTCGGATCGGGCAGTCCGGCACGGCCGGCAGCCCCGGCCTGATCCGGCTCGACCCGAGCATCGAGTTTCGATCGTTCCAGGAGGCGCACGGGTTGCGCGTGGCGCGCCACGTCTGGCAGTCCTTCAGGCGCGCGGGCCTGGACTTCGCGGCCACGTTGCGGCGGTTGCACGTGCGATGCGAACTGGCGCCGCACGACGCGCTGAGGATGGCCTCCGACGACATCGACGAGAAGCGGCTGCGACGGGAGCTGCAGGCCCGGCGCGACGCGGGTGTCGAATCCACCTGGCTGTCCGCCGCCCGGCTCCGTGTGGAGACCGGCCTCGAGGGGCGCGGCGCCATGCGGTCGCCCGGAGACGGACACGTGGATCCCTATCGGGCGGCCATCGGCCTGGCTGCGGCGGCCGTCGCACGCCGGGCCCAGGTGTTCGAACGGTCGCCGGTGACACGAGTGCGCGCAGGCCGCAAGGGCGTCGAGATCGTGACCCAGGGTGGCAGGCTTCTGGCGGGAACCGTCGTCGTCGCGACCGGCTATCCGCCTGCGTCGTTCAGGCCCCTCCAGCGGCACTTCCGTCAGATTGACAGCTACTGCGTGCTCACCCCGCCGCTGCCGTCCTTTGTTCGTCGCGAGCTGGGGAAGAGCCGGGCCATCGTGATGGACATGGAGCATCCCGCGCACGAACTGCGGCGGACCATCGACGATCGCCTGCTGTTCATGGGCGCCGACCAGCCGCACGTGTCGCCGAGGGCGCGCGAGAAGACGATCGTCCAGCGCACGGGTCAGCTGATGTACGAGTTGTCGAAACTCTATCCAGCCGTGTCCGGCATTCAACCGGAGTACGGGTGGGATCTGCCGATCGCCGAAGCCGTGGACGGACTGTTCTTCGTGGGCCCGCACCGCAACTATCCGCGCCACCTCTTCGCGCTCGGCGCCGGGCACAACGGGGCCGCTGCCGCGTTCCTCGCCGCGCGTGTCCTTCTGCGGCACCACCAGGGCACTCACGAGCCGGCCGACGATGCCTTCGGGTTTTCGCGGATTCTCGGGTAGTCTGAAAGATGCATCTCGAGGTGACTGCCCGCGGCGCGGATCCCGCCGCGCTTCCGGCAGGATCGCTCAGGATGTGACCGCGGTGTGAGATGTCGGGAAGCGGCCCGGGTTGGAGAGCGGTCGGCGCGCTGTAGGATGAGGGATGGTCGAAGGCCGCGTTCCTGATGTCCAGGCCCGTTCCTACGACGCCATCGTTGTCGGGGCGGGCCCTGCCGGATCGGTGGCTGCCCGGACGCTCGCACTTGGCGGGGCGCGCGTGCTCATGCTCGAGCGTGCCCGGTTTCCGCGCCCCAAGCCCTGCGGCGGCGGGCTGACGATTCGTGCGCTGCGGCGCTTTCCGTGGCTCGGCCCGGCACTCTCCCGCATCTCCACCGACACGATCGGGAAGCTCCACCTGGAGGCGCCAAGCGGCCGCCACGTGGTGATCGACGCCGGCCGGCCGACCATCCTCCTCGTGCGCCGGCTCGAGTTCGACCACCTGCTGGCGACTCTCGCACAGGAGGCGGGAGCCGACCTGCTCGAAGGCGTCGAGATCCTGCAGGCCGAACAGGATGCCGACCGCGTGCGTCTGAAGGCTCGCGACGGCCGGGTGTTCGAGGCGCCGTTTGTCGTAGCCGCCGACGGGGTTCACTCGGCGATCGCGAAGCGCCTCGGCGTCAACAAGGGCTGGCCCGCCGACTCGGTGGCCCTCGACATGATGGAGGAGTCCCCGATCGAGCAGATGCAGTGCCCTGGTCCCGACACCCTGTGGGTGTTCTTCGGGTACGCCGCCGTCCACGGGTATGGCTACATCTTCCCGAAGTGCCGCCATGTGAACGTCGGTGTCGGATCGGTGCTCGATGCCCTGAGGACCGCCGCCGACAACGCGCCGTACGCGCAGCACAAGCGTTTCGTGGCCTGGCTGCGTGACCGCGGCCTGCTGTCGGGCGAGTCCGACCGCAGCCGGTTCACGCCGTTCCTGATCCCGGTGGGAGGGCCGCTCACAAGCACGTCGAGCGGCCGGGTGCTGCTGGCGGGGGACGCCGGCGGCTTCGTCAACGGCTTCACGGCGGAAGGCATCTACTTTGCGATGGTCACAGGCGAGCTGGCGGGACGCGCAGTCCTTCGCGGAGCAGCCCCTCGAGAGTACGAACGGCTCTGGCGCCGGGAGCTGGGCGCCGAACTTCGGGATTCAGTGCTCTTCCGGCGATTCGTGTTCGCCAATCCTGAGCGGGTCGAATCGCTCGTGCGCGGCCTGGACGCCTTTCCGTTCGCCGGGCGATTGATCGTCCAGTATGCAACCGGAGAGATCGGCTACTCCGGAGCGCGCGTCCGGTTCGTGCTTCGCTTCCCGCGCGTCGCCGCGAAACTCGTCGCCAGCTATTTTGCGTTGCGGCACTGAAGATCTGACGATCGGACCACGAGGCGGATACTCGCCCCTCGGGACATCCGGCAGCCGATGATCGGAGCGAACAATCATCGGGTGGCGGGACTCCCAGGTCGCGGTAAACTACTGGCGAAACAATGCCGTCTCTCAAGCGCACCAAGTTCAAGCTGAGCAACGAGCAGTTGCTGGAGATCTACTACTGGCTCAAGCTCATCCGTTCGTTCGACGAGCGGCTGAGCGTGCTGGTCCGGCAGGGCCGCGTCAGAAGCGGCGTCTACACCGGCATCGGCCAGGAAGCGATCGTCGTCGGCACCTGCTACGGGCTCCGCCGGGAGGACTTCGTCTGCCCGCTCCACCGCGACATGGGCACCTTCCTCATGAAGGGCGTCGATCCCGGCGTGATGATGGCGCAGATGTACGCGAAGGCGACCGGCCTGTCGAAGGGCCGCGACTCCGCGCTCCACAGCGGCGTGTCCGAGCTGGGCATCTTCGGCAACACGAGCATGCTCGGGTCGAACCTGCCCGTCGCGGTGGGCATCGGCCTGACCTACAAGATGGAGGGCACCGACAACGTCGTGCTGGCGTATTTCGGTGAAGGCGCGAGCAACGTCGGCGATTTCCACGAGGCGCTCAACTTCGCGGGCGTGCACAAGCTGCCCGTCATCTTCATCTGCGAGAACAACATCTACGCCTACTCGGTGCCGATCGAGAAGTCGATGGCCATCGAGGACGTGGCGGTCCGGGCGGAAGGGTACGGCTTCGAGGGGATCGCCATCAACGGCAACGACGTGCTGGCCGTGTACCAGGCGACCAGCGGTGCCATCGAACGCGCCAGGTCTGGCGGCGGGCCGACGCTCATCGAGTGCAAGACCTATCGCTGGCACGGCCACTCCGAGCACGACAAGGCGTTCTACCGGAGCGACGAGGAGCTGGCGATGTGGAAGAGCCGTGATCCCATCACCACCTTCGCGACCTACCTGAAGCATCGCGAGGCGTTGACCGACGAGCAGGCGCAGCAGATCGACGAGCGCGTGAAGCAGGCGATCGACGAGGCGTTGCGATTCGCGGACAGCAGCCCCGATCCGAGCCCGGACGATGCGGTGACCGATGTGTACGCCTGAATACGAGGTCGCGATCCAGGAGTCGTCGGCGGGTGGCCAGCCAGCGTGCCGATGCCTGGACAGGACCCGCAGGAGGTGCGCCGACCCACAATCGTGATCTCTCAGCTAGTCCATCGGGCGGAAGGACGGGACGAGTAACCCATGGCACGAGAGCTCACCTACCTGGAAGCCATCCGTGAAGCGCTTCGCGATGAGATGCGCCGCGACCCGAAGGTCTTCGTGCTCGGCGAGGACGTCGGGGCCTACGGCGGCGCGTTCGGCGCCACGCAAGGGCTCTTCGAGGAGTTCGGCGAGTACCGGTGCCTGGACACGCCGATCTCCGAGTCGTGCATCGTCGGCGCGAGCATCGGCGCGTCGCTGCGAGGGTACAGGCCCGTTGCCGAAATGCAGTTCGGCGATTTCATCACTTGCGCCTTCGACCAGATCGTCAACCAGGCAGCGACGCTGCGGTATCGCTACGGCGGGCGCACGGCGTGCCCGATCGTCGTGCGCGCGCCGGTCGGCGGCAACGTGGGAGGCGGCCTCTATCATTCGCAGAATCCCGAGTCGTGGTTCGTCCATCGGCCGGGCCTGAAGGTGGTGGCGCCCTCGACCGCGTGGGACGCCATGGGCCTGCTCAAGGCGGCCATCCGCGATGACAACCCGGTCATCTACCTCGAGCACAAGTTCCTCTATCGGCGGGCGAAGGGGCCGGTGCCCGAGGGCGACGAGATCGTGCCGATCGGAGAAGCTGCGATCCGTCGCGAGGGTCGCCACCTGACCCTGGTGACCTACGGCGCGATGGTCCTGCCGTCGCTCGAGGCCGCCGATCGCCTGTCGAAGGAAGGCGTGGAGGTCGAGGTGATCGATCTGCGGTCGCTCATGCCCTACGACAAGGCGGCGATCTTCACCTCGCTCGAGAAGACGGGCCGCGTGCTCATCGTTCACGAGGACGTGAAGACGCTGGGCATCGGCGCGGAGCTGTCCGCGGTGATCATGGAAGAGCGGTTCGAGTCGCTCGACGCGCCGGTGCGGCGGGTCACCTACCCGGACACGCACTGCCCGTTTTCGACGGTCCTCGAACAACGCACCCTGCCGAACGCCGATTCGATCACCGACGCGCTGCGAGCCCTGGCGCAGTACTGACGGCTCGGCTCGAGGGGCCGACTTCACGACCGACCGATCGGCGCACGCGACTGGGTAACCAGGTCGCCGGTCCCAGCCTCCAGCCTCGAGCCGGGTGCGATCAGCGCAGAAGGTCGGCGAGCGCCGGCCCAAGGTGCTCGAATTCGAACGTGAATCCTGCCGCGGACGCTCGCGCCGGAACAACGCGCTGACCGGTGAGAACCAGCGGATCGGCCATCTCGCCTAGGATGAGGCGCAATGCGATGGCCGGCGCCGGGATCAGAGCCGGCCGCCTGAGCGCTTGGCCGAGTGCCCGGGCGAACTCGCGGCTCGAAACCGGATTGGGTGCGGTCGCATTGACCGGCCCCGACACCCCTGTCGTTTCAATCAGCCAGCGCGCCAGCGACACCCAGTCGTTCCGGTGAATCCACGACACGAACTGACGGCCAGATCCGAACCGGCCCCCGAGACCAAGCTTGAAGGGCAGCAGCATCCTCGCGAGCGCGCCTTCGCGCGGATCGAGCACGAGCCCCGTCCGGGTCATCACAACGCGCGTGAGGCCTGCCGCCTCCGAAGCGGCCTGCTCCCACTGCCGCACGAGGTCGGCGAGGAACCCGCGTCCGGCAGGTGCATCCTCGGTCAGGGCCTCGTCACCACGCGCGCCGTAGTAGCCAATCGCCGAGCTGCTGAGCAGGACCCCCGGCGCCGGATCCATCGCGCGGACGAGCCTGACGAGGCTCCCGGTGGCCCTCAGGCGACTCTCCAGCAGGATGGCCTTCTGATGCCCGGACCATCGCCGCGCGGCGAGCGACTCGCCCGCGAGGTTGACGATCGCCGCAGCGCCCGTGCATTCGGCTGACCATGCCCCGATCGTGCCGTCAGGCGTCCATGCCGCGATTCTCAACCCCGGCCGCGATGACGCCGTACCTTCAAGCACTCGCCGGCTGAGGACGACGACTTCGTGGCCCGCGCCAATCAGCGCATCGGACAATGACCGGCCCAGGAACCCCGAGCCTCCGGCAAGGACAATCTTCATGTGGACAGGATAACTGGCCTCGGTCGGGCGGCCGACAAGTCATTGTCGCTGATATTCCGACTCGGTTAATATGAATGTACTGGCGCCCTGGCGGCCTCTCTCGCCTCGACGGCAACCGCTGTACCCGCGGACCGGCCCTCATCCACGTCAAGGAGGCCGAGGATGTCCAGAACCGTCTGTCGGGTGGCGCTGTCGATTCTGGCGGCGGCGGCGCTCTCTGGAGTGGCACCGGCGCAGGCACAGACCCTCGGGACGTTTCGCTGGCGAACCGCCCCGTTCTGCAACGTGCTCAACCTGAGCGTCAGCCAACAGGGAGACGTGTATGTCCTGTCGGGATTCGACGATCGCTGCGGGGCATCCGCACGCGCATCGGTGACAGGGATGGCTTATCCCAACCTCGACGGGACCATCGGCATCGGGCTCACGACCATTCGGCCCGACGGCCTCACTTACCACGATGCGGTCGTCGTCAGCAGCAGCACACTTTCTGGAACCTGGACCGACCCGGAGGCGGGCGATTCCGGGGCGTTTCTCTTCAATCCCGTCTACGTCAGCGGCCTGCCTCGACCCGTCACATTCCGAGGCAACTACTCGATGGAAATCACCTACGCCAATGTCCACCAGATCGGCGTCGAGGCCATCACGTTTCCTCAGATGCTGCCCGCCGCGCCGAGCGTCAACTTCCTCGCGCAGGGTGCCACGCCCACGATCAATTGCCCCGGCACCCCCGCAAGTCCTGCCGCGGCTCCCAACCAGTTGTGCGTCTACGAGTCCCTCGCCCTGAACGTCGACTTCCGGTGTATTACCGACACAGGCAGCGGGTGGACATGCGGCAAAGCGGAGCGATCCGGGGCCAGCGTCCTCGTCCAGACGCTCAGCGCCGGGGTGAGAATGGTCAGCGTGGGGTCCTGGGCGGTATCGACCCAGTAGGCGACCGAGTTGCAGGGGGCTCTTGACTGCTCGGTCCCGCGCAACATACACAAGGCGCCCGACCCGTCAGGGCCCCCTTGGCCGAGGTCGTTTCGCTGAAAAGAAGCGGACGGCGAATTTCGACGCGAACATGAACCTGTCGCAGGCCCGCGCACAGTCCGTGATGCAGGCGCTGGTGTCGACGCACGGCATCGCGGCGGCCAGGATGAAGGCGTACAGGGCTTCGTCGCTGGCCCCGGTGCAGCCCAACGACACCGCCGATGGGCGCGCGAGGAACCGTCGCGTGGAACTCGTCAGGCAATAGCGCGACGTCTCATCGTGACTCGGCCGCGAGCCGCCAGCCTCCGGCCCCCAGCCGGCTCGGTCCCTTACTGCTTGCTCACGTTCACGTAGTACAAGTCCGTCGCCACGTCGAAGTCGGACCTGGCGAGCAGCGTCGTCATCGTCTGCCACTCCGTGGTCGGATGGAGGATCTGCCACTTGCCCTTCTGGCCAGCCTTGATGGGCATCGCGAAGTCCTTGACCTCCGCGTTCCACCGATACGCAACCTGGCCGCCGTCCTGGAACTGCAGGTCGAGTATCGGAAGCGCGGCGCGCCGCAGGTACTGGTTGAAGATCGGCGTGAGATTCCTTCCCGTTTTCTGGTTGAAGAACGCCACGACGTCCTCAGTCGCGATGTCTTGATATTTGAAGCGCTGGTAGAACTCCCGCATCAACCTCCACCACCGCACGTCGTCGTCGATGACGCTTCGTAGCGTGTTGATGAAGAGCGCGCCCTTGAAATACATGTCCTGTGACGGCGTGCGGTTGATGCCGGGCGTGGTCACGACCGGCTCGCGGTTCCGGACCTTCGACTTGTAGCCGTTCGTGTACTTGAGCGCCTCGTCCTTGCCGAACATGTGCTCGACGTAGACGCACTCGAGGTAGGTGCCCCAGCCTTCGTGAATCCACTCGTCGGCGACGTCGGCCGCCGTCACGCTGTTGCCGAACCACTCGTGCGCGCTCTCGTGGATGATGATGAAGTCGAACTTCGTGCTGACGCCCACGCCCGTCCAGTCGCGTTCCAGGTACCCGTTCGCGAATCGATTGCCGTAGGTCACCGCGCTCTGGTGCTCCATCCCGGAGTACGGGACCTCGATCAGCTTGTAGCCGTCCTTCCTGAACGGGTACTCGCCGAAGTACTTCTCGAAGCACTCGATCATCGATCGCGCCTGCGCGAACTGCCTCTTCGCCTTGTCGAGGCTCTCGGGAAGGCTGTAGAAATCGAGCGTCATGCCGTTGGCCGTATCGGTGAAGTGCTCGTAGCGGCCGACGTTCAGCGACACGCTGTAGTTGTTGATCGGGTACTGGATGAGCCAGTCCCACCGCGTGTAGCCGTCTCCCAGGTCCGCCTTGCCCATGAACTTGCCGTTGGACACGTCGACCAGGTCGTTGGGGATCGAGACGCTCAGCCGCATGTTCTCCACTTCGTCGCGCTGCTGGTCCTTGTTCGGCCACCAGACGCTCGCCCCTGGTCCCTGGCAGGCGGTGTTGATCCAGTGCCGGCCCGCCGCGTCCTTGCGGAACGTCATCCCGCCGAATCGGCCAGTTTCCTTCGGGTTGCCTGAGTAGTAGAAGTCGATCGAATAGGTCCGGCCCTTGACGAGCTTCTCCGGAAAATCCACGAACACGGCGCCCAGTTCCCGTTCGAACTTCAGCGGTATGGCGCCAAGCAGGATCTTGTCGATGTTCAGGCTGTCCACCAGGTCGAGCTGGATCCTGGTGCCGTCCTGCAGCATCCGGAAACGGATCGTGTTCTTCCCGCTGATGAACTTCTTCTCCGGGTCGACCCGGATGTCGAGGTGATACGAGAGGAGATCGTTGTTCGCGCGGAAGGGTCCCCACCCGCCGCGGAGGATGTCGGCCCGGGTCGGCTCTCTCGGACCCTGGGACTGCCCTGGCCCTTGCGTCGCCGGAGCGCCTCCTGTCGCAGCTGCGGCCGCCGACGCACCACCGCGCCCTCCACCCGGCTGCTGCATCAGGTACTCCTTCGGCGGCTCGACTCCCATGAGCCACTTCACGAAGTAGTCCCAGCGGCGCCGCATCATGTAGGGCGACGCCGTTCCGTACCCGTGATTCTGGTTCGGCAGCATCAATAGATCGAAGTCCTTGTTCGCCTTGATCAGCGCATCGGCGATGAGCATCGTCTGGTACGGCGGCACGTTGGTGTCCATCGTGCCGTGGGCGAGCAGGAGGTGGCCCTTGAGGTTGGCCGCGAACTCCTGGTTCGCCTCGGCCTGGTAGTTGTCCGTGCCGTTGGGATTTCGGACGACGAGGCCCTGGTAACGCTCACCCCAGTCGTCTTCGTTCAGGCGCTGATCGTGGTTGCCCGATTCGGCGATGCCCGCCTTGAAGAAATCCGGCCACCGGAACATCGCGGTGGTCGTCGCGAACCCCCCGCCCGAATGTCCCCAGATGCCGGCGCGATCCAGATCGATCCACGGATACTTCGCCGCCAGTTCCTTCATCCCGGCCATCTGATCGGGAATCGTGTTGTCGCGGCCCATCGCGCCGTAATAGGCGTCCTGGAACGCCTTCGATCGTCCGGGCGTTCCCATCCCGTCGATGGTGACGACGATGAAGCCGAGCTCGGCGAGAGCCTGGCGGTCCCCGCGTGCGGGGGTGAAGGCACGGCCCCCCGTGCTGCCGGTCTGCGGGCCGGGATAGACGTTGTTGACGATCGGGTACTTCTTCGCGGGGTCGAAGGTGGTCGGCCGGAACATCAGGCCGTAGATGTCGGTCTTGCCGTCATGGGCCTTCATCGTGATGGGCATCGGCGGCTTCCAGCCCGTCGCGGTCAGCCTGGAGATGTCGGCCTTCTCGATCATCATCAGGAACCTGCCGTCGCCGTCGCGCAGCGCAACGGATGGCTCGACATCCGGCTGCGAGACAGAGTCGACGATCAGCCGGCCTGAGGGCGAGAGCTGAATCGTGTGATCGCCAATGATGGGCGTGAGGGATGTGTACCCGCGGCCATCGAGACCGATGCGGTAGTAGTGGCGGAAGTACGGATCTTCACCCTTTTCGCGGCCCTGGGCCTGGAACCAGACCGTGCGGGTCTTCTCGTCGAGCCTGGTCATCTGCATCACGGGGCCGTCGCCGCTCGTGATCTGGTTCTTGAGCGCGCCCGTCGCGAAATCGTATAGATAGAGGTGGCCCCAGTTGTCGCGCTCGGAATACCAGATGACCTCGCCGGTGGCCCACAGCACCTGACATCCGACGCGCGACTGGTACTGCGTCGCGACCTTCTCCTCCATCACCGTGCGGATGGCTCCTGTCGATGCGTCGGCAACGCGCAGCACGGCCTGCTTGTGATCGCGCGAGGTCGAGATGAACGCGAGCTGGGAGCCGTCCGGCTTCCACTGCCAGTCCCTCAGGCTCACATCGTCACCAAGCGTGGCGCGGTGGTAGTCCGGAGGTATCTGGAAGCGGATCACGCGCGCCGTGTCGACGTCGATGATGACGCGATGGAGCATCGCCATGGTCTTGTCGCCAGGCAATGGGAACTTCGAGATTCGAAGCGTCGGGTGGCCTACCGGATTGACCGGAGTGTTGACGAGATACATCTCGCCGACCTCGCGCTCGTCCTGCTGGTAGGTGGCGATCTTCTTCGAGTCCGGCGACCACAGCACGATGGCGCGGTCGCTGCTGCTCCAGCCGGCGTTGTCCGTCGCGTAGCCGAAGTATTTCACGCCATCCGTCGTGAGCTGGCGTTCGCGGTTCGTGGCGACGTCGCGGACCCAGAGATTCCAGTCGCGGATGAAGGCTGTCTGCTTGCCGTCTGGCGACGGCACCGCGTTGCCCATGGCACCGCCCCGGCCAGCGCCGGCGCGCCCGCCGCCCCCGCGTCCCGGCGCCGATGCGGCAGGCGACGCGACGCCAGTGTCGGCGCAGCGTGTTCCGAGCACGTCGCACGACCAGCGGCGCCCGTTCAAATCGAACGCGACCGCCTTGTTGTCAGCAGACAGGTCGATCGACTGGAAGGGCACCTGGCCCGCGCCGAACTTCGACCCCGACGCCGTCGAGAGCGCCGCGGCAAGATTCGCGTGATCGAACGCCGGCTTGCGCGATCGCGACGCCGGGGTCACGAGGATGAACTCGTAACCATCGGTCGTCTGGCTGCGATACCAGAAGCGCTCGTCGGGCAGCCAGGTGGCGGCGGCCGACCCGCCTACGACCAATCCAGCCAGGGCGGGTGCGAGGAACCGCTCGGCGCGCGCGTAGTCGGCGGAAGTGACACCCTTTGGTGGGTCGGTCCGTCGTTGTTCCTGGGCGATGACCGACAGGCTGACCAGCGACGCGATCAGCACCGTGAGGCATGACAGGGCGGCGGGGGCCAAGAGGGAGGAGCGTCGTGAGATTCGCTGCGGCACGGGTATCTCCTGGTTGGGATGCGCCGTCACGACGAATCCAGACGGCGGGCGCGAGCATCATACACGGGTGGGCCATGTATGGATCCAGGCGGGCCGAGAACGGAGACCGCGACTCGCATCGGCGATCCCTTCTGCCACGTCTTGTGCGGTCGTGACCTGCCATGTCAGGGATGTGCGCGAGCCGGGATAGGCTTGGTAGCGCGCAGTGATAAGGCCACCGCACTTCTGGGTAGGCTGCGATTGAAGAACAATGGGCGCCGCCAGGGAACTTCGAGGATCCGATGACGAAGCCGCACGTGCTGTTTCTCACGCTCGCGCTGGTCTCCGCGCTCGCGCCTCAGGCTGAGGGCCAGATGCCCGCGGGGCCTGATACCGTCGTCGTTCCCAGCGGGACGCTCAAATTGCACGCCCTTCTGTGGCGCCCCAAGGGCCGCGGCCCGTACCCCGCCGTGCTGTTTAACCACGGGAGCGGGACCACTCCTGAGCGGCAGTCCGAGCAAGCCGCGACGGTCGGCCCAGTCTTCGCCAGACACGGTTACGTATTCCTCTTCCTCTTCCGGCGCGGGTCCGGCCTGTCGGTCGACCAGGGCCCGTCGGCCGCTGACCTCATGGACCGCGAACTCGCGGCACACGGGCAGGAGGCGCGCAACGTGCTGCAGTTGCGGTTGCTCGAGACCGATCAACTGAGCGACGCCCTGGCCGGTCTCGCATTCCTGCGCGCGCTTCCCGGAGTTGACGCTCGCCGCGTCGCGGTAGCCGGGCATTCATTCGGCGGTTCTCTCACGCTGCTGGTGGCCGAGCGCGACACGAGGATTCGCGCCGCAATTGTGTTCGGCGGCTCGGCCGGCAGCTGGGAGCGCTCGCCGACGTTGCGCGAGCGGCTCCTCGCAGCCATCGGCCGCACGACCGCCCCGGTCTTCTTCATCCAGGCCGCGAATGACTACTCGGTCGCGCCTGCAAGGGCGCTTTCGGCTGAAATGGTGCGGCTCGGGAAGCCGCACCGCGACAGGATCTACCCACCCATCGGCCAGACCGCTGACGACGGGCACAACTTCGTCTACCTCGGTGTGAGCATCTGGGAGCCAGAGGTGTTCAAGTTCCTGGACGAACAGATGCGGCCGTAAACCCAAGGTACCCGGTTAGCCACCCTAGCGGCATCATTTGAGCCGGCTGACACGCTGCTGCACCTGCCGAGTCGGCAAGCGTGTTCTCGGATCCCTGCGCGATGGGGCTGCCGAGTCGCGAATCCGCCAGAGCCGGTCGACAAGCTGCAAGGGGCGCTTTCCGCTGGCAAGCTGTGGCGCGCCACGGGGATCTTGGCCAGCCGCAAGCCGGTCGGGCCCGGGCGCCCTTGACACCGCCCGCCGGTCAGTTATATTAACTAGTTAGTTAGTCAATCCTGGCGCCAGACCATGAAACCCGCCGCTCCCGCCCGCCGCTCGCGTTCCGCGCCCGACTCGCGCACACGCATTATCAACGCCGCGTGTGCCGAGTTCGCCGCCCGCGGCTTCGACGGCGCCAAGGTGGACCGCATCGCCGCCCGGGCTCGCGTGAACAAGGCGATGATCTACTACCACTTCCGCAGCAAGCAGGCGCTCTATCGCGAACTGCTGCAGACCATGCTCACCGAACTGGTCGACCGCATCCGGCCCATCGCGCTGGCCGAGCCTGACGCCGTTCGAGAAGCTCGACGCCTTCGTCGCAGAGCTGGTCAACGCCGGCCTCGCGCGGCCCAACCTGCCGCCCATCATGCTTCGCGAAATCGCCGAGGGCGGCCGGCACGTCGAGCCCGAGACGCTGCAGCCGATGGTCCGCATGCTCGGGGTGATGACGACCATCGTGTCTGAAGGCACCGCCCGCGGCGAGTTCCGGCGGGTGGACCCGCTGCTGATGCACCTGACCACGATCTGGCCGGTGATCGTGTACCTCACGTCGAAACCGATTCAGGCGAAGCTGGCCAGCTTCGCGGCGGTAGATGCGTCACGGCTCGGCCCGGCCGAGTTCATCCGTCACCTCCAGCAAATGAACCGGCGCGCGGTCGCGCGAGACACCGCAGCGCGTCGACCACTGTCACGCCACGCCGCCCCGGAGAGAGCATCATGACCCCACGCACGCAGCCCACGACTCTCGGCGGACATATCGTCCAGGCACCGGCCGCACCAGGGACGCGGGAGCGTTCGTCCCGATCGGCGCCCAGGCCGCGCAGCCGCTTGCGCACTGCCGGCAGGGCACTGGTCGTCTTGGCGTTGCTGATCGCAGCCGCTCCCGGATGCCGGCAGAAGGCGCCAACCGACAGTGTTCGCGTCTCCGGCTATGTCGAGGCCACCGAAGTCCAGGTTTCGGCCGAGGTGGGCGGCCGGCTGGTCAATCTCAACGTGATCGAAGGGACACGCGTGGCGGCCGGCCAGCTGATTGCGAAGCTCGACACCTCTGACGTGGAACTCGCGTTGCGCCGGGCGAAGGCCGAGCGGCAGGCGAACGACGCGCAGCTGCGCCTCCTGCTCGCCGGGTCCCGCCAGGAAGACATCCGCCAGGCCGACGCCCAGCGCGCCGCCGCGGTCGCCGATCTCGCCGCCGCCAACCAGGACGTGACGTCGGCCGAGCGCGACTTCACCCGCTTCCAGACGCTGCTCTCGCAGAACTCAGGGTCCCAGAAGGCACGGGACGATGCCGCAAGCCGGAGGGACGTGGCGAAGGACCGTGTAAAGGGAGCCGAGGAACGCGTGCGCGCCGCGGCCGAGGCGCTGGCCCGCCTCCGGTCGGGCGCGAGGCCGGAGGAAGTGGACGCTGCCCGCGCGCGGGTGGCCGTGGCCGACGCCCAGATCGCCACACTCGAGAAGGCGCTCAACGACGCAACGGTGACGGCGCCGGCGAGTGGCGTTGTGACGCAGAAGCTGGTGGACCAGGGCGAGCTCATCGCGCCGCGGACGCCGCTCATCATCGTCGCGGATCTCGACAACGTGTGGGCGAATGTCTATGTCGACGAACCGTTCGTGCCGCGGATCGTCCTCGGTCAGAAGGCCACGCTCTACACCGATGCGGGAGGCACCGGAATCGAGGGCACGATCACCTTCGTCTCGCCCAAGGCCGAGTTCACGCCGCGCAACGTGCAGACGGCCGAGGAGCGCTCGAAGCTCGTGTACCGCGTCAAGGTGTCGGTGGATAACAGGAAGGGCGTGCTGAAACAGGGCATGCCGGTCGAGGCCGACATCAAGCTGGCGACGAAGTAGATAGGAGACCACGAGTATGAGTTGGCGCTCGTCCTGCGGGTCCTGTCCGGGCGTCGGCACACTGGCCGGCTCGCAGGGCGTGTCCACGCGACCGAGTCTTGCCCCTCGACGAGCGGCCGAAGCTCGCGACCGCTTCGCGTCTGGTCTCGCTGACGACTCCCGCTCGCTCGGGGAACCTGCGGGCCGTCCAGGTGCCTGGACGCCCGGCCACCCGCAGGGCGATTCACGCTCGTCCTTTCGTAAACGAACCACGGATTGGCCTGAGGCCCGCAGCCAGGCACCGGCTGCTGTTGTTCCTGTGTGAACGATCGTAGAACCAGTGTCCGAAACCGCGCTCGCTCTCGATCGTGTCTCGAAGCACTTCGGCGCAACCGAGGCCCTGCGCGACGTGTCGTTCGAGGTGCGCCGCGGCGAGATGTTCGGTCTCATCGGCCCCGACGGCGCCGGCAAGACGACGACCATCCGCCTGTTGTGCGGATTGCTGCGGGCCGATTCGGGGACCATTCGCGTCGGCGGGCACGACCCGGTTCACGACCACGCGGCGATCACGCGATCGGTCGGGTACTTCTCGCAGCGGTTCACGCTCTACGGCGATCTCAGCATCGACGAGAACCTGGCGTTCTTTGCCGAGATCCATGGCCTGAAGGGCTACAAAGAGCGCCGCACCCGCCTGCTCGAGATGATGCAGTTGACGCAATTTCGCGATCGTCTCGCCGATCGGCTCTCGGGAGGCATGAAGCAGAAACTCGCACTCGCGTGCACGCTCATCCACGAGCCCGAGATCGTCCTGCTCGACGAACCGACGACGGGCGTTGACCCGGTGTCGCGGCGCGAGTTCTGGCGCCTGCTCTCGGAGTTCCTCGGGCAGGGCATCACGATCCTGATGGCGACGCCCTACCTGGACGAGGCCGAGCGCTGCTCGCGCGTCGCGCTGATGAGCGCCGGGCGCCTGCTGGCCCTCGATGATCCGTCGGAGCTTCGAAACCAGTTCACGGGGCGCCTCATCGAGGTGATCGCGGAGCCCCAGGCCGCCACGCTTGAAGTGATCCGCGGCATGAAATCCGTGGCCGACGTCCAGGTGTTCGGCGAGCGCCTGCACGTGCGGCTTGGCGCGGGTGAGGACTACGACGCGATCGCGACGATTCGCCGCGCGCTGACGGACAGGAATCTCGAGGTGGCCAGTGTGCGCGACATTCCGGCCTCGCTCGAGGACGTCTTCATCGAGCGCGTCGGAGGGCCCGCGGGAGATCCTCAGCAGGAGACCAACGCCTGACGCGGTGTTGAGACGAGCGCCTGTTGCGAGGCGGCGAGGGCTCGAGAAAAGACGATGACGCAGGGACGAGAGGGATACGGAGAGGACACCGTGACACGCATAGGACAACGCTTCCTCGGCGCGCTGGCTGTTGCCGTCGCGCTGCTTCTCGCCCTGCAGGCCCACGCGCAGCCGGCACCGCAGGGCAGCACGGCCGCCGTCCGGCTGACGCTCGACGAGGCCATCGATCGCGCGGTCAGGTCGAGCCACCGCATCGGCGAGTCAACGGCGCGTGAAGACGCCGCCCGCGCCGCCGTCGCGGGCCGCGCAGCCGCCGACATGCCGATCGTCACGCTGCTCGCCGGCTACACGCGGACCAACCACGTCCAGGAATTCGGCATCCAGCTCCCGGGCGCGCCGCCGAAGATCATCTACCCGGACATTCCGGACAACTGGAGGAGCCGGGTCGACCTGCAGTGGCTCGTCTTCAGCTCCGGGCGGGTTTCGGCACTGGAGCGCGCCGCCCTGTCGGACCTGAACGCGGCGGGGAAGGACATCGAGACATTGCGGACCGATATCCGGCTCGAAGCCGCCGTAAGCTTCTGGGGCGTGGTCACCTCGACGGAGGCCATGCGCGTGGTCGGCGAGGCGCTCAAGCGGATGGACGCGCACGTGAAGGACACGAAGAACATGCTCGCGGTCGGCATCCTGGCGCAGAACGACGTGTACAGCGCCGAGGCGCAGCGCTCGCGCCAGCAGCAGCTCCTCATCGAAGCGGAGAACGCGCATGCGCTGGCCGAGGCCAGCCTTCGACGGCTGACCGGCCTCCCGCCGGACACCGCCATCGAGATTGTCGCCGCGATCGAAGAACCGGTTCCCGAGCCGCCGCCCGTCGATCGATTGATCGAACAGGCCCGCGCGGCGCGTCCCGAGCTGATGGCGCTCCGGCAGCGCGTCAACGCGATGAAAGAACGGCGCGCCGCCGTTGCCGCCTCGCTCCTGCCCACCGTGGGCGTCGGCGCCGGCCTCGATTACGCGCGCCCGAACCCCAGGATCTTCCCGCGCGCGGCGACCTGGAAAGATTCGTGGGACCTCAGCGTGAACGTGGGATGGCAGCTCTGGGACGGAGGGCGGGCCAAGGCTGACGCCGCGGAACTGGCAGCCAATCAACGGGCACTCGAGCAGCGGCTCGCGGAACTCGATTCGGTCCTGGATCTCGAGGTCCGCCAGCGCCGCCTCGATCTCGAATCCGCGCGGGCCTCGATCCAGGCCGCCTCGGACGCCGTCCGCTCGGCCGAGGAGGCGCGGCGCGTCGTCACGGACCGGTTTGCCGCCGGAGTCGTGCAGGCCACCGACGTCGTTGACGCGCAGGTCGCGCTGCTGCAGGCCGAGCTGGACCGGACGCGCGCGCTGGCGAACACGCGCCTGGCCCAGTCGCGGCTGGACCGGGCGCTCGGGAAGTAGGACTACCAGGATGGCGACCGAGTTTGCAGTCACCGCGCGCGATCTGACCCGCCGGTTCGGCGCGTTCGTGGCGGTCGACCATGTCTCCTTCGACGTGGAGCCCGGGGAGATCTTCGGCTTCCTGGGGAGCAATGGGGCGGGCAAGTCCACCACCATCCGCATCCTCTGCGGCCTGCTCGAGCCGACCTCAGGATTTGCGACGGTCGGCGGCATCGATGTGCGCAAGAACCCGGAAGGCGTCAAGCGGCGCATCGGCTACATGTCACAGCGGTTCTCGCTGTACGAACTCCTCACGGTCGAGGAGAACATCGAGTTCTTCGGCGGCCTCTACGGCCTCGACGACAGGCGCCTCGCCGCGCGCAAGCGTTTCGCCGTGGAGATGGCGGGCCTGCAGGGTCGAGAGCGCACCCTCGCGCGGGATCTGGCCGGTGGCTGGCGCCAGCGGCTCGCCCTCGGATGCGCCATTCTCCACGAGCCGCCGATCCTCTTCCTCGACGAGCCGACGGGCGGCGTGGATCCCGTGTCGCGGCGCCAGTTCTGGGCGCTGATCAACCAGCTCTCTTCACAGGGCGTCACCGTGTTCGTGACGACGCATTACCTCGATGAAGCGGAGTACTGCCACAGGCTCGCGCTGATGCACGCCGGGCGGATCGCGGCGCTCGGCACGGTCCACGAGCTCAAGCGCGTGTTCGAAGCGCGCGCGGTCATCGAGATCAGGACCTCGCAGCCGATGGTCGCGCTGCGCGCGCTGGACGATGTGCCCTCGGTGGAGAAGACGAGCCTGTTCGGCACGAGCCTGCACGTGTGGCTGAAAGCGGGCGAGCACGACGTCGAACCGCTGCGGCGCAGGCTCGAGGAGCGGTCGCTGCGCGTCGACAGCATGGAGCCGGTCACGCCCTCGCTCGAGGACGTGTTCATGGACGTGGTCGAGCGATCGGGAGGCGCCGCCGTATGAGGAAGGCACTCGCGGTGGCGCTCGAGGAGCGGTCGCTGCGCGTCGACAGCATGGAGCCGGTGACGCCGTCGCTCGAGGACGTGTTCATGGACGTGGTCGAGCGATCGGGAGGCGCCGCCGTATGAGGAAGGCACTCGCGGTGGCGCGCAAGGAGCTGTCGCAGATCGTGCGCGACACGCGCACGCTCGCGATCCTGCTCTTCGTGCCGGCCTTCTTCCTGGTGCTCTACGGCTACGCGCTCAACTGGGACATCCGGCACGTGCCGATCGCCGTCGTCGATCGGGAGCACAGCCGCGAGAGCCGCGAGCTGATTGCCGCGTTCACCAACTCCAGCTACTTCGACCTGTTCGGAAGCGCCAATTCGCTGGAAGAGGCCGAGGGCCTGGTCGATCACGGAGACGTCCGCGCCATCCTCGTGATTCCCGAAGGGATGACGCGTGACCTCAGGGACGGCCGGGGATCCGCCGTCCAGGTCATCGTCAATGGCGACAACGCCAACACCGCGACCATCGTGTTCGGCTACACCCAGGCGATCGTGCGCGGCCTGTCGGCCCAACTGCAGGTGGAGATGGCCGGCGGGCGGCGCCTGCAGCCGCCGATCAACGTCGAGCCCAGGATCTGGTACAACCCCGAACTCAAGAGCACGTTGTTCCTGGTCCCCGGGCTCATCGCGTTCATCGTGATGATCAGTTCGGTCGTGTCCACCTCGCTCTCGATCGTCCGCGAGAAGGAGCGCGGGACGTGGGAGCAGGTGCGCATGGCGCCCATCAACACGGTCTCGTACGTGGTCGGCAAGACGATTCCCTACTTTGTCATCTCGCTGCTGTCTGCGTTTCTCATCATCTTCGCGGCGATGGTGCTCTTCGGCCTGCCGGTGCGCGGCTCGTGGCTGCTGCTCTTCGCGGCCGTGTCGTTGTTCCTGGTGGGCGCGCTCGGAACCGGGCTGCTCGTCTCGACGATGGTCGACTCCCAGGCGCTGGCATTCCTGATCAGCCTGCTCCTGTCGCTTCTCCCGACGTTCCTGCTGTCGGGATTCGTCTTTCCGATCTCGAGCATGCCGGTCCCGATTCAGATCGTCACGTTCATCGTCCCCGCGCGCTACTTCCTTGGGGCGCTGCGCGGCATCGTCCTGAAGGGCGTCGGGCTCGACATCGTGGGCCCGCAGTTCGCGGCGCTCGGAATATACGCGGTCGTCATGCTCGGCCTGGCCTCGATCCGGCTGGCCAGGGAGCGGGGGTAGAGATGAGGCGGCTGCGTTTCCTCGTGCGGAAGGAGTTCCAGGAGCTGCGGCGCAATCCGCGGATGTTCCCCGTGATCTTCCTCGCGCCTGTGATCCAGCTCCTCGTGCTGGGGTATGCGGCCACCACCGATGTTCAGAACGTGCCAATCGTAGTGGCGGACGGCGATCGTTCGCCCGCCAGCCGCGATCTGATCGGTCAGTTTTCCGGGTCGCCGTATTTCCGCGTCATCAAGGTCGTGACGACCGTCAACGAGGTGGCCCACGATCTCGAGACTCGGGACGCGTGGATGGCGCTGGCCATTCCGCCGGACTACGGGAGGATGGTGGCGGGTGGCACGCCGGTGACCCTGCAGTTGGTGGCGGACGGGACCGATTCGAACTCGATCAACATTGCGCTTGGCTACGCGTCGAACCTCATCGCGGAAAAGGCGACCGACCTCGTTCAGAAGCAGCGCCCTTCCTCGGGACCATCGAGGGGCGGGCTCGAGGCGAGGGTCCGGGTCTGGTTCAACCCGCTGCTGTCGAGCCGGAACTTCATGGTGCCCGGTGTCCTCGCCCTGCTGCTTATGGTCGTGACGGTCGTGCTCGGGTCGATGGCGATTGTGCGCGAGAAGGAGTTCGGCACCTTCGAGCAGCTCAACGTGACGCCGCTTCGCCGGTGGGAACTCACCGTGGGCAAGCTGCTGCCCTTCGGCCTGATCGGGCTCATCGACGTGTTCCTCGTCACGGGCGTCGCGGTGCTCTGGTTCCAGGTTCCGCTTCGAGGCAGCTTCCCGTTGCTGGTCGGCCTGTCCATCGTCTACCTGCTGTGCACGCTGGGGCTCGGCCTCCTGGTCTCGACCGTGTCGCGGACGCAGCAGCAGGCCATGATGACGGCGGTGTTCTTCTTCATGCTGCCGATGATCTACCTGTCCGGCTTCCTGTTTCCGATCGAGAACATGCCGGCGATCATCCAGCCGATTACCTACCTGATTCCGCTGCGCTACTTCCTCGTGATCGTCCGGGGCATCTTCCTCAAGGGCGTCGGGCTGCACGTGTTCTGGCGGGAAGCGCTCTACATGCTGATCTGGGGCGTCACCGTGATGATGCTCGCCACGGCGCGATCGCGGAAGACGCTGAAGTAGGGGCCAATCAACTTCGGCTGGCGGCTGGCGGCTGGCGGCTGGCGGCCCTTCGACTCGCTCCGCTCGCTCAGGACTGGCTGGCGGCTGGCGACTGGCGAGGCGCCGCATCGTCGCTCGCTTGTAGGAAGAGGCCTCGAGCGATATCATGCGCAGCACCCATGCGACAACCTGCCTCGGCCTTCACGGCCCGCCGTGAACTGCTCAAGTTTCTGGCGGCAAGCCCCTATGTCGCTGCTCTTGGCGGAGTCGCCGCGTTCCTCGAACGAACAGGCCTTGCCCAGAGCACTCCGGCAAAGCCTGGCGTCATCGCCGATCCGGCCAGCGCGCTGGACGTCTTCGATTTCGAGGAAGCCGCTCACCGCAAGGTCATGCCCGGCCATTGGGCCTACATGGTCAGCGGCGTAGACGACGACGGCACGCTGCGCGCCAATCGCGACGGATTCCAGCACGTCCGGCTGCGTCCACGCCGCCTGCGCGACGCCACCAAAGTCGACATGCGCGTCGAGCTCTTCGGCACCGTCTACAACAGCCCCATCTTCTTGTGCCCGACATCGGGCGACAAGGCGTTCTTCCCAGACGGCGAGCTGGCCGTCGCGCGGGCAGCCAGGGCGCGCGGCACTCTGTTGGTGTTGTCCACCATGACTTCGGTCGCCGTTGAGGACGTCAACAAGGCCTTCGGCCGGCCCGTGTGGCAGCAGTTCTACGCTCCGAACTCGTGGGACGCCTGCGAGAAGATTTTGCGACGCGTCGAGGCCGCGGGCTGCTCGGTGATTGCGCTCACCGTGGATAACACCACCGGCCGGAACAGTGAAACCTTCCTCCGCACGCGACCGAGAGACATAAGCCAGTGCACCACCTGCCACAAGAGTGCCGCGGGCCCGTCCCCCCAGGAGCGCCCGATGTACGACGGCATCGACATGACCGGCCTGCGCCCGACGGATCCTGCCATGGACTGGGCGTTTGTCGACCGCCTGCGGAAGTTCTGGAAGGGCAGGTTCATCATCAAGGGGATCGAGACGCGCGATGACGCGCGGCTCTGCGTGGAGCACGGGGCCGACGCCATACTGGTATCAAACCACGGCGGTCGCGCCACCGAGACCCTGCGCCCATCCATCGAGGCGCTGCCCGAAGTCGTGGCCGAAGTTGGCGATCGCGTTCCCGTGTTCGTCGATGGGGGCGTTCGCCGGGGGACCGATGTCTTCAAGGCGATCGCGTTGGGTGCCAAGGCCGTGGGAATCGGACGTCCTTATCTCTGGGGCCTGGGGGCGTTCGGCCAGGCGGGCGTCGATCGGGTGATCGAAATCCTGGAAGGCGAGCTGAAGCTGGCAATGGGCAACTGCGGCACCCTGACAGTCGCCGAGATCACCCGCGCCTTTGTCGCCACGCCGGATTGGAAGAGCTAGAGGCGTCGCAGCCGGCCTGCCTGCACGCCCAACGAGCTGATAACGGAGCGCAGCGCGGCCGCAGGACCCGTGGGCCGGGTACCGTCTCAGGAATCCTCTACGCCAATGCCGCGGCCTTTCGCCCCGATCTCTGGAATTAGCGAACCCGCCAGCTTCGGCAGCCCGCGTAGTCAACCCCGATGGGACCATTGCGTCCGAGACGGGGACCGCGACCGAGGGAGTGGAGGATCCTGCATCCGGTTCGGCGCGGAGTTGGCGCTACGATGTGCTCGGCCTTGTGACCCACGCGTATCCACGAACGACGACCGGAGGCGTCACAGTGACGTTCTACTTTGATGGCCCTCCTCGCGTGGAGACCTGGCGGAAGGACACCACCTTTACCCCGATCACGGACGGGCAGGTAGTGGCTTCGTGCACGCCCGGCCCTGAACAACGGCACGCCGCCGCCCCGTCCGAATGCGCCGGTGACCTGCAGCGCCACGGTGACGGCGGGCGGGCTGCCGCCGTATCAGTATGAGTATCGGGTGTACGACGCCTCGACGAGCACCTGGACCACGGTCCGAGAGTATGGGCCAAACGGGGTCTTGAGCTGGACGCCGCCGCACACCGGGGACTTCCAACTGGAACTGCGGGTGCGGAGCGCGGTGTCGACGGCGGCGTATGAGGCGCATGTCGTGTCCGGGGTCTTCAAGGTGCAGCCCGCTGGGGCCACGGATGTCCTGGGGAGCGGGCAGGGGTTGTATCCGGGGCAGGGCGTCTTTTCGACCGACGGGCGGTTCGGCCTGATCTATCAGGGGGACGGGAACCTGGTCCTCTACGCCCCCAACGGGGTGCCGCTGTGGTGGACCGGCGTGGTGGGGCCGCCGGGCGTCACGATGATGCAGACGGACGGGAATCTGGTGATCCTGTCGAACGGGACGGACGTATGGCACACGGGGACGGCGGGACATCCCGGCGCCTACATGCGAGTCCAGAGTGATGGCAATCTGGTGATGTTCTCGGCTGGCGGGGAGGTCCTCATGTCGACGGGGACGGGCGGCCAGGAGCCGGAGGCCGCCGCCGCGACTCCGCAGCCGGACACGCTGGCGATGGCCCCGATGACTGCGGTGGCCCGGGCGGACCTGACGAAGGTGGGCGTGGAGCCCCGAGCGGCCTCGAGCGGCACGCGCCCGATCGGCGCACCGTCGAACTCGCCATCAGCGGACTGGCACTCGTGTGTCTCCTGATCGCGGCCGGACTGCTCTTGGCCGTCACCCGGCTCCGGCGTGCGCGCGTGAAAGCCGGCAGCCACAGCTCCACAGCCAACGGCGAGTTGGCGGGTGGCGAATGGCCACGCTGTTCGGCACGGCACTGGTGGCTGAATGCACTCGCCCCGGCGGCTGTGGCCGGCCAGACCGAAATCCTGGAGTACTACCACCTGGACACCCTCGGCTCGGTGCGGGTGGTGACCAAGCGGGCGACGGGGCAGGTGGAGGCACGGCACGACTTCCTGCCGTTCGGCGAGGAGTGGCCGGCGGCGACGACACGGGAGAAGAAGCTGTTCACGGGCCAGGAGCACGACCCGGAGACCGGACTCGACTACTTCGGGGCCCGGTACTACCGCGCGCACGATCGGGCGGTTCACGACGGTCGACCCGGCCCAGACGATCAGCGAGAACCTGGTCGACCCGCAGCGGTGGAACCGCTATGCCTATGTCCGCAACAACCCGATCCGGTACGTGGACCCGGACGGGCGCGCGATCGACACGCTGTTCGACATCGGCTTCGTCGTCTACGACTTGCACAAGCTCGCCAAGGAAGGGTCCACTAAGGGGAATTGGGGCGCGCTCGCGGCCGATGTCGGGGCGATCCTGGTGCCTGGCGTAACGGGTGCTGGCTTGGCAGTGCGGGGTGCGACCAAGGCGGGCAAAGCGGCGGAGACGGCGGTCTACGTAGCGCGCGGAGCGGAGGATGTCGTCGAGTACGTCGGGATTACCAACAACGTTGCCCGTCGTGCTGCGGAACATGCCGCGTCAAAGGGGATCGAGATCGGAGCTGTGAAGGGTCTTGAGGGACTCTCCCGTGCCGACGCGCGCGCCGTCGAACAGGCTCTCATAGAGGTCCACAAGCTGGGCAAGGACGGCGGCACGCTGCTGAACAAGATCAACAGCATCGCGAAGACGAACGAGAAGTACGCCGACGCGCTCAGGCGTGGTTACGATCTCCTCAAAGAAGCAGGGTACGCTGTCAAATGACCAAGCCCACTAATACCGAGCAGGCGCTCTTGGTCTTCATTAGGCTGTCTGACGACACGTTCGGAACGGCCGAGGATCGGGAGGGCATATTCGAGCTTGAAGACCAGCTCGCTGCGGCCGTGAACGATGCGGCTGCCGGCGAGTACGACGGACACGAGTTTGGCAATGGGTGGGGAGTGCTGTATCTCTACGGACCCGACGCAAGGCACCTCGCCGAAACAGCTGTACCGCTTGTCCGCCGATTCGGCCCCCGCGAAGGGTCGTACTTTGTCCAGCGGTACGGAGGAACAGGTGCCCGGGAAGAGCGACTGGAGATCTGACACGCGATAACTGACGCTGATCGTGTGGCTGCGGTGAAGGCTTCCGGTTTCGCGGATCGGCAGGCGCGCTTCCTGGTGCTCGACGGCGTGCTCGCCGATCCGGAGGTCACATGGTTCGGCCTGTCCCGCGAGAAGGCGGAGGCCATTACGATCCGCCATGGTCCGTGCCGCAAGACAGTGACGACCTATACCGCTATCACCGACGGGCAGGTGGTGGCCTCGTGCACGCCGGCCCTAAACAACGGGACGCCGCCGCCCCGTCCGAATGCACCGGTGACGTGCAGCGCCACGGTGACGGCGGGGCACCCCGGCGCCTACATGCGGGTCCAGAGTGATGGCAATCTGGTGATGTGCTCGGCTGGCGGGGCGGTCCTCATGTCGACGGGGACGGGCGGCCAGGATCCGGAGGCGGCCTCAGCGACACCGCAGCCGGACACGCTGGCGATAGCCGCGATGAACACGAGTGGCCCGGGCGGACCTGACGAAGGGGGGCGTGGGGCCCCGAGCGGCCTCGAGCGGCACGCGCCCGATCGGCGCACCGTCGAACTCGCCATCAGCGAGCTGGCACTCGTGCGTCTCTTGATCGTTGCCGGCCTGCTCTTAGCCGTCACCCGACTCCGGGGTGCGCGCGTGAAACCCCGGCAGCCACAGCTCCACAGCCAACGCCGGGTTGGCGCGTGGCGAACGGCCACGCTGTTCGGCATGGCACTGGCGCTGAATGCACTCGTACCGGCGGCTGTGGCCGGCCAGACGGAGATCCTCGAGGACCTACCACCTGGACACCCTCGGCTCGGTGCGGGTGGTGACGGACCAGAGCGGGCAGATCGTGAAGGATAGCCAGGGCCAGGAGGTCGGGCGGCACGACTTCCTGCCGTTCGGCGAGGAGTGGCCGGCGGCGACGACACGGGAGAAGAAGCTGTTCACGGGGCAGGAGCACGACCCGGAGACCGGGCTCGACTACTTCGGGGCGCGCTACTACCACGCGCAACTCGGGCGATTCACGACAGTCGACCCGGCCCAAACGATCAGCGAGAACCTGGTCGACCCGCAGCGGTGGAACCGATACGCGTATGCGCGGAACAACCCCCTAAAGTACACGGATCCGACTGGTCTGTACATCTCGGGCTGCGCCATGGTGGAGGTATCCTGCTCCGACGCAATGGCACAATTCGAAGGCGCGCGAAAGAAGGCGCTCGAAAATCCCGACCCGAAGGTCTCGGGTGCGGCGCAGGCGTACGGGGCGCTAGGGGAGACCGGCGTCGTAGTCTCAATCGTGGCCGTTGTCGACAGCCGATACCCAGACGTCGTCGGCCAGGTGACTGCGCAGCCGGGCAGCGGGGAGGGTATGCGGTTCGCAGATGGAAAGATGGTTGAAGCCACACAGGTTCTGATATCCGCAGGTCTGCACGGCTCTGACTTGGGTGCAGTCCTGGTTCACGAAGGCGTCCACGTAGCCGATCGTGCGGCGTTCATTGGATCAATTGACGTGAGCGCCGACAGATGGAATCCGACACTGAATATCACGGCGCGTCAGTCTGAGGTCAACGCATATGGAGTCGAGAATCACTACAGATTGAGGCTGGGGCTTCCATCTGTCAACATCGGCGCAACGCTCTCCCGTCCCCCGTACAGCGTGGATCCGAACTTCAACAGACCGCTCTTTCCATCATTGGTGCGGTGATGCGACTCCAAATTGCCTTGACCGTTGTCGCGCTCGCCTGTGGCTTCAGTTGCTCGAATGGGTCGAGAGCGATTGCCACCAAGATTGCCGCGCCAGCCTACCCTCCGCTGGCGCTGTCGGCTAGCGTGAGTTCAGACGTCGAAGTTCTCCTGAGGATAGATCCTTCAGGGAAGGTAAACTCCGCCGAGTGTCTGCGAGGACATCCCCTCCTGCAGCCAAGCGCTCAGTCCGCAGCCGAGCAGTGGGCCTTCGAACCCGGACGCGGAGAGCGTCGTGCGACACTGACCTTTTCGTTCGAGATGCGATCTGCGGGTGAATCCAAGGGACGGGTGGGTTTTGTCTTCGTTCCACCGTACCGAGTAGAGATATTCGGACCAGTCGCTAGGCCGACTATCAACTACTAGACGCGCGAGCGGTTCGCCCATCGGACTTGCCGGTTGGTCGGACCGGAGGCTGGGGCCGGAGACCGCAGATCAGGCAGACGCTGGATCCACACGGATTCCGCCGAACCTCTGGATGCCGCCGATGCGCGTGACGAGCGCGCTGACCTGCAGCGCCACGGTGACGGCGGGTGGGCTGCCGCCGTATCAGTATGAGTACCGGCTGTATGAGGCCTCGACGAGCACCTGGGCCACCGTCCGAGAGTATGGGCCAAACGGGGTCTTGAGCTGGACGCCGCCGCACACCGGAGACTTCCAACTGGAGCTGCGGGTGCGCAGCGCGGGGACGACAGCGGCGTATGAGGCGCATGTCGTGTCCGGGGTCTTCAGGGTGCAGCCCGCTGGGGCCACGGATGTCCTGGGGAGCGGGCAGGGGTTGTATCCGGGGCAGGGCGTCTTTTCGACCGACGGGCGGTTCGGCCTGATCTACCAGGGGGACGGGAACCTGGTCCTCTACGCCCCCAACGGGGTGCCGCTGTGGTGGACCGGCGTGGTGGGGCCGCCGGGCGTCACGATGATGCAGACCGACGGGGATCTGGTGATCCTGTCGAACGGGACGGTCGGGTGGCACACGGGGACGGCGGGACATCCCGGCGCCTACATGCGGGTCCAGAGTGATGGCAATCTGGTGATGTGCTCGGCAAGCGGGTCCGTCCTCATGTCGACGGGAAGAGGCGGCCAGGAGCCGGAGGCGGCCGCAGCGACACCGCAGACGGACACGCTGGCGCTGGCCGCGACGAACCCGAGTGGCCCGGGCGGACCTGTCGGAGGCGGGCGTGGAGCCCCGAGTGGCCTCGAGCGGCACGCGCCCGGCCGGCGCACCGTCAAACTCGCCATCAGCGGACTGGCACTCGTGAGTCTCCTGATCGCGGCCGGACTGCTCGTGGCCGTCACCCGGCTCCGGCGTGCGCGCGTGAAAGCACGGCAGCCGCAGCTCCACAGCCAACGGCGAGTTGGCGGGTGGCGAATGGCCACACTGTTCGGCACGGCACTGGTGGCGAATGCGCTCGCCCCGGCGGCTGTGGCCGGCCAGACCGAGATCCTCGAGTACTACCACCTGGACACCCTCGGCTCGGTGCGGGTGGTGACGGACCAGAGCGGGCAGATCGTGAAGGATAGCCAGGGCCGGGAGGTCGGGCGGCACGACTTCCTGCCGTTCGGCGAGGAGTGGCCCGCGGCGACGACGACGGAGGAAGCTCTTCACAGGCCAGGAACGCGACCCGGAGACCCTTCGGCGGGAGAGAATCGGACGCTACCGGGCTTCCGGCCGCCGTGGCGGCAGACAAACCTCAACCCTGGTATCCGGTCCAGCCGGCTTCATCATCCTGCCGGGTGTCCCCTGGTCACGATGATCGGAATGCCGCGGAATCGGGAAGGGCGCGCGGGGCCTTGCCGGCAGCCAGTTCCATGCTGGCAGTAACGGTGTCTTTGACCCGAGTGTGTCCTTGCACTAAGGGAATAAATATTAGTATTATTTCCTTATGGATAAGGAAACACTGAAGTACGTCCTTGCCCAGTCCTCCACGCGGCCGTTGCCCGCGGCGATGCCCCGGACGGTGGAGTTGCCCCTGGATCCGAAAAAGGTCGTCGCGCTGGTGGGCGTCCGGCGCAGCGGCAAGACCTTCCTGCTCTTCGACACGATGCGGCGGCTGGAGGCCAACGGGGTGGATCGGCGGCGGCTGGTCTACCTCAACTTCGAGGATGACCGCCTTCTGCCCATCCAGGTGCCCGAACTCGACTTGATTCTACGGGCGCACGAGGAGCTGTACCCCGAAGTGTCGGGCCGACGGCGATACCTGTTCCTGGACGAAGTGCAGAACGTTCCTTCGTGGGAGACCTACCTGCGTCGCCTGCACGATACGGAGGACGCCTGCCTGTTCGTCACGGGATCCTCCTCGCACCTGTTGTCGCGCGAACTCGCCACCGGACTGCGCGGGCGAAGCGTGTCCTTCGAGGTGTTCCCTCTGTCGTTTGCGGAGTTCCTGCGGTTCCGCGGCCTGGAACATCATCCCTACTCGCGGACCTCCGACAGCCGCATGGCTTCAGCCTTGGAAGAGTACCCTGATGACGGGCGGCCTGCCGGAAGTCGTCCTAGCCGACGAAACGATGCGACCGCGCATCCTGAAGGAGTACGTGGACCTGGTGTTCTACCGGGACCTGGTGGAGCGCTACAACGTCGGTAATCCGCTCGTGATGCGCATGCTGCTCCGTCAGTGCCTGGGCCATCCAGCGTCACTCTTCAACGTCCACAAGCTCTACCTGGACTTTCGATCCCAGGGACTGGCGCTGTCAAAGGACACCCTCTACAACTACCTCGGCTATCTCGAACAGTCGTTTGTCGTCTTCCCGCTGACGGTAGCCGAGCGTTCGCTGCGGAAGCAGGCGGTGAACCCGAAGAAGCTCCACGCGATCGATTGGGCGCTGGCGTATCCGTTCGTCGCGGAACCCAGTATCGATGTGGGCAAGAAGCTGGAGACCGTGGTGTTCCTTCACTGGCGTCGCCAGCGGGAGGACCTGGGGTATCTGGCCGGGGAACACGAGGTGGACCTGGTCGTAAACCGGGATCGTCCCGAGCGCCTGATCAACGTCGCATACTCTGTTTCCGCATCGCCGACATGGACGCGCGAAATTGCAGCGCTGGAGGAGGCTGCGTCGCGGTTCCCGCGTGCGAAACGCGTGCTGGTGGCGCACGAAGTCGGAAACCGCAAACCACCGGCCGGTACCAAGGTGATCGAGGCCTGGCGTTATCTGCTCAACAGCGCAGGCAAGGACGCCTGAATATGCGCGGCGGCGATACGCGCCACGAGCCGCCGGCCTCCAGCCGCCAGCCGGAGTGCTTCGCCAGGAATGGCTGCTATGATGTCCCATTCGAGGAGGAGTTCATGGGCCTGGCTGACTCTGTGCGCGCAGGACGGTATGGCAGGATCGCAGGGGGAATCGCGGTTGGCGTGCTCATCGCAGGCGGCCTCATGGGAGCCGCTCCAGGCGCGCCGGTCCCGCCGAAATTGCGATTCGAGATCGCGTTCGCGGACGCCGCCCACAAGGAGGCCATCACCGGCCGCGTCTACGTCATGATCTCGCGAACGGCCGAGCGCGAGCCGCGCCTGCAGATTGGCCGGAGCGGCGTACCGTTCTTCGGCCGCGACGTCGAGAAGCTCAAGCCGGGCCAGGCGGCCGTCATCGACGACTCGGATCTCGGCTCGCCGGTCGACAGCCTGAAGGACCTTCCTCCCGGCGAGTACTTCGTGCAGGGCTTCGTGAACCTCTACTCCGAGTTCCGGCGCGCGGACGGCCGCGTCCTCTGGATGCACGACGACCAGTGGGAAGGCCAGCTGTGGAATCGCTCGCCCTGGAAACCTCTACAGCGAGGTCCAGAAAGTCCGAATCGATCCCGCCAAGGGCGGCACCATCAGGCTCACCGCCACGAAGGTCATCCCGCCCGTGCAGGTTCAGCCCGACACGAAGTGGGTCAGGCGGATCAAGTTCCAGAGCCCCATGCTGACGAAGTTCTGGGGCCGGCCGGTGTTCCTCGGGGCCACTGTCCTGCTGCCGCGCGACTACGACAGCGAGACGACCATCTACCCGGTTCACTACGTCCAGGGCCACTTCTCACTGCGCGCGCCGATGGGCTTCGACGAAGGCAACGACGTCTACAAGGAATGGATCAAAGACGACTTCCCCCGCATGGTCGTCGTGACCTTCCAGCACCCGACGCCGTATTTTGACGACTCGTATGCCGTGAACTCGGTGAACGTGGGCCCGTACGGCGACGCGATCATGCAGGAGCTCATCCCCGAGATCGAGAAGCGCTTCCGCGTCATCCGCGAGCCCTACGCGCGCATCCTCTCCGGGGGATCGACCGGCGGATGGGAGTCGCTCGCGCTGCAGATCTTCCACCCTGAGTTCTTCGGCGGAACCTGGTCGTACTGTCCCGACCCCGTCACTTTCACCGATGTCGAAGGCGTCAACATCTACCAGGATGTCAACGCGTTCTACAAACAGTACGACTGGCGGCGCGAACCAACGATCAACTCCCGTGAGACCGACGGCCGCGTCCGGCTCACCTCGCAGCAGCGCAACTACTTCGAGCTCGCCAACGGCACGAAGGGTCGATCGGGCGAGCAGATCGACATCTGGTCGGCCGTCTTCGGCCCGGTTGGAAAGGACGGCTACTTCGAGCCGCTCTTCGACAAGCGCACCGGGGTCATCAACCGCGAGGTGGCCAACTACTGGCGCGACCACTACGATCTCCTGGAGTACCTGAAGAAGAACTGGTCGCAGATCGGCCCGAAGCTCGTGGACAAGATTCGTGTCTACACCGGCACGATGGACACCTACTTCCTGAACAACTCGACGCGCGAGCTGGAAGCGTGGATGAAGACCACCGCGAGCCCGCACTACGAAGGCTATTTCCTGTACGGCGACGGCAAGCCCCACTGCTGGAGCGGAGCCTCGTCGCAGCCGGAGCGGCTGAAGGAGATGGCGCAGCACATCCTGCGCCACAAGCCGGACGGTGCGACCGCTCCGTGGTGGAAGTACTAGGTTACAGGTGACAGGTTATAGGTTACAGGTTATAGGTTAGAGGGAAGCTCGGCGCAAGCCCCCTGCGAGGACGGGTTGCAGGCCCGCCTGCAACAAGCAATGCCGACGGATCGGACCAACCATGGTGGGGGAGCTGGTTCTCGCGATTGGTATGCTGTCGGCGCCGCAAGCACAGCCCTGCCGCATCAGCGGCTTCGTCATCGATCCCGTGTCCCGGGCCGGCATCGGGCAGGCGAGCGTCCTCCTCAAGCCGTCCGGACGGACCGTCGCCGCAGATGAATCCGGCCGGTTCGCGTTTCCGGAACTTCAATTCGGCCGGTACGCCGTCGCCGTCGCGGTGCCCGGATTCGCGGTCTCGCGGGACACGCAGGTCGATCTCAGCGCTGAGCACTGTGCCGTCGCCATCGAGATCGAGTACCGCCTGGCGATGACGACCGAGGCCCGGGCGGAGAAGCCGCCGCCCGCGCTCGCACCGATTGCGGGCCCACTGCGAACCACGCTCGACTCGACAACCATCACCACCAGCCCGGGCGGCCTCGAGGACGTCTTTCGCGCCCTTCAGGGGCGGCCGGGTGTCGCCGCAAGCCAGGACGATCGGAACGACCTGCTGGTGCGGGGCGGCGGCGCGATCGAGAACCAGACGAGAGTCGACGGGTTCGACGTGCCGAACCCGAACCACTTCGGCGCCCAGGGCGGTACCGGCGGCGGGTTGTCGATCATCCCGCCGTGGCTGATCCATGACGCGTCGATCGAGGCCGGCGGGTTCTCGGTGGCGTTCGGCGAGCGCTCCTCGTCCGCGGTCAACCTTTCGCTTCGCAGCGGCCGCGCTGACCGCATCCATGCCTCCGCGGGTGCGAGCCCCGGAGGCGCGATGGCGCTCGCCGAGGGCCCGCTCCCCGGCCGCCTCGGCTCCTGGCTCGTTTCGGGCCGGCGCAGCTTTCCTGGAGCTGGTCTTCACGCGCGAAAAGGATCGCGTCGTGCCGACCTACGCCGACGCGCTCGCCAAGCTCGACGTCGCGCTGGGCGAGGCGCACAGCCTCTCGCTGCTCGGCGTCGGCGGCCGGGACGGGATCGACGTCGTTTCCGAGTCCGACGCGACCGACAAGATCGTCGGCGATCAGAAGGTCGGCCTGGTCGGTTTCCGCCTCGACAGTCACTGGCGGCCTGGCACGACATCGACCTTCGTCGTGAGCGCCGAGACGAGCGAGATGGACGTGCAGTCCTGGCGGGCCGGCAAGACCGACGGCCAGGATATCGGCCGTGAAATCGAATGGCGCGCACGGGCCGAGGTACAGCAGCACGTCTCGCTGGCCGGCGATCTTATGGCGGGCATCTCGATCAAACGCGCGAACCTGGACTTCGACCTCAAGGCCGACAACATGACGACGCCGTTCAGCCGCGCCAGGAGGAGCATCGCGGCCGTCAACCGGATGGCGTTCACCGATAGCGCGCTGTATCTGGACCTGACCCGCCGTCTGCCGTTGAACATCCGCGCGACGGCCGGCGTTCGAGTCGATTACTGGGGCGAATCGCGCCTGTCTCGCGCCAGCCCGAGAATCAAAGCGGAGTGGGTCTGGCGGCCCGACGTCAGGCTGGTCGGCAGCTGGGGCGTCTACCGCCAGGGCATCCCGTACATCTGGATCGGTTCCGACATCACCAATCGAGGGCTGCCGCCCATCACGGCGAACCAGGCGGACGCCGGGCTCGAGCTGGGCCCATGGAAGAAGTGGCGTCTCGCGTCTCGACCTTTTCGACAAGCGCTACCGGGAGTACCCGGTCGACCAGTTCGAGCCGGCCCGCGTGATGAACGTTGCGGCCGCCGACTTCGACATCCCATTCGTCGGCAAGCTGGTGAGCGGCGGGCGCGTGCATGCGCGCGGCGTCGATGCGGGGCTGAGCGGAACGCCTCTGGCAAATGTCCACGTCGGCCTTGGGTACTCCTATTGGCGCGTTTCACAGGCCGGGCTGGACGGCGTGTGGCGGCGCGCCGAAAACGAGCTGCGCCATCAGTCACAGATCGATGTCGAGTGGCGCCAGGGTACGACATGGAGCGCGGGCGTGCGCTGGCGCTACGTGAGCGGCCGGCCGTATACGCCCTACGATCCGGCGGCATCCATCCGGGCCGGGCGCGGACAATACGACCTCACCCGCATCAACCTCAGCGCCTATCCGCCGTACCACCGGCTCGACCTCCGCGCAGACAGAGGATTCAGGTGGGGGAGCGTGCATCTCGTCGTGTATGCGGAAATCGAAAATATCTACGACCGCGACAACGTGTTCTCGTACCTCTGGAGCAACAGCCTCAAAGCCACCAAGCCGATCTACCAGTGGGGCCGCACGCCGGTGGGCGGGGTGAGAGTCGAATATTGATCCGGCTGGCGGCTGGCGGCTGCGCGGCTGGCGGCTCACGGCTGGCGGCTGACGGCTGCGGCTGACGGCTGACGGCTTCGTTCTCGCGGCTGGTGTCTAATACGAGTGTCTTCTGGAGGAACCATGCGAACCTTGATGTCTCTTGTCTGCGCGGCAGTGTTCGCCGCCTCCGCCGTCGGCATCGCCCAGCAGGCGGGCGCGCCCACCCAAGGTCCGGTGTTGGCCCAGCCGGCCAGTTCCGACGCCAGCCGCCTTCCGGTCAAGCGCGTCGTCCTCTACAAGAACGGCGTGGGCTTCTTCGAGCATCTCGGCGCCGTGCGCGGCAATCAGCAGGTCACCATCGACTTCACCAGCGGTCAACTGGACGACGTGCTGAAGTCGCTGACGACGGTGGACCTGGGGAAGGGGAAGGTCACCGGGATCAGCTTCAACTCGGACGATCCGGCGAGCCGGAAGCTCGGTGCGCTGTCGATTCCGATCGGCGAAGAGACGACGATGCCGTCCTTCCTGGGCGCGCTTCGAGGAGCTCGGGTCGAGGTGCAGAGCGGGGGCGTGGTGACGGTGGGGCGCCTGCTGAGCGTGGAACAGCGCGCTCGCGGCGAGGGCGACAAGCAGACTCGAGTTGCGGGAGATCTCGCTCGTCACCGATGCCGGCGAGCTCAAGACATTCGATCTCAACGCCAGGCCGTCGGTCCGCTTCGTCGAGCCGGAGCTTCGCGGCGATCTCCGCCGCTACCTCGACATCGTCGCCTCGACCAGGCAGCGCGATCTGCGCCGCATGGCGATCTCGACCTCGGGCAGCGGCGAGCGGCAGCTCTATGTGAGCTACATCAGCGAGGTGCCGATCTGGAAGAGCACCTACAGGCTTGTGATTCCGGCCAAGCCAACCGACAAGCCCTTGCTGCAGGGCTGGGCGATCGTCGACAACACGATCGGCGAGGACTGGGCGAATGTCGAATTGTCGCTCGTTGCGGGTTCGCCCCAGTCGTTCATCCAGCGGCTGTCGCAGCCGTACTACTCCCGCCGGCCCGTCGTCCCGCTGCCCTCGAGCGTGCAGACCACGCCGCAGACGCACGAAGCGATGATCGAGGAAAAGGGCGAAGCGGCGAGTGCGGGCGCTGAAGGGTCGGCGGCGCGCAGGCTGATGGCGCCGGCTCGAGTGGCTGGCAACGTGGTCGGCGGGGTCGCGGGCGGGGCCGTGGGCGGTGTGGCCGAGGCGCCGCCGCCGCCCGCTCCCTTGTACGAGTCGGTTGAGGTGGCGACGTCGCGAACGATCGATGACGTCAGGGCGAGCGTCCAGGCACGGGAACTGGGCGATCTGTTCGAGTATCGGCTGACCGAACCGGTGACCATCCGGAAGAACCAGTCGGCGCTGGTGCCCATCATCAGCGCCCCGGTCGAGGTCGAGCGGGTCTCGGTGTGGAATCCTGCGTCCACGCGGCGGCCGATGACGGCCATGTGGATCACCAACTCGACAGCGAACTCGCTCGACGGCGGGAGTTTCGCGGTGCTCGAGTCGGGCACGTTCACGGGCGAGGGGCTGATGGATGCGGTGAGGCCCGGCGAGAAGCGGCTCATCTCGTATGCGACGGACCTCGCGCTTCAGGTGGATGCGAAATCGGAAGGTGGAGGCCCCGAACAGGTCAGCAGCGTGCGCATCGCGCGCGGCGCGCTCTTCGTGCAGCGCGAGTTCCGCGACAAGCGGATCTACACCGCGCGCAACTCGGACTCCAAAGCGCGCGTGCTGGTCGTCGAGCACCCGAATCGATCGGGCATGGGCTGGAAGATCGTCGGCGCGACCAAGCCGGACGAAACCGCGCCGGGCGTGTACCGATTCAGGGTTGCGGTGCCGAGCAAGGCGACCGCCACGCTCACCGTGGAGGAAACGAGGCCGGATCTCGCGACCTATCAGATCGCGAGCCTGAGCGACGACCAGGTCGCGCTCTTCGTCCGGCAGCGATCCATCACGCCCGAAGTCGAGCAGGCGCTGAGGCCCATTCTCGCGAAGAAGCGCGAGCTTGGGACGGTCATTGCCGAAATCGCCGCCCGCGAAGAGCAGCGAAAGGACATCTTCGCCGACCAGGAACGTCTCCGCGAGAACCTCAAGGCGCTCAAGGGCACATCCGAAGAGAAGGCGCTGGTCGTCAGGTACACGCGCCAACTCGACGAGCAGGAAACCCGCCTCGATGTCCTCAAGAAGGAGACGGCCGATCGCGAAACGCAGCGCCAGAAGCTGCAGGCCGAGCTCAACGCGATGATCGAGGCGTTGAAGGTGGGATAAGGACACGGCTGGCGGCTGGCGACCGGCGGATGGAGGCCTGGCGGACCGTAGAGTCGTCGAGCGGGTGACCGGGCGTCCAGGCACCTGGACGGGCCGCAGGCTCCCCGAGCGAGCGGGAGTCGTCGGCGAGACCAGACGCCGTGGCGCTCGCGAGCTTCGGCCGCTCGTCGAGGGGCGGGTCAGAACAGGAAAGACAATCCCTGCGCGCCCGTCCAGTGTGCCGACGCCCGGGCAGGACCCGTGAGACGACCCACCGGCTTGCACCCACCGGCTTGCATCCGCCGGCTGCTGGCCCAATCGATGGATGCCGGGCCTGAAGAATCGGCGAACTGGTCGCAGGGCGAAGGCGCCGGGACGGGATCCGACACCGTCAGCCGCCAGCCCCCAGCCTCTTCATTTCGCGATCGTCTTCGTCGCGTCGATCACCATCTGCTTGACCTTCGCGTTGGTCAGGCCCAGGCCTTCGGCTTCGGCAACTGCCTTCTCGCTGCTCCAGCCGTCTATCTTGATGCGCTTGAGCGCCCAGACGGCCGATGCCCGAACCCCAGCCGCGCAATGCAGGTAGACGGGCTGGTCGCACTCGTTGGTGAGGGCTGCGATGACCTTGTCGACGGACGCGGGGACGCCGAGGTCGGCCACCTTTGTCGGGATGCTGAGGTACTTCAGCCCCGCGGCCTTCGCGTCGGCGGCTTCACCCTCGACGTTCGCGCCGTTCTCATCGGGCGACCTGAGATTGATGACCGTCGCATAGCCTCGGCGCTTCAGTTCGGCCATCCCATCACCGGTCACCGGACCGCCGACCGCAACGTTGTCGTCAGCCTTCGCGAACCCAAAAACGCCGGGCACGGTCTCGCGCGGCGGGACCTGCGTCTGGGCCCGTGCACCCGCGACGGGCGAAGCTGACGCCGGCGCGGCCGGCACGGTCCCGAAGACGTACTTCCCGAACCAGTCGAGGTTGTGCTCCATCGCGGCGCGATGCGCCTTCGGCTTGGTCAGCCCGTGTCCGAACCCCTTGTAGACGATGAGCCTGGCGGGGACGCCCTGGTCGAGCAGTCCCTGGTAGAGCTCGTACGCGTTCGGGATCGGCACGCGGCGATCGTTTTCGCCGTGCTGGATGAGCGTCGGCGCCTTGGCCTTCTTGATGTAGGTGATGGGCGAGGTGTCGGCGTAGATCTTCGGGTCGTCCCACGGGTTGGCCTTGAGGTACTGCCGCGTGAACGGGTGGATGTCCGTGTTGACGTAGTAGGTCATCCAATCCGAAATCCCCGCGCCGACCGACACGGCCTTGAACCGCGCGCTGTCGTGCGTCGTCAGGAACGCGGAGATGTAGCCTCCCTGGCTCCACCCCATCGTGCCGACCTTGTCGTTGTCGGCGAGGCCCTGCGCCACCAGTGCGTCGATTCCCGAGATGACGTCCCACGCGTCGCCGATGCCGAGGTTGCGGACGTTGAGCGACCGGAACTTCTCGCCGTATCCGGCGCTTCCGCGGTAGTTGGGCTCGAGAACGATCGCGCCCGTGTTGAGCCAGATGTCGATCGGATAGGTCGAGGTCGAGCCGAACGGGACCGGGCGCGACACGCCGGTCGGCCCGCCGTGGATGACGACCAGCAGCGGGTAGCGCTTGCCGGCCTGAAAGCCGGCGGGCTTGTGGAGGACACCCTCGATGGTCGCGCCATCGGTGCTCTTCCACGAGAACACTTCGCGAGTCGGCTGCGGCCACGATGCGACCTGCGCGCCCGTGTCGGTCAGCTTCCTGGCCGCCATCGTCTTGAGCGGCGCAACGAACACCTCCGGGAACTGGCGAGGGCCGCTGCCGACAAATGCCGTGGTTGACGCATCTGATGTCAGCGACATGCCCGACATGATCCACTCGACGCCCGCTGCGAGCTTCGCGATCGCCTTGGTGGCCGGATCGGCGCGGTAGAGGTACGACCAGGTCTTCGCCGACGCGCTGAAGTAGATGCCGTCCGCCTTCCACTCGATGAGGTCGGGCGACTCGTCGAAGGCCTTCGTCAGGACGTCGATCGGGCCACCCGAGGCCGCGATGATCGCGATGACGCTGTTCGTGTAGAAGTACGACGGGTTGGCCATGGCCGTCCCGAACGCGATGCGCTTGCCATCAGGCGACCATTCGGGATTCGAGTCGGGACCATCCTGCGTGACGAGCGGGCGGATTCTGGCGTCTCCAACCGACACGACCGAAATGTCAGCTGTGCCCCCGTTGGCCGGGTCGGAGTTGATCCTGTGATCGAAGGCGATTTCGCTTCCGTCGGGCGACCATGCGAAGCTGCCGACGGTGAAGGCGCCCTGCGTCAGGCGCCTCGACTTCTTCGTCGCAAGGTCGATGACCCACAGGTGGTTCATCGTGTAGTCCTGGTCGACGATTTCGAACTCGCCGTACTTCTTGTCGCGATCCTTCAATGCGTCGGGCTTCGGATCGGGGGATGTGTAGGCGATCTGCTGACCGTTCGGGGACCAGGAAAATCCTCCGACGCCCTCGTCGCCGGATGTGAGCACCTCCGCCTCGCCGCCCGCCAGGCTGATCAGGTAGATCTGTCGCTTGTCGGTCCGATCCGAGATGAACGCCAGCCGTTTCCCATCGGGCGACCAGGCCGGCGACATGCTCGACTTCTTCGCGTTCGTGAGCTGCAGCAGCTTGCCTGTCGCGGTGTCGGCCAGCCAGATCTCCGTCTCGTACGCGTTGTCCTCCCAGTTCGTTTCGCGGACGGTGTAGGCCACGTATCGGCCGTCGGGCGAAATCGTCGGCGACCCGACGCGCTTGAGCGAAATCAACTGGTCAACGGTAGGGCCGGTCTGGGCCGACACGAGGGCGGCGAACGCCACCAGGAGCCACGCTCCAAGACCTGCGGCTGTTGTGCGACGCATGCAACTATCTCCCTGTTCGGGGGCCCTGACGACTACGGAAAACCACCGACGCTCTGCCTATGCTACCGCTTCGGAGGCGCGGACAGGCCAATCGAGCGACGTCCCTCGAGACGAGCGGCTGCTCGGCCGCCGCCCGTCCTGGAGTCCTCCGAGAAGCGCAGCCGTAGCCCGGGCGGGTCGGTCAGTTGTTCCGCGGCCCCGCTCCGGACGCCCGGTCATCCACTGCGTCTGAGGTCATCGACTCACGGGTCGCCGCCAGGGCGTGGTGTGTTCCGAGAAGCGCAGCCGTAGCCCGGGCGGGTCGGTCAGTTGTTCTGGCGAGCCGCGCCGTACGGATGTGAAGCATGTCGGCGTCCGCTGCCTGCCGTGGCGTCTTCCGAGAAGCGGCGCCCTGACCCGGCCTCGGGCGGCGCGAGCCCATTGAGACTGGCCGTCCGCGTCAGTTCGCCAAACGCCCGCAGCTTCTGGGGTTCAGTGAGGTTGAGCGCCGGACCATGGTGGCGAGGCGCCGCGCATGCGGCGCCCCCGGCGCGACCCGAGCGGCGAGCGGCCTGCATGAAGCGAGGACGTTTGGCCGGCCTGTCGTAAGGGCCGAGGAAGACGCCACGGCAGGCAGCGGGCGGCCGCGCGGCTTGTATGCGAGGACCTGTGGCCGGCCTGTCGTAAGGGCCGAGGAAGACGCCACGGCAGGCAGCGGCCGCCCGCCCGACTTCGCGCAGCCCGAAGTCGTGACCGGAACCGCTTGACAGTACCAGCTGTACCAGTGTAGACAGTACACCTGTCGACGCCATGCTGCCGTTCACCCTGATCCTTCGCACCGGCCTCTCGGTCCACGAGCAGGTGATCTACGCCGTGAAGAAGGCCATCGTGTCCGGCCGCCTGCAGCCCGGCGACACGTTCCCGTCGGTGCGGGTTATCAGCCGCGAGCTGCGCGTCAACCCGAACACCGCGCACAAAGCCGTTGCCGCCCTCGTCACCGACGGCCTGCTCGAGGTCAAGCCCGGCGTCGGCACAATCGTCGCGAAGTCCTCCGCATCCACCGCGTCCCAGCGTCGCGGCCTCCTGCGCGAGGACGTCGAGCGCCTGGTCGTCGAGGCCCGGCGCCTCAACCTCGACGCGCAGGACGTCGTCGACGCCGTCGTCGAGCACTGGAGCCGGCTGGACGGGAAGCCTCGTTAGCCAGGGAGCCGACATGGAATACGCGATCGAGACGCGGGAGTTATCGCGGAAGTTCGGCAAGACCGAAGCCGTGCGGCAGCTGACGCTGCAGGTTCCGACCGGATCCCTGTTCGCGTTCGTGGGGCCGAACGGCGCCGGCAAGACGACGACGATCAAGGCCTTGATGGGCCTGATCGAGCCCTCGTCCGGATCGGCCTCCGTGCTCGGTCGCAACTCGCGAACCCTCAAGCCTGGAGACCTCCAGCGCATTGGCTACGTGTCGGAGAACCAGGACCTGCCGCAGTGGATGACGCTCGAGGACCTCATCGGCTACTGCCGCCCGTTCTACCCGGCGTGGGACGCCGCGTTTGCGACAGAGCTGACCAAACAGCTCGACGTGCCCGTCGGCAAGCCCGTCAAGTCGATGTCCCGCGGCATGCGCATGAAAGCGGCCCTGCTCGTGTCGCTCGCGTACCACCCGGAGCTGCTCATCATGGACGAGCCCTTCGCGGGCCTCGACCCGCTCGTCCGCGAGGAGCTTGGAGCGGGCGTCCTCGAGCTGACGCAGCAGAAGGCGTGGACGGTGTTCGTGTCGTCCCACGACATCGACGAGGTGGAACGGCTGGCGGACTGGGTCGGCATCCTCAACAAGGGCCACCTTGAACTTTCGGAACCGGTGTCGAGCCTGCTCGGACGGTTTCGCCAGGTCGATGTCGCGGTCGACCCGGCGGCGACGCTGCCCGCGAACCTTCCATCCTCGTGGCTGCTCCCGGCCGCCGAAGGCCGCGTCGTCCGGTTCGTTGAAAGCCAGTTCGACGAGGCCGATTTCGGGGCGAAAGTCCGCGCGGTCGTGCCGAATGCGCGCGACATCAACGCGCAGCCGATGTCGCTGCGCAGCATCTTCGTCGCCCTCGCGCGCGTGTTCCGGATCTCGGAGTGAGTGAGGAGAGGACGTGAAACAAATCCTCCACCTCGTCTGGTTCGACCTGAGGGCGCTGAAGTGGTGGTTCGCCGCGTGGGGAGCCGCGCTCCTCGTGCAGGTACTCAGCTACACCGTCGTGCCGAGCCGGCCATTCTCGCCGGAAGCCAATGCTGAGGCGGTGGCGAGGGTCGGAGTCAGCCTCGATGCGATGTGGAGAACGGGCCTGCCGATCCTTCCGCTCGGTCTGGCCGCACTCATCGCCGCGCTCATCGTGCAGCGGGATCCATCGCATGGCACGGCCGCGCGCTGGCTGACGATGCCGATTCCGCGCTGGCAGATGCTGGCCAGCAAGCTGCTGACGGCCGTCGGTGCGCTGGTGCTGCTGCCCGTCCTCATTGCGGCGTCGGCACTGCTCCTGCTCGGGCTCTTTCCTGGTGACGCGGTCCGCGGTGCGTGGCCCGTTGCGGTAGAGCACGCCGTTCCCGTCCTTCTCTCGATCGCGCTGGCCGCGGTGACCTCGTCGCTGACGCATCTGCTGATGGCTTTGGGCGGAGCCTTTGCGCTGTTCCTCCTGTTCACGGCCTCGTTGCTTCCCGCACTGACGTCTTGGTGGCCTGACGCGAGCATCGACGTGGGAGGATTGCGACTGGCCGTCCTGGCGGGAGTACCACTGCTCGGCGCCGGCGCGGCGATATCCCATCAGTACCTGACACTGCGAACCAGGCGGTCGATCGCAATCATCGCCTGCAGCTTTGTGCTCAGCGCCGGCTCCTCCTGGCTGGTCCGCGGCGTCGCCGCAGCACCTCCATCGAAAGTGGTCGACCGTGCCGTGGTCGATCCCGACAAGGTCTCCATCACCTTCGGGCTGGACGACTTGCGGAGTTACAGCCGATGGCGGGGGGCACCGGAGAGTCGAGAACAAATCACGGATGCCTACTCGTCTGTGAAGACCGTCGGGCAGCCTGCGCACGTCATCCTGCGCCCTGAGCGGGTCGAGAGTGAGATCCGTTACACGGACTCGGTTCCCGTGCGGACCTCGCCCGAAGGGCAAAGACCCTGGCTTCTTGGCGATCGCGAGCACGGCGAAGACATGATTCACCTCAGCATCCAGGAGGCCCTGCGAGACACCGAACTGTTGCGCGACGATTCGCTCTGGCCGGGACGGACGGTCTACAAGATCGCGCTCATCGAGTTGCCCTCGGTTGCGTTCAACCGTTTCGTCACAAGAACGGGATCGTTCAGCGCGCAGGTGACATTCAGGGCGTTCCGCTACCGCGTGCAGGCGGCGATCCCGGTGAATCCCGGCGCATCGTTCACGCTACCGGCCAAGCACCTCTCAGTCGTTTCGGTCGGACGAAATCGGAGCCCCTCACGCAGCCGCCGTGACAACCTTCAGATCTGGGTCCGCATCACTTCGTTTTCGGACTTCGAATACTCCTTTCAGCCACCGTCCTGCTACGTGCTCAGGAATGTCTCCCGCCGGCAGGCGGTGTACCTGATGCCATTTCGTGCGGCGACGTCCCGCTCCGTCCCGCTCGGTTGGACCGGCACAACGCTTGGCGTCGTGACTTCGCCGCTCGAACCCTGGTGGATACCACCCCAGGGCACGAAGAGCCCGTTCGACGACGAATGGATGAAGGGCGCAGAGCTGGTCGAGGTGGGTCCCGAGAATCTCGGCGTCTTCACGCGAGAGGTTCGCGTCGATAACTTCAGCCTCAAGTCCGTTCGGACCAACTGGTAGCCACAGATGAAACACATCGCCCACCTCATCCTGTTCGATCTGAAAGGGGCAAAGAGCCTGATCGCTGTCTGGGGCGGCGTGCTCATTACACAGGCCGTCGTGCTCGCCGTCGGGCCAGGGCCCGTTGACACAGTGAACGGTCCAAATCCGATCGCGATCGACTTCGGCATACTCATCGTAAGAGCCGGCGTCGCCATCGCTTTCGCGGCGATCATCGTTCAGCGCGACCTCCTCGTCGGGACGACGGCCTTCTGGCGGACCCGCCCCGCGAGCCGCGTGGCCATGATGGTGAGCAAGCTCGCCAGCCTGCTGTTAGTCCTGGTCCTGCTGCCCGCGGCCGTGATGGCGCTCCTGCTCCTTTTCCTGGGCCTGTGGCCGGCCGATGCGCTGGCCGGAGCGGTCAGCGTTGCCGCCGAACAGGTCGTCATCGTCGGGCTGACCCTGCCTGTGGCGGTCGTCACGGCGAATCTCGCTCATTTCGCGATTGCGGCCGCCGGGACGCTGGCAATCACCGGGATGCTCGCTGCGTATGTCCTGCCGTCACTCTTCTCGGTGTGGCCTGGTCTCCGAATTCCTGTGGGGTTCTCACCGACGGCCGCGATGACGGCGGTGCTTCTGGTCGGAACAGTGTCGGCGCTCGTCAACCAGTTCCTGACTCTTCGAACCAGGCGGTCTGTCGCAGTGATCATCGCCGTCGTTCTCCTGGCGGCGTTCACGGGCCGTCTTCCGAAGGCTGCAACGAACTCACCGGGGTATCGTGCAGTCGACGGGGCCGTGCTGGGCCCGGACCGCCTCACCGTCCACGTGGATCCGGAATCCATCCTGACTGAGACGGTGAGCGTCATCGAGCCGTCGAGCGGAGCAGTGGGCCGAAAGGCTGCGGTGTACGGAACATGGAAGATCTCAGGCGCGCCTGACGCCATCATCCTGGAACCCTCGGGGCTGGAGAGCGTAGTCAAAGTCGGCGACCGGGACATCCGCACATCGCGCGACAATCTGGAGGGTCGTCTGATGCCCGAACGCACGGCAACAGCCGATGCTCAGCCGTATCGAAGCATCCGATCGGCCCTTGGCGGTGACACGCTCGTGGCGGGGGAACGGCTTGGGCGCGAACTTAGCGCGCCGATTGCACTGCTGCCCTCGGAACTCGCGACGAGTGGACAAGACATAATCGGGCCACTTGACGGCACGCTTCGCCTGCGCGCCCGACGATACGTGGTTCGGGATACTGTCCGTCTCCAGACGGGCGCCCAATCGACGGCGTGGTCCAGACACGTGAAAGTCACGGCGTTCGCACGATCGTCGGCAGGGGCCGTCATCGACATTCACCTGGCTCGGGTAGAACGCTTCACAGCATTGGGTTACTCGAGCTATTGCCTTCTGCGAAACACCGCGAGGCATGAGGCGCTGTTTGTCGGGCGTCAATTCGAACGCCGGTTCACCGGAACGATCCCGGTGATTGGGATCCTGGTGCACACCGATAACATCAGGCTGGATGTGCCGGTCCCGCCCCCGTACGCCGAGCGAATCGGGTTTGGCGACTCCTGGCTGAAGGACGCGGAACTGGTGTGGGTCGAGCCCGAGAATCTCGGCGTGGTCACCCTGCCGCTTCACATGGACGAATTCCGCCTGCTCCCGCGACCGGCCGCAGCGAAGTAGCCGGGCGATAGAGGCCGGGTTCAGGCCCGGCCATCCGCGTGCAGCGGGAACGCAATCCGAAACCTCGTCGGTCCGCCGGGCTGTCCCTCCAGCGAGTACTCGAATCGATGCTTCGTCAGGATCTCCTGGATCACCGTCAGACCGATTCCCTGACCGTTCGGCTTGGTCGTGAAGAATGGCGTGAACAGCTTGGCGCGGATCTCCTCGGAGATTCCGGGCCCCGAGTCCTCGATTTCGATGAACCCGCGCGATGAGTGTCGACCCGTGCGAACGACGACCGTTCCGGCCTCGCCAGCGGCCTCGACGGCGTTCTTCAGCACGTTCAGCAGCGCCTGCTCGAACTGAACGGGATCCACCTGCACGAGTCCGACGGGCTGCTGGCGGTCCCACGCCCACTTGACGCCCGACTCGGCCGACTGCGCCTGCATCAGCCGCACGACACCCTCGAGCAGGTCCTCGACGAGACACGCCTGGAGCCGTGGCTCGGGGATCCGCACCACGTCGGCGAACGATCGCATGAATCCGTTCAGCCGCTCCATCCGATCGATGGTGACCCGCAGCGCCGATTCGAATTCTGCCCCGGAGTCGCCCGGCATCTGCGCACCGTACGAGAGAGACGACTCGAGCAGCGACCTGGCGGCGCCGACCGAGTTGTTCACCTCGTGGGACATCATCCGGATGAGCTTCTCGTACGCCGCCTTCTCCGAACGCCTCAGCTCCTCCGTCAACTCCTCGAGCAGGAAGAACGTCCGCTCGAAGCCCCTGTCGAGAAACGACCCGCGATGGCATCGGATTCGTCGTCCGCCTCGCAGGGCAACGACCTCCGACTCGCCGTTCCCGAGCTGCGACAGTACTCCCGCGGCCGGAGTGTGGATCGCGCTCACTTCCCGCCCCACGACGTCGGCATGTGAGAACTGCAGCATCTGCTGGGCCGCCGGGTTGGCATCTGCGATCCGCCCGTCCAGATCGAGCGTGATCACCCCGGAGGGTGAGGCACGAACCAGCCGTCCCAGGAAGTACTGCTGCTCCTGCAACCGGACGCGCTCCTCGCGAAGGTGATCCACCATCCGGTTATAGACGCCGATCATTCGATCGATCTCCGGGTTTCCCACCTCGCGAAACCGGGTCATCACTTCGCCATCGTCCAGAAGCTGCGTGCTTTGCTCGACGAACGACTGCGAGGCTCGAAGCCGGCCGAAGAGGGCAATGCCCCAGCCTAGAGAGACGGCGAAGGCCGCTTCGATCGCGATCAACCACAAGCGGTCCTGCTGGAGGAGGAAAACGGCGAGACCCGCCATCATCCCGTGAACGACGAGGAGGTAGACGATGAAGCGTCGGCGCAGCTTCACACGGAGAGCCCGTATTTTTCGAACCGGCGATAGAGCGCCGCCCGGCTCAACCCGAGTGATTCCGCGACGCGGCTGATGTTGCCTCCATGGAACTTCAGCGACTTCACGATCATCGCCTTCTCGATCTCGTCCATGGTCATGCTGCCGACCGGCGGCAGCACGTCGCGCGCGGTGTCCGCACGCTCCATGCCGGCGACGACCTGGAAGTCGTCGACATCCAGCACGTCGTGATGGCCCACGAGCGAAGCCCGCTCGATCCACTGGCGCAACTGCCGGATGTTGCCGGGCCACGGCTGGCGCCGGAGCCAGGCAATCGCGGGAGGGCTGAGGGCGAGATGCGGCCGTTCGTACGCCATGCCGACCGCCTGGACGAACCGATTCGCGAGCACCGGAATGTCATCCGGCCGTTCCCGAAGCGGCGGGAGATGCAGCGTAATGAGGTTGATGCGGTAGAGCAGGTCCTCGCGGAACTCTCCGCGATCGACCAGTTCGTTCAGGCTCCGGTTCGTCGCCGTCACGACGCGGACCTCGACGGTGCGGGACTGGCTGGACCCGAGCACCTCGTAGGTGCGGTCCTGCAGGACGCGCAGCATCTTCACCTGGGATCCGGCATCGAGCTCGCCGATCTCGTCGAGAAAGATCGTGCCGCCGTGCGCGACCTCGAACCGGCCCTTCCGATCGGCGCGAGCGTCGGTGAACGCCCCGCGCACGTGACCGAACATCTCGCTCTCGAACAGGCTCGAGGAAATGCCGCCCAGGTTGACCTTGATGAACGGTCCGTTGCGCCGGCGGCTGTTGCGGTGAAGAGCCTCGGCGATCAGTTCTTTCCCGGTTCCGCTTTCGCCGGTCACGAGCACGGACGCATCGGTCGGCGCCACGCGCCCGACGATCTGCAAGATGCCACGCAGCCGGGGATCCGAACCAATGACCTCGGCGAAGTCGTAGCGCGCATCGAGTTCCTCGCGCGACAAGGCGGGTTCGTTGGCTGAGGAGGCGGCCGAGCCGGCCAGGCCGAGCGTCGTGTCCACGGCCTGCATCAATTGCTCGTTGGACCACGGCTTGGTGACGAAGTCCGCCGCGCCGGCCTTCATCCCGGCGACGGCCAGCGAGATCGACCCCCACGCGGTCAGGAGGATGACCGGCAGCTCAGGCCTCGCAGCCTTGATGCGCGCCAGCAATTCCAGACCCTCGCCGCCGGTGGTCGCGCGCGAGAAATTCATGTCCTGGATGACCAGGCGGCAGTCCTGGCGCGCGGCCATCGCCACGGCGTCTTCCGGGGCGGCGACCGACAGAGTCTCGTGCCCGCCGCGCTTCAGCAGGAGCGCCAGGGACGCGGTAATCGACGGGTCGTCGTCAACGAGAAGGATCATGGGAGCATCGCTCTCCGCACCACCCGGGGGCTCCGAGCGCCGCAGCCGGCTCAGGGCTCGCGGCTGCGGGCTGGCGGCCCGTCACGAGTTCCTCTTCTGTTTTCGCGACACTCTCAAGGCCCAACGCCTGAAGCCCGAGGCCTGCAGTCCGAGCCCGAAGCCCCAAGCCTCAAGCCCGAAGTCGATGGTCCTACTCATACCTCAGTGCTTCCGCCGGTGCGACGCGGCTTGCCAGCCGGCTCGGCGCCCACGCACAGCCGATGCTCAGAAGATAGATTGACGCCACGGAAATCACAAGGCTGACCGCATACACCTTGGAACTGACGTAGCCGACCAGGTTGAGCAGCGGGAACTGGACGATGATCGCGACGCCCGCGATCAGGGCCAGTGAGGTCATGACGACGACCTCGGCGACGATCTGCCACTGGATGTTCCCGATTGTGGCGCCCTTGGCGCGCCGGAGCCCGATCTCGCGCGTCCGCTGCGTCACGTTGAGCCACAGCACGCCCGTCAGGCCGAGGGCCACCATCAGCAGTAGGAATCCGGCCACGACCCCGGCGCCGATGACCGGGGCGATCCATGTCCGCAACGCCGTCTCGCGCGATTGAGCGAGCGGTTCGATCTTGAACGACCAGTCGGGCGCAGCCGCCCGCAGGCGTTTCACCAGCTGCTCTTCGAACTCGCCCGCCCGCAGGCCGGGCCTGACCCTCAGGACGAGAGCCTGGGGCATCGGTCCCTCCTCCTCGGTCGATGTGAGCTGGAATCGCCCGAACAGAAAATTCCCTGCGGGCGAGAACTCGCCGTCCTTGCGGAAGTCGCGCACGATTCCCACGACCCGGTTGGGCGGGTTCTTCCTTGCCTCCTCGGGATCCTTCGCCGGCTTGTCGCGCGGAATGTTCTGGCCGACGGCGTTGCGGTCTCCAAAGATTTCCCTGGCCATTCGTTGATTGATCACCACCGGCTTGAATCCCGCGGCAGCGTCGTCAGTCCGATCGAACCAGCGGCCTTGGAGAAGTTCCATCTCGAACACGCTGGCGAATTCGTCGCTTGCCATGTTCACACCGTACTCGATGTCGCGGCCGTTGATGTCCTCGCTCGACTGCCAGCCAGAATCGCCGTACGGCGTCACGAGAGATAGCGAGGCGGCGACGACGCCCGGCTGGTCTCGCACCACGCCGAGAATGCCCCCGAACCGGGCGAGCAATTCCTGATGTGACGGCGGACGGCCTGCGGTGGACGGGCTGTCCACTGCTTCTGACCCTCGCCCCGTGTAGGCGTTGGTGGCGACGTCCACGGTCCAGACATTGTCGGCGACGAAGCCGAGCGGCTTCCGATAGTTGTCCCAATAGAACACGGCGAGCGTCACGACCGCGGTGAGCACGAGGAACGAGAGGAGGACCTCGATCATGATGAGGAGATTGATGCGTTTCCGGTGCCAGATGAGCCTGAGCAGGTGCAGCGTCATCGCCCGCCTCCCTTCAGCGCCTGCACCGGGTGGAGCCGGGACATCCGCCACGACGGATAGACGCCGGAAATCAGGCCGAAGACGACCGCCAGGAGGAGCCCGTAACCGAAGACGCGGAAGTTCACCGCGAACCTGGAGTACGGCACCATCTCGCTGGCGTTCAGGGCGCCGAGCACGAGCGCCGAGCCGAGCAGCCCAATCGCCGCGCCGGTGAGCGTCAATAGCAGGTTCTCCGTGACGAACTGAACGACCAGTGTCCGGGACGAGGCCCCGAACGCCTTGCGAACGCCAATCTCCGATGCCCGCTCCATGATGCGGCTGACGTTCAGGTTCACCAGGTTGACCGTCGGCAGCAGGATGAACAGGCCGACGATGATGAGGATCGCGGCCCACAGGCGCTCCGGGTGGCTTTGGCGCTCGGTCCGGCCGTTGAACAGCTCTCCCGAGATCGAGTCGAAGTACGATTCGGCCGGCGCGACCAGCTGGTTGTACTGCTTCGGGTCAGGCAGCTGCGCCGCCACCTCGCGGGCCTCGAGTTCCGCCTTGATGGCAGGGAAGTCCGCCGCGCTCCTGGCCAGCAGCAGGCCGATGCACCCGCCGACCAGTTCGCGTTTGTACGCGTCCGACTTGGCGGTCGCGAGCGGCGCGTAGATGTCGGCGAAGGCCGCAGTCCGGACGATCGGCACGTTGGGCACGACGCCAATCACGCGAAACGTCTGGCCGTCCGCCTCGATGGACCGCCCGATGGCCGAGGCGCCGCCGAAGAACCGGTCGCGGGTCGCCATGTTGATGACAGCCACGAACGATCCGTTGGCGTCATCCTGGTCCGTGTACGGCCCGCCTTCGACGAACCGGAAGTCCAGCACTCGCCAGTACTCCGCGTCCGTCCTGCGGAGCAGCGACTTGATCCGGCTCCCGCCGAGATAGGAGTAGACCGTGGTCGGACGCGTGGCGATCGTCATGCGCTCGACCCCCGGCAGGCGCCGGGCGTACCGATCGAGCGTGGCGTAGCCCGGCGCGCCGTTTATGATCGATTCGGGTCCGGACATCTTGGCGCGATAGATGCCCAGCGTGCGGTCCTGCCGGACTTCGGGCGGCATGGGCGCGAACATGTGGTCCATCATGGCCGTTGCGACCATCAGGACGACGAGCGTGAAGCTGATGCCGAACAGGCTCACGGCCGTGAAAAACGGCCGTCGCCTGAGCACGGTCAGCGCTGTCTTCAGGTAGTTCTTGAACATATATGGTCACCTGCCGACCTGCACGTCTGTCGGCGACGGGTCTGTCGTTCCGCGGCCCCGCTCGCGCTCGCCGGCAAACCGCATCTCCGGGGTGCCGTCGGCAGAAGGGCTGGGTCCCCACCCCAGCCCGGATTTCGGCCCCTGCGAAGCGCTTTGCGGACTGACGCCGTCGGCTCGGCTCGAGGGGCTCGCTCCACGACAGACCTGTCGCCAACGGCCGCAGCAGCGACCCGGTGGGTCGCCCGAGACTAGTTCACCTGCCTGCCGTCGAAAAGCCGGACCGTGCGCTCGGTCCGTTCCGCCAGCCGCTGATCGTGCGTCACCATGACAATGGTCGTCCCGGACTCGCGCCGCAGGCCCTCGAGGATTTCCATGATCTCCTCGCCCATCTGGCTGTCGAGATTGCCGGTGGGCTCGTCGGCCAGCAGAATCCGGGGGTCGCCGACGATGGCGCGAGCGATGGCGACGCGCTGCTGCTGTCCGCCCGAGAGCTGGGACGGGAAGTGATGCGTGCGCGCGCTCAGGCCCACGCGCTCCAGGGCCGCCTTCGCCCGGGATCGGCGATCGGCATTCGACATGGACCGGTACAGAAGGGGAATCTCGACGTTGTCGAGCACCGGCAGGTCCGGAACGAGATGGAACGTCTGGAAGATGAACCCGATCTCCCTGTTCCGGATCCGCGCCAGGGCGCGATCACCGTAGGACGTGACCGGCGCGCCGTTCAACTGCACCTTTCCGCGCGTGGGCTCGTCGAGCAGGCCCATGACATTGAGCAGCGTCGACTTTCCGCAGCCCGACGGGCCCATGACAGACACGAATTCACCCTTCTGCACGGTGAGGGAGATCCCGCTCAGCGCCACCGTTTCGATGCGTTCGGTCCGATACACCTTGTCGATATCCTCGAGTGCGATCATCGCGTCCATCATCAGGTCCTTCCCACCGCTTCCCGTCTGTATCGCGGCCGCTCGACCGGCGGCGGTCCCCGCCGAGCCACCGCTCGTGTCGAGTTCGCTACTCACCGCACCCGGATTTCCTTCAGGTGCGAGTAGTCGCTCATGTCCGAAACGACAACCGTGTCGCCGGCCTTCAACCCGTCGGCGACCTCGACCTGGTCGAAGCCCGAGATGCCGAAGCGCACGGGCATCTTCACCGCGCGGCCGTTGCGCACGACGAACACCTGCTGAACGCCCTCGCCGCTTGTCGAGGGCCCCTTGGCCACGCGCAGCGCCCGATCGCGGTGCCCGGACACGATGGACACGTCGACGCGGAGATTCGAACGCAGGAGCGGGCTGGACTTCTCGCGCAGCGCGACGGCGACGGTGACCGAGCTGTTCTGAACCGTGGGCAGGATGTTGGCGATCGATCCGTCGAGAGCCTGGTCGTCGACGCGCACGGTCACCATCTGGCCGATGCTCAGGCGATTGGCGTAGACGTCGGATACCGCCGCGTCGACCCGGAACGCGGTCAGATCCGCGATGCGCGCGATCACGTCACCCTGCCGGACGCGGCCGCCCTCCTCCGTGACGGTCCACGTCACGACGCCGTCGCGGGCGGCGCGCGCGGTGCCCAGATCGAGCGTCTTGTGAGCCTCGACGCTGTCCTTGCGGAGCTTCTCCATCTCGAGGTTGAGACCGTCGAGCTCGGCACGGTTGGACGCAGCAGCGTTCTGCCGCGCCTGCTCGAGCCGCTTCAGCTCGATGCCCGCCTGCGCCTCCGCGACCTCGGATTGCCGCAGTTGCTCCTCCGACACGAGCCCCTCTTTGAAGAGCTGTTGATCGCGCACGTGCTGAAGGCGGAAGGACTCGAGCTGCAGCTTCTTGATCTCGACCTGGCTCGTCAGCTCCGCCATCGTGTTCTCGAGGGAGAGCGCAGCCCTGGCCTGTTGATTCGACTTGATGGCGAGATCGCCCGAGAGCTTCTCGGCGGTCAGCACCGACTGGCTGAGGTCGAGTTCGACGATCGGGTCGCCCGCCCGGACCCTGGTTCCCGCACGCCTCAGCACCCGCAGGACGCGCGCGTCGACCGGGCTCGACAGGACCAGCTCGACTTCGGGAACCACTGTGCCCGTCGCCGAGATGGACGCGTCGAGCGGACCGACATCGACGACGGCAGTGCGCACGGCGGACAGCTTGATCGACGGGCTGACCAGTCCGGGCAGCCAGAGAAGTGCAGCGCCTGCAACGGCCACGACGGCCACGCCCGTGAGCACCCGCCGGGCCCGGCGCTGCCTTCGAAACTGTTCGTCAAGTGGCTGATCCAAACGGGTCTCCCTGCCCGTCACTCAGGGGCAAGGATCGTGCCGCGCAGGCTGGCAGACCTGTGGCGAATTGGCGGTGATTCGGCGCGAGTCGCGTCGCGGCCGCGTTCGGTCCTGGTTGGTCAGTGTCCGGAAACGGACAGCGCGGCTCTCGGCCGGCGCCCTGCGGCTGGCGGCACTTCAGCCTACGGCCACGCCGGGCAATCGCGCAGCGGGCCCTGCGAGCAAGCCGATCATTGAGCTCGCAAAACGCACCGTGAGGGCAAAGACCGTGCGTGGGGATGGGGGCCCCCGCGCGAGTTCGGCGACACATCCCGGCAAGGTGCGTTTTGCCGGCTTGTCGAGCCGGGCACGCGGCGCGACTGCCCGGTGTGGCGGTTCGATCCTGGCTGTCGGCCGCTCAGCCTTGTTCCATGGCGATCGCCAGTTGCTCTTCCGCGATCTCCCACGCGCGCCGAACGTGGGACTCCATCGTGCGGATGTTGCCGATCGCCAGGCGCAGCGAGATCTTCCCCCTCAGCATGGTGTGCGACAGGAACACCTCTCCCGTACCGTTGATCAATGTCAGCAGGCGCTCGTTCAGGACATTCAGTTCGGCGTCCGAGTACACCCGGGCCGCCGGATTCGCGCGGAAGCACACGACGCTGAACGGCGTGGGCGCCAGTCGCTCGAAGTCCGGGTGCGCATCCACCCAGCCGGCGAAGCGCTGCCCGAGCGCGATGTGCTCCGCCAGCCGCGCCCGGATCCCTTCCGCGCCGAAGTAGCGAAGGATCATCCACAGCTTCAGCGAGCGGAACCGCCGGCCGAGCTGAATGCCCGTGTCCATCAGGTTGCGCGCGGCGTCCGGCGTGCGCAGGTACTCCGGCGTCAGCGAGAAGGTCGACCGCACGACGTCCATCCGACGGCAGAAGAACGCACTCAAGTCGAACGGCGTGAACAGCCACTTGTGCGGATTCACGACGAGCGAGTCGGCGCGATCCGCGCCCGCCAGGATGTGCCGGTGCTCGGGCAGCATCGCCGCAGCGCCGGCATAGGCGGCGTCTATGTGGAACCAGAGTTTCTCGGCCTCACAGATATCGGCGATGGCGGCCACCGGATCAACGCTTGTCGTCGATGTGGTGCCGACGGTCGCAACCACGGCCATCGGCAGCCTGCCGGCCGTCCGATCATCGGCAATCGCCTGACGCAGCGCGTCGGGCCTCATCCGGAACTCATCGTCCACGGGTATCTTCCGCAGCGATTCGTGGCCCAGCCCGAGCAGCATCACCGCCTTGTCGATCGAGGAATGCGCCTGGTCCGAACAGTAGACGCCGACGCGAGACACCTCGGGGCGGCCCGACAGGCCCATGGCTCGTACTTTCGGTATGGCGGCCTCGCGCGCGGCGGCCAGCGCGTGGAGACTCGACACCGACGCGGTGTCGTAGATCACCCCTTCGAATGCGTCGGGCAGTCCGATGAGCTGGCGCAGCCAGCCGAGCGCCACCTCCTCGAGCTCGGTGGCCGCCGGCGATGTCCGCCAGAGCATGGCCTGGGCGTTGAGTGCGGCCGAGAGAAACTCGGCCAGCACGCCCGGGCCGCTTGCCGAGATCGCGAAGTACCCGAAGAACCCCGGGTGGTTCCAGTGCGTGATGCCGGGCATCAGCAGCCGATCGAAGTCCTGCAGCACCTGCTCGAACCGCTCGCCCGCTTCGGGTGCATGGGCCGGCAGGGCGTCTCGAATCTCACCCGGCCTGACGCGCGAGAGCACGGGGTACCGTTCCGGCCGCTCCATGTACCGCGCGATCCACTCGACGATGTCGTGGCCGTAGCGGCGGAAGGCTTCGGCGTCCATGTCACCAAGGGGGGGCGTGAGCGAGGCACTGTCCATGGATCCTCCAATGCGGTGGAGCGTATCCGACCAGTTAGATTGTAATGCCTCGCGGAATGGAGCCGGCTCGAGGCAGGCGGCTGGCGACTGGAGGCAATGTCAGCGATTCATGGATTGGGCACCGGGGCAGCAGGCCTATCACAGCGAAGCGAGCTTCCGGCGGAGTACGCACCACTCACCCGACAGCCGGGATGAAGGCAGAACCGGTGCTTGGGCGGGTTGCTGTTGACGATCAGCCTTCAATTGACTCCGCCGCCAGCCGCCAGCCCCCAGCCAGTTACCGATCGACCACGATTGTGACTGGGGCGATGAGCCGCACGGTCACGGGGGTTCCGGCCTGCAGAATCGCCTCGCTGCGCTCGCCCGAGAGCGTAGCGGCCGTACCTCCGGCTGCTCCGATCGCACCGCCGAGTGCCGCACCCTTACCGCCGCCGAGCAGGGCTCCGAGCAGCGCACCGCCGACGGCGGCGCCGCCGATCTTCGTCGCAGCGCCCTTGCCGGGCTGCGCGCCTTCGCGAGACACCGGATCGGTCCTGATGGGCACTTGCATGCCGTCGGCAAGGACGAGCGTGTGGAATCGCACCGTCAGCTTGCCAGGCGTCTTGACCTTTCCGCCTCGCTCCACCTGCGTGACCGACCCGAGCACCCTGGTCCCTTCAGGGATGGCCACGCGCCCGCCGACCATCACCACGCGCACGACGCGCGCTTCGACCGGGTCCTCGATCCTTGCCTTCTCGGAAGAGATCGTCGTTTCCACCTGCATGCCGAGCACCGACTCGGCCGACACCACGACTTCCTCGAGCAGGGGCGGGGCGGCAACTGCGGTTGCCTCTTGGCTGACCGGCGTTGACACCGCCTGCAGCGGCGATGGTGGCGTCAGCGGCACGGATGAGCCCGTCACCGGCGTTGCGGCCTGAGGAAGACTGGCGCCAGGCTCCAGAGCGGGGGTCGGTGAGCCTCCGTCTTTCGCCGGTTGGTCAGACGCTCTCGCAGGCGAAGAGCCGATGCTGTTCGAGGACGCCGATCTCAGTGGCGGGTCCGATCCTCTGTAGCGAGTCGTTGCTGCCGGCGCCTGACTTGCTGTATCTGTTGTCGATGAAGGACTTGTGGTCGTTTGGATGGACGAGGCGGCCGCCTCGGCGGCCTTCGAGCCGTCCGCCGAGCTTGGAGTCGGCGTGACGGGGAACTGCGCCTGGGACGGAAGCTCGGCGGCGGGTGCTGCGACGGCCTGGGATTCTCTTGCCTGCGTACTCCCCTTGAAGACCCCGGTCTGAAGAGCGATGTAGGCTCCGCCGAGACCCGAAACCACGCAAGCCGCGGCTACAAGTGCGATTGCCACGGGTTTGGAAACCATGGACGTCCTCCTGACCCGAACAAGAACCAGCAATTGCCGTACCCTTGCCAGGGGCTGGAAATCCCCTTACAGGCCCGGCCTGGCGCGAATCCGGCGGCGCTCGGCGGGGAAACTCGTGTTTCCACCCGTGGACACCCGTCCTATCGGCGCCACAGGCTGGCGAAGCCAGTACAAAACGATGGCTCTGCTCCAAGTCTGACCGGCGGCGGGCCAGCCGAGCCCTCCCCGCAGCCGCCACCTGCATTTTGGGCGGCACGGATTCTTGATCTCACACTTACAATGTCCAAATCAACGAATACCCTGGGGGTCGAGATTCTCACCAGTCGATCGATTATCACCGGGACCGGCTCGCACATCCCGTCGGTCGTCGTTCCGAATTCGCACTTCATGGACCGGGAGTTTCTCGGGCCCAGCGGCGCGAGTCTCGGGAAGAGCAATGCCGAAATCCTCGAACAGTTCGAGAGCCTCACGGGGATCCGCGAACGGCGCTACGCAGAACCGAACCAGGTGGCGTCCGACCTCGGGACACTTGCAGCGAGGGCGGCGCTCGAATCGGCGGGAATCGACGGTGAGTCGCTCGGCGCCATCATCTTCGCGCACAACTTCGGCGACGTCCGAAACGGATCGGGACGGTCCGATCTCGTTCCGTCGCTCGCGGCGAGGGTGAAGGCGCGGCTCCGCATCCGGAATCCCCGCGTCGTTGCCAGCGACATCATCTCCGGCTGTCCGGGCTGGCTCCAGGGCGTCATCCACGCCGACGCGATGCTGCGCGCGGGCGACATCAAGTCGGCGATGGTCATCGGTGCCGACACGCTGTCGCGAATCTCGGATCCGCACGATCGGGACAGCCTGATCTACGCGGACGGTGCCGGCGCCGTGATTCTCAGCGCGCTTGCCGGCGAACAGCCGGCAGGAATCCTCTCGTGGTCTGCGCGTTCCGACACGCTCGAGCACTCCGGAATGCTTTTCATGGGGCAGTCCTACAAGGACCAGGCCTTCCTCGAAGCGGCCTTCCTCAAGATGGAGGGGCGCAAGCTCTACAAGTACGCGCTCCACACCGTCGCCGGCGCCATCAAGGATGCGCTCGAAAAAGCGGGTCTCGGGCTCGCTGACGTGAAGAAGGTCCTGATTCACCAGGCGAACGGCAAGATGGACGAGGCGATTCTCAGCGCGCTGTACGGCCTGTACGCGATGCAACCCCCGCCCGGCGTGATGCCGATGACGATCTCGTGGCTCGGCAACAGCTCGGTCGCGACGATCCCGACCATGCTCGATCTGATCCTCAAGGGCCAGATGCCCGAGCATCGCATCGGGCCCGGAGACGTGATCGTGTTCGCCTCGGTCGGAGCCGGCATGAACATCAACGCGGTCGTCTATCGAATGGCGTAGGGCGCGCGCCCCAAGCCCCAAGCCGCGAGCCCCTTCGTTTGCTTTCCCGTCAGGCCCCGCGGCAGAATTGGGTGCGCCATGCGGATTCTCGACCAGTTTCTCGCCGACGGCGACCGATTCTTCCGATGGCGAAGCTACCTTCCGATCGTCATGGCGCCGATCCTGATCGCGGGCATTGCCACGACGCCGTCTCCGTTCACGGCCCGCTCGAGCGAGAGACTGTGGGAGGCCTTCAGCGTTCTGGTCGCGCTTGTCGGCCTGGGCGTTCGCGCATGGGCCGTCGGAACGGCCCCACGCGGCACCTCGGAGCGAAGCACGGTCAATCCGCGCGCCTCCGAGCTGCGGACAAGCGGCCTCTACTCGGCCGTCCGCCATCCGCTGTATGTGGGAAACGGGCTGATGGGGCTCGGGCTGGCGCTGTTTCCGGCGGTGTGGTACCTGCCCGTGATTCTCGTGCTCGCCACGTTTGTGTACTACGAGCGCATCGCCGCGCGCGAGGAAGCGTTCCTGGAGGATCGGTTCGGCGACGAGTTCAGGCGATGGACGGCCGCGGTTCCGGCGCTCGTTCCCCGCTTTCGCACCTACCTTCCGCCGACGCTGCCGTTATCGTTGAGGAAGGTCATGCGTCACGAGTTCCACGGCCTGATGGTCATCGCCGCGGGCGCGCTGGTGCTCGATCTCGTCCAGGAGTCGATGCGCGCCGGACGGCTGGCAGCCGATCCCGTGTGGCTGTGGGTCGGTGCCGGGTGCGGGGTGGTCTTCGTCGTGATGTCGGCGCTCAAGAAGACAACGCGCGTGCTCGACATCCAGGAGGTCGATCACGCTCACGCTAGCCAGGACGGCTGATGCAGCTGAAAAAATCCTACGCCTCGCGTGAAGTGGTGGCCATGACCGGGCTCACGGCCCGGCAGCTCGAATGGTGGGACCATCACCGCCTCCTGCCGGCGGCCATCGCCCCGCATCGGACGGCGGCCGGCGGGTTCACAGAGCGGCGCTACTCGCCGATGGACCTGCTCGAGCTCTTCGTCCTGGCGGACCTGCGCCGCAAGGGCTTCACCGTCGCGCGCATCCGCCAGCTGATCGACACCCTGCGCGAGCACTTCGGCGTGCGGCTCGTCGAGGCGACCGGCGAAGACGGCTCGCTCACGCTGTTCACCGACGGATCCGAGGTCTACGCCAGGACGCGCGACGGCCAGTTCTTCAACGTCCTGAAAGATCCGACCCAGCCGCTGCTCGTCATCGGCGGCGAAGACGAGTTCAAGAAACTGAGCTCGCGCGCCAGGCCCCGCCGGAAACGCAAAGGCCAGCCTGCGGCGCCCGCCCGCCAGTCTGTCCAGGACTGACGATCCATTGTCTGAACGACTATCCTGCCCCTCCGTCACAAGCGGTCCACCCGGTGACGCGGGTTCGCCAGACGACAGTCAAGGAGGCACTCCCATCATGATCGCGGCCACAAGACGCAGTGTTCGCACGCGCGTGCTCCTCGCCCTTGCGCTTGTCGCAATGGTCGGCACCGGGCCGATGCTTGCGCAGTCGAAGAAGCCGGTTCCGGCCCAGAAGCTGGACGAGGCCTACACGAAGCTCATCAAGGAGTACACGCAGGATCCGCGGGTGATCACGGAACTGGTCGATCACATGCCCCTGTCGGAGAAGGTGCCCTCGCCGCTCAAGTTCCTGGGCCGGATCCCGGGGACCCCCGACGAGCTCACCTACTACAAGGACATCGTCCGCTACATGGAGGCGCTCGAGAAGGCCTCCCCGCGGGTGAAGCTCTTCCGGATCGGCAAGAGCGACGAAGGGCGCGACATGATCATGGTCTTCGTCGCCGACGAAGCCACCATCAAGACGCTCGACGCCTACAAGAAGATCAACAACGACCTGAGCGACCCGCGCAAGCTGACCGCCGAGCAGGCGAAGGCGCTCATCGCGAAAGGCAAGCCGATCTACTGGGCCACCGGCAACCTGCACACGGGCGAGACCGGCGCCGCCGAGATGGAGATGGAACTCGCCTATCGGCTCGCGGTCGAAGAGACGCCGTTCATCCAGAACATCCGCAACAACGTGATTGTCGCGCTGACACCGGTGCTCGAGGTGGACGGCCGCGAGAAGATCGTCGACAACCTCTACTACAGGAAGAAGACCGGGATACAGATTCCGCTCATCTGGTGGGGCAACTACGTCGCGCACGACAACAACCGCGACGGGATCGGCATCGGCCTCAAGCTGACACAGAACATCCTTCGGAGCTTCCTCGAGTGGAAGCCGCAGGTGCTGCACGATTTGCACGAATCGATCCCGTACCTCTACACCTCGACCGGCGCCGGGCCGTACAACCCGAACCTCGACCCGCTGGTGGTCGACGAGTGGTGGATGCTCGCGAAGTACGAAGTGAGCGAGATGACCAAGCGAGGCGTGCCCGGCGTGTGGACCGGCGGCTTCTACGACGGCTGGGTGCCGAACTACCTCTTCTTCATCGCGAACACGCGCAACTCGATCGGCCGCTTCTACGAGACGCAGAGCTACGGGCCGCAGAACCAGGAAGTGCGCCTCGGCCCGACGCAGACCAGCCGCGAGTGGTACCGGCCGAACCCGCCGCTCGAGACCATCAAGTGGGGGCCGAGGAACAACACCAACATGGAAGAGAGCGGCGTGCTGCTGGCGCTCCAGTACGTCGCGAAGAATCGCGACTCGGTGCTCGAGAACTACTACCTGAAGGCCAAGCGGTCGGTCGAGCGCGGGAAGACCGAGGCGCCGTTCGCGTGGGTGATCCCGGCCGGCCAGTACCGGCGCGGCGAGGCCGTGGCGACCGTCAACATGCTGCGCACGCAGGGGGCGGAAGTCCACACGGCCAACGCGGCGTTCAAGGCCGGCGGCGTCCAGGTGGCGGCGGGTGACTACGTCGTGCGGATGGACCAGCCGTACAGCGTGCTCGTCAAGACCCTGCTCGGCACGCAGTTCTACCCGCCGGCCAACCCGTCACCCTACGACGACACCGGGTGGAGCGCGACGCTGCTGCGCAACGTCGAGGTCAGGAAGGTCGACGACAAGACCATCCTCGATCAGCCGATGACGCTCCTGGCCGCGGATGTGAAGCCGGCCGGCGGCATCACCGGCACCGGCAGCGTGGTCGTCATCGAGCACAACGTCGACAACAAGCTCGTGACCCTCCGGTTCGCGCTGAAGGACGTCAAGATGCTGGCCGCCGAGGATCCGTTCGAGGTGGCCGGCAGGAAATTCGAGGCCGGCGCGTTCATCATCCCGAACGCGGACGCCGCGAAGATCGATCCGGTCCTCAAGGACCTCGGGCTCTCCGCCTACGCCTTGGCTTCGGCGCCGTCGGTGAAGACACACGAGATGGAAGTGCCGAAGGTCGGCTACGTCCACTCGTGGCAGCGGACACAGGACGAAGGCTGGGTGCGCCTCGCCCTGGATCAGTTCAAGGTGCCCTACACCTACTTCGGTGACACGAAGCTGCGGGAGGGCAACCTCCGGCAGAAATTCGACGTCATCATCTATCCGCACGTCGGGGGCACGTCGCAGTCGCAGGTCAACGGCGTCCCGATGGTCGGCAACCCGATTCCGTACAAGAAGACGGATCTCACGCCGAACCTCGGCGTCCAGGATTCGACCGACGACATCCGCGGCGGCATGGGCCTCGAGGGCCTTGCCAACCTCGTGAAGTTCGTCGAGCAGGGCGGGTTGCTCATTACCGAGGGCTCGACCTCGACGATCTTCCCCGACTACGGCGTGACCACCGGCATCACCATTGAACAACCCGACAACCTCTGGGCCCGCGGCACCGTGCTGAAAGCGATCTTCGCCGATCGGAAGAGCCCGATCGCGTACGGGTTCAACAACGATCAGCTGCCGATCTACTTCAGTTCGGGGCCCGTGCTCAATGCGGGCGGCGGAGGCGGGCGCGGTGGCGGCGGCAGGGGCGGCGCGGAGATTCCCGGCGTCGGCATGAACCTGACGCCCAACGCCGTGCCCGAGCAGCTGGCGACGCTCGGTCCGGCGCCGGGCCGGGCCCAAAGCGGGGGCGGCGGGATGGGCGCCGGAGCGTTCCAGCCCGGCGGCGGGCGTGGAGGGGCGGCGGCAGCCGCCGCGGCGCTGCGGCCGCGGGTCATCCTGCGCTTCCCGACCGATCCGAACGACATGCTGCTCTCCGGCGGGCTCGTCGGCGGGCAGGCGCTGTCGGGCCGCGCGGTCGTCATCGACGCGCCGGTCGGCCAGGGGCACATCGTGATGTTCGCGAACCGCCCGTTCTGGCGCTGGGAGACGCACGGGAACTTCTTCCTCGCGTTCAATGCGATCCTGAACTGGAACGATCTGAATGCGGGGAGGGCGCAGTAGCGAGGGTAGGTAATAGGTTACAGGTTACAGGTTACAGATTGCAGGACAGGACGACGATCACGGGTGGCTGGGGGCGAGGCTGACTGCAAGTGAGCCTCGCGCTCCGGCCGCCCCTGGCGACGCCGAAGGGCGCTTCGCCGCGCCAGGAGCGATCGGAACTCAGACGCGCCGGTTCTCGCTCAGGGCCCGTCGTAGAGGTAGTACTCGATAGTCTGACCGTCCTGTGCGCCCCCACGGACACGCAGAATCATTCGATGGTCAGAGAGTACTCGGCTGGGGAAGTTGTAGTACCCGGTCAGTTCGACCGTTCCATCGGTGCTCACCAAGTGGACGCTTCGGTCCGCCCCCACGGTGCCATTGACGTACTTGTCGACATAGCCTCCTCCCGGCGTGAACCAGAGATAGCGCCCAGACAGATGTGTCGGATCGGATCGATCCTGGGCAAGGTTGAGCTGGCCAGTCGATGATGCAAGCCAAGACTCATAGGGTCCGTAGAAGCCGAACCCGAAGATCAGATACTGCGCCGTCGCGGAGTCGAGGCGTCCCCAACGATCGGTGACCGTGAGCCTGCCTCCGTTGTTGCGACGGGGGTCCACGTTGGGTATGTGGGCAATGATCGACTCGCTCGACGTCTGACCATCTCCGAATTCGATCATGTACTTCAGCCCGACGCCAGTCGAGCGGGAGGCGTCGAACCAGATGGGTGCGACCATCCACACTGCCTCCACCTGGCGGTCGTCATAGCTTGTGAACAGTCGTGCTACGGGCGGTGGCGGGAGGGCCGAGACCGTGACCTTGCCGATGCCCGTCGCGTCGTCGCAACTGGCGCGAACCTCGGCATCGCCCGGCGCGACGGCCGAGAGAAGGCCGGCAGCCGACACGGACGCGACCGAGGAGCCTGACGAAGCCCACGTCCCGGTGCTCGTGCAGTCGGCCTTGGTCCCGTCGGAATAGGTGGCGGTTGCCGTCAGGCGCGACGTGTCGCCCGGATAGAACGGCTCAGATGGAATCCCAGCGACGGCGACTGACACGACCACCCGCCCGCGTGTGACGCGCACGTTGCCGGCGCCTGTGGTTCCCGCGCACGTCGCCCGAATCTGCGCGTCGCCTTGCGCCACCGCCGAGAGCACGCCGGCGCTGGAGACGGTCGCAATTGCCGTGTCCGACGATGACCAGGTCGCGGCGCTCGTGCAATCACGCGTGGAGCCATCCGAATAGGTCGCGCGGGCTGTCAGTGTAACGGTAGCGCCTATGTCGAGGCTCGCGGGAATGCCGCCGACTGCCACGGCGGACACGGTGGCACTTGGTGCGGCGGGCGCGGGCGTGTCCTTGCACGCGACGAGCGCCGCCAGGCTCACCACCGTGACCGCAGACGAAGCGACGCGGAGAAGAAATCGCATCTTCATCGTGGCGACTAAGCAATTCGGGGGGCACGCGCCGAGTAGTTCAACCCCGGACATCGTTGCGGCGTTTAGAGCGGACGGCAGCGCGAAGCCGTCGGCTTTGCCGCCCGCCCGTCCGCGGAGGAGTTCACAAAAGCAGACCATCTATTGGGCCGCGGGATCTGGTCGAAACGAACTCAGTAACAGGTGTTGTAGTAGTACCTGACGGTGTTGCCGCTCTCCGGTGTGCCCAGCCTTCGCAGAGAAATAAAACCGCGCATCGGCCACGTGCCGGGCGGTGAATCGAAGTTGAACGAGCCGACCAGGCTGATGGACCCGTCGGTGGTTGTCAAGTTCAGGCTCCGGTCCGCACCAACAGTACCGACCATCGGTCGATCCGGGTTGGGGTAGCCCGGTCTCATCGCACCAGAAAGGCGTGTCGGATCGACCGGATCCTGATGCATCCAGAGCGATCTTGGGCTCTCCGGTACCCCGTCATAGGCAAGCCAATACCCGCAATGAAAGCTGTCCCAGTCGAAACTCGTCAGGAAGTAGTTCGTCGCCGTCGTATCCACGCGTCCCCATCGGTCGGTCACCGTCAGGCTCGCATTGCACACATCGTAGTCGTGGTCAAAGGGCATCGTGCAGGACGGGCCGAGGCCGGCGGCATGAGTGGCCGTTGCGGCGGTCGTCTCGTCGCCGTCGCCAAACTCGATTCGATACGTGAGCCCGACCCCGGTGGAGCCCGTGGCGTCGAACACGATGGGCGTGATCCGCCACAAGGCGAACCACTGACCGTCTGTAAGCCTCACCGACAGTCGTGCTTCCGGAGGCGGCGGCTGCGCGGACACCGTGACCCCGAGGGTGCCGGTCGTGCCACCACAGATCGCACGAACATCTGTCTGCCCGGGCACAATGCCCGTCAGCACACCCGCAGGTGAAATCGCAGCCACACCTGGATTGGATGACGACCACGTCGCACTCGTCGCGCAGTCGGTTCGGACGCCGTCACTGTATGTGGCAGTTGCCGTCAGACGCGCCGTGTCGCCTGGAATGAAAATATCGGTCGGAACGCCCGAGAGGACGACGGACAGGACCGTCCGCCTCGGGGTCACGTTCACCCGGCCGGCGCCGCTCAGATTCCCACAGCTCGCCCGGATCTCGGAAACGCCCGGCGCGACCCCCGCGAGCACGCCGGCGCTGGAGACGGTCGCGACGGCCGTGTTCGAGGACGACCACAGCGCCGTGCTCGTGCAATCGCGTGTGGAGCCATCGGCATACGTGGCGCTGGCGACGAGCGTGGCGGAGACGCCCACCTCGAACGTTGCGGGAATGCCGCCGACTACCACGGCGGACAAAGTGGCACTTGGCGCGGCTGGCGCGGGGGTGTCCTTGCACGCGACGAGGAAGGCGAGGCCTGTCACCGCGAGAGTTGCCCAGGCGATTCGACGAGGGAGTGGCGTTTTCACCCGAACACCCGAGCCGTCTTCTGAGGGCCGGGACAGGAGAGAATCCAGGGCTCTGATCGCGAGGGAACTCGATCGCAGAGCAGGAACTGGCGAAAGTATAGCTCCCGCTTCTCGACTCGACAACGGGCGGACGCAGGTCAACAAGTATCAATTCGATACAAAACGCCGGCTTGGTTCTGGCGCCCGACAAGTGCGCGGCAACCTCTCGTTCGAGATCACGAGTATCCGTGCAAAGGGCCGCCCGCGAGGACTCCGTGGCCGCCTGCGCGGGCCCCGCAACCCAGGCGGGGGGCCGCTCGGCGGCCTGGACGTCAACGACGAGAAGGGGACATTTCAACCGAGCGTTGACGCGCGGATTAGGTCGCCGACTCGAGCGCCACTGGCTTGCGCTGGACTCGCCGCGAAACCTGTCTGCACATGACTCCCCGCGCATCCATCGCCCGCTTGGCGTCCGCAGCCTCTCGAGCGCCACTGACTTGCGCTAGAATCACCGCGGAACCTGTCCGCACATGACTCCCCGCGCATCCATCACCCATTTGGTCTCCGCTGCCGTGCTGGCCGGCATCCTCGCCCTCCTCGTGACGAGCAGTACCCCGTTCGCCCAACGACCTTCCGTTACCGATCTGCTCGACCGGTACGCGGCAGGTGAGTTCGATGCGGTCGCGGCCGTGCTCGCCACGAAGATTGATTTCGCCGATTTGCTGAAACAACTGAAGGCCGAGGGACCGGCGTGGACCGCTGCACAGGGAAGCGAGAACCGAGAGCGGCGTGAGCTCGCCGCCGCGACCTTCGCGCTCGAAGCGGCACGCGCGGATGAGCGGAATGAGTGGCGACAGCGGTTGAAGCAACCGCCGATTGAACTACCCGGCGGACCTCCCTATCAACCGCCCGACGTGCTCGACTGGAAGCCGCCGCCCCTCCTGATCGAGTGGGGATGCCAGATGTTTCGTCGCGACCCGGCCCCGCGGCCCATTGAGCGGCTCTGGCAACTGGCGGCGCTTGCCGTGGCCGAACGCGCCGGGGACGCCGACTTTCTGATCGGGACTGACGGTGAATCGCTGGCGAACAGCCAGGATGAGATCTACCACCTGCGGCACGCCCTCGAGCGTTTTCCCGGCGAGCCCAGATTCAAGCTCGCCCACGGCATTGCCACTGAGTGGCGCACATGGCCGCAAGTCCCGCGCAGGCCGGGCTCTGCGAATGTCCCGCGAGTCCTTGCCGCAGAGAAAGCGTTCGAGGCGCTACGAAACGAGGAGGGCATCGCCGCAGAAGTCAGCCTGCGGCTCGGCGTGCTGCATTTTCGCCTTGGAGTTCAGGATGAGGCGCTCTACCTGTTCGAGCGGGTCGAATCATCCACCCGCGAGCCATTTCTGATCTACCTGGCACGATTCTTCAGCGCGCAGGCCCTCGAATCCAAAGGTCGACAGGCCGACGCGATGCGTGCGTACGCTCGCGCCCTCGCCGCAGTCCCGAGCGCACAGTCCGCGGCCCTACCCTTCGCCTCGTTTCTCATCAAGGCGGACCGCAGGGCCGAAGCGTACGAGGTCATCGAGACCGCCATCGCGTCCGCTCCGCTCGCGGCCGATCCCTGGAGAGGGTATGCCGGCGCCGACGATCGCTTCTGGCCGATGCTCCTGGCGAACCTGCGGGCGTTGATTCACCCATGACGTGCCGCACGCTTCTCATCGCGTTGGCCGCGGCCTCGTCGGCCCTCGTCGCCGGCAGTCGAGCCACACCTGGCGACCAGGCGACCTTCCGTTCACAAGTCGACGCCGTATCGGTGGACGTGTCGGTGCGCTCGGGCGGAACGCCGGTAGCCGGGCTCACTGCGAGGGACTTCGCCCTGTTCGACAAGGGTGTGCGCCAGCAGATCGAGGTCGTGGACACCGCCGCCGTTCCGCTGGACGTCTCGCTGCTCATCGACACCAGCGAAAGCACGGAACTGTTCGTCGAGCAGTTCAAGAACGACGTGCGGAAGATCGCGGCGATGCTCGGGCCTGGCGATCGGCTGCGTCTTCTCACCATCGACACCTACGTCAACGTGATCTTCCCGATGCAGCCGGCCGCTGGCCACCCGCCAATCGATGGGCTGACGTCGAATGGGCTGACCTCGCTCTATGACGCGCTCGTGGCCGCGATGCTCCGCCCGGTCGAAGTCAACCGCCGGCACCTCGTCATCGCGCTGACCGACGGGGTCGACACCATCAGCGCAACCGACGCACGGGTCCTCCGCGACATCGCGCGACGCTCCGAGGCGACGCTTCATGTCGCCCGCCGCCCGCTCGATGACCTGAATGCCCTGTTGTCGTTTCAGTGCCGGATGATGGGCCGGTGCTCGCCGTCAAGGCGCTCCTGGATTCCGTTTGCGGACCACGATCCGGCTGCCCTCGCCGAGGCCGCGAGGCTGACCGGAGGCGAGCTGCACGAGCCAGGGATCTTCACCGGCGGCAGTCCGGCGAGCATGTTCAAGCAGATCCTCGACGAGTTCCGGCGCAGCTACATCCTGCGGTTCAGCCCGCGAGGGGTCGTGCCGACAGGCTGGCACGAGCTGACAGTCCGGATCCCTGCGGCGCCCTCCTACTCCATCCGCGCGCGGAGCGGATACGCCATCGGGGTGAACGGCCCGCCGCCGGACAAAGTGAAATCCGCGTCCCTGTGGGCCGCGAGCTCCCGCCCGTTGGCGCCGGAGATCGAACCGATCGTCAACGCGTACGACCGCGGCGACTACGAGGCCGTCTCGACCGCGTTGAGACGACTATCCGATCCCGCCCGGTTCATTCGCGACTTCACCGCAGCCGGGAATCCCTGGCCCGCGAACCCGAGGCGGGAAGCCGCATTGGTCATCGAGGTGGCGGAGGAAGCTTTCTCGCGCCACGATGTCGCGGCCCGAGATGAAGCTGCGAGGATGCTCCAGAACTACCACACGTTGATTCGGAGCCCCCTGGGCGTCGACCGGTTCGAGCTGCTTTGGTACTGGGCGGAACTGACGGTGCTCGAGGGCCTGGTTCGCCCCGAGGTCGCGATGCCGTTTGTGACGAATGCCCAGGAGCGATGTCCCCAGGAGCCGGGATTCCTGCTTGCGCGAGCCATCGTCTACGACCAGTTCACACGGGTCGGAGTGCCCGATCCGGGACGCGCCGAGGAGGCAAGCCAGCTCTTCGATGCCGCGACGCGGTTCGAGAGCACCGCGGCCGAAGCGCGGCTGCGGAAGGCGTACCTCGTGCACCGTCTGGGACGCCACGCCGAGGCGTTGGCCCAGCTCGATTCGCTGGGCGAAGGGGGAAGAGACCGGGTGTTTGTGTACCTCAGTCAGTTGTTGGGCGGCCATTTCCACGATGCGCTCGACCATGCTGACGAAGCGGCGGCCGCCTACCACGCAGCCCTTCGGACCTGGCCGGACGCACAGGCCCCTCGGGTGGGCCTGATGACGTTGTTCTTCCTCCGCGGCGACCGGCCGGGTGCCGAGCGAATGGCCGAGACCATTCAGACGGCCTCGACGCAATCCTACGACCCCTGGTGGCAGTACTGGCAGGCCGATTATCGGTTCTATCCGTCGGCGATCGCCGCGCTTCGCAAGGGCGCCCAATGAAGATGGCGCTACTGGTCGCGGCCGCGCTTCTGTCCATTGCCGTGATGCCGGAAGCCGGTGGTCCCGAGCGCCTCGCCCGGTTGTCCCCGGCGAGCCCGCCGGAAACCGGTTGGCCGGCACGGGCGGAACCCGCGACGGGGACGCAGCAGCCGACGTTTCGCTCGAACGTCGATCTCGTGACGGTCGATGTGTCGGTGCGGTCAGGAAACCGTGCCATCGTGGGCCTCACGGCGGCGGATTTCGAGATCCTCGACAACAACGTCCCGCAGGAGATCTCGGACCTGAGTTACGAGAAGCTGCCGATCGACGTGACGATTGGTCTCGACGTGAGCCTGAGCGTGACCGGCGTGTTGCTCGATCAGCTGCGAACCTCGGTCGGCCAGCTCGTCAAGGACCTGACGAAGCAGGACCGCCTGAAGCTCATCACGTTCAACCAGCGAGTCAGGCGCGTGTTCGACTTCACGGCGGACACGGCAGCCGTTGGCGCCGAGGTCAAGCAGGTGACCGCCTCGGGCGGGACGTCGCTCATCGACGCCACGGCGGTCGCGCTCGTCAGCGCGTCGGACACGACCCGGCGCCAGCTCGTTGTCATGTTCAGCGACGGCAGCGATGGGCACAGCATCTCCGACGAGGCCATGATTGCCGAGGTCGCCCGCCGTGGGATCGCCACGTTGTATCTGGTACGTTCGCTCCCGCCGAACACGATGATTGCCGGCGCGTCTCCGATTCCCACGGAGATTGCCGGAAGCGCCGGGTCGCCGGATCAGCCGTTCTTCAATGCGCTGACAGTCGAGACCGGGGGGTTCGTGGTCCCGGTCGTGGCGCCGGGCGGCGAGGTGGCCTCCGTATTTCGCCGCGTGCTGAGCGCATTCCGATCCTGTTATGTCCTTCGGTTCAGCCCGCGCGGTGTCGCAAGCGGCGGCTACCACACGCTTGCCGTGCGAGTGAAACGCCCGCAGCGGCTCGACGTCCGCGCCCGCCGCGGCTACTTCGGCGGCTGAACGCCGCCGCTCACCCCTGGAAAGCGCCCGAGAACGCCCGCTCGTGCCGTTCGGGTCCCCGACACGAGTAGTCCGGGACTTGCGCCCGGGACCATGGCGCTCGAGAGCGGCGCGCTCGAACCGACCGCCTCCCCGACACGGGTAGTCCGGCGCTTATGGCAGGAGCAATAGCGCGTCAGAGCGCCCGCTCGTGCCGTTCGGGTCCCCGATACGAGTAGTCCGGGGCTTGCGCCCGGGACTA
>CAWJJY010000003.1:0-925377 GCA_963843385.1 uncultured Acidobacteriota bacterium
GAAGGCCGGTGCTCTATCCGGCTGAGCTACGGGCGCGCAACGACCGTATCGTAACACGCACGCCGGACACCGGGCCCGCCTTCGACAGGCTCAGGCCGGGGAGGGCCCGCCCTCCGTCGCGCCACGATGTCGCGGCGTCACCTTCCGTCTACCGTGCTCCGCGCCCGCGCTCGCGCTGGCGCGCGGCGATCTCGACGAGCCGGCGCAGCTCCTTGATCGGCTCCTGGTTGTCGTCGACCTGGAGGCGCAGCACGACGTCGTTGTGGAGCCAGACGCCGCCGTCCTTTTTCACGATGAGCATCGCCGCCGACTGCATGCCCCGCTTGTCGCCGCCCGCGGCCTGTCCCGCCTCGAGCGCCGCAAGCAGCCGCAGAGACAGGTGCCCCTTCGTTTCCTCGAACGCCTTGACCATGCCCGCGACCACCGCCTCCCCCGCCAGGATGTTCCCCTGCGCGGTGCAGAACTTTCCACCCAGGTTCCCCGCCCACGTCGTCGCTTGTGGCCCGGTGAACGCGGCGTACTCACCCTTGGTGTTCATCACGGCAAACTGGCGTCCCTGTTTGCTCCAGTCCTTCGGGCGCGGATCCGGGTCGGCGTCGAGAATCCGCTTGATGATGTCGGCTGGCGCGATCCCCTGGCGCAAGAGCGATATCGCCTGCGGCCCGTAGCTCACGTCGACGATGGCCTGCGTGGCGGCCGCGCCGACGCCGGCCTCGGCCCAGAGCACGCCGTTGCCAACCGAGAACACGCGCGACTGGACGGCCGCGCCGACCTCGCCGGTGTCCGGGTCGTAGCCCAGTATCGAAAACGTGGCGACGGGGTCCCACGGCTAGCGCCTGCCCGGCGCGCGGCGCAGATCCAAGGGCTGCAGCTGCGCTCAACGCGACGACGGCCAACCCCAACGCGACCCGATTCGTCCTGGCACTCATGAGACTCTCCCTGGCGGTGCGGCGGCCGAAACCCCGGGGTCTGAAGCCCCCGGGCTCCATCTCCATTGTGAAACGGCTCGCGCGGCGGCCGGCCCGAATGCCGACCGCCGCTCAATCCTCAGACTCGCATTCGCGCACGGCCAACTCAACTCGCGGAGATGGCCGCGCGCGTGGACGTCAATTCAGCGAGCGCCCGGCACCTCCCCTACTTCTTGTGGAAGTTCGGGAAGGCCGGGCGCTTCGGCGTCACCACCGGGTTCTTCGCGAGCGCCGCCATCACGGCCTCGATCGCCTTGTCGAGTTGCGGGTCCTTCCCCTGCCGCACGACCTCGGGATCCAGTTCGACCTCGATGTCGGGCGCGATGCCGTTGTTCTCGATCTCCCACTGGCTGGTCTGCGCGTTCCACACGCCGATGCTCGGCGCGGTGACCCCGCCGCCATCCATGAGCGGCGGGTAGCCGCCGATGCCGACCAGGCCGCCCCACGTGCGCTTGCCGACCAGCGGGCCGAGCCCCGCGCGCTTGAAGAGCCACGGCATCGCGTCGCCGCCCGAGCCGGCGAACTCGTTGATGATCATCGCCTTCGGCCCGTAGATCGCCCCCTGCGGCTGCCAGGCATCCTCGCCGTCGCGCGGCGCGACGCCCGTCATGAGTTTCCGCTGCAGGTACTCGATGATGTCGGTCGCCAGCGACCCGCCGCCGTTGAAGCGCTCGTCGATGATGACGGCGTCCTTGCCGACCTGCGCGAAGAAGTACCGCTTGAACGCCGTGAGCCCGCCGCCCGCCGTGTCGGGCATGTAGACGTAGGCGATCTTCCCTCCGCTGCGCGCGTCCACGAGCCGGCGGTTGCCCTCGATCCACGCGAGGTTTCGAAGCCCGCTCTCGTTCGCGACCGGCACCACGGTCACCTCGCGCGATCCCTCGTTGGACGGGTTCGGCCCGACGCGCAGCTTCACGCTCTTGCCGGAGAGCGCCTCGAAGAACGAGTAGACGTTCTCGGCGGAGGTGACCGTCCGGCCGTTGACGTCGAGGAGGTACTCGCCGGCGACCACATTGACGCCGGGCTGCGTCAGCGGCGCGCGAAGCTGCGGGCTCCAGTTCTCGCCGTTGTAGACGCGCGCGAACCGGTAGCGCCCGTTCTCGATCGCGTAGTCGGCGCCAAGCAGGCCCGTCGGCACGCGCTTCACGTCGGGGAACTCCCCACCCTGGATGTACATGTGGCCGACGCTCATCTCTCCGAGCATCTCGCGGAAGAGGTAGTTCAGATCGACGCGCGCGGCGAGGCCGTCCAGGTACGGCGCGTATCGCTTCGCGGCGGCTGCGAGGTCGAGCCCGTGGTAGTTCGGGTCGTAGAAGAACTCGCGCTCGATCCTCCACACGTCGCGGAACATCTGCTTCCATTCGGCGCGCGGATCCGTCTTGACCTCGATCGCGTCGGTGGCCAGTGCGCCGCTGCCGCCGGCGGCAGGAGGCGCCGAGGGTGCCGCCCCGCCACCTGCGCCCGCGGGAGCCATCGGCCGGAGCGCCGCGATGATCCACCGCGTGCCCTGACGCGACAGCGCCTTCTCCCCGCCCGCCGACATCTCGAAGTAGCTGATGCCGGTGAGCGGCGCGTCGGCGCGGCGCGCCTTCAGGTCATAGCGGTGGAGGACATTGCCCGGCACGTCAGTCCCGCCCATCGGCGATTCCAGCGCGAGCAGGATGCCCGCCTTGCCGACCTGCAGCCCGACATACCGGCGCGCGGGCATCGGAATCGCCAGCACCCGCTGCAGGATGTTCGCGAAATCGATCTTCACGTCGGGCGTCTTCGCCGCAGGCGGCTTGGCCCCCTCCGTCGCGGCCGGCTTCACTTGCTCGGGCTTGGGCGGCTCGGGCTTGGCCTGCGCAGGCGCGCCCGGCGCCGCTGGCTTCGCGGACGCGGGTTTCGCGCCGCCGGCGGGCGCGACGTCCTTCTTCTCCGGGGTCTTGCTTTCAGGCTTCTCGCCCTCCGGCTTCTTCTCCTCCGTCACTTTCTCCTCGTCGCTCTCCGGCGCGAAGGGCGACGGATCGTCCTTCGACAGGACGACGAGGTAGATGCTGCGCGTCACCTGGCGCGTGGCCGCGTGGAGATCGAACTCGAGCGACTCGCCCACGTCGGTGCTGGCCGTGAAATAGAGGTACTTGCCGTCCTTGTCGAACACCGGGAACCGCGCGTCGCTCATGCCGTCGGTCAACTGCGTCGCCTTCGCGTCGGTCAACGAGTAGACATACACGGCGGAGAGCGCGCTGCGCAGGCGCATCGTGTAGGCGATCCACTTCGAGTCGGGCGACCAGGCGGGCGTCATGTCGCTGCCGACGCGCGAGGTGTCGACCTTGACCGGTTTCTTTGCGTCGAGGTCGATGTACCAGAGCCCGAGGTGCGCGTCCGTGTACGCGATCTTCTTGCTGTCTGGCGACCACCGTGGCGAGCCATAGAACCCGGGCGACGGGCCCAGCGCAGATCTTCGTGACCGGGCCCGTTCCGTCCTGCGCCCGCAGGTGGAGCATGTACTCGCCCGACTCCTCGGAGAAATACGCGATCGTCTTCCCGTCGGGCGACCACGACGGGCTGCGCTCCATCACGCCGGGCGTGAGCGTCAGGTTGCGGACGTCGCCCTTCTCCGCCGGCACCGTGAGGATCTCGCCGCGCGCCTCGAAGAGCGCGCGCATCCCGGTCGGCGACACGCGCGGGCTCATCAGGCGCTGGCCGACATTCACGTAGTGCTCGCGCACCTCCGGCATGTCGCCCGCCACGCTGACGGGCACGGCGCGGCTGTTGCCGCTCTTCGGATCGAACACGTAGAGCCCCCCGAACTGCTCGTAGACGATGCCGTCGGGACCGGCATTGGCGGACTTCAGATCGAGCCCCTTGTTGTCGATGACCTGCGCGACCCGCTTCGACGCGAGGTCGTACGAGAAGAGCGTCACGGGGCCGTTGCGATCGGACAGGAAGAAGATCCGGTCGCCGACCCACATCGGGTTGAAGTCGTTGGCGGTGGTGCGCGGCACCTTCTCGATCTTCGATGAAGCGAGCGACGCGATCCAGATGACCGCCGCCTCGCCTCCGCGGTAGCGCTTCCACGACTGGAAGGCGCGCGGCAGCGGCATGTAGGCGAGGCGCGTGCCGTCGGGCGAGTAGCTGGCCTCGAAGCCCATCGGCAGCGGGAGCTTCTGCTCTGCGCCGCCGCCGACCGGGACGGTGTACAGCTCCTCGAAGCGCGAGTAGGAGGTCCTGGCCGTCGAGAACAGGATGTTCTTGCCGTCAGGCGTCCAGGCGGCCACGCCGTCGGGTGCCGGGTGCCAGGTCAGGCGCTGAGGGACGCCGCCGGCTGCCGGCATGACGAAGACGTCGACGTTTCCGTCGTATTCGCCCGTGAACGCGATCTGCGTCCCATCCGGCGAGAACACCGGGTTGCGTTCGAGCCCGGGGCCGGAGGTCAGGCGTATCGCCGCCCCGCCCGCGCGAGGCACCGACCAGAGGTCGCCGGCGAACACGAACACGATGGTGGTGCGGTTCATCGTCGGCTGCTGAAGCAGCAGCGGCGCGCCCGGCTGGGCTTCGAGCCCCGCAATGAACAGTGCCAACGCGACAAGGATGACAAATCGGCGCATGGATGCCCTCCGCCTTTTCGAGAACGGACCTCTGGTGACTGCCGTGGCGACGCGAGGCCGACCGTGGATCGACGGTGTCCTTAGCGGGCTGTCAAAATGGGGGCGCAATCTGGAGGTGCCGTTTGCCGGCAGCCGCGGCCTTCTCGACGTGGACTTTGGCGAACATCCGTCTTGCCGGCGAAATCGGCTGAAGTGTAACACGACCAACGCCCGCCCGGCGGCCGCCGCCCGGGGGTCCGAAGGCCCCGGGCTCGATCGAACAAGGCCCGACGGTGTTTGCCGCGTATGAAGCGCCTTTGCTACACTAGGTGTTTCTCGGACGGTGGGTATAGCTCAGCGGTAGAGCGCCGGACTGTGGCTCCGGAAGTCGCGGGTTCGAACCCCGTTACCCACCCCACTTCCCTTCCCCAACTCCTGGATCAACGTGGCGTCGCCGCCGTCGAGCGCGGGGGTGTCTGAAGTCCAGGCCCCTGCTTCAAACAACTGGGCGGCGACGTCACCCAGCCCCGAGGTGTCTGCAGGGTGCAGATCGCCAGCGGCGGCCGGCCAGAGTGTCTTCGCTGCCCGGCGGTTGTCTACATTCGAGACCAGTCAGACCAGAGATGCCAGATCGAGAAGAAGGCCAGGACGAGCCCGCCGATCCAGCCGACAATGGCGAGGAGTGTCCAGAAGGTGAATCGAGTGTGATCTCTCTTCATTTCGATGGCATCAGTCGCAGCAAGTCGAACAGCGTACCGGGTGAACCCGTGAGCCCGCCAGAGGGTCCGGCACACGTTCACGCACGAGCTTTCAGTATATCGGCGGCCGAATCCGGGTCAATGGCCGGTTGAAGTCCAAGACGTGGTGGAAACTCGGCCGGTCGCGGCGGCGGTGGCGCCTCCGCGCGTCGCCACACTCGCCGCATCGCACCCGTGGCGCCAAGGCCTTCGAGGGATGCCGGACCGCGGGCCGTGGGCGGCACGGACGAACCCGGCTGTGGAAATGTGGACGCGCCGCCGAGAACGCAGGTCGCCCACATTCACACAGCCCTCACCCCAACGCCATGAAAGTCGGGACCGAACGGCCGCGATGATGGGGACACTTCTATCGAGGGGAAATCGGGGACACTTCTCACAAGGCTTGACACTCCCCCTGCAGAGTGTTGCGCTCCTTCCTCGTCGACGCTATTCTTCGCACACACCTGTCGAAGAATCCCGATAGTCATTCGCCGGAGCGCTTCATGAGGATCGCGACACGACTTCCCTGGCTGCCGCCCGCCGCCCTCGCGATGGCGCTGCTCGGCGCCACGCCGTCCGCAGAGAACTGGCCGCAGTGGCGCGGGCCCGGCGGCACCGGCGCCTCCAGCGAGACGCGCCTGCCCGAATCGTGGAGCGACACGCAGAACATCGCGTGGAAGACGCGGCTGATCGGGGTGGGCGTGTCGTCGCCGGTGGTGTGGGGCGATCGCGTGTTCATCACCTCGCAGGCCGGAAGAGGCGAGTTCAAGCAAGGGCCCCGGCTTGGACAGGGCGCCGAGGCCAACCCGGCTGAGCGGTCGCTCACCGGCAGCACCGCCAAGGACCAGGGCGTCAGGTTCCTGATCGAAGCCCTGAACCGAATCAACGGCGAGCGGGCTTGGACGCTGGAACTCCCCGCCGAAGGCAACCTGCCCGCAGTCCACGACAAGCACAACCTCGCCAGCGCGAGCCCGGTGGTCGATGGTGAACGGGTCTACGCGGTGTTCGGATCGGGCCAGGTCGTGGCGGCGGACATGAGCGGAAAGCAGCTCTGGACGCGGAATCTCGCCAGGGAGTACTCGCAGTTCGACATCAACTGGGGCCCCGCCAGCTCGCCCACCGTGTACCGCGGATCGCTGATCCTGGTGTGCTTGCACGACACCGCGTCGTACCTGATCGCGCTCGACGCCCGTACCGGCCGCCAGATCTGGAAGACAGATCGTCCCAAGGGCGTCCTCTCCTACAGCACGCCCATCGTCGTGCCCGCGCCCCAGGGCGACGAGCTTGTGGTGAACTCGAGCACGGGCGTCGAAGCCTTCGACCCCGCCACCGGCGCGCCGCTCTGGCACTTCGACGAGCCGAACAAGATGGCGATTCCCGGCGCCATGTACCACCAGGGCGTCATCTTTCTCTCGCGCGGGTACCGTAGCGGGCCGTACATGGCGATTCGGCCGGGCGGGCGCGGGGCGATCTCCAAGGCCAACCTGGTCTGGCACGTCGCCACGGGCGCGCCCTATGTGTCCTCGCTTGCGCACTACGACGGGCTGCTCTACATGGCGGGAGACACCGGCATCGTCACCTGCGTCGATGCGGCCACAGGCGCCCAGGTCTGGCGCCAGCGCCTCGGCGGCATCTACACGGCGTCGCCGGTTGCCGGCGACGGCAAGATCTATCTGATCGGCGAATCCGGTGAGGCGATCGTCCTGCGCGCAGGGCGCACGGCGGAGGTGATCGCGCGCAACTCGATCGACGGCCGCGTCCTCGCGTCGCCCGCAATCTCCGGCGGCCGCATCTTCATTCGCACCGACGATGCCGTGGTCGCCGTGGGCAGGTAAACGCGCGAGGGATCGAGGAGTCGAGGGGACTGCACCGTCACGCCCGATCCAGCACCTGCCTCACCTTGATCCCGAGCGCCTTGGGCGTGTACGGCTTCGCAATGAACGCGACACCTTCCTGCATGACGCCTCGATGGACAATGGCATCGTCGGTGTAGCCGGAGGTGTAGAGCACGCGGGTCCCGGGATGAATGGCCGTCAGCCGATCGGCAAGGTCGCGGCCATGCATGGCAGGCATCACGACATCGGTCAGAAGCAGGTGAATCGGACCGTTGTGGCTCGACGCCAGCCGCAGCGCCTCGTCTCCGCCTGCGGCAGCCAGCACCCGGTACCCTAGCCGCTCCAGGGAATGCCGGCCGATGCCCCGGACCGCCTCATCGTCTTCGACGAGCAGCACCGTCTCTGTGCCCCGGCCTTCCTCGATGGCGGCCTCGCCCGGCACGGGCTGCTCGGCGGAGGTCCTGGGGAAGTAGATCGCGAAACTCGTCCCCTGCCCCTCCTTCGAGGTCAGCTCGATGTGGCCGCCGCTCTGTTTCACTGCGCCGTAGGTCATCGCCAGGCCGAGCCCTGTTCCCCGCCCCTTCGGCTTGGTGGTGAAGAACGGCTCGAACACCCTCTCCTGAATCTCCTCGGGAATGCCAGCGCCGGTGTCGGTCACCGATAGCCTGACATACTCGCCCGGTTCGAGCGCCGCCGGGCGGTCCGCATCGCCGTCCGAATACGACACCACCGAGGTCTCGATGGTCAGGTTTCCGCCGTTCGGCATCGCGTCGCGTGCGTTGACGGCCAGGTTCATCACGATCTGCTCGACCAGGCCCGAGTCGATCCTCGCGCAGGCCGGCTCGCCCGCCGCCGATGTCCGCAGCATCACGTCCTCACCGATCAGTCGCGTCAGCATGTTGCGCATCTGGCCGATGAGCTCGTTGAGGTCCACGACCTTCGGCTCGAGGATCTGCTTGCGCGAAAACGCCAGCAATTGACGCGTCAACGCCGCGGCGCTGTTTCCGGCCCTGAGGATCTCGCCAAGGCAGCCCGCGGCCTCGGACCCGGGGTCGATGTGCTCGGCGGCGAGTTCCACGTTGCAGAGGATCGCGGTCAGCAGGTTGTTGAAATCGTGCGCGACGCCGCCGGCCAGCACGCCGATCGACTCCATCTTCGCCGCCTGCTGCAGTTGCTCGGAGAGGCGCATGTTCTCCGCCTCCTGCCGGCGCCGGGCGGTCAGATCGCGGGAGATCCCGAGGCACGCCCGCGATCCCGCAAACTCGACGGCCGACAGCGCCAGGTCGACGACGAGCGTGCTGCCGTCCTTACGCCGGTGGATGGTTTCGAACGAGGCGTGCCCCTTGTCGATCAACGCCTGGCGCGCTCCGGAAATCTCATCGGGCGGACGCGCTGAGATCCGCGTGAGCGGCATCCCGATGAGCTCCTCACGCGAGTATCCGAGCTGGCGACACGCCGCCGAGTTGGCCTCGACAACCGTCCCCTCCATGTCGGCGATGAAGATCGCGTCCATCACCGTCTCGAACAGCTGCCGGTACTGCTCGCGGCTGCGCCGCAGGCTCTCTTCACCCACCAGCAGGCGCTCCATCCGCATCCGCTCCATCGCGGCAAGGTGGCGCTGAAACAACAGGAGAAGCCCACCGGTCACGGCAACGGTGACCAGGATTCCGACGCCCGTCAGTCTGCGCTGGATGGGCAAGTCGGTGACCAGCAGCTGCACTGTCGCGGCGGCGACGATGGCGAGGAGCACGCCGAGCACCCAGCGCCACGAGTACACCATCGCTGTGAGCAGGACGGGGATCATCGCGGTTGCCAGGATGGCGATCTCCGCGTCCGGGTCGGGGACAAACGGCGCGGTCACCGGGAGGATCGCGGCGTTCGCAATGTAGATCGCGACACCCGTTCGATAGAAGCCCGCCCGTACCAGCCCGTAGCACACGCAGATGATTGCCACGGCCGCGAGGACAACCAGGGTGTCCTCGTCGTCCCAGATGGAGCCGCCGGTCGCATGTGTCCAGTAGGTGCTGATGGCGCCGATCGTGATCGAGACCAGCACCACGTGGGCCAGCATGAGCGTGCTGAACAGCCTCGCCCCGAGCCTGGCGTCCGGGTCGGTGATCCTGGACGACGGGGCGACCAGCACTGCGAGCAAACGACCCATCCCTCTGGTGTCGCTCACGGCGTTCCTCGTTCAGCGGACCGACGACCTCGCGGCGAGGCGCCATGGACAGCAGGCCGACCAGATGCCCCGCGAGGCCTTGTTTCCTGAATGTACAGCGGTCTCAGTTCGTTTCGCCCCTGAACCGGCCCCCGATGAGCATCCTCCAACGACTCCCCAGCGGACCGACTGGTTCGGGTCGACCAGTTGCCGAATCGGTCTTGCGGGTCGAGCCAGGCCGTGGACGCGCCCATTGGGTCGCCAGTATATCGAGCGCCCGCCCGGAACGAAACGGGGTCGAATTGAGTCCCCAATCCCTGGTACTTTTCTCGCTGTCTTGGCAAACTGATTATCAGGGCACGGGATCGACGGGCCGGATACCCGGATGGCTGCCAGGAACCCAGGCAGTGGTTAAGGCGACGTTAAAAGTTGGACTGCTGCCAACGACTTGTCACGGCCGCCGTCTAATGTACTGGAAGGTTGGAGACCGGCCGGACGCCCCCGGGGCCTCCACCAGGGATGATGAGCCAGCCACCGGGCCGGCTCGGGTGTCCGGAACGGTTTGGCGAGTGCTCGATTCCGGACAGGTCGTCCTGAGAGCGGGTCAGACGTTCCGGGACGGCGTGACTGGCAAGTCGGCTCAGGTGAACGAGAAACGGCGTCGGCAGCCGGGCGATCAGGATGGCATCGGACGTGCTAGCGAACGAGTCGAGGTTTGAGATGTCGCTCTCAGTGACCGGGTTGAGCGTCGCGGGGACTGCGGCCGCAGTGTCGGCCATCCTGGCCGGCGCAACGGTCTGGCTTCTCCTGACCAACCCCGTGTCGGTTGCCGATGCGATCGGCCAGGGTGATCCGACGCCCCTGGTCAAGCTCCTCGCCGAAACGGTCCTCAGCGCGGTGCACACGCTGCTGTCATACCTATAGCTGAGACAGCTCTCAGGCTGGCGGCTGGAGGCTGGCGGCTGGCGGCCGGAGCGTCCCCACGTTCGGACAGCGGCCAGTCGATTTCGGACAGGCGCCCGGTAACTAGTAATAGGTTACAGGTTATAGGTTACAGGTTATAGGTTACAGGTTTCAGGTAATAGGTTACCGGTTACACGCTACAGAGCACCGCGACGGGCTACCGCTTCAGGTGACGGGCGATTGGTTACAGGTTACAGGCTACAGGGTTCACGCTACACGCTACAGGCCTCACACCCCGACGGCCCCACCGCCCAGAGGCTTCACGCCCCACAGGCTTCACGCCCTACAGGCCTCACGCCCCAACGGCCCCACCGCCCAGAGGCTTCACGCCCCACAGGCTTCACGCCCTACAGGCCTCACGCCCCAACGGCCCCACCGCCCACAGGCTTCACGCCCCACAGGCTTCACGCTCCACAGGCTTCACTCTGCGGGCTTCTGGCCCTCAGGCTCTGAGGCGACTCCCTCCCTTATCGCACCCGCGATCGGCTTCACAATCTATTGACAATTCGGGAAGAACTGCCGCGCTTGTGCGACGTATCACCTACTAGAGGGCGTCGCAAGGCGCTCGTCGCGCGACGTCACTAAAGGACGGCCCCCATGCGCGGCAGACTCTCAACCACATGGCTGGCGGTGTGCGCCGCTGTGCTCGTTGCAGCGATGCCGAGCCCGTGCTCGGCCAATCACCTCATCAGGGGCATGAGCCCGGAGGCTCAGCTCGTGATCGATCGGGCCATCAGGGATTCGCCGACGGTGGCTCGAATGGTCGAAACGCTCGATCGTGCCGATGTGATCGTCATGGTCCGCATGATCCCGCTCCCGTTCCGTCTGGACGGGGAACTCGTGCTGGTCGGGTCAGCCCGGGAATGGCGGTACCTCCTGGTCAGCCTCGTCGACGGCGCCTCGATCCCCGACGCAGTCGCGTCGCTGGGGCACGAGCTCCAGCACGCGCTCGAAGTGGCGTCGGATCCGCGGGTGCGCGACCAGGCCGGCATGAAGAGGCTGTTCGAGCACATCGGCCGAGGCCCGGTGGGCGGCCCGTATGAAACGGTCGCAGCCATCGAGGCCGGCAAGGCGGTCCGGCGGGAAGTCAGTTGAGGTATGGGACCCTTCCCGGGCGGTGAACCGTCCGGGAGGGGTCGCGAGGCGGTTTCCGCTACTTCTTTGCGTCGACCAGCGCCTTGATTTCAGCCGGCAGGGTGAACCGGCTGGCCGGAATCGGGGTCGTGTGATCGATCTTGTTCACCGTGACAATCCGGTCCTGTCCGATCTCGACGATCGTCACCCGGTTGGTGAACGCGAGCGTCACACCGTCGACCTTCCGGTAGTCGGACGGCTTCGTGATCAGGGTCAGTTTGCCGGCCGGCGACTCCACCTGGGATTCCGACTGGGCGATCAGGCCGGTGCCCTGGTCGAACGAAACCGTCTGCGGGCTTCCGATCTTCGGCGTGATCCGCACCTTGTAGACGGGTTTCCCGTCGATCATCCCCGAACCGATGCACTCGGCGCTCTTCGCGTACTCTTTCCAGCGAGCCAGCCTGTCGAAGATCGCGTCACGCAGGGCGTCGTCTCGCTCCCCGCCGGCCTTCACGACGGCGCCGCGGTTGGCTGAGGTTTCCCACGCCACACCATCGAACGAGCCGCTCTCGATCGTCCCGGTGGCATCCGATTCCGCAATCGTGTACATGCGGTCGGGCGCCGCCGCATAGATGGTCAAGGTCAGGACGACACTCGCGCTCGGGATCTCCATGGTCGCGTTGACGATGCGGGTCTTGAGCGCCTGGAACGCGGCGAGGCCGCCGGACGCTTCGACATACTTGGCCAGCACGGCGTCGCCGGTGGGCAGTTTCTCAGCCTGGCTCGCCGCCTGGGGTGCGGCGAGACCGGCGGACCAGGCTGCGAGCACGAACGCGAAGGCACCAACGAGGGTCTTCTTCACGATTCAGTCCTTTCGATGCAGGCCGCGAGGCCCGAACAGCCGAGCCAACAGCGCGGGAGCGGACATCAGAGGAACCGCAGGATCCCTTTCAACGCGACGAGGGCCACCTTGGCCAACTCGACGACAAGTGAGCTTACGGAACCGTCCGTAATGGCAGTTGCCACGGTGACAGGGTCGGTCAGGAGGAGCCAGACCGCGGAGGCAGCCAGAATTGCGGCGACGCCGGCCACCAGCGCGATCACCCCGCCGCCGAGCGCTCCAGGAGTCATGGAAGACCTCCCTGTCTACTACGTGCCGACCTCATGGCCCGGTTGCACGGCCCGATTCCCGCGCGCGACAGCGACAAACGATGCGGCGACTGGCAAGTCGTTCCGCGGTCCCGCTCGCGCTCGCCGGCAAATCGCGTCTCCGGGGTTCGGTCGGCGGCAGGGATGGGTCCCGCAACCCATCCCGGATTTCGGCCCCTGCGACGCGATTTGCGGACTGACGCCCTCGGCTCGGCTCGAGGGACCTGCGTCGCGACTGGCCAGCCGCCGCCCCGCCAGCCTCCAGTCGCCAGTCGCCAGCCTGTAACCTGCTGCTTCACCGGCTCAGAACTCCTGCTTCTCGTGGACCCGCATCGACAACCACATGGAGGCCAGGAGCAGCCCTCCCGCGGCGCCAATCACGGTCAGCGCCGCTCCGGCCTGCCCAAAGGCGCCTATCGCCTCCCGGGCGAGCCGCGCGGCCGGCCCACCGGCGAGGGTAACTGAGGCAGCGGCAGGGTCGGGCAGCCCGATGGCCGGACTGGCAAGCTTCCGCCCGATGCTCTCTAAGACGACGATTCCCACGAGCACGATCGCACCGAACTCACCCGATCCGACGCCGAACCCGAACCTGAACACGCATGGGAGGTAAAGGGCTGTCGAAGCCGAGGCCACGATGAGGAAGGCGAGCGCCGTCTCGAGGCACATCCACTCGGGCCACGAGCCGCCGCGAGCGGCCACGGCCCACGCGAACAGGCTCGCGACGAGCATCGAAATCGCGAAGCTTGCGGCGCTCAGCACTACCGAACTGAGATACCTCGCGCGCACCACGTCGCGGCGGCTGACTGGCAGACAGTGCAGGAGCCGGTCGGCGCCTTCGCTCCAGTCGAGCGCGATGGGTGTTGCGACCAGGACGGCCGCCATGATCACGGCCCACCAGAAGAAACGCTCGCCGGTTCGAAGTCCTCCGACAGAAGTGAGCGCCATCACGGGAACAATCCCGCACAGGTACAGCGCCGTCGACCGGAGATCTTTCCGTACGAGGTTCAGCATTTTCGCCTCGCGTAGATGCAGATGTCCTCGAGCGTCGGGCGCTCGACGATGGCGTCCTTGCCCGCGAACCGGCGCCTGGCCTCCGACGCATCATCGGTCAGGCCGACGAATCCATGCGGGCCCGCCTCGAATCCCTTCAGCCACGCTCGCGTCCCGTCATCGAGCAGATCCAGCCCCCCGCGCACGATCGCCCACGTGTCCAGCACATCGTCTCGGGTGCGCGAGAGCACGAGGCGGCCGCTATCGACGAAGGTCACGTAGTCGGCGATCCGCTCGAGGTCGCCCGTCAGGTGCGTCGAGAAGAGCACCGAGGTCGTGCCGTCGCCGATGCAGGCGCTGAGCCGTTCGAGCAGTTCCCTCCGGAACACGGGATCCAGGCCCGAGGTCGGTTCGTCGAGCACGAGCAGGTCGGCGTGGTGCGCAAGCGCCAGCGCGAGCGCGCCCTTGGTGCGCATGCCGCGCGACAGCCTGCCGAAGCGCTTTCGCGGGGGCAGGTCGAACTCGTCGAGCAGCCGCTCGAAGCGGGCCTGGTCCCATCGCGGGTAGAAAGGCGCGAGCAGCGAGGACAGGGCCCTCAGCGACAGGTGCTGATAGAAGGTGGGCACCTCGTGGACGAAGCCGATGCGGGATCTGATCGCCGGGCCGTCGCGGGTGGCATCCATCCCGAATACGCGCAGCTCGCCGGCGTCGGGCCGAACCAGGTCCAGGATGAGCTTGACGATCGTCGTCTTGCCCGCGCCGTTCGGGCCGATGAGGCCCATGATGACGCCGGGCGGCAGCGAAAACGACACGTCTTCCAGGGCGAAGCCGCTGTAGCGCTTGCTGACGCCGCGAAGTTCGAGGACGCTGTCCACGGGTTGATCTCCTACACGTCGCGCCGTTCCACCAGGAACAGCGACAGGCGGTACGACAGCCAGGTGGCCACGCCGACCGCCGCGAGGATTTCGAGCGCGTATCCCGCGCTGCCCAGGGCCCTGTGCATGCCGATCACGACTGTTTCGACCGCGCGGAACACGGGCCGCAGGCTGAACGCGCTGCCCACAACCACGCCGGCGGCAAGTGCGGCGAGACCCGCAATCTGGAGGCCACCGAGGCCCACGAACAGCCCCATCACGCCAAACCGCAGCACCAGGGGCAGGCCGAGCGCGATCGTCGCGCTCACGGCGGCGAGGCCGAAGAGCACCGTCTTCGAGTCGAACACTTCCGCGGCCGTGTGCTTCGACCACGGCACGACGGTCACCAGGACCGAGCACAGAATGAAGGCCGCGATGCCGACGATGTGGCCGAACACGTAGCGGTGCTGTACGACCGCGCGCCGCGTCACCGGCAGGCTGTAGGCGACCGCGGCCGCGTGGAACCTCTCTTCCCGGGCGCCGAGCGTCACGGTCATCAACGTCGCGGCGATTCCGCCGAGCACCGTCGCCATCGCTATCCCGTTCAGCTGGCCCGCCGCAAAGGCAATCCACACGAACAGCCACAGCAGGCTGAGGAACACCTTGCCGTTGAGAATCACGTCCTTGCGAATGAGGTTACGCAGCATGGCGATCCTCCGCCGTCATCAGCACCATCACATCGTCGAGCGTGGCCTTGTCGAGCACGTCGCCGGGTCCGAGCGTGCGCCGCGCTGCGGTTGCGTCCGAGACCAGCGCCTCGACCCCGAACGGCCGCTTGCGGGTGCCCTTCAATAGAGTCGGGTCCAGCCGGCTCAGCAGGGACGTGTCTCCCTTGGCGACGGCCCACTTGTCGAGCAACTGGTCCTTCGGAAGCGAGAACGCGATCTCGCCGTTCCGGACGAGCGTGATGAAGTCGGCGACCCTTGCGAGATCACTCGTGATGTGCGTCGAGAAGAGAATCGATTTCCTCTCGTCCTGGAGCAGCGCCGAAAGCCGCTGCAGCAGCTCGCGGCGAAACACCGGGTCGAGCCCGCTGGTGGGTTCGTCCATGATGAGCAGATCGGCTTCGTGCGAGAGCGCCATCGCCAGGGCGAACTTCGTCTGCATCCCCTGCGAGAGCGCGCCGAACTTCCTGTCGAGCGGGAGCTGGAACTCGCCGCAGAGCCGCTCGAACGTCTCGGCGCTCCACCGGGGATAGAAGGGCGCGAGCGCCCGGACATGCGCGGCGAGGCTCATGTCGTTCCAGTACCCGGGCACGTCGTAGACGAACCCGATGCGGGCCTTGATGTCGGCCTCGTGGGCGCGGTTGTCGAGGCCGAACACCTTGACCTCCCCGCCGTCGCGGCGCACGAGGTTCATGATGAGCTTGATGATCGTGGTCTTGCCGGCGCCGTTCGGGCCGATCAGACCGCCGATGTAGCCCCGCGGCAGCTGGAACGACACGTCCTCGAGCGCGAATCCCTTGTAGCGCTTGCGCAGGCCCGTGACCTCGAGCGCGTAGTCGGCCGTCATGATCCCTCCTCGCACAGCAGCTCGAGCATCTCCCGGAGCCTGTCGTAGCCCATGCCCATCAGCCTCGCCTCGGCCACCGCTGCGGACAGCTTTTCTTCGACGACCTTCATGCGTTTCTCGCGCAGGAACTCCTCGTTCTGCGCCGCCACGAAGGTCCCCTTTCCTCCGACCGAGTCGAGAAATCCCTCGCGCTCGAGCTCGTCGTAGGCGCGCTTGGTCGTGATGACGCTGATCTGGAGATCCTGGGCCAGCTTGCGAATCGACGGCAGCGGCGTGCCCTCGGCCAGCTCGCCGGAGATGATCTGGCTCTTGATCTGCCTCGAGATCTGCTCGTAGATCGGGTCGGGCGAGGAGTTGGCAATCAGGATTCGCATGGCGGCTTGGATCCTCTGCTGGATTGTGAATGCCGCTCTTTCAGTCTCTACTGTGTATATACGTTATATACATTCCGAAGTTCTGTCAAGGGGTGATTTGGTACAAAGGCTGGGGGCTGGGGGCTGGAGGCTGGGGGCTGGCGGTCGGGTATTTTGACCCAGCGAGCCAACTGTCTACGCGTGTGAAAATCCTGTGGAAAAACTGCGAATCGCCTGTTAGTGGCGGTTCAGCGAGCGGGCGTGGCTGTGCGGCGACGTTTATTTCCTGTTCGGCGACCGGCTCTGGCTAAGCTCGTAGATCGACACGCTCAGCGGCGGCACCGCCAGCGGGCTCGAGATTCTTGACCGCACTGGTTTCCTGGATGGTCACCTCGGCCGGCTTGCCGGGCTCGTTGAACGCGGCTTCATTCTCTCCGGTGATTCGCCAGAGTCTCGCACTTGCCGGGAGCCTCAGGCTGCTCACCAGGAGTTTCAGCGGCTGGACGCTCCTGGTCGGGTTCACGATCGCGACGGTCAGTGTCTTGCGGTCGGCTGTCCATGCGGCGGCGACGTCGAGCGGTTCCGGAGAACCTGTTGTCGCGACCGGGATGGTTCCGAAGTGGCCGCGATACAGCTTCAGCACGAGGCCCGTTGTCTCGAAGGCCGCGGACGTCTTGCTCGTCTTGATCGCGCCAATCACGTTCACGGTCTGCGCGTAGTTCGCCATGAAGATGATGTCGCTCTGCCGCGAGTACTCGTGAATGCCCTCTGCGATGCCCAGCGCGTCCTTCAGGAAGTAGCGCGTACCCAGCTCGCCGTAGAGGTACGGCCCGTACCAGTAGTTCCACTCGTCGAGTGCGATCCGGATGTCGGTGCCCGCGAGCGCCGGGATGGTCTTCCTGTACTCGCGGTGGGCATTCGCGATGCGCCGGATCTCGCGCGGGATCTGCGAGACGTGGCCCAGCAGCCCCGGCCTCTCGCTGCAGTAGAAGTGCTCGCTGATGAAGTCCATATCCTTCGCGCAATTGGCCAGCATGGCCTCGTCCCATGCGCCCGTCGCGCCGACGGCGATGACCTGGATGCGCGGGTCGCGCGCCCGCATCGCGCCGGCGAACTGCGAGTGCTTCTTCACGTACTCCGCCAGCGGCATGTGCCCGAGCTGCCAGTCCCCGTACATCTCGTTTCCAACCGACCAGAACCGGCACTGGAACGGCTGCTCGTGCCCGTTCTGCGCGCGCAGCTTCCCCATCGGCGAGGGTGCGGCGCCATTCACGTACTCGACCTCGTCGGCGGCCGAGCTGACGTCGCCAAGGCCGCTGTTGACCGCGATATACGGCTCGGTTCCGATCAGCCGGCAGAGCGCCATGAACTCGTGGATGCCGACGTCGTTGTGCTCCACGCCTTGCCACGCGGGGTTCTTCCGGGGCGGCCGCCGGTCGCGATCGCCGATGCCGTCGCGCCAGTTGTAGCCGCTCACGAAGTTTCCTCCCGGCCAGCGGTAGACCGGTGCGTTCAGCTCCCGAAGCAGCACCAGGACATCAGGCCTGAAGCCCTCGACGTTGTCGGCTGGCATGAGCGAGATGGTGCCGATCCGCACCACGCCGTGGCCGCTTGTCGTGACTTCCAGCCGGCCCGAGTCCGTGGTGCCGCCCGCGAGGAATGACAGCGGAGCGGACTCGTATGCTGCGCTCAGCGCCGGCACGGAAACGGTTGTCCGATCCGATGGGCCGTTGCCCCACACCAGGCTCACTCGAACGGGCGCCGCCGCCTGGTCGCCGCTGAGGACGATGTGCCCGGTGTAGCGCCTGCCCGAGATGAGGGCGAGCGCGCCCTGCGCAATGCCCGCGGGCGACTCGCCGCCGGGCGCGTTCACCACGGGCGTGTGCGACCCGACAAACGGGGCGTCGGCGCTCATCGTGACGGCGCCAGGCGGGCCGACCGCGGACCACGGAGACTCTCTCGCGCCGATGCCATAGAAGAACTTCCGATCTTCCAGCATCTCCGCCCAAATGCCGCCGTAGATGCAGCGTCCGAGATGCTCGATGAACTGCCCGTAGATGAACGGCGACATGGGCGCCCGGATCGCGGCCGTGTCGATCCGCACTTCGGGCTTCAGATCGCGCGTCGCCAGCAGTTCCAGGCGCACGTCATCGAACCATGCGGTGCCGCGCGCCCTGCCCCACCCGCCGAACAGGCAGTTGATCTGGATCGCGTCGTTGGCCTCGGTGTCGAACTCGAGCGTGACCTCGGTCCAGTCGCGCGTGCCCGTGACGGCGGGGGTCTGCATTCGGGAGAGCTGATGCAGGTTGAAGAGGGCGCCCCGGCTCGTGCCGTTCTCGAGTCCCTCGGTCTTGATCCAGCCCGAGAGCCTGTATGTCGAAAACGGGCGAACGGGCACGACCACCGTCCAGCTGGCGTCGCCGCCGTCACGCGACGAAATTCGGGCGGAATGCGCGCCCGTGTGCGCGACGGTGTCCACCGAGAGCTCGGCCGACCGCTGCCAGACGGCGCGCTTCCAGCCGGCCGGATGATCGCCGTCGATCTCCTCGAACGACGAGTTCGGCACCAGCGTGAGAGATCCTTGCGGAGGAGGCTGCGAGAGGGACGGGCTGGCGCTGCTCGCCATCGTGAGCGCGGCGACGGCCGCCGACAGGACCAGGCATGTGACTGCGAACGCCCGCCAGCCAGTCGTGCGTGTGCTCACGATGATTCCCTCAGGGTGTTGCATTCTACGACGCGGGGGTAGTGCCTTTTCAAACGTCGCCGACCGCGCCGACCGGCGCAACGCCACGCCGAATCATCCGTCGTCTCGCGGGTCTGTCCGGGCGTCGGCGCACTGGCCGCCGCGCCGCCCGCTCGAACTCCCGCGCGCGCCGGGCGGTTGCGAAGCGGGCCCTGCGAGCAAGCCGATCTCAAGGCTCGCAAACCGCGCCGTGAGGGCAGAGACCGTGCGTGCGGGGAGGCTCCGCTTCGCGCTTGGGCGAGCACGCAGGTGCGAAGGCCAAGTGCGCATGGAAACGCCACGGTGTGGCGTTTCCCGCGGAGCAGGGTCCCCGCGCGAGATCGGCGACACGTCCCGGCAAGGTGCGGTTTGCCGGCTTGTCGAGCCGGCACGCGGAGCAACCGCACGGTGCGAGCGTATCCCCGCGTATCGACGCGGCGAGCGCGAACCGCATGGCCAGGCAACGCACGACGTGCGCGCCGGTCGTTCCCATTCAACCGTCGCTACAACCCCGCGATCGTTTCCAAGTGCACGAGGTGATGCAGGTCGTGGCCCGCGAGCATCTCCAGGATCCACTCGACCAACATGGCGCCGCGTTCCGGGTGATGGAACGTGGTGCGTCGCTCCTCGGCCGTCAGGCTCCGGAACAAGGGCACCTGCCACTGCCGGATGGCGTAGTACGCCCGGAAATCCTCGATGCCCCCGACCCCTGGTTCCCGCGCGAGAAAGCGATCCTGGTCGAACGGCTGGACGACGTAAGCGTCGGTAGAGAGCGCCATGCGGACGCGGAACCCGAACACCGATTCGGTTTGCGCCAGGTGCTGGAACAGCTGCGCCGCGGTCCACTTGCCGGGCGCGTAGCTGCGGGCGAACTGATCCGGCGTGAGGCGTTCCGCGATGCGGCGCAGTTTTTCGGGAGTTTCGACGAGCGCCGTCAGCAGATCACGGTCGCCGAGGTCCGATCCGTACGGATTGTCCTTCCACATGATGCGCTCCGATTTGAGATGACGCGTCCCGGTCTCATGGAGTCCTGCCCTTGGGGCCACCCTGGAGCAGCCGCTTCGTGGCCGGGTGCCGCGGATTGGCGAGCACCTCGACCGGGTTCCCCACCTCGACCACTGCCCCATCATCCATCACGACCAGGCGCGTCGCAAAGTCGCGCACGAAGTCGTCGTCGTGGCTCACGGCCACCAGTGTGCGCCCCGACGAGGTCAGCGCGCGCAGGGTCTCGCCGAGCTCGCTGCGCCTGGCCGGATCGAGCGAGGCCGTCGGCTCGTCCATCAGCAGCAGGGGCGGCCCGACCGCGAGGGCCCGCGCGATCGCCACGCGCTGGGCCTCGCCGCCCGACAATTCGCGCGGCAGCGCCTGGGCCCGCGCGCCCACGCCAAGCTCGTCGAGCAGTTGCTGGGCCTGACGTTCGGCCTCGAGACGAGGCACCTTGTGAACATACACCGGCGCGAGCGAGACATTGCGGAGCGCCGAGAGATGTTCGAACAGGTAGTGGAACTGGAAGACCATCCCGACCTTGCGGCGCAGCGCCTTGAGCGTGCCATCAGCCGGAAGCGCTCCCGGAGTGAGGCGAACGCCATCGACGATCACCTCGCCGCCCTCGAACGGCTCCAGGCCAGCGACGACGCGCAGGACCGTGGTCTTGCCGCCACCCGACAGCCCCATCAGCGCGACCAGCTCGCCCCGTGACACGGCGAGATCGACGCCCTTCAGGATCTCCCTCGTCCCGCGGCTCAGCCGCAGCCCGCGCACGTCCAGTACGGCGTTGCTCACGGCGTCGGTGCCTTCCATCGCTCTTCCATCCGCATCGCCACGCGGGACAGAGGCAGCCCGCGCACGTTCAGTACGGCGTTGCTCACGGCGTCGGTGCCTTCCATCGCTCTTCCATCCGCCTCGCGACGCGGGACAGCGGCAGCCCGCGCACGTTCAGTACGGCGTTGCTCACGGCGTCGGTGCCTTCCATCGCTCTTCCATCCGCCTCGCGACGCGGGACAGCGGCAGCCCGCGCACGTCCAGTACGGCGTTGCTCACGGCGTCGGTGCCTTCCATCGCTCTTCCATCCGCCTCGCGACGCGGGAAAGCGGCAGCGACATCGCCAGGTACATCGCCGCGCACAACGCGCCCGGCAGGACCCAGCTTCCGATGTTGGCCGCGAAGATCGATGTCTGCTTCGTCAGCTCGACAACGGTGAGGACCGAGACGAGCGAGGAGTCCTTCAGGAGCGCGACGAAGTCGTTCGTCATCGGGGCCAGCGCGATGCGCAGCGCCTGCGGCCCGCGGACGAGTGTCAGGATCTGGCGCTCGCTCAAGCCGAGGATCCGGGCCGCGTCCAGCTGTCCTTTGGGTACCGCTTCCAGCGCGCCACGGTAGATCTCGCTCTCGTACGCGGCGTAGTTCAAGCCGAGGCCGAGCAGGGCCGCGATGAAGGCCGGCAGCCTGATGACCGCCGCGAGGCCGTAGTACAGGACGAACAGTTGGAGAAGCACCGGGGTCCCGCGCGTGAACTCCACGTAGGCGGTCAGCGCAGAACGCATGATCGGACCGCCGTAGACCCGGCCGCTCGCCACCAGGACGCCGATCGTAACGGCAAGCGCCATCGAGAGGCACGACAGCACGATCGTAATGAGCGCCGATCGGAACAGGGCCGGCAGATATCGAAGGACTGCGTCGAGGCCTCGAGGCGGCGTCGTTTCGGCCGACGCCTGATCGCCTGTCGCGGCCGGCACCGCGCCGCTTGCGGTCAGGCGTGCGTAGAGCGCCACCTGGTCGTCGTTCCAGACCTGGAAGCGCGAGAAGATTTCCCGCAGTGTCCCGTCCCGCATCGCCTCGCGCAGGAAGCCGTCAATCCGGTCGCGCAGCGCCGCGTGATCGCGCGCGAGCACGCCCACGTAGTGCCCGACGGCGATCGCCTGCGGCTGCGTGGCCAGGCCGCGGTGCTGCCTCATCGCCTTCTCGGCCAGCACGTGGTCGAGAAGGACCGCGTCCAGGCGGCCCATCAGGAGATCCGTATACGGATGCACGTCATCGTCGTAGGAGACAGCCTCGACGCCCTGTTCGGCCTGGGCCTTGAGCAGGATCTCGTACGCAATGGTTCCGCCGAGCGTTCCGACGCGACGGCCGCGCAGATCGGCCAGCGAGCGCAGCGTCGCGCGATCGGCCTCGCGGATGGTGATGACCTCGCGGAACTCGTAGTACGGAATCGTCGTGGCGAGCGACGCGCGCCTGGCTGGTGTTTCCTCGATGCCGCTCAAGCCGATATCGAAGTCCCCACGCTGCACCGAGGCGTCGATCGACGTGAACTGGCACGAGACGAATCGCGGCGTCAGCCCGAGCTTCCGGGCGATCAGGTTCGCGACCTCGACGTCGAACCCCACGACCTTCGAGGGATCGGTCGGATCGGCCTGGACATACGGGTAGCCGCCCTCCGGATCGCCGCCCCAGACGAACTCGGTCGATTTGGGAACCTGCTGAGCGAATGCGGGCAGTGACAGGAACAGTGACGCCAGTGCGGCGGCCACAAGCGCCGTGCGCATGCGGTGGCAGGCCGCCACTCGATTCCCCGACAGAGTTCGCCCCACGGACGAATTATGCGGAGCGCGCGAGGCACGTGCAATACGAAACCGCGAAACCGCGGAGGCTTCGAGCAGCCCGCAGTCGACCGACTCCCGATCAGCGCACTCCGCCAACCTCGGCGCTCCGGTTGAGTTGGGTACGCGACGGCAATGAAGCGGGAGGGCCTCAGCCCGCGTGCTCGGGGCGAGCTGTCCCAACCCAAATTAGCCCCGGCGCCTGGCAGCCCGTGGTGAAAGTCCGTCTGCATTCAACCGGCGCTGCATCCCGCCTCGCCGCGTTGCTCAACGCTGAAGTACTCCCGATATTCTCGCGTCTCCCGCTTTGCGGTCCGGGCGCATCACCCGTTTCGTCCTTCGGCCAGCTCAGGACGCCCTGAGCCAGTCGAAGGGCGGTGCGACGACGCACCTTCATCACGGGATGCTAGGCGAACGCGGCGTCCAGCGCGGCTCCGGCGGCGTGAACCGTGGCGTCGATGTCCGCGTCCGTCATCGCGAACGACAGGAAGTTGGCCTCGAACTGCGACGGCGCGAGAGAGATGCCATGCCGCAGCATCTCGTGGAAGAACCGCCCGAACCGTTTGGTATCGCAGCCGGCCGCGCCGGACCAGTTCCTGACCTCATCCGCTGTGAAGAAGAGCGTCCACATCGAGCCCACGCGGGCCACCCGGCACGCATAGCCGCCGCGCGCAATCCGGGACGCCAGGCCCGCTTCGAGCCTGGCGCCGAGTTGCTCGAGCCGCTCGTAGAAACCGGGCGTCGCGTCGATCTGGCGAAGCGTCGCGAGGCCGGCGGCCATCGCAAGGGGATTTCCGGACAGCGTGCCGGCCTGGTACACGGGCCCTTCCGGAGCGATGCGCGTCATCAGGTCCGCGCGGCCGCCGTAGGCGCCCACCGGCAGGCCGCCGCCGATGATCTTCCCAAGCGTGGTGAGATCGGGGCGGATGCCGAAGCGCTGTTGCGCGCCGCCGCGCGCGAGCCGGAAGCCCGTCATCACCTCATCGACGATGAACACCGCGCCGTGGGCGCTGCACAGCCCGCGCAGCCCTTCGAGAAACCCCGGCTGCGGCGCCACCACACCCATGTTGCCGGCCACGGGCTCGACGATCACCGCCGCGATCGTTCCGGTGTGATCCGCGAAGCAGCGGCCGACGCCGGCCAGATCGTTGAACGCCACCGTGAGCGTGTCGCGCGCGGTGCCTTCGGTGACGCCCGGGCTGTCCGGGACGCCGAGCGTCGCAGCGCCCGATCCGGCCTTGATGAGAAACGAGTCGCCGTGGCCGTGGTAGCAGCCTTCGAATTTCACGATCTTCGGCCGGCCCGTCGCCCCGCGGGCCAGCCTGACGGCCGACATGGTGGCTTCGGTTCCCGAGTTCACCATGCGCACGCGGTCGAGCGACGGCACGAAGTCGACCAGCTGTTCCGCCATTTCGACTTCGAGCCGGGTTGGCGCGCCGAATGACGCGCCCAGCTCGATCTGGTTCTGGATGGCTGCCACGACCGCCGGGTGCCCATGCCCCAGGATCATCGGCCCCCACGAACCGATGAAGTCGATGTAGGACCTGCCGTCCTCGTCCACCACGCGCGCACCTTCCGCGCGGGCGATGAAGAGCGGCGTTCCGCCAACGCCGCGAAAAGCCCGGACCGGCGAGTTCACGCCGCCGGGAATCAGTTGTTTCGCTCGATCGAACAGCGCCCGGCTCGCTCCACCGCTACGGGACACCTCGTCGGACGGCACACGACACCTCCACCGGTCTCACCTCGAGTCAGCACGCCTGTGGGTAGTGGGTCAGTTTACTCCGCGTCCCCGCTCACACTCGCCGGCAAATCGAGCCTTCCGGGACTCGTAGCTGACCTGACGATCCCGGGGGCCCCCAGCCCCGGCCGCGTGACTCGGCCCTCACGGCTCGATTTGCGAACTGCCGCCCGGGCGGCTCGGTTCGAGGGGCCGCGGAGCAAACTGACCCACTACCCGCCTGTGGCGGCGCCGACGAAGCGGATCGCATTGATGATAGCAGCAGCTTAACAGGGCCTTGGCCGGACCACCACTTGTGCCGCCGCCCGCGTCAGCGCCACTCCCACTCGATGTACCCGGGTTTCACGGCGGTCATGGCGTTCACGATCAGCTCGACGAGGCCTCCGTAGAGAATCCGATGCCGGTTCCAGAGGTCGTAGTAGGACAGCAGGTCCCGGAACTGGCCCTTGCAGTTGCTGCACGGTGCGCAGAGGTACTTGGGGATCGACGGGTCCAGGCAGTAGGCGAAGGCGTTGAGGATCTGCTCCAGCTTCTTGCGTCCCGACACGTGGCGGCGCCAGTCGTCGAAATTGTGGCCGCTCATCATGGCGAATCCGCTGCCGCCGCCGCAGCAGTAGTTGTCCACGCCGTGCGGCCGCATCTCCCGGAACCCCGGGCACAGCGCGCGCAGAATCTCCCGCTGCGGTTCGACCACGCCCATCAGCCGGACCACGTTGCAGGGATCGTGCAACGTGACCGGGAAATCGTTGCGCTCGGGATCGAACCCCAGGCGCCCGCTCATCACGACGTCTCGCAGGAACGTGAGGGAGCTCTCGCGAGGGATGTTGAGATCGCCGGCGAGCACGCGATCGGCCACGATCGACAACGCCTTGTGCGCATGCCCGCACTCGCCGATGACGATCTTCTTCACCTTCAGCCTGCGAGCCGCGTCGGCCTGTTTCAGCGCCACCCTCGCAAACTGCGCATCGTCGTACCAGAGGCCGTAGTTGACGGCGTCGTAGCCGGCGAGATCGGACGAGAGCGTCCAGTTGATGCCGGCTTCGTTCAGGACGAGCGCGAAGGCGCCGATGTTCTCGGGCCAGGCCAGCACCTCGCCGGCGTTGTGAATCAACAGAACGTCGGCCCCTTCCACATCCCAGCGGGTCCTGACGGCGATGCCCGCCCGATCGGAGGTCTCCTCGTCGATGAATGCGACGTTGTCCTTGAAGGCCTCGGGCGACATGCCCGTCGACGAGCCGGCTTTCAGCTGCCGCATCGAACCCTTGTCGTGAATCTCCTTTGGCGCGATTCCCATCTCCTGGCTGAACAACTTTCTCAGCTCGTGAGCCACCAGCCCGTTGTCCGCCCCGATCGGGCACGCCTGCGCGCAGCGGCGGCAGAGGTTGCATCGGTACGCGAGCTCAATCAGCCGTGCCACCAGCGGCCAGTTGACCTCGATGTCGCCATGTTGCCACGCGGAGAGGGCGCCCCCGTGCCTGACGCACTTGAAGTAGAGCCGGCGCACGATCTCGGTACGGTAGGTCGGCCGGTATAGGTCGTTTCGCCCGCTGGCTTCGTAGATGTGGCAGGAGTCCGCGCAGGTCTGGCACTTGGCGCAGTGCTCCATGGTCAGGACCAGCGGCTGCAGGAACGTCCAGTTGTTCTCGCGGGTGAACAGCTTGTCGAGCCCGGCGAGGAACTTCCGCACGAGATCGAGCTCTTCGTCGTGAGTGGCGGGCTTCGGGACGCTGACGGCGCACGTGTCGTCGAGGCCGCACTCGAATCGCGCCTTCGCCTGCCCGCTGAGCAGAGCCCACGGGCGGTCGTCAGCTGGCTTGTCGAGCGGCGCCGGAAGGGGCATCAACGAGTCGTTCTCGAGATGCACCAGCGCAAGGCTGTCGCCCCGCGACATGGCGGAGAGGTCCAGGCGTTGGCCGTCTCGAGCGCTCATCGCTTCACCGGTGAGGCGGGGTTCGAGGTGGCGACCTCGGCCCACGTTTTCTTCCCGTCGGCGCCGAGGTGCGACGCGGACCAGGTCGGCCGATAGGTCAGGTACTCGGCCAGCTTCTTCTCGATGTCGCCGCCGCGACGGCTGGGCTCGTCGTCCCATCGCACCGCGTGATACGTGAAGTACTTTCCGACGAAGTGAGACATGTGCGTGAACGGAATGTAGGCGCCGAGGAGTGCCGTAAGCACAAGCCCCGCGCCGAAGAGCGCCGGCACCGCCACGGTCGTGTCCCAGGTCAGGAGGCCGACGAGACACGTCAGCACGCCGGATGCGCCCGCCGGCCTCAACGCGTATCCGATCGCGAGCAGCCCCAACGCGATCACGAACCACGCCAGGTTGAAGATGTCGCCCGGGGCGGTGTACGGCCGGAGATCCTCGTCGGTAAGCCGCCGATGCAGCAGGCCAGCTGCGCCGATTACGGCGGAGATCGAGCCGGCGAGCCCGGTGATTCGATACAGCTGGGTGAGGCTGCGCCCGAACCAGGTGTTCATCGACTGCGGCGCGAGGATCGTGATTGCCGCGGCGAAGAGCAGCAGCGAGGCCGTGCAGATGAGCAGGTAGAGGCCTGCGTGGAATGGATAGGACCGCCGCCACAGTCGCGGGTTGTGCGAACGAAGCCCCTGGAGCAGGAGCACCTCGGTCGCGACCGCCTGGAGCGCACGGAGCCGGTCGCGATGAACAGGCGCGACCCACCAGTCGGACTCTTCGTAGCGCGATCCTCCGTGCCTGGCGTGCGAGGGAGATTCGTGGGGAACAGGATACAGTTCCCACCGCAGGTGCATCGGCGACCGCGCATACCCGATCGCCCGTACCACGGTCGCACCAACGAGCACGGCTGCAGAAACGGCAAAGATCGCGTAGTAGACGGCTGTCATCACGCGCCCGTCCTGGTTGCGAACGCGCGCGCCGCGCCAACCATGCCCGCTGCCCACTCCGGAGTGGCCGAGGCGTGAAGATGGGTGAATGCCGCCCATACGTTGTGCATCACGAACCCGTCGCGCTTGGCGACGCTCCCCGTTCCCCTCTTCACGGCGCACGCGGTCAAAGGCGCGAGGCCATCCGTGATGAGACGTGAGTAGTGGAACTCGTGCCCTCGAAGGATCTGCCCGACCGGGAAGAATGCATTTGGCGAGTCGACGACGAGCTCGGTGTAGCCGTGGCCTTGAGGGGACTGGTCCAGCTCCAGATCGCACGGAAGAACCCCGGCCATGGGGCTCGCCTTCCCATCGCGGACGATGGAGCGGGCCAGCAGCATCAGGCCGCCGCACTCGGCGTAAATCGGCAGCCCCGCCTCGGCGTGGCGACGCAGGTCGTCCAGCAGGGGGCGGTTGGCCGTGATCCGCGCGGCGTGCGTCTCGGGAAATCCTCCGCCGATGTAGAGCGCGTGCAGCCCGTCCGGAAGCGCCGTCGCGTCGAGGCTCGAAACCGGCGTCAGCGCGGCGCCTGACGATTCCAGCGCATCGAGATTCTCCGGGTAGTAGAACGTGAAGGCCGAGTCCCGTACATAGCCGATGCGCAATCCCCTGCCGTCGGGACCGGCGGCGGCAGGTTCGGGCTTCGACGAAACGGCTGGTGCCTGGCGCGCGATGTCGAGCACGCGCGAAACATCAATCTGCGCCTCACCCAGCGCGGAGAAGCGCGCCTCGAGGTCTGCCAACCGCCCGTGCTCATCGGGTGGGACGAGGCCAAGGTGCCTCCCCGGAATCAGCTCGTCTCCCCGCAGGCGCGGGATGACGCCGACGACCGGTATCCCGCAGTCGCCCTCGATCGCCTCCCTGATGACTCGCTCGTGCCTCGACCCGGCGACGCGGTTCAGAATGACACCGGCGATCCGGACCGCGGGATCGAGGTGTTGGCAGCCAAGCACGAGCGCCGCAATCGTGCGCGTGACCTTCGTCGCGTCCGCCACCAGCAGCACCGGCATCTGAAGCGCCTTGGCCAGCTCGGCGCTGCTGTGCGTTCCTCGCGCGTCCACTCCGTCGTACAGGCCTCGATTGCCCTCCACGATGGCGACATCGGCCGAGGCGGCATGGCGCGCGAACGAGTCCTGGACGCCGGGAAAGCCCATCAGGTAACTGTCGAGGTTCCTGGCCGGCCTTCCAGACGCCCAGCTCAGCCAGGCCGAGTCAATGTAGTCCGGCCCTTTCTTGAACGCCGCCACCTTCAGGCCGAGCCTGCGCGACGCGGCAATGATGGCCAGCGACACGAGCGTCTTGCCCGAGTCGCCGCCAAGACCCGCAACGAGCACGCGCGGCGGCCACAGCAGAGACGAGGCGAATGCCGCGGGGGTCACGAGGACGCCACCTCCTGGCGCACGGACACCGTAATCTTGTAGAAGAGCGTCACCAGCAGGATCCCGATCGCCCAGATGCCCACGGTGATGAGCATCTCGGTGCCGGTCGGCGCATAAGGCGGAAGCGCGCCGAGCGGAGTCGGCACGAGCCCGCCCACGATCAGGCCGAGCCCCTTCTCGATCCAGATCGAGGTGAACACCATCGCGCACCCGGCGGCCAGGAGCGACTCGGATCTCCGGCTCCAACGGAAGGAGCAGCACGAACAGCGAGGCCACGGCGAGGGTGGCTGATGCCCACATCCAGGGCGCGAGCGGCGCATGGCCCCGGAGTCCAACGTAGAGGTATGCGATGTGCGCGGAGTGCTCCGGGATGCCGCTGTAGAGTGCGGTGAACAGCTCGAGCAGCACGAAGAACACGTTCGCCAGCATCGCGTAGGTGACAATGGTCGCCAGTTTGCGAATGGGCTCCCGGCCCGCGTCGAACCACGTCAGTCGCCGCAGCAGCAGGCAGAGCACGATGAGCAGTGCGGGCCCCGCGGCGAAGGCCGACGCGAGGAATCGCGGGGCGAGGATCGCGGTGAGCCAGTACGACCGGCCGGGCAGGCCGCTGTAAAGGAACGCCGTGACGGTGTGGATGCCGATGGCCCATGGGATCGACACGATGATCACGGGCCGTATCCACTTCGGCGGCGCCATCCTCCGGCGCTCGGCGCCAAGCGTCACATTCGTCAAGACGACGTTGAGAATCAGGTAGCCGGCCAGGGCGAGAAGATCCCAGAACATCATCGAGCGCGGCGCCGGGTAGATCAGCACGTTCAGCACGCGCATGGGCTGCCCCATGTCCACCACGATGAAGAGCATGCAGGCGGCAACCGCGGCGATCGCGAGGAACTCGCCGAGGATCGTGATCCGGGCGAACGCCTTGAAATCGTGCAGGTAGTACGGCAGCACGACGGTCACCGCCGACGCCGCGATGCCGACCAGGAAGGTGAATTGCGCGATGTAGAGGCCCCAGGTGACGTCGCGGCTCAATCCGGTCACCACCAGCCCGGCGCCCAGCTGCCGGAGATAGGCCGCAAACGCCACGACGATGACCGCGACCAGGCCTAGGATCCAGGCCCAGTAGCGCCGGCTGCCGACGATCGCCTTCTCGATCATGAACATCGATCGCACTCACACCACGTAGTAGACCGACGGGCGGGTACCGAGTTCGGGCCTGCGCCTGATCGCGAATCGCGATCGCAGCAGCGCCCGGACCGCCGACTGCGGATCGTCAAGCCGGCCGAACACGATCGCCTTCACAGGACACGCGTCCACGCACGCCGGGCGCTCGCCGCGCGCGAGGCGTTCCTCGCAGAAGGTGCACTTCTCGACGACGCCCTTGGTTCGGGTCGGATAGTCGGGCGTGAGGGCCGCGATCGAAGGACGCGGATCGCTCCAGTTGAAGCTTCTCGACCCGTACGGGCACGCGGCCACGCAGTAACGACAGCCGATGCAGCGGTGCTCATCCATCATGACGATCCCGTCTGCCCGCCGCCATGTGGCCTTCGTCGGGCACACGCGCACGCACGGCGGGTTGTCGCAGTGGTTGCAGAGCACCATCACCGGCTTGCTGCGCAAGGCGTCCGGGGCGTAGGTGGAGTCGAGCGACGGGAACGCGTCCTCGAACCGTTCCTTCCAGATCCACTTCACCTCGTGCGCGCGATCGGCAATCGCGGGAACGTTGTGCGTGCGGTGGCAGGCCTCCGTGCACTTCGTACACTCGCCGGCCTCGAGGCACCTGCGCGGGTCGATGACCATCGCGAGTCGCGTGGCCGCGCCGAGGGTCGAAGCCTCCGCACGCTCACCCTGCGTCGGCGCCACGAGCGCGGGCTTTCCCGCCGCGCCGCGGGTCGAAGCCTCCGCACGCTCACCCTGCGTCAGCGCCACGAGCGCGGGCTTTCCCGCCGCGGCGAGCGCCGAGAGTCCGGCGACGCCCAGGAATCCGCGCCTGGTGATGCTCATGGCGGCTCCCGGCCGCCCGAGCGGCGTCGACGTGGCACTCCCAGCATGGCGGCGCCACGCCCGCGTAGCTGTGGCAGCGATCGCAGAACTCGGCCCGTTTGGTATGGCAGCGAAGACACGTGCCCGTGAGGCTGATCTTGAAGGTCCTGCCGTCCGGCGAGATCCAACTCCGCGTGCCCTGCCGGACCGCCAGGTCGCGCCAGGTCACGAGCAGGTCCATGTGTGACGAGCGCATGACCGCGGTCGGCATCACGCAGGCCGTCTCCGTGTCGGGGCGCTTCAGCTCCGGCCCGCGCGCGCTCGATCCAGCCGCCCTCGCGTACCACACGGGGCTCGCCGCCAGGACGAGGAACAGAACCACGGCGGCAATGAGCACGTGGCGTTCACGCATGAACCGGCTCCTCCTCCGCGGCAGGGATTGGCTCGCCGCGCAGGTCTGTCGTCCGCTTGCGCTCACCTTTCATCACGAGCGCGTTCCCGACCAGTTCGTGCACGCCGGCCACATCAACGCCTGGGGCCCAGTACTCGAGCAGCGGCGGCAGGGTGGCCTTGTCGATGGCGCACATGCACGCCACGAGGTTCACGCCGAACGTGTCGCGGACGTGGCGCACCGCGTTGGCGCGAGGGAACCCGCCGCGCAGGCGCATTTCCAGGTTCTCGTCGGTTCCCAGTCCCGATCCGCTGCCACAACAGAACGTCTGCTCGCGGATCGTGCTCTCGGGCATCTCATGGAACGATCGGCAGGCTTTCCGGATCAGATATCGCGGCTCCTCGAACATGCCCATCGCGCGCGACGGGTTGCACGAGTCGTGGAAGGTCACCTTCCAGCGGTCGTTGCGCGAGGGGTCGAGCCTCAGGCGATCGTGCCGCAGCAAGTCGGCCGTGAACTCGCAGACATGGATCGCCTTTGTCGAGGCGGCGTGATCGAACCGCGTGCCTGTCACCGGCGAGGTCGGCACCTCGAGGAAATCGGCCGGGCCGTTCATGGTGTCCATGTACTGGTGGAGCACGCGCCACATGTGCCCGCACTCGCCGCCCAGGATCCACTTCACGCCGAGCCGCTTCGCTTCGGCGTAGATCTTCGCGTTCAGCCGCTTGATCATCTCGTGCGAGGTGAACAGCCCGAAGTTCCCGCCCTCCGATGCGAACGCACTGAGCGTGTAGTCGAGACCGATCTCGTGGAACACCATCAGGTAGCCGAGCAGCGTGTAGTAGTGCGGCGTTCCGAAATAGTCGGCCGACGGCACAACGACGAGCACTTCTGCGCCCTTCCGGTTGATGGGGGCCTCCACGCGGACGCCGGTCATCTCCTCGAGCTCGTCCACCGCGAAGTCGATGCTGTCCTTGAAACCGTGAGGCTGGATGCCGAGGTGGTTGCCGGTGCGGAAGCTGTTGGCCGCCGGCTCGAGAACCCAGTTGATGTTGCAGCCGACGAGATTCAGCAACTCGCGGCCGATCATGGTGACTTCCGCGGTGTCGATGCCGTACGGGCAGAAAACCGAGCAGCGGCGGCACTCGGTGCACTGGTAAAAGTAGTAGAACCACTCCTTCAGCACATCCTCGCTGAGGTCGCGAGCCCCGACAGCCGATCCGAACAGGCGTCCGGCCGCCGTGAAGTAGCGGCGGTAGACCGACCGGATGAGCTCGGCTCGAACGACCGGCATGTTCTTCGGATCGCCGGAGCCCAGGTAGAAGTGGCACTTGTCGGCGCAGGCGCCGCAGCGCACGCAGATGTCCATGAAGAGGCGGAACGAGCGGTATCGCTCGAGCCGGTCCTTCATGCCGTCGAGGATGATCTGCTTCCAGTTCGAAGGAAGCTTCCAGTCCGCGTCGAACGGCTGCCATTCGCGGGGGTTCGGCAGGCCCAGCGCCACGAGATTCTTCGCGGCCGCGCTGTAGCAGAACGTCCCCTTTCGGAACTCGACGTGCGGATCGAGCCAGCTCTTCGCACCCGGCCGATAGTCGACCCTGGTCAGCTCGCCGGGCGAAGGTGTGCGATCGGCCACGCGGCTCAACCCCTCTCGACCGGAAGGCCGGCGCCCTTGAGCTTGTCCCGGAACTCGTCTTCCCACTCTTCGTAGGTGTGAACCTTCACCGGAGCGTTCCAGGGATTGACGTGCCGGCGCGAGCGGCTGGTATTGCCGAGATTTCGCGTCGGGCTGAGAAACACGCCAGCGGCGTGCATGAGCTTGCTGAATGGCAGGTAGGCGAGAAGGACGCTGGCCAGGAACACGTGGAGGAACACGAACGCCCCGGCCGCGGGAGGCACTGCGGGTGTGAGCGTCACGAGGCCCATCGCCAGCTGCTTCGCCGCGACGACATCCTGCCTGACGAAATAGCGCATCAGGACTCCTGATCCGGCGAGGGCGATGATCAGGTAGAGCGCGAAGTAGTCCTGGAACAGCGAGATGAACCTGACCTGGACGTCACGCAGCCGGCGAAACAGGAGATATCCGAGACCGCCGATCAACGTGACGTCCGTCAGATAGAGGGGCGGCGATCCGAGCTGGAAGAACCCGTCCACCGCGGCGATGGCCGCGACCACGCCGGGGGTGGGCTCGGTAACGAACCGCAGGTGGCGAAGGATGACGATCAACATCGACCAGTGAAAAGCGATGGCCGCGAGCCAGAGCCATTTTTGTTCCCGGTCGACGAAGCGTGGCGAGGCATTCGCGACGCTCTCTGGTGAGGCGCCGGCGTCGCCGCCGAGAGCGACGGGCGCTCCTGTCAGCGCCGTGCTGGTATGTCGGAACAGCGATCGGAACAACAGCACCTCGAGCGCCATTCGCACGACCACGCCGGCTCGACTCGACGGGTTCTCGATCCAGCTCGACCTGATCCACGGAAGCGACTTCTGCTGGCCGCAGGTCGTTGGAATCCTGAACGGCACGGGGGTTAGGGCCCACCTGGTCACGCGAAGCGCCACGCCGGCGGCGAACACCACGCACGCGAGCGCCGGCAGGACGGTCCCGAAGACGACGCGCGTGGCTTGCACCGACGCCCCGGCCCATGCGAGTCCGGCGAGGGCCAGCACGACGATCAGAGGCGCCAGCGCGTTCACGGGATCTCGTCTCCGCGGGTTGTTGTTGGAGCGCACCCGCCCTTCGCATCGGGTGAGACGCGCGTCGACGAAGCACACGACGTGAGGTTGCCGCCGACCTCCGGTGCTGTGAGAGGGGGCATCGTACGGCGCGTGACCGGCCGCGCCCGGGCGCGGTCGATCACAAACGTCCGGCGGTGTTCCGCCCGATCGGCGATCTCCCTGATGTCGGCGCGGCACCGATCGAACAGGCCGGCTGCCAGCCGTTCCAGTTCTTCGACTCGGGCTCCGAACCGCTCCAGCCATCCCCGGCTGTCAGGATGCGCGTCACCGCCAGGCGCCGCGACCCTCGCGGCAGCGCGCGAGAGGCCGATCATGCCGACGACAACCTCGGAGGTGACATCCTGAACCGCTCGGAGATGAACGATCGCATCCAGTGCCAGCCTCACGCGCGCCCGATCGAATCCCCCCGCGAGCTCATGGGCCAGCACCTTCACCGCGGTTCGCAGCGTGGATCCCACCGGATCGCGGAACGGATCGCGCCGCGCGGCCGGCTGGAGCCCTGTCTGGCCGGGAAGCGCCTGTTCGAGATGCTGGAGCCACACCTCGACGAATTCGTCGCGAGTCCGCCTCGACAGCTCCGTGTGCGCCACCATGCGATCGCCACCGGGCGCGCGCTGCTCCGCTCGGTATTTCATACACACCCGGTCGGCTTCGGCAGCCCGGCCAGCTTGCACGCGCCCTTGGCCGGCCCGGAAGGGAACAGGGTGTAGATCTCGTTCAACTTGAACCCGGTCTCCTTGCAGAGCTTCCGGATCATCGGGGCGATGCCGAACTGCACGTAGTAGGCCCGCAGATAGTTGATGACCTTCCAGTGGGCTTCGGTCAGCGCGTCCACCCCCTCGGTCGCGGCGAAATCGGACGCGACCTGTTCGTTCCACACCTCGGGGTTCTCGAGGAAACCGTCTTCGTCCACGTGGTACGCGTTGCCGTTGAGTTCAATGGTTGGCACGACAGGTGTCTCCGGTTCACATGAGGTCGATGTAGCCGCAGGGACATTCCTCTGCGCACTTCTTGCAGCCGTTGCACAGTTCCAGCTTGATTCGGTAGTGTTCGCCCTTCGGCAGCTTCACGAATGCGTTGTTCGTGCAGTACATCCAGCAGGTTTCGCAGTCCCTGCACATGCCGCAGGACATGCAGCGCGCGGCTTCGTCGAACGCCTCGGCGTCGGAGAGTCCCGCCTCAATCTCCGTGTCGAGTCCGCGCTGGTCGATCGCCGATCGGGACCGGTGATGCCGCGGACTTTCCTTGTACCAGCCGGGCTTCATCCGATCGGCTGCGATCGCCGGCGGCGCCGGGGGCTTATCCGGTTCGAGGCCGCGCAGCCTGGCATCGATCGCCTCGGCAGCGGACCGGCCCTGGCCTATCGCAATCGACACCAGCCCAAGCGCCACATCGTCTCCGCCCGCGTAAAGACCGGGGATCGGAGTCCGTCCCCACTCGTCGATCGCGACCCAACCTGCGCCCTCCCGGAGGTGCGGCATCGGCCCGAAGTCCGGCTCCTGGCTGACGGCCGCGATCACGGCCGTCGCGGGGATGTCGAACTCGGATCCGGGCAGCGGGAGCGGCCGGGGCCGGCCCGACCCGTCGGGCTCGCCGAGCGTCATCCGGATGCAGCGAACTCCCGCGGCTGCCCCGTCTCGACGCAGGAACTCGATTGGTGCCGCGAGCAGTTCCACGCGAACGCCCTCTTCGATTGCCCCGTCGATCTCCGCGCCGATTGCCGGCATTTCCGCCCGGGTCCGGCGGTAGAGGACGGTGACCTGAGCGCCGAGCCGCCGGCTGATCCGCGCAGCGTCGATCGCGGTGTCTCCGCCGCCGACGACGACCACTCGATCGCCGACAGGCACCGCGCGACCGCTGTTCACCCGGTTGAGGAATTCCGTGCCGGTCAGCACATTCGAGGCATCCTCGCCCGGTATCTGCAGCTTCAGACCCTGGTGCGCGCCGATGCCGACGAACACAGCCCGGTACTTCGACTGCAGTTCCTCGATCGCGACGTCGCGTCCGACGATCGTGTTGCAGCGGAGGTCCACGCCAAGGTCGATGACGCGCTGGATCTCGGCGTCGAGCACGTCCGCGGGCAGGCGGTAACGCGGAATGCCGAAGCGCAGCATGCCGCCGGGCCGCGAGAAGGCGTCGAACACGGTGACGGGGTAGCCTCGCTTCGCCAGGTGGAACGCGCACGACAGGCCTGCCGGGCCGGAACCGACGACCGCCACCGGTGCGTCATTTCTGGAATCGGCGGAACGCGCGAGCCTGAGACCGTGGGCGATCCCGAAGTCCCCGACGAACCGCTCGAGCGCGTTGATCGCAACGGGACCTTCCTTCACCCCGCGATTGCAGTGCTCCTCGCACGGGTGCGGGCAGACGCGACCGCAGATCGCGGGGAATGGATTCCGCTCAGTGATGATGTTCCACGCGCGTTCGTACGCCTGATCGTGCGTGCGGCCATACCCTTCGGCCTGTGCGATCGCCGTCAGCCAGCCGCGGATATCCGTGCCGCCCGGGCACCCGCCGGCACAAGGCGGGGTCTTCGGCGCATAGCGCGGCCGCAGCGGGCTGATCTCCGCGCCCGACTGCCCGCCCGACTTGATGACGGGCTTCTTGACCTCCTTGAACAGCGGCATCAACCACCCTCAATGAACGACCCGGCTCGCGGCTGGCGACTCGAGGCCTGTCACGCCGTTACACGACCCGCGACCCTCCGCGCTGCGCCGTGCGGTCGCGAAGCGGGCCCTGCGAGCAAGCCGATCGTGATGCTCGCAAACTGCACCGCGAGGGCCAAGACCGTGCGTGGGGCTGGGGGCCCCCGCGCAAAATCGGCGACACTTCCCGGCAAGGTGCGGTTTGCCGGCTTGTCGAGCCGGGCACGCGACGCGACTGCTCGGTGCTGCGCGGCTTGGAGGTTGGCCCGAGCTATGTGCCTCCAGCCTCCAGCCAGCAGAACTACCCCCCTCAGTCCGGCGCCGCGCCTTCCTTGTGCGGCAGCGTGATGTAGCTGCCGCCGAAGTAGCTGTAGACGCAGCGGCCCGAGTCGATGAGCTGGCGGATGGCGTGCTTGCAGTCGTCCTTGGTGCAACTGCCCTCGCCGTGCTTGGCGATCATCGCCTTGCTCAGGTCGCCGGCCTTCAGGTTCTTCTTGCCCATCGTCTCGGTGATCAGCTGGAACATGTCTTCGGCCAGCGTGTCGATCGGGACTGACATGACCGCCTCCTGTTGGCTCCCGGCCTCGCCGGCCGCCAGCCTCGAGCCGGACTGTTCCCTCGATCCTAGAACCGAATGTGCGTCGACCTCGCGTAGGTCAGGCCCGCGTGCTTGAAGTCGTCCAGGTGGTAACGCGTGAACGGGAGCCCGGTGACCTCGAAAAACCGCGGCCAGCCGATCCGTTCGATCCACTCGCCCATCCGCTCGAACCTCCGGGCGTTCGCGGCATAGACGTCGACCAGGTGCACGACCGCGTTGACCACTTCCGGCCATCGCGGCGGGTTGTTCGGGATGAAGGGGATCGCCAGCCTCGAGAACCTGGGCTCGCTGCGCGCGTTGCTCACTTTGCCTCCGACCCAGATCGAGAGCCCGTCGTTCTCGGGATCGTTGAGCGGCATCGATGGGCACACCGTGTAGCAGTTACCGCAGTACATGCACTGTTCTTCGACGACCTCGACCGACTGCTTGTTGCCGACCGTCGCCGGCCTGATCGCGCCGGTCGGGCACGACGCGATGAGGGTCGGGACCTCGCAGGTCTTCGCCAGGGTCTCGTGGTTGATCTTCGGCGGGCGCCGGTGCACGCCGAGGATCGCGATGTCGGAACAGTGCACCGCGCCGCACATATTCAGGCAGCACGCCAGCGCAATGCGCAGCTTGGCCGGCAAGTCCTCGTGGGTGAAGCGCTCGTACAGTGCGTCCATCACCGACTTGACGATGCCAGAGGCGTCGGTGGCCGATGAGTGACAGTGCACCCAGCCCTGCGTGTGGACGATGTTGCTGATCGAGTTGTTGGTGCCGCCGACGGGGATGCCGAGATCACGCAGCGCGTCCTTCAGCGGCTGGATGTTGTCCCTGTCGGCGAGCAGGAACTCGACATTGTGGCGGCTCGTGAACCGGAGGTACCCGTCGCAGAAGCGGTCCGCCAGGTCGGCGAACTTGCGCAGGGTCTGGACGCTCAGCAGCCTCGGCGATCCGCCGCGCACGGTGTAGAGCCGCTCGCCGGACTCGGCCACGTGGCAGAGCACGCCCGGCTCGAGTGTTTCGTGGTGCTTCCACTTCCCGTAGTTCCTGCTGATCACGGGGTGAAGGTACTTCTGGTAGTGAGGGGGCCCGATATCCGTGATCCGTTTGGCCGGTGTCGCGCTCATCGATTTCTCTCCTCGCAAGGGGCGGACATGCGCACGGGACAGGCGCGTCTAGTCGGTCTCGTCTGCCTTCTGATAGAAGATGAACGGATTGTCGCGTGGCGCCGTGACCATCTCGGGCGCCGGGTCGAGGCCGATCCCGTCGAGGAAGTTCGCCAGGCCGACCCGCTGGATGAGCTCGCCGATCCGCTCCCGGTTCTTGCCGTATTCGTCCCAGAATTCCCACACGCGCGTCAGGAGTTCCTGGAGGGTGTCGGTCAGCTCGGCGGCGGGCACGAAGGGCACGAGCACCGACGACAGGAGCGCGCCCTGCACGATCGGCGCCTTGGACCCGATGAGCACCGCGGCACCCCGCTCCTGGCCCGGCCGCAGCGCCTGCGGCATCGCGTTGATGCAGTGCATGCAGCGGACGCACTCGCGGTTCTCGATGGTCAGCGATGCGCCGTTCCAGCTCATGCACCGCGTCGGGCAGCGGTCGCAGACGTCCTTCTGGATGTCGAGGCCGGCCGCCGCGTACTGGGCCACCGCGCCGTCGTCCTGCTGGATGTCGTCCCGCCAGGTTCCGATCACCGACAGATCGGCGCGCGCGATCGACGCCACGCAGTCATTCGGACAGCCGGCGAACTTGATCTTGAACTTGTAGGGGAACGACGGGCGGTGCACTTCGTCCTGGTGCGCGCGGGTCAGCTGGTCGCACATCGCCATCGTGTCGTAGCACGCCCACTCGCATCGCGCCTGTCCGACGCAGCATGACGGGGTGCGCAGGCTGGAGCCCGACCCGCCCAGATCGAAGCCGGCTTCCGTCAATTCCTTGAAGGTCGGCTCGAGCTCGGCGGTCTTCGTTCCCAGGAACACGATGTCGCCGGTCGCCCCGTGCATGTTCGTCAGGCCCGACCCGTGGCGTTCCCAGATGTCGCACAGGGTCCGGATGGCATCGCTCGTGTAGAACCACCCGGCGGGCTGGTTGATTCGCAGCGTGTGAAAGTGCGCGACGTTCGGAAACTTGTCCGGCAGATCGCTGTAGCGCCCGATGACGCCGCCGCCATACCCCAGCACCCCGACGATCCCGCCGTGCTTCCAGTGGCCCATCTTCTCTTCGTACGACTGCTCGAGCTGGCCGAGGAGGTCGCCGCAGACCGGGCTCTTCTCGCCTGCCTGCTTGATCTCCTTGACGAAGCTCGGCCACGGACCACGCTCGAGCTCATCGAGCAGCGGGGTCTTGCTGTCCTGGTCGCCCATCAGGTCCTCCAATCGAACGCCCGAATTCTTCCGTGATGCGGCCGGCCTTGCGACAGGTCGCGATCTCTGATCACGGTGCGGCGGAGCCCGGCACCCGCATCGAGGCCTCCATCACCCGCTCGACCCGTTCCTCGTCCCGCCCGGCGACGGCCTCGACCAGCCCTCCCTCGATGGCCGCGGCAATCGCGGCATGGATGCGGGAATGTGGCCAGCCGGCAGCCATCAGCCGGTCCCTGAGCGCCGCGAGCTGCGAGACGACGCCTTCATACTCGGGACCGAATTGGCGCTCGAGTTGTTCGCGCAGGACGCGCGAGAACGACGGGCAGCGTCCTTCCGTGGCGATCGCCAGCGTCAGATCTCCGCGCCGTACCACGGCCGGCACCGAGAAGTGGCCCAGCGCAGGCCGATCGACCACGTTCACCAGCGCGCCGCGGCGGCTTGCGTCCTCCGCCACCTCGCGATTCACTTCGTCGAGATTCGTCGCGGCGATCACGATGAACGCCCCGTCCGCGTCGCCGGGGCTGTAGGCGCGTCGCTCCACGCGCACGGTTCCGGCGCGCGCCAGACCTTCGACCTGATCGCATACCGCCGGTGCAATCACGGTCACCCGCGCCCCCGCGTCGACCAGCGCGCGGATCTTGCGCGCCGCGACCTCGCCCGCACCGACGACCAGCGCCGGACGATTGCGCACGTCGAGATTGACGAGGTAGCTCATGGGAGACTCGACACCGGGGTCCCGGTGGGCGCCGCAGTTGCGAGCTTCCTGCCCAGCCGTACCACCTCGCCGACCACCATCGTCGCGGGAGGCTTGATGCCCGCCTGTTCGACCACGTCAGCGATCGTGTCAAGCGTGCCATCGACGATACGTTCACCGTCCCAGAACGCCGACTGGATGATCGCAGCCGGCGTCGATCCCGGCCGGCCGTGTTCCACGAGCCTCGCCGCGATCCGGCGGATGTTCTGGAGCGGCATCGCGATGACGAGCGTGTGGACACGGCTCAACGCGTCCCAGTCCAGCTGGCTGGTCTCGTCGTTCGCCTCATGACCGGTGACGAAGGCCACCGAGGCTGCCACGCCCCTGAACGTGACCGGAATGCCGGCTCGCAGCGGGGCGGCGAGCATGGAGGACACGCCGGGCACGACCTCGAACGGAATCCCGTGATCGAAGAGGAACTCCGCCTCTTCACCGCCCCGTCCGAACATGAACGGGTCGCCGCCCTTCAGACGCACGATGGTCCGTCCGGCGCGGGCGTGCGCCAGCAGCAGCTCGTGGATCCGGTCCTGCCGGTCCGATGGATCGCCGGGTGTCTTCCCGACGTAGAGGCGCTCGGCGAGCGGGTTCGCCAGCTCGAGGACTTCGGGCTGAATCAGGCGGTCGTAGAGGATGAGGTCCGCGGATTCGAGCAGGGCCTGGGCCCGCCGCGTGAGCAGATCCGCGGTTCCCGGCCCCGCACCGACCAGATACACTTTCCCGGGTGGCACCGAGGAACCCCCAGCATCGCGCCACGGCCGGCAGGGCGCGTCAGTTGAACGTGGATTGAAACGGCCTGGGGGCTGTTGTCAGGCGAGCGCGGCCGCGAAGACGTTCGATGGGGGACTACCGACCTCGGGGATGATACGAACCGCGGGGCGATGCTGTCAAGAACGCTCGCGGCCGGCGGCACGCGGCCGGCGGCTGGAGCCACGGCACGTGGCTCGGGTGAACCCTCGAGCCGAGCCCACGGAGCCAGTCGGCAATAGGCGTCGAAGGGACCGACTTCGCGATGGGTTTGGGACACGTCGCTGCCGCCGACAGCAGCATGAAGACGGGTCTCGTCAGTGAGCGTCGGGCGGGTTCGCTGGAACAATGTGCCGAGGCTCACGACCAGCGCCCCCGAGCACCAGTCAAACTGCAGGTTCGCGGTGAAGCAGATGCGCTACGATCAGGCGGCTTTGGCGCGCGCGGCTTGCAATCCGTCGTGGTCATCGGGCCGCGCCAGTTCGGAGACCTCATCATGACGCGTTCGACAGGTTGTGCGCTTCTCCTGCTCGCGGTGGCCACCCTTGGCGCAGGCGCCCAAGGCGACGCCCCGGCGACGCGCCACACGCTCATGCCGGTTCCGGCCTCGGTGGCGTTCGGCGCCGGCCGCCTGGCGGTCACACCCGCCTTCACCTCCGCGATCGCCGGCCGCTCCGACCCCCGCCTTGCCGACGGGCTCAGCCGCGCGCTCGCGCGGCTCGAGCGACGAATCGGGATTGCGCTGCCGCGGACGCCGGCCCGTGATGCGGGCTCGGCGCAACTGGTCGTCTCGGCCGAGGCGCCTGGCGCGCGCGTGCCGTCGGCCGGCGAGAACGAGTCGTACTCGCTCGACATCGACGACCACCAGGCGGTGATCAAGGCGCCGACATCGATCGGCGTGCTGCGCGGGCTCGAGACGCTGCTCCAGCTGCTGCAAGGTGACGAAGGCGGCTACGGCTTCCCCGCGGTCAGCATTCAGGACGAGCCCCGGTTCCCGTGGCGGGGTCTGCTCATCGACGTGGGCCGTCACTTCATGCCGGTCGAGGTCATCAAGCGCAATCTCGACGGCATGGCGGCCGTCAAGCTGAACGTCCTGCACCTGCACCTCACCGACGACCAGGGATTCCGCGTCGAGAGCCGGAAGTTCCCCACGCTTCATCAGATGGGCTCCGACGGGCTCTTCTTCACCCAGGATCAGATCCGCGACATCATCGCTTACGCGGCCCAGCGCGGGATTCGCGTCGTGCCCGAGTTCGACATGCCGGGTCACACGTCGGCATGGATGGTCGGCCACCCGGAGCTGGCCAGTGCCCCGGGCCCGTATCAAATCGAGCGGGGCTGGGGCGTCTTCGACCCGACCATCGATCCGACACGCGAACAGACCTACAAGTTCCTCGACGGCTTCCTCGGCGAGATGGCGGCGCTGTTTCCAGATGACTACATCCACATCGGCGGCGACGAGAACAACGGGAAGCAGTGGGGAGCGAACCCGGCCATCAAGGCGTTCATGGCGAAGCAGCAACTGGCCGACGCGCGCGCGCTCCAGGCCTACTTCAACCAGCGCCTGTCGAAGATCCTGACGAAACACAAGAAGAAGATGATCGGCTGGGACGAAATCCTCCACCCGGCGCTGCCGAAGGACATCGTCGTCCAGTCGTGGCGCGGCGCGAGCAACCTGGCCGAGGGCGCGCGGCGAGGGTACTCCGGCATCCTCTCGACCGGCTACTACATCGACCTGATCCAGCCTGCCTCGCAGCATTACCTGGTCGATCCGCTTCCGGCGGCGAGCGGCCTGTCGCCCGAGGAATCCGCGCGCGTGCTCGGAGGCGAAGCGACCATGTGGGCGGAATGGGTGACCCCCGACACCGTCGATTCACGGATCTGGCCACGCACGGCGGCCATCGCGGAGCGCTTCTGGTCCCCGGCCAGTGTTCGGGACGTGCCGGACATGTACCGCCGGCTGTCGGCTGTCTCACTGCAACTCGAGGATCTCGGCCTGAAGCACGAGAGCCAGCAGGATGTGATGCTTCGCCGGCTCGCCAACACGGCGGCCATCGAGCCGTTGAAGCTGCTGATCTCGGTGGTCGAACCCGTGAAGGGCTATCGGCGGGGCTCGGTGCAGCCAGGCAATCAGTTGTCGCCCCTGACGCGGTTTGTCGACGCGGCCAGGCCCGAGAGCACGACGGCGCGCCTCTTCTCAGGGATGGTGGACGATCTGCTGTCGGATGCTCCGCGATTCAACGACCGGCGGCTGGAACTGGCCGGGACCTTCCAGGCGTGGCGCGCGCTGCATCCTGCCGTCGATCGCCTGGCCGACCGTGCGCAGGTCCTCTCCGACATTGCGCCCCTCGGAGACGACCTTGCCGCTCTCGGCCTGTCAGGCGAGGAAGCGCTCTCCTACATCGAGACCGGCGTCAAACCGCCGCCCGCGTGGCGGGACGCGGCGCTGGCCGGCATCGACAAGGCGGCTGCGCCGCGAGGCGCGGTGCAGTTGATGGTCATCCCGGCGCTCCGGAAACTGGTCATCGCGGCGGCCGAGATCGATCAGGCCGCGTTGCTGTCCCCTGCGGCGTGGCGGCAGCGGGTCGAGGCGCTGGCCGCGCCGCCGAAGAAGGGACCCGGTAGCGCGTTTTGACACACTGTGGGTCAATATTCGCCACCGATCTGACATACCTCACGGCGGGCTGGGAACCTGGCCGGGATCGGACGGGCCGCTGGCGACGCTAAGACACTGCAGGGTGGTCAGATTGGGCCGGTGTCGGCGGGCCGTCTTCCTGGTGCGGGTCTTGCGTATCGGAACAGCAGACAGCATCACCGGCGAGCCTGGCAGTGGTGGCCTCCACTGGCCGGCTCTTGACGAGGCGAGTCTGACCCGCTCGCCTCCTCAACTCCTCCTCAACCTCCCAACGGACCCCCGTGTTCCATCGTGGGGATGGAACACGGGGGTGATTTGAGACCATTCTACCGACAGAGACCAGCCGCTCGAGCAGAGGCTCGCGGCTTGGGGCTAGACGATAGCCGGATGGCGGCGAACTAACAGTTGCCGCTGCCGGATTTGTCTGGCCAACCGCCAGCCGCCAGCCGCCAGCCGCCAGCCGATAGCGAGAACCCGATAGCCCGCTCAGCTACTCGTATCTCAGTGATTCGATGGGATCGAGGCGGGCGGCCCGCACCGCCGGCCACAATCCGCTCAGGATGCCGGTCAGCATCAGGATGAACGTGGTCGACAGCAGGATGTCAGGCGTCAGCACGAGGTGAATGTCGGTGCCGCGCGATGGATCACCGATGAGGTCCGCGAGGAACGGCTGCACGCCGGCGATGTTGATCACAATCGCGGTGAGGATCACCCCGGCGACGCCGCCGAACGATGTGATCACGAGCGCTTCGAGGAGAAACTGGAGCAGGATGTGGCGGCGCCGCGCGCCGAGCGCCTTCCGGAGGCCGATCTCGCGCGTCCGCTCGGTCACCGAGACCAGCATGATGTTCATCACGCCCACCCCGCCGATCATCAGCGTCAGCGACCCGATGAAGACCAGCACGATCTTCAGTCCTGAGGCCATGGCGCCGACCGTCTGCCTGATTTCGGCGCTGTCGTTGATCTGCACGGCGCGCTCGTCCCGGGCATCGAAACGATGACGCTCGGCCAGCACGCCCCGAACCTGCCGAATCGCCTGATCGTGGAACTCCGGTGCGATCGACTGGACCACCATCGTGTCGATATAGTCCTGGTGAAACAGCTGATCCGCGGCGGTATACGGGATGAAGACACTCCGCTGGTCCGGGTAGAAGTAGCTCGAGAGCTGCGCCTTCTCCGCCAGCACGCCGACGACCTCGAACGACACTCCTCGGATCCGCACGGTCTGACCGACCGACGGACTGTTGCCGAACAGCTTGAGTGCGACCTCGTTGCCGAGGAACACGACCCGGCGCTGCCGGTCGACGTCCTCGGCGTTGATGAACCTCCCGTCGGACGGCGTTTCCGACCGCATGCCGCCGTATTCCGGCGTGACGCCCCTGACACCGGCTGTCGTCTGGCGATTGCCGACGGTCAACGGCAGGGATCGCATCATCTCGGGGCTGACTGATTTCACTAGACCGAGCTGGCGGACCGGTTCGATGTCTTCGATCTTGAGGAACACACGCTTGCCGGCCCGTTCTCCACCCGCCTGCATACTGGTCTGCCCGCCGTAGATCACCGCGACCCCGGTGTTGAACGCGTTCCTGAAGCCGAAGAACAACGCATCGTGGAAACCATTGCCGTAGGCCATCAGCGAGGTCACCGTGACGATGCCCCACGCGATGCCGAGCATCGTCAATCCCGCGCGAAAGCGGTGCGCGACGAGCGAGTTCCACGCCTGCGTGAGGACTTCTTTCAACAGCATTTCAACACCACGTCAGGCCTCGAACCTCAGCGCCTCGATCGGCGGCAGCAGCGCGGCGCGGCGCGCCGGATACGTGGAAGCGGCTACGCCGATCAGCACGAGCACTCCCACGGCAAACACGTTGATCTGCCACGTGATGATCATGCCGCTGAACCGCATGGGCATCGGCGTCATGTTGATCAGCGCGCACAGGCCGGCGCCGGCCAGGTAGCCGACCACTCCGCTCAAGGCGGTCAGCAGGAGCCCTTCGGCAAAGAACAGCCACTGGATGCTGCGGGCGGTCGCGCCGAGCGCCTTGCGGACGCCGATTTCCTGGGTCCTTTCGCGCACGGCCACCAGCATGATGTTCATGACGCCGATCCCGCCAAGCAGCAGCGTCACGATGCTGACCGCCAGGAAGAACCGGTCCATGCCCTCGATCATCTTCGCGAACATCACCGACTCGATCGCCGTGTTCCAGAAACTGATCGCTTCCGGGTCCCTCGGATCGAAGTTGTGCCTTCGGGCAAGAACGTTCCTGATGTCCTGCTCGACCGGCCCGCGGGAATTCAGCCCGAAGAACGCCCTCACGTTCTTCTCCCGGTCCATGATCTCGCGGATGACCGGCATCACCTCCGGCTTCGGGCCTGCGATGATCGTCGAGAGGTGGTCAGGCGTGTTCAGGTTCCCGACGAGCGGGAAGTCCTTACGGGCCGTCTCGTAGGGCATGAACAGGCGCTGATCGTCGGCCCCCGTGTAGTTCGAGTCCTGCTCTTTCTTCCGGACCCGTCCGATCACCGTGTAGGGCAGGCCGTTCAGCGTGATCGAGGCGCCGACCGGATCGCGATCCGCAAACAGCTGCTTCGACGCATCGAACCCGAGGACGGCCACCCGCCGCACCTCCATGCAGTCCCGCTCCGAGATGGGCCGGCCCCGGTCCACCTCGATGGTGCGGAGGTACTGGTACACCGGCCAGATCCCGCTCATCTGGATCGAACTGGCGTTGTAGGCGCTCTTTGCCTTCAGGCCGCCGCGAATCAGCTCGGGGCTCATCTGATCCAGCAGCTTCGTCTCGCGCTGCAGCGCGTAGAGATCGTCGATGGTCAGCCGGACCAGCTGCCCTGCGCGTTCTCCGCCGGCCTGCATGCTGGTCCGCCCGTTCCGGATGATGATGATGTTCTTGCCGAGTTCCTCGATGACGTGCTGATTGCCGCGCGCGAACCCCTCGCCCATCGCCGAGAGCAGGAGGATCGAGATCACGCCCCAGGTGATGCCGAACATCGTGAGGAAGCTGCGCATCTTGTTGGCGCGCAGGTTCGAGAAGGTCTGGGCGAACAAATCGGAGATGGAAGGCATCGCTCCTGCCTGGCGAAGACTCGAATGTCCGAGGTGATCAGGGAGACCCGGCAGCGCGGCTGAAACCGAGATGCCGCGTGCCCGCGTCCAGGGCGTGCCCCGCTACTGCAGCACGACCTTCTGGCCCTCGGTCAACCCGCTCAGCACTTCGGTCCTGGTTCCGTTGCTGACGCCGACCTTGATGGGTTTCCGCTCGCGGCCGGTCTTGGATCCGGCTGCGACGACGTCCACTGAGGCATTCCGCTTGCTGTCGTACACGATGGCGGCCTCGGGGATGATCAGCGTGCCCTGGTGCTGCTCGAGCACGATTTCCGCGTTGGCCGTCATGTTGGCGAGCAATTCGCCCGTCGAGTTGTCGATCGAGACCTCGACCTCGAAGCTGATGACGTTGTCCTTGTCCACGCCCATCGGCGAAATCTGCGTCACCTTGCCGACGAACTGCCGGTCGCGGAAGGTCTCCACCTTGATGTGCGCAGGCTGCCCGAGCCGCACCGCGCCGATATCGGCCTCGTCCACGTTGCCTCTCACGAACACCTTGCTGATGTCGCCCAGCACGACGACGAGGGTCGCGTTGGCGCCGAGGTTGAGAATCGACGACACGGGGCTGCCGAGTTCGACGGGGCGCGCGAGCACGATGCCGTCGATGGGCGATCGGATGGTGGCGTTGGCCAGCTCTTCGGCGGCCCGCTCCTCGGCGGCCTGGGCCTGCGCCACGGCGGCACTGGCCTGCGCGACACGCGCGGTGGCGACGGTCAGCTGCGTCTGGGCCGCGCGCTGGTTGTTCTCGGCGCGCTCCAACGCATTTCTCGCATCGTCGAGAGACTGGGGCGATACCAGCTTGTCCTGGAAGAGTTTGCTCGCCCGGTCGAGATTCCGCCGCGCGAAGGCAACGTCCGGCCCTTCGGCCTCGACACGGTTCTTCTGGAGCTCGGCTTCGGCGGCCTTGAAGTTGGCCTCGGCCCCGGCCAGGGCGGCGCGCGCCTCGCGCAGGCGGGCGGCCAGGTTGTCCTTGTCGAGTTCGACCAGGATCTGTCCTTCGCGAACGCGGTCCCCGACCTCGACCTTGAGTTCCTTGACGATGCCGTTGGCCTTCGACTTGGTTTCGACCTTCGAAATCGGCTGGATCCGGCCGGTCGCCACGACCGACTTGGCCAGGTCGCCGCGCTCGACGGCCACGACCCTCGACTGGTCGATGCTGGCCGCCGGCTTCGACATCGTCGTCCACGCCACGAGCACGACAACCGCGGCGAGCACGGCCAACATCGTCATCAGCTTGGGTCGCTTTACTCGCACGCTCGTCACCTCGCTACTTTTCAGCCGCGGCCACGATTTCCCGGCCCGCTAATTGCACGCCGAAGCCCGGGTGGAGCGAAGGCGGGCGCAAGCCGCTACTGGACGATACGCGCGCAGGCCCCACAGGGTTCCTGACAATCACGTTCCTGTAACGCGCCCGGCACGCCGGTCCGGGTGCGACGTGGTAGACTCGTGAAACCTCTAGTTATTTTGTAGGTGGACGGACGACCTGCCAGCCCGACCGGGGGGTCGGGGCTCTCCGCCACCATATTCTCGAAACTGGAAAGGACCGACGATGGCGAAGCCACGCAAGACCAGCGAACCGACAAGGACCACGCCACTGCGCGACGCGGTGGACACGACGCCACGACTTCGACGCCGGGCTTCGACGCCGGCCGGCGAGCACGCTTCCTCCGCCGATCGGGCGGGGCTGAGCGAACGGGCGGGTGCGGTAGAGACACCGGGAAGCGTGATCATGGGGTCGGGCGCGACCCGACGCACGCACGGCGGCGATCGGCCATCGGCCGCTGACTCAACCTACGAACCCATGCACGACGAGATCGCGCGACGGGCGTACGAGATCTTCACGCGTCGAAGCGGCGCACCGGGCAATCCCATGGACGACTGGATCGAGGCGGAACGGGAACTGCGGGAAGAGCGGACCGGGCGTCGGAGCTGACGCGCGGGGTCTCGAGACCCGGGGCCTGCTCTCGCCTGCCTCGTTCTTCAGACGCCTTGGCGGGGCCTGCCCGAGCATCAGGCACACTCGTTCGACCGGTCGGTATTGTCAATGCACTCGTGTCTGGCCCTCGACGCGCGGGTGAAGCTCGCGGAACACGGGAAAGGTCTCGCCGACGACTCCCGCTTTCTCGGGAACCTCCCGGCCGCCCGAGGTGCCTGACGCTCGGTCACCCGCCGCGGCGCTGGACCTCCGTCGAGGTGGTGGACGCGAGGTCACCCGCCGATCTTGCGGCCGCGCCTATTCACCGTGGTGGCTGGGCGCCTGCAGCAGGAGCACCGGCACCTGAACCTGGTGGCGCACCTTGTCCACCGTGGCGCCGAGCAGTACGTCCTTGATGAGCCGGTGCCCGTGGGTCGCCATCGCCACGAGATCGACGTCCTCGATGGCGGTGATGCGCACCAGCTCGGTGGCGGGGTCTCCCATCGCGAGCTGCGTGTCCACGCTGAATCCGCGGCTGGTCAGTTCGCCCTTCAGGCGCTCGAGATACGCGCGGTCCGCGAGAATCTCGGGCGACTCGCGCAGGTTCAGCTGGTCGAAGGCGCGTGCGACCCACCCGTCCGCGACGTGCACGAGCAGGATGCTGGCGCCGGTGAGGCGGGCCAGTTGTTGAACGTGCTCGAGGATCGTGCTGTCCGCGGGCGAGTTCTCGATCGCGACCAGGATCCGCTTGTACATCGCGTCTCCGCCCTTGACGGGCTGCTCTCCGTGACCCGTCAGAACCACTCTCCGACCACCCCGTACAGCAACCACCCGTTCAGCAGCGCGATGCCGAAGGCGGTCGGCCACGCGAGCGCCCGCATCCAGAAGGGGGCGGGCAGGCCCTTCATCAGGGTCTGATCGCCGGTGAACCACACCAGCGGAAACACCGCGAAGGACAGCTGCAGGCTCAGGACCACCTGGCTGAGGACGAGCAGCGTACCCGCGCCACGCTCGCCGTACGCGATGACGGCGATGAGCGCGGGCACGATGGCGAGCAGCCGCGTGATCAACCGCCGTAGCCATGGGCGCAGCCGGATGTCGAGATACCCTTCCATCACAATCTGTCCAGCCAGCGTGCCGGTCAGCGTCGAGTTCTGCCCCGCGAAGAGCAGCGCGAGCGCGAACATTGTGCTCGCCACCGTGGTCCCGAGCAGCGGCGCGAGCAGCTTGTGAGCGTCGGACAGGTCTGCAATCGACTCGTACGCGGTGCCGTGAAACGTCGCGGCGGACACGATCAGGATCGCGGCGTTGATGAACAGGGCAACCGTCAGCGCCAGGAACGAGTCGAGCGAGGCGAACTTGATCGCCTGCCGGCGGCCGGCGTCCGTGTCGCCGTACGCGCGCGTCTGCACGATCGAGGAGTGGAGATAGAGGTTGTGCGGCATCACCGTTGCCCCGAGGATGCCGACGGCGATGTAGAGCATGTCTCCGTTGCGAACGATCTGCGAATCCGGGATGAATCCCTTGAGCACGGCGACCAGGTCCGGGCGCGAGAGCAGGATCTCGATGGTGAACGCGGCGGCAATCCCCAGGATCAGCACCACCACCAGCGCCTCGACGAAGCGGAAGCGGTGCTGCTGAAGGTAGAGGACGATCAGGACGTCGAGCGACGTGAGGGCAACGCCAATCGCCATCGGCAGGCCGAAGAGCAGCTTGAGGGCGATGGCCGACCCGATGACCTCGGCCAGGTCGCACGCGGCGATGGCGACTTCGGCCAGCGCCCAGAGCATCAGGTTCGATGGCCTGGAATAGTAGGCGCGGCACGCCTGCGCCAGGTCCATGCCGCTTGCGATCCCGAGGCGCGCCGCAAGCGACTGCAGCAGGATCGCCATCAGGTTCGAGACCATCACCACGCTGAGCAGCGTGTAGCCGTACCGCGCGCCGCCTGCGAGGTCGGTGGCCCAGTTGCCCGGGTCCATGTAGCCGACGGCCACCAGATACCCGGGCCCGGCGAACGCGAAGAACTTGCGCCAGAAGCTGGCGGTGACCGGCACCGGGATGCTGCCGTGGGACTCGCCCAGGCTCTTTGCGTGGAGGAGCTCGCTCACCGGCCTAGGGTACACCAGGCGACGGGCGGCGGGTGCGGTCTGAGTGCCTTTTCACGTCGGGCTCGGGAGCGGCCCTCTATCAGTAATTCTTATTCTTTCTTGCCCCGGCCGGGCTGGCGCGCGATGAGAATCGCCGCCTCGCGGCCGGTGAAGGTCACCGTCGCGCCCGCGGCCGCCCCGAAGCTCCCGAGCGCCGCCCCGGTCAGCCCATCGTGCCAGGTGCCGGAAACAGGCTGGCGTGCGACGAGCCGCAGGGTGCCGTCGATAGCGAGCGGCATGCACACGATGTCCGACTCCCTTGTCGCGCAGTACATCCGCAGGACGGTCGAGCCGTCGCAATCGAACGGTCGATCGGGGGAGCGGTCGTTGCAGTCGTGCGAGGCCCAGTTGGGCAGGTCTCGCGGCAGCAGGCTGCGCGTGGTCACGATGCCGCGCAATGACGCGTCGAAGTTCCGGGTCTCCCACAGGTCGGCCGGCCGCTCGCGTGACGGATCGGCCTTGCCGAAGATCCCCGCGCCGGAGTGATAGACGTAGGCCGCGCCGCCCGCCAGCCACGTCGCCGCCGCATACATCGTCAGGCGCAGCGGGTCTGCGTCCTGTTCGACGGAGGAGGCCGGTCCCATTCCTTCGTTGTTCGTCCACGCGCGCGGAGGCGGCGGGCAGAACTGGACCTTCCATGGCTGCTGCACGTAGCTCCACTCGCCTCCCGCGCCCCCCTTTTCGCGGTCGAGGTGCATGGTTCGTATCGTCGCCCATGGCCCGTACTGCGTCCCGGTTCCGCAGCCGTCCCCGCCGAGGTTGGCGGCGGTCGTTGCGACCGCCTGGGGGACGCGGCGCTGAATGCGCTCGGCGAGGCGTCGCAGCTCGTCAGGCAGCATCGGCGTGGCGCTGCCCTCCCCCCATGCCTCGTTGGCGACTTCCCAGTGAATGATCTTCGGCCCGCGCGTCGCAGCCATCTTCATGAAGCGGTCGACCACCGCCAGGCGATCAGCTTCCGTCGGCACGGAGTCGGTTCCGCCGAAGATCGTCCACTCCACCCGGAGCCCCTGCTCGTAGGCGAGGTCGGTTGTGCCCGCGATGGCTTCGTCGTACCCGGGCGCGCGCGGATCCGCCGCCCGATCCGCCCACGGCCCGGACGGACCGACGACGCCGAGCACGCGCACGTAGTCGACGCCGAGATCGGCCAGCCTCCTGAAATGTTCGGCGAGGCGGGCGCGATCGTGCTGCCAGCCCCAGACGGCCCAGAACAGGGTTGCGCCGGTCGCGAGGAATGGTCCTTCGTCATCGACGAAGACCCGGCCGTCGAGTCGCACGAGGCCACGGCGCGCGCGAGCGGCTGCCGGCGCTTGCGGGGGCACGAAGCCGACCGGTGATTCCACGATCCGAGCCGAAGTTGGACCCGCGCCGCGCAGACTGCTATGCAGATGGCCGACGGGGCTCAGAACGCGTCCGATCGTGATGCGTTCGAGGGACATCAGATCGCTGACAGGGTCTACGACCAGCCTGTCCGTCCCCGGCAGCGCGACGGCCGACGTCTCAGCCTGAGGCGCGGCGGGACCGCAGGTCGTCAGCAGAGTGGCGATCGACAGCATCGCAGCCGCCGCCAACAGCCGATTCAGCTCGCGCCCAGATCCAGATGTCATGCCGGCTCCGGCTGCCGCATCCGTGTTCTCCCGCGCAAAGGCCGGGCGCCTTCGCGGGTCTCACAACAGGATAGACCCACCCGCGTCGAGCCGCTGTTTCTGCAGCGTGTGTTGCGAGTTGCGAGGTGTGCTGGGGTCGCTCGGTAGCGGCGGGGCCGTGTGCTATGATTAATGGTCTTGCGCCCGTAGCTCAGCTGGATAGAGCGCCGGACTTCGAATCCGTAGGTCGCAGGTTCGAGTCCTGCCGGGCGCGCCATTCGACTCGCCTGTCACGTGCGCAGCGTTTGTGCGCTCGCTCATGACGAGCCAATGACGACGGCCCGAGTCGTGTCAGACGTGCGCCCGTAGCTCAGCTGGATAGAGCGTCGGCCTCCGGAGCCGAAGGCCACAGGTTCGAATCCTGTCGGGCGCACCACTTCCCGTCCTCCCAAGCACTCGCCCCAGACCCTGAGCGAGCTTGCGGTTCAGCGCGAGTCGAAGGGTCGGGCGCACCACTTCCCGTCCTCCCAAGCACTCGCCCCAGACCCTGAGCGAGCTTGCGGTTCAGCGCGAGTCGAAGGGTCGGGCGCACCACCTTCAATCGTCCGCACTCTGAGTGAGCACCCGGTCGCCTCGAGTCGAAGGGTGGCCCCCCCACCCATTTACCGCAACTTCCATCAGACACCCGCATTCTGAGCCTTTGGATCGCTCCAGGACCCGCCTGAAACCGGCGCCTGAAACCGGCGTTTCTCCTTGCATCCGGCGGAATCGGTGCTACTGTCTGCTCACCGTCTCCCCAGCGCCTGAAGCCCGCACGCCCACCGCCCGTGGATCCTGCCACCGCGACGCGCGCTTGGAGGTCGTCATGCCGACTTCTTCCAAGGGTGTCTGGTCCATCGTCATTGCCCTCCTCTGGAGGGCAGAAAGAGGTCAGATGCTCCCACTGTTTCGCCGGGTGACTCTCGGCGTCGGACTCGCGCTCGTCCTCTCGCTGGTGACCGTATCAGCGCAGGGGGCCGATCCATGGGTGGGGACGTGGAAGGTGAATGTGGCCGCGTCCACGTACAGCCCGGGTCCGCCGCCGAAGAGCAACACGCGAACCATCGAGGATTGGGGAGGAGGCGTGTTCGTTTCAACCGCCAAGGGCGTCAACGGGCAAGGCAATCCGACCTGGGCTCACTATACCTTCAGGTTCGACGGCAAGGACTACCCGTACGCTGCCAGCACCTTGCCGGGCGCCTCGGCATTGTTCACCACGATTGCGATCAAGCGAGGTGATGCCGGCACGTGGGCAGCCACCTCCAAGGTGAACGGCAAGGTCACGACGACCACCACGTATACGATCTCGAAGGATGGGAAGACGGTGACCGGCAGACAGAAAGGCACCAACGCCCAAGGGCAGTCGGTCAGTAACGTCATCGTGTTCGACAGGCAATAGGCGAGCTGGTCCGCCTTTGACTGACGCGTCGCAAGAGCCTCTGACTGACGCTGACGGCCGACGTACCTCGTCGCGAGTAGACCAGGGGCACGCGTCGTCGGCAGCTCAGGCGGAGTTGCGCTACACTTTCCCAGGCCGCCCGGAGGAGGACCGACCCCTGCAGCGTAGGGGTTAGTACCCTTCGGGCGCACCACCTCCCGTCCTCCCAAGCAAGCGCTCCACATCCTGAGCGAGCATGCGATCGGCGCGAGTCGAAGGGCCGGGCGCACCACCTTCAACGACATCAATTCACAGCAGCCGTGCGACTCGGCCGGAGTCCTGCCCGGGCGAGGGGGCCGAGGGGCCATCTCGCGGTCGCCTGCAACGATCCCGCAGCGGCGGCGTGACTGGTCAATTCGGCGCATGAAGGGATGGATCTCCAGAAGTCCAGGCGCGATCGCGTCACCGATCGATTCGCTCGGGGGATCAGGGCGGCCGTCGCCACGCTGATGCAGGAAGAGCCCAGCCGTGCTCGTGAGGACCTCCGAAGGCATTGACATTCGTTGCAAACGGCGTAATCTCTTTGTGCAATTCGGTTCGGAGATCCACCGCTCCAGCCTCGGGCCCTCGTTCCGCACCTTTCGCACCTGACAGGATCGCCGGCAACGGCACGTTCTCGTCGGAGGATGCTGATGAGTCCAGAGCTTGACGCACAGCGGCTGACTGCTCGGCGGGATGCCCTCAAACGAATCGCCGCGGCACTCGCAGCGGCAGCCGTGCCCGTCTCCTGGACTGCCTGCTCCGAGAGTCCCTCCGGACCGTCGTACACGTCGACCTACGCAAGCTACAACTCGTACGGCTCGGCCTACACGAGTTACAACTCCTATAGCTCCGGCTACAATTCGTATGCGTCCGGGTACTCCAGCTACAACTCGTACGCGTCCGGGTACTCCAGCTACAACTCGTACGCGTCCGCGTACTCCAGCTACAATTCGTATGCGTCCGGGTACTCCAGCTCGTACAGCTCGGCCTATGGCAGCGGATACTACTCGCAGTATTGCAGCTACCACGGCAGCCTCTACTACTACTCAGGCTATTGTTCGAGCCGTTACAGCAGTTACAGCAGTTTCAGAGGCTGACGACAGGCGCGAGCCCTCGCCGGCTCCGACATCACGTCAGTTCTCCTGGCGTGAGGCCCTCATGCCGAATGTCCTTCTGACCCAGAGTTGCGTGCGGTCGTGTCCGTACTGCTTCGCGAAGCGCCACATGGCGGAGTCATCCCCGGCCGACATCCTGTCGTGGGAGAACCTGATCTACGTGGCGGACTTCCTTCAGGCCTCCGGCGAGCGCGTCTTCCGGCTGCTGGGCGGCGAGCCCACGCTGCATCCCGATTTCAACGCGATCGTGTTGTACCTGCTCGAGCGCCAGTTCAGCGTGAACGTCTTCACGAGCGGCATCGTCAGCGACAGCGTGCTCGACGAGATGGTCGAGCTGTTCGCGGGCCTGCCACCTGAGCGGCTCACCTTCATCTGCAATCTCAATGACCCGGTGCGGACCCGGACACCGCTCGGGGAACACGAGAGTGTCCGCCGCTTCCTTCGGGGCCTGGGAGAGCTGGTCATCCCGGGATTCAACATCTATCGCGCGGATTTCGAGCTGGACTTCCTGTTCCAACTCATCAACGAATTCGGCCTTCAGCGGCATGTTCGGCTCGGGGTCGCCCATCCGATCGCCGGAAAGCAGAACATCCACATCCGCCTCGACCAGATCGACGAGGTCATCGGGCGGGTGTTCTCGTACGCGCCGATGTTCGACCGGATGCGCGTGAAGCCGGGCCTGGACTGCGGCTTCCCTCTGTGCCGGTTCAGCGACGGCCAACTGGCCTGGCTCTATCGCCACACCGGCGCGAAGTCGGAGTTCAGCTGCGGCCCGGTCGTCGACATCGGCCCGGACATGAGCATCTGGCCCTGCTTCCCGCTCTCCTCGTTCCACAAGCGCTCGCTCTACGAGTTCAACTCGCTCCGCGAGATCGTCAACTACTACGAACACGTCCACCGGAGCGTCAGGACCGAGATCGGGGGCCTCTATGAGGACTGCGATCTGTGCCGCCATCGAGAGGACGGCACGTGCCGGGGCGGATGCCTTGCGCACAGTCTGGCGAAGTTCCAGGGCGAGTCTCCGGTCCGTCTGAAGGAAATCTATCAGTGGGACACCACATCATCGTCTGCCCCGCCGACCCGGACCTCCTGACACGGCTCCAGGGACGCGCCGTCGTGGTGAGCGTGCCGTCGCTCGACGCGCTTGACCCGGCCCTGACCCACGCCACCCGAGCCGAGGTGCTCCTGCACTGCGTGCGGGTGCAGTCGCTGCATCCGCTGGGGTACGTGACGTTCAAGGAAGGCTGGAAAGATGTCCCCATCGCTCTGACGGTGCCTTCGCTCGGCCGGGTGCGCGATGTCGTGCGGTTGATGCCGCTGATGCGGCGAATGAACATCCGGATCGCGCTTCCGTTGGACGGATCCGACAACCTGACGGCTCTCCGCATCCTGGCGTCGTGGGGCGTGGCCTGCATCGCGGCTCCCGGTTCCGGCCACGTGGATTGGAATCGCTTCAGCGACCTGGCAACCTACGCACTGCTCGGGCTCGCGCCATCCGGCCCGATTGAGCCGTTCGCGTACCTCGCGCAACACTACACTCCCCTCCAGCGGATCGATTTTCGGGGCGTGTGGTTCGACGACCCGACCCGGTTCGTCCACATGGATCGCGACGGCCGGTTCGCCTGCTCCGCGGCGGAACTGGAGAGCGGGCGGTTGGTTGGCATGACTCCCGACGAGCTGGACGGGCTGGATGGGAGCGACGTCTATCGGGATCGCCTCGAGTCGTGGCGCTTGGCGTTCCTGGAGAAGGACGGCTGCGCCTCGTGTCCTGGGTGGCGCATCTGCCTGGGCGCGTTCGCGGCCACCTCCCGCGCCGAGCCCGGGTGCCGTGCCGCAATGGCCGACCTCATGGACGTGATCGAGCGCCGTCAGGCGTCGACCCGGGACAGGCACCGAGAGCTATGGCCAGCGTGATCCTGAAAGCGACGGAGCGCTGCAACTCGAACTGCTATTACTGTGACGTCGTCGTCAAGGCAGGACGCGGCGGGTCCATGCCTCTCGAGGTACTCGAACAGGCCCTCATCCGGACGAACGAGTATCTCGAGCGGCACCCCGACGAAACCGTCGAGCTGCTCTGGCACGGAGGCGAGCCGCTGCTGCTTGGCCCCGAGTACTTCCGGCGCGCGTGGGAGTTGCAGCGTCGACGGTGCCCCGCGACGCTCTCGCGCATCACGCACAACATCCAGACGAACCTCACCTGTTTCACCGAGGCCTTCGTCGAGGTGTTCCGTCTGCTCGGAATCACCTCGGTGGGAACGAGCTACGATCCCGAACCTCATCTGCGGGGGCCCGGGCCCGATCGCAATTCGTCGGCGTACAACCGGGACTTCCTGCGCGCGCTCGCCGTCCTCGAGCGGCACGGATTCGGATGGGGCGTCATCTATGTGGTCACCCGGCGCTCGCTGGAATGCCCGGCGGACGTCTTCCACTTCCTGACCAACCTCCGGCTGAGCGGCGGCGTCAGCCTCAACCCGGTTCTCGTCTACGACGAGGCCCGGAGAGACATCGCGATTACCCCTGAAGAACACGCGGAATTCCTGGGCGCGATCTTCCCCCTGTGGTGGGCACACCGCGATCGGTACCCGGACGTTGAGCCGTTCAAGTCGCTCGTCACGAACATCATCGAAGGCGGTACCAGCCTGGGCTGCGTGGACTCCGGATCGTGCACGTATCAGCACATCAACATCGCTCCCAACGGGGAGACGTCGCAGTGCGGCCGGTCGGGCGACTGGGGACTGCTGCAGTACGGAAACATCCGCGACCGATCCTTCGACGAGATTCTCCGCGACGCGCAGCGCGACGATTTGCATCGGCGGGTGACCTGGATCGCGGAGCATGACTGCGCCGGCTGCCGCTTGTGGGAACTGTGTCACGGCGGGTGCCCCCTCGATGCGTGGTCGAAGCACAAGGATTTCATGCACAAGTCGGAGTGGTGCGAAGCTCGCCGGGGGTTCATCGAACGGTTCTTCGAACCCATCACGGGAACGACCTTCACGCCGAAGGGACAGTTCTTGCCGTTCTAGCGCGCCGCGAAGCCGCGCCGATGCAGTGCCGTCTCATGCTCCACCTGGTCCTCAAGGTCTCGACGCGGTGCAACGCGAACTGCCTCTACTGCCAGCCGCAGTGCCGGGGCGGCGACGCGGCGTCCATGCCGCTTTCGGTCGTGGAGCGGGTGCTGGCGCGCGTCAATGCGCACCTCCTTTCACACCCTGCCGAGGAAATCGAGTTCCTCTGGCACGGCGGCGAGCCGCTGATGCTGGGGCCGGACTACTACAACCACGTGTGGGACCTTCAACAGGCCCTGTGTCCGACAACCGGCCCGCGGATCCGCCATGGGATGCAAACCAATCTCACGTGTCTCAACGAGGCGTTCATCCCGGTCCTGCAGCGTCTGAAGGTGCGAGAGGTCGGAACCAGCTACGACCCCGAACCGCACGTACGAGGGTTGGGGCCAGATCGGGACTCGGTCGCGTACGCCGAGAGGTTCCTGCGGGCGATTACCATCCTGGAGCGCCACGGGATCGGCTGGGGCCTCATCTACGTCGTGGCGCGACACTCCCTGGCGGACCCGGAGGGCATCTTCCACTTCCTCACGAATCTCGGCCTGGGCGGGAGCATCAGCCTGAATCCCGTCCTGACTCCGGATGGCGCCGACGACAGTTCAGCCGTCACCCCCGAAGAGTACGCGGAGTTCCTCGGGGCCGTGTTTCCGGTGTGGCTGCGTCACCGCAGCCGATACCCGTCAGTGGAACCGTTCGCATCGCTCGTGAAGGGAATCGAGACGCGTGCCCTGGATCCGGACGCCTTGGCGTTCGGCACGTGCGACCCGCGGCCGAACCGCGTGACCATCGGGCCCGTGGGCGACATCTACCCGAGCGGCTTGATCGACGGCTCGCCCGAGAGAGCCATCGGGACGATCGACACACTGACGCTCGAAGACGCCAGCCTGTCGCTTCGCGACCAGGAGATGCAGCGCCGGCAGCTCGCACGCGAGGCGCAGACGTGCCGTGCGTGCCGGCTGGCCTCGGCGTGCTCCGGGGCGACAGACGCGTCGGTCGCGCCAGACAGCTGGTGCCGCGCGCGCCTTCAGTTCGTCGAACGGTATCTCGAGCCCCTGACGGGGTTGAAGGTGGAACATGCCGGACACTGAATCCAACGGGTACCCCTGGATCAATCCCATCGGCGGGCTCGGCGACCAGTTGATGCTCTCCAGCGTGCTGAAACTCGTGCACGACTCAGACGTCACGAAGCGGTTCAACCTGATCCGGCGGACCACCTATCTCACCTTTCTGAAGGGGCATCCGGCCATCGCCGAGATTGGGCATCCTCCGAACGATGCGCCCTTGGCCCGGTCGGACTACTGGTCGATCGAGCAGCTCGGCCCAGGGGAGCGACGTGCTTTCCAGGTGCTTGCGCGCAACTTCGGCCTGCGCACCCCTGTCCCGGAGCGACTCTACGTGCCGGGCGAGATCCCCGAGGATCCGTTGCTGGAGCGCACGATCCCGTGGAAAGACGTGAACGTCCTGATCGCTCCTGCGTCAGATTCCCCGAGGAAGATGATGCATCCGGCCATCTGGCATCAGCTGGCAGAGAGGCTGAGGCGGGACGGCGCCCTGGTGCTGCAGGTCGGACGCGCGCGCGACCAGCGGATCAAGCCCGCCTACTCGCTGCTTGGCCTGACCACGCCTCACCAGCTGCTCGGGCTGGTCAGGCGGGCCTCCGTGGTGGTCAGTTGCGACAATTTCATCATGCACGCGGCGCACCTGATGCAGACGCCGGCGGTCATCGTCTGGGGAGCGACCAACCACGAGGTGTACGGCTATCCCGGGCAGATCCACCTGCAGGCCGCGCGGGCTTGTGGGTTCGGTGCATTCGAAGACTGCATCGGGCCTTCACGCAATGACGGCGGACGCCTCTACGGAACGCCCTGTCCAGAGGGCGACCGGCATTGCCTCGATCAATTGAACCCGGACGCGATCTATGAATCGGTTCGACGCGCGCAGATGACGAGGCCGGGACCTCAAGCCCACGCCGATCCTACCGGCTTCCACCAGGACGCGTCATAACGGCACGACCTTCCGCGCGGATCTCGATGGGTCAGGCAGGAAGCGCCGCCTGCCGCTGGCGCAGAAAGCAGCGGACCGATGCGTCGCGCTCGAGGCCAATGGCGATGTCGTACGCGCCGCGCGCCTGGTCGTATGCGTGAGTCCTGGCCAGCAATTCCGCTCGCGCCGCCCAATAGGGCTGGTACTGGGCGAGCCGATCATCGGCGGCCGCCTCGTCCCGCGTCTCCACGGCGAGAAACGCGACGAGCTTGCCACGGCTTCGGCGGGCGACCACCTCGGCCATGGCGGCCGTAGCCGCCTGCGACTCGCCCTCTCTGGAATCCATGCGTCCCTGCCGAGATTTCACCTCGCGCCACCGGTCGCGGGGCCAGCGGTGGCCGGCCCTCCGCCGGGCGCGGCGCATCACAAGTGGTCCGGTTCACGAAGGTTCGTAGCGCAGGAAGACCTTCCCGTTCCGGAACGTTCTCGAATCCGTCAGCTTCAAGTCCACACGGCTCTTGATCCCATCGAACATCGTCCGGCCGCCCCCGAGGGCGATCGGGTTCACGACGATCTGGTACTCGTCGATCACGTCTTCCAGCGCCAGCTGCGCGACGATGCTGCCGCTCCCGAGTATCGCCATCCCCTCGCCCGCCTTCTTCTTCAGCTTCCTGACTTCGGCCACCAAGTCGCCCTTGACGAGCGTCGTGTTGTTCCAGGACACCCTGTCAAGGCTGCGCGAGAAGACGATCTTCGGCAGGCTGTTCATGCGCTCTGCGACGACCGGCAGACTCTCGTGGGCCTGCCTGGTCGGCCAGTAACTCGCCATCATCTCGTAGGTGATCCTCCCGAAGATCAACACGCCGCCGCCTTTCGCGTTCTCCGACGAGAAGGCGTTGAACTCCTCGTCGCTGTCCTGTTTGGCCCACATCATGTCGCCCTGGCTGTCGGTGAAGTACCCGTCCAGGGACATCTGTTGGAACACGACCAGTCTACGCATGGTCCCCTCTCCGCGTGAATCTGCAAATGACGATCGAACCGTGGCAAATTGGACATCGCTCCCGGACCGAACGAATCATCCGCAACACGGATGGCCCGACGGAGTCTCGCGAAGTTCAAGTACCCGCGGGCCGGCCCGGGAGAGAACCGTCGAGAAGTGTCGAACGGGAGCGGCGGCATCGGCAGCCATCGGCCGGCAGCAGCGAGGAGAGGTCTCGCCGCCGCCGGTCAGTCTACGACTTCATCCCACTTCGGCGGGCGAGCGATGGTTCGCCGCCCGTGTTGCCCGCTCCGGCCCTCAGTCCTGACCGCCGCCCGGCGGCACGCGCTTCTCGGCTGCCGGCCGCTTCGGCGCCGGCGGCTGTCCGGCGATTCTCCGCTTGACCTCCTCGATAGCCCGTTCGAGCTGCGGGTCCACACCCTTGGCGAGCGAGGTGGGGTCTTCGTCGACCTGGATGTCCGGGTCGACGCCATGTCCTTCGGCAAACCACCGGCCGCGCACGTCGAACATGCGGAAGGTGGGCGCAGTCACGTTGCCGCCATCGACGAGGGTGGGGAGGCCGCTGATGCCGATCAGACCGCCCCAGGTCCTCGTGCCGATGAGCGGCCCGAGCTTCGCCTCGCGGAAGTAGAAGGGGAACGCGTCGCCGCCCGACCCGCTCCACCCGTTGATCAGCATCACCTTGGCGCCCGCGTGCGAGACCGGCGGCCACTGCTGGTCGTCGCCGTCGCGGGTGGCCCAGTAGCTCAGCAGGGGCCGGTTGAGCAGCTCGATGAAACGATCAGGAATCTGACCGCCGCTGTTGAACCGCTCGTCCACGACCAGTCCAGGCTTGGTCCACTGCGCCATGAACTGGCGCACGAGCTCGTTCTGCGCGTCCACGCCCGTGCTCTGCACGTAGATGTACCCGGACTTCCCACCGCTCGCCTCGTCGACCCGCTTGCGGCGCTGCTCGATCCAGTCGCGGAACCGCAGCTCGGTTTCGTCGCCGAGGCACTTTATGACGACCTGCCGGCTGCCCTCGATGGATGGCTTCGCGTTGACGGTCAAAGTCACCGGCCGGTCAGCCAGCCCCTGGAATGCCGCCCACGGGTCGCGGCCCGTGTCGAGCGGCGCTCCGTTGACGGCCAGCACGTAGTCGCCCTCCTTGACGTTCAGGCCGGGCTCGGCCAGTGGCGCGCGCACGTCGGTGTCCCAGGGCCCCCCGCGCACGATCCGCTTGATCCGGTACGCGCCGCCTGACACCTCCCAGTCGACGCCGAGCATGCCGACGCCCAAGGTCGGCCCCTGCTCCACGTCGCCGCCTCCGCGGTAGGTGTGCGAGGAGTTCAGCTCGGCGATGAACTCACCGATGATGAAGTTCACGTCCCAGCGGGTGACCGCCTGGTCGATGAGCGCGGAGTACCGGTCGCGCACCTTCGCCCAATCCAGGCCGTGCATGGCCGCGTCATAGAAATAGTCACGCTCGAACCGGTAAGTGTCCGTGAAGATCTGTCGCCACTCGGCCTTCGGGTCGACCTGGGTCTCCATCTCGGCCACACGTAGCGGCTTCTCCATCTTCTGCGTCGCCTTGACCTCGACAATGGCGAACTGGTGTCCCTTGACCGCGAGCAGTTTCGCGCCGTCGAAGGTCACCTCGACGGCGTCGGCGTCCTCGAGGATCGTCTTCTCCTCGCGCTCCCCGAGGTCGAAGTAGACAACGGCGCTCTTCTTTTCGTCGGACCCGGCGCGCGGCGGCCGGCGATACACGATCTTTCCCTTTCACGGCCGTCAGGCTGTCGTAGTTGCCGGCCTTCGGCGGCAGAATGACCGCTCGCCCCTCGAACCCGGCGAGGTCGATTTCGACGGGCTCGACCTTCTTCGGTGTCTCTGGAGCCTTGTCCACGGCCGCCTCGGTCTTGGACGCGGCCGCTTCCGGCTTGGGCTTGTCCTGGGTGCCGGCTGGTTTCTCCGGCGTGCCGCCCTTCCCGGCCGGGACGTCCTTCGTACTTGCCTGGTGTGGCTTCGGCCGGCTTGTCCTTCTGGCGTCAGGCTTCTCCTCGCCCTCGACGTCGTTCTTTTGGGCCAGGGGTGAGGGAACGGACGTCGCGGAGCGGAACAGCAAGGATGCTGCGTCGGGTTCGCATAGGTCCAGCTGCTGTCGAAGCTGCCATACACCGGGTCGAACGTCCGGTCGGACAGGTAGAACAGGTACTTGCCCTCAGGATCGAACGTCGGCTGCTGATCGTTGAAATACCCGGAGGTGACCTGCTGCAGACGGCGGGCGTTGGTGTCGTACAGGTAAAGCGCCTGGCTGCGTGTCTCGCAGGGACGGCTGTAGGCGAGCCACCGCGAGTCGGCGGACCAGGAGAAACGGAATCCGTCGAGCCCACCCTGGCTGATCCAGATGGCGCTCTTATCGATGGACGTCGCCTGCTTGGTTGTCGAGTCGTAGAGGTAGATCCGCATCGCCTGATCGATGAAGGCGATCTTCTTGCTGTCGGGAGACCAGTACGGGGCGTACCGGAATCCGGCGCCGAGCCTTGTCACGATCTGCTCGGCTCCGGCCCCGTCGGCGGGCCGCAGCGCCAGCTCGTACTCACCCGGCCGGTCGGTGAAGTACGCGATCGTCTTGCCGTCGGGCGACCAGCGCGGGTAGCGCTCCGCCACGCCGCTGCTGCGGGTCAGATTGATGACCGGCCCGTTCTCCGCGGGAACCGAGAACACGTCTCCTCGCGCCTCGAAGGCAGCGCGCTTGCCGGTCGGCGACACCGACGCCGACTGGATGAGGGCATCCACCTTGGCGGCGTGCGGTTTCACACTCGCCAGGTCGGTCACGACCTGGACCTTCACCTCGGCCGCCTTCTCGGTGGACAGGTCCATCAGGTACAGCCGGCCGCCGGCCTGGAAGACCAGGTCGTTCGGCCCGATCGACGGGAAGGCCACGTCGAAGTCGGCGAACTGGGTGACCTGCCTCACCGCGCCGGTCCGGGTGTCGCAGGCCCAGATGTTCTCGCGCTGATTCGCGCCGCGGTCCGACATGAAGTAGATTGTCGAGCCGTGCCACATCGGCTGGGCGTCGATGGCGTCGTTCTTCGTGATGTTCTTCGAGGCGAAACTCTTCAGGTCGAATGTCCAGATGTCGGGAGCCCAGCCGCCGCGGTAGCGCTTCCACGTCCGGAAGTCCTGCGACTGCGGCATGTAGGCGAACTGCTGGCCGTCGGGCGAAAACGCCCCGAACTCCCCATAGGGCACCGGGAGCTTCTCCGGCAGCCCGCCGCTCACCGGCACCAGGAAGAACTGGTTGTATCGCTGCCTCCCGCTCTCGCGGCTGGACACGAACAGCACCCGCTTGCCATCGGGGTGCCACCCGAGCACCCGGTCGGGCATCGGGTGGTAGGTGAGGCGGACCGGATCGCCGCCGAGCGCTGGCACGACGTAGACGTCCATGTTGCCGTCGTAGTCCGCGCTGAACGCGATGTGCGAGCCGTCGGGGGAGAATCGGGGAAACTGCTCTTCACCCCGCGGGGAGCTCAGGCGCATGGCCAGCCCCCCCTGCTTGGGAACCACCCAGATGTCGCCGGCGTAGACGAAGGCGATGTGCGTCGCCGATACGGCCGGCTCCTGGAACATTCGGGCATCGACCTGTGCCCCCGCGGGGACCTCCGCCAGCAGGATGCTGCACAACAACGTCGCCAGACCGAACGCGATCCGCAGTTTCATGGTGCCTCTTCTTCCTGGAGAATCGGTGCCGCGACCCGCGCGGATCGCCGGCACGGCCATGCTGACGAGGACAGGCCACGGGCCTGGTACGTAAGACGGCTTCCGGCCGGGCCAGGTTCGACGAGGGGGTGCCGGGGTCGACCGACCCGTCAGAAGTAGACCTGCATCCGCGAGAAGAGGACCTCTCGGTCGGGCGATTGGCCCCTGCCCGGAGCGCCTCCGCGAAACGATGTGTGCTCGAAGGTCGTCACGAACTTGACGCCGTGATTGAGATACCAATTCACGTCGAGCCCCCAGGCGCGTGCTTCCCGCGCGGAGGTGGCCGCATCCGCGAAGGTCGGAAATGCGTCAGGGCTGACGGCGAAGTGCTCGACACGCCCGGCAATCTCGAGTGCGCCCCAGGCGCCGGCCCGCGGGTGAAACGTTCGACTCGGCGTCGGGTTGCGAAAGGTCTCGGCTTCACCGGTCACGAGCACCGCAGCGATGACGTGCCAGCCCGACACCTCTACGATGCCGGTGGTTGAATCGCTCGCGCGCAGCACGCCCTGCCTGGTCGTGATGTGCTCGGCGTACATGCCGAAGGGCCCGGCGGTCCAGCTGAATTGAGGCGTCAGGCGCCGGACAGTTCCGCGGGCAAGCACGTCCGGTGTGAGATATCGGAAGAACACCTGCTGGCCCGAGCCCTTGTAGGACGGCAGCTCCGGATCGTCCGTCGTTCCCTGACGCGACCCGCTCGTCATAGCCAGGCCAACCCCCAGCGCATGCACCGCGGCGCTCTTGCTCCGCGCAAACGGACGAACGAGCACGCGGCCCACGACGTCCTTTCCGCTGTCGCTGTCTCCGTCAGAGCTCACGCCGTCGGGAACGCCGTTGTAGATGCCAACCGAGTAGGTCAGCATGCCGCGCCCGGTCACGCCCCAGAGGCAGAGGCCAAGATCCCGGTTCGGTGTCAGGCCGCTTGCGAGCCCGCGCTCGACGAACCGTGCGTCGCTCGTGCTGACCTCGCGGTCGATGCCGAAGAACGGCTTGAACCTCCCCGCACGCAGCACGGCGTCCTTGGCGAACTTGAGATCGATGTAGCCGTCCTGGATTCCCGCCTTGCCGTCGCCGAAATCAGGCGTCATGCGGAAATCAATGAACCGGTACAGCGTTCCAGTAAAGACCGGGCGGATTCGACGAAGCAGGAACTCGTCAGTCGGCGAGCCCGGCGTGTGATCGAAGTACGCGCGATAGTCAATCTGCGCGTAGCCGCCGATCGTCAACCGGAAGGCGCCGTCGGCCGACTTGATGCTGAAGCCGTCGGGGCCGGCGGTGACGATGGGCGGCGCTGCCTGACCGGGGCCGGGGTCGGGCTTTGCAGGCTCGATCGACTGACACGAAGCGCGCTGCGCCTGGACCAGGAGGACCAGCAGCACCAGAAGCGCCAATTTCAGGCACAGCGCGGCCAGGGGGCTGAAGTTGGATTTGTGGGACGCCACGGCCGGCCAGTCTAGTCAGACACGGGGGCCGGCGTCAATCGAGTTGCGCGAGCGAGTTGATTTCGTTGAGTGGAAGCCGATCGAAATGCCGATCCCGCGCCTCCAGGTCCTTGGCCGGCAGGAGGAGAGGTTCCTCACGGCCTGCTACCGCTGCTCCTCACTCGCCGGCCGGACTGGCACAGCGCGAATCGCCACAGGCAGAATATCCGGGTCGCCACCGATCAACCAGCTCCCGATCTGTGACAGATCAGGTCACAACCCGCGCAGAAGATGATCCTGAAGCGAATCGGGCGTTCGGACGTCCCGACCTCGCCTGACGCGCGTATACTCTCGTCTGCGCCCGACGCTCCAGGACAGCGCTGACCTCGGGCCGCCAGCCCGCCGCCGGCAGCGAGGCATTCCCGAACGCATGACGACCGATCCTTTCCTGGCCCAGCTCGCATCACTTCGCAGCACCGAGCGAACACGCGCGAAGTGGGTGCTCGTTCCGGCGCACTCGATCGGCCACACGCTCGGCGAACGCCTCGCGCTCGAGGCGGGGAACTGGGTGAATGTCCGCTTCACGACGCCATTCGATCTGGCGATCGAAACGGCGGCGCCTTTCCTGGTCGAGCGCGGCATCAACCCGATCGGTGACGATCTGGGCCCGTCGCTGATGATGCGGCTGCTGCGCGAACTGCCAGCCAGCGTGCCAGGCTATTTCCGTCACCTCGCCGGGCACCCGACGATGGGTGCGGCGCTGTGGTCGTCGCTGGTGGAACTGCGTCTTGCGGGCGTGTCCGCGGCGGACCTGCCGCCGGGCGCGTTCGAGAACGCAGACAAGCGCGCAGAACTCGAGGCGCTGCTTCGCGCATACGAACTGTGGCTCGCCAATGAGCGGCGCGCGGATACCGCCTCGGTCTACCAGGAAGCCCTGGAGCATGTCGTCGCATGCCCCGTGCGGCGTGCCGATTTCGTGCTGGAGTTTCCGGACACGATCTGGTCGCCTCTCGTCCGGCGTTTTCTGGACGCACTGCCAGCCACGAAGATCGCCCCGCACGTCCCGCGCATCCCCGGGCTGCCGCTCCCCCGCCGTCTCGGGACGAGGGTTCGAACCGAGCAGGCGATGGCCTCGCCGCTCGCCTGCCTGATGAGGCCGGAGGCGGACGATAGCCGCGCACCAGGCAACGACATGGCGTTCTTCCATGCCGGCGGACCCGAGGCGGAGATCGAAGAAGTCTTCCGCCGGATTCTCCATGCCCCCGGCGGCGCGCTCCGCCTCGACGAGGTGGAGATCGCGTGCGCGTCCAGCGACGACCCCGTGCTTGTCTGGCAGAAGGCCCAACGCTACGACTGGCCGGTCACGCTCGCGTCGGGCCTTCCCGGCACGGCGGCCCGCCCCGTGCGTGCGCTGCTCGCCTGGTGCGACTGGGTTTCGAACGGCTTCGCGGCCGGCGACCTGCGGCGCATGCTCGAGTCGGGCGACATCAAGGTCGACATCCCGGACGGCCCCGGAAGCGGCCAGGCGGCCACCCTGCTTCTCCGCGCTGCGCCCACGTGGGGCCGCCGGACCTATGCGCTCGCGCTGGACGCCCTCGCCGTCGCCGAGCGCGAAGGGGCCGAGGATCCCGAGGCCGAAGATGACAGCCGCGCGCGGCGCCTTCGCCGGGCCGCCAACGCCGAAGAATTGCGCGACTGGATCGAGTCGCTGCTCGCGCGGCTCCCGGACACTGACGCCGCAGAGGTGCCGGTGCAGGCGATGGTCACCGCGGCGGCGGATTTCGTGAGCCGCGTCGCCGCGATCGAGAACGAGCTGGACGGCCAGGCGGCGCGCGCGGTCGCAGAGGCGCTCCAGGAGTTGAGGCTGCTGGGCGAAGTCACGTGCCCGTCGTCGGCGGCGCTGAACCTGGTTCGTGCCGCGCTCGACGGCGTCAGGGTCGCGTCGAGCCGCGCCCGGTCCGGCCACCTGCACGTATCCATGCTGCCGCGGGCGGGTTACGCCGGCCGCCGACACACGTTCGTCGTCGGACTTCAGGAAGGCCAGGTCTTCCCTTCGCCGTTCGAAGATCCCGTGCTGCTCGACGTCGAGCGCGAGCGCATCCACAAGTCGCTTGCCCTCTCGGACGACCGCATCGCCGAAACTGTCCACAGCGTCGTGTCCAGGCTGGCCGCGCTGCCGGGCGCCGAGGGGACGCATGGCCCGGCCATCTGCCTGAGCTGCTCCTGCCGGGACCTGCGAGATGCACGCCAGACGTTTCCCTCGTGGTTGATGCTGCACGGCTTGCGCGTGATGCGGCACGCTCCGAAGCTGAGCTACCGGGACCTTGACGAGGCCCTCGGCGAACCGAAATCGCAGGTGCCGGCGGATCCGGGCGACGCGCTCGGCGATGCCGGCTGGTGGCTGGCCAGCCTGAGGGGATCTCCAAAGAGTGGAGTCCAGCGGGTCTTCGCAGCGTTTCCCGACCTCGAGCAGGGAGATCTCGCCGAATCAGAGCGCGCGTCCGACAGATTCACGGCCTACGACGGCTTCGTCCCCTCCTCCTCCTCCGTTCTCGATCCGCGCCAGTCGGGCCTCGCCGTGTCGCCCACGCGCCTCGAGAAGCTTGCGGCGTGCCCGTTCAGCTACTTCCTGGAACGCGGCCTCGGTCTCGAGCCCATCGAAGAAGACGAGAACGATCAGGACGCCTGGCTCGACGCAGCCACCCGCGGCTCCGTGCTGCATGAACTCTACGCCGCGATGATGCGGGAGCTCCGACGGCGAAAGGCAACGGCCGATCCCGCGCGCGACATCGCATGGCTGAAGGCGCGGGCCGATGAGGCGCTGGCAGCATTGCGCGAGTCGATGCCTCCCCCTTCAGTTGACGTGTTCAACCGGGAGCGCGAGGCGGTCATGCGCGACCTGGAGCTGTTCCTCGCGATCGAGCAGGAGGCAGCCGGCAAGGGTGTGACGCCGATGGCGTTCGAGGTGGCCTTCGCCGGGCACGGCGAGGTCGGCGACGAACCTCTCGGCCAACGTGAGCCGGTGGCCATGTCGCTTGGCGGCAGTCAGTTCCTGATGAGCGGCCGCATCGACCGCGTCGATCGGTTGCGGGACGGCAGCTACGAGGTCGTCGACTATAAGACGGGCACGTGCTATCGCCCCGCGTACCGAAGAGTCTTCCGCAACGGCCGGCTCCTGCAGCACGTACTCTACGGCCTGGCGGCCGAAAAACTGCTGCGCAGCGGGCCGGACCCGAAGGCCAAGGTCGTGGCGGGCCGCTACAGCTTCCCAACGGTGAAAGGCGGCCGGCAAGACCTGCGCATTCCCCGCCCGGCGTCAGCAACGATCACTGGCGTGGTGGGCGCGCTGCTCGACATCGCCGGCAGCGGAGCGTTCGTGGCGAGCGCGCACGCCAAGAAGGAAGACTGCACGTTCTGCAAGCTGACGGCGCTGTGCAACCCCGACATCACCAGCAGTCGCTCGAAGGCCAAGCTCGCCAACGAAGCAAACGCGGCGCTCGCGTCTTATCGCAGGCTGCAGGGAGACGACTATGAGTAACCAGCCGCTCCCCGATCAGGCCGCTCGCGATTTCATCGTCTCGAACCTCGACGTCAACCTGCTGGTGGAGGCCGGCGCGGGCTCGGGAAAGACCGAGAGCCTGGCGCAGCGGATGGTTGCGGGAATCGCCTCGGGCCGCTGCCGGGTGGGAGAGATGGCGGCGGTCACCTTCACGCGAAAGGCCGCGGCGGAGCTTCGGGGCCGCTTCCAGGCCGCACTCGAAAAGCGGCTTGGCGACGAGGGAGACGAGGACGCGAAGGCGAGAATCTCGAAGGCGCTGTCCGATCTCGAAACGCTCTTCGCCGGCACCATCCACTCGTTCTGCGCACGGCTGCTCCGTGAACGGCCCGTCGAGGCCGGCCTGGCTCCCGGGTTTACTGAGGCCGACGAGGTGGATGACGCCGAGCTGCGCAAGAAGGCGTGGCGCGACTTCCTCGCCAGGGAACGTGCCCACGACTCCGCCCTCCTTCGCGAACTTTCGGACGCCGGCGTGAAGACGGCCGACCTGGACGACGCGTTCGGGAAGGTCTGCTCGTTCGAGGAGGTGGCGTTTCCGCCAGGGGACGCGCAGATTCCCGACACGGCCGCGGCGTGGAAGGCGCTCGGACGATTCATGCGGCAACTCGAGAAACCAGTGCCGGACCCGATCCCGGATGACACGACGTGCAAGGTCCAGGAGCGGTGGCGCGACTGCCAAGCCAGGCTTCGCGTGGTTCAGCGCGACAAGCCGGGCGATCTCGCCGAGTTGCTTCGGCGGTGGGAGCCGGAGTTCAAGATCGTCCAGAAGTACTGGTCCGACGATCCCCAACAGAAGAAGAAGATCGCCGCGGAGGTCGAGCAGGCCATCCGGGACTTCCAGGCATCAACCGTCGGACCCTTCCTTGCCGCGTGGCGTCAGTATGTCTACCGCCTCGCGATGACGCTGCTCGTGGAGGCGCGCGGTTTCGCCCGGGCGGCGCGATATCGGGCCCTTCAACTGAACTACGGCGATCTGCTCCAGGGAGCCGCGAAGCTGCTGAGGGAACACCCCGGCGTACGGCGCGTGCTTCAACGCAAGTATCGCTGGCTCTACGTGGACGAGTTCCAGGACACCGACCCCATCCAGGCCGAAGTGGTCTTATGGCTGGCAAGCGACGAAGCGACGCCCTCGACCGCGACCGATCCCTTTTCTGTGCGACTCAGGCCGGGCTCCCTCTTCATCGTCGGCGACCCCAAGCAGTCGATCTACCGATTTCGCCGGGCCGACATCGAGATCTACAACCGTGTGCGCGGGACGATCGAGAACAACGGCGGCACCGTGCTGTCGCTCGTCGCATCCTGGCGGGCGGTGTCGGCCCTTTGCGAGTGGGTCAGCGATGCCTTCAGGAACGTCTTTCCGCCGGCACCCACTGCGCACCAGCCGAAGTTCCAGGACTTGAGGCCCGTCTCGCCGAAGCTGGGCGGCGGCGTGAGGGTGCTGACCCATCCCGAGACGCTGAAGAGCGTCGAGGTCATAGCAGCCGACGCGGCGGCAATCGCGCGCCACATCCGGTCGGAGTGTGATGCCGGGCGGCGCCAGCCGGGCGACTTCCTGATCCTGACATCGAAGAAGAAGCGCATCAGGCCGTACGCCGCTGCACTGGAAGCGCTGCAGGTGCCGCTCGAGGTCAGCGGGGCCGGCGCATTCGGTGATTCGGCTGAAGTGGCTGCGATCGCGTCGCTGCTCCACGCCCTCGGCGACCCGGACGATGCGGTCGGAGTCGTGTCCGTGTTGCGGGGTCTGCTGTTCGGTGTGAGCGACCAGGAGTTGTTCGCCCACAAACAGCTCGGCGGCTGGTTCACGCTCAGACGCCAGCCGGCGAAAGATGAGGACGGCGAGCCTGGCAATCCCCGCGTCAACTCGGCCCTCCGGTCGCTCTCCGAGATGGCAAGCCTGACCCGCGCATTACCCGCGCCCGCGGCTGTGGAGCGGATTCTCGAATCGACTGGCTTCATGGCGCTGGCGGCGGCAAGAACACCGGGTGGTGCGGAGGCGGGCGACCTGATGCACGCCGTGGATCGCGTGCGCGAGGTGATGGAGGGAGGCGGCACGCTGGCCGACGCGGCGGAGGTGCTGGCGGAGAATATCGATGCCGGCGACGTGGAGTCGTGGCCGCTCGAACCCGGCCGCACCGATGTCGTCCGCGTGATGAACCTGCACAAGGCAAAGGGCCTCGAGGCGCCCGTGGTGTTCCTCGCAGATCCGTGCGGCGGGTACGAGAGCCAAGCCGATATCCGAATCGACCGGACGCATTCGGGGGCGGTCGGGTACCTCCAGATCGTGAGGAAGCAGGAAGACAGGAAAGGCGCCGACGCGGTCATCGGCGAGCCTGCAGGATGGCCCGCGCATCAGGCCGTCGAGCAGCCGTTCCTCGACGCGGAGGTCGAGCGGTTGCGCTACGTCGCCGCGACACGCGCAAGAGACGTCCTGGTGATCAGCCGGTGGGCCAAGCATGGCAGGAACCAGCCGTGGGCCGCCTTCGATCCATTCCTGGTCAACGCAGCGGAACTCGCGGTGCCGGCCGCGGCGGCAGCGGCTGACGCCCCCAAGGTCGATCTGAGTGAGAGGACCAGAGTCCGGCTGGCTGCTGCGCGCGATGCGAAACTGGAGACGGCCAAGACGGCTTCGTTCTCCATCGCATCGGTCACCGGCGCGATTCACCGCGACATCGTGCCGCGAGAAGACGACCCGGCGAGGCTGCTCCGCGGCTCGGCGACGGGCGCCCCATTCGGCGATCTTGTGCACAAGCTGCTCGAATTCGCGATGCGGCATCGCGCAGGCCGCGTGGAAGTCGAGCGCTTCGCAAACTGGATCACGTTCCAGGACGCCGAGCTCCGTCCGGCGGTGCCGGACGCCCTCGCCGCGGTCGAGCGGGTCATGGCGTCCGAGGTCTGGCGGCTCGCTCAGCAGGCCGCCGAATGCGACGTCGAAGTCCCGTTCACCCTGGTCACCAAGGGCGCCGACCTCGCGCCGGCGTTGCTCGCCGGGGTTATCGACCTGGCATTCCGCGACGAGGGCGGGTGGTGCGTCGTGGACTACAAGACGGACCAGTTGCCGGAAGGCGGGGCCGCCGAGCTGCTCGTTCGGCACGCGGCGCAACTGGAAAGCTATCGCAAGGCGTGGACCGAGCTCAGCGGCGAGAGCACCGTCCGGGTTGGCGTTCACGCCGTTCGCACCGGCGAAACCGTGTGGATGGACTGAAGAGGAGCACCATGCCCCGCAACGCCGAAGTCGTCCGGCAGTGGAAGATCCTGCTCGAGCTCGAAGCCTCGCGCCGAGGCACCATCGACGGGCTCGCGGAGATGTGCGGCGTCACGACCCGCACCATCCGTCGCGACCTCGACGCCCTCCAGGAAGCCGGGTTCGCGCTCCTCGATGAGAAGATCGACGGCAGGGTCTGCTGGAAGCTTACCGGACACCCGCTCAAGGTATTGGCGGAGACCGGGTTCAGCCTGTCGGAGCTGTGCGCGTTCTACTTCAGCCGGACGATCCTCGAGCGTCTGGCAGGGGCTCCGTTCTCGGCGGACCTGAAGAGCGGGTTCGAGAAGCTCGGCGGCGTGCTGACACCGAGGATGCGGGCGTTCCTCGACAGGCTCCCGACGGTCCTCGCGGCCAAAGACGAACCGAAGGTGCGGCGCGCGTCAGGAGGCGAGACGGCAAAGGCGGGCCCCCTGGTGGAGGCGACGCTGTCGCATCGCCGCGTGAAGATGACCTACCACTCGTTTTCGAGCGGCCGGGTCAAGGACTACCTCGTCGAGCCTTATCGGCTGGCGTACGGACAGGGTGGACTGTACCTGTTCGCGTTCGTGCCCGAGTACGTCCAGATGCGGGCCTTCGCCGTGGAGCGAATCAAGAAGCTCAGTCTCCTCGAGGAGCACTTCAGCCCGGTCGAGACGCTGCCCGACAAGCCATTCGAGAATTCGATGGGCATTCACAGCGGCAAGGCGGAACAGGTTGAGGTCGAGTTCGCGCCCTCCGCCGCGCGCTACATCCGGGAGCGCGAGTGGCACGCCTCGCAGCGCATCCGCGAGCGCAGCGACGGCTCCCTCATTCTGTCGCTCAAGGTCTGCGCGGACTGGGCCCTGCAGAGCTGGGTGCTCGGCTTCGGCCCGCTGGCACGCGTGGTGAGGCCCGCCTGGTTCGCCGAACGCATCCTCGAAGAAATCGAGGAGGCGCGCGAGCAGTACATGCCGCGGATATCGTTCGAGCCGCCTCAGGCGCTCTACGAATCGAGCCGGACGCGCACGTTCTCGTTCTTCGACGAGCCTCGCGCGTCCAAGTAGGAACCGCTCACCACCCGTTTTCCGCGTCCCGCCTCGCCCGAGTGACCTGCCCTGTCACACCCCTCTCCTAGACTGTCCCTATGAACGGTGGCGCGCCCGACTGACAAGCGGGCCGCCTCCCCAAGGGTCACGAAAGGAGCACTCATGGACCCCATCATTGCGGCATTGGACAAGCTGGAACTCGGCGCTCCCGTTATGGCAGCCAACCTGACGATGTACCCGCTCCTGGTGCCGGAGGAATCGGCGCCCGGGTATCTCACGCTAGACGAGGCGCTCGCCTCCGGCCTCGCGTCGGTCACCGAGGTCTCCGAATCGGGAAGCGTGCCCGAGCTTCTCGTCAAGAACACAGCCAGGCAACCGATCCTCATCCTCGACGGCGAGGAACTTGTCGGCGCCAAGCAGAATCGCATCGTCAACCTGACGATTCTGGTGGCAGCCCAGCAGACGCTGCACATCCCGGTGTCGTGCGTGGAGGCAGGGCGCTGGGCGCGGCGATCGCGCGAATTTGCAGTGGCCGGCCGGGCGCACTATGCGACGGGACGCGCGCGGAAGCTGGAGCAGGTGTCATTTGCCATGCGAACGTTCGGATCGCGCGCGGCCGATCAGGCCGATGTTTGGGACGGCATAGAAGAGAAGGCCAGCCGGATGCAGGCCGGATCGCCCACCCACGCGGCTGCCGCGATGTACGACGGCTTCCGTTCGAAGCTGGACGGGTTCCTCGAACAACTCGAGGCCGTTCCCAGGCAGGTCGGCGCGCTCTTCGCCATCAACGGCATCGTGGCCGGCATCGATGTGTTCGACAGCCAGGCCACGTGGCGCAGGTCCATGCACAAGCTTGTGCAAAGCTACGGCCTCGACGCGCTCGATCAGTCGCCGTTGCGCGTGCCCGACGCGAAGCCGCAGCCGAAGCGCTTCTTGGCGACCTTGAAGAAGGCTCCGCAGGAGCGCTTCCCCGCCATCGGCATGGGCGAGGACGTGCGGATCAACGGCAGGACCATCGTCGGCGGCGGGCTCGTCGTGGATGGAAAGGTCATTCACCTCGTCGCATTCCCTGGGGAGAAGCGCGCCAAGTCTGTTCGGCGGCCGCTCATCGAGTAGCGGGAGGGCTGATGTAGCCCAAACGGGCACGCGAGGTTTGTCGCAAGCTGGATCGTCCGGTGCGGCCGCGCCGGTTACATCGCGACGCTCCGATCGCGGCACGCACAGGAAAGCGCAGTCGCCGGCGGGACCTACCGGAGCATGGCCGAGGTCTGCTTGACCCGGTCCATCCAGCCGCGGAGATCGTCGGCGTACACCGTCGGCACGCACTCGCCGCAGATCTCGTCGGCGAGCCGCGACATGGCCGAGAGGTTCTTCGCGAGCAGCGGCGATCGATCAGGCACCGTCGCGCAGGCCAGCAGCTCTGCCAGTTCCTGCAGGGCCGCGGCCAGGCTGACCAGGATCCCCTCGAGGACTTGTTCGTCGGGGGTCTGCTGAGGGCGATAGAGCAGGTCGTGAATGACGCGCATCTCGGCGGCGAACACGAGCACGGCGCTTTCGAGGCGCACCCTGATCCGTGCGGACGGCACGCGTCCCTCGTCGCACATGGCGGCGATGCCTTGCAGATCGGAGAGGACCAGGTGGAGGTTGGTCTGGACGCGGTCGAGCCGATCCTCGAAGGCCAGGCGGTGCGTCTCTTCGACCAGGCGCTCCTGGCGGCGCGAAACGAATTTCGCGATCACGGCGCCGAAGATGAGCAGGCCGGCCACGGCTTCCGCGATGGCGACCGCGCGCGCGAACCCGACCGGGACGACATCGCCGTACCCCACCGAGGTGGCGGTGACGAAGCTGAAGTAGAGCGCGGTGACGAGCCCGCCGGCGTCGAACCTCACGGGTCGGCCGGACTCGAGCAGTGCGCGTGCCGGCGAGAGGCCGGTCAGCCAGTACACGAGCCCGCACGCGAAGATCATGCCGACCCACGCCTGGAGCAGCTGCCCGGTGCTGCGGCGTTCGAACGTGTCGACCACGGTGTCGGCCCAGCTGTGCGGCGCCGCCGGGAAGTGGCGCGGCCCGGCGTCCGGGTTTCCACGTGGCGGCGTCGCCGTCATCTCGTAGGGCTCGAGCCCGCTGACGGTTGGCCAGCCGTTCTCGGTCCACTCTTTGATGCCGCCGAGGTAGTCCCGCACCCGAGTGTAGCCGAGGCCGCGAAGCAGGCTGACCGCCTGCGCTGCGAGCGGTCAGGTGCCGCCGCCGCAGTAGACGATGATGTCCGCGGCGGGATCGGTCAACGCGGCTCGCACGACCGGCTCGCTCATCGTCACGTACGGGATGTTGATGGCGCCCGGGATGTGAGTCGCGTTGTAGCTGTCGCGACCGAGGACATCCACGAGAACCAGCTGCGGATCGCGTCTCTCGACGCGTGCCTTCAGATCGTCGGTCGGAATGACGAACGTCTTATCCATCCCCGCGGCCGGGTTCGCGCTCTCAATTGGACCCACGATCCTACGCTATCACGAGGAGCCCAGGGATTGTTGGGGCTCGAGGATTGGTCCCAAGTCCCACGCCCCCGTCCCAAGCCCCACGCCCCCTGTCCCAAGCCTCTCGCCCCGAGCCCCAGGCCCCACGCCCCACGCCCCGAGCCTCAAGCCGTCGAGAATCAGTAGAATAGTCGCGCTACTCACCCGACAGACCGCGTTCGACCTGATGGAGTTGAGGATGGAGATCAACGCCGGGGGCCGCCTCGATCGCCTGCCGATTTCGCCGGTCCATCACCGCGTCATGCTGCTGGTCGGCCTCGGCATGTTCATCGACGGCTTCGACGTCTACGCCTCGGCCAACATTCTCGGTGCCACGCTCAAGGGCGGCTTCTCCACCATCGAACAGAACGCGACCTTCGTCTCGGTGACCTTCATCGGCATGATGCTCGGATCGCTGTTGACGGGATTTCTCGGCGACCGGTACGGCCGCCGGTTCACCTACCAGGCGAACCTGGCGATATTCGGCGTGGCGTCTCTCGCCTCGGCGCTGGTCAGCTCGATGGACTGGCTCATCGTGTGCCGGGGCATCATGGGCGTGGGCCTGGGAGCCGAGATGGTGGTCGGCTTCTCGACGCTGACCGAGTTCGTCCCGCCTGACTCGCGCGGCCGGTGGGTCGGCATCCTGTCGATCATCACCGTCTCGAGCCTGCCCATCAGCGCCCTGGTCGGCACGCTCATCATCCCGGGACTCGGCTGGCGGGCGATGTTCGTGATCGGCGGAATCGGCGCGCTCGCCGTCTGGTACGTGCGCAAGGCCCTGCCGGAGTCACCGCGCTGGCTCGAGGCCGTCGGCCGGTTCGAACAGGCCGAGAAGATCCTGCAGATGTTCGAGCGCGACGCGCGGCTCCATCACCCGGAGCTGACGTCGCTGCCGCCGCTTCCGCCGGCGGCGCCCGCGCGCGCGGCGCTCGGCACCGGCGCGCTGTTCAGCCCGGCGCTCCTGCCGAGCCTCATCGTCGGAGCGACCACGCTCGTCGTGGGCAACACGCTCATCTACGGGTTCGTGACGTGGCTGCCCACCTTCTTCGTTCGTGAAGGGCGGAGCATGCTGAGCTCGTTCAGCTACTCGCTCGTCATGTCGATTGGTGCGCCGATTGGATCGACCATCGCCATGCTCACCGCGGACTCGTGGGGACGGCGGCCGCTGATTGTCGGCGCGTCGGTGATGGCGATTGTCCTGGGCGGCATCTATCCGTTCGTCACGCACCCGGTCCTGCTGCCGGTGACCGGGTTCCTGCTGATGATCCCGATCTACATGCTGGTGACGGTGCTCTTCGCCATCTACATTCCCGAGCTCTTTCCGACCGATGTGCGCCTGCGCGGCGCGGGCATCTGCAACACGTTCGGGCGATCGTCGGCCATCGTCACCCCATTCGTCGTGGTCGCACTGCTCCGGGCGCACGGCATGGCCGGCGTCGTCTCGCTGCTCATCGGCGTGCTGATCGTGCAGATCATCGTCGTGCTGACGCTGGGGATCGAGCCGAAAGGACGGCGGCTCGAGGAGGTCGGCGCCTCACAGGCGCGCCAGGGCCCGTGACCGATCGTGGCGCACGCGCGGACGGGTGACGAGGACCCGGCCCTGTCTACACTTCGTCCAAGGCAGTCACGCCGCCGCCGGTGCTGTGAAGCAGCTGCTTCATCACCCACCGCAGCACCCTCGTGTTGTTGTAGTAGTAGCCGAGCACCGACTGACAGGTGGAAAAGCAGTGCTTGTTGCATTCCACCTTCAGGTCGTCCAGTTGCTTCAAGTCGAACTTCGGGTTCTCGATCGTGCCCCAATCGAAGTTCGCCGAGTACATGGTGAAACACGGCGCGATGGTCCCGTCGGTGCGGATCAGGGAGGAGTTGTGCCCCGCGCGGCACGGCCACGGATCGAGCCGGCCCCGCATGTAGTCCTTCATCCTGGCCAGCTGGACCTTGGAATTCACCATGATGTAACCCTGCCGGTTCTTCTCGATCAGCAGGTCCAGCAGGTCGTCCACTTTGGTCCAGTCCTCAGGGCGGAGATAGGTCTGGTTCTGTTCGAGATGCTCGAAGTGCGTCTGCTCGAGCACGGGCGCCTCAACGAGGTGATAGTCGGTGGAAATGCCGCTGTCCCTGGCGATCTCGGTCAGCAGCCTGACGTCGTCCATGTTGCTTCGCGTGATGTTGATATTGAAGAAGACCATGTAGCCGTACTGCCGCTGCTTCTTCACGAGGTAGTCGAAGGAGCTGCGGATCGGCTGAAGCGCCTTGGGCAGCCCCGGCTTCTCCTCGACACAATCGACCGCCAGGTTGACGGCGGCCACTCCCGCATCGCCGATCCGGTCGATGACCTCCGGGCGCATCAATCGCCCGTTGGTCGGCAGGTAGACGAAGAACCCGCGCTTGGTCCCGTAGTAGACGACCTTGTGGATGAAGTCCGGACGCAGGAGCGGCTCGCCGCCCATGATCGCGATGACGCGGCACCCGACGGAATGGAGCCAGTCGATCGAGCGCTTCGCCGTGTCCTCGGTCATCCCCTTGACGCGGTTGTCGAACGCACAGCAGTAGTGGCAGTCCAGGTTGCATTTCCAGTCGGTGACCAGGTACGACAGCAAGGGCCGGAACCTTTCGGAATGAACCCTCGATTGCACGTAAGGAACGAACCACCGCCGGAAGGCCCGCAGGCCGTTGTCGGCGTGATACGCGAGCCCAGTCGGGTTGGTCGTTCGCGTCGTTTGCGGAAACGGGGGAATGGGAAGGGTCTGAGGTCCGGCCAGCTCCGGCACGGTCGAGCGCGTCGCGTTCATCAAGCTCTCGTGGAGCCGCCCCTCCAGCCGGAACGGGACCTTCCCGGGAGCGGAAGGATCGGAGCTCTGGACAGGTTCTGGATCGAACATGGAGAGTACTCCTTGTGACGAGCCACACGACACCAGGTCAGGGCCTGTGTGGGGGCCTGCCGCGAATCATGATTCGAGTGAGAGCGGACCACGAATGGGTGCGCGAGGAGACGGGCCCGACGACAGATCTGTCGTGCGGGGGGCAAGTGACGCTCGCGGAATGACGTGAGCGTGCAGTCCATGTCCGCGACCGACTACCTTCAGGATGTTACACCCGTCCGGCTGGCTGGGATGAGCCGGCCCCGAGGCGCCGTTCCGGCCCGGAGCCCATGGCTCCCGGCCTGGCAGCCCGTGGTGCAAGTCGGTCTGCATTCGACCGACGCTGCATCCCGCCTCGCGGCGTTGCTCAAGGCTCACATATTCCCGATATTCTCGCCTTTCGCGCCTTGCGATCCGGGCGCATCGTCGGCCTCGGTGCGACGACCGACTTGCACCACGGGCTGCTAGGACTGCTGACACCGCCGCGATTGCACACTATTTGTTCAGCTCGGACCGAAGAGCCATCAGGATGTCGCAGTAGCGCCACGCGGCGCGGGCGCCGGGCTCCTCGTGGTGGTCGGGCCTCAGGATCAGGTCGCCTGTGGCGAGCAGGACCTTCTGCACCTCGGGATTCTGCCGGACCTTCTCTTTCATCGCGGCAACGATGAGAGTGTAGTGTTCGCCGGGCTGTTCCGGCCGATAGGGGAAACGCCGCCCTTCGAAGCTGACCCAGTCGATCCCGATCCGGGCCATGTTCTCTTCGGCCAGCGTCCCGGCGGCCTTCGCTTCGAAACTGACCATCCCCGCGACCTGTTCGCGCGTGTACTTCCACGTGACGCCGCCGGCTCTTGCTCTCGGATCCCCTTCGCCTTCCGGGTACAGCATCATCTGCCAGAACCCTTCGAGGCTTGCGTATCGCCGGCCGTGGAACACGAAGGGCGTCGGCGCGAAATTGGACAGCAGCCCGAGTTCGTGGCGCTTCGAGACGATGACCTCGCCCGGCCCGGCGGCTTGCGGCAGGATCTCCCAGTCGGGAGCGCCTTCGCCCGGCACCACTGCCCACCAATGCGCTGGGTACCTGGCACGTGCCGCGAGGAGGCCGGCACCGCCGGCCTGGCGTTCCGGGACGGCCTGATCGATCGGCGCGTTGCCGGATGCCGTGAGTCCGACGACGACCGCAATCAGAAACGTGATTCGGTTCACAACCGGGACTCCTTGCACGGCGGGTGCGTCCGTCTGGCTCGCGGGGCTTGCGAGGCCGGACGGCTGGCTCGCATCGAATGAATGATACTCCCGGGGTTCCTCGCGGCCGGGCTCGCCCGCCGATCAACAGGGCGTCCCGTTCACGGCGCCGCGCGGGCGAACCGTCCGCATCGCGCCATCGTCTACACTAGATATAGCCTTTTCCAGGTGACCATTCTGAATCCGTGCCGCCGGATTCTTCCACAGAAGGCGTGGCCTTCACGACGGCTCCGGTGGACGTGCCTTCCCCCGTCCCCGGACAACTCGCTGGCCGGGTCATGAGCGCGGGCGATGCCTGTCATGCCGACCCGGCCCCAGCCGCCCGCGCCCGGAATGGTCGGGAGGTGGGTCGCCGCAGGGGGGAATCTTGGCACTCTCGACGAAAAAGTATCTCTGGTGGATCGCGGCGGCCGTGTTCGTGCTCGGCGGCCCGTTCATGGGAACGATCGCGTACCGGCTGGCGGATCGCCTCGAACACGAGCGTGTGTCGGCCCTGTGCGCAGAGTACTTCTCCGATCGGGCCGGCGTGCTGACCCGCGAGATGCACGAGATCACCGACGAGCTCCGGCACCTGCGATCGCTCTTCCTGAGTTCGCAGTACGTCACCCGCGACGAGTTCCGCGCCTTCACGAGCGAGGTTCCGGCCAGGCATCCGGGGATCCTCGCGATGGAGTGGGTGCCGCGGATCCTCCGACGCGAGCGGGAGCGGCACGTGCAGCAGGCGCGCGCCCAAGGATTGTCGGGATACGAGATCACCGCCGTCGGGCCGAACGGGAGCCTGGCGGTCGCGCCGGTGAAGGACGAGTACTACCCGGTCTTCTACGCCGAGCCAAGCGGGCCGAATCACGGCGTGCTCGGGTTCGACATCTCGTCGGAAAACACCAGGCTCTCCGCGCTGGTCTGGGCGAACCTCACGCGGGAGCCGTCGTTGTCCGACCCGATCGATCTCGTGCCCGACCCGGATCCGTCAAAGGGATTCCTCGTGCTGTTGCCCATCTACCGTGCGGCCGCCCCGGTCCCGGCCGCCGCCTCCGATCGCCCGGATGGCCTCGTGCTGCTCATCGTCCGGGCGCGCGACATCTTCGGGCAGATGACGGGTGCCAGGCGCGCCAGCGACGCGCCGGACCTGCGGTTCGAGCTGACCGATGAGAGCGTCGACGGCAAGCCGGTCGTGATCGCCGCATCCGCGCAGGGCGGCGGCGAGCCGGCGCTGTCGGGCTGGAGCTACGGCGAGTCGATCGCGGTCGGCGGCCAGCGCTGGCGGCTCACGGGACACCCGACCGCCGCCTACATCTCGAAGCACGTCACGCGCGAGCCGCTCGTGCTCGGGGCGGGGGTGTTCCTGCTCTGGGAGCTGGTCGGAGGATTCGCCCTGGGGGTCGTGAGGCAGGCGAGGGATGCCGCGGTCCGCCGGCAGACGCGGGTCTTCGAAACCGCGCTGCGCAATCTGACCGAAGGCGTGGTGGTTGCCGACGCCAAGGGCCGGCTCATCCTGTTCAACGACGCCGCCGAGGCGATTCTCGGGATCGGCCGGCGCGACGTCCCGATGCGCGACTGGTCGACCACCTGGGGCTGCTTCGACCCCGAGACTCAGGCCCAGGTCCCGACCGAGCGCCTGCCGCTCGCGCGGGCGCTCCAGGGCGAGGAGGTCCAGTCCGAGGTGCTCATTCGCAACGCGGAGGTTCCCGCCGGAAGGTGGGCAACCGTCAGCGGGACGCCGCTGCGTGACGAGGACGGCACGCTCGAGGGCGGCGTGATCACGGTGCGCGACGTCACTGCGGCCCGCCAGGCCGAGGCGCAACTGCGCGCGTCGTTCAAACAGCTCGAGGACCTTCGGTCCGCGGTGGAACAGACGGCCGATACGATCATCATCACCGACCTGCACGGCGTCATCGAGTACGTCAATCCCGCGTTCGAGTCGACGACGGGCTACTCGCGGGCCGAGGCACTCGGACGGACCCCTCGAATCCTCAAGTCAGGCAAGCATCCGGCCGAGTTCTACGATCACCTCTGGTCGACGATCTCGGCGGGCGAGGTCTTTCGCGGCGCGCCGATCAACCGGAAGAAAGGCGGCGAGCTCTACCACGCCGAGCAGACCATCACGCCCATCAAGGACCCGGATGGCCACATTGTCCATTTCGTGTCGGTCATCAAGGATGTGACCGACCGGATCAAGATCCAGCAGCAGGAAATCGAAATGCGGTACGCTGCCGAGGTCCAGCAGAAGCTGTACCCGCTGGAGGCGCCCAGGCTGGACGGATTCGACATCGCCGGCGCGACCTTCCCGACGCTGGCGACCTGCGGCGACTACTTCGACTACCTGCCGTTGCGAAGCGGCAAGCTCGACCTGGTCATCGCGGACGTCTCGGGCCACGGCCTCGGGCCCGCGCTCATCATGGCCGAGACCCGCGCCTACCTGCGGTTCCTGTCGGGATCGTGCGAGGACCCGGGAGAGGCGCTGAATGCGATCAACGATGAACTCTGCGCAGACCTCGAGGACAACCGGTACGTCGCGCTCATCCTCGCGCGGCTCGACCCGGTCTCGCGCAGGCTGGCCTACGTGAACGCCGGACACACGGCGGCCTATCACCTGAGCCACGCGGGCGCGATCAAGGCGGCGCTCGAGAGTTGCGGGCCGCCTCTCGGCGTCCTGACGTGCCAGCGCTACCAGAGCGCCTGCACGCCGACGATCGAACCAGGCGACATCGTGGTGTTCCTGACCGACGGCATCACCGAGACCGAGGATGTCTCGGGCGAGTTCTTCGGCACCGACGCTGCGCTGGACGTCGTTCGCAAGCTACCGCGACGAGACCGCCGACCAGATCGTGCGGCGCCTCGATCAGGCCACCCGGGAATTCGCGCAGGGCGCGCGGCGTCAGGACGATGTCACCGTGGTCGTCTGTAAGGCGGGGGCGAGGGGCTAAGGGCTTGGGGCTTGGGGCTCGTTTAATCCTCAGGCGGGTGACCGGGCAGGCCCCGCCTGGGATCCCCCGAAGAACTCCATCTGCCCGCCCACAGCCGAAAGCCGAGCTTCCGGCACCTCGAGAAGCGTTCAATTCCGACCAAGTCAGTGTAGAATATCCTCCGCGGGCGGGTCCGGGGACGTTTCGGGCACTTCATCACCAGCATGGAGCTCCAGGCAAAGGAACCGCTCGGCTCGCTCGACACGCTGGACTCCTGCCTCTCGCTTCCCTTCCATGTGTTCGCGTTGGTCTGCGACCGGGACCGAAACCCCAGCCCCCGCGCCGCACTCCGCTTCCAGGCCATCGTTGCGGCCCGCCGGCGCCGCCACTCGGCTCCGTTCCACGACATGCTGGGTTTCTGCGGGGAGCAGTACCAGACGGTCTGGCGGGCCTACGCTGCCTCGCCGGACCTCGTCACGCCGCACCGTTTCCGCGACCTTCTGGTCAGGCAGAAGGATCAACTCACTCCGGCCGAATTCGGGCGCCTGAAACAGGATCTCGCCTGGCTCGCGCAGCGGTTGTACAAGGCAGGATTCGCGCTCGTTCCGCGCCGCGATCAGAGAGCCGCCTTCGTCGATTTCCTGACGATCCTGCGCGAGGACCCTCCTGTTCCGCACGCTGACCTGCGCGCTGAGGAGCGCCTGCCCGACGCACCCGGCGGGGCTCATCGAGGTGATTCGCGCGGGACGCAGGCCCAGGGCGCCCCGCCTGCACTCGATCCTGCGGTTGACCTGGCGCCGGAACAGCGCGCAGCGGCCTTCTCCGACCGAGCATCTTCCGCCCCGCGCCCGAACGGCCTGTCCGAGCCTGCTGAGCCGGAGACCCGGAAGATCGGCATGCCTCAGATGCCCAGGCCGGACGCCGCCTGGATGAGAGGCTCGCTGAAACTCGTCTGCGTGAAGGTGATCGACGAGGCGCGGGACGTCAGGACGTTTTCGTTCGCGCCCTGCCAGAGCGCGTGGTTCTGCTACCAGCCCGGCCAGTTCCTGACCATCGAGCCGGTCATCGACGGCCGGATCGTTCCCCGCCCGTACACGATTTCTTCGAGCCCGACCCGGCCGGGGCTCCTGGAGATCACCGTCAAGCGCGCACCGGGGGGACTGGTGTCCAACTGGCTTCACGACACCATGCAGCCCGGGCACACGCTTGCGGCCCGCGGGCCGTTCGGCAATTTCACCTGCCTCAACTTCCGCCGCGACAAGTACCTGTTCCTGTCAGCCGGCAGCGGCATCACGCCGCTGATGTCGATGCTCCGCTACCTCCACGACCTCGCCGCGCCGGCGGACGTCGTCTTCTTCCACTCGGCCGGAACGCAGGACGATCTCGTGTTCCGCAAGGAACTCGGCTTCTATCGGGAGCGGAACGCCAGCGTGCGCGTCCACTTCAGCCTGACCGGAGACACGCCCGAAGGTGCGTGGGACGGGCTCCGCGGGCGCCTCGACAACGGCATGCTCCACCAGATCGCGCCCGACTTCATGGAACGGGTCGTCCTGGCGTGCGGCCCTCCCGGCTTCATGGACAAGGCGAAGCAGCTGCTGGCGGGCAACGGGTTTCCGCTCGACGCACAGTTCGACGAGGAAAGTTTCGTTCCGAAATCCGCAAGGCCCGCCGAGGGGCGGACCGGCAACGGGCCGGCAAGAAAGAGCACGGTCGTGTTCGTGAGAAGCAGCAAGCGAGTCGAGATCTCCGCCGACGACACGATTCTCGACGCGGCGACCAGGTGCAACATCGACATCCCCAGCGCGTGCCGCCAGGGGAGATGCGGCACGTGCCGCGCGACGAAGCTCTCGGGAGACGTGCTCATGCCCGGGCAGGAGGCCCTGAGCCCGGAGGAGATCGCCCAGGGCGAGATTCTCACCTGTGTCGGCCAGCCCGCGAGCCCGATCGTCGAGGTGGAGGCGTAGTGTTCGCGGGCGCGCCGGAACGGCGCATGCGCGGGGTACGCGCAGTACTCCTGGTGCTGTGGCTGATGCTCATCGGGTCCTTGTTCTACGACCCGATCACGCCGTTCTTCACGCGGCCTGAGAACGCGGCGAGTCCCTTCCGCATCAACCCTTCGTCACAGGTCATGGTCCAGGGGCAGGTCCTTCCGATCGCGCCCTATCCCATGGGCGCGCGCATCTTCTGGACGATGATCATTCCAATCGTCCCGATGTTCCTGATGCTCTTCGGCCACGAGGCCTGGAGGCGCGTCTGCCCGCTGTCGCTGTCGACTCAGTTGCCGCAGTTCCTCAACGTGCAGGTCAAGGCCCGGGTGTTCAACCGGAAGACGGGCCAGGTCGAGAAACGGACCAGGCTGCTGAAGGCCGAGTCGCTCGCGGCGCGCTACGTGTGGTTCGTTCAGTTCGGATTTCTCTGGTGCGGCATCACCGGCCGCCTGCTCTTCATCAACTCCGACCGCATGTTCCTGGCCTGCTTCCTCCTGAGCCTCATCGGGATGGCGGCGCTCGTCGGCCTGTTCTTCGGCGGCAAGAGCTGGTGCAACTACTTCTGCCCAATCGCTCCCGTTCAGAAGATCTACACGGGGCCGGGGGGCCTGCTCGAGAGCAAGGCCTACCGGACCCAGGGCGTCACCCAGTCGATGTGCCGCAAGCACGCGAGCTCGGGTGACCAGAGTACCTGCGTCGGCTGCGTCGCGACGTGTCCTGACATCGACCTGGAGCGGTTCTACTGGGACTCGATGTTCAGGCCGGGCAAGCGATTCGCCTACTACGGCTACTTCGGTCTCGTCCTGGGCTTCTACTCCTACTACTATTTCTATTCGGGCAACTGGGGCTACTACTTCTCCGGCGCGTGGACGCACGAGGCCGGTCAACTCCAGCATCTCTTCTCACCCGGGTTCTACGTCGCGGGCACTCCACTCCCCATTCCGAAGCTGCTCGCTGCACCGCTCACCACGGGCCTGTTCGTCCTGTTCGCCTACGCGATCGGCCGCTCGTTGGAATCGATCTATGGGCGCCTGAGGTCCGCCATCGGCAGGCCGCTCAGCCCGGAAGGCCTGAGGCACCAGGCGCTGACCATGAGCGCCTTCGCAACCTTCAACGTCTTCTATCTGTTCGGCGGGCGCCCGAACCTCGCGTTGCTGCCGGCCGGCCTGCTCAAGGCGGTCGATGTCTGCATCGTGCTGGCGAGCACGCTCTGGTTGAGCCGGGCGCTGCGGTCCGGCCACGCCATCTACCGCCGGGAGTCGCTGGCGCAGAACATGCTCCGGCAGCTCAAGAGGTTGAAGGTGGATTTCGCGGCCATCCTCGGTGGCCGCACGCTCGACGATCTGAATGCAGACGAGGTGAACATCCTCGCGACGACGATGTCGGGCCTTCCTGTCGAGAAGAGGCACGACCTCTACCGTGGCGTGCTCCTCGAGGCCCTGCATCGCGGCGAAATCAACGCACAGAACAGCCTGGAGTCGACCAGGGAAGTCCGGCAGCAGATGGGCATCAGCGAGGAGGAGCACGACCTCATCATGAGCCCGCTCCTCAAGCTTCAGCAGGGTGTGGCGCCCGGCGGCGTTCAAGAACCGGCCAGTGTGCGTTTGTTGAATTACATGCAGGCGCTCGAGACCATCGTCGGGCGCAGCCTCGAATCGGGGAATCCGGCGCGCGAAGAACTGGGGTCGCGCGAGAACGACCGCGAAGTCCGGAAGCTCAGGAACATCTTCGACGTGTCGGACGCCGAGCACGAAGAGATCCTGGCTGCGCTGTTGGGCGAGCGCAACCTGGCGCTTCGCGAGGCAGAGGGACTGCTCGAGGACGTGGCCGATGCGGCGGTTCGAATGAAGGCACTCGCCGGTCCTGGAATCGGTTCGCGCATTCCCGGCGTCGAACTGCTCGTGCACCACCTGGAGCGGCGGCGCCGGAGTCTCGGGCTCAAGTTCCTGAGCGTCCTGCAGACGGTTCCTGACAGCGCCGATCGAACTGCGCTGGCGCGGTGGTTCAACGTGTTCCGGTCCGGCACCGTGCTCGAATCAGCGGATCTCGGCAGCCCGGGACTGTTCGAGTCACCGGCCGACGATGTTCCCGTCGGCCTGCTGGATATTCTTCGCGAGGACGCCGGGAAGAGCCTCGAGATCCTCAATGCCGGCGAGCGTGACGGCCTGGCAGCGTTCCGCAGCCGGCTCTCGAGCCAGCCGGATCCGATCGAGTTCCTTGCGCAGACGGCGGGAGGCCGCGAGGTTGCCCCGGCGGCTGTCGCGTTGTCGGTCCTCGCGCGTCTGACATCCGAGCGAGCCAAGGCGCTCACCTCGAGCGTGCTGGCGGCAGGAACCCGGTCATGGCTGTGGGATGAGGTCGTGCAATCGATTGCGGACGACGGTCGAGGACGTATGGCCCAACCGGCATCGCATCAGGACGGCACGGGGGACGACTACTGCGTCGAGCCGGCGAACACCGTGAACAAGATGCTCTACCTCTTCAAGAGCACGTTCTTTCATCAGCTCGGGCTGGACGTGCTGGCCTCGATTGCGCGCGACGCAGAGGTCCGCGTCTACCGGCGCGGCGGCGTCGTGTGCAGGATCGGCGAGAGATCCGAATGTGTGTTCGTCGTGTGCGAGGGAACCGCCGATATCTGCCTGCCGAGAAACGGCGGATACAAGTGGATCGACGCCGTCGGCGAGGGCGATTCCATCGGGGAGCTCGGCGTGTTCACGCAGAAACCCCGATCGGCCACCGTCATGGTGAGCAGGGACAATTCCAGGCTCCTGACCATCACGGGCCACGCCCTGCTCTCCGTGTTGAATCAGAATGCGAACGCGTCGATGAGTTTCCTGAGGGTGCTCAGCAGTCGCAACCAGTCACTGCTCGCGAAGATGTGAAGGTCGCGCTGCCGATCTGATATTCCGCATTCCGAATCCAACGCATTGGATGACAGCCGAGGACAAGCGTTGCCTGCCCTCGCAGTTGTGGGCTTTTTTGGTTCGTATGGGTGTGGCTCCAAAATTGCTCATCAATTCCGCAGACGCGGGATCCGTCACCATCCTTGTCAGGCAGTGAGTGGGCAGCTCAGTTGCTTTGGGCAAGAATGGGATATTCCAGTCGATTCGATGGTGGGGATCTCGCGTCCCTCGCCACTTCCCGGCCGACGCCGGAACCCTCGACGCCATTCACACCACGCAGATCGGCCTCGCGACGCCGGCAGCGAGCCTCAGAACGCGCTGAGGCGGCGGCTGGACCTCAGCCAGGCGCGCGCGTCCTTGTGCCAGGGACAGAGGCGGTCGAGCTCGCGCCAGAATCGCACCGAGTGATTGAGGTGACGCAGATGCACCAGCTCGTGCAGCAGGACGTAGTCGCCGACGTGCGGCGGCACCTGGATGAGGCGCCAGTTGAGCGAGATGTGGCCGCGCGGAGAGCACGATCCCCATCGGGAGCTCTGATTGCGGACCGACACGGCGGCGACGTCGAATCCATGCTCCTTCGCCAACCCGGCGAGCCGCTCCGGCAGTTCCTTCGACGCGACGGTTCGAAGGTATCGCTCGACAACCGGCCGCAGGTCGTCGGATGCCGCGGCCCGCGCAGTAAAGGCGTGATCGCCGAAGCTCACCGTGAGACGGGAGCCGCCCGGCTCGACCCGCAGGTCTGACTCAACCCCGCGGTACAGCACCTTCGATCCGTCCCGCCACGGCCCTCGCGACGCCATCTCGCGCGCGTGCTTCTCGCGTTCGCGCTCGATCCAGCCGCGCCGCTCGTGGAGGAACTGGTCCGCTCCCGCGCGGGTACCCGCTCTCGGAATCGTGATGCGGAGCCCGCCGTCCTCTCGAACGCGAAGAATGTAGTGCCGCGCGCGAACGTGCCGGACAAATTCCACCGGCACGACCTGGCCCGACACGACGAGCACGGGCGGCGCCGGACGGGGCGCGCGTCCGAAGGTCAATCGCAATTGCATGTCCCGACATCATACGCCGGTCCATCCGGCCGGCACGATGCCGAACCGATGCGCGACGCGGCCGCCCTGGCGCGCGCTGGATGCCGGTCGCGCAGTCGGGGGCTCTCGTTCGCGAGAGGCAACTCGGTTCGGCCCGCGGGGAACGTCGTGGACTGCGGAGGTCGGGCTACTTCCGCTGTCGCGTCATCTCGTCGATCGCCCGACGGGCGGCGTCGTTTCCGGGATTGATGCGGATCACGTCGTTGAAGGCGCTGATGGCCTCACGATCGCGCCCGGATTTCGCCAGGGCCACTCCGAGATTGAATCGCGGCAGTTCCCAGGAGGGATCGAGGCGTACGGCCTCGGTGAATGCAGTGATCGCCTCCGCCAGGCGGCCGCTGCCGGCAAAGGCAATGCCCAGGTTGTTGAAGGTCCCCGGCGCACCGGGATCGATGCGCAGCGCCGTGTTGTACTCGGCGATGGCAAGGTCGACCTGGCCCATCGCGATCAATGAAACGCCGAGCCCCACGTGTGCCATCGCGTCGTTGGGCTCGAGGCGAACGGCCTCGGTGAAGTGCGCCACAGCCTCCTTCGCCCTGCCCTGCCTGGCGAGGATGGTGCCGAGATTCACCTGGGCGGTCGCGGAGCCCGGGTCGAGCCTGGCGGCGGCCGAGTACTCCGCGAAGGCCTCCGACTGCTTGCCTTGCTTGCTGTAGACGTCGCCCAGGAGGCTTCGGTAGTTCGCGGCTGACGGCGCCAGCCTGACGGCCTCCTGGTAGTGCACGGCGGCTTCGTTGTACTTTCCCGCGTCGGCGAGCAGCGCGCCAACCCCCGCGTGCGCGCGATGGTTCCCGGAAGTGACCTCGAGCGCCCGGCCCCACAGCGTCGCACTGTCCTGCCAGAACCACACCTGACCACGGGCGACAATCGCGCACGCCAGGATCGCGGCGCCCGCGGCCGCCGGCAGGGCGACCCGCGACATCGACCAGCGCTCCACGAGTCGCGGAATTCCCCAGACAACGACGATCGCCAGGCCGACAAACGGGACGTAGGTGAAGCGGTCCGCCATCACCTGGTCCCCTGCCTGGACGATGCCTATCACCGGCAACAGCGTGATCAGGTACCAGAGCCATCCGGCCGCCACGTAGGGATGCCGCCGGACGGTCCGCCACGCGCCGATCGAAATCACGACGCACGCCAGGCCGGCGCCGGCGACCTTCCACCAGGCCGGCATCCCCGGCGGGTATGGGTAGAACACCGCAAGCCCCGACGGCCAGAGCGTCATGCCGATGTAGGCGACATACGACACCACCGCGTTGGTCAGGCGATACTGCAGCGGGAGCGCGTCGAGCGGCGCGACCGCGCCCGCGGAGCGCTGCACGAGGAACGTCACGATGGTCGAGGCGATGGCCAGAGCCAGCAGCGGCAGCTTTTCGAGCACGAGCCGGCCCACGGGCAGGCGCCGCGCATCTGCACCCTTCACGCGAGTCTTCTGAGTTGACTGCCCGAGCCGCATCCTCTCGAGCGGCCACAGATCCAGCACGAGCAGGACGACGGGCAGGCTCACCAGCATCGGCTTCGCCATCAGCCCGAGCGCGAAGAGCAACATCACCAGCAGGTAGCGCCGCACCGCGGGCTGGTGTGCGTACCAGACGTAGGCCCAGATCGTCAGCAGAAGGAACAGCGTGCTGAGCACGTCTTTCCGTTCGGCGATCCAGGCCACCGATTCGACGTGAAGCGGGTGGACCGCAAACAGCGCCGCCACACAGGCGCTGCGCCAGGTCGCGCCGGTCATCCGCCGGAGAAGCCAGAAGAGCAGCAGCGTGTTGGCGCCGTGGATGACGGCGCTCGTGACGTGATGCCAGCCGGCGTCGAGGCCGAAGAGCTGGACGTCGAGCATGTGGGACAGCCACGTCAGCGGGTGCCAGTAGAACTCCGACCCCGCCGTGAAGGCCCACGCCACGCCGTGCCAGGTCAGGCCGGCGAGCACGTTCGTATTCCTGGACACGAACCAGGGGTCGTCGAACGACACGAACTCGAAGTGGCGGACCGGGCTGAACACGAACACGACGAGCGCGGCAAGACCCGCCGAGATCAAGAGGGCACGCCGCGTTGATGCTGAGGAACCAACCATTGGAGTGATGGCAAGCGACGCAGGGTCAATCACGAGTGATCGTGCAACCAATGTTGCACATGGCGAGATACGGCCACCCGGGGCGATCCGTTTCACGGCTCGACGAGCGTCTCATTCGCCGCGCCCCAGGCATGAAGCCCTGGTAAGTCTACCGGCCTGTCCATTCAGTTCAGAGCCCCTTCGATCACAAATCGTCAGCCACTGGTGTAAACTCATTTGGACCTTGGCAGCCGCAATCGGGTGACGCGTCGGGGCCCCTGGAATGCCGACGTCGGGTCGAGAACTGCGGTAACCGAGTATATTCAAACGGTTTGCGGCTGCATTGTCGGGCCCAGCGTCGGGGCTCTGGCCGTGCATCGGCGCGACGGGTTGCCCGTATGTATGGTGGCTGGCGCCACACGCGGAGCCCCCACGCCGTCTACCATCAATACCCAGTTTGCCGCTGAAGGTCCCTGACCAGAGAAGGGCGTAGGCTGTGGCCATCAACCTTGGACTTGATATCGGTGCCGTCGGCTTGAAGCTGGCGGTCGTGGCGTCGGCCGGCGATCGGCCGCTGCTCGAGACGCTCTGCGCCGCGCATCCTGCATTCCGGTTCGTCGAGGAATCCCGATCGCCGATGGTGGTGTCCGACTACCGGCGCATCTCCGGCAGTCCCATCGAGTCGACCTACAACCTGCTGCACTCGGTCTACGAGTCGATCCCGGAGTCGCGCATCGAAGGCATCCGCGTCACCGGCTCCGGCAGCCGGACGATCGCCAAGATCCTGGGCATTTATTTCGAGAACGAGTTCAAGGCGACCGCCCACATGGTCTCGCAGTTCTACCCGGAGGTGCGGACCGTGTTCGAAATCGGCGGCGAGAGCTCCAAGTACATGCGGCTCGAGCGCGCCGAGGGCGAAACCGACAGCGTGATCGCCGACTACGAGCGGAGCGGCGAATGCGCGGCCGGCACCGGATCGTTCCTCGACCAGCAGGCCCTGCGGATGGGCTACTCGGCCGAGGAAATGGGCGACGTCGTGTGCACCGCGTCCTCGGCGGCCCGCATCGCAGGCCGGTGCTCGGTGTTCGCCAAGTCCGACATGATCCACGCGCAGCAGAAAGGCAGCACCCCGGCGGAGATCCTGCGCGGGTTGTGCCGGGCCGTCGCGTTGAACTTCAAGAGCAGCGTCGTCAAGGGCCGCTCGGTCGCTCCGCCGGCGCTCTTCATCGGCGCCGTCGCCTGCAATGCCGGCGTGGTCAACGCCATTCGAGAGGCCTTCGAGCTCGATGAGGGGTCACTCATCGTCCCGCCCCTCTACGCGTGGTGCGCGGCCATCGGCGCCGCGCTGCTCGAGGCCGGCGATCCGCAAAAGAGGTCCTTCGGCGAAATTCACCGCCTCCGGCAGCACGACACGCACCGGAACACCCACGAAGGGATTCCCCTGACCCAGGGGAAGGTGATTCAGCTTCGCGACTCGGTGCCGCCCTACGTGCCGCCGCCGGGCGACGCGAAGATCGTCGGCTACCTCGGGATCGACGTCGGGTCGGTGTCGACCAACGTGGTCGTGATCAACGAGGCGGGCGACGTGGTCTTCGACGACTACCTGCGGACGGCCGGGCGCCCGGTCGAGGCCGTGCAGCAGGGGCTGACGGACCTCAGCCGCGCGTGGGGCGATCGGCTGCTCATCGCCGGGGTCGGCACGACCGGCTCAGGGCGGGAGCTGGTCGGCGAGTTCGTCGGCGCCGACGTCGTCAACGACGAGATCACGGCGCACAAGACCGGCGCGGTGCACGTCAGCACCGTGCACCACGGCGATCCGGTCGACACCATCTTCGAGATCGGCGGCCAGGATTCCAAGTTCATCTCGCTCGAGAACGGCGTGGTCGTGGACTTCACGATGAACGACGCCTGCGCCGCCGGCACCGGGTCGTTCCTCGAGGAGCAGGCCGAGAAGCTCGGCATCAGCATCAAGGAGGAGTTCGCCAGGCTGGCGCTCTCGTCCACCAGGCCGTCGCGGCTCGGCGAGCGCTGCACGGTGTTCATGGAGCACGACGTCACGCAGTGGCTGCATCGCGGGGAGTCGATCCCGGACCTGGTGGCCGGCCTGTCGTACTCGATCGCGCTGAACTACCTGAACCGCGTCGTCCGCGGGCGCCACATCGGCAAGACGATCTACTTCCAGGGCGGCACGGCCTACAACGATGCGGTGGCCGCGGCGTTCGCCGCGCTGCTCGAGCGGCCGATCATCGTCCCGCCCTTCAACGGGGTGATCGGGGCCATCGGGATGTGCCTGCTCGCGCGCGACTGGCACAGGGCCAGCCACGGCGAGACGCGGTTCCGCGGGTACGACTTCAATCAGCTCAAGCAGGTGGCGCGCGACTTCGTGTGCAAGTCGTGCACGAACGAGTGCGACATCCGCGAGGTGACGATCGAAGGGCGCAAGACGTACTGGGGCGACAAGTGCTCGGACAAGTACCGGCGGCCCTCGCCCTCGGCCCGCGTCCCGGTCATCGAGGACCTGTTCGCGTTCCGCGATCGGCTGGTCGAAGAAGTCACCGGCCGGCCGATGGCGCCACCGAAATCGATCGAGCCGGGGCCCCTGACGGTGGGCATCCCCCGGACGATGACGACCTATGAGCGGTACCCGTTCTGGCAGGCGTACTTCGACCGGCTCGGCGTGCGAACCGTGTTCTCGCGCGCGACCGATCGGACCATTGCCTCGAGGGGCGTCGAACTGGCGCTCGCGCAGCCGTGCTACCCGATCCAGGTGGCACACGGCCACGTGGCCTCGCTCTTCGAGTTGGGAACCGACTACGTGCTCGTTCCGAACATGATCGACGCCGAGTCGCACGAGGAATCGCAGTGCATCGCGCACTTCTGCCCCTGGACGCAGACGCTGCCCTTCGTGGTCCGGACCGCGCCGGGGCTGAGCGACTACAGCGCCCGCATCCTGGCGCCGACGCTGCACTTCCAGATGGGGCCCGAGCACGTCAAGGGCGAGCTGGTCGAGACGGCGCGGCGGCTGGGGGCCTCGCGGCGCGTCAGCGACGCCGCGGTGGACGCGGCCTACGCGGTGCAGCGCACCTTCCAGCAGCGCCTGCTCGAGGCCGGCGCGCACGCGATGGAGATCCTGGATCAGACCGGCGAGCCGGGAATCGTGCTGATCGGCCGCCCGTACAACATCTACGATCGCAGCATCAACTGCGACATCCCGCGAAAGCTCCGCCACTACTACGGCGCGAACGTGATTCCGTTGGACTTCCTGGTGACCGGCCGGGAGAAGATCTCCGATCTCCACGAGAACATGTACTGGATCTCGGGGCAGCGCATGCTCGAGGCGGCCCGCATCGTGGCGGCCCGCCCGAACCTGCACATCATCTTCCTGTCCAACTTCAAGTGCGGTCCCGATTCGTACATCCGATACTTCACCCGACAGGTCGCCGGCGAACCTCTGCTGCTCCTGCAGTTCGACGGGCACGGCAATGATGGCGGCTACCTGACCCGTTGCGAGGCGTACCTCGAGAGCAAGGGCATCCTGCGATGTTACGGAGATCCGACGCCCCCGAACCCGGACCCGGCCGGCTCACAGCCGACCATCCACTGAAGGGCAAGAAGGTCTACATCCCTCCGATGGCGCACGGCGGGGCGCGCGTGTTCGCCGCCGGTTTCCGCGCGCTCGGGGTGGAGGCCGAGACCACTCAGCCTTCAGACGAACGCACCCGCGAGCTGGGCGCCCGTTTCACGACGGGTGAAGAGTGCTACCCCGCCAAGGTGACCGTCGGCGATTTCATGAAGGTTCTGGAGCGGCCGGGCAACGACCCCGCGGCGACGGTGTTCTTCATGCCGACGGCGGATGGCCCGTGCCGCTTTGGCCAGTACGCCTATCACCTGCGGCACGTGCTCGACGCCAACGGGTTCACGCAGGTCAGCGTGCTCTCCCCGTCGAGCAAGAACTCGTACGGGGATCTCGGCAACCTGGCGCGCCCGTTTGTCCGCACGGGATGGCGGATGCTGGTCATCTCGGACATCCTGCAGAAACTGCTGCTCCAGCATCGGCCCTACGAATTGACGCCTGGCGCGACCGAGACGATCTACGAGGAGTGCCTGGTCGACGTGTGCAAGACGGTGGAGAGCACGGCGACCTCGCCCGCGCCGCAGATGAAGGCCCTGAAGCAGGTGATGCGGCGCTGCCGGGACCGCTTTGCCTCGCTCGACTTGAAGCGCGACGACTCCAGGCCGCTCATCGGCGTGAACGGCGAGATCTTCTGCCGGCTCAACACCTACTCGAACGAAGACACCGTCAAGCGCCTCGAGGAAGCCGGCGCCGAAGTGTGGCTGGCGGGGGTCTCGGAGTGGCTGTGGTACACCGTGACGGAAACCTATCGCAAGCTGAAGCTGCACGGCCGGCAGTACTCGCTCGCGACGGTCGGCACCTGGGTGCGCGAGAAGGTCCAGCTTCGCGACGAGCACCAGTTGATGGAGCCGTTTCACGACCTGTTCAGCGGCTACGAGGAACCCGAAGTGCACGAGGTCCTCGAGGCCGCGAAGCCCTACCTGCCGGTGAGCGGTGCGCTGGGCGAGATGGTGCTCAGCGCCGGACGGGCGGTGTGTCTCGCGAAGCTCGGCGTGGACGGCATCATTGACATCAGCCCCTTCACCTGCATGAACGGGATCGTCTGCGAGGCCGTGTACCCGTCGATTTCGAGGGATCTCAACGGGCTTCCCATTCGCACGCTGTATTTCGACGGAACGCCGCAGGATCTCGAGGCGAATCTCCCGGTCTACATGGACCTGGCCCGTGGCTATCAGCGGAAGAAGACCGCGAGGCGGCCACTCTCCGCGCCGCAGCGAAGGAACGGGCGGCGCTGAGTCTGTCGCGTTCCCTCTCCAGAGCGGCTGCGCCGGGCAGTCGCTCGGCGGGACCACCACACCCGCACGGACGTCTGCCGACTGCCCAAGGCGGGTCCTGCCCGGGCATCAAGCACGCTGGCCGCCCGGCGGACCCGTCCTTGACTCTCCGCCTGGCGCGTCGACGCGCGGACGAAGCTCGCATGCGCCACGGCGTCTGGTCTCGCCGACGACTCCCGCTTGCTCCGCGCGTCCGCCGGGCGTCCAGGTGCTTGACGCCCGGTCACCCGCCTTGGCGGATCACGACGAAGGCGATCAGCGCCGCGCCGGGCAGTCGCTCGGTGGTCTCTAGTCGGTAATGGTCCCGAGCCTGTTGATCGCGTAGGCGTAGGCGCCGACGGCGACCGCCTCGCTCGTGCCGAGGCGCGAGATGCCGATCCCGGTGCGCGGCATCGCATCGTGATGCACCGTCCGCGTCGATCCGGGCACCGCGACGTCCCGCGCGTCCCCGCGCAGGAAGGCTTCACGATCGGACGGGTCCTCGAGGTTGAACGCGAGCTGGTCGAGCCTGCGGAATCCCTTGGGCGAGTGTTCGTACCTGGCGTTGACTGCCGCAATCAGCGGCGGGAGGAACAGCGGGTGGGCTCCTGCGATCCCGCCGCCGATGACGGCGAGCCCGTCGACCAGCGTCAGCGCCTGCGCGATGACGTCTCCCGCGACCTCGGCCAGCCGCCGGTAGGACTCGACGGCCGCATCCTTGTTCCCCGGCGCCTGGCCCATTCCAATCTCGAAGATCGCCCTCGGATCCGGTGCCTGGTCGAATGGGAGACCGGCGGCCTTCGCGTATTCGCGCCGAACCGCCCGAATCGACGCACCTTCTTCGGCGTTGATGTCGGGGTCGAGCTTGTTTCGCAGCTGCCAGACCTCGGCCGCCGATGAGTTGTCACCGGTCAGGAGCCGTCCGTCCGACACGATGCCGCCGCCGAACCCTGTCCCGAGGGTGATGCCGAACAGGTTGCGATACCGCTTTGGGCTGCCGGCTGCCGCCAGCAGGTGATTCACATGCGGCAGGAAGCCCGCAATCGCCTCACCGTACGCGAACAGGTCCCCGTCGTTGTTGATGAACACGGGGATGCCGAAGGTGTCTTCCAGCATCGGCCCGAGCGCGACGCCGCCGCGGAAGCCCGGCAGGTTGCTCAGGTCCCCGATGATCCCGCTCGGGTAGTCGGCCGGCCCGGGAAACGCAAAGCTGATCGCCGCGGGCGCATCGGCAAGCTGGGCGCGAACCTGCCTGAATCCGTTGACGATGTTCTCCAGGCAGCGCGGCAGGTTGTCGCCCTCGGTCGGAAGGGTCGTCGGGCCGACGAGCAGATCGGTGCCCCGGATCGCGGAGAACTTGAGGCCGGTTCCCCCGGCGTCGAGCGTCAGGACGACGCGTGAATCCGTGATCTTGTCCATGGAGACGATCCTAGTCGGAAGCCGCCGCTCGCGCCGATGACATTCTCAGGTTCACGATCGCAACCCACGTGATGTAGAGCACCGCCGCCAGGGGCACGAGGAAGGCGAGCTGGATGGAGCCGGTAGCGTCGGCCATCAGCCCCATCAGCGGCGGAAGGAACGCGCCCCCGACGATGGCCATGACCATCAACCCTGACAAGGCGTTGGTGTGCTCCGGCCTGCTGTCCACGGCGATCGAGAACACCAGCGGAAAGATGTTGGCGAATCCGAGGCCGACCAGGAAGAAGCCGGCGACGGCGACCGAGCTGGACGGCGCGAACAGTCCCAGCAGCCCGGCGATTGACACGCCGCACGTGGCGAGAAAGAACGCCTTCGGCTTGATCCAGCTCAGGACGATGCCGCCCGAGAACCGGCCGATCGTGAGCGCAAGAAAGAACAGGCCCGTTCCGAGCAGCCCCGTCTTCGTGATGTCGATCGCAAAGCGGTCCTCGAGGTAGAGCGGGATGCTCGAGCTGACCGACACCTCTGCGCCGACGTAGAAGAAGATGGCCACCACCATCAGGGCCACGTAGCCGTTCTTCAAGAGCGCCAGGCACGAGCCGAGCGTTGCCGTGCCGGGCCCCGAGGCGGCGGTCGTCTTCGTGCCGATGGTGGTCGCCGCGAGCAGCGCGATCAGAATCGCCACGCTGTAGACCGGGAACACGACCCGCCAGTTGAGGCCGAACGCCTGCGCCGCGATCACGGGAATCAGCGGTCCCGACAGCGATCCGATGGCCTTCACGAACTGCGCGAGCGAGAGATTCCGCGAGTACTTCCCCTCCTCCGACACGTCTCGCATCATCGGGTTGCCCGCGACCTGAAGCGTCGTGGCGCCCGCCCCCAGCAGGAGCACCGTCAACAGGAAGGTCGGGAACGACGAGAGCCCCAGAAGCGTGGGGATGAGCACGCCCGCGAGCATGACGGCCAGGCCCAGGATCAGAATGAACTTCTTTCCCTTCCGGTCCTGGTACACGCCCATCGGCACCGAGACGATGCCGAACATGATGAAGCCGGCGAAGGCGATGAGCTGGGCCGTGAAGTTGGACAGGTGAAAATCCTGCTTGGCGAGGCTGACAAACGGCCCCGCGGCGTCGGCGAACCCCATGGCGAGGAATGCGAGGAAGACGGGCCCGGCCTGCAGTAGCGATTGGCGGGGCGGGGTGATGGTCGTCACGTGTGCTCCTCCTGGCCGCGACCTCACGCCTTCCGGGTCACAGGCGCCGAAGCGGATGGTATCACTCAAGAGGCGGCTCGAGGCCGGGGGCTGGCGGCTGGAGGCCGGAGGCTGGAGGCACGAGGTCGCAGGCCGGTGGCTCGAGGCTCGGGGCTGGCGCTCGGCTGCGGGTGATCCGTCGGCGGCACGACGACCTCATGCGCCTCGGTCCGGATATCGCGACGCGTCCCCGCTCGCGCTCGCCGGCCAAACGCATCTTCGGGGTTCTGTCGGCAGAACAGATGGGTCCCCGGCCCATCTGGGCTTTCGGCCCCTGCGAAGCGTTTGGCAGACTTTCGCTGTCGGCTCGGCTCAAGGGGCACGTTGTGCGGAAGACCGGTCCACTCGCTAACGCGATATCCGGACCGCAGCGTGCCCTGTCATGCCACCGGCCGCCAACCGAACCGAAGCTCTCGTCGCCATGCTACGATTCGCTTCTCATGCCCGCGCGATTCGTCTTCGTCACCTTCGGCGGCCGCGAAGCGCTGCACGTCCAGGCGTGGTATTCCATCCTGTCGGTGATGGCGTATGCGCCCGGCGACACCGACGTGGTGATGGTCACCGAGAACCCGCAGCGTTACGAGTGGCTCAGGAACCGCATCCGGGTCGTGCCGATCGATGCTGCTCGAGTGCGCGGGTGGCGCGGGACGCACGACTACCTCTGGCGAGTGAAGATGGAGGTCATGCGGCTGGCGGCCAGCCTCGGGCCCGACCCGCTGGTGTATTGCGATTGCGACGTGGTGGCGCGCGCCGATCTCTCGCCGATGCTCGCGCAACTCCAGGGGGGCGCGGTCTTCATGCATCACCGTGAGCTGGAACTCGCGCGCATGACGCGCCGCACCATGCGTCCTCTCCGCGACCACATCGTCGGGCACTCGTGGTCGGGCATCCCGGTGACCGGCGACGAAGCGATGTGGAACGCGGGGGTCGTGGCGGTCGCCGATCATGCGCTCGTCGATCGCGCGCTCGCGATGTGTGACGAAATGGTGGACTCGGGTTTTCAGCATTCCCTCTACGAGCAGCTTTCCTTCAGCCTTACTCTCGGGGCGACCGGCCGTCTCGCGCCCGCCGAGCCGTGGACCGTTCACTACTGGGACAACAAGGAAGGCTGGTCCATTTCAATTGCAGCGAGCATCGCGGCCATTGCCGTGCGCGGCCTGGATGTGGATGGCGCAATCGAGTACGTGCGGGCCAATCCGATCAATCGTCCGTGCAGATTCCGCAAGCGTTGGTATAACAAGTATTTCGTGCGGCTCGCCGGGAAGGATTGCTAGCAGGGCGCGGGGCTTGGGGCCGCGGCTTGGGGCTCGAGGCTCGAGGCGCGGGGCTGGGGCGCGGCGTTCGGGCGCGGGGCTTGGGACGCGGGGCGCGGCGTTCGGGCGCGGGGCTTGGGGCTCGCGGCTCGAGGCGCGGGGCTGACCACGTCGCGGCTTCCGACTGCGACAACTGGTGCTAATCGTAACGGGTTGGGGGTCGGGTCTTCAGTCTTTCCGGGACGGAAGGCGGGTTTTCAGTCTTTCCGGGATGGAGGGCGGGTCTTCCCTGGCCTGAGCGAAGCCGAAGGCAGACTCGCCGAACAGCAGGCGGCTTCCTGCCGCGCTGCTGGAACAGGAACCCCACAACACGAGAACGTTGCGGCTGGAATGTTCGGCGCAGGCCGGACACCGTCTTCGGCTTCGAGGCGCCGGCGGTCCGCGTCGGTTGAAGGCAGGTGGCTGAGGCAGTGCACCGCGCAGTCGAGCAACGCGCGAAGCAGACTGTCTGCCGGCGTCGCGAGACGGTAGTGCACCCACAGCCCGTCGCGGCGAGTCTCGACCAGGCCGGCGCGCCGCAGGTATGCCAGGTGGCGCGACGCCGTCGGTTGCGGAATGCGCAGGCTCCCGTAGATGTCGCAGACGCAGGTCTCACCCGACATGAGGAGGCCGAGGATCCTCAGGCGCGTCTGGTCGGCCAGGGCCCGAAGGACCGTTTCCATCGAGGCAAGCGCCGGGCCCGCGGTGGAGTCGCGTTTGCCGGCCCGCCTGACTGTTCGTGTCGCTTTCACACCAAGCCTCTCGGCATCGAGGGCACCCGGTTGCGCCGCCCCGGCGTCATCGGCCGGCCCGGCTGACTGTTCGCGTCGCTTTCACACCAAGCCTCTCGGCATCGAGGGCACCCGGTTGCGCCGCCCCGGCGTCATCGGCCGGTGCGTCGTGTACTCGTGTCGCTGTCGCCCCGGCCAATTCGTCGGCTGTCGCTATATTCGCCTTGACAAATATATCACGGAACACTATCTTCAGTATATTCGTCTGTGCGAATGTAAGGCGGTTGGGCGTCAGTCGTTGGGACAAGGGGCCGACTCGAGAGGCACACGAATCGAGGCGGTGGTGGGCGGCCAGCATCGGCACAGGCTGGAGGCGCGGCTGTTTCAATGCCGTCGGCCCCCAGCGCGCGGCCGCCAGCTGGCAGATGGACTTGGTCACCGAAGGGGGACACGATGAGCAACGAGGCACTTCGCGACGTCATCAAGGAGAAATACGGGCAGGCAGCGGTCAAGGCGGGCACCAAGGCCGGGGGCTGTTGCGGTCCGGCCTGCTGCGATCCGATTACGGTCGACCTGTACAAGCGCGACGAGGTGAAGGACCTCCCCGACGCAGCCGTGGCGGCATCTCTCGGCTGCGGCAACCCGACCGCGCTGGCTGAGCTTGCGCCCCGGCGAGACGGTGCTCGATCTCGGTTCCGGCGGCGGCATCGACGTGCTGCTCTCCGCCCGGCGCGTCGGCCCGGCCGGCAAGGTGTACGGGCTGGACATGACCGACGAAATGCTGGCGCTCGCCAACGAGAACAAGCGCAAGGCGGGGGTCACCAACGTCGAGTTCCTCAGGGGCGAGATCGAGCACATCCCGCTGCCCGACAACTCGGTCGACGTCATCATCTCGAACTGCGTGATCAACCTGTCGTCGGACAAGGGCCAGGTGCTGCGCGAGGCGTTTCGCGTGCTGAAGCCCGGCGGACGCTTCGCCGTCTCGGACGTCGTCGTTCGGGGCGATGTCCCCGAGTCGATTCGGCGGAACGTGGAGTTGTGGATCGGGTGCGTCGCCGGCGCACTGCAGGAGACGGAGTATCAGCGGCTGCTGGCCGACGCGGGATTCGGGGCCATCGAGTTCGAGGCCTGGCGCGTCTACAAAGCGGCCGACGCCCTGAATTTCCTCACCGCGGCCGGCCTCAACGTCGACGACGTTGCGCCGCAGGTGGACGGCAAGTTCGCGAGTGCCTTCATCCGCGCGAGCAAGCCGTCGTAACTTCGTTCTTCCCTCCCCGCTCGCCACGCCGGCGGGTTGACCGCCGGCGTGGCGCCCGCCGCGACCCGCGCCGCATCTCAGCGGGCGCCGCCATCGGCGCCCTCGTGCGTCACCTCGCAATGCTCGCGACATCGCGTGGCGCCCGCCGCGACCGGCGTCGCATCTCAGCGGGCGCCGCCATCGGTGCTCTCGTGCGTCACCTCGCAATTCTCGCGACATCGCGGGCGCGCGACGCGGCAGTTTCTGCGGGACTCCACTTCCCGCCATTCATACGGCTCACATCGGCGCCGCGCGCTCCAGGATCGGTCCGGCACAGCCTGTGCAGAGACGACGATGTACAATGCGACCCATGCCGAGAGTGGCGCCATTCGATCGGCCGGCCACATACGACGATCTCGTCAAGCTTCCGGACAATCTCGTCGCGGAAATCGTCGACGGCGAGCTTTACGCGTCGCCGCGGCCTGCCCCACGCCATGCGGTCGCCGGGTCAACCATCGGGGCTACCATTCAGCCACCGTTCGGGCTGGGCAAGGGCGGCCCGGGCGGGTGGTGGATCATCGACGAGCCCGAGCTTCATCTTGGGAGGGACGTGCTTGTTCCGGACGTGGGCGGGTGGCGGCGGGCTCGTATGCCCAAGCCGCCTGACACGGCCTATTTCCCGCTCGCGCCCGACTGGGTCTGCGAAGTGCTCTCTCCATCGACGGCGAAGCTCGATCGCGCGAAGAAGCTCCGGATCTACTCGCGAGAGCGGATCCAGTTTGCGTGGCTGGTCGATCCGCTCTGTCGAACGCTCGAGGTGCTGAAGCTCGACGCCGGCGTGCTCTCACTGATCGCGATGCACGAGGGCGACGAGGTGGTCAGGGCCGAGCCTTTCCTGGAGCTCGAGTTCCCGTTGGCGAGTTTCTGGGTCGACTAGAGACGGGGTCATTCTGCTATAATCGGAAACTCCGGTAGCCGGTACCGGTTGCGCCGACAGCGTGCATCGTCGGCGTGGCACTCCTCGATGTGGGCCGCTAGCTCAACTGGCAGAGCAGCAGACTCTTAATCTGCGGGTTCACGGTTCGATTCCGTGGCGGCTCACCACTTCTAAGCCGTTGATTCTACGGGATCGCGATCCCACACAGTCAATCGAAGCGCCGCCGATTCGCGACGGATCGCCCGCGTTTGACATAACCTAACGTTAGGTTTACCATCGGGCTGTGACCTGGGCCGAAGTGATCCGCAGGCTGAAGGCTGCGGGATTCGTCGAGGTGCGGTCTGCGAAAGGAAGCCACAGGTTGCTGAAGCAGCCGACAACCGGCAAGGAAGTCTGGGTCGCCATTCACACCAGGAAGGACGCCGGTCGGCTGGGCAACCGCATCCTGCGCGAGGCAGGTGTCGAATGACCGTCCACTATCCGATTGTCCTCGAGACCGAGGCGGGCGGCGCCGTGAGCGCCTACGTACCCGGTTTGCCGGTGTATGCCGCGGCAGACAGTCACACAAAGGCCGAACGCGCAATTCGAGCCGTGTTGACGGCGTACCTGGAGGCCCATCCAGGCAGCCGGTCCGAGGCACAGGTACGCGTGGCGCGCTTCTCCGACCGGCAAAAACCAACGATCCACATCGTTGGCGTCGCTGCGCTGGTTGGAGCGCGCCGGAGCGCCAACAAAGCGCGCGCCTCGCGCGCGAACGGCCGGCTCGGCGGACGCCCCCGAAAGACTGCGACGACAGCGCGTCGGGCGAAGTCGGTGCGCTGAAGTCGGTCGCTCGATCCGGTCTCGCGCCACATCGATTTCACATCGCCGCGCGAAATCCGTCGAGCTGCCGGAGCCAGCCCGCTATCTGGTTCCAACCCGCGAGAATACGGCTCATCATCTTTTCGCCGCAGTTCCCCCCGGGCTCCGAGCCGGAGCGCTCCTGCCCGCGAAGCGGGGGTACATCAGCGGCGGCCGGTGGAACTCGACCCGCTCGACGTCGGTCCACGGCACGTGCTCAGCGCGCTCATGGCCGTCGACGAAGATCAGCATGCCGCCGTTGCCGTCGCCGAGATCGCCCGCGCGATCGAGCTGCAGCTCCTCGCCGCCATGGAGCGTCACCCTGGCGCGCCGGGCACCGCCCTCGTCGCGGCCTGCGGGCACGATTGACGCGACCAGGCCGAACGGGACGGTGTAGTCCACACCCCGAGACGGGGCATCGAGTGTCTCGGTGGTCTCGCTTTCGTCGAGGTCGTAGACCAGCCGGCCGGTGAGACGGCGGCCGCCGCGGGTGGTCACGGTTCCGGCGAGCGTGCGCCCCGGCGGGTAGTCCATGTAGGCGGGCCCGCTGCCGGCGGCGCTGAAGTCGATGCGCTCGAAGGCCTCCCAGGAAACCAGTACCCGGCCGTAGCGAGGGTCGTCGACGTAGATCCCACCGTTGCCTTCGCCGACGGCGCGGGTGCCGGAGAGCGCGATCTCGCGGCCGTCCCGCAGCGTCACCAGAGAGCTGTCGCGCGAGCGGCGCGCGATCGAGCGGATGGTCTCGAAACGCACGCTGAGCGGACCCTCGGCGGTGCGGCCGGCGAGCTCGTCAGCCGTGACGCACGCCTGCCGGTCCCACTGGATGAACCCCGTGAAGTCGCCGTGGCCCGTGCGCACTGTACCGTGCAGCCGGCCGGGGACAGGGCCGAGCGCGGCGGTGGGGATCAGCTCGATGGTGCGGATCCGCACTTGCGCTGGCGGCGGTATTCCACCGGCCCAACTGACGAGATCGATGACGCCCCGGCTGCCGTCCCACACCCGCACGCCATCGTCGAAGTCGTTGGCGGCCATGCGGTTGAGATCGAAGACGCTGCCGCTCTTGAGCGTCACCCGCACGGTGCGGCCGCGCGCCTCGATGCGCGCGATGTCGCCGAAGCGCGCCATGAACGGCCGGCTGAGATCGACCGGAGCCGCGTCAAGCGGGACCTCGAACCCGAAGATGGTGAACACGCGCCGCTTCTGTGTCAGTGCTGCGTTGCCTGTCTGCGCCGCCCACGGGTTTTGGGCTTTCAACCCGTTGAAGTAGTTCCCCCAGAACGCCTCCTCGTCGCGTCCGAAGCGCAGCCGCCCCTCATATGTCCCGCCCGCATCGGTGGTGACGCGGCCGTAAAGGAAGCCCTCGTGCGGCCGATCGGCCGGCGCGGCCGGTGAAGTGGCCGCGGACGAGACCGCCGGAGCCGTGTCGACGTCCCGCTCGACGGCCCTGTTGTTCCAGGCGAGGACGACGACGAGAACCGTGACGAACAACGCGGCAGAGATCGTGGCTTTCTTCATGGTCGGCACTCCGCAGGTGACACACGCGCACCATACTTTATGTTGCAAAGTAAATCAAGTGCGGCGAGCGGAGCGTTGGTGGAGGGGTGTCGCGTTGCTGCTACATGTGAGGGCCCTTTCGTTCATCGCACCCGGACGGATTTCGGGTCGAACGAAATCTCGACCTCGGAGGCGTCGCGGAAGCAACGGCCGCAGCGATCCGGTCGGAATGTGGCCGGGTACTCGACCAACGAGTGGTGCCGGTCAGAACCACGAGGGCGAGACGGCGCACTTGCAGGTGATGTAGGTATCTGTTGCGACGGTCGGTCGTGAGTAGCAGCTCGAACCCGGCGCTCTCGGCCGCTTCCAGGGACACCCTCGGCAGAACGGAACGGCAGGCGTCCATCGTCAGCGCAAGCTGACTGTGGCCTGGCATGTCCATCACGGTTCGAGCATGGACACCTTGGGCGAGCAGCCGTCTCCGCGCATGTGAGGCGAAGGTCTTGAATGGGCATGTCAGGCAACCTGGCAGCACGCAGAATCTCCTTGACCTCCCGCCGGACCTTTCGCTCTCCCAGAGCGGTTACGGCTTATTTCGATCGGGTGGACACCTTCCGCAAGGCGGGTACGGTGTCACCGATGAGCGATCTCGCCCACCCGCAAAGAGCCGGCGCGCCGTCAGGCGCATGAAGCGGTCCCGATCTGAACCGTCGCTTCTCGGTTCAACTATCGTTTCATATATTGTTTCACAGCAAGGCCAAGCGTCGCTGATAATGGTCTATTATTGCGACTTATTGCGCGCCTACATTCGTATATAATCGTTTCATGACAAGCGTGTCACACGAGCTGGCCCGTGGAGTCCTCCACGCTGCCGACCTTCGGGAGCGGCTGGGCGTCTCGCCCGCCACGCTCATGCGCATGATGCGGGGCGTCGGATCGGATGTCGTCCGGATCGGCCGCGGTCGAGCCACGCAGTATGCGTTGCGCCAACAGTGGCCCAGTCTCGTCAGTTCTCGGTTCCCGCTGTTCAGGGTCACTGAGACCGGAGCGGCGGTATCGGCCGGCGAACTGATGACCCTTGCGGCGCGCCAGTCGGTCTGGATGCCGATGGGCCGGGTTTCAGACGGACTTCCCATCGAGCTTGTCGATGCGCGTCCCTCGGGTTTCCTTGGGCGACACTTCGCTGCGATTCACGCAGACCTGCGGTTACCACCCCGACTGGCGGACTGGTCTGATCGCCACATCCTGCTCGCGATGTCTCGACGGGGAGAGGACTTGCCAGGCAATGTCATCGTGGGCGAAGAATCGTTTGTGCGTTGGCAACGGCTCGAGACTGTCCCCGGAACGCGGCACGACTACCCAACGCTCGCAGAGGCGACAACCGCGGGGCACCCGCCCGGTTCATCGGCCGGCGGCGAGCGTCCAAAATTCGGCGTGCTGGTTGACGGGCGGCACAGGCTCGTCAAGTTCGCTGCGCAGGGATCTGCGGCCGATCGAATCGCACGGAGGTGGTGTGATCTGATCATCCTGGAAGGCCTCGCACTTGACGTCGTGCGATCGCGCGGGATCGCTGCCGCGCGGACGACCGTCATCGAGACGCCTTCGCACTGGTTCCTGGAGAGCGAGCGGTTCGATCGCGTTGGTGAACGGGGGCGCGTCGCCGTTCTGAGCCTTGCGGCCGTTCATGGCGATCTCGCGGACTCATGGGCGCGCGCGGCTGCCTCACTCAGAGATGAGAGGCGCCTGACGGAAGAAGACGCTCGAAGACTTCGATGGCTCGATGCCTTTGGCGCACTGATCGGGAACATGGATCGGCATCAGTACAACATCCTGTTCTTTACAGAAGGGTCGACGCTGAGACTCGCGCCGGCATTCGATCAGGTGTCGACGCTGTATGCGCCCACCGCAGACGGCCAGGTGCCGCTCCGCGTATTCGCCGTGCCGAAGGTAACGCCCGACACGTTGGATGTCTGGGATGACGCGCGAGACGCCGCGCGTGAGTTCTGGGCCCAAGGGAGTGATGACGCTCGTCTGTCAGATGACGCCCGGTCCTTGTGTGCAGGCAACGCGCCGCTGCTTGCGAAATAGGAGTCTGGTCGATCTCATCGGCGTGTTCGCGGTCACCGTCCTTCGCTTCTTCGCCGCGTCGGCATTCGAGTTTCTCTACGCGGGATCTGTGATGCGGGGGATGGGAGCCGCCTCCCGCCGCACCGATCGGAAGCCGCCGCCGCATCCCACCTTGGCCTTGAATCTCGTGGACGCGCCGCGGCTGTCGCTGCTCGACCGGGGCTACCTCGATAAGCCTTCGGCGCCCATGCTGCTCGTGAACGGCGAGAAGGACTCGCAGCAGCCGATCCCGGATCTGTACCTGATGATGAGGCACGGCGATCCGAAGGACGTCTGGGTCAACCCCGCCGGGGGGCACATGGGGCGCTCCGAGAAATGGCCGCAGGGCAAGATCGTGGAGGAAGTCGTGATGCCGTGGATTGAGCGCAAGCTGGCCATCTCGCCGGTGAAGTGAGCGCGGTCCACCGCGTGACCCGGCGGGCCGGTCAGCCTCCACACGAATGCCAACAGCCGCGGCAGGGTGAAGTTCGAGCGGGCCGCGCCCAGAGCACATTTGATCTCCGGGCAACGAACCGGCCAGCTTGGGATAACGAGGCGACGCGACAGCGCGTCAGAGGTCGCCTTGCCCCCTGCGTGACGAGTCGCTACACTCTCCTGCTATGCTCATCAGGTCCGTCCCAGGTGGACGGAAGCGGCTGTCCGCTTCGGTCGCGGCGGTGTCGCTCGCGCTCGTCGTCGCGCTCGCCGTCGCGCTCGCCATCGCCGGGTGTGGGCGAGATTCGGCCAACGGCCGGGTGATCGTGCTGGGCCTGGACGGCATGGACCCGCGGGTGGTCGACCTCCTGATGTCCGAGGGCAAGCTGCCGCACTTCGCCCGGCTCCGCCAGGACGGCGCGTATGGCCGGCTCCTGAGCAGCAAACCGCTCCTCAGCCCGGTGGTCTGGACCACGATCGCGACCGGCAAGACGCCGGAGCAGCACGGCATCGGCCACTTCGCGGCCATCGACGACAGGACCGGCGAGCAGCTCCCCGTCACGAGCGGGATGCGCCGGGCGCAGGCCCTCTGGAACATCCTGTCGGACAAGCAGCGCACCGTGGCCACCGTCGGCTGGTGGGCAACCTGGCCTCCGGAAAACGTCAACGGCGACGTGGTGAGCGACCACACGTGCTACCACTTCCTGTTCCGGCAGGGGCAGACCGGCGCGGAATCCGACGCAGGCCTCACCCATCCATCCGGCCTCTTCGCCCGCATCGCGCCCCTCGTGCGCCGGCCGCGCGATCTGACCCCGTCGGAGGCCGCGGTCTTCATCACGGTGGCCCCCGAGGAGCTGTCCCGGCCCTTCGACTTCAATCGCGACGTGAGCCACTTCCAGTGGGCGCTTGCAACCTCCGAGAGCTACCGCAACATCTCGCTCAAGCTGTGGCGCGAGGATCGTCCCGACCTGTTGATGACCTACATCGAGGGCACCGATTCGGTCGAGCACCTCTTCGGCCATCTCTTCCGCGCCGGGAAGCTGGCGGGGGAACTGGCGGACCAGCAGGCCAGGTTCGGAAACGCCGTGGAGCAGATGTACCTGTACGCGGATCGACTGCTCGGCGACTTCGTGGACGCGATGGACCGAAAGACGACGCTCGTTGTCGTGTCGGATCACGGCTTCAACCTGGGCGCGGCACAGGACGATCCCAGCAAGACGCGCGACATGCGGCGCGTGAGCGAGCGCTTCCACACTCCCGAAGGCATCATCTACCTCTACGGCAACCACGTTCGCCGAGGACGACTCGAAGAGCCGAAGATTCTCGACGTCGCCCCGACGGTGCTGGCTCTTTCCGGCGTCCCCCCGGCGCGGGACATGCCCGGACGCGTCCTGACCGAAGGCCTCGATCTCGCCGTGCCGGGACCCTCAGTGGCGACCTACGAGACCGGCGCACCCGCCGGCGCGGGACCCTCCCGCGATGCTGCGATCGATCCGGAAATTCTCGTGCGGCTGAAGAGCCTCGGGTACCTGGACTCGGGGCCGACCCGGCCTCCCGCCGGAGCCGCAGCACATTCGCCGCTGGGTGATCGGAACATGGCCGCCATGCACTTCGAGGCCGGCCGGTACGCGGAGGCGGCGCGCGCCTACGCCCGTCTGGTCGCCGAGGATCCCAGGGACGCGTCGCTGCACACCAGCCTGGCAGGCGCGCTGGGCGCGCTCGGGCGCTACGACGAGGCCGCGAAACACCTGGACCTCGCCATCAGCCTCGAGCCGCTCAACGCCGAGGCCTATCACAACCGGGCCGTGATCGACGAACGCCAGGGCAAGCGCGACGAGGCCGTCAGCCAGTACCGGCGCGCGGTCCTCTACAACCCTCAGTACGAGCCTTCCAGGCAGGCGCTCATCCGCCTCACGGGCTCGGCCGACGTGCGCACACCCAGGACCGACGCGGAGAAGCGAGCCGCGCAGATGGCGGACGCGGCGGGCCAGGCGGCCCGGCGCGGAGACTACACCGGGGCGCTGAAGCAGTCTGGCAGATGCCGAGAAAGCGGCCCCGCGCTACGTCCTCATTTACCAGTACCGGTCAAACGTGGCGTACCTCATGGGTGATCTGCAGGGGGCCATTCGCGCGCTGGAGCAGGCGCTGCAGATCGAGCCGGACAACGCGTTGTTCAAGACCAACCTGACGCGGCTCCGTGAGCAGGCCGCGAAACGCAGGAAGTGACGAAGCAACGCGCGGATGCCGGCGGAGCGGCGTTGCTCTCCGCCGGCATCTTCGCCATCTACGCCGCGGGAGCCTGCCCGACGATCTTCGCCGGCGACAGCGGCGAACTGGTTGCCGCCGCCGCGACGCTGGGCATTCCGCATCCGTCCGGCTATCCCCTCTACGTCCTGCTGGGCAAACTCTGGACGCTGCTGATTCCGGCGGGATCGGTGGCCTTCCGCATGAGCCTGTTCAGCGCGGCGGGCGCGGCCGCGGCCTGCGGCGTCGTGTTCTGGTTCTGCCGCCGCCTGGGACTCCAGGCATGGGCGGCGGTGACGGCGGCGCTTCTCCTGGCCTTCTCACCGAGCTTCTGGGGCGAGGCCAACATCCAGCGCGTCTACGCGCTCAACGCGCTCTTCGTCGCGCTCGCCACCGGAGCGGCCTTCGCCTGGCATCGGTCGCGGGAACCGCGCGTCCTGGTGCTGGCCTTCTTGATCTGCGGGCTGGGCGCCGCCAATCACACGTTCATGGCTATCTTCGCCGTCGCGCTCGCCGTGTTTGCGGTTGCGACCTCCGCCGCGCTGATGAGGGACTGGCGGGTGGCCCTGCGCGCGGGCAGCGCGTTCGCGGTGGGCCTGCTGCCCTACGCCTACCTGCCTCTGCGCTCACGCGCCGACCCTGCCCTCGACTGGGGCAACCCGGAGACGCTCAAAGGTTTCCTCCGCGTGGTCCTGCGCCAGGACTTCTGGGGCCGCGCGTTCATCCAGGGCCCGGGCGATATTCCCGTCATCGTGAGCGACTATCTGCGCGGGCTGGGATCGGAGACCTTGTGGGCCGGCGCGCTGCTCGCACTCGCGGGGGCCTTCGCGGGCTGGCGGCGCGGATGGCCGGTGCTGCTGCCCCTTCTTGTCATGGCTGGCAACCTCGCAGCCCTCGTCATCCATGGATCACGCACGGACATCTTCATCTGGCACCGGTACTACATTCCGTCGTACCTGATGGCGGCGGTGCTTGCGGGCATGGGAGCACAGGCGCTCTCCGAGCGGCTCCCCCGGCGTCTTCGGCCCCTGCCGATCGTCGTGCCGCTCGTCCTGTGCCTCGCAGGCTGGCGCGACTTCGATCGCAGCCGCTATCGGATCGCCGAGGACTTCAGCCGCACCCTGCTCTCGACGCTGCCCCCGGGGGCCCACCTCGTGGCCAGCGACGACAACATCCTCTTCGTCCTCATCTACCTCCAGCTGGTCGAGGGCGCGCGCCCGGACCTGGACATCATCCAGCAGGGCGTGGGCGACGCGCGCCTGCCTCCGCTGCGGTTCAATCCGGACACCGATCCGCTGTTCTTCACCCATCATCCCAACTGGCCGGCCGCCGGCCTCGAACAGGTGCCCGTGGGCCTCGCGTTCCGGGCAGTGAGGTCGGGCGGACCCGTGCCTGTTTCTCCACCAGTCAAGGACGCGCTCGACGGCGAAACGGATCCGCGTGTGCCGAAGGACTACCTGACGCAGAACCTCATCGGTCACTTCCATTACATGCGCGGGCTGTCGTTCGAGCGAAACGACTGGCCGCGCGCGTGGCGTGAGTTCGAAAGGGCGGCCCGCGCGTCCCCCGCCAACGACGTGCTGTTCTACAACCTGGGGCTCGTCTTCCGGAGGGCGGGGCTGCTCGAGGAAGCGCTGGCGGCCTTCGAACGCTCTCACGCCATCAACCCGCGGCCCATCGCCGGCGTCAGCCGCGCCGACGCCACCGATCGCGTGGCCGAGACTGCGGGAGGAGCGCGACCGCATGGAGGTGGTGCAGCGCGGGTTCCCGGGCGGCCCGCCGCCGGTGCCGGCGCGCGCTCGAGCCGAGTGGCACCTGCAGCTGGCCCGCTGGCTCGAGGAGCGGGGCGAAGACGCGGCCGCCCGCGGGCACCGGCTTCGAGCCCTGTTGCTGGAGCCGGCCGGCTCCACACAATCACAGCATCCCGACGGTCGTTGACGCGTCGCCGCGCCGCATAGTAGGCTGCCCGCCGGACAAGACGAAGAGCCGACAAGCGATGCTGAGGCGTACCGGCGACTGGTTCCGTCGTCAGGCGCGCGTTGCGTACGATCGTGCGCTGCGCGTGCCCGGGCCATCTCTGCCGCAATCCGCCACGCCGATCGCCGCGATCCCCGCCCGCTGGCCCGCGCGCCCGGCGGCTGCGTCGCTGGCGCTTGTTCTCGTTGTCGCGATCCTGATCCGCACGATGGTTCTGCTCGAAGTCTGGAGCAGCCCCATCCTCTATCTTCATCACTGGAGCGAAACGGACAACGCGTTCTACGATCTCTGGGCGCAGAAGATCACGGCGGGCGACACGCTCTCGGTAGATGAGGTGCGCCCGATCCACTCCTGGCACCGGGTCGTGGCCCGCGCGGCCTTCGAAGCGTCCGGTGGCCGGGGGGCCATCAGCGACGCAGAAGTCCGCCGGATCTGGGACGGGTGGCTCGGTCCGCGCACGTTCTACCAGGATCCGCTCTACCCGTATTTCATCGCCGCGATCTACGGGATGTTCGGCCGCCAGGTGCGCCTCGTGTTTCTCGCGCAGGCGATGCTCGGGCTCCTGAGCATCACGCTCCTGTGGGGGATCGCGCGCCGGCTCGGAGGAGAGGCCGTCGCCCTGATCGCAGGCCTGATGGGAGCGCTTTACGGACCGCTCCTGTTGTACGAAGACGTCCTTCTCCGGGCGGTCCTTATCAACACGACCGGCATCGCGACCGTGTGGCTGGCGATTCGTGCCTTTCAGCAGCCGCGCGCCGGCCGGTTCGCGCTCACCGGCCTTGCCGGAGCGCTGGGGGTGCTCACGACTTCCGGCGCCTGGCTGTTTGTGATCGCGGTGGCCGCGCTCACACCAATCAGGCTGCGCCGGACCCGAGGCCAGGCCCTGCGCGCGGTGGGCGCGCTCTGCGCGGGCCTGCTCATAGGCCTGGCGCCCGCCATCGCCCGGAATCTGGCCGTAGGAGTCGCCCCTTTCTCGCTCGCCTCCAGCGGGGCCATCACCTTCGTCAATCACAACGCCGTCGACTACATACCGATGGGCGGCACCGCGATGAGCGCTCACGCCGCAGAGGTGATGCGCCGCAGCGAGGGCCGCGTGCTGCCCGCGATCGTCGAGACCCTGCACACGCACCCGACCCTCGGAAGCTGGTTCGCGCTGCTCGGGCGCAAGTTCCTGGCGGTCTGGCACTGGTACGAGATCCCGAACAACGAGAGCTACGACTATTTCCTGCTGCATGCGCCGGCCGCCAGGGCCGTCGGCCTGGGCTTCGGCCTGGTGGCGCCGCTGGCCCTCGCCGGCCTGGTGCTCGGATTCCGGCGCTCGTGGGAATTCGCGCTGCTCGTCGCCTACGTCTGCTGCTGCCTGGCGAGCCTCGTCGTCTTGTACACGCTCGGACGGCTGCGATTGCCCATGGCGTTCGCCCTCATCCCGTTCGCCGCGGTCACGGTCGTAGCCTTGGCGCGACGGGTCGCCTCGCGCCAGTTCCGCGGCGCGCTGATCGCTCTGGCGGCGGTCGCCGCCCTCGCCGCGGCGATCGGCCGGCCGCTGCCCCGCGGCATCTCGCGTATCAGGGTCCAGGACTACGGTGTCGCCAACGAGATCACGCTGCGCCTCGCGGAGCAGCGCATGGCCACAGACGATTTGAGGGGCGCGCTCAGCCTCCTCACCCGCCAGCTCGAGACGGAGCCCCTCGAGCTGGTGACGCTCGAGCCGAGTGGGCCGGCCTCGACCGTCTCGCTCTTCGCCGCTGACCTCGCAGGATCCTTCGCCCCGCTGCACGCGATGCGAGGCGACCTGCTCGCCCACTTCGGCCGGAAGACGGAAGCCGAGCGCCAGCGGCATCGAGCGGACGTGCTGGCGACGGTCGCACGGCAACGAGCGAACGCGAGATGACGCAACCGGCTGAGTGATCGGTGCCCGATTCGCGGAGGGCACGACGTGTGGCCGCACCGGCCCGCTGCGGCCGAAGACTCAGGCCCAGGCATAGCTCCGGTAGACCTGGACGCGTTATTCGCGTTATTCGCCCTTGACCGGCCGGACGAACCGAGGCAGGATTCTGCAGGGCAATTCCATGTCAAGACGGCTGCTGCGGCTCGCGCTGCTTCTCTCGCTGACGTGTCCGCCAGTGGCATGGGCCCAGAACCCTGCAGGATCGGAGTTCCAGGTCAACTCGTACACCACGGGCACCCAGCGGGCCCACGCCGTAGCATTGGACGCGAGCGGGAACTTCATCGTCGTCTGGCACAGCTTCGGCCAGGACGGAAGCGGTGCCGGCATCTTCGGCCAGAGCTTCAAGGCTTCCGGGCTTCCCCAGGGGAGCGAATTCCAGATCAACTCCTACACAACGAGCGACCAGATCAACCCTGTCGTGGCTTCAGCGTCGAACGGGAACTTCGTCGTCGTGTGGCACAGCTTCGGCCAGGACGGGAGCAGCGACGGCGTGTTCGGCCAGCGCTTCGACTCTTCCGGGATTCCTCAGGGCAGCGAGTTCCAGGTCAACTCCTTCACCACGAGCACCCAGTCCGCTCCCGTCGCGGCGGCGGACGCCACCGGGAACTTCGTCGTGGTCTGGCAGAGTGCGGGCCAGGACGGCAGCGGCTCTGGCGTCTTCGGCCAGCGCTTCAACGCCACGGGACTTCCCGTTGGGAGCGAGTTCCAGGTCAACTCCTACACCACCGGCGACCAGGCCAGGCCCGCGGTGAGCACTGACGCGAGCGGGAACTTCGTCGTGGTCTGGGACAGCCTGGGCCAGGACGGGGGCAGCTACGGCGTCTTCGGTCAACGCTTCAGCTCCACCGGGCTTCCCGTGGGAAGCGAGTTCCAGATCAACTCCTACACCACGAGCGTACAAAGCTCCCCGGCGGTGGCGTCGGACGCAAACGGGAACTTCCTCGTCGTCTGGCACAGCGACATCCAGGACGGAAGCAGCCAGGGCATCTTCGGCCAGCGCTTCAGCCTCGCCGGGATTCCAATGGGGAGCGAGTTCCAGATCAACTCCTTCACGACAGGAAACCAGAGCCAGCCGTCGGTGGCCTCGGACACCGATGGGAACTTCGTGATTGTCTGGCACAGCGTGGGCCAGGACGGCAGCGGTTACGGCGTCTTCGGCCAGCGTTTCAGCCCCGCCGGGATTCCAATGGGAAGCGAGTTCCGCGCCAACGCGTACACCGCGAGCGACCAGCTGATCCCTGCGGTTGCGTCGGCCGCGAACGGAACGTTTGTCGTCGTGTGGAACAGCTACGGCGAGGACGGCAGCAACTTCGGCGTCTTCGGCCAACGCTACGACGTCGATCGGCTGACGGTCTCGAATGCGGGGACCGGTACGGGCACCGTGACCAGCAGCCCGCCGGGGATCAACTGCGGCACCGACTGCGGTGAAACGTTCAACCACGGCACGAGCGTGACATTGACGGCGGCGGCCGACCCGACTTCGACGTTTTCGGGATGGTCGGGTGGCGGCTGCCTGGGCACGGGAACGTGCATCGTGGCGATGAACTCCTCCGTCCAGGTCACCGCTACGTTCGCCGTGATCCAGGCGACGCCCGTGATGACGTGGGCGAATCCGGCGTCGATCGTGTACGGCACTGCGCTCGGCGCGTCGCAGTTGAACGCTACCGCGAATGTCGCCGGAACGTTCGTCTACACGCCGGCCGCCGGCACGGTGTTGAATGCCGGCGCAGGCCAGACCTTGTCGGTGCTCTTCACGCCGGCCGATCTGACTCTCTACACGACGGCCAGCAAGTCCGTTTCGATCGACGTGACGAAGGCGACGCCGGTGATCGCGTGGGCGACGCCGGCGCCGATCGTGGCCGGGACGCCGTTGTCGGGCACACAGCTGAACGCCACGGCGAGTCACGGCGGCGCCGCGGTTGCCGGGGCCTTCGTCTACACGCCTCCGGCCGGAACCGTGTTGACGATGGGGGACCGGTTGCTGTCGACGGCCTTCACGCCGGCCAACGGGACCAACTTCACCGGAGCATCGGCCTCGGTGAGCATCTCGGTGAACGCGGCGCCGTCGATCGTGTCCGACCCCGCGCACCTGACGCGTGTCCGGGGGTACGGGGCGAGCTTCTCCGCGGGGGCGAGCGGATGGCCGTCACCCTCGGTGCAGTGGCAGGTGAGCCTCAACGGGGGCGTGACGTGGAGCGAACGCGCGGGCGCGACCGGTACCACCTACGCGTTCACGGCCGCACTCGCCGACAGTGGTAACCAGTATCGCGCGGTGTTCACCAACAGCCTCGGATCGGCGAACAGTCGCGCGGCGACGCTGACCGTCCGGGACGGGGGTGTCGCGGGCGACCTCGACGGTGACGGTCAGCCGGAGATGCTGTGGCGCAGCCAGGTCAACGGCACCAACGCGGTGTGGGACCTGACAGGGGTGGCGCACGTTTCAACCGGGTGGCTCCCGGCTGAGCCCGACACCAGCTGGGCCTTGGTCGGTATCGGCGACGTCAATGGAGACGGCCGGGCGGATCTGTTCTGGCGCAACCTCACGACCCTCGCCAGTGCGGTGTGGTATCTGGACGGGTTGACCCGGATCGGGACCGACGCGCTCGACGCGGAGCTGGATCCGAGCTGGCTGGTGGTGGGGACGGGAGATCTCAACGGGGATCGGAAACCGGACCTCGTGTGGCGGCATCGCACCAGTGGAGCGATGCGAGTGTGGTACCTGGACGGGCCAGTCCGGATCGGCACGGGAACGATGGACACGATTGCCGACCCGGCGTGGGCCGTGACTGGCATCGGTGACGTGAACGGCGATGGCGCACCGGACCTGGTGCTGCGCAACGGGGTGACCGGCGCGAACGAGGCGATCTACCTGACCGGCGCGACCACCATCGGGAGCGCTGCGCTGGATCCGGAGCCCGACCTGAATTGGACTCTGGTAGGCACTGGGGATTTCAGTGGGGACGGACACGTCGACCTGCTGTGGCGTCACGCCCTCACGGGCGCGATGCGCGCGTGGTACCTGACCGGGACGGTGCGCAGCGAATCGCCCGTGGTCGATGGCGGGGTGGCGTTCGCATGGACGCCGGCCGGCAACGGGTCGTCCGCACCGGGTGTGCCGGCCGGCCTTACGGCGTCCGCGTCAGGCTCGTCGATTACCCTCTCGTGGACGGCGCCGGCCTCGGGCGGCCGGCCGACGGCGTATGTGATCGATGCTGGGAGCGCGCCAGGATTTTCAAACCTCGCATCGTTCTCCACAGGCAGCACCGGAACGAGCTTCACGGCGAACGGGGTGGCGTCCGGCCGGTACCTGCTTCGCGTACGCGCCGTAAACGGAGCGGGATCGAGCGCTCCGTCAAACGAAGCGACGCTCGTGGTGGGGACGCCGCCGCCTCTGCCGCCCGGGCCGCCTATCGGGCTCTCGGCGATCGTCTCGGGCTCGTCGCTCACGCTGTCGTGGTCGGCACCGGCGTCGGGCGGCGCGGTGACGGCCTACCAGGTCGAAGCGGGGTCGTGGCCCGGCGGATCCGACCTGGCATCACTTTCGACTGGGAACACGGCGACGTCGTTCTTCGCACCCGGAGTGGCCAACGGGACCTACTACCTGCGCGTGCGCGCGGCGGGGGCGGCAGGACTCGGCGCGCCGTCAAACGAGGTCACGGCGCAGGTGGGGCCGGCGCCGCCCGCAGCGCCCGGACCGCCAAGCGGGCTGACGGCGTCCGCGTCCGGCTCGTCGATCGCGCTCTCGTGGACCGCGCCGTCGACGGGAGGCGCGGTGACCGCGTATCGCGTCGAGGCGGGCGCGGGCCCGGGCCTCGCCAACCTCGCGAACTTCTCGACCGGCAGCACGGCGACGACCTTCAATGCGAGCGGCGTCGCCGACGGGATGTACCACCTGCGGGTCCGAGCGACCAACAGCATTGGCACCAGCGCGCCGAGCAACGAGGCGATTCTGGCGGTGGGATGCAGCGGACCGCCGGGCGCTCCGACCAGCTTCCGGGTCACGAGCAACAGCGGGGGCACGGTGACCTTCGCGTGGAATGCCCCCGGCGGATCACCCACCGGTTATGTCCTCGAAGCGGGGGCGACACCCGGGGCGACCAACCTGGCCGTCCTGAATCTCGGCGGAGCCGCGACGACCTTCACGGCGAGCGGCGTGGGCTCGGGGACCTACTACGTGCGCGTACGCGCGAAGAACGCGTGCGGGACGAGCAGCGTGTCCAATGAGGTCGTCCTGATCGTGCCATAGCGAAGCGCCATCTCGACCTCCGCCGATTCCCCGATCCGGGATTGCTCACTCGACTGGCAGTCCAGCAGATTCGGCGCCGGACGGTCGCATCGTTCTCACATCTATCGAATCGCCCAGACAAAGCGGTGCCCCCACGCGGTGCCGGCGTCCCGTGCGGCGTCGAGCGCTATCGGCACAACGCCGACATCAGCTGGCGCTTCTGGCGATACCGCCTTCCGCGCCAGAGCCTTGTCGACCTCGGCTGCGTGTTCGCTGTCACCGTCCCTCTCTTCGTCGTCGCTTCGGCATTCGAGTTTCTCTCGCCGTGGAATGTCTAGCAGACCGCGGTGTTCTCTTGATTCGAGACGAGGTCCGAGACAAGAGTCTGCCGCCTGAAGGACTTCTTTGACCCCAATGCACGGCCTCTGCTCGCAAATCACTGCGTCTACTTGATAAACGAGTAGCTATCACCGCGGCTCTCCTGGCTCGCTGCTTGCGTGCTATAGTCGGCCTCACTCCGCAACCTCGTCCATCGATGGGGGGACAGCATGTCCGACACCCGACGCGGTCCGTTCCAGGTCCCGCGTGTAAGGAATCTGGCGGCGCTGGCTTCGCTCTGTACCGTATTACTCGCCGCAGTGCCGGCCCAGGCGCAGGCACCACCCTTATCGTTCTTCAAGAACTACTTCATCACGGGCGACTACACCGTCCGCGGCGTGAGTCTCTGGCGAAAAGGCGTTGACGGCAAGGCGGTCGCCGTCATCCCAAAACTCGGAGGCCCGGGTGGCGTGCCGCCCAACGCCGACATCCTCGCGGCATTTCTCTACGTGCAGACCGCAGAAAGCGTCCAGGGTTCCGGCATCGATCACGCGACGTTCCTCGGCAACGACCTCGGTCCATTCACCGAGCCCGGTTCGGCCGAACCAGGCTCGGGCACCTTCGCGAAACAGCTCGTGGGCTGGGAGAATGCCCCGACACCCTGCTGGAGCGTCGCCGTCCCCGGGGGACGCAAGCTGATGACCTACCGGGTGGACGTCCTGCGATTCCTGCCGATCGACCCCAGGACCGGCAAGCAGGACCTGAATACGACGCATCGCATCTCAGTTCCGGACGCAGGCCGTCTGTTCGGTGATGACGACGAGACCTGCCGTGAGACGAGGGCAACACCGCTTCCGCGGGCGCTCGGCGCCAGCCTGGTCGTCGTCTACCGCGACCCGGCGATGCCCTACTCAGCAGTGGTCATCGTGGACGGCGCGTACACGAAGCGCGCCCTCGCGAAAATGGTCCAGCCGATCACGGGGTTCTTCCAGGCGTCGCTGACAACGCCGGCGGCCAAGATGACCCACATCGTTGGTGACGGGCGGTGGTTCCTTTCGGAGCAGGTGCTCCTCGGGACGCAGTTGATCGCGAGGAATCCGTACGTCAGTGCCGATGGTGCCAAGTGGGACAACCCGACGTTTGCCAACCTGCCGTTGCCGGCGGGCGCCGACTCGACAACCGTCACGGTGGACCGTCACGGCCTCCTGTCCGACTGCGTGACCTTCAGCGCGATGGTCTTCCGCACGACGGTTCAGGATGCGGACGGCGACGGTCTGATTGACAGGTGGGAGACAAGCCCTCCACCCCTCGATCCGAACGGTAACGCCCTCCCTGATCTCGGCGCGATGGGAGCCAGCCCGGACCACAAGGACCTCTTCGTCAAGATTGGCTATATGGACGCCGCCGAAGGGACGATGTACGGCGGGGTGGCGAAACCGGCGCACACGCACCTTCCCGGACAGGACGCCCTGAGAATGGCGGCAGAGGCGTTCAACGGCGCGCCTGTCCCGAATCCCGATTCCACGACGGGAATCAGGGCTCACTTCGACATCGGGGATCACTACCAGGCTCCAGCCATCGATCCGGCAACCGGAGCGCCTTATCCTTCGCTGCCGTCGATCTCCCAGTGCCAGTCGAACTCGACCTGGGAACCGCGCTGCGCCATCATCCCGGCGGGACTCGCGACCGGCGGCGCGAGCATTTCCGAGACGAAGGCCTGCCCTGATCCGGCAAATCCCGACACCGGAAAGCCCGTTGAGTGTGCGACGTTCGACGCCGCCGGTCACGTCACGGCTCAGGCCGCAATTCCTGGCCAGTACCCTCTCTACCCGGGAACGGTCGGTTGGAAGACAGGCTTCCAGCTCATGCGGGACGAGCTGCTCGGATTCGATGCCACCGAGAAGGACATCTTCCATTACGTCCTCTTTGCCCACTCGCTGGGCATACCCAAAGAGCCGTGCCAGAACCCGGATGGCACGTCGAACCTCGATTGTCAGGATCCCACTAAACTCGAGTACAAGCCCGACTTCAATGTGCCTCGGACGAACTCCGGCATCGCTGACTTCCCGGGGGGCGACCTGCTCGTCTCGCTCGGCGCCTTCGAAGACGAACACAAGCTGCCAATCGGCACGCAGTTCATGCAAGGCGCCACGCTGATGCACGAGTTGGGGCACAACTTCGAGCTGACGCACGCCGGCCTGCAGTCGCTCAATCCCCTGGTGCCGCGGGAGCCGAACTGCAAGTTCAACTATCACAGCGTGATGAACTACCTGTACCAGTTGCGGGGCCTGCCCGACAGCAATGGCATCGTCCGCATGGACTATTCGGCTGAGGTTCTCGACGGGCGGGACGAGACGAGCCTCTTCGACAACTTCCTCACGCCTCTTGGCACGCCTCGGTACCGCTCCGGCTGGTATGCCCCGTGGGAGACGAGTTACCTCAAGAGCGTGGCGATGCCCGCGTCCAAGCACTGCGACGGATCGGATCTGCTGAGAGATGTGAACGGCAACTTGTTGGAAGTTCCCATGGTGCGTGTGGACGCCGCGAGCGTCGGCACCGTGATCGACTGGAATGCGGATGGCAGCCAGAATCCATCAGCCTTCCTCCAGGACATCAATTTCGATGGTATCTTCGCGCCCCTGAATCAGGGTTCGAACGATTGGGTCAACCTCCGCCTGAATCAGCTCGGAAGCAGGCGCAACGTTGGCGGGTACTACATCGACCTGCTCGGAAGGCGGGCGGTCGGCCCGTTGTCGCTTGACGTCGGGCGCGGCGATATCGGCCGTGGCGACATCGGGCGCGGCGACATCGGGCGCGGCGATATCGGGCGCGGTGACATCGGGCGCGGCGACATCGGCGTCGCGATCGGCCGTGGCGATATCGGGCGCGGCGACATAGGCCGGGGCGACATCGGCCGGGGCGATATCGGGCGCGGTGACATCGGCCGCGGCGATATCGGGCGCGGCGTGTTCGGCGGCGGCGACCTCGACGTCGGCGGCTTGAACGAGCCGATTGGCGAGCTCACTCTGGAGACCGCAACAGCAGTGTCCGGAAATGCTCCCAGTCCGGCAAACGCGCTCGACGCGTGCCTGACGGTGGAGGGGAATGCGTGGTCGAGGGCGGCAACGTGCCGATCAGGCTGAACTGGCAGGCGCCTCACCTCGGTCAGGCGGTCAGCTACTCGATCTATCGATTCGAGGTGGTGGACCCGGAGGCGATCTTCCCGCCGGCCACTCTCCCGACCTTGGCGCTCGACACGGTATTCGGAGAAGGCGCACCTCCGACAACCTATCTTGACTCCACCGCCCCGTCTGGTCGGAATCTGGCCTACTTCGTCATCGCGCATTTTGCTGACGAGAGCTCGAGCGGCATCTCGAACTTCGCGAGGGTGACAACGCCGGCCTTTGCCCCGCCCGTGACCATCACGAGCGTGGTCCCGGCGACCGCCGCCGACGGCACTGGCCAGATGATCACGCTGTTTACGGCGGGCGCCCCGGCTGGCACGCCAACAGCGCTGTTCACCCAAGGCGAGACGACCGTCCCGGGCTTCGTGTTCGACGTCGGGTTCGGATCTCCGTCACACCAAAACGAGTACTTCGTGCGGCTGCCGCGGGGCACTAGCGGCAATCCCCTCTTGGGGGCCGGGCCCGCGACGGTGCGCCTCGTCTTCGACCAAAACACATTCAGCGGCGACGTCGCGCTGACGGTGGCGACCACGCCAGGCACACCGCAAGCCCGCTTCGTGCTCGGGTTGGGGCCCCTGGCCGAGAATGGGTGTGCTCCGCTTCTCTCCACGACGCCAATCACCGCAATCGCGCCTGGGCAGAATGTCGCAATCTCGGCGTACGGCATCGACACAACAGGTGCGAGGGCGGTCTTCACTCAGGGTGATAACTCACTTGACGCCGGCGTGAGCAGTTGCTCCCTCACCGACTCGGCCTACGGCATTGCGGCCGTGTTCACGGTACCCAGCGGCCTGGGCCCAGGTGCCGTCACCGTACAGGTAACGGCCACCGTGAATGGTGTGCAAAGCGCGTTGAGCAGCCCGTTGACCTTGACCGTAGTCGATGCGACCGCTCCGGTGCCTGTCGCGCCAATCAATTCGGCGTTGATTCAGCAGAACAGGACGGACATAGGGTGTGACGCCGACCCGAACTACGGGAGTGGTTACCAGGTCGTCTTCGAGTGGCGCCAGCCAAGCTCTCCGCCGACTGGCATAAGCGGGTACAACCTCTGGGCCATACACGGCGGGTCACAAATTCCAATTGTGAACACGTTTGTCAGCGGTGCTCAGTTCACCTACAGGGCGTGCAACGCGTTCGTTGCCGATACAAACTTGACAGGTTGGCAGTGGCAGGTACAGGCCGTGTACTCGGGAGGCGGTCAGGGCGCGTGGAGCCCGCAGGCTGATTTCCAGTTCGCGTCCTGCAGACTTGCAGATGGCACGCCTTGCCATGCGTCGGACCCAGCGCCGTTGCCGGACGTACGCTAGAGCGCGCCGGCGAGGTGCGACGGGAACGCGTCCGGGAGGGCGACATTCGGGACGAATTTCACTCTTGCCACATGGATGAGGACTGTCGTGGCAAAGACTGAAATTCGTCCCCGAACGAGTTTCCAGCTTTCGGCTCTTCGTTACCGGCCCGTGCGGCGGCGGACGTCGGCGACAAGCGGATCTTCCTTCGACTGGCCGCGGATGCCGAGATAGACACGGTACGACTCGGCGAACCCTTCATTCTTGAGGCCTTCCCGGACGCGGCCCTGGTAGTAGTACACCGGCGGGAAGTAGCCGTAGGTGGGCTCCTCGTCGAGGAACAGCGACAGCGCTTCGCCGCGGCGCGTGATGCAGCGATCGAACTCCGAATCGGCCTGCGTGAACGCACCCGCTTCCAGGTAGGCGCGCCCCAGATCGAAGTGGCCGATCCACGTGTCGAACTGCGCGTTCGCGTCCGCAATTGACTTCGCCGCCTGGCGGGCGTCCCCACCCTTGAGCGCGATGTTCCCTTCGACGATCTTGGCGTACGCCTGGGGCTCGGCCTGAAGCTCCGAGGCCAGGCTGGCGGCGAGTGCGCGCGCGCGGACGACGGCGTCCGAATCGACGAAGACCCGCGCGGCCAGAAACCGGATCTTCGCCGCGTTGCTGTTTACCAGCGCCTGTTCCGCAGCGGCCGCCGCGTCCTTCTTCTGACCCCGCAGGAGCTGGCTGTAGGCGAGCGCGGTGAACTTGTTCGCGGCGCGATCGGGATCCTTGGACGCCAGATCGGCCGCGGCGCCTTTCGCGAAGAGCGCGGCGGCGTCCGACAAACGCCCCTCGTAGAGGGCGAGGTCGCCGAGACCCGACATCCGGTACGACACGCCCAGTTCGTCGAACTTCGACAGGCCCTCGTAGGTCGCCGTCGCCTGCGGCAGGTGGCCCTGCAGCAGGTGGGAGAATGCCACCGCGAGCAGGGCGAACAGGCCGGGCTCCTTGAACTCGCCCGCTTCCTGTTCCGGAGTCCGGACATCGCCGCTGTAGGCCGCGTACAGGGCGAGATTCTCGCGGTAGAGCGCCCGCTTCGGCAGGATCTTGACGACCTTCCGCATCTCTTCCACCGCCCTCGGCATGTTCCGCAGGTAGGTGGAGCAGAGCGCCAGGTTGTTGCGCGCCGAGGCGTCCGCGGAGTACTTGGCGATCAGATCGCTGAATTCCTTGACGCAGTTCTGGTAGTCGCTGGTGATGAAGTAGAAGAGCCCGCGCGTGCGGTACCGCTCGCGCTCGGTCATGCCGTCGAGGTGGCGGACCGCTTCCTTGATGTACTTCTCGGCGTCCTGCTGCTTGTCGAGGTTCCTGGACGCGATCGCCATGCCCGCGTGGCCGAGTCCGAAGTTGGGGTCGAGCGCGACGGCCTTCGAGAAGCTCTCGCGCGCGTCCGCGAACTTGCTCCTCGACATCGCCTCCGCGGCGGCCGCGTACTCGCGCACCACGGCCAGCGAGGTGGCAGAAAGGGTCTCCATGGCAAAGCGCTTGGCCGTTTCGGACGTCTCGTCGCCGAGCGCCCGGCGCATCTCGGCCGCCAGGTTGGTGGCCACACCGAGCACCTGGGTCTTGTTCGATGCGCTCTCGTGGACCTCGGCAATCAGGGTCCCGGTCACGGCCTGAATGGCCTTGAGCGACACCGCGTACCGGCCGGCCTGCGAGCCCAGCGAACCTGAGAGCACCACGCCCAGCCCCTGCCTGACGGCGAGCTCCTGAGCCGCGCCCTCGTCGAGGGTGTCCGGGGGAACCACGCCGAGGCTTCGGCGGATCGCGTTCCGGTCGAACGCGGTCACAAACGACGCATCTTCCAGCGCCAGCTTGAGCATGGGCTCGAGCGTGCGATCGAATGTCGCGTCGCCGGTGCCGTTGCGGACATCAGCGATGACCACCGAGACCGGCTCGTGCGCGGCGGCCGGCGGCCGCGGCCGGCCCAGCCACCACGCGCCGCCGGCCAGCGCGAGGGCGAGCACCGCGCTTCCGGCAACGATGGTCCACTTCGTGAGCGCGCGGATTCTACGCGCCGGTGGCGGCTGTTCGGGTGCGACGGTCATCGCCGCGGTCATCGACGTGCCGGTGGAGAGCTGGACGCGCGAGGCAGTCCCCGGGGACGGAGGCTCAACCTGGTCGCCCTCGGCAACGCGATCGAGGTCGCGCAGGAGATCGGCGCTCGTCCGGTAGCGATCTGCGGGGTTCGGCTGCAGGCAGCCCGCCACGATGGCCTCGACCGCCTCTGGAATGGCCGCATCGAGCGTGCGCATCGGCGGCGGCGCCTCGTGCATACGGGCCATCAACTCGGCGAACGCGGTCGTGGGCCCCGCGCGCCTGCTGCCCAGGAGCATATCCCGCATGATCAGGCCGAATGCGTAGACGTCGGCCCGCTGATCAACGGCGTCCCCCTTTGCCTGCTCCGGCGCCATGTAGGCCACCGTTCCGACGACAACGCCCGCGACGGAAAGGCCGAAGCCGGTCGCGCCGGAGGTCGAGCGCGCGATTCCGAAGTCCATGATCAGCGCACGGTCTTCGGCGTCGATCATGATGTTGGCCGGCTTCAGATCGCGGTGCACGACGCCGGCCTCGTGCGCGGCGACCAGTCCCGCAACGACCTGCCGGGCGATCGACAGTGCGCGGCCCAGGGGCAGCCGGCCCTCGCGCGCCAGGATGGTCGCGAGATCCGAACCCTGGACGTACGGCATCGTGATGTACTTGATGCCGTCGATCTCGCCGATGTCGTGGATCCGTACGACGTTGCGGTGCGTGACCTGCCGCGCCAGCAGCAATTCGCGCTTGAACCGCCGTTCGACGTCCTCCGCAGCGGCGGGATCCGCCATCGTCTCAGGACGGATGACCTTGATCGCGACCGGCACGTCCAGCTCCTGGTCCCACGCCTGGTAGACCGATCCCATGCCGCCCGACCCGAGCAGGCGAATGATACGGTAGCGGGTGCCGAAGTGTTCGCTGATCTGGAGCGGGCCCACCGCGTGGACGAGGAGCTGGCCGGTTCCGGCTGTCAGGCCGGTGGGTGCCATCGTAGCGGAGCCGCCGCTCGCGCCAAGGTCCGTCGCGCCGTCCGATTCCGAGGTCCCCTGCCGCGCAGAGCGGCCGGAAGCGCGAGTGGGGTCCGGTAATGCCATCGCGCCGCAGGCGGGGCATCGCCCCTCAACGGGGCCGGCATCGGTCCCGCAATGAACGCAAGGCATAGGAGGAGACCCCATCCGGACCCCGGCCGGCGGACTCATTATCGCCGAAACGGGCACAAGACAAATGGAGATTCCACTACATGGCCCCGTCCCGCCCCGGCGCCAGGCGGCAGTGCAGCGTGCGGTTCACGCGGAATCTGCCAGCGACGGTGTCGTAGACGGCCCGTGAGCAGATAGCGGAGATCGTTTGGACGATTTTGGTGTCCCGAGTCAGAAGTTCGCCGACATATTCCGGGCGGGGCATTCCGCCTCGCTGCGTTACTCCTCCCTCGCATATTCCCGATACTCTCGGTCGTCGCGCCTTGCGATCCGGGCGCCGCGCTCCGGACTATTGGTCACCGAACTTCTGACTCGGGACACTAGCGCAACCCGATCATGCGAGTGTCCCTCCCCATCTGCACCAGGTGGCCGAGGGGCTGGGCAAGCAGCTCCCGACCGCCGCGGCCCATTGGTTTCGACACTCCCACTTTCGCCGGCGACGCCAGGGCTCCCACTCAGGCGAGACGCATCTTCGTGAGTAGCGCCCGGAAGCGCGGGTCGGCGCGGATGCTGTCGTAGAAGGGCATCGACGGCAGATGCGTCATGACCGGGTCACGCGCATCGACCGCCTTCTCGAGCCACTCGAACACGCGGTCGTCGCCGAGCCCGAGGTAGCCCCAGGCGAAGGCTGGGGGCGCGACATAGGTTCGCGCGGCCATTTCCACGAGCTCCCGCAGCAGACGTCTGGCCTGGGCGCGCCGGTGGTAGAGGCCGCAGACCATCGCCATAGCCCCCACCACCATCGGGCTGTGATTCCCGTCGCACACGAGTTGGCACTGCCGGAAACCGAGACTGTGCCTCCCCCGCAGTACGAGTGCGGTGCCGTAGAACCAGCGAAGCCACCAGAGGCCGGGAGCGAGTTCAACCGCGCGCCGGCATTCGTCCACAGCCCGGGAGTATTGCCGCGCGGCCTGCAGCGTCAGACCCAGGTGACCGTGGACAAACGGCGAGAGCGGATCGAGTGCGGCGGCCTGCTGCGCCTCGCCGACGGCGGCCTCGATCTTCAGCCTGGGCACGAGGTGGTACCAGGCGTGCTGGGACAGCACGGAGGCCGAGCCGGGGCTGAGCGACAGCGCACGGGCGAATGACGCCTCGGCGCCCAGCCAGTCGTACTCCAGGAGCCCTCGGAACACGCCCAGCAGCGCGTGGGCCTCTCCAAGGAGTTCGTCGCACTCGAGCGCGCGCGACAGCGCGTCGCGCGCCGTGGCGACATCCCGGGGCGACCGGCTCAGGCCGAACTCCAGACCGTAGAAGATCAGCTCCGCCAGGCCGAAGTGCGCACGCGCGAACCGGGGATCGCGCGCGATCGCCGCCTCGTAGCACTCGCGCGCCTGCCCGTAGGCCGTCGAGGTGTACTCCTGGCTGATCGACCGGGCCTTCACCCACAGTTCGTACGCCACGAGGTCCCCGGTCGGTGGCGCGATGGCGGCCGGCCTGGAGAGCGTCAGCTTGAGCGAGAGCGCGATCGAGCGGGCGATGTCGTCCTGGATCGCAAAGATGTCCGTGAGGCGGCGGTCGTACCGCTCGCTCCACGCGTGGCAGCCGTCCGCGGTGTTGATCAACTGGGCCGAGATCCGTACGCGGTCCCCGTCGCGCCGCACGCTGCCTTCGATCAGCCAGGCGACGCCCAGGCGCGCGCCGATCTGTCGCACGTCCCGTCCCTTGTCCGTGAACACGAACGACGAGGTGCGCGCGGTCACCCGCAGGCCTGGCACGCGCACCAGCGCGTTGATGACCTCGTCGGCGAGGCCGTCCCCGAAACACTCGCCGTCGGTGTCACCGGTGAGGTTCAGGAACGGCAGGACGGCCACCGACGCGGCGGGCGCAGGCTGCGCGGAGGTCGCGCCCGGAGCGCCGGTCCGCAGCCAGGCGTCGATCTCCGAGGTGAGCGAGAAGACGCGGGGCCGCTCGCCGCCCGGCAGATGGTGCACCGGCAGGCCGCGCGTCGCGGCCCACCGCTGGGCGGTCCGGACCTCCCGCCCGAGATGCGCGGCGATTTCCTTCCAGGATTCCAGTCGGTCGGCCATCTCCCCTCGCCAGGGAGAGCCTAGCAACATCCGCCCGAGGCGACAAGATGCGCCATTTTCCGCGTGTCGCATCCGATCGCCGTGTCCCCGCCCGCGACCGCGCTAGGCTGGCACCGCCGATTCTGACCGCTCTGGCCAGGGGCAGACCGTGGTGACGTGCAACCCGCGCTGCGGGCGCTCGGTGCCGGAACTCGCCCGCCGGAGTCTCAGCTTCACGCCAGGAGCGGCCAGAGTGTCGTTCATGTGACTGAAAGGAGTCGAGCCATGAGATGGACTGAATCGCCGCGCGCGTCTGAGGTTCGGAGGTGCGCACCAGGTCTCGGTGTCATCGCGCTCATCGTCCTCGCCACCGCCTGCGCCGGCAGCGGCCGGCAGCCGGTCAACCCGGCCAGTCCGAGCGTGCTCGCGACGGGTGCCCCAGCCAGCCAGAGCCGAACGGTTCCCCGTCACGTGGCGGGAACGGCGGACGGCAGATTCGACTTCACCCACATGTGGGGCAGCGAGTGGTGGGAGTTCTATTCCGACAGCGACGCCAGCGGTACCCTGAGCCATCTTGGGTTGACGAGGATCCACACCAGGCATGTTCCCAACCTGGCCAACGGCGCACTCGAGCAGGGCGAATTCACGATCGTGGCCGCCAACGGAGACGAGATTCGAGGGACCTACGAAGGTTCCGGCACTTACGACCCCGAGCGTGCGGATCTGGTCCATGGAGTCGCTGCATTCGTCATCACCGGCGGCACAGGGCGGTTCCGCGGGGCCACGGGAACCTTCAACGCGACGTTCCTCGAGACACTCGACGACCCGACCTGGGCCTCGGCGAAGGTAAGCTGGTCGCTCGACGGGACGGTCAACTACTGAGCGCTCCCGTTCTCAGTAACTCCATCCCGCACTGATGAGGGGCCTCGTTCAGTGCGGGATGGTCCCCGCCTCCCGCCGCACCGGTCCGTTGCCGCCGCATCCCACCTTGGCCTTGAATGTCGTGGACGCGACGCGGGTTCAGGGCGATGGACGGGATGAGAACCTGGCGCTACCTTGACTTTCGAGGCGCCAGGCGGACAATACACGCTGCAGGTCACCACACGCGGACATGTGTCTCATCACCCTCAGGGTCCGGCCTCCGGACCTCCAGGCTGCTGTTCCGAACTCTGGCCGGCCTTCTTCGCGCCAACGCTCGTTGAGGGCGGAGGATCGTCGATGACCAGGCAACGAAGATCACTCAAGACCGGCATCCTGCTGATCGCGGCGGCGTCGCTGCCGGCGCTCGCAGCAGCGCAAAGCGCCGGGCCTCGCAACCTGGCGGAGTTGAAGGCGGAAGCGCAGCGGCGGGCCGACAACCGCCTGTCGCCGCTCTCCAGCATCGATCCTGCCGACATGCGCGAGGCGCTCGCCGGCCTGAACAGCCTGGAACCCGACGCGTGGGCCACCGCGTTCAGCGGCATCGGCGATCGCTACCTGGCGCAGGCAAAGGCCAGGGAGGCCGCTTCGCCGCGCGAGGCGGCCGGCACGTATCGCCACGCGTTCGAGGTCTTCAACGTCGGGCGATGGCCGACCGAGAACTCACCGGGCAAGCGGCAGGCCTACGCGAAGGCGCTCGAGGCTTTCCAGGCGTACGGCCGGCTGCTGGATCCTCCCATCGAGACGGTGCGCATCCCGTTCGAAGGGAAGGAAATCGTCGGCTACCTGCGGCTGCCCCGCGGCGTCCGGCCGTCGCCGCTCGTCCTGAGCATCGCGGGCCTCGACTCGCGCAAGGAGGATGTCGCGACGTCCAGCGACTCCTTCCTGGCGCGGAAGATCGGGCTCTTCGCGCTCGACATGCCGGGCACGGGGCAGGCGCCGGTCAAGGCCGACGTGGGCGCTGAGCGGATGTTCTCGCGCGCCATCGACTACCTCGTGACCCGCACCGACATCGACGCCGGCCGCATCGTCGTGCGCGGCCAGAGCTGGGGCGGTTACTGGGCCACGCTGCTCGCATACAAGGAGATCGGCCGCATCCGCGGCGCCATCGCCCATGGCGTCGCGGTCCACGGCTACTTCCAGCCCGACTGGCAGCGAAACGGGTTGAACACGCCCGAGTACCTGTTCGACCTGTTCCCGGCGCGCTCGGCGGCCTACGGCGTGAAGACGCTGGAGGAGTTTCTCGCCTACGCGCCGCGGCTGTCGCTGCTCGACCAGGGCTACCTCGACCGGCCCTCGGCGCCCATGCTGCTCGTGAACGGCGAGAAGGACTCACAGCAGCCGATCGCGGACCTCTACCTGTTGATGAAGCACGGCGATCCGAAGGAGGTCTGGGTCAATCCCGACGGCGGGCACATGGGCCGCTCTCAGAAGTGGCCGCAGGGCAAGATCGTGGAGGAAGTCGTGATGCCCTGGATCGAGCGAAAGCTGGCCCCGGCGCCAGTGAAGTAGGCGGGATTCACCCCTGACCGCCCGGCGATGCCAGTAGACTCTCGCGAACGTCGCGCCGTTGTTCACCGTTTCCGGGCGAGCAGGAAGCGCGCGCCTTCTCCGGGCTTCGAGGCAAACAGCGGCAGGTGCTCTTCCGGCACGCCGGCGGCGCGGGCAAACGCCTCGAGGTCGCGCTGTATCACTCGCACTTCGTCGAACCCTGCCCGGCGCCCGAGCGCCTCGAGTTCAGCGTTGTCATAGAAGTGCAGCCGCGAAGCCATCGGCTCGGGTGCGGCCGGCGTCCCCTTCAACTCGGGATCGCTTCCCAGCATGACGAACCGACCGCCTGGAGCCAGGACCCGCCGAATCTCCGTGAGCGCCGCGACCGGATCCGGCAGGAAGCCGAGCACGCCTGTCATGTCCGCGCATGAGAATGTCCCGCCGGCAAACGGGAGGGCGTCCGCGCGCGCTTCGCGAATGGTGAGCCTCCCCTCGGCCGCGGCGCCACGGTTGACCTCGAGGGCGAGGCGCACCATGTCGGCGCTGTGGTCGACCGCCGCCGCACGGCATCCGCTCTTGAGGGCCTCCTTGAGCAACGCGCCGCCCCCGCATCCCACCTCGAGCAGGTAGTCGTCCGCCTTCAACGCAAGCTCGGCGAGAATCACGCGGAAGTTGGGATAGTGGTAGAGCGGATCCCGATAGACGGATTGTGACTGGGCTCCCCACGGCCGGCGGGCCCGGCGGTCCGTGATCCAGTCACCGAACGCGGAGGGCGACGCCGATCGCAGCATAGGTGCGACGATTTCGCCGGCGAACCAGCCTGCCAGCTCGGTCGAATCGCCGATGAGACCTCCCCAGCCACGAAGCTCGACGGTCACACCCGTGTGACCATCAAACGGTTCGAGCCGCAGGTCGACCCCGGCAACCTCGGCGGGACTCCAGTCGGCCGGACGCCACTCGATCGAAAATCCCGCGCCCGGCTTCCACGTGACGACCCGCCCCACCTCATTCGGATTCTCGAAGACCAGCCCTTCCGGTCCCCCCTCGAACCGAATCCCGAGCCGCGCCAAGGCGGAAGTCAACTGGTCAACGAGCAGGTCGAATACCGTCATCGGGTCGAGCTCGAGATCGACGCTGGTGCGAATGGTGGCCATGACGCCCTCCTCATCGGCTGTCGATTGGTCTGTCGCGGGAATCCCATTTCATCTTACGCCTCACCGCAGTCAACTCCGAGAGGCCGTTGTCGACGCCGGCCACGGCCTCATCGGCCCGAGACCGATCGCCTCGTGCAACCAGCACACGCGGTGAAGCCAGTGGGCGTGATTTGGGCGGCTCCGGCCCGGCCCAGGATTGAAACCGCGCGGCCTCGAAACGATGCCAGCCCGGCTTCGAATCGGGTCGCCCGCCGGTCCCGTCGAAACCGGGAATGCTCAGCCCGGGCTGTCACCGACGGTTTTCTCGAGAGACCGCCGGATGGCGCGCTCCTTGCTCCCGAAGTCGCGGGTCGACAGTTCCCACCCTAACCGTGGAGGAGACGATGAACAAGAACAAGAGGACGGCAAAGAAGGAAGCGAAGCTCAGAGACCTCGACACGCGCCAGAGCCCGGTCGGAGGCGCTGCCAGGAAGAAGTAGCCCTGCAGCGGTCATGAGGAGCATCGAGCGCAGGCCCGCGCGCGTGGGGCCTCCGCTCGATCACCTCGCGTGAGTTGAGCCCGGACCGACCTCGCCGGTCCGGGCGTTTGTCCTGCCTGAAGTTCGACGAAGCGGGCCGCTCGACGCTACTTCACCCGCGTCAAGCGGGCTCGCGAGTACAGCTCGAACGGCTTGCCGGGCTCGGCCAGTTCGAACACCTCTTCGAAGTGATCAGGATCTATCACGGTGTAGGTTTCCCGTGCCTTCCAGCCTGGCGGGATGTTTTCGATCGCCTCGCTCGTGAAGACCAGCTTCCCGGCGGGCGGCGGATCGTCCTGCACGTATTGATTGACGAACCCCTCGACGTGGAACTGGCGAAGGACCAGCCGGCCTCGCGCGCGGTCGAAGCTGATGTAGCCCTCGTCCTGGTGGACCTCACCTTTCGGGTTCTTCTCCTGAGGCGGGTAGACACCGCGGTTCTCGGTGCGAATGAATCGCGAGTTGAGGACTCGCGTATACTCGCGCTTCTGCGTTCCCTTTCCGGGCTGACCTTCGGAGGTGCCTTCCCATTTGCCAACCAGGAACTGCACGGGCTGCAGAGGATCGGCCGGCGCAGGAGCCGGACTCTGCCGCGACGCGATTATCCGGCCTGCGGCCGGGCCGATAACGACCAGTGAGAGCGCAAGTCCGAGTGTCAGCTTCCTCATGCAATTCCCCCTGGGGCTCTGAGCGGATCGTTCACCGCGGCCTTCCATTCACGGCGCGAATCGTCACGCTGGCGGGCGGCAGACCTTCGGCGCGCCCCGTGAGCGTCATCTCTCCGGGGCTGCCCGTCGACTGCACGAGCACCTGCGCGAGGCCGTTGAACAGGCGCCTGTGCAACGGCGGTAATGGCTTCAGGCCGACCAGCGCGACTCCCCGGCCGAGGCCGCCAGGGCCGCCATCGTTCTTCACGACGACGACGAAATCGTTGGCGCCGGAATGAAGCACGAATCGCACATCGAAGGTGAACTCCCGGTCCCACCCAACTGTCCGCCCGACCAGCGTCCCGTTCACGTAGACGGTGCCGACATCGTCGATCTGCCCAATCGAGAGCGTCCGGAGCCCCGACGCCAGTTGGTCTTCGGTGAGCTGCAGCGTGGTCCAGAAGGCCCACGTGGATTTCGGGGGCATCGCGGTGGCGTCGCGATCGACCCGGACCTGCCGCCCGCTGCGCGCGGCCAGCTCAGCGACCTTCGGAGGCTCGGCGGGCTCGGAGTCGAGCGATGCGGCGAGCCAGCCGCCCACGGAAAGCCCGACGCGTTCCTCTGCGACACGGTCGGCCTCGTGGCTGCTGGGGTCGCCGTTCCCGAGCCCGATGATGCGGCCCGGGCCCCGAAGATTGAACGTGATGTCATTGGCTGCGTTGGGAACCTGGCGACCTTTGGAGTCGAACGCGCTCACATTCACAATCGACAGGTCCGTCGAGTCGGTGCTGATCGCCGCGCGGTCCGGCTCGAGCTTGACGCTCGAAGCTGAATCGGTCGTCTCGAGTGTCGTCCTGGCCATCACGCGACCCTGGAGGTAGCCGACCGCCTCGAGCCGTCCTGCTTCAAACGGCACGCGCCACTCCGCCCGCCCGAGCGGTTCCACCTTCCGGCTGCCGAGATCTCGACCGTTCAGGCTCAGGCGGACCTCGTCGAAATTGGTGAATGCCCAGACCTCGATTGGCTCACCTTCTCTTCCGCGCCAGTTCCAGTGCGGGAACAGGTGCAGCACAGGGTCCTTGGTCCACCAGCTCTTGTAGTACCAGAACAGGTCCTTCTTGAACCCGCAGGTGTCGAGGATCCCGAAGTGAGAACTGATGCACGGCCACTCGTACGGCGTCGGCTCGCCGCGGTAGTCGAAGCCGGTCCACACGAAGCCTCCGGCTAGAAACGGCCTTGCCGCCAGAAAGGTGAGCCACTCGGACGCGAGTTCGCCCCACGACGGCTTGTGGCGGTCGTATGCCGAGAGGTAGCCGCGCTCCTTGTCATCTACGTATTCGCCGCGGGTCGACACCGTGCTCGCGATCTCCGACAGCACCAGCGGCTGAGTCGGGTGCTCGCGGTGATACCGATCGACCTCGCCCAGGTAGTAGTTGAACCCGCGCACGTCCATCAGCTCGTTGACGCCGGTGTAGGCGCCCGAATTGCTCGCATATGTCACGGGGCGAGTCGAATCCAGTCCCTTCACCACCCTCATCATCGTCCGGGCCACGCGGTGACCGCGCGCGGTCCCCTGCTCGGGCTCCTCGTTGCCGATGGACCAGAGGATGACCGAGGGATGGTTCCGGTCCCGCCGGACCAGGGCGTCGAGATGCTGGAGCGACAACGGGCTGGAGCTGAAGAGCCGCGTCTCGTCCATCACGAGCACCCCGAGCTCGTCGCACGCATCGAGCAGTTCGGGGGCGGGAGGATTGTGAGACGACCGATAGGCGTTGACGCCCATCTCCTTCAGCCGTTCGATGCGGTACCGCTGCAGGCGATCCGGCACGGCGGCACCAACCCCCGCGTGGTCCTGGTGGCAGCACATCCCGTTGATCTGGACGTGTTCACCGTTCAGGAAGAAGCCCTTGTCGGGATCGAACCGGATGGTGCGGATGCCGAAGCGGGTCGTGGTGGCGTCGAGCGTATGAGCGCCGTCGCGAACGATCGAGACGAGCTGGTAGAGCGCGGGCTTCTCGAGCGACCAGAGCACGGGCCTAGGCACGCGGAGGCTCTCGCGAACCTCGACCGTCTGCCAGGGCGCGACCTCCACGGCCGGCCGGGAGGCGGAGGCCGCTTCGGATCCATCGGGGCCGACGATCTTCCACTCGATCGAGGTACGACCCGGCGCGTCGGAGTCGTTCACGAGGGTCGAGACAACCTCGATCGAGGCTTCGCCCTCCCCGACGCGCGGCGCGACGAATGTGCCCCATTTCTGGAGGTGGATCGGGGCCGTCTTGACGAGCCACACGTGGCGGTAGATGCCGGCGCCTTCGTAGAACCAGCCCTCAGCCTGGGTGGCATCCACGCGGACCACGAGCACGTTGTCGCCGTCGCTGATCGCGTCGGTCGCGTCGAAGCCGAACGGCGCGTAGCCGCCCTCGTGGCGCCCGAGCAGCACGCCGTTGAGCCACACCATCGCGTCCCTGAACACCCCATCGAAGTCGATGGAAATGCGCTTGCCCCTGTCCTGGTCCGCGAGGGTGAAGTGTTTCCGGTACCAGCCGATCGAGGTAGCGGGAAACGCGCGACCGACGGGCTTGAAGCCGTGAGACGTCAGTTCGCCGCTCGGCGGCGCCTGCACGAACGGCGTTTCGACCGCCCAGTCGTGAGGCAGATCGATCTGGCGCCACGACGCAACGCTGAACGCCGGTCGAATCGGCCCGCGCCAGCTCGTGATCTTGGCGTAGGACTCGCTGCCGCCGAATCCGAAATCGCGGTCCATGTCGGCCGCATGGCCGAGGGCGAACCGCCAGTCGCGATCGAGCAGGACGACCTGTCGATCGCTCTCGACTTCCAGCGGCCCTTGCACCCGCCCGACAGGGCCCGAGCCGGTGGCGGGCGTCAGCGCCAGGAACACGAGCGCGAGAATCGGCGGACGAATGGTCATCACCATGTCCCTCCGGAACCAGGCTCATGGTGTGCGCGGCGCTCGGACGGTGTCAAGGCGGCTGAGCTATCTCTCTTCTGTATCCGGTCGACACGCCGCTGGACCTGCTCGCCCACTGGTCCCTGGACTTGTCCCGGACGGCCCCGTTGCGCGCCGCTCATCCCCAGGAAACTGCCATCGCGCCGTTGGTGAGGGGACACTCCTGCCCCCGCCATCGCTCGCCCGCTTCACGTCGGCGCTTGGCCTCGGCTTCAACGCCGAGCGATGACGGCTCACCCGATCACGTCGGACCTCTGGGTGTCCAAGGACCGCGCCAAGATACGAGCGCTCCTCCCCCAGGAAGCCGGTTTCGGTCGGGGTCCTTGGATCCGGTATGCTGATGGTCTGTCGAGACCCCCGACGCGAACCCTCATTGCGAGAAGGACACCCAGATGAGCCCGGAGATGAAGAAGACACCGCTGTTTGACTGGCACACGCAGCACGGCGCCAACATGGTCGAGTTCGGCGACTACATCATGCCCGTCTGGTACTCGAGCGCCAAGGACGAGCACATGGCGGTCGTGACCCGTGCCGGACTCTTCGATACGAGTCACATGGCCGCGGTGCGCGTGCACGGACCGGACTCATTCGATCTGCTCCAGTGGTGCTTCACCCGGAACCTGAACGCGTGCGTCGGCAAGGACAACGCCCCCATCACGCCGGGCAAGTGCGTCTACGGGGCATTTCTGGACGAGCATGGTCACGCGATCGACGACAGCATCGTGTACAAGGTCGCCGACGAGGAGTACTTCGTCGTCGTCAACGCGGGCATGGGAGGCGTCATTGCCCGGCACCTGGAGGCGAACGGCACGGGCCGGCGGGTCAGCCTGATCGACCTGACCGACAAGCTCGGGAAGATCGACATCCAGGGGCCGGCGGCGATCAGGATCATGCAAAAGGTCCTGAAGGCCCCCGAGGCCGTGTTCGACAAGCTGACGTACTTCTCGTTCAAGGGACACTTCGACAGAGCGTCGGCCTTCGCCGCAAGCGCGCAGTTCCTGGACGGAACGCCGCTGCTGCTCTCGCGCTCCGGTTACACGGGAGAGGCCGGGTTCGAGATCTTCGTCGAAGGCCAGCACAACGTCAGGATCTGGAACATGCTGATGGAGGCCGGATCGGATCTCGGTCTGACCGCCTGCGGGCTGGCGGCGCGAGACTCGCTGCGCACGGGGGCCGTGCTGCCGCTCTCGCATCAGGACATCGGCCATTGGACCTACATCCATCATCCGTGGCCGTTCGCCCTGCCCTTCGACCAGGCGGGCACGCGGTTCACCAAGACGTTCCTGGGCTCGGCCGCGCTCGAGAAGGCCACCGACGCCCCGTACACGCTCACCTTCGTCGGCAACGACCTCCGGAAGATCGACACGCACGAGGCCGTTGTGCGTGACACGCAGGGGAACGAGATCGGCAAGGTCTTGACCTGCGCGACCGACATGGCAATCGGCCGGCACGGCGGCCGGATTTACAGCGTCGCGACGCCGGACAAGCCGGAAGGACTGGCGATTCGAGGCCTGAGCTGCGGGTTCGTCAGGGTCAACGCCAACCTCGCGCCCGGCACCGTCGTGGAGCTGAAGGACAACAGGCGATCGATCCAGGTCGTCATCGAAACCGACGTCCGTCCCGATCGGACCGCCCGCAAGGCGCTCAAGAACTTCCTGTGATCGGCCTGCGGCTGGGGGCTGGCGGCTCGCGGCCGTCTACTTCTTTGCGGGCTTCTGGACGAGCGTTTCGAGATACGCCGCCAGGTTCCGCATCTCGCCCGGCTCGAACTTCGGCCAGAAGGTCGAGCGCTCGGCCATCGTGCGGTGCATCTGCGGCGCGTGGTTCCACATGGCCGAGGCCAGGCTCGCGCGATCGCTGCGCTTGAACAGGTCGGCCAGGCTTGGAGCGCTGGTCGATCCTTCCTTGTGACACGACGCGCAACCCTTGGCCGCGAACACCGCAGCTCCGACCTTCGCGTCGCCCGGGTTGCCGAGATAGCCCTTGAAGTAGAGGTGGGCGATGAGATCGGCCATCTCGGAGTTCGAGAACTGCGGGAACCGGACGCCCTGCGCGCCCATCCTCGCGCCCATCGCGTAGCTGTGGTTCCAGAGCAGGCCCGTAATCTCGGACGCTGACTTCGACAGGGTCGAGCGCGCGAGGTCCGGCGCCGACCGCCGGGCCCCTTCGTGGCACGATCCGCAGCCCTTGCTCTGGTAGACCGCCGCGCCCTTGGTCGGGCTCGGGAGCGGCTGCAGGACGACGTCCCTCCCGCGCCGCAGCCCCTCGGAACGGATGTAGGCCTGGATGTCCGCCATGTCGTGCCCCGCGAACTCGGGGATTGGCGTTCCCGTGCGCACCTGCTCGTGCTGCATGAGCGGGCCGGCGTTCCACATGGCCTGCGCCAGCGCGGTCGGCGACGGGTAGGCGCTGAACCGATCGAGCGGGTTGGCCGTCGTGCCGCCGCGCGACCGAAGCGAATGGCACGAGACGCACTGCAGCCTGGAGTATGCCGCCGCGCCCCGCACGGGGTCGCCCGGCTCGTCGAAGAGCCGCAGGTAGTACAGGTAGCTGAGGATGTCGGCCATCTCCGTGGGATCCAGCGTGGGCCACGGATATCCGAGCTTGGTGCCCTGGTCGATCATCTGCGGCGTGTGATTCCAGAAGTCCCCGACCAGCTCGTAGAACGTCTTTCCGGCCACGACCCCGCTGATCTCCGGGCCTGACTTGCCGCCGTGTCCCCACACGGAGTGGCACGTGGCACAACGCTTCTCCTCGAACCGCTGGCGTCCCCGGAACGGATTGCCCTCCTGGGCCGGTTCCTGAGCTGCCGACACGCCTGCGGTCAACGCCGCCAGGATGACGAGGGCGGGCGCGACCTGCGCGAAGAGCGCCGGGACGCGCGGTCGTGCGACAGCGCGCGGGGGTGCTGCAAGGCCGTGTCTGCTCATGATTTCACCGCCGCGAGATCGTCCGGGAGATACGAGTTGATTCGCTCTGACACCTCTTCGACCGATTTCTCCCGGCCTTCCTTGATCTCCCAGATCGAGATGATCGGGAAGAACTTGGTCGCAATCATGTAGACCAGCACGAAGCCGGCAAGCGTGCCCGACATGATCGACAACTCGACCCAGGACGGGAAGTAGTGCACCGCCGGCGCCTCGATGCGCGGATGCAGTGAGGTCGGCACGACGATGTTGAAGCGCTCGAGCCACATGCCGATGACGACCGCGATCGACGCGATGGTGCAGCCGGTCACGTTGCGCGTCGCTTTTCGCGCCATCAGCGCGAACGGAATGAAGAAGCAGCAGGCCACCATCGTCCAGAACGGGACCGCGAACGCCCCGGTCAGCTTCGCGTAGAGCGTGGCCAGCTCCGACGCCTCGCCGCCGTACCAGACCGTCAGGTGCTCGGCGAAGGTGAAGTAGAACCACAGGACGGTCATCACGAACAACAGGAGGCCCATGTTGTTGAAGTGGACGTCCTTGAAGTACGCCTCGAGCCGGTAGACACGGCGCAGGATGGCCATCGCGATGATGAGTGCGGCGATGCCCGAGAAGATCGCGCCGATGACGAAGTAGGGCCCGAAGATCGCGCTGTGCCACATCGGCTTCAGCGTCAGCGCGAAGATCCAGCCGATCACGGTGTGGACCGATACGGCAACCGGGATGACCGCCACCGCCAGGATCGCGATGATCCGTTCCAGCGTGTGCCTCGACTCGGGCGTGTCGTGATAGCCGATGGCCAGGAACGAGTACAGCAGCTTCGGCCGCAGCCCGAGGTCCCGGATGCGTGCCAGGTCCGGGATCATCGGCACGTACAGGTAGACGCTGCTTGCGGTGAAGTAGAGGCCGATGCTCAACACGTCCCAGAGCAGCGGAGAGAACGGCTGGGCGTGGAGAAACACGTTCAGCACGCGATCGGGACGGCCCAGGTCGAGGATCGGCTGTATCGCGCCGAACCCGATGACGAGCACGGTGATGAACTCGGCCGACCGCGTGATCGATCGGCGCCACTCGGCGTTGGCCACGCGGAGAATCGCGGAGATCAGCGTGCCGGCATGCGAGATGCCGATGAAGAAGACGAAGCAGATGATGTAGATGCCCCAGTACTCCGGGGTGTTCAGACCGGTGGCGCCGAGGCCGTTCTGCAGCTGGTAGGCATACGCGAAGGCGCCCCACGCGGCGACGGCGGCAAGCACCACCGCCCATCGCCAGAAGGTCTTCGTCGTGCGCACCAGCGGCATGAGCAGCACGCGCTCGTCCTGGGGCAGGCTGGAGACGATTTCGAGGTCTGTCACGTTAGTCTCGTCGAGACAAGTAGTAGACCTTGGGCAGCGTGCCCAGGCCTTCCTGGAGCCGGAATGCGCGCGGATCGCGCGCCAGCTCGGCCACCCGGTGCGTCGGGTCGTCGAGGTTTCCGAACACGATCGCACCGGTCGGACAGCTGTCCGCGCAGGCCGGCACGTAGTCCTGCTCGCGAAGCTGCCGTTCCTCCACGCGCGCCTGCTCCCGGGCTTTCTGCAGCCGGTGGCTGCAGAACGTGCACTTCTCGATGACCCCGACCGGCCTCACCGACACGTCGGGATTGAGGCCCGCCTCGGTCGAGGGCGGGTGCACCGGGCGCCGCCAGTTGAAGAACTTCACCGTGTAGGGACACGCGTTGGCGCAGTACCGGCAGCCGATGCACCGCGTGTAGATCTGGTTGACGATGCCCTCGTGGTCGATGGAGGTCGCCTGGACAGGACACACCAGCGTGCAAGGCGGCCGGTCGCAGTGCATGCAGGGCTGCGGGACGAATCGGGCCCGCAAGTCCGGCCACTCCCCTTCAATCTCGGTGCGCACCTGCATCCACGAAATCGTCCGGTGCTCGCCGGCCGCCTGCGGCCCGCCTACGGCGACGTTGTTCTCGGAGCGGCAGGCAATCTCGCACGCCTGGCACCCGTTGCACCGCCCGAGATCGATGACCATTCCCCAACGCGCCATGCCCGTCTCCTCAGTACCCTGGAGGCCCTAGCAGCCCGAGGTGAAAGTCCGTCTGCATTCAACCGGCGCTGCATCCCGCCTCGCCGCGTTGCTCAACGCTCAAATATTCCCGATATTCTCGCGTCTCGCGCCTTGCGATCCGGGCGCATCACCGGTTTCGGTGCGACGACGCACTTCCACCCCGGGCTGCTAGACCCGCACCAGCCGCACGCGTGTCGAATACCAGTCGGGCATGCCGCTCGCCGGATCCGCCCGTCCGCCGATGGCCGCGAGCGGATTGGCGCCCCGGGCCTCACCCCATCCCTCGACGTAGGAATGCAGGCCGTACGGCACGTTCACGACGCCGGGTTGCGCGCCCTGGAACAGCCGGACAGTCGCCTCGAATCCGCCCTGCTTCGACTCGACCCGCACCCGCTGTCCGGATTGAACGCCCTGCTGTCTTGCCGTGTCGGGACTGATCTCGACCCAGGTCTCCCATGCGCTGCCGTTGAGCACCCCGAGGTGTTCAAGGAGCCACGGCATCAACGGGGTCCCGCCCGAGGCGAGCGTCATGACGCGGAACGGCACCATCTGGAGCGGGAACTCGCGTGCGGGCCCGGCGTCGGGAGCCGTCTCCGCAACGACCGGCAGGAACCCTTCGGCCAGCGATGCGCCCGACTTCGCGAGGCGCTGCCTCGCTTCGGCCGGGAAGATCCAGACGCGACCGTCGGGATGCTGCGAGACCCCGCTTCCGTCCTGGTAGTCCACGAGCGGATCGAACCAGCCGCCCGTGTCGAGGATGGCCTGCCAGAACTCTTCCGGCGCCTGCCCGTGAGGCAGCCACCAGCCTCGTCCCTCCAGCTCGCGGAGTTCACGCTGCCGGAACATATCGACGAAGCTGCTCCCGCGAGCGGCGCTTGCCAGCGCGAGACCCCGCTGATGCACCAGGTCTTCGACCGATGGCCAGCGGGCCCATGCCGCCGCCTGGCCGCCGAGGCGGGTCGCCAGGCCGAGTATGACGTCCCCGGTCGCACGTGTGTCTTGGAGCGGCTTGCTGACCACCGGCCGCACCACTCCCCACACCGGTGAACTGACCGCGGCTGGGGCGAGCCCGTCCTGCCAGCGCTCGAGGTAGGTGTGATCGGGAAGCAGCAGGTTCGCGTACCGCGCGCTCTCGTCGAAAAACGGCGAGAACGACACGACCAACGGCACGCTCGAGAGCGCCTTCCGCGCGGCCTCGGCGTCCGGGGCCGACGCGACCGGGTTCGCGTAGTAGAGGAACGCCACCTTGGCCGGCGTGGCCGCGGCCCCGCCGGTGGCAGGCCAGCTCGTCGAGGTGAGCGGCGCTTTCGCGAGATCGACGGCCCCGGCTGAGGCGCCGTCGAAGGGTCCCGGCATCGCCGGCATCGGGCCCTGCACGAACAGGCCGCCCGGTCGGTTGAGCCGTCCGGTGAGCGTGTTGAGGGCGTGGATGGCCAGCGCGTCGGAGAGCCCGCCGGTCCGCCAGGACACCGCCTGGTCCCAGACCGCGACGGCGCGGCGAGCGGAGCCGAACGCCTTGGCCAGCGAGGTCAGCCTCGCAACCGGTACACCGGTTCGCGCCGAGACGTCTTCGGGCCTGCCGTGCCGCAGGACCAGCGTGCGGAACCCGAGGTGCCGGGTTCCATCGGGCGCGGTCCAGTCTTCCCATCCGGCCACGTCGCGCGAGACGGCGTCGGGGTCGTAGAGGCCTTCCTTGACGATGACGTAGGCGAGCCCGAGCGCGAGCGTGCCGTAGGTGCCCGGCCGTACCGGCAGCCACTCGTCGGCGCTGACCCCGCTGCGCGAAAGTCTGACGTCCACCTGGATCCACCGCGGCGCCTGGCGTCCCTCGCCGTCGCGCGCACGGGCGGCCCGGGGCATCGCCCACCACGCCTCCGACAGCCCGGCACCGAATGAGAGCACGAGGTCGGCGCTGGCGAGATCGTAGGCGGGCGGCGTCGCGATGCCCTGGCACATCCGCAGCACGTCAGCGGAGCCGTCCCGGTAATCGTCCACGGTGATTCGCGTGGTGCCGCACACGCCGCAGAATCCCGCGATCAACTCGCCCATCAGGCCGCCGGGGTCGCCGACCAGCCACTCCACCGAACCCGCCCCGCCCGGAGCGCCCGCAGCCTTGAGCGCAGAGGCCAGTCGATCGAGGGCCGCGTCCCACGCGATAGGCTCGAACTTGTCCGATCCCGGCGGCCCGACGCGCTGCATCGGCCCCTTGAGCCGACCCGGGTGATAGAGCAACTGCAGTCCGGCGCGGCCCTTCGGGCACAGGCCTCCCTGGCTCACCGGATGCAGCGGGTTGCCATCGATCCTGACGGGCCGGCCATCCACCAGGCGGACCTTGATGCCGCAGTGCGCGGGGCACAGCATGCACGTGGAGGGCACGAAGCTCTCCTCGCCCGGGGCCCAATCGGGTCCGAAATGCGGAGGCGCGAGCGGAAACTGATGGGAGAAGGCGCCCAGCCCGAAGCCAATCCCTGCACCCGTGGCACCGACAAGGAAGCTCCGTCGGGTGATGATCACGACTGTCTCCCTTACCTGTGGCAGGCCGTGCAGTCGGTCTGCACGCTCTGGCGCGTGTGGCAGTCCGTGCACGTCTTCATCGTGATGGTCACCAGCGGGCGCGAGGGCGGCGCGGTCGAGTCCGCGATGGCGCCGTGGCAGGTGGGACACTGGAGTTTCGCGACGGTGACGTGGCGGCGATGCGAGTAGTACGCATGATCCGGGAGCCGGAAGAGTTTCCGGAACGGGGGCGGCGCGGCTTCAGCGGCCAGCTTGATCAGCTTCAGTTCCTCGGACGATTTTCCCAGCGGCTGCTGATGGCACCCGGTGCAGACCGAGAGATCGGGAAGTCCAGAATGCTGATGCTCGGCGTAGTACTGATGGCAGACCGAACACTCCAGCCCGGCATCCTTGACGTGTTTCAGATGATTGAACTGAATCGGCTGGACGATGGCCCCGCTCGGGCTGAACGCCACCCGGCCGGCCCAGAAACCGCCCGTGGCCATCACCACGGTGAAGGCCCCGACAAGCAGCCGTTCGGTCGGACTCAACTTTTCGCCGAAGATCACGGATTCGACTCCTCAACCCGACCGAAGGCGGCGTCGCAAGGGTTGCCGGGACAGCACATCAGAGCCCCGCGCCGGGGGCCCCGGAAGCCAGACGTCGTTGCAGTTCGCGCGCCCAGAGCGCCTGGAACATCGAGAGCCGATTGGCCATGAGCTCGGCGATGCCGTCGACGACCACTCGCCCGATCTCCTGGTCGCTCTCGAAGACCTGCAGCAGGTCCTGCCTTCCGAACGCAATCACCTCGGACGGCTCCGGGGCCCGCGCCGACAACGTGAAGCGGAACGGCTTGACCAGCGCAGACCATCCGACCGTCTTGCCGGGGCCGGCGGACTCCACGGTGATGTCCTTGACGACGCCCCCGATGCTGAGCGGGAAACACAGGTCGATCTGGCCGCTCGCCACGATGCAGATGTGCTGGGCGCTGTCGCCGAGCAGGAAGAGATACTCGCCCGATCGCATGGTCCGAGGTCTTCCGATGGTCGAGAGGCGCAGCAGCCTGCTCGCGCTCAGACCTTTGAAGAGCTCCGCCGTCCGGATGCGTTCGTCCATGCGTATCCCTGCCCGGCCTCACAGGAAGGCCGCGGTGACCCGATCCGGCAGCGCTCGGGGCGGCACAATCGGGTCATTGTGCCGCCGGAATTGTGATGCACCCGGGACGGTCAGTGTACGTGGACGGCCGCGCCGGTCTGTCGATACAGGTTGTCGATCGAGGGGTTGTGGACGAATTGCGCGAGCAGCGCCTGTTCAACTCGAAGGTGATCCTCGAGCTTGCCCACCAGCGCATCGTCGAAGACGACGGCCGGCGGAGCGCTCACTGCCTGCGCAGACGCGAAGAAGCGGGGCTCGGCGGCCATCGCCGCGGCGGGCATCGCCGTCCCGGCTTCGCGTGCGGCTGCCTGTCTGGCGCGCTCCTTCTCGGTATCCACGTACCCCAACGCGAGCAGGAGCGTGATCCCGACGAACAGAGATCCGAGTACGAGCACGAGAGCGGTTGTCGCTTCCATGTCTTGTCCTCCCCCGTTCCAGCCTCTAGCAAGTCCCGTTCCCCGTCCGCCGCGGGCTTCCTCCGGGCGTCGGCCGGTTCTCCCGGCGAGGCCCCCTCGAAGGGCGCGCGCCCGGTGCGCTGCGCGCGGCTCGATCGTGCCGATCAACCCGGAACTGCGAGGTCCGAGGGCCCGTCGGTCAGCCGCGAACTCGAGCAATCGAGGCCCCGGCGCTGAAGACTGGGACTGCGGAAGGCGGGATCGGCTGCGCTCGCGGCGATCGCGGGCACGTGAAGGACTGACGGAAGTGACAGGGTGGAGGGGCCCGGCGTTGTCAGAACTGTCAGGGTTTCCGGCTCGGGCGCCGCTCGGTTGAGCCGGTCGAGGCGAGCGACCTGTCGCGATGGCGCTCGAGAATCCTGTAAAAGGTGCGTTCGGACATTCCCAGCGCGTGAGCCGCCCGAGACCGGTTACCGCCGACCTTGTCGAGGACCCACATGATGTGGCGGCGCTGGACCTCGCGCAGGGTCGGCATCTCGCCGCTCTCGGCCACCCGTGGCGTGGGGTCTTCCCCGCGCACCGTGGTTGGAAGATCCTCGAGCTGAATGACGTCCCCGTCGCAGAGCACGTAGCTCTGCTCGATCACGTGAATCAGCTCCCGCACGTTGCCCGGCCACTGATGGCGCTTCAGCGCCTCCAGCGCCAGGGCGTCCACGACCTTCGTCGAGGAGAACCGGCGGTTGAACCGGCTGATGAAGTAGTCCACCAGCTCGGGAATGTCCTCTGGCCGGGCGCGCAGCGGCGGAATCGTCACCGTAAAGGTCGCGAGGCGATAATAGAGATCCTCCCGGAAGTGTCCGCGGGCGGCGGCCTGGGTGAGATCGCGATTGGTCGCGGCCACCACGCGCACGTCGACCGCGATCTCCCGCGTGCCCCCGAGCCGGCGGAAGCGGCCCGTCTCGAGGACTCTCAGCAGCTTGGCCTGCGCCTCGGGGCTGGTGTCTCCGACCTCGTCCAGGAAGATGGTGCCGCCGCTCGCCACTTCGAACAGGCCGTGCTTCAGCCGATCCGCACCGGTGAAGGCGCCCTTCTCGTGGCCGAACACCTCGCTCTGGAACAGCTCGTCGTGGAGGGCGGCGCAGTTGACCGCCACAAACGGGGCCTCGCTTCGGCCGCTCTGCGTGTGCAGCCGCGTCGCCACCAGTTCCTTGCCGACGCCGGTCTCTCCCAGGATGAGCGTGGTCGAGTCGGTGCGGGCAATGCGGGCGACCGCGTCGAGCAGCTTCCGGTTGGCGGCGCTGCCGCCGACGATCTCGGCGCCGACGCGCGGCGGCGCGTAGCCGTCCTCGAGCACGCGCTGGCGATTGACGAGGCGCACGTGCTCGTGCGTCTTCTGGATGGCCAGCTCGAGCTTGGCGATCGGGCACGGCTTCTCGAGGTAGTCGTGGGCGCCGAGGCGCATGGCCTTGACGGCGGTGTCGATCGTCCCGTGCCCGGTCAGCACGATGATGCCGGCCGCGGCGGTGCGCGCGCGCAGCTCCCTGAGGACATCGATGCCGTCCATGTCGGGGAGCTTGAGATCGAGGAGCACGACGTCTGCATCCGCGCTGGCTGCCGGGTCGAGCACTTCCTTGCCGCTGGACCGGGTTTCCACGGTGTAGCCCCGCCGGACCAGCTCCGAACCCATGACACGGCGGAACACCGGGTCGTCATCGACGAGGAGCACGCGAATCTCGTGGTCTGAACTGTTCACGATGCCTCTGGATGGGAGAACGGGAACACGAGTTCGATACACGACCCCCGGCCGACGGCGCTTTCCACCAGGCGCACGTCTCCGTTGAAGCGCCGCATGAAGGTGCGCGACAGGAACAGGCCGAGCCCGGTTCCGTGCGGCTTCTGCGTCCGGAACGGCTCGAACAGCCGCTTCTGCACCTCAGGCGAAATCCCGCACCCGTTGTCCCGGATCTGCAGGCGAATGTCGGGGCCGACGCTGAACGTCGCGACGACTTTGCCGCCGCTCTCGCCGCACGACTCGATGGCGTTGACGAGCACGTTCAACACGACGTGCTGCACGACCTCGGTGTTGGAGCTGACGATCGGGAGCGATCCATTGCCCACCAGCTGGAGCTCCACGCCGGCGGCGCGCGCGGTCGGCCTCGCGAGGGAGATCACCGAATCGACGACGTACCGGAGATCGATGGGCTCGGTGGCGGGCGGGATGCCCCGCGCGAACCGCAGGAACTGCTCGGTGATGGTGCGGCACCGAAGCACCTGCTCCCGGATGACGCACGCGCTGTCGCTGATGGATTCGAGCGTGGCCGGCCCGACGGGACCCGCCATGGCGCCCTGCAGCTGATCGATGATGGCTTCCGAGCAGGTGAGCATGCTCGCCAGCGGGGTGTTCACCTCGTGCGAAAGGCCCGAGGCCAGGACGCCAAGCGAGGAGAGCCGCTCGAATTCGGCCAGATGTTCTTCCTCGCGCACACGATCGGTGATGTCCCGCCAGGCTTCGACCACCTGCCCGACCGAGCCGTCGTCGGTATAAACGGGCGAGGCGTAAATCTCGTACACGCGCTCGTCACCGTCGGTGCTGGACGGGGGCAGGCGGTAAGTCGCCTGTTCCAATCGGCCGGTGGACAGGCAGCGCGCCGTGGGACATTCAGGATCGTCGCGGCACGGCAGCGCGTGACCGGCCAGGTGGCGGCAGGTCTGGCCGCGAAGCGTCTCCGGATACGACCCGAGCCACTTGGAAATCGAGCGATTCGCCGCGACCACCCTGAAATCGCGGTTCAGCACGATCAGGCCGTCGTCCAAGCTGTTGAGGACGCCCGACATCTGCTGCTCGCGCTCCTTGATCTCGCCAATCAGCCGCGATGTGGCATCCGCCATCGCGTTGAAGTCGGTCGCAAGCGAGGCAATGACGTCGTCGCCGGATGTGTCAGCGCGGTCACCGAGGGCGCCGCCCGCAATGGCCCGCGCCGTGTGGCGGAGTCTCGCCAGGCGTGCGAGCACCGTCCGCCGGATGTGCCAGCCGGCTCCGCCGAGCATGAGGAGCGCTACGAAGGAGGTCGCCGCTCCCAGCCGCCGCAGGTCTCCCCGGAATCTCGCCTGGACCGGCGCGAGCGACACGTCGAGGACGAGCATGCCGTTCAGCTTGGTGGCCGGATCGTGGCAGCGGTGACATTGGGGCCGATTCTCGATTGGCAGGACGTCGCGAAGGACGTCTGCCCCGTCTTCCTGGAGAATCACCCAGCGCTGGCGCACGGCGGGCGTTTCGGCGTGGCAGACCAGGCAGGTGGGTGACGAGCGCGACGTCTGGATCCCGACCTCCGACGCCCGGCTCGACAACTTGACGATCCCGTTGTGGTCGACCACCATCGCCCGCATCACTTCCGGCTGGTGCCCGACCTCTTCCAGGATGCCCGTCATCAGGCGGGTGTCCCTCGCGATCATGTCGTGGCGCAGCGCCGCTTCGAGGATGCGAACCTCGAGGTCAGCTGCGCCGCGCCTCGCCTCGACGGCGTGGTCGTACTGGGTGCGGGAAAGCAGGTAGAGGCCGCCCGCCAGCGGAATGATCAGCAACAGGCACATTCCGGCGGCGATACGGCCGGTGAGCCGCTCCACTTTGGGCAGTCGTAGGGGTCCCATGCCAGTGCTCGGGCGCGGCACGTTCCTCCGGCGTGTTCGTTATGTGACGGACCCTTTGTAGTTTAGCAGGTTTCCCGCGCCGCCCCCCACAGGAGGGCGGCACGGCCGACCCGCTGAACGCGCTCTCTCCATCGACCCGCCTGACAGATACGTCATGCCTGCGCCTGCTGATCCTGTCAGACCTGGCAGTCTCTCTGGCCGCCCGACCCGTCACGAATCGGCGTCCAGCCCACCCACCGAAATGCCTCAAATGCGCCGATTCACGTCGCCGGAAGGTGAGCAACGCGAGTACCCGGCCGATTCAGCCGACTGGTCACCGTACGCCATGCAGCGGGCGTGCCCGGGCCCTCGGAGTCCGACCGCACGGGAACGCGAATTGCTCCGAGCGCGTCCAGGCGTCGCCGGCGGTCAAGGGCAAACTGGCAGCGACGCCCTCACCTGCCTGAACAACACACGTGACGCGTTCCGGCCTCGCTCGGAATGGCCACACGCGGTGGCCGTGCTTTACGCGGGCGTGCTCGCGACTCGCCACAGAAGCGTCATGAACGGTCCTGGATAGAGGTTACGGTCCGGCAGGCACTCATCGTTCGCTGGAACCGTGGAGAACACCATGAAGCGCTTGATCGAGTGGGGAGGCTTCTGTGCGGTCATGCTCCTGGCGGGCGTGAGCGCGACCGGGGCGGTTCCCAAGCAGACCGCGACCAAGGCCATTCTGGAGAAGGACGCCGTGTGCACCGCGTGCCACAACGAGACGTGGGCGACACCGGTGCTGTCGATTTACCAGAGCCGTCACGGGCTCAGGGCCGACTCCCGCGCGCCCGGATGCCAGCAGTGCCATGGCGCTAGCGAAGGGCACCTGAAGGACTTCGGAACACCTCCCGACGTGGTCTATGGCAACAAGCTGAAGCACCTTTCGTTGGCGGACGCTCGCAACGCCCCGTGCCTCACCTGCCACGACACGCGCATCCAGCCGCGCGCGCATTGGAGGGGCAGCCAGCACGAGAGCCGGGGTGTGGCCTGCACCGATTGTCACAACATGCACGCGGCCGAGCAACGGGTGCTGAACAAGGCGACGCAGGCTGAAGTGTGCTTCACCTGCCACAAGGCGCAACGGGCGCAGGTCCGCCGCATCTCGGCGCACCCGCTGGCGGTCACCGGCATCGGCAGCCCCGCCAAGATGGTGTGCACGGACTGCCATAACCCTCACGGGTCGACCGGTCCGACCTTGCTCGTCAAGAACTCCGTCAACGAAACCTGTTACACCTGCCATGCGGAGAAGCGGGGTCCCTTCCTCTGGGAGCACAGCCCCGTCAGCGACAACTGCGTCAACTGCCACACGCCCCACGGGTCGGCCAACCCGTCACTGCTGAAGACGCGGGTGCCGTTCCTGTGTCAGGAGTGTCACAGCGGCGACCATGGCAACCAGGTCAACAGCGGCGCCAACCTGGCGACCGGCAAGGTGACGACCGTCAACGGACTCCAGGCGCCCGGCGCGGCCGCGACGCGCGCGCAACTTGCCGCCCGCGCCTGCGTGAACTGCCACGTCCTGGTCCACGGATCGAACCATCCGGCCGGTTCGAAGTACCAGCGCTGACCACATTCAACCGGGGACGAACGAATGACTACGAATGCGAGAGGATTCACCACCCGGACCTCAGTGGCCGCGGCGCGCTTCGTGCTGATCGCGATGGCCCTTGCGGCATCCACGAACCGGGCGGCTGCCCAGACCGCCGCAGATTTGACGAGGCTGACGAGCACGGTTGAAATCGGCGGCAGCGACGTGACGAACGGATCGTACAAGGCCGGGGAATTCAACGGCCTGCAGAAGAAGGGCGGCTTGTTCATCGGCAGCTTCGACATCCGCGCCGGCGGCGCCTACGACGGCGACAGCGCGCTGCGCTTTCGCGTCAAGGGCAACGACCTCGGCCTGGATTCACGCAGCCTGAGCGGCGAAGCCGGCGTGCAGGGCAAGTACCGCTTCGTACTCGGATTCGACTCGCTGCGCAGGAACCGATCCGACAGCTACCAGACGCCGTACGACGGAGCGGGAACCAGCGCCTTGACGCTGCCCGCGTCGTGGTTGGTTCCGACAGTGGCGGGCAGCACCGGGGCGGCCAATGCCGTCAACACCACCAGCGCGAGAGGCCTGATCCCGTCGATCGGCACCGCGCCGTACGTGGACGTCCAGACGACCTCGCCCACCGTCGGCACGCTGCTCACGCCAAACGCGGCGCAGCGCGCGCAGGTCGAGGCCGCGGCCAACGCGGATCTCCGGCTGTTCCACAACTTCAACATGTACACGACGAGGTCCCGATTCGAGGCGGGCGCCAGCTTCAACATCGGCGAGCAATGGGGATTGGACCTCAACTTCCGGCCCGAGCATCGGGAAGGGACCAAGCCCATGGGGACCGTCTCCCGCAACACGGGCGGCGACATCGCGACGATTGTCCCGGACAGGATCGACACCGACACCACCCAGGTGAACGTGAGCCTGAACTTCAAGGGCGCCCGGAGTTTCGCGCAGGCCGGGTATTACGGGTCGTACTTCAAGAACAACGTGTCGTCCTTCTCGTGGCAGAACTGGGCGACGCCGACCTCCACCGTCAATACGATGAGCAGCACGCCGAGCAACAACTTCAGCCAGTTCAGCGCGACGGGCGGCTTCAACCTCTGGTCGACGACGAAGGTGGTCGCCTCGGGGTCCTACGGGCGCAACACGCAGAACGACACGTTCCTGACCGACTCCACGACGCCCGTGGTGCCTGTCACATCGCTCGATGGCCTCGTGGTCAGCTCGGCCGTGAACCTGAAGGTCACCAGCCGGCCCGTCAAGAAGCTGAGCCTCGTCGCGGCCTACAAGTACGATGATCAGAACAACCGCACGGCGATCCACATCTACCAGTACGGGGATGCGGGCGAGGTTGCCCATGCGAACGCGAGCTTCCCGGCCGGCCCGGCCAATCCGCTGGGTGCGATCCTCGGCGACAACGCCAACGCGAACCGGCCCTACAGCAGGAAGCTGAATCAGTTCAACCTCGAAGCCGATTACGCGGTGTTCAGCGGGCACCACCTGACGGGCAGCTATCAATACCAGCGCCTCAACCGCGAGTGCCCGGGCTCGTGGGCCGATTGCGCCGACGCGGCCGTCACCAACGAGTCGACGTTCAAGGCGAACTGGCGCGCGACGCCCGGGTCGGATGTCGTCGCCCGCGTCGGATACGAGTTCTCCCAGCGGCGGGCTCCCAGCTACAACGAGAACGCGTTCCTGGCGCTCGTCCCGTACGCGAACGTCGTGCCTGCAGGGCAGACGATGTCGGCATACCAGGCGATGAGGCAGGCCGGGCTGACCGGATACGGCCCGGTGGCCGGCTACAACGGCGGCGTGTTCGTGGACAGCGTCTTTTTCCCGAACAACGGCGCCCTCTCGAACAGTCTCTACGGGAACCGCAACCGAATCAGCGAACTGCTCGGGATGAGGCGGTACTACGTGGCCGACCGCGATCGCAACGGCCTTCGTGCCGCGATCACCTGGCAGCCCGGCAGTGCGTTCGCGTTGCAGGCGGGCGTCGACTACAACAAGGACAAGTACCCCGCCTCGACCTACGGACTGCAGAGCTCGAAAACGACGGCGGCCAACGTGGACGCCTCCTACGCGATCGGCAGCCATCTGAGCGCGGACGTCTTCTACACCTACGAGAACATCGTCTCGGGGTCGGCGGGGAACACGTTCACCGCCAACAACAACACGACATCGGTGAACGGGTTCACAGCGCTTTCCGGCAACGGCTGCGACGGATACACCTCGCTGCAGCAGCGAAACAACAACGGCAAGGTCGACCCCTGCCTGAACTGGTTCACCGACATGAACGACAAGGTGAACACGATTGGGCTCGGGCTGAGAGGCACCACGGGCAAGCTCGACGTGACCGCCAACCTCCTCGCGAGCCGGTCCGGCTCGGATAACACGGTGAACGGCGGGAACTGGGCGAACAACCTCCTCGCACTGCCCGGCGCCTCACCGTCGACGGTGGCGGCCTTCTTCATCCCGGCGGCTTCGCTGCCGAGGGTCACAACCAACACGTCGGAGCTGCGCCTGAACGCCGTCTATTCGGTGGCCCGGGGGCAGTCTCTGAGGGTGGTCTACTCGTACCTCCACATGACGTCCAACGACTGGGTCTACGAGGGTATGCAGCTGGGGCTTGGAACCCCGAGCGGAGTACTCCCGACCAACGAACAGGCGTTCAACTACTCGGTGCACGTGTTCGGCGTTTCCTACGTCATCGCCTTCTGAGCCGCCCTGGCGAAGAGGGTGCTGGCCAAGCGGAATCTGGGGCGCGACCGCCCGGCCGCCCCCAGATTCCAATCGTTGAGCTGGCACGAGGCTGGACCAGTCGGCCTGCTGATCGCGCGGGGCGGCACGCACTCACCCACCCGACACACATCCGCTTCCGGAACCGTCGCGGGCTGACTCGCCTGATTGGAGCGAGTGTCCCGAGTCAGAAGTTCGGTGACAAATAGTCCGGAGCGCGGCGCCCGGATCGCAAGGCGCGACGACCGAGAATATCGGGAATATGCGAGGGAGAAGCAACCTGAGCGAGGCGGGATGCCCCGCCCGGAATATGTCGGCGAACTTCTGACTCGGGACACTAGGGACGTCGAGCGTCCGCGAGGACAACGCGCCCCCGTTTGCGTCGAACTGCGGCACTGGGAGTTGGGAGACGCGGGGGCCTCGGGCGGGGAGGTACACACATCCCCACCCGATGGGGCCCCATCGTTCAAGGCGTCGCGGGCGAACGGACCTACTTCGCCGGGGTGGCTTTCAGCGTGTCCAGGTAGGCAATGACGGCATCGACGTCACCAGGAGCCCAGGCAACCTTCGGCATCTTGATCTTCGCGTCGGGGAACTCCTTCAGCGGATCGGTGAGGATGCGCTTCAGCGCGGCGGCATCCTGGCGCTCCGACACTCCGTCGAGAGGCTTGCCGATCTTGCCGCCCTTGCCGCCGATGAGATGGCACATGGAACACTTGTTCTTGACGGTGAGGCCCTGCCCCTTCGCCACGAGCTTCGGGTCTTGCGCGGCCGCCACTCCCGCCAGGAACGTCGCACACGTGATGACCAACACGAGTTGTTTTGTCATGCTTTCATCGTAGCAAAATCCGGGCCGGGTGTGCCTGACGCTTCGGCCTTGACACCCGGGGCGGGTTGCAGATGATAAGCGGGCGGGGTTCGGCAATCGATCCCCCGCGCGTCCTGATTCCTCCTTCACTTCCGAGGCTGACATGTTTCTTTCTCGCACTCTTCGGACCGTCATCGCGCGATCCCTCCGACCCGCCGGCGGGCGGATGTTCACCTGCCTGGCCCTTCTGGCCAGCCTGGGCATCACCGGCCCGACCTTGCTTTCAGGCCAGGCCGGATCAGCGCGGCTCGAAACGCCTGCGCCGACCCAGGCGCAGGCGTCAACACCGGCTGCCAAGCGGCCGATGACGTTTCTCGACATGCAGAAGATGCGTCAGGTCAGCGCGGCCACGCCGAGCCCTGACGGACGGTCGATGCTCTACACGATCTCGACGCCCGACTGGAAGGAAGCGAGGCGCCAGTCGGACATCTACTGGGTGTCGCTCCAGCAAGGGGTGTCCTCGACGCGCCAGATGACGTTCACGAAGGACAAGAACGAGTCGGATCCGAAATGGTCGCGGGACGGAAGCTTCTTCGTGTTCGCATCCAACCGTGAGGCGCCTTCCAGCACAGCCAGCCAGAGCCAGCTGTACATGATGCGGCCCGACGGCGGAGAGGCCAGGAAGATCACCGACGCGAAGGAGGGGGTCTCCACCTTCGCCTTCAGCCGCGATGGCCGCTCGCTCGTGTACAGAAGCGGCAAACCTGGCGAGGAGCAGCTCTACCGGCTCCCCGTGGCCGGGATCGACACGACCGCGGCCGAACAGCTGACGAAGCAGGCGGCCGGCATCGGGGCCTGGCAGTGGGCGCCCGACAGCTCCCGCATCTACTTCGTCGGAGCCGACTCGTCGGACGCCGACGAAAAGCTGCGGCGCGAAAAGAAGTTCACGGTCGACATCCGCAACGCGGAAACGCCGCTCGCCAGCCTCTGGGCGGTCGATCTCTCCCCACGCAAGACGACGCAGCTCACGAAGGATCCGGCCATCACGGTCGCGGACTTCACAATGTCCGATGACGGGAAGTGGGTCGGGTTCCGCGGGATCTCGGCGGGCCGCTACGATCGGAACATCACCGAGCAGAACATCAACAGCAACCCCTATTTGATCGAGGTCGCCACCGGCCAGATCGAGCGGCTGCTCGACAACCGCGAGGTCGGGGAAAGCGGCCTGAGCTTCTCGCCGGATGGCCGGTTCGTGGCCTTCTCCGCGCCGAACGACCTCACGCAGTACAGCATGACGAACCAGCGGGTGTATCTCCGCGCCCCTGGCGATCGCGGCGGGAAGTGGCGCAAGCTCGGATCGTCGTTCGACGGCGACCTGGCGATCGGGTTCTGGTCGAAAGACGGCTCGACCATCTACTTCAACGAGGGCATCAGGGCTGCCGATCAGGTGCTGGCGCTCGACGTAGAGAAGGACGCGGTCCGCCAGATCACGAACGTGAAGGCTTCCCTGACGGCGCGGCGTGACGAGGACACGGGCATCATCTTCCTCAACTACTCGGATGGAGCCAACCCTCCGTCGCTCTACACGGTGGCGGAGATCAACCAGGCGGCCGACCGATCGGCCTGGAAGCAGCTCACCGACGCGAATCCACAGGTCCGTGACTTCGCGCTCGGCGATCAGGAAGAGTTCACGTGGAAGTCGAAGGACGGCAAGACGGTGGGCGGCGTCCTCATCAAGCCTGCCGGCTACCAGCCCGGCCAGCGTTACCCGCTCATCGTCGCGATCCACGGCGGGCCGGCGTCCGCCGACACGCTCGGGTTCAACGGCGGCTACGGATCACAGGTGTACGCGGGCGCAGGGTACGTCGTGCTCCGGCCGAACTACCGCGGCTCGACCAACTACGGCGAAGCCCATCGCAACGGCATCGTCGGGAACTACTTCCCGCCGGGATTCGACGACATCATGACAGGCGTCGACGCGCTCATCGCGCAGGGACTGGTTGACGGCTCGCGGATGGGCGCGCTCGGCTGGAGCGCCGGCGGCCACTGGTCCAACTGGATCCTCACCCATACCGATCGATTCAAGGCGATCAGCTCGGGAGCCGGGACCTCGAACTGGATTTCGATGTATGCCCAGAGCGACGTCCAGCGGAACCGGCAGTTCTACCTCGGCAACAAGCTCCCCTACGACGACTTCGACGCCTACTGGGTTCAGTCGCCCATCAAGTACATCAAGGCGGCCAAGACGCCGACGATGATCCATGTCGTGCAGGGCGATCCGCGGGTCCCGAGCCCGCAGTCGATCGAGCTGCACATGGCGCTCAAGCGGCTTGGCGTGCCGACCGAGCTCTTCGTCTACCCGGGCGAGAGCCACGGAATCCCGGACCCGCGCAACCAGTTCGTGAAATCGACGGCCGAGATGGCGTGGATGGACTACTACGTTCGCGGCATGGGGAAGAAGTTCGCGTGGCGATCGGTGCTCGACACGCTGGAGGAACCCGCCAAGGACGCGAAGAAGCCGGCCGACGCAAGATCGCCCGGCGACAGGTAGCTCGGACAGGCGAATGGCGCCCTCGCTTACCGTTCGTGCATTCGTTCGATCGACGGCCCGCCTCCGCGTCCGCCGGCTGGCGGCGGCACCGGCAGGAGGTATTCCTTCGGCGGTTCGGCGCCGAGCAGCCAGCGCACGAAATAGTCCCAGCGCCGCCTCATCATGTAGGTGCCGTACTCGCGGGCGTAGCCGTGCGGCTGGTTCGGGAGCAGGAGCAGGTCGAAGTCCTTGTTGGCCTTGATGAGCGCGTCCACGACGAGGAGCGTGTTGTAGGGCGGCACGTTGTTGTCCATCGTGCCGTGCGCGAGGAGCAGATGCCCCTTGAGGTGCTCCGCTTCGGTCTGGTTCGCCTCGACTTCGTAGTTGTCCTTGCCGTCGGCGGTCTTCACGAGCAGGCCCTGATAGCGCTCGCCCCAGTCGTCCTCGTACTCCCGCTGATCGTGATTCCCTGATTCCGAGATCCCGACCTTGAAGAAGTCGGGGTACCGGAACATCGCGTCGGCGGCGATGAACCCGCCGCCGGAGTGGCCCCAGATCGCCGCGCGGTCGATGTCGATCCACGGATACTGCCGGGCGACGTCCTTCATGCCGGAGACCTGGTCGGGAATGGTGTTGTCGGTTCCCATGGCGCCGTAGTACGCGTCGTGGAAGGACTTCGATCGGCCCGGCGTGCCCATCCCGTCGATCGACACCACGGCGAAGCCGAGTTCCGCCAGGGCCTGCTTGTCGCCTCGCGCCGCCGCGAAGGTGCGCGCGCCGACGCTGCCCGACTGCGGCCCGGGGTACGCCTGGTTGATGATCGGATACTTCCTGTTCGGATCGAGCCTGCTCGGCCGGAACAGCATGCCGTAGAGATCGGTCTTGCCGTCGCGAGCCTTGACCGTAATGGGGATCGGCGGAATCCAGCCGGTGGCGAGAAGCTTCGAGATATCGGCCTTCTCGAGCGGCATGACGAGCCTGCCGTCTCCGTCGCGCAATTCAACGACCGGAGGCTTGTCGCACGTCGAATAGGTGTCGACGATGAACTTGCCCGACGGTGACACCTGCGCCTCGTGATCGCCGGGATCGGGTGTGAGGGAGACGTAGTTCTTCCCGTCGAGGCCGATGCGATACAGATGGCGGAAGTACGGATCCTGTCCCTTCTCCCGGCCCATCGCGGTGAACCAGACCGTACGCGTCTTCTCGTCGACCCGCACGATCTGCGTCACCGGCCCCTCGCCCGACGTAATCCGGTTCTTCAGCTGTCCCGTGGCGAGGTCGTAGAGATACAGGTGTCCCCAATCGTCGCGCTGCGAGTACCAGATCACCTCTCCGGTCGCCCACAGCACGCGCCAGCCGGTTCTCGACTCGAAGTGCGTCTTTTCGGATTCCTCGAACACGGTGCGAACGGTGCCGGTGGCCGCGTCGGCGACGCGGAGGATCGCCTGCTTGTGATCCCGCGAGGTGGACGCATACGCGAGCTGTGCACCGTCCGGGCTCCACTGCATGTCGCTGAGGCTGAAGTTGTCGCCGAGCGTCGCGCGATGGTAGTCCGGCGGCATCTGGAACCTGACGATTCGGCCCGTGTCCGCGTCGATGATCACTCGATGCATCATCGCGACCACCGGGTCGCCCGGCAGCGGGTACTTCCATGCGCGCAGCACGGGATGCCCGACCTTGGCCTCGACCAGGTACATGTCACCGACGTTGCGCTCGTCCTGCTGGTAGGTCGCGATCTTCTTCGAGTCGGGCGACCACAGCACGATGGCGCGGTCGCTCGACACCCATCCTGCGTTGTCGGTGGCGTAGCCGAAGTCCTTCACGCCATCGGTGGTCAGCGCCTTTTCTTCCCTGGTCGCGACGTCTCGGGACCACAGATTCCAGTCCTTGATGAAGACGGCGCGTTTGCCGTCGGGAGAGGCCACCGCGCCGCCCGCGCCCCCGCGCCCGCCGCCCCGCCCGCCTCGGCCGCCGGTGGGTGCAATGTCCGCTCCGGTGGCCGCTCCGGTCGTTGCGCACGCGCTGCCTTTGACATCGCATGACCATCGGCGCTTGTCGTGATCGAACGACACCGACTTGCCGTCGGCGGAAAACTCGAACGACTGGAACGGCAACTGGCGCGGATTGATGGTTCCCCCAGCCGCCTTTGCGAGCGCCGCCGCAAGCTTCACGTGGTCGAACGCCGGGCCGCGCGTTTTCGACGCGGGCGCGACGAGCATGAACTCGGCGAGGTCGGCCGTCTGGTTGCGATACCAGAAGCGTTCATCCGGCAGCCACCTGGGCGTCACGTTGCCGCCCACGACCAGCGGAGTCACCGCGGCGGCGAGGAATCCCTCGGCTCGCTTGTAGTCGGCCGCCGTGACGGATACCGCCGAGGCGCTCGACTGAGCCTGCGTCAGCGCTGAGGTGACGGCGAAGAGGAACAGGGCCGTGATGACAAACAGGCTGATGCGTGTTCGAGCAGCTGACATTGGCATACTCCTCGTATGGCCCGCCGAGTTCCGGGGGCGGAATCGGCAGATTCCGGCCATCATACACGACGCGGTCGGAAGGACCGATTCCGGCAGCCGGTCCGGCACCGGCCCTCTCGTGCGGGCCTCTCGCGCAGAAACCTCGCCGCCGCCCCTCCACGTGCATGCGCCGCAGCAGAATCGCACGCGGCCGGAGCGGCAAGCCCCCGGGGGACCTCGGACCCGACATCCACGCGGATAGTCGCGTCTTTTCCGCTACTGCACGACGATCGTCACCTGGCTGGACTGGACCAGCGTCCCGGCGGTGCCGGTGACTCCCAATTGGTGGCTGCCGGCCGGCGTTCCGTTCGACAGGCCCGTGCCGCTCAGCCCGACGCTCTGCGGGCTGTTCGCGGCGTTGTCTGCAACGCTGAGCGTGCCGGTCCGCTGACCGACGGTGGCGGGTGTGAAGGTGACGCTGACGGTGCAGGCCGCGCCCGCGCCGAGCGAGCCGCCGCAGCGGTTCGACAGCGCGAAATCACCGGTGGCGGAAATGCCGCTGATGGTCAGGGCGGCGGTGCCGGTGTTGGTGAGCGTCACCGTCTGGGGCGCGCTCGTCGTGCCGGCGATCTGTCCGGCGAAGGTGAGGCTCGAAGGAGACAGGCTCGCCGAGGGCCCCGGCTGGGGAGAGCTGGTGCCGCCAGAGCCGCAGGCCACCATGACGACAATCGAGACCGAGCTGGCCACCACGGCGACCGGCAGGCCTGCGAGCCGCCACCGCAAGATGGCGCCACGCATCAGGAGCCCGCACGCCACCCAGATGAAAACGTTCCAGAGCACCCGGCGACCTCCCGAAGCACCCATGGCCCAGGTTCCGGACCGATCGGTTCCTGGCCAGACCGACAGCGCCGTTCGCGCGGTCGTGGAGACCGTCAGCGTGGACTGCGCCGTGCCCGCTCCCGGCGTGACCAAGGGAGGACTGAACGAGCAGCTGACACCCGCCGGCAGATTCGTGCAGCCGAGCGTGACACCACCGGCGAACGGGCCGCCGTTCGCCGCGACGGCCACCTGGTATACGGCCGACTGCCCTGCCGCCACCGTCAGAGACGAAGGAGACGCCGCGATGCGGAAATCTGTGACGGTGATCTGGATGTCGGCCGCCGAGGAGAACGCGACGCCGTTGTTGCTCGCCGCAACGCTGACCCTGCTCGAACCGAACGGGCAATTCAATGTCGAGCCGGGTGAGCTCCCGCATCCGCCGGTCCACGACAGCCGGGTCAGCGGGCACTGATTCGGATCGGCGAAGCCCAATTGTGCCGGCGACACGCTCGCGCCAAGCGGCGTGTTGCCGCTCACGATCAGCGCCGGGCTACCACCGAAGTGCGCCAGCGTCTTCTGGACCGCCGCCGAGGCGTCCGCGCGTCCCGATCCGAACGTGTTGTCCGGGAACGGTGGCGCCAAGGGGCGTCGCGTTGTCGAGGATCAGGTTCCGGAGCGAGCCGCGCGCCGCAGCCGAGTCCAGTCCGCCCGCCCCGCCCGCCACCAGGCATGGCGCAGCCTGCAGCACGAGCGCGGCGATGCCGCCTACGTGCGGTGAGGCGGCGGACGTCCCGAAGAACGGCACGGGGAAGGATCCCGCGCCGGTGATCGAGACGCCATCGATGGCCGTGACATCCGGCTTCGTGCGGCCGTCGAGCGTCGGACCGCGGCTGCTGAAGAACTCGATGGTGCCGTTGTTGCGGTCCACACACGACTCGTCGGGTGCCAGGCCGCCCGAGCTGGCAGCGGCGGCTGCGGCTGACGCCGAGCAGATCGCCGCCACCGAGATGACGCTGACCGGCGAGCCACCGGCGTCGCTCTGGGCTGATACGCTCCTTGTCGCGGTGTTGAAGTTGTGGCGCTCGTGACGATTGGGAGCGAGCAGGCGCGGGCCGCCGTTGGCGCACTCCGGCTGAAACGAGAACAGGCTCAGCTGCGCCGGCCGCGCCTGGTTGCGCACGTTCTGGACCACGATCCGGAAGTAGCCGGCGGCCCCGCTATTCGTATAGTCGAGGATCTCCAGCGGGTCCTGTGAACCAGTCTGTGAATCGGTGCTCCTGGCGACGACGCTGCCACTGCTCTGCTGCACCAGGTACAGGTCGTAGTTGTTGCCCGACCTGCCGAACCCGTCGTCCCACGTCAGGAAGATCGCCACTTCCCCGCCCGCCGGCAACAGGATGAGGTTGTAGGGCTGGGGACCGAGGCCGAGCACGTCGGTCGTGTCCGAGGACTGCTGGAACAGGTGCACGTCCCCTGGAGTGGAGATGCCGCTCATCGATCGACCGTCAACGCCCGAGTCGACGTAGGTCCCGATGTAGTGCTCGTCGGCCGCGTTGCCGACCGAGGTGACATACGCGCGGATGCGATTGGCGGGATTGTTGAGCGCGCTGGCCGTGTTGGAGGACACCGGGCTGGTCCCGTCGTAGGCCTCGCCGTAGAACCCGAAGTCGTCCAGGACGATGTCGTTGGACGACGCGAGGTAGTTGACCGCCTGATTGAACGCCAGGTCGGTGTCGGCATTGGCGAACGACAGCTGCGCGCCTGGCGCGAGGTCGTGGACGATCTCCAGAAGCGCGGTGCCTTCCCCCCCGGCGCCTGCGAAGCCGCACGGCGGGCTCGCCGGGGGACGACCCTCGAGGTCGCCGTTCGACTGGAAGGACCGCCCGGTGATGCCGCCGGTCGACGAGGTGAGCACGCCCGAGGCGTTGCGGACGCCGCTCGACGCGGGCAGGTCGCCCGAGGCGAGCGGCCCGCCCGCCGCGCCGCCGCAGCTGGTGCAGCCCGTTGCGAACACGCCTTTGAGGCCGTCCGAGATCACGCCGACCTTGATCCCGCTGCCGTCGAGCGACCATTGCGAACGCACGGCATCGGAGTGGAGAATCGCGTCTCCCTCGGTCTGCGCCGAGCCGGATTGGCGCACCGCGTAGGTCGGCGGCCGGATGAAGGTGACAAAGGGCAGCGCGGCGACGGCCTGGAGCCTGGCGACGGGAATTCGCGCCTGCACACGCCGGTGCGGCGCGTCGGATATCTCGACGATGGCCCCGTTTGACTCAAGTTGTTCGACCGTCGCGTCGGTGACCGCCAGCATGAGGACATACACCTGCACCTCGTTGCGGTCGTTCATCCGGAGCCGTCGGCCGTGCAGCGCATCCCGCACCGACTTGGGAAGCGTGTCGACCGCGAGCGGCGTGACGGGCCCGGCAGCGGCTTGCGCCGCGGGGAGCCCCTGTTCCTGGCCGACGGCGCCAGCGAGGTCGGTCAGCACGCTGCTCAGCTTTGACTGAGGTGGATCCTGGGCGGCGGCCGCAGGACGCCGCATGCCGGCTGCGACGGCGAGCAACAGGCAGATGCCGGCCAGGGACACACCTGGCCATCTGCGAAGGTGGCTGCGGGCCTGACGCATGGCCACATCTCCTCGGTGAGGGGCGCTCGAGTTCAGTATACGTCACTGGAATTCGCAAGCCCGGCGGAAGACGCGGGTGAGGGCAGCATCGTCGACGTCCGGGGCGGGCCGCCAGCTCGGTCACAGATCGGCGCGGGTTTCCCTCGACCCCGGTCGACGCGAGGATCGAGCCGATCCTGTCAAAGAGAATGGTCGATGGTCGACACGTTACGCCCGGTTTCGGCTGGTATGCTGTATGCGGCGAGGAGGACTTGAATGGCGCTCCGACATCTCATTCCCGACCCGTTCCACGTCGAACCGCACCTGCTGGGTCAGCCGCTGGCGTCGCCGCTCCGGCGGTTCCTGGCGTTCGCCATCGACGGGGCGATCCTGATCGCACCGACGCTGGCGGTCGGAGTGGGCGCGGCGATGTTGTCCTTCTACGTGTCTGACCGGCAGGGTTTCGAGGCGGTGCGAAACGTGACGCGCATCAGCGACAAGGACCCGGCAATCGCCTCAGCCGAGGCGCGTGCCCTCGCGCCGGTTCTCGTGAGACTCGAGGCGCCGGGCGTGCCTCCCGCGATGGCCCTTGCCGTCGAAGAGGGCGACATCGATCGCGCGGCCGGCCTGTTGCGCGACTACAACATCGTCTTCGGGATGAAGCTGTTCGAAGAACCCGCCGAGACGCCGCTGCCGCCCCGGACGATCCGGTTCCCGGTCGAGAAGCTGATCCCGGGGGCGGTTCGCGCCATCGCGCTGCTCGGCGTTCCGGCGCTCTACTTCGCCGGTTTCTCACGCTCGCGGCGAGGGGCCACCATCGGCAAACGCCTGCTTCGGATCCGTGTCGTCAAGCTGGACGGGGAACGATTGGGCTGGATCGAGAGCCTCGAACGATTCGTCGGGTACGTGCACGTCCCGGCGACGGCCTTCGTGAGCCTGCTCGATCTCTGGCGCGATCCGAATCGTCGACTCCCGCACGACCGCACCGTCCATACGGCCGTGCTGATCGCAGACCGGAGCACGGGCCGGCCGGCGCGGAAGGCAGTCGGAGACAAGAAACAAACCGTGCCGAACGCGGCTCCAGATGGTCCCTGATCGGCTGGTCCAGTGGCCTGTCTCCGCCGAACCGATCGTGGAATCCGGAGCGCGGTGCCCGGATGGCGAGGCGCGAGAGGCGAGAATACTGGCAACCGGACACTAGCTCTTCGAGGCCTTTCTGAGCGCCGCGATGCGCGGCGCGCGGCTCTTCGGGCTGTCGAGGCTGAAGGAACGCGCATCGCCGAGGTCATCGCGAACGTAGGCTTCCATGCGCTCGACCGCATCGCTGAGTGCCTTTTCGCGGGGCACGAATGCCGCCCATGCGAGGGTGCCGGCGTCCGGGTCGTATTCCCAGAGTCCGATCAGCCGGCCGCGGTCGAGAATGGCGTGGCTCGGCAAGTCGGTCAGCCCCGACAGCTCCTGCACGGCCTTCTCGCCCATCAGCTTCTGCTTGGCGTCCTTCGGGTCAATCAGTGACGCGAGGTCCCGCCGAAGCATGAACATGCTGTCCAGGCTGCCAACCAGCGCGTACTGCGGCTTGGACGGCGGTTTGAACCGCTCGAACTCGGCGCGGTCCTGTTCGAAGCCGAATCGGGCTGGATCGTCGCCGAAGGGCACGAGCCCGAGCGGCTCGATCGCCGCTCGCGCCGCCTTGACGCCCAGCGCCGAGAACCACTGGAACTCCCCGATGGTCGCCGGGCCGATCCACCGGAAGAACCGCCGAGCAAGTTCGACCAACGCCTCGCCGGTTGACATGTCGAGCGAGGTGAGCGGGTTCGGCCGCCACAGCGTGTAGCGATATCTCTGCTGATCGAGCCGGCCGTTGGTCGGCACGCGTCGAATCTCGCCGGCCTCCTGGAGCCGTCCGAGTGCCAGCGGCAAGGTCGAGTTGACGCCCTTCTTCTTCCCGGCGTCGCCCAGGCTCCGGGCCGCAGGACCCGCTGCCGCGCGCAGCTCATCGGGGTCGAGCGGACCCTTGCCGAGCGCCTTGACCAGGACGCCGCACAGCTTTTCGACCTCTTTGTCGGTCACACCCAGCTTGCGCGCCACGTTCATCTCGCTGTCGAACCCCTGCCCAATCTTGAGTCCCAGCGCGAAATCGCCGGCCGGCAACACATAGGTGCAGCCCCGCGCCGCAGGCAGCTCGTGGATCTGCAGATCGGCGACTGCCAGATCGGCAGCGGCCCGCCCGATCCCGCCCCTCGAGAACAGCGTCAGGTACGGCCCGGCCCCCCCGACCGAACGCGCCCATCCTGCCCGGTCGAGAACCTCCCGGGCGCTGCCGCCCGCCAGGCTGCCGTCCAGTCCCTGCCGATGCCACCACCAGGCCCGAAGCTTTGTCGCGTCCATGGCCGCCGGCCCCCTTCCCGGAGAAAATCGTCCCATTATGCCCCTACGGGGGGTCCGGCCGGATGAGCCAATCTCGGGGGTGCTGGCGGGCGGGGCCGGCCTCGGGTTTCCCTGAATCCATGGCCCGTGTCTGAGCGTCCCAAGAAGGTCCGCCCGGCCGGTTCGCCGGGCTCCACAAGGAGTGACAGATGCGTAGAGCATTCGTTGGAGCGCTGCTGCTGGCGCTGGCCGCCTCGCCAGCCCTTGCCCAGCCCATGGCGTCGGCCGGCGCGTCCAAGGACGCGAGCGCGCTCGCGTCGAGCCTGACGATGTCGTTCGGGATGGTCAAGGGCTACGTGACCAAGGCCGCCGAACAGGTGCCCGAAAAACTGTACGCGTTCAAGGCGACGCCGGACGTCCGAAGCCTCGGACAGCTGTTCGGCCACATTGCCGATGCGAATTACGGGATCTGCGGAGCGGCGGCCGGGGAGAAACCGCCGGCGGGGAACTTCGAGAAGACGAAGACCGCCAAGGCGGACCTGGTCAAGGCGCTGGCTGATTCGTTCGCCTACTGCGACAACGTCTACTCGAGCCTGACCGAGGCCGATGCCTCGAACCCGGTGTCGCTGTTCGGCATGACCAGCACGAAACTGGGCACACTCTCGTTCAACACGGCTCACGATTTCGAGCACTACGGCAACATCGTGACCTACATGCGGCTCAACAAGATGGTGCCGCCGTCGAGCCAGGGCGGAGGAATGTAGGAGTCCAAAACGCCGGACTCACGGTCCGGTGCGGGCGGATGATGCACCGCATCTTCTCGATCTTCACGGATCGAGGGGTGCGGTGCACGGATCCTCCACGCGCGAGGCCCCGGCGCCCGGGCCTCGACTCATGCCTTCCCGAACAGCCTCTCCAGCACCTCGGGCTTCGGCGGCGGCGTCATCAGGCTGACGATGACGAGCAGGCCGATCGAGATGATGGCCGACGGGTAGATCCCCGGAATGCCCCACGGATCGGCGCCGAAGAACGCCGCACCGCCTGAGCCCTGCGCGGACTCCATCACGCCTGGCGCCACCCGGGGCAGCACGACCTCGAAGAACACCGTCGAGACCGCGCCGCCGACGATCGACGCAATGCCGCCCTGCCAGGTGGCGCGGCGCCAGGTGAGCGCCGCGAAGAGCGCCGGCGTCACCGAGACCCCGTACATGGTGTAGGCGAAGTACGCGTACTGGAGGATCGAGATGTCGAGCTTGAAATAGGTCGGGATGAAGATCATGAGGAACGCGCACAATCCCATCACCACGATGAACACCTTCTGGAGCGCCACCATCTTGTTGGGATCCGCGTTCGGGTTGATCATCCCCTGGTAGATGTCGCGCATCACATTCGAGCTCGACGACAACAGGTAGTTCATCCCGGTCGAGAGCACCACGGCACACGCCGCTCCGAGCAGCAGCACGCCCACCGGCGTCGGTACCATGTAGCGCGCGGCGTTGAGCACGAGTGCGCGGCCGTCCCATCCCAGGTGGTGTTCGATATTGTAGGAGGACGCGTACACGGCGATCGCGATCACGATCGTTTCCACGACGATCGTGCCGACGATCCAGATGGCGACCGCGCGCTTCGCCTCGGAGGGAGACTTGGCGGCGTAGAACTTCTGGTACATCGACTGCACGCCCATCAACAGCAGCAAGGTCGACAGGAAATACGCGAAGCCCTTGAGCGCGGGGTACTTGCCGAAATCGGCCGCAAAGACCTCGAACCGCGTGGCCGGCAGCACGGCTGCAGCATGAGCCCAGCCGCCGGCGCTGACGATCACGAACGGGACCGCCAGCAGGCACGACGAGACGATGATGATGCCGTTTGGCAGGTCCGTGTGGGCGACGGCGATCATCCCCCCGATCGCGACGAAGAGAATGACGAACCCGGCGGCAATCGTCTGCCCGAGTTCGAGGGAGATCTTCCCGTCCGTGATGACGTTGAGGATGTAGCCGCCCGCGCGGAACTGGTAGGACACGATCGTCGTGAACGCGATGATGAGCGCGATCGCGCCGAAGAGCCGCGCGAACCGGCCGTAGCGGACCTCGAGGATGTCACCGACGGTGTACTGGCCGAAGGTCCGGATCCGGGCGGCGATGAAGTAGATGATCGCGATGCCCAGGAAGGCGCCGGCAGGTTGCCAGACGGCGCTCCAGCCGGCGTAGGACGCGTATTCCGCCCCCGCGATGAAGGTGCCGGATCCAATCCACGTGCAGACCAGCGTGAAGACCATCTTGGTCAGCGAGAGGCTTCGTCCCGCCACCATGAAGTCGTCCTGGGATTTCACCTGCCGGGACCGGTAGAGGTTGTAGCCGGTCAGGCAGAGCAGGTACGCGAGGATCACCCACAGATAGATGCTCACACTCACCTCCGGGCTACGGTCCCAGCTGACGGGTGACAGATCGAAGGTAACAGGTTACAGGGTACAGGGTACAGGTTACAGAATGAACGCTGGCGTCGACTGCCTGAACGCCATCCGCCGTTCGCGACGCTCGAACGAGCCCCGGCTGCTGCCAGCCTCGGGCCGCCAGCCTCCAGCCAGGGACGCTTCACGCCTCGCTCAGGCCGACGCAGAATAGCACAGGCGGCTGGTCCGGAGTCGACCGCGCCAATGGTCGGTCTCTCGATGTGTGGAGTGGGCGCATGCGCAGGCGGGGCACTCAACAGCCGTGATCGGCTGGCGCCGCTCCCCGGGGACGCACCTCGTTTTCGAGTCTTGGGCCTCACCTCGGTTGCGCGGCCTCGCCCCGTCGAAGACGCAGCTAGCGGAACCGCCCCGCGTAGGTCGTGCGGCAGGCGGCAACTTGCCCGGGCGTTCCGGCCGCGACTACCTCGCCCCGCCCGTGAAGCCCTCGGGCCCGAGATCGAGGACGTGGTCCGCCACCGTGTTCACGTCCGGGCGGTACTCGACGAGGATCACGGTGTGGCCTGCGTCCACCAGCCGCTCGAGCGCATCGAGCAGCCGTAATCAGGCCGCGCTCGGCTGCGTGCATGGCGGACGTGGCTTGGGTTTGCACCGCCGATGAAGGGTGGCGTAAGGTTTGCTTCGGCAGCCCGCGTCGGCGGGTGCTCGACGCGGCGTGCCCCAGGAGACTCGCGATGCCTGCTCGATCGATCCGAATCTCCGGTGCCATTTCGCCTGCTTCCATCGCCTGCCTGGCGCTCGGCGCAGCGCTCGTCGCGACCGGCCCGAGCGACACGAATGTCTCCCAGGCAGGACAGCGCTCGCAGTCGCCGACCTTCTCGACGAGCGTCACGGCTGTGCCGGTGGACGTGCGTGTCATCGATCGGAAGACCGGGAAGCCGGTCACGGACCTGACGCAGGAGGACTTCACAGTTCTCGAGGACGGCGTGAGGCAGGACATCCGGCATTTTCAGCTGCAGGTCCTCACGCCCGACCAGGTGCCTGCCACCGCCTCCCTCTCTCCCGGTGCGCCAGAGGCAGGCGCGTTGCCGGCAAGACTCGTCATTCGCGATTCCCCGCCGTCGCTCACTCCGCAGCGCCACCGGATCTTCCTTTTCGTCCTCGGTTACGGCCGGTTGCAGGGTGGACCAGTCAAAGGCCTCGATGCGGCCATCTCGTTTGTCCGGACACGGCTTCTGCCGCAGGATCACGTGGCGGTCTTCGCCTACAATCGCGCGACCGACTTCTCGCTCGACCACGAGAAGGTCGCAGGGGTCATTGAGCGGTTCCGGACCGAGAACGATGCGATTGACATGGAAGTCCGTCAGGCGAAGTCCGGCCTGGCTGCACTCTACGGCGGCAAGGCTCTCCCTCCGGAAGTCCAGGGACGAATCGATCGCGTCTTCAGCGGGGCGGGGACCACGCCGTTCAGGGCCACCGAGAGCGGGGAGAACCCGCGAACAGCCGAGCGCATGAGCGAAGACCAGCGCAAGCTCACCGATGCCGCCATCTCGGCGCTTGTCGTCGGAGGGCGGCCGGTGGCGGTGGTGGAGCATGCCGCGGATGCCGAGCCGGTCGACCATGGACAGCGGTGGAGACAGTTCGACTCGTTCGTGCTCGACAACGCCGAGACGCTGGAGGACATGGGAAACCTCTACGCGGCGGTCGCATATCTGCAGAAACTCGAAGGCGAGAAGCACGTGGTGTTCGTCACCGCAAACGGCATCAGCCTCCCACGGGCGGAGGACTACTCGGATCTTGCCGTCGTCGCCGCCAACGGTCGGGTGGCGGTGGACGTGGTCCTGACCGGCGAGTCCGGCGATGTGACGAACAACAAGCTGCTGAGAGTGCTCTCGGAGGACAGTGGGGGGCTCGCCTCGATTGCCGGGAGCGGCGAGTCGGCCTTCGATCGACTCGACTCGGCGACCCGCGCGGGCTACCTGCTCGGTTACTATCCGAAGAACGGGAACTGGAACGGCGCCGAGCGCGCCATCACCGTCAAGGTGAACCGGCCGGGCGTGGATGTCTACTATCGCCGGAGGTACCTCGCCGAACGGGTTGTTCCGGACTTCGACCGGCAGGCATTCATCACGCGGTTCCGCCTCGCGGCGGCCATGCGGTTCGGTCGCGAGGTCAACGACATCCACGTCAGGTTGAGCGTGTCCGGTGCGAGGGTGGGTGGCGATCGCGGTGCGGCGATCGACGCGCGGATCGACCCTTCAAGGCTGCACTTCGTCCTGCGTGGCGGCGTCCGCTTCGGTCGCTGCGACATCGCCCTGGTGTTCATGAACGAGGAGGACCAGGTGATCGGCGGGACGTACAAGAGGCAGACGGCGCACCTCGAGTACGGCCCGGACGAATACGCATTCGTCCTCAAGGAAGGCATCCCCTACCAGGTCCAGGTGCGCGTGCCGTCGGGCACGCGCTACGTCAAGGTGATCGTCTACGACTACGCGGCCGACCTGCTCGGGTCAGCCGGCGCGTGGCTGAACTGATCCCGGCTGGCCTGGCCGGGTTCGGTCTCGGCCAGCTTGTCGCCGGCATTCTCGGCGTGCCGGGCGACGATCACCGCATTCTGTGCGGCCGCGCTCGCCGCCGCCGTGTTCTTCTCCGTCGCGCGGCGGCTGGCAAGCCGCTGGGAACATCTCTAGGTCGGCGGATCGCGACCCGGCCCGGTGGAAACGCGAGGCACCGATGGGTGTCCCGCAGGGGCGGGTCGCCGGGGCGCGTCGTTGCCAAACGGCGCGAATGGCTCTATAACATCCGCGTTCTCTAGCCGATACTCACGTATCGAGAGGCTTGGCGATGCCCGAAGGTCAATCGCTCACATGTCCGTTCTGCGCGTCCACCGTGAATGTGCCGCCGGACGCCGGTGAGGCCAAGTGCCAGTACTGCGGCAATACGGTTGTCGCGCCGGCAGACGCACGCCCGGCGCAGGCCACGGCGCGTGCGCGCGCAGCCACGCCGATGCGGAAGGGCCCGCCTCTGCCGGCGCGCGTTCTGTTCTTCGCGATCGCCGTCGTGGCGCTGGCGGCGGCAATTCTCCTGTTCGGTGTCTTCAAGGGCGCCCGCCAACCCGCACCCTCGGGCGCCGCGGTCAGGCCACCCACCGGCTTCGCACACGAGTTGTTGAGCTTCGGGGGGGAAGGCACCGCGCCGGGGCTGTTCCAGGACGCCCGTCACATCGCCGTGGATCCGCGCGGCGTCATCTACGTCGACGACGTCCGGACCATGCGCGTCCAGCGCTTCGATGCCGCCGGCAGGCACCTCGGCACCTGGACCGTCGACGAGCGCCTGTGCACCAACCCGTCGGTCAGTCTGAACACCATCGCGGCCGATCGCGAGGGCCACCTGTACGTGCTCTACTGCGGCTCGATCCTGAAATACGACGGGGCGGCCGGGACGCTCATCGCGCGCTTCAGCGGCAGTGCGAACTCGCCCCGCGACTTCTACATGGACGTGGTCACGCGCCCGGACGGAGGCCTCCTGGTGCTTGCCGACGGCGCGCCCAATGCGCACGAGGTCCTGCTGCGACTCGACGCCGACGGGAAGGTGCGCGCCCGGTATCCCAACCCCGTATCGAAGCACTCGCCCCAGCGGCCGGCCAGCGCCTTGACGCTCGAAATGGCGGTCGACGGCCTGGGAAACATCTTCCTGCTCAACGAGGACGACTACGCCGTCTATCGGTTCACGCCCTCCGGCACCTACGTGTCCAAGTTCGGGAGCGTCGGGACGGGCGCCGGTCAATTCGACACGTGGGCGCAGCACCTGGCTATCGACAACCGGAGCAGGGTCTACGTGACCGACGTCAGCGGCCTCAAGCGGTTCGACGCGAACGGCGCCTACCTCGACAGCATGAGCGCTCGAGCAGTCGTCGGTGCGCTCGAGATGCGCATCACCGACAAGAACGAGATCTTCACGGTCGGCGGCAACACGGTGTTCAAGCTCGCGGTAGACTGGTAGCAGGTGTCACAGGCGGCGGTCCCTGACGAGCCTCAGGGCCGACGGGGCGACCGCCAGCCCGCCTTTCGACGTGCAGCGCAGCTCGCCCGGCAGCATGCGGCCGACCGCGTACACGGCGTCGATCGTGTCATCGAGCGGAATCGGATTCCGGTAGCCTCCGACGATGAGATCGGCACAGACAAAGGCGCTGGAGGCCGCGACGGCGTTTCGCGTGTGGCAGGGGATCTCGACCAGTCCTCCGACCAGGTCGCACACCGATCCCATCGTGTTCTGGAACGCGATGGCAGCCGCGTCGCAGGCCTGCTCCGGCGTGCCGCCGAACGCGTCGACGACAGCCGCCGCGCCCATCGCGCCGGCGGCGCCAATCTCCACCTGGCAGCCGGCCACCTCGGCGGCAAACGTCGCGCGCGTGCCGAGAATCACGCCGATGGCGGAGGCGGCGAGCAGCGCCATCGCGGCCTGTGCGCGGGGAAGGCCCTGTTCTTCCACCAGGGTGACCACGACGCCGGGCACCGCGCCGGCGGAGCCGCCGGTTGGAGCCGCGCACACGACCCCCATCGAGCTGTTGACGTGCATCACGGCCATGGCACGCGCCGCTGCCCGCGTGTGCAATCCGCCGCACGGCAGCCGGCGGGCCCCGTCCGCCTCGAAGATCGAGCGCGCGCTCGGAGCAAGCAGCTGCATCGATCCGGCCTGGTCGCTGAGCCCGCGGCGGACGGCCGCCTGCATGATGTCGAATCGCCCGGCCACCTCCTCGACAACCGCCTGCTCCGACAGCCCCAACAACGCGGATTCGTACGCGAGGGCGGCGTGACCAAGCGACCACCCGTTCGTCCTGGCGACCGCCAGCATCTCGCTGGCACTCCGAAACAGCGCCGCCCCGCGCTTGACGAAGGCAGTCGGCGACGCCTCCCGCACGGCCACCTCACCGCCGAGCCCGAGAAGCGATCCGCGCATCCCGGCATCGGCCGGGGCGAGCCGATGTGCCTCGATCAACACCCGGTCTCCGCGCTCGAGAACTGTTGGCGAGCCGACCGACGCGCCATCGGCCAGCAGCAGCGCCATCGCCGCGTCGAGCATCGAAGGCGGCCCCTCGACCAGCAGCGCGTGTGTCGACCCGGTGAGCCTGACGGGCCAGCCGTCGATCTCGACCACCTCGACAGCGCCGCCGCCAATCGACCGCGCGCACGCCGAGAGGGATCGGCCATCGTCAGCGACCAGCCTGATCTCGACCGTGTTGGGATGAACCGCCCTGGCGAGGGTCCGCACATCGAACCGGATGTCGAGGCCGAGGCCGGCCGAGAGTGCCAGCGCGTCGAAGAACCGCTCGTCGGTGAGAGACCAGCCCATCAGTCCGACGGCAAAACCCCGATCGACGCCCTGCTGCCGGAACACCTGCGCGTACGATCCGGCGGGATCGAAGGCGAAGTCCGCGCGGACCGCCCGCGCGCCCAGCAGCGCCGCCACGATCCTGGCGATGTGGTACGAGCCTGCGGTGTGGGAACTCGACGGGCCGCGCATCACGGGGCCCAGGACGTCATTGAGAATGCTGACTGGTGGAACCCTTGGGCCTTGGGGCATGACGGCACCCGACGTGGAGCTGATGTCGATCTCGATGGTCCCTGACACTAGAGCGACAGTTGAATTCCGAGGTTGCGGTCAACGGCGCGCCGGTAGACCAGGTCACCGACGGCGACGTCTTCGACGGCAAGGCCCAGGGACTTGAACACCACGATCTCGTCGTCTGCATCCCGCGGCGTGATGCGACCCCCAACGACATCGCCCAGTTCGCCTCGCACGTGATCGGCGGTGAATCGGCCCTCGGCAATCGCCGAGGCCACGTCCCCGGACTCGGCGAGGGCCGCCTCGCGGGAGTCGACGAAGAGACGAGCCGCCGCCACCAGGTCCGGGTCCATCTCGCGGTGGTCGCGACGACACGCACCGACAGAGATCACGAGCGATCCCGGGCTGACCCATCCGCGGCGAATCACCGGCTCGGCCGATGAGGTCGCGAGCACGATCAGATCGGCGTCGCGCGCGGCCTCCTCCCCGCTCGACGCGTCGACCAGCGGAGCAGGTGACCGTGTCGCGCATCGCATGAAGAAACGTGGAGCGGTCATCGAACGGACAATACAGGCGGACCTCTTCGAGCGAGGGCATCTCCGCCTCTGCCAGTCGCAGGTGGCTTCGCGCCTGCACACCGCAGCCGAAGATCGCCAGCCTGCGCACCGGCTTTCGCGCCAGGTGCCGGATGGCAACCGCCGACACCGCCGGCGTCCGGACCTCGGTGATGTAGGAGCCATCCATCACGGCAGAAAGCGCGCCGGATTTGTCGTCGAACAGCAGCAGAACGGCAAAGTGCGTCGGCAGGCCACGGGCTCGGTTGCCGTTGAAGACCGTGACCAGCTTGCTGCCGAGCGCCGATCGGTCCGGCAGGTGCGCCGGCATGAGCCCCAGGACGGAGCGCTCGGGCCCGATGAACATCGCCGACCGGACGGGCTGAACGACCGTGCGATCCGAGAAGGCGCGAAGTGCGTCTTCCATGAGCCGCACCAGGTCCACCCCTTCAAGCGTGCGCCTGACGTTCTCCTCGGTCAGCAGTCGAAACGTCTGTGACATGCGCCGCCCTCCGGGGCGCGTCAATACTACACTGCAACGAAGCACCGGGCTGCCAGGGCGGGGACCGGCTGCCGGTCCGACCAGCCCCGAGCCGCGAGCCGCCAGCCTCCAGCCTTTAGATAGAGATCGCGTTGATTGCGATCCATGCGCCGAGGCCGAAGACGATCATCCACCGCAGATACCCGGTCAGGATCACGCGCGCCATGCTCTCGGCCAGTTCCCGCACGAATCCCATTGGAATGAGGACGAGGCCACCGACGACCGCGCCCTGGCCCCAGTAGGGCATGCGCTCCCACACGCTGCGCCCGTGGAAGAGATCCAGGTACGAGGTTCCCCGCAGCATCCCGAAGACGAGTGCGCCGGTGGCGTAGATTCCGAGGGCGACGATCAGAATTCGAAACCAGATCCACGCGCCCCTGCGCAATCCAACCCGGAACACGGCAAGCCAGGTCACCAGCAGCGTTGCGCCCGTGAGCACGACGGCAGTCGGCTGTTTCAGCATTACGACGCTGGCGGTGAATCCGGCCTTCTCCATGGTCGCCGCACCGAGCAGTGTCAGGAACAGGTACAAGGGGGCGGGCGTTTGCGTGACCAGTCCTGGTGCCGCCAGCCGCGAGCCCTGCACCAGCGCCCAGAGCGCCAGCGCCAGGTAAATCGCGACCGCCGCAACGACCCAGACGCGGAACGGAGCCCCGCTGGCCCAGGTTTCCACCGCCGCATCGATCAGCAGCGCGTCCAGCAGCAACCGCACCGCCACGAGCCCGGCGCGTTTCGCTCCGGACGGCCCGCTGCCTGCCCGGCCCTTCGATGGCGGCGACTGAGGTCGGTCAAAATCCACAAGCACCTCTCGCCGGCTCATCCGGCCCTGCGCTCGAGAAAAAGGATGCTCCAGAGTGTCGGTTCATCGTAGCGTAGGATCAGCCCGCAGGCGAGTCAGGGATTGCCGCGGAGCCGTCTCTGTCCGCAGAGCGCACGCGCGAACGACACGATGCACCGTGAGATCGACTCCACGCTGAGGATGATTCAGGAAGAAACCGCGGGACTCGACGCGGAGCAGCTGGATTGGCATCCGCCGGGAAAGTGGAGCGCCGCGCAGGTGCTGGAGCATCTGTCCCGCACCTTCGCAGCGACCGCCTACATCCTCAACCGCTGCGCCGACCAGGGCCGATCGAAAGCGAGGCCGCCGACGCTTCGCGATCGGATTGGGACCCTGCTGGTCGTCGAGTTCGGACGCTTCCCGTCCGGAATCGACGCACCAGCCGCCACCCTTCCGTTGGGCCTGCCTGCCTCTGAGGCGCTCTCCGCCGTGAACTCGACGTTGCGTGCGCTCGATGACGCAGCCGCGCGCGCAGAAGCCGCGTTCGGGTTGCGACTGGCCCTGGCAAATCATCCGCTGCTCGGGCCCTTCAATGTCCGCCAATGGCGGCGCTTTCACCGGGTCCACACCCGTCATCACATGAAGCAGATCGCCCGCCTGCGTTCGCAGATGGCCGGCAGTTCGCCGGCGTCAGGTCGCCTTCACTAGCGCCGCCTTCACCCGCGCCTGCGTCATGGGCAGTTGCAGCACGCGCGCGCCCACGGCGTCGAAGATCGCATTGGCGATCACGGCTCCCATGCAGACAATCGGCGGCTCTCCTCCGCCCGAGGCCGGCACGGTGGGTTCGTCGATCAGGATCGTCTCGATGCGCGGAACCCACGAGAACCGCGGCAACTCGTAGCTGTCGAAATTGTGGTCCTGGACTTCGCCGTTGCTGAACCGCACCTCCTCGGTCAGCGCGTAGCCGAGCCCCATCGTGACGCAGCCTTCCATCTGCTGGTGCGCGCCGTCCGGGTTGACGACCACGCCCATGTCCTGCGCGCAGACGACGCGGACCGGCTGCACGTGGCCCGTGGCGTTGTCCACCTTGAGCTCGATGCAGGCGGCGACATAGGTGCCCGAATAGATCGCGCACGCAACCCCGACGCCCCGCCCGCTCGGCGCGGGCCGGGGCGCCCAGCCGAATCGCTTCGTCGCGGTTTCGAGCACCCGCCGCATGCGCGGATCGACGAGGTTCTTCATCCGGAACGCGACCGGATCGAGCCCGGCCTTCGCCGCCATCACGTCGATGTGGGACTCCCTGGCGAACGTGTGGGTGTTGACCGACGGCGCGCGCCAGGGGCCGACGCCGAACGGGTGCAGGCCCGCAGGCTGGTTGCCCTGCCACCCGCCGTGCGACACGGTCGACTGACTGGCAACGTCATAGAACTGTCTGGCGTCGCGGTCGCCTGCGCAATACGCCTCGTACTCCCACATCGTGATCTTGCCGGTCTCGTCCATCCCGGACGAGACCTTCACGACCGCCGCCGGGCGGAAGGTGTCGTAGAAGAATTCCTCGGCGCGATCCCAGATCACGCGCACGGGCTTGCCGATCTTTCGCGCAAGCAGCGCCGCCTCGACGGCTTGCGGCGCCGAGGTCTTCCCGCCGAATCCGCCACCGACATAGGGCGGCATGACGACGTGAACGTTGTCGGGCGGGATCTTCAGGGCCCCCGCGACTTGCGACTTCACGGTGAAGGGCGCCTGGGTCGAGGCCCAGATCGTGATCCGGTCGCCTTCGAAGGCCGCGACCGCGGAGTGGGTCTCGATTGGGGCGTGCGCCACGTAGCTGTTCAGGTAGGTCAACGCGACGCGGGTCTTCGAGAGCCGCGCGCCTTCCTCGAGATTGCCGCTGGGGCCGACGTTTTGTCCCGCGGGAGCGTTCTTGACCAGGTGATCGAAAATGGTCACGTCGTTCACGCCCGGTGCCGGCGGAGCGAACGTCGCCTTGATGAGGTCGCGGGCCTTGTCCGCCTCGTCCCGATGCGGGTGCAGCACGGCGATGATGGCCGGCCCGGTGGCACTGCCCTGCGCGTCTCTCATGTCGACGATGGTCACCCCCGGCACGGCCGCGGCGGCCTTCGTGTCCACCCCGGTCAGCGTGGCGCCGTGGGCGGGCGGCCTGATGATCCGCGCGTGCAGCGCCCCCGGCGGTACAAGATCGCCCGCGTAGTGCGCTGTTCCGGTGACCTTCTCGATCCCGTCGCGGCGCGCGGCGGGCTTCCCCACCACCGTGTAAGAGGAGACGGGCTTGAGCGCCGCGGGCTTGTCGAGCCGGCGCTCGATCTTCTTGCCGACGGCCAGCTCGCCGTACGACACGCGTTTGGTGGCATCGCTCGCATCGGTGATCACGGCAGACTTGGCCACCAGGCGGTCAACGGGCACCTGCAGCTTCTCGGACGCGAGCTGGATCAGGATGGCCCTCGCCTCGGCCGCCGCGGCCTTCAAGACCGGACCGAACTGCCGGATGCTCAGCGACCCGAACGTCCCCATGTCCCACGGGCAGATGTCGGTGTCGCCCATGACGATGTCAACCATGGTGAGCGGAACGTCGAGCTCCTCGGCGAGCAGCTGCGGCAGGGCGGTCATCGACCCCTGGCCGAGCTCCACCTTGCCGACCAGGCACGTGACGCGCCCGTCCGGCGCGATGTGGAGATAGGCATTGAAGTCGCTCGGGTAGCCCGCGCGGCCCGTCGGAATGCGCGCGGGCTCCTGCGCCCACGCCGAGAAGTCCACGGTGAAGACGAGCAGCAGGCCGGAACCGGTCAGCTCGAGGAACTCGCGGCGGGAGATGATGCCGAGGCCTTCGGATTTCATCGCGCGCCTCCCTTCGTCGCCGCCGAGGCCGTTTCAATCGCCTGGAAGATCCGCGCGTGCGTGCCGCACCGGCACAGGTTGCCTTCCATGTGCCTGACGATCTCGTCGCGCGTGGGCCGTGGGTTCTTGAGCAGCAGGGCGTGGGCATTCATGATCATGCCCGGCGTGCAGTACCCGCACTGATACGCCAGGGCATCGGCAAACGCCTTCTGCAGCGGGTGGAGCGTGGCACCCTGCGCCAGGCCTTCGATGGTCAGCACGCGCTTGCCGGCCACCTCCTTGACGGCGGTCGCGCAGGATCGGACCGCCTCGTTGTTGACGATCACGGTGCACGCGCCGCACAGCGTGGCGCCGCAGCCGAACTTGGTGCCTGTCAGGCCCAGGTCGTCGCGAAGCACCCAGAGCAGCATGCGGTCGTCGTCGACCGTCACCCGGACGGGTTTTCCGTTCAATGTGAATGAGACCGGTCGTATCATGTGCGTCTCCCTCGGAGCGGGCAGCAACCCGCCCCGCGGATGATACGCCAGAACGGGGCGACGGGGTGCGTCCGCCGCCCTGCCCAGCACAACCGGCCATCGAGCGTCGAACCGTCGCGAGTCCCGCGGGACCAGACTGCCGTCGCTCCGGGCCTGCTAACCCGGGCTCAGTCGCTTTCCCTGATCTGGAGTTCCGGGTCGAGCGCGACCCGCCCGTCGATCAGGATGTCGTACTTGTAGACGCCCCGCTCGGCGTCGAGCCTGACGCCGTCGATGATGCGCCCGTTCTTCCCTTCGGTGCGCCGGTCGGCCTTCTTTCCCATCAGCCTCAGCGTCTTGTCTCCCTTCGAGCCTCCCTTTCGCCTGAACCCGCCGAGCGAGACGACGGCGTTGACATCGCTCACGACGTCCCAGACCAGCAGGTCGCCGGGATAGGCGTACGGTCCGATGCCCATCTTCCTGGGCGGCGTCACGGTGATCTTGTAGGCCTTGCCCTGACCCGATTCAGAGCCCTTGGACTCGACGACGATCGTGAAGAAGCGGACGACGATCATGGTGGTCTCTCTTTCCGAAAACCGAGTTGGTTGTCGCGTGCGAGGACGTGAACCCGACTACCGTGTGTTACCGAGTATCGCGGCCACCTTGGGCAGCGTTCTGATCGAGGCCAAGTCGGGATCCTGCCCGGCCCACTTCCGGCTGTAGCCCTTCTCGATCGCGCGCTGCAGCCATTGGGCCGCATCGTCGGGCCGATTCGCCAGTGCGTGCACGGCCGCACAGTGGAACAGCACGACGTTGTCCGCAGGGGTCGACTTGACCGCTTCGGCCGCGTGGCGAAGGGCCTCGGCCGTCTTGCCCATCTTGACTTCGTTCAGCGCGAGTTCGGTGAGCGTAATGGCGTCGCGAGGGTTGACCGCCAGATCTCTCTCGGCGAGCTCGGTCGCGCGCCGATACTCCTTCCTCGCGTCGGCGAGGCGGCCCAGCTGCTGGTAGATGTCGCCGAGGTTCCGGTGCGAGGTCGCGTTCTGCTGCTCCAGCTCCACGGCCTTTTTCGCCGCCTCGGCCGCTTCGGCGTATCGCCCCTTGTAGTACTCGATGGTGCCGATATTCGACCAGGCCCGCCCATCTCCGAGATTCGCCGCGGCCCTCAGGTTCCGGAGAGCCCGTTCATCGTCGCCGCTGGCGGCGTAGGCCGCGCCGAGGTTCAGGAGACCATCGACGTTGTCGGGCTGGAGCTGGACGACCTCAGCGAACTGCATGGCCGCTTCCTCGTAGCGGCTGTTGTTCCAGTAGTACGCGCCGAGCGCGCTGTAGTTCGGGGCGTATTGGGGCCGGATCTTGATCGCCTCGCTGTAGGCCCGGATGGCGTCCTCCGCCCGGCCGAGCCTCCCGAGCACCCGGCCAAGCAGGCGGTACGCCTGCTCGTCGTTCGGATTCTTGCGAATCGCCGCCTGAAGTTCCGCCTCGGCCTGCTCGAGCTTGCCCGTTCGGTAGTAGACATTGGCCAGCGACACGTGAATCTTCGGATCCGCCGGATCGAGGTCGATCGCCCGCTTGATCGACTCGATCGCGCGCCCGGCCGCCTTGGGGTCCTTCGTCCGGTTGTACGCCGCAAATTCTGCGTCGCCAAGGCCCGCGTGGGCCCGAGCGAAGCCGGGCTCCTTGGCGATGGCCGCCTTGAAGGCCCCGATGGCCTGGTCGATGCTGCCCCGCACGTCGCTTCGTTCCAGCAGGACGAGCCCGCGCGTGTAGTCAGCGTTGGCGAACACGTTGACGGCAGTCACCCTTGCCACTTCCTGGTGTTGCTGCGGCGTCAGGTCGAGCTTCAGGGCCGCCGCCACATCGTCGGCGAGCTGCTCCTGGAGCTTGTTCTGACCGGTCCTCGCTCCTTCGTACCGGCGATTCCAAATCACCGCCCCATCGCGTTGCGACAGCGACGCCGTGAAGACCAGGCGCGGACCTGCTTCGGCAACCGTGCCGGTGACGAGGAAGGTCGCCCCGAGGTTTCGCGCGATCTTCGGCACATCCTGGGCGACAGATCGCTGTTTGCGCGTGTCGTCAGCGGAAATAGCGGTCACCGTAGGGATCGTCGACAACGAACTGGTGAGCGCCTCGGATATGGACCAGCCGACATCGTCTTTCGATGCGTCCCCGGTGAGATTCGCGAGCGGCAGGACGCCGACGATGGGCTGAACGCTCTGGCCAAGCGTCATCTCGGGCCGCGACGCCGGGTGTCCGCGCCAGTAGGCCACGCCGGCGGCGATCACGATGGCGAAGGCTGCCAGCGCCACGAGCAGCACCCTCGCCCGCGCCAGCCGCATCCAGGACGGGCGTCGCTCGGGCGACGTGACGTTCGCCGAGGACCGATGCGCGTCGAAGGTGACGCCTTCCGACAGCGCGCGCCCCGCACGCCGCAGGTCGGCGGCGAACTCGCCAGCGGACCGATACCGCTCGCCAGGCTCCTTGGCCATCGCCCGAGCCACGGCCGCGCTGACATCCAACGGCACCGACGGGTCAGCCGCTTCGGCCGTGGGCGTCGGTTCGGATACGACCGCGAGAGCCAGTCCCACCAGGTCCGGTCCGTGGTACGGACGCTTGCCGGTCAGCAATTCGAAGAGGAGGACCCCGAGGCTGTAGATGTCGCTTTGCGGCGTGGCCGCCCTGCCCATCAACTGCTCGGGCGCCATGTAGGCCGGCGTACCGGAAACTCTTCCAGCCTGTGACTCGACGACTTCGCGGGTAACATCCTCCGGCGACTTGTTGGCGGAGTCGACCTCCGGGGATGTCGCCAATCCGAAATCGAGGATCTTCGCGACGCCATCCGACGCCAGGACGACGTTGGCGGGCTTGAGATCGCGATGGACGACGCCCGCCGCGTGGGCATGGGCCAGCGCGTCGGCGAGCTGGATGCCGATCGAGACGGCCTCCGCGCACGGGATCGGGCCTCGCCTCACGCGCGCGGCCAGGTTCTCGCCCTGCACGAACTCCATCACGATGCACGGAGGCGGCCCCGTTTCGACGATGTCGTGGATGGCGGCGATATTGGGATGCGACAGGCCTGCCGCCGCGCGGGCTTCACGCAGGAGGCGATCTTTCCTGTCGGGTGCGTCGAGTGACGAGTCGGCGAGGACCTTGACGGCGACCTTCCGGTTCAGGCGGGTGTCGAACGCCAGGTACACCTCGCCCATCCCCCCGGCACCGAGCTTCTCGACGATGAGATACGGGCCGATCGTGGAGCCGACCATGGGCGTGTCCAGGTTGTGCTCGGCCGTCCTCGGACGGAAAGTCCGACCGTGAGCATAGCGATTCCGCCATCCGCGGTCAAATGTCGGCGGAGTCCGGATCGGTGCGAACCGTGTACGGGCGGCCCTCGGGCATCGGGATGGCGGCAGCGTTTCGACCCGGCACCGCCGCGTCGAGCGTCTCGACCCGCGCGCCCAGCCACGCGTGGAATTTCCGGGTGCTTGCGATGCACAGCGCCGCGGTGATCGCACCGGCCACCACGTCGATCACGTAGTGATAGCGCAGGTAGACCGTCGCAAAGACGAGGATCGCACCGACCGGCGAGAGCACCCATCGCAAATGCAGCCGGAACCGCCAGCTCCAGTAGACCGCGATGATCGTCATCATCGTGTGACCGCTCGGGAACAGATCCCTGTTGGACAGCGCGATCGCCACCTGGCTGGACGCGCCCGACGGCACCAGCCCCCCGGCGTTGACGAACGAGCGCAGCGATGGGGTCAGCAGCACACCCGGCAGATCGTGGTCGAGCAATGCGAAATCATGCAGCGTGAAGCGGGGGCCGACCGCGGGAACCAGCAGGTACCCGGCGTAGGAGACCAGGAAGCCGAAGGCGCACGCAAAGACGTAGAGATTGAACTCGGCGTACTTCCTCCGCGCGTAGAGCTCGACGCCGACCGCGATGACCAGGGCATAGAAGGAGGCGTAAGCGATTTGAGCAGATTCGGTCAGCCACGGCGTCGCCACGCGTGAGAGCCACACGGTCGGGTCGACGCCAAAGACGCTGTGGTCGATCCACATCAGCCAGTCGTCGGCGATCCATCCCTGGTGGAGCGGGCCGACGACCCAGTACAGCTCCAGGTAGATGACGTACACCAGGGGCGCAAACGCCCAGTCGTGCATCAGCCGCCCGAACGGAGGCGAGAGCCGGCCGTGCAGCATCGCCGCGCCGACCACGCAGGCCATGACCAGGCCGCTGACGGCGAGGACGCCCGGCCACATCGTGATGCGGTTGGGGAAGGCCAGAGCCAGCGCGATCAGCAGGAGGGAGAAGCCGAGCGTCAGGAGGTCGGACGGGTAGAACCGGCGCGTGAGGCGCCGCCTCGCGACCCCGGCCAGACTCCACACCGACACGCCGGCGGCTGAGCCGGGAGCAGGCCTCAGGACGGGGATGTTGGTCTCACCAGGTTCGAAATACACGTTCAGATGCTCTTGTAATAACAACGTCGCCGGCGATGCAGGCGCGTGTCGAAGTGTTTCCACTGGGCCTGGATTTTTTCGTTCGCTTCCAGCTCGGGACCCGTCTCGGCGAACCGAATGCCGTGTTTGATCGCCGACTTCCAGCTCTCATTGATGAGCACCGCGTTGATGCCCTTGTTCTGGAGATCGGATCGAACCGCCGTGAGCAGGAGGTCGAGACGGTCGTTCTTCTTCAACGCGCGCAGCAGGTAGAGGAAGCCGAACGGAAACAGCCGCCCGCGGCACCGCTGCAAGGCCCGCGAGAGTGACGGCATCGCGATGCCGAAGGCCGCCACCCGATCCTCGCGATCGAGAATGACGACGACGTATTCGTGGTTGATGAACCCGAAGAAGGCTTTCGTGTAGTACTCGATCTGCCGTTCCGACAGCAGGACGACGCTGTAGAGGTCCTTGTAGGTGTCGTTGATCAGGCCGAAGATGCCCTGGATGTATGGTTTCAGGTCGTGCTTGCTCCGCGTCGCCAGCAGGTGGAGTTTCGCGCGTTCGAGCGCGATGCGCGCAATGCGATCGACGTTTTCGGGCATCACGGCAGGCGGCTTGACCAGGAACTCCACCCAGTCCACGTCTTTCTGGTAGCCCAGGCGCTCCAGGTGGGCGGGATAGAACGGGTAGTTGTAGTTCGTGATCAGCAGGTCGAGTTCCTCGAATCCCTCGATGAGCATGCCTTCGCGATCCATGTCGCAGAAGCCCAGCGGGCCGTGCACGCCGTCAAGGCCCTTTTCCCGAGCCCAGTCCTCGACGCGTCCGATCAGGGCTGCCGACACCTCGGGGTCATCCACGAACTCGATGAAGCCGAACCGGGCGCGCTTCTTCTTCCAGGTCTCGATGTACCGACGGCTGATGATGCCCGCGATCCGCCCGACCGGGACGCCGTCCCGGTACGCCATCCAGTAGCGCGCTTCGCAGTACTCGAACGACGGATTCCTGTCCTTCCTGAGCGTGTTCAGCTCATCGGTCAGCAGCTTCGGGACGTAATAGGGATGTTTCGGGTACAAGGTTTCCGCGAACGCGACGAAGCGCTTCAAGTCGGAGAGCGATTGCACTTCCCGAAGCTCGACCATGCATCACCCGGCCATGGCGGGCCACTGTCGGCCCGTGACAGTCGCCATGGCTGCCCGTTAGTTTAGGGCGATTATGCCCGAAGTAGACCCCGCCGGCCACCGCAAACGGTCCATCCCGGTTCGGGTTCGTATCACCGATGGCCGGACTGTGTGCTTCCCAGGTGCCATCAGGATCACTCGGGTCCGTCGTTCGGTGGTGTCGGCTCCGTGAAGAAGGGCCTGGCCGGCCCCTTGGCGGGTCGGCGCGCAACGGCTATGCTGGCACTCGGATGCACATCCCGGACGGTTTCCTGAGCGCGAGCGTGGCGGCCGGCACGTGGGCGGTGGCCGGGATCGGAGTGGCGGCCTCGCTTCGAGCCGAGCGCCGAGATCCGAACCCCGTGCCGTCGGGCACCCTGGGTGCCGTCGCGGCGTTCCTCTTCGCCGCCCAGATGATCAACGTGCCGGTCGCTCCGGGCACGAGCGGGCACCTGGTCGGCGCCGCGCTGGCCGCCGCCGTCCTCGGACCTTGGCGCGCCGTGCTGGTTGTGGCGGTGGTGCTGGGCATCCAGGCGATCCTGTTCCAGGATGGCGGCCTGTCAACGCTCGGCGCGAACCTGGTCGACATGGGGCTGGCCGGATCGCTCTCTGGCTACAGCGTGGCCACGCTGGTCGGGCGCTGGGGCGGCAGTCTTCGCGCGTACGCGGCAGGCGCGACGATCGGCGCCTTCGTGGCGACCATCGCTGCTGCTGCCTTGACCGCGTTGTGGCTGGGCCTGTCCGGCCTCTATCCCCTCGCCGGCGTCCTGCCCCTGATGCTCATGACGCACGCGGCAATCGGCGTGCTCGAAGCGGCCCTCACCGGGGCCATCGTCGTGACCCTGCTCCGCTGGCGTCCGGACCTGTTGCGCGGCCTCGAGACCTCGGGGCTTTCGCTCCGCCATGGGGCGCTCGCTGCCGGCGTGCTGTGCGTGGCCATCGCGCTCGCAGCCTTCGTGGCGCCGCTCGCCTCGCCGTTGCCGGACGGCCTCGAACGCACCTCGGCGGTGCTCGGCTTCGCGGACCGGGCGCGCAGCGTGTGGCCCGCGCCGTTTGCCGGGTTCAGCTCTCCCGGTTCGCGGTCGGCCGGGATCGCGACCGCCATGGCAGGGACAGCCGGCACCCTGATCGCTGCCCTCATCGCGTGGATCATCAGCCGAGGTCTCGCGAGCAGCCGCCATGCCGTTCATCGATAGGCGCCCCGAGATCGTACTGGTGTCGGGAGCGGGCGCCATCCTCCTGGCGGCACTCGCGCCGGCCGGCCTGGGCGGCGGCGAGATCCCGATCTGGTCGTGGGCTGTCTGGCTGTCGGGGTTGCTGGCCGGAATCGGCGTGCTGCATGCCGCGAAGCAGCCCCTTCCGGAAGCCGGGCGCCGCATCGCCTGGTTGCTTCCGTTCGTCCTGCTGCTGGCTGTGCCGGCCGGCCTTTTCGCTCCTCCCGAACAGCGCGTCCGCGTGATAGTGGCTCTGGGTGCCCGGGCGTTGTCGGCAGCGACCATCGCGACGTCCCTCGCGATGCTGCTCGGGCCGTCGGGCCTGGTCCGCGCGACGCGAGCGCTCCACGCACCGGATCGTCTCGTCGACATTCTGGAAGCCGCGCTGGCGAGCCTGTCCGTCGTCCTGCGGCAGGTGCGATCGATGCTGAGGGCACGGGAAGCACGACGCCCGGGCTTCGGCGCGTGGGGTGATCTCGTTTCTGCGCCGGCGGAAACGTTGCGGGGATTCGGCCGCCTCGTCGCGGCACTCCTGTTGCGGTCGCTCGAGCGGGCGGAGTCGCTGGAGCAGGCGCGGCGGGTCCGGGGAGGCGACGCGTGATCGGAACGACGCAGCGGGACCCGGTGCCGATCGAGGTCGAGTCCCTCGCGTACCATTACCCCGACGGCTCACCTGCCCTGCATGGCGTCTCCCTGCGCGTCGCGGCCGGAGAGCGCGTCGCACTGCTCGGCCCGAATGGCGCCGGAAAATCCACGCTGCTGCTGCACCTGGCGGGGCTGCTCCCGGAGCGGCGCCGGTATCTCCACGTCCACGAACCAGGCGGGCACTCCCACCGCCACGGCCTCGTGGGCCGCATCATCGTCGGCGGCGTCGAGCTGGCGCCGCACTCGATCAAACGGATACGGGATCTGGTAGGTATGGTCTTCCAGGATCCCGACGATCAGTTGATCGGCCTGACGGTCGGTGAAGACGTGGGGTACGGCCCGCGCGCCAGGCGGTGGGATCGCGACGACACCGACGCGGCGGTCGAGGGCGCGCTTGGCGCCGTCGGCCTGCCGGGATTCGAGGCGCGCTCACCGCATCACCTGTCGGCGGGTGAGAAGCGACGGGTCTGCCTGGCCGGCGCCCTGGCCTGCAGGCCGGGCCTGTTGCTGCTGGACGAGCCGTCGAGTGGACTCGACCCGCGCGGCCGTCGCGAGTTGGCGGCCCTGCTGGCCGGCATGAAGGCCACCCTGGTCCTGGCAACCCACGACTTGACTTTCGTGAGAGCGCTCTGCCCGCGCGTGGTCGTGCTCGATCGCGGCGAGGTGGTCGCCGACGGTCCGACCTCCACCATCCTTCAGGACCAGGATCTGCTGCTGCGCCACGGACTGGCGTAGCACGCGTAACTCGGACGGCGAAGCAAGGCCAATTGCGGTCCGCGCCCACGCAGTCATACATCCGCTCACGACCCATCTGCCGCCATCGGGTCGGAGACACCGTGCGCGGCCAGGCCTGCCAGCGTCTTCTCGAATTGCCGTCTGTCCGCCGATACGAGCGCAGCTGCGAGAATCGGCTCGCTCGTTCGACCCGACAGAAAGAGGACGGCATGAGCAATCGCGATCATCTTCAACACGCTGGCTTCCCCCTCCGCGACATACCCCTTCACGGAGTGCTCCTTGTCGCCGAACACCCACTTGCGCAGGCGCACCGCGCCGTTCCATGGGCCCTGAATGTCGATTCGTGCCTCCTCCGACAAGAGGTGAAAGCTGGAGAATCCCTCGCCCCCGTCTCTCTGCACCGTCTCAAAGAGATGTCGGGCCCAGAGTTCCATGAGTCCGGGAACGAGACCAGAACCGGCAACCTCGCATGTCGAAGGGCATTCGCGGTCGAACGTATCTCGATACCATACCTCCCAAGAGGTGTCGGGACCTGGATCAGCGAGAGGCTGCTCGGTGCTGGACATGTCGTTTCCTCAACTCAGCCTGCGGTTGCGGCTCATCCGCCGGCAGCAGAGCGGGAAAGGTGCACCTCATCGCCCGACGTCATAATTGACGCGACGACCCTGTCCACATGCCACACAGCCCCTGCTGCTGGGCTATGCGCTGGCGAAGGTCGCAACGGGCGAGATCCTCGCGATTGGCTGGAGGCCGATAGCCGGATCGTCGGATTGAGGCTAGCATGGAACCCAGGAAGGCCCCGAACCTTCAAGGGTGGAGGCTCTATGGCATTCGATCGCTATTCGCTGAGGCACGTCGTGGCCACGCTCGCCTACCGCGCTGCGAAGACCATGCGGGGGGCCCCCGATGCCTTCAGTTCGTTTCGGGCCGGGCCGTCCTCGAAATCCCCGGTCGAGATCGTCGCGCACATGGGCGACCTGTTCGAATGGGCGCTGCGGATGACCAGGGGCGAGCGGCGCTGGACAGCGGCATCGCCACAGGTGTGGCCCGAGGAATGCGCACGGTTCTTCAGGACGCTCAAGGCGCTGGACGATTACCTCGCATCGGATCAGCCCATCGACTACGAGACTGAACGGATCTTCGCCGGCCCGATCGCCGACGCGCTCACGCACACCGGACAGCTCGCGATGCTGCGCCGGCTCTCCGGCGCGCCGATGAAGGGCGAGAACTACAGCCGCGCCGACATCCTGGTGGGCCGCATCAGCCTCGACCAGACGCCAGCCAATCCGAAGTACGAGTTCGACTGACAGTGAGGGGCGGTGTGATCATCCCGGGCGGGCGTGCCAATTGCCGTCGGCTGGCCCGGACGCGCCATGGTGGCGTACTATCCCAAGGAGCATGATGACCGACCGGCTCGTATCGCTCGACGATGTGCTCCAGGCAGCCGAACGCATTCGGGGTATGGCGCGGACGACCCCGCTGCTGGAGGTCGAGCTGCTCCCGGCCGACAAGGCTGCCTGGCCGGGCCCGCTCCATCTGAAGTGCGAGAACTTGCAGCGCAGCGGCGCGTTCAAGATCCGCGGAGCCGCCAACGTCATGCGCCAGCTGCCGCTCGCAGATTTGCAGCGCGGCGTCATCACGTTTTCGTCGGGCAATCACGGCCTGGCGCTCTCGCTTGCCGCAAAGCTGATGGGCGTGCCGGCCGTCGTCGTGATGCCGGTCGGCGCGCCGGCGGTCAAGGTCGAGGGCGCCCGATCCTTGGGTGCCGAGATCGTCTTCGAAGGCACGACGACGATCGAGCGCAAGGCCCGGGCCGAAGCCATCGCCGCGGCGCGTGGGCTCACCGTGGTCCCGCCCTTCGACCACGAGTGGATCGTGGCGGGCCAGGGCACCGTCGGGCTCGAGATCGTGGCGCAGTGTCCCGAGGTCGAGGCCATCTACGTGCCGGCCAGCGGCGGAGGACTGCTCGCGGGCGTCGCAGTGGCTGCCAAGGGTCTCAAGCCCGGCGTGAGGGTGATCGGTGTCGAGCCGGAAGGCGCCCCCAAGATGACGCGCTCGCGCGAGGCTGGTCGCCCGGTGACACTCGACCGGTCGGCGAGCATCGCCGACGGCCTGCTGGCGGTTCGACCCGGCGACATCACGTTCCGCCACGTCCAGGCGCTGGTGGACGAGGTCGTCACCGTCGGGGACGCTGCGATCGCAGGTGCCGTCTCGTGGCTGTTCAGGCGGGCCCACCTGGTCGCCGAACCCAGCGGCGCCATCACCGTTGCGGCGGCGCTCGCCGACGCACGCACGAGCGGGGGCCCCCGGGTTGCCGTTGTGAGCGGAGGCAACGTCGAGGCCTCCGCGTTCGCTCGCTACATCGCCGGATGAGGCGTTCACCCTGGCGTCCGGCCAGGCGTCCGGCCAACCAAGGGAGCCCGATATGCCAGGCCGTGAGTCTCTGCTCAACCGATTCGTCCGCTACGCGCAGATCGATACACAGTCGTCGGAGTCCTCGAAGACCAGCCCTTCGACCGAAAAGCAGAAGGACCTGCTCCGGGTGCTCGTCACCGACCTGAAGGAGGCGGGCCTCGAGGACGCGGCGATGGACGAGTGGGGCTACGTGTTCGCGACCCTGCCATCAAACGTCCCGGCGTCTCACCCCGCCCACGGCAAGGTGCCCACCATCGGCCTGATCGCGCACGTGGACACCTATCACGAAGTGTCGGGCACGAACGTCAAGCCACAGGTTCACGCCGACTACGACGGCAAGGACATCGTCCTTCCCGGCGATCCCACGGTCGTGATCCGGGTGGCCGACGAGCCCGCGCTGCTCGGGTGCATTGGTTCGACGATCGTCACGAGCGACGGGACCACGCTGCTCGGCGCGGACGACAAGGCGGGCGTGGCCTCGATCATGGAGGCTGTGACACGCCTGAGCCGGGAGCCGGAGTGGCTGCACGGCCCGATCCGCGTGGGATTCACGCCCGACGAGGAGGTCGGGCGCGGGACCGAGCATTTCGACGTCAGGGCGTTTGCGGCCGATGTGGGCTACACCATCGACGGCGCCGATCTCGGCTCGCTCGAGGCCGAGACCTTTTGCGCCGACTCGGCGTTCGTGACCGTGAAGGGCGCCGACGTGCATCCTGGCTACGCGAAGAACAAGATGGTCAATGCGGTGCGCGTGATGAACGCCCTGGTCATGGCGCTGCCTGAGAACCGTGCGCCCGAGACCACCGAAGGCCGCGAGGGTTATCTGCACCCGATTACGGTGTCTGGCAACGTGTCGGAGGCCAAAGCGCACTTCCTCGTGCGTGACTTTGCCGAGGACGGGCTCCACGAGCTCGAGGGCGTGCTGAAAAGCGCCGCCGAGCAGGTCGAGCGGCAGTACCGCGGCAGCAGCATCGACATCGAAATCAAACAGGCGTACCGCAACATGAAGTACGCCCTCAAGGCCGATCCGCGCGTGGTGGATTACGCCGACGAGGCGATCCGCCGCGCCGGCGTCGTGCCGAAGCGGACCTCGATTCGCGGGGGCACCGACGGATCGCGGCTGTCGTTCATGGGCCTGCTCACCCCGAACCTGTTCAACGGCGCGATGGCCTTCCACAGCAAGAAGGAATGGGTGCCGCTCGAATGGATGGAGAAATCGGCGGAGACCATTCTCCAGCTGCTCACCGTGTGGGTGGAACATTCGGTCTGAGGACCGCAACGCTCGAGACGCGCCAACCTGCACACATGGACACCCTGCTCGTCGCCAACGGAACCGTCGTGACCGCGTCGGGCACGTCCCGCGCGGACGTGCTGGTGGAAGGCGATCGCATCGCTGCAATCGGCTCCATCCCGCGGCCCCCTGCCGCCCGCGTCATCGAAGCCGCGGGCAAGCTGGTTCTGCCGGGCGGCATCGACGTGCACACCCATCTCGACTTGCCCTTCTCGGACACGTCGTCGTCAGACGATTTCCGGTCCGGCACGATCGCCGCCGCCTGCGGCGGCACGACCTGCATCATCGACTACGCGACGCAGAAGGCGGGTGGGCGACTCCGGGCGGCCCTCGACGAGTGGATGGGCCGCGCAGACGGCGCGTCGGTCATCGACTACGGATTCCACATGACCATCGTCGAGATGACCGACGAGGTGGAGCGTGAAATGGACGAGATGGTCGCGGAAGGCGTCCCCTCGTTCAAGGTCTTCATGGCCTACCGGGGCCGGATGATGCTCGACGATGGCAGCATCTTCCGGGTGTTGAGGAAGACAGCCGGCAACGGCGGCCTGGTGTGCCTGCACGCCGAGAACGGCGACGTGATCGATGTCCTGGTGCGTGACGCGCTCCGGCAGGGCCACGCGGAGCCCAGGTACCATGCCCTCACGCGGCCCCCCGCGCTCGAAGGCGAGGCAACATCGAGGGGCTGCCGGCTGGCGGCGCTGGCCGGCGCGCCGATCTACGTCGTGCACGTCACCGCCGCGGAGGCGGTCGAGGCCCTTGCGGCCGCCCGCCGTGCCGGTCAGCCCGCCTACGGGGAGACGTGCCCGCAATATCTCTGTCTGACCGAACAGGCGTACAACGAACCCGGGTTTGGCGGGGCCAAGTACGTGATGAGCCCTCCCCTGCGATCACAATCCGCACAGGACCGCCTCTGGCTCGCGTTGTCGAGTGACGAGCTTCAGACCATCGCCACCGATCACTGCCCCTTCAACCTCCACGGCCAGAAGGAGCGCGGCCTGCACGATTTCTCGAAGATCCCGAACGGCGCGCCGGGGATCGAAACGCGGATGAGCCTGATCTACGACGCCGGCGTTCGCACCGGCCGCATCTCACTGACCCGGTTCGTCGAGCTCCTCTCGACGAACCCCGCCAGGCTGTTCGGCCTCTATCCGCGAAAGGGCGAGCTGGCGGCGGGGGCCGACGCCGATCTCGTCGTCTTCGACCCCGAGCGGAAGGTCACCTTGTCGGCGTCGACGCTGCACATGCGGGTGGACTACAACCCGTTCGAAGGGCGTACGGTCGTCGGGGCGGTTGACACGGTGCTGTCGCGCGGCCGCGTGATGGTCGAGCTGGGCCGGTTCACCGGCGTGACCGGCGGCGGGCGATTCGTTCCGCGCGCACCCCGCGCGTGAGGCCGGCGACGGACCCGCGACGCCGCGAGCCTACTTCCGCATCCCCATCTGCAGCGAACGGCGCAGGGCTTCCGCCATCCGGTTCAGCTTCACGTCGGTCTTGAATCCGACCGACTGCGCGGCGCCGACCATGATCGCGTAGGCCACCTTGGTCGGGACCTCGAGCTTCTGCGCCGTTTCGAGGATCACCGCCGCCTCGGCATCCATCAGCGCGCCGTCGGCCAGCGCGATGTCGGTCAGCCGCGACAGGATGAACTTGCGATCCTCGGCGTCGCCCTCCGTCCGGATGACCTCGATGGCCTCGGGCAGCCGCGCATTGATTTGCTCCTGGTCGGTGACGATCTCATTCTCCGGCTCGTCGGTGAACCAGCGATGGAGGATCTGAACGAGGATCTTCACCTCTTCGTCGGCCACGTCCTTGTCGGCTCCGAGCAGCAGCGCGCCGGCCATTGCGACGACGCGCATGATGGCGAGGTGGGTGGGCTTGTAGGGATACCGCCGCGTCAGTCGTACCAGCTCGTCGACGGCATCCTCGACCTCATCGTCGCCAAGCGTCGGGCCCTCGACGGGGAATCCGGCGCGCTTCGCCTTCTCCGAGCGGGAGAACAGCTCCGCCGCCTTCAGGCGGATCGGCAGCAGGGGATGCGACGCGAACGCCTCCTCCATCATCTCGGGGTGGCCCTTGATCTCGTCAACCTGGCTCACCAGGGCCTGGACGTCCAGGTTGAGGTTCTTTTCACTCAGCCCGAAGGTCGCCTTGAGCAGCGAGGTCGCCGTCGCGCGGAAGTCGCGGCTCGCGATCACGCTGACCCGGTCCGCGCTGATCTCCGCTTTCTTGCGCCAGCGGAGGAAGAGACTTTCCCCGAGCGGGGGCAGCACGGTCATCGACGGGTTCTCGGCGTCGGTCGAGATCAGCGCGGCGAGCCGGTTGTTGCCGAACAGGATGTGCCCGAGCTCGTGCGCCAGGATCGATTTCATCTCGGCGTCGTCCAGTTTCTCGAGCGCCCTGGCGGTGATGCCGATGAGGGAGTAGGTTACCGACTTGCGGACATCGAGCATCGCAAACGCATTGATCTCGGGCGACGGCAGGCAGAACACCTCGGCCTGAGCCTCGATCCCCAGCGCCACGCACATTTCCTGGAAGACGCGGTAGATGCGCGGTGAGAGCCGCTCGCTCAGGCGGATGCCGTCCTTGATCAGGCGCTCTCGGATGCCCTGGTCGATCTGTCGCCGGTTCTCCTCGAATGTCTCGAGATAGTCCGTCACGCGATAGGTCGTCACCAGCTCTTCGACATCGCGGGCATCGCCGCGATACCGCACGTCCTGCCAGTTGATCGCCATGGCAACCTCGGAGAAGAGACGTCCGGCCGCCTTGCGCGCCCGACCGTCTCGGGAGGAATCGACGTGCGAGGCGGTCATCGGGGGCGGTCCTCGCTTGGGCATCTTACCTCAGGCCGCCCGTCAGGGTTTCTCACGACAATTCACGGCGCGCTCACGACACGACGAGCACGGCGGACTATTGTAAGGGCGAGCGGCGATCGAGGACGTGTCCCAGGAGTCGGGCTGCGGCGGATTTCACTGTCGGCGCGAGGAGGACGTATGAATGGAGCGAGCCGGTGGTCGAGAAGGCTGGTTATCGCGGGACTGGTGGCCATGGTGGCCGGCGCCCTCGATCCGCTCGAGGGATCGGTCGTCATCCTGGCCGGAACGGCCGTGGCTGCTCTCGGAGCACTCTGGGGCGAGAGCCGCCACCGGGTCCTGCTCTCTTGGTCCGTCATCCTGACGGCGCTCGGAGTTGGCGCCCTGTGGGGGCTGAGCGCCCTGGGCGGAATCGGGGGCAACACGGGCCGTTCATACTGGTGGGCGCTCGTCTTCCTGCCCTATCCGATTGGCTGGGTGATGGGACTCTTCGGCGCAGTCCGGAGCCTGAGGGAGGGCTCCAGGCGAGCCGCCCCGTCAGCGGGACCGTGATCGGCCGGACCGGACGGCTGACCCCGGCGTGCGGCCGGGGATCTGCGCCGCGCCGGGCACCTGTCGAGCGCGGGCGGGTGGAGGGTCAGTCGGCCAGCAGGCTGTTGAGATCGCGAAAGAGCTTCTCGAAGTTCGAAAAGGCCGTTGCCAGGTCTGGCAGGGTGAGACGGAGCGTCGAAGCGTTCTCCACGAGAAACGAGGCCGGCGCGAACCGATCGAACCGCGGCGTCCAGTCGGGTTGCACCGCGAAACAGCGCTCGACCTCCCCGACCACGCGCAGCGGCGCCCCATCGACGGGCTCCTCGGGAACAATCGGCGCCTCCTTCAGTCCGTAGCAGGCGTGGACCAGATCCCTGTAGCAGCGGCGCCCGAGCAGGTCCTCGACCTGCGCGTCCTCGTGTTCCACGTAGAGCGACGGGCGGAGGATACGGCCGAACGGCAGCAGGCCCTGCTCCCAGAGGCCCTGCAGCCTGTGCCGATCGTGGAGCAGTCCGTCGGTCAGCACGGCGATCTTGAGATCGTCGGACCCGAAGAGGGCGGCAAACGGCGCGACCTTGTCCAGGCCTCCGGCCGGCACCAGCGACCATTCCGGATCGAGCGATGCGCGCCCCTGCAGCTGCAGTTCGCGCGAGAACCACTTCAGGTAGAGCACGTCGCTGGCCTGATCGACCAGCAGCGTCCGCGGCGAGACGAACGCGCTCCGCGCGACGTCGTAGGACAGCGCGGCCCGCAGCGGAAACAGCGTGTCGGCGTCCGAGCTGAGCACGCGATCCCCGACCTTGGTGCCCAGCACGTTGTCGCCCTCGCTGGTGTCCTCGACCGTGCGAATCCCCGCGATGTGGTCCACGTCGATCATGAACGGCGAGTGGGTCGAGTACACGACCTGGTAGGACGGCAGCAGCCGCTCCCGGATGAACCGCATCATGTCCATCTGCGCGCGGGCGTGCAGGCTCAGGCCCGGCTCGTCGAGCAGGACGATGAAGTGGTGATCGTCGCCTTTCCGCAGGTACGACAGCCAGACGAGGAACGAGAAGAACCAGATGAACCCCGAGCTCCGCTCGTCGAAGCTCAGCGTGACGTTGTGCCGGCGGTTGCGAATGCGCGTCCGCAGCACGTAGCCCGTGTTGAACGGCGGCGGATCGAGCGGCCGCGCGGCATCGCACCGGAAGTCCACCTCGAGGTGCCGATCCTGGCTCCAGTACTCGAGGACCTCCCTGGAGATTCGCGCGGACACCGATTCCAGCTCGGCCACCAGGGTCTCGAACTGGCCAATCGACTGCAGCTCTTCGAGCGAGCTCCCCGCCAGGTTGAGCAGGGCCAGAAAGACGCTGTCGACTATGGTCAGCCGCCCGGTCGCCTCGCGCCGCTGCAACTCGTCGATCGAAACCTCCGCCGGCAGGCGGTGGTACTCGGCGAAGTAGAGGAACTTGGGCAGCCGCGAGGTCAGCAGGGCGTGGACCCGCTGCACGACCGACCCTTCGGGGAACTTCTGCTCGACCTCGGCGAGGAGCGCCGCCTGAGTGGGCGTCAGGTTCTCGAGGGCCGCCAGCGCGCGCATGAGGTCATAGAGCGTCGTCGCGGACCAGAGGGCATGCACTTCGTCCTGATCGAGGTGGGCGGATCGCATGAGATGCCCGAGCAGACGGCGCTCATCGATCTCGGCGTGCCAGGTCAGGCGGTTGTCGTACCCCTTGGTCACCACCACCTGCGTGTTGGTGACCACGTCGGTGCCGAACTCCTTCTCGATGGCCGCCATGTCGGCGTCGTCCAGGCGCCAGACGGCGGTGACGACTCGGGCCGGGTTGATCCTGCTCTTCTGCCGGTAGCTGGCCCACCGGCGGCGCGGGAACTCGATGTCGTGGAAATCGGCGTCGGAGGCCACCACCGGGTTGAGCCGGTAGAGCGCCCGGAGGATCGCCGTCTTGCCGGACTCGTTCTTGCCGAGCAGGCCCGTCAACGCTCTCACCGAGAACTCGGTGGAATCGTCGATGCACTTGAAGTTCTCGATGCGCAGGGATTCCAGGACCATGTCGGGTACCGACCCTCCTCGACCGCCGCAAGATGTAGCTGCTGCACGGCCTTTTGTCAAGCCGCACCGGGCCGAAACCTGCCATCCCGAGGGCGCCGCAGTTCGGATTCTGGAGCGTCTGCACTACAATGTTTGGTTGGATTGGTGATTTCATGGCCGAACCCATACGCCGAGCGTCATTGGTTGCCTGCGTTTGTCTCGTCGGGCTGTCCCTGGCCGGGTGCTCCATCAAGATGATGGCGATCAACACCCTGGGGAACGCACTGTCGGAGGGCACCTCAGGCTTTGCCACCGACGACGACCCGGAGCTGGTTCGCGACGCGGTGCCATTCGGCTTGAAGACCATCGAGAGCCTGATCACCCAATCGCCCAGGCACAAGGGGCTGTTGACGGCCGCCTGCAGCGGATTCACCCAGTACGCCTACGCCTTCATCCAGCTCGAGGCGGACTACACGGAAGCGCAGGATCTCGACCGTGCCACGGCCATGCGGGCGCGTGCCAAGAAGCTCTACCTGCGCGCCCTCGAGTACGGCCTGCGCGGGATCGAGGTGGACGTGCCGGGCTTTCGGACCCGCCTCCGGCAGGATCCGGACGCCGCGCTGGCCAGGCTGGGCCGGAAGCAAGTGCCCCTGATCTACTGGACCGGTGCAGCCTGGGCCGCCGCCTTCGCCGTCGACAAGACCGATTCTGAGCTGTCGTCGGACCAGACGCTGATGGAAAAGGTCATGCACCGCGCGCTGGCGCTCGACGAATCATGGGAAATGGGATCCCTCCACGATTTCTTCATTTCCTGGGAAGCTGGTCACGCCGGTGCCGGCGGCACGATCAAGGCGGCTCGCGAGCACTTCGAACGATCGAAACAGCTCTCGGCCGGCAAGCGGGTGGCGCCGTTCGTCTCGCTGGCGGAAGCGGTTGCCGTCGCAGAGCAGAACAAGAAGGAGTTTCGGCAGCTGCTGAACGACGCGCTGGCGATAGACGTCAACGCCGCCCCCGAGCAGAGGCTGGCCAACGTCATTTCCCAGCGCCGCGCCAAGTGGCTGCTGTCGCGGCTCGACGAACTGTTCGCCGAGTAGCGGGATTCCCGGGCGGTGCGCCGTCTTGCGCGGCTCGATCGACAGGGCACTCAACTGACGAACATGGGTATTCACATGGCTCGCACTGATCGATTCGCGGCGGCTCGCGCCGCCATCCTGGCTCTCGTCCTGGCCGGCGTCTGGCCGCAGGCGGCTTCGGCACAGACGATTACCATCAAGATGGCCACGCTGGTGCCGGAAGGCTCCTCGTGGCACCTGGTGCTGAAAGAGGTCGCCGACAAGTGGAACAAGATCTCGGGCGGCAAGGTCCGGGTCATCATCTACCCGTCAGGCACGCAGGGTGACGACCCCGACGTCGTCCGCAAGATGCGCCTGGGAACCCTCAATGCCGGGGTGCTGACCTCGGTCGGCCTCGCCGAGGTCGACCGGTCGGTCTATGCCATCAGCATTCCCATGGCGTATTCCGACTACGACGAGGCCTACTACATCCTCGAGAAGATGCGCCCGAAGATCGAAGCGACGATGGAGTCCAAGGGCTTCGTGATGCTCAACTGGGCCGACGGCGGCTGGCTGCGATTCTTCGCGCAGAAGCCGGTCGGTGTGCCAAACGATCTGAAGTCGATGAAGCTGTTCCAGTGGGCGGGCGACACGCCGACGCTGGAAATCTGGAAGGCCGCCGGGTTCAATCCCGTGCCGCTGCCAGCGACCGAGCTGGCCACCGGACTCCAGACGGGCTTGATCGAGGCGTTCGCCGCGTCGCCCCAGGTCGCGGTCATCACGAGGTACTTCGAGAACGCCAAGAACATGACGGACCTCAAGTGGGCGTTGCTGCTGGGGGGCACCGTCATCTCCAAGTCCGCATGGGACAGGATTCCGGCCGACCTCAAGCCCGCGCTGTTGCAGGCCATGCACGAGGCCGGCGCCCGCCTGCAGTCCGAGATCCGGAAGAGCGACGAGACCGACATCGAGGCCATGAGGAAGAGAGGCCTCAACGTCGTCAAAGTGGATCCCAAGATGCGCGATCTCTGGCGCAGCACGGCCGAGGGGACCTATAACAAGGTCCGCGGAGGGCTCGTACCGCCCGACGCCTTCGACGAAGCGCTCCGATTCCGGGAGGAATACCGGAAGACGCACCCGGTCACGCAGAATCCCCGAACGAAGTGAACGCCCCGGTTGCCGTCCTCCGGCGCGTCGAGCGCAGCGTGCTGGTTGCCACGCTCGGCCTGGCCACGACTCTGCCGCTCATCGACATGATTGGACGCCACGTCGGGGGATTCCATATTCCCGGCTCGGCTGACTATGTCGAGCACCTCACGCTCTGGCTCGCCTTCGTGGGGGGCGTGGCCGCCGCCAGCCAGCTGAAGCACCTGACGCTGTCGACCACCGAGTTCTTCGAGGACGGGCTGCTGCGGCGACTCTCAAGGGTGCTTGCGTATGCGGTGACGGCGGCGGTGGTCGCGGTGCTCGCCTACGCCAGCTTCCAGGTCGTGATGGCCGACCGGCTGGGCGCGAAGATGATGCCCATCGGCCTGCCCGAATGGGTGAGCGAGCTCATCATGCCGGTTTCGCTGAGCGTGATGGCCTTCATCTTCGCCTGGCAGGCCTCAGACCGATGGTGGGGCCGTGCGGTCGCGCTGCTGGCGATCCCGGCCGTGTTCACGATCGGCCTCCTGCCGCCCGAGGCAGCCTCGAGCATCTGGCCGGCGGCGCTGGTCGTGCTGCTGGCCGCACTGCTCGGCGCGCCGGTGTTCGTGGCGATGGGCGGCATCGCGCTGGTGCTGTTCTTCCGCGACGGTGTCCCGGTGTCCGCGGTCTCGGCCGAGGTCTACCGCCTGATCGCGTCACCGACCCTGCCGGCCATCCCGCTGCTGACGGGTGCCGGCTTCGTCCTCGCCGAGAGCGACGCGGCCGAACGCCTGGTGCGGTTCTTCCGCGCGTTGTTCGGCTGGATGCCCGGCGGCATCGCGGTGATGGTCGCGGCGGTTTGCGCGCTCTTCACCACCTTCACCGGCGGATCGGGCGTGACGATCATCGCGCTGGGCGGCCTCGTGTATCCCATCCTGCGCAAGGACGGCTACCCCGAGGGCTTCTCGCTCGGGCTGGTGACCGCCTCGGGCAGCCTCGGCCTGCTGTTCCCGCCGAGCCTGCCGGTGCTGCTCTACAGTGTCGTGGCCAGCAGCCGCGACCAGGTCCTGCCGCTCGACGAACTGTACATCGCTGGCTTGCTGCCCGGCCTGCTGCTGGTCGTCATCACGGCCTTCTACGGCATCGTCATCGGCCGCAGGGTCCAGCGTGAGAAGACGGCGTTCTCGGTCAAGGAAGTCGCGGCCTCGGCCTGGGGCGCGAAGTGGGAGCTGTTCCTGCCGGTGCTGATCCTGCTGCTGTTCGGCAGCGGGTTTGCCCCGATGGTCGAGACGGCGGCCGCGGCACTGGCCTACACGGTCATCGTGCAGTGCTTCATCACGCGCGACATCCATGTCTTCAAGGCGCTGCCGGAAGTGCTGCTCAAGGCGTCGGCCATGATGGGCGCCGTGCTGATGCTGCTGAGCATCGCCATGGGCCTGACCAACTACCTGGTGGACGCGCAGATCCCGGATCTGCTGTTGACCTGGGTCAAGACTCACATTCACTCGCAGGTCGGATTCCTCCTCGCGCTGAACGTGCTGCTGCTGGTGCTCGGCAGCGTGCTCGAGATCTACTCGGCCATCATCATCCTGGCGCCGCTCATCGCCCCGATGGGCGCGGCCTTCGGCGTGGACCCAATCCACCTGGGGGTCATCTTCCTCGCCAACCTGGAGCTGGGATTCCTGTTCCCGCCCGTCGGCCTCAATCTGTTCCTGTCATCATCGCGGTTCAACAAGCCGCTCACGAGCTTGTACCGGCATGTGCTGCCGTTCCTGATCATCACCGGCATCGGCGTGCTGCTGATCACCTACACCGACGCGATGTCGCTCGGAGTCCTCAAGCTGCTTGGGAAGAGATAACTGGCGGTTGGCGACGGGCGACGGGCGACTGGCGGCTGGAGGCTGGCGACGGGCGGCTGGCGGTGGGCGACGGGCAGGCTGGCGACGGGCGGCCGGCGACTGGGGGCTGGCGGCCGGGGGCTGGCGGCCGGCCCGGGCCAGACCGAGCAGATTGGCGACTCGGTCGACCGGATACATCGATTCTCCACCCGTACGGACGCCGGGGCTCCGCGGATCCCGGCGGCATCGGCATGGGAACCCCGAGCTTGAGGCTGGAAAGGGCGGGTGTAGAATCGCGCCCATGCATGTATCGAGATTTCGCCTCATCGGCGCCCTGACAGCCGTGGTCGTCGCCGGTTCTGTTGCATCAGTCGCGCAACGCGGGGCCGAGCCAGCGGCCAGGCCCGGCGCACAGGGCCGAGGCGTCACGCTGCTGCCGAACGGTTGGAGCATCGCGCCGGCCGGGTCGCATGTCTTCATCGGCGACCTCCCGTTGAACATGGTCCAGTCTCCGGACGACGGGTACCTGATCGTGACCAACAACGGGTACTCGAAGCCGACGCTGACCGTGGTCGACCTCGAGCGGGGATACGTACGGTCGCGCCTGCCGGTGGACCACGCCTGGCTAGGGCTGGCGTGGCATCCCGACGGCAAGCGGTTGTTTGCATCAGGGGCCAACCAGAACGCGATCCTCGAACTGATCTACACGCCGGGCAAGCTCACGCTCGCCTCGACGATTCCGGTGGCCCGCGATCCGCAGCGATCCACGCCGGGGCTCAGCCGGCCTGTGCCAATCCCGGACGGGTTTGTCGGCGGCATCGCGCTCTCTCCCGACGGCGAGCGGCTCTACGCCGTGCAGGTCATGGGTCTTGCCGTGAGCGTCGTCGACGTTCGATCGGGGCGCGTCAGGGCGACCGTGGATCTGCCGGCAGAGCCCTATACGTGCCTGGTCTCACCCGACGGGCGAGTGCTCTACGTGTCGTTGTGGGGCGGGTCGAGGGTGATGGTCTTCGACGGCCTGACACTGCAGCCGCGGGGCGAGATCGGGGTCGGCGAACATCCCAATGCGATGGCGTTCTCGAAGGATGGCGGCCGGCTGTTCGTCGCGTGCGCCAACACGAATGCCATCTGGGTGGTGGATGTGGCGGCGGGGAAAGCGATTGAGCAAATCGCCATGGCGCTGTACCCGGGAGCGCCCCCTGGATCGACGCCGAACAGCCTGAGCGTGTCGCCCGACGGGCGGCGGCTGCTCTCCGCGAACGCGGACAACAACACGGTGGCGCTCGTGAATATCGAGCAGCCGGGTGTGTCCAAGGTCGAAGGGTTCATCCCGACGGGCTGGTACCCGACCGGCGCCATCTTCAGCCGTGACGGCTCGAAGATCTTCATCCTGAGCGGAAAGGGACTGAGTTCGTCGCCCAATCCGAGGGCCGGCCATCCTGGCGTGCCCGGCGCCGACGGGCAGTACATCGCGGCGCTCATCCAGGGCACGCTGTCAATCCTGTCGACGCCTGATCGCGCCCAACTGCAGGCCTTCACCAAGACGGTCTATGCGCTGTCGCCGTACAGCGACGCGATCAGGATGGCTCCGGCCTCTGCGCCGACGGCCTCACCAATTCCAAGGCAGGTGGGCAGCACCTCGCCGATCAAGCACGTGTTCTACATCATCCGCGAGAACCGCACCTACGACCAGGTGTTCGGCGACCTCGAGCGCGGGGACGGCGATCCGAACCTGTGCCTGTTCGGTGAAGAGGTGACGCCCAACGCGCACGCGCTGGCCCGGGAGTTCGTGCTGCTCGACGGCTTCTTCGTGGACGCCGAGGTGAGCTACGACGGCCATGCCTTCTCGACCGGGGCGTACGCAACGGACTATGTCGAGAAGATGTGGCCGACCAACTACGGCAACCGGGGCGGCCGGTACCAGAGCGAAGGCGGCGGGCAGATGCGGAATGCGTACGGCAACGTCACGGCTCCGCTGAACGGCTACATCTGGGACGCGTGCACGCGGGCCGGTGTGTCGGTGCGCAGCTACGGCGAGTTCGCCATGCGCGGCCCGGAGCCCGAAGACGAGCACGACGCCGGCGTTGGTGAGGTGGTGGCCACCGTCCCGGGCCTCAAGGGCCTCGTCCACCCGAACTACCCGCCGTACGATCTGAAGATCACGGACAACGCGCGCGTCGACATCTGGCTGAAGGAGTTCCGGGAGTTCGAGCAGAACGGGACACTCCCCCGATTGAGCATCATCCGGCTCGGCAACGACCATACGGCAGGCACCTCGGTCGGCTTTCCGACGCCGCGCGCGATGGTTGCCGAAAACGATGTCGCGCTCGGACGAATCGTGGAGGCCATCTCCAACAGCCCCGACTGGAAGGAGTCCGCCATCTTCGTCCTCGAAGACGATGCCCAGGCGGGTCCTGATCACGTGGACGCGCACCGGTCGCCGGCGCTGGTCATCAGCCCGTTCTCGAAGCGGGGCGCTGTCGACAGCACGCTCTACACGACCTCGGGGATGCTGCGGACCATGGAGCTCATCCTGGGCCTCCCGCCCATGAGTCAGTACGACGCGGCGGCAACGCCCATGTATGCCGCGTTTCAGCCGACGCCGATGCCCGCACCCTACAAGCTGAGGCCGGCGCGCATCAATCTCGACGAGAAGAACATCGCGACCGCATGGGGAGCCGCCGCCTCGGCTGGAATGTACCTCGCGGAGGCTGACCGCGCACCCGAGCAGGAGCTCAACGAGATTGTGTGGAAATCCGTGAAGGGGCCCGATTCGGCGATGCCGCCGCCCGTCCGGTCCGCCTTCATTCGCGCTCGGAAGTGATGATCGACCTCAGGGGGCCGACCTGCGGCGACCTATCTCACGTGCTGGAACAGACTGGGAGCCCAATAGCAGGCCCCAAACCGGACGATGCGTCCGATGGTGCAAACGACCAGGAACATCGGGAGCCTGACGCGCAGCGCGCCCGCGACCAGGGCGACACCGTAGAGCGGGGGAAACCCGGTCAGTGAGCTGACAGCCACGATCGCCATGGCGCTCCCGGGGCGGCGCTCGAACGCCTCGGTGGCCTTCGCCATCGCGTTGCGCTTGATCCACTTGACGTTGATCGCGCCCTGACCGGCGCGATACAGGATGTACTTCGCCAGCATCTGGCCCGCGGTGGTCAACCCCACGATCGCCACCGGCGAGGCATCGGTGAAGGCCGCCACGGCCACCAGATACACCTCGATACTGATCACGAACGGGATGAGCCCGCTCACCAGGGCGATCAGGAACGAGGCCGCCCAGAGCGCCGGTGTGCCCAGGGCATGGAGATCGGCGGCGTTCAACTCGGGGGGCCTTTCCTGGCTGAGGCCATCACGCGAACGGCCACATCCGGAGCTGGTAGAACCGGATGGCGAGCAACACGAACATCCCGCCCTCGGTGATCCAGGTCCACGATTGTCTATAGGTGCCTGTAAACGACAGCCACCCGGAGTGCCCGGTGTCCGCCCAGAGATACAGTGACGCTTTCGTCCGGCTGAATGGGAGCAGAAGCGGGAGGCCGATGCTGCTGCCCATGTCCGCGACGAAGTGCAGCAGCAGGCTCACCAGCGCCAGTGCCGCCCACGAGACATTGATGGGCCAGAGCACGAGAACCACAGCTGCCACGAAGAGCAGCGTGTGCGAATAGGTGCAGTGAAAGCGGTCCTCCGCCCATCCCAGCTTGATCGGAATGACGTCGAAGTTGGGCAGCCAGTGCGCGAGGAAGACCACGACGACAGACTCCCACGACAACGCCTCGATGCGCGGCCCGCCGACGGCCGAGGAGATCTGCGGCGCAAACGACGCGATGGTGCCCGCGACAGCGACGTGACCGACTTGCATCAGGCCGTTCCTCCTCGATCGGTCGCACGCGGGTGCCCGTTGGCCGCGCTCGACTCGCCGGCGGCCTCGTGTGACGGCACGTGGCCTTTGGGCGCGTAGAAGTCGATCGTCATGTACTCCGCCTTCATCCTGGCGGGCGCCGGGTCGCTCAACATGGCCAGGCCGAGCCCGGGCAGGTACGACAGCAGGTAGAAGAGCACGATCTGCACGAAACTCAGCGGCCTGTCGGGCTCTTCGACGAACACGAACACGGCCGTCCCGATCGCAGCTGCGTAGAGGATCCCTAGATACGGCGTTCGCTTGTTGTCGAACACGGCAGTTACTCCAGTCGCGTCGCGACGCCGCTCGAGGCGAAACCGGCTTCGCCGTACGCGCGGAACACGATGGACAGATCCCGCTTGGCACGGCGGAAGTCCGAGACCGGGGCCCGGGAGCGGTCCGCCAGGCAGCCCAGGAAGTCGTCGGTCATCGCCTTGTATCCCATCAAGTCGCGCAGGCCTGGAGCGTACCACCGGCTCCCGTGGCGGCGCTGCAGCCTCGCATACAATCCATTGCTCTCGAACACGATCTGACCGTCGCGCCCCGAGAGCCGCGAATGCTGGAAAAGGCCCCTGGCGAGGGCGGGCGTATCCCAGGCGTATCGCAACTCGGCCGTCGCCCCGCCCGGGTATCGGAGACGCGTAATCGAGTGGCGTTCGCTCCGCCCCGCGACGCGACCGGGGAACTCGGTCTCCACCCCGACAGGATCAGCTTCAAACAGGGCGGACAGCAGCGCGATAAAGTGTATCCCACCCTCGAGCAGCGCTCCCAGCTCCGTCTTCCATCCCGCTGAGTCCTGCCGGAAGGTCTTCCTCACGGTGGCTGACAGCAGCGGACCGATGGCGCCCTGCGCGAGCAAATCCTTGAGCAGGCGCACCGACGGCTTGTAGTAGTAGTTCTCCGCAACCATGAGGCGTGCACCGGGCCGGCGCGCCAGCGCCTGCTCGACTTGCTCGAGCTGCCGTGGCGTGGCGCACAGCGGCTTCTCGACCAGGACGGCCTTGTCTGCCTCGAGGGCCTGCAGGATCTGCTCGCAGTGGGCCTGCGGCGGGGTCGCCAGGACGACCGCCTCGATATCGGAACTCGCGATCACGTCCTCGAATCGGGCGCGGGCGGACCGTCCCCTGACCATCGCACGGAGCCGCTCTGCACGCTGTAGATCCGGATCGCAGCAATCGAGCACGACCCGGCCGGCGAGGTCGCGGGCGTGGACCTGTCCGATTCGGCCGCAGCCGATGAGCGCGACGGCCGGCGCCGGCATCAGCGGGCCGCGCCGTTCACGATGAGGTCCGCCACGCGCGCGGCATTGGCGGCTATGGTCAAGCTTGGATTCATTCCGGCCGAGGTCGGCATGAAACTGCCGTCGAGCACGAACAGATTCCGGAGGCCCCAGAACCGGCACTCCGGGTCGAGCACCCCGGTCGAGGGTGTCGGTCCGAATCGCACCGTCCCGACGGCGTGGGAGAACGAGTCGATCTGGTAGAACGCCCGTGCAACCAGCGCTCCGGCCGACTTCAGCACCTTCCTGGCGCGCGACACGAGATGGTCGCGCCTGCGGAAGTCGGCTCGAGAGTAGTGGTGGTCGACCTGCGGGACTTCCAGCCCGAACCCGTCGCGCTGGTCGGCAAGGCCGACGCAGTTGGCAAATTCCGGTTCGTCCTCCGCGATGCAGATCAGGTTCTGCATCCGCGGCGAGATCGGCCGCGCCAGCCACTTCAGCGCGGGCGGCGCGTGATGCGCGACGACCTCATGGACAGGCGCGTACACATCCTGGATCACCCCGGTCGATGTTCCGTACTGATCGCGATGGTCCTCGTAAAAGTCCGTGAGGCACAGCTGCTTGTGGAAGACTCTGTCCGGATTGGTCTTGAACGGAAAGATGCCGGTCACGACGGCGCTGCAGTGACGCATCAGGAAATGCCCGATGTACCGGTTGCCTTCGCTCTCGGGCAGCTGCGAGCGCATGAGAATGACGGGGCTGGCGAGGGCGCCGGCACTCAGGACGACGACGTCGGCCTCGACCGAGAATGGCCGGCGGGACTGCTGGTCGATGCACTCCGCACCCAGGATCCGGTTCCTGTCCCGCCCCGTGCGCAGCCGGGACACGATGGCACCGGTCACGATGCGGAGGCCGAGGCGCTGGGCTGGACGGAGCACGGTCGCCGCCAGATCGTTCTTGGCACCGACCTTACACGGAAATCCGTCGCAGGTATCGCACCTGACGCAGGTGGTCCGTGACGAGCCTCCATTGAAATTGATCGCGAGCGGCATGACGAAGGGCCGGTACCCCAGCCGGGAGGCTGCCTCGCGAATCCGCAGGGCGGGGGGCGCCAGGGGAATCGGAGGATACGGGTAGCCCTCCGATCGGCGGGGCTCGAGCGGGTCCTCCCCCGCACGGCCATGCACTTCCAGCAGCTTTTCGACCTGGCCGTAGTACGGCTCCAGGTCGTCATAACTGATCGGCCACCCGGCGAAATCCCGTTCCCGCAGCCTGAACGACGCCCCTCCATAGAAGACGGACATGCCGCCCACCGTCTCGTTGGGGTACTGGGTGCGGTACACGCGGTCGCCGTTTTGCCTGACCCGCATGGGCGAGGCGCCTCGGTACCGCTGCCGCAGCATGATCTCCTGCGGGCTCCAGTCCTCATCGTCCCGCTTGGGCCAGTCGCCTCGTTCGAGCAAGAGGGTTCGCGCGCCGGATTTCGCCAACGCGTGTGCCGCGATGGACCCGCCGAATCCCGACCCGATTACCAGTGCGTCAACGGAGATGGAATCCACTGTTCCCACGATGAACTAGGGTTGCTGATCAGAAATTGGGGTCTACGTGGACAGAATCTACCGGCCGGCCCGGAGGAAAGTCAATCTTGCCGACCTTGCTCGGAAATGATGGTTGCGGGCTGACTCTTCGCCGCGGCGGTCGGTCCTTGTCGCGCTGGCTGCGTGGTGCCGAACTGACCAGCGCCTGGCTGCGGGTCGCTCCGCCGTACAGAGAAGAGCCCACCGCCTGATTCCCCAACGCTAGCGGGCCCCCATCCGCTAACGTCAAAGCCCAGACGGTGGGCTTGCGGCTCCCTAATACGCAAGCGCGGTGCCAGCTGGTCGATTCATCGAGATCGGCTGTTTTCCGCACGATCTCGGGACGAAGGGGCCAGTCACTCCCGAAGCTGCAACGGTATCTCGGCGATATCTCCTGCGAGCCTGCCGAACCTCCGGCAGTCCGATCTTGGCGCGTGGTCCAACCATTGGACAGGTCGAGAATCACGGACCTCTGCCGAAACACGAACCGGGGGTGTCCGATCGGCTGGCTCCGCATTACTTCGCCACGCGTGACGGCCGATTGGTCAGGACCAGCATGCGGGGCAGTGCGGAACCGTCCAGGAAGTCGCGAAGCTTCGCGTCGAAGACCGGTGCGTCGGCGAGCACCCGCGTCGCCGAATCCAGCGTCGGCCCGACCACGCGGTAGTCCTCTTCCCGAATCACGCAATAGGCGTCCGGATGCTGGCGAAAGAATGCCGGGATCTCTCTCTCATCCGCGATGTACGCCACGTGTCGCCGCAGGTAGTAAACCAGGCTTGGCAACGGCGCCCGATACGTCGCGACCTGCGGGCTTGGACCGGCGTTCTCCTGGATCGCGCGCGCGAGCTGAGGCACAGGCTTGTAGCGTTCGAAATCCGGCAGCGTCCAAAGGACCAGGACCCACTGGCCGGCCACCACCGCGATGGCGAGCGCAGAGACTGCCGGCACCCACGCCCGCCTGGCCGCCAGGCCGACCGCGGCTGCCGCGCCGATCGCCAGGATGACGCCGGCCGCTCGCGCCCCGGCCAGGTGCACGATCCCGTGCTCGGCGCCGATGAACCACGCGACCACGCTGCCGAGCAGGATCAGCACGGCGGAAGTCAGCAGCACGCTCCATCGCGCGAACCTGGCGGGACCGCCCGATATCGGATTGGCGAGCGTGGTGTCGATCAGTCCACCCACCAGTGGCGCCCCCGCGGCGACAAACGGCAGGACGTAGAGATCCTGCTGCCCCTGCGACGCCGAGAAGAAGGCGACAATCACCACGATCCAGAGACCGAGCAGGAGGCGAATCTGCCCGAGGCCCGCCGCCGCAGCCGGTGTCGACGCGCCCCACGTGCTCCTCCACCCGTACGATCGCCACACGGACCGCCACTTCACTAGCGCCAGGCCGGCCGGCAGGAGCAGCGACCACGGAAAGTAGAGATCGGCAAACACGACCGGCAGATAGAACAACGGGCCCCGGCTCGGCGCTCCGACCCCTTCGGCGAACCGGGCGAGATTCTCCTGAACGAGGAAATCCCTGATGTAGGTCCAGCCGTGCTGAGCATAGAGCGCCCCGTAGTACGGCAGGACGATGAGCGAGACGATCAACACTCCCGCTGGAATCAACAGGCGCCTGATCGTGCCGAGCCGGCCGGCCGCCACGAGGTAGACAGCAAACGCCAGCGCCGGCAGCACCGCCGCGATGGGTCCCTTGGTCAGAACGCCGAGCCCGATCGAGACGTACATCGCCACCAGCCACCGACGGCGCCGCGTCGGCTCGATCTCCGCGAGCACGAAGCACAGCAGCGTCAGGCCGAGGAACGCGGCGGTGTAGATGTCGATGATGATTCGCCTCGAGAACAGCAGGAACCGCGGCGTAGCCGCCAGCGTGAGCGCCGCGTACAAGCCGGCGTCGATCGAGAAGGCCGCACGGCCGAGCAGGAAGACGGTTCCCATCAGGACGAATGCGCCGAGCGCGATGGGCAGGCGCGCGGATTCGAGCGAGACGCCGAAGGCGTGGTAGAACCCCCCGACGATCCAGTACGAGAGCGGCGGCTTGTTGAAGCGCGGCTCGTAGTTGAAGGTCGGATTGATATAGTCGCCGGCCTCGATCATCTCGCGCGGCGTTTCCGTGTAGAACGCCTCGTTCGCATCGATGATCGAGGTGGACCCGAGACCAACCACGTAGGGCATGGCGGCGGCCGCCAGCAGGATGAGCAGGAACACCCGCCGACCAGTCATATCATCGATCGTACCACACGCGTCTTCACCGCGCCGGCACGCGGGCCACCGGCTCGAGCCTGCCGACACGCGCGTCGCGATCGTACCGGTAGCGGAAGAACGATCGGTCCGGGTAGTACTCCATCAGGCGGGCATCTTCGGGCCCGAGGTCGCGGACGAAGAGGATCCGGCCCGAAGCCTCGACTCCGTTGCGCGTGAGATCGCGTTCCGTCATCGGGCGAGGGCCGCCCGTCCTGGTCGACAGAAACACGACGGCATGGTCCAGATTCTGCCGACTGGCCAGCCGGGCCGGCTCCCGCCGCATCCAGATGGCCTGCGCCTCGTCCACCGCATGCCACGCGAAGAGCCCCAGGCACGCGACCATCGATGCCGGGAGGAGATACCACGCGAACTTCCCGGCGCGAGTCTTCATGTCATACGACGTCTCGCGCACCACCGTCGAAACGGCCGACAGCACGACCAGCGGATAGGCCTCGTACCAGAAGCGAGGCCCGTACCGGTTGCCTCCGCGATCCATGTAGATGAAGTAACCGAAGACGAGGCACGGGAAGATGAAGTCGCTGAAGCGCCACGCGTGCCGAGGTGTCAGGCGCCACCACCACGCGTAGAGGCCAATCAGGGCCGGCGGCGTCCACCAGGTCATCGAGACGAGGCGGCCGCCGAGATTCTCGAGGGCACGGGACATCCAGCCGCTCGGGAAGAACTGCTGGTCGAACTGCCCGAACGTCCCGCTCAGGCCGGTGACGAACGGATGCCCGGTCGTGGACGCGTTGTAGGTGAGATACGCCAGAACAAACGGCACGCCGGCGGCGGCACAGGCGAGGATTGCCCGTCGGCCGAACCGACCCTTCGCGAGAAGCGCGACAGCAAGCGGCAGACTGCACCACACGGCCGTGTAATTGCGCGTGATGAGCGCGGCCCCCGCCGCCGCGCCAGCCAGCACCGCGCAGGAGGTTCGTCGCTCGTCGATGGCCCGCGTGCCGAAGTACGCCACAGCGAGGATCAGCACGCTGCAGAATGTGTGAGAGAAATAGGATCCCCCGTTGAACAGGAAGAAACTGGATGCGAAGGTGGCCGCGACGGCCACAAGCGCCGTGCGCTCGTCGTAGAGCCGGCGCCCGATCAGGAACACGAGGACGAGCGACAGCCAGCCGCACACGGGATTCACGAGCCACAGGGGAACGTGCACCGTCTGCGCCGAGGCGAGCACGGCGGGCCAGCCTGGCGGGAAGATGGCGAAGACGCGCCCGTCCATCTGGCGGATCCAGGTGAATTCGAAGAACTCCTGCAGCGGGTGAGCCGGATTCCACGTGCGCCCGTGCACGAAGGTCTCGGCGCCGTAGAGGTAGCCGTACTCATCGCCGGAGTTCGGGAACTCCTGCAGCACGACGACGGCGACGATGGCGAGCACGGAGATGCACGCGACCCCGCCGAGCGTGAACGCCAGGCGGCGCCTCGCGAGGCACGCGTCGCACGCACGCAGCGTGGTGCCGTAGAGCCTGGCCGTCACCGGTTCGGCGTATCGCCACAACACGAGCACCAGCGAGATCGCGGCGAGGGTGACGCCGACCATGACGGCCAGCCGGTCCGCCGCATCCAGATAGTCGCGCAGCGTGACGGCCGCGTTCCCGGCCAGGAGGTTCTTGATGACCCAGCGGTTGCTGTGTCCGTAGGCCTCGACGACAGAGCCTCGCGCCATGCCGAGATACCACACCACCCAGGCGATGAGCAGCAACCCGGTCGCTGCAGCCGCGCGTGTGCTGCGCGCCGGCGTCATCCCCAGTCTCCATCAGGTGAGGCACCGCCCCAGGTTGTCCAGGGGCCGCGTGAAGACCGGGGCTCGGCTCGCGTCATGAGGCAACACGCTACCATCGCCGGATGGTCCGGCGAAACACGCGAGACGGCCCTCGCCTCGCCGATTCCCGGCGCGGGACGGCTCGCCGAATCGTCGCGCGCAAATGGCTGCCGGGCTGCTCCACATCGAGCCTGGCCGTGATGGCCTATCATAACCGTCTGTCGTCCATTCCGCTCTGGACCGAACGGAGGTGACCCGTGCCGAATCGCGTTGCAAGCGTGGTCATGGCCATGGCGCTCGTCCCAACCGCCCTGTCACTTGAGACGAGAGCCGAGGGTGACAGGACGATCGCGCGCTTCGTGCACGACCCCAACCCGATCGCGCTTACCGGCCCGGCACGGCCCGAGCGCTACATGGAGGCCTCGGGCCGCCGGGCGGCCTTGCTCGGCCGCGAGGACGGAAGCTTCGAGGCGTGGGCCTACCCCCTCAAGATCCTCCATGATTTTCGCCTGTCGTTCGGCACCCGCGCCTACGCCGATCCGATCCCGTCAGCGAGCCTGGCGACCGAGGTGGACGTGCGCCCGGAATCGAGCACGGTCCGCTACGCGCATGCGGTGTTCACCGTTGACGCGACCTGGCTGGTCCCGCTCAACGAGCCGGGGGCGATCGTCCTGCTCGACGTGAACACGTCGGAGCCGATCACGGTCACCGTCAAGTTCCGCGTCGACCTGAAGCCCATGTGGCCCGCGGGCCTCGGCGGTCAGTACAGCTACTGGGACGACACGCTCAAGGCCTACGTGCTCGGCGAAGGCAGCCGGAAGAACGCCGCCCTGGTCGGATCACCGCTTGGCCTGGAACCACCCGAGCAGCCGGCTCACAATCTGCCAGACGCGCCCACGCAGTTCTCCATCGCCGTCACGCCTGAAATCGCCTCGCGCGGGCTGGTGCCCATCGTCATCGCTGCCAGCGTCGAGAACCTCGACGGCGCCAAGTCCACCTACCGGAAATTGCTGGCGTCTGCCGAACCGCTCTACCGCGAGTCGGCCGCGCACTATCGGAACCTACGGGAGAAGATGACTGGCATCGAGAGCCCGGACGCCCGGTTGAACCTGGCCTTCGAATGGGGCAAGGTCGCGCTCGACAAAGGCTTTGTCTGCAACCCGCACCTCGGCTGCGGCCTCATCGCCGGCCTCGGCCCGAGCGGCACGAGCGAGCGTCCCGGCTTCGGCTGGTTTTTCGGCGGCGACGCGTTCATCAACGCATGGGCGATGACCGGCTACGGCGATTTCGACTCGGTCCGGCGCTCGATCGAGTTCCTGCGGCAGCGCCAGCGCGCCGACGGCAAGATGATGCACGAATTGTCGCAGGGCGCCGGATACATCCGGTGGTTCGAGGACTACCCGTACGGCTACTACCACGCCGACACGACGCCCCTGTACATCATCGCGGTGCGGGATTATGTCCGCGCGAGCGGGGACATGGCGTTTGCGAAGGACATGTGGCCATCGATCAGGAAGGCCTACGATTACTGCGCCTCCACCGACGAGGATGGCGACGGCCTGATGGACAACACCAAGGCCGGACTGGCTGCGGTCGAAACTGGAACATTGCGCAGCCGCGATGTCCTGACCGATGTGTTTCTCGCCGCGGTGTGGACCGAGGCCGCCGGGGCGGCGTCCGAGCTGGCCGGCCTGGCGGGAGACTCGTTTGCCGGCGCGGCCCGGCAGGCGGCCGAGCGGGCTCGGGCGGCCATCAACGCGCGCTTCCTCGACAACCAGGGGCGGCGCATCTACTTCGCGGTGATGAAGGACGGCAAGGGGCAGGCTGAACCGACCGTCTGGCCGGCGTTCGGGCTGTGGCGCGGCGTATTCGATCCGGATCGCGCCGCGGTGACCGGTGCGCTCGACGATCTTGCCGGCGCCGGGGTCGGCGCCGACTGGGGCGCCCGCATGCTCTCGATCGACAGCGCGCTCTACGAGCCGCTCAGCTACAACAACGGCGCCGCGTGGCCGTTCCTGACCGGCTTCGCGGCGCTCGGGCTCTACGCCCACGGCAGGGCGGACGCGGCGTGGGCATATCTGGACGGGACCGCCGATCTGACATTCCTCGAGGCACGGGGCTACATCGCCGAGCTGTTCTCGGGCGATCGTCTCCGCTCGGTTGACGCGGCCGTGCCGCATCAGCTGTTCGCGACGACGGGCTTCGTGTCGACGCTGATGCGGGGATTGGTCGGCCTGAATGCGCTGCCCGCCGAGGTCCGCGATCGTCGAACGCTGCCGGCGCGCCTGCGGCTGGCGCCGCAGATGCCGGCAGGCTGGACCGCCCTGCGGATACGAAACCTCCGTTGGCACGACGCCTCGGCGCAGGTAGAAATCGTGCGCGGCGAGACCGGGGTGGCCGTCACCATTACGCCGAACGGTGGTCCACTGCCCGTCGAGATCGAACTTGCACTGCCCCCCGGTGCGTCCCGGGTGTCAAGCGACGCGAGATGGCACCCGGTCGGGTCCCAGACGGACGTGTCCAGGGGCTCGCGATTCAGCGCCATCGAAACGGTCACCGCACCGGCGACGTTCCGTCTGGAGTATCAGAACGGCGTCCAGGTTCTGCCGGTGCAACCCCCTCTCGCCCTCGGGGATCTGTCAACCCGATTGCGGGTGATCGATGCCCGCGTCGAGCGCGGCACCTACCGGCTCCGTGTCGAAGGACGGCGAGGGCGCACTTACCAGCTTCGCCTGACGGGGCCACTCTCCGGCGCGACGATCGAAGGGGCCCGGCTGGTGAAGTCCGCGGGCAGGACCCACGATCTGGAGGTGACCCTGCCTGCTCTCTCCTCCTCGGGGCCCGGCGCCGTCTCCCGCAGAACGGACTGGGCACAGGCGGAGATTGTCGCCCGGTTGCTTCCGGCGAAATGACCGGGGAATCGCGTGCGTCCGAGATCGATATACTTCCAGGAACGATGAAGATCCTGTTCACCAATTCGACCCTGTCCACGCGCACCGGGACCGAAATCGTCACGAGGGATTTGTCGCTCGGATTACGAGCTGCCGGTCACGAGGTCTGCGTCTTCACGCCAAGGTTCGGGCCATTGGCGCACGAGCTGCGTCAGCGCGGCGTTTGCGTGGTCGACAGCCTGGACGAGGTGCCGTTTCGTCCCGACGTCATTCACGGCCACCATCACGTGGAAACGACGCTCGCCTGTCTTCAGTTTCCGGACACCCCGGCGATCTTCGTGTGCCATGACCGGTTGAGCTGGCACGACGCGCCGCCCAGGCTGGCATCCATCCGGCGGTTCGTCGCCGTCGATCGCAACTGTCTGGAGCGGCTGGTCGTCGATGCCCTGGTGCCCCAGGACCAGACGCTCATCATCCCGAACGCGGTCGATCTCGGGCGCTTCGAGCCGAGACGCCGCCTGCCGGACCGGGCCCGGACGGCGCTGGTGTTCAGCAACTACGCGACCCGGGGCGGCCGCCTGGAGGTGATTCGGGAAGCGTGCGCCGCCGAGGGCCTGTGCCTGGAGGTGGCCGGAAGCGGTGTGGACGCAGAATGGACCGAGCCGGAGCGCCGGCTTGCGGAGTTCGACATCGTGCTGGCAAAGGGCCGGTGCGCGCTCGAAGCGATGGCGGCAGGCTGCGCCGTCGTTCTGTGCGACCGGCAGGGTCTGGGACCGATGGTGCGCCGCCGGGAAGTGGACGAGCTGCGGGAGTGGAACTTCGGCGCGCGATGCCTGCAACACCCGTTGGAGCCGAACGGAATCCGCCGCGAACTCGCGGCCTATGACGCCGAGGATGCCGGCCGCGTGAGCGAATTCATCCGGACTCACGCATCGCTCGAACGTGCGGTGACCTCCTACGCCGCCCTCTATCAGGACGTCGTCAGCGGCCCGCTCCAGGGTGGTGAGCCGGTGCGTGTCGGGGCTGCGGTCGAATCGCTTGCCAAGGAACTGGGCGCGCTCGAGTCACGGCTGCGCATGACGGGAGAGCCGATGTGGTCGCCTCCCCTGCCACCGGGCGTGGGTACGAACCTCAGCCTGCGCCTCACCGACGCGCCCCGCGTTGTCGCAGCGGGCACCGCGTTCCAGATTGAGGTGGCTATCGAGAATCGCTCCACGGAGACGCTTGCCAGCTTCCGGCCCAACCCGGTTTACGTCTCGTACCATTGGCTCGAAGCCCTCACGGGTCGAAGCGTGGTATTCGAGGGCGGCCGCACAGCACTCCGAGGGGCCATTCCACCTGGTTCCCGGCATGTGCAATCGGCCGAGGTCACCGCCCCGGTCGAACCCGGCACGTATGCGCTCAGGGTGACGCTTGTGCAGGAGCAGTTGTTCTGGTTCGACACCGGCCGGAATCCGGTCGTGGCGGCGTGCGAGATCACCGTGGGCTCGTGCGGCGAGCGGCCCGCCGGTGAGATGACGCTCCTGGACGCGGCGGCCCTGATGAACTGGAACGTGGTCCGCGACGGCACGTTTGCCAATCTCGGGTTTCTCTCGGACCCGCTGCCGCGGATGCTGACCTTCGTCGAAGATCGCCGCTACGTGGACGGCGCGATCGCATCAGGAAGCCAGGCGTGCATCGTCACCACACCGGATCTCGCCGGAGCCTTTCCCGAAACCGTGGGCGTGGCGGTGGCGGACGTTCCCAGGCGGAGTTTTTTCGAACTCCACAACCACCTGGTGCAACGAACCGACTTCTACGGGACGGACGCGCCAACGGTCATCAGTCCATCTGCGCGGCTGCATCCGCGGTGCTGGGTCGACACACGAAACGTGGTCATCGGCCCGCACGTGTTGGTTGGTCCGAATGCGACGATTCTCGGCCGCGCCGTGATCGGGGCGGAGACGGTGATCCACGCCGGGGCGGTCCTGGGCTCGGCGGGGTTTCAGACCAGCCGGCTCGACGAGGACCCGATCGAGATGGTGCACGCGGGGAGTGTCGAGGTCGAGGCGGGCTGTCACATCTTCGCCAACGCCGTCGTCGCTCGGGGCCTGTTCCGCCAGGCCACGCGGATCGGAGGCGGGTCGCGGATCGGGAACAACGCGTTCGTCTCTCACAACTGCCGACTCGACGAGCGCGTGTTCGTCGGCCACGGGGCCGTCGTGAACGGCAACGTGCGGGTGGGGCACGACGTGTGGATCGGGCCGGGCGCGACGCTGAAACACGGCATCCGTCTCGGGGACAGGTCGAAGGTCAGCCTTGGGGCCACCGTTGCGCGGGACGTGGCCGAGGGCACGCGCGTGACGGGCAGCCTGGCGATCGAGCATCGCAAGATGCTGCGTCTCATGGCGGCGGCGGAGAAGGGACGGGTGTGATGGTGCCGGGTTCGATCGCGGAGATGCTCGCCCGCCGAGGCGGTGAGTCCGTCTTGTTGCGGGCGCCGGACAGGGCGCCGCTCACCTCGGATGCCTGCTGTGAGATCCTAGAGTCCACCGTTTGTGCGCTCAGGGCTGGTGGGGTCGGGCCGGACGACCACGTCGCGGCTGTCCTGCCAAACGGCCCTGAACTGGCATCGAGCTTCCTGGCCGTCTCGGCGGCAGCGGCGTTTGCGCCGCTCAATCCCCAGTACTCGCTGAGCGAGTTCCTTTTCTTTCTCGGGGATCTTCGTCCCAGGCTGCTCGTCACCCAGCCGGGATACTGCGCCGCGGCGGAAGAAGCGGCGGCCCAATTGGGCATTGCCACGGCGGCCCTTCGTCCGGATACTTCCGGGCCGGCGGGGCGATTTCTGCTCGATGTTCCTGCGCTCGGCTCGGGGCGGTCCCGCCGCGACGCGATCTCGCGCAACAGCGTGGCCTTGCTGCTCCACAGTTCCGGAACAACCGCGAGGCCCAAGCTGATACCCCTCACCCACTCGAACCTGGTGGCGTCGGCCGCCAACATCGCGCGAACGCTGGAGCTTGGCGAAGGAGACGTCTGCCTGAACATCATGCCGCTGTTCCACATTCATGGCCTGGTTGGCGCCCTGCTGTCGAGCCTCGCGGGAGGGGCGTCCGTGTTCTGTAGCGGCGGCTTCAACGCGTTCCGCTTCGGCGAGTGGATGTCCGAGTCGCACGCCACGTGGTGCAGCGCGGTGCCGACGATGTATCAGACGATTCTCGCGAGAGATCGGGTCGCGAGCTCCGCAGGCCGCTTCCGCTTCCTCAGGTCGAGTTCGGCGCCGCTGCATGCGCAGGTCTCCGAGCGCCTGGAAAATGTCTTCGGCTGCCCGGTGCTGAACAGCTTCGGCATGACCGAGGCCTCGCACCAGATGGCCAGCAACCCGCTGCCGCCGCGCGTCAGGAAGAGCGGATCGGTCGGACCGGCTGCCGGCCCGGAGATTGCGGTCATGGATCCGGATGGGCGGCTGGTTGGTGCTCTCGAGCGTGGTGAAGTGGTCATCCGCGGTGAGACGGTCACTCGCGGGTATCTTTCGCCGGAGGCTGCCAAGGCCACGGCGTTTCGCAACGGGTGGTTCAGAACCGGAGACGAGGGCTACCTGGACGAGGACGGGTACCTGACGCTGGTTGGACGGCTGAAGGAGATGATCAACGTCGCCGGCGAGAAGGTCGCGCCCGCCGAGATTGACGAGGTGCTGATGCAGCACCCGGCCGTGCGGCAGGCCCTGGCCTTTGGCGCGCCGTGCGCGAGGCTAGGCGAGAAAGTCTGCGCCGCGGTCGTCCTCCAGGCGGACGCCGACGCGAGGACCCTCAGGGATTTCGCGCGCTCGCGACTGGCGAAATTCAAGGTTCCCGAAACGATTCTCATCGTCGAGGAGATTCCCAAAGGACCGACCGGAAAGATGCAGCGAATAGGAATGGCTGAAAGGCTGGGCATCACCTAGCAGGGCCGGCGCGACGCGCATCGGGGCCGGAACCGTTGTCTCGCGAGGTTCGTAGTACCAGACAGTTGGCAGGCTCGAGGCCTAACGCCCGAGGCCCGAGAGGAGCAGGTTGCAGGTTATAGGTTACAGGTTATAGGTTACAGGTTATAGGGAGCTCAAGGCCCGGGGCCAAGGGCTTGGCCGACATGCCACAAGCCCTGAGCCATAGGCCCTTAGCCAATGATCAAGTTCCTGATGTGGCTGATCCTGTTCGTGCTGTGCTGGCCACTCGCGTTGCTCGCGCTGGTGCTCTATCCCTTCGTCTGGCTCTTCACGCTCCCCTTCCGCCTGGTCGGCATCGCAGTCGGCGGGGTCTTTCAATTCCTTCGCGCGATACTCTTCCTCCCGGCCCGCGTGCTCGGCCAGCGATAGTGCACCCGGTCTGTTGACTCGCGTACTTTCTGCGCTCCCCCTCGATGGTGCCCGGTCATTCGCAAACACGAATGGCCTCCGGATCTGCTCGATCCGGAGGCCATTCATTCATGCACGCGTCACCGGACAACGGCCGGTGACTTCGGTCGAACCTCCTACCAGTTGAACCGTCCTACGAGCTGGATGGTGCGCGCTGTGTTGGTGCCGGTCAGCGACGTCACTTCGTAGCTGCCGATCTGGTTGCCGATGTAGTTGGTCGGGATGTAGTTGACCTTGTTGAGCAGGTTCAGGACTTCGACGCGCAGTTCGAGGTTCGTCCGGCCGACGATCTGAATGCGCTTCGCAAGGCTGAGGTCGTGCTGCTGGAACCACGGTCCCCTCACCGCGAGCGACCGCGTCGTGCCTGGGCACCCGCCGTAGTTGGCCCCATTGTCGATCTCGATGCAATCCGGACCATTCGCCGGCGCAAAATACTTACCGGACGGCGCTCCGAGCGTGCCGTAGCCGGTCGTCGTCGTGGCGCTCACGCTGTACGCTTTGATCGTCTGGTCGATGATCTCCTGGGGAAGCATGTACACCTTCTGGGTCGTCGGGTCGATCCGGACCTTGAACATGCTCTTGACCTCGTCCACCGTCAGACCGCCCATCAGGCGCACGTTGCCCAGGTCGACCAGCCACCCGGTCTGCACCTTTGAGGTCAGGCCTATTGTCCACCCCCCGACGATGCGCTCGAGGATGCCGTTGGCATTGCCAAAGAAGTGGCGTCCCTGGCCGAACGGCAGGTCGTACACCGCGTTCAGCTTGAACGAGTGATCGATGTCGCCGGTCTGACCGGTCCGGCGGACCATGAACACGGGCTGGCGCAACGTCGTGAAGCTCGACGTATACCCCCGCCCGAAGGCGTAGCTGGCCTGGAACTGCAGGCCACTCGACAGCCGCCTGCGCAGCTCGACCTGCAACCCGTTGAAGTCGGTCTTGCCTTGGTTCGTCGTGTAGCTCGAGCCGCCGACACTCGAGGAACTGGTGCCGACCAGATCGGGGTTCATCACGAAGAAATTTCGCGGCAGACCGGCCGTCACGGCGAAGGCCCGGGTCGTCGAGTTCAGAACGAGCGCCTGGGCAACGGTGAACGGGTTCGGGTTGTAGATCGCCATCGGGTTGACGTAGGTCGACGAGCTGAAGTTCGTCGAGGTGTAGAGCGCCGCATTGGACGCATTGGCAGCCGGGACGCCATTGAAGAACGCGAGCATGATCGGCAGCGGCGAGGTGCCGGTGCCCGGGCCGTAGTACTTGAAATTGGAGCCGCGGCCGGCCGCGATGTTCGCCTGCAGGTTGGCCTGTGCCATCCTGAACTCGTTGACGAATCCGTTCTCGAAGATGTTGACCTCATTGTAGTTGAGGTTGGCCCAGGCCAGGCGCGACCTGGTCCCAACGTAGCGAATCTCAACGGCCATGGTCTTGGTGATCGCCCGCGAGATGCCGATGCTGATGGAATCCGCATAAGGCACCTTGATGTTCTGGTCGAACACCCTGATCTGGCCGGTGATGGCAGACGTGATCGGATACACGGGCGCCTCGACAAACGACGGCGGACCGAGACTCGACGGGTCTCGGAAGAGCACCGGCAGCGTGCCGAGGTTGCCGAGCGACAGCGATCGGCTGACGGGGATGGTGAGGCCGGGGTTCGCCGAGAACCGGCCCGTGAAGTCGCTCATTCCGTTTCGGCTGTACGCGCGGGAGGCTCCAACGCGGATAACGCTGTCTCCCTCATTGCCGAACAGCGCCTTGATCAGGCCCGAGTTGCCCCCGATGGTCCAGGCGACACCGAGGTTGGGCGAGAAGTTCTTGTACTGGGTCTTGTATCCCTTCGTGCCAGAGGTGAACTGGACGAACTGCGGCGTTTTCCCGTTCTGGATGTTCGGGTTGAACAGGTTGCAGTTACCCGATGCGTCCACGCCGGAGATCCCGCAGAAGTCCGCCATGGTGCCCATCGAGTACGCGTTGTTCATCGGGTAGAACGGGAGCTGCAGGTCATATCTCAGCCCCAGGTTGGCCGTGAGATTCGGCTTCACCCGCCAGGAATCCTGGACGTAGAAGCCCACTTCGTTCATCCGGGCCCGCTCGGTGCCCACGCCCATGTAGTCGTACTTGTCGGTCGCCTCGTTGATCCGGGCGTCGCCCGTGATCGCCGAGACACGGCCCGTCAGCAGCGCGTACAGATTTTGCGCTGCCGTGAGGTTGGTCGACGAGCCACCCACCATGGCCGAGGTGATCAGGCTCTCGGCCGGATCGCCGCTCACGATGCCGAAGTTGATACTCGGAAGCAGCGCCGACATCTTCTGCCAGTAGGTGTACTGCGTAAACGACACGCCGCCGGTGATGCCGTGCGAGCCCTTGAGCCAGGTGACCGTGTCCTCGATGGCCAACTGCTTCGCATTGCGCGACTGCGGCGAGGGTGACGCGCTCGGGCCGGTCAGGCCCTGTCCGACAGAGCCGAGGCTCAACTGGAAGCCGTTCTGGTCGGCGACGCTCGTGCCTTTCCACATCGAGGCCGTCAGCTCGTCGAAGAACTTGACCGGCGCGCTGCTCAAGCCGACGCGCAACTCGTTCATCAGGTTGTTGCGCAAGGTCGACTGGATCGAGTTGCTCCAGCTCATGCGGATCGACGTCTGTCCGGCCGACACGGGGAAACCAGGCCAGTTCGCGTCCCGGCTATTCAGTGTATCCGGGTAGTCGGTGAATTTCTGGTAGTTGAACGCGCTCGTGAACCGGTGGGACTTCGTGAGGTTGTAGTCGACGCGGACCGTCGGGTACAGCCGGGTCGATTCAACCGGCACGTTGTAGGTGAAGCGTTGGGTGTTCAAATCGAGATCGGTGAGGGACCCGCCCGCGGTCGAATTCCTGATGTCGGCCAGAATCTTGGTGACGACCGGATCCACCGTGGCGAGCTGCCCGTTGGCTCGCGCCAGAGCCAGCAGGTCCAGCGTCCCGCCCGTGAACGCGTAGATCCCCTGCTGCGCCTGCGAGTTGAGCAGCGTGCGATTCCTCGTGACGTCGCTCGGCGTCGTCTGCCGTTCCATGTTCATGAAGAAGAACGCCTTGCCGCGGCCGTCGAACAACCCCGGGACCATGATCGGGCCGCCCATGCGGCCGCCGTACTGGTCACTCTTGAGCTTCGCCTTTGCCACCTTGTCGCGAATGTTGAACCAAGTGTTCTTGATCAGGCTGTCGCGCCGATAGTACCTGGTACAAGCTCCCAGTGAACCGGTTCGAACCGGAACGCGTGACGAACTTGATCTGCACGGCGCCCTGGGCCGCGTCGGCCCCCTGCCCCGCCGTGGACACCGAGACTTCTTCAACCGCGTCGAGCCGGGGCGCGACGATGGCGAAGAATCCGTCAGTACTTCGCAGGGTGTTGTCCTGGATGTTCACGCCGTCCAGCGTGATGTTAATCATGCCCTGCGGCAGGCCGTTGACGGTGGACGAGCGGTTGCCGCCCGGCGTGGTGACGCCCGGCAGGAACGTGACGAAGTCCATCGCGCTGCGCGTGGTCAGGGGCAGCTTTGTGATCTGGTTCGTGTTCACCGTCGACGAGATGGTTGTCGACTGGGTCTGGACGATCTCGGCGGTGGACTGGACGACCACCGTCTCTTCGAGACCGCCGACGGTGAGTGTGGCCTTGACGCTCGCGGGGGCGGTCGAGGTCAGGACGACCTCGTTGGCGACAAACGTCTTGAACCCCGAAAGGGTGACCGTGACGGTGTAGGTCCCGATGTTCAGGTTCGAAAACGTGAAGACTCCCTCGGAATTGGAGACTTTCGACTGGGTGACACCTGTCGCATTGTGCTTGACGACGACGTCCGCACCAGGCACCACGCCACCACCGGAGTCGACAACGACGCCGGAAATGGTGTTGGTGGTGCCGCCTTGGGCGAAGGCGGGCGGGCTGGAGCAGAGGCACGCGGCGAGTAGCGCGCCTCCGCTCAGAAACCGAATGACGCGGGTCCTCATGGGGTTTTCCTCCTGCTTCTCTTGGGGAGAAGTCCGGACAGATTCGAGCCGTGGGCAGTGGGCACAGTATGCACCCGGGTGGTCAGGAGTCAAGCGGTTTCGGGATATCCCGGACTAATTACCGAGATGGAAAATAGGAGAATGCCAGAGGCCTGACCGAGCGGTCTCTCGACCGTGTTCGCGATCTGAACGGCGGAGCGGTCTGATCCTCGCGTCGGAGATTGAGAGGGGGCCGCGCCGACCGACTGCACAGACGGCTCGGATCTGCCACACGTCCTGCCAGTCGGCCTGTCGGGCCGGGCGGCTGTTCCCTCCCCCCGGCAACCGCCGGTGGCCGGACACCCCGTCAGGAGGCCGCAAGTGCGCGGCCGATCTCGGTCAATCCTCGCTCGAGGGTCCCGGAATCGATGCCGAACCCGATGCGGAAGTGAGAGGGGGCCTCGAAGAAGCGCCCCGGCACGACCATGGTCTGATGGTCGGAGAGCAGTCGATTGGCGAACTCGCTCGCATCCACGCCGTTTCGCAGTCGCGGAAACGCGACGGTGCCTCCTCCTGGCCGCACCCATTCGAGCCTCGGTTGCGAAGTCACGAAGTCTGTCAGGCGGGCCAGGTTCGGCTCCAGGATCGCGCGGGCCCGCGCGCCGAGCGTATCGAGGTGCTCGAAGGCGACGACCGCCGCGCGCTCGGCTAACACTGAGCCGATGCCGTCCACCAGGTCACGCGTGCGACGGATTTCCTCCGCGACCTCCGGCGGCGCGAGGGCCCAGCCGCAGCGCAACTGCGAGAGTCCGTAGGCCTTGGTCAGGCTGCTGGTCGTGACGAACGGGCCCCCGAGCGTCGCCGCGACCCCGCCCGGCCGGCCGAACGCCGTATCCAGGTAGATCTCGTCGACCAGGACGCGTGCGCCGGATCGGGCGGCGAGTTCGCCCAGCGAGGCGATGTCGGCGAGCGGCGAGGTGGCGCCGGTGGGATTGTGCGGGTTGGTCAGGATGATCAGCCTGGTCCGGGGAGTGATCGCGGAGGCGATCCGATCGAGGTCGAGTCGAAACCCGTCCTCCAGGCGCCGCTCGAACCTGGCCACCGTGGCACCCAGCAGGAGCGGGACCGCCAGCAACGGGTCGTAAACGGGCGTTTCGATCAACACCTCGTCCCCGGGGCGGATGAGTGCGGCGCACGCGAGGAAATTCGCGCCCGAGGCTCCGCTTGCCGCGGCGACCTGATTCTCGCGGACCCCATAACGGGACGCGATGGCATCCACCAGCGGCTGGTAGCCCGTGTCGTTTCGTCCCGTGAGCTCGAGCGCGGCGCGCGCGCCCGGCAGCTCATCGAGCGAGAGGGCCGGCACATCGCTTCGCGCCAGGTCGAGCGCCGGGTGGGGACGCTGCTTCGCCCAGTACAGGTAGGCGGCGCGGGGAACTCGGCGAAGTTCGGGGCCAAAGCCGGGGCTGGTGGAGCCAGGTGCGAGCCGGGGGCCGGTTGATTCGGAACTCGACACGATCACCTCCGGAGCGGCCAGCTTACCGCATCCGCCGCGGCGAGCGGATTCGTTTCGGGCTGGCGCCGTCTCCCGCCTATAATGCCGCACGTCCGGCACGGTCCAGGGCGGCTGCGGCTCAGGTGGTGACGCAAACCATGCGAGCACGGCATCCGACTACCCGACAAACGCGTCTTCAGGGGCCAATGTCCGCGATGGGTGGGTGCCCCATCGCTTCCGCCGACAGCCCCCCGAAGACGTGTTTGTGCCGCCGTGTCGAGCCGGTTTGTGGCGCCACCTGAGCCGTGGCCGCAGCAGAGGCCCGAGGGCTTGCATGCACCTGCACGCGATCGACTACACGATCATCGGCATCTACTTCGTCTTCGTGCTCGGCATCGGCGCGGCGCTGAAGCGCTTCATGAAGACGAGCCTCGACTTCTTCGAATCGGGGCGCAGCCTGGCGGCCTGGATCACCGGCCTCGCCTTCATCTCGGCCAACCTGGGCGCGCAGGAAGTCATCGGCATGGCGGCCAGCGGCGCCAAGTACGGCATCATGACGAGCCACTTCTACTGGGTGGGCGCCATCCCGGCGATGATCTTCGTCGGGGTGTTCATGATGCCGTTCTACTACGGGAGCCGTGCCCACTCGGTGCCCGAGTACCTGCGGCTCCGGTTCGACGAAAAGACCCGCGCCCTCAACGCCCTGTCCTTCGCGGTGATGACGCTGTTCTCGTCCGGCATTTCGATGTATGTCATGGGCCGGCTGTTCCAGCTGCTGCTCGGCTGGGACATCAACCTCAGCATCGCCGTGTCCGCGGTCGTCGTGCTCGTGTATATCCTGCTCGGCGGGCTGACCAGTTCGATCTACAACGAGGTCGTGCAGTTCTTCCTGATCGTCTTCGGGTTCCTTCCGCTCGCCGTGCTGGGGATCGTCGGGGCCGGCGGATGGAGCGGTCTCCAGGAGCGGCTCGGAACGGTGGCCACCGATGCAGGCTACGCGGCAGGCGCGTGGACGCAGTCGTGGCAGCATATGAGCAGCCCTGCGGCCAACCCGATGGGGGTCGAGTGGTTCGGCATGGTCATGGGCCTGGGCTTCGTCCTGTCGTTCGGGTACTGGTGCACCGACTTCCTGGTCATCCAGCGCGCGATGGCCGCGAGGTCGATGAACGCCGCCCGGCGGACACCGCTGCTGGCGGCCATTCCGAAGATGTTCTTCCCGTTGCTCGTCATCCTGCCCGGGATGGTGGCCATCGCGCTTCTGCCGAGCGGCGCGTTCGTCTTCAACGGCAAGACCGACTACAACATGGCGATGCCGCTGATGCTGCAGAAGTTCTACCCTCCCGGCCTCCTCGGCCTCGGCCTGACGGCCCTGGTGGCGAGCTTCATGTCCGGGATGGCCGGCAACGTCACGGCGTTCAACACGGTGTGGACCTACGACATCTACAAGCCGTACATCCGCAGCGACGCCGGCGACGGGCACTACATGTGGATGGGGCGGATGGCCACCGTCTTCGGCACACTGGCGAGCGTGGCGACGGCCTATGTCGCGATGATGTTCGGCAACATCATGGACCTGCTCCAGCTGGTGTTCTCGTTCATCAATGCGCCGCTGTTCGCAACCTTCCTGCTCGGCATGTTCTGGGCGCGGGCGACCGCGAACGGGGCGTTCTGGGGCCTGCTCTCCGGAACGGGAGCGGCCGCCGTGCACTACGTCCTGACCGGCGTGGGAACGGGAACGGCGGGATGGCATATGTACCCGAGCGACATGGCGCAGAACTTCTGGGGCGCCATCTGGGCGTGGAGCGCCTGCTTCGCCGTGACCATCGTGGTGAGCCTGTTCACGAAACCGCGCGATGCCGGCGACCTGCGCGGCCTGGTGTATTCGCTCACGCCGAGAGTGGTCGAACAGGGCGTCGCGTGGTACCGCCGGCCCGCGGTGCTCGCCGTCGTGATCGGGGCAATGGCGGTGGTGTTGAATCTGTACTTCAGATAGGCTGGCGGCTGGTGGCTCGGGGCCAGGGGCTCGGCGGCTGGCGACGGTCGGCAGGCTGGCGGCTCGCGGCTGGGGGCTGGCGGCCGGGCCAGGCGGCGGCTCGCGGCTGGGGGCTGGCGGCGCTGCAGTCGGATTCCGGGCTTCAGGCGTCACGCGGGGGATGGCGGTTCGAACCCGACGGCCTGTGGCTTAGTGCGCAGAGCCTGAGTCCGGCAGTCGAACTCTCATGGCTGCGTGACACGGCCGCCAGTCTCCGGCCGCCGGCCTCCAGCCGGGCAGGAGATTTCCCATGGACCTCCGCGTCCCACTTGGATCGATGTTCGGGTTGCTCGGACTTCTGCTCGCCGCCTATGGCCTGCTTGGGGACCAGTCGATCTACCAGGTCTCGCTCGGAGTCAACGTCAACCTGTGGGCCGGACTGGGAATGGCGCTCTTTGGAGTACTGATGCTCTACGGCGCCTCGCGGCGGCGGCATTCGATCAGGGACTAGGCTCTTGGGGCTTGAGGCTCGGGGCTCGCGGCTTACGGCTCGGTGTTTGGGGCTAGTCAGCCAGGGGCTCTGGGCTGGGCGTCAGAGGCCGGTTCGATTGGCGTCACGCAGGAAGCGGGTCCTGATGAGCCGGATGCGGTAGGAAGAAGAGAAATCTCGGCCGCCAGCCTCAAGCCCCCAGCCTCTAGCCTCAGGCCCCCCTGATCCAGATCAGCTCCTGGCATGCCGGGCACGCGTAGGCGAGGCGAAGATCGGATACGAAGGACACGAAGCCGCCGTCGGCGGGCCGTTGACAGGCTGGGCAGATCGCCCTCGTGCTCGCCTGCAGCGTGGCCACTTCAAGATTTCGGCCGGTCTCCGGGCACGGAATCGCGCGCGGCGGAGTCTCGTGCCGTGCGATCCGCCCCCGTCCATCGCCCAGGGCCTGCCACCGAAATAGCCCGTGATAGAGATCGTCGCGCACTGGTTGGTTCATTGGCGCGGGACTCTAGCACGAGGGGCATCTCCTCCGCAACGTCGACCGCCAGAGCCGGACCCGCCGGCTCTAACGAGTCGGCCTCCATCTGGAGCTCGCCATTCGCCTGCTTCATGAAGCCCGTGGCCTAACGGACGAGACCCGACGATGCCCTCCACCTGTCGCCGTACGTTCAGCCCGTGCTCGCCGGCGTCAAGGCGTGCCAGATCGAGGGGGCGCGTCATCGACCAAGAGGCCCCCGCAGCCATGACCCCGGCTCCGCGCGGGCTGCGAGAAGCGACGAGCGGTCGGAAGGCATCGGGAACGTCGATTACGTGTCAGCTATGTCGTTAGAATGATCTGTCACCCATGTCCTTGACAGAACGGGCTTGGGGCCTGGGGCTTGGAGCCAGGGCCCGGTCGTTAATCGGATTGGGATCCGGCTGCGTGTACGCCTACCAGGTGCGGTCGTCACGCGGCCCGAGAAGTTCGAACCAGCCCCCAAGCCCCAAGCCCCGGGCCACGAGCCCCTGGTCTTAAGCCTCGAGCCTCGAGCCGCGAGCCCCAAGCCCCTGGTCATGGCCGCCAGCCGCCAGCGGCCAGCCTGCCCTGAGCCCTTCGACCTTGCTCGGGGCGCTCTAAGAGTGAGTTGAATTGAGCGAGCCTCTCGCGTCGAAGGGTCCCCGCCTCCAGCCTCCAGCCCCCGGCCGCCAGCCGCGTTTCGTTGACCCCCCGGAAAATGCCGTGCTACGCTAGGGTTGTTGAAGTTCCCGGTTCGTCACGATACCTGTCAGATGCCGCGGCAGGTCAACGCGGTCTGGAGAGTCCCAAACGCGCGAAAGTGGCGGAACTGGCAGACGCGCCGGACTTAGGATCCGGTAGCCGCAAGGCTATGGGGGTTCAACTCCCCCCTTTCGCACCATCTCCTGAACAGTCTGAGGCCGCCAGAAACCGTTGCGGCCGGGCTGCCCGTTGAGGGCTCGCCCGCTATCTGCCGATATTTATCCATGAAGGCCGACCTGGTCGATGTCTCGGAAACACGGAAGAACCTCGTCGTCGAGCTTCCGAGCGAGGTCGTGGACGCCGAAATCGAGCGCGTAGCGGCCGACTATGCCCGTTCTGCTCGCGTTCCGGGGTTTCGACCCGGGAAGATCCCCCCGCGCGTCGTCCGGCAGCGATTCAAAGAGCGAATCCTGCACGATGTGGCTCACGAGCTGGTGCCGAAGGCCGTCGACGAGGCGCTGACCGCCAGGGGGATGGATCCGGTCGACACGCCTGACGTGACCGACGTGGTGGTCGAGGAGGGCAAGCCGCTCACCTTCACCGCCGCCTTCGAGACGGTTCCCCCGATCGATCCGGGGGAGTACGACGCCATGCCGCTTCGCAAGCGGCCCGTGGCGCTCGAGGCCGGAGCGGTGGACCAGACGCTGGAACGGCTTCGCCAGGGGTCGGCGCGATTCGAACCGGTCGAGGGGCGCCCGCTTGCATCGGGTGATTGGCCGGTCGTCGATCTCGATCGCCGGGTGCTCGGCAGCGACGGCCCGGGGCCCAAGGAGCACCACGACGGGGTGACCATCGAGCTCGGCGCGGCCGCCAACCCGCCCGGCTTCGACGATGAGCTGGTCGGTCTCGAGCCTGGAGCGGCGAAGACCTTCACGGTCGTGTACCCGGCCGATGAAGAGACACACGGCGATCTGGCGGGCAAGTCGGTCGAGTACGCGATCACGGTCAAGGGCGTCAAGCGGCGGGTCGTGCCCGATCTGGACGACGAGTTCGCCAAGGATCTCGGGGCCTTCGCCACGCTCGACGAGCTGCGCGATCGGATTCGGCAGGACCTCCTCAAGGAGGCGGAGCGCGACGCGGATCGCGACCTGCGGTCCGAGCTGCTGACGACGCTCGCCCGGCGGATCGCCTTCGAAGTCCCCTCCGCGCTGGTCGAGCGGGAACTGGACCGCCGGATGGAGGACCTCGCGCGGCGGCTGGTCGAACAGCGGGTGGATCCGCGCAAGGCGGACATCGACTGGAACGATTTCCGCAAGGCCCAGCGGGACGGCGCGGTCGAGTCGGTGAAGGCCACACTCGTGCTGGACGAGATTGCCCGGCGCGAGAAGATCGCGGTGGCGGACGAGGACATCGAGCGCGAAGTGAACCGGTTCGCCGCCTCATCGGGCCGGACGCCGGCCGCGGTGCGGGCCCAGCTCGACAAGGACTCGGGCGTCGCGAAACTGGCGACCGGGCTTCGCCGGGAGAGGACGGTCGATCTCCTGGTGCAGCGGGCGGACATCACGATCGCGTAGAGGCAGCCCCAGGAACCGAGGATCCATGAATCGACACGCAGGCGACATGCGGGCGCAGCTGGTGCCGATGGTGGTCGAACAGACCAACCGCGGCGAACGGGCGTACGACATCTTCTCGCGGCTCCTGAAGGACAACATCATCTTCATCGGCACGCCGATCGACGACACGATCGCCAACCTGGCGATCGCGCAGATGCTGTTCCTGGAGGCGGAGGATCCCGAGAAGGACATCCTCCTCTATATCAACAGCCCGGGCGGGTCGATTACGGCCGGTCTGGCGATCTACGACACGATGCAGTTCATCAGGCCCGACGTGCAGACCTACTGCCTCGGGCAGGCGGCCTCGATGGGGGCCGTCCTGCTGGCGGGCGGCGCCAAGGGCAAGCGCTACTCGCTGCCCAATTCGCGGATCGTGATCCACCAGCCCCTGATGCAGGGCCTGGCCGGCCAGGCGACCGACATCGACATCGCGGCGCGCGAACTGCTACGGATGCGCGAGAACCTGAATCATATCCTCGTACAGCACACGGGACAGCCGATGGAGCGCATCCAGCAGGACACGGAGCGCGACTACATCATGTCGGCGGATCAGGCCAAGGAATACGGTATCATTGACGATGTGATCCGAAAGCGAACTTGACGGATCGGCGGCCCTGCTGACCGGCCGCGGGCGGGCGGACGATCCGCTCCCGGGCTCCGGCGGCCGGGGTCTCCCACGACGGGGTCCCATGGTGAAGAAGAACGGCGACACCGAGATACTCCGCTGCTCCTTCTGCAACAAGGATCAGAACGACGTCCGCAAGCTGATTGCCGGGCCGACGGTGTTCATCTGCGACGAGTGTGTCGAGGTCTGCAACGACATCATCGCGGACGACAACCGCTACGAGAACAAGGGCGCCCGGACGACGCTGCCCACGCCGCAGGAGATCAAGAAGTTTCTCGACGACTACGTCATCGGGCAGGAGAAGACCAAGAAGAAGCTGGCGGTCGCCGTCTACAACCACTACAAGCGCATCGAGATCCAGAAGCAGACCAGGGGCCGCAACGACCTGGAGCTGACCAAGTCGAACATCCTCCTGATCGGGCCGACCGGCACCGGCAAGACGCTGCTGGCGCAGACGCTGGCCAAGATGCTCTCGGTGCCCTTCACCATTGTCGACGCCACCACGTTGACCGAGGCCGGCTACGTCGGCGAGGACGTGGAGAACATCATCCTCAAGCTGCTGCAGGCGGCTGGGGGCGACATCGAGAAGTGCCAGCAGGGGATCATCTACATCGACGAGGTCGACAAGATCTGCAAGAAGGACGAGAACCCCTCGATCACCCGCGACGTGTCGGGCGAGGGCGTGCAGCAGGCCCTGCTGAAGATTCTCGAAGGCACCATCGCCAACGTGCCGCCGCAGGGCGGGCGGAAGCATCCGCACCAGGAGTTCTTCCAGGTCGACACGACCAACATCCTCTTCATCGTCGGCGGCGCGTTCGTCGGGCTGGAGAAGGTCATCGAGCGCCGCATCGGCAAGAAGACGCTCGGCTTCAAGGCCGACGTCAAGCCGGTCCACGCCCGCGACCTGGGCACGACGCTGGAGCGGCTGGAGCCGGAGGATCTGATCAAGTACGGCCTCATCCCGGAGTTCGTCGGCCGCCTGCCGGTCGTGGGCACCCTGCACGAGCTCGATCGGGCCGCGCTCGTCCAGATCCTCACGCAACCGAAGAATGCGATCACGCGTCAGTACCAGAAGCTGTTCGAGTACGAGAACGTGAAGCTCCGGTTCACCGACGACGCGCTCGAGGCGATTGCCGAAGCGGCGATGGCCCGGAAAATCGGCGCGCGGGGGCTCCGGATGATCATCGAGGAGCTGATGCTGGAGCTGATGTACACGCTGCCCGGACAGAAGAAGATCCGGGAGTGCGTGATCACCCGGGAAGTGGTCGAGGCCAAGGCCCAGCCGATCACGTTGATGGAAAAGGCCGGATAGAGTCGGGCTCACGACGCCCGGGGGCGGACGGGCCTTCTTGCGAAGGCGCGCCGGAGCCCGGGGTCCCGAGCCGTAGCACACCCCATGGAAGTTTACGAAACCCTCCCGATCGTTCCGCTGCGCGACCTCGTGGTCTTTCCGCACATGATGGTCCCGTTCGTCATCGGGCGGCCCGCCTCGACGCGGGCGCTCGAGCATGCCCTGGCCAAGGAAAAGCGCATCTTCCTGGCGGCCCAGCACGAGGCCTCCACCGACGATCCGCAGCCGCAGGACATCTACACGATGGGCTGCGTGGGCAACATCGTCCAGAGCCTGAAGCTGCCCGACGGCAACATCAAGGTGCTGGTCGAGGGCGTCGAGCGCGCCCGGGCCATCGAGTGGAAGGAGGACCGGGGGTTCTTCCGCGTCGTCGTGAAGCTCCTGCCCCGCCAGAAGGACGTGTCGGGCGACGTCGAGGGCGCGATGAGCCGCGTGGTGTCGCTCTTCGAGCAGTACGTGAAGCTGTCGAACAACCTGCACTACGACGCGATGATTGCCGCCGTGCGCGTGGATGATCCGGGCCGGCTGGCCGACACCATCTCGGCGCACCTGGTGGTGGGCGTCGACGAGAAGCAGAACCTGCTCGAGATCGTGTCGCCGCTCGAACGGCTGAATCGCATCAGCAGCATCCTCGAAGCCGAGGTGGACAAGCTGCAGGTGGACCGCCGGATCCAGTCCCGCGTCAAGAAGCAGATGGAGAAGGCCCAGAAGGAGTACTACCTCAACGAGAAGATGAAGGCGATCCAGAAGGAACTGGGCCGCAAAGACGAGAAGGGCAACGAGATCGACGAGCTCAAGAAGAAGATCGAAGAAGCGCGGATGCCGAAGGACGTCGAGGAGAAGGCGGTCCAGGAGCTGAAGCGCCTCGAAGCGATGCCGCCGATGTCGGCCGAGGCCACCGTCTCGCGCAACTACGTCGACTGGCTGATCGGCGTGCCCTGGCACAAGAAGACCAAGGAGAGCCGCGACCTGAAGAAGGCCGAGGGCATCCTGCACGAGGACCACTACGGGCTCGAAAAGATCAAGGAGCGCATCCTGGAGTTCCTGGCCGTGCGCGCCCTGGTCAAGAAGCCGAAAGCGACGATCCTGACCTTCGCGGGGCCCCCGGGCGTCGGCAAGACTTCGCTCGCCAAGTCCATCGCGCGGTCGATGAACCGCAAGTTCGTGCGGCTCTCGCTCGGCGGCGTCCGGGACGAGGCCGAGATTCGCGGCCACCGGCGGACCTACATTGGCGCGTTTCCGGGCCAGATCATCCAGATGATGAAGAAGGCCGGCACGACCAACCCGGTGTTCCTGCTCGACGAAGTGGACAAGATGTCCATGGATTTCCGCGGGGATCCGTCGGCCGCGCTGCTCGAGGTGCTGGACCCGGAGCAGAACCACACCTTCCTGGATCACTACCTCGACGTCGAGTTCGACCTGTCGAACGTCATGTTCATCTGCACGGCCAACGTGCTGCACACCGTGCCGCAGGCGCTCAAGGACCGGATGGAGGTGCTCCAGCTGCCCGGCTATACCGAGCAGGAGAAGACCGAGATCGCCAAGCGCTTCCTGATCCCGAAGGCGGTGGTCGGCGCCGGGCTGACCACGTCGAACATCACGTTCACCGACGACGCGATCCAGACCATCATCCAGCGCTACACGCGGGAAGCCGGCGTCCGCAACCTCGATCGCGAAATCCAGTCCATCTGCCGCAAGGTCGCCCGCAAGGTCGTGATGGAGGGCAAGGCCTACGTCGAGGGCATCGACGCGGAAAAGGTCACGCAGCACCTGGGCGTGCCGCGCTTCCGCCCGTCGATGGCGGAGGAGACCAACGAGATCGGCATCGCGACCGGCCTGGCGTGGACCGAGGTCGGCGGCGAAATCCTGGTGACCGAGGCCACGCTGATGCCCGGCAAGGGCCACCTGATGCTCACCGGCAAGCTGGGCGACGTCATGCAGGAGTCAGCCCAGGCGGCGATGAGCTTCGTGCGATCGAAGGCCGAGGAATACGGCATCTCGAAGGACTTCTACCGCAAGCTCGACATGCACATCCACGTGCCCGAAGGCGCGATCCCGAAGGACGGCCCGTCGGCCGGCATCACCATGGCCACTGCGCTGGTGTCGGTGCTCTCGCGCGTGCCGGTGCGCAAGGACGTGGCCATGACGGGCGAGATCACCCTGCGCGGCAAGGTGCTCCCGATCGGCGGCGTCAAGGAAAAAGTGTTGGCGGCGCACCGCGCCGGGATGAAGCACATCCTGCTCCCCAAGGACAACGAGAAGGACCTGGCGGATATTCCCAAGAACGTGCTCGATGTGCTCAGCGTCTACCTGGTCGACACGATGGATGAAGTCCTGAAGATCGCGCTGACCGAAACGGTGGCGGGGCGGCCCGTCACCGACACCGACGCGGTCAAGGTCGCGACCTCGGTCGACGATACGATCACGCACTGAGGCCGGGGCCGGCGGCTGGCGGCACGATCGTGCGGTAACCCGACGGACACGCTACAAGGATGAAGCGTCCGAAGCTGGCGGCGGCGCGGTTCGTCACGAGCGCAGCCGGGGCCAAGGACTTGCCGCGGAACGGCCTGGCGGAAATTGCCTTCGCGGGCCGTTCGAACGTCGGCAAGTCGAGCCTGCTCAACGCCCTGATCGGCAGGAAACTGGCGCGCACGAGCGCGGCGCCGGGCCTGACCCGTCTCGCGAACTACTTCGAGATTCGGCTCGACCGGGGCCCGGTGTTCCACATGGTGGATCTGCCGGGATACGGCTACGCGAGGGGCGCGAAACACGGAAACGCCTTCGGCACGCTCGCCCACGAGTACTTTTTCGGGGCCGCGGACGCCGAAACCCTCAGGGACGAGGTCGCGGGCGTCGTGCTGCTGGTGGATGCCAGGCATCCCGGGCTCGAGTCGGACCGCGAGGCATGGGCCTGGCTTCAAGGCCAGGGCTGCCGGGTGGCGCTCATCGCCACCAAGATCGACAAGCTGTCGCGTGGCGAACGCCACGAAACCGGGCGGGCCCTTTCGGCCGCGCACGGCGTTCACGCACTGGTGACGTCAACGCTCACCGGGGAAGGAATTGACGAGCTGTGGAAGCAGATGCTGCAGTGGCTGGAACCCCGCAAGCCGCGGGAAGTGTAGATCCCAAGCAACTCGACCTGGCGGCGCTGAAGGAGATGAGCGTCATCGCGCTCACCTCCGTGGCGAAGCAACTCGAGGTGCCCGGCGCGACCGGACTGCGCAAACAGGAGCTGATCTTCCAGATCCTCCGCGCACGGACGGAGCGGAGCGGCCTGATGTTCTCGGAAGGCGTCCTCGAAACGCTGCCCGACGGCTACGGCTTCCTCCGCGCGCCCGACTACAACTACCTGCCGGGGCCGGATGACGTGTATGTGTCCCCGTCGCAGATCAGGCGGTTCGACCTGCAGACCGGCGACACGGTGTCCGGGCAGATCCGGCCGCCGCGTGAAGGCGAGCGTTACTTCGCCCTGGTGAAGGTGGACGCGGTCAACTTCGAGCCGCCGGAGCGCAAGAGCGGGCGGATCTTCTTCGAGAACCTGACGCCGCTCTATCCCGACGCGCGCTTCTCGCTCGAGACCAACGCCGAGAACCTGTCGGCCCGGGTCCTCGACCTGCTGGTCCCGCTCGGCAAGGGCCAGCGCGGCCTGATCGTGGCGCCCCCGCGCACGGGCAAGACGATGCTCCTTCAGAGCCTCGCCAACAGCGTGATGACCAACCACCCCGACGTGTACCTCATCGTGCTGCTCATCGACGAACGGCCCGAGGAGGTCACCGACATGCAGCGCTCGGTGCAGGGCGAGGTGGTGTCGTCCACCTTCGACGAGCCCCCGCAGCGCCACGTGCAGGTCGCCGAAATGGTCATCGAGAAGGCCAAGCGCCTGGTGGAAACCGGCAAGGACGTCGTGATCCTGCTCGATTCGATCACGCGGCTGGCGCGCGCCTACAACACGGTGGTGCCCGCGTCGGGACGCGTGCTGTCGGGCGGCGTCGACAGCAACGCCCTCCAGAAGCCCAAGCGATTCTTCGGCGCCGCGCGCAACATCGAGAACGGCGGATCGCTGACCATCGTGGCCACCGCGCTCATCGACACGGGCTCGCGGATGGACGACGTGATCTTCGAGGAGTTCAAGGGCACGGGCAACCTCGAGATCCACCTCGATCGCAAGCTGGTGGATCGGCGGGTGTTCCCCGCGATCGACATCCAGAAGAGCGGCACTCGCAAGGAAGAACTGCTCATCGAAAAGGACACCCTCAGCAAGGTGTGGGTCTTGCGCAAGGTGCTCGATCCCCTCTCGGCCGTCGATGCGATGGAATTGCTGCTGTCGAAGTTGAGCAAGACCAAGACCAACACCGAGTTCCTCGACTCGATGAACAGCGGGCGAAGGTAGGTTATAGGTTACAGGTTGTAGGTTATAGGTTAGGGGCTGCAGGGACGAGAGCGCGGGGTCGAGGTTCTCGGCACCGGCTCGTAGCCCGTTTCCCGCCGACGTGTGCGGGAGGACCAGACCACGCGGCTTGATGCGCCTGCGTCTCAGCCAGCCACTCACGACACGCGCCTCTCGCTTATGACCGTTCTGAGTCTGCCGCCTGCACCATTCACGTTGTACGTTGTACGTTGTACCCTGTCACCTGTACCCTGTAACCTGTAACCTGCAACCTGTAACCTACCCCATGCACTTTCGCACCTTCGGCCGCCTGGGATGGAAGGTGTCGGAGATCGGGTTCGGGACCTGGGGCATGGGCGGCTGGACCGGATCCGACGACAACTCCTCGATCGCCGCGCTCGAGCGAGGGCTGGAGCTCGGCTGCAACTTCCTCGACACGGCCCTGGTTTACGGCGACGGCCGAAGCGAGCAGCTGATTGGCCAGGTCCTCAAAGCCGGGCGAACTCCCCGCCCGGTCATCGCCAGCAAGATCCCGCCGAAGAACGGCCGCTGGCCGGCGCTTCCCTCGTATCCGGTCGAGGAGACCTACCCCGCCGATCACATCCGCGCCTCAACCGAGGCGAGCCTGACGAACCTCGGCGTCGATCGGATCGATCTGCAGCAGTTCCACGTGTGGAGCGACACCTGGGCCGCCGACAAGGGCTGGCAGAAGGCGGTCGTCCGGCTCCGGGACGAGGGCCTCATCGGCGGCATCGGCATCAGCATCAATCGATGGGAGCCGGCCAACGTGATCGCGGCGCTCCGAACCGGGCTCATCGACGCGGTCCAGGTCGTCCACAACATCTTCGATCAGGCGCCGGAGGACGATCTGTTTCCGCTGTGCCAGGAGCTTGGTGTCGCCGTCATCGTGCGGGTGCCCTTCGACGAGGGCAGCCTGACCGGCACGCTCACACGCGAGTCGAAGTGGCCGCGGGGCGACTGGCGCAACTTCTACTTCACGCCGAAGAACCTCGACGCCACCCTCCCCCGGGTCGAGGCCTTGAGGGCGATCGTGCCCGAAGGCATGGACCTGCCTGAGCTCGCCCTGCGGTTCATCCTCCACCACCCGGCGGTCAGCACCGTGATTCCCGGCATGCGGAAGGTCCGCCACGTCGAGCGCAACCTGAGTGCCGGCGACGGACGGAGCATCCCGCCCGACCTGCTTGCGGCGCTGAGGCCCCACCGATGGGACCGGACGCCAACGAACCGGGACTAGGGGCCTCTCAGCAGGAACCACGGACCCGGCGCCAGGCGCTCTGGTTCGACTGCAACCCACCCGCGGAACATCGTCACGCCGCCAGTGTCTAAACGGGGAGGAGGTCCCATGCTCGAGGCCAGGCACCTCGTCAAGCGGTACAGCGGCGCTCGCGTCGTCGACGACGTGAGCTTCACGGTGGGGCCGGGTGAAGTGCTCGGCTATCTCGGGCCGAATGGATCGGGCAAGACCACCACGGTCAACATGCTGACCGGGCTCATCGAGCCCAGCCAGGGGCTGGTGCTCTTCGAGGGCCGCGACATCCGCGACAATCTCGTCGAGTACCGGGCGAGGCTGGGCCTGGTGCCCGAGGAGCCGCACCTGTATCCGTATCTCACCGGGGTCGAGTACCTGCAGCTGGTCGGGCGCCTGCGCGGCATGCGGCCGGGCCCGCTCGACAGGAAGATCGGCGGGTTCCTCGACCTGTTCTCGCTCGCCGCCGACGGCGACACGCCGATGTCGTCGTACTCCAAGGGCATGCGGCAGAAGATCCTGATCAGCGCCGCGCTCATGCACGATCCGGAGCTCGTCATCTTCGACGAGCCCATGTCCGGCCTCGACGCCGCGTCCTGCCTGATGTTCCGGCACCTCGTCCAGTCGCTGGCGCGGGCCGGGAAGACGGTCCTCTTCAGTTCGCACGAGCTCGAGACCGTCGAGAAGATCGCCACTCGCGTGATGGTCCTGCACGGCGGGCGAATCGTGGCGCACGACTCGGTGGAACGGTTGCGCGATCTCGCAAAGGTGGACACGCTCGAACAGGTGTTCGCGCAGCTGGTCATGCGGGAAGAGCCGGCGCTCATCGCCGGCCGGATCGTGGACGTCATGACGGCGAAAGGGTGAGATGCGATCCCTGAGGCGCCAGTTCACCATCCTGAGGCGACACTTCTTCCGCGAGTTCCTCGACAACGACCTGCTGTCGCCGGGCGGCGATCAGCACATGGGCCTGCTGCGCGCGATCACCGTGCTGGTGCTGCTGGGCGTGCTGCTCCCCGTGCTCAAGCTGTTCAAGTATTGCTACCCCTACTGGACCGCGGTCGAGCGCGACGTGCAGTCGTGGAACGACAAGTGCCTGTTCGTCACGCTGTCGATGATCGCGCTCTCGGGCGTGGCGGTGCTCAACTGGGACGCGCTGCGCCCGAACCGGCGCGATCAGCTGGTGCTCGGTCCGCTCCCCATCCGGCCCGACACGATTCTCGCGGCAAAGCTCGCGGCGTTCGGCATGCTGCTCGCCGTCTTCGCGCTGGCGGTCACCGGCGTGGCGCCCTTCACCTTCACCTTCGTGGTGTTCGCGCCGACACAGTCGAACCTGCTCGACCCGCTCCGGTTCATCGGCGCACATGCGATCGCGTCGCTCTCGGCCGCCACCTTCGGATTCACCGCCGTTCTGGCGCTCCAGGGCATCCTGGTCGTGCTCCTCGGTCCGAACGCGTTTCGGCGCGTGAGCGCATGGTTTCAGTTCAGCCTGGTCTTCGGGCTCGCGATCGCGCTGCTGCTGCTGCCGCTCATTTCGAACGCGGTCGAACCGCTGAAGGCGAGCCGCAACCCGCTGATGTGGTGGCTGCCCCCGATGTGGTTCCTGGGGCTCTACCAGTGGCTCGGCGGAGCGGCCGACCCCGACTGGGCCGTGCTGGCCCGATCGTCGGTCATCGGGGTCACCGCCTCGGTGGCGCTGGCGCTCACGACGCAGGTGGCCGGCTATCGGCGGCAGGTCGGGCGGCTGCTCGAGATCCAGGATGCCGGCAGCCGGCCGCTGGCGCCGCTCCGGGCCATCGGCGCGGCGGTCGCGGGAGGCCTCCTCCGGCGCCGGCCGGTCGAGCGCGGAATATTCGCCTTCACAGTTCAGACCTTGAGCCGGAACTCCCGCCATCGGCTGGTCATCGCGGCGTCGCTGGCGGCCGGATGTTCGCTCTCGGTGATTGTCGTGTTTTCCTCGGCGTTCAGGTCGGGCGAATGGGGCCAGCCGGCCACCGACGCGCTGTTGTCCGTGCAGATGATCCTGGCGTTCTGCGCGGTATTCGGCGTGAGGGTTGCGGCGGCCATCCCGTCGGACCTCCGCGCGAACTGGGTGTTCAGGCTCCTCGATCCCGGGCATCCCGGGCCCTGGATGCGCGGCTTTCGACGGGCCGTTTTCTGGTGTGGGCTGTTCCCGCTGGTCCTGTTGCAGGTCCCCGTCAACGCGTGGTGGCTTGGGTGGCGCGTGGCCGCCGCCCACGCGGTCGTGGGCGTCGTGTTGTCGGCGACGATCCTCGAAATCCTGTTGATGGGCTTCAGGAAAGTGCCGTTCGCGTGCAGCTTCGTTTCCGGTGGACCGCCGAAGGCACGGTGGGCGTTCTCCTGGTTTGGCTTCACCACGTTTTCCTTCGGGCTCGCTTCGATTGAGGCGCGTGCGCTGGCGAACGCCCCGGCATTCGGCTGGTTTCTCGGAGCAGGTGTCGCCTCGCTCCTCGGCGTCGTCTTCTACCGCAACCGCCGCCTCGGTGAGGGGTTCGCGCCGCAGTTCGACGATGAATCCGACTGGGAGTTCCAGACGCTGAACCTGACGGCGTGACAGGGCCTGCTTCTCCTCGTAGGCTTGAGGCGGCGTGATCCCAGGCCAGCCAGCGCGCAGCCCCCGGCCCCTGCTTTCGACCGACGGGCTTGGGCCAAATGGCGGCCTGCTGCTATACTAGGAGTTTGCGAATGTGCGCAAGGAGCTCGCCATGAAGGACAAGATCCACCCGAAGTCATTTGAGGTCGAGGCGCGGTGCGCGTGCGGCGCGACCTGGAAGACGCACTCAACCAAGCAGGAACTTCATCTCGAAATCTGCAGCAACTGCCACCCGTTCTACACGGGTCGTCAGAAGATCGTCGACGCCGAAGGCCGCGTGGAACGGTTCACCAAGAAGTTCGGGGCCCAGACGGTCGAGAGCCGCAAGAAGGCCGCCAAGGGCAAGAAGCCGGCGGCCGGAGCGACGGCGTAGTCTTTTCCGCTTGCCTCCAGCCCTCGGGTGTCGGCCGGCCGGTTCGTCAATCCGGCCGCGGCGTCAACATCCACCCCACGATCCAACGAGACCTCCGCCTCACGGCCGGGGGTCTCGGCGTTTCGTCCGATGAGCAGAGGCCGCGGCACGATCCGGCTGATCGGTCCGCCCCGAAGGGCCGATCCTGCCTTGCTCAGCGCGTCCCGGTCGGCTTGACAGCGCTGACGAAACCGGTCCAACATTCGCTGCGGCGGCGCTCGGGCAGTGTGCCGGCCTCCGGAGGCGGTTCGCATTATCGGGCGTCGTGTGTGCGGCGCGCCCCAGGTAGGTCAGCGCTCGCTCTGGTGCCCACGGACCAGCCGGGCCCGTCCGGCGGACGGCCCGCCCTTCGAGTGTTTCCCCTCCTGGAAGCGACGCCGTCGCGTGTGCCAGAGCCCCCCTGTGACCGGCGTGTTCTCCGCGGCGTGACAATCTTGCGTCCCCCAGTTTGTCGTGTCGTTCCGAATGGGTTTAGAGAGAACGGTCCATGCCTGAGGACTCGATTGCTCTTCAGCGCTTCAAGAACCGGGCTCGCTGGATTGCCGTCGCGTGCACGATTGCGTCCGGTGCGGTGGCGCTCTTCGGCTGTCTGACCTGGCTCTCCGGCCACTGGCAGCTCTCCACGCTCGGTCCAGGAAACACCCCGATCGCCCCGGGCACCGCTGTATCGATGCTCCTGTTGAGCGGCGCAATCGCCGTGCCTCTCTGTTGGCCGTCGACAAGAGCTGCGCAGCTCTTCGGCAAGCTGGTCGCAGCCGCGGTGGCGGTCGGTTGTCTCGTGCCGTGGGTGGCGGGCGCGTTCGGGGCGCAGGTCCGCCTGCGGAACTGGCTTCCCATTCCGCACGACACGCTGGGCGGGGTTCCGGTCGGCGAGATGTCACCTTTCACGGCGTTGGCCTTCGTGCTGGCCTCCGCGTCTGCCCTGCTCCTGTTCGCGCCGGCATCGAGAAGCCGCCGATTCTCGTAGCTCTCGCCTGCCCTGGCGATCTCGGCGATGCTCATCGCCGTGATCTTCCTGCTGGGCTACGGCGCCGGCAGGCCGCTTGTCTACGACGGCGCGCCGATTCCCATGGCGTTGCTGACGGCCCTGGCGTTCCTCGGCGTGACCTCGGCCCTCCTGGTCGCGGCAGGCGCCCATTCCCGGATCGCCAGCCTGATCGCGGGGGATCCGGCGACGTCTCCGGCGGAGGCTCCACGCGGGGTCCGATCCGGCGTGATCGCGATCGCGGTGTTCCTGGTCTCCGCGATCGCCGGCTCCGGCATCTGGTATTTCCGGCAGCAGCAGGCCGAAGCCCGTGGACTCGTGGAAGCCGAGATGGCGGCCATCGCCGACCTCAAGGTCCAACAGGTGGTCGACTGGCGCGCCGAACGGATGGCCGACGCCTGGTACGTGCTGAGGGCGGCCCCCGTCACACAGACGGTGACGGCGGTCCTGACAGCCCGGCCGTCGCCGAGGGTGAGCGCCGAGGCCGTCGAACTGCTCACGCTGCTCAAGCGGGAGAACCGGTACGAGCGTGTCGAGATCTTCGATGTGCAGCTCCGTTCGCACCTGGTCGTCCCGGAGGCTCCGACAGCGCTGGACTCCTCTTCGGCACTCGGGATGAAGGCGGCCATGCAGATGATACGGCCGGTCATGACCGACCTTCACCTAAGCGACGAGACCGGACTGATACACATCGACTTGCTGGTGCCCGTCCTTCCCTCGGGGGTGCCGCCTGACATCCGCCGCTCCACGCCGCCGACCGCCGAGGCCCGACCGGTCGCGGTCGTCCTCTTCCGGCTCGATCCCCGCTCCTTTCTCTTTCCCCTCATCCAGTCCTGGCCCAAGCAGAGCCGCAGCGCCGAGACGTATCTGGTGCGACGAGAAGGCGACGATGTCCTCTTCCTCAGTGACCTGCGCCTGCGCCCCGACACCTCGTCGATGTTCCGGCTTCCCCTGGCACGCGGCAATTTCTCCGCCGCTCAGGCTGCGCGCGGGTACGAAGGGGTCATGCAGGGGCTGGACTACAGGGGAGCGCCGGTGGTGGCAGCGACGCGGAAGATTCCGGATTCACCGTGGGCCATCGTCGCCGAGATCGACCAGTCGGAGATCTACGCGCCGTTCCGGCAACTGACGTTGTTCGTTGGCCTGCTGGTCGGCGTGGCGATCCTCGCCTCCGGACTGGGCGTCGGGATCGTCTGGAGACATCAGAGCCTGGGTCATCTGCAGCACGCGCTGGCACTCGAGCGCCGGGGGAAGGAACTCGCCGAGCGCATGGCGTACCTGACCCGGCTCGTGAACGACGTCGTGCTGCTCGCCGACGCGAACTGGAAGATTCTCGAGGCCAACGATCGTGCGTTGGAGACGTACGGCTACACGCTCGACGAGCTTCAACAGCTGACCCTGCGCGACCTTCGCCCGCGCGAAGATCGGGAGGCCTTCGAACGGGCCGCCGAATCGGTGGAGGAGCTCGAGCGGGGCGTCTACAGGACCGTGCACCTGCGAAAGGACGGGACGCGGATCCCGGTCGAAATCAGCGTGCGGGCGGTCGAGTTCGGCGGCGCCACCTACTACCAGAGCGTCATCCGGGACATCAGCGAGCGGGTGCGCGCCGAGATCGAGATCATGGCGCTCAACGCGGAACTCGAGCAGCGCGTGGCCGATCGCACGGCGGCCCTGCAGGAGGCGAACGGCGAACTGCAGACGTTCACCTTCAGCGTGTCCCACGATCTGAAGGCGCCCTTGCGGGGCATGGACGGCTACAGCCGGCTGCTGCTCGAGGAGTACGGCGAGCGGCTCGACCCGGACGGCCGATTCTACGTGCAGAACATCCGCAAGGCTGCGGGCCAGATGAGCCAGCTGATCGACGACCTGCTGAAGTACTCCCGGATCGAGCGCGGCATGCCCAAGCCTGCGCCGGTCAATCCGAGGGTGCTCGTGGAGGACCTGGTCAGGGAGCGGAACGATGAAGTGCATGCCCGCGCGGTGGAGGTCGTCGTCGACATTCCGTGCGAGCACGCGATGGCCGATCCCGACGGCATCCGGCAGGTGCTCCGAAATCTGATCGACAACGCCCTGAAGTTCACGCGCGACGCCTCGTTTCCGCGGATCGAGGTCGGCGGCCGCTATGCCGATTCGGTCTGCCAGCTCTGGGTTCGTGACAACGGGTGCGGCTTCGACATGCGCCACCAGGATCGCATCTTCGAGATCTTCCAGCGGCTTCACCGCGCGGAAGATTATCCAGGCACGGGCGTGGGCTTGGCCATCGTCCGGAAGGCCCTTCAGCGGATGGGCGGCCGCGCGTGGGCCGAATCCGAAATGGGAAAGGGTGCCACCTTTTACATCGAGGTGCCGCGATGACGACCGAAAGCGGAACGAGGCCGATCCTGCTCGTGGAAGACAACCCCATGGACGTCGACCTGACGCTGCGCGCCTTCGCGAAGCGGAAACTGGTGAACCGGATCGACGTGGCGCGCGACGGCGAAGAGGCGCTGGCCTACGTGGAAAAGTGGAAGACCGGGGACGACCTGCCGGTCGTGGTCCTGCTCGACTTGAAGCTCCCGAAGGTGCCGGGGCTGGACGTCCTGCGCCACATCAAGGCCCATTCCGACTTTCGCGCCATCCCGGTGGTGGTTCTGACCACGTCCACCGAAGACAGCGACGTGGTGACGGCCTATCAGCTCGGCGCGAATTCCTACATCGTCAAGCCGGTGGACTTCGACAAGTTCATGGACGTCGCGGGTCACGTCGAGTTGTACTGGTGCGTGATCAACAAGACGCCGCAGTGAGGCGTGAGACACGAGGAACCTGTACTTCCAGGCGCGTGACACGGACGGGGAATTCGCGATGAAAGTCCTCTACGTCGAAGACAATCCGCTCGATGCCGACGTCACGTGCCGCATGCTGCGCAAGACGGCTCCGGAGGTCAGTCTCGAGGTCGTCACGACCGTGCGCGAAGCCATGGCCCGGCTCTTGAAGGCGGACGCCGCCACCTACGACGTGATCCTCCTGGACATGCAGCTCCCCGACGGCGACGGCATGGCGGTCCTGTCCCACGTGCGCAGCAGCGCGCTGCCGGTCGCGGTGGTCGTCGTCACCGGCAGAGATGATCAGGACACCGCCGTCGCGGTCCTCAAGGCCGGAGCCGACGATTACGTGGTCAAGCGGGACGACTACGTGGCACGCCTCCCCGTAACACTCGCCAAGGCTCTGTCGCAACACCGCAGGGAGGTCTCGCGGCGACAGGAGGCGATCAGGGTCCTGTACGCGGGGCCCGATGACAACGACGCGGAGATGGCGAGGCGGCACCTGGCGGCCTACGCACCCCATATCCACCTGGACATCGCTCGAACCGATCGCGAGGCCCTGGAGCGGCTGGCCGGGCCCGAGGGGGCCACGCGATGGGACGTGCTCCTCTTCGATTGCCGCCTGTCGGGCCTGAACGTGGTGGAAATCCTGAAGGAACTGTTCCAGGCGCGCGGCCTGGACATCCCGGCCGTCCTGATCACCGAACAGGGCGACCAGGAAGTCGCGCTTCAGGCGCTCAAGCTGGGGGCCACCGACTACCTGCCGAAGAATCCAGGCTACCTGTTCCAGCTGCCGGGCACGGTGCAGGACGCATTCCACCGGGCGCGGCTGATCCGGGAACAGGCGGCCCTGCGCGAGAGCGAGGAACGCTTCCGCGCGACGTTCGAGCAGGCGGCGGTCGGCATCGCCCACGTGAGCACCGACGGCCGGTTCCTGCGCGTCAATCGGAAGCTCTGTGACATCCTGGGATACACCGACGCCGAGCTGCAGGATCTGGATTTCAAGAGCATCACGCACCCCGAGGATCTCGACGCCGATGTGGGGAACCTCGGGCGCCTGCTGCGCGGTGAGATCGAGACCTATTCGTTCGAGAAACGGTACCTGTGCCGGGACGGATCCGCCGTCTGGGTCAATCTCACGGTGTCGCTCGCGCGGGAATCCTCGGGTGAGCCGAAGCACTTCATCTCGGTCGTCGAGGACATCTCGACGCGCAAGCGGGCGGAGGACGCGCTGAACCAGTCCGAGGCGCGCTTCCGCGCGCTGTTCGAGAATGCCGTCTACGGCATGTATCTCAGCAACGCCGAGGACACCCTGTTCGATGTCAACGCGGCGCTGGTGGCGATGCTCGGCTACGACACGGAGGCCAGCCTCGTCGGCCGGCCGGTCAGCGCGTCGTACCGGGATCCGGGGGTCGGCGACGCGTTCGCCGAGCGGTGCCGGAGGGAGTCGATGGTGCGGGGCGTCGAGGCCGAGTGGGTCCGCCGGGACGGCCAGCCGCTCTACGTCCGCCTGAGCGGGCGCGTGACACGAGACGAGACCGGGCAGCCCTCCGGTTTCGAAGTCATCGTCGAGAACATCAGCGAGCAACGATCCCTCGAAGCCCAGTTCCGCCAGGCGCAAAAAATGGAGGCCGTCGGCCGGCTGGCTGGCGGCATCGCCCACGATTTCAACAACCTGCTCACCGCGATCCTCGGGTACAGCGAGCTGGTGCTGAGCCGCGCGCCAGCCGACGATCCCTTCCGCGCCGACATCATGGAGATCCGGCTGGCCGCCGAGCGCGCCGCCGGGCTGACGCGGCAGCTGCTCGCGTTCAGCCGGAAACAGGTCATCGCACCGCGCGTGGTTCGGCTCGGCAGCGTGGTGGCGGAGATGGAGCCCATGCTGCGCCGGCTGATCGGCGAAGACATCGATCTGAGACTGCGCATCGACGGCGGCTACGTCAATGCGGACCCCGGTCAGCTCGAACAGGTGATCATGAACCTGTCGGTCAACGCGCGTGATGCGATGCCGGCCGGCGGCCGGCTCGCGATCGAGACGTCCGATGTCGATCTCGACGCCTCCGCCGTCGCGGGGATGGCGGATCTTCAGCCGGGATCGTACGTGAAGATGGACGTTGCCGACGCCGGCTCGGGGATGGACGCCGAGACTCTGGCGCACCTCTTCGAGCCGTTCTTCACGACCAAGGAGCGCGGCAAGGGAACGGGACTCGGGCTCTCGACGGTGCACGGCATCGTCGGCCAGGCGAGCGGGCGGGTGTTCGTGACCAGCACGCCCGGAGCCGGGACGACCTTCACGATCTACCTTCCGCGGGTCGCCGGCATCGCCACGCCGGAGGAGGCACGGGCGCCGCAGCGCGCCGGTGCAGCGGGCGACGAGACCATCCTCGTCGTCGAGGATGAGGGCGAAGTGCGCAGCCTCATGCAGCGGGTGCTGAAGCGAAAGGGCTACACGGTGCTGACGGCACTCGACGGCGAGGCGGCCCTGGCGATAGGCAGGGAGCGAAAGGGCACCATTCACCTGGTCGTGTCGGACGTCGTGATGCCCCGCATGAGCGGTCCGGAAATGGCGCGCCAGCTCGAGGTGCTGCGTCCGGACGTGAAGGTGCTGTATCTGTCCGGGTACGCCGACGAAAAGGTAAACCTCCGGGGCGCGATCGGTGCCGAGTCGGCATTCCTGCAGAAACCCTTCACGCCCACGGCGCTCGAACGGAAGGTTCGCGAAGTGCTCGACGCTCCCCCGCTTGGTCATTGAGCTGACAAGCGGCGGGACTGCCCAGGCGTCCGGAGTGCGCCCGGCGCCTCAATCACCGCGACAGCTACCGGGACGTCCTCCCGTTCCCGAGTTTCCGGTTGAGCCGCGAGAGCCTGTGCCGGAGCGCGTCCGCCTCGACCGGGTCGCGCTCGTCCTCGAGCGCCTGCTCGGCGTACTGCCTCGCGATCTCGAGGTCCCTGTCGCGGTGCTCGTGATGGACGGCCAGCGCGCGGATCGCCTCCGCCCGGTAGGCATGGCTGGCGGCCATCTCGACCAGGTGATGCCACGCCTCTGCCGCTTCGGCATACTGGTGGTGCCGCCGGTGGATCAACGCGAGTCGCCTCAAGGCTTCGGCCCGGAGTCCCGCCTCGATGGTCCGCGGCTCCCACGGCGCATCCGCGAGGCCCGCTGCCCTCCCGAAACACCGAGTGGCGCGGTCGCTGTCGCCGGCACGCTCGTAGACCTGACCGAGCGCCAGGGCGTCGTGCGGGGTCGGAGCGCGTTCGGGCCCCTGCTCCACCAGTCGCGCCGCGACGGCCGTGATGGCCGCCAACGAGAGCACGTCCAGCCGGTTGTGCTCGAAGACCGCTTCGAGGCCGGCTCCGTCGCCCGTACGCAAGTAGTGGAAGTAGCGCGACGGGATCTCGAAGCCGGGAACGTCGCCTTCGCGCCGCACGCCGAGGATGGCCTCTTCGAGCGCGCCGAGCCGGCAGCTCTCCCGATCGGCCGGGTCGGATGGGGTCCACCCGTCCCGCTCGCCGAATCGACTGTTCCGGCGCCGCCACAGCCGCCGGGCGGGGAACAGCATGTCGAAGTGCGGCAGATGGTCGAACGGCGATTCCAGCCGATGGAAGAGATAGCGGGTCTCGATGAGCGGGACGTCGAACGTCCTGCCGTTGTAGGTGACCAGCCCGGCGTAGTGCGTCAGCAACTCGCCGAGGCTCATCAGCAGATCGTGTTCGGCCTCGTACCCGCTCAGGAAGAACTGCTTCGTGTGGAAGCCGTCATCGTCGAAATGACCGCAGCCGACCAGGAACGCCACGGTTCCCGCTCCTCCGCTCAGGCCCGTCGTTTCGAGATCGAAGAACAGCAGCGGCCCATCCGGCACGGGTTGGCTGGCTCGACGCTCGTCCTGCATCTCGGACCCTGCGTCGAAATCGAACCCCTCACGTCGCCGGCCCGGGACCGGCGCCTGCCCCCTGGACCCGAGCACCGCGAACGAACTCCGGCCGTGCTCCAGCGTGTCCGAATACTCGCGCACCGGCTGCCGGCCGTGCCAGAAATCCAGGTCGTAGTGGCGTTCGATGACCGCACATCCGCCTGGCGCAGACCAGGACACCTCGGCGCCGGGATCGGCCACGTAGTGAATCCCGCTGTCTGGGATGGCAGGGCGGTCGCAATCATCGATCGGGCGGACCTCGTCTGTCGTGAGCGGTGCGCGGCGGCCGCCGCGGACCACGTCCCGAATGCGCGAGGCAAGCCTGGAGGAATCGAGGGGCATGGAATTCAAAGCCTCTGCAGAATCTCCAGCGCGACCGCTTTCGCAAGCGGGCCGGTGTCGCCGACCGGTCCGACGCACGACGGGCAGCCCGATTCGCACGGACAGCCCGCGATCAACTCTCGCGTTCGCGTGATCAGGTCGTGGTGAAGCCGGAACAACGGCTGGCTGAATCCGATCCCGCCGGGATAATTGTCGTAGACGAAGATTCGGGGCTGATCCCCGTCGGCGTCAGACTTCGCCCACGTCGAGGGCCGCAGCGCCTCCCGCTCGACCGTCTCCGCGTCGGCCCGGTCCGATCCCGGACCGAGAGAGATGCCGATGTCGTGCCCGTCGCACATCAGCAGCAACTGCGCGATCTGGCGCATGGCAAACGACAGCCCGACCACGCCGTCGCGCCTGTCGTCGGCCTGATACGGAAGTGCCGTCATCATCTCGCGCGGCAGCGTCAGCCAGTACGCCGTCGTGTGCATCTGGCGCTCAGGCAGGTCCAGCTCACCTGAGCCCACGTTCTCGTTCGTGTAGAACTTGATCTTCTTGAACCCGACCACACGCGACACGACGTGGACCTCGCCGTGCGACCAGGCAGGTTCGTGCGCGCTCCCCTCCGCTTCGAACGTGTCGAGCACGGTGACCCGGCTGTAGGTGATGGCGTCAGTGTAGTAATCGCAGTCGATGTGCCGCACATACGCCTTGCGTCCCTCGAAATCCAGTTCCTCGACCTGGAACAGCCTGCCCTCGACGATGTAGATCGCTTTCGGGTGGAGAATCTCGAGCGCGCTGTTGAAGTCGGTCTCGCCGATGACTCGGGTGGCGTCGGTACGATCGACGACCACGAAATTGTCCGACGACACGCTGCGCAGGCTGACGGCGTCGGCCGGGTACGATTCGCTCGTCCAGTGCCACTGGCCGGGCGAACCCTCCCCGCCCGGCCGGCTCAAGTGCACCAGCCCCTCTTCCGACAGCACGCCGAGGATCTCCTGCAGGTGCTCGTGGCCGAAGATCTCCTCGGTCGTGAACGGCAGCTCGAAGGTCGCGCACTTCACGTGATCGACCAGGATCTGCAGGTTATCCGGATTGACCAGCGCATGCTCGGGAGACGCATCGAAGAAATACGACGGATGGCGGACGACGAACTGGTCGAGCGGCGCGCTGCTGGCCACCATCACGGCGGCCGATCGGCTCTCGCGGCGCCCGGCGCGCCCGGCCCGTTGCCACGTGGAGGCGATCGTGCCCGGGTAGCCCGCGAGGACTGCGACGTCGAGCGCACCGATATCGATGCCGAGCTCGAGAGCGTTGGTCGACACCACGCCGCGAACGGTGCCTTCCCGAAGCCCCTTCTCGATCTCCCGCCGTCGATGCGGCAGGTACCCGCCGCGATAGCCGCGGATCACGTCGGAGGCGCCCGGCTCCCCTTCGTGCGCGTCCTTCAGGTAGCGCGTGAGGATCTCGGTCGACAACCGGCTCTGCGCGAACACGATGAGCTGCAGCCCTCGCCGGAGGAATTCGAGCGCGACGCTGCGCGTCTGCGCGATGTAGGACCGCCTGATTCCGAGCTGCCTGTTGACAATCGGCGGGTTGACGAACACGAACCACTTCTCGCCGCGCGGCGCCCCGCTCTCGCTCACCTGGACGAAGCGCTGCTCGACCAGGGATTCGGCCAGCTCCACCGGGTTGGCGATCGTCGCCGAGCAGCAGATGAAGATCGGTTCCGAGCCGTAGTGACGGCAGATCCGCCTCAGCCGCCGCAGCACGTTGCCGAGATGGCTGCCGAAGACGCCCCGGTACGCGTGCAGTTCGTCGATCACGATGTACCGCAGGTTCTCGAACAGCTTCGCCCAGCGCGGGTGGTGCGGGAGGATGCCGGAGTGGAGCATGTCCGGGTTGGTCAGCACCACGTGCGCGCGCCCGCGGATGGCCCGTCGCGCGTCCTGCGGCGTGTCGCCGTCGTAGGTGAACACGCCCACCTCGCTGCCAGCCTTCGACGACATCAGCTGCGACAGCCGATCCAGCTCGGCGAGCTGATCCTGCGCGAGGGCCTTGGTCGGAAACAGGTACAGGGCGCGGCTCGCGGGATTTTCGAGAATCCCGTTCAGCACGGGCACGTTGTAGCAGAGGGTCTTGCCCGAGGCGGTCGGCGTGGTGATGACGATGTTGCGGCCCGCGAGCACGTGCTCGATGGCTTCGGCCTGATGCGTGTAGAGCCGTTCGAGCCCGCGGCTCGCAAGGGCGTCGGCCAGGCGGGAATCGATCCCGGCCGGATACGCCGCGAACTTCGGATCGAGGGCGGGCTGGCGCCGGACGGCCGTGATCAGGCCGTCGGGGGCGTCGAGCCGATCCGCAGCGAGTCTGCCGGGCACGATCTCGCGCAGGGCCAGGTCGAGCGCCTGGTTCCGGCGATCATCGTTGCGCGGCAGTTCCGGGACGGAGGACATACCGGGCATGGTAGCAGCGGGTCTGGTGACGATCAAGTGGCGAAAGGAAAAGATATAGCGAAGGGACAATCGACGAACATCCGCGTGGCGCAAAGGACCTGTAGATGAACTGGCCGGACTCTCGTCCTGGCGTGTCGAGGTCGATCTGCGAGCAGAGCCCCGACTTCGGCCATAATGGGCGGGCCTGTTTTCCAGGCTCGATGACGACGGTTCATATGTATGAAGGAGTCCTGATATGCGTGTGCGGCTGAACTGGCGCAACGTGGCGCTTCTTATCGGCGTGTTGTTGACGGTGCATCTGGCACTCATGGCGCAGGCGCAAGGCACCACCAAGCGCCCGATCTCCTACGACGTGATGGACTACTGGCACTCAATCGGCGGCACCCGGCTGTCGGCAGACGGCCAGTGGGTCGCCTACTCGGTGACCTCGCAGGCCGAAGACGGGGAACTCATCGTGCGCAACCTGCGCACCGGCCAGGAATTCCGCCACCCGCGCGGCACCGCGCCGACCTTCACTGAAGACGGCAAGTTCCTCATCTTCTCCATCGCGCAGACCAAAGCCGAGGAAGAGAAGGAGCGCCTGCAGAGCCAGGCTGCGCAAGGCGGCGAAGCCGGCGCCCGCGGGTCGGGCGGCGGCCAGCCGACCGGAGGACGTGCAGCCGGCGGTCGAGCGACCGGCGGCGGTCAGGCAGCCGGCGCGCAGGCGCAGGGCACAGGCCGCGGCACCCAGGCGGCCAGAAACCAGCCGCGAACCGGGCTCGGCATCATGACGCTCTCCGACGGCAAGGTCACCACGATCGAGCGCGTCGGCAGCTTTCTCGTGCCTGCCGAGTCGTCGACATGGCTCGCCTACTACAAGGGCACGGGGGGTACCGGTGGCGGCGGCCGAGGCGCGGGCGGGCGGGGTGGCGCGGGCGGCCGGGGCGGCGGCGCGGCGGCAGCCGGCGGCCGAGCCGCGGCGGGCCAGCCGACCGAGCAGGCGTCAGCGCAGCCAGGCTCGCGTGAGAAGCGCAAGGACCCGGGATCCGATCTGATCCTCCGGAATCTCTCGACGGGCGAAGACGTCACGATTCCGGAAGTCAACGAGTACGAGCTCGATCCGAAAGGCATGTGGCTCGCGTATGCCGTGTCGTCGAACGACGCGGCCAAGGACGGCGCCTATGTCAGGCACCTGAGCGACGGCGTCGTGAAGACGCTGCTCTCGGGCAAGGGACACTACAAGAGCCTCGCGTTCGACGAGGCGGGCCAGCAGGTCGCGTTCCTGAGCGATCAGGCGGACTACGACCAGCCCGTGTCGCCTTACCGCCTGTATGTCTGGAGAAGCCCTGAAGCCATCGCAGCCGCAGCAGCCAGGGCGGGCACCGCGGCATCCAAGGGCGCCAAGGCCGCACCGAAGCCGGCGGCCGCGAAGCCGGCACCCGCGGCGGCCAAGCCCGCGATTGCAGCCGCTGCCGGAGCAGCCACCTCTGCGCCGACGCCGGCGGCGCCGGCACCCGCGGAAAAACTCGCTGTCGAACTCGCCTCGGGCTCGACCGCGGGCATGCCGAGCGGCATGGTCGTCGCCGACAGCGCGCCGAGCTTCTCCCGTGATGGCTCGACGATCTTCTTCGCCACCGGCCCGCCACCCCAGGCCCCGGCCGATCCGAACGTGAAGGCCCCGACGCCCATCCCCGTTGACTTGTGGTCGTACAAGGATCCCATCATTCAGCCGATGCAGAAGGTGCGGGCCGAGCAGGAACGCAATCGCACCTTCCGGGCCGTCGTCCACCTCGGGGATGGCAAGTTCGTTCAGCTCGCGGCGCCTGATCTTCCGACCGTCACTCCTGGCAACGATCCGGTGCGGGCCATGGGGACCTCGGACCTGCCCTACCGGATGGAATTGTCCTGGGATCAGACCTACAACGACCACTACCTGGTCGACCTGAAGACCGGCAAGGCCCAGAAAGTGCTCGAGCACTGGGGCAGCCAGGGTACGACGTTGTCGCCTGGCGGCAAGTATGTCCTCTACTTCGACGAGCGCAACGGGCACTGGTTCACGTACCGCATCGCCGACGGCGCGCGCGTCAACCTGACCGAGAAGCTGAAGGCCCGATTCCAGCAGGAGAACAACACGCCCGACCTGCCCGGACCGTACGGCGCGGGCGGCTGGACCGCCAACGACCAGTCGCTGCTGCTCTACGACGAGTTCGACATCTGGGAGATGAAGCCGGACGGGACCGGAGCCCGCATGGTCACCGGGGGCGAAGGACGCAGGCAGGAGCTGACGTTCCGGTATCGCCCGCTGGACCCGGAAGAACGCACGGTTCCAGCCGACAAGCCGCTGCTGCTGACGGTCATCAACGATCGCACCCGGGCCACGGGTTTCTACCGCGTCAGCCTGACCGGCACCGCGGCGCCTGAAAAGATCGTGATGGTCGACAAGGCGCTCGGCCCGCTGACCAAGGCGCGCAAGAGCGACACGGTCGTGTTCACGCAGTCGCGCTTCGAGGAGTTCCCGGACCTGTGGGTCAGCGACCTGACCTTCAGGGAGATGAAGAAGATCTCCAACGCGAACCCGCAACAGGCGGACTTCGTGTGGGGCAAGTCCGAGCTGATCGAGTACACGAACGCCGACGGGCGGAAGCTGCGCGCGATTCTGACCAGGCCGGACAATTTCGACCCGTCGAAGAAATACCCGTTGATGGTCTACATCTACGAGGAGCTGACCAACTCGCTGCACAGTTATACGGCGCCCAATGTCGGCACCAGCATCAACGTGACCCGGTATGTCAGCAACGGCTACGTCATGCTCCGCCCCGACATCGTGTACGCGACGGGGTTCCCCGGCGAGAGCGCCGAGAAGTGCGTCATCCCGGCCGTGAACACGGTGGTGGCGATGGGATTCATCGACCCGAAGCGGATTGGCATCCAGGGGCATTCCTGGGGCGGCTACCAGATCACGCATCTCATCACGCGGACCAACCTCTTCGCGGCGGTCGAGGCCGGCGCGTCGGTCTCGAACATGATCAGCGCCTACGACGGCATCCGCTGGGGCACCGGGATGGTCCGCCAGTTCCAGTACGAGAAGACGCAGAGCCGCATCGGGGCGGCGCCCTGGGACGCCCCGCTCGAGTTCATCGAGAACTCGCCGATCTTCTGGGTGAAGAAGGTCCAGACCCCGTACCTGACCATCCACAACGACGCCGACGATGCGGTGCCGTGGTACCAGGGGATCGAGTTCAACATGGCGCTGCGGCGGCTGGGCAAGGAAGCCTACATGTTCAGCTACAACGGCGAGCCGCACGGCCTGCGCAACCGGGACAACATGAAGCACTGGACCGTCCACATGGATGAGTTCTTCGATCACTACCTGCTCGGCAAGCCGCGGCCCGAGTGGATGGACAAGGGGGTCTCGTTCATCGACAAGGGCAAGCGGGACGTGTCGCCGTTCTTCAAGAAGACGGCGGCGGCCGCCGCCGCGAACGCCGCGACCGAGAGGTAGACTTCGCTCGTGATCCAGCGCCGGGGGCGGCCACTGACGGCTGCCCCCGGTGCCCGGTTCTCCCCTCCCTCGCGAACTCACCCACGATCCGACCGTTGATGGCGCCCGGTGTCCCACCGGGGGCGGCGGGGTGCGCCTGGCGATCCCGCTGCTCGGGGCGGCGCGCGGTGTGCGCTCGCGAGTGTGAGGGGGGTTGCGCTCACCCATCCAGACCTGCGGGCCGGACGTTGACGCACAGGCTTTTACCATATATGGTTACCATATGGATGAGACGCTGAAGACGACGGTCTACCTGGGTGCGGCTGACTACCGCCGCCTGAAGGGCCTCGGCCGGAGCCGTGGCACGAAGGCGGCAGCGCTGGTCCGCGAAGCGGTCGCCGAGTACGTCGAGCGGCACGCCCCTGTTCGCACACCGAAGAGCATCGGCCGCTTCTCGAGCGGCCGCCACGACCTCGGCGAACGTGCCGAAGATCTGTTGAAGGGATTCGGACGACGCCGATGATCGTGGCCGACACCGGGGCGATCCTGGCGCTCATCGATCGGGCGGATTCCCACCACGCCGACCTGCTCGCCATCTATGCCTCGGACCCCGACCAGTGGGTCCTGCCCTGGGCCATTCTCCCGGAAGTCGACTACCTGGTCGCCACGCATCTCGGCTCGAAAGCCGAGGAAGCGTTCCTGGACGACCTTTCCAGTGGGGCGTTCCGGGTGGAATGGGGCGAGGACGCCGACCTGGCACGCGCCTCTGCCCTGGCAACACGGTACAGGGCGTTGAAACTCGGCCTGGTCGACGCCACCGTCATGGCCATCGCCGAACGTCTGCGCGCCAATGCCATCGCCACGCTGGATCTGCGCCATTTCGGGGCCGTGTCGATCAAGGGCGATCCCGCGCTCCTGCCGAGGGATCGGCGCCCCCATCGATGAACGAATCGCCTCCCGAAACGGCGTATGATTTCTCAATCGCCGCACGCAGCCCGGTACGCGCTCATTCACTGCCCTGGTCGCAATCGGAGAGGTCCCATGACATCTCGCCGAGTGTCCCTGTTCCTGATCGTCTGCGGGCTCGTGCTCGCCCTCGCTCCGTCTATGCCTGCGCGCCAGACCTCGCCGGTCAGCCCGAGCCTGTTCAGCGAGATGCGGTGGCGCGCCATCGGCCCATTCCGCGGAGGCCGCACAAAGGCCGTCGCCGGCGTCCCCAGCCAGCCCTTCACCTTCTACATCGGCGTCTGCAACGGCGGGGTGTGGAAGACCACGGATGCCGGCCGCACCTGGCAGCCGATCTTCGACGATCAGCCGACCGGGTCGATCGGATGGGTCGAAGTCGCGCCATCCGATCCGAACATCGTGTATGTGGGGAGCGGTGAGGGTCTGCCGCGGCCCGATCTGTCCACCGGCGACGGCATCTACAAGTCGAGCGACGCCGGCCGAACGTGGACGCACCTCGGCCTGCGCGACGGTCAGCAAATCCCCAAGATCGCAGTCGACCCGCGCAACCCGAATCGTCTCTTCGTGGCGGTGCTCGGCCATCCGTACGGCGCCAACGAGGAACGAGGGATCTTCCGTTCGACCGACGGCGGCCAGAGCTTCCAGAAGGTACTCTTCAAGGACGAGAACACCGGCGGCAAGGACGTCGACATCGATCCCTCCAACCCCGACATCGTCTACGCGACGCTCTGGGAGACCCGGCAGGGACCGTGGGAGAACGCCGCGTGGGGCGGCACCAATGGAGGCATCTTCAAGTCGACCGATGGCGGCGCCACGTGGAAGCAACTGAAGCAGGGCCTGCCCGACGGACTGACGGGGGCCGAACTCGCCATTGCGCCCAGCCGCCCGTCCCGTCTCTACGCGACGCTGAACGCCGGCAGCGGCGCGATCTATCGATCCGATGACGCCGGCGAATCCTGGAGCCGCGCGACCACCGACGCGCGCCCGGCTGGACGGATCGACGAGGCCGTGCCTCACGTCAACCCGAAGGACCCTGACACGGTCATCGTCACCAACGTGGTCAGCTGGAAGTCCACCGATGGCGGGAAGACCTGGGTCCCGTTCAAGGGCGCGCCTGGCGGCGATGACTACCAGAACCTGTGGTTCAACCCGGACAACCCGGACATCATCCTGCTCGTGGCGGACCAGGGAGCCGTCGTCACGCTCAACGGCGGCCAGTCGTGGAGCTCGTGGTACAACCAGCCCACCGCGCAGCTCTACCACGTCATGGCCGACAACGCGTTTCCGTACCGCGTCTGCGGCGGGCAGCAGGAAAGCGGCTCGGCCTGCGTGGCGAGCCGCGGCAACGACGGTGAGATCACGTTCCGCGAGTGGCACCCGGTCGGCGTCGAGGAGTACGGCTACGCAGCGCCCGACCCGCTGGATCCCGACCTCGTCTACGGCGGAAAGGTGACCCGCTACGATCGCCGGACCGGACAGGTCTCGAGTGTCAGTCCGGTGGGCGGGGGACGTGGAGGCGGCGCGCCGGGAGCGGTCAGCTATCGCACCGTGCGCACGCAGCCCGTCGTCTTCTCCACGGTCGACCCGCACGCGCTGTTCTACGCGAACAACGTCCTGTGGAAGACAGTGGATGGCGGCATCAACTGGAATCAGATCAGCCCCGACCTGACCAGGAAGAGCTGGACGCCGCCGAAGAGCATCGGGAAGTACCTCGATCAGCCGAGCGCGCAGCCGCGACAGCTCGGGGTCATCTACACGATCGGCCCGTCATATCGCGACATCAACCGCATCTGGGTGGGAACAGACGATGGGCTGATCCAGACCACCGCCGATGGAGGTCTGCACTGGACCGACGTCACGCCCCCGCAGATGACCGCGTTCATGAAGGTCTTCATCATCGACCCCGGCCGATTCGATCCGCTGACCGCATATGCCGCGGCCAACACGCTGCGCATCGACGACATGCGCCCGCACATCTACCGCACGCACGACGGCGGCAAGTCCTGGACGGAGATCGTCAACGGCCTGCCCGAGGGCGCGGTTGTCAGCGTCGTGCGCGAGGACCCGAAGAAGAAGGGCCTCCTGTTCGCCGGAACCGAGACGCAGGTCCACGTCTCATTCGATGACGGCGACCACTGGCAGTCGCTCCGGCTGAACATGGCCCCCTCGTCGGTCCGCGACCTCATCGTCAAGGACGACGACGTGGTGGCGGCGACGCACGGGAGGGGGTTCTGGATTCTCGACGACATCACGCCGCTGCGGCAGATCGACGCCAGGACCGCAGAGGCGGATGCCGTCCTCTTCAAGCCGGCCACCGCGTGGCGGGTCCGATGGAACATGAACACCGACACGCCGCTCCCGCCCGACGAGCCGGCCGGGCTCAATCCGCCGGAAGGCGCGATCATCAACTACTGCCTCAAAGCGAAGGCCGCCGGGCCTGTGACCCTCGAGATCCTCCGGCTGGACGGACGACTCGTGCGGCGCTACTCGTCGGCAGATGTCGTTGCACCGATTCCCGACCCGTCGACGGCGCCGCTGCCGCTCTACTGGTACCGGGCACCTCAGGCGCTGTCGGCCGAGGCGGGACTGCACCGCTTCATGTGGGACGTCCACTACCAACCGATGAGCGGCGCGGGTGGCGGTGGCCGCGGCGGGTTGCCAATCGCTGCTGTCCCGTACAACACGGTGATGGCGCCCACCACCCCGTGGGTCGGGCCCGGCACCTACACGGTACGCCTGACCGTCGACGGAAAGAGCTTCACCCAGCCGATCACGGTCAAGGCCGATCCGCGCGTGAAGACGCCGCCGCTCGTCATGCAGCAGGTCTACTCCCTCTCGGAGGCGATGTACTTCGGCGCGCTCGATACTCAGGCTGCCGCGGCTCAGTTGAGCTCGTTACGAGCCGCGGTTGCCGAGCGACGCGCGAAGGCACAGGGCACGACAGCACAGGCACTGGAGGCCCTTGACCGGACGGCTGACGCACTGTCGGGAGCCTCGGCTGCCGGCGGCGGGCGCGGCGGCCGTGGAGGAGGAGCCGGACGCGGCGGCGCCGCGGCGGGACCGGCAGCGGCTCAGCAGGCCGAATCGCCGCGCGGATCGGCAAGCGAAACGCTCGCGACGGCCAGCGCGGCACTTTCCGGCATCATGAATTCGCTCCAGGGCGCCGACGTCAAACCAACTGCGATCCAGCTCGCCGGGATCGCAAGTGCCAGGCAGCTGGCGGCGCGGGTCATGACGCGCTGGAACTCGCTCAAGGGTCCCGAGCTCGCGGCGCTCAACCTGAAGCTGAAAGCGGCAGGGCTCGACCCGATCGCGGTGAAGTAAGGGCACAGGAGAGCCTGCGCGGGGGGCTGTCGGCCGTTCGGGCAGCCCGCCGCAGATAGATCGCGCCATCGACCGCCTTCGCCAAGAGGCGTCGGGGGCCTGAGGCCTGGAGCCGAAGGCCAGGGACCGCTTCTACGCCAGATCCTCGGCCCGTATCGGCAGCCGCCGCACCCGCTTCTTCGTGGCGGCGAAGATCGCGTTGGCGACTGCACCCGCAATAGGCGCGGTGGCCGGCTCGCCGGTTCCGGTCGGCGCGGCCTCGCTGGCGACGATGTGCGTCTCCATCATGGGAGCCTCGTCGATCCGCACGACCTCGAACGTGTCGAAGTTGGTCTGTTCGACCTGCCCGTTCTTGATCGTGATCTGGCCCTTCAGTGCGGCCGACATCCCGTAGATCGTCCCGCTCTCCATCTGCGCGACGACGATGTCCGGGTTCACGACGCGACCGCAGTCGACCGCCGTCACGACGCGATGCACGCGGACCTTTCCGCCTTGCTCCACCGACACCTCGGCCACCTGCGCAACGTAGCTCTGAAACGCAAAGACTGCGGCGATCCCCAGGCCGTGTCCCGGGGGCAAGGGACTGCCCCACCCCGCCCGTTTCGCCGCCTCCTCGAGCACGCCCTTGAACCGGATCGTGTCGAGCGCGGTCGCGCTCCCGGGCGGAACGTGGCGCGGCTCGGCGAGCAACTGCAGCCTGAACGCCAGCGGGTCCGCGCCCGCCGCGTGGGCGAGCTCATCGATGAAGCTCTCGGTCGCGAAGCCGTTGATCGAGTGCTGCACCGAACGCCAGAACCACACCGGGACGGCATTCTCGGCCGCGCGATACTCCATCCTCAGAAAGGGAATCGCATACGGTACATCGTCTGCGCCCGCCACCTCGGTGCGAGCCGGGTTGGACTTGTCGAAGAACATGCCGGCGATGGAAGTGGACGCCATCCGGTTCATCCACCCGACCGGCTTCCCGTCTGCATCGAGTGCGGCACGAAACCGGTGCATCGCGGCCTGCCGGTAGAAGTCGTGCTGGATGTCGTCGTCCCGGGTCCAGACGAGCTTGACCGGCGCCTTCATCGCTTTCGACACCTGCGCCGCTTCGGCCGCGAAATCCGACAGCGCGCGGCGCCCGAAGCCGCCCCCCATCAACGTGGTGTGCACCGTGACCTTCTCGATCGGAAGCCCGGTGATGCCGGCGATGGTCGACTGCGCGCCCTGCGGCGACTGGCTCGGCACCCACGCTTCGGCGGAGTCTGTCCGGACGTCCACCGTGCAGTTCATCGGCTCCATCGTCGCGTGCGCCTGGAACGGCACCTCGTAGACCGCCTCGATCGTGCGCGCGGCCGCTTTCTTCGCCACCTCCTCGTCGCCCTCGCTCCGAATCACCGTTCCAGTCCCGTCGAGGAGCTCGGTAAACTGCCGGCGCAGCGACTCCGTGCTGACCGCGGTGTTCGGTCCGTGGTCCCACTCGATCGTCAGGGCGTTGCGCCCGCTGATCGCCGCCCACGTGTTGTCGCCGACGACAGCCACGCCGCCGGTGGTGTGCGCGTCGGCGACCGGGGCGATCTCGATCACGTCCCGCACCCCTCTGACGGAGCGAGCCTTCGACGCATCAAACCGGGCAGGCTTGCCGCCGATCGTGGGACAGCGGGCGACGACGGCATACAACATGTTCGGAAGGCGGGTGTCGATGCCGAACTTCGCCGAGCCGTTCACCTTCAACGGAATATCGGCGCGCGGCACGCTGGTGCCGACGATCGTGAATTTCGAGGGCTCCTTGAGTCTCACCGTGGCGAGGTTTGGAACCGGCAGCTTCGCGGCCGCCGCGGCCAGCTGGCCGTAGGTGGCGCGCCTCTTGGTTGTCGTGTGAATGACGACGCCCTTCGCGGTGGTGCAGCTCTCAGGCTCGGCCTCCCACCGGGTGGCGGCGGCCTGGATCAGCATCAGACGCGCCGCCGCGCCGGCCTGTCTGAGCGGCGTGAAGGAGGTGCGGATCGCGTTGCTGCCGCCCGTGCCGTGATTGTAGACGGCGGCATTGGTCGGCGCCTGCTCGACGCGGACCTGCTTCCAGTCGACGTCCAACTCGTCGGCCAGGATCATCGGGAGCGAGGTCATCACCCCCTGCCCCATCTCGGACTTGGCGAAGATGAGCGTGGTGGAGTTGTCGGGCGCAATCCGGATCCAGGCGTTGAAGGGGCTGGGCACCGGTTTCGCGGTCTGCCCGGGCTGGGCAAACGCGTCCCATTCCCCGACGTGGAAGCCGATGACGAGCGCGGCGCCGGCCGTCGAGCCGACGCGCATGAAGTCGCGCCGCGAGATGACGCTCATCGCGCACCTCCGGCCGTGGAGGCGCGGTGGATGGCGCGCCGGATCCGCTGGTAGGTGCCGCAACGGCAGATGTGCCCGCCGAGCGCTTCATCGATATCCGCGTCGGTCGGCCGGGGCTTCCTCGAGAGCAGGTCCGCCGCCGTCATCAGCATGCCGGATTGACAGTAACCGCACTGCGGCACCTGCTCGGCAATCCACGCACGCTGCAACGGGTGGCTCCGGTCCGCGGAGAGACCTTCGATGGTGGTCACGCGCCGGCCGGCCACGGCGCTGACCGGCGTCACGCAGGCGCGCGTCGCGCGCCCGTCGACGTGAACGGTGCACGCACCGCAGAGTGACATGCCGCATCCGAACTTGGTTCCGGTGAGGCCGAGCGTGTCGCGCAGCACCCAGAGCAGCGGCGTGTCCGGATCGACGTCCGCCGTAGCTGGCCGGCCGTTCACGATGAGCGAGACCGCAGGCATTGGGGGACCTCCCGCCGCGACCACGTCGCGGCTCGAAGTAGCGAAGCATCGCCCGGCCGGGAAGCTCGCGGCGTGCGTCCTTGGTGGCGCATGCCGAGGCCGCGCGCAACCCGCCGCCGGGCTCTCGAACATCGGCGGAGCTTCCGCGGCACGGCCGGGCGCTTCAGGCTGTCGGAATGTGTAGAATCCATCCCATTGTATACCTTGATCCTAGGAGTTTCTGAACCCTGCATTTTCGGGGGAGGTGTGCTGGCAACACGGCGTGAGGTTCGAGCCCCGGCGCGGCCGGGAGACTCCGATCACAGGCCCGATCTGCTAAGATCCGCGGCACGACCGGGGAACATCCTTCATGCGTCCGCCATCATGGTTCATCGTCTCGGCGATTGATGAGGTATGGTCATGATTAGAAGACTGGCATCCGTGGGAGTGGTGGTGTTCTTCCTGATCGGCGCGCTGGCTGAAGCCGCACCGGTCAGGCTGGCCCGCCATCCCGACTACCGGGCTGGAAAGATTGCCGTCAGCTATCTTGGCGACATCTGGGTCGCCAACGAGGACGGATCGAACCCCGTGCGGCTGACCGACAACACCGGGCGGGACGTCTATCCGCGTTTTTCCCCGGACGGCAAGTGGGTGGCGTTCTCGTCGAACCGGTACGGCAACTACGACGTCTTCGTGGTACCGATGGGCGGGGGCGCGCCGCGCCGGCTGACCTACTACACCGGCAGCAACGAGGTTGTGGGCTGGTCGCGCGACTCGCAGCACATCGTGTTCCGCTCGGCAAGGGGCGACGGCGCATTCCCGAGCGTGGCCACGCTGTACGAGGTGCCGGTCGGCGGCGGTCCGGAGCGCGCCCTCCCGATGGACTGGGGCTACTGGGGTGCGTATTCGCCCGACGGGAAGCAGTTCGTCTTCAACCGACATCCGAGCGTCTGGTCGCGCAAGCACTATCGCGGCAGCTATGCCGCTGACGTGTGGGTCGGCGACCTGGCACAGAAGAGCTACCGGAAGCTGCTCGGAGACGAGCGGTACAACCGGTACTGGCCGATGTGGGGCCCGAAGGACGAGATCTACTACGTCGCTGATCCCTTGCCCAACGACAGGTCAGTCAAGCCGGGCAGCCCCGAGGTCCGGCGAAGCGTGAACAACATCTACAAGGTCGGCGTGAACGGCGGGCAGCCCGTGCAGGTGACCAAACACACGAGCGGCAGCCTGTTCTGGCCTTCAATGTCGAGTGACGGCAAGGTCATCGTGTACGAGGAGGACTTCGGGATCTGGAAGCTGGACGTCGCCTCCGGCAAGACGACCGAGATCAAGCTCGACATCAGCGCGGACGAGAAAGTGAACCAGTTCGACGTGGAGACGGTCGACAGCGAGCTCGACGCGTTCGACCTGTCGCCCTCCGGCCGCCGGGCCGTGGTGTCCACGCGGGGCCAGATCATCACCATCGCCACCGATCGCGGCGACATCACGCGCGTGGCGCCCGACTCGATGGCCTCGCGCAGCCAGTCACCGAAGTGGTCGGCCGACGGCAAGTACCTGGCGTTCGTGTCGGATCGGGCCGGCAGCGACGAGATCTGGATCGGCGAGCCGGACGGCAGGAACCTGAAGCAGATCACGTCCCTGAACAACGAAAAAGGCGCCCTGCTCTGGACGCCCGACTCGAAGCTGCTGCTCTACACCGCGGCCGACAAGAAGCTCTACGCCTACTCGGTGGCGGACGGAAAGACGGCCGTCGTCACCTCGAGCGATGTGGGCCGGATCGGATCGGTGGCCGTGTCTCCTGACAACAAGTGGGTGGCGTTTTCGAAGCAGGACCGCACCATGCGATCCCACGTCTACATCGCCCCCATCACCGGCGGCGAGGAGCGCCACGTCTCCGACGACAGCCTGCTCTACGCCGAGAACAATGCGGTATGGACGGCTGACGGGAAGTACCTCGTGTTCACGTCAACGGCCGGCGTGAGCGGCGGCGTCGCCTCGACTGGCAGCCGGTTCCCGAACACGATGCAGATGTGGGCGGTGTCACTGCGCGACCAGGACAAGGACCCGGTCAACAGGGACATCGACAACGAAGCGCAGGGACTCGCAGCGGAGGCGGCCTCGCGGCAGGGCGGCGGCAGGGGCGCCGGCGCTGGCGCGGCTCAGCCGCCGGTCGAGATCAAGATCGACTGGGACGGTTTCGCCCGGCGCGCGCGCCGGTTGAACGCCACGGGGGACACTTACGGGGGCCTGACGCCGACGCCGGACGGACATTCGGTGGCCTTCACCTCGTCCACGGCCTCCGCAGCTGGCGGGCCCTCCGCCTCCGGGATGTACATCATCAACGTGGAAACTGACCAGTCCACCCGAGTCCCCCAGCCGCCACCCGAGGTCGCTGCCGGACGAGGCGGCGGGCGCGGCGCAGGCGGGGGCGGCTTTGGCGGCGGCGGCGGGATGGCCTTTACCCGCGACGGCCGGACGATCTACTTCCGGTCCGGGCGCGGGCTCTACGCCGCCCCGGTTGGCGGCGGCGGCGGAGCGCAGGCGGCGGCCGCGGCAGCGCCCACCGGCGGTGGCCGGGGCGGCCGCGGAGGTGCTGCGGCGACGACAGAGGCGGCACCGGCCGGAGGCGGCGCGACGGCGCGCCGCGTCAGCTTCAGCGTCAACATCGAGGTCGATCACAAGGCGCTTCGCAGCCAGGTCTTCAACGAGGGCTGGCGCATCATGAAGAACCGGTTCTACGACGCCAAGATGCACGGCACGGACTGGACTCTCGAGAAGAAGACCTACGAGGGCCTGCTCGACTACCTGGTGGACGAGGAGGAACTGCACGCCGTCATGATGATGATGATCGGCGAGCTCAACGCCTCGCACACGGGCGTGAGCGGGGGCCCGGCCGGCGCCGAGCGGTCACCCGCGCAGACCCGGTTCCCGGGCTTCGACCTGGTCGCCGACCCGGCCGGCTACTACCGCGTGGGACACATCTACAAGACCGGCCCGGCCGACCATGACTACCTGAAGATCTCCAGGGGCGACTTCATCATCTCGATCGACGATCACGAGTTGAAGACCTCCGAGAACTACTGGAAGTACCTCACGCTGGCGGCCGGACGCAAGTTCCACTTCGTGCTCAACAGCAAACCCTCGAAGGACGGGGCGTGGGACCTGACGGTCGATCCGATCAACAGCGGGGCGTTCGGGAACCTGAAGTACGCGAAGTGGGTCGAGGATCGTCGCGACATGGTCACGAAGCTGAGCAGCGGCGACATCGGCTACCTCCACATCAGGGCCATGGACGCGCCGTCGCTGCGGCAGTTCGAGCTCGACCTCGCCGCCAACCGCACGAAGAAAGCGCTCGTCATCGACCAGCGGTTCAACGGCGGCGGCGGCATCGACCAGGAACTGCTCGGCATCCTGGCGGGTCGCAAGTACCAGTTCGCGGTCGGGCGGGATTCGGACATGCAGGTCTGGCGGCCGCAGAACTTCTACGGGCCGATGGTGGTGATGCAGAACGAACGGTCGGCGTCGGACGCCGAGATGTTCCCGCAGGGATTCAAGGACCTCGGGCTCGGCAAGACCCTTGGCGTGCCGACGATGGGCGCCGTCATCGGCACCGGGTCGTACTCGCTGCTCGACGGATCCACGATTCGCACGCCGGGAAGCGGCGTCTGGACGGCCAAGGGCGAGAACATGGAGAACTTCGGCGTACAGCCCGACGTCTACATCGACAACTCGCCGGCTGATTTCCTGCAGGGCCGCGACCTGCAGATCGAGAAGGCAGTCGAGGTTCTGAAGGCCGAGCTGGCCGCGAAGAAGCCTGCTAAGTAGGGGCGGGCGCTGACGATTGCGAGAGGCACGATACGCAGTTGAAGACCTGGGACCCGGAGCCGTCCTCGCCTGTGTGAAGGTGAGGACAGCTCCCCGGTCGCCGGCGGCGCGCGTCGCCCGAGTGGAGCAAGTTGATCCCGGCGGCGCGTACCCGAGTTGATCACAAGACGGACCGTGGACCCGGCCGTTGATGGCCGGGCGGAAATCGATTCAAATACCTGGCATAAGACCGCCCATGCCCCCAACCCCGCCAGAATCGTCCCAACGCGGCATTCCCTCGCCTGTCGCGAGATCGCCTCACGTCGCATGAAGGAGCCCGAGCCATGAAAGGTCGCAGTGTCGCCCGTCGTCACCTGGCAAAGATCCTGATCGCCCTATCGGTGGCCAGCGCCGCGATTGCCGCCATCGGTGCCCAGCAGATGGTCACCGAGACCCGCGATCCGAAGCAGCCGCAGGATGACGCCTTCGCTCGGGCGTACAAGGAGTGGACGGGCGACTCACATTACGGCAGTCCGCTGGTCGATCACCTGCCGGTCGTCAAGGGCATTCCGACTCCGAAGGACGTTCTGGGCTATCACATCGGCGCGCCGCAGAAGCTCACCTACTACGCAGACATCCTGAAGTACTACCGGGCGCTCGCCGCCGCCACGCCCCGCGTCAGGGTCGAGGCGATTGGCAAGAGCGACGAGGGTCGCGACCTCGTCGTCGTCTGGGTCTCGTCGGAACAGAACATGAAGGCCCTCAAACTGAATCGCGACAACCTCGCAAAGCTCGCCGATCCGCGCGGGTTGACCGACGCGCAGATCAAGAGCCTGATCGCGACGACGCGACCGCACTACCACCTGATCGGCGGGCTGCACAGCACCGAGACCGGCTCGTCCGAGATGCTGATGGAGCTCGTCTACCGGATCGCGACTGAGACCTCGCCCCTGATTACGCAGATTCGCAGCAACGTCTACGTGTCGGTGACGCCGGCAGCCGACGCGGACGGACGCGATCGTGCCGTGGACTGGTTCTACCAGGGAATCGATCTGGCGAAGGCGCAGCCGGCCGGGCGCGGCGCGGCGTCCGGCAGAAGCGGCGGGGCGGAAACCGCGACGGCGACCGGTGAAGCGCGCGCCGCCGGTCAGCGCGCGGCAGGCGCATCCGCCACGGCGACGGCCGGACAGGCCGGCGGTCAGGGTGCCGGGCGAGCCGGCGGCCAGGGCGGAGATCAACCTGCCGCAGAAGGCGGGTCGCCGGAGTCGGGCCGGGGCGGGGCGTCAGGCGGCGCCGTGCCGTATTGGGGCAAGTACGTCTACCACGACAACAATCGCGACATCAACGTCGCACTCGTGCAGATGCGCGCGCTCACCGACTGGTACTACACCGCCCATCCGCCCATCATGCACGACCTGCACGAATCGCTGTCGCTGATGTACACCTACAGCGGCGGCCCGCCTCAGAATCCCAACCTCGACCCGCTGCTCTTTGCCGAGCTGTCCTGGTTCTCGAACTGGGAGCTGGCGCAGATGACCAAGTGGGGGATGCCCGGCGTCTACACATTCGCATTCATGGATGGCTGGTCGCCGGGATATCTCGGCTCGGTCGCGTACAACCACAACGGGATCATGAAGATGTACGAGACCCAGTCGGGCCGCGATCCCGGCACGCCGGCTTCCGGACGCGGTGACGGGGCTGCGGAGGGAGAAGGCGCGGCCACGCCGGGCGCGCGCGGCGCAACGGGTCAAGGGCGCGCCGGCTCGGGCGGACAAGGCGAGGCCGGGCGGGGCGCGGCTCAGCAGGCAGCGGGTGGAACGCAGGCCGGGACCGGGCGAGGTGCGGCGGCGCAGGCCGGTAGCGGGAGGGGTGCCACGCCGCAGGCCGGACGCGGCGCACAGCCCGAATCCAGTCCTCAAGAGGGGCGAGGCGCGCCAGCGGACGCCGGCCGGGGAGCCCAGGCGGACGCCGGCCGAGGAGCGCAGGCGGAAGCCGGGCGCGGCGGCGGACGTGGTCCGGCGCTTCCAACCGGTCGCGGCGGCGGCCAGGATCGCGAATGGTACCGCGGCTTCCCAGTGCCGCCCAATGCTGCGGCCTCGTTCACGCGGCGCGACAACACGAACTACATGGAGACCGGCGTCCTGTCCTCTCTGCAACTGACCTCGATGTTCCCCAACGTCGTCGTCGAGAACTTCTACGTCAAGTCGAGGAACTCGATCGAAGAGGGGAAGGCCAGGCCGCCGTACGGCTACGTCATTCCGGTCCAGCGCGACATGACGAGGGTGGCCGAGCTCGTGAAGATCCTCCGGATCCAGGGCATCGAGGTCGGCCAGGCTGCGAGCGAGATCAAGCTCGGTGAGGCCACCTACCCCGCGGGCTCCTATGTCATCAAGCGCGACCAGCCCTATGGCCGGCTTGTGAAGAACCTGCTCGAGAAGCAGGTCTATCCGGACGCACGGCTCACGACCTACGACGACAGCGGCTGGACGATGGGCCTCGAGATGATGGTGGAGGTGAAGGACATTGCGGACCCGGCTGTCCTCAAGCTGGCGACGACCCTCGTCAAGGACGTCAACCTGAAGGGGAAGATCGTCGGGAGCGGCACCGCAGGGCTCGCCGTTGCGCACTTGGGCTCGAACAACATGATCGCGTTGCGGTACAAGCTCGGCAAGGTCCCGATGCGGATCGCCGAGAAGGCCTTCTCGGCCGAGGGCGTCGACTTCCCCGCCGGGTCGTTCATCATCGCCGGGCAGCCTGGCGCGGCGGTTCAATCGGCGATCGAAGAGCTCGGCCTGACGGCTGCCGCGATGTCGAAGGCGCCAGACGTGCCATCGCACGACGCCGTGGTGCCGCGCATTGCCATCTACTCCCAGTGGACGAGCACGCAGGACCTCGGGTGGTATCGCCTGACCTTCGACAGGTTCGGGATCCCGTACGACGTGATCTACAAGGAGCAGGTCAGGAAGGGCGGCCTGCGCGGCAAGTACGACGTCATCATCATGGCCGCGCAGAACATCAACCGGCAGACCGTGTTCCAGGTGCCTGCCTCGCGCCCGCAGCCGTACCAGAAGACCGAGAAGTACAAGTTCCTCGGCGCCTACGGCGAATCACCCGACATGTCGGGCGGGTTCGGTCAAGAGGGGGTGGACGGGTTCGCGAAGTTCCTCGAAGAAGGCGGCACCCTGATCGCGGCCGGCGCCGCCGCGAGGTTTCCGATCGAGTTTGGCTGGGCCCGGACCGTCGACGTCGAGCCGGTCACGGGCGTGACGGCGCAGCGTCCGATCGTCCAGGCCGACATCTCCAGGCCCGAGCATCCGATCTTCTACGGGTATGCCGCGAAGACACTGCCCATCAAGTACGTCGGCGGCTTCACCTTCAGGGTGGGCGTGGCCGACCAGGGCAACATCCTCGGCCGCTATACGGGCGGCGACGCCTCGGTGCTGAGCGGGTTGATGGTCGGGGCCGACCTTCTGCGCCAGCGGCCGCTCGCGGTGGATCTGCCCATGGCCTACAACGGCAAGGGGCGCGTGATCCTGTTCGCCAACAACCCGGTGTATCGCTGGCAGAACCACGGCGAGTTCAACATGATGTTCAACGCCGTGATGAACTGGAACTACGTGCCTCCGCCGCCTCCGGCAGCGCCCGTACAGCCCGCGTCGGGGGGTGGACGCGGAGGGGGAAACTAGATCAACGATCGCGACTGGCAGCCGTCGACAACGATGCTGGCGCCGCTGACCCAACTGGCTTTCGAAGACGCCACGAATGCCACGACGTTGCCGACCTCTTCGGGCGTGCCGAATCGGCCGAACGGGATTTCGCGCTGCACGAAGGCGGCGATGCCGTCGGGATCGGCCTGCTGGCGTTTCCACCACGACCCGCCGGGGAACAGGATGGAACCCGGCGCGATGCTGTTGACCCGGATGTTGTCTCGCGCCAGTTGCTGCGCCATCGACTTGGCAAGGCTGATCTCGGCCGCCTTGACGGCGTTGTAGGTCATCCGGCCGCCGGCCTCGCGCCCGAAAATCGACGCGATCATGAGGATCACCCCGCCGCCTCGCGCCCGCAGATGGGGCACGGTGAGCCGCGACATCCAGATGGCCGGGTACAGCGTCTGGTCGAACGCCTCCTGCCACTCGGCATCGGTCGTCTGGTCGAGGCCGCCGCCTCGGGCGAGACCGATGTTGTTCACCAGGATGTCGATCCCGCCGAAATGCGCGGCCGTACGATCCACCACGGTCGCCGCACCCTCCGGCGTCGCCAGGTCGGCCGGGACGGCGAACACGCGGCGCGGGTCACCACAGCGCGCGGAGATTTCCGCGGAGGCCTGATCGAGCCGGTCCTTCCCGCGCGCGCAAAGCGTCACCTGGCATCCTTCCACTGCCAGCGCGGCGGCACTGGCCAGCCCGAGGCCACGGCTCGAGCCCGTCACGATGGCGATCTTGCCCGTCAAACCGAGGTCCATTTGGCGGCTCCCCCACGAATTCACGCTACGGGCGGCAGGTGATAGGTTTTAGGTTATAGGTTACAGGTTACAGGTTACAGGTTACGGGCCAGTGGCTTCAGGCCTGTCGGCGTCTGCGCGCAGTCACGTCACGGCGCCTCGAACTCGTGACCGATTGCCGGACGCCCCCAGTGCTCTCAGCTCGCGGGCTCGAAGCTCGAGCTCTGCAGAAACCGCCCCAGCACCGCGTTGAAGAGGTCCGGCTGCTCCAGATTCGACAGGTGCCCGGCCGCGGGGATAGTTGCCAGCATCGAGAACGGAACGGCCTCGTGGATCGCCTGGCTGGCGGCGACCGGTGTCAGGACGTCTTCCTCCCCGACGATGACCTGCGTCGGGCACGTTACGCGTGGGAGCAGCGCGGTCGAATCCTGTCGCCGCATCATTCGCCGAATCGCGTCCCCGATGCCGGACGTCGACGCCGCGCGGAGAAGTCGGGTGACGTCCTGGACTATCTCGGGCCTCTCGCGCTTCGTGCTCTCACCGAGCAGCCCCGGCAGCATCTCAGCGGCTATGGCGGACGGCCCCTCCCGCTCGAGGCGGTCGAGCATGGCCATGCGGCTCGTGACCCCGGCCTCGGTATCCGCGGTCGCCTTGGTGTCGGCAAGGACCATCCCGGAGATGCGCTCCGGATGTTGGCGAAGCAGCGCGAGCAGCGTGTAGCCGCCCATCGAGAGGCCACAGAACACGGCGCGGGGAATCTCCAGGTGGTCGAGCAACCGCACCGCATCGGCCGCGAGGTCGTCCAACGTGACCTCAGCGTCGCGGGACTCCGGGTCCGGATCCGACAGTCCGAAGCCTCGGAAGTCAAACGCGATGGCACGCCAGCCGGGTGGAAGGGCCTCGAGCTGCGGCGCCCACATCCCAGCATGAAGCGGAAACGCGTGCAGGAAGATCAGCGCGGAGGCGGCCTCACCGGCCGAGGCGTCCAGGTAGCTGACTCGGTGGCCGCCCTCATCGAGGTGACGCCGGGTTATGCGCACGGGCATCCTGGCATGATACAACAGGGATCATGCTGACCGCGGCGACCCTCGGACTCGCTGGCTACGGCCTCTACGCCATCGGCGACGCGCTGGCGGACCTGGTCTTCCGCGCGCGGCTGGAACTCTGGGCCAACCTGGGCGGTGCCCTGCTGGGCATGGCGCTGTTGTTCGCGGCCGTCCTGGTCCGCACCGGAATCCCGGGTGGGCTGTCCTTCGCCCTCGGCGGCCTGCTTGGCCTCCAGGCGCTGAACCTGCACAACTCGATGCACCTGCACGGATCCGTTCAGGTCGTCGAAGAAGTCGCGCGGGCGATCTTCGGAGGTCTCCTGATGCTGCTCGGCTGGCTGGGCGGGAAACAACAGCCCGCGGTGATCGAGCCGGAGGAGAAGGGCGAGAACTGACCCTGGCGGCTGGCGGTTGCGCGCCGACAGAAAAGGCCCGCCCAAGCGTCACTCCGCTTTGGGCGGGCCTCCTGTGATCGAACAGATGCGGTCCAACTCCTCAGTCATTGCCTCCTACGCGCACCCGCTGGTGCTGCCGCAGTTGGCACATTTGTAACAACTTCCGCTGCGCACCATGATCGCGCCGCACATCGTGCAGGGCGGCGCGTCTTCCTGGTTCTGGATGGCCGCGATGGGCGAGCTTTGGGCCATCCGGGGAGGGCTTCCGCCTTGAGGCTGGCCGTTCACGATGAGCTTGAGCTGCTCGGCCTCTTTCTCCTTGGTCTCCGCGGGGTCCGGCCCGTTCACGCCCACGCGGAACTGTGCTTCCGGCGACATGAACTTGGTCGCCAGCCACCGGAACACGTAGTCCACGATCGACTTCGCGAAGCGCACCTGCGGGTTCTTCGTCATGCCCGACGGCTCGAACCGCATGTGGCTGAACTTGTCCACCAGCACGGGCAGCGGCACGCCGTACTGGAGGGCATAGGAGATGGCCTGCGCGAAGGCGTCGGCAAAGCCCGAGATCGTCGAGCCCTCTTTGGCCATCACCAGGAAGAGCTCTCCCGGCGAGCCGTCGTCGTACAGGCCGACGGTGATGTAGCCCTCGTGGCCCTGGATATCGAACTTGTGCGTGATGGCCCGGCGCTCCTCAGACAGCTTGTGCCTGATCGGGCGTGCCACTTCCTTGACGGCCGGTTGCTGGGCCGCCGCCTTGTCCCGGCTCGTGTTGAGCGGCTGGGTTCGCTTGCTGCCGTCCCGGTAGATGGAAATGGCCTTCACGCCCAGGCGCCACGACTCGAGGTACGCCTGCATGATGTCCTCGGCCGTGGCCTCCTTCGGCACGTTCACGGTCTTGGAGATCGCGCCGGAGATGAACGGCTGCGTCGCGCCCATCATCCGGATGTGGCCCATGTAATGGATGGACCGCGTGCCCTTGGCCGCCTTGAACGCGCAGTCGAACACCGGCAGGTCTTTTTCCTTCAGGTACGGCGCGCCCTCGATCGTCTCGTTGTGATCGATGTACTCGACGATCGCCTTGATCTGGGCCTCCGTGTAGCCGAGCCTCGAGAGCGCCGCCGGCACGGTGTTGTTGACGATCTTCATCAACCCGCCGCCCACCAGCTTCTTGTACTTCACCAGCGCGATGTCGGGTTCGACGCCCGTGGTGTCGCAGTCCATCATGAACCCGATCGTGCCCGTGGGCGCCAGCACCGTCGCCTGCGCGTTGCGATACCCGAACTCCTCTCCGAGCTCGACGGCCTCGTCCCACGACTGCCGCGCCGCCTGGAGCAGCGGATCCGGAACGAGCGCGGGGGTGATGTCGCGCAGCGAGTCGCGGTGCTTGCGCATCACGCGCAGGAACGGCTCGCGGTTCTTCTGGTAGCCGGAGAAGGCCCAGCCGTGGTCCCGCGCGATGCGGGCCGACTGCGCGTAGCCCTCGCCGGTCATCAGCGCCGTGATGGTGCCGGCGTAGGCCCGCCCGCCGTCGCTGTCGTAGGGGAGGCCGCGCGACATCAGCAGCGCGCCGAGATTCGCATACCCGAGGCCGAGCGGCCGGTACTCGTGGCTGTTCCGCTCGATCGCCTTGGTCGGATAGCTGGAGTTCCCGACGATGATCTCCTGGGCGGTGATGAGGGTCCGCACGGCGGCCTGGAACGCCGCCACGTCGAACTCGCCGCCCGCGTCGACGAACTTCATCAGGTTGATCGACGCCAGGTTGCAGGCGGAATCATCGAGGAACATGTACTCGGAGCACGGATTCGACGCGTTGATCCGGTCCGAGCTCGGGCAGGTGTGCCACTCGTTGACCGTCGTGTCGAACTGCATCCCGGGATCGCCGCACACCCAGGTGGCGTCCGCGATCATCCGCATGAGCTCGCGCGCCTTGTAGGTGCCCATCGGGCGCCTGTCGCTCACCGCGTGCGTCTGCCACGTGCCGTCGTCCAGCACGGCCCGCATGAAGTCGTCGGGCACCCGGACGCTGTTGTTCGAGTTCTGGAAGAACACCGAGGCGTAGGCGGGGCCGGTGAACGACCCGTCGTAGCCCGCGTCGATCAGGGCCCAGGCCTTCTTCTCCTCCTCGACCTTGCAGTTGATGAAGTCGACGATGTCGGGGTGCTCGGCGTTGAGGATGACCATCTTGGCCGCGCGCCGCGTCTTGCCGCCCGACTTGATGACGCCCGCAAACGCGTCGTAGCCCTTCATGAACGACACCGGGCCCGACGCCGTCCCGCCCCCCGCCAGCGTCTCGGTCGACGAGCGCAGCGTGGAGAGGTTGCTCCCCGTGCCCGACCCGAACTTGAAGAGCATGCCCTCGGTCTTGGCCAGCGAGAGGATCGAATCCAGCGTGTCCTGCACCGAGTTGATGAAGCAGGCCGAGCACTGGGGGTGCTTCTCGATGCCGCAGTTGAACCACACGGGGCTGTTGAACGCAGCCTTCTGGTAGACGAGCAGGTGTTTCAGGTCGTCGCTGAAGGCCTGGAGGTCGGTCTCCGATGCGAAGTACTGCTGGGCCCGGCCCCAGGCGGTGAGCGTGTCGACCACCCGGCCGATGAGCTGCCTGACGCTCCGCTCGCGCCCCGGCGACTGGAGCTGCCCGCGGAAGTACTTCGAGACAACGATGTTGGTCGCTTGCTGGGACCAGGACTTCGGGATTTCGACGTCGTGCTGCTCGAAGACGGCTTCGCCGCGTTCGTTGACGATCACCGCCGATCTGACATCCCACTCGATCTCGTCGAACGGATCGCGTCCCGCCTGCGTGAAGGCGCGCGGGAATCGCAATCCAGGCGCGGCATGGCCCGCGCGGGCTCCCTCCGACACCTCCGGATCGGCGCTCTGGGCGCCAACCCCACCCATTTCCTCCAAGCCTCGCTGCATGCCCCCTCCGGCAAGAGCGGACACCACCCGGGCCCCGTCCAGGCGGAATCCCGAATCAAGTCAGTCCCTGTGCGGCTGCCGCGGCCCCTGCTGCCCACGCCCTGCAGCGGGAATCCGTGACACGACTCCCTTCGACACGTTCGTCGTCTGACGGTTCATGGCCACTTCGATGTTCATCGGTCAGGCTAGTCGGTCGTGACGTAAACCGTGGCGAACGTGAACTGGACAACGTGGCGTCCAACCCTGGCGAGAAGCTGGGAGATTCTCGCGCGGCCTGTCAGCTACGAGGACCCAATATCGCGCCGCCCGGACTGGTTGTCAAGGTCTTCTCCCACCAGATATTGTGTCTCTGAATTAGGGCAGACGCAATATGGTGTGCAATTAGCGCTATTTTATCGCCTTTTGCTTTTATTTCGCCACATATTATGATCTTCGCCCTTGACATGCCCGCCGCCGGTGCATTTTCCGCCAGCCAGGCGCGATTTCGGGACGCCGACATTCACGTGCTACAGTCGCGATTCGATGATTGACGACGCCGCCACGCCGGTCGATGACACCGTGTTGCCGATGGCCCTCGAGGACCGGCCGGGCCGGGCAGCCCGGCGGGCCGTCGCGTTGGTCGAGGTCATCGTCGCATCCGGATTCCCGACGCAGTTCGGCCTCAGCTTCCTGCTGATCGTCGCGGGGCTCCGCCCGTTCGACGATCGCGGAACCCTCTCACTGTCCTACGTGGCCTGGGTGTGGATCCTCGACCTGGTGGCGCTGGTCGGGTTCATCGCGTGGCGGGTGCGCGCGACGCACGAGTCGATCCGGGCTGTGTTCCTCGGCACGAGGCCCGTTCGGCGTGAGGTGCTGCTCGGCCTGGTGTCCGTTCCGGCGCTCCTCGTGGTGGTCGCGGTCCTGCTGGCCGGGATTCGCCTGGTCCTGCCTGAGCTCCACAATGTGGCCGCCAACCCGTTCGAAGGGCTGGTTCGCACCCCGCTCGATGCGTGGATCCTCGGGGCGATGGCCGTGCTGAGCGGCGGCCTCAAGGAAGAGTTGCAGCGGGCCTTCGTGTTGCACCGGTTCGATCAACACCTGGGCGGCGCCCGTATCGGCCTGGTCCTGTTCAGCGTGGTGTTCGGGGCGGGTCACTTCATCCAGGGATGGGACGTCGGCCTGGTCACCATGCTGCTCGGGTTCATCTGGGGCGTCGTGTATCTTCGCCGGGGCAGCGTGACCGCAACGGTCGCGAGCCACTCCGGATTCAACGTCATCGAAATCCTTCAGTTCACGCTGCTCGGATCGTCGTAGCCGGCCGCCCTACCTCGTCCGAGGGAGATACAAGTCGACGACGTCGGCGCGCCTGCGCAGACTGGCGAGCCAGGCGTCGATCGCCTGCTGCCGCCTGGTTTGCACGAAGCGGCCGACAATCGCGGTCCGCACCTCGTCGAGCGGCAGGAACTCGCCGTTCTGCGTGAACTGCTCCTGGTGGGTGCGATAGTAGTCGAGGACTTCCTCATCGCTGGGAGGGAGGACGGCTTCGAACCTGCGGTCGATGTACTCCCGCACCCGCACATCGTCGCGGGCGACGCCCTGCAGTCCCGCCTCATCGAGCCCGGAACGCGCCAGGACTTTTCGATAGGTGCCGGCGTCGGCGAACCGCGCGCGGATACGCGCGACGCGCTCTGTCACCGCGGCTTCAGTGGGCTCCGAAATGACCGACCGGCTGATCTCTTCGAGCACCAGTTCGCGCTCGATCAGGGCCCGGACGGCGACCGCGATCGGATCGACGCCGGCCGCGGCGTCCACCAGCCCGAGGTCGAGCGCGGCCCGCGCCTCGGACAGGGTGATCACGTTGCCGGAGACTATTGCGAGCACCCGATCGATCACCTCGTCGGCGGCGAGAGGTCCGGGCACTGCCGCCAAGGCGATCGCGGCAACCAGCACGAGACGAGGGATCCTGATCGTGCCCTGCATCAGAACGCCTGCCCGATGCTGATGTGCAGCGCCGTGCGCGATTCCCGGGTGGAGGCAAAGGTCAACAGGGTGCCCAGTTTGAAGCCCACGTCGAGGCGCAAGGGGCCCACCGGGGATCGGTACCGGATCCCGAACCCGGCGCCCGCGCGCAGGTGGCCGAGATCGATATCGGTGACCTTCGCGAACACGTTGCCGAGGTCCAGGAAGCTCACCACGCCGATATCCCGCCACAAGTCCATACGCAACTCGGCGTTGAACACCGCCAGCGCGTGGCCGCCTATCGGCTGCCCGTCCCGGTCGAAGGTGGCCGCAGTGCCGAGGTGGTCGAGCTGGAATCCGCGCACCGTGGTGTCACCGCCGGCGAAGAAGCGCTCGTTGGCCGGCAGGTCGCGAACCGTGACGAAGGTCGGCGCCGTCAGACCGTTGCCGGTCTCGGTCGCCGGCGCAGGCACCGTTCGCGGGAACCCCACGCCAAGCCCGAGTCGAGCGCCCGCCGCCAGGATGAGCCGGCGCCCGGTCGGGAGCTGATGGTAGGTGAAGGCCTGGAGAAAAGTCTTCGCGAACCCGATTTGCGATCCCAGCGGCACCAGCGCCAGATCGCCGTTCACGCCCAGGAGCGACCCGAACTTCGGATCGATGGCATCGCTGCGGGTGTCGCGCACGGCGGTGAGCGAAAACGTCGAGAGCCGAACCGACGGGAACAGTCGATCGATGAGCGGCTTGTCGGTCGGGTTCAGCCGCTCTTCGAGCAGGTCGTTTTTTTCGAGCGCGTACTGGCCCGACACGGTGTACGCCTTACTGAATCGGCGCGCCAGCTCGAGGCGCACCGATCGACGGCGGAAGCTGAAGCTGGTCCGGCTGCCCTGTTCGAAGAGGATCGAGGCCTGGAGGTCAGCCTGCGTCATCAGCAGCCTCGGCTCCCGGTACGAGCCGACGACCCGGTACTCGGTGATCGAGTGGGCAGGAGTGGTCGTCGAGCCGGTCGTGCTCGCCCCCCGCTGGCGGACGCTCAGCCGCGAGTAGAGGTTGATGGATCGGTTCTTTCCCCAGAGGTTCCGCCGGCCGAGTTCGAAGAAACCGCGTGGCGCGAACTCGGAGGTCTCGACGGTCTGAAACTCGACGCCGCCGCCGTAGCCGATCGTCGTCGACGGCGATTCTTCCACCGTCACCAGGACGTCGCGCCTCGGCTCGCCCCGATGCTGGATCTCCGAGATCGTCACGCGGCGGAAGAGGCCGATCGCCGCCAGGCGGGCCCGACTCTCGTCGACCTGCGCCAGCCCGAGGGGCTGACCCGGCTGGAGCACGATCTCGTGCCGGATCGTGCTCTCGTTGATGTGCTGGTTGCCGACGATGAGGATCTGGTCGACGATGACCTCCGGGCCCTCCTGGATGGTGTAGACCACGCTGGCGCGAGTGCGGTCCGCGTTGGGGATCACCTCGTACTCGACACGCGCCATGCGGTAGCCGCGATTCAGATACTCGAGGAACAGCTGCTGCCTGTCGATCTCGACCGTCGCCTCGCTGAACGGCTGACCCGTTTTCGCCTCGATGAGCCGTTCGAGCCTGGTTGTCGAGAGGGCGGCATTGCCCCGGATGCTCACTTCGCCAACGACCATCCGGGGACCTTCCGCGATTTCAATGGTCGAGTCGATGAGCCGCTCGTTGACGACCGGCGCAGGCGAGGCGTGCAGCGTGTCCTTGTGAACGACTGTTGCCCCCACGAACCCCCGGCGGTGGTACTCCGTGGCGATCGCCGCGACGTCGGCGTCGAGGCGGGCCTGGACGAAGGGCTGTCCGGGCGACACCTTCATCAGCGCTCGCATCTCGGCCGGTGACAGCGCGGCTGAGGCGGGCAGCTCCACTGCCGACACGCGATAGAGAGGGCCCCGCCGGACCGTGAAGACGATTCGGAGGGTGCCGGCGACTTCGGTCTTCGAAAAGGCCGCGGACCCGTCGCGATAGCCCTGGGCGTGGAGATAGTCCGTGATGCGGCGTTCGGAGTCTTCGAGCAGGTCCTCGTCGGCCGCACCTTCGCGGCTGATTGGCACCAGCTCCGTGCGCTCGCGAGGCAGCAGCGGATCGCCCTGGAACTCCACCACGACCAGCGGCCCCCGATCCAGTGTCAGGATGAGCGTCACGGCGTCCCGGGCCTCATTGACCCGCACGGTGCGATCGATGTTGGCCTCGTAGTACCCGGCCCGATGCCACTCGTCGAGGTACTGGGTGATGCGCGACTGCAGCGCGACCGGATCGTACCGGTCGCCGAGATGAACCTGCAATCGCTGCACCAGTGACTGGTTCAGCGACGGCTCGGGTCCCTTCAGGGCGAGGCTCTCGATCCGTGCCATGGGCCCGGCCGACATGACAAAGGCGAGGTCTCCCGACTCGGAGGGCACATCCCCGACTGCCGCGGGGGTGACCTTGGCACCGAGAAACCCGCGGTCCTGCAGGAACGCTTGGAGCGCACTGGCGATGTCGTCGGCGCGGCCCACGGGTGGCGTCGGACCGAACCGATCCACGACCGCCGCCCGGAGCATGACGTCCGGCAGTCCCAGGTCGCCGCGGAACACGACCCGCTTCACGTCCCGCAGGGGCACGAGGTCGAAGATCAGCTTCACCCCGCCCGGCGCGAGGGCGGCATCGACCCGCACGTCCAGGTAGCGGCCGAGCCCGATCAGGTGGACGATGCTCTCCCGGACTGCCGCCACCGACAGCTCGCTTCCCACCCGGACCTCGAGCAGCGCCCGCAGTCGCTGGTCGGTCACGTCCGCGCCGGCCGAGACCATCCGGATCTCGGAGACGATCCGCCCCACATACTGGTCAACCGCGGGTGCCTGCGCAGCGGCTGGGGACACCAAACCCAACCAGACCAACGCCAGGGCGATGGACAGACGACAGCAGGGGCCCGACGCGAGGCAGGTTGGCGGGCGGTGCGGGCGATCGGCGGATTCGGATCATCGGAATGTGTGCCGAACGCGAACATCCAGGGCGTAGGTGCGGTCCTCGTTCTGCGTGAGAATCCACGAGAGCCGGTCGCTCTGGTCGTACTCGAGCAGGATGACCTGGTCACGGACCGACGAGGTCAGGCTGCGGGAGTAGGTCAGGAAGATGCGATCGGAAATCCGCTTGAGCATGGTCACGCGCGCACCGGGCGCGAGGCGCGTGGATTGCTGGGTCGGGTCGGTCAGCAGCGGCGTGATCTGCACCGTGTCGAGGCCGAAGGTCTGCTCGACAACGCGCTGGACGTTCGACGAGATGGGACTCGCCAGCAGCCTCGCGGCCCGCGCCTGCAACAGCGTCTGCTCGGTCAGGTTTGGTGACTGGAGCTGCCGCAGCTCGGCGTCCTGCGTGGACCGAACGTCGCCGAGCAGCAGCGAGAGGATGTCGACCGGCTGGAGCGGCGGGTCCGACGAGAGATCCAGCTGCTGGATCCGCTGCATGGTGCCGCTGGCCCGCAGGGTGACGTTGTAGGTCTGGCCCGGGGCGCGCACGCGAGTCTCGGTTTCGAGGTCGAAGAACGGCTCGATCTTCGTCGGGTTGCTGAAGTCGACCGTGCCGCGGGTGAACACGTAACGCTGGGCCTCGAATCGGATTTCGCCGCGGTCCACTTCCACGCGGCCAAACAGCAGGGGCCGATCGACGGTGCCGCGCACGGTGAGATCCGCGCTGGCCGTCAGCCGCCCGAGGTTATTGTCCATCTCCAGGGTGGAGGGCGCGACGACCCGGATGTCGTATCGCAGCGGCCAGCTCGGCGGAGACGACACGTCGGACACGCCGGGCGCGGCAGGCGTCCCCGCCAGCTCGATGAGGCCGCTGCCGAGATCGACTCGGCGCCGGTAGACGGCACTTCCCACGGTGATCTGCCCGCTCAGCGTCGGCTGATCCGCCGTGCCCCGGAGTGTCAGATCCGCGTCAACCATCGATCTCAGGCCTTGGACCAGCCGCAATTGCATGCTCTTGCCCGTGGCCGTCAGATCGAACTGGGTCGGCTTCAGGCCGCTGAGGTCTATGCGTCCGCCGAACTTCACGTCGCCTTGCGCCAGCTTCGCCGACAAGGGGTGACTCACGTCGTCGAATCGCACGCTGCCGCCCGAGAATTCGAGGCGGCCGTTGATGTTCTCGAGCGCGTGCGGCATGTCGAAGTGACGGAGCCGCCCGTCGACCAGCGTCACCTGGCCTGAAATGACAGGCTTCTCGATGGACCCCTCGATGTCGGCCAGGATTTCGGCCGTGCCGGAACCGCGGATGCGGCCGCTCAGACCCTTGATGATGTTCAGCACGCCCAGGTTGGCCGCGCCCTCGGCGTGCAGTTTCATCTGTCCGGCGTTGCCGTCCACCCGGCCATCGATCGCGAGGTGCGTGTCCTCGCCCGCGAACCTGAGCCGCCGGAGGGTGAACGCGCCCTGGTCGATCCCGATGTCGATCGGACCGTCGTTGTGCAGCGAATAGTCGTAGAGCGTCAGATCAGCCTGGTCGACCTTGAGGTCCGCGACGATGGTGTCCGGCCTGGCGAACGATCCTCTGGCGCGGACCGTGCCCGTCGCGACCAGCGAGGTGAACGGCGGCAGCCCCGGATACGAGAGCCGCACGTACGGATCGAGCGAGGTCTGGACAAATTGCAGGCCGATCTCGCCCGTGTAGGGCTTGAGGCGCGTGGTCTTGCCGGAGCCGGTGACCGAGAGCCTGGGTGAGGCGGCATCGAAATCGAAGTTGGTCGTCTCGCCCCGCACCGCCACGTTGAACTTGGCCTGGCCGACGCCTTCATCGCGCACGAACAGGTCGAGCATCCGGCCCTTGACATCGAAGGTCGGCACGGCGAACTCACCGCTCCCCGAGGCAGAGAACTCCACCGTGCCCGTGACGGGCCATTGGGGGAACTGCATCATCTCGACGGCCTCGGCCGGTATCGCCCGGCCGTCGACGTTGAACGAGTAGGTGGCGTCCCAGCCGACGTAGGCCGCGCCCCGAACCGAGCCGGACCCTTTCTGCATCTCGATCGCATCGAGCCAGACGCCGGCTCCCTCGAAGCGCAGTGCGGAGGTCACGCTGGGGAAGACCTCTTCGAACGCCGTGAAGGGTGCGACCGTCAGGCGGCCGAACCCGAATGGCCGCGTGTAGGCGCCGTAGAGGTGAAGCTCCCCGGTCATCGGGCCGTCGAGCGGGTAGTCATCGAGATCGAACCAGTGGCGCAGGTCGGCGGCCTCCCAGTGACCGACGTTGAACCGCGCGTTGATCTCCTCCCCCTTGTCCTTGCGCGGATAGCCCATCGCGAACCGCCCGTCGATCCCCAGGCTCGACTCGCCCTTGCGGAGCAGGGCCCCGGTCACATCCAGGTAGCCATTCTCGTAGACGATCTTGGCCGTGCCGCCTCCCCAGTCGACGTCCCAGGCCTTCATGCGCCCGGCGGTCAGGTCGCCCTCGATTCGCGGGCCTCTGATCGAATTGAGCAGCACGCCGTCGAGTACGCCGGCCCCGCCGAGCTCGACCGGGCGCGTCGGCGACCCCACCGCCGTCAGGATGCCCGAGAGGAGCCGATCGCTTTCCTGCCAGTCGGTGCTGGTGATGTGGAACGGGAGGTTGGACTGCTCGCCGTACGCGGTTCGTCCCTGGAACTCAACGAAGGTCGTCGGCGTGGCTGCCATGCTCGGGCCGAACTCGATCCACTCCGGGCCGAACCGGTACTGGATCCGGCCCCCGACCGGCACCTCGACCGCTGGCGGGAACTCATCGCCGTGCACGTGCGCGATTGGCGGACCGGGCAGCGGGACTGGCAGGGCCCGCCCGAGCAGCGTCACGCCTGGTGGCGGCTCGACGCTGAGGTCACCGCTGCCCGAGTGGTCGCCGAATCCGCCCAGCGTCCACTCCAGCAGGTTGTGACCGGACGCGCTCCCGTCGAGGCGGAGACCGTTCCAGCCCTTCGCTGAAGTGAACGTGGCGAGGTCCACCGATTCATACGTGGTGTCGAGGCGAGCCCGTCCGCGCTCGGGGCTGTTGAGGGGCGCCATAAGGTAGGTGAACCGTAACGTCCCCCCGTAGAATCCGGACTGGGCGCTCAACACCTCGAACCGATCCCGGACCCAAACGGCCGATCCTTCGAGCGCCGGGAATTCGTACGCGCTCAGGCGGGCCAGGTCGCTTCGAAAATCGCCCTTCAGCTCGCGCCCGTCCTTGAAGAGGTGGAACGTCCCGTCGAAGTGCCCTTCACCCTCGAGCGTGAAGGTGTCGTGCGCCCAGAAGATCTCCCGCATCTTCGGGAGGGCCATGGTGGACCGGACCTGGTAGAGCATCTCCGGCCAGCGCGCGACATCGACGGTGCCGACAAACGAGGTGGCCGCGCCGTAGGTTGCCACTTCGGCGCGATCCACGAACACTTTGGAGTCGGCGACGCGGAACCAGGCGCGCAGGTCGGCGGACATCGGCTCGTAGGCCATGATTTTGATCGTGCCGCCCTGTGCCGAGACGTTCCCCCGATAGCCCGCGATCCTGGTCAAGGTCAGGTCGAGGTTGCGGAGGATCACGCTCCAGGTCGGGTGATCGTAGTACGCAAACTGTCCGCGACGCGCCCGAATGTATTGAAGCGTGGTGGTGAACCCGCTCGACCCCTTGCCCAGGTTGATGCTCGGAAAGCTGTGGCGACCCCCGGCAAATGACTCCACCACCATGTCGAAGTCGTTCATCTCGATGCTGTCGATCCGCACCTCCCGGTTGAAGAGCGGGATCCACGGGATCGAAACGACGATCTCCCGGGCCTTGAGCAACGGGATGTCGGAGGGGACCAGCCCCTCGACGCGCAGGTCGTTGGCGACAAACCGGCCGTCGAACAGGCGGACCGACAGGACCCCGATGTGGACGGGGCGCGAGAGGACGCCGGTGAGCCAGGCTTCCGCCCGCGTACGGAGCAGTGCCCCGAGATCGACGGTCACCGAGGTGACAAACGCCGCCACGAGCAGGGCGACGGCCACCATCCATGTCCGCCTCGCGTGCGAGAGGAACCGCCGGGCAAACGGCTTGGCGTTCATGGCGGTCACATGGTCACTCAACGACGACGAGCAGGCGCCCGGCCACCACCGACATGCCTTCGGTCACCGCCACCTCGCGGACGCGTCCGTCCTTGGGGGAACGCAGCTCGTTCTCCATCTTCATGGCCTCGACGACGACCAGGCCCTGGCGGGCCTTCACCTCGTCGCCGGGCGAGACGAGGACCTTCACCACTTTGCCGGGCATCGGCGCCAGCACCTGCTGCAGCCCCGATGCCTGGGCCGGGGACGCGCCCCCTCGCCCGGACCGGGCCGCCCCCGAGAGGACGCGGACAATCGAGACGCCCGATCCCGTGTGAACCGCGAGCTCGCCGTCGATGCCGGTGTCTGCGATGCCGACTTCACGGCTCGCCTGGCCCTCGCCTTCATAGACGAGCGAGAAGGTCGTCCGGTCGATCTGGGCGGCGTCGACCAGGCGCAGGCTCCCGTCGACCATCACGCGGAAGCGGCCATCGGCCGGCTCGACCGACACGGTGCGGACCCGGCCGTTGACCTCGATCTGAAGCTCCATGTCCAGCTCCGGCGCCGTGCCTGGCTCTCTAGCGGAGCGCGCTGGCCCGCGCGTCCCGCATCCAGTTGCTGCCGCCGCCCGGGTTGGGCTTCGGGGATCTGGCTTCCGCCAGTCTGTGCTGATAGGTGTAGATGGCGGTCGCCACCGCGACGAGCTCCTCGTGCTCGCGCGGCACCTCCATGAACGGATGGCCGTTGCGGCGCGCCAGCGCGGCGTCGAGATACATCGTATCGAACCGCCCCTCGACGAAATCGGGCTCCGCGAGCAGCCACCGGAAGAAGGGAATCGTGGTCTTGATGCCCCGCACGTCGTACTCGCCAAGCGCACGCGCCATCCGGGCGATGGCGGCCGGCCGATCGACGCCCCAGGTCGCCAGCTTCGCGATTAGCGGGTCGTAGAACACCGGCACCTCGACCCCCGCCACTGCCCCGCCATCGTCGCGCCGGATCCCGGGCCCGGCCGGCGCCCGCAGCGCCTGCACGCGCCCGGGCGAAGGAAGGAAGTCGTGGTCCGGATCCTCGGCGTAGATCCGGCACTCGATCGCGTGGCCGCGCGGGTTGAGCAAGGCCTCCGGATCCAGCGTCAGCTTCTCGCCCCGGGCGATTCGAATCTGCCAGTGGACCAGATCCGTGCTGGTCACCAGTTCCGTGACGGGGTGCTCGACCTGGAGGCGCGTGTTCATCTCGAGGAAGAAATGCTCGCCGCTTTCCTCGACCAGGAACTCGATCGTGCCCGCGTTGGTGTAGCCCACCCTGGCTGCCACAGCCGCCGCGGATGCCGCCAGATGGCGCCGAAGCGCCGGCGTCACCGCCACGGACGGTGATTCCTCGACCACCTTCTGGTGACGCCGTTGAATGGAACACTCGCGTTCGACAAAGGGCAGTACCGTCCCGTGATGATCGGCCAGCAGCTGGATTTCGATGTGCCGCGGCCGGTTCAGCCGCCGTTCGATGTACACGGCCGGATCGCCGAACGATGAGGACGCCTCGGAGCGCGCGGCGCGCAGCGCGCCCGGCAGGTCGGCCGGGTCCGTCACGGTGCGCATGCCCTTCCCGCCGCCGCCCGACACGGCCTTGATGAGCACGGGGTAGCCGACGCTCGCCGCCAGCCGCGCCACCTCGGCGTCCGAAACCTCCGGCCCAAGCGGCTCCTTCAGGCCAGGCACCACGTTGACGCCGGCATCGATAGCCGCCTTGCGCGCCGCGGTCTTGCTGCCCATCAGCGCGATCGCCTCCGGCGTCGGCCCGATGAAGGTCAGGCCCGCGTCGCGGCACGCCGAGGCAAACTCCGCGTTCTCTGCAAGGAACCCGTAGCCGGGATGCACGCCGTCGGCGCCCGAGGCCCGGGCCACGTCGATCATCTTGTCGATGCGCAGGTAGCTTTCACGCGGGGCGTTCGGGCCAATCGCGTACGCCTGGTCGGCGTACCGGACGTGAAGCGCGCCACGATCGCACTCGGAATAGACGGCGACCGTCTCGAGTCCCATCTCCCTGCACGCGCGGATGACACGGACGGCAATTTCGCCGCGATTGGCGACGAGGATCTTGTTCAAGGACACACGCATCCGGCTGTAATTGTAGCACTTAGACTCGCAAGGCCTGTTCGGTTACAGGCCGGAGGCTGGAGGCAGGCGGCTGGTGGCCAACCCACGGTCAAGGGGCTCGGGGCTTGGGGCTCGTGGTCAGCCAGATTCGCATCACGCAGCGGTCAGACTTCTTCGGCACAGCGTCGCGACGGAACGAACAAGGTGAACGGGCGCCGGTCCCTCGCTCTTGCCGACCAGCGCCCAGCGCCGAGTCCGTAGCTCGCAACCCCCAGCCGCCAGCCGACAGTCGCCAGCCGCCAGTCGCCAGCCGACAGTCGCCAGCCGCCAGCCGCCAGCCTGGCTGTCCCGTCGACCCTACAGCGGAATATTCCCGTGTTTCTTAGGAGGGTTCCTGTCACGCTTGTGCTCTGCCGCCGAGAGGGCCGATACGATGCGCGCCCGGGTCTGCCTGGGCAGGATCACCTCGTCGATGAACCCGCGCGAGGCCGTCACGAACGGGTTGGCGAACTTCGCGCGGAACTCGGCGGTCTTCTCTGCGCGCAGCGCGGCCGGGTCGGCGGCCGATTCCAGCTCCCGGCGGTAGAGGATGTTGACCGCGCCTTCCGGGCCCATGACCGCGATCTCGGCCATCGGCCACGCGAAATTGAAGTCGGTCCGGATGTGCTTGCTCGACATGACGCAGTACGCCCCGCCGTAGGCCTTGCGCGTAATGACCGTCACCTTCGGCACGGTGGCTTCGGCGAAGGCATAGAGCAGCTTGGCTCCGTGGCGGATGATGCCTCCGAATTCCTGCACGGTCCCCGGCAGGAATCCCGGAACGTCTTCGAGCGTCACCAGCGGGATGTTGAACGCATCGCAGAACCGCACGAATCGCGCGCCCTTCACGGAGGCGTCGATGTCGAGCGTGCCGGCAAGGTGGGCGGGCTGGTTCGCGACGACGCCGACCGGCCGGCCGGCCATCCGCGCGAATCCGACGATGATGTTCTGCGCGTAATGGCGATGCACCTCCAGGAAGTTCCCGTCGTCGACGATGCCGTGAATGAGATCCAGCATGTCGTACGGCTGGTAGGGTGAGACCGGAACGAGGCGGTCGAGCGACGGGTCCTCCCGGTCCGGCGGGTCGCTGGTGTCGAGGCGGGGCGCCTCGTCCAGGTTGTTACTCGGCATGAAGCCGAGCAGGTCCCGGATGAGCGCCAGGCACGCCCGGTCGTCGTCGACGGCGAAGTGGGCGACACCGCTCCGTTCGTTGTGCGTCATCGCGCCGCCCAGCTCCTCCTTGGTCACGTCCTCGTGCGTCACCGTCTTGATCACGTCCGGGCCGGTCACGAACATGTAGCTCGTGTTGCGGACCATGATGTTGAAGTCGGTGATGGCCGGCGAATAGACCGCCCCGCCCGCGCAGGGCCCCATGATGGCCGAGATCTGCGGCACCACGCCCGAGGCGAGCGTGTTGCGCAGGAAGATGTCGGCGTAGCCGCCAAGCGACATCACGCCTTCCTGGATGCGCGCGCCGCCCGAATCGTTGAGCCCGACAATCGGCGCGCCCATCTGCACGGCCAGGTCCATCACCTTGCAGATCTTGGCCGCATTGGTCTCCGAGAGCGAGCCGCCGAACACCGTGAAGTCCTGCGCGAAGGCGTAGACCAGGCGGCCGTCCACGCGGCCGTATCCGGACACCACGCCGTCGCCGGGGATGATCTGGTCCTCCATGCCGAAGTCGCGGCAGCGGTGGGTCACCAGCTTGTCGAGTTCCTCGAACGTGCCCGGATCGAACAGCAGCTGCATCCGCTCGCGCGCCGCCAGCTTGCCGGCCTGATGCTGGCGCTGCAGGCGCTCTTCGCCTCCGCCGAGGTTCGCGAGCCGCTCCAGTTCGCCGAGCCGATCGAGTGAATCCATTACGCCTTCGCTCCCTTGGCCTTCTCCCAGTCCTTCAGGAACCGTTCGAGGCCGATGTCGGTCAGCGGGTGTTTGAAGATCGACTCGAGCACCGCGGACGGGCAGGTGCAGATGTCGGCGCCCATCCGCGCGGCCTGGGCGACGTGCATCGGGTGCCTGACGCTCGCCACCAGCACCTCGGTGGTGAAGTCATAGTTGTCGTAGATCTGCAGGATGTGCTCGATGAGCTGCATGCCGTCGGTCGCGATGTCGTCGAGGCGGCCGACGAAGGGGCTCATGTAGCTCGCGCCGGCCTTGGCCGAGAGCAGCGCCTGCGTCGGTGAGAACACCAGCGTGACGTTGACGGGAATCTGTTGGCCCCGCAGCTCCCGGCACGCCTTGAGGCCCTCCTTGCCGAACGGGACCTTGACGACGATGTATTCCGGGTCGATGGTGTGGAGGTCCTTGCCTTCGCGCACCATGCCCGCCGCGTCTGTCGAGATCACCTCGGCGCTGACCGGTCCCTTGACCGTGCGGCAGATCGACTTGAGCAGTGCGCGGTAGTCTCCGCCTTCCTTCGCCATCAGCGTCGGGTTGGTCGTCACGCCGTCGATGATGCCCAGCGAGGCGTAGGTCTCGATGTCTTTCAGGTTGCCCGTGTCAATGAAGAGTTTCATCCTTTGCGCTCCTTCCGTGAGAGGCACGATCGGATTGCCCGCCGGGCCCCTATCCCGCCATCTGCACCGGGTTGTCGAGTTCACCGACGCCTTCGACCTTCACGACGACGCGATCGCCGGCGGAGAGCGGTCCGATGCCCGACGGGGTTCCTGTCGAGATGATATCGCCTGGCAGCAGGGTCATGATCGCCGAGATGAAGGCGATGAGGTCGCCGGCCCCGAAGATCAGCTCGACGGTGCGCGACCCCTGCCGCCGCACGCCGTTGACCCAGCCTTCGACCGCCAGGTCCGCCGGGTCCAGGCCGACGCTGATGCAGGGGCCGACCGGCGCGAAGGTGTCGAAGCCCTTCACGTGGGAGTACTGCATGCCGCGGTTCTGCATGTCCCGGGCCGTCACGTCGTTCACGCACGTGAGCCCCAGGATGTAGCCGGCGGCCTGAGCTGCCGCCACCCGGTGCGCGCGCTTTCCGATCACGATGCCCATCTCCGCCTCGTGGTCGATTCGGCCCTTGCCGGGCGGCAGCAGGATCGCCTCGCCGGTCGCGATGACCGAGGTCGACGGCTTGATGAAGATCAGCGGCTCAGACGGCAGCGGCTTGCCCTGCTCGAGCGCGTGATCGCGATAGTTGAGGCCGACGGCGACGATCTTGCTCGGTTCGATCGGCGCGAGCAGCCGCACGTGCGGGGAGATCTTCCCGTCGGTCACGCTCGCGACGCGTTCGCCGATTCCGTAGGCGCCGAAGATGTCGCCGGTCATCAGGCTGAGCACGCCGTCCCGTTCGACGGCGTGGCGCGGGTGTCCCTGGTACTCGATGCGGTAGATACGATCCATCGTGCGACTCCCTTACGAGGGCGGGATCCCCGGCGGCCGGGCGGCCAGCCGCGCCGTGGCGGGCCCGGGGTGGCTGTGTGCAGGTGGTCGCGCGAAACCGCCTGCGCCGACACGCTAGCGTATGCCTTCCTCCACCTTGTTGGACAACAGGCTCCGGTTTGGCGGCACGGCGTTGTCTACCGCCACCACCGCGTACACGTAGCGCACGCCGGGCCGGGCCGTGGAATCCCGGTAGGTCGTCTCACGAATCGGCGCCGGGGTGATCGGCTCGAGGGAGCCGGATGGCGACTCGCCGCGAAGCACCAGGTACCCGGCGAAGTCCGCCGTCTCGACACCCTCCCAGATGAGACTGATGGCGCTCTCCCCGGCGACGGCCGCAAGCGCGGTCGGGGCGGGAGGCGGGAAGGTGTCCTTCGGCGTCACGCAGGCCGATGGCGACCTCTCGCCTTCGATGACGGCGCCCGCCACGCGTTCGACCACCGCGACCGAATAGCAGCGCGGCTTGCCGAACTCGAACTTCTCGTCGTCGAATGAGATCGACGTGACGGGCTTGTCGTTGAGGGGCACCGGCATGGTGACCGATTCGGCCGCCGGGGCGGCCGGGCCCGGCGAGGGTTCTTCGACGAGATAGACGTTGTAGCCAAGCGGTGCCGGCGGACTGATGCCGAGCGGCTTGGACGCGAGTTCTTCCTTGCCGGCTGGCTCCTGGACCGGCTTCCTGACGCCTGTCGGCGGTGCCCACGCGACAGTGACGGCCTTCTCGGTGACCGTCGGCGCGGGCTCAGCCACCCGCGGAGGCGGCGGCACCAGCGGAACGCCGGCCACCTCTGAAGGAGCGCTCTTGCGTCCCCTTCGACTGACGCCGACCGCCACGTAGTAACGGCTGAGTTGACCTCGTGTGTCGACGCCCACGAGCGGACCCCGTTCCGCCGCGGCGAGGTCGGTTACGGGCGAAGGCAGTCTGCGGGTCGCTTTCACGACGACCGGTACCAACGCCCCGGCCGTCAGCGGCTCGGCGACGACGGCCAGCGCACCCTGGTCCAGTCCAGGTTCGGGCGGAGTGGCCTTGGCCGCGGGCGTCGCGCCCGTTTTCGACTCGCGCTTCTTCTTCTTCTCGTTCTCATCAGGGTTGGGCGGGCGACGGACGAGCACCTTGCCGACGAGGGTCGCGTCTTTGACGTCCTTGACCTCGTCCGGCCTCGAGGCGGTGAAGGCGTACACGTCGACGCGTTCCAGGTCAGCCGGCGTGCTGCCCTCCTGGTTCGCCTTGGGGACGGTGAACGACACGTAGACGGTGTTGCCGATTCGTCTCGCGGTGAGATCCGCGACGCGCGCCGGGTGAGGCGTCAGGGGCGCCAGGGGCGGCCCTTGCTTGCCGCAGGCGGCGTGGATCACGCCGGCCAGCACGACCGCCCAGACTGCCGGCCGGAGACGGCCCGCACGCGCGGGGAGCTCCGTCGACAGGGCAGGTTGGGGCAAGCCAGTCGTCACAGGATGTATCGCGCCAGGTCTTCGTTCTTGACGATCTCCGCCAGCATGCCGTCCACGTAGGCGGCATCGATCGTAATCGATTTCTCCACCAGATCGGATCCTTCGAACGAGATCTCGTCGAGCAGCTTCTCCATCACCGTGTGGAGGCGCCGGGCGCCGATGTTCTCGGTCCGCTCGTTGACCAGCGCGGCCAGTTCGGCGATGCGCTCGATGGCGTCGGCGGCGAACTGAAGCGTGATGCCCTCGGTACCCATCAAGGCGATGTACTGGCGGACCAGCGCATTCTGCGGTTCGGTGAGGATCCGCACGAACTCGTCCTTGCCGAGCGCATCGAGCTCCACCCGAATCGGGAAACGGCCCTGGAGCTCGGGGATGAGGTCGGACGGCTTGGACACGTGGAACGCGCCGGCTGCGATGAAGAGGATGTGATCGGTGCGCACCATCCCGTGCTTGGTGTTGACCGTGGTGCCCTCGACAATCGGCAGGATGTCGCGCTGCACGCCCTCGCGGCTGACATCCGGTCCGTGGCCTCCTTCGCGCCCGGCGATCTTGTCGATCTCGTCGACGAAGATGATCCCGCTCTGCTCGACCAGGCGGATGGCCGTACGCTGCACGCTCTCCATGTCCACGAGCTTCTGCTGCTCCTCCTGGAGCAGCATCGCCAGCGCTTCGGGAACCTGCATCGTCCGTCGCCGGCTCTTGCCCTGGCCCTGCAGGAAATTGGGCAGCATGTCCTTGAGGTTGATGCCGATCTCCTCGACCGAGGTGCCCGTGATGACCTCGAAGGACGGGAACGCCTGCTGCGGAAGCTCGATCTCGACCGTGCGCTGATCGAGCTTCCCTTCGCGAAGCTGTACGCGCAGGCGCTCGCGCGTCGGGCTGGACGCTTCGCGGGCCGCCTCCTCGTCGCCTGGAAGCGGGGGCGGGCTGGGCGGCAGCAGCAGGTCGAGCAGCCGCTCCTCGGCTCGCTCCTCGGCCTTGTGCTTCACCTCGCGGTTTCGCTCTTCGCGCACCATGCCGATCGCGATCTCCACCAGGTCCCGCACCATCGACTCGACGTCCCGGCCGACGTAGCCGACTTCCGTGAATCGCGAGGCCTCGACTTTCAGGAACGGCGATTGCGCGAGCCGGGCGAGCCGCCGCGCGATTTCCGTCTTGCCGACACCCGTCGGCCCGATCATCAGGATGTTCTTGGGAGCCACTTCCTCGGCCAGCTCCGGGGGGAGTTTCTGGCGGCGAATCCGGTTTCGAAGCGCGATGGCCACGGCGCGCTTCGCCCTGGCCTGCCCGACGACGAAGCGGTCGAGCTCGGCGACGATCTGCCGGGGCGTGAGCGAGGAGGTCAGCTCATCAGACGATGCGGGAAGGTGAATGGACATGGCACGGGACCTGAGACGTCATCGGACCGAGAGGGCGAGGGTGGCTGCAGTTCTGTGGTTCCCTGGACGCCGAGTCGAGTATCCGTTCTGGGCCCCTACAGCTCCTCGATCGTGATCTGGTTGTTCGTGTAGATGCAGATCTGGGCGGCGATCCCCATGGCGGTTTCAACGATCCGGCGCGCATCGAGGTCGGTCATCTGCACGAGCCCTCGGGCGGCGGCCATGGCGTATCCTCCTCCCGACCCGATGCCAATCACGCCGTCATCCGGCTCGATCAGATCGCCGGTGCCCGAGAGGAGGAAGGTGGACCGCCGATCGGCGACCACCAGCATCGCCTCGAGGCGGCGCAGGGCGCGATCGGTTCGCCAGTCCTTGGCCAGCTCAACGGCCGACCGATCGAGGTTGCCTCGAAACTGCTCCAGTTTCGCTTCGAAGCGGGAGAACAGGGCGAAGGAATCGGCCGCCGAGCCGGCAAATCCGGCGAGGATCTTGTCGCCGTACAACCGGCGGATCTTCTTGGCCCCGTGCTTGATGATCGCGTCGCCCAGCGTCACCTGGCCGTCGCTGGCCATCACAACGTGGTCCTTGTGGCGGACCGAGAGAATGGTCGTGGCGTGGATCATGGCAGGCGGGCCTCGGCCGGCGGGCTGCACTTCAGTCCCGCCAGACTCCGACCAGTTCACTCGCAGTCTAGCGGACGCCGGAAAATAGTGTCAAGAAAACGGGACGTCCGGATGTCGCCGGGTGACCCCGGCACTGGACAGATCAGGCCAAGAAGCGTAGATTCTCCTTGGATTGCCACGCCGCCTGCCTGGCAATGGAATTGCTCGTGATCCGGTTGGAGCCTTTGGCCTGTCCTGCATCCCACGGCTCCGTGCGAAGGAGTGCATCATGAGTCGCCGAAGTGGCTTCTTGCTGAGTCTGGCCGTCGCGGCGGCGATGGTCGCGACGCTCGCGGTCCCGGCAGACGCCCAGAGGGGCGGGGGCGCCGGTCCGCGAGTCAACCCGGGTGGCGGTGGAGGCGGTGGCGGTTCAGCCGTCCCCAGGGGATCTTCTCCGGCGCCTTCCGCGCCAGCACCCTCCGGCGGCGGCGGCGGCCGGGTCTCGAGCGGTGCGCCAAGCGGTGGTGGCGGCGGCTCGTATTCCACTCCTCCCCCACGCAGCGGCGGCGCCGTGCGGCGTGCTCCGCCTGATGCACGAACGGGTCAGGCACGCAGCCGATCGGGCGACGGCAGCACCCCGGTACCGGGCTACAGCCGGCCGCGCGGTGATCGTCCGGCCGATAACGGCGCGGTTCCCGGATACAACAGGCCTCGTGACGGTCGGCCGGCAACCGGCACCGCCATGGCGCGGCCTGACGACTGGAGAACCAATCCGATTCCCGGCATTACCCGCGGCTGGGGCTACTACCCCGGGTTCTGGGGCGGGTCGTACTACTACGGGTCGCGCTACAACTACCCGTGGGGCATCGGCATGTTCGGGCTCGGCTACTTCTACTACGACCCGTTCTACTGGAACTACTGGGATCACTGGGGCGGTTACGGGTACGGATACGCCGACGACTACGGGTACGGCTATGCCGACAACGGCGGCGGACTGCGCCTGAAGGTGACGCCCGAAACGGCGCAGGTTTACGTGGACGGCTACTTCGCCGGAACCGTCGACCAGTTCAACAGCTGGTACCAGAAGCTCGACCTGCAGCCCGGCCCTCACAAGATCGAGCTGCGCGCGAACGGATTCCAGACCGCGATCTTCGACGTGGAGATCCGGGCGGGCGAAACGATTACCTACAAGGGTGACCTGGCTCCCCTGCCCAAGAAGATCGAAGGGGATGGAGGCCAGCCGCAGGATCCGGTGGTTCGCTAGGCAGGCCCGAGGCAAAGGTCATCCCGTCACTGACAAGAAAACCCCGGGACATCGCGTCCCGGGGTTTTTCTTTTCGGCCCGATCCTCTTCGCATCATCGCTCGATATCGTGCCTGCCCCGGAAGGCAGGCGCGGAACCCCCAACGGCGCCCCGAACGCCTTGACGCCCGCGCCCGAGCGCACCGCGGACTGACAGCCGCAGCTACTCGGACGGTCCCACCCGCGTGGGATTCCCTCTGGTCCATCGGAACAGGTAGTACGCGGGGATTCCGGCGACGATGATGATGGCGCCCCACAGCGAGGGGCCTGGCCGCCCGGCAATCGCGGCGATCGCAATCACCAAGGACGCGACCACGAAAATTGCCGGGGCATATGGGTAGCCCCACGCCCGAAACGGACGCGGCTCGCTTGGATTGCGCCTGCGCAGCACGAACACCGTGCTGACCGCGATGGCCGAGAACAGCAGCACGGAGAAGCCGGTGTACTCGGCAAGTTTGTCCTTCGTGTTTGTCAGCACCAGCAGCGCACTCCACACCGTTTGCGCCACGATCGCGACCCACGGCGTGTGGAATCGTGGGTGCACGCGGGCGGCGCTCCTGAAGAATGCCCCGTCGCGAGCCATCGCGAAATACACGCGAGGCCCGGCAATGGTCATGGCGCTCAGGCTGCCGAGCAGCACGACGACGACAAGGCCGCCAAGCAGGCGCGAGGCCGCGGGACCAATCAACCGATCCGCTGCGACCATCGCGATCTCTGACTGGATGCCTGATCCGATCTCCGCGATCGGCACGGCATAGAGATAGAGGAAGTTCAGGCCGAGGTAGATCAGGATGACGACAGCCGTGCCAAGCGCGAGCGCCCTCGGGACATTGCGGTTCGGGTCGCGGATCTCCTCCGCCACGTAGGCTGCCGCGTTCCATCCGCTGTAGGCGAACATCACGAGAATGAACGCCAGCGGCCAGTTGAAGGATGCGGCGGCCGGGACGGCGCTCAGGTTCGAGAGGTGGCCGCGGCCAAGGCTCAGGCCGACGGCTACCAGCAAGGCCAGCGATCCGACCTTGATCCCCGCCAGCGTATTCTGGACCACGCGTCCGGGTCCAAGGCCGCGGATGTGAATGAGCGCCAGGCCGACGATCGCCGCGAGGGCGACAAGCGTCTGGGGCGAGATCACCAGCGGCACACCCGGCACCGGAATCGTGACAAACGGCGTGGAATCGGCAGCGGCGGGCACGAACCGGCCGAGGTATTCAGCGGCGCCAAGCGCGCCAGCGGCGATGGCTCCGGCGAAGCCTGCCACGAACGAGGTCCACCCGGTGAGGAATGCGGCCAGCTGGCCGTACCCCTCGCGCAGGTACACGTACTCGCCGCCCGACTTGGGGCGCAGCGTCCCAAGCTCGGCGTACGCCATCGCACCCGTGAAGGCGAGCAGCCCTCCCGCGAGCCAGACAGACAGAAACAGCCACGGGTGCGGCACGACTTGCGCGATGATCCGCGGGGTGATAAATATGCCTACGCCGATCACGTTGGAGATGACGATGGCGGCGGCATCGATGGGACCGAGACGACGGTCCAGCGTGCTGGAAGTTGTGTGAGGGGTCACGCGTCGCATTATAGCTGGTGGCACATCAGTTCGCGCTCGCTTCTGTATGGAACGGTGGCGATCGTGACGCTCTTGCCGTCGATGGGCGCTGACGATCCGGGTCTGCAGGATCGGTACGTGGCGGCGCGGGCCGCCATGGTGGCGGAGCAGATCGCGGGGCGTGGGGTTCGCGACCCGCGGGTGCTCGCGGCCATGAGAGAGGTGCCGCGTCATCTGTTCGTGCCCGACTCCGATCGCGACGACGCCTACGACGACTCCCCCCTTCCCATCGGCCACGGCCAGACCATCTCGCAGCCCTACATCGTCGCATTGATGACGGAGCTGGCACGCCCGCGTGACACCGATCGGGCGCTCGAGATTGGAACGGGCTCCGGATACCAGGCGGCGGTATTGTCCCGGCTGGTCGCGCGCGTCTACACGATCGAGCTGGTCGAGCCGCTCGCGCGCACGGCCCGCCAACGGCTCGAGCTGCTCGGTTACGGCAACATCACGACGCGTCAAGGCGACGGGTACGGAGGGTGGCCCGAACACTCGCCCTTCGAGGTCATCCTCGTCACGGCGGCGCCCGAGCGGGTGCCCGCTCCGCTCATCGAGCAGCTGGCGCCAGGCGGGCGGCTGGTCATCCCGGTCGGGGAGGTGAGCGGCGTTCAGGACCTGCTGTTGATCGAAAAGGACAAGAGCGGCAAGACGACCACGCGGAGCATCATCCCGGTGCGCTTCGTGCCGCTCATCCGGAAAGACTGACGGGTTTCAGGTTATAGGTTATAGGTTACAGGTTACAGGCTGGCGGCTGGCGGCTGGCGGCGGCGGCCGGCTGGCGGTCCGACGCTACTGCGTCAGCAGCTGGCGCTTCAACTGGACTTCCATCAGCTTCGTGAAGGCTGCCGATCCGTACTTCGCGAAGATCTCGACCTTGGCATCCCTGAACTCCTTGTTCATCAGCATCTGGCCGCGCGGTTGCACGCCGGTGAACCCCCAATTGCCCCGCGACACCAGCGGCTTGCTGGTGGCCCCCGGACCGAGAGCCTCCTGGCCGTGCAGCACCATCAGCGACGATCCGAGCTCCTCGGTTTCGTTCAGGAAGCGGAACACGGTGTAGATCTGCAGGCTGCTGAGCGTCGAGGGCCCGGTGTTGGTCACTGAGAAGCTGGCGCTGGGCACCAGCTTGTTCTTCCCGTCGACGATGCCGGCGTCGAACCAGCCCGTGGTCAGGTCGCCGATCTTGAGGGTCCTGGCCAGGTCGACATTGGACATCCCGCACGCCGCGAGCGCGAAAGCAAGCGCGAGTGTCGAGCCGAACACCATCACTCGACGAAGATGAGATCGCATGAGCCACCTGTTGGTCAGCAGCGTTGACAGCCCGCGGCGCCTGCCCGGGTCGCCAGCCCTGGCGGGCGGGACACCGGCACCCAACGCTCTTAGTCACCAGCGCAGCCGAAAGGTTCCGGGCAGGTGGTTCGGGCTGGCACGCCCGGGCATCTCCCGGGGGGTAGCTCGCCCTCGGGGCACGGGCCCCGGGCCTAGAACTCCCGCACCTCAACCCGCTTGCGGGCCTCGTCACGAGTGATCTTTCCGGTACGCAACGCGAGGAGGTCGCTCCCCTTGATGCGGATCTGGATGGTCACGTACTCGGTACGGATCCGATGCCTCGACGCGCCGGTCGCCGCTGTCGCGAGCCGCGACGGTGAGCCATTCGTCGGCTTCGATCGGCAGGGCATTGCTGTACTCGATCATCGCATCGATGAGCGAGTTCTTGACCTCCGTGGTGTACGCATCGTTCGGACTGATCGTGTCGACATCGCTGCGAGTCCGTCCGGCGGTTCCCGGCTTCGGAGCCGCTGCCGGGTTGCTGACGGCTTTCCCACTCTGGGCCGGCCGCGGATCGACCAGGACACTTTCGGAGGTGTCAGAGGATTTTGGAAGCGGGCCCACCTGCGATTCGATGCGCTTCAGATTCGCCTCGAACTCGCGCCTGGCGGCGGGGTCGTTCACCTTGTTGATCAGCTCGCGCATCGACTGCAGCGCATCCGACACGACGGCCGTGTCGCGATTGAGCACCGACCAGCTCCAGAACACGCTTTGCGAGAGCGCCGGCACCTCGACGTCGAAGAACAAGCCGTACCCCGGCAGGCGGAACCCGCGTGCGCGAGCCGCGCCGCTGAGCATCATCATGTCGGGCGCGATCGCCCGCCACTCGCGCGCGACGGTCCGGGCCCCTCGCTGCACGTAGGTCTCGAGGATGCCCTCCATGACCGCGATTTGATAACGGGCCATGGCCTGCGGATCGACTCGCTTGGGGCCTGCCGGCTGGGCCTGCACCCAGCTCGACGCCGCAAGCGCCAGGATCAGGGCCCCGCCCACTCCGCGTACGAATCGTTGAACGCTCACGACTCTCCCTCCGTCCATGCCGCGATCGATCCGGCGCTGTCAGCAGTCCATCGTCCGGCGGCCTGCCGTCCCATGTCTCCCTACTTCTGTGGCTCCTGCCGCTGAGATACGCGCGTCAGGTAGTTCATGATGTCGCGCTGCTGGGCGACGACCGCGCCGGTGCGCCCCTCGATCATCCCGATCCCGTCGGTGAGCCGCACCAGGTCCGCCCGCCGCTGCGTCTGAAAGTCACGCACCACGTCGTTCAGGCGCAGCGCCAGCTCGCGCTCCGTCACGATGCCGGACCCGTCGATGAGCGCCTTCACCCGGCTGTCGAACTCCGCGGCGCTCATCGCCTTCCCGCTGACCGTCGCGACGCGCGCCGCACCACCCGGTGCTGCTCCGGGCGAGGACAGGAAGTCCTGCCGCAACTGCTGCTCGAGACGCGCCAGGTCTGTCTTCCACGGGGCGGCTTCGACGGCCGCCGATGCCTGTACAACCGGCGAGGGCGGCTGTGCTGGCGCGGCGGCGGTCTTCTGCCAGCCGGTTCGCACCACGAAGCCGTTGCTGTCGTAGCGCACCTCGAGCCCCGACAGTCCCGTGGCGATGCCGACAACGAGCGAGGCCGCTGCCAACTGAGCCCACGCGGGCATCCGGAGCCAGGCCCATGGCGTCCGTGCCGGCGCCGTCTCCTGCACGACACGGAAGCCGAGTACCGTCTCCGGCGGCTTCCAGGCGGTGAGTTCGGTGCGCACGCCGCGGAGTCCCCGGATCTCCTCGGCGCAGCTCGAGCAGTGCGCCAGGTGCGCGTCGAACGCGACACGGTCCTCATCGATCATTTCGTCGTAGAGATACGAAACGAAGGCGTCCTGATTGCCGCAGATGTGTGCGTCGTTCATAGTGTCCTGTTCACGGCCTGCAGGGGCACGACCGACCCGCGCCGCTCGAGTTCCCGCCTGAGCACCGAAAGTCCCTGGTAGAGACGGGTCTTCACCGTGCTGAGCGGGCAGCCTTGCAGGTCAGCAATCTCCTGGAATGTCAGTCCGTGGTACTCCTTCAAGATGATCGCGGAGCGTTGCTCCTCGGGCAGCACCCGCATCGCGCGCGCAACGTGCCGGCCCAGATCCCGCCGCGTTACGCGGTCTTCTACCGACTCGCCGGCGACCGGGGTGGCGGCCGCGAGATCGGCCGCATCCATGCCCTCGGGTGCCTGGACGACCGGCGTCCGCCGCTCCCTGCGGACCCAGTCGCGGCACAGGTTCAACGTGATGCGGTAGAGCCAGGACGAGAATTTGGCCTCGCCCTTGAAGCCCGGCAGCGCCCGAAACGCCCTCAGAAACGCTTCCTGCGTGAGGTCGCGGGCATCGTCCTCCCGGCCGATGGTCCGGTAGGCCAGGGCGTAGATCGGCCGTTCCCAGCGCAAAATCAGCTGGTCGAAGCTCTCCTTGTCGCCCGCGACGCTGCGGGCAACCAGTTCTTCGTCGGTCACCGTCATGCTGGCTCGTATGTTCGAACCCCCCGGAATTCACCTCGCGGCCGGCGGTCGCCTCTTCTGCCGCTTCAATCAGTTAGACGCCTCGGGTCAGCCGGCAGTCGGGGCCACGCACAAGAACCGGGGGCGATCGTGGTATTTCATTATAGAGCGGCCCTCAGACCACTCTCCGGGCTCCCCGGGAGGCGGCCGGCAAGAGAGGGCAGCGACATTCGTGTGCAAATGCCCGGGTGTCCGTCCCTTACCGGGAGTAGAATCGGCCGGATTTACCATGGATGACGATCGCCGATCGACCGCAAGACCATCTGTCAAGACGGGACGAGACAAGGACACCACGGCCCTGCGCGCGGCCGTCAGGATGCACCTGGCGGTCCGGACACTGGTGGCCAGTCTGACGAAGGGCGGCGGCGCCTTCAAGCCGGAGGCGTGGCTCGGGCGTCTCTGCCGGGAAACCGCGGGCCTGTTTGCGGCACGGCGTGTCAGCGTCTGGCTCTACGACCGGGCGGCGCGCGATGTGGTGCTGTCGGCCTCCTTCAGCCGGAATAGAGGGGCGCGGCCGCCCCGAGCCTCGCTCCCCGATCCCAAGGCGCCAAGCGCCGGCGCGTGGCGCCGGTCCCGGGCCACCGTCCTCAGCAGTCCAGACGCGAGGCCGCAGATTCCGGGTCTTGCCGTCACCGTGCCGCTCAAGGCCCAAGTCCGGACGCTCGGCAGCATGGTCATCGAGGGCGTGCGGTGGCGCCCGGATCAGCAGACCAGCCTCCTCGGTCATCTGGACGCTCTGGGGCAGCAGGTTGCCAACCTCATCGACAGTTCGCATCTCCTCCACGACGTCCTGAGCACACGCGATCGACTGGCTCGCGCGGAAGCCCTCGGTCAACTGGTGGCCGGCATCGCGCACGAGCTCAACAACCCCCTGCAGTCCGCGCTCGGCCACCTCGAGTTGCTGAGACGAACCGGGAGAATCGGGGACGACGCGGCAGCCGATTACCGCATCGTGTATCGAGAAACCGAGCGTGCCGCGCGCATCGTTCACAACCTCCTGCCGCTCGGCGGAGCCGGACGCCTCGTCCTGCGGCCCATCAGCGTCAACGCAGCCATCCGCCGCGCCTTGCGCCTTCGAACGCCCGACTTGCGCGCTGCGCGGATCGTCGTCACCCGATCGCTCGGCCGCGCGATGCCCCGCGTACGCGGCGAGGGACTGCTGCTCCAGCAGGCATTTCTCAATCTTGTGCTGAATGCCGAGCAGGCGATGGGCGGAATCGGGGGACGGATTCAGGTCGTCAGCGGGGTATCGGCGAACGGGGCTTCTGTGATCGTCAGCATCCGGGACAGCGGACCCGGCATCGCGGGCGCTGTGCTGCCGCGAATCTTCGATCCGTTCTTCACCACCAAGCCGCACGGCAGCGGGCTCGGCCTGGCGACGACGCAACGGATTGTCCAGGAGCATGGCGGAGCGATCGAGGCGGCCAATCACCCTGAAGGCGGTGCTGTTTTCACGGTGCAGATCCCGGCACTCAAGGTGGTAAAGTAAGTCTGCCCTCTGACGAACTCTAACACCTATGGAAGACGTCTTTCTGACAACCGACGAGGTCCTTGATTACCTCCAAGTCAACTTGCGGACCGTCTACCGGTTGATCCACGCGGGCAAGATCCCGGCGGTCCGGGTGGGCCGGCAGTGGCGGTTCCGAAAGGTGGACATCGACGCCTGGCTCGGGAGCCAGCGCGCAGCGGGCACCGTTCAACCCGCCGCCAGTTCGGCTGGCAGCCAGGTTGCGGAACCTGAGTCCCCGCATCGGCCGCGGATCCTGGTGGTCGACGATGAGGAGGGAATCCGGGACCTGCTGACGAAGACCCTGGCGCTCGCAGAATACGATGTCGAGGCGGTCGGTGACGGCCGGGCAGCCGCCGCCCGGCTTCGATCCGGGTCCTATGATCTGATGATCACGGACCTCAAGATGCCGGTGATGGACGGCCTCTCGCTCATCCGCGAGTCCAAGCGCCTGGCGCCGGATCTGCCGATCGTCATCATCACTGCATTCCCAACCGAGGCAAGCGCGATTGAGGCCATCAACCTCGGCGTCGCGGGCTACCTCACCAAGCCGTTCCGCATCGCGAAGATCCTGAGCACCGCAGCCAAGGTGCTGGGCGAGTAGCGCCGGCGAACGAGTCCCGGTGTGCTTCAGCGAACCGTTTCCCCCCGGTCCGCTCTGGTCGCGGAGAATCGGATTTTCGCGCCGACACCTGCCTGCTCGTAGCGCGCTGCCGGGCTCGCCGAGTCAGTCGGATGCACAGATCCTCATGTCATCTCGCATGTCTAGAACGTCACTATAGTCATATACTGTCACTTCTGATAGTATTCGTCTTGATGGAGCAACCAATTATTCGCCTGGGAGGTTCCGGCCTGCTGACGCCGCCCGAGGTCCTGAGCCGGCTGCGCATCAACCTCCGAACGTTGTACCGACTGCTTTCGACCGGCGAGCTCCCCGCGGTGCGGGTTGGCCGGCAGTGGCGGGTCAGGCCGGGAGACCTCGAATCGTGGCTGAAGCAGCGCGAGGTTGCCGGGAAGTTCCGCCAAGCCCGCGACTCCGGCGCCGAGACGTGAGTATCAGGACGCCCGCCGCGAGCGCACGCTGGACATGGAATACGGGGTACTATCTGGCATGACCATGCGAAACCGGCTGGCCGGGTTGTGCGCCATGCTCGTCGGACTCGCGACGCTCGACCCTGTCGGCGCCGCGACAAGCAGCAATTCGATGAGCGTCTCCGTGTTGCTTGGTGCACGCGCCAAGTTGACGATCGGCACGAGCACGATTTCATTCGCCAACGCCGATCCCGACACCACGCCGACCATTCCCGCCAGCGAGGGGACCTTCACGGTCACCGCCAGTGCCATCACGAGCACGGGCAGCGCGGTCACCCTCACGGTGGTGGCCGCCGACGACCTCACCGCGGCTGGCGGGGCGACCATCCCGATTACGAATGTCACGTGGACCTCCTCCAGCGCCGGTTTCCAGAACGGCTCGCTGAACAGGACGACGGCGCAGACCGTGGGCTCGTGGACAGGGTCGGGCAGCCGGACCGGCTCTCAGACCTTCGGCCTCTTGAACAGCTGGGCCTACGCCACGGGCAATTACACGACCTCGGCCACCTACACCCTGACAGCGCCCTAGCCTGAAGTCGGCAATCAGGTCAGCCGCCCTCCATCGCCGTCCGGACGCTCGCCTGGTCACGCGTCATTGGCTCTAAATCCAATTACTGCAACAGTTACTGGCGTCATGAGGCGTACGGCACGGGGTTGAGCCGCCTCCTTGTGTGCTTCGGTCCGGCTGAAAACACCGGGCCGTTCATCGTCCTGCCCGGGATTTCACAAAAATATCTAAAGTTCTCTATTGTGCTTTACTGTCATTTCGATATACTCTGCAAGTGACACGGTAGTCGCCCATGGGGCGTTTCGCGAGGGAGGGTGAAGTGGAGACACGAAGGGACGTTGGCCCGGCCGCAAACACCCAGCCCCCACAGGCGAGGACGTCACTTGAGGCAACGGGATCCACAGGAGGCACGCGCCATGTGGAACCGCACCAAAGGATTCACGCGTGCCGCCCCGGTGGACCCGGGGCATTCCTGAAAGAGAGACCTGCTATGAAGACGAGACTCCTGCTGCTTGGCGTGCTGGCCCTCGTGCTGGCCGCCGTACTCCCAATCGGCGCCGCGACCGACACGAAAGCGGTCAACATGACGGCCACCGTCACCGCAATGGCCCAGCTGACACTCGGCAGAGCCAACGTCTCCTTCCCCGATGCGGACCCGGACCTGTTCCCGTCAATCGCGGACGCCCTGGGCCCGATCGCCGTGGACGCCAAGGTGAAGACCATCAACGGCGGAGCCGTGACGCTGACCATTCTCGCGGGCTCCAACCTCATCAGCGGCGTCGACACCATTCCGATCTCGGCCATCGGGTGGACGGCCACCGGCGCCGGGTTTGTCGGGGGCACCATGAGCACCGTGACGGCGCAGAGCGTCGCCACCAGAACCGGTTCCGGGAAGCTGAACGGAACGCAGAGCTACGCGCTGACCAACAGCTGGGACTACGCGGTTGGCAACTACTCTGCGGCGGCGACTTACACCCTGAGCGCTCCCTGACCCGGGAGGAGCGGACCGTCATTCGGTCGGCCCCAACGCGATCAGGCTCGCGCTCGTGTCCTAGCAGAAGTCTCAGGGCTCGTGGCGGCGCCCGCCAGGGATGCCGCCACGAGCGCCTCCTCTGCCAGGTCCGAAGGCCGACGCTCCTGGTTTGCGGCGGTTCCTGCAAGCCACCGCCAAACCTCGGTTCAGGTGTCGTATAGAGTCATATTCAAGGCGTCCGATAAGAACAACGGAGGATGCCGATGGAGTCGGTGCGAATCGTGAGGCGGCCATCCACAACCCAACCGGTTGATTCGCCGACTCGCCCGACCTGCGGCTGCACGAAGGGGCCGGACCAGCTGGTTCATCGTCCGGCGGATGTCGTCGTGCTGAGAGCACGCACGTGAAAGCCCGGCTTTGCGTTCTCGCCACGCTGGCGGCCGCCATCGCGCTCGCACCGTCGCTTGGCGCGATCTCGACCACCGTCACAGTCAACGTGGCCGCGACCGTCGCGGCGACCGCGAAGTTGTCGCTGACCTCGGCCACCATTTCGTTCCCCGACGCGGATCCGGATACCACACCGAGTATCGCCGCCGCCGAAGGTCCCATCACGGTGACGGCCAAGGCCAAGACGGCGCTCGGCTCGGCTGTATCGCTGACCGTTCTGGCGGCCGACGATCTCAGGAGCCCCACTGACGTCATCGCGATTTCGAACGTGACCTGGACCGTGACCGGTGCCGGGTTTGTCGCTGGCACGATGAACAGGACCGCGGCTCAGACGGTCGCCTCGTGGTTGAACTCGGGCAGCCGGATCGGAACGCAGCGCTATGCGCTGGCCAATAGCTGGTCATATTCGACCGGCAGCTACTCCACCTCAGCGACCTACACGCTGACCGCTCCATAGGAGATGTCGCAGATTTCACGCCGGAGCGCGTGTGACAATGCTGATCACTTCAGGCCTCCGGTGCAACGCCCGGGATGCGAGGCCCGACGGGAACGAGCCTCGGATGTGCGACACCGCCCGGCGGGATTTCCACGGACTTGGAGCGGTCTTGACGCGATTACACGGCGGCCCTAAGCTACCTCGACCATCGGCCGGCCGCGACACGCATTGGCGGGAGCATCGCCAGGCCGAATCCCGACGTACCGACAGAGCGCCCGCGCGACGGCGACACAGCACGGTGACACGAGGAGTGATTGGCGCGCCCATGATGGACAAGGCCCGCATCTTCAAATCGGCCGCCATCGTCCTCGCCGGTGCGGCGTGGGTGCTCACCGCGACGCCGACCTCGGCGCAAACGTTAACGCTGACGCTGACGCCCGCGTCGATTTCCTTCGCGTCGGCCGATCCGGACACCACGCCGAGCATCGCGTCGCCGGCCGTGAACGTACGGTATCGCGTTCGGAACAACGGGGGCCACAACTGGCAGATCACGCTGCTCGCCGGCGGTGATCTGACGAGCGCCGCGGGGACGATAGGCATCTCGAACGTGACATGGACCGCGACGCCGGCTCCACCGTTCCAGAACGGGACGCTCAGTCGGACCGTGGCGCAACGTCTGGCGGGAGGATCTGGAAACGTCAACCCGACTCGAACAGGGACCGTTGTCTTCTTTCTGGCAAATTCATGGACCTACAACGTCGGCGTCTACTCAGCGACGGTCAGTTTCACACTGGTCGCGCCCTGACACTTGCCGCGCTGATGGCCACGCTGTTGGCGAGTCCGCTCGCCGGCAAGGCCAACGCGCAGGTATCGGTTGAGGTCACGCCGCTGCGCGTGGAGGTGCAGCTCGGCGCGGGCGCCACCCATACCCAGGCCGTCTCGCTCAAGAACGACGACAGCAAGCCGGTGCGCGTGCGGGCGCGGGTGGACGACTACTACCTGTCCCGGGATGGCACGCCGCAGTTCAGGCCCGCCGATCCGGCCGACCCCTTTTCCGCCGCGGCGTGGGTCCGTCTCAACCCGGCCGAACAGACGATCGCTCCGGGCGCGACCGCGACGGTGCGCTTCACAACCGGCATCCCGGCCGGGACTCGCGACGGCGGGTACCGGTGCGCCGTCATGTTCGAGTTCGATCACCCGAACGCCGAGGCGGCCGCGCGCGCCCGCGACGTCGTCTTTCGCGGCCGCGTCGCCACGCTGTTGTACGCGACGGTGGGAAGACCGATCCCGGCCGTCGAGCTGACGGATCTCCAGGTCAGGACCGCCGCAGGTCAGCCGCCTTCTGTGGTGGCGACATTGAAGAGCACCGGCCGGGCGTACGTCCGCACGAAGGGCTCGCTGACGATCCTCGACGCGGCGAGCGGCCTGGCCGTGCGCCAGCTGGCCGTGCCGAACGTGCCCGTCCTGCCCGAAAGCGAGCGGGAAGTCAGCATCTCGATCGCCGGGGAGAACCAACCCCCGCTGCCACCCGGCCGGTACCGCGTCGAGATCAAGATCGACATCGGCATGCCGGCCGTTCTGGTCGGCGAGACGACGATGGACATCGTCCCGCCGAAGATCAAGTAGCGCGATGAGACGCGACCGAATCGACAATCGTGTTCTTCATCACGTGGAGCGCCTCATGCGACGCAAGCTGGCGGTCATTGCCGTCTGCGTGCTGTTGGCGGGGACAGCCACGGGCGCGGCCAACCTGACCCGGTCGGCCACCGCAACGGTGACCGTCAATGCGCTGGCGAAACTCTCGCTCTCGAGTGCGGCGATGGCCTTCGCCGGTGCCGACCCCGACACGGTGCCGGCCATCCCCGCCTCAGGCGGACCCGTGACCGTCACGGCGAAGTGCCGCACGACGTTGGGCAGCACGGTCCTCCTCAGCGTGGTGGCCAGCGGCGACCTGCGATCGGGGCTCGATGTCATCCCCGTCACCCAGCTGAGCTGGACAGGCGCCGGCGCGGGATTCGTATCGGGCACGATGAGCGCGTCATCTTCACAGACGGTCGGGGCCTGGACCAGTTCAGGGTCGTGGGTCGGAACGCAGACCTATTCCCTGCTCAACTCGTGGTCGTATTCGACGGGCACCTATTCAACCACCCTTACCTACACGCTGTCGGCTCCGTGAGGCGGAGTCATGGCGATGTCACCCCATGCCTGCCGTCGGACTGACGCCTTCGATCGGGTCGCCGAGGCTGGCCGGGCGCCAGTCTCGAGGGACCGAACGACTCGACGTGGCGTGACGCGGTCGTCGAGAACCACATGACCCGACTGGGATGGGGCCTCGCGGTGGTTGCTGCCGTCATCGCCACACCGGCTTTCGCACAACAGCCATCGATCCAGATCCTCTCGGCCGCTCAGATCACGACCGCTGACGATTCGAGGCTTGCGGGCCAGCATCGCCTCGAGCCGGATCTCGGCGTGCGGCTCTTCGATCCGGCCTCGCGGTTCGGTTCGCTTCAGATCGAGGCCAATCTCACGCGCCGCAACGATCAGATCGTCATCGGCCGTGGTGTGCTCCGCATCGAGAAGGTGGTGCTCGCGGGCCTGACCTGGTCCTTCGGCGCGGGCGACGTCTGGACGCCGCCAATCATGCCCGACTTCTCCTTCGCCAACCTGTTCGCGCCGCCGGTGACCTTCAGGGGCGTGTCGGTGTCCGGCAGAAACAAGCAGACCAGCGTCCTTGCGACGGCAGGCCGCGTCACCGCGCAGCGAAACATCTTCGGCACCGACAGTCTCGACACCGGCCAGACTCTCTTCCAGGCGTCGTTCGCGCATCGGCCGACCGACCGGGTCGAGTTCTTTGCTCTCGGCTCGCGCGTCAGCGGGAGCACCCTCAAGCTCTACACCCCGGTGGTCGACACGAGCACGGATCTGGGCGCGGGCATCAGGTTTCAGCCGGCGTTGAGCTGGCAGCTCGCCGCCGAGGCGGGGTACACGGTGTTTCAGCGGCATGGGGCGCCCGACAGCGAGCATGCGCCGTCGTGGCTGGTCGGCGCTTCGTGGACCGGCGCGCGCGGCTGGTTCCAGTTCAACGCGCAACGCTTCTCGATCGGCCGCTACCCGGTCGTCAACTATCCGTACATCGATCGGACCGGGCTGTTTGCCCAGGGGGAGCTGGACCTCGGCGGTGGCGCCCGCGTCTTTGCGGGCGGCGAAGCGGCGAAGAGCAACCTGGACCAGCCAGCGTCCGTCCTGGCCCAGACCGGGATTCCGCCGGGAACGACAGGGAGAGCGTTCGGGGGAGCCCGCGTACGTGTGACGCCACAGACGTTGTTGAGTCTGAGGCTAGAAGGAGGCAACCGTACGATTCGCCCATCCGGGTTCGGCCCGGGGTTCGACAGCGACACGGGCACGATCACGGCCGAATGGCACGGCGCGTTCGGGAGGACCAGCGGGTTCGCCCGATACGAGCGGCGCAGCAACGTGGACGCGGAGAACACCGACAGCAGCTTCACCCAGCACGACGCGTCCGCGCAGGCGTACGTCTCGCTCCAAGGCAACCGCCAGCTCTTCGCGCTGGTTCTCTTCTCGAGACGTGCCGATCGAAGCGGTGCCGGCCAGACGCTCTGGCAGGCCGGCGGCGGCGCACAGCTGCCCGTGAAACAGCTCTACCTGCGGTTCGAAGCGACCGCGGGTCGCACGCTCGACTGGCTGACGGATGCAGCCTCCAACCGGCAGGCACTGACCGTCGGCTTGTCGGGCCAGGTCGCGCGCAGGACCTTCCTCTCGGTCGATTGCTATGTCGAGCGGTCTCCGCTCATCGGGTCAACCGGAAGCCCATGGGTCACCCGAACCATGGTGCGCCTGACGAAGGAGTTCACCTACGGCACTTCGCGGGCCCCGAGGCTGCCCGGCGAGCCGCCGCGCGGAGGACCCGCGGGAAGCGTTCGCGGTATCGTGTTCGTCGACTGGAACGACAACGGCATGCGGGACGCAGACGAAGAGGGGATCGGTGAGGTCGGCGTCGTCCTCGACCGGGAACGTCTGCAGTCGGGCGCTGACGGCCGCTTCGCGTTCGACGCCGTGCCGGTCGGGCCACGGGCGCTGTCTCTGGATGCCGGCACCATCCCGGCTGACTTCGACCTGCCGAATGATGCGCGACGCGAGGTGGGCATCATCAAGGGACACACAACAGATGTCGAATTCGCGCTGTCGCCGGTCGGGACGATCCAGGGCGCGATCTACAACGATGTGGACGGCGACGGTCAGCTCGGTCCCGGCGATCTGCCGATCCCGAGCGCGGTGCTGGTCCTCGACGACGGCGCCCGGACCGAGCTCGTGCGGGACGGACGATTCCGCTTCGAAAGCGTGAGAGTCGGGTCCCATCGACTCACCGTGCTCCAGGACTCCCTGCCCCAGGACACGCAGCTGGTCGGCTCGCCGACGCTCGACGTCCAGCTGTCGCGCGGGCACAGCCAGGCGCAGGTGACCTGCCTCGTCAAGGTCGAGAAGCGGCCGGAGATTCGAAAGGTGTTCCCGCCGAAGAAAGTGGAGTGAGTCGGCTGGCGCGAGGAGTCAGGGCGTGGAGAGCACGAAACGCAAGGGGATGATCGTCTCCGAGGCGGGTCCCTGACCGCGCAGCGTGAACACCAGACGCCCGCTTCGCCGGCCGCTGCCCTGCCAGCGCGCGGCAATCTCGGGGGCGGTTCGAAGCACACCCGCCGTCGCGCCGGCGCCGTCCCCCGCAAACTCGATTTCCGTCGCGCCGTCGGCAGGGCCCCCGCCAGACGCGTCAAGGTCGCGCTGCGCCTCGACGGTCAGCACGACGTCGCCGCCGGTGTGGGTGCGTGCCGACGCCAGGTACTCCACGCTGCCGATCGTCATCGCCCCGTTCTCACCGGGTCGCCGTGCCTCGATGCGAAGCTCGGTCGTCGAGAGGCGCAGCGACGTCGACATTCCGACTGTCGCGCCAAAGTGAATCGTCGCGACGGCCTGATCGGCGCCCTCGAGCAGGACAGGGAACGCCGCGGTCAGGACGGCGGCAGTCAGGATGACGCAGCGCTGCACACAACGTGTCATACGGCTGCCTGTAATGCTAGGTTCGGGCCACATTTTCGGCAACGTCACGAGCGACAGCCGGCGACAGGACTCGTGAGGACATCAACGGACTAAACTGTAGGAATACAGGGCTTTATGGCCGTTTCCCTCCGAGGCTCGGCGGCTGGCGACAAGGGGCTCTGTGGTAGCATGAGGGGTTGGGCGACCCGATCCGCACACCGCCTGTGGCTGGTCCGCACACGTGCAGGGGTCGGGAGGCCCGAAACGACGCGGCATGATCCAGCTCACCTCCCTGACGAAGACCTTCGGCGCTCGCACCCTGTTCGAGAAGGTGACCTGGCAGGTCGCGGATCGCGAATGCGTGGGCCTTTGCGGCCCGAACGGCGCGGGCAAGACGACACTGCTGCGGATCCTCGCCGGCCTCGACGAGGCGGACGAAGGGAACATCGTCAAGCCCTCCGGGACCAGGGTCGGCTATCTGCCGCAGGACGGCCTGACGCATTCCGGCAGGTCCCTGTACGACGAGGCCGGTCTGGCGTTCCAGTGGCTGCTGGATCTGAAGGCCGAGATGCACGACATCGAGGACCGGCTGGGGGACGCGTCAGTGCCCGAGACGGCCCACGAGGATCTGCTGCACCGCTACAGCGACATCCAGGATCGATTCCGGCTGAACGACGGCTACGCGATCGACCTGCGGATCGACACGGTGCTGCGCGGGTTGGGATTCAAGACGGCGGATTACGCGCGCCAGACCGAGACGTTCTCGGGCGGATGGCAGATGCGAATCGCGCTGGCGAAGCTGCTCCTGTCGAGGCCCGACCTTCTGCTGCTCGACGAGCCGACGAACCACCTGGACCTGGACGCCCGCAACTGGCTGGAAGAGTACCTGCACGAGTACCCGCACGCCGTGATCCTGGTCTCGCACGATCGGTTCTTCCTCGACGCGGTGGTCGATCGGATCAGTGAAATCTATCTGCGGACGCTCACCGACTACGCCTGCAACTACAGCAAGTACCTCGTCGAGCGGGACGAGAAGGTGGCACGGGTTCGCGAGGCCAAGCGCCAGCAGGACGAGGAGGTCGCCCGCGTCAAGATGTTCATCGACCGGTTCAGGTACCAGGCGACCAAGGCGGCGCAGGTGCAGAGCCGGGTCAAGATGCTCGAGAAGGTCGTCCCGATCGAAGTGCCCCCGGAGCGCAAGCGCGTCCACTTCACGTTTCCGACCTCGCAGAAGAGCGGCCGCCTCGTGCTCGAGCTCAAAGGCGTGCACAAGGCCTACGGCGAGGTCCGGGTGTTCGATGGTATCGACGTGCACATCGAGCGGGGCGACCGGATTGCGCTCGTCGGCCCGAACGGCACGGGCAAGTCCACGCTCATGAGGCTGCTCTCAGGGGTCGAGCCCCCCGATTCGGGCACGCGCACGCTCGGCCACCAGGTGGTGATGCAGTACTTTGCGCAGGACGAGGCGACGAGACTGGACCCGGACCTGACCGTCTACGAAACGCTGTCGTCGGGCTCGCCGGTTCATATGGTGCCGGCCATCCGGAACATCCTCGGCGGCTTTCTGTTTTCGGGCGACGACGTGTACAAGCGGGCGGCAGTCCTGTCGGGAGGCGAGCGCACGCGCCTGGCCGTGGCTCGCATGCTGCTTCGGCCGTCCAACACCCTCCTGCTCGACGAGCCGACCAATCATCTCGATCTCGACTCGAAGGACGTGCTGCTCGACGCGTTGATGGATTACGGGGGCACGCTCATCGTGGTGTCGCACGACCGGTACTTCATCGACAGGCTCGCCACGAAGATCGTCGAGGTTGGCGGCGGGCAGGCCCTGCTCTATCCCGGGACCTACGAGGAATTCCACTGGAAGAAGGAACACGCGGACCAAGCTGGCCCGGCGACGACATCATCACGGGGCACGACTCCACCCGGCGGCGCACAGTCCCCCACGCCGGGCGTCCGACGACCCGCGCCGCCAGCCCACGCCGGCGCCGCGTCGTCCAGGGCCGCCGCACCGGCAACCGATCAGGCCGCCGCGGAGCGAGCCGCCGAGCGCGAATCCCGGAAGCGTGCCGACGCCGAGTTGCGCAAGCAGCAGCGGGCGCGCAAGGGGCTCCTCGATCGCATCTCGGCACTCGAAACCCGGATCGCCGACCGTGAGGCCGCGATCAAGGAAATCGAGGCGACGATGTCGGCGCCAGGATTCTACGAGAACCGCGAGGCGAGCAAGCCGATCATCGATCGCCACCAGGCGTTGATGTGGGAGGTGGGGGAACTGATGAATCAGTGGGAGGCGCTGCAGGCCCACGAGGCCGAGGTTCCTCGAGGGGAGCGCGCGAACAGGTAGCCGCCGGCGGCGGACGGTCGCCCGATGTCCAACATGAAGCTCGCGTGCCGGATCGGACTCGTTCTGGCAGTCCTGTGGCCGGTCGCCGGGGCGTCCCGGTCGGCCAGGACCCAGTCCGTTGCGCTCGCGCTCCCGACGGTGCCGCAACTCGCCTGGCACGACCTCGAGGTGGGAATGTTCATCCACCTTGCCCCTCAAACGTGGCAGGACTCTGAGAACGACGGCCTGACCACCCCGCTCGAGGCCATGAATCCGGACAAGCTCGACACCGACGCGTGGGTTCGTGTGGCGGAGTCGATGGGCGCGAGGTACATCGTCTTCGTGGCGAAGCACGAAGGCGGCTTCTGCTGGTGGCAGACCGCAACGACCGACTTCGGCGTGCGCACCATCCCGTGGCGGGAAGGTCGGGGTGACGTGCTGGCCGACCTCTCGGCGTCCTGCCGGAAGCGAGGCATGAAACTCGGCGTCTACCTCTCGCCGCAGGATCGAAAACACGCGATCGGTGTCGGCGGGCGCGCTCGCGACCCGGAACGCCAGGGCGAGTACGAGAAGCTGTTCCGGCAGCAGCTGACCGAGGTGCTCTCGCGCTACGGTGAGATGGCCGAGGTCTGGTTCGACGGCAACCTGGTGTTCGACGTGGGCGACATCCTCTCGGCCCATGCTCCCAACGCGGTCGTGTTCCAGGGCCCGCAGGCGTCGATTCGCTGGGTCGGGAACGAGGACGGAATCGCACCGTACCCCGCCTGGAATGCCGTTCGTTACCCGAAACCGAGCCCGAAGTGGGGCGATTACACGACGGCCGACAGCGACCCGGACGGCAACCGGTGGTTGCCAATCGAGTGTGATGCCCGGATCCGGTCGACGTGGTTCTGGCGCAGCGACAACCTGCACACGCTGAAGAGCCTCGATCAGCTGATGAGCATGTACGACCGGAGCGTCGGGCACGGCGCCGTGCTCTTGCTCAATCTCGCCCCCGATCGCACGGGCGCCATCCCGGATGCGGATGCACGACGTGCGGCCGAATTCGGGGCGGAGATTCACCGGCGCCTCGGATCGCCGCTCGGCGACACGCGCGGGTCGGGCCGCGACCTCATCCTGTCGCTGTCAGAGCCGGCGGTGGTCGATCGCGTCGTGCTGATGGAAGATATCGCCCAAGGCGAGCGCGTGCGGAGCTACGTGGTCGATGCTCGCGTCGATGGGGCCTGGGAACGGGTCGCCTCCGGTTCGGCGATCGGTCACAAGAAGATCGACCGCATCCCGCCGACTCGGCTCGACTCGCTCCGCCTCCACGTCGTCGACGCCGTCGACCAGCCTCAGATCCGGTCCCTCGCGGCGTTCGGGCCGGGCGGTCCGCTGTAGCGCTCCCGGTTGCAGATTCGTGTATCTCCGCTAGTCCAGCGGGTGACCGGGCGTCAGGCACCTGGATGGCCCGCGGACGCGCGGAGCCCCTCGACATGCTCGGGGCTCCCTGAGCGGTGGTTGAAGGGAGCAAGCGGGAGTCGTCGGCGAGACCAGACGCCGTGGCACTCGCGAGCATCATCCGCGCGTCGACGCGCCAGACGGCGAGGCAGAGACATGTCCGCGGCGCCGGCCAGTGTGCCTGATGCCCGGGCAGGACCCGCTGGGATTCTACGAACGGCGATCGCAGCCTCTCTGCTATTTCGCGTCTCCGGCCACGCCACGCGAGGTCGACAGATACACCGCGAAGCTCCCCAGCCAGTGGCCGCCTTCGTAGTGTTCGCCGGTGACCGCCTTCAGTCCCGCCTCGCGGTGCTTCGATGCGATGGCCTGCAGCGACGCGCGGCGCGGGTCGGCGGGCGGGAGTCCCGCGATGATCCCGTCCAGCATCCACGCGCGGCTGAGGTTCAGCCCGTCCAGGTGCGCCAGCTTCGGATCGCTCGGGTCGGTCACGACGGCCGGCTCGATCCACCGGGACGACCCGTCGGTCGGGATGCCGGGCAGGAAGGTCCGCAGCCAATCGGCGAATCGCGGCTGTGGAAGCACCCGCCGCATCAGGTCGGCCTCCGCAACGCAGGGTGACAGGAAATCCTGGCCTGACGGCTCGTAGGCGATCGGGCAGTCCTTGTCGTTGGCGTAGAACTCCTCGATCTTCCTGATGAGCAAGTCGGCAGTGGCCTGATCGCTCGAGGTTCTCGCCCAATCGAGAATCAGCCCGAAGGAGAACGCCGTCTGGTCGTGCTCGCCGATGCGGATGGGACGTGCGAGCTTCGGCAGCCAGTCCTTCAGGCGCGCGACCGCGGCGTCCTCCAGCGGGCGCAGCGTTGCGGCCCAGGTGCGCGCCCGAGCATCGTCCCATTCCCGAAGTTCTGCGCCAAGCTGAAGCAGCCAGGCCAGTCCGTATGGCCGCTCGAAGCTGGCCCGGCCGGCCCCGTTCATGTAGGCGACCTCGGCCGTGATGTTCGCCGGCGTGAGACTTTGGCCGATCGCGTCCAGCGCGGGCTTCGCGAAGGGCGCTCGCGGGAATGTCCTGACCAGGCGCACCAGCAGCCAGTGCCCGTGCACCGACGAGTGCCAGTCGTAGCAGCCGTAGAACGCCGGCGTCAGCAGGTGCGGCGGCTTCACGTCCGCCTCGCTGTTCAGCACATGAGCGATCTTGTTGGGGTACTCCTGGTGGGCGCACGCGAGGGCGAGGTTGGCGAATCGCGTGGCCGACGCTGCGTCGAACCCCGCCGGGGCCTGCGCCGACAACACGTTCCCGGCCGTCGAGACGCACGCCAGGGCTCCTGCGATGGCACCGATCCACTTCATGGACGATCCTCCTTCTGCACACCCGAGACCGCTCTGAACAGGACGCCCGGTGGGAGTCGCTGCCTGGCGAACCCCGGGCCACTCCATCCCGCCTCGAGCTCGAACCCGCCTGACTGTTCGAACATGGCAACAGTGATCGAGTGCAGCCCGGCTTCCAGCGCGACAACGCCCGCCTCTTCGTGTGCGCTGTGCAGGCCGTCATTGTCAACCACCGGGCGCTCGTCGATCCAGAGGCGACTGCCATCGTCGGAGCGCACGTAGAATCGGTAGACGCCGGTCGACGGTACACGGATCAACCCACGGAAGCGAATGGCCCACTGCAGCTCGCGTCTCCGCGGGGTCAGATCGATATCAGCCACCGCGCCCGATTTCACAATCGTTGCCGGTGCGAAATCCGGGAGCACTTTGAAATCGCCTTCCACCAGGTCGTAGTGCAGTCCGGGAGCCAGGGCGCCCGGTTTCGTGGCGGCACGCGGCGCGACCCGCGTGTAGGTTGACTGGCTGGTGCCGCTCACGGGGCGGCCGCTCCTGAAGGCGCGGGCCTTGACGGTTGTCGTATCGGTCAGCAGCAGGGGCCCACTGACGACTGCAGACTGGGCGTTCGGTTCGCTCCCGTCGACCGTGAAGCGCAGTTCGATCGTGTCGCGGTCGGACGTGATGCGCACCTCGAGCCGATCGACGAAGATCGGCGTCTCGGCCGAGATGGAGGGCGGGATGGTCACATCGGGCCTCCCGATCACGTCCAGCACGACCACGGTGTCGATGGCATCGGGCGGCGCACCACGCGGGAGCGAGATCCGCAGCGCATCCCCGCTGCGTGTGACGGCGAGGCTCGGCACGGACGGGTCGTTCAGAAGGTAGGCGCCCGCCGCGTCGTTCAGGATCCCCGGCACGTCCAGGACGCCGTCCTCCGGCCAGTCGAACACGTGCAGGTAGAGGCGAGTGCGGCCGCCACCGAGGGCCTTCTGCGTCGCGCGCCCCCAGGAGCAGCGCCGGGAACGGGCTCGCCTGGGTGCCGTGGATCGCCTCGCCATTCACCTTCATCCACTCACCGATTTGCTGCAGGCGCTCGACGCTCTCGGCCGGGAACGTCGCCGTCGGCGGTCGGCCCGACGTTGAGCAGGAAGTTGCCGCCCTTCGATGCGATGTCGGCCAGCTTCTGCACCAGGTCCTTCGTCGACTTGAAGTCCTTGTCGGCCCGGTTGTAGCCCCAGTTCCGATTCATCGTCATGCAGGTTTCCCAGTCGAGGCCGGGGACACCGGTCGCGGGAATTTCCTGTTCGGGCGTGCCGAAATCGCCAATCGACCCCTGGCCCCGGTCGAGGCCGAAATCGCCGCCGGCCCGCCCGACACGGTTGTTGACGATGATCGACCTCTGGAGCGACCGGACGAAGTCGTAGAGATCCTGACCGCGCCGGTTGGTCCAGGTGCCCTCCCACTGTCCGTCGAACCACATGACGCCGATCGGCCCGTAGTTGGTCAGCAGCTCGCGCACCTGCGCCTTCAGGAAGCGCACGTACCGCTCGAAGTCGGCACCCGCATCGGGCCGTGTTGCCGTTTCCCAGTCACGACGCGGCAGGTAGTCCGGGTGGTGCCAGTCCATGATCGAGTGATACCAGCCGATCCGGATTCCTTCCTTCGCCGCCGCGCCCGCAAGCTCTTTCATCACGTCGCGATGGAACGGCGTCGACATGACGTCGAAATCGGTTTCCTTCGAGTCGAACAGCGCGAACCCATCGTGGTGCTTCGTGGTGATGACGATGTACTTCATGCCCGCCTGCTTGGCCAGCCGGACCCAGGCGTCGGGATCGAATTTCGCGGGGTTGAAGCGGGTGCGGAACCGATCGTACTCTTCGAGCGGGATCTTCGCGGAGTGGCGGATCCACTCTCCGTAGTCCGTCCGCCCGTTCCACTCTCCCGCCGGAACGGCGTAGAGGCCCCAGTGGATGAACAGGCCGAACCTCGCCTCGCGCCACCAGTCGAGGCGCGGGTCGGGCGCCGGGACCGCAGCCTGCTCAGGCCCGGCTCCGCGCACGGCGACAGCCGCGCCGGCGATCGACAGGAACAGCAACAGGAAGCTGAGCGTGAGACGGCGACCGGGCAGGCGGCACAGCATGGAACAGGCTCCTCGCGCGGGGGCGCTCGACGGATTATCCGGCAAACCCGGTCCCGGAGATCAGCCGTTTCGCGCCGCGTTCCAACCGAGCGCCGGGTTTCCCGATTTCCAGGGTCTTGGCGTAGGATCAGGGCGTTCAGGGTCGCGTACCGTCCACAGCCCCTGGTCCGGAGATTGGGTCAGGCGCGGAGTCGGACCGTCGGTCCGATGGCGCGCAGACCGTGACATTGATCGACCTCGATGAAAGACCGGCCGCAGACGCCCACGCTCCCCCATCGTCTATCCGATCGCGCTGAAGCCCGGAAGGCCGCGGCCAGCGGCCGGCGCGGCCGGGCCCACGATTTCTCGGCGCTGCTGCACGCCGTCTTCGATCAGTCGGCCGTCGGCGTCGCCCAGGTTGAGAGCAGCACGGGCCGCTTCGTGCGCGTCAACCAGCGTTTCTGTGACATCGTCGGCTATTCCCGGGGAGAGATCGAACGCCTCGGCTTCCAGGCGATCACGCATCCGGACGATCTCGCCGAAGACATCGCCAACCTCGAAAGGCTGATCCGCGGGGAAATCAGAGGGTTCACGAGAGAGAAGCGGTACCTCCGAAAGGACGGCGGCGAGGTCTGGGTCAACCTGACCATTTCGCCCCTGTGGCACCCCGGCGAGACCCCGACGTTCAACGTCACGATCGTCGAGGACATTACCGCCCGCAAGCTGGCCGAGGGCGCGTCGCGCGAGAGCGAATCCCGCTATCGATCGCTCTTCGAGAACATGCTGAACGGGATGGCGTACTGCCGCATGCTGTTCGACGGCGACCGTCCTGTGGACTTCGTCTACCTCGAGGTCAACCCTGCCTTCGAGGCCCTGACCGGGCTGAAACATGTCACGGGACGGCGCGTGTCAGATGTGATCCCAGGCATTCAGCAGACCGATCCCGGGCTGCTCGAGACATACGGGCGGGTCGCGCGAACCGGTGTACCAGAGACCTTCGAGATCCACCTCGAATCCCTGAAGATGTGGTTTGCCGTCTCGGTCTACAGCCCGAAGCGTGACCACTTCGTGGCCGTGTTCGACGTGATCACGCCCAGGAAGCACACCGAGTTGGCGCTGCAACGCAGCGAGGAGCTGTTCCGGCGATCGTTCGACCGATCGCCGGTGGGGTCGGTGCTGGTCAGCCCGGACTACCGATTCCTGCGGTGCAACGAGGCGTTCTGCCGCTTCCTCGGCTACACCGAGGCCGAGCTGCTGGGCCGGACGTTCCTGGACGTGACCGACGCGGAGGATCGGCAGGTGGGCCTCGCCGAGATCCGCGCCATGGTGGCCGGCGACCTCGAACGGGCCCAGGTGGTGAAACGCTACGTCCGGAAGGACGGACGCGTGGTGGTGGGCGAACTCACCATGGGCCTGGTGCGGGACCCGCAGAACCAGCCGCTGTTCTTCCTGAGCGTGCTCCAGGACATCACCGCCCGGCAGCAGGCCGAACAGGAACGCGCGCGGTTGGAAGATCAGCTGCGGCAGGTCCAGAAGATGGAATCGGTGGGGCGCCTGGCCGGCGGCGTGGCGCACGACTTCAACAATATGCTGCAGGCCATCCTCGGCAACGTGGATCTCGCCCTCAACAGCGCGCCGCTCGAGGATGGGACCCGCGAGCACCTCGAGGAAATCAAGAAGTCGACCGAGCGATCGGCGGGCCTGACGCGGCAGCTGCTCGCCTTCGCCCGCAAGCAGACGATCAAGCCGAGGATCCTCGACCTCAACGACACCGTGTCCGGCATGCTCAAGATGCTGCATCGGCTGATCGGGGAGGACGTCCGACTGCTCTGGGTGCCCGGCCCCGGACTGTGGCCCGTCAAAGTGGACCCGAGCCAGATCGATCAGATTCTGGCGAACCTGTCGGTCAACGCCCGTGACGCAATGGAGGACGGGGGCACGTTGAGCATCGAGTCCACCAACGTGACCCTGGACGATACCTACTCGCAAAGCCTGCCGGACTGCGTGCCGGGAGGCTACGTGATGCTGGCGGTCAGCGACACGGGACCGGGCCTGGACGACCTGACGCGAGCACACCTGTTCGAGCCCTTCTTCACCACCAAGGAGCCGGGCAAGGGCACGGGCCTCGGGCTGGCAACCGTGTTCGGCATCGTCAAGCAGAACAGCGGGCTCATCAACGTGTACAGCGAACGCGGCCACGGCACGACCTTCAAGATCTATCTGCCGCGGGCCGAACCGGACGCGGACTCCGGTGCGCAGGTTGCGGCAACCCGATCGCTCGCTGGAACGGAGACCGTGCTCCTGGTCGAGGACGAAGAGCAGATCCTGAAGCTCGGGCGGCAGATCCTCGAGAAGAAGGGCTACACCGTTCTCGCCGCCCAGACGCCTGCGCTCGCACTGGAGATGCGGGCGGCGCATCAGGGCCCGATCCACCTGCTGGTCACCGACGTCGTCATGCCCGGCATGAACGGCAAGCAGCTGCTGGCCGCCCTGCAGGAGCGGGACCCCGGTTTGAAGTGCCTCTACATGTCCGGCTACACCGCCAACGTGATTGCGCACCATGGCGTCCTGGACGAAGGGGTCGAGTTCCTGCAGAAGCCCTTCACCATTCAGACGCTGGCCGAGCGGGTTCGCGCGATGCTCGGGCCGATCTGACGCCCGCGGACGGGTCAGAGAAAGTCCGCCCGTGTCGCGGCCCCGGTCGCCGATGTGACGAACGAGGCGATCCTCGTCGAACGCCCCGTGTCGCAGGCGGGCGCGGCGTTGGTGACGTCCGCCTCCCGTCCGTCTTGCCTCGCTCCGTTCGATGTGACACACTTCGGCCGCCCCCGCGGCCATCGGCCCCCCGTACTTCACGCCACGCGTTTCGGTGCCGGTTCCTCACCAGGGAGTCGTCATGAGAGTTCCATCACCCGTGTTCCCGATCGCGGTGTGCGCCGCGCTTGTCGTGGCGGTGGCCGTCACCGCCGCCGCCCAGCCTGCGGCCCCCAAGGCCCAGGCTCCCATTCTCGTCACCTCCTGCGGCCAGAGTCCCGGCCCGGTGCGCGTCACGGTCTTCCTGAAGAAGCTCGCCCTCGACTTCGACTACAAGGAGACGGCGACGGCCAAGGATCTGGCGACGAAGAAGTACAAGTCGGTCATCATCGTCACCGGCGCGAGCCTGAAGGGCATGGGCGCGGCGGGCGTGGAGATGAAGGATGAACTCGCCCGGACCGCCGCGCTGATCGACGAAGCACGCAAGCAGGGCGTCGTCATCATCGGGGCTCACGTGGAGGGCATGGCGAGGCGCGCGCAGGGCGCGGCGCCCGGCGACAACTCGGACGAGCAGTCCATCGACGCGGTGTGTCCGAAGTCGCAGATCCTGCTCGTGCGCAAGGACGGCGACCAGGACGGCCGGTTCACCACGATCTCGAAGGCGCGGAAGATCCCGATCCTCCTCTTCGAGAAGAGCCTCGAGATCGCGACCGTCCTGAAGAACCTGTACTCCAGCTAGGAGCGCGCCAGTCCCGTGAACATGTTCGCGCAGGCCGGCTTCGTCCTTGCGGTGATGGTGGCCGTCTACCTGGTCGTGCGCCTGTTCAGGCTGGCCACCGAGCTCTCGATGCTCGCCGCGGCCGTCGCGGGCGCGATCGCCGGGGGCTTCGGCGTTCCGCCGAGACAGATCGCCGAGGGCGCCGCCACTTACCTGGACATCAATCTGATTTTCGTGACGGCGACCTTCTTCATGAATCTCCTGAAGGAATCCGGCGGCGTGGCGTTCGTCGTCCGCGGGATCATCAGGCGCTTCCACCGGCAGCGGGCCCTGCTGCTGATCCTGTTGACACTGCTGCTCCTCGTGCCCGGCGCACTGACCGGCGCCGGCAGCGTGACCGTCCTCATCACCGGCGGCATGGTCTCGGTCGTCCTCGGGTACATGGGCATCCCCAAGGTCCGGATCGCGGCGCTCGTGTTCATCGTCGCCGGCTTGAGCGCGGCGGCTCCGCCAGTCAGCCTGTGGGCCATGATGACCGCAGCCGGCGTGAACATGCCCTACGTCGGGTTCTTCGTGCCCCTTGCCCTCCCGTGCCTCGCCGCTGGGCTCCTCACGAGTTTCATCCTGGGATGGAGAGGGACGACGGCTGATGTCACCCTGGCGCTCGCCGAGCTGCCGGACGCGCCGGCTGGCATGCGCGGGTGGAAAGTCGTGCTGCCCTTCGCGGTGTTCCTGTTCCTGGTGCTGATGGGCAGGCAGTGGCCGTACACGACGCCGGTGGTCGGCCTGCCGCTGATGTTTGCCTTCGCCGCCGTCGCGTCGTGGGCCGTGTCGCCGGTCCGGCTGAACCTGTGGCGGATATCGCGCGAGACCATCGATCAGCTGCTGCCGCTGCTGGCGACGTTGACCTGTGCGGGCGTGCTCGTCCAGATCATGACGCTGACCGGCGTGCGCGGCCTGATGGCGGTCACCGCCGTCACGCTCCCGGTGTGGGTGGTCTTCGCGATGTTGTGGGCCCTGCTGCCGGCGTCGGAAGCGGTGCTGATGTGGGGATCCGGGCCGGTGATCGGCGTGCCGCTCGTGCTGCTCTTCAACACGATCGGCTTGAACCCGATTGTCGCGCTGGCGGGCATGAGCCTGATCTGGCCGCTGGGCGACGCCCTGCCGCCGACCGCCATCATCGGGCGGTTGACGGTCGATGTCGTCGGCTTCAAGGGCTCATACGGGGAGTTCCTGCGAGCCTGCCTCGTGCCAGCGGCGATCATCTGCCTGATGGGAACGCTGATGGTGGTGTTCAGCGCGAGGCTGGCGTTTCTGACGGGAGTGTAAGGACGCCAGGCGGGCGGCGGGCGACTGGCGGCTCGCGGCTGGCGACTGGCGGCGGGCGGTGGCGCGAGAATTCGGTCAGGAATGGACTCGAGTATGGTGGTGCTTCAATCCGTCGTCACGGTGTTGTATTACGCGCTGACCGCAGCCACCGCGGCGGTGTTGCTCTACAACTTCGTCAAGGCGACAAAGTGGGACCGGGAAGTGCTCTACCTGATCGTGCTGCTGCCGTTCATCCTCCGCGTGCTCCGTCTGAAGTGAGGCACCGATGATGCCGCCCGTCGTCCGAAAAGTCATCATCGGCGCGTGCGGAGCGGCGTTGCTCGCCGCTTCGGGCGCGAGCTTCTACCGCAGCCGGCACATGGCAGAGCCCGTCGTCCTCGGGCCGGGCGTGACCTCGGTCACGACGCTGAGCCAGTATTTCGACGGCATCAAGGGCTCGGCCAACGACATCAATCTGTACGTGCTCGAAGGCCGGCTACCGGGCGGCTCCGTGTTCGTCATGGGCGGCACCCATCCCGAGGAGCCCGCCGGCCGCCTCGCCGCCTGGCTCATCGCCGAGCAGGCCGTCGTCGAGCGGGGGCGACTCATCGTCGCGCTGAGCGCCAATCGGAGCGCGTCCACGGCAACCCGTCCGTCGGGCGCGTACCCGCCGGACTACACCATCGAGACAGCCTTCGGCGGCCAGACGTTCAGGATGGGAGACCGCTGGAGCAACCCGCTCGACCAGTGGCCCGATCCAGAGGTGTACATCCACTACCCGAGCGGCCAGAACCTCGCCTACGCGGACGTGCGGAATCTGAATCGCGCCTTTCCCGGACGGGCGAACGGATCGCTCACCGAACGGACCTGCTTCGCCCTGATGGAGTTCATCCGCCGCGAGCAGATCGACGTCGTCATCGACCTGCACGAAGCGGAGCTGCAGTACCCGGTCATCAGCACGGTCGTGACGCACCAGAAGGGTCAGGACCTGGCCACGATGGTGTCGATGACGCTCACCGACGTGGAACAGTTCAACATCGGCACGGAGTTCTCGCCGAAGTCCCTGCACGGGCTGTCGCATCGCGAGATCGGGGACTACTCGCAGGCCGTGTCGCTGCTCTTCGAGGCACCGGAGCCGTTCCTGGACGCCACGCGCGGCATCACGACACGCGAGCAGTTGCTGACAGGCAAGGACGAATTCGTGGTCAGGGCCGGAAAGCACGGCTTGCTCTTCGAGAAGATCGACGAAAAGGGCTGGCCGATCGCCGTGCGGGTCGGCCGCCACACCTCGTCGGTGGCCCAGGTGCTCGAAACCTGGTCCGAAGATCATCCCGGCCGCGCGGTCATCGCGCGCGGCATCCCGCGCTACGCCGAGGTGATTCGGAACGGCGTGGGCGCGTATCTGCGTGATCCGTCGAACGCACCCGGATCCCGGGTCGTCTACGAATGAAGGAGCCAACGGGTATGAAAGTACGGACTCTTTTCTTCTTGTGCGTGCTGGGAGTGACCTTGGGTCTCGCCTCGCATGGGGTGCCCCTCGAGGCGCAGCAGGCCCAGGCGCAGGCGGTCAGGCCGGCGACAACGCCGCCGCCGGCCGCTCCAGATGTCAACGGGGTGTTCCACAGGCTGGGCCGATACGCCCCGGCCCCCGACGACATCGATCCTGAGGAGGTCGGCTTCCACTGCACCTCGATACCCGTCGGGAAGGACGCGTCGACCGACGGATCGACGATGACGAGCCACTCGGTCGACGGCCATTACGAGTTCCGGATTCACATCGTGCCGGGCGGCACTCACCCGGCCGGTTCGATGCGGCCTGTCATGAAGGGCGGCGGCCTCGGCGCGGATCGCCCGGCCGCGGTGAAGGTCGGCGAGATCCCGGAGATCGCTCAAACCTTCACGCGCTACGACTCCGCGTATCCGTTCATGAACGAGAAACAGCTCGGCATGGGTGAGACGACCATCAGCGGCCGCCAGGAGCTCTCCAACGACGAGGGCTGGTTCGACATCATGGAACTGCAGCGCGTCGCGCTCGAACGGACCGCGACGGCACGCGAGGCAATCGCAATGATGGGCGGGCTGGGGACGAAATACGGGTATTCGGACAGCGGCGAGTGCCTGACCATCGTCGACGGCAACGAGGCGTGGATGTTCGAAATCTTCGGGCCCGGCCCCGCAGAAAAGGGAGCCGTGTGGGCGGCGCGCCGAATCCCGTCGGGCGAAGTCGGCGTGAGCGCGAACCACTCGAGGCTGGGCGCGCTGGACCTGAATGACAAGCAGAACGTGATGGCGTCGGCCAATGTCCAGTCGGTTGCCGAGGAGCTCGGCTTCTGGAAAAAGGGCGAGCCCTTCAATTTCAGCAAGGCGTACGGCGGCAACGCGTCCTACGGGAGCACACGCCGCGAGTGGCGGGTGCTGAGCACCCTGGCGCCCTCGCTGAAGCTCGATCCGTGGGACACCGAGCTTCCCTTCTCGGTGAAACCGGACCGGAAGGTCGGCCCGCGGGATCTGATCGCGCTCCATCGCGATTCATACGAAGGCACCGAGTTCGACATGACGAAGGGACTGGCTGCGGGCCCATACTCCAACCCGACCAGGTGGTCCACCAGCGTGCGCCCGCCGCAGGGGTACCTGGGATGGGAGCGGAGCATCTCGATCTTCCGCTGTTCGTACGCCACGGTGATCCAGTCGAGGGCCTTCCTGCCCGCCTGGATCGGCGGCCTGGTCTGGTTCGCGGAGGACGATCCGAAGACGTCCGCCTACATGCCCCTGTACGCGGGCTTGACAAAGGTGCCCAAGGCGTTCGAGATCGGGACCCGCGCGGAGTTCGATCGGACGGCGGCCTGGTGGGCGTTCGACTTCGTGAGCAACTGGGCGCAGATTCGATTCAACTCGATGGCGGAGGACATCAAGCGGGCCTACACCGCCGTCGAGGACGAGTTCTTCACGAAGCAGCCCGACATCGAGAAGCGGGCGCTGGATCTCTACAAGCAGAGTCCGCAGCTCGCGCGCGACTTTCTGAACGAATACTCGAACTCGAACGCCCAGCGGGTGGTCGATTCGTGGTGGAAGCTGTCCGACACGCTCATCGTGAAATACAACGACGGCTACATCAATGCGCCAGGCCAGGAACGCTCGGGAGGGTACCCGAAGGACTGGCTCGACGCCGTCGGCTACGGCACGACGAAGGTCCAGCCCAAGGGCGCTGCCGGGGCAGCCGACCGTCCTCCGCGCCGGCTCCAGTCAAGAGGTAGGCGGGGTACTGCACGCCACTGACGCTCCGGGAGTGCGATCTCGAGGATCCCTCCCGGAGCGACGGCCCGAGCTCCCGGTGACCGCTCCGGTTGATGAGCCCGTCGGCAGGTGGGCCTCCGCCTCGGCCCGATCCCACATTTCCAGTTGACTCCGTGGATTTGCGTCATTGAACGACCGCACAGCCGTGGCCGGATTCGACAGTGTGCGGGACACGGACTGGGCTGTCGGGTCCCCGGACTGTGCCCTGGGGCTCCGGTGGGCACGGACCTTGCGCCCGGCAGGATTGTGACCGCTTTGCCCGGTCAGGGATTCCTCGATGCCGGGGACCCGCGATGGCCACAGTGTGGAAGATGGCCGAACAATTCTGCGGGTTCATCCATGGATAACGGTGCTTGGCGGAACGGACCATGAGGCTTACACTATTGAAATCACAGAGCCTCCATCTGCCGTTCCCGGGCACTGATATGGCCTCACCTTCGCATCGACGTACCTCGACGCGCGCCGCGCGCCGGATTGTCCCTTTGGCTCCTCCCAACCCCCCGCGCCAACGCCAGGTCGCGACCGGGGGAGCGACCGATCGCTTCTTCCGGGAGATGGTCGAGAGCATGAGGAATGGCGTGCTCGCGATCTCGCGTAAGGGCCAGGTCGTGCTGGTGAACGACGAGGCGTACCGCATCCTGGGGCTCGAGCGCGGCGGTGACGACCTCGGGCGCCACTTCAGCGACCTGCTGAAGGATCACCCGGATCTGGTGCGCATCATGGCTGGTGCGTTCGAGATGAGCCACCTGCCCAATCGCGCGGAGATTCGGCTCAAGCCTGCGGGCCGCGTGATCGGCTACACCCTGTGCCGCGTGGTGAGCGATCATGGCCGGGCGAAGGGCGCGGCGCTGTTCTTCAAGGACCTGACCCTGGTGGAGCAGGCCGAGGAACGCGAACGCCTCCGGGATCGACTCGCCGCGGTCGGCGAGATGGCCGCGGCGATCGCGCACGAGGTCAAGAACCCGCTCGCCAGCATCGAAGTCATGGCCGGTCTGCTCCGCCGCCAGCTCGCGGACCGCGCAGATTTCCACGCCCCGCTCATCGACATCATCAACGAAGCCAAGATGGCCAACGCCATCGTGCTCGAGGTGCTCGAGTTCGTCCGGCCGATCCGGCTCGAGATGGACCGGACCTCGATTGCGCGCGTGGTCAACGAGGCGGTCGCGATGGCCGAGAGCCACGCCGACCGGGGCCAGACGGTGGTCGACGTCAAGATCCCGCCCGGCCTTCCGCCGATGCTCGCGGATCACTTTCAGCTCCGGCAAGTCGTGTCCAACCTGCTCATCAACGCGTTCGAGGCCCTCGAAGGCCGCGGGATGGTCCACATCAGCGCGGCCCAGGTCGAGTCGCCGGATCCGACGCGCTCCTCGACGGTGATTCTCGAGGTCGCCGACGACGGGCCAGGCATCATGGCGGGCATGACCGACAGGATATTCAAGCCCTTCTTCACGACCAAGGCCAAGGGATCGGGCCTCGGGCTGGCGATCGTCCGCAAGATCATCGATGCGCACGAGGGCCGGATCGACATCAACTCATCACCGGGCCACGGCGCGACCTTCCGCGTGACGCTCCCCGTCGTGGCATCCGGTTCGCTGCCGCTGTAGCGGGATAGACGAGGCACATATGGGACGGATCCTCATCGCCGACGATCACGACGCGCTGCGACGCGGGCTGGCGCGCGCCATGCTGCAGGCCGGGCACGACGTCGAGGAGGCGCCCAACGGCAACATCGCGATTGAACGGCTCCACGAGGGCACCTTCGACGTCGTGTTGAGCGACCTCAAGATGGGGGGCAGCGACGGGCTTGACGTACTGCGGACCACCAAGGCACTGTATCCGGCGACAGCAGTCATTCTGATGACGGCGTTCGGGTCGATCGGCACGGCCGTGGAGGCCATGAAGATCGGCGCGTTCGACTACGTGCAGAAGCCGTTCGAGATCGAGGAGATGGAAGTCAAGGTCGAGAAGGCGCTCGAGATGCGCCGGATGCGCCACGAGCTGGAGTATCTGCGGCACACGCAGAGCGATATCTACCAGTTCGACGCGATTGTCGGCAGCAGCGGCGCCCTGAAGCGCGTCCTCGACATCGTGCGCAAGGTCGCGAAGAGCAACACGACCATCCTCATCCGCGGCGAGACGGGCACGGGCAAGGAACTCATCGCCGGCGCGATTCACCACAACTCGCTGCGGGCCGGCCGCAACTTCGTCAAGGTGAACTGCGCGGCGCTCCAGGAGAACCTGCTCGAGTCGGAACTGTTCGGCCACGAGAAGGGCGCATTCACCAGCGCCGACAAGCAGCGGATCGGGCGGTTCGAGCAGGCCGACGGCGGCAGCATGTTCCTGGACGAAATCGGCGACATGAGCCCGAGCACCCAGGCGAAGATTCTCCGCGTGCTGCAGGAGCACGAGTTCGAACGGCTGGGCGGCACACGAACGCTGAAAGTCGACGTCCGGCTGATCGCGGCCACCAACAGGAACCTGGCGGGCATGGTCGCCTCGGGGCTCTTCCGCGAGGACCTCTACTACCGGCTCAACGTCGTGTCGGTGGAGATGCCTCCCCTGCGCGATCGAAAAGAAGACATCGCCGCGCTGGCCGCCTTCTTCATCCGCAAGTTCTGCGCGGAGCTCAAGAAGAAGATCGACGGGCTCTCCCCGGAAGCCCAGAAGCTGCTCATGCGCTACAACTGGCCGGGCAACATCCGCGAGCTCGAGAACTGCCTGGAGCGTGCCGTCCTGCTGGCCGAGTGGCCCATCATCGCCGTGGACGACCTCCGCGTCGGCGACTCGGTGGGCGCCGCGGGCGACGAGAAGGGAGCGCCGGTGGTCCGGATCCCGCCAACCGGCATCGCGCTCGAAGAAATCGAACGGCAGGCGCTCATCGAAGCGCTCCGGATGTCGAACTGGGTGCAGAAAGACGCCGCGGAACTGGTCGGCATCAGCCCCCGGGTGATCAACTACAAGATCAAGACGCTGGGCATCGAGATCCCGAAGGGCCGGCGAGCGGCGACCGAGCCCTGACGGGAGGCCGCATCCCGGCCGCCTCCGCCTGATCCTCCATGAACGCAGCCGACATCGGACCCTCGGCGCCGGAAGAGCGCCGGCAGAGCGGGCTCGATCTGTTCTGGATCTTTGCGGGCGCGAATATCGTCGCGACCACCCTGCAGGTCGGCGCGACGCTGGCCACCGGGTTCACGCCCCTGGTTGCGCTGGTACTCATCGTCGTGGGCGCCACGGGCGGATCGCTGCTCGTCGCGTCGCTGGCGGTCCTCGGTCCCCGGCTTGGCGTCCCGTCGGTCATCGCCGCGCGCGCGCCGCTGGGTGTGAAGGGCGCCGGCCTGGTGGCCGGGCTCCTCTACCTCACCAACTTCGCCTGGATCGCCGTCAACAACGTCATCGCCGCGTCGGTCTGCGCGCGCCTGCTGGGCGGCCAGTCGTCACTCCCCGTCTGGATCGCGCTGCTCGGCCTGGTGTCGACCGCGGTGGTCGCACTCGGCCCGCGCGCGGTCGGCCTGGCAGATCGCGTGGTTGTGCCGCTGCTGCTCGTGGTCGGGGCGGCCATCACGTGGGCCGTCATCCAGGCTCCGTCGACGACAGCCCGACTGGCCACGCAGCCCGCGCCCGTCACGCCCTGGTTCCGCGGCTTCGACATCGTCGTCGGCTACCAGGTATCGTGGATCCTCATGTTCGCCGATTACTCGCGCTACACCTCGTCGGAGAGGACGAGCGCGCGGGCCGTCTTTCTGGGCCTGCTGCTGACGAGCCTGTGGATGATGCCACTCGGCCTTTCTGCGGCGCGGCTGGCCGGCAGCGCCGATCCGGGCGCGATGATGGCGGCCATCGGCCTCGGGTGGACCGGCGCGGTGCTGATGGTGCTGGCGACCATCACGACCAACTTCGTGAACATCTACATGTCAGGGCTTGCCTGGAAGAGCCTCGTGCCGAAGATGGGCCAGCAGTGGTCGATTTGGTCGATTGGCCTCATCGGGACGGGGCTGGGCCTGTTCGCGGGCGGCTGGCTCGATCGCTACGCGGACTTCATGCTGGTGCTCGGCGGCGCGCTCGTTCCAGTCGGCGGCGTGCTGGTCGCGCATTACCGCTTTGGGCCCGGCGTGGCCAGGGTGCCCGATCTGTACGATGCGGCCGGACCGTATCGTGGCGTCCTGGTGCCCGGGCTCACCGCGTGGGCGCTGGGCGCGCTCGTTTACTACCTTGCCCAGAGGTGGGGCGGAACGGTGCCGTCGCTGCTGACGGCCATCGTCGCCTACTACCTGATGACGAAGGTTACCGCCCCCCGCCTTCGGACTTCCGGTCGTTCTGCAGGCTCGCGCGAGGATGTGCCCGGCGGTAGACGTCGATGAGCTGTGCCGCGCTGACGTGCGTGTAGCGCTGCGTCGTCGACAGTCGGGAGTGGCCGAGCAGTTCCTGGATCGTGCGCAAGTCCGCTCCCCGCTCGAGCAGGTGCGTCGCGAAGGAGTGGCGCAGCGCGTGCGGGCTGATTCCGAACCGGGCGCTGCAGGACGCCACGTAGCGCCGGACCAGTCGATGCACGCTTCGCCCGGTCAGCCGGCCACCGCGGTAGTTCACGAACAGCGCCCCAGAACCTGACGTGCGGCGCGACGCTCTTGGAGCGGGCGCGGGAGCGGGAGGGCCTGTCCTGAGCTTGACCGCCACGCGTTCGAGCGCCGGACGGTCCTTCAGGTAAGCGCGGATGGCGTCGGCCGCGCTGGTGTTGAACGGCACCATCCGTTGCTTGCCGCCCTTGCCGAGGACGCGCACCATCCGGCTGCTGAGATTCACGTCCTCCAGGTCGAGACCGGTGAGCTCGCTCAGCCGGAGGCCCGAGGCGTAGAACAGTTCGAGCATCGCCCGATCGCGGCGCCCGAGCGGTGACGAGGTGTCCGGCGTCTCGAGCAGCCGTGTCATCTCGTCGATCTCGAGGTGCTCGGGCAGCCGCTCCTCGACGCGAGGCGTCGCGACCAGCGAGCCCGGGTCCCCTTCCATCAGACCCTCGCGCCTGAGGTACCGGCAGAAAGTCCGGACCGAAGCGAGCTTGCGGCTGGCCGTCTTGCGCGAGCGCTCCTCGCGGTAGAGTTCGGCGAGGAACCCCCGGATGGACGCGACCGTGCAGTCCCCCGGCACCAGATCGCGCTTGGGCCGGCCCGTGTGCAGACACAGGTAGTCCACGAACTGCGAGACGTCCCCGTCGTAGGCGCGCAGGGTATGGGGCGACAGGCTGCGGTTGAGCCGCAGGTAGTCGAGGAAGGCCTTGATCAGTTCCTTCATGCCTGCTTCATCCACGCCTCGAGGTCCGCAAGCGCGCGCTCGGAGATCGCCAGCTTGCGCGCCAGCTTGTTGCGGGGCGGACGTGCGAGCGGCTCCATGATGCCGAAGGTGATGTTGGTCGGCTGGTAGGTCGACGCGACCGCGTGCGACGCGTAGAACGCCAGCGCGCCAATGGCTGTCGTCCGCGGCGCGCGGCGGGGCTCGGCGAGGTTCACGAGCGCGGCCGCATTGATGCCGGCGAGCAGGCCCGAGGCGGCCGACTCGACATACCCCTCCACGCCCGAGATCTGTCCGGCGAAGAACAGGTCGGGCGACCGGCGCGTCTGCCATGTCTCCTGCAACACGGCGGGGCCATTGATGTACGTGTTGCGGTGGACCAGTCCGAAACGGGCGAACTCGGCCCGCTCGAGCCCCGGGATCATCCTCAAGACGCGCGCCTGCTCGCTCCACTTCAGCTGCGTCTGGAACCCGACCAGGCTGAAATGATCGGCGGCCAGATTGTCCTGCCGCAGCTGCACGACCGCGTACGGCTGGCGCCCCGTCCGCGGATCGATCAGCCCGACGGGCTTCATCGGGCCGAAACGCAGCGTGTCCGGCCCCCGGTGCGCAAGCACTTCGACCGGCAGGCACCCTTCGAAAAACGTCTCGCGATCGAAATCATGGACCGTCGCAGACTCCGCGTGGACCAGCGCGTCGTAGAAGGCTGCGTATTCCGTCTCGTTCAACGGACAGTTCAGGTAGTCGCCCGGCGAGTCGTCCTGGGATGATGGCGGATCGCATCCGTCGCCGGGACGGCCAAGGCTGCGGTCCCAGCGGGACGCTCGGAACACCCGGGTCGCATCGATGCTCTCCGCGATCGCGATGGGGCTGACGGCGTCGTAGAACGACAGGTGATCGGCGCCCACGAAGTCGGCGATCTGCGCCGAGAGCGCGTCTGATGTCAGCGGCCCCGTCGCGATGATCACGGGCCGGGCGGGACTGCGCCGCTCGGGAATCGTCTCGACCTCGACTCGCAGGAGCGTGATGAGCGGATGCTCCTCGACAGCTCTCGTCATCGCGTCCGCGAATCGCTCGCGATCGACGGCCAGCGCGGCGCCGGCGGGCACCCGCGTCGCGTCGGCGGTCCGCATCACGAGCGATCCGAGCCGGCGCATCTCTTCCTTGAGAAGGCCCACGGCGTTGTCGAGCTTGTCGCCCCTGAGGGAATTGCTGCAGACCAGTTCGGCCAGCCGATCAGTCCGGTGCACCGCCGTCTGACGCCCGGGGCGCATCTCGTGAAGCATGACCGGCACGCCGCGTTCGGCGGCCTGCCAGGCCGCCTCGCAGCCCGCCAGCCCGCCGCCGATGATTCGGATCATCGCACCGCCATGCGTCAGGATCGGGCCCGGTGAGCGGATGCCGCGCGCGGCCGTGCGGAGGCCGGCCGGCCCCGGCGGGCCCGGGATGGCGGCCCGGCCGCGGCGCGGGCCTTCAGCAGTTCGACGGCCTCAGGCATCGTGATCGCAGCCGGATCGGCGTTCTTCGGCAACGACGCGTTGACCGTGCCGTCGGTCACATACGGCCCGTACCGGCCGCTCATCAGCTTCACCTCGGCCCCGCCATCCGGTCGAGGGCCAAGGGCTCTCAGCAGCGTCCGGGTCATTTGCTGGCGACGTGATTTCTTCGGAGCGGACAGCAGCTCGAGCGCCCTCGCCAGGGTGATCGTGAACACGTCGTCGCCGTCTTCGAGCGACCGGAAGTCGTCGCCGTGCTTGACGTAAGGCCCGAACCGGCCGCGGCTGGCGACGATGATCTCGCCGGTCTCCGGGTGCGCCCCGAGCTCGCGCGGCAGGCTGAGCAGGGTGAGCGCCTCTTCGAGCGTGAGCGCCGAGGGCGCGACGCCAGTCGGCAGCGATGCGCGCCTGGGCTTCCCAGCGTCGGTGTCCTTCTTCGTCTTCTTGGCCGGCCTCTTGCCGTTTCCGTTGCCGCCGACAGGGGCCAGGCTCTCGGGGTTCTCGCCAAGCTGCACGTAATGCCCGAACCGTCCGTGGTTGACGTAGACCCTCAACCCAGAAACCGGATCGGTGCCAAGCTCACGCGGGCCTTCCGCCTTGGCCTTCAGCAATGCCAGGGCCTTCTCTTCGGACAGGTCCGCCGGCGGCATGTGGCGAGGCAGCGTCGCGGTGTTGCCGGGCCCGCCCTCCCCACGCTGCAGGAACGGGCCGAACCGGCCGATGCGCACGCGGAGGGGCTCGTCGCCAGCCGGGTCCTTGCCAATCTCGATGACCGGGTAGTCGATTTCCGGCTCGGTTCGGATCACCATCGGGCCAAGGCCCGGATGCACGCCGTCGCCGTCGCGGAAGAAGGCGGTGATGAAATCGAGCCAGTCGCGCTCGCCGTTCGAGATCTCGTCGAGCGTCTCCTCCATCGCGGCCGTGAATCCGACGTCCACGTAGTCGCCGAAGTACCGGCGCAGCAGGTTGGTGACCGCAAAGGCCGAGAAACTCGGCACCAAAGCCTTGCCCTGCAGGAACACGTAGCCGCGTCGCTCGATGGTGGCGATGGTCGGCGCATAGGTCGATGGCCGGCCAATGCCCGCCTGTTCGAGTTCCTTGATGAGTGCCGCCTCGGTATATCGCGCCGGCGGCTGCGTTTCGTGTCCCTTCGGCGCAACCGAGACCAGCGTCAGGGCCTGGGCCGCCGGCCCCGGCTTCTCGACGCGGTCGCCGACCTTGAGCGCGGGCAGCAGCGTTTCCTGATCCGCCAGCTCGGCATCGGGATCGTCGCTTCCCTCGACATACGCTCGCCGGAAGCCGGCGAACTCGATCGCCTTGCCGCTCGCCGTCAGCACGCAGGTCTTCCCGTCCGCGCCGGTTCCGCTGATCTCGACCGAGGTCTTGAGGACCCGCGCATCGGGCATCTGCGAGGCCATCGTGCGCTTCCAGATCAACTCGTACAGGCGCTGCTCGTCCGAATCGAGAACGCTGGCCAGCCGTTGCGGCGCCTGCCGGAAGTCGGTCGGCCGAATCGCCTCGTGCGCTTCCTGCGCGTTCTTGACGCGGGTCTGGTAGCGCCTCGGCCCGGTGTAGTATTCCTCGCCGAAGAGTTCCTTGATGACGCGCGCCGCTTCGTGCAGGGCCTTGTCGCCGAGCGTCGTGGAATCGGTCCGGTGGTACGTGATGAGGCCCTCGATCTCGCCGCCGCCGATCTCCATGCCCTGGAACAGCCGCTGCGCGATCTGCATCGTGCGTTCGGTCGAGAACCCGAGCTTCCGGCTGGCTTCCTGGGTGAGGGTCGACGTCGTGAAGGGCGGCGCCGGCCTCTCGGCGCCCGGCTTCACGTCAAGGCCGGTCACTGACCACGGGAGGTGCTTCAGAAGCTCGTCCGCATGCCGCTTGGCCGCGACCTCGTCCAGGTGGCGCACGCGGTCGTTCTGAAGCCGGCCGGTCGCCGGATCGAAGTCTTTTCCGGTCGCCACGCGCTCGTTGCCCACGCGCACGAGGGTGGCGGTGAACTCCCGGCCGCCAGCCGCGAGGCGCGCTTCCAAGTCCCAGTAGGCGCTCATCCGGAACGCCCGGCGCGCCTCCTCGCGTTCCACGAGCAGCCTGACCGCCACGCTCTGCACGCGCCCGGCGCTCAGCCCGGTTTGCACTTTCTTCCACAGGACCGGCGAGAGCGTATATCCGTAAAGGCGATCCAGAATGCGCCGGCTCTCCTGCGCTTTCACCAGGTTCTCGTCCACGTCGTGCGCGGACTGGAGCGCCTCCTTGACCGCGTCTTCCGTGATCTCGTGAAAGGCAATCCGGCGGACAGGGACTTTCGGCTTCAGGATCTCCTTGAGATGCCAGCTGATGGACTCGCCCTCGCGATCCGGGTCGGTTGCCAGGACCAGCTCGGAGGCCTCTTTCAACGCGGCCTTCAGCGCCTGGACATACTTCTTCTTGCCCGCAGGAATCACGTAGTAGGGCTTGAAATCGCCATCGGTGTCGACGCCCAGGCGCCCCCAGGGCTTGCCCCGTATCTCGGCCGGCACTTCCGACGCTTTTTCGGGGAGATCTCGGACATGCCCGTAACTGGCCTCGACCCGGTACTTGTTTCCCAGGAATCGCGCGAGCGTCTTGGCCTTCGCCGGCGATTCCACAATCACCAATGACTTCGACATGCCTCTCCTGTGGACAATCCTGCTACCTTAGCACGTTCGTCCGGCACGAACGAACCGCGCGCCCCCGGCGCGCTCGACCCAGCCTCGCATCTCGAGCTCCGCCAGGCGGGCCAGCAGCGGGACCACGCCAAGTCCTGTGATATCGGTAAGTCTTTCCAGATCATACACTTCGCCGGGCAACATCGCGCGCACCAGCGGGTCCCGCTCGGAGGCAGCCTGTGTACGGTCGCTGTCAGGCCGGGCCGGGACGTCCAGATGCAGTTCTTGAAGCACGTCCTCGACGCCCTCGACCACCCGCGCGCCATCCTTGATCAGGCCGTGCGCACCCCGATTCCGGCCGCTCAGCACGCCACCCGGAACGGCCATCACGGTTCGGCCCTGCTCCAATCCGCACGCGGCCGTAATGAGCGACCCGCTCGACTCGGATGCCTCGACCACGACAATCGCGAGCGAGAGGCCGCTGATGATACGGTTCCGGCGGGGAAAATGCCACCCGTCCGGCTGTGTCCGCGGCGCCAGTTCGCTGACGATGGCCCCTTGCCGGAGGATTGCGGCGGCAAGCCCGGCATGTTCCCGCGGGTAGATCACATCCACACCCGAACCGAGGATGGCGATGGTTCGGCCGTTTCCGGCCAGAGCCCCGCGGTGCGCGGCCGAGTCGACGCCGCGGGCGAGCCCGCTCACCACGGTCACGCCGGCCTCGGCCAGGCCCTCCCCGAGGCGATGGGCGACTTCCAGCGCATGCGGTGTGGCGGCTCTCGAGCCGACGATCGCGACTGATAGCGGCGGAAAGTCCGGTATTCCCCGGATCCACAGCACCGGGGGTGGATCGGGGATCGCCGCAAGCTGCGACGGATAGCGCTCGTCATCTCGAGCGACGGCCTCGATCCCTGAGCCTCGCGAGTCCGAGAGCACCCGGCGTGCGCGGGTCCGAAGGAGGTCCACCCAGTGATCGATCTCGCCGCATGGGAGTCCTCGCCTCGCCAGGGCGGAACGGAGTCCGTCGTACTCGGGGTCATCCTGCGGTTCGGGGTGGAGGCCGGGCGCCTCACGTGCCAGGTCGCCTTCGGGACTCTCACCCTCCCGGGACGAGAGGCGGCGACGGGACCCGGGCACCGTCCAGACCAGTGATTGCGCGACCGCGTACACGAGATCACCCATGGGATCTCTCCGGAACCGGTCGGTTGTCCGTGCCAGGATCGTGCCACCTCGGCTTGCGCCCTCCCCCTCCGGGCTTTATACTGGAATTGCCTACCTCTCAGTCGATCTGGAACGGCAGCGCAAGGTGCCTATGGTCAGTTCGTTCAGGGCAATCGCACTAGTTGCGGTGATCTCCCTGGCGCCGTCAGCGGTCGCCGTGGCGGGAGACCGCGCCGCAGCCCGCCTGCAGGTGGATTTCGGGATCAAGGTCGCCGAGCAGGGCCTCTGGCGCGAGGCGATCTACTGGTGGGAGCACGCCGTCGAGCTGGACCCGACCTACGCCGCCGCTTACAACAACCTGGCAGTCGGCTACGAGCACGAAGGGGCCTTCGCCAAGGCGAAAGCCGCGTACGAAACGGCGTTGAAGCTGTCGCCCAAGAACGTCTACGTCAAGCAGAACTTCGATCTGTTCAAGGAAATCAACGATCGTGCGAACCGCCAGAATCCTCGCTAGCATCGGGATGCTTCTGGCGATGGCCGGGTGCGTCAACTTCTTCGAGATCCCGGTGGAGACACCGATCCAGGCGAAGCTGGACGTGGCCGAATTCCAGCGCGTACTGGTCGCCGGCTTCGTGGCCGGGGGGACCGAGGACGTGGACGCAAACCTCGAGACCGTCCGGCTCCTGCGCACGCAGCTTCGCAACAAGTCCGCGCTGAAGGTCATCGATTCCGACGTGCTGCCGCTGATGGAAGTGGCGGGACAGACCAAGCCGGCGGAGCCGCCCGCGGGTGACGGGGTCGCCGCCGAGCTGCCGAAGCAGATCAAGGACGAGAAGGAACTCCAGCTGTTCGATCCGTTGTTCGCCAACGCGGCCTACTGGAAGAAGATCGGCGAGGAATATCAGGGTCCGCTGATCGTCACCGGTACCGTGATGTTCTCGCCCAATGCGCGATCGGGGTTCGTCACGCGCGAGCAGGAGGTCTACGACGCGGTCGGCCGCCGTCGCGTCGTGCCGGTCCGCACATACCAGGAGCGGAAAGGGTTCATCCTGAAGCCCAAGTTCGTGTTCATCGACGGGCGGACGGGAAACGTCCTCTACTCGGAGACCTTCCGTGAAGAGGTGCTCTACAACGCCGATCAGAGCACGCCGGCGCTCTCCTCCTATTTCGAACTGATGGAACGGCTCATCCCCGCGTTCCTGGGCACGCTCAGCAGCCAGAAGATCCGGGGCACGCGGTTCCTCATCAGGTAAGCGGCCACACGCCCGACGCCATTCCGTTGGGCGGCGCGTCACCGTCGGGTCCTGGCGTCGCCAAAGACGGATGCGGCTGCGGGTTTACCTTGCAAGCCAGCCGATGGTATACTCGATTCTTTCCACGGGCCCTGATGGCGCGCCTCTAGGCTGCAGCCGGCCCTGGCGGACTGGAGTCAAGTCGTGTACGCGATCGTTCAAAACGGCGGACATCAGGTAAAGGTCGAACCCGGGGTCGTCGTCGTCGTCGACCGCAAGGCCGCGGAGGCTGGCGCGGAGGTGACCTTCGATCAGGTGCTCCTGGTTTCCACGGACAGCGGGGACATCGTCGCCGGCGCCCCGTTCGTCGCGGGAGCCAAGGTGCTCGGCGTCGTCGAGGAGCACGTCCGCGGCACCAAGGTTCGAGTATTCATGAAGAAGCGCCGGAAGCAGATGCGGCGCAGCCACGGGTTCCGCGCCGATCTGACGCGTATCCGCGTGACCGACATCGTCGTCTGACGGGAAAGCACGACCATGGCACATAAAAAGGGTCAGGGCAGCTCACGCAACGGCCGCGACAGCAATTCGCAGCGGCTGGGCGTCAAGCGGTTCGGCGGCAACATCGTCAGCGGCGGCTCCATCCTGGTGCGACAGCGCGGACGGCGATTCAAGCCGGGACTGAACGTCGGCCTCGGCAAGGACGACACGCTGTTTGCGAAGATCTCGGGCCGGGTCAAGTTCGAGGACCACGGCGCCCGCGGCCGGTTCATCAGCATCGAGCCCGTCAGCTAGGCTCGGCTCTGGAATCGGACGCCACGAGGCCACGGAGCGCATGGGCGCCTGTGGCCTTTCCGTTGTACGCGTGGCTGACCAGCGTCGAGCGCCCAGCCCCCAAAATCAGCGTCCGTGTCCAACCAGCGCCTGGCGCCCGGCCCCTGGTCCCCGGTGTGATACCGTGATACCTCAATGTTCGTAGACGAGGTGGAAATCCGTGTGGCGGCCGGCGACGGCGGCCGCGGGTGCGTGGCGTTCCGGCGCGAGAAGTTCGTGCCCCGCGGCGGACCGAGCGGCGGCGACGGCGGCGACGGCGGATCGGTCGATGTCCAGGCCAGCGCGCACCTGAACACGCTGGTCAACTTCCGCTTCCACCCGGAGTTCTCGGCCCAGCGCGGCGGGCACGGGCAGGGGTCCAACCGCCACGGGCGCAAGGGCAAGGACCTGAGGCTGGACGTCCCCGTCGGCACGGTCGTCTTCGACCTGCCTCCCGATAACAGTGACCCCGTCGAACTGGCGGACCTGGTCGAGGCCTCCAGCCGCGTGCGGGTGGCGCAGGGCGGGCAGGGCGGGCGCGGGAACGCCCGTTTCGTATCGGCGACCAACCGCGCGCCGCGACGAGCCGATCCGGGTGTGCCCGGGGAGCAGAGGCGACTCCGGCTGCAACTCAAGCTGCTGGCGGACGTGGGACTGGTCGGCTATCCCAACGCGGGGAAATCGACCCTCATCTCGCGAATTTCCGCGGCAAAGCCGAAGATTGCCAGCTACCCGTTCACGACGCTGACGCCGCACCTCGGCGTGGTGTCGCTCAGCCGCGATCGGAGCTTCGTGGTGGCCGACGTGCCGGGGCTCATCGAGGGCGCGCACCGCGGCCTTGGCCTGGGTCACCAGTTCCTCCGGCACCTCGAGCGCACGCGGCTGCTCGTCCACATGATCGACGTGTCGGGCGAGACCGGCCGCGACCCGGTGGCGGACTTCGAGACCATTCGGCGCGAGCTGGCGCTCTACCGGCCGGAATTCGCGGACAAGCCGCAACTGGCTGCTGCGAATAAAATGGATGTGGTCGACGATCGAGGAGCCGTCGATCGGCTCGCCCAGCACCTGGCGGACTTGCAGATCCCGTTCTACCGCATCTCGGCGGTAACCGGGGCCGGGGTCGAGACATTGATCAAGGCCATGTGGCGTCACCTTCAGCTCCCGGCTGACCACTGATGACCTTCTCACGGACCGGCGTGTTGGGTGGTACCTTCGATCCCATCCATGCGGGCCACCTGGCAGCCGCACACGCGGCTCGCCACGAGTTGGATCTCGACCGAATCCTGTTCATCCCTGCCCTGGATCCGCCGCATCGTCCCGCCGACCCCGTGGCATCGCCGTTCCACCGGTTTGCGATGGTCACGCTGGCGACTGCCGCGACCCCGGAATTCCTCGCGAGCGACCTCGAGCTTCGGCGGCCCGGCCCCTCGTTCACGGCCGAGACGCTCCGGACCCTGATTTCGGGCGGGCTCGACTGTTCGCGGATATTCTTCATCACCGGTGCCGACGCGTTTGCAGAAATTGCGACGTGGCGCGACTACCCGGCTCTGCTGGACCTCGCTCACTTCATCGTGTGCACCCGGCCGGGCTTCCCGGTCGCAGAGATTCCGCGCCGCCTTCCCGAACTGGCACCCCGCACGGTCGACCTGCTGCGCCCGCCGGGCAGGCCTTTGGATGAGCGCACGCCTCGCGTGTGGCTCCTCGACGTGGATACACCGGCAGTTTCATCGACGGACGTGCGCGCACGAGCGCGCGACGGGCGGCCGCTTGCGGGCCTGGTACCGCCCGAGGTCGAGTCTCATATTCGCCGCCACGGTCTGTACGGCGCGCAAGGTGCACCGGACGGATCGCGTCGGCCCGCGGCCAACGACTTGCATGAGTAAACCCGAGACGAAGCGCGCTGCGACGCCCGCTTCGCTGCCCGAGCCCCTGCGCCAGGCAGCGCGCGCGGCATACGACAAGAAGGCCGACGATGTGGTGGTGCTCGACCTTCGCAAGCTGGCATCGTTCGCCGATTACTTCCTGTTGTGTTCGGGCCACAACGCGCGCCAGGTGAAGGCCCTGGCCGACGGCGTCGAGCAGGCGCTCGGCATGGAGGGCGTCCGGCCGGCTCACGTCGAAGGCTACGAGCGGGCGGAGTGGATCCTGCTCGATTACTTCGACTTCATCGTCCATGTCTTCAATGCGGAGACCCGGCGATTCTACGGCCTGGAACGACTCTGGGGCAGCGCCCTCCGCATCGAGATCCCCGACTCCCCCGCCTGAGCCGGCCGCCTGTCGAGCCACCGGCGGGGCGCGCCGCCTCTGGCAGTCACTCGCCAACCGGTCGGCAAGGCTGGTCGATGGCGTGATGGCGGTGGCGATCGCGCCTTCCTGCGCCGCGTGCGGATCACCGCTGGACCATCCGCTCGGCGGGCCTGTGTGCGACGCCTGCTGGTCGTCGATTCGGCCCATCCGGCCTCCCCGCTGCGACCTCTGCGGCGACCCGCTCTCGCCTGTCCCGGCCCTTTCGCGATCCTTCGGCTCGCTCCGGCACCCCGAGACGAGGGCCGGGTCGGGGTTCGCTTCGTGCGCGTCGTCCGCGTCGGCGGCTTCGCGTCGACGATGCGACCGCTGCCGCCAGGAGGGGCGTGAGGTCGATTGTGGCCGGGCGGTCGGAGAGTACGACGGCGTCTTGCGGGAGATGATCCACGCGTTCAAGTACGACGGACGCCGATCGATCGGACGGCGGCTGGGCGACCTCATGCGCGAGCACGGGGCGGACCTTGTTGAGGGCGCCGCCTTCGCCGTCCCTGTTCCGCTGCACAGGATTCGCTATCACGCCCGGGGGTTCAACCAGGCCGCCGACCTGGCACGGCGACTCGGATTGCCGGTGCGCGAAGTGCTGAGGCGGCGGCGGGCCACCCGGTCGCAGGTCGAACTCCCCGCGGCCGAGCGGCGCCGGAACGTGGCGGACGCCGTCGTGGTCCGACGATTCGTGCGGGCCGGCCGCTGGAAATGGCAACGCGTGCGCCGCGTGCTCGACGGTGCGGTGATCGTCCTGGTGGATGACGTGAGCACGACGGGGGCGACGCTCGACGCCTGCGCCCGCGTCCTGAAGGCCGGCGGCGCACGGGAGGTGCGTGCCCTGACGGCGGCACGCACGATCCGGCGGTCCTGATCCCGGCGCCCAGTGAAGTCGACGACGCGCGGGGAATGGAGCAGGTGGGCTTCAGCCCGCATGGCCCGGGCGAAGGTGCGCAACACTGGTGAGCCCCGGGATCAGCGCGAGCGGCGACACACGTTCATGGCGGCAGGAGGAGGGCGAAGGCGGACCTCGCAGCGGGCACCGCGCGGAATTCGGACCTCGCGCGGAACCCCGAGTCGGACTATGATGACAGGACTCCTTCGGCCTTTCTTGCGGAGATACCATGACGACCCCCACGCAGGCGTCGACGCCTGCATCCGTTCCCGTCCGTCCCGCGTCCACAATCGAACGCGCGCTCTTCGGCATGTCGGCCACTGAGCTGCCGGCACTGGTGCCGGGCCTCCTGATGGCGGCGCTGGTTGTCATCGTGTCTGTCTGGCTTGCCGACTTCGTGAATTCGAGCCTCGGATTCAAGGGGCTCGTCAGCTACATCATGATGGCGATCATCATCGGCCTCGTGGTGGGCAACACGCTGCCGATCCCGGCGTCGGTCGCACCCGGCGTCTCCTTCAGCCTGAAGAAACTGCTGCGCCTCGGCATCATCATGATGGGCATCCGCCTGAGCGTGTTCGACGCTGCCCGGATCGGGATCTGGGGCGTCCCCATCGTGCTGGCCTGCGTCGTCACTGGCCTGGTGCTGACCACCTACTTCACGCGCCTCCTGAAGCTGCCGGGCCGCCTTGGAACGCTGATGGCCGTCGGCACGAGCATCTGCGGCGCGACCGCAATTGTCGCGGCGGCCCCGGCCATCGATGCAGAAGATCAGGAGGTCGCCTACGCGGTGGCGAACATCACCGTGTTCGGCATCGCGGCCATGCTCGTGTACCCGTACCTGGCGCACGCGATGTTCGGCGGCAACGTCATCATGGCCGGGCTGTTCGAGGGAACGGCGATCCACGAGACCGCACAGGTCACAGGGGCGGCGCTGATCTACGACCAGGCCTACAGCATACACACCAAGCCAAGCGCCGCGGACGTGGCCATCGTCATCAAGCTGGTCCGAAACGTCTTCATCGCCATCGTGGTTCCGCTGATGGCCGTCATCTATGCGCGGCGGACGGCGGGCGAAGGCGGGCCCCGGGCCGTGAGCGCGAGGAAGCTGTTCCCGGTGTTCATCCTGGGGTTCATTGCGATGGCGGCAGTCCGATCGGCGGGTGATGCCGGCATCACGCAGGGTGGGATGGCGATCGGTCTGTACAGCAAACCCCAATGGAGCGCCGCCGTGGCGTCGGTGAGCGACTGGGCAGGCTACGCGCTCGCGATGGCCATGGCAGGCGTGGGGCTTGGCACGCGCCTGACCACGCTCAAGGGGCTCGGCATCACGCCGTTCTACGTCGGACTTTTCTCGGCCCTCGTGGTGGGTGTCGCAAGCGCCGCTGCCGTCTTCATGCTGGGCGGACTGGTCCGGTTCTGAGCCCGGCGCACGATGGTATTGGGTGCGCGCCCTGGAATGGCGCTCGCGAGCCTTTGCTGTCCGCCCGAGGGGCGAAGACACTCATTGCAGGTGAGCCCCGGTTCCAGCGCTGGCCTCAGCGGATCGTCTGCGATCAGCTCGGTCTGTCTCGGGAAGGACGCCTGGGGATCCATCGGCCGACGCGCCGGCTGTAGTCGGCGTACGAATCACCGAAGCGCTCATGCAGCGTCGGCTCCTCGTAGCCCAAGACGAACAGGTTCACCACGGCGAACCAGATCGCCCAATAAGCGGCCAGTGCCGGGGACCGGGTTACCAGTCCCTCGCCGAGCACGATCGTCGTGACGGCCAGGTACATTGGATTTCTGACGTACCGATACAGACCGCGGACGACCAGGCGACGCGGCGGATCCATGGGCGACAAGGTGCCGCGCCCGCTGCGGGCGAACTCCCAGATGCACGCAACCAACAGTGCCGCACCCGCGCAGATGCACACGAGTCCCAGGAGCCAAATCGGGTCGAGCGGGTCGAGTCCCGTCTTGGCCAGCCCAAAGAACCGCCACGGCACGTAACCTGCGACCACGCCCGGAAACACGATCGTCCAGAAGAGACTCCGGAGAGCGAGCCACGCAGCCGACCATGGGTGCCGTTCTTGGGTCACCTCAGCTCTGCTCCCTTGTCGATGACGCTCCTGAGCGCGATTTGTATCGCCATTCGTCCGGTGCGCGCAGGGCTGCAACCGCCACAACAGTGGGTGTGAACTAATCCCGGGGCGTCCCCACGCCAACCGAGCACCGGGGTCAGGCCCCAGAGATCCACGCCCCCCGCAGTGCCTCGTCGTCACTCCAGTGCGTCATGACGAAGTCGAATCTGTCACCCGAGGACGCCGCCCCAACGGAGAGCCAGGAGCACGAGGCCCAACACCATCAGGGAACCGAACACCCTGAATGTCTGTCGTGTGACACGTTCAGGCAGGAACGTATCAAACGCATATCCCTTCTCGGCGCCGTAACGGACCGCAAGTGCCGTCAAGGGACACTTCAGTCCGTTACCGGCGAAGACGGCCGTCTCAACGGCGAGCAGTCCCAGCGCCGCCCAGAGCCAGAAGCCGGCGTACCCTGTGACGCCCGCCAGTATCAGGATGAAGATCGAAGCGACCATCACGAGGTAGATCACCGTGTGGACCGCACGCACGACGGCCAGACGCCGGGCATCACTCATGTTGTCTCCGACACCACGGGCTGCCTGCAACAATGCGATAGCTCAGTGGCGTCATCTGCCGGCCGCGCCGCCGGGGAGTCGCGCGAGCACGTCCCGAACCGGCAGCACCTGAGCGAACTCGCCGTGCAGGCTCGCCAGGGCTGCTCGGTGCATCTGCTCAGCGGAGTATCGTGCCCCGTCGGGCCCGGTCCGCTCGAAGGTGGCGGTCGCGTCCTCGACGACCACGGTGTCGAAGCCGAGGTTGCTGGCTGTGCGGGCCGTCGACGAGACGCAGTGATCGGTGGTGAGGCCGGCGATCGCAAGCGATTGGATACCCTGGCGACGCAAGTGGGCCTCGAGTGCGGTACCGATGAACGCACTGTTGACCGTCTTCTGGAAAACAGGCTCGCTGCCGTGCGGCAGGGCCTCGGGCTTGAAGGCGTTGCCCGGTGCATCCGGGCGCAAGGGCGAGTCCGATACCTGCGACATGTGCTGCACGTGAATGATCGGCCAGTTCGCCTGGCGCCATGCGGCGAGCAGCGCAGCGATCTGCCGCTCGGCACCCGGGTTGTTCCGGTTGCCCCACCGCGGGTCATCCATCCCTTGCTGGACGTCGATGAGAAGCAGGGCGGAGGGAGATGTCGTCTCCATGGGTCCTCCTCTACCGTATACGCCATCATCCCCAGGCCGGGCAAGGTGACCGCGCGTGGCCTTGCCTTGCCTCGGAACCCGGCGACCCCTGCATGCCCTTCCAGGGCCACGCGGGCGGGAGCCTGGGCTCTTTCACATTCAGCGCATGCGATCTGCAAGCGCGTCCTTCACTGCCTGGCTCGCGCGAACCACTCCATGAACCGCCAGGCTGCGAACCGTGGCGCGCGCGAGATCCGGCGCTCTTCGGAGGTCCATCCGCCGGCTCGGTGGGCGACCGCAATGCGGCGCGTCACCGACTCACGACGTGCGCCATCGGCTGCGAGCGCTTGTTGGGCCGCAGCCCCCGTCGTTGTTCGAGAGCCAGTCGATCGGGCCCTTTCTTCCCCAGGACTCTGGCGATGGCGGTCATGGTATTCCAGTTGCGCGTGGTGACCGGTACACCAAAGAGGCGGTCGATCGTGCCCAGGTAGCCGATGACCTTCATGTGGCGCCGGTACAGGCCCAGGACGAACCGATTGTCCCTCGCGAGGATTCTCAGCAGCCAGGTGCCGCCGGAAGGAATGCTCATGGGCATCGACGGCGCCAGGCGTGGGCGTCGAGACAGGACGCTCACGAAGCGTACGGTGCCGGATCGCGTGGGCTGGTCCGCGAAATGATTCTGAGCCATCAACCTGACAATCTCGCGGCCCTGGCAGATCACGACCTCCGCTTTGAACGGGAGCCTGGATGCCAGTTCGGCGCGGAGTTGCGCCCGAGTCACCGGCTGCCGGATCACAAAGGTGCCCGCCGCGCCGATGTTGACGGCATCGAGGTGCTTCAGTTGCTCGGCGAGCTGCGTCGGTCGAAAGGTCTTATGACCACCGACATTGACCCCTCTCAGAAGAACCACGAGTGCCACGTGTCCCTCCTGCTGACGGCGCCGCTCGGTCGTGATCCACTCGGCCGGTTGAACACCGATCCGCAGCCCGCTCGTCTGTCCACCGATCCGCCGTCACCCGCCGGCGCCCACGACATCGCCCGCCTCCGCCGGTTGCATGCGCGTGTTCGGCCGCACTGTCCCTACGCTCTGAATTGCCTGAGGTGATGGTCGACGCTATCGATAGCTTGCGCACCCTATCGCCGATTGCGGCCCGGTCACCCTTGTCCAGGATCGAGCGCATTCCCTATCCGCCTCCGTTCCCGTCGCGTCGTCTTCCTCGAGCCTGGTCATTGGCCTTGAGGCGGCTGCCAGAGCTCGACCTTGTTTCCCTCCGGATCAATGACCCAGCCAAACGTCCCGTAGTCGGATTCCTCAACCTTGTCGAGCACATTGCAGCCTTCTTCCTTCAAGGCCTTGACCAAGGCGCGGAGGTCTTCCACTCGGTAGTTGACCATGAAGGGAGCGGAGCTCGGAGCAAAGTGATTGCTCTCTTGCGGATCGATCAACCAGGCCGTTGTGCCTGCAACCGGCTTGCCCTCGGCGTCGGTCCAATCGAAGGCAGCTCCGCCCCAGGCCTGGACATCGATTCCCAGGTGCAGCTTGTACCAAGCCTGCAGTGATGGAGCGTCTTTGGCTTTGAAGAAGATGCCGCCGATGCCAGTGACCCGTCTCATGTGACCTCCGATGCGTGGTGGTGGTGAGAGGAATGTCTCTTCTGCGGCCTGATCCAGCTGACCGGCGCGCGAAAGGAGGCGAATCCGGCTGAAGCTCGTCCGGTTGAGCCGTGTGTAACGCCCGATGGTGTTAGACGTCGGGCCTGAGCTTACTCTTGCCTGATTATATCGACCGAGATCTCCACCGCCGGAATCGTTCCTCTGTTCTCGAGCCAGTGTGTGGTGTTCCTATCCTCGGGCCAGCCCAATCCCGGCCCGTACTCCCTCGCGACTCCATTTCGATGGTCAGTGATCGTTCCTTGCAGGATATAGACGGTGCCTGGTCTGCCTTTATGGTCGTGAATCGGGCCGAAGACGCCTCCAGGCTCGAAGGTCACCAGACGCGTCCGAAGTTGGCGCCCTGCCATGCCCTCAATCTCAGGGCCAAGGTCGACCGTTGCAAGTAACTTCACCGTTACACCTTTCGTCTCAGGTGCCGCCTGTTCGTTGCTCATCGTGCTCTCCTCTCTGGACGTCCAGGACCTAACGTTGCAGTTGGGCCCCACGCGTCGGGCGTGGGGTGGAAAGCGCTCTCAGTGCGTGGACGCGAGCGCGAGGCGCGAGATCACCCCCGCTCCACGCGTCGGCCGTAACGTGCGGAAGCGCTCTCAGTGCGAGGACGTGAGCGCGAGGCGCGAGTTCACCCCCGCCCCACGCGTCGGGCGTAAAGTGGGGAAGAGCTCTCAGTGCGTGGACGGGAGCGCGAGGCGCGAGATCACTTCCCGCGCGACATCGGCCGCGACCTCCCCGACCGGCCGCGTCGCATCCAGGACGACCCAGCCGTGCTGCCGCGCCTGCCGCAGGTAGCTCTCCCGCACGCGCCCGAGCATGGCCAGGTCGCGCTCGTACTTGTCGCGATCGTGTTCCTTGCGTCGGGCCGCGTGCTCGGCCGCCAGATCCAGCAGGAGCGTGACGGCGGCGCGCGGCAGACCCGTCTGGACGCTGTCGACCCACGAGGGATCCAGCCCCTGGGATTCGCCGTACGCGACCGAAGAGGCCGTGTAACGGTCGCAGATGACGAAGCGGCCCTCGGCCAGCCACTCTTCGATCCGGGGCCGGAACTCGTACCGGTTGGCCATGTAAAGCAGCTGCATCGTGTCGGGGCCGTAGTTACGCTCCCCCTGCAGCGCGTGACCGATCTCCATGCCGATCGAGGTCTTGTAGTCCGGGAACGACAGCGACTCGACCTGGTAGCCGGCCGCCTCGAGCCGTGCGTGCAGCTGCCGCGCCTGCGTGGCCTTGCCGCTCTGGTCCATCCCCTCGAATGCGATCAGGAACCCCGGCATATGCCTCCTAGCGGCAGGGATCCAGCCGGGGCAGTTGCCCCGACCAGCATCTCCCGCCGTGCTTAGTCTTCGAGCGCCACGAGATCGTCAATCGTCTGCCGCCGCCTGATCACGCGCCACTGCCCCTGGTCGACCAGGACCTCGGCGGGCATCATTCGGCGATTGTAGTTCGAGGCCATCACCGCCCCATAGGCACCGGTGTCGCGAATCGCCAACAGGTCCCCCACCTCGATGGGACCGAGGCGGCGATCGTGACCGATCGTGTCGCTGGTCTCGCAGAGCGGGCCCACGATTTCGTAAACGGCACCCGGCCCCGGACGAAGGCGGACTTCCTCGATGTGATGATACGCGCCATAGAGCGCCGGACGGATGAGCTCGGTCATGCCCGTGTCCAGCACGACGAAATCGGGCGAGCCGGGATAGGTCTTCCGGTCGGTCACCCGGCCCATCAGCACCCCGGCAGGCGCGACCAGGAACCGGCCGGGTTCGAGCAGCAGGTGCAGCCCGGTCTCGCGAACCGCCGGCAGCACGGCCGCCGCGTAGGAGGCAGGATCCGGTGCAGCCGACGTCTCGTAGGCGACGCCGAGGCCGCCGCCGAGGTCCAGGTGCTGGAGCTGGATTCCCGCGGCGCGCACCGACGCGGCGAGATCCGCCAACGCGCGGGCCACGCGAACCATCGGATCCATGTCGAGGATCTGCGACCCGAGGTGGACATGGATGCCGACCGGCTCCAGTCCAGCGCACGACGCCATCGTGCGGAACAGCGGCAGCACCTGTTCGAGGGGCACGCCGAACTTGTTGATCCGGCTCCCGGTCGAAATGTGCGGATGGCTCCCGGGATCGATGTCTGGATTCACGCGAACCGCGACGCGTGCGCGCACGCCCCGGGCTCGTGCAATGGCATCCAGACGGCCCGCCTCGCCGTCCGACTCGATGTTGATCGCCTTGACGCCCAGGGCCACCGCGCGCTCCAGCTCGGCGTGCGTCTTGCCGACGCCCGTGAACACGACGTCGGCCGGGGCGTAACCGGCACGCAGGGCGACGTCGAGTTCACCGCCGGAATTGGCGTCTGCCCGGCAGCCGAGCGAGCGCATGAGCCGGACGATGGCCAGCGTCGAGTTCGCCTTGAGCGCGTAGTGCAGCGTATGGGGATAGGACGAGAAGGCGGCCGACAGCGCGGTGTGGGCCTCTCGCACGCAGGCGGCGCTGTAGACGTACAGCGGGGTCGACTGCACGCGAGCGATCTCCGACAGGCGGATGCCGTCGCACGCCAGTTCGCCATCGATTCGCGTCAGTCCAGCCACGGTCGGACGATTCTACCCGACCGTCAGCGGTTTGACACTCGAAAACCGGTGGAGTATTCTGCGACGCTGCTTGATCTGCATGTCTCCGACCGCACCCATCCCGGCCGCTCCAGACGCCAACGCGTTGATCGAGCGATGTTTGAAGGGCGACCAGATCGCCTGGGACGGCATCGTCCGGATGCACTGGCGCAAGGTGTTCAATGTCGCGTACAAGTTCGTCGGGCGCCACGACGAAGCCGAGGACCTGACGCAGGACATCTTCCTGAAGATCTTCAAGTCGCTGGCCACCTTCGACCGCCGGGCGAACTTCCAGACCTGGCTCATCAGCGTCAGCCGCAACCTGTGCATCGATCACTATCGGAGCGTCCGCAAGGAGCGGGAGACGATCGACCGGGACGTGAACCCCGACGACCTGGCCCCGGCCTCTGCCGACGCGGGGCCGCTCCGGCAGATGGAACGCCGGGACCTGGCCCAGCAGCTCCGCAGGGCGCTCAGCCAGCTGCCCCCCGCCCTCAAGGAAGCGGTGGTCATGCGGGATCTTCAGGAACTGTCGTACCAGGAAATCGCGGAACAGTTACACTTACCGGAGGGAACCGTGAAGTCGCGCATCAATCGGGGGCGCCGGGAACTCGCCCGGCAGATACGCCGGTTGCCCGACCTCGCGGGGCCGCGTGGGGCGGCCGCTGGCCGGCCGGGCCGCTGATCCGGAGTACGAGCATGAATCTGACGATTGATCGGGTCAAGAATGTCGCGGTGGTTCGCATCGGCGAAACCCGGCTGATGTACCCCCTGCTGTCCGATTTCTCGGGCGCCGTGGTCGGTCTCATCACCGCCGACACCCCACGGATTCTGGTGGACCTCGCCCCGGTCGTCTACGTCGACAGCGCGACCATCGGTTGCCTGATGGACCTGTACCGTCAGGCGACGGCGGCCGGCGGCACATTGAAACTGTGCGGGGTCCAGAAGCGCGTCGAGACCATGCTCTCGATGACCGGGGCCCAGAACTTCATCGACCTGCACGCCGACGAGCAGAGCGCCCTGGCGAGCTTCGGGGGGTAGCATGCGAACCATCAAGACCAGCACCGGCGTGGAGATACCACTGGACGCCGATCTTCTCCTGGTGGTCGAGACGCTCTACCAGGAGGTCACGGCCAAGCGCGAGCTCGAACGGTCCTTCGAAGACATGATGCGGGAAATCCAGTTCCTCATCGACCAGATGACCGACGACGAACGTCGCTCGTACCTCATCGAGAGCCTCTTCCTGAACACGGTGACCTTCGAGAACGAAAAGCTCGGGGCCTACATGAGGAAGCTCGCCGGCGGCAAATAGCCCCGGCCGCGCGTGCCCCCATGTCGCTCAATCACCTCGCCAATCGATTCACGTGCTCCTGGCCCTGGAGCATGGCCACGCTGCTCTGCGACGGCAGGCTGGTGTGCGGCTGCGCCGATCCGTACGGCAAGCGCGTCCTCGGGGACACGCGCGTGGATTCCATCCGCGCGATCTGGTCGGGCACGACGGCCGACACCCTGCGGCGCGAGCTGAACCAGGGCGGCTCCCGTTTCTGCGGCGACTGCCCGCTGAAGAGGCCGCTCGCCGGCGACGAACCGGCGCCGCAGCGCGCCCTGGACGTCGCGGTGCACCCGAACCGGATCTTCATCGAGTGCACGGCTGCCTGCAACATCTCGTGCCTCGAGGCCTGCTGCGCGCCGGAAACCGGGATCGCCCGGACGCGTGAAGCGGGCATGCTGGACTTCGAGGTGTTCCGGCGCGCCGTGGACGAAACGGGCCCGTCGCTGGTCCGGATCGACTTCTTCAACTACGGTGAGACGTTCCTCCACAAGCGCGCCGTGGAGATGTGCGAGTACATCAAGACGCGATTCCCGCAGATCTACCTCTATACCAGCACCAACGGCCTCGCCTTCAAGGAAGAGGCCGTCCGGCGCCTGGTCCACTCGGGCATCGACGAGGTCACCTTCTCGATCGACGGCGCCACGCAGGAAACCTACGGGCGCTACCGCCAGCGGGGACGGCTGGAGGTGGCGCTTGCGAATCTCCGCACGATGGCCGAGGAAAAACGGGCGTCGGGCAGGGATCTCCCTTTTATCAACTGGCGATACATCCTGTTCAGGTGGAACGACAGCGACGAAGAAATGAACCGGGCGCGCGAGATGGCCGCAAAGATCGGCGTCGACCGGCTGTCGTGGGAGATTACCGACCACCCGGAGCAGGCCTTCTCCCTGCGATTCAAGCCCGGCACGCCGGAGTTCGAGTCAATCAGGGAAGAGGTGTGGGACAGCAGCAACCTGGGCAATGCACTGCCCGGCGCGACACCCAGGGCGAAGATCGACGTGAAGACGCTGTGGCGCGGCCGCCCGATCACCGGACGGGTCGGCCGGATGACCCGGGTGAAGACGCGCGTGCACAACCTGTCCGCCCGGCCCTTCCCGGCTCAGGCCACCTACGGCCGACGCCTGGTCCGCCTCGGCGCCCAACTGCTCTCGGAGGACGGCACGCTCGTCGATCTCAACCATGCGCGGTCGAGGCTGCCCTCGACGCTGATGCCCGGCCACCAGGTCGACATCACCATGGAGGTTCCCTCGCCGGCGGACCCTGGCCGGTACCAGCTGAAGTTCGACCTCGTCTACGAGGGCGTCGACTGGTTCGAGGCGTGCGGGTCCCAGACGACGACGCACCCGTTCTTGGTGAAATGAGAAAGGCCCAAGGCGTGGGGCTTGGGGCCTTGTCGGCGACTTCGCCGCCATTCCTCCGCGTACACGCCGAGGGCCGCGTGCACGCGGCCCTCGTATCGAACATTCTGTCGATGGCGGCGGCGTCGCTACGCCTTGACGGTCACCGGCACCGGCAGATCAGCCCGTTCAGGCGCCTGCGCCAGCTCTACCAGCGTCCAGGCCCCGGGCTCGTCGAGTACCTTTCGGGCCATCTCGGTGTGCAACGCGTGGCCGGCCCGGTGAGCCACGACGTGTCCGATGATCGGGTAGCCCAGCAGCGCCAGGTCGCCGATCGCATCGAGCATCTTGTGGCGGACGAACTCGTCTTCGAACCGCAGCTGATTGTTCAGCACGCCGGTCTCGCTGAGGACGATCGCGTTCTCGAGCGACCCGCCCAGCGCCAGGCCGTGCTGGCGCATCATCTCGACTTCGTTCAGGAAGCCGAAGGTGCGGGCCGGCGCAATCTCGTCGACGAAGGATGCCTCGGTGACCTGGACGGTCTGGGCCTGGTGGCGCAGCAGCGGGTGGTCGAAGCTGATGCTGTAGGTGATCTTGAAGTGGTCCGCGGGGTACAGCGACATCAGCTTGTCGCCGCGCGAGACGGTCATCGGCTTCGTCACCTTCAGGTAGCGTCGGGGCACGCCAAGCGACTTCGTGCCGGCTTCCTGGATCAGGTAGACGAACGGCGCCGCGCTGCCGTCCATGATCGGGACTTCACGGTGGTTGAGCTCGACCAGAACGTTGTCGATCCCGAGGCTCACCAGCGACGCCAGCAGATGCTCGATCGTCTCGACCGTCGCCCCGTCGCGCTTGAGCCCGGTGGCGTGATTGGTCGCCGAGAGGCTCACCAGGGATGCGGGGATTTCCGGGCCGCCAAGATCGGATCGCCTGAACCTGATTCCCGAGTCCGCCGGCGCGGGCTTCAGCGTGAGGGTGACTTTATTTCCGGTATGCAGGCCGATTCCTGCACAAGCAACCTGCCGTCGCACTGTCCGCTGCATGTCCATTGAGGTCTCGCCGATTCCTGGAACGTCACGAGGGCATCGAGATCGATTGCTACAACCACCAAAGCAAGCGCCATTCCGGAATCATCTTCACCACTCTCTAGCTGTTAACATGCTATATTTCAATATGTTACAGCCAATTTGCGATGAGAGGATTCCGCAAGAGATCGGGCACTTGTGGTCGCATCGCCACGGCGATTATGACCATGGGTGTGGCTTATTGACCACACACTGAACACCCCTCTACGTCGGTTAGGTCATTTACCAGCGCCGAACCGCCGGGGACCCGAACGCCAGGCTATCCAGCCGCCACGATGGATGAGTCGTCAGACGGCCGCAGCACCCGCGCCAGCCACCGGCCCGTATGAGATAGCGCGTGGCCGGCCAGCTCCTCCGGGGTTCCCTCGGCGACGATGCGCCCGCCCGCATCACCGCCCTCGGGACCAAGGTCGATGACATGGTCGGCCGTCTTGATCACGTCCAGATTGTGCTCGATGACGACAATCGTGTTGCCCTGGTCGACCAGCTTGTTCAGCACATCCAGCAGCTTCCTGGTGTCCTCGAAGTGCAGGCCGGTTGTCGGCTCGTCGAGGATGTAGAGCGTCCGCCCCGTTCCGCGCTTCGAGAGCTCCTTTGCCAGCTTCACCCGCTGCGCCTCTCCCCCGCTCAGCGTCGTCGCCGACTGCCCGAGCGTGATGTAGCCGAGGCCCACGCTCTGGAGCGTCCGCAGCTTGGTTGCGATCGGTGGAAAATTCTCGAGCATCGGCAGCGCCTGGTCGACCGTCAGCTCCAGCGTGTCGGCGATGGAGCGGCCGCGGTACTTGATCTCGAGCGTCTCGCGGTTGTAGCGGCGGCCCTTGCACTCCTCGCAGGTGACGTAGACGTCGGGCAGGAAGTGCATCTCGATCGCGATGACGCCGTCGCCCTGGCACGTCTCACAGCGTCCGCCCTTCACGTTGAAGGAGAACCGGCCGGGCCTGAAGCCGCGGGCCTTGGCGTCGGGCATCATCGCGAACAGCTCGCGGATGAACGTGAAGAGGCCGGTGTAGGTCGCGGGGTTGGAACGCGGCGTCCGGCCGATGGGCGACTGGTCGATCTCGATCACCTTGTCGATCAGATCGATGCCCTCGATCCGGTCGTGCGGGCCGGGCTGGTCGCTGGCCTTGTAGAGCGTGCGGGCCAGGGCGCGATAGAGGATGTCGTTGACGAGCGTCGATTTCCCGGATCCGCTCACCCCGGTGACGGCGGTCAACAGGCCGATGGGAATGCGCACGTCGAGATTCTTCAGGTTGTTGGCGCGCGCTCCCCGCACCACCAGCTCGCCCTTCAGCGCGGCCCGCCTGAAGCGGGGCACTTCGATCACCCGGTCGCCTCTGAGGTATTGGCCCGTCAGCGAATCGGGGGCCTCCTGCAGCGCCGCGGGCGTGCCCTGGAAGATCACGCGCCCGCCGTGCTCGCCTGCGCCGGGCCCGAGATCGATGACGTAGTCCGAGCTTCGAATCGTCTCCTCGTCGTGTTCGACGACGATGACCGTGTTGCCGAGGTCGCGCAGCCGTTTCAGCGTCGCGAGCAGCCGGCGGTTGTCCCGCTGGTGCAGGCCGATCGACGGCTCGTCCAGCACGTAGAGGACGCCTCTGAGGTTGGCCCCGATCTGCGTGGCGAGGCGGATCCGCTGGGCCTCGCCGCCCGACAGGCTGGCCGCGCTGCGGCCGAGCGTGAGGTAGCCGACGCCGACATCGACGAGGAACCTGAGGCGCTCCTCGATTTCTCGACGAATGCGCCCGGCAATCAGCGTTTCCCGTCCGGTGAGCGGCAGGGACTGGAACCTCAGCAGGGCGTCGGCAATCGGCTGGCTGACATAGTCCGTGATGGTGTGTCCCTTCACCTTGACGGCCCGGCTCTCGGGACGCAGGCGTTCGCCCTGGCAGCGCGGACACGGGCGCAGCGAGCGGTACACCTCGAGCTCGTCCTGTTCGACGAAGCTGCCCTGCGCATACCGCCGGCGCAGGTTCGGAAGAATCCCTTCGAACCCCTTTCCAAACGGATCGCGGGCCTGCCTGGCCGGCTTCGAGCCCTTGGTCTCGGCGGCCTTCGAGGTTGCCTGGGCCCGGATCGCGGACTGGGGGCCGTTGAGCAGGAGGTCGCGGGCCTTCTTCGGCAGCTTGCCGAACGGCGTCTCGAGATCGATGCCGAAGTGGCGCCCGAGCGATTCGAGGGCGTCGCGGACCAGGCGCTTGTCGCCGCGCGCCCACGGCAGGATCGCGCCGTCGAGCAGCGTCTTGTCCGGGTCGGGCACCACGCGTTCCGGGTCGATGTCGTAGAGCGCCCCGAGCCCCTGGCACTCCGGGCAGCCGCCGTGTGGCGAGTTGAACGAGAACGCCCTCGGCGTGAGCTCAGGAATGCTGATGCCGCACACCACGCACGCCAGCGTCCGGGAGAACAGCCGATCGCCCCCGTCGAGCGAGTTGACCACGACGATGTTCCCGGCAAGGCCGAGCGCGAGCTCGACCGACTCGGTCAGGCGCCGCTCGATGCCTGCGCGGATGATCGGCCGGTCCACGAGGATGTCGATGTTGTGGTTGCGCCGGCGGTCCAGCGAGATGTCGTCTTCGAGCGGGCGCAACTGTCCATCGATTCGCGCCCTGGCGAACCCGCGCTGGCGCCAGGCCAGCAGCTCCTTCTTGAACTCGCCTTTGCGGCCCCGGACGACCGGCGCGAGCACGCTGATGCGCGTCTCTGGTGGATAGGTCATGACCAGGTCCACGATCTGGTCGACCGTCTGCGACGCAATCTCGCGGCCGCACTGCGGGCAGTGGGCCACCCCGATGTTGGCGAACAGGAGCCGGAGGTAATCGTAGATCTCGGTCACCGTGCCGACCGTCGACCGCGGGTTCGAGCCGGTGGTCTTCTGTTCGATCGAGAGCGCCGGCGAGAGCCCGTCGATCGAGTCGACGTCGGGCTTCTCCATTTGCTCCAGGAACTGGCGCGCGTAGGCCGAGAGCGACTCGACGTAGCGGCGCTGGCCTTCGGCGTAGATCGTGTCGAAGGCGAGCGAGGACTTTCCGGAGCCCGACAGGCCGGTGATGACCACCAGCTGATCGCGTGGAATGTCCACGTCGATGTTCCGGAGGTTGTGAACCCTTGCGCCGCGAACGGCAATCCAGCGGTGAGTCATGATGAGCGCGGGAATCCGGGGCCCGATGGGCGCACAGGCGCGCCGGTTTGTCGGGGTCCCAAATAGGAAATTCTACCACGCCGCACGGTATAATCCGGCAGAAGCCACCGAACGAGTCCCCGCCCCGTGGCGCGTACAATCCACGACGCCGCCAGCGAGAGAGCACAGGGCACAGGGAGGCAGCCGCATGCAGCGCGTTGTCGGCCGGAACGTCACGCGAAAGGACGGGACGGACAAGACAGCCGGGCGGGCGGCGTATGTCGACGACCTCACCGTACCCGGCGTGATCTACGGGCGCACGATCCGCTCGACGATCGCCTGCGGCAGCATCAACCGGGTGCATCTCGACTTCGACACCTCGGGCTTCACGATCGTGGATGCGCACGACATCCCGGGCAGGAACCTGGTCGCCGCCATCCAGGATGATCAGCCGTGCCTCGCCGAGCGCGAGGTGCACCATGTGGCCGAGCCGATCCTGTTGCTCGCTCACGAAGACCGCGAGCGCCTGATGGAGGCCCGGGTCGGCATCGACTACGCTCCTCGCCCGCCGGTGTTCGATCCGCTCGCCTCGACGGTCACCTTCAAGAAGGTGCTGATAGAGAAGGGCGATCTCGACGAGGGATTCCGCCGGGCCGAGGTGATCGTCGAAGGCGAGTACCGGACCGGCCACCAGGAACAGCTCTACATCGAACCCAACGGCATGCTGGCCATCCCCGAGAACGGCGGCGTGACGGTGCACGGTTCGCTGCAGTGTCCCTACTACGTGCATCGCGCGCTCAGCGTGCTGCTCGGCCTGCCGGCAGACAAGGTGCGCATCATACAGGCGGAAACTGGCGGCGGCTTCGGCGGCAAGGAAGACTACCCGTCGATCATCGCCGGCCATGCCTGCCTGCTGGCGCTCAAGTCCGGGCGGCCGGTCAAGCTGATCTACGACCGTCTCGAGGACATGGTCGCCACGACCAAGCGTCATCCCTCGATCGTCCGCCACCGGACCGGCGTCACGAGGGACGGGCGGCTGACGGCGATGGATATCGAGATCATCCTCGACGGCGGCGCGTACTGCACGCTGAGCCCGGTGGTGCTGTCGCGCGGGGCCATTCACGCAACCGGTCCGTACCGCTGCGACCATGTGCGCGTCGCAGGCCGCGCGGTGATGACCAACACGCCGCCCAACGGCGCGTTTCGCGGCTTCGGCGCGCCCCAGACCCAGTTCGCCTCCGAGGTGCACCTCGAACGGATCGCCGAGCAGCTTGGGAAGGACCCCGTGCGCCTGCGTGAGATCAATGCCCTTCGGCGGGGAGACCTCACGGCTACCGGGCAGCGTCTGGGCCGCGACTGCGCGGCCCTGCAGGTCCTGCGGGAAGCCGTGAAGCACAGCGACTTCCGGCGGAAGCGGCGGGCGTATCGCGGCACGAACCGCGGCATCGGCCTGGCGCTCTTCTTCCACGGCGCAGGGTTCACGGGCAGCGGAGAGGACAAGCTGGCGTCGAAGGCTTCGCTCGAGCTGACTCCGACGGGCGTGTGCGTTCATGTCGCGAGCGCGGAGATCGGCCAGGGTTCGCGGACCGTCCACGCGCAAATCGTCGCCGAGACGCTCGGGCTGCCCTACGACCGCGTCGAGATCGGGGCGGCCGACACGGGCGAAGTGCCCGACAGCGGGCCAACCGTTGCGTCGCGGACATCGATGATCGTCGGCGGGCTGCTCCAGCGCTGCGCCAGGGAGATCGGTCAGCGGCTTGGCGATCTCACCCCCGCGCAGTACCTGCGCCGGCACGGGCCGCTCACCGTGACCAAGCAGTACGAGCGTCCGCCCGGGCTCGAGTGGGACGACGAGCGGTACCGGGGATCGGCGTACGGCTCCTACGGCTGGGCCTGTGACGTGGTCGAGGTCGAACTCGACCCCGACACCTGCGAGGTCCGGCCCGTGCATGTGACCGCGGTCGAGGAAATCGGCAAGGCGCTCTACCCGATGGGTGTCCGGGGCCAGATCGAGGGCGGCACCGTGCAGGGCCTCGGCTACGCGCTGCTCGAAGAGGTCGTCATGCGCGACGGCCAGATGAGCAACGCCCAATTGACCAACTACGTGATCCCAACCACGCTCGACACGCCGCCCATCGACGTCATCGTGCTCGAACGCGCTTACAAACACGGGCCGTTCGGGGCCAAGGGCGTCGGGGAGATGCCAATCGACGGCGTCGCGCCCGCTGTCGTGAACGCCATTCGCCATCTTGGAATCGACATCCGCGAGGTACCGGCCACGCCGGAGCGGATCATGTCGGCTGGAGGCTGGCGGCCGGGGGCTGGCGGCGCGGCAGAGCCCCAGGCTTGGGGCACCGGGCCTCGGGCCTCGGACGCGATCACGCTTCACGGCAAACGGCGGCCGCGAAACGGGGCACGCGCATGAACGCCCGCTCCGAGACGCCGATCTCGTTCGTCCTCAACGGGGTGCGCACCTCGGTGCGGGTCCACCCGCTGCGGCGGCTGCTCGATGTCCTGCGCGAGGAGTGCGGCCTGACCGGGACCAAGGAAGGGTGCGGCGAGGGAGAGTGCGGGGCGTGCACGGTCATCCTGGACGGGAAGGCCGTGAATGCCTGCCTGATCCCGGTTGTCCAGGCGCGGGGCGCAACGGTGTTGACGATTGAAGGACTGAAGGGGCGCCACCCGCTGCAGCAGGCATTTGTCACGCAGGGCGGCGCGCAGTGCGGCATCTGCACGCCGGGAATGATCATGGCCGCCGTCGCGCTCGGCCCGAATCCGACACTCGAGCAGGTCCGAACCGGGCTGGCCGGGAATCTCTGCCGTTGCACCGGCTACATGGGCATCTACCGGGCCATCAAGGAAGCCGCGCGCATCAAGGTGCGAGCTGCACGCGGCAGCGGCAAGGCCAGGGGTGCAGCCACACGTGCGGCGAGGCGGCGATGAGGACCGCGTTCTCCCGCACCACGCTGCTCGAGCCACGAACGCTCGGCGAGGCGCTGCGTTGGCTGCGCGATGAACCGGCGGTGCCCCTCGCCGGCTGCACGGATGTCTACGTCGGGTTCAATTTCGGCACTCAACCCGCGCGCCGGTTTCTCAACATCTGGAATCTCGATCGAGCTGCGCGGCATCACGTGGGCCGATCATCGGCTCCGCCTGGGTGCGCTCACGACATGGACCGAGATCGGACGATCTCAGGCGGTCCGGAGGCGGCTGCCGATGCTCTGTGAGGCCGCCGGTCAGATCGGCGGGGTGCAGATCCAGAACCGGGCCACCATTGGCGGCAATATCGCCAACGGGTCGCCCGCGGGGGATTCACTCCCGGTCCTGATGGCGGCCGAGGCCATTGTCGAGATTCACGGGGCGGATCGCGTGCGCCGCGTGCCATTCACGCAGTTCTACTCCGGGTACCGCCAGACGGTCCTGCGCGCCGACGAGCTCATCGTCGCGGTCGAGGTGCCCGAGGTCGAAGGCATGCAGTGGTACCGCAAGGTCGGAACGCGGGCGGCGCAGGCGATCTCCAAAGTCGTCATGGCCGCCATCCGAGCCGATCGCCCGCGCATCGCGCTCGGGAGCGTGGCACCCACCGTGATTCGGGCGACCGAGACCGAGCACGCCCTGGCGTCGGGCGCGACACTGCGCGAGGCACAGGAAGTTCTTCGGAAGGAAATCCGGCCGATTGACGATGTGAGGTCGTCGGCGGACTACCGGCGAGCAGTCGCCTCGAACCTGCTGGCCAGGTTCTGGTCGGATACGAGATAGCCAGGAGCGGCGGGACGGGGCGCGTCACGGCGCCCCGTCCTTGCCGCCGCACGAACTGTCAACCTGTCGCTGCTACCTGCCGCCGAAGTAGAGCGCGAACCCGACGCCAAGGATGAGCCCGGACGAATCGGTCGACGGTGTGTCGGCCGGAGCCGTCGGATCCTTGATCGTCGATTTCTGGTAGCGCAGGCCCACGTCGAACGACGCGGCCTCGTTGATGTGATAGCTGAGCCCGCCGCCGCCTTCGAAGAACTTCACGTCGGTATCCGTCTTGTCGCCGCCGGACGGCGTGACCGAGTTCTTGCCGATTCCGGCGCTGCCCCTGATATTGAAGCTGACCTTTCCGGACCCAAACCTCAACGCGACGGTCGGGCCGATCCCGTAGGTGGTCACTGTGTTCTTGTCCGAGGTACCGGAAGTCGTCACCGAGGTGTTCTGCGCGATGAGCAGCAGCCCGATGCCGACTGACTTCGAGAAGAAGTAGGTGCCGGTGACGTCGATCTGAGTAGAGGTGTTGGTCGTCGTTTCGGTGACGTCCTTCTGGGAGAACGTCTGACGATTGACCGTCAGTGCGGTTGCCCCCGCCACCACCAGCTGGCCGGGCTTGAGGTAGTCTTGCGCGTTCACCACGGTTGCCATCAAGACGATGACTGTTGCCAGAATCAGGCTTCTTCTCATGATGCGCTCCTTATAAGAACCTCTGGCCCGGCCTCCCCGAGGTGGGGACATGCAGTTCTTCCCGCTCGCTGGACGTGCCCGGAATCACCGGCCGCCAATTCGAACCGACGCGGGAAACGTGGCCTGGCTGGCTGTAGACCCGCGAGTCGCTGCGCTTTCGAGGATCGCTCGCGGACTCGCACCCGGAGGCGCCGGTAGAATAACACGACCTCGGGCGGCCAGGACAGCGCTAAGAGGACAGCGCTAAGAGGACGCGAAGAGGACGACAGGGTGAGGCGCATGGCCTGGCACGCCCGGACCCCCATCCCCGGCGCCGATTGAAGTCGTCTCGATTTCGAGTCCACGATCGCGCCGGGCAGCTGACTGCGGACGCTGTGCTATAGTGCGCCAAAGGCACCGCCGCACCGCCCGGCCAGCAGCGCGCGCGCAATCCCCCAACCGAGACGACGGTCAATGGTGATTCTCACAGGCGTCACCAAGGTGTATCCGGGCAAGACTCCCGTGAGCGCCCTGCGCGGGGTCACGCTGACGGTCCCGGACGGCGAGATGGCCGCGATCATGGGGCCATCCGGCTCGGGCAAATCCACGCTCCTCAACCTGATCGGCGGGCTCGACGTTCCGTCGGCCGGATCGGTTTTCGTCGAGGGCACCAACCTGGCGGACCTCGACGAGGAGGGACGATCCCTGTTCCGGCGGGGACGCATCGCGTATGTTTTCCAGGCGTATCACCTGATGCCCACCCTCACCTGCGCGCAGAACGCCGGGCTTCCGCTCCACCTCCAGGGCCTGCGTCGAGCCGAGATCCAGAGCCGCGTGGGTCGCGTGCTCGCCGACCTCGGCCTCGAATCCCGGAGTCACCACCTCCCCGACGAGCTGTCGGGCGGCGAGCGTCAGCGCGTGGCGATTGCCAGGGCGCTCGTGACGAACCCCGCGGTCCTGCTCGCCGACGAACCCACGGGCAACCTCGACACCGTCACCGGCGAACAGATCCTCGCGCTGCTGCAGCGCGTCCACCGGGACCGGAAGGCGACGCTGCTCATGGTGACGCACGACCCGCGGGCGGCGTCATGGTGCGAACGCGTCATCCGGCTTCGCGATGGACTGGTCGAGGACGGGCGGCCGGCGTGAGATTCATTCTGCGCACACTCTCGCTGTCCTACCTGCGGCATCACGGCCTCAGGACGCTGCTGACGCTGCTGGGCGTGACGGCTGGCGTGGCCATGTTCGCGTCGATGCAGTCCGCGCAGTCGGCGCTGGTGGCGAGCCTGCGCAGCACCATCGATCAGATCGCCGGCTACGCCCAGGTGCAGATCTCCGCCGGCGGCGGGGTCGCCGAGGAATTGCAGGAGGCCGTCCGGGAAGTCCCCGGCGTGCGAGCCCAGGCGCCGGTCATCGAGCAGGTGGTTCCGCTCGAACCGGCCTCAGCGGGAAGTGTCCTGATCCTTGGTGTGGACCTGCTCGGCGATCACGTCATGCGCTCGTACTCGTTCTCGGGCGAGGAACCCGAGGTCGACGATCCGCTCCTGTTCCTCGCGCAGCCGGATTCGATCGCGCTCTCCACGGTGACGGCCGGCCGCGACCGGATCGCGCTGGGCGACGCGCTGACGTTGTCGATCGGTCAGACCCGCCGGCGTGCCGTTGTCAGGGCACTTCTGGAACCAACGGGATTCGCCAGGGCCTACGGCGGCAACGTGGCGGTGATGGACGTCTATGCGGCGCAGGACATGCTGGGCCGCGGCCGCCGGTTCGATCGAATCGATGTGCGCCTCGAGGACGGCGTCCCGGTCGAGGAGGGCATCGCCCGGCTCCGGCGCGCCGTCGGACCCGGGTACCTCGTCGAGACGCCCGAGCAGCGCGGCGCCCAGCTGTCTCACCTGGTCGGCAGCCTCGCCCTGGGGGTGAACATCACCAGCATCTTCGCCCTGGGGATCGGCGTATTCCTGGTGTTCGACGTCTTCGCCGTGGCCGTCGACCGGCGCAGGAGGGACATCGGGATCCTCCGCGCGGTCGGGGCAACGCCCCGCCAGGTTCAGGCGCTCTTCCTGGTCGAGGCCGCGCTGCTCGGGACTGCGGGCGGTGCGCTTGGCTTTGCCTTGGGCTCGTCGTCAGCCAGGCTGCTGACGCCTGAGCTGGGCACGGTCATGGGACGCATCTACGGCCTGCAGACCGTGGCGCAACCGAGCGCCGGGACGTCGCTGGCGTTGTGGTCGATCGGTCTGGGCATCGCGGCGTCGCTGGCGGGGGCGTGGGTGCCGGCCCGGTCCGCCGCTGGCCTCAATCCCGTTCACGCGCTGGCCACGGGTGTCCACGCGGCGCGTGCGCCGATCCCGTCGCTCGTCCCGTCCCGCCTCGAAGCCGTGCTGTTGTTCTTCTCCCTCGGCGTCGGGCTCAGCGCGCTGTCGCGGATCCCCGCCGTGATGGTCATGGCCCTCGTGGCAGGCTCGATCGGGACGATCCTGTACCTCGGCCGGATCACGCAGCACGCGACGCGCGCGGCCGCCTGGATCATCCCCCGCGTGATGCCGGTCTCGGGCCAGCTTGCCGCCGATTCGCTGCTCGGTCATCCGCGCCGGGCGGGCCAGACCACGCTGGCGGTCACCTTGTCGTTCGCCCTGGTGCTGACCACGGGCGGGTACTACGAGTCGATGCGCACCGCGCTGGTGCGGTGGATGAACGTCTCGGTCACCACCGATCTCTTCGTTCGCGCGTCGGCCACGTTCAACTCGACGCTCTACCGGTTTGCGCCGGAACTCCGGGATCTCATCAGGCCGGTACCGGGCGTGCAGTCGGTCGGCACGCTTCGACACGTCACCATCACCTTCCGGGGCGAGCCCGTGAAGCTGGCGGCCATTGACGATGAGGGGGTGTTGCTGCACATTCGCCAGGAATACGTCGCCGGAGATGAGGCCCGGGCCCAAAGCGGCCTGATCTCGGGGCGTGAATGCGTGATATCGGAGAACTTCTCGACCAGGTACCGCATCGGGTTGGGAGACGTCCTGGAGCTCCCGTCGCCGGGAGGCGTGATGCGCCTGCCCGTCGCCGCAGTGGTCACGGCCTTCATGTCGGACCATGGGACCATCTTCGTCAATGCGTCCGCCCTCGCCGCAAACTGGATGGACGATCGCGTGGACATCTTCGAGGTGCGTCTCGCGCCGGGCGCCAACCTCGTGCAGGTTCGACGGGACCTCGAAGCCCGTTTCGCCGGCATTCCTGCGCTGATATCCACGCGCCAGGAATTCGTCGAGGAGGTGACCCACGGCATCGACGGATTCATGTCGGTGACGCGGGCGGCGGCGCTGATGGCGCTCGCGATCGCGGCCGTGGGCATTCTCACGTCGCTGCTGATCTCGGTGGCCGAGCGATTCCGCGAACTCTCGATCCTGAAGGCGCTGGGCGCCCGGGGGTCCCAGATTCGGCGCGCGGTCGTCCTCGAGGCCCTGGGCATGATGATCGTCGGGTTCGTGCTGGCCGTGCCGCTCGAGGTGTTCATGTCGCACACGCTGGGCACGTGGACCACCGAGACCTACACGGGCCTGAAGCTGCCGTTCGCCTTTCCCTGGGTGCTCTTCGGTCAGATTCTGGTGCTGCTTCCCGTGCTCACGGTGATGGCAGCCTGGCTGCCTGCGGACCGCGCCGCACGGGTCAATGTCGTGGAGGGGATCTCGTATGAATGACACGGCGCGAGCCCTGGCGCTCGCAGTGGCGGGCGCCCTGTTCCTCTTCCGAGGCGCAGGCGCGGCGGTACCCGCCGAAGACGCCCGCGCGATTCTGATCGAGGCGGAGCATCGCCAACGGAGCCAGACGCAGGAATACGTCGGCGAGGTCGTCGCCGTCTCGGCAAGCGGACGGGAGCATCGAAAGACCTGGCGCAGCTATCGCGAAGGATCGGCCGGAAGTGCAAACCAGCTCATCCGGTTCGTGGCCCCGCCCGAGGTCAAGGGCGTCGGCTACCTGTCGCGGAGCCGGCCCGGCAAGCCAACCGAGCAGTGGCTGTACCTGCCGTCAATGAAGCGGGAGCGGCGCATCGCGAGTCAGGATCGCGATTCGTCGTTCCTGGGGACGGACTTCAACTACGAGGACATGGAGGAGTTCGACCAGGCGAAGTACGACGTGTCCCTCCTGCCCGAGGAGACCATCGACGGCCAGCCGTGCCACGTGATCGACCTGAGGCCCCGCAATCCTTCGATCTACGTGAAGAAGACCCTGGCGCTCAGGAAGGATCGGCTCACCAGCGTCAGGCTCGATCTGTTCCGAAGGGGCGACGCCAAGCCGTCGAAGCGGCTCCTGCTGAGCGACTACGAGTTCATCAGCGGGCGCTGGGCGGCGCGGACGATCCTGATCCATGACTACCGGAAGGGCAGCCGAACGACGGTGCAGCTCAACCAGCTGGCGTTCGATCGGCCTCAACCCCAGGATCGATTCACGCTCCAGAATCTCACGCGTGAAGGCGGCGAGGATTCCGCGCCCGTCCGGAAGACGAGCGCGCCGGGCGCGGCCGCGTTCAGATCGATGCCGATGTCTCGACGCCTGCCTGTCGCCGGAGAGGCTCCATCCCTCGCCGGCGTCGATTGGGGGCAATCCGGCTACGCCGATACCACCGTGTTTGGCTTCACGAATCGATCCGGCACCGGCGAGCCGAGGCTGACGTCGTGGAACACGGTGTTCGTGAAACAGCAGGCTCGAATCCGCGGCGTTCGCGCGACCGCGGCGGTGCGAGCCGAGCTGATTCCAGCTGCGGATCGCGGGCCGCTCGCGCTGGATCTCGCCGATCGGAGACCCAGGCGGCCGCCCGTCTCAATCCGGGAGCTCTCGATCGCCGTGCCGGTGGCTTCGGCCATCGATTTCCAGATCGGCCGATTCGAGATGGGCTGGGGCCGAACCGACATCTACTCTCCCGCGGACTCCTTCCTGCCCCGAGATGCATCGGACGCCCTCGCCATGGAACGCCTGCCGCTCTGGGGCGCCCGCCTGCATGGAGAACGCAGGGGCGTCCGTTTCGATCTCTACGGTTCGTTCGTGACGACGCCGTGGCGGCTGCCGGACATGGAGGGCCGCTACTCGCCGTACGCGGCCATCAACTACTACCTCCGCGTCAACCCGACCGACCCGCCACTGGGAGGATTCGGGTCGATCAGGATCCTGAGGACGGGCGAACGCCTGGATCTGGGTGTGTGGGCACGGACCGGCACCCGGCCGATGCCGCTGATGGTGCCCGACATCGACAACGCCCAGGAGATCGGCACCAGTCACATCGTGCCGACCAACCTTCGCTTCGTCCGCGAAACGGGCGCCGGTGTGGAAGTGTGCCGCACCTACACCAACTGGATTCTCCGAGCCGAGGCGGCCGTGCTGCACTCGCCCGATCCCGCCATCGGCACGACGCTTCCGTGGAGCTTCGAGGCCGAGTTCCCGTTTCGCAGCGGAAACGTCACCGCAACCTTCGCCGACAATGCCCGCGACCCGCCAAGGGACCCGAAGGTGCCGTTTCAGATCGATTTCTTTCCGAGCTTCTGGATCGCCGTCAACCAGAGCGAATCGTGGGGCGACTGGCGGGTGATCTGGACTGGAACGTTCAAGCGGGTGGGCGCGGTGCTCGCCGGAGAAGCGACGCGCGCACTGACGGACACGTTGAGGCTGGTGGCTGGCGCCGACATGCCCTTCGGTGCCCGGCTGGGCACTCCAGGCGCGTACTATCAGGCGCGCCGTTTTCGAACCTCGCTGCGCCTGAGCTGGTAAGGCCCGGGCCTCCGGCTCCCAAGGCGCCGTCGCTGCCTTCTCCTCCCCATCATGCCGGGAACCGGAGCATCCGCCTGCTGGCGCCGCACTGGCCGCGCCGGGCCAAAGGTCCGCGTCGAGTCGAGGTCAGGGCACCCCAGAGGCTCCGGCCGACGCAATCCATGCGCGCAGGTAGGTCGCGGTGAGCGCGGCATCGACCGGCGGGCACGTGATGCCGGTCCCCGCAAGTGCGGCCAGCGTCTGGCGGCAGTCGTAGTGCGGCGCCGCGATCACTCCGCTCGCACCCGGCGCCAGCCGGGCTGCCTCCAGCAACAACGACTGAACCAGCGACGGCAGCACGGCAGTTGAGGCGCCGTCAGACCGGCTCATCGCCTCGGCGCGAAACGCGTCGATCCACTCGCCGAGCGGCACGGTGCGCAGCCGATGGCCGGCCTCACCGATCCACCGGGCCACGTCGCTGAACCGGGCCGGGGCGGGGTTGGTGAGATGGAACACGTTGGCGGCGAGGTTCGGCTGTCTCGAAATGCGAACGATCGCTGCAGCCACGAAGTCGACCGGCACCATGTCGAGCGCCGCGTCGCTCTCGGGTGCGACGCCCATCTTGAGCAGCGTCCGCATCATCGAGCCCAGCAGGTCGGTGGCACTGCCCGCGCCCGACCGGCTGTCCCCGGCAACCACGCCTGGACGATAGATCGTGGCGGGCAAACCGCGCGTGCGAGCCTGCAGCACGAGACGTTCGCCAACCCACTTGCTCTGGAAATAGCCGACCTCCGGACCGTCATAACGATCCGGCACATCCTGCTCCAGGTACGCCGCCCCGTCGCCTTGCGCCATCCCCAGAACGCCGAGGGTCGAGACGTAGTGGAGGGCTTTGGTGGTCGTGCGCGCAGAGAGCTTCAGGATCTCGTTGGTGCCGCCGATATTTGTGGATCGCAACGCGGCGTATGGCTGCAGGAAATTCACCTCGGCGGCCGCGTGGTAGATGGCGTCGATGCTCCCAGCCAGTTGCTCGAACTCGCTCGCGTCGAGTCCGAGCAGCGGCAGCGAGAGGTCGCCGGGAACAGGACTGATCCGGCCCGCGGCGAGGGTGAGATCGAGCCCGTAGACCGAGAGATTCTGCGCAATCCGATCGCGGGCTGCTTCCCGCGTCGAGGCCCTCATGAGGCACAGGATCTCCGCATCGGTCTGAACCAGGAGCTCTCGCAGCAGATAGGCGCCCAAGAATCCGCCGGCTCCGGTCAGCAGGATGCGTTTGGGCCTGTCTATGTTCGGCGCTCGCACGGGATTGACGGCATACGCCGGATCGAGTTGTGCGTCCTCCTCGATCCGATTCGCGCCGGCCTCATCCCTGACCGGATCGCGCCCGCTCCCGTCTTCGACCGCATTCGCAAGCGAGCGGACGGTCGGCGTCTCGAACAGGCGCCTGAGCGGAAGCCCGACTCCGCTTTCGGCTCGAATGCGCGACATCACCTGCACGGCGAGCAGGGAGTGCCCGCCCAGTTCGAAGAAGTTGTCGTCGAGGCCGATGGACTCCACATGCAGAGCATCGCGCCAGATTCCGGCAATGCGCCGTTCGGCGGCCGTTCCAGGCGGAACATACGGCCGCGGCGAGTGCGGCCGGACATGCCACGGCCGATCGATTTCGACTGCAGCCTGAATCTGTTGCACGGTCGCCAGCTCGGTCGCAATGCGCAACCAGATGTCGCGGTGCGGGCGATCGGCGCGATCGCCACCGCGGCCGTCCTGCGCCGGTACCTCGTCCGCGCGGGTCCGGGCGGGTTCGCTGTCCGGCAGCCTCGGTGTGGTCTCGGAAGGGTCGGGGACGACGAGATCCGCAGGGAGTTCGTAACGAATTGTCCCATCGACGTTGCGGCCATACCGGCGGCCTACTGTCGCCAGGAAATCGCGCACGGGCTGGTTGGCTGGCGTGGCCATGGCGCCAAGGTCCACCCGTGCGAGACCCCGTAACCGGGCCCGCTCGAGCAGATCCCGAAGGACCCGGTGCTCGACGCCGCGCCCAAGGACCCGGCAGCTGAGCAGGAACGTGTCGACCCGGAATCGCGGCGCCTCCTCCTCGGTGACGACAAGGCCCACCAGCCCGTAGTCACCGAACCGGTCGGCGACGTGCACACCGAGGCAGTGGTGACACGGCGAGCCGACCAGTTGCCTCACCTCCGATTCGGAGCGCCTGATCGTCGTCAGATTGAACTGGTTCGTGCGCAGCGACAACTGGGACGCCCTCGGAATTTCGTCAGCCGTCAGCGGTCTGATGCTCACCTCGACGTGCAGCTGTTCCAGGAATGCGTGGAGGGTCGGCACGTGCGCGCGAAGCTCGTCTCGCAGCGCCTGGTGCCGATAGGATTCCGATCGCGCCCGGTCCTCGGCTGTGAGCGTTGCGCGGTCCAGCAGCCACACGTGCTTCAGCAGCCGGGCCACGCCCTCCGGATCTCGAGGAAGCAGGATCGTGAGCACCTCCGGGCAGCCCGACTTCACCTCGGCGCACTCCGCCGGGTCGTCGTCCACGAAGACGAGACTCGCCAGCCCCAGCCCAAGCTCCGCCGCCATCGACCGGAGGTTCTCGGACTTCCGCTTCCAGTTGATCCTGGCAACATCGAGGTGTGACCGCCGGAGTGGCATATCCGGGTTGGCCGCGAAGGTCGCGAACACGTCGTCTTCGTTGTTCCGGCTGCACAACCCAATGAGGATGCCCGAATCCGACAGGTCGACGAGGGACTCCTGCAGCCGGCGCCGCGCCGGATCGATTTCAACGCCCCGCGGCCCGTCCTCGCCGCAGACGCCTTTCCAGAGAGTCCCATCGCAATCGACGATCACGGCCTTGGCGGATTCCTGCCGAAGGACATTGATGCGCCGCGCCACCATGGTCCCGATGGCAGCATATGCCAATGGGCCAAAGAGCAGGCCTTCCAGCTCGCTCGACGATGAGCCGACGGTCGGTTCGGGATACAGCGCGTCGAGTTCGCGCGCGCTGATGAGGTGGGCGCCGGCAACCTCACCGACGGCTGCGGCCATTCTGGTCTCGACGTCACGATCGGGCGAGACCGCCGGCAGATCTGCCGCAGACGATTTCGGATCGGGGCACAGGCACACGATATGCGGGGTGTTGGTCCTCCCGACCGACTCCTTGAGTGCGCCGGTCAGAACGTGGAGCGCCTCCTCGATCGTCGGATACCACCGGGCCAGATCAGATGGACGAATCAGGACGAGGTTGACGCCGCCGTGATTGCAGGCGAACAGGCCCTCCGGATCCAGCAGTTGCTGGTACACCTGGTTGAGCGGCGCCGACTGTATGTCAGCCGGCCGGCCGAGCAAACGCATCCAGAAGGCGAGCACATCGAGGATGGGTTCCGCGGCGAAGCTGGACGCCAGCACGATGGACGTCTTGTTGTCGACGGGCCCGCTCGTCGTCGCGCGCCTGGCCAGGGACTCGTCGAGGGGGAAGGCCGACACCCGAGTGCCCGGATCACCGACACCGGTTTCCAGCATACGGCGGTAGGCGCCGGCGATTCGATCGACCGTCTCGTCGCCGAACAGATCCGAGCTGCCTTCGACCGTGAGGAGGATGCTGTCGACGCCCTCGAGGACGAGCAGCATCAAGTCGAATTGTGCGGTACCGGGATCGATGTGGAACGGATCGACCTCGAGGCCCCCGAAGTCCTGCAGAGCGACGGGCGGCGGCTGCGTAAACAGCACCTGGACGAGAGGCGTGTAGGTGGTGGCCCGGGTCGGACCCACGATCTCGACGATCTTGACCAGGGGAACCTCCGAGCAGGCGAACGCTTCCAGGACGGTCCGCCGGACATCACCAAGCAGCTGCGTGAACGGCGGATTGCCGCCCAGGTCGGCCCGCAGCACCAGCGTGCTCGAATACAAACCGACCGCGTCGTCGGTCCCGGGATGATCGCGGCCGGAGACCGGCGTGCCGACCAGGATGTCGGACTGATTGGACAGGCGATGGAGCAAGACGTAGAACGCCGACAGCAATGTAACAAACGGGGTCACGCCTTCCCGACGGCTCAGCGTCCGAACCGCGGAGGTCAGCCCGGCCGGAATCTCCAGCACCCGCCGCCGGCCGGCGTAGGTGCGATGCGGCGGTCTCGGGCGATCGGCTGGAAGCGAAAGTGGTGGCGGCGGAGAGGCGAGCGTCCGTTTCCAGTACGCCAGGGCAGCGTCGAACGCCGGCCCCTTCAGGTGCTGTTGCTGCCACTGCACGTGCGCCCGGTACTGGCTCGCCGGCGCGGGGAGCGACGGTGTGCTGCCTTGGGCGTAGTCGCGATACAGCACCCCCAACTCCCTGAACATCACGCCGAGCGACCAGGCATCCGACACGATGTGATGAGTGGCAACCGCCAGGACGTGATCGGCCGGCCCCAGTCGCACGAGGACGATCCTGAAGAGCGGTCCGGTGACGAGGTCGATCGGATGATTGAGATGGCCGACGACCACTCGCTCGGCTTCTCGCAGCCGATCCACCTCCGCCACGCCGTCCAGATTCTCGAAGGTGAGGCTCAGCGCCGGCGTCGGGTTGACGATCTGGACCGGCCGACCGTCATCTCCTGCGCGGAATGTCGTCCGCAGTGCGTCGTGGCGCCGAACGATTTCTTCGAGGGCCTTCTCGAGCGCGCCAGGGTTCAGCGGACCCCTCATCCGTGCGGCGAACGAGATGATGAACGCCGGGCTGCCGGGATTCAGCTGGTCGACCAGCCAGATCTGTTCCTGTTCGGGCGCGGCCGGAAAGCGCTCAGGCACCGCACCCGACGGGCTTTCCCTGCCGCCGGCTCGCGCGGGGCGGCTACGGAGCTGCCGGAGCAGGAGTTCGCGCTTCTCCGGCGTCAGGGCAGCCACTCGCCGGACGAGTTCATCCTTCCAATCGCTCATCGAACCTCAGTGGCGCGTTTGACGCGAGCAGGCGGCGGGCCTCATCGTCGGGTAGACGTTCAAGTTCGTTCAGCATCCGGTCCAGGGTCGCCTCGTCCAGGTCTTCGACGTCGCTGTTGGTCACGGCCGTGGTCTCGACGATGCGCTCGAGGATCCCGGTCGCGAGCTCATCGACGCTCGGTCCCTGCAGCACCGTGACGACCGGGATGACGACCCCCAGATCGCGCTCCACGCGGTTCTTCACCTGCACGGCCATCAACGAATCCAGGCCGGATCGATCGAGCCGCCGATTGACGTCGAGCCTGGACGGAGAGAGGCCGAGCACGGTCGCGACCCTTTCCCGCAGATACGCGCAGAGCAGGCCGTGGCGCGCCGAGGGTTCGGCAGAGAGCAGCTCGAGGCGGGTCAGGCCCGCCTTCGCGCGGGCCTTCTCGGGCGTGCCCCTGCGCCCGGTGAGCTGATCCACCAGAATCGAGGGCACGCTCCGGCCGCTGCCCACGAGCCCCACCGTCTCCCAGTCTGCGTCGACGACGACCGCCTGAGCCATCGGCGCGCTGAGCAGGTACTCGAATGCGTCCGAGCCCTCTGACGGCAAGATCGGACGGAGCCCGAGAGACCGGACGTTGCGATCGCGATCTTCCGTGGATGCCAGCCCGATTTCGGCCCACGGGCCCCAGTTGACGCTGAGCGCCGGCAGGTCCATGGCATGACGCGCCTGTGCGAGCCCATCCAGGAACGCGTTGGCGGCGCCGTAATTCGCCTGTCCCGGGGACCCGAAGATCGAGGCGACCGACGAGAACATCACGAAGAAGTCGAGGCCAGCCTCTGTCGTCAGTGTGTGCAGGTTCCACGCGCCGTAGACCTTTGGCCGCATCACGCGGCGGATCCGCTCCGCGTCCAGGTCCGCCAGCATGCAGTCGTCGAGAACGCCGGCGGCGTGAACCACGCCCCGCAGCGGCGGCATGGAGGTACGAATGCGGGCGAGCAGATCGGCGAGGGCGGCCCGATCTGCCACATCGACGGTGACTTCGTCGATGTCGGTACCGGTCTGGCGCAGCCTGCTCAGCGTGGCGCGGGCCGACTCCCGCGCCGCGGCGCGGCCGGCGAGCACGAGGTGGCGCGCGCCCATGGTGATGAGCCTCTCGGCCACCACGAGGCCAAGCCCGCCGAAACCGCCAGTGACAAGATAGGTTGCATCGTTCGAAACCGGTGCACGGGCAGCTCGAGCGGCGTGATCGGCAGACAGGGCTGGACCCGACACGCGCAGCACGATCTTCCCGATGTGGGCCCGCCTGGTCATGTGTTCGAGCGCCCGCTGCGCCTCCGCGACGTCAAACGTCTCCAGCGGAAGCGGGCCAAGCGATCCGTCGGCAACGCGCCTCATGATCTCGGACAGGAATCCGCTCACCAGATCCGGCCGCTCACGGCACAGCTGATCCATGTCGAGCCCGAAGATGGCGGCGTTCCCCGCGAGGACGCCAAGACCAACCGGGCTGTCGCGGATCATGTCCGTCTCGCCGATCTCGATGAAGCGGCCGCCGTGGGCGAGCAAGGCGAGGGTCTGCACGAGGTACTCACCGGGCAGCGCATTGAGAACGACGTCGACACCACGGCCACCCGTCGCACGACGGACCTGGTCTGTAAACTCGAGCGTGCGGCTGTTGAAGACGTGCTCGATGCCAAGCGAGCTCAGGTATGCCCGCCGCGCGTCGGTGCCGGCGGTGACGATGACGCGGGCCCCAGCCAGCTTCGCCACCTGGATGGCTGCCATGCCGACGCCGCCGCTGGCGGAGTGGATGAGCACCCATTCGCCGGGGCACACGCGGCCGAGGTGCTGGAGCCCGCACCACGCGGTCAGGAACGCGACGGGAATGGTGGCGGCCTCCTCGAAGGTGATGCCCGACGGCTTGGAAACGATCAGTCGAGAGTCCGTCGTGGCGTGAGACGCAAACGCCCCCATGGCGACACCCAGCACGGCGTCGCCGGCGTGAAACGTGTCGACACCCACGCCCACTCGGGCAATCGTGCCAGAACACTCGAGGCCGAGTCGCGGCTGCGTGCGGCCTGACAGTCCCGTCGCGTTGAGCACATCACGGAAATTCAGGCCAGCGGCGCACACCTCGATTTCGACCTCGCCCTTGCCCGGCTCCTGCCTCTGCAGTCGCTGCGCCACGAGGGAGCCGAGTTCGCCGCCCGCCTGGGCTTCGAGCCGGAAGGGCTGGGCATCAGGCAACCGAAGCCGGATCGCGCTCGACTCTCCTTCCCCATCATCCTCGGTGGATCGCGTCCCCTCGTCGCGAACGAGCCGTGCGGCGTAGCGAGTGCCGTCCCGGAAGGCCACCTGATTCTCGAGGTCCCCGCTCAGCAGTTCCTCGCACAGGGAGTCGATCCCGTCTCGCCCCGGGTCGAGGTCGATCGTCGTCGTCTTCAACGCGGGGAATTCGATCGCAATGGTGCGCGCGAATCCGGGCAGTATCGACTGGGCCGGGCTTGTCTCCCCTGCCGGCGCCACGGCGTTCGCGCCTCTCGTCACAACCCACAAGCGGGCCGAGGCGGCTGAAAAGGAGCGTGCCAGTGATTGGACCAGAGTCAGCGCGCTCTCGCAGCCGAGCGAGAGCGCGTCGGCGATGTCGGATCGACTCTCGCCACTGAGGGCCGGGATATCGAGACTCCACAGATGCACCATGCCGCGAGCGGGCGTCGGTTCGGCAGAGAGCACGCGATCGAAATCGCCGGGGCTTCCTGGACGGATTTCGAACTCGCCCGGCGTCACTTCCCGATAGTCGGCGCCCGGATACACGAGGATCGATCGTTGCCCGCATTCCTCGAGACGGGCTGACAGTCTCCTGCCGATTCCGGATCGATCGGCCAGGATGAGCCAGTTGCCTGGCGTTGCGCGAGTGTCATCAGCGTTCTGATTCAGATCGACCAGGGGCCGGGATTGCCAACCTACCCGGTACAGGCAATCTTTCCAGTGCGGGGCCGTCACGCGCCTGGAATGGCCGAGGCGTTGAAACTGCAGCCCCGAGATCTCGGCTATGGTCTGTCCGTCTGAACCGCAGAGCGTGACGTCGCCGCAGGGAGCCCCGGACCGTGAGCCGGGACCGCTCGTCAGGCGCGCATGACTCCACGCCCGGTCCGTACCGTGCCCCGCAATCACCACTCGGGCCATTCTGACGGGCACGAACGTGTCAGTGTCGTCACTGCCGGCACCTTGCCTCCAGGCCAGCGCGGCCAGCACCTGCATCGCGCCATCCAGCAATGAGGGGTGGAGCACGTATCGCGGCAGGTCCTCGGCCGCCTGAGTCGAAAGCATCAGATCACCGATCGCTTCACCCTCGCAGCGCTGAACCCGTTGGACCGATCGCAGAGAACTGCCGTAGTCGATATCCAGCTTCCGCAGCGCGTCATACAGGTCGGCAGACGACACGACGACGGGACATCGAAGGCGAATGCTGTCGACATCCACCTTGCCGAGAGAGGATGGCAGGGCGCCGGAGTCGGGGTACTCAATGGTGCCGCTGACGTGCAACGTCCACGACGGATCGCCACGCGGCCCTGCGTCGGATGCGCTGTAGATTTTGAACGTCGCATGACCTGAGGACCCGCCGGATAGCACCAGTTGGGCCCGTCGGGGTCCAGCCGCAGACACGACCATCGGCATCAGGAACTCGACATGGCTCAATACTGCGGAGCGGTCCCCGGCGACGGCTCGCGAGGCCGCAAGCACCATTTCGATGTACGCCGCTGCTGGAAGCATGACGGCGCCCTGGACTCGATGGTCGTCGAGGAACGGCAGTTGTCCCAGGGCGAACCGCGTCTCGAAGTGGTGCAATGTCACCGATCCAGCCGCCGTCATTTGGGACCCGAGCAGCGGATGGCGGCTTGGGTCACCGGGCGGTCTTCCATAGCCGGAGGAGGGGGCGGCGACCGGCTCCCGATTGTCGAACCAGCACCGATCGCGCTGCCAGGGATACAACGGCAGAGAGGTCAACTTGCCGTTCGGGAACAGGCGGCCGGCGTCGATCTGGCATCCCGAGACCCACAAGTGCCCGGCCGACCTGAGCAGCATCGGCTCGGCCGGCTCGTCGCGCTTCAATGAGGGCAGCGCCAACACCTCGCAGCCCGCATGGTGGCCCACCTGCTCGATGGCGCTCAGCAGGATCGGGTGCGGGCTGATCTCCACGAACACGTCGTGAGTGCGGTGCAGCAGGTCGCGCACGGCCTCCGCGAACTGCACCGGCTCTCTGAGATTGCGCCACCAGTAGTCGGCGGTCAGCTCGCTGCCGTCGACACATCGGCCGGTCACCGTCGAGTAGAACGGCAGGGATCCGGGAACGGGTCTGACATCCTTCAATTCGCGGATCAGCGCGTCCCGCAGGGGATCGACCTCGGGGCTGTGCGAGGCCACATCGACACTGATGAGTCGGCAATACACCTCTTTGGCATCCAGCTGTTTCTCTATCTCGAGGAGGGCCTGGCGATCGCCGGCGAGCACGGTCGCCGCGGGGCTGTTCAACGCGGCGATCGAGACTCGGCCGGAGTACTCCTCGACGATGCGCTCGGCGTCTTTGCGCCCGAGTTCCACGGCGGCCATTCCGCCGACGCCGCGCAGCGTGCTGAGCAGCCGGCTCCGGCGGCAGACGATCGACGCGGCATCCTCGAGTGTCAATATCCCTGCGATGTGCGCCGCCGCGACTTCGCCCATGCTGTGCCCGATGACGGCATCGGGCTCGACCCCTCGGCTGCGCCACAGCCTGGCGAGCCCGACTTCCATCGCGAAGATCGCGGGCTGGACCACGCCGATGTCATCGAGATGAGATGAGGCAGCGCCGGCCGACAGCTCCTGCACCAGCGGAACAGGCAGCCAGGCGCCCATCGCGCGATCGCAGGCTTCGACCGCCGTTCGGAACACGCGCTCCCGCTCGAGCAGTTCCCGGCCCATCTCCGGCCATTGCGATCCCTGACCGGGGAACACGAACACCACGGGGCGAGCCCTGCCAGTACTCACCGCTCCAGCGATGACACCGGATGCAATATCACCCCGGGCGAATGCATCGAGCGACGAAGCGAGATCGTCGAAACTCTCCGTCACCACGGCCAGCCTGTGCTCGTGGTGCTGTCGCCTCGAGCCGGCTGTGTAACACACGTCGGTCAGCGAGACGGAGTCCTCGTCGCCGCGTCTGGCCAGCTCCGCATGCTGGAGGGCCAGATCCCGCAGCGCCACGTCACTGGTTGCCGACAGGGCCAACAGCTGCGTCGATCGAGTGACGGTCTTCGGCGTCGGCGTCAACTCGTCGGGCGATTCGGGTGCCGCCTCCACCACCACGTGCGCGTTTGTTCCCCCAAAGCCAAACGAGCTCACGCCTGCCAGCGGAGCGTCTGCCGACACGGGCCAGGGCCCGAGAGCGGTCGGAACGCGGAGCTTGAGCTGGCCGAACGGAATATGAGGATTCGGCGTGACGAAATGCAGGCTGGGCGGGATCGCCCGGTGATGAAGCGAGAGTGCGACCTTGATGAGTCCCGCCATCCCGGCGGCGGCTTCGAGGTGGCCGAGGTTGGACTTCACCGAGCCGACAAGGCACGGCTCGTGGGCGGGCCGGTTCTCGGACACAACCGCGCCGAGCGCTCGTGCCTCGATGGGATCGCCAAGCAGCGTGCCCGTGCCGTGGGTCTCGACATACTGAAGACGGCTTGGTTCTACACCAGCGTCGCGGCAGGCCTCGCGAATGACCGCTTCCTGCGCCTCGCGGGATGGCGCGAGCAGACCGTTGGTGCGGCCATCCTGGTTGATCGCGCTTCCTCGCAGCACCCCGTATATCCGATCGCGATCGGAAAGAGCCCGCGACAGCGGCTTCAGGATGACCATCCCGGCGCCCTCGCTGCGCACGATCCCGGTCGCGCCCGCATCGAATGTCCGGCAATGCCCGTCTGCAGAGAGCACGCCCGCCTTTGCGAGAGTGATCGTCGCGAGCGGGGACAGGATCAGGTTTACGGCTCCGGCCAGCGCGACGGAGGATTCGCCCCGGCGCAGGCTCTGGCACGCCAGGTGCACGGCGACCAGCGACGACGAGCAGGCCGTGTCCACCGCGATCGAGGGCCCTCGGAGGTCAAGCAGGTACGAGAGCCGATTTGCCGCAATGCTGTGGGCATTCCCGGTGCCCGTGTATTCGTCGATCCGAGACGCGTCGCCCGACTGAAGATGGCTGTAGTCGCTTGCCGACACGCCGACAAACACTCCGGTTGACGATCCGGCGAGCGTGGAGGGAACCAGACCGGCATCCTCGAGCGCCTCCCAGGCGGTCTCCAGCAGCAGGCGTTGCTGCGGGTCCATGCCCGCCGCCTCGCGCGGCGAGATCCCGAAGAACGCCGGGTCGAACTCATCCACGTGCTCCACGAACCCGCCCCGCCGCGGCAGCGACCATGCCGGAGACTCGGCCTCGGCGGATGTGAACGCGTCGAGATCCCACCGGCCAGCCGGAACCTCGGTGATGGCATCTTCCCCGCCTGCCAGGAGTTGCCAGAACCGTCGAGGCCCATGGGCCTTGGGGAAACGGCACCCGACGCCGACAATCGCAATCGGCTCGGCGTGCGGGGAAAGCGGAGGCCGAGGCGTCTCCCGCTCGTGGCCCGCGCGAGCCTCGCCTGACAGATGCGCGGACAATGCCTCGATCGTCGGGTATTCGTAGAGCAGCGTTGCGGGCAGCGATCGCCCGAGCCAGCCTTCGAGGTCTGCGGCGAGCGTCAACGCGCGCTTCGAATCGAGGCCGTACCGCGCCAGGGGCTGGGACACGTCGAGGCGGCCGGGATCGACGCCGAGCACCCCGGCAATCCTGGAGCGAAGCCAGGCCGCGATCTCCGGCGCCGGGGGCGACGCGACCGCTCCGGAAGCGACGTCTTCAGCAGACATCGCCCCGGTTGGCTCGGTCGATGGCGCCGGCCCGAGGATCTCAGCGGGCTCCTGGCCCGAGGGCGCGTGCCACAGCGCGAAGGTCTTCAGTCTGCCCGCCAGCAGCCCCGCCCGGCACGCATGCCGTTCGACCTTGCCGCTCGACGTCCTGACAATGGCGCCCGGAGCGACAGCCGCGATCGTCTCGACGTCGACCCCGTGCTCTTCGATCAGGGCCTGCCGAATCGCCTCGAAGAACCCGGTCATGTCGTGCGTCCTGACCTGCCGATCGACCTCTTGCACGATGGCCAGGCGCTCTTCGCCGTCGACCTCGATCGAGAAGGCGGCCCCGGCGTGCTGCCCGGCTGCCGGGTGACTTCGCTGCACGGTCGATTCGAGGTCCTGCGGGTAGTGATTCACGCCGCGAACGATGATGAGGTCCTTCAGTCGGCCGGTGACGAACAATTCTCCCGACTCGATGAAGCCCAGGTCGCCGGTCCGAAGGAACGTCGTGTCCGGCGCCCGGGCCAGGCTCGCCCGGAATGTCGCCGCGGTGTCCTCGGGCCGCCCCTGGTACCCGAGACCGACGCTCGGCCCAGAGAGCCAGATCTCCCCGACCTGTCCCGGCAGGCACGCGACATGGGAATCCGGATTGACGATGAGCAGCCGCTGGTCCGGCAATCCCCAGCCGCATCCCACCAGCGTCCGGCCCGCTGCGCCTTCGGCCACGTGCCGAACCGAGGCGCCGGGCTCCAGCGTGGCCGGGTCGAACGATACGACCACGGGTGACCGGCTCCCTCGACTGCCGGCCGCGATCAGCGTGGCCTCGGCCAGGCCATAGCACGGGAGGAACGCCTCTTTCCGGAATCCGCACGGCTCGAACGCGCGCGCAAAGGCCTCGAGCGTGCGCGGCGGGATTGGCTCGGCGCCCACGACGGCGGCGGTGATGCGGCTCAGGTCGAGCCCGAATCGATCCTCCGCGGTGACGCGGCCGACGCACAGGTCATAGCCGAACGGCGGCGCCACGCAGTGCGTGGCTCGGACGCGCGAGATCGCGCGCAGCCATCGGATGGGATGCTGGAGAAAGGCGGCCGGCGGCAGGATGGTCACCGGCCGGCCGACGAAGAGAAATGCGAGCAGACCGCCTATCAGGCCCATGTCGTGATGGGGCGGCAGCCAGGTCACGCCTCTTGTCCCTTCGGCGTCCAGGCCGGTCGCACTGGCGAGGAACTCGAGGTTGTGCCGCAGGTTGCCGTGACTGACCTGCACGCCGCGCGGCGTGGCGGTCGAGCCCGAGGTGTACTGCAGGAAGGCCAGCGTCTGGCCTCCGATGACAGGCGCGATCCAGCGGGACGCTTCATCGATGTCGACCGTGTCGGTCGACATCCACTCGAGAGCCTCCACCTCGGGCGTCGTGTCAACGAGCGCACGGGTGGCCGACAACTCGGAGGCGAGGGTGAGGGCGAGCACGGGGGCCGAGTCCTGTCGCACGGCCCGGAATCGGCTGAGGAAGCGCTCTGGCCGGCCCAGGTGGGGCGGGTGGATCGGAACGGCGACGATTCCCGCATACGCGCAGCCCATGAATGCCGCGACGAAATCCAGCCCGGCCGGGTAAACCAGAATGGCCCGTTCGCCGGGAGCCGTCCGCGCCTGCAACACGCTGCCGATGGCGCGGGCGCGACGATCGAGCTCGCCGCAGGTCAGCGCGGCCTCGACCGACACGCCGTCCACCGAGAACTCGAGCGCGAGGCGGTCGGGCTCGGATCGGGCCCGGGAACGGACGGTGTCTAGCCAGGTGAGGGGTTTCATGGATGGTCGCTGCCGCCGACGCAGCCCGGCTCGTTCTGGCGGGGCTCGAAACTCGGCACTAGTATATGAGCTTTTCGGACCGCCACTTCGGGCGCGATCGCGCAATACAGGGCCCGCGTGCGCGGCCCGTCCGCGGCGCACTCGATCGGGCCCGCCTGCGGAGCAGCCCCGATTGCGTGAGGGCTTGCCGGTCGGCCCGTTCTAGAATGGCGCTTCAGTGGACCACCCTCGCATGGAGCCGGCGCGCATCCTCATCGCATACGCGGCATCGGGCGGCGGGCATGCCAGCGTCGCAGCCGCCATCGCCGAGGGGCTCGTCTCCGGCCGCGGGCAGGATGTCGATGTGCGGCGTGTCGACATTCTCGTGGAGAGCGGCGCGTATCCCATCACGCGGCTACCGGCGTGGTACCCCGTCATGGTCGGGCCCCTGGCTCGAATCTGGGCATCCCTCTTCAAGCTGACCGACGGCCGACGGCGCGTCGGCATCATCCACGCGTTGACCTGGCCGCTCGGCAGGAGAGTCGCGCACCGGCTGGTCGCCGGCCGTCCGTTCGACGCGCTGGTGATCGTCCACCCGCTCGGCACCGATCCGCTGGTGCGCGCGCTCGCTCCGGTCCATCCTCCGGTAGTGACGGTGGTCACCGACCTGGTAACGACCCACGCCTGGTGGTATCCACCGGGGTCTGACGCCTACGTCGTGGCGACCGAGAGTGCGAGGCAACGCGCGTTGCAATACCAGGTGCCGCCCGAGAGACTTCACGTGCTCGGTCTGCCGGTCGACCGGCGGTTCAGCGAGCCGCCGGCGGATCGCGCCGCGCTCAGGACGCGGCTCGGGTGGACCTCAGGCCTGCCCGTGGTGCTGCTTCTCGGCGGGGGAGAAGGCCTGGGGCCGGTGATCGAAGTTGCCCGCGCGATTTCGGACGCACGGCTGCCCTGTGAACTCGCCGTGGTCGCCGGGCGAAACGAGCGCCTGCGGAACGACCTGGAGGGCATCGCCCGGACCGGTCCGTCCCACGTCTACGGATTCTCGAACGCCATGCCGGACCTCATGCACGCAGCCGATATTCTCGTTACGAAGGCCGGGCCCTCGACAATCTGCGAGTCGCTCTGTGCGGGCATCCCGCTCGTGCTCTTCGCGAGACTGCCGGGCCAGGAGGACGGCAACGTGGCCTTTGTCACCGAGCAGGGCGCCGGGCTCTGGGCGCCAGGGCCCTCTGCGGTGGTGGCCGCACTGCGGCGCTGGATTCCGAGCACCCCCGAGCGGGACGCCGATCGACGTCGGATGGCCGCCAACACCCGTCGCCTGGCCCGGCCCACTGCGGCTCGCGACGTCGCGGACCTCGTCCTGCGCCACGCGCGGCAGTGGCAGCATTCGCGGACTGGCGCCTCGTCCGAGTCTTCAGCGCCCTGAGGACTGCCGCTTGCCCGAGTTGTAAGACCGCAGTTCGCTGTGACGCACGCCGTAGGCGAAGTAGATCGCCATCCCGGCGGCGAGCCACACGAAGAACCGCACCCAGGTCACCACCGGCAGCTGCAGCATCAGATATCCGCACATCACCACGGCGAACAGCGGCACCCACGGCACCAGGGGCGTGCGAAACGGCCGGGGGCGATCGGGATTCGTGCGTCGCAGGATGAGCACGCCGATGGCGACCAGGACGAAGGCGAACAGGGTCCCGATGTTCGTGAGCTCGACCACCTCATTGATGTTCAGGAACGTGGCGAACACCGCCACCACCGCCCCCGTCAGGATCGTCGTGATGTGCGGGGTGCGATACTTGGGGTGGACCCTGGCTGCCCACGGGGGAAGCAGGCCGTCGCGGGCCATCGAGAAGAAGATGCGCGGCTGGCCGAGCTGGAACACGACCAGCACCGAGGTCGTCGCGAAGATGGCGCCAAGCGAGATGATGCCGGCCGTCCAATGCATGCCCAGCGCGGAAAACGCGGTGGCCAGGGGCTCGGCGGTTCCGAGCTGATCCCACTTGAGGAGCCCGGTCAGGACGATCGCGACCAGGATGTAGACGATCGTGCAGATGACCAGGCTCGCGATCATCGCGATGGGCATGTCGCGCTGCGGATTCTTCGTCTCTTCGGCGGCGGTCGACACGGCGTCGAACCCGATGTACGCGAAAAAGATGATCGCCGCCGCGCTCGAGATGCCTCTGAATCCGTTCGGCGCGAACGGGGTCCAGTTCTCCGGCTTCACGTAGAAGCAGCCGACGATGATGAAGAACGCGATGATCGCGAGTTTCAGGCCGACCATCGCGGAATTGAGCCACGCGCTCTCGCGGATTCCTCTCACCAGCACCCAGGTGATGAAGGCCACGATGAGGAAGGCCGGGAGGTCCAGGATGATGGGGACGCCGCCGATGCGCGGAGCGCCCGTGTAGGCCTGGGCCGCCTGGGTCATCGTGGCGCTGAAGCCCGATGCATCGCCGCCGGCAGCCACGACCGCGGCCAGATCCTTCGCCGCCTGCCCCGCCGACCGGAAATCGGTGCCGAGCCAGCCGGGCCACGCGATGCCCATCCCTCTCAGCAGTTCCTGGAAGTAGCCCGACCATGACACGGCCACCGCGACGTTGCCGATGGCGTACTCGAGGATCAGATCCCAACCGATGATCCACGCGACCAGCTCGCCGAGCGTCGCGTAGGCGTACGTGTACGCCGACCCGGATACGGGCACCATGGCCGCGAACTCCGCGTAGCAGAGCGCGGCGAACCCGCAGGCGATCGCGGTCAGGACGAATGACAGCGCCACGGCCGGCCCGGCTCCGAGGTGGGCAGAACCGCCGGCGGCTGCCGATCCGACCGAGGAGAAGATGCCCGCTCCGATGATCGCCCCGATCCCGAGCGCCGTCAGCTGGACCGGCCCGAGCGTGCGCCTGAGCTGCTGGCTCGGCTCCTGTGTGCCGCCGACCAGCCGGTCGAGCGATTTGACTGCGAAGAGTTGCGACATGAGGCTCCTTCGGGAACGGCTCAGCAACCACGGTACGGAGCGCATGCGCCCGGCACGGCGAACTTCGCGCCGCCCTGGCCCGTCGTCACGCGCGGATCCTCCACGGCTTCATCGGCACCTCGAACCGGTAGACCGTGTCGTTCGAGGACACCACCAGGCCACCGCCCGGGTCCATCGCGAGCCCGACCAATGACGGCGCAGCGACGACGAGCTCGCGCGGCCGGCCCTCCCGCACGCGGTACAGGCCGGATGCCCCCGCCAGCGCCTCCACCACGTAGAGGTCCCCGTGCTCGTCAACGGCCACGCCCTGCGGCCGCCCGAATTCGGACGAGAGGACCCTGACCTCGCCGCGCCTGTCCACCCTGTAGACGTGGTCGTAGGTGCCGGCGGTCGGCCCCGTCACGTAGAGGTCGTCGCCGGGACCGATCGCGAGGTGGAACGCCGCGACGCTCGCCGGGAGCGTCACGAACGGCACCACGTGCCTCGCGGCGTTGACCCGGAAGACCGTTCCGCTTCGATCCCCGACGAACATGGTCCCATCCGATCCGAACGCGAGGCCGCACGCCACCCCCATCTCACTGGCCACGGTGTCGTAGCCGCCGTCCGGCCGGACGCGATACACGGCCCCGTCGAACCGGCTCGACACGTAGAGATCGCCGCCGGCGTCGATGGCCATCGAGGTGGCGTTCACCATGCCGGCGACGAACGGTTCGCGCGAACCGTCCGGGCGCACGCGGAACACCGAGACGGGAACTTCGTGGCCCCGCGATCCGCTGTAGGTCACGCAGAGGTTTCCCTGGCGATCGAAGACCGGGTTGTCGACCAGGTGCACGCCGGTGGCGAACGGCGTCGCGACGTCGACCTGCAGCGATCGATCGGCCTCCCCTTCGACCACCACGTCGTGGCGCCCGCGCGACAGCAGCGTCGGGACATACACCGCGATCGCCCGAGGAGACGCCATCGCCACGTGCGCCTGCTGGCCGCCGATCCGGACATCGGGCGCCCGGGAGTCGGGCACGGGAAGGCCGGCGCCCTCGAGCGTGATCCGCGCCCCGATCACCGCCAGAGGCGGCCGGATTCCGGTGAGTCGAGTGGGTGCGGGCGTTGACACGAGTGGCGTCCGGCGTCGTGGTGGGCTGCGAGCTACTCGTCGTCCAGCTCGACGTTCCAGTAGAGATAGTCTCGCCAGCTCTCGGGCGCACGCCTGAGGCCGATGGTGATCCGCAGGGCCGGGAGCGATTCCGGCCGCCTGGGCACGCGCACCAGGCGCATCCCGGCCTGATGCGGCGTTCGGCCGCCCTTCCTGCGGTTGCAGCTGATGCAACAGGTGACGATGTTCTCCCAGTCCTTTCGCCCGCCCTGGGCGACCGGCACGACATGGTCGAAGGTCAACTCGCTTGTCGGATACGTATCACCGCAGTACTGGCATCTCGAATCATCCCGGGCATAGATGTTCGCGCGGGAGAACGGAACGTAGTCGAATCGGCGCTTGATTCTGACGTATCGCAGCAACCGGATGACCGACGGCAGCTTGAAGGTAATCGACACACCGCGAATCTCGCGGTCGTAGACAGAGATGATCTCGACTTTCCCCTGGCACCAAAGCGTGATGGCCTTCTGCCAGTGAACGACCTTCAGCGGTTCGTACGAGGCGTTGAGGAGGAGCGTCTGCTCCATGCGCGCATTGTGCCGAAGCCCAGCCGAGAGTGTCAAGCCTCGGGCGTTCCGCGTAACGCACTACGCTCGTATGGGTTAGCGCCGCAACGCTCGCCGAACCGGCTCTGTCGTTCATCGTCTCGACCCTCACCGATCGCGGGCGCGAGAGCGAAAGGCGGGACCCCGGGCAGCCCGCCCCGGCCAACTCGCGACTGGCCCGGCACCAGCCTCTGTCCGATACGAGTAATCGATGAGTGTGTCCTGTTGCCTTCGAGCCATCGTTCTGGGCGCTGCGATCGGCGCCTCCGGTTGCGCCAGCTCAGGCCGATCCACGATCGTCGTGCTGCCGCCCCGGCTCGGTACCGAGGCGCCCATCCCGGCCATCGAGGCTCCCGGCGAGGCTCCAAGCGCGCCTATCGCGGCCCCTGGCCTGGCCCGCGCGGCCTCTGGCCTGGCCATCGCGGCGGAGGCACAGCTTTTCCTGGGCACACCCTATCAGCTGGGTGGCACCACCCCGAACGGGTTCGATTGCAGCGGACTGGTCTGGTACGTCTTTGCGCGGCACGGCAGCAGCCTGCCGCGAGAGCTCCGCTTGCAGTTCACCGCGGGGCAGCCCGTCGAGCAGTCGGGCATCGAGGCGGGCGACCTGCTGTTCTTCAGCACGACCGGCCCGGGGCCGACTCACGTCGGGATTTCGGTCGGCGGTGACGGGTTCATTCACGCGCCGAACTCACGCGGCGTCGTGAGGATCGATCGACTCAGCACGCCGTACTGGTCGAGCCGCTTCCTCGGTGCGCGGCGGGTTTACTGATGACGCCGGCTCCCGCGCACTGAACAGGTGGCTCACCTGAGCCGGAACAGCTCGCCCCGGGCCACGCGGGCTGAAGCCCACGGGCTCCATTCCCAGCGCGTACCCAGCTCACCCGAGCGCCGGGTCTATGCCCTCACGCGGACGGCCTCGGCCGCGCGCGCGCGGCTCATCCGGGCGACCCCGTGCGCCTCGTCCTTGAGGCGGCGGACCCCGGCGGGCAGGAACCGCCGGATTTCGAGGTCCGATTCCGTGTAGTGGTGCGGGCGGGATGGCTCCGACAACGGCACGATGTGCGGGACTTTCGGTCCGCGCGGCTGCTCGGCCAGCCGCTCTCGATAACGCTGCGGAAACGACGGATAGGTCCGGAATGTCGTCGCGACGACGCCGCCGAGACGCCGGGCGAGCGAGTCGAAATCCACGCGCAGGAACTCGTACACCTTCGGATCGGGTCGGCTCGCGAGGTAGTCGTGGACCATCTTCGCCACCTCGGCGAAGAACTGCGGCGTGTGTGTCATGGCCGCCGGCCGGCCGTCGCCGCGAAGGCTCTTCCTGATCCCGGTGCGATGCGGATCCACGTGGAACAGCTCGTGGACGATCGTGTCGAGCTTCGCCAGCCAGTCGTCTCCGTCCGGGTAGAGGTCTTCCTTCTGCGAGCCGCGCAGGGTCTGGTCGCAGAATCGGGGCAGCGTGATCGACACGAGGTACGAGATTCGCGCGTGGCCGACGCGCACCTGGGGCGAGCGCGTGACGAACCACTCCGACCGCCTCGTGAGGCGCCCCGTCCGGCGGTCGCGCCAGAAGTAGTAGCCGGGCTCGCTGTCTGGAAGCGTCAGGCTGTGGCAGGTCGCGAAGGCACCATCGGTCCCGGTCCTGCCCCACCGGGCGAACACGAGCACCTCGCGCAGGTCGATGAACGAGAGCGCGGGCACCCGGTGGATGATGTCCGCCATCAGGACCCGCACGCGCTCGGTGTAGTTGATCATGAGGCCTACGGATGCTGTGATGTGTCGGGTCAGGATCGGGATCAGGGTCAGGGTCACGGGGGCCACGGAAAACGGTGGGAGTGCCACCTCTTGTCTTTTCGGACCCCGGCCGGCATGCCTTTAGCCCCCGGGGCCCTTTTCAGGCTTCTTCGGGGGCGGCGAGCTGCCTTTGAGTTCTGTTCCCGCCGGCGCGCCGGCGTCGGGCACCGCTTCGAGCGGCAACGGGATCCCGCCGGGCAGACCTGGTGCGGCGACGGTCTGAGCGTCGGGCGGTACTTCGACCACTCCCATGCGCCTGAGGATGAGCTGCTGCCGCCTGACGAGCCACGGCGAGGGGCGGGCCGCGTTGTACCGGCGCGGGTTGATAATCACCGCCGCCAGCATCGCCGCCTGCTCGGGCGCCAGGCCCGACGCCGGCTGGCCGAAGTACTGGCGTGAGGCGGCCTCGACCCCGTAGGTGCCGTCTCCCCACTCGATGACGTTCAGGTAGATTTCGAGGATGCGCCGCTTGCTCAGTTCGGCCTCGAGCCGCCTGGCGATCATGAACTCACGGATCTTCCGGAGCGGGTTCCGCGATGGCGACAGGTAGAGGTTCTTGGCCAGCTGCTGCGTGATGGTGCTTCCGCCGCGCAGGAACCGTCCCGTCCGCCAGTTGAGCTCGACCGATTTTTCGAGCTCGTCGAAGTCGATGCCCTCGTGGTCGAAGAAGGCCGCGTCCTCGGTCACCAGGACCGCGCGCTTGAGGTGGGAGGAGATGTGCTCGTAAGTCACCCACCGCTGGGTCCGGTGCACCGGCTTGCCGGCCCGCCGGGCTTCGTCGGCGCGGATCTCGATGAAGGAGGTCGTCGGGGGATTCGTCTTGATGAGGGGGCGCACGTCGGGCAGCGTCAGATAGACGTACGCGAGGTATGCGAACGCAAGAGCGGTTCCCGCCGCAACCGCCACGCCTGCCGCTCGAAGAATGCGCACGTGACCCTCAGGTGCCGAGCTGTTTCAGCGCCTGACGAGCCGCGGCGGGTCCGGCTTCGAGCTCGATTCCGACTCCGTGCGCGCGGAGAACCTGTTCGAAGGCCTCGAGGAACAACAGGATGATCTGCTCCGTCGAGCTCGCGCCCATCAACCCGACGCGCCAGATGCGGCCGGCGAGCGGACCGAGCCCGGCCCCGATTTCGATGTTGAACCGGGTGAGCATCTGCTTCCGGACCGATGCCTCGTCGACGCCCTCCGGCACACGGACGGCGTTCAGCGTCCACAGACGGTCGCTCGGCGGAGGCAGCAGGCCCAGGCCCATCGCCGAGAGCGCTTCGGTCAAGGCCAGATGATGGCGGCGGTGCCGCTCCCAGCGTGCCTCCAGGCCCTCTTCCTCGACCATGGTCAGCGACTCACGCAGCGCGTAGACGAGGCTCGCGCAGATGGTGTGGTGGTACTTGCGCCTGAGCCAGTAGTCTTCGAGCAGGCCGAGGTCGAAGTAGAAGCTCGGCGACCGAACGCGCTTCGACAAGGCGGCAGGCGTGAAGACGATCGGCGCGATCCCGGAGGGCGCGCCGATGCACTTCTGCGCGCAGCTGTAGCACACGCCGATGCCCCAGGCCCCGACATCGAGCGGGTGACCGCCGAGCGAGGTGACCGCGTCGACGATGGTGATCCCGCCGTGCTCGCGAGCGACTGAGGCGATGGCTTCAATCGGGTTCAGGACCCCGGTGGAGGTCTCGGCGTGCACGACGGTGATCACGTCGGCCGCCTGTGCCTTCAGGGCGCGCCTCACCGCGTCGGGATCGCAGGCGCGGCCCCACTCGTAGTCGAGGCGGGTCACCTGCCCGCCGTACCGCTGGCACATCTGGACGAGCCGCTCCGCGAAGTACCCTCCGACCAGAGACAGCACCCGGGTGCCGCCCGTGACCATGTTGGCCACGGCGGTCTCCATGGCCGAGGTCCCGGTCCCCGACACCGCGAAGGCGAACGATCCCTCCGGCGCCCTGAACGTGCGGCCGAGCTGCCCGCGCAGGTCGTCCATCATCGACATCAGATCGGGATCGAGATGGCTGAGCACCGGCGTGGACAGGGCGCGCATGACGCGCGGGGGCACCATGCTGGGACCGGGGCCGAGGAGAATGCGTTCGGTAGCGGACAATTCAGTCATAGGACCTGCTCACGGAAATCATCGACGTTGAGATCGCGTGTCACGAGAATCGGCGTCCGGCTGCCGGTCATCGGACCTGCCTTGGGTGGCGGTTCTTTCGGGCGCAAGGCGATCCGCCGCAAGCCCGACACGATCAGGATTCGCTTCGCAACTGCTCGAGCTGACCTCGCATGGTCTCGATCGCCGCGGCCGGCGCGGGCCGCAGTGGACCGCGCGGCGCCCCGCCGACGTAGCCGGCCAGCTCCATCGCGGCCTTCAGCCCGGCGACGCCGAACACCGAGGTCACCGACCTGGCAAGTGGCGTGATTCGTCGCTGCAGCGCGCGGGCTTCGTCGTGGCGGCCGGCGCGGGCGAGATCGAACAGGCGCACGCAGAGATCGGGCACGACCCCGGCGACGGCCACGATGCCCCCGATGGCCCCGACCAGGAGCGCGGGATGAAGCGTCGGCGCCGAACCGACCAGCACCTGGAACGACTCGGGTGTCCGCGCCACCGCGTCGGCAACCTGGGCCACGTCGCCGTTGGAGTCCTTCAGCCCGATGATGTTCGGATGCTCCGCGAGCTGCGCGATGGCGTCGATCGGCAGATTCAGCCCGGTGTACACCGTGACGTTGTAGAGCAGCACCGGCACGGGTGACGCGTCTGCCACTGCCCGGTAGTGAGCCACCAGCGCCTCGGCCGTCATCTGGCCTTTGAAGTACGACGGCGTCACCACCAGTGCCGCGTCCGCGCCCGCCCGCGCAGCCCGGCGCGTGGCGGCAACGGTCGCGCGCGTGGACTGGCGGCCCGTGCCGACGAGCATCACGCGGTCGGCCGGCACGCATTCACGCGCCGCCGCCACGAAACGTTCTCCTTCGTCATCGTCCACGAAGGCCGCCTCGCCGTTCGATCCGAGGACGAGCACGCCGCGCAGGCCGGTCGTCATGAGCCGGGAGAGGTTCGTCTTCACCGCCGCCAGATCGATCTCGTCGTTCTTGAACGGGGTGGCGATTGGAGGGTAGACGCCTTTGAGATCCATGCCACGTATTGTTTCCTTGCGGGTGCCCTGCCGTCCAGCCCCGGGCTATTTCGCCGACCCGGCCGGAATGCCAATGCGCCGGAGCAGGTTCTGGTACCGGCGGTCGTCGTGCATGCTGTCGAACGACGGCGAGGCGACGACGTGGAGCAGCGTCGGCATCCGGACCGCGAAGGCTTTTTCCAGCCACTCCATGGCCTTGTCGCGATCGCCCGCGTCGGCGTACATCCCGGCAATGACGAGGGGGTTGAGGGGACCCTTCGCGGACGCAATCATGAATTCGACGTGCGCCCGCATCGCCCCTCTGGGGCCGCCGCGCCTGTAGCCGCCATCGAGGACACGCCACTCCTCGGAGTCGGCGCCCCAGAGGTTCTCCGTTTCGGCCAGCGACTCGTTGAACCGTTCCTGACGCCACAGCGCGTCGGCGAGTTGACTGGTGGCCAACGCCTTGATCGACGGAATCACCGTCATCGCCCGCCTGGCTTCAGCGATCACGTCGTCGAATCGCCGGGTGGCCAGCGTGTGGAAGATCACGATGGTCTCGGGCATCGCCGCGGTCGGATTGGCGTCGCGCCCGATCTTCACCTGCTCCAGGCTCTCGCCGAACCGGCCGGTGACCATGAGGTAGTCCGCCAGGCCGTGCCGCAGCGTCGCGTCATGGGGGTTCAGCTCGACTGCGCGCTCGAGCGAAGCCCGCGCCAGGGAGAAGTTCCAATCGACGTAGAGCAGCAACATGCCCTTCACGGCGAGCCCTGCGCCGTCGATCGGATCGAGATCGAGTGCCGTCTGCATCGCGCGTCGACATTCCGCGAGCGACTCCGGGCTGGTCGGCGTCGCAAAGACCGCGCGCATCAGGTGCACCGCTGCCAGCTCGCCCCACGCGCGGGCGAAGGTCGGATCGAGGTCCGTCGCCAGCTTGTACTGTTCGAGGGCGGCCTTCAGAGATGGGCCCAGGCCCACATTCATCAATTGACGCCCTCGCAGAAACGCGTCGTAGGCCTCTGGCCGGACGCGCGGCAGACTGCGCGGCGCGCTGTCGGCGACAGGCAGGGCGGCTCCGCCGAGTTTGGCCCGGACCTCGCCGGCAATCGCCCGCGACACGTCGCTCAGCAGCCTCAACACGTCCTGCAGGTCGCGGTCGTAGCTGTTCCCCCAGACCTGCTCGTCGCTCTTTCCGAGAATCAGCTGTGCCGTCACGCGCACCTGGTTGCCCGCGCGCAGCACCGACCCGGCGACCAGCGCGTCGACGCCCAGCTCCCGCGCGACATCCTTCGGCGGGGCGGCCGTGCCCCGGTAGCGCACGACCGAGTTGCGCGAGATGACCTTCAGCGTGCCGAGACGGGCGAGGTCGTTGATGAGCGCCTCGTGCATGCCGTCGACGAAATAGTCCTGCGAGGCGTCGTGATTCATGTTCTCGAACGGCAGTACCGCCAGGGATCTGATTGCCCGGTCGCCGCCGGGTCCCGATCCGGTCGATCGCGTCAGCATGCCGATGACGCCGATCGCCAGCGTGACCACGGCCACCACCGCGAAGGCAGCCAGCAACCGCGTCCTCCAGCGCTTCGATCGGGAGGCCCGTCCAGAGTCGACCGGCTCGGCGGGCGTCGGCCCGCCCGCGGTGTGCAGCGATGGCACCGCTGGCTCGTGGCTCGCGCGCAACTCGTCGTTGAGGTCGTCCAGTTCGTGAGACAGATCGATGGCGGACTGCACGCGGTGACGAGGGTTCTTCTCGAGGCACCGCTTCACGAGGCGGACCAGCCGGGGCGGAAGGCCGGCGCGCACCGTCTCGAGCGGTGGCGGCTCCTGACGCAGGATGGCCGACATCACGTCGGCCGCCGATTCTCCGCGGAACGGCCGAATTCCGGTTGCCATTTCGTAGAGCACCGCGCCGAAGGAGAAGATGTCGGTTCGTGCGTCCACCTGCTCGCCGCGCAGCTGCTCGGGGGACATGTACGGCACCGTTCCAACCACCAGCTCGCGCGAGGGCTGTGTTGCCGTCTCCGCGCTGACACTGGCGTCGAGCTGCGCGGGCGCCTGAATCTTCGCGAGCCCGAAATCCAGCACCTTCACGAGCCCATCGTCGGTCACCATCACGTTGGCTGGCTTCAAATCGCGGTGCACGATGGACTTGTCGTGCGCCGCCGCCAGCGCGGCGGCAATCGGGGCGGCGATCTCGACCAGGCGCGCGATCTCCAGTCCGCCTGGAGGAATCAGGTCGCTGAGGGCTCGGCCGTTGATCCGTTCCATGACGAGGAAGGCTGTGCCCTGCGCCTCCTCAACGGCGTGCAGGGTGACGATGTTCGGATGATTGAGGGCCGCGACGGTCCTGGCTTCCCGCTCGAAGCGTGAAAGGCGATCCGGATCGGAGGCGACCTCCGCGGGAAGGACCTTCAGCGCGACATCGCGCCCGAGCTTCGAGTCGCGCGCGAGGTAGACCTCGCCCATGCCGCCCGCCCCGAGTGCGCTGAGCACCTCGTAGGTACCGAGCCGTGTCCCGGGCGTAAGCCTCATCCGCAGATCTCCTGGGCCGCCGATCGCGGTGGCCCAACCCTGACCAGCCCAACTCGTCTCGCGCACGGGGGCCCTGGCGCCCGGCGTGCGGTCACCGTAAGCCGCATCAGTATCCTGCCCGCCCCGACTCGAGTCAACGCGCGGGCGCCTCGTCGCGCCGGCGGCCCGCCGGGTTCGCGAGCCTCGAGACAGGCGTCTGGACGATGAGGTTGACCGACAGCACGGTGACGAAGATCGCCGCCGCCGGGCAGAGCGTCCACGGCGCGTCCGCCAGCGTCGCCGCGCTCGCCGCCTCCTGCAGCATCGTCCCCCAGCTGGGCGTCGGATCGGGGAATCCGAGCCCCACATACGACAACGTGGCTTCGGCGAGGATGAAGGCAGACAGCAGTAGCGTGGCTTGCGTGGCAAGAAACCCGCGGCACGCCGGCATCAGGTGCCGGAACAGGAGGCGCCACGTCCCTGCGCCGGCAGCGACGGCCGCGAGTGCGTATTCGCGGCTTCGCTCGACGGCGACGATGGCCCGCACGCCTCGCGCAATCATGGGCCAGCCGACCGAGGCAAGAACCGCGGCGACCAGCGCGAACACCGCGCCGGGTGGCAGCACGGGCGGAAGCGCGGCGCGCAGGGCCAGCACGACGTACATGGCCGGCAACACGAGGACGAAATCGGACAGCCGCATCAGCAGTTCGTCGGTCCATCCTCCGGAGATCCCGGCCACGCCGCCAATCAACCCGCCGATGACCAGCGCGCCGAGCACCGCGATCAGGGCGACCGCCAGCGAGGCCCGGGCGCCGTAGAGAAGCCGGGCCCAGAGATCACGGCCGAGGCTGTCGCCCCCAAGCGGCAGCCATGGCCCTTCCTCCTCGTTGCTGGCGCGAACGAGCACGCCGCCGTCGAACCAGGTCAGGGGCACCCGACGGGTTGCATCTTCCTCGTAGCGCCGCTCGAGGCGGTTGACCAGCCGCAGCGGATGCACGAACGGAAGGTGCCAGGCTCCATTCGTGTCAACGATGTGGACGCCCGCCGGCGGGGCCAGTGATCGGTCGGCGAACCGGACGCCGGGGTCGTGGGCGGCCAGCAGCGGCGCCAGCGCCGCCGCCAGCACCACCAACGCGAGCCCCACGCCGCCCACGATCCTCACGACTCGGTTCCCACGCGTTCCCGCACCCGCGGATCGAGCATCGCGAGCACCAGGTCGGAGAGCAGCCCTCCAATGGCGAGAAACGCGCCGCCGGCAGCGGCGCAGCCGGCGACCAGGTAGAGATCGCGGGACCGCAGGCCGTCGTACATGAGCCGTCCAAGCCCGGGCCAGGAGGTGACGATCTCGACAATGAAGGAACCGCTCAGCAGGCTGCCGAGGATCAATCCGTAGACGGCTACGATTGACCGCATCGCGGGCTTGAGTGCCGTGCGCCAGATCAGGCGCCGGCTCGAGGCCCCTTGCGCGGCGCCTGCCAGGATGAACGGCTCAGCGAGCGCCTCGGTCATGGCCTGCGCCTGCAGGCGCTCGAGCGTGGCCGAGATGGGCAGCGCCAGGGCCAGGGCGGGCACGACCAGGTGCCAGGCGATGTCGATCACCCCGGCGATCCAGCCCGCGCCGACCGGCGAGAGCGATCGCATCCCTCCGGCCGGAAACCAGCCCGTGCGCGCCGCGAGCAGGACCAGCAGGAGCGAACTGAGCAATGTGGGAAGTGAAAGCGCGAGCAGCGATCCGCTGCGGATGAGCGCCACCAGCGCCCGCCGCCGGCTCGCGCCGGCGATCACGCCAAGCGGCAGGCCGATCAGGGTCGCCGCGGCGAGCGCGACCGCGGCAAGCAGCGCCGTATTGAGTGCGCGCTCACCGACCAGCGACGCGACAGGCCGGCCGTACATCAACGAGGGCCCGAGGTCGAAGCGAATCACGCGCCCGAGCCACGTCGCGTATTGAGCCAGGAGGGGGCGATCCAGGCCGAGCCGCGCGCGCTCGGCGGCCAGCACCGATGCCGGCACACCCGTCCCCACCTGTTCCGTCGTGATGTCGCCCGGCGACAGGCGCGTGAGCAACAGGGCGCCTGACGACACGACAAGGACGAGCAGCACCCCGAACCCGAGCCGGCGTATCAGGTAACGGACCATCGGACCGTGGAAATGATAACCGGGACTGGGGATCTGGTGATTCCCGATTCTCAGGCCTGGCTGGTTACATAGATGAAAATGAGAACCGGGGCGATATAGTACACAAGCCCAAGCGGGACCGGACGGAACGACCGCTTTGTTGGAGGAGTTGGCCCCGTTCCCATGACGGTGAAAACACTCCCATCCGTGCCCGGCGCCGCCCCCTCGAGCACTTCAAGCGTTTCCAGCGCGGCGTCACTCCTGGCGCGGGATCCGTTCCTGCGCGCGTTCGTGGTGTCGCTCGCCGCACTCGCCGCGCTGCTGCTCGTGCCGGCGGTCCCCAGCCTCGCGAGCCCCTCCTTCGGCACGTTGTGCCTGCCATCGTTCATCATCGCCTGGGCCGCCCTGGGTGCCTGGTTCAGGCTCGGCAGGATCCCCGCTCGCGAAGACCGGCGGTTCTGGGCGTGGATCGGCACCGGATTCTGCGGATGGCTGACTGCGCTGCTGATTTACGCGCTGGTCCCGCTCGTTCCAGCCTTGAATCGGTGGGGCAACGCGGTCGGCGACGGCGTGTTCCTCGCCAGCTATGCCGCGTGGTTCCTGGGCCTCGAGACGAGGCCGCACCGCGGTGTCCGCCCGGCGATCGCCGCCGCAGAGCGACGGCTGACCTTCCTGGGAATGGCCTGCATGGTCGTCGGCTGGCTCGCCTATGCGGTGATCGTGCCGGCCCTTCGCGGCGGGTTCTTCGTGGGCGGCCTCCAGTTGAGCCGGTTCGTCTTCGTGGTTCTCGACATCGTCCTCGCCTCCCGGCTGGCTCTGCTGCTCAGAGACGCGGACCGGTTCCGGTGGCGTGCCGTATACGGACTGTTGTTGCTGGGCGTCATGGGACTGGCGGTGCTGAACAGCCTGGACTGCCCCGCCGGCGCAAGGGAGGCGGGGTCCTGGACGAGCTGGCCGTTCCCTGCGCTGTGGATGTCGGCGCTGGTCGGCTTCGTTGTCGCCACACGGATCAGGCACGTGCCGGACTTGGAGGCCGTCCCGGTCGAGACCGACGTTTCCACGCTGTCATCGGGGCTCGAACCGATCTGGTCAGGGAGCTTCCTCGTCCTGGGAGCCTTCACCTTCCCTGCCGTGCACGTCGCGTTGCGTGCCATGGCGGTCGAATCATCCCGAGACGGTCAGCTTGAAAGTCTCGTCGTCGCGACAGGCATGCTCTCGCTGGGGGGACTGGCGGCGCTGGCCTATCGCAGCCTCGACCGCCAGCGCGCCAGCCTGCATCGCGAACGGCACGAACTCGAATCGCGCATGATGCAGGCTCAGAAGATGGAGGCCATTGGCCGCCTGGCTGGAGGCGTGGCGCACGACTTCAACAACCTTCTCACGGCGATAGGCGGCTACGCCGACCTGGCGAGGGAGAGCCTGAGGCCCGGCCATTCCTCGCTCGATGCGCTGGCCCAGGTGCGGATTGCCGCCGATCGAGCCGCCGCGCTGACCAAGCAGTTGCTCGCCTTCAGCAGGCGACAGTTGCTCAAGCCCGAGCCGTTGCAGCTCAATCGGACCGTGATCGGCCTGGAGCCTGCGTTGAGGCAGGTGGTCGGAGTTCACGTCGAGCTGCGGACCTGCCTCGATCCCGATCTAGGCTGGGCGAGCGCCGACGCCAGCCAGATGGAACAGGTGCTGCTCAACCTCGTGGTCAACGCGCGCGACGCCATGCCAGCGGGCGGCACGGTGACCATCTCGACCGCCAACGGAGAACTGCAGCCCGCGGATGTCGAGGACTGGCCGGCCGTCACCCCTGGGCCCTGCATTCGGCTGGAAGTTCGCGACACCGGGGCCGGGATCCCGCCGGACGTGCTGCCGCAGATCTTCGAACCGTTCTTCACGACGAAAACCGCAGGAGCAGGCACCGGGCTCGGACTCTCCATGGTGTACGGCATCCTGCGCCAGAGCGGCGGGACCATCGCCGTCAGAAGCCAGGAGCACTCGGGCACGGTGTTCTCGATCTCGCTGCCGCGCATCCCCGGCCCGCCCGCCGCGACCGCGTACGCCGGCGCGACGGCCGCCGGGAAAGGAACCGAGACCGTCCTGCTGGTGGAGGACGAACCGGCCGTCCGCGAGCTTGCGCGCTCGATGCTGGTGCGGCAGGGCTACACCGTGCTGGCGGCGTCGAGCGGTGACGAGGCGCTGCGGGCCGCCGCCCGGTACGAGGGTCACATCGACTTGCTCCTGACCGACGTGGTCATGCCGGGGATGAGCGGTCCCGAGCTCGCCAGGCGGATGACGGCCGGGCAGCCGGGCCTGCGCCTGCTGTTCATGACGGGCTACACCGACGATGCCATGCTGCGCCACGGGCTGGTGGACGGAGTGGTCAAGGTGCTACAGAAACCGTTTTCGCAGCAGGAGATCTCGGCCGGCGTCAGAGCCGCGCTGGATCGTGCGGAGGCGGGATCTGACGCGGCAGTGCGCCCCGGCGGACACGGAGTGCTGCGGTGAGGCCGACACCAGCCGCATCGTGGCACGACGCTGTCAACAGGCTCGCCGGCGACGCCTTCGTCCGGGGCTTCGGCATTGCCCTGCTGGTCGAGCTGGCGCTCTACGTCACGCCCGTGATGACGCCGGCCGCACGCGAGACGTTCGGGGAGTACTACTGCACGATCCCGTTTGTCGTGGCCACCGCCTGGGGCGCGCTCTGGGGCCTGCGGCGGGTTCACGATCCCGAGGAACGCCGCGTGCTGGGCTCGATCGGAGCGGCATTCCTGTGCTGGCTCGCCGCGCTGCTGACCGCCGCGCCCGCGCCCGGCAGCGTGAATCCCCGCACGGTCGAGGTCATCAGCGACGTGTTCTTCCTGGGTTCCTACCTGCCGCTGCTGCTGCTGGTCGAACATCAGCCCCACCTGGGCGCAGCGGTCGGCCTGATCGAAGTCGATCGCCGATTGAAGTCCATCGGGGTCATCTGCCTGGTGTGCGGCTGGTTCGCGTACTTCGTATTGATCCCGGCGGTGCTCGATCAGCCGTTCTACCAATCGGCGATGCCGTCCTACTACTTCTACCTGACGCTGGACGCCTTCCTGATTGTCCGATGCGTCACCTTCAGCCGGAGCTGCGAATCTCGCCGCTGGCGGACGATGTACTTGTGGCTGGCCGCCGCGGCTTTCCTCAACGGCCTGGTCGACGTGGTCGAGACGCTGACCGCCATCGACGTGCTCCGCTGGCGGGACGGTGACCTCACGGATTTTCTCTGGGTGTCGCCCATGCTCGCCTTCCTGATGATGGCGCGCCTGCGGCGGGATCCGGAGCCGGGCGAGGAGCCGGCTGCCTCGATTGACGTGGCCGAGTCCAGGGCGCTCGACCCGATCCGGTCGGGCAACCTGCTGGTGGCATGGGCGTTCAGCTTCCCGCTGGTTCACCTGTGGCTTTACTCCGCCGGCATCCTGAAATCGAACCTGGAGCGGGCGCACAGCGTCCTGGTGCTCGTCGAACTCTCAGCGATGGGAACGCTGGCCGTTGCGGCATACCTCGCGCTGGCCCGGGCACACCGGGAGGTGGAGCGACAGCGCGCAGCGGCCGTGGCGCGAATTCGCGAGGCGCAACGGATGGAGGCGGTCGGCCGGCTCGCCGGCGGCGTCGCCCACGACTTCAACAACCTGCTGATGGCCATGACCGGGTACAACGACATCGCCATCGCCGCACTCGATCCCGACGATCCCAATCGGCCGTTGCTCGAAGAGGTGAGCAAGGCCGCCGGACGAGCGGGGTCGCTGACGCGGCAGTTGCTGGCGTTCAGCCGCCGGCAGGTACTCCAGCCGGAGAGGCTGGATCTCAACGCCATCGTGTCGCGCCTCGACCCGATGCTGCGCAGGCTCATCGGCGAAGACATCGCGCTCATCACCCGCCTCGAGCCTGACCTTGGCCTGGTCATGGCGGATCCCGGCCAGATGGAATCGCTCATCGTGCACCTCGCGGGGAATGCGCGCGACGCGATGCCGAACGGCGGGACGCTGGTAATCGCCACCGGGAACGTGAAAGACACCCGGCGCGGGCTGCAGCCTGGTGTGACGGCGCGACAGGGCGGGCAGGTGCAGCTGGTGGTCGGCGACTCGGGCGTGGGCATTCCCCGGCATGTGTTACCCCACATCTTCGAACCGTTCTTCTCGACGAAGACGCGCGAGAAGAGCGCCGGGCTGGGCCTGGCGACTATCCACGGTTTCATCACGCAGAGCGGCGGCACCATCCAGGCCGCAAGCGCGCCCGGCCACGGAACGACATTCACCGTGCGGCTCCCCCGCTCCGAGAACGACGGGGCGGGAGCGGCACGACCGACTGCGGACCCCTCACGCGCGAATCTCGAGACGATTACGGTCGCCACAGGCGACTCGGTGCGCAGCGGTCGGGGCTGAAGGTGCGCTACATGAGCGCGACCGACGGGAGCGTTTCGGCGGAGACGGGGGCCGCGGCTCGGGGCTTGCGGCTCGGGGCTTGCGGCTCGGGGCTTGCGGCTCGGGACTTGGGGCTCGGGGCTTGCGGCTCGGGACTTGGGGCTCGGGGCTTGCGGCTCGGGGCTTGGGGCTCGGGGCTCGGGGCTCGGGGCTCGGTCAGTCCGGGATCACGCTGCGAATGTCTCCAAAGGGATTACGCCGAGGCGGATCAAGGACTACCGAACTGGGCCTAGCCGCCAGCCGCCATCCGCCAGCCGCGAGCCGCAAGCCCCGAGCCCTTACTTCCTGATCCCAATGGTGTCCGGAGCCCAGAGCAGCGGGGGACGCACCGGCGCCGGCATGGCGCCGGCGACCCGCGCGCTGGTCGCGACGAACACGTGCGGAACGGCAAAGTAGAGCACGGGCAGGTTGTCGGCAAGAATCTTCTGAGCCCGCCAGAAGAGCTGCTGGCGCTTTTTCAGGTCCGGCTCGGCCGCCTGTTTCAGCATCACCTCGTCGAGCTCTCGCTCCCACTCGGTGGACGGCGTCTGCTGCGCCATGTCCCAGACGTGCGCGCTGCCGGAGCTCAGCCAGAAATCGAGGTTGAGCGCAGGGTCGCTGTCGGTCGTCAGGAACCGGAAGAAGATGGCGTCGTAGTCGCCCTTCATCATCCGATCGACCAGGGCCCCCAGCTCCAGGGCGACAACATCCACCTTGATGCCGAGCGTCCGCAGATCGTCGCGGATGATGGTGGCGCCGCGTTCGAGCGAGGTCGGGCCCTTTTGCGTCAGCAGCGCGAAGCGGACCGCGGCGCCCTGCGCGTCTTCGAGCATGCCGTCGTTGTTCCGGTCGCGCAGGCCCAGCCCAGCGAGCAGCGCGCGGGCGCCTGCGGGGTCGTATCGCACCTGCGGCACGATTCCAGATGAGGCAGGCGGATACCAGATCCTGTTGGCAGGCGATACGGGGCCCCAGATCGGCTCGGCGGCTCCTAGGAACACCGTGTTCGCGAACGCCCGTCGATCGACGGCCAGCGACACCGCGCGGCGCAGGCCGAGGCTCTGCAACCAGGCGCGTCGATCGTCGGACGCCTTGGCGGCCCGCCGCAGGTTGAACCAGAAGCAGTCCGCATCGTAGGCCAGGCCCGCGTCGAAGAGCCGGATCTTGCCGGCGGCTTCGGCGCGCTTGAGCATCGCGTAGTCGTCCGGCCTGACTTCGCTCTGCGTCAGATCGGATTGCCCGGACTCGAGCCGCAGCAGCTCCGCGTTCTGGTCGGGCACGATTTCGAGCGTGAGCCCGTCCAGGTATGGCAGCGCCGCACCCGCCGGGTCCTTCCCCCAGTACCGCGGGTTGCGGGTGAAGACGAGGCGCTGGCCCGACACGTATTCGCGAAGGATGAAGGGCCCGAGACCGGAGAGCTCGGCAGGATTCGTCTCGGTGCCCCATGCCTTCCGGAGCGCGCCCGCGCGAAGAGCCGCCACCAGCTTGTGGCGCGGGAGGATTGGCAGGTTGTCGAGGATGCGGACGCCGGGCCCGAACGCGGAGGGAAACCGAATCACCACGGTCGTGTCGTCCGGCGCGCTGACGGTGATCTTCTTGCCGCCGACGGCGACCGACTCGGCGAGCGGGCTCCCCGTCGACTCGTCGTAGATCGCGTCGAAGGCAAACACGACATCGGCGGAGCTGAATCTCGCCCCGTCCGAGAAGGTCACGCCCTGACGCAGCTTGAGCGTGCAGCCGAGGCCATCGGGCGTGCAGGCCCAGCTTTCGGCGAGCGCTGGCTCGACCTGTTGCGTTGCCCGGTTGACGCGGACCAGGCGCGCCTGGGTGAGGAATGAGAACAGCTCCGCCGCGAAATCGCGGCTCGTGTAGCGATTGAACGTCCTCGGCTCACCGCGAATCGTCGCGACGAGGTGACCGCCTCGCGCGACCCCTGGCTGTCCCGCCGCGCCGGCGGGGTCGGCCGTGCCGCCGGCCCTCCCGGCCGACGATGTGAGCAGGGCGAGGCACGCGAACGTGACGACCGCGGCCGCGGCGATTCCGGCCGGCCGGGACGCGAACACCATCCTGTTGGACCTCCGCGTTTCGTATCGGGGAAAAGGGCTGACCTCATTAGACCGGCGACCCGATGCGCGAGCGCTTGCACAGATTCTGCGCCGACTGGCTGACGGCTGTCTCGCTCGCCGGCCCGGCCGGCGCGGCCGCGTCGCGTGAGGCGAGAGCGCTCTCAACCCGGTCCGCCAGCCGCCTTCCGGTGTGCCACGAGCCGCAATCCCGTGCAGATCCGTTCAGCCTGGCCCAGGCGCCTCCAATTGGCCGATCGGCCAATGGATTGGCCGATCGGATGCCCGGGAGAACCGCAGGCGTTCAATTCGCGGCGACGCTAAGTCTCAGTGTGGTGGATGGTTGCACGCTGATTCGGCCCGAGGGCCGGAGTTGGTATCAATTCCGCAATACACGCGCCGGAGGTGTTGTCCGATGCTGCTCGAGGAGTTTGACCCATTCGTGCCCAGCCCACTCCGAAGCGTGTCCATCCAACAGGCCGGGCAAATCCTCAACGTGTCGCGTCGCACCATCTATTACTGGATCCGGGCCAGGCGCCTGGAAACGATTCGCACCCAGCTCGGATCGCAGCGAATCCTGACCGATTCGCTGAAGTCTCGCTGGATTCTGAAGTTCTGATCACACAACCCCGATTCACGCACCGCCCCTAGCGAGCAGGACGCGGTGTCTGAAGGGGCGGCCCCCAGTCGGACGGCACGGCAGGCGCAGGTTCCTTCGGTCAACAACGGCAAGGTCGCGACGGGAGAATTGATCATGGCAAGCGGGTTCACGGCAATTCGGAACCGGATCCTGGTCGGGCTCGTGGTGGGGCTTTCCGTGCTCGCCACCGCGATGCCGGCGATTGCCCAGCACCGCGCGCGGCTGTCGCACGATCTGGCCGTATGGCTGCAGGTCCCCGACCGGCCGACCCGCGACGTGATCATCGAGGGCGACCAGGCCGCCATTCGCGACATCGCGTCCCGCCATGGCCTGCGGGTAAAGAAGACGCTCGATTCCGGCATGGTCCTCGAAGGCACAGCGGCACAGATCGACGCCATCGTCGCCGACACCGACGTGCCTCATGTGTCAGGTGATGCCGAGGTCCAGGCCACCATGGCCGTGACGCGCGAGAGCATCGGCGCCGACACCGCGTGGGAAGGCTTCGGCGGCCTGCGCGGCGTGAACGGGCGCGGCATCGTCGTGGCGCTCATCGATTCGGGCGTCGGGCAGCACTCCGCGCTTCACGACCGGGTCGTCGCGGCGTTCGACTTCACAGGCGGCCGCGACCCGTACGCGGACGGCTTCGGCCACGGCACGCACCTGGCGAACATCATCGCCGGCGACGCGTCGCACTCAGGCGCAGTCCGAGGACTACAGCGGCGTCGCGCCCGGCGCGCGCATCGTATCGTTGAAGGTGCTGAGCGCGGACGGCATCGGCAAGACCAGCGATGTCATCCGCGCGATCGACTTCATCGTCGCGCGGCACGATCGGTACAACGTCCGCATCATCAACCTGTCGCTCGGGCACCCCGTGTTCGAATCGTGGCGCGACGATCCGCTCTGCCGGGCCGTCAACCGCGCCGTCCGCGCCGGCCTGGTCGTCGTCACCTCCGCCGGCAACTACGGCAAGCTCGACGATGGCACGCGGATCATCGGGGGCATCGGGTCGCCGGGCAACACGCCGTCGGCCATCACCGTTGGCGCGTTGAACACCAAGGGCACCGCCAACCGCGGCGATGACGTGGTGGCGACCTACAGCGCGATGGGGCCGACCTATCTGGACAGCGTGGTGAAGCCGGACCTGGTGGCGCCGGGCAACAAGATCGTGTCGGCGGAACTGGTGGGCAGCACCCTGTCGGAGGACTACCCCACCCTGCACGTGGCGGGGCATGGGGATGACGCGTTCATGATGTTGAGCGGGACGAGCCAGTCGGCGGCGGTGGTGAGCGGAGCGGCGGCGCTGCTGCTCGAGGCGAACCCGCGGCTGAGCCCCGTGCAGGTGAAGGTGGCGTTGCAGCTGGCGGCGACCTTCCTGCCTGACGCCGGGCTGCTCGAAGGCGGCGCGGGGAGCCTGAACGTGCCGGCGGCGGTATGGATAGCGAAGAGGGGCCTGAACGATCAGTATCCGCAGGGCGTGCTGTCGGGGTCGGGGATTGCGTTCGTGCCGAGCCAGACGGTGGAAGCGGCCAGCATCATCTGGGGCGATTCGATCATCTGGGGTGATTCGATCATCTGGGGTGACTCGATCATCTGGGGCGATTCGATCATCTGGGGCGACTCCATCATCTGGGGTGACACGACCACCTCGAGAAGCTCGATCATCTGGGGTGACGTGCGCACTGGGGGGAGCTCAATCATCTGGGGCGACACGACCAGCGTCGCGAACTCGATCATCTGGGGCGATTCGATCATCTGGGGTGACTCCCTGATTAGAGGCGACTCCATCATCTGGGGAGATTCGATCATCTGGGGCGACTCGATCATCTGGGGTGATTCCATCATCTGGGGCGATTCGATCATCTGGGGTGACTAGAGCCAGCCGTCTTTGTCGGCCCACAGGCTGAATCTAGCTGCATTGGACACGACTGTAGACGCATCGCGTGCGTGTCAATTAGATTTCCCGAATTCGGTGGGTCAGCCACGACAGGGACGATTCCGTAAGCTGAGTCGCTTGCCGGCCGGTGTTCTCGGCTGTCCTTGCTAATAATCAAGAAGGCGCCACCAGCGGACAAGGTATTGCGATCCACGTTCAGCAGTTGTGGATGGCCGCCGGGGTCTCGATTCAAGCGCACATTTCCTTGACGGACGATCGATTAAGCGTAATCTATGCGTATCTTCGCGATAATGAGCGATGGTCCGCGGTGGTTGACGTTCCCTCGATCGGTAAGGCGACGTCGAGGAATCGGAAATGTCGGAACCACGTCTGTCCCGAGCAGTTTCTCTCGCCAAGTTAGGCCGCTACATAGATGCCCTCGCTGCGTTCCGTTCCGAGAATTTTCAGAATCCCAAACAGCGACCGGAGATCAGTGTCTTTCACGCTGAACTGCTCGAGCGGCTCGGTCGACTGGACGACGCTGCCGCGCTCGCCGCTGCTGTCGATGAGGATTCCACGGGGGATGAAGCGCTGCGGGCGCGTGCCGCGATAGTCCTGGGTCTAGCGGCTCAACAATCGGCTCATCTGAGAGAGGCCACCAGACAGTACCAGCGGGCCTGTCTCTTCGCAGAACGAGCGGGCTCGCTCGAGCATCTATGCTGGGCACAGATCCGACTGATGTCATCTGTCGGAGGTGACTCTGGACTCGAGGCAGCATTCGCGCTGCGGTCAGAGGTCTGGCGGAATGTGGTCCGCCTTGGCGATCCGCACGTAACATCGACCTTTCGCCTCTATGCGGCCGAAATAGATGGCCGACGTGGGGCGCTAAGCGCATCGCGCCACCATACTCGTGTCGCACGCTCGCTGCTCACACGATTCCCAAATCTTTGGCTTGATGGCGTTGCGGCCCTTCAGGAATTCTGCACTGCGTTTATTGCGTCTGAATTCGAACCCGCGATGCAGGCAGCCCAGGAGGCGCTCGAGGTCTCCAAGCGATCCGGGCATTTCCGGACGCGTGTCGCAGCGCTGGCGAATCTTGGAGCGCTGCACCTTGGCCGTTGTGAGTTTGACGCGGCAGCCGACAACCTGGAAGAAGCTCTCTCGCTCGCCTCCCCCGGTGGTGAGGCTCACTTAGCCCTGCTCGACACGTGCGCGGACCTGAAACTGGCTCAACGCGACTGGCAGGCATGCGAGGAGTTGCTCGGGCGCATGCAGTCGACGGTGGCCGGACTGTCCCTCAGCCATCCTGACTGGCACGAACGCTGGTGCATCCTGATGCGTCTCCGGATGCTCCAGCAGCAGGGGCGGCGAGCGGAGACGATCGGTCTGGCACGAGCGGGCAGCGCTCTGGCGGCTGCCGGCGGCGACGAACCCATGCTCCGCCAGTTTCGCCTGCTCCAGGCTGCCGGTCACATCGCCCGCGACGAGTTCGAGCCGGCGACGGCATTGATTGCGGCAGCCACCGATACGGCAAAAGGCCCGGACCTGTCGGTGCTCGCAGAAGTGGCCCGGCTGCAGGGCCTGGCCTCGTCAAGACAGGGGCACATCGGTGAGGCGTGCCGCCACTTCGAACGAAGCCTCGTCGTGCTTGGCGGACTGGGCAACACGCGGGCGCGGATCGACGCGGTAGAGGATTACGTCGCGAGCCTGTGGCCACTGCTCGAGCCGGGTGCCGAGAACGACCTCCCGGGCGACACCGACGCAGAGGAGGAACCGGGCCGCCCCACGCGCATCGCGCACCGGCTGGACGCATGTTCGCCGCTGGTCGCACAAGTCGACGACGAGGCCGCCGGCGCTCTTCAGGCCACGATCGGACTCATCGATCTCGCCTCGCATCCCGAGATTTTCGGAGAGGAACTGCTCAGACTCCTGTATCGAGCCGGCTGTCTCAGCTACGGCGCCCTGGTCGCGACCCGCCGCGGCCGGGGCGCCGAGCGTCTCGTGTGGTGCGGCGAGCCGGCGCCTGAAGATCCGGGACGCGAAGATCCATCGGCCGAGGGTCGCGGCATTCACATTGCCCTTCGCAACGAGACGGATCGTCGCCTCGATGTCGAGCTGGAACCCAAGCCTGACCTCGCCTCATGGGTCGCTTGCCTGGACGCGGCCCGGCTCGCGCATTCCGCCGTTGCGCCCCTCACGGCAAAGCCGGAGGACGCGCTGCCGCCCGCCTGGGTCGACGACCATCCCGGCGCCGCCGGGACGGGCGTGTTCGGATCTCACACGATGCTCGAACTGCTGAGCAACGCACGCCGGATCGGCCCGATGAACCTGACGGTGCTCATCACCGGTGAGAGCGGCACCGGCAAGGAGGTGCTGGCGCACATCATTCACGGCGCCTCCCGCCGGGCGTCGGCGCCGTTCGTTCCGTTCAACTGCACGTCGATGCCCCGCGACATGGCCGAGAGTCAGCTGTTCGGCTACCGGCGTGGCGCATTCACGGGAGCCACCGACGCGTTTCCCGGCGTCATCCGCGGCGCCGCGGGCGGCACGCTGTTCCTCGACGAGATCGGCGATCTGGGCCTCGAGCTCCAGCCGAAACTGCTCCGTTTCCTCGACTCCAACGAGATTCACCCGCTCGGCGAGGCTCACCCGGTCAAGGTCGACGTGCGGGTCATCGCGGCCACAAACACCGACCTCGAGCAGGCGGTGCTGCAGGGCCGGTTCCGCGAAGACCTGTACTACCGCCTCAACGTCGTGCACTTTCGCATGCCGCCCCTCCGCGAACGGCGGGAAGAGATCCCCCTGTTCGTCGATCGGTTCCTCCGCCAGTATGCAGACGAACACGACAAGCCGGGCCTTCGCGTAGCCGAGGAGACGCTGGAGTACCTGCTCCTCTACAACTGGCCCGGCAACGTGCGCCAGTTGTCGCACGAGATCCGGCGCTTCGTCGCGTTCGCCGAACCCGGCGCCGTCCTGATGCCGGATCACCTCTCGGCCGAGATCACCGCGAGCCGGCGGACCATCTCGGCCGATGATCGCGCGGCCATCGCGTCCCGCGTGGTCGTGCCGCTCGATCAGCCGCTCGCCGCCGGCGTCGAATTGCTCGAACGCGCGATGCTGCAACATGCGCTCTCCGGCGGTGGGGAGAACATGGAAGGTGCCGCGCGCAAGCTCGGCCTCTCCCGCAAGGGCCTCTACCTGAAACGCCAGCGGCTGGGACTCTGACGGTCTCGCCCTCGGCGACGCGCGGCTCGCGAAGGTCAGCAGCCAACCGCGGGAGGCGGCCGGCGTTCTCATTCCAGGCCGAACACAACGCTTCCCCCGCCCGAGATCCCGGTCGAAGAAAGGAGATCCCACCGCACGAGGGGGCCCATCGGAGAGGACGGCCGGCGTCCCAGGCGTTCACGCCTTGAACGAATCCTTGTTCCCTTGTCAAGCGGTCTTGCACTAGAATTGCGTCGCCCCAGCGCGTCCGGTCCGGCCACCCTGCGCCGGCCGCACGACACTCTGAGACGATGACCTCGGACACGAACGGCTCACGGCTTGTCGCGTCCTCTCCGCGGTGGCTCTGGGCCGCCACCGCAATCTGGCTCGCCGTGGCGATCAGGCCGTGGCTGCCCCGCCCCGTCGGCGGCCCGATCGCCGGCACTCCCTATCTCGTCTTCTTCGCCGTCAAGAGCGCCGCCGAGTGCGCCGCGTTCCTCTGGGCCGCCAACCGCGTCGCCCTCGGGCCTCGCCTCCGCACGGCCCTCCGCATCACCGCCGCCGCCTTCAGCCTGAGCTGCCTCCTCACGCTCGGCTACCTGCCGCAGACCCTCGGCATCAACGGCCCGCTGCCTCAGACGCTGGACAACGCCGCCACGCTGCTCACCTACGTGCTCGGCCTGACCGGCATGCTCTGGATGCCGATGCTCCCGGCCCGGCGCACCGCCTGGTGGAAGTTCGCCCTCGATCTTTCCGCCGCCGTCCTCGGCCTCGGGGCCGTGATGGCCGTGCTCATCACCATGCCGAGCGTCCTCGGCGCGAACGGCGATGCGGCCGTGAGGCTGGCGGTCACCTACGGATGCGCCCAGATCCTCATGCTGGTCGGGCTGAACGTCTTCGTCCTGCGCGCGGTCGCGCGGCCGAGCGACCGGGCGTTCTGGCTGTTTGTCGCCCTGGTCCTCGGCAACCTGGTCACCATCGTCATCGCCCAGTTCGAGCTGGCCACCGACCCCGCGTCCGGGTCCACGCCCTTCTCGGACGCCGCCGCGCTGGCCACCTCGCTGTGCACGCTGTGGGCCGCCCGGGCGTTCCGGCTCGATCCGATCGCGCCCGGGCAACCCCGGCCTGCCCGGCTGTGGCTCGAGTCGTTCAACCCGCTGCCGCTCGCCGCAACCGTCGCCGTCGCGCTGATCCTGCTCTTTTACGCGCACGTGCCCGGGTTCGCCAACGTGAAGGCGCTCGCCACCATCATGGTCGCCCAGATGGCGCTGGTGCTCGCGCGGCTCTTCCTGACCTCGAACGAGAACGCGCGGCTGCAGCGCCAGGAGACCGAGCGCGAAATCCGCACCCATGTCGAGAAAACCGCGGCCGTCGGCCGGCTTGCCGGCGGCATGGCGCACTGGTACAACAACCTCCTGACCGCCGTCATCGGCTACGCGGAGCTCGGCGTGCACGACGCAAGCGTCAGCCCGGCCGCCCGCGAGGACTTCGCCGCGATCGGCGCCGCCGCCGACCGGGCCGCAAGGCTGACCGGCCAGCTCCTCTCCTACAGCGGGCGCGACATCCTCGCGCCGTCGCGGCTGGATCTCGCCGCCATCGTCCGATCCCTGTGCGGCCGGATCGGGATGAGCCTGCCCGCCGGCGTGGCGCTCCACGTGGACGCGCCCGAGCCCCTCTGGGTGAAGGCCGACACGCGGCGCATCGAAGGGGTCGTGCGGGAACTCATCGACAACGCCCTGGCGGCGATGCCGTCTGGCGGCGAGCTGAGCGTCAGCGTGCACGAAACGCGCCTTGAAGATGGGCTGGAGCCGGCGGTGATCAGGGTTGGAGCAGGCGACTACGCCTTGGTCGAGGTGCGGGACACCGGGATCGGCATCGCCCTCGAGGCCCAGGCCTCGGTCTTCGATCCGTTCTATTCGACCAAGCCGATGCACGCAGCCGCCGGACTCGGCCTCGCATCAGTCTACGGGGCCGTCGCGGCCCATCACGGCGGCCTGACGCTCGAGAGCGAGCCCGGCACTGGCACCGTGATCCGCGTGTACCTGCCTCGCGCCAACGGCATCGACGTACCGAACGCCTGAGGACGGAGGACGCTGCGCCATCGCGGCGGGCGGCTGGAGGCTGGCGGCCAGGCGAGATGGGGCGGGCCCCACCTCTGGTCTGTCGGCTCGAGGCTGATTCGGCGGATTTTCCGGACCGGAGACGGCTATTCGCCGAGGATGGCACCGACGCCGAGCCGATCGACAACGAGGTCCGCGCCGGCCTGCTCGAGCGCCTCGACGCTGAAGCCGCCGGTCGCAACCGCCAGGCTTCGCACGCCGGCTTTCTGCGCTGCGATCACATCCAACGGCGTGTCGCCAATCACCAGCACGTCGGACAATGCCACCTCCGCGTGTCCGATGGCGCGCGCCCGGTCCAGGGCCACGTGCACGAGCTGCCACCGCTCGACAGCGTCCTCGCCATACGCGCCGAACTTGAAGTAGCGCCACAGATCGAAATACCCGAGCTTGATCTCCGCCGCCCGCGTGTAATTCCCCGTGAGGAGCGCCAGCACCACATCGTCTCGATCGGCGAGCGCGTCGAGCGTTTCGCGGACGCCCGGGTACACGCCCTTGAACCTGCGCCACACCGTCGGGTCGTCGCTGCCCTCCGGCGCGGGCCGGTTCACCTCGTCCTGGAGCATGCGGAAGTAGACGTCCTGGAAGCGCGCCTCGGCTCCGTCGCCTGCGCTCACGCCTGCCTGCGCCATCGCGTCGGCCAGGATGCCGGGGTCGGTCCTCCCTGCCAGGTGAACGCCTCGAAACGCGCCCGCGATCCCGTAGATTTCCTGGAAGGCGCGATCCATCCCGCGCATGCCGGCGCCGCCTGTCAGCACGAGTGTTCCGTCCACGTCGAACAGCAGAAGTTTCGCCATCGCCCCAAGTCTGTCACAATGAGAGGACTGAATCGAGAGACCGCAACCCGATGCCCTCAGAGGATGTCCTGATGAAACCCCGTTCCATGCTGGCAGCCGCCGCGATCGCCTTCTTCACCATCGGCACGATGGCCGCCCAGCAGGCCACGCCGACACCCAAGCCGGCCGCCGCCCCGAGCACGGCTGCCATGAAAGACTGCCCGTGCATGAAGGACAACGCCGACATGAAGGCCATGCACGAGAAGATGCAGGCCGCCATGGCCGGCGGGCAGAAGATGTCCGACGCCGACATGAAGGCCATGCACGAGAAGATGCAGGCCGCCATGGCCGGCGGGCAGAAGATGTCCGACGCCGACATGAAGGCCATGCACGAGAAGATGCAGGCCGCCATGGCCGGCGGGCAGAAGATGTCCGACGCCGACATGAAGGCCATGCACGAGAAAATGCAGGCCGCCATGCCCGGCGGGCAGAAAATGTCCGACGCCGACATGAAGGCCATGCACGAGAAGATGCAGGCCGCCATGGCCGGCGGGCAGAAGATGGATTGCCCGATGATGAAGGGCGGCGCCAAGGGCATGGCCGACTGCCCCATGATGAAGAAGAGCGCCGAGAAGAAGTAGCCCGGCCAGCCGCCCGCGCGGTGGCCGCGCGGGCGGTCTTTGTCGCTACCGGATGAAGCGTCGCCAGCCCGATCGATTGCGAAGCGTCCCGGTCGCCGGGTCGAGCCCGTAGATGCGCTTGCAGACGAGGCGGGCAAAGAAGTCGTCGGCCGAGAGCACCAGGACGGCCATCCTCCGCGACCGCGCGACCCGCGCCACATCAGCCGCAAGGCCGGCTGCCACCTCCGGTGTCTCGTTGGCGACGAGCGCGGTCGGATGTTCGAGCAGCAGAATGTCGGGCTTGGACGCGAGAGCCCGCGCCAGGTGAACGCGCGCCCTGACAAGCGCGCCCACACCTGACAGCCGGGCGGTCAGGTCGTTGTCCCCCAGGCCTGCCTCCTTCGCCAGTTGAGACACCTCAGCCATCACGCCGCCGGGCACCGGATCGAGCGACAGGGTGAACGACATCGCGATGGCCTGTGCCACGGTCAGGTCGTTCAGCAGCAGCGCGCGGATTGACATCATCCCGATGCGATCCAGCGTCCGAAGCCAGTCGTCCGCGTCGGTGATGGCGGAGGTCGGCCGGCCGAAGAGACGTACCTCGCCGGCATCGGGCAGCGTGGCGCCGGTCAGCAGGTTGACGACGATCTCGGCCGCGTCTCCGTCGAGGCCGGTCAGCGCGGCGCTCTCCCCGCCCGACAGCGTGAACGCGTTGATGCGCAAGGGGCGCAGAGCCCCATATTGTTTGGTGAGGCCGTCAATCGTGATGATGGGCGGATGGCTCACAGGACTTTCTGTGCGACCAGGCAGGCGGTGGAAATCGAGGGATCGTGGTTTTCGCGGGAGTGCAGGATGCGCCAGCCGGCGAATTCGCGCCGCAGTTCACCCGGTTCGAGCAGGTGCGCCGGGGACTTCGGCCCTGCGGGCCTGGTCCCCTGGGCCGTCGTGAACGTCTCGTACATCACGAACCCGCCTGGGCGAACCATCTCGCGGACCTCCGGCCACCGGTGCCGGATCAGGAATCTGGAGCACAGCAACAGGTCGCAGCATCCACGCGGGAGCGGATCGCGCTCGAGGTCAGAGGCCCAGAGGTGCAGGGCAAGCCCGCGTTCCGCGGCTTCTTCCCTCGCAACCTGCAGCCGATCGACGGCGATATCCACGCCAAAGGTGACGAAGCCTGCCCGGGCCAGCGCGCGGGCGTGCCGCCCCTCCCCCATCGCCAGGTCCAGCGCGACGCGGCGTTGCCCGGCGACGCCGAGCTCGGCGGCCACGCGCGGCAGCCACTCCGCGACAAACGGCGAAACCAGCGACGGAACATCCGGAAGGGGACCAGACGACTCGCGCATCACCGATCGCGTCCCACTGGTCGCGTCTGAGGCGAGGAGGCGTGCGCGCCCCCGGTCGTCCTGCGCTTCGTGCAGAGCCGGTCGAACTCTCTCGCGGGCAGGGTCACGTCCCCGAGCGCCACGGCGCGGTGGCCGTCCTCGCCGTGAAAATCCGATCCGCCCGTGACCAGCAGGCCGTGCGCCCGAGCCAGCGCGAGATAACGGGCCGTGTCCTCGGCCGAGTGGTCCGGGTGGTAGACCTCGACGGCGTGAAGTCCCGCGCCGGCGAGTTCTTCCAGCAGGCCGTCCTGTTTCGTCACCCCGGGGTGCGCGAACGACGCGATCCCGCCCTGGGCGTCAATCAGGGCGACGACCTCGTGGGGCGTCTCGGCCACGTGCATCACCGCCGCGGGCGCGCCATCGGCGAGGAACCTGTCGAAGGCCTCCTGCACGCTCGGCACGTGCCCGGCCTCGACGAGCGCCCGGGCGATGTCGGGCCGCCCGATCGCGCGGCCGGCGGCCTCCTCGACCAGGGCGTCGATGTCGAGCGGCGCGCCGAGCCGCCTGAGCCGTTCGCCGATGCGGCGGGCCCGGCCGACGCGCTCGCCGCTTCGTGCCGCGAAGAACTCCGTCATGCGCGGCGATCGCCAGTCCAGGAAGTACCCGAGCACGTGAATGTCCCGCCCGTGCCAGACGGACGTCATCTCGATGCCGGGCACCAGCGTCAGCTCGGCCTCTCGCGAGAGCTCCTGCAGTTCCGGCACGGCGCTCATGGTGTCGTGATCGGTGACGGCAATCGTGGAGAGGCCCGACGCCTTCGCGAGGACGACCAGGTCGGCGGGCGACAGCGCGCCGTCCGAGGCCGTCGTGTGCAGATGCAGATCGATCATGGGCGGTCAGCGGCCGAAGGCGAGGGCGATCCGGGCGGGAGTCCGCCCGGTTGGCGCCGGACGCCTGGCGTCACGAGGGACGGCGGCGAGCCGCGCTCCTGGCGCGCGGCCTGGCCGGCGCCTTGCCGAGCGCGATGTACTCGCGCAGCAGCAGGTCGAGATGCTCGCGCTCCTCGTCGGCAAACTCGAGGAAGATCTGCCGCCCGAGCGAGTCTTCGAACTGCTCGCCGTAGCGCTTGAAGAAGCGGTGCGAGGTCCGCTCGCACCGGATCCCCAGCCGGAGCGCCTGCCGATCGTCCACGCCCCGCGCGACTTCCTCGGCGCCCGAGGCGAAGAGCCCGTTGGCGGCTCCCTTGAAGAACAGAAACGTCGGCCTCGACTCGAGCAGCGCGTCCTGGGACAGCAGTTGCTGGTAGCGATCCTCGAGCATCGCGAGGTGGTCGCGCTCCTCGTCGGCCAGCTTGTGGAACACGCGGCGGCCGCGCGGGTGCCTGGCGGATCGCGACGCACGGGTGTAGAACTCGAGGCCGCTGCGCTCGGTCGCGATGGCGATGCGCAGCGCGTCGCGCGCGAAGACCAGGTGCGACGATTCGGGCGCGGGTTGGGCCGCCTTCCCGGCGCGGCAATCCTCGCAGGTGCCGTAGATCTGCACCACGCTCTGGCGGGCGGAGAAATTGCGCGCCGAGGCGACGTCCTCGATCTCGGCCTCGATATCCGAGCTGAGGAACTCGAACGAGCGGTTGCAGGTCTTGCAGATGAGGTGAAAGTGCCGCGGGTGGCGGTACGAATGCTCGAAGCGGAACCGGCCCTCGCCGAAGTCCACCTTGCGCGCGATGCCCGCCTCCACCATCCACTGCAGCGTCCGGTAGACGGTCGCGCGGCTGACGCCGGCATCTTCGCGCCGGATCAGGTCGACCAGATCGTCGGCGCTCATGTGGCCTTCGTGGCGAAGGAACACGCTGAGAATGCGCTCCCGCTTGCTGGATCGTTTCCCGCCCGCCGGACGCAGGCGGGAAACATCCGGAGCGGCAAGGTCAGTGGTTGTATCCACGTAGGAGACGGTACTGCTAGTCCGTCGAGAACGACTGGCCGCAGCCGCACGTCGATTTCGCGTTGGGGTTGCGGATGGTGAATCCTCCGCCGGTGACGCTGTCCACGAAGTCGACCTCCGCACCCGTGAGGTATCGCGCGCTGATCGGATCGATGAACAGCTTCACGCCGTTGGACTCGAACTGCTGATCCACCGATCCCGGAGCGTCCTCGATCATCAGTCCATACTGGAACCCGGAGCAACCGCCGCCCTGCACGAACACGCGAAGGCCGCTGTTCGGTTTCTGCTCTTCGGCCAGCAATTCGGTGATCTTGCTGGCCGCCACATTCGACACGTTGATCATGGTGACATCCACTCCAATGGGTGACCCGATATCCTGATTATAGCCCGGCGACTGCGGACCGCCTGACTGCCCATCGCCATGGCCATCGGCGGGTCCGGCCGATGGTATCTCTCTATACTACACAGAGTTAGACCCGGATTGAACCAGGCAGGGTCCGTGTCCGGGCGGCCGCGGCGTCCGGCAGCCAGCTTTCAAGGCGTTCCAGGCCAGCCTGCAACCCCATGTGCCCTCGCCACTTGCCGGCGGCCGGCCGCGGGGGTGATATTCTGCGAAGAGCGTTTTGCCAGGGAGGTCCCGTGTCACTCGAGTATCCGTTCTTCCTTGCAGGATCGTGGCAGCGGTCGGCGCTGGTCCACCCGGTCCTCAACCCATACGACGATTCGCTGGTTGGCACCTCGTGGCTCGCCGGCATCGCGGAGTACGAACGCGCCACGGAGGCCGCCATCGACGCTGCGCCGGAGATGCGCCGGCTTCCCGCCTACAAGCGCGGCGAGATTCTCGCAAAAGCCTCGGCCGCGCTCGCCGGGCGCCGCGACGAGATCGGTCGCGTGCTGGCCGGAGAAGCCGGCAAGCCCCTGCGCGATGCGCTGACCGAGGTCGACCGGGCCACGATGACCTTTCATGTGGCGAGCGAAGAAGCGCGGCGCCTGAACGGCGAAGTGATCCCGCTCGACCTGGCTCCCCACGGCACGGGCCGCATCGGGATCGTCCGGCGCTTCCCGATCGGGCCGGTGGCCGCGATCTCGCCGTTCAATTTCCCGCTGAATCTCTCGGCGCACAAGCTGGCCCCGGCGATCGCCGCGGGCAATCCCATCGTGCTCAAGCCTGCCAGCAAGACGCCGCTCTCGGCGCTGTTCCTGGCGAGGGTCCTGGACGAGGCCGGGCTGCCGAAGGGCGCGCTGAGCGTCCTGCCGATGCCGCGCGAGCTGGGCGACAGGCTCGTGACCGACGATCGCTACAAGCTCCTCACCTTTACCGGGTCGCCGGCGGTGGGCTGGGCCATGAAGGCGAGGGCAGGCAAGAAGAAGGTCGTCCTCGAGCTCGGGGGCAACGCCGGGGTGATCGTGGACGAATCGGCCAATCTCGACTACGCGGTGAAGCGGGTCGTCACCGGCGGATTCGCCTACGCGGGCCAGAGCTGCATCTCGGTGCAGCGCGTGTTCGTGCACGACGCGGTGTACGACCGGTTCACCAGGGACCTGATCGCGCGGGTCAACGCGCTCGTCGTCGGAAATCCCCTCGATCTGAAAACCGAACTCGGGCCGATGATCGAGAAAGCCGAGGTCGATCGCATCGAGTCGTGGGTGCGCGACGCCGTGGCAGAGGGCGCGAAAGTCCTGGCGGGCGGCCGGAGACTCTCGGCATCCGTCTACGCCGCGACCGTGCTGGCCGACCTGTCCGAATCCGCCAAAGTGTGCGCGCAGGAGGTCTTCGCGCCGCTCATTGGCCTGTTCCGCTTCCGGGATTTCAACGACGCGGTGGCTGCCATCAATCGATCGCGCTACGGGCTGCAGGCCGGCATCTTCACCAACGACTTGACCAAGGCGCTCTTTGCCTACGATTCAATCGAAGCCGGCGGCATCCTCGTCAACGACGTGCCGACCTGGCGGATCGACAACATGCCGTACGGAGGGGTGAAGGATTCCGGGATCGGCCGCGAGGGCCCACGCTACACGATCGAGGAGATGACCGAACCCAAGCTGCTCGTGATCAACCAGGAGATGGGATAGGAGGGGGAAGATTACAGGTAGTGGGTTATAGGTTATAGGTTACAGGTTATAGGTTACAGGTGTTGGAAATCAGGCGATTGGCCACCGTCTACCGGCCTTCCGTCATGGGCGGATCGCGGTGATCGACACCGGTGGCCGGGCCGGCAGGACGCGTCGGGGACGGTAGAGCACGAGGCCGTCCGCCTCGGAGATACGCTCGAGATCGAGCAGGTCGATCGCAACCTCGCACAGGCGCTGGCTGGCGCGCCGCGTGTCGATCACGACATACCCCACGCGCGCCCACTGGGCAAAGCCCCGTCGCGCCCTGACCGCTGCAGCCATGGATTCGTCGGTGGGGGTCCGATTCTCGCTGAGCGCCATCAGGACTCTCATGACCGGCATGCGGCGCGTCCGCGCAATCCGCCCGGGTGAGATTCTCGACAGGTATCCGCCGAGCACGGTCTTTCCGTGGAACCCCTGGTAGAACTGCGTCGCCGCGCTGAAATTGCCTGCGCCCGTCGTCCCGTCGCGAAGTCCAAACGGCAGCTCCAGCACGCGGACCGACTTGTCCGGATCGGCGGCAATCACCTTGTAGATTCCCGGGACGGCAGCCGAGTACAGCGGGCGCGGAATGGCCACCAGCTCGAACGCCAGCGCGGCGCACACTCCGAAGGTCAGCAGGCGGCGGCGAGACGCCGTCGTGTTGCGCAGGGCAGCCAGCCCGAATGCAAACAGGACCGCCAGCCCCATCGACGCGACGATCGCGAATCGCGACGGTGTCCGCGCCAGGCCGATGATCGGCACGTATCGCAACAATGCCCAGGGGCCCGGCACGAAGGTGTTCACCCCGGCGACGTGAACGAAGGGCCCGAGCGCCAGCGACGAGACCAGCAGGAATCCGGCAATCCAGCCTTTCGGTACCGCTCCGCGACGAAATTTCCAGGCCAGGACCACCACAGCAAGCGCCACCAGCGACAGAGAGCCGGTGTACTCGACGAGACCGTCGGCCCGATTCCGCGTCAGCCACTCGCGGAAGGGCGCGCCGAACAACGGGTGCGTCGGGTTGGGCATGATGAACGAGAGCGCGTCCACGCCGGACGGGCTGCTTCGCCAGAAGATCCGCGGGCTGGCGAACTGCCCGTCCTGGGCCCGCATGACGGCGGGAACCAGGATCGGTGAGAGGACGATGGTCCCGACCACGCCCGCCACGGCGAGGAATCTCACGCCGCGTCGGATCATGTCGGCGGAAGCCAGGCCTGGCGTTCGGCCCGAGGCGAGCGCCACGCGCGCGGCCACCGCGACAGCCAGCAGCAGCATCGGAGTGTAGAGCGTGCGCGTACCGATGTGCACACCGGCGATGGTGATCTCCTCGGCCCGGGCCAGTGCCAGCGTCGCGGCGAACGCACCGAGCACGACGATCAACCCGTCGAAGACGTGGACCAGGCGCCGCCTCGCGGTCCCGATCGGCGCGTCCGCGCGCGGCAACCTGATGAAGTGGTCACCGAACACCACGGCCGCGACGATGACGCAGTAGACCGCAAAGTATGCGTCGCTGTAGCCGGCCCACGCGGCGGCAGCTCCGGCGGCGATCGCGTACCGGGCGCGCGGTTGGCGGCGGTAGCAGATCGCGGCCAGCAGGAACAACGCCATCGGTGCGGCTGCTACCAGCGAGTAGTGGCCCTGGCTGCGTGCCGTCAGGACCGGCGAGGCCATGAACACCGCGCCGGCGAGCCACGATTCCAGCCGCCGCTTCGTGACGAATCGCGTCAGCAGGAAGACGCCGTACCCCGAGGCCGCAAGCTGGAGCAGGTAGAGCAGGTTGAACGTGCGGACCAGGCCGAGGTGCGGAATCACCGGCAGCGCCAGGACGTCGGTGGCGACGGTGTAATTGTGCAGGCTGAGATCGGCGATCCCGGTCAGGGGGAACAGGCGCGTCGTGTACAGCGGCATGCGCCCGCGTTCCACCAGTTCGTGGCGGAACACCCACAGATTCCAGACATACACCCCCGCGTCGCTGGCGGGCGATGCCGTCAAGTGCGTAGATAGATGCTGTGGCAGGGGCCAGGACAACAACGTGGCCAGTGCGGCGTAGGAGGCAAACGCGCAGACGTGGCGGCCAATCTTGCGCATGAGGACGGTTGAAGCGTCGCGATGTTATCACGGGCGGCAAGGCCCGGACCGGGATCATTTCGTGATATTTTTCACATGGTTCCGCCATCGCGACAGTGGCCGCTGGTGGGGGTGGGAACGTCAACACCGCAGCGGGGCGCCTCGTGAAATCGGACCTGTTCAGTCGGAGCCAGATGGCATGAAGCTCTTCGACGAACTGCTCGCGCGCATCGACGGATCCGTCCGGATGCTGCCCGACAAGCCGGAGGAAACCCCGGAAGGCATGTTGCGCGCGCTGTGGTTTGCCGCCGCCGGATCGCCGCGCTCGGTCGAACGTGCCGCGGAAGATCAGCTGCCGGAACTCGGCCCCGACCAGATCGAGACACTGCACGCGCTCGTGGAACGGCGCGTCGAGGGCACTCCCCTCTCGTACCTGACCGGGCGGCAGCGGTTCATGAATCTCGAGATGTTCGCGGCGCCAGGGAGCCTCATCCCGCGCAAGGAAACCGAGATCCTCGGGTGGGCGGCGCTGGAGCTGGTCCGCCAGGCCGTCTCAGCGCGCGGCGGCGCGACGGTGGTGGATGCCTGCACGGGCAGCGGCAATCTCGCGCTGGCCTATGCGGCCCACGAGCCCAGGGCAACGGTGCTTGCCGCCGATCTGTCCGAGGAAGCCGTCGAGGTTGCGCGGCAGAACGCCCAGGTGCTGGCGCTTTCAGGCCGCGTCGATTTCCGCGTCGGCGACCTGCTGGCGCCCTTCGGTGACGAACTCAACGGGACGGTCGACGTGCTGAGCTGCAATCCGCCGTACATCTCGACGGCCAGGGTCCGCGCGATGCCGGCCGACATCGCGTCGCACGAGCCCAGCATGGCGTTCGACGGCGGACCGTTCGGCGTCAAGATCCTCGCGCGGCTGACCAGGGAAGGCCTTCGGCTGCTGCGGCCCGGCGGCTGGCTCTGCTTCGAGGTCGGCCTCGGACAGGGTCCGGCCATGGCGCAGCGTCTCGATGCGACGGGCGCCTACGGCGAGATCAGGCGGTTTCCGGACGGTTCCGGCGAGATTCGCGCGCTGGCCGCGCACGTGCCTCAGCGCTGAGCGGTGGTCCATGCGGAAGCTGTTGATCCTGGCCGGAGTCGTCGTGGCCGCCGGCGCCGCCGGGGGATTCTTTTCGGTCGGCGGCGATGTCTCCGGCGCAAAGCCTGCGAGGGTGGCAACGGGTGCCGATCTCTCCGCATTCGCGGCGAGCGCCCCGGCGCAGCCGCTCGACCTGGCGTTTCTGCACGACTCGGTTGGCGAGCAGATGCTCGCCGAGCACGGGCCATCCGACGGACAAAGCGGCTTGCTGACCAGACACCCGAACGGCGGCGGGCTGGCCAGGCTGCTCTCGCAGAACAACTACCGGCTGCACGTGGCGACTGACGGCAGCCGCATCGGCGATCACGCCGACCTGTTCGACTGGCTGCCGAAGTTCCAGTACGAGATGGACGCGATCCTGTCGATAAAGAGCCAGGACGAGGCGCTTCCGGCAGGAGAAAAGAACCGCGTCGTGATGTTCATGTCCAGCTTCACCAACAGCGAGTTCGTCGGCGCCGGAGATATCAGCGGGGATCCCGACGGCCCGGACCTCACCGTGGCCAACGCACGCGCAGCGATGACGGCTCTGCGCCAGGAACTCGCCAAGCGCCCGGACGTGCTGTTCGTGTACCTGACGGCGCCGCCGGTTGCGCCGAAAACCGTGCCGGAGCCGCTGTGGAGATGGCTCGTCAAGAAGGCCGCCGGCCGGCCCACCAATGACGACGAGCTGCGGATGACGGGCGACTGGGCGAGGAGCTTCAACAACTGGATGGTGAATCCGCAAGGATGGCTCGCCGGCTATCCCCACCGGAACATCGTCGTCTTCGATCTGTTCGACACGCTGACCGGGCACGGCGAGTCGAACTTCTCGATCGACGCAACCGGCGACGGGTGGGATCCGCAGCCCTCATCCGAGGGCAACGGCAAGGCCGCGGCCGAGCTGCTGCCGTTCCTCAATCGCGCGGTGCGATACGCGGGGATTGCGCCGTAGTCGTCGGACAGTCGGATGCGCCGCGCAACGGGTACGCCTATCGACCGGCCTCCCCGGGACCAGGCTGGCGGTCGGGCGCGTCGACGCACGCGCGTATCGTCGACAACAACAGCTCGGATGGACCACTCTTCGTGAGATAGGCTACCGCTCCGGCCTCTCGCATTGCATCGGCCCGATCGGGTTCTTCGAACATCGAGAAGCCGATGACCTTGACCTCCGGAACCTGCGCATGAACGATGCGCGTGGCCTCGATCCCGTTGAGGCAGGGCATGCTGATGTCCATCAGCACCACATCGGGTCTGGTGTCGAGGATGAGCATGACAGCCGATTCTCCGTCGGCCGCCTCCCCGATCAGATCCATGTCCGGTTCGCGGTTCACGAGGACTGCCAGGCCGCGGCGGACGACCACGTGGTCGTCCACCAGCACGATTCGTATCTTCTTCCTGGCGCGGACGCCCGCGGCGCTCTCGCGCCCCTCGGCCACGTCACGTGAGGTCGGCCTGAGGCCGGCCGGCGCATCCAGGGACGCTTGGCCCGACGCGCGCGGAGCGACGAGCGTGAACCGGCAGCCCTGGTTCGGGGCGCTCTGGATCTCGAGGGTCCCGCCGAGCAGCGCAAGGCGTTCACGGATGCTGACCAACCCGAAGCCTCCGTCCGTCCCGCCTTCCGCGCGCAGGGTGGACGGTTCGAAGCCGCTCCCGTCGTCCGCGACGCTGATCACGAGATCGTCTCCTTCGTCTTTCGCTTCCAGAATGGCGTGCTTCACGCCCGCGTGCTTGACGACATTGAACAGCAGCTCGCGCGTGGCCTGATAGAGCAGGACAGTCATTTCCTGCGCGGGATGCTCGATGCGATCGCGAATCTTCAGCTCCACGAGCAGACCGTGCCGCTCGCGCATCCAGCGCGCGAGGCTTTCGAGCGCAGGCGCCAGCCCGCCCTCGTACAGGATCGGCGGATTGAGCTCGGCGGTCAGCTGCCTGGACGTCCGAATCGACTCGGCGATGAGATCGCCCGCGACAGTCACGTCGCGCTGCATGTCGGAATCTCCGACGCGGCCGAGCATCTCGAGGCGAAGCTTCGCCCCAACCAGTGTCTGTTGGAGACCGTCGTGAAGGACCTGCGCGAGACGCTGACGTTCGCGCTGTTCGGCCAGCGTCAGTTCCGACGCCAGGGCCCTCAGCTGCCGTGATCGCTCGCGCAGAACCTCGTTGGCGGACTCGAGCGCCGAGTTGGCCCGATTGGAGTTGACTCGCTCGACTTCGACATCCTCGAGCATGTTCAACAGCGCCCGCTGGGTGTTGTCGAGCGTGTTGCGCTCCTCGTTCATGTCCTCGAGCAGGTTCAGCGTCGCCTTCTGGACGGCCTCGGACGCATTGCGCTCCTCGTCGAAGTCCTCGAGCAGGTTGATCATCGCTCGATTGAGCATCCGGAGTTCCGAGGTCTCCTCGCTCAGGGCCTCGGCGGTCTTCATCATCGCAGGAGTCCGCTCCTCCATCTCGAGAGGGACGCCCGGTGGTGCTGCGCGGCTGTTCTCCCCCGCCTCGCCGTGAGACATCGTTCCCTTCCTTCAATGTCGATCGCCGTTGCCCGGGTCGATCTGCTTCTTGAGTTCCTCGATCTCTCTCTTGAGCGACATCATCTTCAACTCGCGCCCGACCGTCAGTTTCTGGAACTTCTCCAGCTCGGAGAGGCGCTCCAGCTCCCGCCGGCGCTGCTCGGCCAGTTCCTGTTCCGCCTGCTTGCGCGCCGTCACGTCGCGCGCGGCCGCAAAGACACCCAGGACGTTGCCGCCGCCATCCCGGTACACGCTGGCGTTGTAGAGCACGTCGGTCAGCCGCCCGTCCGTGTGGCGAATGGTCAGAGGATAGTCGGTCACGAACCCCTTGGCGAACACCCGCTGGTAGCCTTCCCGGGCCTTCTTCGACTCGGTGAAGTAATTCGAGAAGTCGGTGCCGATCAGCTGCAATCGCGGGACGCCCGTCACGTTGACGGTCGCTTCGTTCACGTCTGTGATCTTCCCGTCGGCGCTGATCGTCACGAGCGGGTCGAGCGAGGATTCGATGAGGCTGCGAGCGTACTGTGACGCCTGTTTCTGCATCGTCACGTCACGCGCGGCCGCAAAGACCCCCAGCACATTGCCGCCCGGATCCTTGTAGACACTCGCGTTGTAGAGGACGTCGGCCAGCCGTCCATCCACGTGCCGAATCGTCAACGGATAGTCCGTCACGAACCCGTTGGCGAACACCCGCTGGTAGCCGTCCCGGGCCTGGCCCGGCTCGGTAAAGTAATTTGAGAAATCCGTCCCGATGAGCAGCTGGCGCGGAACGCCGGTCACCTTGACGGTCGCTTCGTTCACGTCGGTGATCTTCCCGTCAGGACTGATGGTAACCAGCGGATCGAGCGAGGCTTCAATCAGGCTGCGTGCGTACTGCGAGGCGGCCGCCAGCTTCTCCTCCGCCTGCCTTCGGTCGGCGACCTCCGCGGTGACGTCCCGCGCGATCGTCGAGGCGCCGAGGATCTCCCCGGACTCGTTCTTGATGGGCGAGATGCTGACCGAGACGTGAATCAGCCCGCCGTCCATTCTTCTCCGCACGGTCTCGTAGTGGTGGATGCTCTCGCCTCGTTGAATCCGTTCCAGGATGGCCGGCACCTCATCGTCCTCGCCTGGCGGAATGAGGATCGAAATCGGCTGGCCGATCACCGCACCCGCCTGATATCCGTAGACCCTCTCCGCCCCGCTGTTCCAGGACGTGATGAGTCCCTTCGACGTCTTGGTGATGATGGCGTCGTCAGACGACTCGACAATCGACGCGAGCAACGTCGTCCGGTCACCGATGAGATCCGCGGCGAACCGGCTTCCCATATCGTCAAGCCGCGCCTCCTTGGGCGTGACAGCCATCGTTCCACCTCGTTTCGAAGTTCTGCAGCTGGGGTCGGACGAGCACAGGCTAGCTCAACCCGCCAGCAAAGGAAAGCAGACGTCGGCCATCTCGGGAAGGCTCTTGTCCGCGTCCTGCCACCGATCGAGGGACTTCCGACGCTGTTCTTGCGCCCGGGCGATTGTCACGAGGAATCCTGCGGGACTTATCGTCCCAGGGGATCGCTACGTAACGTCGCCAGGCTGACGTCGAGGAACGACTGAGCCGACCGACGCTGCCCTCGTCCGGATCCTTGCGCGGGCGCGCCAGGCGACATACGTCCCCGCGATGGCAATCGCCAGCATCAGCCAGCGCATGCCGCTCGCCAACCCGGCGGAGGTGACGCTGGGCCACGGAAACTGCCGGAGCACACCGAATCGGTCCGCCATCCAGTGCCACGCCGTGTGTGCCACGACGGCCGACAGCACGACGGTTCCCATACGCTCCGCGACGAGGAACCGGAACGCCAGGTCGAGTGCCGGAATCAGCAGGCACAGCACGAGCAACTGGCCAAGCTCGACGCCAACGTTGAACGAGAGGAGCGAGGCCAGCAGATGCGAGCCCGCGAACTGCAGCGTGTGCTGGAGGCCGAACGAAAACCCGAAACCGTGGACGAGTCCGAACCCGAACGCCACCAGGCAGCGCCTGTCCAGCCGAGGCGTGCCCGGCACGACGATGTTCTCGACCGCCATGTAGAGGATGGACGCCGCGATGAGCGTTTCGACCAGCGGCGGAAACCATTGCGCGTCCGGCGCGTACCCGTAGGCGGAGGCGACGAGCGTGACCGAGTGCGCAACGGTGAACGCGGTGACGATCGGCACCAGTGCGCGCAGGCGGCGGAACGGAATCACCAGGCAGAACAGGAAGAGCAGGTGGTCGGCGCCGCTCAGGATGTGGGCGAACCCGAGATCGACGAACCGGAGGGCCGCCTGAAGCCAGTGCGGATCGAGCCGCACGAGCCCGGCGTCCGACTGGAGCTCGAAGGCGCGGATGGCCCCTCCGGGAGGCAGAAACCGCAGTGCCGTCACCACGCGCAGCCCGAAGCGGTCGAACCGCGCATCAATCGAGAAGCTCGAGCGATCCGATCGAATCGGATACTCGATGAGCGCGTCGAGGAGCCCCTGTTCCCAGAAGAGCGTCTCGCCGACGGGAAGGGGTGGACCGAGGAGGTTGGCCAGCGCCGTGTCGTAGGCCACAAACGATCGGTCCGACTCGACCGACATCCGAACCTGCACGACGCGCGGACCGGTCAACGCGGTGTCGCCCTCATACACGCGCAGGTTGTTCGCGACGTAGATTGTCGCGGCGTCGCGAAGCGCACGCTCCACCCGCGTGAGATCCACGAAATCGCGGTCCTTGCGCGGGTACTCGACGTCGGTCATCGACTTGAGCGGCGCGCGCACGAGCAGCCGCAGCCGGCCGGCCTCGGGCTTCACGAACACCTGGACGGTGACATCGCGCGGGATGTCGTGCGCCAACGCGCCCGGCGTGACGGCGAGCGTCGCGCCGGCGGCAAGCGCGGCCAGCCACCGGACCCGGCGAGGCCAGCCTACCGGGGCGATCGCGGCCACACGACCCCCTGATCCGGCGCGACCGAGGCCAGGCCCTTGTAGACGAACTTCTGCAGGCGCTTCCCCTCATAGGTCTCGGTCGTGTAGAGGTTGCCCTTGGAATCGATCGCGATGCTGTGGACGCCGTAGAACGCGCCCGGCTGCCGGCCGCCGTCGCCAAACGTGGTGAGGACCTGCAGGCTCTGCCGGTCGATGACGCGCACCTTCTCGTTCACGCCGTCCGCCATGAAGATGTACTTCTGCGCCGGGTCCTTCGAGAACGCGATGTCCCAGACCGAGCCGGAGCCGCCCGTTCGCGTGTCGTAGAACCCCTCCTTCACGAACTTGCCCTCGGGGGTGAAGACCTGGAGGCGGTCGCCGACCCGGTCGCACACATACAGCAGGCGATCGACCGACAGGTCGGCGCAATGCACCGGGTTGCGAAACTGCTGCGCCGGCGGTGCGCCGGGGTTATAGGGCGGCAGCGGCGTGTCGTCGGGCTTGTTGCCGTAGGCGCCCCACCACCGTTTCATCTCGCCGGTATCGGCATCGACGACCGCAACACGCTTGTTCAGGTAGCCGTCGGCGATGAACGCCTCGTTCGCTTTCGGGTCGACGAAGATCTTCGCCACGCGGCCGAAGCTCGTCCGGTCGTTGCTTCCGCCCACGAACCCGGGCTGGGCGCCCTCGCCGGATCCTGCCTGCGCGCCGGCCTGTCGCCGGGCGCCCTTCTTGCCGATCTGCAGCAGGAACTTGCCGTCCTTCGTGAACTTCAGCACCTGGGAATCGGGACCGCCGTTCCCTCCAATCCAGACGTTGCCTTTGTAGTCGATGAAGATGCCGTGGTTCGAGTCGGGCCACTCGTACCCCTGGCCTGGCCCGCCCCAGTGGCGCAGCAGGTTGCCCGCCTGGTCGAATTCGAGGACCGGCGGCGCGCCGGCGCAGCACTCACCTGTCTTGTTCTCGAGCATCTTCTCGGTGGCGGCGAGAGTGGCCGAGCTCCGGTGGATGATCCAGACGTGATCGTCCGCGTCGACGTTGACGCCGATGGTGGATCCGAGGATCCAGTGATTCGGGAGCGGCTTCGGCCACAGGGGATCGACTTCGAACCGCGGCGCCTGCACCGCGTTTCGCGCCTGTGCGGCGGCCGTCTGCTCGACGAGCGCCTGCCCGATGCCGAGCGCGACAAGAGGAGCGACGAAGGCGGCAGAGATGACAAGGGCTTTCGTACGGATCAGGGGCAGTCTCACAATGGTCCTCCCGGGAATGGGGAGAGTCTATTACGAAGGCCCGCGGATGGCAGCAGGTATTCGTGCTCCTGCAGCCACTCACCTCAGAGCCGCGGGGGTCAATACGAAGGCCCGCGGATGGCGGCAAGTATCGGTGCCCCTGGCGCCACCCTCGTCAGCGCCGCGGGAGTCAGCAGATCGATCCCCGGGTGAGCCATCCTGCGCGCACGGGTGCTGGAGACGCTGACGGACTCGAGCGTGCTGCCGGCAACGAACCGGCGCGAGATGACGCGCTACGCGCTGGCCTTCGCCAGCGTGTCGGTCGCCACGCGTTTGAACTCATCGGGCGTCAACAACCGCTTCCGCTCCAGCGAGAACAGCTTGACCGCCGCGAGCACTTTCATGGCCTCGTCCTCGGTGAAGTCCAGACCGAGACCTTTGAGCGCGCCCTTGATCGAGTCGATGCCGCTGCCCTTGCCGAGCACGATCCGCGCAGGCGGTTGACCGACCACATCCCAGCGGTAGGGGAAGAGCTCGACCGGGTTGTCGGCGCCGCAGTTCTGGAACCAGCTCGCGATGATCCCCGACTCGATGTGGAACAGGGAGTCGCCCACCACGGGCCGGTTCGGCAGGATCGGCGTCTGCGACAGCTCGGCGACCAGGTGCGCCAGCTCGTAGAACTTCGCGTGGTTCAGCCCGGTGTGGACGCCGTACAGGGTGAGCAGCGCCATCGCCGTCTCCTCCATCGGCGTGTTGCCGGCCCGCTCGCCGATGCCGAGCACGGTCGTGTGCATCACCTCCACACCCTCGGCGAGCGCCATCACGGTATTGGCCACGCCCATGCCGAAGTCCATGTGGAAGTGCGCCTCGAGGCGCGTCTTGATCCGGGCCTTCACCTGCCGCACGAAGTACTGCATCGCGTGAGGCGAGGTGACGCCGAAGGTGTCGACCAGCGCGAGCCCGTCCATGTGGCCCTCGCGCGCGACGCGCGTGATCAGGTCGAGCACCCAGGTCATGTCGGCGCGCGTGAAGTCGATCGGAAAGAAGACCACCTCGAGGCCCTGCGAGTGCGCGTAGATGGTCGATTCGATCGACAACTGGATCGCCTTCTCGAGGGGCCACTGGTAGGCGTACTTGATGATGTGCTCGCTCGACGGCACTTCCATCACGATGCCCGACACCCCGCAGTCCACCGCCCGCTTCACATCTTCGACCATGCAGCGCGAGAAGGCGAAGATCTGCGGCCCGAGATTCCGCTTCACGATCTCCTTGATCGCCGCCTGATCGCTCGGCGAGACAATCGGCATGCCTGCCTCGATGCGATCGACACCCGCTTCGGCAAGGCCTTCGGCGATCCGGATCTTGTCGTCCTTGCTGAAGATGACGCCCGTCTGCTGCTCGCCGTCGCGCAGGGTGACGTCGTGCACCTTGACCTGCCTGGCAAAGTGAAGCTGCGAGGTGACCTCCGGCATGAAGTTCCACGGACTGACGTGCCACTTGTCTGTCTTCCACGGTTCGTGCGACATGATGAGCGCCTCCCACACGTGATCGGCGGCACGCCTACTTCTTCAGGCGAGCCTCCCAGTAGTCAATCCAGCTCGTGAGGTCCCGGTTGAACTCCTCCGGCTTCTCCCGGTACACGAAGTGGCCGCCGGGCCGGATATCCAGTGCCACGTTCTGATTCCTGGTCTGCAGCAGGTTGAACAGCCCGACGGCCCCATCCAATCTTGCATACGGGTCGTTCACGTTCCAATCCAGCGTGTCCTTGTCGCCCCAATACAGCAGAACGGGCATCTGGAGCGCCTGGCCGGCCTTGATGCGATCCCTGATCTTCTGCGTGTAGGCCTCCAGTTCGGCCGGCGGCATACCCGCCTTGGCCTTGACCTTGTCTTCGACAATCTTCCTGTTCGGCCCCTTGTCGAAGGTCGCCTGGGAGTCCCAATAGAGGTCGTCGAAGGCCCTGTCCGGATCGGCGGACAGGATGCGCACGCGGCACCGATAGTACCCAATGGGATCCTGCCATTCATCCGGGCACGACTTGATCATCTCGTCGAGCTTCTGCGGGCCCCGCTTGATGCCGGAGAGGCCCGGGTGGCCCATGATGACGGCGGTCTTGATCATCTCCGGATGAGCATCGGCGAACAGGAACGTGACCTGCCCGCCGGCTGAGTGGCCCACCAGGTGAACGGGACCCGTCTTGAGAGCCTGAAGGAAGTCATAGACGAAGTTCATGTCACCCAGTGCGCTGTAGTCCTTGTCGGCCTTTGGCGGGTCTGTCAAGCCTCTGCCCGGCCGGTCCATGGCAATGACGTGAAACCTCTTGGAAAGCCCGACCATGTTGTTGGTCCACACATTTGCGCTGTTGCGGATGGTGAAACTTCCACCGTGCATCAGCACAACGGTCGGGCCCTGGCCCATTTCGTAGTACCGCGCCTTGATGCCGTTGGCGTTGACATACTTCGCTTTGAACGGCCCGTATGCCCCGTCCTTGTCTATCTGGCCGGAGGTGCCGGACTTCTGGCCGACAACGTCGGCCTGGACGAGGATGAAACACACCGCAATCGCGAGCGCCGCCGCTTCTGGCCGAGGTCGGTACACCACAGACTCCTCCTCCGCTCTTGCGAACATGTGAGACCCGGGACCGTCGGGCCCGAAGCCGCGCTGGCCCCATCCAGACGACACCACATCGCGCCCCTTCGACGCGTTGGCCGCCGCCTGAATCGTACAGAGTCCATCCCGCCGCCGGGACGCTGGCACCGGATGTAGAAAGCGATGCGGCAATAATACGCCCTGTTTGCACCGAGTCAACCTCTGAACATGTCTGAACGCGGCTGGACGCGGCGGGGGCGCTACACCGGCCCTGTCTGGCAGCGCGAGACTGCGGGGCTGGTACTCCAGTCCTTGCCGATGGCAGAGAATCGCACGCGATGGCCGTCTACTTCTGCAGCGCCCCGGTCCCGAGCTCAACGGCAACGTCCCGACGGGACGCGCGACGGGTGAGACGCGCCCGGTCGCAGAAGTTTGCCATCCCGGCGGGGATGTCGCATACACTGGCGCCGACGCTACTGATTCCACACGTTTACCCGGGAGGTTGCCGATGGTCGTCAAGGACGCGCTGTCCCGGCGGGGCTTCATGGGCGGAGTCGCGACCGCCCTGGGATATCTGACCTTCAGGCCCGACGCTGCGCTCGGAGCGGAGGGCATCACCCGGCAGGCCACCGGGCAGCCTTCGCGTCCCGTCGTGCCGGAGGAGCTGTACGACTCCTTCGCAAAGCTCGGGTACAACGAGAATCCGTACGGCCCGCCCGAGTCGGTAGTGAAGGCGATGAGCCACGCCATCAAGTACGCCAACCGGTACAGCTACCCGGACGCGGGAATCGTCGAGGAGATCGCCAGGCATCACGGGGTGAAAGCCGAGAACGTCATGATCGCCGCCGGTTCTGGAGAAATTCTGGACGTGGTGGGCTCGGCGTTTGCCTCGTCAGGCAAGAAGGTCGTTGGCGTCGAGCCTTCGTACAGCCAGGTATACCAGCACGTCACCAGTGTGAAGGGCACTGCCTTCACGGTGCCGCTTCTCGAGGACTTCCGGCAGGACATCCCAGGCCTGATTCTGGCGACCAGGAGGCACTACCGCGAGGTGGGCTTCGTCTACCTCTGCAATCCGAACAACCCGACCGGCCGCACGGTGACCACGCAGGAGATCCGGCAGCTGCTCAACGGCATTCCCGAAGACACCGTGGTGCTGATCGACGAGGCGTACCATCATTTCGTCGAGGATCCGAATTACAGCACGTCGGTGCCGTACGTGCTCGAGGGCCGGCCGGTGGTCATCGCTCGCACGTTCTCGAAGATCGCCGCGCTCGCCGGCATGCGCCTCGGCTACGCCGTCGCGCCCAGGGAGCTCATCCAGCAGATGCGCCCCTTCAGCACGGGAACGGTCAACGCGATGGTCAAGCACGGCGGCGTCGCCGCGCTCAGGGACACCGACTCGCAGGCCACGGTGAGGCGGGTGACCCTGGGCCTGCGCAAGAAGACGACGGCCGAGCTCGAGAGCCTCGGCTACAGCGTGATTCCGTCGGAGACGAATTTCTTCATGGTGCACCTCAGGCGGCCCGTGCAACCGGTGATCGCCGAGTTCCTGAAAAAGGGCGTGGTGGTCGGCCGTCCGTTCCCGCCGATGCTGGAGCACCTTCGAGTGTCGGTTGGCACGGCGGACGAGATGAGCCGGTTCATGACCGGGTTCAAGGAGATCATGGCCAAGCCGGCCGCGTGACCGTCCTCAACCTGAAGAGTGGAGTGCGCGTCGGGCTGATGTCGAAGCCCCGGATCCCGGAGGCGCGACGGCCCCCGGAATCCGGGTCGAATGCAGGTCTTGCGGGTGCGAGATGGCGCGGCTATCCCTTGAGCGCCGCCAGTTGCTCCGCTGACGCCGCCTCGACGTCCTTGTGCAGGCTGTTCCCGTGTGAGTCCATCGTCACGATCACTGGGAAGTCCTTCACGTGGAGGTGCCACAGCGCCTCGGGCACGCCGAACTCGAAGAGCGACACGCCGTCGACGCGCTCGATGCACCGCGCGTAGTACTGCGCCGCGCCGCCGATGGCGCTGAGGTAGACGGCGCCCGATTCCTTCAGCGCCGCGAGCGTCTTGGCGCCCATCCCGCCCTTGCCGATGACGCCTCGAATCCCGAACTTCTTGATGACGTCCGCCTGATACGGCTCCTCACGGATGCTGGTGGTCGGGCCCGCCGCGTTCATCTTCCAGCGGTCCCCGTCCTTCACGGCAACCGGGCCGCAGTGATAGATGACGCCGCCGTTCAGATCGACCGGCGCGTCGTTCTTATTCAGGTACGCGTGCACCGAGTCGCGGCCCGTGAACATCCGGCCGTTCAGCAGCAGCACGTCGCCGACCTTCAGCGACCGCACCGTCTTCTCGTCGAGCGGCGTCGTGAGCACGATCTCACGGCCTGTGCGAGGGATGCCCGCCTGCGCGGCCATGTGCGCCGCCGGATGCGCGGGGTCGCGATAGAGCCACCGCTTGATCGCGCCGGTCGTCGCGTCGAGAACCACGCCGAGGCGCCGGAACGCCCAGCAGTCGTACGCCACCGACACGAAGAAGCAGGCGGGCAGGCGATTGAGCACGCCGATCTTGCACCCGATGAGGGTCACGTTGCCGCCGAACCCCATCGTGCCGATCCCGAGCTTGTTGACCGTGCTCATGATGGTGTTCTCGAGCTCGGCCAGCGCCGGATCGGGATTCACGTCGTCGAGCGTCCGGAACAGCTGGTGCTTCGCGTGCGCGTAGCCGCTGGCGCGATCCCCGCCGATGCACACGCCGAGGGCACCCGGCGCGCAGCCCTTGCCCTGCGCCGCCCACGCCGCGTGCAGGATGCACTTGCGCACGCCCTCGAGGTTGCGGTCCGCGCGCCCGAGGCCCGGCAGCTCCACGGGCACCGCGTACTGGGCGTTGCAGTTCTCGCAGCCGCCGCCCTTGAGGACCAGCTTCACCTCGATCTCGTCGTTCGCCCATTGATCGAAGTGAATCACCGGCGAGCCGGGCCCGAGATTGTTGCCGGAGTTCTTGCCGGTGATCGAGTCCACGGAGTTGGGACGCAGCTTGCCGCGCTTGGTGGCTTCCGCAATGGCTTCACGAATCCGCTCGGCCATCCACAGCTGGTCCGTCCCGCGAGGCACGTGGATCTCGAAGGTGGGCATCCCGGTGTCCTGGCAGATGGCCCCCTCCGAATCGGTCGCCTGATCGATATTGAGCGCGATGATGGACATGGCCTGTCCCGCCTGCGTGTCGGGGGGATCGGCCGCAAGCGCGGCCTGCACGGCCACGCGCACGTCGGGAGGAAGATCGGTCGACGTTTTGACAATGAGATCGGTCATGCTCGAGAGGAATTCTGGTAACATGCGTGAAGTATACTTCCGTTCGGGTTAGGCTTCTAAGTCTTTGATGTTGCACCAGATACAGGTTTCAGACGGCGTTCGCCGACGCGCCACGGCCGCGACGAGCCGAGCCGAGCGCATTCGCTTCTCCGTTTCGCTGCTGGCCACACTCACGCTGATGGTGACGACGTGGAGCGGCGAGACCGGCGCGCAGACCAAGCCTCGCCACGGCAAGCTGTTCTCGTCGCTGGACCTCGGGCTGCTCGAAATGCCCGATCGCGACCTGTGGCAGATGCCTGGTCAGATCATGGACGCGATGGGGATTGCCGAAGGATCGGTCGCCGCGGATCTCGGCGCCGGCAGCGGCTGGTTCAGCATCCGCCTGGCCAGGCGGGTCGGCCCGAACGGCATCGTCTACGCCGAGGATATCAATCGGTTGATGATCGAAGCGACCGACCGGCGACTCGCTCGCGAAGGGTTGCGCAACGTCCGGACGGTGCTCGGCTCCGCTTCCGATCCGCGGCTCCCCGCGCGTTCGATCGACGCGGTGTTGATTGTCGACACCTACCACGAGATGGAAGACCCCGGGCCGCTGCTGCGAAACGTGGCGCGGTCGCTGAAGCCGCAGGGTCGCGTGGGCGTGATCGACTTCAGGAAGGACGGGCTCGGTCCGGGGCCGCCCATGGACGAGCGCGTGGACCCGGACACGATCGTGCGGGACGCGGAAGCCGCCGGGCTGCGGCTGGTCAAACGCGAGACGTTCCTGCCGTATCAGTTCTTCCTGGTGCTCGGGAGGGAGTAGGTCCGCCCGATCAGCCGCCACATCCCCGGCAGCACGGCCGCCGCGACGAACAGCTTCACGATGTCGATGGCGAGGAACGGATAGAGACCGGTCCGGAGCGCCAGCGGCAGCGCGGCGATCGGATTGGCCGGCGCCAGCACCCAGGCGAGCCAGCCGACCCCGCACGAGAAGATCACGGCGAGACCGGCGGCCATGGAGGCGACCGAAGTCAGATATCGGCGATCGAAGCCGCGTTCCGCCAGCCAGCCGGCGACCAACGCGGCAACCGGGTAGCTCAGCAGGAACCCGCCGGTCGGCCCGAGCAGCCGGGCCGCGCCAGGCGGCAGCAGCGGGGACGCGGCGAACACTGGCAGGCCCGCGATGCCCGCGGCGAGATAGACGAGCTGGCTCGCCAGGCCGAGACGCCAACCCAGTGCGGCGCCGCCGAGCAGGACGACCATCGGCTGGAGCGTCAGCGGGACCGGCGTGAACGGCAGCGGCACGCTGACCTGCGCCGCGGCCGCTGTGAGAACGGCGATGAAGACCACGGAGGCCGCGCGCAGCGTGCGAGCCGAGGCGACGGCCATCTGATCCGTGATCGTAAACAGCAACGGGCTGGCTGGCGCGGCGGCCAGCGTGTCACGACCTGCTGAAGCCATGGGCGGATCTTAGCGTATGAACATCGCGATGACAATTGCCGGGTCGGATTCCGGAGGCGGCGCCGGGATCCAGGCCGACCTGAAGACGTTTGCGGCGTGCGGCGTATGGGGCGTCAGCGCGATTGCCGCCATCACGGCGCAGAACACGACGGGCGTGACGGCGTCACTGGCGCTGCCGGTCGAGATCGTCGTGGCGCAGATGGACGCGATCGCCGCCGACATGCGCATCGATGCGATCAAGACCGGCATGCTCGCCACCTCGGAAATCGTGATGGCCGTCGCGGAAGCGCTCCGGCGTCTGTCCGTAGACAACGTCGTGGTAGATCCCGTCATGGTCGCGAAGAGCGGCGCTCGTCTGCTTCGGGACGATGCCGTCACCTCGGTACGGGAGCTGCTCCTCCCGCGCGCGAGCGTCGTCACCCCGAATGCCGAGGAGGCCGAGGTGCTGTCGTCACTGGCCGTGCGGACCACGGCGGCTGCGCGCGAGGCCGCGCGGAGGATTCACGGTCTCGGCGCCCGCGCCGTGATCGTGAAGGGCGGCCACATCCCCGGCGACCACGTCGTGGACGTGCTGTTCGACGGACACGACTTCACCGAGTTCCGGAGCCCGCGCATCGAGAGTCGAAACACCCACGGGACCGGCTGCACGTTTGCGGCGGCGGTGGCGGCCTATCTGGCGCGCGGAATCGAGCTTGCCGAGGCGACGCGTCGCGCGAAAGCATATGTCGAGGGCGCCATCCGGGCCGGGCACGCAGTAGGACATGGAGTTGGGGTGCTGGACCATTTCTGGAGGAATCCGGCGAGTGAGTAGGAAGGCCGGATTCGTCAGGCTGGCGGCTGGTGGCCGGAGGCTGGAGGCCTGGTCCGCAAGGAATTCACGCGCGGTTCGTCCTGCCGTTGAACCACGGGCAAATCGATTCGGTAGACCTGGCGTGGCGAGGAAGGGTCGAGTCTTTCAGGCTCACGACGGGTCCGCCAGCCGCCAGCCCCCAGCCGCGAGCCGCCAGCCACCAGCCCCCAGCCGCCCGGCCAATGCCGGCAGCCGGTAGCCGCTCGTCCGTCTTGTTATACTGTGATGTTGCCTCTATCAATGGTCGATCTTCTTCGGCTCACTGCCGATCCGCTCGACGTGCTGGCTGTGTCACGGATGGTTGTCGAGCCTGGCCCGGCCGGCCGTGACGGGGCCGTGGCGCTGTTTGTGGGGCTTGTGCGCGCGGAGAACGCCGGGCGCCGCGTGATCGAACTGGAGTACCAGGCCTACGCGCCCCTGGCGCTGCGGGCGTTCGAGATCATCTCCGTCGAGGTGGCGCAGAACTGGCCGCGCGTGCAATTGGCGCTCCACCACCGCGTCGGGCGACTGGCGATTGGTGAAGCCAGCATCGTGATTGCCGCGGCCTCCCCCCACCGGGCCGAGGCCTTCCAGGCGTGCCGGTACACGATCGAGCGGGTCAAGCAGATCGTTCCGATCTGGAAGCGGGAGATCTTCGAGGGCGGAGATGCCTGGATCGAAGGGGCCACCGCGGATCCCGACGATCGAGTCGCGCGGGAGACGGCGTACAAACGCGCATGCGGGTAACGATTCGATTGTTCGCACGGCTGCGTGACATTGCGGGCGCCGAGCACCTGGAACGCGAGGCCGGCCCCGGTGCAACGGTCGAGTCTGTCTGGCAGGCGCTGTCCGCCGAGTTCCCAGCCCTGGCGCCATACCGGTCGTCGCTGTCGTGCGCGGTCGATGCCGAGTACGCGCGGTTCGAGACCGCGATCACCGATGGGGCCGAGATCGCGTTCCTGCCGCCGGTGTCGGGGGGCTAGAAGCAAAGCGATCAGCTGGCGGCAGGAGGCTGGCGACTGGCGACAGGCGGCTGGGCTGCCTATTCCGGGGTCTGAAGACCCCGGGCTCCACGCGTCACACGGGCACGTGCTGCTGATGGGGGCCGGGCCTTCAGACCCGGCGGGCGGCTGGCGACGGGCGGCCGACAGGTCGACGAGCCGCGGCTCGTCACCCGCGCGACTCCTCGAGCCGAACCGATGCGTGTTCGTGAAACGAGTCAGTCGACAGGTTTGGTCTGGGTCTGCGACCGGCCGCCAGCCGCCAGCCGGGCCGTCATACCCTGCCGGTCACCCCGCTCACGTGACCGGCAGTGAAAGAGAGTCTCGAGACGTCATCATGATTGACAAGCTGCAGGCCGTCGAGGCCCGCTACCACGAATTGATGGATCTGCTCGGCACGCAGGCCGTTCAGATGGATTCGACGCAATACCGCACGCACGCCAAGGCGCTTGCCGAGATCGAGCCACTGGTCCAGCACTTCCAGCGCTACAAGGCCGTCACCACCGAGATCGCGCAGCACGAGGATCTCGCGTCGGGCAGCGACCCCGACATGCGCGCGCTGGCGCTGGAGGAACTGCCATCGCTCAAGGCGAAAGCCGAACAGCTGCTCGCCGAGATCAAAGTGCTGCTCCTGCCGAAGGATCCGAACGACGAGAAGAACGTCATGCTCGAAATCCGGGCCGGAACGGGCGGCGACGAGGCCGCGCTGTTCGCCGCGGAGTTGTTCCGCATGTACAGCCGATACGCGGAGCGGCAGGGCTGGCGGGTCGAGGTGATGTCCACCAGCGAAACGGGCGGCGGCGGCACGAAGGAAGTCATCGCGACCATCGAGGGCCGGCAGGTCTACAGCAAACTGAAGTACGAGAGCGGCGTCCATCGCGTCCAGCGCGTGCCGGCAACCGAGGCGAGCGGGCGCATCCATACATCCACGGCGACGGTGGCCGTGCTGCCCGAGGCGGAAGAGGTGGACATCCAGATTGAAGCGAAGGATCTGCGGGTCGACACCTTCTGCTCGAGCGGCCCGGGCGGCCAGAGCGTGAACACGACCTACTCGGCCATCCGCATCACGCACATCCCGACCGGCCTCGTGGTGTCGCAGCAGGACGAGAAGTCGCAGATCAAGAACCGCGCGAAGGCGATGAAGGTCCTGCGCTCCCGCCTCTACGACATGGAAATGCGCAAGCAGCAGGAGGCCATCGCCAAGGACCGCCGCAGCCAGGTCGGCACCGGGGAACGCTCGGAGAAGATCCGCACCTATAACTTTCCGCAGAGCCGGATTACCGATCACCGGATCAACTTCACCACGCACCGGTTGACCGACGTGCTCGACGGCAACCTGGCCGAGATGGTGGACATGCTGGTCACGCACTTCACGGCCGAGTTGCTCAAGGACGTCACCGCGGTGGCGGACTAGCGCCGATGCGACAGGCCGGTTCACGGTCGCGGCTCCTGGCTGGAGGTTTGAGGCCCTGGTTCGCGGGCGCCGGCGAGCCCGGGGTCTGAGTACCCCGGGATCCATGACGCCCGAGGCGCGACAACTTCTGGATGGCGGCTGGCGGCTGGCGGCTGGCGGCTGGCGACTGGCGGCTGGCGGCGGACCCGGCCCGAACGGCGCGGGACTGGTGAGGCCGGCGTGCGCGCGCGCTCAGAGGACCGTCCGTGACGATTCACGACTACACCCGGGACGCCCTCGGCCGGTTCGAACGCGCCGGCATAGGCCACGACGAAGCCGCGCTCGACGCCGAACTGCTCGCCAGGTTCGTCATGGGCGGGTGGACCCGCGGCGAGTTCATTGTCCGGCGCCTGGAGCCGGCGCCTCCAGGTTTCGGGGCGCCGTTCCTGGAGCTGGTTCGCCGCCGCGAAGCTCGCACGCCCACTGCGTACCTGACCGGCCGGCGCGAGTTTTGGAGCCAGGAGTTCGAGGTCAGTGCGGCGGTGCTGGTGCCGCGGCCGGAAACCGAGCTGCTCGTCGAAGAAGTGCTCGCGCGGGTGGCCGCCGAGGCGCCGCTCGTCATCGCCGAGGTCGGCACCGGCAGCGGCTGCCTGGCCGTTTCGCTCGCACGGTGGTTGCCTCGTGCCCGCGTGTTCGCAACGGACATCTCGCCGGCGGCCCTCGACCTCGCCCGGAAAAACGCCGTACGCCTCGAGGTCGGCGATCGCGTCAGGTTCCTGCGCTGCGACGTGCTGTCGGGCCTCGGCGGCCGCTTCGACGTGATCGTGTCTAACCCGCCCTACATCCCGACTGTCGACCTCGCGACACTGCAGCCCGAGGTTCGCGACTACGAGCCGAAGATCGCCCTCGACGGCGGTCCGGACGGTCTCGACATCGTGCGAAGGGTCGTGCTCGACGCGGCGCTTCGGCTGAACCCGGGAGGGCTGCTCATCTTCGAATTCGGATTCGGCCAGGCAGACCGGGTCCGTGCGATCCTCGACGGGACGGCCGGCTTCGACCTGCTGGCCATTCGCGCGGACCTCGCCGGCATCCAGAGGGTCGCCGTCGCGCAGGCGGTCGACGAGGTGCGGCCGTTCGCCGGATAGCAGACTCCGGCGCTCGTGCCAGCAGGCGGGTGGCCGGGAGGCCAACGGGGCACGGTCCGGCGCTACGTGAGCGGCATTACATGCATCATTCGCGGGCTCTGACCGGGGGGCAGCCCGCTGTGGCGCGGGGGCGACGCGTCGCGTCTGCCCTCGACTCCGCTCAGGCCAGGGAAGACCCGGCCTCCAGCCGGAAACGGCCGCTCGTGTGATTGATGGAGCCCGGGGTCTTTAGACCCCGGGGACAGCGGCCGCCCGGTCACCCGCTCGACGACTCATACGCCCGACATTCTGCTTAGAATAGGGACGGTGTCCGATCCGACGAGCGAACTGCGGCCACCTCGAGCTGCGAGTCGCCAGCCTGTTGAGAGACAGCCACGCGAGTCGAAGGGTCGTCGGCCGTCGGACCGCCAGCCACGAGGCGATGTATGTCCACTTGCCTGTTCTGCCGGATCGTTGCCGGGGAGATTCCTTCGAAGAAGGTCTTCGAAGACGATGAGCTCGTGGCCTTCCATGACGTGAATCCCCAGGCTCCCGTCCATGTCCTCATCGTTCCGCGGAAACACATCGCGACGCTGAACGATCTCGCCCCGGCCGACGATGCGATTGTCGGCACGATGGTCCGGCGCGCGGCCGCGATCGCCGAGACGCTCGGGATCGCTGAGCGGGGCTACCGCGCCGTCTTCAACTGCAACGCCGAGGCCGGGCAGACGGTCTTTCACATCCACCTGCACGTGCTTGGCGGCCGGTCAATGCACTGGCCTCCGGGATAGCGTCGAGCAGGGGCCACGGGGATTGGCGCAAGGCGCTCGAAGCAGGGGCGTGCGGCTGGACGTTTGCCGCCAATCATGTCGGGATCAGTCTGCACAACTGCGCGGGGGACGTGAACGCGTCGGGACACAACCGCCCAGCCGCTATTCCCGAGCACCTGCCTGAAGCGCCAGCGTGTAGTAGCCGCAGAGAAGGTCCGGGCTCAGTTCGAAGTCGACCACCATGTAGCCGCGGGGCAGGTAGTGCGTGAAGAGTTCCCGTGTGTGTTGCCTCCAGCACCGGGCCAGCTCGGGGTTCCTGATCTGAAGCTCGGTGAACCCCACCGGGATCGTCACGCGCAACTCCGGATCCGACCGGCCCAGCTCGAGGCCGGACGGCTCGGGCCATTCGGCGCGCTCCGCCGTGGCGTTGATGACCGGCGCCTGGGACGGGCCCGACGCGGCGCTGAGGGTCGCCGCGTCAACCCCGAGCGCCTGCTTCACCCGCGGAGTCCGGATATACCACTGCGCGACGAACCGATCGGTCGGCGTTCCCTGGTGCAGCGGGCTCGGCGAGTCGCCATAGACGTTCAGGGCGTACTCGTCGACAGTCACCCCGAGCCGTCGAAAATTCAGGTGGGCATTGATCGCCTGGAGCGGATCGTAGGTCCACTCGATGAGGTCCAGGCCCATGTCGAGCGCGAGCCTCCGCTGCTCGATCTTCAACATCCGGCCCACGCCGGCTCCGCGATACTGGTCCAGCACGCCGAGCATGTGTGACCAGTGCATCAGCCGGCCGTGCTTCAGCCCGGGAAACGAGTAGACGAAGCCCGCTATCCGGTCCGCGTCGAAGGCACCGAGCAGGATGGCCCCGCGCTTGATCGACACGACCAGCATCGGAAGGCCTATCGCATCGGCGCTGTCGGTGTAGCCCCAGATCTGCGACTCGAGCTCGACGACCCTCTCGAAGTCGTCGAGCGTCGTCAGCGGGCGGATGATCATGGCTCCAGTCCCCGGGGCTCAGCTCTGACGTGTGTGCGCGCCCCTGGCACGCCGGCGCGACGCCTCCGTGCTCGATGCCTGGCGGCGCGCGGCCCAGGCCGAGCGCCGGCGCGTACTCAGACTCTCTCTCCCCCAGGGAGCGTCGAGTTGCCGAGCAGCAGCGCCGGCAATTCGGTCAGGCTGCCGATGACGCGCACTTCGTCGAATCCGGCCTCGAGGTCCGGCTGCAGCGGGCTGCCGACCCCGTCGGTCCGCCGGACCAGCACGGCGGTCATCCCCACCTGTCGCGCTCCTTCGATGTCGTGCTTGACGCTGTCGCCCACCATCACCGACTCGGCCGCCGTCACACCGAGCGCCTTCATCGCCGCTTCGAAGATGCTCGGGTGGGGCTTGAGGTAGCCGTGCTCCGAGGACGAGACCGACCCGCTGATCAGGCCTTCGAGCTCGAAGTGATTCGCGAATGCCGCCAGGCTGCGGTGGGTGTTCGAGATCAGCCCGATCTCGAGGCCTGCCGCCGTCAGCATCCTCAAGCACGGCTCCACATCGTCGTAGAGGAAGAAGTGATGGCAGGCCGCCCACTCGCGGTAGATCTCGATCGCCGCGTCGTTGGAGCCCGGTCCGGCCCCGCCCATGTGTTCGATGATGGAACGGGTATAGTCGATGAACACCTGAGCGTCGTAGTTCTGGTCCGATGCGTGATCGAGGATCGGAGCCGCCTGCATCACGGCGGTCTGGAACAGCGCCGGATCGACCGTCACGCCGTGGTGCGCGCAGAAGAACTGGTAGCCGTGGCCCCGAAGTGTCGGCCCCGGATAGATGAGCGTGAAGTCCACGTCGAAGAAGACGGCCCGTATCACTCTCGCTTGATCCTCAATGCCGCCCGGAGTTCTGGACTACAATTACAGTATTGGCCCGCCTTTCGCGAGTCTATCACCCGAGCACCATGGCTGACTGGAAAGACACGCTGAATCTGCCGAAAACGGGTTTCTCCATGAAGGCCAATCTGCCGGCGACCGAGCCGCAGATGCTGGCCCACTGGGACGCCATCGATCTGTACCGAAAGCTGCGGGAGCGGCGGCGAGGGGCGCCCGTCTTCATTCTCCACGACGGCCCCCCGTACGCCAACGGCGACATCCACCTGGGCACCTCGCTGAACAAGATCCTCAAGGACGTGGTGGTGCGCTCGCGGTCGATGATGGGCTTCGACTCGCCGTATGTGCCCGGCTGGGACTGCCACGGCCTGCCGATCGAGCTGAGGGTGGATCGGGAGCTCGGTCCGCGAAAGCGCGAGATGCCCGTCGCCGACTTCCGCCGCGCGTGCCGGCAGTACGCGACGCGGTTCATCGACTCCCAGCGCAAGCAGTTCAAGCGCCTGGGCGTCATGGGCGACTGGGCCGATCCGTACCTCACGATGGACTATCGCTACCAGGCCGCGATTGTCCGGGCGCTCGGGAAATTCGTCGGCCGCGGCATGGTCTACAAGGGCAAGAAGCCGGTGCACTGGTGCATTCACTGCCGCACGGCGCTCGCCGAGGCCGAGGTCGAATACGAGCCTCATGTCTCGCCGTCGATCTACGTCGAGTTTCCGCTCGGCAAGGCCGGCGCGCAGGAGCTGGCCTCCCGCGTGCCCGCGCTGCGAGGGCTCGACGTGTCGGCGCTGATCTGGACGACCACACCGTGGACGATCCCGTCGAACCTCGCCCTGGCATTCCACCCGGACGCGGTCTACGGCGCGTACCCGTTCGAGGGACGGGTGGTCATCGTGGCCGAGGCGCTCGCCGAGCGGCTCTCGCATGAGCTGGGCCGGCCCTTCGCCAACCCCGTCGCCAAGGTCCCGGGGACCGCCTTCGAACGGATCCAGTTCCGGCACCCGTTGTACGACCGCGACTCGCTCGGCCTGCTCGCCGACTACGTGACGCTCGACACGGGCACCGGCGTCGTCCACACGGCTCCCGGCCACGGGTCGGACGACTATCACAGCGGCGTGCGTTACGGTCTTGCGATTGACGCGCCGGTCGGGCCCGACGGCCGCTTCCACGACACGGTCGAGCTCTTCGGAGGCCTCGGCGTGTTCGAGTCGAATCCGAAGGTCGAAGCGGCGCTCGCCTCGGCCGGGCGGCTCTGGAAGTCGGAGCCCTTCGAGCACTCCTACCCGCATTGCTGGCGCTGCCACAACCCGGTGATCTTCCTGGCGACCTCGCAATGGTTCATCGGCCTGGACCAGACGGGACTGCGCGCCGACGCCCTCTCGGCGACCAGGCGCGTGGAGTGGTTCCCCGCCTGGGGCGGCGACCGGATGCGCGGCATGTTCGAATCGCGCCCGGACTGGTGCATCTCGAGGCAGCGCTCCTGGGGCGTCCCGATCCCGGCGGTGACCTGCACGTCGTGCGGCGAGCCCTCGCTGACCCCGGAACTGGTCGAGCGCGCGGCGGAAGTCTTCGAGCAGCACGGCGCCGATGCGTGGTACGAGCGCGACGCAGCCGAGTTCCTGCCGCCCGGCTTGACCTGTGCGTCCTGCGGCGGACACGCGTTCGATCGCGAGCGCGACATTCTCGACGTGTGGTTCGACTCGGGTTCCAGCCACGAAGCGGTGCTCGCGGTCCACCCGGAACTGCGGTGGCCGGCCGACGTATACCTCGAGGGCAACGACCAGTACCGCGGATGGTTCCAGAGCTCGATGCTGGTCGGCCTCGGCACCAGGCGGCACGCGCCCTATCGCCAGGTCGTGACGCACGGGATGGTGGTGACCGAGGAAGGCAAGAAGATGTCGAAGTCGCTCGGCAACGACATCCCGCCAGAGCAGGTCATCTCGAAGAGCGGCGCGGAGATCCTCCGGCTCTGGGTGGCGATGGTGGACTATCGCGAGGAGGTCCGGTTCGGCCCGGAGATCCTGGCGCGGATCGTCGAGGCGTACCGCAAGCTCCGGAACACGATGCGGATCCTCGCGGCCAACATCCCCGATTTCAATCCGGCCGGCCACAGCGTGCCGCTTGCCGACATGGACGAGGTGGATCGCTACGCGCTGGCGCGATACGCCGAGGTCGCCCGGCAGGTCCGCGAGGCCTACCGCCTGTACGAATTCCCGAGCATCTTCCAGGTGCTCAACACCTACGTGGCCGTCGACCTCAGCGCGTTCTACATCGACGTCTCAAAGGACCGCGTCTACACGTTTGCGGCCGATGCCCGCGCCCGCCGTTCCGCCCAGACGGCGATGTACCGGATCGCCAACGGGCTGGCCCGCCTGATCGCGCCGGTGTTGCCAGTGACCGCCGATGAGTACTGGCGTCACATCCCCGGCACGCAGGACGAGTCGATCCATCTGGTCGAATTCGTCAAAGACGATGATGAGCTGCTGAACCCGGAGCTCGTCGAGCGATGGGGACGGCTGTTGAAGCTGAGGGTCGCGGTCAACGCGGAGCTCGAGAAACTTCGGCAGGCCAAGACCATCGGCCAGTCGCTCGAAGCAGCCGTGCACGTGAGCGCCACCGGCGCCCTGGCAGACCTGATTGGGCAGTACGAGCCCCAGCTTCCGATGCTGTTCATCGTATCGGCGGTTGACGGCCGGGCGACGCCGCCCGAGCCGGGCGCGAACCCGGCCGACGGATCCGTCTACGCGGAAGCCGAAGGCTCCCTGGCCCACATCGTGGCAGCGCGCGCCGAGGGACAGAAGTGTGACCGCTGCTGGCGCTACGTGCCGCAGGTGTCGAACGAGCCGGGCCGTGAAGGCGTCTGTCCGCGATGCGCCGACGCGCTGGCTGGAAGGCAGGGATGATCGGCGATCCGTCTCCTGCGGCAGCACCGGTCACCCCGGTGGTGCCCGATGCGCCCCCGGCTTCTGACGCCGCCGCGGCCCCCGGCGTGCCGCCGGCACCCGTGCCGGTGGCGTCTACGTTCCGTCTTCACCCGGCCGAAATCTGGACGGCTCTCGCCATCGTCGTCGTCGATCAGGCGACGAAGGCTGCGTTGAGGGCAACGGTGCCGGTGCACGACAGCGTGGATGTCATCCAGGGTTTCTTCAGCCTGACACACGTCCGCAACACGGGCGCGGCATTCGGGTTCCTGAACGCGGTCGAGTTTCCGTTCAAGTCCACGGTGCTGGCGCTGGTGGCCACCTGCGCCCTCATCGGGATCGGCGTCTATGCCGCGCGCCTCTCGGTGCACGAGCGCGTGGCCCGATTCGGCCTCTCGCTGGTGCTCGGCGGCGCCGTCGGCAACCTCATCGACCGGCTCGCGCTCGGCTCGGTCGTCGACTTCGTCGATCTGTACTGGCACGACTTTCACTTCTGGGCGTTCAACGTCGCCGACGCGTCGATCACGATTGGCGTGGTGGTGCTCATGCTGGACATGATGGGATGGCGCAGGAATGTTTCCACGACTCCTTGAACTCGGACCTCTGACCGTCTACAGCTACGGCGTCTTGCTGGCGGCCGCGTATCTGCTGGGCCTCCAGCTGGCGGTGCGGCGCTCCCGCCGCGAGGGGATTCCGGCAGACCGGGTGCTCGACCTCGGCATCTACGTCATCATCGCGGCACTGGTTGGCGCCAAGCTCCTGCTCCTCATCGTCGACTTCCAGTATTTCCGGGCCCACCCGGCCGAGATCTGGACGCTCGCCCGATCGGGCGGGGTTTTCTACGGCGGCCTGATCGTCGCCTTCGCAGTGGCCGCGTGGTACGTCCGCCGGCACAAGCTCCCGATCTGGACCACGGGCGACATGTTCGCGCCGGGAATCGCGCTCGGTCACGTGGTCGGGCGCCTCGGGTGCCTGCTCGCGGGCTGTTGCTACGGCAAGCCGACGACCATGCCCTGGGGCATCACGTTCACCAACCTGTTCGCCGCCACCAACGTGGGCACACCGCTCAACGTGGCGCTCCACCCGACCGAACTGTACGAGGCGGGCGCCGAGCTCGCCATTCTGATCCTGCTGCTCGCAACGGAGCGGCGCGGCCACAACTTCGCGGGGCGGACCTTCTGGTTCTACGTCGCCCTCTACGCGGTCTCGCGATTCGTCATCGAGTTCTTCCGCGGCGATCCGCGGGGGATGATGTGGGGCTATTCGACCTCGCAGCTCATCTCGGTGGGCCTGTTCCCGCTGAGCCTGATCATGCTGTTCGTGCTGAGCCGGCGCGCGGCAGAGGTCCCGGCCCCCGCGCCCGCCCCGGCCGGCAAGTCGCGGAAGTAACGCCGCCTCGAGCCATGCGCCACGAAGAACTCCTGGTCGACGCCGAGCAGGCCGGGCAGCGCCTCGACCACTTCCTGGTTGCGCAACTTCCCGGCCAGTCACGCTCGCAGATCCAGCGGCTGATCAAGGACGGCCACGTCCGCGTCATCGACCGCGAGGGCCGGCCGAACCTGGCCGTCCGGGCCGGCGACCGTGTCGTCCTCGACGTTCCCGATCCCACGCCCGCCCTGCCGCGGCCGCAGGCGCTTCAGGTCGAGATTCTCTACGAGGACGCCGATGTCGTCGTGGTGAACAAACCAGCCGGCATGGTCGTGCACCCGGCACCCGGCCACCCCGACGGCACGCTGGTCAATGCGCTGCTCCACCAGGTCGACGACCTGAGCGGGATCGGCGGCGAGCTTCGGCCCGGGATCGTGCATCGCCTCGATCGCGGCACCTCGGGCGTCATGATCGTCGCCAAGCACGATGCCGCGCATCGGGAACTGCAGCGGCAGTTCGCCGACCGCGAGGTCGAGAAAGAGTACGTGGCGCTGGTCTGGGGCCTTGTGCACGCGGGCCGGCGCATCGACGCGTCCATCGGACGGGATCCGATACACCGTCAGAAGATGTCCGCCCGGTCCAAGCACGCGCGGGTTGCGGTGACGCGGATCACGAAGTCCGAATACCTGTCCGGCGTGTCCTGCCTGCACGTGGCGATTGCCACCGGGCGGACGCACCAGATCCGCGTCCACCTGAGCGCCATCGGCCATCCGATCGTCGGCGATCCTGTGTACGGCGGCATCAGGCGGCACGTGCCTGGCCGGCTGCGGTCCGTCCTTCGGCTGGAGCGCCCCTTTCTCCACGCGATGCGGCTGGCCTTCACGCAGCCGATCGAAGGACGGCGGATGGAGTTCACGGCACCCCTGCCGTCCGACTTGCAGGACGTCCTGGACGAGCTGGTGGAACGAGTGCACGAAGCGGAAGAGTAAGGGCTCTGCCGGTGATCGCCAGCCGCCAGCCTGCCCTGAGCGAGCATCGCGAGTCGAAGGGCCGCCAGCCTGCCCTGAGCGAGCATCGCGAGTCGAAGGCCGCCAGCCTGCCCTGAGCGAGCATCGCGAGTCGAAGGGCCGCCAGCCTGCCCTGAGCGAGCATCGCGAGTCGAAGGGCCGCCAGCCTGCCCTGAGCGAGCATCGCGAGTCGAAGGGCCGCCAGCCTGCCCTGAGCGAGCATCGCGAGTCGAAGGGCCGCCAGCCGATTAGGTTAGAGTCCGGGTATCGGTGAGGAGTTCCCCATGAACGAGCCACGTGGCGTCTGTCATGAACGCGAAACGAAGTTCCGCGGGCGCATCTTCTCGGTGACCGCAGACCGGGTGACGCTGCCCAACGGCCGCACCGTGACGATGGAGATTGTCCGCCACCCCGGGTCGGTGGTGCTGATCCCGATGCCCGATGACCGGCACGTGGTCCTGATTCGGCAATACCGGTACGCCCTCGACCAGTGGATCTGGGAACTGCCGGCCGGCAGTCTCGAGCCGGGCGAGGACCCGGTCGCTGCAGCCGCGCGCGAATGCGAGGAGGAAGTCTCGCTCGTGCCCGGCCGCGTGGAGTTCGCAGGCGCCTGGTACCCCACCCCGGGATTCGTCACCGAGGCCATGAACTACTACAAGCTGACCGACCTGCGTAAACCCGACCCGACGGGCCCGCAAGCCGAGAAGGACGAGGACGAAGACATCCGAGCCGTCGTGTTCACGTTGGAAGACGCGCGAGAGCTCGTGCGGCGCGGCGAAGTGGTCGACCTCAAGACGGCGTGGGGCCTGACGCTCGTCTAGCTTGAAAACGCCATCCGTTGGGCGTAGGCTTGCGTCCTCGGCAGGGTGAGGAGCCGGTATCATGCCCGCCCGCGAAGATTCAGCGCCGAATGTTGCCGGACTTGGCCGTTCGCCATTCCCCCGTCGGTCGGAGCGCGCCCCGTCACCGAGAGTCAGACTGCTGGTCCTCCCCCTCACCAACCAGAGCGCGGACCCATCACAGGAATACTTCAGCGACGCGGTGACCGAGGAGATCATCACCGAGCTCACCGGAGTGGCGCCCGAACAGCTGGCCGTCGTTGCCCGTACCACCGCCATGCACTACAAGGGTCGCCGCAGCGACCTGACCAGGATCGGGCGTGAGCTGGGCGTGGACTACGTCGTTGGAGGCGACGTGCGTCGCACCAGCCTCCAGGTCCAGATCAACGTGCAGCTCGCCCGGGTTGGCCACGAAACCCTTCTATGGGCCAAACGGTACGAAGTCGATCCGGGCGGGGTGTTCGACGCCGAGCGCGCGATTGCGCTGGCCGTTGCGTTTCACGTGGGCGCTATCTCGGGCGAGCAGGGTCATTCCAAGGAGCGCGCCGGCCGGCACACGAGGCGGAAGCCCACCCAGGACCTTGTCGCGTACAACGAGTACATACAGGGCCGTCACCAGATGGCCAGCTACACCTCCGAGAGTCTGGCGAAGGCCAGGCAGCACATCGAACGAGCGGTCGCGCGGGACCCGGAGTTTGCGCTGGCGTACGACTCGCTGGCCGAGATCCACTGGCACCTGGGCTACTTCGGCTTTGCGCGACCGAGGGACGTGTTTTCGGCCGGGGTGTCCTACGCGCAGCGGGCGCTGACCATCGACAATGCGCTCGCCGAAACACACGCCCTCCTCGGCCAGTATCACAACCAGCTCGATTACAGCTGGCCGGAGGTCCAGGCGGAAATGGACCGCGCCCGCGAACTGGACCCGGCCTCTGCGATCGTCCGGGTGCGGTACGCGGTGAACGGGCTGATGCCGCACGGCCGCCTCGAGGAAGCCGTGGCGGAACTGGAGGGAGTCCTCGACACCGATCCCCTGTCGGTCTACGCGCTCATGCCTCTGGCCATCATGCTGGTGCTCTGGCGCCGATACGACCGGGCGTTGGACCAGTCCCGCCTGCTGCTGGAAATCGATCCGACCGCCTATTGGGGTCACCTCGTCATCGGGTCGTGCCACCGGGAGCAGCAGAGGTACGATGAAGCGATCGCAGCCCACCAGCGCGCCGTCGAGCTGTCAGGCGGCTCGGCAGCCATGCTCGGCTGGCTCGGGCTGGCGCTGGGATTGGGTGGGCGGACGGTCGAAGCGCGGGCACTGCTCGAGCGGCTCCACGCGATGGAGGCCACCGCCTACGTGCCGCCAACCAGCTTCGCCTGGATCCACCTCGGGCTGGGCGAGATAGAGAGCGCGTTCGACTGGATGGACCGGGCCATCGACGGGTGCGATCAGTTGATGATGCCGATCAAGAGCTACGCGTTCTTCGATCCCATTCGCGCCGACCCCAGATTCACGGCGCTCCTGCGCAAGATGCACCTCGACGCCTGACCGGGGCGCCGGGCAGCGTCCGACCGTCACACCGTCACGCCGCATCCAGCCTCGTCCTCACTGGCTCCCTGCGGCGGGCCCGGCGGTTCCTCGATAGACGCCTGCCGCCTCTTCAGCCAGCAGTCCAGCAGAGTACCGTTGGCGTCTCGCTCCAGCGCGAGCCGGGGCGGCCCGGAGGAGGCGCGTTGCTTTCTTCGAGATCGCTTGACACTTTCCGCCTGCGGCTGCGTCATCATCAGTGTAAGGAGGCTCGTGGCCGGACCAAGCGCCGACGATCTGTTCACCCGCCACCATCGCGACGTGTACCGGTTTCTGTACCGGATGACAGGGTCCCGCGACGCGGCGAGCGATCTTGCCCAGGATGTGTTCCTGAAGGTCGTCACGGCGCTTTCCAACGGAGGCCCCGTCGGCCATGAGCGCGGGTGGATCTTCGCGATCGCGAGGAACCTGCTGATCGATCGACAGCGCGGCCGCAGCCGAGCGCTTCCCCTTGCGGACCAGCCGGCCGAGCCGGCCAAGGACGGATCACAGGCCCTCGCGGTCGGCCTGTCGCAGGCGCTCGGGCGGCTGGCGGACAACGACCGCGAGATCTTCCTCCTCAAGGAGGTCGGCGGCCTGAGCTACCAGGAAATCGCGGCTGCCTGCGACTGCACCGTCGAGTCGGTGCGGAGCAGGCTGTACCGGGCACGATCGGCGCTTCGATTCATCCTGTCGATGTGAGAACCATGAGCACCAACGACTGTGACGAACTGATTTCGGCTGCGCTCGATGGCGAGCGGGTCGATCTCCACGAGCTGTCTGCCGTCGTGGCGACCGCAGCGGGCCGCGACACACTGGCTGCCTTCCTGATGCTTCGGGCGGCGGTGGCCTCGGAGGACGCCGAGCCGGATGAGCAACCCCGCCCGTCGGCAGCCGTCGTTCAGCCGCCCCGCCCGCGACGATGGTCGTTGTCGGGAGCGCGCGTGCCCCTGGGCATCGCAGCGTCGATCCTCGTCCTTTCCGTCGCCGGTTCGTTCTGGCTTGGAACGCTGTCCCGGCGTTCCACCGTGATGGAAGAAAGTACGCGGCCGGCAGCAGCCGTCCAGGCCGGCACTGCCCGGGAGACGACCGCGGCATCGCCCGATCCCAGGCCGCGCGGCACCTCAGACCGAATAGGGCCGGAGACGTCGGTCGCGCCGGGAAAGGGGCCGCAAGGCGGGGCACGGGACTCACGGCCCGATGAGCCACCCACGCCGACGCGCCTGCTGCGATTCGAACCGGGCGTGGACTGGCATTCTGGGTCGTAGCCCACGCATCGTCAGAGATACCAGGCGAAAGGAGACCAGGACAATGGCGCAGCGAATGGTCAGGTGGAGCGTCCTCATCGTGGTTGTCCTGCTGGCCGCACAAGCGGTGCCCGCGGTCTCGGCCGCCGAAGCGCCGGACCGCGCCAAGGTGACGGTGCGGTTGGCGGGGACCTTCGCCACGGGCGCGACTCAGCCGACCTGCTGGGACGACCTCTCTCTCAACCTGGGCGAGGCGAAGACGGCAACGCTTCACGCCGGATTCGACGCGTCAGGGGGCTTTGTGTCCGGAGCGGGCGCGTCGCCAACTCCCGGGCAAGTCGCCCGCATGTCGGCGTCGGCACCGCGGGACTCCGCATCCGGCTGGAAAGAGGCCGTCCAGGGGTACCGCTACACGTGGAAGACCCAGGTCCGGCTGGTTTCGATTGCCGGCGATGCCATCAAGCTCGAGATCGACTGGCACAGGTACGAGCGGTCGGGGGACGCGCTGCAGCCGAGCGCAGGCGACCAGAGGACCATCACGCTCAGGGAGGGGCAGCGGCATGTCGTCGATGTGCTCAGTTCCTGGTCTCCTGGATCGCAGGTCGCCAACGTCGTGATCGAAGTTCAGGCCGAGCGAGAGGAGCAGCCCGAGTTGCAGGGCGTCACACTCGACTACGATGTATGGCTGGTCCACGAAGGCGCGAACGGCGGGAAGACGACGCGGCGCGCCACGCTGACAGGACGCCAGGGTGAGAATCTCCCGTTCGTGTTCGCGCCGATCGGCTTCTCGCTGGATGGAGGCGTCCAACCCGACCTCACCTCGTCGCCGGTCAGGATGACTGTCGACGGAGCGGTCAGGGGCCGTGCCATGTTCGACGGATCCGTCGAACTGTCGCTCCAGTCGAGGCGGATGCTCTCACATGGAAACGGCAACGTCTCGGATGCCGGCACCAAGTCTTTCATCGTCAAGCCAGAAGAGACCACGAGCATCGAGCTGCCCGGCGCGGAGTTCTACAGCATGGTGCCGGCAACGGGCACCGGAGTCGGAAGCGGCATCGGGAGAGGCATCGGGAGAGGCACGTCGACAAGTCCAGGTGGCATCACCAAGGACGGTAATGTGCGCATCGCCTGGAAAGAGTTCTTCGCCGGAAGCAAGACGTCCATCCTGGTGACTGTCAGGCGTCACCAGTAACACCTCCTCAGCAGGCCCTTCAGGATTGCCGGCGCCGCTTTACCGACCTCGCCTGCCGCGCCTGCCTCGGCGGTCACTGAGGAGAGTCTTGTTGTCGCACGACGTTGGAGGATTGCCGGCGCCGACTCACCCGTTCCACCCGGGCGACGATCGGAGATCGGCCTCGAGCGCCCGTTTTCGATCGTCCGGCAGCCACGAGGCGCAGACAGCGTTCAGGATGAGTGTCCGGATCTCGTCGTGGGTGAAGAGGTGGACGCGCTCCAGGGCTTCATACTCCCCGGCGAGGGAGTTGCCGAACATCTTGGGATCATCGGTGCTCACGGTGACCAGTGCCCCACCGTCGAAGAACCGCCGGATCGGGTGATCCTCGAGTGCGCCAACGACGCCGGTCCGGAGGTTTGAGATCGGGCACATCTCGAGTCCAACCTGGCGTTCGATCGAGCAGCGCCAGCAGCCGTTCGTCTTCCCCGGCGCGGGTCGCGTGGCCGAGCCGCTCGACACGCAGGTCCTCGAGCGCGCTCCAGATGCTCTCGGGACCGGCTGCTTCTCCTGCATGTGCCGTCGTGTGAAGGCCATGCTGCCGCGCCTCTTCGTAGACGGCGGCGAAGGGCGCCGGCGGGTGCGTGTGCTCCGATCCCCCGATGCCGATGCCGATGACACCCTGGTCACGCACCTCCAGCACCTGCGACAGCGTTCGCGCCGCCCGCTCAGGACCGTAGTTGCGCACCAGGTCTGCGACCAGCGCAATCTCAATCTCGGGTACCCGTGACAGGCCACGTCGCATGGCGGTGGTGACCTCCTGCGGCCCGATGCCGTGCTGGCCGAAATCGGAGGGCGAATAGAACGCCTCCACGTATCGCACTCCCTGCGCGGCAAGATCCCTGGCGCAGGCTTCCGCAATCAGCGCAAAGTCATCCGGCTCACGAAGAAACCCGTTCTTCCAGGTCCAGGTGTCGAGGAAGTGCGGGAAGTCGCGGTACTGAAACCGGGCCGTCAGCGCCGCCCGATCGCGGATCGTCGTGTCGCCGTACTTCCTCAGCAGCGCCCAGAGCGCGTCGTGAGGAATCGCTCCCTCGAGGTGCAGGTGAAGCTCGACCTTTGGGACCCGGTGATACCAGCTCGTCATGCGAGGTTCCTCTCGGTGTGCGCGGCGGGAAGGCCACCGGCGCAGCATTTGAAATCCGATCGGAGCGGTACGCTTAGTCCCCCGACTGCCAGATCCCCGCGCCGCCCTCCCGGCATCGGGCGTATCATAGTGAGGTTATCCTCCTCATTCTGCCGAGTGTGGAGCATTCCGAGCGACCCCGCCACTCCTGAGGTCGTCTGAAAGGTCAGGCTTTCAATGCAGCATCCCAAGGGGACGCGCGCCCGCGTGCTCCTGACGTCGGTCTTCGGTCCGTTTGCCCAGAACGACAAGTACGGCAGCCGTGACATCAACCCGATGGAGCTGTACCACAACCAGGTCACGCGCGAGCAGGGACCATTCTCGCTTCGGCTCTTCCACCGGTCCTGGGGCATCATCTTCATCCAGCACAACATCTCGGCGCCGTGCGCCGTCCTCGATTTCCCGACACGCGAGCGATTCGTCGAGGAGCTCGAGGCCCACGACTACGACATCATCGGGATCTCCAGCATCATCGTGAACGTCGGCAAGGTGCGCGAGATGTGCCGGCTGGCGCGCAAGCACGCACCCCATGCCACCCTCGTCGTGGGTGGCCACGTGACGGCCATCCCGGGCATCGAGCACCTGGTCGACGCCGACCACTACGTGAAGGGCGAGGGCGTGAAGTGGTTCCGGGAGTTCCTCGGCGAGGATCCCGAGGCGCCGATCAACCACCCGGTCATTCCTTCGTCGTTCGGCTTCAGCGTGATGGGGATTCGCGGGCCCAAAGGCGGCGGGAGCCCGGCCGCGACGATCATCCCGTCGGTCGGCTGCCCGATGGGCTGCAACTTCTGCACGACGTCGGCGTTTTTCGGCGGCAAGGGCAAGGTCGTCAACTTCTTCGAAAAGGGCTCGGAGATTTTCCACGCCATGTGCGATGCCGAGTCGCGGCTCGGCGTGAAGTCGTTCTTCATGATGGACGAGAACTTCCTGCTCTACAAGGAACGGGCGATGGAGCTGCTCGATCACATGAAGGAGACGGGCAAAGCCTGGTCGCTCTACGTCTTCTCGTCGGCCAATGCCATTTCGAAGTACAGCTTCCGCGAGCTGGTCGAGCTCGGCGTCGCCTGGATCTGGCTCGGCCTCGAAGCGCCGAAGAGCGCGTATTCCAAGCTCCACGGCGCTGACACGGTGAAGCTGACCAAAGATCTGCAGGCCCACGGCATCGGCGTGCTCGGGTCGACCATCGTCGGGCTCGAGCACCACACGCCGGAGAACATCACGGGCGAGATCGAGCACGCGGTCGCCCATCAGACCGACTTCCACCAGTTCATGCTCTACACGCCCGTGCCCGGCACGCCGCTCTACCAGGAGATGTCGGAGCAGGGGCGGCTGCTGGACAACGTCGACCTGGCGGACATTCACGGCCAGGACCACTTCAACTTCCAGCACGCCGCGATTCCCCGCGAACAGTCGAAATCCATCCTGGACTGGGCGTTCCGCCTCGACTACGAGCGCAACGGCCCGAGCATCTACCGCCTGGCGCGCACCATGATGGAAGGCTGGCGACGGTATCACGACGATCCCGACCCGCGGGTGCGGGAGCGCCTCCGGGAGGTCGCCCAGGACCTGCGTCGCGGGTACGGGGCGGCGTTGTTTGCGATGGAGAAGTACCTGCGAAAGCCGAACGTGGAGGTCAGCGAGAAGATCCGGGCGCTGCGGAAGGACATCGAGCGCGAGTTCGGCACCTTCACGCGCTGGATCGATCACGTGGTGGGCCCGGTGATGCTGTGGTCAGCCAGGCGCGATGCGCGGAAGTACCCGCGCGGGCGCCGGATCGAACCCATGACCTTCGTCGAGCGGCGAAACTGGCCCGAGCCGGCGTAGGGTACGGGGTTTAGGTTACAGGTTACAGGTAAGGGTACAGGTTACACGCTATACGGTACGGGGCGGGGACGTGAGCCGCGCGGCCTCCTCGAGGGTGGCGAGGTGGATCGCGGCCGTCTCTTCCACGCGCCTTGCGTATCCGCCCGCCAGCACGATGACGACGGGGACAGAGGCCCGGGCAGCAGCCTGGAGCACCATGGCGTCCCTTCGCCGGAGCCCGTCGAAGGTCAGGTGCAGGCCGCCCAGCTGATCTCCCACGAACGGATCCGCACCGGCCAGGTAGCACAGAAGATCCGGAGCGCTCGCCAGCACCCGCGGCAGCGCGCGTTCCATGGCCCCCAGGTACTCGGCGTCGTCAGCGCCGTCGGGAAGGCCGATGTCGAGCGAGCTGGGCGGCTTCACCGACGGGTAGTTGTGCTGCTGGTGGATCGAGAAGGTGAAGACCGTGGGGTCTCCGCCGAAGATCGACGCCGTTCCGTTTCCGTGGTGAACGTCGCAGTCGACGATTGCGGCCCGCGAGATCGTGCCGTCGCGCTGGAGCACGCGAATGGCGACGGCCACGTCGTTGAACAGACAGAATCCTTCCCCGTGGTCCGGATGCGCGTGGTGGAAGCCTCCCCCAAGGTGCGCCGCGACCCTCGCGGTTCCGTGCGATGGCAGCCCGGCCGAGGACGCGCACGCCAGGCGCGCCGCCACGATCGTGCCGCCCGCCATCAGCCGGAATCCTTCCACCATGGCTGCGCTCCACGGCAATTCCAGGTGGGCGAGTTCGGGCGGTGAGAAGCCGCCGACCCGGGCTTTGCGCAGGAATTCGGCGGTGTGGACCAGCGCCAGATCTTCCCATGGGGCCGCCACCGGCTCGACCACGACAGAGGGCGCGATGAGCCCGTGACGGGCGGCCGCGGCGAAGACGAGGCCGTACTTCTCGGTACGGAAGACGTGTGTCCCCAGATCGATGCCGTACCGTTTCGAGTAGACAATGATCACGACGGCCACGCCCGGGGGCGGTGGTTGCTGCAGAGGCGGGAGGGAGGCCGGCTGTTACGACGTTTCGACCGCCACCGGCTCCTGGGCCGACGGCTCGTCCACCGCGGGGACGGCCTCAGTGCGCGGCCGGGCGGGCTGGAGCGCAAGCTGGAGCACCTCGTCGATAGCGGTGACGTAGTGCACCGTCATCTCCCGCCGGAGATCCTCGCTGAGGTCTTCGAGGACGTTCCGTTCGTTCTGGCGCGGCAGGATGACCTCGCGAATCCCGACCCTCCGCGCGGCCAGCACCTTTTCCTTCACGCCCCCGATGGGCAGCACGCGCCCGGCCAGGGTGATCTCGCCCGTCATGGCCAGGTCGCCGCGCACCGGACGCCCGGTCAACTCTGAGGCCACCGCGGTGACCATGGCCACTCCGGCGGAAGGACCGTCCTTCGGGATGGCTCCCGACGGCACGTGCACGTGAATCTCGGATTTCTTGTAGAAATCGGCCTCGATGCCCAGGCGCGCGGCGTTGGCGCGCAGCCACGAGAGCGCCGCGCGCGCGGACTCCTTCATGACGTCGCCAAGATGACCGGTCAGCGTCAGCGTCCCGGATCCCTGCATGCGCGACGCCTCGATGAAGAGGACTTCGCCGCCGGTCGGTGTCCAGGCGAGCCCGATGGAGACGCCGGGGTCCTTGGTCCGGTCCGCCATCTCCTCGTCGAGGATCCTCGGCGCCCCCAGCATCTCGATGACCCGGTCGGGCGTGATCTCGATCGCCGTGTCGTCGCCCTCGGCCCGGCGGCGCGCAATCTTCCGGCAGAGCGACCCGATCTCGCGCTCGAGGTTGCGCACGCCCGCCTCGCGGGTGTACCCGCGAATCACGCTCCGGAGTGCGCCGTCGGTGAAGGCGGCCACCGACTCGGACAGCCCGTGGTTCTTCACCTGCTTGTCCACGAGGTGCTCGCGGGCGATCTTGAGCTTCTCCTCTTCGGTGTACCCGGGCAGCTCGAGTACTTCCATGCGATCGCGCAGCGCGGGGGGCACCGGATCGAGCACGTTGGCGGTCGTGATGAACAGGACCTCGGACAGGTCGAAGGGCACGTCGAGGTAGTGATCGCGGAACGTGTTGTTCTGCTCCGGGTCCAGGACTTCGAGCAGCGCCGAGGCCGGGTCGCCGCGGAAATCGGATCCCAGCTTGTCGATCTCGTCGAGGATGAACACGGGGTTCTTCGATTCCGCCCGGCGCAGCCCCTGGATCACCTGTCCCGGCAGGGCCCCGATGTAGGTCCGCCGGTGGCCCCGGATCTCGGCCTCGTCTCGCATCCCGCCGAGCGAGACCCGCACGAACTTCCGCCCCAGCGCCGAGGCGATCGACTTGGCGAGCGACGTCTTGCCCACGCCGGGCGGTCCGACAAAGCAGAGGATCGGACCCTTCACCGACGGGTTGAGCTTGCGCACGGCGAGGTACTCGAGGATGCGGTCCTTGGCCTTCTCGAGGCCCGAGTGGTCGGCGTCCAGTATCGACTTGGTCCGCGCGAGATCGATCACCTCTTCGGTCCGCTTCGCCCAGGGCACGGCCACCAGCCAGTCGAGGTAGGTGCGCGACACGGTGTACTCGGCCGCGGCGACGGGCATTTTCGAGAGCCGGTCCAGCTCCCGGATGGCTTCCTTCTTCACCGTGTCGGGCATGCCGGCTGATTCGATCTTCTCGCGCAGCTCCTCGACTTCCTTGGTCTGATCGTCGCCCTCGCCGAGCTCGCGCTGGATGGCCTTCATCTGCTCGCGCAGGAAGTACTCGCGCTGGTTCTTGCCGACCTCCGACTGGACCTGCGACTGGATCTTCGACCCCAGCTCGAGGACCTCGAGCTCCTTGATCAGGATGCGATTCAGGTTGGCCATGCGCTCGCGCAGATCCAGCGTCTCGAGGATCTCCTGCTTCACGGCCGTGCTGATCGTGCTGAGGCTCGACGCGATGAAATCGGCGAGCCGGCCCGGATCGGTGATGTTGAGCGCCAGGGTCTGCAGGTCGTCTGAGAGCAGCGGCGAGAGCGACACCACCTGCTGGAAGTTCGTCTTGATGTTGCGCTGCAGCGCGTCGACCTCGAGGCGATCCTCGTCGCGGGCGACCTCGGGCGCGCGCGAGATCTCGCCCCGGATGAACGGCTCGACCGAGACGATCCGGTCGAGGCGCAGTCGCGTCAGGCCCTGTACGATCAGCCGCAGGCTGCCGTCGGGCAGCTTGAACATCTTGTGGATGTGCGTGGCCGTGCCGATCGGATAGAGGTCCTCCTGCCGGGGCTCCTCCATCGCCGCGTCGCGCTGCGTGAAGACCGCGATCAGCTTGCCGCCGCTGATCGCTTCGTCGATCAGGCGGACCGAGCTCTCGCGCGCCACCGCGAGCGGCATGAACGAGTTGGGAAACAGCACCGTGTCGCGCAGGGGCAGGATGGGAAGCTCCGCCGGAATGGCCAGAGCCTTCTCGCCGCCCGCGAGGTCTTCGAACGGTGGCCGATCAGGAAGATCGCTCATCTGCAACCCTTTCGGGGGCGCAAGAAGGGCGCGCGACCCGCTGCCAGTGCCCCGGAACGCGAGGAAGGACGGCGGGTTGCCGGCGCCCTTCGGGCCGGAACCCGCCTGAAGGATGCCGCAGGTTAGCCGGAGATGTCAAAGAAGAGTGACGAAGGCGCCGACCGCTGCGCGAGCAGGCGTTCGCGGTTCGCTGCGGTCTCGCGCGCTTCTTCGCAGTCCTTGCATCGCACGGCAAACGGCAGCGCTCGCAGACGCTGCTCCGAAATCTCGTCGCCGCACTCGAAGCAATACCCGTAGGCGCCCTCTTCCAGCCGCGAAAGCGCCTCGTTGATCTTGCTGAGCGTTTCGGCCTTCATCTGGATCAGGGCGAACTCGATGTCTTCCTGGATGTCGGCTTCGGAGCTCTCGCCCGCGTCGAAGACCTCGCTCATCTTCCCATGCGTGCCTTCGGTCCGTACGTCGCGGATCTTCTCGTGCACCTGACTCATTATTTCCGTCCGGCGCTCGTCGAGCATCCGCTTCAGTTCGTCGTACCGCTCGCCCTGCATCCGGTTTGCCTTCGAATCTGTGGTTGCCATGGTCACCCACGCTCCTTTCGCCCCACCCTTGCTCGTCCTGGGGGAGCTTGGTGGTCCCCTAGGGCTGCAAAGAGCCTGCCATCGTAGTATCCTTCGCCGTTCCTGTCAAGTGAGGCGCGAACCCGGATGGCTCATCGCGGGGTCCTGCACCTCGAATCGGCACAATGCCGACCCGGCCAATAGGTCTATATGTTCAATTCGTTCAGCCACTTAATGAGCATACCGGAATCCCGTCATCACCCTTGGTCGAGCTGCCATCAGCCCTTTAGACGCCGGCCTCCCGTGAAAGGTTCTGTCATCGGATCGGTCCTCGCATGTCCTCCAAATGAGATGAAACAGAAACGCCTCACAGGGGCTGCGGTGTGGCCCGAGGGCCGACGCCTAAACACACCAAAAGGCTCGGAAACTCCCGCGATCCGGCGCGAACCCGACAGGCGCCACGACCTCGCCACGGCAATTGACGAATTGACGGTGCCGGTCCAGGTCGCCCGGAAGCGCCCCAAGCCGGCCAGGATCCGTGCGCACACCTGCGGCGCGTTGACGATGAAGGATCGTCGTGTAATTCTTGCAGCATGCTTTGTCCTCTTTGCCAGTCACGTCCGACACGCCGGGCCTGTCCTGCGCTGCGGCAGGACATCTGTCCGGTCTGCTGCGGGACCAAACGTCTCACCGAGATTCGATGCCCCGAATCCTGCGTCTACCTGACCAACGCCCGCGTACACCCGCCGGCGACCATTCGCAGGCAACAGGAGCACGACCTGGGCGCGCTCGTGCCGGCGCTGCGGGTGCTCACCGAACCTCAACAGCAGCTCTTCATGCTGAGCCTCACCCTCGCGGATCGGTTCAAGGGCGAAGGCCTCGACGCCGCGCGGGACGTCGAGGTGGCCGATGCGGCCGCCGCGCTTGCCGCCACCTATGAGACGGCCACCAAGGGGCTCATCTACGATCACCGCGCCGACTCGCTGCCCGCGCAGCGCCTCGCCCATGAGATGCGCGCCGTCTTCGACGATCTCGGCAAGAGCCGTCCCTCCGCTTTCGCAGAAGACGCCGCCGTAGTCCTCCGGCAGCTCGAGCGGCGCATTCGAGACGTGATACGAGAGTCCGGCGGTCAGCCGCGCGCCTTCATCGAGCTGGCCGGCCGCATCGCCCGGCAGTTCCAGCAGGATGCCAGGGACGCCGGCGGCGAAGGCGATGCGACATCACCTCCATCGTCGCCGCTGGTCATTCCGTAGACTCGGGGCTGGAGGCTGGAGGCTGCGGCTGAAGGCTGGCGGTCAGGTCACAGGCTGGCGAGCGGCAGCCTCACACGACGTCGTACGACGGACGACTGGCCCCCTTTGCCGGTTGCGGGTAGTGGGTCAGTTTGCTCCGCGTCCCCGCTCACACTCGCCGGCAAATCGAGCCTTCCGGGACTCGTAGCTGTCCTGACGATCCCGGGGGCCCATCCCCGGCAGCGTGACTCGGCCCTCACGGCTCGATTTGCGAACTGACGCCTGGGCGGCTCGGTTCGAGGGGCCGCTTCGCGAACTGACCCACTACCCGGCTGCCAGGGGTCGCGTCCTGCCGGTCGCCCCGTGCTATACTTGGGGTTTCGTCCAGCACGGGTAGCCCGCGCAGGACCTCAAAGGCGAGTAAACGCACAATGGCACAGCGCTGCGAAATCTGCGGAAAGGGCCCGGTCGTGGGCCGGAACATCAGCCACGCCCACAACGTCACGCCCCGCCGGTTCGAGCCGAACCTGCAGCGGGTCAGGGCGACGATCAACGGCGGAACCAAGCGGATTCGCGTGTGCACCCGGTGCCTGCGGTCCGGCAAGGTGGTCAAGGCCGCGTAGGGACCCTGTCGGATTCCAGGCTGATTGGAGGCGACCATGCGCAACGCGATTGCCACCCCCGAGGCTCCCCAGGCCATCGGCCCATACTCCCAGGCCATTCGAGCCGGCAACCTGCTGTTCGCTTCGGGCCAGATCCCGATTGACCCCGCCACCGGCGCGCTCGTCGACGGGGACATTACGGCTCAGACGCGCCGCGTGCTCGACAATCTTGGCGCGATTCTCAAGGCGGCCGGCGCGTCCTACGACAACGTGGTCCGGACCACGGTCTACCTGGCCGACATGAACGACTTCCCCACGATGAACGCGGCGTACGCCGCCTATTTCAACTCGCCGGCACCAGCGCGTTCGACCGTCCAGGCGGCCCGTCTTCCGCGGGACGCGCGGGTCGAAATCGACGTCATCGCCGTTCTCTGAAATCCTGCGCTCCGCACGACTGGCTGGTGGCTGAAGGCTCGAGGCTGGCGGCCTCGGGGACAGCCACGCCATTCACGGCAACGATCCCAGGCCGGGTGTCTTCTTCGTGGACGCGCCTCACGCAAGAACCAACCACCGAACGAGCGCTCGGACGCAGAGAGGCTCTCTGCCCGCACGGGGTGTGTTCGGTCAAGGACATAGGTTGCAGGTCGTTCTACGGACATGGGTGACACGTGATCGACGTGCTTCCGCGCCGCCAGCCGCCAGCCGCCGGCCGCCAGCCTGAATTGTCCTGAGTCTATGCGCTCTTTTCGGGCGCGCCTGATGCGACTCGTCGCGGCCCGTCAGCGGCCACCGATCGCGTCCGATCCACCGACACGACGCCCTTGGCCGATCGCAGGGTCTTGATCACCTTTTCCAGGTGCTTCATGTCGCTGATCTCGAGGGTCACGTTGATCCGGCCGCGCCGCTCTTCGTTGATGTGGGCGTCGATCCCGGTGATGTTGGTTTTCATCCCGGCAATCCGCGTGCTGATCTCGGCGAGTATGCCGGGCCGGTCCTCCACCTCCATGGTCAGGTGGACGGTGTACCGGCCCGCATCGTCGCCCTTGTCCCATTCCACGTCGATGCGGCGGTCGGGATCGAACAGGAGGTTGGTCACGTTGGGACAGTTGATCGAATGGACCGACACGCCCTTGCCGCGCGTGATGTAGCCCACGATCTTCTCGCCGCGAATCGGATTGCAGCACCGCGCCCGGAACACGAGCAGGTCGTCGGCTCCCCGCACCTTGATGCGGTCGCCGCCCATGCCCATGGCGCGCTTGACGACCGAGGCCACGGTCGACTCGGATTTCTCGGTCAGCTCCCCGCCCGGCGACAGCCGCGAGAGCACCTGCCGGGCCCCGACCTTCCCGTAGCCGATCGCCGCCAGCAGATCGTGCCCCTTCTGCACGCCCCACTCGCTGGCAATCCTGTCCAGTCCGTCGCCGTCGAGCAGCGATTTCACATTGACGTCGAACCGGCGCGCTTCCTTTTCGAAGAGCTTCCGCCCGATCTCGACCGCGCGGTCCCGTTCTTCGGTGTGGAGGAACTGCTTGATCTTGTTCCGCGCGCGCGCGGTGGCCACGAAGTTCAGCCAGTCGCGGCTCGGCCGGTGCTTGGCGGCGGTGACGATTTCCACGATGTCGCCGTTCTTGAGCAGCGTGCGGATGGGCATCATCTTGCCGTTGATGCGCGCGCCGACGCACTTGTGGCCGACGTCGGTGTGAATCGTGTACGCGAAGTCGATGATGGTGGCCCCGCGGGGCAGCGCCTTCACCTGGCCCTTGGGCGTGAAGGTGTAGACCTCCTCGGGGTAGAGATCGACCTTGAGGTTCTGGATGAACTCCTGCGGATCGCGGACCTCCTGCTGCCACTCGAGCATCTGGCGCAGCCACTTGAAATACCGCTCGTCGCGTGCCGCGCCGACGCGTCCCTCTTTGTACTTCCAGTGCGAGGCGATCCCTTCCTCGGCGTGCCGGTGCATCTCCTCGGTGCGGATCTGGACCTCGAAGGGGACCCCGCGATCGCTGATGACCGAGGTGTGCAGCGACTGGTACCCGTTGGGCCGCGGCGTGGCGATGAGGTCCTTGATGCGGCCGGGCACGGGAGGCCAGGTCTGGTGGATGATCCCGAGCGCGGCGTAGCAGTCCTTGACGGTTTTGGTGATGAGTCGCAGCGCGAGGAAATCGTACACCTGCTCGAGCTCGATCTTCTGCCGCTTCAGCTTCAGGTGGATGCTGTAGAGGCGCTTGATGCGGCCGTCGATCGAGACGATGGGAACCTGCGCGTCCTCGAGCTTCGCCCTGACGGTCTTGCGCAGCTCCTCGACCAGGCCCTCGGTCGCCCGGCGCCGACGCTCCACACTGGCCTTGAGGCCTTCGTAGGCTTCGGGCTCGAGGTAGCGGAACGCGAGGTCCTCCAGCTCGTTCTTGACGCGGCTCATCCCGAGGCGGTTGGCGATGGGCGCGTAGATGTCGAGGGTTTCCTGCGCGATGCGCTCCCGGTTCTCGTCGGGCATGTACTGGAGCGTCCGCATGTTGTGCAGCCGATCGGCGAGCTTGACCAGGATGACCCGGATGTCGTCGACCATCGCGAGGAGCATCTTCCGGAAGCTCTCCGCCTGGCGCTCCGCCGACGACGAGAAGGGAATCGCGCCGATCTTGGTCACGCCCTCGACCAGGTGCGCGACCTCCGGCCCGAACAGCTCCGTGATGCGTTCGACGGTGGCGAGGGTGTCCTCGACCACGTCGTGCAGCAGGCCGGCGATGATGGCCGCGGGATCCAGGCGCAGATCGGCGAGAAAATCCGCGACTTCCAGCGGGTGCACGAGGTAGGGCTCCCCCGAGCGCCGGACCTGGCCCTTGTGCGCAAGGGCCGAGAAGACGTAGGCGCGCCGCAGCAACTCGATGTCCTCATCGGTCACGTAGCCGCGGACCTTGTCGACGACGTCTTCGAATCGAATCATCGGCGGCGGTGTCTAATACCTACGGATCTTCAGGTATCGGGCCTGGAGACAGCGGGAGCGTTCGGCATCTCGCGTCGGGTCGCAGCTTCGGAGGCGGCTCGTACTCATGATAGAGGCCCAATCTCGGCAGGGTCAAGGCGCGGGACACGGGCAAAGACCTGGCAGTGCGGGAGTTGCTTGACTTGCCTTTTTTCGGTTCACTATACTGCCCTCTGCTTGGGAAGACGTCTTCCCTTCGCGGGAGGGGCCACCACCCTGTCTGGCCGTCATTCTTCGCGATCTACTCTGATTTTTCGAAATGGCCGTCTCCGGCCGGTCAATTCCGCGCATCGCGCGTAAGGGGGACATAATGGACAGGCGTTTCTGGCGCGGCGCATCGCTGGCGATCCTCATGGTGATGGCCGTGTCGCTCGTTGGCTGCAGCCAGTTTGGGACGTTGAAGGCGAAAAAGGCCATCAAGGAAGCGCACGCGCTGTACCAGCAGCAGGAGTACAAGCGGGCCGCCGTGAAGTACGAGGAGTGCATCGCGAACGACCCGAACCAGACCGCGGCCTACTTCTACCTCGGGAACAGCTACGACCAGCTCTTCAAGCCGAGCCGGAAAGGTGAGGCGGAAAACGACGGCTACCTGACCAAGGCCATCGAGAACTACAAGAAGGCCGCCGACCTGGAACCCGATCCCAAGATCAAGAAGCTCGCACTCGAGTTCCTGGTCGCCGCCTACGGGCCCGACAAGATGAACGACGCCAGCCAGTCCGAGCCGCTCGTGCAGCGCATGATCCAGATCGATCCGACCGAGCCGACCAACTACTTCGGCCTGGCCAAGATCTACGAGGACGCCGGCGAGTACGACAAGGCCGAGCAGGCGTTGCTCAAGGCCAAGGAAATCAAGCCGAACGACTCGGCCGTCTACCTCCAGCTGGCGGCCTTCTACAACCGGCAGGAAGAGTTCGACAAGACCATCGACGCCCTGCAGCAGCGCTCGGCCCGGGAGCCGAACAACCCGGAAGCCTTCTACACGACGGCCGGCTACTTCTGGGAGAAGGCGTACCGCGACTTCCGCCTGAAGGACCCCGAGAAGAAGAAATACGTCGAGCAGGGCATCGAACAGGTTGACAAGGCTCTCCAGCTGAAGCCCGACTACATGGAGGCCATCGTCTACAAGAATCTCCTGCTCCGCCTCAAGGCCAACCTCGAGAAGGATCCGGCGGTCCAGCAGTCGCTCATCAAGGAAGCCGACAAGCTGCGCGACCTGGCGGCCGACCTCAAGAAGAAGAAGGTGTCGGGCGTCGGCGGCGACTAGCCGGCACCGGCCTGCGACGACCACAGGGCCATTCCGCCTGAGAGGGCGGGATGGCCTTTTTTGTTGGGTTTCATGGGCACTCCGCCAGTCGACGAGCCGACGCCGAACACCTGGATGATGCCGTGTCGCGTCCCTGGCCATAACGGGTTCACAATAGAGTGCGTGAGGATGGCCGAGGAGGCGACCAACCATGGGTGCAGTGCGCTCGGCGCCGCGTGCAACCGTCGAGACCGCCGGCTGGCCAGACGCCGGCAGACGGGCGACCTCTGCCGGCATCGACCCCGGGCTGCGTGAGCCCCCGGTCGTCCTCCTGCGTGCCTGCAGACGCCCCACGGCCCCACGCTGCCTGACCGCCCGCGTGGGGCGACTTGCCGCCGGCCTCGCCGCCCTGGTGCTCCTCGGCACCGAAGCGTTGCCAGTCATTCTGGCCGAGGACTCGATCCTGCCAGATGCGCGGGCCGACCAATCGGCCCGGCCGCCTCAGAATCCTGACCAGCCGGCCAAACCCGTTCCTCGAGACCGGTCGATCGGAGGCGATCTGGTCGGAACGTGGAACTGGGTTTCCGGCCGCTCGCTCGTGGTGTTCTCCGATGGCACCTTCGACCTCTACCAGGGCAGCAACCTGATTGGCGGCGGGCGGTGGGAGATCGTCGACGTCGCCAGGCGCACGCTGCTCCTGACGCATCGGCCGGGCGGCGTGGTGGACACGGTGACGCTTTCAGCCGATGGACGCTCGCTCGACGGCTCCGACAGCGACCGCCGCGACATCCGCGCGACCAAGCGGAGCATCGCGCCTGAACCGGGCACGCTCGGCGTGGATCTCGTGGGCACGTGGAACTGGGTCTCGGGCCGGACGCTCATCATCTATGCCGACGGCACCTTCGACCTCTACCAGGGCAGCAACAAGATCAACGACGGACGGTGGATGGTTGTCGACCTCATGGTGCGCCTGGTCCGCCTCGCCAACCGCATCGGCGGCGTAGTGGACACGGTGACGCTCTCGGCCGACGGACGGACGCTCGAGGGCAGGAACAGCGACAACCAGGCGCTGCGCGGGACGAGGCGCAGCGGCCCGGTTGCGGCAGGGACCATCGCCGCCGACCTGGTGGGCACCTGGAACTGGGTCTCGGCCCGGACGCTCGTTGTCTTTGCTGACGGCAGTTTCGACCTCTACCAGGGCGGCAACCTGATTGGCGGCGGTCAGTGGTCGATCCTGGACGCGCCCAAGCGGGTGCTTCGATTCACCTATCGACCCCGCGGAGGCGTGGAGACGATGACGCTCGCGGCCGACGGCCGTTCGCTCGACGGCACCAACGGCGAGGGCGAGAGGATTCGCGGAACGAAGAGGTGAGGTCCGGCTGGCGGATGATCGCGTTGCGGCCCGGTTGTCGCGGCGCGGCCCCGCTCGCAATCGCCGGCAAAACCCATCTTCAGGGTGCTGTTGGCGGAAGCGATGGGTCCCCCACCCATCGCGGATTTCGGCCCCTGCGATGGGTTTTGCAGACTGACGCCGTCGGCTCGGCTCAAGGGGCACCTTCGGCGGAAGACCGCCTCACTCGCTTCCGCGACAACTGGACCGCAACGTATGTGCCCGCCGCGCCGAGCCGCCGCCCGACGTGGCGGGTTCCGCTGCCGCCTTCCACGAGGGAGGGAACGCGTACCTGCCGCCGGCCGCCGTACAAAGCAAACGGCTGCCTCGTCCCCCGCGGGAACGAAGCAGCCGTCAGATTTCCACGCCCGGCGAAGCTGCTCGAGCCGATTGACAGAGGCCGCGACCCCGCTACTGCACGATCAGCATGAAGTCGTTCGACGCTGCGCCCGTGCCGCACGAATTCTTCGACTTGATCCTGACATAGTAGGTACCCGATCCGATCCCACCGAATGTCGCGGTCGTCGCGGACCCGCCGAGATCCAGCACCGCGAGATTCGCCTGGCCTGCTGCACTCCCTGCCTCGAGTACGTACGTCGTTGGCCCGTTGCTTGTCCCCACGAAGGTGGGCGCGGTCCACCCGAACTGCACGGTGCCCCCGCTGTTGAGGTCGGTGTGCACCCCGCTCGGCGCGCCTGGTGCCGCCGTGCATCCGACCACTAGCGCCACCTCGTTCGACGCTCCGCTCGTGCCGCCGGTGTTGCCGGCCTTGACGCGCACGTAGTAGGTCCCGTTGCCGACGCCGCCCGACGTGAACGAGGTCGCGCTATTCCCGGTTGCGAGGTTCGCCAGATTCGCCAGGCCCGGCGCCGAGCCGGCCTCGATGGTGTACGAACTCGGCGCGCCGCCGCTTGACGGCGCGTTCCAGGTCAGGACAATCGTCGATCCTGCCGAACTCCATTGCAGGCCGGTTGGCACGCCCGGCGCAGCCGGACCGACAACGGCCGCGACCTCGTTCGAGGCTGGACTGGTCCCGCCAAGATTGGAGGCGCGAACGCGGAGGAAGTACGTGCCGTTCGCCACGCCGGTGGCCACGAAACTGGTCGACGCGTTCCCGGTTGAGAAATCCGCGAGATTCGAGAGGCCAGACGAAGATCCCGCTTCGATGGTGTAGGAGGTCGGCGCACCTCCAGCGACAGGCGCCGTCCACGACAGCGTCAGGGTCGAGCCAGCCGCGTTAGCCGAAAGGCCTGTCGGCGCTCCGGGTGGAACCGGCCCAACGCGCAGGGCGATCTCGTTGGATGGTCCTCCCTCGCCGAGCACGTTGCTCGCACGCACACGCAGGTAGTAGAGGCCGTTCGATACGCCGCTCGCGGCGAAGCTCGTCTGCGTGCTGCCGGTCGCGAATTTCGCGAGATTTGCAAGGCCAGGCGCAGTCCCCGCTTCGATGATGTAGGTCGCGAGCGGTGTACCGGACGTCGGAGCGTTCCACGTGAGCGAGATGGAAGACCCGGAACTCGAACCGGCAAGGCCGGAGGCCGAAAGTGGCGCGTCGAGCACCGTGTTCACGACCTGGCCATCGAGCGTGGCCGTCACGGTCACTGCACCGGGCTGGGACACGGTCAACGTGGCCGTCGCGGCCCCGCTGACCGTGGTGGACTGCGGGGTGATCGTGCCGCGCGACGTGCTGAACTGTATCGGAACGTCGTTGATCGACGCCGGAAGGCCGGGCGGGTAACACCATGCCTTGTTGTCACAGCGTAGACTGCAGGCCATTCTGGACGCTGTCGATGACCGACTCTGGACCAGGTATCCTGATTGAGAAGCGTTCCAAGCAGCCGGCACAGATGCCGCACATTGCGGATGCGAATCATCAGCGTGGCGTGAACGTCGGCGCCTCACGCGAACGGCGACGGCACGTTCTTTCCTGCGGCATCAGCGAATATAGAGATACAGGTTCCGTTCCGAGAGAATCACGCGTCGCAGGCTGCCGCACGCATATCGCGCTCGGCGCTAGAGTCACGGCGATAGGCCGTTTGCGTGACGTGTCGATGATCTCCACTCTCGTCGACACGCTCAAGGGTCTTCGGTCATCGCGTTGTCTGGCATCGACGACTAGGCGTCGCCCAGTGGCATCGAACAGGCGCGCGGAGCGTACGATAAGTCACGATCGTCGCAGAGGCGTCACGTTGGAGTCACGCAAGCCGGGTAGACGGGGCCTGTGACGCCGCACGTGCGGGAGCGAGTCCGCGTGAGCGGTGAGTCGAGCGGGTGGCGTTGTTCCAGGAAAGAGAGTCCGCTCCCCCGCGTGAACGCCCGTCACCGGCCTCTGAGCCCTGCTGGTGGCAGGCCGGTCTACGGAGGCCGCCAGCTCTTCATCGGCTCGACAGCTGCCCGCCACGGCCCGGCAAGCCCTAGCCTGGTCGCAGCAACGTCGCGCCGGTACAAAGCAAACGGCCGCCCCGTCCCCCGAGGGGACGAGGCAGCCGTTGATGTTCTGCTTGATTTCAGGCCCTGGCTCGAGAGCAGTCGCTTCCACGGCGGGCGCCGTGATACGGCACCCGCCCCAGGCCTCAAGCCCCAAGCCTCGAGCCTTGCGCGTCCCGTCCGCCCCCGGGCGAGGCGTCGCGAGCTAGTTGCCGGCTCCTGGCCGGACACCCGCCGCGGTGCGCATGCCCTCGGTCACGATCCCGACCTTCTCGACGCCAGCGCCCTTCGCCGCATCGATGACCTCGACGATGTCGCCGTAACGGAGCCGCCCGTCGCCGACGATGAACATCGTCTTGTCCTTGCGCTGCTCGAAGATGTTCCGCAGGCGCGTCTCGAGATCCTGAATCGTCACGTCCTGCTTGTTGACCGAGATCCGCCGATCCGCCGTGTACTCGAGCACGATCTGGTTGCTCGTGTCCGTCTGGTTCGTGGCGCTCTTGGTCTCCGGGGGCAGGTTGATGTCGATGCCCTTCTGCGTCAGCGGAAGGGCGGCCATGAAGATGATCAGCAGCACGAGCAGGACGTCGATGAGCGGCGTGACGTTCATGTCTGCCGAGGCATGAAGTTCCTTGCCGACGACGACGTCTTCTGCGCCGAAGTGTTTGTGCGCGTGTTTCATCACTGCCCTCCCACTTCGCCGCCGCGGACCTTGCGTTCGGTAATCAGGCCGATGTTCTCGATGGCGGACTCGCGCAGCCTGTCCATCGTCGACATGATCGCCGAATACGGAGTGTCAATGTCGCCCTTGATGAGGACGACCTTCTCCTTGCGGGACTCCATGACTGCTTCGACCTGCGTCCGCAGATCGTCCTCGCGCGTCGGGATGCCGTTCAGGAAGATACGCCGGTCGGCGGTGATCGCGACCACCGTCTGTTCCTGGGTCTCCGGCTTGTCGGCGCTATTGGACGCCTGCGGCAGCTTGACGTCAACGCCCTTCTGCAACATCGGGGCGATGAGCATCATGATAATCAGCAGCACCAGCATGACGTCCACGAGCGGCGTGACGTTGATGTCAGCCTTCAGGCCGCCCTTGGCGCCACCCACATCCATTGCCATGTGGCCGTCTCCTCTTTCTTCTCCCTGGCGTCAGGCCAGAACCGCTGCACTACGCCGCCGTCTTCTTGATGAAGTAGTCCACCATCTCCGACGATGAGTTGTCCATCTCCACGTTGAAGTACTCGATGCGGCCGGTCAGGTAATTGTAGAACCACACGGCGGGGATGGCGACGACCAGCCCGAGCGCGGTCTCGACCAGTGCTTCAGCGATACCGGCAGACACGGCGCCGATGCCGCCGGACCCGGTCGCCGCGATGCCCTGGAATGCAGTGATGATGCCGACGACCGTGCCGAGCAGGCCGACAAACGGCGCCGTCGCGCCGATGGTCGCCAGGGCGGCCACCCCGCGCTTCAGGTCGGAGGCCGTCAGGGCGCTCGCGCGGTGGATGGAGCGGCGCACCGTGTCGACCACGTCCTCGCGCTGCAGGCCCGCGTTGGACTCCTGCTGGAACTGGTATTCGTTCAGGCCCGCCAGGACGACCTTCGCCAGGTGGCTGTACCGGTATTCCTTCTTCTGCGACAGGGCAATCGCGTCCTTCAGGCGGCCTTCCTTGAGGTGCTTGGCCACCTGCGGCGCGAACAGCTTCGACTGCTTGCGGGCATTGATGAAGGTGTAAATCCGCTCGATGGCCACGCCAAACGAGATCATCGACATGATGAACAGGATCACGGCGATTCCCTTGGCCACCATTCCCATCTGGTTCCACATCTCAATGAGGTTCATGTCTCTCCATCCTCCGAGTAACCAACGTTACCACTGTCTTTCCCGAGGGCGCCGGTGGCCCCCCGGTCCCATGACGACGTCCGAAGACCGACGGACCTACTGCAACGTGAAGTTGACCGTGACCGTCATGATGACGGGCACCGGCACGCCATTGAGCAACGTTGGCGTGAATTCCCACTGGCGCACGGCCTCGAGGGCCGCCTGGTCGAGCAGCGGAATCGAACGCAGGATTCTGGCATCCTTGACCTTGCCGTCTGGACCGATCGTCGCTTCGATGATGACCACGCCCTGCACGCGAGCCGACTGGGCAATGCTCGGATAGACGGGTCTGACATCCCTGACCTTGGTCGGCGGCCTGATGTTGCCGCCCACCCTGACCGGCGCCTGCGGCGGCGGCGGCGGCGGTGCTTCAGGCAAGCCGCCCACGACGCCTCCCATCACGCCGCCGGGCACTCCGCCTTCGACCCCGCCCGCGATCCCGCCCTCAGGCGCGACGATGCCGGTTTCGGGCTTGATCTCGGACGGCGCCTGCACGGGTGCGGCTGCCGGGTTGACGTCCATCACCGGCTTGGGCGCGGCGGCCTGAGGCGGTGGCGGCGGCGGCGGCGGTGGTGGTGGCGGCGGCGGCGGCGCGACGAACGCCATCATCGCCGGTGGCGTCGGCAGGATGTCGGCCGCCATCAAAGGAATAATGACGAGCGCGGCAATACCCACCGTGTGGACCGCGATTGAGAGCGGAACGGTGTACCATTTCCGGCTCCCGAGCGTGATTGAGGATTTGACGACATCCCCGAACATGTCGCGTGGCACCGGTCTGTCCTCCTAACCTCTCTGACTATCCGTGGTGCATGAGGCGGCCGATTATAGCCATGCCCCAAAACGGGTGTCAACGAACAGGAACCCCGAGAGGGGGCTGGCGACCTGCCTGACACCTCTGGTCCCCTACCAGACTTAGACACCGGATCCGAAAAAGTGGCCGCCCTGGACCGTCCGGCAGCCGCCGCCCTGGCCAGGACGCCCTGCGCGGGTGTTATGCGGCCGACCCGATTCGCATCCCGTAGAACGACCGTCGAACGAAGAACACCGCGACCAGGAAACACACGAGCGCCAGCCCGCGCGACAGCGCCGGCCCATGGTTCGCGGCCAGGTACACGCCCAGTTCGACCGCCAGCAGGCCAAACAGGGTCGTGAACTTGATGACCGGGTTCATGGCCACCGACGACGTGTCTTTGAAGGGATCGCCCACCGTGTCGCCCACCACCGTCGCGGCGTGCAGCGGTGTCCCCTTCATCTTCAACTCTGTCTCGACGATTTTCTTGGCATTGTCCCACGCTCCGCCCGCGTTGGCCATGAAAATAGCTTGGAACAATCCGAAGAGCGCAATCGAGATGAGATACCCGATGAAAAAGAACGGTTCAACGAAGGCGAAGGCCAGCGTCGAGAAGAACACGCCCAGGAAGATGTTGAACATCCCCTTCTGCGCGTACTCGGTGCAGATGGCCACGACGCGCTTGGAATCCTCGACCGACGCCCTGGCTGCGGCCGATTCATCGAGCTTGATGTTCGCCTTGATGAACTCCACCGCCCGGTACGCGCCGGTTGTCACGGCCTGCGTCGAGGCACCGGTGAACCAGTAGATCACCGCGCCGCCCGTGATCAGCCCGAGCAGGAACGGCGGGTGGAGAATCGACAGCATGTCCTTGTTGATCGTGAGCCCGTCGGTCAGCGCCACGATGATCGAGAAGATCATCGTCGTCGCGCCGACGACCGCGGTGCCGATGAGCACCGGTTTCGCGGTCGCCTTGAAGGTGTTGCCCGCGCCGTCGTTCTCCTCGAGCAGATCCTTGGCCCGGGTGAAGTCCAGGTCGAAGCCGAAGTCGCGCTTGACCTCCTGCTTGATCCCCGGGAGCGTCTCGATGACCGACAACTCGTACACCGACTGTGCGTTGTCGGTGACCGGGCCGTAGGAGTCCACCGCGATCGTCACCGGCCCCATGCCGAGGAACCCGAAGGCGACCAGCCCGAAGGCGAAGACCGCCGGCGCCTGCATCAGCGCGTCGAGGCCCGTCGTGCTCACCAGGTAGGCGACCGCCATCAGGCCCATGATCGTCAGGCCCAGCCAGTAGGCGCTGAAATTGCCCGCGACCAGCCCCGACAGGATGTTCAGCGACGGCCCGCCTTCCTCCGACGAGGTCACCACTTCCTTGACGTGCGCGGAGTTGGTCGAGGTGAACACCTTGACCAGCTCAGGGATGATCGCGCCGGCCAGCGTGCCGCAGGTGATGACGGTCGACAGCTTCCACCACAGCGTCGGGTCGCCGCCGAGATCCGGGATCATCAGGCTCGAGATGAGATAGGTCACCGCCACCGAGACGAGCGAGGTCAGCCAGACCAGCTGCGTCAGCGGCGCCTCGAAGTGCATCTTGTCGGCGGTGGCGAACCTGGCTTTCGTCAGGCTGTTGCTGATCAGGTACGACACGCCGGAGGTCACCACCATCAGGACGCGCATCATGAAGATCCAGACCAGCAGCTTGACCTGGATGAGCGGATCTTTGACGGCGAGCAGGATGAACGAGATCAGCGCGACGCCGGTCACGCCGTAGGTTTCGAAGCCGTCTGCCGTCGGACCCACCGAGTCGCCCGCGTTGTCGCCGGTGCAGTCGGCGATCACGCCCGGGTTGCGCGCGTCGTCTTCCTTGATGTTGAAGACGATCTTCATCAGGTCCGACCCGATGTCGGCGATCTTCGTGAAGATGCCACCCGCGATGCGCAGCGCAGCCGCCCCGAGGGATTCACCGATCGCGAAACCGATGAAGCAGACCCCGGCGAGATCGCCCGGAATGAAGAGCAGGATGAGCAGCATCATCAGCAGCTCGACGCTGATGAGCATCATGCCCACGCTCATGCCGGCGCGCAGGGGAATCTCGTGGACCGGGAAGGGCTTGCCCCGCAAGCTCGCAAACGCCGTGCGCGAATTCGCCAGGGTGTTGATGCGGATGCCGAACCACGCCACGCCGTAGCTGCCGCCGATTCCGATGAGGCTGAACAGGAGGATGATGACGATCTTGTAGGCTTCGAGCCCGATCATCGCGAAATAGGCGACGATGACGGCTCCGATGAACAGCTCGAGCACCAGAAGGAACTGGCCCTGCTTGAGGAGATAGGCCTTGCACGTCTCGTAGATGAGCTCGCTGATTTCCGCCATCGAGCGGTGGACGGGCAGCTTCTTGACCCGCCGGTAGGTCGCCCAGCCGAACAGCAGTCCCAGTACGCAGACGACGAGGCCCGACTCGAGCAGCTGGTGCCCGTTGAGGCCGAAGAAGTCGCCCTGGGCCAGGCTCGGCAGCTTCAGGTTCACCTCGCCGCCGGGTGTGTGGTGCACCGGCATGGTGGCAGCGGCCGCCATCGTCGGCTCAGTTTGTACGGGACTCGAGGTGGCGAAAACGGGGACGCTGAGGCCGATCAACGCCGCCGCGATCGCCGCCGCCACAAGTCCCAGATAGACGGGTACGCGCCGTCCTGGACGGCTATCAGACGCTTTTCTCATTGCCATCATCCCAGCCTCACGATAGTCATGTCGAACGGGAAACTTTCGAATTCTACCCTACCGGTCTCCCTCACGCACGAAGTTCCCCCGCGCTGGCCTCCCGGATCGCCTCGGGCATGGCCATGCCCCCCGTCAGGACGATGCGCACGCCTTCCTCGACGGTGAGGTCGGGGAACACGGCCGCCTCCTTCGAGACGATGTAGATGTCGCCAAGGTACAGGTGATTGGTCGGAACATAGACCGCGAGCAGCGCCTCAGGCCCGCGTCCGATCTCGAGCGTGAATTCTTTCGTCACGAAGCCCAGGGCCAGCCCCCGGCGCGAATCCTGGACCAGCACCACCCGCTTGAACCCCGAGGCGTTGTCGGGCGAGAACCCGCCGACCAGCTGCCGAACCGGCGAGTAGATCGTGCGGAACACCGGCACCCTGAGCAGGACGGCCTCGATCACCTTGAGCAGCCGCTTGCCGATGACGTTGCTGGCCGCCACGCCCACCAGCAACACCAGCAGGGCCGTGGTGGCGATGCCGAGGCCGGGAATGCGGAATCCGATCCAGCGCTCGTAGGCGGGAGCGACGAACCCGTCCACCAGCGTGAAGACCCACGCCAGCGCCGCCAGGCTGATGACCAGCGGCACGATCACGAAGAACCCGGTCACGAAATTGCGGCGCAGCCACTGGATCACGGTGCAGAACCCCGGGTCACGACCCACCACACGAGGACCGATGCCGCCAGCGCCAGCCGGTACCATGCGAAGGCGGCCAGCGAGTGACGGCCGAGATATCGGAGGAAGTACCTGATCGCCGCGTAGCCGACCAGCGCCGAAGTCGCCACGCCGACGGCGAACAGCCGCAACTCCGACGCGTGCATGCCGGTGCGGGAGAGCGCGAGCCCTTCATGCGCCGCCGCCGCCAGGATCGCCGGCACGCCGAGCAGGAACGAGAACCTGGCCGCACTCTCGCGTGTGAGGCCGAAGAACATCCCCAGGGTGATCGTGGCTCCGGATCGCGACACGCCTGGCACGAGGGCGGCGGCCTGCGCCACGCCGATCCCGACCGCCTCTGCTCCCGTCAGCCCCTGCGCTTCCCGCGTTCTCGATCCGGCGCGCTCGGCCGCGAACAGCAGCAGGGCGCCCAGCGCGAGCATCGCCGCGGCGGTCCACGGGTCTCTGAGCTGGTCCTCCAGGCGGCTGAGCGGCAGTCCGAGCACGAGCACCGGCACGGTGCCGAAGAACAGCAACTGAACCATCCGCGCCGGGCCGAGGGCGCCTCGGCCGGCCGCCGCCCTCACCGCTCGCAACATGGCGAGCAGGTCGGCGCGGAAATACGCCAGGACGGCCAGCAGCGTCCCCACGTGGCAGGCCACGTCGAATGCGATGCCGAATCGCTCAGCGTCGAAGCCGAGGAATGCCCGGGCCAGGATCAGATGGGCCGAGCTCGACACAGGCAGGAACTCCGTGAGCCCCTGAACCGCACCGAGCAGCGCTGCGTGCAGAAAGTCCAACGGAGGTATGGCGCCGCCGTCTACGAGGCCTTGGTTTTCCGGCCGCCGGCCTTCTTGCGGCTGCCGGTGTCGACGACGGCCGTCGCGGCGACGGGCACGCGGGCCGACTTGCTCTTCCAGAACGTCACGATCGCTGCCGCGATGAACACGCTCGAATAGGTCCCGGTGATGACACCGACCAGCATGGTGAACGCGAAGCCGCGGAGCACCTCGCCGCCGAACAGGTAGAGGGCTACGACGCTGAGGAACGTCGTGCCCGCCGTGATGATCGTCCGGTTGAGCGTCTGGTTCACGGCCCTGTTCACCACGTCGTTGAGTGAATCCCGTCGCATGCCGCGCAGGTTCTCGCGCACGCGGTCGAAGATCACGATCGTGTCGTTGGTCGAGTACCCGGTGAAGGCCAGGAAGGCCGCGATCACGTTGAGCGACATGTCGTAGCGGAAGAACAAGATGAACGACAACGTGATGAGGATGTCGTGGACGGTCGCCACGACCGCGCCAACGGCGAACGACAGCCTGAACCGAAACGCGATGTAGACCAGGATCCCGGCAAGCGACAGCACGCTCGCCCAGAGCCCCTTGTTGGTCAGCTCCTTGCCGACGATCGGACCGACGATCTGGCTGCCGGCCTCTTTGAACCCGCCGAGGTTCGCCTTGCCCAGGGCGCCCAGCACCTGGTCCTTGGTCGTGCTCAGGCCGGCGCCCTGCTCGGCCCCGACCTCGGCCAGCCGCACCATGACCCGGCGCGCCTCCACGGGACCGTACCGCTGAACGACGATGTTCTGCCCCCCGCCTCCGACCTTGGCGCGATCCAAGGCCGAGCGGACCTGGTCGACCTCGGGCATCTTGTCGAATTCCACGATGACGATCGTGCCGCCGGAGAACTCGACCGACACGGGCAGCCCCGCCGTGAAGAACGTGATCGCGCCGGCAAGGATGATGAGCCACGACAGGGTCAGGGCGTGCCAGCGCCACCGGAGGAAATTGAAGTTCGGGTTCTTGAAGATTTCCATGATTGTCCGGTCCGGTCCGCTAGATGCTCAACGTCTGGACCCTGCGGCCCGACAGCACCAACTCAAAGATCGTTTTCGAGACGAAGGTCGACGTGAACAGGTTCGAGACCAGGCCGATCGACAGGGTCGTGGCAAACCCGCGAATCGGCCCGGTTCCGAACTGGAACAGGAACGCCGCGGAAATCAATGCCGTGATGTGCGTGTCGAGCAGCGTGAGGAATACGCGGCTGAACCCGGCGCTGAGCGCCTGCTTGACGCCGCGCTGCGCGGCCAGCTCCTCTTTGATTCGCTCGAAAATCAGCACGTTCGAGTCGACGCCGATGCCCATCGTCAGCACGAAGCCCGCCACGCCCGGCAGCGTCATCGTGGCGCCGATGTAGGCCATCAGGCCGAGCAGGATGATCAGGTTGAGGACGAGCGCGGCAATCGCGTTGACGCCAGACAGCCGGTAGTACGCGAGCATGAAGAGCACGATCAGCGTCAGGCCGACGACGCTCGCGAGGATGCCAGACTTGACCGAGTCCGCGCCGAGCGTCGGACCGACCGTGTTTTCGTCGAGGTAGGTCAGCGAAGCCGGCAGCGCGCCCGAACGCAGCACGAGCGAGAGGTCCTGCGTCTCCTGGACCGTGAAGTTGCCCGCGATGCGCCCCTGGTCGGTGATGCGGCCTTCGATGACCGGCGCCGACTGCACGCGCCCGTCGAGGACGATCGCCAGGTAGCGGCCGATGTTCTCGCCGGTCGCCTTGCCGAACTTGCGCGCGCCGTCGGACTTCAGCTCGAAGCTGACCGCCGGCCGGTTGTTCTCGTCGAGCGACGGCTTCGCATTGCGCAGATCGCGTCCCGTGACGATGGGCACCTTGCGGACCAGGTAGTAGACCGTGTCGGAGCGCTCCCCTGCCGCGGTGGTCGACGATCCCGGCAGGACCTCCATGGTGGGCGGCACCACGCCGTTCGAGGAGGTCAGCAGCGAGGTCTTGTCGCTCGACGGTCCCTGCTCGACCAGCTTCAGCTCGAGCAGCGCCGTCGAGCGGATGATGTCCTTCGCGCGCTGCGGCTCGGTCATGCCCGGCAGTTCGACGATGATCTGGTCGTTGGATGCACCCGAGGGCGCGACGAGCGGCTCGGAGACGCCGAGCTCGTTGATGCGCCGTTCGATGGTCTGCAGCGACTGCGTGACCGCGTCCTCGCGAAGCTGAACGGCGATGTTCGGCTTCATCGTGAACGTGTAGCTGCCGCCCACGCCGGATTCACGATTGAAGTTGGCCTGCACCTCGTTGGCGGCGTCGCGGAAGGCGGCGTCCTGCGCCTGCGGGATCCCTTCGATCTTGAACTGCTGGGGATTCAGCACGGTAAAGGTCGCCGCGGAGATGCCCTTCCCTTCCACCGCTTCACGCAGCTGCTCGAGCGTCGTCTCGGTGTCGAGGCGCAGCGCATCGTCGGTCTCCACGCGCAGCACGAGGTGCACGCCGCCCTGGAGGTCGAGCCCCAGCTTGATGCGATCCTTGGGTGGATAAATGGCCCACAATGCGAGGCCGAGAACAACCAGGGTGATAACCACCCGCCAGCGGATGTCCTTCATAGTTCTACTGATTGGTTGCCGCAGTGTCCGCCTGGACCGGCGCCTGCCCCTGGTAGCCGCCGATGGCGGCCCTGGCGACTTCGATGCGGACCTTGTCCGCGATCTGGAGCTGGACGCTCAGGTCGGTGATCTTGGTAATGGTGCCGTAGATGCCACTGGTGGTGACGATGCGGTCGTTGACCTTCAGCGCGGCGAGGAACTCCTGCACCTTCTTCTGCTTGCGCCGCATCGGCAACAGAATGATGAAGTAGAAGATCCCGAGCACGAGCGCAAAGGGGACCAGTTGCACCAGCGGGTTGACGTTGCCGTCGGGCGGTGAGGTCATGGCCAGCACCAGGCCCAGTCCAGAATTTGCCGTCACTGTCATGAGTCACCGAGACGGGCGGGTAAATATTGTGCGTAGCGATCGCTGCACGTTCTCCAGCGAGCTGAACATAATAGCCTGTCTAATCCTCGACATGGTGTCAAGGTAAAACTGGAGATTATGGAGCGTATTGAGGATGGCGGCCGTGATCTCTCCGGCGACAAAGAGGTGGCGAAGGTACGCGCGTGAGAAGTTCCGGCACGTGTAGCAGCGGCACTCCGGATCGGGCGGCAGGGGATCGGCCGCGAAGCGGGCGTTCTTGATGGCCAGGCGCCCCTCCGAGGTGAAGAGCTGGCCGTTGCGGGCGTTGCGCGTCGGCATGACGCAATCGAACAGATCGATCCCGCGCGCCACCGCTTCCACCAGGTCGAGGGGTGTGCCGACGCCCATCAGGTAGCGGGGACGGTCGGCCGGCAGCAATGCCGCGGTGTGCCCGGCGACCTCGTACATCTGCGCCGGCGGCTCGCCGACGCTGAGGCCGCCGATGGCGTAGGCCTCGAATCCGATCTCGACCGACCGCTCGACGCTCAGCGTGCGCAGCTCGGGCAGGATCCCGCCCTGGATGATTCCAAACTGCGCCTGGCCGGGATTGGTGACCGCGGGCCAGTCCGCCTCCGGGCTGGAGGCTCCCGGCTCGGACCGTTCACGAATCGCGAGGAACCGGTCGCGGCAACGGCGGGACCAGCGCAGGCTGAGCTCGGTTGACGCGCGGACCGCGGCCGGGTCGGCGGGCTGCGCCAGGCATTCGTCCAGCACCATCGCGATGTCGGATCCGAGGCGCGCCTGGATGTCGGTGGCCCGCTCGGGGCTTAGAAAGTGTGCGCTGCCATCGAGGTGAGATCTGAAGCCGATCCCCTCCTCGGTAATCGTGCGCCGCTCGCCCAGGCTGAACGCCTGGTAGCCGCCGCTGTCGGTCAGGATGGGCCTGTCCCAGGCCATGAACCGATGCAGCCCGCCCAGCGTCGCGATCAGCTCATCGCCTGGCCGGAGCGACAGATGGTACGTGTTGCCGAGGAGGATCTCCGCCCCGAGGTCGACCAGGTCCCGCGGGGTGAGCCCCTTGACCGCGCCGCGCGTGCCGACCGGCATGAACGCCGGCGTCTGCACGACGCCGTGCGCGGTCGTCATCTCGCCGCGCCGTGCGGCACCGCAGGTGTGGGTGACGTGGAACCCAAAGACAGGTGGCATAAGTGCGGCTGGAGGCTGGCGGCTCGCGGCTGGCGGCTGGCGGCCGGAGGCCGCGAAGCCTGTCCGCCCGCACGAGCGCTTCCGCCTGCCACGTGCGTTCGCCGAAAAACCAGAGCGTCCGTACCAACCAATACGGATGCGGCCCGACGATTGCGCTATATTAACCGGGAAGCGAAATGGCGGCCGATTCGACGACGCTGCTCGCTGCGCCGCGGGTGCGCCGGGCGATGCTGCCCGACGACGGGCAGCGGGCAGGTGGCCTAGTCATTCTCATCGGTCAACCAGCCGCCAGCCATCAGCCGCCAGCCTGATCTGGCTTTGAGGTCCAATCCGTGAAGCGAATTCGTGTCGGTGTGATCTTCGGAGGGAGGTCGAGCGAACACCTGGTCTCGGTCCGTTCGGCCAGCTCGGTCATCGCCAACCTCGATCGCCAGCGCTACGATCCCATCCCCCTGTATGTGAGGCCGGACGGCCGCCTCGCGGTCCCGGATCGCGCGCCGAACGCCCAATCCGAGGCCGATGCGAAGGAGTATGCCCGTGATCAGGAGGCCCGGGGCTCGCGCCAGGTCCGCGAGGCGCACCTGGTCCCCTACCCGAACGGCGACAACACGGTGCTGACCGTCGAGCGGCGAGGACCGGAACTCGAGGCGGGACAGGAGACGGCGCGGGATCTGGCGCTCGTCTGGGGCCTGCGCATCGACATGGTCTTCCCGGTCATCCACGGCCCGAACGGCGAGGACGGGACACTGCAGGGCCTGCTCGAACTGGCCAACGTGCCGTATGTCGGCGCGGGCGTGCTGGGGTCGGCCGCCGGCATGGACAAGGCCGTGATGAAGCTGCTGTTCGCCGCTCGAGGCCTTCCGATTCCGGATCACACCGTCGTCAGCAAGTGTGAGTGGCTGGCGGATCGGACGGCCATGTCGGCCGCCCTGGGCGGGCGATTCCAGTTTCCGGTCTTCGTGAAGCCGGCCAACATGGGGTCGAGCGTCGGCATCACCAAAGTGAAGGACCCGGAGCTGCTCGGGGCCGCAATCGACGTTGCTGCCCGGTACGACCGCAAGATCCTCGTCGAAGCCGCCGTGCCGCACGCGCGCGAGATCGAGTGCTCGGTCCTCGGCAACGACCAGCCCGAGGCCTCGGTGCCGGGCGAGATCATCCCGCTGCGGGAGTTCTACGACTACGAGGCGAAGTATCTCGACGAGGGATCCCGCCTGATGATTCCCGCCGCGCTGACGCCGGAACAGACCGCCGAGGTCAGGCGCCTGGCGATCGAAGCGTTCGTCGCCATCGACGCCATGGGCATGGGGCGGGTGGACTTTCTGATGAACGGCGAGACGGGCCAGATCTTCGTCAACGAGATCAACACGATCCCGGGCTTCACGACCATCAGCATGTACCCGAAGCTCTGGGAAGCCACGGGGCTGGACTATCCCACCCTGCTCGAACGCCTCATGGCGCTCGCCCGCGAGCGGCACGCCGAACGGCAGGAGTTGCGGACGAGCGCGCAATGAGACGGGCGCTGGCCCGGAGCGCACTCCTGCCGGTCGCCCTCGTCTCGGGATTCTCCGTGTGGCTGCTCGGACTGGCCCCGGCGCCCATCCGGGGCCTCACCGGCGCAGCGGGAGTCTCGCAGGCCTACCAGCTCGTGTACGACGCGGACTTCGACGGTGCCGAGGCCAGGCTGAAAGAGGCCTGTCCGCCGGCCCCCGATGTCGCGTGCCACTTGGTTCACGCGGGCGTCATCTGGTGGCGGATTGCCGTCGACCCGGTGAACAGGCGGTACGACGCCGAGTTCATGAAGACCGTCAACGAGGTCATCGCCGAAGCCGAGCAGTGGACCGGGCGCGAACCCGAACGGGCCGAGGCCTGGTTCTATCTCGGCGCGGCCTACGGGATGCGGGGCCAGTACCACGTCTATCGCCAGGAGTATTTCTCGGCGGCCCGGTTCGGCAAGCGCATCAAGAACGCGCTCGAGAAGGCGATCGCGCTCGACCCCGGCCTGTCGGACGCGTACTTCGGAATCGGCCTCTATCAATACGTCGCGGACATGACGCCGACCTTCCTCAAGATCATCCGGATCCTGCTCCTCATGCCCGGGGGCGACCGGGTGGGCGGCATGCGCCGGATGATTGAGACCCAGCAGCGCGGGCTGTTTCTGGGCAGCGAGGCGGACTTCCAGCTCTCCAACATGTACCTGTGGTACGAGCACCAGCCCGACCAGGCGCTCGAGCTGCTGAGGAGACTGGAGGCGCGGCACCCGCACAATCCGTTCTTCACGCTGAGCATCGTCGAGGTCTATCACGACTACCTGCACGACGAGGCGGCGGCGCTCGCCGCCTGCCGCCAGGTCCTCGGCGGCGTGCAGCGGGGCACGCTCCGCCTCCCGGTCCTGGCCGAGACCGCCGCGCGACTGGGAGCGGCCCGGGCGCTCGACGAGCTCTACGAAACGGATCGGGCGATCGACGAGTTGAACACCGTCGTGGCCATGAAGCCCCAGGTTCCGTACAGTGCGCTCGCGAGAGGCTACTTCGCGCTCGGCAAGGCGTGGGACCGTCTCGGCGATCGCCAGCGGGCCGTCGCGGCCTATCGTGCCGCGGAGGCGACCGCGCCGCCCGACGACCCGTACAAGATCAGAACCCGCGCGGATGACGCGATCGACGGCGAGCCGGATCGGAGGACCGCCGAGGCCTACCGGCTGTCGCTCGAAGGCTGGCGGGCACTCGAGCGCGGCGCGGCCACAGAGGCGGCTGCCTCACTCGACCGCGCGGCCCAGCTCCGCCCCTCCGATCCGGTGATCGCCTTCCGGCACGCCAGGCTGGACCAGGCACGGCACAACCCGTCGCAGGCGATCGCAGGATTTCAACGCGTGGTGCAAAGCCGGCCGCTCCCTCCCGACACCTTCGTCGCCTCTGCCTATCTCGAGCTCGGCCGCCTGCTCGAGTCGAGTGATCGCACGCGCGCGATCGCGATGTACGAAAGCGTGACGCGCGTGCGTGGCGCCGACACGTCCACCCGCGACGAGGCCTCGCGCGCACTCGGGCGTCTTCGAAAATAGGATCGACTCGACGCGGATTTGACTTCGCGCCTCGTCCTGTGCGTGCGGATTTGCGACGTGCCCGCCTCGACTCGCGCAAAAAAACTTTGCACGCGATGTCGATTTGTGCTTGACAACAGTTCGCTCTCATCCTTAATCTACAGCTTGTATGAGCTTGGACCGCTCAGCCTAGGGCTTGCGGTACGTTAGTACCAAGCGGGGCTCGGGCAGTCTCAAACCCAAGGAGGAAGAATGGCGAAGAAACCAGCCAAGAAGGCAACGAAGAAGGCGGCCAAGAAGCGCTAGGCGCGGCCACCACTTCAGGGGGTGACATCACCCCCGTTTTTTTTGTCCGCTGATTCCCGGACCTGCTTCCGGGTTCCTGATAAGCGGAGAGCGAATCGAGCGCTCCGGATTCCAAGCCGAAGGGGGGGATTACACATGGCAAAGAAGCCAGCCAAGAAGGCGACGAAGAAGGCCGCGAAGAAGCGCTAAGCGTTTTTCTTCGGACAGCATTGGGGGCGGCTGACGCCCCCTCTGTTTTGTACGGCCCTTTTTCCGCGCGACTCCCGCACCAGCCTACTTCACGACAAGCGCGCGGCCGTCCCACACGCGCACGCGCCGGATCACGTCCCACTGCTGGATTCGATCCACGACGTCGATGCCCGACACCACGCGCCCGAACACGGTGTACCGCGCGTCGAGATGCGGCTGCGGCGACACGGTGATGAAGAACTGGCTGCCCCCGGTGTCTGCCCAGTCGAGCGCCATGCCCACCGTGCCCCGCAGATACGGGACCTGATTGATCTCGTCACGAATGGTGTAGCCGGGCCCGCCCTCCCCGTCGCCCCGATTGTCGCCGTCCTGCACGACGAAGTTCGGCACCACCCGATGGATCGCGATGCCCGTGAAGAATCCCTGTTCGGCCAGTCGCCGGAAGTTCTCGGCGGTCAGCGGCGCGTCCACCACGAGCAGCTCAATCTCGATGGTGCCCTTGTCCGTATCGATGAAGACGTGAGGCGACACCACGGGCGCGACCAGGCGCGCATCCTCGTACGCCGCCGGCATGCGCGCCGGGGCGGGCCGCATCAGAGGCACCGGGTCGAACGCCGGATCGAGCCGGCGGAGCAGCGTGGCGGCCTGAACCCTCACTGCCCAGTCCTTGTCGCCGAGCGCCTCCTTGAGCGGCAAAATCGCGGTCGCCGCGTTTCCGGCCGCGAGCGCTCTGAGCGCCGCGGCGCGCGCCTGGTAACCCGCGTCTCGCTGTCCCGCGTGATAGGCATCGACCAGCGCCGCTTCGGTTCCCGGCAGCTTCGCGCCGCCGATGGCATCGGCCGCTGCGGCCCGCACCATCACGTCGTCGTCCTGGAGCGCCTGCTTGAGGATCTCATCGAGGCCCGTGACCTTGGCCGCGGCAAGTGCCGAGAGCACCGCGGGCTTCACCCGCTTGTCGGGGTCCCGCAGCATGGCCGAGAGCCGCGGCGCGGCGATGGCCGGGTCGAGCGTCGCAACGATCGGGGCCAACGCCGCTCGCACGCTCCAGTGAGAATCGGGATCGAGGCCTGAGAGCGCCATCAGGAACTGGTTCGGGTCGATCCGGTGAAGGGCGCGAAGCGCCTCCGCTCGCATCGGCGGCCACTTGTCGGTCAGCAGGTCCAGCAGGCCGTCTACGGCCCCGCGGTCGCGAATTGCGCCCAGCGCGCCGATGACCTCGAGACGTAGCGTCGGATCGAGGTCGCGCGTCGCCAGCAGGCGGCGCAGGGCCGGCGCGGCATCCGCGCTGCCGATCTGGCCGAGCGCGCGGATGCTCGACGCCGCCAGCCGCGCGTCGGTCCGGAAGCCTTCCGCAAGCGGAATCAGCAGCGCGACCGCTGATGGCTCCTTCAGCGCCCCGAGACCCTTTGCGGCGAACGCCCTCGTGACCGATCCAGCGCCCTGAAGAAACCCGAGCAGCGCCGGCACGGCTCGCCGCTCCTCGACGCGCTGTACGGCGTAGGCAACCGGCCACCACTGGACGGTTGGCTTTCCTGCGCCGTCGAGCACGCAGCGCGACAGCGCGTCCCACGCCTTCAGGCGCGCGAGCGCGTACACGCCGAGACGATACGCTTCGATGTCGGGCTTCTGCGGATAGGTCTGATCGTCGGGCTCGAGCAGGGCGACGCCCGAGGTTCGTGCCTGCGATGTGACCAGAGCCGCGATGGCGGACGCCGAGCCGGAATCGCCGATCAGGCCGAGAGCCTCGGCCGCGCGACCCTGGACGATGGGCGCCGGGTCCTGCAGGGCCGCGCGCAGGGATTCGGCGGCGTCTCGGCTCCCAATCAGTCCGAGGGCGAAGGCGGCCATCTGGCGGACTTCGGGTTCGCGATCAGCGAGCAAGGCGACCAGGGCCGGCACGCCGTCGCGCAAGCCGACCCGTCCGATGGCAAGCGCCGCGCGGCGCCTCACGCGCGCATCCGGATCGGCGGCCAGCCGGAGCAACTCGGGAGGAGGCGGTTCGAGGGCGGAGGCCCGTGCGCTGTCCTGCCGCGCCTTCCCGACAGGCGGCGGGGGCGGCTGCGGCGCCGGCGGGCGCAGCATGCGCTGATCCTCCAGCCTCAGCATCCACGAGAGCTTCGTCTCCCACGTGTCGGCGACGGGGACAACCTTGGGCGGCGCCTTGGCGCAGGTCGCGGCAGACAGTGCACCGACGCCCGCGAGCACGAAAAGGAGGAGCCGTGCCGTGCCGCGGCTTTTCGCCGCCACGACACGACGGCCGATGTGCGTGGGCGCCTCGGGCGCGCGGTCCATCCTCGATCCGGCTGTCACGGCGTCAATCCGCCCGGCCGGAGCTCGATCCGGCGCAGGGTGGCCTTCTCGACCCGGCTGGCGACGAGGTCAACGCCGATCCCGGGGCCCGAGGGGACCGGAATCATGCCGTCGGGCCGTACCTCAATCGCCGGGTCGATCAGATCGGGGTCGTAGTAGCGGCGGCTGGCGGCGACATCGCCAGGCAGCGAGAAGTTCGGCAGCGTCGACAGGTGCAGGTTGTGGGCCCGGCCAATCCCCGATTCGAGCATGCCGCCGTGCCACACCGGGATCCCCCTGGCTGCGCAGAGATCGTGCAGGCGGATCGACTCGGCGTGCCCGCCGACGCGGCCAGGCTTGATGTTGATGACGCGGCACGCGCCGGCGTCGAGCGCCTCCTGCGCGGCCCGGACCGAGTGGATGGACTCATCCAGGCAGATCGCGGTCCGCAGCCGCTTCTGCAGCCGGGCGTGATCGGCGATGTCATCGTAGTCGAGCGGCTGCTCGATCATCATCAGGTCGAACGCGTCGAGACGCGCCAGGTGGTCGGCGTCCTCGAGCGAGTAGGCGGCGTTGGCATCCACCATCAGCGGTATCGGCCCGAACCGCGCGCGCACCTTCTCGACTGCGTTGAGGTCCCACCCGGGCTTGACCTTGATCTTGATCCGGCGATAGCCGGCGGCGAGCTCTCGCTCGATGCACGCGATCAACTCGTCGAGGGACGGCTGGATCCCGACCGACACCCCCGACGCGATCTCGGTGCGGGTCCCGCCCAGCAGCTTCCAAAGGGGGACTCCGCCGGCCCGGGCGAACAGGTCCCAGGCCGCCATCTCGACCGCGGCCTTGGCCATCTGGTGCCCGCGGATGCGATGCATGGCCGCGAACACCTCGCGGGGGGTCCTGAACTCGACGCCCAGCACCAGCGGCGCGAGGAACCTGGTGATGACGTGCCAGGCGGTCTCGGTCGTCTCGGAGCTGTAGAACGGGTTGTCGTCGGCCACGCACTCGCCGAGGCCCTCGACCCCGCCTGCGTCCAGGCGAAGCAGCAGGAACGAGCGATCATGGACCCGGCCGAAACTTGTCTCAAAGGGATGGACGAGCGGCAGCCGGAGCAACCGCAATTCGAGGCGATCGATTTTCACGGCGTGTGGCTTCAATAGCGCCGATCAGGCGGCCCTCATGCGACGGGCGGCTCTCGGGCGCTTGAACTGCGGCTTGATCATAACATGCGGCCCGGACCCTCCCGTGAGCGGTCGCGCCCTTGGTCCACTCCCGATCGAGGCGTGCGCGGAACGAGGCGGTCGGGGCGTGCGCGGAACGAGGCGACCGGGGGGCAGTGGGTCAGTTCGCGAAGCGGCCCCTCGAACCGAGCCGCCCAGGCGTCAGTTCGCAAATCGAGCCGTGAGGGCCGAGTCACGCTGCCGGGGATGGGGCCCCCGAGATCGTCAGGTCAGCTACGAGTCCCGGAAGGCTCGGTTTGCCGCCCTTCGACGGCGCTCAGGGCGCGCCGAGCAAGGTCGAGGGGCGGCGAATGTGAGCGGGGACGCGGAGCAAACTGACCCACCACCGAACGATCGCGCCGTTGCCCCACTCTGGATCGAGGCACGCGCGGAACGAGTCGAACGAGGGGTGCGCTTGCGCGTGCGGCGAGCCGATGGCTATACTCGCCGCGAACGTCTTGGACTACCGATATCTCGCCATCGAGGGCCCGGTCGGCGTCGGCAAGACGGCCCTGGCCGAGCGCCTGGCCGTGCGCATCGACGCCACCTCCGTGCTCGAGGAACCCGACAACCCGTTTCTGGCTGACTTCTACCAGGAGCGGCCCGGGGCCGCGCTCCAGGTGCAGCTGTTCTACCTGCTGACCCGCCACCGCCAGCAGGCGGCGCTCCGGCAGACGGACCTGTTCAGCCAGGTCACGATCTCCGATTACCTGTTCGACAAGGATCGGATCTACGCCTACCTCAACCTGGACGACAACGAGCTGTTCATCTACGAGCGGCTCTACGAGCTGCTGGCCCGCGACGTGCCGGCCCCCGACCTGGTCGTCTACCTGCAGGCGCCGACCGAGCTGCTCGTCAAGCGCCTGCGCGATCAACGGCGCGATCCGGAGTCGGAGGCGTACCGCCTGAGCCCGACCTACATCAAGGAAATGAACGAGGCCTACCAGCACTTCTTCTTCCACTATCGAACGACGCCACTGCTCGTCGTCGAAACGGCGCAGCTGGACTTCACCCGAAGCGACGAGACGGTCGATGACCTGGTGCGCCAGATCAAGGCGATGGGCCGGGGAACGCAGTACTACGTGCCGAGAACTGGATAGGCTTGGGGCTTGGGCTTGGGGCTTGAGGCCTAAGGCCTGGGGCTTGAGGCTCGGGGCCTGAGGCTTGGGGCTTGAGGCTTGGGGCTCGAGGCTTGAGGCTGGGCCACGCGGCCAAGCACGCCTCAGGAACGGACCGATCGAAGCGCCGCGCGCGGCAACGCTACCCTTGTGGTCGCCGCGCCCGGACGAGCGCGACAAGGCCTCCAGGCTCCAGCCCCCGGGCCGCAGTCGCGCGCCTCGCGCTTCGCGGCTGGCGCTCGCTTGTTATAAGCTGACTGCAACATGAGCTGGTTCAAGAAGACGAAGACGCCCATCGCGGCCGCCAAGGGTGCGGCCGTGCGCGTGCCGGAAGGCCTGTGGGTCAAGTGCCCCGGCTGTACGCAGGTCATCTACAACAAGGATCTGCAGACCAACCTCCAGGTCTGCCCGAAGTGCGCGCATCACTTCCGCATGACGGCGGCCGAGCGGCTGCAGATGCTGTTCGACGGCGAATGGCAGGAGTACGACAGTAACCTCACCTCGACCGACCCGCTGCGATTCACCGACACGAAGCCGTACAAGGACCGCCTGCGCGCCAGCATCAAGGCGACCGGGCGCCAGGACGCCGTGGTGACGGCGACCGGAACGATCGACGGCATCCCGACGGTCGTGGCGGCCATGGAGTACTCCTTCATCGGCGGCAGCATGGGCGTCGTGGTCGGCGAGAAGATCACCCGGGCAATCGAGCGCGGCATCGCGGGGCGGATGCCGGTGATTATCGTGGCGTGTTCGGGTGGCGCCCGGATGATGGAGGGCGCGCTGTCGCTGATGCAGATGGCCAAGATCTCGGCCGCGCTGGCGAGGCTGGATCGCGCCCGCCTGCCGTACCTCTCGGTCCTGACCGATCCGACCACGGGCGGCGTCACCGCCAGCTTTGCGATGCTCGGCGACCTGAATATCGCTGAGCCGCTGGCGCTCATCGGGTTCGCGGGGCCGCGCGTCATCGAACAGACCATCCGTCAGAAGCTGCCGGAGGGATTCCAGCGCAGCGAGTTCCTGGTGGAGCACGGGATGCTCGATATTGTGGTGGACCGCCGCGAATTGAAGGCCACCATCGCCCGGGCGTTGCGCTTCATGGGGAGCGAGGCACCCGCTCAAGCTGCAGGACAGTAGCATGCAGGTAGTAGGTTATGGGTTACAGGTTACAGGTTACAGGTTATCGGGTACAGGGGATCAGGCCGTCTCGGTGCCGCTGTCGCGGCGTGACAGCCCGCAACCTGTTACCTGTAACCTCCAGTCTGTGACCTGTAACCTATAACCTATAACCTGTAACCTATAACCTGCTTCGTCCCTGCCATCTCCATGTCCGACGCGCTGACCTACCTGTTCGGGCTCGAAGTCCTTGGGATCAAGTTCGGCCTCGACAACATCCGCACCATCACCTGGGCGCTCGGTCACCCGCAGGACCAGTACCGATCGGTGATCGTCGCGGGCACCAACGGCAAGGGATCGGTCAGCGCCATGACCGCCGCCGCGCTCAGCGCTGCGGGTCATCGAACCGGCTGCTACACCTCGCCTCACCTGGTGGACATCGAGGAGCGATTCACAATCGACCTCGCCCCGATCACCCGCGCCGAGCTGGAAGAGGCGATCACGACGATTCGCGAGGTGGTCGACCGGCTGATCGTGGCGGGATCCCTGCGATCGCAGCCCACCTTCTTCGAGATCACGACCGCGGCCGCCTTCGAGATCTTCAGGCGCCGCCGCGTGGACATCGCGGTGCTCGAGGTCGGCCTCGGTGGCCGGTTCGACGCGACCAACATCGCCAGCCCGGAGGTCGCCGCCATCACGTCGATCGACATCGACCACGAGCGCTTCCTTGGCCGGACCATCCCCGAGATCGCCTTCGAGAAGGCGGGCGTCATCAAGCCAGGCATGGTGGTCATCGCCGGCGAACGGAAGCCAGAGGCGCTCGAAGTCTTTGCCGAAGCGTGCCGGGACTGCGGCGCGCGGCTGATTCGGGCGTGGGACGGGGTGGAGCTGGATGCCGCGTTCGAAGAGGGCCGGGCCCGCCTCACCATCTCCACACCGGGGCGCAGCTACCCGGCGTGCACGCTCGCGCTTCGCGGTCGTCACCAGGTCCAGAACGCCCTGGTCGCGGTTCGGACGCTCGAGGCACTGGATCTGGCCGGAGTCCCGGTTCCCTCCGGCGCGATCGTCTCGGCGCTGACGACGACGAGATGGCGGGGCCGGTTGCAGCTCATCGAACTGGCGGACGGCCACCGCGTGTTGGTCGACGCCGCCCACAACCCCGCCGGTGCGCGATCGCTCGCCGACTACCTCGGCGAGGTTCATCCCGACGGGCTGCCGCTGGTGTTCGCGGTGATGGAGGACAAGGATCGCAGGGGCATGCTGGAGGCGCTGCTTCCCCACGCGACGCGGGTGATTCTGACGCGGGCGCCCACGCCGCGTTCGGCTGCGCCCGACGAGGTGCTGGCCGACGTCTTGTCCCTGCGGCCGGAACTGCGTGTCGAGATCGAACCCGATCCGAGTCGGGCGGTTGAGCTGGCGCTCTCCGACGCCCCGGTCGCCTGCGTGGCGGGATCGATCTTCCTGCTCGGAGCCCTTCTGCCGATCCTCGAGGCCCGGCAGGCCGGGTAACGCGTCCGGGCCCTCGTTGGCTGGTGTCCGCGGGCCGTGTTAACCTCAGGGCACGTTCCGGTTTCCGACAGGAGAACCGGGAGGCCCGTGGCGCGTTCACGCCCTCCGAGGCTCCTTCCTCCGCCGATCTGTATGCCGAGATGGCGTGTGGCTGTATGGTTCGTCTGCGTCGCGGCCGCGATGGCCGGCGCGCCGGCGTTCGCGCAGCAGGCACTGCCCGGAAACATCCGAGCCGACAGGTGGGAGCGCATCACCTCGGACCACTGGATGTTTGTCGGCGACGTGGAATTCAAGGACCAGGACGTCAGGGTCTTCGCCGACGTGATCGAGATCTTCACCGATACGAAGATGATCATCGCCAAGGGGAACGTCGCGTTCACCAACGGCGGCACCAGCGTGGCGGCGGACTCGGCGGAATTCAACTACGAGACCAAGCTCGGCGTCTTCCACAACGCCACGGGCATCGCCACCAAGGGGCAGCCGGAAACCGAGGACCACGTGCCGCTGGCCGGCCCGCCCGAGCCCGACATCTATTTCCGCGGGGAGACGCTCGAGAAGATCGGCGACAAGAAATACAAGATCACCAGGGGCGGGTTCACGACCTGCCTGCAGCCGACGCCGCGGTGGGAGCTGACCTCGGGCACCGTCGTGCTGAATCTCGACCACTACGCCCTGCTGACCAACTCGCTGTTCCGCGTGAAAGGGGTGCCGCTCCTCTACCTGCCGGTCATCTACTACCCGATCAACAAGGAAGGCCGATCGACCGGCATCCTGATGCCGATCTACGGGACGTCGAACTTCAAGGGCCAGACGCTCAACAATGCCTTCTTCTGGGCGATCAGCCGCAGCATGGATGCGACATTCCTGTACGACTGGTTCTCGAAGACCGGCCACGGATTCGGGTCCGACTATCGCTACGTGGCGAGCCCGTCGTCGAGCGGCAACGTTCGGGTCTATTTCCTGCGGGAGAAGCCGACGACCATCACCACCGGCGGTGTGGACGTGACGCAGCCGGGCCGCCGCAGCACCGAGCTTCGCGGCAACGCCAACCAGAGCCTGCCGTTCAATCTGCGGGCGAGCGCGCGCCTCGACTACTTCACCGACGTGACCGTTCAGCAGACCTACAACACGAACATCAACGACACGTCGCGGCGGCAGCGCTACTTCGGCGGAAACGTCTCCGGCGCGTGGGGCGCCTACTCGGTGTCCGCCACGCTCGACCACAGCGAGTACTTCTTCGACGCGCAGAATTCCACGCTGAACGGCACGCTGCCCAGGCTCTCGTTGCAGAGGGCCGAGCGCCCGCTCTTCGGGTCGCCCGTGTACTTCCGCCTGGGCGCCGAATACGTGTCCGTGCTCAGGACAGACGCGCACGTCTGGCATCACAGAGGATCACGGGCTCGGCCGGGCGGACCTGACGCCGTCCTTCAGGGTGCCGTTCAGCAAGTGGCAGTTTCTCACGGTCAACTCGGCCGTCACGTTTCACTACACGCGGTGGGACCAGAGCCAGGATCCGCTGACGCGGGCTGCAGGTGAAGACCCCGGTGGCCCGCAACTACCTCGAGGTGCAGGCGCGGTTTGTTGGTCCCGTCGTCAACCGCATTTTCAACCTCGGGGGAGGCTACGCGGAGAAGCTGAAGCACACCATCGAGCCGTACGTGGACGTCCAGCGGGTCACCGCCGTCGACAACTTCGATCGGATCCTGCAGGTGGACTCGGTGGACGGCGTGGTCGGCAATACGACGCGGGTCACCTACGGCATCAACAGCCGGCTCTACGCCAAGCGCAAGATCGGCGATGCGCCGTCCCGTTCGATGGAGATCCTCAACCTCGCGGTCTCGCAGACCTACTACAGCGATGCGCGGTCCGCGCAGTACGACGCGGCCTACGCGTCCAGTTTCGGTCTGGCGCCGCCGAGCAAGTTCTCGGCCATGACGATCGCCCTGCGCGCCACGCCAGTGGAGAACCTGAACGCGACCGTGCGGGCCGAGTACGACACGAAGTTCCGCGCCATCCGGACCGTGGCCGCCCAGGGCTCGTGGCGGGCCGGCGAGGCGCTGAACGTGAACGTCGGCTGGAGCCAGCGCCGGTATATTCCCGGCCTGGCCGGGTTCAACGATCCGCTGGGCGTCAGCCAGTACCTCACGGCGGACACGAACGTCCGGATCCTGGGCAACCGTTTCGGGGGCAATGCCTCGATCAACTACGACGTCGCGCACAAGATGTTCCTGCAGCGGCGATTTGTCGGATACTACAACGCGCAGTGCTGCGGCTTCGGCATCGAGTACCAGAACTTCAGCTTTGCGGGCGTGTCGTTCGGGAGCTATCGTCCGCCCGTGGCGCAGGACCGGCGGATCAATTTCACGATCACGCTCGCGGGCCTCGGATCGTTCGGGAACTTCTTCGGCGGCGGCCCGGGCGCAACGACGGGGACGCGGTAGCCGCCCAAGGCTGGTCGGAAGCGTCCAGGCCAGGGGACCACGAATCGGGAGCGCCGGTGCGCGACGAGAACGCATGACCTCAACCACGATCACCCGTAAGGGCATCATCCTCGCCGGCGGGGCGGGCACCCGGCTCCACCCGGTCACGCTGGCAGTTTCCAAGCAGCTGCTGCCGGTGTACGACAAGCCGATGATCTACTACCCGCTCAGCACGCTGATGCTGGCGGGCATCCGCGACATCCTGGTCATCTCGACGCCGCAGGACACGCCGCGCTTCGAGCAACTGCTCGGCGACGGCGCGCGCTGGGGCGTGTCGCTTCGGTACGCGGTGCAGCCTTCGCCCGACGGCCTCGCGCAGGCATTCATCATCGGCCGATCGTTCATCGGGGACGCCCACTCGGCGCTCGTGCTCGGCGACAACATCTTTTACGGCGCCAGCCTGCCCGAGCGCCTGGAGCAGGCGTCGGCGCGCCCTTCGGGGGCAACCGTCTTCGCCTATCACGTCGAGGATCCGGGCCGGTACGGCGTGGTGGCATTCGGCGCCGACGGGAAGGCCACGTCGATCGAGGAGAAGCCACGGGAACCCAGGTCCGCCTACGCCGTGACGGGCCTGTACTTCTACGACACGGAGGTCGCGGACCGGGCGAAATCGCTGCGGCCCTCCGCGCGGGGCGAACTGGAAATCACCGACCTGAACCGGCTGTACCTGGATCGGGGCGACCTCGCGGTGGAAATCCTCGGCCGCGGCGTCGCGTGGCTCGACACCGGCACCCATGAGTCTCTGCTCGAGGCGGGACAGTTCATCCAGACGATCGAGCGGCGCCAGGGCCTGAAGATTGCCTGCCTGGAGGAGATTGCGTTCCGGTTCGGCTACATCGGCCCAGACGATGTGGCGCGCCTCGCGAAGGGGCTCGGAAACAGCGAGTACGGCCGATACCTGTTGCGGATGCTGTCAGAATGACCGTCGCGGCCGTGGGAACAGAAACGCTCGGCCGGGCCCGGGACCCCGGGCTCGAACGCAGACTGACGAACGACTGTCCCGTGCAAGGGAGCCAGACACCGTGGCTGACCTGACCAAGTACAGCGCCCCCGGCGCGAAGGCGCCTCTCATCGCAGGCGTTCACGTGAAGCCGCTCCGGCTCGTGGCCGACGATCGCGGCTACCTGATGGAGATGCTGCGTGCCGACGATGGGTTCTTCGGCAAGTTCGGCCAGGTCTATGTCTCGGCCACCTATCCGGGTGTGGTCAAGGCCTGGCACTACCACAAGGTACAGGTCGACCATTTCGTGTGTGTCTCCGGCATGGTGAAGCTGGTCCTCATCGACCGGCGCGACGACTCCCCGACCCGCGACGTGGTCAACGAGTTCTTTCTCGGCGACCAGCATCGGGCCCTCGTCCAGGTTCCGAACCTGGTCTACCATGGCTGGAAGTGCATCGGGCCGGAGGTCGCGCTGGTGGTGAACGTGCCGAGCGAGGTCTACCGCTACGACGACCCGGATGAGTTCCGCGTCGAGGCGCACGGCGCCCTGCCCTATGACTGGAGCCGCAGGGATGGTTGAGGTCCTGGTCACGGGCGGGGCGGGGTTCATCGGCAGCAACTTCGTGCGCCATGCGCTCAGCGCACACGAAGACTGGCACGTCACGACGCTCGACAAGCTGACCTACGCCGGCCGCCTCGAGAACCTGCACGACGTGATGGATCACCCGCGCCATCGCTTCGTGAAGGGAGATATAGCCGATTCGCCCGTCGCCGCTCCGCTCGTGCGGGGAGCCAACATCGTCGTGCATTTCGCCGCGGAGACCCACGTCGATCGATCGATTCAGAGCGCCGGCGAATTCATCCGCACCGACGTCGTCGGCACCTTCGTGCTGCTGGAAGCGGCCCGCACGGCCCCCGACCTGAAGCGGTTCATCCAGATATCCACCGATGAGGTCTACGGCAGCGTCGCGACCGGCGCGTCGAAGGAGACCGACGAACTGAGGCCGCGAAATCCGTATTCAGCCAGCAAGGCCGGCGCCGACCGCCTGGCCTACAGCTACTGGGCGACCTACGCGGTGCCGGTCATCGTCACGCGCGCCTCGAACAACTACGGGCCGTACCAGTTCCCGGAGAAGGTCATCCCGCTGTTCATCACCAACGCGCTCGACCTGCAGGGCGTTCCGCTCTACGGCGACGGCCTGAACGTCCGCGACTGGCTGCACGTCGAGGATCACTGCCGAGCGCTCGATTTGGTCCTCGCGCGGGGCGCGCCGGGCGAGGTCTACAACATCGGCGGCGGCAACGAGGTGCCGAACGTCGAGTTGACCCGCCGCATCCTGGCCCTGCTCAACCGGCCCGAGGCCCTGATTACCCCGGTGCCCGATCGGCCGGGCCACGATCGGCGCTATGCGCTCGACACCGCGAAGATCCGCGCGCTGGGCTGGATGCCGCGCGTGCCCTTCGAGGACGGGCTGCGGTCGACGGTGGACTGGTACGCGGCCAACGAGTGGTGGTGGCGGCCGATCAAGCACGACGATCCGGCGTTCCGCGCCTACTACCAGTCCCAGTACGGCGGGAAGCCCGCCCGATAGCTGACGCGTCACGACCGATGGCTGACCTTATGTCTCCCGCGAGCCGGCCGACCGTGCTCGTCACAGGCGCTGCAGGCTTCGCCGGAAGCCACCTGCTGGATCTCCTGGTGAACGACGGCGTGCGGCTCGTCGCGTGGCGGCGCCCCGGGATCGGGGCCGACGTCCAGGCGGCGTACCCGTCTGTCGAATGGCTGGAGATCGAACTGCTCGAACGCGAAACCGTGCACGCGCGCATCGCGGATCTCTCGCCCGATGTCGTGTTTCACCTGGCCGGCGCGCCGCATGTCGGCCAGTCGTGGGACCGCTCGGCCGACACGCTGGCCATCAACGTCCTGGCGACCGATCACCTGCTCGAGGCCCTGCGCCTGGCCGGCCTGCGGAGCCGGATGGTCATCCCCAGCTCGGCCTACGTGTACCGCGCCGCCAATCGCGCCCTGTGCGAGGACGATGGGCTCGAGTCCTCGAGTCCATACGCCTTCAGCAAGATTGGGACTGAGCTGGCCGCGGCGCGAGCCGCGCGATGCGACGGTCTCGCGGTCGTGGTCGCACGATCGTTCAATCACATCGGGCCGCGTCAGGACCCGTCCTTCTTCTCGTCGGGCGTCGCCCGCCAGATCGCCATGATCGAGGCCGGCCGGATGGAGCCGGTCATCTCGGTTGGCAATCTCGAAGCCCGGCGGGACTTCACCGACGTCCGGGACACGGTTCGCGCCTATCGGGATCTGGCGCGTGCGGGCCGGCCGGGCGGCATTTACAACGTGTGTTCCGGCAGGGCCTGGTCGATGCGCGAGCTGCTGGATCTGATGCTCGCAGAGGCGCGTGTACCCATCACGGTCAGAGCGGATCCGGCGCGGTTCCGGCCGCACGACACTCCCCTGCTGCTCGGCGACCCGACGCGGATCAGGACGGAGATCGGCTGGGCGCCCGCCATCTCGATGCCGCAGACGCTCGAGGACCTGATCGGCTACTGGCGCCGAAGCGTCGAGGGACACGCGTGAGAGTCGTGGCCGTCCGCGCGGCGGTCGTGGAACACTCCCGCCGCACGTGTGAGTGTCGGGCGGCATGGAGGACTCGCTCGTGCTGATGGCTGGTCCAATCGCTGGCGACCCGCGTGCGTGACGCGATGGCAGCCGCAAACGGCGCGAAGTGAGCCGGAAGGCGGCAGGTGGGACGTTCATGAACGCGGAAACAGCACGGCAGTTGCTGCATGTCGCCATGGGCGCCTTCGCCCTGCTGCTCCGTGTGCTGACGTGGTGGGAAGCGGCAGGGCTCGCCGCGCTCGCGCTGCTGTTCAACTGGCTCGTGCTCCCGCGAATCGGGGGCAGCCGAATCAGCCGCCCGGCCGAGATCATCCGGGGCTATCCCATCGGGATTCTGGTCTATCCCCTCTCGGTGCTCCTGCTGGTCGTGGCCTTTCCGAGACGGCCGGATATCGCCGCCAGCGCGTGGGGCATCATGGCGTGCGGAGACGGGCTGGCAACGATCATCGGCCGCCGGTTCGGGCGGCATCCGCTTCCGTGGAATCACGAGAAGACACTCGAGGGCAGCGTGAGCTTCGTCGTCGCCGGCGGAGCCGCCGCCTGGCTGCTGTCGTGGTGGACCTCCCCGGCGGTCTCACCGCCGCCGCCGGGCTGGTTCATCCTCGCCGGACCTCTCCTGGCGGCGGTGACTGCCGGGCTGGTCGAGTCGATTCCCATTCGGCTCGACGACAACTTCTCGGTCCCCGCGATTGCCGCCGCGACCTTGTGGGGGATGAGCCTGGTCGACCCCACGGCCTGGTTCGCGTCGTACCCTGTGATCGCCGGGAGACTGTGGCCAGCCGTTGCCATCAACGGCGTCGCGGCCTTCACGGGCTGGCGCGCCGGAACCGTGCGCCCCTCGGGCATGGTGGCCGGGTGGTGCATCGGCGTCGTGATCTACGCGTGCGCCGGACCCATGGGATGGTTGCTGCTGGCAGCAACCTTCCTCGCCGCGACCCTCTCATCGCACCTCGGGTTGAAACGGAAAGCGCTGCTTGGCATCGCCGAGGATCGCGGTGGCAGGCGAGGCGGCGCCAACGCGTTCGCCAATACCGGCGTCGCGGCCATCGCTGCGCTGGTGGCCGTCCTGACCCCGTACCATGACGCCGCGCTGCTGGCCCTGGTGGCCGCGCTCACCGCCGGGGGAAGTGACACGATTGCCAGCGAAATTGGCAAAGCCTGGGGCAGCAAGACCTACCTCATCACCAGTTTCGCGCAGGTGCGGCCCGGGACTCCCGGGGCGATGTCGATCGAAGGAACCGCCGCCGGAATTGTCGGCGCTCTTGCGCTGGCGGCTCTTGGTGTGGGAGCCGGCCTGATTCCCTCCAGCGCAATCTGGGCCGTCGTCGGCGGGGCGATGGCGGGATCGGCTGTCGAGAGCGCCCTCGGCGCCACGCTCGAGGCGCCCGGCATCCTGAACAACGACGTGCTGAACTTCATCAACACGTCGACCGCGGTGATCCTCGCGGTCGCCATTGCGGGGTAGGCGCATCGTCGCCGCGAGTCGAACGCGGTGTCCGAGTGCCGGCTTCCGGCGATTGGCAGCCGGCTCTTGGCTGCCGGCCGCCCGTGCGCGACCATTGGGCTCCCGGCATCCGGCTGGCGACTGGCGCGCTTGCCGACACGAACAGACCGGCACCGAGCCAGGAGTCATGACTGGTTCGCTGGCATCGGGGCGAAGTCGCTGACTGCGACCGACAGCGAGATGAGCTTCTCAGAACCGCGATCAGGACGACCGGCACATGGCGCGACCGCAGAAGATCGCGGCTCCTCCGCATCGGGTTCGACCGGCTGGCGCGCTTACCTGGAATTCGCGCGGCCGTTCACGCTGGTGGCGCCAGCGCTCGGGTTTCTGTCGGGCGCGGCAACCGCGGTGGGCGCCTATCCTCGCGAATCGTGGAGATGGGCGTTGCTCGCAACGCCGATGCTCGGGGCGTTGATGGCGGCCGTGCTCAACGCTGCATCGAACGGCCTCAACCAGATTTTCGACCTGGACATCGATCGCGTCAACAAGCCGAAGCGGCCCCTTCCGAGCGGACAGATCAGCACGCCAGCCGCGTGGGCTTTCACATCGGCGGCCTTTGCCACCGCCTTCATCCTGGCGTGGCTCGTGGCGCCGGCCGGGCGCCACGAGTGCTTCTGGATGGTCGTGGCGGCCGCGATCATCACGGCACTGTATTCGGTGCCGCCGTTTCGGACCAAGCGCCTCGGAATCTGGGCGAATGTCACGATTGCCATTCCGCGCGGCGTGCTGCTGAAGGTCGCCGGCTGGTCCTCGGTCAAGAGTGCGCTGGGATGGGAGCCCTGGTTCATCGGGACGATCTTCGGGCTGTTCCTGCTCGGCGCCACGACCACGAAGGATTTCGCCGACATGGACGGCGACCGGCGCGGCGGGTGCCGGACGCTGCCCATCCGGTTCGGCGTGACGCGAGCCGCCTGGTTGATTTCGCCGTCGTTCGTGCTGCCGTTCCTGCTGCTCCCCATCGGCGCAGGGACGCACGTGCTGACCGGCAACTTCTGGCTGCTCCAGGCGCTGGGCCTCGTGATGGCGGCCTACGGGCTGTATGTCTGCTACCTGATGCTGCGGCGGCCGGACGAGCTGGCCGTCGAGGAGAACCACCTGTCGTGGGCGCACATGTACAGGATGATGTTCGTCGCGCAGGTCGGGCTAGCGGTGGCGTACTTGATCTGATTCAAGAAGGCGTGAGGCTTACGGCTTGCGGCCGGGTTACGGTGTGACGCTGAATCGGGCAAACGCTCCCGGCTCGAGGCCTGGGGCTTTGGGCTAAGGGCTTCGAGCGCCGATCAGGCGTGAATCTGCCCGAGGCCTGAGGCCCGACGCCTGTAACCCGACAAGGCCGCCGGCCGCCAGTCACCAGCCTCCGGCCGCCAGCCACCAGCCTCCGGCCGCCAGCCGCGTCTACGATCTCCCCAGCAACGCGTTGATGCGGGCTTCGGTGGGCGGGTGCGTGCTGAAGACCGAGAGCAGGCCGGACACGCTGAACGGCTTGATGATGAACATGTGCGCGGTGGCCGGATTCGCCTGGAGCGGCACGCGCTTGGACATGACCTCGAGCTTCTTCAGCGCGTCGACAAGGCCGTAGGGACTGCCAATGAGCGCCGCTCCGCCCGCGTCGGCGGCGTACTCCCGTGACCGCGAGATGGCGGCCTGGATCAGCATGGCCCCGAGCGGCGCCAGGATGATGGTCGCGAGCAATCCAATCGGGCCCGGGCCGTCGCGATCGTCGCGGCCGCTTCCGCCACCGAAAAAGGCCGCCCACTGGGCCATGCGGGCAATCATCATGATCGCGGCAGCCAGGGTGGCTGCCACCGAGCTGATGAGAATGTCGCGATGCTTGACGTGCGAGAGTTCGTGTGCGAGCACGCCCTCCAGCTCCCGCTGGTCCAGCATCTGGAGGATGCCCTGCGTCGCCGCTACTGCGGCATGGGCCGGGTCGCGGCCCGTGGCGAACGCGTTCGGGGACGAGTCGGGAATGACGTAGACCTTCGGCATCGGGAGGCCCGCGCGTTGCGCGAGACCGGCGACGACGCCATACAGGGGGTGCTCCGGACCGACTTCCTTCGCGGAGTACATCCTCAGCACGATCTTGTCGGAGAACCAGTACGACACGAAGTTCATGACGACGGCCATTCCGAAGGCAATCACGAGCCCGCCCTGCCCTCCGAGCGCGTCGCCAATGACCAGGAGCAGCCCGCTCAGCAGCCCCAACAGCAGCGTGGTCTTCAGTGCGTTTCCCATATCAACCTATGAAACCTCTCGTTTCAGTGTACACCAACGAATCGCCGCGGGAGCGCGTGAGGGGGAGCGGATCTCGTCGTCGCGCGTTCGGAAACTCTCAACGCGGTTGCGTAGCCACGAGCGCTTTAACGAGGCACCGGTAAGCCCAGGCAGCCGCCTGTCCGCCCGCGGCTAGGCCTGGCGTCGCTCTCGCCCGTCATCACTTGGGACGCCGGGCGCGGCGGTGAAGTTCCCGTCAGACCGCCCGCCGGGAATTTGAACATCCCGGCTGTTGGGAGTATCGTCTCCCCCCGTCAGGCCGTCAGCCCCCGGTCGGACCTGCGCCAGGAATCGCATACCAATCGATGCGCGGTAGAAGAAGGGGGACTATGCCGAGATCGGCCGGCGTGCGTTCAGGAATGGCGCACGGCCGGGGCGATGCCTGACCGGGCGAGCCGCCGGCGCAACCTCCGATCACCGTGACGTGAAGGGGAGTCATCCGATGAACGAACACAAGGCGATGAAGCGACGCCGGTTTCTCTCGACATGCAGCTGCGGCCTGGCGGGAGCGGCGCTCGCAAGTGTCCCCGTAACGGCCGCACTGCCAGAGGCGCCGGCTTCGCAGCAGCCGAAGCCCGTGCCGACACGCCGGCGCTACACGATTGGCGTCGAGATTGTCGAGTGCAAGATCGGGGCGTGCGCGCGGCATCGGGTCGGGGAGAAGTTCGCCTTCCCCGCCGACCGCGGCAAGATGTGCGAGTGGCTCCTCGACAGCATGAGCGGCGCGGTCCGGGTGCTGCAGTACGGCGGCACGATGCCGTGGATGTACGAAGGGACGCCGTATCAGAAAGTGATCGATCCGGACGGGGTGACCACCGAGTTCATCCGTTGTCCGGATCCGACCGCGTCGGGCGTCGTCGCGAAGATCACCCGGACGAGGGCATAGCACCCCGCCTGCCGCAGCTGACGGGTCGCAGAGCGGGATGCCGACGCCGTCGCCTATGGACGGGCGCCGTTGAGAATCCGCTCAACCAGGCCGGCGACCAGCGCCGCCCGCCAGGGAAGCTGATCCACGACAACGTGTTCGTTCAGCGCGTGCGCGCCGCTGCCGACGGCGCCAAGCCCGTCCAGCGTCGGGACGCCGAGCGCGGCCGTGAAGTTTCCGTCCGATCCGCCTCCGGTACTGCCCTCGCCCAGCGTGCGGCCCAGCGCGGCTGCAACCACTCGAGCCTGTTCGTAAAGTGACACCACGGCTGGTGAGCGTTCCATCGGCGGCCGATCGATGGCGCCCGTCACCTCGAGCGAGGTGCCGGGGATCACGGTCCTGAGACCCTGGATGGCCGCATCGATACGGGCCACGTCGCTGGCGGCTTGGACCCTGACATCGATGCCGGCCCAGGCTTCGGCCGCCACGACGTTGGTGCGGGTGCCTCCGCCGATGGTGCCGACGTTGAGCGTGATCCCTTGTTGGTGGTCCCGGATCGATTCCAGTGCCTGAATCTGACGGGCGAGTTCGTGGATGGCGCTCGAGCCGGGCGGTGATTCGAGCCCTGCGTGAGCGGCCAGGCCCCTGACCCTCAGCAGGTATTCACCGCAGCCTTTCCTCTGTGTCTTCACCGCACCGCCGGGCAGCGACGGCTCCAGCACCAGGACGGCAAGACTTCGGCGCGCTTCGTCTTCGATGATGGCGCGAGACGAGTCGCTGCCGGTCTCCTCGTCGCTCGTCAGCAGCATGACGAGCCGACCGGGAAGGCTGAGCGCTGCGCTGCGAATCGCCCGCGCAGCGAGCAGGCCGATCGCGATGCCGGCCTTCATGTCGTACACCCCGGGCCCGTACAACAGGCCGTCGGCCAGTCGCACGGGCATCTGCCTGATCTGGCCTACGTTCCAGACGGTGTCGAAGTGACACAGCACCAGGACCTGCGGCGCCCCGTCCCCGAACTCCGCACGCAGGTGATTGCCGGCGGTCAACTGCGGCAGCCGCTGCACACGCCCGCCGATCGCCGAAAGCCGCCGCTCGAGGTCCTCGCCGCATCGATCGAGCGCCTCCTTGTCGGTGGAAGGCGACTCGAGTCGCACCAGCGCCTCGATGGTCGCGACCAGCCAAGCGCGCTCGGCCTCACAGAAGGACAGGTAGGACATGGGGTGGATCATACAGGGGCTCGGGGCTAGGGGCTCGGACGCCATTTCGCTCTTCTTGGCCCGGCGGGGCGCGATTGCCTCACTATCTGGACGCGGCGTGATACCCATCCGGCCAACGAGCCGCCAGCCCCCGGAACCTGGCCGTCACTCGGCATCATCAGGGCATATAATGGCCCTATGTTTCGCCGATTGTTGCGAGTCGTGATGCCGGTTGTCGTGTGCGTCGTGTCGCTGCTGGCCGTTTCGGCGGCCGCGCAGCCGCCGGTGGCGCGTCCGGTGGATCCGCCGGGAACGAAACCGGCGCAGCCGGTGGTGAAGCCGGCCGATCCCGCGGGCACGACGTCACCTGCCGGCCCGAAGCCGGCGCCGAAGCCTGCGGCCATTCCGCCCGGTCCGGCCGCTCCTGCCGGTGCAACAACCACGAGGCCGGCCGGCCAGACCGCCGCGACACCTGCGGCGCCGGGTGCGGCGAGCCCGGCGCTGCTGCCTGAGACGGACGCGCCGTACATCCCCACGGCCGACGAACTCGGCCTGCCCATCTATCCGCAGGCGAAGTTCATCGCCTCCTATGACGCCGGGCTCGGCCAGCGGTTCTACCTGTTCGGGAGCACGGCGGCATTTGCCGACGTCGTGAACTTCTACAAGCTGCAGCTGAAGCAGAAAGGTGAGCTGATCTTCGACACGCCAGCCACGCACTCCTTCGAGGTGGGCCGGTTCAAGGAGACGGACGTGTCGTTCGCGCCCGGCGTTACCGTGAAGGACTACACGTGGAGCGGCTCGGAAGGATTCCTGAATCCGAAGCCCGGCGCGACCCCGGCGCGCTACCCCACCGTGATTCAACTCGTCTCGGCGCCGTCAGGCGTCCCCATCCGTCGGCAACCGTAGCGCAGCCTCCGGCCTCCAGCCTCCAGCCCCCAGCCTCCAGCCCATCTAGCTGTTCGTGTCGGTCAGCGGCACGTAGAGTTCCTTCCGCTTCAGAAACTCCTCGGAGCGTTCCTGCATGCCGACCGCTAACGCATCCGCCGCGCCGACGTGGTGCGCGGCAGCGAACTCGCGGACCTGCTGCGTAATTTCCATGCTGCAGAACTTCGGGCCGCACATCGAGCAGAAATGCGCGACCTTCGCGCCGTCGGCCGGCAGCGTCGCGTCGTGAAAGGCCCGCGCCGTCACCGGGTCCATCGCGAGATTGAACTGATCGTTCCACCTGAACTCGAAACGCGCTTTCGACATCGCATCGTCCCAGGCCTGGGCTCTCGGGTGGCCCTTCGCCAGGTCGGCCGCGTGCGCCGCGATCTTGTAGGCGATGACGCCGGCCTTCACGTCGTTGCGATCGGGCAGGCCGAGGTGCTCCTTCGGCGTGACGTAGCAGAGCATCGCGGTGCCGTACCACCCGATCATCGCCGCGCCGATCGCGGAGGTGATGTGATCGTAGCCGGGCGCGACGTCGGTCGTGAGCGGACCGAGCGTGTAGAACGGCGCCTCGCCGCACCACTCGAGCTGCTTCTCCATGTTCTCCTTGATGAGGTGCATGGGAATGTGGCCGGGACCCTCGTTCATCACCTGCACGTCGTACTCCCACGCGATGCGCGTCAGCTCGCCCTGCGTCCGGAGCTCAGCGAACTGCGATTCGTCGTTGGCATCGGCCACCGACCCGGGCCTCAACCCGTCTCCGAGCGAGAAGGCCACGTCGTAGGCCCGCATGATTTCGCAGATCTCGCGGAAGTGCGTGTAGGTGAAGTTCTCCTCGTGATGGGCCAGGCACCACTTCGCCATGATGGAGCCGCCGCGCGACACGATGCCGGTCACGCGACGGGCCGTCAGCGGCACGTAGCGCAGCAGCACGGCCGCGTGAACCGTGAAGTAGTCCACGCCCTGCTCGGCCTGTTCAACCAGCGTGTCCCGGTAGATCTCCCACGTCAGGTTCTCGGGCCGGCCGCCCGCTTTCTCGAGTGCCTGGTAAATCGGCACGGTCCCGATGGGCACCGCGGCATTGCGGAGGATCCACTCGCGCGTGGCGTGGATGTCCTTGCCGGTGGACAGGTCCATCACGGTGTCCGAGCCCCACAAGGTGGCCCACCTGAGCTTCTCGACTTCCTCTTCGATCGACGAGCTGACGGCCGAGTTGCCGATGTTCGCGTTGATCTTCACGAGGAAGTTCCGGCCGATGGCCATGGGCTCGAGTTCGGGATGGTTGATGTTGGCCGGGACGATCGCCCGCCCGCGCGCCACCTCCGAGCGAACGAACTCGGGGTCGAAGCCCTCGCGAATCGCGACGAACTCCATCTCGGGCGTCACCACGCCCCGGCGCGCGTAGTGCAGTTGGGTGACCGGCCCGCGGCCGCGCAACGCACGCAACGGACGATCCGGATTCGATCCCGGCACCTCCGTTTCGCCCGGGCGGACCTGCCAGGCCCGATCGACTTCCTCGACATCGCCCCGGTCGGCAATCCAGCCCAGACGGAGGCGGGGCAGGCCCTCGCGCACGTCAACGCCCTGCGGGCCGCTCGTGTCGTAGAGACGAACGGGCGGCTCACCGCCCGACAGGCTCACCTCGCGCATCGGGACGCGCGTCCGCGGGCCTTCGACATGGACCTTGCGCGAATTCGGGAACGCGCCCGCCAGGTCGGCCGGCGCGGATGACGACTGCGGGTGGGACGACATACCAACGCTCCTCGAGGCCGCCACGATTGACAGGCTGGCGACCGGCGGCTGGCGGCCCGATCCTGACGGACCGAGCCGGAGATTCATCGGCTTCACGCGTGACCACGAAGTCCGGCGCAGGGATTCGCCTCGGGCGATCGATGGCCGATCCCGGAAGATCCGGGCCACTGCCGCCGTGTCCCTGAAACGTGAAGAGCGTTGGCGAACGAGAACAGGCAGGCCGGCTGCCGCGCTCCCTCCGCCGGTCTCAACCGGGTCAGGTTCCAAGGGTTACGCAGTCCCTGGCTCGAGGCGAGGGCCTGCTCTCTCAATCCCCGCGGGATACCCCTGGCGGCTTTCTCGAACTATAGCATGGCGGGCGGCTTGCGACGTCGCGCCGCCAACGGGCAGCCAGGCTTGGCTCAGCCCCTGGGTCCGGGGCTCGCGAGACTACCTTCCCTGCAGCTTGCGGAAGGCTTCGGCCATCGCGGTCTGCGGCGGGCGGCTGCCGCCTTCGCGCTCGTGCGAGACGGCGGGCGCGGGCGGCCGGCGGCTCGTGACTGGCGCCGCCTTCGCGCTTTCGTGCCCACGCGCTGGGGCGGGCAGTGATGTGTGGCTCCCTGCCACCCGCTCTTGAGGCCCTGGAGTGCTTCGGGCCGCCTTGGGCCCCCCGCCCTTGCCTGGAGCGACCAGGGCATCCGTCGAACGCCGGCGATGGCTGTTCGAGTGTGTGGCCGGCGATCCTGCCCTTCTCGAAGGATCGGCGGGCGCATCGGCCGGCACCGGCGTCCCGGTCCTCATCGTCAAACCCGCGCGACGCCGCTTCAGGTCGACCTCGAGCACCGTCACCGTGACGATGTCGCCGGCCTTGACGACCTCACGGGGATCTTTGACGAAACGATCGGCAAGCTGAGAGACGTGGACCAGGCCATCCTGGTGCACTCCGATATCCACGAAGGCGCCGAAGTTGGTGACGTTGGTCACCACCCCTTCGAGCGTCATGCCGGGCTGCAGGTCCTTCAAGTCGTCGATGCCCTCGCGGAAGACGGCCGTCTTGAACTCCGGGCGAGGATCGCGGCCGGGCTTTTCGAGCTCGGCGAGGATGTCCTTCACGGTCGGCACGCCGAAGCGCGTGTCGGCGAACGCGTCGGGCCGAAGGCTCCTCAGCAGCGTCACGTCGCCAATCAGCGCGGAGAGTGGCTGGCCCGCCGACTCGATGATGCGTTCGACGACCGGATACGACTCGGGATGGACACCGGATGCATCGAGGGGGTTCTTGCCGCCCGGAATCCGGAGGAACCCCGCCGCCAGCTCGAATGTCTTGTCGCCGAATCGCGGGACCTGCCTGAACTCTTCGCGTGACGTGAACGCGCCGTGCTCGTCGCGGTACGAGACGAGGCTCGATGCAAGCCGCGCGTTGAGGCCCGAGATGCGCGAGAGGAGGGCGACCGAGGCCGTGTTGACGTCCGCGCCGACCCCGTTGACGCAGTCCTCCACCACCGCGTCGAGCGTGCGAGCCAGCGCCGGCTGGCTGACGTCGTGTTGGTACTGCCCGACGCCGATGGCTTTCGGATCGATCTTGACCAGCTCGGCCAGCGGGTCCTGCAGCCGCCTGGCGATCGACACCGCGCCGCGAAGCGAGACGTCGAGGTCCGGGAATTCACGTGCCGCCAGCTCCGAGGCAGAGTAGACAGAGGCGCCAGCCTCCGACACGACGGCCTTGTGGACCTTCAGCGCCGGGTACCGCGACAGCAGCTCGGTCACCAGCTTGTCGGTCTCGCGTGATGCGGTGCCGTTGCCGATGCTGATGAGCTCGACGTGATGACGGGCGGCGAGGGCGGCCAGCACGGCAATGGACCGATCCCACTCGTTGCGCGGCACGTGGGGATAGATGGTCGCCGTCTCGACCAGCTTCCCCGTCGCGTCGACCACGGCGACTTTGACGCCAGTGCGCAGACCCGGATCGAGGCCGAGCGTGGACCGCGTGCCCGCCGGGGCGGCGAGCAGCAGATCGCGGAGGTTCATGCCGAAGACCCGGATGGCTTCCTGTTCGGCTTTCTCACGAATCGTATTCATCAAATCGGTTTCGAGGTGCACCGACAGCTTCGCGTGCCAGCAGGCGCGGACCGTTTCCTGCAGCCACGTGTCGCCTGGCCTCGACGCCCTGGCGCCCCCAAGGTGGACACCGGCACGGTGCGCGATCATGGCCTCGGGCGTGGTCGGCATCCGCGCCGCGAATCGCTCCTCTTCCGCCTCGGGCAGCGCCAGCTCGATCTTCAGGAATCCGTCCTTGCGCCCGCGAAAGAGCGCCAGGGCCCGGTGGGACGGAATCGTGCGGAAGGGTTCACGCGCCGAGAAGTAGTCCGAGTACTTGGCCCCCTCATCTTCCGTGCCATCGACGACCCGCGACCGGAGATCCGCGTGCGCCCAGAGGTAGTCGCGCAGCGATCCGACGAGCTCGGGATCTTCGGCAAACCGCTCGATCAGGATCCCCCGCGCCCCGTCGAGCGCGGCGGCGACGTCTGACACGCCGAGGTCCGGGTTGACGAAGGCCGTCGCACGGTCTTCCGGCAGCACCGACGAATCGCTGAGCAGCAGGTCGGCGAGCGGCTCGAGCCCGGCCTCGCGGGCGATCGTGCCTCGGGTCCTCCGCTTCGGCTTGTACGGCAGATACAGATCTTCGAGCCGCACTTTCGTGTCGGCTGCCTTGATGGCGGCCTCGAGTTCGGTCGTGAGCTTGCCCTGCTCGGCGATGCTCTGGAGGACCGTTGCGCGCCGATCCTCGAGCTCGCGCAGGTAGCCGAGGCGTTCCTCGAGCGCGCGCAGCTTCGTGTCGTCGAGGCCTCCGGTTGCTTCCTTGCGGTAGCGCGCGATGAAGGGAACCGTGGCGCCCTGGTCGAGCAGGGCGGCGGCGGATTCGACCTGGGCTGGTTGGACGGAAAGTTCGCCGGCAATGCGAACGACGATCGAAGACATCACATACGAATACCACGGCGACAGGGTACGACGTAAGCACCGATCGCCGACCCTTGCCACGCCTCCAGCCCCCGGCCTCAGCCCATTTGTGCCATGATCCCCCCGCCCGGCGGTCCGACCCTCTTGACAAGGAGTTCGCCCATGCACCGCTTCGGTCGATGCCTGCTCATCGTGATTCTGGCGGCGGCCATCTCGCTGCCAGCCTCCGCCCAGTCCAAGGCGACGCTGCTGACGAAGGACTCGTTCTACCAGATGGAGTCGGTCTCGAACCCGCAGATCTCCCCGGACGGATCGGAGATCGTGTTCTCGCGCGGCTTCGTCGACCTCATGAAGGACCAGAACGCATCGAACGTCTGGGTCGTCGACGCCAGAGGCGAACGGCTCCGCCAGCTCACCGACGGTCCGTGGCGCGATTCGGCGCCGGTATGGTCGCCCGACGGGAAGCGCATCGCGTTCCTGTCGGACCGCTCCGGCAGCACGCAGCTGCACGTGATGTGGGTGGCGACGCGCGAGACGCTGCAGCTCACGCACGTCGAGCGGGCGCCAGGCTCGGCGAAGTGGTCACCCGACGGCAAGCTCCTGCTCTTCACGACCAGCATCCCCGATGACACGCCGCTGCTGCCGGTGAAGCTGCCGGCCAGCCCGCGCGGAGCCCAGCTCGCGCGGGGAGCGGTCATCGTGGACCGGCTGTCCTGGGGGGCTGACGGCACGGGACCGACGACCAAGAGCTTCACCCACGTGTTCACCATCGACGCCTGGACCGGCGGCACGCCGCGCCAGATCACGTCCGGCAACTTCAACCACGGCACGCCGGAGTGGTCGGCCGACGGCAAGTCGGTGTACGTGTCGGGCATCCGCAAGCCCGACGCCGAGTACCTGCGCGGCGACACGGAGATCTACGTGATCGACCTGGCGACGCTCGGCGTCAAGCCGCTCACCGATCGGAAAGGGCCCGACGCCGCCCCGCTCGTGTCGCCCGACGGCCGCTGGATCGCCTACGTGGGATTCGACGACAAGAACCTGACGAGCGCGTTGTCGGAGCTCTACGTGATGGACGCGTCGGGCGGCGGCAAGCGGCTCTGGGCAGGCAACCTGCCGAGCTCGCCGAGCGACATTGAGTGGGCCACCGACGGATCGGGCCTCTACTACTCGATGGAAGAGCACGGCGAGGCCAACGAGTACTTCCTGCCGATGACCGCCGCCGCCGCGCCGAAGAAGATCACGAGCGGCACGCACATGCTGACCGCGCTGTCGTTCGCGCGGACCGGACAGGTTGCCGCGATCAGATCGACACCGACCCAGCCCGCGGTCCTCGTCACCTTCGCGCTTTCGAAGCCCGCCGAGATGAAGACGCTCGTGGACGTCAACGCCGACGTGCTCGACGGCGTCACGCTCGCCAGCACCGAAGAAGTCACCTACACCTCGCCGGACGGCCTGAAGATCCAGGGCTGGCTGATGAAGCCCGCCAACTTCGACCAGGCGAAGAAGTACCCCATGGTGCTCTGGATCCATGGCGGGCCGTGGAGCATGTACAACATCGGATGGAGCTGGGCGTTCCAGAACTGGGCCGCCAACGGCTACGCCGTGCTCTGGACGAATCCCCGCGGATCTACCGGCTACGGCCAGTCGTTCGTCAACGGCATCCAGTTCTCGTATCCGGGCAAGGACTACGACGATCTGATGGCCGGCGTCGACGCTGCCATCGCAAAGGGCTGGATCGACAAGGACAACCTCTTCGTGTGCGGCGGGTCGGGCGGCGGGCTGCTCACGGCGTGGATCGTCGGCCACACCAACCGCTTCCGCGCGGCGGTCTCGATGCGGCCAGTCATCGACTGGCACTCGTTCGTGGGCAACACCGACGGCGCGGGCTGGTACCGGCAGTTCCAGAAGTTCCCGTGGGAGGATCCGATGGAGTACGCCGTCCGCTCGCCGCTCAACTACGTCGCGAACGTGACGACGCCGACGATGATCATGACGGGCGAGGCGGACCTGCGGACGCCGATTCCGCAGACCGAGGAGTTCTATCGCGGGCTGAAGACGGTACGCAAGGCCGACACGCTGATGGTGCGGATGCCCGAGGAGTTCCACGGCTGGCGGCGGCCCTCGCACCAGCTCCTGCAGCAGCTCTACCTGATGGCGTGGTTCGAGAAGTACCGCACCAAGGAGAGCAAGGCTGTGTCGATGGTCGTTGATCGCTGAGTCGATCCGTTCGAGTCGATCTGCAGCAGGCGCGGCGCGCGTCGTCTGAGGCAGGCGCGCGCCGGGCGATGAAGGTGGCGCGGCACGATCGTCCACCGAGGTCCAACCGTCCCAAGGAGTCGCCCGATGTTTCGTCCACTGGCGGTATTGGCGCTTGCCTTCGTCGTGTCCGTCCCGTCCGGCGCCGTGGCGCAGACGCGTCCCCCGGTCCGCTTCGAGGTGTCGTTTCCGGCTGCGGTCTCTCCTGGTCCGATCACCGGCCGCGTGTACGTGATGATCTCACGCAGCGCGGAGCGTGAGCCGCGCCTGCAACTCAACCAGGTCGACGGCATTCCGTTCTTCGGCCGAGACGTCGACCGTGTCGCACCGGGAGCAGTGACCGTCATCGACGATTCGATCCCGGGATACCCGGTCGCCAGTCTGCGTGAAATTCCGCCGGGCGAGTACTCCGTGCAGGCCTTCGTGAACGTCTACTCGGAATTCAAACGCGCCGACGGTCACGTGGTGTGGATGCACGACGACCAATGGGAAGGTCAGCGTTGGGAAACGTCGCCCGGGAACCTCTACAGCACGCCGCAGAAGATCCGTGTCGATGCCTCGACGGGCTATCGCATCGCCCTCTCTGCCGATCAGAAGATTCCTCCCGTCGTACTCCCCGCTGATACCCGGTACGTCAAGCGCTTCAAGGTCCAGAGCCCGATGCTGACGAAGTTCTGGGGCCGCCCGGTCTTCATCGGCGCCACGGTTCTGCTCCCCCGCACGTATGACGAAGAGGCGATCGCCTACCCCGTGCTCTACATGCAGGGGCACTTCTCGCTGACCGCGCCACTCGGGTTCCGCGAGGGCAGCGACACGTATCAGGCGTGGATGAAAGACGACTTCCCCCGGATGGTCGTCGTCACGTTCCAGCATCCCAACCCGTACTACGACGATTCGTACGCGGTGAATTCGGCCAACGTCGGACCCTATGGCGACGCGCTCATGCAGGAGCTCATCCCGGAAGTCGAGACCCGCTTCCGGGTGATTCGCGAGCCCTACGCGCGCCTGCTGGCCGGCGGCTCGACCGGAGGCTGGGAGGCGCTGGCGCTGCAGCTCTTCCATCCCGATTTCTTCGGCGGCACGTGGTGCTACTGTCCGGATCCCGTCACGTTCTCCGGCTACGAAGGCGTCGACGTCTACAAAGACGAGAACGCGTTCTACAAGCAGCACGAGTGGTACCGCGTGGCGACGCCGAACATCCGCGACACCTTCGGCGAGCCGCAGATCACGGTTCAGCAGAAGGTCCAATTCGAATTGGTGAGCGGGACCAAGGGCCGGTCGGGCAAGCAGATGGACATCTGGAGCGCCGTCTTCGGGCCGGTCGGCGCCGATGGCTACTTCCAGCCGCTCATCGATCCGCGAACCGGGGTCATCGACCGCGGTGTCGCCAACTACTGGAAGGAGCACTACGACCTGCTCGCCTACATGCAGCGCAACTGGGCCACGCTCGGCCCGAAGCTCGTCGACAAGCTGTACATCTACGTCGGCGACATGGACACCTATCAGCTCGACAAGGGCGTGGTCCTGCTCGATCAGTGGATGAAGACGACCACCGAACCGCACTATCCGGGCTTCTTCATGTACGGCGATCGCAAACCGCACTGCTGGAGCGGACCCGTCAGCCAGGCCGAACGGATGAAGGAAATGGCGCAGTTCGTCTTGAGGAAAAAACCGGCCGGCGCGACGACGCCGTGGTGGAAGTACTGAGGGCCCCACGCCCCCAGCCTCAAGCCCCGAGCCGAGGAGCGAGCGCCGCTACTCCAGCTTCCGCAGGATGAAGCACTTCAGATAGTAGGTCTCAGGCACGCCGAGCAGCACCGGGTGGTCGCGCGACTGCATGCGCTTCTCGATCACGACCAGCCTCGCGTGCGCATCGACGGAGGCCTCGTAGACGATCTGTCCGAGTGTGCCTTCGTCGATGTGGTAGGAGCAGCTGCAGGTCACCAGCGTGCCGCCGGGCCGGAGCACCTTCATCGCCCGCAGGTTGATTTCCTTGTAGCCTGCCGTGGCCTTGTCGACCGCGTCGCGGCTCTTGGCGAACGCGGGCGGGTCCAGCACGACGGTATCGAATCGCTCGCCGGCCCGTTCCAGCCGCCGCAGTTCATCGAAGACGTTCGCTGCCCGCGCTTCCAGGTTACCGATGTGGTTGCGGGCGGCATTTCGTCGAATGTGCTCGACGGCTTCGTCCGAGACGTCAATCGCCGCGACCGATTCGCACGCCGCAGCCAGCTGCAAGGCGAACCCGCCGTGATAGCTGAAGCAGTCGAGCAGGCGGCCGCGCGCGTACACCCTGGCGGCCACCCTGTTCTCCCGCTGATCGAGGAAGAGCCCGGTCTTCTGGCCGTGCCACAGGTCCACGTCGAGCCGGATCGGTCCGTCGCGAATCTCCACGACGGGCGGCACCTCGCCGTGCAGCAGCTTGACTTCCATCTCGAGCCCTTCGAGCTGGCGCACCTTGAGATCGTGCCGCGCCAGGATCCCGGTCGGATTGAGCTCGTCGACCAGGATGCGGACGATTTCGGGCAGGAGCCGCTCCACGCCTTGCGAGAGGGCCTGCACGACCAGGTATCGATCGTACTGATCGACTACCAGGGACGGCAGGAGATCGGCCTCGCCGTGCACGAGCCGGAAGGCTGTCGCGTCGATCTCCAGGCTCTTTCGAAAGGCCACCGCCGCACTGATGCGATCTCGCCACAACTCCGGGCCGGCCTGCGCGTCACCGGTGGTCAGCATCCGTACCGCGATCTGCGATCGGTCGCTGAACAGCGCGCGGCCGACGGCCCGTCCCCGCGTGTTCATCACGCGGACGACATCGCCGCCTTCGGCCTGCACGTCCCGGATATCGCTGCGATAGATCCAGGGATGCGCGGCGCGAACGCGTTCTTCGCCGCGTGCAGAGACGACAACCGTGGGTTCAGTCATGGTCGGGTGCGATCCAGCCTCCCCATCATCCGAAATCCAACCCGGGAAATCGAGTAGAATTCCTGACATCGTGAAGATCGCACTCGCAGCCGATCACGCCGGGTTCACGTTGAAGGCCGAGATCGCCCGATATCTCTCGGAACACAACCTATCGTTCGAGGATTTCGGCACCACCAGCGCCGAGTCGGTGGACTACCCAGACTATGCGGAAATGGTCGCCACGCGGGTGGCCGCCGGCACGTTCGACGTCGGGATCCTCATCTGCGGCACCGGCGTGGGCATGGCCATCGCGGCCAACAAGTTCGCGGGCATTCGCGCCGCCCCCGTCTGCGACGTCGAGACCGCACGGCTGAGCCGGGAGCACAACAACGCGAACGTGCTGACGCTCGGCGGGCGCACCACGCCCGTCGATCGGGCGCTGGCCATCGTCCAGACCTTCCTCGAGACCCCCTTCGCCGGCGGGCGCCATGCCCGTCGCATTGAGAAAATAGCCAGAGTGGAAACCAGGAATCAGCAAAAGCCATGAACGTCACCGACCGGGTCACCACCCAGATGCGGCGCCTCGCGGAGGTCGATCCCGAGATCGCCGCCACCATCCAGCGCGAGATTCATCGACAGGCTGAGGGCCTCGAGCTCATCGCCTCGGAGAACTTCGTGAGCAACGCCGTCCTCGAAGCGATGGGATCCGTGCTCACCAACAAGTACGCCGAGGGGTATCCGGGCCGCCGCTACTACGGCGGCTGCGAGTTCGTGGACGTCGCGGAGCGGCTGGCCATCGATCGCGCGAAGGCGCTGTTCGGCGCCGAGCACGCCAACGTGCAGCCTCATTCGGGCGCTCAGGCCAACATGGCCGTGTACTTCACGCTGGTCAAACCGGGCGACACGGTTCTCGGGATGAACCTGTCCCACGGCGGCCACCTGACCCACGGCCATCCCCTCAATTTCTCCGGCAAGCTCTACACGATCGTGCCCTACGGGGTGCGCAAAGACGATGAGCGGCTCGACTACGACGAGCTGGAGCGGCTGACGCTCGAGCACAAGCCGAAGATGATCATGATCGGCGCGAGCGCCTATCCGCGTGTCATCGACTTCCCGCGCATCCGCGCGATTGCCGACAAGACCGGCTCAGCCGTCGTCACCGATATGGCGCACATTGCGGGCCTGGTCGCGGCGGGCGTTCACCCGAGCCCTGTGCCGCACTCCGATTTCGTCACGACCACCACGCACAAGACGCTGCGCGGGCCTCGCGCGGGCCTTGTGCTCTGCAAGGAGAAGTACGCGAAGGACCTCGACCGGAGTGTCTTCCCCGGCGTGCAGGGCGGGCCCCTGATGCACATCATCGCGGCCAAGGCCGTGTGCCTCAAGGAAGCTGCGGAGCCGGCTTTTGCCGCCTACCAGCGTCAGATCGTCGCCAATGCGGCGAGGCTGGCTGCCGGCATCGCGTCGCACGGTTTCCGTCTCGTCAGCGGAGGCACCGACAATCACCTGATGCTGGTCGATGTCTTCTCGAAGGGACTGACCGGCAAGGTCGCCACCGCGGCGCTCGGCAAGGCCGGCATCACGGTCAACCAGAACACGATTCCCTTCGATCAGAACCCGCCGCTCGTGGCGAGCGGCATCCGAATCGGCACGCCCGCCGTCACAACGCGCGGCATGGCCGAACCCGAGATGGACCTCATTGCGGATCTCATCGCCCGGGTGCTCGCCTCACCGGAGGACGACCGCGTGATGAACACCGTGAAGGCGGAAGTCGAAACGCTGTGCCGGAAGTTCCCCCTGTACCCGGACAAGCTGGCCTGAGAGACGCCGTCCTCCGGGTCTTCGCCGACGATGGCCCGCTGGCGAGGGCCGTGCCGGAATTCGAGCCGCGGCCCGGCCAGCGGGACATGGCCGAAGGCGTTGCGCGCGTCTTCGATCAGGGCGGCGTGCTGCTGGTTGAAGCCGGAACGGGCACCGGAAAGACGCTGGCCTACCTCGTCCCGTCCGTCCTGAGCCGCCAGCGCGTGCTGGTCTCGACCGGCACGAAGAATCTCCAGGAACAGATCTTCTTCAAGGATCTCCCGGTGCTCCGCGAGGCGCTCGAGATTCCCTTCAAGGCGACCTACATGAAAGGTCGCGGCAACTACCTGTGTCTTCATCGTCTTGCCGCGATGCGGGAGGAGGGCGCCGGTTCCCCCGCGGACCGTGTCTACCTCGACATGGTTGACCAATGGTCCGGGATGACCCAGACCGGCGATCGCGCCGAGCTCGAGGATCTCCCCGAGGATGTTCCCCTGTGGAACGAGATCTCGGCGACATCCGAGCACTGCCTCGGCACCACGTGCCCGCGTTACCAGGACTGCTTCGTCACCCGCATGCGCCAGCGCGCCGCCGACTCCGACATCGTCATCGTCAATCATCATCTGCTCTGCGCGGACGCCGCCGTGCGCAACAACGCATACGGCGAGGTGATTCCGCCTGCCGCGTTCCTGATCGTGGATGAGGCTCATCAGCTCGAAGACGTTGCCACGCAGTACTTCGGATTCTCGGTGAGCAACTACCGGCTGGACGAGCTGGTGCGGGACGGAGAGCGCGTGCTCTCGGGCCGCAAGATTGAGGATGCCGGCGGCCAGCTCGTGCGCGCCATCGCGGAGGTCAAGTACCGGGCGAAACTGTTCTTCGGGACGATTGCCTTCACGCGCCAGGAACAGCAGCAGCCGCCGGCCGGGGCCTCGGGCGGAATCGGACGATCGGATGAGGATTCGCCCCGGCATGCTGGAGGCCGCCGTCGAACCCGGTCAGCACCTTCTCGACGCGCTCGACACGCTCGAAGCGGCGGCCGCCGCCTTCAAGGAAGCGCCGGACGATCTGCTCGCCGTCTGCCGGCGCGCCGCCGAGATTCGCGACGATCTCCGGTTCCTGCTCAACGCCGGCGATGCCGACTACGTGTTCTACCTCGAGTGCCGAGGCCGGGGGATCTTCCTCCGCGCGTCGCCGATCGACGTGTCGGCCTACGTCCGCGAGCTGGTGATCGGCCGGACGCATGCCACCGTGCTGACCTCGGCGACCATGGCTGTCGCGGGGGATTTCTCGTACATCCGCGGGCGGCTCGGAGTCTCGCGAGCCGAGGAGCTGCAGCTCGAATCCGAGTTCGACTACCGGCGGCAGGCCATTCTCTACCTGCCCCCGCGCATGCCTTCCCCCAAGCAGCCGGGATTCGGCGAGGCGGCAGCGCAGCAGATCGTGGAGATTCTGAGGCGCACCCGCGGGCGTGCGTTCGTGCTCTTCACGAGCTACGCCGTCCTTCGCGCGGTCGAGGACACGGTTGAATCCTCCCTCGAGTATCCAATCCTCGTGCAAGGCTCCGCGCCCCGATCGACACTGCTGAAGGAGTTTCGATCGACGCCCAATGCGGTCCTGCTCGCGACATCGAGCTTCTGGCAGGGCGTCGACGTGGTGGGCGACGCCCTGAGCTGCGTGATCATCGACAGGCTGCCGTTCGCCTCACCCGCGGATCCGCTGGTGGCGGCGCGCATCGAGGCCGTGACGGCGCGGGGCGGTGACGGCTTCCACGATTTCCAGCTGCCGCTCGCGATCCTGACCCTCCAGCAGGGCCTCGGGCGGCTGATCCGGCATCGCACCGATCGAGGCGTGCTGGCCATCCTCGATCCGCGCCTGCGCACCATGGGCTACGGCCAGCGTTTCCTCAGTTCCCTCCCGCCCGCGCCGATCACGACCCGCCTGGACGACATCTCCGAATTCCTCGACTGACCGTCAAGAAACCGGCGGCAGGCAACGCGTTGGCCTCATCTTCACCGCCCGCGCCGGCCGAGGTCTCGTGCGGATTCTCGAGCGGCGGCCGGGCGGTGGCGGTCCGGCGAATGTCAGCGATTTTGGCGATCTCCGACCATCTCGCTCATGGTACGCTTGGCAGATTCACCACCTTCGGAATCCCGTCGTTCGCACGTCACGGGACTGGAGGTATCCGTCAGGTTCGAGGCTGAACTGCGGACTGCCGCCCTGCCCGCGCGTACCCCACACTTGTTGGCGCGCAGGCGGAGCACACAGGAGTGAGGCATGAACACAGGTCGAAACGTCGGGATGATGGGGATCGCTGTTGTCGCCTCAACAGCCATTGCCATGGCCATGCTGGCGGAAACGGCGCCGCTGAGCGCGGGAGCGCGTCAGGACGGACAGGGTCGGGCCGCTTCTCAGCCGCAGGTCACGGCGAGGCCGGTGCTGTACAAGTCCGTGAAACACGATGTGTCGCCGCGAATGGACTCGATGCTGCCGATCGAGCCGATCCAACACGACCTCTACAAGGTCAGGATCAACAGGTTTCTGCCGGCTCGTGTGCGCATGGGACAACAGGTGAAACAACCCTGGCAGGACCCCGTCGCGCAGACTCTGTCCGGGCTGGCGCCGATGCCATCGCCGCTCGCGAATTTCGATGGCGTGAACAATGTCAGCGGCGTGCTGCCGCCCGATACCCAGGGCGCCGTCGGCCCGAATCACTATGTGCAGTGGGTCAACCTGGCGTATGCGGTCTACAACAAGAGCGGCACGAAAGTGTTTCCGGCCGGCCCGGGTTTCGCCGCCGGCAACACCATCTGGTCGGGATTCGGCGGCCCCTGTGCCACGACAAACGACGGTGATCCCATCACGTTATACGACAGGATGGCTGGGCGCTGGTTGATGGCACAGTTTGCGCTGCCGAACTTCCCGAACGGTCCGTTTTACCAGTGCGTGGCGGTCTCGACGTCAAATGACCCGACCAGCACGTGGAACCGATACATGTTCGAATCACCCGGGCTCAAGATGAACGACTACCCGCACTTCGGCATTTGGCCGGACGGGTACTACATGTCGGTCAATCAGTTCGCAAGCGGAACGTTGAGCTGGGCCGGTGGCGGTGTCTATGCGTTCAACCGTGACCAGATGGTGGCCGGATTGCCTTCGGCTGACTCGGTCTACTTCGACCTCTTCGCCCGCGACCCTAATCTCGGCGGCATGCTGCCGAGCGACCTCGACGGCTATTCTCCGCCGCCGGCCGGCTCGCCGAACTTCTTCATCGAAGCTGACGATGGAGCGGGACCGGGCGCGACGGACATCCTCCAGATCTTCAAGTTCCATGTCGACTGGACCAATAGATTGAACTCGACGTTCACGGGGCCGACAGTTGTCAACCTGTCGAATATCGGTCTCGGGTTCGACTCGAATATGTGCGGCGGATCGCGAAGCTGCATCCCGCAGCCGGGCACGGCCGTCGGGCTGGACGCCATCTCGGATCGCCTGATGTATCGGCTCGCGTACCGCAACTTCGGCGACCACGAATCGCTGGTCTTCAACCACACCGTCGACACCAACGGCGCCAATCACGCGGGGATCAGGTGGTACGAACTGCGAAGCCCGAACGCGACGCCGGCCGTGTTCCAGGCGGGCACGTATGGTCCCGATGCCGATCACCGCTGGATGGGCAGCATCGCGATGGACGGCAGCGGCGACATCGCGCTTGGGTTCTCCGTGTCGAGCGGCACCACGTTCCCGTCCATCCGGTATGTCGGGCGGCTGCCCGGAGATCCGGCAGGCACGTTGCCACAGACCGAAGTCACGATGATGACCGGCACGGGCTCGCAAACCCACAACGCTTCTCGTTGGGGCGACTACAGTTCGCTGACACTCGATCCGACGGATGAGTGCACGTTCTGGTACACGCAGGAGTACCTCGCCACCACCGGGATCGCCCCGTGGCGCACGCGCATCGGCTCGTTCAAGTTCCCGTCGTGTGTCCCGTTGACCACCCCTGGGGCGCCGGCCGTTCTGACGGGCAGCGCCACGGGATCGACCGTCACACTGTCGTGGACTGCGCCCGCTGCTCCGGTCTCTCAGGCGCCGTTGCCCGCCAGCCCCGCAACCGCCTACATCATTGAGGCCGGTTCGGCTCCCGGCCTGGCAAACCTCGCGACGGTCAACACAGGCAACACCAACACGAGCTTCGTCGCGATCGGCGTGGGAAACGGCGAATACTTCATTCGCGTCAAGGCGACCAACGGCGCCGGCACCAGCGGGCCGTCCAACGAGGTCCGCGTCGTCGTCGGCGCGATGGCGCCCGGTGTGCCAACCGGGTTGATCGGAGGTGCCGCCGGATCGACGCTGAACCTCGCCTGGACCGCGCCGGCAACCGGCGGCTCGCCGACAGCCTACATGATAGAGGCGGGGTCGGCCACGGGACTGTCGGACATCGCCAACTTCTCGACCGGCAACACGCTGACGTCGTTCAGTGCACCGGGTGTCCCGAATGGCCGCTACTTCCTTCGCGTGCGCGCCACGAACAGCGGCGGCACCAGCGGCCCATCGAATGAAGTGATCGTCGTCGTGGGCCCGGCCGCGCCGGGTCCGCCGAGCGGGCTGACGTGGAGCTCGGCTGGATCGACCATCATGCTCGCGTGGACGGCGCCAGGCACGGGTGGCGCGCCAGCGGCCTACATGATCGAAGCCGGATCGTCCACGGGTCTTGCGAACCTCGCGAACTTCTCGACGGGCAATCCCGCGACCTCGTACGCGGCGGGCGGAATTGCGAACGGGACGTATTTCGTGCGGGTGAAGGCCACCAACACGGGGGGCACGAGCGGACCGTCCAACGAGGTTCCGCTGCGGGTCGGCTGCACGGCCGCGCCCGGCGCGCCGAGCAGTCTCCATACGAACAGCAACAGCGGCGGCACGGTGCAGTTCGGGTGGACCGCGCCGAACTTCGCGGCGACGAGCAACGGGCCGACGACCTACGTGCTCGAGGCGGGGTCCGGTTCGGGGCTCTCGGACCTCGCGGTCATGGACCTCGGCAGCGCCGCCACGACATTCACCGTCGGCGGCATCCCGCCGGGCACGTACTTCGTGCGCGTGAAGTCGCGAAACCTGTGCGGCACCAGCGCCGCCTCCAACGAGTTCACGCTCATCGTCCCGTAACTCAACCGCGCTTGACACGCTTCGCCGCCCGGGCACCCCCTCGCGGGTGCCCGGGCCGGCGGGGCGACCACTCGTCTGACCGCTTCCCCCCTCCCCCTCTCTTTTCAGAGGTTTCTGAAATCAGGCTCGCTACCGCACTTCGGCGGATCGCCAATCTCGATCTTCGGCTTCCGCCCGCCCAAGGTCTGCATCCGCAGGGACCGGCTCGATCAAGCCGGTCCTTTCCCCTCGAGATCCGGGCACACCTTGTGCAATCCCCGGGATGGACGCCAGCTGGTTGGGTGGCCGGCGCCCGCCGATGGGGCCGATTCCGGGCCGTTCGGCCTGCGAGATTCCACGTTCATGAGTTGGCGTATGAGAGACGGTTCGGACCCGGAAGTTTCTTGCCACGTAAGTCTTCATACCATTAGCGGAATTCCCTTCCGCGAACGCCTGCCTCGTACTGCGCGGATTCGTGCTTGTCACGCGCGTTCGAACGGACGCGATGCGCATTCGGCCCCTCGTCAGTCGACCTGTCTCCACAGGTAAGGGAACCACGGCTCACGCACGAGCGAGAGATGCACAAAGGCAGATACGCCCGGGTGATGGGAATCGGGGTCGCGTGCTCGACGGCCGTCGCCATCGGGATCGTCGTGGGCTCGGAACCGGTGCGCGCCCAGTCGCGTCCGGTTCCACAGCCGCCGCAGCAGGTGGCCGGAAGCCCGATGCCCTACCCGTCTCTCAAGTCCGACGTCTCCCCCCGGCTCGACGCGTTGACGCCGATCGACCCGCCGGCCATGGAGGCGCCGATGGTCCGGATCAACAAGGCGCTCCCGAACCGGGCCGGTGCCATCAAGCCCGGCCCGTTTGCGCGCATCGATTCGGCCGCGCAGGTGAATCCCGGGCTCGCGCCGATGCCGGCTCCGGTTGCCAGCTTCGATGGCGTGACCAACGCCTCGAGCGTGTCACCGCCCGATACGCAAGGCGCAGTCGGCCCCAACCACTACGTGCAGTGGGTCAACCTCTCGTTTGCAATCTTCGACAAGAGCGGCACCAAGGTCTATCCGCCTGGCCCGGGCTTCGCGGCCGGCAACACGCTGTGGGCGGGATTCGGCGGCCCGTGCGAGACATCGAACAACGGCGACCCCATCACGCTGTACGACCGCCAGGCGGGGCGCTGGCTGATGGCACAGTTCGCGCTGCCGACCTATCCGGTCGCCCCGTTCTACGAGTGTGTGGCAGTCTCCACGACGAACGACCCGACGGGCGCGTGGAATCGGTACATCTGGCAATCGCCCTCGAACAAGGTGAACGACTACCCGCACTTCGGCGTGTGGGCCGACGGGTACTACATGTCGTTCAATCAGTTCTCGAGCGGGACCGTCGCGTGGGCCGGCCAGGGTGTCGTGGCGTTCGAACGCGACAAGATGCTGGCGGGGCTTCCGGCGCAGGCGGTGTACTTCGATCTGTTCGGGGTCAACCCGCTCTTCTCAGGCATGCTCCCGAGCGACCTCGACGGGACCACCCCGCCGCCGGCCGGCTCGCCCGACTACTTCATGGAGGTCGAGGACAACGCGTGGGGATGGCCCACCGATCAGCTTCACCTCTTCAAGTTCCACGTCGACTGGGCCAAGGTCGCGAACTCGACGTTCACCGGCCCGGCCGTGATCGACCTGACCGCCGCTGGCCTCGGATTCGATGCGAACCTGTGTGGATTCCTCCGGAACTGTATCCCGCAGGCCGGCACGACCGTGAAGATCGATGCAATCGCCGATCGCCTCATGTACCGCCTGGCCTACCGGAACTTCGGAGACCACGAGTCGCTGGTCCTGAACCACTCCGTTGATGTCGACGGAACCGATCATGCGGGGATTCGCTGGTACGAGGTGCGGAACCCCGGAGGCGTGCCGACGGTGTTCCAGGCCGGCACGTATGCGCCCGACGCCGATCATCGCTGGATGGGCAGCATCGCCATGGACGGAAGTGGCGACATTGCGCTCGGATTCTCGGTGTCGGGCACCGCCTTGTTTCCGTCAATCCGGTATGCCGGCCGGCTCGTCAGCGATCCGCTCGGGACCCTGCCGCAGAGCGAAGTGACGATGGTGGCCGGAACCGGGGCGCAGACGCAGTCCACGGGGCGCTGGGGCGACTACAGCTCGATGACCGTCGACCCGGTCGACGACTGCACCTTCTGGTACACGCAGGAGTACTACACGACCACGGTGGTACAGCCTGCTGGCGGAGCTCCGTGGCGAACGCGCATCGGCTCCTTCAAGTTCCCGTCGTGCGGCCCTGGAACCGGATCGCTGACTGGCACGGTCACCGACAGCGCGACGGCATTGCCCATCCAGGGCGCGGCTGTTCAGCTGGGCACCCTGGCCTCCACGCAGACGGCCGCCAACGGCACCTACCAGTTCCTCTCAGTGGCGAGCGGCACCTACGATGTCAGCGTTTCGCAGCCGGGATACGTTCCGCAGACGCTCACCGGCGTGCTCGTGACCGCGGGCGGGACCACGACCCGCAATGCGGCGCTCGTGGCGGCGCCGTGCACACTCACCATTGCCCCGGCGTCGGCGAGTCCGACCGCTGCCGGTGGCGCGGCGAGCGTGGCCCTGACTGCGAGCGCGGCCGACTGCGCGTGGTCCGCCGTCAGTAACGTCACGTGGATCACGGTGAGTCCCGCGACGGCCTCAGGTGTAGGCAACGGGACCATCAACTACACCGTCGCCGCCAACCCGACGAACTTCGTACGGACTGGCACGGTGACAATCGCTGGCCAGGTGTTGACCGTTCAACAGGCGCCAGCCAACTCGGCGCCGGGCGCACCACGCGCTTTGACCTCTTCCTCAACGGGATCGTCCATCTCCCTGTCCTGGAACGCCCCGGCGAGCGGCGGACCGCCAACCTCCTACGTGATCGAGGCCGGCTCGGCCACTGGTCTGGCTGATCTTGCCAACGTCTCCACCGGCAACACGTCGACCTCCTTCGCTGCATCGGGCGTGGGAGACGGCACCTACTTCGTCCGCGTCCGGGCCTCCAATGCGGTCGGAGTGAGCGGGCCGTCGAACGAGGTCACGCTCATCGTCGGGACCGTTCCGCCCGGCGCGCCGAGCGGTCTCGTGTGGAGCTCGGCCGGGTCCTCGATCACGCTGTCGTGGACCGCGCCGGGCACGGGGGACTCACCCGCTGCGTACACCATCGAAGCGGGCTCATCCCCCGGCCTCGCCGACCTCGCGAACTTCTCGACCGGCAACACCGTGACGTCCTTCGCGTCGAGCGGCGTCGGGAATGGGACGTACTTCCTGCGGGTCAGGGCCACCAACACGAAGGGCGCGAGCGGACCGTCGAATGAAGTGGCGTTGCTGGTCGGCTGCACGGCGGCGCCGGGAGCGCCCTCTGGCCTGCTCACGACCAGCAACAGCGGCGGAACGGTGCAGTTCGGATGGACCGCGCCGAATTTCGCGGGGACGAGCAACGGGCCGACTACCTATGTGCTGGAAGCCGGTTCAGTTCCCGGTCTCTCGAATCTCGCCGTTCTCGATCTCGGCGGGGCGGGCACGACGGTCGCCTTCGGAGGGATCGGCTCCGGCACGTACTACGTGCGTGTGAAGGCCAGAAACCTGTGCGGTACCAGCGCCGCATCCAACCAGTTTCAGTTGATCGTGCCGTAGGCTGTCGACATGGCGGCGCACGTGCCGTGTACCCTGGCACGACAGGCTGGTGCCGGCGCAACCTTCCCCTCGCACCGACACATCGGCGCCCTCCTCGAACGCATCGAGCCGGGAGGCCAGAAGACACACCGCCCCTTCCGGCGGGAACGTCGCAACGAAGCCGTTCCCTTTTCGGCGAGGCTCCCCTCTCACCGTCCTGACAGCCAGTCGGTGACTTCCGGCGAAGGCCGTCTTGACCTGGGTGGGGCGCGGCGCTGTAGACTACGGGGCTACCGTTGCTCTTGAACGCCGGGGTCTTGACGTGGGTGCGAGCAGGCTGATGAATCGCGGTCTTTTCTTCGAGGTCCGGCGCGGGCTGCTGGTCGGCAGCTGTCTTCTCCTTGGCGCATGTAAGGGCCCGGCCACCCCCACACCGCCGCCACCACCGCCAACGCTCATTGCCACGTGTCCTGCCAATCAGGCCGCGGTCTCGCACTTCGGCCAGCCGGCGACGGTGACATGGCCCGACCCGACATCCGAGGGCGCGATTCCGCCGGTCTCGTATTTCTGCGTGCCCGCCTCCGGGACACCGTTCGCGGCGGGAACAACCCCGGTGACATGCACGGCGCTCGACGGCTACAACCGCCGAGCGACCTGCGCGTTCCAGGTCAGCGTCACGACCGTGCCGTCGCTGGCGGTCACGCGGTTCACGGCGTTCGGCGACAGCCTGACCGAAGGGAAGCAGGCCCTCTCTGCCCGGTCGATGATCCTGTTCGTCTTTCCGGGCGCCTACCCGGAGAAGCTCCAGCAGATGCTGAGCGCGCGCTACACCGACCAGACCTTCACCGTCGCCAACGAGGGCCTGAGCGGCGAGAAGACCGCCGACGGCGTGCTCCGGCTTCCGGGCGTGCTCGCCAGCGACAATCCCGAGGTGCTGCTCCTCCAGGAGGGGGCCAACGATCTGTCTTCGGGCAAGGCTGAGGCCATTCCGGATATTCTCAGCTCGCTCGACACCATGATCCGTACGTCACAGGCACGGGGCGTGCGAGTCCTTCTGGCCAACCAGCCGCCTCAAATCGAGGGGTCGCTCCGGGGCGGCGGCGGGGCCCCGTATGTCAGCACCCTCAATCGGGAGCTCGCCACGCTGGCCCAGCGCGACGGCCTGACGCTGGTCGATGTGTTCACCCCGTTGAATGCGGCGCCTGGCGTCAACATCGGCCCGGACGGCCTGCACCTGACCTCTCAGGGGTACGAGGTCATGGCGCAGGCCTTTTTCGGCGCGATTCGGACGGCGCTCGAAACGCACGCGTTCCGGTGAGGATCGGTCCTCGGCCAGGGCCCGATCGGCCAGAGGTCGCGGCATCGTGTTGTTTGGGTGTAAACTTCCCCTGATCGGTCCCCGCTGGCCTTATTGTTTCATCTCTGGAGGAGTTCCAATGTCCCGCCTCTTCTCCAGCCGCCACCTCCTGGTGCTCGCGGCTGTCGTATCGGTAACCGTTCTATCCGCCTCCCCCGGCTTCGCCCAGATGACCATGGTCAAGGGCAAGGTGGTTGACGCCGCCGGCAAGCCTCTCGAGAAGGCCAAGGTGCTCATCGAGAACAAGGACAGCGCCGCACGCAAGTACGAGGTCCAGACCAACAAGAAGGGTGAGTTCATCCAGATCGGCCTGCCCTCGGGCACCTACAAGGTCACCGCGGAATTCAAGGACCTCGGGTCGCAGAGCTTTGACGTGCGCGCGACGCTGAGCGCTCCGGGCGAGGTGAACTTCGTGCTGGGCGGCCCGGGCGGGGAGTTGAGCAAGGAAGCCGCCGCTAAGAACGCCGCCATCAAGAAGTCCTTCGAGGAGGGAGTGGCGCTCAGCAAGGATGGCAAGTACGACGAGGCGATCGCCAAGTTCAACGAGGCCGCCGGCCTGGTGCCGGCCTGCGCCGACTGCTATTACAACATCGGGTACGCCTACAATCAGAAGAAGGACTACGACAACGCAGAGACGGCCTTCAACAAGGCCATCGAGCTGAAGGCCAACTACATCGACGCCTACAATGGTCTGGCCACGGTCTACAACGCACAGAAGAAATTCGACAAGGCCACCGAGGCCAGCAAGAAGGCGACCGAGCTCGCCTCGACGGGCGCTCCGGGCGGCACCGCCGGCGTGGACGCGCAATACAACCAGGGCGTCATCGCGTGGAATGCGGGCAAAATAGACGAGGCCAGGGCCGCCTTCGAAGAAGTCATCAAGATGAAACCGGACCATTCCGACGCGTACTACCAGCTCGGCATGGCCAACCTGAACCAGGGCAAGCTGCCTGAGGCCGTGACGATGTTCGAGAAGTATCTCGAGCTGGCGCCAACGGGCCAATACGCCGTGCAGGCCAAGGGCATCCTGTCCCAGATCAAGAAGTAGGCGGGCCTCGCTCCGGGCTGGTGGCTCCCGCGCGCATCACGGCGCGCAGGGGTTCCCGGCCCGGGCGGATTCTCGCCCGACCCGTGACCACCCAGGACATCATTTCGGCCAACCTCGCGGAGGTGCGGGGCCGTATCGGCCGCGCCGCCGCGCGGGCCGGACGGGCGCTCTCGTCGATCCGGCTCGTGGCCATCTCGAAGACCCATCCGATCGACGCCGTCCTGTCCGCCGTTCACGCCGGCCAGACGGACTTCGGCGAGAACAGGGTTCAGGACGCTCTGGAGAAGATGGCCCAATCGGCCGATAAGGCGATTAACTGGCACCTCGTCGGCCACCTGCAGTCCAACAAGGCGCGCAAAGCGGCGGAAGCGTTCGCCTGCATTCACTCGATCGACAGCGTTGAGCTGCTCGAACGGGTTGACGGCGCCGCGAAGGCGGCGGGGCGGCGCCCGGATCTGCTGGTCCAGGTGGACCTCGCAGGTGAGCCGACCAAGCACGGCGCCCAGGTGGATCAGTTGATGACGCTGTTCGACGCGGGCCGCGCGTGCCAGGCGGCACGAGTCGTCGGCTTGATGGTGCTACCGCCCTTCACGCCGGATCCCGAGGATGCTCGGTCCTACTTCAGGCGCCTGCGCGAGATGCGGGACGAGCTCGGGCGGCGCGGCGTGGCCCCATCGATGCTTCGGGAGCTGTCGATGGGGATGAGTCACGACTTCGAGGTCGCGATCGAAGAAGGCGCGACACTGGTCCGCGTCGGTACCGCGATCTTCGGGTCGCGCGGGCGCTAGGGCGGTGGCGCTGCCGCAAGCTCGCGCGGACGCCGGCCAGACGCCCGTCGAGCGGAAGTTGATACCGATTCGCCGAAGAGAGGTTCATCCATGAACGTGACCCCTGTCGATCTACGTCAACAGCGATTCCGCTCTGTCCTCCGCGGCTTCGACCGTTCGGAAGTCGTCGCGTTTCTCGCAGAGGTCGCCGACGAGTACGAGGCGGCGCTGCACGAAACCGAACGCCTGCGCCAGGAAGTGCTCAGGCTCGAGGGCCTGGTCAACGAGCACCGGGAGCACGAGCGGAACCTGCGCAACACGCTGCTGACCGCGCAACGGCTCTCGGATGAAATCAAGGAGACCGCACACGACCAGGCCCGGAACATCGTCCATGAAGCCGAGTCCCGCGCCAATCTGATCCTCGAGAAGACGCAGGCGCGTGCGGAGGACATCCAGCGGGAGATCGACGGGTTGCGGCTGAAGCGCAAGGAAGTCGAGACCTCGCTCGAGTCCACCATCGCCGCCGTCAGGGGCGCGCTGGAGTTCATTCGCGAGCAGGAAACGCGGGACCGCGACGACAAGGTGCTGCTCCACCGGCCGCGATCGGTCGATGCGCTGTCCCATACCTGGTCCGGCCCGGGCCAGGACGAGCTGCCCGGCTCAGCCGATCGCCGGTCGTAGAAGGCCTGCCTGGGCCCGATGCGGACGGCGTGTTGCCGCCGCGCACGACGGGTCTGCTGTCGGGAGATCCGGGTGCTCACCCGCGGGAGATCAGCGGCGGGGCGAGGAGCCGGATAGGCCAGGATCCTCGCGGCTGACCGTCGGCCTCGAGCCGGCAACCTCCACCCTTCAGCCGCCAGCCGCCAGCCGCCAGCCGGACTATCGCACTTGGATCAGTTGAAAACCACCCGATTGGGTGACCGGTAGGTAACGGTCGTCGTCTGCCGCTGCTCACCCCCCGACGCCAACCGCACCGACACTTCGCGAATGCCGACCGCAACCTCGATCGGCTCGAGCGGAGCTGTTCCGACCGGCTGGCCGTCGATTCGGACTTCCGCACCCGCGGGCGCGACGACCTCGAGCTGGGCGGACGGCAGATTCACGTTCAGCGCCGCGACCTCTCCAGGCAACACCACGACTTGGCGGACCTCGCGGTACCCGAGCCGTTCGCTGACCAGCGCCAGCGAATGTTCGCCCGGCCGCAGCAGGATGTGCCCGCTTTCCGTCGTGCCGATCAGGCGCCCCGCTTCGACGATGTCGAGTTCCACGGGCGCGAACACGGCGACCCACCCAGAGTAGATCGGCATCATCAGCTCGGCGGTCAGATCGGGCTGGACCCGGACCGTCCGGCTGACCGACCCGGACTCGCTGCGAACGCGCACCATGTGAGGACCGGCGGACACGCCGTCGACCGTGAGCGGCGCCGGCCCTTTTCGCACGCCGTCAATCCAGACCTCGGCTCCTTCGGGTTGGGATTCCACCCGAAGCGATCCGGTCCGGGACGTCGCGGTGAAGGTCGGACCGAGGACCGTGGTCGTCCCGGCGTTCACGACGAGATCGTGCACGCGGCTGGTGCCCCGTCCGAGCAGCTCGACTCGATGCCGGCCGGCGGCAAGCGTCGTCGACAGCGGCGTCGCACCATAGGGCTCGCCGTCGATACGGACCGCGAGGCCGCGCGGCGCCGAGTCCACGCGAAGCGTGCCCACCTGCGGCGTCGCATCGAACCACCGCGTCTTGGCCACCTCGATCCCGTGCAACGCGACCGGAATCATCAGCGCGGCGAAGAAGTACTGCCACCGGCGCATGACGCGAGTCGCCGGCGGTGCGCTCCGGGTGATCAGCCGGGGCGCCTCGACTGGCGTTCGCTCCGCGCGGCGCGCGGAACGCACGAGTCCTGCCGCCCCGCGTGCCATCCAGGTGATTGCGCGCAGGAGCCACGCGCTCGCCGCCAATGACGCAGCGCCCAGCGCCCTCAGCGTGCGTCCGGAAAGACGGGCGCCTCGCACGAGCCCGGCCAGCCCGACCCTGGAGGACGACCGCGCCGCCAACCCGGCGAAACGAGCGAATGAGACGAGGGCCTTCAGCAGGAGCGCGCCGGCCTTCCGACTCCCTCGTACCGCCTCGCGCGCGCCTCGCGTGAAGACCGCCAGCACGAGGGTCCCGGCAACAGAACCCGCAAGGGCCAGCCACGTGCCCGCGCGCAGGCTCAACCTGCCGATCGCGAGCGCGGCTCCGCCCACGGCGCCCGCGAAGCGAACGGCCCCCATGAGGAGCACCGTCGTCACGGTCAGCACCGCACGGCCGAGGCTGCGTCCCATCAGCGCCGTCAGGCGAACGGCTCCGCGGGCGAATTCCGTCGTTGCCGTCGTGACCGCGCGGAGAACGCCACGGCCAAGCCGCACGATCGCGCGCGAGGTTCCGCCGGCGAGTGCCACCACCGCGGCCAGCAACACGACAGGGAGGCGACCGGCCGCCAGCGCCGCATCGCGCACCGCCCGCAGGGCAGCCTGTATCACCAGCACGACGAGTGAAGGTCCCTCGTCGATGACCACCGGGTGGGAAGTCCGTCGGACGGGAACCTCGGGGTACGCCACACTCTCCCGCGATACGTGCTCGTAGCTCGGCGCATGCGCCGGGGCATCCGGGACGAAGGCTGGCTCGATTCCTATGACGGGCCGCGGCTCCTCCGGCTCGATTCGCGCTGAGGTCGACTCCAGGTGACCCACCGACTCCAGGTGACTCACCGACTCCAGGCAATCCAGCGACTCCAGGCAATCCAGCGACTCCAGGCGATCCAGCGACTCCAGGTGACCCACCGACTCAGGGCGATCCACCGACTCCAGGCGATCCACCGACTCCAGGCGATCCACCGACTCCCGGTGACTCACCGACTCCAGGCGATTCACCGACTCCAGGCGATCCACCGACTCTGGGCGGTTCATCGACTCCACGAGCAACGGAGGGATCGAAAGTGCCTGCCTGCGACTCAGCGCAATTTCGCGGCGCACGTCGTCTTCGAACGTGGTGGCCGGCGCGCTCTGCCAACTCCGAAATCGATGGCGCGATCGGCTCAATCGCCGTCGCCTGAATCGCGGACTCCGGGAGCGTCTGAGGAAGCACTTCGTCCGGCGGTGCTTCGAGTATCGAGAGCGCGGTCTCCGAATCTGCGTCGAGTCGCGTGGCAAGGAAGCCTGCGTTCGCCGGCTCCGGTTCGGGCTCGCTCGCCTGAGGCGTGAGACCCAGCGCGACCTGATCCACCAACTCGATCGGGATGGCGACCTCTCCCGCGGGTGCCGCCGGCGGCTCGAGTTCGGTCGGCACAGCAAAGGCCATCGTGTCCGCCGGACTCGATTCGGCCTCGACCGGCGGAAGCGGGTGACTCATCGCAGCCGCGTCTGCCAGGCTGGTCGGGATGCTGACGTCTTCGGGCTCCCCCAGCAGCGCATCGGCATCGAACGACACTTCGTATACCGTGACCTCCGCCGGGATCGGATCGGGTTCAACGATCGGTGGCGGTGCGGCCGGGCTCACCAGTCCGCTCGGGAGCACGATCTCGTCCGGATCTGCCGTCCGCGCCTCGGCCTCGAGTGGCGCACCAACGATCGGCGCATCCTTCGGGCGCAGATCGGGCAGCATCAACCTGGCCCTTCGTCGCAAGGCGCCTGAGCGCGCCACCCCGGCCGGGATCGTGACCTCACCGGGCACCGGGTTGAACGGCGGGACGACCTCGACAGACGGAATGTCCGACATGGAGGCCGGCGCAGACGAAAGGTCGCCGAAGTCGTACTCGGTCGGGCTCCAGGTCGTGTCACTGCTCTCGACGAAGGTCGGAGCGGGCGCTTGCCAATCCTCGTCCGGGACTCCTCCTTGGACCGCATCCGGTGCTGGCGTCTCCACTTCGCCCGAGCCGGGAACCTGAACGAGCGCCGTCATCGCCAGGAGGGCCTCGGCCCCCAGATCGCGGACCGGCAGTCCGGCAGGTGACATCGGCGAGTCGGCGGTGGCTGCCAGGCCGGCGGCGGCGTCAGCGCCGAGCGGCGCGGAGGCCTCGACGCCGGGATCGATGCGAGGCGGGACGAGGCTGACGGTGGTCGACGCTCCTGCAATCAACGAGGATCGGGCAGAGGCATCCTGGTCGGGAAATCCGCGCAGGCAGGCGGTGGCCAGGCGTTTGAACGGGCTGTTGGCGGACTGCAGCTTCGGGCGTTTCGCCAGCACCGCCTCGAGCGCCATCTGCGCTTCGCGGGCGGTCACAAACTGCGAGTGTGTCTCGAGAGCCAGCACCCGCTTGAGCCACGTCCTGAGCAAGGTCGGCAGCGCCTGACCTCTCTCGACGTCTGCCGTCACGGTCAGACCTTCGACCAGATCGGCGGTTCGCCTCGGATACTCCTTCGTCTCGAGCGTCCGGCCGAGGAGGAGCGACAGGGCGACGAAGCCTATCTGGGCGATGTCGGCACGGACATCGATACTCACCTTGGCGCCGCTGACCGGCATCGGAATCCGGAACTCGGTCCACAGCCGGCTTCGGGGAATGTTGAGGCGTTCGAGCGCAAGGCCGAGGACGTAGTCGGTTACCAGGATGCGGCCGGTGGGCGTGACGAGTATGCGCTCCGGTCCGATGGAACCGTGCGTGACGCCCCGTGATTCGTGGAGCAGCGCGAGTGCCCCCAGCAGCTCGCGTACAAGGTGCAGCGCCGCGCTCGTCTCGATGACGAGCCACCCCTTGCCCGCCGCGTCGAGGATCTGCGAGAGACGGATGCCCGGGACGTGCTCCGACACGATCTCAACCCCGCCCAGGTCATCGGGCGAGACCTCAACGCCCCGAACCGGAACGAACCGCGCTTGTCGGAATTTGGCGAGGCGCGCGACCCGCTCGTGGATCGACTCGCGCATGCCGGCGATTTCAGGGCAGGGGCGGAACGCCTCGAACGACTCGCCCTGGGCATTGGTTCTGACCAGTCGCAGCCCAAGGCGGTCCTGGAAGCGCACTTCCTGCTTCTCGGCAGGAGCGAGGGAGAGGCTCGGCGCGAGGTTCGTCGGCACTGCAACGGAGTCCCCCTGCAATGAACGGGCCGTCTCCTGTGTCGTGGGGACCCCCCCAAGATCCCACGATTGGCCCACCCGGGGGGGGTGACCGGATCCTTCCCGGCTCCAGGCGCACAGTGGGCGACGAGGTTGTGCGCCCAGTTCCAGAATTGTGGTTCCCTGAGCCGGCCACCCCTCGCCACGACATAGAATGCCAACATGCCTGGAACGCTCATTATCCGACGCGCCAAGGCGATCTTGACCTGTGCCGGCCCGGCCCCGCGCCGGGGCCCGGCCCAGGCTGAGGTGGGGTCCATTCCAGACGGCGCCATCGTGGCGGAGGATGGCGCCATCGTGTTCGTGGGCCCCGGGGACGAGTGCGACCGGCGGTTCGGGCAACGCGCCGACGCAACGGTGATCGATGCAGACGGATGCACGGTTTTTCCGGGGCTGGTCGACCCGCATACCCACGCCATGTTCGGCGGTGATCGTCGCGACGAGCTCCGGCGGCGTCTTGCCGGCGCCAGCTATGCCGAGATTGCCGGTGGCGGAGGCGGAATCGTGGCGACCGTCCGGGCGACGCGCGAGGCGACCGAAGGCCAGCTCGTCGACACGACCCGCCTGCGGCTCGATGAGATGCTGGCAAACGGCACCACGACGGCTGAGATCAAGAGCGGCTACGGTCTCGAGCGAGACGCCGAACTGAAGATGCTGCGCGCCATCGCCCGGCTCGGCCGGACCCATCCGATCGAGGTCGTGCCGACCTTCATGGGCGCGCACGAGATCCCGGTCGAATGGCGCGGCGATCGTCGCACCTACGTCGAACTGCTGACGCGCGAGATGATCCCCGAGGTCGCACGCCTGGGCCTGGCGCAGTGGTGCGACGTGTTCTGTGAAACGGGCGTCTACTCGCCAGAGGAGGCCGTGGAGATTCTCGAAGCCGGACAGGCGCACGGCCTGAAGCCCCGCATCCACGCCGACGAACTCGCCGAGAGCGGGGGATCGCTGGTCGCGGCGAAGGTCCACGCGCGATCGGCCGACCACCTGCTGTTCGCAGGGCCTCGCAGCATTGCCGCCCTCGCCGAAGGGGGTGTGGTCGCCACGCTGCTGCCCATCGCGGCGTTCTACCTGAAGATCGGCCGGTATGCGCCCGCGCGCGATCTGATCGCCGCCGGCGTGCCGGTCGCCCTGGCGACCGACATCAACCCCGGGGGCGGATTCTCGCCATCGATGCCGTTTGCCATGGCGCTCGCCTGCTTCGCCATGAACATGACGCTCGAGGAGGCGCTCGTCGCGGCGACTCTCAATGCGGCCTACGCGATCGATCGCCACGAGCGTGTCGGCAGCCTGGAGGTCGGAAAGCAGATGGACGCGGTCGTCCTCGACGGCGACGCGGTCGACCTGCTGAGGGTTGGCGTCGCGTCAATCCGGGCCGTCGTCAAGAACGGCGTGGTGGTGTCCTCTCGCGAGCGGTCCTCACGTGTCGGTTGACCAGCCCGTATAATCACCGGGTGCGACCAGGCCAACCATGGTTCGTCGGAGTCCCGCTCGGCGCGTGGCTGTTGATCTACCTTCCGCTCGGGCTCGCCCGCCACATCGCGCTTCAGACCAACGCCTACGATCTGTCGGTGTTCGACTACGCGCTTTGGGGTGCCTTGCACGGCGCGCCAGGCCACGTGCCGTTCTTCGGGCACTCGCTCGGGTCCCACCACGTCATGCCGACGCTCTACGGCCTGATGCCGCTCTACGCGCTGGTCCAGTCGCCCGTCTTCCTCATCGTCGCGCAGATCGCGGCGGTCAGCGTGGCGGCCGTGCTCGTCCACCTCATCGCAAGCCGTCAACTGGCTCCGTGGCTGGCGTGCGCCGTGACGACCGCGTTTCTCTTTTCGCAGCGGACGCACGTGGCGATGATGAGCCCCTTCTACATCGAGAGCCTGGAGCCCGCATTGGTCTTCGGCCTGGTGCTGGCGGCGCGATCGGCGAGATGGAGGACCTTCTGGATCCTCGCCCTGGTGGCCCTGGGCTGCAAGGAGGACGCGGCGCTCTACCTGCTGCCCTTTGCCGTGCTGCTCTTCGCGAAACAACGAGAGCGTCGGGCCGGGCTGATCCTCGGACTGATCGCGGCCGTCTGGCTCTCGGCGGCGGTGCTGGCCGTGATGCCCTGGTCCCGGTCGGCCGATGGACTGCCGGCCGGCAACCCGTTCCTCCAGGATCGGCTGATGGCCCCAGGCGAAGGCGACCGCCTTGCCACGATCATCGCCGGACGACTGGCCAGCACGAAGACCGTCTCGACCATCGTTACGATCACCAGCCAGGTGGGATTCCTGTGTTGGGCCGGACCGCCGTGGCTGGCCGTGGTGGCGCCCGGCGCGCTGGTGAACCTCGCGGCGCGGTCCGATACGCTGCAGGCGGGCCTCCATGGCCACTACATCTGGCCTGTGCTGCCCTGGATCTTCATGGCGACGATAGCCGGATCGGCCACGCTCGTGCGGCGGCTTCCAAAGGTCGAGCCTTACCTGGTGGCCGGGCTGTTCGCGATCACCGTGGTCAACTCGCCGTTGCCGCGCTCGCTCGCGACGACGAAGGTCCGCGCGGACTGGCAGGCGGCGTCGACGATACGCGGCGGCCTGGACGCGATTCCGCCCGACGCCTCGGTCACGGCGATGCCAAACCTCATCCCGCACCTCGGTCACCGGAAGGTCGTCCAGGCCATCGGCCGCGAGCTCCCCGGCGTCCAGACCGAGTACGTGGCGTTGTCGATCAACGGGGATCTGTGGCCTCTCGATCGAGCCGGCGTCGTGGCCCGGATCGATACCTACCTGCGGAGAGCAGATTACGAGATGCTGGAGGGCGGCCCGTTGTACCTGTTCAGGCGCATCCCAGCCGCCCGGCTCGACGCGCGCGCAGGACCGGAATCGCCTTCCGGGGAACGGTGATGGGCGCAGCGCACGGCGCGCCGATGGTCGCCGACTGCCGGGTTACTTCTTTGGCGGAATGCGCCCGCCGGGCACGAACCAGCCATGGGCGCTGACGGTGAAGGTCCAGGGCTTGCTGAAGCGCGGGAGGATGTCGATCTTGCGGGTGTAGCTGACGTCGATGTAGAGGTGTTCGGCCTGCCTGCGGATTGCCACGCGCTCGGCACTGACCGGCAGCCCGAGGCGGCCCGCCTCGTCGAGGATCTCGGCGCGGATGCTCTCCTCGTCCTTTTCGACCTCGAACTGGGCGATCTGCTGCACCTTGTCGTCGAACTTGTAGTGCTGCCAGTACGCGGATCCGATCTGCCACGCCGCATAGACGCAGAGCCCGGCGATGACGATCTTGATGAGTCGACTGATCATCAGCGTATCTGGTGGAACAGCCTCGACCAGCGGGTCCGCGTGAAGAAGTGGACGGCTACCGATGCCATCCCGCGGACCGTGGCCCCCAGCCCGGCCTCCTGGTAGTCTTCGCGTTCAGATTCGTAGGACCAATATATCATCAAGGCCCGGCCCTTGATGTAGTCGCGGGGCAGGAAGCCCCAATAGCGCGAATCCTGCGAATTGTCCCGGTTGTCGCCCATCACGAAGAACTGATCGGCGGGCACGGTCTCGGGACCGTAGTGCTCCCGCACGTCCTCGGCCGTGACTTCGTGCTGATCGGCCACCTCAGGCCGCGGAAGGTAGTAGGCGTACGGGTCCTCGATCGGTTTGCCGTTGATGTAGATGCGCCGGTCACGCAGCTCGACGGTTTCCCCGGGCAATCCGATCACCCGCTTGATGAAGTCCCGCTCGGGATCCACCGGGAACTTGAACACCACCACGTCGCCCCTGCGGACGTCGCGGGAAGGCAGCACGAAGCGCTCGGCGCCGGTTGCGGTCGGGCCGAGCAGGAACTTGTTGACCAGCAGGTGATCCCCGACGAGCAGATTCGGCTCCATCGATCCGGTGGGGATCTTGAAGGCCTGGACGATGAACGTGCGAATGAAGAGCGCGAGCACGACCGCGATGACGATCGACTCGAAGTACTCGCGAACGACCGATTTCCTGAATTCGATCATGACTCTTCCGTCCCGACCTTCAGCACGGCCAGGAACGCCTCCTGGGGAATCTCGACGCGGCCCACCCGCTTCATCCGCTTCTTGCCTTCCTTCTGCTTCTCGAGCAGCTTGCGCTTCCGCGTGATGTCGCCCCCGTAGCACTTGGCGAGCACGTTCTTGCGCAGGGCCTTGACCGACTCGCGCGCGATGATCCGGTTGCCGATGGCCGCCTGGATCGCCACCTCGAACATCTGGCGCGGAATCAGCTGTCGCATCTTCGACGCCAGCAACTTCCCGCGCTGGTAGGCCGAGTCCTGGTGCACGATGATCGACAGGGCGTCGACCGGGTCCCCGTTGACCAGGATGTCGAGCTTGACCAGCGGCGACTCCCAGTACCCGGTGACATGGTAGTCGAGCGAGGCGTATCCGCGCGACAGGGTCTTCAGCTTGTCGTAGAAGTCCAGCACCACCTCGTTGAACGGCAACTCGTAGGTGATGAGCACCCGGTTGCTGGCGAGGTACTCGAGCGTCTTCTGGATCCCGCGCTTGTCCTGGCAGAGCTGGAGGATCGGCCCGACGTAGTCGGTCGGCGTCAGGATCATCGCGGTGATGACCGGCTCCTCGAACCGCTGGATGCGTGTCGTGTCGGGCAGCTTCGCAGGGCTGTCGATCTCGTGCACCACGCCGTCGGTGGTGGTCACGCGGTAGAGCACGGCTGGGGCGGTCGTGACCAGGTCCTGGTCGAACTCCCGTTCGAGCCGCTCCTGCACGATCTCCATGTGGAGCAGGCCGAGGAAGCCGCAGCGGAATCCGAATCCCAGCGCCGCGGAGGACTCGGGCTCGTAGAAGAACGACGCGTCGTTCAGCCGCAGCTTCTCGAGGGCGTCGCGCAGCTCCGGGTACTCGTGGCCCTCCACCGGGTAGAGCCCGGCGAAGACCATGGGCTTGAGGGGGTGGAAGCCCGGAAACGGCTCGACCGCCGGCCGGCTCGCCTCGGTGACGGTGTCGCCGATCCGCGCGTCGCTGACCTTCTTGATGCCGGCCGTGATGAACCCGACCTCGCCAACGCCCAGTTCGTCGGCGGGCACGGCCTTCGGCGTGAACACGCCGACCTGTTCGACGTCGTACTCCTGCCCCTCCGCCATCAGCCGGATCTTCATCCGCCCGCGCAGGACGCCGTCGAGCACGCGGACGACAATCACCACGCCCCGATACGGGTCGTACCAGGAGTCGAAGATCAGCGCTTTCAGGGGCGCAGCCTGGTCGCCTGTCGGTGCGGGCAGTCGCGCGACGATCGCCTCGAGGACCTCCCGCGTGCCGGTGCCTTCCTTGGCGCTCGCCAGGATGGCGTGGGTGCCGTCCAGGCCGATGATGTCCTGGAGCTGGCGGCGCGTCTCTTCCGGCTGGGCGCCGGGCAGATCGATCTTGTTGATGACCGGGATGATCTCGAGGTTGTCGTCGACCGCCAGGTAGGCGTTGGCCAGCGTCTGCGCTTCGACGCCCTGCGAGGCGTCCACCAGCAGCACCGCGCCTTCGCAGGCGGCGAGCGACCGGGTGACCTCGTAGGAGAAGTCCACGTGGCCCGGGGTATCGATCAGGTTGAGCACGTACTTCTGCCCGTCCAGCGCGAGGTAGGTCAATCGCACGGGATGGGCCTTGATCGTGATCCCGCGCTCGCGCTCGAGATCCATCGAGTCGAGCACCTGGGCCTCGATCATCTCCCGGGGCTGCAGGGCGCCGGTCAGTTCGAGAAACCGGTCGGCGAGCGTCGACTTGCCGTGATCGATGTGCGCGATGATCGCGAAGTTTCGGATGAGGCGCTGATCCATCAGGAGGCACGCCTCGCCACCGGCCGGTAGACCAGGCCGACGATGACCCCGTAGAGCGACATCTCCAGCACCGTGTCCACCACCCAGGCCACCCCGAGCCGTCCGCTGACCGGCAGCGTCACGTAGTTCCAGATCACGGTGAACGCCACGAGGATGATCCCGACGAGGACCCCGAACCGGAGACCTTCCTGGACCCCGCTTCCCCCCTCGTGCCCCTTCGCGAAGGCGTAGGCGAACGCGAAGAACCCCACCAGCGCGGCCCCGAACCCCAGCACGAGGTTCATCTCACCCTGCGGCCGGAACACGGTCGCGTGCTGGGCATAGAGGTCGGCGAGGAGGAACGTGTTCACCCCGTAGCTGACCACGAGGTAGGCAAGCCACGCGACGGTCGCGGCGGCTGCCAGACGGGCGAAGTTCATGGTCGACACTCCCCGCCTGCCGCGTCAGTTCCGGTCCGGAAGTCGTCCCGGGCCGGATCGCGCGTGCGGCGTTCCCGGGCCTCTCGGGCGCCCGGCCGGCCCGGCTCCGTCTGCCATGCAGGATGATGCGGTCTACTTCCCGCGCGCCACCTGGGTCTTGAGCATGACGCTGTCGCCGGCGAACTGCTGGACGAGCGACACCGAGCCCATGTACAGGAAGCCCGCCTGGAACAGCACCAGGAACGGCAACGTCCCGTAGATCCCGTTCGCGAGGGCGTAGAACACGGTGGCCGTGAAGTACAGACCGAGCGCCACCTCGATGAGCGGCTGGATCGTCGTCGACTGCCGGTACTTCTTTCCCGCCCAGTCGTCCTTGCCGCGTTCGATGCCGTACTTCGGCGTCCGCGCGAACTCGGACTGGTGCCCGAGCAGCGCCTCGAGCACCGCCCGCGTGTTGTTCACTGCCAGGCCGATACCGATCGACATCAGGAAGGGCACGTACTTGAGGCGGGACTTCCAGTCCGGGTACAGCTCGCGCTGCGACACGACGTAGAAGTTGGCCACCGAGGCGGTCGCCGCGAAGAACAGCGGCACGTCGATGAGCAGCATCTCGTACCAGCCCATGTTGTACCGGATGATCATCGACGGGAACATCAGGAGCGACAGGGCTGTCATCAACGGGTAGTTGAAGTTCGCCGTCAGGTGGAAGAACGCCTCGACCTTGACCCCGAACGGCTGGTCCGATCGCAGGATCCGCGGCAGCAGCTTGAGGCAGGTCTGGATCGACCCTTTCGCCCAGCGATGCTGCTGCGACTTGAAGGCGTTCATCTCGACGGGCACCTCGGCCGGGGCCACCAGGTCGGGGATGAAGAGGAACTTCCAGCCGAGCAGCTGCGCGCGGTAGCTGAGGTCCAGGTCCTCGGTCAGGGTGTCGTGCTGCCATCCGCCCGCCTGGCCGATCACCTCGCGCCGCCAGATGCCCGCGGTGCCGTTGAAGTTGAAGAAGTGATCCGCCCGGTTCCGGCCGCCGTGCTCCAGCACGAAGTGGCCGTCGAGCAGGATCGACTGCGCCTTGGTCAGGATGGAGTAGTCCTGGTTGACATGCCCCCAGCGCGCCTGCACCAGGGCGACTTTCTCGTTGACGAAATACGGGATCGTCCGACGCAGGAAGTCACGGCTCGGGATGAAGTCGGCGTCGAAGATGGCCACGAACCGGCCGCGCGCGACCTTCAGGCCCGCATCGAGCGCGCCGGCTTTGTACCCGGTCCGATCGTCCCGGTGGTAGTACTTGACGTCGTATCCGTCCGCCACCAGCCGATCGACCGCCCGCCGCGCCACTTCCTGGGTCTCGTCGGTCGAATCGTCCAGCACCTGGATCTCGAGCAGCTCCCGGGGGTAGTCGATCAGGACGGTTGCGTCGAGCAGCCGATCGACGACGTACATCTCGTTGTAGATCGGAAGCTGGATGGTGACCGGCGGGAGCGGATCCAGGCCCTTGTCCGGCAGGACGGGCACCTTGTCCTTGTGCCTCATGTAGACGTACACAAGGTAGTAGCGATGCCAGCCGTAGACGGCCAGAATGCAGAGGATGAAGAAGTACGACCCGAGGATGAGCGTTTCGATCAGCGTCATAGTGTGGCAGCCGTTCGGGAGTTGTGCGGCACAGGCACAATCAGCCATTATACCCGTGCGTCCCCGGCGCTTCAACGAATCGGATCGCCCATGAACCTGTCCCGCCTGCGGCATATCCTGGACCAACTCGATCGCCACGACATCTCGGTGGTCGAGGCTCAGGCCGCCCTCACCGGCCAGCTTCGCGACCTGCCGTTCGAGGATCTGGGTTTTGCGAAGGTCGATCACCACCGGGCGTTGCGTACAGGTTTTCCCGAGGTGATTTTCGGACAGGGCAAGACGCCGGCTCAACTCGCGGCCATCGCAGACCGCATCGCCAGCCACGGGCAGACGCTGTTGATCACCCGTACCACCGAAACCGCGTTCGAAACGGTCCGGGAAAAGGTCCCGGACGCGACCTGGCATGCCGACGCCCGGATCATCAGCCGCCGCAAGGACGACGTGCCGGCCGGGCACGGCACGATCATGGTAGTGGCGGCGGGAACCTCGGACCTGTCGGTCGCCGAGGAGGCGGCCGTGTCGGCCGAAGTGATGAACAACACGGTCGATCGCCTCTACGACGTGGGCGTCGCGGGCCTGCACCGGCTCCTCAGCGAGCAGCCGCGGTTGATCGGCGCCCGCGTCATCATCGTCGTCGCCGGCATGGAAGGCGCGCTGCCGAGCGTGGTCGGAGGGCTGGTGAACGTGCCCGTCGTGGCAGTGCCGACCTCGGTCGGCTACGGCGCGTCGTTTGGCGGGGTGGCGGCGCTGCTCGGCATGCTGAACTCCTGCGCCCCGGGGGTGGCGGTCGTCAACATCGACAACGGGTTCGGCGCGGCGTCCATCGCCAGCCTGGTCAATCACTTGGAGACGGCCCGGGCGGGCCCGGGATCCTTGACAAACGGCCCCATCGTCCCATAGATTGGAGTGTTGCGGGTCGCGCGGCTGACGTGTGAGGGTCCAAAGGCTCGCCTTCATCAGACGCGATGGGCAGGCGAGAGGACTCATTCCTTCCTCTCCTCGAGCGAGATTCCAGCGTTCACTATGCAGCCAGCCGTACTGCAGGCCCTTGAGTTCAACCGCATCGTCGAGGCCGTGTGCGGTTTTGCCGCCACTCCGCTCGGCGCGGCCAGGCTCGACGCCCTCCGGCCGTCGACCGATCCCCGGCGCGTGGGACAGTGGCAAGCCGCGACGACCGAGACGGCCCGGTACATCGAGCTGAACGGCACGTTTCCGCTCACCGCGACACACGACCTGGGCGCCATCCTCGGAAGCCTCGCCATCGAGGGCCGCGGGCTCGAACCGCTGAGGTTGCTGGCGCTTTCCGACTATCTCGACTCGGTGGAGGCCACCCGGGCCGGCATCCGGCGCGCCGAGACCGGGTTCCCGATCCTGAAGTCGATTGTCGAGGGCTCTTCCGCGTTCCGCAGCGAATCCGCCGAGGTGCGCCACAAGATCGACCCGTCCGGCGAGGTGCTGGATGATGCCTCGCCCGAATTACGGAGCATGCGGGACCGCCTGCGCCGCCAGCGGACGCGGCTGCGCGGCACGATGGAGTCCTTCCTCCGGAACAAGGACACGTCGAAGTACCTGCAGGATCAGATCGTGACGGATCGGAACGGCCGGCTCGTGCTGGTCGTCCGGGCCGAGCACCGGACGTCGATCCCGGGCATTCTGCACGGCAGTTCCGCCAGCGGCGCCAGCCTGTACCTGGAGCCGCTCAGTACGGTCGAGATCAACAACGACATCGTCGCGCTGGAGCAGCAGGAGGCCGAAGAGATCAGGCGCATCCTGCTTCACCTGACCGACCTGTTCCGGCGCCGCGCCCTCGATCTGCAGCGCACCATCGAGGCCGCCACCGACCTCGACGTGATCCAGGCGAAGGCCCGCTTCTCGGCGCTGGTGGGCGGCGTCGAGCCCGCGCTTTCGAACGACGGCGCCTTCGAGCTCCGTGCGGCCCGTCATCCGCTGCTGATGTCGGTGGTGACCTCGCGCCTCAGCCAGCCGGCGTCCTCCGAGCGAGACGCCCCGTCGCGGACCGATGCCGACGATTCGCCGGCCGCCGCGCGCACCAGACCGCCCGAGCCGTCCGAGCCGGTTCCGGTGGACATCAGGATGGTGCCGCCGACCTCGGTGCTCGTCGTCACGGGCCCGAACACGGGCGGCAAGACCGTGGCGCTCAAGACCGCGGGGCTGCTGGTGTTGATGGCCCAGGCCGGGCTGCACGTGCCGGCCGCCGCCGGGTCGCGCATCCCCGTGTTCCGATCCGTCTTCGCGGATATCGGTGACGAGCAGTCGATCGCCGCCAACCTCAGCACCTTTTCGTGGCACGTCAGCAACATGGTCCAGGTGGAACGGACGCTGGCCCTTCCGAGCCTGGTCCTGCTCGACGAGCCCGGAAACGGGACGGATCCGATCGAGGGCGGCGCGCTCGGCATGGCTGTCGTCGAACACCTGAAGGCGCGCGGCGCGCACGTGGTGGCGACCACGCACTACGACGCGCTCAAGTCCTACGCCTCCACGCGGGAGGGCGTCGCGTGCGCCGCATTCGGATTCGACGCCGAGTCCTTCGCGCCGACCTACCGGCTCGTGTACGGATCGCCCGGCCGCAGCCTCGCGCTGGAGATCGCGGGCCGCCTGGGCCTGAATCCGGCCATTCTCGAGCAGGCCCGCAGCAACGTCAGCGAGCGGGAAGCGCAGCTGGCCGAGCACATGGCGAAGATCGACGAGGAGCTGCACGGCCTGGAGCACGAGCGGCGGCTGGTCACCCGGGAGCGCGAGGCGATCGAAGAGGACTCCGCACGGGTGCGAAGCCGGGAACAGGCGCTGAAGGAGAAGGAAGAGCGGCTGAAACACCGCCTGGACGAGGAGCTCGAGACGCGCCTGAGGGCGGCGCGCCAGCAGATCGACCAGGTGGTCGACGATCTGCGCAGGCAGGTGGATCAGCTGGGTGTCGAGGCTCAACGGCGCGCGACCCTGGGCAAGACACTGTCGACCGGGGAATCGGGCGCGGTCAGATCGGAGGCGCGGGCGGCACTCGACCATGTTGCGGACCGGCTTCGCGAGCCGGGTGAGCCGGCCGCCTCTCCGGTCGTGACCGATGGCCGGCCGGCCCGCGTGGGCGACAGGGTCGCGGTCCGCGGGCTCGGGTTGGAAGGACGCGTCCTGGCGGTCCAGGACGACGAGGCCGACATCGACGTGCGCGGCAAGCGGCTTCGCGCCAGGCTTGCGGAGCTGCACGTGGTGGCGGGAGCCGAGCCAGCCGCGCAAAGCCGGGTCAGCGTGAACCTCCAGGTGCAGAGCCGGGACGATGTTCCGACCGATCTGAACGTGATCGGCTGCACGGTGGACGAGGCGCTGTCCCGCGCGGAGAAGTTCCTGGACGAGATGCTGCTGGCCGATCAGCGTGTCGTGCGCATCATCCACGGGCACGGAACGGGGCAGCTCCGGCGGGCCTTCGGGGAGTTCCTGCAGCGTCATCCGTTTGTCGCCAGTCACCAGCCTGCGCCGCACGAGCAGGGCGGCAGCGGCGTCACCGTCGTGGAGCTGAAGGAATAGTGGCGCTGTTTCCTGCGGCATTCATCGAGGACCTCCGCGGCCGCGCGAACATCGTGCAGGTCATCCAGGACTACGTCTCGCTCAAGAAAGTCGGAGCGAGCTACAAGGGACTCTGCCCGTTCCACGGCGAGAAGACGCCATCGTTCCACGTCAATCCCGACCGGGGGTTCTTCTACTGCTTCGGATGCGGGGTCGGCGGCGACGTGTTCAAGTTCCTGGAGCTGCACGAGAAGCTGGGCTTCACCGACGCGGTCCGGTTGCTCGCCAAGAAGTTCGGCATGACCGTGCCCGAGACCGGTCCGGATGGAGACGAGGCGAGCGCCCGCGAGCGCGAGACGCTGATCAAGATCCACGAGGTCGCCGGCGCGTGGTTCCGGGAGCAGCTGGAAGGCCCGTCCGGAGCCAGGGCGCGGGATCAGCTGCGGGCCCGCCAGATCAAGCCGGAAACCGTCGACCTGCTCGGCCTCGGCTTCGCCCCTGTCCTCCCGGGACGCCCTGAAGAGTCACCTCCTGAAGGCCGGTTTCTCGCTCGCGATGCTGGTCCGGAGCGGGCTGCTGGTCGAGCGCGAGGGCGGGCAGGCGGTCGATCGGTTCCGGGGCCGGCTGATGGTGCCCATCGCGCGCGACACGGGGACCGTGGTGGCCTTCGCCGGCCGGGCGATGGAGGCCGACCAGGTGCCGAAGTACCTGAATTCGCCCGAGACCCCGATCTACTCCAAGAGCCGCACGGTGTACGGCCTGAACGTCACCAAGCCGCTCCTGCGGAAGGCCGGGTTCGTGGTGATCGTCGAGGGCTACTTCGACTTCGCCCAGGTCATGCAGGAGAGCCGGCTGCCGGTGGTGGCCACCTGCGGCACCGCGCTCACGATCCAGCAGGCGCAGATCATGCGGCGCTTCGCGTCGAAAGTCGTCCTCAGCTACGATCCCGACGCCGCGGGCCAGGGCGCGGCCACGCGATCGAGCGAGTTGCTGGTGCGCGAGGGATTCCAGGTGAACGTCGCGGTTCTGCCCGGGGGCGACGACCCGGACTCGTTCATCCGCAAGAACGGCGGCCGGAAGTACAGCGCCGAGCTCCAGCAGTCCAAGCCGTACCTGGAGTTCCTGCTCGACCGGACGGCGGCGGCTCATGACCTGAGAAACGACGAGAGCCGGCACGCGTTCCTGCGGGAGATGCTGGCCGTGGCGGGCTGGATTCCGGATGCCGCGGCGCGGGATCAGTTCGCGGACCGGATCGCGCACCGGGCACGGGTGACCGAGTCGGTGGTGCGGGCCGAGATTCGCAAGGCGGCCGTGGACCGCCGGACCGACGTCGTGTCGATCAGGCCCCCGTCGCCCGGGCAGCTGAAGCCGGCCGAGCGCGGCCTGATCTGGGCGCTGGTCAACCGCCCCGAGGAGGCCGCGACGGCCCTGGGGGGCCTGGAACCCGAGGATTTCGACGTGCTGTCGGCCGCGCACGTCGTGGAGCTGGCGAGGGGGTTGTCCGAGCGCGCCGACGGGTTCTCACCCTCCGCGCTGCTCGAGCGTCTAAGTACAGAGGAAGCGCAGCTGGTCACCCACATTGCGGCCGATGCCACCCCCCCGGCACCGGTGCTGGAATGCCTCCGGGCCGTCAAGCGCCTGCGGCTCGAGCGCGAGGGCGCAGCCGTACAGCGTGAGATCGACCGGATGCAGGAGGCGGGACCCTCTTCGGGCGGCGACAGCATCGATCATCTATGGCAACAGAAACGAGAGCTCCTGCAGCGCATCGAGGCGCTGGGGACATCCGGCGGCTAACGCGAGGAGAGACCCTTGTCGATTGAAGACAAGTACGACGAAGTCCGACAACTCATCACCATCGGCAAGGAGAAGGGGTACCTCCTCTACGACGAGGTCAACGAGCTGCTGCGCTCGGACATCACCTCGTCGGACGATCTCGACGACCTGTTCAGCACGTTTGGCAGCGCCGGGATCGAGGTCGTCGACTCCGAGCAGAAGTACCGCGAGGACAAGCAGGGCGAGGGCGGAGACGACCTCGAGCTGGACCTGACGCCGGGCGCGCTCGACAAGACGAACGATCCCGTGCGGATGTACCTCCGCGAGATGGGCACCGTGCCGCTGCTCACCCGCGAGGGCGAGGTGGAAATCGCCAAGCGGATCGAGCGCGGCAAGCTCGCCGTCATCAAGTCCATCTCGAGGACGCCGACGGTGGCCACCAAGGTCATCGAGATGGGCGATCACCTCAAGGCGGGCGGGCGGACGATCCGGGAGCTGGTGATCTTCAACGACGAGGAAATCACCGACGATCGGCTCGAGGATCGCACACGCGAAGTGCTCCGGCAGATCGAGGCGGTGCGCAAGGCCCGCCAGCTCTACGAGAAGGCCGACGAGAAGCAGCGCGACACGCCCAAGAAGGACAAGCGGAAATACCGCCGCGTGCGCTGGAAGGCGATGCGGGCCCGGGTCCAGGTGTCGCAGCTCATCCGCGCGATCGAGTTCACCGAGGGCGTGAAGCGCCGGCTCATCGACGACATCAAGGACTCGGTCGAGCACGTCCAGCGGGTGCAGCGGGAGGTCGACGGCCTGGATCGCGCACTCAACCCGAAGAACAAGAAGGCCCGCCTCAAGGAGGAGGAGCGCAAGGCCGTCGCCGTCAAGCACCGGGACCTGAAGGCCGAGGTGAAGCGCCTGGCCGACGTCCTCGGGGAGACGCCCGACGTGCTGAAGCGCACGCTCGAGACCATCCGCCGCGGCGAGGCACAGGCCGAGCAGGCCAAGAAGGAACTGGTCGAGGCGAACCTGCGGCTGGTCGTCTCCATCGCCAAGAAATACACCAACCGCGGGCTGCAGTTCCTCGATCTCATCCAGGAAGGCAACATCGGCCTCATGAAGGCCGTCGACAAGTTCGAGTACCGGCGCGGCTACAAGTTCTCCACCTATGCCACGTGGTGGATCCGCCAGGCCATCACGCGGGCCATCGCCGATCAGGCCCGCACGATTCGGATCCCCGTGCACATGATCGAGACGATCAACAAGCTGATCCGCACCTCGCGGTCGCTGGTGCAGGAACTGGGGCGCGAACCGACCTCCGAGGAGATCGCCAAACGGATGGACATCCCGGTCTCCAAGGTCCGCAAGGTCCTGAAGATCGCGCAGGAGCCGATTTCGCTCGAAACGCCGATCGGCGAGGAAGAGGACAGCCACCTGGGCGACTTCATCGAGGATCGCCAGGTGGTGTCGCCCTCCGACGCGGTGATCAACCTGAACCTCAAGGAGCAGACCGACGCGGTCCTCAAGACGCTGACGCCCCGCGAGGAAAAGGTGATCAAGATGCGCTTCGGGGTCGGGGACGGCAGCGAACACACCCTCGAGGAGGTCGGACAGAGCTTTGCGGTCACCCGGGAACGCATCCGGCAGATCGAGGCCAAGGCGCTGCGCAAGCTGCGCCATCCGTCGCGGAGCCGCAAGCTGCGGGCGTTCCTGGAGGGGCGAACCTCGTAGCGGCGGATCGGAGGCCTGAGGTCTGAAGCCTCCTCGTCCCGGGCGGCGCACCGGGAGAGGCGTCCGACACCGGGTGTCCGCGGGTCGGGTCGGGCGAGTCGACAATCGGGGCCCATAGCTCAGTGGTTAGAGCCGCCGGCTCATAACCGGCCTGTCCCAGGTTCGAATCCTGGTGGGCCCACCACGCCAACGCGGTCCTTCAGCAGAACGGAGGCGCATGCACGCGGATCTCGAACGGCTCATCAGGCTGCAGCAACTCGAAGACCAGGCCGAGAAGGCCCGCCGCACCATCGCCGAAGAGCCGATCCGCCAGCAGGAGCTGGACGAGAAGCTCGCCGCCGAACAGCAGACCCTCGAAGATCAGCGCCAGCGCCTGACGGCGAACCAGGTCGCCCGGAGGGCCACTGAGAAGGAGCTCGCCGAGGTCCAGAGCCGCCTCTCCAAGTTCAAGGAACAGATGATGGCGGTCAAGACGAACCGCGAATACCAGGCCATGCAGAAGGAGCTGGAAGTCGCGGGCGAGGAGATCCGCCGTCTCGAGGATCACCTGCTCGAGCGGATGCTGGAACAGGATGACGTCACGGCGCACGTCAAGCAGGCCGACCTGGAGTTTGCCAAGGCGAAGGCCGACATCGAGGCGGAACGGGCGGCGCTCGCCCGGGACGTCCAGCAGTCGCACGTGCAGCTCAGGGAGGTGGCCATCGAGCGCGAGGCGCTGGTTCCCCAAATCCCGCAGAACCTGGTGGCGATCTTCGACCGGGTGATGCGCCATCACAAGCTGGCGGCAGTCGCCGAGGCCCGGGACGGCCGGTGCTCAATCTGTAACGTGCGCCTGCGGCCACAGGTCTACAACGACCTTCACCGGAACGACTCCATCATTCAGTGCGACAGCTGTCACCGCATCCTGTACTACACCGCTCGGCCGGCGCCGCCGCAAGCATGAAGAGCGTGAGGCGGCGAGGCTCCCGCGGTCAGACGCCCGAGGTCCGCCAGCCACTCCTCCACCAGTCACCAGCGGGGAGTATCCGACTCGTCTGCTACATCGATGGCGGTTCCCGCGGGAACCCGGGCCCGGCCGGTTTCGGTGTGCGCGTCGAGAACGAGTCCGGCACGCTGGTCGCCGAGCTCTCGGAGCCGATCGGCGTCGCGACCAACAACGTCGCGGAGTACCGCGGGCTGATCGCGGCACTCCACTACGCGATCGCACACAGGGCCCCTCGCGTGCTCGTCCGCTCGGATTCCGAACTCCTGGTCAGGCAGATGCGCGGCGAATACCGCGTGAAGCACCCCAACCTCAAGCCGCTCTTCGAAGAGGCGACCCGTCTTCAGGATCAGATTGCCGGCGTGCAATTCGAGCACATCCGCCGCGAGTTCAACACCGAAGCGGACGCCCTGGCCAACCAGGCCATGGATCGGCAGGGACGACGGTAGGGTAGGGGCTATAGGTTACAGGGTACAGGTTACAGGGCACAGGCTGCGGGGTGCGCCACGAGGCTGCCCGACGCAACCTGCACGCGACGGGCTGCAGGCCGCGCGCTGCACGAGACCGGTTGCCACTCGATACGCCGAAGGCTGGCGTTGGAACGTCGGCCGACGGCGACTGCTCCATGCTCAACACGGTGCTGGACGCCAGGCCCCGCGTTTGACTTGATCCACCGCCGCGACTATCGTGTCGCACGAACGTCGCGTCTTCCATTCCGCGCCAGCGGCAGATCCGATTCGTGGAGACTCTGGCACGTGATGCCATTCGCACACGCTCGTGGCGGCTCTCCGGCGACAGGCCTGGCCGGCGCGCGGCCGTCTCGGTCCAGAGCGGTGCTGGCCGCCGGGCTGCTTGGCGCCTGGCTGGGGTCGGCCTGCGCGACCTCGGTGCTCACCCGTCCGCTCGAGAAGGGCGCACACGAGGTGCATGCCTCACTGGGAGGGCCGCTCGTCAAACTCGGCGGGCTCGCGGTGCCGGTTCCAATGGTCCAGGCAGGGTATCGCTACGGCCTCACCGACTCGGTGGCGGTCGGGGTGGACCTGCCGGTCACCGTGATGCTGCTCAAAAACATCGCGCTCGATCCGCATGTCACGTGGTTCCCGGCCAGGTCCCTGGGCATCCAGGCGGAAGGCGTTCTGGTGTTCAACCCGGCCACGCGCGTGTTTCGCGCGTATCCCGTGCTGAGCTCCTGGTACACCATCCAGGTGACACCGAACATCTCGCTTCTGCCCGGCGTGGTGGCGATGGGACAGGGACGTTCCCCTCACGTTCTGGCGTCGCCATCGCTTGCCGGCGCCTTCGCGCTCGGCAAGTGGGATCTCCTCGTCGACACGATGTATCTGCTCCCCTACCTGCGGAACACCTACGGGGCCGTCACCTATGTCTCGCCTGGTCACGGCGCGGTGGGCCTGTATTTCGGGCTTGGGAGGCGCTTCAGATGAGACGGATCCTCCTTCTGCTGTGCCTCGTGTCGTTCGCGGGATGCTCACTCGACTCCTTCCTGTTCTCGCCCAGGAAGGAGGACTACGCCTTCTCGACCGCCATCATTCCGGGCAGCAACGCCCGGATGCACACGCTGTCGGTGGACGGCAAGACCATCTACGGGGTCCACGCGTTCCATACCCCGGCCTCCCGCGACAAGATCCTGTACTTCCACGGCAACTATCGTTCGCTGAACCACTACTTCTCCTGGATCGAAATCTACTGGGAGATGGGGTACGACGTGTTCAGCATCGACTACGAGGGGTTCGGGAAGAGCGAGGGCACCCCGTCTGAAGACGCCCTCGTGCGAGACGCCGAGGCCGCGTTCCGGTTCGTCACGACGGACCTGTCGTGGAACCCGGCCGACATCATCATCTACGGCTATTCACTCGGGAGCATTCCCGCGGTGGAGACCTCAGCCCTGCAGTCCTGCAGGCTGCTCTTTCTCGAGGCGCCCATCGGCAACGCCGATACCGTCGTCGCGGGCGCGTCCCCGCTCGACGTCCCGAGCGCATTCGTGCTGGTGAAGCACTTCGACAACATCGAGCGGATCAGAGCGAGCAGAAACCCGCTGATCGTCATCCAGGGCACCGAGGACAGGACCCTGCCCTGGGAGGAGAATGGCAAGCGGGTGTACGATGCGGCGACCGTCCAGAAGCGGTACCGCTGGCTGGCCAGCGCCGGGCACGGAGACATCCCCAAGGACATCGGCCGCGAGAACTACAAGGCGCTGCTGGCGGAGTTGATTTCCGGCTGGTAGCGGGCGGGCTGGAGGCAGCATCCGGAGCGGCCGACTGAACCCACCCGGGCGCCTGGCATGAGGAAGGGCCCACGGCGCGTCATCGCGACGCGCCATGGACCCCTTGGAGTCGCTCTCCCCTACGCAAGAACCCGAATCACAACCCGGCGATTCTGTGCGCGCCCGGCCTTGGTGGTGTTCGGCGCCACGGGCTTCTCCGGGCCGTAGCTGATCACGTTGATCTTGTGCAGCGGAATCTGGTGCTGCTCGTACAGGTACCGCTTGACGGCCTCGGCCCGTTCCAGCCCGAGGTGCTCGTTCCAGTCCTTGGGCCCGATCGCGTCGGTGTGGCCTTCGATCTCGAAGTAGGCGCCCTGGGGATTGCTCTTGAGCTGGGTCACCAGTTCGTCGATCTTCTGCTTGGCCTCTTCCGGCAGCGCGGTCTTTCCGAACTGGAAGTTCCCTTCCTCGTCGCTCAGGACGACCGTGTAGACGAGCCGCTTCGACGCCTTGTCGAGTTCGTCGGCCTTCATCCCGGCCTTGGCCGCCTTGAGGTCAGCGGCCCCGGCCGCGTCGTTCGCGCGCGAGGCCGACGTCTGGGCAGCGAGTGCCTTCTGGTCGACTTCGCCGATCCGCCCCTCGTTGGTGCGGGTCCGCTCCTGGGTCTCCTCGACCGAGCGGCTGAGCGTTTCGACCTTGTTGTTGATCTCGCCGACCTGTGATCGGACGAAGTTTTTCGTGGCGCACGCCGGCAGTCCAATCGCGGCAACTGCCAGGAGCGCGGTCGCAGATAATACCTTTCGCATGGTGTCTCCTACTGCACGTGACCGTTTGGACGGGCCCCGGCCATGTATCCGCTGCGGGCTCGTACCACGAGGTTCTTCTGGCGCGTACGGACGGCGAGCGGATGCCAGCCAGCCAGGGCGCTTGGTTCGACGGCGATCAGGTACTGATGACGAAGTTCGGTCACAATCTGGCGGGCAGCCAGACTGGACTGCGCCGGCGCGCTCGACAGGAACACCCGGCCGCCGGTCCAATTGGCAAGCTGCTCCAGGGCGCCGGTGTCGATGACGGCCTGCGCGATCGGCCGGTCCGTCCCCGCCGCGCCCGTCGGTCGATCGACGGGGGAAATCACGGCGATGACGTAGACGGGCACGTCGATCGAGCTGGCGATGCCCGAAACCTCCGGGGCCGTGAGGCGGCTGGTATTGTCCATGCCGTCGGTGACCACGACCACGGCCCGGCGCGGGCCGCCCAGCACGACCAGGCGTCGCGCCGTCTGTGCGATGGCGTCGTAGAGCGACGTCGAGCCGAAGGGACGCAGCACCTCGAGTTGCCGCGTGACCTCCGACGGGCTGGTGGTAAAGGACTGCAGTTCCTGCAGTCTCGTATCGAACGCGAAGAGAGCCATGCGGTCCCGGCCTGGCTCGACCCAGCTGGCGAGGTGGCCGACCACCTCGCGCGCTTCGGCCCATTTCGCAGCCACATCCATGCTGCCGCTGATATCGACGAGCATCGCGATGTTGATCGGGACCTTCTCGGTTCGGAATTGCACAATGCCGGAGCGTTCTCCGGAGTCGAACACTTCGAAGTCGCCTCGCTCGAGGCCGATCACCGGCCGGCCGTCACGGTCCTGGACGAGCACCGAAAGCGTCACCAGGTCGACGCCGCCGGTGAAGGTCGGCTTCGCAGGTTCCTGCACGAGCGAAACGGCCACCCACACTGCCGTGGCCACGGCACCTATCAATCGCATGCACCCTCCCGTAGTGCAACGACCCTGCCAACTCGATCCGCACCTGATTCGTGCCCTTTTCCCGGGTCTTCTTGGCGTTCGAGGCCTTCCTACTCAGCGGCAGTGGTGTAAGACTTACGTGGCCGCTCGACGCGCCTGAACGCGCCGATTTGGCCTGGCCTGCCCCTTCTTGCCGGCTGGAGTTGCACGCCTGGGTGACATCGGCTTAAAGTGAGATGGAGGTTCATCTTGCACGTTCTTCGGCGAGCCCGTCTGCCCGCGAAGCTCGCCCTCATGGCTGCCGCACTTCTCGCCTCAATCGCGGCCACCCCGAGGGATGTCCTGCTCCGGGCGCGGCAGCTCTACAACCTGGAACAGTTCGATGCCGCCATCATGGCTGCCGGCCAGGTGGGTCAGACGCCTGGGCTCGCCGAAGCCGCCGCGCTGGTCGCGGCGCGGGCGCGCCTCGAGCGGTTCCGTCGAGGCGGCGATCAGGCGGATTTCGAGACCGCTCGCACCGCGCTTCGATCGCTGGATCCCGCGCGCCTCACGCCACGCGACCGCGTGGAGCTGACCATCGGCCTCGGCGTGTCGCTGTACCTGGAGGATCGGGCCGGGGCGTCTGCCGAGCAGTTCGAACTCGGCCTCTCGCAAGTCGCCGCCCTCGGGACCGGCGCGCGGGATTCCATCCTGGACTGGTGGGCCTGCGCACTCGACCGCGACGCGCAGCCGCTGCGCACCTCAGAACGACGGCGCGTGTACTCGCGGATCCTCCTGCGGATGGAAGACGAACTGCGGCGCGAACCCGAGTCGATGGTCGCGTCCTACTGGCTGGCGGCCGCGGCACGTGGCGTTGGTGACGTCGAGCGCGCCTGGAACGCCGCCGTCGCCGCATGGGTGCGCGCTCCGGGCTCCACGACGTGGGGGGCATCACTCCGGGCGGACCTCGATCGCCTCGTGATGGAGGCCATCATTCCTGAGCGGGCCCGACGGACGGCCCCGGAAGGACAGCTGCAGGAAACCATCGACGCCATGTCCGCTGATTGGGGAGCGCTCAAGGAGAAGTGGGCCGGCCGGTAGCTCGGGCGCCCTGTCTCCGCACCTACCGCTTCACGAGCAGCGCCGCCAGGGTCGCGGCCTTGTCGGCGAGCTGCCTCGCAAACAACACGTTCTTTTCCTTCAGCGCATCCTCTGCCTGCTCGACGAATCGCTTGGCCGTGTCGTACTGCGACTTGCGGTCGCCGGTCAGCGTGCTGTAGTTCACCTGCTTGAGGTCACTCGACGCGCGGCCAAGCAATGCGCGAATCTTCCGCACTTCTTCATCCACATTGGCCGTGGTCTGCAGCGAGGTGGATGCCGGAGGCGGTTCGTCGGCGGTTGGCTTGGCTGGCGGGGTCGCCACCGGATCCGGCTTGTCGGCCGGCTTGTCGGGCTTCGCGGCCTTGTCGGACCGTGGCGGCGACTGCCGCGTGGGCGTTCGCGGGACGCGGGGATTCGGCTTCGCGCCGGAGGAGGGCGCGGCGGGCTCGGCTGGCGGCTCCTCCTGCGCGACCACGACGTGAGCCGGAGGCACCGGTGCCTCCAGCGGCGGCCCGTCCGGCTGCGTCTTGATCCGGGTCGGTGCGCACGCCAGCCAACCGGCCGCGAGCACACACACCAGCACCATGCGGGCCGAGGCACTCATGACATCATTATGAACCAGGACGAAGGCATGGGCGCGCCTATCTCGCCTGGGGCAGCAACAGCCGGAAGGTCGTGCCCCGTCCCGCCGTGGACTGGACTTCGATCTCGCCGTCGTGCAGTTGAATGGTCCGGTACACCATCGAGAGGCCGATTCCGCTGCCATGGTCCTTGGTCGTGTAGTACAGGTCGAAGATCCGGCTGAGGTGTTCAGGTTGGATCCCGACCCCCGTGTCCTCGAAGATGACTTCCACCCGTCCGCCAGACGCCACGGACCCGATGATGCGCAGGCGGCCTCCGTTGGGCATGGCCTGGCACCCGTTCAGCGCGAGGTTCAGGAAGGCCTGCTGCAGCATCCCCTGGTCGCCGTTGATGGTCGGCAGATCGGGCGGGCACTCCACCGTGAGTTCGACGCCGTGCTTCAACGCCTCGGTGGTGACGACCGGCATCACGTCGTCGAGCAACGACCGGACTGCCACCGGCTGCAGCTTCAGATCCTCCGGGCGCACGAACTTGAGGAACCCCTGGAGCACCTCGTCGAGCCGCCGCATCTGGGCGCCGATGACCGACAGGTGCTCCAAGGCCGCCGGGACGTCGATCGCGACGCCGCTCTCGTCCGGCCCGACCGCGGAGGCGACCGTCGCACCTTCGGGTGCGCTCTCCCTCTGAGTATCCGCCGGCTGCGTGAACCGTGCCCTCGCCGCGGACGCGCCTCCACGCCGCACGCCCGATTCGCCCGAGAGCTGCTGCCTGACCAGCTCGAGGTGGATCATCGTGGCATTGAGCGGGTTCTTGATCTCGTGCGCCACGCCCGCGGTCAGCCGGCCGAGCGCGGCCAGCTTTCGTGAGTACGCGATGGTCGACTGCACCTGGCTCAGGTAGTCGAGGTTGCGCGCGACCAGCATCACGCCCACGAGGCGATGCTCCGGGTCCTTCATCGCGTGCGTCAGGATCAGCCGGTCGCCAGCCGGCTCTTCGCCCTGTTCCGGTGCGCCCTCCACCTTCGGCACGGGCACGTGCGCCGAGACCGGGCCGCGCGACTCTCCGCCCTGAAGCGCGGATTCCACCAGCGTCCGATATGGATGGTCCGAATCCAGCAGGTCGTCGATCCGCCGGGCGAGCGGATCGGGGGGCAGTGCCGCGCGCATGGACGAATTGGCGAACAGCAGCTCGCCCTCCGGCGTGAACACCGCCACCGCATCCTCCAGGTGCTCGACGACGGACTCGAGCTTGGCCTTCTGGCCCGCCAGCTGGGTCCGATCGGCAGAGAGCTGGGCGCTGACGGCGTTGAAGGACCCGCCGAGGTCGCCGAACTCGTCCTGCTGGGGCAGGTCGAGCCGCACGCCGAACTCGCCGCGGCCGAGCCGGGTCAATCCGCTTCGAATCATGTGGATGGGCCGGAGCAGCACCTGCGCCAGCAGCATGGCGACGAAGGTCGCGCCGACAAGCGCCGCCAGCGCCGTGGCGGCCGCGGGCCCGAGCGACTTGTCGACCTCCTGCCGGGTCAGGCCCATCGACACGCCGATCCGGATCGATCCGAATTCGGCCGATCCCATCAGCAGGGGCTCCCGGACCTCGAGTGTCTGGCCGAGGTCCGAGTAGATGGTGCGCAGCTGCGCCACCGGGCCCTGCTTGAGCAGCGCGCTGAGATCGGCGCATGCCGGAAGCTGGCGTCCGATCATGGCCACGTCGCTGTGGACGATCGCCGTGCCCGTGACGTCCACGATGGCCGCGTAGGTGACGTCCTGTGAATAGACGCTCGACTCGAGAATCGATCGCATGCCCGCGTCCAGCCGCAGCGCCGAGGCCGGGTCATGGCTGCCGGCCACGACCTCGCGCGCGCGGTGGAAGGCCGCGTTGGCCAGCAGTTCCCCGCGGGCCATGCTCTCGCCCAGCGTGACGCGCGCCAGGGACGCCAGGAACAGCGCGCTCAGCACGACGATGGCCAGCCCCACGATCGAGGTGACGCCGAGAACCTGCTTGGCCTTGATGGACAGCCGCATGGGCTACACGCCTTCGCTCTTCTCCTCGATCCGGAAGCGATTCAGCTTGTTGTGAAGGGTCTTCAGGCTGATGCCGAGCATCTCGGCGGCGCGCGTCTTGTTGTTCTTCGTGTGTTCGAGGGTCATCAGGATCAGCCGCCGCTCGGCTTCCTCGACCGTCGTCCCGGGGGCGAGGCCGGCTCCGTGCTCCGGCGGCTGGTCGGGCGAGGCAGCGGCCTCGGCATGCGTGCCCTTTCCCGCGTCGACCAGCGGCGGCAGATCCCCGATCTGCAGGAAGGGCCCTCGCGCGACGATGGTCGCCCGTTCGATCACGTTCCGCAGCTGACGGACGTTTCCCGGCCAGGCGTAGCCCTCGAGTGCCTGCATGGCCCGCGGGTCAACCGCGGTGATCGCTCGGCCGTGGCGCGAGTTGAACTCGTTGAGGAACGCCTGCACCAGGATCGGCAGGTCCTCCTTCCGGTCACGCAGCGGCGGTAGCGGAATCGCGATCACGTTGAGCCGGTAGTACAGGTCCTCGCGCAGGGTGCCCCGCTGGACCGCTTCGCTCGGCACGGAATTGGTCGCCGCGAGCACGCGAATGTCAACCGGCTGCTCGGTGCGTCCGCCGACGCGGCGAAACGTGCGTTCCTGGAGCACCCGCAGCAGCTTGCCCTGCATCGCGGGCGCCATCTCGGCGATCTCGTCGAGGAACAGCGTGCCAAGGTGCGCCAGCTCGAAGCACCCCTGGCGGCGCTCGATGGCGCCGGTGAAGGAGCCCTTCTCGTGCCCGAACAGCTCGCTCTCGAGCAGCGCCTCGGGGATCGCGGCGCAGTTGATCGGCACATACGGCGCCGATGCACGAGGACTGAGCTGGTGAATCGTCTGGGCCACCAGTTCCTTGCCGGTGCCCGACTCGCCGCTGATGAGCACCGAGGCGGTGGTCGGCGCGGCCTGCTCGATGATGTGGTAGACGCGCCGCATCTGCGCGCTGTGGCCAATCATCGGCCCGAAGGTGCCCTGCTCGCGAAGCTGCCGCCGGAGGACCTTCACCTCGCGCAGCGTTTCATGGCGCTCCACGATCTGGTCGAGCAGAATCCGGAGCCGCTGCAGGTCGATCGGCTTGGTGAGGAAGTCGTAGGCGCCGTGCTTGATGGCGTCCACCGCGGTGTCGACGGTGCCGGCCGCCGTCAGGATCACCATCGTGATGTCGCCGCCTTCCTGCTGCATCGACCGAAGCAGCTCGAGGCCGTCCATTCGCGGCATGACGAGATCGCTCAGGATGATCCCGGGACGGAACTCCGTGACCTTCTCGAGCGCTTCGACGCCGTCGCGGGCCGCTTCGACGGAGTAGCCCCAGCTGGCCACCAGCTCCCGCAATCCCACCCTGGATGCCGCATCGTCTTCGACGATCAGCACTCGTTCCCGGCCCGCCTCGCCTCTGTCTTTCTCGGCCATTCCCTGAATCCTCGAATCCTCATCCGTTCACTGGAGGGCAGTCCGCGCGCTCTGACGATGGATCGTACCAATCTACCCGTTCTCGCACACTGCCACAAATCGGCCACGCGACCCTGGCGGGCGCCGATCCGCCAGACCGCGGGCGGCCGGCCCCGCCAGAGCCGGCAGCCGACTCCATCTTCATGCAGACGGCAGAGACGAACAACCGACCAGATGGCGATACTCGCGAGGGAGCAACGACCCTTGCGAAACGGCGTCCCGCGGCCCCAACCGCAATGAGGTGGAGGCCGGCATCAGGCCTGACGCGCCCACCTGACGAGGGTTCCGAAGGTCGGCGGCTTGCCGTACATCAGCAGGCCAATCCTGAAGACCTTGGCCGCGAACCACATGGCTGCGTATGCCCCGCCCGCGCCGACGAGGATGGCCAGGAGCGCCTGCCAGATGGGCGGCGGCGCCGCCGATGCCAGCCGAAGCATCATGACGAAGCTGCTGATCGGGGGAACGAAGCTCAGCACGACGGCGAACAGGGAGTTCGGATCCCTGCTGATCGGCAGCCACAGCATCCACGGGATCATGATGATGACCATGACCGGCGTCAGCAGCCCCTGCGCGTCCCGCATCTCGTTGACCGCCGATCCGATCGCGGCCATGATGGCCCCCATCGTCATGTAGGCCAGCAGGTAGAACACCAGCAGGTAGACGATGAGACCGGGATCGAGCAGGCCGATCGAGGCGAACGAGATCAGCGCCATGACACCGAGACCCGCGTAGAGCGCCAGCACCAGGAGCCCCACGGCCAGCTGGCCCAGGATCTTCCCGGTCATCAGTTCCATCGGCGACACGGCCGACAGCAGCACTTCAACGACGCGGTTCGACTTCTCCTCGACGGTTGTCGTCAGCAGGTACTGGCCGCTCATCATGACCGACATCAGCAGGAGGGCCATGAACGCGGCGGGCATCAGCATGTTCAACGCCTCGTTGGTGGCGTTTTCACCCTTGGCCGTCACCGTGCGCGAGCGGACCCGCTCCACGCGGGTGAGCATCTCCACCTGCTGGCGATCGAGCCCCGAGAGCCGGACCCGCACATCGACGATGGCATTCCGCACTCCCGTGCTGATCTCGTCGACAATGCGATCGTCGAGCTTGCCTCGCACGAAGAGGTCGTAAGTCCCGAAGGTGTCCTTGCCGGGCGCACGGACGACCGCATCCGGGCGGACCACGATCAGGACCAGGCGATTCCTGCCGCCGGCATCGTTCTTGGCAGTCACCTTGAGCGGGTCCTTCGCGACCTCGATGTCGGTCTCCGGGCTGACGGTCACCACGCTGAAGTGCGGCACGTTGCCAAGCGCCGCCTTGAAGGCCTTGTCCATCGCCGCCTGCGACGGCGCGGCGCCTCCCCCGCCGCCGAGGGCCACAGGCAGGTTCTCCTGAACCCGCCGGAACTCTTCCTGCCGGCGTTCGGCGATCCTGTCCGGCTGGAGATAGGCCGTGAGCCCGTCGGCGATCTGCCCGGTCGGGTCGACGATCGCCACCTCGCCATCGACGTTTGGCGCCGCCCGGTTCATCAGGCGCGGCATCAGGAATATCAGCACGCCCACGATCACGGGCGTGACGAGCATCGTGATGATGAACGCGCGCGTGCCAGCCGTTGCCGCGAATTCGCGCTTGGCGATGAGCAGGATCTTCTTCATGACCGCACCTCGTGGCCGGCCTGCGCCGGGTCTCGAACGGCCGCCCGGAGCTCGGCCGCCTCGCCACCCTCTCCCCCGGTCGTCACCATATTGATGAACACGTCTTCGAGGCTCGGCCGTTTCAGCTCGATGCGGGCCGGGGGCACCGCCGCGACCACGTCCCCGATCACCTTCGCCCGGTCCGCCGACGGGCTGAGGGCGAGTTCCCAGGACCCGCCGTCCTTGCGCACGCCCCTGACGCCCGGCACCGCCGACAACACATCGAGGTTCGCGGCGGGATCCAGCGGATCGAAGAGCAGCGTTCGCGGGTCGAATCGCGCCCGGATGTTCGCGATCCCGTCGTCGAGGACCTTCGCGCCGCGATGAATCATCACGACGTGATCGCACAGCTGCTCGGCGTGGATCATGACGTGCGTGGAGAACAGCACGGTTGCGCCGCGCCGATGCTCTTCCAGGACCAGGTCCCTGAGCAGCCGCTGATTGAGCGGGTCGAGCCCGCTGAACGGTTCGTCGAGAATGATCAGGTCCGGCCGATGGATGATGGCGGCGAGGAACTGGATCTTCTGCTGCATGCCCTTGGACAGCTCCTCGCAGCGCTTGTTCTCGATCGCCCCCATCCCGACGCGCTCCAGCCAGCCCGTCACGCGACGTCCGAGGTCGGGCCCATCGTCGTTCTTGAGCTGGGCCATGTAGGTGAGGAAGTGCCCGACCCGCATGCGCTTGTAGAGGCCGCGATCCTCCGGCAGGTAGCCGATCCGGTCCTTGGCGTCGAGCGCCGACCCATGACCGAGCACGCTCAACTCGCCGCGGTCCGGCATGAGGATCGACAGGATCATCCGGATGGTGGTCGTCTTGCCGGCGCCGTTCGGCCCGATCACGCCGTAGAGCGCACCAGCGGGCACCGTCAGGTCGACATCACGCACCGCGACGGTTTCACCGAAGGTCTTGGTCAACCCGCGAAGCACGATGGCATTGGTCATGGTCTGCTCAAGGGAATTGAAGAGCGTAGCACGATTCGAATGCGTGGGAGAGCGCGCACCCGTCCGGCTCGACGGCGTGGCCGTCCACCAATCCACGAGGTACCGCCGAGGTCGGGTTGCGCTACTCGGGCGCCTTCTCCGCGGGCATCCCGCCGATAGCCAGCGTGCCATCGTCCCCGACGATGTACAGGTCGCCACCGCGAATCGCCAGGCCAGTCGGGCGCGAGAGCCCGGGTATGGCATGCGCGGCGATCAGCGCGTGGGTGGAAAGGTCGATGGTGAGGAGCGTGCTGTAGGCGGCGCTGATGGCGTACAGCCGGCCGCCGGCCACGGCCGTGCCCGTTACGTAGAATTCGTCCAGGGATCGCTTCCCGCCGGCGAGCCGCACGCCCGATTCCGACGACAGCGTCGGGCTGAACTCTTCGGACAACGTCATGTCGCGCCGGTCGAACCGCGAGACCACGAGCCGCTTGACCTCGGAATTCGGCACCGTGACCGTGTAGAGCGAGCTGGTCGCCGGATCGAAGGCGAGCGACATCGTGTACATCATCCGGGCGCGAACCGTGCCCAGGCGCGATCGCGACAGTTCGTCGAACCGGTCGAACGACTCGAGGAAGTAGCGGAAATTCCGATCGGCGTCCGCCTGGTCGTCTTCGCGCAGGATGACGTAGCTCTTGTTCTCTCCAACCGCCATCACCGTGGAGCCGTCGAGGAATGCCGAGCCTGCGAACCGCCCCAGATCGATCGAATAGCCCGGATCGATCACCGTGTAGCGGAGGACCGTGGCCAGCGCGCCATCCGCGATGTAGACGCCCGACTGCGTCGTCAGGAGGAACCGGTCCGTCTTCGAATCGTACGACAGGTCGGTCACCGTTCCTCGAAGCGGCAGCTGGAGCTGACGCCGTTCCCTGACGGCCAGCGTCGGGAGATTTGCCAGCGGGCCCCCGACCGGAGCCTCGGGGAGGCCTGAAACGCCAGGCTTCTCGATGTCCCAGCGGCCGCGCAGCCTGACACGCGAGGTCGAGTATTCCTCGAGCGACCACACCCAGTGCTTCGGCGAGAAGGAGAACCTCACCGGGTCGCTCTGCCCCATGAAGGGTGGAGGACCGGTGCTGGCGAACGCCTGGACCGCGTTGGCCGCGATGACAACGAGGAAGATGGCCATCGCGAGCTTGTCGATCGCGCCGAGCGGCCTCGGCGCTTCGGTGAAGTCGCCTTCCTTCATCATGATGAGCAGCGCGCCCATCGTCACCACGCAGACCCAGTAGATGAAGAGTGCCCACGTGTAGGTGTGGGCGCCAAGAATTTCGAGGCTGAACCCCTGCCCCACGTCGCGGGCCGCGTGCATGCCGACGTGCCGCAGGCCCATGAGGATGCCCCACGCGGCGATGAGCGTGGCCAGGCCGATGTACCTGGGCTTCGGGCCGTAGCGCAGCAGGAACAGGCCGGTCAGGGCGATGAGAGCCATCCCCGTGCGCTGTTCCCAGCACATGACGCACGGTGAGTCGCCATGCACGAACCCCAGCAGGAAGACCGCGGTCCCGATCGGCAGGACCGACAGGGCGAGGACCGCGATGCTCAGGATGCCGTAGACAAGTTGTCGTCTCACGATGGACCTCCCCTCCGCAGGATCCGCGCTAGTAGTTGACACCCGGCAGGAGCGCGGTGCGGGTCGCAAATGAGAAGAGCACCATCATCAGCACGATGCTCACGACCAGCAGCCGGAATGCGAGGCGCTCTTTGTGCGGTTTGCGGAACAGGAGGTATCCGGTGATGAACATGAGGACGAAATTGAGAAATTCCACGTGATCCTCCAGGGGGCGCGGGCGGGTCCCTGCAGCGCCGGTCGTTCGGGCCGCAGGGCATCTCCGTCGCAGGCCCGCAGAGTGTATCAGAGGCAGGGGGCGGGGTTGCAGGGGGTAGGCTGGAGGCCGGAGGTTGGAGGCTGGAGCCTGAAGAGGTGCAGCCGGAAACTTCGAGGCCGTGGGCTATGAAGTTTGGGGATCGATGCTCGAGGCCGACACCGAGCGACTCACGGCAGGAGACTCACGATCAGAGACGCATGGTTGAAGACTCACGGATGGAGACTGGCGCCTCCGAACGATCTGGGTATGTGCCCGGCCTCCAGCCGCCAGCCGCCAGTCTGTTCGGTCAAGGACATCGTCGCCAGCCGCCAGCCGCCAGCCGCGCTCAGTGGTCGATCCCGAGTGTGCGGTTTGGAGGCTCCTTCCGCGAGCGCCGCCGGTGCCAGCTCACGAGGACAACGGCCAGCCCGGCGCCCGCCACGGCTGCGGCCCCGAGGAAGAGTCGAACCTCCTCGAGGCCGATGACCATGACCGCCACGCAGCCCAGCACGAAGACAAGGCCGCCGATGTTGGCGCCGACCGGTATCCTGGAGATGTTGATGGTCGGCATCGAGTCGAGCGGATCCGGCATTGGCGAAGCCATCACGCTTCCCTCCCGGCCTGTTCGGCCGATCTATTGCGGCGGCAGGTTCTGCCTGTTGAGCGCGGCGGTACCGAGCATGCCGCCGAGTCCCATCGTCTCCACCACCGAGGAGGGCACGATGACCATCGAGCCCTTCTCCTTGATCGCTTCGTAGAGCATGTTCATCGCCCGAAGGTGCAGGGCGATCGGCCTGTTCTCGTAGACCAGGGCGGCCTGGGCGAACTTCTCCGAGATCTCGGTTTCGGCCGTGCCGAGGATGATCCGCGCCTGTCGCTCGCGCTCCGCCTGCGCGCGGCGTGACATCGCGTCCTCGAGTTCCTTCGGAATCTGCACGTCCCTGATCTCGACCGACTGAACGGTGATGCCCCACGGGCTGGTCTTTTCGTCGAGGATCTTCTGCAGCTCGTGGCCGAGCACCTCCCGGTCGGTGATCATCTGGGCCAGCTCGTGGCGGCCGATGGACTCGCGCAGCGCCGTCTGCGCGCTGAGCGCGATGGCCTCGCTGAAGTTCTCCACTTCGAGGATGGCCTTCTCGACGTTCCAGACCACCCAGAAGATGATCGCGTCGACATTCACGGGCACCGTGTCGCGCGTCAGCGCGGTTTCCGCCTTCGCGCTGGTGACGCGGATGCGCTGATCCACGTACTCGCTCACCGAGTCGACGATCGGGATGATGTGGAACAGGCCAGGGCCCCGGAGGCCGCGGTAGCGGCCCAGGCGAAGCACCACGATCTTCTCCCATTGCGAGGCGACTCGAATCGCGAACAGCAGGTAGATGCCGATGATCGCGCCGAGCACGATCGGGACCACGCTCTGCGTCACGTTTGACGTCAGGCCACCGGCCAGCAGGAAGGTGGCGAACAGCGCAGTGCCCACCGTGCGGGACGAAGCGGGCCGACCCGCGCGGGGCGAGAAGAGCTCCAACGACGTGATCATGACTGCCTCCCTTGGTCGACCAGGGACTCCCTGATTCGATCGAGTACATCCTCCACGGTGAAACCGGCGGACCCGACCCGGGCGATGAAGTCGCCGACCAGCTGGTTCAATTGGCGCTGGCGTTCCGCTTCGTCCGGCCTGACCGGTTGCGAGGTGACGAAGGTGCCGACGCCCTGCTGGGTGGTGAGCACGCCGCGAATCTCGAGCTCGCGGTAGGCTCGCACGACCGTATTCGGGTTGATTTCCAGGTCAACGGCCAGCTGCCGCACGGTTGGGAGCTGGTCGCTGGGAGCGAGGGCCCCGGAGGCGATGCTGCCCAGGATCTGGTCGATGATCTGGCGGTAGACGGGGACCCCGCTCCCGGGATCTCGCCGGAACCTGCCCGCTCGAGACCATGTTTCTAGTGCCATACTGATATATTAATGTATTAGTCTTCTAATACATTGTCAAGATATATTTTCAGGCCGCCTGACCGAAACGATGAAGTCCGGTTTCGACCTCGAGGCTTGCGCCGGCATCCTTCATTCGCGACACGAGCACTGCCGCGCCGCGTGGCCGCGTCGGCTGCGACGCTATGATGATGCCGAACGACCCAACCGAAGGAGGCCTCGTGACGAAGCGATTGGTCAGCCTGTCGGCAGCCCTCGTGGCGTGGGGCTCGATGATGTCGGCGCAGCCGGTCTTCACTGGCGCCGATATCTTCCCGCCCGAGGAATTCGCCGCACGACGCACCAGGGTCATGGCCCAGATCGGTGACGGGGTCGCGATCCTCCAGGGGACGACCGAGCGCCCGGGCGAGCAGCCTCTGCGCCAGAACAACCAGTTCTTCTACCTCACCGGTGTGGTCGAGCCGCGCGCCCTGCTTGTGCTCGACGGGCGGTCGCGCACCTCCACCCTCTTCCTCAAGCCGTGCGAGGAGCGCCGCATCCAGAGCATGTTCGGGCCCGGGCTCTGCCCCGGAGGCGACGCGTCCCGGTCCACGGGCCTCGACGCGGTTCTCGTCCGGGAGGATTTCGCGCCGGTGCTGTCGCGCCTCTCTCCCGAGGGACGCACGATCTTCACGCCCTTCCGGCCGGAAGTCCTTGGCGAAGCGTCGTCGAGCGATCCGGCCGCGCTGTGGAGAGCGACGAAGGAAGACCCGTGGGATGGCCGCCTGTCGCGCGAGGATGCCTTCGTCGCAAAGCTGAAAGCCGCCTCGCCGCGCTCGGAGGTGCGGGATCTCGATCCCGTCATCGACGCGCTCCGCATCATCAAGAGCCCACGCGAGATCGCGATCCTCCGCGAAGCGACCCGTCTGGCGGGTCTCGGCATCATGGAGGCGATGCGCGACGCCAGGCCCGGCATGTTCGAATACGAACTCCAGGCTGATGCCGACTTCGTCTTCAAGAAATTCGGCGCCTATGGCCCCTCGTACTTCGCCCTGATCGCGACCGGCCCCAATACCTACTACAGCCACTACCACCGCAGCACGGCGCGGCTGAAGGACGGCGACCTCGTTCAAATGGACTACGGCCCCGACTTCAAGTACTACCAGGGGGATGTGACCCGGGTATTCCCGGCCAACGGCACGTTCACGCCGCGGCAGCGCGAGTACTACGGCATCTGCCTGCAGCTCTATCGCGCACTCCTGACATCGATTCGCGTCCATGCCGCGCCTCGCGCCGTCATCAAGGATGCCGTCCGGAAGATGGACGCGATCCTCACGAGCTTCGCGTTCACCGACCCGAAGATCAAAGCGGCCGCCCTCGTTTACGTCGATCGGTTCCGGAACAGCACCTCGAACAGCATCGGCCACGACGTCGGGATGGAGGTGCACGACGTGACCGGCCCGCGGGGCGGAAGCCTCGTGCCCACGCTCGAACCAGGCCGCGTCTTCACGATCGAGCCTGCGATGCGGATCGAGGATGAACACCTCGGCATCAGGCTCGAGGACATGCTGCTCGTCACCGAGTCAGGCATCGAGAATCTCTCGGCGTTCGTGCCCATCGAGATCCCGGATATCGAGAAGCTGATGGCCGAGCCCGGACTGAGCGACGCGTTGCTGAAGGTGTCTGCCCCTCGGCGCTAGTCGCGGAAACGGACCTGGCGGCCGGCTTCCCGCCCTGCCGCGGCTTGTCACCGATCGATTGGACCGGCGGCCTCGCCGCCTGGGCGCCCATGGCCGAGTTTCTTGTGGCGGTTCCCGCGAGGGTGTAAGATTCCCCCGCATTTGCAGCGCTTCGGCCCCCGTTTTCCTCTCGTCGTCGCATTGGCGCCTCGAGCGTCCGTCATAAACGCAATTCGAGCAAGGTCCTCCTCGTGCCCGGACATCCATGTCCGCAGCACGATCCGGGCCCTCCCACGCACGGAGGCTGAGCCGATGTTCAGGCGGGCGATTTCTCTCGTGACGATCTGCGCGTTCCTCGTCTCCCTATCGTCGTGCGCCATGTACAAACAGGTGAGCAGGTCCCCCGAGTCGCTCGTCCGGCCGGGCGAGACACTCAGGATCAGGGCCATCCTCACCAAGTCCGGCGAGCGCATTGAGTTCAAGAAGGGCACGACCGGACAGTGCATCCGAGATCGGATCGTGACGACCGGCCCTGCGAGAAGCGTCCAGGTCGCCGAGGCCGACGTCGAGAAGGTTGTCATGGGTGACTTCGGGGTGCGGCAGCTCTTGACGAGGAGCGGTCGGGAGTACGGAGGGACCAACCTCACCAGAACGAACGGCACCGTGGCGCTCTTGGCCACGACGACGGCCGTTCCTGTCTCCGACGTGGACATGGTCTGGATCGAAAAGATCGACGCCGGCATGACATTCCTGGTGACGATCGTCGGCACGGCGCTGGTGATCGGAGCAGTGTTCGTTGTCGTCCTGCTCACGAAGGAGTCTTGCCCGTTTGTCTACTCGTTTGACGGGAGCGGGTACATGCTCGACGCCGAACCTTACGGCGGAGCCACGGCGCCGGGCCTGAAGAGGACCGAATGGAGCCGCCTGAAGTACCTGAACGCCGCGGACGGCGAATACAGGCTCAAGCTCACCAACGAAGTGGACGAGACGCAGTACACCGATGAACTCAAACTGCTCGTCGTCGATCACCCGGCTGACGTGGCGGTGGTGGCGGATGAGAGCGGCGTGCTGCATTCGACCGCCGCTCAGGTCCCGCCCACGAAAGCCGTCGACACGCGAGGGCGCGACATGCTCTCGTACGTGAATGACGACGACTGGGTGTACTGGCAGAGTGCGGAGCGCGACCTCGATCCGGAGCTGGAATCAGGCGTCAAGGAGAAGCTGGTCTTCGAGTTCCCGCGGCCGTCCGGGGTCACCCGTGCCAAGCTCATCTTCGATGGCTGCAACACGCTCTGGGCATCGCGGATGGTGAAGGGGTACCTGGCCCTCCATGGACGGAACCTGGGGGACTACTACGCGTCTCTCAGTGCCCCAGGGCCCGCGCAGTTCGGCCTCCAGCTCTGGAACCTCCGCGAAGAGCTCTACCGGATGCATATTCGCGTGGATACGCCGACGGGGTGGGTGTCAAAGGGATCGGTGCTCGGGGGCGGGCCCTTCGTGTCGCGCGACAAGCTGTACATGCTGGACATCGCAGAGGTTGCAGGCGACGTCCTCAGAATCGAGCTGACACCGCCAATCGGCTTCTGGATGATCAACCGCATCGCCGTGGACTACAGCCCCGACGCTCCTGTCCGTTCGCGCGAGATCGAGGCATTGCGCGCGGTGGACTCGCACGGGACGGACATCAGGCCGCTCCTCGCGGCGACTGACGATCGGTACGTTGCCATGCCGGCCACCGGCGACAGTGCCGAGCTCGTCTTCCTGGCACCGCCCCGGCCGGCTGGACTGGCGCGGTCGGTCATCCTGAAGGCCAGTGGCTACTACGACATCCACATGGGCAACCTGGGAGATCCGCAATCCGATGTTCTCGCCAGGATCAGGACCGAACCCGGGTACTCCGTCCGATACGCGTTGGAAGAGTACGCCAGGTGGAAGCTCGCACAGCAGCCGGGAAGAATCCAGTGACGAGCAGAGCGCCCGCCGAGCACCGCACGAGGATGGTCGGCGGATGGTCTGCCCTCCCCGTCCTGCTGGCCCACGCCGCGCGCGTGACAGGATACCGATTCCGCCCCCGGGCATTCCCGCTGTTCCGGCTCTCCCGACGGACGGGTGGCTACTTCAAGACCCTGCAGATCATGCGAGAGTTGAAGCTGCGCAAGTTCGCCCGCATGGGCAATCGCAGCTTCTTCTTCCTCAGCAAGCCGGCGTGGCCCTCGAAGGCGTACGACCGGATGGCGGCACAGGGCGGGCTCAACGCCGCCTCTGCAGGAACGCCACTCAAGCAGCATCTCGACATGGCGATTCTGGCCATCACGGGACGCTGTTCGCTCGCCTGCCAGCACTGCTACGAGAGGGCGAACATCTCGACGACCGACGTGGTTCCTCTCGACACGTGGCGGACGGTCATCAGCCGGCTCCAGGAGATGGGAACGGGTGTCGTCGTACTTTCCGGCGGCGAGCCCATGCTCGCCTACCGGGAGACCCTCGATCTCATCAGTGGTGCCGACAAGGACCTGTCGGACATACACATTCACACCTCAGGCCGCGGGGTGACGGTTGAGCGCGCACGGGAACTTCGGGAAGCCGGGCTGATGGCCGCAGGCGTCGGCCTCGACGATGCGGACGCGGCGCGGCACAACGCACTCCGGGGATCGCCGACCTCCTTCGATGATGCGGTAAACGCGATGCGCGCCTTCCATGCGGCAGGCGTGTTCACCTACACGAACACCTGTTTATCGAAAGCCTTCGTTCAGGGCCGAGGCTTCTGGGAGCTGCTGGCGCTCTCTGGAAAACTGGGCGCAGGGACAGTCCGGCTTCTCGAACCCAGGCCGTGCGGCGGGTACGTCGGGACTTCGCAGGACGATCTCTTCTCCGAGTCGGATCGGGCGGCGGTGACCGAGATGTTCATTCAGGCCAACACGAGATGGAAGCACCGGCGCCTGCCGCTGGTTGCCTACGAGGCCTACTTCGAATCGCCGGCGAGGATGGGCTGCTCGATGGGCGGCCTGTCGTTCTTCGCGATCGACAGTCGCGGCAACGTCATTCCGTGTGTATTCGTCCCCGTCAGTTTCGGCAACGTCCTCGAGGAAGACGTCCGCGTGATCTACGATCGCATGCGCGCGGCTGTTCCCCGTCCGCTCCATCGCGAGTGTCCGGCCAGCTCCCTGGCCGGAGCGATCACGGGCAAGGTCGCCTGCGGCGCGCCGCTGCCGGTGCCGGTGGAGTCTTTGAAGGTGGAGTGGGCCGGGTTGTGGCAGGAGGCCGGCGTCAGTGATCCTGCTCCTCTACCGGGGATCAGTGCCGGCGCGAACGGGACAGCACGCGGCCGCGCGGACAATTGACGCGGCGGCCCGCCTGGCTGATGATCGCCAGGTACCGGACCACGGGATCCATCCGTCATTGGAGGCCTATCGTGAAACGAGCGTTGCTGGTAGCCCTGTCAGCCTTGGTCCTGTCCGTCGGGACGACCGCCCAGACGCCGGCCTCCCGGCGCCAAGCGGCCAAGCCGGCCGCGGTCGCGCCTGCCCCGTTCTCCATCGTCGAGGCCACCATCCCCGAGATGCGCGCGGCGCTGGAACAGGGCCGGGTCACTTCGCACGAACTGGTCGTCCAGTCGCTGACGCGGGTTGCGCTCTACGAAGAGACGCTCAATGCGGTCATGACGATCAACCGGAACGCGTTGGCCGAGGCAGATGCGCGCGACCGCGAACGCAGGGACGGCAAAGTGCGAGGGCCGCTTCACGGGATTCCGGTCGCCCTCAAGGACAACATCCACACCACCGACATGCCGACCACGGGCGGCGCGCTCGCCTTTCAGGGCCTCGTGCCCCCGTATGAAGCGACCTTGACCAGGAACCTCCGCGACGCTGGCGCGATCATCATCGCCAAGACCGTCATGACCGAGCTGGCCAACTGGGTGGCCGGAGGCCCCATGCCGATGCCGGGCAACTACAGCGCGCTCGGCGGATACGGCATGAACCCGTACGACCCGCGGCCGGACCCGCGCCAGGCGACCGCCGACGGGCGGCCTGCGCTCGGCACGGGCGGATCGAGCAGCGGGATCGGCACCGCCGCCAGTTTCTGGGCAGCCAACGTCGGCACCGAGACGTCAGGGTCCATCCTGAGCCCGTCGAACCAGAACATGCTGGTCGGCATCAAGCCGACCGTCGGCCGAATCAGCCGCTACGGCATCATCCCCATTACCGCCGACCAGGACACCGCGGGCCCGATGGCGCGCACCGTCGCCGATGCGGCGATCATGCTCGGAGTGCTCGAGGGCGCGGCGCCGGACCCGAACGACCCGGCCACCAAGGCATGTGCCCCGCCGCCTGGCCGCGACTACACGAAGTTCCTGCGGCGGGAAGGACTGCGAGGAGCCCGCATCGGCATCCCGCGGGCGTTCTTCTACAACGAGACGAAGCTGCCCGGCCGCGACAGACCGGCGGGCGGTCTGAGCAAGGAGCAGGCGGCGGCAATGGAGGAAGCGATCGCGGCCCTCAAGGCCGAGGGCGCCGTGATTGTCGACCCGGCCGACATCCCGAGCGTGCTCGACACCGATCCGATGAAGAACTTCGCCACCTGGGGCATGTGCTCGGGCGTTGAGAACGCCAAGGGCAAGGATGCCGCGTGTTCGGTCGTGCTGAAGTACGGCATGAAGCGCGATTTCAACGCGTGGCTGGCCACCCTGGGCGCCGCCGCGCCGGTCAAGACGCTCACCGAGCTGCGGACGTTCAACTTCACCCACACCCGTAGCAACGCGATCAAGTACGGGCAGTCGAACCTCGACATCTCCGACGAGATGGAGGTCGCGGCCGACCGCGCCCGCTACCAGTCCGACCGCGCGAGGGACATCGAGCTCGCGGCCACCCGGGGCATCGACGAGGTCATGAAGGCCCAGAAGCTGGACGCGCTGCTGTTTCCGGGCGCCGGCGGGGCGTCGATTGGGGCCAAGCCGGGTTATCCGACGGTCATCGTCCCGTTTGGCATGGTGCCCAACGCGCCAACGCCGCCATTCCCGAGCGGGTTCAGCTCGAAGCCCTCGCCCTTCGGCGTCAGCTTCACCGGCATGGCGTGCAGCGAGCCGCGGCTGATCGAGCTCGCCTACGCGTTCGAGCAGGCCACGCGGAAACGGGTGCCGCCGCCAGTTGGACGGTAGGCGCTGCTGGCGACCAGGGAGCGCGTCGGAACGCTGCAGGCCGGGGCTCCCCTGGCCTGCAGCGGAGTCGAAGGCAGCCGCGGCGAGTCCGGCGGCTCTGAAGCGTCGCCTTCCATCGTCTCAACACGTCGGTGGGCGGCCAGCACGCGCAAGTCTTGAATCGCTTTACTGGAGGTGTCGATGAGACGCCGTGCCCTTCTCAGCATCCTTCTGGCCGTTGCGACGGTCACGACCCATCAAGCACGCCAGGCGCCCAATGCCGGCCCCGGGGCACCCGGCCTGATCACCAGTCCGCGCGCGGCACTCGGCTTCAATCTGGGCGACGACTACCAGGTCGCCAATTACACGCAACTCTCGACCTACTGGCGGACGATCGATCGCGAGTCGGATCGGGTGGCCGTAGTCGAGTACGGCAAAAGCTCCGAGGGGCGCCCGATGCTCATGGCGATTGTCACGTCCCCGGACAATCACAGGAAGCTGGAGCGCTACAAGGAAATTTCCCGCCGGCTCTCGGCGGCCGAAGGCCTCACCGAGGACCAGGCGAGGGCGCTCGCGGCGGAAGGCAAGACCGTCGTCTGGATCGACGCGGGCCTCCACGCCACCGAGATCGCCAACACGCAGGCTCTCACCGAGATGCTGTACCAGATGGCGTCGCGAAACGATCCGGAAACGCTGCGATTCCTGAACGACGTGATCCTGCTGGCGGCCTTTTCGAACCCGGACGGCCTGGAGCTGGTGGCGGACTGGTACATGCGCGAGAAGGAGCCCGCCCGGCGGTCGATGGCCGACCTGCCCGTGCTCTACCAGAAGTACATCGGGCACGACAACAACCGGGAATCGCTGCTGTGCAGCATGCCGGAGTCGGCCGCCATCGCTCGGGTTCTCTACCAGGAGTGGTTCCCGCAGATCGTCTACAACCAGCACCAGACCGGGCCGGCAGGTGCGGTGCTGTTCATCGGTGCCATGCGGGACCCGTCGAACCCGAACCTCGATCCGCTGATGGCGCCCAGCATGGAGCTGGTGAGCGCCGCCGTGCACTCGCGTTACGTGGCGGAGGGCAAACCGGGCGCCGTGTCACGTTCGTTGGCGCCCTACCAGAACTGGTACGACGGCGGCGTCCGGAGCACCGCCTGCTTCCACAACCAGATCGCGATTCTCTCTGAGATTACCGGCCACCCGACGCCCACCGATATCGCATTCGTGCCGAAGAACCTGGTGGCGACCAACGACAATCCGTTTCCGATCCAACCCCAGGCCTGGCATTTCCGGCAGGCCATCGAGTACCTCCTCACCGCCGATCGCGCGTTTCTGGACGTCGCCTCCGAACACCGCGAGCATTTCCTCCTGAACATCTTCCGCATGGGGCGCAACGCGATCGACAAAGGCAGCCGTGATAGTTGGACTATCACGTCCCGCAAGACGGCCGCGATCGAGGCCGCGTATGCGAAGGAGAGGCCCTCCGCGCCCGGGCGGGGCGGCGTCCCGCTGAAGTTCTACGACGCGCTGCGCGCTCCGGCCTCGCGGGACGCGCGCGGGTACATCCTCCCGTCCGATCAGCCTGACTTCCTGACGGCGACGAAATTCGTCAACGCGCTCATCAAGAACGGCGTGACGGTTCATCGATCGACTGGCCCCTTCCAGGCCGCGGGACGGTCCTACCCGGCTGGCTCGTACGTCGTGAAGACGGCCCAGGCGTTTCGGCCGCACATCATCGACTGCTTCGAGCCGCAGGACTACCCCGACGATTTCGCGTATCCCGGGGGACCGCCGATCCGTCCCTACGACGTGACCGGGTATACGCTCGCCTACGAGATGGGTGTCGAGTTCGATCGGATTCTGGAGGGCTTCGACGGTCCGTTCGAGAAGATCGCCGGTCCTGCAACTCCGCCTGCCGGCTCGGTGACGGCAGGCACGGTTGCGGGCTACCTCCTCAGCCACCAGGTGAACGACGCCTTCGTCGCCATCAACCAACTCCTCTCCGTTGGTGAGGACGTGTACTGGCTCGAGAGCCAGACCTCATCGGGCGGCAGGACCTACCCGGCCGGCACGATCTACATCGATGCCAGGAAGTCGACGTCGAGCCGGCTGCGGTCGCTCGCCCAGTCGGCCGGGCTCGTCTTCGACGGGGTCGCGCGCCGGCCCTCAGTCGCAGCCTTGAAGCTCAAGCCGACCAGGATTGCCGTCCTCGACCAGTACGGCGGCTCCATGCCGTCGGGTTGGCTCCAGTGGATCCTCGGTCAATACGGGTTCGCCTTCGAGGTCGTCTATCCGCCGACGCTTGATGCCGGCGGCCTGGCGAAGAACTACGACGTGCTCGTCATCGAGAATGGCCTGATTCCCGCCGCGGCACGAGGCGGCGACCGGCGCGAGTCCCGGACCGACCCTCAGACCATTCCGCCCGAGTACCGTGGAAGGCTTGGCGAGGTGAGTGACGCGACGACGATCCCGTCACTGCGCGAGTTCGTGAACGATGGCGGGACCATCCTCGCCATCGGCAGCTCGGCCAACCTCGCATACCGCCTCGGCGCGCCGGTCACCAACGCGATGATCGACGAAACGGGCAAGAGCGTGCCACGGGAGAAGTTCTTCGTGCAGGGCGCGGTGCTGAGGGCCAGGGTCGATCCGTCCCACCCGCTCGCCTACGGGATGCCCGAGGGCGTCGATGTGGTGTTCGACAACAACCCGGTGTTCCGTCTCGCCGACGGCGCGCGGGCGAGACGAGTGGCGTGGTTCGACTCGGCGACCCCGCTCCGAAGCGGCTGGGCCTGGGGCCAGGAGCGCCTGAGTGGCGCCGCGGCCGTCGTCGAAACGAACATCGGCAAGGGCAAGCTCGTGCTCTACGGACCGCTCATTCTCTTTCGCGCGCATCCGCACGGAACGTTCAAGTTCCTGTTCAACGGGCTGTACTACGGCACCGCGCAGCGGGTCACGATCGGAAGCGGCCGGTCACGGCCTGGCGGGGCAGAAGACGCGTCCACCGGGAAGGCGAAGTAGCGCCGCAGCCACGCGGCTTTCATCCTCTCGCGACGGACGGATACGCGTTCATGACGCCGCAGGCGTCGAACCGTCGAGGCACCGTCGAACCGCGCGCTCGAGCAGGTCCGGCGTGAACGGCTTCGGAAGAAATGCTCCGGGCTTCAGGCGAAGCGCCTCTGTCAGGACGTGGCTGTCGGTATAGCCTGAGGTGTACAGGACCTTGATCCCGGGCCGCAGTTCGGTGACGCGTTCGACAAGCCGGACGCCATTCATCCCCGGCATCACCATGTCGGTAATCAGGATGTCGATCGCACCCGGATGATCGCGGGCGACTCGAAGCGCCTCTTCACCGCTCGACGCGGTGAGCACGGTGTAGCCCCGCCGGTTGAGCGCTGTGCGGGCCATCTTCCGCACGTTGTCGTCGTCTTCGGCGAGCAGGACGATTTCGCGGCCGGCCGGAATCGATGGCCGGACGCGCTCCGGGGCGTAGGCGTCGGGCAGTTCGTCGGTGCGGGGCAGGAAGATCCGGAAGCTGCTGCCTCGTCCCGGCTCGCTGTCCACCCAGACGTGCCCGCGGTTCTGCTTGACGATGCCGTAGACCGTAGCCAGGCCGAGGCCGGTGCCTTTTCCGCGCTCCTTGGTGGTGAAGAACGGCTCGAACAGGTGCGACTTCGTCTCGGCATCCATGCCGGTTCCCGTGTCGGTGACCGTCAGGGTGACATACGGTCCGGGCCGCATCGATCGGTCCGCCGGGTAGGTGGCTTCTTCTACCACGCGGTCCGCCGTTCCGATGGTCAGTTGTCCCCCCTCCGGCATGGCGTCGCGCGCATTGACCGCGAGGTTCATCAGCACCTGTTCGATCTGACCCCGGTCCGCCTTGACCCTTCCCAGATCCGGCCCGAGCAGCGTCACCAGCGAGACGTCCTCGCCAAGAAGCCGGCGGAGCATGTTCCCGGTCGACGCCACCACCTGGTTGAGGTCGAGCACGTTCAGGTGGAGCGGCTGCTTCCGGCTGAACGCGAGCAATTGTCGCGTCAGCGCCGCCGCGCGCTCAGCGGCGAACCGCACTTCCTGCAGGCGTTCCTGCGCGGGCGCGTCGCCCCTCAAATCGTCGTGCAGCAGGTCGGTGTAACCGAGAATGGCTGTCAGCAGGTTGTTGAAGTCGTGCGCCACGCCACCGGCCAGCCGGCCGACGGCCTCCATCTTCTGCGCCTGGCGAAACTGGTCTTCGAGCGCGCGATGCTCGGCCAGGCTGAGACTCTGCGCCTCTTCGGCGTGCTTTCGATCCGTGACGTCCCGTGCATTCACGATCACCCGTGTCGCACCCGACTCGTCAACCACGCGACGGCCGACGGCCTCGAGGTGTCGCCATTCCCCCGCTCTGTCCTTGAAGCGGAGTTCCTTCGAGATGTATCCGCCCGGTGCCGATTGGGCGTCCTGAACCGCCGCCACAACGTCGCGCACCTCGTCGGGGTGCACGAACTCGGCGACCCGCCGGCCCACCAGCGTCTCGGCATCGTAGCCAAGCACGCGTTTGACCGACGGGCTCACGTATTCGAATTCGCCTGCGCCGGTGAGCACCGTGATGACGTCCGAGGCGTTTTCGATCAGCGCGCGGAACCATTCCTCGCGTTTCTGCAACGCGGCTTCGTCCCGCCTGCGAGCCGTGATGTCGCGCTGAATCGCAAGGAATCCGATGATGACCCCGCGGTCGTCCAGGATCGGGTTGGCCGAGCCTTCAATGTCCACCAGGCGCCCGTCGCGCGTCTTGTTGACGAAGGTGCCACGTACGCTCTCCCGGTTCAGGATCCTGGTCCAGAACTTCTCGTAGTGCTCCGACTGCAGCGTGCCGCCCTTCAGGATCCGGGGCGTTGTCCTGCCGACGACCTCACCGGCCGAATAGCCGTAGACCCGCGTGAACTCCGGATTGACGTAGCTGATCATGCCGTCCGGTTCGGTCATGAAGATGACTTCGCCGGAAGTCTCGACGGCCTTTCGCAGACGGAGCAGCGCCTCGGCCGGGTCCTGCTGCAGGCGCCGCTGTCGTTGAACGGCCTCGCGCACGATTTCTCCGAGCCCGGCAACGTCGTCGCCGAAAAAGTACGCGTACGCGCCGAGGCCGAGGCACTCGACTCTGAAGGCGTCGTCCCTGCCGCCGACGACGAAGAGCAGTGCTTCCCCTGCGCGATCTCGAGCCGTTCGAAGCGCGGCGGCCGGCGCCAACCCGGGGTAGGCTCCGCCGGCCACGATCACCTCGCGCGCCTGCGCGCCGAGCACCTGCTCCAGCGCCTCAGCCGTCGCGACGCGCTCGAGACCGGCATCCAGCCCGGCCGCCAGGAGCTCGCGTGAAACGGCATCCAGATGATCCGGATCAAGGGACAGGACGATTGCGCGGGTTGCAGGAGGCATGGAGGCTCGGGCGGGCCACGAGGCCTGACTGATCTTAGCAGGAACCCCGGCGCCCGGGCAGCCCGTCGTGCAACCCGGGATCCTGAGGCCTCGACCGGTGCGTGCGCGGGGGGCGCTCCGCTACGGCATCAATCGGCCCAGGTCGAACCACCGCATCTTCGACGTGTCGGTATACCACGGCGTGAGGTAAAGGCCGTGGCGGAAGTCGATCTGACTGCATTGTCTGCCGGGCAGCACCACCGCTCCCGGCCTGTCGCCCTGGACCATCAGCGAGTACGTGGAAATCGACCAGTGGCTCAGCGCGGTGTCGGCAGCCCACTCCATGGAGGGAGAGTCGAATGGCACACACCGCTTCGCCTCCCGCCGAAGCGTGTCCTGAAGCCGGATGGTCATCGACAACCACGACCAGCTTTGCACCACGAGCACGAGGGCACAGATGACGGCAATCGCATTGAGGTAGAGGCCGCGGGCAGGCTGGCGCGCTTCGACCCGCAGCGAATCGGCTGTCGCTCGCCAGATCGCCATGCGTTCGAGCAGCGCCGCCAGGAGGAAGGGAGCGGTCGCGAATCCGAGATAAAGGCGGTACCCAATGGCCCCGGCCCACGCTTTCGGATTGAACGCCCACGGCAGAAGCGCTGCCCCGGAGAAGATGAGCGACAACAGCCCGGCGCCACGAATCCAGACCAGCACGGCAGGCCGTGCGGCCGAGCGGCGGGCGATGAATCGTTCGATGAAGATCAGCAACCCTGCAATCCAGGCAAGCGCTGTCGCCCGGATCGGGCCGCCGAGTACCGAGGGGGCCCACGTCGCCCCGAACGACTCGAAGGTGAAGGTGCGTTTTTCGTACGCGTCCGCGCCGAGCAGGACGCGGATGAGCGTGGCAACCGACAGCGCCAGGAAGATACCCGCCCAGCGCCGATGACTGCCCCGATCCTCGGGATCCAACCGGCTGGCGATCCAACAGAGTATGGAGGCGACCCCGAACACGAGGAAGCCGACCGGGTGCGAGGTCGCGACCACGACGCTGGCGAGGATCACCAGCGGGATCAGCCGGCGCGGGATGCCAACCAGCGCCCCGAGAAAGAGCGGCCAGGCGAGCTGCTCGACGAGCATCGAGTCCGAGACGAGGCAAAACAGACCCGGCAGCGCGACCAGAACGGCGCCCATCGCGCCCCAGACGAACAGCTGCGGGTCCCGATCCTTCACGATCCACCAGGACGCGGCCACCGCCAGGAACGGGATCCAGACGTAGCCGGCGGTCAGGAGGAACGCCAGCACGGGCAGGTTGTGGGTGAACTGGCTCGCGATGAGCGGCGCCATCTGCGCCAGGGCGTGCGTCATCCGGCCGTGTTCGATCCAGAACCAGCGGCCTTCGAGCATGCGATACAGCAGGTAGCTGCCATCGTACGACACGGCGGCGCCAACGACTGCCGTTGCCAGCAGCCCGGCCGCCAGGACGATGAAGAAGAAGCGCAAGCGAGGCACCTCTCCGCGGAGGCTACTGGGCGTAGTGTTTCCTCACGACGAGTTCGCGGACTCGATCCGGCAACAGCCGCAGGAGCAGGCAGGTCGATCCCGCGCTGGGGCCCACCGGCACGCGCGCGGGCGGGTTGGCCGAACGGCAGAGGCGTTCGACCAGCGCGGCCACCAGTTCGGGACTCGCGGCGTGCCGCTCCTGCTTCTCCACCTCGCGGAGGCAGCGGTCGTGCGCCTCGGCGTAGGCCGAGCCAGCGGCCGGGATCGACATCCGAGCGTCGGTAAACCCCGTGGCGAAGTCACCGGGTTCGACGCACGTCACGCGCACGCCATGCGGCAGCAGCTCCATGCGCATGGCGTCGCTGACCGAGGCGATGGCAGCCTTGGTCGCCGAGTAGTGCGCCTGGAACGGCAGTGCGATCCGGCCTGCGAGCGATCCGATCCAGATCACCTGTCCCTTGCAGGCACGCAGGCCCGGTAACAAACGCCGCGTCAGCTCGAGCGGCCCGAACAGGTTGGTTTCGAACTGCTGGGCCATCAGGTCGCCATCGACTTGCTCGACCGACCCGTAGACTCCGGAACCGGCGTTGTTGATGATAATGTTGATCCCACCGCCCTGCTCGATCTCGGCTGACAGCGCCACGATGTCGGCCGATGCTGTCAGATCGAGCGGGCGAAAGCGCAGGGCACGTCCGGCCGTCCGGGCGGCCGTGGTCAGTTCCGCAGCCCTCGAGGCCGACCTGACGGTCCCCGTCACCTGGTAGCCGGCCTGGTCCAGGCGTTCGACAATGGCGCGGCCGATCCCGCCGCCGGCTCCGGTCACGAGCACGCGAGGTCTTTGCAGAGGCTCCGGCATGTGTCAGACTCCCTTCGGGTAGCGAGCCGCCCGCCCGGGGGGTCGGGCCGTCTCGGGCGCCAGGGTCGAAATTTGCTGATGGTCTGCGCCGCGCCTTCTCTATAATAGGCAATCTGACGCATCGGCCCTTTCGCGAATAGCGCAGGATACGGATATGGACCTTTTTGACGTCTGCTATTCATACCATGAGCCCGAATTGGCCAGGGCGGCCGGGATTTACCCGTTTTTCCGGTCCGTGTCTGCATCCGACGGACCGGTCGTCGAGGTCGACGGTCGCAAGGTCATCATGCTCGGGTCGAACAACTACCTCGGGCTGACCCACCACCCCGAGGTGATCAAGGCGGCTCACGACGCCATCGACCGTTACGGCACCGGCTGCACCGGATCACGGTTCCTCAACGGCAATCTGGACTTGCACGAAACGCTCGAGGAGGAGCTGGCCGCGTTTCTCGGCAAGCCGGCGGTCCTGGTATTCGCGGCTGGTTTTCTCGCCAACGTCGGGGTCATCGGAACCCTCGGGGGAGCGACTGGGGCCGTCATCTTCATGGCGACCGAGAACCACGCCAGCCTCATTGACGGCGCGCGCATGGCCAACAGCCGCCGGATGAGGGTGTTCCAGGACGTCGCGGATCTCGAGCGCCAGTTGGGCGTCGAGCAGCGGTCCTGGTCGCATGCGCTGGTTGTGACAGACGGCGTGTTCTCGATGACTGGGCGCGTCGCGGATCTCAAGGGCCTCACCAGGCTCCGCCAGAAGTACGGCTTCCGGCTCTACGTCGACGACGCGCACGGTTTTGGCGTGCTCGGTTCGCAGGGCCGCGGCACGGCGGAGGCCGCCGGCGTCAGCGACGATATCGACGTCTTGTTTGGCACCTTCAGCAAGTCCTTCGCGAGCCAGGGAGGGTTCGTGGCGGGCGACACCCAGGTCATCGATTACCTGCGCCACAAAGCCCGGACGTTCATGTTCTCAGCCGGCCTCGCGCCCGCCTCCACTGCAGCCGCCCTCGCGGCGCTGCGGGTGATGCAGCGGGACGAAGGCCTCTTCACGCGGCTGTGGGAGAACGTGGCCTTTTTCCGCAACGGGGTCGAGCAACTCGGCTTCCAGACGCTCGGAACGTCGACACCCATCGTGCCGCTGTTCACGGGCTCCGAGAAACAGGCCTTCAAGATGTGCGTGGAAGCGCTCGACATGGGCCTGTTCGCGACGCCGGCCGTCTACCCGGCCGTTCCGCCCGGCCATGCCCTCATCCGGACCAGCGTGACGCCGGCTCACACCCGGGAGCACCTGGAAATGGCGCTCGACATCCTGAAGAAGTTGACGAAGCGTTACCCGGTTCCGACGGTGGACGCCTCGACGCTCCCCGCGGCTCGGAGCATGGACGTGGAAGAGCTCCTGATGGTCGCGGCCACCGAAGCCGGCGCAGCCAGTTCTACGCTGTCCTACACGCAGAAGAAGTAGCGGAGGCGGGAGCCCGGAAGGCGCCTCCACCGCTACGAAGATGCAGGCCGGACGTCAGCCCTGTAAGCACGATCCCGGGGCTCGGGCGGTCGGTGATCAGCCGCGCGAATGTTGCCCGACCGGCTCTGGCTCAGCCCCTTCACCACGAACAATCAGCGAATCGCCGCGCGTGTGCGGAACCGCCAGATTGGCGCAAGTGCCCAATCGGATCCCTGAGTGACAGTATGCCGACACCGCCGGCCATCCTTGGCCTGGGAGGAGTCGCGGGTGTCTCCTACTCGGCCCGGATCTACGACGATGACGATCCGGCCCTGGGCAACAACTGGGTTGCGACGGATCTGACGCGAGCCGGAGTTGCGTCGCCGGACTGCGGCCAGGGGGTGTATTACGCCGAGGGGAGTGACGTCAAGATTACGGGCAACCTCGGACGGGTTGGCGCGCCGTCACCCTACAAGCTGAGCATCCTCGTCGATGGTTCAGTCAGTATCTCAGGGACGCCACACATCTCTCCGGCCCTTCCGGTTCCGAACATCCTGATTGTCACCAACGGCGATCTCGAGATGACGGGCACGGCCAACTGTATCCTTGCCGGCCAGGCCAGGGTGCGCGAGCAACTAAAGCTGGCAGGCACGATGGCGCTGTCCGGGCAGATCATCGTGGAGAATCGCTGGGATATCAGTGACACGGTCACGGGAGACAGCACGGTGTCCGGCAACGCGACCGTCACCAACGACCGGCTGGCCGTCTACGACTTCTCGGTCGGCGGCTGGCGCGAATTCAGGCGGTAAGCGCGTCTGAGGCGGGGGCGGGCACGAGGGCATACGGGATCCACGCAGCCTGCTCCTGGTCTCTACTTGTCAGGACTCACCCGAATCAAGACGACCTCGTGTGACGGCACGGTCGCCGCGAAGGCGGTCTTGACGGCACCGAGGTCCTGCTTCGTCCACAAGTTCCGCACGCGCGACGAGGACGACGGGCCGAGACCCAATTCCATCCACGCAACACCCATCTCGCGTGCGGCGCTGCTCCGGTTGAGCAGCGCCACGGCCCAGTCGCCGCCCTGGAGCGGCTTCGCCCACACCTCGAACTCGCCATCGTCCCGGATCTTGCTGCCCTGCCGCCCGAGCGGGTCCTGATCGAGTGCGACGACGTCCTTGTTGATGAGGATGTCGCGGATCTCGGGGGTCATCGAGCGGAGATCGTTGCCCGCCATCAGCGGGGCCGAGAGCAGGCACCAGAGGCTGAAGTGGGCACGGTATTCGGCCGGCGTCATGCCGCCGTTGCCGACCTCGAGCATGTCCGGGTCGTTCCAGCCGCCCGGGCCCGCGTACTTCTCGAGACCCACCTGCAGGTCGAGGAGGCGCGTGAAGCTCTGCCATCGGTCCGCGATATCGCCCGTCGTCCGCCAGAGGTGGCCGACACCGCGCGCCCATTCCCACGGCTTGCTCCGGCCCCACTCGCACATGCTGAACACGATGGAGCGGCCGGTCGCCCTCAGTGCGTCGCGCATGGTCGGGTAGGCAATCTTCGGATCGACGCCGTCGGTGCTGCACCAGTCGTACTTGAGATAGTCGACGCCCCACGCTGCGTACTGTTGGGCGTCCGCGATTTCGTAGCCGTTGCTGCCCGGCCGGCCCTCGCACGTCTTCGCGCCTGCATCCGAATAGAGGCCGAACTTCAGGCCCTTTCCGTGCACGTAGTCGGCGAGCGCCTTCATCCCGGACGGAAAGCGGCTGGCGTCGGGCACGATGCGCCCGAGCGCGTCGCGTTCGACCTGCCAGCAGTCGTCGATGACGACATACTGGTAGCCGGCATCCTTCATGCCGCTCGCCACCATCGCGTCGGCCGTCTCGCGCACGAGCTGCTCGTTGACGTTGCATCCGAACTTGTTCCAGCTGTTCCAGCCCATCGGCGGCGTCTTCGCCGCCAGGGGCCAGGCCGGGGTGCCCTGTGGCTGCGCTCCCCCCTGGGCCAGCAGTGCGATGCCGAGCAGAGGAATCGTCAAGGATGCCGCGAGGTACTTCCGCATCGGACTCCCTCCGGAAGGGGCATGAGGCACGACGGGCGGATTGTGCGCTCTCGCCGCCAGGCAAGTCAAAGACACGGCCGTCGAGCTGCTTGCCGCGGTCCCGGGCGCCTTGGGGTCGTCGCGACGACGCACTTGCACCAAGTCCTGCCAGGCTCCACCGGTGGGAGTGCGCCGATGGCCGCTCGCCCAGGAGCTGCAACGTTCACGTCCCGCGGCTGAAACCCGGACCGCCAAACTGACGTTAGAATAGTACGGGTCGAATCGTGGTAACCGCCGAGATACAGAGGAGCTTCACATGGGCCTGATGGACTTCATCAAAGGTGAATTCATCGACGTCATCGAGTGGACCGATGATTCGCGCGACACCCTCTCCTATCGTTACCCCGACGAGGACAAGGCCATCAAGAACGGCGCACAGCTCATCGTGCGGGAGTCGCAGGTCGTGCAGTTCATGTACCTCGGGCAGTTCGGCGACACGTATCAGCCCGGGAAGTACTCGCTGACGACCGACAACATCCCGGTTCTGACGAAATTGCAGTCGTGGAAGTACGCGTTCAACTCGCCGTTCAAGGCGGACGTCTTCTACATCACCACGCGCCTGTTCACCGGCAACAAGTGGGGCACGGCGAACCCCATCATGGCGCGCGACAACGACTTCGGCGTGGTGCGCCTGCGCGCCTTCGGCATTTTCGACTTCAAGATCATCGACCCGAAGCTCTTCCTGAAGGAAGTGGCAGGCTCCGATCAGCACTTCCGCCTCGACGAATTCGCCGACACCATGCGGTCGCGCATGGTCAGCGTATTCAGCGAAGCCCTGGCCAGCTCGCACGTGCCGGTGCTCGACGTCGCGACGCGGTACTCGGAGCTGGGCGACGCGCTCCTGCCGCTGATCAACCCGGTGGTCGGCTCGAAGTACGGCCTGGAGATCACGAGCTTCGTCGTCGAGAACGTGTCGGTCCCGCAGGAAGTCGAGCAGGCGATCGACAAGCGGTCCAGCATGGCGGTGGTCGGCAACCTGAACGACTACGTCAAGTTCCAGATGGGGAAGGGCATGGAGGCCGGGGGCGGCGCCGGCGGCACGGCGGCCGAACTTGCGGTCGGCTTCGGCATCGCACAGCAGATGATGCAGCAGGGCGCGGTCACGCTCCAAGCGCCGGCTGGCGCCGCCGCGGGCGCAGCAGCAGCTCCCGCTGTCGCGGGACTGCTCTCCCCGGCGGAGGTGGCGAAGGCGCTCAACGTGCCCGAATCGGACGTCATGGCCATTCTCGAGTCCGGAGAGCTGAAGGCCAAGAAGATCGGCTCGAGCTTCCGGATCACCAAGGCCGCGCTCGACGCGTACCTGGCTCAGTAGGGGCAGCAGTCTCACCCGACGGCCGACACGATCCGGCTGGTGCCTGGAGGCTGGTGGCTTGCCCGGTGAGCCTGGCCCTGAGGTCCTGCCGGTCTGGTCGAGATCCCGGTCGCAGTGAGACACGCAAGACAACCGACGCTGCGTACCGTCGCGACAGGCCGCCGGCCGCCGGCCGGACCGCCCGATTGAGATGAGGAGCCAGGGATGAGCGAGATTGCCGCCCTCGAGAAGCACGCCTGCCCGGCCTGCGGAGCGCAGGCCGAATGGAACCCCGGGAAACAGAAGCTGGTGTGCCCGTTCTGCGGCACCGAGTCGCCCTACAAGATCGATCAGGTGACCGGCACGATCCAGGAACTCGATCTGGTGAAGGCGCTGCGGGAATTGCCGGACGAGCAGCGCGGCTGGCAGACCGAGCGGCGCAGCGTCCAGTGCCAGAGCTGCAAGGCCGTGATGGTCTTCGATCCGGCCAGGGTCGGCCAGAACTGCGAGTTCTGCGGGTCGCCGGCGCTGGTCGACTACCAGGAGATCAAGGCGCCGATCACGCCCCAGAGCCTGCTGCCGTTCAAGCAGACGCAGAACGAGATTCGTGACGGGCTCCGCAAGTGGTACGCCGGCCGCTGGTTCGCTCCCAACGCCCTGAAGCGAAAGGCGCTGGTCGACGAAGTGCACGGCCTCTACATTCCTTACTGGACCTTCGACGCGCAGGTCCACTGTCCCTGGACCGCTGACGCCGGTTACTACTACTACACGACCGAGCAGTACCGCGACGCCAACGGCAACACCCAGACTCGCCGAGTTCAGCACGTGCGCTGGGAACCCGCCTCGGGCGTCGTCGATCATTTTTTCGACGATGAGCTGGTGCCGGGATCGAAGGGGGTGGACGCCTCCCTGCTGCGGCGAGTCGAGCCGTTTCCGACCAAGGAACTGGTTCCATACGACCGGGCGTTCCTGTCAGGGTTTCCGGTCGAGCACTACCAGGTCGTCCTGGTGGACGCAGCCAACGAAGCGCGCGATCAGATGCACAACGAGCTGATGCAGCTCTGTAGCGGCCAGGTGCCCGGCGATACCCAACGCAACCTCCGGATCGAGCCCGAGTACTCAGGCCAGACGTTCAAGCACGTTCTCGTGCCGATCTGGCTGCTCACCTACACGTTCGGCTCGAAGGTCTTCCAGGTCGTCGCCAACGGCTACACCGGCTCCATCGCCGGCAAGTATCCGAAGAGCCCCTGGAAGATCCTGATCCTCGTCGCGCTGGTGCTGGTGGCGATCTTCCTGTTCGCCATGGCGCAGCACTAGTCCCGGGGGCAACGCGTGTTGAGTGGATACGCTCAATGCACGCGGCCTGAGGCCCACATGCTTCATTCCCGGCACCTTCCCAGCGTATTCGGGTGTCGGGCTTGGATGGCGTGACGTCCCGCCCGGGCGGGTTCGGGCACTCCCGGGCGGGAATTTCGAGACAATCCTCTGTCTGGCACCCTATTCCAGCACGTCGATGTGTTTCCGGTGGCACATGTCCTTGAGGATTTTGGGCCACACGGTCACACTCACCTCGCCCAGGTGGGCCTTCCTCAGGATGAGCATCTGAGTCCGCGACTGCCCGATGCCACCGCCGATGCTGAGCGGGATCTGGTTGTTGATAATCGCCTGGTGATACGGGAACTTCAGGAAATCCAGCAGGCCCGACATCTCGAGCTGCTGTTTCAGGGTAATCGCGTTGACGCGGATACCCATGGATGTCAGTTCGTGGCGACGTCTGGTCACGGGGTTCCATACGAGGATGTCCCCGTTGATACCGTGCATCGTACGGCCCTTTGGGCCTTTCGTCTCGGTGACCCAGTCATCGTAGTCCGCGGCCCGGTTCTCGTGCGGGTAGCCGTCGGAGAGCGGCCAGCCGATGCCGATGATGAAGATGGCGGGGTACTTCTGCAGGATCGCCGTTTCACGCTGCTTGCGCGGCAGATCCGGATACATGTCGAGGATTTCCTCGGCATGCAGGAACGTCAGCTCGTCGGGAAGATTCGGGTGCTTGTTGGTCTTGAGTTTCGGGAAGTGTTCCTGCGCGTAGACCTCGGCGCCTTTGATGACCTTCCAGATTTTCTTCACGATGGTCTTCAAGAAGGCGAGATTGCGCTGGTCGGCCGTGATGACGCGTTCCCAGTCCCATTGATCGACGTAACAACTGTGGTCGTGGTCGAGGAAATAGTCCTTTCGCACGGCGCGCATGTCCGTACAGAGTCCCTCACCGACCTTCATCCCGAACTGCTTGAGCGCCATCCTCTTCCATTTCGTCGCGGCCTGGACGACCTGGGCGTCGATCGGGTGTTTGTTGTAGTCGTTCGAGATATGGAATTGGATCGGCGTCCGCGAGCCATCACGGTCGAGCATGTCGTTCACGCCGCTCTCGACATCAACGATGAGGGGAACCTGCACCATCATCAGCTTGAGCTGCTTGCACAGGTTCTCCTCGATGTACTGCTTCACCGCGAAGATCGCCCGCTGGGTCTCCTTGGGGCCCAACAGCGACCTGTAGTCATCCGGGAGGACGTCCTTGAGCTCCGCGTAGTCGCCTATTCCCGGCCCGGCAAGATCGGATTGCTTGCTTGTGGTGGACATGACGTCTATGACCTCCGTCACAAAGGGGTGCGTTGCACCGAAGATAAAGGGAAGGGGCAGGCGGGGGACAGTCGAAGCAGCGAGAGCATAGCACGACAGGCCAGGACAGCCACTGGCGGACTTGGATTAGCCGAGGAAAGGCGACGTTTCTTTCCCGCTCCTGTCCACGCGATGCACCTCGACCGGCTCGGGGTGAACCGTGACATCGGCATCCGCGACAAGCGCCTGGATCGCCCGCTCCGCCTCTTCGGTGAGCGCGTGGGCTTCCCGGAGCGTCTGATCGCCGTTCACGAGCACGTGGACGTCCACGAAGAGCTGGGCACCCGAGTACCGCGCGCGAACCCTGTGGCAATCCTCGACGCCAGGAAGCGCCTCGATGGCCGAGCGGATGCGTTCCTCCAGCCCAGCCGGGGCCGCGTCGAGCAGGGCCTGCACGGTCCGCCATCCCAGCCGGACGCTCACCCAGACGACGATCACCGCGACGAAGATGGCCGCGACCGCGTCGCCCGCTTTCAGGAACGCCAGCGCAGGAACCTGGTCGCTGACCGAGACGCAGATCAGCCCGACGATGACGACGGCGGAGCTCCAGATGTCGGTGCTGAAATGGAGTGCGTCAGCTTCGAGAGCCTGGCTGTTGAACCTGCGGGCCGCGCGGTAGAGCATCCGCGAGCGCGACACGTCGACGACGATCGAGGTGACCATCACGGCAAACGACCAGACGGTCACCTCGACCTGGCCGCGGTGGTAGGTCAGCCGGTGCACGGCTTCGTAGATGATCCATCCGCAGGTCACCAGCAGCAGGACGGTCTCGGCCATGGCCGACAGGTTCTCGACCTTGCCATGACCGTAGGGATGGTCGCGATCCGCCGGCCGGCCCGAGATCCGGACCGCCCCGTAGGTCAGCAGGGCGGCCATCAGATCGAGGCCCGAATGGGCAGCCTCGGCGAGAATGCCCAGGCTGCCCGTCATGATGCCGACGACGAGCTTGGTGCCGGTGAGGCCGACGGCCGCGGCCACCGAGTTCAATGCGGCGGCCTGTTTTTCCCGGCCGCCTTGTACGTCCAACGTCGCCATCGCGATCAGGCCTCGGGTGTAGCGTCCCTCTCGCACCGGCGAGTCGGTCTCGCTCGTTTCGGCACGGTGCTCGCAGTCTACCTGAGTGACGCTCAGCTGATCACGCGCTGGTTCGTTCTTGCGACAGGTTCGCAGGATGCCAGGCGGCGAGGCCCCCGAGCGGGTGGCGTCCGCCCCGTTTCGGTCCAGTGGGTCGTGAGACGCATGCGGTAGTATGGCGGTGGAAATGAGGAGGCGGCGGCTCCAACGAATGACCTCTCCCCCATCCCACGACACCGGCGTCAAACGCAGGAGAACCGAGCTGGCCCTGCCGGCGACGGTGGTCAGCCTCGGGCTGGTCAGCCTGTTCACGGACGTTTCGAGCGAAGCGATCTTCCCGCTCCTGCCGGCGTTCCTGACGACGCTCGGTGCCTCGAACGCGTTCATCGGGCTGGTGGAGGGTGCCGCCGAACTGGTGTCGAACATCCTCAAGTATCTGACCGGCCTCGTTGCCGATCGACGTGCCCGGCTGAAACCGTTGGTGCTCTTCGGCTACGGCATCTCGACCATCATCCGCCCGCTCGTTGGTTTTGCCGTGGTCCCCTGGCACGTGCTTGCCGTTCGCGTGGGCGATCGCGTGGGCAAAGGCATACGCTCGAGTCCGCGCGACGCGCTCATCGCCGCCGTCACGGACCCATCGATCCGTGCGCGCGCCTACGGCTTTCACCACGCCATGGACCACGCGGGAGCTGCCATCGGGACCCTGCTCGGCGCCGGCCTCCTCTGGTTGCTGGCCGCCAACGGCGGACAGCAGGCCAGCGGCGAGCAAATGCGCACCGTGTTCCTCTGGGCGGCGGTGCCCGGTGTGTTCGCCATGGTGGCGCTCGCGCTCACCCGCGAGCCGCGAAGACCGATGCCGGCACCCGCGTTGCCCGGGCAGTCCCTCGCGCTGCCGCCGGCCCTGAAGCGTGCGCTGCCGCCGATTGTGATCTTCGCGTTCGCCAATGCCACCGACGCGTTCATTCTGGTCAAGGCCGCACGGCTGGGGGCCTCGCCGATCCTGGCGCCGCTGCTATGGCTGGGCTTGCACATCGTCAAGGCGAGCACGGCGACCGCCGGAGGGCGCCTCGCCGACCGGTACGGCAAACGGAACGCTCTTGCGCTCGGATGGGCGGTCTATGCCGTCACGTGGTCCGCGATCGGCTTCGCGCAGACGGTGCCGGTGCTTCTCCTGCTGGCGATCATCTACGGGACCTCGCATGGCTTGGCCGAGGGGCCTGAAAAGGCGCTGGTCGCCGAACTGGCTGCCGGAAGCGGCAAGGGAAGGGCGTTCGGCATCTACAACATGCTCATCGGGCTCTCGGCACTGGCGGCGAGCACGAGCTTCGGCCTGGTCTGGGATCGCCTGGGCAGCCTGGCGGCATTCGGGGGGTCCGGAGCAGTCGCGCTCATCGCGGCTGCGATGCTGCTGCTGCGCGTGCCGGAATCCGAGTGAACAGGGGAATCGTACACGACCCCGTGAAGCGGGCCCGCCGATTTCGATCGTAAGCGAGAGGCAGTCGCGCCCTCCCGGCCGGCCCGAGAGGGCGCTTTCAGGTTCAGCGCCGCCTTTGAGCCGCCGCCGTGTCGAGCGGCACCAGGCGCCCATCGACGAACACGTACCTGATTGTCATCCGGTCGTCGAACAGATCGCCCTCCGTGACGATCAGGTTCGCGATCTTCCCCCGCTCCAGCGATCCAAGCCGATCCCCCGCTCCTGCGATCGAGGCGGCGGCGATCGTCAACGCCCGCACCGCGGCATCGGGAGCGAGTCCGGCCTTGACCGCCTTCGCGGCGTTCCGGACGAACTCCTTCGGATCGCTCAGCCCGGACGACGAGAATGCGAATGGCACCCCGGCCGCCTCGAGCGCCGCAGGGACCTTCGGCGCATTCGCACGCGCGCGCAGGACGCCGAGCGTCTCGTCGGCGTCGGGCGCGAGCAGACGCGAACGGACGGGGTAGTTCAGGCTGTAGATGACCCTGGCCTTCGACGCCTTGATGTCTGCCAGCGCCTGGTCGGCTTCGAGGCCCCCGCTCAGGATCGGATCGAGCCTGAACTCCTTCGCCATCAGCAATGCCCGGCGGATGTCCAGCGCCGATCCCGCCTGGAAGACCACCGGAACCTTGGCGGAGAGCGCCGGTTGCATCGCCTCGAGCGCAGCGTCGTAGACCGGGCGGACCGACCCGCTCTTGAGACGCTCGAATCGGGCCAGCTCCAGCTGGTAGTGCCCAGCGTCCAGGAACGCCTGGCGCACGAACGCGACCCCGCCCATGAGCGATGCCGGGTAGGTACCGCCTCCGCCGAAGCCCGGTGAAAACGACACGTGAAGGGCCACCGGCGTCTTCACGACATACAGCCCTCGCCGCTCATCCGCGACGTTTCCAATCTGGGGCGCATCCTCGGGCGCCACGACGTTGACGAGCGAACTGCGGCCCGTGATCAGGTCGCCGGGAGGCGTGGCGAGCACGGAGGTGATGCCGGCGCTCGCCAGGCGCTTCAGTTCCGGCGCGTCGGCCCTCAGGTACTGGGCGGCCTCCAGCTGAGGCCGGAGGATCGTCTGGCGCCGTGCCCGTTCGATCTCCATCAGCGTCCTCGCATCGCGCGGGGGTTCGACCGCCGGAATCGACAAGCCGAGCGAGGTGCCCATGTCGATGAGACCCGGATAGATCGTCAGGCCCTTTCCCTCAATGACCATCGCCTCCGGAGGCACCGTCGAGGTCCCGGCCACCTCTGCGATCAGGCCGCCGCGGACGATGACCGTGCCGGACTCGATGGGGGCGCCGGCGGCGGTGACGATGCGGGCCCCGGTGATCGCGTAGACGTGCGGAGCCTCGGCTCGGACCACGAGAACGAGCGCAGCCAGGAGCGCGGAGGCCAGAATCGTGCGAAGTCGAATCGGGTTCATGTCTGCCTCCTACTGCCGTTTCAGGTAGCGCTCGTACAGCGAGCGGTGCTTGTTCGTCAGATCGACGTCCTGCCCGTTGATGATCACGTGCGTCACGGGGGTCCTGACTTCGAGAGGATCCCCCTTGGCGATGAGCAGGTTCGCTACCTTGCCCGGCTCGATGCTGCCGATTCGGTCCGCCACGCCGAGGATCTCCGCCGCGTTGACCGTCAAGGCTCGGATGGCCTCGTCTCGCGGCAGACCCCACGCGACCGACATCGCCGCGTTGTACGGAAGCTGCCGGACGTTGGCGTTGTCACCGGTGGCGAATGCGAACTTCACGCCTGCGCTGGCCAGCACCGCCGCGGCCTGGTAGCTCGCCGCATGGAATTGATCGTCCCGGGAGGGCGTCGTCAGGACAGGGCCCAGAATGACTGGAATCGCCTTCTCGGCCAGCAGCGGCGCCACCAGCGCGGCTTCCGGTCCGCTGCAGATGACGATGCGGACCTGAGCGCGTTCGGCAAACGCCACGGCGTCCCTGATGTCTTCAGCCCGTGTCGCCGTGGTGAACAGCGGCAGGCGCCGATCCGTTACCGGGACCAGCGCCGCGAGCGTCCAGTCGACCTTTCGATCCGGGCCCGATCCTCTGGCGTACGCGCGGGCCTGATCGAGCAGGCGGATGACGCTCTCGAGCCTGGCGTCCCTGTCCCGTTTGAGGTCATCGAAGGTGCGCTCAGCGGCGCCGCCCGGAGTGCCGCCGCGCCCACCTCGTCCGGAACCGCCCACGCCGGGGAACTGGAAACTGACACCGGCCAGCGGCCGCAGCGTGCTTTCCTCCCAGGTCCACCCGTCGAGATTCATCACCGGGATCTGGCCTCCAAGCATGCCGCCATTGGGAAAAATGGCAGCAGTGGTCACGCCGTTGTCGCGCGCGACCGGGATCGCGTCGCTGTCGTTGTGATAGGCGACGACCGTGCGGAGCTGCGGGTTGAAATCCAGCATCTCCGTCGTGTCCTCGTAACCCCGCGGCCCAGGTTCGGCGAGACCGAGCGTCGTGCGCGCGTTGATCCAGCCGGGATAGACCTCGCCGCCGGCTGCGTCGATGACCCGCGCGCCCGAGGGGACCTGCACTCCGGCGCCGACAGAGGCAATCCGGCCGTCACGGATCACGATCGTCCCGCGTTCGAGGGTTGGCTTGGTCACCGCGACGATCCTCGCGTTGGTAATCGCGAGCACGCCCTTGGGAGGGGCGGTCGGGTTCATTCGCGGCGTCAGGCCGGGGAACTCTGTCGGGCCAGGAGGAACCGGTGCCCGTGCTGCCGTCGCGGGGGGGCGGCTCGCTGCAGTGGCGGCTGGGCGGTTAGCCGCCGTCGTGGTGTCTCCGGGCTTGCGGGCCGCGGCGTCGCGATCGATCCTCTCGGCCGCCACGAGCTCCGACTTCTCCTTCTCGATCCTGGCGACCCGCTCCTGGTCCGCGCGGCGGTCGTAGTAGAGCGTGCCATCGATGTAGGCGCGATCGACCACGGCATACGAGCTGAGCGGGTGTTTCGTCCAGATGACGAAGTCCGCGTCCTTGCCCGCTTCGAGCGACCCGACCCGCTTGTCGATGCGGAGCTGGCGCGCCGGGTTGATCGTGACCAGCTCGATGGCCTGCTGCTCGGTCAGGCCGCCCCAGTGCATCATCTTGGCGGCTTCGGTATTGAGCCTTCGGGCATGCTCGGCGCTGTCCGAGTTGATCGAAACCAGCACGCCGGCCCGGATCATGAGGGCGGGGCTGTAGGGGATCGCGTCGATCGCCTCGACCTTGAATCCCCACCAATCGGTGAACGATCCGACCCCTGCGCCGTGCGCCGCGAGCTCCTTGGCCACCTTGTAGCCCTCGAGACCGTGCTCGAAGGTCGCCACCTTGAAGCCGAACTCCTCGGCCACCCGGAGCATCATCAGCATCTCGTCCGCCCGGTACGCGTGGACGTGGGCCAGCCGTTTGCCCTGCATGACCTCGACGAGCGGGTCGAGCTGCAGGTCCCTCCGCGGTGCGATCACGTCCTCGCCGGCTTTCCGCCGGCGCTCGTAGTCGGCCCACGCCTGCTGGTAGGCTTTCGCGCGCGTGAACGCCTCTCGAATCACGAACTCGACGCCGGGCCGGCTGGCCGGATAGCGGCGCGGGCCCGTCTGCGCCGACCGCGACAGCTGCTTCGGGTTCTCGCCGAGGGCAAACTTCAGCCCGGGAAGGCCGGCGTCGAACACGAGGTCCCCGGCAGCGGCCTTGCCCCAGCGCAGCTTGATCACGGTGTTGGTTCCGCCGATGGGATTGGCGCTTCCGTGGAACACGCTCGCCACGGTGACGCCGCCGGCGAGGTCGCGGTAGATGCTCACGTCGGTCGGGTCGAGCACGTCGATCACGTTGGTCATCGAGCTGACCGTCGTCCCGCCCTCGTTGGTCGACTCCTCGGCGATGTGGGAGTGCTCGTCGATGATGCCTGGCATCACGAACATGCCGGCCGCGTCGACCACCTCGGCACCGGCGGGCATGGTCATCCCCGTGCCGATCGCCGCGATTTTGCCTTCGCGCACGACCATCATGCCGCCCTGAATCGTGCCCTTCGTGACGGTCATGATCGTGCCGCCCTTGATCACGAGCGCCCTCGTGACGCGAGATGGTGCCTGCGCCTGCAGATGGCCCGCGGCTGCCAGGGCAGCCGCCAGGACGATCGCCGCGGGAATTCGCACGATGGGTCGGTCCTTCACGCTGTCCTCCCGGTGGATGAGAGATGAATCAGTTCGACGAATTCGTAACAGCCCGCAGAATGCTCGGCCTACTCTAAGCGATCTGCGCGCAGGTGGGGTGGAAGCGCGCCGAAACCGACCGGGGCAGTCAGCGTGCAGGCTGGGGCCCGGGTGGCGCGAGCGGTTGCGACGCTCGGAAGGAGAGACTGGAGAGCGTGTCGGCGGAGCACGGCTCGAGCCTTGCGCTCGAAGCCTGCGGCCGGTGGCTGCTACTCGCTGTCGTCTGGAGGCTGGCGGGGTCGACGGGACTCGAACCCGCGACCTCCGGCGTGACAGGCCGGCGTTCTAACCAACTGAACTACGACCCCGCATCAGAGAGGCACGATCCTCGGGTCGTCGTCGCGCGGCCCGTATGTCACCTCGGACCGCCCCGCACCGGATCGTCCGCCGGAAATGTTCGCCCTGGGAGCCCTGACACCAACGAACCGATGGTGGGCGGTACAGGATTCGAACCTGTGACAGCCGGCGTGTAAAGCCGGTGCTCTACCGCTGAGCTAACCGCCCGACACGTCACTCCGGCCGCCCGGCAAAGAGGCAATTGTAGCACGCCCATGTGACAACTGCCACCACCAGCGGACCGATCCGGCGCCTGCCATGAGCCCCACCAGCAACAGTCCTGCGCCTTGCCAGAAGCCCGGAATTTCGGCCCGAAGACGCGCCAGTTCGGGATGCGCCGGCGGAAACGCGACATCGACCTTCGACCCGGTCGCGTAGGCCGGCGTCGCGCCGGAAAGCTGCGACGTCACCGTGTACGACCGGCCGCCAAGTTGGAAGGTCACAACCGCCCGATAGGTCTGCGCGACCGACATCACCCGCGGGCCTCGAGGTGACTGCGTCACGCCGGGAGCGGGAGAGGTCGGCCGGTACTCCTCCACCTGACGGCTCACCACGCCCTGCGCGATCTGGGCGCCGTAGGTGAGGCGAACGTTTGGAGCAGCCGACAGCACCGCGTACCCTGCGAGCAACAGGCCGAGGACGAGCACGACTCTGGCGGCGAGGTTCGCAAGACAGCCGGCACGGGTGTCGAATCCGCGAAGGACCAGGCGAGGCACGCCGGAGATTGTACCTGCCTTTCGGGCTACACTGGCATCCGCACGACATTTCGGGGACCGGACATGAGTTGCATGCGCGTGGCCCGCCGCACGACCTTCGCCGTTGCCCTGCTGGCCGCCATTGCGACTCCTGCCGCCCCGGCATCGGCGCGGTCTGCGCCGCAGGCGACGCGAGCCGCCCCTCCGGCCACCACGGAACTGCAGGCGGCCGCGGCCAAACCGGCGCGGCCCTCGCTTGGCCTGGCGCTCAGCGGCGGCGCGGCACGCGGCCTGGCGCACATCGGCTTCCTGCAGTGGCTCGACGAACATCGCATCCCGGTTGACATGGTCGCCGGCACCAGCATGGGGGCGCTCATCGGCGGAGCGTTCGCTTCCGGCATGTCTCCCGCGGAGATCCGCGCGTTTGTCAGCTCGGCCGACTGGGGCCACATGCTGTCGATCGACTCGCCGTTTGCCATCAAGTCGTTTCGCCGCAAGCAGGACGCGCGGGCGTTTCCGACCGACGTCGAGCTCGGGCTCAAGCACGGCATCAGCCTGCCGGGCGGATTCAGCGCCGGACCGCAGATCGACCTGATGCTCGACCAGCTGGCCCTGCCGTACTTCGATCTCCGCTCGTTCGACGACCTGCCCACTCGATTCCGTTGCGTCGCCGCGGATCTGCGGCGCTCCGAAGTCGTGATTCTCGGCGCGGGTCCCCTCTCACGTGCGCTGCGAGCGACGATGGCGCTTCCCGGCGTCTTCACGCCGGTGAGAATCGGCGACCAGGTGCTGGTGGACGGCGGGGTCCTCAACAACGTTCCAGCCGACGTGACACGCCGCATGGGCGCGGACACGGTCATCGCCGTGGACGTCACCCGCGAGGCGGCCGGGAAGAAACGCACCGAGAGCATCGTCTCCATCGTCGGCGATACGGTGCGGACACTCATCGGCGTGGGCACGAGGAAAGCCCTCGAGTCGGCAGACGTGCTGATCGTGCCCGACCTCACCGGGATCGAGATCTTCGATTTCAGCCGCGCGCTCGATGCCATTCAGCGCGGGTACGACGCCGCTGAGAAAAGCAAGGCGGCGCTGCTGCCTTTCGCGGTCAGCGACCGGGAGTACGCCGAGTGGGTGGATGGGAGGACATCGCGCCGTCGCACGAAGGTACCCTCGCCGACCTTCATCAGGGTTGAGGGCGTCGGCACGAATGAAGCCGCCGCCATCACGCGCCGCCTGCGGCGGCACGAGGGCCAGCCAATCGACGTGGCCGGCCTCGCCCGTGACATCACCTCACTCGCCGGCAACGACCGTTACGAGTCGATTTCGTATCGGCCGGTGATCGACCCGCGCGGGACCGGGCTGCTCGTCACGGTCGAGCCGAAGGCCTACGGGCCGCCGTTCATGCTGGGGGCGATTGAACTCCAGAACAACGAGGCGCTCCGGCTGGACGCAACGGCCCGGGCGCGCGTGCTGGTCTTCGATCCGCTCGGATCCGGGTCCGAACTGCGCATCGACGGCGAGGCAGGAACCCGGCTGCAGCTTGGCGCAGAACTGTATCGGCCGTTTGGCGACACCGGCCTGTTCGTCGCGCCGCGGGCTGAGGTTCGCTATTCGCACCAGAACGTGTTCCGCGGAGATTCGGTCCGATCGGAGTACACAACCGGCGCGGCAGGAGCCGGCGTCGACCTCGGCGTCGAGCGCGGCATCCACGCCGAGGCGCGCGTGGGCCTCGACGTGCAACGTGTGGTCCGGCGTCTCAACCTGGGCACTCCCGCCATCCCCGACGTCAACGGGACCCAGCAGTTCGCATCGTTGCGTGTCACCCTCGACTTCCAGGACGATGGGGTGGTGCCGTCGCGTGGAGTCTACGCGCGCGCCGAAGCGCGACAGTACCTCAAGGGCGCGAGGGTTGAGGGTCAGGAGAGTCCTGGTGCCTTTCGCGAACGCGACAGGCTGCAATCCGTCGAGGTGGACGCGTCGATCTACATCCCGGCCTCCGCCCGGGGCAGGGTCTTCCTCCGCGGCGCCGCAGGAAGCAGCTTTGGCACCCGAACGATCGTGAACGCCTTTACCCTGGGCGGCCCGTTCAGGATTGGCTCCATGAATACCGGCGAGTTGCGCGGCAGCAACTACCTGCTCGGCAACGCGGGCTACCTCCACCAGGTCGCGCGGCTGGCCGAAGGTACGCTCGGGACGATGTTCGCGGGGGGCTGGGTGGACTACGGCTCGGCCTTCGAAGAGCTCGACGCGGCGAGCTTCAGAGCCTGCTTCAACGGCGGATTGATCATGAGGTCGCCGCTCGGCCCGGTGTTCCTCGCAGCCGGCGTCGACACGAAGGGGCGCGGCCGCCTTTCGATCGGCGTTGGCACGTTGCTGCACAGGTGAGCGGGCGCGGGTTACCAGGTGCGCCTGAGCGGGTGTGCTTCGGTCGTGAACACGACCTGCCCGAGATCCACCGTGCCGGGCGGCGCGTACAGCAGGTAGAGGTACTTGAGCGTCTCCGCCAGGAAGAAACTGTCCATGTCGTCCCGCGGCTTCTTCGACTCGACATCCTCGAGCGCTGCGTAGCCGACCCCCTGCCGGCACCACCGGTCGAGCGCATCGAGGTAGACCTGTCCCATCTCGCGGTACTTGCGGTCGCCCGTGTAGGTGAACAGGTAGTACGCCGATTCGATGATCTCCGGACGAAGCGGGTAGCCTCCCTCGACAATCGTCCATCTCTCGTAGTCGAATCGCTCGGGCTCGATGCCGAAGCGGGTCCACATGAGGTGGCTCGAGTCCTGCAGCCGGCGGCCGCGGGCCAGATCGCCACCCAGCGCGAGCACGGCTGGAAGAAAGGCGTCCAGCGCGCCGTAGTGCGCGGCGGACAGGTTGCCGGTGTTCATGTCGGCGTGGGCGTACCAAAGCCGCCCTCCCCGCTCGACCGAGAGGTACCGGTTCACGGCCGCGATGCTCTCGTCGTACATCCGGCGCAGGTCCTGGTCGCCGAAGAGCACAGAGGCTTTCAGCAGGTACTCGTAGTACGAGTCGATCGCGCCGCTGACATGGCTGTCCGTGGCGGTCCACGCCCCGGTCTCGCAGTTGATGCCTTCGCCGACCAGCCCGATGGCCGAGCGCCGCTCGTAGAGCGCCACCAGGGCTTTTCGCGCCTTTTCGTAGTAGATGGGCTTGCCGGTCAGCTTCGCGAGCGTGCCAAACTCGAGCAGCAGCGTCCCGACCTCGGCGGGGTTCGTGTTCGGCCCCCTCACGGCTCCGCTCTTCAGGTTGACGAACATGTAGGGCATGCCGGTCGGCGAGTTGAACGCCGGGAGCAGGCGCCGCCCGAGATCATCGGCCAGCGTCAGCAGCCCCTCGTCGTTGGTCACCTGGTACGACGACAGGAGACCGCCGAGCAGCCGGATCGTGATCTCGAAGTTCTTGACGAACACGTCCTTGTCGAAGGAGGTCGTCTCGATGATGAAGCGGCGCGCGGCATCGGCCTCGGCGCGCTCGCCCATCAGGAGCATCGTGTCCAGCGCGTCGATGGGCGTGACGTTCAAAGACACGCCGTACCAGTCCCTGCCGCTCTTCGACAGCGGTTTGAGGAAATCGCGCCCCCACGCATACGCCTTGTAGCCTTCCCAACCGTGACGGAACGCCGCCCGGACACGTTGGGCCATCTGATCGGCAGGTGTGGGTGGCGTCTGCGGAATCGGCAGGTCCAGCGTCGAGGCCGCCAGTAACGCCGTCGCGGCCAGGAGAGCGAACGGAATCGCGAAGGTCCGGGGCTGACGGATCATCGTGTGGTGTCCTCGGTCTCCGGCAGGTGGTGCGTCGCCAACAGCTCCCGGCGAGATACGTGTTGGCCAGGTTCAACTCGAACCATCCGGGAGAGGATACACCGGGCGGGGTGGATCGTCGCCCCGCCTCCACGGGGCAGGTCCGGACGCCAGTTCCGCGCGGCGGCGGCGACTGCCGACGAAGTCTATAATCCCCGTATGCGTGTGCTCAACGGCCTGACCCGGCTGCTCGCCTCCGGACGCCTTCACGGTCTTCGCGTCGGGCTGGTCTGCAACCCGGCGTCGGTCGACGGCCGGATCCGGCACGCGGTCGATCTGGTGCAGCAGGACGACCAGATCGCCCTCGGCGCGGTCTTCGGCCCCCAGCACGGGTTCCGATCCGATCTCCAGGACAACATGATCGAGTCGCCACACGCGCAGGATGCGGCGCGGCACGTGCCCGTTTACTCGCTCTATAGCGAGACGCGAGAGCCGACCTCAGGGATGCTGCAGGATCTGGATGTGCTGGTCGTCGACCTGCAGGACATCGGCGCCCGCATCTACACGTTTGTCTACACCATGGCGAACTGTCTGCGGGCCGGGCGGCGGCACGGCGTGCCCGTCATCGTGTGCGATCGGCCGAATCCCCTTGGCGGCCTGGCCGTCGAGGGCCCGGTGCTCGTCACCGGGTTTCGAGTCCTTCGTGGGGCAGTTCGCCATCCCCATGCGCCACGGCATGACGATTGGCGAGCTGGCCCGGCTGTTCAACGACCACTTCGGCATCGGGGCCGACCTCGACGTGGTGCAGATGGAGGGGTGGGAGCGGCCGATGTACTTCGACCAGACGGGCCTTCCCTGGGTCATGCCCTCCCCCAACATGCCGACGCTCGACACGGCCGTCGTGTATCCGGGTGCCGTGCTCTTCGAGGGCACAGAGCTGTCGGAGGGGCGCGGGACCACGCGGCCGTTCGAAATGCTCGGGGCGCCATGGATCGACGGCGATCGGTTCGCCGCCGACATGAATGCCCTCGGCCTGGAGGGCGTCCATTTCCGGCCGGTCGTCTTCGAGCCGACCTTCCAGAAGCACGCCGGGCGCACCTGCGGCGGATGCCAGATTCACGTCGTGGACCGTGAGCGGTTCAAGCCGGTGCTGGCGGGAGCGGCCCTGCTGGCCCGGTTCCATGCGGCCGATCCGATCCGATTTGCCTGGCGCCAGCCGCCCTACGAGTACGAGCACGAGAGGATGCCAATCGATATCCTTGCGGGGTCGTCGGAATTGCGGGCGCAGATCGAGTCGGGCGTCTCGCCCCAGGCCATCGCGGAGAGCTGGCGCGACGAGGTGCGGGAGTTCAGGCAGATCAGGGAGAAGTACCTGATTTATTAGGGGCTCGGGGTTCCATTCAGTCGTCGATCCGGTTAGGATGGCTCCATACTGCTCCTGAATTCCGGGTGCCCGTCTGTCTGGCGCTGGCGAGACGGCGACTGGTGGCTGTGCCCGAACGGGCACGTTCCTCGAGAAGGATGGATCCATGAACTCGGTGCCCCTCATCATCATCGCCATGCTGTTCATGGCGCTGGCGTATCGGTTCTACGGGGCCTTCCTGGCAGCGAAGGTCCTCGCGCTCAGTGACCGCCCGACCCCGGCGCACACGCTGGCGGACGGGCAGAACTACTACCCCACGAGCAAGTGGGTGCTCTTCGGGCATCATTTCGCCGCGATCGCCGGCGCGGGACCGCTGATTGGCCCGGTGCTGGCCGCGCAGTTCGGGTACGCTCCCGGGTTCATCTGGATTCTCCTCGGTGCGGTGATCGCCGGCGGCGTTCACGATGTCACCATCCTCGCCGCGTCGATCCGCCGGAAGGGCAAGTCGCTCGCCGAGATCGCCCGCGCCGAGGTCAGCCCGCTGGCGGGCATCGTGGGCTCGATCGCCATCCTGATCATCATCATCGTTGCGCTGGCGGGTCTCGGACTGGCCGTCGTGAACGCGCTGCGCGACAGTCCATGGGGAACCTTCACGATCGCGATGACGATCCCGGTGGCGATGATCGTCGGGATGTGGATGTATCGTCTCCGGAAGGGCCACGTCACAGAGGCGACCATCATCGGCGTGGTTGGCGTCTTCGCCGCGCTCATCATCGGCGGAATGATCCCGGGGACGCGGTTCGCCGGCCCCTTCACCCTGTCGCGGGAAGGGATTGTCATTGCGCTCGCCGCTTACGGGTTCATCGCCTCCGTGCTGCCGGTCTGGCTGCTGCTTGTCCCCCGTGACTACCTCTCGTCGTATCTCAAGATCGGGACGATATTCGTCCTGATCGCCGGCGTGTTCATCGTGCACCCGACGTTGCAGATGCCGGCCTTCACGCAGTACGACTCCGGTGGCGGGCCCATCATCCCCGGGCAGTTGTTTCCGTTCCTCTTCATCACGATCGCCTGCGGCGCCATCTCCGGGTTTCACGCACTGGTGTCGTCGGGCACCACGTCGAAGATGCTCGACAATGAACGGGATGCGCTGCCGGTGGCCTATGGCGCCATGCTGATGGAAGGCATCGTCTCGGTGGTGGCCCTCATCGCCGCCTGCTCGCTGCACCCCGCCGACTACTACGCGATCAACGTCGGCGCCGAAAAATTCGCCACGATGGGGATGACGCCGGTCAACCTCGACATGCTCTCGTCCCGAGTCGGCGAGCTGGTCGCGGGCCGTCCCGGCGGTGCCGTCTCGCTGGCCGTCGGCTTCGCGCAGATCTTCGCGGGGATCCCGGGCCTGACCCACCTGATGGGCTACTGGTATCACTTCGCGATCATGTTCGAGGCGCTGTTCATCCTCACCACGATCGACGCCGGGACGCGCGTGGCGCGGTTCCTCGTGCAGGAGTACGTGGGCCGCGTGTGGAAGCCGATGGAGCGCACCGACTGGATTCCCGGATCGCTCGTGTCCACCGCCTTCGTCGTGTTCGCGTGGGGGTACTTCATCTGGACCGGGAACGTCTCGACCATCTGGCCGATGTTCGGCACCGCGAACCAACTGCTCGCCGCAACGGCGTTGGCCATCGCGACGGCCGCGCTCCTCAACGCCGGCAAGGTCCGGTACATCTGGGTCACCCTCGTGCCGCTCGTCTTCGTGACCGTCACGACCCTCTACGCCGGCGTGCTCAACATCACCGACAATTTCCTGCCGCTGGCGAGGGAACCGGGCAAGGAAGTGCTGGGCTGGATCAACGTGACGCTGACCTCCGTCATCCTGCTCTGCGTGATCGTGGTGCTCATCGAAACCGGCCGCCGCGCGTGGCGCGTCCTCAGGAAACAGGAGTTCACCAAGAACGGTCAGCCCGTGAAGGTGCGGGACGGCCGCCCCATCGAGGGGCTGACATTCGGCGAGGCGTAAGGGCGGCTGGCGGCTGGCGACTGGCGGCTGGCGACTGGCGACCGGCGACCGGCGGCTGGAGGCTGGCGGCGAATGACCGATCGCTGCCGGCCCGAGCCCGTGCCGGCAGCTCGACGCTTCGGGGTTCCATCTTTTCCCCATTCCGACTAGGATTCTGCTGGTACGGCGGTGATGACGCAGGTCCGGGTCTGCCCGGAGCGACGGACTTGCCGCCGTCTCACTCGTGATTTCGTTCGCCCCCACCACACTCCTGCTCCTGAGACGAGGACGTATGGCACAAGCTGTCACGCCCGAGACCGACACCGCTGTCCAGCCGTTCCCGGGTTCGTTCTGGACCGCGAATGTCACCGAGCTGTTCGAGCGCGCCGCCTACTACTCGATGGCGAGTTTCGTCGTCATCTACCTGGGCCAGCTGGGCTTCGGCGCCTACTGGCCATCGACGCTGAACTCGACCGTCCTCTGGGGCCTCGTGTATTTCCTGCCGGTCCTCTCCGGCACGATCGCCGATCAGATCGGCTTCCGGAAGGCGCTGCTCATCGCCTTCGTCCTGCTCGCCGCCGGTTACCTGCTGATGGGCTATCCCGTGTGGTTCGGCGGGACCGAGCTCAGCAAGGTCATCCGGCCCGAGGTGACCGTCGGCACCCGCGATGCGGTCGCCATCGTCACGGCCATTCTGCTCATCGGCATCGGCGGGTCGGTCATCAAACCTTGCATCTCGGGCACCGTGCAGAAGGTGTCGGGTGCCCGGGCCACCCTCGGGTTCGCGATCTTCTACATGGTAATCAACATCGGATCGCTCTTCGGCCGCGGCACGGCGTTTGTCGTCCGCAGCGGATCGGGCACCGCCACGATCCTTATGGTCGTCGCCATCTGCGCGCTGGCCGCATTCGGCATCGTCACGCTGGTCCACCGGACGACGAAGGCGAACCGGACCCGCAACGACATCTGGGTGGCGACCGCCGGGTTCACCGCAATCGTGGTGGCGGCGGCCCTCCTGGTCACGTGGATCTACGGCATGAACGCGGGGGAACGCACGGTGACCCGCGCCGCGGACCTTTCGTACATCTTCGCCGTGTCGGCCATCGCATCGGTCGTGGCGTTCTTCGTGGTGCTCTTCACCTACCGCGAGCCCGCGGTCGACGCGAAGGCACCGGCCAAGCCCAAGCGCTCGGTCGGGCGCATCCTGCTCGACATGGTGCTGGTCCTGCGAAGCGGGCGCTTCACCGTGTACCTGATCGTGATGACCGGCTTCTACTTCCTGTACAACCAGGTCTACAACGTCTTTCCCCTGTATGTGAAGCGGGTGATCGAGTCGAACCCCGCGATGGATCTCTACACCGCGGCCAACCCGTTCGTGATCGTCTGCTTCCAGCTCATCATCTCGAGCACGTGGGGCAAGATGAAGCCCATACGGTCCATGGTGGCCGGCACCGTGATCATCAGCGCGGCGATGCTGATCAACATCGCGCCGATCTACACGGCCGGCGGGCCGCAGGCCATCTTCGCCAACTGGCTGCCCATCGCGTCCGTGTTCTTCATCACGACCGTCGTCCTGGTGGCGCTTGGCGAGCTGTTCACCTCGCCGCGCATGTATGAGTACATCGGCGCGCTGTCGCCGAAGGGCCAGGAAGGCCTGTTCCTCGGGTACGCCAACCTGCCGCTGGCGTTCGGCGCGATTCTCAGCGGACCGGCCGGCGCGTACATCTTCAACGACGTCATGGCCAAGGGCGCGACCGTCAAGCCGGACGGCCTGCTCGAACTGGTGCCCGCCAACAACGCGGCAGGCTGGCTGATCCTGATGGCGATCGGCCTGATTTCAGCCGGCTCGCTGTGGCTGTTCAACCGGTGGCTGGAGAAGCAGCAGGCGGTGCCCGGACCGGCCGGCGCAGCGCAGCACTGAAGTTATTTCGCGACGCGCCGATACCCAAAGAGGGAGAGTGTCGGCCCCCCGCCACGACCCGCACGACGGTACTGCCCCCGGCCCGGCCCCGCGACCGATCGTCGCAGGACGGCCTGTATGTGCTCGAGCACATCGACTTGATGAACCTGGAGGGGCGGTCAAGGCCGTCGGATCACTATGACCACTCGATCGGCTCGTTCCCGCCGCATGGCCGCCGCGCTTGCCGTGGCGTGCGTGTTGGGCATGGCGTGCAAGAAATCGGCGACCACGCCGACCAGCCCGGACGTCACCATCGTCCGGTTCGACGCGGGCGAACGGGTCGCAAGCCACGCGGTCAATGGCTTCGTGGTGGCGGTTCGCTCCATCCTCGCGACTGCTCGATCGCACACGCGCCTTGCCGTTCGGGCCGACCTCACCGGGCAGGCGATCTCATCGGTTCGGGATGGGGTGCTGCTCGCGCTGCCGGCCTGCGACCCGACAACGATCCGCTACTTCAACGCACAGGGCCAGGAGCAGCTTTTCTACGACCCCGCCACGACCACCCGGGCAACGGCCACGGGCACCTGCGTCAATTCGGGCGTGACCACGATTGTCGACCTGGTCCTCGACGACATGCTGGCCTCGTCGCCGAGCTTTCTCGTCAACGGGACGACCCAGACGACCTATGAGGGCCTCGTCGCTAATGGCACGCTGATCAACGTTCGCGTCCCCAAGGAGGGCTGCGCGTTTCCGACCGCCGGCGACATGACCATCCGCATCGATCAGACCACGATCGCCATTCACTTCGACGGTTCGACCACGGTAACCGGGAGCTACACCGTGGCGGGGCACACGGTGACATTCAGCATCCCGCTGTCGGCCTGCTGATTTCGATTCGGGAGTCCGATCCGCGCTCAGGAGAGCACGCGCCGTATCTATGTTCCGCGCCAGCACCTCGGGGTGAATGGTTTCTGGAGGAAGGCGAGGCCGGGCTCCAGCTCACCGCCGCTGACCATCGGGGAGCCGGACTGTGACCCGGGGCGGGCGCTGGCGAGGACGCGCGCTGCCAGCTCGCGGCCGCGCATCCCGGGCATCACGACATCCGTCAGGAGCAGATGATCGGGTCCCGTGCTGCTCGCACACGCGAGGGCCTCGCGGGTGGCGCAGCAACCCGCGCCACTCGGCGACCCTCTGTCCGGCGGGCAGCCCAGCTCGGACGGGAACCGAGCCAGGTCGCCGCGGCCCGGGATCGATACGACCTCCGGCGCGACGGTTCGGGAACGGCGCCGAGGAAGGAGGTGCAACTCGAAACACCGTCCCCGGCCCGGTTCGCTGTAGACCCAGATGGACCCGCCGCTCTGCTTGACAATCCCGTAGACCGTGGCCAGGCCAAGCCCGGTGCCTTTCCCCCGTTCGGTGGGATGAACCCGAACGTGACAAGGCGGTTCTTCCTGCTCGTGCTATCCTCTGTTCGATCGTCCGGCCGCTTCGGAAGTCGTGCCCGGGATCACGTTGATTCGGGGCACGTTCGCCGCCGGGACCCAGCCCGACGGCAACACCGTGATCCTGAGGGCGCGGGACGGCCTGATTGTCGTCGACACGGGTCGCCATGTGGAGCACACCCAGGCCATCCTCGACTTCGCCAAGGCCGCGAATGCGCCGATCCTGGCGATCATCAACACCCACTGGCATCTCGACCACATCGGCGGCAACGCGATGCTTCGACGGGTGTATCCCGGTCTACAGGTGTTGGCCAGTGGCGCCCTCGCAAACGCCCGAAGCGGGTTCCTCGCGAGGTACCGGGGCCAACTCGAAGACGTTCTCCGCACCACCAAGGGACGAGCGGCCGAAAATCCTACCAGTCGGAAATCGGGCTGATCGACTCGGCGCCTGGTCTTGCGCCCGACGTGGTCATCGACGCCTCGGCCAGCAGGATGATCGGCGGGCGCGACTTGACGTTGATGCTCGAGTCGCACGCGGTGACCGAGGGTGACATCTGGATCCAGGACGCCACAACCGGGGTGCTCATCGCCGGGGATCTCGTGACGCTCCCGGCACCGTTTCTCGATACGGCCTGCCCGAGCCGATGGCAGCAGGCGCTGAATCGACTGGCGAAGACCGACTTCGCGCTCCTCATTCCTGGCCACGGCGCTCCGCTCACGCGGCGTCAGTTCTCCGTTTACCGGTCCGCATTCGATCACCTGCTCGTCTGCGCCGGTGGTGGCACACACAAGAACACGTGCATCGAAGACTGGGTGAGAGAGACTGCACCCATTGCGGGGGATGCGGATCCGAAGTTCGTCCGTTCGTTGATGGACTACTACGTGGACCTTCTGCGGCGTGACCCGCGTTCGATTGCCGCACTGTGCGGATCGTGAAGTCGATGGCCGGCGCGGATCCTCACTGTCAGCCTCGATCGGATCCGTTCCTCGATGATCGCTCGGGCAGGTGTCGAGAGTGTCTCGACCCGCGCGCCCCAGTTCGCCGTCCCGGGAACCGCCACCATAAAAGATGGATTCACCGCGTCGACGCTGAGGAAGCGGCGTCGGCCGTGTCGCACGATATCGGCAAACGTCGCGAGTCGGCAGATTCTACCGCGCTAGGTAACCCACCCACCGACCTGTACGAACAACCGGTCCTCCGGCGAGTATTGCCAGCACGTTGCGGTCGTCTCGTCGACGAATCCGCACACGACGGTCGTGCTCCAGCGCGGGGTGATGTGCCCGTGGATGGTTTCGGATCGGCTGATCGCGATGTTGAGCTTCTCGGCCTCCGCTCGGCTGTAGCACGACAGGTCCGCACTGGGCATGAACGCGGCCAGGTCCTCCACGGTCGAATCCGGTTCCAACACCACGTATCTCCCGCCGCCAGCCGGAGAGGTCAACGCCACAGCGAACGCGCCGCGGCGGCCAGGCCGGAATTCCCCGCGACACCAGCCGGCTATGGGGCGATCGATTCTCGCCTTTGCTGCCAGCGCGGCCAGCTCAGGCGGCACCAGTGGAGGCGCTATATGCTGCGACTGAAACCCCGCCGCGGGCATGATCACGAAAACGAGAAGCTGAATCACAAGCACCCGTCACACCTTTCGTCAGAGAGTCCCCGGAGTCCGGGTTGCCCTCGCTCCGAGAACTGACGGCGCGATCGCGTCGATCACAAGCAGCGCACCCGCCACCGGAAGGGCCAGATCCGCGCGGATGCCCAGGACAAACGCTGCTGAGCCTCCGGTAGCAGCCCACAAGATCGGAACGACGTACACAAGACGCGGGACGCGTGCCGAGATGAGCAGCAGTCCAGCCGTAACCAGCGTCGTGGGACACGGGATTGCGAAGAGCGGCAGGCGCGGGTATCGAAGTCCACCAACGAGGCCCACGAAGGGATAGACAAGCCCGTAGGACACGAGCGCCCACCCGAGGATGGTCCGCGCATTGCGGCCAACGTCGAACAGGCCGCGCTCTCTTGCCGCGAACCAGACGAAGATCCCGGCCTGGACAACGAACAGCGCGCCAAACAGCGTCGCTGCAGGGTTGATGGGGCGAAAGAACAGCCAGTGGTAGACGATCCCGGACCACGCCCAATGCACGGCCAGCAGACCGAAGAGGGATCTGGCCGTGATGCGGCCGCTGCGGATCCAGTGGGCGAAGAGTGCGGCCGTGACCAGCCAGAGCAAGACGACCGCCGGCCACATCGCGGCGTTGTAGGCTCCAAACACATCAAGAAATGCGTCGTGTGAAAAAGGAAGGTTCATTCTGCCGGCCCTTTCCTGTTCACCCGGTGCACGCGGCCCGATGGTGCGAGCGCGACCGCAGGCGCCGATGATGGCCGGCCGCGTCGGCTCGATACAGTTGTTGGGGGCGCTACTGTTCTACGAACCCGCCTGAAGCTCTTCGTAGGTCTTGTGCCGGTCCCTTCGTCTTGCCAGCTCGCTCGAGTAGTGGCGCCCGAGGCTCTCCCCGTGCTGCCGAACCCACTGGGACAGCGTCGTGCTGCCCGCAGGCGGTGAAGACGTCACCAGCAGATTCTGCATCAAGCCGGCAACTTCTTCCTGAGTAATCACCACATCGCGCACAACAAGGCCGACGAGTCGGGCGAGGGCCACTCCAAGCCCAGGCGGAATCCTGACGATCGGACGCTCGCGGCCGATAGCCCTGCCGATGACAGACACCAGCTCGCGGTAGGTCAAGGTCTCGGGTCCAATGGCGTCCCGGACCACGTTCTCCGATGAGCCGGCCGCCTCCACGGCGAGCATCGCGAGGTCATCGACAAAGATCGGCTGCAGCCGGTAGTTGCCGTCACCGAAGACCCCGAAGACGGGAAACCGGCGCAGCATCCACGCGATGTTGTTGATGAGGATGTCTTCCTGCCCGAACAGCACCGTCGGCCTGAGGATGGCGTAGCACAGCCCGGACGCGCGCAAGGCGGATTCCAGCTCTGCCTTGCCGCGGAAGTACGGCAGTGCCGACTCGACCGCCGGGTTGGTGATGCTGACATGGACGACCCGCTGCACGCCTGCCCGCCGTGCGGCCTCGAACATGCGCAGGGTGTTGCGCACCGCCTGCGCGTGCGTGAAATCGGCGTGGTCGAAACGAACCCAGTATGTATTGATGAGAGCTCGAGCCCCCTGAAGCGATCGCGCCAGTTCGTCGGGCTGGTCGAAGTTGAAGGGATGGGCCTCGACGCTCGTCCCGAAGGGGTTCCGGCGAAGGGGCGAGTTCGTCAGCGTGCGAACCCGCTTGCCGGCGGCGAGCAGCCGGGCCGTGATGTACTTTCCGGAGTACCCGAATGCCCCGGTGACCACAACGAGGCCGGCGACAGGGTCGGTCGAGCTGCTCACAATGGCCTCACGACGGCGGCGGTCGACGCAGACGCTCCAACAGTGGACGGGCTCCGTCGCAGGTTCGGATGAGCCGGAATGCTCACAAGGCCATCGGCGTCCGCTGCAGCGCCAAGTCTACAGTCCAAAGAACCCGAGCGCGAGCCACTCCTGCAGCTTCGAGGCGAGAGGCTTCGCCAGGCGCTCGTTTTGCCCGGGGACGCGTATGCCGGGCTCGAATTGGCGCACCTCCACGGTTGCGTCGGGCACGCCGGCGATGACATCCGTGGTATCCAGCTGGGACCAGCGCAGCCCCGCGCCGGCATAGAGTTGGCGGCGAACCCACTCGAATTCCTCCTTCGAGAAGTTCGCCCGGTTCATGGCGTCGATCTGCGCCACCTTTGCCTTCAGATACACGCCCTTGATATTTCCGAACACGCTCAGGGTGGCCGGGACCGACAGGGCGTGCGTGTCGCTCGCCCGCAACAGGTCCGCCTGCTTGCTCGCAAGCAGCGCGGTCCCGTTGGCGATCTGTTTCTGGACTTCCTCCTCCACCGCGCCGAATCGCGCCGCCTGCTCCGCGCTCAGTTCTCCGGAGATCGGCGGCAGGAACGCGCCGTGGTTCTGCAAGCGCCGTTCTTCGAGCGTTCGTGCGCCCGCGATAGCCATGAGCGGCGATGCGATGGGCCGGTAGACCTTGACGTAGAAGATGGTGCCCGCGGTCGCCGCGACGAGCACGAGCACACCGGCAGCGATGAGAAGACCGACTCCCAGTTTCTTCATGTCACGTCTCCCGGATCAGAAGGGCACGATCAGAGGGCGCCCCTGGCGAGGTCACATCGCACGGTCGCTGGGCCATTCCGCAATGCCCCTCCTGCCCTCTTCGGTCCGCCCAGACTTGCCGTTCGGTCGCGGCCTCGCGGTGAGTGTGCGGGTGCTTTTCGCTGCCGACGAGGCGGCAGCATGCCTCCGCAAACGCCCGTCGAATGTTCTCGCTAATGCGCTGACGCAAACGCCAGAGGGACCAGTGGCTGGCCGCGTCAATCGCTGCGCCGGAGGCAGCCTAGCACCGGGTCAAATCTCGGCCAATAGCAGGTGCACGATTTCTTGGAAAGTATCCGGATCGATACATATCGAGGAGGGCGCGGTGGTCGAACTTGGGCCGTCGATGATCGCGAAGAAATCGACCAGAGAGAGAAGGACGATGTCAGTTGGCCGGGCGGACTTCGGAAAACACGGCTAATTCCCGGGTGAGTGTCACCCGCGCAAAGGGCTGGAGCTTCCCGCCTTCCTCACCATCCATGATCCACTGCCACGTGTCGGTGGTTCTGTTGAACACGAACGTCGTGTGGAACAGGCTGCCGTCAGCACCCTTGAACAGGAACGCCAAGCGCCGTTCGCATGGGTAACACTTCCAATCTTCGCAGGCTACGGGCAGGACTTGGCGGCAACGCGACCGACGAAGAGCCCGCGATCGGTCAGGCCTTTTGGATCGTGCTCGACTTCGAGCCCTGCGCTCCTGAATGCTTCGAGCATTTCCGGCGTCGTGAAGAGTCCGAGCTCGTGAACCTCGCTGGCGAGCCGAGTACCGCCAGCATCCGTGATCTCATAGTCGAAGTACAGCCGCGAAATACGCCCCTCAATCTTGACGCGACTCACCCGCGTGACCGACACCCCGTTGGCCTCTGCGGTATGTCGGGACACGCGCCCCTCATCGAGAACGCCTGGCACGAACCATGGCTCGACAACGATCACCCCGCCTGGCGCGGCGTGCTCGCGAAAGCATCCCAAGGCCTGAACGACGCGCTCCAGGGTCCCGAGATACCCGATCGAGCTGAACAGGCACGTCACCGCGTCGTAGCGGTGCGGCAGTCGGAATTCGGCCATGTCGGCCTGGTAGAACCGTCCGAAAGGGTGCTTCTGCTGTGCAATGCGCACGAACTCGGCATCGAGATCCAAGCCGTCAACCTCGAACCCTCCCGCAGCCAGGCGCCGCGCGTGCTCGCCCGTTCCGCAGGCGACATCGAGGATTGACCTGCACCCGGGATTGAGCGATCGCAACAGCTGCGCGATCTGCGCGGCTTCGGCAGGGTAGTCCTTGAAGGTCGAATAGATCAGGTCGTAGAACTCGGGCGAGGCGGTGAACATCTGTCTGTTCCGGTGGCGGCCTGACGAATGCCGTTCAGCCGCAGGGGGGAAGGCTCATTGTCGCGCCGGAGGCCGTCCTCGTGCAAACGCCTGTCGGGCCGCGCAAGAAAGGCCCCGATCGGACAACCATGCTGCGCGGCCCCGATCGATCACTGCCGTCGATACACCAGATCGGTGCTCTTTGGAACATCAGTGGAGCTGCGGGTCGCGACGGACACGTGTAGTCGGCCCTCCGGATCGAGCATCCAGACTTCGCCCCGTTCAGTCCAGTCCCCGCTCGCCGGAGTGAGTCCGGTGTAGGTGCCGCTGTAGATGGAGAGCACATCGTCTTTCCAGAAACGCCGAAGTGAGTCTTCCGCGGGCTGTCTGGAGCTACCGTCCTCGCGGATGCCAGGAACAGTCCCTCCATGAACGCCAATCTGATACGTCTCGGAGGTTGTCCGGTCGTCGAACTCCCGCGCGACCGTCAACTCGCTGAAGTACGGCTTCATCGGCTCGCCCACGCGCGTTTGTCCGGCTGAGCGTCTGGCGGACCGTCAGCGCCCAGGGGAACGTCGGACGCAGCTTCGACGGCGATTCCAGTGCCCACCGTCCCGAGAAGTCCGGCAAGTCCTGCGCCGCCGGTTGAGCGGTCGCCATCAGCGCCATGACAACCGGGCACGCCGCAATCCGCTTGATCACGCGCCGATTCATGGGATCCTCCACGACCTGCGCCGCCTGTCTGCCGGCGGCGGAGCGAGGGGACGGCCTGTCGCCCGCAGCCGTGTGGCGGCAACTCCACCATTATCGAATCTCGCAGCGCGCCTTGGACCAGCATCGGCCTCGACCCCTGATTCCCCTTACTTCCAGCGGAAGACTCGAAGCGCAATGGTGAAGCAGACACCGGTCCACGCCGCGAGGATGAGGAGTTCGTGGCCGACCGCGGGGAGCGATGCGCCATCGAGCATCACGGCACGGAACGCGTCGATGAGCGCCGTGAGCGGCAGGGCGTGGATGAACGGCTGGGTGGATTCCGGGAAATGCGCGGACGAGAAAAACACCCCCGAGAGCACCCACATGGGGAGCATGACGAAGTTCATCCAGCCGGACACGGCCTCGATCGTCCGGGCGCGGCTCGCAACCAGAAGGCCGACCCCGCCGAAGGCAAACGCGCCCACCAGCGCCACCGACCCCAGCGTGACGATCGAGCCTCGCACGGGCACCGAGAACACGAGGCGCGCGAAGATCAGCAGCGCCGACACCTCGACGACGAGAAAGACCATGCGGGCGAGGATCTGGGCGACCAGGAAATGCGCGCGGGACATCGGCGTGGCGGCCAGGCGCTTCAGCAGCTTCTTCGTGCGCGCCCACACGATCCCGTAGCCGACGCCCCAGAGGCCCGTGCCCATGATATTCATGCCGAGCAGGCCCGGGATCAACCAGTCGATGTACCGCGCGCCGATGACCTGCAGCTTCTGCTCGCCGGCGGTGAACCGGTCGGCGCGGCCCGCTGCCTGCTGCAGCGCGCTGTCGACCACCAGGCGCGCCAGGCGGCTCTCGGGCCTGGTCGGATCGAAACGATAGGTTGGAGGCGACCCGGGCAACACCACGACCTGCACCTTGCCGTCGCGCAGCAGCAGATCGCTTTGGTCGAACGGCACCGGCTGGGCCTTCACGCCGGGCGCGGCATTCAACGCCGCGACGATCTCAGCGCTCCCGGGTCCCTCGATGACGCCCGCAAACACCGGGTCGTCGGTCTTGGCGCGAAACGCGATGCCCAGCGCAAAGGCCATCACGATCGGGAAGACGATGACCCAGAAGACGGCCTCGGGCTCGCGCACGAATTCCCGCAGGCGCGCCAGCGTCAGTTCGAGCAGCGGGTGATACGCCTGGCCGCGGTCGGTCATCGCCCTGGTCCCGTCATCGTCATCTACTCATCGCGCAGGTGACGTCCCGTGTGGGCCACGAACACGTCCTCGAGGGTGGCATGGTGCGTGGCCATCTGCGACATGTGAAGGTGATGCCGCTCGAGCTCCGCCAGCAGCGCCGGCATCACACTGTGCAGTTCGGACACGCGCAGGCTCATCATGCCGTCGGCGAAGCTCGCCTCCTTGACGCCTGGCAACTGCTTCAGCCGCTCGAGCGGCACCTCTGCCCCGTGATCGATGGAGATTTCGATCACGTGCTCGGCGCCGAGCGAGGCGACGAGCTCCCGTGGCGTCCCCATCGCGATCAGGCGCCCATGGTCCACGATCGCCACACGGTCGCACAGTGTCTCCGCCTCCTCCATGTAGTGCGTCGTCAGGAGAATGGTGCCGCCCTTTGCGCGGAAGCGCTCGAGCAGCGTCCAGAGCTGCCGGCGCGACTGCGGGTCGAGGCCGGTGGTCGGCTCGTCGAGGAACAGGAGGTCCGGCTCGTTCACGAGGGCGCACGCGACAGCCAGGCGCTGCCGCTGGCCGCCCGACAGCTTGCTCACCCAGCTCCCGCGCTTGCTCTCCAGCTCGACCATCCCCAGCACGGCGTCCACCGAGGGGCCCCGGAGGTAAAACGACCGGAACAGCCGGACGACTTCCCCGACCGTCAGTTTCTCGTTGAGCTGCGTTTCCTGGAGCTGGATGCCGAGCCGCTGCCGCAGCGCCTGGTCGTGTGCGCCCCACCGCAGGCCGAGCACTTCGACATCCCCGGCGTCCTGCTCGATCAGGCCCTCGAAGATCTCGATGGTGGTCGTCTTGCCGGCGCCGTTCGGCCCCAGGAGGCCAAAGCACTCGCCGGAACGCACGTCGAGATCGAGGCCGTCCACCGCCTGCACGTCGCCGTACCTCTTGCGCAGGCCACGACAGAGGACGGCGTGGTGCACGGGGATTGACGCGCCCATCCCGAGATTGTGGCACAACCTGGCGCCGCCCGTGAGCGCCCGGGCAACAGGCTCGCGCCCGTCCTTGTGTTATTCTTCGCAGATCAAACCCCACCTCAGCTGTCTCGGAGGACGACCGTGACTGACACGAAGATCACTTTGCCCGAATCAGCGATTCCGACGCACTTCTACAACATTGCGCCGGACCTGCCGACGCCTCTGCCCCCGCCGCTCAACCCGGGAACGCGTCAACCCATCGGGCCCGAGGCGCTCGCGCCCATCTTCCCCATGGGCCTCATCGCCCAGGAGGTGTCGCAGGAGCCGATGATCGCCATCCCGGACGAGGTGCGCCAGATCTACCGCCTCTACCGGCCCAGTCCGATGTTCCGGGCCCGGGCCTTCGAAGAGGCGCTCGACACCCCGGCGCACATCTACTACAAGTCGGAGCACGTCAGCCCGGTCGGCAGCCACAAGCTGAACACGGCGATCATGCAGGCCTACGTCAACAAGCAGGAGGGTGTGAAGCGCATCGCCACCGAGACCGGCGCCGGCCAGTGGGGCAGCGCCATGGCCTGCGCGTGCAGGCTGATCGGCCTCGAGTGCATGGTGTACATGGTCCGCGTCAGCTATGACCAGAAGCCGTACCGGCGGGTGATGATGAAAACCTACGGCGCGGACGTGGTCGCCAGCCCGTCGAACCTGACGCAGGCGGGCCGGAACGTGCTCGCCGCCACCCCCGATTCACCGGGCAGCCTGGGGATTGCGATCTCGGAGGCCGTCGAGGACGCCGCGAAACGCGACGACACGAAGTACTCGCTCGGCAGCGTGCTGAACCACGTGCTGCTGCACCAGACGATCATCGGCCAGGAAGCCAAGCAGCAGATGGAACTGGCAGGCGAGTATCCCGACATCCTGATCGCCTGCCATGGCGGCGGCAGCAACTTCGCCGGCTTCACGTTCCCGTTCCTCAAGGACAAGCTCAAGGGCGGCCGCACGAAGCTGCGCGCGATCGCGGTCGAGCCGGCGGCGTGCCCCAGCCTGACGGCCGGGAAGCACGAATACGACTTCGGTGACACCGCGGGGACGACTCCCCTGCTGATGATGCACACGCTCGGGCACACCTTCATGCCGGCACCGGTGCACGCGGGCGGGCTGCGGTACCACGGGTCGGCGCCGCTCGTCAGCCACCTGCTGGCCGCCGGCGTGATCGAAGCCGAGGCGTATCACCAGGGCGAGGTCTTCGAGAGCGCCATCCGGTTCGCGCGGTGCGAGGGCACCATCCCCGCTCCCGAATCGGCGCACGCCATTCACAGCGTCATCCAGCACGCGCTGGCGGCGAAGAAGTCCGGCGAGAAGAAGGTCATCGTCTTCAACCTGTCCGGACACGGCGTATTCGACCTCGGCGCGTACGAGTCGTACTTGTCGGGCAAGATGGATCCAAACGCGTAGCGCACGCCGGCCCGTCCATGCTCCGTCGAACCGACGACCTTCGCATCCGTGATGTTCGCCCGCTGATCTCCCCGGCGATCCTGCTGGAAGAGGTGCCCATCAGCGAGCGGGCGTCCAACACCGTCGCCGACGCCCGGACGGCGGTGACCGATATCGTGCTTGGCAGGGACCCGCGCCTCGCCGTGGTCGTGGGCCCCTGCTCGATTCACGACACGGTCGCCGCCCTCGAGTATGCGAAACGGCTGCGCGATTGCATCGAGCGTCACTCCACCAGCCTCGTCGTGGTGATGCGCGCGTATTTCGAGAAGCCTCGCACGGTGGTGGGTTGGAAGGGGCTCATCAACGACCCGGACCTCGACGAGAGCTACCACATCAACAAGGGCCTGAGGCTCGCGCGCACATTGCTGCTCGAGATCAACGAGATCGGCGTGCCGACCGGGTCGGAGTTCCTCGACACGCAGATTCCCCAGCACGTCGCCGATTTGACCTCGTGGGTTGCCATCGGCGCGCGGACAGCCGAGAGCCAGGTCCACAGGGAGCTGGCATCAGGCCTCTCGATGCCGGTCGGTTTCAAGAACGGCACCGACGGCGACACGCAGGTGGCGGTCGACGGCGTCCTCACGGCGCGAGCGCAGCACTGGTTCCCAGGCGTGACCAAGCAGGGCGTGGCCGCGATCCTGCAGACCTCTGGCAACGATTCGTGCCACGTCATCCTGCGCGGCGGGACCCGGACCGGCCCGAATTACCAGGCCGACCAGATCGCGGCGGTCTGCGACAAGCTGGCCGCCGAAGGCCTGCCCGATCGCGTGATGGTCGACTGCTCGCACGGCAACAGCCGGCGGGACTTCAGAGTACAGCGTGAGGTGGCGTCAGATCTGGCCCGGCAAATCACGGCCGGGTCGCAGCGGATCTTCGGGATCATGCTGGAGAGCAACCTGGTCGAGGGCCGCCAGGACTACGAGCCCGGGCGGCCGACGACCTACGGCCAGAGCATCACCGACGCCTGCATCTCCATCGAAGAGACCGAAGCCATCCTCGAGCGGCTCGCGCAGGCTCAGCAGGCGCGCGGGTAGTCTATCGAGGCCAGAGCCAGCCGAAGGTACCGGCCGTCAGGAGAGCGTAGATCAGCCCATCGACCATCGACTTGAGAGTCGTGCCCCAGTTCTTCCTGAACCAGATCGAATCCTGCGCCAGCGCGAGGGCGTAGCCCATGAACGCCGTCGTCCCGACGAACCGGAACACTGAGAGGTAGTTGGCGCCTGCGTCGACGGCCCGGCTGGTCACGTAGCCGGCGAAGAAGTTCACGATGACGCAGTAGACGAACCACTGCGCGAGGGCCGGCCCCATCTTCGGTTCCGCTCCAGGCGAAATCGTCATCAGCACCAGCGGTCCCTTCTTCATCCGCTCGACAAACGCGGGGTCCTTCATGCCCGCCATCGAGCCAGGAAGCGGCGCGCCGTAGTCACCGGGCGGGATGTTGAACTGGCGCAGGGCGTCCAGGACTTCGGTTTCCTTCGGAAGCTTCCGGAGATCGTTCCGGTGGATTGGCAGCACCATGTGCAGGATGGAGCTGGCCACGAAGACGATCACGGCCGACAGCAGGATCGGGACCCAGAGCGACATCAGCGATACCATGCGTGCCTCCAGAGTTCCTGACGAAGAGCCGGGGGATCGGGTCGACGTGAACTGATTCAGAAATCCTACGGCGATGGAAGGCCTTTTCGCAAGGCGATTCGGAGCGCTCGGGGGGCGGGAGGCCCGCCGGGGCACACATCCGGGCGGTTTTTGCGCCCGGGAACGGGAAATTGGGCGGCCGAAATCCCCGGGATGTACGGCATGATCGGGGATGCGATAATCATAGGTTTCTTGTGACTTGCTGGCGTCAACGCGGTGTGATGATCATGCGATTTCCGTCTCTGTCCCTCGTGCTCGTTCTTGCCTTCGGAGCAGCGTCTGCTCCTCCCGTTTCTGCCCAGGCCGTCCCGTCGTCGATTGACGACCAGGCGCGATTGCTGGCCGGCCTTCCGGTTGCGCCGGACTCGCCGCTGGTCGCGCTCGAGTCGTCTGCAGAGGTGAAGGCCCACGGCGCAGATCTCGAGAAGTCGTGGGTCGCGCTCAAGGCCAACCTGCTCGACAAGATGCACGAGTGGTCGAACTCGGAGCTGTCGGGCCGGATCAACCCGGCGGCACCGCTCTACTACGTCTTCGGCGGACCGGACTTTCTGATGGCCAACGTCATGTTCCCGTCGGCGCCGGTCTACGTGCTGACCGGCCTCGAGCCGGTCGGCCGCGTGCCGGCGCTCGAGACGCTCAAGCCCGACGCGCTGGCGCTCGGCCTGAAGAACCTGCGCGACTCGATGGCCACGATCGAGACCAAGAGCTATTTCATCACGTCGTACATGGCGCGCGATTTCCAGCGGACCGAGCTGAAGGGCGTCATGCCGGTGCTCTACCTGTTCCTGGCGCGCACGGACAATCGGCTGGTCGAAAGCGATCTCATCTACCTCGACGCCGCGGGACAGGTCACTCCGGCACCACATTCGCCTCTGCCGCCCGACGCAGTGCCCGGCATCAAGATCGTCTTCCGGCACGACGGGCGCACCGACCTGCAGACGCTCTATTACCTCAGCATCGACCTCAGTCCGGCCGCGCTCGCGAAGAAGCCGGGATTCTTCCCGTTCCTGGCCGGCATCAAGGGCGCAACCGCGTATCTCAAGGCCGCATCCTTCATCCTGCACAACCGGACGTTCTCCGCCACGCGGGACTTCCTGCTCGAGCACAGCGCGGCGATTCTGCAGGACGACTCCGGCATCCCGTTCCGGTCGTTCTCGAAAGCGAAGTGGGACTTCACGTTCTTCGGCATCTACAACCCCGCGACGTGGATCCCGGAGTTCAAGTGGGTGGCTCAGCCTGAGCTGCGGGCGGCCTTCGACGAGGTCACCCCGGTGAAGCCGCTGCCGTTCAAGACGGGCTATTCCAAGGCGGACAAGTCGAACCTGATGCTGGCGGTGTCAAAGAAGGCCGCATCCACAGGCAGCAATCACTGACGGGACCGACACCATGAGTTCAGGTCGCGCGCGCGCCTTACTCCTGCGGGCGGGTGATCTGTAGCATGGAGGCCCCGTCACACCCTGCGCGCGGCGCGCCGGCCGAGGCAGGTGTGCTCCGTACGGCTGCTGGGTGAGATCTGGACGCACCTCCCGATCTGGTTCGTCTTCGTCGGCAGCCTGAGCCTGCATCACATCGTGGTCGGCGTGATCGACCCATCCCGATACGCCGCGCTCGGGCACTCCACTCCCGCCTTCGCCCTCACGGCGCTGGCACCCGTTGCGTGCGTCATCATTTACTATGCAGCCCGAATCGGCGCCCTGTCAGCGACAGGGTCTGGAGCGCCGGCGCTGCGAGCGCTCCCGGCGCTTTTTCTCCTGCCATTCCTCGTCGAGTGGGCAGTGTATTCGCGGGTTCCGTCGCTGCGTGCAGGGGCGTCCGAGAACACGCTTCGACTCGTGTTCGAGTACAGCCAGTTCGCCTGGTGTCTGGCCCTCGCGGCCCACGCATATCTCACGCGCGGCTCGCGCGCGCTCATCGCCTTCTTCGTGATCGGGCTGGTTTACGGCGTCATGCTCGAGAACACGGGCATCACGCTGGGCTTTTTCAGCGAACTCCGCTACGACTGGTACCTTCCCCGACTGCCGGCCCCGCTGGCCACCATGCTTGGCTGGAGCATGATCGCGTATTGCGGTGTCTGGATCGCCGGGGCGTTCGGCCGGTTCTTTCCGTGGCTTGGGAGCACGCCGATGCGATTGGCAGCGGTCGCCTCCGTCGTGGCGCTCTGCGTTGACGTGCAGCTCGATCCGGTGGCGAGCCTCGACGGTGTCTACTGGAAGTGGAACAGCCTGCTGCCACGCTGGTTCCTGTCGGTGCCGTTCTGCAACTTCGCCGCGTGGATTGGCGCGTATCCACTGTTTGCCTGGGCGTACTTCTCGCTCCAACGCGTGAAAGACCTGACGGAGGACCAGCGAAACTGGCGGCTCCTCGCGCGCGTTCCCGTGTTGGCCGTCGCAGGGGGCCTGATCTGGCTCGCCTTGATGACGGTCTACGAAGTCGGAACCTCGGGCCCGACCTACCAGATCCTCGGCGAGTACTTCGGTCTGTAGCGCGTGGCCGAGGCTCTGACCCGGGAACCCCGCAGGTCTCCGGCGGCGCTCGCTACTTCTTCACCGGCGCGCTTCCATCCCGCTTGACCGGATACGGCGGCGGAGGCGGAAGGGTGCCTGGCTGCTTCTTCAGCAGATCGACGATGACCGAAATGGCTTTGTCGAGCTGCTGGTCCTCGCCGGCATACTCCTTGGCCGGATCGTTGTCGACGTAGATGTCGGGCTCGACACCCACTCCTTCGATTACCCATGACTTGCCGGCCACGTCGTACCGTGAGAACTCGGGCTTGTTGAGGTAGCCGCCGTCGAGGAACGGCAGCGTGCCGCGGATGCCGACCACCCCGCCCCAAGTGCGCTTGCCGATGACCGGCCCGATCTTGTGGGCCTTGAAGCGCCACGTCACCAGGTCGCCATCGGAGGCCGAGAACTCGTCGGCCAGCAGCACCTTCGGCCCCACGATCATGGCCCCCGGGTTGGTCTGCGGCGTACCGTTCCGGGCGATATCCACCAGGACCAGTTCCCGCCTGAGCCGCTCGATGATCATCGGCGACACGTTGCCGCCGCCGTTGCTCCGCACGTCGACGATGAGCGCGTCCTTGTTGGTCTGGGGATAGAAGTACTTCGCGAACTCGTTCAGGCCGGGCACACCCATGTCCGGGACGTGCACGTACCCTACGCGCCCGTTGGTCGCCCTGGTCACCTTCGCCAGGTTGTCCTGCACCCAGTTGAAGTAGTACAGGCCCCGCTCGTCCTCCACCGGCACGACCACCGTGTCGCGCGCGCCCTGCAGCGACGGCGTCCCGTTGACCTTGAGGGTGACCTGCTTGCCGGCCCTGCCGACCAGGGCTTCCCAGATGTCGGTCAGCCCCGCGGTCGATCGACCATCGACCGCGACGATGAACTCGCCTTCCTTCACGTTGACGCCAATCTCGGTCAGCGGCGATCGGAGCGCCGGATCCCAGTTCCGGCCCGACAGGATCTTCGCGATCTTGAAGAACTTCGACTGGGCGTCGCGCTCGAGGCGGGCACCGAGCAGGCCCGTCGGGATGCGCGGCGCCTGCGGCATGTCGCCGCCGCCGACGTAGGTGTGGCCGGAGGTCAGCTCGCCGATCATCTCGCCGATGATGTAGGTCAGGTCGGCCCGGTGATTGACGTAGTCGACCAAGGGCGCGTACTTCGCGCGCATGGCCGGCCAGTCGACCCCGTGCATGTTCGGCGCGTAGAAGAAGTCGCGCATCTGCCGCCACGACTCGTTGAAAATCTGCCGCCACTCGGCATGATGATCGACGGTGACCTTCATGTCGGACAGGTCGAGGAAGTCGCGCAGCTCGACCCGCGCCGACGGCGTATCGATGATCGCGTAGCGCCCGGTGGCTGAGACGAGCATCTTCTTCCCGTCGGCCGAGATCTCGTAGCCCGCCCCTCCGGTCAGCAACTGCGTCTCGGCCTGCTTGTCGAAGTCGAACACATACAGCGCGGCCGCGTCACGGGCGCTGGCCCTGCCGTAGTAGATTCGATTGCCGACCGAGTGCAGGCCCCGGTAGTTGGCGGCGGGACCGGGCAGCGCGACGACGCGCGAGACGATCCCGTCGAGGTCGACCTTCACCACGGGAGGCCCGTCCTTCTTGGGCTCCTCCTTCTTCGCCTCTTCCTTCACGGCGTCGGCAGGCTTGATCTCGGCGATCTGGGGCTTGGCCGCCATGCCGGCCGGCTTCACCCCGGCAGGCGACGAGGGCTTGGCCGCGGGCGCCGGCGCCTTGGCGTCCGAGGGCATCGGCGGCTTCACCTCTTCCTTGATCTTGACTTCGTCGCTGCGCGGCGCGAGCGGGCTCTTCGTCTCCTTTGCCAGGGTGACGAAGTAGATCTTCGACATGTCGGTGTAGATGTGCTGGAACTCGGTCTGCCCGTAGGTCGGGTTGAACGATCGCGCCGACACGAAATACAGCAGCTTGCCGTCGCTGCTGAATTCCGGGTTGAACACGGGGAACCAGCCGTCGGTCACGGGGGTCGGCTGCTTTGATTCGACCGAATACACGAAGATTCGCCCCATGCCCTCGTCTTCGGGGAGCGAGTAGGCGACCCACTTGCTGTCGGGTGACCAGGCATAGTCGGTGATCTCGAACACCGGCGAACTCGCCACCGTCGTCACGAGCTTCGTGTCCGTGTCGACGAACTGCAGGCGCTGCTTGCGATCGGACCACAGAATCTTCTTGCTGTCGGGCGCCCAGATCGGCTGGTACTTGTAGTTGTCGCCGTTCTTCGTGACCTGGACCGCGTCGCCGCGACCGTCCTGGGGCGCGATCCAGATCTCGTCTTCCCCTGTCGCGTCGGAGATGTAGGAGATCCAGCGGCCGTCGGGCGACCACTTCGACCCGCGCTCGTGCGTCCCCGGCGTGCGGGTGAGGTTGCGCGTGGGCCCGTTCTTGGCCGGCACGGTGAACACCTCGCCGCGCGCACCGAAGAGCGCCCGGCTCCCGTCGGGCGCGATCTCGAAGTTGGTCACCGACCGGCTCACGTCCACGACGGCGGGCCGGCCGCTGTCGAAGTCCTCGGCAATGGTGATCGGGACGCGGGTCGACTTCTCGGTGCCCAGATCGAACCGGTAGATGTAGCCGCCGCACTCGAAGACGATCGCGTTGTCGCCGAGCGACGGGAACTTGATGTCGTAGTCGGTGAAGTCGGTCAGCTTCTTCGTCTGCTTGTTGCCCAGGTCGTAGCTGTAGAGGTTCATCCGGTAGGGCTGGTCGCGGTCGGACGCAAAGTAGATCTTGCTGCCCTTCCACATCGGGATGATGTCCAGCGCCGGGTTGTTCGTGAGGTTCGTGGTCACCTTCGTCTTGAAGTCGTACAGCCACACATCGTCGGCCATCCCGCCGCGGTAGCGCTTCCACGTGCGGAACTCACGGAAGATGCGGTTGTACGCGATCTGCGATCCGTCTGGCGAGAACGACCCGAACCCTCCGCGCGGGAACGGCAGCTCCTCCAGCGGGCCGCCGTTGACGCCGGCCAGGTAGAGTTTGCCCAGGAAGTCGTTCCATTCGGTTCGCCGGGACCGGAAGAGCACGTGCGCGTCGTCCTTCCAGCCCATCACGATGTTGTTCGGCCCCATCCGGTCCGACACATCGTCCCGGCCGAGCGTCGCCGTCCAGGTCAGGCGCTTGGGGACGCCGCCCTGCGACGGCATCAGGTAGACCTCCGTGTTGCCGTCGTACTGGCCGGTGAAGGCGAGCCACTTCCCGTCGGGCGAGAAGCGGGCAAACGTCTCGAAGCCGACGTCACTGGTCAGCCGGCGCGCGACGCCCCCGGTCGATCCGACCGCGTAGAGGTCGCCGGCATAGGTGAAGACGATCTGGCTGCCGTGAATCGCCGGAAAGCGAAGCAGGCGCGACTCCTGCTCCTGTGCGCGAGGGCCGATAATCCCGGCCGTGAAGACGACGAAGGCCGCGGCGACAAACAGTGTTCTTCTCATGGCTGATTGGCCCAAAAAGGGGGCAGGTGACAGGTTCACCGAACGGATATCCCTCGAGGGCTGCCAAGGAGGCCCGACAGGCAGGCCGGGGATCCCAGTGAATATATCAACAGGAACGTGCGAGAGCCACGGAAGGTTCCCGTGACCGACCGGCGGGTCCGTTGCTGACGAGGGCGCGCCGGGATCAGCCGGTGGAACGGGCCCCGTCTACCGCTGGCGCGGTGGCGGCGCGGAACCGGAATGTCCGCGAAGCCGCGGCGGCGACCAGGTAGCAGGCGGCTCCGGAAAGAAGCGCCCACGTGAATCCGAACACCACCGCGGTCGCCATGGTCGCCATCGAGCCAACGACCGAGAAGATGCCGTTCAGGCCCCAATAGAAGGGCGGCTCCGGGAACGGCCCGACACCGCTCGCCCGCAACCCGCGGGGGAACGGCATGCCCATCAGGAACCCGAGCGGCGCGACCGCCACGATGGCCACGGCAATGCGGGCCCCGAGCGGGAGCCAGAGGAGCGCCGGCACCGCGCGAGGCAGCACGAGCGCGTAGAGGACGGCGAAGCCGGCCACGCCCGCACACACCCGGCCCGGCTGGAACCGCCCACTGGACACGCTCCCGAGGCCGCCGAAGGCAAGCATCGTGAACAGCAGAATGGACAACGTGAAGATCGGATGGCCGAGCAGCAGCGTCAGGTGCTGCAGGAGCGCGAGTTCGACCGCGATGAAGCCCGTGCCGAGCGACGCGAAGTAGACGAGCGACGCCGCGTACGGCCCGGTCTGCTCGCCGCGGGGCTTGCCGGAGACGATGAGCAGCACGCAGAGGATGAGCACCGGCGCGAGGATCAGCAGGAACGCCCTCGACATGTTCGCCGGCAGACCCCAGGGCTTCTGCCTGGCGAAGAAGAAGGGCCGGTCGTCGTACACGGGGTCCACGCGCGATGCCGCATTCTCGACATACTGGTCGAAGCTCACGCGGCCGGCAAAGAGCCCGGCGTACGGCTCCTCGACGTGCCGGCCGGGGATGATCAACGGCCGCGCGGAGCTCCAAGCGGCCATCTGATCGAGTTCCTGCTCGTTGAATGGCCGTTTCTTGAGGATGAAGATCATCTGGGGCGGATCGCCGGGGCCGGTCTGCCGGCTCTCGAGGAACGCCGCGATGCACCTGCCGGCCTCCCGGGGCCCGAGCATCGCCACACTGTTGGAGACCAGCCGCGGGATGTCGACGTCCCACCTGAGAATCACCAGCTCGCCATCGGGCGCCAGGTGATCGAAGTAGGACTGAAACGCTTCGACCGTGTAGAGGTGGTTCTCAGAGAGAGACAGCCCACCCGATGCCACCGCCGCCCACGAGTCCACGAACCCCAGCAGGATCACGTCGAATTGGCGGTCGCTCCTCCGAACGAAATTTCGTCCCTCCGCGAGAATCGTCTCGACCCCGGCGTGGTCGTACAGGTTCCCCGCCCGCGCTCCGAACTGCCGAACGAAGCGGAGCATCAGCGGGTTCATCTCGACGGCCGTGACAGCCTCCGAGCCCGCCGCGATCGAGACCAGCACGTCCGACCCGCCGCCCGGGCCGATGATGAGCGTCCTGGGCTTGGCGGACGCCACCTTGAACGGCAGCGCGCGGTACCAATCCTTGAGCGGCGCGACGCTCTGCGGCCTGCCGTCCCACTCGAGCACGTTGGTCCACGCATCCGAGTCGATATAGAGCCGCGCGAGGTACGGCGATCCGAATCCGGTCACCGCATCGATCCGGGAGTAGGCGTTCCATCCCGTCAGTGCGACCTGCGCCCCTGGGTTTGCCGCCAGGTGCTGGTACATCCCCTTGGTCGGGGCACTGAGGATCTTGAAGGCGCCAGTCCGTTCATTGAGCCCGATCGCCGCAACGACCATGGCTCCTGCGACCGCGGCGGGCCAGCGAAAGCGACGCGAGAAGCACGCGGCCGCACCGAGCGGTGGGAGCGCGACCGACAAGACGGCGTTCTCGCCTCCCAGGACCGAGAGCACCGCCGTCACCGCGAGCGCACCGACGGAGGCCCCGAGCAGATCGGCAAAGTAGAGCCGGCCGGCCTGCTGGCGGCCGTTTGCGAACACCATCGACAGCGCCATCCCTGCCAGCAGGAACGGCATCAGCGAGACGACGAAGTAGAACGCCAGCAAGTCGGGATGGAACGGGACCCGCACGATGAGCCAGAGCGCGGCGGGAATCGCGAGCCCGTAGGCGAAGGTCAGCCCCGCGGCGCGGTCCCAGGAGAACACCATCCTCCGCCGCAACAGGTGCACGACGAAGCCGCCCAGGCCCCAGCCCAGCAAGGCGACCGAGATTGCGATGAAGGCGAAATGGTACCAGATGGTTGCGGAGAAGATCCGGGTGAGTCCGATCTCCAGCATGAGGCCGGAGAGTGTGACCAGAAAAATCCCGAGGTACAGGGCCATGTCGCGCACCGTGCTCCTGGTGAACGTAACCGGGGTTAGGCACGGTACGATGCCCGAGCAGCCCGAGTCAAGGTCGCCGCGACCACGCCACGGGCCGGATCGACGCGGACGGCACGCAACAAAAGGGCCGAGTCAGGAAGGATCGGTTGGAAACCGTGACATGACGCGGTCGATGATCGCCCGAGCTTCCCAGATCTGAACCGTGGCGGGCGCCTCGCCGCCGATCACGCAGACGGCCGCAGCGTGCCCGGTATCGAGGTGCAGGATCCGGCCTATCGCGTCGGCAACGGGCTGTTGGCCGCGCACGAACCGGATCGCGCCGGATCGCTGGACCGAGAGCAGGAGTTCGTGGAACGGCAGCCCGACACCCAGGCCCAGCGCCTTCGAGAACGCTTCCTTGACGGCCCAGCGCGTGAAGAAGAACCGCGGCTGCTGGGGCTCAGGCAGACCGTCGAACTGGACCCGTTCCGGCCCGGACAGCACGCGGTCGAGAATATCAGGCGGGCGATCTCGAACGCGCTCGACATCGACGCCGACCACGTGAGACCCCGTGGCGCAGGCGACCCAGTCGCCCGAGTGCGACAGGTTGAACTGAAACCCGGAGTCAGAGGCCAGGCATGGCTTGCCGTTATGGTCGACGCCGAACGTGACGGCGTCGCGAGAGATCGCTGCTCGCTCGGCGATGACCTCGCGCAGCAGCAGCTCGGCGAACAGCGACCGCACGGCATCGATCGGGCGGAGGAACTTGAGGGCGCGGGCACGCCGCTCCGGGCTGACCGCCTCGAGCAGCGCCGCGAACACGGGTTCCTCGATCGGCTGATCGACGCGAACGGCGTCGATGCGAACGGCGAGGCCGGAAGAAGCCGGCCGATCTGCTTCCTGGAGACCCACGCTCGAATCCCTAGTGGTGGGCCACGACCTTGCGTTTCCTGGAGGCGAACTCCGGCGCCTCGCGCACGCAGGTGGCCAGAATCCCGAACGACTTTCTAAAAGCCTCCGCCCCGGCCTTCACCAGCACCGCGGGCGCCTGGCCCACGTCCGGATAGCCGTTGGCGTCAGCCGCAACGTGCTCCCAGTTCTGGAACAGCCGGCCCCAGTCGCTGCCGAGCACGTCGTGCATGGCGCGATCGGCGTTCATCGGGTACCAGAAGCTGTCGTGGTAGATGACGCTCGCCATGTAGGCCCATGGCGCGAGCACGGTCTTCAGGCTCCACTCGATCGGCTTCTTGAGCGGGCCCCAGTAGATCCGGTGCTGCATGCGCGAGGCGAAGGTCATCTTCTTGAAGGGCCCGACGAAATTCCAGTTCTCGTTGCCGGCCTCCACGTCTCCGACGATCCTGATCTGGCGCGGGTCGCCGCATCCGAGCCCCGCGTCGTGGGCCAGCCGGATGAACTTGATGGACAGCGGATCCATGCCCATCAGCCTGGCAGCCACCGCGTCGATCGCGACCTGGTCCGCGCTCGCCAGGATCACGTTCTTCGCGTACGGCCGCATGCAGCGGGGGCCGGGGCCGTCACCTGCGAAGGTTCCGTCCATCACGGCGAACACGCCGCGGTGGATCTTTTTCTGGATCATCAGCAGATCCACGAGTGTCTCGTGGATGACCGGGTGTGTCCAGTGGCGATGCTCGTTCAGCAGACCCCCGAACGCGTTCTTCATCGCGCCGGTCGTCGTCGTGAAGATGTGCGTCTTCACCGTGGGCAGGTGGATGATGTTCTCGCCTATGAAGCGCCGCGGGATCAGGAAGCCCTTGGGATACACGTCGTTCAGGCACAGGAACTTCTTCGTCAGGTCTCCCACCGCGTCGCGAATGCCGATCCACTCCTCGCCCTCGTAGAGGTGGACGTTGCGCAGCCCGTGGGCCTCCACCACGTTGATCTGCTTGTTCTGGCGCTCACCGAGGTGAGCGTCGATCACCACCGTCCGGTTGTGGCACGCATGGATCAGCGCGGGATCGTACCCATCCGACTTCAGCGTCTTGATCACACCGTCGAGCTGCCACGGCGTGGTGGAGCTGCCGGGGAAGAAGAAGTGCCACGAGATGTTGACCTTCAGGGCGGTGTCGGCATCCTTCTTGATGACGTCCTGATAGCCGGCCAGGTTCATCAGCTCGCGATAATCGCGCAGCACGGTCGAAGGCCGCGTGCGGAGGATGGCCACGGTGGACTGGGGCATGGTTCCTTTCCTGACGCCCGAATATGTCGATCACGACGCCCGGATCGTCTCGAGGCCGTGAGCGTGCGGACCGGACTCACTGCGCCTGAGGAGCAGGGCGAAGAAGAAGCCGAAGAAGCCCAGGCACGAGAAGATCCACATGCCGAGGTTGTAGCCGGCCGGGTTCTGCGCGGTGGCGCCCGCGTAGTCGTTCGCCCAGCCGATGAGCAGGTTGAATCCGGCGAGCCCGACATTCTGAATGAGGGTCATCAGGCCGTAGGCCGTTCCGAGCTTGTTCTCCTCGACCACGTAGGCCACCGACGGCCACATGATGGCCGGAATGAGCGAGAACGCGATGCCCATCAACGCCATCGGGAGGTACAGCGACACCGAGCTGTAAGCCATCAGGAGGTAGACCGGCATCAGCAGCAACGACCCGATGGCCATGAAGGTCGATCGCTTGCCGATCTTGTCGACGAGCAGGCCGAAAAGCGGCGTGCAGATCATCGCGAACAGCGTCAGCATGCTCGACAGGAATCCCCCCAGCTCGCGCGTGGCCCCGCGCGCCTCCATGAAGAACTTCACCGCGAAGGTCTGGAACGGGAAGATGCCCGAGTAGAACGTCACGCACAGCGCGACAATGAACCAGTAGGACGTGCCGAACCGCAGGATGTCGCCGAACACGACCTTGTCGGTTTTCCCGGCGGACGCCAGATCGTACTTGCGATCGGCCTGCGCCTCGAGGAGCCAGTACGCGATCGCGCCGGTCACACAGAAGGTCGCGAATCCGACGCTGATGAGCAGCGGCATTCGCCAGTCGTTGAACGCCGAGCTCGCCCAGGTCGGCGAGTTCAGGGCGGCAAACGATCCCAGGCGCGCGATGGTCAGGTTGATCCCGAACGCGAAGCTGAGCTCCTTGCCCTTGAACCACTTGGCAATGGCCGTCGTGACGGCCACGATCAGCGACTCGGCGCCCAGGCCGAACACCAGCCGGCCCGTGGCCATCAGGGTGAGCGTGCCGGAAACGGCCGTCAGCGACGCCCCGAGGAAGCAGACGATGCCGAAAATGAACGTCGCCTTGCGCGTGCCGATGCGGTCGATGATGAACCCGCCGATGAGCACCATCACGACGTTCGGGATGCTGTAGATCGCCTGCAGCAGCCCGATGTTGGCATCGGTGAACCCGAGGCGCGCCTTGAGAAGGTCTGCCATCGGGCTGATGCAGTCGTAGACGTAGTAGTTCCCGAACATCGCGAGGCTGATGAACACGAGCACCAGCCAGCGATAGAGGCGGGTCGGCTGAGGACGGACGGCCGCGGTCGGCTCGGCGCTGCTCATGGGACACTCCCCGGTCGACGGATCCACCTCGAGACGGGACACGGAGGTCACACCTCGAGAACTTCAAAGTGTACTATGGAAAGCCGGTGCTGCCGATCCACGACGTCCTGACCGGATTCAGCCGCGCGATGTACAGCAACTGGATGTGGCACAAGCCGCTCAGGCTGCTCGTCGACGCGGGCGAGGGCCTCCAGCTGGCCCTGGGGTCCCGCGTGTGGGCGCCCGAGGTGCTGGCCCTGACGCACGGGCATTCGGACCACCTGCTGGGCCTGCCCGGCCTGGTCGCCTCCCGGCGGTTCAGCAAGGGCGCGCAGGAGAAGCCGCTCAGGATCGTGTTCCCCGAGGGCAGCCGCGGCGTCGACCAGATTCGCGGCCTGCTCGATCGCCTCTGGCCGAACGAGACGTTTCCCGTGACGTGGCTGGGGTTGCGGCCAGGCGATGAACTGCCCATCGGGCGGAACCGGGTTCTTCAGGCGTTCGAGTCGAACCACGGAACCGGTGATTCAACGCTCGGCTATCGAGCCCTCGAAATACGCCGCCGCCTTCGCGCGGAATTCGCGGGCCTTCCCGAAGACGAGGTTCGTGTGCGGGCGGAGGCCGGGGATCGCGACCTGCTGATGGAGGAGTACCGGCACGTCCTGTTCGCGCACTCCGGCGACAGCATGCCGATTCCGGCCGAGCTCGTCCTGCATGCAGATATCCTGGTTCACGACGCGACCTTTCTCGAGCTGGACGATCGCAAGTGGGAGATCCACGCGACGACCGAGGAAGCCTTGAAGGTCGGCCGCGACGCGGATGTCCGGCGGCTTGTGCTGCACCATCTTTCGATCCGGTACGAGCGGCCCGATCATCTGCCCCGCCTGCGCGCGCAAGTCAGGGAATCCGGGTTCACCGGGGAATGCTGGCTGCTCGATGATGGGAGGTTTGTTCCGCTGAACGCCGGGTGAGGCCGCGCCGAGGATGGAATCGGACGCGGCCCCGAAGACCCCTCTTACCGCCAGCGCCGGCGCTGTTCGTCCTGCCCCTGGCGGAATCCGGTGTCGTATCCGCTGAGGAAGCTGCGCCGATAGTAATCGGCGTAATAGTCCCTCGGCACGGACAGGTCGCGCCGGTATCCGTGATCGCCGGATCGGTATCGGCGATAGCTCCTGGGCTCGTATCGGCCCCGCCCCCGCCCATCGTCATAACCCGACTGGAATCCGTCGCGGTAGCCCGTTCGTGAGGCGTAGTCGATTGCGGTCCGCGCCACGCCGGGATCCGAGTAGTTGCGGCCGGGGTACGGATAGTGCTCGACAAAGAGAGACGAACACGCGGTGGCGCCCAACACGAGCCCAAGCACGACGAGGAAATGCTTGAGTGCCATATGAGGTCCTTTCGATACGACGCAAAGCAGCTGTCGCCGCATCGCGTCCGCCACGACGCTCTGGCACATGCATCAAGTGCAAGGTCAGGACCACTCGAAAGCGTTCGAAATTGTCGAGTGAAACAGACCCCTGTCGAGACACGTAAACGCTGGCGCGTAAAGAAGACCTACCGATTGACGCCTCCAGAGGACAGTTTTCGGATTGTCCTGGGGCGCGCGAGGCAGGTGCAACGATGCTCAACAGAAGCGAGGTGGAGCTGACGCCGTAGGCCATGCCCAGCGCACCGTCGATCAACTGGGCGAGGAATCCGAAGACGACGATGGCCACGAAATCGAACGACATCGAGATTAGCTAGAAAACTGCGGGCGGGCGGGGACTCACGCGCGACGGCCGTCGTGTGAGGTCGACGTGATCGGCGCGAAGGTCTCGGCCGAGGCGCTTTCGCGCCGTTCGGCCTCGCGTCTGGCCAGTTCGGTGAGCATGGCATGGGCCTCGACCGGCTGGTCGGTCGCGGCGGGCGGCGGCACGCGCCACGTCCCGTCCGGCAGCAGTCTTCGACCTTTCACGTTGTCACGGAAGAAGACGTCGAGGGCTTCGAGCACCTTGCTTCGGCATTCCCGCGATTCGACGGGGATCATCAGCTCGATGCGGCGATCCAGGTTGCGCGGCATCCAATCGGCGCTGGCCAGGAACACCTCGTCCTCTCCGCCGTTGTGGAAGTGGAAGATCCGCGAGTGCTCGAGGAACCGCCCCACGATCGACACGACCGAGATGTTCTCGCTCAGGCCGGCCGCCCCCGGCCTCAGGGAGCATGCGCCCCGCACGTTGAGCATCACGCGAACGCCGGCGGCCGATGCCGCGTAGAGCGCGCGGCACACGCGCTCGTCGACCAGCGTGTTCATCTTCGCGCGGATGAGCGCCGGCTGACCGGCCTGCGCCCGGCGCACTTCCCGCTCGATGAGCTTCAGCACGCGTTCGCGAAGGTGCGTCGGCGCCATCACGAGCTTCTTCATCCGCGGCGGGTCCGAGAACCCGGTCAGCGCGTTGAAGAAGGCGGAGGCGTCGCCGCCGAACTCGGGCGACGAGGTCAGCAGTCCGAAGTCGGTGTAGAGCCGCGCGGTGCGGTCGTTGTAGTTGCCCGTGCCGAGGTGGACGTACCGGCGGATCCCCTGGGGTGATCGACGGACGACGAGGCAGATCTTCGCGTGGACCTTGAACCCGCGGATGCCGTAGATGACGTGGGCGCCGGCTTCCTCGAGCGCCCGGGCCCACTGAATGTTCCGCTGCTCGTCGAATCGCGCGGTGAGCTCGACCAGCACCGTCACCTGCTTGCCCTGATCGGCAGCGCGCATCAGCGCCGCGATGATCGGCGAGTCGCCGCTCGTGCGGTAGAGCGTCTGCTTGATGGCGAGCACGTCGGGATCGTCGGCGGCCTGCTCGACCAGCGCGACCACGGGATCGAAGGCGTCGTACGGGTGATGCAGCAGCACGTCCCGCCGATCGAGGAGATCGAAGAGGCGCTCGTCCTCGCCCGGGAACAGCACCGGCACGGGTTTGTGCGGCGGATCGCGGAGCTCGTCGAAGCCGGGAAGATCGGCGAGGCCCGCGAAGACACGGACGTCGAGCGGCCCGGGAACCCGGTAGATGTCGTCCGGATCGATCCCGACCTGGCCCGACAGCCAGGTCAGCAGCGTGTCGGTGGCGCGATCCTCCACCTCGAGCCGGACCACGTCGTTGCGCCGCCGCTGTCGCAGTTCTTCCTGGATCACCTCGACATACGACTGCCCGCCCTCGTCGTCCAGTTCGAGTTCCGAGTCGCGAGCCAGGCGGATCGCGGCGGCCTCGACCACGGCCTGGCCCGGAAAGAGCGCATCGAAGCCCAGGCGGATCACGTCTTCGACCAGCACGAAGGTCACCCCCGGTCCGCCAGCCACCCGGACAAGCCGCGGTAGCCGCGAAGGCACCTGCACGACGGCCAGGCGGGGCCCGTCCTCCTCGCCGCCCGGCGTCAGGCGCACGGCGATGTTGAGACTGAGCGACGACAGCATCGGGAAGGGTCGCGAGGCGTCGATCGCGAGCGGCGTCAGCGCGGGCAGCACCTCGTCCCGCAGATAGGCACTGACGGCCGCGTGCTGCACCGAATCCAGCCGCGAGACGTCCAGGATGCGGATGCCGGCGGCGCCGAGAGCCGGCAGCAACTCGTCCATCACGAGCCGGTACAGGCACGCGATCATCGCGTGCGCGCGCTCCGAGATCTCCCGGAGCTGGCGGGCGGGCGTCAGGCCGGAAATGTCCGGATCGATGTCGTCCTCGTGGATGGCGTGCTTCAACCTCGCGACGCGGACCATGAAGAACTCGTCGAGGTTCGACGCGGTGATCGACGCGAACTTCACGCGCTCGATCAGCGGGTTCCGCGCGTCGGCGGCTTCTTCCAGCACACGCTCGTTGAAGGCCAGCCACGACAGCTCGCGATTGAAGAACTGGCCCGGAGAATGGTCCGCCTTGTGTTTACCCGGCGTCTTGCGCCGCTTGCCGATCGTGGCGTCACGCTTCACGGCTGCACTCCCGCGCCGCGGAGCACGAGCCGGCGGCCGAACACGTCGGTGAACAGGTCCGACCGCGACTCCGCGGTCAGCCGTTCCATCGTCAAGTCGCCGGCGCCGTCGACGTCCAGCACCAGCACCCCGTCTTCGTCCTTGACCTTCACGGTGCGGACTTTCTGGAGCTGTTCGGCATCGAGCGCGTTGGCCACGCGCAGCAGGGCGGCCAGCTTGTTGACGCGAACCCGATCCAGCCGGTCGAGCGCCATGTAGGGAAGATGAGACTGCTGCGGCAACCCGCGACGATGGTAGCGGGCGACGTTGGACACCAGCGCGCGATCGTCCGACGAGAGGCCGAAGATCTCGGAGGCCGCGATGAGATACTGCCCGTGCTTGTGGTGGCCCCGCAGGCCGACGAACAGGCCGATGTCGTGCAGCAGCGCCGCCACCTCGAGCAGCAGGCGGTCCCGCTTGGGCAGCCCGTGCTCGGCCTGCAGCTCGTCGAACAGCTGCGTCGCCAGCCGCGCGACGGCCCGCGCGTGGGGGCCGTCGAACAGGTACTTCTCGCCGAGGGCCACTGCACTGGCGAGCACCTGGCGGCTGAAGTCGGACAGGTCGGTTTCTCCCCCGGGACCCGCCATGTCGACCAGCAGACCCGCCCGCAGCGAGGTGTCCGGCACGATGATGCTGGCCGCCGAGGTCTCGAGCAACAGACTGCGATAGACCATCAGGGCCGGGACCAGCGTCTCGGCATCCACCGGCGCGAGCCCGTAGCGCGCCACCAGCTGCTCCTCGTCCAGCGCTTCGACCCTGGCGCAGAACTCGAGGAACGCGTCGCGAGGCACCTCACGCACGCGGTCCTCCGGAGCCTCGATCAGCTCCTGCGCCGCAAACCGGACGTCGTGCCCGAGCGCCACCATGAACTGGGCCGAGCGCAGCGGCATCTCGCGGTGGATGTCGACGATGATGTTGCTGATGTGGCGATTCAGCACGCGGACGCGGCGCTCGTGCGAGCCACGCCACGCGCCGAGGCCCTGGCGCATGCGCACCGACCCGAGGGCGTACACGCCGGAGTGTTTCGGCTCGTCTCCCTCGAGCAGCGTCATGTCGGCCGATCCGCCGCCGACCTCGACCAGCAGCGTGTGCGCCCCGGTCAGGGCCGGATGGCCGGCCAGGCGGTCCCTGACGGCGATGTAGGTGAGCCGGCTCTCTTCCGCCCCGTCGATGATCTCGACCTGGAGCCCGGTTCTGACCTGGACGCGGTCGAGGAACGTGTCGGCGTTGCTGGCCTCGCGCACGGCGCTGGTCGCCACCGCCCGGTACCGCTTCACGCCGTAGTCGTCCATGAGGCGGCGAAACCCCGTGAGCGCCCGCAAGGTGGCCTCCATGGTTTCCGCCCCGATCCGGCCGGCCGAGAAGGTGTCCTTCCCGAGCAGCACGCCGCGTGACGCCTCTTCGACGACGAATGGCCGCACCTCGGGCCTCAGCTCCGCGATGACGAGCCGGACTGCGCTGGCCCCGATGTCGATGACGGCTACCGTCTCGACGCCCGCCGGGTGCTCCGCCTGTGGCATGACGCCTCCATGATCACGCACAAGTCTAGCCGAACCTGGGCGCAATCGCGTGCTGGCGTCGCGTGACCTGTGCAGGAATCCTTCAGGGCCGCTTGGGCCTGACCCCGGCCTCGACGGCCGCAATGCGCCATCCGCACTCCTTGCACTTGGGATCCTGTGACTCGTCGGCCATGAAGGCCTCCGGGCCTTCCCGGCCGCAGTCGCAGGGCAGCGTCTTCACGGGCACCGACGAGTCCCGGAACCGTGTGAGCAGGCGGACGACGTGGGACGGCCGTTGCAGGAAGATGGCCATCGCCGCGGTCACATAGAGCAGCGAGAACACCGGGTGAATGAGCGAGGATCCCACGCCGAAGAACCCGTTGCCGGTCTGGTCGATGATGTTGGGCAGGATGAGCTGGCCCGCGAAGAGCCCGAAGAGCAGCAGGCCGCCGGAGAGCGTCAGCCGCATCGACGCCAGCAGCGCGACGCCGAGCATCGACTGAGCCGCCGTGAGGAGGATCTCGGACATCTGCACCGACCCCATGGGGATGGGGTGGTCGATTGCGCCATGCGACACCGCGAACACGCCGGGGATCATGCCAACCAGCAGCGTCCACTGGTTGAGCTTGGACGACAGCAGGCTGCCAAGCGCGAGATTGGCCTGACCGCGCCAGGCGAACACCAGCGCCACGATGAACTCAGGCGCTTCCGACGCCACCGGCGCAAGCCACTGGACGAGCAGGAACTGGTTGATGCCGAGCGTCCGGCCCGTGGCGAGCAGGCCTTCGCAGAACGTCTCCGCGTTGGCGAGGATGGTGCCCGCGGCAAAGACGAACAGCGCCAGCGTGGCCCACCGCCGCTTCTTCCGGGGCAGCGCCGCGATGACCGCGCCCGGTCCGATCGCTTCCGACTCCTCGGTCGGCCGGCGGGCGGCAAGGACGATGTACCAGACGTAGAGCGCGAGAAACACGACCCCGTCGTACCAGGCCAGCGTTCCCTTCAGCGGCACGATGAACGCGTAGGCGGTCGCGGCGCCCAGGAAGGCGAGTTCCAGTCGCCGCTCGGGCCCGATTCGGACGGGGCGGCGGAATCGCACCCAGAACAGCAACGCGATCGCGCCCCACGCGACGCCGATCAGGAGCCGATTGGCTCCGGTCATGTTCGCGATCGCGAACTTGGAGTAGTCGCTGGCAGGGTTCTGGCCCGCCTGCCACGTGAAGTACATGTCGACCGCGTACTCGGGCAACACGGCGACCAGCGCCACGACGGCGAGTGCGAGGGCCTGGGAAATATCCGCCTGGGCCGCGTCGCACGCCCACAGCAGCAGGAAGGACGCCCCGAGGATCGCAATCCCGGAGACGAGAGTCTCTACCGGTGGAGACTGGGTGACGCCAAGCAGGTGCAGGGCGATCCCTGGAATCGCGGCACCGGCCGCAATGAAAAGGGGCAGGAGACGTTTATGTTTCATGATCCGCCGGGCGCTGCGTGGCGGACTTCGGCCACGCGTTCGCTGGTGCAACGCGCAGCCAAAGGTCTGGCACCCGGGGGGGCAAACGGTCAGGAGGCCAGAAGGTCGATCCTTCGGGATTGTTGACCTTCCTGAAACCACCGGCGGTGGTTCTGCTACTCCCCTTTGGCGGGGACATCTCAATGGTAGCACCGCGATGAGACGCCGGCAAACCTGATCGCGTTCCTTCGGCTGGACAGCCAGGTCGACCACCCGCACCGCGCACGGTCGATTGAGAGCGCGCGAACAACGTGCGCCGCAGGTTGTCCGATCGCCATACAATGGGTTTCGTCGAAGCAAACCGAATCGCTGCGGGCGGCGTGAAAGGTCGCCCGCGGCTTCTGGCCACCAGCCGGCGGCCGGAAACCGGAACGTCGTTGCAGCGATCACTCGAGGGCGACTGTTGTGAGCTCCTTCATCCCTGAGGCGGTTGCCGCCTACCTGGCGTCGCTGACCCGGTTGGGTGACGACCTGCTCGAGTCGGTCCGGCGTCGATCGGTGACGGACAAGGTCCCTGCGGTCGCCCCCGAGACTGGAGCGCTGCTGCAGGTTGTCGCATCGCTCGCCGGTGCGAAACGAATCCTGGAACTCGGCACGGGCTACGGATACTCCACCATCTGGCTCGGGCGGGCCTTGCCGCCGGACGGCCGGCTGATCAGCATGGAACATGACGCCGCGCGTGCCGCGACCGCGCGGGAGCACATCGCGCAGGCCGGACTCTCTGACCAGGTCAGCGTGATCGTGGGAGACGCAGCGCGATTCCTGGCGAAGGTGGCCGGGCCGTTCGACCTCGTCTTCCAGGATGCCGACAAGGCGTTGTATCTGACCTCCTACGACCGGGTCATCGAACTGCTCGGGCCGGGCGGCACCCTGATTGCCGACAACGTACTGTGGGGCGGCGACGTCGTGCCGGGCTACGAGGGCGCCGCGGGGCATCCCCGTGACACGGTCACCGCCATCAGCTCGTACAACGACCGGCTTGCGGCCGACATCCGACTGCGCACGATCTTTCTTCCAGTCGGTGACGGCGTGGCCGTGTCTGTGAAGAAACCGGACGAAGGACACCCTCAACGATCATCATGAACATCGACACCTGGCTCGAGGTGGCATCCGCCGACGTGGATCGGCGAGGATTGCCGCAACTGAAACCCCTCCTCACCGCCCTGGCGCGCTCCACCCGCGTCCTGCGCGCGGCTGACTGGAACGAGTCCGCTGCCGGCGAGGGCCAGGGGCCCACGGAGCGCGAACATCCTCGCGACGATACGGCGGGCGGGGGCACACGGCGATGACCCCACCCCTGCAGCGGACGACGATCACCGACCTTGCGCCCCGCATCGCGCGACGGGAGGTGTCGTCGCGCGAGTTGACGGAAGCCTGCCTCGCGGCGATTGAAGAGAGAAACGACGAACTGCGCGCGTTCATCACGGTTCTGGCGGACGAAGCACGGGCGCAGGCTGACGCTGCCGACGCAGAGGTCGCCGCCGGTCGCTGGCGCGGCCCCCTTCACGGGATGCCGATCTCGCTGAAGGACCTGCTGGATCTTCGCGGGGTCGCGACCACGGCGGCCTCGCGTGTTCGCGCAGGTCACCGCGCCACGGGCGATGCGCTTGCCGTCTCGCGGCTGCGAGAAGCAGGGGCCGTCTTCGTCGGCAAGTGCAATCTCCACGAGTTCGCCTTCGGGACGACCAGCGAGGACTCGGCCTACGGCGCGGTCCGCCATCCTGTGGATCCGTCGCGGTCGCCCGGCGGGTCGAGCGGCGGATCGGCCGTCTCGATCGTCACGGGCATGTCGTTGGCCTCGGTCGGTACCGATACGGGAGGATCGATTCGGATCCCGTCGGCCGCATGCGGCACGGTGGGGCTCAAGCCCGCCTTCGGCGAGATCCCGTGCGACGGCGTCGTTCCGCTCACCCGATCGCTCGACCACGTGGGACCGCTCGCCCGCAGCGTGTCGGACGCCTGGCTCCTGTATGTGGTCATGCGCGGCGATCCGGCCGCCGCTCGCTGGCCGCTCCCGACCCGGGACTCGGTGCGCGCGCTCACGATCGGCGTGCCGCGTCGCTATTTCTTCGAGGTGCTCGAGTCGGATGTGCGGGCACGCATCGACGAGGCGTTGGCAGGGTTTGCCGCGAACGGAGCGACGCTGGTCGATGTGGAGATCCCGCACGCGGAGGAAATCGCCACGATCTACCTTCACGCACAGCTTCCCGAAGCGGCGGCCTACCATGCCACGACCGTCGCCGAACGGCCGGACGACTACACGCCTGCCGTGCGGCTGCGGATTGAAATGGCTCGCTACGTCCTGGCCGAGGACTACATCCGGGCCCAGATGGGTCGCGACGTCCTGCGACAGGAAGTGGATCGGGCCCTGGCGCGCTGCGACGTGCTGGCCCTGCCGACCCTGCCAATCCCGGCTCCCCCGATCGGGGCGAACACGGTACCGGTCAGTGACGGGGAGCAGCCCGTGCGCAACCTGATGCTCCGGCTGACCCAGCTCTTCAACCTGACCGGGCACCCTGCCCTGTCGCTCCCCTGCGGCTCGACCCGTGCGGGCCTGCCCTGCGGGCTCCAGTTGGTCGGTAAGCGAGATGAGACCGAAGCCCTGCTCGGCGCCGCATCGGCCTGCGAAAAGGCGCTCGGTATCTAGGGGCTTGGCCGCGGGGCTGGGGCTTGAGGCTTGAGGCTAGTCAGATTGTGGTCACGCTGCGGGATACCCTTGGCGGCGGAATTGCGGCGTGAGGAGAAGATCGAACTAGCGCCGAGCCCCAAGTCCCTAGAAACTCGCACTGGCGCGGAAGCCCGAGAGTCCCTGGTTACAGGTACTTGAGGATTCCCTGGAACGCCTGATAGATGACCCCGGCGAGTTCTCTCACCAGCGGAGACACACGGCCTTGATCGATGGCGTCGGCCACCGTCACCGGATCGGTGATCAGGAGCCAGATCGTCGCGCTGGCCAGCACGACCGACAGCAAGGCTACGGTCCCGAACAAGCTAAGACTCAGTCGAGCCAGGCTCATAGGATGACTACCGGGGTAGTTTACACCTTGAACAAGTGTCCGGATCCTACTACGCACCGCCGGTACGGAGGGTTCCACCCCCATTGTGAGACGTCCGTACCACGGAAAAGGTTGGGATCTGATCGAGATGGCGAGGGGCCTCACCGCGGCGGGCCGGAGGGATCGCAGCCATCATCGAGAACGAGGTCTTGGGCTGGCCGAAAATGTCTGACTGATGGCTAATTGCGACTGCCAAGTCCCGAGGTCGTGATCGCCGGGGGCCGCATAAGCCTCACCATGGCCAGCACCCCGAGCATCGGCCCGGGTGTGATCAGCAGGAATGCCCACTGCCACCCGACCCACGCCGCCACTTCCGAGACGGCACGAATCGAGATCATGGTCAGCAGGAACCCCAGGCACGTCTGAACGGTCAACGCGGTCCCCACGTGATCCGACGCCGTCGTCTCGGAGACGATGGCGGAGAACTGCGCCGAGTCGGCCACCACCGCGAATCCCCAGATCGCGATGAACAGGTAGAGGACCGGCTGAGGCGCCAGGAAGAAGAGCGCGGACATCGCGCAGCAGGTCGCGCTGACCATCATGGCCCACGCCGCGACCCGTGCCTTTCCGCTCCGGTCGGCGTAGAGCCCGGCCACGACGCACCCGAGCGCGCCGCAGGCAATGGCGACAAAGGCTGCCAGGGATCCGGCCCTCGCGGCATCCGGGATGTGGCGTGCCGTCAGGCTTGCGGTGACATAGAGCGCCACCCATGCCCAGAAGGAATAGAGCTCCCACATGTGGCCGAGGTAGCCCAGCGTGGCAAGGCGGGGGGCGCGGCGCGTGAAGACGCGCAGTGCCGCCCTCGGATCGAACGGCGCGGTGGCGGCGAGGTGCGGACCGTCGCGAACCCAGAGGACGACGAGCAATCCGCCGGCCAGCCCGAACCACGAGGCGGTCAGCATGACGGTCCGCCACGACTCGCCCGGGAAGCCCGCGAGCAGATAGGGCGTGGCCTTGCCGACCGTCAGGCACCCGATGAGGATGCCGAGCGCCACGCCGCGCCGATCCACGAACCAGCTGGCGGCAATCTTCATCGCCGGCGGGTAGACCAGCGCGAGCGAGGCCCCGGTCAGGAACCGCAGGGCCACGACCTCGGATGGCGACCGAACGATCGCGATGGAGGCGTTGGCGGCGGACCCGATGAGACACCCGATGCCGAAGACCCAGCGCGGGCTGATCAGATCGGACAGGTTGAGCAGCGCGCTGATGAGCGTCCCGGCGACGAAACCGCCCTGCACCGCCATGGTCAGCCAGGCGGCCTGCGCGGGGCCCATGTGCAGGTCGGCCACGATGGCCGGGGTCACGGCGGTCGCCGAAAACCACAGCGTCATGCCCAGGAACTCGCCGAGCCCGAGGATGGCGAGCATCCGCCACGCGAGATCGTCGTTTACCGTTCCCATGCTTTGCCGATACGATGGCTCTTGTAGGTGTTGCCGCGCTCCCGGCCCTCGTCAGTGAAGGTCCTATCATCGGGTACGCGGCTCGCGATCGACAAGCGGCATTTGCCGCGAGCCTGGCAGCCTGGTCCGGGGTGATGGCGTGGACATTCCTTACACGAAGCGGGTGCTCTCGAACGGACTCCAGGTAATCGTGCACGAGGACCACGCCTGCCCGATCGTGGCCGTCAACCTCTGGTATCACGTCGGCTCGAAGGACGAGAGTGCGGGCCGAACGGGCTTCGCGCACCTGTTCGAACACCTGATGTTCGAAGGGTCGGCGCACCACGACTCGGGCTATTTCGAGCCGCTGCAGCAGGTGGGCGGGTCGGTGAACGGCTCGACCAACACCGATCGGACCAACTACTGGGAGGTCGTGCCGGCCAATGCCCTGGAGCTGGCGCTGTGGATGGAATCGGATCGGATGGGGTACTTCCTGCCCGCGCTGACCCAGGAGAAGTTCGAGAACCAGCGCGAGGTCGTGCTCAACGAGCGGCGCCAGTCCTACGAGAACCGCCCGTACGGCATGGCGAACATGGCGATTGTCGAGGCCCTGTTCCCTCCCGACCATCCGTACCGCTGGACGACGATCGGCGCCCCCGATGATCTGCGCGCGGCGTCGCTCGACGAGGTCCGCGAATTCTTCGCCGCCCACTATCACCCGGCCAACGCGTCGATCGCGCTGGCGGGCGATCTCGACGCGGCGGCTGCCATCGGGCTGGTCGCGGACTTCTTCGGGGACATTCCGCCTGGCGACAAAACGGCGCCCGTCGCGCGCCCCCGGCTGCCCGACGGGAATCGCCGCCTGATGATCGAAGATCGCGTTGAACTTCCGCGGATCTACGTGAGCTGGCAGACCCCGGCGATGTTCGAACCGGGCGATGCGGAGTTCGACCTCCTCGGCGACGTGCTCGGCGGAGGCAAGGCGTCGAGACTCTACAGCAAGCTCGTCTACGAACGTCGGATTGCGACCGAGGTCGCCTCCTTCCAGAATTCCCGCGAACTCGGCAGCTATTTCCAGATCGTGGCGACCGGCGTCCCCGGCATCCCGCTTGCCCGGATCGAGGAGGCGATCCTCGAGGAAGTCGCGGCACTCCGCGGCCAGGGACCGACCTCCAACGAGCTCGAGCGCTCGATGACGCTGACCGAGGCGCACTTCGTGTATCGCATCCAGACCGTCGGGGGTTTTGGCGGCAAGTCCGACCAGCTGAACGCCTACAACGTCTTTCTGTCCGACCCGGGCTCGTTCGATCGAGACCTCGAGCGATACCGCCGCGCGACACCCGAAACGGTTCGGTCGGCTTCCCGTCAGTACCTGTCGCCCGATCGGGCGGTCACGCTGAGCGTCGTCCCGCGCGGCCGCCCCGATCTGGCCGCGCCTGGCTCGGAACTGGTGGTGCCGTCGTGACAGAGGTCGATCGGTCGCGCCTGCCGACGCCGGGGGCCGAGCCTCCGTTCCGGTTCCCTCTGGTCGAGAAGAGCCGGTTGCCCAACGGCCTGTCCGTCTGGTCGGTGGAGCGCCCGGCCCTACCGATGGTGAGCTTCGTGCTGCTGGTCCCGGCCGGCGCGGCGACCGATCCCGAGTCGCGGCCGGGACTGGCTGCGCTCACGGCTGACATGCTGGACGAGGGCAGCGGCGATCGATCGGCGATCGACATTCAGGACGCGCTGGCGCGCCTCGGAGCCGACCTGGACACCGAGGTGGGGCCCGACGCGGCCGTTCTCGCCCTCACGACGTTGAGCCGGCTCGTGCGCCAGTCGCTCGGGCTTCTGGCCGACATCGTCGTGCGACCACGAATCGCGCAGGCCGATCTCGATCGGGTCCGCGATCTCCGCCTCAACCGCCTGCTGCAACTGCGGGACGTACCGTCGGCCCTGGCCGAACGGGTCTTCCTGTCTCGGGTGTTCGGGAGCCATCCGTACGGACACCTTCCCATCGGCACGTCGATCGGGCTGCGCGAGGTGTCGCGCGCTGATGTGTCCGCGTTCCACGAGCGCGCGTACCTGCCGTCCCGCGCCACCCTGGTGGCGGTGGGGGCCGCGTCGCATGAGTCGATCGTCGAGGCCGCGGGCGAGGCTTTCGGAACGTGGAAGGACGTGCCGTCAGATATCCATCTCGATGACCGTCTCGGCTCGCCCATCGGAGAACCCGGGGTCCCGGCGCCATCGCGGCTGGTCGTCGTCGATCGGCATGGCGCGGCCCAGTCGGAGCTGCGGATCGGACACGTCGCGGCGGCGCGGCGGTCGCCCGACTATTACGCGCTTCTCGTGCTGAACACGGTCCTCGGCGGTCAGTTCGTCAGCCGGATCAACACGAATCTGCGCGAGCAGAAGGGCTACACCTACGGCGCCCACACGATGTTCGAGTTCAGGCGGGGCCGCGGTCCCTTCGTGATGCAGGCCGGGGTGCGAACCGACGCGACCGTGGATGCGATTCGTGAGTCGCTGCGGGAGATCAGCGCGATCCGCGGCGAACGCCCGCCGACCGTCGATGAGCTGGCGCTGTCACGCGATGCGCTGACGTTGGGATATCCGCGGAGCTTCGAGACCGGCGGCCAGATCGCGCGGGCACTGGCCCAGCTGGTCCTCTACGACCTGCCAGACACGACCTTCGAGGAATTCACGCCTTCGGTCCGGGCCGTCGACGCGGCCGCGGTGTCCGACGTGGCACGGCGGCAGGTGGACCCGGAGCGGCTGGTCGTCGTGATCGTCGGCGATCGCGCGCGCATCGCACCGGAGCTGAACTCGCTCGGGCTGGGCGATGCGATGGAAGCGGGCGTCGACTTCTGACGCGCCCGTGAGAGGTCGCAGCCGCGGGCCGGCACCCGAGACGAAGGCCGCGAGGCTCCTGTCCGGCGAGGCCGCGCGGCGACCATCTGCAACGTGAGCTGGCGCCCCGCCGAAACGGGGCGCCCCTTCGTCACATTCCGCAGATCAATCAGATTCCGTCACAGCCGCGGGATGAGGGCCGGTGCGGCGACCGCGCTGACGATCACTCCGACGATGATCGACAGCACGATGACGACCAGCGCGGCGACGATCATGTAGGGGATCACCTTGTCGGGCGGGGTCTGCATCATGACGGGCAGACCGAGGTAGAAGAGGTAGATCGAATAGAGGCTCACCAGCGCGGCCAGGATGCCGAGCGCCGGGATGATCCCGAGCACGCCCGCGATCCAGGCCGGTGTGTAGGCGTAGGCCACCAGCTTCAGCGCCTGGACCGTGTCGCCCTTCGAACCGAAGGACGGCGCCAGTTTCTCGATGACGATCGCCGAAATATAGCAGGACACGAGCGTGAGCACGTACCCCACGACCGCGCCTACCAGCCCCGCCCCAAACCCGATCCGGACCTGCCCGATGAACGGGACCGAAATCCCGATGACGGAGTGGCCGATGAAGGTCGCGACCACCGGGATCGCCGCCAGCAGGCAGATGTAGGTGCGGAACAGCGTGGCGACGTCGGTCTGTTCCTGGGCGATGACCGGCCATTCCTCTTTCGGCTTCGTGCTGATGTTGATGATCCTGGCCTGGAGGTTCATTCGATGCGCTCCATTCTCCATGTGGACGGCTTCGCCGCCGCCAGCCTGTTGCCCTGAAATCCGGACGACCAGGCTGACGAGCCCCGCGGACGGGCGAGTCACTCCTTCATGGTCGCCAGAGAGTATCTCACATACGTCAAAGGCTTGTGGGAAAGCGCTCGAAAACTGTCGCTGCCATGCATTTCAACCCAGGAAACAGCTTTGGCAGCGGTCTTGCGGGCTCGTCTTCGTACTGGTTCTCGGTGGCGGCGGATTCGGGGGTCGGTCGGTCCGGCATTCTTCGTTCTGATGCCACCGGGCCACGGCGGACGTGGTCTAACGAACCAGGGATCGAAGCTTGGCGAGGTAGGTCGGAAAACGCCAGTTCGTGCCGAAGTGGTACCAGCCCCAAGGATCAGCGCCCTGGGCTCGCCAAACCCACGGATCTTTCGACGTGCCAGCTGCGGACGCGTCGTTTAGACGTTTCAGAATGTCAAGAGCCTCTACACGGCGTCCCCTGGCGAACGCGAGATTGCCAAGGGCCACGATCGCGGACTCGGCATGCGGCATCATGTCGTGCGCAGCGGCATACGATTCCTGAGCCCGCGAAGCGTCACTTCGCTGTTCGTAGGCCTCGCCTTCGAACATCCGCACCAGATAGGCGAAGCCTCGGTCCAGTCTGTCGCGTACCGGTCGGAAAGTCTCGAGAGCATCGTCGGGCTTCGATTGAAGCAGAAGCACGCGTCCCAGTCGCACGCGAGCCTCATCCAGATCAGGAGCCGCCGAAAGTGCCGCCCGAAATGCCCGATCCGCAACTTGCAGGCTCGGTCGTAACGTTGGCGGAGTCCAACCCTCGAACTGATTTCGCAACCACTGTTTCTCGTGCATCGCGCCAAACGCGAGCTGCATCTCTGGATGGCGCTGAATTCGGGCCGGAGCGTTGGCGAAGCAGTCGGCTCCGCCGGGCTGCCAGTTCTGGGCGAACGCGATGACCGCCAGGTACCAGGTCTGCAGAAAGTCGTCATCGGGAAATCGGGTGTTAAGCACGTGGAGCAATGCGTACTCGAATAGCGGCGATTCTGCCAGCATGAGCCCATCGCTGCCTCGAACGTCTGGCGAATCGAAATCGGCGTTCGAACTCGTGCAACCGACTGGCACATGCGTGGCGAAGCTCAGGTCGGTCTGGAGGGTCAGCACGGCTTGCAGGACGTCGCGCCGGAACGGCCGGAGACTCGACTGGGCGACGTCTCGCGCACCGCGGTACCTCTCATCCTTGGGGAGCTGCGCCAGGGCAGCTACGGCTTCGTCGAATTCTCCGCGCCGGTACGTAGAGAGAACGTCACGGTACCGAGCCGGCTGCGCGGAAGGCGCAGGAAGAGTCGCCAGAACACCGATGAACAGGCTCAAGGCTACGAGGGCCTCGCGCATTGCGTCACTCCGCAAAATAACCACGCCGCGCAGTGACGTTGCCCGGCTTTCCCTTCAGTGTCACCTCGAGACGGTGCCACCCCTTGGAGTCCACTCCCGACGGGGCGTAGGTCAGTACGTAGCGCCCGCGGGACTCGGCGATGATATTGACGAAGACGCCGCGCAGGTCCCGGCCGTCCTCGGCGAACATTACGCGCCCGCCGGTCTCGCTGGTGAGCTGGTCCAGGATGGTCCCGTAGTCTCTTGGAGATTCCCCGTGGATTCTCACCGCGACAGCGTACGTCACGGCGTCGGTCCTCCTTGCTGCGTCAATCACGCAGCGGGGTGTGCACCAACTCAGACTGTCTCGGCCGTGGCTGAACACCAGGATCACCGTGCGTCCCGGATCCGTCTGGCGCATCGCCAGCGCCAGGAACACCGCGTCTCGAATTGCCGAGCGGTCCCCACCGAGGGTCAGAATCGTGAGCGCGCGCCGAACGTCATTGTGGCGGGAGGTCAATGGTGAAAGCAGTCGAACTTCGTTGGAGAAAGAGAGCAATGCCACACGGTCTCGCGTTTGCAGCGAGTCGAGAACGCCCTCGGCAGCTCCTCGGAGAAGACCTAGTCTGTTTCCGCCGGATGGAAGGGCGGCTGTATCGACCGCGAGTATCACATTCAAGGCTAGCGTATCGACATCGACGACCTCGACGCGTTGAAGCACGCCTTCGTCACGCAGTTCGAAGTCACCGGCAGTGAGGCCGGTCACCGTGCGTCCTCGATTGGTTACCAGGGCGTCCACACGAACGGCCTCGGTACGAGACTTGAAGACTTGGGTGGACAGAACTTTGAAAACGTGCACGTCGGCTGCTGGACGTGGCTCGACACAGAACATGCTCACGCAAGCCGCAACAAGGCGGACGACTGACTTCGCCTTGCCCAGACTGCCTAATGGCACTTCGGGACTCCCTGGTCGCAGCCGCGCGGACGCTTGTCGGCGCTACGCTGTCTCCAACGCCCGCGCGGCGGTCTCGCGATTGTCAAATTGTGCGAATCCTACCCAGCAAATTACCGGGGAGGCCTTGTCGATGAGGGAGTTCATTCGTCTTCCCCAGCTACGGAGTACACCACCCCTCGTCGACAGGAAAACTGGTAACTTCGTGGAGCGTTATCCATTGATCACACTGCTGGTTCTCGTTGACGTGCACGCACTGAGGGACGTGCCAATTATAGTACTGATAGCACTGTCGGGGACTGGGCGGCTGCCCGCAGTAGACGCAATGGGTCCAGCAGCCGTGGACCGCATGATAAAGGTCGTCGAGACAAGCCGTATAACAGGCGCCGAGCGTGTCCGACTCGCCCTCCTCGTGTGACATGGCTTCGCATTCCGCGTAGCACGCGGCCTCCTTGGCCTCGCACGCCTGGCAACATTCCGCGGCAGCCACTGGAACGGCCGCAAAAAGGGCATGCACTACGAGCATCGCAATCACCGCACCGGCCGTCAGTCCGGCCCCCGCCCACCGAGTTCCACGTCGCGTCATGTGCTACCTCCCCTGCTCATCTTGTGTGCTAACGCCTCGAGCCAGCCCAGGCAGAGTCACCCCGAAATACGCTTCCACCTCCTTCTTGATCGTGCCGGCGTACGCTCCTACCCATGATTTCAACACTCGTCCCGCCGGCGACACGACGAGCGTTGCTGGAGTTGCACCGAGGTGATAGGGTCCATACATATCAGCTGCCGGTTCAACATAGACGGTCACGTGGACTGGGAAACGCTTCACGGAGTCGCCCACATCGGCCGCAAGTGAGAGCGCGATTACACGGTGCGTGTCCTTCACCTGCGAAAAGACGGCCAGCGCGTTCTTCTCGTTCCTGGCGCACCAACTGCAACTTGGCCCAAATACATAGAGCAACGTTGGGCGAGGGTCAGACGAGAACAGGACCTCCTCTCTGGCGGTCCCGAGGCGCTGCGCGTTGATGGGCGGCAACGCATCACCCACCGTCGGCCCGGAAGGCGCCGCCGGCCGTGCTGCGGCAATCGGTGAATGACTCGCCGAGATGCGGAGGAAGCCCAGGCCAAGCACCACATTTGTCAGGAGGGACGTCGCGAGCAGGATTAGGATGACCCAATCCGCCCTGGTCGCACTGACCGTCTGAACGGGAGGATGTTCGGCCTTCATTCGGACTCCATTTGGCGGACCGGCGTTCTGTAAATTCGGACCACACCATTCGAACAGGCGCATCGCTGGCAAACGTCCAGATCGTGGTTCTTCCATCGGGGTCGGCTCAGACCTGACCCGTGACTCGCTCTGCTCCTCACCACGTGCGTGTGAACACCAACCGAAGCGACTTGGACTCACTTTCAGCGACTGAGAACCGTGTGCCAACGGCGCGAAGCCGATTCAGGATTACTGGGTCATTCCAGTCCCCTCCGAAGAGCGCGGTGCTGGATGCGACCGCGTAGTAGCGGCCGGGCGGAAGTGACCGAATGACGAAACGACCATGTTGGTCTGGTCGTTCCAAGGCCAAATAGCGGCTGTCCTGCCAGCGCTCCTGATCCTGCGAGAAGAAGACAACCCCAAAGCTCCATACCGGGTCGCCTTCGGCGGTCGTGACGGTGCCCGAAACCTCCGGCGGATGATTCGTCAACTCAATTTCGATTCCGTCGACGGTCTGGCCGCTCGCGCACTCGATCCCCTTGTCAGTCACATCAACACCCCGGAATCTGATTGACTTCATCGCCCAGTCGGGCGACCGAGATAGCACCCTCACAAACGCTGGTCCTGGCCAGGACGATAACTCGAAGGTGAGATCCCCCCGGACCGTGCTGAAACGCGGAACGCTGATACTGTTTTCGAAGCCAGCTGGTTCGAGGCCCACCGTTATGGCCGAAGCCGGAAATGACTTGAGAGCCTCGGGAGGGACGGCGACCCGTCCTCGCACAGTGGAGGTCCTGACCGGTTGCAAGATCAATCCTCGCACGTCTTCGTTTTCCACCCTGACCGTCGCCGCGGAGAAGCGGGTCGCCTCACCTGGAAGAGAGAATCTGTCCTGCGATCGAAGGAAGTAGAGCCCCGCAGCGAGCCCCGTAATCACGAACGTCCCGTCCGCGGCGATGACCACGGCCCGGGCGCCAATGCCATCTTCAACCCGCACGCTCACGGCGCCGCCGGCAACCGCGCCGCCATCGATTCCAGTGACGATGCCGGAAACGTTGACCAGCGGTGCTCGCACAAGGGCTAGAGTGGCGTCTGCGGTGCTTCCTGCACTGACCGAGATGGGCTGCGCATCGTCGACAGTCGTTGTGCCTGGGTAGTAAGTCGGCGCGTGGCCCCATTCGACCTGAGTAGACGGGCTTCTCCTGCTAGTGGGAGGCACAGCGATCAAGTAGTAGCGGCCCGGTGTCAGGCCGAAGAGCCTGAACTCGCCTCTGTCGTCCGATGTCGCGGCACCGCCACCTGGGGTCAGACGTCGCCCCCCATTGGTGAACCGACCGCGAAGAAGTCCAACCCGAACGCCTGGCAACGGCCTGGCCGCCTCGTCGCTGATCCGGCCGACGATGACGCCGCCTCGCGGGAGTTTCAGGTCGGCTCCATCGATAATTGCATTCGGTCGAACTTCTACTCGTTTGCCCGGATCGAGTGGGTCTGACTGGCCGTAATTCGCTGCCACGAATCCCTGTTTTGAGCCCGTTAGCTCGTATCGCCCCGGAGGAAGTCCAGGCATCTGAAAGTGGCCAACATCATCGCTCAGGACGGTTCGGGACTCGCCGCCAGCCAGCGAAACGGCACGCACCTCCACCTGACTCAAGGGCTCACCGCTGTCCGCGGCGGTCACCCGACCGCGGATTTCCCCTGTTCCAGCCGCTTGGGTCACGCGACCAGATCGTGCGGGATAAGGAAGGTCGCCGGTCTCCCTGGCGCTGTCCTTGGTCGCGCCCAGCGGACCGGGCAAGCCGAAGGTCACAAGCGTCAAGACGCAAATGGAGATCCGTGAAATCATGATCTTGAGGCGACTAGTGATACGCACGGTCTTGGCGCGTAGTCAGCAACAGTTGAACGCCGACGGTCGCCGGACAGCTGGCGCGCGGTTCTTTCGATTCAAGACGGCCGCACGAGGCCGTCCAGCGATCTTCTCGCCACGGTTTTCGTCAGGGCATTACAACGCCCACGGTTGCACGGCGACGATCGTTCGATAGTAGTCGGAGGCTGTCCTTGCTTGTCAGGTGCTTGGGTGGGACGTGACAGCCTGTGATTGCACCGTCCGCCGGTTGTCGCCCAGGCCACGCTCGTGGAACGTGATTGTGCGGGGCTTGTACGAGTTTGATCCCAAGTGGAACTCTGCTACGCTGGCGCCATCGTGAGGTGACTCCAGTGGATCCCACCGACGTGTCGTCGACGCCCGACAAGGACCGTCTGAGAGGCTGGAAGGACATCGCGGCCCACCTCCAGACAACGCACCGCACGGCCCAGCGTTGGGAACAGATCCTCCACCTGCCAGTCCACCGAATCCGGCTTGGACGGAAGTCGATTGTCTTCTCGAGTCGTCGGGCCATTGAGTCCTGGCTCGACTCCGCCCTTGGTCGCTCAGCTGTCTCACGCGAGAACACTCGGGCCGCAGAACAAACGCCAAGCGATCCGCACTCGAACGAAAGTCCCGCAAATCGCAAGCCAACCGCTCCGGCACGCGCAGTCACATCCGCGATAACCGTCGAAGACGGCAGTGACTCAGAGCCAAGCGAGAATTCGATAGAGTGCCGACCCCACGGACCTGCGAGGGAGGAACTGAGAACCGTGTGTTTCTTGGGGCTGGCAGTTGCGTTGGCGACCTTCGCGACGGTGGGACACCGCCAAGGAATCGGGAACACCAGTGCCTTGGCTTCTGTTTCATTCGACGTGGGCGGTTCGGCAGAACTTACGGCAATTCGCCCGGACCTCCGCGGAGTAGTTGTTCGGCTCACATTCAACGATGGCACGTATGTCAGGGTGGGCATTGCGTTCGGTGACGTCGCTACCTGCGCCGTGGGAAGGCTGGCAACCTACGCGTTGACTGCTGAGCGCCTTCCCGATGGGGCACGCGTCCACGTATCTCGGTTCGAGACGGAGGGGTCGCCTGGCAGTCCTCCGCTCAGTGAGCTCGGCGTCTGGTCACTCCGGTTTGGAGAGTCGGTCGGCTTGGCAATCGTTCCAGGCGTAGCAACCCTTCAACTTGAACTCTCGCGTGGAATGGCCCGAACGTCCAGCTCGCCATAGAGCACGCGCTCGGGCGTCACCTGTCCCGGGAAGGGGAGACGTCAGCGCCCGCTCACGACCGCACTTCGCCCGCGCGTCTCGCCGCCACCGGAATTCGAGGCCGGCCCTGGTGCCCAGAGGCAATCGCAAGCGGACGGACAGCAACAACGACCGCACTGAGTCTCGACCGCGCACCCACATGTCGTAATGTCGCCACAGGTCACGCAGCACCTACTGCAGGGTCCGTCGGGCGCTGGAGGTTGTCGCCGGGACCATTCCACTTTGAACACTTCGATATCCAACGGAACGGCAGTTCCCTCGAAGTGAGCGACTTCTCCAACCTTCAACTTAAGGGCACCGAGTCCCCTAGATTCTTCCTCGGCGGTGACAGGGTTCATGAGCAATTCGACAACTGTCAGCGTAACGCTGTCGGCGCCGGCGACCGGGACGAGGCCCACCACTTGCTCCTCCCCGATCGACAGGATCCCCGTTTCTCCGTCCGGGACGCCGAGGCGAACAGTCGAATCCCCAACCGAAACTCTAAGCGTCACCGTTCCCGAAGATGCGAGATCTGGAATTGCGTCGAATTGGCCCCTTGGAGTCAGGGCCGTCAGCGCAAGAACGGCGCCTACAAGAGTCAATCTGTCCAACCGCATCCAGCCTCCCGTCTCGAATTCGTTTCAACCCGTACCGCCGGGAATCTAGGCCCCGGCCAACCAACATGCAAGCGCAATGTGCCTTCCGTTGCTCCGTGTCGTCATTTGTCGTCACCTGTCGTCCCCAGACAACAGGGGCAGCACGCGTCTAGTCGAGCTGATCGACCCCGCCCTGGACTGGCCGCCGGGCTTCCGGTACACTTCGGCGCGTCACCCCATTCCAGGCTCGCTCCCGAGGAACACGCCCATGGCCGAACCGACCCTCCCGGATGCTTCGCCGTCGGGCAACCGCGGTCCGATGATTGTCCTGTCGTACCTCTGGATCCTGGCCGTGGTCCCGCTGCTCGTCGAAAAGGCCGACCGGGAGGTCCAGTGGCACGCTCGCAACGGCATCGTCCTGATGGCGGCGGAGCTGCTGTTCTGGATCGTCTTCAACATCGTCTTCGGGATCACGATGGGCCTGGGCTGCGCAGGATTCCTCCTCGGTCCGGCGATCGGGCTCCTGTTCATCGCCGTTCACGTCGCCGCGATCATCATTGGCCTGAGAGGCCAGCGGCTGGTCGTGCCGTACCTGAGCCAGCTCGCCGACAGGTTCTGACGAGCGAAGATGGCCGCGTTCAACGTCAGGCCGCACCGCCGCAGCCTGATTCTTCTGGCAGTGCTTGCGGCCGCGCTCGCCTTCGACCTGACGCGCGCGCCGGCGGCTCAATGGAGCGCCGCAGCGGCCGTTGCGGGCATTCACGGGTATCAAGCCACGCTCGCGCCCGTCAACCGCGAGATGGGCCTCCGATGCCGGTTCGAGCCGTCGTGCAGTCGCTACGGAGAGGCCTCGATCAGGAAATACGGGATGCTGAAAGGCGGCTGGCGGACGCTGCGCCGAATCGCGCGGTGCGGGCCATGGACGAGGCTGGGCACCGTGGATCCGCCGTGACCCGGTGAGACACTCAGGCGCTGCCGGACGCAGAACCCTCGGCGGCGGATTGATGCTGCTCCGATGGCGCGGGCTCGAACAGCCGCCGTCCCTGTTCGGTCAGCAGGACCCAGAGCGCGTAGGCGCCCAGGGCGGTGCCGAACGGGAGGAAGAACAGGTTGAGCACAGCCAGGGCAATCCCCAGCAGGCGAGCCCATCCGCGAAAGCGGCGCAACGCGTAGCCGCACCAGACGTGGACGGCCCCCCACACCACGCAGGATGCGCCGAAGAGAAAGAAGGTCACGGCTGTCACGCGCGCCGCGAACCCCGCCGAATGACCCGGCTGGTCTCCGGATGCGATGATCGCCGCCGCCCCGAGCGCCAGGATCAGCACCGAAACGCCCACCACCAGCGTCAACGCGCCCCAGGCGAGGTAGAGGATCGCCAGGAGATCGGCATGACGCGTCATCGGCGAGGCGACCGGGTCTGGTTGGCTGCCGTTCATCACTGGATGTTCTAGCATGCGTGGTAGTATTTTGCCATCCTCCATGAGCGTGGCCTTCATGCTGTCGCTCGTCGTGGCCTCCACGCTGGCGTGGCCGCAGGCTCCGGACCCTCCACTGACCGTCACCCCGGCACGGCTCACCTTCATCACACGGGCCGGAAGCTCGACCTCGTCGCCGCAACGCGTGAAGGTCGCCAGCGCCGGCCGCGCGGACGTTTCCTGGCGCGCCGTTCCGAGTGCCCCGTGGCTCCGCGTCAGCCCCGCCGCCGGAACGTCCCCGGGGGAGCTGACGATCGCCGTGGATGCCGACGGCCTGCGCGAAGGAACTCATCGCGGACAGGTCACGATCTCGGCCAACGAGTTACCGGGGCCGCATTCGGTGGTCGAGGTCTCGGTGGAGATTGCACTGCCGGCGAGTCCGGCTCCCGCGCAGGCCGTTGCGGCACCGCCCTCTGGCGCGCCGCCGCCGGCATCGGTTCCGGCTGACGTCCCGGCACCATCGTCTCCCTCGGCAGTGCCGCCGCCCTCCAAGGGCACGGGCGGGCGCCTGTCGATGGCCGCGCAGATGCCCGCTGCGACGAGGAACCTGCCGTACTCGCAGGCGATTCCCATCACAGGCGGCAAACCGCCGTTCACGATCCGCCTCACGCAGGGCCGGCTCCCTCCCGGGTTCAGGCTCGCCGACGGCGCCATCACCGGCGTCACGCGGCAGGCCGGCAACTATGCGTTTGTGATCGCAGCCACCGACTCCGCGACGCCGCCCGCAACCGTGGCGCAGATGATGAGTCTCCGTGTCATCCTGCTCTACCCTGATACTGCGCTGGCAGTGAACCCCGCCGCCATCTCGCTCGTGTCGAACGCCGCATCCCGAACGGCCTCGGCCACGCTGCAGGTATCGAGCGGCAGGCAGGCGCTGGACTGGCGGGCGTCGGCCGATGTGCCGTGGCTCACGCTGAAACCCGCCGAGGGACGGGGCCAGGCGCTGATTCAGGCTGAGTTGGACCCATCAGGGCTCGCGCCGGGAACCTATACGGCCACCGTGACCATCTGGATGGACGGCGCGCCGAACAGCCCGGCCAGGATTCCGGTGCGACTGACCGTGCGGAAGTAGATTGGAACGCCGGGCCGGCAATCAGCCGATGGCTCGCGGGCCCCAGGTAGGCAGACGAGGGTGCTGGTCTTCCTCGCAGAGGCTGTCGCAGATGCGTGCGACAATCCTCGAGACGGCCGGAAAATCGATGGCGATCTCATCGTCGAAGATCTGGGGCTCGTGGAGATACCCGGACGTGTGCCGGGCAGGCAGCCTCGGATGCATCCCCAGCCGGTCGTGGAAGGTTTGATCGCGCACGAGACAGGCTACCATACCCTCGAGCGTCCCGGATCGCCGAACGGATCGGAGAGCAATCGATGGAAGAAACCAAGGAATGTCCGCTGTGCGGCGAACGGATGCGCCTGATCACGCGCACGCAGGTCGATCGCATTCCCGGGCAGTCGCAGACCTTGAAGAAGGAGATCCGGGAGTGGACCTGCCCGGAATGCGACTACTACGAAGACGAGAACGAGAGCATTTCGGATGAAGGGTGGCGACCGCGGTAACACCAGTTGGGGGTCGTGGGTCAGTTCGCGAAGCGGCCCCTCGAACCGAGCCGCCGGGCGTCAGTTCGCAAATCGAGCCGTGAGGGCCGAGTCACGCTGCCGGGGATGGGGGCCCCCGGGATCGTCAGGCCAGCTACGAGTCCCGGAAGGCTCGGTTTGCCGGCGAGTGTGAGCGGGGACGCGGAGCAAACTGACCCACTACCCAGTTGGGGCCTGTTCGCCCGAGCCGGCCTCGGCGAGCGCGGGGGCGCGCCGGGGCAGACCGAGGACGGCCGCCTGGAAGGCCGCGCGCCGTCAACGGAATGGCGATCGGAGAGGCAACGGGTCGCGAGGGAATCGAGGGGGCCGAAACCTCAGCGGGCACCCAGGGCAAGCAGGACTTCCCGACGCAGCGGCTCGTCGAGATCATCGAAGTTCACCGGCGTGTCGCACTCGTCGCACAGGACCTCGAAGACCGCCGGGCGGTTTTCCTCCGACACGTCGACGCGGCTTTCCTGGAGGTGTACGACGTGCGCCTGCAGCGTCTTCACGAGGAAGGTCTGCGTGTTGCTGCAGTTCGGGCAAGTCAATGACATTATCTGGCTCCTGCACGCGCCCTGGAGTCCATCACGGACAGGCGCGATGCACATGAATTGTACGGAATGGCAGGTCGCCGACGCAATGGCGATCTTCCATGGCCCGGTGCGGTCATAATGGACGGCACGATTTCAGGCTCCACGAGTGGACACGCAGGCAGGGACAACAGATGGCAAACTACGAAATCAAGTCCGAACAGCGGGGCGGGCACTGGGTGGCGTGGGTGATCCGAGGCTCAGAGGGCAAGCCGGACCGCTCGATTCTCCTGGTAGGCCAGACGCGGGAGGAAGCCGAGTCCCGTGCCCGCGAGTGGGCCGAGCGCAAGGGACAAAGCTGACCGTCAACCTCCGAACACCGGAAGATCGCCGAACTCCGCGTCGCCGGCCGTTTCGAACGCCAGCAGATCGGCGCGCGATCCGAATCCAAGCACGGCTCCGATGACGTGCTGACTGGTTCCGCAGTGCGGCCCCTTGGCCTCAACCCGAACCATGTGGCCGTCCCAGGGCAGCGCCTTGTACCGCGCGGCGACGCAGCCGCACGGCAACGCTTCCAGACCGTCCAGCTCGAGCATCGGTCGAACGGCAGTCTCCTTGAGGGTTCTGGGGGCACACATCGCTTTGCCTTTCGTGAATGGAATCTGGATTCTACTGTAATTAGACGCCGGGGTGTAGCGTTCGGTTGCTGTCGGGCCTTACGCCGCGCTCACGCGGTCCGGATACACCAGAACGCCCGCCACATTATGCCCTGGATAGAGCGCGCGGCTCGCGGAAAGGTAAATCGCAATTTGCACCCGATCGGCGGGCTTCGGGGCCCCGGTCTTGAAATCGAGCACGACCACCGAACCGTCCGGCCGGCGTGCAAGACAGTCGATTCTGCCTCGAATGACCGGAGGACGAGAGCCTTCGGGCAGCGTCGGCCACTCCGGGAGGAGTGAGGCCGCCAGCGACTGATCGAGCCTGAAGGAAAACGGCACCTCGAACAGGCAATCACTGTCACGGAGCACAGCCGCCACTTCGGGATGGGATCGCATCTTCACGTAGAGGTCGGCCGCGCGCGCCTCAAGCGACTGAATGGCCTCGCCCTCCACGTTCGGCCCCTCCCCTTCTCTTCTGTCGAGCGGCTTCAACTCCGACTCGGCCATCGGTGACCCGGCCGCAAGACGATACGCGCGGGCGATTTCCCGCACCCGCATCGCATCGGTCGCTTCATCGTCCGGGATCATCGCCTTGAACAGGTCGTGAACCAGCAGGCCGACCTCGGCGCTCTCGTCGCCGACCGGTGATGATTCGGGCCGGCGATCGTACGGGATGGAAGGCGCACTGGCGGTCGCCGCGAGGCGAGGCACCGAGTCCGTGTCGGCCAGCGGCCCGAAGTCGTCGTGCGCCTGGCGCTGCTCGGAGTCTCCGGCAGAAAGCGCTCCCGGAATCGGCGAGGCCGAGGCAGCCTCGCCGGCTCGCCGGTCGGGGATCGGGCAGACTCTGAAGCGATGGCGATGGGCAGAAGGCGTCACCCACGCGACCTCGGCGGGCGGGGACGCCACCGATGCCTGCTCGAAGAGCGCACGCACAGGCTCAGGGAGCACGTCGCCGAGGCCGCCGCCCGCGCGCGCGGAACGTGCCGCCGGCGACCACCGAGCCGAGGTACAGGCGATCGCGCGCCCGGGTCACGGCGACATAGAGCAGCCGCTTCGTTTCCTCCCGGTCCCGGCGCCTGGTGTCCTCGTCGGCCTCGGACTCGAAATCACCGATGGCGACGGCCTCGGTCACGGTGGCCTGCGCCGCCACGCGAATCGGCGCGCGGGCGCCGCCTGCCCCCCTCGACAGATTCACCACGAACACGACGGGAAACTCGAGCCCCTTGGAGGCGTGCACGGTCATCAGGCTCACCGCGTCAACGGCATCGACCGTGGCATTCGACTCGTCGCCGGTCGAGAGGCGGTCGAGATAGCCCGACAGGCGCCCGAAGGTCAGGTAGCCCCGGTTCTGGATGCGGCGGACGACGGATCGGATCTTCTTGAGGTTCTCCCGTGCCTGCCCCGCACGAGGCCCGCGCAGCTCGAATTCGTAGGCCGTGTCGGACAGGATCCGATCCAGCAACTCCGACGGGGGAATCCGATCGACCAGGGGCAGCCACGTGTCGAGCCCTGTTCGGAGCAGGTCGAAGACGCCGCGATCATCGGGATCGAGTCTGGTGCGCAGGTCCGGGTCGCCCGACCGGAGCGACCGCGCGATCCTCGGAGCGAGCCGCAGCAGTGCGACGTCGGAGAGCCGCACGAATCGCGATCGCAGAAACGCCGCCGCGCGGAGGTCCGACGCGGGGTCGGCCAGGTACCGGATGAGCGCCACAACGTCCTTGATCTCGTCGGCGTCGAAGAACCCGAGCCCCTTGTACACGTAGGTCGGAATGCCTCTGGCTTCCAGGGCCTGTTCGAAGGGGCGGTGGCTCTCTCGGGACCTGAACAGGATGGCGACATCCGCGGGCCGGACAGGACGTCGCAAGCCGGTCTGGCGATCGCGGACGGTCCCGGCCGAGAACAGGCGCGCAATTTCCTCGGCGACGCTGCCGGCGCAGGCCCCGGGATCCGGTCCCACGATCAGCCCCAGCGGCACGTCGTCCTGCGCGATTGGCTCGCTGGCCTCAGCAAGGGGAAACGCGTCGTGAGCGTCGAACCGGAAGCGATCGGCTCGATCGGGCGTCTTCTCGACCTGGTCGAACAGGTCGTTGGCAAACGAGAGGAGGGCCGGCACCGACCTGAAGCTGTGGGCGATGCTCTGCGCCGCGTGGCCCTCGGGCCGGAGCGACGCGACCGCGTCGGCCGCCGTGTCGAGCAACGCGACATCAGCGTCACGGAAACCGTAGATCGATTGCTTCCGGTCGCCGACGATGAAGATCGAGGGGACCAGGGGGGCTTCGTGCGCGAGGCCGAACCCTTCGCCCCAGCTCCGGATCAGATGGGATACCAGCTCCCACTGCGCGCGCGAGGTGTCCTGGAACTCGTCCACGAGGATGTGGTGGTATCGCGACTCGAGGCGGTAGCGGCTCCGGGCGAATTCGTCCATCTGGCCGAGCAGGAGCGAGGCACGGGCGAGCAACTCCGAGAAATCCAGCACGCCGTGCGTCTCGAGGGTCTTCTCGAACTGCCCGACGGCGACCGCAAACATCCGGAACACGCCTCGTGACAGCACCACGTTGACATCCCGGCGATACGCGCGGATCGCATCGCCAACACTCGGTGCGGCCTCCACGATGCGCTCGAGGTGCTCTTTCCGCGCCGAGGGGGAGGCGAAATCGTCGGCCCGGTACTCGCGCGGCATCCGCTTCCGGGGCGTGTTGTCGTTCGTGTGAAAGTGGGCGTGAACCCGATCCATCAGGCCGCGCAGCCGTGACGGGTCCACACGGGGCGGCTCGTCCGCCCGGCCCGCAACCAGCCCGTTCCGGAGGTCGCGGGCCAGCATCGCAAAGCGGGGATGACGCAGGGGACCCGAGTCGAGAAATCGATCGAGGCCGCCCGGGATGGCCTCGAGCACCGACTGCAGGCGCGACAGGGACTCTCTGCAGACGTGATCGATGGTCAGGTCCCGCGGCCCCGCGGCCAGAAACGTCCGCAGCACGCCGCCGGCGACGAGTCGCCGTTCGAGCAGCGCCGCCAGCCCTTCACGAAGGCGGAACTCGCCGAGCTGGGCAAAGACCAGCGCGATGTCCGGGTCGGTCGTCCCGAGGCGGCGGCAGATCCTGACGGTGTGGTCCAGCGATTCTTCGGCCAGGCGCGGGATCTCGGTCTCGTCGGCGACCTCGAACCCGGGATCCAGATCCGCCTCCAGCGGGAACTCGCGCAGCAGCGACAGACAGAACGCGTCGATCGTGCAGATCGTGATCTCGTTGAGGCGGTCGCGGAGCGTGCGCCATCGCGCCGCCTCTTCCGGCGAGCCGGCCGCACCGGCCCGCAGCTGCGAGACGATGCGCTCGCGCATCTCCGAGGCGGCCTTGCGGGTGAACGTGATGGCGAGGATGTTGACGGGCTCGACGCCGGCGCGAAGGAGGTTCAGGTAGCGGTCCACCAGGACGCGCGTCTTGCCGGTGCCGGCCGACGCTTCGAGCACGACATTCCGTGCCGGGTCGACCGCCGCGTGGCGCGCGGCGAGATCGGGGAGCGGAGCGTCCCCCTCCTGCGGCCGGCCCTGGTCAGGCGGCGCTGCGCCGTCAGGCGTCACCGACGTACTCCTTTCGGCAGACACCCGAGAACGGGCAGAAGGCGCAGAGGTGCTGGTCGATGGGCGAGGGCGGGAATGCCCCGCTCTCGATGCCGTCAACCGTCTCGACCAGGCGGGCCTCGCCGGCCGCCAGTTGAGCGTCGAACTCGCCGGCGTTGGCGGAGAGCCCGACGTACCGCCGGTCTTTTCCGAACGCGATGTAGGCTGCCTCGGACGGGCGCCAGTGCCGGCCCCGGAACCCGTCGAGCTTCGCCCTGGCGGCCGCCGCGTAGGCCGGCAGCTGCACCGCGTCGCTGACCTTCGGGGCGCGGCTCAGCTTGTAGTCGATGATCCGGAAGGTATCGTCGGACAGCAGATCGATGCGGTCCGCCTTGGCGCGGACCGCGACGCGCCGCTCGGACGTCCCGGTTCGAAACACCGCTTCACCGTCGAGCTTGTACTCGAGCAGCCGCTCGACGACAGGCTCCGCGCGCTCCGCCTCGGCGCGAAGGACGATGTCGCCGATGCCCGGCGCCACCGGAGATCCGAGCAGCCTGGCGCGTTCGATCGCGGCTTCGGCCTCGCTCAGGCGGGGCAGCAGGGACTCGACGATCGAGGCGAAGAAGACGCGGGCTTCGTCCATCTCGTCGATGGTGATGGCCCCGTGACCTGCCGCCTGCCATTGCTCGAAGAAGCTCTGGAGCACGTCGTGGACGAAGACGCCGCGCAGCTTCGGGCTCATCGCTTCGTCATCGTCGGGCTCTTCTTCCAGGCGAAGCACGTCAGAAGCGAAGTACTTGAATGGACACTCACGATACCGGTCGAGCGAGCTGACCTTGTAGGCCCGCGCCCGCCTGGAATCCGACTGGCCGTGGAACCGCGGATCGGACTTCGGCTCGCGTGACAGCCGCATGTCGAGCCAGGCCCGTGCGGCCGCGTCGAGCACGTCGCTTCGCACCGGATCGAGTCTCATCGCCTCGGCCTGGAAGATCCTGCCGAGCGCGGGATCGGCGGCGGCGGCCAGAGCGAGCCCCGACTGCGCGAGGTCCTCGAGCAGCGCGGACGCTTCCACGAGCGCATCGTCTTCGAGCGTGAAGGTGGAGACCGACACCGACACGCGTGGAAGGTCCAACAGGTCGTGGAACGACGCTCTGGTCGAGGACGCCGAGTCGGTCTCTTGCGGCCAGCCGAGATCCCGGAGCAGCGACGCAGGGTAGAAGATGTTGCGGCGCTGCGCGTCCGGCCACTCGCGTTGAATCACGCCGACAAGGTGAACCGCGTCGAAATCGCCGTAGCGCGCGGTCTGAGTGTCGATCAGGTGCAGCCCGGCGGTTCCTTCGCGTGGCGAGAATGTCTGTCCCTCGATCCACCGCCGCACCATCGCGGCAACCCCGAAGAAGGGGGCGGGAGTGTCGTCGTGAGCGCGGCAGGCATCGCGCAAGCCGCTCAGGGCGCGGAGGATGGCGCCGCGCGCCCGGAGATGACGCTCGCGCAGCGCTTCGTCCGGGAGGTAAGTTCGCTCGTGCGCGATCATGAACGAGAGCACCGCAGCCAGGTGCTCCGATGGGCGCGCGGTTTCCGCGAGGCCGGCAAGCCCGCGGGCCGCCTCCACGGCCGCCCGCGCAGCGACAGCTGCCGCCGGGCGGTTCAGCCTCCTCGGCCCGATCGAAGAGTCCGAGGCCAGCTCGCCGGCAATCCTCGCGAGTTCCGTCACGCCGCCAAGGAAACGGCGGTCGCTGAGCGAGCGGTCGAAGGCGGCGATGCCTTGCTCGGTCGGTGCCTGGCCCGACGCCGGGAATCGCAGAAGCGGACAGCGAAGCAGCGCAATCAGCGTCGATCGCGTGAAGCCCGACTCCACCACGTCGAATGCCAGTTCGAGGGCGACGGCATACGGCTCGGCGGCCAGCGGGAGCGCGTCGAATGTCTGATACGGAATTCCGGCTGCCGGAAAGATCTGGCGCGCCAGGTAGACGTATGGCAACGGCCGCTTGAAGACGACCGCGGTGCGAGCAAGCCCGGGGCCTGCACCCGGCCCGTTCGCCTCCTTCACCGTCCGTGCGATGCCCGTCAATTCCTCTTCCCTGTCGCGGTACACCCGATAGCTGAGTCCATCGCTTCGTGCAGGGATCGACAGGAGCGGCCGCGACAGGTCGGCCGCCTCGGCTGGCTCGTTCACCAGTTCGATGCCCGGCAGTCCCTGCTGGACTCGATCGCCGAACCCGGCGTCGAGGCAGGCGGAGGTCGAAACGATGTCAATGCGCTCGACGCCAGGCAGCCGCGAGAGCAGGTCGAAGTCGCAGGGCCACAGGCCTGCGGCGTCGTTGACGCGGTCCCCGACCGTCACGATCAGGTGGCGATAGACCGGGTCGGCAGTCGATGAGAGCAACTGCTCCCGCAGCACGTGCTCGTCGCCGCGTCGGCCTTCACGGGCGCGGCGTTCGTATCCGGCGAAGGCTTCGACGAGGAACTTCGTCTGGGCGAGCAGGCGCTCGGCGCCGCGGTCCAGGGCGACGGCCCGCTCGAGGTCTTCGACCACCAGCCGCTCGAAGTCGGCGATGGTCTTCATCTGGCGGCGCAGCGCGTCGTAGAAGGCCAGCATCTCCGCGACGAGCCCGGGCCGCAGTTGGAACGGCGGGGTGTGCCCGGAACTGATCGCCTCGCGCGCGGCCGCCTGCAGGAGGACCTCACGTTCGAGGCCGGTCAGCGGCGCGGGCGCGTCCGGCAGGCGCTGGCAACTCCGCTCGATCCAGAGATCCCGGGTCACCAGATCCGGCACGACGAGGACCGATCCGGCGTCAGGTCGGGCGTCTTCGAGCGCGCGGAGGAGGTGATCGGCGGCGGCTCCGCCCGGCACGATCACGGCACGGGCGCGAATGGCCCTGGGATCGCCCTGGAGAGCGAGCCCGACCAGCGTCCGCCGGAACGACCGCAGGTTCGGCGTGCGCACGAGGCGGGTCTGACGCGGGGTGATCACCGGAGTCGCGGCGGGCTGAAGAACTGGTCGAGATCGGCCTTGGCGCGGGTGAGCAGCAACAGCGATCCGGCAGCCGCAGACGAGGCGTTGCGCGCCAGTTGAACGTCATTGGCGAGGATGGCCTCCTGCCGCATTCGGAATCCCTCGCTCATCAGGTGCACGGCCGACCGGAGCGCCGCGTGCGTATCCTGGAGATCGCTCGGCGGAGTCTGAATCGTGAGGCGGCGGCCTGAATCCTCCAGGCGCTCGATGAGGCGCGGCAGCGCGCGCGGCTGGGGACCGGCCATGGCCTTGACCGCTTCAAGATCTCCTTTGAGCGATTCGAGGGACTTGATGACCGCTCCGACCTCCCGCCCGTATCCCCGAAACGCCTCCGACCGGAGCGTGTACTGATCCAGCGCCAGCCGGCGCGAGCGTGCCAGGTTCAGCTGGTCTTCGACGGCGGAGGTCAGCGCCGCGAAGTCCTCGGGCCGACGGCTCCCGATTTCAGCGTTCTGTTTCCTGACCTGGTCCAGCACCCGCTCGACGCCTCGCACGTCGCCCTGGATGGCACGCTCGGTGGCGTCCTTCATGGCTCGCGCCCTCAGCCTGGTGAAGGCCTGCTCATCCCGGAGGCCGGCCTGGATCTGTGGCGTCAGCATGCGACGAAGCCCCGCGCGAAATGTCTTCGGCAGGTCTCCCCGGTGCTGGTCTAGGGCGAGCAGGACGGCCTGTCTGAGCGAGAGGCGCTCGGCCGGCACATCGGTCGCCCTGGCGGCGGCCAGTGCTGCGAGGAGGGAGTCGGCCACGGAAGGCGCGGGCAGGAGCGCGGGATCCTGCGCCCGGGCCACGGCCACCAGGCTCAGGTCGAAGCTCCGTTCGCCCGCGGAAGCCCGGGCACTCGACACCGACTCGTCGAGCAGCGACACCAGCTCCTGGACGTCCGCCGCGCGGTATCCGTAGTGACTGGCGGACCAGTCCTGCAGATACCGCCTCGTCTGGATCGCCATGGTCAGCCGGCGCAGCGGCTCGGCGGTAATCGCCAGCTCGGTGAGGACCCTGGCGACCTCGGCGGTCATCGCCGTGTACTCGGCCTCGCCCCGGGTCGCCGCGTAGTGCGCCGACCGCACGGCCTCGGTGTAGTGAAGCGTCTTCGGCCAGTCCACCTTCGCGGCCGGCAGGCTCACCAGCTGCAGCGACGCCGGGTGGTCCATCGGGCCCACGGGGATGGTGAACACGACGCGCTCGCCGGTTCGCGCGCACTCCCCGAAGCTGACAATCGACGTCCCATCGTTCAGGAAGACGCGGAACAGCGTCGATTCTGCAGGCGCGTCGGCGGCCTGCGAGGTGGCAGCGCCAACCAGCGCCGCAACTGCCAGCACCGCGGCCATGCGCCTCGGCGCGCGCGCGCGGTCGCGCCACGATCCTGTTCGAGCGGCGATGGAGACCATGCGGAACCCAGCGTAGTCGGGCGGCGCGAGAGCGTCAAGGCAGCGCGAGATCACCGCGCCGGTGTGGCCGCGTGAGCGCGTCAAGGCCGCGCGGGTTCACCTCGCCGGTATGGCGGCGGGAGCCGCAAGGCAGCGCGGGTTCACCGCGCCGGTGCGGCGGCGCGAGCGCGTCAAGGCCGCGCGGGTTCACCGCGCCGGTGTGGCGGCGCGAGCGCGTCAAGGCCGCGCGGGTTCACCTCGCCGGTATGGCGGCGCGCGATCGTCGGACACCTTCGAGATCGGATCGATCGGCCGTACTGTGGAAAACGTGTGGATGAAACCGTGGATAACCTGTGGACGTACCGACATTGTCAAGAATCGTCCACAGGATTTCCTCCTGAAGCAGCCCGATTCTGCTGTGGACGACCCGCTTCGCGCTTTGCTTCGCTTGATCTTCAGCGAGAGGCGCGTAGAATGGTGGTCCGTTTAATTCCGTGGTCGTCCTGTTACCGGACTTGCTCATGCCGACGGGTGTTCAGCGATTCGAGAAGGTCATCGGCGGTCAGATCTACGTGATCGAAACCGCGCTGGTGCGTGCCGATCGCTGGCGCGCACAGATTGCCCGCAGGCCCGGTGTTCCTTCCGCCCTCATGCCGTTCTACGGCGCGACCCCGATCGAGGCGGCCGGCCTGCTGACCCGTTGGCTGGCGCTCGCCCACCGGGTGCCGCTCGACTCGGTCGAGTAGCCGACGCGATTCCCGGCGTCCGGGAATCGCGCCCCCGTGTTTTGACCTGCGTGCCATGCCGCGATACAATTGCCTTTCCCCGGACGTGGGCCAGTAGCGCAGTTGGGAGCGCGCGTGAATGGCATTCACGAGGTCACGGGTTCGAACCCCGTCTGGTCCACCACACATCTTCCCTCTCTCCCTCGCTCAGTCAGACCGGGCAAGCGGCTTCAGCGGCGCGATCCTCGCGCCTGATGCGTTCGGCCCGAGAAGGAACGCGCCATGAGCATTGAAGACTGGCAGCGCCGAGGCCGCACGGTCATCGACGTCGGATCGCTGCCGAAATTCCCCTTCCAGGGGAAGGGCGGACTCATTCGAGGCGTGGTGATCGGGGTAGTGGTGCTGGCGGCCCTCGCCTCCACCTACTACCAGGTCAACGCCGACAGCGTCGCCGTCGTCCAGCGATTCGGGCGCTTCGTGCGCACCACCGAGCCGGGACCGCACGTGAAGATCCCGCTCGTCGAAACGGTCACCTACGTGCCCGTGCAGCGGCAGCTGAAGGCGGAATTCGGGTTCCGGACGACCACGGCCGGCATTCAGTCCCAGTTCGAGCAGAACCCCGAAACCACCGCGGAATCGCAGATGCTCACCGGGGATCTCAACGTCGCGGTCGTCGAGTGGATCGTCCAGTACAAGGTCAGGGATCCCTACAAGTACCTGTTCAAGGTCCGCAACCTCGACAACCCGCGAGGCCCGACGACATTTCGTGACATGAACGAAGCCGTCATGCGCGAGGTGGTGGGCGATCACAGCGTGAACGAGGTGCTCACGGTGGGCCGGGAAAAGATCCAGGTCGACACCAAGCTCCGCCTGCAGCAGCTCTGCGATCGCTACGAGACCGGCATCGAGGTGCTGCAGATCGTCCTGCAGGACGTCAATCCGCCCAACCCCGTGAAGCCGGCGTTCAACGAGGTCAACCAGGCGATTCAGGAGAAGGAACGCGCGATCAACGACGCCTGGGCCGAGTACAACCAGGCCGTTCCGAATGCACGCGGTGAGGCCGAGCGGGTCATCCGGGCGGCCGAAGGGTACGCGCTCGAGCGGATCAACAACGCCAAGGGCGACGTGGCGCGCTTCGTCAACATCTACGACGAGTACCGAAAGGCGCCCGACGTCACGCGGAAGCGGCTCTATCTCGAAACCCTCGGCGACATCCTGCCGAAGACCGGCCGCAAGGTCATCATCGACGACAAGAACCGCGGCCTGCTCCCGCTGATGAACCTGGACGCGATCGCCAAGGAGGTGAAGTAGTGAAACCCTTCATCATCGCCGGGTTGGTGTTCCTTGGCGTGATCACGCTCTGGTCGTCGCTCTACACGCTCGACGAGACCGAGCAGGCAATCATCACGCAGTTCGGCGAACCCGTCGGCCAGGCACACATGGATCCGGGCCTGCACATGAAGGTCCCCTTCATCCAGGAAGTGAACCGCTTCGAGAAGCGGTGGCTGGAGTGGAGCGGCGACCCGAACCAGATCCCCACCCGCGACAAGAAGTACATCTGGGTCGACAGCTACACGCGGTGGCGGGTGAAGGACCCCCTGCTCTTCTTCCAGCGCGTGCGTGACGAACGCAGCGCCCAGTCGCGGCTCGATGACATCGTGGATGGCGAGACCCGGAACGTGATCGCCAACAACGACCTGATCGAGGTCGTGCGCACCTCCGACCGGAAACTCCCCGAGGCGGAGGACAACGTCGAGATGGGACAGGCCGAGGTGTTTGCCACGATCACGATGGGCCGCGACAAGATCACCAGGACGGTGCTCGAGAAGTCGCGGGGCATCGTCGCGGAGTTCGGGATCGAGCTGGTCGACGTGCAGATCAAGCGCGTCAACTACACCGCCGAGGTGCAGCAGAAGGTCTACGAGCGGATGATCTCCGAGCGGAAGCGGATCGCCGAGCGATCCCGATCCGAAGGCCAGGGGAAGAGCGCGGAAATCCGCGGGCAGAAGGAACGCGAGTTGAAGGGCATCCAGTCCGAGGCGTACAAGAAGGCCCAGGAGGTGATGGGCAAGGCGGATGGCGATTCGACCCGAATCTACGCCGAGGCCTACAGCCGCGACCCGGAGCTCTACCAGTTCCTGAAGACCATGGAAACCTATCGAAAGGTGATGGCGCAGGACACGACGCTCATCCTGTCCACGGACGGGGAGTTCTTCAAGTTCCTGAAGCAGAGCCGATGAGCCGCGCGTAGTCTTCGGGCGTATCGATATCCTGGAACGCGCCCTCGTCATCGACGGCCACATCCACGGCCTCGGTGGCGTGGGCGCGGACCACCGCGTTCGCACCCGCCGCCGGGTCGGCTCTGATCAGTTCACCGAACACCGACCGATCGAACACCACCGGGTGTCCGTGTCGGCCTTCGCGCACCGGCCTCACAACCGGCGCGTGCCTCTGCCGCCACGCGTGCACGATGGCGCGGACGGTGTCGGCCGAGACCAACGGAACATCAACGGGCGACATCACGATTGCCTCGGGCTCGGGCGGGCCGAGGGCGGCGAGGCCGACCTGCAGCGACGAGAGCTGGCCTCTCTCGCGGTGAGGATTCTCCACGACAGGCACCGTCAGGCCCGCCGCGTCGAGTGCGGCGCGGATCGCCGGCATGCTGTCGGCGCCGACGACCACGATGTCGCCGATGCCCGCCTCGGCGAACGTGCGGGCCAGGCGCGACACGAAACACTCGCGTCCGATGGGCAGCAGCGCCTTCGGGCGTCCCATGCGACTCGAAGCTCCGGCCGCCAGAATGACACCTGCAACCATGGCGTATGACACGCATGGTAGCCCCCCGTGGACCCGCGCCTCAAGCAGGCGCGCCCGCTCACCCGCGGTTCCCGGCCGCCTGCGCGGGCCCCGCCATTGGGTTGGGGCGCCGACGGGGCGACCTTGACGACCACACGAGAAGGTGACGGTTCCAGCGAGCGAAGGCCGGGGACATATCTAACGAGCGTTGGCAGGAGCCCCGGTCGTCAATTGATGCGCGGCGAGGTTCCGGTCTAGAATCCGTGCATGGCCGATACGATTCCGACCATTCGTTGCCAGCGATGCGGAACCTCGATGGAGTTGAAAGACCCGGCGCCGGGAACCGAATGGAAACCCGACCAGTACTGGGTCTGTCCCGGTTGCGGCCGCCATTTCTGGTCCACCTACCCCACGGCGGCCCCCAAGGAGAAGGTGCCAGCCGCCGGATAGCCGTTTCCGTCCGCCGAACACGGTCTTTCGGCCCGAGGCCGGGCCTTCGGTTCGGTCCCGCGCCATGGGGCCTTTCCGTAGTCGGAGTGTATAGATCTCCTTGACTTCCCGTAGGCTCCGCCCCTACACTGGCGCGAATCTTGAGGTATTTGTCGAGGCATGCACTTTTTTCGAAGAAGAATGCCTGGACGGTGAGGGGACGTGTGTCCCCGACAAGGTGGTCGCCGCGCCCCCTCGACAGCAGCCTCCAGACCACCTGGGATCGTCCCAGGGCGCTTCGTTGACCGGAGGATACGGGTATGCCAAACGGGACCATCGCAAGGCTCCTCATCGACAAGGGATTTGGATTCATCCGTGACGAGAGCGGGATTGAGCACTTCTTCCACCGGAGTTCGGTGCGAGGCGCGGTGTTCGAGCTCCTGCGGGAAGGCCAGCGCGTGGAGTTCACGCAGGAGGAATCCCAGAAGGGTCCTCGCGCGGGCGAGGTTCGGCTGATCGAAGGCTGACGACGGCGCTTTCGGCAAGCCTCCCGGCTCCGTGCACGCGGAGCCGGGTGCCAGACCCTCCCGGCCCTCCGAAGGGCCGGACGTTCTTCGAAGCCGGCATCCACCCTGTCGCCACGGCGTTTCGGCGCGCCCCAGAACGCGCACCCTCGCTGGCCAGAGTCGTGTGCTCACCGCAAAGCAGTATCATTTGTGTCACAGGGGCGGGCATGGCTCCGCCTCGCGCGGCTGTTCCTGTTGGACTCCGGCGGCCTGGGATGTCCTGAAGGTGCCGCGTCGTGCGCGTGCCGGTCACGGAAGCGAATGGGGCCCGGTGGCCCTCCCGGTCTTCAAAATCGGTCGCTCCCCGCTCATCGCGGGGGGGCTGGGTTCGACTCCCAGGCGCTTCCGCCACTCGACTCACCCGCGGCTCACTGACGTTGGCCCGCGGGTTCGCTCGTGACGGGCCTAACGGCCCGCCGCGTCTGGGTCGAGTGGCGTCCTGAGCGAGCGCACGTTCGCTAGCGAGTCGAAGGGCGCCTCCAGCCAGCACACTCGGAGCGTGTCATGCCGCTCGGCACCTTTCGGTACTTCGTTTACATCGCCTCCTGCTCCGACGGCACGCTCTACGTCGGTTCGACATCCGACGTTCTAGAGCGCGAGCGCGTCCACAACGAAGGTCGCGGCGCGAAATACACCGCCGGTCGACTGCCGGTGCGTGTGGTCTATTCCGAAGGTCACGAGTCTCGTTCTGCCGCACAGCAGCGCGAAGCCCAACTGAAGAAATGGTCGCGGGCCAAGAAGACCGCGTTGGTCGAGCGAGACGGTCAGCGTCTTCACGCTCTTGCCAAACGGCGGGGCTGACAACTTTGCCGCTTGGGTCGTAACTGGCCCCAGTCGCCAGCCCCCAGCCGGCCGGAGTTTTTACACCCGTATCAGCGTCGCCCCCCAGCTCATGCCGGCCCCGAACGCGACACACAGCACCAGATCGCCGCGGGTGATGCGCCCGGTGCGCACGCACTCGTCCCAGAGCAGCGGGATGGTCGCGGCCGTCGTGTTGCCGTACCGCTGGATGTTGTGCAGGACCTTGCTGTCGGGAAGTTGCAGCCACTTCTGCACGTACTCGTTGATGCGGAGGTTGGCCTGGTGCATCAGCACCATCGTCAGATCCTCCGCCCGAAGGTGATTTCGCTCGAGGATCTGCCGCACCACCTCGGTCATCCGCGTCGTCGCCATCTTGAAGACGTAGCGGCCGTCCATCACCGGGAACTGCTCTCCTCGCTTCAACATCGCTTCGTCGACATATGGCCGGTATTTCGACCCGACGCCCGGCACGCAGAGCCGCTCGAACGCCGACCCGTCGGCACAGATGATCTGATCGATCACGCCGCGGTCGGAATCGTCTTCGGCTGTCAGCACCATGGCCGCCGCGCCGTCGCCGAAGAGCACCGCCAGGTGTCGCACCGAGCTCGTGTAGTCCCACTCATCCTGCGGTATGGGCGTGTCGGTGGCGCCGCCGAGCCGGGCCCAGCTCGAGGCCCCGAAAGGCGAGAACATCGTGTGGACCTCGGCCCCGACCAGCAGGACCGTGCGGGCGAGGCCCGCGCGGATGTGGGCGTCGCACAGCTGGATCCCGTAGATGAAGCCGACGCATTGCTGCCTGATGTCGAAACAGGGGATCTGCCGCAGCCCGAGCCGGTGCTGCAGCAGCCCTCCGTTGCCGGGCATGTAGTGATCAGGCGTCATCGTGGCGAACACGACGAGATCGATCTCGTCCGGCTGCACGCGGGCAGCCTCGAGCGCACGCGTCGCGGCGGCCGCGCCCAGGTCGAGCGTCGAGGTGCCAGGACTCACGTAGTAGCGGGTCTCGACCCCTGTGCGCTCGCGGATCCAGGCGTCGGTCGTGTCCATCACGGTCGCCAGCAGGTCGTTGGTGATGCAGTTGGGCGGGATCTCGGAGCCGCTACCGAGAATGACGGAACGAGGAAGACTCATGATGGCTGGCGACCTTGGGCCCGCGCATAGCAGCGGGATTGAATGGAACCTTGATCGTCAGCGATCCGGCGCCGCCGGTCAAGACACCCGGGCGTCGCCGCCAGTTGCGATGGGATCGGCGGATGACCCTCCGGCAGAGCGCGCGGCTCGGACGGCACGTGCGAGCCCGGCGCCGGGCGAACGCCCCGCGCCCGCCTGACGCCGCTCCCGTGGCGGTGTGGCGGGCGCGGACGCCGGCCGCTGGCGCAACCCGCGCCCCCTGTCACGTCGTAGATCGGTGATAATGCGTGCGCGCCGACTCGGGAACGTCAGGCGCCAAAGGCGGAGTGTCATATGCTCTGGTGGCAATGGGCGGTCGCGGGCCTGGCGCTGGTGGCCCTCGAGATGCTGACCCCGGGCGGGTTCTACCTCGTCTTCTTCGGCCTGGGCGCGCTGCTCGTGGCGGCGCTGGTCGGCCTCGACGTGATCGATACGCTGTGGGTGCAGTGGCTCGCCTTCTCGATCCTCTCGATCGCGGGGCTGCTGTTCTTCCGCAACCCGCTGTTGCGCTGGATGAAACAACGCAGCGGCGAACCCAAGGCCGTCGACACGCTGGTGGGGGAAACGGTCACGCCCGCCGAAGATCTCGCGCCAGGGTCGATTGGCCGCGCCGAGCTGCGGGGATCGACGTGGCAGGCGAAGAACGCCGGCAGCGGTCCCATCCGGGCCGGGACACGCTGTCGAGTCGTGCGGGTGGACGAGCTGGTCATCTGGATCGAACCCGAGCGAGGTGATCTATGAGCGGTGCGCTGGTTGTCATGTTCTTCCTCGCGGTCCTCGTCATCATCGTCATCGCCAAGACCGCCGTCGTCGTGCCCCAGCAGAGCGCGTACGTCGTGGAACGCCTCGGAAAGTTCTCGGCCGTCATCAGCGCCGGGTTCCACGTGCTGCTGCCGTTTGTCGACGTCATCCGCTACCGCCATACCCTCAAGGAACAGTCGATCGACATCCCGGCGCAGGTGTGCATCACGCGCGACAACGTGCAGGTCGGCGTGGATGGCATCCTCTACCTGAAGGTGCTCAATCCGGAGCGGGCGTCGTACGGGATTGCGGACTATCTGTTCGCGATCATCCAGCTCGCGCAGACGACGCTGCGCAGCGAGATCGGCAAGATCGACCTCGACCGGACCTTCGAGGAGCGCAGCAACATCAACATCGCGGTGGTGACCGAGCTCGACAAGGCGTCGGAAGCCTGGGGCGTGAAGGTCCTTCGCTACGAGATCAAGAACATCACGCCGCCTGCCGATGTGCTGGCCGCGATGGAGAAGCAGATGCGGGCCGAGCGCGAGAAGCGCGCGGTGATCCTCACGTCCGAAGGCGCCCGCGACGCCAACATCAACAACGCCGAGGGCGACAAGCAGCAGGTCATCAAGGCTTCGGAGGCGCACAAGCAGAAGCAGATCAACGAGGCCGAGGGACAGGCCGCGGCCATTCTCGCCGTGGCGACGGCGACGGCGGAAGGCATCCGCAAGGTCGCAGAGGCCATCGAGGTCGATGGCGGCGTCCAGGCCGTTCAGCTGCGCGTCGCCGAGCAGTACATCACGCAGCTCGGGCACCTGGTTGGCGGCTCGACCAACCTCGTCCTGCCGGCCAACGTGGCGGACGTCGGATCGATGGTCGCGCTCGCGATGAACGTGTTCAAGCAGCAGATGGCGCCGAAGGGCTAGGCTCTATCGGCAGGGGGCTGGCGGCTTGCGGCTGGCTAGCGGCTCGCGGCTCACGGCCGGTGACTCACGACGCGTGGCTCTCGGCGTTTGTCTCCATGCGACGTACGAGTCTGGAACCGCAAGCAGAATCTCCATCGCGCTCCGAAGGTGAACGTGTGAGATTCTGCAATCTGGTCCCAACGGCGCCGTGGGACCGTGCATGTTCATCCTCGTGATTCACGAAGCCCGCTGAGCCTACGCCAGCCCTTCATGCTGCCGAGTCGATCGCTACGGGGCTTTCGGCAGCCGGTCCAGCAGTTTCCGGGCTGACTCGGCGAGGTCAGGATGCTCGAGGGCCCGCTCGGCCAGCGGCTGGGCCTTCGTGAATTCGCCGGCGTTGAAGTAGCCAGCCGCTGCGCTGAACGCGCTGCGCGCCTGCATGAGCACAGTCGCGGCAACCTGGCGTTCTTTCGAAGCTGTCAGCTTCGCCTTGCGGGCCTCGCCGAGCCTTGACTCCGCGATCTCCTTGATCTTCGCCCGGAGCAGCTCGGCGTCCTTCACGTAGAGCGGCTCGGCCGCCGCGAAACACTCCGCGGATTCCGTCCATCGCTTCAGCGTCGAGAGCACGGACGCCAGGTAGAACCGTGCATCACTGTCCTTCTCGTTGTAGCGAATGGCGGTCCGGAACTCCGCTTCCGCGCGTGTGAGCTCATTGCGTCCGAGCGCGACAAGGCCCGTCAGCTTGGCGACAGGCCCGTCGGTCGGCAGGAATTTCTTGGCATCCTGCAGATCGGTCCAGGCGCCCTCGTAGTCCTTAAGGCGCTGGCGATTCCATGCGCGCCAGTAGTAGGCATCGCCGAGATACCAGGTGCCCAACTCGATCATCCGGTTGGCGACGCCAATGGCCTCTTCCGCTCGGCCGACGTAGCTCAACAATTTCATCTTGCCGAGCAGCGACTCTCGATGACCTGGTAGCAGCGCCAATGACTGTTCGTAGTAGCCCAGGCCCTCGTCGTAGTCCTCCATGGCCATGTAGATGCTGCCAAGCAACGATGCCGCGAGCGCAAGCTTCGGGTAGCGCTTCCAGGCCGGCAACATGTGGCTTTCCGCGTCAACGAGGCGGCCCTGGCCGAATGCGGATTGACCGAGAAACAGATCGATTTCGGTGAACCGCGGATCCTTCTCGAGCAGGTCGGTGAGAGCAGGAACGTCGTTCCCCCCGCAAATCGCTGCGGAGAACCGCAGCAGTGGCGGCGTCGAAGCCTGAGGCTTCCAGGGGTCTGGCTTCTCGCGATCAGTCAACAACCAGCGATACGTGCACTCAACCACGACGCGCAGCGCACCCCGCAGCGGATCGGTGTCGTTGTCGCGCGAGAGCAGTTGGCGCCATTGCGGCGCTTTGGATTTGACGATCCCGTAGGCGCCGAACAGTTCGTCCAACCGCTCCTGCGCGATGCTGCCGCTCTTCCAGGGCACGACATCAAGCATCGTCAGATACTCGCTGACGTCGTAGGGCACGGGCAGACTGGCGCCGAGGGCGTGCGCCCGCTCGGAGCCGTCGGTCAGGCTCAATCCGATCTCGCGCTCGCGCAACGCGACGAGGATGGCTGTCTCTGCCGCGCGGAGCCGCGCGGACGGGAAGGCGGGATCGTGCGCGAGCCGCTCGTAGGTCGAGAGCGCCTCCTTCAGGCACGAGTAGCAGCCCTCGCGGACGAGCGCATCGGCGGCCACCAGCGATCCAAACTCAGGGCCGGGCGGTGCGGGAAGCAGCGCGGGAGGCCGGTGGGCACAGGCCCCGAGCGCCAACAGGCAGACGGCTCCAACCAGGCGAAGCAGCGTTCTGGCCATAACTCCCCCGAACCCAGTTAGACACCGGACCGGGCGGATCGGGCGTGGCCGGGCAGGCGCGGCTGCGCTGGCCGGGCGGCCTCGCTCCCGGGAACCGCGGAACCACTGGTCATGGTGCCCGGCCGGGTCGGGCAAGCGCCCTGACAAAGGAATCCAGGCACCGGCCAGCGGGGCGGCGACGAAGGCCGTCGACAGCGGCACCGTATCCTCGCGGGACGAAAACTGTGAGAGAGTAGATCTCACGATCACTTCACGCCCGGCACACAACGCCTGAGACGCGGTTCGCACCTCGAGAAGGAGCCTGGAACGATGTCTCTCAACCGTCGCCAATTTCTCACGTCCTCGTCGCTGGCTCTCGCCGCCTCGACCCTCGACCTGCGAGCCCTGCTGGCGCAGACCGGCCAGGCGGCGCAGGCGCCGCCGCAGACCATCTTCACCGTGATCCGTGGAGGAGTCGGATTCTTCACGGGCCAGGGCGGCACCATCGGCTGGTATGTCGACAAACAGGGTGCGGTGGTGATCGACTCGCAGTTCCCTGCGACGGCGAAGATCTGCCTCGATGGCATCGCCGAGCGCGTGGGCGGTCCCCGGATCGACGTCCTGGTCAACACGCATCATCACGGCGATCACACCGCGGGCAACGGGACCTTCCGCCCCGCGACCAGGAAGATCGTGGCCCACGCGAACGTGCCGAAGCTGCAGCAGGAGGCCGCAGCGAACGCCGCCAAGAACGCCAAGCCCGGTGCTCCGCCGCCTCCGGAACTCGTGGTTGCCGACACGACCTACCAGACGACGTGGGCCCAGCCTGTCGGAGGCGAGATTCTGGCGCTCAAGCACTACGGGCCGGGCCACACGGCCGGCGACAGCGTGGTGACGTTCGGGAAGGCCAACGTCGTGCACATGGGCGACCTGGTGTTCAACCGGCGCCACCCGGTGATCGACCGATCGGGCGGTGTGGTCGTCGCCAACTGGATCAAGGTGCTCGACTCGGTCGTCGCCGATCACGCCAACGACACCGTCTACATCTTCGGCCATGCCGGCCCGAAGTTCGACGTGACCGGCAGCAAGGCCGATCTGCTCTACATGCGCGACTACCTGTCGGCGCTCGTCGAGCTGGTGCGAGGCGAGATGAAGGCCGGCAAACCGCGCGACGCGATCGTCAAGATCGCGGACCCGCTGAAGGGGTTCCCCGATCACGGCCCGCTCACCGAGCGAGTCCTCGGCGGCGTCTACGACGAGCTGGCCGGATAAGCGGACGTTCACACAGCCTGCTGAAGAGGCACGGGCGGGGCCGCGACAACCCGGTCCCGCCCGACCCCGGCCTTCAGGCCGGCGGCTCCTCCTCCATTCCATCGACGAAGAAGTCCACGTGCCCGCATCGCGGGCACGCGTAGACGTCGAACGACTCGCTGTGCTCGAACAGGTGTCCGATCTCGCCCAGCAGGCCCCAGTGCGTGCCCTCGTGGAACTTCTTCGTCCCGAGGTAGCGCTCTTCCACCCTGCAGCGGACGCATCTCGGGTTGGGAATCTGCGATTCATCCTCGTCTTCGGGCAGCTTCGCGCCGGGCTCAGGTGCGATGAGACTGGCCTGCACGTCGGGATCTTCCATGCCCCGGCGCTGCAGCTCGGCCCGGATCACCTTCTGGCCGGCCTCGGTGAACTCGTGAAGCTCCGCGGCCGCCTCCAGCAGGTCTTCGTCGCTCTTCTCTCTCCAGATGCGTTCGGCCTCGGTCATCGACGTCCTCATGTGGTCCTTGATTCTCAGGCGCCGCGGCGGACTCCGCGGCGATCCGTCCTCCCCTACCGCGTCCATCGCCCGTTGGGCATGCGGACCGGCCCGGGGTGGAAGAAGTCGGCCGGCGTCATCACGCCGTCGCGCTTGTAGACCATCCCGTTCTTCATCACGAAGGTCACGGTGCGCAGCGCGTCGACGTCGGCGAGCGGGTCGCCCGAAACGGCGATCAGGTCCGCGAAGAACCCCGGCTTGATCGGTCCCCGCTCGGCGATGATGTCCGCGGCCTTGTAGCCGTTGATGGTCATCGCGCGCAGCGTGTCGGCGGCCGGGATGCCGGCGGCCTTCCACGTCTTGAGGAATTCGATCGTCAGTTCGCCGCGGGTCAGCCAGCGGCCCGTCTTCTCGTCCTTCATCCGGTCGTTCCAGTAATCGAAATCGGTCGAGTAGGTCAGCGGCACTTTCTGCTGCCAGGCGTCCTTCAGGTTGTCGGCCGCGCGCTTGAACGCCGCCTCGCTCCCCCGGTAGGCGGTGAACGGGGTGTCGGTGCCGGCCAGGAAGATGCCCTTCTCCGCCATCTGCCGATGATGCTCGGGGGTGAGCGCGTTGCCGTGCGCGATGATGTAGATGCCCGCATCGATGGCCCGTTGCGCGCCCGCGGCCGTCTGGACGTGACCTTCGACCTTGCACCCGCCGGTCGCGGCCTCGCGGATCGCGAGCTTGATGTCGTCGACCGAATAGCCCCAGGGCTTGCAGTCGATGCACAGCTTGATCGTCCTGGCGCCGAACAGCATGTTCTCGCGCACGGCCCGCACGATTTCGTCAGGGCTGTTGGCGTCGATGTATTCGGGGAACATGATGTTGTGCTGCTTGTACATCTCGGGCGTCGGCCAGAACTGTCCTCCTGTCGAGCCGATCATCGGGCCCGAAGGAATCACGGTCGGCCCGGGCAGCCAGCCCTGCTCGATGGCCTGGCGCAGCGCGGCATCGACATAGAGCGCGTTGTTGCCGACATCGCGCACCACCGTGAACCCGGACGCAAGGAGCTGCATGCCGTTTGACGCCGCCTGGATCGCCCGCAGCGGCGTCGAGTCCATCACGTAGGTGAGGTAGTAGTAGTTGTTCTCCGGCTGCTCCTTGTAGGTCATGCCCATGTGCGTGTGCGCATCGACCAGGCCGGGCAGCACCGTCAGCTTCGACAGGTCGATGAGGGTCGCGCCGGCAGGCACCGGCAGGTTCGTGCCAACGGCCTTGATGCGTTCTCCCTCGATCACGATCATCTGGTTCGCCGACGCGGTCCCCGACTCCGGATCGATCAGCCGGCCGGCCTTGACGACGGTCACCGGCGAGGAGGCGGCGGGCGCTTGCGCAAGGATCGGCAAGACGAGGAACAGGCACAGACAGGACAGCAACGCGAGCATCACCCCTCGTGTCTTCATAGGGCCCTCCTGAGGCTGGCTGATTCTATACCCTCGCGGATACCCGGCTCTCGGGGGGTCGGGCTAGCGACTAGCGGCTGGCGGCTGGCGGCGGTCGCAAAGCGAATGCCTTGAGCCGAGCCGATCACCATGAGTTTGCAGGACGCTGCGCAAGGGCCGAAGTCGGAGATGGACCGAGAACCCATCTTTGCTGCCGACAGAACCCTGAAGATGCGTTTCGCCGGCGAGCGCGAGCGCGAATCGCGTCGCGACCTGCCGTCGGCCGCCGGCCACGGCCGGCTCGTGCGCGCGGCCGGTTTCTTGGAGTAGAATCCGCTCGCTCCTTCCGCTGTCCGCCGCGGGTGATCCGGGGTGAGGTCGCGTCGGACGAGTGCGCGGCGCCCTGGTCGACCAGTCTGGGGATTGGACGCCTATGACCAACGCGAATCTCGGTTCCGGATCGACGCTCACCGGCCTCGACTGGCTGACAATCGCCGCCTACTTCGGCATCCTCCTCGTGGTCGCCTGGCGGGTCGTCAGGAAGAGCAAGGACACCGCCGCCGATTACTTTCTGGCCGGCCGGAATCTCGGCTGGTGGGTGATCGGTGCGTCGATCTTCGCCTCCAACATCGGATCGGAGCACATCGTCGGGCTGGCCGGGTCGGGCGCGGCCGACGGCGTGGCCATGGCGCACTACGAGCTGCACGCCTGGTGCCTGCTGGTGCTGGCCTGGGTCTTCGTGCCGTTCTACGCGCGATCGATGGTGTTCACGATGCCCGAGTTCCTCGAGCGGCGCTTCTCGACGCACTCGCGCTACGTCCTGTCGCTCGTCTCGCTGGTGACCTTCGTGGTCTCGAAGATCGCCGTCGGCATCTTCGCCGGCGGGGTCGTGTTCGCGACGCTGCTCCCCGAGCTGCACCTCCAGGTCGGCAGCGTCGGCATCAACAGCTTCTGGATCGGGTCGGTGCTCGTCATCGTGCTCACCGGCCTCTACACGATGCTCGGCGGGATGCGCGCGGTCGCCTACAACGACGCGGTGCAGGTCGTGGTGCTCATCATCGGGTCGGCCGTGCTGACCATCTACGGGCTGGTGCAGCTCGGCGGCTGGTCGCAGCTGCGGGCCGCGCTGCCCTCCGACATGTTCAACCTGTGGAAGCCGCTGATCCCGGCCGGCGTCGAAGGCACGTGGGCCCCGGTGCTCGAACGCAATCCGGCGGGTGAGATCATCCGGCAGGCCTGGTATTTCAACGGCAATTTCCCGTGGCTCGGCATGCTCTTCTGCGCGCCGATCATCGGCCTCTGGTACTGGTGCACGGATCAGTACATCGTCCAGAGAGCGCTCGGGGCGCCCGACCAGCAGACGGCGCGGCGGGGCAGCATCTTCGCGGCCTTCCTCAAGCTGTTCCCGGTGTACCTGTTCATCATCCCCGGGATGATCTGCCTCGCCCTCGCCAAGTCGGGCACCGTGCCTGGGCTCTCGCCCATGGTCGGCGCCGACGGCCAGCCCGTACGCGAGGTCGCCCAGGCGGCGTTCCCGATGATGGTGCAGTACCTGCTGCCGCCCGGGTTGCGGGGGCTGGTTGTCGCCGGCCTGTTGTCCGCGTTGATGGGATCGCTCGCCGGTGTCTTCAATGCGTGCTCGACGCTGTTCACCGTCGATCTCTACGCGAAGTTCAGGCCGCACGCGACCCAGCATCAGATGGTGCGAACCGGCCGGATTGCGACCGGCGTCATGGTCCTGATCGCGCTGGCCTGGATCCCGGTCATCCAGGGCGCGCACGGCCTGTACAACTACCTGCAGACCGTGCAGGGCTACCTGGCTCCGCCGATCTTCGTCGTGTTCTTCTTCGGCGTCTTCTACAAGCGGCTGAACGCCCAGGGCTGCCTGTGGGCGATGATCGTCGGATTCGCGATGGGGCTGTTCCGGATGCTGGTCGACACGCCGGTGACGCTGGGCCTTTCAGGCTTCGAGCACGGCTACTCGCCGGGGTCGTTTCTCTGGGTGATCAACAACATCTACTTCCAGTATTTCAGCGTGCTCATCACGATCGTGTCCGCCGTCGTGATGATCGTGGTCAGCCACGCCACGGCGGAGCCCGACTACGAGCGGATGAGAGGATTGACCTACGGCACCGCGACGGCCGATCAGGCACGCCACACCGAGTCGAGCTGGAGCTGGCGCGAGGTGCTCGCGTCGGGATTCGTGCTGACCTGCATCATCGGGGCGTACCTGTACTTCCGCGGGTAGCTCCTCAGGCGAATCCGGTGCTCGCGCGTCGTCTCTCGCGACCTCGCGAACGCAGTGTCCGACTGCTCTCGCCGGTCCAGGTGTGTCGCTACCGGACCAGCTGCGTCTTCAACCACGCGACGCGATCGGCCTGCACATCGGCGGGACTGGCCAGCGAGTGGTCCGAATCGTAGAAGCGGGGCGTCTTCGGCCCCTTCACCGCGCCGATCAACGCGTCGGCCGCGTCCCTGGTCACGAATCGATCTCGAGTCCCGAATTGAAGCAGCACCGGGATGGATCCCATCCGCTCGAGATACCGTGTCGGATCAAGCGGCGCGAGACGGTCGATCACCTTCTGCCGCGCGTCGCCGGTCCAGCTTCGGGTAGAGCAGGAACCAGTCGCTGAACCGCTGCGTTCCCGCCATGAACACGAACGCTTTGAGCCGTGCCGGCTCGACACCCGCGGCGAGGGCGCCATACATCGCCCCAAAATCGTGGCCCACGAAGACCAGGCGACCCGGGTCCACGCCCGGACGCGTCGCCAGCAGGTCGATGGCCCTCCGGATCTCTCTCGTCTGCCTGATCGAAATCGCGTAGTCAGCTTCAGGGTTCCGCTTCACGAACCAGCCGGGCGGGGTCCACATGGTGTTCGGCAGAAGTGAGACGGCGCCCGAGGTCGATGCCAGGTCGATCGCCTCCCCCAGGAACTCGGTCCGGTTGGCGGTCGGGCTGTTGTCTTCGAGCCAGTGCACGAACAGAATGCCGGGGTGCGGGGCCGGGGCCGGCGGTGTGACCAGGTAGGCCTGGTTCCGCGTGCCGTCGAGCTGCAGATAGGACACGTCCTGAACGGTCACCTCGCCGCGGCGCTCGGTCTTGTCGACCGTCAGATCGAAGGGACGCGCGCGATCGTACTCGAACTCGGCGACGGGCACCGTCGCCGGCTGCGCGGCCTCGATCGCGAGTGCCGCCGCCATCACGCCAACCGCTGCCAATCGGCGCACCGCGGCTTCACCCTGTCTGGCTCGAGTCATGGCCGTCCCTCCCGGATCCGGACGCACGGCGCGTCACGCGGTCCCTCACCCACTCGCCCGCCCGTGCGGTCAGCATGCCCAGGACCGCGAGCGACAACACCGCGCCCCCGTGCGCGGCCAGCACGTGGCTCGGCGCGGAGACGTCGCAGAACAGGCGCCAGCCGGCATCGCTCATCAGCCCGGCGCCGAGGCCGTACAAGGCTCCCGCCACCCAGGGCCTCGTCGGAAACGCCCGACCGGCGAGCAGCCCCGCCGCGATCACGGCAGGGACACCGACCAACGCGGAGTGCCGCAGACAGTAGATGAAGAACGGAAGCTGCCTTGCCGGCGGCGCAATGGTCGGACTGATGAAATAGGTTCCCCACGTGACCGCCGCCACCACAACGAAGGCGCCGCCGATGGCGGTCAACAGTTGACGCCGGGTCAGACCGGATCCCGGCACCGCCTCGCGCAAGGCGAGCCCCACCAGCACGAACCCGACGACGACCTGGAGGCTGGAAATGCCCCAGGACCACCACGCGCCCAGGACGCGTGCGTCTTGCCTCACGCCCATCAGCAGCGGAACGCCCACGAACACGGCAGCCGCCAGCGGGACGAGCACCACCGTTCGGCGCCAGGGCGGCGGCAGCGGCCTGACCGGGGCCAGATCGCGCCCGATGGCCCGGTGCAGCACGTCGGGCACCCGTTCGGTTGGCGGATCAGCGCTCATCGGGACGATCTTTCTCGTCATGCGGCTTGCGGCCCAGGATCGCCCGGAGATTGCTCATCCCGCGCGATGACCGCAGCTTGGCGGCCGCCTCGCGGATTCCGAGCCGTTCGCCGATCTCGCGGAAACTCAGCCCCGCCACGTGGTGCAGCATCAAAGCCTCACGACGATCGGGCGGGACCTGCTGCAACGCCTCCCGCACGACGTCGCGTTGATTGCGCCGATCGTGCTCGTCATCGGGTGCCACGGGATCCGGCACCTCGTCTGTGCCATGCGACACGGGACGCAGGCGGCGCGAGCTCGTCCTGAGGTCCATGAGGTAGACGTGGCGGGCAATCGCAAACGCCCACGGCAGGACCGGCAGTGACGGCGAGTACGTGCGGCGCGATCGGTGGATCTGCAGAAACGTCTCCTGCAGGAGGTCTTCGGCGCGTGACCGGTCCCGCGTGAGTGACACCAGGTAACGCCGGAGCACGCTGCAAAGCGCCGCGTACACCTGCTCGAACGCCTCCATCCGGCCGTCCTGGTAGCCGGCCATCGCCAGCCTCAGGTGCTCTTCGTCGGACGGTCTGGCGGCGTGCGGAGACTTCATGTGCTTGGTTTGCCGATCGCTGAGGAATGGTATCACCGGGCACCGACGGAGCGGGCCCGCTGCGGGGGGCCCTTCACCCCGGAACTCGCAGCCTGGCAGGCGCCGCCGACCCGATCGGTGATACGTTTGGAGTTGCGCCGGCAAAGACCTTATCGAGGACTGTCGGTGATGGCCAGCCTGACACCATTTATCCGCCGTCGGCCTCGCCGCCCCGCAACGGCGCTGCTGAGGTTCATGAGCGTGATGCTGCTTGCAGCATCGGCGCTGGGCTCAGCCGGGAGCCGGCCCTCGACCCCCGCCGCCACCCAGGACGAGGACGCCGGCATCGCGGCTCTTCTCAACCAGATCGAGCAGGCCGCGCTCATCGCCGATGTCGAGGGCTATCTGTCACTGCTGGCCCCTGAGGCCGATCGCGGCCGGGCCCGCGCGACCGCGCTCGCGACATTCGGGGATCCCGCCATTTCGCGGGCCGTGATCCGGGAGCGCGACCGGTTCCCGCTTCCCGGCCGACCGCCGGGCACCTCCTTCCGGCTGGCCATCGACATCTTCATCGAGCGGGGTTCGCACGGCCGGATCATCACGTGGCGGCTCGACATCCGGCGCGCGGCGAGTCAGGTCTCCGACACGCGGATCGCGAGTCCCGGCTGGGTCATCCAGTCCCAAGAGCCCGTCGCCGGCATCGACGGCCTCGAGCGCCTGGCACTGGATCCGACCACCCAGCTGGACGCAAGAAACCTGGTGGTGCGCGCCGAGGACGTGGAACTGCTCCTGCGAGACGGCTCGGTGTTCGTGTCTCGGGCGGAGGCTGGCGTCACCACGGTCGTCCTCATCGGCGACGGCGAAATGGCGTTCCATCCATCGTCCCAGACCGAACGCGGCCAGGTTCGGATTTATGCCGGCAACGAGACGCTGCGCACCAGGTTCGACGCGATGCTGTTGAAGATGCCGCCCTCGGAAGTCCAGACCCATCTCCGCCTCGACTCTCTCCCGTTGGCGAAGATAGACCCGAAGAAGCTGGCACGTGCGACCGCGGTCTTTCGAGAGGATGCCCCGAATACGTACGGAATCGACCTTCCCGGCCTGAGCGGCGATCAGTGGTCGGTGCTGCCCCAGCCAGGGACCTTCGTGGCGGAGGTGCGCACTCGCAAGTTCGGCACGCTCACCTACATCCGCGACCCCAGCATGGCGGAAGACGTGTCCCTCTTCAATCGAGCGAGGCGGCGTCAGATCGCCGTCTATGCGTCGCCCGAGAAGCTCCGGGAGCGCGGCGCGGCCTACAGCGAGGACGACAATCGCGCCTACGACATCCAGCGCTATGAAATCGAAGCGGCGTTCACGCCGGACCGTGACTGGATCAGCGGCCAGACCCGCCTGCACGGCACGGTTCGCGCCAATGGCCTGGCGTCGCTGACCGTGCGCCTGGCCGATTCGCTCGAGGTGCGATCGGTCGTGAGCGTCGAGCACGGCCGGCTCCTGTCGCTTCGCGTGAGGAACCAGAACAGCCTCGTGGTGAGCCTGCCCAGCGCCATCGGTCAAGGGTCGCCCATCGACCTGATTGTGACCTATTCGGGCCGGCTGGACCCGGAGCGCTCCGATCAGGAATCCGTGGCGCCGCCGACACCGCAGGACGAGGAAGCCGATCGCTGGCGCAGGGCTGCGATGGAAGCGTCCTACCTGTACAGTAACCGCAGCTACTGGTACGCACAGACGCCCCAGGCAGGCTACGCAACGGCCTCGATCCGCCTGTCTGCCCCCGCCGAGTACACCTGCGTGGCAAGCGGCCAGCCATCCGCCGGTGGGCCCATCGCGATCGGGGTCGTCGGCCAGGGCGGGCCGTCGGGCGCGCAGAGAATCTTCACCTTCACCGCTGCGAGACCCGCCCGGTACTTCTCGTGTGTGCTCAGCCGCTTCACCCGTGTCGAGGCCGAAGGCGGAGCAGAGCCGGGCATCGCCGCCGAGGTGCCGCGGAAGTTCCGAAGCAGAGCGCCGCAGATCATGGCCGATGCAAGCGCGGTGGCGCGCTTCTTCACGACGCTGCTCGGCGAGTGCCCGTATCCCACCTACACCGTGGCGCTCGTCGAGAACCAGGTGCCCGGCGGCCACAGCCCTGCCTACTTCACCGTCCTGAACCAGGTCGTGTCGCGTCCGGGTCGGTACTGGGGAGACGATCCTGCCGCCATCAGCGACTTCCCGGAGTACTTTCTCGCGCACGAGCTGGCGCATCAGTGGTGGGGGCAGGCCGTCGGGACCAGGAATTACCACGAGGCCTGGATCAGCGAAGGATTCGCCCAGTACTTCACGGCGCTCTACGCGGAGCACGTGCGGGGGCCGGCCGCCTACCGCGCGATCGTCCGCCACTTCCGCCAGTGGACACTCGCGAAGAGCAGCGAGGGCCCCGTCTCGCTCGGCTCCCGCCTGGGCCACATCCAGGGCGACGGCCGCATCTTCCGCGCCGTGGTCTACAACAAGGGTGCGCTGGTGCTTCACATGCTGCGGCAGCTCCTCGGTGACGAGGTGTTCTTCCGCGGCCTCAAGCGCGTGTATCAGGAGAACCGGTTCCGCAAGGCCGGCACCGACGAGGTCAGGAGCGCGTTTGAAGCCGAGGCCGGCCGGCCGCTGGATCGGTTCTTCAGCCAGTGGATCGAGAAACCCGACTTGCCCCAGTTGCACGTGACCACGCGAACCGAGGACAGCGCCGCCGGCCTCACGCTGCTGGTGAAGGTCGTCCAGACCGCAGGCCTCTTCGACGTGCCCGTGCCGATGACCCTGACCTTCGCCGATGGCAGCACGAGGGACCTCACCCTGGCGGTCACCGAACGCGAGGTGGACTGCCGCGTGCCGCTCACGCAACCCCTTCGGCGGGCGGCCGTCAATCGCGCGGAGCTGGCCGCGCTGGTCGCCGGGGGCTGATCACACCGCGCCGGTCGTGATTCCCGCAAGTTACTGCTGTGCTATCCTGACCCCGGGTTCGGAGCGGGCCCTCCGGTCCGCATGCGAGGGATCTTCATGCGACTGCTCAGCACCATGCTCGCGGCACTCGTCGCGGTCCTGTTCGTCGCTGCACCCGTCGTCGCGCAGGACGATGCCGAAGGGGCCAAGGATCATCCCCTGGTGTCGCGCTATCCCGGCTACTGGATCAGCGACTACGACGAACAGGAATTCGGCGCAGCAGATTTCAGGCTTCCCGACAATGCCGAGAAGCGCGTCGAAGGCCGGTACTGGCTGATCCACTACGAGCTCAAAGAGGGGGCGAAGAAGGGCGGGCCGATCCAGATCGGGCGCAACTACATCAACGCCTTCACCGCCAAGGGCGGCTCCAAGGTGTTCGAGGATCTCGAGGTCGGGGGCGGAGTCGCCACCGCCACGCTGCCGGTCAAGGGCAAGACCATCTGGCTTCAGGTGGACGTCTACAACAGCGGCAACAACTACCAGCTGACGATCGTCGAAGAAGCCGGCATGGCGCAGAAGGTCGAATTCACGGCCGCCGAGCTCGCCAGTGAGCTCGACGCCAAGGGCTCGATTGCGATCCACGGGATCCTGTTCGACACCGGCAAGGCGACAATCAAGGCCGAGTCGGCCGCCGCCCTGGCGCCGATCGGTGAGCTGCTGAAGTCGGACGGAGCGCTCAAGCTCGAGATCCAGGGCCATACCGACAATGCGGGCGACAAGGCCGCCAACCTCAAGTTGTCACAGGACCGCGCGGCGTCGGTCAAGGACTACCTGGTGAAGACCTTCGCGATCACCGCGACGCGACTGACCACCTCGGGCTTCGGCGACACCAAACCGGTCGCCGCGAATACGGACGAGGCCGGGCGCGCGCAGAACCGCCGCGTGGAGCTCGTCAAGAAGTAGGCGGACGGCGCACTCGCCTGGTCGGCGCTCGTCGCGCATGGTCGTCGCGGTCCGTACAATGAAGGGATCTCGACCATGAAGGCCCGGTTCTTCTTCCTCCTGAGCCTGCTCTCCATCGTCCTGAGTACGGCAGTTCCTTCGTCCCAGCCTTCCTGGCGCCCGGCGCAGGGGCCGCTCATGACGCGCTTTGCTGCGGGCGTGACGCCGGAGACGGCGTGGCCGGAATACCCGCGGCCGCAGATGGTCAGGAAGGACTGGCTCAATCTCAACGGCCTGTGGCAGTACGCCATCCTGCCAAAGGACGCGGCGCCGCCGATTTCGTTTGACGGACCAATCCTGGTGCCATTCCCGGTCGAGTCGGCGCTCTCCGGCGTCAGGAAGACCGTCGGGCCGGCCAACCGGTTGTGGTACCGGCGGACCTTCACCGTGCCCGCCGCGTGGAAGGGCCGGCGAATCTGGCTTCGCTTTGGCGCGGTCGACTGGTCCGCATCGGTTCGCGTCAACGGGCGTTGGTTCCCGGAGCACACCGGAGGGTACGATCCGTTCGCCATCGACATCACCGGCGCGCTCGCGCCGCAAGCCGAGCAGGAGATCGTGGTCAGCGTCTGGGATCCAAGCGACGAAGGGACGCAGCCCCGCGGCAAGCAGGTCCTCAAGCCTCGCGGAATCTGGTACACCCCGACAACCGGCATCTGGCAGACGGTCTGGCTGGAGCCCGTGCCGGATGGGTCGATCGACGGCCTGCTGCTGACGCCCGATGTGGACGCCGCGACGCTCACCGTCAGCGCAACCGTCGTCGGCACGGACTCGACTCACCAGATCCGCGCGGTCGTGTCGTCCGAAGGCCGCGCCCTGGCGACTGTCACGGGCCGCCCTGGCCAGCCCCTGTCGATGCGCATTCCGAGTCCTCGCCTCTGGTCGCCCGACTCCCCGTTCCTGTACGACCTGGCGGTCACGCTGGTCGAGAACGGGAAGCCGGTAGACGAGGTGACGAGCTACTTCGGCATGCGGAAGATCTCAATCGGCAAGGATCGTGCGGGATTCACGCGACTGCTCCTGAACGGAGCGCCGCTGTTCCAGTACGGCTTTCTGGACCAGGGATTCTGGCCCGACGGCCTGCACACCGCCCCGTCGGATGAGGCCCTGCGCTCCGACATCGAAGTGACTCGCTCGCTTGGGATGAACCTGGCCCGGAAGCACATCAAGGTCGAGCCCGACCGCTGGTACTACTGGGCGGATCGCTTGGGGCTGCTCGTCTGGCAGGACATGCCGAGCGGCAGGAACGACTCAGAGGCGGCTCGCCTGAACTTCGAGTCCGAGTGGAAGAGGCTGATCGATGCCCGCAGGAACCATCCGAGCATCATCATGTGGGTCGTGTTCAACGAAGGGTGGGGTCAGTACGATCGTGAAGGCACCATCCGGCTGGCGGATTGGACGGCGCGGTACGATCCGACGCGCCTGGTGAACCAGGCCTCTGGCTGGACCGACTACGGCGCCGGCCTCCTCTCCGACATCCACATGTATCCCGGCCCGGCCATGCCTGGCCTCGAGCAGAGCCGCGCCGCCGTGCTCGGTGAATTCGGCGGCCTCGGCCTGCCAATAAAGGGCCACACGTGGCAGGACGAAAAGAACTGGGGCTACGTGAGCTACAAGACGGCCGGGGAGCTGGAACAGGCTTACCGGGAGCGTCTCGATAAACTTCGCTCGCTGATCCCGTGCGGACTTTCCGCCGCCGTCTACACGCAGACTACAGACGTCGAAATCGAGGTCAACGGCCTGATGACCTACGACCGCGAGCAGCTCAAGATCCCCGCGGCCCGGTTGGCGCCGATCCACAAGACGCTGTACGAGGCGATGGGCGGGCGATGCGGATCCTGACTTGTTGACGGGCCGCGCCCGCGTTGCGCTATCATGCCTGCTTAAGCCGTGCACACGGTCGTTTCGAGCAGCCGAAACAGAAGCGAGGGTCTGATGCGACGCGTATCCTGGCCGCTGCTCTGCCTCGTGACGATTGCCCTCGGGATTGGCGCCTCGGCCGAATCCCGGCAAGCCCCGAAACGCACGGGCCCGCCACCGCCGGGAGCGCCTTCGAAGGCACGCGCCATTGCGACGGCGCCTGCCGCTGCGGGTGAGCGAACCGCAACCGAGAATGTCGATCGCTACGCACCGGTGCCGGGCGCCCTCTCGGCGCGCAATGCGAACTACTCCATCGATGTCGCGCTGAACCCGCGGACCCACACCCTCTCGGGCCGGGCGGTGATGACCTGGCGCAATCTCTCCTCGATCAATACCAGCGAGCTTCGCTTCCACCTCTACTACAACGCCTGGAAGAACACCCGATCCTCGTGGATGCGGGAAAACCAGCTGGCGGGAGGTTCCGGCGGCAACAACGTGCGCGCCGACGACTGGGGGTGGATTGAGGTCAGCGCCATCAGGCTGCTGCCCGGCGATGCGCCGCCGGTCGACCTGACCTCGGGCCGTCGCTATATCTCCCCTGACGATGGGAATCCGGACGATCAGACCGTGTTGTCGGTGCCCGTGCCGGCGGCGATCCGGCCCGGCGAGACGGTCAGCGTCGAACTGGTCTGGGAATCGAGAATTCCCCGGACCTTCGCGCGGACCGGCGTCCTCGGCAACTACTTCTTCATCGCACAGTGGTTCCCGAAGATCGGTGTCCTCCAGGACGCCGGGTGGAACTGTCATCAGTTCCATCGCGGCACGGAGTTCTTCGCCGACTACGGCGTGTACGACGTCAGGCTCAAGGTGCCGAGGGGCTGGGTGCTCGGCGCCAGCGGCCGCGAGCAGGCCCGCCGCGACACGGCCGACAACACCACGACCTACTCGTACCGCGCCGAGGACGTTCACGATTTCGCCTGGACCACCAGCCCGGACTACATCGAGCGCAAGGCGCGCTTCGAGCACCCGACCCTGCCGGCCGTCGACATGCGCCTGCTGCTGCAGCCCGAACACGCCGACCAGGCCGACCGTCACTTCGAAGCCACGCGCGCGGCGCTCAAGTACTACGGCGAGTGGTTCGGCGCCTATCCCTACGGCCACATCACGGTGATCGATCCGGCGTGGCGCAGCGGCGCCGGCGGGATGGAGTACCCGACCTTGTTCACGGCCGGGTCCCGATGGCTGGTCCCGCCCGGTGTCACGCAGCCCGAGGGCGTGACGATCCACGAGGCGGGCCACCAGTTCTGGTACGGCCTGGTCGGCAACAACGAGTTCGAGGACGCGTGGATGGACGAGGGGCTCAATACCTACTCCACCGCCCGCGTCATCGACGAGCATCCCCTCTACCGGATCAACTATCTCTCGCGCCGGCTGTTCGGCGGGTTCATCCCGTACGTGTTCGGGGACATCCCGCGATCGCGGGCGGTCGACGGCGACGGTTTGTCGGGCTACCGGTTCGCGGCCAAGTCGGACTCGCAGTCGACGCCGAGCTGGCAGTACTTCCCGTCCACCGGCGGCGGCCTCTCCTACAGCAAGACCGCGCTGTGGTTGCACACGCTGGAGCGCTACCTCGGCTGGCCGACCTTCCAGAAGGTCATGTCGACCTACTTCGGTCGATGGACATTCCACCACCCGAGGCCCGAGGACTTCTTCGCGGTGGTCAGCGAGGTGAGCGGGCGCGACATGACGTGGTTCTTCGATCAGGTCTACCGCAGCTCCAACGTGTTCGATTATTCGGTGGACGCCGTCCGGAGCGTCCCGGTCGAGGGCCGAGGGATGACCGATCGCAACGGCAAGATCGAGCTCGCCTCCGCAGGCAGCACGCCCGGCAAGACGCGCACGATGGTCATCGTCCGGCGACTGGGCGAGGCGGTGTTTCCGGTGGACGTCCTGGTGGTGTTCGACAACGGCGAGCAGGTTCGCGAGAGGTGGAACGGCCGGGATCGGTGGAAGGTCTTCACCTATGAACGCACGGCCCGGGTCCGCAGCGCCGAGGTGGATCCGGAACGGATCCTGCTCCTCGACGTCAACCGGACCAACAACAGCTGGGCCGCGGCTCCCGAGGCCGACCGCGCGGCGCACAAGTGGATGCTCAAGTGGATGATCTGGCTGCAGGACGCGCTGCTCAACGCGAGCTTCTTCATCTAGCGCAGTTGGAATCGGCTGGCGACTCACGGCTGGCGGCTGGCAACGTGGACGGCGCCACATGGGGATCGAAGATGACCATCATCCTCCGTGCGTTTCGCGACGGTGTGGGGCGAGTCTGGCGGGCTCCGGCCATCCTGGCCGGCATGTTCGTGCTGACCTTCCTCGTGGCTCTTCCACCGGGTCTGTTGCTGCGATCCGCGATCAGCGATCACCTCGGCAACAGCCGTGAGGCCGCAAGCGCACTGTCGGGCGTCAACTCGGAGTGGTGGCAGGAGTTCAGCGAGCAGGCGCACGGGCTCGCGGCCAGTTTCACGCCTGGCGTGATTGGGTTCGGGGCCGTCCTCGACAACATCAGCCGGTTCTTCGACAACGGCTCGGTGCCTGGCCCGGTCTTCTGGATCGCCGCAGCCTACATCCTCATCTGGGCATTCTTCGTCGGCGGGATCCTCGATCGATACGCACGCAACAGAGCGACACGTGCCCATGGGTTCTTCGCGGCGGCCGGCGTGTTCTTCGTGCGGTTCATCCGCCTCGGCGTCGTGGCCTGGCTGGTCTACACGTTCCTCTTCACCTACCTCCGCAAATGGCTCCTGGTGGATCTCTACGAACGGCTGACTCGCGACATGGCGGTGGAGCGCACCGCGTTCTTCTTGAACCTGGCGCTGTATCTGCTGTTCGGCCTCGCGGTGATGGCATGCAACGTGGTGTTCGATTACGCGAAGATCCGGGCCGTTGTCGAGGATCGGCGCAGCATGATTGGCGCGATCGTCGCGAGCGTCCGGTTCATCGCGCGAAACCCGGGCGCCGTCTCCGGCCTGGTTGCGCTCGACGGGCTGTGCTTCGTGCTGGTCGTCGCCATCTACGGACTCGTCGCTCCGGGCGCCGCGTCCATCATGATCGGGTTCGCAGTCGGGCAGATCTACCTGTTGGCGCGGCTGTCCGTAAAGCTGCTGTTCTACTCGTCACAGACGGCGCTGTTCCAGAGTCTTCTGGCGCACACGGCCTACACCGCGTCACCCGCGGCGGTATGGCCCGAGTCGCCCTCGGTCGAGAGCATCGTCAACGCCGCGAAACTGCCGTGATGGCGCGCGGCGCGCCGCAGCGGGACCTGTCGGGCAGGTTCGGCGGATCGGGTATAGTCGAATCATGGCAACTCTGTCTGAACGCATGGCCGGCTGGCTGCGCGAGCAGGTATCGGGCGCCGGAGCGGAGGGGCTGGTCGTCGGGCTGAGCGGCGGCATCGACTCGGCGGTGGTCGCCCGGGTGTCGCAGATGGCGATGGCCGACGCCGTGCTGGCCGTCATCCTGCCGGCACACAGCGATCCGCAGGACGAGCGCGATGCACGGCTGGTGGCCGAACGATTCGCGCTTCAGACAGTCTCAATCGACCTCTCGAACATCTACGACTCGTTGATCGCGGATGCGCAACATGCGATGCGCGCCAGCCTCGCCCCGAAACGGGACGTCGATGAGCGCGCCAGTCGTCTGTCGCTGGCCAACGTCAAGCCGCGCCTGCGGATGACCGCGCTCTATTTCACGGCGAACCGGCTCAACTACCTGCTGGCGGGCACCGGCAACCGAAGCGAGATCGCCATCGGCTACTACACCAAGTACGGGGACGGCGGCGTCGATCTCCTGCCGCTTGGGTCTCTCGTGAAGAGCCAGGTGCGCGAGCTTGCGAGGGAAGTGGGCGTACCGGATCGAATCATCGACAAGGCGCCGAGCGCCGGGCTGTGGCTGGGACAGACCGATGAAGGTGAAATGGGCTTCACCTACGTGGAGCTCGAAACCTATCTTCGCCTCGGGCCTTCCGGTCTCCCGCCGGCCCTGGTCGCGAAGATCGAGCGCCTGGCCCGGGTCAGCGAGCACAAGCGGCAGCTGCCGCCGGTATTCCAGGCGGGGTAATCCTTCACCCGCCGCCGACGATCGCCGCGATCAGTTTCTCCTCCGTGATGCCGTAGTGTTCCCAGACCTGGATGAAGTGATCCGACGGCGCGATCTGCGGATCGACGATCCCCAAGTGCTCCAGTTGCATGCCGGTTCCCGCCAGGTGGGAGGCCACGTGTCCCGCGAAGCCACGGAGGCCTGACCCGATCGTGCCGATCAGGCCGTCTTCGATCGTGATCACTCGCGTGTAGCGCCCGGCGAGGCCCGGCAGGAACGACTCGTCGAGCGGGAACCCGTTCACGATGTAGACATCGGCGGCGACGCCGCGGGCCATCGCCTTCTCGGCCGCGCCCCCCGCCAGGTAGCTCGGCGCCCCGACGGCCAGCACCGCAGTTGCAGCGCCCGGGTACTGGCGGTACGCCGTGGCCGGCGTCCAGAGGTCCTTCGCGTTCCAGAGGGGATCGGCCGTGCCGGACCTGGTGAGGACAGGCAGATTGTCTCGGGAGACGGCAACGATGTGGCCGCCCATGGCGGAGGCGGCGTCTTTCACCGCCAGGAATGCCGCGCGAGCGTCGGCCGGCGCGTAGAACCTCCGCAAGTACGGAAGATACCCGAGGCCGAGGTTGATCCAGTCGAGGCTCCATCCCGAGAAGTGATCCCGGCCCGTGCACGCACCCACGTGGGCCAGGTGCATCAGGACATTGAGCCCCTCGTTCAATCCGGTCAGGTTGCGCTGGTAGCGCCAGAGCTCGAACCCCTCGCGGGCAATCCCCTCGAAGAACGCCGTGAAGGTGGCGAAGACGTTCAGCTGGGGCTCGCGGCTGCTGAACGCCAGGCCGTTGGTCATCAGCGCGGCGGCCTGTTCCTGGATGCTCATCTCGAAACGGTGCCCGGGAGGCACGAGCGCCGCGGCCTTCCCCAGCTTGGTCGACGGGTCGAGGTCGCACGAGACGAAGAAGCACCGCTCGGGGAACTTCCGCGCCAAGGCGGCATAGGCCGCCTCCGAGCCCGCTCGGGCAGAGACCCATTTGTCGGTCGGTGGGAGCACGATCGACTCGACGTCCTCACGATTCAACACGAGGTTCGGCGTGCCCTTGGCGGGGCGCGCCGTGGTCACCACGACCCTTGGCGGCGCGCTGCGCAGCCGCGCCAGCGCCGAGGCTTCCTCGGGCGTCAGCCTGAGCAACGGGCCCGAGAGCACCTCGGCCGCATCGCGGCCCTTCATGCCGCCGTCGTGGTGCGCCTCACCGCCCGGAAGCAGGTTGACGTAGAAGAGACACTGCAGCATCGCGTGGACGTCGCGGAAGCTCATCAGCGAGCCGGGAATCCAGATTTCCGTCTGCAGGTCCACCTTCTGTTTCGCCGCAAACGCCTGCAACTCGGCCGAGACGCCGTACATCTGGCCGAACGACGCCAGCGTGACGCGTTTCTCGGAAGTCGAGCGGAATCCCGTCGGAAAGATCAGGGCCGGTTCGCCAGCCTGGGACAGGCTGTAGGCCTCGCCGTACGCCTGGAACAGCCGGCGCCGATCGTGGAGCGACGGGATCTCGAGCACGCGGATCCCGAGGCTCGCGATGATCGGCCGCGGATCCTTGTTCATGATGCGCGAGGTCTGCCCGGACAACTGGATGCCATTCCGGTGCATTACGAAGATGATCGGCGCGTGGTGCAGGCTGGCCGCGACGAACCCGTTGAGCGCCTGGCCCGAGATCCATCCAGCGTCCCCGCAGTGACAGATGACGATCGATCCCGGCCCCTTCTTCGCCTTGAGCCCGAGGGCCTGACCGGTGCCGACGGCCACCATGGCGCCCAGCCGGCCGGAGCTGAGTTCCGTTCCGCCCGGCACAAAGGACACGTGGCCCGCGATATCGAGGCTCCGGCGAAAACCGTCGACGACCCGATGCTCGGGAAGGAAGCCCAGGGCCGAGAGCGCCGAGTAATACCCGACGCTGGTGTGGCCGTGCTCGATCGTGAAGTGCCGCCGGTCGTAGTCCACGACGCCGAGCGTCATCAGCAGCGCGGGAATCAGCTCGAGCCCCCCGCCCAGGTGGTCGATGTCGCCGGCCCTCGCGAGCGACGCCAGTGCGTTGATGGCGATGGCGGCGGCCGTCTTCTCCAGACCGGCCAGCGCGAGGTCGTTCTCGGCGGTGAGCGTGCCGCTCTCGAGGTTCAACCTGAAGGGCAGCACGTCGGATTGGAACCGTTCGCCCACCAGGGGCGATGAGGCGATCAACGCCGTGTTACGTCCGGCCTGGGCGGCCGTCAAGCTCCGCAACGACGTCATGGGAACAGTGTTCATGGCGGTATGGATCTGTGTGCCGGCTCGAGAGGATTCCGACCTCGGCCTGCGGCCCCGCCTCCGCACGGAGCGGGCCGCCGATGCCTGCCTGGAGGCCCTCGTCAACGCTAGCATACCAATTCGGAACGGCGTCGCGGTGCGGCAGGCCCGATATAATGGGGGGCCATGGCTCATACCGTGACCCTCGTGCCCGGCGACGGCATCGGACCGGAGGTGTCCGCCGCGGTGGTGCGAATCCTGAAGGCGTCTGGCGCCGAGATCGAGTGGGAGCGTCACGACGCGGGGATCCTGGCTCTCGAACGCCATGGCACGACGCTCCCTCCGGCGCTGCTCGATTCCATCAGGCGGACCAAGGTCGGGCTGAAGGGGCCGCTGACGACCCCGGTCGGGGGCGGCTTCTCGAGCGTGAATGTCGGGCTGCGCCGGGCACTCGATCTGTTCGCCAATCTCCGGCCCGTCTTCAATCTTCCGGGTGTGCCCGCCCGGTTCGAACACGTCGACCTGATCCTGGTTCGCGAGAACACCGAGGACCTGTACTCGGGGCTGGAGCACGAAGTCGTGCCGGGGGTGGTGGAGAGCCTGAAGATCATCACCGAGCGGGCCTCGACGCGCATCGCGCGGTTTGCCTTCGACTACGCGCGGGCCAATCGGCGATCGAAGGTCACGGCCGTGCACAAGGCGAACATCATGAAGCTCAGCGACGGGCTGTTCCTCGATTGCGCCAGGACGATGGCGAGGGACTATCTCGACATCGCCTACGACGAGCGCATCGTCGATGCCGCCTGCATGCACCTGGTGATGAACCCGGAGCGGTTCGATGTCCTGCTGATGCCGAACCTGTACGGTGATATCCTGTCGGACCTTTGCGCCGGCCTGGTGGGTGGACTCGGAGTGGTCGGCAGCGCGAATGTGGGCGTCGAGTGTTCCGTCTTCGAGGCGGTGCACGGCACGGCGCCGGACATCGCCGGCCGGAACGTGGCGAATCCCATGGCGCTCCTGCTCTCGGCGGTGCTCATGCTGCGCCACATCGGCGAGGGCGCGTGCGCCGATCGCATCATGACGTCGCTGACCCGCGTGCTCGGGGACCCCTCGGCCCGCACGCGCGACATGGGGGGCAGCGCCACGACGACGGAGTTCACCAACGCGATGTGCCGGGAGATCGAGTCCGGCGCGGATCCGGCGACCGCGGGATAGCACGGCACGATTCGGCCCGGGCGGTCGGGGGCACGCCAAGGGGCGCGCGACGCCGGGGCCACGCGGGCGCACTTGTTCCCTGACACGACACCGCATGTCGAAGAACCCGTCGGACGACATCACAGCTGGCGTACTGGGCAACCAGGAAATCGTGACGCTCCTCCAGGGCGCGCACGGCCTCAGCCCGAACGAAGCGCGCGATCAGGTCCTCGCCTATCTCGACGAGCTGCGCACCACACAGCGCCTGCGGCTCTATCGGCTGCTGCGCCACCCGCTGTTCTTCCTGCTCCGGCACGTCCGCCGCATCTCGGAACATCCCGAGTACCCTCAACAGGCGATTCAGTCCGGGCATGTACTCTACGTCTCGAACCACAAGAGTCACGTCGACTATCTCGTCGAACCGCTCGTGCTCGACGCCGCGGGCGTCCCGCCCCCCGTCATCGCAGCAGGCATCAACCTGTTCGGCGGAGTCCTGGGCCTGCTGCACCGGCACGTGACCGGGGCCGTCCCGATTCGGCGCAATACGAGGGACCCGGTCTACCTGCTGACGCTGAAGGCGTACATCGCCGAGGTCCTCCTGCGCCATGACCTGCTCTTCTACTTCGAGGGCGGCCGCAGCTACAGCGGAGAGATCAAGCCGCCCAAGACGGGCCTGTTCCACTCGGGCCTGCAGGCCGCCCGGGAACACCTCTCCGTGGTCCCGATGGCGATCGCCTACGACGTGGTGCTCGAGGAACGGGCGCTGGCACGGCAGGGGGTCAAGCGAAAGCAGCGGTCCTTCGTGAGCGAACTGAGCGAGATGCTGAGCCCCTCGGTGGGGTACGAGAGCCGGGCGTTCGTCACCTTCGGCGAGCCCATTCCCCTCAGCGATTACGATCCGGCATCAAGGCGGGATGTGCTCGATCTCGCGCACCGGACCCGCGACATCATCGGGCGGATGCACAAGGTCGTTCCGACCGCCATCGTCGCGACGTCGATGCTGCCGAACATCAGCCGATCCGACCTCGAGTCGCGCGTGTCGGCCACGCTGGAGCTCCTCCAGCAGGCCGGCGCCAACCTGTCCGAACACGAGGCGCGCGAGGTCGTGGATGACGGCGTGCGCCGGCTGGAACGGCGCGGTGTCCTGGTTGCCGGCCGCGGACGGGTGCGCGTCAAGGACCGCAGCGTGCTGCGTTACTACACCCGCACGATCGCCCACCTGCTGCCCCCCTCAGAGGACGGGGTCTGACGATGCTCGATGCTGCCTCAAAGTCGTTCTTTCACGCGCTGGCCCGAAGCGGGCGACTTGCGCGGATGGCTTCGAAATACGGAATGGCCAGGCCCACCAGCTTCGCCCGCCGGTTCATCGCCGGGGAGACCATCGAGGAAGCGATCGCCGCAGCCAGGGCGGTTCAGGCCCAGGGCATGACGCTGACGCTCGACTTGCTGGGCGAGAGCGTCACGACGCTTGCCGAAGCCGATGCCGCGTCCCGGACCTATCTCGCCATCGTCCAGAAGATCGTGGATGCGAACATCGACCGGAACGTTTCGCTCAAGCTGACTCAGCTCGGCCTGGATCTCGACCCGGCCCGGTGCCTGGCGAATGTGAAGCAGATCCTCGAGCTGGCCGGCCGGCACAGCGTGTTCGTCCGCGTGGACATGGAGAACTCGCCGTACATCCAGAAGACGCTCGACCTGTTCACGAGCGTGTGGGAGGCCGGGTTCCGGAATACCGGGGTCGTCCTGCAATCGGCCATTCTTCGCAGCGAGGAGGATGCGAAGACGATGAACCGGATGGGTGTGCGCGTCCGCCTGGTCAAGGGCGCCTACATGGAACCCCGCAGCGTGGCGCACCAGGCCAAGGCGGAGGTGGACGCGGCCTACGTGCGGATCATGCGCACGCTGCTGTCCGAAGGGAACTACCCGGCGATCGGCACGCACGACCCGGCCATGATCAATGCGACCAGGGCCTACGCGAAGGAACAGGGCATCAGCCCGGACCGGTTCGAATTCCAGATGCTGTTCGGCATCCGCCGCGATCTGCAGAGCCAGCTCGTAAAGGACGGCTACCGGATGCGAGTCTACCTGCCGTACGGCACGCAGTGGTTTCCGTATTTCATGCGGCGGCTGGGCGAGCGGCCCGCCAACGTCGGGTTCGTGCTGAAGGGCATCATCAGGGACGTTTAGTACGGGCCCCAAGCCCCTGTTGACCGGCGGTATCATGGACCGCACATGCCCGGCGCCGAAAATCAGTCTGCCGATCTCGCCTTCATTCGTGCGCTGGCGGACCGCATGCGCTCCGAGGGCGGACGCGCGCTCGTCGTCGGCGGCTGGGTGCGCGATCGTCTACTCGGTCGCGAGTCGAACGATGTCGATCTCGAGATCTACGGTCTTTCGGCGGGACGAGTCCGAGCCGTGCTCGAGGGCTTCGGACGCGTCGACCTGGTGGGCGAGAGCTTCACCGTGTTCAAGGTGCGCGGCGTCGACGTGGCGCTGCCGCGGCGGGACTCCAAGACGGGGCGCGGCCACCGGGGGTTCGACGTGGCCGGCGACCCGGACATGTCGGTCGCCGAGGCCACGCGCCGCCGCGACTTCACCATCAACGCGATGCTCTGGGATCCGCTCGACAACGAGTACATCGACCTCTATGGGGGGCGCGAAGACCTGTCGCGACGCGTGCTGCGCGCGGTCGACCTGTCACGGTTCGGCGACGACAGCCTCCGCGTGCTTCGTGCGCTGCAGTTCGCGGCGCGGTTCGAGTTCGAGATCGACGCGGCGACCAGGGACCTGTGCCGGCGCATCCCGCTCGACGACCTGCCGAGCGAGCGGGTGTTCGGCGAAATCGAAAAGCTCCTGCTCGCGGCGCGGCGCCCCTCGATCGGCTTCGCGCTCGCGCGCGACCTCGCGGTCGTCGAACGCATCCTGCCCGAAATGGCGGCGCTCATCGGCTGCGCGCAGGAACCGGATTGGCACCCGGAAGGCGACGTCTGGACGCACACGCTGATGGTCATCGACCTGGCCCGGCAGGACATCGACGATCTCGATCGGGCTCGAGGCCTGACCGTCATGCTCGGCGCGGTGTGCCACGACTTCGGCAAGCCTGCCACCACCGCCGTGCTCGACGGACGGATCCGATCGCCGAACCACGAGCCCGAGGGCGTGGCGCCGGCCCTGGCGATGCTCGACCGTCTGAATGTCCACACCATCGACGGCTTCGACGTGCGGCATCACGTCGTCGGGCTGGTGGCGTATCACCTGGCGCCGGGCATGTGGCACAAGTCGCCGAACCCGGTCGGCGACGGCGCATTTCGCCGGCTCGCCCAGAAGGTCGATCTCGAGTTGCTCGCGCGGCTGGCCCGGGCGGATTGTGCGGGCCGCACCGGCATCTTCGACTGCTCGGCCATGGACTGGTTCCTCGAGCGGGCGCGCGCCCTGGGCGTGGAGCATCGGCCGCCAGCGCCCATCCTGATGGGCCGGCACCTCCTGGCGCTGGGCATGCAGCCGGGGCCTGCGATGGGAACCGTGCTGCGCGAGGTGTACGAGCGGCAACTGGACGGCGCCGTCACCACGCTCGAAGATGCGTTGGCGTTCGTGAAGGACGGCCTCGGGCCATAGGTCTGGCCCCAATCGTATCCTGAGGCTGCACCCCTCGACGGCTTCGGCCCGAAGCGCCGATGGCGCGAGATTACTTACCGTTTCGCTGAACGATTGCACACGAAGTCGCTCAAGGTTGCGACCACTCCGTGCATGTGGCACAATCCTTGGATATGGCAGGATATGATTTCGACTCGGGACATCCTCTCAGCGCGTCCGCGGTGGTCACTCCCGTTGCAGAAGTCACCCCCCAATCAGCGGCGGTTCAGCGTTTCAAGACCTGCAGATGGCGCAAGCCAGCGGAAAGTGGCGTCGTCGACCATTGCTCGCACCGCGACGTGCTGCCCATGACCGGCACCACCGGGTTCGAGGCCGATTCGTGGTGCACCGAGTGCGGCTTCTACAAGATCAAGCGGACGCCCCGCAAGCGATTGCCCGAAGACCGCTACTACTGATTCCCGCACAATTCGACGCCGCGGCCTGCTTCCGGCCCTCGGGCACCGCGGTGTCCGAAGGGGCGCCCTACTGAACCTGTTTCAGGCTGATGATCGGCTTGCGATAGCTCTGAATCGAGACTTGCGCCGCCGTTCGTTCGGCGGCGGCAAAGAACGCTCTCGCCGCGGGTGAGTCCGGATTGCTGACGACCAGGGGAACCCCCGAGTCGCCACCCTCCCTGATTGGCTGGTCGATGGGGATGCTGCCGAGATACGGGACGCTCATCTCCGCGGCCAGGCGTTCTCCGCCGCCCCGCCCGAAGATGTCGCTCTCGTGCTGGCACGACGGGCAGACAAAATAGCTCATGTTCTCGATGAGCCCGAGGATCGGGATGTTCAGCTTCTGGTACATCGCGACCGCCCGCCTGCTGTCTGCGAGCGACACCTGCTGCGGGGTGGTCACAACGATGGCGCCTGCCACGTAGACCGTCTGTGAGAGGCTGAGCGCCACATCGCCGGTCCCGGGCGGCAGGTCGACGACCAGGTAGTCGATGTCGTTCCACCGCACGTCGTGGAAGAACTGCTTGATGACCCCGTGCAGCATCGGGCCCCGCCAGATCACGGGCGCATCGTCCTGGGTCAGGAACCCCATCGAGATGACCTGCAGGCCGAATTTTTCCGGCGCCACGATCTTCTCGCCGTCCGATTCGAGGCGCGCCTGGAGGCCGAGCATGATCGGGACATTCGGCCCGTAGATGTCGCCGTCGATGATGCCGACGCGGCTGCCCGCGCGGGTGAGGGCGAGGGCGAGATTCACTGCCACCGTTGTCTTGCCGACACCGCCCTTGCCGGCGCCGACGGCGATCACGTTCTTGACGCCGGGCACCGGGATGCGACCCGCCTCGGGGGCAATCGCGGCGCGGACCTGTGCGGTCATCGTGACCTGGACACCGGTCACCCCGGGCACTCGCATCACGGCCGCTCGCGCCTGGTCGCGCATCTGGTCCTTCACGGGGCAGGCCGGCGTGGTCAACTCGATGGTGAACGCGACATCGCCGCGGTCGATGTTCAGGTCCTTGATGAAGCCGAGCGTGACGATGTCCTTGTGCAGATCAGGATCCTTGATGGTCCTGAGCGCTTCGATTACCTGCGATTGTTCGACCGCGGCCATGGAGAGTCCTTCCCGGATGAGGTCCTTTCTCTCAGCTTAGCGGCTTTGACGAGCAGGTGACAAGCGCGCACGAGCGCAATTCGGGCGAATTCGGGTCGTCCCGGAGGCGGAGCACCGTTGTGAGATCGGGTGTCGCACCGCCGGATCGATGCCGATATAATGGGAAGCAACGAGAGCGAGGGACTCGATGGGTGATGCAGGCGAAGGATTGGTCGATGCCAGCTCGCGGCTGGCCGAGCGAATGGAAGAGATCGAAGAACTGCGCCGCGTCGCGAAGGCGCCCGCACCGAAGATCGATCCGGAGCGCGCCAGCGCCATGGAGTCGCTGCGCCTGACCATCCGGGACATCCGGCGTCAGATTGACGCGACGTCTCACCCCGTCCGCAGGGTCCAGCTCGAGGCCGCCCTGGCCGACGTCGAACGGCGCCTCGCCGAAGCCTGACGTTTCAATCACATCCGCAGGACTCGTCCGTCAGGCGGCTCCGCCTGAGTGTATAGTGTCCCCATTGTGAACGAGTGCACGGTCCAGAGCTGGAATCACCTGCAGGAACTCCTCTACGAAGGTTCGTGGCGCGAACCGCTCGGACGGTACCGATCGAGCGTTGCGTATCGCGGAATGGGAGACGCCGGCGAGGATCTCTCGACCAGCCTCATGCGCCTCGGCGGCGGTGCCTACGACAAGGTCGAGACGCACCTGCTGCGCAACTTCCGCAAGTACGCGACACGTTCGGCCGTAGGCGTGGATTCAGTCTGGAACTGGCTCGCGCTTGCGGCCCACCACAGCTTGCCCACACGCCTGCTCGACTGGACCTACTCCCCGTATGTCGCCCTGCACTTCGCGACGGACCAGCCGGAGCAGTTCGAGTCGGACGGCGTGATCTGGATCGTGGATTACCTGCAGACCAATCGGTTCGTGCCCGATCGGCTCCAGGCCGTCCTTGCAGAGGAGGGTTCTGCGGTGTTCACCGCGGACATGCTCGACCTGGCTGCGGCGTCGCTGGCCGAGTTCGACGCGCTGTCGCCAGTGCCTTTCGTGCTGTTCTTCGAACCCCCTTCAATCGACGACCGCATCGTCAACCAGTTCGCGTTGTTCTCGCTGGTGTCGAGCCCTCGGGTCAGCCTGGACCTTTGGCTCTCCGAGCATCCAACCTCCGTGCGGCGCCTGCGGATCCCTCGGGAGCTGAAGTGGGAGATCCGGGACAAGCTCGACCAGGCGAACATCACCGAGCGGGTCCTCTTTCCCGGCCTCGACGGGCTGACACGGTGGTTGCGACGCTACTACCAGCCGCGATCGCGATAGCCGCGGAGCGGCCTGCGGCCGGCCGGCGATCCTTCCGTGCGATCCTTCCGTGCGATTCTCCCGTGCTTGACAGGCTGTGGTCGCTCCACTAGCGTGTCAGTCGAGGGCACCATGAGCTCGCCGAAGGCTGCGGTTGACACGCTTCCGTTACTGGTCGATGCGGCGAAGGCCCTCGGCCACCCGACCAGGCTGCGGATTCTCGCCATGCTGCAGTCAGGCGGCCTCTGTGTCTGTCAATTGACGGCCGTGCTCGGGCTTGCGGCATCTACCGTCTCCGGTCATCTTTCGGAATTGCGGGGGGCCGCCCTGGTTCGCGAGACCAAGCAGGGGAAGTGGGTCACCTACCGGCTGGCCGAGAACACGCCGGCCATCCAGTTGCTCGAGCCGGTGCTGGCCCAGTTGGGCCGCGACGGTCAGGCCGTGCAGGACGCTGCAACCGTCCGGCGACTCCGCACCGTGCCGCTCGAGATCCTCTGCGGCGTCGGGCTGGACCTGCAGGCTGCAGGGGTGATCCAGATCTCCGGGTCCCGCCGCACGTCGGGCCACGCCAAGCGGCGGTCTCGCGCCTGAATCGTCTCCTGCCCGTAAAACTCGCGGAGGCTCCTGAAGCCGGTACTTCGCAGCACGATCAGGATGCGGCGAGCGGCGGCGTGAGGTTGACGCCTCCACGGCATGTTCCTGTATTCCGCGGGAAGGCGGCGTGATGATGGCCAGGCCGATCGTGGTGTTGTTCGCATGCCTCCATAACGCGGGGCGGTCTCAGATGGCCGCCGCGTTCTTCAACGCATCGGCTGATCCTTCGCGAGCGCGCGCGATATCGGCTGGGACCGAGCCTGCCGATTCGGTCAATCCCACTGTCATCACGGCGATGCTCGAAACCGGCATCGACCTGTCAGGCGCCAGTCCGCAGCGGCTCACCCGTGAACTGGCCGAGCAGGCCGGCCTGCTGGTCACGATGGGCTGCGGCGAGCAGTGCCCTGTCGTGCCTGGTCTGGCCCGGCTGGACTGGCTGCTCGACGATCCGCGCGGCCTGTCGCTGCCGGCAGTGCGGGTCATCCGTGACGAGGTGCGAAGACGGGTCGGCGAACTGGTCATCCGCGAGGGTTGGTCGTGAAGGTCGAACTGCCGCCTGAATCGCTCGGCCGCGGCCGGCGACTACAGACCTTGCGGCTGCGTCGGCAGCCGGCACTTACGCCTTGGGCGCGGCCGCCTTCGCCGCTTCGCCCTGCAGCCACCTGGTCGTGACCGACTTGGGCCGCGTGATCGGCAGGCCCATGGCCCGCGCCATCACGGCCTGCGAGCAGACGCCGAGCGCGCGCGACACGCTGAAGAGCACCGTGTAGTAGGCGAACTCGGTCAGGCCGTAGTGATACAGCAGCGCGCCCGACCCGGCATCCACGTTGGGCCACGGGTCCTTGACCTTGTGGACGGCCTTCAGGACATCGGGCACGGTGTCGAAGACGTTCGACACGGTCTGGAAGACCGGGTCGTCCGGCATGTAGGTCTTGCCGAACTCCAGGAACGCGGCAAAGCGCGGATCGGTGATGCGCAGCACGGCGTGACCGTAGCCCGGAATGACACGCCCGGCCGCAAGGGTCTCTTCCGCGTACGCCTTGATCTGCTCCCTGGTCGGCCGGCCCCCGAACTTCTTGTTCGTATCGAGGACCCACGCCAGGCATTGCTGGTTGGCGAGCCCGTGCAGCGGCCCCGCCAGGCCGTTCAAACCTGCCGACAGCGAATAGTACAGGTCCGACAACGCCGAATTCACGGTGGCGGTTGTCATCGCGCTGACGTTGCCGCTCTCGTGATCCGAGTGCAGCACCATGTAGAGACGCATCAACTGCGCGAATTCGCCGTTCGGATCGGAGAGGCCCAGCATGTGCGCGTAGTCGGCGGCCCAGTCGAGCGTCGTCTCCGACGCGATACGCGGGCCCTTTCCGAAGCGTTGCCGGTAGATGCCCGCCGCAATCCCGGGCAGCACCGCGATGATGTTCAGCGCATCGTCGAGCGTCGCAGCCCAGTATTCGTCTTTCCTCATGCCGGCGTCGTACCGCTTCCGGAAGACCGACTCCTTCTCCATGACGAGGATGGCGGTGCTGAGCATCACCATCGGATGGGAGTCCCTCGGCATCGCTTGCAGAACCGACCAGACGTACGCGGGAACCGCGGCGCGCGCGTGCAGCTCGGCCCGCAGTGACGCGAGCTCGTCTCCTGACGGCTGCTCGCCGGTCATGAGCAGCCACAGCGTCTCTTCGGCCAGCTGACCTGTCAGCCTCGAGACCGGACTGCCGCGGATGATGAGCCCCTTGTCCGGCGGCACTTCGGAGGTGTCGCACACGAGGGACTTCACGCCGCGCATGCCGCCGTACACCTGCTCGATGGTGACATCAGCGATCTTGACGGCTCCGGATTCCTTCGTGAGTTTCTTGATCGCGTCCCGAAGGGCCGGAACCTGACGAGCGAGCGTCTCCTGCAACGTGGACATGCGGGGTCTCCATCAGCGGGGATGCCGGGCGCCCGAGGTCGGCGAGACACGGCGGCCCGCGGGCCGCCCGGGGCGGGCAGAAGAGCATCCGACCGGGGGGCTGCAGGCGCAGCCCCCCGTTTCTTCAGGACGACAGGACCTGAAACCACGATCCCTCGAGAACCCCGATCGGGAGACGATCGGACAGGGTTCGGATCCCCGAGTGACGGGCGGCTTTGGCCGAGGCCTACGCCAGCTTGCGGCCACCCTCGGCGGCCCACTTCTCCAGCATGGCCGTCGTCACGGACTTGGGGCGCTCGATGGCGTAGCCCAGGCCGCGGTCCCACGTGATGTTGGCCATGCAACCGAGCGCGCGGCCCACGCCGAAGAGCACCGTGTAGAAGTCCCACTCCTTGAGCCCGTAGTACCACTGGATGACGCCGGACTGCGCGTCGACGTTCGGCCAGGGGTTCTTCGTCTTGCCGTGCTCGGTGAGCACGCCCGGCGCCACTTCGAAGATCATCGACACCAGCTTGAACAACGGGTCGTCCTTGAGGCCCGGCGTGGCGAGGCAGAACTCGCGCTGCGACATGTAGCGCGGGTCCGTCTTTCGGAGCACGGCGTGCCCGTAGCCCGGGATGACCTGGCCGGCATTGAGCGTGTCCCACAGCGCCTTGGTGACGAGCTCCTTGGTCGGCTCCACGTCCTTGCAGTACTTCGCCTGGAACTTCATGGTCCAGTCGAGCACTTCCTGGTTGGCCAGCCCGTGCAGCGGGCCAGCCAGGCCGTTCAGGCCGGCGGAGTAGGCGTAGTACGGATCCGACAATGCCGAATGCACCAGGTGCGTGGTGTGGGCCGACACGTTGCCGGACTCGTGGTCGGAGTGGAGGATGAAGTACATCCTCGCGACGTCCTTGTACTCTTCGCTCTGGCCGATCATGTGGGCGAAGTTGGCGCCCATGTCCAGCTTCGGATCGATGCCGATCTGCTTGTCGCCCCTGAACTTCAGGTTGTAGATGAAGGCCGCGACAACCGGGATGCGGGCCACGATGTCGGAGGCGTCTTCGTAGACATACTCCCAGGCCGTCTGCTTGTTGAACTTGCCCGAGTTGTAGAAGGCCACGAACTTGGAGTCCTTCTGCATGGCCAGCAGGCCAACCGAGAGCATCACCATCGGATGGCTGTCGCGAGGCAGGGCGCGGAGGGCGTCGAACACGTACTGCGGTACGGTCTGCCGGGTCTTCCACTCGGCCACGACCTCGGCAACCTCCGCATCGGTCGGCACTTCACCGGTGAGGAGGAAGTACCAGAAGGACTCGACCGTCGGGTACTTCGAGCCCGCGGCCTTCGGCAGTGCTGCAAACGTCTCCGGGATCGTCTTGCCGCGGAAACGAATGCCTTCCTGCGGATCGAGATACGAGATGTCGGTCACGAGGCAGCGGACATCACGGGCGCCGCCGATCGCCTGGTCGATGGTGACCTGGTCGATGACCACCTTGCCAAGCTCTTTGGTGAGCTTGGTGGTTCGGGGGCGGAATTCCTCGATCTTCTGCTTGAGAGTCTGTTTCAGCGCCATGCTTGAGATCTCCTTCTGCCTGTCGGGATGATGTGAAGGGAATAATTCAACGTACCGCCTGAATCATAACCCAAAGCCCGCGCTGCCGCTCAGCCGACATCGCCGCCGATCGGGGCTCTCGCGCCCGTCTGGACAAGTCCCGTGGCATCTGTGACAAGCCGACGACCGGTTGCGGGCCGGAAACGCGAGGACGCCCGGATAGCGTAGAAGATCTCAACGGCGGCTCTTTCGCTATTTTCGAGCGCGACGAGCCTCGAACCACGGTGAGGTCCACGCGGGGCGACCGCCACCCGGAGCGAGCACGCGCGGATCGGGAAAGTCCGTCTTGACAAACTGCCTACTAACTACTAAGTTATTAGTAGTCATGAAACCACATTCCGCCACGCTCACGCCCCAGGAACTCGAGATCATGAAGGTCGTCTGGCAATTCGGCGAGGCGACAGTCCGGGATGTCTACGAAGACCTCCTGAAGCGCCGGAAGATCGCCTACACCACGGTCATGACGATGATGAAGGTGCTCGAGGGAAAGGGGCACCTGCGCAAACGCCAGGACGAGCGGGCCTACGTCTATCGCCCGACCAGGCCCGAAAGCGCCGTCGTCAGATCGATGGTCCGTGAGTTCGTGGACCGGCTCTTCGACGGCGCCGCCAAGCCGCTCGTGGTGCATCTCGTGAAGGATCGGCGTCTAACGAAAGAGGAACTGGAGACACTGGCCGGTCAAATCGAAGAGGCCTGAGATGCTCGAACTCTCGCTCCGAAACGCGGTGGCATGGGCCATCCAGGTGGCGGCGCTGGGCGGGGTCGGCGTCGCACTCCCGATGGCGTTTCGCATCGGTTCTCCACGAGTCAAACTCGTCTACCTGCGGGCGTTGCTGATCGCGTGCCTCGTGCTCCCGCTCGCGCAACCCTGGGTCCCATCTCCCCTGGCGTCCGGCGTCGCCGGCGAGCCGGCCGCGCTGCTGGAGCCCGGCGTCGCCCTCAGCCCGGCTCCCGCGTTGCCGAGCCCGCCGCCGCGCGGGTGGCCGTTCCGAGACTGGCTGGGCCTGTTGCCGTGGAGCGTCGAGGCGATGGTCATTGTCATCCTGCTCGGTGGCGTGGCGGCGCGCCTGGCGTGGCTCGGGCTCGGGCTCGTGTCGCTGTCGAGACTGCGCCGGCTGTCGGCTCCCTTGGATCCTCGACCGGAGGCGGTCAACGAGGCCATGCGGCTCGTCGGGGCCGACGCCGAGTTCCGCGTGTCGTCCAACGTGGTGAGGCCGGTCACCTTCGGCCTGCGCCGCCCGCTCGTCCTGCTTCCTCGTGAGTTCACCACATTCGATCCGGCACAGCAGACAGCGGTGGCGGCCCACGAGCTGATCCACGTCGATCGGCGAGACTGGGTGCGGACGCTCGGCGACGAGTTGCTGCTGTCGGTCCTCTGGTTCCACCCCGCTCTGTGGTGGCTGGTCGGGCAGATTCACCTGAGCATGGAGCAGATTGTCGATCGCGAGGTCATCCGCCTGACCGGATCGCGACGACCGTATCTCGAGGCACTGCTGAAGCTCGCCGCTGCCGGCCCGACGCCGATGATGCAGCCCGCCGCACCGTTTCTGAAACACGGCCACCTCGCGCAGCGGGTGGCACTGCTCGTGAGGGAGGCGTCCATGTCACGGATCCGTCTCGTCGCGTCGTTCCTCATCGTACTCGGCGTACTCGCCTGCAGCGGCTGGGTGGTCGTTGGCGCATTCCCGCTGCGATCGCCCGCGGCCCCAATCCCGAATCCGGCCACCGGCATCCTGCCTGGTGCGATCGAGGAGGCCGGACATGCGTCGGGAGCAATCCTGCCGGCCACGATGACCTCGGTCGATGTGAGCGGCCAGGGATCGGGACAGGCGACAGGCTGGCAGACTCGGCCGACCATCGACCCGAAGGCGCAGCAGGCGCGGCCGGGGATGCCGCCTCCTCCGCCGCCGCCACCGCCGCCTGGAATGAAGACTCCGCCTCCGGGGCCGTTCGATCTTGCGCGGTGGGAGCAAGGCCTCACAATGGCGCAGCAGCAGCTGGCAGTCGCCTCGGCCGACCCCATGGGTCACTACACGCTTGGGGCCTTGTACTGGGAGCGCGCATACCGAGACAAATCCCTGAGCGAGGTCGACGAGCGCCGCTACGTCACGATGGGGCTCGACGCGATGGACCAGGCCCTGCTGCTCAGGCCGAAGTACATGGAGGCGCTCGTCTACAAGAACCTCCTGCTGCGGCAGCAGGCGACCCTCGAGCGGGATCCGGGGAAGCAGCAGGCGTTGCTCGCCCAGGCTGAGGTTCTGCGCTCAGAGGCGATGCAGCTCAGATCCGCACAGACGTCGTGGGGCGAGATTCCTCCGAATGCGGCTCGCGTCGGCGGCACGATCAAAGCGCCGGCGAAGATCAAGGACGTGCGTCCGGTCTATCCTCCCGTGGCGCAGAGCGCGAGGGTACAGGGTGTCGTGATTGTCGAGATTCTGGTCGGCGAGGACGGGCACGTACAGGCGGGTCGAGTGCTGCGATCGATTCCGCTGCTCGACCAGGCCGCACTTGATGCCGTCCGCCAGTGGGAATTTGCACCAACGCTGCTCAATGGCTCCGCCGTTCCCGTCGTGATGACCGTGACGGTGAACTTCGTGTTGAGCGACAAGACCGGAGGCGGTGTCGTGGGCGGTGTGGTTGGCGGCACCGGGGGAGGCGTGACCGGAGGCATTGCGGGTGGCGTCGTGGGTGGAGTCGTGGGCGGCGTGCCGGGCGCGCCACCGCCGCCGCCGCCCCCACCGGAGCCACTCCCTCCCGACACGGGCCGGGTTGGAAGCGGCATCCGCCCGCCGGCCAAGACTCTGGATGTCCGCCCGGTGTATCCGTTGGAGGCCCAGCAGGCCAAGATTCAGGGCACCGTCATCATCGAAGTCGTCATCGGCAAGGACGGGAAGGTCATGAAGGCACGCGTCCTTCGGTCGATTCCACTCCTCGACCAGGCGGCCATGGATGCTGTCCTGCAGTGGGAATTCACCCCGACTGAAGTCGGCGGTGTCGCGATGAACGTGGTCATGACCGTAACGGTCAATTTCACGCTGAAGTAGATACCGGCGCGCCAAGGCCGGGCATCGGGGTCGGTGAACGTCTTCAATCCGACCCCGAGTTCGGCGCCGCATCCCTCCCCCGCCCAAGTATAATCACCTGCCAGCAACGCCGGTTCGCGAGAGGCCGCCTGAGGTCCTGTTCGCTGCGAGCCGGCTCGTGCGGTCGTTCGGGGACGTCTGCGTCGGGACGAGCGGAGAAGCTGCTCGCGCAGGAATCGACATTCATGTCCCAATTCGTCCGATATCTCGCATGCGCCGGAGGGGTCGTGTTCCTGGCCGCGACGGCCGGGTCGTGCCGGGGCCGCGACGCGATTCCTCGCATCGGGTACGCGTATCCGGCGTCACCCGAGACCTCGAGAATCATCGGCCTTCTCCAGGCGGAGATTGACGCCTGGCAGCCGCGCCGCGTCGCCGAGATCCTTCCTGTGGGGCCGCGCAAGGGACTGACAGGCTACGCGGCCGACGTCGACATCGCGCAATCGCTGGTGTCAAGGCCGGATCTGGCCGGCGTGGTCGGCCATTTGAGCAGCCGGTCGTCGCTCATTGTCGCCCCCGTCTACCAGGATGCCGGCATTCCCCTGATCGTACCGGTCGGCACGAGCAAGAGGCTTCGTGATGTTGGCCCGCTTGTCTTTTCACTGGCGCCCGACGAAGAGGCCGAGGGTGAGTTCATCACGGCATTCAGCGTGGATGGGCTGGGCGCGCGCCGCGTCACGATCTTCTACCTCTACGGCGACGAGTACGGTATCGGCCTCCGCGACGGCGTGGTCGCCGGGCTGGCCAGGCGCCAGCTTGCTCCGGTCGATCAGGTTGGGATACAGGCCGATTCCGATTTTCCGAATATCGTCGGGGCGTCGATCAAGCGGACCGTGCCCGATGTCATCGTGATCGCCGGTCGCAACATCGAGGCGCACGGTATCGCTTCAGCGGTGCACCGGGTTCTGCCGGGCGTGCCGGCGGTGGCCGGGGATGGCGTGATCCTGAACGCGGCGTACGGGAAACGACTGGCCGGCGCGGCGGCCACCTTCTTCGCCGTGGCGTACTGGCACCCGGATCTCGCGACTGACGCCTCCCGTGCGTTCATGGCCCGGTGGCGGACCGGACCCGGCCCTGCGCCGACCGGCTCGACCATCATGTTCTACGACGCGCTGAAAGTGCTGGCGACCGCCATTCGCGATATGGGACCGGATTCCCGGGCGGTCCGTCAGTATCTGTCCGAACTGGGCGTCACCCGTCCGGCGTACCCGGCCGTGTCCGGCCCCGCCTCGTTCGCGCGCAACCGGCCGACAAATCTCCTGATGACACGGTTCGAGGGCGATGCGGTCGTCATCGCGAGCGGTCGCTGAGAGGTGGCGATGGCAAACGAACCGAGACAATCGCTGACGCTTCGCACGACCCTCGTCGTGATTGCCGCCCTCGGGTGCCTCTATATCGGGGCCATGACGGTGTATGTGGCCCTGGTGCTCTCCCCGTCGGTCGCGCGACTCCGAGATCGCACCGAGACGCTCATCTCCGAGTACGCGACCCTGCGAGATCGCGTCGCCAGCCTCGAGCGCACGTATCGCGAGGCGCAGCAGTTGGTTGCGGACGCGACGCTCACTCCGGACGAGCAGACGAAGGTGCGGGCCATGCGATCCGCTCTTCGCGACGTGGCCGAGCACTCCGCAGGCGTCCAGGTCAGCCTGCGGCTCTCGCGGGTATCGCCCGCGATGCTCGGCGCGCTGGCTGATGCGGCCGGCGCCGAGTCGCGATGGGCGGCGGTCGTTCAGGAGTCACTGGACCATCTCGACAACGGAGACATCCCGGCCGCCGCGCGCCGGCTGGAAGACGCCGACCGGGCTCGCGAGCAGATGTCGCGATTCCTGGACGAGGCGCAACGGCTGGGCCTTGGGGACATGGTGGCGAGCGAACGCCTGCTGGGAGAGCAGGCCGCACAGGTCGGGTGGGCCGTCGCTCTCTGGGCGGCGCTCGGCGCCATTCTTCTCGGGTTCGCGGTCGCCGCAGTCCGCCGCCGGCTGTACGCACCGCTGCACGCGCTGGACGGCGGCCTCGCACAGGTGGCGAAGGGCGACCTCGATACCTCCCTGCGGGTGCAGCGCGGCGACGAGATCGGGCGCCTGACCGCTCACTTCAACCAGATGACCGAGGTGCTGCGGGTCCGGGCCGACGCCGATCGCTCCCGGCAGTCGAACCTTGCCGAGCGGTTCGGACGCATCCTGGAACACTCGTTCAACGAAATCTACGTGTTTGACGCTGCCACTCTCCGGCTGGTCCAGATGAACGAAGGGGCGCAGGCGGACCTCGGATACCCCGCCCACTCCTACGTCGGACTCACGGTGCTCGACCTGATTGGAGGGTACGACGAGCCCGCGTTCAGGGCGTTGGTGAATCCGCTGCAGACCGGCCAGCAGCAGAGGCTTCAGCTCTCGGCCACGCACGTCCGGAAGGACGGCGCCTCGTATCCCGTCGAACTCACGCTTCAGCTCTGGACGATGGAGGAGCCCGCCGTTTTCGTGGCGATAGCCCAGGACGTGACGCGACGGCTGAAGGACGCGGCGCTCAGGCAGGCATCGCTGCGCATCTCCGAGACCGCGCTCACCGCCGACACACTCGAGGACATGTTCGCGGCCATTCATGGCATCGTCGCGGGGCTGATGCCTGCCGGCAACTTCTACCTCGCGGTGTACGACGCCGAACGCCAGAGCCTGAGCTTCCCGTACTTCGTCGACGAGAACGACGAGCGGCCCGCATCGAAGACACTCGGCCGCGGCCTCACGGAGTACGTGCTGCGCACGGGGCAGCCGCTGCTGGCGACCTCCGAGGTCTTCGAGGACCTGGTGCAGCGCGGCGAGGTCGAATTGATCGGATCGCCGTCGGTCGACTGGATCGGCGTGCCGCTGGTGGCCAACGGCGAGACGATCGGCGTGCTGGTCCTCCAGAGCTATTCCGAGGCGGTCCGGTACCGCGAAGCGGACCTGCAGATCCTGCGATTCGTCTCCACCCAGGTCGCGATGGCGATCGCCCGACGCCGTGCCGAACAGGAGGTCGCAGACAGCCGCCAGCGGCTCCAGAGCGTGCTCGACACGGCGCCGTTTGGCGCCCATCTGTACGAGCTGCAATCAGACGGCAGCCTGGTGTTTACCGGTGCCAACCGGTCGGCCAACCGCATCCTCGGCGTGGACAACGCGCAGTTCATCGGGAAGACGATCGAGGCCGCGTTCCCGGCCCTTGTGCCGACCGGCCTTCCGGCGGACTACCGACGGACGGCCTCCGAAGGCGTGGCGTTCGACTTCGATCAGGTCGACTACGACGAACAGGGAATACGCGGATCCTTCGAGGTGCATGCGCTGCAGACCGCGCCAGGGCGCGTGGCCGTGTTCTTCCGCGACATCACCGAGCGGAAGCGCGCCGAGGCGGCGCTCCAGCGCGAGCGCGACCTGGTCGCCCGGATCGCCGAGACGAGCCCCGTGGGCATCTCCGTGCTGGATCGGGAGGGCCGGATCACGTTCGTGAACGAGCAGGCCGCCCGGATCTTCGGCCTGACGAAGGAACAGACCACCAAGCGGCGTTACAACGCGCCCGAGTGGCACATCACGACGTATGACGGCACGCCGATTCCCGACAGCGACCTCGCGTTCCATCGCGTCATGGAGACCCGCCAACCAGTGTTCGGCGTCGGCCAGGCCATTGAATGGCCCGACGGCCGGCGCGTGTTGGTCTCGATCAACGGCTCTCCCCTGCTCGACGCGAACGGGCAACTGGAGGGGGTGGTCGCGACGGTCGAGGACGTCACCGGCCGCGTCGAACTCGAGCGCCAGCTTCACGCATCCGAGGAACATCTCCGCCAGGCGCAGAAGATGGAGAGTATCGGCCGTCTTGCGGGCGGCGTGGCGCACGACTTCAACAACCTGCTGACCGTCATGCTGGGTTTCGCGTCACAGGCCAAGGAGGGCCTGCCGGAGGGCCACCCGTCGAGGGACGATCTGGTCGAGGTCGAAAACGCCTGCGACAAGGCCGCAGCCCTCACGCGACAGCTGCTGGCCTTCGCGCGGCGCGGCGTCACGGATCCCCGCGTGATCGGCCTCAACGAGGTCACGCTTTCGATGGACAAGATGCTGCGGCGCCTGATCGGGGAGGACATCGAACTGGTCACCGTCCTCGGAACGGGGCTCTGGTCGGTGCGCGCCGACCTGGGTCGGATCCAGCAGGTCATCGTCAACCTGGCCGTCAATGCCCGAGATGCGATGCCAGGCGGCGGAAAGCTCACCGTCGAGACCCGAAACGTGACACTGGACCGCGCGTTTGCGGCCCGCCACCACGGCGCCGAGGCCGGCGATCACGTCATGCTGTCGGTCAGCGACACGGGCCACGGCATGACCGCCGAGGTGCAGGAGCATATCTTCGAGCCGTTCTACACGACCAAGCGAACCGGGCTCGGAACCGGGCTTGGGCTGGCGACCTGCTACGGCATCGTGAAGCAGGCCGGCGGATCCATCTGGGTGAACAGCGAGCCCGGCTCAGGTTCGACCTTCAAGATCTACCTGCCCCGGGCGCAGGCGGCACCCGAGCAGGTTCAGGTGCCGGTTGCCGCGACAACCCCGGTCGGCAACGAGCGGATCCTGCTGGTGGAAGACGAGGCGATGGTCCGTTCGGTCGCGGTGCGAGCGCTGCGGGACTTCGGATACGTCGTGACGGAGGCCGCCAACGGCATGGACGCGCTGGGCGTGGCGGAAGGACATGTTCACGACTTCGACATCCTGGTCACCGACGTCGTCATGCCGCTGCTCGGCGGGCGCGAACTTGCGGAGAGGCTTCAGGCGCTGCGCCCCGATCTGAAGGTGCTCTACACCTCGGGCTACACCGAGGACGGCATCGTCCATCACGGCGTGCTGGATCGTGGCGTGCAGTTCCTGCCGAAACCCTACGACCCGGTCGCGCTGGCGCGCAGGGTGCGCGCGGTCCTGGATAGCGACCGCCGCTAAGGAACCCGAACGGGCCGCCGGGTCGGCTCATCGAACTTCTGCAAATCACCACGGTCAGGTCGTCGTGGGGCGCGCTCGATTGCGTGAACGCGGCGACCCCCTTGCGCACGCGCCGCGCGAGGTTCCCTTCCGGCCGAAAACACGAAGGGCCGGCTCCGGGCCGGCCCTTCGTGACACCTTCACTTGTTCGCAGAAGCGTCCCCGGCCGTCGACTGTCAGCCGCCAGCCTCCAGCCCCGACCTCCAGCTGTTCCTTCTACTTCACCAGCACCGGCTCGGCCGCCCGGCCGGCCGCCGTGCTCTGCATTTCGGCCGACACCGCGGTGATGGCCGCGACATTCACGATCTCGCTGACCGTCATGCCGTGCTGCAGCACGTTGACCGGCTTCTTCATGCCCATCAGGAGCGGACCGATCGCATCGGCGCCGCCCAGCCGCTGCACCAGCTTGTAGCCGATGTTGCCTGCGGTGAGATCCGGGAAGATCAGCACGTTCGCATCGCCCTTGATGCGCGAGTGCGGGTAGTTCTTCGTCACGATTTCCTCGACCACCGCCGTGTCGAGGTGCATCTCGCCATCGATGATGGTCCCGGGCTTCCGCTTCCGGACCATGTCGACCGCCTCGGCCACCTTGTTCGAGATCGGGTGCGGCACGGAGCCGAAACTGGAGAAGGCCAGCATCGCGATCTTCGGATCCAGGTTGAAGTTGCGGGCCAGATCCGCCGCGAGCAGCGCGATTTCCGCCAGTTCTTCGGCGCTCGGGTTGATGTTGACCATCGTGTCCGCGCAGACGAACACCCGATCCTTGAGCACGAGCACGTGGGCCGCCGACACACGCGACACGCCCGGCTTCAGGCCGACGATCTGGATGGCCGGCCTGATCGTCTCGGGATACGCCTTGAACATCCCGCCCACGAACCCGTCGGCATCGCCGGTGGCCACCATCATCAGGCCGCAGATGGTGGGGTCGCGCACCATGTCCAGGGCCGCCGGCAGGGTGACGCCCTTGCGCTGGCGCAGCTTGTAGAGTGCGTCGCCGTACCGCTGCTCGTGGCTGCTGTCGGGGACGTTGACGATCTCGAAGTCCACCTGCTCGATCCCGAGCCGCTTGGCGCTGGCGCGGATCTCGGCCTCACGGCCGAGCAGCACCGGCATGGCGATCCGCTCCGACACGATGTCGCGGGCGGCCCGGATGACGGTGTCGTACTCGCCCTCGGGGAACACGATCTTGCGGGGCGTCTCGTTGCGCGCCTTGCGCACCACGAAGTGCATGACCTTTCGCGAGGGCCCGAGCATCCGCTCCAGCTGCTCGCGGTAGGCGTCCCAATCCGTGATCGGATAGCGGGCGACGCCCGAGTCGCACGCGGCCTTCGCGACGGCCGGGGCCTCCCAGGTCAGCACGCGCGGATCGAACGGCTTGGGAATGAGGTACTCCCGGCCGAACGACATGCTGTTCACGCCGTACGCCTTGAGCACGACCTCGGGCACGTCTTCCTTGGCCAGCGCGGCCAGGGCCCGCGCCGCGGCCATCTTCATGTCGTTGTTGATGGCGGTCGCCCGCACGTCGAGCGCGCCTCGGAAGATGAACGGGAATCCGAGCACGTTGTTGACCTGGTTCGGATAATCGGAGCGGCCCGACGCCATGATGACGTCCTTGCGGGTCGCCAGGGCCAGCTTGAACTCGATTTCCGGATCCGGGTTCGCCATCGCGAACACGATCGGGTCGGCCGCCATCGACTTCAGCATCTCGGGCGTGACCAGGTCCTTCGCCGACACGCCGACGAACACGTCGGCGCCCTTCATGGCCTCGGCCAGCGTGCGCAGCTTGGTGTCGACCGCAAAGCGCTGCTTGTACGGGTTCATCTTCTCGGTGCGGCCGTTCCAGATGACGCCGACCGTGTCGATGAAGAGGATGTTCTCCTTCTTGACCCCGAGGTTCAGGTACATCTCGGCGCAGGCGATGCCGGCCGCGCCGGCCCCCGTGAAGACCACCCGTACCTGATCGATCCGCTTGTTCACCACCTCGAGCGCGTTGACCAGCGCGGCGCCGGAGATGATGGCGGTCCCGTGCTGATCGTCGTGGAACACGGGGATGTCCATGATCTTCTTGAGTGATTCCTCGATGAAGAAACACTCGGGCGCCTTGATGTCTTCGAGGTTGATGCCGCCGAAGGTGGGTTCGAGCGCCTTGACGATCCGGACGATTTCTTCGGGGTCCTTGGTGTTCAGCTCGATGTCGAACACGTCGACGCCGGCGAATCTCTTGAACAGCACGCCCTTGCCTTCCATCACGGGCTTGCCGGCCAGCGCGCCGATGTCGCCCAGGCCGAGCACCGCGGTGCCGTTCGACACGACCGCGACCAGGTTTCCCTTGCCGGTGTAGCGATACGCCAGTTCAGGGTCCTTCTCGATGGCGAGGCACGGCCGCGCCACGCCTGGCGTGTAGGCCATCGAGAGGTCACGCTGAGTGAGGCAGGGTTTCGAGGTGATGACCTCGATCTTTCCCGGTCTCGGTTTTTCGTGGTACTCGAAAACGTCTTCGTCGGACATCTTGATCATAAACGTGCCCCGTTGATGAAGAGGAACCCCTGAACGGGATGAGAATGAGCGGGGGTCGGGAATCAGTGGCCAGACAGCCGTCTGCCGCGTCGCCCGCGCGACCGTTGTATAGCCTACTCCATCTGAACGGAGGCGGAGCCCATTTTTCAAAGCCGTCGCAGGGCGGTGACGGGAACCCGTCGGGACTCTCATCGCCGAACCCGCGCCCTTGACAACACTTTTCGAAGATCGCAGCATGGACCATCGGGGATGGCGTTGTCCTGCACCCATCCGGTCCTCGCCGAACGCAGCACCCACAGCAGTTCCGTGCTCCTTCACCGATCGGTCCCTCGAGGCGCCACGGGACCATCGACCTCTGCCCCACGGAAGGCATGGCATGAAGACCTTTTCCTTCAAGATTGACCCGCTGACCAGCGAAGAGTACTGGGAGATCTACCTGCGCGGCCAGCAACTGCTGACCGATCCCCTGCTCAACAAGGCCTCGGCGTTTTCGGAAGAGGAGCGCCTCGCGCTGGACCTGACGGGCTACCTGCGCACGGGGGTGTCCTCGCTCGAGCACCAGGTGCAGCGCTCGCTCGAAAACTACCGGCGCAAGCCGGACGACCTCGAGAAGTACATCTACCTGCAGGGGCTGCTCGACCGCAGCGAGGTCCTCTTCTACCGGCTACTGCTCGAGAACCTGCCCGAGATGGTGCCGATCGTCTACACCCCCACCGTCGGCCAGGCGTGCCTCCAGTTGAGCCATATCACGCGGCGCTACCGGGGCCTGTACCTCAGCCCCGAAAACATCGGGAACGTCGATCGGGTCTTCCAGAGCATCTCGCTGCCGAGCGTGTCGCTGATCGTCGTCACCGACGGCGAGCGCATCCTGGGTCTGGGCGATCTCGGCTCCGACGGGATGGGGATCCCGGTCGGCAAGGTCACCCTGTATGTCGCCGCGGGCGGCCTCCATCCGGCCTGCTGCCTGCCGCTGACGCTCGATGTCGGCACCAACAACCCGAAGCTGCTCGACGACCCGCTGTACCTCGGATGGCGCCATCCGCGACTGGAAGGGGCCGAGTACGATGAGTTCATCGAGCATTTCATCCTGGGCGTGCGGCGCAACTTCCCGGAGGCGCTCGTGCAGTGGGAGGACTTCGCCAAGCACAAGGCGTTCAGGCTGCTTGGCCGGTACCGCGAGCGCGTGCTGTCGTTCAACGACGACATCCAGGGCACCGGCGCCGTCACGCTCGCCTCGCTCATCAGCGCGATGCGGATCAAGGACCAGCGGTTCGCCGATCAGCGATTCGTCATCGTCGGCATGGGCCAGGCCGGGACCGGCATCTCGATGAACATCCGCACGGCGCTCGGCGAAGAAGGCCTCTCGGACGACGAGATCGGCCGGCGGATTTTCGCCGTCGATCAGCAGGGGCTGCTCGTCAAGGGCATGCCTGGACTGTCCAAGTGGCAGGAGATGGTCGCGCAGGATCGCGCCGCGATCGCGGGCTGGTCCCTGCCCTCGTCGGATCGGATCGACCTCATCGACGTCGTCCGGAACGCCCGTGCGACGGTGCTGGTCGGCGTGACCGCCCAGCGCGGCCTCTTCAGCGCGGAGATACTCGGACTGATGGCGCAGCACACCGACCGGCCGGTCGTCCTGTCGCTCTCGAATCCGTCGAGCCGATCCGAGTGCACGCCGGAGGAAGTGGCCAGGGCCACCAACGGGCTCGGCCTGATGGCCACCGGCACTGCGTTCGCCGAGGTGACGTGGAATGGCCGGCGCATCGGCTCGTCGCAGTGCAACAACATGTTCGTCTTCCCGGGCGTGGGATTGGGCGCACTGGTCAGCAAGACACCCAAGGTCACCGATGCGATGTTCCTGGCAGCGAGCAAGGTGCTGAGCGACCAGGTGACCTCCGAGCAACGAGGCCGGGGGCTCCTGTTGCCCGAGATGGACGACATTCGCCGCGTGTCCCGCAGGGTGGCGCTCGCCGTGGCCCAGGAGGCCCGGCATGCGGGCCTTGGACGCCTGCTCGACGACCAGGCCCTCGAGGCTCTCATTGCGCACGCGCAGTGGCAGCCGGCATACACGCCATTTCGTGCCGGCCGGGTTGCGTGATCCCGGGTATTCTCACGGTGCAAGCACCGATCTGCGCTCAAGGCTGGCCGTGAGCCGCCGGCCACGAGCTGCAGCCCGAAGACGGCGTGGCTCGAATGGGCGGGCCCTCGAGCAGCAGACGAGGGAGCGACATCATGATGATTGACTCGCTGGCCAGCGCGCGCGCATTCACCGTTCTCGGCTCCCGTATCGACCGGGCTTTCGACTACCTGGACCAGACGGACTTCGCCGCGCTGGAGCCGGGCACCTATGAACTCGATGGGCGCAACCTGTACGCCGTCGTGCAGCGCTACGCCACCAAGCCCCGGCAGGAAGGGAACTGGGAGACCCACCGGCGCTACGCGGATCTGCAGTATCTGGCGTCGGGAACCGAGCGCATCGGCTACGCAGCAGGATCGAGGCTGGGGCCTGGCGTGTACGACGCCGAGAAGGACTTCGAGTTACGGACCGGAACAGGTGATTTCCTCACGCTGTGCGCTGGCGACCTCATGGTGCTGTGGCCCGGAGAGGGGCACATGCCTGGCATTGCGGTGGACTCGCCCTCCGAGGTCACGAAGGTCGTCGTCAAGGTGCTGATGGACTGAGATGCCGCCGGCCGCGAGCCTCGCGCCTGGTCTGAAGACCAGGCCTCCCTGATGAGGGCGCGCCCCTGTTCCGGGATGATTGGAACCGACGGCACGTCGTCGAGTCGCATGGAGGGCGGGCCTGAAGACGCGCCAAGGCCGGTCGCAATGATCGCGCGGATCGCGGGCCGGGGACTTCAGACCCCGGGTCCTCCGCCAGCCGCCAGTCGCCAGCCGCGAGCCGCCAGCCGCCAGCCTAGTAGAATGCTGCCATGGCCACCCGCCCGAAGGGTACCGATCCTCTCGCGGTGTTTCATCCCGTCGTGTCGGCCTGGTTCCGCGACTCGTTTCGCGAGCCGACCTCTGCCCAGCACAAAGGCTGGGCCGCCATCGCCCGCGGTCAATCCGTCCTCATCCAGGCGCCGACCGGCAGCGGCAAGACGCTGGCCGCGTTTCTGTGGGCCATCAACCGCCTCGTGTTCGAACCGACGCCCCCGTCCGGGCGGCGCTGCCGCGTGCTCTACGTCTCGCCGCTCAAGGCGCTCGCGGTGGATGTCGAGCGCAACCTCCGCGTGCCCCTCGCCGGCATCACGCGCCTGGCCCTGGCGACGGGAACGCCGCACGCCGTGCCCGCCGTGTCGGTCCGGACCGGTGACACGCCGCAGAACGAGCGCGCACGCTTCATGCGCGACCCGTCCGACATTCTCATCACGACGCCCGAATCGCTCTATCTCCTGCTGACATCGAAGGCTCGCGAAGCCCTGCGGTCGATCGATACGGTCATCGTCGACGAGGTTCACGTCCTGGTGCCAACCAAGCGCGGAGCCCACCTGGCGCTTTCGATCGAACGCCTCGAAGCCTTGCTGACGCGGCCGCTCCAGCGTATTGGGCTGTCGGCCACCCAGCGCCCGCTCGACGAGGTGGCGCGCTACCTGGGCGGCGCGGAACCGCGACCAGCCGGTGGGCCGCGCGGATCAGGCCGCGCGCGCGGCCGTGAACCCGGTCGCTCAACACGGCGTTCGACGCCGACGGCACGATCACGCGCCGCATCATCTCACGCGAAATCCCCGCACCGGATTGAAGCGGACTCCGGCGCGTCGGGTGCAGAAACCGACCTTCACGATCAGTTCCAGTCCGCGCGCGGCGATGTCGTCTATCGCCCGGTGACCATCGTGGACGCTGGCGGGAGAAAGGCGCTGGACCTGCACATCGAGGTTCCGGTCGAAGACATGGCAAGGCTCGGGCAGATGGCGGAGTTCCGCGCGGGCTCGAGCCTGCAACCGCCGACCGTGCACCGCGAGTCCATCTGGTCCGCCATCTATCCGCGCCTCCTCGACCTGATCCGCCGCAACAGGTCCACGCTGATCTTCGTGAACAACCGCCGCAGCGCCGAGCGGCTCGCCGGCGCGCTGAACGACCTGGCGGGCGAGCTGCTGGTGCGGGCGCATCACGGGTCGATTGCGCGCGATCAGCGCATCGAAATCGAGGACGCCCTCAAGGCCGGGCGCGTGCGGGGTCTGGTGGCCACCTCCTCGCTCGAGCTCGGGATCGACATGGGCGCCATCGACATGGTGGTGCAGATCGAGGCGCCGCCCTCGGTCGCCAGCGGCCTTCAACGCGTCGGCCGCGGAGGCCACCACGTGGACGCCACGAGCCGTGCCGTCCTCTTCCCGAAGTTCAGGGGAGACCTCGTGGCCTGCGCGGCCATCACGCGGGCGATGCGCGACGGGCTGGTCGAATCCACGCGCTACCCGCGCAACCCGCTCGATGTCCTCTCCCAGCAGGTCGTGGCAATGGCCTCGCTCGACCTGTGGCGGGAGGACGATCTGTTCAACAGGGTGCGGCAGGCGGCGCCGTTCGCTGAACTCAGCCGCCCGGCCTTCGACGGCGTGCTCGACATGCTCTCGGGCCGCTATCCGTCCGACGAGTTCGCCGAACTTCGACCGCGGCTCACCTGGGATCGCATCAAGCACACGATCGCCGCGCGAGATGGCGCACGCCGCATCGCGGTGACCAGCGGCGGAACGATTCCCGACCGCGGGCTCTACGGCGTATTCCTCGCCGGTGCCGCGAAGGGCGCCGCCCGCGTGGGCGAACTCGACGAGGAAATGGTCTTCGAGAGCCGCGTGGGCGAGGTGTTCGTGCTGGGGGCCAGTTCGTGGCGCATCGAGGAGATTACCCACGATCGAGTCACCGTCTCTCCTGCGCCCGGCGAACCTGGCAAGATGCCGTTCTGGAAAGCCGACAGGCCCGGCCGCCCGTTGGAGCTGGGCGAGCGGATCGGCCGTTTGGTGCGCGACCTGCGCGACCTGCCGGCACCTGCCGCCGTCGATCGCCTGACCCGCACCCACGATCTCGACCCGCAGGCAGCCGAGAACCTTCTCCGCTATCTCGCCGATCAGGCCGCGGCCACCGGTCTGGTTCCGGACGATCGCACCATCCTCATCGAGAGGTGCCGCGACGAGCTGGGCGACTGGCGCGTGTGCCTGCTCTCCCCGCTCGGCAGCCGCGTTCATGCGCCGTGGGCGATGGCCGCCACGGCGAACATCCGCGCGAAGCTCGGCCTCGACCTCGAGACCATGTGGACCGACGATGGGTTCGTGGTGCGGTTTCCTGAGACGGACGCGCCGCCGGACGCGTCGTTGCTGCTGCCGGCTTCCTCCGACTTCGAGCACCTGGTGATCTCGGAGCTCGGCGCCACGGCGTATTTCGCGGCGCGTTTCCGGGAGGCCGCTTCGCGCGCGCTGCTCCTGCCACGCCGGCGGCCAGGCCACCGCGCCCCGCTCTGGCAGCAGCGCAAACGCGCTTCGGACCTGCTCGCCGTGGCGAGTCGATTCGGCTCGTTTCCGATCGTGCTCGAGACCTACCGGGAGTGCCTGCGAGACGACTTCGACATGCCCGCGCTCATCGACGTCGCCCGGCGGATCGAAAGGAAGTCGATCAGCGTGACGACGGTCGACTCGGAGACGCCGTCGCCGTTTGCCGCCTCGTTGCTCTTCGGGTATGTCGCGAACTACCTGTACGACGGCGACTCGCCGCTCGCGGAGCGCCGCGCTCAGGCCCTCGCGATCGACCAGGCGCTGCTGCGCGACCTGGTCGGCATGGCGGACCTGCGCGAACTGCTCGATGCGGACGTTCTCGACGAGATCGAGCTCGAACTGCAGTGCCGGTCGAAGCGGCTCAGGGCCCGGAGCCTCGACGGCCTCCACGATCTGCTGCTCCGCCTTGGCGATCTCACGAAGGAAGAGGTCGTCGAGCGGTCGACGAGCCCCGAGGTCGCCGCGCAGGTGGACGACCTGGTGGCCGCTTCTCGCGCCATCCGGATCGAGGTGGCCGGCTCATCACGCTACGCGGCCGCCGAGCACGCGAGCCAGTACCGCGACGCGCTCGGCGTGTCGCTTCCGCCCGGCCTGCCCAAGGCGTTGCTCTCGCCCGAAGATGCGCCGCTCGACACCCTCGCCCTTCGCTACGCTCGCACCCATGGCCCGTTCACGACGATGGGGTTTTCGGAGAGGTACGGGCTGGACGCCACCGCGACCGAGCTGCTGCTGCGGACGCTGTCGTCGGCCGACCGGCTCATCGAGGGCGACTTCCGGCCTGGAGGGACCAGGCGCGAGTGGTGCTCGCCGGACGTGCTTCGGCAGGCCCGCAGCCGATCGCTTGCGAAACTGCGCCATCAGATCGAGCCGGTCGAGCCCTCCGCGCTCGGCAGATTTCTGACGAGGTGGCAGGGTGTCGGATCGGGGCGCCGTGGGCTCGACGCGCTGCTCGATGAGGTGGAACACCTGCAGGGGGCGCCCCTGCCGGCCTCGACGCTCGAAACGGTGATCCTGCCAGCCCGGCTCGCCGACTACGACCCGCGCAGCCTGGACACGCTCGCGTCGGCCGGAGAGGTGTGCTGGATCGGCGTCGAATCAATCGGGCAGCGCGACGGGCGCATTGCCTTGTACCTGACAGACCACCTGTCAAAGCTCGTGCGGCCTCGCGAAGCAACCGCGGCGCCGGCTCTCGGGTCAGATCGCGAGACAGCGATCGTGGACCATCTCCAGCGGGAAGGCGCCTCGTATTTCGGTCCTGTTCACGACGCGGGCGGCGGCGGCTATCCTGGTGACACCGTCGACGCGTTGTGGGCGCTCGTCTGGCGGGGCCTGGTCACGAATGACACATTTCAGGCGCTGCGGGCCTTTACGCAGCCGCCCGACCGATCAACGCGGCCGGCGGTTCGAGGCCCCTCCTTCCGTTCGCGGCGGCTCGTGCCGCCGCCTGCTGAAGGCCGATGGTCGTTGATGGCCTCGCGGCTGGACGCGGCCTTGTCCCCGACGCTTTGGGCCTCTGCGGTTGCCGATCAGCTGCTCACTCGGTACGGCGTGCTGACTCGAGAGGTCGTGTCGAGCGAAGGCGTCGCAGGAGGGTTCGCGGCGATTTATCCCGTGCTGCGGGCGATGGAGGATGGCGGCCGCATCCGCCGCGGGTACTTCGTTAGCGGGGTTGCCGCCACGCAGTTTGCGCGGCCCCCCGCGCTCGAGATGCTGCGCTCACTGCGGACGCCGCCCGAGGACGCCGAGGTGGTGGTGATGGCGGCCACCGACCCGGCCAATCCGTATGGCGCGATCCTCAGGTGGCCGGCTCTGGAGACCGGCCAAGGCGCCCAGGCACCCTTCGCGCGAGCGGTGGGCGCGAGTGTCATCCTCGTCAACGGGGCACTGGCGGCGTTTCTGCGCGCCGGCAGCACCGATGTGACCGTCCGGCTGCCCGAATCGGAACCGGAGCGCACCTCGGCCGGGAAGGCTGTCGCAGGGGCCCTCCTGGGCTTCGCGCTCGAGGGCGAAGGACGGCGCGGGGGCCTGCTCGTGGCGACGATCAACGGCCAGCCCGCGGCTGCGCATCCGCTCGCGCCGCGCCTGGTCGAATCCGGATTCGCGGCGTCGGCAATGGGATACCATGTCCGACGAAACCGTCTGCGCTCAACGCCAACTCGGCCGGAGGAGTGACCATGCTGAAGGAATTCAAGGAATTCGCGATGCGCGGCAGCGTGATGGATCTCGCCGTCGGCGTGATCATCGGCGCCGCCTTCGGCAAGATCGTCAACTCGCTCGTCAACGACGTGATGATGCCGGTGCTGAGCCTGCTCATCGGCAAGGTCGACTTCAGCAACCTGTTCGTCACGCTGGCCGGGCAGAGTTTCGCGACGCTGGCTGACGCGCGGAAAGCCGGCGCCCCGGCGCTCGCCTACGGAGTGTTTCTCAACACGGTCATCGAGTTCGCGATCGTGGCGTTCTCGATCTTCGTCGTCATCAAGCAGATCAACCGCCTGAAGAGGCCGCCCGCGGCCGCGCCGGTCACGACCAAGGACTGCGACGTTCTGCAAGACCGCGATCCCGCTGGCCGCCACGCGCTGCCCGCACTGCACGTCGCAGCTGCAGGCATAGCGAAGACGGAGGACTTGTCGACGCTGTTCGAGCTGCAAGCCGTTCGGCGTAAGTAGGTCGCGTGCGCGCCGACCGGCCGGTCGTTTCGCGGTCCCGCTCGCGCTCGCCGGCAAATCGCATCTGCGGGGTGCTGTCGGCGGCAGGGATGGGTCCCCAACCCATCCCGGATCTCGGCCCCTGCGATGCGATTTGCGAGCTCACGCCCTCGGCTCGGCTCAAGGGACCGTCTCAACGACTGGCCGGTCGACGCATCAAGGCGCCGGCTTTCCGCCTCCAGCCTCCCGCCTATGGGTATCTCGTCAACAGCGTCCCTCGCTTGCGATCGAAGAGCAGGAGGGCGGCGCGCCCGGCCCCGACCGTCACCGGGAACGCCGGGCCGGCCGGTATCGGACTGAAGCGCAGTGACATCTCGCTGCCGGACTCCGAGACGATCGTGAACAGAATGGCGTCGCGGTACACCGCGGGGTGGATCAGGACCGACGGTTCGTCCACCGCGCTGAACAGCGGCTGGACGCCGGCCAGTTTGAGACAGTACCGGTAGAACGCTGCCGCCGCCGGCTCTTCCTGCGCAAGCTCGATCGGAAGCGGCATCCAGATGATCTGGCCCTTGCCCACGGCGATCCGCTTCACGGCGGTCGGCTGCGCGTCGGTGACCACGGACTTCTCGACCCGCTGCATCTTTTCTCCGCGATAGCTGAGCCGCAAGGCGGCGCCCTCGACGCGTGCGAGTTCAGCCTGCGCGACGGGTGCGACGGTGGCGTCGATGCCGAGCCGCGCCATCCGCCCGGTCGGCCGCCAGTGCTCGTCTTCATCGAACGGGCCGCTCACGGCCAGTGTCGTTCCAGCCTCCACCCACCCGAGAAGCGTCGTCCACGCCTCGTTCCGAAGAACGCGCGGGCACGGGAGAACAGCCATGACCGGCGGAGTGCCAACGCTCGTCAGGTTGTACTCGCCGGCCGCAAAGGTCGTGACGCGGCAGTGATAAGCCATGGCGCGAACGGCCCGGCGCAACGCGTCGGTGGCGTTGTTCCGCACGCTGAACAGGTGCGACTGCGGAACGACCATCAGCACCTGTTCGCGCTCGCGCCCGACCAGCGCCGGGGCGATTGACGCCGCGAACGCCGACATCCGCCGCAGCGGGTCGAATTCGGGCTTGACGGTGCCGTCCGCGCGATGCAGGCCGATGGCCGCTTCGTTGTCCGACGGCATGTAGCAGTTCGAGTGCCAGAGCCAGTGCACGTACCCGGCACCGCCCGCGCCGATGGCCAGCGCGAGCTTGCGTTCCAGCAGATCGCGCACGTCTTCCTCGGTGCGCCACGCGAAGCCGTCGGCGCGCTCGTTGAACATCACGCCGGTTTCCTGCACCAGATTCGGCACGCCGGGCGCGCGGGTCATCACGGTATCCCAGAGCAGATCGTCGTTGAGCCACCAGGTGTGGACGCTGGTCAGGTCCACGCTGCGCGCGAGGAACTGGTTCGACGGGCGCTCGTAGGTCCCTCCCTCGTCCTGGCCGACCGTCACGAGCTGGCCGCCATCGCCGGCGGCTCGGATGGTGGCCGTCAGGTCCTCGACCCACTGCCGGAACGCGCCTTGGGCGAACCGCCGGTAGTCCGCGGCCTTGAGCGGACGCCGCTTGTCGAACACCCCGGCATCTTCAAAATCGTCGGGTGAAGGCAGCCCGATCGGCTCTCCCGGCGCCAGCCGCCACAGCTCCTGCAGGCGCGCGTCGCGCTCCTCGGATGTCGGGGCGGGATACGTCTCGCTCAGCCACTCGTCCCACGCGCGAGCCTCGTGTTCGTCGCCGTTGGGCCGCGTGAACCACAACGTCGCGCTCGACGAGAAGGAGGGCTCGTTGATGAGATCCCAGACGACGTCTTTCATCCCGCGGCAGCGACGGACGATGGGTGCGACGAACGCGTGCTGTGCCTCGATCGCACGGGGATCGAGATAGGGGTTGGATCCGCCCCAGGTCTCGGGCAGGAACGCGAAGAAGGTGAACACGACCGGGATGTCGTGGCGGCGGGCGGTCAGCATGAAGGCGTCGATCGCACGCAGGACGCCCTCCTCCGGGGCCCCGGCGTCCGACGAGTGGAGGGTCCAGCCGGTCCAGATGCCCGTGCGCACCAGGTTGACGCCTTCCCGTTTCATCTCCGCAAAGTCCTGATCCCACACATGCGGGTTCGGCTCGAGCAGGAAGCGTCGCTGCACGTCCGAGGCCATGTAGGTCGTGCCGGTGACGGGGAAAGGCTTGCCATCTCGCGTGAGGCCGGACCCGTCCACGCCAAGCGCCCGGCCGCTCGCGACGAGCGTGGCATCATGGACCCAGAATCCCGTCGAGCAGCGCAGCGTTCGCTCGGGATCCGCGTCCGCGGCCGCCTCGATCTCGACGTGGTAGAGGCCGGGTGACAACGCGGCGTCCCCGTCGATGGCCAGATGGACGGTGGCCGCGATTGCCGGTCCCGCGCCAGCAAGCGTCAGGGTGGTGCGCAGCCGTTCCACGCCACCGGCGTCGCTGAGGCGGAGACCGCAGTCGACTGAGGCCGCGTCGGCCGCGCTCGCCGCTGGCCGCAGGAGACGGATTGTGATCGCCGGCGACTCGCCGTCCCTGTAGCAGGCGAACGAGGGCCTCGCCGCGAGGCGAGAGCCGCCGCTGAGGGCGTAGGTCACCAGGTGGCGCAGGCTCACGGCGTCAACGGGTCTATCGCTCGTCGCAAAGACCCAGCGCCCGCCGGCGAACTCGCCGAGCACGCGATCGATCGCCACGAATGGCGCGGCCAGCCGGTTGCGTTGCCCGTCGAGCCCGAAGGCCAGCGCCCTGATGACCGCATCACGCGGACCCGCCGATCCATCCTCATCCGGGAGGTCCTTCTCCGCCGTGAACCGGACATACAGCTCGTGAACGATGGACGGGGTGAACCGGTCGAGCAGCGCGCGAGCCCACTCGCACTCCGGGGCTGACTGCCACAATCTCACCAGGTCGGTCGCGACCGGAAACGCCTGCGTGATCCCGAGCCGCCTGTGAAGGGAGACCTGCCTGATTTCCGGCGCCCATCCGTCGCCTCGGCGGACCACCGGTACCGCACAGGGCGCGCCGCCAAGATTGACCCAATGTCCGCCCCGGGCGAGGTGGCCAATGAGCGCGCTGAACGCCCGCCGCGGGAACGCGCTTCCGTACGGCGTCAGGACGAGGTCGAAGCGACCGGGCCCGGACTGGCTTGCAAACTTCTCGACGCCCAGCCACGCGACGTCGGCCTCCGCAAGCGCCTCCTGGATGACGGCCTCAGGTATCGGCGAGCTGTCGGCAGTCGGGAATCCGGGTTCCCAGAGCACGGCCACGCGGGGGCGCGGGGCGGGCTGCCCGTGCCACTCGGCCCCATGTGCCGACAGGCCGGGAGCGCGAACGGCCCCGGCTACGGCGGCCCCTCCGAACGCGAGCAGGAAATCGCGACGATTCATACGCTTTGCACCAGACTAGGCTGGTGGCCGGAGGCTGGCGGCTCAGCCACGCCGCGTGACACGTTGTTCACCCGGCCACCGCTTTGTGGGCGGGTCTGTCAGACTATCAGGCACACTCGTCCATCCGGTTCGGCGGCGGTCAACTGCGTCCAGCCAGTCGTTCCGCCGTCACGCCTCGTGATCCGGCCCCTAGCCTCCAGCCTCCAGCCTTCTTTACCCCTTGGTCATCGAAGGCGGAGCGGCTTCCGGCGCGGTGGCCCACTGCCGGTTCGGCTCGGCGCCCATCGTGAACCGAAGCGTGCCGCCAACCACGAGATCGCTGTAGGCGACCCATGCTCGATCGAGGGGCTTGCCGTTGAGCGTCACACCCTGGACGTAGGTGTTCGAGTCCGACAGCCCGTTTGCTTCGACGTTCAACACGCGGCCGCCCCCAAGGTCGAGCGTCACCTTGTCGAAGTGCGGCGTTCCGATCACGAAGTTTCCGTCGGCGGGATTCACCGGGTAGAGGCCGATCGAGCTGAGGACGTACCACGCCGACATCTGACCGCAGTCCTCGTTTCCGCACAACCCGTCCGGCCCGAGGCCGTAAAGTCCCGTCGTGATCTGCCGCACACGCTCGGCCGCCTTCCACGGGGCGCCGGCATAGGCATAGAGATACGGGATGTGATGGCTCGGCTCGTTGCCGTGCGCGTACTGGCCGATGAGCCCCGAGATGTCCGGCGAGGCGTTGGCGCCTTCGACCTCCGTCTTCTGATCGAACAGCTCGTCCAGCTTCTTCACGAACGCGTCGGGCCCTCCCATCAGCGCGATCAATCCGCGGACATCGTGCGGAACGAACCACGAATACTGCCACGCGTTGCCTTCGGTGAAGTCGCCCTTGGCGTGATCGGCGAGCAGCGGCGAGAACGGGGTGCGCCACGACCCGTCGGCGAGCCGGCCCCGCATGAAGCCGGTCGAGCTGTCGAAGAGGTTTCGATAGAACCCCGCGCGGGCCAGGAACTGGCGCTGGTCCACCACGCGGTCGAGCTTGCCGGCCATCCGCGCGATGCACCAGTCGTCGAAGGCGTACTCGAGCGTCTTCGACACGGACTCGTTCTCGGCGTCCGCCGGAACATACCCCTTCGCGTCGGGCCCGTTCAGGAATTTCAGGCCGCGGCCTTCCTGGGCGGCACTCTTCTTCATCGCGTCGAATACATCGTTGCGATTCACGGTGGTCAGGCCCTTGTTGACGGCGTCGGCGATCACCGGGACCGCATGGTAGCCGATCATCGTGTTGGTCTCGTTGCCCCAGAGCGACCACACCGGCAGCAACCCGCTCTCCCGCGAGAACGCCATCATCGACTGCACCAGGTCGTCCACCTTGTCGGGCTGGATGAGCGTCAGCATCGGGTGCAGGGCGCGGAAGGTGTCCCAGAGCGAGAACACCGTGTGGTTGAGGAACGCCGTATTCGGGTGGACCTTGCCGTCGGCTCCCCTGTAGGCGCCGTCGGCATCGCAGAACAGTGTCGGAGCGAGCATCGAGTGATAGAGCGCCGTGTAGAAGATCGTCTTGCGGGCGGCATCCGGCGTCTGCACCACCGCGCGCTGCAGCTTGCGTTCCCACGCCTGGGCCGCCTCGTTGCGGATCTCGTCGAACTCCCATCCCGGCAGCTCCCGCGCGAGGTTCTTCTGGGCGCCCTCGACGCTGACGCACGAGATCCCCACCTTGACGAGCAGCGGGTCACCCGGCCGCAATCCGAACCGGAACACACCCTTGACCTTCTTGTCCCGGACTTGCCGGACCTCGGAGGTGGACTGTTCGTCGCTGCCGAGCGCGAAGGTGATGATCGGCGTCGAGAACCGGATCGCGAAGTACACGATCTGATCCTTGGCCCAGCCGGTGGACCGGCGGTACCCGGTCAGCGTCGTCGGGCCCTCGATGGTGAGCTGGGTCTCGGTCGGCTGGTCCCAGTTGATCGCGTGGCCAAGGTCCACCACGACCCCCGGCTGCTTCGAGACCGGCATGGCCGGGAAAGCGTAACGGTGCATGCCCACGCGCTTGGTGGCGGTCAGTTCCACCTTGAGGCCGGACCCGAGCAGGTCGACGCTGTAGTACCCGGCCGCGGCCCTTTCCTTCTCGTGGGAAAAGGGCGACCGCACGTCGCCGGGCATGCCGCCGCCGCTCGACACGAAGGGCATCACGAGGATATCGCACAGATCGCCGATGCCGGTTCCGCTCAGATGCGTGTGGGTGAAGCCGGCGATGACCGTGTCGGACTGGTGATAGCCCGAGCACCAGTCCCACCCCTGCTTGCCGGAATCAGGGCTGACCTGCACCATGCCGTATGGCACGGCGGCCCCGGGGAAGGTGTGGCCATGACCGCCGGTACCGATGAACGGATCGATGAAGCGCGCCAGCGACGCCTCCGACTCGGCGGTCCTGAGGGCATACTGCGCGAAGATCCCCCGGCGTTCGGCGGCCAGCGCGATCCCGGCCGCGCAGGCGCTCCTGATCACGTCTCGTCGAGTGAGCATCGGGCCTCCTACCGTTGGCGGTACGATAGTCCATTATTCAGGGAAATGAGGAGCCGCGATGCCGGAGATGAAGGAAGGTGGTCCCTTGCCTCCCCCGAACCGGGCGCCCGCCGCCTGAACCCGGCGGAATACTGCTCCGCCAGGATGGCCACAATTGCGGATGCCGGCAGGGCTTGCCGCGTCCGGTGAGCGGCAAGGGACCAACGCCGATCCGACGACTACGCCGCGTCCCGCGCCCGCGGCGCATCGGGGTGCTGATACACGTGCAGCTCCGGCTCGATTGACGGCGCGGCGAGCCGCATCGAGAACCACGCCGCCACGACGAGCAGCACCAGCGCGAACAGGCTGAACACGCCCAGCATGTGCCACCACTGCGAGCGCACGGGCGCGAACAGCTCGTCCTCCGCCTGGGCCACGGCCACCAGCCAGGCCAGGTGCGGGTAACTCGCACTGAGCTGGCTCGGCGCGATCGCGACGAGCCACGCGCGGCCATCCTGGTTGAGCGAGGAGAACTGCAGCCGATACTCCGGATCGCCGCCGCGATCCACCTTGAGCCGCTCGCGCAACAGGTCCGCGGCGAAGAACCGGCTCCTCGTGCCGGTGACGCCGCGGTTGTAGACCACCGTGCCGTCAGGCCGGATGAGCATGGCCTCTCCGGTCACACCGATCCGGAGGCTGCCGACCACGGCCAGCAGCTCGCGCGCATCGGCCAGGACCTTCATGACGCCAATCAGGCTGCCGTCCGGGCGATCGAACACGGGCATGGCAATCTGCACCGCGTGCGAGCGCGAACTCTGGTCCCACGTGACGTCGCCCACGCTCACCCGGCCCCTCACCCCATCGTCGAACGCCTCGCGCCACCACTCCTCCGCGGCCTGGTAGTACGAGCTGACCACGTTGGAGGCAGCCACCAGCCGCCCCGAACGATCGGTCACGAAGATCTCGCGGTAGATCCGGTCGTTCTCGACAATCTCCCGAAGGAAGCGTGAGGCCGGCGTTTCCAGGATGCCGGTCTGCTGCACGATGGGCCCGGCCCCCCGGACCCACGCCTGGTCCAACGCGCGGGTCCTGCCGAGGTCGAACGGCGTCGCGTTGCCCGTCAGCGCCGCCGCCCGGATCACTGCCACTCTCGACAGGATCTGCGCGTCGATGATGCGGCGGAACACATACGCATCAACCGCGGCTGCGGTGTGCTCCGCGACCTGGGTCAACTGGGTGCCGTAGGCATCACGCAGCTTCGCCTGGCCTACGCCAAGCACGAGCGTGGCTGCCGCGACGAGCAACGGCAGGCTGACGATGACGAGCACCGTGAAGACGCGGAAGTTGAGCGGCGGTAGATGGTGGCGCACGGGCGGCCTCCAGTGGACCTGGGGGCGACATCCGCGGGGGCGAGTCCATCGACAGTGTCGGCCCGGCACGCGTCCTTGTCAAGCGGTTCCGGCGCGGTTCCGGCGCGACTTCAGCGGACTCACGATTCCGTTCACGTTTCTGGCTTGTCGGGGCCTCGGGGTAGAATGCGCGAGTCAAGGACGCCGGAAGGGTCTTGGGGCCGATTCACCTGAGGAGTTGAGACGTGCCGTACACCTTTCACGAGTTGAAGGAAAAGACTGTCGGCGAACTTCGCGATATCGCCAAGGAGATCCAGCACGACGCTGTGCAGGGCTACACCCAGCTCAACAAGGACCATCTGCTGGTGGCCATCTGCAAAGCGCTCGGCATCCAGACGCACGAGCACCACGACGTGGTGGGCATCGACAAGGGCTCGATCAAGATGCAGCTGCGGTCGCTCAAGGGCGAGCGTGACAAGGCGATCGAGGCCCACGACCACGCGCGGCTGAAGGTGCTGCGCCGCCAGATCCACAGCCTGAACCGCGGGATACGCCGGAGAATGGTGTAGTCTGGCGCGTCACCCTGTACTCTGGTACAGGGTATCTCGGCTTGACAACTTCACGGACCGCGTGGTTCAGTTAGCCTATGCGGCGGTTTCTGCGTGCACTCTCCGTGGCCATGATGGCCGTGGCGGTAGCCAACCCGCTCGCCGCCATGTGTTTGTGCCGGCAGGCGCAGACCCCCGTCCCGGCCGAACACGCCTGTTGCCATCGGCCACCCCAGTCCGGCCAGACGGTGAGCAGCCTCCCGGGCTGCTGCCACACCGAGCAGGCCGATCACGGTGCGGCCAGGCTGGATTCTCCTCAGGTTCTGCCCGACATTTCGACGGCGGCTTCACAAAGGCTGGAGCCTGACCTTCTGAGCGTATCGGCCGTTCTCGCGCACTCGTTCGTTCCCTTCCTTCGCGTCACGGTTCTGAGAGCCTGATACCTGGGCTTCCCGGAGGCTGAAGTGTGCCTCCGCGGTTCCGTCAAGACCCATAATTGTCGTCGGGTTCGTCGGCCCGCTCGAGCCTCGCGTCGCATTCCGACCGGGCCCGGGCCGAGGTTTCGTCGAATCTGTCCGGTCCATCGTTCTGGAGGTCTCATGTCTGTCGCCTCGAAACTTCTTCCGGGTACGTGGCTGCTGCTCTGCGTGCTCGCACTCACTGCCGCTCCTGCAGCGGCCCAGGGCTCGAAGGCGCCGCCGCCGGCCGACCCGGTCCTCGAGGCGCTCATCGCGCGGGCGCTCGAGAGAAATCCCGATTTGATGGCCGCCAGAGCTGCGATCGATGCCGCGCGGCAGCGCCCGGTGCAGGCGTCTGCGCTGCCCGATCCGATGGTCTCCATCGCATACACGAATGACGGCTGGGCCCCGAGCCTCGGCCGAATGCCCATGACGACGCTCGCGCTGATGGCGAGCCAGAACCTCCCGTGGCCCGGGAAGCGGCAGCTGCGCGCGGACATTGCGGCCAAAGACGCAGGCGTCGCGGAACAGCAGCTCGCCCGCGCCCGGCTGAGCCTCATCGCATCGGTCAAGCGGGCGTATGTCGGCCTGCTGCTCGCCAGGGAGCTGCACGATCTTGCAGAAGACCAGCGCAATCTGTGGGAGGACCTCGAGGTCGTCGTGAGGGGGCGATATGCCGTCGGCCAGGGCGCACAGCAGGACGTGCTGCGCGTGCAGCTCGAGAACACCCGCGTCGAGCGGCTGGCGATCGACCAGGGAACCGAAGCGCAGCTGCGCATCGCCGAGCTGTTTCGGCTCCTCGCCGGTTCGGAGGGCGTGACACTGCCGGGGGAAGATGCGCGGGTTGTGCTGCGGCCGGATCCCTTCTCCCTCAACGAGGTGATCGATCGTGCGCGGGAGGTGAGCCCGGAGCTGGCTGCCGCGCGCATCATCCTGGATCGGGATCGTCTGTCGCTCGACCTCGCCGAGAGGAATCGCAAGCCGGATTTCACGGTCCAGGCGTCGCTCATGGACCGCGGCGGCCTCGCCCCTGTCTGGCTGGCTGGGGTCGGCATCAATCTTCCGGTCAACAGAAAGGCCCGCGCGAGCGCGGTCGCGGAAGCGGATCTGACCATCAAGAGCGGCCAGCGGGCGCTCGAGTCGCTCGACCTCCAGCTTCGCTACCTCACGGAAGATCGATACCGGCGGATCGACTCGGCGGAACAGACCATCACGCTCTACGACAAGGGCATCCTCTTGCAGGATCGGATGACGCTGGAAGCATCCGTCGCGAACTACCAGAACGGCACGGTACCGTTCTCGTCCGTGCTCGAGGCCATGACGACGATGGCGGGAGATCGATGGACGCGGGCGACGCTCGTCGCGCAACACGAGATACTGATCGCGAGCCTGGAAGAAGCGAGCCTGGAACCGACCGCCGGCATGGGTGCGCCGTCCGGACCGGGACGGGCCCCGGGGGCCGGCGGATCCGGATCGGCGATGGCGGGCGGCATGGGAAGCAGGTAGCGAGGTGACTGACATGTCTCGACGTCGAATTCGCATCATCGGAGTCATCGCGCTCCTCCTGGCGCTCGGCCTCGCGTGGGGCGCATGCGGCCGCTCGGCCGGGAAAGCCGGCTCGGGGCCGGCCGCCAAGGTGCAGCGCTACCAGTGTCCGATGCACCCGACCTACATCTCGGACAAGCCCGGCGACTGCCCGATCTGCGGGATGAGACTGGTCCCCATGGACGACGCGCCTTCCGGTGCGGGCGCTTCGCCGGCTGGATCCGGTGCGCCGTCGACAGGACGCAAGATCGCCTACTACCGCTCGCCGATGGACCCCGGCGTGCATTCCGACAGGCCCGCCAAGGACTCGATGGGCATGGAGTTCGTCCCGGTCTACCAGGACGAACTCCAGTCGGAGGCCAGCGTGGTTTCCGGACGCGCCATCGTCTCGCTCTCGCCCGAACGGCGCAGCCTGCTCGGCCTGCGCACCGAGCTGGTCCAGCTGCAGCACATCGAGCACGTGATCCGCACGGTGGGCCGCGTGGCGCCCGACGAGCGACGTCTCTACCACATGCACACGAAGTTCGAAGGCTACGTCGAGCGCCTCTACGTGGACTTCACCGGCAAGCCGGTCCAGAAAGGGGATCCGCTGCTCTCGATCTACAGCCCCGACCTGGTCGCCACGCAACAGGAGTACCTGCTGGCCCTTCGAGCCCGGCGGCAGCTGGCGTCGAGCGAGATCGCCTCGGTCGCGCAGGGCGGCGCCAACCTTCTCGACGCCGCGAGAGAGCGGCTGCTGCTCTGGGACATCCAGCCAAAGGACATCCAGGAGCTCGAGCGGACCGGAACCGTCCGGCGGACGCTGGATCTTCACTCCGAGGTCAGCGGGATCGTCACGCAGAAGAACGTCTACCAGGGCATGCGGGTGATGCCGGCGGACACGCTCTTCGACATCGCCGACCTGTCACGGCTCTGGGTGCTGGCCGATGTCTACACATCGGATCTGCCCGCGATACGGGTCGGCATGCAGGCCGAGGTCAGCGTCACGTTCCTCCCCGGCAAGACCTGGCGCGGCCCTGTCACCTACATCGCGCCGACCGTGGAAGAGAAGACGCGCACGGTGAAGGTCCGGGTCGAAGTGGACAACCGGGACGATGCGCTGAAGCCGGACATGTTCGCCGACGTGCTTCTGCGCACCGACCTGGGAACCGGCCTGGTCGTTCCCGAAAGCGCCGTGATTGATTCCGGCGATCGTCAGATCGTGTTCATCGATCAGTCGGACGGGCGGCTCGAGCCGCGCGAGGTCCTGCTCGGGGCGAAGCTGGCGCAGGGCTACCAGGTGATCAAGGGACTGGCGAGCGGCGACCGCGTCGTGACGTCAGCCAACTTCCTGCTGGATTCGGAATCGAGTCTGAAGGCCGCTCTGTCGGCCATGAGCTCATCTCCGGCCCCCTCAGGCCGCGAGAAGAAGTGAGAGACGGCCGAATGATCCGATCCATCATTCGTTTCAGCGCGGAGAACCGGTACCTCGTGCTGCTCGCCTCCGCGGTCGTCGCGGCCTTCGGCATCTACACGCTGCAGCACATCCCGGTCGACGCCATCCCCGATCTGTCCGACACGCAGGTCATCGTGTACTCCCGGTGGGACCGCAGCCCCGACATCATCGAGGACCAGGTCACCTACCCGATCGTCAGCGCGTTGCTCGGCACCCCCAACGTCAAGACCATCCGCGGCTTCTCGGACTTCGGCTTCAGCTACGTCTACATCATCTTCAAGGACGGCACCGACATCTACTGGGCGCGGTCCCGCGTGCTCGAGTATCTCTCGAAGATCCAGCCGTTGCTCCCGCAGGGAGTGCGCACCGAGATCGGACCCGATGCCACCGGCGTGGGATGGGTGTACCAATACGTGCTGGTCGACGACTCGGGCACCCACTCGCTGGCCGACCTGCGTACCTTCCAGGACTGGAACCTGCGCTACCGCCTGCAGTCGGTTCCCGGTGTCGCCGAGGTCGCCTCCATCGGCGGGTTCGTCCAGCAATACCAGGTCACGGTCGATCCGACCAGCCTTCGCTCGTTCGAGTTGAGCATCACCGAGGTGGCCGAAGCCGTGCGGCAGAGCAACAGTGATGTCGGCGGCCGACTGCTCGAGTTCGCGGGCCGGGAGTTCATGGTGCGGGGCCGCGGCTATGTCCGCTCGAAGGAGGATTTGGAGAAGATTGTCCTCAAGACCGATGCCCGCGGCACGCCGGTCCTCCTGCGCGACGTCGGCTCCGTCGCGATCGGACCGGAGATGCGGCGAGGGATATCCGACCTCGACGGCCAGGGAGATGCCGTAGGCGGCATCGTGGTCATGCGTCACGGGGAGAACGCCCGGGAGGTCATCGGCCGGGTCAAGACCCTCATCAAGGACATCGGGCCCTCCCTGCCTGCGGGCGTCCGCCTCGTCCCGACTTACGACCGCTCCGATCTGATCCAGCGATCCATTGACACGCTCAAGCACGAACTGCTCGTCGAAATCGCCATCGTCAGCCTCGTCATTCTCATCTTCCTCTGGCACATTCCGTCGGCGATCGTGCCCATCATCACCATCCCGGTCTCGGTGCTGCTGGCATTCATCCCGATGCGGATGATGGGGATCTCGTCGAACATCATGTCGCTCGCCGGCATCGCCATCTCGATCGGCGTCCTGGTGGACGGCGCCATCGTCGAGGTCGAAAACGCCTACAAAAAGCTCGAGATCTGGGAGCACGGCGGGCGCCAGGGCGACTTTCATGCGGTGCGCCTCGCAGCGCTTCAGGAGGTCGGGCCATCGGTCTTCTTCTCGCTGCTCGTGATCGCGGTCGCGTTCCTCCCGATCTTCACCCTGGTCGACCAGGAAGGGCGCCTGTTCACGCCGCTCGCGTGGACGAAGAACCTCGCGCTGTTCATCGCGGCCCTGCTGGCCCTGACGCTCGACCCCGCGCTCCGCATGCTCTTCGCAAGAATGGACTACTTCACGTTCCGGCCGAGGCCGCTCGCGTGGATCGTCAACCAGGTGACCGTTGGCAGGTACTACCGGGAGGAACGGCACCCGATCAGCCGGCTGCTCTTCGCCGTGTACGAGCCGGCGTGCAGGTTCGTGCTGAGGTTTCCGAAGGCGACCATCATCACGGCCGTCCTCATCGTGATCAGCACGGTTCCCGTCTATCTGAAGCTCGGCCACGAGTTCATGCCGCCGCTCAACGAGGGCACGATTCTCTACATGCCGACAACGCTGCCTGGCATCTCGGTGACGGAGGCCGGCCGACTGCTGCAGAAGCAGGACGCGATCCTGAAGTCCTTCCCCGAGGTGACGCGCGTGTTCGGCAAGGCGGGACGGGCGGAGACATCGACCGACCCCGCCCCGTTCTCGATGATGGAGACGGTCGTGTCGCTGAAGCCGGCGTCGGAATGGAGGTACCGGGCGCGGTGGTACTCGGCCCGGGCGCCCGAGTGGCTGCAGGCGTGGCTGCTGCGTCACATCTGGCCGGACCGGATGTCGTGGGAGGAACTGGTCGCCGAGATGGACGCCGCGCTGCAGATTCCGGGCACGACCAACGCGTGGACGATGCCCATCAAGGCGCGGATCGACATGTTGACGACCGGGATCAGGACGCCGGTCGGCATCAAGATCTACGGCGCCGATCTGAAGGAGATCGAAGCCATCGGTGCAAGGCTCGAGACAATTCTCCGCGACGTGCCCGGGACGCGCAGCGTGTTCGCCGAGCGTGCAGCCGGAGGGTTCTTCGTGGACTTCGACATCAATCGCGACGAACTCGCCCGATACGGGCTCTCGGTGGCCTCGGTGCAGGACGTGATCCTGTCGGCGGTTGGCGGCGAAAACGTCACGACGACCATCGAGGGCCGAGCCCGGTTCCCGGTGAACGTACGCTACCCGCGCGCATTGCGCGACGATCTCGACCGCCTCGGGCGCGTCCTGGTCATGACGCCCGCCGGCGCGCAGATTCCGCTGTCGCAGGTGGCGGCCATCAAGACGGTGGCCGGACCCTCGATGATACGCAACGAGAACGGCCTGCTCGCGGGGTTCGTGTTCGTGGACATGAACGACAGCGACATCGGCGGCTACGTCGAACGTGCCCGCGGCGCGGTCGCCAGGGGCCTGACGGTGCCCTCGGGCTACTCGCTGGAATGGAGCGGGCAGTACGAGAACATGCTGCGGGTGCGCGAGCGGCTGAAAGTCGTCGTGCCGATCACGCTGTTCCTCATCTTCTTCCTGCTCTACATGAACACGCGGTCGGCCATGAAGGCGAGCATCGTGATGCTGGCCGTGCCCTTCTCCGTGGTCGGCGCGGTATGGCTCATGTACGGGTTGGGCTACAACGTGTCGATTGCGGCGTGGGTCGGCATGATCGCGTTGATGGGCCTCGACGCCGAAACCGGCGTGTTCATGCTGCTGTTTCTCGATTTGTCGCACGACGAGGCGAAGGCGAAGGGGCAGCTCAACACGCGTGAGGATCTGCACGCGGCGATCATCCACGGCGCCGTGAAGCGCGTGCGGCCGAAGATGATGACCGTCACGGCCGCGATGATGGGATTGATGCCGATCATGTGGTCGCTCGGGACCGGGGCGGACGTGATGAAGCGGGTGGCCGCGCCGATGGTCGGCGGGTTGGCAACCTCGTTCCTGATGGAGCTGCTCGTTTACCCGGCGATCTACCTCATCTGGAAGCGGAGGGAGCTGGCACGATGAAGTGGGCGCGAGCATGAGGCTGGAGGCTGGGGGCCTTCGCGCTCGCGCGCTTCGGCAGAGACGGGGTCGGGCCGACGGCTCGCGGCGGCGGCAGACGGCAGGCGACGTGGCGATCTGCGCCGCGGCGAGTGTCCCTCGTCACGGGCAGGACGAGACGATAGGCGATATCAGGGCCTCACGCGTTGTCCTCCATATCGCTGCAGGCAACATCAGGTCCCTTAGTCAGACGCGAACCGCCGCCCGGGCGCCCCGGGCCCCCACCTCCGGGGACTCTGACGCAGGACGACGGCGTTTCCAAGGCGGCGATCACGCTCCTGCACCGGAACTACCCGGCGAGCGAGTGGACAGGTAGACGCGTACTACTCAGGAGCGCGGTCAATCCCCCACCTGGCGGCTGGCGAGGTTCTCGATGGGCAGGCCCGTGTGCTTCGTCCGGTCGTGCGTTCGGCCGTCTTCCAGTCATCAGATCGTTCCTGCGCTCCACGGGCCGCGGTGGGGTTCAGTGCTCAGAATGGACAGGTCAGTGCGTCGGCAAATGCGCCGTAGGTCAGCCTCCTCTTCCTTGCGCGATCGCGTTGAACAAGCCAGGCGTCCGTGAGCACGGCTCCTTGGCAATTGTCCGGTGGCCCGAGGACCACGACGTTCGTGCTGATAGGCTGTCGGTGACGCGCCGAACATGATTCGGAATCGTCGGCAGAAACTACTCAGACTCGACAATCCTACTTTCGCAGCGACCTGCTTTACACTTAGGTGTGTACAGAGCAGTATCGGGCTGCGTGTGGCCAGGCACCATACCTGCTTGTCTACTGCAACGTCGTGGATTGCGCGGTCCAGATGCCGAATTTCTGTAGCGGAGGATTCGGCGACTGCGATCAGTGGTGCGAATTCGAAGTGGGCCGGGACATGTGGTCCTACTTCTGCGACGGAGGCACCTGTACATCCAGTTGTGGGTGTACTCCTCTCGTGTGTTGACCCAGACGCCTCTGACCGCCTCCAGCACGTCGCTCGCGACAACATCATTTGAACGGGTTTCGCGCTCGAGGTACGTGGTGAACAGCATCGGCAGGTGCATCCTTCGTGGAAATCCGTGCGGCCGTAGAGCACGAAGCACGACATCCAAACGCCGGAAAGGTCGGAGTGTCTACCTGGTCGTCTGCTGTGTGTGCAGCGTAGCAGTTCTATTCCATGCAGAGCAATCTGAGGTTCTGGGCCAGGCGACGCAGACCCGCCCCAAGTTCCAGAGTGGCGTCGAAGTAGTCCAACTGGACGTCTCGGTCCTGGACAGGAACAATCAGCCGGTTCGGGGCCTCACGGCGTCTGACTTCGAAGTGCTCGAAGACGGGCGCCTGCAGCGCATTGTAAACTTTTCGTCCGTCGAACTTCCTCCGCCAGCTCCGTCGGCGACGGCGTGGCCGAGCGACGTCACGCCCGACGTCCACTCCAACACGATCGGCGCCGATCGACGTCTCATCGTTCTGCTTCTCGACGATGCTCTCGTGGAGCGTCTGCGCGATCTGGCAACGATGACGCGAACCGCCGTTGACATCATCAATCGCCTGGGTGGCGGAGACCTTGCGGCGGTGGTCTTCACGAGGGACCAGAGAAACGGGCAGGAGTTCACGGCGGATCGGGCTCGCCTGCTGCAGGCCGTGCAGCACTCGACGCCTGCCATCCGTGAGCCGACCGGCAGAGAACTGTTCGAGCGGTACTCATTGCAGACTCTCAGAAGTGTGACGGAGTCGCTCGCCGCCATCCCGCACCGGCGCAAGGCGGTCTTCTTCATCAGCCCCGGCATCCCGATCGACTTCGAGGCACTGGCTACCCCGATGAAGTACGGCGACATCGGTGATCCCCAGGGCGTCGCGAGCGTTCACGTCAATGAGATGCGCGCGACCTTCCGCCAGGCCCAGCTGGCCAACGTCAACATTTACTGCATCGACATCCACGGCCTGGACGCTAGTCCCGGCGGCTCAGACACGTTCAAGCTCGAGCGGGAATTCCTCCAGACGGTTTCCGAGAATACGGGTGGATTCGCCATCGTCAACACGAACGAGTTTGCACCGGGCGTAACCCAGGTCTTTCGCGAGAACAGCGCTTACTACCTGGTCAGCTACGAGCGTCAGGATACCCGCGCCGACAGCGGGTATCGCCGCATCGACGTGCGGGTGAATCGGCCCGACGTCCGGGTCCGAGCGCGCAAGGGGTATTTGGCGGTGCCAGCCAGGCCGTCGGCGGGGAGTCCCGTGGCTCCTGGCGCCTCGCCTTCAGGAGCCTTCGCAGCAGCGGTTGCGGGGATCACGTTGCTGGAAGACGCATTGGCCGGGTTCATTCCGAAGGCGGACCTGCCTATGAGCGTAAACGCAACGGCGTTTGCGGGAGGACGACATGGCACGGCTGCGCTCGTGGTGACGATCGGGGTGCCTACAGCCTCCGTCCAGTCCGGAACGGAAGGGACTGATAACGTCGAGGTCCTCATCGGCGCGTACGACACCAGCTGGAAGGCGGTGGCCACCCGTCGGCTGCGTGCGACGCTGGTCGGTACTCGCGACAATGATCGGCTCGAGGGCGGCCGAGACGCGGTGCCGCTGCTCGGCCAAGCCGCTCCAGGAACCTCCCGCCTCGCCTCGCAGCCCGGACCAGGTCTGTCGCCGGGCGCTCCCGCGACACTGGCGGGCGCCATCGTCTCGCAAATAGATCTTCGCCCCGGCCGCTACCAGCTCCGCGTGGCTGCGACCAGCACACGACTTCAACGAACCGGGAGCGTCTTCTGCGATGTGCTCGTGCCTGACTTCTGGAAGATGGCCGTGTCGCTTTCGGGCCTGGTCATCAGCGTCCGATCCGGCTCGACTCTGCCGGCGACCGACGCGGACACCGCACTTGCCGGTGATACAAAAGCGCTGCCCGTAGTTCCCACGGTCCGCCGGGAGTTCGGCCGCGACGAAGACGTCAGCGCATTCGTGAGGGTGTACCAAGGCGGCAGCGGACGACTGGACCCGGTCGATCTGACGGTGCGGATCATCGACGCGCGCAATGCGGACCTCATTCGCACGAACGACACGCTTGCGCCGGAGCGCTTTGGCTCGACACGAAGCGCGGACCTCAGGACTGAAATTCCCATGGCGCGTCTCGCGCCCGGTACCTACCTGTTGCGCATCGAAGCTGCGCGCGGCAAGCGCACACCGACGGCCCAAGCCGTCGCCTTCGCCGTTCGGTGACGTGCCGCGCGGGGTAACTCCGTTCGGATGGACGCCGGGGGAAGTTACCCTGAGCAAGCGCAGCAGCCCTTCGTCTTCACCATCCATCCTTCTGCCGCCACCCTCCGTCTTGACATGCCCGTCAAGGTGACACACGATGCCTGACTGGCGCCATGACACGTCGAACCTCGCCCGCGGACACACGCCCGCTGTTCTCCATCGAGACGGAATCCGTTTCACATTCAGCTGCCGATTTCGAAACCGATCTCCGCACGTTCCGCTGGGCGGGCAAACCGACTGTGGTCGGCTCTGCCGTCGCGACGATGGAGGACGGGCGAGCAGTAGAAGTTCCGACCTTCACGAACGAATTCTGGACGAGCCGTCAGCGTGTGGCGAACAACCTACACGAGATCTCATACCGCGCGTGCTTCAAGCCGCAACTGCCGCGGTTCTTCATCGAGCGGCTGACCAGGCCCTGCGACCCCGTCTATGGCCCATTCATGGGACGGGGCACCACGCTGCTCGAGGCGGCGATCGACGGCCGGGTGACGATCGGCTGCGATGCCAACCCGCTGAGCGCGGTGCTGCTGGCCCCGCGGCTCGCGCCGCCGACGCTAGCTGAGGTCACTGAACGCCTGGACGCCATTCCACTCGATCGCGCCGGTAATGTCGCGAAGGACCTGCTCGTCTTCTACCACCCGAACACGCTTGGTGAAATCTGTGCGCTGCGAGCCTACCTCCTGGATCGCGAACGCGCGGCGAGTCTCGACGGGACGGTAGGCGATATAGGGCCTCACGCGGTGTCCTCCATATCGCTGCAGGCAACATCAGGTCCCTTCTCGGACCATCGACCCGGGCGTGCCGCGAAGAACGGCTCCCTCACGCGCACTCTGACACAGGGCACAGCAGGCACGGCGCCATCGTGCGCCTCGGGCGCCATGAGTCAACCGGCTGACACACGTTGTCGCCAGCCTACACGGACACTCCAGCTGGGGCGACTAGGCAGGCTCGGCAGGCGCTCTCAGCAGACGGAGTCGTAAGCGGAGTCTTCGTTGACCTCGGTGGCGGACAAACCGAAGGCACCGTCCTCGAACGGGTCCGGCGGTGCCCTGGCTGGTGCCGGCGGCGGAAAGTCCGTCGGCAGACCGAGGTGACGCAGGATGCGCTCAGTGACCTCCGCCTGTTCATTCATAGCGGGCAGGGGCCCGTCAGCAAGGCAAGTCCTGCGCGCGCACAGAGTGCGAGGGGTTGCGGGAATTGCCATCGCGCGGCGGCAGGAGTTGCGCGGAACGGACCCGACCCAGCCGGTGTTCTTGTTCTCGGAGCACGTCAGCGCCTCGTGCCGGCGTTCATTCGTGCGCGGAGCGTCAGGGCGGCAGATTCGGGCGAATCTTGAGTCATGCGCCGACTTTGCTGAGGTCGATGGCGCGACTCGCTTGGGTGCCCGGCACTTGCTAATTGCGCGCGACGCTGGCGGAGCATCTCGAGCTACTGAAGCAACGGCAGCCAGTACCGCCGCTCAGCCTCGCGCTCGGTGCGCTCTTCCGCGCTCAGCGCGTCCTCAACCGATGGAGGTCGCTTCGACGCGCGGCGACCGCAGGACGGTGGCGACAAGCCACGCGGCCTCAGCTCGCGACGATGCGGTCTCGATCAGCAAAACTGGCGATCTCAACTCGGCCAACCACCATGCCACGTGCGTTGGCTGCGGGTGAGCCCGGTGCGACAGGTAGTGGGCCTCGACCAGCCGTCGTAGCATCGGCCAGTCCTTGTCGCGTTGGGTCTTCTTGGCCTGTCCCGATCCTCTCGGACCATCACGACAGATGTGTCGGCGGTCTCGAGGCCGAGTGCGCGCAACTGCGGCCTGCCACGCCACGCATCGGACAACACGTCGATGCGAAAGTCCGCGCATCCGGATGATGCAACGAAAATGAACGCATGGCCCGGAGCTCCCGCGCCCGAAACGGCACGGCGATGTTCTCGGCGCGGAGGTACGCAGGGCGGCGAATCGATCGAGATTGTCCGGGAAGCCAGCAGGGCGAAGTCGGTGTCGCGGCTAAACTCCGCCGCGCCGTAGAATACGCATGCCTGGCCGCCCATGAGCAGGCACGGACGCGACGAGTCCGCATCGAAGAAAGGATGTGTGTATCGGGTTCGGGGTCAAGCGAACCTCCCAGCGCCAGGAACATGGCCACATCGCTGACTCCGCGCCCATCGCTCTGCGGGTCAGCGAACCACTCCGCCCACTGGCGGCCGGGCCCCGACCTGCGCCTCGATCATCGCCACCAGCTCGCCCTGAAGGGAGCGATGATTCTGCCGCGCCCGTTCACGAAGGGCCTCGGCCAAGTGGTCTGGAACGTCTTTGATCGAAAGGTTCACCGGCATCCGTGGCCCCTTTTCACAGCTATTATGGAGCCATTACGGAGCCATTGTCAATCCGTGAACGCGATTGACTGTAGATATCTGACTGTATTCGGCTGGAGGGTGGCGACCGGGCGGATGCCTTCCACACTGCCGCCGACGCCGTCCGGTCATCGTCCTCCGGCTTCGATCACCTCGATCTTGACTGGCAGTTCGCCCGGGCCCGGCCATTGCCCAAGGCCGAGCTTCCTGGGGTCGGGCGGAATGTCGCAATGCCCGCTGCCGACGGGCCGCTCGCTCCGGTGGGACGCAATCGACGCGTGCGTAGACGGTTGCTCCCGCGGGCCGGCACGACCGGATTCGCGCAGACGACACGCTCCGAGCCATACGAGACAGAGCACAGCCAGGCCGTCTTCGTGCGAGTCGGCCTGTCCGGGATCGTTGACGCCGGCTGGGGTAGGTAATACTCTTACTGGTAGGAGTATGACGGCATGACTCTCCGTTCAGCAATCGCCGGATCCGACTAGCCAGACTCGGTGCGTGCGCACCAACCGCGGTTGTCAACCACGCTTCCGAAGCGCGGCTGGCGAGCACCGCCAGCGCTGACGCATACTCCTTCGGACTGCCGCACGCGTGCAAAGCGCCAGGTCACCATTCCGCAGGTCACGGGTCTCGCGAGCTGGCTGGAGAGCCTGCGCGCCCCGGGACAGTAGAAGAGCAGGGCGTCGGGGATCGCCTGCAAGACGGCCACCCACTGCTCGCCGCGGCGGAGATGCTCCAGTTCGTGTACGAGCACCGGCTCGAGACGAGGCGGGAGAGGCTGAGATCAAGGGGACAACAGCGCGGGTCGTGTTCGACGTAGTCGGCGACCAGCGTCGAGGATTCGAGAATCTCAACCGGTTTCCGCAGCCCGAGGATCGCGCCAAACGCCGTGCGATGTCGGGGACAAGCCCGATGGGAGGGGAGTGCGCGGCGGCGGATCCACATGTAACCGCAGGCCGGCGAGCAGCGTCGGCGGTGCCGGCTGCGATCACTCATCGCACGGCTATCGAGGGCGGTCGGTCACGCCGCGCGGGCCAGAACGGCCGTGCGGGACGGACCGAACGGCGGATCATGGTGTCGCCATGGGATCAGCCAGCGGTGAGTGGTCGGTGACGCTTATTCCCGCCGGTTCCAGAGTGTTTGGGACGATCGCCGGAAGGCGCTCGAGGCCCCACCAGGTCACCCAGTCAGCAGGACCGCTAACGTGAGGGCCCGACTGCGGCCGAGTGGCGCTGAGACGGGGATAGTCGTCGACGCAGTCGACCAACGCTGACTAGCAGCGCCTCGACGTGGTGTACCGAAGACGCCGCAATGGCTCGATTGGTCCGCGTCGGCACTGGATGAGGATCGGTCCAGGTCATTTCGAGCCCGCGCGAGGTCCTCGAGCAATTGACGGATCTCAGCCAGTTCGCGCGCGCTGACCAGCGGCCGGCAGGGCACTTTGGAGAAGGCCTGAGCCGAGCCATCGAATGCCCGCTTCAGGAGCGATCGCGTGAGCTGTTGCAGAACCTGATCGCGGGACTCGCTGGCTCGTAGACGTGCGCTCGAAAGCGTTCCGAACGCCGGACCAGGCCCTTGCGGTGCGTGACCTGCGACTGCTTGAGCACGAACGTGAGCCGACGCTTGGACGACCGAAGCGCCGAGAAGACCTCGTTCACCGTGCGGGTCCGATGTACGCACTGGTATTGGCGCGGCAGGCCGACGCCGGACCGCTCGTCCTGAATCCGATCATCTATGCCGAGGCGGCAGCCCGGTTCGAGCGCATCGAGGACCTCGAAGCCGCTCTGCCGGGCTCGTACTTCGAGCGCAGGCCACTGCCGTGGGAGGCTGCGTTCCTGGCAGGGCGATCGTTCGTAGCATATCGCCGCCGCGGCGGCAAACGTCGGTCCCCGCTTCCCGATTTCTACATCGGGGCTCACGCGCTGGTCGAAGGCCTGACGCTGCTGACGCGAGACCCCGCCCGCTACCGCACATACTTTCCGAAGCTGAGGCTGATCGCGCCGTAGCGCGGCCCCCCGCAGCCGGCGAGGCTCAGAGCGTCGTTCTGAACTCTACGACGACCGCCAAGGCGAACGGAGAGAGCCGGGTCCGTCCGCTGATCGCGTGAGGCTGCAGCAGGAAGCTCGCGTGTAGGCGGTGAGGCGGTGGCGTTCGCGAGAGGACGACGTCGCGATTGGAATATCAGGGTGATGCAGAGCGAGTGAGGGCGAGGGCAGGGCCTCACAATTGGGCGTCTGCTCTGGATGTTGCGGCACTTTTGCGCGCGACGCTGGCATCTGTCTGGAGCAAGGCCGGGTACAGCGCACAGATCAGGCGCCGGCATTCTTCATCCGGCTCGCGAAGGTAGGGCGGCAGCACGGATGTGTCGACAACCACGCGCTCACTCGCGGTGATCTCTCGACATCACGATAGAGTGTCGGCGGTCTCGAGGGAGTGTGCGCACGGCTGCCACAGCTCGTGCGAAAGGCCGGGCGACCTGCGCCTCGATCATCGCCACCACTCGCCTGAAGGGAGCGATGATTCTGCGCGCCGTTCGCGAAGGGCCTCGGCAGATGGTCTGGAACGTCTTTGATCGAAGGTTCACCGGCATCCGTGGCTTTTCACAAATTATGAAGTAATTACGGAGCATTGTCAATTCATGAACGCGATCGACTGTAGATTCTGGCTGAATCGGCTGAGGTCGCCGCTCGCCGCGGGCGATGCGCCGCAACCGTCCCGATCGGACGGGAATCGCCGAGGACCTGTGACCAAAGCCGGTCGTCGGGTACATTCCCCCTGTGGACCTGGAGCCGGTCGTCAGAGACCTCGCCCCGCGCGTGCTGCGGTTTGCCCTCGCCCTGACGCGCGACCGCGATCTTTCTGAAGACATCGCTCAGGAGAGTCTCGCCGCCTTGATACAGCGGTGGCGGCGAGCGGGTCCGCCTGAGTCGCCGGCAGCCTTCGTCTTCGCCATCGCCAGGCGTCGAGCCGCCAGGGGGCTGTTTCGTCGGCGCCTGCTCGTGCCGATCGACTTCCTGTCCCGCCACGCCGGCAACGGCAGGGATCCCGAGGCTCAGCTCATCCAGACTGCCGCCGGCCAGGCGCTTGCGCAGTCACTCGACCGGCTGCCGCGAGGCGACCGCCAGGCGCTGCTGCTCTCCGCGACCGGCGAGGTGTCGACCCGCGAAGGGGCGTTGGCGCTCGGCATCTCCGAATCTGCCTTCAAGATGCGCGTCCATCGCGCCCGCCTGCGGCTGACAGGTACTGATGGAGCAACACGATGACCGTACGCAATCGTGACGACCTCGACCAGGAGATTCGCGAGCTGTTCGACGCTCCGCCGGGCTCGGTCGAAAAGGTGGTGGCGAGAGCCGTCGCGCATTCCGCATCGTCCGGAGTGGCACGGAGGCGATCGATCGCTGCGGCAGTCCTCGCGCTGACCATCGCGGCGGTCGCGCTGTGGCTGCGACTGCCCTGGCCTCGATATGTGGCGGCCGACGGGCAGGCGCAGGTGTTCTCGATTGGCGACCTGACGGTGCTCATCGACGAGGACGGCACGAGCTGGGTCGTGGGGCCCGGCCCCGCGTCTGGTGACGACGACCATTTCGATCTCATCATTGTGGAGGAACAGGAGCCATGACTCATCGAGCGACACAGGCGCTGGTGCTGGCGGCGATGCTGGGGTTCGTGACGACGACCGCGTGGGCGCAGGCGGCCCTGGGGAGCCGGACCTCCATCGACGTTTCCGCGGCCAACCCCCAGGACGTCTTCGCCTCGCTGGCGAAGACGCTGGAATGCACACTCGACATCCAGGCCGAGCTTCAGGGGCCCGTCACGCTCAAGGTGTCGAACATCACGGTTCGCACCGCGCTGACGGCGCTTTGCGAGAGTCTCGGCTGCGGCTGGTCGATCGAAGGTGGGTCGCTTCGCATCAGGCCCGCCCGCACGACTGTCCGCCTCAAGGGTCCGGTGACCCGAGCCCCCAGAAAAACCTCGGCGCTGCTCGAGAAGTTCAAGCGGAACACCGGCCCCGGAGTGCGGTTCGACAACACGCCGGTTCGAGACGTGCTGGCAGCCCTTTCGAAAATCGCGGACATGGAGATTACGGCCGACGAGCCGCTGGCCAGCCAGGCGATCACCGTGGACCTTTCGAACCGTGGAATCGACGCGGCCCTCAAGGAGCTTCTGAAACAGGCTGGGGCGGAAAAGGTCGCCTACTTGACCGGCTCGACGCGGGACGGTGAGCACGTGCGGATGAAGATCGTCGCCAAGGTGGCCAAGGAACCGGCAAAGACCATCAAGCTCAGATCACCCCGAATCCCCTGACAGGCAGGATTCCTGCCTCTCTCGAGCGAACGGTGTATGCTCGCTACGTTTTCGCTCGAGCTTCAGCCATCACTGGAGGACGTCGTGAGCCACCCTGCCTGGGTCATCGCACTGTCCGCGCCTCTCTTCGCGGCGCTTATTGCCGGCCAGTCGCCGAAGGACCGAATCACCGTGAGCGTCGTGAAGAACCGCTCAGAGGGGCCGGCCATCCTCGAGCGCGAAGGCCTGCCGGACAGGCTTCGGCAGCTCCAGTGCGACCTTGTTCGATCGTTGACCGTCACGCTCACACCGGATGAGGACCGGCAGTACGGCGCATGGAACAAGACCGCGCTCGAGAGCAGGCACATCGGTCAATTGGTGGCCCAGTCAGCCGACAGCGACCTGGTCGTCGGGCTGCTGACGAACTGCTCCGATCTGCTCGGCATGCTCGCCGGGCTTCAGCGGCCGGGGGGCGACCTCCGCGGGCGGAACGCCGCAGCGGCGGGGCTGGCCGGGACCAAGCCGAGGCGCGTCGGCCTCGTCTGGATCGACGCGCACGCCGACTTCAATACCCCCGAGACGACGCTGAGCGGAATGCTGGGAGGAATGCCGGTGGCCATCGCGTCAGGGATGTGCCTGACCAGGCACCGGCTCGTGACGGGCCTCGATCCGGCGATTCCGACGAAATACATCGTCATGGCCGGCCTTCGCGACGTCGATCCGCTCGAACAGGAGGCGCTCGACCGGTCCGATTGCGAGCAGGTGACCGTCGATGACATCCGGCGTCTGACTCCGCGCATCAGCGGCCAGATCGACCGGTTGGCAGGCCTGACCGACGTCATCTACGTGCACATCGACATGGACGTGCTCGACCCGAGCGAGGTCGCGGGCCATCCCCTGACGGCTCCCGAGGGACCGACCAGCCGGGAACTTGCGGCCGCCCTGGCGCTGATGTTCCGCCATCCCAAGGTCGCGGCGCTGGGCATCGCGTCGACGCCGTTCGGCGAACGCGACAAGGACGGAACTTCGCTGAAGGCCGCCCACCGTCTGATCGAGGGGGCGGTTTCAGGCGTGAAGAGCCGGCCGAACAGGTAGCGCGATCGTTCAGCGAACTGGCCTGCGAATCTCGCGTGGCGCGCTATCCTCGCAGTATGCGCTTGAACACTCCTCGCCCCCTCGGAACGATCGCTGCGCTGCTGCTGGTCGCCGGGCTCATCGCTGCGGGGGTCGTTGCTGCTCCTCCCGCGACCCGCGTCCTGGCGGAGACGGCGTTGTTGGGAACCGGACACGGCCTCGATCACGTGGTCATCGCCGTCCGCGATCTCGACTACGTCACTCGCGTCTACGAATCCGTGCTGGGGTTTACACCGGTTCAACGCGGGAGTGGCGCGGGCGGGATTCGTCACAACATCATCCCATTCGGGTCGACCTATCTCGAGCTCATCACGGTGCTGCCCGGCGGGTCAGCGGCGAGCAAGGATGCGTCCCAGCTGGCTGGCTTTCTCGCTCGGCGCGAAGGTGCGCGCGTCGTGGGATTGGAGGTATCCTCCGCCGCGAAGACCGCAGCATTCCTTCGATCCCGGGGCCTTCCCGTCTCCGGGCCGCAGGAGGCGGCGAACACATCGGCAGGATCCCTTCAAGTTCGAGCGGCGCTCTGGCGTACTGTGGGCTTCACGAAGCCGGTGGTGCCTGCCGACGCGATCTTCTTCATTGAGTACTCGCCGGGCCTGGTTCGGGCCGGCGTGCCACGCCATGCCAACACCTCAACGGGCATCCATGCCGTCTGGATGGCCGTCAAGAATCTCCCGGCCGCAGAGAACGCGTATGACTCGGTCGGGCTCCCCGCCGGACGGACCCTGGCGGCGCCGCGAGTTGCCGCGACCGGAAGAGAGGTTCCCGTCGGGCAAGGCGTGATATTGCTGCTCGGATCGACCGACTCTCACGGCCTGCTCGCCTCCTCTCTCGCCGAGCACGGGGAGGGGATTCTGGGTATGAGCATCGAAGTCAGCGACCTCGAGGCTACGCAAACGCTGGTGGAGAACTCGACAGAGCAGGTGTTCCATTCCTACGACGGGCCATACGGCGAATCGATTCTGATCCCGCCGGCCCTCACCTACGGCGTGTGGATGGAGTTCTTCCAGAAACGGTGAATCGACGGCCAAGGCGACGAAGGCCGAGTCACGGCCCGGGTCCCGAGATGCGGGCCGGGTCTTCAGATGGGGGCCGGGGCCTTCGATCCGGCGACGCGGCGGCCGGCTAGCTGCGTTCGTGCGCGGCCACCCGCCTGACATTCGGGGCTGAGGTCACCGCGTGCGTCCGGCTGTATCCCAGGTACACGGTCATTCCCGCGACAAGCCAGATCACAAGCCGCTCCCAGGTCACCTGCGGCAGGCCGACCATCTGCGCAAGGCAGATCACGGCCCCGGCGATCGGCACAAATGGCACGCCCGGCGTGCGGAACGGGCGGGGCAAGTCCGGAGCCGTACGTCGCAGCACGATGACGCCGATGCTGACGAGCACGAAAGCGAGCAGCGTGCCGAGGCTCGTGAGCTGGCCCAGCGCACCAATGGGCGTCAGCCCGGCCACCAGTGCGATGACGATCGCCGTCAGGATGGTGCTCAGGTGCGGCGTCCGGAACCTCGGGTGCACGCGCGAAAAGAGCGGCGGCAGCAGGCCGTCGCGGCTCATCGAGTAGAAGATGCGCGTCTGTCCCAAAAGGTTGACGAGCATCGTGCTGAAGAGGCCGAAGAGCGCAGCCATCTTGATCAGCGGGCTGAGCCAGGTGAGGCCTGTCGCGTCGATGCCGACCGCGAGCGGATCGGCCACCATCAGTTGCTGATATGGCACGATGCCGATCAGGACGATCGCGACACCGATGTAGATCACGGTGCAGATCGCCAGCGATCCCAGGATTCCGATCGGCATGTCGCGCCGCGGGTTCTTCGCCTCCTGGGCGGCGGTGGAGACGGCGTCGAACCCGATGTAGGCGAAGAACATCACGCCTGCGCCGCGCAGCACGCCGCTCCAGCCGAAGGCGCCAAAGGCGCCCTGGTTCGGCGGAATGAACGGCGTGAGGTGTTCGCGACGGACGAATGCCGCGCCGGCCACGATGAACACGACGAGCACCGCGACCTTGATCACGACGAGCACCGTGTTCGTGTTGGCGGACTCGCGGACGCCGACCACGAGCAGCCCGGACACGACGAGGACGATCGCGGCGGCGGGGAGGTTGAACGGCGGCGCGGCCAATGCCGCCGGGATGGTGATGCCGATGTCGCGCAGCAGGCTGACCAGGTAGCCGGACCAGCCGACCGCGACCGTCGATGTCGCGAGCGCGTATTCGAGAATCAGATCCCAGCCGATGATCCAGGCGAGCAGCTCGCCGCTGGTGGCATACGCGTAGGTGTACGCGCTGCCCGCGACGGGGACCATCGACGCGAACTCGGCGTAGCACAGCCCGGCGAACACGCAGCCGGCGGCTGAGATGAGCATCGACAGCACCAGCGCAGGCCCGGCATTCTGCGACGCCGCGGTACCCGTCAACACGAAGATGCCCGTGCCGATGATCGAGCCGATCCCGAGCGCGGTCAGGTTCCACGGCCCGAGCGAGCGGCGGAGCAGGCTGCCCTCGGCTTCGGCCTGCAGCGCTGCCAGCGATTTCTTCGTCCACACGCCCATCGTCGGCCTCCGATGGCCAGATGGTCGCCCGAATGGCGGGACGCCGTCTTGGATCGGGGAAGCGCCGTTGGACGGACTTAACTTGCGCCCTGTTTCCGATGAAGCGGTGGTGGGAGACGGGGCGCGGCGCCCGGATGGGAAGGCGCGAAACGCGAACATACTGGCAGTAATTGAGCGCTGACCAACGCAGCTAGAAGGGGCCCAACGCGGCACCGGGCGTCGGGGGAACGCCCCGCCCCTCAGGCCGCTGCAGGTCCAGCGGAGACAGACCACTAGTGTCCCGAGTCAGAAGTTCGGCGACAAATAGTCCGGAGCGCGGCGCCCGGATCGCAAGGCGCGACGACCGAGAATATCGGGAATATGCGAGGGAGGAGTAACGCCGCGAGGCGGGATGCCCCGCCCGGAATATGTCGGCGAACTTCTGACTCGGGACACTACGTGTGGGCGGCGCGGAGCGCGTGGCGGTACGCGGCTGGACTGAGGCCGGTCGCGCGGCGGAAGAGCCGGCAGAAGTGGCTTTGATCGCAGAATCCCGCGGCGAGCGCGATCTCGCCAAGCGGCATCGAGGTGAGCGACAGCTGGCGGCGCGCGAAGTCGAGGCGGACGTCGCGGAGGTAGCCGGTGAAGGTCGTGTCGTATACCCGGCGGAACGTGCGCGCCAGATGCACGGGATGCACGCCGACCCTTGTCGCCACCGTCGCGAGGAGCAGCCGTTCGGCAAAGTGCGCGTCGGCCAACGCCCTCGCGCGCACGACAAACGCCGGCGGCACGACCTGGCCTAGCCGTCCGGCCACCCGCGACGTCTCGGCCAGAACGCCGAGCGCAAGGCTCTCGATCGCCAGGCGCGACACCTCGTCGCGAAGCGTGAATTCGCCGTGGAGCCGCTGCGCGAGGTGAAGGGCGAAGCCTCCCCGGAGCGCCATCGATCGCTGGATGACCGGCGCCTGTTGCCGCGCTCGCGCCAGCCACTCGTCGTCCATGTCCAGGATCAGGCAGGTCGCGCCCGTCGCGCCGGCCGAGTACGACCATGGGTCATGGGCTGCGCGGAAGAGGAGGGTCGACGAAGGATGTGCCACGCCGCTGTCTGACGAGGTCAGCGTGCCGTCGAGGACGAGCACGAAACGCGCGTGCGTGTGCGTCTCGCGGTCGACGCGCTGGCCGGGCGCGTAGCGCACCTCCGCCAGCACGAGTCCGACGACCCGTCGCCACCGCCTGGCCTCGCCGGGGGTAAACGACCGAGGCAGGGTGAACACGATCAGAATGTTACGCCATCCCGGGCATGGCGGCGGAGAAACGTCCCGTCCTGTCGGACGGGCCGGGGTGACGCCGCGCCCGCGTGACCTCGAGCGCTAGCGGTATTTCCAGCTCGTGATGTCGGCGCCGGCCGGCGCCGTGCGCTCGATGTGCCGGGTCATCGCGTCGAGCAACTCCTTCGCGCCGGGGCTGTAGCAGTGGGGCGCGCCGCGCTTGTAGGTGACGCTTCCCGCATAGTACGGCGCCTTGGTGGACTCCAGGAACTTCTCCATCAGCTCGACCGCATCGTCGAGGTAGTAGGAATCGTCGTCGCCGACGTAGATGTGCAGCTTCCCCGCCAATTTGGGCCCGAGCGTGTTCCAGTTCCTCTCGAGGGTTGCGCGCAGGTCGTAGTGCTCCTTCCAGTACGCCGCCACCTGCTTGTCGATCTTCCCCGTCTTCTTGTCCCAGATGCGCTTCGGGTAGCCGTCGGCGCCCACCGGGCTGTAGGTGGCCTCCCAGATATCCCACTGGCCACCCGATCGCGAACGGTCGCCCTGCACCAGCTCGAACCAGTTCTCGTCCTTCATCATCGAGGTGATGTTCCCGTCAGGCGTTCGCGTGTTCGGCCGCTCGATTCTTGTCCACGGCCGGGTCAGGAAATAGGCGTTGTCGTCGTCGTAGATGTTGACGATCTGGTGGTAGCGGAAGTCCACCGAGTCGGGGCAGCTGGCCCACGTGCCGCCGAAGAAGTCCGGGTGAAAGATCTGCAGCGCGAGCGCCTCCCAGCCGCCGGTCGACCCGCCCGACAGGGTGCGCGCCCACGGCTCGCGGATCACCCGGAATTTCTCCTCGACGGCCGCGATCAATTCCTGCATGATCGCGTCGCCGTACGGGCCGTTGTTCTCGGAGTTCACGGCGTACGAGTCGTCGTAGTACGGCGACGGATGCTGGAAGGTGATGTAGAGGAAGCGCGGCGTGTCGTCGGCGAGCCAGAGCGTGTCGAATGCGCCGCCCGACCCGAATCCTCCGGGCGCACGGGTCGAGAAGTGTCCCTGCGCGAAGTTCACGGGGTACTTCACGTTCGCGTGCCGGTCGTAGTCCTTCGGCAGGAGGACGGTCGCCCCAAGGTAGATTGGCTGGCCCCACCATTTCGACAGGAGCTCGCTCTTGAACTTGATCCGCTTCACGTACTCCGTGTCAGTCTGTTCCGGCAGCGGCGGGATCACCTGGTCGCATACCAGGTCGATGGCAAGCGCCTTCGGGTCCTTCGACTGCGGATCGATCGCGATCTTCTTCGGCGTCGAGAACAGGTTGCCCGGCGAGCGCCGCCAGTTCTGGCCTTCCCAGTGATCCATGTGCAGCCACACCGTGTGGCCGTCCGCCCGCACGAACTTCGTATAGACGTTCACGAAGGCCTGGACCAGGTACTCGCCCTTCGGGATGTCGTTCAGGCTGACGACCGGGTGGCCGAGCACGGCGCCGTCGATCTCCACGACGCTCGCGGGCCTCATGTTCTCGACGTTCAACCCGAACAGCGGCGCACCAGTCGGCCCGGCCTGCTGGATGGGCCCGATGCCGCCGCCGCGGCCTGACGGTGGCGCGTCTGCGCGGTTGAGCGCGACGTAGACGCGGCCCGTGACGGCTTCGGCGCGGGCCGACGCGGGGAACGATACGCGGACACGCAGGCCCGTGGCAGGCGGAGGGCCCGCGAGGGCGGATGGAGTACACGCGAGCAGCAGGGCGAGAGTCAGTGGAAGAGGTTTCATCTAGACGCGGAGAATATCACGGACATCACGCGTGCTGCCGTCCCAACCCCTCACGCAAGTCTCTCTGGCTGGATGCAAACGGGGCTGCGTCGGACTTGGATCGAAGCACGCTGCTCGGGCAACTCGTCAAGGCGGAGGTTCCGGGCTGACAGGGAAACACGCATTCGGCGTGCGCTCCGTGGCAAGCCGTATGCGGCCTGGCAGATGGTGGCCTATAGTCGGGCGAAGCGAGCACAGGAGGACCGGAGGGCACACGTGCCGGTCTCGTCGTCGCGTCGGGGCGCCGCGCCCTACCGCCGGGGCGGCGTGACGCGGTTCTTGATGTCCTTGAAGGACTCAGCGAGGTCCTTCGTCAGCCCGCTCCGAATCTCCTCTCGCATCCTGGCAGCCATGTCGCGCACGCCCCCCTCGACCGGTCTGTCCGCGCGCGCGGGACGCGTCACCGTGAAGGCGCCCGTCGCCTCGAGCGACCCGAGAATCCAGGCGGCCCCTTTGGCGGCCGAGGCCTCGAAGACGTCGATCGGAATCCGGCAGTACCCGCGATCGCCCCAATCCTGGCCCCAGCTGTTGCGGATGAGCATGGCGCCCTCGTCGAGGTCGTACCCGACGAGCAGCATGGCGTGAGTGCCGCAGTCGGTGCGCACCGCGGCGAGCTCCGCTGCATTCGGCGTCGGCATGCGGCCGGTGCGACCCGCCTCTTCGTAGCACCGATCCGGCAGGCTGGTCGCGAACACGACGGGATGCTCGCGGGCGAGGGCGCCCTTGATGGCTTCCAGGCCGTCCACGCGCGCATATTCCTCAGGCTGATGCGGCAGCGCCTCTCTATAAGTGGGTTGGTCGGGTTCCCATGCCACCCTTTCCGGATCGTAGGGCCACTCCGGCTCGGGCGGTGCGCCGTAAGCGAGAAATGCGGCCATCGCTTCGGGAATCGTCGCGCCCACGTCCAGGTCGGCTCTTCCCCCCATGCGTCGCGAGTTGTAGTAGACGAAGAGCCGGCTCAAGTCGACCGGCGCCAGCCCCTTCTTGCGTTCCAGGTACTCCATGGCCCCGACCATGGCGTTGGCCGTGCAGCTTCCGACCTGCCCCTGGTCCTCGACCGGTGAACAGTCAGAACGCAGGTCCACTCGCCGCGGAAGCGCCGCCAGGTTCGGGACGGCGCGAAAGTCGGCCGGCGACGGGGCCGAGGGCAAGCACCCGTCGAGGCGACGGCCCGTCGATGCTCCTGGTGCGCCGAATCTCGTGTAGACAGCCTGGCCGCAAGACGGACACCGATTTCCGGTGGGTGGAAGCAGGGCCCCGCATTTGTAGCACTTCATTCCGGCCCTCCGCTCTTCCCGGGCTGACCCGGGCGTCGTCGCTATTGAACGTGATTGATCCGGAAGTCTCCCCTGGTTCCGTCAGCGAGCATGTAGCTCAGGTGCGGCATGCCCACCCCGCACCTGTACAGGCTTCCAGTGCCTCCCATGACAACGCCGCCGCCGGTGCGCATGATGAACTGTGCGCCGGTGATGGTGAGCGTGCCGGTCACGTTCACGGGCCCATAGCCCACCACGAACCCGTCCGCGACGAAGTTCACGCCGTCGTGCTGCACCGTGAACCGATTGCCGTTCGGATCCAGCCAGTACCCGCCCGCGTTGAACGGGGTCTGAGGCGGCGGAGGCGGCGGTGAGACCGGCCCTTGCTGTTGTTGTTGCCCGTTCGGCGGCGGGGGCGGCGGCTGGCTCTTCGTGCCCGGCTCACGATCCCCGATCAGGCTGCCGATGATACCGATCAGGACGAATGCCGCCACGCCGGCGATCCACAGCTTGGCGCGATCGGTGAGCGGGAAGAAGCCCCTGCCGAGCGTCTGCGGGCGCGGGGTATCCGAGACCGGCTCCCTCGCCTGTCCCATTGCCGCGTCGAGCGACTCGTACAGCGCACCTGCCGTCGCGAACCGGCTGCGCGGTCTGGCAGCCAGCCCCTTTTCGATGAGGTCGTCGATTCCCTTGGGGATGCCGGGACGGCTCTTGCCGACCGGCTCCCAGCGCGACTGCGGCGGCGCCTCCATCAGCAGCTCGTAGAACATGACCGTCAGCGAATAGACGTCCGCTGGCGGCCCGACCGCATCGGCCGACGTCATCTGCTCGGGCGCCATATAGAGCGGCGTGCCGACCGCGTTTCCGCTTCGAGCGGAAGCCGGCGCGTTGACGGCCCGGGCGATGCCGAAGTCCAGGATCTTGAGATTGAAGTGGCCTCGGTCCGGGTCGCCGCAGAGCAGCACGTTCTCGGGCTTGAGGTCGCGGTGCACGACGCCCATCCGATGGGCTTCGATCACGCCTGCGAGCATCGACTTCATCAGCCCCACGGCGGTCTCGAGGCTCGTTTCCCTCCCGCTGCGGATCGCGTCGACCATCCAGGATCGCAGCGACACACCCCTGACGAACTCCATCGTGAAGGTACGGCTGACCGTCCGACTGCGCGACGTCGTACACGGCCACGATGCCGGGATGTCGAATCTGGCGGGCGGTCAGGCCTTCGGCCATCAGCCGGTTGACCGCCCCTTCGCCGGTCACCAGGTCGGGGTGAATGAGCTTGAGCACCAGTTCCTGGCCCGTGGTGGTGTCCTTCGCCAGGTAGACGATGCCCATGCCGCCTTCGCCGAGCTTGCGAATCACCTGGTAGCGTCCGGCGAACAGCGTGCCCGGCTCGAGGGCGGTCGTGGTGGATTCGCGCATCGGCGCGACCGTGCTGAGGCCGCTGTATGTGCGGACGCCGCCGGCCTGAGGCGCGGACGTTCCTGCCGGCGAGGGCCGGGTACCGCAGTTCGGGCAGAAGACGGCCTCGGCTGGAAGCGGGACGTTGCACTTCGCGCAGTTCATCATCGTGCTCTCTGGCCACACACGACCCTGCCGCGGTCGGGATTCGTCACGACGCCATCGCCGGGGTGCGGCAGATGTCGATGCGATCGACCGATCCGACCGACGCCGAGAACCTGACCTCCAGCGCGAGCTTGTCGGGGCGGCCGGGAATGGGTGCGAGCCTGTCGCCGTCTGCCAACGGTTCGACGTGCCCCGATTCCAGCGGTTTCCCGTTCAGCTCCAGGCCGTGGGTGGACCGCGCGTGGACGCAGAGGCGATCGTTCACGACGACCAGGTCGAAGTGGTGGCGCGAGATCGCGAGTGTCGCCGGCTCGTCCACCTTGCCGGTCCGCGGATCATAGGCCCGCAGGCACAGGTCGCTCGGGATCGCGTTGGTGCTGGGATCGGGCGTGCGCGCATTGCGGCCGCAGGCGAGCCGGCCGCCGAGCAGGATCGTGCTGAGGTCGGGCGGGCGCTCGATCGCGCGGAACCCGTGGAAGGTGAACTCCACGTGCCGCGGCACCCGCAGCTTCTGTTCCCGATAGCCGCGAATGCCCTGTTCGATTTCGAATTTCTCGGCGCGCTCGAGCGAGAGCACCGCGCGATCCTGCAGCGCTGAGGTCGATGTTCCCGGCGTCGCGCGCGTATTGAGCTGTGTGTGCACCATCCCGCCGGTCTGGAATTGGGCGCCGGTCAGGTTGATGTTCTGGACGATCAGCCCCGCGTCCTGGCCGGTCACATTGATGGAGGTGGCCGCCGCGAACGCGTATTCCTCTTCGAGCCCTTTGTAGCGGGAGGCGATCACGATGATGACGCGCAGGGTGTGCGTGCCGCCTTCGGAGATCGGCGGCGTGTCGAGCGTGAAGTGGCGCTCTGCGCCTGCCTCGATCTGCTCCCACGTGAGCGCCAGCGGCTCGTTGACGTGCCCGTCCCACCTCACGATGCGCTTCACCCAGATGGGGCGCGCCGAGGGCGTCGCGTTGCGCAGGATGAGCGGCACCGAGAGGCGCTCGCCGGCCTTCGACTGCACGACGGCGCCCGCGTCGATCATCACGGCCGGCGCTACGCAGACCGGGCACGCCTGGGTCGGCGTGACCAGGCTGCCGCATTCTGAAAAGGCCATGCAGCGCAGGAACGGGTGGCCGCAGTCCGGGCAGAACCCGGCCGCGGTGTCGCGCGCGTGGCGTTGGCAGCATGCGCCGTACGGATGCCACTCCATGGCCTACTGCCTCATCTGGCGGCCGCAGAACCGGCAATGCCGGTCGGAGGCCGGGATCACGCGGTGACAGCCGGGGCACTCCGTCGTTCCGGCCGCGACGTCAGGATTCGGCCCGCCACCGGCGAGGGCCGCGCCGACCGCGACCGCGCCTCCGACGCCGTGGGCCACGCCGGTCGTGCCCTGCATGGCGGAGTCGAACAGGTGACGCGCCTGCGCCTCCGATGACACCTTGGCCTCCTGCGCCTGCTGGATCATCTCCCGCATGAGCGCCGTGCGGTCCGCCCCCTCCGCAGCCCTGGCCCGGGCCTGTTCGATCATGACGTTGGCGACCTGCGGCGAGAATCCGGCGTTGATCGCCAGGATTTGATCCGCCGTGGCGTCTTTGAGCGCTTGAATCCTGGACAACGCCGACTCCTCGGCCAGCTTCGCCGCCTCCATCCTCCGGCGGTGCTCCGCATCGCCGCCCTTGATGTCGACGTCGAGCCTGCGCGATTCGCCATCGATCTCGACATCCTGTAGCCCGCGCATCGTTCTGATCTGGTCCTCGTGGGCTCTGGCGGCGATGTCGAGCCGCTGTATGTCCTCGAGCCGCTGGAGAGCCATCGCCTGCTTCCGGTCCATCTCCTCGATCGACCGCTCGACAACCCGGATGTCGGCCTGGATCCGCGTGACCGCGAGCTGATGGGTGCGCTCGCGAGTCAGGATGTCCATCTCGACGTCGCGACGCTGCCCGCCGGTGCGTGTCATCTCGATGGTGTGCTGCTCAACCTCGAGCTGGGCCTTCAGGCCGTCGAGCCTCTGGGTCCGGTTCATCTGCAGCTCGTGCTCGAGTGCCTTCATCTGCTGGATGCGAACCCCGGACTCCCGCGCATCGACGAAATCGAGCTCGTCTTTCAGGATGAGGTTGCGCAGCTCGTCCTGGGTGAGCTCCTTGGCCTTCTCGACGCTCAGGTCGGCCCGAAGCTGGATGACCGTGGACTCCGCCTCGCGCTCGACCTCGCGGCTGAGGATTTTGAAATCCCGCTCGAGTCGCTCCTGCTCGCGCTCCTGCTTTCGCTTGAGGATCTCGGCCTGCTCTTCGTCATTGGTGCCCCACGCCACCGTGACGGCTCGCGCCAACAGTCCGACGTCGGCGGCCAGGCGCTCGACTTCCTTCATCGCGTCGGCCTGGATCTTGTCCTGCAGCCCCAAATTGCCCCGCAGTTCGAGGGCCCCGATGCGCGTCGTGGCGCTGTTCAGGACGCGCTCGAACAAGTGCGGCGACAGCCGGCCGAGCACGCTCGACTTGGTGACCGCGCTGTGCTCCTTCATGAGCCCGAGCACGTTCGCCGGCTTTTCCGGGTTGACCTGGAACTCAATCGTGAACTCGCACGCGATTGGGACGTTGTCCTTGGTGAGGGTGCTGGCCGAGGTCGTCAGCTGGAACGGCTTCAGGTCGGCGATGAGCAGGCGCAACGCGTGTCGGCCGGCGACGGCGTCCTTCAGCGTCCGCCAGATGCCCCCGATGGCGAAGTGTGCACCGGCCGATGCTTCGGCGATCTGCCCGTCGCGGATGAGCAGCGCCAGCGTGTCGGGCCCGATGGCGAGGCGCTGCTCGAGCACGCCCTTGAACGTCTCGAGCGGCACGTACTCTCCCAGCAGGTTGTCGTCGCTCAGCGTGATGTTGGTCGTCGCCATCTCATGCCTCCGCTAGTCCTTGCCGGGTGCCTTCCTGATCGTCTTGACGGTCGCGATGATGTTTGCGCCGATGACGGCGACGGCAACCACCGCAGCGGTCCTGTGCTGGCCGGCCAGCTGCCAGAACCGGTCCCACGAACTGAACTGGTTGAGTCCCTTTTCGATCGTGCCGACGTAGTCGAGCGTGTAGACGATGGTCGTGACCAGGGTGAGGATGGCCACCGACGTGGCGGCGATACGCGACCAGTAACAGACCTTCTCGGCCTTCAGGGCCAGCGCGACCTGCGCCGCGGGCTCCCGCGCGGCCAGGACGGCGTCGTACGCAGCGCCACGATCGAAGGCCGCCTGGCGCTTGTCTTGGTCGACCTTCAGGAAGTCCGGCTTGATGTTGTGCGAGCTGCTCGATTCGGCGTGCGTGAGGTTGTAGGCGCGGCGGTAGAAGAAGCGGATGACTGCCGAGATCACCCAGACCACCGCAAGCACAATGAGGACCCAGGAGAGTACCTGCAGCAAGGCGCCGGTCGTGTCAGGAGTCGGACTCGTGGATGGCATCTCGAGGCCCCCTTGTCTCAGAAGGCTTTCAGGCGGGTCCGTCAGCGACCGCCTGAAGGCCTCAGCGGCGCAGCACGCTCGTCACCAGGGCAGGATGAATGGTCCCTGGGCACGGCGGATCGAAAGTCGCGCTCGACGTCGGGGGGTCGTGTCGCTCCAAGCCGGCGGCAGATCTGGCGGCCGCGGATCGGACGCGACCGAACGGGGAAGCAGGCTGATTATGCCAGCCAAGGCGCGCTTGTCAACTGGAGAGCGCGATTCTTGTAGGGAGCGATTCTGTGTAGGGAGCGATTCTGGTGGGATTCGCCCCGGAACGGGCGCGATTTCCGGCAGCCGGCGACGCAGGCTCGCGGCCGGCGCCTAACGGCTGGCGGCCGGCACCAGCGGATTGGACTGGAATTCGGTCGATCTCGGCACTCCCGGGATTCTCAAGGTGAAGTTCGTCCCGACCCCGACCTCGCTGTTCACCTCGACCTTCACGCCGAGCCGGTCGGCGAGGTGTTTGACGATGGCCAGGCCAAGGCCAGTGCCCCCCATTTCGCGGCTGCGCGCCTGGTCCACCCGGTAGAACCGCTCGAAGATCCGCGGAAGGTGCTCCGGACCAATGCCCGGCCCCGTATCCCGCACCTCGACCGTGCACGCGCCGCCTGGACCTGCCGACACCGACACCTCGACCGTGCCCTCGGGTGGAGTGTATTTCACGGCATTGTCGAGGATGTTCTCGACCATGCGGCGAAGGTATTCAGGGTCGGTGACCACCGTGACCGTCGCACGCTCTGCGACGTTCATCGTGAGGCGTTTCTGCGCCGCCTGCGCCGCAAGCGTCGCCAGCGCCTCGTCCACCAGCTTGTCGACCGAAACCGGCTGCCATGCAAGCGGCCGCGCACGCGACTCGGCGTGCGACAGCTCGAGCAGATCTGAAATGAGCGCCGCCATCTGGTCGGCCCTTACCCGGATCTTCTCCAGGAATCGTGTGGCCTGATCCGGGCGTGTCACCGCACCGTCCTGGAGCGCCTCGACGTATCCGCGAATGGACGTGAGGGGTGTGCGGAGCTCGTGCGAGGCGTTGGCCACGAAGTCTCTCCGCAGTAGTTCGACCCGCTGGCGCTCGGTCACGTCGTGGAACGTGAGAACCGCGCCATACGGCACTCCGGCCGCGCCCGGGAACGGAACCGCGACGACGAGGCAGGTTCTGTTGACCCGTTGGAACTCGGCTTCGGCCTCCTGGCGATTCCCGGTCTTCAGCACACCGTCGACCAGCTCGGCGACGACGTGGTGGCGAACCTCGGCGAGGTAGTGCTGCCCGACCGGGTTCGACAGTCCAAGCGTCCGGACGAGGCTGCTGTTGGCCAGCAGCACGGTGCCTTCGTGATCGATCGCGAGGAGTCCGTCCTCCATCACGGACAGCATGGCCTCCGTCCTCGCGCCGTCGCGCACGGCCTCGGCCAGCCGGTTGTTCAATTGTGCGATCGCCTTGTTGAGAATACGCGCCAGTTCGCCCACCTCGTCGTCTCGTTGAATGGGCACGCTGACGTTGGTGTCGCCGGCTGCGAAGCGTCGGGCGGTCTGCATCAGGTCGGTCAGCGGGCCGGCCAGGCGCGAGGCGAAGATGGTGGAGAAGCCGAGCGAGATGAGAAACGCTATTCCAAGCGCGGTCCCGACCGCCGTCTCGAATCGCCACACCTCGTCATCGATGTCGGCGAGTGACCGCGCGACCCTGAGGATGGCCAGAACGCCCGAGTCGCGGCGAATCTGCACGGCGACATACAGGAAGTCCTGTCCGACGGTCGCGCTGTGCCGGATGCTCACTCCCCGGCCCGAGTTCAGCGCCTCGCGGACCTCGGGCCGGTTTGCGTGGTTCTCCATGGCCGCCAGGTCTGGGCCGGAGGCGGCCGAGTCTCCCAGCACGCGACCGTCGAGCGCAACCAGCGTCACTCGCGACTGCGCCCTGCGCGACGCCTCATCGACCAGTGCGTCGAGCACGTCCGAACCGTGGCCGGCGGCGACGGGCGCTTCCAGGGATGACGCAATCAGATTGGCCTCGGCAGAGAGACTGCTGGTGGTGTCCTCCAGCGCCCGCCCGCGGATCCGTGGACCGGCCACCATCAGGACGCTCAGCAATGCGACGCCGCTGACCGCGAGCGCCACCAGCGCGAAGCGAAGTCGCAGCCCCCTCATGCGGCCTCCGACGCTCCGGCCAGCCGGTAGCCAACGAGCTTCACCGTCACGATGGACGGGGCCACGCCGGGCAGCTTCTCGCGCAGGCGTCTGATGTGAACATCGACCGTCCTGGTCCCCTCGGTATACGAGTATCCCCAGATCTCCTCGAGGAGGTGCTGGCGGGAAAGCACGCGGCCGTGCGCGTCGAGCAGCGCCACGAGCAGGTCGAATTCCTTGGCCGTCAGATGGACCGCCCGCCCGTCCCACGTAACGGTATGCCGTTCGCGATCGACGGCAAGGGGTCCCCTCGTAATCACCGGAATCGCGTCGTGCGCGGGGCGCTCGAGCCGCCGGAACAGAGCATGGACCCGCGCGACGACTTCCTTCGGGCTGAACGGTTTCACGATGTAGTCGTCGGCGCCGACTTCGAGCCCGACCACCCGATCGGTCTCTTCCCCGCGAGCTGTCAAGATGATGATCGGGAGATCGCTGGTGCGACGGTCGCGCCGCACCTCGCGGCAGATTGACAGCCCGTCGAGACGCGGCAATTGAAGATCCAGGATGAGCAGTTGATAGCGGCTCGCCCGAAGCCGGTCGAGTCCCGTGCGGCCGTCGGTCGTACTGTCTACGGACCAGTCATCGAGCTCGAGATAGTGAGTCAGCAGCTCGACGATGTCCGGGTCGTCCTCGACGACGAGTACTCGACGCATCCCTTCGGCCCCCGGTCTTTCAGTCCGCCTTGCCCTGCCTGCCGGCCAGCTGATCGTGGCGATGGCGGACGTCCATGGCTTCGACCACGAATATCGTATCCTCAGCGATGTTCGTCGCGTGGTCGGCGATTCGCTCGAGACAGCGGCTCACGAGGAGCAGCGCCAGCGCGCGTTCGATCGTGGTGGGATCCTCCATCATGTAGGTCAGGAGCTCTCGAAACAACTGGTTCTTCAGCCCGTCGACCCCGTCGTCTCGAGCCAAGACGCTGCGCGCCAGACCGGCGTCGCCGCGGGCGAACGCATCGAGGCTGTCGCGCGTCATGGCCGCCGCCATGTCGGCCATCCGCGGAATGTCGATGAGCGGCTTGAGCACGGGCAGCTGCACGAGCTTCAGCGAGTGCTCCGCAATGTTAACGGCCTGGTCGCCGATCCGCTCGAGATCCGAGTTGATCTTCACAGCGGCGGCGATGGTCCTGAGGTCGGTCGCCTTCGGGTTCTGAAGCGCCAGGATTTTCACGCAGCGGTCGTCGATCTCGATCTGAAGATCGTTGATCTCCTGGTCGCCGTCGATGACGCGCTGTGCCAGCTCGGCGCGGCGGTCGACCAGTGACCGAATCGACAGCTGCACCCGCTCCTCGACCAGGGCAGCCATGGCCAGCAGGCGCGTCTTGAGCGTCGCGAGCATTTCGTCGAAATGAGAGTGTTCCACTACCCGAATCTCCCGGTGATGTAGGCCTCAGTATGCGGATCTCGCGGATTGGTGAACAGCTCCGCCGTGCTGCTGTACTCGATCAGGCGTCCGAGCCAGAAGAACGCCGTGCGGTCCGACACGCGGGCAGCCTGCTGCAGGTTGTGCGTCACGATCACAATCGTATAGGACTTCTTGAGGTCGAGGATGAGCTCCTCTATTCTGGCGGTCGCGATGGGATCGAGCGCCGAGCACGGTTCGTCCATCAGGATGATCTCCGGCTCGATGGCGATGGCCCTGGCGATGCAGAGCCGCTGCTGCTGCCCGCCCGACAGCGACAGGCCGCTGTGTCTGAGCCGATCCTTGACTTCGTCCCACAGTGCAGCGCCTCGCAACGACCGTTCGCAGGCGTCATCGAGGGTGGCCCTGTCCCTGACCCCGGCTATCCTCAGGCCGTACACGACGTTCTCGTAGATCGACTTGGGCAGCGGGTTGGACTTCTGGAAGACCATGCCGACCTGCCGCCGGACTTCGATGACGTCGGTGTCGGGCGCGAAGACCTCCTTGCCCATGACGACGATGCGCCCTGCAACCCGTACATTGTCAATCAGATCGTTCATCCGGTTGAAGCAGCGCAACAGGGTGGATTTCCCGCAGCCAGAGGGTCCAATCAACGCCGTCACCTGCCTCGCCGGAACGTCGAGGTCGATCTCGAACAGTGCCTGATTCGCTCCATACCAGAGGCTCGCGGCTCTCGTCACAATCGCGGGCGCCTGCAGCGCGGAGCCGGCCTGGTCTGAAGACGCGGCTTCGGCGGGGCGACTGCCAGTTGCCGGTACGGCAACGTGAATCGTGGGCCGATCGTCGTTCGCGGCGGGTTCGAGTGGCATCATGACAGGCTGCTTCAAAACGCGGAGACCTGGTAGCGCTTTCTGAGGCGGTTCCGCACGATGATGGCGGTCAGGCTCAACACGATCACGATCGCCAGAAGCAGTATCGCGGTGGTGTAGACCATCGGCTTGGCCGCCTCGACGTTCGGACTCTGAAAGCCGACGTCGTAGATGTGAAACCCGAGGTGCATGAACTTGCGCTCGAGGTGAAGGAACGGGAAGATGCCATCGATGGGCAATTCCGGCGCGAGCTTCACGACGCCCGTGATCATCAGCGGGGCGACTTCGCCCGCCCCTCGGGCCATGGCCAGAATGAGGCCCGTGAGAACGCCTGGCGCCGCGGCCGGCAGCACGACGCGGAGGATCGTCTGGAACTTCGTCGCGCCGACTGCCAGCGAGGCCTCACGCACCGACCGGGGCACCGCGGCGAGCGCCTCTTCCGAGGCGACAATCACCACGGGCACCGTGAGCAGCGCGAGCGTCAGCGAGGCCCACAGGATGCCGCCCGTTCCGTAGGTCGGCGTAGGCAGGCGCGCCGCGTAGACGCTGCGATCGATGAGGCCGCCAACGAAGTACACGAAGAATCCGAGGCCGAATACGCCGAACACGATCGAAGGGACACCGGCCAGGTTGTTCACGGCGATGCGAACCAGACGGACCAGCGGCCCCTGCTTCGCGTACTCGCGCAGGTAGATGGCGGCAACGACGCCGAACGGCACCGCGACCAGGCTCATCAGGAAGACCATCATCACGGTGCCGAAGATGGCCGGGAAGATCCCTCCTTCGGTGTTCGATTCGCGCGGATCCGCCGACAGGAATTCCCAGAGCCTGCTCGCGTAAACACCTGCACGTGCGACCGTCGTCAGCCGGTTCGGGGCGTAGACGCGGTATAGATCGATCACCGAGATCTGCTTTTCGCTTCCACCGGCCGCCCGAAGCGTGATCCGCAGCCGGGAGGCCTCAGTCATCGACTGGTTGAGCTGAAGGGACACCTGCTCGTACTGGGCCTTGAGGGCGGATACGCGGCGCTCGGTGTCGGCGCGATCCGAGCGCCGCTCGTCGATCCGTCCGCCACGTGTGTCTTCCAGGTCGAGCTCCCGCAGATGAAGCCGCGCCCGTTCGATCTCGGCATTGATCCGCGCGACCCGGCCGCGCTCGATGGTCCGAATCGCTGCCCGGTCGCGGGCAGCCTGCTCGACCAGCGGGGTGACGGCCGGCGCGACGGCGTCCGCGCCGGCCGCGACCTCGCGATCACCATCGGTAAGCCTCACCGCCCACCCGATGAACGGTCCGTACTCCCGTCGCTCGACGTAGAGCACATCCGCCGGGTACGCAATCGACGCCACTTCTGACTCGTCAACCCATCGGAAGTCCGCGGGTAACAGATCGCGGTTGCCCTGCTTGATCTGGATCCGATAGCGTGGCGCCTGCCGCGGCGTCCCGGGGTGTGGAATCTGTTCTCGATTGACGATCTCGCCCAGCACCGTGGATCCGTCGCGCAGCGCCACACTGGCGACCATCCTGGGCCAGAAGAACCCCAGACCGTTCACGAGGATGAGGCCGATCAGACCACCGACCATCAGAAGGCAGATGCCGAGACCGCTGCCGCTCAACCAGAGTCCCGCCTCGCCGCGCCGCGCAGAGCGTTCGCCGGATTTCATCACACCGCCTTGAAGCGTTCCCGCAGCCGCTGTCGAATGAGCTCAGCGACGGTATTGACCACGAAGGTCATGGCGAAAAGCAGCGCGGCCGAAAGGAATAATGTCCGGTAGAGCGTCCCTCCTGCCGGCGCCTCGGGAATCTCGACCGCGATGTTGGCGGCCAGCGTCCGCATGCCGTTGAAGATCGACCAGTCCATCAGCGGCGTGTTCCCCGTCGCCATCAGAACGATCATGGTCTCGCCGACAGCTCTGCCGAACCCGACCATCGTCGCGGAGAAGACGCCCGGGCTGGCGGTCGGCAGGACGACGCGGACCGCGGTCTGCCAGCGGGTCGCGCCGAGCGCGAGCGAGGCAGCCGTCAGGTTCGAGGGTACGCTCGAGAAGGCGTCCTCCGAAATCGTGAAGATGATCGGCACGACGGCAAATCCCATCGCCAGTCCGACCACGAGGCAGTTCCGCTGGTCGTAGGTCAGGCCGAACACCTGGTGGATCCACGTTCGCACGTCCTCGGCGAAGAGCCATCCCTCCACATACGGGCCGGCCCTGAACAGCAGCACGGCGCTCAACACCATGAGAGGAACGATGAATGCGAGCTCCGTTCCAGGCTTGACGCGTCCTGCCACCGCCTTCGGCAGCAGGCGCCACAGGAACACGCCCGAGGTGCCGACAAGGGGCATCAGCGGGATGATCATGAACACGGCTACGAGGTTCTTCTCGACGGCCGACGCGAGATAGAGGCCTCCGAGGAACCCGATCACGACGGACGGGAGCGCGGCCATCAGCTCGACGGTCGATTTGACGGCCGCGCGTATGCGCGGATGAACGAACTGAGAGGTGTAGAGCGCCGCGAGCACGGCGATAGGCACCGCGAAGAGCATCGCGTAGAAGGTGCCCTTGATGGTCCCGAAAATGAGCGGAATCAGGCTCATTTTCGGCTCGAAGTCATCGGTCGCACCCGACGACTGCCACACGTAGGCCGGTTGCGGGTATCCCTCGTACCAAGTCCTGCCGAACAGCGTCCGCCAACTGACCTCAGGGTGCGGGTTGTGCAGCCGATACCGGTCGGCGCTCGTCCCTCGCAGCAGGATCACGCCGTCAGCTTTCGGGGTAATGCTGGCCGACGAGATCGGCGTGCCCCCGTTCAGCCTGAGCAGCGTTCGTTCCGAGGTCTGGTGACGGAGCACGAGCGAGCCGTCTGCACCGATGGTCGCAAAGCTCCGGTCGCGTGGGGATGGGACGATTGCCACGACGGCGCTGCCCTGCGGCTCGAAGCGGTGGGCGCAGAGCATCGCGTCGGAGCCGCCAGGTCCCCCTGCAGCGCGAAACCAGCTGGTCACCTCGCCGTCGCCGGTTCCTGCCACATACGATGCCCCGCCAATCAGCCAGCTGAGGGCGGTCACCGCCCCCCTGCCAACCGGTGACACATCGGTGAGCACGGGGGCCTCGTCCACGAGCCAGTGGTAGACGCGGCCCCGATCCGTGCCGGCAGCCAAGGACCCGCTTCGGCCAAGCGCGACAACCGTCGCTCGCTCGCCCGTTTCCGTCGAGACCGCGGCGCGGTGTTCGGCGCCGTTGTCGTCGGTCCACCACAGCAGGATGGTCTGGTCATCGATCAACGCCGCAACGGACTTTCGTCCCTCTTCGTCGAGATACGACACCCGACGCACCGGTCGGTGGAGAGGATCGATCTCGACGACTCCGCGCTCGCGGACCGCGATGTCGGAGGCGGCGGGGCCCGGCTCAGACGAGCGCGGCGCAAATCGCACCTGGAACAGCCCGACGCGCCCATCGGAGGTCGCTGCACCGATGTACCCCCCCAGAACGCTTCGCGACACCGCGGTGATCTGCGCACGCTGCAGGCCGGGAACAGGAATCGTCTTGACGAGGCCCCCCGTTGCCATGTCATGAAAGACGACCTCGCCGCGCGAATCGACGCCGTAGAGGTATCGCTGGTACTCATCGGAACCGGCGCCTCCGAGCGCGGGCGCCTCGCCCGGCTGTTGCGCATCAGCAAGCCTGGCGGTTCCATCGAGCGTCAGGGCTGCCGCCTGAAACAGCGGCACGGCTTCGGCGGCGACGAATAGCAGGATACCGAGAACGCATACGACGACCGAGATTCCGCCGAGCGTGATGATGACAACGGCCGCCCGATCGATGCGCTTGAGGCGCCCGATCCGGCGGGAGGCCGCCGCCATCCGCTCCCGAACCTCTGTCGCTGTGGAAATCATGGAATGTTTGCGACGAATCCGAGGAACACATACGGCCGACGGATTCATCGCACCCGCCTGCGCTCGAGGGGGAGGGCCCTCGCGCGCAGGCGAGCTACTTGAGAATCTTCGCCACTTCCTGGCGGCACTGTTCGGCCGTCAGCGGCAGATATCCATCCTTGACCACAACTTCCTGACCTTCCTTGCTGAAGACGAGCTTGACGAACTCGGCGATGAGCGGGTCGAGCGGCTTTCCAGGGGCCTTGTTCACGTAGATGTAGAGGAACCTCCACAGGGGGTATTTGCCGCTCTTGACGTTGTCATACGCTCCATCCGCGTAGGGACCCTTGTCCGTATCAGCCAACTCGAGCGGCTTCACTCCTGAGGTCCGATACCCGATCCCACTGTAGCCGATCCCGTATCGATCCTCGGTCACGCCCTGGACCACCGACGCCGAACCCGGCTGCTCCTTGACGGTGTCCTTGTAGTCGCCATTCCGAAGCGTGTGCTCCTTGAAGAATCCATACGTCCCGCTCGCCGAGTTGCGGCCGTAGAGGCTGAGGGGCCGGTTTGCCCAGTCACCGGTCAGCCCGAGCTGCCCCCACGTCGTGATGTTCTCCTTGTAGCCGCGCCTGCGCGTCTTGCTGAAAACGGCTTCGGCCTGGGCCAGCGTGATTTGCTTCAGCGGGTTGTCCTTGTTCACGTAGACGGCCAGCGCGTCGTAGCTTGTTCGAAGCTGCGTGGGCTTGAACCCGTATTTCGACTCGAACTGATCGACCTCCGCGGCCTTCATTTCGCGAGACATCGGCCCGAGTTGCGACGTGCCTCCGATGAGCGCCGGCGGAGCCGTCCCGGAACCTTTTCCCTCGATCTGGATCCTGACGTTCGGATAGATCTGCCGGAACGTCTCCGCCCAAAGGGTCATCATGTTGTTCATCGTGTCGGATCCGACACTGTTGACGGTTCCCGACACCCCACTGACCTTCTGATAAGCCGGCAGGCTGCTGTCGACCTTTACTGCCTGAGCCGACAGCAGCACCGCCCCGGCGAGCCCCATCACTGCACCACACGCTGCACGCTTCATGACTTCGTCCTTCCTTCTCTCTCACCTCGGGCCCGCCCGTGTCGCATCTTGATGCTACCGGGCGGCGGGAGCTGACATGTTTCGCAAATGTTAAGTCCGTGTTACATCGGTCCGTGCGGTGTTACCACGTCCAGTAGATCGTCGCCCGCGCGACCACGTCGTCCTTGGGCTTGACGCCGGTTGCCGGGTTCGAGTACTTCACGAACTCGACGTTGGGGCTGAGGCGGACGCTCGGGATGATGTAGATCTCGACGCCGCCGGTCATGAAGGTGAAGGCTTCCTTGGTGTCGATCGGCAGGTAGTCGATACCCGCGCCATCAGGCGTAGGGTCCTGGAACCGGTCGACGCGAGCGAAGATCGACGCCTTGTTGGGCTTGATGTGGTAGACACCGAAGCCCGAGATGATGTGCAGCTTCGTGTCGGGCGTGCCGGCGGCGGCCGTACTCGCAGGCTTCCGCTGCTGGTAGAGATACTGGAACCCGACACGTCCCATCTTGTGCTGGTAGCCGGCGAATCCCTGGAGCGTCGTGCGGTCGGCGCCGAGAGGCCGCGAGAAGAACCCGAAGAAACCCTGGACCACGAGCCCGGGGTTCGTCTCGTAACGCGCTTCGAAGCGCAACGCCTTGTTCTTGTCGGCTTCCGAGTTCGAGCTCGAGTCGTTGGCGAGCTGCGCAGTGTACTTCAGCGTCCCGGCCTCATTGACGGGTCCCGACAGCGTGATCCCGAAGTCCCGCGACGAGTCGATCTTGTAGAGGTCGGCGGGCGTCTTCTCGATGTGCCGCAGGCCCCAGAACGTCTCGAGGAAGTCGAAGGTCGTGGTCGGCTGGATGCCGAGCGTCACCATCTGGCGCCCGTAGTAGTTCCAACGAATCCACCCGTCCTTGACAAAAGGCGTGAGACTCGCGCTCGTCAGCGTCCCGTTGCTGTTCATCTCGAGGCGCCACCTCATGGAGACTTTCGGGGACAGGGTGTGGTCGTAGCTGAAATAGAGGCGCCGGAACCAGAAGCCGTTCTGCTGATCGAACTTCGCAACGTGATCCGCGTTGAAGTTGTAGAAGTCCCCGAACACGAGCCCCGTGAATCTGTACGGAGGGGCAGGCGGAGGCGGCGCCGGCGGCTCGGGCACCACTTGGGACAGACCGTGCTTGAAGAAGAACAGCTGAAGCGCGCGCTCGGTGTCGCCGACGACGGTCTCGCCGTTGGGTCCGGCGCCCAGCTTGGTGATGCCGACACCCATCTCGCCGGACTTCTCGAACCGATCGGCGTTGGCGGCGACGTTGAAAACGTAGAATCGGCCGTCCTTCTCGATCTCCCTGTAGTAGAGCCCCTGGGCCGATGCAATTGTGCACGCCAGGCCCAATCCGGCTAGTGCCAGAATCGTGACGCTGGCCACCCGACGAGCGCGAACACCCCTCAGCATCGTGTCATCCTCCTTGCGGCGCAGAATTATTGGACGTTCACAAGAGGGTATGGCGCGCGTGTTTCGGCGGCGTCGAGGGTGTGTTTCGGTTGGGTTAATCCAGCGGACGAGATGTTTCCATCACGGCTGACGCGAGGCTGTAACACGGCCGTTACATGGGGCCTGCGATCATGCCGTCACGGCCGGGTCGGCGATCGCCGCTCCGCGCTCGTCGTGAACGAGGGAAGTCCCTGCGGCCGTCCCGGCCGGAGCGCGACTACATCGAGAGGCCGAAGCCAGTCGGCACCGGCACCTTGAGCTCGCGCACGAGGAACGCGAACACGTCGGCGCGTTCCTCGAGCATCTTGTCCACGGGTTTGCCCGCCCCGTGGCCCGCCTGCGTCTCGATGCGGATGAGGATCGGCGCGGGTCCTGCCTGTGCGGCCTGCAACGTCGCGATGAACTTGAAGCTGTGCGCCGGCACCACGCGGTCGTCATGGTCGGCCGTCGTCGCGAAGGTCGGCGGATAGCTCACGCCCGGCTTGATGTTGTGGAGCGGCGAGTACTTGATGTTGATGTCGAAGCCCTCCTTGGTGTCGGGATCACCGTAGTCGGACTTCCAGGCCCAGCCGATCGTGAACTTGTGGTAGCGAATCATGTCCATGACGCCCACAGCCGGCACCGCCGCCCCGAACAGGTCGGGCCGCTGGACGAGGCAGGCTCCAACCAGCAAGCCCCCGTTGCTCCCGCCCGAGATGGCCAGCTTCGGCGTGGACGTGTAGCGCTCGCTGATCAGGTACTCCGCGGCGGCGATGAAGTCGTCGAATACGTTCTGCTTGTGCTGCAGGCGCCCAGCCTCGTACCACGCCTGGCCGTACTCGTTGCCGCCCCGCAGGTTGGCCACCGCGTAGATCCCGCCCATCTCGAGCCACGGAATCATCGTGGCTGAAAAGGCAGGCGTCATCGCGATGTTGAAGCCGCCGTACCCGTAGAGGTAAGTCGGGTTCTGGCCGTCCTTCGCCAGACCCTTCCGGGAGGTCAGGAACATCGGGATCCTGGTGCCGTCCTTGGATGGATAGAACACCTGCACCGTTTCGTAGCGCGCCGGATCGAAGGCCACGTCCGGCCTCTTGAAGACCGTGCTGGCGCCCGTCGCAAAGTCGTAGCGGTAGATGGTGGTCGGATAGGTGAACGACGTGAACGAGTAGAACGTCTCCTTGTGCGCCCGCCTGCCCGTGAATCCGACGACGCTGCCGATGGTCGGCAGGGCAATCTCCTTGACGATCGACCCGTCGAGCTTGTGCAGCGTCACCTTGTTGTGCGCATCCGACATCCAGGTCGCGATGAACTGGTTGTTGACCATCGAGACGCCGCTCAGGACATCGCGACCCGCCGCTTCCGCGATCAGGGTCTTCCACGCCGCAGGCGCCGGCTTCGTCCGGTCGATTGCCACGAGCCTGTAGCGCGGCGCGCCGCTATTGGTCACCACGTAGAAAGTCTGGCCGTCGTTGCCGACGACGTTGTATTCGGCGTCGAAGTCGTTGAGAAAGGGTGCGATGGCTCCCTTGGGATCGCTCAAGTCGCGCGCGAAGATCCGATTCTTGTTCTCGGTGCCTTCGGACTGGTAGATGAGCAGAAACCTCCCGTCGTCGGTCACCTCGGCGCCAAAGCCCCAGTCCGGCTTGTCCGGACGTTGGTAGACGAGCGGGTCGGCGGCCTGGGCGGTGCCGAGCTTGTGGAAGAACACCTTCTGGTTCTTGTTGACCGACTGCAGCAGGTTGCCGCCCGCAGGCGCGTCGTACCGCTCGTAGTAGAACCCCGTCCCGTCCTTGAGCCAGCTCGCGCCGCTGAACTTCGACCACTTGATCACGTCCGGCAGATCCCTGGCCCCCGCCACGTCCCGGACGTGCCACTCCAGCCAGTCCGAACCGCTCTCGGAGAGGGAGTAGGCCATGTAGCGGCCGTCCTCGGTGAACGAGGTCGCGCCGATGGCGATTGTGCCATTCGGAGACAGCGCGTTCGGATCGATGAGCACGTCGGGCTGACCAGAGAGGGAGGTCGACGTGAAGATGACAGACTGCCGCTGCAGGCCCGTGTTCCGGCTGAAGATGTAGCGCGGCCCCTCGCGTTCCGGAACGCCGTAGCGCTCGTAGTCCTGGAGCTGCTTCAGCCGGGCGAGCAGCTTCGGCCGCTCGGGAATGGACTGGAGATAGCCGAAGGTCACCTTGTTCTCGGCATCGATCCAGGCGCGGGTCTCGGTCGAGTCCGAGTCCTCCAGCCAGCGGTAGGGGTCGGCGATTTTCGTGCCGTAGAAGTCATCCACCTGTGAGGACTTCCGGGCCTCGGGATACTTGAGTGCGCCCTGCTGGGCGGCAACTGTCGCCGACATCACGGCGAGCAAGGTCAGGGATGTGCGCAGGTTCATGCTGGTTCTCTCGGGTCAGAATTCGGGCTCCTCCTGCCATTATGGCACTTCCCGCTTCCCTCCCGCCCGACCAAACGGGTATGATAACGGCTCCCGGTTGCATGGTTGGAGGAGGTCCTCGCATGAAGCGCTTGTCCATCCTCGCGTGTGTCGTGAGCGTCGCGCTGGCGGGCTGCAATGGAAAAATTTCGCCAGTCACCCCGACCAACGTGACGACTCTTGTCGCTCAGCTTTCAGCAGCCGGCGTCATTCCGCCGCCGGTTGGCGGCGAAACCCAGGGCGTCGGCAGCGTGACCTTCAAGCTCACGCCAACCACCGGAGGCTACAACGTCACCTTCACCCTGGCCGTCGGCAACCTGCCACCGGCCACCACGTTCGTGGCTGGTCTGATCCAGCAGGGTGGAGCGGGAACCGTCGGCCCGCCCGTGTATCAGACGCCCATCACGTATCCGAGCGCGTCGGCGCCCACGGCACCAGCCGCACCGGTCTTGACGCCGACCGGCGCGGTCCGGCTCGACTTCACGTCCAACCCGGTTCTTGCGCAGGCTGTCGGCGATGCGATCAGCGCGAGCCCCTCATCGTTCTATTTCCAGCTCTATTCAGCGGTGAACCAGACCGGATCGCTGCGCGGTCAGCTGGTCAAGCAGTAGCCCGGACCGGGTCGGTCGAGTGCAGACTGGGTTGCACCACGGGCTCCAACGCACGGGCGTTCGTAAGAGGCCGGCGCCTGAATGACGCCGGCCTTTTTCTCTCGGCAACCGCCCGATCCAAGCGGCGACCCGCCGCCATCCACCATTGGGATCAGTCCGAAGTGCGGCACGGCGCGCGCGCCTTTTTGATCTTGCGTTCCCGCCAGGGATTGGCGACACTGGCTGAAATCGCTGAATTTTTGTGCCAAAGCCAGCTCCTGCCCCCGGCGCGTGGCGTTCCGCATGCCTGGCGAACGTACGTTCGTTCAGATCGAATTGTCGTGTGCAGCCTGACCCCGGCGCGAGCGTAGGGATGTGGAGGCGACGATGATCACATCGCGAAAGCCCTTCCTGGTGACCCTGGCCGCAGCCCTGGCGGTCGCAACCTGGGTCACTCCCGCCTCGGCGCAATGGCAGATTGAATCGAAAGACCAGACGGCCAACATCAGATTCGGGATCCTCGTACAGCCGCAATTCGAATCCCTCGAAACGCCCGACGGGACCGGTCACTCCACCAACCTGTTCCTGCGGCGCCTCAGAATCCTGTTCGGCGGCAAGGTGGCTGAAAAGTGGCTGTTCTTCGTCCAGACCGACAGTCCGGAGCTCGGGAAGTCCAGCCCGGACATCCTGGCCGACCCGACCGGCGCGAAGGACAACGGCGCGGTCAACCTGCAGGACGCATTCCTGACATATGACTACAGCAACGACCTCAAAGTGGATGCCGGACTCATCCTGCTGGGCCTCAGTCACAACCACCTGCAATCAGCTGCGAGCCTGCTGCCGATCGACTACAGCCCGTATTGTTTCACCGAGTCCGGCCCGCTCGGCGAGCGCGTCGGCCGCGACGTCGGCATTCAACTTCGCGGCTACCCCATCAATAAGCACGTCGAGTATCGGGTGGGCATCTGGCAGGGAGTCCGCGGTGTCGAGGCACGCAACACGCTGAGGATGACGGGGCGCGTGGTGATCTACCCGCTGTCTGCCGAAACCGGATTCTTCTACCACGGAACCTACCAGGGCAGCGAGCAGATCGTGGCGATCGGCGCCGGCTTCGACGTCCAGAAGGACTACTCGATGTTCGGAGCCGACCTGTACATCGAGCAGCCATTCAAAGGCGGCAAGCAGGGCTTCACGTTCCAGTTCGACTGGAACCGGATGGACGGCGGCCTGCTCGCCCCATCGCTGGCCAAGCAGGACGCACTGCTGATCGAGGCAGGGGCGCACTTCGGCAACGGCAAGGTTTCTCCGTTCCTGCAGTACGCCGCCCGCTCGTTCGACAACGCGGAGCTGCCGAAACAGAACTCCCTGCAGGCGGGCGTGGCCTTCTGGCTGGATGGTCACTATCGCAACCTCAAGCTGAGCGTCGGGCGGCTCCACGTCGAAGGTCAACCGGACCGGCTGCAGGTCCTGGCCCAGTTGCAGCTCTTCTACTTCTGACCAGGGCGGCGGTCCCCGCGCCATCGCGTGCACGACTGGCGGGCACGGCGTCGACAGGTGGCGGACTGAGAAGTTTGGAGGATGGTGATGACCCCTGCTGAAGCAACGGGCCCGGATCCCGGAATCAGCCGATGGTGGCGCGTGGTCGGCGGGATGTCCATGAATCTCGCGCTCGGGTCCCTCTATGCCTGGAGCGTGTTCGTCGCCCCGCTCGAAAAGGAATTCGGGTGGAAGCGCGCGGACACGTCCTCGGTCTACACGTGGGCCATCGTCGTGTTCGCCCTGAGCTTCGTCGTGGCAGGGCGCCTTCAGGACAAGCTGGGTCCCTTCCGCGTGTCCTTGACCGGTTCGATCCTGCTGACGGTCGGGTTCCTGCTCTGCTCCTGGACCAACAGCCTGGCCTATCTCATCGTCTGTTTCGGCGTGCTGGTCGGAATCGGCAACGGGTTCGGGTATGCTACGCCTATCCCGGTCATGGCGAAGTGGTTCCCCGACAAACGCGGGCTGGCCGTCGGCCTCGCCGTCGCCGGCTACGGCGGCGGGTCGGCCATCTTCGGCCCGTTGGCCAATCTCTGGCTCATTCCGGCTTACGGCTGGCGCACCACATTCACCGCGCTGGGGCTGGTGTTCTTCGTGATGACGATGATCGGCGCGTTCCTGCTCAAGAACCCGCCTGCCGGCTACCGCCCGCACGGGTGGACGCCGGCCAGCGCGGCCAAGGCAGGCGCGACGGCCTATGAGTTCGCGCCCGGACAAATGTGGCGCACCCCGCCTGCTTACCTCATGTGGGTCGCCTACGCGCTGGGATGCTCGGCGGGCCAGATGGTCATCAGCCAGCTGGTGCCGTTCGCCAAGAGCATGAAGATTCCCGGAGATGCACTGCAGACGCTGACGCTGATTGTTGGCGCAACGGGCAACGCCTCGGGCCGGATCCTCTCGGGGTGGATGTCGGATGGGATCGGCCGCCTCAACGTGCTGCGCCTGATGATCGGGATATCAGCGGTCGCCATGCCGCTGTTGTACCTGACGGGCGGCAACGTCGCGGCGCTGTATGTCATGGTCTTCGTCGTCTACTGGTGCTACGGCACGCAGCTGTCGGTCAACGGCTCCGCCACGTCCGATTTCTGGGGCACCAGGAACGCCGGCATCAACTACGGCCTGCTGTTCACGGCCTGGGGCGTGGCGGGCATCATCGGGCCCCGGATAGGCGGCGCGTTCTTCGACCGGTACAAGAACTACGAGTCGGCGTTCTACGCCGCGGGGATCCTGGCGGTCATCGCGCTGGTGTGCGAGCTGCTGGCGAGGCGGCCGTTGCCGGCCCCCCAGGCTCAAGTCGCTGGAGCGCGATAGCCCCGTACGCCTGGAGAGCCCGAGAGAATCCGGACCCGCCCCGATCCTGGAGTCGCGGGGCGCACGATCGAGGCGTGTTCGGATTCGCACTGACAGCCTCGAGAACGATGGAGGGAGTCGTATGAGGGATGACAAGCGCGGCGTGACCGAGACGACCGAGGCGCAGATTGCGGTGCACTGGAAGGAGGAGGAGAACTACAAGCCCTCCGACGCGTTCGTCGCCCAGGCCAACCTCAAGGACGCTTCGGTCAACGATCGGTTCGCCGAGAAGAACTTCCCGGAGTGTTTCGACGAGTACGCGGACATGCTGACGTGGTACGAGCGCTGGCACACCACGCTCGACACCAACGATCCGCCGTTCTGGAAGTGGTTCGTCGGCGGCAAGATCAACGCGTCGTTCAACTGCGTGGATCGCCACCTGGCGAAGTACAGGAACAAGGCCGCGATCATCACGGTGCCGGAACCCGAAGACGAAGATCCGGTGGCGATCACCTACCAGGAACTCCACGTCCGCGTCAACGAGTTCGCGGCCCTGCTTCGCGACTTCGCGGGCCTCGAAGCTGGCGACCGCGTCACCATCCACATGCCGATGCTGGCGGAGCTGCCCATCACCATGCTGGCGTGCGCGCGGCTGGGCGTCATCCACTCGGTGGTGTTCGGGGGATTCAGCGGTGAAGCGTGCGGACTGCGCGCCGCCGACTCGGGCAGCCGGGTGCTCATCTACATGGACGGGTACTATCGCAGCGGCAAGATGATCGACCACAAGGCCGCGGCCGAGATTGCCGTGGCAACCGCCGAGAAGGAAGGCCAGAGGATCGACAAGATCCTCGTCTGGAGGCGGCACCCCGCGAAGTACTGCTCCGCCGCGCCCATGGTGCAGGGGCGCGACTTCTTCGTCGACGATGTGCTCCGGAACTACCACGGCGCGCACGTCGATCCGGTGCCCATGGACGCCGAGGCTCCCCTGTTCCTGATGTACACGAGCGGCACGACCGGCAAGCCCAAGGGCTGCCAGCACCGCACGGGCGGCTATCTCGCCTACGTGACCGGGACGTCGAAGTACATCCAGGACATCCACCCGGAAGACACCTACTGGTGCATGGCCGACATCGGGTGGATCACGGGTCACTCCTACATCGTCTATGGCCCGCTGGCGCTGGCCGCCACCTCGGTCATCTACGAGGGCGTGCCGACCTATCCGGATGCGGGCCGCGTCTGGCGGATCGCGCAGCGGCTGGGCGTCAACATCTTCCACACCTCGCCGACGGCCATCCGCATGCTGCGCAAGGCCGGGCCCGACGAGCCCGCCAAGTACCACTATCACTTCAAGCACATGACCACGGTCGGTGAGCCGATCGAGCCCGAAGTGTGGAGGTGGTACTACAACACGGTCGGCAAGAAGGAAGCGGTCATCGTCGACACGTGGTGGCAGACGGAGAACGGCGGCTTCCTGTGCAGCACGAAGCCGGCGATCGACGCGATGAAGCCCGGCAGCGCGGGCCCGGGCGTTCCCGGGATCTACCCGGTCATCTACGACGAGAAAGGCCAGGAGATGTCAGCGGGCACGGGCAAGGCGGGCAATATCTGCATCAAGAACCCGTGGCCCGGCATCTTCCAGACGATCTGGGGCGATCGGGAGCGGTTCGTGCGCCAGTACTATTCGAAGTACTGCAAGAACCCGAAGAGCAAAGACTGGCGCGACTGGCCGTATTTCGCAGCCGATGGCGCCATGCTGGCCGCCGACGGGTACTTCCGCATCCTGGGCCGCGTGGACGACGTCATCAACGTGGCCGGCCATCGCCTGGGCACCAAGGAACTCGAGTCCGCGTGCCTGACCGTGCCCGAGGTCGCCGAAGCCGCGGTCGTGCCCGTCGTCGACGAAATCAAGGGTCGCGTGCCCGAGGTCTACATTGCGCTCAAGCCGGGCTACGCGCCCGCGAAGGAGATCACCGACAGGGTCATTGCCACCATCGAGACGATGATCGGCAAGATCGCGAGGCCGAGAAGAGTCCACATCGTGCCGGACATGCCCAAGACGAGGTCGGGCAAGATCATGCGTCGCGTCCTCGCGGCGATCTCGAACACGCTCGATACGGGGGACATCACGACGCTCGCCAACCCGGATGTCGTCGAGCAGATCCGGCAGGCGGTCCAGGGCAAGGAAAAGGTCCAGACGAAGGAAGGCCCCGAGGACCTCAAGCAGTTCGGACAGGTGGACTAGAACATCGTTCGAACGCCCCGGTTCCGACATCGGCGGGTTGGGGCGTTCTCACTCGCTGCCGGCTACAGGCTTGCGGCTTGCGGCGTGGGGCGTGCGGATTGGGGCGTGCGGCTTAGGGCTTGCGGCTTAGGGCTTGGGATTTGGGGCGTGCGGCGTGCGGCTCAGGGCGTGCGGCTTGCGGCTTGGGGCGTCCGGTCATCGGCCATCACACGCCCAACGAGTGCCGGACCCTGATGCCGACCACCTGTAACCTGCCACCTCTAACCTGTAACCTCTAACCTCTTACCTTTAACCTCTAACCTGTAACCTCTAACCTCTAACCTGTAACCTGTAACCTGTAACCTATAACCTATATCCTGCTCCCGTGCCGCCCTTTGCGGGCCGCGTTCACGCTTGGCCTGTTCCTCCGCGGGCTCTACAGAAACCGATTCTCAGATCGCCCGCCAGCGCGTAGCGAACTTGGCCTGAGCCATCTGCCGAGGTTTGCACCCGGGCGGACATCTCGCAGATCCACGGCAATTCCTCGATCATCTGAGACAGGCGCCCGAGCAGCTCTTCCAGCCTCACGTCGGCTGGAAGACCGGCGGCGTCCAGCATTTCGTGAATATCACGGTCCGTCAGCGGCGTGATGCGGACGACCGGTGCCCGGCCGGGACGCAGAATCCGGACGAGGGGCCCGAAGCTGGGATCCGACTGAACCTCGAGCGTGCCATCTGCGCTGTCGGGCCCGGAACTGGCCCCCAGCGGTGCGGCCGACAGTATTCCGAACCGGCTCAGCAGGTTCCACGCGCGCTCGCGTTCCAGCCACACGACGGGCTCGCTGGACGATTCCACGCAGGCTGAGACCTCCTGCCTCGCCGGCGCCGCATCGATGTCCTCGTACCACATGAGCCGTCCGCCTGGCTGAGCCCGAAACGCGGCGTACTGGACCGCCCGGGACAACGCCTGCGCTGCGGACTCGGGAAAGCGGTACGACGGGAAGACATGATGAGACGAGGCGTCGCTCGCGCCTTCGACGCCGATCTGCACGGCGCCGGCCGCACCCATGAGGCAGAGGAGCACTGGCTTGTGAATCCCGGTGACGCGCTCGCCCCGGACCACGCCGCGCCGGATCCCCCGTCCCACCACTTTCGGATCGCAACCGTCCACGCACGCGAACATCACGATGAGGGCGTCCACCTCTTCCCGTTCCACGGCCCGCTGCACGGCGCTCTCGTACGCTTCCACGGTGGCGAGCGGCCCGAGATCCACGGCGGTGGCCTGGGCGGTCTGCAGGCCCCTCGCCTCACACGCATCGACGCAGATGGTCAGCACGCCGCCGGAGTTGCTGATGAGCGCGACGCGGTTGCCGCGCGGCAGCGGCTGGTGGGCCAGCAGCACGGCGACGTCGAACATCTCCTCCAGCGTGTCGGCGCGGATGACGCCGGCCTGGTGGAACAGCACCTCGACGTTGGTGTCGCTCTCCCCCACCGCCCCGATGTGCGCGCGGGCCATGTCCCGGCCGGCCCGGCTGCGGGCGCTCTTCACGCACAGGATCGGCTTCCGATACGAGAGCCGGCGCGCCACGCGGGCGAAGCGGCGCGGGTTGCCGAATGTCTCGAGGTACAACAGCGCGATGTCGGTCGACGAGTCCTCGTCCCAGTACTGGAGCAGGTCGTTGCCCGACACGTCGGCACGATTCCCGGCCGAGACGAAAGTGGAGAATCCCAGGCCGCGCTCCGCGGCGTAGTTGAGAATGACGAGCCCAAGCGCGGCGGAGTGCGAGTAGAACCCGATCCGCCCGCGCGGCGCCATCATGGGAGCCAGGCTCGCGTTGAGGCTGACCTCAGGGTGCGTGTTCTGGAGGCCCAGGCAGTTCGGCCCGATGAGCCTCGCGCCGTGCGATCGAACCAGGTGAACCAGTTCCTTCTGCCGGGCCGCGCCCTCCGGATCCGTCTCGGCAAATCCTGACGTGACGACGAGCAGGCCCTTGGTGCCCGCGCGAATGGCCTCGGCGGCGACATCGAGCACCTTGCCGGCCGGGACGGCGACAACGACCAGGTCGGCACGCTCGGGCAGATCCGCCACCGACGCGTAGGCGCGCACGCCGTGCACCGATGCGGCCTGGTTGTTCACCGGGTAGACCGTGCCCGCGAAATTCGACCGCAGGATGGCGCGGAAGATCATGCTGCCGACCGCCGCGGGATCCCGTGATGCGCCGACCACGGCGGCGATGTGGGGCTGCAGCAGCGGAACCAGCGAGTTGGCGGCGGCGATCCGGTCCCTCAGTTCGACCCGCTCCCGGAGCGACGCCAGCCCGCTGACGGGGAACTCGACGTGAATGTTGCCGCCCTCGTAGGCCTGGCACACCTCGAAGCCCGAGTCTCGAAACACGTTGATCATCGCCTGGTTGTCGGACAGGACCTCGGCTTCGAACCCGATGAACCCGGCACCGGCCGCAATCCCGGCCAGCCGCTCCAGCAGGAGGGTGGTGATGCCCCGCCCCTGGTACTCGTCCTGCACGAGGAAGGCCACCTCGGCCTTGCCGAACACGCCCATCGACACGTAGTTGCCAAGGCCCACGACGCGCGCGTCCCGATCCTGTCCGACGATCGCGATCATGCCGAACCGGTCGCGCGGCTCGCCCGCGCACATCAGCTCGACGGTGCTTCGCGCCACGTAGGCGACGGCCCCCATGAAGCGCAACTGCAGGCTGGCAGGAGACACGCTTCGCACGAACGCCTCGACGGCCGGCACGTCGTCGGAGGTGGCGGCGCGCAGCAGGACGCTCTCCCCGTCGCGCAGCAACGTGTATTCGCGAAACGTCTTTCCGTCGGGAATGATTCGAAACATATCAGGGCCTCGCGATTGGCTGGAGGCGGGAGGCTGGAGGCTAGGGGCAACGCATGCTGAGATCATTGTTGATCGATTGGAGGCCGGAGGCTCGCGGCGCCGAGCCGAGCGCCACGCCGGGGCTGAATCCCCGGCCGCCACTGGAAACGCCTGATGATCGGGAGTCGATGGGGCCTCCAGTCTCCAGCCTCCAGCCTCCAGCCTAACGGTCCTGTCGTCCCTAGAACCAATACTGCCTTGCCGCCTCGAGCAAGCGCTCCGCGACCTGATGATTGCGGTGCGCGATCTCGTCTTTGTTCGGGATGTCGGCCACGCCCGGGTTCGGATCGTGAAACCGTGGCGGCAGCGGCTGATCGAACCTGCTGTTCCATCGGCTGCGCCACCCGTCCGGCAGATCCCGCGGCACGGGCAGGTCGTGAATCAGCAGATACAGGAGCGCCCAGATGCGCGGCGCCGCACTGAACGAGTAACCCCCGCCCAGCGTGAAGAGTATGCGCCCGGCGGTAAACGTGTCTGCCCAGTTGAGAATCCTCGTGAAGATCCCTTCGTAGTCGCGCGTGGTCAGCATCAGATCGGCGAGCGGATCGTCGAAATGGGCATCCGCGCCCGCCTGCACGACCAGCACGCCCGGACGAAAGTGGGCCAGCGCGGCCGGCACCACCTTGTCGAGCACGTCGAGGTAGCTCTTCCCCTGAGTGAACGGCTCGAGCGGCAGATTGAGCTTCAGCCCGCGGCCCGCTCCCGATCCCAGTTCGTGCACGGCGCCGGTGCCGGGGAACAGGAACTGGCCCGACTCGTGAAGGCTGATGGTCATCACGCGCCGGTCGTCGTACAGGATCTGCTGGACACCGTCGCCGTGGTGCACGTCGATGTCGAGATACGCGACCCAGAGCCCGTGGCGGGTCAGGTGATTGATTGCGATCGCCAGGTCGTTGTAGATGCAGAACCCGGACGCGAAGTTCCGCCGCGCGTGGTGCAGCCCCCCGCCGAGTTGCAGCACGCGCTTCTCTCCCGCGCAGATGAGACGCGCACCGTGCAACGCCCCGCCTACCAGCCACCGCGCCGCGCGATCCATGTCGGGAAACGCCGGGGTGTCGGGCGTCCCCAACCCGTATTCCTGGCAGTCCGGCACGTCCTCGCCTGCGCCGAGGGCCTCGACCCGATCGACGTAGTAGTCGGTGTGCACCTCGAGCAGATCGCTGCGCATGGCCGGCTCAGGTTCGGCCGGCGTGACGGTGTAGCCGAGGGTGGTGATCAGATCGAGCAGCATGTCGACGCGAACAGGGCTGAATGGATGCGCGTCGCCGAAGGAATAGCCGCGGTAAGCCGGGTGGTAGATCACCGAGGGCATGGTTTTTCCGGCGGCCAGAGTACCTCGAAGTTCTCGCGGCGGAGGTCCCTGGCAAGGAGCCGGATTTCCATCGATCCGACGCGCAGCACCGTTCGGACCGAGCTCGACGAATCGGGATACGTGAGAATCGAATGGATGTTCAGGTCGTGCCTGCTCAGATACGCCGTCAGCCGCGCGAGCTCGCCGGGATGGTCCTGCAGACGAACCTCGAGGCGCCCCGACGGCTTGTCCGCCCCGGTCATGCGCATCAGGGCGTCGAGCAGGTCGAGGCCCGTGATGATGCCGACCAGCCGCCCGTCGTTCACGATGGGAAGACAGCCGATCTTGTGCTCGCGCATCGTGCGGGCGGCGTCTTCGACAGGATCTTCGGGATCTGCCGTGAGCGGTGGCCGCGACATCACGGTCGACACGGCGCTGCCCGGAGGAAAAGGTGTCGGCGCCAGGACGCTGGTGGCCAGCCGGAGATCGCGGTCCGTGATCACGCCCACCAGGCTGTCGCCGTCGAGCACCGGCAAATGACGGATGCGCCTCTCCCGCATGGTGCGATAGGCGTCCTCCAGTGTCGTGCCGGCCGAAACCGTCAAGGCAGGCCGAGTCATGATGTCCCTGACCAGCATACGCACGCCTCGCTTTTCAGGGGGTCCCGGGATCACGCGCCGGACGGCGCCGGGCCGTCGACAGGTTCGATGATACGCCGGAATCGCCCGCGCGACCCGGCCGGCCACGATTCCAGTTCCGGCCGATGACGGCTGCTGGTAGAGTTCTTGGGCGCCGCTGAAGGCTCGTCCGACGGGCAGCGTGCAGCGCCGCAAGCCCCAGGCCTCGGGCCCCAGGCCTGCCATCGTCAGCACCACCATGTTCGACGCCCGTTATTTCGCGTTCGCCTCGATCTCGGCTCTCCTGGTCATCAGTCCCGGCGCCTCCATGGCCGTCGTCACCGAGGCGGCGGTGTCGGCCGGGCGGGGCGCCGCGCTGTTCACCGTGCTCGGCATCAACATCGCCAATGCATCGCTGGGGCTCGCCTCCGCGCTCGGCATGTCGCTCGTGTTCCATCAATGGCCCTGGGCAATGGAGGCGATTCGCATCGCCGGCGCGTTGTACCTCTCGTACCTCGGCGGTCGAAAGCTGTGGGAGACATGGCGGGATCGGGCGATGGCGCTCCCGGCGCCGGGAACAACGGCCTCGGGCTCCGGGGAGCCTATGACGAGCGGCGATCGCGTTGCCAGGGGCGTCGCCACCAATCTGCTCAATCCATCGGTCGTGGTCTTCTACATGACCTTCCTGCCGCAGTTCGTCGGCCCGCAGGACAGGTTCTTCCCAAGGTTCCTGCTGCTGGCGGCCACTCACGTGTCAATGAGCTCGGCGTGGCTCTCGATCTGGGCGCTGGCTCTCGGCGCGCTCGCTGGTGTGTTTGCCCGGCCGCTGGTGCGTCGGACGCTGGACGGGCTGACAGGCGCGGTCCTGATCGGGCTGGGAGTGAAGCTGGTGTTGACATAGATCGGCTGGCGGCTGGCGGCGGCGGCTGGCGGCTGGAGGTTGGCGGCTGGTGGAGGCTGGCGGCTGGAGGTTGGCGGCCTCGACGATGAGACCGAGCAGCGCCCATTCGCAAGTCCTGAGACCCTACTTGCTCAGCCAATAGCTGATTTTCGCCATCACCACGTTGTCGCCTGGCGCGCTGAACAGACTCGACGTGTCCGGTCCGAGCGCGAATCGGCCAGGCCGCGACTGGTCCACGCGCTGCTGGGTCCAGACGAAGTAGAACGTCGACCCGGGGCGGAATTCCCAGCGAAACACCGCGTTGAACCTGAGCGACTTGAAGTTGAAATCCGGGTTGGCGAACGTGAAGGAGGACGAGCCAGGACCGCCCGCCGGATAGACCGCATAGGTGCTCGATGCCGGGTCGTAGGTGATGAAGCCGAGGTCGACGCCGTATCGCAGGAAGTCGTACGTCCTCGGCCGGGCGAGCTGCTTGAATCCCTCGTAGCGCCCGACCGAGATGAGCGGCTGCGCGTAGATCTGGAGCGACATCTTCGGGCTCAGAATCAGGTTGACGCGCGTGGTCATCGACACCTCGGACTGGTTGAGCCCCGCGAAGACGTAGCGGTTTCCGTAGGTCTCGGTCGCGCTGGCATCGGCGACGGTCCTGACGTATTGCGCGATGACCACCGATCGGTTCCAGTTGGGGCCCGTGGAAATCGTCAGCGACGGCATCGGCCGGATGTTGACGGAGAACGAGGCCGAGCTGTCCCACCCGCCGGAGGTCGATCGGCCGTAGAAGGTATCGAACGAGAACGAGACCGCTTTTCGCGAGTCCGAACCGAACCCGGCCGAGGCGTTCCAGAACCCCTCGTTGCGCGTCAAGGGCCCGCCTCGCGTCAGCCGGTCGCTGAAGCTCCTCGGGCCGATGTGAAACCCGCCGTACGCGTTCCAGTAGTTCTTGAGGGTCACCGACCAGTTGGTGAAGTAGCCGCTTCCCATCGGAATCCCGGCGAAGTTCCAGGTGAACCACTTCGCCAGGATGAGCTGGCGGTAGCGGGTGAATCGATCGGGCGTCGGCTTGCGCCACGTGATCGCGGCGTGAGTCCCGAACCGGTCCGTGTTGGTCGAGAAGCCGGCGTCGTTGGCCTCGAAGCCAGGGCTGACGGCCCAGAACGACATGTTCGGGCGGAGGTTGCCGGCGTTCTTGTTCACCTCGACCTGGAGATCCCAGCCGGACAGCGACCGCGCGTCTTCGTCGAAGACCAGGTGTGTGGCGTCGGGGCGCTGATAGTAACGCGACGAGGCCCGTTGCAGCCGGGTCATGGCGGAGGCTGTTCCGGCGACATAGCTGGTCGCCAGCCCCGCCGAGGCGACCCAGTCATTGCCCTTGTTGAGGAAGAGGTGCCCGTCTGCGCCGACCACGAAGGCCTCGCGCGGCAATCGGGCGGCGAGCGCCGGATCGCTGAGGTCTCTGTTCACCGACGTGGCGATGAGGCCGTATCCTCCACGATCGCCGAGGTTGCGGTAGGCTCGCCCCGCGAAGTAGTTGGTGAAGGGTTCGACCTCAGTGCGGCTCCGGACACCGGCCGTGTCAACCTGCGCCTGCTCCCGGCTCGTGACCGCATCGAGCGCGGCGAGGCTCCATCCGCCGCTCGTCTTCCCGGTCAGCTTCGCAGCCCCGAGAATGGTCGTCGCCGTGGGCTCGTCGACGAAATCACCGCTGGCGCCGCCCTGTGGCGACCGCCCGATCCGTCTGGAGTAGAAGAGCGTGGGATTCGACCGGTTGAACCCGAAGTGTGAGCTGGGACCGTTCCTGCTGAAACTCGAGAAGATGTTCGACCCTTCGATGAAGAACGGCCGCTTCTCGTCGTAGAACGTCTCGAACGCGCTCAGGTTCACGACGGCCGGATCGACTTCGACCTGCCCGAAATCCGGGTTGACGGCCGCGTCCAGCGTGAGGCTGCTCGTCACGCCCCATTTCACGTCGAGCCCGGCCCCCCCGGTGAACCGGCTGCCGTCGTTGAACGGATCGCCGGCCGCCGCGGTTCCGCTGAACTCGCCTTTCCCGGTCACGTAAGGCAGCACCTCGACGTTCTGCCGCCGGCGCACGCCATCGAGGTTCGTCAGGTGGCCGGACCTCGAGATGACGGCGCTTTCCTTCTTCGGGATCGGCGACCACCAGTCCTCCTCGTTCCGTCGCTGGATGTACCGAACGACCTGGAATCCCCACGTCTGGTGGTCGGCTGCGGGAAATCGGAGCTGCGAAAACGGGATGCGGACTTCCGCCGTCCATCCCTGCTCATCGACAGCGACGGCGGCCTCCCACACCGCGTCCCAGGAGGTGTCGCTGGCGGAGTCGTTGTACATCGTGCCGTCCTGCAGCGCCCCGGCGGCCGACACGGTGAACGTGAACCCGGTCAGGTGATCGTGGCGGGGATCGAGGCCGATGATGATGTAGTCGGCGACCCCCCCGGCGTCATCATCCCGGCGAGTGAGCCGGCGGGCGATGCGGGACGGTTCCTTATCGAACATGCGGGCACCGACGTAGATGGCCGCTTCGTCGTAGAGAATTCGAACCTCGGTCTGCTCGGTCGCGGGTTTGCCTTCGTCGGGATCGCGCTGGATGAACCCGGTCGCGGCGGGCGCCGATTTCCAGGCATCTTCGTCGAGGTGCCCGTCAAGCACGATCGGCGAGGTGACGCGCACGGCCGTCACGCTTGGAACCTGAGCCGCAGCCGCGGGTGGGGCCTGTCCGGCGGCCTGCGGCGGGGCCTGCGCGGCGACGGGTCCGGAGGCCACGAGATAGAGGAGCGCCACAAAAGCAGCGCGAGTCATGGCGAAACGTCTCATGGTTTAGTAAGAGCGCCGCACCGACGGGCCGGAGGCTGTTTAGGTCAGGGCCTGGCTCGCAGCAGGGGCCGCGCCAGGGATTAGGGGATCATGTCATGAGACGAGAATTCGGCGATGTGGTTCCCTGGGATTCAGCGCGCCAGCCGCCAGCCGCCAGCCGCCAGCCGCCAGCCGCAAAGATTAGACAAACGGCTTCTCCATCGACGGGGCGGGCTGCGAGAACCAACGGGCGCCTTGCTCGGTGATGTAGATGTCATCCTCGAGGCGGATGCCGAACTGCCCCGGGATGACGATCATCGGTTCGTTCGAGAAGCACATCCCGGGCGCTATCGGCGTCATATTGCCCCGGACGAAGTTCGTCCACTCGTGGCCGTCGAGGCCGATTCCGTGGCCGGTGCGGTGCGGCAGCCCCGGCAATCTGTAGTCGGGTCCGAAGCCCGCGTCGGTGATGACCTTACGCGCGGCGGCATCGACTGATTCGCAGGTCGCGCCCGGCCGTGCCGCGGCGAAGGCGGCGGCCTGGGCTCGTTTTTCGAGTTCCCAGATCTCGCGCTGCTTCTGCGACGGCGTTCCGAAGACCACCGATCGCGTGATGTCGGACTGATAGCCGTCCACGCTGCAGCCGCCGTCGCCGAGGACCACGTCGCCGGGCCTCAAGGTGCGGGGCTTGATGCTGCCGTGCGGCAGCGCCGTCGATTCGCCGAAGCTGAAACCGATGCTGCCCGACGCGCCGAGCGCACGATGTGCGGCGGCCGAGTTCGCCGAGAGTTCGCCCGGAGCCATGCCCTCGCGCAGCGTCGCGAGCGTCGTCTTGTATGCGGCGACGGTGATGTCGTTGGCGCGCTGCATCAGGGCGATTTCAGCCGCGGACTTGATCACCCGGCAGCCGATGCTGATCGGGTCGGCGCTCACGTACTCGATCGCAGGCGCCGCCTTCCTGATCCCGTCGAACAGGAAGAAGCGGACCCGTTCCTCGATCCCGACTCTCCCTGTGCCGATGCCGCGATCTTTGAAGATCTGGGCCACTTTCCGCGCAGGATCCTCGTCCTCTTCCCAGGTGCGCACGTCGTTGCCGAACCTGATCAACTCGCGCGCCCGGTCCTCCTCGAACTTCGGGCAGATGTACGCCAGGTCGCCGCGCGCAGGAATGACCGCACCGAACATCCGCTCGCTCTGGCCCCAGCGGACTCCGGTGAAGTAGAACAGGCTCGTGCCCGACTCGAGGAACATCCCGGCGAGGCCATTCTCAGCCATCAGCCGTTGTGCCTTCTGAATCCGGCCCTTCCGCTCCTCGTCTCCGATGGGCGCGATGCCAGCGGTCATGGGCTTGAGATTGCGGATGGACTCGGGGACCGGCGACTGATCCTCGCGCGCATACCCGGCCGCACCTCGCTCTGCTACGAATCCGGCCCCGGCGGCGGCCGCCGTCACCCCGAGGAATCGCCGTCTATCGATGGTCATCTTCTGTCTCCAGGTGCCGGAAGCTGCTTTCGTCCCAGGAAGCGTGGGGACCATTCCGGTCGAGAATCCCACGCGGGAACCCGCGGATCATACCCGATCGGGTAACCGAACCGGCCAGGACTCCAGTGCCGGCGAATCGGCGCTGGAGTTCAATCGGAGGCCGGCGGTATCCTGAGGTGTCGCCTGCCGTGAGTCGATGTCGGGACACCTTTAGGCGTCTTCGCCGTGATGCGCAGTCTGACGGCTTCGATCTTCGCGTTCGCCTTGCTCGGCCTCGGTCCGTCTGAGGCTCAGACCGCCCTGCGTCGCGCCGCGCCGGAGATCTGGTTCTGCCCGAACGCCGGAAGCCTCGACATGTTGCAGCTCTTCGAGCAGACCGCCTACTGGCCCGTCGCCTTCGCGCGCCTTGAAGTGTTCAAGTTCTACCAGGAACAGGTTCTGGACGAGCCCGTGCCGACGGTGGGTCCCAATGGATACCGGGCGCTCGTTGCGGCGGATGCATTCCGGCGCGTGTCCCAGGTGTGGCATCGGAAGATCGCGCTGGAGGTCGGCGCCATCAAGGATTTCTACTGCACTCCGGACGGGAACGGCATGGAGGTCTCCGCCAGAAACACGGTTGACGCCATTGACAATGTCATCAGGGCCGGAGGGACTGTTCAGTATCTGGCGCTTCAGGAGCCGTTCATCGCCGGCGCCAATCCGCCCTGCGGCAGCGGAGATCCGACGCCCACGCTGGACCGGCTCGTTCAGTACTTCGCTCGAGTCCGTGCGGCCCACCCGGAAGTGAAGATCGGGCTCATCGAGCCCTACCCGTACTTCAGCGCCGCGACACTGGTGTCGTTTCTGGACGGCATGAGGAGCCGGGGCATCCAGCCCGCGTTCTTTCACCTCGACGTCGACCTGAATGCGCTAAAGCCGCTTCGGGACAACGAAAGCGTGGCTTTGAGGACGCTGTCGGACGCGTGCTCCTGGTCGTTCAGGATTCCATTCGGCGTCATCGTGTGGGGAACAAACGGCGACGCCGACAGCCTCTATGGCGAGAGCGCACTCAAGCTCGCGCGCACGTTCCATGACGCCTTCGGGGACTGGATCGGCAGGCCGCAGCAGGTCATCGTCCAGAGTTGGGCCCAGACGAGGGCGGGCGCGTTCCTCTCGCCCCTCAATCTGCCGGAGTCGAATCCGCTCTCGCACACGAGCCTGCTCAACCAGGTTGTTCACGTCCTGAGGGGCGGCAGCGACGTCGGCAAGGCGAAACCGCGTTGAGGCCGATGGCATCATCGAGCCGCCGCTTCGGCTGCTCTCCGGAGTGCGGCCCGTCTCGACATCGCCAGCCAGACCACCGCGACGACGATCGAAACCGCGACAGATCGAAAGGTAGGGTCGTGCCACGACGGCAGCGCGCCCGACAGATCGAACCACGACGTCGACAGGAACCGGGCGAGCCTGCTGCTGCCGTTGCCGTCGTTCCAGAGCAGCTTTGGATGTGACCAGTACACGACATCGAGAAGAGCCTGTATGAGGGCGAGCGCGATCGCCGTCCTCGGCAGGCGCTTGCAAGCCCCAAGGTAGCGGCACCCCGCGACGATCATGAGCGGCGCGATGGGGACGAGGAACCTCGCGGCTGGCGACCACCCGCCGCTCCATCCGTGCCGGTTGACCATCGGGAGCAGAATCGGAAGCAGGAACGCCAAGGCGACCAGGCAGATCACGCTATAGGTGCGTTTATCCGTCCTCGCCAGCAGGAACAGGCCGGGCAGCACCAGCAGATAGATCGGAGCGTACGCCAGCAGGCCGTGCTCCTGATCGAGGATCAGGCCGAAGAGCCGCGTGAATACCTCGACCGCGGTCGCCGCCGCGCCGAGCGAGGCGCCCGGGCTCGCGTGCGGGCTCGTCACGATAGTTCCCCAGAACGTGAAGTTGATTGCGGTGCGGACGGCCAATACGACGCCGAGTGCGACGAGGAACTGGACGATCCGACCCGACGTTGCCCCGCGGCGACGAGCCTGCCAGAAATACACTGCGGCGATTCCGGCGGCCACGCCGACATTGCGAACGTGAAGCAGCACGAGCAGACCTGCCGCGAGCCCAATTACCCACGCGCGTGCCCGGGGGGCCGATTCGGGCGCGATCAGCTCGCGCAGACAGAACGCGACGATCAAGGCCGAGGGGATTTCCGTGAAGAACAGGAACGCGTGCGAGACCAGCGGCGGAGAAAGCGTCCAGGCGACCGTCCAGAGGAAAGTCTTCGCGGCCGACCCGAGCAGCGGGCGGCAGATGGTGAACAGCAGTGCCGCCATCAGGCTGGCAACGGCCGCCATGCCCAGGCTCAGCAGGTGGCGGAGCACGAGCGGAGGGTTGAGCCGCGCCCGGGCCATCAGAGGAGGTGGAATCCAGCTCGTCGAACGCTCGGCCAGCCAGTAGCACACGGCGAAATACGGTGCGGCCAGGATTGGCAGGCCGACATCGTGGACGGGCCGAAGGGTGCCGTTTCTTCCGGCAATCGCGTGCAGCCCGGGCGTGAGCGTGCTGCCACCCGCCAGCCGCGTGGGATCGGAATAGTCGTTGGCGAGATCCATGTCGCGATCGAGCAGGATTGACTGCGCGACGATCTCGTAGTGGGGCACATCGCCGGAGCCCGCCCAGTTCCCGTGAGTGTCCATGCCCCAGACGAATGCGAAGACGCTCAGGAAGACCAACCTCCGAAGCGTCGGTTCCGACCGGGCGTCGAGCCATGCCGCTGCGGCGGCAGGGAGCCGTCGGAGCATCACGGGACGACCCTTGTCATGGCGCGCTCCTGGTCACGAATGTTGTACAGAGGCCCCTCGCGAGAGCTTACGGGAGTCCGGCTCGGACTGCCAGCAAGGACTTCACCGTGTCGCATCGCGGTCCCGGGTGGCAGGCGGGCGGCCACGTGCCGTCCGGATGGCGTTCCACAAGCACAGACGCAACCGCCGGGACGGGTTGCCCGGGCCGCGCGCCGCTCGCCCCACCACGACATAGCGATCCCGCATCTGCTGCAGATACTGCTGTCGTGCCGCTTGTCCCACCTGGGTGCCTCCCACCTTTTTTTGCTCCTCGCTGGTGGCTAACCCAAGTAATGGCGCGACGAGTATCCCGCGGGCAACACTCTAGATGTCGCGATACGCTCGTTGGCCAATCTCACGCGCGGCGGGTATGATACGCGCTTTACCCCTGACCAGAGGCCCCCGAATGCCAAAGATCAAGGTGTCGGTCGAACGTGTCGGCGGCTGCTGCAACCTTCCCGTGATGGTCGGGGACGTGTTCTTCCTCGACGGGTCCAGGTTGTCGGTGCCTGACGGGGCGTTTGTCTGCATGTGGGCGCTTCAAAGCATGATGCCGGTGTTTCCCACGCTCGGCGTGAAGGAGCACCTGCCGCAAAGCCACTGGGTGCACGCCGTGCGCCATTTCGCCTGTCCCGATCCGAAGGGCCAGGTCGTCTTCCGGGTGGAGAGGCTCGCCGATGATCCGGATTGACGCGAGCAGGTGCACGGGCTGCCACTGCTGCGAGGCCGCGTGCGCGTTCCACCATACCGGCAGCGCCGGACGTCTCCTCGCCCGCATCCGCGTGATCAACCTCTACGAGATTGGTGTGGACGCGCCGGTGGTGTGCCAGCAGTGCACGGAGCGCTATTGCCTGGCATGCCCGGAGGAGGCGCTCACGCTCGGCCCGCTCGGCCAGGTCGTCGTGTCGCCCACGCTTTGCGACGAGTGCGGCGCCTGCGCGCGGGCGTGCCCGATCGGAGCGATCGAAAAGGTTGGCGGCATCACCTTCGTCTGCGACCTGTGCGGCGGCCGGCCGCGGTGCGTCGAGGCCTGCACGCAGGCTGCCATCGCGTTCGTGCCCGGCTCAGGCGGCTCCATCAGCCTCGCCTCGTTCAAGGCCGGCAGCGAGCGGCTGGCGCCAAGCCGCAAGCGCGCGATCTTCGTCAAGGCGCTCGGCCTGACGGCGCGGGCCGGATGGGCGGTGGCCCGTGGCTGACCGCATCGACGGGTACGGCGGGCGGATCCTGCGCGTGGACCTCACGTCGCGACGGTTCGAGATCCAGCCCCTGGCCGCGCGGTGGATCCGGGACGTCGTCGGCGGCCGCGCCGCCAACACGAAACGTCTCGCGGAGGAACTCGACCCCGCCTCCGACCCGATGGGCCCGGATAACGTCCTGATCTTCGGGGTCGGCCCGCTCACCGGCACACTGCTCCCGGCCTCGGCGTACTTCACGGTCACGGCGCGCTCTCCCCTGACTGGAATCCTCGGCGACTCCGCCGCCGGCGGCCACTTCGGGCCGGAGATGCGGCTCACCGGCTTCGACCAGATCGTCATCACCGGCTGCGCAGACGAGCTGACATATCTCCTCGTCACGGAAGACGGGGTGCGATTCGTTCCCTGCCCGGACCTTGCCGGGCGCAACGTCGTCGAAACCACGGCAGCCATTCGGGAGACTCACGGCGACTGGGACATCCAGGTGGCCGCGATCGGGATCGCCGGCGAGAACCGCGTGCGGTTTGCGGCGCTCGTGTCGAGCGGCAACCGCGTGAACGGCCGCGCCGGGATGGGCGCGGTCATGGGATCGAAGAACCTGAAGGCGATCGCGGTGCGAGGCAGCCGCCCCATTCGCCTCCGCGACCCGCTGCGCTTCCTCGACGAGGTGCGGAACGTCCACCGCGCCATCCTCGATCACCCGGAGTACGAGAAGCGCCGCAGCTTGGGCACCACCATGCTGATGCAGGACCTCAACCGCATCGGCATCCTGCCCACGCGTCACTTCCAGGAGGGGCTCTGTTCGTTTGTGGACGAGGTGTCGGGCGAGGCGCTCGCTTCCGCCTACAAGGTCAAGAACAAGAGCTGCTACAACTGCCACGTCCACTGCTCGCGCTACTACGTGTGCGAGGGGATCGAGGCCGAGGGGCCGGAGTTCGAGACGCTGTGCGGGTTCACCTCGCGCATCGGCAACCGCAGCCTGCCGTTTGCCCTCGAGATGAACCGGACGCTCAACCAGTACGGGATGGACTCGCTCGCCGTCTGCGAGATCGTCGGCTGGCTGATGGAGTGCCAGGAGAAAGGCCTCATCACGCCCGACGACGTGGACGGGATGCGGGTGTCGTGGGGAGACTGCGACACCGTCCGGCGTCTGGTGGAGCTCATCGCCCACCGGCGCGGGATCGGCGATGCCCTGGCGGAGGGAGCGACGCGATTCTCGAGGCGCTTCCCGGAAGCCGCGCAGAAGCTGGTGATGCAGGTGAAGGGCCTCGACATCATCTGCGGCGATCCCCGGGGGATCAAGGCGTACGGCCTGACCTACGCCGTCGCGTCACGCGGCGCCGATCACCTGCGGGCGGAACCGTACTTCGAGCTGACCGAGCGCTGGGAGGTGGCGAAGAAGCGATTCGGCACCGAGAAGGCGGCGGATCGGCTCTCGGAAGAGGGCAAGGCCCAGCTTGTCACCTACTCGGAGAAGATCGCCCTCCTCACCGACTCGCTGACGATGTGCAAGAACGTCGGGCTGTGCATGGACGTGATCAACCTCGAGAGCGCCGCGGCGCTGCTCGTGGCCGCAACCGGCGTGAAGTACACGCCTGAGCGGCTGGAGGCGCACTTTGGCGAGGCCGTGCAGCGGGACTTTCGCCTGAACCGCCGCTTCGGGGTGACCAGGGCGCAGGACACGCTGCCCGACAGGTTCCTCCACGAACCGCTCAGCGAAGGACCGACCCGCGGGTCGGTTGTTGATCTGCCCAGGATGCTCGGCGAGTACTACCGCCTGCACGAATCGTGAGATCGCCCCCTGGTCGATGGCATGCGCCGGGCCGGAGGCTGGGGGGCTGGCGGCTCGTCACGCCTCTACGCGGGCGCAGGCTTCAACGAGGCAGTGTGTCAAACAGGCAGGCCTGAAGGCTTGGGGCCGGGCAGGGACCTCGGCGCTAGTCGGACAGCGAGCAGCGAGAGGTGGCCCCAGCCCCTGGCGCCCGGCTGCGTCCTCCCAGCGCCGAGGTGGCAGGCCTTGGCCGAGTGTTGTGGCAGGTGGCGAGCGGGGGCCAGGCCGCTTGCTGCGCCTCCAACCTCCGGTCTCCAGCCGCGAGCCGACCGTCCCGTGCTTGTCCCAATTGTGCTACCATGTGCTACATGCGCATCTCGACAGATCGCGCCGCGAAACGGCGGACGCCAACCGCCAGGGTCGGCGTCCGCGAACTGCGCCAGAACCTGAGCGTGTATCTCCGGCGTGTGGTGAAAGGCGAGCGGCTGGAAGTCACCGAGCACGGGCGCGCCGTGGCGTTGCTCGTGCCTCGCGGGCCCGGCGCTTCGCTGGTCGAACGGCTGGTGGCGGACGGGCGCGCGATCCCTCCGACTCGGCAGGTCGAGGATCTGGCTGCACCGGCCCGCAGACGCGATCGAGGATTCGGCGGGCGGGTGCTGAAGGCTCTTGCCGAACTGCGGGACGACTCGCGATGAGCTTCGTCCCCGTCTACGTCGATTCGTCCGCGCTCCTGAAGCTGGTGTTCGCCGAGCCGGAGAGCGCGCCGCTGCGCCGCGTGCTCCTTCGGTGGCACGATTGGATCACGAGTCAACTGTCCGTCGTCGAGTGTCATCGCGCCATTCGCCGGGCTGGCGGCCGGCCGACGGACCACGCACGCATGGATCGAGCGTTCGACGCCTGCGCGATCCTGCACGTGGACGAGCCTGTGGTCCGGCTCGCGCGCACGATCGGTCCGCGCGAGTTGCGCTCGCTCGACGCCATCCACCTCGCGTCGGCATTGTCAATCGGCGACAATCCGGACGCGTTCGTCACCTACGACGAGAGGCTGGCTGAGGCGGCGCGGTCGGTCGGCCTCACGGTGCTTCAGCCCGGCGCGTGAGAACCCCTGTCAGCCGGTAGTCTGTCGCCCGAAGCCTGCAGCCGGTCCTCGAGAACCAGCCTCCATCGCGTCATGCCGCGCAGGACTATAATCTCATCCGCCTGCCTGCTGGAGAGGGTCTATGCGATCCCGATGGGCGCTCGTGGCGTTTCTCTTCGCGGCGAGCGGTGTCGGGGCAAGCCACAGCCAACCGCCGCAGACCCAATCCCCTGTCTTTCGCTCCGGGGTCGAACTCGTCACCATCGAGGCGACCGTTCTGAACCGCGGCGGCGACCCGGTGGTGACGCTCGGACCGGATGACTTCACGGTGCGCATCGACGGGCGGACCAGAAAGGTCGTCTGGCAACGATTGGTGCGAGCCGATGAAGGACGCAGCGATGCGGCCATCCTGACGGGCGGGGCCGGCGCGTCTGTCGATCCGATCCTGCCACCCGCAGGGTATGCCGCCGGCACGGCCCGCCTGTTCGCGTTCGTCGTGGATCGCGAGACCATCCCGTACGGCGAAGGCCAGCAGATGCTCGAGGCTGCGACGCTGTTCATAGACGGCCTGCTCCCCGCCGACCGGGTCGCTGTCTGGGTATTGCCCTCACCCTCAACGCGCGTGGAATTCACGGCCGACCGGGAGGCCGCCAAGCGCGCGTTGCGCCTGGCCGTCGGCACGTACCGACCGCCGATCTTCGGGAACGAGTCCAAGGCCGACGAGACGAAAAGGGAGGGTGTCATTGCCGCGGACTGGCGACAGCGCGCCGAGGTCACGCTGAAGAACCTGGAAGTCCTGGTGGGCGCGCTCTCTTCCATCGACCACCCGAAACAGCTCGTCCTCATCACCGGCGGTCCAGTGGCGGCCGCAGACGACACGGCGGCCATCGCCGGACTCGGCGCGCGGGCCGCCGCCGCCAGGGCGACCATTCACGCCCTGCAGGTTCGGTTGACGCCGTACCAGGCCCGCGCCAATCGACTGGACCCATCCGCACCCAGTCAGAAGTTGCTCGACCAGGTCCCGGAGACCCCTGACTCGCTTGACCAGAACCAGTCCGCTGCGGTCATGCTGGCCGGCATGACGGGCGGCCTGGCCATCACGCCAATCTCGGCATCCGTAGGTTTCGACCAACTCAGGCGGGAGTTGTCGGCAAGTTACATCCTCGCCGTCGAGGTCGAGCTGGCAGACCGTGACGGCCTGGCCCATCGAATCGACGTCACGGTTCGCGATCCCGGATGGGGCGCGAAGGTGCGCGCCCGGCAGTCGTTCCGCCTGGAGCGACCATCAAGGACGTCGGCTGACACGGGTGCGGTCCCGCCACAACCCGCTGACATCGGTGGCCGGCCGGCCTCCGACACTGCTCCGGGCGCTGCCGGTCTTGCGCCGGCTCCCAGCTCTGCCGGCACGGACGTCGAGCAGCTCAAGAGTCGTCTGGCCTCCTACGTGGAGCAGTTCGAGCGGGAATTCGCCGCGGTCGTCGCGGAGGAGAAGTGTGTCCAGATAGTCTACCCGTGGCGAGGCAACCCGAAGGGCCCCGAGCAGGAGCCGGGCCTGGAGTGGCGGGACGGGTCAGAGGTTCCGAAGAAGAAGGGCGGCCCGATCATCGCGAGACGTCAACTGCTGTCAGATGTGCTCCTGGTGCAAATCTCGGGACGTCAGTGGATCGCGTATCGAGACGTCGCTGTGGTTGACGGCGCATCCGTTCGTGATCGGACCGAGCGAGTGCGCGAACTGTTCCTGTCGAATGCCTCCGACAGCGAGTCCCAATTCCGGCGGATTGGCGCTGAAAGCGCCCGCTACAACCTCGGAGACTTCAGGCGCACCCTGAATCTGCCGACGGTCACGCTGTCTTTCATGAGGCGGGCCTACCAGGAGCGCTTCACCTTCACGCGCGCTGCCGACGAGAAGGTAGCCGGGCGAGTCAGCCGCGTGCTGCGGTTCAAGGAGCGGACGAGGCCGACTCTGGTCGCCACGGCGAATGGCGTGGACATCCCGGTCGAGGGACGGATCTGGATGGATGCCGAGGACGGCCGCGTTGTGCGGACTGAGATCCGGTTCGATCGCGGACTCGATCTCGTCGAACGCAGAGCGCGGGCCAATCTCACGACCGGCGCGACGGACTACGTGACCGAGTCAGTCCAGAACGGGGAGCAGCGGTCCTCGATCCAGGTCGAGTTCCGGTCGTTGCCGGACCTGGGGATTCTGGTCCCGGTTCAGATGTGGGAGTGGCACGAAGGAGTCAACCAGCCAGGGCGAATGCCGACCGACAAGTCCGCGCTGCAGTCGCTCTCGGCCTACTCGAACTTCCGCCGGTTCCAGGTGTCCACGACTGAACAGATCAAGCAGTAGTCACCGAAACGCCGCCGGTCGGCATCGACGGTTCTGATCGACCACGCCAAACCTATGGCGGTCCGCGGTTCGGCGAGGCTCACCGCCCCCTGAGCATGTTCGAAGGGCGCCGAAGCCCCGAAGGTGCGAAGGCGGCTCCAGCCGCCAGCCGCCAGCCGCCAGCCGCCAGCCGCCAGCCGAGAGAATTAGACGCTATCTGATCTGCGTCGCCGCCATCCCGACCACGCCGAGCGTCCGGGCCGAGACTTCGGCGAAGTCAAACAGCGGCCGCGGGGACGCACCGGGCAGCATCGTCCCGATCGTCGCCACGGCGAGGACTGCGGCCGGTTTGGCCTTCGTGGCGCCGTCGGACTCGGGCGTCGAACGCCATCGTCTGGTGAGGTTATCCGTATCAAACATATCAAATAATAAGCAACATTTATAGGAGAGTGGGTTGACTTCCGGCGGGAGCTCAAGTAACTTCTCAGCCTCAACACAACCTAGATCGAAGCCGAGGGGCGAATCGGAGGCCTGCTCGGACCCGCTCGGCGCCGCCGAGGAATTGGCGGCACGCATAGAAGCGGCACCGGTGTTCTTCCATGTAGTACGGAGTCTTTCGCGCCCGCGGCGGACCGAAGTGGTGGTGGAAGGCCACTCGCGCGGGCCTGTCGTCACGGAACGCTCCTCTGGTTCGATCACGACCAGTGGGTCCCTGCAGGCAATGCCCCTGGCTGGCAAGGGAGGAAGTTATGAGTCGTCGTGCGCTCGGCTGTGTCATCGCTGCAATCCTGCTGCTCGCGGCAGCGCCCGCGTTCTCCCAGGAACAAACCCGGCTGACCGGTGTGGTCACCGACTCGCAGGGCGCCATTCTCCCTGGAGTCACCGTCTCGGCCAGCTCCCCGGCACTCATCGGTGCCCGAACGGCCATCACCGAGGGCGACGGCAGGTTCATGTTCCCGTCGCTGTCCCCGGGCCTTTACGAGCTCACGTTCCAGCTTGCCGGTTTCCAGACGGTCAAGCGGGGGAGCATCCAGCTGACGTTGTCGAAGACGCTGGCCGTCGACGCGCAGCTGCCGATCGCCACGCTCGAGACGGCGGTGACCGTGACCGCCGAATCGCCCGTGGTGGACACGCGGTCCACGAAGATCGGCAACGACTTCACGGGCGAGAAACTGGTCGGCATTCCCAGCGGGACCGACATCTGGGCGGCGCTCGGGCAGGCGCCCGGCGTCCGGATGGGAGGTTTCGACGTGGGCGGCAGCCACAAGGCTTCGCAGCCCAGCTACGAGACCTTCGGGGTCAGCAGCCAAAACCGCGTCGTCACCGACGGCGTCGACACGACGGAAGGCGCCAACGGCGCCGGTTTCTACCAGGACTACTTCGTCCAGGACGAAATCTCGATCAGCGGCGCCGGCGGCGACGTGACGATGAACACGCCGGGCGCGGGCGTCTTCTCGACGATCAAGAGCGGCGGCAACCGGTTCCGGTCACTCGAGAACTTCGCGTACGAGCCGGGCAGCTTCGTGGGCAACAACGTGAACGCCGCAACGGCGGCCCGTGGGTACACCGGGCAGCCGAACCTTCTGTTCTGGGAAGCCCACGGCGATCTGGGCGGACCGATCATGAAGGACAGGATCTGGTTCTATGCCGCCGTGAACAAGTTCAAGATCAACAAGGCGGTTTCGGGCCAGGACCCGAAAGTGGTGACGAACCTGGGGATCTCGCGCAACGTCACGGGGAAGGTGACCTTCAAGGCGACCGAGAAGGACACCGTGAACGCCTACTACCAGTGGGAATTCAAGGACATGCCCTACCGTGGCCTCTCCGCCAACACGGGCAAGGACTCGATCCTGGCGCAACACTCGCCGACGCACATGTGGAACGTCGTCGAACGCCGGGTCTGGAGCAACCGCCTGTTCTCGGAGCTGCGCGCGGGCAGCTTCGGCTACGACTGGCCGATGGAGCCGGCGGTTGACTGGCACACGAGCCCGCCGCGGCGCGACACGGGCACGACCGTCGATTCCGGAGCCGGGTGGAACGCGGCAAACGCCCAGGGTCCGTACGAATTGCTGCGCGAGAAACCGCAGGTCTTCTTCACCACCACCTACTACTTGCCGAGCGCGGCCGGCAGCCACGACATCAAGGCCGGGTTCGAATGGCTGACGGATCGATCGCAGTCAGGGAGCAACGGCCAGTCAGGCCCGATCTTCTACCTGGACAAGAACGGCAAGGTGGACCAGGTCCAGCTGACCGATCTCGGTCCGGCGAGCGAATTCGGGAAGAGCTGGACGGGGGGCGAGAACCGCAACTCGCGCTACGCCCTGTTCCTCCAGGACCGGTGGAACCCGACGCGCGGCCTCACGATTACGGCGGGTGTCCGCTTCGATCATCAGCGACCGAACTACCTGTCCTCCGTGCGCAATCCCCTCTTGACGGACATCTTCCAGCCGGCGACCACGCCAGCCGGCACACTGACCGTGTCGAGCTCGGCGGCGCCCCGGCTGGGCGCGAGTTGGGACCTGTCGGGCGAGGGCAGAATGGTCGTCAAGGCGTTCGTCGGCCGCTATTACTTCAACTTCGCCGATGGCCTGGGCAGCGCGAGCCCGGGAGGCGAGAACTGGCGGCGCTACACCTTCAACGACCTGAACGGAAACAGGGTCTACGACGGCATGCAGGAGCTGGGCGCGCTCGTCTCCAGCTACGGCGGATCGACCACGAAGGTGGATCCGAACATCAAGACCCCCTATACGGACGAAATCAGCGCGTCGTTCGAACGGCAGTTCTGGGGCCAGGCCTCGGTACGGGTGGCCTACGTCCGCAAGATGAGCCGGAAGCAGTACAACACCCGGAACGTGCTCCTGGACGGCCAGTTCACGGTGCCCTACACGACGACGGTCGACCTCAAGGAGTACAACGGCACGAGCGGCGGCAACGTCGTCGGCTCGCAGACGTTCACCGTCTACGACATCCCCGCCTCGCTCAAGGGCCAGGTGTCGAACGTGATCGCGACGGCGCCAGGCCTGAACACCAACTACGACACGCTGCAGTTCTCCTTCGAGAAACGATTCCGCACGGGACTGTTCGTGCAGGCCAGCTTCGATCACACCTGGCGCGACGAACTGCGCAGCAACAGCGGCGGCACCGGCACCGACAGCAACCCGATCGGCACGAGCTTCTTCTACAACGTCAACCCTGCGGTCCCCAACCGCCAGAAGACGACGACGTGGCAGGCCCGCATGATCGGCCGGTACTCCTTCAAGTACGGCGTCGGGGTGGCCGCCAACTTCCTGATGAACAGCGGGTGGACCTACACGCGGCTGATGCAGGTCACGCTGCCCAACGCCGCGGCGCAGACCTTCTTCCTGGATGGCTTCACGGACCACCGTTCTCCTTCCGTGGCGCTGCTCAGCCTCCGGGCCGACAAGGCGTTCACGTTCGGGAGATTCAAGGTGACGGTGATGGCCGACGTGTTCAACGTGCTGAACAAGAACACACCGGTCAACTTCGGCGTCCTCAACGGGGCCAACTACAACAAGATCTACGGGGCGCTCGACCCGCGGACGTTTCAGCTGGGGCTGCGGCTCGAGTTCTAGCCGGCCTCCGTTCCGGGAGCGCCGAACCACCGTGGTTCCGTGACATCTTTGGCGAGCCGGGAGGAGGTTCAACCTCCCGGCTCCCCTCTTCCGTTCGCGCAGTCTGCCAGAGCGCCCACGCTCCCTTTCCGTTCCCGAGGAGGAAGACATGGTGCCCCCCCGTCACATGACGATCCGTCTTTGGATATCCGTCCTGATCGCCGCGAGCGTGACCTTCGTGGCGGGGGCCGCCGAGGTGACGCCACCCGAGAAGTTCCTGGGGTTCAAGGTCGGCGCCGACTTTCGCCTGATCACCTACGAGCAGGTCGTGGGCTACCTCGAACTCCTGCAGAGCCAGTCTCCCCGGCTGAAGGTCTTCGACGCGGGCCCGACGGCCATGAACAGGCGGATGAAATACGCCGTCATCTCCTCGGAGGAGAACCTGGCGAAGCTCGATCGCTACAAGGACATCGCGAAGACGCTGACCTTGGGGCGCGGAGTCTCCGAGGCGGACGCCAACAGGCTGGCCGAGGAAGGCAAGTGCATCGTCTGGATCGACGGCGGGCTGCACGCAAGCGAAGTGGTCGGGTCGAACCAGCAGGTGCAGCTCGCCTATGACCTCGTGACGGGAGAAGACGCCAGGGCGAAGCTGATCCGAGCCAACACGATCCTGGTCCTGGTCTGGGAGAATCCGGACGGCATGACGCTCGTCGCCGATTGGTACAACAAGAACGTCGGGACGAAGTACGAAATGGCGCCAATGCCGTGGGTCTACAACAAGTACGTCGGCCACGACAACAATCGCGAATCCCAGCAGGCGAACATGCCGGAGACGCAGAATACCCACCGGCTGGTCTACGGCGAGTGGTACCCGGAGGTCTACTACAACCAGCACCAGACCGGTCCCTTCCCGGCGCGTATCTGGATTTCGCCCGAGGGCGAGCCCGCCAACCCGAACGTGCACCCGCTGGTCCGCCGCATCGAGAACTTCCTCGGCACAGCCGGCGCGAAGGCCATGGAGGAGCGCGGATTGTCGGGCGTCATCTCGCGGGTCTCGTACGACTTCTTCTACTCCGGCTCCGTGCTCGGCATCACCGAGGCCCACAACATCCCGTCGATTCTCACCGAGACGCAGAACTACGGCTACGCGACTCCGCACAACTACCGGCTGTCGGACTTCCCGGAGGCGTACCGCGACCTCACCCCGGGACAGTTCTATCCGAACCCCTGGAAGGGCGGCTGGTGGCGCTTCGCCGATCAGTGCCTGTACAACGAGACCACCTCGCTCGGCATCCTGGAAGCGTCCGCGCTCTACCGCAGGGATTTCCTGCTCGCCAAGTGGCGGATGGCGACCGAGAACATCGAGCGCTTCAGCAAGGAGCCCCCATTCGGCTGGATCATCTCCGCGAACCAGCGTGACCCCAACGCCACGGCGCTGTTGCTCCGCCGCCTGCAACTGGAGGGCGTAGAGATCAACGTGTCCGATGAGCCGTTCACGCACGACAGCGTGTCCTATCCCAAAGGGTCCCACGTCGTGCTGACAAGCCAGCCGTACGGTCTCTGGGTGAAGGACGTGCTCGAACGGCAGAAACTGCCTGACCTCCGGAAGTACCCGCAGCTCTGGCAGGGCCAGCCCAGGCCAAACCGCTATTACGACGAAGCGAAGCGCGAGGAGATCCTTCCGCCCCTGGTGCCCTACGACAATGCGGGCTGGACGATGCCCCTGTTGATGGGCATCGACAGCCGCGAACTGACCACGCCGGTGAAGGTGGCGATGCACCAGGTGACCGAGATTCCCGTCCCCGCGGGCGGAATCAGTGGAACAGGCACCCAGTACGCGTTCTCGCGCGCGGATGCCAACAGCTTCCTGGCCGTCAACAGGCTCCAGAAGGCCGGCGCAAGAGTGAACGCCGCACTCGGAGCCTTCAGCCTCGGTTCGACCCAGTTCCCCGTCGGCACCTTCACCGTCGACGCCGCGAGCATCGCTGCGGGCACCTTGAGCGAGATCGCGTCCGCCACCCACGTCGCCTTCATCGGCGGCGCGGTGACCGCGCGGACCGCCCTGCTGCCGAAGCCGCGCATCGGCGTCTATGATTCCTGGGTCGCGAACATGGACATCGGCTGGACCCGGTTCCTGTTCGACAGCTACGAGTTCCCCTACACGCGCCTCAGGGACGCGGACATCAAAGCCGGCGATCTTCGGGCTCACTTCGACGTCATCATCCTGCCCGACCAGCCGGCCGAGTCGATCGTCAACGGACACGAAGCGGGCAGCGTGCCGGCCGAGTATGCCGGTGGCATCACCGAGCAGGGTGTCGACAACCTGAGGAGCTTCGTCGAGAAGGGCGGCACGCTCATCTGCAACAAGGCTTCGCTCGACCTGGCCGTCAGGGTCTTTCGGCTCCCGGTTCGGAACGCGGTCGCTGCCGCCGGAGGCGGGCGCGCAGCGGCGGGGTCCAGGGACTACTTCGTGCCGGGGTCGATCTTCAAGGTCGACTTCGACACCAGCCATCCGATTGCCTACGGCATGGAAGCGCGAGGCCACGCGTTGATCACCGGGGCGCATGCCTTCGACCTCGTGGCGGACGGAGCGGACGGCGCGAGACCCGAGGGCGCCGGCAAGGCCGAGACCGCCGAGCGTAGAGGCGATCGGCCGGCGATCACCGTCGTGGCCACGTTCCCGAACGAACCGCTGCTCGAGAGCGGCATCGCGTTCGGGGAGGAGAAGGTCCGGGGCAAGGCCGTGGTCCTCGAGGCCCAGGTCGGTCAGGGTCGAGTGGAGCTGTTCGGGTTCAACGTCCAGAACCGGGCACAGTCGAACGCGACCTTCAAGCTGATGTGGAATGCACTCTTCACTCAGGCGGCCGGTGAGCGAGCGACCTCGACGGCCCAGTCCGGTGAGCGCCCCAAGCCGCCCGCGAAGCCCGATGAGCGGCCGAAGCCGCCGCCCAAGAAGCGGCCGTGAACGAGCAGCGGTGTTCCATCCTGGCCGTCGTGCGCGGCCGGGGTTTTGCCAACCTTCTGATGAACGGGTCCACGACGATGAGACAGTTTTCCATCAAGCGCGCGGTTCTGGCAGTCCTCGTCCTGCTCGCGCTGACCGGCCCGGTCAGCGCGCAGGCCCTCAAGTCGCCCGAGCAGTACTTCGGCCACAAGATGGGCGCCGACCGGAAGCTTGTCGCGTGGCCCCAAATCCTCGCGTACTTCAAGGCGCTCGAGGCCGGATCGAACAAACTGAAGATCGTCGAGATGGGCAAGTCGTCGATGGGCAACTCGATGATCGTCGCGATCATCTCGTCGCCCCAGAACCTCGCGAACCTCGACAAGTACAAGCAGATCTCGCAGCGCCTGGCCAATCCCCGCGGCCTCTCGCCCGACGAGGCCTCGAAGCTCATCGCCGAGGGCAAGGTCATCGCCTCGATCAGCTGCTCGATCCACGCGACCGAGATCGCCGCGAGCCAGCTCTCGTCGGAGCTCGCCTACGACCTCGTCACGAAGGACACGCCGCAGATCCGGGACATCCTCGACCGCACGATCATCCTGCTGGCCCCGTCGCACAACCCTGACGGAAACATCATGGTCGTGGACTGGTACAACAAGAACGTGGGCACGCCGTTCGAAAACGCGCCGATGCCGTGGCTGTACCACAAGTACGTCGGCCACGACAACAACCGCGACTGGTTCATGCTGAACCTGCAGGAAACACGCGTGGTCTCGCAGTTCTACTTCCGCGAGTGGTTCCCGCAGATGCTCTACGACATCCACCAGATGGGACGCAACGGCGCCCGGCTCTTCGTGCCGCCGTTCCTCGACCCGATGAACCCGAACGTCCACCCGCTGGTCTGGCGGGAGAACAACCTGATCGGGACCAACATGTACCGCGCGCTCGAGGAGGACGGCCGGACGGGCGTCGCCGACAGCATCAGCTACACCTCATGGTGGCAGGGCACCTCCCTCATGCAGCCCTGGTGGCACAACATGGCGAGCGTGCTCACCGAGGGCGCCTCGGTGAATGTCGCCTCGCCGGTCCTCCAGAAGGTCGAAGAACTGACCGGGAATCGCCCGGGCCTGCTCGAGTACAAGCTGGCGAAGAACTTCACGCACCCCTGGCCGGGAGGCTGGTGGCGGCTGCGCGACCTGGTGGAATACGAGTACGACGCCGCGATGTCGTTTCTCGACACGGCCTCCAAGTACCACGACAACTTCCTGCGGAACTTCTACACGATGGGCAGGGATGCCATCGAGAAGGGAAAGACGGAATCGCCGTTCGCATTCGTCGTCCCCGCGAACCAGCACGATCCGAACGCCGCGGTCAAGATGCTCAACATCCTGATGTGGCAGGGCGCCGAGGTCCACCAGGCCACGGCAGACTTCACGGCTGACGGCGTCACCTATCCGAAGGGCAGCTGGGTTCTCCTGCTCTCGCAGCCCTTTCGCCCGTTCGTCAAGGACATCATGGAAACGCAGGTCTATCCCGACATGCGGTGGTTCCCCGGCGGACCGCCCATTCCGCCCTACGACGTGGCGGGCTACACCCTGCCCATGCAGATGGGCGTCACGTCAGTGACGGTGGCGAAACCGTTCGAAGCGAGCCTCACGTCGATCCAGAAGGCCGAGTTGCCGCCTGCGAAGGTCGACGGTGCCGGCGCCACCTACATCATCGGCCACGAGACCAACGACAGCCTGATCGCCGTGAACCGGCTCCTCAAGGGCGGCGCCGACGTCTTCTGGTCCGAACAGGCGTTCACGGCGGGCGGCCAGAACTACCCGGCGGGCACGATCGTCGTGTCGGGTAAAGGTCCAGTGCAGGCGCAGGTGGCTGCGGTGGCCAAGGACCTCTCGCTGCCGGTACGGGCCGTCCCGGGCGTGACAGGTTCTGGCTACAAGCTGAAGCCGATTCGCGTTGCCCTCTACAACCCGTGGGGCGGCAGCATGGACGAGGGCTGGTGCCGGTGGCTGTTGGAGCAATACGAGTTCCCGTTCACCGAGGTGCGCAACGCCGACATCAAGGCCGGCAGCCTCAAGTCCAAATTCGACGTCGTCCTCCTCGCCGACCAGGCGATGGACGGCATCATCAAGGGCATCGATGCGAGCAGGATTCCGGCTGAGTATGCGGGCGGCATCGGCGACCAAGGAGTCGTCGCGCTCAAGGAGTTCGTGAACGCCGGCGGCACGCTGGTGACGGTCGGGGCGTCGGGCGCCCTCCCGATCAAACAGTTCGGCCTGCCGGTACGGGACACGCTCGAAGGCGTCAAGGAGGACGTGTTCTTCTGTCCGGGGTCGATCCTCGCTATCGACGTGGACGCGAACCATCCTGCCGCGTTCGGGATGGAAGCGAGGGCCAACGCGTTCTTCGTCCGGAACTCGGCCTACGAGATCACCCCGTCATTCGGCCAGAACCAGCCGAGGATCATCGTGAAGTACGCCGAGAAGGACGTGCTCAAGAGCGGGTGGATCCTCGGCGAGAAGCTGCTCAACAACAAGGCGGCCGTGGTGGATGTGCCCGTCGGCAAGGGTCACGTCGTGCTGCTCGGCTTCAAGGCCCAGCAGCGCGCGGAACCGCACGGCACCTTCAAGCTCCTCTTCAACTCGCTGTACTTCGGGTCGGCGACCATGACGAAGATGGGAGCGGCCTCGGGCAAGCCGGGCCACCAATGAAATCTGCACGGATGTCGCTGGGGTTGGCCCTGCTGATCCTGGCGTTCTTGACCGGCGGTCTGCTGCTCGCCTACGCGCAGTGGACGCGTGTGGCTTCCGACGCCGACACGGCGCTCTCTGAGGGCCATCTGGAGAGGGCACTGGCCGGCTACGCGGCATCGGAGGTCCGGTTCGACCGCTGGCCAGTCACCAAGCAGCTCTTCGCGGCCGACTACAATCGGGTCGTCGCGAATCAGCTCTGGGTGCTCTACCGTCTCGGGCGCTACAACGAGACCATCGACAAGGCGGAGCAGGCCCCTGAGGGTCCGATGCCGCATTTCTGGTCGGGCTGCGCCTTCTTCCGAAAGGCGCTGGGTGAGACGAAGCCGGAGGCGCGGCTGGGGTGGTTGAGCCGCGCGGAACAAGAGCTGCGTCGCGCAGTCGAGGCTACGCCGAACGACTGGGATACGAAGGTCGATTTCGAGCTGACGGCGCGGCTGGCCGCAGAGCTGCGGAGGCAACCCAGGACGCCACCCGCGCAGCTGATGGAGCTGCTGCGCGCTCCTCCCCCAGCCAAGCCGGCCCGGCGGGTGGGATGAGGACGTAGCGGCATGAGATTCCTGCGTCCCGAATTCGTCCGCTGGTGGCAGGTGCTCCCGGTCCTGATTGCGTGCTGGGTCCTGCGGTACCACTACCTGCGCGGCATCTGGCGCGAAGCCCGCGTGGCGCCGAGGTTTGTCCGGTCGTCGCGGCGGTCGGGCAGCCTCCGTGAACTGGCGGCCCTCGGGATGAGCCTGGTGGCGGCCGCCGCGCTCGTCGTTGCGCTCCTGCGCCCCCAGGCACTCCTCGCCGCGAAGGTCCCCGAGCTCGAGCGCCAGGATCTCATCCTGATCCTCGACCGGTCCGCCTCCATGCGGGCGCACGATGTGGCGCCGTCGCGGTTCGCACGGGCAACCCTGGAAATCAGGACGTTTCTTCAGCACAAGCCCGAGGCGATCGACCGTGTCGGCCTGGTGAGCTACGCCGACTCGTCGCTCATCCTGTCCTTCCTGACGCGCGATCAGGACAACGTGTCGTTCTACCTCGACTGGATCGACCGGGATTCGCAGACGCTGCTCGGCACCGACATCGGCGCTGCGCTCAAGAGCGCACGCGACGTCGCCAAGAAGGACGACCAGCCGACACAGAAGATCTTCCTGCTCCTCTCGGATGGCGAGGACTACGGCGTGGGGCTCGATCGACAGCTGGACGCCTTCCGCGCGGACGGCTACCACGTGCACTGCATCGGCATCGGCTCCGACGAGGAGGTCCCCGTCCCGTTTGTCCAGGTCGACGGGCGGGAGGTGCCCCTGCGCGACGATGCCGGGCGGCCGGTGATGACCCGCTACGCGGAGCCGACCCTCCAGCGGGTGGCGGCGGCGACCGGAGGCCGCTACCTCAGATCGACGACCGGGGGCGAACTGGCCAAGGCGATGGAGGACATCGTCCGAGGCGAACGCAAGATCACCGGCTGGCGCACCACCACCGGGTATCGCGACCTCTACCCGGCGTGTCTCACGGTGGCCGCTGCGGCGGGCGCCGTACTGTGGCTTCTGCTATGAGCACCCGGGAACCGATCACCGCCTTCGTCCCCATGACCGCGGAGTACGCCTCGGAGGTCATCGCCGGTCTCGAGGCCGAGATCGGCAAGGTCATCGTCGGCCAGCACCTGCTCATCCGGCGGATGCTCACGGGCCTGTTCGCGGCCATTCCGTTCGCGGCCGGTGGCGGCCAGGCGCGTGCGGGGTGCGGGCACCTGCTGCTCGAAGGCGTGCCGGGAGTGGCCAAGACGCTGACGGCCACGACCCTGGCGCACGCGATCTCGGCGAAGTTCCAGCGCATCCAGCTGACCCCGGACCTGCTGCCGGGCGATATCCTTGGCACCCGCGTCTACGACGCCCACGCGGCCACCTTCCGGATCGAGCGGGGCCCGATCTTCACCAACATCCTCCTGGCCGATGAGATCAACCGCGCCACGCCCAAGACGCAGAGCGCGCTGCTCGAGGCCATGCAGGAGCGGCAGGTCACTCTTGCCGACACGACCTTCCCCCTCGAGGATCCGTTCTGGGTGCTTGCGACGCAGAACCCGGTCGAGCAGGAGGGCGTCTACACGCTGCCCGAGGCGCAGCTCGACCGCTTTTCGATGATGCTGAGGGTGGGGTATCCGAGCGCCCGGGAAGAAGCGGACATGTTGCACGCGGGGCTCACCGAGACCACGATCGAGCGGCGTGTGTCGCCCTCCGAGGTCAACCTGCTCCGCCAGTTCATCCGGGCGACCGTGTTCATCGACGACAAGATCATCGACTACATCGTCCGGCTGGGGCGGGCGACGAGAGCTCCGGATGAAGTCGGCCGAGGCGATCTGAAGGAACTGCTGCTGCTTGGCATCTCGCCTCGCTCGTACCAGCACGTGCTCGCGCTGGTGCGGGTCAGTGCGTTCCTGCACGGCCGCACCTGGGTCCTTCCCGCCGACGTGAAGGAGATCTTCTGCGATACGGCGCGGCATCGGATCGCGCGTACGGTGCGCGCGGAGGCCGAGAACGTAGAGGCCGACGAGATCCTGGACGGGATCCTCCAGGCGGTGCCCATCCCATGATCCCGGAACACGTCGTCCACGAGCTTCGGCACATTGAGGTGTACACCGCCAAGAAGATCCGCAACCAGCGGGTCGGGGCCTACCAGAGCCCGATGCGCGGCGCCGGGTTCGACTTCGACGAGCACCTGGCCTACCGCCCGGGCGACGATGTGAGGCGGATCGACTGGAACGTGACCGCGCGGATGGGATCGGCCTTCGTGCGGCACACGCATGCCGAGCAGGAGCTGAACGTGATGATCGCGATGGATGTCTCGCGATCGATGGACCTCGGCACGCTGAAGTATTCGAAGCGCGAGGCGATGACGTTCATCACCGGGTCGCTGCTCTTCTCCGCGCTGTCGGATCAGATCAACACGGGGTTCCTGGCCTTTGCCGATCGCGTGCTCGCGTCGAGCCCCCCGAAGCGGACGCGCGCGGCCGCCTGGGCGGTGCTTCAGCAGTGCTGGTCGACGACCTCGGCCTCCGATCGGACGCTGATGCTGCCGGTCATCCGCCATCTGAACACGACCCTCAAGCGGATGAGTGTGATCTTCCTCGTCTCCGACTTCATGACTGGCGACGACGTGCTTGGGAACCGGGAGTTGTCGATCCTGGCTGCCCGCCACGACGTGATCGCGGTCATCCCGGAGGAGCCCGCCGAGGCCGCGCTCCCGGCGGGGCGCGGCTACTTGCGTCTGCGCGACCTCGAAACGGGCCGGCACGTCGTGGTGGGGCTTGGCGACCAGGCGCGCCACGCATACGCCGACCAGGTCCGGCAGCGCCGCGCCGCGCTGGCGAGGGCATTCTACCGGGTGCCGATGGACCATGTCTTCGTGCCAACCGACCAAAGCCCGGTCGAGCCGCTGCTGTCGCTGTTTGCCAAGAGGAAGATGAAGTGAGAACCCATCGAGCCCGCCGAAAAGCGGTTCAAACCGTGGCGTGCGCCGCTGCCCTCACGGGCATCTTCTGGACGGCCACGGTGGCGGCCCGGCCGATGCGCCAGCCAGGCACAGCAGGCGCCACGGCGGCCCCGCCACCGGAGGCGCGGCCGCCTGCGGTCGATGTCCGAGCCTGGCTCGATCGCACGGCAGTCTGGGTGGCCGACCGGGTGACCTACACCGTGGAAGTCGCGTGCAAGCGGGGCGCCGACATCCTGGACGACGACCTGGCGCCCGACAAGCTGAAGCTCGACGGCCTCCAACTGGTCGGCAGCGAGACGACCCGCGACATCGCCGCAGGCGACACGACGACGCACCGATTCCGGTACACCCTGGCCGCCTATCGCGTCGACAGGTCGTCGCTTCGGATTGCCTCCGTCTCGGTACGTTACTACGTGAAGCGGCCCGGGCAGCGCCTCGAAGACGCGGCGCCGGCCGGGGAGGTGGAGGTGCCTGGCGCTGTCCTGGCCTTCCGCAGCGTCTTGCCCGACGACGAACCGACCCATGCGCTGCGGGATTTCAGGCCGCCGGTCCCGCGCGCCGCGGCGTCGGCAATAGCGCAGCCGCTCGGCCTCGGCCTCGTCGTCGCCTCCGTCGTGCCGGCCGCCCTGGGTGTGATCGCACTCGTTCGCCGCAGGCGTCAGCCCCTTGTCCACCGATCAGCGCGCAAGGTCAAGCAGGAGGAGCGGACCTCTTTCGAGTCCCTGCGCTTCATCGACCTCGACTCGGCTGGTGGGCGCGTCGAGGCGCTCACGGGGATCGACGCGCTGGTCCGCGTTCACCTGCGCGACGTCTGCGGGATCGACGGACCCAACCTCACGCCGGCCGAGATCGCGCGGGCGCTGGCAACGGGCGACGCCCAGGTTCCGGGCGAGGTGGTGGTCTCGCTGCTCTCGGCGTGCGAGCTGGCGCGCTACGCGCCGCCCGACAAGCAGCCTTCGATCGATGTCTGCCGCGAGGCGTTCGGCCAGGCCGAGCGGGTGCTCAAGGCCCGGTGATGGCCATGCGGTTCCTGCAGCCGGAGATCGGGTTCGGGATGACGATGGCGTTCCTGGTTCTCGCCGTCCTGCGGTGGCGGCTGCTTCGGCGCTTTGCTGCCTCGACGATCGTGCGCTGGCTCAGCGCCCGCACGTATCGGGCCTCCGACATTCGGCGCCTGCCGTTCGCACTGTTCGTGGTCGGCCTCGCCCTGGCGGGGTGCGCGCTGATGGATCCGGTCCTGCCGTATGCGCAAGCCGAGGTGCAGTCGCGCGGCGTCGACATCGTGGTCGTGCTCGACCTCTCCTCGAGCATGCAGGAGGACATGCAGCTCGCCCGCCAGGCTCGTGCGACGAAACAGATCCCCCTCGAGCGCTCCGGCCGGACGGGCCTGACACGCCCATCCGGAAGAACCCGGCTGGATGCAACCAAGGATGCCATCAAGGCGTTCGTGCGTGCCCGCCGGGATGATCGCCTCGCCCTCGTGGTCTTCTCGGACCGCGCTTACGTGGTCAGCCCGTTGACCTTCGACCACGAGTATCTGGTGCACTACATCGATATGGTCGATGACCGGATTCTGCAGGGCGAGGGCAAGACAGCCATCGGGGACGGCCTGGCCCTCGCCAGCTACCTGCTCGCCAGCCACGCCAAGGCGGGAGACCGCGGCCACCAGGTCGTCATGCTGTTCACCGACGGGGAGAACAACAAGGGGCGCGATCCATCCGAAGTCCTCGACGAGTTGCAGGCCGCCGAGGTCCGCGTGCATTTCATCGGGGTCGACCTCGAGCAGGAGATTCGGACCGGGCCGGAGGTGCAGCAGCTCCTGCAGAAGATTCGGCGGGACGGGGGGCAGTACTTCAATGCCAGCACCGCGCAGGATCTGGCCGAAGCCTCCCGTTCGATCGACGCGGTCGAGAAGCACGTTCTCGTCAACAAGGTCACGGTCCGCGACGAGCCGGTCTATCAGTGGTTCGCGCTCCCGGCGCTCCTCTGCCTGGCGGCAGCCCTCGGATTGAGGGCCGTCCCGTACTTCATCGACCAGACATGACGCCAAGTCCCCGTCCGCCGTCCCGCTTGCACAACCGGCTCAAGGGCCGCAGCTCGGCGCCTTCAGCCGCATTCCGGAGAGGTACGTCCATGTCACGAATCTCGAAATCCGTATGGCTCCTCGTGGTGTTTGCCGCCGCCTTGGCGCTCGATCCGGCGACCCTCACGGCACAGCGCCGCGGCGGCGGCGCGTCGGTCGAAGAACAGGCCGGTCCGTTCGGCGCGCTGAGATGGCGCAACATCGGTCCGCCCCGTGGCGGCCGGTCTATCGCCGTGGCGGGCAGCGCCGCCAGGTCCGCGGAGTACTACTTCGGCGCCACCGGCGGAGGCCTGTGGAAGAGCTCCGACGGGGGCGTGACCTGGCGACCGGTCACCGACGGCCAACTGACCAGCGCGTCGGTCGGCGCGGTTGCCGTGGCACCCTCGAACCCCGACGTGGTCTACATCGGGACCGGGGAAACAGAACTGCGCGGCAACATCGCGCAAGGCGACGGGGTCTACAAGTCGACTGATGCCGGGAGGACCTGGAAGCACATCGGGCTCATCGACACGCAGGCCATCGCCAAGATCCGCGTCCATCCGACCAACCCCGACATCGTCTTCGTGGCGGCACTCGGCCACCCGGCCGGCCCCAACGCCGAGCGCGGGATCTTCCGCTCGAAGGACGGCGGCCAGACCTGGGACAAGGTGCTGTTCCGCGACGACAAGACGGGCGGGTGCGAGGTGGTGTTCGATCCGAACAACCCGCAGGTGCTCTTCGCCTCGCTCTGGGAGGCGTTTCGCACGTCGCACATGATGTCGAGCGGCGGCGCGGGCAGCGGGCTGTTCAAATCGACCGACGGGGGCGATCACTGGACGGAGATCTCGCGCTATCCGGGGCTCCCGAAGGGGGTGCTCGGCAAGATCGGCATGGATGTCTCCCGCGCCGACTCGAACCGCGTCTACGCGCAGATCGAGGCCAACGACGGCGGCACGTTCGTCTCCGACGATGCCGGGGCCACGTGGAAGAGAGTGAGCGAGAATCGCGACGTGCAGCAACGCGCGTTCTACTACACCCGCGTGTTCGCCGATCCGAAGGCGAAGGACACTGTGTACGAGCCCAACGTCGGCTACATGAAGTCGGTTGACGGCGGCAAGACCTGGACGACGCTGCGCCCGCCTCACGGCGACAATCACGACATGTGGATCGACCCGACGAACCCCAATCGGTTCATCGCCTCGAACGACGGCGGCGCGACCGTCACGACCAACGGCGGCCAGACCTGGACCAACGAAGATCACCCGACGGCGCAGTTCTACCACGTCATCACGACGGGCGACGTGCCGTACCACGTGTGCGGCGCGCAGCAGGACAACTCGACCGCGTGCGTGTCGAGCCAGGCGGCAGCCGGCGGCCCGGGCGGGTCCGGCGGCCTGGCAAACCTGGTCTTCTACTCGGTCGGCGGCGGCGAGAGCGGCTACATCGCCAACGATCCGAAGAACCCCGACATCTTCTTCGCCGGCAGCTACGGCGGCATGATCAGCCGCTTCAACCGCAAGACCGGCCTGTCGAAACAGGTCAACCCGTATCCGGACAACCCGATGGGCTACGCGTCCAAGGACATCGCGGAACGATTCCAATGGACCTTCCCGATTGTCTACTCGGCCACCGATCCGAGCGTGCTCTACGTCGGCTCACAGTTCGTGTGGAAGACGACCAACGGCGGGCAGAGCTGGACGCGGATCAGCCCCGACCTCACACGGCACGATCCGAGCACGATGGGCGACTCGGGCGGACCGATCACGCGGGACGAAACGGGCGTTGAAACCTACGCCACGGTTTTCACCATCGCGCCCTCGCCCAAGGACGGCAACATCATCTGGACCGGGTCCGACGACGGCTACGTGCAGGTCACGCGAGACGCCGGCAAGGCGTGGAAGAACGTCACCCCGAAGGACCTGCCGGAGTTTGCCCGCATCAGCCTGGTCGAGGCGTCGCCGTTCCGTCCTGGCACGGCGTATGTCGCCGCGAACCGCTACGGGCGCGACGACTTCGCGCCGTACGTGTATCGCACCGACGACTTCGGCGAGACGTGGACGAAGATCATCACCGGCATCGCTGCCCGCGACTTCGCACGCGCCATCCGCGAGGATCCGAAGCGCGCCAAACAGCTGTACCTCGGGACGGAACACGGCATCTACGTGTCGTTCGACGACGGGGCCAGCTGGCAGTCGTTGCGCCAGAATCTGCCCGACACACCCGTCCACGACATCAAAGTCGAACAGCGCGACCTCGTCATCGCCACGCACGGCCGGGCGTTCTACGTCATGGACAATCTGTCGCCCCTGCGGCAGTGGACCGAGCAACAGGCGACCGGCCTGACGCTCTTCAAGCCCCAGGACACCCTGCGCGGCCTCGACCGGACGCTGGCCGTGGACTACGCCCTGAAGCAGCCGGCCCAGTCGGTCACGGTCGACTTCCTGGACGGCAAGGGCACGGTCATCCGCCGTTTCACCGGCACCGCGGCCGACGCGGCCCGGCCCCCCTCGGCCGGCGAGGGCGACTTCCGCAGGCCGCCCGAGCCCAAGCCTCCCGTCGCCGCCGGCATGCACCGGCTGAACTGGGATCTCCGCTATACGGGTGCGACCGACTTCCAGGGCCTGATCATGTGGTCGGCCAGCACGCGCGGCCCGATCGCGCCTCCCGGTGCCTACCAGGTACGCGTCACGGCGGACGGCCAGTCACAGACCCAGTCGTTCAGCGTCAAGCGCGAGCCGACGCTGCTCGCCGACGTTTCCGACGCGGACCTCCAGAAGGAGTTCGACCTGGCGATGCAGATCAACACCAAGGCCAGCCAGGCGAACGAAGCGGTGCTGCTCGTGCGCGGCGTCCGGCCGCAGATCAAGGACCGGGAAAGCAAGCTGGACAGCAAGGTGGGCCCGACGGCCAAGGCGCTCCAGGATCTGGAGAAGAACCTGACGTCGGTCGAAACCTCGCTCTACCAGGTAAAGAACCAGAGCGGCGAGGACCCGCTCAACTTCCCGATCATGCTGAACAACAAGGTGTCGGCTCTCCAGGGCGTGGTCGAGTCCGGCGAAGGCCCGCCGACCGAACAGAGCTACGAGATCTTCAATCAGCTCTCGGGCAAGGTCAACGAGCAGTTGCTCAAGCTCGACACGACCGTCACCAAGCAGCTGCCGCAGGTGAATCTGATGCTGCAAAAGCAGAAGCTGGCCCCGATCAAGGCGGAACTCCCGCCGAAGCCCGGGGAGCCGAAGCCGATCAATCCAAAGGAGACACCGAAGGCGGACCCGAAGTAGGCCCACGTCTCACGCCGCGTGATTCCGCTCGATCGGGGGCAGGTCACCGCTGACCTGCCCCTTTCACTTCGCCCCGCCAGGACCGGTCTGCCAACGACTGTGGCGCTGGAGGGGGAGCTTACGGTTCCACGTCCGCGTGTACTACGCGACAGCCATTGCAGGCACGCTCGTGTGCGTGGTCGGGTTTGCGATAGCGGGAGCAACGTGGGGAGTGGCGTGCCTCGGCCTTGGCATGGCGACGGTGATGTGGGCTTCGGCGGCGTACGTTCTGATACATGCTGATCGCATTGCCGGCGAGGCGCAATCGGAGAGGTGGGCCGTCTGACACTGCGCTGTACCGGACGGCCGCGGAACTGACACTGCGGACGGCGGGAGAGCGGGACGCCAGGTCGACATGACGAAGGACGACTCAGACCGAAGGACCGTGGTGAACGAGAGGTCGTGGTGAAGACGTGGCGTCACTCGAGACGGCCCGTGGACATTGGACGAGGCTCCAGATGATGTTCACCAAACGGCTTCGCGAGGGTGTCCGGCGGGGGAGAATCCGGTGCAGCATTCGCATCTGGACGCGTCCCCACGTAAAGGTGGGTGGCCGTTACCGCATGGACGAAGGCCATATCGTCGTGGATTCGATCGCGCCGATTACGGTTGCCGACGTGACTTACGATCTGGCCCGGGAATCGGGGTTCGAGAGCGTGGATGATGTGCTGCGAATCGCTAGACACGGCAGCGGCGACAAAGTGTACCTGATTCGGTTCCATTACCTGCCTCCGGGCGCGTGGGACACTCCCTGAAACCAACGCCCCCTGACGATAGGACGCATTAACTGGGGCGTCGCGAGCTGTTGTTAACGCAACGTCCCTGATGCGACACGCGTCCGGGGTCGGGAACCGCTCCCGGACGGCCCCGGATGCCCAGACACAGCGGTACGTGCGGGCGACCGAGATCCAGGGGCCGCCCTGCGGCAGCATCGTTCCCACCGCGAGGGATCGGTGCGGTACTGCTCGTATGTCGTAGAGACGAGCTTCCAGGATGCCATCTCAGTCTCCGCTGTCTCTGGAAGGGAAAGTTGCCGTTCGGTGCGGCCACCAGCGCCCGACATTACCGCGGTACTCGTCGTACTCCTGCCCGAAGGTCCGCCGCAGCGTGGGCTCCTCGAAGGTCACGACAAAAACGTGCATCGCGATCAGGAAGAGCGCGGCATATCCGAAGAGGCCGATCGAGCCGTAGAAGAGCGCGGCCCCGGCGAGCGCTCCCCCCGCACCGACGTACATCGGGTTGCGGACGAAGCGGTACGGCCCTCGGATGACGAGCCGGCGAGGCGGGTCGAAGGGGGCGGGCGTCCCCTTCCCGATCACCGCGAACGTCAACACGCACCACACGCCCAGCGCCCCTCCCGCGATCACGCCAAGCAATCCGACGACCTGCCACAATCCAATGGCGGAGGGTCGGCTGAGACCGGATGCCGAAAGCACCTGGCTCGGAAGGAACACCAGGACGAAGCCGATGAACAAGGTGGCGAAGGTGAGCGCGCGAGCCAGCACGAACATGCCGGAGACCTCCCGCCCCACGCGGTTTCGTGGGCCCGTGGGGCTCGTGAACGGGCGACAAGGATCGCGTACCGAGATCGCAGGGACCCGGGAACCCCTCACGTCGCCTGGCCGCCCTCCCCTTCGGCGGTCAGAAGGCCAGCCGTTTCCTCACGGCGTCGAGAACGGTGCGCGCTGACGGGAATACGCCCAGCACCACGAGCGCGCCGCCATCCACCAGGACCTCTCCGTCGAAGAGCACCTTGAATTCCCCGTACCTGCCGTGGACCATCTCAACGTCCTGCTCGAGCTCGCGCCGGATCTTCGCAGCCACACGGGCGGCCTGGATTCCGGAGATTCAATACGCGCAATAGCGAATTGTGATCCTGGCCACGATGCCTCCCTCGATCGGCGCCTCGGGTGCCTGACGGCTGGGCCGTGCGGCGATCCGCCTGGTTCAACGGCGTTTCGGGACGAACGCCTGGTCGAGCAGAGACCGGTCGAAACCCGTCGATGCGGGGCCCTCGGTCGCGAATCGGTACAGCGACGCCACGTAGACCCCTTCCAGCGCCGAGAAGAAGATCATCAGCAGGATCGCGCCGACGCCGAAGACGACGAGCGCGATCGGGCCGACCGCCCACGCGAGCAGGCCGACGAGGGCGATGAGCGTCAGCCAGGCGCACAGGGCTGCGGCGCCGAGGCTCGCGCCGCCGACCACCGTTTCGCCCCACGTCTTCTTGAACACGCTCAGCGACTGCGTGAAGGACTCGCTGATGGACCTGTCCTCAAGCACCAGCACGGGCACGACAAAGAAGGTCGCGAGCGACCACGCCGCGCCGACGAGGCTCACGACAATCTTGCCGATGAATCCGGCCCGTTCCTGGATCGAACGGAGAATGATCCCAACGGTGGCGGCCACCACGGCCCACATCAGGATCGGGCCGAGCCGGCGTCCGGCGGCAAAGAGCGCCGAACCGACCGTCGGGTCGCCGCCGCGCATGCGTTCGGTGGCGCCGGCCACGACCGCCGCCTGGAAGAAGATGCCGATCGCATAGGTGACGACGTACATCAGGAAGGCGGGCAGGTAGACTCCTGGACCCTTCCAGTTCACGTCCGGCGAGGCCAGGCCGAATCCGACGACCAGCGACCCGACGACGACCGCCATGACCGTTCCAGAGAAGAGCGGCAGGATCATGAGCTCCCGATCCTGCATCAGGATGCGGTAGGACTGCGCGACGAGCTGAAAGCTGCGGCCGATGCGACCCACTGGCGCCTCCTTGGTGAACCCTCTCGGCATTGAGTATCACGGGGCGGCCGTCCGCTCCAAATCCCGTTCACGTTAGAAGTCGGGCGGGCGAGGTGGGCTTCAGGGGGCTAGGGCTCGCGGAGGCCTTCGCTGCCGCCATCCGGAAACCACGACATGACCAGGTCGTCGATGAATCCGGCCTTCGGCGTTTTGACTCGCCTTCGAAGACGGCCCTCCTCCGCGAAACCGAACTTACGGTAGAGCGCGATGGCGCGCGTATTGGTTGCCCGGACCAGGAGTTCGATCTTGCCGAGGCCGGGGCGCTCTCGCGCCCACGCCATCACGCGGGTCATCAATGCCGTCCCGACCCCCTGGCCGAGATTCGCGGGGTGCACAACGATGGTCAAGGTGAATACGTGCGCGTTGTCGCGCATCGGCAGCGGGTCGAGGAACGCGTGACCGACGAGCCGGCCGCCCGCGTCGGCGACCCAGTAGGAGCCGAGCGGCCGAAGGGCCTCAATCTTCGACGAGTAGGCGCCGAGCGGAATCTCTCCCGGGCGTCCAACCAGCAGTCCGGGCGTTCCGGCCGTCAGCCATTCACTCGCCGCGATCGCCGGCGCGTTGTGCTCTTCCGCGAGTCGAATCTCCATCGATCGGCCTTCGTGACGGGTCGGGTTCGGTGAAAGCCTGCGTGCTGCGGTTGCCCCGCCGGCGCAGGATAACACCGCCGAAAACCGGATGGTCACCGCATTGTACGGAAAATGTGGATGTATCACGCGTGATACAGAGAAGGGCCACTTGCGAAGCCGCGCTCGCGGTCGACTCGTGGCCGCGCGAGGTCAACGCCGAACGTGCGGGCGCCTCGTCCCGCGTTGGCGTTCCGGTTCCGGGGTGTCCCACGCACCCGGAGGCAGGTAGTGGAACCGAATCACAAACACCTGGTCGCCGCTGCCATGTCTGGCGACTTGCAGCAAGCCGTCAACGCTCTCGAACCCCGACTCGCGGGCCAGGTCGTAGGTGATGTCGGGAGCGGCAATCGGTTCAATCGAATCCACGACGATGTGGCCTTCGTCCATGCGGTAGCGGCCACCGACCTTCACGCGCGGACGCTCCCAGATGCGAACGCTGCACCTGATTCTCCCGCGCCGGACTCCGTCTCGAAGGCTTTTGGTGAACAGCACGTGGAGCGTCACCCGGCAACTGCAGGCCGCCTGGCGCCACCCCGGTCGGGCCTCACGGCCGAAAGCATGTCACGCATAACGACGCTTCCGATCTCGATGCGAGCCCGCGATCAACTGCTCGAGGACCTTGAGATCAATGTCGCCGAGCTTTCGAACGTACAGGCAGGCCTTACCCGATTTGTGCTTCCCGAGCTTCGCCATCAGGTCGTCGTGGCCTGGAAACTCGGCCGCGAGGTAGATGCTGATGTCGCCCTTTCGCGACGAGAAGCCCGTCAGGCACGAGTCTCCTTCGTGGCCACTCTCGTACTTGTAGTGATAGGTTCCGTATCCGACGATGCTCGTGCCCCACATCCTGGGGCGCTCCTTCGTCACCTTGGCCATCAGCTTGGCCAACACCTCGCAGTCCTTTCGCCTGGCCTCGTCCTGGATGGCGGAGAGGTAGTCCTTCACGCTCGCGTCAGTGGCTTTCGTTTTATTCTCTGCCATGGATAGCTCCCTTCAGACTCCCTCGGGCCGCCGATCATGCGAACGCGGGGCGGGCGGCCGATTGCCAGTGCTGGGTGCGCATCAACCGAGCAGTTCATCCCGGTAGTTGCGCCAACGGTTTCGCGACGGCGAAGTGCAGTGCGCGCGGACGGACGCTGCGAACGATGTGCCTGCGCGGAGGGTTCGGATCTCACCGGTCCGGCGCAATCGGCTTGCCGATCTCCCAGTGGTGGCCGAACGGATCGACCACCCGCCCCTCTCGCCAGCCGTGCTGGTTGCCAACCGGCGTCACCACGGTGGCGCCCGATGCGACGGCCCGGCTGAAGACTGCGTCCGGGTCGTCGACGATCATGAGCATGCGGACCGTGCCTCCGCCCAGCGACTGCGGGCTGAAGTTGAGGTGTGGCGGGGATTCGTCGGCGACCCAGAACTCGGCGCCGCCGGCCGACAACCTGGCGACCACTTCGCCCTCGTCGTTGTCGATGCGGAAGAGGACGTCCGCCCCGAACGCGGCCTGATAGAACGCGAGGGCGGCAACCCCGTTGCGAACCGAGAGCATCGGGGCAATGGAGGGAACCCGGGGCTCGGACGCCGGGAAGTTGTGGCTCACCTTGCGCGTCCCTTCTCTACCTGTTCGAAGCCAACCGCGCGGCACGCGCCGGTTCCGCTGCGCGCGGCACGCGGCGCCATGCCGCGCAGCCAGAATGCTTCGGTTTTCTCATTGGACGCGCGCCCGGCCGAAAAGATGCCAAGCGTCCGGTCGCGACCACGCAAGACGTTTCGCCGCAATCAGGTCGGCAGCCGCGACTCGCGAGCCCGCTCATTGGCCCTGCGGCGGCTCCCACAGCTCGATCTTGTTTCCCTCGGGATCGACCACCCACGCGAATTTCCCGTACTCGGATTCGTCGATCTTCTCGAGCACATTGCAGCCTTCCTCCTTCAGGGCCGTGACCAGGGCGTGGAGGTCTTCCACCCGGTAGTTGACCATGAAGGACGCAGTGCTCGGAGCGAAGTGATTGCTTTCCTGAGGATCGATCAACCAGGCCGTTGTGCCGCCAACCGGCTTGCCCTCCGCGTCCGTCCAATCGAAGGCCGCTCCGCCCCAGGCTTGGACATCGATGCCCAGGTGCTGCTTGTACCAAGCCCGCAGTGAGGGGGCGTTCTTGGCCTTGAAGAAGACGCCGCCGATGCCTGTGACTCGTCTCATGTGACCTCCGATAGGCGGTGGTGGCTACGCGACTCGGTCATGGAGTCGAATCCGGAAACGTGGCCAGCACCATGTCCGTCGTTCGCGCCGCCAGGCTCGGACTCATGGCTTCCATTGTCCTTGCCAGGAGTATAGACCGAGTCCCGGGGAGTGGTTGCCGACGACCCGCATAGAAACTGCGAGTAGCCTCCGCGTTGCGCGCCGATGGGCGACCGAGCAGAGCCGAACGAGACGACGCGGATGGGCGAGTGGTCAGCCGCTTCGGCATTCGTCAGCGCTATGGCTGCTTTCGCACGACGTCGTAGTCGCCCGGCCGCGCACCTTCGCGCACGACCCATCCCGCGTTCAGCGTGATGCTCCAGCCGTCCCCCCGCAGGGTGGTCCCGTCGATCGGCCGGGTCACCGGCACGGAGAGGGTGGTCCCGTCGGCAGAGCGCAAGACGCCGTTGGTGGCGTTGAAGCGACCCCACCGAGCGGAAAGGGTGAAGTCGTGAAAGAACACGGTCCCGACCCCCGGAATGCCCACGTTATCCCGGGTGTCGCTGCTCCCACTGCCCCCGGCCGGCATCGTCAGCACGGGACCATCAACGAAGCGCTGACGCAACTCGGCGACTCGGGCCTGCAGCGCCCGTTCGCGGGCCTCCTCCGCCGCGCGCAGCGTTGCCCCATCGTAGCGAGCGGCGGCCACGGCCACATCCGCAGTCGGCGGTTTGCTGATTGCCGAGGCGAGCAAGTCGCCAAGGTCCGAACTGCTGCGAACCTGTCGGCGCCATCCCGGCCGGAGATCGTCCAGCAGCACACCGTAAGCCGGTCCGGACGCGGCTTCGAAATTTCCAACGAAGGACGTCTGCGCTTCGCCTCCTGCGAGCGCTGAGGCTGCGGCCCGGTGCGCATCCGCAGGCGTACTGGCCCAGGCCGCGATGCCGGTGTAGCTGGCAAGCCCTTCGCGAATCTCGTCGCGCCGTTCGTTGTCAGCCGCGCCGGGAAACCGGAGGCGACGCTCGCGTCTGAAGGCCAGCGCATCGGCGATCGCCAAAATCCGATCGCTCCCGCTCGATTCGACCGCCCGGCGGAGCGCTCGCCATTCAAGCTGAATAGAGATGCGCCCTTCGAGCGTGTGGAGATGCTCGTTGAGGCCGTCCTCCGTGAGGAGATTCAACTCGGGCTGAATGCGATGGAACAACCCGTGAAGCATCACTTGCTGGCGAGCTTCGGCATCCTTCTCCGGGAGCATGTACAACGGGAAGCTGAACCACCGTGACCCGCCCCAGGACACGGGGCCGTCAACGAGGCCTTGAAGGCGCGGTGGCGGCCCGTCCGGTTCCCTCTGACTGGTCGCGCGCGTTCCGGTCGCCTGGTCAACGATCACGATCGGACCACAGAGCGACACACCCCACAACCGGCCCGCATCGCGCTCGCAGAGCGCTCGAGCTTCCTTGAAGTACTCCTGTGCGCGCTGTTGATCGACCTGCGCGACCGCAGGCGGTGCGGCACCCGCCAGCAGGCACAGGACGACGCTCACCCGCGTCATCGGTGTCCGCATCCCCACGCTCCTTGTGGGCCTCAAGATCTTCTTTGCGACGGTCCCATGCGTATTGTAGCGCGGCCAGTGAGTTGCGCCGGAGGTCAGCGATCACGCCTACCGATCGCGCTTCGGACATCGCCTTATGCGACGTGGTCGTCCTGGAGGAGTCTCAGGTCCTCCTAACGCCCGGCCCTGGGAAGCTCTCGCCACCGGGAAGAACGCCACGACCACGCTCAGAGAATCGCCATAGTGCTCCCTCCCTGGTTGTCGTAACAGGGGAGTCCTTCTTCGTGTCCGCCCGACGCCGCGGCTCATCCGCCGACGCCTCATGCTCGCGTCGGGCGTCGTCGGGTACAAGCGCTGGTTGGATCCCGGTGGTATGAATTCCGCCAGGCCCGAACGCTCAATACCGAACGCGTTCGCAGTCGTTTTGCGCGAGCTTCTGACGACGATCGCGCGCGTGTCGTAGCAGGACTGAACGAGATCATCGGCTGATTCCAGATTCCGTCGTCTCGACGGTCCAACGATCGCGCCTCACGCGCTGGCGCGCAGATTACCAGCCGTGTTTCGGCTCGAAGCCGATGTTGGCCCGCACCCTCGCTCCTGCCATCATTCACCGGTCGTACCTTCACTCTCCCCGAACCGGTAACTCGCCACAGATCGCACCCGGTGTTCTCCCACGTCGACGACATCGATTGAAGCGAGCGTTCCCGCAATAACGCGCGGAGGCACCTCCAGCGTCTTTGCCCATTCCTGGGCAAGCTGCGCGTCAGCGGCGGCGCCCACCGTGATGTGAGGCGCGAACGGGATGTCTTCCCGGAGAGAGCCCTTCAGCGACCCGGAATAGAGACGATCGTGCAGCCTCGCAACCTGCGCCCAGCCCTCGTCAGGAACCAGAAAGACCTTCCAGGCGCCGCCTCCTACGGTATCTCGAACGACCGAGGTCTGACGGATCGTGAAGGGAATTGGCCCCATCGACCTGGCCGCGGCCGCGACTTCGGACATGATGCGATCCGGCTCAGCATTGAAAGGAAACACCAGGGTGAAGTGCAGACTAATCCTGGAGGCCTGTGGGTCGTGTCGCCCACGAAACGACTCGATGCCCTCCCGGTCGTCTTCATCCAACGCGGGGAAGGCGACGATGGCGAGCTTCATCCCCTCGTCGTCCTCCGATTGCCGTTCGTTCGGCGAACGATCGCGTTCACCCGCGCCGGCTCAAGCTCACACCAGCCGGCATCGGGTACATCGCTCTGTGAGACGTCGTGTTCGCTCTCTTTGTACTGGAAACTCATGCCCAGATTATCGAGAAGCCTGGAAACTGACGCCGCTCCAAAACCACAGCTCATGGCGGCCCGTCTTTCTCGCATCGGTAAGCCCAGCCTCACGCATCAGGGCGAGGATGTGCTCCTCCGTGCAGAACTCAAAACGCCGGGTGCGTTTGAACAATCGCCAGAAGGAGAACCCGGTTGGCGTTTTGACCATATCGAGGAGGTGAAACGAGCCACCCGGCTTCAGCACGCGGTGTGCTTCTCTGAGCGTGGCTTTCTTCTCCTCACGCGGAAGAAGGCTGAGAATGTTGGTAAACACCCGGTCGAAGGAGGCGTTGGCGTACGGAAGCTGGTCCGAAAAACCGCGGTCGAAGTGGACCGTAACGCCTCTGCGCTCGGCTTTGCGTGCTCCGCGGGCGAGTGCCTTCGGGTCGGGATCGAGCCCGACGACGGCGACAGCGGGATGACGTTGCTTGGCAAGGACGGCCAACGTGCCCGTGCCGCAGCCGATGTCAAGGATTCGATCGCCGGGCGCCAGCCGCAGCCAGGCAACGATCGCAGTGTAGAATTCTCGAGCGCCCAACAACCTGGCCAACGGGTCGTAGATGGGGAGGGCCCAGTCGCAGCCAGCCGCAGGGAAATAGGTTCTTCTGATCGTTACCGGTTCCTCACGCGTGCGGGGTTGGACCATAGCTTCCTCGGCGTCTTACCGATCGCGCATTACCCGCTTGCGCACACGATACCACCGGCGTCCCGTGCGGGCGCCTGTCAGCCAGCTCCCCATTTGGCGGGTATGAGCTCCGGCGCCTTCTTGTCTGGGAAGACCGTCTTCTCGAAGCTGCGGCCGGCGAAGCAAGGCGTTTCGGCCAGTCGATTCTCAATGGCGAAAAGCGCCGACTCGCCCCATTGTTCGGCCTCGAGCATGAACGGGACCGACTTGACGAAGTCGGCCATGATGCCGAGGACCGAACGATCGAGCGTCTGGCCGATGACGACGTCAGCCATCGCGGCGATCTCGGCCTTGATGCCGGCTACGCCGGTGCCCAAACGCGTGAGACGAACCTCGACAAGGCTCCTGAGCCGCACTGGCAGAATGCGCACGTCACGAGCCGGCACGAGCAACGGTAGCAGGCGCAACGAGCTGACGAGGATGAGCAGAGGCCGCCGGTCCACGACGAAACGGCTGACGTACCAGTCCCCGAGTGCCGTGTCCGACCCGCTCGTCGCGAGTCTGCCCGCCGGCAGCAGCCCCTTCAGTTTCTGCGTTGGTCGCAGAATGACCATCCTGGTCCCGATTGTCTGGCAAACGACCCGCACTGAGCCGCAGCGCGATGGCCGCCACGGCACGGGCGCGCCTTCGCGTGCCGGACCTTGCTATGCCGGGCGTCTTCCCTAACTGTCGAGAGTTTCTGTGGTTTATGGCAACCCACACGACCGCATCAGCGCCTCATGTTCTTCTCGTAGACTTCGATCCATTTCATAGGCGTCATTTTGGACGCCAGCTCCCCCATGAGCTGCATCGGTATGTGGTCCGGCTTCCTGGAGCGGATGCAGCTCTTCCCCATGTCCAGTTTGCCCTTTGCCTGCTTGACGTACTCGGCCTGGAACCATTCTAGAAGCACCGGATCGGCGTAGATGCCCATGTGGTAGACGGCGATGTACTGCTTCTGGGAGGCGATGCCGAGGAAAGGCAGGGCCTGCTTGGGATCGCAATGGTACCCGGCGGGATACAGGCTGTGGGGCACCACCCAGCCGGGCATGCCGTATTGCATCACTTCCGCGAAGCCCTTGGGCAGATTCCTGGAGATGACCTTGCGGAGCTCCACCATTGCCCCTCGGACGATAGGACTCATTAACTGGGGCGTCGCGAGCTGTTGGACGATAGGACGCACTAACTGGGGCGTCGCGAGCTGTTGTTAACGCAACGTCCCTTATCCGAGAAGAACGGCAGCGACGATGGATGGACGGCGATCCCGTCATCGTCGCTGGCCGGAAGGGTCGCCCCTCGCGCGACCCCGCCTTCGGCTTCTGCCCTCCCCGGTACCTGCTCCGCCGATTTCGTCCGGCATCGCAGCCGACCTGATATACTCCACGCACTCTTCCCAGTCCATCCAACGCGGCGTGTGCTTTGGCCCGCAGGAAGTCGTGTAGGCGGGCGCGAACGTCGCCGCGGCTTCGCCGAAGCCAGGGAGACGACGTGACTGTGATCGGCAGCACCCTCGGGCGATATCGGATTCTGGACAAACTGGGCGAAGGTGGAATGGGCGACGTCTACCGCGCGTGCGACACGCGGCTGGATCGCACCGTGGCGCTGAAGGTCTCGAAGGCTGAGTTCAGCGAGCGGTTCGAGCGCGAGGCGCGGGCGGTAGCCGCGCTGAACCACCCGAACATCTGCACGTTGCACGACGTGGGTCCGAACTACCTGGTGATGGAGCTGGTCGAGGGCGCGCCCTTGAAGGGCCCGCTGCCGGTGGAGAAGGCGGTCGAGTATGCCGGGCAGATTCTCGACGCGCTGGATGCGGCGCACCGTCAGGGCATCACGCACCGCGACCTGAAGCCGGCCAACATCCTCGTCACCAAGCAGGGGGTCAAGCTCCTCGACTTCGGCCTGGCCAAGCGAGCCGTGTCGCCGGAGGGAAGCCAGGCCGCCTTCACCCAGGCTCTGACCAGCCAGGGGCAGATCCTCGGCACGTTGCAGTACATGTCGCCGGAGCAGCTGCACGGCAAGGAAGCCGACGCGCGTAGCGACATCTTCGCCTTCGGTTGCGTGCTGCACGAGATGCTCTCCGGCACGCGCACGTTCGAGGGATCGTCGGCGGCCAGCGTCATTGCCGCGATCCTGGAGCGCGAGCCGACGCCGCTCGACGTGGCGCCGCCGCTCGATCGTGTCGTCAAGACGTGCCTGGCGAAAGACCCCGATCAGCGATTCCAGACGGCGCTCGATCTGAAGCGTGCGCTGCAATGGTCGACGTCGCCAGGCAGCGAGTCACAGCCGGGGACAGCGCGCTCGCGCCCCTGGCCCTGGATGCTCGTGGCCGCCACGGCGACGACGGTTGCGGTCGTCATCGCCGCCGGGTGGGTCGCGTCGTACCTGCGCGGTACGGCTTCAGATCAGCCACGCGCGATTCATCTCTCGCTCAATCCGCCGGAAGACGGCCAGATCATTCTCGGAAATACGGTGGGCGGGTTCGCACTGTCGCCCGACGGCAGGACCGCGGCCTACGTCGCGTCCAGCGGCGGCACTACGTCGCTGTGGGTGAGACCCCTGGACGGCTCGCCCGCGCGGTCGCTGTCGGGGACCGGAGGTGCGGCCTATCCCTTCTGGTCTCCGGACAGCAAGTCCGTCGCGTTCTTCACGAGTGGCAAACTGCGACGGGTCGAGGCCACGGGCGGGGCGCCGCTGACGATCTGCGACGTGGCCGCCGCGCGTGGCGGGACGTGGACGAGCGACGGACGCATTCTGTTCGGAGCACTGGCCGGCCTGTTCGCGGTTTCTGACACGCCCGGAACACCGTCGCCGCTGACGATTCTCGGCACGTCGCGGGGCGAGTCCTCACATCGCTGGCCGCAGATGCTGCCTGGCGGGCGCTTCATCTACTGGGTCCAGAGCAAGAAGGTCGACGTCCAGGGCACGTACGCGGCGTCGCTGGCCAAGCCCGCTGACTCCGTCAAGCTCGTGTCGGGGAGCTCAAACGCCCTGTACGCGGCAGCGGGTGATGGCAGGGGCTACCTGTTGTGGCTGCGCGGTGGAACCCTCGTGGCGCAGGGCCTCGACCTGGCGACGCTCAAGCTCGTCGACGAACCTCCTCATCGGATTGCCGATCCGGTGACGAGCGTCGGGGTCACCGGCCAGATGAACGTATCGGCTTCCAACAGCGGGCTGCTGCTGTACAGCGCGTTCAACACGCTCGGGCAGTTTGCCTGGATCGACCGCACGGACCCGGAAAAGAGGCCGCTGGTCACGATCGGTGAGCCGGGCGAGTACGGCGGGTTCCGGCTGTCACCCGACAGGAGTCGTATCGCGGCCATGCGGGACCGTTCCGGCGGCACCGACATCTGGCTGCTGGAGGTCGGCCGCGGCGTGGTCAACCCCTTTACCTCTCCCCCGGACTCCTTCGTCTATCCCGTATGGTCCCCAAGCGGCTTGACGATTCTTTCGACCTCCTACTCTACACGGAACCTGTATCGCAGCGACGCGGCTGGAGGGATCTCCGCGGAACGGCTCACCCAGTCGACGAACGCTCAATATGGTGCGGACTGGTCGCGCGACGGCCGGTGGGTTCTGTACTGGGAAATCAACCCCGGCAACCCCGGCAACCCGGGCACCCAGCGGGACCTGTGGGCCCTGCCGACGACGCATGAGGGAGGGCCGTTAGGCGACGCCAAAGCGCAACCCTACTTGCGGACACCCTTCACCGAATCGTGGGGCCGTTTCTCGCCGGACCCCGGCGGTCCGTGCTGGGTGGCCTATCAGTCGGACCAGTCCGGACGGTATGAGGTCTACGTGGATACGTTTCCGCGTCCGCGTCACAAGACGATGATCTCAAAGGGTGGCGGCACCTACCCGCAGTGGGGCGTGGGCGGGCACGAGCTGTTCTACGTCTCGCCGGACTTCCGTCTGATGGTGGTGGACTTGAGGCTCACGGCGGACTCTGTCGAGCCTTCGGACCCGCGCGCGCTGTTCCGGCTGCCCGCCGTGGACACCGGCTACAGCCCGTACGACGTGACGTCTGACGGCCAGCGCTTCCTGGTGCGCGCGACGCCGGAGCACGGAGCCTCGCAGCCGCTGACGGTCATCGTCAACTGGCCGGCGGTGATGAAGAAGGACGCGCCGGCGCCATGACCCGGGGCTCCGTCGCCATCGTCCTTCCGCCGGGCCGCGTGGCGCTCTGCCCTACGAACGAGCGGGTGCCCTTGAGGAGATCGGCGTTCAGTCCTCTTCGAGCGTGAGGCCGGGCACCTTCGAGAAATGGCGCCCGTTGCGCGTGACCAGGGGTGCCCGATCGAGCACGGCGGCGGTCGCGATGAGCAGATCCATGGTGTCGATCGTGATTGTCTTGACTGCCATGCACTTATCGTCCACTTAGCTCGCGGACGACAGGACGCATTAACTGGGGCGTCGCGAGCTGTTGTTAACGCAACGTCCCTTATCCGACACGCGTCCGGGGTACGGGAACCGCTACCGGACGGCCCCGGATGCCTCCCGGACGGCCCCGGATGCCCAGACACAGTGAGGCGGGGCCTACTTGTTGATGTACTGCTCCGGCGCCTTTTCGAACGTGGTCTTGCACTCCGCGCTGGAAAAGAAATACGTCTTACCCTTGTAATCGACGAACAGGCCTTTCGTTTTCGCCTCGGCCCGATTCACGATCACGGCGCACGCCAGGTCGAGCTGCATTTCGCCGCCCGGAATGCCAGGAACCGCAACATCGCCGGGCTTTGCCTCGACCATCGACGGTGCCTGCGTCCCTGCCGGCCGGCGAAGCAGCTTGTTCTTCGGCACGTATTGCGCGCCGGGCGCGTTCGCCTGATCCCACGTGCGCTGCAACTGACGCGTGGTCAGTGATGACTGCGACGCCTGACGATCGAGGGCGGCGAGGCGCTCCATGCGGTCCTCGAGCTGCATCGTCGGCAGCGGCGTTCTTGGCGCAGACGATGCGGTCGCACGCGCCCCCACGGGAGCCGGCGTGGCCACGACCGCGCGGGAGGCGGCCGGCTTTTGTTCATGGCGCTCGAGGCCCTTCGCGTATGCGGCCGGGTTCTTCCGGAAAATCTCGCGGCATTGCGTAGAGCAGAAGAAGTACGCATGGCCGTCGTGCGTGATCTCCTGGCCGGCCGCGTGGGCACGTCCGGGGTCGACCGACATGCCACAGACCGGATCGACCTCGGTCGTTGCCGGATCGAGGCCCATCGCAGACGCCTTCATGCGCGACTCCGAGTCGAGCAGGAACCGGCCCGACACCACGATCGACTCGGACTCGGACAGTCCGCTGAGGATCTCGACGCGGTCGTCGGCGCGCCAACCGGTCTTGACGACCCGTGGCTCGAAATAGCCGCGACCGCGATCGACAAAGACCGTGCTGCGCTTGCCCGAGTCGATGACGGCGTCGGACGGGACCGTCAGCGCGAGAGACCGATCGATTGCGAAGCGCACCTCGACGACCATGTCGGGCCGCAGCAGGTAGCCGGGGTTGTCGGTCTCGAGGCGCACCTTGAATGTCCGGGACGCGGGATCGAAGGCAGGCAGAGCCTCCGCCACCCGCGCCCAATGTTCGCGTGGGTTGTCGTACGGAAGCACAAGCTGCACGGCGCTGCCTGGCCGAAGCGCGGTGACGTCACTGGCGAAAACCTCAGCGAACACCCACACGTGCTGCAGCTCGGCGATGCGGAACAACTCGGCGCCCTTCTCGTACCGCTGGTTCGGGAACACCGACCTGGAGAGGACGAATCCCGTCACAGGCGAACGGATCTCGAGATCGGAGGTCGCGGTCCGAGTCCGTCGGAGTTCCTCGATCTGCCGGTCGCTCATGCCGAAACTGGCTAGCGAATCGGCGCCGGTCTTCACCTGGGCCTCCGCGATCTTCAACTGGTCCGGCCCTTCCGCTCCCTCTTTCTGGTACCGCTCCACGGCCCACAGCCCATAAAAGAAACCCTGCTCAGCGGTGAGGAGGTCGCGGGCGATGAGCCGAAGGAGCAGGTCGTCCTTGTGTACGAGGCTGCCGGTCGCGACCGGCATCACGTCGCGGACCGACCCGTCGATGCCGGTGGCCACGCGGAAGAGCCGGGTCTCGTCCACGGCCACCCGGCCAATCGCGGTGGCACCACGTGATGACGACGCCCGTTCGGCGCGGCCGAGGCGCACGCCGATCAGTTGCTGTTTGTCGGCGGTCACGCGGATGGCATTGGGCGGGGGCGCGTCGCTGCCGGCGGACAACGGTTGGTCCGCATACACCGGCTCGAGCTGCATGCCGCAGTCGGGGGCAATGCCCGGCTTGTCGGACTTATAGGACGGGTGCATCGGGTCCACCCAGTACAGGACTTTGCGCCCTGCCGCGGCTGTGGACCCGAAGCCTCTTGTCTGCCAGGTGACGAATGATCCCGCCGCGAAGGCAACGACCGCCACCGTGGCGACCAGCGTGAGTGCGACCCTCTTTGTCATCAGGATTGCCTTCTGCTGGGAGCGCGAACGGCCCCGCGGGCGTCAGACCCGCGGGGCCGTCGATTACCGCCGAGTGAGCTCGCGTGCCGTCCGGCCAATCCGTGCCATCGAGCGGCGCGCTATTTCTTCACGAGCATCGCGTGCATCATATCGTGCTCTTCGTGTTCGAGGATATGGCAGTGCCACACGTATTCGTAGCCCTTGATGCCCATCACCTCGAACCGCGGGCTGAACGGCACGGTCACCTTCTTGTTGTCGACGACCGGATCCTTCGGCAGTTTCATCCGCGTCATGAGCGTGATGCACTCGCCCGGGTTCATCCGGATGGTCTCCTTCCATCCGCGCTCGTTCGGGTCGGCTGGCCGAGCCTTGCCGAGGAACCTGATCGTCCCATCGGTCATGAACCCGGCAATGTCGAACGGCTGACGCGAGATCACCTGAAGGTTGACCAGGTGGAAGTGCATCGGGTGGGTGTCGCCAGTCGTGTTGAAGATGCGCCACACTTCCACCGCGCCGGCCTTCGGGGACTCGAACAACTCGGACTGGAGCGTGTCGGGATTGAAGTACTCTGAGCCGTAGAGCCGGCTGTCGGTCGAGCGCGGTCCCCGTCGGCGCGGTCGTCCCGAGCAACTGGATGAGCCGCCCGTTGGCGTCGAAGTACTCGTTGAGCGTGAGGTCGCGCACGATGTCGACCCCAAGCGGCGGATGGGTCGCCAGGTTCGGCTTCGACACCCACGCCGGCACGAAGCCGGGAAGGTGCAGCGGCAGCGGATCCATCGGCGGCAGTAGCGGCAGCGGCAGCGACCGATCCGCCGCGCCCACGCGCGGGACGACGCGGATCTGCATCAACGTGCGGGTGTTCGGGCCCGACCCAACTTGCGTGGAGGGCGCGCCGCCCGTCAGGCCATCCGGGTTGCCGTTGGGATTCGTGTAGTCGGGGTTGCCGGTAAAGTAGTCGTTCCGCGGGTCGCCGCCCGGGAAGGGCGAGGGCGCGTCACTGTAGAGAATCATCACCGACCCGGGTTTCACCTTCGAGAAGTCGATGATGACGTCGGCGCGCTCGGCTGGTGCGAGCAGCAGGTTGTACTGCGTCGCGTTGCCGAAGGTCGGGCTACTTTCGTCGTTGTCGAACCCCATCTGCATCGGCGGGTTGTTCGGGAACAACACCGGGAAGGGCAGGAACCCGCCCTCCGCGCCGATCTGCACGAAGGCGGGAATGTCCTTCGTATGGACCAGGTCGGGCTCACCCGATCGCGGGTGGTTCGTGTCGTGCGACTGCGCGTAGTACAGCTGGAGGTTCAAGAAGCGCGCCTGCGATCCGTTCAGGAACATGAACCGGTACCGGCGCGGTTCCAGGTTGAGGTACGGATACGCCATCCCGTTGACGATCGGCGTGTCGGCGAAGAACTCCGGCACGCACGACGGGTCGGGCGGCTCGAGGAATGAGCCGTTCGGGAATACGTCGTTGCCGTAGTCCCAGCGGCCCGACGTCCCGGATGCGGCCTTCTCGTACTTGTTCGGGTACCACAGGTCGCCGGGGTTGCCGCGGCCGAAGTCGGGGTTTCCGTTCGAGCCGATGAACGTCTTGTCCTGGATGATGAGCGGGACGAGCCGGTCCATGCCCGGAATCACGCCGGCTTTGATCAGCGCATGCTCCCACTCGTCCTGCAACAGGTAGCCGGTGGCGAGTCCTGCATACGCGTTGAGGCGCGTAATGCCCACGGCGTGGTCGTGGTACCACATCAGGCGCATGCTCTGGTCGTTCGGGTACCAATAGTCTTTGGACAGGTTCTTCTGGATGTGACCGAAGCGAGGATCGGCTTGGCTGACCGGCAGCCACGGCACACGCGACAGGCCCTCGTTGCCCTGCGGATCGAACCAGTGGAACGGGCCGCCGTCACTCACCCACGGAACGAATCCGCCGTGCAGGTGGACCGCGATGCGGTTCTCGGCGAAGTACCTGTTCGTGCCCGGTATCAGACCCGCCGCGGGCAGCGATTTGTCGACGCTCAGTGGGTGCTCTGGCGGCAGCGCGTTCGAAAAGTCGATGCGCACCGGCGTCCCGCGCTGGGCCACGATGAATCCGCCGAGATAGCGGTGGTTCGCCGGGCCCGACGTGATGTCGGCGTAACCCCAGAGGTTCGAGGGCGGAAGATCCGGGTGGAAGTTCTGGAGGAACGCTCCCGCCTGGATGCGATAGAAGTCCACCCCGGGATACATTCCCTTGTCGGGACTCGCCAAGGGGATGCCGTTCGGGCCGAGGCCGGGCAGCGGCGCAACGAACTTCTGCAACAGCGGGCTCTGCGAGTAGGCGAACAGCCTCCCGCGAAGCAAGTACAGCCCCGCGCCGACCATCACTGACGACCTCACAAAGTCGCGACGGTTCATCGTCATCGTGTGCCTCGCCTCTTCTGCCGAAGTATGACGCCGGTATCCGCAGCCGGAACGGCAGAGCATCCGTTGCGGATCACCATTCCGCGTCGTCCGTAATTCCCGAGCCGCGCCTGGGGACGCGTCGAATGCGTCGGCTGGCATTCCGGGGAAGGGGGGCAGTGCAGGAAAGAAGATGCCCGAGGTCCGGGTGCATCGCAATGGGACGGAAGTCCCAGGATCCTCTTCGTGGGGTCTCGGGATCCCTATGACGAAAGTACCGGTCTTGAAACCTGGCGACCCATGACGCCGCTGATGCGAGGCCATCGAGCCCCGCGCTCTAGTTCGGTAGCCTCAAGTCTGCGGGACGCCGATGCCATCAATGCAGCGCGATTCTGATGGTCGTGCACGGGCCGGCGCCAGTGTCGCCGGATAATGCTCACGTTATTCAGCCTGGTTGGGCCATACATGCGAAGAGTGATTTCAGGAACGGCCCTGTTGGTGAGCCTGCTGGCCGCGAGTGTGTTGACCCAGGAGGCCGCCTCGCCCCGCGAGCCAGGCCGAATCGTGCGCTTTGTCTTCATCCGTTCGAGCCGGTTCATCGCCGACAATCACGCGACGCCGGCCGAACTGATGGCGATAGAGGCCAACCTGCTGAACGTCGCCGACCTCCTCAAGGCGACGCGGCTCCTCAGCCCGCCAATGGGATACGACATCCGGTTCACGGGAACGCTGAATCCGCCGGACCCCGCTATCGCGAAGACCGTGACGACCATCGCGTACTCGCTGGAATTCTCCTTTCTGGATTACCTGCGATCGCCAACGAGTCCAGCATTCCGGACGCCCTTCGCCAACCAGGGCTTGAAGTTTTGCATCAACGATCCGTATCGAATCCTGCGCGGCTCCTCGTTCCGCGACTCGACGATTCCACTCCCGTCGTGGTCCGAAGACAAGGGTGAGCCCTGGCTCGATCCCCCATCCGAGGATCTCAAGGGCGTTCGCTTCGCCCGGGTGTGCGACATGGTGGCGATCACCAAGGCCGCCGCACCGCTCTTGACGACAGTGGCGACCGATCGGTTCCTCGGGACGTACCTCGCCGAGAAGCGCAAGGACGCGCAGGTGGCCGAGATTCGCCTGACCGCCATCAAGAGGACCTACGACGTACTGCAGAGCGCCGAGACCCAGGCCGAGCGCCAGAAGGACATCGAGGCCGCACGCGCGCGGAAGAACGGCGAGGTCGAGGCCAGGCGCCTGCGTGCGTTGCCGGATTCGAAAAGACTGCGCAACGATGGGATCTCAAGCTGGTGCCGGACGGCGATGACCAGCACAGCCACGAGCCGCCAGCCGCCAGTCGCGACCCGCGAGACGCCAGCCGGCGCGTCAGTGCATTCCTGAGTCGCCCGCGAGCTGCTTGACCGGCCGCCGCAACTGCCTTGGCATCGCCGAAGAGCATCCAGGTGCGGTCCGAGAAATACAGCTCGTTGTCGATCCCCGCGAACCCGGGATTTTTCGACCGCTTGATCGCGAAAGCCAGCCTCGCCTTGTCGGCGTCGATGATCGGCATCCCGTAGATCGGGCTCGTCTTGTCGGTGCGCGCCGCCGGGTTCACCACGTCGTTCGCGCCGACGAGGATGGCGACGTCGCACTGGGGCATGTCGGGATTGATATCGTCCATCTCGACCAGGTCCGAGTACGGGATGTCGGCCTCGGCCAGCAGCACGTACATGTGCCCCGGCATCCGCCCGGCCACCGTGTGGATCGCGAACTTCACCGCGATGCCGCGCTTGGTGAGCTGGTCGCAGAGCTCGCGCACCTTGTGCTGCGCCTGGGCGACGGCCATGCCGTACCCGGGCACGATCACCACGAGGTTCGCCTGCTCGAGAATCTGTGCGGCACCCTCGACCGACTCCTCCTTGTAGACCTTCGCCTCTCCGCCCTTGGCCGCAGGCTGGACCTTTCCGAACGCGCCGAAGACCACGTTGGTGAAGGACCGGTTCACGGCCTTGCACATGATGATCGCGAGGATGAGGCCGCTCGATCCGTCGAGCGCCCCGGCCGGATGAGCAGCTCGAGGTCGAAGACGAAGCCGATCGAGACGATAGGACGCATTAACTGGGGCGTCGCGAGCTGTTGTTAACGCAACGTCCCTGATGCGACACGCGTCCGGGGTCGGGAACCGCTCCCGGACGGCCCCGGATGCCCAGACACAGCGGGCGACTTACGGCTGGCGGCTTGCGGATGGCGGCGCAAGAAGACTCCCGAAGTTCGCGGGCTCAGGCTGGCTACCGGAATTACCAGTCGAGCCGCAAGTCAGGCTGCGGCTCCTGAAGTATCTTCGCCGGGGTGCGGTGGATCGCCTGGATAATCGGGCACGCCAACGCCCCTCCCGCGGCCGTGGGCAGCAACGCGATGGGCATCGGGGAAGGTCCTCGCGGCGCGCGCACTCGCTACTCCTACGCGGCTACTCGTCTCGCAGCGCGTCCACCTAGTCGGTCCTCAGTGCAATTGCGGGGTGAATCCTACTACACTCCGACGCCGGCCCAACCGCCCCAAACAAAGCGGCTAGCAGGATAACCGACCCGCCCGAACAGAGCACCAAGGCGTTCAACGAGCCAACCTGAAACAGCAGTGCCCCGATAGCCCGCGACATCACCCAAGCAAGAAACGCTCCGACTGGCAGTCCTGCCAGAACCCACCCGACAGATCGGCGAACAACCAAGAACCAGATATTCATTGGAGATGCACCGAGGGCGATACGTACGGCCATCTCCTGAGTACGACGTGTGGATTCGTACGCGGTAAGGCCATAGACTCCCAGCATGCATAGACCCAACGAAATCAAAGACATTCCGATTATTATCCAGCCGTAGGACGTGCCGTCAATTGTGGCGGCTACCATCCGGTCGTGTAGTGTTTCGAGGCTCCCGACCGCGAAAGCACCACCGCCCGAGTGAAGCACGCTCAACCGAAGCGGTCGGGCGAGAAGTGAAGAGTCGGTAAGGGCGGAACGTATCAGGAGTTCCACACTGGGTGACCAGGAGCGCATCGGGTAGTAAACGGTCGGGACGGATTGCGCATACATCGAGGCTAGCCGGGGGGGACCAGGTTCTGGCAAGACTTCGACGACATTGCCGACCACACCAACGATCCGGTAAGAGCGTCCTAGTAGCGTCAGCTCCCGTCCGACTACTTCCCGCTCTGCGAATCTGTCCTGCGCGAACCTCTCGTTGACAACGACGACGTCCTGCGAGTCGCCGGGGAGCAATAGGCGACCTGCACGCAGCGGAATGCGCAGCAGTTCCAGGTACCCGGCGCCAACTGCCTCGACCTGGACCTCCGCAGCAAGTTCGCCGCGTCCGGTTGAGGCGGGGAGTTTCGTGCGGTAGCCGAAAGGCGCCCTCTGGCCGACCGCCACGTCGCGCACCCCGGGGAGCGAACGGACTCGAGCGGTGATATCCACGAGGGGGTTGCCTTGGACCATGAACTGAGGCCGCGTACTCCTAAGCTCGCACACCAGCACGCCCTGCGGTTCGAACCCAAGTCGGAGATGTTCCAGACTCCAGAGGCTCTGCGTGGCCAGCGTGGCTGCAGCGCCGAGCACGAAGAGTAGAGCGGCCTGGAGCGAGATCAGCAGCCGCGACAACCGAGATATGCGATTACCGCCGTCATGTGAGCCAGATGCCCTTCGCGCTGATCGCAGGATGGACCCAATGTCGAACACCACCGCAACCAGCGCCACCAACATCAACAGCAGACCGAGGACGCGTAGGTCCACGACCGTCTCCTCAACCCTTGGCATCCGGCTCCGGAGGAGGACGATCCCAGCCTTCGTCATTAGAACGGCAACCGCTGTTGCGGTCGCGCCTCCGGCCGCGGTCAACATCAAGCCCTCGGCAAGTACCTGGCAACCAGCTCTTAAGGTCGATGCTCCCAACCCGACGCGGATTTCGGCTTCCTTCCGGCGTCGCAGTCCCATCGCGGCTACAATGTGCGCGATGTTGACTGTGGCGATCATCACGACGATGGCGGCAGCCACATCGACAAGGACCAGGTAGCTCCGCGTCCAACCGAAGAAGTGCTCATGAAGTGGCACCACCACGATCGTGGAAGGCTCACTCCCATTCTTCCGGTCAGTCCTCCCCGCGAGGGCCTGTAGTTCGTCTCTACAGACGGCGGTCGACAGGCCGCCAGCCAAGCGTGCAAAGACTTGGAGCGGAAGGTGAGGGTTCGGCGCGACCTCTGACAACCGAAGCGGGAAGTACAGATCGAAGCCGTCCGGATATCGCAACTCAACTCCAGCCGGAAGCACTCCAACGACTGTGTATGACCTGTCCGTCGCAAAAGAATCGTAGACGCGGACCGTTCGCCCGATTATCCCAGGGTCCCCTCCAAACAGCCTGCGCCAAGCGCTGTGGCCAACTATCACCTCCAACTCACCAGTCCCGGATTGAATCGACTCGAACCCACGGCCCAGGCTCATGCCCACACCAAGGACGGAGAAGAGGTTTGGCGTAACGGCGATTCCCCCGACAGGAATATGCCCGTCGTCAGTAGCAATCGCCAGACGCATGGCGGCAGCCGGGTTGGCCGCCGCCACTCCATCGAGTGCTTTGGCCTTGCCCCACGCCGAGAAGTGAGATGCGCGGACCGGACCGGGATCATTGAATCCCGGCCACACAGCCTCCACCGCGACGAGCGCCTCGGGAGCTCGGAAGGGTAATGGCCTGAGGAGAATGCTGTGGCTGATAGAGATGACCGCCGTCCCAAGTCCAACGGCGACTGAGACAGTCGCGACCATGATCGCGCCCGCAGGGCCGCTACGCCAAAGTCGACGGAGTCCGAGTCTGATGTCGGCGAGCCAGTTCACCGTTTGGCCCTTGGTCCCAGCTGCGCAGCAATGTCATTCTCGACTTGTTGAACAAGAACCTTTGAGGTGTACTCCGCGCAGACGCGACCGTCGGGCAGGAAGAGCGTCAGGTGGCCTACGCCCTTCGCACCAAACACACTGCGGAGTCGGCCATCACTGCCGGGAGTAACAAGTGTGTAGGTGATCGCGTGGTCCCTCGCGAACATGCGCAGGGTGTCAGGTGAATCGTCTCCGGACAGCGCGACGACACCGAGGCCTTTTGCCCGGAACTTCGAGTCCAATTCAATCAAGAGCCCCACTTGAGACTGGGACGCCCTGTCGAACGTCGACCAAACGTGGACAAGTACGGCTCGGCTGCCCAATGCCGAGAGGCGCACATCTCTCCCCTCCAAGTCTCGGACTAGAAGGTCCGCCGGCACTGGTTTGAGTGTTGAGCAAGGCAGGCTACCCTCGCCCGTTGGGCGGGCTGAGAGTGCGATCGCGGAGAGTCCAATTAGCGCCAGATACGCGCCCAGCACTGCGCGGATTTGCGCGCGGCTTCTTGGGATCATAGCTACTCCCCTTTTCGCTAGAAAGTCCGACGCTCCCCCGGGCCGGCCGAGGTCAATCCGAGTCATGACATGTGAAATCCTTCCCCTTCGACCATCGGGCCTGCGATCAACCCACTCGGGTGATCGCATTCTACGACTTCCCTGTTGAGGCTGGTAGGTTGGTTGCCTGACAGACGGACCTTACGGACTGCGCGCCAGCGAAAGTCTGCGCGTAGCCCGTTGTCCGCGCACGACACGCCAAAACGTCTCAGCGCGAACTTGCGACCAAAGCCGCAACTGGCGAAACCGCCTCCCAGAACACTGCGGGTCCTTCTCCCCTACCCCCGGAGAGAAGAGAGTGGATTTCCTTGATGCCTCGCCGGGACGGATTGCCGAACAATGCCACGGCCCTCCCACTGCCGTACACAACCAACGCGGGGACCATGTCGATTCCAGTGTGCATGGCAAAGAGTTCAGGACTGATCGCATCTGCGGTAGATGTGTCAAATCCTGCCGCCGAAAGACGACTCGCGAATTCATCCATACACGCATCGCCGTGCCTTCCAATGATGAGCACAGAGAGAAGCCTAGGATTGACATCCGAGACGGCCTGCTGCCAGACCTTGAGAAGTCCGGCTGAACCGCTGCACGGCTCGGGCAGTACGAAGACCGCGCGCAAGGCTGAACGCGCCTTGGTTCCAGCCGACCAGCGCAACCAACCCTCGGCCGCTCCACGGTCGAAAGGAGACTCTCGCACTTGCCCATAGTCCAGAAGCTTCAGCCCGCGAACGCGCTGTTCCCACTCGCGTAGCTTGCCCGCCATTCTCAAGTCGGCCGACACGGTTCCAGCTACGCACACCAGGAGGAACATTGCGCCGAGTCTCCTCGAATGAGTCATGGCTCGACAAACAGAATGCTTGATTCACCCGACAAAAGGAGCGCCGCTCTCAGGTGGGGTGACCTGAAGCCGGCAACCTCACGCCACCGACGGCCCTGCCGCAGCTCTAGTGCCAGATACAGCAGTCAGGATAATTCTGTCCAGGCCACGGCCTACTGCCACAGTCATTCCAGTACGGGTTGCAGTCGTACCTTCCCCAGGGGCAGGTCCCGCACCCCAGCGCGCAACACCCGTAACCTCCGAGAAGCTCATCGTCCTGTGCCCGAACCACGGCGAAGCCCGTCGTGCAGGCGATCGCGGTGATCAGAAATGCCAGGACCAGTCGACGAGTTCTAGTGGATGTCCCCATGTTCAATCCTCCCTCAATTGTCTTCGCGTATCTTCAATACAACCGCCCTCAGGGCCGTCGGTGTGAGGCGATGTGCGATAAGGAGCACTGTGCCGCGCCTGTCAAGAACTGCCAGGGTCGGTGTGGAGTTGATTCCTGTTCCGATGGCAAAGACAGCAGAATCGATCGCCTTGAGAACCTGGAACGAAGTCCCGCCACTCTCGAGAAGGGGTATCAGTCGCTCAAAGATCGTGGGTTGATCCAGCGTCACGAGCGTAGTCGAAAATCCTCCGCCTGCCTGAAGTTGAATTACCAACTCAATCCAACGCGCCACCTCAGATTGACACGCTTCGCAACCCGCGCCAGCAACGATGACCAGGCGCCGTGCCTGGTCGTTTCGTCCGACGCCTGCGTCGCGAGTCTGCACGGGCAGTAGCCCTAGCCGAAGCGGCAGAATCTGTCCCACAAGAAGGCGGTTGCGCCCGCTCTTCTCGGTTTGGGCGCGCCCTCCCCCTGGTTTTGTGCTACTCGTCCGGTCGACGACGCACTTCGGTCTTTTCCCGGGAGACTGGATGACGTACGATGCCCCGTCGTTGGCCGACTTGGTGCGCCGATGTCTGGAGGCTGCACCCTTGACACCGCTCTCAGCCATTTCGCAGGCATCCCGGATCGACCGGCACACACTCACCCGCGCCCTTCGCGAGGTCCACGGCTTGACCTTCCGCGAGATGCGCGCGGACGTCCTACGCCGACGAGTGGCGAGCGTGAAGACGGCCGATCCCCCACGGTCCGTCAAGGAAATCGCCTTTGAACTCGGCTATCGTGCCGCGAACTCGTTGTCCCGGCAGCGCCGGGGCGTCAATGGCCAGCGTCCGACCTCGCCATCCTCACGCGGGACAGACAGGCAAGGCCGCTCGTGATGTGCGACGCTGCAACCGATGATCGACGACACTCCCGAGGAGATAGTCGATGGTTGATATCGCCCGGCCCGATCTTCCGGTCGCGCGGCGCCGTCGACGCCTGATCTACGGGGGCGTGACGCTGGCGGTGCTCGCGGCCGTCACCTTCGGCGTCTCGCGGCTGAAGCCGGCCGCGCCCGTGGTCGAGCGTGGCGCGGTGTGGATCGATACGGTCAAGCGCGGCCCGATGGTGCGCGATGTGCGCGGCACAGGCACGCTGGTGCCGGAAGACCTGCGCTGGATTCCCGCCGTGGCTGAAGGTCGGGTGGAACGCATCGTGCTGCGGCCGGGGGCCCCGGTCGCTCCCGACACGGTCATCCTCGAATTGAGCAATCCTGAACTCCAGCAAAGCGTGCGGGACGCCGAGCTGCAATTGAAATCCGCAGAGGCCCAGTTCGCGAGTCGCCGCGTCGAACTCGAGAGCGCGCTTCTGGCAACGCAGTCGGCCGTGGCGACGATCGAGTCTGACGCTCGGGAGGCACGCCTGGATGCCGAAGCGGAAGCCGCGCTCTTCAAACAGGGCCTGACCTCCGCACAGATCACACGGAACAAGACGATCAAAGCCGACAACCTCGACCAGCGCGTGCGCCTGGATCGGCAGCGGCTCGCGATGCAGCAGGGCGCCGTGGCCACGCAACTCGCCATTCCCCAAGCGGACGTCGACCGGCAGCGCGCGACACTCGGGCAAAAGCGGACGCAGGTGGCGGGCTTGCGGGTGCGGGCGGGCGTGACCGGGGTGCTGCAGCAGGTGCTGGTGGAATTGGGCGCGCGCGTCAGCCCCGGTGCGAATCTTGTGCGCGTGGTGGACCCGACGCGGCTGAAGGCCGAGCTGAAGGTGCCCGAGACGCAGGCGAAGGACATTCAGGTGGGGCTGCGCGCCACCATCGATACGCGCAACGGTGTGATCGCCGGCCGTGTGTCGCGCATCGACCCGTCAGCGACCAGTGGCACGGTGACCGTGGACGTGTCGCTCGAAGGCGCGCTGCCGAAGGGCGCGCGGCCCGATCTGACTGTTGACGGGACGATCGAGATCGACCGCCTGGCGGAGGTCGTGTCTATCGGCCGCCCCGCCATCGGCGAGGAAGGCGGGACCATCCAGCTCTTCCGCCTCGACGGAACGGGCCACGCGGTACGGGTGCCCGTGAGGCTCGGCCGGATGTCGGTCAACGCCGTGGAAATCCGCGGCGGCCTGAAACCAGGCGACGAGGTCATCTTGTCGGACATGTCCACATGGGACGCCGTTGAACGCGTGCGGATCAAGTAGGGGAGACTCCCGAGATGATGTCAGCCACGCCGACCGACACGACCAACGCGACCGCGCCCGCGATCGACGACGCCGAGGCGACGGCCCCGGCGCCGATCATTCGCCTGCAGCAGGTCACGAAGGTCTTCTTTGCAGACGATCTCGAGACGCACGCGCTCGAGGAGATCGACCTGGAGATCCGGCCGGGCGATTATGTGGCGGTGGCGGGACCGTCGGGATGCGGCAAGTCGACGCTCCTTTCTCTGTTGGGGCTGCTCGACACGCCCACCAGCGGCCAGTACTGGCTCAACGGCGAGAGGGTCGAGGGGCAGTCGCTCAAGGAGCGGGCGCGCACGCGCAACCGCGCCATCGGCTTCATCTTTCAGAGCTTCAATCTGATTGGCGACCTGACGGTGGCGGAAAACGTGGAACTGCCGCTCACCTACCGCGGGGTGAAGGCGGCGGAGCGCCGCGCGCGGGTCCACGCCGCGCTCGAGCGCGTGGATATGGCGCACCGCGCCAAGCACCTGCCGGGTCAGCTCTCAGGCGGGCAACAGCAGCGCGTCGCGGTGGCGCGGGCGGTGGTGGGGGAACCGTCGATCGTGCTCGCTGACGAGCCGACGGGAAATCTCGATTCGAAGAACGGCGCGCTGGTAATGGATCTGCTCCAGGGCCTCCACGCCGGCGGGTCCACCATCTGCATGGTCACCCACGACCCGCGCTATGCCCACCGCGCCACCCGCACCATCCACCTCTTCGACGGCCGCATCGTCGAGGGCAAGGATGCGGAGGCGTGACCAGGACGGCCTGATACGACCGAGTGGACCCAACCGAACGCCCTCGGAACAAGGGCGCTGTTTACTGAGACGATGTGTGTGGAGCCGTCCAGCAGGTTATGAGCGGCTGCGGATCCAATATTCGCGGAACGATCTCAACCTCGGTAGGGACTCGCGGTCCTTGACCCGATTGGTCGCCGCCTTGCTCGCGATGATGTCGTCCGGGTGGCAAACCGGAAACCCTTCAACATCAATATGGACGATAGGACGCATTAACTGGGGCGTCGCGAGCTGTTGCTAACGCAACGTCCCTTGACGATAGGACGCATTAACTGGGGCGTCGCGTGCTGTTGTTAACGCAACGTCCCTTATGCGACACGCGTCCGGGGTCGGGAACCGCTCCCGGACGGCCCCGGATGCCCAGACACAGAAGACACTAGACTATCCCAGAGGGTGATTGGCCTTCTCAGGAGGCTAGGTGCGGGCCAGGCGGAAATCTTGAGATACACCAAGGGCGCATGGGTCAATGTGACGAAGGATACCTCCAATAGCCCGGAGGCGATCCGTTAATGCCAAGATCTGAATGCATCACGATTAATGTTGATTCGAGTCATTTCCTTGGTACCGTCGAGAAGGGACGAGGATTATTGTGGCTATTGGACACGATCGACGGCGGGAGGTGGCTCCCCGAGAAATGGGACATCGCCGAGCCTATCCGCCATCCATACGGCCCTGCTGCACATGAACGGCTTCTTGCCGCGTGGACCGAGCAGCGACCTGCGGGAAGCGGTCAGGTATGGAATGCGCTGCTCTTTCGCCGGACGCGACCGCGCTTGCTGTTGGAAGCCAATGCTCTAAGGAACAGCCAGCGCCCCCGGCAGAACCGAATGTCAGCTCAATTCGCGGCCGCCGCGTTCCGCGAGGACGACGGACCGGAGCGCCTCCGCGAGATTCTCCTCGAGTTCGTCGGGTGGAGCGACGCCGTCTACGCCACGGCGTATCATTCTGCGCAGGCCCACAGACGGTGGGGTCCTGGGACGCCGGTCGAAGGGCTCGGGCGGCTGGACTGGCTGACGTACTGGGGCGCGCCATATGTGGAGATGCTCGGACGCGAGCACCTGCTAAGCGCGCCCTGTCACCTCGTCGAACCTCGCGGGACGGGCATCCTGATGCAGGCGACACCGCGCTTCGATAGTCCGCCGCTGGTTGAGTCCACCACGCTGCTCCTAGGGCTCGAGACGTACCTCGGCGCGGACATCTTCGCCGGACCGGACTACCCCAGGGTCCCGTGTCGAGTCCCGTCGTTCGATATGTCCGAGACCATGTGCGAACCCATGCCGGTCAGGACGCCGACACTATCGAACAGGGGTCTGTCCACGGTGGCCCCGTTGCCGTTGCCGACTGCGATGATCGCACTTGCCGCCGAGGCCGAGACCCTGGCGGCCGCAGACGGAGTCGTGCTCGACTACTCGCCGGACAGTATCAGGACAGTTGACGCTATTCTCGAAGAGCGACGCCGCATGACGAGCGGTCGCCGTGACGTCGCTACGAAGGCGGCGAATGGTCGGCTGGTGTCGGTGTTTGGCGCCTACGTCGGCGAGGTCCTGCGACGAACATGCGGAGCACGGTGGCAACCCGACGAGTCGACCGATCGCGACCGGCCAGCACTCGTGCTCCGCCGCGGCGACGTGACGGTCTTTCCGATGGACCGGGTGGCCCAGCGACTGGCGCAAGGCCCAGCGAAAGGCCTGGACCTGTTCGTCAAGGCCGCACTGGCGCCGCCGCGCATTGGATCCGCCCCGTAAGACACGTCCCACCAAGGAGTTCTCGGAACCAGCCGTAGCGAGATGGGAAGTCAAGAGCGGGGCCAAAGTAAACAGGCAACGCACACGATCAGAGAAGATCGGACGATAGGACGCATTAACTGGGGCGTCGCGGGCTGTTGTTAACGCAACGTCCCTTATGCGACACGCGTCCGGGGTCGGGAACCGCTCCCGCGGCCCCGGATGCCCAGACACAGCGGCGCTCCGGCGCCACATCGAGGAGCTGCTCCATGTTCCTCACGCGTAAACGCGCCTACGCCCGCGCCGGGCTGCTCGGCAACCCGTCGGACGGGTACAACGGCAAGGCCATCTCCATCAGCATCCGCAACTTCTACGCCGAGGCGGTGCTCTACGAGTGGGATTCGGTCGACATCGTGCTCGCCGAGGGTGACCGCGCCACATTCGGCTCGGTCTACGACCTGGCGAAGGACGTGAGACTGCACGGCTACTACGGCGGGATCCGTCTCATCAAGGCGACGATCAAGCGTTTCGTGGAGCACTGTCAGTCCCGCGGGTTGCCGCTGCACGACCGGAACTTTTCGGTGCGCTATCAGACCACGATCCCCAGGCAAGTGGGGCTGGCCGGTTCGAGCGCGCTGATTGTCGCCACCCTCAGATGCCTGATGGAGTTCTACGAGGTCGACATCCCGCTCGAAGCGCAGCCGACCTTCGTCTTGCGCGTCGAACAGGAGGAACTCGGCATCACGGCCGGGCTCCAGGACCGCGTCATCCAGGTCTACGAAGGCCTCGTGTACATGGACTTCGACGCGTCGCGGCAGCACGAGGTGGATGGCCTGGGCTGCTACGCGTACGAACGGATGGACCCCGCCCTGCTGCCGCCGATCTACGTGGCCTACCACGACGCGCTGAGCGAACCGACGGAGATCTTCCACAACAACATCCGCGAGCGGTTCAACCGTGGGGAGGTGAGGGTCGTGTCGGCGATGACCCACTGCGCGGAACTGGCGGCGCAGGGTCGCGAGGCCATCGTCCGCCGGGATGTGGCCCGTCTCTCGGCGCTCATCGACGAGAACTTCGAGGCACGCCGGAGCATCTACAACCTGCCGCCGTGGCAGATTGAGCAGGTCGAAACCGCCCGCGCCTGCGGCGCCAGCGCCCACTTCGCCGGTTCGGGCGGCGCCATTCTGGGCGTGTATCGGGACGAGGCGATGTTCGAGCGCCTGCGAGAAGCGCTCGGCGCGATCGGCTCTCGGACGATCAAACCGATTGTTGGCGGGTGATTGACGTCGGGCATGCCGGCTGGCGGCGGGCGACTCTCGGCTCGCGGCCGGCCACCGGCGGCTCCCGACTGGTAACTGCTGACCGGCGACCGGCGGCTCGCGGCGCGTTGGCTGTTACTCCCAGGCTTCCTTGGACACCTTCCACGCGCCGGCTTCCTTCACCATCTGGATCTTACCGGTGGACTTCTTCTTGTCCGGCGTCGTCCCTTCGACCGCCAGCTAACGGCATCCGACGTCAGCTGCCCGCGTGAGTCTTGGTGCGCGCCAGTAGCGCCTCAAGCGCCTGCTCGAATTTCTCTGGCGGCTGAGCGCCAGACAGGCGCGTCATGACTCTTACGCGTCCATCCGTTTGCACGAGCCCCAGCAAGAACGTTGGCGTGCCCGTGATCCCCATCCGGTTTGCCAGGACCATCTCGGTTCGGATCTTGCGGGTCGCCTCTCCCGCCATGCAGCCGTCGAATCGGCCCGGGTCTAGGCCTAGCTCCTTGGCGCGGGCCCGAAGCGCCGTCACGTCCAGGCGCTTGGGATCCTGGAATATCGAATCGTGCATCTCCCAGAAGTGCCCCTGCCGCAGCGCACATTCTGCGGCTTCCGCCGCTCGTAATGCGTTTCCGTGGATGCTCTCCAACGGCAAGTTCCTGAATGCGAGCATCACCTTCCCCGGCTTCAGATATTTCTCATTCAGGAAAGGCAGCGTACTTTCGAAGAATCTCGCACAGTATGAACACTGAAAATCGGAATACTCAATTACCGCTACCTTTGCTGCAGCGGCCCCTCGGATTGCAGCACCGGCAAGCGACTGGGGCTCTGATGGAAGTGCGTCGTTTGCCGGCCGTGCTGGGCCTGCTGGCGTCGCCAGCCTCGACCGACTGCGGTCGGCGAATAGTGTAAACAACATTGCGCCGCAGACCGCTATGATCGCCAGCGTCGCAATCGTCTCGATAAGCGATTGCCAACCTCGTCGTCTCCTCCAGGACTCAGGCTCACTGTTCATGCTCTGTTCCATGTGCCTTGGGTTGGGACGCTACGAATGCCTCAACAGGGATGGTATCGAATCGCCGGCCGACACTCTTGAGCACAGCTAGCAGCTCTGCCTTGGTTACAATCGTCTGCCGATCGAAAAAGGCCTCGGGACTCCAGTATTCTCCACAATTCCCCGCGTTACGCAGTCCGCCCCGGCTCAACATCGCCTTCAAGGTACGAGGGTCGCTGACATCGAGAAGCTGGTGCGGTGACACCTTCTCGCGCGAGGCCTTGAGTACTGCCCGCAGGAGGCGAGCAACCACGAGGGAGTCGCGTGGGGAGACTCCCGCCAGATAACTCCACGCACGCAGAGTTGGCACAGACGCGTTAACGATGGAAGCCCAGTCGCGAAGCGTGCGCGGATCTGAGGCTGCGGCAGTCGCCGCCCACACTGCCCGAGCCCAGCGCTCGGCAATGTGGTGCACGCTGGGCGCACCATTGGTGCGGTCCTCGGCTCCTCCCATACAGCGCCGCGATGCAAGCGTCGCTCCAATCATTGGCGGGGGGAACTGGGCGGCAAACAAGCGTCTCCACCTGCGACGCGACCATCTTCCAGGTCAGGAAATTGGCCGATAGGGCCAATACTTGGCCACAGAAACTCCATCAGATCTTTCAGCACTGTCTGCTTGCAAGGCTCATGCGCCGGGACCATGCTGTAGCGGTGCCACACGTTACGGAGCTCAACGCCGTCCTGGAGGAGCTGCTATGAGTAGTCGCTTCATTCGGTCTCGGTGCCAGTATGGCCTGTTCCTCGTCGCGGTATTCTCGTTTGTCGTGCTGCGGATGTCGGAGCCTAAGGCCGCTGCGCTGGGTTGGTGCCAGGAGGATTGCGGTCCATTCGCAGAGTGCGGCCTGGAATGCCTGGTGGATTCAGATCCGGCGTTCCTGACAACCTGCGGTGAGTTCGACGGTGGTGCGGCGTCGTACTGGTGCAACGACGGATGGTGCGGCGATGGCCTTTGTGACGCAGTACGAGACGAGCATTGCTGGAATTGCACCGAGGATTGCGGCCCATGTCCGGATTCGCCAACTTGCGGGCAATACGGCTGTGAGGCTGGAGAGAACAGCAGGAATTGTCCGTACGACTGCGGCTATCCTCCGACACCACCTATTCCCAATGACGACCACTGCAGCGACGATGAAGACCCGTCGAGTCCGGACTGCATTGTTCTTGGCTACTGCTCTTCGGACTCGCAATGCAACAGTCTCTGGAACGGGAATCCATACGGTTATACATGCATCGATCACGTTTGCCTGCCGAACAACCTGCCGTGGTACGCCCCTACGTGTGATGGTCCAGAAGACTGTGACAGCGGGTCGTCATGCAGGAGCGACACTCATTACGGCTGGTGCTGGCTTTGGTACTGCTATTACCCCGCAATCTGCGTGCCTCGCATTTCCGGGTAGCCCTATAATGTCTTGTCCGGCCCGGGCGTCGTCTCCACCGCCTGCGGGTCTGGCGTCATAGATAGGGCGGATGGAGACAGGAACCGGACAACTCGGCCGGGGAGAGTCTGTGCTGTTGAACGTCTGTCAACCCGGTGGCGAGCACGGGGGCGGTTGGAAACGAACGAACGCAAGCAGCAAGATCCCATGCCGCGTCTATTCCTTGCTCTGACCGCGATCGGCTGCCTTGTCATGAGCGATGCACAGCCTCCGGACTCGCTCAGGGCTCTTCTTCGAGAGTATCGGCAAGGCGACGCCAATGTGGCCATCGTTACGTTCGCGAATTGGCCCGAGGCCCGACTCCAGCACGCGGCGGAGCTCCCGAAGGACATCGGCGACGTGTGGTCACGCGCTGCGCTTGCTCTTCTTCATATGGAAGCAGCCCGCGCCGGCGGCTGGGAGCGGGTAACCCGGCCTGACGTCCAGGTGGTGACAGGCGTCGCAGAAGAACTGGAAGGCCACACCCGAAGCGCCCAGAAACTGTTCCTCGAGGTGTGTGCGGAGACGGAGCGCAGTCGCGATCCCCGCGTGGACGAGTTCTGTCGGCGCTGGCTGGAGGCAGTCGGCGGGAGTCGGACATCGGCGTCGGACAGTCAAGCTTGGTCGTGGCTGGCGCGCGGGCGCTATAGTGAATTATGGATGGGACCCGAAATTACCGGCGGGCCTGTTGAGTTCGCTATCGGCCGAGACGAGCAAGCGCCACGCGGAAGCTCGCACGGACAGTTTTCTTCCATGCAGTTCGCGCAGGCCGAGAAGGCGTACAGACAGGCGTTGGCGATCGAGCCGGGATTTCCCGAAGCGCGCCTCCGCCTAGGCCGGATTCTCTATCTTCTCGATCGCAACGTTGAAGCGCAGCAGGAGCTGGAGCGTGCGTTCGAAGACGCGCAGCGACGCCGGGATCTGTTCACTGGCTATCTCGCCGCCCTCTTCCTCGGACGTCTGCACGAGGATGCTGGTCGGGTGGAACTTGCGAAAGCCGAGTTCCGCAATGCGCTGGGCGTGTACCCGGCTGGGCAAGACGCAAGGCTGTCGCTCGGGCGGTTGGAATTGGCGTCGGGCCGTGCGGCAGAAGGGTGGTCGATGATTCGATCGATGTTCGACTCACAGCTACCCGTAGACGGTGAACCGCTCGATCCCTGGTACGCATATCCGTCGTTTGATCGCGAACGCTGGGGAACCACGCAGAGGTTGCTCGAACTTCGCGGCATGATTCGGCAGTGACGCATGCGGGCATCGCACACGATCGCGCTCCTGCTTCTCGCCGCGACCTTTGTCGGAGCGAAGCAGCCCCCGTCGTGGCGCACCTACATCGAGGGTGTTCGGATTGATGTGCTTGTCTCCGACGGCGGGCGACCGCTGACCGGCCTCCAGGCGGACGACTTCGAGGTACTCGACAACGGTGTGCGTCAGCGACCGCAACTGGCGACGGTGGCCGGCGTGGTCAATGTCGCGCTGTTGCTCGACATCAGTTACAGCGTCGTCGACGGCGGCCATTTATCTGACCTGACAAGCGCGGCACGGACGTTCCTCACATGCCTGGCCCCATCAGACTCGGCGGCCCTGTTGACCTTTTCACGAGGAACCCGTCTGGTCGTTTCGACGACGCTGGATCGGAACACCATCGTTCGCGCGCTCGATTTCAGCCCCATGGCAGCGCCGCGGCGTGCAGGTGACGGCACGGCGATGTGGGATGCCATTGTCGCGGCGTCATCGGTTGTCGTCGGCCAGAGCGGGCGCTCCGCGGTGCTGCTGCTAAGCGACGCCGGCGAGAACGCCAGCTGGCTGTTCACGAACCAGCCGGAGGATGCGAGGTGGATGCGCAATCAACGAGTACGCACGATTGATGCGTTGCGTGGTTCAGGCGTGGCAGTGGACGTTGTGTCGATTCCTCGCTATCGATGGACGTGGTCCGCCCACGACGGAAGCTATGGGCGTCAAAACCCCTCTGAGCCAGCGGATCTGACCGACGGTGTTATGTTTCAGGCCAGCGACAAGGATCTTCGCGCCAGTTTCAGTCGCCGCCTCGAGTTGTTGCGGTCCAGTTACATACTCACCTACTCGCCAACTGGCGTTGAAAAGCGCCAAGGTTGGCACAAGTTGAGCGTGCGACTGAAGAACAAGAGGGGAAAGGTCCAGGCGCGTTCCGGGTATTTCGCTGACGTCCCTCGCGAGAACCTCCCACCTCGCTAGTGCCCTTCGCGATAACGTGAATCACGTCGCCGTCGTCTTCCGAGACAACCGCAAGTCAGAGAGCTGCGTCGGCGGCCGAAGGAGGCCAGGCTCTCATTGCGCGGTGACGAGGATTACCCGTCAGCGAAAATCGAAGGGAATTCGACATCTGGCGCAGCGTCTACGGCCTGCCTCCGTGGCAGATCTAGCAGTTCGGGGCGACCCGACCCTCGCCTGCTGCCCCAGCGCACACTCCGTCGCGTCGGGCGGGGCGACAATGGGTTTCAATCGTGACGAAGCGATGTCCGAGGGTCTGCGTCAGGGGCTGGGCGCGATCGACTCGCGGACCATCACACCGATCAGCGGCGGGTGATCGAGATCGGGCAGTGCGCCTGGCGGCTCGCGACAGGCGGCGGGGGTCTGCCACGCCACCAGGCCGCCGCGCCCCCGCCCTCTCGTCCCACGGGGAATGAGACCGGTGCAGCACCAGACGCGCGCCGAAGGGAGACGCGCGATCGCCCGTTGCCGGCCGCCAACCGGCAAGTCGAAGCGATATTGCCGACCGCGCGGTCCGTATCACGGCTGGAAGGCTGCTATTCCCAGCTCTGCTTGGACACCTTCCATGCGCCGGCTTCCTTCACCATCTGGATCTTGCCGGTGGACTTCTTCTTGTCCGGCGTCGTCCCTTCGACCGCCAGCTCGACGCCCTTGTCGTTGGTGGTCTGCTTGACCACCTTGACGCCGCGCGCGTCGCTCATCGCCTGCATCATCGAGAACATCTGCTTCCGCTCTGCCGCCGGAGACTTCGCAATCTCGGCCTTGGTTTCCTTGCTCATGAACGGGAGGATTTCGTCGACGGTTTTGGCCTTCTCGAACGCCGCGCGATACTCGAGAAACACCTGGCTGGGGGTCTTCACAATCTGGGCGAGTCCGGTGCCTGCCACACCCGTCGCCACAAGCGCGACCAGCGCCGAAACCCGGAGCAGTAACGTCATCGCATCGTCCCTTCTCGAGCAGCGTTCGGTTGATCCTACACCTTCCGCTCGACGCCGTCCGCTGCCCGGCCGAGCGGGAAGCCGAAGTAGTCCCGCGCATTGAAGAAGCAGACGTTCTGTACGAGCCGCCCCAGCAGATGGCGATCGTCGGGCAACAGGCCCTTGCCGACGTCTTCTCCCAGCAGATTGCACAGACGATAGGACGCATTAACTGGGGCGTCGCGGGCTGTTGTTAACGCAACGTCCCTTATGCGACACGCGTCCGGGGTCGGGAACCGCTCCCGCGGCCCCGGATGCCCAGACACAAGGCAAATTACGGCTGCTGTGACGACGGTGTCAAGCACAGGGCGGGCGCTTTCTGCCGGGACGCAGGTGTCGGAACACGCCTCCGGCGTCGTGGCGCCCCTCGTGCGCCGGCGTCGCGATCGAGACTCGCCAGAAACCCCGCCACCCGCCTCAGGTGGGCCGCTGGTCAGGTGTCAGGGGGCGGCGACCTCGTCCAGGATGGGCGGAGCACGGCCGGGCCGCGTCGCCGGGAGCGCGGGGGGTAGCCCGAGGTGCCGGAGGATGCGCTCGATGACCGATCGTTCCTCAATCAGCGAGATGAGCCGGAGGCGCCCCCCGCAGCGTGGGCACGCGAGGACGTCGATGCCGTAACTCCTGCGCATCAGGTTGGCCCATCGCCGCCCGCCCGGCGTCCTGGGGCGTGTCGAGTCCGCTGTGTCCTGCAGGGCGGCATCCTTCGTGGCTATTTCCCCGGGCTTTCCGAAGGCGACGATGCGCGACCGCCAGGCGGCGCGCGCCCCGAGGATGCCGTGATACAGGATGAGGTTGATCCGCGGACGCGGAATCAGCACGGCCAGGCGCTCGAGCAGCTCCACCGCGCTGAACCGCAGGTGCGTCGTCCCGTCCGACCACTGGCGCTCGAGCGCCAGCAGGACGTCGCCGTCCTCCAGAAGGCGCAGCCGCTCGCCGGCCAGCGGGGGGCGCAGCACATAGCGGCACAGACGCTCCAGGCGATCCCGCTGGTCCGCCGGCACCCGAACGCCTGCTTCAAGGTCGAACCCGTCCTGGTTGGCGTGGCAGCGCGGAAGCGGGTTGGCCCCGGCATGGTCGAGCGCCGCCCCACACCGCCGGGTGCGCGCCCCGGCTCGTTGCCCCATCACCGTGTTCCCTTGCACGGCCGCCGCCGCCATGCCGGCGAGCGCTGGCGCCGCCTCCGCAAACCCGTCCGGCGCGCCGCCTCCGCCATCGTCGTCTCCGTAGCCTCGGCGCGCGAGCAGAGCGTGAATCCGCGGCACCACAGTGGCCAGGACCTCGGCCACGTCCAGATCGGACAGGTCGTCGGCTGGCGCGAACGCGAGACCGCCGATCCCATTCACGAAGACACCGTCGATGGCCAGCGCGTGGATGTGCACGTTGAGATTCAGCGCTCGCCCGAACCGCTGCACGACGGCCACGCCTCCACCGCGTCCGCTGGCGGAGGCGGAACGCCTGGCGGCGCGCCGCCGAAACCCCAGGACGCTTCGCATGAAGACACCCACGACAGCCCGGCACAGATCGTGATTCCAGGCCACGAGGTACCGAAGCCGACCCGGACGCAGACCCCGTACCAAGCCGCGGCGGAGAGAATCCGGCGGCAGGTGAGGCGTCCGCGCCATTTGTACGCAGATCCTGCGCTCGATGGGCAGCCGGCGGCGTGCAACATCCGCAGCCCCGGCGGCAACCGGGGCTGGCCCGACCTCGCGGCTCCGGCTTCCCCGGGAGCGTCACCGGCCAGCGGCCGTGAGCGCCAGGATCGCCGGGCCGTACTTCTCGACCTTCACAGGACCCAGGCCCGGGACGCGCAGCAGGCCACGCACGGTCCGCGGGTGCGCCGCGACGATAGCGAGCAGCGTCTTGTCGTGCAGGATCACGTACGGCGGCACAACCTGCTGGCGCGCCAGGCCGATCCGCCACGACCGCAGCGCCATCTCCAGCGCGGCGTCGCCGGCTTCCCGCTCACCCGGGTCCTCGCGGCGGGCCGCGTGCCCGCCGCTGTCGACCAGCCACTCGGCCGCGCCGTGAGGGTCCAGTTCGCGTTGCCGAACGCGCTGCCGCGACGGCCGCTCGCGGGGCGCCGTAGCGTGACCCGGATGAGGCGCGACACCACCCGGACGAGCCGCGGCACCACCCGGACGATACGCCCGACGCCGCGCGGGGCGCGCCGGCGCTCGCTGCACCGGCGGGCTCATCTCGACCTCGCGCACGTGGCCCGCCATCACCTGCCGGCCTAACACGGTCAGGCTCAACGTGCGGTACTGATCGGATGACTCGACCATAAGGCCCGCGCCGCGTCCGGCATCGATCCAATGCTCGATATACTCGGGCCGCTCGCCCGACAACAGCCCCGTCGTCGAGAGGTGACGCAACGCGTCGGGCAGATCATCCACATTACCCACCAGCATGGCCGCCACCTTCCGCCGGCCGAACCGTTCGCCCGCCCGCGCGATGCCCGAGAGGATCTTTCGCACAAGCACGAGTTGGCGGCTGTCGACCATGACACGCCGGTGGCAGTTCGAGCACGCGCCGCAGGGCTCCTTCGCCGCGGGGTCGCCGAAGTAGCGCAAGATCGTAGCACGCAAGCACGCCGCAGTGGTCGCGTAGGCCACCATGCGCTTCAGCTTCTTGTGCTCCAGCTCTTTTCGGCGGGCCACGTCCTCGGGGTCGACGATCACCGCCGCCCGCCCCGCCACATCGTCTCGGCCCTTGTCGATGAGGAACTCGCGCGTTTTCACGTCGGCGTAGTTCCACAGCAGCGTGGCGGTCGCCGGACGCCCGTCGCGGCCGCCCCGGCCGATCTCCTGGTAGTACGCCTCGATCGACCCCGGCACGTCCACGTGCACGACCGTCTCCACGTCGGGCCGGTCGATGCCCATGCCGAACGCGTTGGTCGCGCACACCACGCGCGTGCTCCCCGTGGCGAATCCGTCCTGTACCCGCACGCGCTCGCCGTCTTCCAGGCCCGCGTGGTAGGCCTCGGCGCCGACGCCCGCCGCACGCAGCGTAGCGGCCGCCTGCTCGGCGCCCTTGCGGGTGGAGGCATAGACCAGCGCCCGTCCGCGGCCAATCAACTGCGGCAGCAGTTCGCGTTTCTCCCAGTGGCCCGCCACCGGCCGCACGTGCAGTTCGATGTTGGGCCGATCGAAGCCCGACACGATAACCGTCGGCGTCGCCAGGCCGAGCAAATTGACGATATCGTCGCGGACCTCGGGCGTGGCCGTGGCGGTGAACGCGGCGAGCGGAGGACGGCCGGCCTGACCGTCGGCCCGCCGGCACTCGAGCGCGGCGGCACGCAGCCGCCGGTAGTCGGGCCTGAAATCGTGCCCCCACGCCGACACGCAGTGCGCCTCGTCGACGACGAAGCGGGCGATGGGCGTCTCGCGCATCAGGCCGAGGAACGCCTCGGAAGCGAAGCGCTCTGGCGCCGCGTAGAGCAGGCGGAGGCTGCCCTGCCGCACGGCTTGGAGGGCGCTGCGGCGCTCTTCGGCCGACAACATCGAGTGGAGCGCCGCCGCCGGAATCCCGCGGCGGTTCAACTCATCGACCTGGTCCTTCATCAGCGAGATGAGCGGCGACACGACCAGCGTGGTGCCCCGCAGCACGACGGCCGGAAGCTGGTAGCCGAGGGATTTGCCCGATCCTGTCGGCATCACGGCCAGGACGTCGTGACCGCCGAGCACGGCACGCACCAGGTCTTCCTGCCCTGTCCGAAACGACACGTGGCCGAAGTGCTTGCGTAGCGCGGGGAGCAGGTCAGGCATGGGTGACATCGCCATCAACGATACGCTCTTCACCACGGTGCCAGCCACATCTGAAGGATGGCCCAGGCACATCCCTGCAGCGCTGGAGCCGACCGAGCAACGCGTCGCCTTCCGAACTCCCGCGGTCCACGTCCGAACGAACGCGGCCGGAGTGCTCGCGCGCGACGAGCAGCCCCATCTCGGAGGATGAATCCTCTGGGGTGCTATTTGAGTACGAGTTGGCCGGATCAAGTCACGAGATCGCAGGTCGAGGACCACGGCACCAGCAGGAAGGCAGAAGCAGGAAGCGAGCAGCAAGGATTCAAGAAGCGAGAAGCCAGAAGCAGGGAGCGAGGAGCGACGGGCCGCCCGGCCTCGAGGCTCCATCGGTCAGCGGGCTTCGCCGAGAGCCGATAGCCGCGAGCGGAAGAGCCGCCAGCCGCCAGCCGCCAGCCGCCAGCCGCCAGCCGCCAGCCGCCAGCCGATAATGTTGGACCCTATCTGATCTGCGTCGCCGCCATGCCGACCACGCCAAGCGTCCGGGCGGAGGCTTCGGCGAAGTCGAACAGCGGCCGCGGGTAGACGCCCAGCAGCATCGTCCCGATCAGGGCTACGGCGAGCACTGTGGCCAGCGCCGGCCCAAGACGCGGCTCGGATCCAACCGTGTCGGTCTTGATCCACATGAACACGACGACCCGCACGTAGTAGTAGAGCGAGATGGCGGAATTGAGGACGCCGATCACGGCCAGCCAGACGTAGTTGGCCTCGATGGCCGCGCTGAAGAGCCAGAACTTCCCCATGAAGCCGGCGGTCGGCGGGATGCCGCCGAGCGACAGCATGAAGAACAGCATCGCGAAGGCCGCGGCGGGATGGCGGAAGTACAGCCCGCTCAGGTCCTTCAACTCGTCGCCGATCGCATCGGCGCGCCGCATCAGCACGATCACCGAGAAGGCGCCGAGCTGCATGAACGCGTAGATCGCGAGGTAGATCATCATCGCCGAGATGCCGCGCGGCGTGCCGGCGACCAGCCCGATCAGCAGGTAGCCCGCGTGGGCGATCGACGAGTACGCCAGCATGCGCTTGAGGTTGGCCTGCGTCAGGGCGGCGATGTTCCCCACCGTCATCGTGATGATCGAGAGGGTGTAGAAGAGCAGCGTCCAGTCGGCCGACATCGACGGCAGGCCCTCGACGAAGATGCGCAGCAGCATCGCGAAGGACGCCGCCTTCGATCCGACCGACAGGAACGCGGTGATCGGCGTCGGCGCGCCTTCGTACACGTCCGGCGCCCACATGTGGAACGGCACCGCCGCGATCTTGAAGCCCATGCCCGCCACGACGAGCACCACCGCGAGCACCAGCCACGGATCGCGCCCGTGCGCCGCAATCTTCACCGCGATCACGTGCAGGTTCGTGCTCCCGGACAGGCCGTAGAGCAGCGACATGCCGTAGAGCAGCAGGCCGAGCGAGAAGGTCCCGAGCAGGAAGTACTTGACGGCCGCCTCGTTCGACCGGCGGTTCGGCTTGAGCAGCCCCGCCAGGATGTAGAACGAAATCGCCATCGTCTCGAGGCCGATGAAGAGCGTGATGAGGTCGGTGCCGCCCGCCATGAACATCATGCCGAGCGTGGCGCACAGCACGAGGAAGACGTACTCGCCGTGCCGGGACCCTTCCGTGTCGAGGTACTTCACCGACATCAGCAGGGTCATCGCCGCGGCCAGCAGGAAGAGTGTCTTGAAGAAGAACGCGAACGGGTCGACCGAGACCAGCCCGTTGCTGACCGACACGTGCGCCCCGGCGACGTACCACATCGCGATGCCCGTCGCCCCGATGGAAGCCAGGCCGAGCCACGACAGAAGCTGCTGGTTCTTCCGCGGCGTCAGCGCATCGACCACGAGCACCAGCAGCGCCGCCGCCGTGAGCACGAGCTCCGGCAGCAGGTAGAACAGATCCTTGACCGAGAACCAGGCTGGCATCAGTGCCGCCCTCCTGACGGGCTCGGGACGCTCGGCGCACCCGCGGGCCTGGGTGACTCGCCGCCCACAGGCTTCGCCACGCTTCCGGGCGACTTGGCCGGCTCACCGCCGGAAGGCGTCGTCGCCGCGCCGCCCGGGGCGTTCGCCGCATCACCGCCAGCAGGCTTCGGCGTCTCCCCACCAGACGGCTGGAGGTCCTTCGCTGGCGCGGCTTCCTTCGCCGGCTCGCCGCTCTTCACATCGCCGCAGGGCGGCGCCGCGAACTTCGACATCGGGGAGTCGGCCGCCACCGGGGCCGGCGCCTGCGCGCAGGGCGCCTGGGCCAGCGTCTTCGCGTAGTCGGGGTTCACGCGCGCAACGACCGTGGTCACCGTCGGGGCGAGCCGCGTGAGGAACGGCGTCGGATACAGCCCGATCCACACCGCCAGCGCAATCAGCGGCGCGAAGGTTGCAAACTCGCGCAGGTTCAGGTCGGGCAGCTTTTCGTTCTTCGGGTTCTCGATCTTTCCGAACATCGTGCGCTGGTAGAGCCACAGCATGTAGGCCGCGCCCAGCACGAGGCCGCTCGCCGCGAAGGCCGCCCAAAGCTTGTTGGCGACGAACACGCCCTGCAGGACGAGGATCTCGCCGATGAACCCGTTGAGCGTGGGCAGCCCGATCGACGACATGGTCATGATCATGAACACGGCGGCGTAAACGGGCATCACCTTCGACAATCCGCCGTATTCCGAGATCTCGCGCGTGTGGCGCCGCTCGTAGACGATGCCGACGATGAGGAAGAGCGCGCCGGTCGAGATGCCGTGGTTGAGCTGCTGCATGATGCTGCCCGTCATGCCGGCCGGGTTGAGGGCGAACATGCCCAGCATCGCCAGGCCCATGTGGCTGACCGACGAGTAGGCGACCAGCCGCTTCCAGTCCTTCTGCGCCAGCGCCACCAGCGCGCCGTAGACGATGCCGATGATCGAGAGGGTGACCATCATCGGGACGAAGGCCCGCGTGGCGTCGGGCAGGATCGGCAGGCTGAACCGGATGAATCCGTATGTTCCCATCTTCAGGAGGACGGCCGCCAGGATGACCGACCCGGCTGTCGGCGCGTCGGTGTGCGCGTCGGGCAGCCACGTGTGGAACGGGAACATCGGGACCTTGATCGCGAACCCGAGGAAGAACGCCAGGAACACCCACCACTGCAGGTTGTAGGGCACCGACATCTTCTGGAACTGCGTGATGTCGAAGGTGGTCGCGCCGTTGTGGAAGTACAGGGCCAGGATGCCGAGCAGCATCACCACGCTGCCGACCAGGGTGTACAGGAAGAACTTGATCGCCGAGTAGAGCCGCCGGTCGCTCCCCCAGATCCCGATGAGGAAATACATCGGGACCAGCATGACTTCCCAGAACAGGAAGAAGAGCAGGAAGTCGAGCGAGATGAACGCCCCGAGCATGCCCGTCTGGAGGACGAGCATGAAGATGTAGAACTCCTTCACCCGCTCCTTGATGGCGGTCCACGACGACAGGATCGCAACCACCCCCATCAGCGTCGTCAGCAGCACCATCAGGGTGCTGAAGCCGTCCACGCCGAGGAAGTACTCGGCGCCGATGGACGGGATCCAGGGCATCCGCTCGACGAACTGGAACGCCGGGTCCGACGGCCTGAACCAGAACCAGAGCGGTACCGACACCAGGAAGCCGAGCATCGCGAAGATGTTCGCGATCCACTTGATGGCGTTTTCCGCGCGCTTGTTCACGAACAGCAGCAGCACGGCCCCCACGAGCGGGATGAACAGGATCGAGGAGAGGATCGGGAAAGGTGCGTTGCTCACTGCTTGAGTCCTGAAGTTGAAGTCATCTGTAGCCGATGTCCTACCGCGACAGCAGATAGATGCTCACGAATGCAAAGACGCCGAACAGCATGACGAGCGCGTAGTTCTGGACGAGCCCCGTCTGGAAACGCCGAAACGCGAAGCTGGAACTTTCCAGGATGCTGCCCACCAGGTTCACCAGCCCGTCGACGATGTACTTGTCGGCGAGGTGCGAGACCCAGGACGAGGCGATCGTCAGCCAGCCGCTTCCGTTGACCGCGCCGTCCACGACCTTGGCGTCGACGACCCAGAGGCCGCGCGCGCTCGCCATGGTGCCGGCAATGGCGGTCGCCCCGTAGAACTCGTCGACGTAGTACTTGTTCGACAGCACCCGGTGCGCGCCGGCCCAACGCTCGGCGAGATTCGCGGAGATTTCCGGCGACCGCACGTAGAAGCGGTAGGCGACCAGGATGCCGAACGCCCCGAGGAAGACCGAGAACACCATCAGGCCGATCTCGCCCCACCAGGACATTGCGGCGCCTTCGCCGCCCTCCCCCGCGCCCGACTCGTGGGAAGCCGGCGCGGTCTCGGCGTGGCTTGCGGCGGCTGCGCCAGCGACCCCAGTAACGGGCGTGCCGGGCGCCGCGGCTACGGCGTGGCTTCGCTCGGCTTCGCTTCCTCCGGCTGTTGCGGTGAGGATTCGTCCGCCTTCGCCCCCCCCGGGGGCTTCGGCGCGACTTCGCTCGCCCAGGACGACCGCCGGCTCGCTCGCCGTGAAACTCGGGTGCAGGAAGTGCTCGATCCGGTTGTTGCCGCCGAGCGCGGCGGGGATGCCGACGAAGCCCGGCGACGATCGCGCCGACCGCGAGGATCTGCAGCGGCACGGTCATCGACCTCGGGGATTCGTGCGGCCCGTGCCACTCGCCGTGGCCGCCTCCGCCGTGAGCGTCAGCCGACTTGGCGTGCGCGTCGTGAGCGGCTGCGGCGTGCGTCGCTGCGGCGGGGCCGTGGCCCGGCGCGGCGGGGCCCTTTGCGGCGCCGCCGTGGCCTGACGGCACGTGGGCGGGCCCGGCTCCGGTCGGGACCATCCCTTCCCACGCCGGTCCCGCGTACGGACCGAAGAAGGTCATCGACATCAGCCGGAACATGTAGAACGCCGTCATCAGGGCGGTCACCGCTGCGAGGCCCCAGATGAACCGGTTGCTCTCGAAGGTGCGGAAGAGAATCTCGTCCTTGCTGAAGAACCCGGAGAACGGCGGGATCCCTGCGATGGCCAGCGTCCCGACGAACATCGTGACGTAGGTGACCGGCAGGTACTTCCGCAGGTTGCCCATGTGGCGCATGTCCTGCTGGCCCGCCATCGCGTGAATGACCGAACCCGAGCACAGGAAGAGCAGGGCTTTGAAGAAGGCGTGCGTCATCAGGTGGAACGCGCCGGCCGAGAAGGCCCCCACGCCCATCGCCAGGAACATGTACCCAAGCTGCGACACCGTCGAATACGCGAGCACGCGCTTGATATCGTTCTGCACGAGCCCGATGGTTGCGGCCATGAAGGCTGTCGCCACACCGACCACGGCGACGATCTGCATCACCTGCGGAGCATGCTCGAAGAGCACCGCGTTGCGGCCCACCATGTACACACCGGCCGTCACCATCGTCGCGGCATGGATCAGCGCGGACACCGGCGTCGGGCCCTCCATGGCGTCGGGCAGCCAGACATACAGCGGGATCTGCGCGCTCTTGCCGGTGGCGCCGACAAACAGCAGCAGCGTGATGGCGGAGATCGTGCCGAACGACGCGGCCTCGACCGGCATCGACCCGGCGGCGTTGGCCACCGCGCGGAAGTCGAGCGTGCCGAAGGTCGAGTAGATCAGGAACACGCCGAGAACGAATCCCCAGTCGCCGATCCGGTTGACGATGAACGCTTTCTTGCCGGCATCGGAGGCCGACTTCTTCTCGTACCAGTAGCCGATCAGGAGGTACGAGCACAGGCCCACGCCCTCCCAGCCGACGAACATGACGACGAAGTTGTCGCCGAGCACGAGCATCAGCATGAAGAAGCAGAACAGGTTGAGGTACGCGAAGTACCGCGCGTAGGCGCCCTTCTGCTCGCCGTGCATGTAGCCGATCGAGTAGACGTGGATGAGGAAGCCGATCCCGGTGACGACCAGGATCATCATGGCCGAGAGCGGATCGAGCCGGAACCCCCAGGGAATCGAAAACGTGCCAATCGTGCCGTTGGCGAGCTGCAGCGGGATCGCCGACAGCCACGGCGCTACCGTCACCTGGTGCTCGGTCGTGCCGGGCATCGCGATGACCAGCGCCCAGAACGCATTGATCGACAGCGCCAGCGATGCGGCCATGGTCGAGCAGGCCACCAGGCCCGAGACGCGCTTGCTGAAATAGCGAATCCCGGCGACGCCGTTCACCAGGGCGCCGAAGGCCGGCAGCAGGGGAATGAGCCAGATCAAGTCCATACCGGTCACCACCGCATCAGGTTCATCTCGTCGATGTTGACGGTTTCCTTGTTGCGGTAGAAGGCGAGGATGATACCCAGGCCAACGGCCGCCTCGGCCGCCGCGACGCAGATCACGAAGATGGCGAACACCTGGCCGACCGTATTCTGCAGCTGGTGCGAGAACGCCATGAGGTTGATGTTCACCGCGTTCAGGATCAGCTCGATCGACATGAAGATGACGATGATGTTCCGGCGCGTGAGCACGCCGATGACACCGATCATGAACAGGGCCGAGGACAGCACCATGTAGTGGGTCTGGGTAATCATCGGCTTCTAGAGCTCCCGCTTGGCCAGCACGATCGCCCCGACCATGGCGACCAGCAGCAGCATCGACGCGACTTCGAACGGAATCAGGTAGTCCGTGTAGAGCATCCGGCCGATCTGCTCGACGTTGTTCGGCGAGAGGACGGCGGTGACCTCGTCGGGCTTCAGGTAGCCGTAGGCGGACACCGCGACCAGTTCCACCAGGACGGCCACCGACATGACCAGCGCGAGGGTGCCCTGGCGCCGCGGATCCGAGTGCGCCTCGGGCGGCCGCTTCAGATTGACCAGCATCACGACGAACAGGTAGAGCACGACGATGCCGCCCGCATAGACCAGCACCTGAATGACGGCCAGGAACTGGGCCTGGAGCATCACGTACAGGGCGGCAATGCACAGGAAGTCCGCGACCAGGAACAGGACGCTGTGCACCGTGCTCCTCATCGTGATCACGAGGATCGCGAAGAAGAGGATGAGCGCGGCGAGGACGTAGAAGGCGACTGCTTCGGCCATGGCGTTGTCAGCTGTCGACAGCGGTCCCCTACTGCAGCAGGACCTTGACGAGGCCGGTCACCACGACGTTCGCGATGGCCAGCGGGATGAGAACCTTCCAGCCCAGCCTCATCAGCTGGTCGTACCGGTAGCGCGGATACGTGGCGCGTATCCACAGGAACAGGTACAGGAACGCGAACGCCTTGAAGATGAACCAGGCCCAGCCCGGAACGATCCCGAGGAACCAGAGCCAGCCCACGTGCGGGAACGGCTGCAGCCAGCCGCCCAGGAAGAGCGTCGTGCCCACGCACGACACGACGATCATGTTCGCGTATTCCGCGAGGAAGAAGAACGCGAACCGCATGCCGCTGTACTCGGTGTGGAACCCGCCGACCAGCTCCTGCTCCGCCTCGGGCAGGTCGAAGGGAGCGCGGTTGGTCTCGGCGAGGCCGCCGACCAGGAAGATGAAGAAGGCGATCGGCTGGGCGAAGAGGAACCACACGCCCTTGTCGAACTGCGCCTCGACGATGCCCACCATGCTCAGCGTGCCCGAGAGCAGGATGACGGTGACCAGCGTGAGCGTGACGGCAATCTCGTAGCTGATGAGCTGCGCGGAGGCGCGCAAGGACGCGAGCAGCGGGTACTTGCTGTTGGACGACCAGCCGCCGAGGATGATGCCGTAAACGCCGATGGAGGCGACAGAGACGATGTAGAGCAGGCCGACGTTGATGTCCGCGATCCGCAGCGGCATCTTGTAGCCGAACAGGTTGATCTCGCTGCCGAAGGGGATCACGGCGAAGGCGATGAGCGAGGGCACCAGCACGATGATCGGCGCCGCGGTGAACACCCAGATGTCGGCGCGCACCGGCGTGATGTCTTCCTTGAGGAAGAGCTTCAGCACGTCGGCGATCGGCTGCAGGATGCCGTGGGGCCCGACCCGCATCGGACCGAGCCGCACCTGCACCCAGGCCTGCACCTTGCGCTCGAGCAGCACGATGTACATCACGGTGACGAGCACGCCCACCAGCGCGATGACAATCTTGATGAGCGGAAGGATGAGGATGTCTACCATACGTGTTCCAACAAGAAAGGCCGGCTGGCGGCTGGTGGCCGGCGGCTGGTGGCCTTGTCACACAGCCCCGAACAGCCAGTGTCCAGCTTCAATGCGTTCGCCTCTTCTCCAACCCCCGCTCTGGTTGCCGACTGGTGGCCTGCGGCTGGTGGCCTTGTCACACAGCCCCGAACAGCCAGTGTCCAGCGTCTACGCGTTCCCCTGTTCTCCAGCCCCCGCTCTGGCTGCCGACTGGCAGCCGGCGAGTGGCACCTGGCGACCATGCCGCGAGATCCTGTCTGACCCCCAGCCTCCAGCCCCCAGCCCCTACCTATCGACCTCCCCGAGCACGATGTCGATCGTCCCGATCAGCGCGACCACGTCGGCCACCAGGTGGCCCTTCACCAGCTTCGGCAGCGCCTGCAGGTTGCAGAACGACGGCGGCCGCACGCGCAGGCGGTACGGGCTGAGCGACTTGCCGTCGCTCGCGATGAAATACCCGAGCTCGCCTTTCGGCGCTTCGATGGCGTGATAGGTCTCCCCCGCGGGCGGCTTGATGAGGCGGGGAACCTTGCCCATCACGGGGCCCTCGGGCAGGCCTTCCACGGCCTGCCGGATGATGCGGATCGACTGCCGGAATTCCTCGAGCCGGACCAGGTATCGATCGTAGGTGTCGCCCCGGGTGCCGATCGGAATGTCGAAATCGAATTCCTTGTAGGCCGCGTAGGGCTCGTCCTTGCGCACGTCGCGCTCGACGCCCGACCCGCGAAGCGGCGGCCCGCAGAGCCCGATGGCGATCGCGTCGGCCGCCGAGATGACACCGACATTCCTCGTGCGCTCGAGCCAGATCCGGTTGCCCGTCAGCAGCTGCTCGTAGTCCGGGAGCTTCTGCTCCAGCATCTCGCAGTACTTCAGGACGCGCTGATCCCAGCCCGGAGGAATGTCCTGCGGCTGGCCGCCGATCCGCATGCAGTTGTAGGTGAGCCGCGCCCCGCAGTACTCCTCGAACAGATCGAGCACGAACTCCCGGTCGCGAAGGCCGTAGAGCAGGACGGTCAGCGCGCCGATGTCGGCCGCGTGCGTGCCCAGCCAGAGCAGGTGGCTCGCGACCCGCTGGAGTTCGGAGAGGATGGTGCGGATGTAGAGCGCCCGGCGCGGCACCTCGAGCGAGTACAGCTTCTCGACCGTCTCGACGTAGCCGAGGTTGTTGGTCGCCGCGGCGACGTAGTCCATCCGATCGGTGATCAGCACGATCTGCGTGTAGTCGCGGTTCTCGCAGAGCTTCTCGATTCCGCGATGCAGGTAGCCGATGACGATGTCCGCGTCGAGGACCCGCTCGCCGTCCAGCTTGAGCACCAGGCGCAGCACGCCGTGCGTGCTGGGGTGCTGCGGGCCCATGTTGATGACGAGCTCGTCGGTGTCGAACATCGGGAGGGGCGCGTCGGTTGGCATGACGTTACTCAATCTCGGGCTCGGTCCCGGACTGGCGGAGGTTCAGCCAGTCCTGGGGACTCTCCATCATCAACTCGCCCGGGCCTTCGAGCGGATAGTCCTTGCGCTGCGGGTGTCCCTGCCAGTCCTGCGGGAGGAGCATCCGGCGCAGATCGGGGTGACCCGTGAAGGTGACCCCGAACATGTCGAAGACCTCGCGTTCGAGCCAGTTGACGGCCGGCCACACGCCCGTGAGCGACGGAGCCGTTTCGCCCTCACCCACCCGCGCCTTGACGCGCACGCGGTGGCGGAGCCGGGTCGAGTAGAGGCAGTAGATGAGATCGAATCGCTTCGCGCGGGTCGGCCAGTCGCTCGCCGTGGCGTCGGAGCAGTAGTCGAACGAGGCTTCCGGCGCGTCGCGCAGCAGTGTCGCCACGTCGACCAGGGCGTCGGGCGCCACGATGATCGTCCAGTCCCCGACCCAGTAGCTGATCTGCTCGACCGCTCCGGGCAGCCGCGACTGCACCAGCGCCACGAAAGCCGGGACGGCGAGGTCGGCCGGCGGGGCCTGATCCGGAGGCCCGGGCGGTGGTGGCGGCGCCTTGGGTTCGGCCTTCGCCCCGCCTCCGCCCGCAGCTGCTGAGCCCGCGGGCTTCGGCGCGGCAGGCGCGGGAGCGGCCGCCGCGGGTTTGGCTGTTGCCTCGGCCGGCTTCGAAGCGGGGGCTCCCGCATCGGCAGCCGCGGGCGCCGGAGCACCCGGGGGCGGTGCGGCGGCCTCGGGAGCCTTCGGCGCTACCGGTGGTGCAGGTTTCTCAGGTGAGTCGGGCTTCGAGCCGTCAGACATTGCCTCGTCCAGGTCTTGTTTCTGTTGGGGTGTTCCGGGCTGATCCCGGGTCAGGCCCACTCGAGGGCGCCTTCCCGCCAGGCATAGAAGTACCCGACGACGAGGATCACGAGGAAGACCACCATTTCAATCAGGCCGAACCACGCCAGCTTGTCCATGATGACCGCCCACGGAAACATGAAGACGGTTTCCACGTCGAACACCACGAACAGCATGGCGACCAGGAAATACCGGATGCTGTATCGGTCGCGCGCGTCGGTCTTGGGCTCGATCCCGCACTCATACGGCTCCAGCTTCACCTTGGCGTACTTGTGCGGAACGATCAGGCGCGCGATGAGCAGCGTGACAATCGCAAAGCCAATCGCGACGACGATGAACAGCAGAATCGGGATAAACGAATTGACCATCGCCATTCACCTGCCAGGGGCGCGCGTGGCGCGCCTTGCGACGCGGACGCCGCGCTTCCAAAAATCCGCATCACAACTGGCCGGGACAGGCCACTATGGTTGGCACTCGCGTCTGAAGAGCCGGACACGATGGCGGACAGCCTCCGGGTTATAACATGCGACCGGGGGGGTGTCAAGAAACCGGAGGCGTCGAGAGCAACCCTCCAACGCACCGCAAGTCCGTGTCCGCGAAGCGGTTCCCCGCCCTCGTCGCTTGACGCTCCACCCAGCCGCTCCTATACTGGCCCCAAGGCCTGCCCTACACTGCGAGGACGACAATCCATGTCCCGAGATCTCGCCGCCAGCGCTGTGGCCGTGGCCGTGTGCTGCCTGGTTTCGACCGGCGCCGCGTCGCGGGAAACGATGCGGCAACCGGCCCCGGGACCAACCGATCAGACCAGCCGCGAGCTCGACATGTTCGTGACCGTCATGACGCCGGGCAAGGAGCCGGTGCTCGGGCTCGGGCCCGACGATTTCATCGTGCGCGAAAACGGCACCCGGCGGGAGGTGCTGAGGGTCAGGCGGGCGACCGATCCGGTTGATGTGGCAATCTTGATCGACAACAGCCAGGCCGCCGCACCCATGATTTCCGACATCCGCAAGGGGATCGAGACGTTCGTCGGAAAAATGGGAGAGATGGCAGAAATTGCCGTCATTACCTATGGGGAGCGCCCGACCCAACTCGTGTCTTACACGAAAGACGCCGTTGCGCTGAAGAATGCCATCGGCAGGGTCTTTGCAATCCGGGGTGCCGGGGCCTACATGCTCGACGGGATTCAGGACGTCACCCGCGGCCTTCAGAAGCGCGACAACTCGCGTACCGCGGTCGTCGTGATTTCGGCCGGAGGCGTCGAGTTCAGCCCGCTGCACGCCGACGAGGTCGTGGGCGCCCTGGCGGCCTGCGGCACCTCGCTCAACGTGGTGACCGTCGGGGCGGGCGGCCCGGCCGAGACCGACGAAGCACGCCAGCGCGATCTCGTGATCGATCGGGGCACCAGCGGCACGGGAGGCCTGCGGGCGAATGTCCTCGATCAAATGGGGATCACGAGCGCGCTCGACGGCCTGGCCACCGAGCTCATGAACCAGTATCGAATCACGTATGCCCGGCCGGACTCGCTGATCCCGCCGGACAGCATTGCCGTCAGCGTCCGCCGGGAGGGGCTCGTCGTGCGCGGCACCCCAGTCCGCGTTCGAAAGCCAGGCCTGTAGTGCTGCAGCCGACGCGCATCGCCGCGGTCGTCCTCTCGGTGACCTTCGCCGCCACGGCTGTCGGCCCGAGGCACCCGTCTCCCCAGTCCCCCGCATCTCCCGGGCAGGGGCAGGCGTTCCGCGCCGGCGTCGACCTCGTCTCCCTCAACGTCACGGTCACCGACCAGGGCAACCACTACGTCACGGACCTGAAGTCGGACGGCTTCGCGGTCTACGAGGACGGCGTCAAGCAGGACCTGACGTTCTTCAACCGCACGAATCTTCCGTTGGCCGTGTCGCTGCTGGTGGATACCAGCGCGAGCATGGAAGACAAGATGAACACAGTGCACGTGGCGGCCAGCGGGTTCGTTCAGCGGCTGCGGCCGCAGGATCTCGGTCAGCTCATCGACTTCAACACCCGCGTCACCGTCGCGTTCCCCTTCACCAACGCGATTGCCGACCTTCAGAAAGCCGTCGCATCGACGGCGGCCGGCGGATCGACCGCGCTCTACAACGCGGTGTACATCGCGCTGCGGGAGCTCAAGAAGACCCGGGCCCGCACCAGCGATGAGATCCGGCGCCAGGCGATCGTCCTGCTGTCGGACGGCGAAGACACCTCGAGCCTCGTGTCATTCGACGAGGTCATGGACCTGGCCAAGCGGTCCGAAACGTCCATCTACGCCATTGGCATCCGGTCGAACGATCCCGGCATCAGGAAGGGTTTCCAGGAAGCGGAATACGTGCTGCGCCAGCTCACGAGCCAGACCGGCGGGCGGGTGTTCTTCCCCCTGACGATCGCCGATCTGCCGGCCGTCTACGATCAGATTTCGCAGGAACTGTCCAGCCAGTACATGCTCGGCTACAGCTCGAAGAACCCCAAGCGTGACGGCTCGTGGCGGCGCGTGGTCGTGCGCGTGGACCGGCCGGACCTCATCACCCGCACCAAGCTCGGCTACTACGGGCCGACCAGCTGAGCGGCCACTAGCACCAATCCTGCTGATTGATGTTGTTCCTCGTCAGGAACGACGTGTTCCCCGCATCATCCGTGAAGGTGATCAGGACATCCGCCGTGGAGTCCTCGGTCTCGACGTTGCCCGGGTAGAACGCAATGATGGACATGACCCTGGTCTGACCGGCATCAAGGTGGTTGCTCCCACCGGAGGTGAGCGCTGAGATCTCTGCACCGCTGTACACGTGGTTGAACTTCGTCACGCCGAAGAGCTTCATCGTGACCGTGACGGAGGTGACGGTCATCCCGATGTTGCCGCTGGCCTCCGTGAAGGTGAGATCCAGGCCGGCCCTGAACGGATTGCAGAACCTCTTGAAGACCTGCGTCAACTGCGGGGTCGCCTTCATCGAAACGGTCACGGTGGCCGTCTGGGACTTGCCCTGGTAGCTCGCCGTGATCACGGTAGTGCCATTGGTCAGCGCCGTGACGAGGCCGCCTGCATTCACCGTGGCCACCGCGGCGTTGCTCGACGTCCACGTCGCGGTGGCGGTGATGTTGAGCGTGGCCCCGTCGGACATCGTGACGTTCGCGGTGAGCTGACTGGTGGCGTTCCTGTTCTCGAGCGTCAGCGTTCCGGTGAGGGCAATACTCTGCGCTGTCGGGGTCGGGGCAGCAGGCGTGCTCTTCTTGCAGGCACCGAACAAGGCGGCAAGGGCCATCGCCACGGCCACTGACTTCAGGATACGCATCGGATCACCTCCACGTGAACGCCGCCATACTAACACCCTTGGAGCGCCGCCAGATGCTCGTGCGGTGAATCGGCCGCGCGGGTCACAGATGCTGTGCAATGGGGATCCGGACGCTGCGCCCGAGTGCATGCGCCGCCAGGTTGCCTGAGGCGGCTGCACCAGGCCGTGGCCGTGCGCGGCAGCACGTTGTATGATCGCGGCGCCCGAATCACGGACTCGCCCACCACAGGAATGACGGTCACCATGGCGAAACACACGTCCAGCGCCTGTCCGACGCACGTCCTGGCTCCTGCCCTCTGCGCAATCGTCGCGCTGCTCGCCTCCGCGCTGGTCGTGCCGCAAGCACTCGACGCCATCCAGGCCGGCGCGCTCGCAGGCGGCTCCACCGTGGCACCCTCCGAGACGCTCGTCTCGATGATCGTTCCAGGCGGCGAGGCGATGAAGTACTGGTCGCGCTGGCGCGGTCCCTCCGGGCAAGGGCTGGTGGAAGGCGCGGCATACCCGGACACGTGGTCCGGCACGCAGAACGTGGTGTGGAAGACTCCGGTGCTCGGCCGGGGACACTCTTCGCCGATCGTGTGGGGTGATCGCATCTTTCTCACCACGGCCGCCGCGGACGGGTCCAGCCGCTCGGTCCTGTGTTTTCGCCGTTCGGACGGCAAGCAGCTCTGGCAGACCGAGGTTCCCGCCGCGAAGCCCGAAGACCTGTACCCGAAGAACAGCTACGCATCGGCCACGGTCTCGACCGACGGCCAGCGCGTCTACGCGTATTTCGGCAATGCCGGCCTGCTGGCCCTCGACTTCAACGGCAAGTTGGTCTGGCACGTGAGCTTCGGCACCCTCATGCTGTATCACGGCCCGGGCGGCTCTCCCTTGCTCTACAAGGATCGGCTGATCCTCTTCCAGGAACAGCGCCTGATGGACCGCAACATCCCGACGGATCCCGGATTCATCGTCGCGATCGACAAGGCGACCGGCAAGGAGATCTGGCGGAAGGCCCGCACGCCCCGCCCGGGATGGGGAACGCCGATCGCCGTCCAGGTCGGGGATCACGTGGAGATCATCGTCAGCAGCAGCCGCCGCATCGAAGCATTCGATCCCGAGACGGGAAACCTGCTGTGGAGTTGCGGCGGGAACACGGTGGAGGTGATCCCGACGCCCGCGGTCGCACACGGCATGATCTTCGCGACCTCGGGCCGCGCGGGTCCGACATTCGCGATCCGTCCTGGCGGATCGGGCGATGTCACCTCGACCCACGTGGTCTGGAGCACGCCGAAGGGTTCGCCCTTCGTCCCCTCACCGCTCGTCCTGGGCGACTACCTCTACACGATCAACGACATGGCGAGCGTCGCCTCGTGCCACAACGCGAGGACAGGCGAGCTCATCGGGCAGCTGCGCCTTGGCGAAGCCCAGCGTGAGAGTTTCTCAGCCTCGCCTGTCGCCGTCGGGGGCCGAATCTTCTTCACGAACGACGAAGGAGACACCTTCGTGCTAAGCCCAGCACCGGACTTCAAGCTGCTTCACGTCAACAAGGTGGGCGAAAAGACGCTCGCAAGCCCGGCACTGGTGGACGGCCGGTGGTACATCCGCACGCAGGAGCACCTGCTGTGCATCGCGGACAATGTGAAGCAGCCCGGGAAATGAGAGATGCAACCCGGACGGGCGGCGAGCGATCGCCCGCGTTCGGATGGAGAGTGTCAGCTGACCACCGCGACGCACCTGATTGTCGCCCCAGTGGGCCCAAAACCAGTTAAGACCCGCCCATTCGCCGGATCCTGGTTCTGATACACTCATCGGGTCCCCCGGCATCCCGGGCGAGCGACGTCATGTCAAACCGACCTATCGTCTATTTCATCGGCGCCGGCCCAGGCGATCCCGGCCTGATCACCACGCGCGGCGCGAGGTGCCTGGCCGCGGCGGACGTCGTCGTCTACGATCGCCTCGTTCACCACGGCCTGTTCAGGTACCTGAAACCGGATTGCGAGCGGATCGACGTCGGGCGCGCCGCGCCGCAGGGCGTGGAGCAGGATGCGATTTCGTACCTCCTCGTCGAGAAGGCCCGCGAGGGGAAGGACGGAAAGATCGTCGCCCGTCTCAAGTGGGGCGACCCGTTCGTGTTCGACGATGGCGGAGAAGAGGCACTGTTCGTCCACGAGCACGGCGTGCCATTCGAGGTGATTCCGGGCGTGACCGCGGGGGTCGGCGTGCCGGCGTATGCCGGCATCGCGGTGACATACCGCGGCGGCGGCGACACGCTGACGTTTGTCCGCGGCCACGAGGACGCGAGCCGGACGAAGCCCAGGATTGACTGGGCCAGCCTGGCGAGCCTCGACGGCACCATTGTCTGCTACGCAGGGCCGCGCCAGGTGCCGGCGATTCTCTCGGCGCTGCTCACCAACGGCCGCCCGCACGACGAGCCCGCGGCGCTCGTGTTCAACGGCACACTGCCGACCCAGCAGACCATCGCGGGCACGCTCGGTTCTCTGTCTACGACAGCACGGGCCGCAGACTCGCCAGCCATGATCATCGTCGGGCGGGTGGCGGCGCTTCGCGACCACCTGCGCTGGTTCGACGCGCGCCCGTTGTTCGGCCGGCGGATCGTTGTCACGCGTCCGCGTGAACAGGCGCGCGAGCTGGTCGAGATGCTCGAGGACCAGGGGGCCCAGGTCATCCAGGCGCCGCTCGTCAGGATCGCTCCGCCCGAAGACTACGCGCCGCTCGACGAAGCGATCGCGCGGGCAGGCAGCTTCGCGTGGATCGTGTTCACGAGCGCAAACGGGGTCGATGCGTTCCTCCGGCGCCTCAATGCCGGCCCGGGCGACCTGCGCGACCTGAAGGGCGGGAGGATCTGCGCCGTCGGCGCGGCCGTCGAGCACCTGCGCCTGGTTGGCGTGAAAGCCGATGTGGCGCTGGCCGAGTATCGGCCCGAGCTCGTCGTGGAAACGCTCAAGGCGGGCGGCGATCTCTCCGGGCGCGAGGTCCTGCTGCCCAGGACGGAGGACATCCGCGATGTGCTCGCAGGCGAACTGCGCAAGGCGGGTGCCGTGGTGGCTGAGGTGGCCGCGTACCGCAGCGTGCCGATCAGCCCCGACGAGCCCGGCGAACCGGACATCTACAAGATGCTGCTCGAACGCCAGGTCGACGTCATGACGTTCACCGGACCGTCCACGGTCCTGGATTTCGTCCGGACGCACGGCGCGGAAGCCGTCGCCGATCTGCTGAAGACCACCGCCGTCGCCTGCCTCGGCCCGGTGACCGCCCAGGCGGCCGAGGCGCAAGGCATCGGGGCGACCATCGTGGCGGACGACTACACCATCCCCGGCCTGGTCACGGCAATCGTGCGTCACGCGCGGTCAACCAAGGTCTAGCGGCTTGGGGCTCGGGGCTCGGCGGCCCTCAAGGCTCGGGGCTTGGCTTCGACCCGGCTCACGCGGGGCACTGACGTGGCCTTGACCGACGCCGTCGCCCCGCGCGGAGGAGCGGCTACGACGACCGGCTGGGTGTTACCCATGTAACCGGTCTAGTTTGTTACCGATGTTTCCGGTTGCACCGGGGCTTGGGGCTTGGGGCTGGCGGCTAGTCGGTCTGGGATCGCGGTACGTTCAAGCCAACGAATGCAGGCACGCTGACGGGAGTAAAGACCGGACTAGCGCCCAGTCCTTACCCCTTGGCCTGGCCGCCAGCCGCCAGCCGCCAGTCGCCAGCCGCTGTCTTAGTGCCGCCAGGGAATCAGCCGATCGATCCACTGAATGCGAGTCAGGTCGTTGTAGACGACGGTGACCATCAGCGTCATCAGGAGAGCGAAGCCCACCATCAGCATTCGCTCCTTCATGCGCAGGCTGAAGTCGCGCCGCACCACGCCCTCGAGCACCATGATGAAGATGGCGCCGCCATCGAGCACCGGGATCGGCAGCAGGTTCAGCAGGCCGAGGTTCAGGCTGAGTGACGCCATGAATGTCGCCAGGGCGATCCATCCAGCCGCCGCGTAGTCGCCCGAGAGCTGAGCGATGGCGACCGGTCCCATCAGCTGCCTGGGAGACGTCTCGCGCGTCAGCATCCCGACCAGTGTCTGAACGATGAGGCCGCCGAACTCGACGTTCTTCTGGACGCTGAGCTTCACCGCGCCGAAGGGACCCGGCTGAATGGTCTTGACCGCGTCGCCGATCCCGATTGCAATGCGGCCCACCGAGCCGTTCAGCTCGGGCGTGACGGTGATGTCCTGGTCGACGCCGTTCCGGGTGACCGCCACGACGATGGCCACCTTCGGGTGCTTGCGAATCGCGTCGGTCAACTGCCTGGAAAACGTCATCGTCTCGCCGTTGACTGCCCGGACCAGGTCGCCGACCTTGATGCCGGCCTTGTCGGCCGGACCGCCCGCCTCCACCGACGACACACGGGGGTGCACGTCGGGCAGGATGCCGATGTCGCCGACCTCGTACTTCGTCTGTGGCGCGGGCCTGACCGTGAGCTTCGTCTCAACGCCCTGCCGAAGCAGCGTCAGCACGACGTCCTGGTTGGCGCGGGCGCCGATGACGAGGAAGAACTGATCCCAGGTCGGCACGTCGCGGCTGCCGACCTTGATGATGCGGTCCGCTGGCTTGAGGCCGCCTCGCTCGGCTGGCGACCCGGGCGTCACGACGCCGATCACGACCGGGTCGTCCTGGAAAACCGGGACCTGCGCGCCCTGCAAGAGCACGACGGTCATCAGTACCAGCGAGAGCACGATGTTCATCGCCGGCCCGGCGAGCAGGATGCGGAACCGGTCCCACTTCGGGCGCGACAGGAACTCATCTGGCGAGCCGCTCCGCTGATCGTCCGGGTTCTCGCCGGCCATCTTCACGTAGCCGCCGAGCGGAATCGCCCCGATGCAGTAGTCGGTGTCGCCGCGCTTGAAGCCCCAGATCCTGGGAGGGAAGCCCAACGAGAAGGTGAGCACGCGCACGCCCAGCAGCCGGCACATCAGGAAATGGCCCAGCTCGTGGACGAATACCAGCACGCCGAGCACGAAGATGAACGACAACAGCGTGGTCAAAAGGGACTCCCCTGAAAGTTCACGACGACTTACCGGCTGGCGGCTTGAGGCTGTCGGCTATCGGCGGTGACCCGGTCGGACTGTTGCGGCGCAAGCAGCCATGTCGGGTCCGATCAGCCGCCGCAACCTGCTCGAATGCACACATCCACGGGTTTTGTCTGGGCCTGAAGCCAGTTTCCTGTCGCCACCGCCAGAAGCCAGCAACCCTGCCGCCAGCCGCCAGCCTGCCCTGAGCGAGCATCGCGAGTCGAAGGCCGCCAGTCGCCAGCCGCCAGCCGACATGCGTCAGTACCCTAATTGTAACCCCGGACCAGTTCTTCCGCCTGATCCCTGGCCCACCGATCCAGCGACCTGACCTCGGAGATCGTCCGGACGGGCGCGGGCCTGGCCGCATCCATCGCGCGCTCAATCAGTTCCGGTATGGATACGAAACTCAGGCGGCCGGCCAGGAACGCCGCCACGGCCACCTCGTTCGCGGCGTTCAGCACGACCGCGAGGCCTTCCTCGCCTCGCAGCGCCCGGTAGGCCAGCTCGAGGCACGGAAAACGCTTGTGGTCCGGCAACAGGAAGTCGAGACGGCCGCACCTGGCTAAATCAAGAGACGGAAGTGCCCCCTCCCATCGTTCCGGAAAAGAGAAGGCGTACTGGATGGGCAGTCGCATGTCGGTCACACCGAGCTGGGCGATCACCGATCCGTCGCAGTACTCGACCATCGAGTGCACCACCGACTGCGGGTGAATGAGCACCTCGATCTGGTCGGCCGTCGCGCCAAACAGCCAGCGGGCCTCGATCACCTCGAGGCCCTTGTTCATGAGGGTTGCCGAGTCGATGGTGATCTTCTTTCCCATGCGCCACGTCGGATGGCGCAGCGCATCCTCAGGTCCCACCTGCTTCAGCTCGTCGGCGGAATGGCCGCGGAAGGGGCCGCCCGACGCCGTCAGGATCAGGCGACGGACCTGCGCGTGATCCCGCCCGTGCAGGCACTGGTGGATGGCGTTGTGTTCGCTGTCGACCGGGAGGATCGAGACGCCCTTGCGCGCGGCGGCCGCGGTGACGATCCCGCCGGCCATCACGAGCACTTCCTTGTTGGCCAGCGCGATGGTCTTGCCTGCCTCGATCGCCGCCAGCACGGCTTCGAGCGCCGCGGTCCCGGACGAGGCGCAGAGAAGGATGTCGACGTCAGGGTGGGTGGCGACCTCGAGGAGCCCGTCTGCGCCGGCCGCGCACACCTCGGGCTGCCACGCGCCGAAGCGGGCCCTGGCGTGTTCGAGCGCATGAGGGCTGGCCATGGCGACCACGCGCGGGCGGAACTGTTCGACCTGCCTGGCGAACAGCGTGGAGTTGGCGCCGGCCGCGAGGCCGACCACCTTCAATCGGTCGGGATGGGCCTCGGCCACCGCAAGCGCGCTGCGCCCGATGGACCCGGTCGATCCGAGAATGGCGACGTGCTTCGACACAGAATTCAGATCCCGCTTTCCGTGGAGGTCACTCGATGAGCCGAAGGATGAGGTAGTACCCGGGCGAGACGAACAGCAGCGCATCGATGCGGTCGAGCACGCCGCCGTGGCCCGGGATGAGCGTCGAGCTGTCCTTCACGCCCGCGCTCCGCTTCAGCAGCGACTCGAACAGGTCGCCCGCGATTCCCAGGCCGACCAGCACCGCTCCAACTCCGACGCGCCACGTCGTCGATACGGCGGGCAGCCACCAATGACCGAGGATGGCGACCGCCGCGGTCCCGAAAACGAGACCGCCCACGGCTCCTTCGACGGTCTTCTTCGGGCTGATCGTCGGCGAGAGCAGCCGGCGCCCGAACATCCGGCCCGCATAGTATTGTGCCGAATCGCTCACCCACACGGCCACCAGCATGAGGAGCAGGCCCTCGCGCCCGTAGTCGGCGCGAATGGCCGCCATCGTGCCGATGGGCAGGCCCAGGTACAGCGACGGGAACAGCGCGGCGGCCACCGATCCGAGCACCTGTGGGCCGGGCTGAGAGCGCCCGACCGCCACGATGCCGACCGCGACGAAAGCTGCCATCAGCGCGACGCCGATGAGCGCCTCCGGGGATGCGAAGGCCACGCAGGTGGCCAACGCAGCCGTGCAGGACAGCACGACGGGAATATCGAGGCCCGACGCGGCGGACAGCCGCGCGTACTCGATGAAGCCGAGCACGAGCACCGCGCCGAGCAGCGCCACGAACCACCAGTGCGGGGCCAGCCAGAGGGCGGCCAGCACGAGCGGAATCAGGACGAGCGCACTCAGGACTCGGGCCAATCGTGCTCCTGTAACGGAATCGAAGAGGCTACTTGATCCCGAGCGCCACCGGCGCCGGCTTGATGCCGCCGTAGCGCCGATCGCGCTTCTGGTACTCGAGAATGGCTTCGAAGAGGTGGTTTCGGCGGAAGTCCGGCCACAGCACCTCGGTCACCCAGATCTCGGCGTAGGCAATCTGCCACAGCAGGAAGTTGCTGACCCGCATCTCGCCGCTCGTGCGGATGAGCAGATCCGGGTCGGGCTGCCCTGCCGTGTAGAGGAACTCGCCGAACCGGCGCTCGTCGAGGTCCTCGGGCTTCACGCCTGCCTCGATGAGGTGGCGCGCCGCGTCGACGATTTCCGCGCGGCCTCCGTAGTTGAGGGCGATGTTGAACCGCATGCCGGAATTGGTCCGCGTGGCGTCGATCGCCCGCAGCAACTCCTGCTGGATTTCCGGGTCGAGGCCTTCCATGCGGCCGATGACGTTGAACCGGATGTTGTTGCTGAGCAGCGTCTTGAGCTCGAGCCGCAGATAGCGCTTGAGCAGCGTCATCAGCGTGCGGACCTCGAACGCCGGCCGTTTCCAGTTCTCCACCGAGAACGCGTAGAGCGTCAGCACCTGGATGCCGATCCGCGCGCTGGCTTCGACCGTGTCGCGGACCGAGGCGATGCCGGCCTGGTGGCCCTGCACCCGAGGCAGCTGGCGCTGGGCCGCCCACCGGCCGTTGCCGTCCATGATGATGGCAACGTGGGCTGGCAGCTGGTCGTAGTTGACCTGCCGGGCCAGCGCCTCATCGGGCGACCCGGAGGGAATCCACGCCAGCAGTTCTGCAAGCGGCATTCGCAGTCCCTGGGAGAAACAAAGCTTTATCTTACAAACTTCGGCGGGAGAGCGCCACATGAACGCCCGTCACCGGAATGGGGGCCGTGACAGGGCCAACCGAGGCATCTTCATTCAGTCCGGGTAGTCTACCCGCACGAGAAACAGTCCGCGGGCCGGCGCAGTCGGGCCGGCCAGGGCGCGTGTGCCGGTCGCGAGCAGTTCGGCGATCGACTCCACGGGGCGCCGCCCCTCGCCGATTTCCACAAGCGTGCCCACGATCGATCGCACCATGTGGCGCAGGAACCCGTCGGACTCGATCTCGAACGCGATGGTCTCGCCTCCCGTTTCGGGCGCAGTGGCGGCGGCCGTCCCGGCTTCCGCGCTCGAAGCCGGGATGAGCACCCGCCACGCGGCGCGGGAGACGCTCCTGGTCGTGGTCTTGACCGAGCTGCCCGTGGACTGGAAGACGGCGAAGTCGTGGCGGCCAACGAGCGCCCGCGACGCGGCTTCCATGGCTTGAACATCGAGCGGCCTTGGCACGTGCCAGCACCATAGCCGGTCGAAGGGCGAGAGGAACTCACCCGCGTGAATTCGATACTGGTAGGTCTTCGAGCGGGCGCCGTAGCGGGCATGGAAGTCCGGCCCTGCGTCCTCGACACGGAGCACCCGAACTTCGGGAGGAAGCATCGCGTTCATCGCACGGCCGATGGTCGAGGTGTCGAGCGCGGTCGAGACACGGGCACTCGCCACCTGGCCGAGCGCGTGCACGCCCGCGTCGGTGCGCCCGGCGCCAATCACCGACACCGGATTGCCCTCGAGGTGCGACAGCGCGCCCTCGACGACGCCTTGAACCGAGACGCCGGACGGCTGGCGCTGCCAGCCTACCAGGCCGGTGCCATCGTAGGCGAGGGTGATCTTCAGTGTACGCACGGGCGCTTCAGGACTCATGGCTCCGGCGCACCTCTCAGGCGCGCGCCCAGCGGCCAGCGGATGGTGGCCGGCGGCGTTTCACATGCAGGCCAGGACTTCCCTGGCTTGAGCGGAGTCGACGGCAGCCCCGGTGAGTCTGGCGGCTCTGACCGCCTGCGCCAAGGCTACGGCGGTCCGCCGAAGCGAACCGCGAAGGCGGAAGAGCCGCCCTCCATCAAGTGAGTGACCCGCCTGGGCGAGTCTCCCGGCCGCGCTTCAGCCGGCCGAAGCGGGCCGCGATCCCGGCTTGACGAGCGGCAGTCCCTTCGCGCACAACGGGCAGAGATCCGGCTGATAGGTCGGCAGCGCGAGATCGGCGAGCGCCTGCAGCGGCACGCCCAGGTCGGCCATTCCGCCGCTTCGGTTGATCACCGCCACCGCGCCTGCCACCGTCGCGCCGCGCGTCCTGGCGACCTCCATCGTCTCTCGCGTCGATCCACCGGTCGTGACGACATCCTCGACGACCAGCACGCGATCCTCGGGCGCGAGATCGAACCCGCGCCGGAGCGTCAGCGCGCCCTCCACACGCTCGGCAAAGATGGCCCGCACGCCCAGCGCGCGCGCCACCTCATGTCCGATGATGAGGCCGCCGAGCGCGGGTGACAGGACGGCGGTCGGCCCAAGGCCATGGACCTTCGCGGCAAGCGCCTTCCCGAGAGCCTCGGCCTCCGCCGGATGCTGCAGCACGAGCGCGCACTGGAGGTACGCGGAGCTGTGCAGCCCGGACGACAGCTTGAAATGCCCCTCGAGCAGCGCGCCCAGTTTCCGGAATCGATCGAGCACGTCATCTGGCGTCATCGATCAGCTCTCCTGTGCCGGGTGTCCGATGACCCCGGGCTCACATGACCTGCAATAGTCCGGGTCGCGGCTGGCGGCTGGTGGCCCGCGGCTCGCGAACGCAAGTCACGGCACGTTGCGGAGACGAATTCTCAAGCGAGCTCAAATTCGTGGCTCCCATTTCGACCGGCTCCGGCTTGCCTCGTCGATCTCACTTCGCGCGCGTGTCCGGCGCCAGGCGGAGATTGCGTTCGAACAGGTTCAGGATCCGCTTGTACTCGTCGGCCCAGCTCGTCTCCTGTTCGAACCCGTGGTTCTCGACAGGATACACGGCCAGCTCCCAGTTGGATTTCCGCAACTCGATGAGCCGCTGGACCAGCCGGATGGAATCCTGCGCGAAGACGTTGGTGTCCACCAGGCCGTGACAGATGAGCAGCGCTCCCTTGAGCTTCTCCGCGAAGTAGATGGGCGAGCTGCGCCTGTAAGCCTCCGCGTCGTCCTGCGGCTCATTGAGGATGCTCGCCGTGTAGCCGTGGTTGTAGTGCGCCCAGTCGGTCACGGGCCTGAGCGCCGCGCCCGCGGCAAACGTGTCCGATGCGTTGAACATCGCCATCAGCGTGATGAACCCGCCGTAGCTGCCGCCCCAGAGGCCGATCCGCTTCGGGTCCGCCTTTTGTGCCTGCACCAGGAATTTCGCGCCGTCGACGATGTCGTTGAGGTCCTTGTCTCCCATGTAGCGATAGATCGCGGTCCGCCAGTCGCGGCCGTACCCGGCGCTGGCCCGATAGTCCACGTCCAGCACGACGTAGCCCTTCGACGCCAGCAGGTTCTCGAACATGTACTCGCGATAGTAGGACGACCAGTACTTGTGCGCGTTCTGCGCGTAGCCGGCGCCGTGCACGAACACGGCTCCAGGATGCGACGGGTCGCGCCTGGCCCCGATCATCTCGGGCGTGAAGAGCCGCGCATAGACCTCGGCGCCATCGCGAGCCTTGAAGGTGAGCACCTGCGGATCGATCCACTTGAAGCTCGACCACTCGGGCGAAGGTGACGTCGTTACGCGCCTTGGCTTCGCGCCCGGCGTCATTGCCTGCAGGTACACCTCCGGCGGTGAGGTGATGTACGAGTAGAGGTCCGCCAGCATCATGCCGTCGGGGGAGATCTCGACCTCGTGCGCTCCCGTTGCGACGGTGATCTTCGTCCGGGCCCCGCCGGCGATGGGCATCTCGTAGACGTGCCGTTCGCCGGGATGGACCTCGGTCGACGTGAGGTAGAACTTCGTCTTGTCCGGCGACAGGTCGGCCGACGACAGCTCGAACTTCCCCGATGTCAGCTGGGCCGGCTTCGCACCCGGAACCGCGACGTCCACGGTGTAGAGGTGCATCCAGCCGTCGCGCTCGGAGAGAAAGAACAGCGTGTGCCCGTCGGGCAGCCAGCCCATGCCGCTTCCCCCGGCTGGCCCGAAGCCCCCGATGTCGCGGATCCACGCATCGTCGTGGAGTGCGTCCACGACGCGGGTCTTCCCCGTCTCAGGATCGACGGCGACGATCCAGCGGTCCTTGAAATCCTCGGCTCGCGCCACGGCGACGACCAGCTTGCCGTCCTTCGAGAAGAACGGTGCGCTCCAGCGCACGCCGCGCGGCTCGTCTTTCGGGGCGGCCGCAGGTTTCTCCTGCTCAGTGGGCGGCGCGGCCGGCGCGGCGCCCTCGGCGGGAGGAGCCGGCGCCGGAGGCTTGGCCTTCGTGGTTCCGGCAAAAGACGAATCCACCCAGACCGTCTTGTGGGTCTTCAGATTCAGGATGGCGAGGCGGCGCCGGTCCTGGGCATCCCCGACCAGCGGCCGGCCCGGAATGTCCTCGGCATAGGCGGACTGGGTGACGTAGTTGGGCACGACCGACGGCTTCGAACCGGAGGCGCGCTCCGAGACAGAAAGAAAGGCGTGGGTCTCGTCGGGATGGAGCGCAATGTCCTGCACGGTCTGCTGCTCCGAGATCTCGAACTCCGGCAGGCTGTCCTTGTCGCGCCGCTCTTCCGCGCGCTTTCGCCGCTCCGCGGCTTCCTTCGTGAACTCGATGAGCTTCTGTTCCTCGTCTTTCACGTACTTCTGGCTGTCGGTATCACGCGAATCGCGGCGCCGCGGGCGGACATCGGTCAGCTGCTGCACCGAGCCTGTCGCAAGCGGCACCAGGAACAGGTTGTTCTGTGCGACGAAGGTGACGGCGGTTTCGTTGCGGGCCCAGCGCGGATTCGACTCGGGCTGGGTCGTGCGCGTCACCGCGATCCGGGCGTTGCGCAGCGCATCGTGGATCAGGATGTCCCCCGCCTCGACATACAGCGCCCGGCGGTGCGTCTCGTTCCAGACGCCGTTCACGGGCGGAGCGTCGCGGCGCTCTTCGGGCGTCAGCTTGCGGGGCGTATCGCCGTCGCGGGCAATCACGTAGGTCGACGCTTCATCCTCGCCCGGCTTGCGCCACTCGAAGTACAGGTTCTTCGAGTCGCCGGACCATCGGAGGCCCGACGGCGGATAGCCGACCAGCTTCGGCCCTCGCATGATGCCATCGACGCTCAGCTCGAACCGGGCCGGAGCCACGGGCTTCGACGGCTGCTCGGCAATGACGATGGCCGCTGCCACCGACACCAGGATCACGATCAGGGAATCGCGGAACGTTCGCATGCCACCCTCGCAGTAGGCCTTCACGTGCGGTCGCCGTCCAAGGGCTGCTAGTATACCTTCAGCAGATTCCTCGAACCGGCGTCTGCGCCGTTTCGTCTACTCAACCAGGGCCGTGGTGTCGCAGAAGGCGGGTTTCCCCGGCGCCCGCCGCCTCATTGGGATTCATCCGGGCGGTTCCCCTAGCAGTGGAGCATATGGTTATGCGAGAACAGTTCTCCCGAGCGGCGCGCGTGGCAATGCTGACGGCGTTCGTCATCGGATCGTCGATGTCCGCTTTCGCCCAGACGCCGCCGGCTGCGCCAGCCGTTGCCAGGCCGGCCGAGCAGGCGACGGGCCCCGTTCAGCAGCTTTCGATGGAAGACGCCGTCAAGCTTGCGCTCGAGAACAACCTGAGTCTCCAGGTCGAGAAGCTGAACCCGGAGATCCAGGATGTCGCCATCGCCCAGGCCAAGGGCGCATGGGCGCCGACCCTCACCTCGACCATCTCCAACCGGAATCAGACGTTGCCCATCAGCAGCTTCTTCGCGGGCGCCACCGACAAATCCACCCGGGACAGTTTCCAGGCCGACGTGGGCACCAACGGGCTGCTGCCCTGGGGCATGAACTACACCGCGACCTGGAGCTCGAGTCGATCGAAGTCGAACAGCGTGTTCGACAGCCCCAACCCGTCGTTGGGTTCGAACCTGACGCTGAACCTCACACAGCCGCTCCTTCGGAACTTCAAGACCGACGCGGCGCGCACGCAGCTGGTCATCAGCCGGAGGAACCGGGAGATCTCGGACATCTCGCTGCGCCAGTCGGTGCTGTCGATGGTCCGCAGCGTGAAGAACGCGTACATGGATCTGAAATACGCGAAGAGCGCGCTCGACGTCGCGCGCCAGTCGCTCGACCTCGCCCGCGAGTCGCTCCGCAACAACCGCTCGCGAGTCGAGATCGGCACCATGGCGCCCATCGACATCGTCGAGGCGCAGGCCGAGGTCGCGCTGCGCGAGCAGGCGGTGATCGTCGCCGAGGCGAACGTGGACCGTGCGGCGGATCGACTGCGGACGCTCGTGTTCGACCCGAAGGCTGCGGATTTCTGGAGCATCCAGATCGATCCGACCACTCCGACCTCGTTCGAACCCCGCACGGTGGACGTCGAAGGCGCGGTCAAAGTGGCCCTCGACAAGCGGACCGACATCCAGTCGGCGAAGAAGCAGCTCGAGCTGACCGAGACCAACATCAGGTACTACCGGAATCAGCGCATGCCCGACCTGAACGCGCAGGTCAGCTACCTCACGACCGGGCAGGGCGGCAGGAAGCTCAACTTCGGCTCGGGATTCCCGCCGCCCATTCTCGGCACGATCGACGAAGGCTTCGGCACGGTGCTGAACAGGATGCTGAGCCTCAACTTCCCCACGTTCAGCGTCGCCCTGCAGTTCTCCTATCCGCTCGGGACCAGTGCGGCCGACGCCAACGTGGCGCGGACGCAGTTGCAGCTCACCCAGGCCCAGATCTCGCTCAGGAATCTCGAGCTGCAGGTCGCGGCCTCGGTGCGCGACATCACGCGGCAGCTGGTGACCAACCAGAAGCGTGTCGATGCGACGATGGCCACCCGCAAGCTGATGGAACAGCGGCTGCTGTCGGAGCAGAAGAAGTTCGCGGCGGGGATGTCGACCAACTTCCTCGTGTTCCAGGCGCAGCGCGATCTGGCGGATGCCCGGAACAACGAGCTCAGCGCGATCCTCGACTACAACCGGTCGCTCATCGACTTCGAGACCGTGCAGGAGGCGCCCACCGCCGGCGGCAGCAGCGTCGTCATCGGGCAGTAGCCGCGGCAAGCGGCGCACCAGGGTGCGCTTGCTGCACGGGGTAGCGCCAGGGCGCCACGATGCGGATTGCCCGTCAGATCTTCAAGGGCCGGCTTGCGCCGGCCCTTGCCGCGTACGAGCCCTCCGTCTGCCTTCTGCCGCGTTCTTGCGTTACACTCCACACGTGCCGAGGCTGACCGCGCTGATCATCACGCTCAATGAGGCTGCGCACATCGCCGCCGCCGTCGAATCGGTGGCCTGGGCGGACGAGGTGCTGGTCGTCGACTCCCACAGCACCGATGGGACGGCCGAACTCGCGAGAAAGGCGGGTGCGCGGGTCGAGGTGCGCGACTGGCCGGGCTACGTCGAACAGAAGAACTCGGAGCCTCGAGCGCCCAGCACGACTGGATCCTCTCGCTCGACGCCGACGAGCGTGTGACCCCGGAACTGGCCGGCGAGATCAGGGCATTGCTCGCCGCGGATCCATCGTGTCCTGGATACCGGATCCCGCGCGTCAGCTACTACCTGGGCAAGTGGATTCGCACGACCGACTGGTACCCGGATCCGCAGCTCCGGCTCTACGATCGGCGCCGCGGCCGGTGGACGGGACGCTACGTTCACGAATCGGTCGGCGTCGATGGTCCCGTCGGCATGCTCCAGAGCGACCTGCAGCACTACACGTACCGCGACGTGTCCCATCACCTGACGACGATCGATCGGTATTCGAGCCTCTCGGCGCGCCAGATGCACGAGGACGGAAGGCGATCGGGCGCGGCACAGATCCTGTTGCACCCGCCTGCGGCGTTTCTGCGGAACTACCTTGCGCGCGGCGGATTCCGCGACGGGTCGGTCGGCCTCATCGTCTCGCTGCTCAACTCGGTACTACGTCTTCTGCAAGTTCGTGAAGCTCTGGGAGCTCCAGCACCAGGCCGCGACGGCGACTCCGGGGTCGTCGGCTCCACCTGAACGGCCTGGGTCCCGCGGCACCAGTCCCGGCGCCTGAGAGTCGATTCTCGACGATGTTCTCTCTGCACATCGACTCGGCGCGAACCTGGCGAGGAGGACAGAACCAGGTCCTGCTCACGGTGCTCGGGCTGCGCAGCCTCGGTCACCGGGCCGTGCTGCTGGCGCATCCCGAGGGCGAGCTGGCGCGGCGCGCCGGCGAGGGCCACGATCTGATCCGCCTCGCCGCCTCGCACGAGGTGGACCTCGGCGCGGGCTGGCGCCTCGCGCGGATTCTCAGGGACCTCGGGCCCGAGATCGTGCACGCGCACGATCCACACGCCGTCTCCATGGCCGCCCTCGCGCTGTCGCTGATGCGCAAGCCGCCGAGGCCTGCCCTCATCGCCGCGCGGCGCGTGGACTTCCACATCAAGAACAACTCGTTCTCGCGATGGAAGTACCGCCAGGTCGATCGCTTCATCGCCGCATCCGACGCGATTCGCGCCATCCTGGTCTCCGACGGGATACCGCCGGAACGCGTGACCATGGTCCACGAGGGCGTGGACATCGACCGCATCGTCGGCATGCAGGCGGTCAACGTCCAGGCGGAGTTCTGGCTTCCCACCCACGTGCCCGTCGCCGGGAACGTCGCCGCGCTGGTCCCGCACAAGGGTCAGAAGTACCTGATCGACGCCGTGGCCACGGCCGTGCAGAAAGTCCCGGAGCTCCACCTGCTGATCTTCGGCGAAGGAGAGCTCCGCCAGGAGCTCGAGCACCAGATTCACGAGCGGCGGCTGGATCGTCACGTCCGGCTCCTGGGATTCCGCGCCGACGTGCTGTCGCTGTTGAAGGGACTGGACCTGTTCGTGATGAGCTCGGTGACCGAGGGCCTCGGGACCTCGCTGCTCGACGCGATGGCCGCGTCGAAGGCGATCGTGGCCACCGCGGCCGGTGGCATCCCGGAAGTCGTGGAAGACGGCGTCACGGGACTGCTCGTGCCGCCGCGCGATTCGGCCGCCATGGCGGCGGCCATCGTGCGTCTGGCGGCGGACCCGGCACTGCGCGAGCAGATGGGAAGGGCCGGGCTCGCGCGAGCGCGCGAGCACTTCAGCGTCGAGAGGATGATTGCCGCGACGCTGGCGGTTTACGCGGATGTGGCCGGCAAGCCCCACGCAGCCGACAGTTCCGATCCCCCGCCGGCTGGTTGAACCCGCACTCTTTCCTCATCCCGAGGTGGCAGAGCGCGAAGTCGTAGCGGACCGGGTCCTGCGGGTCGAGCACCCTCAACGACGCCGTGATCTCGGCGGCCATCCGCCAGCCAGGGCTGGACAGGCCCGTCAGGCCCAGGCACCGCCCGACACGGATGACGTGAACATCGAGCGGAATGACCAGCCGCGACGGCGACACGCGCGTCCACCCTCCCGGGTCGATGCGGTCCCGCCTCACCATCCACCGCAGGAAGAGGTTGAGACGCTTGCACGCGCTGCCAGATGAGGGCACCGGAAAGAAGTGATAGACGCCCGGTCGGGCCGGCACCTCGCCGTAGGCAGGGCGCAGGTCGATACCCCTGGCGCGCTCGCAGAACCGATCGAGACCGGGCAGGATGTCAGGGGCCGACGGATCGTCGCCCGCGGCGAAGAAGCGCTCGATCGATCCGGCCTCGTCGATCATCCGCCTGAGGATCCACAGCAGCGCGACGAAATCACGCCCGCGAGTCCACCGGTGGACCAGGCCCAGCAGCGGCGCGCCGTCCCGATCAGGATCGAACTGCCTGACGAACGCAGCCGGTGACGGGCCCATCACGCGCAAGAGCGCCGAGATGGACGCCATGATGCTGGCTACTCGTCCGAAGGCGAGCGAGGCCGCGCAAAAGGCCGCAATCTCACGATCGGCGGGATCACCAAAGGGCCTGACGAGTTCGACCGGGTCGGTGACCTCTCCGGAATGGTCGAACTCCGCGTAGAGGCGGTCGAGGGGCTCCTTGAGCGTCGCGGCCCCCCGCGTGCCGAGCCGATCGCCCATGGAAGGGGCCACGCGCCCCTCAGAACGCTGTCACGGGCTGGCCGTCCTTGCAGAGCGGACAGTCGGCCACGGGAAAGTTATCCGGGGCGTGGTAGCCGGCCAGGGCAAAGTTGGGCACCCCGAGATCGACGATCGGTTCGAGGCGATCGTAGATCTCGACGGATGCGAGTACGGTTCCGCCGGCCTCCCGCACCAGCGTCGCACACCGCTCGAGCGTCTGGCCCGTGTTGCGCACGTCGTCGGCCAGCAGCACGCGTCTGCCGGCGACCAGGTCGCGATAGAACGGGCGCAGCACGTGCCCGCGGGCCGGGTCGGGCGCGAAGGGCGCGAACCCGCACGCCGGCGCGGAAAGCTGGCGGCGGCTGTCGAGCAATCCGGCGACGGTGTGCGCGAGGAGGGCCCCTCCGGTCGCGGGCCCTGCCACGATGTCGACCTGTTCGATCAGGCTCGACGGGACGATGTCGATCAGGTCCTGCGCGAACTGCCAGATCGTCGACGGGTAGCGGAACAGCTGGTGCGGGTTCAGATAGACGCGGCCGTGGAAGCCGTTTCCGTAGTCGAAGTGCCCGTTCAACATCAGCACTTCGAATCGCTGGAGCTCGCGGAGGGCCTTCTGCTGGATGTTCTCTCGACGATTCACGTATGCCTCACTTGGCAAGAAACCGCGCGATCTTTCCGTGCGAGGTCCCTCGCGGGACCAGCCATCGGGGGTCCAACGCGCGTTGGGACCGAGCCCGACTGCTCTCAGGACACCGACGCGAGACCCGTCATCTCCGGATTCACATACATGACCTGCCCGCCGACAATGGTGACGGCCACGCCGCCGCGCAGCGACCAGCCGTCGAACGGCGTGTTGCGCGAAAGAGATCGCATCGTGGCGGCATTGACGGTCACCATGAGCTCAGGCGCGATGAGCGTCAGGTCCGCCGGGTCGCCCTCGGCGATTCGGCCGCCGGGCACCTTGAGAATCGTCGCGGGGTTGACCGACAGCAACTCGACCAGCCGCGACAGCCCGATCAGGCCTGTGCTGACCAGACGGTCCAACGCCAAGGACACGGCCGTTTCCAGCCCGATGATGCCGAACGGGGCGTGATCGAATTCGACCCGCTTCTCATCGTCGTGGTGGGGCGCGTGGTCGGTGGCGATGGCATCGATGGTGCCGTCGGCCAGCCCGCGCAGCAGCGCCTCGCGATCGTCCGCCTCCCGCAGCGGCGGGTTCATCTTCAGGTTGGTGTCGTAGCTGACCGGCGACGCCAGCCGCTCGTCCGACAGCGTGAAGTGATGAGGCGTGACCTCGCAGGTCACCCGCACGCTTCTGTCCTTGCCCTGCCTGACGGCATCGACGGCGCCGGCCGTGCTCAGGTGCGCGAGGTGCACGTGGCTGCCGGTCATGGCGGCCAGGACGATGTCGCGCGCGACCATCACGTCCTCGGCTGCCGCCGGGATGCCGCGCAGCCCGAGCTGCGACGACTGAAACCCCTCGTGCGCCACACCGTCAGCGGCCAGGGATCGGTCCTCGCAGTGATCGATGACCGGGATTTTCAGCATGCCGGCGTACTCGAGCGCCCGCCGCATCAGCTGGGCCGTCGCCACCGGCTTCCCGTCGTCGGACACGGCGACGCACCCGGCGGCCTTCAGTTCGGCCATCTCGGCCAGTTGCTCTCCGGCCGACTCCTTGGAGACGGCGCCGATCGGATACACGCGGGCCAGGCTCGCGGCCTCGGCAGCCTTGAGGATGTACCGGGTCACGCTGGCGTTATCGTTGATCGGCCTGGTATTCGGCATGCAGGCCACGGCAGTGAATCCGCCGGCGATGGCCGCGGCCACGCCGGAGGCGATGGTCTCTTTGTGCTCGTAGCCAGGCTCGCGCAGGTGCACGTGCATGTCGATGAAGCCGGGACACACGACGATGCCGGCTGGAACGTCGAAGAGGCTGGCGTCCCGGCAGGATTCCATGGGAATCGACGGCGCGACCAGACCGATGCGGCTGCCGTCGATGAGCACGTCGCGCACGCCGTCCACGCCCGAGGCCGGGTCCACGACGCGTCCGCCCCTAAGCAGCAACTTCATGATCGCCTCCAGCCAGCAGATACAGGACGGCCATGCGGACGGCGACGCCGTTGGCGACCTGGTCGAGGATGACCGAGGCCGGGCCGTCGGCGACATCCGAGGCGATCTCGACCCCGCGGTTCATCGGCCCCGGGTGCATGATGATGGCGTCCGGCTTCGCCAGGCGGACACGCGCGGCCGTCATGCCGAACAGGTTGAAGTATTCGCGCAGCGACGGGAAGAACCCGCCCTGCATCCGCTCGAGCTGGATCCGCAGCATCATCACCGCGTCCGCGTCGGCCACCGCCTCTTCGACCGAGGTCGTGGCGTGGACGCCGAGCCGCTCGATGCCGGGCGGCATCAGCGTCGGAGGCCCGCACAACCAGACGTCGGCGCCCATCTTGGTCAGCAGCAGCACGTTCGAACGCAGCACCCGGCTGTGAAGCAGGTCGCCCACGATCGCGATCTTCAGTCCCTCGAGGCGCCCCTTGCGGTCGAGGATCGTGAACGCGTCGAGCAGCGCCTGCGTCGGGTGCTCGTGCATGCCGTCGCCCGCGTTGATGATGCCGGCCTTGCACGTCCGGGCGAGCAGGTGGCACGCCCCGGCCGACGCGTGGCGGAGCACGATCAGGTCGGGCGCCATGGCCATGAGATTTTGCGCGGTGTCGACCAGCGTCTCGCCCTTGACCACGCTCGAGCTGGCGATGGCGATGTTCAGCGTGTCGGCGCTCAGGCGCTTCTCGGCGACCTCGAACGAGGTGCGAGTCCGCGTGGACGGCTCGTAGAACAGGTTCACCACGGTCTTGCCGCGCAGCGCCGGAACCTTTTTGATGGGGCGGGCCGCGATCTCGCGCATCGCGGCGGCCGTGTCCAGGATCAGCCGGATCTCGACGGCGGTCAGATCGGCGATGCCCAGCAGATCCTTGCCGCGCAGCCCGGTCGCGACCTCGGTCACGGCGTACCTCCTTCCGACTGTTCGATCACCACCTCGTCGCGGCCGTCACTTTCGCTCAGGCGCACCTGCACCGTTTCGCGCCGCGCGGTCGGGAGGTTCTTGCCCACGTAGTCCGCCTTGATCGGCAGCTCGCGATGCCCCCGATCGACGAGTACGACGAGCTGAATCGTCTTCGGCCGACCGAAGTCGATCAGTGCGTCGAGCGCGGCCCGAATCGTCCGGCCTGTATACAGCACGTCGTCGACCAGGATGATGTGCCGATCGTCGATCGAGAACGGGATTTCCGTGCTCCGGACGATGGGCTGGGGGCCGACGGCGTGGCGCATCAGGTCGTCGCGGTAGAGCGTGATGTCGAGGGCGCCGACCGGGACTTCGTGACCGGCGATCTGCTGCAGGCTGGCGGCCAGGCGGCGGGCGATTGGCACCCCGCGGGTGCGCACGCCGATGAGCGCCAGGTTCTCGATCCCGCGATTGCGCTCGACGATTTCGTGCGCGATGCGCGTGAGCGCGCGGCCCACTCGCTCCGCGTCCATGACTACGGGCATCGGCTCCTCCTGGATCTGTGTCGAGCGACGGAGCACGCGGAGAACCGCCGGACGAGGCAGCGTGCGGCTGAATGGCGTGGCGGCCGGAGTGTCTGGCAGATGACGCGGGGGAAAACGTGGCGGAACACAAGCACCTCTTGCCGGCCTCACGGGCCGTTCTTAAAGAGTTGCATCAGCATATCACGTACACGGCTGGTGGCTGGTGGCTGGAGGCCGCCAACGGTGCGGTGCCTGGTCGGCCATGACGCGAGCACCTCAAGCCGAGGACTTCACGAAGCACGAGGGGGCCGAAATCGTGGTGGGGCGGCTTCGCTTCGGCCGTGAGCGAGCGCGCTGCGCGAAGACCAGGTGCGCGTGGAAACGCCACCTCTGGCGTTTCCGTGGCACAGAGCCCCACGCTGTCGCCGACAACACCCTTGAGTTGCGCCCCGCAGACACCGCTCGATTGACGCGTTCTGGTTCCGCCTAGCGCGTGCGCGTAGCGCCAAGTCAAGGGCGGGGCCCCTGCCGGCAAACGGGGCTGCGGAGAGACTTACCGAGTGCCGAGCCCCCAGCCTCCAGCCCCCAGCCTCCAGCCTAACGATCGTAAGTAGGTATGTACGCAATTGGCCGTTCCGAGGTGAACGTTCGCTGGAAGATGTCGGTGCGCGCCGAGCCGTCCATGTCGCGCCCGACCGGAAGTCCCAGGTAGTACAGAATCGTCGGCGTCAGGTCGAGCACCGAGGCGCGGGCGAAGGTGCCGGGGTTCACCATCGATCCGTAGGCCAGCAGGAATCCGTCGGGGCCCTTCTCGTGCGTGCCGCTCAGCCCGGGATTGCCGAAGGCCCGCTCGATCAGGCGCTTGCCGACGCTGAGCGGCTCCATGCCGAATCCCGACATGACCAGCAGCAGGTCGCCGGGCTTCAGCGTGGCCATCGTGCGGCCGACGGCGGCATCCGCCGCCGCGTAGTACGAGTCCAGCACCTGTCCGTAGCGCTGACGCTCGTCGTTGGTCACGTCTCCGAACGCCCACGGCACGGCGTATCGAAGGAAGTAGTGGCCCGCCGTGTCGAGGCATTCGTAGCGCACGACCGAGACGCGGACCGGGTACTGGCGGTCCAGCTCGGCTGCGACCTGTTCCAGCGCGCGGTCCGACGAACACGGCCTGACGTCGCCAGGGGCCGACATCTCCTGCGATTCCGGCGGAGGCGCGGTCACCAGCGGGCTGAGGACCGGCCGCGCCGTCGCCACCGCCATGGCCATCGGCAGCGCCTCCTGGGGCCAGATGACGCCGGCGCTCTCGGGCTCGAGCGACGATTCCTGCAGCAGCTTGAACCGGTCGGTAACCATGTAGCCCTGAATCTGGTGCGCCGGGTGCGTGATGGGCCAGTTCACCACGCCCGCCGAAATACCCTGGCTGTTGAGGATGCTCCACAACGGGCGCGACCGGATGTCCGAACTGGCGTGCAATTGCTGATTGAGGAAGCCGAACCGGACCAGCGCCTGGGCAAAGCAGTAGTCCGGAAGCACCTCGATTCGGTCCGCCCCCGTCACGGGCCAGAAGGTCGCGGCCGATCGAATCCCATTGTGCCCGGGCAGCTTGCCGGTTGCGGCAGCGGTCCACACCGGCGCCGGTTGAACGGGCCGCAGGCTCGCGACGTGCATCGACGCGCCGGCGTCGAGGATTTGCCCGAAGTGCGGAAGGCGGCCCTCCGCAGCCGCCGGCCTGATGATGTCGAGCGAGCCTCCCTCGAGCAGGATCACGATCACGCGGCTCTCGCCGGTGCTGCTGCTCGGCTCGGCCGGGCCGTCACGCCATTGCGGCGGCCGCTGGACGGAGATGCCCGGGCCGCGGGCCGTCAGGGGCACCGCCACCGAGGACACCACTACGATGCCCAGGATGGCCGCGCGGATGCGGGTGTGGCGCCCCCGGAGCCAGAGGTGCACCAGCGCCATGCCGAGGGTCACACCTGCACAGGCGGTCAGCGCCACGGCGCCGCTCGCCATCCGGCGCAGGGTGTCCTGGTCGAGCACACTGCGGAAGCTGGTCAGGTTGATCCACATGAGGGCCGATCCGACGGCGGTCGCCGCGGAGACGACCCAGATGAGGAAGCGAAAACTGATCCACCCGGGCGAGAGCACTTCGGCCGTCGTCAACTGGCGCACCACGAAAAACACGTAGAAGCACGCCGACGCGTGCACGCCATAGGTGAGCGCGAAGGTCACCGCGAGCGGCAACAGGCCCGCCAACCCGTAGCCGGGGTTCAACTGCAGGACGAGAATCGTGACGTAGAGCGCGACCAGGCCGCCGCCAATCACCGAATTGGTCAGCATGCGGAAATACCGCATCAGGATTCCCTCATATGAGTCCTACGACTCACGCACGCCGGCGCAGCAGTCCGTGGCGTAAGTGCGTCGTCGCACCGCCCTTCGACTGGCTCAGGGCGTCCTGAGGTTGCCGAAGGACGAAACCGGGTGATGCGCCCGGATCGAAAGGCGCGACACGCGAGAATATCGGGAATATTTGAGCGTCGAGCAACGAAGCGAGGCGGGATGCCGCACCGGTTGAATGCAGACGGACTTTCACCTCGGGCTGCAAGGCCAGGCCCGATAGAAGATGACCCGAAGAGCGTGAGCCGATGTTTCCGCACCAACGCTAATGTATCCGAATCGGAGGCGGACGATCAGTGATTGCGCGAGGAGGAATTCCGCTGCATGTATACTTCCTCCATGTCCGGCCCCGTCGATGTGTCTGCCGAGGTGCTCTCCAACACGCGGCTCTCTCCCGACTACAGCGTGCTCGCACTTGCCGCGCCGCAGATCGCCTCCGATACCAGGCCCGGCCAGTTCGTCATGGTCAAGCCGGGAACGGGCACCGATCCGCTGCTCCGCCGGCCGTTTTCGGTCTTCGAACTGCTGCGCGATCAGCAGGGCCGCATGCGCGGGTTGTCACTGCTCGTCAAGCGGGTGGGCATCAGCACGGATCTGCTCTACCAGGCCTCCGCCGGCGATCGGGTGGCCTGCCTCGGCCCGCTCGGAAAGCCCTTCTCCGCAGTGGCTCCACCCGCCGAAGCGTGGATGGTCGCCGGGGGCGTCGGGCTCGCTCCGTTCGCCACGCTCACCGAGTCGCTTCAGAGCCTGCACACGCCGACGACCTTGTTCTACGGGGCACGGACGGCCCACGAACTGTTCTGGCTGGAGTGGTTCTCCGAACGCGGCGTGCGGCTCGTGCTGGCCACCGAGGACGGAAGCCGCGGGGTTCACGGCCGCGTGACGATGCCGCTCGAGCAGGCACTGCGAGAGCATGAGACCGTGCCCGCCATCAGCATCTACGCTTGCGGGCCCGAGCCCATGCTGAAAGCGGTCGGCCGGGTCGCCACCGCGTTCAGACGGAAGTCCGAGCTGTCCATGGAACGCATCATGGGATGCGGCATGGGCGGCTGCTACAGTTGCGTGGTGCGGGTCCGCGACGGGTCGGGGCGCGCCCACTACGCCCGTTCGTGTTCGGCCGGCCCGGTGTTCAGCGGCGACGACATCATCTGGGACTGACCCGTGGATCTCAGCGTCTCCATCGGCTCGCTCCGCCTGCGCAATCCCCTGATAGCGGCGAGCGGCTGCTTCGGGTACGGCGTGGAATACGCCGGGGTCGTCGACCTGTCGAGCCTGGGCGGCATCAGCGTGAAGGGCCTGTTCCTTGCCGAGCGCGAGGGCCATCCTCCTCCGCGCATCGTCGAGACGCCCTCGGGAATGGTCAATGCCATCGGCCTGCAGGGCATCGGCGTGCACCGGTTCATCGCCGAGCGGATGCCGGACCTTCGGCGCCTGGGCGCCACCATCATCGTGAACATCTGCGGCAGCTCGATCGACGAGTACGCCGAGCTGGCGCGCATCCTCTCACAAGTCGACGGCGTGGCGGCGCTCGAGCTGAACATCTCGTGCCCGAACATCAAGGAAGGCGGCATCCAGTTCGGCTGCAACCTGGCGAGCACCCACGAGGTCGTCAGTGCGGTGCGGCGGGCCACGCACCTGCCGATCATTCCCAAGCTCACGCCCAATGTGACCAGCGTGTCGTCGTTCGCGAAGGCCGCCGAGGAGGCGGGAGCCGACGCGGTGTCGCTCGTGAACACGTTCCTGGCGCTCGTCATCGACGTCGAAACCCGGCGGCCGATGCTCTCGAACGTGATGGGCGGGCTGAGCGGGCCGGCCATCCGGCCCATCGCCGTCCGCATGGTCTACGAGTGCGCGAAGCAGGTGAAGATCCCGGTCATCGGCATGGGCGGGATCAGCAGCGCGCGGGACGTGCTCGAGTTCATGATTGCCGGGGCGAGCGCGGTCCAGGTCGGCACGGCGAACTTCGTCGATCCCTTCATCTGGCCGAAATTGCTCGCGGGCATCACGGACTACCTCGAGCGCCACAGGATCGATCGGATCGCCGATCTGGTCGGCACGCTCGACACGCTGCAGCCCGCGGCGGGACATTAGGCTGGGGCCTTGGGGCCAGGGGCTTGGGGCCAGGCGCCAGTGACGTGGGCGAAGGCATCTCACGGGTCGGATCTGCGTGCGTGGCCGGGAGCCGAGAGCCGCCAGCCGGCAGCCCGACGCCGCATTGCCGCCGAACCCGACAGGACACCATGAACCGGATCATTGTCGCGCTCGACGTGGACTCGCCCGCTCGCGCCCTGGCGCTCGCCGACGAGCTGCGCGGGGCGGTGGGCGCGGTCAAAGTGGGCAAGCAGCTCTTCACGGCCGCGGGCCCGGACATCGTCCGGCGGCTGGTTGAGCAGGGACACCAGGTCTTCCTCGACCTGAAGTATCACGACATTCCGAACACCGTGGCCGGCGCCGCCGCCGAAGCCGCGCGCCTCGGCGTCTGGCTGTTCGACGTCCATGCGTCGGGCGGGTCCGACATGATGCGCGCGGCCCTCGACGGCTCCCGCGAGGCGGCTACGAAACTCGGGCGTCGCCCGCCGCTCATCGTCGCCATTACCGTGCTGACCAGCTTCGATCAGACCACGCTCGCAGAGATCGGCGTCACCCGTACGATCGGGGAGCAGGTCGATGGGCTGGCCAGGCTCGCGCACCAGGCCGGCCTCGATGGCGTGGTCGCATCACCGCAGGAGATCGTGCGGCTGACGGGCCCTCTTCGGGCAGGATTTTCTTCTCGTGACGCCGGGGATCAGGGCAATCCCTCCGCAGGCGACTGCGCAAGGCGGCGGGACCCGCAAGGATGACCAGGCCCGGACGATGACGGCGGCCGAGGCTCTCGACGCCGGCGCGAGCTACATCGTGGTCGGACGACCGATCACGGCGGCGGCAGACCCGCGAAAGGCGGCCGACGCGATGGCCGTGTCTATCGCGGAACGTCAGGCGCACGGGTTGGCTGGGGATGGCGACGCGGAGCGCCGGCACGAAGGCTGATCATCGCCCGGCTGGCGTGTCGCTTGGCAACGCGAAACGCCAGCCGGTCGGGCTCTTTACAGTCTCAAGAACGAACCGTCATCGCCTCGGTGACTATTTCGCCGTGATGACGAAATGGCCCCGCCGGTTCTGCTGCCAGCACGTTTCGTTCTCTTCGGAGCAGAAGGGCGCTTCCTTGCCCTTGCTGACCGTCATGATTCGATCGACCGGCACGCCGAGGCTCACGAGGTAATTGCGTACGGCCACGGCCCGCTTCTCGCCAAGGGCCAGGTTGTATTCGACCGTACCTCGTGAGTCGCAGTGGCCGAACACCGTGAACTTCACGCTCGCCCACCGCTTCAGCCAATCGGAATCCTTCTGCAGGGGCGCCTTGGCATCCTCGCGTATCACCGACTTGTCGTAGTCGAAGTACACGTCCGCGAGATTGTGCTCGGCGTTGATCTCGTCCAGGGACTTGTTGGCGAATATCTCGTCCTCTGTGAGCACCTTCGGCGGAGGTGGCGGGGGTGGCGGCGGTGGCGGCGGCGGGGGTGGCGGCGGTGGTGTCACCACGGGCGGAGGCGGTGGAGGCGGCGCGGGCGCGACGACGGGCGCCTTCTTGGCGCACGCCACGACAGACCCCAGTGCGGCACACACTGCAACCAGGAGCACGAATCGGGTGAAACGTTTCATCGGCATACCCCCGAGTGACGCGTTATGGTCCCGCGAAGCAGACCAGGAGGCCGATCCAAGGCGTTGAGCTGTCGAATCAGCCCTCTCGAGGTGGAGCTTACCGAGAACGTCTCGGCGATGTCAAACGATTCGGCCGCTTCAGTGGCGTGAAAAAGCAGGAATCGAACGCGTTCGCTCGATCGCCCGATCGCCGCCCCCAGGCGCGATCGGCCGAGATTCGGGGCCAGTGGCTATGTCCCGGGGCTGATCGTGCACTGATAAATGCGAAGGCCGAGGGCGCGCGGGTCCTTGTTCTGGCCTCGATCGATCGGGCGGTAGGTCAGATCGGTCTCGATCGTGATCTGCCCCTTCGCGAGCTCGAGCGCCTGGCGCGGAATGCTGACCCGCCACGTGAAGTCGGCCGTGGGTTCTTCGCGGCGAAGGATCTGGTCGCCCGCCCTGATCACGACGCGGGGCGCCCGATCGAAATAGCGAAGCGGCGACTCGCCGGACAGCTCCAGCGTGACATCCGCGGCGACGCTGAGGCGCGCCACGGCGCGGCCGCTCGTCCACCGCCAGAACTTCCCTTCCGCGGGATTGTACTCCGGCTCGTACCATCCCTGATCGAAGCCCAGGATGGGAACCTCCGGCGCCTGCAGGTCGAATTGTTCGATGGCCGCATTCACGCGGGAGATCCCCTCGGTGGTCGTCGCGGCCACCTCGAGGCGCGCCCAGCGGCCGGATCCGGCCAGCGTGCCCGCGGCAACCTGTACGAATCGCATGAAGAAGGGATCGGTCGGCGGCACGTTCCACGACTCGATCACGCGCCCGTCGATCGAAATCGTGAACTGCACCGGCAGGGCTCCGGCCTGACCGAGGTGGCGCCCGCCGATCATGATCGTCGCCGGCCCTTCGCGCCGCTGCACCCATGCCGTGATGGGCCCCCGGTCGAGCGAGCGCCGGTCGAGCCGCGACACGCCGGCCGTCTCCGGCGTCAGGTCCCAGCCTTCTGCGGCGAACCAGCCGGGGTTGCGCATCTCGATCCAGTCGATCTCGTCCGGGCGGATGCCGGCCAGGAACTCCCGGCTCGAGAAGGGCCATCGGTAGGCCTTCCGGACCACACGGGATCGCGGGTCGATCAACGCCAGGTCGGTCCGTCGCGGGTCCTGCAGAAACCACGCGGGACCGGTTCCACCCCCGGTCCAGAACTTCACGAGCGAGAGCCACTCGTGTTTCGGCAAGGTCGGCAGCACGAACGCGGCGTCGCCCAGTTCTGCCTCGGCGCTGCGCCTGAACGAGTAGTGCATGCCCAGCACCGCACCGTTGTCCTGCGCCGCCGCCGTGCGGACATCCGCCATCGTGCGCGACACGGGGCTTCCCATCGACGAGTACTGCGCCAGCGCGGGCACGACGATGACCAGGCTGACGAGCGCCAGCGCGGCGGTCACGACGGCGCCGACGGTGCGGTCGCGCAGGTACAGCGCCCGAACCGCCAGGTAGACCACCGGCGGGATGAGCGGCAAGGCATAACGCGTCATCGACGTTTCGTGGAAGAACAGGTGGAACAGCCCGTACGGCAGAAAGGCCACCAGCAGGACGAACAGCGCGCGCTGGGAGCGCCAGATCATCGCCACGCCGCCGATCGCCGCCAGCACGAGGATGATCGCGCCGAGAGGGTTCCACGCCCACGGATGGAGGAACGTGTCCAGCAACCCGAATGCCGCGCGCCTCGCGCCGAAGTTGGTCGCGAGCAGATCGACTCCGCTGATGTCCTCACCGCCCTGCGCCGTGAGGGCCTGCCAGTACGTCGCTGGGCCGCCCGTCGCCACCACCAGCGGCACCGCCCAGAGCAGAACGCCGAAGATGAACCAGACGGCACTCCCGATGAGCGCCCCGGCCGCCCCGCGGCCCGCGCGGTCGAACAGCACGAGTGCCAGCAGCGGAAGGGCCAGCCAGGCGTCCTGCGACCGGAGCCCGATCGCCGCCGAGGCTGCGAAGGCGCCGACCAGGATCACGCGGCCCGACCGGGCGGCCGCCTCCGCGTCGTACTCGCCGCGCGCGAGCCCGGTCACGGGCCTGCGCTGCCGCACGATCGCGGTGACAAGAATCGCCTGGACGGCCAGCGCCGCGGCGAGCCCCGCCACGTCGCTCATCGGACGAGACGAGGTGAACCAGAACAGCGGCGACGCCATGGTCAGCACCGTGGCGGCAACCGCCGGGCTGGTCAGCGCCTGACGGAGGGTGGCCGCGCCGGGAGGACCCTCGCGATCGTCACCGTCCAGGCGGTCGAGGCTCCGAAACAGCTGAACGAGCGAGAACGCCGACAGCGCCCCAAACAGCGCGCCCCAGATGGCGAGCGATGCCGGTTCGCGTGCGACGAGGTTCGCGGCCTTGCCGAGCGCCATGTAGATCGGGTACCCGGGCGGGTGCGGGCGATGCAGCGACGGATCGAAGTGGCGAAGGCCGAGGGCGAAATTGACCGAGTCGAGGTCCTCGAGCGTCGAGGCCAGAAACGGCAGGTGCCCGAGCAGGAAGACGACGGTCAGGGCACTTGCGAGCCACCAGATGGGGCCGGCGCGACGAATGGTCGAAGGCAAAGACACGTGGTGCTAGACCTGGCGCAGCAGGAGGCCTTCGTTGAGGCTGCCGGTTCGATAGCCCTGAAGGTCGAGCGTGACGTAGCGGTACCCGACACTCTTGAGCTCCCGCACGATGATCCCGCGCACCTCGGGATCGAGCGCGCGGATCATCTCGGCGGGCGCAATCTCGAGGCGGGCCGTATCGCCGTGATGGCGCACGCGGAAACCGCGGAACCCGAGGCCCTGCAGCACCGCCTCGGCCTGCTCGATCTGCCTCAGCTTCTCGTCGGTCACCTCCGAGTGGTACGGAATGCGCGACGACAGGCAGGCGGACGCCGGTTCGTTCCAGCTCGGAAGGCCGGCGCGCCTGGAGAGCTCCCGGATCTCGGCCTTCGACAGATCCGCTTCGTCGAGCGGGCTGCGCACGCCGAACTCGCGTGCCGCCTGCCGGCCGGGGCGATAGTCGCCGCGGTCGTCCGCGTTGTTGCCGTCGCACACGGCGGCGAACCCGCGGTCCCGCGCCATGGCGGTCAACCTCGTGTAGAGCTCGTGCTTGCAGTGATAACAGCGGTCCGGGCCGTTGGCGCGGTACTCGGGCCGATCCATTTCTGCGGTGGCGATGATTTCGTGCCGCAACCCGAATTCGCGCGCCAGGTTTACGGCGAGCTGGCGGTGCCGGGACGGGTAGCTCGGGCTCTCGGCCGTCACGCACAGCACCCGGCCGCCGAGCTCGGCGGTCGCGGCATACGCGAGGTAGGCGCTGTCGGAGCCGCCGCTGAACGCCACGAGCACCGACTCCATCCCGGCGAGCGCGCGCCGCAGCGCCCCTTCCTTGGAGGTCAGGTCCCACCCCTCGAGCACGGCCTCAGTCGAGGCACGATGATCCGTTACGATTCCCATTCCTCGTCTTCTTCGTCCTCGTCCTCATCCTCGTCTTCGTCGTCTTCATCACTCTCCTCGTCCTCGTCTTCATCGTCGGGAACGAGTTCGAGTTCGATCGGAGACGAGCCGGTGACCTCGAGCGTCACGCCGCAGTTGTCGCACTCGAGCGTGTCGCCCTTCTCGACGTCGTATTCGTCAACGTCGATCTCGAAGTCACATTCAGGGCAGTTCGCCATACCGCCTCCTCCCGGGCACCGGAACGGGTTGTTGCCTGACGCGCAGGGCCGATGTCTCCGGCCTCGCCTCGGTCGAAGCCCGGAGGCACCACGATTTCGGCCCGAGATTCGCCGCGGGAAGCAGGATTATAACGAGAACCCTCGAAGCTTCGCAATCCGCTCCGCGGCTCCCGAATCGACCCATCTCTCTCTCCTAAGGTTACAGCCAGTCCCGTCCGATACGAGAGACTGAATGGTCGGCACCGGAGTTGCGTACAAGACCGTCGTCATTGCGGATGAGACCCCGCTGGTCCGGGAGCGCTTCAAGGCGGCTCTCGAACATGCCGGCCACCGTGCCGTCACGGCCCGCAGTGCGGCAGAACTGCTCGCGCGCATCCGGACCGACCTGGCGGCGATCGACCTGATCCTGGTGGACCTCAGGCTGCCGCCCGCCTGCGGGGTGGAGCTGGTCCGATCGATCCGCAAGCTGGACGGCGGCCGGCTGACGATCCTCGTCTTCAGCGGGACCATCTCCAGCGCCCAGGAGGTTCGAGTCCTGTCCCAGCTCGGCGTGGCCGGCTACGTGAACGAGTTCAGCGCCTCCCAGTACATCCTGCCTTCGCTCGCGCCGCACCTGTTCCCGGACAATTTCGACCGGCGCAGCGGCCCCCGCGTCGTGCTCGGCATCCCGGTGGCCTACCGTTTCGCCGACAGCATCAGCGCCGCCGTCACGCTCAGTCTCGGCAAGGGAGGCCTCGGCATCCGGACGATGACGCCGCTCGAGCCCGCCTCTCGCGTGCGGGTGCGATTCCGCCTGCCCAACTCCAAGCAGGACGTCGATGCCGAGGCGCGGGTCGCGTGGAGCGACGCGCGGGTCGGCATGGGCCTCCAGTTCGAGCGCATCGATCCCGCCGATCAGGCCGCCATCGACCAGTTCATCGACGAGCAGTTCAGGACCCGTCACCCGGAGTCCTGATCCTCCAACCGCCAATCGACCCGTGATCCCGCCGGGACAGCCCCCGGTGGTAGAGTCTCCTTCCGGAGGCCCGCTCATGCAGGAGACAGCCATCGGCTTGAACGAAGCCGCCGTCCGGCTGGGAGTCGTCTTCGCCCTCGTGTTCGCCAACGGCTTCTTCGTCGCGGCGGAATTCGCGCTGGTGACGGTCCGGAAGACCCGCATCGATCAGCTCATCGCCGAGGGCAACCGGCTGGCGCGCCCGGTGCGGCGCGCGCTGTCGGAACCCGAGAGCTACATCGCGGCCACGCAGCTGGCGATCACGATGACCAGCCTCGGTCTCGGCTGGATCGGGGAACCGGCGGTGGCCTCGCTGATCGAACGGGGGCTCGCCTTCCTGCCGGCGGCCCTCTCGCGCGTCACCGCGCACACCATCGCCGTCGCGATCGGATTCGCCCTGATCACCACCCTGCACATCGTGCTGGGCGAGCTGGCTCCGAAGACGATCGCCCTGCAGCAGGCCGAGCGCACGGCACTCATCGTCGGCAAGCCGACCGAGCTGTTCATGACCGTCTGCTGGCCGTTCATCGTCATGCTCAACGGCATGGGACGAGCCGTGGTCGGACTGCTCGGGCTGAAGGCGCCCACCCGCCACTCGCTCGTCCACTCGGAGGAGGAGCTGAAGATGCTGGTGACGGCCAGCCAGGAGGCGGGCGTCATCGAGGAAGACGAGGAGCAGATGCTGCACCGCGTGTTCGGATTCAGCGACCTGACCGCCGGGCAGGTCATGCTGCCCCGCACCGAGATGACCGCGCTTCCGGTGCAGGCCGGCCTCGACGACATCCTGGCCCGGGTTTCGAGCAGCCCCCTCTCGGTGCTTCCCGTGTACCGCGCTCACCTCGACGACATCGCGGGGGTCGTGCACCTCCGCGACATCGTCCGGGCAATCTCGGCGCGCCCTGAGGTGGTTGACCTGACACCGCTGATGCGAGAGGCGCTCACGGTGCCCGAAACGCTCGGCCTCGACGATCTGCTCAGCGAGATGCGCCGGCATCGGACGTCGCTGGCCGTCGTGATCGACGAGTACGGCGGCACCGCCGGCATCGTCACATTCGAGCGGCTGATGGAGCGCATCGTCGGGGAGATCGGTGCGGATTCCGATGCCGCGCCGACGCGCGTGTCGGTGCTGACCGACGGATCGGCGCTGCTCGACGGGCTGACGCTCACCACCGACGTGAACGCGCAGTTCGGCCTCACGATAGACGAGGGCGCCTACAACACGATTGGCGGCTACGTGCTCGGGCGGCTCGGGAGAAGGCCGCGCCTGGGCGATGTGGTGGAGGTGGACGGCCGGCGGATCCGGGTCGAGGCCCTGGATGGCATTCGCGTGGCGAGGGTGCTGCTGACACCGGCGAAACACGATTGAGTCAAGCGGGAGTGTCGGGAAACGGTTGGCGGCGGGCGTGCCTCCAGCCGCCAGCCGATCTCGTCGTGGCGCCGCCGAGGATGGAGTCGAGGGAATGAAGGTTACAGGTGACAGGTTACAGACAGTCCACATTACACGCTGTCCACGCCGCCTGCCGCCCGGCTGCGTGTCCGATGGAGGCCGGGGCTTCTCTGGCTTGAGCGGACTCCAGGGCAGCCCCGGCGAGCCCGGCGGCTCTCGGCGTGCTCGCGTGACTGACCGCCAGCCGCCTGCCGCCTGCCGCCAGCCGGTACCGATTGTCCTGTCTTCAGTCGTACCGCAGCAGCCGCAGTCCGTTGCCGATGACGAGCAGCGAGGCGCCCATGTCGGCCATCACGGCCATCCAGAGCGTCGCCGTCCCGGCGACGGCCAGCACCAGGAAGATGGCCTTGAGCCCGATCGACATCGCAATGTTCACCTTGATGTTCCGCGTCGTCGCGCGGCTCAGGCGGATGGCGTAGGGGATCCGAAGCAGCTCGTCGGACATCAGCGCGATGTCGGCCGTCTCGAGGGCGGCGTCGCTGCCCGCCACGCCCATCGCGATGCCGACATCCGCGGCGGCAAGCGCCGGGGCGTCGTTGACGCCGTCCCCCACCATTGCAACCGACGCGGCCGACGACCGGAGCTCGTTGACCGCGGTGACCTTGTCGGCCGGCATCAGCTCCGCGCGAATCTCGTCGATGCCGAGCCCGGCCGCGACCTGCCGCGCGGTCCCGGTATTGTCGCCGGTCAGCATGACGAAGCGCTCGATGCCCTGCTGGCGGAGCAGGTCGATCGCTGCGCGACCGGTTTCCCTGACCGCGTCGGCGACCGCCACGATGCCGATGGGCCGGTTGTCGTGCGCGACCAGCACGGCCGTGCGGCCCTGGTCGGCCAGTTTCGCGATCTTCGCGTCGAGTTCGGGCGTGCACAACTCGCGCGACTCGAACAGGCGGTGATTGCCGATGAGCGCGGGGACTCCTCCCACCATGGCCGCGGCGCCCAGCCCCGGCAGCGCCTGGTGATCATCTCCCGCCGGGGCGAGCGCGTCCTCCATGGCCGCCCGCCGGAGAATCGCACGGCCCACGGGATGGTCCGACCGGGCCTCGAGCGCGGCCGCGATCTGCAGCACGTATTGCCGCGACGCCCCGTTGGCCGTCAGCACGTCCACGACCTCGGGCGCGCCGTGCGTCAGGGTGCCGGTCTTGTCGAACGCGATGCAGCGGATTGTGCCGAGGCGCTCGAGGTGGCGCCCGCCCTTGATGAGCACGCCTTTGCGCGCGGCCGATGCGAGCGCCGAGACAATCGACACCGGCGTCGAGATCACCAGCGCGCACGGGCACGAGATGACCAGCAGCACCAGCGCGCGGTAGAACCATGTCTGGAGCGGCTGCCCGAGCGCGACCGGCGGCACGATCGCCACCGCAACCGCCAGCGCGATCACGGCCGGGGTGTAGATCTGCGCGAAGCGCTCGACAAAGGTTTGCGACGGCGCGCGCTGGGCCTGCGCGTGCTCGACCAGCGCGATGATGCGAGCCAGCGTGGTGTCGCGCCGGAGGCGCGTCACTTCGATCGAGAGCGCTCCCCGGCCGTTGATGGTGCCGGCGAACACCTCGGCTCCGGCGGCCTTTTCCACCGGCATCGATTCCCCGGTAATCGGCGCCTGGTTGACTTCGCTGGTGCCGTCCAGCACGCGGCCGTCGAGCGGGATCTTCTCTCCGGGGCGCACGATAAGCGTATCGCCGACGCGCACCTCCTCCACGCTGATGCGCCGCTCGACCTGGTCGCGCCTGACCAGGGCGTCGTTGGGGGCAAGCTCCATCAGGGCGCGGATCGCGAGGCGGGCCCGTTCCATCGATCGAGCCTCGAGCAACTGGGCGAGCGCAAAGAGGAACGTCACCGCGCCGGCTTCGCTCCACTGGCCGATCACCATCGCGCCCAGCACCGCGAGCAGCATCAGGACGTTGATGTCGAGGGAATAGACGCGGGCCGATGACCACGCACGCCGGACCCAGTAGAGTCCTCCGGACGCGACGGCCGCGGCGAAGACCGGCGTCGTGACGAGGGATCCGGCTCCGAGGGCGTCGAGCAGGAGGCCGAGGGCGGTCGCGGCGCCCGATACGAAAACCAGCGATCGGCGGGACCGTCCCTCCATGCTGGCCACGCGCGCGGGCTCTTCGTGCTCGAGCCACGCGCGCATGCCGGTGTCCGCCACCGCGTCGGCAATGGCCGCGGTGGACAGCTTGGCCGCGTCGTAGGTCACGTGGAGTCGCTGGCCCATGACGTCGGCGGAGAGCGCCTCGACGCCCCGGACCGGCTTCAAGCGACGCTCGAGGATGGCCACCTCTTCGTGGCAGTCCATTCCCTCGACGCGGAACACGGATTCCGCGTGAATCTCGCACAGCGTGCAGACCTGGGGCGGGCTGGACCCGGCGCCATTGCTGTCCATACGGGCCGGTTGCGTCGCCAGCCTCTTGTCGAGTTCCACGATCCCATGTTACCCCGACCGCGCGGCCCCGGGCGCAGCCACCCCCGGCCGGGGGCTCGGAGGTCCCGCACCGCCCACCGCCGAAGCTTGCGTGCTGCTGGAAGGTCCGGTACGCTACTTGTCTTTCATGACCGGATACCCGATCACCCCCCGGACCGCCGCGGAAACCGACCAGTTGCGCGCCAGGGTCGCGGGCATCCGCTGGTACCACACCCTCGACCTCGGCGACGGCATCCTCACACCAGGGATTGACAACACGCCGGAACGGTTGCCCCGTCTCGACTTGCCCGGGTCGTTTGCCGGGAAGACCGTGCTCGACATCGGGGCCTGGGACGGGTTCTTCTCGTTCGAGGCCGAACGGCGCGGCGCCTCGCGCGTGCTCGCCACCGATTCCTACTCGTGGAGCGGCACGGGATGGGGCACGCAGGCGGGATTCAACCTCGCCAGGCAGTCCCTCGGATCGAAGGTGGAAGACCTGAACATCGACGTGATGGACCTCGACCCATCGCGCACGGGTCAATTCGACGTCGTGTTCTTCTTCGGCGTGCTCTATCACCTGCGGCATCCGCTGCTCGCGCTCGAGCGCGTGGCTTCGGTCACGCGCCAGATGCTGATTCTCGAGACCGTGGTCGATTGCGTCGGCATTTCACGGCCGGCTGCCGCCTTCTATCCGGGCACCGAGCTCAACAACGACCCGACCAACTGGTGGGGCCCCAATCCGCTGGCCGTCGCCGGCATGCTCCAGAGCGTCGGATTCAGCTCCGTGAGGACGGTTACGCCGGCTCGCTCGTGGCCGTTTCGCGCAGCGCGGGCCCTCTACCACCACGCGAAGGGCCGCAACCGCGCCCGTCTCGCGTTCAGGCAGGACCGTGCGGTGTTTCACGCGATCCGCGCCGAGTGAACGGAGCGCGTGGCTGGGGGCTTGCGGCTGGAGGCTTGCGGCTTGCGGCCAGGCGACCGTGGCCATCCTGTAACCTGTAACCTGTAACCTGTAACCTAACAACCTGTCACCTACTAACCTGTAACCCACGCCCTCGACTCCATCCTCGGCGGCGCTTTGAGAGTTGACACTCCTCGAATGGCCTCGCTAGCATGGAGGATTCAGGCGCCTTGATTTCAACGCGCCTGAGCGACCTCCCGAGTCCGGCCGAGGGCACCAGGGCACGCGTCTCAAGGAGTGGCGGACGGGACCATGCAGGTTCCCATCTCTCCCGCCCACTTCATTGCAGCTTGGGGATACGGTACCAACGGAGAATGATGTGATCGAGGTTCAGCACCTCACCAAACGCTACGGCCGGGTCACTGCCGTCGACGACGTCTCGTTCCGGGTCGAGCGGGGCGAGATCCTGGGCTTCCTCGGCCCGAACGGCGCCGGCAAGACGACCACCATGAGGGTCATCACCGGCTACATGCCGCCGACCGAGGGCAAGGCGATCGTCGCCGGCTTCGACGTGTTCGACCAGGCCATCGAGGCCAAGCGCCGAACCGGCTACCTCCCCGAGACACCGCCCCTCTACCCCGAGATGACCGTGCGGGAGTACCTCACCTTCGTCGCGAAGATTAAAGGGGTGCAGGCCAGCGAGCGCGCCACTCGGGTGAACACGGTCATGGACCGCATCCGCGTGACCGACATGGCCGAGCGCCACTGCGGCAAGCTGTCGAAGGGTTATCGCCAGCGCGTCGGCCTGGCGCAGGCGCTGCTGCACAACCCCGACGTGCTGGTGCTCGACGAGCCGACGGCCGGCCTCGATCCGAAGCAGATCATCGAGACGCGGGAGCTCATCAAGGAGCTCGCGGGCAATCACACGATCGTGCTGAGCACGCACATCCTGCCCGAGGTCGCACAAACCTGCCAGCGCGTCGTCATCATCAACAAGGGCCGCGTCGTCGCCGTGGACACGCCCGACAACCTCACGCGCCGGCTGCGCGGCGCCGAGGTGATGTACGTGCAGGTGGACCCGGGCACGGCGGACCCCCGGCCGGTGCTCGAGGGCATCCCCGGCGTGACGCGGGTGGCGGATGTCGATCGTCACGACGGCGCGACCGGGTTCGAGGTGGAAAGCGTCCGCGGCCGCGACGTCCGCCGCGAGCTGGCGCATACGGTGGTCAATGCCGGCTGGGGCCTCCTGGAACTCCGGCCTTCCCGAATGAGCCTTGAAGAAATCTTCCTGCAGGTCACGACCGAGGAGCAGGACACCAAGCCGGAGGAGGCCTAGGGTCATGGGCAACATCCTCGCCATTGCACAGAAGGAAGCGAAGGCCTACTTCGAATCGCCGGTCGCGTATGTGGTGATCGGCCTGTTTGCGCTCGTGTTCGGCTACTTCTACGTCGCGATCCTGAACTTCTTCATCCAGCAGAGCATGCAGGGTGGGCAGTTCGGAATGCCGGCGCCGATGAACGTGAACCAGCAGATGATCCGGCCCCTGCTGCTCAACACCACCGTCGTGCTGCTCTTCACGCTCCCGATGATCACCATGCGGACCTACTCCGAGGAGAAGCGGTCCGGAACCATCGAGCTGCTGCTCACCTCGCCGATCACCGACTTCCAGATCATCATCGGCAAGTTCCTGGGCGCGCTGAGCCTCTACGCGGCGATGCTGGCGGTGACCGGGGTGTACATGGGCGTCCTGTTCTTCTTCGGGAACCCGGAGTGGAAGCCGGTCGTGACCGCCTACGTGGGCCTGCTGCTGATGGGAGGCGCGTTCATCTCGGTGGGTCTGCTCGTCTCGAGCGTGACCAAGAACCAGATCGTCGCCGGCATGGCGACCTTCGCCGTCTTCCTGCTGCTGTGGATCATCGACTGGATCGGCAGCGTAGCCGGCCCGACCGCCGAGCAGGTGTTCACCTACCTGTCGATCACGCAGCACTTCGACGACTTCGCCAAGGGCGTGATCGACACCAAGCACGTCATCTACTACCTGAGCTTCATCACCTTCGGCCTCTTCCTGACCGCCAAGTCGGTCGACAGCGAACGGTGGCGCGGATGATGTTCAAGAAGATTGCCGGCATTGTCGGGTGGCTCGGGACGGCGCTGGTGTTCGGCGCGGTCGCGGTCCGGTTCCTGAAACCTGAGTGGGAGCGCTACGCGTACTGGGCAGCCTGGGGCGGCCTGCTGTGCGTGCTCTTCTACACCCTCGGCCAGTGGCGCGAGATCGCCGGCGCGTTCCGCCGCCGGCAGACCCGTCTCGGCACGCTGACCGCCGCCAGCATCCTCATCGTGCTGGGCATCCTGGTGGCGATCAACTTCATCGGGGCGCGCCAGAACAAGCGCTGGGACCTGACGGCGACGGGCCAGTTCAGCCTGTCGGATCAGACCAGGAAGGTGCTGCAGGGGCTCGACTCGCCGCTCAAGGCCTACGTGTTCGAGAAGGCGCAGGACCTCGAGCGGTTCAAGGACAAGCTGCGCGAGTACGAGTATGTCGGCTCCAAGCTGTCGGTCGAGTACGTCGACGTTGACAAGAAGCCGGGCCTCGCGCGGACGCTCCAGGTGCAGTCCTACGGCACGGTCGTCTTCGAATACAAGGGCCGCACCGAACGCGTGGTCGGCGACAGCGAGCAGGACCTGACCAACGCGATCATCAAGGTCGTGACCGGCCAGCAGAAGAAGGTCTACTTCGTCCAGGGACACGGCGAGAAGGACCCGGCCAACTCCGACCGCACCGGCTACAACGGCATCGCCCAGGCGCTGCAGCGGGACAACTTCGGCTTCGACAAGCTGGTCCTCGCCCAAGCTGGCGACGTGCCGGCCGACGCGTCGGTCGTCGTGATCGCGGGACCGAAGATCGACCTGTACCCGCAGGAGCTCGTGGCGATCCGCAAGTACCTCGACAGGGGCGGCAAGATGCTCGTGCTCATCGACCCGCCGGACAAGTCCGCCACCCCGCCGTTCGCCGGCCTGCAGGCCCTGGTGAAGGAATGGGGCTTCGACCTCGGCAACAACATCGTCGTCGATGCGAGCGGGATGGGCCAGCTAATCGGTGCTGATGCCTCGGTGCCGGTGGCCGCCAACTACCCGCAGCACCCGATCACGGACCGGTTCAACTTCCTGACCGCGTATCCGCTGGCGCGTTCCGTCACGCCGGTGTCGGGCGGTGTCAACGGCCACTCGCCGCAGACCTTCATCGAGACCAGCCCGCGGAGCTGGGCCGAAACCGACATCGATCGGTTCATGAAGACCGGCGAAGTCGAGATGGACGAGAAGACGGGCGACAAGAAGGGTCCGGTTGCGATCGGCGCCGCGGTGTCGGCCGCCGCAGCCGGCGCACCCGCGCCTGCCGCGGGCGACGCCAATCCACGGAAGCCCGAAACGCGCGTCGCCGTGATTGGCGACTCGGACTTCGTCGCCAACTACGCCCTGAACATCCAGGGCAACAAGGACCTGTTCCTCAACACCCTCAACTGGCTCGCGCAGCAGGAGAGCCTGATCGCGATCCGGCCCAAGGAACCGAGCGATCGGCGTCTCACGCTCACGCTGGATCAGAGCCGCAGGATGATGTGGCTGGCGCTGCTCATCATCCCGGGTGTGATCTTCGCAACCGGCATCTACACCTGGTGGCGGAGGCGCTAAATGCGAGGCTTTCGATCGACACTGATTCTGCTCGTCGTGCTCGTCGGACTCGGGGCGTACATCTACATGGTGGAGCTGAAGAAGCCCGCCGCGACGGATACGGCGCCGAAACAGAAGGTCTTTACGGTCGAGTCCGAGAAGATCGACGAAGTCCAGGTCAAGGCCGCCTCGGGCGATCGGACGGTCCTGAAGAAGGTCAACGGCGTCTGGGAAATCACCGAACCCATCCAGGTGCGCGCCGACGAGACCGAGGCCGCCGGGATCACCAGCAACCTGTCCCAGCTGGAAATTGTCCGAGTCGTGGACGAGAACCCGGCCGATGTTGCGCAGTACGGGCTCGCCAAGCCGAGGCTCGATCTCGCGTTTCGCAAGGCCGGCGACAAGGAGGCCACGCACCTGTACCTGGGCGACAAGACGGCGACCGGCGGCGATCTCTACGGGAAGCTGCCGTCCGAGAAGCGCGTCTTCCTGGTCGCGGCCTTCCTCGACTCGACGTTCAACAAGACGACGTTCGACCTTCGCGAGAAGTCGATTCTCAAGTTCGAGCGGGACAAAGTCGACCAGGTCGAGGTGACCTCGGGCAGTGACACCGTGGCCTTCGCCAAGGCCGGCACCCAGTGGAAGATCACCAGGCCGATCGAGGCGCGTGCCGACATGGGCGCCGTCGAAGGAGTCATCGGGCGCATCCAGAGCGCGCAGATGAAGTCGATCGTCTCCGCCGACCCGACGGGCAAGGATCTCACGCTGTACGGCCTCGACAAGCCGGTGGCCACCGTCGTGATCGGGGCGGGCAGTTCGAGGGCCTCGGTCGCCATCGGCAAGCCCGGGCCGACCGGCCAGGTCTATGCGCGAGACCTGTCGCGCCCGATGGTCTTCACCATCGAGAGCTCGATCGCCGACGACCTGAAGAAGAAGACCGACGACTACCGCCCGAAGGACATTTTCGAGTTCCGATCCTTCACGGCGACGCGGCTCGAGGTCACGCGCGGGGCCAGCAAGATGGCCTTCGAGAAGGTCAAGGTCAAGGACGCCGCAGACAAGTGGCAACTGGCCGGCGCCAAGAAGGACGTCGATGCCGCCAAGATGGAAGCCCTGCTCTCGAGCCTGACCGACCTGTCGGCCCTGTCGTTTGCCGACGCCAGGACCAAGAACGGGACCGATACGCCTGCGGCGATCGTGGTGGCCAAGTCGGACGATGACAAGAAGGAAGAGAAGGTGGTGTTCGGCAAGGCCGGCAGCGACGTCTTCGCCGTGCGCGCCGGTGATGCCGGCGCCGCCCGCGTCGACGCGGCGAAGTTCGACGCCGCGATGAAAGCGCTCGACGCGCTCAAGTGACGCGCCGAATCGCAATCGCTCTGGTGCTGATTGGACTCTCTGCCGGGTGCGCCCGGCGGCCCGAGCCCACCCTCCAGCCTCTCGGGCGACCTGTCCAGGGCGCGGCCCAGATTGTCGGCTTGCCTGCGCTCAGGCGGGATCTCACCGGCCTCTTCCATACCCCCGCGTTCAGCAACGCCATCTGGGGCGTCACCGTGCGCTCGCTCGACAGCGGCGAACTGCTCTTCACGCTGAACCCAGGCACGCTGCTCATGCCTGCGTCCAACATGAAGATCGTCACCATGAGCGCCGCCGCGGAACGGCTCGGCTGGGACTACCGCTTCGAGACGAAGCTGGTCACATCGGCGCCTGTCGAAAACGGCGTCTTGAAGGGCGATCTAGTCGTGGTCGGCAGCGGGGATCCATCCATCGGCGCACGGGGCGAATCGACGAAGGTGTTCGGCGCGTGGGCGGACGCGCTCAAGGCGCAGGGCATCTCGGAGATAGACGGCCGGATCATCGGCGATGACAACGCCCTTGACGATGAGGGGCTGGGATACGGATGGGCGTGGAACAACCTCAGCGCGGGGTACTCGACACCATCCGGCGCGCTGGAGTTCAACGAGAATCTCGTGCTCCTCACGCTGAAGGCCGGCGCCTCGGAGGGTGAGCCGGTGGCGATCGAGGTGAAGCCAGAAGGGCACGGCCTGACGATCGACAACCGCGTCGTCACCGGGCCGAAAGAGTCTGGAGCCGATCTCGACCTGCAGCGCATGCCCGGCAGTTCGGTCCTGCGTGTCATCGGCAGCGTGCCGGCCGGTCGGCCCGAGGTCGTCCGGTCGGCGTCGGTGGACAACCCCACCGCGTTCTTCTCCGGTGTGCTCAAGGCGGCGCTCATCGCCAACGGCATCACGGTCAAGGGCGACGCGGTGGACATCGACGATCTGGCGGCGCCGCCGGACATCTCGACCACGCAATCGCTCTATTCGCACATGTCTCCTTCGCTTGCCGAGATCGGCAAGGTCATGCTGAAAGTGAGCCAGAATCTCTATGCCGACACGCTGCTCAAGGTGGTGGGCCGCGTCGATGGCCGGCAGGGATCGGCGCAGTCGGGCCGCAAAGTCGTGCAGGAGGTGCTGGAGTCCTGGGGTATCGCGCCCGGTCAGTTCGTGCAGTTCGATGGATCCGGATTGTCGCGTTACAACTACCTGACGACCGACGTGATCGTCGCCATTCTGTCTCACATGCAGAGGGACGAGCGGCTTCGCGGTCCCTTCATGGACGCCCTGCCGATCGCGGGCACCGACGGCACGATCAGCGGGCGCATGAAGGGCACACCGGCAGAGGGCAACGCGAGAGCGAAGACCGGGTCAATCTCCAACGCGAGGGCCCTCTCGGGTTTCGTCACGACAGCAGACGGCGAGCGTCTCGTGTTCTCGATGATCGCCAACAACTTCAACGTGCCGCAATCCCAGGCCGACGCGGTTGTCGATTCCGCCGTGGCCCACCTCGCGGGGTTTCGAAGACGATGAATTGACCGCGGCCGGTCTTGGCGCGTCGCGGCACGCTGCTCCGGCAAACCCGCTCGCGCTCGCCGCCCCTCGACCTTGCTCGGGGCGCCCTGAGCGACGTCGAAGGGCGGCAAACCGCATCTCCGGGGTTCGGTCGGCGGCAGCGGTGGGTCTCCTTCCGCGGAGCCTCTCCGATCGCGGTTTTCGGCCCCTGCGAGGCTGTTTGCAGACCGACGCCTTCGGCTCGGCTCGACGGTTCGCCCGAGCAACGCGTCGCAACGCGAGGCGATCCGCGCGCCACCAGCCGCAAGCCCCCCGCCTCCGGCCGCCAGCCGCCAGCCGCCAGCCGGGATATGATGTCGTCCCATGCTTCCGGTCGTCATCGTTGATATTGGCCTGGCGCTTGCCGCGGTTGGCCTGATTTCCATCGTCTGGCCGTTGCGGTTCCTCGGCATTCGAAACAGGATCGTCGCGATGCTGGCGGTTGCCGCCGGCGTGCTCGTCTGCCTGCTCGGCATGACGCGCCCGGCGCCGGAAATGTACGCCTCAGGCATCTCGACACGAATCGACGAATTTGCGCCGGTCTACCAGTTCCAGGAATCGCACAGCATTCCGGTGCATGCACCGCCCGGCAAGGTGTTCGCGGCCATCACGTCGGTGACCGCCGACGAGATCCCCTTCTACCGATTCATCACCTGGATACGTCGCGGCGGCGGCGGCGGCCCCGAATCCATCCTCAACCCTCCGCGCGGCGTTCCGTTGCTGACCGTGGCGATGCGATCCTCGTTCCTCAAGCTCGCCGAAGTTCCCAATCGGGAACTGGTCATCGGATCGATTGTCCTCGCGCCCGCGGGCGTTCGCCTGGCGACCGACGCAACGCCCGACTCGTACAAGGCGCTCATCCAGGGCGGCTTTGCAAAAGCCACCATGCAGTTTCTCGTCACCGAGCGCGCGAAGGGCGATTGCCTGCTGTCGACCGAGACGAGGGTGTTCGCCACCGACGGCGTGTCCCGGGACCGATTCGGGTACTACTGGCGATTCATCGCGCCAGGCAGCGCCGCGCTCCGGCTGATGTGGCTGCGCGCGATCAAAGTGAGGGCGGAGGCGAGGAACTAGGGGCTAGGGACTAGGGGCTTGGGGCTCGGGGGCTTGGGGCTCGGGGGCTTTGGGCCCGGGGCTTGCGGCTTGGGACTCGGGGCCACGCGCACGTCAGGACCGACTCACGCTGCGGGCGCGTCGACACAATTGGTCTGCGGCGAGTCGAGCATCAAACCAAGAACGAACGAGGGAAGGCCGTGATGTGGCGCGGAACGTGCCATCATTCGGGTAGATCACCGATCCGCCAGATTCCCAGCCGTTTGTCCGCGTAGATGCCGCCGGAGTGACTGCACCGTTCGTCCACCAGGGCCAGTGGCTCGGGAAAGTCGAACGGCGGCCGCTGCAGGTTCAGGCACCTCCAGCCTCCCGTGGCGATGTCCTCGTTCTCGCGGTTGCCAACGAAGGTCGTCGCGATCAGGTGGCGGCTCCCGCTCCGGCGGAAGTTCGCGAGCGCCCGGCGCGCGTCGGCATGGCTGAAGTGGACGAGGCAGTCGCGACAGAGAATGACGTCGGATGGTGGGAGCCGGTCGCGCGCCAGGTCGAGATGGCGGAAGCGCCTGCGTGGCGACCCGTGCAGTCGCTGATTGGCACGAACGAGTTCCCGGACGACATCGATGCCGACGTAGCCTTCGACCGCATCCGCGATCGGTGCGGCCCATGTGAAATCCCCGCAGGGAGCGTCCAGCAGCGTTCTCGCCCCGAGGCTGCGGATCGCCTCGACCAGCTCCGTGACGAAGTCCTTCGCCCGCTCCCGGGTTGATCCGGGCCCGGACACCGACGCGGCGCTCCCCCACGCGTTCGCGCGGTAGATGCCGGTGAAGATGGATTCCATCTCACTGCCGGGCCTGAACACGGACATGACCCGCTCGCCGAGACGACGGGCTGCCGCAGCCATCTCAGCCCGGGTCCCCTGTCGGGATGATCCCCGCGTTTTCCACCATGAGGATCGTGGCACGCTCGGGTGCGCGCGTGCGGTGAGTCACGCCCTTCGGCACGACGTACCCTTCGCGCGGCCCGAGATCGACGGTGCGATCGACGAGGTCGATCAGGAAGTGCCCCTCGACGACATAGAAGAACTCGTCATCCCGTTCGTGCCTGTGCCAGTGGTACTCGCCCTGCATCACACCGAGGCGCACGACCGAGTCGTTCACCTTGCACAAGGTCTGGTTGTACCACTGGTCCTTGCAGGCCGCGACGAGCGGGTCGATCCTCACCACCTCGAGCGGTGCGTGCAGGATGTTGAGGTGCGTGGCATACGGGAACGGGCTGGTCGGCGCTGATCCGGGCTGGTGCTCACTCATGGTCGTGCACTCCTCGACATGGCACGGCTCTGTCGCCAGGAGGCCAACGGTGTCGCGCCTGCTCCCATGCTACCGCCTGTGGCCCGGCTTCGGCTTCGTGCCCCTGTTCAACGGACCAGGGCGCGTCAAGCAACCGAGGGCAGCGCGTGATGGTCAGGCGGTGGCCACCAGCTTCTCCGTCCGATCCCAGAGTTCCCGCGCGAGGCTGTCGGTTTGCGCGAGCGTGCTCGGGGACCTCTCGCGAGACCGCACGTAGTAGCGCCCGCTGATGCCTTTGAGCTCGGGGGCGGTCGCACAATAGAACGGTGTTTCGGCGCCCTTTTCGTCGGACAGCAGGAACAGCTTCAGGATCCACTGAAGAGGCTGAGGCACTGCGCGCCAGATGTTGGTCGCGACCGCGCCAGGGTGGAGCGAGTAGGTCGTCACCGAGGTTCCAGAGAGGCGCCGCGCGAGCTCCCGTGCGTGAAGCACGTTCATCAGCTTGGTCATGGCGTAGTCGGCATACGCACTGCGCCTGGGAACCGCGCGTCGCTCGAGCAGGGACCAGTCGATTCGCCTGACGCCGGCGTGGGCGGCACTGGCCACGTTCACGACGCGCCCCTCAGGCGAATCCCGCAGCCTCGGCAGGAGCAGGTTCGTCAGCAGGAAGGGGCCGATGTGGTTGGTGGCGTACGTGAGATCGAAGCCATCCTGCGTCACGGACCTCGTGCCTGCGATGCCGGCGTTGTTGACCAGGACATCGAGCGGGCGGCCCGACGCCAGAAAGGTGGAGGCGGCATCCCGGACGGCGCCCAGGTCCGAGACGTCGAGCCGCAAGAATGTCAGCTCAGCGGCCGGGTGCCGTGCGCGCAGCGCTTCCAGCGTCGGCCGGGTCCGTTCCTCCGCGCGGCAGGCCAGGACAACTCGCCCGCCTCGAGCGGCCAGCGCCTCGACCAGCGAGAGCCCGATGCCCGAGTTGGCGCCGGTGATGAGGAAGGTCTGCGATGAAAGGTCATGTGCGTCCACGTTGTGTCGCCTCGCTCATCCGGTTGGGGTCACGGCGCGGCGCATGTCGCGCACTGCGCCCCAGGAACCGGGATCCCGCGGCACGCTACCATATTCACGGCCCCGCCTGCTCGGCCTTCAAGGGAATCTCCGCCTGCGCCACGAATGTCGCCCCGGGGAACCGTCTCGCGCACTGGTTTCACCGGAAAGGTCTCCTCATCGCGATCTCGGAGCCCCGCCGAGTCGTCATAAGGACTGACGCCCGTGCCCCCCCGTCCTCTGCAGGAGACGCCATGAGCACACCGAGTCTCGTCGCGAAGTGGTCGGCCTGGAGCCCGCAACTGCGAAGCGTGCTCCGCATCATTGCCGCGTTCACCTTCATGCAGCCCGGAACGATGAAGCTCTTTGCGTTCCCGGTCGGGATACCCCCAAGCGGCGGCACCGTTCCGCTGATGTCCGAGGCGGGGTTGGGCGGGATCCTCGAAGTGTTCGGGGGCTTCCTGCTCCTGCTCGGGCTGTTCACCCGTCCCGTAGCCTTCCTGCTGGCGGGTGAAATGGCCGTGGCGTACTTCCAGTTTCACTTCCCCCAGTCCTTCTGGACGGTCGTGAACAACGGCGTCGCAGCGGTCCTCTACTGCTTCGTCTGGCTCTACTTCTCGGCCGCCGGGGCCGGGCCATGGAGCCTGGACGCGCGCCGCAGGAAATAGGCACCCGAATAATCTCGTCCGCGTGTCGATTCCGCCGGACCTCGTTCGACGTTACAGTAGGAGCAGGACTAACACCTGCTGAATCACTAGGATATTACCGCCCGACACCCTGAGACACGAAGGAGGCACGGACATGCGCTTCATGGTCATCGTCAAGGCTGACAAGAACTCGGAAGCAGGCATTCTGCCTGACGAAAAGCTCTTCGCCGAGATGGGCAAGTTCAATGAGGAACTGGTAAAGGCCGGCGTGATACTCGCGGCAGAGGGGTTGCAGCCCAGCTCGAAGGGCGCGCGCGTGAGGTTTTCGGGAGCGAAGCGGACGGTGATCGACGGGCCGTTCACCGAGTCGAAGGAGCTCATCGCGGGATTCTGGCTCTGGCAGGTGAAGTCGAAGGAAGAGGCGATCGACTGGCTGAAGCGGGCGCCGTTCGACGGCGGAACCGAGGTCGAGATTCGCCAGGTCTTCGAGGCGGACGACCTGGGACCCGGGTACACCCCTGAGCTCAGGGAGCAGGAAGAGCGCCTGAGGGCACACGTCGCCGCGAGACATTGATCGAGGCGCCCCTCGGGCGAGGGCAAGTGCCTGGGCGAGGATCGGACGCGACTGCGATGGTCGGCTCCGACACCCATCGCGTGATCGACGCCGTCTGGCGGATCGAGTCGGCCAGGCTGATTGCCGGCCTCACGCGAGTGGTGCGCGATGTCGGGGTTGCCGAGGAACTCGCGCAGGACGCGCTCGTTGCGGCGCTCGAGCTATGGCCGGGCTAGTCCTGACCCTTCGGCAGGCTCAGGGTCATCCCGAGCACTGTCGAGGGATGAGCGAAGGCCCGAATATCGGGCCTGAGTCACAGCCCGAACGCAGGGCGGGTCCGCTGGTGCCGGCCATCCCGTCACGCCAGCGTATTGACCGCACCGGTCACTTCGCCTGACACGCCTTCGTCGTGAACGGACGATACGTGAAGCGGGGCCCGGTGTCGGGAACGACGCGCCTGATTCCAGGGTCGATATTGGGATCGACTGGAATCACGGTCAGCCCGCAGACGACCGACGGCCTGGCGTTCGGAGAGGGTGCCGGCACGGCTTGCCCCGCTGTTCGATCGGGCGTGGCCGATCCAGGGCCCGCCGGCGGAAAAAGCGAGCGGTATGGGTCTTTGGCGCGTACCGCGGAATCCGAAGCGGACACGGTGAGTTCGATCTGAGTTCGAAGGGACTGGGTCGGCTGCGGGGGGCCCTGCTCGGTCTCAGCCCGGGAGATTCCCGGCAGGACGAGGATCGCGGCGAAGACGAGGACGGCCAGCCGTTTGCGCATCTCGACCTCCGCCCGAGATCATACTGCCGCTGGCCGGCCGTCTGCACGTCCGAGTGCGTCGTCTGAGTCTTTGCCCGGGACTCAACGCTTGACGCCGGACTTCATCTGCACGTCCGAGTGCGTCGTCCGAGCCGATGCCCGGGAGTCAACGCTTGACGCCGGACTTCATCTGCTCCCGCTGTCGTTGCAGCCCGAGCAGCTCGCGGCGCAGTTGCAGCAGTTCCGGATTGTCCGGGGAATACTGGCCGATGGCGATCCGCTTCTCCGTCGAGGCGATCCAGTTCGTCAAGAGCGCGATCTCGGCCTCGAGGCTCGCGATCATCTTCCGGTTGAGGGCCTGGACCTCGGCCGCGTTGGCCTCGTTCGTCTTGCGCTCCTGCATCTGCTGCCGGTACTTCTGGACGAGCATTTCGTACTCGGCCTGCAGTTGCTGGTAGTCCGCAGATGCAAGGCGCCCGGTCTCGACCAGTTTCCTGGCCTCGGCAAGTTTCGCATCCATCGCCTGGATCGCGATCCCGGTGACCTCCGGGCTCTCCGAGCCGGATGTCGGGCGCTCGACCCGCGGCGGCGAGGTCCGCGGCGCCACGTCGCGCCACCGGTCCTCTGCCGTGCGGGCAGCGTCGAGGTTGCGCTTCGCGGCCTCGAGGTCCCGCTGGAGCTGCAGGTACTCCGTGCTTTCGCGCGCGGCGGTACCGGCCTTGATCTTCTCCTGGAACGCCGTGAGCTGGGCCTCGACGTCCAGCACGTCGTGCTCGGCGCCGGCGATCTTCTGCTGCTGCTCCTTCATCCGTTCCTCGGCGATCTTCATGTCGAGCTGGTTGGCGAGCATCTTCTGCCGCGGCGTCTCCCGCGGCGCGGAACCGGTTCGGACCTGCTCGACGACCTTCCGAGGCTCGGTGAGGCCAAAGGTGCTGGCAAGCTGCTGGCGGCTCGGCCCGGCCAGTTCGGCCTGGTCGGAGAACTCGCGGGCGACTCTCTGGTAGGCGGCCACGGCCTGCTCGCGCTTGCCGGTCTTGCGATAGCACTCGGCGAGGCGGAACAGCGCCGAGGCTGCCGCCCGGCGCTCTTCGTCGAACTGCGCGACGATCGCCTGGTAGGTCTTGATGGCCAGGGTGAGGTCCTGCCTGGCCTCTTCCTGCACGATGCCCTTGCGAAGCTGATCGGCCAGCCGCTCCTGCGCCCCCGACAAGGTGGCAGCACAGACAAATACAACGACCATCAAGGCGGTCTTCATGATGTCCTCCCTGGTGGTTGCCACCGTGCGCCCGGCACCCCGGCCGCCGGTTCACGACAACCATCGTCGCCAGTGTGGCCCCGCCGCTGCGTGCGATTGTCAGGGTTGTGTAAAAAGCACGTGGGGCACGGGCACCAATGGCGCTATGCCTGCTCCAACCGGTATCCGACGCCGTGCACGGTGGTGATCCACCGAGGGTTCTCCGGGTCCGGTTCGATCTTGGCGCGCAGCCACGCAATGTGCACGTCAACGGTCCGGGTCGTCGGAAACGCCGTGTAGCCCCAGACCACGTCGAGGAATCGCTGGCGGGTCACAGGCTCGCCGCGCGAGTCGGCCAGCAGGCGCAGGATGGCGTATTCCCGCGACGTCAGGTGGACGGCCTCGGCGCCCCGATTGGCTGTCTGTTTCGCCAGGTCGACGACGAGGTTGCCCAGTGTGAGCGCAGATGCGCCTTCGGCCTGGCGCTGCGATCGGCGGAGCAGCGCGCGCACGCGGGCCAGCAATTCGTCCGTGCTGAACGGCTTCACCAGGTAGTCGTCGGCCCCGGTGTCGAGCCCCGCTACGCGGTCTTCCACCTGTCCGCGCGCGGTGAGCATCAGCACGGGCACGGCGATGGTCAGCCGACGGAGCTCTGCGCACAGTGCGAGTCCGTCGAGCTTCGGCATCATCACGTCGAGCAGGATCAGGTCCGGTTTCTCCTCGATCGCCAGCGCCAGGCCCGCCTGGCCGTCTCGCGCGGTCAGCACCCGGTAGCCGTCGGCCTTCAGGATGTCCTCGAGCGCCATTCTCATCGGCTCTTCGTCTTCCACGACGAGAACGCGCGAATGGCGGGCGGCGCCCGGCCCGCTCCTCTCCTGCTTCCCAGTCATGACGCGGCCTCCGCAAAGGGAGGAAGTTCGATCGTGAACCGGCTCCCCTCGCCCGGGCTGCTTCGAACGGTCACGCGGCCCCCGTGCGCCTCGACGATGTGCTTGACGATGTTGAGCCCGATGCCGATGCCCTGTGTTTCGCGGCGCAGCTCCGACCCGCGCCGGTAGAACGGCTCGAAGATCCGTTGATGATCGTCGGCCGGGATTCCGGGGCCGACGTCCTCGACAAACAGCTGCGTTGGCGCGGCAGGGTCAGACGCGCGCTCGAGGCCGACAGTGACGTCTGCACCGGATGGGGAATGCTTGATGGCATTGTCGATCAGGTTCACCAGCGCCTGTTGAAGGGCCTGCCGATCGACATGCGGGTGCATCAATTCGTCCGCCGGGAGCGAGGGCACGAGACCGACGCGCCGCTGGGCTGCATAGGGACTCATCAGCTCGATGGTCTGCGCGGTGAGCGCGCGGAGATCGGCGCACTCGAAGGTGTAGCGGGTGCGCCCCTGGTCGATGCGGGAGAAGTCGAGGACATTCTCGACCAGCGAGGAGAGCCGGCGGCACTCCTGACCGATCACGCGAAGGTATTCCTCCCGCCGCTCGGGCGCCTCGATGGTGCCGCGCTCGAGGCTCTCGGCCATCAGGCGGACCGCCGCAATGGGTGCGCGCAGTTCGTGCGACACGCTCGCGACGAAGTTGGACTTCATCTCGGCCAGGCGGCGCTGCCGCCGGAAGGCCTGCCACGTGCTTGCCAAGCCTCCGAATGCGGCAACCGTGGCCGCGAGGATGAGGCCCATCGCCAGCCAGAACCGGCGGCGGTAGCTCGCATAGAGCGCGCCGGGATCCGCCAGTTCCACTGAGACGACATACGGGTGGGCCGCCGAGGGCACCTTCAGACGGAGGCGACCCTCGGGTAGAGATCCGGAGGGGAGAGCGTGCGGAGAGAGGCGGATGAGCTCGTCGGCAAAGGAGGGAACGGTGTCGGACGGCACCTCGAGCGCCAGCTCGAAGCGGCCTTCGGCTGAGGCGAGCTCGTCCGGGCCTGTGGCCGCCGCCTGCGGCTCGCTCGTTCGCCAGATCTTGTCGCCAAGCCGGAGCGCGATCGATGCGTAGGGCGGCAGCGCGGAGGTGGTGTCCTTGATTGCCGAACGGAATGCGCTCTCCACAACCGATGCCGGCACGAGCGTGACGTGACAGGTTGGGCCGGTGTTCTCGACCGCGGCCGTCTCCGCCGGCGGCAGGTCCGCGACAAAGGCGATCCACCGATTGTCGCCCTCGTCCAGCCAGATCTCGTCGGCCGGCAGATCATCGATGGGCAATCGGCGCATCAAGGCCAGCGTGCGCTCGCTTGCCCGCCACTGCGCGTCGAGCGTCGCCACAGCTGGCTCACCTGGCGCCTTCCGGACAGCTTCGTCCACAAGGGCCGGCGTCAGAAACGACGGGTAGCCGGCGACGCGTTGTCGGAGGTCGCGGACGAGCGAGCCGGGCAACTTACCGGCCGGGGTGCGCTGCAGTGCGAGGAGCAGCGCAAGATCGGACAGCGGCGTGCCCGACTCCGTGACCACGTCCGGATAGCGCGCCGCCAGCTCGGCGAGCCGCCTGCTCGACATCGGCGTGTCGTCGCGACTCGCCTCGGCCCGCGCGAGGATCCACTCTGCATTGGCGCGCAGGTCGCCGGACGCCTGCCCGAATGTCGCAAGGGCACGGCGTATGTTGGCAGGGTCCGCCTGCAGGGCCGCCTCGGAAATCGAGCGCCACTGCCGCGCCTCCGGCTGGGCAAGCGCGGCCAACCAGGCAGGCGGCGCGGGCAACTTCGGGTGGTCACGCGGAAGGCGGATGCGGCCGTCGAGGATGAGCCCGCTCGCCGGCTCGCTGGCTGCGATTTGCCTGCTGAATCGGTCGCTGGCGCGGCGCGCGAGGTCAGCCGCCAGCACACGGGCGTTGCTGCGCGCGTCCTGCTCGATCGATGCCCGGTCCTGCCGCAGCGAGTAGAGCGAGACCATCGACAGGATGGCCACCGGCGGTACGACCAGCAGGACCTGCCACAGCAAGCGGGCATCGCGCCCGCCCCGTGCTCTCGAACGCAGGCGGAACATGCTGGAAGGGAGAATAGCACTGATGCGGGTTGGGCACGCCTGCCTGGTCGCTGCCGGCCAGCGACCAACGTCGCTCGTGCGCCCGCCATCACCCGCGGCGGGACCGCGAGTCGGCCCGACGTCCGCGTATCGGCGCGGCAGCCGATCTCACCCAGGCGGCCAACGGGTGCGGGCGCGTGGATTGACGACCCCTGTCAGGCGCTCTTGTCGTCGTGCATCAGGCCGAAGAGGTTCCCTTCAGGGTCTTTGCAGTACGCCAGCCAACCGACACCCTTGATGGGCATCTTGGGAACCGCGACGCGCCCGCCGGCTGCAACCGCCCTGGCCACCGACTCATCGACCGAGGCCACACCGATGGTGCAGACATACGCATTGACCGCCTGTCCCTCTGATGGCGCGGCGCCGCGGCGAAACAGGATGCCGCCGTTGATGCCGGGGTCTGGTTCAGATCCGGTATTGACGAGCCAATACCGATTCTCGTTTGGCATCTCGACCCCTGGGATCGTCCACTCCCGTATGTCCCAGCCGAACACGTGACGGTAGAAGTCCGCTGCGCGTTCCGGCTCGGCTGCTTGAATCTCGAAATGAATCACTCTGTTCATTGTTTCGTCCTTTGTCCATGCGCCTGACGGCCCTGGTTCATCCGTGGCCGCACGGCAGCAGTTCCGGTGGCCGTCGGGTTTCTGCGCGTGTCGGGCCGCGTGCTTCAGTCAATCGCGGCGATGTGTTCGAAGGACATACGCGCCGCGATCAGGAACCGGTTCCGCATCGGCATTCTCTGGTGTTCGCCGGCAGCACGCGCTGGTTAGACCGCGCCCGGAGATTCTTCCCTGGCGGCGAGGTCGTAAGCCTCCCGCAATAACGGCGTGATGACGCGAAGCTCTGCGGAAGTTCGGATCTTGGCCACATGTGAGACCCGCTTGCCGCTGCGGCCGACCTTGTCGAAGTACGGAGCCCTGACCTCGCGATCGAGATGAATGACCACCCGCAACGCATCTTGCATCACGGTCAAGTCGGTGAAGATACGGGTCGTGCGAAACAGCGCGTAGCGGTCGCGGGCGACCACCTCGACATCACCAAAACCCGTCACGATTGCCTCGAGCTTCCGGTAGAGATCGACGAGCGCCGGTGGTCTGTTCTTCAGCAGGTCACTCCCGCTTCCTACCCCACAGGCATGGCGCTGATTGACCTGACGAAACGTCCGATCGCATCGTGAACATGTCCACGTCATAACCTCACTCCTGGCGAAGCGCGGATATCTCTAAGGGGCCTGACACCTCGCGTCGAGCCGCCCTGCGCGGCCCACGAACTGCTTCACTCGCGCACCCAACGATGGCGGTCAACCCGCGCCGCTTTCAGCCCGGGCTCCGTCGGGGGCACCGCGGAGGCACCAGATGCGTGCACGCGCCGTCTACGACTTTCCCCAACCGGGCAGGGCGGCAGCCTGCCTGATCCACCTCGCCATCTGCGCCTCGTTGAAATCTTCCTCGTGAATGTCGATCCAGCGCGCGTCCTTGGCCTTGCCCCCGGGTGGAACGGGGCGCAGCGATGTGCCCTGGAAGAAAGTCACCTTCACGTAGTGTGTGAACGTATGGAAGCTGAGGAACCAGCCCTGGCCTTCGATGCCAAAGAAGGGCGAGTTCCATTTGACCGCCTTGCTCACGCCGGGGACCGTGCGCACGATGAGCCTGTCGAGGCGTCGCCCGAGGTCACGTTTCCAGCCCGGCATGGCCGCGATGTAGGCCTGCACGGGGGCGTCGCCGTCGGCCTTCGCAATCTGAGGGTTGCCGCCGGCGAGGAGGGCCGGCTTGGCGGCCTTCACGGGACCCTTGCCCTTGGTGGCGGTGGATCGCCCGCCTTTGGCGGCCGTCCCGTCGGTTGCATGGGATTCGCCCATCGTTCTCTCCGTGGGTGTGGCCTCACGAGCGCGCATCAGCCGCGGCGTGCCAATCTTCTGCGCGCTGTCGGCTGAAAGCGCACGTCAGCCAGCCGATGGTTTCCTGGCTCGCACGTGAAGAAAATACGCCACGACTTGAGCGTCCTGCATATCCGGGCACGCGCGGACCGTATCGTCGCTCGGTCGAGGCTCCTCGACCCGTTCAATCGCAAAACCCGTCTCGATGAGGAGATTGAACCACTGGCTGACAGGCCGCGTGAATCGCGGTGTCTTGAAGGGCCGCAGCCCGCTTCGCACGCTCGGGGGAGCTGCCCCGAAGAGCCACTCGACCACCTCGCCCTGGAGCCGACGGAAATAGTCGCCGACTTCGACCGCGTAGGTCACGCCTTCCGGATTGCGCAGGTTCCGGCGATGGGGCGTCGCAAAACACGGATGCTCGATTGAGAACTGGAGAAAGCCGCCCGGCCTGAGAATCCGGTGGGCTTCGGCCAGAGCACGCGCCGTTTCCGGGATGTCCATCAGACTCATGAACGCAACCGCGAAATCGAAGGAGGCATCGCCAAACGGAAGGGCAACCGCACTTGCGACCTGGTAGTCGATGTCCTGCGGGGCTCGGTCCTCTTCCTGCTTCGCGTATTGGATGAACTCCTCGGCAATGTCGATGGCGGTCACACGCGCTCCGCGTCTCGCCAGGAGGCGGGTATTGTGCCCCTCGCCACAACCGATATCCAGGCCTGAGCGGCCGCGGACATCTGGGAGGAGGGCAAAAAACCCCGGGGTGTTGAGGTAGTCTCGGTATACGTCGTAGCCACTTCTGGCCAGACGAGTCCAGACTTCGGCGTTGTCGTTCCAGTACTTTCCCGCCTCTTCGTGGTTCATCTCTGTCTGACCAACGTTGGAGATACGCTGCCAAGATCATCCGGGACAGGCTTCGTCGTTCCTTGTCGGCCTCCAACAGCAGGGTACATGCGCTTCCCGACATGCGTGCCGATTGCAGCGATCATATGCCCGCCCGCCGACACGCCGAGCACTCCTATCGTCCGCGGGTCGATATGCCACCGCGCGGGCTGGAAGCGAACGAGCCCCACCGTCCTCTGCGCGTCTTCCATCGCCGTCGGACAATCCCGATATCGCCCGAATTCCACGCACGGCACGCGGTACTTCACCAACACGCCCGTGATGCCCTTGGGTGTCAGCCAGTCACAGCCTTCCGCGCCGTCAAGATCGATCGCCAGAACGTCATTGCCGCCGCCGGGGAACACGACGATCGCCGGGACCGCGGCGCGCTTGTTCCCAATGGCCGTCGGGTGCAGCGCGCTGTCAGACCGCGTTGCTGCCGGCCCACGGCCCCGACGCGCGCCTGCCTGCGGCGCAGCGCACGAGGGACGTTCCAGCCGTATTGCGGCTGGGCTAGGGCCGCTCCCACAGCGCCGATTTCGCAAGCTTGTCTATGGCCTCTCGAGGCGCGAAGAACCGCATGAGGCCGCACTTGCAGCACACCACGACGTCGAATGTTGCCGGACGGAACAGACCGCCCGTACCAGGAAGCAGATTCGGCCCGACATGGCCGATTGCGTCAGTCGTTGTGCTCCGAAGGTCGCTGCTGCCGCAGTTTGAGCACGGTGTCGCGTCCATGTCTCCTCCGTCGAAGCACGTCCGTTTGACGGGACAGTCCTTCGCGGTTCGGCCGGTCCAGGGTCGGGTTCAGCAGCCTCTCGATCATTTGGGCGCCTTCGGTGGGGGATTGTCCGTGACGACGATGATGAAGGTAGCGAGCGGCCCGAGCAGGAGGGACGCCAGAAACCACGCCAACCGGCTGCGTCCCTTCGACTGAGCGAGCCCGGCGTTGATGAGCGCCAGCGTGCCCCAACCCACCGCGTAGCTGCGACCGACCTCAACGACATTCATTGAAGGACCTCTCGCTGCCTGACGTTCGCATTCACCAGCGCCGGCAGATGACCGCAGGGGACGACAGGTGCGTCGGCTCCATTCGATGTTGGGCGGTTCGTCGTTCTTGGCGCGCCGTCACCAGCGGTGGTGTGCCTATGCCGCCGGGAGATCCTTCGTCGACTCACTGACCTTCCGGTACAACCACGTGCCCGCCACCGACGCGAGGACAGCGGCAACCAGTGTAGCGACCCCCATCGGGAGCAGCGCCGGGCCGAGTTCAATGAACCCGAGCCCAGCCCACTTCGCACTCTGGAGCGACTTCAGAATCCACCACGCGCTGCCGGCGATGGTCACGGCGGTCGCCCCCTGGCCATACCTGGGAGCGATCGCTGAGTACAGCCAGACCGTCCAGATGCCCATCGCCATGTCGACGGCATAGAAGAAAAGCCCTCCGAGAGCTTGATGAGGAGCCGTCCGCTCCAGCGACGCCATGAGGTCCGGCGCGAAGACGGAAATAGCTGCGACCGAGAGGAGATGCCAGACTACACCCGCGACGAGGCCAGACAGTACCAATCGGATCCAGTTTGTGTCCTTCATCCTGGGCTCGTTCGTTCGGTCCTGTCTGGTCCGCCCAACGACCGCGCTTCAACCGCGGCGCCTCCTGATCGCGCCGCGCGCCGTCGGCTGCAACCGGCTGTCAGCGCGCCGTTGGAACCGCACGAAAGCGCCAAGGCCGGAGCGGGCGTGCGCATCACAGAGAGTCGGACAACCATCGCTCCGTCGGGCACTACGAATCACTGCCGCAATATCTTCTCCATCGTCTTGCCCTTTGCGAGCTCATCAATCAGCTTGTCCAGGTAACGAATCTTCTGCATCAGCGGATCGTCGATTTCCTCGACACGTACCCCGCACACCACGCCCGTGATACGCGAACAGTTCGGATGCATGGCTGGGGCCTGAGCAAAAAACGTCTCAATATCGTGTTCCTGGTCGATTTGGCGCCGCAATCCGGCTTGGTCGTAGCCCGTTAGCCAGCGAATGATCTGGTCAACTTCTCGTCTCGTACGGTTCTTGCGTTCTGCTTTCGCAACGTACATCGGATACACGTTTGCGAACTTCATCTCGAAGACTCTATGCCTGGGCATCGTCCTTGCTCCCGTGCGTTGGGTTCGATTCACCCGCTGCCTGTCGCGCGCTGACGTGCGCGATGAGCCGTGGCGCTCCATCGGCAGACGCGCCATCGACTCCATCGCGGTGTTAGCGAGCCTCCTCGGGATCAACCAGCGCGAGTATCCGGGCCGTCACTTCTTCCATCACTGCGCCAGATACCGCGCCAAAGGGCGTCGCTCGACGAGCCCGCCAGTCGAGACTCTTGAGCTGATCGCACAGAATCGCGCCCTGCGCGTCGATTCCCGACGGGAGTTCCACCTCGAAGGGATAGCCCTTCACGCGGGACGTGATCGGGCATACCAATGCCAGCCCCACCCGGCGGTTATAGGACTTGGGTGATATCACCAGCGCCGGTCGATGCCCAGCCTGCTCGCTGCCAGCCTGAGGATTGAACTGCAGCCACACGAGATCGCCGCGCCCGGGAACCTGTGTGGCGCGCACTACCAGATCTCCCTGCCGACCGGCCGGCCCGTCTCTGCCTCGTCATGGAGGTTCTTGGTCGTCACCTGCCGCAGCAGATCTTTCAGTTGGTACGTCCGGCGTCTCGCCGGCTTGATCACAAGGTCGCCGTCTTGCACAGAGAGGTCGACCGCAGATCCGGCTCCGACCCCGGCCTCCTGAGCGAACGAACGCGGGATCCGCAGTCCCAAACTGTTACCCCATTTCTGGATTCTCGTCTCCACCGTCCCTCCATGGATATACATTGAGTATACACCACAGTGGTTTAGGCATCTTGAAGCGCTACAGTCGAGGCCCGTCGATCGTCCCGTCGTCTGCCTAGACGATCGCGATGAGCCGTGGCGCTCCACCAACAGAGGCGCCATGGGCTCCATCGCGCTGTTAGACCGCGTTCATTCAGGAAGTTCTTCGAGTCGGATACCTCGACCGGCCTGCAACGCCGCTCTGGCATCCGCAATCCGCCTCAAAAACTCCGGATGGTGTTCCAGACGATATTCGAACCAGTCGTCTTCGGAATTGAACCCGATCAAGATTCCGGCCGGTCGGCCGTGTCGGGTGATAATCACCTCGCGGGTCGCCGCCAAGCGAAGGTATCTCGACAGGTCATCCTTTACCTCGGCCAGCGCCACCGCCTGCCTCTGGTGACCCTTCGGCGTCGAGCCAAGCTTGCGCCTCCGCCTTGGTGATGATGGCGAGGACTTGGACTGTCGTTTCTGTAACGTCATAGAACACCCTGATCTCGCCCACGCGAAGACGATACTGTGGCCGTGCCACCCCGCGAAGGCGCTTGATTCTGCTCTTGCTGAGCTTCTCGGGTTCGAAGCGTAGGTGAATCGCCATCGCGTCACGGACCTCGGATCGCAATCGGGCGGGAAGTCGTCTCAACGCCCGTTGCGCCTCTGGTGCCACGATGATCTCGTGACGCATTCTAGCCAGATTATAGCCAGATTCGGCACCTAGGCCAATGGGGCTCCAGAGCCGACGGTCTAACGTCGCGCTTCAGCCGCGGCACGCGATGTTCAACGAGAGCATAACGCGCGCGCCGTCGGCTGCAGCCGCTTGTTCGGCGGCCTCGACGACTTGTGTGGCTACCGAATGATGCCCGCGTCGACTTCCCACTGGCCGGCAGCAGTGGGCTTCGTCGGCAGTTCAAGGATCAAGGCCTGCCCACCGCGCGTAAACCAGCGCAGCGAGTTTCCCAGCATGAACTCCTTGCCCGAGGACATTTGGTCAGCGCTTATCTGAAGGCTGAAGCGGCCTCGGGCGTCGGTCTTCGTGTGCGGGTTCGTCGGTGGCCAGACTGTGCTGCCGTCCTTGACGACGTAGTGCATCGATGCCCCACCGTCCTTCACGGCGGCGAAGAAGACCCACTCGCCGGCAACGGGCTTCCCTTCATAGTCCGTGACCGTGCCGACCACGGTGATCGCCTTCGCTGCCTGTACTCTGGTCGGCGTCGGACCATTGAGGAGTGTCGCCGCAATTGCGACGCTAAAGAGAAGCTGTGGAACCACGTGTGATCCTCCTTTTTCCTATTGTCCGCCGAACGATCGCGCATCAGCAGCGGACGGCGCGCCATGCCTCAACGTCGCGCCGACCGTTTGCTGCATGCGCCTGATCGGCGGCGTCCGCACAGGTCCACGGTTCGTCACACTCCCCCATAAAACCGACCGAACGTGCGTGCAAGCATGACTGACATGATCAGGATGCCTATTCCCACGATGAGTACGTGTCGGGTCTGCCGCAAATCAAACCGTCCCACGCGACACACGAGCAAGTAGCCAACCGCAAGATTGAACAGACCCCACAAGACGTTGACCGTCGAGGAGGACAGGCCTACCCCGGGTGGCGATCCAAACGGACTCTGAAACGCATGCCCGGAGATCCCGTTGCCCAGGTGTGGAAGTGCGTTCGCGAGAAAGGCACCGGCGAAGAAATACGCTACGTAGTGGTACCAGCGCATCGAAGTCTCCAATCACTCAAGTCCGCCGAACGATCCGCGGTCACCCGCCGGCGCTCACGATTCCGCCAGCGCCGGTGGGGTGCACCGCGTTGTTGGGCAGCTTCCGTCCGGAAACTGCGCCCTCGCCACGGGCCTTTCGCCATCCCTGCTCGATTCTCGCGAGACAGGCGTCCTGATCCGGACCCAGAGGCTTGACCAATGAAACCGCGGCCATGAAAGCACGCCTCGAATCGGGCAGCGATGCGCCGAGGCGCCCGAGCAGAAATCCGGCGAGTTCGTCGGCCATCAACTCCATCATGTGACCGTCTGCGCCACGAATCCGGGTCGGATCTCCATGGCCCGCGAACTCGTGCCCGACTTCGTGCGCGAACAGAAACACGACCGCCCAGGAGGAGTGCGCGGTCTCCGAGAGCGTCCGAACGAACTTGTCGTTGTAGAGCAACACCCTCCGTCCGGCAGCCTGGACTGTAATGGCAGCAGACTCCACGCCGAGCGAGGTTCGAACTGGGAAGGGGACGTCCCCTTCGCCGAAGGTGAGGAAGAGCGCGCGCACCAAGGCACCGAACTGTCGCCGCTCTGCGAATGCGAGCACTTCGGCGGCCGACTGGGACCCGACCTGACGACCCACGTCGGGTCCTCCTCGTCGTCCAACAGGCGTAGGCCCCCATTGTCCACGCGCGACCAGGGCGAACTCGTCTGCTGTGAGCCCTACCGCCGCTGTGCGACCAGATAGCAGCCACAGCATGGCCGATCCTGCGATAATCCATCTTGATGATCGCCAATCCATGATCAGGCCTCGCCGAATCTGTCTGCCCAGACAGTATGACTTCTGCGCGATGCGGGTGAAGAGGCTGACCTCCGCCAGGTTCGCGGGTTAGCCTTGTGCGGGCCAGAGCCGCCCGTTGAGTTCACCGTCAACGCACGTCCACGGAGGTCAGCCATGGCAGAGCCTACCACCCTTTTCGTGGGCCTGGACGTCCACAAAGACACGATCGCGGTTGCCCACGCCGGTCCCGACCGCTCGTCGGAGGTCGTCTACGTCGGCCAGATTGGCACCCGAGAAACCGACGTGGATAAGCTGCTTCGACGGCTGCACAGTCACGCCGCCCACGTCGTCGTCGCGTATGAGGCCGGCCCGTGCGGCTACGGCCTGTATCGCCGGCTCACTGAGAAGGGCGTGTCCTGTCTGGTCGTGGCTCCATCTCGCATCCCCAAAGTGCCGGGCGAGCGTGTGAAGACGGATCGGCGGGATGCCGCTCAGCTGGCTCGCCTCCTGCGGTCGGGCGACCTGACGTCCGTCTACGTGCCGACCGTCGAAGACGAAGCCGTGCGGGATCTCTCAAGAGCGCGCGAGGCCGCGATTGGCGTGCTGAAGGACGCGAAGCTGCGCCTGAAGTCCTTCCTTCTTCGGCACGGGCTGAATTACTCGGGGCGGGCGTCGTGGAATGAGGCCCACCTGAGATACCTCGCGAAGGTCGTCTGTCCCACACCCGCGCAGCAGATCGTGTTTCAGGAGTCGCTGCGCGCGGTGAGCGAGCAGACCGAGCGAGTCCGCCGGCTGGAGGACGAGCTCGTCGAGATCGCCGGGACGTGGCGGCTTCAGCCGATCGTGGACGCGTTCCAATCGATGCGCGGCGTGCAACACCACACGGCCGTGACCATCGCCGCCGAGTTGGGAGACCTCACGCGATTTGACAACCCGCGACAGCTGGCCGCGTTCGTCGGGCTCACCCCGAGCGAGTACTCGACCGGTGAGTCGCGCCGGCTGGGTCCCATCACCAAGGCCGGCAACGGCCACGCACGCCGGGCCCTCGTCGAGGCCGCGTGGGCCTATCGCTATCCGGCAAAGGTGTCAGTTCACCTCCAGAAACGGATCGAACGGAGCCCGAAGCCGATCCAAGAGATCGCGTGGAAGGCGCAGGTGCGGCTGTGCAAGCGATACCGCCGCCTGGTCGTCCACGGGAAGCACCCGAACGTGGTCGTGACGGCCATCGCGCGCGAGATCCTCGCGTTCTTGTGGGCGATCGCACGGGAGGTGCCGATCGCCACGTAGGCCGGCAACAGATCATCAGCGTTGTCAGGGAAGAGGCGCGGCCACGGTTTGGCGCAGCCCTCGGCGATCGTTACGAGGTGGCTTCGGCTAACCCTCGAGCCTAGAGCGAGGAAGGCGCCGGACGAGTGTCAGTAAGGTGGTACCCAACCCACGGATATCAGCAGGATCAACCGTCGCGATTACTGGCCCCGCCTCTTCCCTGACCCGTCACCGTCAGCGGTATCGAACACCGAGGACAGATACGTGTCTTCGAACTTGACTCTCGAAGTCATATCAACGCCCGCGTTCAGCTGCGAGCGGTCCAATGAAAAGATGTCGCGCGCGGAGGCGCGCGACGACGAATCCGCCGCTCGTCAGCTGCAACGCGATGTTAGCCGGTGAGCTCTTTGATGGCACAAGCACAAACTCTATTTCGTTCGAGAGCGCTCGCGTGCGATATCGAGCCGTCGCGTGTCCGCCGCGTCCATGAACTGCGGATACTCAAGTGCCTCAAGTTTCGCCAAGACGGCTTTCCACTGCTTCTTCTTGAAGAGGTCTCGTGCTTCTTGTCGAAGGCGGTCATCACCCACGTAGCCGGCCATCGTCCGATCATCGACCGGTTGGCTTTGGTACGGTGGCATCTGCGCGCGTGCCACTTCAATAGCCGCTCGCGATTCCGGCGAGACGTCTCGCCAGATCGTTGAGGGGGCTAGGACCAAGTCGATACCATATTCAGCACGGGCATCTTCCGTCATCCGCACGAACCAGTCTGCGTGGGACCACTCTCGTGCCACCGGCGAACACACAGCTCGAATCTGGTCATCCCATTCAACCCCTGACGCCGAAGCTCGGTAGATCTGCGTCAATGCCAACGACGCGTCTGCCAACCGGGCACAGAGTCGTCCGTCACCGGCCACCCAGATTTCGCTGACCTCAACGTTTCGCATGGAAGAATCCGGCTAGAATCCGGCTAGAC
>CAWJJY010000004.1:0-539103 GCA_963843385.1 uncultured Acidobacteriota bacterium
TCGTTCGACGGGTCGCTCGTGCCGAAGTTGTTCGTCTCCGTTTCCCGGATGCGCAGGTAGGTACAGGCCAATCGGCACGCCGCTCGCCACGAACGTCGTGGCCGGCGTCCCTGTCGAGAGGTTTGCGAGATTCGAGAAGCCCGGCGCGCCGCCGGCCTCGATGCGGTAGGCCGTCGGCAGGCCGCCCGTGGTCGGCGCCGTCCACGACAGCATGACGGACGTGCCGGGCGCCGACCCGCCCAGGCCGCTCGGCGACCCCGGCGCGACGGGGCCTTCCGCGGTGATCGCCGTCGACCACGTGCTCCAGCGGCCGGGTAGTTGCCCGGCGCCGGCCTGGCGAGCGAGTACTCCTGGATTGTCCACAGCGTCGTGTCGTCGGACGGATCGACCTGCGTCTGGCTGTAGTCGCCCCATCGGTGCCGATCGCTGAACGAGTTGTAGTAGAACCCCTCGCCGCTCTTGCCGACGACCACGTCCCGCATCGAGCCCGCCGCGTTCCCCGGTTCCGCGGCGGAACGCGTACGCCGCGGAGGGAAACTCGGTCGCCGACGTCGCGTGAAGCCGATCAGCACGTCGTCGCGGCGGTTCACGCTGATGCTCGGGTAGATGTACCACTTGGGGTTGACGGGCGACGCGTCCTCGATCACGCCGCCGTCGACGAACGTCCCCGATGTGTGGATCTTCGCCCATCGGACGGTGGCGCGGACGTTGTCGGCCGACGGGCCTCCGTTCGCTCTGACGGTGATCCAGATGTGCTCGTTGCGGAAGACCGCTGACCCGGCATAGCCGCTCTCGACGTTGGCCCTCAGCCCGGTGCCCGGCTCGGGTGCCTGTGGTGCCGTGAAGGACCCCGGCCAACTGAAGATGAGGGACGGCGGGAGGCTTACCGTCGGTCCCGGCGTGCAGACCGGCGAGGCTGGGGTGCCCGTCAGGTGATCCAGGCGCGCGTTCTGCACGGGAAACCACATAAAGTAGAGCGACTCCTCGGTGTCGGAGGACGTGGTCGTCACGTGCGTCCCACTGCACGGCGTCGATCCGTTGAAGAGCTGGATGAACACCGTCGCCGCTGGCGGTGTCGACGGGGTCGCCGCGCGCAGCGCCGGGTAGTCGAGAGCGAAGAGCCGCTCCTCCATGAGCTGGCTCGCCGACGAGACCATATAGGTCTGAACGGTAATCCAGTTCTTGTTCATTCCCATCCTCGGGAAGTCGGCCCACCATTCGTAGCCGGTCGTGCCGCAGGGGTAGCCGGGTCCGCAGACGAGGTAGCGGAACAGCGTCCACGTCCCGAGTGGGTCGGCCTGTACTCGACACCCCGACGAGCAGGGAGGCGGGCTGCCCATCGGACGCGGCGAGCGTCACGAATCGGCCGCTGTGCGAGTCGTAGGTCGTCCGCGGATCGAACGACCGCCAGTTGACGTGCGTGGCCGACCAGAAGGTGTTCTCCGAGACGCTCAACAGCACCGCGCCCGTCGTCTTGTCCTGGATCTGGTAACTGCCGTTGACCGTCGCGAACACGCGGTTCGGCCCCACGGCGCCCATGGTGTCCGGAGGAACCCACCCGTTCCACTCGGCGCCCTTGAAGCTGGCCACCGGACTCGGGGACGGGCCGAGCGGCAACGCGATGGCCGACGGCGGGACGGCCGGCTCCGGCAGGTCCAGGCCGGGACGTGGGAAAAGGTTCAGGCGCGGATCGAGCGAGGGGTTCTCGGGCCTTTCCGCGTCGCGCTCCTCGCGCTCGCGGTCCCGCGCGGGCGACGGATGCCGCGCTTCGTAGGCGGCGAGGTCCGCGAAGTTTACGACGGCCACCGCGACAGGCAGCATGCGCTCGCCTGTCGATGGCTGGACGTCCTGCCGGGCGTCGCGGGCCGCCGGCATGCCGACCGCGGGGCTGTTGGTGGGCCGGCCTGGCGCCGCCGGTCCGCGCGCCGCATCGGGCCGTGACGTCACCGCGATCAGCAGAACGGCGACGGCTGCTGCGATGAGAGACGTCGCGACGAGCGTGCGTCTGCCGGGGGGCACCGACATTCTGTCCTCCTCACGATTCCACGATCATCCAGCCCAACGCGCAGGCCGCGCGTCTCGACCACGAACTGTCACGCGGGAGGTGCGCCGGGTCGCGTCCCACCGCCCGTTTCTCCATTCGCACGACAACGCTGCGACGGCGGGCGAGTATCCCTCGCTCAAGATCGGAGCATTACGGCACCACCAGCACCACCTCGTTCGACACGGCGCCGGTGCCGCACGCGTTCTTCGCACGCACCCGGACATAGTAGGTCCCCGTCCCCACCCCGTTCGCCGTGAACGTCGTCGCCGCGCTTCCGAGATCGAGGTTCACCAGGTTCGCCAGGCCCGGCCCCGTGCCCGCCTGCAGCACGTAACTGGCCGGCGCGTTCTGCGGCGTCCCCGCCGGCGCCACCCAGCTGAACGCCACGTGCCCGCCGCTGTTCGCCGTGATCTGCAGCCCTGTCGGCGACGCCGGCGCGCTCGTGCACCCCACCCCGATCGCCACCTCGTTCGACGCCGGCCCGGTGCCCGTCCCGTTCTGGGCCCGCACCCGGATGTAGTACGTCCCCACCGCAATGCCGCTCGCCGCGAACGTCGTCTGCAGGTTGCCCGTCGGGAAGTTCGCGACATTCGACAACCCCGTGGCCGAACCGGCCTCGATCACGTAGGTCGTTGGCGCGCCGCCGGTCGTCGGAGCCGACCACGTGAAGGAGAGGGACGAGGGGCCGCCGGTGCCGCTCAGCGTGCCGGGCGCCCCGGGCACCGGCGGCGGCGAGAGCACCGTCTGAACCTCGTTCGACGGCCCGCTCGTGCCGGCGACGTTCGTCGCCCGCACGCGGAAGTAGTACGTCCCGTACGGCACGCCACCCGTCGACCAACTCGTCAGGGTGGAGTTGGTCGAGAAGTTCGCGAGGTTGGCGAGGCCCGGCTGCGAGCCCGCTTCGATCACGTACGCTGACGGCGCCCCGCCCGTGCCGGGCGCGCTCCAGGTCAGTGCGATGGTGGACCCAACGGCCGACACGCCCAGGCCTGTTGGAACGCCGGGCGGCTCCGGCCCGACGCGCAGCACGATTTCGTTCGACGGGTCGCTCGTGCCGAAGTTGTTCGTCGCCCGGACGCGCAGGTAGTACAGGCCAATCGGGACGCCGCTTCCGGCGAACGTCGTGGCCGGCGTCCCTGTCGAGAAGTTTGCGAGATTCGAGAAGCCCGGCGCGCCGCCGGCCTCGATGCGGTAGGCCGTCGGCAGGCCGCCCGTGGTCGGTGCCGTCCACGACAGCGAGACGGACGTGCCGAGGGCCGCCCCGCCCAGGCCGCTCGGCGGCCCCGGTGCGACGGGGCCTTCCGCGGTGATCGCCGTCCACCACGTGCTCCAGCGGCCGGAGTGGTTGCCCGTGCCGGCCTGCGGCAGCGAGTACTCCTGGATCGTCCACAGCGTCGTGTCGTCGGACGGATTGACCTGCGTCTGGCTGTAGTCGCCCCATCGGTTCCGATTGCTGTACCAGTTGTAGTAGAACCCCTCGCCGCTCTTGGCGACGACCACGTCCCGCATCGAGCCCGCCGGATCGGTTCCGCGGCGGAACGCGTAGGCCGCCGAGGGAAACTCGGTCGCCGACGTCTGCGTAAAGCCGATCAGCACGTCGTCGCGCCGGTTCACGCTGATGCTCGGGTAGATGTACCACTTGGGGTTGACGAGCGACGCGTCCTCGATCGAACCCCCGTCGACGAACACCCCCGACGTGTGGATCTTCGCCCACCGGACGGTCGTGCGGGCGTTGTCGGCCGACGGGCCACCGAAGACCCTCTGGACGATCCAGATGTGGTCGTTGCGGAAGACCGCCGGTGTACCGGTTCCGGTCTCGAGGTTCGCCCTCAGCCCGGTGCCCGGCTCGGGCGCCTGTGGCGCCGTGACGGACCCCGGCCATCCCCATTGGAACACGATGGACGGCGGGAGGCTCACCGTCGGTCCCGGCGTGCACACCGGCGCGGATGGGGGTGCCCGTCAGGCGATCCAGGCGCGCGTTCTGCACGGGAAACCAGTAGAAATAGAGCGACTCCTCGGTGTCGGAGTAGGTGGTCGCGGGCCGCCCATAGCACGGCGTCGAAATGCTGTTGGCCTGGATGAACACCGTGCCCGCCGGCGGCGCCGACGGGGTTGCTGCGCGCAGCGCCGGGTAGTCGAGCACGAAGAGCCGGGACTCCACGTTCTGGCTCGCCCACGTGTACATCCCGGTATCAACGGTGATCCAGTTCTTGTTGATACCCATGCGCGGGAAGTCGGCCCACCATTCGTAGCCGGTCGCGCCGCAGGGGTAGGTGGGTCCGCAGACGAGGTAGCGGAACAGCGTCCACGTCCCGAGCGGGTCGGCCGGACTCGACACCCCGACGAGCAGGGAGGCGGGCTGCCCATCGGACGCGGCGAGCGTCACGAATCGGCCGTTGTACGGGTCGTAGGTCGTCCGCGGATCGAACGACCGCCAGTTGACGTGCGTGGCCGACCAGAAGGTGTTCTCCGAGACGCTCAACAGCACCGCGCCCGTCGTCTTGTCCTGGATTTGGTAACTGCCGTTGACCGTCGCGAACACGCGGTTCGGCCCCACGGCGCCCATGGTGTCCGGAGGAACCCACCCGTTCCACTCGGCGCCCTTGAAGCTGGCCACCGGACTCGGGGACGGGCCGAGCGGCAACGCGATGGCCGACGGCGGGACGGCCGGCTCCGGCAGGTCCAGGCCGGGACGTGGGAAAAGGTTCAGGCGCGGATCGAGCGAGGGGTTCTCGGGCCTTTCCGCGTCGCGCTCCTCGCGCTCGCGGTCCCGCGCGGGCGACGGATGCCGCGCTTCGTAGGCGGCGAGGTCCGCGAAGTTTACGACGGCCACCGCGACAGGCAGCATGCGCTCGCCTGTCGATGGCTGGACGTCCTGCCGGGCGTCGCGGGCCGCCGGCATGCCGACCGCGGGGCTGTTGGTGGGCCGGCCTGGCGCCGCCGGTCCGCGCGCCGCATCGGGCCGTGACGTCACCGCGATCAGCAGAACGGCGACGGCTGCTGCGGTGAGAGACGTCGCGACGAGCGTGCGTCTGCCGGGGGGCACCGACATTCTGTCCTCCTCACGATTCCACGATCATCCAGCCCAACGCGCAGGCCGCGCGTCTCGACCACGAACTGTCACGCGGGAGGTGCGCCGGGTCGCGTCCCACCGCCCGGTTCTCCATTCGGTCGACCGCGCGGCGACGGCGCAAAGTACCTGAAGGGACGCCCCGCCCCGGGCCACCGCGCGGCACGGCGTGGACCACGACTTCCTTGCGTGAACCGAACCGGGTGCGGCTGACTATAGGCAGATGATCCGGCAAAAGGAAACCGAAATCGTCAAAGCCTGAAGGTATTCGCGACGCTGAAGAGATGAGGGTGATGAGGCACCGCGCGCTGAACACGGTGATCTCCTGGGACAAAACTGGGCGGCTTCAACCCAAACGGGGGCAGACTGTTTCGCAGAGCAAGAAAGAACGCCCGATACCATGTTCGGCATCGGGCGTGCCAAATACTCGCGCCAGTGCCCGAGGCTCCCGCTTCAGCGAGGAAACTGCCGTACGAAAAAAACGCCCGGCGCTGTTTCCAGCGTCGGGCGTCGTGAATACTCCCGGCAGTGACCGAGGCTCACCCTCAGCGAGGAAACTGCCGTACGAAAAAAACGCCCGGCGCTGTTTCCAGCGTCGGGCGTGGTGAATACTCCCGGCAGTGACCTACTCTCCCACAGAGTCACCCCTGCAGTACCATCGGCGGTAGAGGGCTTAACTACCGTGTTCGGAATGGGAACGGGTGTGGCCCCTCTCCTATGACCACCGGGAAACCCATCGGGGAGGATTCCCGGCCGGCGTTCCTGTCGGGAACGAGCCTCGAATCCGCCCGTCAACTTGTATTTCAGCCGGCGCGTCGAACGCGCGGCCCGCTCGAGGTGCTGCCCGAGGTGCCCAGGTATCTTCTCTGGGGCTCATGACGCGCCTCGCCCGGCGGCTGAAGGTCGAACGAGTTTGACAACGAATATCCTGCAAAGAGCACTTACCGGCGTTCACGCGCCGAATCGACAGCGATGTGAAATGAGAATATGGTCAAGCCTCACGGCTGATTAGTACCAGTTAGCTTAGGATGTCGCCACCCTTACACACCTGGCCTATATACCTGGTAGTCTTCCAGGAGCCTTTAGAAGCCTTACAGCTTGGGAGATCTCATCTCGGGGAGGGTTTCACGCTTAGATGCCTTCAGCGTTTCTCCCTTCCGCACGTAGCTACCCAGCGCTACCCTTGGCAGGATAACTGGTACACTAGAGGTGCGTCCAACCCGGTCCTCTCGTACTAAGGTCAGCCCCCCTCAAATCTCCTGCGCCCATGACAGATAGGGACCGAACTGTCTCGCGACGTTCTAAACCCAGCTCACGTACCGCTTTAACCGGCGAACAGCCGGACCCTTGGAACCTGCTACAGCTCCAGGATGCGATGAGCCGACATCGAGGTGCCAAACCTGAGCGTCGATGTGAACTCTTGGCTCAGATCAGCCTGTTATCCCCGGCGTACCTTTTATCCGTTGAGCGATGGCCCTTCCATGCGGGACCACCGGATCACTAAGGCCTGGTTTCCCACCTGCTCGACGTGTGTGTCTCGCAGTCAAGCTCGCTTGTGCCTTTGCACTCTCCGGCTGATTTCCAAACAGCCTGAGCGAACCTTCGCGCGCCTCCGTTACCGTTTAGGAGGCGACCGCCCCAGTCAAACTACCCACCTAGCAGTGTCCCTGGCCTGGATTACAGGTCGAGGTTAGAACGCCGAAGCGCTAAGGGTGGTATCTCACCGTTGACTCCCCGGACCCCAAGAGGCCCGGTTCATAGTCTCCCACCTATCCTGCGCATAACGCGTCAGCATTCACTACTAGGCTGTAGTAAAGGTGCACGGGGTCTTTCCGTCTAGTCACGGGCAACCGGCGTCTTCACCGGTACCACAAATTCGCAGTGCCCCTCGTTGAGACAGCGCCCAAATCGTTACGCCATTCGTGCAGGTCGGAACTTACCCGACAAGGAATTTCGCTACCTTAGGACCGTTATAGTTACGGCCGCCGTTTACCGGGGCTTCAGTTCGCAGCTTCGCCTTGCGGCTAACCGCTCCCTTTAACCTTCCGGCACCGGGCAGGCGTCAGGCCCTATACGTCGTGTTCGACTTCGCAGAGCCCTGTGTTTTTAGTAAACAGTCGCTTGGGCCTCTTTATTGCAACTCCGTCACGCTTCGGCGGGCGAACCGCCTGACGCTACTGGAGCACCCCTTCTTCCGAAGTTACGGGGCCAGTTTGCCGAGTTCCTAAACGAGGGTTCTCACTTGCGCCTGAGGATTTTCTCCTCGCCTACCTGTGTCGGTTTGCGGTACGGGTACCCGGACATCTCCTTAGAGGATTTTCTCGGCAGCGTGGCGTCACCGGCTTTGCGAGCCTTGCGGCTCTCGACATGGCCCCTCAGGGAATATGATTCACCGGATTTTCCTGGCGAATCCCCCTACAGGCCTGAACCCACACGTCCAATCGTGGGCCCGGCTAGCCTCCTGCGTCCCCCCATCGTGATAACGATATCCAGGTAGTTCCGGAATATTAACCGGATGTCCATCCGCTACGCCTTTCGGCCTCGCGTTAGGACCCGACTAACCCTGAGCGGACGAACCTTCCTCAGGAAACCTTAGGCTTACGGCGGAGAGGATTCTCACCTCTCTTATCGCTACTTATGCCGGCAGGGTCACTTCTCACCACTCCACCAGTCCTTACGGTCTGGCTTCACTGCTGTGAGAACGCTCCTCTACCACTGTTGGAGCCCGCAGGCTCCATTCCAATCTACGGCTTCGGTCCTATGCTTGAGCCCCGTTGGATTGTCGGCCCGGAGCCGCTTGACCAGTGAGCTATTACGCTTTCTTTAAAGGATGGCTGCTTCTAAGCCAACCTCCTGGTTGTCTAAGCGTCTCCAGATCCTTTCCCACTTAGCATAGAGTTTGGGACCTTAGCCGGTAGTCTGGGCTGTTTCCCTTTTGACGATGAAGCTTAGCCCCCACCGTCTCACTCCCGGGATACGTGTCGCTGGCATTCGAAGTTTGGTTGGATTCAGTAAGCTGGTAAGCCCCTTAGTCCATTCAGTTCTCTACCACCAGCGCCGACCTCCCGAGGCTGCCCCTAAAGGCATTTCGAGGAGAACGGGCAATCACGAGGTTTGATTGGCCTTTCACTCCTATCCTCAGCTCATCCAAGTTGTTTTCAACCAACACTGGTTCGGGCCTCCACGCGGTGTTACCCGCGCTTCACCCTGGCCAAGGATAGATCACCTCGCTTCGCGTCTACTCCCAGCGACTCAAACGCCCATTTCGGACTCGCTTTCGCTTCGGCTCGCTTGCGCTTAACCTTGCCACTGAGAGTAACTAGCCGGCTCATTATGCAAAAGGCACGCGGTCAGGCAACACCCGGAGCAAGCCCCGGGCAAACGCCCTCCCACTGCTTGTAGGCATACGGTTTCAGGTACTATTTCACTCCCCTCACAGGGGTGCTTTTCACCTTTCCCTCACGGTACTGGTTCACTATCGGTCGCCAGAGAGTATTTAGCCTTGCGAGATGGTCCTCGCGGATTCCCACGGGATTTCTCGTGTCCCGCGGTACTCAGGAACCTGCCCAGCGAGCCAGCGCGCTTTCGTCTACGGGGCTCTCACCCCCTATGGCCGATCTTTCCAGATCGTTCGACTAGCGTGCTGGTTGGTAACTCGCCGGCCTTGCGGCCCGACAGGCCCTACAACCCCACCGTGCAAGCACGATGGTTTGGGCTCTTCCGCGTTCGCTCGCCGCTACTAGCGGAATCACTATTGTTTTCTTTTCCTACAGGTACTGAGATGGTTCACTTCCCTGCGTTGTCTTCCGCCGGCCTATGTATTCAGCCGGGGATTCCCCGGTATTACCCAGGGAGGGTTTCCCCATTCGGACATCTCCGGGTCAAAGCCTGTTTGCGGCTCACCGAAGCTTTTCGCAGCTTACCACGTCCTTCATCGACTTCTGGCGCCAAGGCATTCACCGTACGCCCTTAGTAGCTTGACCATAGACTCGATAGTGAGTATCGATCTATGGGATTCGACTCATTCACGCACTGCGTTCTTTGCGTGTTTCGTCGGAAACTACCCTTTGCAGGATATTCAGTTGTCAAAGAACTCACCAGGCTCGGGGCGTTCGGCTTGCGCCTGACGGCCCGTCACGCTGATGACGAACTCACGAGGGTCCCGGCTCCTGGCCGGGACCCAATTTCTTACTCGGCGCCCGCCTTGGCGCCTCTCGGCGCTTCGGCGCGGCAGCCTTCGCTGGCGTGCCAGCCGTAAATCACGTGGCCACGTCCGCCTTCGCCCTTCGGCTTCGGCGTGACAGCCTTCGCGTCCAGCTGGCTTGCCTAGCCGTAGCTCGCTTTCGCCTGGCTTTGTTCAAGCCACGCTTCAGCGGAGCGAAGGCTGGTGGAGAATACCGGGCTCGAACCGGTGACCTCCTGGTTGCAAACCAGGCGCTCTCCCAGCTGAGCTAATTCCCCATGATTCAATAACTGGTGGGCCTGACTAGATTTGAACTAGTGACCCCACGCTTATCAAGCGTGTGCTCTAACCAGCTGAGCTACAGGCCCTCGCCGTCGCCGCGCCGGAGCCTGGCACGAAGTACAACCAGGCGGAGGCGGGCTTCGGCGCAGTAAACCCGCCGGCGCCAGCCCCTCGAAGCCCCCACTCGCGTCACCGCGAGCGAAAGCTGGCCGGTTCTCTCAAAACTAGATAGGCGTGCAAATACGTATCGATAAGAGGGTCAGATCGATCTTGATCAGGCGTTTGGCTGTCAGCTCTCGACTTTCGGCTCAATAAGAGCCTCCAGCCTCGAGCCCCTGGCCTCGAGCCGTCTCTAGAAAGGAGGTGATCCAGCCACAGGTTCTCCTACAGCTACCTTGTTACGACTTCACCCCAATCACCGACCATACCTTAGGCGCTTGCCCCCCTTGCGGGTTAGCTCGGCGACTTCTAGTACAGCCGGCTTTCGTGATGTGACGGGCGGTGTGTACAAGGCCCGGGAACGTATTCACCGCGGCGTGCTGATCCGCGATTACTAGCGATTCCGACTTCACGCAGGCGAGTTGCAGCCTACGATCCGAACTGAGACAGGCTTTTTCCGATTAGCTCCCCCTCGCGGGATCGCGACGGTTTGTACCTGCCATTGTAGCACGTGTGTGGCCCCAGACATAAAGGCCATGCTGACTTGACGTCATCCCCACCTTCCTCCGGTTTATCACCGGCAGTCTCTGCAGAGTGCCCAGCTTAACCTGATGGCAACAGCAGACAAGGGTTGCGCTCGTTGCGGGACTTAACCCAACATCTCACGACACGAGCTGACGACAGCCATGCAGCACCTCTACGAGTGTCCTTGCGGAAACCGGCTTTCACCGATGTTCACTCGCAGTTCAAGCCTGGGTAAGGTTCTTCGCGTTGCGTCGAATTGAACCACATGCTCCACCGCTTGTGCGGGCCCCCGTCAATTCCTTTGAGTTTCAGCCTTGCGACCGTACTCCCCAGGCGGAATGCTTAACGCGTTAGCTCCGGCACGGCAGGGATCGATACCCACCACACCAAGCATTCATCGTTTAGGGCCAGGACTACCGGGGTATCTAATCCCGTTTGCTCCCCTGGCTTTCGCTCCTCAGCGTCAATACCGGTCCAGGATGCCGCCTTCGCCACCGGTGTTCCTCCAGATATCTACGCATTTCACCGCTACACCTGGAATTCCACATCCCTCTCCCGGATTCAAGCCACCCAGTATCAGACGCAGTTCCCCGGTTAAGCCGAGGGATTTCACGTCTGACTTAGGTGGCAGCCTACGAGCCCTTTACGCCCAGTAATTCCGAACAACGCTTGCCCCCCCCGTATTACCGCGGCTGCTGGCACGGAGTTAGCCGGGGCTTCCTCTCACGGTACCGTCACTCCCGACCGTTATTCACGGCCGGGCCATTCGTCCCATTCGACAGGAGTTTACGACCCGAAGGTCTTCATCCTCCACGCGGCGTTGCGTCGTCAGGCTTGCGCCCATTGCGAACAATTCCCCACTGCTGCCTCCCGTAGGAGTCTGGGCCGTGTCTCAGTCCCAGTGTGGCCGTCCGCCCTCTCAGGCCGGCTACCGATCGGAGCCTTGGTGAGCCGTTACCCCACCAACTAGCTAATCGGACGCGGGCCCCTCTTCCAGCGCCAGGCCTTGCGGTCCCCGGCTTTGATCACCACCCATCCAAGGGCGGGATGTTATGCGGTATTAGCGTCCCTTTCGGAACGTTATCCCCCACTCGAAGGTAGGTCACCCACGCGTTACTCACCCGTCTGCCACTCTACTCAGGGCCGAAGCCCCTTTCGCGTTCGACTTGCATGTGTTAGGCACGCCGCCAGCGTTGATTCTGAGCCAGGATCAAACTCTCATGTTAAAGGTATTGCCGACCCGCCCCTTGCGGAGCGAACCGGCTATCTTCAACCGAGAGCCGTTTTATTGGCTCTTGGCGTTGATTCGGATTCTGTCAGTTTGAGATGGTCAACGGCCTTTCGGCCGCCGCCACCTCGGCTGATCCTCATATCGGGTTTGTGCTTGCACGCACTATCTAGTTTTCAAAGAACCGACCGCTCGCCCCCGCAACGGACGCCTTTCGGCCTCCGTCAGGGGAACCCTCTAACACTATCAGAGGGTATAGGGCGTGTCAACCCCTAACTGCACCGGCCGACGATATTCCCGTCCTGGCCGTCCCAGGTACCCGGTTCGTCTCTGATGGGGTCTTCAGGGCCGCTCCGGCAACATCTGGAACGACCGGTCCGCCGCCTCGGCGGGACGCGCTCTCAGTCAACGCTGCCGTTGACTGGCGGACTTTCAATACTACAGAGGACACCCTCCCGAGTCAATCCCCCCTTCGGATCGATCCAGATCGTCGCCGGGTTGAAGGCTATCGCGGCCCTTTTACCAACGCGCGCATGTGGGCCAGGTAACCGGGAAAGCGCCAGGACGTGCCGCCCTGGTTGTACCAGGACCAGGGGTCCAAGCCTTGCGCGTACCAGTTCCAGGGATCGAGGAGTGACTCGCCAGCGGCCTCCGCATTCTTCGACCTGCCGAGGAGTTCCAGGGCCTCGGCGCGCCGCCCTTGCATATAGGCGATATTGGCGAGCGCCATGATTGCTGACTCAGCCTTTGGCATCATGGCGTGCGCGGCGGTATACGCGTCGGCGGCGTGCTTCACGTCGCCGAGTTGCTCGTAGGCTTCGCCCTCGAAGAGACGCACCAGGTAGGCAAAACCGCCGTCGAGTCGGTCTTGCACCTCGCGGAACACCTCGAGAGCAGCGTCGGGTTTGGCCTCCATCGCCAACACTCGACCCAGTCTCAGCCGCGCTTCGTCCAACCTTGGAGCCGCTTTGAGCGCGGCGCGATACGCCCGCTTCGCGCTCTGCAGACTCGGCTTGAAGATCGGGAGCGTCCAGCCCTCAGACTGGAGATTCAGCCAGGTCTTTTCGTGCATGGCTCCGAGTGCGAGCTGCATTTCCGGGTGACGTTGGATCCTGGCGGGAGCGTTCTGGAAACACAACACGTCGCCCGGGTACGCCTGGTGCGAATGGGATATGACCGTCAGGTACCACGTCAGAAGGAACTCCTCGTTCGGATTTCGCGACTTGAGCGCTTCAATGAGCGCGGCGCCAAGGAATGAAGGTCCAATCAAGAGGCCTTCACCATCTTTCGAATCCGGCTGAAAGTCCCCTCTCAATGCGCCACACCCGACACTCCTCCCCTCAGCGAATGCCGACTCGGTGTGCAGAGCCAACAAGGCCTGCACGACGTCTCGCCGAAACGGCCGAAGCGAGGATCGGAGTAGCTCCTTCGCGCCACGATAGACCTCGTCGGCCGGGAGGCGGCGAAGGGCCGCTACGGCTCCATCGAACTCGCCCCGGCGGTAATCGTCGACGATGCCAACGTAGCGGGCCGACTGAGCGAAAGCGCCCGGGGCGAGTAACACAACCGCAAGGAGAACGGCCACCGCCGCGTCACGCCTTCCCATGTCGTCACTCGACGAAGTAGCCGCGCCGGGCGGTCACTTGTCCTTGTCTTCCTTTCAACGACACCTCGAGGCGATGCCACCCATTCGCAGCGACGCCCGTCGGGATGTAGGAGAGGACGTACCGACCCCGGCACTCCGTGAGGATATCAACGAAAATTCCCCCCAGGTCGCGGTCAGCTTCGGCGACGATGACGCGTCCTCCTGTTTCAACTGCAACCTCGTCAAGAAACTTCCCGTGGTCGAACGGTGTGATGCCACGGAATTTCACGGTGACGGTGTACACCACGGCATCGGTTCGATTAGCGGCGTCCAGCACGCGCCGTGGGGTGAGCCAGCTGACGGTGTCCCGCCCCCTGCTGAACAGCAGCACCACGGTCCGCCCCGGGTCGGCCTCGCGCAGGGCAAGGCCGGCGAATAGCGCGTCGCGTACGACGGAGTGAAGTCCCGGTTGCATGGTACTGAGCATGGCTCGAATCGCGGCGTGGTCGGCGGTAAGCGGCGACAGCAAGCGCAACTGGTTCGAAAAGGACAGAAGCGCTATGCGGTCTTGTGGGTGAAGCCCGCTCAGCAACGCACCGGCGGCATCCGTCAAGCGTGCCAGGCTCCCGGAGCCCCCCCAAACTGAAGTTTCTACTATTGCGATCACGTTGACGGGCAGCGTCTCCACTCCCACCAAGTCGACGCGTTGCAGGACGCCCTGGTCTCGGACCAGGAAGTCCTGTGACGTGAGTCCAGCTACGCTGCGGCCCCGATTGGTGACCAGGACATCCACGCGCACGGCTTCGGCTCGAGCGGTGAACCGCTGCGTCGGCCCGGCAACAGATCCCTGAACCGTCGCCGACGGTTGCAGGATAGAACCACACACGCCCAAGCTCAACGTGATCGCCCGGATCGTAGTCCACATGCTCATCCCACTTTGGCGACGTGGAGCCACTTGGGGGCGAGAGGACGCTGAGTGAGGTCTCTCGGCAGCGTCATGCGCACCCGATCTCGACCGCCAATCAGCATTCGGCCGTGCCGATTCGACCTCGGCTGCCGCGCGCGGACGGCCCGCCTCCCATAAGATGCACGCGTCAACTTCTACGACGTGCAATTCCCGAAGTCTACCTCTTGGACGTAGGTCCAATGATACGTTTCAGTCTGTACACAGAGTCCCAGCACCCAGTAAACACAGACAGTCTCGTGAAAAACGGTGTACGAGTAGCAACTTCGGGGGCTGGGGGGTTGACCACAGTACACGCAGTGGGTCCAGCAACCGTGCGTCGGGTGGTACAGTTCGTCTTGGCACGCAGTGTAACATGCGCCCAGCGAGTCGGTTTCGCCGTCTTCGTGCGACATGCTTTCGCACGTCGCATAACATGCGGCCTCCTTGGCCTCGCACACCTGGCAGCATTCCGCTGCCCGTACTGGCGTCGGCACGACTATGGCGTGCGCTGCCAGCAACACGAGCGCCGCGCATACTGTGATGCCGGCCCCCACCCATCGAGTCCCGCGTACTGTCATGACCCACCTCCTCTTGTCCTACTTCGTATCCGCGCCCCGAACCAGCCCGGGCAGGCTCAACCCGAAGTACGCTTCCACCTCGGTCCTGACAGCGCCGGCGTACGCGCCCACCCAGGATTTCAACACGCGTCCCCCGGACGACACGACGAGCGTCGCTGGTGTCGGCCCAAGGTGATACGGGTCGTACATATCTTTGGATGGATCGACATAGACGGCCACATTGGGAGGGAAACGCTTCGCAGACTCGCCCACGTCTGCCTGAAGAGAGAGTGCGACGGCGCGGTGCGTGTCTTTCACTCCAAAGAACAAGGCGGCGACGTTGTTTTCGTTCTTGGCGCACCACGTGCAGCCGGGGCCGAAGACATAGATCAGCATCGGGCGACCGCCCGACTCAAATGCGATCCGCTCACGCCCGCCCCCTAGTCGCCGAGCGTCGATAGGCGGCAAGGCGTCACCTACCGCAGGGGCGGAAGGCGCCTCGAGTGGTGCAGCTGCACTGGTGGGTTGAGCCGTCGGGATCCGTGTGAAGGCCAAGCCGAATAAGACGTTCGCCAGGAGAGACATCGCGAGCAATGCCAAAACCACCCAATCAGCTTTGGAGCCGCGGACCGCAAGGGAGGCAGGTTGATCGGCCTTCATGAAGACTCCAGTGGGCATTCGGCCGCCCGACGAATTCGTTGGGCTTACTATGCTTCGTGCCCGAGACCGTGGTGAATTGTGGCTATGCCTCCAATTTCGAGAGGCAGGCCCGATACGACGCATGAGAATCGCGGCGGTTCACCGCGTGCGAATCAGCACAAGCTGAAGGGTCTTGGATTCACCTTCACTGAGAGAGAACCGAATCGATTGTTCTCGGATCCGCTCAAAGAACTCCGGATCGCCCCAATCGTCACCCTGTGGCATGGCGTTGGACGCAATGGCGTAGTATCGCCCCGGCGGAAGAGAGCGAACGACGAATCGGCCATACTGATCCGGACGTTCTACGGCCACGTAGCGGCTATCCTGCCAACGTTCTCGATCCTGGGAGAAGAACATCACAACGAAGCTGGCGACCGCGTCTCCCGCATTCGTGGTGACGACACCCGACACCTGTGAGACTTTGTTCGTGAGCTCGATTTCGAGTTTCTCGATATCCTGGCCCTCTCGGCACTCGATGGCCTTGTCGGTCACGTCGACGCCCTGAAGCCGGATGGCCTTCATTCCAGAGTCCGGTGACCGGGAGATCAGCCTGACGAAGACCGGCCCCGGCCATGACGTGAACTCAAACGTATAGTCATCCCTGACGGTGCTGAGGCTCGGCGCCCCGAAGAAGTTTTCGAAACTCGCCGGCACGGCTCCCACCTGGATACTCCTGGTCGGAAGCGATCCAAGCACCCCGGGCGGACCTACCAGCCGCCCTCGGACGATGGAAGGCGTCACCGGCCGAAGAGTCACTCCAGTCACATCCTCCGCTGCAACGACAATCGAAGCTGCAGAGAATCGGGCCGCCTCACCTGACCGTATCAGCCTGTGCTGCGATCGGAGGGCGTATGTACCAGGCGACAAGCCTGTGATCTGGAACGTGCCATCGGCCGCGACAGGCACAGCTCGAGCGCTCATGGCCCCTTCAGGCCGTACGCTTACCGCGCCGCCGCTAGCGGCACGGCCGCTCGAATCGCTGACGACGCCGGAGACATTGAGCAACGGCGTTCGGCTGAGTGCCAGTGTGGCGCTTGCAGTGCTGCCAGCGTCTACTGCCACCGGTTGCGCATCGCTAACATTTGGCGAGCCGGGGAAGTAGGTGGGAGCAGGACCCCACATGTCCTCGCTCGTCGTCTTGATTGAAGCGCTTGGGGGCACAGCGATGAGGTAGTAGCGGCCCGGAGCCAATCCGAACAGCCTATACTCACCCCTGTCGTCTGTTGTCACCGCAGGGCCGCCAGGGGTCAGATGTCGACGTCCTTGGGCGTACAGCGCGCGAAGGAGCATGACCCTTACGCCGGGCGAAGCTCTGCCGGCCTCGTCGGTTATGCGTCCTGCAATGACACCGCCGAGAGGGAGTTTGAGGTCGGCACCGTCGACGTTCGCGTTCGATCGAAGATCGATCAGTCTGCCAGGTTCGAGAGGGCCACTTTGGCCGAAGGACGCAGGGACGAATCCCTGCTTGGATGCGGTGAGCTCGTATCGGCCGGGAGGCAGTCTTGCCAACTGGTACCGGCCATCCTCGTCGCTCAGCACCGACACCGGCTCACCGAGGCTCGTCGAGACCGCTCGGACCTCAGCCTCCCTCAACGGTTCACCGGTGTCGGCCGCCGTCACTCGTCCTCGAACCCGCCCGGTGACAACGGTTTGCGTCGCGCGCGGTGACCGCACCGGCGCGCCATTGCGGAAAGTTTTCACAGGTATGACCCGAGTCTGAACCAGCGGAGTGAGAGGTCCGGCCATCATCACCATGAGGAGGAAGACGGTGTTGGACGACATCATGTTGTTCCCGCGCACAGTGGATGACATGCCCGGTATGAGCACGTCGCCCCAATCACGACCAACGGGACAATTGAAGCGGACGTGAGAGACGTTGGACACCGGACCATTCGTGAGAATACAGTCCTTGGAATCGCGAATAGCAAGTTCCGTCGGTGAAAATCTACGAGCTCCAAGCTTGCTGTCAACAGACTTGTGACGTCAGGTCAGCCGTGACGTCACTTGTCGCCTAGTGTCGCTGCACGCGACATGCTGTCGCCGCCTCTCCGGTCGGATTCGCAGCCGACTGTCCTCATTGGTCAAGAATCGTGCGATTGTCCCGCTGGATTGTCTGTCTTACCCTGCAGAGGCTTTCCGGATCTCACCTGGCCCGATCTCGCCGAACACGCCGACCTTTGATCCTGAGCGTCTCTCTGGTACGCTTGCGGCATTTCGAGGTGCCGTGGATGGAGCATGCCGAAGTTTCGTCGTTGGCCCATGACGATCGGTTGAGAGGCTGGAAGGAAATTGGCGCCTATCTGCATGCGAGCGAGCGAACGGCCCAGCGGTGGGAGCTAACACGTCTACTGCCCGTTCAGCGGGTCCACACGGCCCAGCGAGCAGTCATCTTCGCTAGCCGGAACGCGTTAGAGGCGTGGATTCAATCCGAGGCCGGGCGTGTGGCGATGTCAGAACCGGGCCGCCACATGTCCGTCTGCGGCCAATCAACCTGCCTCGGCACGCACGCCGTTGTCGGTCCCCCCTCCTGCGATGGTGCGAGCAGGGTAGACCATGTTCCTCTGGCTAATGACACGGCCGACGTCGACGCGGAGACGGGTGAGGACGTCCCATCGGTGCCCCTCTGCGATCATGCGCATCATGACTTTTCATTGCGGGCTGCGATGGGCAGTCGTAGGACGTGGGTGGCTGTCGGGGCGGGGTTGCTCCTGACCGCCATTGTCATATTCGTGGCCGCAACCGATCGTGGTGTCGATCCGCGCGGGAGGTCGGAGGCTTCAAGCATTCCGGTGGGCTCCGCGCAACATGAGTTGGCGAGAGCTCGTGGCGCCCTCGCAGGCTTGCGCTCCATTGGAGTCCGAGTGACATTCGCAAACGGCTCAGAAGGCGTGCTGGGAGTCCCCTTCGGCGGCATCGCCACCTGTTTCGCCCCCGGAGGCCCGACCTATGCTTTCTCGGCGGAGCGCGTTGATGATGGAGCCCGGATCCATGTGTCCCTTATGGAGCACTGGGACAAGCTGGACATCCCCGTTATCAAAGAGCTCGGAGTATGGTCCCTTCGGCCTGGGGCGTCGGCACGTGTATCGGAGCTTCGCGGGCTGAAAGCGATTCAGCTCCAAGCGCCGCGCTCATCGGATATGGGCGCAGATGGGGCCGAGGCTTCGCGCCCCCGGTAATTCGAGTTCGAATCATGTCGACCTCAATGAATCAACTCACGCCTGTCCCGCTGGGCCCTCGCGCGCTCACCGCATAAGGCCGACGAGCCTACCGTGGGACAGTCACATACGGTGGTGCAGCAGCAGCTCCCGCACGCAGTCTGCACCGAACAGCCGCACCACCGAATATCGTTACAAATGATACAACACACGGAGCAGGGCCCTGCGGGTTGAGGGATCGTCACTGTCGAGTTTGCTCGTTGAACGAGTTCGATGTCCATTGACGAGAATGCTCCAGCAAAATGAACGACCTTGCCGAAGTCGAGCAGTGTAGCCCCCAGTTCTCTCAGATTCTCTTCGGCAGTTACGGGATCGATTGAGATCTGCACCATCGAGAGCGTGATCGCGTTTAGTCCCGCCGTTGTGACCAGCCCTATCACCTGATCATCCCGGATCCCGATTCGCGCCATTCCGCCATCCGGAATGGAGAGAATTGCCTCCTCGGAGCCGACCGCCACGCGTAGCGTCGTCGTCTCGCCGGTGCGCGCCGTAGACTTGCCGTTCGTGATCAGGAGCATTACCACAATCGCGGTGGTAGCCCCAACGCGGGTTCCTGTATGCATGTGTCGCCTCCCAAGCTGGTGCAGCGCAATTGCCTGCACGCAACTATAGGGCGACGGGGACTGGGTCAGACGCCAAATGCGGGCGGAAACCAGTCATGTCGTCAGTTGTCGCCCTCTGTCGTGGTGTATCGGTGTTCCGGCGAACGTTTCGTCTCGGAAGGTTGCCAGCTTTGCAGCGTTGTTCAATGCCCTCGAGTGCGACGCAACCCTAGCGCCCTTGGCGAATTGGATTTTGCGACGGGCGCCATCGCTAAGTAGGACACAAACGCGTTGAAATCCAGACGTACTGTGGTCTTGGAAGTTAGGGTGAGAACCATCCGAAGTTTGACCCTAACGATGGACAGTAAGGAGGCTTGCCTCCGGTGATCGCTCCGCCTTCTATCGTCCCGCTCGTTCCGCGATCTCAGGGGTGACGGAGGCGCTGACGCGACGGACGCTCGCGTCTGACGCCGCCTCGGGCGCACGGGCAATCGGCACACGTCCCCGGCGCAGCATCACCCCGACGCTGGCTCTCTTGCCAATTGCGCCACAGAGGCGGTTTCTTACGGAATTGCGTGGCGCTGACCGTCATCTGTGCTCAGTGCGCATCTCCTCACCGCGCCTGCAGCAGATGATACGTTCGTGCGCCCTTCCGGACGACGAAGAGCTGGCCGCCGATCGCGTCGCTGCGCGACAGCCGGGCGCGCTCGTCGGCCACGCGGCGGTTGTTCACGTAGATGCCGCCGCCCTTCACCAGGCGTGCGGCGTCGCCCTTCGAGGAGGCCAGCCCGGTCAGCACGAGCGCGTCGGCAATCCCCAACCCGGGGTCGACAAAGCGCGCCGCCTCCAGATCGGTCGAGGGCACGTCATCGAACACCGCCAGGACCTCGTCGACGTTCAGCTCGGTGATCCGTTCGCCGAAGAGCAGCGCCGACGCGTGCTCCGCGCGCGCCACCGCCTCCGGGCTGTGAACCAGGCCCGTAATCTCGCGCGCGAGCGCCCGCTGCGCCTCGCGCTTTTCCGGCGCGCGCTTCAGTTCAGCCTCGAGCGCCTCCACCTCGTCGCGACCGAGAAACGTGAAGAACCTGAGATACACCGGGACGTCGCGGTCGTCGCTGTTGAGCCAGAACTGGTAGAAGCGGAAGGGCGAGGTGCGAGCCGGGTCCAGCCACACGGCGCCCGCTTCGGTCTTGCCGAACTTCACGCCGGAGGAGGTCGTGACAAGCGGCATCACCAGGCCGTGAGCCTTCCCGCCACGCAGCTTCCTGATGAGATCGCAGCCCGCGGTGATGTTGCCCCACTGATCGCTGCCGCCCATCTGCAGGGTGCACTTGTACTGGTCGTAGAGCATCAGGAAGTCGTACGACTGCAGCATCAGATAGCTGAACTCGGTGAATGAGATCCCGTCCTCGGCCTCGAGCCGGCGCTTCACCGATTCCTTCGCCAGCATGTAGTTCACGGTGAAGTGCTTCCCGATGTCGCGCAGGAAGCCGAGCAGGTCGAGCTTTCGCAGCCAGTCCGCGTTGTTGACGATGCGGGCCGGGTTCGTCGCGGCGTGAAAGTCCAGGAACTTCTCGAGCTGCAGGCGAATGCCGGCGAGGTTCGCGTCGATCTGTTCGACGGTCAGCAGCTGGCGCTCCTGCGTCTTGCCGCTGGGGTCGCCGATCATGCCCGTGCCGCCGCCGGCGATCGCGATCGGGCTGTGGCCGAATCGCTGCATCCTGGCGAGCGCCATCAGCGGCAGGAGCGACCCGACGTGCAGGCTCGACGCGGTGGGATCGAATCCGATGTAGCAGGTGACCGGCTCGCGCCCGAGGATCTCGCGCAGACCTTCGGTCGACTCGACCACCAATCCGCGCCACTCGAACTCGGAAAACACGTTGCTCGACATGAGGCGAGACTATCACAAGGCTGGAGGCTGGCGGCCGGAGGCTGGCGGCCGCGTACCATGAACCGTGAAGATTCCATGAGGGAACTCGACTCCTGGGGCACGCGGGGTGCTGTCGGTCCCGAGCGCCTTGCGGCGCCTCCAGCCGCCCGCCGCCAGCCTCCCGCCGCCAGCCTCCAGCCCCCAACCTCCAGCCTTAGAACTTCAGTCCCGTGACGACGTGGACGCGGACGCCTTTGCCGACGCCGATCGCCGAGGTACGCATTGAATCGAAACAGCGGCGCCACCAGATACCAGCCCGCCCCGTAGCCACGCTCGACACGTGCATCGGTCAGTCGGCCCCCGTGATTCCAGACGGCCCCGGCATCCGCGAAAAGGACGATGCCGCTTTGCCCGAACCGCATGGGCGAGGTGGTCGGCACACGCAACTCCACCGAGGCGGCAACCAGATTGTCCCCCGCGAAGGAGCCCGCACGAAATCCGCGGAGGTTCCCGGCGCCACCGAGCAGCGGCTTCTCGAAGGACGGCAACGGGCCGTTGGCCGACTCGACCAGGCCGCGCACGGCCAGAACGGAGGTGGCCGGCAGCCCGAGATAGCCTCTGAGGTCGGCGCTGAACCTGTCCACACCCGGTGCGCCCCGAAACGCGAGATGGTCCCAACCGGCTGCCGCGAACACGGCGTTGCGGGGGAAGGCCGGGTTGGTTCGGCTGTCGAGGGAGAGGCGTGCACCGTACGACGTGAAGTGATCGTGGACCGCACCCATCGAGACGTCGGTCCAGCCGGCCCGGCCGGCGAGGTTGACCATGGTGAACAGGGGCTTCGAAACGTCGATCGTCACCTCGTTTCGCCGATCGGCCAGATCGAAGAACGGATTGTGGCGGCTCGACACCGACGCGGATGCCTGCAGTCGCGACACGGGACCCGCGGCAAGACGCTTGTCGATCTCTATCGCCGCGCGCTTGGTGCCGCCCCAGGTCAGTGGAACCGACACCATGCCGTCTTTGCCGAGCACGTTCACGAAGCTGAAGCGTCCGCCGATGGTGACACCGTACCCGTCCACGTAATCGAGCACGGGCAGCATCATGAGGCTGTCGCCCAGCCGGCCGAGGGGCCCGGGCAGGATGCCGAGCGGATCGGCACCGGGCCGCTCGCGAACGATGATGATGAGCGCGACATCGGCCGGATCCGACAGGGATCGGCCGAGCTTCCGGACCTCGACATCGTCGAATCGCCCGCTGCGCCGAAGCCTCTGTGTGATCAACTCGACGGCGTTCGCCTCGAGCTTCTGGCCGACGGCCAGGCCCGAGAGCGAGATCACCTCGGCGTCGGGCGTCCGGTAGTTCCCGTGTATCCGTACCTCGCCCACCACTTCGGGCGCTGCGGCTGCCGCTGCCGGCTCCTGGGCATGTGCGAGGTGGGCAGTCAGGATCAGGACCAGGCCGAGGACCCTGGCGGGCCTCACGGCTGCGGCTCCTTCGGGACGTAGCCGCGAATCTTCGCGCTCACCTCACCCTTGCGATAGTCGTAGAATTCACGGTCGTAGCGCATCCTGTAGCTGCCCATCGCTACGGTCACCGTGCCTGAAAAGGTGAGGCTTCGGGGCAGCCACACGTTCTCGAAGAACACGCCCATCGTCATCGACGCGCGCGCCTCGTCGACGCGGATGATGCTCCGGCCAGGGAGGAAATTGAAGTCAGGATTGTCGAACGTGAACTTGACGATCTGATACTCCTTCGGGTCGACCCACAGGGTGACCTGCGAAACCTTGTTCAGGCCGCGATCGATGTCCCGCTCCATCTGGGCGTCCTTGTCGCTCTTGGGCTTTGCCGCCTGCTGCCCGCGTCCTCGTCGATGCCGATCGTCGTTCAGGTCGAACAGCCGGGTCGGGTAGTACTCGATTCGAATGACCTCGCGGCCTTCGAACTGCTCCCGCCCTCCCAGGTAGTAGTTGCCCGGCTCGAACTTGAACCGGAGGAAGTACGCCTCGGAGATGAACCGCGGCTCCCCGGCGGTCGGCGTCATGTCCTCCTCGTCGTCGGGATCGACCTCGTCGGCCGGCTTGACGTTCTTGGCGGCAGCCTCCTCGAGACGCTGCAGGCGCCGCTCTTCACGCCGCTGTTCCACCCGCATCCAGTGCGCCTCGTAGGCCTTGCGCTCGGAATCGGCCACGGCGGCGCCGTTGGATTTCACCGGGCTGCGGATCAGGAACCCGTCCCGGATGAACCACTGGAACTCGCGCCGGAGCCCCTCGAGCTTCTGATCGCCGGGCCCGAGCAGTTCGAACGCCTCGCGCTCGCTCAGGATGTAGTCGTGAAGGGTGCGCCAGTTCTCGTTGCGGCGCTCCAGCACCTTGGCCATGAACGCGTCGAGATCGCTTCGCGGCGCAGGAGTAACAGGCGCTTGCTGCGCCATCATCGGCAGACAGGTCGCCGCGACTGCGAGCGCGCCGATGACGATCGTGCGGGTGAGGAGTGGTCTCACGATTGGCCTCCGGCAGGCGCGCCTTCGGGGAACTCTAATACAGACGAGGAAACGGTGGAACTGGTTCGCAGCGAACGGGCCGCGGAGGGTCTGGGGCACCCTGTTCGTCGCTTCGCCAACCCGGATAGAATCTGTGGTACATGCCTGTTCTCAAGATCCGTGGCGGACGAGCGCTGTCCGCGTTCCGCATCGAGAAGCTCAATCTCATCATCCACCAACTCGACGCGGGCGAGGCGGTGAAATCGGCGTGCTACTGGCACTTCGTCGAAACCGCGCGGGAACTTCAGCCGGGCGAGCGCGAAACGGTCGATCGCCTCCTCACCTACGGCCCGCCTGCGGTAGCCGACACTCCGGAGGGCCGCACAGTCCTCGTAACGCCGCGCCTCGGGACCATCTCACCGTGGTCGTCCAAGGCCACCGACATCGCTCACCAGTGCGGCCTCGAGGTGGTCCGGCGAATCGAACGCGGAACCGCGTATCACCTTTCCGGACGCGACACGGCCACCGAGGTCGCCGCGGTGCTGCACGACCGGATGACGGAAACCGTCTTGCCCTCCCTGGATGGGGCGGACGAACTCTTTCATCACTTCACACCTCAGGCTTCGGCCAGCGTCGATCTGCTCGGCCGCGGGCGAGTGGCGATCGAGGAGGCCAACACCACTTTTGGCCTCGCGCTGGCCCCCGACGAGATCGAGTACCTTGAGGCGTACTTCGGCCGCCACCATCGCAACCCGACCGACGTCGAGCTCACGATGTTCGCCCAGGCGAACTCGGAGCACTGCCGCCACAAGATCTTCAACGCGAGCTGGGTCATCGATGGCGAGCCCAAGGCCGAGTCGCTCTTCGGCATGATTCGCGCGACCCATACCGCCAATCCCCAGGGCACGATTGTCGCTTACTCCGACAACGCCGCGGTCATGGAGGGGCGGGTGATCCGCCGGTTCTTCGCCGATCCGCGCACCGGCCGATATGAGTTTCGAGACGAACTGACTCACTCGCTGATGAAAGTGGAAACACACAACCACCCGACCGCCATCTCGCCATTTCCCGGCGCCGCCACCGGGTCGGGAGGCGAGATTCGAGACGAGGGGGCAACCGGCCGCGGGTCGAAACCGAAGGCGGGCCTGTGCGGTTTCTCGGTGTCCAACCTTCGCATTCCCGGGTACGAGCGCCCCTGGGAGGGCTCGGAATCGAGGCCCGACCGCATCGCGTCACCGCTCGCGATCATGATCGACGGCCCGATTGGCGCCGCGTCGTTCAACAACGAGTTCGGGCGGCCGAACCTGTCCGGGTATTTCCGGGCCTACGAACAGGAGGTCGATGGCGTCGCGCGCGGCTATCACAAACCGATCATGCTGGCCGGCGGCGTCGGGAACATCAGCGCGGCTCACGCCCGCAAGGGTGCGGTCCCAGCCGGTTCGCTTCTGGTGCAACTGGGCGGGCCGGGCCTGCTCATCGGCCTGGGCGGCGGGTCGGCTTCGTCGATGACGACGGGATCGAATGCGGCCGACCTCGACTTCGATTCCGTGCAGCGCGGCAACGCCGAGATCCAGCGCCGCGCCCAGGAAGTCATCGATCGGTGCTGGGCGCTCGGTCCCGACAACCCTGTGCTCTCGATTCATGACGTGGGCGCCGGCGGGCTGTCGAACGCGCTGCCGGAACTGGTCAACGACGCCGGTCGCGGGGCTCGAATCGACCTGCGGGCCGCGCCGAACGAAGAGCCCGGCATGACGCCGCGCGAGGTCTGGAGCAACGAGGCGCAGGAGCGCTACGTGCTTGCGATCGCGCCGCAGGACCTCGACCGATTCACCGGCATCTGCCGTCGCGAGCGGTGCCCGTTCGCCGTCGTCGGCACGGCCACCGACGCCCGGCACCTGGTAGTGGAGGATCCGCTCTTTCGGAATGTCGTGGTCGACATGGATCTTCCCGCGCTGCTCGGGAAGCCGCCTCGGATGACCCGAACGGTCGCCCGAGTGCGCCCGGCGCTTCATCCATTCGAGCGAACGGGCATCACCCTCGCCGAAGCCGTGAGCCGGGTGCTGCGCGCTCCCGCAGTTGCCGACAAGACGTTCCTGATCGCGATTGGCGATCGCACGGTTGGCGGGCTGTGCTCGCGGGATCAGTGCGTGGGTCCGTGGCAGGTCCCGGTCGCGGACTGTGCGACGACACTTCTCTCGTTCGAGGGGTACGCCGGGGAAGCGTTCGCCATTGGCGAGCGAACGCCGCTCGCGGCCCTCAACGCCCCGGCGTCCGGGCGCATGGCGGTCGGCGAAGCGCTGACCAACCTTGCTGCGGCGCCGGTCCGATCGCTCTCACTGGTCAAGCTGTCGGCGAACTGGATGGCGGCCGCGGGCGCGCCGGGCGAGGACGCCGCCCTGTTCGACACTGTTCGCGCGGTCGCACTCGAACTGTGCCCCGCGCTTGGCGTCAGCATCCCGGTCGGCAAGGACTCGATGTCGATGCGCACGGCCTGGACCGATCGGGGCCGGACGCGCGAAGTCGTCAGCCCGGTATCGCTCGTCGTGTCGGCCTTCGCCCCATCCGACGATGTGCGCGGGACACTCACGCCGGAGTTGCGCAGCGATGAGGGGCCGAGCGCGCTGGTGTTCATCGATCTCGCCCGCGGACGGACGAGGCTCGGCGGTTCGATCCTCGCGCAGGTGTTCGAGCAGACCGGAAACGAAACGCCCGACGTGGATGACCCGGCGGCGATTCGGGCCCTGTTCGACGCGATCGCGGATTTGAGAGCGTCCGGCCGCGTGCTCGCCTACCACGATCGTTCTGACGGAGGCTTGTTCGTCACCATCGTCGAGATGGCGTTCGCCGGGCAGGTCGGCGTGACCATCGACGTCGACGGAATCGGTGAACGCGACATCGACCCGCTCGATGCCCTGTTCGCGGAGGAACTCGGAGCGGTCATCCAGGTTCGGGTGCCGGATCAGCAGGCGGTTCTCGACCTGCTGCGCGCACGCGGGCTGGATGCCCGGGTGATCGGCCGCCCGACGAGCGACCTGCGGCTGAGCCTCACCCGCGGCAACGAAGTGCTCTTCGACGACACCGTCGTGGCGCTGCATCGGGCCTGGAGCGAGACGACCTGGCTCATCCAGACACTGCGCGACAACCCGGAGTCGGCCAGACAGGAGTACGACCGCATTCTGGACACGGACGATCCGGGCATCAACCCGGTCGTGACCTTCGACGTGCCGGCGGATGCCGCTGCGCCATACGTCGCGAGTTCCCCGCGACCGCTCATCGCCATCCTCCGCGAGCAGGGGGTCAACGGTGAGGTCGAGATGGCGGCGGCCTTCGACCGGGCGGGCTTCGAGGCGCGCGATGTCCATATGAGCGACATCATCGAGGGCCGCGTTGCGCTGTCCGGCTTCCAGGGCTTTGCTGCCTGCGGCGGGTTCTCGTACGGCGACGTGCTGGGCGGCGGCGAGGGATGGGCGAAGTCGATTCTCTACAACAGCCGGGCGCGAGATGAGTTCGCGCGGTTCTTCGAGCGGCCCGATACCTTTGCGCTCGGCGTGTGCAACGGCTGCCAGATGATGGCGGCGCTCAAGCAACTCATCCCCGGTGCCGGCGCCTGGCCGCACTTCGTCAAGAACGCGTCGGAACAGTTCGAGGCCCGGCTGGTGACCGTCGAAATCACGCGAAGCCCCTCGCTGTTCTTCAAGGGCATGCACGGAGGCCGCCTGCCGGTCGTCACCGCGCACGGGGAAGGCCGAGCCGTGTTCGAAACGGAGCGCCACGGTCGAGACGTCATCGTGTCGGCGCGATTCGTGGATAACACGGGGCGGCCCACCGACATCTACCCGCTCAACCCGAATGGGTCGCCCGCCGGCATCACCGCCGTCACCACGGCGGATGGACGGTTCACGGCCATCATGCCCCACCCCGAGCGCGTGTTCCGCACGGTCCAGCTCTCGTGGCACCCGAAGGACTGGGGCGAAGACAGCCCGTGGATGCAACTGTTCAGGAACGCGCGGCAGTTCGTGGGTTGATTCCGGCTGGCGGCCGGCGGCTGGCGGCGCAACGGGCGGTCGCAAAGCATCAAACAATCGACGCCATCTGAACGTCGAGCGGGTCGGTCGCCTCGCGGCCCCGCTCGCGCTCGCCGTTCGCATTGCCAGAAGCTGGCTCCACCGAGTGGAGGCCGGGTCTCCAGACCCGGCGCGTGCGCTACCCGCTTCGTCGCACGAAACGCCGGTCCACGAGCTGGTGGGTGCCGTCGAGCACGATCTGGATGGCCGCGGGATAGATCCGGTGCTCCTCGACCAGGATGCGTTTCGCGAGTGTCTCCTCCGTGTCATCGTCGAGGACCTGGACGGCGGCCTGAATGACGATGGGGCCTGCGTCGAGCTCGGCGTTGACGAAGTGGACCGTCGCACCGCTCACCTTGACGCCGTGTTCAACCGCCTGGCGTGCGCCATGCAGCCCGGGAAATGAGGGCAGCAACGCCGGGTGGATGTTGAGGATCGCGTTCGGGAACGCGCTGACGAAGGTCGGGCTGAGGAGGCGCATGAACCCCGCGAGGCAGACCAGGCCCACATCCCTCGCACGCAGGTCGTCGACGAGCTGTTGCTCGAACGACTCGCGGGTCGGATAGTCCTTGTGATTGCGGACGCGCGTCTCGATCCCGGCCGCAGCCGCCCGCTCGAGGCCATACGCGTCGGGGCGGTTGGAGATCACCAGCGCCACGCGCGCGTCGAGCCGGCCTGCGGCGATCGCGTCGATGATGGCCTGCAGGTTCGAGCCGCGGCCTGATATCAGCACACCGAGGTTTCGGTTCACCCGCGTTGTCCTCGAGCCGGCCGGGCGGCTCCACTTGAAGCTACTGTCGCGCGACCAGCACGACATGAGAGTTTCTGGCCAGCGAGAAGAGGCGGGCCTTTACAGCTTCTGGTAGACCACGCCTGGCTCTCCCGGCACGATGCGGCCGATCACGACGGCCCTGGTCTCTCCCGCGGCCTGCAGCATCTCGAGAACGCGCGAGGCGTGGTCCTCCGCGCACCCGACGATGAGGCCGATGCCCATGTTGAACGAGCGGAACATCTCGTCCTCGGCCACGCCGCCGGCACGCTGCAGAAAGCGGAAGACCGCATTCGGCGTCCAGGCGGACCTGTCGATGAGCGCCGCGGTCCCCGGGGGAAGGATCCGCGGGAGGTTCTCGGTGATGCCGCCGCCGGTGATGTGGGCGAGGCCCTCTCACCACGCGCGCGGCGAGCAGCGGCCGCACGACCGGCAGGTACGAACGGTGCACGCGCAGCAACTCGTCGGCCACGGTGCAGCCCAACTCGCCGACGATCCCGTCCGCACTCAGGCTGAGCTTTTCGAACAGGATCGCCCGCGCGAGCGAGTAGCCATTGGTGTGCAGGCCCGTGGATCGCAGTCCGATCAACGCGTCTCCCGGGGCCAGCTTCTCGCCGGTGATCAGGCGCTCGCGCTCCACGACGCCGACGATGAACCCGGCGAGATCGTATTCGCCGTCGGCGTAGAAGCCCGGCATCTCCGCGGTTTCGCCGCCGATGAGGGCGCAGAGGTTCTCGCGGCACGCGGCGGCCATGCCCTCGATGACCTCGGCGGCGACATCGGGCGAGAGCCGTCCGGTCGCGAGGTAGTCCAGGAAGAAGAGCGGCTCGGCGCCCTGCACGAGAATGTCGTTGACGCAGTGATTGACCAGGTCCTGCCCGACCGTCCCGTGCCTCCCGGTCATGAAGGCGACCTTCAGCTTGGTGCCGACGCCGTCCGCGCTCGACACGAGGACCGGGTCCTCGCGGCCCTCCCCGAGGCGGAACAGCCCCCCGAACGATCCGATGGACGACAGCACCCCTGGCGTGAACGTGCTCCGCGCGAGGCTCTTGATCCGCCGGACGGTCTCGTTGCCGGCGTCGATGTCGACGCCGGAAGCTTTGTAGTCCATCGTCTGGATTCCGCGCGTCCCGCTATCGCTCGACGTGGCCCTCCCGGTCGAGCTTCAAGGCGAGCTGCAGGTGCGTCGCCTCGTCCCGCGGGAACGGCACCGGGTATTTCCCCGTGTAACACGAGGTGCAGTAGGCCGAGCGTTGCGAGTTCACGGCGGAGAGCAGCCCCTCGAGGCTCAGGTAGCGCAGGCTGTCCGCATTCAGGAACTTCCGGATTTCCTCGATCGTGTGCGTCGCCGCGATGAGCTCCGATCGCCTCGGCGTGTCGATGCCGTAGTAGCACGGCGAGATCGTCGGCGGGCAGCTGATCCGCACGTGCACTTCGCGCGCGCCGGCCGCCTTGATCATCTTCACGATCTTCCGGCTGGTCGTGCCGCGGACAATCGAGTCGTCCACCAGCACGACACGGCGTCCCTCGAGGATGCTCCGCACCGGGTTCAGCTTGATCTTCACGCCGAAGTGCCGGATCGACTGGGTCGGCTCGATGAAGGTCCGCCCGACGTAGTGGTTGCGGATCAGCCCGAACTGCAGCGGAATCCGCGACACCTCGGCATAGCCGACCGCCGCGCAGGTTCCCGAGTCGGGAACGGGCACCACCACGTCGGCGTCCACCAGCGATTCGCGGGCGAGGCAACGCCCGAGATTGGTGCGCACGGTGTTCACGCTCTGGCCGAAGACGAGACTGTCGGGCCGCGCGAAGTAGACGTGCTCGAAGATGCAGTGCGACAGGGTGGCCGGCGGGAACGGATGAATCGACCGCACGCCGTCCGGGCCGATCATCAGCACTTCCCCGGGCTCGACATCCCGGACGTAGGTCGCGCCAATCAGGTCGAGCGCGCAGGTCTCCGAGCAGACGATGAAGGCGTCGCCCAGGCGCCCGAGCGCCAGGGGCCGGAAGCCGTGGGGGTCGCGGACGGCGACGAGCCGATCCTTCGTCATGAGCAGCAGCGAGAACGCGCCCTGGATGCGGGACACCGACTCCACCACAGCATCCTCGACGCTCCTCGCCTTGGATCGCGCATAGAGGTGCAGGATCACCTCGGTGTCGCTGCTCGTTTGGAAGATCGAGCCGGCTTCCGACAGCTCATCGCGCAGCTCGTGCTCGTTGACGAGATTGCCGTTGTGGCAGATCGCGATCTGGCCGTGCACGCAGTCGATCAGGATCGGCTGGGCATTGGCCAGCCGGCTCTCACCAGCCGTCGAGTACCGGACGTGGCCGATCGCGACGGACCCGGGCAGGTCCGCCAGCGATTCTTCCGAGAACACGTCGGCGACGTAGCCCATGCCGCGCGAGATGCGCAGCCGGGCGAGGTCGGAGGCGACAATCCCGGCGCTCTCCTGCCCGCGGTGCTGCAAGGCATAGAGGCCCAGGTAGGCGAGCTTCGACGCTTCACTGTTGCCGATCACGCCGAAGACGCCGCATTCGTCCTTGAACTTATCGAACATCGGTTGGGGCTTCCGATTCACATACGGTGTAAACGTTCCTAGGCTGGCGGCTGGAGGCTGGCGGCTGGAGGCCAGCCACGCCGTCACGCCTCAATCTGCGCGTCCTCTTCCCGCGTTCACGGGCTGGAGGCTGGCGACTGGAGGCTGGAGGCCAGCCACGCCGTCACGCCTCAATCTGCGCGTCCTCTCCTCGCGTTCACGGGCTGGAGGCTGGAGGCCAGCCACGCAATCACGCCTCCTCCTCACTCGGCCGGAGCCGGTCCGGCCGCCTTACCGCGATCACCCGGTCACGCCGGCCGGCTGGCCGGCGAACACACGCGCGAATATTCCGTCGACGTGGCGCATCTGGCCTTCGAGGTCGAAACACGCATCGATGTCGTCCGCGCTCAGCACGGCCCTCACGTCGTGGTCGCCGACGAGCAGCCCGCGGAAGTCGAGACCCTCGAGGGCGGACCGCATCGCATTCCGCTGGACCCAATCGTACGCCTGTTCCCGCGCGATGCCCTTCCGGGCCAGGGCCAGCAGCACCGTGCCCGAGAACACGACGCCGCGGGAGATGCCGAGGTTGCGGAGCATGCGGTCGGGATGCACCACCATGTCCCGCACGATCCGCGTGAACCGGCGGAGCATGTGGTCCAGGGCGATGAAGCTGTCGGGCAGGATGACGCGCTCGACCGAGGAGTGGGAGATGTCGCGCTCGTGCCAGAGCGCCACGTTCTCCATCGCGGCGACCAGGTTGCCGCGCAACAGCCTGGCGAGCCCGACAATCTGCTCGCAGCCGATCGGGTTCCGCTTGTGCGGCATCGCCGAGGATCCCTTCTGGCCGCGGTCGAACGGCTCTTCGATCTCGCCGATCTCCGTCTTCTGGAGTCCGCGGATCTCGAGCGCGAACTTCTCGAGCGACGCCGCCGTGATGGCCAGCGCCGAAAGCAGCTCCGCGTGCCGGTCGCGCTGGATGACCTGGGACGAGACCGGCGCGGCGGCCAGGCCGAGGCGCGCGCACACAGCCTGCTCGATCGACGGGTCGAGATGCGCGTAGGTGCCGACCGCCCCCGACATCTTTCCGACCGCCACCGTCGCCCGGGCGCGGCGGACGCGTTCGATGTCGCGGTCGATTTCCGCGTACCACAGCGCCAGCTTCAGCCCGAGCGTCGTCGGCTCGGCGTGGACACCGTGGGTGCGGCCGATCATCGGCGTGCGGCGGTGCTCGAACGCCCGATCGCGGATCGCCCCGCGCTGCGCTTCGAGCCGCTTCAGGATGAGGTCGCAGGCCTCGGCCATCTGGAGCGCGAGCGCCGTGTCGAGCACGTCGGACGAGGTCAGGCCGAAGTGCAGCCAGCGCGATTCCGGGCCGACGCGCTCGGCGACCGCCGTGGTGAAGGCAATCACGTCGTGGCGCGTCACCTCTTCGATGGCCTCGATCCGCGCGACGTCGAACGCGCCCCGCTCGCGGATGGCGCGGGCCGCCTCGGCCGGAATGATGCCCTGCTCGGCCATCGCCTCGGCCGCCGCGATCTCGACGCGCAGCCACGTCTGGTAGCGATGCTCGTCGCTCCAGATTCCGCCCATCTCGGGATGCGTGTATCGCGCAATCATAGGGCCACCCGAAGTCGATCCTGCGTGAGCGACCAGCCGTTCATCGGGCCGATGACGGTTGCCGACAGGGGAATGCCGAGCAGCAGGTCCCGCGCGACCCGCGTCAGGTCCTCGACCGAAACCGCCTCGATGCCTGCCAGCATCTCGTCGAGACTGTATTGCGCGTTGAAGTATATTTCCTGCCGGGCGATATGCGACATCCGGCTGGACGTGCTTTCGAGCCCCAGCATCAGGCTGCCCTTGAGGTGATCCTTCGATCGCCGCAGCTCCACGTCCGGCACCGGCTCGGCAGTCACCCCCCGCAGCTCCTCGACGATGAGATCGAGCACCTGGTCGACGCGCTCCCTGGCGCAGCCGGCGTAGACCGTCAGCAGCCCGGCGTCGCGGTAGGCGCTCATGCCGCTGAACACCGAGTACGCGAGCCCGCGCTTCTCCCGCACGTTCTGGAACAGCCGCGAGCTCATCGACCCGCCAAGCAGCGTGTTGAGCACGTAGCCGACGTACCGGTCGGCGTGGGCCTGCGAGTAGGCCTGCGATCCCAGGCAGATGTGCGTCTGCTCGATCTCCTTCTTGCGCACCGTGATCGCGGGCACGGCCGGTGGAGGCGTGTCGACGCCGTGCTCGCCGTGCAGCGGCAGATCGGCGAACACCTGCTCGACCAGCTGCCGCAGCCTGGCGTGCTCGAGGTTGCCGACCGCCACGACGATCATGTTGTCGGCCGTGTACGCGCGCCGGAAGTACTCCAACAGGGCTTCGCGGGTAATCGACCCGACACTCTCCTGCGAGCCGAGGATCGGGCGCCCCAGCGGGTGCCCCTCCCAGTACGCCTGGGTGAACAGCTCGTGGACCAGGTCGTCGGGCGTGTCCTCGACCATCTTGATCTCCTCGAGCACTACCTGCTGTTCGCGCTCGATGTCCTCCTGGCGGAACGCGGGCCGCAGGACGATATCCGAAAGCACGTCGAGCGAGAGGGGCAGGTGCTCGTCGAGGACCTTGATGTAATAGGCCGAGTACTCCTTGGCGGTGAACGCGTCGAGCTGCCCGCCGATCGAATCGACCGTCTGAGCGATGTCCTCCGCAGACCGGTTCGCGGTTCCCTTGAAGAGCATGTGCTCGACGAAGTGCGCGATGCCCGGCCAGGTGGCATCTTCGTGGCGCGACCCGCGGGTGAGCCAGACGCCGACGCTGACCGACCTGACGGTGGTCATCGACTCGGTCAGGAGCCGCACGCCGTTATCGAGAATGTCGCGGACGATCATGGTGCAAGAATCGGCGTTACCTGGGGTGGCTGGCGCAGGAACCATGGGGCGGACCACCGCCCAGGGGCGCCTCTCGGGGTGAACGGTCCGGCCACCCCTGTGGAATGTTTCTGCAAGTGATTGATTCGTAAGGAATTAGTGCCTATGAACCACTTGAATGATACCACGCTCGATCTCGGGACTTCAACGGAAAACCCCCGGCAAACAGCCGCTTGGCATCTACCTGTTAGAATCGTACTCAGTCCCGCCGGCTGGCCTGCGGAAATCCATGGCTGACACACCTGCCCTCCCGATCGACTTCTCCGAGCTGACCCGTGAGCAGCTCGAACGCGCCCTCGCCGATCTGGGCATCGAGCGCTACCGGGCCGGGCAGCTTTTCCAGTGGATCTATCGCCGGGGCGTGGTCGATTTCGAGGAGATGACCAACCTCTCGCGCGAGATGCGCGGGCGATTGGCTGCGCACTTTCGCGTGTCGACCCCTGAGATCGGGCGCCGTGACGTCTCGGAGGATGGCACCGAGAAGTTCCTGCTTCGGCTGGCCGACGGGCGTCACATCGAGGCGGTCTACATCCCCGACACCCCGGCCCACACGCTCTGCATCTCGACTCAAGTCGGCTGCGCGATGGGCTGCCTTTTCTGCCTGACGGCGAAGATGGGATTGACCCGCCACCTGACGCCGGGCGAAATCGTCGGACAGGTGCGGGTGCTCTCCGGCGCGGTCGACCTCCGCAATCGCCGGTTCAACATCGTGCTGATGGGGATGGGCGAGCCGCTGCACAACTACGACAACACGATGGCGGCGCTTCGCATCCTGGCCGACCCGGACGGCTTCGCACTGTCTCCGCGCCGGGTCACGCTGTCGACCGTGGGCCTGGTGCCCGCGATGGAGCGCCTGGCCGCGGAAGCCTTCATGCCGAACCTCGCGGTGTCGCTCCACGGCACGACCGAGGAACAGCGCAGCGCCCTGGTTCCGCTGAACCGCAAGTACGGGCTGCAGCAGATCCTCGACACCTGCCGCCGGTTCCCGCTGAAGCGCCGAAACCGGATCACGTTCGAGTACGTGCTGCTCGCGGGCGTCAACGACACGCTGGCGGACGCCCGGCGGCTGGCGAAGCTCCTCCACGGCATCAAGTCGAAGATCAATCTGATCCCGCTCAATCCCGCGGCCGGCATCACCTACGAGCGGCCGGCAGACGATGCGGTCGATCGGTTCGGACGCATTCTGGCCGAGCACCACCTGACGGTCTCGATCCGCAAGAGCCGGGGCCGCGACATCCGAGCGGCCTGCGGCCAGCTCGTCGTCGAGGGCACGAGGCCATCGCCGGGACAACAGCTCGCGGAGAAGATCTGAAGAACGGCTGGCGGCTGGCAGCCGCGAGCCGCCAGCCGCCCGATAGCGTGTCGATCAGCCGACCACCGTTCCCATCAGCGGCGGCTCCACGCGATCGATGCGCACGTTGAGGCGCTCATTGCGGGCGTGCCCTGCCGCGATCCTGACCTTGAGATAGTTGTCCGTCAGCACCACCGTCCCATCGTCCAGGGTCAGACCCGGGCGCACGCCGCCAAGCTGCTGCTGCAGGAACGCGTCGTGAAGCGTGCGGCCGATCGCGCGAAGGGCCTTCGATCGACGCTGGATCTCGATCTGTGCGACTTTCGGCCTGAGCCGTGCGCTGTCGGCGCCGGGCCTCTCGGAATAGGGAAACACGTGAAGGTAGCTGAGCGGTAGGCCTGCGATCGAGTTGGCGCTCACTTCGAACTCCACCGCAGTCTCCCCTGGAAAGCCAGCGATCAGGTCTGCGCCGATCGCGGCGTTGGGAAGCCGCGTACGGATGAGATTCACGAGATCGCGGTACAGGTCGAATGTGTACGGGCGCCGCATGGCCGCGAGCACGGAGTCGCTCGCGTGCTGGAGCGGCAGGTGGAGGTGCGCGGCGAATCGGCCAGACCGCGCGATGAGGTCGACGACCGCAGGCGGGCAATCCATCGGCTCGAGCGAGCCGAGCCGGAAGGAGACGTCGCCGGGCACCCGGTCCAGCGCGCGCAGCAGATCGAAAAGCGTCGAAGCCGGATCCAGATCCCGCCCGTACGATCCGAGATGAACCCCGACGAGCCAGATTTCCTTGAACCCCGCGCGTCCAAGCCTGCCGACATCCGCCGCAAGCGCCTCGACAGGCCTGCTGCGCGAAGCACCCCGGGTGTCCGGAATGACGCAGAACGCGCACCGCTGGTCGCAGCCGGTCTGAACCCGTAGCGAGTAGGCAGTTCTGCCCATGACGCCAGGCTCGACGGGGATGCCGCCGTGCTCATCGGTCTCGGCCCGGAGTCGCTCCGGATCCGCCTCCGGGAAGATCTGCTCGACCAGGCTGTCCTTGGCCTCATTCGGGACCAGGCGCACGACGCCCGGCAGGCCCTCGACCTCGCCCGCAGCGCGCGTGGCATAGCAACCGGTCACGACGATGCGTGCGCCGGCGTTTGCACGGTGGATCTTCCGGATGAGCTGGCGCGCGCCCTGGTCGGCGGCGGCGGTGACCGAGCAGGAGTTGACGATGACGATGTCGGCGAGGTCGATGGATGAGGCAGTCTCGCCGCGGGCGGAGAGGGCCGACTCGAGCGCGAGCGAGTCGGCCTGATTCACACGGCACCCGAAGGTCACGATCGAGTACTTCACGGATTCAACACCCGGGGTGACACCGGCTCGAGCAAGGGCAGGTCAGCGCCGGCCGTCCGCTTCGACTCTCGCCGCAGCCTTATCGACCTTGTCTGCCAGCGCCGCTTTGTAGGCGTCGAGGCGCGAGGCGAGCGCCGGATCGGAAAGCGCGAGAATCTGCGCGGCAAGCACACCCGCGTTGGCGGCGCCGACCGCGCCGATGGCGACGGTTGCGACCGGCACGCCCGGCGGCATCTGCACGGTGGACAGCAACGCGTCGAGCCCTTTCAGCGCGCCCGACTCGATTGGCACGCCGATCACAGGCCGTGTCGTCTGGGCAGCGACCATGCCTGCCAGGTGAGCCGCCATTCCGGCCCCCACGATGAAGACCTTCACCCCGCGACGCGGGGCGTCCTCGAGCAGGCGCCGGACCCGGGCGGGCGAGCGATGCGCCGAGGCAACGGTCATCTCGCAAGGAACCCCAAGCTCGCGGAGCGAATCGGCTGCGCCTTTCATGATCGGCGCGTCCGACTCGGAACCCATCAGGATCAGGACTTGGATCGATGACATAGGTGCTCTTCAATTCGGCTGGAGGCTGGCGGCTGGAGGCCGGCGGCCAGTCACGCTGCAATGATGTCAGTTCCTCGTGCCGTCACACCCGCGCCTCGCGACCGATCTCGACCCGATCGCGGCTGGAGGCCGGCGGCCAGTCACGCCGCAATGATGTCAGTTCCACGTGCCGTCATACGCGCGCCTCGCGACCGATCGCGACCCGATCGCGGCCGGAGGCTGGAGGCTCGAGGCCGGCGGCCAGTCACGCCGCAATGATGTCATGTCCACGGGCCGTGATACCCGCGCCTCGCAACCGATCTCGACCCGATCGCGGCCGGAGGCTGGAGGCTCAGGCGGCGGCCAGTCACGCCGCAATGATGTCAGTGTCCACGGGCCGTGATACGCGCGCCTCGCAACCGATCTCGACCCGATCGCGGCTAAAGGCTGGCGGCCGGTGGCTGGCGGCCCACGGTCTTCGGCCGGCGGCCCACGGTATTCGGCCAGCGGTGCAAATCGGCCGGCGGCTCACGGCCGCCAGCCTCCAGCCCCCAGCCTCCAGCCTATTTCAGTGGCTGATCGCCTTGACGCCGATGTCTCGCCGATAGTGCATCCCGTCGAATCGAATCCTGGCGGCCGCCTCGTACGCCCTCGTGCGGGCCTCCGCCATATCCGTCCCGCCGGCGACGACCGTCAGGACGCGGCCTCCGGCGGTCACGATCCCGTCGCTCCGCGCGGCGGACGCGGCATGAAAGACGACAACGTCCCGCATCCCCCTCACATCGTCGAGCCCGTCAATGCGCTTGCCGCTCTCGGCGTGGTCGGGATAGCCGGCCGACGCCAGCACGACGCCGACATGCGGCCGGGGTGTCACGCGCACCGTCGAGGAGCCTAGCGAGCCTCGTGCCGCGTCGCGCAGCAACGGCAACAGGTCCTGGTCGATGCGCGGCAGTATCACCTGGGTCTCGGGATCGCCGAGGCGTGCGTTGAACTCGATGACCTTGGGCCCTTCTTCCGTCAGCATCAGGCCGACGTAGAGGAACCCGCGGTACGGGCGGCCCTCATCTCGCATCCCGGACAAGACCGGATGCACGATCTCCGCGAGGATCCGATCGCTCATCGGGCCGTCGACGAGCGGGCTCGGCGAGAAGGCTCCCATCCCGCCCGTGTTGGGGCCGAGGTCCCCGTCGAACGCCCGCTTGTGGTCCTCGGCCGACGGCAGCACCGTGGCATGTTCGCCGTCGGTCAGCACGAAGAACGACGCTTCGCGGCCCAGGAGGCATCGCTCGACGATGAGCGTCGCTCCGGCCTCGCCGAAGCGGAGATCGATCATGATCTCGCGCACGGCCCGCTCGGCCGACTCCAGGTCCGGGGCGACGGTCACGCCCTTGCCGGCGGCCAGACCGTCGGCCTTGACGACGACGGGAAAGCCGAAGATCCCCTGGCGGAGGAGCGCCAGGCCTTCCTCGGCGGTGCGACAGACGCGATGCTCCGCGGTTGGAACGCCGTGGCGCACCATGAAGTCTTTCGCAAACGCCTTGCTCGACTCGAGCTCTGCGGCCGCCCTGGTCGGCCCGCACACCTGGTGGCCGCGCGACGACAGCAGATCGACCAGACCGCGCGTCAGCGGCAGCTCCGGTCCAACCACGGTGAAATCGATGCGTTCCTGCTCGACGAGCGAGCTGACCGCGGCCGGATCGCCGGCATCGACGGTTAGGCACCGGGCGAGGTCCGCTGCGCCGGCGTTGCCGGGGGCACAGACGACTTCGGTAACGCCGCCTTCGCGTGCCAGCTTCCAGCAGAGGGCATGTTCGCGGGCACCGCTGCCGACGACGAGGATTTTCATTGCGTCAGGGTCAGTCCGGTGGAACACCGAAACCCCGGGTGAGCAACGCCCGGGCGGGAGGCCGCAGCACCGCCCTTCCCGTTGACCCGGGCCGGGCATAGGGCCTAGAATCCAGCACTACCTGTGATAGCCTAGCATATTCGGGTACTCGGCCAGTTTCCGCAGGTGTCTTCGCTTGTGGAGCTGGCATTCTCGGCCACCAACGAGGGGGGTGTGATCGCGCGTGGCAGAAGTGAAAGTGCAGGAAGGCGAGTCGATCGAGAGCGCACTCCGACGGTTCAAGCGGAAGGTCCAGCAGGAAGATATCATCAAGGATATCAAGAAGCACTCCTTCTATTTGAAACCCGGTGACAAGCGTCGGGCCAAGCAGGCGTTGGCCCGGAAGCGCAGCCGTAAGAAGCTCCGGCGTGAAACGGAGTAAGCAGGGACCAGGCAGAAGGAGCGCCCATGGAGTTCCAGGACAAGAACCTGCGGTGCGTTGACTGCGGGACGGAGTTCGTCTGGACAGCCGGCGAACAGATGTTCTTCGCCGACAAGAACTTCAAGAACGAGCCCAAGCGCTGCAAGGCGTGCAAGGCGAAGCGCGGGAGCCGCCCGGCTCCCGCGGGCGGGCCGGGGCGGGAGCGGGTCGAAACGCGCGCGACCTGTTCATCCTGCGGGAAGGAAACGACCGTTCCGTTCAAGCCGACGCAGGGACGCCCGGTGTTCTGCCGTGAGTGCTTTCAGCAACGGAAGACCGCCGGCCCCAACGGCTGACGGCATCGGTGAAGTCAAGGGTCATCGACAAGGGCCACGTCCGACGGCGTGGCCCTTGTTCTTGGTGCCGGACGCCGCCGGGACGGTTGACGGTGTCGAATCACGTAGGGTACGATGACTCGCCTTCGAGTTGGCGTTGGTGTTGATTCCGTGTGCCCCGGCAGTCCTCGTGATCGGGGTGGAAGGAAGCGGCCATGCACATCGATGAACGAAAGGTTGGCGACATTACGATCCTGGATCTCAAGGGCAAGATGACCCTGGGTGAAGGGGACGAAATGCTCCGCAACAAGATCAACGCGGTGACGGGCGCGGGCGGCAAGAAAATCATCCTGAATCTCGGCGACGTGCCGTACATCGACAGCGCGGGCCTCGGCGAGGTCGTGCGGACCTACACCACGGTGAGCCGTCAGGGCGGCACCTTGAAGCTGCTCAACCTGACCAAGCGCATCCAGGACCTGCTGTCGATCACCAAGTTGCTGACGGTGTTCGAGACCCACGACTCAGAGAGCGAAGCCATCAAGAGCTTCGGCGCCTGAGGCCTTCCAGTCCGCGCTGCATGGCGCGCCGTCCTCTACCGGAACCTGCGGCCACGGACGCCTCCCTGACGGGAGGTCGTCCGGGCCGGTCTGTCCTCTACAGCCTGCTGGTTTCCCTGCGCCCGGAACAGTGGACGAAGAACCTCCTGGTGTTCGCCGGGGTCATCTGGGGTCAGGAACTGTTCCAGGTGCGGGCCGTCGGTCTCTCGATTGCTGCGTTCGCCGTCTTCTGCGGCCTGTCCGGCGTCGTGTACCTGGTCAATGACGTCATGGACCGGGAAGCCGATCGCCAGCATCCGCTCAAGAAGTCCCGGCCGATCGCCGCAGGTGATCTTTCGCCGAAGGCGGCCCTGGCCGCCGCCGTGATCCTCGGAGCGGCGGCGCTCTTCGCGGCCTTCTCGCTGCGGCTGTCGTTCGGGATCGTCGCCCTCGTCTACATCGCCTTGCAGGTGCTCTACTCGGGTCCCCTCAAACACATCGTCATCCTCGACGTCCTGGCCATCTCGGCCGGCTTCGTGCTGCGGGCCGTGGCCGGCGCGGTCGTGATCGGGGTGGCCATCAGCCAGTGGCTGCTCGTGTGCACGACGCAGCTGGCGCTGTTCCTGGCGCTGAGCAAGCGCCGCCACGAGCTGGTGCTGCTGGCCAACGGCGCGGCGGGGCACCGGAAGATCCTGGGCGAGTACAGCCCCTACCTGCTCGACCAGATGATCGGGGTCGTGACCGCGTCGACGCTCATCGCCTACACGTTCTACTGCATCAATCCCGAGACCATGCAGAAGTTCCACACCGAGCTGCTCGGCCTCACCATCCCCTTCCCGCTCTACGGCATCTTCCGCTACCTGTACCTCGTGCACCGGCGCGAGGGCGGCGGCAGCCCGTCACAGATGCTGGTCAACGACCGGCCGCTGCTGGTTTGCGTCGCGCTCTGGGTCGTGGCGGTGGTGGTCCTCGTGTACTACCGTCCGTTTGGAGTGTGAGATGCCGGCCGAACGCGCCCAGGGGCCACATCATCCGGTCGAGCGCGCCCGGACCGCGCTGGTCGCCGTCGTCCGCACCAGCCCCAGATCCGTGCTGCAGGACTTCGGCCGGGTGATGGAGCTGGCCCGGTACCGCGAGACGCTCGACCCGGCGGGCCAGACACTGCTCAAACTGAACCTGTCGTGGACCCGGTATTTTCCGGCGTGCTCGACCGAGCCGTGGCAGCTCGACGGTGTCGCACGCAAGTTGCTGACCGATGGGTTCACGCGCGATCGGCTGTTCCCGGTCGAGAACAAGACCGTGGTCACCGACCCGCGTGCGGGCGCGAGAGCGAATCGGTGGGAGCCCGTGCTGAAGAAGCACGGCCTGACCTTCACGCCGCTGCCGGACGTTGCCTGGGAGATCTACCCGTTCAAGAGCCCGCTGCTTCGGCTGAACGAGATCTTCCCCGAGGGCATCGAAATCCCGTCGATCTATCCCGGCAAGCAGATCGTCCACCTGCCGACCATCAAGACCCACGGGCACGCGGTGATGACCGGCGCGGTGAAAAACGCATTCGGCGGCCTGCTGAAGGAAGTCCGGCACTACGCGCACAAGTACATGCACGAGGTGCTGGTGGACCTGCTCTACATGCAGCAGGAGCTGCACCCCGCCGTCTTTGCCGTGACCGACGGGACCGTCTGCGGCGACGGGGCCGGGCCGCGGACGATGATCCCGCGCATCCACAACGTGATCCTGGCGTCGAGCGATTCGGTCGCCATCGACGCGATCTCGGCGAAGCTGATGGGCTACGATCCGATGTCCATCCCGTTCCTGCGGATGGCGCACGAGCGCCGGCTCGGTGTCGCCGATCCCCGGGACATCGAGATCGCGGGCGAGGACATCTCGGACATGAATTTCGGGTTTCACACGAAGAAGTCGCTGGTCATCTGGGGCGACCAGGTCATCCGGAAGGGATGGCTTCGCCCCTTCGAGTCCCTGCTGCTGCACTCGCCGCTGATGGTGTGGGCGCCGTTTGCCTCCAACGTGTACCACGACTGGCTGTGGTACCCGACGGTCGGCCAGGCGCGGATCCGCCAGTTCAGCCAGACCGAGTGGGGGCAACTGTTCGAGAGGTACTGACGGGCATGCCTGATTTCACCATTCGTTCCGAGTCGGTGGACGTCGAGCAGATCATGAAGCAGATCCGCACGCGGATCCGCGAGAAGCGCGGCGTCGACTACACCGAGGAGGAAATTCGCGAGCTGGCCGGCGTCAAGCTCGAGAAATTCCTCGATCCGACCAAGATCCGATCCGAACTGCTGGAGCAGTATCGGAAGGGCCGGCGGCTCTCCGCGCCGTCCCCCGTCGTGGTGCCGCCTGCGCCGCCCAACTACGCGTTCGAAGCGGACACGGCGTACACGTCCTCTCGCGGCATCGTCGGCCGCATCCTCCTCCTGATCCGGAAGGTGCTGAACCCGCTGCTCAAGCTGTTCATCAACCCCAACCCGATCATCCACTCGCTGTCGATGCAGGGGGACATCAACAACCAGAACAGCCTCCGCTTCGACAAGCTGGTCGAGGCGCTTCAGCTCCTCCAGGATCGGCTGCACCGGCAGGACGGCGTGCGCGCCGAACTCGACGGGCTCAACTACGAGGTGCTCCACAACCTGGTGCTCGAAGTGACGAGAATGAGCATCGAAGTGAAGAACATGAAGATGCGCGTCGAGTCGCTGTCGAGCCGTCTCGATTTCGACGAGCGGCGATCGCGTGCGCTCGAGGGCGTCGTCCAGTACAGGCCGGGTGCCGGGCCCGTTCCGGAGGCGCCGTCTCCGGCTCAGCCGCAGGGCACGCCGCCGCCGGAGAGCGACCAGTCGGCCATGGCGAAGGGCGAGGCGCTTCGCAGCCGCCGTCGCCGTCGGAGGCGCGGGCGGCAGGGGGGCGGCGGCCAGCAGGGCCAGCACGCCGGCGGCCCGTTCGGTCCCGCGCCGCAGGGTGGCGGACAACACGAGGGGACGGGCGAGGCCGGAACCGATCGGGCCGATCGCGGCGATGAAGACGCGTCGGGTCACCACGAGCCAGCCTTCCGGAGCGAGCCCTCCGCTGAGGACCGGCCGGCCGACACGCCGCCGTTCGGCGGCTCGGATCCGTCAGACCAGTGAAGCTCGCGGTCGTCGTCCAGCGGTACGGCCTCGAGATCAACGGCGGGGCGGAGCTGCACGCCCGGTACATCGCCGAGCACCTGGCCCGGCATGCCGAAGTCGAGGTGCTCACCACCTGTTCCAGGGACTACGTGAGCTGGCGCAACGAGCTGCCGCCAGGCACGGAGACGGTGAACGGCATCCGGGTCCAGCGGTTCCCCGTGTCACGAGAGCGGGTGCCGGAGCAGTTCGGCCGGCGCTCGCTGCACGTTTTCGAGCGCACGCATTCGCTCTCGGACGAACTGGCATGGCTCGACAGCGAGGGTCCGACATCGCCCGGCCTGGTGGCGCACATCAGCCGGCACGGCGGCCAGTACCGACTACCTGATCTTCTTCAGCTATCGCTACTACCACACCTACCACGGGATTCGAGCCGCGGCACGGCGCTCGCTGCTGGTGCCGACGGCCGAGCGCGACCCGGCGATAGGCCTGGCGATGTTCGGCCCGGTGTTCCGGGGGACGCGCGCGCTGATGTACAACTCGTACGAGGAGCGCGCGATGATCGAGGGCGCGTCGGGCAACCGCGGGGCCACGCACGTGGTGGTCGGCGTGGGCTCCGATGTTCCCGTGGGCCCGGTCCCGGATCGGTTTCGCCAGAAGTACGGCATCCGGTCCCGGTTCGTGGTCTATGTCGGGCGCATCGACGAGAACAAGGGCTGCAAGGAGCTCTTCTCGTTCTTTCAGCAGTATGCGAAGAGCGTCCCCGGGGATCTCACGCTCGTCCTGATTGGGAACTCGATCCTGCCGATCCCCGACGACCCTCGAATCAGGTATCTGGGCTTCCTGCCGGACCAGGACAAGTTCGATGCGATTGCCGGGGCCGAAGCGTTGATCATGCCCTCGTATTTCGAAAGCCTGTCGATGGTGGCGAACGAGGCGTGGGCGCTGGGGCGACCGGTGCTGGCCAACGGGCGCTGCGACGTTCTGCGGGGGCAGTGCATCCGCAGCAACGCGGGGCTCTACTACGAGTCGTTCGAGGAGTTCGTCGAGACGCTTTACGCGATCGAATCCAACCGCGCGCTGAACCGGGCGCTCGGCATCAACGGCCGCTCGTTCTTCGAAGCGAATTACGCCTGGCCGGTAATCGAGGGCAAGTACATGGACGTGCTGAACGGGCTGCAGGCCCAGGACCTCGGGGGCGGCGCGGCCCCGGACATCGAGCCGCTGCCGGGGTGGTTCGCGCGGCGAAAGGCGTCGCTGCCGCCGGCCCTCGACGTGCTGAAACGACTCCCCGAAGGGCCGGTCATGCCGGCGGGATTGCGGTGATGAGCCAGCCACGATCATCGATCCAGGTTCACCAGATCCTGGCCACGCTGGGCTACGGCGACGCGATCGGCAACGAGGTCCTCGGCATCCAGCGGGTCCTGCGCGGCGCCGGCTACCAGTCCGACGTTTTCGTGGACACCGCCGATCCGCGACTCGAGGACCTGACGCGGGACTACCGCGAACTGCTCGAGGTCAGCCGGCCCGACAACATCCTGATTCACCACTTCTCGCTCGGATCGAAAGCGTCCCGCGTAGCCTTCGCCCTGCAGGACCGGATGGTGCTCGTCTACCACAACATCACGCCGCCCGAGTTCTTTCCGGACATCCACAAGCTGCTCGTCCGCCTGTGCTATCACGGGCGCCGCGAGCTGGGCGCGTATGCCAGCCGTTGCGATCTCGCGCTGGGCGACTCCGAGTTCAACCGCCAGGAGCTCGAGTCGCTCGGATTCCCCCGGACCGGGGTCCTGCCCGTGGTGCCCGACCTGTCCCACCTGGACGGCGAGGCGCACGACCTGATGGCGCGCGACTACGACGATGAGTGGACCAACATCCTCTTCGTGGGCCGGGTGATTCCGAACAAGCGGATCGAGAACCTCATCCGGTTCTTCGCAGCCTACAAGTTCCGGTTCAATCCGCGCTCCCGCCTGCTGATCGTGGGCTCGTACGGCGGATACGAGCGCTACCTCACGCTGCTGCACGACCTGGTCGCGCGGCTGGGCGTGCCCGACGTGCAGTTCGCGGGCCACGTCACCAACGAGGAGCTCCGGGCGTACTACAACGTGGCGGACGTGTTCCTGTGCGCGAGCGAGCACGAGGGCTTCTGCGTGCCGCTCATCGAAGCGTTCTACAAGCGCATCCCGGTCATCGCCCTCGCCCGCACCGCGGTGCCCTCCACGATGGACGGCGCGGGCCTGCTCTACGACGAGCCGGATCCGGAGCAGGTCGCGGCGCTCATCGATTTGGTCGTCGGCGACGCCGGGCTGCAGGAACGCATTCTCGAGGGGCAGGATCGGGCGCTCGAGCGGCTGCGCGCGCGCGACTTCGGCGGCACGCTGCTGTCGTTCGTGGACCAGGTTCTTGCATCGCCTCGCCTGCCCCCCCACGCAGTCACGCCGGACTTCTGGCAGCAGGTCGAGACGGCCGATCGGATCGAGGCGCTGCGCGTCTACCGCCCGTCGCTTTACAAGGGACTGCCCGCCGCCGTGCGCGCCAGCAGCATCGGCTGGTAGGGAATCGGCCATGCTGATCAACCAGTGGCTGCCGGCGGCTCATCGTGGCGACGCCATCGGTGACAGCGCGCGACGGGCCCGGGCCATCCTTCGCGGCATGGGCCACGACTCCGACATCTTCGCCCTGACGATCGACGAGGATCTCCGGGACGAGGTGCTGCCGTTCCCGAGCGAGCGGGCGAAGCGCGGCGACATCACGATCTTCCATTACGCGCTGCCCTCCCCGATGACCGAAGCGGTGACCCGGCTTCGGGGCGCGCGGGTACTCCACTATCACAACGTGACGCCGGCGCGCTTCTTCGCCCCGTTCGACCCCGGCCTGTTCCGCCTGGCGGTGCTCGGACGACGGGAACTCTCCTCGCTGGTGGGGCGGGTCGACCTGGCGCTCGGCGTGTCCGAATTCAACCGGCAAGAGCTCGAGACACTCGGATTCAACCCGACCGGGGTGCTCCGGCTCGCGGTCGACCTCGGCCGTCTTCTGAACGCACCGCGTGTTCCGGCCCTCGACAAGATGCTCTACGACGGCCACACCAATTTCCTGTTCGTCGGACGCATCGCGCCGAACAAGAAGATCGAGGATCTGATCCGGCTGGCCGAACACTACAAGCGCCACGTGGACGCGTACTACCGGTTCATCTTCGTGGGGCGCGACAATGCCGTTCCCCGGTATTCCGCGATGATCCGCGCCCTGATTGCCGAGTTCGGGATGCTCCCGGAACGGTTCATCTTCACGGGCCCGGTGCCGGATATCGAGCTGGCGGCGTACTATCGCGCGGCGAGCGTCTACCTCTCGATGAGCGAGCACGAGGGCTTCTGCGTGCCCCTGATCGAGGCGATGGCCACCGACGTTCCGGTGCTGGCTTTCGCGAGCACCGCCGTCCCGGACACGCTCGGAGGCGCAGGGGTCCTGTTCGCCCCGAAGGACTTCGAGTCGGTCGCGGAGCTGCTGAACGTCCTGGCGTTCGACGACCGGGTCCGCAGCGACATCATCGAGGGCCAGCGCCGGCGCCTGGCCGAGTTTGGAGACGATCGCATCGAGACCGAGCTGAAATGCCTGGTCGCGAAGTTCAGCTCGAGGTGAATCCTGTGAAACTCGCATTCGTTGTCCAGAGGTACGGGTCGGAGGTGCTTGGAGGGGCGGAATACGTCTGCCGCCTGATCGCCGAGCGCCTGGCCGCCCGCCACGAGGTCGAGGTCCTGACCACCTGCGCCCAGGACTACATCACGTGGACAAACGAGTACCCGGAAGGGGCGGACCGGATCCGCGGCGTCACGGTGCGGCGATTCGCGAGCGCCGCGACGCGGGACATCACGGCCTTCAACCGGTACTCGGACTGGATATTCCAGCACAGCCACACCCGGGCCGACGAGTACGAGTGGATCAAGCAGCAGGGACCCTGGTGCCCGGCCCTGATCGAGTACCTCGAGCACCACCACGAGGACTACGACGCGCTGGTGTTCTTCACGTATCTCTACGCGCCGACCGTGCTCGGGCTGAAGGTCGCCCCGTCGCGAAGCATCCTGGTGCCGACGGCGCACGACGAACCGGCCATCCACCTGGACATCTTCAAGGACGTCTTCAGCCAGCCCGCCGGCATCGCCTACCTCACCGAGGTCGAGCGCCGCTTCGTGACCACGCACTTCTCGACCCGCGCGGTGGCTGAGGACACCGTCGGGTGCGGGGTGGAGCTGCCGCCCCAGACGTTTTCGAGGAACCGGCCGGCCGGACCCGAGCCGGCGGGCGACGACGAGGGCCTGGCGGAGGCGGCCGCCGAACGGCCGCGATCGCCGCTGGCCGCGCGCGGTGCAGCGTTCAGGCGGCGTCACCGGCTGCACGGTCCGGTGCTGCTCTACGGCGGGCGCATCGAGAAGGGCAAGGGCTGCGAGGAGCTGATCGAGTACTTCAGCACGTACCACGCGGGGGGAGGCGACGCCTCGCTGGTGCTGATGGGCGTGAAGCTGATGCCGCTGCCCGAAGAGCCGTTCATCCGCTTTGCCGGCCTGCTCTCCGACCGCGAGCGGTTGCAGGCGCTCGAAGCGGCGACAGTGGTCGTCGTGCCGTCACCATACGAGAGCCTCTCGCTGCTGGCGCTCGAGGCCTTCGCCGTGGGCACGCCGATCCTGGCCAATGCCCGCAGCGAGGTGCTGGTCGATCACTGCCTGCGCAGCAATGCGGGTCTCTTCTACGCCGATCGCGACGAGTTCGTGGAGTGCCTGAAGCTGCTCATGATCGACGACAGCCTGCGCACGGCGATGGGCCACAACGGTCGCGCCTACGTCCGTCAGAACTATCGCTGGGATCTCGTGGTGCAGAAGTACGAGCGGATGGTCGCAAAGATCAGGGGCCGCGGATAGAATTCCTGCCGCCCGTCTTCTCAATCGCAAGCGCGTCGATCGGGCGAAGACGATCGAGTTGGAGGGCGCCTGGGCAGCGCGGACCGCTCACCGGTCCGCAAATTGGCGGTCGCATCCTCCGAGCGATTCAGATTGCACGTGCCGCTCGTTGCCTGGCAGCTTGCGGCCTGGCGGCGGCCGTCGCACCATCACTCCGTCCCCGACATTGAACGACTGACGCCGGAATCCTCCTCGACTCAAAGATCTCGCCGAAGGTTGTATCGTTATTGATACATCTGATATCAGCGCGTGACAGTGCGTGCAGCGTCTGCTAGGATGGCGGCGCCCTCGGCGGATGCCCCTCCGATTCAACCTGCTCCCTGGAGTTCCCGCATCACCCGTCCCCTGCTTGAAGACGCACACTGCGCCTCGGTGCGTGGGCTCGTCACCGTCATAATCATCGCGGCGACACTCGCGTCTGTCGCGCCAAGCGCAGCCCAGGACCCGGCCCCCGCGGTACACCCGTCCGCGCAGCCTGGCGCCCTGCCAAACCATGGGACTTTGAATCTCCTGCCGTGGGAGCACATCGACACGTACTCCGCCAATGCCGTGCTCACGTTCACGGACCTGACGCTGCCGGGAAACGCAGGATTCGACTTCGCGATTCGGCGAACGCTCAACACGAATGGAGGCGGCGGGATCATCAGCTTGGGCTTCCCCGCCTTTGTCAACGACAATCGGTCTGGGCGGCTTCCGGTGGTCTCCGAATCCGACGGCACGGAACACCCAACGTTTCGCCTGTCCGACGGGACGTACATGACTGCGCAGTATTGGCGGTACACGCCATCAAGTGGCCGACTTGAGTTGCCGAACGGGGTCGTGTGCACATACGGCCTGGCTGCCACGAATGGGAACCGGCCTCTCAGCATCGTGGAGGATCCGTTCGCGAACCACCTCCTCATCAACTACAGGCAGGACGGCCGGATCGACACGGTCGTACAGAACCTCGGGGGCGAACAATCTCGAACCGTTGCCTTTGGGTACAACGACGAAGCGCACGTCAGGACTATCTCCTGGGAAGACCACGTGTGGACCTACCACTTCGATGGCCAGTTCGGTGGGCTCAGCTCCGTTCAGCCGCCGGAAGGTACTGCCTGGACGTTCTCGCAGAGTTCTGGGTGCGCCGAGCCGGCCTGCCACCAATGGAAAGAGCTGGTCGTCAATACACCAGAGGGGGGTTGGGTCAAGTATTACTCCGTTGAGACGGACTTGCCGTACGACCCCTGGCTCGGGGACCCAACCCGCCACGAGCATCGTTGGGCGCTTCGGTCCCGCACGGCATTGCACGGCAGCGAAGGAGTCGGCGCCTGGCTCTTCGAATACGAGCCATTCCTCGGAACCTGGGCCAATGTCACCCTTCCCGGCGGCGCCGTACTCCGATTCGAGCACACACCATCGTACGGTGGCCTCCTCTCGACGCGAACGACAACCGAAGCGGGGCAGGTCCTGGAGTCGTCCACCTACGCATGGACGGGCCCGTGGACCGTGGGGGTGAGAGATCCCTACTATGAATACAACTACCAGGATCACACCGAATGGTGGCCCGCGCAGCCAATGGGGATCGCCTCCGTCACGATCGCACGAGGCAGTCAACGGTGGGCCACGACCTACGACTACAACGAGGGCTACTTCCACGACTTCGGCACGCCGTGGAGGACGACCGAGTCGGGCGGTTTCTCCCGGGAGATCACTCGCACCTTCCGGCACCAGTTTACGCCCCACTACATCGTCGGCCGCCTCGAGTCCGAGACGACGACCTGCGTCCCAACTGACCCGGTGTGCGTGGCACCGACGCCGAGCGCGACCGTCTCGTACACTTACGACGACCACGGCTTCCTGCTGACAAGGACCGCCTACGGCGTGCCGACGACCTTCACTCCGGATGAGCGCGGCAACGTGGCCAGTGAGACAGACGCCACGAATCGGACGGTGATCCACACGTATAGTTGGGGGACCCGAAGTTCGACGAGCACCGCGAAATACGTGGAAAGTCGGAGGATCAGGAGCGACGGTTCGGTTGCCGCTGAGACGCGTGCCGCAGGCCCGGTGGCTGTGCCGGCATGCCCCGCTGCCGGCACGCAGTGTTGGGAGTATGACGGACTCGGTCGCGTGATCGAAGCGATTCCGCGGACCGCGCCGGCCAGCGGCACGACCTTCACGGACTACCGGTACGACGAGGTGCCAGGCGGGTTCATCATCGGCCCTGTGCCGCGGGTCGAGACGACGTTGAAGGACACCGTGGTCACCAAGTACCTGGACGGGTTCGGCAGAGTGACCGTGACGTCGAATGCGGTCGAGGAAACCTCCGAGGTTCTGTATGATGCGCTCGGCCGCGTCGTCCGGGAGTATGCGCCCTACTTCTGGAGCCCCAAGCCCGGACGAGGCCTCGACCCGCGTTATCCGAGGATGTTCACCACCACGGATTACGATGCCCTGGATCGCGTCACGCATCGGACCCGATTCGATGACAGCTGGGCGAACTACGACTATGACGGCCTGTGGGTGACGATCACCGAATCCACCGTCGGCAACCAGTCGCGCAGCACGACGCGGTACTGGCAGGCCGCCGGATCGCCCACCGCCGCCCGGCTTGCCGCGGTCCACGACGCGGATGGGAACTGGACCAGCTACGGCTACGATGCGCTGGACGCGCTGGTGGCGGTCTGTGGGCCCGATCCCGTGCTCGCGGACCCCTGCACGCCGATCAATGGCCGTCGAGTCTGGCGCTACAACGCCCATCACCAGCTCGAATCGGAAACGCACCCGGAGTCGGGGACGACGAACTATACGTACTATGCGAACGGCCAGGTTGAGACGGTCGTCGAACCGATCTCCACCACACCGCCGGTCTCGAAGACCCGCCGGTACGTCTACGACACGAATGGCCGAGTCAGCTCCATCGTGGCGACCTACACCCCCTCGACCTACCACCCGGGATCGACGACGACCTTCGACTACGATCTCTGGGACAATCGCGTCCTGGCCGACAACGGGTCCGTGCAGACGAGGTTCGAGTACCTGGCGGGATTGTGGGTCACGAGCCGCACCGACGCGGTGGCGGGCCAGAGCCAGGAGGCCGTGACGCGGTATCCGGACTACGACGAGTGCGGGAACATCCGCGAGATCGACTACCCGTCGGGCCTGAAGATCCACATCGACGTCGACAATGGCAATCGGGTCGTTCAGATCCGGAACCAGGAAACCGGTGCGATCTATGTGCATCAGGTGGACTTCGAACCGGGTGGGATGCTCCAGTTCCGGTCCGGCAACGGGGTCATGAACTTCACGACCTACGACCGCGACACCCTTCGGCCGGCGCGGCTGGAGGCGTACGTGCCGGGGCCCGGGCAACCCATCGTCTTCGACCATCAGTACACCTACGACCACCTCGGCAACGTCCTCGGGATGGTCGATGGCCGTGGCGCGACCAGCCAGTCGTTCGGCTACGACGCGCTCGATCGGCTGACGGCCGCGTGGGGGTTCTTCCCCCGGCGGGACTATGTGTACGGTGCCGCCGGCAACGTGCAGCCGGGCGGCGCCAACTTCCAATACAGCACCGAGACGGGTCGTCTGCTGAGCAGCGGTCAGGACACCGGGACCATCAGCTACGGCTACGACGACAGCGGCAGCCTGACCCAGCAGACAGGCGCCCTCGCGGCCACGTTCACCTACACGCCGGAGCGCCTCATCGAGACCTCCGTGGTCGCCGGGGTGGCGACCCGTTACACGTACGACGCAGATGGGCTGCGGACGACGAAGACGACGGGCGGGACGACAACCTACTACCTGCATGGCCCAGGCGGAGAGGTCCTGAGCGAGTACGAGGAGACCAATGGCCAGCTCGCCTGGACACGTGACTACCTGTACCTGGGTGACCGGCTGATCGGCGTCCGCCGGGCGGGGGCGATGATGTCGGCGGGGCCGAATCCGTTTGCATTCACGTCGCAGCTGGACGTGCCCGCGGGGCAGGTGGTCTCCTCGGCGCCCGTTCTGATCACGGGGATCGTGGACGAACTGCCGCTCAGAGTGTCGGGGGCCGGCGCCTATCGCATCTGCGCCACGGCGAGCTGTCCGGGCAGCCCGGCGTTCACGACGGCGCCGGCGACGATCCGGAGCGGGTCGTACGTCCAATTGCAGGTGACGAGCAGCACGACGCCCGGGGAGACGGTTACGACGGTCGTGACGATCGGGTTGGTGGCGGCCGGGTGGGAGGTAACGACCGGGGCGACGGTGACCGACGGGCTGCTGACGGTGAGTTGCACGCCGGCGCTCAACAACGGGACGCCGCCGCCGCGCGTGGGGCAGGCGGGAAGTTGCCTGGCGTCGGTCACGGGCGACTGGGGGGCGCTGGAGTACCGGTTCGACCTCGTGGACATGGCCAACGGGTCGTCGACGATCCTGCGCGACTTTGCGGCGAGCGCGACGCTGGGGTGGACGCCGACGCAGCCGGGGCCCTACCGGCTGCGGGCGGGGGTACGGCGGGTGGGGTCGCCGGGGGGTGCGGAGGCGACGTGGGAATCGGGGACCTTCCGGGTGCAGCCGGCGGGCTGGGCGAGCGCGTTGGGGGTGGAGCAGTGCCTGTATCCGGGACAGGGCGTGACGTCGGCGGACGGGCGGTTCACGTTCGTGTATCAGGCGGACGGGAATCTGGTGCTCTACGGGCCGGCGGGGGCGCTGTGGTGGACGGGGACCGACGGGATGACGGCGACGGTGGTGCGGATGCAGGCGGACGGCAACTTGGTGGTGTTCAGCGGCAGTGCGGGGGTGTGGCAGTCGGGGACGGCCGGCCACGACGGGGCGACGCTCTGGGTGCAGACGGACGGGAACGTGGTGATCTACGCGCCGAATGGGACGCCGCTGGCGTGGACGGGGACCTCGGGCGAGCCGGGGCCGGAGGCGGCGGCCGGGCCCGAGGCCGATGCGGCGACCGCATCCGTCGCCGGGGTGCTGATGATGGGAGATGGGAATCCGCGCGGGCCGAGCGGTAGCGGGTCGGGAGCGTCGAGGCTCTGGTGGGAACTGATACCGTTGCTGGGCATGCTGGCGCTCCTGAGTGCGGGGCTCACGATGTGGAGACGGTTTCGCCTGTCGAGGAGTGGCGACGTGGCGCGCCAGGCGCGGTCGCTGGTCCGCCTTGTGCTCGCCGACTCGTGGCTCATCGCGCGGCGCGTGCGCTCGCGCGCCAGGCTCCCGCACCCTGGCGGCGAGCCTCGTGCGGGACGCGGCTGGCGCCGTGCCCCGGCGTGGCGCGCCGCCACGCTGATCGGGTTGGCGCTGGGGCTGGTCGTGCTCGGGCCCGCGCGGGCCGAGGCGCAGCCGCAGGCGTCGACGATCGAGTACTACCATCTGGACTCCCTGGGTTCCGTGCGGGCGGTCACGAACGAGGCGGGGCACGTGGTGTCACGGCACGACTTCCTGCCGTTCGGGCAGGAGTGGACGCTGCCGACGTCCCGCGAGAAGAAGTTGTTTACGGGGCAGGAGCACGATCCGGAGACGGGCCTCGACTACTTCGGCGCACGGTATTACCAGGCGCGGATCGGACGGTTCACGACGATCGACCCGGTCTACACCTGGAAGGAGAACCTCGTCGATCCGCAGCGATGGAATCGGTACGCATACGCGCGGAACAACCCGCTCAAATACACGGATCCAGACGGAAGATGGATTGAGACGCTCTGGGACGTCGCCAATGTGTTGATGGGCGTCAAGAGCGCAGTAGACAACTTCCGCTCCGGCAACATCCTCTCGGGCGTGGTCGACACAGGCGGCGTAATCGTCGATCTGGCTGCTGCCGTCGTCCCCGTCGTCCCGGGAGGCGTGAGCACGGCGATCAAGGCGGCGAGGGCTGCTGATCGGATCGATGATGTCGTTGACGCGGCAAGGACGGGATTGCGGGGCGGGGAGACCGCGGCGGCCGCGGTGGGCCGCCAGGCGCACAAGGAACTACGCGAGCGGGTCGTCGAGAAGGGAGCCGGCTGGCTCTCCGAGCCAAGCTTGAAGGGGGTAGATGGGAAGATCTACAGGCCGGATGTCGTTACACCATCCGGCCGAATGCTCGAACTGAAACCAAACACGTCCTCAGGGCATGCGGCTGGCGCCAGGCAAATTAGGAAGTACGAGGATCAGCTTGGAATGCCCGGACGAGTCATTTAATACGACAAATGAACAACGCGATAACAACAACCGTATTCGACATCCTCGCTCCGCTTGGCTTTGTCCGGCACAAATGGACCTGGAACTGCAGACGGGCTTCGCAAATCGACGTGGTCGAACTGCAGGTCAGCAAGGCGCGAGACTGCGTGACGATTAACGCTGGTGTGGTTGACGTCGAAGTGTACGTCTGGTGCTGGGGCCAAGAGATCCCGGTCGTTGTCGATTCGGCGTCGTGCACAGTAGCGGTTCGTGTCGGTGAGTTGATCGACGATCGTGATGTCTGGTGGAACGCCGCGAACGAGGACACTTGCGCATCCATCAACGACGCACTCAGAAAGCATGTGTTGCCGTTCCTGCAGTATCTGCGCTCCCGCAGCAATATGGAGGAGTGGCTGCTGAAGCGAAAAGTCGTCCGCCGGCGTTATCCCCCGCCGATCATCTCGCTCGCAATCCTGCAATCCCAGCGTGGCGAACTCGCCGGTGCGTGCGCGATGCTGCGAGAATTGGCGGACACAACGTCTGATTCTTGGCGAACGCGTGTGGCTGAAGTCCTCGAGAAGATCGGGTGCCAGCACTCTCGATAGCCATCCACGTTCTGGGCCTGCTGGCGCTGCTGGGCGTGCTGGCGTTCCGGCAGGCGGGGCGCGGGCGGCGGCGATGCGTCGGCCCATCGAGCCTCGGTGACCTGGCGGCCGATGCGCCGAGGTTCGGGCGCGTGGCGGCGCGGTTTGGGTTGGCGCTGGGGCTGGTCGTGCTCGGGCCCGCGCGGGCCGAGGCGCAGCCGCAGGCGTCGACGATCGAGTACTACCAGAGTCGAAGGCGTGACCGCAGCTGGAGCGGCCGCGAGGGCCGCACGCGGCGGGACTGAAGTCGTCGTCGGCGAGCTCAACTTGACTCAAACCGTTGCTGGTCACCTCGCGTCCAGACCGTATCTCAGTTCCCCGCTGACCATCCGTCAAATCATGGCGGCACGCAGTCCGATCCCGGACCCCGGAGGCGTGGCTGGTGCGCTTCGATGGGACGTGCCAGGCACTTTTCGAGGCGCACAAGGGACATGGCAGCTCGTAGTTGATTCGAGAACGAACACGGTACTGCACTTCTTGTTCAAGTCAAGTGGTAGACAATGATCTCCTTCATCCCGACTCAAGATGAGGCTCCGCGCGGTCTTCGACTGCTGTATCGGCGTGCAGAATACTCGTTTGACGTAGATCCGAGGCCAGAAGACGCCGCGGCCTCCCTCTCCCTCAACGAAGTGGAACTGGAGATCGATGCACGTGGGCGTGTCCTCTGCGTGACCGGATACTGCCCTTACTTGACATGGCTGGAAACGTCACTTTCGCCACCTCCATTCGCAAGCGGCGGATTGGCAGCGATCATCCCTGAAGGGGTCCAAGCCGGTGCCTCGATTGACTTGGACGCGGACATCGTTCGCTGGCCTGTCTATTTGAATCGGGAAGGGTGGGTTTGTGTAGGCAACCCGGCCGAGCGCGGCGATGAGGCAGTCGGATTCGCACCAGGCAGCGTCGCAGTGTTGAGTAGACGATACTTGGTTGCACTCTGGCTTCATCCACTGACCGTCTGATGGCGGCGATCCGACGCGGGCCCAAATGGCTTCGTCGTCGGCGCCACGGCGATCTGTCCGGGCAGCCCGGCGTTCACGACGGCGCTGGCGACGATCCGGAGCGGGTCGTACGTCCAATTGCGGGTGACGAGCAGCACGACGCCCGGGGAGACGGTTGCGACGGTCGTGACGATCGGGTTGGTGGCGGCCGGCTGGAATGTGACGATGGTGCACCGGTGACGAACGGGCAGCTCACAGCGGCGTGCACGCCGGCGCTCAACAACGGGACGCCGCCGTCGCGCGTGGGGCAGGCGGGAAGTTGCCTGGCTTCGGTCACGGGCGACTGGGGGGCGCTGGAAAACCGCTTTGACCTCGTGGACATGACCAACGGGTCGTCGACAATCGTGCGCGACGTAGCGGCGGGCGCGACACTCGCGTGGACGCCGGCGCAGCCGGGGCCCTACGGGTTGCGAGCGGGCGTGCGGCGCGTCAGGTCGCCGGGGGGCGCGGGTAGACGACAGCCCGATCGGGGTTCGCCGCTATCGCGTCCTGAACGGGTTCTCGAGGCCGAGCAGCAGCCACATCAGGAAGGCGATCGCAATCGGCGAGCGCGAACCAATCGCGGCGCGACCGCGGGCGCACGCCAAGTAGATACGGCGTTGCGATGCACGCGGCGAGCAGGATGAGAAACCAGACCCGGTAGGAGCGCAGCATCCTGTCTCCCGGTGGTGACGATCCGCTTTCGCGTCGACCACATCAGAACCCGCGATTCGAAGCCGTCTACAGGATGGAGTCTGGAGTCTTCGATTCGCGATCTCCGACCTGGTTCGCGGCCCGGCGCAGCAAACTCGGCGGGTTCAGGCGCCGGCTTTCGGAACGGCGGGCGCCAGCTCGGCGCCGTTCCCGTTCGAATCGTCGGCGTCCCCTGACGCGTCGGCGCCCGGCGTGGCCCTCCGCCTGCGCGGGCGGATGTCGTAGCGCTTGATCATCTCGTTCAGGGTCGTCGGCTTGATGCGCAGCAGCTCGGCGGCCTTCTTCTGCACGCCGCCGGCCGTCTCGAGCGTCGATTCGATCAGGCGCTTCTCGAAGTCGGTGATGACGTCCTTGAACGAGATGCCCTCCGGCGGCACCAGGATCTTCGGGATCTGGAAGGTCGGCCGGTTGCGCACCTGCTCGGGAATCAGGTCCGGCCCGATCCGCGGCCCCACGCAGAGCACGACGGCCCGCTCGATCACGTTCTCGAGCTCGCGGACGTTGCCCGGCCAGTCGTAGTCGGTCAGCATGTCGAGCGCCTCGGGCGTCAGCTCGAGGCCGGTCTTCTCGTTCTCCTCGCCGTACTTCTTCAGGAAGTGCTGGACCAGCAGCGGTAGATCCTCTTTCCGTTCGCGCAGCGGCGGCAGCTGGATCGTGATGACGTGCAGCCGGTAGAAGAGGTCCTCGCGGAACCGGCCTTCCTCCATCATGCGCCGCAGGTCCACGTTGGTCGCGGCGATGATCCGGATGTCCACCTTGATGTTCTCGACGCCGCCCAGGCGCATGAACTCGCGCTCCTGCATGACGCGCAGCAGCTTCGGCTGGGTCTCGAGGGGGACGTTGCCGATCTCGTCGAAGAAGATGCTCCCGCGATCCGCGATCTCGATCAGGCCCTTCTTCGGATAGACGGCGCCGGTGAAGGCCCCCTTCACGTGGCCGAACAGGTTCGACTCCAGCAGGTCGGGCGGGAGATTGCCCGAGTTGACGGTCACAAACGCGCGATCGGAGCGGGCGGAGTTCGTGTGGATGGCGCGGGCCACCAGCTCCTTTCCCGTGCCGCTCTCGCCCTGAATGAGGATGGTCGAACGGCTCGGGGCCGCCTGGATGATCAGGTCGAACACCTGCCGCATGCCCGCGCCGCGGCCGATGATGTTGTCGAACTTGTGATAGCGCTCCTGCAGGTTCTGCCGCAGCGCCCGGTTCTCGGTGACCAGCCGCCCGCGCTCGACCGCGTTGCGCAGCACCCCCAGCACTTCGTCGTTCTTGAACGGCTTGGTGATGTAGTCGAACGCCCCGCCCTTCATGGCGGTGATGGCGTTCTCGACCGATGCGAAGGCGGTGAGCATGATGACGGCGAGGTCCTCGTCGAGTTTCTTCAACTCGTCGAGGACGGCGATGCCGTCCATGCCCGGCATCATCACGTCAACGATCGCGGCGTCGAAGGGCATCGACCGGGCCAGCTCGAGGCCGGCGGGCCCGCTGTCGGCCAGGCGCACGGCGTAGCCCTCGCGCGACAGGAGGGCGTCGAGCACCTCCCGCATGATCTCTTCGTCGTCGATGACCAGGATCGAGCCCTGACGTGCCATGGTCGTGGATGAGGGCGGCACTCGATCAGCCGCCGGCCGCGCCCGCACGCTGGCCGGAGGACACAAGGGGCAGGGTCAGCACGAAGCGAGTGCCTTCGCCAACCGTGCTGTCGCAGGTGATGGTACCGTCATGTTCACGCACGATACCATAGGTAATCGAGAGGCCGAGGCCGGTCCCCTGTCCTATCGCCTTGGTCGTGAAGAACGGGTCGTAGATGCGCGAGAGGTGCTCCGCGGAGATTCCCGCGCCAGTGTCGCCCAGCTCGATCACGGCCCGGTCGCCCTCGGTGCGCGTCGAGATCGACAGCCAGCCGCCCTTCGGCATGGCGTCGCGGGCGTTGAGGATGAGGTTCAGGAAGACCTGCTGCAGCTTCTGCTCGAAGCCCCGCACGACGGGCGAGGACGAGGCGAGCTCGCGCCTGGTCTGGACGTTGCCCGCCTTCAGCTGGTGTTCGAGCAGCGAGAGCACGTCGCTGACGACCGCGTTGATGTCGACCGATCCCGGTTCGTTGGTCGGCTGGGCGCCGGATCGGGCAAGGGTCAGCAACCCGTTGACGATCTTGGCCGCGCGGAAGGTCTGACGCTCGATCTTCTCGAGCAGCTTCGTGTTGGGATGATCGGGGTCGGCCTGCTCCAGCAGCATCTGCGTGTAGCTGGAAATCCCGGTCAGCGGTGTGTTGACCTCGTGTGCCACGCCGGCCGCCAGGACGCCAATCGACGCCATCTTGTCCGCGATCTGGAGCTGTTCCTCGAGCTCCACGCGCGCGGTCACGTTCTCGAACAGGACGATCCACCCGCTGGCCGGCCCGAGCCCGGCCTGGGCCATCGCCAGCGGCACGACGGCGACATTCACGAGCAACCCCTTGTCGGCCCGCGCCCTGGTCGCCCCGATTGGCACCCTGTAGAGGGTCGTCCCCGAGGCGGTGTCGCGACGGACCGTGCGAAGCCTGTCGAGCAGGTCGGCCCCGAAGACTTCGTCGATCCGCCGCCCGACCGCCTCGATACGCGGAAGATCGCACAGCGACTCCAGGGCCCGGTTCCAGCGAACGATCCGGTCGGATCCGTCGATCACCATGAGGCCGGCGTCGAGCGACTCGAGGATGTTCTCGTTGAACTGCCGCATGCCCTCGACTTCGTCCGCCTGCCGCTTGAGCTGCTGGTAGAGCCGGCCGTTCTCGAGCGCCGTGGCGACCTGGGCCGCCACCGCGACCAGCAGCGACATGTCCTCGCTGCTCAAGGCCTCGCCGCTTTCCTTCCGGCCGATGGCCATCACCGCGATCGTCCGCTGCTTGGAGGGGCACGGGATGAAGGCGTGCACCCCCTGGTCGCGCCAGAACTCGACCTCCTCGGGCGCCACCCGCCGAAGCGTGGTCGGGTCTTCCAGGATGACGGTGTGCCCTGCCATCAGGCGCGCGCCGACTCCCGACGCGATCGAGAGCGACGGCGGTTCGCCGACGAACCCCTTCGACCGGATCGCACGATAGGCGCCGCCGGCTTCATCGGTCAGCAGGAGCGCCATGCGATCGGTCACGAGGGTCTCGGTGACCCTTGCAACCAGCCGCTCGCTCAGGCGCGACGGATCGAGGTCCGTGCTCAGGTCGCGCGCGAAGCCCACCAGCGCGCGCCGATAGTCGTAGCGATCCCGGTAGAACGCCCGGTCGAGGATGTTCTGAATCGCGTCCTTCACGGGCCGCGCCAGCAGCACCATCACCAGGGTGGCGAGCCCCGCGATCACCGTGTTGTGCTGCGACCGGTTCTCGAGCAGCACGCCCCCGACGACGCGGTACAGGATCGCGTAGGCCGCGACAATGGCCGACGCCGCGGCGACGTAGACCAGGCTGCGCTTGACGATGACCTCGACGTCCATCAGGCGGTAGCGGACGATCGCCGATGCGAAGGCGAGCGGCACGATGCCGAGCGGGATCGCCAGCAACTCCATCCGGACCGACGTGTCGAAGCCGAGCGCGAAGGGCAGCGCGTACCCGAGCGTGCACGGGCCGCCGCCGAGCACGGTGCCCCACAGGATCCACCGCAGCTGCCGGCGGGCGGTCACCGATCGGATCTGTCCGCGCGCCCGGAGCAGCACCGCGATGCCGGCCGCGAGGCAGAGGGCGAAATACAGCGGCTCGGCGCGATCGAGCGCGGCCACCACGTTGAGCAGCCGCGGATCCACCTCGAGCCGCGCGATGCTCATCACGCGCGCCGCGCCGAGCAGCAGGGCCGGAAGGTAGATGAGCGGCAGCAGCCTCGACCCGGGAGCCCGGTCGAACCATCCGCCGGTCCGCTCCGGGAACGCGACCGCCAGGTGCAGGAACAACGGCGGCAGCATCAGGCCCGCCACGACGTCGGCCCAGTAGAAGACCCAGTCGAGCGCGTCGAGCCGGCCGCTGAACGAGAAGGTGAACACCCCGAAGAAGGCGACCGACATCCAGAGGAAGTGCCAGGTCGCCGGATCGCCGGGCCGCTTGACCCGGACGAACACGCCGACGAGCAGGGTGAAGATGCCGACCGCCGCCAGCACGAAATACAGGACGCTGTTGCCCTGGGGGATCGGCGAGAGGGCCACCTGCACGATCTGCCTCGAGCCCAGCCGCAGCAGCGTGTAGGACAACACGGTGCCGGCCTCTGCGCCATGGGCCACGCCGGCCACGTCAGCGGGCGCGTCAACGGGGTTGCCGTTGATGGCGAGCAGCACGTCTCCGACGTGGATGCCGACGCGCGCGGCGGGAGAGGATGCGGCAATTTCAGCCGCCGTCACGCCCTGGGTTCGCGACACCCAGAGCACCCCGTCTTCGACCTCGTGCCAGGTCGCCCGCGCCACCACGTTGGCGACGCCAAGCGCCAGCAGGCACAGCACCACGAGGAACGAGGCAGCCTGCGGCCAACGGAACAACGAGGTTCCGGCAGGTTTCACCCGTGATGTGCCAGCTCGCAACTGGTCGTCAATCGTCATGGAGTACGGTCTAACCCTTGATGGGATCACTCAAGCAATCGACATACCACGGCTTCGGTTCCTTGGATAAGCCATAAACCCTTCATAACCAGTGAATTGTGTGAAAAAAATGGCGCGGGGAGCCTGATGGAATCCATCGGGCCGGACGGCCTCATCCAAACGTTCGGATCGATCCGCTAGAACCGTACTCTCACGCCACCGACAATTCGCTTCGGTGGACGAATGACCAGCATCTCGTCATATGCGGAGCGTTCGGCTATGGAATCCCGGAACAGGTTCCGAACGGCGATCAGGAGCTCCCAATCGGCCGACGTGAATTTCAGGAACGGCAGGCCTTGATTCAGCTGGATGTCGAACCGGCCGTCCACGCCCTGGCGCACCGAGGTGTCCAGCGATCGCACCGGCACCGTGTTCAGCTTGTAGAACACGAAGACGCGGGTCGAGGTTTGCGGGATGGCGGTCTCTACTGTCGTCGTCACGTCGTGGAATCGCTCCTGCTCGGTCCTCCGCAGGATGCTTCCCATCATCAGGGCCACGGCATCCTGCTCGGTGGTGGGGCGCCAGTGGGCGGTGGTGAGCGAGTAGTCCACCGATCCTTTGACCGGACCGACCAGCGTCCGGCTGAGGCTGACGGCCCACCCGGTCGCTTCCATGTCCCCCACCGTGGTGACGAAATAGTGGCCGAGGCCGGTCGCCGGCGCGAGCGGCGAGCTGGCAAACAGGGCGGCCATCTGATCGTCCACCCGCTGGTAGAACGCGCGGAAGCCGACGACATACGAATCGATTTCACGCTCGACCGCGACCTCGTAGTGCGAGGTCATCTCGGGCCTGAACCTCCCGTGAGGGGAGAGGGTCGAGAAGGTGCGTTCGGGCGGCAGCCACATGCCCCGTCCATCGGCGCTGGTGGGCGGAAGGAATTCCTCGGCGCCGGGCGCCGTCTCGTGGCGCGAGAACACGGTCTTCACGCGGAAGCCGTCGAAGGGCATCAGCGTCAGCGACACTCGAGGGCTGAGCAGTCCCGATCCGCGAAGGTAGTCGTACCACGCGTAGTTCGCGCCGAAGCCAACCGAGACCCGCGGCGTGACGGCCCACTCGTCGACGCCATACACGGAACCCACGGCCCTGGCCCCGCCGTTGACCGTGGCGAAGGCGAACGGGTCGGTCCGGTCGTAGCTCTGGGCACTATAGGACACACCCGCGGAGTACCTGTGCCGGGCTGACTGCCGCGCGGCCAGAGAGCCGGCCACGAACCACGACGCCACGTCGCCCTGCGTGAACGCGCCGCGGACCATCCAGTCGGCGAAGCTGCCGGCAGGAGCCCCGAAGGCGACATACGCGACATTCTGCGACAGGAACGAGCCGGATCGGGACACCCCATCGAGTGAGCCCGAGGCGACCAGGTTGACCTGGCCGGTGAACGGAAATCCGCTGAACAGCGACGAGGCCAGGCGTCCGGCTGCCGATTGCGTCTGTGCGGCCGGGGGTGCCAGCGCCTCGATCGTCCCGAGATCGTCGTCGCCGTTGAGCGCGAGCTGCATATCGAGCCCGCGGAAGATGCTGCGCTTCAAGTGCCGCAGGCGCCACGCCACTTCACTCTCGTTGTCACCCGCGCCCTGATCCGGCGCGCTGCTGCCGTCACGCCCGGCCGCTTGACCATCCGGAGACCGGAAGTCGACGGGCATCAGGCCCGCGGCGAGCACGGCCGGACTGCCCGGAGACCCGCCCGCCTGGAGCGCCTGCAGCGACACGGACATTACGGAAGGAGAGGCGGAGTGAACTTCGACGATCTCACGCCGTGAGGGGAGGTAGCCGTCGAGGTGAACGCGGACGGTGTAGGCACCCGGCGGCAGGGCTTTCAGCAGAAAGCGCCCTTCGCGATCGGTGAGTGCGAAGGCGGCCGTAGAACCGAGGGCCGAGACCATCGCCCCGATCACGGGTGTGCCGCGCCCGTCCAGCACCAGGCCGCGAATCGAGCCGGTCCCGACCCGCGCCATCGGCCCCATCACGGGCTCGGCCGTTCGCGCCGATGCGATCGTCTGCGCCGAGACAGGCGAGGGGGAACTCGCGAGACTCACGACGGCCGCCGCGGCCACGAGCGTGGATAGGCGTGTCATCAGTTCATCCCCGCGCCGCCCGGGCGCCCTGCTGCCAGGACGCCCAAGGTGGAAACCGTCCGGTCAGGGCGTGACCGTAAATGTCGCGTCCTTGACGATACTCTTCCCGGAGATCTTGTCGGTCACCTTTATTTCTAGACGGTACACCCCTTCCGGGAAGCTGGCAAGGGGCACCGCCAATCCGCCCGGCAGCTGGTGCCCGGCGGCCATGTCGAAATGCTCCGGCAGCGTCTGGGCATTGAGTTCGACGGGCTTGGTGCTGTTGAAGTACTTCTCCCCGTTCTCGGCGGTCGCGACCTTCTGGTAGAACTTGTACTCGATGAGCACGTTCGGCTTCCGGTTGGCGTCGGCGGCCGGATTGTAGACGTAGAACCAGGCGGTGAGCTCGGCCTTCTTCGACAGCTTCGGTTCCTGCAGCGGCTTGAGCTCGGCCATGCCGAACGCGTACGGATGCGCGGGCTGTTCCTCGGGCGAGAGCGGCGCGGTGAGGTTGATCATCGTGTCGGTCACCACGATGGTGCTGGTGTTCAGCTCGTTGTTCCAGTAATCCGGCACGACCACGGCCTGTTTCAGCACGCCTGCCTTGGCCGCCGCGATGTCTTTTTCCTTGGCCTTGGGATCGGCCTGATCGCGCAGCGAGAGATACACGTTGTAGTCGCCCGCGGGCACCGTGAAGCTGCGCGCCAACCTGAACGGCTGGCCCGGCTCCGACGCCTTGATCTCGGTGGCGAAGAAATCCTGCCAGGCAGGCTGAATCGGCGGCGTCTTGGCGTCGGCCTTGGCTTTCGCTTCGGCCTTGGCCTTCTCGGCCGCCTTGGGGTCGGTCGGATCGATCTTCGGCTCGGTCACGATCTCATCGGCTGTTTTCACGACACGGAGGTACCCGGTCACGTTCTTCTGCGCGACACCTTCCGGATCGATGTACACGGTGAAGGCGACATAGGTCTTGTTGTTGAAGCCCTTCATCGTGTCGGTCTGCAGCGTCATCTTGTAGCCCGTGGGAACCGGCGTTCCCTTCTTGACGGCGTCGATGACGCCGAAGGCCGCCTTCAGTTCCATCTCCTGGACCTTGGTCAGCTTCACCTCGGGTTTTGCCGCCGCCTTCTGGCCTGACTGCGCGTACGCGGAAACGGACGCTATCGACATCGAGGCGGTCACAACGGCGCCAACCACCCACGGTGTCAGCACCCTTCCACGAATATGCATGATGACAGTACTCCCCTTAAGTGCCTTCCGCCATGGTGTGGCACCCGTTCATCATAGGCGGGGCCACACGTCGTGTCAAAGCTCGAAACCGAGCCAGATCGGCAGTCGATCGGGCCGATTCCGGGGACGCCGCGGCCCCGGAATCCCGTGTGATATCATGCAGTTTCGGTCCGGATTCCCGGCCCGGTTCCCGCGGCGGACCCCGATTCACCGGGGGTCGACCGGCCTCACCCGAACCGTCGATTCCTGTGATGCTAGACGACAGCCTCGTCATCGTGCTGGCAGGAGGGGCGGGCGAACGCCTCTATCCGCTGACCCGCGAACGTGCGAAGCCGGCGGTGTACTTCGGCGGCCAGTACCGCATCATCGACTTCGTCCTGAGCAACTGCGTCAATTCGGGCCTGCGCCGCATCTTCATCGCGACCCAGTACAAGTCGCTCTCCCTCAACCGCCACATCCGGATGGGCTGGAACATCGTCTCGGAGGAACTCGGCGAGTTCATCGAGATCCTTCCTCCCCAGAAGCGGGTCAGCGAGAACTGGTACCTGGGCACCGCGGATGCGGTGTACCAGAATCTCTACTCGCTCGTGCGCGAGATGCCGAGCTACGTGATCATCCTGGCCGGGGACCACGTCTACAAGATGGACTACGGCAAGATGCTGCGGTCGCACATCGACCGCGCGGCCGAGGTCACCATCGCGACCATCGAGGTTCCCCGCGCCGAGGCGTTGCGCTACGGAATCGTGCAGGTGGACGAGCACGAGCGCGTGATCGGCTTCCAGGAGAAACCGGCCGAACCGCGGCCGGTGCCGGGCTCCCCGCACCTGTCGCTGGCCTCGATGGGCATCTACGTGTTCAGCACGTCCACGCTCATCGCCGCGCTCGAAGCCGACGCAGTGCGCGACACGACACACGACTTCGGCCGGGACATCATCCCTGCGGTGATCGACCGGTTGCCGGTGCTCTCCTACCGCTTCTACGACGAGAACAAGAAGGCCGCGAAGTACTGGCGCGACATCGGGACGCTCGACGCGTTCTTCGACGCGAACATGGATCTGGTGCAGGTGAACCCGGAGTTCAACCTGTACGACCCGGAGTGGCAGATGCGGACGTATCAGCCCCAGGCGCCGCCGGCCAAGTTCGTGTTCAACGATCCGGGCCGCTGCGGGCAGGCGATCGACTCGATCATCTCGCCCGGCTGCATCGTCTCCGGCAGCCGCATCGTGGGGAGCATCCTGTGCCCGGGCGTCCGCGTGCACAGTTTCGGCCTCATCGACCAGAGCATCCTGATGCCGGGCGTTCGCGTCGGGCGTCACGCGAAGATTCATCGCGCGATCGTCGACCGCGACGTGTTCATCCCGCGAGGGGCGCGGATCGGGTACGACCTCGAGGCGGACCGCCGCCGCCACACGGTGACCGAACAGGGCGTCGTCGTCGTCACCACCGACGATGAGCCGTTCATCGGCCCCATCGATGACGAGGCGCTTCGGATGGAGATGGAAGCCGATCGGCGGGGCGGGATGGGCTGATCGCCGGTCGCGCGAGGTCCGCTGTCACACCTGGCCCCAGGACATTTCACCCAGCAGATATGAGGTTCGACATGAAGATCGCACGGGTTCACGGCCGGGAGATTCTGGATTCGCGGGGCAATCCCACCGTCGAGGTGGACGTGACGTTGCAGGACGGCGCCTTCGGCCGCGCCGCGGTGCCCTCGGGCGCCTCCACCGGCGAGCGCGAGGCACTCGAGCTGCGCGACGGCGACAAGAAGCGATACGGCGGCAAGGGCGTGCTGAAAGCGGCGGGTCACGTGTCCGGCGAGCTGCGCGCCGCGCTGACGGGACACGACCTGGATCAGCGCAGTCTCGACCGCCTGATGATCGAACTGGACGGGACGCCGACCAAGAGCCGGCTTGGCGCCAACGCCCTGCTGGGCATCTCGATGGCGTTCGCGCGCGCATCGGCCGCGAGCCGCAAGGTCCCGCTTTACCGGCACCTGCGCGCGCTCGTCGGCCAGGGCGACGCCGGCGATTGGCTGATGCCGGTCCCGATGATGAACATCCTGAACGGCGGCGCGCACGCGGACTCGAACGTGGACATCCAGGAATTCATGGTGCTCCCGCTCGGGCTTCCCACCTTCACCGAGGCGCTGCGAGCCGGCGCCGAGGTGTTCCACGCGCTGCGCGCGATCCTCAAGCAGCGCGGCCTGTCGACGGGGGTCGGCGACGAGGGCGGATTCGCCCCGAGCCTGACCGCGAATCGGCAGGCGGTGGAACTGGTGCTGCAGGCCATCGAGAAGGCGGGCTACAAGGCGGGCCGCGACGTCTGCATCGGGCTCGATGTCGCCGCCAGCGAACTCTGGGACGATGACGCGCCGCGGTCGTCGCCATGGGATCCCGCCACGACAAAGGAAGGACACTACCAGTTCAAGAAGTCCGGAGACACGGCCCGGTCGTCCGCGGAGCTGGTGGGCATGTATGCCGACTGGGTGGCCCAGTATCCCATCGTGTCAATCGAGGACGGCCTCGCCGAGGGCGACTGGAACGGCTGGAGCCTGATGACGCGGCAGCTCGGCAGCCGCCTGCAGATCGTCGGCGACGACATCTTCGTCACCAACCCGTCCATCCTGGCGCAGGGCATCGAGCGGGGGATCGGCAACTCGGTTCTGATCAAGCTGAACCAGATCGGCACCGTCTCCGAAACGCTCGATGCGATCGCCATGGCGCACCGCGCGCACTACACGACGGTCATCTCACATCGATCAGGCGAGACCGAGGATTCCACGATCGCCGACCTTGCGGTGGCAACCGGCGCGGGCCAGATCAAGACGGGTTCGGCGAGCCGGACCGACCGCCTCGCCAAGTACAACCAGCTGATGCGCATCGAGGAGGAACTCGGTTCCGCCGCGAGCTACGCGGGGAGAGGGGCGATCAGGCAGCTTCAGAGCTAGGCTGGAGGTCGGCGGCTGGAGGCTGAGGCGCAGCGGGTGGAGCCTCCGTGCCGGTCGCGCTGGAGCGGACTCGCAGCAGGACGGGGTCGGCGGCGCTGGTCGGTCGTGGAGCGCGCCCCTTGAGCCGAGCCGACTGATATCCATCGGGTGACCGAGCGTCGAGTTGATTCAGCAGGTTCAGATCTATGGCCACGACACATCCAAGCGCGCCGCTTGCCCTTGTTGTCCTCGACGGATGGGGATTGCGGCGCGATCGTTTCGCCAATGCGATCGCGATGGCGCGCACGCCCGCGTACCTCGAACTGGTCGATCGGTTTCCGCATACCTCGCTGGTTGCCTCCGGCGAGCAGGTCGGGCTGCCCGCCGGCCAGATGGGGAACTCCGAAGTCGGCCACATGAATCTCGGCGCCGGGCGCATCGTCTACCAGGATTTGACCCGGATCGACCGAAGCATTCTCGACGGCGAGTTCTTCGAGAACCCGGTCCTGTCGGCCGCGCTCGATCGCTGTCAGCACGACGCCCACGCGGTGCACTTCGTCGGCCTGCTCTCCGATGGCGGGGTTCACAGCCACGAGAAACACCTTCACGCGCTCATCGAGATGGCCGCCAGGCGCAAGCTCGAACGGGTCTTCGTCCAGGTGCTCACCGACGGCCGCGACACCTCTCCCAATGGAGGCCTCGGCTACATCGGTGAACTGCAGAGGGTGATGGGCCGGCTGGGAACCGGGCGCGTCGCGTCGGTCGGCGGCCGCTACTTCGCCATGGATCGCGACAAGCGATGGGAGCGGACGCGGCGCGGGTACGACGCGGTCATGGGGCGCCAGGGCGGCAGGTCCGACGATCCCGTCGCCTCGGTGCGAGCCTCCTACGAAGCGGGCGTCACCGACGAGTTCGTCGAGCCGACGATCATCGAGGACGCGGCCGGCTCGCCAGTCGGCCCGGTCCGTGAGGGCGACTCCGTCATCTTCTTCAACTTCCGCGCGGACCGGATGCGCCAGCTCACCCGGGCGATCGCCTTTGCCAAGTTCGACGGCTTCGATCGCGGGGACCGCCCGGAGGTCCTCGCGGTCACCATGACGGAGTACGAGGCCCGGTTCGGGCTGCCCGTCGCCTTCACGCCGGCAAAATTCTCAGGCAACCTCGCGGAAGAGTTGACGAAGAGCGGCCTGACCAACCTTCGCCTGGCCGAAACGGAGAAGTACGCGCACGTCACCTATTTCTTCAATTGCGGCGAAGAGCGGCCGTACACCGGGGAGGATCGGATCCTCGTCCCCTCGCCGAAAGTCGCGACCTACGACTTGCAGCCCGAGATGAGCGCGGAAGGCATCACGGACCAGTTCGTGGCGTCGGTCGAGTCCAGGCGCCACGACGTCATCGTCTGCAACTTCGCGAACGCGGATATGGTCGGGCACACGGGGAGCCTCGAGGCGGCCGTCCGGGCCGTCGAAACGCTCGATCGCTGCATCGCCCGCATCGTGACCGCGATGCGAGCCTCTGGCGGCACGGTGATCCTGACGGCAGATCACGGCAACGCGGAGCAGATGTGGGATCCGGTCACCAACGGCCCGCACACGGCCCACACCTCGAACCCGGTGCCGGTCATCCTGGTGGGCGATCAGCCCTCGCTCCGTCTGCGGGACGGAGGGTCGTTGCGCGACGTCGCGCCGACGATGATGGGCCTGCTGGGAATCGATCCGCCGAAGGAGATGACGGGCGGGGATCTGCGGGTGATCTAGCTCTGGCCTTTTGGCGCCTCGTCGGCGGCGATTCGCAACGATCGCAGGAACCGCCGGTCGGCACCGGTCATCTCGGCTCTCCAGCGGCTGGATTCCGAAGAACCGAGCGCCGTCACTCGAGTGGTCGCAAAGGGCGTCGCCGGCGCGAGGGTGTCGACCGTCGGGCGTCCTGATCAGCCCGACGACGGCGTCGAGCGTGACGCAAAGCTCCAGTCCGGCCGCGCGTGCCCGTTCGCGGCACGCGGCGATGCGGGAGTCGTCGGCGACGGCGGCGGCAATCGCGTCAGCAAGCTCGCGGGCGAAGTGATCGGCTGCCGAATCATCCATGGCCGTTTCCTTCTGTCGGGCCTGATTGTACGCAGCCCCAAGACAAGGTGTCAAGGAACCGCGCGTGCCGTTCGATCCGAACAAGTCCTTTCGCTAGATAGGGATGGCTTCGACTAGAATGGCGTCTGGAGGCTCCATCCGACGCGGGTTGGTCGATGCTTCATGGCCACGCCATCTTCCTCGCCTGATTCTCCGGCGGCAGCGCGATCCAGGCCAGTGACGGGTCGGCCCGAGGCGCTTTCGGGCTGGGACCCGGACACCGAACTCGGGTTCCCGGGTGAGTACCCGTTCACGCGCGGCATCCAGCCCACGATGTACCGCGGGCGCCTCTGGACGATGCGGCAGTATGCCGGCTTCGGATCGGCGGCGCAGTCCAACGCGCGCTATCGGTACCTGCTGGCGAAAGGCGTGACGGGCCTGAGCGTGGCCTTCGACCTGCCGACGCAGATGGGGTACGACTCGGACCACTCGCTCTCTGCCGGGGAAGTGGGCAAGGTCGGGGTCGCCATCGACTCGATCGAGGACATGGCGGCGCTGTTCGAGGGGATCCCGCTCGATCGCGTCTCGACCTCCATGACCATCAACTCGACGGCGATCATGCTGCTGGCGCTCTACATCGCCGTGGCCAGGCGGCAGGGGGTCGCGACGGCGGGGCTCTCGGGCACGATCCAGAACGACATCCTGAAAGAGTACGTGGCGCGAGGAACCTACATCTACCCGCCTCGGCCCTCGATGCGGCTCATCACGGACGTGTTCTCGTACTGCGAGCGTGAACTGCCGAACTGGAACACGATCTCGATCAGCGGGTACCACATCCGCGAGGCCGGATCGACAGCGGTGCAGGAGGTCGCCTTCACCCTGGCCAACGCCATCGCCTACGTGCAGGCGGCGGTGGATGCCGGGCTCGACGTGAACGCGATCGGCCAGAGGCTGTCGTTCTTCTTCAATGCCCACAACGATTTCCTCGAGGAGATCGCCAAGTTCAGGGCCGCGCGGCGACTCTGGGCGCGGATCATGACGACGCGCTTCGGCGCGTCGAGCCTGCGCGCCCGGCAGCTGCGATTCCACACGCAGACCGCCGGAAGCACGCTGACCGCCCAGCAGCCCGACAACAACATCGTGCGCGTCGCGCTGCAGGCACTCGCCGCCGTGCTGGGCGGCACGCAGTCGCTGCACTGCAACGGCCGCGACGAAGCGCTGTCGCTGCCGACCGAGGCGTCTGCCGCCATCGCCCTTCGGACGCAACAGATCATCGCCGCCGAGACAGGCGTGGCCAATACGGTCGATCCCGTGGCCGGCTCCTACGCGATCGAGACGATGACGAACCGGATCGAGCGGGAGGCCGAGGCGCTCATCGGGCACATCGACAGGATGGGCGGCACGCTGGCCGCGATCGAGGCCGGGTACATCCAGCGCGCGATCCAGGACGCGGCCTACCAGGCCCAGCAGGCGGTGGATGCCGGCACGTCGATCGTGGTCGGCGTCAACAGCCACTCCTCGGCCGGTCCGGTGGCCATCGATCTCCTCAGGGTCGATCCGGAGGTCGAGCGGTTCCAGATCGAACGCGTCGGCCGCCTCCGCGCGGGGCGAAGCGCCACGTCCTGGCGTCGCGCGCTCGACGAGGTCTCTGCGGCCGCCCGGTCGGGGTCGAATCTCGTGCCGCCGATCATCGCGGCCGTCGAGGCGCAGGCGACCATCGGGGAAATCGCCGACACGATGCGCGAGCTGTTCGGTGAGTACCGGGAGGCCGAGGGCGGGTAGGAAACAGGGCTGGAGGCTGGGGGCTAGGGACTAGGGGCTGGGCGCTCTGCGCCGGTTCCATTTGGGAGAAAGCGCAAACACTCCACGTGATGCCGCAGGAACCATCCGCCGACCCTCGCCTGTTGCTTCAGGTGCGCGGGCTCACCACGCAGTTCCCGGCAGCGCGCGCGGGGGGGCCGGCCGAACCGGTGCGGGCGGTTGATCGGCTCGACTTCGAAATCGCGCGCGGCGAGACGCTCGGGCTCGTGGGCGAATCGGGCTGCGGCAAGTCGATGACGGCCCTCTCGATCATCCGTCTCGTGCCCCCGCCCGGCCTCATCACGGCCGGCCGTGTCGTGTTCGAACAGCAGGATTTGATGGCATTACCCGAGGCCGGGATGCGGCGCGTGCGCGGCGCGCGAATCGGCTTCATCTTCCAGGAGCCGATGACGGCGCTCAATCCGGTCTTCACCATCGGCGATCAAGTGGGCGAGGCGTTGGTCGTCCACGGGATGGCCTCCAGGCGGGAGGCGCGCCTGCGCGCGGTGGAACTGCTCGATGCCGTGAAGATTCCCGATGCGGCCCGGGCCGCCCGCGACTATCCTCACCAGCTGTCCGGCGGCATGCGGCAGCGCGCCCTCATCGCCGCCGCGGTCGCGTGCCGGCCGCCGCTCATCATCGCCGACGAGCCCACCACGGCCCTGGATGTCACGATCCAAGCTGAAATCCTCGACCTGCTGCGCGAGATGCGGGCGGCCTTCGGCCTCTCGTTGCTCCTCATCACACACGATCTCGGCGTGGTCGCGGAAATGGCCGATCGGGTGGCCGTGATGTATGCGGGTCGCATTGTCGAAACGGGACCGGTGGACAATGTGCTCCGGTCGCCGAAGCATCCGTACACACAGGGCCTGCTCGCGTCGCTGCCGGGCCTGGTGCCCGGCCAGCGGTTGAAGGCCATTGGAGGCTCGGTGCCCGATCTCTCGGCGCTGCCAGCCGGATGTGCCTTCGCGCCGCGCTGCCCGGATCGCTTCGATCGGTGCGACCTTGCGCGTCCCGAGCCGGTCGCGGTCGGCCAGGCCCACACGGCGCGGTGCTTCCTGCACGGGTCGCCCTCATGACCCCGCTTGTCGAGATCAGCCACCTCGTCAAGACCTTCGCGCGGCGGTCCACCCCGTGGCGCCACGCCGGCGAGGTCCGCGCGGTCGACGACGTCAGCTTCACGGTGCTGGAGGGCGAGACCTTCGGCCTGGTCGGGGAATCCGGCAGCGGCAAGACGACTACCGGGCGGTGCATCCTGCGCCTGATCGAGCCAACCGCCGGACAAGTGACCTTTCGTGGCGTCGACGTGCTCTCGCTGAATTCCGCCAGGCTTCGGGCGCTCCGGCGCGACATGCAGATCGTGTTTCAGGATCCCTATTCATCACTCAATCCCCGCATGAAGGTGCGGACGATCATCGAGGAACCCCTGATCATCCACGCGATCGGGAACAAGGCGGAGCGCCGCGCCCGCGTCGATGAACTTGCCGGCCTCGTCGGGCTGGACCGCTCGCAGCTGGAGCGCTACCCTCACGAGTTCAGCGGCGGCCAGCGCCAGCGCATCGGCCTGGCGCGGGCCCTGGCGCTGCGGCCTTCATTCATCATCGCGGACGAGCCCGTGTCGGCGCTGGACGTGTCGATCCAGGCGCAGATCATCAACCTGTTCATGGATCTGCAGCAGAGCCTCGCGCTGACGCTGGTGTTCATCGCGCACGACCTCCGCCTGGTGCGGCACCTCTGCGCTCGCGTGGCCGTGATGTACCGCGGCCGCATCGTCGAGATGGGCCCGACCGAGGAGATCTTCCGCGGGCCCGAGCACCCGTACACACAGGCGCTGCTCTCCGCGGTGCCCGTGACCGATCCGGCTGCGCGCCGGGAGCGCCTGGCCTTCGAGCGGACGGAGAACGAACCGGTGTCGCCGCTTCGCGAGGTCCGCCCGGGCCATGTTGCGGCCATCCCGGGGTAGACGATTCCCGCCCGGGCTGCGAAGTGAGAGGCGCTCGAGCTTCGGCGTGCTAGACTTTGCAGTTGCGGCGCCCGCTCTTCGACGGAACCTATGGACGGCGGCTGCCGTCTTCTCCTGAAGGGGCTCTTGCAGGGATTTTCCTGCATGCCGGCGGCGCGAACGGGACGGACTTATGGCGCTAATTGAAACCAACGACCTGTGGAAGACCTACGTGATGGGCACCGAGGAGATTCATGCGCTGCGCGGCGTCACACTCGAGATCGAGCGCGGCGAGTACGTGGCCATCATGGGGCCGTCGGGATCCGGCAAGTCAACGCTGATGAACCTGATCGGCTGCCTCGACACGCCGTCGAAGGGCAGCTACCTGCTGAACAACAAGCAGGTCGGCCAGATGAACGACGACGAGCTGGCGCGCATCCGAAACGAGGAAATCGGGTTCGTGTTCCAGACCTTCAACCTGCTTCCGCGCGCCACGGCGCTGCACAACGTCGAGTTGCCGCTGGTCTACGCCGGCGTGCCCGCCAAGGACCGTCTCGATCGGGCCCGCAAGTCGCTGGATCGCGTAGAGCTCGGCGACCGCATGACCCATCGCCCCAACCAGCTCTCCGGCGGTCAACGGCAGCGCGTCGCCATCGCGCGCGCGCTCGTGAACAACCCGTCGATCCTGCTCGCCGATGAACCGACCGGCAACCTCGACTCCAAGACGGGCGCCGAGATCATGAGCCTGTTCGACAAGCTCCACCACGCCGGCAATACGATTGTGCTCGTGACGCACGAGGCGGACATCGCCGCGTACGCGAAGCGGACCATCCACCTCCGCGACGGGAAGGTGGAGGACGACATCAAGAAGGCGGCGTAGCGCGCCGGCCTGCTACCTGACAGGTCCAGCGGGCTGTTCCGGCGATCCCGGGATGGGAGCGTAGGTTCCAAGTCGAAACGCGATTTCGACCAGCCTGGTCGATCCGCCTCCGAAGGTCTGGATCGTGTCCTGGTAGACCATCTGATCCCGCAGGACGCGAACGACCGCGATCGCGTGCAGACCCTGCGGGACATTCTCGAACACGAAGGGCGGCATCGGGGCCGACAGGTAGGCCTGCCGTCCGTTCTGCGCGTAGTAGAGTCTCACTTCGTAGTTCGGCGGGTCGAGCGTGTAGAACGGGCCTTCGTCGGCCATCCGCTTGAGGGTGACCACGACGCGCCCGCGATACACGGGCGGCGAGGCCGGGTACACGATGTCATCGGCGTTGCCGAAGGCGCCGTCCGGCCCGGCGCTTCGAATCTGCCCGCTCGTCACGACCTGGTACGGGTGGCCGAAGGCGTCGAGCTGGTAGTCGGTCGGCGTGTCGCCAGAGGTGACATACGGGCCTTTCCATCCCATGCCGACTGCCCGGAATGTCGCCGTCGTAAAGAGCGGCGCCTGGCCGGGCTGGACCAGTTCCAGGAGCGAGGCCGGCATTCGTCCCATGTCTCCCACGAATCCGAAGCTGCCGGGCTGATCCGGACGACCGCCGATTGCTTCGGCCAGGCCCCTGACTTCCGTGCGCGTGGCGTCTATCTTCGCCTCGATCACGCGCTGCAGCAGAAGGGGCGTCGCCGCCGCAGCGAGGATCGCCAGCACGGCGATTACGATGATCACCTCCAGCAGCGTGAATCCCCGGCTCGCGGGCCCATCGAAGCGCGGCCTCATCGGATGGCTCACCTCAGGTGACCTTGATGACCTTCATCAACCCGAACAGCGGGAGGTAATACGCCACCGCCATGAGCACGAACACGCTCGCCAGGACCACCAGCATGAACGGTCCGAACAGCGTCAACGCCCGATCGACGGTCTGATCGACTTCGCGATCGTAGTACTGGCGCACGTTCTCGAGGGACTTCGCCATCTGCCCGGTCCGCTCACCCACCGCGATCATCTGGATCACGATCGGCGAGAACTGGCCGACGGAGGTGAGGGCCCGGGACAACGGCTCACCGGCCAGCACCCGATCGACGGCGCGGCCGAAGCGCTGGGCGATGAACGGGTTGCCGATCAGCCGTTCCATCAGCGTCAGTGACGGCGCGACCTCGAGGCCCGCCTCGTGCAGCGTGCCGAAGTAGTGGGCGAAGCGCGACAGGGCGATCTTGCGGACCAGCTCGCCGATGACCGGGATGCGCAGCGTCAGCCGCGAAAAGGTCACGGCCCCCTGCGGGGTCTGCGCGCGCAGGCGGATCGCGATCACCACTACCGCGGCCGACGCCAGCAGCGTAAGCCAGTTGGCCGAGACAAACTGCGCGAACGCCACGACGATCCTCGTCGGCAGGGGAAGCTGCACGGTCGAAGCCAGCCGCTGATAGACGCCGGCGATGCGCGGAATGGAGAATCCGACCAGGACGCTCATCAGCACCGTGAGGAGGCCGAGGACCAGGGCCGGGTAGGTCAGCGCTTCTTTGATCCGCGCCGCCAGGCGATCCTGCCACTCGAGCTGCCTGACCAGATCCTCGAGGACCTGCTCGAGCCGCCCGGTCGCTTCGCCCGCCCGGACGATATTGACATAGAGCTCGCCGAACACGGCGCGCTGCCGATCGAGCGCCTCGGACAGGCTGCGGCCAGACTCGATGTCCTTGCGCAGCTTCGCCACCATCTGCTTGAGCGGGAGTTTCCGGATCTCGGACTCGATGTCGTTCAGACCCTCGACCACCGGGATCCCGGTCCCCACCATCGTCGAGAGCTGTGATGTGAAGAAGATCAGATCGCGGCGGTTGACCCGTTCGAAGAGCCTGACCTCGGCCAGGTCGATCGTTTCGCCGGCCGGCCGGGCCCGGACCAGGTAGCGTTCCTGCTGGCGCAGCAGGAGCGCGAGCGCCTGCTCGTCGGGCGCCGCCAGCGTGCCACTGACGCGCTGGCCTGCGGAGTCGACGGCCGTGTAGGCAAAGTCCGGCATCGTGCGTTCCCGCCTACTCGTACGCGATCCTGAGCACTTCATCGAGCGAGGTCTGGCCGACGACGGCCTTCGACAGGGCGTCGTCCATCAGCGTCCTCATTCCGCCGCGGACGGCAGCTTCCTTGATGAGCCGCGAATCGGCGCGCGCGCGAATGGCCTCGTTGACCTGCTGGTCGACCGGCAGAATCTCGAACACGGCAATTCGCCCGCGGTAGCCCGTGTGGCCGCACTTCGAACACCCCTTCCCCCGGTAGAACGTCACCGAATCGCTCACCCGGAGGTTCACCTTCTCGAGCGTCTCCGGCTCGTAGGCGGTGGGCTCCTTGCAGTGCGGGCACAGGACCCTCAGCAGGCGCTGCGCCACCACGCCGACCACCGCCGACGCCAGCAGGTAGGGCTCGACGCCCATGTCGATGAGGCGCGGCACGGCGCCCGCGGTGTCCTGGGTGTGCAGCGTGCTGAACACGAGCACGCCCGAGAGCGCCGCCCTGACCGCCAGTTGAGCGGTCTCGGGGTCCCGGATCTCCCCGACCATGATGACGTCGGGGTCCTGCCGCAGGAGGGATCTGATGGCCGTCGCGAAAGTCAGGCCCGCCTTGGGCCGCACCTGGGTCTGGCGAATCGTCGAGAACTCGTATTCGACGGGGTCCTCGACCGTCATGATGTTCTTCTCGCGTCCTCCCAGGTAGTTGAGGGCGGAGTACAACGTCGTCGTCTTGCCGGCGCCGGTCGGGCCGGTCACCAGGATGATGCCTCGCGACCTGGCGAGCAGGTCATGGAACAGCACCAGGTTGCGCCGCGTCAGGCCCAGTTCCTCCAGCGGGCGCACCAGCTTTTCCTTTTCGAGGATTCGAATCGCGACCTTCTCGCCGAAGACGGTCGGGAAGCTCGACACGCGCATATCAATCGGACGCCCGAGCATCGTCTGGGTGATGCGCCCCTCCTGCGGCAGCCGTTGCTCGGCGATGTCCAGGCCTGCCATGACCTTCAGCCGGCTCACCAGCGCGGGTGACAGGAGCCGCGGCAGCGTGTCCACCTGCATGAGTACGCCGTCGATCCGGTGGCGAAGCCGGACGATGGCCTCCTCGGGTTCGAGGTGCAGGTCGGTGGCGCCGGCCCTGACTGCCGCGGTGAGCATGCTCTCGGTGATCTTCACGATGGGCGCTTCGGCCAGCGCGACATCCCGTTCCGGCTGTGAGAGGGCCGACACCGCTTCTTCGATCAGCCCGAGGAGCGGACTGGCGGGCCCAAACGTCCGGCCGACCAGTGCCGAGACGGCGGATCTCGTGCTCGACACGACCTCGACCGGGGTGCCCAGCTGGCGTTGCAGATCGTCGATGGCGAGCACGTCGAACGGGTTCGCCTGCACGACCCGAAGCCCGTTGCCGGTCCGGCCGAGCGCCGCCACCATGTGTTTGCGCGCGAAGGTCTCCGGAACCAGGGTTGCCACGGCCGGATCGGACCTGAGCTGGTCGGGCGACACGTAGGGCACGCGCGCTTCCGAGGCCAGGGCCCGGGCGAGCCCGTCTTCGGACACCATGCCCATCTCGAGCAGCACGTCTCCGAGCACGGCGCCATTGGCCTGCTGCTGCTGGAGCGCCAGCTGGAGCTGTTCCGGCGTGATGACCTTTCTCGCGACGAGCAGCTGTCCGATCATGCGAACGTGGTCCCCGGCCCGCTGGTCCTGGGCGCGTTCCTTGATCTTGTCGACCTCGATGCGGTGCTTCTTCACGAGGTGCCAGATGCTGCGCTCGGTGATCCCGAGCAGCCTGGCGGCCGAGGCCTGGACGCCGCCTGTCCGCGACAGGGCTTCGATGACGAACGCCCGCTCCAGTTGCGCCATCTTGTCGTCGAGCGAGACCGCCCCTGGCGACTCCCACTGCTGGGACGCGACCCCCGCGACCAGGCCGACGCCCGCCGGCCGGACCGGGTGAGGCAGGCTTGCCAGCGTCACGACTTCCCCGTCGCTGACGACCGCCGCCCGCTCGATCGCGTTCTTGAGTTCGCGGATGTTCCCCGGCCACTCGTAGGCCAGCAGGGCCGCGAGCGCGTCGGAGGACACCCGGCGGATCGTGCGGCCCAGCCTCTGGTTCGCCTCGGCGAGGAACAGGTCGACCAGGTCGGAGATCTCCTCGCGCCGCTCGCGCAGCGGCGGCACGGCGATGGTGATCACGTTGAGCCGGAAATACAGATCGTCGCGGAACTGGCCCTCGCGCACGCTGCGCAGCAGTTCCTTGTTGGTCGACGCGAGGATGCGCACGTCCACCTTGATGGTCGAGGTGCCGCCCACACGCTCGACCTCGCGGCTCTGCAGCACCCGGAGGATCTTGGCCTGCGTCGCCAGCGTCATGTCGCCGATCTCGTCGAGCAGGAGCGTGCCGCCGTCGGCCAGCTCGAACTTGCCCAGCTTGCGGTTCTGCGCCCCGGTGAACGCGCCCCGCTCGTAGCCGAACAGTTCGGACTCGAGCAGCGTTTCCGGGATCGCCGCGCAGTTGAGCTTGACGAACGGACGATGCTTCCGGGTCGAGTGCTCGTGGATCTGCTCGGCGACCAGCTCCTTGCCCACCCCGCTCTCACCCATGATGAGGACCGTCGAATCGGTGGGTGCCGATCGTTCGATCAGGTGCGCCACCTCGGCCATGGCGCGGCTCTTCCCCAGCAGGTGCCGGCGGCCGGGCGCGACCGCCAGTTCCTCACGCAGGCGCTCGATCTCCATGAAGAAGCGGCGCTTCTCCAGGGCCCGCCGGATGACGATCTCCATCTCCTCGAGACGGAACGGCTTGGTGAAGAAGTCGTATGCACCCCGGCGCATGGCCTCGATCGCGTTGTCCCGGGTTCCATGCGCCGTCATGATGATGATCGGAATGCGGGGGTCGACCTTGAGGATTTCCTCGACCGCCTGCAGGCCGTCCATGCCGGGCAGCCGAACGTCCAGCAGGACGAGGTCGGCCGAGTCCGCCTTGAGGGACTCGAGCCCCTCCTCGGCACTTCGGCGCACCGTCAGCCCGTACCCCTGACGCTGCAGCGCCTCCTTCAGGAAGAATTGCATCTGCTCGTCGTCGTCGATCACGAGAATTTGAAACATACGCCTACAGTCAACTGGATTGGGTCGTTTCCGTCAACACAATGGCCCGGGAGATCTCGCCGTCCGAGATTATGCGCTCGGCCTGCGCGGCCGGCAATGCGATGGCCACGGTCGGCCCGGACACCTCGATGCGTTCCACGTCGATCCGGACACCGCAGGAGGTGACGACCTGGCGCGCAATCGCCGGCCCGGACGCCGGTTCATCGCCGGGACCCGGCGGAGGCCGGATGACCGTACAGGGCCACGCGTCGCTGTTCTCCGCTCGCGGTCCTGATGACCACCGCGTCCCTCGTGATGTCGACCACCCGTCCCGATCCGATCGAGTCGCCGATGCCGACGATTCTCCCATCGACATCCGCAACGCGCCGGGTCGCGGAAAACAGGATGGACCGTACAACCGGAGCCGGAGCCGTGTCGGCCACGCGGGGCTCGCTGCGCGTCTCGTTGCCGAACAGGAACGGATCTCGTACCCAGGAGGGAGCCGAGGTGGTATCCACCGGAGGTGGAGCGGGAATCGATGCGGGATCGATCGCCAGCTGCCATGGGCCCGCTCCCCCGCTCGGGCCCGCCTCCCGCCTGTTCGTCGTGGCACCGAGCGTGGCCTGCGCGATCTGGGACTCGAGCGATGCCGGGTCTGCGGCCGCCGAACGGATCGCCCGGGTTGGCGGTCGCAGCAACGACCAGAAGCTGTAGACAATGCTCACGGCCAGGATGGCGAGCGCGATCTGGAGGTGGCTCTTCTGGATGGTCATGACCAGGATCTCCCGTGTCGCGAGCCGCTAGCGCGAACCCTGGTTGGACGCCAAGCCGGGCGGTGGCATGCCGGCCGCCGCCCGAGGACCGCCCGATGCGTCATCGCCGTCTCCAGAGGCCAGGCGCTGATAAATCAGCAGTCGCGCCCGCACCTTCAGCAGCGGCAACCCTCTGTCAATCGTCAGCGAGCTCACCTCGACCAGCGTCGGCGCGTTCCGCAATTCCCAGAGGAACTCGCCGGCCGCCTCGAAGTCCGATTCGAAGGTGACCGCAACGGGCGTGAACTGCAACGGAACGGGGAACAAACGTGCCCGCGGGTCGTTGCCCGGAGCGGCCGCTTCCTCGGTAGCGCCACTGGTCACCGCGTGCGGCTGCGTATCTGCCTCGGCCCGGGTTGCCGCGTCCGGAATCACCATGCTGAGCCGCTGGCGTTGTCCGGCCTCGATGAGCAGGCCTTTGACGCGCGTGCCCGCGTTGCCGGCGTTCAGCGACCGCGCAATCGACGCGATGACGTCCGAGACCTTGTCGTCGGCGGACATCCGGCGGTTGAACTCGGCCACGAAGTCCTCGTCGGTTGCAACGGGAATCCGTGCGCCGCGTGCCAGTGCGCTCTGCAGGTTCTGGAGACGGGCCTGCTGCGTTCTGACATCGTTGCGGGCAAGCACATACGCCGCCACGCGGGGTTCGATGAACCAGAAGTACGCGACGAGCACGACGGCAATCGTCACGATCGCCGCAGCACCGCGGGAAACGGCCCCGGTGAAGGATCGTGGGTCGGCGCTCACTTCCTCACCTCGAATCCGAACTGAAAGACCAGCACGCTCGGCGCAGGTCCCGAGGGCCCGACAGAGGGTGCGGCGCCAGGCGCAGCGCTCGCACCCGAGGCCCGCCGATTCAAGGGGATGACGGTCCTGGCGCGAGAACTCCACAGGTACCCGTTGACGTTGGGATCCCTGGCGAGACCGGAATCAGCGGAGCCCCGGCCCGTGGACGCAGTCCGCTCCGGAGCCGCAATTTCCCGCTCCAGTCCGGTGTTGCTCGCGGTCACGCTTGGCTTGGGCCCTCGGGCGAGGTCGACTCCGGCCGGAAAGCCTGTGGCGCCCTCACCGGTGCCCGCCGGTTCGCCCGAGTCCTGCGAGCCCGACGGCGATCCGGACGTCAGTCGGAACGAGGCCGGCTTGCTCGGGGCTCCGAGCAGCGGCGAGGTCGACAGCCCGACCAGGAATCTGCCGAATACCTCTTGAGCGTCCTGCGGCTTCCGGGCGACCGCCTCTCCGTTGACGGCCAGGGTCCAGGTCGGGCCGTTCGATTCGACCTTCAGCGTCGTCACCGCAAGCTCGGCCGGGGCGCTTCGACCGATGAGTTCGAGCACGCGTGCCATTCGAGGGCCCTGCGACAGGAGCGCTTCGAGGGCCGTCGTACGCGCCACGGTCAGCGCCGCCGCCTGCTGCCGCGCCTCGAGTGCCTGCAGTTGCGGCTCGAGCGAGGCCACCGCATGCCTGAGGCCGGTCAGCTCGTTCTGGACGGATCGCCCCAGCCACCAGATCGCGGCGAAGGCAAGGGCAGAAAGGAGCACGCCTGTCACGACCCCTGCCACGAGGCGGTCCTTCAGCCCGGCCGGGACGCTCACCCTCGGCGCGACCGACTCGCGAGGCAGCAGATTCAGTGCAGGTTCCGGATCGGCCGCGATCGCGACTGCCGTCCTGAACGCTCCCGCCCCTGCGCGGAACTCATCGGCAAGCGTCGACAGTCGCGTGACGTCGAGATCCTCGACTGAGTCCAGCGTTTCGACCTCGATGTTGAGCTCGTGCATCAACGGGGCTGTCAGCGTTCGAAGCTCGGGCATGTCGCCGCAGACCAGGATCTGGGTCGCGTCGACTCTCAGGTTCTGTTTCACGAAGAGCAACGACCGCCGCATTTCGGCGGCCAGCTTTTCGGTGAGCCGGGATGGGTCGCGCGGCTCGGCGCCCGGTTCGGCCGGCGCAGTGTCGTGGCCCCACGGCATTTCCCTCGCGAACAGCACGGCGCCGTCCCGGACCACCGTGATGCCCGTGGCCTGGGCGTTGATCGACAGGACGGCACTGACGGCGCCCGGAATGGTTCCGCGCCGCATGCGCACGATCGCCGCGTGCGCGACGGCTGGCGTGACCACGCGGTCGATCGAGAAGCCGGCGTCGATGAGTGGTTGGATTCGCGCCCGGATCTCGCCAGGAAGGGCCGAGACGAAGCAGACCTCGCGACGCGTTCCGCCCGTCTGTTCCTCGTGGAGACCGCCGACGAGCACGCCGTCCGACACGACGGTTCCGATGGCGGGAGGCACCGTGCCTGACGTGATGGCGGCTTCACGCCGCGCCAGCACGCCGAGATCCCCGGGATCGGCGGGAGGCAACAGCAAGCGCAGGTGCCCGACCCTGAGCCCCCAGATGGCCACAACCGCGCGCTTGGAGGTGGCCCTCGACGAGGTCACCTGGCGCAGTTCGGCCGTCAGCGGAGCAAGGTTCCCCGTGGCGCACGGAAACGATCGGTACGCTCTCACCCGGATCGCGGGCCGCTGCGATCGGTGCTGCCCCTGCAGGAACCAGCTTTCTTCGCCGACTCCGACGACGCGACACTGCGAGGGAAGCAGCTCGATGCCAGTGCGATTCGCCATAACTCACTACTATTTTCGGCCCAACGGACCGGTACCCGTAGAGCCAATGGGCGAAACCGCGCGAAAATGGGAAGCAGCTGTCGCCCGTCCGCCGGCACGCGGCTCCCGGCCTGCCGGAGCGGTTTCTGGGCACATCGGTGGCCCGAACGCGTCCGGCCTGAGGCTGTTGGCGTGTAAGTGACTGACGATGTTTGAGTTACTGAATGCGAACGCCGATATCGTCGCCGCCCAGGCTCGCGTTGAGTGAGCTCTGGTTGAACAGCGTCTCGATAACGCCGTTCGAGCCGGCGGAAAGCACCCACACCGCCGACTTCGGCGCGCCATTGCGCCCGAGTGGGCCGGCGGTCACGTCAATCAAGCCGATGTTCACGGCGTAGCGGTAGCCCCAGGGGTCGGTGCCCAGGTCCGATGAAAGGTAAGGCCCATTCCATCCGAATTGCAGGGAGAGCGCCCTCATCGTATAGAGAGGCGCATTGGTCAGCAACTGATTCGACAGCAGGTCACTTCTGCCAGTCGTCCAGAGGCTCGGCTGATCCTCGGCAGGGACGTTTCCCCGGCTGACGACCAGATCGACGCGGGCCTGCATGGGGCCGACGCCTCCCCCGTTGGAGGTGACCCATTGAGGGAAGAACCCGGTGTCCTTGTAGAACTGCACGATGGCGCCGACAAGCGTCTGGCAATCACTCCGCGCGCGTGCGATCCGCGAGTCGTTGATGATGTTGGCGATCGATGGCGTGAGGATGAGGGCCAGCGTGACGATGACCGACAAGACAACCGTCAGCTCGATCAGCGTGAATCCCCGGCGGAGGGACGCTCGTGTTGTGGCTGGTCGGCGCATGGCGGACCCGCGGTCGTTGTCATCAGCCGTCCCCGGCGGGTCGGAAACGTCGGTTGGGGGCAAGTCGAGCCGGTTCTTTGGAAGAGGCGGTACACGGCTTCTGCCGCCCTCTCCGTTGCGAGCTAGCGCGTGCTGCCCTGGATGACGAACACGACGTCATCGGCCCGTCGCTGCACGTCCGGGTGAGCAGCATCGACGCCGCCAAACGCGGTGTCGAGCTGCTTGTTCGGGCCGCCCGAGATGCAGAACACGTCGACGTCCCAGTAGCCGTACTTCTGGCCCTGTCCAGTGAAGGGCGGAGTACCGACGTTGTTCGCGACGGCGAGGAATCCCGTGTTGACCTGGTACGCGTCACCCCAGGGGTCCGGGCCAATGGGTGGCGCAATGTAGGCGCCCCGGTAGCCGAGACCATTGACCGGAATCGGGTACCATCCGCCGCCCACCCACGTGGTGGGCGCGGGATAGCGGGGGTGATTGGTTACGAGCTGGTTCTCGAGCGTGTCGGCGTTGCTCGTGACGATGTTCCCCGTGCCCGCCGACAGCCACTTGTGCTGGTTCATGAAGGAAGCCCACGGGTTGGTGATGTCTCCTTCACCGAAGAGCGGCGGGAAGTTGCCGTCGCCGGTCAACACGTCTGCCCGATTGACGTCGGTGCAGCCGACGGTGGCATCGATCTGCAGGCAAGGGCCCACATCCCGCATGAGCCGCGCGATGCTGATGCCGATGGCTTCGCAGTCCTCTTTGACCTTCACCCTCTGCGCGTCGAAGACGAAGTCGTAGATCGAGGGGGCCAGTACCGAGGTCAGGAGCATCAGGACCAATAACATGATCGTGACCTCGACCAGCGACAAGCCCTGCTGCTGACGCGCTGCCCTCATGGGTGGCCTCCACGCGACCGAAAACTGGCGTTCTGACGACCGGCTGGCGCCGCCAGCCTGCGGCTCAATCGAGCCGTGGTGGACGGCTGCCGTGCCGAAATGAGCAACGGTCGTGCCGGATTGTCGTGAATGAACGTGCAAAAACAGGAATGATTCTAACGATTCCGAATCACGAGTTACAGAACTTTCCGGCCATTCCAACCATTCGTGGAGGATCGGGGCATCCATCCAGGCTGATCACAAGACTATGTTTATCCTTGTACAAGGGCTGATATCACTTAAGTATCTGAAAATACGCTATTTGTGCCTCAATTATGAAGATCGAGCCGAATTACTACATTTCGTGTGGTTGACAGATCCGTTCGCCTACACGGATTGTGGCCAGAAGATCACCCGATTGGCCTCGGGCGCCGGAAGGGTGTGGCTCCGCTGGAGAGGCTCAGGCCGCAGGCAGCACGACACGCTGGCGAAGCGATTGCGTGAGGTTCACTGTATTCGTACCGCCAGGTCATCACCGTAGGTTGTCGCGCGGGAAATCTGCTGTGTGAAGGGAGTCTCGACGACGCCGTTCGGCCCGGCCGACAAGACGAAGACGGCACAGGCTGAACAGTCGGACGTCCCTCTGGGCGTGCCACTGAGATAGGCGACATTGATCATGTACTGGTGGCCCCACGGGTCTCCGGAAATCTCGCGCGCGATGTACGGACCGTTCCATCCCGTGCCCGGCCCGCTGATGGCCGGCGGGTAATTGCGGGCGTTGAACCTCAACTGCAGGTCCATCACGTCCGACCCGGCAGCCAGCGTCCACTGAGGAATCGAACTCAGGCTGCGCTCATCGACCAGGAGTTCAGCCGGGAGCCCCGAGCGCGACGCGCTGACGGCGAGGTCCGGGGCCGCACCTTCGGAGACGAGCACGCGGACCGGTGCCAGGGGCCCGACCGCCGCCTGGATGCTTCGAGAGTGGGGCGCTTCGAAGACGATCGGCCCGACGTCGCGCATGAAGTTCACCAGGCCTGCCGAGATCTGCGACAGGTCGTTTCGGGCGCGCACGACTCGCGCGGTGCTCACCGAGTCGGACGCCACGGGCAGGACCGCACCGGCCAGCACGACCAGCACGGCGAGCATGATGGTGACCTCGACCAACGACAGGCCTCGTTCGAATCTCAGGAGGCCGGCCCCTCGACGCCGGCTTCGCGACGCCGATACACGACCACGGCGGCGTGGGTCGGTCATTGGTGTCGTCGGCTCACGTGACCATGCCGCGACAGCCATGCGGAGCGTCGCGGCATATTCCTGGCCACCCTGGGTGAGGCGGCAGAGCTCGCCCGGACGCCGCGTTGGGCTTTCGGGCTGGATCATCAACGCGTGTCTCCCTGGATCACGAAGGTGAAGTCGTCACCCCTGCGATTGGTGCCGAACCCGCTGGCGCTGGCAAAGTCGGTCTGGAAGATTCCGTTCGGGCCGGCCGAAATGCACATCACGTCAAAGGACCAGCCATCCTGCGACGGCGGCGGGACCACCATGATGTGGCCCGAGGTCGCGTCCTTGGCGACGGCCAGGAACACCGAGTTCACCAGGTAGCGGTGACCCCACGGATCCGCGCCGATCGGCGAGGACACGTACGCTCCGCGCCAGCCGAGCCCGAACTCCGGCAAGGTGCGGCTGATGGCCCCGAGTATTCCGGGCGTCGGGTAGGCCGGACCGGCGCCGGCGCCGTTGTCCACCAACTGGTGTTCCATCGTGTCGCCGCGCTCTTCCTCGTCGCTCCAGGTCAGCGTGCCCTTCGCATTCCCGAACGTCAGCGGCGCGACATTCGGGTCCACATCCTGGCTGGTCACCTTCGGCCCCCCGCTGTAGATCAGGTCGACGCGGTTGGCGAGCGTGCACGGCTGGTCCGCCCTGAACTTGAGGCAGTCGCCCACGTCACGCGTCAGCCGCGCGACCGACACGCCGATCGCCTCGCAGTCCTCCTTGACCTTCACGCGGCGGGCATCGTTGACGAAATCGAAGATCGACGGCGCCAGCACGCTGGTCAGCAGCATGAGGACCAGCAGCATGATGGTGACCTCGACCAGCGACAACCCTCTCTGCATTCCCAACCCGCGGTTCATGGTGCTCTCTCTCATCGCGTCTCTCGGCCTTCGTGCGTCGCCGGTCAGTCGGGCCGTCACGATTCGGTTGCCCCGAGGGCCCGTCCCACACGCGTGGCCTCGGCCAGGCCACTCCCCGAGGGGTCAGCTTGAGCAAGGCACGTGCCTCGCACGCGGCGACACGTGATTTCGCGGATTCACAGGTGTTTTCCAGTGATTTCTCGCACGTGCACGAGACGATCGGACTTCGGGGTCCCTCCACTTTCGCGGGGTCCGAATCGGCGGTTGCTACAAAACGCGGAGAGTGATGAGAGGAGGAGTCTGGACGGTGGCTACTGGCGGGTCTTCGCCTTCAGGACCTGAATTCGAGCGCGCACCTCACCGGTCAGCGACGCGTGTTCGGCTCCCGACGAGGCCAGGAACTTTTCGTAGTGCTCGATTGCCCGGCTGATTTCGCCGTTCTCCTCGAGGATGAGCGCCAGGTTGTAGTGCGCAGCCGCGTACCGGTTGTCGATCGAGAGCGCGCGCTGCAGGGTCTCGCGGGCTTCTTCCGCACCGCCGTTGGATTTTTGCGCGAGAGCCAGGTTGGTCAACACCTCGACGTTGCGCGGATCGGTCGCGGCGAGTCCCTTCAACTCGGCGATTGCGGCATCGACCTGCCCGGATTTCAGCAGCGCGACGCCCAGGTTATTGTGCGCCGTCATGTACCTGGGGTCGATGAAGGTCGCCCGGCGGAATTCCCGAATCGCCTCCTCGTAGAGGCCCTTGTCCTGGTAGAGAAGGCCCAGGTTGTTGTGTGCCTCGGGATTGAGTTCGTTGCCCTCGAGCACGAGGCGGTACTGCACCAACGCGTTCTCGAAATCGCCCGTTCGCTGGTAGTACAGCGCCAGCTTGAAGTGGTCCGGCTCGCCCGCGGGCGGGCGCGAGATTGGCGAGGCGGCCTTCGCGGGTGCTCCGCCCGAAAGCGGTACTGAGAGCGAGGGCAAGAGGGCGGCGGGCCTCTCGGCAATCCCTGCCGCACCCTGAACGCGGTTGGCCGGCGGAATCGGCGCCGGTTTCGCGACCTTCGCCGGCGGCGTCATCGGCGCCTTCGGCGAGGCGGCTGGCCCTGCATTCTTCGGGCCGAGGATGCTTCCCAGGTCCGGCCTGGCCGGTGTGGTGGCAGAGGTCGTGGCCGGCACCGGCTTGGGCGGCTTCACCGCGACGTTCAATCCAGCCGTCGGTGTCGGAGCCGGGGCTTCGCCAGGCGGCGCCTGAACTGCCTTCTGCGTCTTCGCGACATCGGCAGGCGGCTGGCGTCCGGTCGCAGGCAGCGCGGTCTTAGGTGTCGCCTTCTGCGGCGCGAATCCCAGCATGGCATGCCACGGAGGGCTCGGCAGGAGTCGGTTGGATGCGCCAATCTGCCAGAGGATCGACGCCACGACGGCGAGGATCAGGAACCCGAGAACGGTTCGGAGGACCCGGCCTCCGCGTTTCGGCGGGCCCGCAGCGCCCGCCGAGTACCCAAGCGATGTCAGCACGGCATCGTCGGGACCTCGACGGCGTGACTTGAGGTCGGGACCCGGTGGGGCGGCCTTGTGGTCGCGCAGTGCGTCGAGCGTCCGGCTCACGGTGTCACCTGATGTGCGAGGCGACGTTGGTCGGCGCGCCAGCTGGCCGGACGGCGTCGAGGCCGGACTCCGACGATGGTGCTCCGGCCCCGAGCGAGAGCGACAGCGCCGTCGCTCCCAGCACGCCGGCCACCTGCGAGCCGCGGCGCCGGAGCCACGAGAACCTGGGGCGATCGGGCGCCTGGAGGTCAAGCGTCTCGGCGGCTTTCGCCACCATCTCGTGCGAGACGCGACTGACGCGCGCCGAGTAAGCGCCGAGCAGGCTGCGATCGCACAGCAGGTTGATCAGGCGTGGAATCCCGCCCGACAACTGGTGAACCTGCGAAAGCGCTTTCGGCGTGAAGCTGACGCTGGCGGACCCGCCTGCGATGTGGAGCCGGTGGCCGACATACGCGGACACCTCATCGCGCGTCAGCGGCTTGAGCTCGTAGCGGATCGACACGCGCTGGTCGAGCTGGCGCAGATCGGGAGACCGCAGCAGGGTGTGGAGGTTGAGCTGTCCGACGAGGATGATCTGGAGCAGTTTCTCCTTGTCGGTTTCGAGGTTCGAGAGAATGCGCAGCTGCTCCAGCACCTGGAGCGGCAGGTTCTGCGCCTCGTCGATGATGAGCACGGCGCTCGCCTGGATCGGCAGCAGCCCGAGCAGGAAGTCGTAGAGCGTGTCGATCAGGTCCTGCTTGCTGACGCCGCTGAGGCGCCCCGCCTTGACGTCCTCGCGCGAGACGACGCCGAAGTCCTGCAGGATGAGCTTGAGCAGGTCGTCTTCGGACAGGAACGGGTTGAGGACGAGCGCGGTGAACGTGCGGCGATCGATCTGCTCGAGCAGGGCACGGCACAAGGTCGTCTTCCCCGTCCCGATGTCGCCGGTCACCACGACAAAGCCTTCCCGGCGGCGAATCGAGTACTGCAGCAACTCGAACGCGTTGGCGTGCGACTCGCTCTTGTAGAAGTACCTCGGATCCGGCGTCAGGCTGAATGGCTTCTCGGCGAAGCCGAAGAAATCCTCGTACATGGTTGCCGTCCCTGGGTTGGCCGTGCCGTCTCGGGTCTACTTGCGGATCGGGGCCTTGGTCTCTTCGTAGAACCGCTGCTGTTCGCGAACCGCCTCCGCCACGATCTGACCGGGCGTGAGGATGGTCGGCGTCAGCATGATGACCAGGTCCGTCTTCCGCTTCTGCCGATTCTCACCGCGGAACAGGCCCCCGAAGAGGGGCACGTCCCCGAGAACAGGCACTTTAGTCTTCTCGACTGTTGCACGTTCCTGCATTAGGCCCGCGATCACGATTGTTTCACCTTCGTGGACCCGGACCAGGGTGTCGGTCTCCCTGACGCTGATGATGGGCACGGTGTCGCCGAGCCGGGACGTCGCCTGGCCGGTTCGCTCGGTGATGCTGGGCGTGATGCTGAGGTGGATGATGCCGTCGGCGCTGATCTGCGGCGTGACGCTCAGCGAGACGCCTTCGTTGATCGAACGCGGGGTGACGCTGGTCTGCAGGATCGCACCCGTGGTGGCATCGACCTGCGTGAAGGTCTCGAAATACACGTCCTGGGTGCCGACCCGAATGACGGCCGGCTCGTTGTTCATCGCGACGACCTGGGGGCTGGCGAGCACGTTGACCCGGCCCTGCGTGGCAAACGCGGAGAGCACGCCCTTGAAGTCGCGGATGTTCAGGCCCATCGTGAAGGCGCCGGAGGTCGAGCCTGCCAGCCGCTGCGTCACGGTGGCGCTGTTCGACGCCACCCGGAAGACGGTGTCCCAGTTGATGCCGGCCGAGAACTCGTCACGCAGCTCGACCTCGACGACCTTCGCCTGGATCTGAACCTGCCGGAGCACCCTCGTCTCGACGGCTTCGAGGTAGGCCGCCACCCTGTCGAGCCGGTCCGGGTAGTCGGTCATCTGCAACAGGCCGGCCTTCCGATCGAGGTTGTACTTGCCCTCGCTCGAGGCGAGGGTGTCGATGCCCTTGGCAAGCTCCTCGAACATGTCGGTCCCATCGGTCGCGTAGGAGGTCGCCATCCCGCCGCCCATGCCGCCGCCGAAACCGGCCGTCCCGCCAAACGGCGATGCGCCGCCGCCAAAGCCCACATTGGCTCCGACGCCGGCGCTGAGGGCATTGCTGCCCACGCCTTGCAGCCCGCTCGACACGCCGCGGCTGCCGCCCCGCCTGGTCCCGACGTAGTTGATGTTGAAGATGCGGGTCTGCAGCTGCTTCTTGAACACCCGCAGCACGTTGTCGCGCATCGTGAACTCGAGACCGATCGGGCGGAGGATCAGGTCGAGGGCCTGCGTCATGGTGACGTTCTTGAGCTCGCCCGTGAAGCTGCCGTCCACGTCCGGGTCGGCCACCACGCTCAGGTTCGTGTCGCGTACGAGGAGCAGCAGGAGCTCGCGCACCGCGACCGGCTCCGAGAAGCTCAGCGACATGGCCTGCTCCGCCTCGGGAGAGCGCTGGCGCTCCTCGAGCTTGCTGGTGGTCAGCGGAGGCAGGCTCGGAACCTGCGGCCCGGCTCCCGGGCGCTGCGGCGTCGCCTGCTGCGCAGCCGGCGGAGACACGACGGGCACAGCTTGTCCCGCCTGCATCCGCGGTTGCCCCTGGCTTTGAGATTGGGCGACGGCCGACGCGCCCGCCTTACCGATCAGAAGCAGTCCGGCCACAGCCGCCGTCACCGCTGCATTTCGCACCGTGGTTGCCATCGTCACCGTTCCTGGATCGAGTCCTTTCCCGCTGGCCTGTTTGTCGGTGGATCCGCTTCAGGACCTTAGAGTTGCGGGCGATCGCGTGCAGAACTGGGCACCGTCCGGCAGCGACAGCCTGTCACCCTGGAATGGTCTTCTAGCGCCTGGAGCGCACGAACTGCACGACGCCGGCAACGAGGGGAATCAGAGGCAGCAACCCGAGATTGAGGATGTACATGAACAGGCGGGTGCGCTCGGTCAACTCGGTACGGCGGTTCTGGCGGTCCAGCACGCTCACGACGCGTGCCTCTTCCTGCCCTGCCAGCCACGCCACGGTGCGGACGAAGAAGTCCCGGTTTCCCTGGCGGCCGAGGTAGCTGTTGCTGATGAAGTCCGAGTCGCCGAAGACGACCAGCCGGGTTTCGCCGCTCAGCATCGGGGGCTCGCCCTGCCGCCTGTCGGGTTCCGTGCGCCACGACGCGGCGATCGCGATCGCGAAGGGGCCCCGCCGATCACGGCCCTCGCGGAATCCGGTGGACTCCCGGACGAGGTCTACGCGCTCGAAGCTCTGGCGGCCACTCCACGCGAGCACCCTCGATTGGTCCTCGCACATGAGCGGAACGGCACGGTCGTAGAGTGTGGCAACCCCGAAGCCGCGCGTGATCGGATGGTCACCGTACGCGAATGCGAGCGGCGTTTCGGGGGTTCCGCCGACGGATCGCGCCGCGGGGCTCTCCTCGATGACGACCCCGGTGCCGGTGGTGACCGAGAACTTCTTCAACCACCCGGCCATCGCGGGGGTCGGCACCGGATCGATCAGGAGCGCGACGGGTCCGCCGCGGGCCATGTATCGATCGATGCGTGCGAGCTCCCCAGGCTGCACGTCGGTCTTCACGCCTGCGATGATCAGGGCCGCGCACGTCGAGGGAACGTCTCCATCCAGAAGGGCGATCGAATCGACCGAGAAGTTCGACGCGGTCAGGACCCCCGCGAGGCGCGAGAGTCCGGCCCCGCTCTGGTCCGACAGATCGTGTTCGCCCTCGCCGCTGGCGAAGCAGATGACCGGCTCGACCTCGCTCGTCGCCTGCACGATGGCCGTCGACAGCGCGGCTTCCGTCGTTCGTTCGACCTTCCGGAACTTTTTCCCTGCGTTGACGACGATGGTCCCGGGACGAAGGACGCCGTAGTCCCGGGCCTCTTGCGGCGCCTGTTCCGCGTCGACAAACCTTGTGCTCACGCGGCGCGACGCTCTCGCGAAGGCGGACAGGACATCGCCGATGGCCGGGTCGGGGTTCCTGCCGAACTGGGAAAGCGTCACGTCCTGCTTCAGCCCAGACAGCATCGACCTGGTCTCGGGACTGAGCGTATTGCGCCCGGACTGGGTCCAATCGAACTCGGCCTGGCGCAGGAACGCCACGGCATTGATCGCCACCAGCACCGCCAGGAGCAGCACGATCGACAGCGCGGTGTTCATGGCGAAGACGCCGCCTGGCTCCGCGAACCACTCGCGCACCTCGTGCCAGTTGGCCGCGAGGCTGACGCAGACGATCGCGACGCCGCCGATGGCCAGCGTCAGTCCGGTCGTGTCCCACTTCCCGATCAGCGCGGACCTGAAGGCGCCGGCTATCAGCAGCAGGGCTCCGGGCAGGTAGGAGTACTTCTTCATGATCGCCTGAATCTGATCGATTCGACGGAGCGCTGGGCCAGGAACAGGCCGAGCCCGATCATCGACACGAAGAAGGTGATGTCCGCCAGGCTCATCAGACCGCGCGTCGAGTTCTGGTGGTGCAGGCCGAGAGACAGGTAATTCAGGACGTTGTCCCAGTAGGGATGGCTCGTAGACGAGCCTGAGTCCAGGAACGACAGCGTCACCAGCAGCCCGTAGGTCCCTAAGGCAGACACCAGCACACTCTCGCACAGCGACGAAATGAAGAGCCCGATCGCGATCTCGACGCCGGCGAGCAGCAGCAGGCCGGTGTAGCCGCTCGCGACAACGCCAGGCTCCCACTCGCCCCCTTGAATCAGGAACGTCATCATCGGAGCGGTGAACAGCAGCATCAGGACAGCGAGGCCGAACGCGCCGAGGAACTTCCCGGCGATGACCTCCCACGCGCGAACCGGTGAGGTTACCAGCAGCTCGAGGGTCCCTTTCCGCCGCTCTTCCGCGATGAGGCCCATGGTCAGCAACGGGACGACCAGCATCAGCACGAAGGCTTCGTTGCGGAAGAAGTCGCCGAGGACCTGCGTGGGCACGTCGATCTGGAAGTCGGAGCGGCCGGTCTTCTGAAGCTGGGCGTCGAGCTGCGCGGCGGTTCGGACGTAGTAGGTGAGCATGTTCGAGAAGAACACGCCGGAGACGAACGTGAACATCGCGACTGCCGCGTAGGCAACAGGCGAAACGAAGTAGGAGCCCAGCTCCCGGCGCGCGATCGCGACGAGGTGGCGCATCGACGTCGTCACTCCTTCCCGTCACCCTGGGTCAGCTTCAGGAAGATCTCCTGGAGCGACAGGGACTGGCCCGCCAGCCCGAGCAGGCGCCACCCTCTCGACACGACGAGATCGGCAGCTTCGGCACGCAGGTCGGTACCGACGGGGCTCTCCAGCCTCACCAGCCAGGTATCGTTCGGTCCGCTCTCGACGGCTATCCGTCCCGCACCCGTCACCGTCTCGAACGCCTGCCGAACGAGCTCGGCAGCGCCAGCGGCGGCGGGAACGGCGAGCTCAACGCTGACGACTTCCTGGGAGCGAAGCCGCCCGCTCAGATTGGCCGGCGTATCGACGGCCAGAATGCGGCCGTGGTCGACGATGATCACCCGATCGGCGACCTCGCTGGCCTCGGGCAGGATGTGGGTCGACAGGATGACCGTGTGGCTGCCCTTGAGCTCGGCGATCAGGTTTCGCACCTCCGCCCGCTGCCTGGGATCGAGACTCGACGTCGGCTCGTCGAGAACCAGCACGGCGGGCTCGTGCACGATCGCCTGCGCGAGGCCCACCCGCTGCCTGAATCCCTTCGACAGGCTGCCGATGCGCAGGCCTGCGACCTCCGACAGGCGCGCGCGCTCGATCGCGCGATCGACGGCGGCGCGCCTCCGCGCCGGGGGCACGTCCTTCAGCTCCGACACGTATGCGAGATAACCCCGAACGGTCATCTCGGGATACAGCGGCGGGTTCTCGGGCAGGTAACCGATGCGGCGTTTCGCCTCGATCGGATGGTCGTACAGGTCGAACCCTCCGACCCGGACACGGCCCTTGCTCGGCGGCAAGTACCCGGTGACCATCCGCATCGTCGTCGTCTTGCCCGCGCCGTTTGGACCGAGAAAGCCGAGCACCTCTCCCGCCTCGACCTCGAAGCTCAGGTCGTCGACGGCCACGTGGCGGCCGTACTTCTTGGTGAGATGGGAGACAGCGATCACGACATTGCGTTATCGTGCCCGTCTCCCGGGCTCGGGGATGCGGGAGCGACCTTGCGCTTGAAGAGTACCGCGCCGAGCAACCCGCCGAGCGTCGAGAAGATGGCGCCGGCAACGAGCATGAACAGGAAGCCGAACACGGCTTTCAGCACCGTGCCGGTCGTCCCGCCCATGTTGGCGAGCAGGCTGCGCATCTCCTGCGGCACGTCCTGCGAGGACTCGACGACCTGCTGGACGAACCGCTGCTGGATTGGCCCGAGCAGCATGTTGAGTGGCAGCGAGACGACGGCGAAGATGAACGCCCCGAACACGCCGGCGAGCAGACCGCTCAGCGCGCCGTCGCCGCTGGTGATGGCCACGCCGGGCGGCGCTCCGGCCTGGAGGACGTACGCGGCGACCATGCCGCCGCTGATCACCCAGATGCAGCAGCAGTTGGCCACGTTGATGAAGGGCAGGGCGGACAACACGCCCATCGTCGCCCCGCCCCAGAGTGCCGCCACCAGCGTCGCGTTCGGTTTCATGGGTGTGCTCCGCCGAAGGATTACCCCGTGATGGCCACGCGGTCTCTAGTCGTAGTACTCCGCACCCAGATGTGTGATCAGTTCCTCGCCCTTCAGGTAGCGCAACGTGTTCTTCAGCTTCATCGACTGGATGAAGAGGTCGTGTTCCGGGTAGAGATTGGTGCCGTGCATCGGGCTCTTGAAGAAGAACGAGAGCCACTCCTGGATGCCGCTCCACCCGGCGCGGCGGGCCAGGTCGAGGAACAGCACGAGATCGAGAACGATCGGCGCCGCCAGGATGCTGTCGCGGCACAGGAAGTTGATCTTGAGCTGCATCGGATAGCCGAGCCAGCCGAACAGGTCGATGTTGTCCCAGCCCTCTTTGTTGTCGCCGCGCGGCGGATAGTAGTTGATCCGCACGAGGTGGCACAGATCGCGGTAGAGGGTCGGGTACAGGTCCGGCTGGAGGATGTAGTCGAGGACCGATTTCTTGCTCTCCTCCTTCGTCTTGAACGACTCGGGATCGTCGAGCACTTCGCCGTCGCGGTTGCCGAGGATATTGGTCGAGTACCATCCCCTGACGCCGAGCAGGCGCGCCTTCAGCCCGGGTGCGATCACCGTCTTGAGCAGGGTCTGCCCGGTCTTGAAGTCCTTGCCCGCCAGCGGGAGCTGCTGCGCGTGCGCCAGCTCGATCAACGCCGGGATGTCGACCGTCAGATTCGGCGCGCCGTTGGCGAACGGAATGCCCTCCTTGAGCGCGGCGTACGCGTAGACCATCGACGACGGGATCGAGAATTCGTTGGCCTCCAGGGCCTTCTCGAACGTCTGAACCGACTGGTGCGCAGCCGACTCGGTCATGAAGATCTCGGTGCTGCCGCACCAGATCATGACCATCCGGTCCAGGCCGTTGTCGCGCTTGAAGGCCCGGATGTCCTCGCGCAGCTGCTCGGCCAGATCGCGCTTGTTCTTTCCCTTCTTGACGTTGGGTCCATCGAGGCGCTTGACGTACTGGCGGTCGAACACGGCCTTCATCGGCCTGATGGCCTGCAGCTCGGGCTTGAGCTGATCGAGCAGCTTGTCCTCGAGCACGCCCGCATGTTTGGCCGACTCGTAGCAGTTGTCCTCGAAGATGTCCCACCCGCCGAACACGATGTCATCGAGGCCGGCAAGCGGTACGAAGTCCTTCACCAGCGGGGTCCGCCCCTCGGTCCGCTTGCCGAGGCGTATGGTCCCCATCTGGGTCATTGATCCGATCGGCGACGCGATGCCCTTACGAACGGCCTGAACGCCGGCAATGAAGGTGGTACTGACGGCACCAAGACCGACCAGCAGGATGCCGAGCTTTCCCTGCGGCTGGGCGATAGCAAGTGGTTGTTTCACGGCGTAGAACTATATCACGCCGTTATTTCACCGGCAGGCACCGGGATTCCGGCCCCGAGGAGGCTTCGTGCGGATCGATTGGCGGTCACGGACCGGCAGGTCGGAATCCCTCGACGAAGGTCAGGCCCTCGCGTTCAGCCAGGAGTCGGACAGGCCGAAATCCCGCCTGCTCGAGCGCACGAAGCAGCGTGGAACCGGCCGTCCCGGCTGAGGTGCGCTCGACGCCGATGAGCGCGCCTGCGCCCCGCTCTCCGTGGAGAATGGCCACCAGCCTCGCGCCCGCGCGACACACCCGGTACACTTCACGGAGGCACGCCTGGCCCTCGCTCGGCGACCCGGCGATCACGCTGCCATCCACCGTCGCGACATCGAACGATTGTGAGCCGAGCGAGTTCGCCCACCCCGCGGCATGTTCAACCTCCATCAGGACGCCTTCCGACGCCGCGGCCTGCTCGATGGCCCGCGCAGAAGCCTTGTCCGGCGCAACGGCACACGCGCGTCCGGTCAGACCCACCTTGGTCGCCAATGCCGCGAACATGGCCGGGTCTCCCGATCCGAAGCAGACGAGCCGCTCGCCCATCTGAACGCCCACCATCGCAAGCACCATCTCGCGCCGGCCGCGTGCCTTTCGAAAGATCCTGAACATGAGCGGTATCTTACGCTGGCTGCCCCGATCTCGCCACCGGGCCGGCAGACCCCACAGGATGGACTCCGAATGAAGGCCGCCCCAACCGGCTGCGTGTTCGAAGTGTCTCACTGTCCATCGGCCGCGTGACCCCGTGTGTCCGGCACGCAAGTTTGAGAAGACATCGGCCGAAAAGGGAAAAGTACGCCGCGAGCGCTCTCGAATCGCCGGATGGAGATTATGGATCTCGTTCTGGTCACCGTCACGCTGGTATCCCTCTCGATCGCTGTCGCGATGGGAATCGTCACCTTCAGAGCACTCCGCCTGGAACGCAGCCCGGCCGGCGACGGGGAGGGCGAGGTGCGGACGCGGACTGATGCGGTTCCGCTCATCGCGTCGGGTTCCGACGTTTCGGCAGCAGGCCGTGAGAAGCGCGCCGGAGAGTTGGACAACGCAGGTGAGGCCCGCGACGCGACGATTCACGCCACCCTGCTGCCGCAGCGCAAGCACGCTGGCAGCCGGCGTTCGAGCGATCCGGCCCGCGACGCCGCGGATCATGCCACGCTGGTGGCGGAACGCCATCGTGGCGGCGGCGCCACCGATCCGGTCGACACCGGCCGACGGCTGGTGCTCGCGTTCGGGATCGGCGCGGTGGCCATCATGGTGGTCGGCAGCTCGGTCATCACGCTCAACCATCGCGCGGCGCGGGCACGGCAGGCCGCCGACGCCATGACGGCGCTCGAGCTGATCTCGCTGGACCAGGCGCGTGAGGGCGGCCAGCTGGCGATTCGCGGGGTCGTGCGGAACCCCGCCGAGGGGGACGCGCTCAACGGAGTGTCCGCCGTGGTGCTTCTGTTCGATCGAAAAGACACGTTCCTCGGCGCGAGGGAACAGGCGGTGGCGAAGGCCGAGCTGCCTCCCGGAACCGAGTCGCCCTTCGAGGTCGTGCTCCCAGACGGCGGTCGGGCCTCGCGCTATCGCGTCAGCTTCCGATCGGGCACCCAGGCACTGCCGCACCTTGATCGACGAGGCCCCGTGCGCGCCGCCCCGGCCAAGGCCCGCGCGGCCCACTCGGGGCTGATGACGGTCCGCCTGCGCGTTCCGTCGCGCTGACGGGTCTTCCGATGCGCCATCCGGCGGCTCGGCCGGACGCGGGATCGCCGCCCGGCACCGATCGCGGCGCGTCGAACCTGTTGTCCTCAACTGGCGAATTTATTCTCCGACTTCTTCACTCTCCTGACCCACACCCCGGGCGTTTTCTCGACTTCCGGCCGAATCGGACCCGATCCGGTTGGCACGACCCTTGATATCTAGTCTGGCGTCACGAAGGGTCGACCGACCGGAGAACCCGCCCACCCGTATGTGGCGGGCGGGCCCGGTCGAACGAAAGAAGTGACCCGGGAGGATGCACATGTTCAGGCCACTCAGATTCGCAGCCGCGTTCGTCGTCGTGGCGCTCGCGGCGACACCGGCACTTGCGCAGGTCGAGCGCAAGGATTTTCAGATATTCAAGGACGTCTCGAATGCCGTCGAGGGCTATGCGTGGTTCACGGTTTTCGATGACATCGGCGCCGGAGTCGACCAGGGAGTCGTGACGCTGACCGGCAAGGTGATGATGCCGTTCAAGCGCACCGACATCGAGAAGCGCGTCTCCAAGATCCCCGGCGTCACGAAGGTCGTCAACAGGATCGGCGTATTGCCGGTCTCGCTGTTCGATGATCAGCTCAGGTACCAAATCGCGCGGGCCATCTACCGCAACTCCGCGTTCTGGCAATACGCGTCGATGGCCAACCCGCCCATCCACATCGTCGTGGAGGGGGGCAGAGTCACGCTGACCGGCGTGGTGTCGAGCAACGTCGAGAAGATGCTGGCTCGTTCATTGGCCTCCATGTCGAGCGCCTTCTCGGTGAAGAGCGAGTTGCTCACGGATGCAGAAGCCAAGGCGGCACTCGAAGGGCACGGGGCCACGTCGTAGGCGCATCACCTGGCAGCAGTTGCCCGAGGTCTCGTTTCGGGATCTGGGGCTGGAGGTTCTCGAATGGCCTCCGGATTGTGGTCCGGGGTTCACATATCGACACCTGGATAATCGCGTGTGGGACTTCGGACGCACCAGCGCACCAGGGGGCCGGTTCATGCCGGCCCCTGGTGCTGTACGGCGAATTTCCCTTTTACCCCCGCCTTGCCTTCCCGGTCTAACCTTGTGGGTCCGGAGCGTGCCTGCCGCAGGCGGCTCCGAGCCGAGTGAACAAGGGAGGCCAGACAAGATGATCCTCGCGAAATCGGGCCGTATTCGATTGAGCGTGGCGGGAATCGCCGCCGCAGGAATGTTGGCCGGGGCCAGCCTGGTCTCTGCGCAGACGCCGCAGGCGCAACCGCCTCGCACGCCGGTCCAGAAAGCACAGCCCGCGCCGGCGCCCGCACCCGCGCAAGCGGCTCCGAGACCTGCGCCGGGAACGGGACGAGCCGTTCCAGGTCAGGCAGCAGGCCCGCTTGCGCTGACGCAGGCGCAGAAAGACCAGCTGAAAGCGATTCGTGAGCAGGGCCGAACCGAGATCCAGGCCCTGCGCGAGCGGCAGCGAGTTGCCAGGCAGAAACTCCAGGAGGTGCGCAGGGCGCAAACCTACGACGAGAGCGCCGTGCGCGGAGCCAGCAACGCCCTCGCCGCGGTTCAGGCCGACCGCATGGTGTTCCAGGCCCGCCTCCGGGATCAGATGCAGAAGGTCTACACGCCTGAACAGCGCCAGCGCATGGGTCAGATGCGAGCCCAGCGGCTTCGTCAGCAGGGGCGGCTCCGGAATCAGGCGATGAGACGGCCTCAGGGAGCGATGCGACCGGGTGCTGCCCGCCGCCTTCCGGGCAGGCGCGGCCTGGGCCCTGGCACGGGTCAGGGAATGGGACCCGGCATGGGCCAGGGGATAGGGCCCGGAATGGGTCAGGGAATGGGTCCCGGCATGGGTCAAGGCACGGGCCGGGGGATAGGGCCCGGCATGGGTCAGGGCATGGGCCCCGGCATGGGACCCGGAATGGGCCAGGGTTTGAGCCCCGGCATGGGACCCGGATTGGGCCAAGGCATGGGCCGGGGCATGGGGCCCGGCATGGGTCAGGGCATGGGACCCGGGATGGGTCAGGGCATGGGACCCGGATTGGGCCAAGGCACGGGCCGGGGCATGGGGCCCGGCATGGGTCAGGGCATGGGCCCAGGGCAAATGCGGCAGTGGCGCCGACTCGGGCCGTGGCGCCGCATGATGATGCGGCTCCGCATGTGGAGACACCGGATCTAGGAGTCTGCGCAGCAGAAATGTCTTGGGGTTGAGGCGTATAGAGCAGTATGCCGACGACGTTCCGTCCGTACCTGCCGGACCAAGCCCTCCTGTTTCCGCCGTCACCGCGAGACTGGTTGCCTGAAGGGCACCTGGCGTTGTTCGGGCGCGGCGGCGGCATGGGCCTGATCCGTTTCGGTGGACAGGTTAACTACGCTGTTCCGCCTTCCGTGTCTGCTCCTTCGTACCACTGAGACGACGAGGGCTGTGGGCGCGGTGGGAAACCGGGCCCGCCTGGTTCTCCAGGGAGCGGTGGGCGCGTCTGCGCGTCCAGGGCTCCGGCGGCGCCCACGGCCGCCGCAGCGAGTCGGCGTTCGTAGGCGGCCGGGCTGATCTGGCCGAGCGTCGAATGCCGCCGTCGCTGGTTATAGAACACTTCGATGTAGTCGAACAACGCCATTTTGGCGGACCCGTGGCTGTCGAACAGTTCGCCGAGCTCGAACTTGACCGTGGAGAAGAAGCTCTCCATGACCGCGTTGTGGTAGCAATTGCCACGGCGACTCATGCTGCAGACGATGCCACGCGCGTCGAGATGGTTCCACCACGTCGGTCTGCTGGGCCTCCACCTCGGCGGGCACCAACGCGGTCAGCACGACCGCGAGCGCGACCAGGGTCGCCACGCGCCACACCCTGATGGGCCGCCGAACAGGGCGCCGCCCTCTCGTCTGGGCACCAGCGACGCACATCAGCGATACTGCGCGAACCAGTCGAAGTCATGTTCTAGTTCGCCGTCACTCGTGCGCCTCAACTCTCCGTCTGAGCCGAGAATCAGCGCGCCCCGTCCACAGAACACGTGCTCGTTGTGGCGCAGCGGCGACACTTCTCTGAACTGACCCGTGGCCGGATCGAACAGTTCGAGAAGCACCTGTCCACCGGTTTCGTATTCGTATCGTACCACCGCGAAGCAATGGAGCCCTTCGACGTAGGCCAGCGCGGTCCAATGCGTACCTTCCGGGGGCTTGATACGCCAGATCTCTCGGCCATCAGCGATTGTGAAGCAACGAAGGACCCCGGCGACTTCTGAAACGCACGCGACGTTGTCACCAAACGCTCCATCCAGTGGGCCAGCGTCGACCATGTCTGCCAGCGGCCGCGTCGTCTCGTCGAGCAATCTGTAACTCCGTCCATCGAATAACAAAGACCGATCCATTCGACGATCTTCACACCACCATGACACCCGAGCTTCCTTTCTAATAGTCCGCCCGCTCATGGCATCGATCAAAGTCGCTGCCGCTCCGTCTCGCACTGCACAGAGACAGGTTCCTCTCCGCATTAGCAATAGGTCCTGCACCCTAGTGATGTCTGGTCGCTGCCAGATCGAAGTTCCCCTGGCCACATCGTACATGGCCACGCCTCCGGGCCCATAGCTAGCCGCCGCGACGCGTTGGCCGTTCCCCGAAATCGCAAGTCGCCGACCACCAGACGCCAAGACGGTCGGGAAGACCGACACCTTCTGCCTGGTCTCAACGTCCCACACCTCGACGGGCCCTTCCCTTAGTACTCGCTGTGCCACCGTGTTTCCGTCCCAACTTGAGGCCAAGTCCATCTGCGTGCTCCTATTGGTCAGACAACGACCTCAAGAACTCATTCCAGAGTCCGGAAGCAAAGTTCTCGATATCGCGACGACTCAGTCGGCGATTGCGGTTGGATTCTGAAGAACTCCCCCCATCTCCCATTCCAGTCGAACGCTCTGGTGTGGAGGCCGGATGGCCTCAGGATGTGCAACTCCCTTGGCACGAGAATCAGATAGGAGTCGGTGTCACTGATACCGGCTAGTTCGAAGTCTCTGCGGAACTGTCTGGGGAGGAAGTGATGCCCGTGAAGTCGCAGGTCGGCGACCGAGACGCCTTCCACTCCACCTACGAGGCCGATGGCATCCGACTCCACCCTGAACGCCGCTTGGGTAGAAGGCGCTCCAGGTGGAGCCAGGAAGTCGAGCACGGTCGCTTGGCATCCCGGCGACAGGAAGCAGCCAAAGGCAACCTGCACCGCGTCTGCGGCGAACAAGGGCGCGGCGAACGTCGCTCCGATCGCTGATATCGATAGAACTTCATCCTTCCAGCCACGCCAGGGCGCTGCCCCGCCCCGCTGGCCACGTTCGTACATGCCCATTCGGTCTTGACCGTCAGGGTCCGTGTACCTCAATGGGTTGTTCGTGACGTACGCATACCGATTCCATCGCTGCGGGTCGACGAGCGCCGCCTCGAGGTCGAGCATCGGATCCACTGTCGTGAAGCGCCCGACGAGCGGATCGTCGTACCGCGCCGCGAAGTAATCGAGCTTCGTCTCGGGGTCCCGCTCCTGCCCCGTGAACAACTTCTTGTCGCGGGTCGTGGCGGCGGGCCACTCCTCCCCGAACGGCCGAAAGTCGTGCCGTGCCACCTCCTGCCCCGCCTGGTTCGTCACCACCCGGACCGACCCCAGCGCGTCGAGATGGTAATACTCCACCACGTCGCTCTGCTGGGCCTCGGCCTCGGCGGGCACCAACGCGGTCAGCACGACCGCGAGCGCGACCAGGGTCGCCACGCGCCACGCCGCGATGCGCCGCCGCGCGCGGCGCCGGCGCCAGCGCGCCTTCGCACCGGCGCCCGCCCCGCGCACCAGGGCGACGAGCGCTCCACAGGCGAGCACGACACCCCACACCCCGAAGGCGGCCGGGACGCGCGCGGCGATTCCCCCCGGCCTGTTCACGCGCTCAACTTGCGTCGCGCCCGCGTGACCACCCCCACTCGGCCCCCGCGGACCGTCCAGCATCAGCGCGATCCCCGCGCGCCCGCGACCGTGCTCAGACGACGAGCCGTCGGCCTCGGGTTCGTTGGCCGACGCCTTCGCCACCGCAGGTTCGATCGCGGTTGAGGCTGGCGTCACCCCAGTCGGCGCGCCCGCGGACCACACCGCCTCCGGCTCGCCGCCGCCGGTCCCCGTGGACATCAGCACCACCCCGCCCGCCGACACCAGTACCAGGTTGCCATCACTCTGGACCCGCATGTAGGCGCCGGGGTGCCCCGCCGTCCCCGTCTGCCACACGTCCGTCCCGTTCGACAGGATCACCAGATCCCCGTCCGTCTGCATCATCGTGACGCCCGGCGGCCCCACCACGCCGGTCCACCACAGCGGCACCCCATTGGGGGCGTAGAGGACCAGGTTCCCGTCCCCCTGGTAGATCAGGCCGAACCGCCCGTCGGTCGAAAAGACGCCCTGCCCCGGGTACAACCCCTGCCCGCTGCCCAGCACGTCAGTGGCCCCAGCGGGCTGCACCGTGAAGACCCCCGTCGTCACATACCCCCCGGCCGCGACCAACCCAATCGTCAGCACGGTGGCGAATTCGTGCAAGTCGCACCGTTGTCCGGCGACAGTCGGAGCCCCGAGACCTCCGGCTCGGCCAGCACGCCGTCGAGCACCATCGGCCGCACGACGGCCCGCCCCACTCTCGTCGCCTTCCGGTGCAGGTGATTGGCTTCGCCCAGCAGCCGGTGCCAGGGCTTGTAATGGACCTGGTAGATCCGACCGGCGTGCGCCGGCGCCCCGAGGTCCGTCGTCGCGAAGCCGCCGCTGATCAGCTTGTCGAAAAACCGGTGCGTCTGCCGCCCTTGGGCAATGCCGGCAAACGCTCGGTACTGCCGCGGCGGCACACTCCCACGTGCTCCAGGACGAGCATCAGAAGGCGCGGCTGCCGCGCGGTGAAACCGAAAGCCCGCACGGCCGGGACGAGCTCAGCGTGTGCCACAGGCCGCCCCGTTCGACCTCGCCGTGACACTCGAGCCGCACTGCCCTGCGTATCTCGTCAGCGTCTCGGCCCTTTCGGGCTCACTGCGCCTCGTCGCTGCCGGGCGCAGCCGGAACTTCGCGGAGATAGGCATAGAATTCAGGATCCCGGATGTGGTAGAGAATGTGACGAAACTCCTCACCGATCTCAAGGAGCGCCTCATGAAGCTCGTCGCAATTGAGACGCTCGTCGCGTATCCGCGGCAGTTGCTCATCCAGGAAAGTCCTGAACGACTCTCCCAAATCGAGCAGACTGTGAGCGAGCGTCCACGCTTGCTTCTCTCTAGCAGTGTCGTACCGGGTCACCTGTTCGCAGCAATTCAGACGCTTGGCTAACGCCTCGAGCTCGACGGCAAACTCCTCTGCGTTGTTCTTGGTCACTTCACCTCCCCAATACTTGCCGGGCTGCCGCTATCAACTGCTGGAAGTTTCTCACCTCCCGCTCCATCGAACTGGTATAACCGCCAGCACCGCGCGCGGCGTCGATCTTCGACAGGTGTTCCGCTAAGCGTCGCTCAATAGTCCGTAGTGCCTTTTCTACGCCCGCGCGTCCCTGTTGGGCAAGCACGCGCTGCATCTGTGCGACTTGGCCGGACGACGCGCGAACCACTCCCGCGGCGACTCGACCGATTCCTAACACCTCTTCAGCGGCAAGGCCGCCACTGAACAGACCTCCAGCGAGGCCGCCTGTCGCAGCGATCGCCGAGCCGATCGCCAACTCCTTCGCGTTCTCTCTCAGCCAGCGATCGGCAAGCACGCCCGTGGCGTGGATCATTGTGTCGAAGCTGATCGGCGGAAAATCGTAACTAATGTGCTCATATGATCCCGCGTAGGCCCAATTGCCGTCCACCAACGCCCACATGTAGCCGTTCCGGAACAGGTATCCTCCGCCGGCATTCTCCATTGCGTTTTCCCACGGAGCGTCCGAAACACACGAGCAATCACCACCTATGGCACAGACTTGGTATGTGCGGCCGTCCGGATCCGTATAGCGCAGCGGATTGTTCCGCGCGTAGGCGTAGCCGTTCCAACTCTGGGGATCGTCGAGGTTGCCGTTGACGTGCCCGGGGTCGACCGTTGTGAACCGCCCTACGAGCGGGTCGTAGTGCCGTGCGCCAAAGTAGTCGAGCTTTGTTTCGGGATCCCGTTCCTGCCCCGTGAACAGCTTCGTCTCCGTCGTCGTCGCCGCGGGCCACTCCTCCCCGAACGGCAGGAAGTCGTGCCGCGCCGCCACCTGCCCCGCTTGATTCGTCACCACCCGGACCGACCCCAGCGCGTCGAGATGGTAATACTCCACCACGTCGCTCTGCTGGGCCTCGGCCTCGGCGGGCACCAACGCAGTCAGCACGACCGCGAGCGCGACCAGGGTCGCCACGCGCCACGCCGCGATGCGCCGCCGCGCGCGGCGCCGGCGCCAGCGCGCCTTCGCACCGGCGCCCGCCCCGCGCACCAGGGCGACGAGCGCTCCACAGGCGAGCACGACACCCCACACCCCGAAGGCGGCCGGGACGCGCGCGGCGATTCCCCCCGGCCTGTTCACGCGCTCAACTTGCGTCGCGCCCGCGTGACCACCCCCACTCGGCCCCCGCGGACCGTCCTGTACCAGCGCAAATCCTGCTCTCGCTCGCTCGCGCTCCCTGCCTCCATCGCGTTCTGAATCGTCGCCCGCTGGGAAGACTGGCGTCCGGAGAGCCACTGTGGACTGTGCGTCCGACGATGGAGGCTTCTCGTCGTCGAATTCGTACATGGCCGTCGTCTCGTCGGCCCGCATCGCCGCCTCCGGCTCGCCGCCGCCGGTCCCCGTGGACATCAGCACCACCCCGCCCGCCGACACCAGTACCAGGTTGCCATCACTCTGGACCCGCATGTAGGCGCCGGGGTGCCCCGCCGTCCCCGTCTGCCACACGTCCGTCCCGTTCGACAGGATCACCAGATCCCCGTCCGTCTGCATCATCGTGACGCCCGGCGGCCCCACCACGCCGGTCCACCACAGCGGCACCCCATTGGGGGCGTAGAGGACCAGGTTCCCGTCCCCCTGGTAGATCAGGCCGAACCGCCCGTCGGTCGAAAAGACGCCCTGCCCCGGGTACAACCCCTGCCCGCTGCCCAGCACGTCAGTGGCCCCAGCGGGCTGCACCGTGAAGACCCCCGACACGACATGCGCCTCATACGCCACCGTCGACCGCGAGCTCCGCACCCGCAGTTCCAGTTGGAAGTCCCCGGTATGCGGCGGGATCCAGCTCAACACCCCGTTTGGCCCATACCCTTGGACCGTGCCCCAAGAGCTCGTCGAGGCGTCGTACACCCAGTACTCATACTGATACGGCGGCAGTCCGCCCGCCGTCACCGACGCGCTGCAGGTCACCGGCGCGTTCGGACGGGGCGGCGGCGTCCCGTTGTTCAGGGCCGGCGTGCACGACGCCACGACTTGCCCATCGGTGATCGGCGTGAAGGTCGTCACCGTCCAGGTTGCTGCCACGAGCCCGATGGTCAACGTCGTGGTGACCGAGGTCCCGTAGGCGCCACTGCTCGTCGCGTGCAACTGCACGTACTGTCCATTGGTGATCGTCGACGCTGCCACGCCAAACGGGGGAGGTGTCCCTGAGCAGGTCGCGTCTCCGCAAATCCGATACGTCCCGGCACCAGTGACCGACACCGGGACCAGGCCCGTGATGCTGGTGACCGCGACGATCGCGGAGTCCACCGGCGCCGAGAGATCCACGACGACTTGCCCCGGGAACGAGATGGTGCTGGGCGTGAGGTCTTGCGTCGCCGTCGTGAGCGTCCACGTCGTCACGAGCGAGCTCACGCCGATCGTCATGCTGGCGTCCGTCGCAAATACGTTGCTGCTCGTGAGGCGAAGCTGCAGGAACTCGCCGTCTGAGATCGTCGAGGGCGTATTGAGAAACCCCGGGCTGCCGGTGCAGCCTGCGTCCGGGCAGATGCGATACGCACCCGGACCGCTGGTCGAGCCGACAGAATCGCCATGGATCGAGACGGCGGCCGACCCGCCCACGCCTGTCATCTCGACCACATTTGACGTCACCGTGGTGTTGGGAGTCAGCCCGCTCTGGTTCGTGAAGCTGAACTCGCTGCTGTTCATGTCCCGCCGCACACACCGCATCTTCAATGGCGTGCCTTTGGTCTCCACTCCCGTATACCCGTCCATCCGGTGGAAGTACGCGCCGTTCGCCCCACTCTGGCCCGCTTCAGCAGAACTCCAGTAGCGTGTCTCCGGCGCCAGGTCGAACCCGCCAATCGCGACGCCATTCACGCGGAGCACCGACAGCTCGTATGGCGCCGGTAGATACCAGTCGTCGTGGCCGTGTGCCTCAAGCGACGCACACGCGATCGCGGCGTCATGGCCACCGATGGCCGCCAGGCCGGCGGTGTTCGCTTTGCCAGTGGTCCAGTTGCTGAAACCGTGGTCCACCGTCTCGGGCGAGGCGAATCGAGACGTCGGGGCATCGGTCGGTGTCGTGTACATCTTGACGTTCCCGTCGGGCGAGTACCCGGCAAACACCGACCCGCCGTGGCAGACGGTCCCTGGAGCCGGTGCGCCGACGCAGCCATCGCTGAGCGTACGGACCGTCCACGCATCGGACATACCGTTAATAACCACGGTGGCCGTTACGGTACCTTCGAAGGCGCTGCTGCTCGTCACGCGAAGCTGTACGTATTGATCATGGGTGATCGTCGTCGGAGTTGTGGTGAACGGCGGGTCGTCTGAGCAGTTCGCATCGGCACAGACTCGGAACGCTCCAGCCGTGCCAGAATTGGTTGTGACCTGTGCGATCGTCCAAAGGCCGGTAATTCGTAGGATCTCCGAGTCCACGACCACGCCGGGCTGAACGCCCACCTTGTCCGGGAATTCGAACGGATCCGGTCCCGGCGGTAGCGCGACCCATGACAAGTCCGCCAGTGCGCGGCCGTGGTCGTTGGCGAATTCGAACACCAGCGTGTGCGCCCCGTCACCGAGCGGCACGTCGACCGTATAGATGCTCACGTCTGACGGCGTTGCCCAGTGCTCCAAAACCATAGCGTTGTCGAGCTTCAGGCGGACCTGGTCACCGCTCCTCACGGTGATGCGATACGCGGGCACTCCTGGGTCCGCGATCACCGTGCGGGTCCAGCGCGCAGAGAAGTTCCCGGGCGTCCAGCAGGTCGGTGCCTCAATATCCCAGTCGTGCAGAATAAATCCGGGGCCCTCGTCGATGGTCGCAACCGCCGGCGGGGTGAGCGTCGTATTCGTGAAGTACTCGGCTTTCCAATGACCGGGATCAATCTCAGTCGGAATCGGCCGCCGACTGCCAATGAGGCGATTCCCGAGGTACAGGTAGTCACGAGCCCAGGCGAATGCTCCGCACGCGTCCTCGAACTCGCTCAGTACTTGGCCGCCCGGTCCGTGCAGATAGTAGGTCGTCTTGCCGCCCGTCGTCTTGGTCGTGCGGAGCCCGTCCGCATCGTACGTGTAGCTGGCCGCGACCCCGTCGACGACGGCCGTCTCGACGAGGCGATCGGCTGTGTAGGTGAAGCGTGCCTTGATCACGTCGCTCGGCGGGGGATCACCGATCGTCTCGAGGCTGCCGTTCCCATCGTATGTGTAGTGATGGGCCCCAGTATCCGTCAGGCGACTCGCCCCGCTGTACTGGTAGCCCGCGCCCAGCGGAAAGCGGTTGCCCCGCTCGTCGTAGTCAAACCCTTGGTAGCCGTAGCTGACGCCAGAGACGGAGGTCAGCCGGTCGAGCGCATCATAGGTGAATCCCTGGTTTAGGTTGGCGCCGCGTCCGTCGACGATCGTCAGCACATTTCCGAGGTAGTTGTGGTTATACGTGAGGTCAAGGAGAAGCGGCTGCGCCGCAACCCCCGCTTGGACCTCATGGGGCCGCTGCGTCGGCAGATCGAACGTCGTGATATTCTCAACGCCATTGCCGGACGTGAAACGCTCCAAACCCCAAGGTGCGTACCGCATCTCACTCGCATACACCACCAGGGGCGAATCGTCGTTGTTCACCAGAGTGGGTCGGCTCGCCTCGTCCACCTCGACGTAGATCTTTCGGCCCGATGGGTAGTGGATTCTGCGAATGTTCCCGGGCTCGTCATAGTCGGGGTACTCCGTCACAAACGTCCGGCCAGTGACGACATCGGTGCGCTTCGTCAGCCACTGTCCCGCCACGTAGTCAAAGGTCGTCTCGACCGCTCCATGCTTGGCCCATGTCCTGTTGTCCCACACGTCGTACTGGAATTCGGTCGACGGTCCAGCGGACGCGCCGATGCCGTCGAGGCGCAGGTTCCGGTCGTAGCCGTACTCCTGGACCAGAAGATTGGCGTCCGTCGTCTTCTTCAGCAGTCCGTTATCGAAGTACTCGGAGTGCACCGTTCCGGATTCAGGGTGGGTCTCCGAGGCAACCTGGTGGTGTTCGTTGTAGGCCCATGTTCGCTGTCCGAGATCAAACGTGCAGGGCAGCACTAGATCGGCTCCGGGCCCGCACACGGCCACCAGTGCGTCGAGCACGTCGTATCCGTAGCTGGTCCACTGCCCGCCTGCGTCCTGCAGCGCGACCAACCGCGCCGCACCTGGCGCCCCGGTCGCGTCCCAGTATTGCGTCGTGACACGGTGATCCGTAGAGGGTGGGGCTGCGGACTCGGTGATGGTCACCGCCAGGCCTTGGTCCCAGGCCCCATATGCGTACGTGGTACTGCTCGCGTCCGGATGCACTCGCACCGTCACGCGGTCGAGCGTGTCGTAGTAGGTTGACGTTGACTGCTTGCTATATGGCGATGGGCTCGGGAAGTACGGCGCGCTTTCTCCGATTCGTCGGCCGAGCGCGTCGTACTCGACATCCGTGGTGATGGCGCCAGTCGATGCCGCTTGACTGGTGCGAATCACCCGGCCAAAGCCGTCCAGCTCCGTTATCACGACGTTATCTTTCAGTTCCGTCGTGATGGAGTCGTCCAGATACGTCGTTTTCGTGGTACCGCCAAAGGTAGTCGTCTCCGGGTTCGGCTCGACCCGCGGCGTGGCCTCGACGACCCGCCCCAGGTCATCGTAAAACCATGTCTCCGTCGCCCCAGATCCGCCGTTAGGCTGGCCGGAGACGGCCACCCGCGTGCGTGAGGCCACCGTGCCGGTGGGGTTGATCACGCGCGTCTCGACATATTTCGGTGTCGTTGTTGTCGCGAGGACGCCCCAATCGTAACGTGTACGAGACGGTGTACGGGTCGTCGATCGTCAGCCATTCGGTCCGCGTTTCCACGTTGCCCTGTGCGTCAGGTGTGAAGGACGTCGCCACGCCGTACACGGACCTGCCCGTCATGAAGCCGCGACTGTCGTATGTCGTCGTCGTGCAGTAGACACTGGGTCCACACTCCGGGATCGTTTCGTCGCCTACCGCGTATGATATTCGTACGTCATTCACCCGGTCGGCGAGATACACCGCCCCTTCGAAGGACTGGTACTGATAGTCGATCCGACGCGAGAAATCGCCGGTCTCAATCACTTTCGTCGGTTGGCCGAAGTGGTTCCAGCAGTCGTCAGCGTAGAAGAACCTTCGCGTGTAGGTGCGCCCGTTCCGAAGGGTAGTCACCAGCGCAGGCATGGCCCGTTGCGTGTTATTCCACGCCTCCGGATCGGGATCTCCCAGTACCGAGCCGTTCTGCCACTCGACCGACGTGGTTTCGGCATTCGTGCCAATCTGTGACTCTCGCAACGTGAAGTCGTTCCCGGGATACTGATGACCATGCGTGAACCTCGCCACGTACCCTGACGGCCCGTCGATCGTCGTGAAGTACCTCCAGAACCCTGGGTCTGCGCCCTGCAAGTCCGTTGAATAGGTAAACTGCCACGTCGCCGCCGGGACGTGGGCCCCACCCACCTCCCGGCTTCGCAGATGCAGATCGTTCTCGTACGTGACGTTGTCCGGATGCCACCCAGGGCCGACGGCGGTCGTGTACTTGACCCACGCCCCCGTCGGACAGTCGATCTGGATAGAGTGTGTCCACTCGCCCTGCGCGTTCGCAGACCGCGCACTGGTAAAGGTCCAGTCCCCACCCTCCGGCGGACGAACGGTCGACAGCACGCGGTGCGGGGTGCCCTGGATCACAATGTCGCCCCAGAAGTAGTTCCATTCGCGGCTCGTATGACCGTCGGCGACTACATAGATCTTGCTCACGTAAAGCGGGTTGTCGAATTCGTACTCGAAGTACAGAGTCCGGTGCTTGTCCCTTACCTGTTGAACCATGTAGTCCACGACGTCGCTTTGATAGTGCAGAGTGACTTGGTTGCCGAAGGGATCCACTCGTCGCTCGGCCCGCCCCGACGCGTCGACGTACCAGACCAGGCCGTTCGGTAGTTGGATTTTCCGCTCAGCCTCGGTCACGGTGACCCGCCAGAACGCCGTCGTCACATAAACCCCGGACTCGTTAGTGCGCAGCAGGTGCTCAGTGCGCCCGTCTGTGTGCACCAGCAGCGGAAAGGCGTTCGGCGAATCTGGAATCACAAGGCGCGGCCCAACGGTCCACGACCATTGAAAGCTCAGCGTGTTGTAGGTCCGAACGACGGCTAGGTCAAAACCACCGTTGCCGGGCAGGACCAGATCAGTGAACGAGAGCACGGCGTTTCCTGTGTAGGTGTCGATGTCCTCCCACGGAAGCAGGCTGAGGCTGCCATGCTGAGGCACTTGGCCCAGGCGCTCGCCGATCGGGTCCGGCAAAGCTTGGCCGAGGGCAGTCCCGCACAGTGGCAGGATAAGCGCCAAAGTGAGCCCGAAACGGAACGCGCTTCCTCTCTTCCCCATCGCGGTGTGCTCCACGCGACGCATGTCGACAGGCATGTCTCCCGCCTCCTCGATGACGAACAGGTATGAGTGCGCGGTGGGAGTGACCCATCGCCGGTCGGAAGCCTACCCCGTCTGAGGCCGGCATCGACCGTTTCCGGGCCGAGATGATTCTCGGAGTCGGCAAGTCACTCAATGGAATATCGAACTGAGAATCTCTATGCAACCTGGCTTGGGGCTGGATCCCCTATGGGCCTAGCATTTGATCCCCTGCTGCGGATCACTGGTGGCCGCGCTCGGCGAACGACGCAGTTAGGCGACCGTCGGAGCACGAACCTTTACCAAGCCACGGACCGAACATGTCTGCGGGACGAGCCGTGAAACCACGATCAGGAGGCGCAAGCCGTCCCACGCGCCGGCGTGGTGGCTAATCCGCGCCAGGCAGGTGTGACTTGATGGCTGGCTCCCGCGCCTCTTCGTGCCGCCAGTCGTCCCAAAAAGACGCGGGGCGCGTTGACGCCGTCCACGGGCAATCTGATCCAGTGGTCGGTGCGGAATCCAGCGTCGAAGTTCCGCGGGTTGTCAATATTATGAAGTACACGAATCGACGTCGGCGCTCGCGGCGCGTGCCGGTGACAGACCCTTCGATGTTCGCCGCGGCCGTCGTCGCGCCCTAGGCGGCTTTCTTCAGTCCTCTGTCGGAGCGGACTTCGGCAACACGATTTCGAACACCGTCTCGACGCCCGGGTGGCTGCGTGCTCCGACGCGGCCGCCGTGGCGCTCGGCGATGGCCTTGACGATGGAAAGACCCAGGCCGCTCCCGCCCGACATCCCGCTTCTCGATTCATCCACGCGATAGAAGCGATCGAACACGTGATCGAGATGCTCGGGAGGTATGCCTTCCCCGGCGTCCCGCACCGTCAGGGCAATGCCCTCCCCGGTCCGCCGCGCCCGCAGTTCAACGGTGCCGCCAGCCATCGAGTGCCGCAGGGCATTGGCTGCCAGGTTCTGGAGCGCGCGCTCGAGCCTGTCGCCGTCGCCCCTGACACTCTCTGCGCCGGCCTCGACGACGGCGGTGAATGCCACCTGCTTCTCGCGTGACTCGCGCTCGTGCCGCTCCCGCACCCGCCGGAACAACGCTTCGACCGATACGTCGGTCACGTTGAAGGTCCCGCCTCCGGCCTGCAGCCTCGCAAGGTCCAGCAGGTCGCCGACCGTATGCTCGAGCCGCTTGGTCTCCTGCTGGACGATGTCGAGGTAATGGCTGCGCGTGGACTCGTCGATCCTGATCTCGGCCATCTGGAGCGTCTCGAGATAGCCGCGCATGGCTGTCAGGGGCGTCATCAGCTCGTGCGAGACATCCGCAAGCAACTGGCGCCGCGCCTGGTCTGCGTCCCGCAAGTCCCTGGCCCGCGCGTTCAGCCCATCGGCCATCTGGTTGAACGCTTTCGCCACCGCGACGATTTCGTCGCCGCCGTCCTCGGGCGCCCGGGCCGTCTGGTCGCCCTCGCCGAACCGGCGGGCGGCATCTTCGAGCGCCTCGAGCCGGCGGTGTGCCGGGCGGAACACGATCGCCGCGGCCAGGCCCGTGCCCACGATCAGCAGGCCCAGCGCCACGCCGGCGAGCAGGGGTCCGTATTCGCGGATGAGGCCTGGCAGCGGGCCGAACGGCGGCACCGCGACGATGCCGACACGCTGACCTGCGACGAGCACCGGCGCGAACGCCGCGGCGCGCCGGCCTCCGCCGCGGAACGGCGGCGGCTCTGGCGGCGGCCCGCCGCGCCGTTGCAGGCGGCGCAAGGCCATCTCATGGAGGCCGGGTGGAATGTCGAAGGGGCGTGAAGCCGCGACCCGGCCCTCGAGGTCGAAGAAGAGCACAGGCCGCGACATCTCGCCGTAGTGGGAGCGCAGGTAGGCCGCGGCATCCGTGTTGGGCTCAGCGGAGAGGGTCGCGCTCAGGTCCGAAGCGACCAGCGCCGCCAGGTCGAGGGGCGATCGCCCCGGTACATCGTCGGAGACCTTCGCCGCGAGCCAGAGCACCAGCGTGACCTGCACGGCCAGCATGATGCCGAGGAACAGGACGAAGCCGATCGCGATCCGCCAATACAGGCTGTGGTACCAGGCTCGATCAGACATCGGCGAACTTGTATCCCGCCCCCCAGACCGTGAGGATGAAGCGCGGCCCGCCCGGGTCCGGCTCGATCTTCTTCCGCAGTCGTTTCACCAGCGCATCGACCGAGCGGACGGTCACATACGCCTCGCCCTTCCAGACCTTCGAGAGCAGGGCTTCGCGGCTGAACACGATGCCGGCGTGCGAGGCCAGCACGTAGAGCAGGTTGAACTCCTGTGCGGTCAGCTCGACCGGCGTGCCGTTCACGCGCGCCAGGCGGCGAGCCGGGTCCACCTCGAGCCCGCTGATGCTGACAAGCGGCGGCCCGCCGGCCTGCTGCGCCCTCTGTCCGCCCAGGGCCACGGCCGGATCCTGAAGGGCCGGGGCGGAAGGACGCGTGCGCCGCATGAGCGCGTGGACACGAGCCACCAGCTCGCGGACCCCGAAGGGTTTGGTCAGGTAGTCGTCGGCCCCGCTCTCGAGCCCGAGCACCTTGTCCGATTCCTCGCGTCGCGCCGTCAGCATCAGGATCGGCGTCCCGACATTCGGGCCGGACCGCCGCGCGGTGCGGCAAACCGCGAGACCGTCGACATGCGGGATCATCAGGTCGAGCACAATCAGATCGAACGGCTGTGAGGAAACCAGACGGAGGGCTTCGTGCCCGTCCGAGGCTTGAGTGCAGGTGAAGCCCTCGAGCCCGAGATGCAGGCATACTAGCTCGCGGATGTGGGGCTCGTCTTCGACGATCAGCGCTGTCACAGAAGTTTCACAACTGCGTCTTCAGGCTGCCACATCGCTCGCGTCCAATGACCATAGAAGGACCGAGAAGGAGGACTTCGATGCAGCACAAGGATATCAAGGTTCTGAAAATCATGGGTGTTCTGCTGGCAGTCGTACTCACCGTGGGCGCGGTCGGCGTGCTGGCACAAGGTCCCCCGCCGGGACGGCCCGGAGGCAGGGCGGGCCAGGGATTGGGCCTGGGTCCGGGCATGGGCCAGGGCATGGGTCAAGGAATGGGCCCGGGCATGCGCGGCGGCAGGCCGGGAATGGGACCGGACCTCATGGGACCGGGACCCGGGATGATCCTGCGTGAGCTGCGAGCGCTGAACCTGACCGACGCACAGAAGCAGTCGGTCAAGGCCATCATCGAGAAGTACCGCGCGGAGACCAAGGCCATCGCCGACGCCATGATGCCGGCGCGCAAGGCGCTGAATGACGCCGTGACGGCGGACGCCTTCGACGAGTCGGCGATCCGCGCTGCCTCCGCGAAGGTCGCCGCGGCGGAGGCCGACGGCGCCGTGCTCAGAGCGAAGGTTCACTCCGAGGTCTGGGCGGTGCTGACGCCGGAACAGCAGCAACAGGCCAGGCAACTGCGCGAGCACGTGAGGAACCGTGCGGGGATGCGGCTCAACCAGCTGCGTCAGCGGGCGGGCAGGATCATCAACCTGGCGTTGCACAGCCTCCTGTAACGGGACGAGGACGCTCGTGACCTGAAGTTTGGTGGCGCAGGGCTTGCCGGCCTGGAACGGGGCCTCCCCTCGGACCCGTTCCACCGTGCGGCCCTGCGTTTTTCTTTTTGTGAATCCGTGAGAGCCGTCTCGCTGGCGTCTTCCTACACGACCTGAGGCGTCAGCCTCTGCCCGCGCTGGCGCTTCCAGCGGTCGACCAGCCAGTTCTTCACCAGCGTGACCCCGTACATGGCCGCCGTGAAGAGCGCGTATCCGGCGACGGCCCACCAGAATGGCAGCGCACGCTGCAACGGCCGGGAGAAGACGCCGTAGGCCAGCTCCACGTGAATCCAGTACACGAACAGCGATGACCGCCCGAAGGTGAGCATCAGCCCGCGCGATCCCTGGCGGGGCGACGCGGCAAACGGCCGCTGCACCCAAGCGTAGGTCGCGGCGAGCAGCATCATCATGATGCCGATGCGCATGAAGTAGAAGGTCGGGGAACTGGTCCAGAATTCGGACTGCGCATACATCGACGGCAGGTAGGTCGCGCCCCAGCCGAGGCCGGTCACGGCGAGCCCGGCCGCGGCGAACTGCTGATTCAGTTTCCATTCCTCCGCGGGCGATTTCACGCGGTCGAGCCACTCGCCGAAGAACGCGCCCGCGAACACGAAGCCCGCCCATGGGAACAGCGTGAACACGCTGAGTTTCGGCACCGGGTGGACGTACCACTCGAGCGGCGGCGGCAGGTAGGCCACCAGGGGGGAGTACCGGACGATCGGGGTCACCAAGCCGAAGAGGCAGGCGATGGCGCCGTAGACCCAGAGGCGGCTCGACCGGCTCTTTACCGCACCCCAGAGCCACGCCGTCACGGCGATGGCCGGCCCCATGATGTTCAGGATGTCGGCCTTGAAGATGCCCTTGACCGTCGCACCGGGGCTCAGGATGAACGACTGCAGGCGAAAGAGAAACGCGAGGCCGAACACCTCCCATCCCCGGCGCTGAACGCTCCAGGCGGCGGCGCCTCGATCCCCGGACTTGCGCGTTCGCGCGCTGGCCGCCATCACGACGGCCACGCCGGCGAGGAAGAGGAAGATCGGCGCGGCGAACCCGCCGATCATCCGCGCGTACTGCATCGCGTCGCCGCCAAGGTCCTCGTTGCGGGTCCACGAGTCGATGACGTGCGCCTCGATCATGATGAGGACGCTGAGGCCCCTCAGCCAGTCGATATAGGCGCGGCGCGCCGTGGGTGGGCTCACGATCATCGCTCCAGGCCGGGAGCCTCCCGGGTTCGGAGCCTGCGGGTCATGCATCCGCCACGCCTTTCACCTCAAGGGGCGAAGCTCGAGTCGCCCTTTGGCGTTGGCCTCGACCGCCGCGCGCGTGAATGCCATCGGATGGTATTTCTCGTCTGCCCAGAAGCCCAGCAGATTCCCGTAGAAGGGGCTCCCCGGCTGGCCCGACTGGCCCGGCACGTTGATCGTCGTCGATCGGTCCCAGTCGGCCAGGTCGATGACCTCGCGGAACGACGCGCCGGCCGTCTGCCGGCCGCCGCCCCCGGTCGCAAAGGGAGTCGTGCCATCTCCGCCCCTGGGCACGTCGGGCAGGTTGAAGACCTCGCGCCGCGCGGGCGTGAAGGCCAGCGGGTGTTCCCAGTAGGAGCGATGGATGCGGCCCCAGGCCCATCGTGACGGGTCCGGCCCCATGACGCGAGCCGCCTCGCCCCACGCGGCGTCGAGCGGCGGGCCAATCAGCAGCGCCTGCACGGCGGGATCGGTCGCCGCCCCGCGCAGCGCCTCGATCAGCCGCTCGGTCGAGAGCGAGGCGCCGACCATCGGTCGATCGGCGGCGGGCACGACCGACTCGACGGCGGCCCGCGACAGCCTCGGCAGCCAGAGCTCGTAGAGCGCTGCGGCGCCCGAGGTCTTGTCCGCGACGTGATCCCACCCGGTCAGCATGTCGATGGCCTGCGTGCGATGCGGCGCTTCTGATTCCACCTCGCGGCCCTTGTGCGCCGCCCGGGCGATCGACAGCGCCTGGCAGATCGCGCGCGCCACCACCGACTGCGCGTCGTGCTGAAGTCGTTCGAAGTCCGCCACGGTGAACCGGCGTGGGCCCCCGGCGGGAGTGCCGTCGAGCACCTCCACGATTCGGTTGAAGCGGTGCGGCGCTCCCCACTCGAAACCCAGGATCTTCGAGTAGCCGGGCGGAAGGATGTTGTGGTTGGCGGTGGCGATGTAGCCCTTCGCCGGATTGTAGGATTGCGGCAGATCCGCCAGCGCGAGGAATCCGTCCCACTCGAACCGGCCCTCGTGGCCCGGCACAGGGAGCAGCCCGTTCCAGCCCGGCCGGATTGGCGCCAGCCCGGCTGCGACCCAGCCGATGTTGCCGTCGACATCGGCGTAGATGATGTTCTCGGACGGGACCTTCCATCCCGCCACGGCTTCTCGGAAGCTCTTCCAGTCGCGCGCCTGATCGAGCGCGAGCGATCGCAGGTAGCCGGCCGCGCCGGGCTCGTCGCCGACCCAACGCAGGACATACGCCCTCTGGCGCGCCGGATCGAGGTGCAGCACGGGTCCGTGGCGGGTGAAACGCAGCTCCACCTCACGGGGGGCCTCCCCCCGCACGAGAATCCGCTCCCGCTCCACTCGCATCGGCTCGGAGGCGCCGCGGTACAGGTAGCGATCGGGATTCCGGGGGTCGAGCCGTTCGACGTACAGATCCTGCTGATCCATTCCGACGATCGTGAAGCCAAACGCCACGCGATCGTTGTGGCCGGCGGCGATGCCTGGAAGCGCGGGCTCGCCCGCTCCGATCACGTTCCAGCCGGGCCCGTTCAGGTGAACCGTGTACCGCAGCGACGGCAACGCGATCACCCGGTGTGGATCGTTGGCGAGGATCGGCTTGCCAGTCGATGTCAGCGCGCCGCTCACGACCCAGTTGTTCGAACCGCTGCGCCAGGTTTCGTCCCTCGACCCGGAGTCGACCGGAACGACCTCGCCCGCGAGTCGGTCCCGCGCGTCGATCACGGCGTCGTCATCGACGGAGGTCGTCGACTCGCGTGCGGTCGGGCTGAACGCAAAGAGCCGTGGCGGAACGACGGCCCTGGGCAATGTCTCCGGAAACCGGACCGTCTCGCTGGCGCCGCTCGCGATGTCGAGAATGCCGTCGGTGATGTCTTCGAGATCGAGCCCTTCGGGCACGACGATCGGGACCCGGGGATCGACCGGCTGGACCTGGGAGACGCGTTCCGCGCCGAACTGGCGCACCTGTCTCGCGCGCTGGACTTCGCTGCGAAGGTTGCGCGTCATGACGTAGCCCGCCATGCGCCCAATCACGGTCTCGGGCGACCAGCGCTCGGGACGCGAGCCGGTCAGCTGGAATTCGATGGGCAGCGTGCCGCCCGGGCTGGTGACAAGAGCGACCTGCGCGTTGATCCCTTCGACGAACGCCGTGACGATGGCCTTGGCGTCGGGCCCGTAACCGCGCCACTCGGCGTCCATGTCGCCCCGGTAGCGGAGCAATCGGGCGAAGGTGTCCCGCTTGACGGCGGACGGCCCAAGCACTTCGGCCAGTTTGCCTTCCGCGTTGCGTCTCCAGAGATCGAGCTGCCAGAGGCGGTCCTGGGCCGCAACGAACCCTTGCGCGAAGAACAGGTCGTGCACGGTCTTCGCGTAGATGTGCGGGACTCCCCATCTGTCGCGGATGACGTCGACCTGCTGCTCGAGCCCCCCGAGGGCGAGCGTGCCGTCAACCTGCGACAGCGCGGCAGCAGCCCTCCGGGACAACTCCGCAGCGGTCTCGTCCTGCTGAGGCTCGAGCCCGGCCGCCGCCACCCACGCCAGTGCCGCCAGCGCCGCCGCTACGCGAAGAGGGCCCATACGACCTCCATGCGGTGCATCCCGATCCGATAACCGGCTTCGGGCGTTCCCGTCACCTCACGCCTGGCTCTTCTGCACGTTCTCGTAGCTCGTCGTGAGCTCGATGTCAGGCCGCAGCGAGTGCCAGACCGAGCAATGTTTCTCGCGTGACAACGCGACGGCCCGTTCGATCGCCTCGCCGCCGGCCGAGGTCTGAATCAGGAACTTCAGGTCGACCCGGACCAGCCGCCTCGGCTCGCCTTCGGCCCGGTGTGCCGTGACCTGCACGTTGAGGCCGTCGATCTCTGCCCGTCCCCTGGTCAGAATGTGGACCACGTCGATCGACATGCACGCGCCGAGCGCCGACACGAGCTGGACGACGGGCGAAGGGCCCGACTCGTTGCGGCCGTCGATGGTCCACTGGTGCCGGCCGTCGCGCGCGGTGAACGAGAAGCCGCTCGACCAGACGAGATTCAGGACAACGGGAGGTTTGCTGTCTGCCATGGCGCTCACGGGCTCCGTGTGGATGAATGTGGGATGAAGGTGCCAGACGATTGTAGTATAGGGACTTTCCAGCGAAAGGACGTCCAGATGATTCGGCGAGCCCTCTCCGCGACCCTTGCGTGCGCGCTCTCGTTCCTGGCGCTGTCCGTGCCGACACGCGGGCAGCAGGACAGTGCGATGGTGCGTGCGCGGGCCATTCTCAAGCAGGTGCCGCTCATCGACGGCCACAACGACTATCCCTGGAACGTGAGGAGCCGGGCCGATCACGATCCTGCGCGCCTGGACATCCGGACATCGCAGCCCTCACTGATGACCGACATCCCTCGCCTGCGCGCGGGCGGCGTGGGCGGACAGTTCTGGTCCGTCTACGTGCCTCCGACGATGGCCGGTCAGGAGGCGGTGACCGCGGCGCTCGAACAGATCGACATCGTCTACAGGATGGCCGAACGGTACCCCGACGTGTTCGAGCTCGCCCGGACCGGCGACGAGGTGGAGCGGATCTTCCGGTCCGGAAAGATCGCCTCGATCATCGGCATGGAGGGCGGGCACTCGATCGGAGACTCGCTCGGAGCGCTGCGCATGTTCGCGCGGCTGGGTGCGCGCTACATGACGCTGACCCACGGCAAGAACGTGTCGTGGGCCGACTCGGCAACCGACAAGCCCGAGCACAACGGGCTGACGAGGTTCGGCGAGGAGGTCGTCCGTGAAATGAACCGCCTGGGGATGCTCGTCGATCTCAGTCACGTGTCTCCCAAAGTCATGGACGACGCCCTGCGCGTCTCGGCTGCGCCGGTGATCTTCTCCCACTCGTCGGCGCGCGCGCTGTGCGACGTGCCGCGCAACGTGCCGGACTCCGTCCTGTCGCAGATGCAACGCAACGGTGGCGTCGTCATGGTGTCCTTCGTCACCGTGTTCACCTCACCCGAGGCAGCGGCGTGGCAGTCGCAGTACGACGCGGAAGGCGATCGGCTCGGCAAACTGACGCCCGGCAACGATTCGGCGATCAAGGACGCGCTCGAGGCCTGGCAGAAGGCGCATCCGCAGCCGCCGGTGAGCGTTGCCCAGGTGGCGGATCACATCGACCATGTCCGCAAGGTGGCGGGCATCGATCACGTGGGCATCGGCAGCGATTTCGATGGCATCTCGAGCGCGCCGAAGGGGCTGGAAGACGTCTCGCGGTTTCCCGTCCTGGTTGCCGAGCTGATTCGACGCGGCTATACCGACGACCAGGTCAAGAAGGTCGTCGGCTTGAATGTGCTGCGCGCCATGAGGGCGGCCGAGCAGGTCGCGCGGCGCCTGCAGGCCGAGCGGCCGCCATCGAGCGCGCTCATCAGTCAACTCGACGGCAAGCGGTAGACCGCGAGACGTGCTCGTTCCTCCGGTCTGCGGGTGATCGGGTGGCCAAGCACCTGGACGGCCCGCGGATGCGCGGAGCAAGCGGGAGTCGTCGGCGAGACCAGACGCCGTGGCGCTCGCGAGCTTCGTCCGCGCGTCGACGCGCCAGACGGTAGCGGCAGGGACACGTCCGCGGGCCGGCCAGCGTGCTGCCACCCGGGCAGGACCCGCAGGACCGTCACCGAGCACCAATCGCGTCCCGTTCCCGCTGGTTCTTCTCCAGCATGGAAGATCGCGCACAGGAGCCGGCCGGGCGCCGCGGATCACCGGTTGCGCTCGCCTGGTGTGCCTGTTACTCTGAAATCATGCACCGCAGAACGATCGTTCTGGTTATCGTGACGCTTGCTGCCCCGGCGGTTCTCCTGCTGCACGCCCAGCAGCAGCCCGGCGTGACGTTCAAGTCGGGCACGCGCATCGTGCCGATTGTCGCAACCGTCACCGACGCCCAGGACCGGCTCGTGCCCGATCTGACCCGGGCGGATTTCGAAATCCTGGACAACGAGAAGCCGCAGGACATCACCGTCTTCGACAACCAGGTGCTGCCCATCACGACGGTGGTCATGCTCGATACCAGCGGCAGCATGACCAACTCGATGAAGCTCGTCCAGCAGGGCGCCGAGCAGTTCCTGATCCGCCTGCTCCCGCAGGACAAGGCGATGGTGGGCGACTTCAACGACAAGATTCAGTTCCTCGGCACCTTCACCTCCGACCGCGACGAACTGGTCGCCTCGCTCAAGGACGTGGACTTCGGATATCCCACGCGCCTCTACGATGCGATCGCAAGCTCGCTCGATCACCTGCTGGAAATCGAAGGCCGGCGGGTGATCGTGCTGCTGACCGATGGCGAAGACACCGACTCGAAGGCCAACGAGGGCGAAGTGCTGTCCAGGGCCAGGCAGGACGAGGTGATGATCTACGGGATCGGTCTCGAGAGCATCTATTTCGACGGCCAGCGGCAGGTCCGGACCACGCCCGACGCGCACCTGAAGAAGCTGGCAGAGGAGACCGGCGGCGGGTTCTTTCGCCTGTCGAACACGCAGAGTCTGAACACCACCTTCACCCGCATCGCTCTTGAACTTCACAGCCAATACGTGATCGGTTTCACACCGGCCCAGCTCGACGGCAAGGTTCACAAGCTGTTATTGAGGGTGAAACGCCCGGGCATGACTGCCCGGGCGCGTAAGAGCTATCTCGCTTCTGCCGAAGGCGCTCCCGGCCGCCCGAAGTAGAACGCCGGTTCAGCGACCCGAATCGTACGATCGCGATCCGATTGCCGGGCGCGCAGCTAGGCCAGCGCCATGGCGACCACGGCTATCGCGAGGAGAACCGCTACCATCCAGTCAGCGTTACTCGAAAAATCCACGTCGCGCACGGCGACCTTCCTTTCTGCCCGGCACGCCTTGTTGCCACTCCGCCTCCACCCCGTCCCGGGCGGCCCATTGCCTCGTGACGACGCGCTCCAGCCGGGTCCCTGCGTTCAGGAACCACGGTCGGCCGCCGTCCTCATGCCCGATACTTCGTTAGACGGATTATGCTGGTAGGTGGTTTAACGGATCGCAGGGAAAACCCGAATCGGCATCAGTGGCGCGGTTGAGCGTCAAACGGATTGTCCACCACCAGGTCCGCCCGTTGGCGGCGGAATACCTCGGCAACGTGGCAGTCCCAGCAGATGGCCGAATGCGTGCTCATCACGCTCGGCAGCATCTCGGTCTTGATCTCGTGCCACTCGTAGGTACGCCGGTCGGGCGACATCACGGCGGGCCGATGGCGCGTCCAGTCAACGATCCCCAGGGGCTTGCCGCACAATACGCACGTCTTGTCGGCGTACCACTTCGACAGGTGGGTCTTGACCAGGCAGTCGACCGGCGCCGCCTCGATCTGCCTCAGGCATTCCTGGCCGCATCCCGCCTTCTCAGGCCAGCGTGAGCACTGCTCGAGGCTGAGTTCCCGGAATCCGCGGGCGGCGCTGACGGCCGCGTGGGCCGCGTCCACCTTCACCCCGACCGGCTGATTGTTCTCCGGACAGGTCACGAGGCGATCGCCCCGCATGAGGAAGTACTCGCGCACGGGATTGCGGAGCAACAGGTAGGCAACGCCGGCAATCACGACGAAGGCGACGAGGTAGATCGCGAGGGTCATCGGATGGCCTCACTTGGCTGGCCAGGTCCGGCGGTCCCGAGGCACCGGTCCGACCCGGGGCGGCCGTCGCTTTGCTCGTACTCATCGTAACGCAGAATCCATGGCCCCGGAGCGCCCGGTCCGGGCGTCGCGGGCGGAGATTCCCATGCCGGCCCGATCACCCGACCTCGCCCCGACCGGGTTCATGTGGAAGCCAGGTGCAGTTGCACCAGCCTCGAGACCAGGTCGTTCAGCGATTCGCCGTTCAGCGCGAAGGCCGCCTGCTCTCCGGCCCACGCGAGCTTGTACCCTCGGCCGAGCGCAGACACCCACACCTGACGCACCGGCGCATTCGGACTGATGACGAAACGCGCGGCCGATGGAACCTCGAACTCGACGTTCAGGACGCCGCCCTGCCGCTCGACCTCGAACCCCCTGGCGTCGGCCAGGGGCGCCAGGCTCCGCTCGAGGCGATCGAGCGCCTCGTCGGCAAGCAGGCGGAAGTGCTGCTCGGTCAACTCGTTGCCCATCGTCAGGATAATAGCGAATCCGCCGGGCCGATCCCAGACCGGCCCGATCGCCGCGTCGTGGCCGCCCGATCGCCGGTACAGGGCGACCGGAGCGGGTGCTAGAATGCCGCGACGTCTTTGAACTGGAGGCAGTCATGCGCAGAACTCGCACGATGTTCCTGGTGGCATTCCTGGTTCTCGCGATTGCCGGGTGCGGAAAGAAAGAGGCCGCACCGCCCGCGGGCCAGGCGGGGGGTCAGCAGGCGGCTCAAACACAGGGCCAGGGCGGCGGGAGTCCTCAGGACCTTGCCCAGGGCCTGCAGCAGCTCGCCCAGCAGGTCCAGCAGTTGCAGAAGGGCCCTGACGGGAAGGCGTACGAACCGGTGGACTACACGGCGCTGCAGGCGCTGTTCCCGGACCTGGCCGGCTGGCAGAAGGGCGAGATGAGCGGGGAGCGCATGATGTCGCCCTTCGCGCACTCCACGGCCAAGGTCGACTACACGAAGGGCGACGCATCACTCAACGTGGAGATCGTGGACTCGGCATTCAACCAGGCGGCGCTGTTGCCGTTCCAGTTCCTGATGGCCGCCAACTTCTCGAGACAGACCGCAGGCGGCTACGAGAAGTCCGTGCGCTTCGCGGGTCAGCCCGGGGTCGAGAAGTGGAACAAGGATGACAAGAGCGGCGAGATCAACCTCATCGTCTCGGGCCGCTACATCGTCAATATCAAGGGCGAAGGGCTCGCTGATCCCTCGGCGGTGAACGAACTCGCGGGCAAGCTCGACATCGGCAAGCTCGCGGCGATGAAGTAGCGCGCGGTTCGGGCCCCGGAGCCGTCGACTACAGCCTGAACCCTTCGGCGAGGGGATCTTCGTCGTCCACCAGGAACGTGTGCTCTCCGGTGATCCAGGCGGAGCCTTCGATCTCGGGGATGACCGCGTCGCAATCCCCTACCGTGGTGCGGCCGACGACACGGCCCTTGAACAGCGTGCCGACCACGCTTTCATGACCGAAGGCGCGATCGGCGGGCAGCAGCCCCATCGCGTCGAGCACGGCGACCACCGCCGAGGTGCCGGTGCCGCAGGGCGAGCGGTCCACCTCGGCATCTGCGAAGATCGTGACATTCCGCAGGTCGGCATCCCCCCGCGTCGGTGGGCCGGTGAAGATCGTGCCGTAGATGCCCTTCAGTCCCGGATCGAGCGGGTGGGCGACGGTGACCGCCGCCTCGACGGCCCGCTTGATGTCCATCCCCACGCGCCGCAGGTCAGGCAGTCTTGCCGGCACGATGGGCAGGCCCGCGGCTTCGGCATCCACGATCGCGTAAAACGCGCCTCCGAACGCGACATCCACTCGAATCTCACGCGTCCCCAGCCGGACCGTCAACCCGGGATGCAGGACGAACGACGGTACGTTCTTGAACGCGACGCTCGTCACGCGCAGTCCCCCGCCGGCGCCCGGCGTGGATCTGACGCGAGCCGTTGCGAAGACCTGTCCCGCGGGGGCATCGAAAACCACGAGGGAGTCCGGCGGCCGTGGAACGATCAGGCCGCGCTCGATGGCGATGGTCGTGACGGCGATGATGCCGTGTCCGCACATCGTGCTGTAGCCTTCGTTGTGCATGAAGAGCACGCCGGCGTGGGAGTCGGGCCTCACCGGCTCGGTCAGCAGGGCGCCGTACATGTCGAGGTGGCCGCGAGGTTCCTGCATCAGCGCCTTGCGGATGCGGTCGGCGTGGCTCTTCACCCACGCCCGCTTGTCGAGCATGGTCTGGCCCTGAGGCTTCGGGAATCCCTCGACGATGAGGCGGAGAGGCTCGCCGGCGGCGTGGGCATCGATCGTACGGTAGCGACGGATCACGGGCACCTCGCAGGGGTCGGTCGGCATCGGATTATAAGGGGGTTCGTCAAGAAGGTCCGAACCACCGCCGCCGGATCTGCGTCACAATAAGCGACAGGCAGCCCCCCGGAGACGCCGGAAGCCCGGCAGACGGGCGGGACGCTCGCGCCAATGGCCAAGAAACCATCGTGGGCACTGATCATCGCGGGGATCGTGGTCCTCATCGTGGTGGTCTGCGTCGGTGTCCTGGCCGTGGCCGGCTACTTCGTCTACAGGCAGTTCGCGTTCGAGTCCGCGCCAGCCACGCAGGTATCCGTCGAACGGGAATTCACCAGGATCCACGACCGATTCAAGGGACAGAAGCCGCTGCTGGAAATGCAGGACGGCGAACCGGTCGTGGCGGAACCCGATACCGAGCCGCCGGCAGAGACGAAACCCTCCACGCGGCACAACATCGAGGCGGTCCACATCCTCGTCTGGCAGCCGGAGGAGGGCAAGGTGTTCCGGATGAACATCCCGTTCTGGATCGTCCGGATGAGCAAGGGCAAGCCGTTTCATCTCAGCAGGACCATGTCGGAAGACGGCGAGCCCCTCCGCCTGAAAGTCACCGCAGCAGACATCGAGCGGCGCGGGCCCGGCCTGATTCTCGATCTCGTGAGGCCCGGCCGGGAGCGGGTCCTGGTCTGGGCCGAATAGCGGCCCGCCTCAGCGCGACGCCCCGGCAAGATAATCCACGGCCACCGATGCGAGCGCGCGGACGCCGGTCGCGAGGGCGGATTCGTCCGGGGCGAAGCGTGGCGAATGGTTGGCCGCCCACGCGTTCGGATCCGAACCCTTCGGCGCCGCGCCAAGGAAGAAGAACAGGCCAGGCACGTTCTTCTGATACCAGGAGAAATCCTCCGCGCCCGTCGTGACCTGGGCGTTGGGATTGAACGTCGCGGCGGCGACGCGCTGCAGGGACGGCGTCATCTTCGCGGTCAGCGCGGGATCGTTCCACGTCACGGGGTTTCCGATCGTGATCGTCACCTCGGCGGTGGCGCCGGCGCTCTGGGCAATCTGTTCCGCGGTGCGCTTGATCGAGTCGTGAATCAGTTTCTGCATTCCCGGATCGAAGGTCCGAATCGTCCCGGCCATTCGGACCTGTTCGGGCACGATGTTGAAGCGATTGCCGCCCTCGATCACGCCGACCGTCAGGATGGCGGGTGCCGTCGTCAGGTTCGACTGGCGGCTGATGATCGTCTGCAGGCCAAGGACGATCTGTGACGACACCACGATCGGATCAACGCCGGCCCACGGCATCGCGCCGTGAGTCTGCCGGCCGCGCACCAGGATCGTGAACGTATCGCTCGCTGCCATGATGCCGCCGGGTCTGAACGAGATCGAACCGGCTTCGAGCGGCGTCACGCCGACGTGCAGGCCGAAGATCGCATCCACCTTCGGATTGTCGAGAACGCCTTCCCTGACCATGACGTCCGCGCCCCCGTCTTCACCGCTTGGCGCTCCCTCCTCGGCGGGCTGGAAGATGATCTTCACGGTCCCGGGAAGGTCGGCCCGCATCGACGCGAGGATCTCTGCCGCTCCCATCAGCATCGACATGTGGAAGTCGTGGCCGCACGCATGCATCACACCGACCTCGCGGCCGTTGTAGTCGGCCTTGACCGTCGACTTGAAGGGCAGGTCGAGCTCCTCGGTCACCGGCAGGGCGTCCATGTCGGATCGCAGCGCCACGACGGGCCCAGGCTTCCCTCCCCGCAGCACGCCGACCACCCCCGTCTTCGCGACGCCGGTCCGCACCTCGTAGCCGAGCGCCCGGAGGTGGTCCGCCACAATCTTCGACGTACGGATTTCGCGGTTGCCGAGCTCCGGGTGCTGGTGGAAGTCGCGCCGCCAGGTCACGACACGCGGCAGCACCTGCTCAACCTGCCTGTCGATCCGCTGATGCAGCGCGTCGAGTGCAGAGGGCGGAGCTGCGGGCTTCGGCTTCGGGGACTGGCCATACGCGGGCGCGATTCCAAGCAGGGCCACGACAACCGACAGCGACGACCGTGCAACAGATCTCATAGGCTTTGTGCGCTCCCGAACCGAGTATAGCAGCCGGCGGTGGTCTGTCCGGTCGCCGCCAGGGCCCTGATTGACGAGGCGCCTTCGCCCTCAGGCTCCCGGATGAGCCGTTCCAGGCCTGCCGAGGCGACGAATGGGGCTGGATTTCGATAGAATAGAGGTTTGCGCCGGAGGTTCGGGGCCGACCGCGAGGCTTCTATCGACGTCTTACGGTCTAGGTGGGTCGGAGGGCTGAAGACAGGGTTCGGATCTTCGCGCGTTGGCCCGACGGGTTCGCTCGCCCGGTGCAGGCAAGACCGAAAGTGAGAATTCGCATGACTCGGCTTTTTCGGGTTCAAGTGGCAATGCTCGCCATGGCGGTCGCCCTGGCGTTTGCACTTTCGGCTTGCGCGAAGAGCTCCGCCACCACTCCGACCGCTCCGACGCCGCCTCCGCCAGCCTTGACGACGGAGACATTTACCGGGGTCCTTGCTCCAACCGACGCGGGCGTCTTTCAATTCACGGTCTCGGCCGCCGGAATCGTCAGACTCACGCTCACCGAGCCCGGGCCGAACGACCCGGTCCCCCTCGGCATGAGCGTGGGGCTCTGGGACACGACGACGTTGTCATGCTCCGAGATCGTGAAGAACGAGAACGCTCAGACCGGAACCGCCATCGTCGGTTCGGCGGAGCCCGGCGGTTTCTGCGCCCGGGTCTATGACACCGGCAACGTGGTTGGAACGGCAGCCTACTCACTGGAAGTCATTCATCCCTAGCCGCCCATATGCGGCCTGCTAGTGTCCCGGACGGCGCCAATCGCAGGCGCGCCGCCACCCCCTGCCATCACCGGCCTTCGGCTGCGGTTCGCGCGACAGCGTGTGCTGGAGCGCCCATTCCAGCCAGTCCTCGCCGGGCGGGCGCATGCCTGCGAAGCTGCGGCGGTCGCCGGCGCGAAGGCCGCGGCTGTCGAGCCTACGACGCCTGTGCGCGCCCGGGTCTTCTGACCGCCCACCAGATGAGGCCGGCGACCACGACGAGGGCCAGCACGCCGCTGATGGCGAACAGCCAGAGTGTTCGATAGAGGATGGAGACGGTTTCGATGCGGGCTTCCATGTCCAGCGGCTTGCCGGACTGCCGCTCGGCGAGTGTCTGTTCCCACACGAGGATGTTGCCGCGCTTGAAGTTGTCGGCGCCGGCGTTGTGGTACCGGATCTTGCTGGGCAGGTGAAGCCGGAACGCGACCAGTTCGCGTCCGTTCCAGCCAACCTCGCCGACAGAACGGGCCGCGGGGGTACCCACCGACTCACGATAGACGAGCAGGTCGTCCTTCTTCTCCAGGTGGTAGCTTGCCCACGAGAACGGCGGAGCTGTGTTGAGCTTGCGTATGTCGTCGACGTCCAGGCGAATCTGCACGAAGCGGCGGCCGTTCCGCCGCCAGGTATTGATACCCGTCACGCGCGCCACGGGCGATGTGAACAGCGCCCTCAATTTCGCCCGGTTCATCGGGGCGGTCGGCGCAACGTCCAGGTCCATGCCGCGCAGGTTCACGAGCGAGGCAATCGACGCGTTGACGGCGATGGTGGCGCTGCCGTCCACCGACAAGGTGATCTCTTCGTCGTACTGGTACTGCTTGACCAGGCCGCCGCCCCCGCACCCGCTGGCGACGAGGATTGCGGCCGCGAGCACGGCTCGTCCGGCGGACCTTTTCACATGATTCCGCACCATCGGCATGACAGCCCATAATATAGGATCGGAACCAAGGACCCGAGCCTGACCGAACCATCAAGCCCCGAGCGAGACCCATGCCGACGCTGTTTCTCATCGACGGCCACTCTCAGATGTACCGGGCATTTCACGCGATCCAGGGACTCACCGGCCCCGGCGGGCGCCCGACCAACGCGGTCTACGGCTTCGTGGCGATGTTGCGGAAGCTCATCGCCGATCACACGCCGTCACACATCGCGACGGCGTTCGATCTCGAGGGCCCGACGTTCCGATCCGAGCTCGCCGAGGATTACAAGGCCAACCGGGCGCCGATGCCGCCCGACCTGGTCGAGCAGGTGCCCCTGGTCCGCCGGGCGTGCGAGGCGCTGGGCGTGCCCGTGCTGTCGCGCGAGGGATTCGAAGCGGACGATGTGATTGGAACGCTCGCGAAGAAGAGCGGACGCAGCCGGGTACGACGTCGCCATCGTCACCGGCGACAAGGATCTCCTCCAGCTCGTGGGCGGCCGCGTTCGCGTCTTCAACCCGCGTGACGACGGAACCTGGTTCGATCCGGCCGGCGTCGTCGAGAAACTCGGGGTCCCGCCGGAGCGCGTCGTGGACCTGCTGGGACTGATGGGCGATGCCGTCGACAACATCAAGGGCGTCCCAGGCATCGGCGAAAAGGGTGCGCGCGAACTCATCGGGACATACGGCTCGCTCGATGCGCTGCTGGCGGCCGCGGCGAATCTGCCCCAGAAGCGGTATCGCGAGGCGCTGCTGGCACATGGACAGGACGCGATTCGCAGCCGCGAGCTGGCGCAGATTCGAACCGACGTGCCGCTCGACGTGGGGCTGGACGCGCTGCAGTATCGCGGGGCCGACCGCGACGCGTGTTATCAGGTATTCGTGGAATTGGGATTCCGGTCGTTGACCAACGAGTTTGCGCCGACCGCCGCCGTTTCACGATCGACCTACACGCTCATCGAATCGATCGACGAGCTGAACGCGGTGGTGACCGAGGCGCGATCGGCCGGTCACCTTGGCATGCGCACCATTGGCGACGATCCCTCGCCGATGCGGGCTCGCCTGGTCGGCATCGCGCTCTCACCCGCCCCGCTCCGCGCGTACTACGTGCCGGTCGGGCATCGCACGCTCGATGGTTCGTCGAACCTGGATGCGGCAGCCGTCCTGAAGACGCTGGCGCCCGTACTCGGCGACGAGGCCGTCGAAAAGGCCGGTCACGATCTCAAGAGCGATCTCGTGATCCTCGCCAGGCACGGGGTGGCCGTGCGAGGGCCGCTCTTCGACTCGATGATCGCCAGCTATCTGATCGACGTCTCGAGGGCCCCCCACGCGCTCGAGGCGATCGCATCGGAGCATCTCGGCTATCGGGCAGCGACCGATCAGGACGTCTTCGGCCGCGGAGGCAAAGCGTCCGGTCCGGCTGAGGTGCCCTCCAGCGCACTGCTGACCTTCGCCGCCGAGCGGGCGGATCTGCCGCTGCGGCTGGCCGACCCGCTTCGAGCGAAGCTCAGGGAGAAGGGGCTCTCGGAGCTGTATCAACAGATGGAAGCGCCGCTCATCCCGGTGCTGGCCGACATCGAGCAGGCCGGCGTTCGCATCGATGTCGAGGCGCTGGGCGCGCTCTCGAAGCGGCTCGACCAGGATATGGCGGCGCGCAGTGCGCGAATCTACGAGCTGGGCGGAGGCGAGTTCAACATCAACTCGCCAAAGCAGCTCTCCGAGGTGCTGTTCGAGAAGTTGAAGCTGCCGTCGGGCCGGAAGACCGGCAAGACACGCGTGGCGTCGACCTCGGTGGACGTGCTCGAGGACCTGGCCTCGGTTCACGAGCTGCCCAGGCTGATCCTCGAGTGGCGCGGCATGCAGAAGCTGAAAGGCACCTACGTCGACGCCCTGCCCCAGCTCGTGCTGCCGGACACCGGGCGCGTGCACACCAGCTTCAACCAGGCGGTGGCGGCGACCGGCCGCCTGAGCAGCAGCGATCCGAATCTGCAGAACATCCCGATTCGGACCGAGGTGGGGCGCGAGATCCGCCAGGCGTTCGTCGCCTCGCCCGGGCACGTCCTGATCTCGGCCGACTACTCGCAGATCGAGCTGCGCGTGCTCGCGCATCTGTCAGGCGATGCGACGCTGACCGACGCGTTCCGCCGGAAGGTGGACATTCACGACCAGACCGCGCTCAAGATCTTCGGGGCCGGGAGTGGCCTGGACCGCCACGAACTGCGCCGCCGCGCGAAGATGGTCAACTACGCGCTCCTGTACGGTAAGACCGCGTTCTCGCTGTCTCGCGACATCGGCGTGACCCAGCAGGCCGCGCAGGAATTCATCGACGCCTACTTCGCCGGCTTCCCGGGCGTCCGGCAGTACATCGATCGCACGCTCGAAGAGGCGCGCGTGTCCGGGTTTGTCGCGACACTCTTCGGGCGGCGAAGGCCCGTGCCCGAGCTGACGAGCAAGAACGTGCAGCTGCGGTCCGCCACCGAGCGGATGGCCGTGAACATGCCGATCCAGGGAACCGCGGCCGACATCCTCAAGCGCGCCATGATCGAGGTCGATCGCGCGCTGGCCGCGAGGGCCGGGCGCACCGATCGACCGCGCGCGAGGATGATCCTGACCGTGCACGATGAACTGCTCTTCGAGGTGCCGAGGGATGATGTAGACGAAGTCTCGGCGCTCGTGAGGCAACTGATGGAAGGGGCGGCCGAACTCACGGTGCCGCTGACGGTTGATGTCGGGATTGGCGAGAACTGGAAAGCGGCCAAAGAGTAGGGGCTCGGGGCTGGGCGCTAGTCAGAATATGGATCGTCCCGCGATTACGTTCCCGGCGGCGGAGTGGCCCCTGGCCCCCAGCCCCTAGTCTGCTATGATCGTCTGCCGTGGAACCCCTCGTCGTCCCGCGTGACGGGCACACGCTCTCACGCCGGCAGATCGATTCTGACGCCCTGAAAGTCCTGTATCGTCTTCATGACGCTGGGTTTGCGGCGTATCTCGTCGGGGGCGGAGTCCGTGATCTGCTGCTAGGGCGTATCCCCAAAGACTTCGATATCGCCACATCGGCCCATCCTTACCAGATCAAACGCCTGTTCCGTAACTGCTTCATCATCGGACGACGATTCCGTCTGGCCCACGTGCGGTTCGGAACAAAGGTCATCGAGGTCGCAACGTTTCGGCGGCAGCTGGCCATCAACGACGATGAAGGCGACGCGGCCGGCCCCGACGCGCATGGCGGTGCCGACGCCGCCACCGAGGAGGCCACCCGCTCAGCCGACACCGATGGCGCTGATCGCGATCACCTGATCCACCGCGACAACACGTTCGGCACGGCCGAGGAAGACGCCTTTCGCCGCGACTTCACCGTCAACGCCTTGTTCTACGACATCGCGACCTTCTCGATCATCGACTACGTCGGCGGCCTCGACGACCTGCGGGCGGGCGTCATCCGCTGCATCGGCGATCCCGACATCCGGTTCCGTGAAGACCCGGTGCGGATGCAGCGGGCCGTGGCGTTTGCAGCCAGGCTGGGGTTCCGCATCGACGCACCGGTGCTCGATGGAATCACGCGCCATCGGCACGAGCTGGCCCGAAGCGCGCCCGCACGAATGATGGACGAGTACTACAAGATCCTGCGCACGGGCTCGGCAGAAGCCACGTTTCGGCAACTCGAGGCGGTGGGCCTGCTCGAGCCCATCAGCACGGTGCTCGACGAAGGGGCCGACGATCCGCTGTGGGAATCGCTCGCGCGGCTGGACGCGTATCGCAGGCGATTCTCGGCTGTGCCGGTCACGCTGACCAACCCGATCCTGCTGGGCAGCCTGATCGTCCCGCTCGGGTTCTCGCCCGGAAGCTGGCCGGCCTGGATGGAGGATGCAGACCGGCCCGGCCTGAATCTCGGCCTGTTGCCGCTCGCCCGGAAGGACGTCGAGCGGATTCACCAGGTCCTGATCCTCCAGAAACGCCTTCGCGAGCCGTCGCGATCCCCGCACGCGCGCAGGTCGCTGACGCAGCGCAGCGCGTTCTCCGACGCGCTGGTGTGGCTCGAGCTCCACGGGGATATGCCGGAGATGGTGACCTTCTGGCAGGAAGCCGCCCGCATGACCCCCGGCCCGCGTCCGCCATCGGGCCGGCGCACGGGCGGAGGGCGGCGCCGAGGACGTCGGCGCGGGCCCCGGCCGCCTCGTCCCGCGTGAGGCCTCGACGCGAGGCCGTGGGCCGCAGGCCACGATCGGCTCCGGCAGCACGGCGACGTCGACACACGAAGGCTGATCCTCTGTAGCCCTGGTTTCAGATGTCGAGGAGCCCCTGTAACCTGTCACCTGTAACCTGTAACCTGAACTCAAGCCCCCGCCCCGGGTAGCCGAAACCCGACGACCAAAGGTAAGATAGCTGGGCAGGATGGACCTGCCCAAAGGTCTTCTCGCCACGTTCTGCCCCCTGTCGATTCGACACCCGATCCCGAGCCCTACGGAGAGACTCCCATGCGCGGCAAGGATTTCCTGACGATCCGTGATTTCACGACCGAGGAGCTTCGTCACCTGCTCGATTTGGCGCGGGACATCAAGGCCAGCCCCGCGACGTTCGCCGGCGCACTCAAGGGCAAGACGCTCGCGCTCATCTTCGAAAAGCCGTCGCTGCGGACCAGGGTCACGTTCGACGTCGGCATCCAGCAGCTTGGAGGATTCTCCGTCTACCTCTCCCCTGCCGAGATCAACCTCGGCAAGCGTGAGTCGATCTACGACGTCGCCAAGAACCTCGAGCGGATGGTGCAGGGCATCATGATCCGGACCTTCGGCCATGGCATCGTGGAGAAGATGGCGGAGTTCGCCAGCATTCCCATCATCAACGGCCTCACCGATTTCAGTCACCCGTGCCAGGCGATGGCGGATTTCCTGACGATTCTCGAGCACAAGAACCACCTCGAGGGCCTAAAGGTTGCCTACGTCGGCGACGGGAACAACGTGTCCAACTCCCTGATGTTCGCCTCGGCCCGCTTCGGGGTTCACATCGCAATCGGTTCGCCCAAGGGCTACGAACCGAAGCCCGACGTGGTGGCATGGACCAAAGAGAACGGCGTCCGGACGGGTTCGACCTGCCTCATCACCAACGACCCGGCCGAGGCCGTGCACCATGCCGACGTGGTCTATACGGACACCTGGGCGAGCATGGGGCAGGAAGCGGAGGCGTACGCGCGCAAGGCCGTGTTCCGCCCCTACCAGGTCAACGCTGCGCTGATGGCCGGCGCGAACGACGATGCGCTGTTCATGCATTGCCTGCCGGCGCACCGCGGCGACGAGGTGACCGACGAGGTCATCGACTCCAAGCACTCGGTGGTCTTCCCCCAGGCCGAAAATCGCCTGCATGCGCAGAAGGCTGTCATGCTGGAGCTCATGCGGTAGGTGAATCGTGGCGCAAACCGCGCTCATCGCCGTCGGGGGCAACTCGCTCATCCGGGCAGGCGAAAAGGGGACCATCGCCGAGCAGATCGCCAACACCCGGCGCACCGCCGAGGCGATCGTCCAGATCATCCGCCTCGGGATCCACGTGGTGGTCACCCACGGCAACGGGCCCCAGGTCGGGGCGGCGCTGCTTCGATCGGAACGGGCGGCCGACCAGGTCTACACCCATCCCCTCGACGTGTGCGTCGCCGCGACGCAAGGCGAGATCGGGTACCTGCTGCAGCAGTCCTTGCGGCGGGAACTCTCTGAAGCCGGCCTGAGCACGCAGGTCGTCACCGTGCTGACGCAGGTGGTCGTCTCGCCGGTGGATCCGGCCATGGAGCGGCCGTCCAAGCCCGTCGGACCGTTCTACTCCCGGCGCGATGCGGAAGCCCGCCGTGACCAGCTCGGCTGGCACATCGTCGAGGACGCATCGCGCGGATGGCGCCGGGTCGTGCCCTCACCCGAGCCGCTCGAGATCGTCGAAGAAGCCATCATCACGAGGCTGCTCACCGAAGGGGTGCTCGTGGTGGCGCTTGGCGGCGGGGGCATTCCCGTGGTGCGGTCTGGACGCGGGTACCGCGGAATCGAGGCCGTCATCGACAAGGACCGCGCTTCGGCGCTGCTGGCGTCGAGGATGAAGACGGACCTGCTCATCGTGTCGACCGACGCCGACCGCGTGTACGTGAATTTCAAGAAGCCCGATCAACGCCCGCTGGACTACGTGACGGCCGCGGAGATACGGGGCTTCCACCAGCAGGGGCACTTTCCGCCGGGCAACATGGGGCCGAAGATCGAATCGGCGCTCCGCTTCCTCGAGCACGGCGGGCAGGAGGTCATCATCACGACCTACGATCGGCTGGCAGAGGCCGTTCGGGGCCATGCGGGGACGCACATTACGCGGTGACTGGGGGAAATCCATGACGGTGTCAGGCTGGAGACGGGCGGCTGACGGCTGGCGGCCGGAGGCGGGCGGCGGGCGGCTGGCGGCCGGCGGCGGGCGGCGTTGCGCTGTCCGCTTCCGCACTGCGTGCTTGTCTTCGGAGACGAGTGCGTCAGTCTGGTGCCGTTGGAGCGCGTCCCGAGAGCTGGATGGGACTGCCTTCCGATTCTTGCCTCCAGCCTCCAGCCCCCAGCCTCCAGCCTGTTCTCAGCTCGGTGCTCTTCAGGTCAGCGAGTGCACACCATGCTACTGAGGCACGTCATCGAATCGCAGCAATTCACCGTGCCGCTCCTGATGGAGCTCTTCGATCGGACGCGCCAGATGGAGCGGATCGTGGCCCGGGGCGGCACGACGGACTACCACCACAAGGTGATGGCGACGCTGTTCTACCAGCCATCCACGCGCACCAGGTTCTCGTTCGAATCAGCGATGTACCGTCTGGGCGGCCGCGTGCTGTCCACCGAGCAGGCGAGGGTGTTCTCATCAGAAGTCGAGGGCGAGCAGCTCGAGGACACCATCCGGATCATCGCGGGTTACTCGGATGTGATCGTGCTGCGTCATACGCAGGAGGGCGGCGCGAGCCGGGCGGCCGCGGTGTCCACCGTTCCGGTCATCAACGCCGGCGATGGAGGGTCGGGACAGCATCCGACGCAGGCCCTGCTGGATCTCTACACGATTTACCGGGAGCGCCGGTCGCTCGACGGCCTCACCATCGCGATTGTCGGCGAGCTCGATCGCGGCCGGACGGCGCGATCGCTGGCGTACCTGCTCAGCAAGTTCGAGCGGGTCAAGATCCATTTCGTCAGCCCGCCCGAAGTGCAGATGCGGCAGGACATCCTCGACCACCTCGACGAACACGACATCTGGTACGACCTGCGCACCGATGTCGAGCCCGTCATGGGCGAAGTCGACGTGGTGTACCAGACCAGGATCCGGCCGGAGCGGGTGGCTGACAGCGGGTCGCTCGCGCGGTTCAACATCGACGCCCGGATGCTGCGCCTGATGAAGCCGCAGGCGATGATCCTGCACCCCCTGCCGCGAACGGTGGAAATCGACAAGGCGGTCGACGCCGACCCGAGGGCGATGTACTTCAAGCAGGCCACCAACGGGTTGTTCGTGCGCATGGCCCTGCTCTCGCTCCTGTGGGACGGCGAATGAGGAACAGGCCCGTGCTCGACATCAGGCGCCAGAAGCCGGAGGACTTGTAGCGGCACCCCTTCGTGGCCCGCCACGCGTCGGGCATTCGTCTTCGACTGCGCCAGGCTCAATTCCATTACGGGTGACGTCATGCAGACACAGGCACCAAACACTCAGCGATATATCGATCTCGAAGAACAGTTCGGCGCTCACAACTACCATCCGCTCGACGTGGTCATTGAACGCGCCGAGGGCGTGTGGGTATGGGACGTCGACGGCAAGAAGTACCTCGACTGCCTCGCGGCCTACTCGGCGGTCAACCAGGGGCACTGCCACCCCCGGATTCTCCAGGCCCTCCAGGACCAGGCGAAACGGGTGACGCTGACCTCGCGCGCATTCCGCAACGATCAGCTGCCGCTGCTCTACAAGGACCTCCATGACCTGACGGGCATGGACATGTCCTTGCCGATGAACTCGGGCGCCGAAGCCGTGGAGACGGCGATCAAGGCGGCCCGCAAGTGGGGCCACACGGTGAAGGGCATCCCCGCCGACCAGGCCGAGCTCATCGTGTGCGCCAACAACTTCCACGGCCGCACGATCACGATCGTCAGCTTCTCGACCGACGAGCAGTACCGGTTCGGCTTCGGTCCGATGACGCCCGGCTTCAGGATCATCCCCTTCGGCGACGCGGCCGCGCTCGAAGCCGCCATGACGCCCAACACGTGCGGATTCCTGGTCGAACCGATCCAGGGCGAAGCGGGCATCATCATCCCGCCTGACGGGTTCCTGAAGTCGGCCCAGGAGATCTGCCGACGGCACAACGCGCTCTTCATCGCCGACGAGATCCAGTCCGGCCTCGGCCGGACCGGCCGGCTCTTCGCCCACCAGTGGGAAGGCGTCCACCCGGACATGATCATCGTCGGCAAGGCGCTGTCGGGCGGCTTCTACCCGATTTCGGCGGTGCTCTCGTCCCGGGACATCCTGGGCGTCTTCAAGCCGGGCGACCATGGCAGCACGTTCGGCGGCAACCCGCTCGCCTGCGCCATCGCGCGCGCCGCGTTGAAGGTCCTGGTCGACGAGAAACTGGTCGAGCGGTCGGCCGAGCTCGGCGCTTACTTCCTCGAGAAACTGGGCGGGATCAGGAGCCCGGTGATCAAGGAGGTCCGCGGCCGAGGCCTGTGGATCGCCATCGAGCTGACGGGGGCGGCACGGCCGTACTGCGAGGCGCTCAAGCAGGAGGGCATGCTCTGCAAGGAAACGCACGAGCACGTAATCCGGCTGGCGCCGCCGCTGGTCATCACGCGCGAGGACATCGACTGGGCCGTCGAGCGGATCCGGAAGGTCCTGCCGGCCGCATGAACGAATCGTCGCGCGTCTGCCGCGACTTCACTATGACGTGCCCCGGTCCGATCCGGGGCCTCCACGAGGTTCTATGAAGCGACTCAAGACTGTCATCATGGGCGCCGCCGGGCGCGATTTCCACAATTTCAACGTGCTGTACCGGGGCAACACGGCGTACGACGTCGTCGCGTTCACGGCGACCCAGATTCCCAACATCGACGGGCGGCGATATCCCGCATCCCTGGCCGGTGACCTCTATCCGAAGGGCATCCCGATCCTCGCCGAGGACGATCTCAGCGACATCATTCGCACGCAGAAGGTCGACGAGGTGGTGTTTTCCTACAGTGACGTCTCGTACAACTACGTGATGGACCGCTGCTCGCTGGTCAACGCGGCCGGCGCCGATTTCAAAGTGCTGAGCGCGACCTCGACCATGATCCGGAGCACCAAGCCGGTCATCTCGGTCTGCGCGGTGAGAACCGGGGCGGGCAAGAGCCAGACCACGCGGCGCATCGCGGGCATCCTCCGGGAACACGGCCTGAAGGTCGCGGCCATCAGGCATCCGATGCCGTACGGCGACCTGGCCAAGCAGAAGGTGCAGCGATTCGGCAGCATCGCCGACCTCCGCAAGAACGATTGCACGATTGAGGAGATCGAAGAGTACGAGCCCCACATCGTCAGCGGCACGATCATCTATGCCGGGGTCGACTACGGCGCCATCCTGGAGCAGGCACAGGAGGAAGCAGACATCATCATCTGGGACGGCGGGAACAACGACACGCCGTTCTACAAGCCGGACCTGCACATCGTCGTCGCCGACCCGTTGCGGGTCGGGAACGAGCTGCTGTACTACCCGAGTGAGACGAACCTGCGGCTCGCCGACGTCGTGATCATCAACAAGGTGGACACGGCCGATATCTCGGCGATCAACGCCCTGCGCGCAAACATCCGGCGAGTGAACAGCACGGCGCTCATCGTCGAGGCGGCGTCACCGATCCTGGTGGATCATCCGGAGCGGATCATCGGCAAGCGCGTGCTGGTCGTCGAGGATGGCCCGACGCTCACCCACGGCGAGATGAAATTCGGGGCCGGCGTGGTCGCGGCCGGAAAGTTCAGCGCGAGCGAGATTGTCGATCCCCGGCCCTATACGGTGGGAACCATCACCGCGACGTTCAAGAAGTACCCGAATATCGGCACCCTGCTTCCGGCCATGGGCTACGGCGACAGGCAGGTCAAGGATCTCGAGACGACCATCAACAAGGTGCCGTGCGACACGGTCATCATCGGCACGCCGATCGACCTCAATCGGCTCATCAAGATCAAGAAGCCGACCGTGCGCGTGCGATACGAACTGCAGGAAATCGGCAGGCCCGATCTGGTGGACGTGCTGAAACCGTTCTTGAAGAGGAACAGGAAGTAGGAGAGCGTCGGATTCCTCTCGTTGGTGGCGGTCCACGGCACGTCGCCAGCCAGTCTCTTTTGCCATCCGCGATTCTCAGGCCGTCTGGCGGGTGACCAGGCGTCAAGCACCTGGACGGCCCGCGGATGCGCGGAGCAAGCGGGAGTCACCGGCGAGACCAGACGCCGTGGCGCTCGCGAGCATCGCCCGCGCGTCGACGCGCCAGATCGTTGGGGCAGGGACACGTCCGCGGCGCCGGCCAGCGTGCTTGATGCCTGGGCAGGACCCGCTGGACGATCGCCGGCGTGAGAATCGCTGGCTACGAACTAGAACTTCGTCTGGTACGACATCGACAGGCTCCGCCCGGGCGCGTCCACGCCCCAGGCGATGCCCCGGTAGTTCTCGTCGGTGAGGTTCTCGATCTCGATGATGAAGTCGTGGCGAGTGCCCAGTCTGAACCCGCCGCGGATGCTGGCCGTCGTGTAGCCGGGCACAAACGTGTAGAGCGGAGCCGAATTCACGCCCACGCCCAGCACCCGGTCCTGGACCTGCGCCAGCGTCTCTCCCGTCGCCGCCAGCACATCGTCTGAGGTCCCGAACACCCCATCGGGGCCGGCGTTGACCCATCCGCGCGAGGTGGCTCCATTCAGGAAGAACGTGCGGATGCTCGACCGGGAGCGCGTGGCGCCGGTGCGCCGATCTTCAAGGTCGAGCGTCGATAGCCTGGTCTGCTTGCCGGCCGCATGGATGACCGGTTCCAGCCAGAACCGTCCCCCCGGATCCGAGTAGCGGAACTTCAGATAGAAATCGGGCCCGGGCGTTCCGCCTTCGATGTTGGGCGCCAGGCCGGTCCCAAGGTCCCTTGCGTGCAGCAGTGTCAGCACCGTGCTCACCGAGAATCGCGGAGCGAAGCGCCAGTCGAACGTGTGCTCGAGGCCCGTGATGCGCGCGTCGCCGTAGTTGGTGCGCACGAGCACCGGGCTCGACGATGCCGGCACGAACACCACGCCGGTCGGCCCCTGCGAGGTGATCACCTCGTCGCCAAGCATCTGTCCGACCGCGCCCGGCGGCAGGATGAGCGCCTGGTAGACGATGTTGTCCCTGACGGTGTTCACGAACACGGACGCCGCCGTCGAGATGGTCGAGTTGCGGAAGCTGATGCCCGTCTCCCACGACAGGCTCGTTTCGGGTCTGAGGTCCTCGACGGCCTTGCCGGACGATACGGCCGTCGCTCCCGCGGTCGTCCCCACCATGGCGCCCATGCCCTGCACGGTGTTGCTCGACACCTGGAAACCGGATCCCGTCAAACCGACCGTGCCGAGGTCGGTGATGTGCGGCGCGCGGAATCCGCGGCTGACATTCGCCGTCACGTTCAGACCGCCCACGATTGTCCCCACCACGCCCGCACGGTACGTCAGGCTCGACACTTTCAGGCTGTCGTCCGGCCACAGCGGCTTTCCGTTGACAAGGGGACTGTCCGACGCTTTCGACTCATAGCGGGCGCCCGAGTAGCGCAGGTCGCCCACCAGACGCAGCCTGTCAGGCACCACGGCAATCGCATCCTGCATGAACACGCCGTAACTCAGGAACGTTGCGCCGTCCGGCACCCGTCCGCGCCTGACGGCGGTGGCATCGGTCACGGGATTGTGGCTGAACGAGGGTGCCTTGATGTGTTCCGGATACAGATCGAAGCCGACCAACACTTCCTGGCGGCCGCCGATGAGAGTCGTCGCGCGGGCCTGGAATCCGTGCACCGTGGTTCGCTCGAACTCGTGCGTGATTGACGCCTTCGGGTTGCCGTTGCCGCCCTGATTCACCCGCTCCTCGCGCTGGGCGTTGAACGAATAAGTGGCGGTGATCTGGTCGAACGGTCCGACGCCGGCGCGGTTGTACTTCACGTAGAATGCGTCGCCCATCAGGTTCCGCAGATCGGCGATCAGGTTGCCGTCGCCGCCGAGCAGCTGATCGTAGCGCTTGCCGCCGTCCTGCTGGGTCCGCGTGTAGGACACGACGAGCTGGTCGGAGGCAGACGGTGTCCAGTTGAACTTCAGCATGCCGCCGTACTGCGTGAACTCGGTGTCCGGAAGCCGGTTCGCCATCAGCGTATCGGAGGCCACACCCAGGAACCGCGTGACCGCGGCGTGTGAATCGATGCCCCCCCCGGGCCGAATCCGGTTGATGCGCCGGGCGGCCGTGCTGGCGAGGATGCCGAACTTCGTCGTCGAGTACTGGGCGGCCAGGTTCCCGCCGTAGCTCATGTCACCGCTGTTGAACCGGGTGCCGGCGCTGCCGCGGAACTGCGCGTCCCCCGTGCTCGACAGGGCCGGCACCTGGGACATGAACTGCACGCTGCCGCCGATCGCATCGCTGCCGTACTGTGCGCTGTTCGGGCCGCGGAGGATCTCGACGCTCTGCAGGTTGGCGGGCTCGATCAGATCGAGGAAGGTATTGACGCCTCCGCGTGCGGCGCCCGTCGAGTAGCGGACGCCGTCGACGAACACGCTGACCTTGTTGCCGGTGAGCCCGCGGACGTAGATGCCCGCCATGGTCGGGCTGGTGCGGAGCAGGTGAACGCCCGCCTCCTCGAGGGCAACCTGGCCCACGACCGCTTTGGCCCGCTCGAGGATCTGGATCGAATCGATCACGTTGACCGGCTGGCTGACGGCCGTTGCCTCCAGGGCGACGCCGCCGGTCGACCTGACGGTGACTTCAGCCTCGACCGGTGTCACCTCGAGTGTCACGTCGAGCTTGTGCGTCGCTCCGGACGCCACGGTCACCGCCATCCGCCTGTCGCTGAACCCCGGGAACGAGACCGCGAGGACGTAACGCCCGGCCGCCACGCTGCCGAAGGTGAATCGGCCCTCTCCGTCGGTCTTGGTTGCGCCGACCATCGTCTGTTCGCCCGTCAGAAGCGCGACTTCGGCCTTGCTGATCACCGCACCGGTGGCGTCGCGGACGACGCCGGTGACGCTGGCCGGCGGCGGGGCTGCCTCGCTGCTTCCCGCTGCGAGTGACATCAGCACCATCAGGCCGATGGTCAGGCCTGTCATCCTGCGCGTTCCGGTCATGATGAACCCTCGAAAGACGATGATCGGGTGGGGGATTCTACCCGAATGGGGAAGAGACGCGGGCGTCGGGCGACAATCGTAGCTGGCGCTGCGTGATACTACCACCCGGTAGTAGCGCACGCGGCCGCGCATCGCGCTTCGGCCGGTCAGGCCGGAGATGGCAGTATTGCTCGGGCGGGGGCCGGTGCCGGCCCCCGCCAACGGCTGGACGCTATCCGTTCTTCTTCTCGAACTCCTGCATGAACTTCACGAGGACATCCACGCCTTCCTCGGGGAAAGCGTTGTAGATCGACGCCCGCAGGCCGCCGACCGATCGATGGCCCTTCAGCCCGTCGAGGCCGGCCGCCTTGGCGTCCTTCGCAAAGTTGGCCTCGAGCTCCTCGGTCGCCATCCGGAACGTGACGTTCATCAGGGATCGGCAGTCCTTCTCGGCGTGACCGCGGTAGAAGCCGGTCCGATCGATCTCCGCGTAGAGCTTGGCCGCCTTGCGTTCGTTGCGCTTCTGCATCTCGCCCAGGCCGCCCAGGCCAAGCAGCCACCGCGTCACGAGATTCAGGATGTAGATCGCGAAGGCGGGCGGCGTGTTGTAGAGCGACTTCTCCTTCGCGTGGATGGCGTAATTCAGCATCGTCGCCAGTTTCGGATCGTCCACGCGCTTCTGGAGGAACTCGTCCTTGACGATGATGAGCGTCACGCCGGCCGGGCCGATATTCTTCTGGGCGCCGGCGTAGATGAACGCGTGCTTCGGAACATCCAGCGGCTTGCTGAACATGTCGGAAGACGTGTCCGCGACGAGCGGCACGCCGCCGACCTCCGGGAGCGACTTGAACTCGACGCCGTGGATCGTCTCGTTGGCTGTCATGTGGACGTAGGCCGCTCCCGGCGTGAGCTTGAGCTCATCCTGGCGAGGCAGCCGTTTGAAGTTGGCGGCCTCCTGCGTCGCGGCGACGTTCACGGTCCCGACCTTCTTTGCTTCCTTGACCGCTTTCTGCGACCACGCGCCGGTCACGATGTAATCGGCCGTGGCGGCCGGCGGCAGGAAGTTGAGGGGGACCATCGAGAACTGAAGGCTCGCGCCGCCGCCGAGGAACAGCACGTGATAATTCTCCGGGACGCCGGCCAGCTTGCGGATGTTGGCCTCCGCTTCCTGGATGACGCTTTCGAAGAACTTGCCGCGATGGCTCATCTCCAGGATGGACATGCCCACGCCGGGCATGCTGACCAGGTCGCGCTGCGCTTCCTCGAGAACGGGAACGGGCAGGACCGCCGGACCGGCTGCGAAGTTGAAGACTCGTGGTGTCGCCATGATGCACTCCTCGTCTCGTTGAATCCACCCGCGATCAGGCCGTGACAGGCGCGCCCATCGCGACGACCTGGACATCGAGAATGGCGGGTTTCGACTTGATGGCGCTGAGCACGGTGCCGGTCGGATCGCCCTCGATGTTGATCCGGGCCACGGCCGCCTCGGCATTCGCGAAGATGATGTTCTCGGTTTCCTGCACGTTGATGCCCGCTTCGCGCAACAGGTCGAACACGTCCGCCAGCACGCCAGGCTTGTCCTGGTGCCGGACGACCAGAACGTTGTTGGCGGGGGTCCTGCGCGCCAGGTTCACGACGTTCGGGAACCCGGCCGGTCTGCTTGTAGATCTGGACGATGCGGACCGTCTCGGCGGCGATGGCTTCCTGTGCCTGGTCGGTCGAGGCGCCAATGTGGTGCGTCCCGTAGACGTTCGGAAGGCTCATCAGGTCGTCCGCGAAATCCGCGGTCGGCGTCGCGGGTTCCTTCGCGTACACATCCAGCGCCACGCGGATGTTCTTTTCCTTCACGGCCACTTCCAGCGCCTTGTAGTCGACCACCTCGCCGCGCGCCGTGTTGACGAAGTAGGCGCCCTGCTTCATGCGGCTGAATACGTCCGCGTTGATCAGGCCGCGGGTCTTGTCGTTGAGCGCCACGTGCACGCTGAGAATGTCGCACCGCTCGGCGACCTCGGCCGGCGTATTCATCACCTCAACGTGCGGCTCGATCGGGTAGCCGGACGAGGGCCGGAGCTTGACCAGCAGCGGCAGGTCCACCGGGAGCCCGCTCCGATCGACCTCGACACCGATCTCGCTCCACACCGTGAGATTCATGCCGAAGGCCTGGGCGCGCTTGGCCATCTCCTGTCCGATGCTGCCGAATCCCAGCAGTCCGAGCGTGCGCCCGTAGAGGCCCCGCGCCTTGGAGAACTCCTTCTTGTTCCACTTGCCGGCGCGCAGCTCGGCGACGTTGTCGGGGATGCGCCGATCGAGCGAGAGAATCAGACCGAACGCGAGTTCGGCGACGGCGATCGAGTTCCTGCCCGGGCAGTTCGACACGTAGATGCCCCGGCGCGACGCCGCGGCCATGTCGATCGTGTCGTAGCCCGCTCCCGCCCGGATGACCAGCGACAGGAAGCCGGCGGCAAGAATCGGCTCGGTCACCTTGGTGGAACGGACCACCAGCACATCGGCCTTCGTCGAGGCGAGCGCCTCGGCGAGCGTCGCATCCTTCAGGTCCGGCTGGTACAGCACTTCGCAGTTGAGCTTCTGCAGCCCGTCGAGCCCGCTCTTCTCGAACTTGTCGGCAATCAAGACCTTCATGGTTTCCTCATTTCTGCCCAGGGGCTGGAGGCCGGCGGCCGGGGGCTGGTGGCCGGATCCGCAACCCACGGCGACGCAGCTTCAACTCCTGGCGAACCCTTCGACCGACCGGCTCCGCGTGCCGTGAACGCGGCGCGATCGGGCGTCATCCGAAGTCCGGCTGGCGTGCGAGGCCTCCAGCCACCAGCCTCCAGCCTCCAGCCCCTAGATCGTGTGTATCAACAACGCGTCTCTCAGCTTCGGCTCGAACCACGTGGACTTGGGCGGCATGATCTGCCCCCCGTCCGCGATGTCCATCAATTCGCCGACGGCCACCGGGAACAGCGAGAACGCCACCGCGAACTTGCCGCTGTTCACGAGGTGCTCGAGTTCGGATGTGCCGCGAATCCCGCCGACGAAATCCACCCGCTTGTCGGTCCGCACGTCGGCAATGCCCAGCACGGCATCGAGCAGGTGATCCTGCAGGATGCTGCAATCGAGGCGGCTGACGACGTCCGCGCCGCGCCGGCCGCTGAGGTCGAGCGTGTACCATGCGCCCTCGAGATACATCGCCGCCTCGCCGCGTTTCTGCGGGGATGCCGGGCCGCCTGTACGCACGGCGAATTTCGATGACACCTCCGCCAGGAACGACTCCGGAGTCTTCCCCGCAAGGTCCCTGACCACCCGGTTGTACGGGAGGATCTGCGTCTGGTTGTCCGGGAACGCCACGGCCAGGAACCAGTCTGCCTCAACCGCCCCATCCGATCCCTTGAGCGGCGAAACGGTCTTGCGCGCGCGAGCCGCGCTCGCCGCACGGTGGTGACCGTCGGCGATGTAGAGCGCAGGCAGCGTTGCGAACCCGCTCACCACGGCGTTCAGCTCGTCGCCGGTCACCTTCCACACCGTGTGGGCGATGCCATCCTGCGCGGTGAGGTCGTAGATCGGTGCCGTCCTCGCCACCCGGGCAGCCGCCGCGTCGATGGCTGTGGAGGCGCGGTAGGTGAGGAAGACAGGTCCCGTCTGCGCCCGCAACTCGGTGATGTGGCGCGTGCGGTCGTCCTCCTTGTCCCGCCGGGTGCGTTCGTGCTTCTTGATCAGGTTGTTGTCGTACTCGTCGACCGAGTAGCAGGAGGCAAGCCCCGTCTGCTGGTGCGATCCCATCTTCAGGCGGTAGAAGTACACCGCCGGCTCCGCCTCCTCGATCATGTTCGGCCGCAGCTTCGCGAACCGTTCCGCGGCCGTCTTGTAGACGATGTCGGCGTAGGGATTCGTGTCGGGCGGCAGGTCGATTTCAGCTCGCGAAACGTGCAGGAAACTCAGGTCGTTCCCGTGCGCCATGGCCCGGGCTTCGTCGGTGTTGACCACGTCGTAGGGCACCGCGGCAATGCGGGATACCAGGGAGGCTTCGGGCCTCAGGGCGCGAAACGCTCGAATCTTCGCCATGCATGAACTCGCGATCTGCAGCAGCGCGTCCCCAATCTGGTCGCGAAGCCGCCTGAGGGAAAAGTGGAGGGGCCGATAGCTGCCCCGCACCGATGGTGGATGGTCCGGTACCCGGCCGTCCGTCGATTGCGGGACCTGACGCGGTCCGGGGCCTCCGGATGACCCGGAAACCCACGGGAGTACGCTAGCTAAACCCGGGAGAGACGTCAAGCGGCGCCTCCCGGCGCCTCGAAGTGCGGGAGAGTCGCGCAACGGGGCACTCGCAGGACATAATCAGCGGCGCATGGCGCGTTCGGTTTCCCCCCGGATCTTGCCCGCGGGCCGGATGGTCGCGTTCAGACTCGAGGACTCGTATGTGCGGAATCTTCGGCATCGTCGCGGGAGACGACCAGCCGCTGGGCGACATCATGCTCGGCGCGGCTCAACGGCTCTCCTATCGCGGATACGACTCGGTCGGCATGGTCACGCTCGATGAGGCGGGCCACGTCGATCTCCGCAAGGACGTCGGCAAGGTGGATCACGTCGCGCCGCGGCTCGGGTTTTCCGGCATGCGCGGCCGGCGCGGCATCGTGCAGCTGCGGTGGGCGACCTTCGGCGCGCCGTCGAAGGTCAACGCCCAGCCTCACCTCGACAGCGACGGCGACCTGGTCGGCGCGCACAACGGCAACGTCGTCAACAACGTCGAGCTCAGGCAGGCGTTCATCGCCGAGGGGATGACCGTGCGGTCGACCAACGACGGCGAGTCCTGCGTGCACGCCGTCGAGCGGTACGTGAACCAGGGCGCCGGCATCATCGACGCCATCCGATCGGCGTACGACGTGCTCGAGGGTGACTACGCGTTCGTGATTGCCTCGATCCACGACGATCGCCTGTACGCGTTCAAGAAGGGGTCGGGCCTGGTGGTCGGGATCGCGGATGGATTCACGTGCTGTTCGTCCGACCTTCCGTCGCTGCTGCCGCTGACCAACCGCATTCTCCGGGTGCAGGATGGCGAGATCGTCGCCCTGTCGCCGGGCGGCGCCGAACTGTGGAGCGTGAAGGACGGTTCGCGCGTTCGGCGTGAGGCCGAGGTGTTCACCGAGGGCATGGAGGCAGCCGTCAAGGGAGGCTACCCGCACTTCATGCTGAAGGAAATCCACGAGCAGCCGCGGGTCGCCGGTGAAGTCCTGCGCCTGCTCGAGGCCTCGCCGCACGTCGCGTCCATGGTGGAGAACATGCGGGGGGCACGGCACCTGTACTACGTGGGGTGCGGCACCAGCTACCATGCGTGCGCAGTCGGAGCCGTCTGGGCCGGGCAACTCGCCGGACTGCCTGCCGTCCCGGTGCTGGCGCCGCAGTTCGTGGCTCAATACGGCCCGACGCTCGGCCCGGATGACGTGGCCCTCTTCGTCAGCCAGTCCGGCGAGACCAAGGACGTGCTCAACGCGCTCGACCTCGCCGAGGCGAGAGGGGCGGTGTGCCTCGGCCTCCTCAACGTCATCGGGTCGACGCTGGTCCACAGGAGCCGCTGCTACCTGCCGCTCGCCTGCGGGTACGAAATCAGCGTGCCCGCCACCAAGACGTTCCTCAACCAGTTGGTCGCATTCCTGTATCTCGCGCTGAAGCTCGGGGATCGACCGATCGACGAGATTCGCCAGCTGCCGGACCTGCTGTCGCGGACGCTCGAGCAGGTCGAGCCCCAGGTCGACCGACTGGTGCCGGCTTTTCGAGATCGCACGGACCTCTACCAGTTGGGGTACGGAGTGACCTACGGGATTGCGCTCGAGGGCTCGCTGAAACTCAAGGAGATCACCTATGCGCACTGCGAGGGCATGTTGAGCACCGAGTTCAAGCACGGCCCCCTCAGCGCGGTCGACGAAGGCTACCCGGTGATCTTCGTCGTCGGGCCCGGAGACGTGCCCGTGCTGATCAGCGCCGTCAACGAGGTCACCACGCGAGGCGGGCGCGCCATTGCGATTGCCCAGCCCGATGCCCGGTTCGAGGGTAACGTGCACGATCTGATCGCGTTGCCGGAAGCCAGTCCTCTCCTCATGCCGCTCATGGCAACGCTCCCGCTGCAGTTGCTCGCCTACAAGATGAGCGTCGCGCGCGGCCTCGACCCGGATTTCCCGAGAAACTTGAGCAAGACGCTGACGGTGGACTAGGTAGGTTACAGGGTACAGGTTACAGGTTACAGGTTACAGGACAGCACGCAGATCGGAACGTCGGACCAGCGAGATCCCCTGTAACCTATAATCGATAACCTGTAACCTACTCAGTTCCCACCGGCAGGAGCGCTGCCAGCCGGTCGCGCTCGAGCTTGAACGCACCAAGAAGGCTGGCTGGAACCGGCTCGCCGGGCGGCATGCGCCGGTGCTCGGTCAGCGGATTGATGTACACGCCGTTCTTCCTGAGGCGATAGTCGAGATGCGGGCCGGTTGAAAGGCCGGAGCTGCCGACCCGTCCGATCAGCTCACCCTGGCTGACGTGCTGGCCGACGCGGACCGCGATCGATGACAGGTGCAGGTACATGCTCTCGTAGCCGCTCGAGTGCCTGATGGCGACCATGCGCCCCGCCCCGCCGTTCATGCCTGCCATCACGACGACGCCGTTGGAGATCGCGCTGACCGAGGCTCCGACCGGCGCGGCGTAGTCCACTCCCAGGTGGGCCCGCCTGACGTTGAGAATGGGGTGGAGGCGGCTGTAGGAGAATCCAGATGTGACGCGTGGCTCGAACTTCAGCGGCGATTTCAGGAAGAAGCGCCGCAGCGACCGCCCGTTGTCGTCGTAATAGCCGTACTTCCCGTCCGGCAGCTGGAATCGAAACGCGCGGAGCGTGCGGCCGTCGTTGTGGAACTCGGCGGCCTGGATCGCGCCGTAGGCCACCGTGCCGGTTTCGCGCGTGGTCTTGTCGACGGCCAGGCGAAACGCGTCGCCGGGCTGCAACTCGCTGTTGAAATCGATCTCCCCCGAAAACACCGCGGCCAGCTCGATTGAAAGCTCGTCGGTTTCGCCCGCCTGCTGCATCGCGGCGAACAGCGACGTCGTGTCCGCGTCGATGCTCCCCCTCAGCGCGGCGACGGCCTGCACCTTCTTGTACTCGACGAGTTCCGCCGACAGTTCTTCGGGCGCGGCCAGCGAGGCGGGCGCGAGCCTGAGATAGCGATCGTCGTCGATCTCGTACTCGAACCCTCGAAGCCCGCCATCGAAGGTCCGGATCAATTGATACGGCCGATCGGTCTTCAGCTTCCGGGGATCGAAGGCCTTCGAGATCAGGTCGAGTGTCGCCTGCACGCGATCGGCACGCAGCCCGTTCGACTTCAGCAGCACGGCAAGTGTCGCGTCGCGGGGGACCTTGCCCTGGACGAGCTCCGAGTCGGCCTTCAGGTTCCTGTCGGCTCCGGGATTGCTCTTCGGCGGCTCGCTCCCGTTCGCACAGGCGGTCAGGGCAAGCGCCGCCAGGGCCGCAGGAATCGCGGCGAGCGTGCGACGGCACGCGGCACGAATCCGCCCCGCGTTGACGCGCGGACCGTCAGGAACCGGTTTCACAGGAGCACACAAGCCGCCGCAGGACATTTCTCTCGGATTCCTCGCTCGGGCCGGCGGCGCTCTACCTCCGCTACTTCTTGCGCGCCGCCTGGGCGCGCTCGGTCGATGGCGGCACCAGGCCTTTCAGGCGCATGTAGGTGACCAGATTGCCGTACTGTTCGTTGTTGTGAGAGATGTTGGCAATCAGGGCGCGTGCACGCGGCACCTTGTTCTGGCCTGCCGTGACGAGCTCGAGCGCCTTCGCATCGGTCAGCGTGCTGTAGACGCCATCGCAGTACGCGAGCGCATCGGCCAATGCCTTGGAGATGTCAGCCTTGGTCGTCTTCGTGTTCTCGAAGTTCTCCTTGTTCGGATTCGGCTCGCCCTTCGCGTTCGCGCAATAGCTGAAATTGGAGTTGGCGACGTGCGCGAGAATCTGCCCGAAGGTCCGCACGTCCTTGGTCGCCTGGAACGCGAAGTCTGCCTCTGGCATCTTGTCAGCCGACTGCGTCAGGTTGAGCTTGATCGTGTTGTACATGCCGAACAGCGTCTGGCTCAACGGATCGGTCGGTCCAGCCTGGGCTGCGGCCGGCTGCGCGAGTGCCGGAGCGGCCACGAGGCATGCGAGGACGGCGACGAAGAGGATGCGTTTCATGGTCGGAACTCCTTGGTTCAGACGTCGCAACATGGGCGCCTGGTTGGAGGTTGAGCGCGAGTAAACTTCAGCGGCCCGCCCGCAGCGGATCGGACAGATCGACGGATGTCTCGGTATCGTAGCACGCTGTCATCCACCGGCTCTTCCGTACCGACTGCCCCACTCGAGCAAGGCCTGCTGTCGCTCTACCGCGTCGGCGTGCTGGCCGAGCGTGTCAACCGGCCATCTGAGTCGAATCGTCCAATTGCGATCGTCGAACGTCGCCGGGACGTTGATGCGGTCGGTCCATCCGAACACGTCCTGGTACGGCAGGACGAGCAGATTAGAGCCTGACGCGTAGAGCACCTCTAGAATTGCGTCGCGCAGCGCCGGCGTGAACGCGCCGCCGGGCGCGATGCCCGCGCTGTCGAGGACGCGACCTAACGAGGGTATGTCCAGCACTGCGGCCCGATCCGCGGGGTCCAGCCCTTCCCACCACGTGGCGAGCGTCTCAGTGTCGTGTGTGCCGGTCGTCGCGACCGACCTCGACTTGTACTCCAGCGGATCGCGAAACGGCATGCCCGGCGTGTGCCAGTGACGCTCCCAGCGGAGCACCTTGTAACCCGGCAAGCCCATGCGTTCGAGTGCGGCCCTCACGAAGTCCGGGATGGTCCCCAGGTCCTCGGCGATGACGTCCAGCCCTGCTTCGACGATCCGGCGAAGCACCGTCTCGCCCTGCTGCGTCTGCTCGGGCTCATCGGCGGGGTCGAAGTGCCGCGGGCTTTCGTCGGCCGGAAATACCCACGTGCGGAACAGGCCCACGACATGATCGACGCGGAGGCCGTCATAGAGCTGGGCCGACCGCGCTGATCGCGCCCGGAACCACTCGTAGCCCGCCTCGCGCATGGCGCGCCAGTTGAACGGGGGCAATCCCCAGTTCTGGCCGGTCTCGCTGAAGGCGTCCGGAGGGGCACCCACGGTGCCGTCGAGCGTGAACAGGTCCTGGTTCGCCCAAGAGTCGGCGCTGTCGCTGGCCACGGTGAACGGCAGGTCGCCGAACAGCCTGACGCCGCGTGCCTCGAGGCGCGCGGCCTGCCATTGCCCGTGGGCCAGCCATTGGAGATACTCGCGATAGAGCACTTCCTGGCGAAGCTCGGATCGCGCGCGGCCGAGTGCGTGCGGCTCGCGATGCCGGACGCCGGGCTCCCAGCTCGTCCACGCAAGGCCGCCGGACACGTGGTGGACGGCGCGGTACAACGCGTAGTCAGCCAGCCACCACGCGTGCTCGGACTGGAACGTGCGAAATTGCGCGGCCCGATCGGACGCCCTCGCCCACTCCTGCTCGACGAACCGTTTGAAGCATTGCCGCAACACCCGGTCCTTCAGCATCCGGACGCCCCAGAAGTCGATCGCAGGCGAGGCGCGCAGGTGCTGGAGCAAACCGGCCGCGGCGGACTCGAGCGCGTCGGCACCGCCCGCCGCCTCGAACTCGGGGATGAGCGGGATGCTCAGGTACGTCGGGTCAATCGCCATCGCGCTGGCGACGGTGTACGGCGAGTTCTGGCCGGACGCCACCTCGTGCACCGGCAGGAGCTGCCAGACCCGAAGGCCTGCCTGCAGCATCCATCGAGCGACATCGGGGATGTCGCCGATCTCACCGATGCCCCAGCTGCGCGTGGATGGGCAGGCGGACAGCGGCAGGAGCAGGCCGGCCTGGCGGCCCTGCGGTGTCGCCTCGGCCAGGCTCACGGCGCGCCCTCAGCTCGTGTGAGCAGCCGTCCGACCGCGGCATCGAACTCATCGGGCCGCGGCAGCAGGCTGAGAACCAGGAACGCCTCACGCGGGAAATCGAAGAAGTACCCCGGGTGCACCAGCACGCGGTCGCGCTCCAGCAACTGCAGGACCAGCGATTCCTCGGACTGCATGGCCGGCACCTGCAGGATGGCGTACCACCCGCCTTCGGCCGGGAGGAGCCTCACCGACCTGAAGGCGGCCGAGAGTTCCTTCAGCCGGCCGTAGTTGCGCACCACCCGATCGCGGATTCGAGTGCGGACCAGTGCACCGTCGGCCAGCAGCCGAAGCGCTGCGTGCTGAACGGGCGTCGACACCGACAGGTAGGTATCGCAGATCAGCTCGAGCCGCTCCAGCGCCGATTTCACGAGGTCGTCAGGGCCATTCACCGCGATCCAGCCCAGCTTGAGCTGCGGCAGGCCCGCCGATTTCGACAATCCTCCGAGCGCGAAGGTGAGCACCTCGCGCTGCGCCAGCACGGAGCAGGTTCGCGGCAGGTCCGCGTCGAGGACGTACTCCGCGAACACCTCGTCTCCGACCAGCGCCAGTTGGTGCTTGCGGCAGAGGGTGACAATGACGTCGAGCTCGCTTCGCTTGAGGTACGATCCGGTCGGGTTGTTCGGGTTGACCACGACGATGGCACGCGTCGCCGGCGTCACGGCGCGCGCCAGGCCCTCGGTGTCGCACGACCAGACGCCATGCTCCTCCAGCCGGTAGGGATGCACGGCCACCGAGTCCAACGCCGCGAGGAATTCGAACAACGGGTAGCTCGGCACCGGCACCAGCACGTCGTCGCCGGGATTGCAGAGCAGCTTGAAGAGCAGCGAGTACGCCTCGCTGGTGCTGGCGGTGAGCACGACACGCTCCCGCGGCACCGACATCCCCCGCCTCCTGAAGTCACCCGACACGGCCTGGCGTGCATCGGGCAGCCCGAATGGCTGCGGTTCGTAGACCAGGTTCCCGGCGTGGGTCAGCGCCTCGGTGAGGTCCGCCGGGTACTCGATCCCGACCCGCGTCGGGTTGGACTCGGTCAGATCGTCGATCACGACGCCCGAGGCGCGGAGGCGGTGCAGCGTCTCGGTCAGTCGATTGGGTGTGAGGTCGAAGGCCAGGCGGGAGGAGAACACGGTTCAGGATACCTCTCCGGCACCCCCTTGCACCATCGGCGCGGCGGCTGCCGTGTGAACAACTCTCCTGCAAACCTCTGGCATCGGAATTCCGTCCAACGCGGTATGCCGTTCGAATTCCGCCGACTCATGCCTGCCTTCTTCGCCATCCTCTCGCTGACCGCTCCGGTCGCGGCGGCCGCCTCCGACCAGCAGCCCGCGACGTTGGTCTTACGCGTCGTTGAGACCGCTCCGAAGATCGACGGGCGCCTCGATGCCGGCGAGTGGCCCACCGACCCTCTCGAGACAGGCGAGTGGATTTCGTACAACCCGCTGTATGGCGAGCGGCTGCCGCAGAAGACGACCGTGTGGGCCGCCTACGACAAGCGGTACCTCTACTTCGCCTTTCGCTGTTCGGACCCCGAACCTTCGAGGATCAAGACGTCGATTGCCCGCCGCGACAACATGTGGAACGACGACTGGGTGGGCCTCAAGCTCGACGCCATGGGCAACGGCCAGACCTCCTACGACATGTTCGTGAACCCCAGCGGCGTGCAGGGCGACATCCTGACCAGCGCGGCGAAGGGCGAGAACTCGTCGGTGGATTGGGTCTGGGACAGTGCGGCCAGGAGGACGCCGGACGGCTACACGGTGGAACTCCGGGTGCCGGTCCAGAGCATTCGATTCAAGAGCGGCGCCGAGGTGCCCATGCGGGTGCTGTTCTGGCGCCGGGTCAGCCGGCTCGGCGTGTCGGTCTCGTGGCCGGACCTGCCTCCCGGCAAGTCCGCCTTCGAGCGAGAAACCACGATGATGGTGCACGACCTGGCGTGGCCCGGCGTGCGCGAGGTGATGCCGGCGCTCACCGAGTCGGTGAACCAGGCCCGGACCTCACCCGACACATGGTCTGCACCCAAGGGGACGACCAACCTCGGCGTGAGCGCGAAACTCGGCGTCACGTCGGCCGTCACGCTCGACGGCACCATCAACCCGGACTTCAGCCAGGTCGAAAGCGACAGTTTCCAGATTCAGGTCAACCAGCGCTACCCCATCTTCTTCAGCGAAAAGCGGCCGTTCTTCATGGAGGGCATGGGGGTATTCGAACTGGCCGGCACCGGCGGCGACGGCAACATGGCCACCGCCGTCCATACGCGTCGCATCGTCGATCCGTTGTTCGGGGTGAAGTTGTCCGGCACGGTCGGCCGGGTGACATTCGGCACCATCAGCGCCTCGGACGAGGCCGCGGGCAGGCTCGATCCGCAATTCGAAGGCAAGCGCAGGCTGTTCAACATCGCACGCGCCACCTACAGCCTGGCTCCGAGCAGTTACGTCGGTGCCATTGTCACGGCAACCGATTTCGCCGGCGGGTACAACCGCGTCGTCGGCGGTGACCTGTCGATTCGGATGGGCGCCCACCAGCAATTCAACGCCACGGGACTCCACTCGGCGTCATCCGACCCCGGGACAGGGTCCCCGTCGCGGTCCGGGACGATGGCCCAGGTGTCGTATTCGTACAACTCCCAGAGAGTGGGATTCGCCACGCAACTCGAACACTACGATCAGGATTTCCAGATGGATACCGCCTTCTACAACCGCACGGGCATCACCGGCGGTTGGATCTATGGCGGCTTGAATTTCTACCCGGACAAGACGCGAATGCCGTGGCTGAAGAAGATCAACCCGTTCGTCTTCCTGCAATACGTGCACGACCGGACGCAGGAGGGGCACGACAACATCCAGGTCTACGCCATCCGGTCGAACTTCACGCGCAACGGGAACCTGCGGCTCGACCTTCTTCGGGTGCAGGAGGCCTGGATTCATCGGGAGTTCAATCAACTCTTCTTCCGGATTCAGGGCAGCGTGCAGATGACCAACTGGCTGTATGTGAGCGGCCAGATCAGGGCCGGCGACAGCCTCTACTACGATCCGATTGCCCCGTTTGTGGGCTCTTCGACCTTGCAGTCCCTCTCGATCACGCTGCAACCGAGCGCGCGGCTCGCGCAGAACGTCTCGGTCCAGCGTGTGACGCTGGACCGACCCGACAACGGCGGCCGCGTCTACGACGCCCGCGTCGTCAACGCGAAGACCACCTACCAATTCACCGCGCGGCTTGCCGTACGGGGAATCGCGCAGTACGACAGCTCGAGCAAACGGGTGTTGTGCGATTTCCTGTCGTCGTACGAGGTGAGACCGGGGACCGTGTTCTATGCCGGATACGGGGCGCTGTTCGAGAAGCGTGACTACCGCAACCGCGAGTGGGTCGCTGGCGAAGGGGACTATCTCTCAACCAGCCGTGGACTCTTCATCAAGGCGTCGTATCTGCATCGGTTCTGATCGAGTTCGCGCGTCGGATTGACTCCGGCGTCCGGCTACCTCAACGCGTCGATGGCCGCTCTGAAGGCCTGCTCAGGCTGCGCGCCGACGAGGAGCTTCCGGTCGCCCTTCGCGTTCACCAGCACCGTGGATGGTGTTCCCGTGATTCCGATCCGCATGCCTTCCTGGTAGTGCGACTCAATCCGGCCTGCGTGCGCGCCGCTCGAGAGGCAGGACGCGAACGCCGCCCGATCGAGGCCAATGTCCGCGGCCAGGTCAGACAGGCGGTCCGATGGCGCAGCGCCACTGCGCCGCGCAGCCCCCCGCGAGAGGGCCATCAGGTAGTCCCAGAACTTCAGGTCGCCGCCAGATGCGGCAGCGCACTCGGCTGCAGCGGCCTGAATTCGCGCCTCGGGATGCAGCGCATCGAGCGGGAAATGGCGGTACACCCAGGCCACCCCGCCGTTCGACTCGTCGACGATTCTCTTCAACACGGGAATCGCGCCCTTGCAGTACGGGCACTCGGTGTCGGCATACTCGATCAGGAACACCTTCGACTGCCGGCTGCCGTAGACGTGGTCCGCGGCGGTCACCGGGGCCAGGGCCAGGGCCTTCTCGTCGACGGGAGGCGGGCCTGCCGCTTCCTGCTGCGGGCGCACCCAGGTGCCTCCGAAGCTTGCGACGAGGATCGACGCGGAAATCAACACGCTGCCGATGAGTATCGCGGCAGGCGTGCTGAGGCCGCGCCTGGTGATGCCGTCCTGGTCCGCCATCCGCTGCCACTCCCAATCTGGAGAATCTCGCCGGGTCAATTCCGAGCGCCCCTGAACCTGGAGGCTGCCTTTGCCTGGGCACTCGGACACGGCTCGCACGGGGCACCGGCATCATACGCCGTGGCCTCAGGGAGTCAAAACCGGCGCCGGAAGGGGCAAGTCTGGCAGCAGAGACCGCCTGGCGGTGACACCCCGGCGAACTCGAGCCTGGCATGCCCGCCAAAGAAAAGCCGGACGGGAGAAGACGACGGTTCAGGGTAGAATGTCGTCCCTCGTCTGAAGAGTCCCCAGGCAAGAATCGCATGCCTTCATTGATTCCCGCCCGTCACGCGGAGGAAGTCTCATGACACGTCATGTTTCACCGGTTCGATTGACGCTCACTGTCTGCCTGGCCGCAGCATTCGTCGCGCTCCTGGCGCTGCCATCCATCCTCAGCGCGCAGCAGGCCTCGCCGCTCGAGACGGGCTACCAGCTGCCGCCCAAGGTCATCGTCGACATCCTCGACGCGCCGCCACCGCCCACGGCCATCGTCAGCCCGACGCGGCAGGTGATGGCGCTGCTCGATCGCGCGAGCATGCCGCCGATTTCGGAGCTTGCCGAGCCGATGCTCCGGCTGGCCGGCAATCGCGTGAATCCGAAGACCAATGGTCCCCACAACCCCCAGCGATTTCTCGGGATCAGCCTCAAACGGATCGCCGACGGCAAGGAAATGAAGGTGGTGCTCCCGGCGGGCGTGCGAATCGGCGCGCCGGGTTTCTCCCCCGACGGGAAGCGCCTCTCGTTCTTCGTCTATCGAGGCGCAGGGATCGATCTGTGGATAGCCGATGTCTCGACGGCGCAGGCAAGGCTGACCGCGGTTGGCGTCAACGGCCTCGGCGGATGCAGCTGGCTCAATGACAGCTCGGCGATGCTCTGTCAAATGGTCCCAGCCGGCCGCGGTCCGGCACCCACGCCGCCGTCGGTTCCGACGGGGCCGCGCATCCAGGAAAACCTGGGGCAGGCTGCGCCGGTCTCGACCTACCAGGACCTGCTGACGAGCGCCCAGGACGAGAAGCTGTACGACTACTATTTCACGGCGCAGCTCGCGACAGTGACGCCTGCGGGGGTCAAGACGCCAATCGGCAAACCGGCCGTCTTCTCGTCCGCGTCGGCCTCACCCGACGGCAGGTTCATCCTCGCCGTCAGGACGAAGCGGCCGTACTCGCGGCTGGTCACCGATTCGCAGTTCCCGAAGGACATCGAGGTGTGGAGCCGCGCCGGCGAGCTGGTGCGCAAGATCGGCGAGCAGCCGCTCGGCGAGTCCGTTCCGATCGGCGGCGTCACCACCGGCCCGCGATCCTATCGCTGGCACGCCGTGGATCCGGCGACCGTCGTCTGGGTGGAAGCGCTCGACGAGGGCAACTCCGGCAAGAAAGTGCCGAACCGCGACCGGATCCTGACCCTCAAGGCTCCGTTTGCAGGCGATCCCGCCGAGTTCATGAAGACGGCGTTTCGATTCCAGGGTATCGCGTGGACCGAGAAGGGTACGGCGCTCGTTTCCGAATCCGATCGCGCGAGCCGCCTCACCCGCACATGGCTCGTCGACCTGAACGCAGCGCCGCGCAAGCTCTGGGAGCGCAATTCGCAGGATCGCTACAACGATCCGGGATCGCCAATCGACCGGTCCGGCGCGGTCTCGGGCGGCCGGGGCGGCGGCAGCGGCCGGCCCCTCATCCAGAGCGGCGACTTCATCTATCTCAGCGGCAACGGCGCGTCGCCAAAGGGAGATCGTCCGTTCCTTTCGCGGCTCAGCCTGAAGACGCTGGAATCCGAGCGGCTCTTCCAGGCCGACGAAACGAGCTACGAGACCGTGGCTGCCCTGCTGACCGACGACGGAAAGCAACTGCTCACGCGGTGGGAGACCAAGACCGACTTCCCAAACTACTACGTCCGTGATTTGGCGTCCGGCAAGCGCACGGCGCTCACCGCGTTCAAGGATCCGGCGCCCCAGCTCACCGGGATTGAAAAGCAGCTGGTCACCTACGATCGCAAGGACGGGGTGAAGCTGTCCGCCACGGTGTACCTGCCGCCGGGCTACAAGCCCGGGACGCGGCTGCCCTTCGTGCTCTGGGCGTATCCGGCCGAGTTCACCGACGCCGCAACCGCCAGCCAGGTGTCGGGATCGGCGAACCGGTTCACCACGATTTCCGGGGCCTCGCACCTGCTCTTCCTCACGCAGGGCTATGGCGTGCTCGACAATCCGACCATGCCGATCATCGGGCCCGGAGAAACCGCCAACGACACGTATGTCGAGCAGCTGGTGGCGAGCGCCGAGGCCGCGATCGACAAGATCGTCGGCATGGGCGTGGCCGACCGCGATCGCGTCGGCGTCGCCGGCCACAGCTACGGCGCCTTCATGACGGCCAACCTGCTCGCCCACAGCCGCCTGTTCCGCGCGGGCGCCGCGCGCAGCGGGGCCTACAACCGGACGCTGACGCCGTTCGGGTTCCAGAACGAAGAGCGGACCTTCTGGGAGGTGCCGGATCTCTATGCGAGGATGTCGCCGTTCTGGTTCGCGCACAAGGTCGAGGATCCGATCCTCCTCATCCACGGCGAGGCCGACAACAACTCGGGCACGTTCCCGATCCAGTCCGAGCGGTTCTACATGGCGCTCAAGGGCAACGGCAAGACCGTTCGATACGTCACGCTGCCGCTCGAGGCGCACGGCTATGCCGCGCGGGAGTCGAACCTGCACGTGCTCTACGAGTGGATCAACTGGTTCGACAAGTACGTGAAGAACGCGAGGCCGAAGACGGCGCAGTAGGCCGAGCTGCGAGAACTCTGTCCGGTCATCGGCGCTCGGCCCACGGCTCCCGGGCCTGAGCCGACAGCGGTCGCGGTCGACTCAGATCGAGTTGACGCGGGCCCTGCGGCGCGGATTTCTCGTTCGGGCGAGAGCGTGAGACGACTGTCTGTTTCAGGCGGGCGCTGCTGGCCGCCGGCACTCATTCAGCGTTCGGGGCACATATGCGACACGCATTGACGGCACTGCTCGACGCGGGTCGGACGGTGGGCTCTGCTCTGGCTGCGTTATTCACCGAGCTGTTCGGGCGATGGCAGTGGGACGCTCCCGCCTGGTTCACCCGGGCTGGCGCGCTTGTCCTCAAGGGCCGGCGCGCTCTCGCGGCCAACCCGCGGCGCGGGGTCGGCCTCGTGGTCGTGCTGTTCGCGGTGCTCGCCGGCTACGTCTGGTACGCGAGCCGCCCCAAGCCCCATTACGTGGAGTTCGCCGTCAGCGGACCGGAGCTGACCACCTACAACGAAACCGGGATCGCGTCGATCAAGCCGATGAAGATCGTCTTCAGCGAATCGGCGGCCCCGCTGAGGACGGTGAAGACCGCCCTGACCGCAGGCGTCGAGCTCTCGCCCGCCATTCCCGGCACGTGGTTCTGGACGAATGACCGTGAGCTCAGGTTCACGCCGAAAGACGACTGGCCCGTCGATGGCGCCTTCACCGTGAAGCTGTCGAAGAAGGACCTGCTCGCCCGGCCGGTCCAGCTCGAGAAATACACCTTCACGTTCCGGAGCCAGCCGTTTTCCGCGCAGATCACGGAGAGCCAGTTCTACCAGGATCCCCGCGACCCGAATCTCAAGAAGATCGTGGCGACCGTGACGTTCAGCCACCCCGTGGACGCCGAGCGGTTCGAATCGCACGTGTCGCTCGCCGTGGCCAAGGACGCGGAGTACCTGGGCCTCACCCCGGACAGCCGCCATTTCACGGTCGCCTACGACAAGTTCAAGCTCGCGGCCTACGTGCATTCGTCCGCCCTGGCCGTGCCTCGCGACGACACGCCCATGACCTTGCGGATCGACAAGGGCGTCCGCGCCGCTCGCGGCGGCAACGACACGCCCGAACCGATCGCGGTCGTGGTCACGATCCCCGGGCGCAGCAGCCTCGCCTTCTCCGACGCGCGGATGGTGGTGGTGGACAACGCGCGGTACGAGCCGGAACAGATCCTGCTGATGACCAGCTCCTCGCCGGTCGCCGAGCGCGCGTTCGACGGCAAGGTCTCCGTGAAGCTGTTGCCCGTGCGCCACCCCCGGCAGCCGAAGGAGGACCCCAATCCGTACGAGTGGGTCGATTCGGAGGAGATCGGTAACGACATTCTCGGCGGCTGCCCGGCTGTGGGCGTGAACTACGTGCCATCCGAAGAAGGCGGCGACACGTCTCACGGCTTCAAGTTCACCGCCCCCGTCGGCCGCTACCTGTACGTGGTCGTGAAGCCCGAAGTGCAGGGCACGGGCGGGTACATCTCGCCGAAGCCCTTTGTCGCAACGCTGAGGGTCCGGCCGTACCCGATGGCCTTGACCTTCCTGGGACAGGGCGCGCTGCTCCCGCTCTCGGGCGATCGCAAGGTCGGCTTCCTTGCGCGGGACGTGGGCGTCGTGCAGATCGAGATCGGCCGGGTGCTGCCGAACCAGCTCCAGCATCTTGCGCCCGCGATGTGGGACTTTTCGCGGCCGGCGGTGTACGGCAACCTCGAGGACAAGCTGGTCGAGCGTTTTGTCAGCACGCGGGACTACAGTGCGACGCCGCCCGGCAAGCCCACCTACGACAGCGTCGATCTCGGTCAGTACCTCAAGGATCGCGCGCAGTCGCCCCGCGGCCTTTTCCTGCTGCACGTATCCCAACTGACGGCGCGCCGGCAAGCCGAGGACGAAGAGAGCGAGCCGGAGGGCGAGGAGGGAGAACGGCGCGGGTCCACCGAGGACCGGCGCCTGATCCTCGTGACCGATCTGGGCTTCATCGTGAAGCAGGCGAAGGACGGCAGCCGCGACGTGTTCGTCCAGTCGATCGGCACCGGATTGCCGGTCGAGGGCGCCCGCGTTGAACTGGTCGGAAGCAACGGCCAGCCGGTGCACGCCGCCACGACCGATTCAGCCGGGTGGGCGCAGATTCCGAAGCCTCCGCCCGAGCTGCGACGAGAGCGGGAGCCGGTGCTGATCACCGTGCAGAGGGAGGCCGACTTCTCCTTCATGCCGTTCAACACGGGCAGGCGCGACCTCGATCTGTCGCGCTTCGACACGGGCGGCGTGGACAACGCGAAATCGGCGCAGCAGCTTTCCACGTACCTCTTCTCCGATCGCGGCATCTATCGCCCCGGCGAGACGACGCATCTCGGCGCGATCACGCGGACCGCCGACTGGAAGGCGTCGCCGAACGGCCTGCCGATCGATCTCGAAATCACCGATCCGCGCGGCACAATCGTCAGCAGGAGCCAGTTGACGGTGTCGGCGGCTTCCTTCGAGGAAGTCAGTTACACCAGCCCCGCCGCCGGGCAGACAGGCACCTACGAGGCTGCGGCGTACCTCACGAGCGACCCGAAGCGTCGAGAGCTGCTCGGGACCACGTCGTTCAAGATCCAGGAGTTCGAGCCCGACCGCATGAAGGTCCAGCTCGATCTGTCCGCCACGCCGATCGAGGGCTGGCTGCGGCCCGACGACGTCAAGGCGCGAATCACCGTCGTGCACCTCTTCGGGGATGCGGCGAGCAATCGTCGCGTGGAGGGCGAGCTGAGCCTGACGCCGGCGCTGCCCAGGTTTGCGCGCTACACCGACCACCGTTTTTCGGTCGGAGAGGTCCTCAGGGAGCCGTACCACGAACGCCTCGCCGCGACGGTGACCGATGACAAGGGCACCGCCGAGTTCAACCTCGATCTGAAACGATTCACCGGCCGGGCGTATCGCCTCAACGTGCTCGGGCGCGCGTACGAGGCCGAAGGCGGACGCAATGTCGCCGCAGAGAACAGCGCCATCGTGTCGGAGGCGGCCTTCCTGGTCGGCGTCAAGCCGGACGGCGACCTGACGTTCGTGCGCCGTACGAGCGCGCGGGCGGCGCACTGGCTGGCCGTGGATCAGCGCCTCGCGCCCGTGGCGGCCGGGGGGTTGACGCTCGAATGGGTGCAGCGCAAGTTCGTCTCCGTCCTGACGAAGCAGAACAATGGAACGCTGCAGTACGTGTCGCGCCAGAAGGACATCGTCCGCAACACGCGCAGCGTCCAGATCGCTTCGGGTGGCACCTCGTTCCCCCTTCCGACCGATGAGCCGGGAGACTTTCTGCTGGTGTTGCGAGACCCGTCGGGAGCCCTGCTGAACTCGCTGGGCTACAGCGTGGCGGGGCAGGCCAACCTGTCGCGGTCGCTCGAGCGGGACACCGAGCTGCAGGTCCAGCTCGACAAACCGGCATACGCGGGCGGGGACACGATTCGCGTCAGCATCCGCGCGCCGTACATCGGCGCCGGGCTGATCACGGTCGAGCGCGATCGCGTGTACCGCCACCAGTGGTTCAAGACGTCGACCACCAGCTCGGTCCAGCAGATCACGCTGCCGGCCGACTTCGAAGGCAACGGCTACGTCACCGTGCAGTTCCTTCGCGACCCTTCGTCCGAGGAGCTGTTCATGAGCCCGTTGTCGTACGGCGTCGCCCCGTTCTCGCCCGACCTCGCGCCGCGCACGCAGGCCATGACGCTCGAGGTGCCCGGCCGGGTCAGGCCCGGTGCGACGCTGACGATGAGATTGGCCCCGGGCGAGGCCTCGCGCGTCGCGGTGCTGGCCGTGGACGAGGGCATCCTGCAGGTGGCGCGGTACAAGAATCCCGATCCGCTCGGGTACTTCTTCCAGAAGCGCATGCTGGAGGTCAGCACGAGGCAGATCCTCGACTTGATCCTTCCGGACCTGAAGCGCTTCATCGCGCTGGCGGCGCCGGGCGGCGATGGCGACGGCGGGTTTGCCAGGCACCTGAACCCCTTCAACAGGAAACGCAAGCCCGCGGTCGCCTACTGGTCGGGCGTGATCGACGTCGGACGCGAGGGCCGCGACCTGAAATACGTCGTCCCCGACTACTTCAACGGCCGCTTGCGCATCGTCGCGATCGGAGCCAGCGGAAGCCGGATCGGCGTGACGGAAGCCATAACCACCGTCCAGGGCGAATTCATCCTGACGCCCAACGTGCCGGCCACGGTCACCCCGGGCGACGAGTTCACCGTGAGCGTCGGCGTCTTCAACAACAGCGCCGGAAGCGGCCCCATCCGGCTCGACGCACAGCTTGGCCCCGGGCTGTCCGTGGTGGGTGCCTCCACCGTCACTGTCGACGTCCCGGAGAAGAAAGAGGGCGTCGGCGTGTTCCGCGTGAAGGCCAACGCGGTGCTGGGGTCGGCCGCGCTGACCTTCACGGCCCGACGCGGCACCGCCGCCGCGCGCATCGAAGAGAGTGTCGGCGTGCGGCCTGCGGCGGCGTACCGCACGACGCTGACCCTGGGCCGGGTCGACGGCGCCACGTCAACGGCGGCGTTGACGCGGGAACTGTTCAGCGAGCGGCGTAAGGTCGAGGCCGCGGTGTCCGCGCTGCCGCTGGTGTGGGGCCAGGGACTGACGGCGTACCTCGACAACTACGAGTACTCGTGCACCGAACAACTGGTCAGCAAGGGCTTCTCGGCGCTCATCGTGACCTCGCGGCCCGAGTTCGGTTCCGTCAAGAGCCCCGACGCGCAGCCGCTGTCCGCCACCTACCTGACCCTGCGCAACAGGTCGAACGACCAGGGGGGCCTCGGCCTGTGGTCGTCCACGCCGGTCACCGCCGAGTTCCCGAGCGTCTATGCCGCGCATTTCCTGATTGAAGCCCAGGAGCACGGACAGAAGATCCCGCAGGACATCCTCACGAGCCTCGACGGGTGGCTGACCCGCTTTGCGGGAACGCCGGCCAGCAGCCTTCGAGATGCACGGCTGCGCGCATACGCCGTCTACCTGCTCGCCCGTCAGGGCATCAAGGCCACCGCGGCGCTCTCGAACGTGGAGCAGGAGCTGACGAACCGCTACACGAAGACGTGGCCGACCGATCTCGCCGCCGCGTATCTCGCCTCGACCTACCGCCTGATGCAGCGGGGCAACGACGCCGACCGGATCGTGAAGGCCGTACCGTGGTCGACGCAGAAGAAGGACTTCGGCGACGAGATCTACTACGACCCGGTCGTCCACGACGCCCAGCTGCTCTATCTGCTTGCCAAGCACTTCCCGGCCAGGCTCGGCTCGACCCCGCCGGTCGCGCTCGAGACGATCAGCCAGGCAGTCGGCGGGCACCAGGCGAGCTCGCTGTCGGCCGCCTATACGCTGGTGGCGCTCGACGCATTCGCGAAGGCCAGTGCAGGCTCGGTCACGCTTGGCATCGCCGAGATCGGAAAGGACGGCCGCGAACGCGCCCTGCCCTTGCCGGCCGGCGCCATTCCCAAGGTGCGGGTGGCCGAAACGGCCGCACGGGTGAAGTTCTCCCAGAAGGGGGCCGCGCTCGCGTACTTCTCGATCAACGAATCCGGATTCGACAAGCGTCCTCCGACAGCCGAGGTCACCCAGGGCATCGAGATCATTCACGAGTTCGTGGACTCGAACGGCACTCCGCTGACCCGCGTCAACGTGGGCGACGAGTTCTTCGTGAGGCTGCGCGTTCGCGCCACGAACAGGGATCGACTGGAGCAGATCGCGGTCGTGGATCTGCTCCCCGGCGGCGTCGAGCCGGTGCTGGAACTTCAGGCCCCGGCTGACTCGAGCACACCGGACACCGATCCGGCGATGAGGAGACAGCGGGGCGCGAGCGGATCGCTGCCGGTCGGTGTGGCCGGGAAGTCGGACTGGTCGCCGGTCCATGTCGACGTGCGCGAGGACCGCCTCATCCTCTACGGCGATATCGCCAGGAGCGTGGGCACCTTCGTGTATCGCGTGAGGGCGAACAATCCCGGCCTGTTCCAGGTCCCGCCCGCCTTCGCAGAAGGGCTCTACAACCGCACGGTCACGGCATTGAGCCGTGGCGCCACGCTCGAGGTCGTCAGGAAGTGATCGCTCGCCGCGTTGTGCGCCGGTGCCTGATGGCGGCCATGCTGGCGGCGGCCGCGCTGGTCGTGTTGCGCGTGTGGCCGCACGCGCCGTTGCGTCAGCGATTCCCCGTGTCCACGGGCGTCTGGTCAGCCGACGGCGAGCTGCTTCGGGTGACCCGGACCTCTGACGATCAGTACCGGTTGTGGGTGCCGCTCTCGGAGATTGCTCCGACACTGGTCGATGCGTTTCTCCTGAAGGAAGACCGCTGGTTCTACTGGCATCCGGGGGTCAATGCAGCCGCAATCGCCCGCGCAGCGTTCCGGACCTACGCCGGCGGCGATCGTCAGGGCGGTTCGACGGTCACGATGCAGCTGGCCCGCCTCGGCTATCGGCTCAACACGAAAACCGCCGTCGGCAAGCTGCGTCAGGTCGGGGCCGCGCTCTGGTTGGAGGCGCGCTATTCGAAGCGCGACCTGCTCGAGGCCTATCTCAACGTGGTCCCGTTCGGCGGCAACATCCAGGGTGTGGGTGCGGCGAGCCGCATCTATTTCGGCAAGTCCCCCGACCGCGTCAATCTCGCCGAAGCCCTGACGCTGGCCGTCATTCCACAGCGGCCGGCCGGCCGCGCCGGCCGGAACGTGCCGGACGCCGACCTGCTCGCCGCGCGCAGGAGGCTCGGGGCCCAGTGGCTGGCTCGGCACGGCGCCAGAGCCGACGACCGCCGCCAGATCGAATTGGCGATCCTTGCGCGGCCGGACTTCGCGCTTCCGTGGCAGGCACCCCACTTCGTCGATGCCGTGCTGGCCGACCGCGTCTCGCGAAGCAATCGCATCGACACGACGATCGACGCCGGACTGCAGAGGCTCGTCGAACAGCAGATCCAGCGCTACGTCAGGCGCTACGACGAGGTCGGCATGCGCAACGCCGCATCGCTCGTCGTCGACACGCGCGACATGTCGGTCAAGGCGTGGGTCGGCTCCGCCGACTACTGGAATGACGCAATCGACGGCCAGGTGAACGGCGTGCTGGCCAAGCGATCGCCCGGATCCGCGCTGAAGCCATTCGTCTATGCGCTGGCGCTCGACCAGGGCATCCTGCACCCGCAGACGATGGTGAAGGATGCGCCCACCTCGTTCGGGCCCTTCACCCCCGAAAATTTCGACGGCCGCTTCTTCGGTCCGATCACCGCCGAGGAGGCGCTCATCCGGAGCCGCAACGTGCCGGCCGTCTGGATCAGCACGCAGCTGACACAACCGACCCTCTATCAGTTTCTTCAGAGCGCCGGCGTGCGCGACCTGAAGCCGGAATCGTTCTACGGGCTCGCGCTGACCCTTGGCGGCGGCGAAGTGACGATGGAGGAACTGGCAGGGCTGTATGCGATGCTGGCCAATCAGGGCGTGCTGAAGCCGCTCCGGGTCGAGTCCTCCGCTGGCCGGGACGAGGGCGTACGCCTGCTGAGCCCGGAGGCCAGCTTCATCACGCTCGACATGCTGCGCCGCAACCCGCGGCCTGATGACGACGGCACGATTCCCGCTCGTGCGCGGTGGCCGGTTGCGTGGAAGACCGGCACGTCATGGGGATTCCGCGATGCCTGGTCGGCCGGCGTGGTCGGGCCGTACGTGCTCGTAGTGTGGATTGGCAATTTCGACGGGCTCGGCAATCCAGCCTTCATCGGCGTCGATGCCGCCGCGCCGCTGTTCTTCCGCATCGCGGACGCGCTGAACCTGACCAGGCCTGCCGAAGAGGTGCCGGCCTTCACGCCGCCGCCCGGCGTCGCGAAGGTCGCCGTGTGCGGTGGGAGCGGCGAGCTGCCGAACGCCGACTGCCCGCACACGGTGGACACGTGGTATATCCCGGGCAAGTCGCCGATTCGTGTCAGCCGGCTGCACCGTGCCGTGGCCGTCGATGCGCAGACCGGGCAGCCGGTGTGTCCGCCTTATCCCGCCACCACGCGCCTGGAAGTCTTCGAGTTCTGGCCGTCGGACATGCTGAAACTGTTCCGCGAGGCCGGCATGCCGCGCCGCCTTCCGCCTCCGCTTCCGGCATGCGCCAGCGATGATCGACTCGACCCGCCGCGCATTTCGTCGCCCCTTCGCAACGTGACCTATGCCCTGCGCGGCTCGCGGACACAGGATCAGATCACGCTGGAGGCAAGCGTGGCGGCCGATGTCCGGCGGGTGTTCTGGTTCGACGGCCGCGCGTTGCTCGGCACACGCGCGGTCGCCGATGGCCCGTTGCCGTGGCGGCCGGCGGCCGACGGCGCGCACCTGATTCGCATCATCGATGACCACGGCCGCTCGGCCGAACGCGACGTCAACGTCGTGTTCGAACGATAGTGACGATTTCAAACCGGCTGCGGCGGCAGAGGAACGAGCCTCACTCGCCTCGTGCGCTCGGGATGGGGTCCGGGTAACATGTGGCCAGCGTGTCCATCACCCTCAACCGGAGACGGAACATGCGTCGAGTGCGGCGTCGCGCCGTCGCGCTCGTGCTCGCGTGGCTCGTGGTCCCAGGACTTGCGCAGGCCTGGGTCTATCCGGAGCACCGCAACATCACAGCCGAGGGCATAAGGAGGCTTCCTCCGCCGCAGGCCGAACGGCTCGCTGCGATCTGGGCTGATGCGAGGAGAGGACACGAGGCGCGACTCTGCGCCCAACCGTCTGCGGGGAATCAGGGCCTGAACCCGTCCTGTATCGACTTCGCAGCCTGGCCCGCTATCGCCGGCGACCATTCCTGCTCCGCGGCGAAGCTGCTTCGCGCCGCGCTCGAGGCCGACTGGATTCTCGCCGTTGCCCGGGTGACCGCTGAGCTCGACTCGCAGCTTGCGGCCGCCAGGAACGACGCCCAGCGCGCCTCGCCGTTGACCAGGTGCGACGAGCTCATCGAGCAATACGACCTGGAGTACATCTCGCGGGCCGCCGCCAACACCGCTCACTTTCTGCTGCCGCGCACGAAGATCGGGCGTGATGAGCAGAGCTACATGGCCGAAGCACTGTCCCCGGGCGCACCGCCGAACGCCCTCGGGGTCTACCTCCACTACCACGCCTCGGCCCTGCGTCTGGCAGCCGCCTGGAGCGACCCGGCCACCCCGCCGGAGGCGAGGCCGGATCTCGCTCGTGAGGCGCTGGCCGCCGAGGCCTTCGGCCTGCATTTCCTCCAGGACATGTTCGCGGCAGGGCACACCGTCGGTTCCTGGGGCGACCGGGCGGAGCGGAAAGGGACGCACGACTACTACAACCTGCACGGGCTGGAGTCGAGCGACTGGCGCAACACGCCGTTCATCCTCTTCGGTGACGGCTACCTGCGCCCCGAAGGGCTCGACCAGGCGGCGCACGTCGTCCAGATCAGCCTCGCACGCTTCCTCGAGGCAGCCGACCCTTCATCGAGCGGGGCATCGGTCGTGATGAAGATCGACCTTGGCGACGCGCGTGAGGAGGCCGCGTTCGACGTCTGCGCCGCCAAGCGGATGCCCATGCCGATCTTCGACGACGACGCCCGTAAGTTGCTCGCAGAGGCCCTCCCCTTCACGCCGGTGCCGAGCCTCGGGCCCGGCCCAGGGTCCCTGCCGCGCTACCGAGCGGACATCGGCGGCTTCATCGCGGTAGCGGGCGGAGGCTGGATCGGACAGACCAGGGGGACCTGGTCACCCGGAAAGTGGGTCGACGCGGCCTCGCTGAACCTGTCGGTTCGAGCTGGAATCGGTCTCGAGTCGCTGGCCGGCCCGTCCGGGGACGGCCAGTTGTGGCTTCAGGCAGGGTTCCTGACGCGCAATTCCGAGGGGTTCATCTGCGGCAGTCGCTGCGGCGGAAACACACCCGACGGGTCGCAGATACAGATTCCCTCTCGAAACGCGGTTGCTCTGCGCATGCGCGTGCCGTTCTGGCTGATCCCGGGCGACCTCATCCTCGCGACGCCAATCCTCGCGCTCGCAGCGCCGAGAACGCTGGACGCCATGGCCATCACGGCCGTCAACGGCGGCTTGATTCCGTGGCAGGCCGGGTTCCGATCGCCGTTTGGCCGCGTGCAATTCGTCCTGGGACGCGAGGTCGGGCTGACCCTCTACGGCTATCTCGGAGGGCCCGACGCCGTCACGGTCCTCTCCGCCATCCCCACCGGATACGGGCCGCCCATCGCGCATGACATGAGATCGATGGAGTGGGAATTCCCGGTCGTGGAGGTGCAACTGCTGCGTGCCGTCGCGGGCAAGCAGGTCTCGACGCTCGTGATCCAGTCGGGCGCGAGCTTCGAGAGCACGACCAGGTTGACACCGATTGGTGCGGTGGGGCAGACGCTCCGGCACGGAGAGCGCTTCCTCCTGTTCCTCAGGGTGTCCTTCGACAGCCGAATGTATTTCTAAGCCGCGCGACCGAGAGGGTGACCGGATCGGGTGTTGCGGCCGGGCAAGGAGATCGCCGCCTTGCGAGGCAGCGACCCATCGTGCGACGCGGGTCAGTCCGACGCATCACTGGGTGAGGGGTTTCAGCACGGCATCGAAGGTGGCAAACGGGTAGGCGCCCGCGATGGTCTGCGAGCCGATGATGAAGGTCGGGGTGCCGCCGACGCCGAACTGCTGCTGTCCGGCAGCCTTCATGTTCGTGATGCCGTTCCGGAGTTCAGTCAGAGCCACGCACGCGTCGACCTCGGCGGAGGTCATCCCTGTCGAGGCGACCACCACTTTGATCGCGGCGGTCGGATTCGCACTGCCCGACCATGCCGCCTGCGACTGGAACAGCTGATCCACCACCGTGAAGTAGCGATCGCCTGAGCAGCGGGCCACCATCGCCGCCGACATGGCCGCGCTGTCCAGCGGGAAGTCTCGGTAAATGAGCTTCACCTTGCCGGTGTCGAGATAGGCGGTCTTGATCTGCGGCAGTGTCGCTGAGTGGAATGACGCGCAGTGGGGGCAGGTCAGCGACGAATACTCGACCATCGTCACCGCTGCGGCGGCATTGCCGAGCACCTTGTCGGCGAGCATCACGTCGAGGGCGGGAAACTGAACCGCGGGGCTGGGGCCGGCCCCGGAGGAGTCTGTCGACTTTCCCGCGCAGGCGACCGAGACACAAGCAAGAGTGAGCGCGAGCGCGGCCCATGGCGCGTGGATCAGGCGGTGTCGGAAACTCCGTGTCATCGGGTCGTCCCTGTGGCGGTTCATTCTATCGCAGTCGAATCGGGACGATTCAGCCCGCCGAGCGGGTCGGGCCGCGTGCGCTAGGGCCACAAGTCCTGCCGGCGAGCGTGGCTACAAGTCTCGGGCTGCGGTTTGCCCTCGCACCTTCGAGCGGGTCCGGCCGCGTGCGCTAGGGCCACATGTCCTGCCGGCGAGCGCGGCTGCAGGTCTCGGGCTACGGTTTGCCCTCACTCCTTCTACGATTAAACTGGTCTGTATATCACCGGAGGTTCTATGCGCACCTGGCACGTTGCCGTCGCCGCCGCGTTGTTTCTCTCCGCCTCATGGGCACAGGCCCAGGGCCCCGCACCCCAGAGTCCCGGATCGATCAGCAAGCCGTCAGCCGCCACACAGACTCAGACCGTCAGCGAAAAGCCCATCGCCGCCCTGCCCTACACGCCCGGCCTGGATGTGAGCGCCATGGACAGGAGCGCTGACCCGTGCGCCGACTTCTACCAGTACTCCTGCGGCGGCTGGATGAAGAGCAATCCCATTCCTGCCGACCAGGCTGGGTGGAGTGTCTACGGCAAGTTGTTCCAGGACAACCAGCAGTTCCTGTGGGGCATTCTCGATGACCTCGCCACCAGGACGACCGGACAAAACGCGACGCAGCAGAAGCTCGGCGCCTATTTCTCGGCATGCATGGACGAGTCAGCTGTCGAAGGACTCGGGAGCAAGCCGCTCGCTCCCAATCTCGCCCGGATCGAGGGCATGAAGTCGAAGCACGATCTTCCATCGGTGCTCGCCAGCCTGCACCTCATGACAGAGGGCGACGGCTTCGCGTTCGGGTTCGGGTCGAACCAGGACTTCTCGAACTCAGAGAGCATCATCGCCTTTGCCACCGCAGGCGGCCTGAGCCTTCCCGACCGGGACTATTACACCAAGGACGATCAGCGGTCCGTCGAGCTTCGGCAGAAATACGTCGCTCACGTCCAGAAGATGCTGCAACTGCTCGGAGACAGGCCGGACGCCGCCCGTCGTGAAGCCGCGATCGTCATGGACATCGAGACGAGCCTGGCAAAGGCGTCACTCACCCGAGTCGAGCAGCGCGATCCGTACAAGCTCTTCCACAAAGTCGACTTCAAGGGCCTGCAAGCGATGACGCCCAGCTTCGACTGGGCCGCCTACATGAGAGGCGCAGGACTGCCCGCGCTCGACACGTTCAACGTGACGCAGCCGGCGTTCTTCGCGGCGCTCGACAGGCAACTCCAGGCCAGGAGCCTCGGTGACATCAAGACCTACCTGCGCTGGCACCTCGTGCACGCCGAAGCGCCGTTCCTCTCGGCGGCATTCGTCAACGAGAACTTCGAGTTCTTCAGCAAGACGCTCCGCGGCGTCCCGCAGCTGCGTCCGCGCTGGAAACGTTGCGTGAGCCTGACGGACAACCAGCTCGGCGAGGCGCTCGGCCAGGAATTCGTGAATCGCGCCTTCAGTCCCGAGCTCAAGCAGAAGGCGCTGACCATGACGAGGCAGATCGAGCAGGCGATGCAGGACGACATCAACCAGCTCAACTGGATGAGCCCCGCCACCAGGCAGAAGGCGCTCGAGAAGCTGCACGCGATCGTCAACAAGATCGGCTATCCGGACAAGTGGCGCGATTACAGCTCCGTTCGCGTCGAGCGCGGGGACTTCGCGGGCAACGTCGAACGGGCGACAGCCTTCGAGTCCAGGCGCCAGCTCGCCAAGATCGGCAAGCCGCTCGATCGGGGTGAATGGGGCATGACGCCGCCCACGGTGAATGCCTATTACGATGCGCAGATGAACGACATCAACTTCCCGGCCGGCGTGCTCCAGCCTCCGCTCTACGATCCGAAGATGGACGACGCGCCGAACTACGGCAACACCGGCGGGACGATCGGACACGAGCTGACGCACGGCTTCGACGACGAGGGCAGGCAGTTCGACGCCAAGGGCAATCTGAAGGACTGGTGGACGGAGGAAGACGGCAAGAACTTCACGAGCCGTGCGCAGTGCATCGTCGATCAGTACGCGACCTACACGATCGTCGACGACATCAAGATCAACAGCAAGCTGACGGAGGGCGAGGACGTCGCGGACCTCGGCGGGTTGATCCTGGCGTGGATGGCGTGGAAGGAGCAGACGAGGAACCAGCAGCTGCGCGATGCCGACGGCCTTACGCCCGAGCAACGCTTTTTCGTCGGCTACGCGCAGTGGGCCTGCGAGAACCAGCGCCCAGAGAACCTGCGCGTCAACGCCGTCACCAACCCGCACTCGCCGGGCAAGTATCGCGTGAACGGCCTGGTGGTGAACATGCCGGAATTCCAGCGGGCGTTTACCTGCAAGGCCGGACAGCCGATGGTCAAGGAGGACCGCTGCCGCGTCTGGTAGAAGCTCCAGGCGTGCAGGCCCCCGCAGGAATTCCGCGAGTCCGTGGCTGGCCGGCGGCGACCTTTGCCGCCAGGCCGTCGTGTCGCCACGTTGTCTCCAGATCGTCGCCGGGTCCTGACCGTGACGCGGTCTTGAGACGTGATCGGCTGAGCCCCGGAAAGCAATCGCTCAATCTGCCTTGACTCGCAGATGTAGGAGGTCCAGTATTGGGCGCTAGTTGCTCGTAGGCTCTGGGACTCGGCCGACTCCCCCCAGTCGGCGGTCGAACCCCTCCCACAGCTACGCCAGCCCGTTCGCGTTCGACAGGTTGTTACCCTGAGCCTTAGTTTCCACCTCGACGCTCACACACCACGGGCTCGGTCGGCACTGCGACTTGGTTCTGAGATCAGTCGGACGCTGTAGCTGGCAGCGGAGCGGCACCGGCAGTGATCCGACCGTTGCAGGCAGAGGCGGGTCGTTTAGGCCTCTGGCGCACCGCACCAGTCAGGCAAGGAGAAAGCTGTGACGCCAGACATTCGGAATCACCCCCGCGTCATTGCCATGGTGTGCGCACTCGTCGCCACAAGTGGCGTCGCACGCGCACAGGTGTCCGGCACGAGCTTCAACCCCGGCGCGACAACTACCGCGGTCGCCATGGCGGCACGATCGGATGGGAAGCCCGCCGCCGGAACCGCCAACAGACCGCAGTCGGCGATTCCGGACCGAGGAGTCACACGGGTTTCCGGCGACCCGGATTTCGTGCCGCCGATGGAGGCCCGCGGACCCAAAGGAATGATGGACCGGATTCCGTCGCAATGGCCGCTCGGCCACGAACCTCGTCTGCCGGATCGATCGCGGAGTTCTGGCGCACGACAAACCGAAAGCGTCGCCGGCATGGTGACGAGCGCCCGATCTGGTGGCGGGCTAGGCGGCGTTCGCGTACAAGTCGTGACGGCGACAGGTGATGTCGTTGCCGACGCGATGACCGATGCTCGTGGGAAGTTCGTGGTTGAGCGGGTGGCTCCTGGTCAGTACTACGCGCGCACGATGGAGGCAGGTCCCGAAATAGATGGCCTGTACGGGGCGGGGGACTGCGTGGCCGGGACATGCCGCCCATCCTTCGGCCAGACCCTCCGGATTTCGGCCGGCCGGACGACAGAGGGCATCGACTTCACTCTCTCGACCGGCGGGCAGATTGCCGGGACTATCCGCAGGGCCGGTACGGGCGCAGTCGTGGCCGGGGCCGCATGGGTGGAAGTGTACGACGCCACGGGACGGTGGGTCGGAAACAGCCCCCTCACGAACGCGTCCGGTGAGTTCACCACCGCCGGTCTCCCGTCCGGCGCCTACTTCCTGCGCACGAACAACCGGGCCGGACTGGTCAACGCCACCTACGGCGCGAATGTGGCGTCGAGCCCGACCTCGGGTATTCCAGTTCAGGTGGTCCCCGGTTCGAGTACGCCCGGCATCGAGATCATCCTCGCGGGTGGATCGCGCATAACGGGAACGGTGACGACGGCGGCCGGAGCCCCGCTCCAGAATGTGTGCGTCACCATCTACGATGCGAACCAGATCTGGGTAGCGGACGGTACGACCGACGCGATGGGCACATACACGACCGATGCCGCCGTCGCGCCGGGCACCTACTACGCCAGGACATCCAACGAACTGGGCTACGTGGACGAGATTTTCGGCGACGTGGTGGCCATCGGAACGCCACTGGCTTCCGGGGCCGCCATCCTCGTGGCCGGCGACAACGACGTGTCAGGCGTCAATTTCATGTTGGATCGAGGCGGAAGGATTGGCGGCCGCGTGGTCGCCATGGGAAACGCCCTCCCTGACGTCTGGATTCACGTCTACACCCCCAACGGCGACCTGGCTGCAACGGGCCGTACGGGCGAGTCTGGCGGCTACCTCCTGGGTGCCGGGTTGCCATCCGGCGCATACGTCGTCAGGACCGCGGAGGGCAGCGGCTATGTCAATCAGCTGTATCCAGGGATCGTGTGCCCGGATTGGTGCAGTCTGTCGCTCGGCGCTCTTGTTCCTGTCGATCGATCGGCCACGACGGACCACATCGACTTCGAGCTGGTGCCCGGCGGTCGCATCTCGGGCAGGGTGACTGATGGGAGGACGGGTGCCGGCATCGAAGGCGTGGTCACCGAATTCACACCGGCAACGGGCAACTGGATGGCGTGGACGTGGACCGATGATCAGGGTCGCTACTTGACGAATGGTGTGCCGGCTGGCCTCGTGCGGGGGCGCTCCAGGAGTTGGGGCACCTATCGAGACCAGGTCTACGACAACGTTGGGTGCGAAGCAGATGGCAGGTGCCCGATCGCAAACGGCACGCCGGTCGAGGTGACGGTCAACCGAACGACGCTGAAGGTCGACTTCCCGCTGGCTCCAGGAGGCACGATCACCGGCACGGTCACCGGGACTGTCAGCGTGACCGCTGAGAGGGCGACGCACAACGCGTCGCCCTCGCCTTCCGCCGCCGCCGCGATCAGCGGTGTGGTGCGCGATGGGTCCGGCCACGGCTGGCCGCTCTACGCGCGAATCGATGTCGTCGGTGATCCCTCCAAGACGGTGTACACGAATCCCGCAACAGGCGAGTACAGCATCAGCCTGTCGACAGACGTGACGTATCAGTTGACGGCCACCGCACAATTTCCGGGCTATCAGATCGGCACCGGATCGATGACCCCGACGGGCGACCCGGCCACGGATGCGGTGGACTTCACTCTCCCGATATCAACGTGCGCGGCGCCGGGCTATTCGAATCCGACGACCAATATTCTGCTGGCGGATTTCGAAGCGGACAATGGCAGTTACCTCGGCGCGGGCACGTCGTCGAGCTGGGCGTGGGGTGTGCCGACCAGCGGTCCGAACTCGGCGCATTCCGGCACGAAGGCGTGGGCTACCAACCTCGCGGGCAGCTACAACAACAGCGAGAACAGCACGCTGACGTCGGCGAGTATCGATCTGAGCGCGTATGCCGGTCAGGCGCCGACGATCTCGTGGTGGCAGTGGCTGCAGACTGAGAGCTGCTGTGACAGCGCCAGCGTCGAGGTCAGCAAGGATGGCGGCTCGACGTGGACGACCGTGTACGGCCCGTTCCGCGGGACGGTCGATACAACGTGGACCAGGCACAGCGTCTCGCTCGATGCCACCTACGACGTCACGAACTTCCGTGTGCGGTTCCACCTGACGACGGACTCCTCGGTCGTCTGGAATGGCTGGTACGTCGATGATGTCGCGGTCGGATTCGGATGCCCTCAAGTGGCGGGTGGGCTGGTCGTCGGGGTCGTGACCGATGCCGCTACCAGCGGCGGGCTGGTCGGGGCGACAGTGAGCAGCGTGGAACACCCCTCGGAGACGACAGCCTCCGTGGCGACGCCGAATGATCCCAGCCTGCCGGACGGGGTTTTCCAGCTCTTTTCCAGCGCGACCGGCAGCGTGGCGTTTGATGCAGCCAGGACCGGCGGATACGGCACGGTACGGACGAGCGTATCAGTGGCAGCGGACCAGGCGGTCAGGCAGGATTTTGCCCTGCCGCCACCGGCCACGATCGCAGGCACGGTCATCAACGCCGCGACGTCCGCACCCGTTGCCTACCGCACCGTGGAGGCCTACGGAAGTACAGGCTCATACGTGAGCAGTGTCTCCACCAGCGCCAGCGGCGCCTACTCGATTGGAGGGCTGCCGGCGGGGACCTACTTCGTCCGGACATGGAATAGCGGGCTGGTTGACGAACTGTACGACAACATCCCATGTCCCTTCTCTTCGTGCACCGTGACAACGGGCACGCCGATCGTCGTGGCTGCTGGCGAGACGGCGACGGCGAACTTCGCGCTGGAGCCAGTGGCCACGATCACCGGGACGGTCACCAACGCATTGACATCCGCGCCCGTCGCCAGTGTCACCATCTATGTCTACCTCAGCACGGGCGGGTCGGCAGTGGCGACTGGCGGCACAAATGCCAGTGGCGTTTACTCGATTGGTGGATTACCTGCGGGTACCTATCTTGCCAGGACGACGAACTTTGTCGGCCTGATTGACGAGCTGTTCGACAACATCCCCTGCCCGAACGGCTCATGCACCGTGACGACGGGCACGCCGATCGCTGTAGCAGCGGGCGGAACAGCCGTGGCCGATTTTGCGTTGATGCCCTATGGAGTCATCACTGGTACGGTCACCAATGCATCGACGTCCGCGCCGGTCGCCAGCGTCGGCGTCAACATCTACAGCAGTACCGGTTCTTACGCGGCCTTGGGCTTCACCAACGCGAGCGGCGTCTACTCGGCTGCTGGCCTGCTGGCGGGCACGTACTTTGCCAGGACGTCAAACAGTCTCGGGCTGATCAACGAGCTGTACGACAACATCGCCTGCCCGGGCTCCTCGTGCACGGTGACGACGGGCACCCCAATCGTGGTGGCCCCTGGCGGAACAGCGACGGCCGATTTCGCGTTGATGCCATATGGGGCCATAACCGGCACGGTCACCAACGCATCGACCTCCGCGCCCGTCGCCAACCTCTGGGTGTATGTCTACGGCAGCACCGGGTCGCCTGTGACGAGCGCCCTGACCAACGCGAGCGGTGTCTACACCGCCGGTGGGCTGCTGCCGGGGACCTACTTCGCCAAGACGTCGAACAGTACCGGTTTCATCGACGAGCTCTACGACAACATCCCCTGCCCGGGCTCCTCGTGCACGGTGACGACGGGCACGCCAATCGTGGTAGCCGAAGGCGGAACCGCCACGGCCGATTTCGTCCTGATCGCTCTTGGGGTGATCACCGGCACGGTCACCAACGCATCGACCACCGCGCCCGTCGCCAGCGTGGACGTCGATATTTACGGAAGCTCCGGTTCCTACGTGACCCACGGCCTCACGAATGCGAGCGGGGTCTACACGACTGGTGGGCTGACGGCGGGCACCTACTTCGCCAGGACGGCGAACGGCGCCGGGCTGATCAACGAGTTGTACGACGACATCACCTGTCCGTACTTTTCGTGCACGGTGACGACCGGCACGCCAATCGTGGTGGTTGATGGCGGAACGTCCACGGTCGATTTCGCCCTGGTGCCAGGGGCGACGATCGCCGGTACGATCACCAATTCCTCGACCTCAGCGCCCGTTGCCAGCGCCTGGGTCTATGTCTACCGGAGCACCGGCGGCGCGTCGGTGGCCAGCGGTTCCAGCAACTCGAGCGGAGTCTATTCGATTGGTGGACTGCCGGAGGGCACCTACTTTGCCAGGACGTCGAGCAGCGGGTTGATTGACGAACTGTTCGACGACATCCCCTGCCCGAACGGCTCATGCACGGTGACCGCGGGCACCCCGATCGTCGTTGGCGCCGGCGGGACGGCGACGGCCAACTTCGCGTTGATGCCTTATGGCGTAATCACCGGCACGGTCACCAACGCATCCACCTCTGCCCCTATTGCCAACCTCCGGGTGTATGTCTACGGCAGCACCGGGTCGTCTGTGACGAGCGCCCTGACCAATTCGAGCGGTGTCTACACCGCCAATGCGCTCCTTTCCGGCACCTATTTCGCCAAGACGTCGAACACTTTCGGTTTCATCGATGAGTTGTACGACGACCTCCCCTGCTCGTCCTCCGCATGCGCCGTAACAACAGGCACGCCGATTGCGGTGGTCACCGGTGGGACGGCCACGGCCGACTTCGCGCTGGTGCCGGGGGCGACGATGACAGGTACGGTCACCAACGCGTCGACCTCCGCGCCGGTCGCCGGTGTCACGGTCTATGTCTACCGGAGCACCGTCGGATCGTCTTCTACGAGCACCACAACCAACGCGAGCGGCGTCTACTCGATTGGCGGTCTGCCGGCGGGCAGCTATCTGGTCAAGACGTCGAACAGCGTCGGCTTGATCGACGAGCTCTACGACGACATTTCCTGCCCGTTCTCGTCGTGCATCCTGGCAACGGGCACGCCCATCGTCCTCACCGACGGGGGAGCGGCCACCGCCGATTTCTCGTTGGCGCCTGGAGGCACGATCACCGGCACCGTCACCAATGCATCGACCTCCGCGCCCGTCGCCAACGTCACGGTCTATGCCAGCGGCAACGCTGGATGCTTCGCGAAAAACGCCTCGACCAATGCCAGCGGCGTCTACTCGATTGGCGGGCTGCCGGCGGGCACCTACTTTGCCAGGACGTCCAACTCCGCCGGCCTGATTGACGAACTGTTCGACGATCTCCCCTGCCCGGGTGGCTCGTGCACGGTGACGACGGGTACGCCAATCGTGATAACCGAAGGCGGCACCGCCACGGCCGATTTTGCACTGGCCCCGGGAGCCACGACCGCGGGTGCGACGATCACCGGCACGGTCATCAACGCATCGACTTCCGCGCCCGTCGCCAGCGCCAACGTCAACATCTACAACAGCGCCGGTTTGTACGTGGCCTTGGACTATACGGACTCGAGCGGTGTGTACTCGGTTGGCGGGCTGCCCGCGGGCAGCTACTTTGCCCGGACGGCGAACACCGGGCTGATTGACGAGTTGTTCGACAACATCCCCTGCCCGCTCTCGTCGTGCTCGGTGACGACGGGCACGCCGATCGTGGTGGCCGCGGGCGGGACGGCCACGGCCGACTTCGCACTGGCGCCTGGAGCCACGATCACCGGCACGGTCACCAATGCGTCGACGTCTGCGCCGGTCTCCGGTGTCGCGGTCTACGTCTATCGGAGCACGGGCGGGTCGTCTGTGGCTGCTGACTACACCGACTCGAGCGGCGTCTACTCGGTCGCTGGGCTGCCAGCGGGCAGCTACGTTGCCAGAACATCGAATAGTTCCGGCTGGCTCGACGAGCTGTACGACGACATCCCTTGTCCGTTGTCGTCATGCACGGTGACCTCTGGCACGCCGATCGTTGTGGCGGATGGAGGATCGGCCACTGCCAACTTCGCGCTGACCCGGGGTGCGACGATCACCGGGACGGTCACCGCGGCGTCGACACACGAATCCGTCAACACGTACGTGTACGTGTACCGCAGCACCGGCGGCTCATCGGTCGCCAGCGGCTTCACGAACGCAAGTGGGGTGTACTCGTTTGCCGGGCTGCCGACGGGCAGTTACCTCATCAGGACGTCGAACAGTGCGGGCTTCATCGACGAACTGTACGACGACATCCCCTGCCCGCTTGCCGCATGCACGGTGACGACGGGCACCCCGGTCCCGGCGGCCGCCGGCGGGACGGCCACGGTCAACTTCGCGTTGGCGCGCGGGGCCACGATAACCGGCAAGATCACCAACGCGTCGAGTTCCTCACCGGTCGCCAGCGTCCGTGTGTATGCCTACGGCAGCACCGGGTCTTCGGTGACCAACCTCCTAACCAACGCGTGCGGGATCTACAACATCAGCGGCCTTGTACCAGGCACCTACTTTGCGCGGACGTCGAACACGATCCGCCTCATCGACGAACTGTACGACAACATCCCCTGCCCTGGAGGCGCATGCACCGCCACGACGGGCACGCCAATTGCGGGGCTTGGCGGCGGGACGGCCATCGCCAGCTTCGCGCTCACCCCACGGGCCGTGTGCTCACTGTCGATCAACCCGACCTCGGCGACGCCTGGATCGACGGGCGGCTCGAGCACGGTGGCGGTGACGGCGAATGAGTCGGACTGCGCTTGGACTGCGGTCAGCAGCGCGAGCTGGATCACGAACGTGACGCCGGGAGGGACCGGGAGCGGGACGGTCCACTACACCGTCGCCGCCAATCCCCAGCAGGTGATTCGTATCGGAACGGTGACGATCGCCGGGAAGACGTTCACGGTCACCCAGGCGGCCGCCGACACGGCGCCAAACGCGCCGACCGGATTGAACGGTTCGGTGACGGGATTCACTCTCACACTGTCGTGGACCGCACCGTCGGGACCGCTCCCAGCGACCCCGTTGCCGGCCAACCCTGCGGCCTCCTACATCATCGAGGCGGGTTCAGCGCCGGGCCTGTCGAACCTCGCGACGGTCGACACGGGTAATCCGTCCACGTCGTTTGTCGCCACTGGTGTGGGTACGGGCCAGTATTACTTGCGCGTGCGGGCGAAGAACGCCTTCGGCACCAGCGGCCCGTCCAATGAAGTCAGGCTGGTGGTCGGCAACGTCGCGCCTGGCGCCCCGAGCGGGTTGAGCGGCGGCGCCTCGGGATCGACGCTCTCGTTGTCCTGGATCGCACCAACGACAGGAGGCGCGCCCACCGCATTTATGATCGAGGCGGGGTCTGCAACGGGCCTCTCGGACATCGCGAGTTTCTCGACGGGAAGCGCGGCAACCTCCTTTGGCGCCGGTGGAGTCCCCAACGGCCGGTACTTCCTTCGCGTGCGCGGAACCAACGCCGGCGGAACGGGTCCCGCCTCCAACGAGGTGGTGGTCATCGTCGGTCCGGCGGCACCGGGGGCGCCGAGCGGGCTGACCTGGAGTTCAGCGGGATCGACGATTTCGCTCTGGTGGACGGCGCCGACCACGGGTGGCGCGCCCGCCGCCTACACGATTGAGGCCGGGACGAACTCGGGCCTCGCGAACCTCGCGAGTTTCTCGACCGGAAACGCGGCGACGTCCTACTCAGCGGGCGCAATCGGGAATGGAACGTACTTCGTCCGCGTCAAGGCCACCAATACGGGAGGGCCCAGCGGGCCATCCAATGAAATCGCGCTCGTCGTCGGCTGCACCGCGGCGCCCGGCGCACCGAGTGCACTGCACACCAACGTCAACAGCGGTGGCACGGTGCAGTTCGGGTGGACCGCGCCCAACGTCGCGGGAACCAGCAACGGACCGACGACGTACATCCTCGAGGCGGGATCCTCTCCGGGGCAGTCGAATCTCGCCGTGGTCGATCTCGGCGGGTCCGGCACGACCGTGACCTTCGGCGGGATAGGCCCAGGTAACTTACTACGTGCGCGTGAAGTCCAGAAACGCCTGCGGCGCCAGCGCACCGTCGAACGAGTTCATACTGATCGTGCCTTAACGACGGACGGCGACCTCGTCGACCGAATGTTGCACAGTCGTCGTGTCAGGTGGTCCGGTGGTCGTTGACAGAGCCCCGGAGGGGCGCATACTGGATTCCTGGAGCACACTTGTGCTGAGCACATTCGGCCCGGGGCATGCGGGCTGAAGCCCACCCGCTCCATTCCCGGCGCATGGTCAACTCAACTGGGCGCCGGGTTGGATCCAGGAGCGTGCCTGGCCGTTCGGCGTCGAACACGACATTCAATGTGGAGAGACCGTATGACTCGATGGTCTCACAGCGCCGCCCGATTCCGTCACCAGGGGTTGCCGACTGCGGCCATCCTGGCCGTGGCATTGGCCGGGACGCTGGCCGCATCCGGAGCTCCGCCGCAAGTGCCCGCGCCGTACGGGCTGTTCGTTCTGAATGACTGCGAGGTCAAGTCGGAGTACTCGGCCGAGACCAGGTCGACCATCGCTCAGCTGGCGCTGACGCCGCCCGGCGCCAACAACACACCCTCGGCGGCCTCACTGGTGCTTCGGGTCGAGTATCCTGGGCGCCGGCCGGAGGGTCTCCCAAGCGAGGTTACCGTCCTGGCCGTGCCAGCGGTCACCTCCAATCCGAACACGATACGAAACTTCGAGCTGGAGTTCACCGTCGAGCGCGCCGGATCCCGCCCGCTGCGGCTGTTCTACTTCGGCCGGTCCTGGGGCGACTACGGGTTCGTCCCCGCCGGTGGAGAGATCACGCGAGTCGGCTTCAGCATGAGCGCGGCGGACCTCCAGGTGCTCATCATGGCCGAGCGAGTGACAGGGCGCGTCATGAGCTCCAGCTTCGCGCTCACCGGCAGGCAGCTCGCGGCGTTGCGGCTGTTCGCGCTCACCGTTGGTGTCCCTGACCCGGATACCAGGCTCCTGGATCGCTGAAGAACGCCGCGCTCCACTCGACTTCGTCACGTGAACGCCTGCGCACGTGTCGCGGCGGCGGCGGATGTCTGGCCCGGCGTCGACGTGGATGCCTGTGCAGCGGCGACCAGCCTGCGGAAACCGATCAGTGCTATCGTTCGCGGGTCGGCGTGAACCCGTTCGTTCCGGCTGACCGATTGGCCCGGACGGTGATTGGTGTGCGCGCGCCTGCGGTCGTCTCGCAGCCCCCCGAGCGCCGGCGCGTCGAATGGAGGCATTCATGACATCCGCGTCGCGTGGCCGAGTCTGGCTGCTGTCGCTCGCGATGGCGGTCGCGTTGTGGCCCTTCGCCCGGGGCGGTGCGGCGTCGAACGTCGGCACGACTCCCGGTCGGGACGACCCGGCATTCGATCCGTCCCCGCCCGCTCAACCGGTCAAACTGATCTTCATTCACCATTCCACCGGCGAATCCTGGCTCGTCGATGGCAACGGACAGCTCGGGCTGGCGCTGCGCGACAACAACTACTTCGTCAGCGATACCAACTACGGGTGGGGGCCGGCCGACCCGGACGAGGGCGGGACCATTGGTGACCATACCGACATTCCGGATTGGTACAGCTGGTTCACGGGGCCGAATCGCGAGCCATACCTGGCGGCGCTCTACGCCGAGAGCTCAAAGCACTCCGCCTATTCGCGGATGGTGACGGACCCAGGCGGGCCCAACACCGTCGTCATGTTCAAGTCATGTTTCCCGAACTCGAACATCGACGGGAATCCGAATGACCCCCCCGCCGCATCCGCCGACAACCACTCCGCTCTGACCGTCGCCAACGCCAAGCGGATCTACCTCGACCTGCTGCCCTACTTCGCGGCGCACCAGGAGAAGCTGTTTGTCGTCATCGCCGCGCCGCCCCTGCGTCAACAGGAGACCACAACCGGACAGGCGGCCAATGCGCGTGCGTTCAACGACTGGCTGGTGAATCAGTGGCTGGCCGGCTATGGCCACCAGAACGTTGCGGTGTTCGATTTCTACACGGTCCTGACCTCGAATGGCGGAAACGCCAATTCGAACGATCTCGGCGCGGCCACGGGCAACCACCATCGGTATCGAAACGGCGGCATTGAACACATCACCGATCAGGGCACCAACTTCCTGGCGTACCCGACGGGCGACAGCCACCCCACCCAGGCTGGCAATCTCAAGGCCACGGGGGAATTCGTCGCCTTGCTGAATATCCTCTACCACCGATGGCAACCCACCGTAGTGCCCGGCGTCCCGACCGGCTTGACCGGGAGCGCCAGCGGATCGACCGTCACGTTGTCGTGGACAGCGCCTGGCAGCGGAGGCTCACCCACCGCTTACATCATCGAGGCCGGATCAGCGCCGGGGTTGGCGAATCTCGCGACGGTCAACACAGGCAACGCCGCGACCACCTTCGTCGCGAACGGTGTGGCGAGCGGCGACTATTATCTGCGTGTACGGGCGACAAATGCCGGCGGCCCCGGTGGGCCATCGAACGAGATCAGGGTGGTCGTTGGCCCGCCCGGTGCGCCGAGCGGCTTGAGTGGAGGCGCCTCGGGTTCAACACTCTCCCTTTCCTGGATCGCCTCCACTGCAGGGGGCGCGCCGAGCGCGTACATGATCGAGGCGGGATCGTCTTCGGGTTTGGCTGATCTCGCGAATTTCTCAACCGGCAATTCCGCAACGTCGTTCATCGCCAATGGCGTCGCCAACGGGCGCTACTTCATCCGCGTCCGGGCCGCCAACCTCATCGGGACCAGCGGCCCCTCCAACGAGGTGCTGGTCGTTGTGGGCCCGCCGGCACCCGGGGCGCCGAGCGGCCTGACGTGGAGTTCCGCCGGATCGTCGATCGCCCTGGCGTGGACTGCGCCGGGCTCGGGCGGCCCGCCCGCCGCGTACCTCGTCGAGGCCGGCTCGGGCCCTGGCCTCTCGAACCTCGCGAACTTCTCCACCGGGAACACCGCCACCTCCTATGCAGCCGGCGGCATCGCAAACGGGACGTATTACGTTCGAGTGAGGGCTGCCAATACCGGGGGTACGAGCGGGACGTCCAATCAGGTCGTGCTGGTCGTCGGCTGCACCGCTGCGCCCGGCGCTCCAGCCGGCCTCCACACGAATCTCAACAGTGGCGGCACGGTACAGTTCGGGTGGACCGCACCCAATTTCGCTGGCACCAGCAACGGCCCAACGACCTACATCCTCGAGGCAGGGTCGGGAGCCGGTTTGTCCGATCTCGCCAACATCGATCTCGGCGGGCCGGGCACAACGGTCACCTTCGGCGGCATCGCCGCCGGGACCTATCGGGTGCGGGTGAAGGCGAGAAACTTGTGCGGCACGAGCACCGCGTCCAATGAGTTCACGCTCGTCGTGCCGTAGCACCGCGCTCACGCGGACCGACGATCCGGGCGCCAGGCGTCGGGCGTCCGGATCGCAGCGCCGTTACGCGGACGGCGCTGACGGGTGCGGCGTCTTCGGTTGTTCGGTCAGGCTCAGCAGCATCCCGACCGTGACCACCACGACCACGCCGACCACGTTGTGCCAGAGGAACGAGACTGACGTGTAGCGCGCGACGAGCGCCACCGCCGTCATGCCCGCAATGAGTCCCCAGAACGCGCCCCGGCCCGTCGCACGCCTGGTCAGGATGGCGAGCGCAAACACTCCCAGCAGCGATCCGTAGAAGAACGATCCGAACCGGTTGACCACCTCGATGAGCGACCCGAGGCGCACGGCGAAGATCGCGACGCCGCAAGCTACCAGGCCCCAGAAGCCGGTCGCCCACATCGACACTTTCAGGTAGTGTGCGTCGGACGCGTCGGTCCGGATGTGCCGGCGGTAGAAGTCGATCACGGTCGCCGTCGACAGCGCGTTCAGCTCGGCGGCGATGCTCGACATGGCCGCGGCGAAGATCGCGGCGATGAGCAGGCCGACGATGCCGATGGGCATGCGCGTCGTGATGAAGGTCGGGAACACGTAGTTGACGTCTTTGTAGGTGGCGTCGTGGGTCGCCGCCTTGATGAGATCGGTCGCTTGCGCGCGCGTGGCCTTCAGGCTTGCATCGGCCTTCTGGAAGGCGGCTTCAGCGTCGGACACCCGTTGCTGAACGCCCTCGCGCAGCGCTCCGGTTGCCGCGACCGCCGCGTCCCGCCTCGCGGCGAACGCGCGATCGAACTCACCCTGGATCGCCGAGAACTGCGAGGCCGAGGGTCCCTTCTTCAGCAGCTCTTCCTGTTTCCGATCGAACACCACCGGCGGCTGTACGAACAGGTAGAACACGAAGACCAGCACGCCCGTCAGCAGGATCATGGCCTGGAGCGGGATCTTCACGAACGCGCTCATCAGCAGGGACTCGCGGCCCTCGTTCACCGATTTCGCGGTCAGGAAGCGCTGGACCTGGCTCTGGTCGCACCCGAAATACGACAGCATCAGGAACAGGCCGCCAATCAGGCCGGACCAGAACGTGTAGGTGTCGTTCAGGTTGAAGCTGAAATCGATCGCGCGCAACCGGCCGGTCGAGCCTGCCAGGTGAAGCGCCTGCCCGATTCCGACCTCCTTCGGAAGCCCCAGCACCAGCGCGACAATCGCCGCCAGCACGCCGGCGATGATGACGCCCATCTGCTTGACGTCGGTCCAGGTCACCGCCTGGACGCCGCCGAACACCGTGTAGACCGCGGTCGGCATGCCGATGGCCAGCACCGTCAGCGGCAGATTCCAGTCGAGCACGATCGACAGGATCACCGCGGGCGCCGCGATGATGACGCCACACGACAGGCCCCTGGAGATCAGGAACAGAAAGGCCGCCAGGCTCCGCGTCTTCGCGTCGAACCGCCGTTCGAGGTACTCGTAGGCCGTGTAGACCTTCGCCCGGTAGAAGAACGGCACGACGGTCACCGACAGGATGATCATGGCGATCGGCAGTCCCAGGTAGAACTGCACGAACCGCATCCCATCGTCGTATCCCTGGCCCGTGGTCCCGACCAGGGTAATTGCGCTCAACTGGGTCGCCATGACGGACAGGCCGACGGCCCACCACGGCAGCGAGCGATTCGCCAGGAAGTACCCATCGACCTTGTCGCTGCCCTTGGTCCGGCGCAACCCGTCCCAGACGATCCAGATCAGGTACGCGGCGACGACGAGCCAGTCGAGCAGATGCATCCGCTAGCCCCCGAAATACCGGCCGAACCACCAGAGGGCCGCGATGACCGCCAGTTCGACGAGCACGACAGCCGTGTAGGTTCGACGCAGATCCTTGTCGGGAGGTTCGGCGGGCGGGGGACTCGCGTGGGTCACAGGCGGGCACTCCGCTCCCGCAGAGTCCTGGACGCCGATTCGAGGCTCGCGCGCGCGTTTCGCAGCCATTCGCGATCGCGTGAGAGCGCGCTCATCGAGTCGGAGATCGCGCGCGCGGTCTCGGCGGGCGCGGGCCCGCCGAGGGTTCGCCGCACCTCGACGAAGTGGCGCGGGCTGAGGATGTTCCTCAACGCCTCTTCGGGATAGACGATCGGCCGGCCCAGCAGCGCCCGAGACGCGTCGGCGACCGCCTCGCTCAGGCTCGCCTCCGGATTCGCTCCGCCGGCCTGCACGACCTGGCGCGCGATCGCGTGGGCCGATTCGAACGCCAGCCCGTGATCGCGGACGAGCGTGTCGGCGAGCTCCGTGATCGTGATCCACCCTTCGCCGGCGCGCCGCTCCATCAGGGCGGTGTCGAACCGGGCGCTCGCCAGGGCCGCCGAGGTCAGCGTGATCGCGCGGGCTGCGTCATGGAACATGTGATCGATGAGCGGCTGGAGATCGTCCTCGGTGTCCACGATGTCGCCAAACGGCGTGTTGTGAACGGTGAGCAGGATCCCTGACGCCTCGCCGAGCGCCTTGCTGCCGATCGCCCGCGCGTGTTCCAGCGCCACGGGATTGCGCTTCTGCGGCATGATGCTGCTTCCCTGGACGTAGCCCTCCCCCAGCCGGAGGTAGCCGACTTCCGCCATGCACCAGAGCAGCAGGTCCTGCACGAAGCGCCCAAGCCCGGTCATCAGCACAGCCGTCGACGTGACGCTCTCGAGCATGTAGTCGACCGCAGCGATGCTGCCGTAGGTGTTCCTGGTCGGCTTCGAGAACCCGAGCAGGCCGCTGGTCGACTGCCGGTCGATCGGGAATCCCGTGCCCGTGATCGCGCAAGCGCCGAGCGGGCACTGGTTCGTGGAAGCGTAAGAGGCCTCCAGCCGGACGGCATCCCGCTCCAGGTGCTCGACCGTCGCGAGCAGGTAGTGTGCGAGCGTCGAGGGTTGGGCCGGCTGCGTGTGGGTGTGGAGCGCGAGGAGCGTCTCGCGGTGGTTCGTGGCCTGCCCGATGACCTGTTCGCGCAGATTGAGCGCCGCCTCGACGAGCGACAGGATGTACTCGCGCTGGCGCATGCGGTACAACGTCATGTCGATGTCGTTGCGGCTGCGCGCCGTGTGCAGCCGGCCCGCGATCTCGGGGCCGCACGCATGTTCGATCAGGCGATTGACGTAGAAGAACAGGTCCTCGAACGACCCGTCGTACTTGGCGGCGCGAACCTCGGCCACGCTGATGCTGTCGAGCGCGGCCTTGACCGTCCGCGCGTCTTCCCGCGACACGATGGCGCATTCCGCGAGCATCACGAGATGCGCCGCGTGCACCGCCACCAGCGGCTCGAGGAACAGTGCCTTGGCGTCCTCGAAGTTCTCGTTGAGGACGCACGCGACGTATTCGCGCGCGAATGACATGGGTGACTAGGGCATCTCGAATTCGTGCTGGGCATCCCGGACGGTCAGAACCGGGCATGGCGACTTGCGCACGACCCGCTCGGCCACGCTGCCGAGCAGGATGTGCGCGATTGGCCCCCGTCCGTGTGTGCCCATCACGATCAGATCCACGCCGTTGGCCTTGGCGTACCGGACGATTTCAACGAACGGATTGCCTGCGAGCAGCGAGACGGCGGCCCGGTACCGGCCGCGCTCCTCTTCGGGGAGCATCGTCGCCAGGCGCTCGCGCGCCTCCTTCTCGATTTCCTCGCGCAGGTTCGGCATGGACGCCACATAGACCTCCGCCGCCCAGGCATGAGCCAGCAGGTCTTCCATCACATGGACCAGGTGCAGCGAGGCGCCGAAGGCGTCCGCCAGCGCCCGGCCGTAGTTCAACGCGGCCTCGGAGGCCTCGCTGAAATCGGTCGGGACGAGGATGGTCTTGATGGAGAACATGGCACTCCTCCCGGAAGCCAGGGGCCGTCGTTGCGGGAGCCGAGGATCAGGGCCGGGGCCGCGAAACCGCTGACACTCATATTATACGGCTGGGGGCTGGCGACTGGCGGCTGGCGACTGGCGGCGGGCGACAGTCGCCAGCCGCCAGCCTCCGGCCTCGTACCGCCAGCCTCCAGCCGCCAGCCTCCAGCCTAGTAATTGAGCCAGTACGAGAACTTGACGAGGAACCGGTTGGTGCCCGGAATCGAGAACACCCGGCCGAAGTCGCGGCTGAAACTGAACGTGCCGGCGTCGGTCGATCGCTCGCGCCCCTGCTGCCAGACGATGTACAGCGTGGAGCCCGGCTTGTATTCCCAGCGCAGCACGTTGGTCGACCGGAACGAGCGGTAGTTGAAATCGGGATTGCCGCCATACGCAAACGGCGCGTACCGGTCCTCGAAGCGCGGAGCCCGGCCGTTGACGATTTCCTTGTAGTGATCGAAGGCGCCTGCCGACACGAACGGCTGGGCGTAGATCTGCACCGTCAGCGCCGGCGTGATCGTGTAGTTGATCCTCGTCGTCAGGCTGACCGTCGTCTGCCGCATGTGGCCGTACACGTAGTGATCCCGGGTGTCGGTCACGTTATCGACCCACTGCGTGTCCTCGGACACCCGTTCGACCGAGAATCCGCCCATCATCGACAGGAAGGAGGTGGGACGCCAGTTGAGCTGCGGGCTCAGGTTGACGTCGTACGAACCCCGCTCGTCGCGGAAGTAGAACGCGTTCAGCGCTCCGTTGACGGCCCGGCGGTCGTCGGTGTTGAGATACCACCAGATGCTGCGGGCGTTCTTCGTGAGGACCGCGGGCCCGCCTCGCGCCGACCGGTCGTCGAGGCCCGCGAGGTTGAGATTGACGCCCATGCCCGTGGACCAGTTGGACGTGAACACCGCGTGCGCGTTGACGTTGAATCCGGTGTAGCGTCTCTCGCCGGCATACGTCCATCCGGCCCACTGGTTGAGGTTCAGGCGCAGGCTGCGGAAGTGCTTGCTCGGCTTGTCGCGGCGGAACTGGATCCAGTTGCTCTGCGAGACGGAGTCGGCCCGTTGCACGTACCCGACGTCGTTCACGTCGAATCCCGGGCTCTTGTACTGGACGACGGTGGTGAAGCGGACTGCGTTGCCGCTGATCTTGTTGAACGCCACCGAGCCGGCGTGCCCATCAAGGCTGGTCCGGGACGGGTCATACGTGATGCCCTTCGCTTCCGGCCGCTGGAAGTTGTGCACCGCGTCGCGCTGGAGCAGATCGATGGACTCCGCGCTGCCGTGGATCGAGGTTCCCACCCAGTAGCCCGTCAATGAGTATTCGGATTTCCTGAACCGCCAGTCCCAGTCGAGGCCGCCCGTGAAGGCCCGGCCCGCCAGCGTTGCCCTGGTGTCATCGGCGAGCCGGCGCGTCGTCGCGGTGAACATGAAGCCGAGCGACGACTGGTTGCTGAACTCGCGACTGGCGCGCCCGACGGCGTAGTTGGTGAGCGGCTCGACGGTTTGAGTGTGCTGCAGCAGCCCATCGCTGATGCGCGCGGTTTCCTGCGAGGTCACGGCGTTCAAGGCGCCGATCGAGAATCCGCCCACCCGCCCTGTGAGCTTGGCTGCTCCGAGAATGGTCGTCTGCAGCGGCGCTTTGATGAATCCGCCGTCGGGCACGTCCGGGTCCACGTGCGGGCTGCGGCCGATGCGACGGGAGTAGAACAGGCCCGTGCACGCACCGTCGTTGCAGTCGAGATCGAACTTGAACGTGCCCGAGCCCTCCACGAAGAACGGCCTGCGCTCCTCGTAGAACGTCTCGAACGCCGTCAGGTTGACCACCGCGGGGTCCGACTCCACCTGTCCGAAGTCCGGGTTGATGGTTCCGATCAGCGTCAGCCCCGGCGTGACGGCGTACTTCAAGTCGGCCCCGAAGGTCGCGCTCGGCTCCAGCTCCATCGTGAACGGATCGCCGAGCGTCACCGGCTGAGTGGCCAGTTGCGCCACGGAGTACGGGCTGACCTCGAGCCGTTTCACCGCGCTCGCCAGCCGAAGCCCGCTGATTTCACCGAACTGCGAGATGAAGCCAGGTGCGCTCTTCGAGAGCAACGGCCAGGTGCTGGCCTCCTTGAGCCGGCCGATGTCGCGCCACACGGAGAATCCAAACGTGTCGGTCTTGCCGGGCACGAATCGCAGCTGGGAGAAGGGAATCCTGAACTCCGCATTCCAGCCCTTCGAGTCCTTGGTCACCTCGACGTCCCAGACCGCGTCCCACGTCGAATCCCGGTTGCCGTCGCCATACCAGTACGCATCCTGCTTCACGCCGGCCGGATTGACGGTGAACTCGTACGCGGTTCGACGATCGTGGTACGAATCGACGTTGAGCCTGATCCAATCCGAGGGCGAGCTGCCGTCCCTCCGCGTCCTGATGCCCACGATCTTGTCGGGCTCGGGGTCGTACGCCCGAACAGCCACATAGAGGTAGGAGCTGTCGTAGATCACGCGCACTTCGGTCTTGAAGGTCGGCTCCGCGCCTTCCTTCGGGTCGCGCTGGACGAAATTGGTGATCGGCGTGGCCCGTTCCCACGCGCTGTCCGAGATCGCGCCGCTCAGTCGAAGTGCCGTCCCCGGAGGCAACTCGGCCGCTTCGATCCGGGCGGTCGACCCACCCGACCCTTCCGTACGGCTCTTGACGGTGGTTCCCGGCGCATTCGCGCGAACGGGCCCCCCGGCGATCGACGACGTAGCGGCGAGAATCAGCAGGCCAATGGCAAGAGAACCCAGGATCCGTACGCGCACCATCGCCAGACCTCCATGGGTGTGTAGACGGATCTCGCGATGCAATGGTTTGCCGCTCGTACTCCTTACGGTGACGCTCTGCGCCGTCCGCAGGATCCCTGTGTAACAATGGGAGGGCCCCATGAGCTACGACACGACGCAATCCGCTGCGAAGGGCTCGCCCCCGGGAAGCCCCGTAGCGTCGTGGCACGCCATTTCTGAGGCGGAGGCCATCGCGCGCCTCCTGTCCGACGCCGACAGCGGTCTGGCCAGCGCCGAAGCCGCCAGGCGCCAGGCCCGGGACGGGCCAAACGAGCTCGCCGACCGCAGGCGAAAGAGCCCGTGGCGAATGCTGTGGGAACAGCTCTCGTCCACGCTGGTGGTCGTGCTGATCGTTGCGGCCCTGATGTCGGCCGCCCTCGGCGACCCCAAGGACGCCATCGCAATCTTCATCATCGTCGTTCTCAACTCGGTGCTTGGCCTGGTGCACGAGAACCGGGCCGAGAAGGCGATGCTGCTGCTCAAGCGCCTCGCGGTGCCAATCGTCAAGGTGAGGCGCGACGGGTCGGTGCGTGAGCTTGCCTCGAGGGAACTGGTCACCGGCGACATCGTGCTGCTCGAAGCCGGCAATCTGGTACCGGCCGATGGCCGGCTGCTGGAGTGCGTCAACCTACGCACACAGGAGTCTTCACTGACAGGCGAGTCGGAGCCGGTGGACAAGGCACGTCAGACCATTCCTGACGCCGACGCCGAGCTCGGCGATCGACTCAACATGGTCTACATGGGCACGACCGTGGTCTATGGCAGAGGACAGGCCATCGTCGTCGCAACGGGAATGCGCACCGAGCTCGGGCGCATCGCCGACCTGATCCAATCGGTCGAACGCGAGCCGACTCCCCTGCAGCGCCGGCTCGACCAGCTGGGCCGCTACCTCGCGGTGCTGGCACTGGGGCTGGTCGCCATCATCTTCATCGAGGGCATCCTGCAGGGCCTCGACCTGAGGTTGATGGTCCTGACCGCCGTCAGCATGGCGGTGGCGGCCGTGCCCGAAGGCTTGCCGGCCGTCGTCACGATCGCCCTAGCCCTTGGCGCCCAGCGGATGCTGAAGCGCAACGTGCTCATCCGAAAGCTCCCGGCCGTCGAGACGCTCGGATCGGTCACGGTCATCTGCTCCGACAAGACCGGCACGCTGACGGAGAACGTGATGACGGTCACCGCCATTCAGGTGGCCGGGACGCTGCTCGAGATGGCCGGCGAGTCTCCCGGATCCGGACCGCCCGCGGTGCCGCGCGGCGACGGCCTCGGGGAGGTCGAACACGCCCCGGCGCTGTCCCTGATGTTCGCAGGCATCACGCTCTGCAACGACGCCGTCCTCGAGACGCAGTCCGGTCAGCCCGGACGCTTCCGCGCGATCGGCGATCCCACAGAGGGCGCGCTGGTCGTCGCCTCCGCCCGCGCCAGCCTGCTGAAGCCTGACCTCGACACGCGTTTCCCAAGGGTGGCCGAGGCCCCGTTCGACTCCGAACGGAAACGCATGACGACGGTGCACGAGGTGGGCGCGGCGGCCACGAAGGGTCCCGGCGCCCTGCAGCCGCTCGAGCCGGTGCTCGGGTCTCACCGATATGTCGCGTTCACGAAAGGCGCGATCGAGCCTCTCCTGCACGTCGCGACCACGGTCTGGGCGGATGGCAACAGCCAGCCGCTATCGGCCGAGTGGCGTGCCCGAATCGTCGCCGCACACGACACGATGGCGGGAGCAGGCATGCGTGTGCTCGGGCTCGGGTTCCGGCTGCTCGACAGCCTTCCCGCGGCCGGCACCGACGCGCTCGAGCACGACATCGTGTTCGTCGGGCTTGCCGGCATGACGGACCCGCCGCGGCCCGAGGTGAAAGACGCGGTGGCCACGTGCCTCAGAGCTGGCGTGCGCCCCATCATGATCACGGGTGATCATCCGCTGACCGCCCGCCATGTCGCCGCGGAGGTCGGCATCCCGGAAGGCGGCGGCATGGCGACCGGGCACGAGCTGGAGCGGCTGTCCGACGCCGAGTTGCGCGAGACGGTTGAGCGCACGTCGGTCTTCGCGCGCGTGTCGCCCGAGCACAAGCTCCGGATCGTGCAGGCGCTCCAGGCGCGGCACCACGTGGTGGCGATGACCGGCGACGGCATCAATGATGCGCCGGCCCTGCGGCAGGCGGACATCGGCGTGGCCATGGGCATCGTCGGCACAGAGGTATCGAAGGAGGCCGCCGACATGGTCCTGCGCGACGACAACTTCGCCTCCATCGTCGCAGCGGTCGAGGAAGGCCGGGTCATCTACGACAACATCCGGAAGTTCATTTTCTATCTGCTGACGAGCAACACCGGGGAACTCTGGGTCATGATCGTGGCGCCGCTCGTCGGGATGCCGCTCCCGCTTCTGCCTCTGCAGATCCTCTGGATCAACCTTGTCACCGACGGCCTGCCGGCCCTGGCCCTCAGCGTCGAGCCGCCTGAGCCGCACGCGATGCGGAGGCCACCCATCCCCTCGACCGAGACGATCCTCGGCCGGGGGCTCCTTGCTCACATCACGTGGGGGGGCCTCCTGATCGGGCTCACCACGCTCGGGATGGGCTGGTACTACCGGGCTTCGGGCGACCCCGGATGGCAGACCATGACGTTCACCACGCTGACGCTCTCGCAGCTGGTGCTGGTGCTGACCGTCCGGTCGAGCCGCGATTCGTTCTTCACCATCGGACTCTTCACGAACACACCGCTGCTCGCGACCGTCGTCGTGACGTTCCTGCTCCAGATGATGATCACCTACGTGCCGTTCTGGCAGGAACTGCTCAAGACGCACTCACTGACGATGGCCGAGCTGGGCGTGAGCCTGCTCGTTGCCACCGTTCCGTTCTGGGCGTTCGAGCTGTACAAGCTGATCGGAAGGCGTCGGCTGGCGATGGCCAGTTCATGAGGCCGGAGCAGGCCTCTGGCGCCGCCACAAGCATCCGGCCCGGCGGCGGGCCGTCCTCATCGTTCATACCTTTGCGGAGAGGAGATCGATCGGCGTGACGTGCTCGACCTCGCTCAGGTGCTCCGCGATGCGTTCGGCGACCAGCCACGGCGGGGCCTGATCCGTGTAGAGGCACGTATGGTGGCACCACATCGGCGTCGAGATGACCGACTCATGCGGAAAGAGCATCTTCATGGCGGACGTTTCGTCCGCGACCTGATCGTTGGGGACGACTCGGACACTGCCGGCGTGAGAATCGTGGTGGACGATGTAGTGGTCAAACGCGGAGTGATGTTCGATCATGGAACGCCTCAGGGGGCCCCTCCCGAGTGTTCCAGCTACAAATTAGGTGCCAGACGCGGGTATGTCAAGACGTTGGGAATTTCGCCTAAATCAGTCGGAGTAACACGCGAAAGGTAACCCGTTTTTTCCCTTTTTGAGGCCAACTGGGCTGGATGGGAGGCAGGGCGAGCTCAAGCGAGACCCTGGAGCCTACTTTGGGTTGGAGCCTGTCGCCAGAGGATTGCCGGCGCTGGTCCAGCCTTGAATCCCGCCGAGCAACGCCCGGACCCCAGCGAGACCGGCCTTCGTGATATCCAGCGCCGCACGGGCGCTCGTGTGTTCGTTCGCTCAACCGCAGTAGGTGACGATCGGCTTCCCTGTCTTCCTGAGGACCGCGACTCTATCCTGGATCTCCATGAGCGGAACCAGGATCGCGCCCGGAATGTGTCCCTCTTGGTACGACTCCTGATCGCGCACGTCCACCGCAACGATCTGGCCCGCCGCCAGCGCCTTCTTGAACTCCGCGAGCCCGATTCGAGGAACCCTGGATTCCTCATCCGGCGGAGCCTTGAAGGGCGAGGCCTGCGGGGCCGCCAGCACGGGCAACGCAAGCAGGATCGTGATCACCAGGCTTCGGGCAATCGTTCGCACGACAGATGTCCTTCCGAACGTCCTTTCAGAGATCGCACAACTATCGTAGCATGGGCGTTCTCAGGCGGCCGGCTTCCCACCGAAAGAAGGAGCGCACGATGCATGCACGTTCGACGATGGTCCGGGCTCTCACCATGGTGTTCGCGGCGATCCTGGCGCCTCGGATCGTGGCAGGCGGAGTCGCGCCGGCCCGCGAGGCTCAGCCCGCGGCCGATTCCACGAAGGCTCGCCTGCACAGGCTGATCGACACGCCGGGAGTGTCCGGGCGCGAGATCCTCGTTCGCGACCTCGTGCGATCGCAGTTGCCGCCGTGGGCGAAGCCGGACGTTGATTCAGTCGGGAACCTGGTGCTCTCGATCGGTTCGGGCCCGGCGGGCACGCTTGTCGTCGCGGCGCTCGACGAGGACGGATACGTCGTGTCGGCGATCACCGACGAGGGCTTCGTCCGTGTGCATCGGCCGACGCGAGAGCCGCAGCATCGCCTGCTCGATCAGTTTCACGTAGGCCAGCCGATCCAGATTCTCACCCGCCGCAACGGCGCGGTCGCCGGCGTCACCGCGACACCGTCGACTCATCTTCGCCGGTTCCTCCAGCCTGACGAGGTCACCAGGGTCAAGGGCCTCGAGGATCTCTGGATCGACGTCGGAGCGAGCAGCCGGACCCAGGTGGAGCAGCTCGGCGTGCGGATACTGGACGGCGTGACGCTACGGGAGCGGGCGCAGTCGCTCGCAGGGGGGCGCGAGGCCGGGCCAGCCGCCCAGGCTCGAGCCGGTGCGTTGGCCCTGGTAGAGCTTGTTCGAGCGTGGGCCGCCCCGCCGAAGGTGGCCGGGCCCGTCACCATCGCGTGGATGTCGCAATCACTGTTCGGCTCCAGGGGGCTGAACCGCCTCATGGAAGCGGTTCACCCGCAGCGAATCATCCTGTGCGGGCTGGCGCTGCCGCCCCGCGGCAAGGAATCCGACCTGCGCGGAGCCGTGGGTACCCTCGGCGGCGGCGCTCTGGCGCCGCCAGACAACGCCGAACTGGCCGCGCTCGCGCGCGAGCGAGGATTGACACTGCAGATGGTGCCGACGGATCGATTCCAGTTCCGCAAGCCGGCAGGCTGGGATGGTCCGGTCGTCCTGGCGAGCGTGCCCGTGCTGTTTGCTCAGACGCCTGTCGAGACGGTTGATGTGCGCGACGTTCTGTCGCTGGCCCAGCTGGTAGCAGGAGCTCTTGGCACGACGGCGCCACGTCCGATCGATGTGCAGCCGGACCTGCCACCGACGGCGCTGGCCGAAGGCTCGACGGGCGCCGGTCCGTTGTCGACCGCGGATGCCATGAAAGCCATGATCGAGGCGTATGGCGTGTCAGGCCACGAGCAGGGATCCCGCGCGGCCGTGCTCCGCCTGATTCCGCGTGTGGCGCCATGGGCCAAGCCGGTGGTCGACGAGCGTGGCGACGTGGTCGTGAGCTTCGGCGCGGGCGGCGACGAGATGGTATTCATGGCTCACACCGACGAGCTCGGGTACGAGATCACCGGCATCCGGGACGATGGGACGGCAACGGTGCGAACCCGCGGCGGGATGTACGATTCCCTCTACGAAGCGCACCCGATGGTCCTCCACACCGCGAAAGGTCCAATCCCCGCGGTGCTCGCCCCGCGAAGCGGCTATGTTGCGGCAGACACGGCATCTCCGCGCCTCGACGATCTGTCTCTCTACTTCGGCGTGTCGACCGCCGCCGAAGCCCGCGCGTTGGGGATTTCGAACGGGGACGCGGCGACCGTGCGCAAGCGGTTCACGCCGCTCGCCGGCGCCCGCTACACCTCCCGGTCGATGGACGATCGCGCCGGGTGCGCGGCGCTCCTGATGGCGCTCGCGAAGATCGATCCGGCGAAGGCCACGTCGAAGGTGACCTTCGCGTGGACAGTCTCCGAGGAAACCGGGCTGGTCGGCGCGAACTTCATCGCGGCAACCTCGAAGGCCAAGTATGCCTTCGCGGTCGACACCTTCGTCTCGACCGACTCGCCGTTCGACACCAAGCGGCTCGCCGTGAACAGGCTGGGTTCAGGAGCCGTGCTCCGGGGCATGGACAACAGCACCAACACGCCGCTCGATATCATCGACAGGCTGGCCGACCTTGCGCGCCGGAACGCCATTCCCGTCACGATCGGGGTGACGGCGGGAGGAACCGACGCGTCAGCCTTCAGCCGGTTCGGGGCCGTGGACGTGGGACTGTCGTGGCCGGGCCGCTACTCGCATTCGCCTGCCGAGGTGACCGACCGGCGGGACATCGATGCGCTGGCCAGCCTGGTAGCCGCGGTGGTCACGCAGAAGTGGTAGCCCGGCTCACACCGGTGCGAGCCACCCCGCAGGAACATCAGCCGCGCCGGTGACGACGTCCCGGTACCAGCGGGCCGCGGCCTCGGCAACCGGGGCTCGCCCCGAGCCGTCGCCGAGCGGCCGTCCCTCGAAGCTGGAGAACGGCAGGATTTCCAGGCCGGTGCCGCACAGGAAGATCTCGTCCGCCCGGGTGAGGTCGTCGGGCGCGATCGGCTCGGTCGACACGGTGAGGTCGCTGCGCGACCGGAAATAGCCCAGCAGCGCGTCGCGCGTGATGCCGGGCAGGATGTCGGCATCGGCAGGCGGCGTGGCCACGCGTGCGCCGGTCACGACGAACACGTTCGCGCCGTACCCTTCCGCGACCTGGCCCGAGGCGTTGAGCAGGATCGGCTGATCGAATCCCCGCGACAGCGCCTCCGCCCGCGCAAGGGACCCGTTGACGTAGAGCCCGGTGATCTTCGCGCCCGCCGGACAGGACGCGCCGGAGAACCGGCGCCAGTGCGACCACGTCCCGCTGACCGCCGGCCGCGGCACGGGCCCGCGCGGCATCGGGTAGGTCATGATCGCGAGCGCGTCTCCTTGCGGCAGCCCGGCCCCGATGGTCTGCGCGGTCTTGAACAGGAGCGGGCGGATGTAGCGATCGTCGAAGAACCGGTTGAGGCGCAGGAGCTCGGCGGTCAATTCGGTCAATTCGGCGGCCCCGAGCCCGGGCGCCATGTCGAGCCACGCCGCATTGCGGAGGAACCGCTCGTAGTGTTCAACGGGCCTGATGATCGCGGACCGCTTGCCGTCGCCGTACGATCGAATGCCCTCGAACACCGCCGTGCCGTAGTGCAGCGCGTGCGTCGTGACCGGAATGGTGGCGGCCCGTTCGTCTACGAAGCCGTCCTTGAAGTAAATCAGTGCCATCGGAATCACCAATGCGTGAAGCCCGACTCGCCTGCGACTGGAGGCTGGCGGCTGCGCGGCTGGCGGCCCTGAGTCAGTCACGCCGATCCGGCGCCGCGCCCCTTGCCGGTCGCGGCCAACATGTTCGAAGGCTGGCTCGGGCTCGTCTCACCTTACTCACGGCGCGTCCCCGTACGGCCAAAGCCTGGTCCGGGTTCTTTCATTTCAGGACGACGACGGCTGCCGCTCCTCCAGCCGCCTTTCAAGGCCGCTTTCGGCCGGTCGCGCGCCGCCGCGGTCAGGTCCTCTGCCAGTCCCTCAAACGCCTCTCGAGCCCGCTGCCGGTCGGCCGCGCCAGCAGCCGATCGATTTCGGTCAGCCGCGCCTGCAGACGCCCCAGGACGCGCCGCTGAATCCGGGCGTTCGCATGCAGGAATCCCGCCACCATGGTCGGATCCGACGCCGATACCCGTGTCAGCGATCGCCAGGACCCGCCCCTCAACGGCTGGTTCGCGTCGTTGCGCCCGGAAAGTCCAGCGGCCGCGAATGCCAGCACGTGGGGAATGCCGATGCCCTCGGCCGCCAGCTCGTCGTGACGCGCCGGGCTCATCGGCGTCGCCTGGCCCCCGAGGAGCGCGATCAGCTCACGCGCCAGGGCGTCGGCGCGGCGCCCCGTCGGACAGAAGATCACCGTGCGCCGTTCGAACAGGTCCGGGTCGGCTGAGTCCCACCCGTTCCTCTCGCTTCCCGCCAGGGGATGGAGCCCGACGAAGTCGAACTCGGCGCGGTACTTCGCGGCAGCGGCCACCACCTGCCCCTTGACCGTCCCGACATCGCACACCAGGAGCCGGCGCCGGGAGGTTCGCTTCGAAGCGAGGCGCGCAATCCGGGGGAGGAGCCGCACGATCCTCGGCACCGGCACGGCCAGCACGATGACATCGCTCATCGTCACGATCTCGTCGAGCCGGTCGCACCACTGGCAGTACGGCTGCGCCCTCGGGGCCAGCCGGTCGCGGAGATCGAAGCCGAAGAGCCCGATCGACGGGCGGAAACGTTCGAGTCGCTGCACGAGCGATCCGCCCACCTGTCCCAGCCCGACGACGCCAATCGATCTCCCGCGGAGATGGCGGAGGAGCCGGGCAGCTCGTCTCGACGCGCGGCTCATTGGGCGTCGTGCAGGTCCGGCCGCAGGGCCACGGCCTGGTCGAGATACACGTGGCGGATGTCGGCACGCGCAAGGTCGGTCTCGACGTGCATGAGCACGCGGACCACACGGGGCATGCTCCACGGCACCTCGATCTCCTGCGCGTCGAGCAGCGGGATGTCCAGCCAGCCCAGCGCGCGGGCGGCCGCCGCCGGAAAATCCGCGTTCAGGTCGACGGTGACCGTGAAGAAGATCGAAATGACGGCAGACGTCTCGAGCCGGTTGGCCTCGATCATCGCCGCGAGCAGCCGCTTGGTCGAGGCGCTGATCGACGGGGCCGTGTTCTCGGGCACGTTGATCGCGCCGCGGATCGCACGCACGGGCACTTGGGCACTCTCCTCGACACCTGGCCGGTCAGGACATGTGAGCGGGACACAGGATTATAGTCCGGTGCGGCGCCGCACCGGGAAGCCCGGCTCCGCTGGCCGCGATCAGAAGATCAGCTTCACACCCAGCTGAATCTGCCGGGCATCGTAGGCCCGCACCACCTGTCCGGCCTTCGCGCTGGTCAGGTCGCCAACCGGCAGATAGAAGTTCGTCGTGTTGAGCACGTTGAACGCTTCGATCCTCAGCTGCACCCGGCGATCGCCCCCGAAGACGAGGTTCTTGGAGAGCGCGAGATCGATGCTGCTCATCGGGTCGCCCCGGAGGATGTTGCGCCCACCGTTGCCGAAGGTGCCGCTCGGGGGGGCAAACGCCGCTACGTTGAACCACCTCGACGCCGACGGGTTCGCGAGCGTCGGGTTCCCGACCAGGTTCGGCCGATCCAGGCCGATCGCACCCGGGCCGTTGTCGCTGCCGCTGTAGTTGACGGTCCCCCCGTAGTAGACCGTGAAGGGCCGCCCGCTCTGGAAGGCGGCGATGCCGGCCAGGTCCCACCCGCCGAACACGGCGCCGAGCACTCCCCCGCTCTGGAGCCACCGCCGGCCCGTGCCGAATGGCAGGTCCCAGACCCCGCTGAGCACGAATCGATGCGGCGTATCGAAATCGCTGGGCCCCCACTCGGCGTTCAGGTCGAAGCTGTTCTGCGGGGCGTAATTGCTCGCCCGCGACCCGAACAGCGACGAGCCGTTGTCGCGGCTTCGCGACCAGGTGTACGCGGCGAGCAACGACAGGCCGTCCGCCATGCGGCGCTCGATCCGCACCTGCACGGATTCGTACCGGGATCGCCCGCGCGAGGTGGTGAACTGCGCAGGGCCAAACGCCGGGTTCCGCAGGGCAGGCCCTCCGGCGGGCCCCTGGTTCGGATCGATCGTGACCACGAGGTTCCGCCCGATCGATCCGGCATAGGTCAGGTCGACCAGGACGTTGCGCGCGATCTCCCGCTGAACGCCGACACTCCAGCTGTGGTAGTACGGGTCGCGAAATCCCCGCTCGATGCCCATGGCAAAGGGGACGGGAATCTTGTACCCGGTGAACGCGTCACGAAGCTGGAGCAGCCCGGAGAACAGGTCCAGCGCATAGTTCGGCGGGTTGTAGCGCGGCAGGATGCTCATGTTGGCGACGGCGGCGTCGTAGAAGACGCCATAGCCGCCGCGAATCACGGTGTGGGCCGCACCGCCCGGCCTCCACGCAAATCCGGCCCTCGGCGCGACGTCGTTGGTGTCGGCGTCGTACCCCGACCGCGGAACGCCCGCGGCGCCGACGGGAAGAAAGCCGCCGGCGGGATTGGCGAGGTCGGGCACCGAGAACCGGTTGCCCGAATCGTAGATCGGCTGATTGAACTCGTACCGCAGGCCGAGGTTCAGCGTCAGGTCGTTGTTGACGCGCCAGTCGTCCTGCACATAGGCGTTGAGCGCCGTCGTCCTCAGATCCATGTACGTGTTCGTGTCGGGGTTCTGCCTGATGGCGGCGGCGGGCATCCCGAGGAGGAGGTCGGCGACCGGATTCCTTGTGAGCCCGACGAAGACGAACTGCCCGCGAGCCACCGTGTCCAGGTACGCGTTCATGCGGAGGTGGCGAATGTCGATGCCGCCCTTGAAGGTGTGTGCGCCTCGCACCCATGACAGGCTCTCGACCAGCTGCAAGGTGTCGTCGATGCGATCCTGCGGCGCATTGGTCGGCTCGATCAGCGCGTCGGTGATGCCCAGCACGACGCCCGGCCTTCCGACCATGTCGGGTCGGACTGACAGGCCGGCGATCCCGAGCTTCGCCGATACGTCCTCACCCATGTGCTCCTGGAAGGTGCCCGCGTGAAGTCGATTGAATCCAACCCTGAGGTCGTTGAGGAGGTTCGCGCCGAACGCGCGAGTCCAGCCCAGGGCGGCGTTGAGCGCCCGATTCTTCGTGTTGCTGCCGAAGCCCGGGACATTGGTCGGGTTCATCACGAGGTCGAACGGGTTGAACCGGTCCTCGCGCCAGGAGCTGACCCGCGCGAAGAGCGTGCCGACTGGCCCGCCGTGATCGGCCTTGAGCGTGACCTGGTCCAGCAGGCTGCGCCCGACCGGTGCGACCGTTGCGGAGGCCGGCCCGCGGGCCGCCGCGTCGTCGGGCCGCGGGTAGAAGCCGAGGATGGCGGCGCCGGCCGGATCGATGAGCGCCGGAGGAATGATGTTGCCGGAAAACGGCATGCCCGTGCGCGGGTCGTAGATCTGCCCCGCATCGAGGCCGGTTGACGGATCGATCACGCCGGTGAGCGTGCTCGAGAAGTCTCCCCGGCGCCATGGCATCGGGGGCACTGTTGCCACCCTGGTGAACGCCTGGCGCACCCGCGTGCCTTCATAGCTGCCGAAGACGAACAACCGGTCTCGAACGAGCGGGCCGCCGAGCGTCGCCCCGAACTGATTGCGCTGGAACTGCGGGATGTCCCGGGCCGGGTCGTCGAAATAGTTGCGCGCGTCGAGGGCGGCGTTCCGGTGGAACTCGTAGGCCGAGCCTCGCCACTGGTTGGTGCCGCTCCTGGTCACGAAATTGAACTGGCCGCCGGCGCTCCGGCCGTACTCCGCGGCATAGTTGGCGGCCTGCACCTTGAACTCCTGGACGGAGTCCACCGACGGCACCACGACGACCTGGTTGATGTCGAGGTCGTTGTTGTCGACGCCGTCGAGCAGGAAGTTGTTGGACTGCTCCCGCGCCCCGTTGATGCTCACGGCTCCGCCCTGGGTCGAGTTCTGCGATCCTTCCGCCGGCAACAGCGCGCCGGGCACGAGCGCGGCAAGCTGGAAGAAGTCACGGCCATTGAGGGGAAGGCCGACGATCCGCTTGTTGTCGACGACGGTGCCGATCGCGGACATGTCGGCCTGGATGAGCGGCATGATCTCGGTGACGGTGACCTGCTCAGAGACGCCTCCGAGTTCCAGCGCGAGGTCGACCCGCGACCGCTGATCGACCTGGAGTTCGAGCCCGGGCCTGATCGTCCGCTTGAACCCGGCCAGCGATGCTTCGAGCCGGTAGCGGCCCGGCGGCAGGAGCAGCAGTTCGAAGTCGCCGGCCGCGCGCGAGACGACCGTGCGCCTGACGCCGGATGCTTCGTTGACGATCGTAATGGTCGCGCCGGCGAGCGCGCCGCCGGACAGGTCCCTCACGCTGCCCAGGATCGTGCCTGTGGCCGTCTGCGCACCGGCGGCGGTGGCCGAGACGAGCAGAAGGAAGACCAGAGCGGCCGCGGTCTCGTTCCATCGAGTGCCGCGCGTCGAAGAAGAGGTGGTTCGGATCACTTGAAGCGACTCCGGTATCGGGCCGGCATCGATGACATCTGGCGGGGCACAAGGCGGGCCGCGCGCGGGTGGTCAACGGCCGTCGGATTGATGAACTTTGATTCTATAGGAGATCGCCCGATGGGTGGGACTGGTGCCGGTGTTGACCTCGTGCCTTTGGCGGCGTTACGCTCCACGGCGAATCGGGGCGTGCACCATGTCTGACCTGAATCACCCGTTCCTCGTCGGCCCGAACGTCTACCTGCGCGCGCTGGATCGATCCGAGGCTCCGGTCCTCCTGCCGTGGGTCAACGACCAGCGCGTCATTCGCAATCTGCTCATTCACCGTCCGACCAGCCTTGCGGCCGAGGAAGCCTTCATCGACAGCGTGTCGCGAAGCGAGACCGACGTGGTGATGGGCATCTGCGAACGATCCGCCGATCGGCTGATCGGCGCGTGCGGCCTGCATCGGATCGATCCCAAGAACCGGCACGCGATGTACGGCATCTTCATCGGCGAGGCTCAGGCCCGCGGCAAGGGCCACGGGACGGAGGTCACTGCCCTTGTCGTGGGCTACGCGTTCGCAACCCTGAACCTCAACCGGGTGTGGCTGCACGTGTACGAGGACAACAAGGGCGCCATCAGGGCCTACGAGAAGGTCGGCTTCAGGCAGGAGGGCGTCCTGCGGCAGGACAGCTATCGCGAGGGCCGCTACGGAAACACCGTCGTCATGGGGATCCTGCGCAGCGAGTGGAAGTCCGCGCGGGCGAAAACGGCCGGCGCGGCGAAGAAACCGCGCCAGCCTTGAGCCTCGAGCGCAATCGCGGGCCGCGGGCCCATCCGTGACGAGCGCACGCGATCGGGTTGACCCAGCGGGATGCCCGCGCGCGGGTATCCGACCTGGCCATCAGGGTACGCGCGGTTCCGGCAGCGCATAGACCGCGTTGATGGTGTCCAGGTAGTGCTGGGTCTCGGGGAACAGACCGACCTCACCGCGCACCACCCGGTTGGCGTGATCCGGACCCGCGTTGTACGCGATCAGCGCGAGACGCACGTCCTTGTACGTCTTCAGCAGCCCGCCCAGGTACGCGATCCCGCCGCGGAGATTCTCCAGCGGATCGGTCGGGTCCACCCCGAGCATCGCCGCCGTGCCCGGCATGAGCTGCATCAGGCCGATCGCGCCCTTGCTCGACACGACGCCGGGATGCCAGTTCGACTCGTGCCGGATCATGGCTGCAACCAGCAGGTGGTCGACCTGGTAGGTGGCCGCGTATCGGCGGATGTAGGTGTCGAGCGCCGACGGGCTCAACTGTACTCCCCCGGACGTTGGGTCGGCCGCTGCCTGTGGAGCCGATCCTGGCGAGACCGCGCCGGGGCCCCGGGAGTCAGATGTCCTCGGGGCGGAGTACGGCGCAACCGGCGCGGGCCAGACAGGTGTGTGAAGGACCGCCGGTTGCAGCCGGGACCACAGCGCAGGCTCGAACAGGACCTCACGAAACTTCGTCGCTTCGTCGCCCGACACGAACCTGTCGAATTGGCCGTCGGCAACGGCCAGGATGTCGGCCTGGGTGTGCTCGGATGGCGTGTTCGAGCCGTCTCCGAGGACGGCAGCGACCACGCGGGCGTCACTCAATCGGGCCTCGGCTGTGCTTTCAGGTTGGCGCGAACTCCGCTCGATCGCGTGAAGCCGCGCCGTGAATGTCTGGACACTCGACAGCGTTTCGATTGGACACGCCTGGGGCCGACCGCCGTCCCGTCCATCTCCAGGGGCCACCGGGCCGGCTGGGATGGTGACGACGGACATGGTGACCAGCGTGGCCGTCAGAACACAATCCGGTATTCTCAGACATACCTCCAGGTACTCGGGGAGGGTCCCCGGAAGCTACCCATCACAGCAGGAAGCATGCCTGTAGCGCTTGCCTATATCATGTTGATAACAAGAGACTTACAATTCTCAACGGCGGTAGATTCAGGGTGACGTGTCGTCATTCCGACACTTTTGGTGTGTGATTATTACCGCACCGGCCGTCCTCGTGGCGGATCTGGAAGGCCCTGAAACCGAAGCTCAACTCCGAGGCGCCGCAGTAGCCGAACGGAAGCTCGCCGCTCGCCTTGGTGTCCGCCTCGAGGCTCCTAGGGGTGGGCGTTACTTGAAGAGATCGTCGAACGCGCTGCGGGCCGTTGTCGGCCGGACCGATCCCGTTTCGCGTTCGACCGTCGTCTTCGCATCGAACAGCTCGCAGGTGTTGATCACGTCCTTCGGCGCGATGCGCGCGGGCACCGTTTGCATGCACTCGTAGCGGGAGGCGGGGTTGAAGCTCGTGCACTGGGCGCAGCTGTGGAGCGCCACACCGCACTTGACGCAGGTGGACGACAGCGTCACGGCGGTCGTCACAATCGTGGCGCACCGGTGGCAGCGGACCACGTCCCGGTACCCGGGCATGTTCAGCTTGCGCGGGCCAGGCGGACGATCTTCCGGCCGCGGCTTCTGCGGCGCACCGTCCCGCGCCGGCGCCCGCTCGCGCTGAGGCGCACCATCGTCCTGATAGCCTCGTTGGCGATACTTTCGGTCGCTCATGGCGGGACCCTCGAGGTGTTGGGCGGACGCGAGGGGCTGAAGGAGGCTCTCGGTCGGAGCGCGACGGCAACGACGCCCTGGAATGCCTTGCGGCCGGTTACTGTATCACAATCGGGCGCGTGAGCCCTTCGCGTCAACCGGATTCCGCGCCGGCCGCGGCTCCGGTCCCCGGCTCCTGAACGATCGTTCATCTATCCCGCCAATTTCATACCATTTCCGTGCGACCAAACCGCCATGCTCGGCTATACTGAATTTCGCGTCGACTTCATCCTATGCCGCAGACGTTTCCTCCAAGCGCGAACGGGATAGCCCGTATCACCCTGTTCGGATTGGTGTTTTTCGTCGTCGCGGCGGCCTACATCGTCTACGTGCTGGGCGAGTCGCCCTATGTGACCCAGGCGTTCGTCGCCCGTCAGCAACCGATCCAGTTCAGCCACGAACGCCACGTCGCGGGCAACGGAATCGACTGCCGCTACTGTCATACGAGCGTGGAGACATCAGCGGTGGCCGGCGTGCCGCCGACCAAGACTTGCATGAATTGCCACTCGCAGATCTGGGCCAACAGTCCCTACCTGGAACCGGTCCGGTCGAGTTTCCGCACGGACACCTCGATCCAATGGGTCCGCGTGCACGACTTGCCGGATTTCGTGTACTTCGACCACAGCATCCACGTGAACAAAGGGATCGGCTGTTCGACCTGTCACGGGCGCGTCGACCAGATGCCGCTCATGTGGCAGGTCAACACGCTGCAGATGCAGTGGTGCCTGGAATGCCATCGGAACCCCGAGAACTACGTCAGGCCGCGGTCGGAGGTGTTCAAGGCCGATTACCAACCCCCCGCCAACCAGGCGGAACTGGGGCGGAGGCTGGTGCAGGAATACAGGATCGCGCGCTTGACGAGTTGCTCGACGTGTCATCGGTAGGTCCGGGCTGCCCGGCCTGGCGGCCGGGCGAGTGAGCAGGCAACGGGATCGTCGGTTTCAGGCATGAGCGAACACACGCAGATCGATCTGGCCAGGATTCGCGCAACGCTGGACTCTGCTACGGGCCCGAGCTACTGGCGCAGCCTCGAGGAGCTGGCCGGGACCGATCTGTTCCAGGAGTATCTGCACAGCGAGTTCCCGTCGCAGGCCGCGGATCTCACCGATCCGGTCGGCCGCCGGCAGTTCCTCCGCCTGATGGGGGCGTCGCTCGCGCTGGCGGGCGTGAGCGCGTGCACCAAGCAGCCGCCGGAGCAGATCGTGCCGTACGTGCGGGCGCCGGAACAGCTGGTGCCCGGCCGGCCGCTCTTCTTCGCCACCTCGATCCTGCACGGCGGCCTCGCAACCGGCGTCCTGGTCGAGAGCCACATGGGCCGGCCAACCAAGGTCGAAGGCAACCCCGATCACCCGGCCAGCCTCGGCGCCACCGACCAGTTCGCGCAGGCCGCCATCCTGGGCCTGTACGATCCGGATCGGTCTCAGACGCTGACCCAGTCCAGCGACATCCGGTCGTGGAGCGCCTTCCTCGATGCGTTGCGCGCGGAAGTCGAAGCCCGGAGGCCCGTGAAGGGTCGAGGCCTGAGGATTCTGACCGAGACCATCACCTCGCCGACGCTCGGCAAGCAGTTGCTGGACCTCCTCGAGGAATTCCCCGAGGCCGTGTGGCACCAGTACGAACCGGCCGGTCGCGACCGGGTCAGGCAGGGCGCACGTCTCGCGTTCGGCAGCGTCGTGGAGACCCGGTTCGCGATCGACAAGGCGAGCGTGATCCTGTCGATCGGCAGCGACCTGCTCTGCTCGGGCCCCGGCGCCGTGCGGTACGCCCGCGAGTTCGCCGCGGGGCGCCGGGTGCGAGGGACGGCTCGGTTGATGAACCGGCTCTACGTGGCCGAAAGCACGCCGACCAACACGGGCGCGAAGGCCGATCATCGTCTGAGGCTGCGCCCGCGAGAGATCGAGCCCTTCGCGCTGGCGCTCGCCGCCGCAACCGGCGTGCCCGGCGTTGCGGCCCCTCCGCTCGATCCCGCGCCGCGCGCGTGGCTCGATCAAGCGGCCGAGGATCTGATCGCCAACCGGGGCGCCTGCCTCGTGTCGGTGGGCGACGAGCAGCCCGCCAGCGTGCATGCGCTCGCCCACGCGGTCAACCACGCGCTCGGCAATGCCGGCACCACCGTCTTTCACACCGATCCGGTCGAGGTCAGCCCGATTGACCAGACCCAGTCGCTGCGGGACCTGGTGGCGGACATGAACGCCGGTCGCGTCGAGGTGCTGCTGATTCTCGGCGGCAACCCCGTCTACGACGCGCCCTGCGATCTGCGATTCGGCGACGGGTTGACCCAGGTCGGCTTCTCGGCTCATCTGAGCCTGTACGAGGACGAGACCTCGGCCCGGTGCACCTGGCACGTTCCCGAGGCGCACTCTCTCGAGTCCTGGGGCGACGCGCGAGCGTTCGACGGGACCGTGTCGATCCTGCAGCCGCTCATCTCGCCGCTCTACAACGGGCGCTCGGCCCACGAGCTGCTCGACGCCCTCTCGAAGACGCCCGGTCGCTCGCCGCGGACGCTCGTTCACGATTACTGGGTGGGGCAGGCCGCAGAGATGGGCGTGGCGGATGCCGAGGAGTTCTGGCGCCGATCAGTGCGCGACGGCGTGGTTGCGGGCACGACGTTTCAGCCCCGCGCGGTGACACCCGGCGAGGTACGGGTTCCCGGCTCGCAGCCGCTGACCATCCCCGCCGACCTCGAGGTCATCTTCCGGACCGACCCGACCGTGTACGACGGGCGCTTCGCGAACAACGGGTGGCTGCAGGAGCTGCCGAAGCCCTTCACCAAGCTGACCTGGGACAACACGATTCAGGTGAGCCCGGCCACGGCGACCCGGCTCGGCATCCGGAACGAGGATGTCGTCGAGTTGCGCAGTCTCCAGCGCGCGGTCACGGGTCCCGCCTGGATCGTGCCGGGCCAGGCAGACAACACGGTGGTCGTTCACCTCGGGTACGGGCGCACGCGCGCCGGCCACGTCGGCAACCGCGTCGGATTCAACGCCTACGCGATCAGGGCGAGCGGTTCGCCCTGGACATCGGGCGACGCCAGGCTCTTGAAGACGGGGTCGCGGTACTCGCTCGCGTCCACGCAGCTTCACCACAACATGGAAGGGCGGGCGATCGTCCGGGCCGCAACCATCGACGAGTACTCGAAGAACCCGGCGGTGCTGCAGGCCGAGGAGCCCGCTCCGCCGCGCACCCTGACGATGTACCGGGAGCACGAGTACAAGGGTTACGCGTGGGGGATGGCGGTCGACCTGAATGCCTGCACGGGCTGCAACGCATGCGTGGTGGCCTGCCAGGCCGAGAACAACGTGCCCGTTGTCGGCAAGGAGCAGGTGGGCAAGGGTCGCGAGATGCACTGGCTTCGGATCGACACCTACTACAAGGATGGCGTCGAGAACCCCGAGACCTATCACCAGCCGGTGATGTGCCAGCAGTGCGAGAACGCCCCCTGCGAGCTGGTCTGCCCGGTGGGCGCAACCGTCCACAGCGACGAAGGCCTGAACGACATGGTCTACAACCGCTGCGTGGGCACCCGCTATTGCTCGAACAACTGCCCGTACAAGGTCCGGCGTTTCAACTTCCTGCTCTACCAGGACTGGGTGACGCCGAGCCTGAAGATGGCCCGCAATCCCGACGTGACCGTGCGCAGCCGCGGCGTCATGGAGAAGTGCACCTACTGCGTGCAGCGGATCAACCACGCGAAGATCGATGCCGAGAAAGAAGATCGGCTCGTCCGCGACGGCGACATCGTGACGGCGTGCGAGGCGTCGTGCCCGGCGCAGGCGATTGTCTTCGGGAACATCAACGACCCGGACAGCCGCGTGTCGAAGCTTCGAGCGGAGTCGCTCACCTATTCGCTGCTCGGGGAACTGAACACGCGGCCGCGCACGACCTACCTGGGCGCGCTGCGCAATCCGAATCCCAGGATGGACCGCCTCGGCCCGGGCGGATCGGGGCTCGAGCCTTCCTCGGGGCAGGGCGCGGGCGGCGCAACGGACAACGAGACGGTCCCGGGTGCGGGCGGCGCAACGGACAACGAGACGGTCCCGGGCGCGAAGCGGTGAAACGGGGTGCGGGGGGTCCGGCCACGAGGGCCGGATGGGCAGACCGGCATCTGGAGAGGCTGAGGCTGGATGGCTGACGCGTTGAATCCGGCGATGGCGGATGACGGCTCCGAAGCGAGGCCGGCGGCCTACATTGCCCCGGGCCATACCTTCGCGACGGTCACCGACAAGATCAGCTCGATCGTCCTCACGCGGAAGGTCTCGACCGGGTGGCTGATCGGGATCGCGATCTCCGGATCGTTCGCCGGGCTCCTGCTGGTCGCGATGACCTATCTGTTTCTCACCGGCGTCGGGATCTGGGGCAACAACATCCCGGTCGGCTGGGCCTTCGACATCACGAACTTCGTCTGGTGGATTGGCATCGGCCACGCCGGCACGCTCATCTCCGCAATCCTGCTGCTGCTGCGCCAGCGGTGGCGCACCTCGATCAACCGGTTCGCCGAGGCGATGACGCTCTTTGCGGTCGCCTGCGCCGGCCTCTTCCCGCTCATCCACGTCGGGCGGCCATGGCTCGGGTACTGGCTGCTCCCGATTCCCAACACGATGACCGTGTGGCCGCAGTTTCGCAGCCCGCTCATCTGGGACGTCTTCGCCGTTTCCACCTACGCCACCGTGTCGCTGCTGTTCTGGTATGTCGGATTGATCCCCGATCTGGCGACGCTGCGGGACAAGGCCCAGTCGAAGCTCGCTCGCATTCTCTACGGCATCGGATCGCTCGGCTGGCGCGGGTCCGCGATGCACTGGCACCGCTATGAGACGGCCTACCTGCTGCTCGCCGGGCTCGCGACGCCGCTGGTGGTGTCGGTCCACACGGTCGTCAGCTTCGACTTCGCCGTGTCGCTCCTTCCGGGCTGGCACACGACGGTGTTCCCGCCCTACTTCGTCGCGGGCGCCATCTATTCCGGCTTCGCGATGGTGCTGGTGCTCGCCATTCCGATCCGCGCGGCCTACGGGCTCGAGGACTTCATCACCTCGCGTCACCTCGACGTCATGGCCAAGGTCATGCTCTCGACCGGGCTCATCGTCGCCTACGGATACAGCATCGAAGCATTCATGGCCTGGTACAGCGGCAACCAGTTCGAGCGGTACATGATCATGAACCGCATGGCCGGCCCCTACTGGTGGGCGTACTGGCTGCTGATCCTGACCAACATCGTCATCCCGCAGCTGCTGTGGCTCAAGCGCGTGCGCGCCAACGTCGTCGGCCTCTGGCTGCTGGCGCTGGTCATCAACGTCGGCATGTGGCTGGAGCGCTTCGTGATCATCGTCACGAGCCTGCACCGCGACTTTCTGCCCTCGTCCTGGGGGATGTATTACCCGACCTTCTGGGATTTCGCGACCTTCTTCGGCACGGTCGGGTTCTTCCTGACGTTGTTGTTCCTGTTCATCCGCTTCCTGCCGGTGATCTCGATCTTCGAGATGAGGACCATCGTGCCGGGGGCGAAGGTGCATACGGAAGGGACTAGGGGCTAGGGACTAGGGGCTAGGGGATCGGGGCGAGGCGTGAGGCGTTGGAGGGATGGAGGCCGGCGCTTCCCTGGCCTGAGCGGAGTCGAAGGCAGACCCGGCGAGCATTGGTCCGGCGGACGTTGATTGAGGCCGAGCATGAAAGAGGCGATCACCTACGGCCTGATGGCGGAGTTCGACACACCGACGGCACTGGTCCGCGCGGCCAACCAGGCGAGAACTGCGGGCTACCGGAAGATGGACGCGTATTCGCCGTTCCCGATCGAGGAGTTGCACGACGCGCTGGGGCTACCTGTCTCGAAGCTCCCGCTGATCGTGCTCTGCGGGGGCATCCTCGGCGCGCTCGTCGGCTACGGCCTCCAGTACTGGGTCGCGACCATCGCGTATCCGTTGAACGTCGGCGGCCGGCCGCTCAACAGCATTCCGTCGTTTATCGTGCCGACCTTCGAGACCACGATTCTCTTCGCGGCGCTGTCGGCCGTGATCGGCATGATTGCCCTCAACGGCCTGCCGCAGCCGTACCACCCGGTGTTCAATGCCGCGCGGTTCGCCATGGCGAGCCGCGATCGGTTCTTCCTGTGCATCGAAGCGCGGGACCCGGCGTTCGACCAGGTGAAGACGCGCCAGTTTCTCGAGAGCCTTGAACCGCGCGAGGTGTGCGACGTTGAACCGTAACGCCGGCGTGAACGCCCGAGTCCGACCTGTTCTGGCGGCCGTGTGCCTCGCGGCCGGCGTGCTCGTGTGCGGCTGCCGGCAGGACATGCACGATCAGCCCAAGTACAAGCCGCTCGGGCGCAGCGACTTCTTCGCGGATCAGCGCGCGTCACGGCCGCTTGTCGAGGGCACCATTCCGCGCACCGGCCTTCACGAGGACACGCTGCGATTTACCGGAAAGATCGACGGGAAACCCGTCGACCTTTTCCCGTTCCCGGTGACCGAACAGGTCATGGCGCGCGGCCGCGAGCGCTTCGACGTGTTCTGCTCACCTTGCCACGGGCGGACCGGGTCGGGCGACGGGATGGTGGTGCAGCGCGGATTCCGGCGGCCGGCCACGTTCCACCAGGATCGTCTCCGACAGGCGCCGGCGGGATACCTGTTCGACGTCATCACGAACGGCTTCGGCTTGATGGCCGATCACGCGCAGCAGGTTCCGGTGGACGATCGCTGGGCCATCGTGGCCTATATCCGTGCGCTGCAGCGCAGCGAGCAGGCGACCATCGCGGATGTCCCGACCGCCGAGCGCGCGGGCCTGGCCTCCGCCGGAAAACGCTGAGGCGGCGAGGCATCAACCCGTGAACTCACTGGCACACGCCGCATACGACGCACCGGACAGCCTGGATCGCATCCGCCAGCGCGCGCTCGTGGTCGGCGCCGTCGGGCTGCTCGCCACGGCGGCAGGGGCGTTCGCCAGCCCCGCTCAGTTCTTCCACTCGTACCTCCTGGCGTTCATGTTCGTGCTGGCGGCGGCGCTCGGCAGCCTCGCGCTCCTCATGCTTCAGCACATGTCGGGCGGCGCATGGGGCGTGGTCACCCGCCGGATCTTCGAAGCGGGAGCCGGAACGCTGCCGTGGATGGCGTTGTTCTTTCTGCCGTTGCTCTTCGGCGTTCGAACGCTCTACTCGTGGGCCGACCCGGCCGTGGTCGCCTCGGATCACGTCCTCCAGGAGAAGGCGCTGTTCCTGAACGTTCCGTTCTTCGGAATCCGCGCCATCCTCTACTTCGTGATCTGGACGGCTCTCGCGCGGCTGCTCATCCGCTGGTCGGCGCAGCACGATCTCACGGGCGACCCGGCGTTGGTGACCCGCATGCACCGCCTGAGCGCGGGAGGCCTGGTGCTCTACGCGGTGACGATGACACTCGCCTCGATCGACTGGGTCATGTCGCTCGAGCCGCACTGGTTCTCGACGATGTTCGGGTTCCTGTTCATGGCGGGGCAGGGCCTGATGGGTCTGTCGATCGCCATCGTCGTGGCACGCCGGCTGTCGACCGAGCCGCCGATGAACGCGGTGTACAACGCCGGGCACTTTCACGACCTCGGGAAGCTGCTGTTCACCTTCACCATGCTGTGGGCGTATTTCTCGTTCTCGCAGTTCCTGATCATCTGGTCGGCGAACCTGCCCGAGGAGATTCCCTGGTACCTCCGCCGCGTGAACCACGGATGGGAAGCGATCGGCCTGGGCCTGGTCGTTCTGCATTTCGCCGTGCCGTTCCTGGTGTTGCTCTCGCGCCACACCAAGCGCAGCGGGCTGCTGCTGTCGTATGTCGCGTGGTGGATGATTGCGATGCGGCTGGTGGACCTGTTCAACACCATGGGTCCGGACTTCTATCAGAACGGGTTGAAGGTCGGATGGATGGACCTCACCGGAACCGTCGGCCTGGCGGGGGTGTGGGTGTCGATCTTCGTGTCGAACCTGAAGACTCGGTCGCTGCTGCCGTTGAAGGATCGTGAGTTCGCCTCAGCGCTTGCGGCGGAGCATTCGCAGTAGGAATCATGACTGCACAGACAGGCGGGCACGGACAAGGGACCGAACGCACCGACATCAGGCTGCGTCCGATCCTCGTGTTCACAATCGGGCTCGTCGTGACGATCATCGTCGTCTATCTCGTCGTGACCGCCATGTTCCGGCTGTTCGCCAACCAGGCCGCGCAACGCGATGTCGCCTCGGGCGCGCAGGCCGTGCAGGTGCTGCCGGCTGACCAGGAGCATTTGCCTCCAGAGCCGCGCATCCAGGCGAATCCGGAGGCCGATCTGCGGGTCCTGCGGCAAAAGGAAGATGCGGTATTGAACAGCTTCGGCTGGGTCGACGAGAAGGCGGGCATCGTTCGCGTGCCCATCGATGAAGCGATGAAACTGGTGCTGGCGAAGGGGCTGCCCGTCCGCCGGCCAGAGACCGCCCCTCCGGTGCCGGGCACGCCGGCCGCGCCTGCGGCGCCGCTGAAGGGTGAACGGAAGATCCCATGATGTCGTGTTCCGCCATGCTCGCGATTGGATTGTGGCTCGCCATTGGCCAGCCAGGTCAGCCGAGCCAGCCCCGGTTCGACGGGCAGGGCGTGCCCCGGCCGGGAAGCTTCCTCGACCCCGGCGTCCCGTCGCAGTCCGTGCCCGACGTGCTCAACAAGGTCGGCGTCGATCAGAAGCTCGACTCGCAGATCCCGCTCGACCTGGCGTTCGTGGACGAAACGGGCAAGCCGGTCACGCTTCGCGACTATTTCGACAAAAAGCCGATCCTGCTGACGCTGGTCTACTACGAGTGCCCGATGCTCTGCACCCAGGTCCTCAACGGCGTGGTCGGCACGCTGAAGACGCTCAACTTCACTGCCGGAAACGAATTCGACATGGTCACGGTCAGCTTCAATCCGAAGGAGACCCCGGAGCTGGCCGCGTCGAAGAAGGCGACGTATATCGCGAAGTACGGGCGGCCCGAGGCCGCCGCCGGGTGGCACTTCCTGACGGGCCAGCAGCCGGCGATCGATGCGCTCGCCTCGGCGGTGGGCTTCCGGTACTACTACGACAAGGCGAGCGATCAGTACGTGCACGCGAGCGCGATCATGCTGTTGACGCCGCAGGGCCGGGTCTCGAAGTATTTCTACGGGATCGAGTACCCGCCGCGCGACGTGAGGCTCGGCCTGATCGAGGCAGCCTCCGGCAAGATCGGAAACGTCGTGGACCAGGTGCTGCTCTACTGCTACCACTACGATCCGCATGCCGGGAAATACAGCATGGTCGTCATGAACGTGCTCCGGATCGCCGGCGTCATCACCGTCGCCTTGATTGCCGGGTTCATCCTGGTGATGTGGCGTTGGGACCGGAGGAGAACACGGATCGCCGCGGCGGGCGTTCCGAAATAGCCAGAACGTATGCCTAATACTCCGATCCTTCCCGAACAAGCCTCCTCGATGGCCGGCAAGGTGGACGCGCTGTACCTGTTCCTGGTCGGCATGAGCGCGTTCTTCGCGGTGCTGGTTGGGGTCTTTGTCGTCTACTTCGCCGTGAAGTACCGCCGAAGGACGACTGACGAGGCGGGCCAGCCGGTGCACGGCAGCGTATGGCTCGAGGCGACGTGGACCATCATCCCGCTCCTGCTCGTGCTCTTCATCTTCGGCTGGGCCGCCAGCCTGTTCTTCCAGATGGCCCGCCCCCCGCTCGATTCGATCGACGTCTACGTGGTCGGCAAGCAGTGGATGTGGAAGTTCCAGCATCCCGACGGGCGCGCGGAGGTCAACGAGCTCCACGTTCCGGTGGGCCGTAACGTCAAGCTGACGATGACCTCGCAGGACGTCATCCATGACGTCTACGTTCCGGCCTTTCGCGTGAAGGCCGACGTGCTGCCGGGCAAATACACGCACCTGTGGTTCAAGGCGACCAAGCCCGGGCGCTATCACCTGTTCTGTGCGGAGTACTGCGGCACCAATCACTCAGGCATGGTCGGCTGGATCGTCGCGCAGGAGCCGTCCGACTACCAGGCGTGGCTGGCCGGCACGAGCGGTCAGGCCCCCTCGATGGTCGGCGCGGGCGAGAAGCTGTTCAACGACCTGGCCTGCAGCACCTGTCACAAGCTCGATACGACGGGCCGCGGGCCTTCCCTCTACGGGCTGTTCGGCAGGAAGGTGAACCTCGAGGGCGGCGGGACCGTCGTCGCCGACGAGGCGTACATCCGCGAGTCGATCACCAATCCGCGTGCGAAAGTCGTGTCGGGCTTCCAGCCGCTCATGCCGACCTTCCAGGGCCTGGTCAGTGAAGAGGGCATGTTGCAGCTGCTCGAGTACGTCAAGTCGCTGAAGGTGGCGCCGTCGAATGCGTCCGGAACCGAGGCGCAGGCCGGCGTGCCGGCTTCCGCGAGCTCCCCGTCGGACAGGCCCGTGTCCGCACCCGCGAAGAAGAAGTAGACCTATGGACACCGCAGTCTCCGTCGAGCCGCCCCGCACGCACTACCTGAACGACGGGTACGGCCTGAAATCCTGGCTGCTGACGCAGGACCACAAGCGGATCGGCCTGCTCTTTCTCTTCAGCGTCACCGGCTTCTTCGCCCTGGGAGGAATCTTCGCGCTGCTCATCCGCCTCGAACTGCTGACGCCGGCCGGCGATCTCGTGCAGTCGGACACCTACAACAAGCTGTTCACGATGCACGGCGTGATCATGGTGTTCTTCTTCCTGATTCCGGGGATTCCCTCGGTGCTCGGGAATTTCCTCATCCCGATCATGATTGGCGCCAGGGACCTGGCGTTTCCGAGGCTGAACCTGGCGAGCTGGTACATCTATACCATCGGGGGGCTGTTCACGCTTGTGGCCCTGGTGACCGGGGGTGTGGACACCGGGTGGACGTTCTACACGCCCTACAGCAGCGCGTTCTCGCACACGAATGTGGCGCTCACGGTGGTCGGGATCTTCATCGCGGGCTTCTCGTCGATTCTGACCGGCCTGAACTTCATCGTGACGATTCACAAGCTGCGTGCGCCCGGCATGACCTGGTTCCGGCTGCCGCTCTTCGTCTGGGGGCACTACGCGACCGCGCTCATCATGGTGCTCGGCACGCCGGTCATCGCCATCACGCTCCTGATGGTCGCGGCCGAGCGCCTGCTGCACCTCGGGATCTTCAGCCCTGCGCTGGGCGGCGACCCGGTGCTCTTCCAGCACCTGTTCTGGTTCTACTCGCACCCGGCGGTGTACATCATGATCCTGCCGGCGATGGCCATCATGAGCGAGATCATCGCGACATTCGCCCGCAAGGCCATCTTCGGGTACAAGGTCGTGGCCTTCTCGTCGCTGTCGATTGCCATCATCGGCTTCCTCGTGTGGGGACACCACATGTTCGTCAGCAGCGAGTCGGTCTACGTGGCCATGGCGTTTTCGCTGCTGAGCTACCTGGTCGCGATCCCGTCGGCGATCAAGGTGTTCAACTGGACGGCCACCCTCTACAAGGGGTCGATCTCGCTCGAGGCGCCGATGCTGTACGCCTTCGGGTTCATCGGCGTCTTCATGATCGGCGGCCTCACGGGCCTCTTCCTCGCGGCGCTGGCGGTGGACGTGCACGTGACCGACACCTATTTCGTCGTCGCCCACTTCCACTACATCATGGTGGGCGGCACGATCATGATGTTCCTGGGCGGCCTGCACTTCTGGTGGCCGAAGATCTTCGGAAAGCTCTACCCGGCCGGGATCGCGCGCGTGGCGGCGGTCGTCGTGTTCGTCGGCTTCAACCTGACATTCTTCCCGCAGTTCGTGGTCGGCTATCTGGGCATGCCCCGCCGGTACCACGCGTATCCGCCGGAGTTCCAGATCTGGAACGTGCTGTCGACCGGCGGGGCGATCGTGCTGGGCATCGGCTACCTGATGCCGATGTTCTACCTGCTGTGGTCGTTGAAGAACGGCAAGCCCGCCCCGCCGAACCCGTGGGGCGCGACCGGGCTGGAATGGCAGACCAGTTCGCCCCCGCCGACCCACAATTTCGACGTCATGCCGGTCGTCGACGAACCGGCGTACAACTATGCGAAGCGAGGAGCCGATGTCTGAGGCGCATCTGCCGCAGCATCCCGCGCTGAAATCCCACTTCGACGACCTCGGGCAGCAGTTCGAGTCGTCTGCATTCGGGATGTGGGTGTTCCTGGCCACCGAGATCCTGTTCTTCGGCGGGCTGTTCACCGTGTACCTGGTCTACCGCACGCAGTACCCGGACGCGTTTGCCGGCGCGAGTCAACAGCTGAACGTCCTGCTCGGCGGCATCAACACCGCCGTTCTGATCAGCTCGAGCCTGACCATGGCGATGGGCGTGTGGGGGGCGCAGTTGGGCAGACGCCGCACTCAGGTGGTGTTCCTGCTGCTGACGATCGCGCTCGGCGTCGTCTTCCTCGGGATCAAGAGCGTGGAATATGCGTCCAAGTTCGAGGAGGGCCTGGTCCCCGGCGCGAACTTCCGCTACCAGGGCGCCGACCCCGTTCACGCGCAGCTGTTCTTCTCGTTGTACTTCGTGATGACCGGGATGCATGCGCTGCACATGATCATCGGCATCGGGATCATGACCGCGCTGACGGTGATGGCCTGGCGCGGGCGCTTCACGCGCACGTATCACACCCCGGTCGAGGTGAGCGGCTTGTACTGGCACTTCGTGGACATCGTGTGGATCTTCCTGTTCCCGCTGCTCTACCTCATCGACCGGCACGGGGCGATCGTGCACTAGCACGGCGGCGGCTGGCGGCTGGCGGCTGGCGGACGAGGATACGACATTCCGGTGGAAGACGATCATGACTGAACGGGTGATGCAGCACGTGCCGGCGGCCGAGCCGGATGACGAGGGGCACGGGTCCGGGCACATCCTGCCCATTCGGCTCTACCTGATCGTGTTCGGGACCCTGATCGTGCTGACGGGCCTGACCGTGACGGCCGCGTTCCTCGACCTGGGCCCGTTCAACACCGTTGTGGCGCTCACGATTGCCTGCACGAAGATGGTGCTGGTGATTCTCTTCTTCATGCACGTCCGGTACAGCAGCCGGCTGACGTGGGCCGCCATCGGCGTCGGATTCTTCTTTCTTGGGCTGCTGCTGTCGATGACCCTCAGCGACTACCTCACGCGAGGGCCAGGCTGGCTGCATTTCGGCTAGTGGCGCCAGCGACGATCGGGAGCTGCCTCATCGTGCGCGAACCAGACCGACATCCCGTGCCTACCTGGGGGCGTACCGGAGTATCACGCCTCCCGAGCTCAGCGCCCGCGACTCGAGGAGCTTCAACTTCTGGGGGCTCAGGCCGCGTCCGAACAGGGGAGCACCGTTTCCCAGGATGATCGGCGTGACAATCAGGCGGTACTCGTCGAACACACCCTCGCGAACGAAGGTCGTCGAGAGGTCGGCACTGCCGAAGACGAACATGTCGCCGCTCCCGGCCTGCTTGAGTTTCTGGACAGCAGGAATGGCGGGGCCGTTGACCAGTGTCGTGTTCGACCAGTCGGCCCTCCTCAGCGTTCGCGAGAACACCACCTTCGGGATGCGGTTCATCATGTCGGCGACCTCGCCTTTGGCCGTGGTCCAATGGGCCGCCATGCCCTGGTAGGTCGCTCGGCCGAACAGGAGCATGTCTGCGGAATGCAGCTGGTCGAGCGACAGGCGTTCGAGCTCGTCTCCCCAGACTTCGCCGTGCCAGTCCAGGTCCCAGCTCTTCGCCCCTTCGAAATAGCCGTCGAGCGTGATCAGATTCCACATGATCAGCTTTCTCATGACGATGCCTCCAGCCCGTAGGACGCCGCCCAACCGGACGACAACACTCCGGCTACCGGCATGCGGCGGCCGGACCGGCGAGCGGGTTTCTTGCTTGTAACCTTTCGACGCGGAGCTGGCCAGGGGCGGTTCCTGCCCTGCGGACGAACGGCCTAGATCTTCGGGAAGCGAGCGCCCTTCAGCGCCTTCCTGAGAACTCTATGAGCTCGATGGGGCAGCCGTTGTCGATGATCATCGCGGCCCTGACACCGGCCGACGGCGAGCCGGGAGGGAAGATTACGGTCTTCCCTTCGAGTTCCCTGTCGATGTCGTCAACTTCGAATGCTACGTGCGCAATGGTCTGAACCAGCACCGATATCGGGCTGCCCGGCTCGAATCGCATCCATTCCACGCCATACGGGCTGTCCGGAAAGCCAGACACGTACATCTTGAACTCGGGCAGGTAGGTTTCGCCGTCCCTCTTCTCTTGGGTGGGAATCCCGGTGTGATGATAGCGCCATCCCCAGCGGCTCGTCGCCAGCGGCGGCTCGTGATCCTCTCGCGTCATCCGCGGTCTCCTCGGGTCGGGATTACTTTGGCGACGGCATCGCCTGCAGCGCCATCGCGGCCCGCTGGCGCACGTTGTTGTCCGGGTCGCGAGCCGCCACCTGCAGGAGGGATGCCGCGGAAGGGCCAGGCTTGGCCAGCGCTTCCACGCCGAGGTCCCGGCCAACATCGCGCCTCGAACCAGTCTGTCACTGCCGCGCAGGTCAGCCGCGATTCACCGCATCCAATTCCACGCGAAGTATCCGGCCACGATCGAAACGATGACGGCAATGATACCGACCGCGTAGTTGAACGTCGAATTGACATTGCAGCTCGCCGGGATCTTCCCGGGCCGCTCGATGTTCGGCTCCACCATATGTCGTCGCCTCCCTCAGATGTACACGCAGTGTTTGCTCCACCGAATCAGGGAGATCTGCACGCCGGTGAGATGCGGATCCGTGCTGGGCGTGATGGGGTTCATCAGGTTGGCCGTGTCGCTGTCGTGGGGCAGCCAGCAGCTGTGGCCCATCTCGTGCGCGGCCACGAACGCCTGGTCAGTCGGCTTCGCTTCGATGACGACCCAGTTGTGGGTCGACGCAAAGCTGCAGCCGTTGGTGTTCGCCGGCGTCACGTCCTGCACGACGAATACGACGATCTCGGCGCCGAGCCCGATGACGCGCCGGAAGCTGTCGGTGAACTTGCACGTGGCGGATGCAAACTCGAAATACGAGCCGGCGAGCCACCAGTCCCCGAAGAACCCGCCGGCATCGCACCCCACGGTCAGGCCGCCATCGGGCGCCGGGACGTCGGTGTGGCAGATGCCGGTGAAAATGAGGCCGATGTTGCAGAGGCGATCGTACACATCGACCGCGGCGTCGACCTGCCGCTGGATGTCGGCATCGGTGACGATCGGCGTCCCGTTCACCGCAGGCACCACGACGCCGAAGTACATCTTCTTCCTCGGGCGAATCCCAGCGAGGGAAGCCACGAAGTCGATCAGGCCCACGATTCGCCAGATGACCTCGGTCACCCAGTTGATGATGGTCCGCAAGATCCCTCCGATGATCGGGATCGAGAGGATCAGCTCGATGATGAACCCGACCGCGTCCAGGACGACGTTCACCACCTCGCAGACCACGCGCGTCACCCACTTCCCGACGGTGACGACGACCCAGGTGACGACCTTGACGAGCACCCAGGCCAGCCAGCAGAACCACTTGTTGCAGCAGAGACACCACCAGTTGCAGTCCTGCTCCTCGCAGACCTCCTGCAGCTGGTTCTCCCACGTCTCGATGGGCTGCTCGATCTGCTCTTCGACCCAGTCCTGGACTTCCGAACAGACACGTCCCATGTTCCAGACCTCCGCTGATGAGGGTTGCGTCTCTACCGGTCCGCCCGCGCGTGCCTAACCAGCCTGCCCAGCAGTCAGCCGCCGTTCCAGGCGCCGCAACAGCAGGTACAGCGCCACGCGGCTCCACACGATCCCTGCCAGCTTTCCGCCGACGGCGGCTGCGACGAGCGCGCCAAGCGAGATCAGCACCGCGCGGCCGTCGAGCCGAACGCTGCCGAGGGCCCACCATGACGCCAGGCCCACGGCGGTGGCCACCACCGCTACCCCGCCGGCGCCGCACCCGCAACTGTCATACAGGGCGTTGACTCGCGCCTCCGCGCGCTTGGCCTCCGCGCCAAGCGCATCCTCATGAAAGACGATTCGTGCGCCGGACGTCGTGAGCTGAGGAATCCAGGCCGATCGACGCAGGCGGGACAGCGCACTCAGCGAGTCAATGGCTGTCGTCCGGCGGCTGGAGCGGCGCGCCGGTCTGGCCATCAGCGCCCGATCGGAAGGAACCTCCGCATTGACTGTCGTCATGTGATGCTCCTGCGCGTCGTTCACCCCGGTACGCTTCGCAAGGCCTGCCGTCCAATGTCAACGACCACCGGCGGCCTCCGTCGGTTCTCCTGACATCGCTGCGAGAAACGGATGTCGGGCGCGTCCGTTTCGAGATCCGGCACACGATTCAACTGAAAGACGGACGGGGCGGGCGGTTGCCCGTTGTCTGCAGCAGTCGCAGGTCAGCACGGTGCAGGGGCGCCAGCCGGGCTAGAGCTACCTCGACGACCTCGTGGCCTGTCCCGGCCATCTGTAACGCGACTTCCGGGCAGGGCATCCCGTGTCCCACCCCAACGCGGATGCCGCGTTGGGGGCCCCGGGTCGCGGCGTTGCTCCTTCCTCGCATATTCCCGATATTCTCGGTCGTCGCGCCTTGCGACGCGGGCGCCGCGCTCCGGCATTCGCATCACAGCTGGCCGGGACAGGCCACTAGCGAGCGAACCGGGCCGAATCTGGCGAGAAAACTTTGTCGATGCGATATGGCGGTCATCCTAGCACGGGGTGTCGCGGCGGTGGCGCGGGCTTGCACACGAAATTTCGGTGAGAGAAGGAGCACGTCTTTGACCTCGGCCCCGAGGTCCGCACGTGCCCGGCGGGTGGTGAAATTTTGCGTCTGAGTCGTCCGAGGGCTGTCGCGCGCACTTCGAGCGACGGGTTTCGCCGGGGTTCTGCTAGGCTGTCCGGGGGTCCCCAACATGCTGCAGTGCGCTGCTTCGATGCCCGTTCGCCCTTGGCGCCGCCCGCTCCTGCTCGGATGCGCAACTCTGGCGCTTGGTGCCGTCCCGGTCGCAGGCCAGGGGCAACCTCAGTCTCAAGGGCAGATTGTGGCGATCCAGGGCCGGGTCGAACACACCTCCGCTCGCAGCGATGCGTGGGTTCCCGCGACACTGAAACAACCGCTGTTCGTCCTCGAGCGCGTGCGCACCCAGGCGTCGAGCCGCGCGGCCATCCTGTTTGCCGACGAAACGCAAGTCAGGCTGAACGCGGGCGCCGTGCTGACCGTGCAGGAAGTGAAGCGGGGCATTGGCAAGCCGACACTGCTCGACCTGACCACGGGAGAGGGCTGGTTCCGGACGAAGAACCCGGCGAGTGGCCTCACGGTGAAGACGCCCGCCGCGTCAGCCTCGATTCGGGGCACCGAGATCAACGTGGCGATCGGGCCGGGTGACGAGACGGTACTCACCGTCGTCGAGGGCGCCGCGGAGTTCTTCAACGAGTTCGGCCGCGTGAGGACTGCTGCCGGCGAGCAGGCTGTGGCACGCCCCGGCCAGGCCCCCGTCAAGCGGACCGTGCTCAACCCCGATGATGCCGTGCAGTGGGCCCTCTACTACCCGGCCGCGTCGCAGTGGATCGACTGGCCGTCTACCGCGCGCGCGACTACCGGCCGCAGTGGATTCGACAAGCTCCGCGCGGGAGACCCGGCCGGAGCGCTTGCGGCGTGGCAAGTCGCCCCGTCGAGCGATCCGTGGGTCGCGATTGGCATCTCCGCGGCGCTGACGCGTCTCGGGCGCATCGAGGAGGCGCGCGCCGCACTGTCCGGGATTCCTGAGACGGAGCGTTCCGGTGAGGTGGGCCTGGCTCGCCGCACGCAACTCGCCGCCATCGCCCTGGCCATGGGCGAGGTTCCTGCGGCACGAAGGGAACTCGACGCAGTGCTCGCGCAGGATCGGACGGCCTTGCGCCCGCTCATCCTTCAGGCCTCGCTCGCGTTGACGACCAATCGGAAGGCAGACGCTCGAGCGGCCGTGAACAAGGCCCTTGCGGCGCATGCGGATTCCATCGCGGCGCTGGTCGCGGCCGCGGAGGTCGCCCAGGCGGATTTTGACCTTGCGCAGGCGCGGCGTCACCTCGACCGCGCCCTCCAACTCGACCCGAGGGACGTCTCGGCCCTGGTGAATCGGGCGCGCCTCAGATTCGGAACAGACGACACTGCTGGAGCGCGGGCCGATATCTCGCGTGCCATCTTGACCGCTCCTGAGGATCCACAAGTGCGGTCGCTGGCCGGCTTCATCAAGCTGGCGGAAGGAGACATCAGCGGCGCCGAGGACGACTTTCAGCGAGCTGTGGCGGGCGATGCCAGCTTCGGCGAGCCGCACCTCGGCCTCGGCCTGCTCGAGTTCAAGCGACAGCGCGTGGCCCAGGGACTCGAGCGGATGCTGACGGCGACGTTGCTCGAACCCAAGGTGTCGCTTTACCAGAGCTACCTGGGGAAGGCCTACTATCAGGCCCGGCGGTTCCCTGAGGGCCTGGCGGCGCTCAACACGGCCAAGACGCTCGACCCGCGCGACCCGACGCCGTGGCTCTACGCGAGCCTCTTCGAGCGGGACCAGAACCGACAGACCGCCGCGCTGGCCGAAGTGCGGCAGGCGATCGCCCTGAACGGCAACCGAGCGGTCTACCGCAGCCGGCTGCTGATGGATCGCGATCAGGCCACAGCCAACGTGAGCCTCGCGGAGATCTACCGCCAGCTGGGGTTCGACTCCTGGGGCGCGGCCGAGGCGATCAACTCGGTGGAGACGGACCTCACCAACTCGAGCGCTCACCTGTTTCTCGGCGACGCATACGGCCAGTTGCCCGATCGGAGCCAGGCCCTGAGCAGCGAGCTGCTGCAATTCTTTCTCTATTCGCCGGTCAACCGGAACTCGTTCAACACCTTCAGTGAGTACACGGCGCTGCTCGAACAGCCGTACCGCTCACTGTCCCTTGTCGGCGGGCTCGGCGAACCCGGCCGGTCGAAAGCATCCGCCATCACGCGCTCCGGCAACGAGACCTTCGCCCACTACGCCTTCGTCGAACAGGAACGAGAGGACGGCGCCCGCACAAACACGCGCGACTCGCGGACCCAGGCGTTCGCGCAAGCGAAGGTCGCCCTGAATGACCGCAGCGATCTCTTCTTCAGCGTCAACGCCGTGGACTCCATCTCCGGGCAGGGCCGCGAGTCGACCCAGCTCTTCGGGCTCGACACGCCGACGCCGATCATCGTTCGCCAGTTCCGGGCCGACCGCGATCCCAACCTGCGCAACGAGTTCACTGACGTCGAGGGCACGGCAGGCTTCAAACATGCGTGGCGCGCCGGCTCGGTGCTGACCGCTGCCGTGCGCGCCGCTCAACTCGAGACGACGGAGACCGACCCCGACGCCACCACGTCGGCCTGCGTCGGCATCGGCCTCGAGCCGTTCATGGCCCGCTCGTCGTATACCCTCACGTACCCCTTCCACACATTCGACGTCCAGCTTCAGCAGGCCACGCGCGTCGGGCGCCACCAGGTCATCGGCGGCGCCCAACTGTTCGGACAGACCAAAGAGCAGCGGTGCCGCGAGAGCATCTATGACCTGGCCACGGGCGCCACCTTGTTCGAGAACGACCAGACCGCACGCGGCCGTGACCACACCTATCGTGCCTACCTCCGCGACGAGATCCAGCTGACGCGGGCGATTCACGCGACACTGGGCGTGTCCTACGACGACGTGCGGTACGCGGACACTTCGTCGGGCGGGCGTGTCGATCTCAAGGAGTGGAACCCGCTCGCGGGCGTCAGCGTCCAACTCGGCCCGTCCACGACACTGCGGGCGGCCGCCTTCCGCAACGTCAACAACGACATCACGAGTGCACGAATCTCGCCCACCAGCGTCTCGGGCTTCGTCGTCGAGCGTAACGAGTTTCCGACCGCGATCCGCAAGGAGGCCGGTCTGTCGCTCGAGCACGCCTGGCCGCAGGTGTTTGTCGGAGGGCGCGGCTTCCTGCGGGACACGCGTGTGCCGTTGCTGCTGAAGAGCGGGTCGTCGTTCATTCCTGAGGCCGATGCCCAAAGCGTCGGGGGGAACGCCTACGTCAACTGGCTGCTCGCGCGCCGTCTCACCGTGTTTGCCGAGGACGTGTACCTCCGCATGCGGACCTCGGCCTACGTCCGCTACGACAACCAGGTGCGCGGCGGACTCAGCGTCGTGCACGAGCGCGGGTTCGTGGGGCGGCTCTCCGTCGGGCGCTTCACGCAGGCCTTCAGCGGCACGCTGGTCACGGGCTTGCCCGCGAGCAGTTTCACGGTCGTGGACGTCGAACTCGCCTACGAGTTCGCCGGCAAGCGCGCCCTTTTGTCGGTCTTGGGCACCAATCTCCTCAACCGGGACTTCCGCTACATCGTCGAGGGCGTGGCGGTTGAACAGCCTCAGCCGGTCAGGCGCGTGCTCGCGACGCTGCGCTGGCGGTTCTGAGGTCAGGCGCACGTGCAGACTTCCCTCCTGACGAATGGGTGGCGCCGGGCCGGAGCGTGGTTCCTGCCCGCGTCCGGCACGCTGCGCGTCCTGCCGTGGCTGGCGGTCGCTTTGGCCGGCGGCGCGGCAGGCATCGTATTGGTCTTCAGCGACACCGCCCAGCGCCTCGAGTGGGCCACCTACGATCGCCTCGTCAAGGCGACGACCAGCCGCAACGCCGCCGCGCCGGGGATCGTGATTGTCGCCATCGACGAGCCCTCGATCGCCGAGCTCGGGCGGCCCTGGCCGTGGCCGCGCGCGTGGCACGCGCGCCTGATCGACCAGCTCAGGCGCGGCGGCGCTCGCGTCATCGTGATGGACGTCGTCTTCGAGGGCCCTGGTGCCGACCCATCGGGTGACGCAGCGCTTGTGCGCGCGGTCAGCGTCGCCGGCAACGTGGTGCTGGCCAGCGACCTGGTCGAGACCGGCGACCGGGCGTACGACCTCGCGCAGTGGGTGGAGCCGTTCCCGGAGCTCGGCGCGGCCGCGGCGACGGTCGGCTCCGCACGTGTCACCCCGGATCCCGATGGCGTCGTCCGCCGCGCGGCGCTTTCGGTCGAAGGGCGGTCCGGACTGGCCTCTGCGGCTGCCCGCGTCGCAGGACTCGGCGATCCGGCCGATCCCGGCCACCTCCGGCTCATCGGCTACAACGGGCCGCCCCGCGTCGGTGTGCGCACGGTGTCGTACTACCAGGCCCTGGAGTCCGATGCCCTGCTGCCGCGCGGCGTGTTCGACCAGCAGGTGGTGTTTGTCGGGCGCTCCCTCGCTATTGCGCCGGCAGTCACGAACGTGCCGGACCACTACCCGACCCCGGTAGGCCTGCAGACGCCGGGCGTGGAGATACACGCGAGTCTTTTCGACACCCTGGCGCGGCGGCGCGACGTCCGGGATCCCATGGGCGATGGTCGGCGCCTCGCGTGTTTGCTGTTGGCGCTCGCCCTGGTCGGCGGGCTGGCGCTGCGGCCGCTGTCCCCTGCGGCCGGGCTCGCCGCCCTCATCACCGCGGGCGTGGCCCTGTTCGTGTTCGCCTGGTGGGTGCTCACGTGGGCGTCACCGGTGCGGGTGCCCGTGTTGGGCCCGGCCCTGACCCTGTCGGCGACCTACGCCGCCACAGTCTCGTATCGCTACGCCGTCGGCGCTCGGGAGCGCCGGTTGATTCGCCGGGCCTTCCAGCACTACGTGTCACCGACGGTGGTTGATCTCCTGCTGCGCGATCCGTCCCGGCTGAAGCTCGGCGGCGAGGACTGCGACGTCAGCGTCCTGTTCACCGACCTGGAGGGCTTCACGGCGTTCTCGGAGCGGCTGGGGCCCGAGCAGGTCCGGGCGCGGCTCAGCGAGCACTTCACCGACATGGTGGAGGCACTGCTGAACGAGCGGGCCACGCTCGACAAGTTCATCGGCGACTCGGTGATGGCGTACTTTGGCGCCCCGCTGAGCGACGCCGAACACGCGCAGCATGCGTGCCGCGCCGCCCTCGAGATGCAGGCACGCATGCGCGCGCTCAACGCGCGGTGGACCGCAGCCGGGGTGCCCCGGGTCCGAATGCGCGTCGGCATCAACACGGGCCGGGTCGTCGCCGGCAACATGGGAACGGCGACCGTGTTCAACTACACGGTGATCGGTGACACGGTAAACCTGGCGTCGCGCCTCGAGAGCGTGAACAAGGCCTACGGAACCGGCATCATCGTCGGAGAGCGGACGCGCGCGGAGGCGGGAGAGGGCTTCGTGTTCCGCGAACTGGACGCCATACGCGTGCAGGGCCGGGCCCAACCCGTCTCGATCCACGAGCTGGTCGGCACAATCGGCCAGGTGGCGTCCCGCACGATCGAGCATGTGCGCTGTTACGCCGAGGGTCTGTCGCGTTATCGCACGCAGGACTGGTCGGCCGCGAAGGACGCGTTCCGGTCGGCGCTGGCGCTCGAGCCGAACGACGGGCCCAGCGCAGTGATGCTGAAACGTGCGACCGACTACGCGGTCACGCCGCCGGGCGAGAGCTGGGATCGCGTGTACGGCATGCGAAGCAAGTAGGCCGTGCCCAGCCCGCCCTGGATCACGCCGTCCCAATTCGCGGGCTCCATCCGGCATCTCGCGTGGTATAAGGAGGAAGGCTGAACGGGCTCGCGGCCCGTTCGTTTTTTCCGGTCCCTCCCGACACACGTTCGACATATATGCCACGAGGATCGCTGCGGTGGCCGAGAGCCTGCTCTTTCTGACCGAGCTGATAGGCCTGAAGGTCTGTGACCTGAAGGGCCGTCGTATCGGCCGGATCAAGGACGCGGGCATCGTGCCGCTGGTCGACCCCAAGCGGATCGATCGATTCCTGGTCGGCGGCGAGTGGACCTGGTGGATGGTCCGCCACGACCAGGTCGCGTCCATCGGGCTCGACGGCCTTGTCCTGAGCGACGATCACCTGACGCCCTACCACGAAGACGAGTACATGCTCAGGCTGGTCAGGGACCTGCTCGACCAGCAGATCATCGACGTCGACGGGCGCAAGGTCGTTCGCGTCACCGACATCACCTTCGGGCTCAGCCAGGCGAACGGCCACGACGTGCTGCTGGTCCGCGAGGTCGACGTCGGCATCCGCAGCATCGTGCGGCGCCTCTTCCAGGGCATCGTGCCGGCGCGGATCGTGCGCCGGCTGCAGCGGGGCATCTCGCCGAACTCGATTCGCTGGGAGATGTGCAACATCATCGAGCCGGACCCCCAGCGACGGCTGCGCCTGAACATCTCGCACAAGGCGCTCGAAGAGATGCATCCGGCCGACCTGGCCGACATCGTCGAAGAGCTGAGCCACGAGGACCGCGAGGCCGTGTTCGAGACCCTCGACAGCGAGGTCGCAGCCGACGCGCTCTCGGAAGTCGAAGACACCAAGACCCAGGCGAACATCCTCGAGTCCCTCGAGGCCGAACGCGCTGCCGACATCATCGAAGAGATGGCACCCGACGAGGCGGCCGACGTCCTCAGCGAGATGACGGAGGCCAGTTCCGAGCGCATCCTCGAGGAAATGGACGCCGAGCCGAAAACCGATGTCGAGGAACTCCTCGAGTTCTCCGAGGAGTCCGCCGGCGGCATGATGATCAATGAGTTCGTGACCGCGGCCGACTCGGGCACGGTCGCCGACGCGCTCAAGGCCATCAAGGAGAGCGAGGAACAGGTCGACACGCTCACCACGCTGTTCCTGCACGACGCCGACCTCCGCCTGTCGGGCTTCCTCCCGATCGGCCGCCTGCTGCTGGCCGACCCGGCGATCCCGCTCAAGGCCCTCGCCAGCGATGACGATGTCGTGTCGGTGCTTGTCAGCGAGCGCCGGGACCGCGTCACCGAGCTGGTGGACAAGTACAACCTGATGGCGCTGCCCGTCGTGGACTCGCATGGGCGGCAGGTCGGCACGATCACCGCCGACGACATCATCTCCGTCCTGCGGCAGGGCTAGGCCTGTGGGGTTCCTCCGCCGATTCCGCCGCCACATCATCGTGTTCTTCGCCGTCATCGGCCCGGGCTTCATCACGGCCATGGTCGACAACGACGCGGGCGGCATCTACACCTACTCGCAGGCCGGGGCCAAGTTCGGCTACATGCCGCTCTGGACTCTGGCGCCCATTGCCCTGCTGCTGGTCGTCACGCAGGAGATGAACGCGCGGATGGGCGCGGTGACCGGCAAGGGCCTGTCCGATCTGATCAGGGAAGAGTTCGGGCTTCGCACGACCTTCATCGTGATGGCGCTGCTCGTGGTCGGCAACTTCACGAACATCATGGCCGAGTTCGCCGGGGTGGCGAGCTCCCTGGAGTTGTTCCACGTCAGCCGCTACATCTCGGTGCCGCTGGCGGCGTTGTTCGTCTGGGCCCTGGTCGTCAAGGGCACCTACGCGAGCGTGGAGAAGATCTTCCTGTTCGCGTGCGTCACCTACATCGCCTACATCATCGCCGCGGTGCTCATCAGCCCGGACTGGCAGGCGTCGGCGCTCGCGAGCGTCCGTCCGGTGTTTCTGGCCAACACGGCGTATGTCACCATCCTGATTGGGCTGGTCGGCACGTCCATTGCGCCGTGGATGCAGTTCTACCTGCAGGCCGCAGTCGTCGAGAAGGGCATCACCGTCAAGGACTACGCCGAGTCCCGCATCGAGGTCATCGTCGGCTGCATCGTGATGATCGCCGTCGCCTTCTTCATCATCGTCGCCTGCGCCGCCGCGATCTGGCAGGTGAAGCCGCGGGAGATCACCGACGCCGCCGACGCGGCCCGGGCGCTCAGGCCGTTCGGAGAGTACGCGTACATCCTGTTCTCGGCGGGCCTGCTGAATGCGTCGCTCTTTGCCGCGAGCATCCTGCCGCTGTCCACCGCCTACTCGGTGTGTGAAGGGCTGGGATTCGAATCAGGCGTGAACCGGAGCTTCAGGGAAGCCCCGGTCTTCTACTGGCTCTACACCCTGCTCATCGTGCTGGGCGCGGGGGTCGTGCTGATTCCGAGCTTTCCGTTGATCAGGATGATCCTGCTCTCGCAGGTCGTCAACGGCATCCTGCTGCCGCTCATCCTGATCTTCATGGTCCGGCTCGTCAACCGCGTCGAGCTGATGGGCGAGTGGGTCAATCCCCGTTCGTACAACATTGTCACCTGGACGGCGGTGGCGATCCTGGTCGCGATGACCGTCGCCCTGATGGGCCTGACCGTGCGCGAGATGTGGTTTCCCGCCTAGGCCGGCTCGAGCCCGCTCAACAGGACCCTGATGACGTCGGCGGCGTGGTAGGTGGTGCGCCCGGGCTGCAGGAACCGGTCGATGTAGGCGACGCGGTCGCCCGAGGTGACGATCGGCTTCTCGGGAAGCCCCTCTCGAACCTGGGCGAGGCCGATCGTCGCGAGCAGGCCGTTGCAGATGCACTTGCGCCCGACGGTCTCGGCCGGGTCGCCACCCTTCCGGACATACTGCTCGACCGGCTCGGACGGGCAGCGGAACCCGAGCGAGCCGTCCGCCTTGCGATAAATGTGCCGGAGGTAGCCGAGATCACAGAGCCGTTCGCGATCCTTGTAGTCCTGCTCCGCCGACATGGTGCCGTCGATCTGGAGGACCTTGAACGGGAAGCCCGTCGGCGAGGCCACCGGGTCGGTCAGCACCATCGAGCTTCCGGCCAGGCTCGCATCGATCGCGCGCCGCTTCAGCTCGGGGTCCATGCCCGACTCGTCGCAAAACGCAAAGGCGGTTCCAACCTGGATGCCCGTTGCGCCAAGCGCGAGCGTCTCGGCGAGGCGTTCGGGCTCGCCATACGATCCCGCGAGCCAGAACGGCAGCCCGAGCGCCTTGATCTTGTCGAGCTCGGCGACATCGCGGGCGCCGTAGATGGGCTCGCCCCGGTCGTTGAGCTGCATCTGCCCTCGAGGCGGTGCGTTGTGCCCGCCTGCCGTCGGACCTTCGACGACGAAGCCGTCCACGCGCCCGGCGCACTTGCGCACCAGCGTGATGGCAAGAACGGCCGACGCGATAATTGCGAGGAACACGGGCCGCTTGAGCTTCGGCGGGTGGCCGTCGAACAGCGGGCCCGGATCGTAGCGGCTCCAGGTCTCCTCGCCGTCCTCGGCACCTTCGATGTCGAGTCTCATCTGCACGTCCTGGCCTTCTGCGAGGCGATCGAGCACGGTGGGGACGTGGCGCGGGACGCCGGCGCCCACCAGCACGTAATCGACCCCGGCGAGCATGGCCCCGTAGAAGGACGGCAGCTGAGGCGTCTGGATCTTGTCGAGGTAGTTGATGCCGACCAGTCCGCCGTGACCCTCCTTGGCCAGGAACACCTCGACGAAGTTGGCCAGTACCGTCAACTCGGCCAGCGCCTGCGACGACTGGGCGCCGTGCATCGGGGTCATCTTGAAGGGTGAACCCGGGCACTTGCCCTCGGGATTGAAATACTTCTCCAGGACCCGCGCGGCGACCTCGGGCACCGGGAAGGCGGCGATGGCCCGCCGGAGCCGGCCATCGGGGTCACCGTGCTGAAGGCGGCGGGCCAGGATCGCATCGAGCGCCGTTCCCGACACCACCCCGAGCTGCCCGCAGAGCGACACCGCGCGCGCCAGACGCCAATCGGACACGCCCGCGCCCATTCCGCCCTGGATGATCTTCGGATGTGGCATGGCTAACGGAGAATGAGCCTTGCAGAACAAGACTGTGTCGATTTTCGCATTTTGAAAGCAGAACGGATCCTCAAATCTTATCTCAGTCCGGCGGGCGGCTTGCAGGGAATTCGGGGAAACCTCGCCCGGCCGCGCGCGGCCGCAGGTCCTGGCACTTCGGGGGCTGCACCGCGCGCATGACGCGGCGCAGCCCCTGAGGCATTCAGCAGACGATCGCCGCTTCAGCCCGACTGGGCGCTGACTTCTAGCGGCCGCGCCCCCCGGCCTGCGGCGCGAATCGCGACAGGTTGTTGGTCTGGCCGGTCCCGACCATGGCGCCGATCTCGCCGCTCGTCCATCCGGCCTTGACGAGCGCGAGGTAGAGCTTCTGAACGGCGTCTCCCCGGTTCTGGCCCGCCGACATCGACAGCAGCAGGTTGTTCTTGCCGACCAGTGCCTGCGTCGCGCCGAGACGCGTCACGCAGAGCGCGACATCAGCCGGTGTGCATTCGACGATGACCGCCGCGTTTTTCTTCTTGAGCTTGTCGGCCATGGCCGCGTCGAGACCCGACGGGTTGGTCACAAGGAACGGCTTCTGCGCGGCGTCAGCGACGTCGGAGACGAGGCTGGCGGACGGATTCACCAGGTTGATCGCCACGTTGTTGCCCTCGATGGCCTTCAACGCGTCCTTCCCTTCCGGCGTGACCTTGTCGCCGAACCAGTAGCCGTCGTTGCCGACCACGTCGATGCGGCCGAAATCGAGCAGCGTCGTCGCCGTCTCGAACAGCTTCACGCTGCCCTGGAAGAGGCCCGCGCCACGCACGCCGGTGGCGACCCGCGCGCCGGCGCCGCCGCGGCCGCCGCGGCCCTGCGCCTGGCCGGCTCCGGCCGGGTTCCTGAGATCCCTCGCGCGCTGCTGCGCGAGCGCGAGCAGCTCGTCGCGCGTCGAGGCCCTGACGAAGCTCCAGCCGCGCTCGGTGCCGCCGACGAGATCGGGCACGACAAATCGCTGCGCGTTGTAGATGTTCAGGCGGTCGGGGATGACCAGGTTGACCTTCGTCTCGTTGGCGACGTTCAACATGCCCTGGACGACGAACTGGCCCGTCCACCCGAGGATGTCTTCCTGCATCTTGGCGGGGTCGTCACCCGCATCGTGATAGTCGGGGTGACCGTCACGGCCGCTCGTCATGAGCGCGAGCGCCTCGATGCCGAGATTCATGAAGGCCGAGTAGTCGCTGCCGCCCGGACCCGCCTGGCTCGGATCGATCTTCTTCGCGATCACCGGGTCCTGGTCCCTCATGATCACGTCGAAGATGACCGGGAAGTTCAGCGCGCCGGGTGCGCCGATGCGGTCGCCCAGGCCCACCATGTCCATGTTGAAGTTGGTGACCGTCCGGTCCATCGAGACGCCGTCGGCCGGATGATCGGCGAAATACTGCGATCCGATGAGCCCTTCCTCTTCGCCGCACCAGAGCGCGAAGATCAGCGTGCGCTTCGGCTGCACCTTCGCGGCCGACAGGACCCGGGCGACCTCCATCACGGTGGCCGATCCCGACGCGTTGTCGTCGGCGCCGTTGTAGATCACGCCGTTGGATACGCCGTTGTGATCGAGATGGCCGCCCGCAATCACGTACTGGTTCTTGAGTGCCGGATCGGTGCCTTCGATCTTGGCGATCACGTTGCGCGCGAAGTTGTTCTTGAGGGCCTCGCCGAAGTAGCTGGCAGTGGCGTAGCCCTTGATGACGGCCTTGCCGCCGAGCGAGGCGGAACGGGTCTTCTTCGCCTTGATGTCGTTGCGAATCGCCGACATCCTGGCGTCGAACCCGCGCGAGGTCTCCTGCGGGTCACGCCACATGATCCAGTTGAAGAGGCGCTGGTCGATGTTCGAGAGATAGAGGAATGAACGCGTGAGCGCCTTGGGGTCGGCCTGCGCGCCTCGTCCGCCCCCGCCGCCGAATGCTCCGCCGCCCTGCGCGGGAGGATTCGGGTTGTAGAGCATGATGGCCGAGGCCCCGGCCTTGAACGCCGCGGTCATCTTGGCGCGATCGGACGACTCCTCCGCCCACGGATCCGGCCCTGGCGAGGTTGCGGCGGGCTGGGCTGCGCCACGCCCAAGCCCCATCGCGGGCCGCGGCGTCGGGGCGTCGGTTGGTGAACCCTTCAAGGCGACGACGATCTTGCCCTTGACGTCCACACCCTTGTATTCGTCGAGGCCCTTGTCCGGCGCCGAGATCCCGTAGCCGACGAACACGAGTTCGCCCGCTGCCTGGGCCCCAGGCGTCGAGGCCGGGTCGATGGTGAAGTCGTTGTCGCGCACGTAGAACGTGCGGCCGTTCACGACGACCGAGGGCACGCCGGTCGCGAACACGTAATTCGACCTGGCCCCGGTGATCGGGACCTTCTGGAAATAGGTGCCGTTCTCTCCAGCCGGCTTGAGACCCCACTCCTTGAACTTCCCTGCGGCCCAATCCGCGGCCTTTTCATAGGCCGGCGTCATGGTGCGGCGCCCGAGGCTCGCATCGCCCGCAAGGTAGGTGATGTAGCTCTTGATCGCCGCTCCGTCGGCCTTGATGCTGGTCGGCTGGGCGAACACCGGAGCGATGAGCAGCGCCGTGAAGCACACGAGTACAGCTGTCCGTCGAACGTTCAGTCGCGACATGTATGAGACCTTTCGCGGGGGCGGGGGTGGCTACGGTGAAGTTGGCTGCGGCGCCGGCCGGGTTCGTGCGGGATTCCCGGCGTCGGGCGGCGACACTTCCAGCGTCAGCGTCCCATACGACGCAGACGGCACCTCGGTTTACCCGGGGGATCGCAAGCCGCCGGCCCCTCGAAGGGCGCCAGCCTCTGGCCGCCTGTTTTCAGCCGGGATTCGTGCTTACCCGTTCAATCCACGATGAAGAGCGAGGCTCCACTCTCGGTGTGCGAGCGATGCGGCATCGTGCCGTCGGCGACGTGGTAGCTCTGGCCGGCAGAGAGCGTCACGGCTCGTCCGTCCTTCAGCTCGGTCGTCAGCTGGCCCGAAAGCACGAGCAGCACGTGCCCGCGGCTGCACCAGTGGTCCGCGAGATACCCGGCCGAATAGTCGACTCGCCGCACCCGGATGTTGCCCACCTCGATGGTGCGCCACGTGGCGGTGCCGCGCTCGCCGGGATGCTCGACAGGGGGCATGCTCGCCCAATCGACGGTGTCAAACGGTACGTCCTGAATCTTCATCGCCAGGCTCCAGCCACCCGTCAGAATCCTCTCGCGAGCCCGCTTCCCCGCGGATCGGACGCGCCCAGGAAGCGAGCCGGCCTGCCGTCCTTGCCGTACTCGATGGTCAGCCCGTGGGCGTTGCCCAAGCCCCCCCGAGGCACCCGCACCTGGTGGCCCATCGCGGCGAGGGCATCGCGCACCGATTCGGGGATGGCCTGTTCCACCGCGAGCAGGTCCGGCTCGACGAAACTCACGCGCGGGGCGGCAATCGCCGCGCCGATGCCCATCCCGAAATCGATCAGGTTCATCACGATCTGCGGCACGGTCTGCCCGATCGTGTGCCCGCCCGGCGTGCCCAGCGCCGCCCACGGGCGGCCGTTCTTCATGATGATCGTCGGACAGTCTCCCGACAGCTTGCGCCGCCCGGCGTGAGCGTCCATCGGATTGCCCTTCGGTTCGAACGTGCAGTAGGCCAGCGAGTCGTTCAGCCAGATGCCGGTCCGCGGAACCATGATGCGGCTGCCGAAGGCGTTGCCGAGTGTCTGCGTCGCCGACACCACGTTGCCCCACCGGTCGGCGACCACGAAATGCGTGGTGTGGCTGTCCTCGGTGCCGCCGATCGCGGGCGGTACGAACCTGGTCGCCCGCTTCGGATCGATCTTTGCGGCCTCGGCGGTCCAGTACTGCTCAGAGAGCAGCCGCGCCAGCGGCGGAGGATTGATCTCGGGGTCGCCCGCGTAGCGCAGCCGCAGCCAGAACCCGTGCTTGGTGACCTCGGCGAACCGGTGGAGGTAGCCCGGGCTGTTGTGACCGAACGCCTTCACGTCGAACCGGCTCATCATGCCGAGGCGCACGAGAAAGTCGAAGGCGTTGGCAGGCGGCGAGGCCGTGTAGACGTCCTGCCCGCGGTAGGTCATCTTGATCGGATCCCACCATTCCGCGCGGTCCGCCCGCAGATCCGCAATCGACAGGAATCCGCCGGCCTCCTGCATCGTCCGATCGATGGCCTGCCCCAGGTCGCCGTAGTAGAAGACCGAGGCGCCCTTGGAGGCGATCAGGCGCAGCGAATAGGCGAGGTCGGACTGCACGAGCCGCTCGCCGGCGAGCAGCGGCTGGCCTTCGCGGCCGTAGATCTGCTTGGCGTGCGCAGGGAACTCGCCGAACGCCGACTTCACGACGCCGGCGCCCGCGGCATCGAGCGGAAATCCCTGCTCCGCAAGGCGAATCGCCGGCTCGAGCACGCGCGCCCAGCCAAGGCGGCCGTACAGCTTCGACATGGCCTCCCAGGCGTGCAGGTTGCCTGGCGTGGACACGGCCTTTGCACCTCGCCGGTTCTCCATGTAGTTCGGCGTCGGCGCCCGGAACACGTCGGAGTTGACCGACGCGGGAATGCGGCCGCTGGGGTTCAGGAAACGCACGCGCTGTGTGTCGGCGTCGTAGATGAGAATCGTCCCATAGCCGCCGAGCCCGGACATGGCCGGTTCGACCACGTTGAGCGATGCCGCCACCGCGACGGCGGCATCGAACGCATTGCCTCCGGCCTGGAGGATCTCGAGCCCGGCCTCGGTGGCCAGCGGGTGCGCCGAGCTGATCATGCCCGAGCGGCCCTCGGGGTCCGCCGCCTTCGCCGGCGATCCGCGCTGCGCCCACACGGTTGCCACGCCCAGCGCGACGAGCCCCGCGGCCACCCCCACCACTGACGCCGTTCGAATCGTGCGCCGTCTCGCAAAATTCATGCACATACTCTACACCCGGTGTTTCGTGGTCGGCCGCGGCGGAAAGCACCGTATTTCCGCAAATCGGGAACCAGGCCCCCTTGCCCCGACCTGGCACGCTGCATGCGCTGCATGATTGATCCGTCTCACGAGCCCGCGGCTGGCCTATAATCGGCAACCGCACGGCCACACTCTGGAGGCTCACCTGATGAAGCAGTTGCACGCCGTCGGTTTTCTCGTTGCGCTCGCCATCGCGGTCGCCGGACAGTCCGTCATCGGACTATCGGGCCAGGCGACGCCAGCCGCACCCCCCGCTGCGCCACTGGACGCATTGCACTTCCGGCAGATCGGACCCGCGTCGATGTCGGGCCGCATCTCGGACCTGGCAGTCTACGAAGCGAACCCCGCCATCTTCTACGTCGGCACCGCGCACGGCGGCGTCTGGAAGACGACCAACAACGGAACGACCTTCGAGGCCCAGTTCCAGGATCAGGGCCTGATGGCGATCGGCGATGTCACCATCTCGCAGAGCAATCCTGACCTGGTCTGGGTCGGCACCGGCGAGTCGAACAATCGCCAGAGCACGTCATGGGGAGACGGCGTCTACAAGTCCACCGACGGCGGCAAGACCTACGTCAACGTGGGCCTTCGAACGTCGCGTCACATCAACCGCATCGTGATCGACCCCAAGGACAACAACGTCGTCCTGGTCGCGGCGACCGGCAGTCTCTGGGGACCCGGTGGCGACCGCGGCGTCTACAAGACGATCGATGGGGGCAAGACCTGGAAGCAGGTGCTGAAGGTCGACGATGACACCGGGGCGAACGACCTCGTGATGGATCCGGTGAACGAGGACATCCTGTATGCCTCGATGTATCAACGGCGCCGCACGGCCTGCTGCATGAACGGCGGGGGTCCGGGCAGCGGCATCTACAAGTCGACCAACGGCGGCGACACGTGGACCAGGCTCACCGGCGGCATCCCGGCGGGATCGCTCGGCCGGATCGCGCTCGACGTCTACCGGCGCCGGACGAACATCCTCTATGCGCTCATCGAAGGGGCGGCCCCCGCGGGCGGCGGCCGCGGCGGGGCGGCAGGTGCGGGTGCGCCGGCTCCGGCGGCGGCCGAGGAGGGCCCGGGTCAGCAGGCGGCCGGCGGCGGACGCGGCCAGCAGACCGGCGTGAACGCGGCGCCGACCGGCCTCTATCGATCCGACGACGCGGGCGCGACGTGGAAGAAAGTGAGCAACGTGAACCCGCGGCCCATGTACTTCAGCCAGGTCCGCATCGACCCGAACGATCCTGAGGTCGTCTACATGGGCGGCGTCGATCTCCAGCAGACACTCGACGGCGGCAAGACCGTCAACACCGCGGCTGCGTCGAGAATCCACTCCGATCACCACGCGATCTGGATCGACCCGTCCAACTCGAACCACGTGATGACGGGCAACGACGGCGGCCTCGCCGTGTCCTACGACATGTCGAAGACGTGGGTGTTCTTCCCGAACCTGCCGGTCGGACTCTTCTATCACGTGAGTTACGACATGGCGACGCCGTTCAACGTGTGCGGCGGGATGCAGGACAACTACGACTGGTGCGGCCCGAGCCAGGTGCGCGGCGTGGCGGGCATCGCCAATCACCAGTGGACCACCATCCAGGGCGGCGACGGGTTCGTCGCGCTGCAGGATCCGTTCGACTACCGAGTCGTCTACACCGAGTCGCAGGACGGCAACATGACCCGCTACGATCGCGTGACGGGCGAGTCGATGAGCATCAGGCCGCAGGCGGAGCCGGGCGAGCCGCCGCTGCGCTGGCAGTGGGACACGCCGCTGAGCATGTCGCCGCACGACCCGAAGGTGATCTACGCGCCTGCCAACAAGGTCTTCAAGTCGATCGACCGCGGGCTCACCTTCACCGCGATCAGCCCGGACCTGACCTCCGGCGCGAATCGCGACGACATCGTGACGATGGGCGTGAAGGGCAGCGAGATCCTGATCTCGCGCAATGACGGCATCGCGGCCTGGCCAACCATCACGACCTTTGCCGAATCGCCGAAGAAGCCGGGGCTGCTGTATGCGGGCACCGACGACGGGCACCTGGCGGTGAACGCCGACGGCAAGACCTGGGCGCAGATCATCGACAAGGTCCCTGGCCTTCCGAAGGACATCTACGTGTCGAAGGTCGCCCCGTCACGGTTCGACGCGGCCACGGCCTACGCGACGTTCGACGGTCACAGGCAGAACGACTTCGGGACCTATATCTACGCCACCCACGACACCGGCCAGAGCTGGCAGTCGATCGCGGCCAATCTCAAGGGCGAGGTGGCGCGGACGATCACCGAAGACGTGAAGAACCCTGACGTCCTCTACCTCGGCACCGAGACCGGTCTCTTCGTGTCGCTCGATCGCGCGAAGAGCTGGATGCGGCTGAAGGGCAACCTGCCGACGGTTCGGATCGACGAGATCACGCTGCACCCTCGCGACAACGCGATGCTGCTGGCCACGCACGGGCGGTCCATCTGGATCCTCGATCACCTCGAGCCGATCCAGGAATTCGCCGCAGCCCAGGCGGCCAGCGCCGACGCGAAGCTCTTCTCGCCCCCGCCGACCGCGATGTACCGCCAGCCGGCGAGAGACCGGAACTACGAGTTCTGGGGCGACCAGACGTTTTTCGGCGAGAACCCGCCGCAGGCCGCGCTGCTCTCGTGGTATCTCAAGAAACCGGTGGGCGAAGTGAAGCTGAAGATCACCGATGCCCTCGGCAAGGACGTGCGCGAGATCTCCGGCCCGGTGCTTGCCAACAGTAACAAGCCGGGGTATCAGGCGGCGTGCTGGGATCTTCGCGTGCAGCCTGGAGCGGCACCCGTCCCGGCGGCAGGCGGACGCGGAGGCGCGGCGGCGGGCGGTGCGGCTGGCGCGGCTCCCGCGCAGGCTGGGGGCGCGGCGGGCGCTCCTGCAGCGCAGGCGGGCGGTCCGCCTTCGGCAACGGCGGGACAAGGCGGGCGAGGCGGCGCAGCGGTCAACCCGTTCGGCGCGGGTTGCGGCGGCGGCGGTGGACGCGGGGGCGGCGGCGGGTTCGGGGGTGGCGGCGGCGCCAATCCGGGACCATTCGTGCTGCCCGGCACCTATAACGTGTCGCTCGTCGTCGATGGGAAGAACGTCGAGACCCGGCCGCTGAAAGTTGCCGCGGATCCGGACGTTGCGCTGACCGTCATCGAGCGCAAGAAGTTGTTTGACATGGCAATGGAGATGCACGGGCTGCAGCGTCTCGGCACGGAGGTCTCGAACGCGCTCGGGCCGCTCAACACGCGGATGCAGCAACTCGGCAAGGCAATCGAAGGTCGCGCCGACCTGCCCGCGGAGGCAAAGGCCGAATTCGAAGCGGTCAACAAGGCCTTGACGGCCGTCGTACCGAAGTTTGCGGCAGGCGGCGGCGGACGGGGTGGCGGGGGCGGCGGCGGCGGACGCGGCGCCACCACAGTAGCTCCCAGCCCGGTTGCCCGGCTCGCCCAGGCGAAAAACGGCTTGATGGGCGGGATGTGGCCGACCGCTCAGACCATGCGCGCCTACAACGACGCCAAGGTGCAGGTGCCGCAGGCGGTCGCTGAAGCCAACGCGGTGTTCGCGAAGGCGGCTGCGCTCAGCACCACGCTGGCCAAGTTCAAGCTGGAGCTCAAGGCCCCCCAGCCGGTCAAGTAGCCAGTCGATCAGATGCCCCCCGAGTGCGGCCGTCGCGCTCGGGGGGCGTTCCTTTCAACAGCAGCTGACCTCTTCTATTTTTCTATTTGGCTGCGCGCGTCGCGGTCCAGGGGCTCGACGAGCCGTTGGACGTGACGGTTCCGTCGATCACCGAGCCGTTGACCTTGCCGGAATACTGCGCTCCGCCCGCGCTGAAGGTCAGGCGATCCCCGCGAAGCCTGCCGTCCGTGATCGGCGTGGCAGCGCCCGCCAATGTCGACGTGCCGGTGACCATCTGGTACTGCTGCGTGAAGCTGACCTCGCCGGACGAGGATTTCCAGGTGCCTTCCACCTTCGCCGGCACGATCCAGAAGAGGGCCGTACACCAATTGGAGCACTCGCCTCCTGCCGTTTCCGTTTCGTCGGCTTCCCAGTCACCCATCGTGAAGCTGTTCGAGACGATGCGCGTGCCCGGCTTGAGGTCGAGGATTTTCGGCCTCAGCTTCAGGTTGATGTCGGGCAGCAGGAACATGGTGATCACGGTCGCCTTCGAGAAATCGGCTTCGAACAGATCGGCCTTCATGAAGTCTGCCTTGCCGGTCACACCCTCCTTGACCGCGTTGTCCTTCGACAGCTGAACCATGTCGGGGTTGTACTCGATGCCGAGGGCGCGGGCCCCGCGCTTGGCAGCGGTGATCACGGTGCGCCCGTCGCCCGAGCCGAGGTCGATGACGAAGTCGGCAGGTGTGACCTTCGCCATGTCGAGCATCTTGTCCACCAGTTCCTGCGGCGTCGGCACCCACACCACGTCCTTGCCAGCCTGGCCGACCTGCGGCTGGTACTGCTGCTGCTGGGGCGGCTGCGCCTGAGCAAACGCGGTGACTGCGACGAGCACCAGGCAGACGGCCAACAGGGGTCCACGCACGTTTCGCGATGCCTTCATGTTCGGTCTCCTCACCCAAGGGGATTCAGGTCACTACTGGACGCTCTCGCCCCACGGCACGGCACGACGCCACAGCCTGTCGAAGCAGGCGCCGGAGCGTTCCTTTATTATGCACCCGCCGTCGGAGCGCCAGATCCCCCTGGTGGCCGTGATCGCCGGACCTGAGCCCGGTGTGGACGTTCGGCCGGCTCAGGCCGCCCGGAACAGGTCGAGGCGGGTCTGACGACACACGTCGGCCAGGGGCTGCCATGCAGCAGCGCACGAGCACGAATACAGTTCCATCGCACTTCGGGGGCGCAGCAGGTCAGGGGCGGGGGCCCCGTTGACGGCGTCCTGCGGGGCCGCGAACCTGGCGGCCGTGCCGGATTACTTCACCGCAGCTTTGATCCTGGGCAGGACGTCCTTTGCGTAGTAGCTGCAGACGCCTTTCTTTGCGGTCGGCTGAAGGGCCAGGTCCTTGATGGCTTTCTTGACCTTGGCATCAGGCGCTCCCAGAGCTTTCGCGATCGCGCCGGCTGTCAGGAGATTCTCGGTCGATGCTGCTGCCATGTCCTCGCCTCCTCATGATGGCTCACGCGCGGGGGTGATGCATTGGATGATCGGGGCGTCGACTTACTCGCGCACCATCCGGCGGCGCGGGCCGGCCGCTTCACGGCGGACCCGACCCGCGCATCAGGGATCTTCGAACGGCTTCCGGACGATCAGGCGCCGGTCACTTGCTCACTTCAGCGAGGATTTGCTTCGCGACCGCCACTTCCTTGGCGTTCGGCGCCATCTCCAGGAATTTTTCGATGTCGGCCTTGGCCTGCGCCTTGAAGGCCAGGCGCGCCGGATCGTCGACTTTCTCGATGGTGAGCATCGAGTGCCACCCCGCAAACCCGCGGTAGTAGAAGCCGGTCGGCTCCTGCGGAAACCGCGTCACGACCAGGTCGAAGTACTTCAGCGCTTCGACCGGCTTCTTCGCGCGGAGCAGGTCGAAGCCGGGATCCTCGAGATCCACGAAGTCCTTGATCTGCGCGGGATCGATCGAGGAGTAGACCTGCCACGCATCGGCGACGCGGTCGGCGGCGATTAGTTCCTTGCCGTAGTAGAGCTTCGCTTCGAAGTCGGTCGGTTCATCGGTCACGTAGGCCTGCAACTCGTCGGCCGCCTTCCCGAAGTTCTTTTCCATGTGATAGGTCACCGCGAGCATCTTGTGGAGCCCGTGGACCATCGGGTAGGTGGCGAGCAGCTTCGCATAGATCGCGCGGGCGTCGGCGGGCTTCTGCGCGTCGAGCGACTGCTTGGCCTTCTCGATCCCGAGATTCACCGCGAGATTCGGATCGGTGCCCTCGGGCGTCATCGTCGTCAGGATCTTCTGCGTATTTTCCTTCCCGCCCACGTCGACCTTGATCCGCAGCGGGTCGAACCCGTTCTTGTAGAACTCGGCGTACCACATGCCCTCGGCCAGCTTGTCCGCCTTCCACTCGCCGTTCTTGGCGGAGGTGAATTCGGGACCGGCCTTGATGGCCAGGTTCACCAGCTTGACCGTCACGCCCTCCAGGGCCTTGCCGGCGCGGTCCGTCACCTTGCCGCCCATCTTGCCCTTGCCCTCCCAGGGCTGTTGCGCGAAGGAGGTCGAAGCAAAAAGCATCAATCCAATGAGAGCAATCCGAAGCGTCCTAGCCATAAAACCCTTTCACTTGCCGAAACGTTCATCAGGGAGTGCACCAGGTCGGAACCAGAGGAGTCGAACGACCGGAGTGCGCCCGGAGGCTTGCAGTGGGCGTCGCCGCGCCCGCATGCGCGGAGGGTCCGCCCGAACAGGAAAGTGTAACGGGGACCGGGCTTCGGATGCAAAGGACCTTTGACTCGCGGCTGGCGGCAGGCGGCTGGCGGCTGGCGGCTGGCGGCCAGTCAGATAGGAATCACGCAGGAACGGATCCACGGGAATCACCACGCCGCGAGCACGATGATCGAACGAGCCGCAAGCCCGAGCCCCAAGCCGCAAGCCGCAAGCCCTATGCCACAAGCCCCAAGCCGCAAGCCCCGAGCCCCTGGTTGATGAAGTCCAGCCCCTCATCCAGCGCAGCCTCGCTGATGACGAGCGGTCGTGCCGCCAGGGGTTCCGCGTCACGCTCAGAACGTGTAACTCTGCCGGACCAGCGTCTGGTCCCCTCGCGACGCCTGCATCAGCGACGGGGGCCGCGGCGCGTGGGACGCCCCCGGCATCGCGGGCAGTCCGTTGCTCCAGTCGATCAGCGCCAGCGTCAACGGCGCCGTGCCTTTCACCTGCAGCTTCAGCAGGACTCCCTCCCGGGGAGCGTTGGCGTAGCTCAGTCCCCACCAGGGCATCGACAGGGAGCTGTCCCAGCGAAGGTCCCGGCCGTTGAGCTCGACACCGGTGACGGTGACATCGGCCAGCCACGCCGTCAGCAGGTGTCCGCCAACGCCAGGCGTCAACCGCAACTTCAGCGCCCGCCCGTCGGGAACGACGGTGCTCTCGACCAGCTCCGCCGTCGGCGCCGCGAGGTCCGCCAGCGGAGCCTGCGCATTCAGGAATCCCGCCGGAGATGCGGCAGATAGCCACGGGGCCACCATCCCGGCGGGCCGGCCGGAGGCGGGCGAGGTCCCGAGGTACTGCGCGAGCCATTGGTCGGGACGGTCGACCCTCGCCGACCAGTACGCGGCTCCCTGGTCACGATCGAGCAGATAGATGAGCGAGTCGTTTCTCGGATGGGCCGCCGAATACCCCGTCGTGGCTGCCCCGACGAGCATCGCGACGATCGAAACGAGGAGCACGAGCGCCGCGGGCCAGTAGCGGCGCCCTTCGCTCACCAGCTCGAGTTGCGGCCCAAGCATCCACGCGCCCAGCAATGTCAGTACGGCCAGGGCGGCGCCGCCCTCGGACGAGAGGCCGACCGCCGAGAACAACGTCACGCAAAGCGGCGGCAAGACCAGGATCGCCGGCAGGCTGAAGACCCAGAGGATGAACGCCCGGCCCGTGTCAGACACGCGCCCGCTCGTGTCGGCGGGCATCCACAGCACCGACACAAGGGCGCCAAGCAGCGGCCAGACCATCACGTAACTGCCGCCAACGACCTTCCCGGCCGTGAAGGCCGCTGCCACCACACACACCAGCGAGGTTGCCAGCACCAGCGTCTGTGCCGCGAACTTCTTCCGGAGCAGCACGTAGATCGCGAGCCACGCGGCGAGCACCGCCATGGTCAGCGCGACCGCATAGGCCGGGCTCCATGTGACGTCGCCCGCGGGCAACCACCGCTCGTGCAGCCACGCCAGCACGCGGCGGGCGCGAAGCCCGGCGAAGACGGCCGCCGCGCCGCACGCGACGACGATGAGCCAGCCAAGGACGAGACCGCCGATGCGCGTCTGCTTGCGGCGGTACGCCTGGCGCAGGGCGATCACCCACACCACGAGGCACAGCCCGGCGAGCGGAAACGCCCACGTCGACGAGTAGTGCACGACGCGGTCGGCGAGCGGCACGGAGAAGTACACCGCGTCGGGCCCGCGCGTCACCGACAGGTCCGCGTCCCCGAAACGCCGAGCCAGGAAGAGAGCCGCCTCGCCGTGCTGCTGCAGGCTTCCGTGGTCGAGGTTGGCCACCGTATCGAACGGCGTGTGGTACGCGCCGACATTGCCGATGAACGCGAAGTTCAGGCCCCCGATGCCTATTCGCCGGAACAGGGTGAAATCGCTGTCGTTCGGCAGCCGCTTGTATACCTCGTAGCTCAACGAGGATCCCGCGGCGTGCGGCAATGCGCTGGCCCAGGAGCTGATCATCAGCCCGTTGTCGGGACCGGTCTCGAACATCAGCGAGGAGCCGCGGGTGCCGCGCGCCTCGAGATTCACCGCGACGCGGATTTCCCTCGCCTCCGGCCGCTCCGCCGTGAAGGCCGCCGCGCCCAGCAGACCTTCCTCCTCGCCGTCGGTAAAGAGCGCGATCACGTCATTGTGCAGCGGCGGGCCGGCCTTCAGCGCCCGCAGCGTCTCGAGCACCGCTGCCACCCCTGCCCCATCGTCGGATGCGCCGGGGCTGACGGGCACCGAGTCGTAGTGACTGGCCAGCAGCACGGGCGAACCGCCAGGCGCACCGGGCAACCGCACGATGAGGTTCTCGATCCCGCCGGCGACGACTCGCGACGTGTGCTGGACGCCAGTGGCGATCTGATGCTCGACCTTGAAGCCGAGCCGCTCGAGCTCCGCGGCTACGTAATCGCGCACGCGATCGTGATCGGCACTGCCGACCGGATGCGGCCGCTGGGCGATCTGTTCGACGTGCCTCATCGCCCGCTCCGCCGAGAACTCGGTGGGCGGCGCGGTGGCGGGCCTCGGCGAGGGTGGGCCATCGAAGAAGATGACTGCCAGGCTGACGCCGGCGACTATCGCCAACGTGGTGAGCGCGATGGGTCCGGGACGCTGTAATGTCATGGCGGCAGCCCTGGCGGCCCGATGAGGGCGAGCGCAGTTATATCATCGCAGCCTCCCCACTGCCAGGAACGACCTCGAGTGGTAGTGGGTCAGTTCGCGAAGCGGCCCCTCGAACCGAGCCGCTCGGGCGTCAGTTCGCAAATCGAGCCGTGAGGGCCGAGTCACGCTGCCGGGGATGGGGGCCCCCGGGATCGTCAGGTCAGCGACGCGTCCCGGAAGGCTCGATTTGCCGCCCTTCGACGGCGCTCAGGGCGCCCCGAGCAAGGTCGAGGGGCGGCGAGTGTGAGCGGGGACGCGGAGCAAACTGACCCACTACCCCTCGCGTCGCGCATCATCGGGTCCCCGGCCCCGCCACCGGATGAACCCCATGTGCCGAGTGCTACAATCCGGGCCGGATCGCCCGGGTGCGATCCAAGGAGAGTGACGCCGATGCCGCGGATACGTCTCTTGGTCGTGCTGCTTGCCTTGTGTCTCTGCATCCCGCTGTCGGCCCAGAAGGCACAGCTCGGGTATTACCGGTTCCCAGCCATCTCGGGCGACACGATCGTGTTCACGGCCGAGGGCGATCTGTGGCGCGTTGCGGCGTCCGGAGGGGTCGCAGAGCGGCTGACCACGCATCCCGAAGAGGAGAGCCGGCCCGCGATTTCGCCGGACGGCAAGGTCGTCGCATACTCCGCGTCGTACGAAGGCCCCGTCGAAATCTATACGTTGCCGCTCGACGGCGGGGTCCCGGTGCGGCAGACCCACGACGCGAGCCGTGCCAACGTGGTGAGCTGGACGCCCAACGGCGACATCCTCTACGCGACCCGCCGATACTCCACGCTGCCCAACACGCAACTGGTCCGACTCGATCCCCGGACTGGCGTCAGTTCGCTACTTCCCCTCTCGCAGGCCAGCGACGGCGCATTCGACCCGACGGGCGCCACGCTGTTCTTCACACGCCTGCCGTTTCAGGGCAGCCACACCCGGCGCTACAAGGGCGGCACGGCACAGAACATCTGGAAGTTCGCCGGGCAGGGCCGCGAGGCCATCCCGCTGACGGCCGACTACGCCGGCACCAGCAAGACGCCGATGCCGTGGAACGGCCGCATCTACTTCGCCAGCGATCGCGACGGGTCGATGAACCTGTGGTCGATGGACGAGAAGGGCGGCGACCTGAAGCAGCTCACCAAGCACCGTGGTTTCGAGGTCCAGTCCCCGTCGCTCTCGAAGGGACGCATCGCGTACCAGCTCGGCGCAGATATCCGCCTGTTCGATATCGCCAGCGGGGCCGACCGGGCCGTGTCCATCACGCTCGTCTCGGACTTCGATCAATTGCGCGAGCGTTGGGTGAAGAACACGGTTGATTGGATCTCTTCGGCCCACGTCTCGCCAACCGGCGACCGCGTCGTGCTCACGGCGCGGGGCGAAGTGTTCGTGGCCCCGGCGCAGCAGGGCCGGATGGTCGAAGCGACCAGGAACAAGCTCGTGCGTTACCGTAACGCGCGTTTCTTCCCGGACGGGCAGTCCCTGCTCTCGCTTTCAGACGAGAGCGGTGAAGTCGAGTTCTGGCGGGTGCCGGCCAACGGCATCGGCGCAGCATCCCAGTTGACCACCGATGCGAAGGTGCTGCGGTGGGATGGCCTTCCGTCGCCAGACGGATCGCTCGTGGCCCACCACGACAAGGATCAACAACTCTGGGTCTTCGATGTCGCGAAGAAGACCCAGAAGAAGATCGCCGATTCAGCCGACGGCAACTTCGAAGATGTGGAGTGGTCGCCGGATGGGAAGTGGCTCGCGTACTCTGCTCCCGGGGCCAACCAGCTGACGCGAATCTACCTCTACGAGATTTCGACCGGGCGCATCGTGCCGGTCACCTCCGATCGATACGACAGCGGCAGCCCGGCCTTCAGCCCCGATGGCAAGTGGCTCTATTTCCTCTCGGATCGGAACTTCGAGTCTCTCGTCCAGGCCCCGTGGGGATCCCGGCAGCCGGAGCCGTTCTTCGATCGCCAGTCGAAGATCTACATGATCCCGTTGAACCGGGGCGAGCGTTCGCCATTCCGGCAGGATGACGAGTTGCAGGCCGCGGCGAGGAAGGCCGAAGGCGAGAAGAAGCCCCAGAAGGACGAGAAGCCCGCAGCCCCGCCGGTGAAGCCGGCGGCCCAGGCCGACGTCAAGCCCGCATCCGCCGTCACGGCCAAGCCGGAAACCGAGAAGCCCTCCGCGCCCCCGGCAGCAGCCGCGCCGGTGGTCGTGGTCGATGTCGAAGGCCTGCAGGGCCGGCTGATCGAGGTTCCCGTTCCGGCCGGCAATTACAGCCGCCTCTCGACCGACGGCAAGCGGCTCTACTACATCTCACGCGCCGCCGGACGTGATTCCCGGCCTTCACTCAAGACGCTCGCGATCGACAACAAGCGGCCCGAGCCCGAAACTTTCATCGACGATCCGCAGAGCTACGAGCTGTCGGCCGACGACAAGAAGATCCTGCTCCGCAAGGGACGGGACTACTACGTCCTCGACGCGGGCGCAAAGGCGCCCACCGACCTGGCCAAGCTGACCGTGCCGCTCTCGGGCTGGACGATTCACCTCGACCCGCGCGCAGAGTGGCGGCAGATGTTCACCGAGGCCTGGCGCCTCGAACGCGACTACTTCTACGATCGCGGGATGCACGGCCTCGACTGGCCGGCGATCCGCACCAAGTACATGCCGCTGGTGGACCGCGTCACCGATCGCGCGGAGCTCAGCGACATCCTGGCCCAGATGGTCGCCGAGCTCTCGGCGCTGCACATCTTCGTGCGCGGCGGCGACATGCGAGACGGGCCCGACGACGTGTGGCCGGCCTCGCTCGGGGCGAGCCTGGCGCGCGACGCGAAGGCCGGGGGCTACCGGGTCGAACATCTCATCCAGACCGATCCGGATCGGCCCGACAGGCGGTCCCCGCTCTCGAAGCCCGGCGTCGACATCGTGGAGGGCGACCTCATCGAGTCGGTCAACGGCGTCGGCGCGCTCACCGTGCCCGACATCGCGTCGCTGCTTCGCGGCCAGGCGGACAAGCAGGTGCTGCTCCACGTGAGGCCCAAGCAAGGTTCGCCCCGCGACGTGATCGTCGTCCCCATGAGCGTGCAGACGGAAGACGACCTCCGCTACGACGAGTGGGAGTACACACGGCGAAACGCCGTCGAACAGGCGAGCCAGAACAAGATCGGCTACGTGCACCTGCGTGCGATGGGCGGCAACAACATGGCGGAGTGGGCGCGGGAGTTCTACCCCGTGTTCGACCGCGACGGTCTCATCATCGACGTGCGGCAGAACAGCGGCGGCAACATCGACAGCTGGATCCTGGCGCGCCTGCTTCGCAAGGCGTGGTTCTACTGGCAGCCGCGCGTCGGCCATCCCATCTGGAACATGCAGTACGCCTTCCGGGGCCCCATCGTCGTGCTCATCAACGAGCGGACGGCTTCCGATGGTGAGGCGTTTGCCGAAGGATTCCGCCGCCTGGGGCTCGGCAAGCTGATTGGCACGCGCACGTGGGGCGGCGAAATCTGGCTGAGCTCGAACAACTTCCTCGTTGATCGCGGCATCGCGACGGCGGCCGAAATGGGCGTCTACGGCCCCGAGGGCCAGTGGCTCATCGAGGGCCACGGCGTCGATCCCGACATCGTCGTCGACAACCTGCCGCATGCGACGTTCGGCGGGCAGGATGCGCAGCTGGATGCGGCCATCAAGTATCTCGCCGCGGAGATCAAGGCGAAGCCGGTGACCGTTCCGCCGCCGCCGCCATATCCTGTCAAGAAATAGGCATGGGCTGGGGGCTGGGAACTGAGCGTCCGTGTGCCACAATGGCACGGTTCTCCATCTTGTCGGCTTGTGGCCGGGCGGCCGCTGCCCCGGGGTCTGAAGACCCCGGGCTCCATCAATCACACGAGCGGCTGTCTCCGGATGGAGGCCGGCTCTTGAGACCCGGCGCGAGGGTGGATCGTGGGGGTGCGGGTGTGAAGTTCCAGCCGCTTCGCAGGTGGGTGGCGTGCGCGGCATCCGCCGCGGTCATGGCCACACTGCTGGACGCCTGCGGCAAGAACGCGGCTCCGCCCATCAACGTGGGACCGAGTCCGGTCGATCCGTATACGGACGAAACCGTTACGCTGGTGGGCGCGGGTGACATCGGCGACTGCTCGGCGTCGGGCCCGTACGACACGGCGACAGTGCTCGACGGGATCGCTGGCACGATCTTCACGGCGGGCGACAACGTCCAGGGCGTGGGGGCGGGCGGCGAGTACCGAAACTGCTTCGCACCGACGTGGGGCCGGCACGTCGACCGCATCCGGCCATCCCCGGGCAACCACGACTATCTCTACCCGGGAGCCGTGGGGTACTACAACTACTTTGGAGAGCGGGCCGGGCCTTCGGGGCGAGGGTACTACAGCTACAACATCGGGGCCTGGCACGTGGTGTCGCTCAACAGCAACGTGGCGGCGGACGCCTCGTCCGCCCAGGTGCAGTGGCTTCGCAACGATCTCGGGTCGAATCCGGCGCCCTGCACCATCGCGTACTGGCACCACCCGCTCTTCAATGCGAGCCTGGGGGACTCGGACTCGAACATGCGCGAGATCTGGCGAACGCTCTACCAATTCCACGCGGAAATCGTCGTCAACGGCCACATCCACGAGTACACACGGGTGGGGCCCGTCGATCCCGACGGCCGTCCCGACGCGGCGGGCATCCGGCAGTTCATCGTGGGGACCGGCGGCGCGCTGCTCGACGCCCCGCGATACGCCTGGGGGGTGCTGAGGCTGACGCTGAAACCGCGCGCTTACGATTGGCAGTTCGTCCCGGTCACGGGACAGGCGTTCACGGACGGCGGCTCGGCGGCGTGCGTTCAATAAGCGCGAAGACAGTCCGGCTTTCGACGTTGGGCTCTCGGCCGAGTCAGGGTTCAGTCTCACGCGAACCCGGCCGGAGGATTCACTGACCGTGCGGCGCACAGCGGCCCATCCGCTTTATGCGCGCACTACCTGGGTGCAGCAGTCCTGGCGACACCCTCGAGCTTGTTGCGTTTCGCCTTGCCGGTCAGATAGGTCTTGTAGGCGTCGGGCTTGCCGGGAGGCGCGATTTCGAAGTCGATCACGAGATCATCCGGACCCGTCAGCGTGTAGGTCAGCCTGTATCGCGGCTGGCCGGGCGCGATGTCGCTCACAAACGACAATTTCCTGCGGTCAGGTGTCCACCGCGCTCGGTAGTGGATGAGGTGCCCTTCGTTGTCCGCATACATGGCGCGCCACTCGCCCGGACGATCGCTCGGGTAGATCAACATCAGGTCGTCGTGCACCGCGGCGCGCTGGCCCCCGGAGGCAGGGATGTCGTTGTGGTTCTTGCGGACGATGATTCGGCCCTCGAGTTCGAGGCTGAACGCAAAGGTGCCTTCACCGGTTCCCGGCTGCCCACTTCCCACTCCGTACCATGCGCCCACGATGGCCTCCCATGCCGGAGAGAATGCCGGCTGGGCGGGCGGGGCCGGCGGCTGCGCGGATGCGGCGCCGGCACACGCGATCACGAACACGATGCCGAGGTTCAACGCCAGGCTGGTGCAGCGCATGTCATCTCTCCCTCAGGAGCAGCGGAGGACATCGGTTTCGGGCTCTCGGTTCTCGGCTTTCGGCTCCCGGCCCATCTCTCCGACCGAGCACGGCGCGGACCCAACGTTTTGATCTGCCTGAGATCGCCACTCTGCCGGGGCCTACGAGAGTACTCTACTGCGCGAGCGGGCCGCGTTCATCGCGTGCCGCCTGTCTTCGCAAACTCGGCCTTGATGGCCGCCAGTTCCTTCATGAGATCGTCGAATCGGACATACGCGTCGCGGCCCGGCTTCTGGTCGGCCTGGCTGAGCATGCGGGCCACGTTCGCCAGCTGGTCGATGAGCATCGGCTGCGGATACACGATCTGCGCGGTGACGATGCGGGCGAGCAGGGCCTGCAGTCGTTTTGTGCGTGCGGGGTCCGCCTTCGCCTTGATGCGAGCTTCGTCGATCCTCGACGCGAGCTGCTGCGCCTCGCCGATGGCATCGCGCAGCTTCACGCCGAGCGCATACGCCTCGTCGAGATCCGCCTGCGTCACGCCGGCGGCGGCGACGCGTGGATCGACCCGGAGATCGAACGATCGCATCTGGCTCCAGTCCTCACCCGCGGTCAGCCGCACCTGGTAGGTGCCGGGCGGGGCGAGGGGACCGGCCTGCTGCCGCGAACCCTCGCCGGATGGCGCGGGTCCCTCGATGCGCATGTCCCAGGTGAAGCGGTTCAGGCCGGCGTGTTTCGGCACGACCGTCGAGAGGCCGTCGCCTCGGCGGCCCGACCGCGCGCTGGTCCCCGCAGGCGGCGGGTTGCTGGTGAACGATCGCAGCGGCCGGCTCGCGCTGTCGAGGATGTCGATCCTGACTTCGCCTTCGGGTTCGCCCCGGAAGTAGTAGTCGATCTGCGCGCCCGGTGCGGGGTACTCGGGCAGGTCGGGGCTTCCGCCCGAGGCGGCATACCGCATCCTGTACGCCGCCCGCGGCGGGAACACGTACGCGCCGGCAGCCACGATCCCTTCGCGCCGTTCGGCGACCTGCTGGAGCGGCGTGATGTTGTCCATGATCCAGAGCGACCGCCCCATGGTCGAGATCACGAGATCGTTCCGGTGCACGCGGATGTCGGTCACCGGCGTCGCTGGCAGGTTCTGCTGAAGGGACTGCCAGTGCCGGCCGGCATCGAACGACACGAAGATTCCGAACTCGGTGCCTGCATACAACAGCCCTTCCCGGCCCGGATCCTCCCGCACGACGCGTGTGGGGTGATCGATCGGAAGGCCGTTGCGGCCGTCGGTCAGTCTCGTCCATGTGGAACCGTAGTCATTGGTCCCGTAGATGTAGGGCTGCAGGTCGTGTTCGCGAAGGTAGCGATACACCGCGATGAAGGCGGAGCCCTTTCGGTGCGGCGAGTCCTCGATCGTCTGCACGCGGCCCCCAGGCGGCAGGCCCGCCGGCGTGACGTTCTTCCAGGTCTTGCCCGCGTCGCGCGTCACGTGCACGGGACCGTCGTTGGCGCCTGCCCACAGCACGCCAGGCTCGAGCCGCGACTCGGTCATCGCGTAGATGCTGCTGTACACCTCCTCGCCGGTGATGTCGCGGGTGATCGGCGAACCGGGGGTGACCTGCTTGTCGGGTTCGTTGGCCGTGAGGTCGGGGCTGATGACCTCCCATGTCTGGCCCTCGTCCACCGTGCGGTGAAGGACGTGCGATGCCTGGTAGACGATCTTCGGGTCGTGCGGCGACACGTAGACCACCGTCTGCCGCGGGAAGCGGTACTTGATCTCCCTGGGGTTGGTCCCGTAGCGGTTCTGCGGATAGACCCAGAAGTGTTGTTCCTGGCCGGTCTCGGTGCTGTATCGCCCGACCTCGCCTTTGCAGGCCCCCCAGATCACCTTGCCGTCAGGCCGGGGCATGATCTGGCCGGTCTCGCACCCGGACGCCTGCCCCCATACCTGCATCGGCGAGTCGAGGCCCCACGCGACCATCGGCAGGCTGGGCACGATGACGGTGCTGTTGTCCTGCTGGGGAGCGTACAGCCGGTACGGAAACTGGGTGTCCACGTTGACCTGGTAGAACTCCGCCGTCGGTTGATTGAGAATGCTGGACCAGCTCCTGCCGCCGTCCTGCGTGATGGTCGCGCCCCCGTCGTTGCACTGGATGGCAAGGTTCGGATTGTCCGGGTTGAACCAGATCCCGTGGTTGTCGCCGTGCGGCGTGTTCACGCGGCCGAACGACACTCCCCCGTCGGTCGATTTCCACAAGCCCAGCTCGTTGACCCAGACCTCGTTCTCGTTCCGGGGATTGACGTCGACGTAGTGGAAGTAGAACGGCCGCGCGCGCAATCGCTGCTCGTTGTTGACGAGCTTCCAGGTCAGGCCCGCGTCGACCGACTTGTAGAGGCCTCCCTCTTTCTCGGGCGCTTCGATCATCGCGTAGACGGTGGCGGGCTTGCTGCGGGCGATGTCGAGGTCGATCTTCCCGATGAGCGTCTTCGGGAGGCCGGCCGCCAGCTTGATCCACGTGTCGCCGCCGTCAGTCGACTTGTAGATGCCGCCCTCGGTCGCCGGGCCCCCGCTGATGATGTCCCATCCCTTGCGGAACGCGCGGTACATCCCCGCGTAGACCTCGCTCGGATTCGACGGGTTGACGGCCACCACGCGCGCACCGGTCTCGCGGTTCACGAAAAGGACGCGGCGCCACGTCCGGCCGCCGTCCTGCGTCTTGAACACGCCGCGGTCGTCGTTGGGGCCGTACGGCGAACCGAGCGCAGCCATCCACACGATGTCCGGATTGGAGGGATGGATGGCGACCGACCCGATCTGGCCGGCCTCCCTCAGCCCGATGAACCGCCAGGTCTTGCCGGCGTCGATCGACTTGTAGGCGCCTCGTCCGATGATGACGTTGCTCCTGATGGCGGCGCTGCCCGTTCCCACATACACGACGTTCGGATCGGACTCGGCCACGGCGATCGAGCCGATCGACCCTGTGGTCATCTGACCATCGCTGACCGGTTCCCAGAGGATGCCGCAGTCGGAGGTCTTCCACACGCCGCCGCCGGTCGAGCCCATGTAGAACGTGCAGGGCTGCTGCCGGATGCCGGCGATCGCGGTCACGCGACCGCCCCGATGCGGCCCGACCATGCGGTAGCGCAAGGCGGCATACATGAGCGGATCGACCACGGGGGAGGCGTCGGCCTGGCCCGATTGCGGCGCCGAAGCGGCGCCGATCGGCGAGAGCCCAACGACGGGGCCGAGTGGAGCGGCCATGCAACACGCCACGATCAGCGGGGCGACCGCCCTGCGCACCGTGCGCCGCACGGGCAAACGACAGGTCATCGTCATCGACAACACCTTCGGGAGCGCATGACTGGCTGGCGGCGGAGAGTATACCTGAGGGGCGTGGGGCTTGGGGCTCGGCGCTCGGAGCTTGGGGCTTGGAGCTGGGGCTTGGGGCTCGGCGGTGGTCGGACTTGAGGGCTGGGCGCTGCTCAGTCTGGGATCACGCTGCGCGATCTCGCGCCGAGAGCCGGCGCAGTGGGGCATGAAGGTCGAACGAGCCGCTAGTCCCAAGCCCCTGGTCCCGTTCTCAGCCCCGAGCCCCTGGCCCGTCGTCCCGGCCCCGGTCATGCGCGCCCGACGTACCACAACACCGCCAGGTAGTGGCACGCGCTGCCTGCCATCACGAACAGGTGCCACACCGTGTGGCTGTAACGCATTCCCCGAAGCGCGTAGAAGACCACTCCCAGCGTGTAGGCCAGCCCTCCGGCGACCAGCCACTCGAGGCCTTCCGGCCGAACGTGCTGCACGAGCGGCTTGAACGCAATGACCGCGGTCCATCCCATCAGGATGTAGAGAGCGGTCGACACGATGGGCCACCGTGGCCCGAATACGGCCTTGAAGACAATCCCAGCGATCGCCAGGCCCCACTCGACGCCAGAGAGCGTCCAGCCCCATGGTCCTCGCAAGCTGACCAGCGCGAAGGGGGTGTACGTGCCGGCGATGAGGAGAAAGATCGCCGAGTGATCGAGCACCTGGAACACGTGGCGTGCGCGGGTCTTCGAGAGCGCGTGGTAGAGGGTGGACGACAGATACAGGAGCACCAGCGTCGCCGCGTAGATGCTCGAACTGACGACGAACCAGGGATCGCCCCGGCGGACCGAGGCGGCAACGAGCACGATCCCGCCGGCGATGCTTGCGAGCAGCGCCATTCCGTGCGTCACGCTGTTGGCGATTTCCTCGCCGCGATGCCAGCCACGGTCGTTCTCCATCCCGCCTCCTGCGCGGATGTTTCTCAGGGAGTCCCTGCCAGTGTACCGCAGCGGTGGGCCTGGCCGAGGCCAGCCGAAGCACGTCTCGTCAACAGATGGACCGTTCTGGTGTGACTAACGACCCGACGATAACAATAACGTACTAAGAATTTAGTGTAATCGACTCATTGGATATGTTAAGTTCTCGCGATTGTACTTATCGACTTGAGCGACATCGGCCGACTCGCCACCGAAGCGCAAGGCGGCGGCCGGGTCGCCCCCTCAAGGAGGATGCTGTGGATCGATCACCGCTTCGCGATTTCCTGGAGATCCCGTACGACCAACTCGAGGCGCTGAACCTCGAGGCCAAGGAGAAGCGCTTGTCGCGGGTGCCGGTCGGACAGATCCAGGAGGCCCGTGAGAAGTACCTCAACGACGAGAGACGCATCAAGGCCGTGACGGTGTGTTTCACCGACCTCGAGGGCCGGCTGCACATGCTGGACTACGACAAGAAGTTCCTGCTGAAGTCGTCCGACAACCTGACGTTCGACGGGTCGTCGATCCGCGGGTTCTCCCAGCAGGCTGAATCGGATCTGCGGCTCGAGGTCGACTGGCCGGCGTTTTACTGGCTCCCGGCCGATGTCTTCGGTCCGGGCAAGGTGCTGGTCTTCGGCCAGGTGCGCGAACGCGACGGGTCCCCGTACGCGGCGGACATGCGGTCGAGGCTGAAGCGGTACACCGACGATCTCCTCAAGAAAGACGGGACGATCGCCAACGCGTCGAACGAGATCGAGGGCTTCCTCTTCAGGGGCCGGGATTCCGAGCGCCAGTACCACAACAACGGCCAGTTCGAGTTCATCTCCACCGGCGGCTACTATCATTCGCTGCCCGGGGATGCGCTTCGGCGTTTCATCGATTCGGCGGCCGAGGCCCAGCGGGCGCTGGGATTCGGCAACGAGAAGGACCACCCGGAGGTCGCGCCGTCCCAGTTCGAGATGAACTATTCCTATACCGAGGCGTGCCTGGCGGCCGACCAGGTCCAGCTCTACAAGCTCATCTGCCGGCAGGTTGCGCAGCAGTACGAGATGACGGCCTGCTTCCTGCCCAAGCCCGTGACGGGAGTCAACGGGAGCGGGATGCATACGAACCTGTCGATCAACAGGAACGGGACCAACCTGTTCCACGACGCCAAGGGCGAGGACGGCCTCTCGGCGTTCGGCTGGACGTTCATCGATCGCATCCTGGCCAACGCCAACGATATCTGCCTGGTGCTCAACTCGAGCGTCAACGCGTACCGGCGGCTCGACCCGCACTTCGAGGCACCCAACCAGATCAAGGCCTCCGGGATCAATCGCGGCGCGATGATCCGGATTCCCCTGAGCAACGAGCGCACGGCCCGGATCGAGGTGCGATCGATCGCGCCGGACGCCAATCCCTACATCGCGATCTACACCCTGCTCCGAACCGGGCTCGAGGGACCGCTGCCGGACGACACCGAGAACGAGATCCGGCGGTCGCGCACCCGCTTCCTGCCCGACAACATCTACGACGCGATCCGGCTCTTCAAGGCGAGCCGCTTCGCCATGGACATGCTCGGCGAGGACGTCCACAACAAGTTCGCCGAGGTGAAGCTGGCATCGGCCGAGCGGTGCCCGAAGGCACTCGGCAGCATCATCAAGAAGGCCGAGGTGCAGTTCCATCACGAGGTCACGAACCAGTATCTCTGGAACCAGTTCTAGAGACGGCAGACCGGAGAGCGGCCGGGGGCTGGCGGCGCGCCGCCGCCACCGCTCGCCGCGTCGGGCAGTCGCTCGTTGGGCCCGGCTCGACACGCCGGCAAACCGCACCTAGCCGGGACATGTCGCCGATCTCGCGTGGGGACCCCCATCCCCACGCACGGTCTCGGCCCTCACGGTGCAGTTTGCGCGCATCTCGGATCGGCGTGCTCGCAGGGCCCACTTCGCGACCACCCGCCGCGGCTCGCGTGACACTTGGAGCCCAGGCGGGACCCGCGAGACGCACTGTGTCGAGCGGGTCACCGGGCTTGCAGGACCCGCGATACGATCGGCCCGCAGTGTCGTTCGGACAGGGCGTACTGCCGGCGGCCGCCAGCCTGATTCCGCAGCAGCCTTGTCCGCTCTGCTAGAATTCCGCCAATCCTCTACCGATTTGCGGAGGCCGCCATCGAACCCGAACGAAGCAACATCGTCGAGCGCCTCGCGCTGCGGGCCACCGCGTGGACCGAGCGCTTCATGCCGGACGCGTTCGTGTTCGCGCTGGCCGCCACCTCGGTCGTCGTCGTTGGGGCCCTTGCGGCCGATCCGGCCGCGCGGGCGGCGCCGCTCAAGATCGTCGATGCGTGGGGTGACGGGTTCTGGACGCTCATCCCGTTCACGCTCCAGATGGCGATGATCATCATCGGCGGCTACGTCCTGGCCACCTCCCCGCCCGTGTACCGCGTGATCGTGCGGTTGGCGATGCGCCCGCGAACGGCCAAGGGCGCAGTGCTGCTGGTCGCGCTGACCGCCATGCTGACCGCGCTGCTCAACTGGGGATTCAGCCTGATTGTCAGCGCGATCCTCGCGCGCGAAGTCGCGCGGCGCGTCCCTGCCGCCGACTATCGGGCGCTCGGAGCGAGCGCGTTCCTGGGCCTTGGCACCGTGTGGGCCCAGGGCCTGAGCGGATCCGCCGCGCTCCAGATGGCGAGGGAATCCTCGATGCCCGCCCGGCTGGTCGCGCTTGTCGGCGGGCCGATTCCGTTGACGGAGACCATCTTCCGCTGGCAGAGCCTGCTCGCCGTCTCGATCGAGATCGTCGTCGTCGCCTTCGTCGTGTGGCTGTATGCCCCGGGAGAGCAATCGGCTGTCCCGGCCTCCAGCCTCGGCATCGATCTCGGCGTCGAGGCTCACGCCCCGGTGCGCCCCACCACGTTGGGCGAACGCATCGAGCACAGCCCGGTGCTGCTGCTCCCGGTCGTCGCGCTCGGCATCGGCTATCTCGTCCACACCATTGCCGCCCGCAGCGGGTCGGTGCCGGACATGCTGAACGCGCTCGACCTGAACACGATCAACCTGTTCCTGCTCACCTTGGGCGCCCTGCTGCACTGGACGCCTGCCTCGCTGATGCGGGCCGTTCGCGAGGCGACGCCCGCGACATGGGGCGTGCTGCTGCAGTTCCCGTTCTACGGCGGGATCTTCGGCATCATGACCGGCACCGTGCTCTCCTCCACCATCGCGGGCTGGTTCGTTCGCGCATCCACGACGACGCTGTATCCGGCGATGGTCGTGGCCTACTCGGCGCTTCTCGGCATCTTCGTGCCGTCGGGCGGATCGAAGTGGGTCATCGAGGCGCCCTACGTCCTGCAGTCCGCGCAGGTGCTCGGCGTGCCTGGCGGCTGGATGGTGGTGACCTATGACCTCGGTGAGGCGATCGCCAACCTGCTCCAGCCCTTCTGGATGCTGCCGACCCTCGCCATCCTCGGCCTGAAGGCCCGCCACATCATGGGCTACACCTACCTGGTCGCCGTGGTGCTGTTTCCGCTGGTGCTCCTGCTGGTGACGGTGCTGAACCCGGCGATCTGGTAGCGTTCAGAAGGCCTCCGGCCGCCAACCGCCAGCCTGCCCTGAGCGAGCATCGCGAGTCGAAGGGCCGCCAGCCAGCGGTGAGCCACTCGGTCGCGTCGCGGTCCCGCTCGCGCTCGCCGGCAAAGAGCATCTTCAGGGTTCTGTCGGCGTCAGCGACGGGTCCCCTACCGTCGCGGATTTCGGCCCTTGCGATGCTCTTTGCAGACTGCCGCCATCGGCTCGGCTCAAGGGACGCGCTCGGCGACCGAGCTGCTCGCCGCCAACGCTATCGCCAGCCGCGAGTCGCCAGTCGCCAGCCTGCCCTGAGCGAGCATCGCGAGTCGAAGGGCCGCCAGCCTGATGTCAGTGCGGCAATCCGAAGACGAAGTAGGTGAGGCAGATGGCGGCGAGACCGATGGCACCGCCGCTCAGCTCGCGTGCGCGGCCGGTGACGATCTTTCCGATGGGATACAGCACCAGGCCCGCGGTCAGGCCGTTGGCGATGTTGTAGGTAAACACCATCAGCCCGATGCACGCAAAGGCCGGCACCGCTTCTGTCAGGTCTTCGAAGTCGATCCGGCGCATCGATCCGAGCATCAGCATTCCCACCGCGATGAGCGCGGGCCCGTAGGCGAATCGGAGCTGCTGCAGCGGGGCGACGAGCGGGATGAAGAAGAGCGCCGCCAGGAAGAGCAGCGCGGTCACAATCGCGGCAAGGCCCGTGCGGGCGCCTTCGCGGATGCCCGTCGCCGATTCGATGTACGCGCCGGTTGTCGACGTGCCGACCAGCGACGCCACAACGCACGACAGCGCGTCCACCATCATGGGCCGCTCGACATTCGGGAAGTTACCGTCCTTGTCGAGCATGTCTCCCGCGGCACCAACCCCGACAAGGGTTCCGAGCGTATCGAGCAGCGACATCAGCACCAGCGTGAGCAGCACCGGCAGAAAGCCAATCCTCAGCACGCCAGCCACGTCGAGGTGGAACGCGATCGGATGCAGCGAATACTCGCCGACAAACGGCATGGCCGTGATGGCCTTGGGCGCAGCGCCGAAACCGAAGGCGATGCCGGCCGTCGCGGTGACGGCCATGCCAATCAGAATCGCCCCCGGCACGCGTCGCATCAGCAGAAGGACCATCACGAGAAACCCGGCGACCGCCAGCAACACCTTCGGGTCGGAGACCGCGCCAATGCGCACCGGCACCTCAGGCGCACGCAGCAGATCCATCCCCGGGGTCAGCAACGCCTGGTACGGCAGCCCGGCGGCGCCGCTGGTCACGATGCCGGTCTCGTACAGACCGATGAACGCCAGGAACAGTCCGATGCCGACGGCGAAGCTGTACTTGAGGCTCGGAGAAATCGCGTTCGCCAGCTTCGTTCGCACCTGGAACAGCGTCAGCAGGACGAAGACGACGCCCGCGACGAAGACGGAGCCGAGGCGCTGCTCCCAGGTCGCACCAAGAGAGGCCAGGCCGAACGCGATGAACGCGTTCTCGCCCATGTAGGGCGCAACCGCAATGGGCCGGTTCGCGTACAGGCCCATCAACATCGACCCGAACACCGCGGCGAGGATGGTCGCGACCGTGCTCGGCCCGACCGGCAGCCCCGCCGCGCTCAGGATCGCGGGGTTCACGACGATGATGTAGGCCATCGTCACGAAGGTGGTAACCCCGCCCAGGATTTCGCGGCGGCTGGTCGATCCCCGTTCGGTGATGCCGAAGAACCGGTCGAGCATGGGCCTGCTCCGCTGTTGGCCTCCACGAGACGATCCGGATTCCGGCTGTCGGCTCCGGGCCCTCGGCCTGTCCGGCGCGACTCGAGCGAGTCGAAGGGTATACTCGAACGGCGGAATGAGCAAACCAACGACGTGCGCGACTCCCGCGTCACGACAGGTGCACCCAGCCCGAGCGCGCGGCGCCGGCCTCGGTGATCGGCGCTCGCAATGACGAGGTCCGCGACGCCGTCCACCCCCGCGATACGAAAGGTGCACCCAGCCCGAGCGCGCGGCGCCGGCCTCGGTGATCGGCGCTCGCAATGACCAGGTCCGCGACGCCGTCCACCCCCGCGATACGGCAGCTTCGCGCGGCCGGCGTGTCGTTTGTCGAGCATCTGTATCGCTACGAGGAGCACGGCGGCACCGCCGTCGCCGCCCGGGCGCTCGGTGTTGCCGAGCGCGCCGTGGTCAAGACGATCGTGATGGAAGACGAGAACCGGGCGCCCCTGATCGTCCTGATGCACGGCGACCTGGAGGTCTCGACCAAGCTGCTGGCGCGAGCGATCGGCTGCAAGTCAGTGGCCCCCTGCAAGCCGGAGGTCGCCACCCGCCATACGGGGTACCAGGTCGGCGGAACCTCACCGTTCGGGCTTCGAAAGGCACTGCCGATCTACGTCGAACGCACCATCCTGGAACTCACGGCCATCTATATCAATGGCGGGAGCCGCGGATTCCTGGTCGAGCTCTCCCCTGCGGCCATTCCCCGCGTCCTTGGCGCCGTCACGGTGGAGGTCGGGATCACGGGGTGATCGCTTTGACGCAGATCAGGCTGGCGGCCCTTCGACTCGCGATGCTCGCTCAGGGCAGGCTGGCGGCTCGGGGCAGGTCGCGCAAACCACGGAAACGGCGGGCGATCGCTCGCGCCCTCGGATCCCCATCCCGCCGGATCGCGTCCCAAGCAATGAACCGAGTCAGGATGTCGGCGCGAAGGTGTGTTCCGTGCACCGGGGCACGGAGCCTGGGCCAGGTGGCCCGGTACGCTCCGGCATCCTGTTCAACAGGCGATTGCAGAGGCCGTTCATGTTTTCCAGGACCCGTAAGACCACGATGGTGCGCCCCGAAGAGGCCATGCGGGGCCGTCAATCCAGGATGTCCGTGCCTCCTCGTCATGTCGTGCTCGACTCGCCGCTCGAGCCTCCCTTCCCGGGCATGGAGCGCGCGTTGTTCGCGATGGGCTGTTTCTGGGGCGCCGAGCGCAAGTACTGGCAGGCCGACGGCGTCTATTCGACCTCAGTGGGTTACGCCGGCGGCTTCACGCCGAACCCCACCTACGAAGAAGTCTGCACGGGCATGACCGGCCACGCCGAGGTCGTTCAGGTGGCGTTCGACCCGCGGCGCACCTCGTACGAGGCCATGCTGAAGATCTTCTGGGAGAATCACGACCCCACCCAGGGAATGCGTCAGGGCGGGGATGTCGGCACGCAGTACCGCTCGGCGATCTACTGGACCTCGGACGAGCAGCGCCGGCTGGCTGAGGCAAGCCGCGCGAGGTTCCAGTCGAAGCTCTCAGAAGGCGGGTTCGGCGAGATCACGACCGAGCTGGCTGCCGAGCCGGTCTTCTACTACGCCGAGGCGTACCACCAGCAGTACCTTCACAAGAACCCGAACGGCTACTGCGGGCTGGGCGGCACGGGCGTGACCTGCCCGATCGGCGTGAAGGTGGGGTGACGGGAGGCGCGATGGCCGTGGCGAAGCGCGAGATGCCAAAGTGGACGAAGTCGCCGGGCCTCAAGGCTCGGCTTCCATCCTCACGAGCGCCCATCGCCTAGATCCTGGCCCCTGGCGCCTGGCCCCCAGACCCTGGCGAGAGCCACTCTTTCAGTTTCGACCAGCGCCGGCGCATCCGCCGGTCGTGTACCGCGATGGCGACGGCCTTCCGCTGGCCCACCAGCACGACCAGCTTCTTCCCCCGCGTGATGCCGGTGTAGATCAGGTTTCGCCGCAGCAGCGCAAAGTGCTGCGTCGTCACCGGAATCACCACCGCGGGGTATTCGCTGCCCTGCGACTTGTGAATGGTCGTCGCATAGGCCAGTACGACGCGATCCAGCTCGTCGGGTGCGTAGGTCACGCGCCGCCCGTCGTAGTCGATGAGAAGCTCGGAGGTGTTCGGATCGATCATCCGGATCACACCGATGTCGCCGTTGTAGACGTCCTTGTCGTAATCGTTCTCGATCTGCATCACCTTGTCGCCCACCGCGAAGGTAAAGCCGAAGCGCTCCACGGTCGGCCCGTTCGCCGGATTGAGCGCCCGCTGCAGTTCCAGATTGAGCGAGCGTGCACCCATCGCGCCCCGGTTCATCGGGCACAGCACCTGGATGTCGCGGACCGGATCCAGGTGGAAGCGCTTCGGGATCCGGTCGGTCACGACCTGCACCAGCCGCCGCACGCCCTCGTCCGGCTCTTCCGCCTCGACGAAGTAGAAGTCCGACGTCTCATCGGGCCGGGTGTCGAGCTCGGGCATCTCCCCGCGGTTGACGCGGTGTGCGTTGACGATGATCCGGCTCTCGGCGGCCTGCCTGAACACCTCGGTCAACCGGACGACCGGCGCCACACCCGAGTCGATCATGTCGGCGAGCACCTGTCCCGGGCCGACCGAGGGAAGCTGATCCACGTCGCCCACGATGATCAGGGCGGCTTCCTTCGGCACGGCGCGCACGAGCGCGTGCATCAGGGGCACGTCCACCATCGAGGTCTCGTCCACCACCAGCACATCGCACTCGATCGGGCTGCCGGGGCCCCGCCGGAACTGGCCGTCGGCCGGGTTAACCTCGAGCAGGCGATGAATGGTCTTCGCCTCGAGGCCGGTGACTTCGGACAGCCGCTTGGCTGCGCGGCCCGTCGGCGCACACAGGCTCATGCGAACGCGCTTTGCGGCGAGGATCGCCAGGATCGCTCGAAGGATCGTCGTCTTGCCGACGCCCGGTCCGCCGGTGATGACGAGGGTCTTCGAGCGTGTCGCCAGCCTGACCGCTTCCCGCTGGCTGTCGGCCAGCGTGATGCCGAGGCGGGGCTCGACCCAGTGAATGGCCTTCTCCGAATCGATCGCGCCCCAGCATGGCGCTCCGAGGGACAGCAGCCTGATCCGATCCGCAAGCTGTCGCTCGGCCGCGTGCAGCCACCCCAGGAACACGCACGCCTGACCGTCGGCGGTGTCCGCCACCACGGTTTGCTCGGCCAGTTCGGCTTCCAGCGCCTGCTCGATGATCGCCTCCGGCACGTCGAGCAGCTTCTGTGCGAGCCTGACCAGCTCATCGCGCGGCAGGCCGCACTGTCCCTCGTCCAGCGCCTCCCCGAGTGCGTAGCTGATGCCGGCCCTGGCGCGGATGAGCGCCGTCTTCTCGATGCCGAGCTTCTGGGCGACCCCGTCGGCGGTGACGAATCCGATGCCGCGGATGTCGCGGGCCAGCCGGTAGGGATTCTCGGTGATGAGCGCGATGGCGCCCGGACCGTAGGTCTTGTAGATGCGCACGGCTCGAGAGGTGCCGACCCCGTTCGCGTACAGGAAGACCATGATGTCGCGGACGATCCGCTGCCCGCTCCACGCCTCGGCTATCTGCGCCGCGCGCGACGGCCCGATTCCCTCGACCTCCCGAAGCCTCCTGGGGTGGTGCTCGACGATGTCGAACACGGCGGCGCCGAAGGTCTCGACCAGCCGCTTCGCGAACCTGGGCCCGATGCCCTTGATCAGCCCGGAACCCAGGTAGCGGGTGATGCCTTCCAGGCTGGTGGGCGTCGAGGTCCGGATCGAGCTGGCGCGGAACTGCAGCCCGTGGACGAGGTCGTTGGTCCATTCGCCGTCGGCTCGGATCTCCTCGCCCGTCGTGATCGACGCCGCGTGGCCGACCACGGTTGCCAGCTCGCGCCGGCCGGCGGTCTTGACCCGGAGCACCGAAAAGCCGTTTTCGGGATTGTGGAAGGTGATGCGCTCGACGATGCCGGATATCTCGGCCGGCGGGGAATCCGGGCGTTTACGGTTAGGCACCGCTGCGGATTCTCTGAACGGCGCGGTCGCGATCGCCGGTGATCTGGCTGATGTCGCGCCGGTACTCTGCGTTGAGCTTCTCGAGCTCTTCCGGGTCGAACACGCTGACGGTCTTCGACCGGTGCATGATCTCGGCCTGCGCCAGCTTCGCGTCGCAGATGCTCCTGGCCTCCGTGATCGCCCGTTTCTGATCGTCGGTCAGCTTCTGCTCGATAACGCCGTCCGCCACGTCCCGCTGGCGAAGCCGTTCCATCGCCAGCTCGACTGCACTCTTGGGTTCATCCGACATGTCCTTCAGTCTCGCACCGCCGGCAGTCGAATGCAACGTGAGCGGACGCGAACCGAGGCCCTCCGCCCCGAGCCACGAACCTCCAACCCGAGCCGCCAGCCGCCAGCCGCCAGCCTCGCTGTGTCGTCTCGGGGCTACGGATGAATCACGCTAATCGTGTAGGTGATCGTGGTGTTGTCGGGGATATTCCCGGAATCGTAGACCTTCGCGCAGAAGTTGCCGGCGACGGCCGTCCCGGTCAGGCCGCTGGTGCCGACCCTGACGTTGTCGCTCTGCGAGATCACGCTGCAGGTGGTGCCGTCCCACGAGCCCACCGCCAGGCCGATGGCCATCGTGGCGAGCGGCGCCATGCTCGTCAGCGTGATGCTGATCGAGCCGGTGGCGGCAACCGAGAACGAATGGACCGCTGAACCGAGCTGCGGAACATCGCCCGAGAAGGTCTCGGTTGTCGGCGTGGGCGGTGTCGGGGCCGGGGTGGCGGTGCTGGATTTCTTGCAGGCTCCAAGAACCACCGGGAGCAGTGCGGTGAGCGTCACCAGAGCCAGACCGCGCGTAGCGAGCCGTTTCATGAAACTTCCTTCCATCAGACTGCCTCGAAGAACCGGCCCGACTGTGGTGCAAGATCCTTTCCACGGATCCTGCGGGTGCCCGCTGCCTGCCCGTGCCGCCCGAAGCGCCAGAAAGGCCGGAGAGCCTCCGTGGACGTCAGACCTACATGCGTGGCGGTCCTGTCACCGGACGATAACAGGAACGCCTCCAGGAGGTGACAGGAAAGGCCGACAGGCCGTATCGCTTCAAGATCATACATCTGTTTTCGCCGCGGGTCGTCGCGGAGTTGGCGCGCGTCCGGCGCCGTCACGCGGGCGCCGCTCGGGCTGTTCCCGAGTCAGCCATCGGTGGTACATTCCTTGCGGCTATCGCGCGGCATCAAACGGTAAGATAGGTGTGGCCCCCGCATGCACCGGGGCGAGGAAGAGCCCTTCGGATGGGTCGTACGGGTCGATTGCGTCGCGAGTACCGGGGAGTGATCTGAATGTGGACCAGAAGTGTGGTGGGCGTTGCGCTCGTGCTGATCGTCGCGGGTGACGCACTGGCGCAATGCAGGGTCGAGGGTGTGGTGAAGGCCGTCGACGGATCTCCCGTCGCGGGGGCGACCGTCGTGCTCGACCCGCCGAAAAAAACAACCACCACCGATGCCAATGGCCACTACGTGTTCGAAGGGGTCAAGGCGGGATCGCGTGTGCAGCTGTTCGCCTCGAAGAACGGGAAGCCGATTGCGAGCGCGTTTCCGCTGGTGTCAGACCTACTGGAGCGCGTCGACATCCAGGAGCGGGCCGCTCTGCCCGTGGGCCAGAGAGCGACGACGGTGGAGGTAGGCGGACGATCCGAATTCTCGGCGGGCCAGCAGGTGGGCGGAGGGGACCAGTATGGCGACCTGCGCGGAGTCGTGCAGACCGCCGATGGACGGTCGGTCGCTGAGGCGATCCTGTCCCTCGAAGACCCGGCTGTGACCGTGACTTCGGACGGAGCGGGCCGATTTGCCTTCGTCCGCCTGCCGGCCGGCCTTCCGGTTGTCGTGCACGCCGGGGCTCCGGGCTACAGTCCGGTCACGCAGGAAGTCGTGGTGCCTGCGGGAAAGCTCGGCGAGGTGAAGCTCACGCTCAAGCCTGATCCGGCCGACGACACGGCGCCGATGCCGAGCGTGCCGATGCTCTACTCCCAGACCGGCACCGCGGCAGTCACCTTCCGTCCACCGCAGTTGTTCGGCCTGCCCAGCATTGGGGAGAAGGACCTGTTTCACGCCGTGCGGCTCCTGCCGGGCGTCGACGCAAGCCAGGAAACGACCTCGGGCCTCGGCGTGCGCGGCGGCACCCCGGACCAGACGCTGGTGACCCTCGACGACATCCCGCTCTACAAGTTCGATCACCTCTCCGGCTACCTGAGCGCGCTGGACATGGACGGCGTGCAGAAGGCGGAATTCTCCCAGACCGCCGTAAGCGCGGCCGACGGTGGGCGGCTTGGCGGCGTGCTCCGGCTGGTCGGCCAGACCCGGGCGTCCAGGGCGGTGTCGGGTTACCTCAACGCGAGCCTGTTGAACGTAGGAGGCTTCGCCAGCGTGCCGCTCGGCGATTGGGGCGCCCTGATGTTCGCGGGCCGGAAATCCTACCAGAGCGCGCTCTACGATAAGACGCTCGACATCTTTGCCACCGGCGACGCCAAGCCGGCGCGCGGCCGCGCGGCGACCTTCTCGAGCGGTGTGCTCAGGCCGGCCCAGGACTCGCGGTACTATGATCTGAACGGCAAGATCGAGCTGAAGCCGACGCGCAACGATCGCCTGTCGGCCACCTACTACGACGCGCTGAACGACCTCGACCACTCCCGGGACCTCCAGGTCCAGGGCGACACGGTCGACGCGCTGGAGAGCGTCGGCCTCTCGGTGCCCCGGGACCTGGTCGTGCAGACAAACGATCTCCAGAACTGGACCTCCCGGGCGTACGGCGCGGAGTGGATGCACCAATGGTCCTCCGCCGTCTCGACCACGGTGACGGCCGCACACTCCGAGCTCGCCGAAAGCCGCGACTGGGCGTCCCTCGTGAAGAGCCAGTCGACCGGAGGTGACTACTCGGTGCGGCTGGGGCGAGGGGGAAGCAACGCGTTCACCGACAACAACACGATCAAGGACACGACCTTCCGGCTCGAAGCGCGGGTGACATCAGGGTTCGCCAACAACGTGTCGTTCGGCGTCGAGACCAAGTCGCTCGACATCGGCTACGGATCGCGGACCGAGGTCGTCCAGTCGCTCCGCCCTGACGGGGTGTACATCACGAAGCTCGTCCCGCTCCTGAACCGATCCGCCTCGGCCAGGCTCATCACGGCCTTCGCTCAGAACGACTGGAGCCCGACCCCTCGCGTGTTGCTGTCGCAAGGCATGCGCGTGTCCTACTACGACCTGACGAACTCGTCGTACTTCGAGCCTCGTGTCAGCCTCACCTACCAGGCCACCTCCCAGGCCCGCCTTCGGGCCGGGTGGGGCATCGACGACCAGATGGCCAACCGCATCACCTACGAAGACCTCATGCAGGGTGATCGCGAGTTCTGGACGCTGGCCGACGGGTTGACGGTTCCCATCGCCCGCTCTCAACAGGTGTATGCCGGGGCCGGTTACACGACGTCCGAATTCATGGCCGACCTCACGGGCTACTACCGGTTCCTCGACGACCTCTCGATGTTCGCCCCGAGGCTGATTCCTGGGGTGGCTCCCGATCCGGCCGCGAAGCCCATGCACCAGGGATCGGGCACCGCGATGGGCGTTGAGCTGATACTCCAGCACAAGGCCAGCTGGCACACGGGCTGGGTCAGCTACTCGCTGAGCAAGGTCGATTACGAGTTCCCGACGCTCGAAGCGGATTCATTCAAGGCCTCTCAGAACCACGCGCACGATCTCAAGATCGCCGACGTCCTGCACATCGGCCCCCGCTGGAACATTGGTGCGACGTGGATGGTGTCCTCCGGCCGGCCGTCCACCCCGCCGACGACGATCGACCAGATCTTCCTGCCGGTCCCGGCGGCCGTCTACCAGATCGGCTTCGCAGCAAAGAACTCCGATCAGTTGCCGATCTATCACCGTCTCGACCTGTCGAGCGAGATCGGATTCCACGTCTCGGCGGTCAAGGCGTCGGTGGGAGTCGGCGTCTTCAACGTCTACAACCGGAAGAACGTCTGGTTCCACGAATACCAGGTGTTCGCCACCGCTCCGACCCTCACTGACGTGTTCTTCCTGGGCCGGGCCATCAACATCTACGCCAGGATTGGATTCTAGCCGGCCCCCGCGCCATTGCCGGTCCCAGGCGCCGGGAATGCTTCGTCTGCCGTGAATCGCGGGGAGGAGAGTCGCCGGTGAGACTCATCGCGGCCATCATCACCGCCATCGTCATCGCGTGCGCCCCCGCCCCGGCCTCCGCGCAGGACATCATCCGCGGGCCCGTCGTCGTGCCGTCCCGATGGCTCCAGGGCTACCTTCGCGCGGTTTCAGGCGAAGTGATCGTCTATCCGTGGGCCTACCCGGGCCAGACGCGGACCCGTTTGAGCCGGGCGACCGATGGCCGCATGAGCGTCGAGTGGGATGGCGAGGCGCCGCCCCCCGGGCCGCCTGACGAGACGGTGACCTATCTCTGGCATGCCGGCCTGGCATCGGGGTACGGCGCGCATCGCTTTCTGCTCACCATCAACGGCGGGTCCCAGGTCTGGTTCACCTCGGGCCAGGACACAAAGGACCTGGAATGGACCGCCACCGGCGCCAAGGGCGTGATGCTCTCCTTTCGGACTACGCGTGTCGGGACCTTCAACGAGCTGTTCGGCTTCATGTGGCTGACGCTGTCGAGAAGCGCCCTTGGAACCGGGGCGCCCCGGTTCCGCGTGGTCGGCGAGGAGGCCTCGAGCCAGGACTACTTTCTGCTTCCCGAGCAGAAGGTGGAGTCCTGGACCCGCGCGCGTGCCGAGGAGGTCCTGCTCAAGGGCGGCGCCCAGGCATTGCGCGTCGAGATGAGCGTCGCGGCCGACACGGCGGACGCAGCCATCAGGCTGGGCGCGCAGCCGGTCTGGACCGGATCGGTGACCCCGGGATACACCCGGTTGATCGTTCCGCTCCCGATCGACCTTCCGCAGCAGATCCAGGTGTCGGTCGAGATCGGCGGGCGGCAGGTGCTGCGCGAGCCGGTCGGCCTGAGGCCGGTCCGCACGTGGGAGATCCACCTGCTGCCGCATTCGCACGTTGACATCGGCTACTCCGACCCTCAGCCCGCGGTCGAGCGCAAGCAGTGGAAAAATCTGGGTGATGCCGTCCAGCTCGCCACGAAGACCGCCGGCAACCCGCCGGGCTCGCGGTTCCGGTGGAACGTCGAAGGGCTGTGGCCGGTCGAGAGCTATCTGCGGCAGGCATCGCCGGCCGATCGCCAGGCGTTTGTCGAGGCGGTGAAGCGGGGCGACATCGGGCTCCAGGCGAACGACACGAACATCCTGACTGGTCTGTCGGCTCCGGAAGAGCTGGCCCACTGGACGGATGGCTCGCGCCGGCTCGCGCGTGAGTACGGCCTGCCCCTCGGAAAGTCAGCCATGCACAGCGACGTCCCCGGCCTGAGCTGGCCCGTGGTCGCCGCACTGGCCCAGGCTGGCGTTCGCTACTTCAGCAGCGGCCCGAACTACATGCCGGGCCTCCCGGATCGAGGCGACCGGATTGGCGGCACGCTCGAGGCTCTCGGGGATCAGCCGTTCTGGTGGGTCGCGCCGTCCGGCAAAGAACGAATCCTCTTCTGGATGGCGGGCCGCGGCTATTCGTGGTTCCACGGCCTCAACATGGGCCGGCTGAACCAGGGCGGGCGCGACGCCATCCTGGACTACGCGCAGGAGCTGGCGGATCGCGACTACCCGTGGGAGATGGTGCAGGTGCGCTACACCATCGGCGGCGACAACGGCCCGGTGGATCCTGACCTGCCCGCGATGGTGCGCGCCTGGAACGAGACCTATGACTCGCCGCGCCTGGTGATCAACACGGCCGATGCCATGTTCGAGGAGTTCGAGCGCCGGTATGGGCCCAAGCTACCGGTCCGCGTGGGGGACATGACGCCGTACTGGGAGGACGGCGCCCTCTCGACCTCCGCCGAGGAATCGATGGTGCGCGCCAGCGCGCGGCGCCTGCTGCAGGCCGAGGCGCTCTGGTCGCTGCGCAACCCCGCGGACTTTCCGGTCGCGGAGGACAACGAGGCGTGGCGAAACGTCATCCTCTGGCACGAACACACGTGGGGCGCCGCCGACAGCATCACTCAACCTGATCGTGAGGACGTCGTCGGGCAGTGGAACTACAAGCGCGCGTTCGCAGTCGAGGCGGATCGGCGATCGCGCGGCTTGATGGCGGCGGCCGAGCCGCCGCCGGGCGCCGAGGTTGACGTCGTCAACACGCTGGCGTGGAAGCGAAGCGGGCTGGTGATCCTCTCGAAGGAGCAGTCGGCCTCGAGGGATCGGGTCTGGGACAGCCGCGGACGGACCTCGCCCTCCCAGCGCCTGGCTGACGGCAGCCTTGCCGTGTGGGTGGCCGATGTTCCTGCACTCGGCTCGGTTCGTCTCCGACTGCAGCGGGGCGTTCCGGCGGGCGTGGACACCAGCGTCAGCGTCACGGACCAGAAGCTCGACAACCGCCGCGTGCGCCTCGCGCTCGACCCGACTCGCGGATTCATCAGCAGCCTGCGATGGTCGGGTGCGCCGGACAAGGAACTCGCAACCGGGGAAGGGATGAACCGGTACCTTTACGTGCCCGGGAGGGACCCGGGACAGGCCGCCGAGGTGCAGCGGGCCAGGGTGGCGGTCGAGGAACCCGGGCCGCTGGTGGGAACGCTTCGCATCGAGAGCGACGCGCCCGGAACCAGAGGGCTCGTGCGGCGCGTCACCCTGGTGGCCGGGTCTGAGATCGTTTCGGTGGAGGACGTGTTCGAGAAATCAGCGGTGCGCAGCAAGGAGAGCGCCCACGTCGCGTTCCCGTTCGACCTCCCGGCCGGCACGATCCGCGTTGACCAGGGCTCCGCGATGCCGACAATCGAGGCCGACCAGCTTCCGGGGTCGTGCCGAGACTTCATCGGCCTTCACAGCGCGATCGACATCTCCACCGCGAGCGTCGGCGTGTCGCTCGGGTCCCTCGACGCGCCGCTCATCGAGATTGGATCGGTGACCGACGAGCGTCAGGCCGACGGCGGCGCCCGGGCCTGGCGAACGGAAACCGCGCTGGGCTCGACGCTGTACGCCTATCTCCTCAACAACTACTGGCACACCAACTACAAGGCCGACCAGTCGGGGCTGCTCGGCTTCCGTTTCGTGCTTCGCCCGCACGGCGCGTTTGACGCGACCGAGCTTCGCCGCTTCAGCGTGGAAACCGAGCAGCCGCTGCTGGCCATGGCGGTTGAGGCGGAGACGCCGCAGGTCGAGGCGCCCTTTCGCGTCGAAGGCGACGGGGTCGTCGTCAACGCACTCCGGCCGGCCAGGTACGGCAGCTCACTCCTCGTCCGCCTCTACAACCCGTCGGGCGCCGCAGCCAGCGCGAAGATCGAGGGCACGCGGCGACACGTCAACCTCTACCGCGCGACGCCTGAGGGCCTGTCTGGCGAACCAATCCCGCGGGGCACCCTCGTGCTCGCGCCATACGAGTGGGTGCTGGTGCGGTTGGATTTCTATCAGTGACGTCCGGTGAATGTTGCCACGCGTCAGGCTGGCGGCTGGCGGCTGGCGGCCGGCGGCTGGCGACGTGGATGATGTGCGCCGTCTCGGGCGAACTGCCAGTCAACGAGAGTCCCAGCGTGAACTCCGCCACACCGGTCAGTCGCTCCGCGTGCCCGGCTCGGCAAGCCGGCAAACAGCACCTTGCCGGGACGTGTCGCCGATCTCGCGTGGGGGCCCCCAGCCCCACGCACGGTCTCGGCCCTCACGGTGCAGTTTGCGAGCGCTTTGATCGGCTTGCTCGCAGGGCCCGTCTCGCGACCGCTCGGCGTGGCGTGCACGCGCGTTGCGATCCGGCTGTCGCGAAAGCGCCTGAGGCGGTCAGCCGCTCACAGCCAGTAGCCGGCCGCCAGCCACCCGCCGCGTTCTATGTCCGCGTCGGCCTGATCATCGACAGCGCCGTCGGCACGAAGATCAGCGTAATGACCGTCGAGACCGACAGCCCGCCAATCACGGCAATCGCCAGCGGTTTCTGCATCTCGGCTCCCGGGCCGAGCCCGAGCGCCAGCGGCAGCAGGCCGAACAGCGTGCAGAGCGTCGTCATCAGGATCGGGCGCAGCCTCACCGATCCGGCCTCGATCAGCGCCTCGGTAGGATCGCCGCCTCTCGCCAAGACGAGGTCCGCGTAGTCGACCAGGATGATGCCGTTCTTCACGATGAGCCCGATGAGCAGGATCAGGCCCATGAAGGACGACACGTTCAGGGCGGTGCCGGTCACGAGCAGCATCCCGAACGCGCCGACCAGCGAGAGCGGCGCGGCGGACAGGATGATGATCGACGGCACGAATCGCCGGAACTGCGCGACCAGCACGCCGAAGACCAGCAGCACGGCAATGGAAAGCACAAGAAGCATCGACTTGAAGGATGCCTGCTGGCTCTGGTACTGCCCGCCAAGGCGGTAGGTGTACCCGATAGGCCACGGATCGGCCGCCAGCGCGGCCTGCACGTCGCGAATGCCTGACCCCAGGTCGCGGCCCTCCAGCCTGGCTGTGATCGGCATCATCTGCTTGAGATCCTCGCGGTGCATTTCGGTCTCACCCTCGGCCATGTCGATCGAGGATGTCGCCGAGAGCGGCACGATCATGCCGCCCGGAGACGTCAGCGGATACTGTCTGATCCAGTCCAGGTCGAAGCGATAGCGATCTGGGAAGCGCACCCGGACGTCGATGAGCCGGTCGTTGCGGCGGAAGGCAGTCGCGACGTTGCCCAGCAGGCCGCTGCTCAACTGGCTGGTCACCTGCTCCACGGTGAATCCCGCCTTGGCGGCGCGGGTGGGGTCGACGCGCAGGTTCAGCTCCGGGTTGCCGCGCTTGGGCGCCACCAGGTCGACCAGCCCGGGGATCTTCTCGAGGCGCGTTGCCGTGCGCTCGGCGAGCCCGGTCAGGGTCGCCATGTCGTCGCCGAAGATCTTCACCTCGACCGGCTCGGGATTGCCCTCGAGATCTCCGAGCATGTCCTGCAGAAGCTGCACGAACTCGATTGTCATGCCCGGCATCTGCTTCTCGAAGATGCCTCGCTGTTCCTCGATGATCTCCTCCGCCGTCCGCGTGCGCTGGGACCGCGGCTTGAGCTTCACGACGATGTCACCCGTGTTCTGGGCCGTCGCGAAGAACCCGAGCTCGGCCCCGGTCCGGCGCGCGAACTGGGCGACCTCCGGTGTCTGCTTCAGCACATCCTCGACGCGGCGCAGCATACGATCCGTTTCGGGCAGGGACGTTCCCTCGGGAGTCCAGTAGTCGACGATATACCCGCCCTCGTCCATGACGGGCAGGAACCCGGTTTCGAGGCGGAAGAAAAGCCCTACGCCGACCAGGGCGAACAGGAGCGTCGACGCGACGACGAGGCGCGGGTGGCGGATCACCCGCACGAGGACTGAGCGGTACCAGCGCGACAATCCGTCCAGGCGAACGGTCCTCTCGGAGTGCGGCGTCAGGAACCGTCCCGCGGCGTTCGGAATGAACAGCAGCGCATAGGCCAGCGACAACAGCACCGCCGCAGCCAGCGTCGTGGACAGGGCGGCGAAGAACTGGCCGACCACGCCCTGGAGCAGGCCAAGGGGCACGAACACGACAACCGTCGTCAGCGTGGAGCCGACCACCGCCGCGACCAGCTCCTGCGTGCCCTTTTCTGCGGCCACCGGAATCGACTCGCCCATCGCGCGGTGGCGATGGATGTTCTCGACGATGACGATCGAGTCGTCGATCACCAGGCCTATCGCGATGGCCAGCCCGCCGAGCGACATCAGGTTGATGGTGCCGCCCACCAGGTTGAGCACGAAGAACGTACCGACTATCGTCAGCGGGAGCGAGATGGCCGCAATCGTGGTCACGCGCCAGTCGCGCAGGAAGACGATGAGCACGAAGATCGCGAGCAGGCTACCGATGACGATCGCGTCGCGCACGCTGGACACCGCGTTCCGGACGAACTCGGCGAGGTCGTAGACCACCGACAGCCGCACCGAGGGCGGCAGCGACTTCTGGTAGTCCCGAAGGGCGGCCATGCTCCCTTCGACGACCTGCAGGATGTTGCCACGAATCTGGCGCGCGACCGTGACCACGGCGGCGGGCTTTCCGCTGCCGGAGATCAGCGTCGTGGGGTCGATGACGCCTTCGCGCACCTCGGCGAGATCGCCGACATACACCGGCGACTGACCGCGGAAGGCCACCACGACTTTCCGGACATCGTCCAGGCTCTTCAGTTCCGCGGTGCTCAGCACCAGGTACTGCTGGTAGTCCTTGGCGAGCCGGCCCACGCCGGTGACTTCATTGGTGGTCTTGAGCGCCTCGGCGACCTGGTCGATGGTGAGCCTGGCGGCGTTCAGGCGCACCGGATCCACGATGACGGAGATTTCGCGCTCTTCGCTGGCGAGCACCTCGACGCTGGCCACGCCGGGAACGCGGCTCAGAAGCGGGCGCAGTTCGAATTCCGCCAGGTCGCGCAGGTCGGGCGGCGGGATGCCTCCGGTCACGTTGATGCTGAACACCGGAAACAGCGACGGCGTCATGCGCTCGACGCGGAAGGTCGTCCCGGGCGGAAGGTCGGGCTTGGCCTCGTCGGTTTTCGCCTGCATCAACTGCAGGGCGTACGGCATGTCGGCGTCGGGATTGAAGAGGACCGAGATCTCGCACGCGCCGCGAATCGTCTTCGACGTGACACGTCGGGCGCCGAGCACCCCGCGGGCGGCTTCTTCGAGCGGGCGCGTCACGGCGAGCTGCACGAGCCGAGGCGACAGATCTCCCGACTTCGCGACAATCGCGATTCGCGGAAACTCCACTTCCGGGTAGATGCCGCTCGGAAGCGTCATCATCGCCCAGAGCCCGGCCGCGGTAACCAGGATGATGGCCAGGAGGATCGCGCGGCTGTTGCGAGAAGCGAAGCGGGCGATGTTCATTTGGATGGCGCGAGGCGGGCCCGCTCGCCGAGACCGTGCACCGAGGAGGTCAGCACTTTCTGCCCGTCCTTCACGCCCGCGAGAATCTCGACGGCATCGGGCGTTTCCAGACCGAGCTTGACCGGTGTTCGCGTTGCCGTGTCACCCGCGACGAGGTAGACGGCGCTGTCCGCCTCGCCCTTGCTGACGGCCGACGGCGGAACCGTGAGGACGCCAGTTTTCTCCTCGAGCGCGATGCTCACCTGGGCAAACATCCCCACTTTCAGCGCGCCGTCCCCGTTGGCGACGCGCACGCGCCCGGTAGCGGCGTTGGTGGCGGGATCGATGGCTGGAGCGATCGCGATCAGCGTTCCGGCGAACGTCCGATCGGAGTAGGAGTCGGACGAGACGGCCGCCTTGAGGCCGGTGCGGACGCGGCCGAGATGCTCGGCCGGAATGTTGGCTGCAATCTCCACCTGGTTGAGGTTCGCGACTTCGACCACCGGCTGCGCGGCGGTTCCGTCCACCTGCTCGCCCACATTCACGAGCCGCTTCACGACATAGCCGGCTATGGGCGAGGCGACGTGCGTCCGGGCGACCTGGCGGTCGGCGGTGTCGAGCGCGGCCGTGGCCTGTTCGACGGCGGATTCGGCGGTCGAGAGTTGCGTGCGCGCGTCCTCGACCTCCTTCCCCGCGGCGATGCCGCGATCGAAGAGGCGCTGATTGCGGGTGAGGTTGAGCTTGGCGTTCTCGAGCTCGGCCTTCGCCTGCGCCAGCGCCGCCGTCGCCTGGCGCCGCTGATCCTCGAGCGGCCGGATCTCGATGTCGGCCACGACCTGGCCGGCCTTGACGTAGTCGCCCTCCGCGACGTTCATCGCAACCACGCGGCCCGCGACCTGTGAACTGATCTTCACGTCCTGGTTCGGGATCGCCATGACGCTGCCACGCACGAGCAACGTCTCCACGAGATCGCGGCGGACGACGTGGCCGACATCGGCCGTAATCGTCGGCACGTCGGCCGATGCGATCTCCTCGTCGGCCGCGGGCTTGCTGCAGCCGGCAGCGGCCAACGCGGCCGCGCACGGGATGAGGAGCCACGCCACGGCTCGGCGTGAGCTAAAACTGGATCGGTCCGCCAAGGATGTCCTCCAGATCCGCGACCGCCGACTGAAGACTCAGCAGCGCCAGCAAGTAATCGAACTTCACGTCCCTGAGGCTGCGCTGGGCGTCCAGCGCCGCCAGAATCGAACTGCGCCCGAGGCGATAGCTCTCCTCGGCCAGGCTCTGAAGCGATGTCGCCGTGGGAACGATGGTGGCCGCGAACACGTTGACCTGTGTCCGCTGGGCGCTGGCCCGCTCGATCGCGGCAAAGACCCGCGCTTCCAGCCGGCGCGTCACGCTCAGGCGCCTGGCCTGGATCTCGTCCGTCTTCGCAAGCGACCCGGCGATTTCGCCCTGGTTGCGCGAGAACAGCGGCAGCGACAGGCTGATGCCCGCGTGCGGACCGACGTCGAACTCGCCCGGAGCGTTCAGCGCGGTGCCAAACGAGACGAACGGCGTCGGCACTCGCTCCGCTTTCAGAAGGCCGAGCCGAAGCTCTTCGGTGCCCAGCTCGTTGTTGATCACAAGGAGGTCGATGTTGGTCGCCAAGGCCATCGCCGTCGCCCGTTCGACGGTGGGCAACGCAGGGATGTCGCGCAAATTGCCTTCGACGGCCAGGTCCGTTCCGGGCGGGCGGTTGAGCAGCGCGTTCAGATCGGCCTGCGCCGCCCTCCGGTTCGAGCGCGCCAGGGCCAGATCCGCCTGCGCCCGGCCGACGCCGAGGTTCGCCTGCATCTCGTCGAGCCGGGGTGCCGCGCCCTCTTCGAATCGCGCCTGCGCCGCGTCGCGCACGCGCTCGGCGACCTTCAGCACGCTGTCGGCAAGCGCAAGCTGCTCGTCGGCCGCCACCAGGCCGTAGAAGGCCAGCCGTACGTTTCGGCGAAGCGAGGCCAGCGCCGCCTTCTCGTCGATGTCGGCCAGGGCCGCGCCCTTCCTCGCGACGGCGACCCGCTTCGACCGTGTGCCTCCGAGGTCAATCGGGTAGCCAATGCTCAGGTCTCCGTGCGGCACGTCGCGGGTGATTTCCGCGGAGAACTCGGGGTTGGCCCACTGCCCCGCCGCCCGGACCTCGGCCTCGCGAACGGCGCGCCCCCTGCGGACGGCGGCGACCTCCGGGTTCTGCGCGATCGCCAAATCGATCGCCGCCTGGAAGGACATCGGCGGCGCGGCCTGCTGGGCCCGTGCCGGCCACGCGAGACACAGGGCCATCGTAACCAGAATAGCGACGCTCGACTTGAGCAACGGCAACTCCCTACTTCGCGGCCATCTCGTACACGACGACCTTGAACGAATCCGGCACCTTGGGCGGCCGCTGGGGCTGGCCGCCGGCGGCTGGCGGGGGCGGCAAGGACTCAGCCGACGCAATGTTAACCCGGTGCGTCCTTTGTTCGAACATCATCCTTTGTGCGCGCGCAGGCCCGTAAGCGCCCCCAGCGAGGCGCCCTCCCCCTGTTCCCTCTGGTGGTGTCGACGCCGGTCCCGATGTCTGGATGAATCTCTGCGCAGCACCGAACTGCCCCTTGCGCCCAACAGCTTCGAGCGAGCCTGTTGACCGGCGCCATCACTGCAGGCCCGTGAGGCGCCCGATGCGGCCGCTCTCGCCGGCGCCCCATGCCGCACGCCCGTCGGGCGCGATGCTTAGGGCGTGAAACCCAGGGTCGCCGATGCTGCGCCAGGTCTTGCCGCCATCGGTTGACCAGTCGGTGCCTGCCGGTCCCACAGCGATGAGAGACTGGCCCTTTGTGCCAGGCACGAACGCGGCAGCCGATCTGAATCCGCGCAAGCGGGAGACTCCATCGAGCGTCCAGGTCACTCCCCCGTCGTCGGTGCGCGCGATATTATCGCTGGACTCCTGTTCCTTTCGGTAGTCGCCGCCGAGGGCGACACCGTGGAGCGCGTCGGCGAACGCGATGGAGAAGATTCCGGCGGAGGATGTTCCGGCGGCGATTGGGGTGTCCGACACCTGCCAGGTCTGTCCCTGATCTGTGGACCGGTACACGCGCGCCCGTGCTGCACCGCCCGAACCGAACCACGCGCTGCGGGAGCCCTGCACGACGAGGCACGTGCCGCTCGCGGCGAAGGCGCCGTCACCGTCGAGCGCAGGCGGGAGGTTCGTCGAGGGCACCTTCTGCCACGTCTTTCCACCGTCTGTCGTTCGAAGCACTGCGAAGCGGCCGTCCACCGGGTCGCCCATCGCCAAACCGGTAGTCGCGCCCCAGAACGCAATCGCGTCGTAGAACGCCTTCGGGTCCGGGTTGGTGAACTGGGCGATCCAGCTCTTGCCGCCATCCTCGGTCTTGTAGATGCGCGACTTCTCGCCGGCCCCGATGCTGAGGATGTACGCGGTGGTCTCGCTGAAGGCTTCGATGTCACGGAAATCGAGCGCGTCTGCGCCGGCCACCGGCAAGGAGGTCCACGTGGTGCCGCCGTCGATGGTCCGAATCACGGTCCCCTTGTTTCCGCTGGCCCACGCGACGCGGTCGTTGACGGCGCTCACGCCGCGGAGGGTCGTCGGGCTGCCCTGGGGCTGCCAGGCGGGGACGACGCGAGGGCCATTCCGATGTTGCCGCTGGCCCATGCGACGCGGTCGTTGACGCGCTACGCCGCGAGCCGTTCGTCGGGCTGCCCTGGGGCTGCCAGGCGGGGACGGACGCGAGGGAAATTCCGAGGATCGCAGTCAGCGCCAGGACGTTCTTCATGTGCACATTGTTCTCCGCATTGCAGGTCATTCGCCAGTTGGTCGTCTGTGGCCGTGCAAGAGGTGTCCAAGCCGCCCACGCGCCCGACGATTGGCCATCCGGTCGCCCAGGCAAGGGCTGGCTTCGCGCTGGTCGGCCTGAACGCTCGGGCTGAGCTTCCGGCCGGCTGGGCTCGATTCGGTGGCCGGCAGCATGTTCGTGGGATGGCGCTGTATGCCGGACGGGGGTGTTCGCGGGATGGCGCTGTATTCCGGACGGGGGTGTTCGCGGGATGGCGCAGTATGCCGGACGGGGGTGTTCGCGCGATGGCGCTGAACACAAGACGGGGGCGTTCACGGGAAGGGTACCGAATGGGACTTGACGCGAGCGCGCCCGGACCTCAGATTAGAGACTGCCCTCCGGAGGTGAGCCATGGCCATTCCAGCGTCCGTGTCCCGCTTCGTGGCTGATGGGGGCGTCCCATTCACCATGCTCCATCATCCGCCGGCGTTCACCGCCCAGCGTGAAGCCGCCGCGGCTCACGTGCCGGGCCGCGAATGGGCGAAGACGGTCGTCTGCATGGCAGACGGCAGGCCACTGCTCGTCGTGCTGCCGGCGCACTACAAGGTCGATCTCCACGCGCTGAAGGCGGTAGCCGACGCCGGGGAAGTCCGCCTGGCGACGGAACGGGAATTCGCGGCGTTCTACCCCGAATGCGAAACCGGCGCCATGGCGCCGCTCGGGCCGCTGTACGGTCAGCCGGTGTTCGTGGACCAGAGCCTGACAACGGATCCCGAAATCGTGTTCCACGCCGGCACGCACACCGACGCGATCCGGATGCGCTATTCGGATTTCGTCAAGCTGGTCCACCCCATTGCCGGGGCGTTTGCGAGGATCGAGCGGCACTGACGGAGGCGGGGCGTCTCTCCCGCCTATGCGCAGGCGTGTCCAGAACGATGGTCGACGCCGGAGACTGAGCGGCCTCCGGCGCCTGCGTTGCTGCTGGGTTACGGCGCTGCGCGAACCGCGGTGCAGCCAACCTCTCAGCCCTACTTCGCCTCGTCCGGCGCACCGGCAGCGATCGGTGCAACCGTCCGACGCTCCACGTCGCGCCGCCGCCGATGGTCCGCAACACGGTGCCAATGTTTCCGCTGGCCCACGCGACAGGCTCGCCGACGGCACTCCGCTGTCGGGCTTGCCTGTGGCAGCCAGACGGGAGCGGTCGCGAGGCCCGTTCCGAGCATAAGGGCCAACGCGAGTCAAATCTTCATGTGCACATTGTCGTCCGCGTTCCAGAGTGTTCGCCAGATGGACCGCAGGGGCACGAGGACCAATCTGACGCCGATCCGGTGACAAGTCGTTTCCCGATCCCACTATCTCTTCGCAGGTGCACCTGCCATTGAGGGCGTTCGGGTGGATCAGCGCTTCGTCATCCTCAGCGGCTCCCTGGCCTCAATCGCGCCGGCCGGCTTCGTCCAGCTTCTCGCCGGGTCGAATATTTCCGCGGTCATGAAACTCGCGAAAGCGATTCCGCCGCCAGCAGCCAGCGCTCGGCCATCCTCCAGGAGGGTGAGCGTATAGGCCAGGCGCTGCTCGTTCATCGCACCCGTCTGGACCCAGGTACCGCTTGCGGGGTCGTACAGTTCCGCGCTTGCGAGTTGTGCGTTCGTGGTGACGCCGCCAGCCACCAGCACCTGGCCGTTCGGCAGCCGCACCGCCTCGTGGTGCGCTCGCAGTGTTGCGAGCGAGCCCGTTACGCTCCACGTTCCCGCCACGGGGTCGTAGAGCTCGGCGCTCGACAATCCACCGCTGACGATGTTGTAGCCGCCTGCCACCAGCACCAGACCGTTTGACAGGAGCGTCGCCGTGTGGCGCGTTCGCGGCGTACCGAGGGGCGCGGTCGCGGTCCATATTCCTGTCGATGGATCGTAGAGCTCCGCGTCGGCAAGTTCTCCGCCTGTGCCGTTGTAACCCCCAGCGACCAACACCAGGCCGTTTGGCAGCAGTGTCGTCGTGTGGCCGTAACGGGGCGTGATGAGGGAACCCGTCACGCTCCAGATACCTGTCGCGGGGTCGTAGATCTCGGCGCTCGATAGCTCCGCGATTCCAGTTCGGTATCCGCCAGTCACCAGCACCAGTCCATTCTGCAGCCGCGTTGCGGTGTGGTCGTATCGTCCTGTGGTCATCGCCCCGGTTGCCGACCAGGCACCTGTTACCGTGTCGAACAGTTCTGCCGTCGTTGGATAGGCGTTGGCGTTGTCGTGGCCCCCAGCGACCAGGACCTGCCCGTTCAACAATAGCGTCGAGGTGTGCCCCGTCCTCGCCGCGGTCAGCGCACCCGCCTGGGTCCACTCGTCTATCGCCGGATCGTAGGTCTCCGAACTCTGTTGCGCCGGGCCGTTGCTGCCTCCGGACACCAGCACGCGGCCGTCGGGCAATAGCGTGGCGGCGTGCCCCGAGCGTTCGGCAGTCATGTCATCTGCCCATACCCAGTTCGGAATCGGTCCCACCCGCAGCCGAATTTCGTTGGACGCCTCGCTCCACCCTCCCGCATTCATGGCTCGCACGCGAATGAAGTAGCCTCCATTCGGCACGAACCCCGCGACGAAGGTCGTGGCCGTGCTGTGGGTAGACACGGAGGCGAGGTCGGCCAGCCCCGTGCGGCTCCCCGCTTCGATCACGTATCCGGTTGGCGCGCCTCCAGTCGCGGGCGCGGACCAAGTCAGTGAAATCGACGAGCCTGACGACGAAGCTGCGAGGCCTGTCGGCGGGCCTGGCGGAGTCGGCCCTGCCCCGACCAGGATGGCAATGTCGTTCGTCGGTGCGCCCGTTCCACCGGAATTGGCGGCCCGCACTCGCAGAAAGTAGAGGCCGCTTGCAACGGCGCCCGACTGAAACGTCGTCTCGATGCTGCCGGTTGCCACCGTCGCGAGGTTCGCGCGGCCGGGCTCGCTGCCGGCCTCGATGACATACCCGGTCGGCGAGCCGCCGGTTGCGGGCGGCGACCACGTCAGCGTGATTGACGATCCGGGTGCCGACCCAGTGAGGCCGATCGGGACGCCAGGCGGCGTCTCAGGATTGGCGAAGGTGCTGGTTTCGAAGATTTCGGCGCTCGACAGATACGTTGACACCGACGCCGAGCCTCCGGCCACCAGGACGCCCCCGCTCGGCAGGAGCGTCGCTGTGTGATAACGGCGGGCATCGGCCATTGAGCTCGTCAGCGTCCAGGCTCCGCTGGCGGGGTCGTACAGTTCGGCACGTGCGCCCTGGCCTTCAAAGAAACCGCCTGCCACGAGCACTTTCCCGTTGGGCAGCAGCGTTGCGGTGTGATTCGATCGGCTCATGTTCATCGAGCCGGTCGGCCTCCATGTGCCGGTTGCCGGATCGTAGAGTTCTGCGCTCCAATCACCGCCCCCCGCCACCAGCACGAGACCATTTGGCAGCAGCGTCGCGGTGGGGTTGGTGCGCTGGGCGCTCATCGACCCGGTCGGCGTCCACGCGCCCGTCGTCGGGTCGTAGAGTTCGGCGATCAAGTTGGAGTAGGGGGCATCCGGTCGGCTGGGATGGTAGGAACTGTAGGTAAGCCCACCCGCGACGAGGACCTGCCCGCTCGGGAGCAAGGTTGCGCTATGGCCGTACCTGTCGGCGCGCATCGAGCCCGTCGGGGTCCACGTGTCCGTGACCGGATTGAAGATGTCCGCACTGGACAGGTGGACGCCGCCCGCCACCAGCACGCGGCCGTCGCGGAGAAGCGTCGCTGTGTATTCACTCCGGGCGGTGTTCATGGACGGAGGCGAACTGGCCCATTCGGCCGTCGAGGGATCGTACATCTCGGTGGTGGTGTCGGATCGAGTGACGAGGACTCGACCGTCGTGGAGCCTGGTCGCCGTGTTGCCGCCAGGCGCCAGCGCCCGTCCGGTGTAGGTCCACGTGCCGGTCGCTGGATCGTAGAGCTCCGCGATTGCGTGGGGGGAGCCCGACACTCCAGCAGAATAGCCTCCGACGACCAGCACCTTCCCCGATGAAAGAAGCGCGGATGCGAACTGCGAGCGGGCATTCTTCATCGACCCGGTCGGCACCCAGGCAACGGTGGGGACGACGGCCACCACCTCATTCGACGTGACACTCGTGCCGCACGAGTTCTTTGCTCGAACCCGAATGTAGAACGTGCCAGGCGAGAGCCCCGTGGCGGAAAACGTTGTGGCGGTGTTTCCGGTGTCGATCGTCGCGAGATTGGCCTGCCCACTCGCGGAACCTGCCTCGACCAGGTAGCTCGTCGGCGCGTTGCCCGGTGCGACGCTCGCCAGATCCCACGCGAGCGTGAGACGGCCCGGGCCGATGCTCGTCAGGCGAAGATTGCCTGGAGCGTTCGGCGGATTGGCGCACGCCGGTCCGACGAACAGCACCGCTTCGTTGGACGGTCCGCTGGTGCCGAAGACGTTGGTCGCCCGCACGCGAAGGTAGTAACGGGCGTTCGGCACGTTGATCGTGGAGTAAGTGGTGGCCACGCTGCCGGTCGAAACACTCGCCAGGTTCAGGAGGCCCGACGCGCTGCCCGCTTCGATGATGTAGGCGCTTGGCGCGCCGCCTGTTGCTGGTGCGATCCACAACAGCGTGATCGACGAGCCGGTCGAGGATGCGACAAGCCCACTGGGCGGCCCGGGCGGGCCGATCGCGAGTTGAATCTCGTTGGACGGATTGCTCGCGCCGGCGGAATTGGTCGCCCTCACCCGGATGAAATAGACCCCGGGCAACACCCCGCTCGTCGAGAAGCGCGTTGCCGTATTGCCGGTCGAGAAGTCTGCCAGGTTTGCGAAACCGGGCGCACTGCCCGCCTCGATTGTATAGGCGGAGGGAGCGCCGCCCGTTGTCGGCGCGTCCCAACTGAGCGAGACGGTGGAACCCGCGGCCGAGCCGACGAGGTTGCCGGGCGATCCAGGAGGATCAGCTGCGCCAGGCGCGCGTGTCGGATCCGAGACACCCGGCGCGCCCGCGAACATCCGTTCGCCGGCCAGCGCGGCCGGGGACAGGACGGCACCGGCGCAGAGCGCGAGTGCCACGAACAAGGCGATCTGCCGAGTGGTCCGACGCAAAAGCGCACTCTTCATGGACGTATCCTCCCCAACGGCGTTGTCGAGGGGACCCTACCTTCCGAGCCTCGCATCCTGAGGCCCCGGCGTGGTCGACTCATCTACTGCACAATCAGCACGACCTCATTCGACCCGCTGCTCGTGCCGCAGTGGTTCTTCGCGCGGACGCGCACGGAGCACGTTCCAGGCCCGACGCCGCCCGTCGTAAACGTTGTCGCCGGACTGCCCAGGTCGAGCGTTGCGAGATTCGAGGCGCCGGGCGTGGAGCCGGCCTCCAGCACGTAGGTCGTCGGCGCGTTGTTCGGCGGTCCGGCCGGCGCGTCCCAAGCGAACGACACATTGCCCCCGCTCTTGCCAGTGACGCGGAAATTGGCGGGCCCACCTGGCGATGCCGTGCACCCCACAATCAGCAGCGCTTCGTTGGACGGCGTGCTCGTGCCGGCTGCGTTCACGGCGCGCACCCGCACGTAGTAGCTGCCGTTTGCGACCCCGCCGGTGGTGTAGGTCGTCGCGGCCGTCCCGGTTGCGAGCATCGCCAGGTTCTTGCTGCCAGGAGTCGAGCCCGCTTCGATCGTGTAGGACGACGGGCTGCCGCCACTTGTCGGTGCCACCCACGACAACGTGATGGACGAACCCGCTGAGACTGCCGTCAGGCCTGAGGGCGGCCCTGGTATCAAGGGAGGAGGAGCACCGACCTGCAGCTCGATCTCATTCGAAGGGCCGCTGAAGCCGGTAGCGTTCATCGCACGCACACGCAGGAAATACAGGCCATCCGGCACACCGCCAGCCGAGAAAGTCGTCGCCATGCTGGCTGTCGACAGGGTCGCGATATCCGCGAGCCCTGGCATCGATCCGGCCTCGAGCAGATAGGAAGTCGGGGGCCCGCCATCACCAGGCGCGCTCCATGCCAACGACACTGAGGCGCCGCTCGCCGAACCGATCAGCCCACCCGGCACACCTGGCGCCGCGGGCGGCGCCGGTCCAACGACGAGCCGTACTTCGTTGGACGGCCCGCTGCCGCCCGCGCCGTTGACCGCCCGGACGCGCACCCAATACTGTCCATTCGCGATCCCGGATGCAACGAAGGACGTGGCTGTCGTGCCCGTCGAGAAACTGGCCAGGTCCGACATTCCTGGCCCGGATCCGGCATCGATGACATACGCGGTTGGTGATCCGCTGAAAACCGGCGCGGCCCACGACAGCGAGATCGACGGGCCCGTCGATGAAGCCGTCAGCCCCATGGGCTCGGCCGGCGCTGAGAGACCCGAACCGGGAGCCGTCCAGACCATGGCAGCGATCGGGTCCAGCGCGGCCGTCCCGGTGCGCGCGAGGCCCGCCAAGTACCACAGCCGAGTCGCGCCAGTCACCACGTTGCGCCAGACGAGATCCGGGTGGCCGTCCTGATTGAAGTCGCCAACTCCGATGATCGTCCATGTCAGATCGGTTTCGGCAGGCAACTCGCCCGTTCCGATCTTCGTCGCCCAATCGAAGTACATGACGGCGTTGGCGCCCGTCACGCCGTGGCGCCATGCCAGATCGACCTTGCCGTCACCATTGAAGTCGCCCGTGCCGACGATGGTCCAGTGCTGGTCTGCCACAGGGTCGAGCGCGGCAGTGCCCGTGCGGGTCAGGGCGTCGTCGAAGTACCACACCCGATTGGCGCCCGTCGCCGTATTGCGCCACAGCAGGTCGGGGATGCCATCGCGGTTGAAATCGCCGATCCCGACCGGCGTCCAGTTCAAGTCAGACTCGTCCTCGAGCGCCCTCGTCTCGACGTGCGTCGTCCCTTGCATGAGCCAGACGCGATTTGCGCCGGTGGCGATGTCGTGCCACAGGAGATCCGCGCGGCCGTCGCCATCGAAGTCGCCAATCCCGACCAACCGCCACGCGAGGTCTGGCTCGATCGGCAACTGGCTGATGCCCGCTTTTCGAGTGCCCGCCAGATTCCATACGGCATTCGCGCCGCCTGCCAGATTACGCCAGATCAAATCCGCGCGGCCGTCGCCGTCAATGTCCCCTGAAACGCTGGGAGGGACAACCGTAAGCGCCGCTGGGGAGGTTGTCGCGGTGCCAATGACATTGGTGAAGACGGCGCGGTACTGACTGCCAGTATCGGCAAGGCTGGCGCTGAACGTGTAGGGTGTGCCGTTCGCGCCCCCAATGTCCGTCCATTCGGTGGATCCGAGGGCTTTGACCTGCCAGAGCACTGCCGGCGCCGGCACTCCGCTCGCGGCTGCGTCGAAGCGTACCGGCCATCCACTCGCCTTCTTGATGCTTAGCGGCTGCACGGTGATCGCAGGGGCTTGGAGCGCCAGGTACGTGAACCCCCCCGTTCGTGTCGCCGTGCCGCCGATCGTCGTCACTTCAATGTCTGCGGCTCCTGCAATGCCGGGCGGCGTCTCGGCGGTGAGCGACGTCGGGCTGGTCACGCTGACCCAGGGTGACCCGTTACCAGCAAGAGACACCGTGGTGAGACCAGGCTGAAAATTCAGGCCTGTGATGGTGATCAACGTTCCGCCGGTGACAGGGCCACTCTGCGGATTGACTGCCGCGATTGTCGGTACCGGGTGGTTGAGTGCGATAAAGCGTGAAGCGCTCGGTACGCCATTCACGATCATCGTGAGGATCGCCCATCCGGGCTGAAAGCCTGCCAACGACGGGGATGAGTATGCAGAGTCTGTGAACGACGAGGGCAGGACCCACACCGTCTGGTCGTTGTCGACGCGGCGCAATTGGATGAGCGGGTAGTTCGCCGGAGAGCTGCTCGTACCCCCGCCGGAGCCCTCGATCCAACCACCTCGAAAGCCCGACCCGGTCAGCGATAGCGCCGCGTTCAGAATCTGGGGTGACGGGTGAGCATCGACAACTGGCCGACGCCCGTCACCAAATCCCAGGCCGGCATCGAACAATTCCGCCGAGGCGAGGGAGGAACTGCCGTCTGTTCCGCCGGCAACGAGCACCTTGCCGGTCGGCAGGAAGGTCGCGGTTGCCTGCGCGCGCGCACTGCCCAGTGCGCCGGCGGCCGACCACGTGCCGGAGACGGAATCGTAGATTTCCGCAGTATCGACGACGACTCCGGTGTCTTCCTTTCCTGCCGCCGCCAGTACGGTTCCGTCAGATAGAAGAGTGGCCGTGTGCCCTCTGCGGCCTGTTGCCATGCTTCCCGTCGTCGTCCACACGCCGGTTGACGGATCATAGAGTTCCGCGCCAGCCAGTGCCCCTGTGCTCCAGGATCCGCCGCCTGCGACCATCACCTTGCCGTCGTGCAACAACGTCACGGTATGCTGAGTCCGGCGACTGTGAAGAAAGCCCGCAAACATCCAAAGGCCCGTCACGGGATCGTAGCGGTCTGCCTCGAGCAGGCCCAACCCGTATCGTTCTCCGCCGACGACGAGAACCGTCCCGTCGCGCAGGAGCACCGACGCCGCGTTCTCTCGGGTACCCCATAGTCGGCCGACCGAAGTCCACAGCCCCGTTGACGGATCATAGATTTCGACGGTCGGCAGGAGCCCGTCGGCACCCGCGTGAGGGTCGGTGGGATTGCGTCCTCCAGCCACGAGAACCTTCCCGTTGCTCAGCAACGTGGCGGTGTGGCCGGTGCGACCACACGTGAGCGCGCCCGTTGTGGTCCACGATCCACTCGACGGATCGTACAACTCCGCAGAGGCCGGAAAAGTGGACCCGGAACTGCCTCCCGCTATCAGGACCTTTCCGTTCATCAGGAGCGTTGCGGTATGGGCTTGGCGCGCGGCATTCATGGACCCGGTCGTGGACCATGTCGAGGAGGAAGGGTCGAACAGCTCCGCGCTGGCCGTTGTGCCGTTGCCGCTCGTTCCGCCGGCGACGAGCACATTGCCGCTGGGTAGAGGCGTTGACGTCGCCGCGGACCGCGCGAGGTTCAGGCCAGGCGTGGAAGTCCAGTGCGGTGAAGCCGAGTCGTAGAGCTCAGCGGTCGAGAGACGGTAGTTGCCGGCCCCACCCCATCCTCCGACCACGAGCACCTTTCCATTTGGCAGGAGTGTGGCCGTGTGGGAGTCGCGATCCCCGGTCAGGCTCGCGGTCGGGTTCCAAAGGCCCGTCGCCGGGTCGTACAGCTCCGCGCTGGTATCCGAGACGTCGCTCTCGCCCGCAACCGCCAGAACCTCTCCGTTCGGGAGCAGCGTCGCTGAGTGAAGGGCTCGATCCATCGCCATCGAGCCGGTCGGGGTCCACAGGCCAGTCGCCGGATCGTAGAGTTCGGCGGTCGACAGATGTCCCCCGCTGCCGTGCCCCCCCGCTGCCAGCACCTTGCCGCTCGGAAGCAGGGTCGCCGAATGTCCGAGACGCGCGGTCGCCATTGCCCCGGTCTGGCTCCAGAGACCAGTAGCCGGGTCGTAGACTTCAGCACTGCTCGGGTAGCCGTCCCCACCCGCAGCGAGTACCTTCCCGTCGGGAAGTAACGTGGCTGTGTGGGAGGATCGGCTGCTCGCCAGCGAACCCGTCATGGTCCACAGGCCCGTTTCGGGATCGTAAAGCTCTGCGCTCAACCCACCCGGGCTCCCCCCGGCGACCAGCACCTTACCGCTGGGCAACAAGGTCGCGGTATGCCTGGATCGCGCGACCGACGGACCTCCCACTGCCGTCCACAGGCCGGTTGCCGGATCGTAGATCTCCGCGTTCATGTTATTGCCGCCCACGACCAGGACCCTTCCGTTCGGCAGCAGCGTCGCTGTGTGGCGGGAGCGGCCACTTACGATCATGTCCCCCGTCCGCGTCCACAGGCCGGTCACCGGGTCGTAGATCTCCGACATCGCCGAGATGCCAGTTCCCCCTGCGACCAGCACGCGCCCGTTTGGCAACAGCGTTGTTGTGTGGTTGTAACGAGATCCGGCCATGCTTCCGGTCGGTGTCCACGGACCGGCGGCCGGATCGTAGATCTCGGCGATCGCGCGGCCACCGGTGGCCAGCACGTTTCCGTTCGGCAGCAGCGTGGCCGTAAACCGCGAGCGCCCCACGGCCATGCTCCCCGTCGTGGCAGAGCGACCTGTCGCCGGGTCGTAGAGTTCCGCGCTCGCCAGTTGAGAGCCAACCAAAGCGCCACCCGCAAACAGCACTGTCCCGTTTGGCAGCAGGATCGCGGCATGGCTGCTGCGTGCCAGCACCAGATACCCGCCCGCAGTCCACGTGCCGCTCGCCGGGTCGTAGAGTTGCGTGCTCGCCCCGGCGCCAAATCCAAATCCTCCTGCAACGAGCACCTTTCCGTCGGGCAGGAGCGTCGCCGTGTGCGAATCACGCCCTTCGAACAGGCCCCCCGTCGGCGCCCACAGCCCGGTCTCTGGGTCGTAGCACTCCGCGGTCGGCAGGGACACTGCGCCCGAGTATCCTCCCGCGACCAGCACCATTCCGTTCTGCAACCGTGTCGCGGTGTGCCACTCGCGAGCCGCCGCAATGCTTCCAGTCGGCGTCCAGAGCCCAGATTCCGGGTCGTAGAGCTCCGCGCTTGCCAGGACGCCCGCGGGCCCGCTTCCTCCTACGACCAGGACTTTCCCGTTCGCCAACAACGTCGCAGTGTGCCATTCGCGGGCTTCGGTCAGGCCGCCGGTCGTCGTCCACACTCCGATCGCCGGATCGTAGAGTTCCGCACTCGCGAGTACGCCGGAGCCGTCTCTCCCTCCGACCACCAACACCGCCCCGTTCGAAAGCAAAGTCGCTGAATGGCGGTACCGAGCAACGGCCAGGCCTCCCGTTGCCGCCCACAGGCCGGTCGCGGGGTCATAGACTTCCGCGCTCGCGAGAATGCCGCTGTCTCCCATGCCTCCTTCAACCAGGACCTTCCCGTTTGGCAGCAGCGTCGCGGTGTGGAATGCGCGAGCCGCGATCATGCTCCCCGTCGGCGTCCAGCCTGGCGATGCCTGCGCCGCCGGCGACGATGCAAATCCACCAGCAATGACAAAGGCGGAGAACACCAACGCGCTTCGGACCAGACTTCGAGTGCTGCGGAGTTGCATCCAGGTTCCCTGTCCAAGAAGACGCTGCTGCGGGACCGCTCGCGCGGGAGTGGGGGACTCTCAGCCGGCGTCGATATCGATCGGTCGCGGAGTCTAGCACGACGCGGACGGAGATGCTCGAATTGCTGCGCAGATCCTGCGGACCGGGCTGTATCGATCGGGATACAGGAAACGGGCACCGGCAAGGCGTTCTGCGGTTCGCGCGTCAAGTACTCGAGCGGGACGTCGTGACGACGCCCGCACGCCACGCATGCGAGCCGTGCGCAGTCACGAGCCCGGCCGCGCTGGCCCCTGATCCGCGTGCGACGGCTGGTGCTTCCCGTCCCACGGCACGTACGTGACAATTTATTCATATACACATAAATAGTTGTGACAATTTATGCGTCATGGCATAATTAGCCCATGGACGCCCCGCGCTATCTCCGCGCACCGGTGGAGGACGACCTCCCCTCGAAGATGGTCCTCGTCGCAGGCCCCCGCCAGGTGGGAAAGACCACGCTGGCCCGCCAGATCCTGTCGGAGTCCGGCGAGGGCATCTACCTCAACTGGGACAATCGCGAACACCGGAAGGACATCCGGGCAGCCCGCTGGCCGGGCGGGGCGGCGCTGGTCGTCCTCGACGAATTGCACAAGCTCCGCGGATGGAAAGGCTGGCTCAAGGGCGAATTCGACGCGCACCGGAGCACGACGCGCTTCCTCGTCACCGGCTCGGCTCGGCTCGACGTTTATCGCAGAGGCGGCGATTCGCTCCAGGGGCGCTACCACCACTACCGCCTCCATCCGTTTTCCGTGAGAGAGATCGCCACCTCCGGAACAGAGCCCCGCCCAATCGGCCCCGGCCACGAGATTCAGCCGCGCAAGGCTCCCCGCGAAGCCGTCAGTTCGCTGCTCGAGTTCGGGGGTTTTCCCGAGCCGTTCCTGCACCAGTCCGCCCGGACGTTGCGACGATGGCAGAGGGAACGCCTGGAACGGTTCTTTCGAGAGGACGTGCGCGACCTGGAGGCGATCCGCGACCTGTCCTCCATCCAGTTGCTCGCAGACCTCCTGCCGGATCGCGTCTCGTCCCCGCTGTCGCTCAATGCGCTGAGGGAAGATCTCGATGTCGGCCAGCGGGCGGTCACCCACTGGATTGAAATCCTGGAGCGGCTCTATCACGTCGTGAGGATTCGCCCGTTCGCGTCCACGAAGGTCCGAAGCCTCAAGAAGATGCCGAAGGCGTATCTCTGGGACTGGAGCCTGGTGGAAGCGCCAGGGCCGCGATTCGAGAATCTCGTAGCGATGCACCTGCTGAAGTTCTGCCACTATCTTCAGGATCGAGAGGGATTCGATGTTGAGCTCTCCTATCTGAGAGATCGGCAAGGGCGCGAAGTGGATTTCCTCGTCACCAACGGCAGGCGCCCCTGGTTCGCGGTGGAGGCCAAGAGGAGCGAGACGCGCATCGATCCGTGGCTGCGCTATTTCCGGGATCGACTGAAGATCCCGTGGGTCTACCAGGTCGTCCTCGAAGGCACGCGGGACTTCGTCGAGGACGGCGTGCGCTGCCTCCCTGCAGCCGACTTCCTCATGGCTCTCGTCTGACGCGGCGATCGTGCCGCAGCTGATTCCGGCCTTCACGCCAAACGTCACACGTCCCGGGTCCGACATCGCTCACTGATGGGGCGCAAGCCTTCAACAGACGCCCGGCGCATGCGCGGATCTCCACGATCGAGTAGACTGCGGCTCGTCGTCTGTTGCGCGGCAAGACCGGTCCGGCGTGGCGCCAGACTAGGCAGTCGCTGCAGTTTTCGGGCCGTTGTCGACTCGACCCGATGAGAGTGAGTCTCGATCCGTGACTTCGCCCGGTGGGCCGTCGAGCTCGCGCACGGTCAGGCCGATCGACCTGACCGTGAAAGCGCCCGACGCTGGCATCAGGCTCGATATCCTGGTCGCTCGCGACCTGCCGGCGCGCCTGAACCGGTCGCTCTCGAAATCCGCCGTGCGCCGGATCATCATGGCCGGCGCGGTTCGCGCCTCGGGTCGACCACTGCGGCGCCCGGGATTCCTGCTTCCCGCCGGGACCCACCTCGTCCTGACCGTCAATGTCGCCCGCCTGGACGAAACGGGCCGGCGCAACGCCGCGCGTGCCGAGATTGGCGCGGCAGACGTCCTCTACGAAGACGACGATCTCATCGCGGTGAGGAAGCCGTCGGGATTGCAGGTCCACCCGTCGGCCGATCCGTCACTCGACGACCTGTTCAGCAGCGTCAAGCGGATGCTCGCCAGTCGCGACCTCGGGCGCCGGGGCCATCGGGACCACGATCCGTACCTCGGCATCCACCAGCGCCTCGATGTCGAAACCTCGGGCTGTGTCCTCTTCACGAAGTCCGAGCGCGCCAATCCAGGCGTAGCCGACCAGTTCGAGAAGCACCGGGTCGAAAAGATCTATCACGCGATCACCGTTCGCCCGGTGCGGCCGGTGACCTCCGCCTGGGTGAGCAATTCGCGGGTCGCCCGCGTCGGCCGCGGCAAGCAGGCGCGGGTGGAGGCCGTGCCAACAGGCGGCCTCGATGCTGAGACCGCCTTCACCGTTCTCGATTCGATGCCTGATGCGCTGCTGCTGGAGGCATGCCCCAAGACCGGACGCACGCACCAGATTCGCGCGCACCTGGCCGAGGCGGGCGCCCCGATTCTTGGGGATCGGCGTTACGGCGCGCCCATGGCGCTTGCACGCTGCACGGTGACGCGGACCATGCTTCATGCCTTGCGGCTGACGCTCCAGCATCCGATGACCGGTACCAAGCTGGCCATCGAGTGCTCGTACCCCCGCGATTTTCAGCACGCGATCGAGACCTTGAGGCGTGCAGCACCGGCCTCCTCTCGCCAGCGGTGAGCGCGAAGCCTTCCTTTGGAAAAATGCCGTGCAATCCGGGCCACGGTGACTCGAGGAGGTGGTACGATTTTCGGACGTCGTCGAGCGCCCGCCCCTACCAGGCACACAACACACACAAGGACACGTCCATGCACGCAAACCGCCTGACCCGCCGGGTTGGTCCGGCCTTGCTGGTGGGGCTTGCCGCCTCGGTTGCACTTTCTGCTCAACCGGCCAGACGTGCCCTCGTCGTCGACGACCTGGCGAGAATTCGCACCGTTGGAGGCCCCCAGGTGTCTCCAGACGGAAAGTGGATCGCCTACACGGTCGGCACGACCGACGCCGAGAAGGACAAGCGCGACACCGACATCTGGATGACGAGCTGGGACGGGACGACTCACATTCGCCTGACCTCCACGCCCGAAGGCGAGACCTCGCCTCGATGGAGCCCGGACAATCGCTACCTGGCGTTCAAAGCAACGCGCGGCACCGACGAGGAAAAGAAGCGCGGGGCGCAGGTGTGGCTCCTCGACCGGTCGGGCGGCGAGGCGCAGAAACTGACGGACATCAAGGGCGGCGCAGACAGTTTTTCGTGGTCGCCGGACAGCAGGCGCCTCGTCATCGTCTCGAGCGATGAGGACCCGGCCGCCGACCCGGAGAAGCTCGAAGGCTGGAAGCGCAAGGCCGCGCCGCCCATCGTCATCGATCGGTATCGCTTCAAGCAGGATCGGGACGGTTACCTCAAACGCCTCTACTCGCACCTGTGGCTGTTCGACATCGCGATCGCGCAAGACCGAGCAGGTGACGAAGACGCCCTTCAACGACACCGATCCTGCCTGGTCGCCCGACGGAACGCGCATCGCGTTCATCAGCAATCGCGCGCCCGACCCGGATCGAACCGAAGACACCAACCTGTATGTGATCGACGCAACGCGCAGGCGCCGAGCCGACGCAGTTGACAACGTTCCCGGGGCCGGATTCCGGGCCGCCGGCGTGGAGCCCCGACGGCCAGCGGATCGCGTACCTTCGTGGCGACGATCCCAAGTACTCTGCGTACCATGTTCCCAAGCTGGCGATCGTGCCCGCAGCCGGCGGCGAGCCGCGCATCCTGACCGAGTCGCTCGATCGCAACGTGTCGGGCCCGATTCTCTGGACGCCGGACGGCAACTCCCTGCTCTTTCACGTGTCCGACGACCGGGCGGAGTATCTCGGCAAGGTCGCGACGACGGGCGGAAAGGTCGAGAGGCTCACGACCGGGCGCAGAACCGTCTCGAGCGTCACTCAATCTGCCTCAGGGGCGCTGGCGCTCATCGGGGCGACGTCCGACGGACATCGGCGAGGTGTACGCGTTCGAGAACGGCTCGCTGAGGCGGCTCTCACATCAGAACGACGAGTTGTTCGCCGGCCTGCAGCTCGGAACGACCGACGATTTCACGTCGAAGAGCAAGGACGGCACGGTGGTGAACGGGCTGGTCACAAAGCCCGCGGCCTTCAAGCCAGGCACGAGGTACCCGACCATCCTCTTCATCCATGGCGGGCCCGACGGCCAGGATGACTATTCGTTCAGCTTCACTCGCGAGCTCTTCGCCGCCAGCGGCTACGTGGTGCTGGCCATCAACTACCGGGGCAGTTCAGGGCGGGGATCGGTGTTCCAGAAGGCCATCTTCGCGGACTGGGGCAACAAGGAAGTGGTTGATCTCCTGGGCGCGGTCGATCAGGCGGTGGCTTCAGGCCTGGCGGACCCGGATCGCCTGGGCATCGGCGGGTGGAGCTACGGCGGGATCCTGACCGACTACACGATCGCGACGACCCCGCGATTCAAGGCCGCCATCAGCGGCGCTGGCAGCGCCCTGCAGCTGTCCATGTACGGCCACGACGAGTACATCGTCCAGTACGAGCTCGAGATTGGCGTGCCGTGGACCGTGTCGGCGCGCGACCTGTGGATCAAGGTGTCGTACCCGTTCTTCCAGGCAGACCGCATCAAGACGCCGACGCTCTTCATGGGCGGCGAGAGTGACTTCAACGTCCCGCTGATCGGCGGGGAGCAGATGTATCAGGCGCTGAAGAGCCAGAACATCGACACGCAGCTCGTCATCTACCCCGGGCAGTTTCACGGCCTGACGACGCCGAGCTACCTGCGCGACCGTCTCGAGCGCTACCTGAAGTGGTACGACAAGTACCTGAAGGGCGCGAAGTAGGGATCAGGCTGGGGGCTGGCGGCTGGGGGCCATGCCCTGTCGCGCCTCACTTCTTGCTCGAGACGCCGGATCGCAACGCGGCATTCAGGTCGCGAAGGTTCATCGCGACGTGATCCGGCCTCCAGCCCCCAGCCTCCAGCCTTTTTTGTCTACTTCAACCCGCGCGCCTTGAGCAGCGGCTCGACGCTCGGCTCGCGGCCGCGGAACGCCTTGTAGAGCGTCATCGCGTCCTCGCTCCCGCCCTTCTCGAGGATCGTCCGGAAGCCCTTCGCCGTCGCCTGGTCGAACAGGCCCTTCTCCTTGAATGCCTCGAAGGCATCCTTGTCGAGCACCTCGGCCCAGATGTAGGCGTAGTAGCCCGACGAGTAGCCGCCGTTGAAGATGTGATTGAAATACGTGCTGCGATACCGCGGCGGTATTTCCTTCAGCAGCTGCATCTTCGCCAGAGAGGCGTTCTCGAACTCGATGGCATCCTTGGCGGGCCCGGCCGGCAGCGTGTGCCAGTCCATGTCCAGCAATGACGCGGCGAGGTATTCGACCGTGATGAAGCCCTGGTTGAACTGTTCGCTCTTCTTGATCTTCTGGACGAGCGACGCCGGGATGACCTCGCCGGTCTTGTAGTGCTTGGCATAGACGGCCAGCACCTCGGGCTCGAGCGACCAGTTCTCCATGATCTGCGAGGGCACCTCGACGAAGTCCCGCGGGAACCCGCCGACGCCCCGGTACGGCACCTTCGAGAGCAGCGAGCTCAGCCCGTGGCCGAACTCGTGGAACAGCGTGTTGACTTCCTCGAGGCTGAGCAGCGCCGGCTGGTCACCGGCGGGCCGGGAGAAGTTGCACACGTTGATGACGACAGGGGCGATGCGCTTGCCATCCTTCATGCGCGTGCTGCGGAAGCTGCTGCTCCAGGCGCCGACGCGCTTGCCGGGCCGCGGGTGATAGTCGGTGTAGTAGACGCCAAGGTGCGACCCGTCGGCGTCCTTCACTTCGAAGGCCTGCACTTCGGGGTTGTAAACCGGCAGGTCCGGCAGCGGCGAAAACGTCAGGCCGTAGAGCTTGTTGGCCACGTAGAACGCGCCCTGGCGGACATTGTCCAGCTTGAAGTAGGGCCGAAGCGCCTGCTCGTCGAGCTGGTAGCGGAGCTGGGTGATCTTCTCGGTGTAGTAGCGCCAGTCCCAGGGCTCCATCTTGAAGTTCGCGCCAATGAGGTTGGCCAGCGCCTGCTGGTCCGCCACCTCCCTGAGAGACATGGCCCGCGCGGGCGCCCAGAGCTGGTTCAGCAGGGCGTACACCTTATCGGGTGTCTTCGCCATGTTCTCTTCAAGCACGAAGTCCGCGTGGGTCTTGTATCCGAGCAGGTTGGCGCGCTCGGCGCGCAGGGCCGCGATCTGCGCGATGACACCCTTGTTGTCGTACTGGTTGCCGTGGTCGCCGCGCGTCGTGTACGCCGTCAGGATCTGCCTGCGCAGGTCGCGATTGTCCGCGTACTGCAGGAACGGCCAGATGCTGGGCGCGGCCAGGGTGTACACCCATTTGCCCGGCATCTTCGCGGCCCGGGCGGCGTCGGCGCCCGACGCCACGATCGACGGCGGCAGGCCGGCGAGGTCCTCGGGCTTGTCGATCACCAGCCGGAACGAATTCGTCTCGGCCAGCAGGTTGTCGCCGAACCTGATCGACAGCTTCGAGAGTTCGCCGTTGATCGCGCGGAACCGCTCCTTCTGCGCCGAAGTCAGGTTGGCGCCGCCGCGGACGAATCCCTTGTAGCTCTCTTCGAGCAGCTTCGCCTGGATTGGCGTGAGCTTCAGGTTCGCGCGCCTGTCGTACAGCCTCTTGACGCGGGCGAACAGCTTCGGATTCAGCCGGATGTCGTCGCGCAGCGCGGTGAGCAGCGGCGAGATCTCCGCGTTGATCTTCTGCAGCTCGGGCGAGGTTTCGGCTGACTGCAGGTTCGAGAACACGGATCCGACTTTCGACAGCAGTTCGCCGGTGTTTTCCATCGCCTCGACGGTGTTGGCAAACGTCGGGGAGTTCGGGCTGTTGGCGATCGCGTCGACTTCACGCCGGTTCTGCGCGATGGCCTGCTTGTAGGCCGGCACGAAGTGCTCGGGCTTGATTAACTGGAACGGCGGCACCCCGAAGGGCGTCGTCCATTCCTTGAGCAGGGGGTTGTCGACGACCGGCGCGGCGGCGGTGGCCGCGGCGCCGGGCTTCTGCGCCGAGATCGGCGCCACAATGGCCATGATCAGGAGTGCATACAGGACGGTTCGTTTCGACATGGTCCTTTGCCCTTCGATGAAGCGTGAATGCGCAAGGGGGCTAAGGGACAAGCGGGGGGACAGGTACGATAACACATCCGGCCGGAGGCTGGCGGCGATGTCCGGCGGCACCGTTCCGCGGCCGTGCCATACCGCACGGGGCCGTGCGACGCACTCTCGGCGCGCGGGTGCGACGCGCTCTCGGCGCGCGGGCGCGACGCGCTCTCGGCGCGCGGGCGCGACGCACTATCGGCGTGCGGGTGCGACGCATTATCGGCGTGCGGGTGCGACGCATTATCGGCGAGCAGATACGACGCACTATCGGCGCGCGGGTGCGACGGCCAGCCGACGTGCAGAAGCGCCCGGCTTGCCTACGGCACGATTAGCAGGATTTCATTCGACGCGCCGCTCGTGGCACACGCGTTCCGCGCCTTCACGCGCACGTAGTAGGTTCCAGCCGCCACGCCGGAGGCGGCAAACGTCGTCGCCGGTCCACCCAGGTCGAGCGCGGCCAGATTCGATGCGCCGGGCGTCGAGCCCGCTTCGAGCGTGTAACTGGTCGGCGCGTTGTACGATGGCCCGGTCGGCGCGTCCCACGCAAACGACACGTTCCCGCCGCTGTTGTGCGTAACATGCAGGTTGGAGGGCGCGCCTGGCGCCGACGTGCATCCCACGACGAGCATGGCTTCGTTCGACGGGCTGCTCGTGCCCGCCGCGTTCACGGCCCGCACGCGCACGTAGTAGATGCCGCTGGCCACGCCGCCCGCGGTGAAGGCAGGGGCCGCGCTTCCGGTGGCGAGTTCAGCCAGGTTCGCCAGGCCGGGCGCGCTGCCCGCTTCGACCAGATACCCTGTCGGCGCTCCCCCGCTCGCCGGCGCGCTCCACGACAGCGTGATCGCGGATCCAATCGACGACGCCGTGAGCCCCGTGGGAGGACCGGGCGGCAACGGCGGCGGCCCGCCCACTTGCAGCCGGATCTCGTTGGACGGTCCGCTCGAGCCGGACGGGTTGGCGGCTCGCACGCGGATGAAGTACACGCCGGCCGGAACGCCGCCCGTCCCAAACGCCGTCGCCGCGCTGCCCGTCGAGAAGTTCGCGATGTCGGAGAGCCCCGGCATCGAGCCCGCCTCGATCACGTAGGAGATCGGCGCGCCGCCAGACGAAGGCGCGGTCCACGAGAGAGAAATCGATGATCCGAACGCCGATCCGTTCAGCGCGACTGGCGCGCCGGGTACCGGCAGAGCCGGGCCCAGGACGACCAGCACCTCGTTCGAGGGCCCGCTGCTGCCGGCGCCGTTCACCGCCCGCACGCGCAGCAGGTATCGCCCGTCGGCCACGCCGTTGGCCGTAAACGCCGTCGCCGTCGTGCCGGTCGAGATGGCCGCCAGGTTCGACAGCCCCGGCGCGCTTCCGGCTTCGATGACATACGAGGTCGGCGCGCCGCCAAGTGCCGGCACCGTCCACGAGAGCGTGATCGACGAGCCCGCCACCGAGTAGATCAGCCCGCTCGGCTCGGAAGGCGACGAGAGGCCGGAGCCGGGAGGCGTCCACTCGAGGTCGGGGAGGGCTTCCAGCGCGGCCGTTCCGCTACGGAAGAGCCCCGACATGTACCAGATCCGGTTCGCACCGCTGAGCACGTTGCGCCAGACGAGGTCGGGCTGCCGGTCACCGTCGAAATCGGCCACGCCAACGATGGCCCACGTCGTGTCGGGCTCGGCGGGCAGCGCCCCCGTTCCGATCGTCGACACGCCGTTGAGGAAGGTCACCGTGTTGGCGCCAGTCACGCCGTTGCGCCAGATGAGGTCTGGATGACCGTCGCTGTTGACATCTCCGGTGCCGACCAGCGTCCAGTGCAGGTCGGACTGGGGATCGAGGGCGGCCGCACCGCTCGTCGCCAGCAACTCGTCGAGATACCAGACGCGATTGGCGCCGGTCGCGACATTGCGCCAGAGCACGTCGAGGTACCCGTCGCCGTTGAAGTCGGCACTGCCGACCGGCACCCAGTTGGTGCCGGCCTCTGGGGCGAGCGGCGAGCTTGTCGTGAACGTCGGGCCGTCCATGAGCCACACGCGCGTCTCACCTGTGGCGAGGCGATGCCACAACAGGTCCGCATGGCCGTCGCCGTCGAAGTCGCCCGAACTTACCAGCCGCCAACCGGTGGACGGCTCCGCCGGCAGCTCCGCCGTCCCCGTGTGGACGCCGCCCGTCATCCGCCAAAGCGAGTCGGCTCCGGACGTCACATTCCGCCACAGCAGATCGGGATGGCCGTCCCCGTTGAAATCACCGGCGACGGCCGGTTGAATGACGGTCAACGTCGCCGGATCGCTTGCAGCCGAGCCACCCTCGTTCGTGAAGACGGCTCGATACTGTTTGCCCGTGTCGGCAAGGCTCGTCACGAACCCGTAGGGCGTCGACGTCGCGTCCGGGATGTCGGCCCACCCTGCACTGCCCAGCGCCTTCACCTGCCACTTGATGGACGGCGCGGGCACGCCGTCCGCCTGCGCCCAGAAGCGCGCGGTTCGTCCAACTGCCCACGTGAGGCTCGTGGGGTGCAAGGTGATCGACGGAAGCGAGCACACGTCGATCGTGACCGACGCGCTCGCCGGGTTGTAGTTGATGAGATCGCCCGGCGTGAAGCTCGTGGACAGTGTCTGCGCCAGGCCTACGCTCAGCACGGTCCCGGCCGGGGGCGTGTAGACGAACGAGCCTGCCACGCCGGAGGTCGCGTTGAGCTGCGCTGGCGCAAGCGCCGCCGGATAGACGATCGGTGCCGGGTTCGACCACGTGATGACAGGCGTCGCTCTCGCCACGATCAGCGTGCCGGTCTGGGTGCCTTGGTACACGGGATCCGAGATCGCCGCGTCGACGGTATAACTGCCCGCTTTGATTGGCGGGGTCGTGCTCGGGCCATACACGGTGCCGCCGGTCCCCGTGTAGGTCAGGACGACGGTCAGGCCCGGAGGCGCCGTCGTCGCGGTGACGGCCCGCGGCGTTCCGTTGTAGGTCTGCGCCAGCGCGTTCAGGCCGACGCTCGCCGCGAGCTTGAGGTAGGTGAAGATGCCGGGCGCGGTCGCGATTCCCCCCGGCGTCGTCACGATGACCTCCGCCGGGCCGGCTGTTCCCGCCGGGGTCACGGCGGTGAGAGTGTCCGCACCACCCACGATCACCGATGTTGCCGGTGCTCCACCGATCGTCACCGTCGTGTAGAACGGGTCGAAGGCGCTTCCGCTGATCACGACCGGCGTGCCGCCGGTCAAGGGACCGGACGCTGGGTCGATGCTCCCGATGGACGGCCCCGGCGCGTCGGTCGCATAGACGACGCGCGACTCGCTCGGGATGCCGTTGACGAAGACGGTCACTACGGCAAAGCCCGGCAACATCGTCGTCATGGCCGACGAGGATGTGATCGAGGTGTCGGAGAACGATGTCAGGCGGAGCCACGTCTCCTGTTCGTTGTCGAGACGACGAAGCTGGACGAGCGGGTAGTTGCAGGCCGAGCTGGCCGTGCCGCCTCCCGACGCCTCATTCCAGCCTCCGCGAAAGCCCGCGCCGGTGATCGCGGGCGGATTCGCAATCCGGAAGAACGCCGGCAGTGCGTCGAGAACGGGCCTGCGAGGCGGGTCATAGTTCGAGTCCAGGTCGAAAAGCACCGCGCTGGCCTGGCGGACCAAACCGTCTGAGCCTCCGACAAGCAGAATCCTCCCGCCGAGCAGGAGCGTCGCGGTATGGCCCGCGCGAGGCGTGGGCATGCTCCGGATCTGGGCCCAGCTGTGCGTGGCTGGATCGTACTCCTCCGCAGTCGACTGGACACCAGAGACGGACACTCCACCTGCCGCCAGGACCGTCCCGTCGGGCAGCAGCGTCGCGGTGTGACTGACCCGCGGAAAGTTGAGGCTGGCGGCCGGCGCCCACAGTCCTGACGCGGGATCGTAGGTTTCAGAGCTTGCCATGGCTGCTGTCGAGGCGTCCTCGCCTCCGGCCACGAGCACCGTGCCGTTTGGCAGCAGCGTCGCCGTGTGACTGAGGCGGCCGGTACCGAGGCTTCCGGCTGGGGCCCAAGCGCGAAGGCCCGGATAGTAAATCTCGGCGCTGGCCAACTCCTGGCTGAAGTCGTAGCCACCGGCCACCAGCACCGTTCCATTCGGCAGGAGCGTCGCGGTATGCCAGACCCGGCCGGTTCCCATGCTGCCGGTCGTCGACCACGTGCCGCTGACAGGATCGTAGATTTCGGCCGACGCTGCCGCGACCGTTATCCCGGCCACGACCCCGATGCCGCCGGTGACGAGCACCGTCCCGTCGGGCAGAAGTGTGGCGGTGGGGTATTCCCTGCCGATCGCCATGCTGCCGGTCGGGGACCACGTGTTGGAGACGGGATCGAAGAGCTCGGCGCTCGTGAGGTACGCGGCGGTGCCGACTCCCCCGGCGACGAGGACCTTTCCGTTGCGGAGCAGCGTCGCCGCGTGACCCCACCGAGGGGCTCCCAGAGTTCCTGTCGGCGACCAGAGACCGGTCGAGGGGGTGAAGGCCTCGGAGGTCGACAGGATTTCTCCCCCGGCGCCGCCGCCGAGCGCCGCCAGGACTCTCCCGTCGGGCAGAAGCGTCGTCGAGGGGGAAAGCCGTGCGGTGGCCATGCTGCCGGGCGAGTGCCAGAAATTGGAGGCGTCGTCGTAGAGCAACGTGCTCGCCAGCTCGCCCGACGCGTCAGCGCCGCCCACGATCAGGAATTTCCCGCCTGGGAGGAGCGTGGCGGTGTGATACGCGCGGTCCACGGGAATATTGATGACTGCGACCCACGCCCCCGTGTATGGGAGGTATGCCTCGAAGCTCGGCGCGGAGCCGAGCGCGCCTCCGCCGATGACGATCGGTATTCCGCGCGTGAGCAGCGTGGCGGTGTGATGGTCGTGCGCTTTCAGCGTGAAGGCGCCGTTGGACCATTTGTCCGCTGTCGGATCGTAGAGTTCGGAACGCGCGATGGCCGCGCCCGTCGAGTCGTCGCCCCCCACGACGAGGACCTGCCCGCTCGTCAGCAGCGTCGCGGTGTGAAAGGTTCGCGCGAGGTTGAGGCCTCCGGCTGGCGCCCATCCACCCTTGGCCGGGTCGTACAGCTCCGTCTCCGCCAGGGGGCCCTTCTCGCCGTCGCCTCCTGCAACGAGCACTCTCCCGTCCGCCAGGATCGTGGCCGTGTGGTGCTGCCGCGGCGTCGACAAGGATCCCTCAGTCGTCCACGTTCCGCCGGCCGGGTCGTAGATCTCGGCGTCCGCCACGAAGTTGGTGCCGCTCCAGCCTCCGACGACCAGGACGCGGCCGTCGGGCAGAAGCGTTGCGGTGTGATCCTGGCGTGCGTATGCAAGGCTGCCGGTCGCGGACCACGTGCCGGTCGTCGGATCGTAGATCTCGGCGGTGGCCGAGACACCTTCCGGGGACATGCCGCCCACGACCAGGACCCGTCCATTCAGCAGGAGCGTGGCCGTGTGAGCGAAGCGCGCGAGGAGAAGGCTGCCCGTCGCCGTCCAGCTTCCGGCCATCGGATCGAACAGCTCGGTTCCGCCTTGAGGGTTGCCTTTGAATGCGCCGCCGGCTGCGAGGATCTTCCCGTTCAGCAGCAGCGTGGCCGTATGCTGGGCGCGCGGGGTGGCCAGGCTGCCGACCGTGTTCCAGCCCGGTGCCGCCCCGGCCTCATGAGGCGAGGCGAGTCCGGCCGCGAGAACGATCACCAGGAACGCGAGAACGCCGTTCGATGCACGCCGGCCATCGATAGTTCGCATGGGGGCTCCCAATGCCGATTGAAGCGACTGAGAATCCGACGGAATCGCTCACGCGCTAGCCGTTGACGACCGGAGTGGCAGGGGATGGTGCGGCAGTGTAGCACGACGCCAGCGGATTGGAACCCGGCGTTCGGGCCCTGGGCGTCGGACTTCGGGCGTGAGCCTCGGGCTCTTGGCCGGGTCACGCCACCCGACGCTGCCAACGCTACTTGTGCCCGGGTGTCTGGTCGGGACCGATCAGGGTATCCGCTTCGCCGCCGGCGCCCCGACGTGCCGCATCGGCGTCGGGCTCGCTCTCACCGCGGCGATTCTTCGCGACCTGGATGCGGATGAGTTCCAGGGCGCGACTGCGGCTTGCGGTGGACATATCGCTCTCGAGTTCTTCGAGCGCGGCGCGAACCACGTCCCTGTGGTGTACATCGAGACCGAACTCGGAGACCGCTTCGAGCCACAGCTTGTGGATCAGCTCCAGGTCGTCGGCGGTCAGCGGCGGCAGGTGCGGTCCCAGCTGGAAGGTGGAGAGCGTCCCGTCCAGCTTGAACGCCACCAGCCGGGATCGGACGTGCTCCTTCTTCTCGGCCCGCTCCCACGCCTCCCCCATCATGTGCGCCATCTGCGTGGCCGAGTACTTGGCCGATTCGCCGACGACGATCTCGGACGACTGCAGGCGCACGGCGGTCTGGACGATCGCGTCGCCGACGTGGCTCGACGGCACCACGAGCAGCTTCACCGGGCGGCCCTCCCGCTCGGCCACCGAGACGACCCGGGTGAAGAGCTGCTGCTCGTAGTCCCTGAACAGCCTCGCGCTGTCGAAGTCACGGAACCCGGTATTCGGTCCCTGCAACACCCGCACCGTCATGACGACGATGTCGCGCTTGGAGGTGTCCGTATGGTCCAGGACCCACTTCAGGTGCGCGAGTGTTTTCGGATCGCGCACGGGGACGAGCACGTTGCCGGGCCGGACCGACAGCTCCTCGAGCCCGATGTCGGGCGCGGGCATCAGCTGGAACTGATCCAGCCTGTCGCCTTCCGAGGCCCGCCGCCTCGCGGTCGCCCGCTCGGTCATGACGAAGGTCACATACACGACCGCCGTGAAGGCGATGCCCGAGATCGTCGCGACCTCCTTGGTGAACAGGTTCACCACGGCGACCGAGAAGAGCGACAGCGTAATGGCGGCGAGGCCAATCGGGAACTCGACCTTCCCGATCCTGAGATTCAACGGCACCCGCCATTCCCGCTCGGTCCGATCCGTGTATCGCAGGACCACCAGCGCCAGGGCCTGCAAGGTGAAACTCCACACCACGCCGAAGGCGTACGCCTCACCCAGGATGTAGATGTGCCCGCCGCTCAGCACGACGGTGAACAACTGCAGCCCCATGATCAGGTTCAGGCACCGGTAGCTCGTGCCGTACCGCTTGTGCGGCTCGCGGAACCAGACGGGCAGGACGCCGTCCTCCGACACGCGGTTGAGCACGGCATTCGAGCCGACGATCGCCGTGTTCACGCCGCCCGCAAGGATCAGGAACCCGACCACGACGACAAACGCCTGGAAGAGCAGGCGCAGGCTGAGCGGGCCCGCCAGGTGCATGGCGATCCCGGAGATGAGGTTGTCGTAGAAGTGCGGGCGGACGCCTTCGGGAATCAGTGCCGTCGCAATGAAGCTCACCGACGCGGTGAAGAACAGGCAGTAGATGAAGATGACCAGGCCGGCGCGGCGCAGGTTCTTCGGCTTGGGCGACTCGATCTCGCGATAGACCTGCGCGAGCGACTCGAAGCCGCTCATGGCCAGGAAGGAATGGCCGAACCCGACGAGCAGCGCGATGCCCGTGATGGCCGGGAAGCGGGTGTCCTTCAGCCAGCCGAGCGCCTCGTTCGAGAAGCTCAGGTGGTCGAGCGTCGGCGAGGGCGGCATCTGGCCGCCGCGGGTCAGCAGGGTGAAGATCGACCAGAGCAGCAGGATCACCACCATGACCGTCGTGATCTGGATGATCCGCAGCGCATCGCTGCTCGACTCGCGCATGCCTTGCGTGTTGCGCCGCCAGAAGTACACGATGATGCCCATCGCGAGCACGGCGGCGATCTGATCCTTCGGCAGGACAACGCTGAAGCCCATCCTCCCGAGCAGCTCGGTGGCGAGGCCGGCGATGTAGAGTCCCGCCGACACGGAACTGATCGGGCCCGTCAGGATGTAGTCGAACAGCAGCGCGGATACCGAGAGCTTGGCCATGGTCCCGCCCATGGCCTCCTTCACGACGCGGTAGACCCCTCCCCTGACGAACATCACCGAGCTTTCGACGTAGATCGACCGCACGAAGTACGAGAACAGCATCACGCCGAGGATGAACCACGGCGCGGCCTTCCCGACGGCCTGTTCGGCGATGCCCCCGGCATAGAACGCGGACGAGCCGAGATCGCCCAGCACGATGGCGGCGGCGCGCCAGAAGGAGATGAACGACAGGAATGCGGTGGTCGCCACGACGACTCGCGTCGCGCGTGGTGTCCGGGATAACGTCTCAGTGGCCATCGTCAGATCGGGGGGACCGGAACCGGGAGCCGGAAGACACGACGTCCTTAGGCGTCACGCCGGCAATCCATCATTCTAGCGTCCGTTCAACGGGTCTCCTCACATTCTTGAGGAAGGTGTTGAGGACGGGCTCTTTCGATTCGGCGGCGCCCGGGCGGGAGATTCAGGCGAAGCGGGACATGATCGGGCGAGGGCCAGTCGTGACCTGGCTATTCAGGCGGCTCCGAGGTCCGGCCGGTCTTGCGCAGGTGCCGGCCGATCGCATCGATCGCATGCTGCCTGTCGTCGTCCGTCCTTTCCCCGACCATGTGCTCGAGCGCGGCTCGGACCACGTCGCGATGGTGGACATCGAGGCCGTAGGTGGCGGTCGCATCGAGCCAGACGGTGTGAATCAGCTCCAGGTCTTCGGCCGTCAACGGCGGCGCGTGGGGGCCGAGCTGGAACGTCTCCAGCTCCCCGCTGCGCCGGTACGAGACGAGCCGGCACTGGGCCTGCTCGCTTCCCGGCGTTCTCTCCCATGCCTCGCCCATCAGGCGCGCCATCTCGGCGGCCGCGAAGTTCGCCGACTCGCCCACTACGATCTCGGTCGTCTTGAGACGAACGGCCGTCTGGGCAATCGCGTCGGGCACGTTGTTCGAGGGCACCACGAGCAGCTTCACCGGCCGGCCTTCGCGCTCGGCGACCGCCACGACTCTCGTGAAGAGGGCCTGCTCGTACTGGCGGAACATCCGTGCGCTGTCGAAATCCCGGAACCCCGTGTCGGGCCCCCGGAGCAACCGGACGGTCATCACGATCAGGTCGCGGCGCCCGGTGTCGGTGTGGGTCAACGCCCATCGGAGGTGCAACAACGAGTTGGGGTCCCGCACTGGAATCAATACGTTGCCGGGACGGGCTGCGATCTCGGTGAGACCGACGTCGGGCGAGGGCAGCAGCTGGAACTGATCCAGCGTGTGGTCCTCTGCCGCACGACGCCGGGCGGTCGCCCGTTCCGAGGCGACGAACGCCGCGAACAGAATCAGCGTGAAGATCACGCCGGAAATCGTGGCCACCTCCTTGGTGAACAGGTTGATGATCGCGACCGAGAACAGCGCGAGCGTGATGGCCGCCAGACCGACGGGAAACTCGACGCGGCCGATCTTCAGATTGACCGGCACCCGCCATTCGCGCGGGCCCGGTGCCGTGAACCGGAGCACCAGCACCGCGAGTGACTTGAGCGAAAAGCTCCAGATCACGCCGAAGGCATACGCCTCGCCGAGGATGTAAATGTGCCCGCCGCTCAGCATCACGGTCAGAAGCTGGAGCGCGACGATCAGATTGAGGAAGCGGTAGGTCGTGCCGTACCGTCGGTGCGGCGCGCGAAACCACTCAGGCAGGACCCCGTCCTCCGACACCCGGCTCAGGACGGCGTTCGATCCAACGATTGCCGTGTTGACGGCGCCGGCAAGGATGAGGAACCCCACGACGACGACAAAGCCCTGGAAGAGGAGCCGCAGGGTCAGCGGGCCCACCAGGTTCATGGCGATGCCCGAGATCAGGTTGTCGTAGAACTGCGGGCGCGCCGCGTCCGGAATGAACGCCGAGGCCAGGAAGCTGACCGATCCGGTGAAGATCACGCTGTAGATGAAGACGATTACGCCTGCGCGGCGCAGGTTCAGGGGCTTGGGCGACTCGATCTCGCGGTACACCTGCGCCAGCGACTCGTAGCCGCTCATCGCGAGGAACGAATGGCCGAACCCGATGAGCAATGCGATCGCGGTGATCGTCGGGAATCTCGTCCCTTTCAACCACCCGAGCGCATCGTCCGTGAACGTGAAGTTCGCGAGGGTCGGGGCCGGCGGCAGGTGGCCGCCGCGGGTCAGCAGGGTCACGATCGACCATGCGAGCAGGATGACGACCATCACCGACGTGACCTGGATGATGCGCAGCGCATCGCTGCTCGACTCGTGCAGGCCCTGGGTGTTGCGCCGCCAGAAGTAAACGATGATCCCCATCGCGAACACGGCGGCGATCTGATCCTTCGGCAGCAACAGGCCGATGCCGAACCTGCCGAGCACCTCCGAGGCCAGGCCCGCGATGTAGAGGCCGGCCGACACGGCACTGATCGGCCCCGTCAGGATGTAGTCGAACAGGAGCGCCGACACGGAGAGCTTGGCCATGGTCCCGCCCATGGCTTCCTTGACGACGCGATACACGCCGCCGCGGACGAACATCACCGAGCTCTCGATGTATATCGCGCGGACGACCCACGAGAAGAGCATCACGCCGAGAACGAACCACGGCGCGGCCCGTCCGATGGCCTGCTCGGAGATGCCACCCACGTAGAACGCGGTCGATCCCAGGTCCGCGAGGACGATCGCCGCTGCCCGCCAGAAGGAGATGAACGACAGCAGGACAGTGGTGGCGACGACAACCCGGTTCGACTGGGACCTGGACGGCGTCGATTCAGTCGTCATTGATGATTGGCCGCATGACGTCGATTGGCCGGGCCGGCTGGTTTTCGCCTGGCCCGTCTGGACGGCAAACTATATATTATGGACTGCTTTGCGAGTCTCTGCGCGGGTGTTCCGATCCGTTCCGGCGGCCCGGACCTCTCTCAGGTGGTCTGGCTCTCGACGGCCGCTTCAACGACGATCGCCTCCCGGGTCTCGACGTAGGTGAACAGGCCTCCGAATCGCCCCCAGGTCACCAGCGTCTGGAAGGTCGTCTCCGGATCCTCCATCGGCAGGCGGGCGGCGATTTCCTGGAGGACGACGTCCCGCGGAACCTCGCCGCCGCGCTGCTCGGCGAGGCGGCGCACGGCCCGGAAGAGCCGAAGCTCTGTGAGCTGTTCGCGCCAGATGTGCTGCTGCTCTTCCACGACGGCGGCGGCGAACCGGCGTCCGAGCGGCGTGAAGACCACGAGCCGTTTCGGGGTATCCACGAAGTCCAGCATCTCGGCGGCCTTCACGGCCCGCACGATCAGATCGAACGGCGTGTTCGTCTGCGCCGCGATCTGGAAGATCTCCGCGGTGCCGCCCTGCGCGGCGAGATAGTCGAGCAGGGCGACGACGTCCCCGCTTCGCGTCTGCGGGAGCGGCTCGATCGCGTCGGCGGCCGCGGAGGAGGCAGGAGTGGTCACCTCGACGTCCGGCAGCTCGGCCGACGTGATCACGTCATGGATCCAGTCGACGAGGCGCAGGAATTCCGGCGATCGCATGTCCCGTGGCCGCGGAAGCGTGTTCTCGATCACGGTGCGGATCCGGCCCGGATTGGCTGACAGCACGACGATGCGGTCGGCCATGTAGGCGACTTCCTTGGAGTCGTGGCTGACCATGACGATGCTCGACGGGTCGTGCTCGGCATCGTCCCAAATCTCCAGGATGTCGGCGCGGAGACTCTCGGCCGTCAGCGCATCGACCTGGCTGAAGGGCTCATCCATGAAGAGCACTTCGGGATCGACCGACAGCGCGCGAGCCATGCCGACCCGCTGCTTCATGCCTCCGGACAGCTCACGCGGATACGCCCGCTCGAATCCTCCAAGGCCGACCATGCGAATCGCGCGCCGCGCGCGGGCACCGGCTTCGGCAGCCGTCAACTGGCGAGCGAGCAGGACTGTTTCGACGTTGTCGAAGACCGTCATCCATGGAAACAACGCAAACCCCTGAAACACCATGCCGACGCCAGGGGCGAGCCCCTCCAGCGGTTTTCCGTGGAACGTGACGTCACCGGAAGTCGGCCTGATGAGCCCCGCACAGATTCGCAGAATCGTCGACTTCCCGCATCCTGACGGACCGATGAGGCACACGACCTCGTTGGCCCGGATCTGGAGGTCGATGTCTTCCAGGACGCGCAACTGCCGGCCCCGGCCCCGGTCGAACGTCTTCTGGACTCCCCTGAGCTCGCAGATGGGTCCGTTGTTTTTCATGGTCATCTCACTTCGCGAGCGAGAAGCGCGTCTCGGCCAGGTGATAGAGGGGCCGCCACACGAGCCGGTTGAATGTCACGACGATGAGGGACATCAGTAGGACCGCGGCGGCGAGAGTGGCGAAATCCGCGCGGGCGGCCGCCGCACTGACGGTGGCGCCGAGGCCGAAGGTGGTGAGGACCTCGCCCCGATGGGTGACGTACTCCGCCACAATGGTTGCGTTCCACGCGCCACCGGCCGCCGTGACCCATCCGGTCACCAGGTACGGGAGGATCGCCGGCACATACAGTGCCTTGAGTCTCTCCCACCGGCCGAGGCCGAAGCTTTGCGCCGCCTCCCGCAAGTCGGACGGGATTGATGACGCGCCGGCCACCACGTTGAAGAGGATGTACCACTGTGTGCCGAGCAACATGAGCACGATGCTGCCCGTGCCGAGGCCCACCCCGAGGGCGTGGAGTAGCGCGATCACGACCGGAAACAGCATGGGAGCCGGGAACGACGCCGCCACCTGCACTACGGGCTGAAGCAGCCTCGACAGGCGCGGCGAAAGCCCGATCATCAGCCCGACCGGCACCGCCCAGAGCGTACCAATGAGCGTCGAGACCACGACGCGCGCAAGCGTCAGGGCTCCGGCGCCGAGCAGAGCCGCCCACGCCGTTCCGGGGAGCTGGCTCAACAGCCCGAGGAGCCGCAGCGTGCTGTAGGCCAGCAGCGCGACGAGCACGACGAGGGCCGCGACGGCGGCCCGCTTCAGGATTCTGGCAGACGGGGCGCGAGGGCGAGTCTGGACCCGCTCGGCCGGAGACCCGGCGGCGCCGTGCTGCGCGACACGCCGCGCGCGGCGCAGTCGCCAAGCCTCGACACGCCGGAGCATCCCCGAATGCCGGATCACGTCCAGGAACCAGCTGCGTGGTGCCTCGGCTCCAGCCGTCTCTTCGACGCGGAACCGCGCAGCCCAGACGATCACGGGGCGCCAGAGGACCTGATCGAGGGCGACGATCATCACGACCATCGCGAGAACGCCGTACAGCATCGCCGCGGTGTCTCCCCGCTCGGCGGCCGCGCTCATGTACGAGCCCAGGCCCGGCAGCCTGAAATCGTGGCTGCCCAGCACGAAGCTCTCGTTGATCATCAGGAAGAACCACCCGCCGGCCATGCTCATCATGCTGTTCCAGGCGAGCCCGGTCGTGCCGAACGGCAACTCGACCCACTTGAATCGCTGCCACCAGTCGAAGCGGAAAAGCCGGCCGGCCTCTTGAAACTCCACCGGCACCGACTTCATCGAATGGTACAGGCTGAAGGTCATGTTCCACGCCTGGCCGGTGAAGATCATGAGGACGGCCGCCAGCTCGAGCCCCACGTTGGTGCGCGGAAAGAGGGCCACGAGCGCGAGGACGAGGCCGGGCATGAATCCCAGAACCGGGATGCTCTGCAGGATGTCGAGCAGCGGCACGAGCACGATTTCAGCGCGACGGTCGTGCGCCGCCCAGAAGGCGTAGACGATTGTGAACACGAACGACAGCGCATACGCCGCCAGTCCGCGGGTCAGCGAGAAGAAGGTGTAGAGCGGCAGTGCGCGCGGAGACAGATCGAGCTGGATGGCAGGGCGATGGACACCGGTCCACTCGCGGCCGACGAGCACCAGGCCAAGGAGCACCGAACACGCCGCAGCCAGAATCGCGACGTCCACCCACAGCCGGCGGCGCCCGACGGGAGACAGGAAGGCGTTGGCCTGGCCCCACATCGTGCTGAGGATGCGGGCGATCGAGGCGAGCGCCCGCTGCTCCTGCGAGGGATCGCGCCGGTCCTGAAACCCGCTGTCAGAGTCCGTCATGAGGCCGCGCTCTCCGCCGACTGCCGGCCGGCAACTCTGACAATCCTCGTCGCTCGAGACCTTGACGGTCAACGACCAATTTCCGGCCGCTCGTCCGGGGGTGACTCTTGTCGTGGTCCGGGCCGGCGGCGGACGGCGCCCGGGGCGCCGTCAGGTTCTGGAAGCGCAGAGTAGGGCAGGCGCTAGAGCTTGATCAGGAGCGCGAAGGTCACGCGGTTCTCGGACTTGCGCAGGTCGGGCGACCAGTCCGGCACCTTCGATCCTGGCGCGCCCGTGTTGCCGCCGGGCGGCGTCACGCCGCGCGGGCCCGCGAAGGACGGCACGCTGGCCGCCCGGTGGTTGTATTCCGCGCGAAACGTCACGAACTGGCTCGGCATGTAGTCGAACGTCGTCTGGACGTCCCAGGCCGTGAACGGATCGCCCGAGGTCGCTCGTAATGCTCGGATCTGCGCGACGCGTCTGCCATTGGCGGGAATCGCGGCTCGGCCGCAAGGTCACCCGGATGGGTCGCGACGCGCTGGTGGTTGTGCCCCCAGGTCCAGTCCTGACAAGCGTCGGACCGGTCGGCGATCACAGGCGGCAGCCGCCGGGAGACGGGAACGTCAGGTCGCCCTGGACAGGCTGCGGGACGCCTTTCCCGATCGATCAAGCGGCGGCGGGAAGTCCACCATGACGACCTACCTGATGTCACCGAACGCCTGCGGGCACAGTACACCGGGCGCACTATTGTGTCTTCGTGGTGAACGCGTAGATGAAGCCAACCGTCAGCGTTGGCTGGCTCTTGACGATCCCACTTGAGTTCTTCGCGAAGAACGGTGCGTTGGAGAAATCGCTGCGATACTCCACGCGTATCACGACGCCGTCCATGTGCCTGAATTCGGCTGTGAGCGTCGCTTCCTTCAGCGTCTGTGGGGTCCCAGACGTGAAGCCATCGCGATCCCGGTACCACTCCACCCGAGGCGAGAGGGTAAACCAGTCGTTCGGCTGATACCTGAGGTACCCGGCCACCCCGTGCCACATCACGGCCTTTCCCGACACCGTGTCGTGGCCGTGGTCGTAGTTGGCGACCAGACTGATCTGCTTGGAGACGACACAGGTCACGATCGTGTCGGACACCCAGCGCCAGTGGCTGGCGTTGCCGTTCTGCTCCGGACCCGACATGAAGTTCTCGATGATCGTCAGCGCTCCGGTTGGCTTGACTGTGACCGACCCGCCGAGGGACTTGCCGCTATTGTTGTCGGAAGCGTTATTCCACCCGTTGACGACGTGGCCCTGTAGAGTGACCTTGTCATTGGGTGAATATGTGAGTCGGGCGCCCACATGGTAGTACGGAATGGCCAGCGTGAAGAGAAGCGATCGACCGTAGTTCCAGTTATCCTTGGTCTCGATGACTTCGTTCCCCATGACCGTGACGAACTTGCCGAGATCGAGCTGGAGTCCGGTTCCCGTCGGCGCGAGATAGCTGACATAGGCTTGCTCGATGTTCTGGAAGACAGTTGTCCCTCCAGGCTCGGAGCCGTGAACGAGGACCGCGGCTGGCCCGTAGTTCAGGTCGATGCGGAAGCCCCCGCGGTTGTCAGCCGTTGGTCTCTTCTCGATCGCCACTTCGGCCAGATTCAGGCTGAAGGAATTGTGCGCGACCTCGAAGTTGCGAAGGCAACTGAAGACCGCGACCCCGCCCACCGTGGTGCACGGTGTCCTCGGAGTGTTGAAATTGTAGCTATAGTACGTGTCAACGAAACCGGACACTTCCGTCCGCTGGAAGAAGTTCGTCGTCACGGAGTCCTGCTTGGCCGCCACGTCTTGGGTGGCCGGAGTTGCGCCCGGGGTGTCTTGAGCCTGCGCCGGTGCCGCGACCAGGGCGATCAGCACTGCGATCGCGGCTGTGGCCGCCGTTGGTCGGCGCCAAACGCCACACGTGCTCTTCATCATGACGGTGGTTCCTTGCACGGCACAAACGCGACGGTCCTGACCGATCCCCGGACATCCGGGCACTCGCCCGTCTCAAAGTGCCACTGGTCGCAGGTTACGCGCGTGGGCATTAGGAAGTCCTTAGCACGACATCAGGACTTCGTGGATCGGGAAGGTTGACCGGTCGCCTTGTGTTGAGTAGTCTCTCGATGTTGTGCGTAGAATCATCGCGGTGGGTCGCATCGCTGCCTCGATTGGCGCCGTCGCACTCATTACCGTCCTCTATGGCGCGGCGATTCCCGTCAATCCCACGACGGTTGCGCTCTCCTACCTGGTCGCCATCCTGCTCATCGCCACCTGGTGGGGCATCGTCGAAGCGACGACCGGGTCGGTCGTGGCCGTCCTGTGCTTCAACCTGTTCTTCCTGCCTCCGGTCGGCACCCTCACGATTGCCGATCCGCAGAACTGGGTGGCGTTTGTCGCATTCCTGGCGACCGCGATCGTCGCCAGCCAGCTTTCCGGCCGGGCCCGGCAGCGGGAGATCGACGCCGCTGGCCGACAGCGCGACATGGAGCGGCTCTACGCGCTCAGCCGCGCGCTCCTCCTCTCGGAATCCGGCGTGTCGGTGTCCGGGGCGATCGCGCGCCACATCGCCGAGATCGTTCGATCTGCAGGCGGTCGGCCTGTACGATCAGCGCGCCGACAGGGTCTCGTGGGCGGGCTCGACCGAGGCGCCGGCACTCGAATCGAATCTTCGCGACGTCGCCAGGCGGGCGGTCTCGCTGCGTGACCCGGCCGGATACGTCGTGATCGCGATTCAACTCGGCGGGGCGCCCATCGGCAGCCTCGCCGTCATGGATACCGGGCTGAGCGACACGGTGCTGCACTCGATCGCGAACCTGGCCGCCATCGGCCTCGAGCGGGCGCGCTCGCGGGAAGCGACGGCCCGGGCCGAGGCCGCGCAGGAGAGCAGCGAGCTTCGGGCGACGGTGCTCGACGCGCTGGCCCACGAATTCAAGACGCCGCTGACGTCGATGAAAGCGGCGGCGAGTGACCTGCGCACGAGCGCGTCCATCACCGAACGGGATCGCGAGCTGGTGTCGATCATCGACGAGGACCTGGATCGGTTCCAGGGCCTCGTGACCGACGCCGTGCAGATGTTGCGAATCGATGCGGGAGACTTCGTCCTCCACATCGAGCGCTACCGCCTCGCCGACGTGGTGGCGGCCACGCTGCGCAAGTTCGAACGGCGCCTGGACGGCCACCTGGTGCGCATCCAGGTCCCTGAAGACCTGGCGGTCGACGCCGATCGCGAGCTGCTGGAACTGGCCCTTCGCCAGGTACTCGACAACGCGCTGAAGTACTCGTCCCCATCGTCGAGCATCGAGATCCTGGCGCGGGGGGACGGGGACGCGCAGATCGTCGTCAGCAACACGGGTTCGACCATCCCCGAGCGCGAGCAGCCGCGTGTCGTCGAGCGGTTCTACCGCGGCGCGCACGCTCGCCACATCCCGGGGACCGGGATGGGGCTGGCGATCGTTCAGCAGATCGCGCGCGCTCACGGAGGCGCGTTGACGATATCCAGCTCGGCCGAAGCCGGCACGGCCGTCACGGTCTCGATCCCGCGGAGGGGGCCCTCGTCGTGAGCGCGGGCCGAATCCTGGTCGTGGACGACGACCCGCAGATCCGTCGAGTCATGCGGGTCACGCTGACCGGCAAGGGCTACGAGGTGGACGACGCCAAGAGCGGCGAGGCGGCGCTCGAGAAGCTCCGGGAAGGCCGGTTCGATCTCGTGCTGCTCGACATGAACATGCCCGGCATGGGAGGCCTGGAAACGTGTCGGGCCATTCGCGCGCAGTCAGAGATGGCCATCATCATGCTGACGGTCCGCGACAGCGAATCTGACAAGGTGGAAGCCCTCGACGCCGGCGCGGACGACTACGTGACCAAGCCTTACAACGCCGCCGAGCTGCTCGCGCGGATTCGGGCCGGCCTGAGGCGGACGCCCTGGACGCACGGTCCGACCGGGCGCCTGACGCTCGGCCCGGTCGAGGTGGACTTCGATACCCGCCGCGTGATCGCGCCTGGCGGCGACGTGCGCCTGACCCCGAAGGAGTTCGAGTCTGCTGCGGTACCTCGTGACACACGCGAACAAGGTGCTTCCGCATCGCGAACTCCTGCAGGCCGTGTGGGGCCCCGACTACGGCGACCAGGTGGACTACCTTCGCGTGTTCGTCAACCAGCTGCGCAAGAAGATCGAGCCGAAGCCATCCAGCCCCACCTACCTGGTGACGGAGCCCTGGGTCGGTTACCGCTTCCACCTCCCGACTGAAACGCACTGACTCCGGCCCGGCTGCCCCGTGGCGCGGATCTCGTGCGGTCGCGCCGCCGGCGCCGAGCGCAAATCCTAATAGCGGACTTATGACTTCCTAAGGCCCCGCCTCCTAGAGTGGGAGTGTCGATGAGGAAGCCATGAACCACTCAGTCTACGTCACGCCCGCCATCGAAGCGGACTCGGGACGTCTGGCGCCCGAATCCGGCGATCGGTCGATCCGCACTGACGGCGTTTACGTGGTCTACACGTCATTCGACGAAACGCTGAAGGGCGTCCGGGTGGCGGGCAGGTTCGCGAGAGCGCTGAACGTGCCGGTCACGCTCGTGCATCTCCGGGAGCTCCCGTTCGCTGTTCCCATCCACGCGCCGGGCGGATTGACGCCGGTCGAGGCCAGTGCCTTCATCGAACGTCTACGCGCAGAGGGCGTCGACGTGCAGATCCACGTCTGCCTGTGCCGGGACAAGCGTCGCGTGATCGGCGCGGCACTCGCACCTCATTCCCTTGTCGTCGTAGCGGGCCGCCACCGCTTCTGGCCGACCGAAGCGGAGCGGTGGCGCCGCAGGCTCGAGGCGGGCGGGCACTACGTCGTGTTCGTCGATACGTCGAACCCAGACTCTGCCCCCCCAGCGAACGTGGTTCGACAGGCTCACCAGGTCCCGAACTGATCGAGGGGCAGCGAATCGAGTGAGCGGGAAGCTGGCAACACAGGAGCGGGCTCATGCTTGATTTGTTCTACCTCGCGATCGGCATCCTCGGGTTCGTCGCGCTGGTGGCCATCGCGAAGGCCTGCGATCGGGTGTAGGAGAGCGGCCATGTTCGATTACATCGTGTCGGGCATCGTGGCGGTGCTGCTGCTCGTGTACCTGGGATGGGCGATGTTCAAGCCCGAGAAGTTCTGAGGCCTGCGATGACGAGCATTGGCATTCTGCAGATTCTCGTGTTCTTCGGCCTGATCCTGCTCATCACCAAGCCGGTCGGGCTCTTCATGTCGCGGCTCTTCCAGGGCGAGCGAACGTTCCTGCACCCGGTCCTGCGACCGATCGAGCGATCTCGTCTACCGGTTGTGCGGAATCCGGGAAGACCAGGAACAGGGCTGGAAGCAATACGCGGTTTCGGTGCTCGCCTTCAGCCTGTTCGCGTTCCTGTTCCCCTACGCGCTCATGCGGCTCCAGGGACTTCTGCCGCTCAATCCTCAGGGATTTGGAGCGAGCCAGGTGAGCCCCGACCAGGCCTTCAACACGGCCATGAGCTTCATGACGAACACGAACTGGCAGTGGTACAGCGGCGAATCGACGATGAGCTATCTCGTCCAGATGGCCGCCCTGGCCGTCCAGAACTTCGTGTCGGCCGCGGCCGGCATCGCGGTGGCCATCGCGTTGATTCGCGGCTTCGCCCGTCATGAGACCGACAAGATCGGGAACTTCTGGGTCGACCTGACCCGCGGCACGCTGTACGTGCTGTTGCCCCTCTCGTTGGTGGCGGCGCTCCTGCTGGTCTCGCAGGGCGCCATCCAGAACTTCCATCCCTACACGATCGCCAAGACGGTCGAGGGCGCGACGCAGACGATCGCGCAGGGCCCGGTCGCCTCGCAGGAGGCGATCAAGCAGCTCGGCACGAACGGCGGCGGCTTCTTCAACGCCAATTCGTCCCATCCCTTCGAGAGCCCGAACGGGCTCACGAACCTCCTGCAGATCTTCCTCATCTTCGTGCTGGGAGCCGGCCTCACCTACACCTTCGGTCACATGGTGAAGTCGACGCGGCAAGGCTGGGCGCTCTTCTGGGCGATGGCAGTGATGTTCCTGATGGGCGTCTTCGTCGCCTATCCGGCGGAGCAGGCCGGCAACCCGATCATGGCGAAGCTCGGCGTCGAGACCACGGCGACCGCCCAGCAGCCGGGCGGGAACATGGAAGGCAAGGAGACACGCTTCGGGATCGCGAGCTCCGCGCTTTTTGCCACGGTCACCACCGACGCGAGCTGCGGCGCGGTCAACAGCATGCACGACAGCTTCACGCCGCTCGGGGGCCTGGTGCCGCTCTTCAACATGCAGACCGATGAGGTGATCTTCGGGGGCGTTGGCGCGGGTCTCTACGGCATGTTGCTGTACGCGATCGTGGCGGTCTTCATCGCCGGCCTCATGGTCGGCCGGACTCCGGAGTACGTGGGGAAGAAGATCCAGCAGAAGGAGGTCAAGATGGCGCTCCTCGCCATCCTGGCCACCGCGTTCCTCATCCTCGTGTTCTCGGGCGCCAGCATCGTCGCGCCCTTCGCCAAGGGCAGCTACTGGAATCCCCAGGGCCCCGCGATCGCGAACCTGAACAACGCGGGCCCGCACGGGCTGAGCGAGGTGCTGTACGCCTTCACGAGCGCCTCCGAGAACAACGGCAGCGCCTTTGCCGGCATCACGGTCAATACGCCCTGGTACGACCTGACGCTCGGCCTCGCGATGCTCTTCGGGCGTTTCCTCTTCATCATTCCCGCGCTCGCGATCGCGGGCAGCCTCGCGAGCAAGCGCGCCGTCCCGACATCGGCCGGCACCCTGCCGACGCACGGCCCCCTGTTTGTCGGGTTGCTGGTCGCGACGGTGATCGTGGTGGGCGCGCTGACGTTCTTCCCGGCGCTGTCACTCGGCCCGATCGTCGAACACTTCCTGATGCACGACGGCCGCCTGTTCTCTGCGGTACTCGGGTCGTTCCCGGTCTGGAGTTGAGTCATGGCCTCGCCCACCACGCTGTCCCCGCCGTCCACTCCAGCCGCCCAGCCTTCCGCTGGCGAGACGAGCCTGATTCCGAAGAAGCTCGTCCGGGCGCGGCCGCTCCTCGATCGGGAGATTCTCCGCCGGGCGTTGAAGGATTCGGTCCTGAAGCTGAATCCGGTGACGCTCATGAAGAATCCGGTGATCTTCGTCGTGGAGGTCGGCGCCGCGCTGGTGTTCCTCTTCCTCGTACGCGACATCGCGACGGGCGCCGGCAGGATCGGATTCGAGCTGCAGATCGATCTGTGGCTCTGGTTCACGGTTCTCTTCGCGACGTTTGCCGAGGCGATGGCGGAAGCCCGAGGCAAGGCGCAGGCGGAGTCCCTGCGGAAGACCCGGACCGACACGACCGCCAATCGCGTCACCGAGAACGGCCGCGTCGAGCCCGTGTCCTCGTCGAAGCTCCGGGCCGGTGACGTCGTGCTCTGCAGCGCCGGAGAAGTCATACCCGGAGATGGCGAGGTCGTCGAAGGGATCGCGACGGTCGACGAGTCGGTCATCACCGGGGAAAGCGCGCCGGTCATCCGGGAGTCGGGCGGCGATCGCAGCGCGGTCACCGGCGGCACGCGCGTGCTCTCCGACCAGGTCCGGATCAAGATCACGTCGAATCCCGGGGAGACGTTCCTCGACCGGATGATCGCGCTCGTCGAAGGCGCCGAGCGGCAGAAGACGCCCAACGAGATCGCGCTGAACATCCTCATCGCCGGCCTGACGATCATCTTTCTCTTCGCGGTCGCGACACTCGTGCCCTACGCCATCTACAGCGTCTCCTCGGCGGGCGCCGGCACGGTGCCGACCATCGCGGTCTACACGGCGCTCCTGGTCTGCCTGATTCCGACGACCATCGGCGGCCTCCTCTCGGCGATCGGGATCGCCGGCATGGATCGCGTGATGCAGCACAACGTGCTTGCGATGAGCGGCAAGGCCGTCGAGGCCGCCGGTGACGTGAACACGCTGCTCCTGGACAAGACCGGCACGATCACGCTCGGCAGCCGCCAGGCCGTGGCGTTCGTGCCGGCCTCGGGCGTGACCGAGCGCCAGATCGCGGACGCCGCTCAGCTGTCGAGCCTGGCGGATGAAACGCCCGAGGGGCGGTCGATCGTCGTGCTCGCAAAGGAAAAGTACGGCCTGCGCGGCCGGGAGGTCGCCGCCCGCAACGCGAAGTTCATCCCCTTCTCGGCCTACACGAAGATGAGCGGCGTGGACATCGAGGGCCGCCAGCTTCGGAAGGGCGCGACCGACGCGATCGTCGCGTTCGTCAAGGAACAGGGCGGCCGAGTCCCGGTGGAGGTGACCGAGCTGTCCGACAAGATCTCGCGGACCGGCGGCACCCCGCTCGCCGTAGCCGACGGCGCGAAGCTGCTCGGCATCATCCACCTCAAGGACATCGTCAAGGTCGGCATGAAGGAGCGCATCGCGCAGCTTCGGGCGATGGGCATCCGCTCGGTCATGGTCACCGGCGACAACCCGCTGACGGCGGCGGCCATTGCCTCGGAGGCGGGCGTGGACGACTTCCTCGCGCAGGCCACGCCGAAGGACAAGCTCGAGTACATCCGGAACGAGCAGGCCGGCGGCCGGATGATCGCGATGACCGGCGATGGCACCAATGACGCCCCGGCGCTCGCGCAGGCCGACGTCGGCCTCGCGATGAACACGGGGACGACGGCCGCGCGGGAAGCGGGCAACATGGTGGATCTCGACAGCAACCCGACCAAGCTGATCGAGGTCGTCGCCATCGGCAAGCAGCTCCTCATCACCCGGGGCGCGCTGACGACCTTCTCGATCATGAACGACGTCTCGAAGTACTTCGCGATCATTCCGGCGATGTTCATGGCGACCTATCCCGCCTTGAACAAGCTCAACATCATGTATCTCCGCACCCCGGAGAGCGCGGTCCTCTCGGCCGTCATCTTCAACGCGCTGATCATCGTCGCCCTGGTCCCGCTCGCACTGCGAGGGGTGCGATATCGGCCGCAGAGCGCGGCACACATGCTGCGCCGCAATCTCGCGATCTACGGCCTCGGCGGCTTCATCGCGCCGTTTCCGTGCATCTGGGCGATCGACCGGATTCTCGGCCTGCTCCACCTGGCCTAGTCCTTCGATGCACTCGGTCGGCGGCGGGTTCGTGCCCTCAGGACTCAGGAGACAGACGTGCTCAAGGAACTCAAGTCCGGATTCATGATGATGCTGGTCATGACGGTCCTGACCGGCCTGCTCTATCCGGCCATCGTCACCGGGATCGCCCAGGCGCTGTTTCCGGCTCAGGCCAACGGCAGCCTGATCGTGTCGAACGGCCAGGTGATCGGTTCCCGGCTGATCGGACAGGCCTTCACCAGGCCCGAGTACTTCCGGCCGCGGCCATCGGCCGCCGGCGCCGGCTACGATCCGACCGCGACTGCCGGATCGAACCTCGGGCCGACCAGCGCCAAGTTCATCAACGGGACCACGAAGATCGATGACAGGAATCACGAGGTCGTCGACTTCGACGGCGTCAAGGACCGCATCGTGCACTACTGCCTCGACAACGGGATCCCGTTCAGCGCCTCGACCCCTCTCGACGCGTTCCGGAACGCCGACGGCACACTCGATGACGTCAAGCTGATCAAGGCATTCAACGACGACAAGACACCGCTGGTCGTCACGCCGGCGGTACCGCTTCCGGCGGACGCGGTGACAGCGTCGGCATCGGGCCTGGATCCTCACATCAGTCCGGCCAACGCCCTGATGCAGGCAGAGCGCGTTGCAAGGTCGCGACGCGTCCCGGTGGACCTCGTCCGGGGGCTTGTCGCGCAGCACACGAACGGACGCGCCTTCGGCCTGTTCGGCGAGCCCGCCGTCAACGTCCTGGAACTCAATCTGGCTTTGGACCGGCAGTTCCCCCGCCCGTAACCCCGGGCCCGCCGACGCACCCGAGTCCCCGGGAACCAGGCCACCTCCCCGGTCGCGCCGAAAGATGCGCGCAACGCGCGTCGCCGCGCAGTCGGGTACAATCGCCTCCGGGATAGTGTCACGATGAGCGTAGACAACGGCGATCGTGCGGCCCAGCGCGACCCCGACACCCTGCTCAGGCAGGTCGAGGCGGCCGAACGATCCGAGCGCCGCGGACAGTTGAAGATCTTCCTCGGCTACGCCTCGGGCGTCGGCAAGTCATTCCGGTTGTTCGACGAGGGCCGGCGCCGGCACGAGCGCGGCGAGGACGTCGTCGTGGCGGCCGCGCAGTCCGGTTCGAGCTCCGAGGTTGCGCAGGTGATGGGGACGCTCGAGAACATCCCGACGATGGACGTGGGCGGTGTGCCCGTCATCGATGTGCCCGCGATCATCACGCGTCATCCCCAGGTCTGCCTGGTCGACGGCCTGGCATACGACAATCCTCCTGGCAGCCGGCATCGAAAGCGCTACGAAGACGTCGGGGAGGTCCTCGAGGCGGGGATATCCGTCATCACCTCGATCAACCTGGAGTACATCGCCGAGCAGCACGACTTCGTTCGCGAGCTTCTCGGCACGGCGAAGGATGAAGCCGTGCCGCAGGCGTTCATCTACAGCGCCGACGAAGTCGTCGTCGTCGACGCGCCGCCTGACGTCGACGCGGCGATGGGCGCACAGCCGCTCTCGCAGCTTCGACAGCGCGCACTGCTCCTCGCGGCCGATCTCGTCGATCACCAGCTCGAGGACTACTTGATGCTGAACGGCATCCAGTCCTCCTGGGGAACGCAGGAGCGGATCCTCGTGTGCATGACACCGCGAGCCAACGCCGCAAAGATGCTGGCCGCCGGGCGAAGGAACGCCGATCGCTTCCACGGGGAGCTGGTGGCGATCTACGTGACCCAGCCGAACCTCACGCCCGAGGATCGCATGGCACTCGAGCGCAACGCGACGCTCGCGCGCGCGCAGAATGCCCGGGTCGAGGTCCTTGAAGGCGACAACCCGATCGCGACGATCCTCGAGTTCGCTCGGAAACAGGGCATCACCCAGATCTTCGTCGGCCACAACCTCCGGCGCCCCTGGCGCTCCCGCCTCGGCGGCACTCCGCTCGACCGGCTGATCCGAGACGCGGAAGGCATGGACGTCCGGGTGTTCCCGCAGTAACCGAATGGATCACACACCGAACCGGGGCCGGCTGAAGGTGTTTCTGGGCTATGCCGCGGGTGTCGGCAAGACCTACCAGATGCTGACCGAAGCCCACGATCTCGCTCGAAAGGGCGTCGACGTCGTCATCGGCTATTTCGAGCCGCACGGCCGGAAGGAGACGATCGCCCTCAGCGAGGGACTCGAGACGGTGCCGAGGGCCGTTGTCGAATACCGGGGCTCGCGATTCGAGGAGATGGACACCGAGGCGATCCTCCGGCGGCGGCCGCACGTCGCCGTGGTCGACGAGCTCCCGCACACCAACGTTCCGGGGTCTCGAAGACTCAAGCGGTGGGAAGACGTCCACGAGCTGCTCGACGCGGGCATCGACGTGCTGACGACGATGAACGTGCAGCACCTGGAGAGCCTGAACGACCAGATCTGGCAGAGCACGGGCGTCCGTGTGCGCGAGACGATCCCCGACTGGGTGCTGAAACAGGCCGACGAAGTCGTGATGGTCGACCTCACCCCCCGAGCCTTGCTCAACCGGCTTGCGCGCGGAGTCGTCTATTCGCCGGAGCGGGCGCGGGCTGCGCTTCAGAACTTCTTCAAGGAGCCCACGCTCGTGGCCCTCCGCGAGCTGGCGATGCGCCAGGCGGCATACGCGATCGAGAGCCGCCTGCCTGGCGAGGAGCCCGCCGCCCCGGTCGACAACACGGAGGCGGAATCGCAGGCGGCCGAGCGCCTGCTGCTGCTGGTCGGGCCGGAGCCGTCCAGCGCGGCGTTGATCCGACGCGGACGCCGCGTCTCGGACTATCTCCAGGCCGACTGTTTCGCCGTGTACGTGGCCAGGACCTCAGACCTTCGAGACCTGACCGAGGGCGAACGGGAGAGCCTGGAACGTCACCTCAATTTCGCGCGCGGGCTGCAGATCGAAACGCGGATTCTCCAGGGGACCGACACCGCCGAGACGATGGTCAATTTCGCGCACATTCATCGAATCACGCATATCTTCGTGGCGCGCGGCAAGTCGAACGCGCTGCGTTCGTGGTTCGCCTCGGCGCTGGTGCAGCGGATCGTCAACCTCGCGCGGGACATGGAAGTGACCGTCGTCGCCGATCGATCGATGCGGCACGCGATCGGATAATCGACCGCTCCCGAACACTACCGGCGCTGACTCGGCTCAGACCAGGGAGGCACCGGCCTCCATCCGAGCCGTCACCAGTCGAAATGCGGCGATCCACCTTGGTTTCAGAGCGGCTAGTTGCCGCGTTTCTACTTCGTCGCCGCCGTCAGTTCCGCGGCGCCGACGGGCACCTTGCCCAGGTTCACCATGTTCGCGAGCAACTCGAAGGCACCAGGCGTGCCGGCCATCACCTGCCTCCACAGGCCCAGGCCGACATACAGCCATCGGCCCTTGCCGGCGATCGCTTCGACCAGCGCGCCCTTCTTGAGTCCCTTGTTGAACTCGAACGGCTCGTCGATCTGAAGCAGGTCCGCGTATTTCGCGTCCTTCTCTCCAAGGAAGTACAGCCCGCGCTCCTGGACCCATCCTTTCCAGGTCGCGTCGGTCACCTTGTTGGGCAGGTTGAAGACCGGGTTGTTCGGCACGAGCATTATCACCGGGGCGTTTTCGTCGGTGGCCCGGCTCGAGCTGACCCTGGCTGGGTACGGCCCGTACTGCGCTTCGTTGAACTCCGTCTTGTTGTATTGGACGATGACCGTTCCGCCGGCCTCCGCGTAGTCCAGCAGGCGCCGGTTGTAGGCGCGCAGATCCTGGCGCCGCTCGTACGCGCGGATCCCGGTGAAGATCACCTGGAATCGCGTCAGGTCGCCCCACGCCAGTTCGTCCGCGTCGATGAGCGTGACCTTCGCGCCAATCTGCTCGAGCGCATCGGGCACCACATCGCCCACGCCCATGATGTACCCCACGTTCACGCCGGGCGTCGTCTTCACGCTCTGCACCTTGAAGGCGGATGCCGCATCGTGCAGCACGTGGTGCCGCTGGATGTGCGGATACTCGACGACCTGGTACCCGCGATCGAAGGTCACCCCCGGCGCCGCGGGCGAGGTCATCGCCGCTTTGAGCGTATAGTCGCCGGGCGCGAGCGCGGCCGGCATCTTCACGGCGAATCGCACCGTGCGGGCCTCGTCTTCGTGACTGAACGTCACGGGCGAGGAGGCCGGCGTGACCTGCCACCCTTCTGGCGCCGCGAGCGTCACCGACCCGCTCGCCGCCGACTTCGTGCCGTTGATAACCGTCACGAACAGGGTGCGGGCAGGACCGGCGGCCGGCCTGGCACCCGGCGCGGCGGCCCTGGGCGGCGCCGGCACGATGACCATCTCGGGGTTCACGCGCACCGCAAAGGCGGGAACGACGTGGACCTCCATTCGCTTCTCGCCCGTGAAGATGTCGGTCGTGTATCGGTACAGCACGGGCGCGCTGGTTGTGATTTCCGTCTCGCCGAGATCGAGGCGCACGGTTGCGCGGAACGGCGTCGGCGCGAACGGGACTCCAAACGGAACGCTGGCCTCGAAGGTCGAACGGGAGACGCCGGGAATCGACTTCCAATACGGCTCAGTGAGCTTCGCGCCCGCGGGCACGACCGCGTCCGACGCACAGGTGTATACGGCGCCCTTCGCCAGGACGGCCGGCTTGCACGAACCGGCGTTGGTGAACCCTTCGAGCCCGACCTGCATCACCTTCACGTCGGCGGCTCCCCTGTTGACGGCAAGCACGGTCACCTTCAGCGGCTGTCCGCCGTACACCAGACCATCGTCCGACATCACGTCGAGCGATACGCCGTAGGCGAGCAGCGCCGCCGACTCGAAGTCCTTCTGCTTGGTGTCGAGACGGTTGTCGATGTCGTAGCGGGCCCCATCTGAAAGCCCGATCGACGCAAGTTGCGCTCTGAGCGCTCTCACGGCGGTCAGCCCGGCCGTGATCGCGGGGATGGTCGCGCTGTCGCCCTCCGTGGCGAACGCCTGCTGAGCCCTGGCGGCCTGGCCGGCTATCGCGGAGACACCCGCAGTCAGGGCCTGCGGCGGATTCGGACCGGCCAACGAGACAAGCTCCGCAAGCGTGGTGTCGATACCATCGAACAGGCCAGTCTCGGTCTTGTCCACCTGGCCGGCAATGGACGAGTCGGCCAGCCGGTACTGAACCGCAGAGGGGCCCGGAAGCGGCAGGAACTGTCCCATGCCCTGGCACTTGTGCATCGTGCGCGCCTCGGCGCCCAGGTCGGCATACGTGCGCCCCAGCAACGCGTCGTACACGTTCGCATCGACGCTGACGACCCTCATGCCCGGCGGCGGCTGCATCATCCGCCCGAAGCCCATCATGAAATACAGTTTCTTCGCCTGCCACGGCAGCAGGCCCTCCTTGATCTGCTCGGGGTACCGGTTCGGATCGGCGGCCGCCTTGAAGGCCTCCTGCGCGAGGAGCGCCGATGCCTGGTGATGTTGCCCTCCGCCGGTTCCCGTCCGGACGCATGGCCGTGATCACGTCCGGGCGAATCATCCGGATCATCCGGACGGTGTCGCCCAGGATCTCGTCCTTGCCCCACTTGCGGAACGTCTCTTCGATGCTGAACGAGTAGCCGAAATCGACCGCGCGCCCGAAGTACTGCTCCGCGCCGTCGTAACGATGGACGGCCATGAGCTCCGCGGTGCGGACCACGGCCAGGTCCTCGAACAGCTCCGGGCCGATTTCGTTCTGGCCGCCGTTGCCGCGCGTCAGCGTGAACAGCACGGCCCGCATTCCCTGCCCTCTGCCGAGCGACGCGAACAACCCGCTGTTCTCATCGTCGGGGTGGGCGGTCACCTGGAGGAACGTGGCGGCGGTCCCGAGCTTCCGCAGCGCCAGGCCGAGCGCGGCGTGCCCGGTGTCCTGCGCAACCACCCGGTTTTGTGCCCGCAGCACCCCGAGCGGCGAAGACGAGAGCGCGAGCGCCGCCATGGCGCCAATGACCAGGACGCAGATCGATCGTTTCATGAGCAATATTGTCTTTCAGGAGGCCCAGGTTTGTCGCTGGGTCGCTCGGGCGAGTGCCGAGCATCCCGCGGTGGTCGCGACGCGGGTCCCTTGAGCCGAGCCGACGGAGAAAGTCTGCAAAACGCCTCGAAGGGGCCGAATTCGCCGGCGAGCGGGAGCGGGACTCGCGTTACAACTGCCGCGGGCTGCCTGCCTGGCGCCGGGTCTAAAGACCCGGTCTCCATCCCCACTAGCCCCTGGCCCGTGTCTGACTAGCGCCTAGTCCCTAGTCCGTAGCCCCTAGAAACTGATCTTCACCCCCAGCTGCAGCAGGCGCTGGTCGTAGCCGTTGGTGGGCGGGAAGCCGTCCACGGCTGGAAGCGCGGTCAGCGGATTGCCCAACGCGTCCACCTTGATCTGCCTGTTCACGCCGGAGATGTTTTGCGTGTTGAACAGGTTCTTCGCCTCGGCGAACAGTTCCGCCTTGAAGGCGCCCGAGAACGGTATGAACCGCGAGTACCGCACGTCCACGTTGATCACGCGGCCGAGCCTGCCGGTATTGCGGTCGATGCCGATGGGCCGGTCGTTGGACTGACCGTCCTTGTTGAGGTCCTGATTGCTCCCGATGTTGAACGGCAGACCGCTGTTGGCCTGGACGATGATCCCGAGTTGATTGTTGTTGAGGATCGCCGCGCCGGCGCCTCCGCCCGAGATCTGCGGGGCCAGGACCGTGCTGAGCGCAAAGGTATGGACCTGGTTGAACGGGGTGACGCCCTTGTCGCGATTGATGTTCGACGGGTCCGACAGCCGGTCGTCGCCGCTGCCCACCACGTAGGTGCCGGTCAGCGGTGCGTTGTCCACGCCGCGCGCGAGCGTGTAGGTGGCCTGGGCCATCCAGCCGTGGGACATCCGCTTGGTGAGCGTTGCGGTCAGGGCGTTGTAGGTGGACTGGCCGATCGACTTGAACATGTTGACGTGGTCGAAGGTCGGATCCACCCGCGTCGCGGCCGAGACGGTGGTCGAGTAGACGGGCCGCCCGTCAGCCAGGGTCTGCCCGGTGGGAATCAGGTTGATGTCCACCAGCACGGGGAGATTGCGCCCGATGGAATTCACGTACCCGACCGACACGGCGAAATCGCTGGTCAAGGCGCGCTGAAGCTGGACGTTGGTCATCCATGCCCACTGCGTCTTGAAGTTCGGATCGATCACGTTGATGCTCTGACGCGGCAGGGTGAATCCCTGGGGCGCGCTCGCGAGGCTGCCGGGAAACGCCGGCGCGCCGGTGCTCGTGCCGTTGAGCGCCACGGTGTAGCTGCGCGGATCGCCGTTGTTGAGGATCGCGTTGTCGTAGAAGTCGAGCAGCGGCGGCTCGTACATCAGGCCCGTGGACGCCCGCACGACGGTCTTGGACTCCCCGTCGAGGGTCCACGACACGCCGATCCTGGGCGCGATGTTGTTCTTGTCGGTCTTGAAGCTCTGCGAGTACTGGTTGGCCGCGTAGGGCCTGGCGTTCGGGATGTTGAACAGGTCGTACCGCACGCCGTAGAGCACCTTCACCCGCGAGGCCACCTGCCAGTCGTCCTGGGCGAAGAACCCGAAGAACGCCGAGTGGTACGTGATGGTGGGATCGCCGGCCACCTGCTGGAAGTTCGTGTACGAATACGGATCGGCGCCGCTCTTCGCCGCCAGGTACGCCTCGATCGTCGGGAACGTGTAGGAGAACAGGTCCCCCTTCACGCGCTTGTCCGCGATGAACTGGGCGTCGGCTCCCGCCTTGAACGCGTGATTGCCGCGCAGCCAGCTGAGGTTGTCGACCACCTGCGTGATGCCCTGGTTGAAGTCGAACCCGACCGAGTTGCCGTCCCCGATCCTGGCGCCGCCGAAGGCGGCCACGCCCGTCACGGTGATGGCCGGCCCGGCGACCGATCCGCCCTGCGTCCGGAACTGGTGGCGGCGCGCGTACTGCACCCGCAACTCGTTCAACACGGTAGTCCCGATGGTGGACACCATCTGCGCCGACGCTGAGTCCATGCGGTCGGTGAAGTCGGTCGCCCGATCAGTGGTGGTCAGGCCGCCGCCGATGTTCGATGGCGACGAATTCTGGAAGTAGAAGTAGCGCACCGCCAGCTGGTGGGACTTGCCGAGCTGGTAGTCCAGCTTGCCGAACCCGAAGTTCACTTTCTGGTGCGCCGGAATCACGCCGCTCGCCGGCAGCGAGATGCCCAGCGCCTGCGCGTCGGCGGACTTGACCGTGATGACCTGGCCGCCCGTGATCAGGCTTCGGTCGACGTACTCGTACGCCCCGAAGAACTGCATCTTGTTCTTCTCGATCGGGCCGCCGATGGTTGCCGTCACATCGTCGGCCTTCGTGTCCGGCTTCAGCGCGGTCGGCGACAGGAAGAACGGCCTGGTCGAGAACGGGTTGCGCTTGAACCGATAGCTGGCGGATCCGTGGAAGTCGTTCGTCCCGGAGGGCGTGATCGCGTTGTAGACCATGCCCGTGGTCTGGCCGAACTCGGGCGCGAACCCGTTGGTGACGACCTTCACCTCGCGCACGAGCACTTCAGACACGGGCAGCAACCGCAGCCCGGCACGGTCCTTCTCCGTGTTCGTGTTGCCGTCGAGCTGGTAGTTGGTCCGCATCTGCGTACCGTTGGCGTTGATGCGCGGCACGCCGAATTCGTTGTTCTCGTACCCGGTGACGTTCGCCTGCAGGAACGCGAAGTTGTAGGGGTTGCGCGAGACCAGCGGCAGGTTCTTGATCTCCTGGGTGCTGATGGTGCGCCCGAGATCGATCTTTCCGGGCTCCGCGACCGGCGCCTCTGCCGTCACCGAGACGACCTCGCTGACCTGTCCGACGCCCAGCGTCACATTGACGACGGCCGTCATGCCGGCGGACAGGGCGACACCGGACTGCTCGTACTTCTTGAAGCCGGGCAGCTCGGCGGCGACGCGATAGCTCCCCAGCGGCAGCAGGATCACCCGGTACCCACCCCGTTCGTCGGTCACGGCAGTCCGGGTGAGGCCGGTGTCGGTGTTGGTCACTGTCACGGTGACACCGGGCAGCACGCCGCCGGAAATGTCGGCGATGGTGCCTTCGATCGTGCCGTTGATCGCCTGCGACTGTGCGAGGGCCGGGGCTGCAACGGCGAGCGCCAGGATCAGCATCCAGGCGCTTCGAGCCGCAAGAGCCGAGGCCGCCACGAGCCGGACGGCTGAGCGGGTCCAAGCAAACATGGTCGTACTCCTTCTGGTTCAGGTCGTTCTGCTGCGATTGACGCGGTCAGGCCACGTCACCTTCATGGTGCGAAGAATGAGGGCGGTATCGATGCAAATCCCCGTTCCGGATGCAATGGCGGCACAGGCGGACACTGACGAGCACACTGATTTTTCGGGGGGCCCAACACCCTTCAGGCAGTGTATGGTGGCCTCTCGAAACGTGTCAACCGGTCTGACCGCCCCTCGTACCTGCAGTCCGGCCGGGGGTGCTCGGGCGCCGCCCCGCCCGCCGGCCGGGCGCCGTGCTATTCTTCGGCCGCACCGATTGCCTGTACCTTTTGACGCGATCTTCGAGCCAGAAGATCGCGGAGTTTGGGACCGGAGATCCGACCATGACCGCCACGACACCGCCGCGGGCCACGCTTGGCTTGATTGTCGGAAACCGCGGGTTCTTCCCCGACCACCTGGCCAAGAGCGGCCGGGAGGACATGCTGGCCGTCCTCGAAAAGGCCGGCATCGCTTCGGTGGTGCTCGGCCCCTCCGAGAGCAAGCACGGCGCTGTCGAGACGCGGGAGGAATCGCGCCGGTGCGCCGATCTGTTCAAGGCCCACCGCGACACGATCGACGGCATCATCGTGTCGCTGCCCAACTTCGGCGAGGAGCGCGCCATCGCCGACACGCTGAGACTGGCCGACCTGAAGGTGCCGGTGCTCATCCAGGCCACCCCAGACGACGGGGGGCGGATGACCATCGCGGACCGGCGGGACAGCTTCTGCGGAAAGATGTCGGCCTGCAACAACCTCACGCAGTACGGCATCCCGTATTCATTGACCACGCTCCATACCGAAGCTCCGAATTCGGACGCGTTCCGCCGCGACCTGGAGTGGTTCGTCGGGGTGTGCAAGGTCGTGCGAGGCTTCCGGAACCTCCGGATTGGCGCGATCGGGGCGAGGCCGGCGGCCTTCAATACTGTTCGCTACAGTGAGAAACTGCTCGACGCCAACGGCATCTCGGTCGAAACGGTCGACCTGTCGGAGATCCTCGGCCGGGTCGAGCGCCTGAAAGACACCGACCCGGCCGTGCAGGCCAAGCTCGGTGCGATCACCGCCTACGTGCCGGTGCTCGATACCCCGCGCGAAGCCCTCATCAAGATGGCGAAGCTCGGCGCGGTCATCGACGGGTGGATGAAGGAGACCGAGGTCGTGGCGAGCGCCTTCCAGTGCTGGACCGCGCTCGAGACCTATTTCGGCGTGGTGCCGTGTACCGTGATGAGCATGATGAGCAACGAGCTGATGTCGAGCGCCTGCGAGGTGGACATCTGCGGGACCATTGCGATGCACGCGCTGCGGCTGGCCTCGGGCACGCCCTCGGCCCTGCTCGACTGGAACAACAACTACGGCGACAATCCCGACAAGGCCGTGTGCTTCCACTGCAGCAACCTGCCGAAGCACTTCTTCCAGGACGTGAAGATGGACTACCAGGCCATCATCGCAGGCACGGTCGGACGCGAGAACACCTACGGCACCTGCGTCGGCCGGGTGAAGCCGGGGCCGATGACCTTCGCGCGATTCTCGACCGACGATCGGGCCGGGAAGATCTGCGGGTACGTCGGACAGGGCGCCTTCACGAACGACTCGCTCGTCACGTTCGGCGGAGCCGGCGTCGTCGAAATCCCAGGCATGCAGAAGCTGCTGCGCTTCATCTGCGAGCGCGGGTTCGAGCATCACGTCGCGGCCAATCTGTCGTCGGTCGCCGCGATCGTGCACGAGGCGGCCACGCGCTACTTCGGGTGGGAGATGTATTGGCACGGGGAGCAGGGGCTTGGGGCTCGGGGCTCGGGGCTTGGGGCTGGGGGCTAGTCAGATAGGGATCGCGCTGAGGCTGACCGCAGGCGGTTTGCTCCCGCTGACACCAGATCGCCACGACTGAGCTGTCGTTCGGCGGAACGAGAGTGCCGCAGGGGGCGGATGGTCGTCGAGCAAGCCCCTCGAGCCGAGCCGATCAGCGTCAGTTCGCAAAGCGCTTCGCAGGGGCCGAAGTCCGCGGTGGGTGGGGGACCCGCCGCTTCCGCCGACGGCACCCCGGAGATGCGCTTTGCCGGCGAGCGCGAGCGGGGCTGCGAGACGACCACCCGCCACCTGCGACGGCGGGTATGACCGACAACCCGAAGTCTGTAGCCCATTACTTGGAGGCGCGTGTGGCGATCGTCGCGGGGGTGGATTTCGGGACGCTGAGCGTCCGGGTCTCGATCTTCGATGACAAGCGAGGGCGGCTCGGCGCCGGGACAGCCGAGTACGGGCTGAACCGCAGCAAGCAGGACCCGGACTTCGCCACCCAGAAGCACGACGATCACATGGCCGCGCTGGTGGCGGCCACGCGGCGCGCGCTCGAGGCCTCGGCGGTCGACGGACGCGAGGTTGCCGCCATCGCGCTCGACACCACCGGCTCTTCGGTCATCCCGGTCGGCGCGCAACCTCGTGCCTCTCGACGACTACTATCTCTGGTGCGACCACCGCGCCTGGAAGGAGGCCGCCGAGATCACCTCGAAGGCACACGAGGCTGGCCTGCCGGCCATCGACTGGTGCGGGGGCGTGTACTCGTCGGAGTGGGGCTTCTCGAAGCTGCTCCACTGGCTGCGCCACAACCCGGACAAACGCGATCGGTTCGTGACCGCCTTCGAGCACTGCGACATGGTCGCGGCGACCCTGTGCGGGATCACCGATCCGGGCGAGGCTCCGCGCAGCGCGTGCGCGATGGGCCACAAGTGGATGTGGAACCCGTCGCTTGGCGGCCTGCCGCCCGAATCGTTCCTCGCGTCGGTCGACCCGCTCCTCGCAGGGGTTCGCGACACTCTGCGCGGCCGCTACGCCACCTCCGATCACATTGCCGGCCGGCTCGCGCCCGAATGGGCCGTGCGGCTCGGGCTCTCGGCGGGAATCCCGATCCCGACCGGGGCGTTCGACGCGCATTGGGACGCAATCGGCGCCGGCGTCCGTCTCGGCGACGTCGTCAACGTGATCGGCACCTCAACCTGCATCATCGGCTTGAGCGATCGCGACACCCTCGTCCCCGGCGTGTGCGGCGTCGTACCGGGGTCGGTCCACCCGAAGCTGACCGGCGTCGAGGCGGGCCTGTCCGCGACCGGCGACATCTTCGACGCCATCGCGAGACGCGCGGGCAGCTCGGCCGCCGTGATGTCCGAGCGCATCGGCAGGTACCGCGCGGGCGAGACCGGCCTGCTCCGGCTCACATGGGACAACGGCGACCGGACCGTGCTGGTGAACCCGGAACTTGGCGGCGTCACGCTCGGGCTGGAACCTGACCCACACGGCGGAGGACGAGCTCGTGGCGGCCATCGAGGGCACGGCGTTTCACACCCGCGTCATCCTCGAGCGGATGGAGGAGCACGGGGTTCCCATCCGGCGCGTGATCAACGGGGGCGGAATCCCGCCCAAGAACCCGACGCTCAACCGCATCTACGCCAACGTGCTGAACAAACCCATCCTGGTGCCCGATCGGGAAGTGACGAGCCTCGGCTCGGCGATCTTCGCCTTCCTTGCCGCCGGCGCGTTTCCATCGATCGAAGCGGCCCAGGATGCGCTCTGCCCCACCCACACCATTGTCCAGCCCGATGCCCCGAGTGCGCGTGTCTACGACGAGCTGTTCCTGCTGTATCGCTCGTTGTACTACGCCATGGGCCGGAGGTCGTCTCCAGAGGTTGCGATCGGCCACGTGCTCCCGACACTGCGAGAGATAGCAGCTCGCGCGAGGCGGATGTCATGACCCTGCAGGAACTGCGCGTCGAGGTGCTGGAGGCGAATCTCGAACTGGTGCGGCGCGGACTGGTCATCGAGGCGTTCGGCAACGCCAGCGGCATCGACCGGGAGCGGGGCCTCGTCGTGATCAAGCCGAGCGGCGTCGACTACGATCGCCTTGCGCCGGGGGATCTTGTCGTCACGGATCTCGACGGGAGGACGGTGGAGGGACTACTCAGGCCGTCTTCGGACCTGCCGACGCACCTCGTGCTGTACCGCTCGTTCCCGGAGGCCGGGGGCGTCTGCCACACGCACTCGAGGTTCGCGACCGCCTGGGCACAGGCCGGGCGCGAGATACCCTGCCTTGGCACCACGCATGCCGACTATTTCCCCGGCGCCATTCCGGTCACCGAGCCCATGCGGACCGGCGAGATTCAGACCGATTACGAGCGGAACACAGGCGAGGTGATCGCGCGAAGGTTCGCGGGCCTCGATCCGCAGGTCATGACTGCGGTGCTCGTGCACGGGCACGGTCCATTCTGCTGGGGCCCCAGCGCGAGCGCCGCTGCGCGCACCGCCCTGATCGTCGAAGAACTGGCGCAGATCGCGTACTACACGTGCACGCTCAATCCGAACGCTTCGCCGATCTCACCCGAACTCCGCGACAAACACTTCTTCCGCAAGCACGGGCCAGGCGCGTACTACGGACAGAAAGACGGCTGACTGTTGAGGCGAAGCCGGCTACCGGCTTTTGGCCATCGGCTCTCGGCCTTCAGCGGGCCGTCCGTCGCGCGTCACGCGGCGAGCCTTCGAGCCGAGCAGCGTGCGCGGCCTGTAGCAGATAACCGGGAGCCTGAAGCCGAGAGCCCAGGGTCCAGAGCCGAACGTCACCTTCAGCGGGGCTCGATCTTGATCTCGAAGAGGCGCGGATAGAGTTTGCCGGTCACGAAGAGCCGGTCGTTCGCCGCGTCGTACGCGATTCCGTTCAACACGTCGACGCCGGCTCGCTCCTGTGGCGTCAGCAGGCCCGTGAGGTCGATGCGCCCGGTAACCTGTCCGGACCGGGCATCGATCATGGCGATGTCGTCGGTTTGCCACAGGTTCGCATAGATCACGCCCTTGACGACCTCCAGTTCGTTCAAGTTCTGGAGGGGGCTCCCATCTTCTGTCACCGTCAGCCGGCCGACCTCGGCGAGCGAATCCGGATCCAGGAACCTGAGCGTCGCCGTCCCATCGCTCATGATCAAACGGTTCGCGTCTCGCGCCAGCCCCCATCCTTCGCCCGAGTACGGGAACGTGCGTCGAGGGTCGAAGGTGGTCATGTCGTACACGAACCCGATTCCGGATCGCCAGGTGAGCTGGATGAGCCGATCGCGCCAGTCCGCGAGGCCCTCCGCGAAGTGCTGCGAGTCGAGATTCCGCTGCTGCAGCACTTCACCCGTCTCGAGGCGCACCTTGCGGAGACTCGATCGACCGGCGAGGCCGGTGCTCTCGAACAGGAAGCCGTCGCGGAACACGAGACCCTGCGTGAACGCCTGCGGATCATGCGGGTAGGTGTGGACCACGCGGTATCCGTAGCGCACGGGGCCCGGCGCCGCCGCCGCTTCGGGGGAATCCCTGCGCTCACGCACGAAGGTCACGAGCAGCACGGCCGCCGCCAGGACGCCAATCCACAACAGAGGCCGGATTCCGGACCGCCTTTTGGGCTTTCTGGCTGATTTGCGCCTCATCGATTTGGACCAGTGTACCCCCTCGGGCGGCCATCCGGCGTCCTCGGGCGGTTTCCGAAGGCGGAATCGGGTGTTCGCTCCCCTCGTTCGCCTGCGGTTCCCTCCTCGAGAAGCCGGGACCATTACCGTGGCAATTCAGCACATTTTCCTCGGAAAGTGAGGCGTTGGCCCGATTTCCAAAACCGGGCCCAGGCCTTAGATTAGTAGCAGAAAGAGCGAGGGACACCGAAGGGGCAGGAAGGAAGGGACATCATGGCAAGCTTCAAAGGCGGCACGAAGGTCAACCACGGGTTCTACTGGAGCATCCAGGCATGGGACATGGCGATGGCGCCCGCCGAAGGGTGCGTCCTTCCTGGGGGCGCGGACCGCAGCTACACCAGGATCCCGACGTTCCTCTTCCTCCTGATGGCGCCCATCATGGGTGCCCTCTACGTCTTCTTCCTGCCGGTCGTGGGGTTCGCGCTGCTCTTCAAGCACCTCGCGACGAGCACGAAGACGCTGGCCACCGACGCCTTCATGGGGGTCGCCGTTGCGGTGAGCCCGCACTGGGCGCCGGGTGAAGCCTACCTCGCCGGGCGGCGCAAGGCCCGGGCCGAAAAGAAGGCAGCCAGGGCGCGGGCCAGACGCGAGAGGCAAGAGACCGAGTCCGAATAGGGAATCAGCTCCGGCACGACAGCCGGATTCAGATGACCGGGCGGTGACGGAGGATGTTTGCCGGATGGGGGCCCGGCAGCCAGCTTCCTGCGCCGCCCGGCCTGTTGTACGGGCGTGAGCACGCCCGCCCGTGCTTCATCCTGAGCACACGCTCATTCCCCGGCGTTGATCCGATCACCCTGCGTCGTCGGAGCCGAGACCACGAGGAACTCCGCGTCCTCGTTCCCGTGGTTCGAGACACGGTGGAGCTGCGCCGGCGGGATCTCGATCGAGTCGCCCTGCCGCAGCAGGTACTTCTCCCCATTCGCTTCCATGTAGAGCACGCCGCGAAGAACGAAGAACAGCTGCCGGGCCCGATTGTGGTAATGCCTGACCTCGCCCCGCCCCGGCGGGATCAGTTCCTGCGTGACGCTGAGGTCCTGCCCGGCCAGAAGGCGCCAGCCCTCGCAGACTTCGCCCCAGATGTAGTGGTCGGCGTTCTCCCGGTTGATGACTTTCATCGCGAGGGCCCTCCGCGTTGCCGCATACGGCGAACGAGACGGCAGGCAGCTGCCGTGCTCACTTCAGTTCGATTCGCTCGAACGCAACCAGTCTCGGGCTGGCGTTGCACGCGGGTCTTCCCTCCTCGAGCGCGAGACGGGCGATTCCGGCGATCTCCCTGGCAAGAGATGACGTAGCGGAGACGAGGTCCGACGGCTTCTGCGCCGGCTCCGCGTTGACCGCGTCCAGCATGCCGTTGGTCAGCGTCACGCTGAACCTGGCCGCGCTCAAGCCGCCGGACGCATTCTGAATGAGCATCGGTCGGCCGAGGTCAGGAAGGAGCCCGACAATCTCTTTCTCGATCGTCTGGACACAGTCCCCGCCGGCCGCGGTGCCGGCCACGGCGCCCTGCGCATTGTTGATCGTCGTGAACGCAAATGTCTGCTTGACGAACTGCGGCTGGTAGAACACGACACCGGTGAACGATGTCCCTGCCGCAAGCGCGGTCGCGGGCAGCACGACCGTTCGGACCTGGCCTGCACATCCTGCGAGCATCAGCGTTGCGGTCAGCCATGCGCCACGACACCCGCGTTTCATCAATCCTCCTCCCTCTGACAAGCCGCGCCGGATCGCGTCCAGTGGGCGGCATGCCACCACCGTCTGCCGGCGACGTTCGAGCAGGTCCTGCGACGCCATCCCGGTACAGGTCCAGGCCGCTTCAGGGTTCAAGGTCGGGACCGGCGCAGAACACACGCCAGAAGACTGGATCGAGGCTAGCAGCGGCCGAGGTCGCGGCAGGCCGACATTGCACAGAAAATTTCTGACGGCGATGGCAGCGATGCCGCAAGACTATCGCCAGATTGTCGGTGGCAAGCTCGCGTCAGCCGGTCGCTCGTGGCCGCAATGTCCAGACCGCTGTCGTTGCCTGACCTTCCCGGTACTCCTCGGACGTGAAGTCCGCACCGACCGACTCGACGACGAATCCGGCGTCCTGCACCATGCGAAGGAATGTGTCCGGCCTCACCAGCCGAAAGCGAAGAGGCACTTCGAGGAACGGATCCTTGTCACCGAGGTAGGTGAACGACTCCACGCCGTGCACGACCCCTGCGTGGCTGTCGTACTCCGTCTCCAGGGACAGCGCGATCTGGCGCTGCGAACGGAGATCCGGGAACTGCCACCGCCCGCCTTTCCCGGGCCCGACCGCCGCCAGCCGGGTTGCGATGTCGTGAAGGGTGCAGATGAACCGGCCATTCTCGCCGAGGTGACGACGGGCCGTGTCGAGACACGCCCGCTCATCGGCATCCTCGAGAAGCTCCTCGAACGAATGAAACGCGATGAACACGAGGCGAAACCGATCCTCGATGTTCATCAGCGTGACATCGTCGCACACAACCCTCGCCCGCAGTCCCTTCGCGGCAAGCTTGTCACTCAGAATCCCGAGCATCTCGGGCGATGAGTCGACGCAGGTCATGTCGATGCCGGATTCGACCAGCGGGACCGCCAGCCTTCCGGTCCCGGCCATCAGTTCCGCGACCGGACCGTCTGCCGCACGCGCGGCCCGCAGGAAGAACGGGAGGTCCCCGCGATCTGTGACCATCGCGTCATAGAAGGAGGCCAACCTGGAGTAGTCGAGTGCGGGCATCTTCGGCGTCCTCGCACGATCGATCGCCACGGGCAGGGATTCCCCGGCGCGGCGGCTAGGCCATCCTGGCCCCGTGCTCGGCAAGGAGTATCCGCAGCACCGAGCGATGGCAGTGGGATTCGTTCTCGCAGTAGCACCCGACCGAAAAACTGGTGTGATGGGACAGCGCGGCAAGCAACGCGAGGGTGTGACGGGCATCCGGCGCCGACATCTCGGCCCGGTACTTCCTGATGAAGGCGGCCCACTGGCGGGGAGTGGCGGCCGATTGCCCGAGCTTGACCGTTTCGTCGCTTGGCGCCAGGACCGGAAACCACACGTCGTACCAGTCCTGCGAGGCGAACTCGGACTTCGGCACGCCGCGCGGCGGGCGGCGAACCGTTCCGATGCGCAACCCTTCGCCCGGGGCGCGGGCACTTCCCAGCCTCACGACACGGATGGCCATCGGAGGTTCTCCTTCTTCGGCCGAAGTGCTCGATCTGAACCCTGGAGCGAATACGGAGACTGACTTCCTCGCCGGCCCCGCCCCATCGTGTGCCGGCCGTCCGCCGGCTGCGAGGAGCAGGCAGGCTGCTCTCGACTCCCCTGAAATCGCTACCGTGTCCTATGTTCTCCGGTACACATCGGTGCTCATGTACTTGAGTCCTGAGTCGACCATCAGCGTAACCACCTTCGCGGCTGGACCGAGCCGCTCTCCGACTCGAATCGCGGCGACAATGTTCGCGCCGGAAGACGTCCCGGCGAAGAGCGCCTCGTCCCTCGCGATGCGCCTGGCCATGTCCTTTGCCTCGTCCGAGCTGACCGTGAGGATCTCGTCCACCAGGCTCGGCTCCCAGAGCGGAGGCATGAAGCCAACCCCGACTCCTTCAATGTTGTGCGGACCTGCCAGCCCGCCCGACAACACGGAGGACTCCGCGGGCTCGACGGCGACGATCCTGATCCCCGGCTTGTGTCGCTTCAGCACCGTGGCGACCCCGCGCAACGAAGCCGCCGTACCCACGCTGTGAACGAAGGCGTCGATCTCCCCGTTGGTCTGATTCCAGATTTCCTCGCCCAGCGGGAAGTAGCCGGCGATGCTGTCATGGTTGTTGAGCTGGTCGGTCCAGTAGGTGCGGGGCTCGCGGCTCAAACCGCGGGCGACCTCGATCATCTCCAGGATCAGCTTCTTGGTGGTAAGGCCTCCCTGGCTCGGGACCAGCGTCAGTTCGGCACCAAGCGCCGCCATGTGATCCAGCTTCTCCTTGCTGAACGCATCGGAGCTGACGATGTGGATGCGGTAGCCTTTGGCGGCGCAGACCAGGGCAAGCGAGGTTCCCGTACTGCCGCCGGTGTACTCGAGCACGGAATAGCCCGGCTTCAACCGGCCGTCCTGCTCGGCCCGCGAGATGACGGCCTGGGCCATCCGGTCTTTCATGCTGCCAGTTGGATTCTCCCACTCGAGCTTCGCGAAGATGCGTGAGCAGGTGGGCGGGACGACCTTGCGCAGACCGACGATCGATGTGTCTCCAATCGCGTCGAGGATGTCCATGGCTTCAGCGTCCCTTCGGAACGAACGCCCGATCGAGCAGCGTCTGGTCGAATCCGGGGGCGGCCTGGCCCTCGGTTGCGTAGCGGAACAGCGACGCCACGTAGACGCCCTGGAGCGCCGAGAAGAAGACCACGAGGACGATGGCGCCCGCGGCGAAGACCACCAATGCCGCCAGGCCGACCGCCCATGCGAGCAGGCCGGCCAAGGCGATGAGCGTCAACCAGGCGCACACGGCTGCGGCGGCGAGGCTCGCCCCGCCGGCCACCGTTTCACCCCAGGTCTGCTTGAACACGCTCACCGATCTGGTGAACGACTCTTGAATGGACCGCTCTTCGAGGACGAGGACCGGCACGACGAAGAACGTCGCGAGCGACCATGCCGCGCCGAGAAGGCTCACGATGATCTTTCCGACAAATCCGAGGCGGTCATGGATCGCCCGAATGAGCATGCCCACCGTGGCGGCCACGACGGCCCACATCATGATCGGCCCGAGCCTCCGGATCGCCGCCGCCAGCGCTGAGGCGATGGTGGGGTCGCCGCCCTTCATCCGTTCCGTGGCGCCGGCAACGACGGCGGCCTGAAAGAAGATGCCGATCGCATAGGTCGCGACATACATCAGGAAGACCGGCAGATACACGCCCGGCCCGAACTGCTTCACCCTCGACTCGTCCAGGCCGAAGCCGAACGCAAAGCTGGCGACGACAACCGCGATGATCGCCCCCGAGATTAGAGGCAGGACCATCAGTTCCTTGTCCTGCATCAGGACCCGGTACGACTGTCCGACGAGCTGAAAGCTGCGGCCGATGCGTCCCATTGGGTGTCTCCTGAATGTTCTCTCAGGGATTCAGTATCACGGGAGGACCGTCCCGGCCAAATCGCGGTGCGGCGACTCCATTATCGCCGTTGAAGCATGTCGCCTGCAGCGCACGGACGCCACGGGGCCAGGCGCCACGAGTCAGCCGCGCGCCGCGGCGGCAAGACACGACACGATGGGCCCGCCGGCTCCAGTCACCTGTCAAGCGGCTCTATCAGCGCCTGGTAGACCACCGTGGGGAAGGTGGTTCGAATGTCGGTGGTATTGGGCATGAGTTGGATCATCAGCACCATGACCAGGTGTGCCCGAGGATCCACACGATAGACCGACCCGTAGGCGCCGCCCCACCCGAACGCGCCCTGCGAGTCCATGCCGTTGGCGCCGAACCGATCGGTGGTTTCAAAACCAAGGCCGAACCCGAGGCCGGTCGTCGAGTGCAGGGAGCCGACCTGGTTCGACGTCATGAGGTCGACCGTGCGGGGCGCCAGGATGCGGACCGAGCCCAGCGCGCCGTGGTTGCGAATCATCTCCAGGAACCGCGAATAGTCGCGTGCGGTCGAGAGCAGGCCGGCGCCGCCGGCAAAGCTCCGGCGTGGACCGTCGACATACGCGCCCTGGCCCTTCGAGCCTTCCGGGGCGCGCGTAATCCGCCCGTCGCTCCCGCTGGAGTACACCGTCGCCAATCGGTCACGCTGCTCGACAGGCAGGAAGAAGTGCGTGTCCTTCATCCCGAGCGGCTCAGTGATTCGCGTGCGCACGAACTGGTCCAGGGGCAGACCGGAAGCCCGTTCGACCACGCAGCCCAGGACATCGATGCTGTAGCCGTACACCCACGCTTCGCCCGGCTGCGCCACGAACGGCAGGGATGCCAGCCGCTCCATCGTCTCGCAGATCGGCTCACTCTTGTCGGCCGTGTACCATCCGAGGCCGGCGGCCGGCCCCAGGCCCTTCGCCTCGTAGAGGGCGGCGACGTCACCTTGCGTCCCGTAGGAGATCCCCGACGTGTGCGTCAGCAGATCTCGAATGTTGATCGGGCGCCTGGCCGGGACGAAGATCACGCCCGTGTCGTTCCGCACGGCTACGGTCGTTTTCGCGAAGGCCGGAATGAAGCGGCTCACTGGATCGGTCAGGCCGATCTTCCCTTCCTCGACCAGGGACAGGATCGCGACGCTCGTGATCGCTTTGGTTTGCGACGCGATGCGAAAGATGGAGTCCGCCGCCATGCGTCGTCCGGCTTCCTTGTCGCTCCACCCGACGGCCCGTTCATATACCCGCTGTCCGTCGCGAAGTACCAGCGCCACCGCTCCGCCGATGCGGTCCTCGTCCACGTAGCGCTGCAGCAGCCGGTCGATGCGTGTGAGCCGGTCAGCCGAAAAAGCCGCGGCCGGTGCCGCCGTCGAAGCGGGCGGGCGGACCGACGCCGGCGAAGTCTGGATTGATTGAGCCGACGGAGCGATGCCAGTGAGCGCAACCACGACAGACAGAGGAAGGATCGCTCGTCTCATTCTGACCTCCACTCGCAGGACCGCCGGCTGAATCAGGCCGGCCCCCGGGGACTTCGCTGCTGTGTCCGCCCCAGGAGCATCGCCCTCCCGCGGTAAATCGCCGTCCAGCCGGGCGCCGGGCCTTTTCTCGTTCGGCAGACAGGTGAAGTTCTACGTGGCCCGCCGCTCATAGTCAACGGGTGATTGTGCGCGAGGCTGCAAGTCACCGGCCGCGAGCGTCCAACATGGACGCCTGATCGCGCCGCTCGCCACCGGGGACGGCACAGTGGTATCGTGCACGCCGTATGAATCAGACCTGGACGAGAGCATTCCTCCTGATCGCGGCCGCCGCGCTTCTGTCGTGCTTCGGGACGGCGGCGTGCAACCGGCGGCCGGCACCGCGACCGGCCACGCTGATCCTGCAGAACGGCAACATCTACTCCCTGTCGTGGAATGATCCCGCGCCTGACGGCACGCCCGACCGGCGGGCGCCGCACTCGGCTGCGGGCTGGACGCCTGACGCCCAGGCCGTCGCGATTCGAGGCGATCGGATCACGCTCATCGGCTCGAACGAGCAGGTGGCAGCCCTCCGCGGAACCGCCACGCAGGTCGTCGACCTTCGTGGCGCCACGGTCGTTCCCGGCCTCATCGACGCTCACGTGCACATCGTCGAGCTGGGCCGGATGATCGAGCGCGTCAACCTTGTCGGTGTCGCGACCGAAGCGGAAGCCGTGGAGAAAGTGGCGGCGCGGGCGGCGACGATGCCAAAGGGCAGCTGGGTTCTGGGGTACGGGTGGGACGAGGGCGCATGGGCCAACCGGTATCCCACCATGACGCTGCTGTCGGAGAAGGTGCCGGAGCACCCGGTCTACCTGCGCGGGCTGCACGGGTATGCCGTGTGGGGCAACGCGCTGGCGTTCGAACGCGCGAAGATCACCGCCGCAACGCGCGCACCCAAAGGCGGCGAGATTCGAAAGGGCGCCGGCGGTCAGCCAACCGGTGTTCTGCTGAACGAGGCTGTCAAACTCCTCGAGTCCGCCATTCCCCCGCCGACCGGGCCCGAGATCGAGGCGCTGGTGTTGAAGGGCCTGAACGCGATGGCGGCAGCGGGCTACGTCGCTGTCGAAGAGGCAGGAGCCGACACGGCGGTGATGAATGCGCTCGAGAAGCTGGCGGCCGAACACAGGCTGCCCGTGCGCGTGATCGTGATGCTGTCCGGCCGGGACCACGACCTGCTGCGGAGCTGGCTTTCGAAAGGGCCAGACGGGCCGCCATCAGGGATGCTGAGGACACTGGCGGTGAAGGTGTTCTTCGACGGCGCGCTCGGGTCGCGCGGTGCGCGCCTGTTGAAGGACTACAGCGATCGCCCGGGGCAGCGAGGCGTTGCCGGCCCGGAGGCGGGGTTCGATCCCGCGCTCACGGCCAAATTGATGGAGGCGGGCTTCCAGGTGGCGATCCACGCGATCGGCGATTCGGCCAACCGCGAGGCGCTCGACTACATCGACTCGGTGGTCGCCCGCTCGCCAGCCGCGGCGAACGGGCGGCATCGCGTCGAGCACGCGCAGGTACTCGACCCTGCCGAGGTTGTACGGTTCGCGAAGTCGGGCGCGATCGCGTCCATGAACCCGCCGCACGCCGTCGAGGACATGGGCTGGGCCCAGGATCGCCTCGGCGCCGAGCGCGTGAAGCTCGCCTACGCGTGGCGGTCGATCAGGAAGGCTGGCGGGCGCCTGGTGTTCAGCTCGGATCTGCCCGGGACCGACTACGACATCTTCTACGGCCTGCATTCGGCCATTACGCGCCAGGACCGGGCCGGGAAGCCCGACGGCGGATGGCACCCCGATGAGCGGATGACGGCCGAGGAGGCGCTCCGGGGCTACACGACGTGGGCGGCATACGCCGCCTTCGTGGAGGCCGAGACGGGCATGCTGCGGGCAGGCCGATGGGCGGACCTGACGGTGATGGACATCGATCCGCTGCAGCTCGGCGAAAAGGACCCCGCGCGGCTCCTCCCGGGCAAGATCAGGATGACGATCGTGGGCGGGAAGATCGTGCACGACGCAAGCGGCGATCGACGCTGATCCTGGCGGCTCCCGAACGCACCGAGGCCGCCGTAATCTGATTCCCGGCGCCGCCACGGCTTCGCCAGTTCATGCGGCGAGCGGTGTTGATGGCGGCTCCCGCGCGCAGCGAGGCCGCCGGAATCTGATTCCCGGCGCCGCTGCGGCAACGCCCGCTCATGCGGCAGGCGGTGTTGATGGCGGCTCCCGCGCGCAGCGAGGTCGCCGGAATCTGATTCCCGGCGCCGCTGCGGCAACGCGAGCTCATGCAGCGAGCGATTGTCGTGTCAGCCGGATCCTCTCGCCCGCGCTTCCGCCCGCTGCCAGCGGCGAATGCGGGTGCGGGCCCACAAGTAGTGCGCCGCCGTCGCCGCGCGCAGGTAGTCGCTGAGCGTCCACGACGGTCCGGTCCACGAGAAGCGGTCCAGCGTCACCAGGTCCGCGTTCGGCAGTCGACGAATGAGGCCGACGACCTGGTCGTGGTACGACCGATAGTCCTGTTCCACCGCCCGAAGCGGCCGCCGATGATGCTTGCGATAGATCATGGCGTTCAACCGTGGCAGCTCGCGCAACGTGTACCCCGGGGCCGGCATCGCGGGCTTCTCGCCCCGCAAGCCGGCGGCATACCAGCCTAGGTTCATTCGCTGCCACTCGACGAGGTGCGCGAGGATGTCCTTGACCGACCATCCCCCGCGCGTGACGCCCGCCCGAGTCTTCTGGCGAGCCGTCAGTGTCGCAAGAACGCCGTCGAGCGCAGTGCGCTCACGCTCGATCTCGCTCAGCAGCTCGTTCTTGCGGAGTCGTTTGCCCATGAGTGCACTGGATTACCCTGCGGCTGTCGGCTGGCGCCGCGTGTCAGTCGGATTGTAACCTGACCGGTTACGCGTTACAATCAGCCCGTGGCGGTCAAGACCTTTCGGCACAATGGCCTGGAACGATTCTTCACGACCGGAAGCAAGGCGGGGATTCAAGCCAAACACGCCGATCGGTTGCGCTTGATTCTGGGCCGCCTGACCGTGGCCACCTCACCTGCCGACATGCGGCTGCCGGGCCTGGACCTGCACGAATTGCGAGGCCAGCGGAAAGGTACGTGGGCCGTGACCGTGAGCGGCAACTGGCGACTCACGTTTGCCTTCGAAGGCCGCGATGTCGAGAGCGTGGACTACGAGGACTACCACTGAGGACATCATGCGAATGCACAACCCGCCCCATCCGGGAGAGATTCTCCGTGAGCTCTGCCTCCGCCCGCTAGGTGTCACCGATCACCGAGGCTGCCAGTTCGCTTGGCGTGAGCCGGAAGACCTTGTCAGCCATTCTGAACGGCCGCTCGGGGATTTCGCCGGACATGGCCATCCGCTTGTCCCTGGCATTCAATACGACCGCTGAAAGCTGGCTGAACCAGCAAGTTCAGTACGACCTGTGGCACGCCGATCGAAACCGGAAGCATCTCCATGTCCGACGGATCGTCGCGGCCTGATTGTCTTGCTTCGACCTGTTCCAGCTGACGGCGGCGGCTCACCCGCGGCCGGTAACCTCTCGCACGCGGCCGTCGTTGCCAGGGTCGCCGTCACGTCACTTGAAGACGACTCTCACGTCGACAATGCGCTTCTGCTCGTCAATCCGTGTCTCGACGGCGGGGGACGTGGATGCCGCCGCACGGCGTCGCTGGAGCGGGACGACTTCGTCGCGCCAGAACCGGTCGGTATATGACGCGTCATACACGTCGCCCGGCAGCAATCGCCACTTCTTCTTCAGATTGCCAGCTTCAGGCTCCGGCAGCCCGACGCACTCGAACGTCCCCGCTCGAAACTGCGGCCCTTCGTGGATTCGAATCTCGAATCGCGCGCGCCGCGTGGAATCGTCCAGGAGAGGCGTGTACGCCGTTGATGCGAGGACGTAACCACGTCTGCCATAGCCGTCGCGAACACGCCGCAGCCCGAGGTCGACGGTCGATGCACTGGCAACCTCGCCGCGTTTCACCGCGAGCAATTTCTCGAGGTCGCCCGACGCCAATATGTTATTGCCGCTCCACTCGGCATGGTCCCACGTGTACGCGACGCCCTCGGTCGCAGGCAACGTTACGATCACGCCGGCGCACTCAGCGGCCGTTCCGACAGTCACCGACGGGGCACCAAACGTAGCACGCCAATGTCCACGATCATGGTACATGCGGAGCAGTGTGCCGGTGGCAAGGCGCGTGACGAAGAAGCGCGAGTAGTCCTTCCCAACGAGGGATCGCAACGGTCCAGCCAACTCGCGTTCCAGTGGCACCGATGCGCCGTCGACGTGGGCCGCACACACCTTGGGGCTGGGGTCCTTCACGCTGAAGAGATACTGCTGTGCCTTGGTCTCCAGATCCACATGGGGAAGAAACTCAACGCGTCCGTCAATGCGTTGCGTCGCCAGCAACCTGTGAAGAGCACGCGTGAGGAACTCCGGAAAGCCGGCCGACTCTGGCGCGGTCCCGTCGAAGGACGGGACATCCTTCCTGAGGGCCGCGATCATCTGCTCGTCGGAAAGCCACACGAAGTTGTCGAACAGGACAGGAACCGTCCACGCGACCTCCTCGATTTCGAGGGTGACCCGGATTCGAGCGGCCGCCGTCACATACTGGTAGCGCACATCCTTGAAGAGACCGGTGCGGCTCATGGATTCCGCTGCGGCGTCGAGATCGGCGACCGTGACTTGTTTCCCGACCTCCAACCCGCTGATTCTCGTGACTTCGATCGCGCTGTAGCGCTTCGCGCCCGTGACTTGCACTCCGTCGAGCTGGAATGGGGTCGTCGGCGCAGGCCGCTGAATCGGCGGCGGTTCGAGGACGAGTCCCAGCGCAGCGAGCAACAGTGTCGAAGGCCACCGCATCATGAGAACCTCCGATTACCTTCTTCAACGGGTCCTCTAGCCCGTTTCGGGTCACCTTCGGCGGTTGTCGAACCCACCGAGTGCCGTCGGCTGTGTGCACTGGGTCGACGGAGTTCCGGACTCCGGGAGTCGCCAACGGCAGCAGGAGGCGCGTCAACCCTGTTCCTGATTCCGCCGAATCAACTTGAGTTCAGGCCCAACTGGTGTCCCGTTCTGGATCCAGTGCCCTTCAAGTTTGCCTTGAACGACCCGCATGACCAGGAAGGGCATGTCGCCCTGGGCTCGGTCTGGTGGCGCCGCCAACTGAAGCCGGAGGGTGTCTCCGTCGAAGCTGAGCGTCTTGATGAGCGGCAGTTCATCGCCGCTTACCCGCGAGACCACCCATCCACGGAGTTGGCCGGCCTCTTCGCGAAAGGCCAGGTCCATACGGTGCTGCGGAACGTTGGCCTCGTCGGCCAGACCATCGAGCAGATGCCACGTCCCCGTTAGCGGTGCGTTCAGTCCCGAAGAAGAGTCCGTAGGTTCACCTGACGTTGAGCCACTCCGTTTCTGATAGGCGCGGGTACCCAGCCAGACTCGGTCAAGCGAAACGCTCTGCGACGGGCGCAGCATAGCACCGGGGGTGGAGTGGCGGAACACCGCCTGCACGGAAACGCGAGATGTATCTGAATCGATACGAATGAAGGAGTTCTTCGCGATCAGGTCACGCAGTCGACCTTGGCGAGCTGACTGTCGATGCTTCAATTCGAACGGAGATAGGAGGAAAGCCATCCGACTCCAGCGCCGCGCCGCCAGCCTGCCTGAGCGAGCACCGCGAGTCGAAAGGCCGCCAGCCGCCGGCCTCCAGCCGGCCCTGGGCGAGCGCCGCGAGTCGAAGGGCCTCAAGCCTCAAGCCAATTGTGATCGAGCGAAGCGGGTCGAAGGGCCGCCCGCCTGAAGCCCCAAGCCTCTAGCCAACTCTGAGCGAGCACCGCGAGTCGAAGGGCCCCAAGCCTCAGGCCCCAAGCCAATTCTGATCGAGCACCGCGAGTGGAAAGGCCGCCAGTCTCCAGCCTCCAGCCGCCAGCCTGATCTGATCCTCCCTCACTCCGTCGCATCGATCGCGGTCACATCCGTCCGGTCGAGCACGCGGCCCAGGGCCTCGATGACGAGCCAGCATTCCGCGATGATAAACGCCGTGAAGAGAAGCGCGGGCACGACGATGAGATACGTGCGGGTCAGGAAGTAGAAGACGAATACCACCACGCCGGCGACAACGGCTCCCGGAAGAAGCGAGACGGCGAGCGTCAGCAGGATGCCGGCCAGCATCAGCATGCGCTGGCCCATCGCCGCGATGCCTCGCGACCGCGTCGCGCCGGTCGCCGACCACGCGGGAAACAGCACCGCGATGCCGTTCAGGAGCACGGTCTGCGACAAGAGAATCGCCGGAACGGCAATCGCAGCCGCCGCCACGAACGACCACTTGCTGCCCAGGATCACGGCGGCAACGCCGGCCTCGGGCACGATGCCGCCCGAGAGCAGCGCTCCCGTCAGGATCAGCAGCCAGACCACGACCGACATCACGAGCGTCGGCGCCAGGACCTCGCCTCGAATCAGCGCCGCGCCCCGAACGGGCCAGGTCTTGATGAGCGCGAGGTTCGCCAGATCCTGCCTGAGGTCGTTTCGCATCATCTGCGGGCCCATGAAAAGCATCATCGCGCCGAGCGGCAGGCACATGGCCGCGATGATGGTGGCCGCGCCACCCGCCCGCCCGCTGTTGCGGGCTATCACGAGGAGCACGACGAGGAGCGGGAGCAGCCGCAGCAACGTCTTGACCGACACGAAGCGGCCGAGCAGGATGAGGTTCTTCCAGAGGATCGCCGTTTCCGGAGGCCCTTCGAGCGCCAGGCGGAACGGCGTGGCCGTGCCTCCGCGCACGACGGGTTTCGACGCCCGCCTCTCGACCGCACGCTTCTCGGCCTGCGCGGCCGAGGCTTCCTCGAAGGCCGCATCCGACCGCAGCACCCATACATAGTTGAGAACGACTATCAGGAGGACCGGCGGCAGCGCCTGCCAGAACTCGGCGGATGTCGAAGAGAGCGGCAGACGCACCAACGCCCGGAACGGCCAGAGCACGACGCCGGCCGCGCCTGTTGACAGAATGCGCAGCAGTTCGGCAATGAACCCGTCGCGTGTTGCAAGGGCCACCGTCAGCGAGGCCCAGGTGCGGTACAGCGTCTCGCCCAGGATCCCGGCCGAACCGAACACGACGATGAGCGGGAGCCACTGGCGGGCGATCCCGCTGGTTCCGTGCTGCCCCAGGCTCATGCGGCGGAGCGCAACGCCGTTCAGGTGAAGCGAGACGGTCATCATCAACAGCCACAAGCCGATGGTGATCATCCAGCCATGGCCGACCGACGGCGGCCGCATCAACAACGTGAATATCACCGAACTGAACACGATGCCGAGCTGCGATCGCAGCAGCTTGAAGTGCAGCAGCTCGCGCCGTGTCACTGGCGCCGTGAAGAGGAACTGCACCTCGGCCCGCGAAAACGTCATCGGCTGGCCCACACCCGGCAGGGCCCATGCCAGTGCCGCCGTCACGAAGAGCGCGACGCTGCCGAAGACCTGGACGGGCTGGGCCCACATGCCGAGCAGCGACACGCCGCCAGCAAAGGGCACGGCTCGACCAGTGCGCCCGCTTCTCCCGCTTCGCCGGAAGAAGATCAGGTAGAAGTAGGCCAGGCCGGCCACGAGCCCCAGCAGGTACCGCGGCTCACGCAGCCTCCGGATCCGCTGGCGGACGCGGTTCTTCAGCGAACACGCCGAGAGATACAGAAAGGCGCCGATCATCTAGGGCTGGCCCGAGGTGGCGCTGAGGAAGATCTGTTCGAGCGAGGATCCCGCGGCGGCCAGCTCCGGCCGCGCCCTCAACTCCTCGAGGGTGGCGTCGGCGATCTTCACGCCGTGGTCGATGATGATGATCCGCGTGCAGATCTCCTCGACCATGTGCAGCAGGTGCGACGACACCATCACGGCCGCGCCGGCCCGGCCCCGCGCGACGATGGTTTCCTTCATGTGGCGGATCCCGAGCGGATCGAGGCCCGTCAGCGGCTCGTCGAACAGCAACGCCGCCGGCTCGTGCAGCAGCCCGCAGGCGATCGCCACCTTCTGCTTCATGCCGCGCGAGAGCTCGCCCGGCAACGCGTTCTCCTTGCCGGTGAGCTGCAGCTCCTCGACCAGCTTCTTCGCCCGGGCCTCGGTGTCGCGCGCCTTGTAGAGACGCGCGGTCAGCCTGAGGTGCTCCATCACGGTCAGGTACTCGAACAGCTGCGGCTCGTCCGCCATGAACGCGACGCGACGTTTCGCCTCGACCGGGTCCGAGACGATGTCGTGGCCGCCGATCGTGATGGTGCCGAGCGTGGGCGCCTGGATGCCGACCAGGCATCGCAGGGTCGAAGTCTTGCCTGCGCCGTTCGGGCCGATGAGGCCGACGATCTCCCCGGGGCCAACCGCGAAGGAGAAATCGTCGACGGCCTTGACCGTGCCGTAGGTCTTGGTGAGGTGGGAGACGGATATCACGATAGGTTACAGGTTATAGGTTATAGGTTACAGGGGACAGGTTATAGGTTACAGGGGACAGGTTATAGGTTACAGGGGACAGGTTACAGGGGACAGGTGACAGGTTACAGGTCAAAGCGGGCGGCAGGAGAGGTCCCTCGCCGCCCGCTTCGTCGCTTCGCCCACCCGGAGGGCCGAACCTATTGAGTCGATCCCGCCGCGGTCTTCTGTTCGGGCTTCAAGAACCGCTTCAGGAACGTGTCCATCCGGCCGAGCGTGTACATCCAGCGGCTGTGCAGCATCGACTCGTGCGTGTCGTCCGGAAACACGATCAGCTCGTAGTACACGTCCCGCTGCCGGAGGAGCTGCACCAGGCCGGTCGTCTGCTGGAACGCGACGTTCCGGTCGTCGTCTCCGTGAACGAGCAGCACGGGCGAGTTCCACCCTCCGATGGCGCTGATGCTCGACGACTTGAACGACACAGATTCCGGATCGAGCGAGCTGCCCCAGAGGTGCACGCCCGCCAGGTCCACCCCGACCTTGAAGATGTCCGAGTTGCGCGCGAGCGCCTGCGACGTCAGCACACCTCCGTAGGAAAGCCCCCAGATGCCCACGCGCTCCGGATCGACGTCGGCCCGGGACTGCAGGTACTTGGCGCCCGCGACGACGTCCTGGTATTCGGCGTTGCCCCGCTGGCCGGTATTCGGCGCGTTGCGGAACGATCGGCCGTAGCCGACGCCGCTCCGGTAGTTGACCGACATCACGACGTAGCCTTCGCTGGCGAGCCACTGATTGATGGCGTACGCCCAGTGATAGAACTGCATGTAGTGGTAGCCGAGCAGCATCTCGCGCTGCGGGCCGCCGTGCACGAAGATGATGGCCGGGCGCTTCTCGCCGGCCTTGAGGTCCTTCGGCAGGAAGAGCTGGTTGTGAATCTCGAGGCCGTCTGCCGCCTTCGTGAGGATCAGCTGCGGCTCGACCTGCGCATCCATCGGGAACCCCTTGCGCGAGGTGGGGAACACGATCTTCTGCGCGGCCGCCGCGGGTGACGCGCCCGCCGAAGGCAGCTGCCAGATGCCGAGCGACTGCGGCATCTTCCAGTCCGCACTGGCCGTGGCCAGCGCCCGCCCCGAGGAGAGCGGCACCGGGCGGGTCTCGATTCCCGCGCCCGTCGTCACTTGGACCGGCGTGCCTCCGGCGACCGGCACCGCCCAGATGTGGCGGCGCTCGATGTCCTTCGCGTTGGTGCAGAAGTAGAACGTCTTTCTATCGCGCGAGAAGGCAATCGAGGTCGCGTCTTCGATCAACCCGTCGGTCGTCGTCATCAGCACGGGCCGCGCGTCCGGTGTGGCGATGTTCAACGAATAGAAACGATCCCACTCGTCCACCGGGCCGGACGGCTGGGCCTCGGGCGCGCCTCCCCGGCCGGCGCCGCCTCCGCGGCCGCCACCAGGGTTGAAGCGAAACACGACGAAGTCGCCAGCCAGTTGCGGGGCCTGCGCGCTCGACAGGATCGGGTCGTTTGGCTGGGCGTGCCAGACCTCGAGCGCCTCGCCGGTAGCGACCTCCGCCTTCCACAGCGAGAAGTTGTATCCCCCTCTGAAGGTCGCGCGCGACAGGCCCGGTATCTGCGCGACCGGGCGGGGCGCCTGGCCCGCCTGTTCCGCCCCTCCGCCGCCCTGCCCGCGGCCGCCGCGGCCCGTTGCCGCGCCTGGTTGAGTCGCCGGCCCGCCGGGCACGCCGATGCCCGCGCCACCTGCCTGCGCCTGCTGGCCGAACGCAAGACCCGGGCGGCGAACGAAGACGATGCTCTTACCGTCGGCGGTCCACATCGGGATCGAGTCGAAGTCGACGCTCGGTGACATGTACTTCACGGTGCGCGTCGCCATGTCGTAGACGGCGATGAAGCTGTGATCGATGCGCGTGGTGACAAACGCAATCTTCTTCCCGTCGGGCGACCACGTCGGCGCGCTCTGCACGCCCCACTCCCGGATGAACGGCTTCTCGCCACGGTCCATCTCGCTCGCGGGCCGAATCGGCGTGACCTTCGCGCGGTAGATCTGGCCGTCCTTGATGAAGAGCACCGAGCTGCCGTCGGGCGCAAGCTCGATGTTCAGCGCCTCGGCCACCCGCCAGGCAGGGCCGCCGGCGGTGCGCACCGCCCAGACCGCGCGCTCGGGCCCGTCCGGGTTCGCCGTCGGGTTGGCGACCCAGCCCTCCCGGTTCGGCGGCGAAATCGTCCCGCGCATGAACGTCACGGTCGATCCGTCGTCCGAAATCCTGATGCCCGACATCTCGATCCCGTCGTCCTTGAGAAAGCTCGTCAGGCGGACGGGCACGAAGGCGGGCGCGACCGCTGTGTAGGCATTCCGCTTGCCTTCTTCGAAGGCAGTCCACGCGACTCGATCCACGCCTTTCGCCGCGACGATTTCGAGCGGGGATGCGGGGCTCAGGTACTGCTGGTACGCCGGGACCGGCTGCGCCGCCTTCTGGGCGGTCGCCACCGTCTGCGAAGACACGAGGAGCGCTCCGCACAGTGCGCCGACAAGCGCGTAACGAGCGACGGGCATACGAAATCCTCCAGGATGTTTAGGCTTCACCGCGACCGTCCGGTTCGGGGCGGGCGGCTGGCGGCTGGCGGCCGATCGAGCGAGCACGCGATCAATCGTCACAGCTCGGGTCTCGCCGCGCAGCGAACGACCGCCACGCTTGGTCTCGTGAATCTGACGCGGGGAGGGTAGCATAAGCGGCGGGCGTTTGGCGCCGGATGTTCGGCCGTCGGGCCGGCGGCGTCCGGCGCCCTGGCGAAAGGAATCCGGCCGGCGGCTCACGGCTTTCGGCCATGCACTGATACCGTCGTTCACGCGCACCAGTGGGGTCGACGCGGTCTGGCGCCGAGCTGGGGCGGGCGTCCAGCGCCTGGAGGGACACTGAATTGTTCCTGATGAACGAGATTCTGCTCGCGCTGCCGGCCCTGCTCTATTCCGGGCTGCGCTTGCGCTGGTTCCTCGATCGGACGCTCTGGAAGAACGTCTCCACCGTCCTCTTCGTCCTCCTGCTGGCGGCCTATCCGTTGGCCGACGCCATGGCCCACGGTTCGCTCGGCGGCGGAACGAGGCTTCTGATCACGGCTGGCTATTACGTCCTGCCGTATCTCTTGTATTTCATGCTGGTCGTCGTGCTGACCGACCTGGTCATCGGCGGGCTACGGCTGCTTGGAGCGGTGCGGCGCGAAGCGATCCGGCGCCCCCGGTTCCGCCTGGCCCGCTTCTGGGCGATGGTCCTCGTGCCCGCCATCATCGTGCTTGGCGGGATCCTCAACTTCGCCCATCTCCAGGTCACGTCCTACGCGATCGAGATCCCGAAGAAGGCATCGCCGCTCGATACGCTGCGCATCGCCTTCGCATCGGATTTTCATCTCGGGGACCTGACCGCTCCCGGGTTCATGGCCGATTTCGTCGACCGGGTCAATGCGCTCCGCCCGGATCTGGTCCTCATCGGCGGGGATGTCGTGGAGGGCGATCGCCGCGGCGAGGGAGCCGAGAGCTTTGCCTCGCAGTTCCGGCGGCTCCGGGCTACCTACGGCGTCTTCGGCGTCCGCGGCAATCACGAAGGATTCGGCAGCGGGAACCGCGACGCGTTCTTCGTGCAATCGGGGATCACGCTGCTCAACGACGAGGTGCGCAACATGGGCGGGGCCTTCCTCCTCGCTGGACGCCAGGACGGAGGAAGGCGCGGCCAGGCGGAAAGGCGCAAGTCCATCACCGATCTGCTGCGCGGAGTGCCGGATCATCTGCCCCTGATCCTGGTCGATCACCGCCCGACCGATCTGGACGCCGTCAGCCGCACGGCCGTCGACATCCAGTTCTCAGGTCACACCCACATGGGACAGCTCTTCCCCGTCAACTTCATCACCGCCCGCCAGTACGAGCTGACCTGGGGATACAAGAAGAAGGGAAACGCTCACTTCTTTGTGAGCTGCGGGGTGCAGTTGTGGGGGCCGCGAGTCCGCACGATCGGAGTCTCCGAGATCGTGCTGGTGGATGTGGTGCTCAAGGGAAGGTAGGTCCGCCGGGGTGTATGGGAACGCTACGGCTGGCGGCTGGCGGCTGGCGGCTGGCGACCGGACGAGACCGCGCTTCCTGCATGCGCCACAGGATTGAATTGCTCCGCCGGGACTCACCTACTCGTAATGCAGCGCGTGAACCGGATCGAGGCTGGCCGCCCGCACGGCCGGGTAGACGCCGAAGACGATGCCAACCGACACGGACACGAAGAAGGCGAGAAAGATCGACATCGCACTGACAATGGTCGACCAGCCGGCGAAGTAGCCCACCAGCTGCGAGAGGGCGGCGCCCAGCAGGATTCCGACCGCGCCGCCGGTCGTCGTGATGAGCGCGGTCTCCACGAGGAATTGCCGGATGATGTCCACGCGGCGGGCGCCGATGGCGCGGCGCACGCCGATTTCGCGCGTCCGCTCCAGCACGCTCGCCAGCATGATGTTCATGATGCCGATGCCGCCGACCAAAAGCGAGATCGACGCGATGGCGACCATGACGACCTCGAAGATCCGCCGTGTCCGCTGCTGCTCGGCCAGCAGATCGGCGGGCACGATGACGCTGAAGTCACCAGCGCCGCGGTGCGACGCGTCGAGCAGCCCGCGGACGACGGCGCCGGCGGCGGTCACGTCGGCCTGGGGCGCGAGGTGCAGGTAGAGGCCGTCGATCTCGTCCTTTCGCCAGCTCTGCGAATCCTCGACACGCAGGATCATCGCCATCAGCGGCACGTAGATCACGTTGTTCCGGTCCTGTGCCGGGAGGCCCGCCACGTCGGTCTGGGCGGCGAGTTGCGGCCCGATCACGCCGATCACCTGGAACCACTGCTGGTTCACCTTCACGAAGCGGCCGACCGGATCGTCGGTTCCGAACAGCGACGCGGCTGCGGCCTGCCCGACCACGGCGACGGCGGCCGCGGCCTGGTTGTCGACCTGGTCGAAGAAGCGGCCGCTCGAGATCTTCAGGCCCGACAGCGTCGCATAGGCCGGCGCCACGCCGTACACGGCCGGCGTGTCGGCCTGCGGCCTCGGGAGCATCTTCGATGGCGTCGCGCGTTTGCGTGCACTCGTCGCGACGAGGTGCTCGAGGTTCGCCTCGATGCCGCGAAGATCCTGCAGGGTCAAGCCGGCCGACAGCTTGCGTGTCTTCTGCAGCGTCTGGTCGTCGGCCGCCTCGCGCGCCTCGATGATGATGTTGTGCACGCCCAGCTGTTCGATGAAGGCGATCACTTCCTGCCGCGCGCCCGCGCCGATCGACAGCATCGCGACGACCGCGCCCACGCCGAAGATCATGCCGAGCATCGTCAGGAGCGATCGCAGCTTGTGCGTGCGCAGGTTGTCGAGGCCCTGTGCAAGCTCCCGCCTCACGTCCAGCGTTCGGCGGAGCCTGCCGAGCGCGCTCGCCGGCACTGGCGGCGTCATCGCGATCCCCCCGCCGAGGGCAGCGGCGCGCTGGACGAAGCGCCGGCGCTCGCGGCGGCGTCGGGATTCACGAGCGCCACCTCGGTTCCTTCGGCGAGTCCATCGACGGCGATTCGGCTCTCGGACACGTGCGTCGGCTTCACCTCGCGCGGCTCGAACCGATCGCCGGCGCGCACGTAGACGACCTGCTTGCCGTTCCTCTGGAAGATGGCCTGCCTGGGGATCGTCAGCACGCCTTTGAGCTCCGATCCCGTGATGACCACGCGGACCGTCGTGCCCGCGCGAAGGCCGTCGATGGCCTGGCCCAGCCGAAGCGACACGTCGAACTGGCGCAGTGGCCCCGCATTCTCGTTGGACCGGGATGCGATGCCGGCAATGGTCGAGACGCGGGCGTCGAACGGCCGGCCCGACAGGCCGTCGGCCTGGACTCGAGCGGCCTGCCCTGACGCGATGTTGGACCGTTCCTGCTCGTTGACCTTCACCCGGATCTCCATGTCGCCCGTCGCGGAGATGTCGAGCACCGGCCGGCCCGAGGAGACCGAGTCGCCCGCGCGGTACTCGGGCATCGAGATCCCGGGGAAATACATGCCGCCCATGGCATCGCGGTTGTCCCTGACGACGACCAGGCCGTCGACCGGGGCGCGCACTTCGAGGCTGTCGATGATCTGCCTGGCGCGTGCGGCCGCGAGCCGCGACCTGTTGCGCCGCTCCTCGACGACGGCCAGCGCCGCGCGCCCGGTGGTGGCGCGCGATTCCGCGTCGTGTTCGATCTGCGCGAGCCGCCGCGTGGTTTCCTCGACGGCCAGCTGGCGCTTCTTCGCGTCGATGCCCGTGATGAGCCTCGGCGGAACCTTGATGTCCAGCTCCGCGCGGCGGACGTCGAAGCGCGCGGTCAGGACGTCCACCTGGGACTGCGCGAGTTGCGCCTCGAGATCGGCGCGCATCCTGACGATCTGCTGTTCGGCTTCGGCCAGCTCCGATTCCGCCTGCTCGACAACGTAGTGCTGTTCCGCCGGGTCGAATTCGACCACCACCTCGCCGGCGCGGACGGCGGATCCCGTCTCCGCGATGCGCACGATTCGCAGCGCCGACCCGGCCGGAGGCGCCGCCAGCGACACGATCCTGCCGGGCCGCAGCTCACCGATGGTCCGCACGTCGAGCCTGAGCGACCCGCCGATGACCCGCGAGGTCGGCACGCCCCGCGCGGCCACAGGGCCCGGCATCGCCATCATGCCCGCGACGACCAGCCCCGCTGTCACGGCGACCGCCGCAATTCCATAGAGTCCGCGCTTCAGGGTCATCTCACCGCTCCGGCGTATCAGCGCGCGTTGGCCGAACCAGGCGCTGCTGTTTTCTTCAAGGCGACACGGTCGCCCTCTTCCACGCCCGACGAGAGCGCGACCTGCTCCCGCCCGCGCCGCGCGATCGTCACGGGCGTGGCTTCGAACCGCGACCCGACCTGGCGGTACACCGTCGGGCGCCCATTGACGAGCGACACGGCCTCGACGGGCACGATCAGCACGCCGTTCATCCGGCCAACCGCGACGCGCATCGTCGCCGTCATGCCGGGCTTCAACTTCGCATCGGCATTGCTGATGATCATCTCGACGTCGAAGTCGCGCGCGGGGGGCCACGCGCCCGCGAAGTCCACCCGCGCGAGCAGCGATACCGACTTGAGCTCGGCGCGGTAGTCGCGATCCGGGATGGCGTCGAGCCGCACGCTGGCGGCCTGCCCGACGCTGATGCGGCCGCGATCCGATTCCTCGAGCCGCGCCGCGAGATGCACGCCCGACAGGTCGGGCAGCTCCGCGATCGTCGCGCCCGGCCAGACCCGGTCGCCCTCGTGGAACTCCTGGTAGCCGGCGTTGCCCGTGCGGTTGTTCTGCAGGATGCTGACGGTACCGGACGTGGGCGCGCGCAACTCCAGCGCGTTCAAGCCCCGCTCGATCCGCGCCAGATCCTGCTGGATGCGTTCGCGCCTCCGCTCCCTGGCCGCCAGCGTCGTCGCCGTCCCGGCCTGCTCGGCCTCGCGGCGCCGCTCCGCCTCACGCAGGCGCTGTCGTGCATCGTCCAGGGCCAGCTTCGCGCGCTCGATGTCCAGCTTGGCCACGAAGTCGCGCTCGACGACATCGAGCGACGCGCGTTCGACGTCGAACCTGGCGCGGAGCAGCCTCGTGGTGCTTTCTTCCTGCGAGATTCGAAGCTGCGCGCGCGCCTGGTCGATTTCGGCTTCGGATTGCTTCAGTTCGGTCCGGCGATCCTCGAACGTCCTGCGAAGCGAGGTGCTGTCGAACTCGACGACGAGATCGCCCGGCTTCACGACCGTCCCGTTCCGGACGAGCTTGATGATCTGCAGCTCTCCGGCCTGCATCGGGGCGGTGAGGACCACGGATTTCACCGGGCGGACTTCCCCGCGCAGGTCCACGATGTCGATGAACTCGCCCCGTGTGACGGTTGCGCTCGGCTGACTGCCCGCGTCGCCGCGCCGGAGCGCTCCGTAGAGCACGGAACCGAGCGCCGCGATCGCCAGCACGAACACGAGCACCGAGATGCGGCGCCTGCGAGCGAAGAGCCTCATGACCTCATGTACCCCCAAGGGCTCGACGCGCCACGACCGCGCCCTCGTCGAGTCCTGCAGTGACCACGACGGCGTCGGCGCTCGTGGATCCAACCGAGACGACTTTCCGCTGAAGCCCGTCGCCCTGGCGGACCCGCACCCACGCGCGATCGGACTCGATCTCGACGGCGTCGCGTGGAATGACCAGGACGCTGTCGCGGCGTTCGACGGTGATGTCCACCGCGGCGGAAAGGTCGGGCATCAGGCTCGCGTGCGATCCGACGATGGAGATGACCGCAACGAAGGCACGGACCGCCGGCGTCAGCGAGCTCGGCACGGCGAGCGGCGCAACCTGTTCGACGCGGCCGTCGAACTCCAGTTCCGGGTACGCGTCGAGCGAAATCCGGGCGGACTGGCCCGTCGAGACCATCGCGATATCAGCCTGGCTGATGCGCACGCGGACCCGCATCGCCGAGGGATCGACGACCTTCACGACCGGCACGCCCGCGCGCACCTCGTCGCCCTCCTGCAGTTGCGACATCTGAGAGCCCCTGAAGATCGGCTGCACGACCGCCAGGCCTTCAAACGGCGCCACCAGCGTCATCCGATCGGCGTTCCGCTCGGCGTGCTCCAGGGCATTTCGCGACCGATCGCGCCGGATCTCGAGGATCTTCCGGTCTGCCTCGGCAGCCCGTCGCCTGAGATCGAACGTCCTGGTAATCTGCGCGAACCGGGCCTGCGCCTGTTCGAGCGCCAGCGTGTTCTTCTCGGAGTCGATGGCGGGAAGGAACCTGTTCCTCAACACCTCGAGCCGGGCGCGGCTCACGTCATTCTCGGCCTGCTTCAGCCCGGTCTCGTCGGTCGCGCGCGCGGCCGCCTGGTCGGCCTGCTGGCGGCGAATCTGCTGTTCCAGGTCGAGAAACTCCGCGCGGCGATCGAAGGCGGCACGGGCCTGATCCTGGCGGTCGAATTCGACGAGCACATCGCCTGCGCGCACGCGGCTCCCGCCTTTGACGAGGCTGGTGATGACCAGCGTCGGCGACGTCTGGCCGGAGAGTCGCGGCACCATGGCCGCCGATGCCCGGACGGCTTCCGTCGTGCCGGACACGCGGACGCGATGAACGAAGGAGGTTCGCTTGACCGTCGTGGTCGGATCCGCATCACGGGCGGCGGCCGGAGGAGACGACGCCCCGGATGACGAGGTGCAGCCTGCCGCAGACAGCCCGAGCAGGACGGCGACACCCAGGTAAATGAAGCCAGATCTCAGCATGAATGGGATCCCTGCCTGAGAGGAGGGCCGAGGGGCGGAGCCATTATAGACGGGTGGCTGGAAATTAGGGCGGCGGAACGCATGCGGAGATGCGGAATCCGTCAACGGTCCCCGGCTGGCACCCTCGCTCGGTCCGTCGCCCGGGAGCGCTGCTGTAGGCCTTTCCCCGTAACCTGTGCCCTGTAACCTTCCGTCCCCTACCCGTCCATCGCCCCGGCCGCCTGCCCTGCGCGAAGGCGCCGAAATCGTGAGGATTCGATGGCGAGGAACTGGCACGGGTTTCAGAGGGGTCGGTGTCCATATCACCCTCTCGCGAGCGGCATGAGCGACCGAACTTGACGGACGCGCCGGGTTTGAAAACCCAGCCTGGATACGGAGGGCCCCGCAGCGGTGGTAAGACACGAAGACGGCCGAGAGGAACCCGGGCACCATTGCCGCGCCCGGAGGGGAAGTCAAGGAGGCCGCGCAAGGGGTCGCTCGTGGCGCGGACGGTCTCTAGACCCCGCCGGCGTCAAGGCTGGATTTCCGCTGGCATCGCACAGATCCAGGATTCAGAGGGTTGCAGAATCAGCGCTCGGCCGTCACTGACAGCGCCGCAGCATCTGCCACGCCCGCGCCTGACGTGGACTGAAACCGGCTGGTTTCGCACTCGACTCGCGGGCACGATTCGTGCGAGACGACGATGTATCATGGAGCCGATGCCGCGGATCCCGCCGCTCGATCGCCCGGCGACGTATGACGACCTGATGAAGGTCCCCGACATCATGGTCGCCGAAATCGTAGACGGCGAACTCCACGCGTCCCCGCGGCCGGCGATTCGCCACGCCAATGTCACATCCTCGCTCGGGGTCTTCATCGGGGGGCCGTTTCAGCACGGCCGCGGGGGTCCGGGCGGCTGGTGGATCCTCTTTGAGCCCGAACTGCACTTCGGTCGAAACGTACTCGGTACCGGACCTCGCCGGTTGGCGGCGTACGCGCTCGCCGCAATTGCCAGGCAAGGCGTTTGCCACGATCGTTCCCGACTGGGTGTGCGAGGTCCTCTCGCCGCCGACGGCCTCACTCGACCGGGTGAAGAAGCTGGCGATCTACGCCCGCGAGCAGGTCCCTCACGCCTGGCTGATCGATCCTGCCTCGCGCACGCTGGAGGTCCTGCGGCTCGAAGCGGGGCGCTGGACGATTCTCGCGACGCACGCGGGTTCCGATGTTGTGCGTGCCGAGCCGTTCACCGACATCGAGTTGGAACTCGCGTCGCTCTGGGCCGACGAGCAGGGCTGAGAGGGCGACGCGACCGTTCGCCGCTGCAAGCGGGATGTGCGCCAGGGCGCGTGGTGGGACGGGACCGCGATGCACCTCGACCGCGCGTTCAACCTGATCAGGAACCACCCCCCATCCATCGAGCTGATGAAGCCGAAGGGGTAACGATCTCGCCGTCGTGTTGAAGGCGGAACTCGCAGATGGGACATTCGTGGTGGGGACGAGCCCATGCCCGCCCCCACCTCAGACTGCGGCATGCACTGAGGTCAGCCGGCGCACGCCCGCTCGACGTCCTCGACCGTCTTCGGAATCGGCTGGCCCAGGACGCGGTTCCCTTTGTCGGTCACGAGCACGTTGTCTTCGATGCGGTATCCGCGCGCGTCGCGGTACTTCTCCACCTCGTCGTAGTTGATGAACGCCGCGTTGCGCTTCTCCGCCTTCCACTGATCGATGAGCGCCGGGATGAAGTAGATCCCCGGTTCGACGGTGAGCACGAACCCCGGCTTGAGCGGCCGCGCCAGCCGCAGGTAGTTGAGGCCGAACTGCTTGCTGCGCTCGAGCCCCGGCTCGTACCCGACGAACTCCTCGCCGAGGTTCTCCATGTCGTGCACGTCCATGCCCATCATGTGTCCCAGGCCGTGCGGGAAGAACAGCCCGTGCGCGCCGGCCGCCACCGCCTCGTCTGCGTTGCCTTTCATCAGGCCGAGGGCGGTCAGGTCTTTCACGAAACTCTTCGCCGCCAGCAGGTGCACCGTCTTGTAGGGCACCTCGGGCTTGATCGCGGCAATCGCCGCCAGCTGGGCGTTGAGCACCGCCTGGTAGATCTCGCGCTGGCGCCCGGTGAACTTGCCGCTGACGGGAATCGTGCGCGTGATGTCGCTCGCGTTCCTGTTCGGGGTCTCGACCCCCGAGTCGAGCACCATGACATCGCCGTCGTTCAGCATGTTGAGGTAGAACGGGTTGTGGAGCGTCTCGCCGTGCACCGAGCAGATCGGCGGGAACGAGAACGTGCAGCCGCGGGCGATCACGATGCGGGAGATCTCGGCGACGATTTCGCACTCGCGCTTGCCCGGCTTGGCCGCGGACATCGCCGCGAGGTACATGTCCCGCGTGATGCCCAGTGCCGACTCGATGTCGGCGACTTCCTGAGCCGTCTTGATGTTCCGCTGCGCGACGATGGCCTTATGAAGAACCTCGGAGCGGTAGGCGCGGACCACCGACGGGTGCAGGCCGAGCAGGTCGCTGATCTTGAGGGTGTGTTCCGGCCGGTACGGCGCGAGGAAATGCACGCGGCGGCCTCCGGCGATGGCGGCCCGCACGCGGGTGGCGAGCTCCGAGGCCGGCGCGGTCGAGGCGATCTCCCCGGCCTTGCAGCGGTCGGCCATGGTGGGCTGGGGCCCTGTCCATACGATGTCGGCCACGGTCAGGTCGTCGCCGAAGAGCGCCTCGGTGCCCTGATCGATATCGATCAGGGCGGCGAGGCCCGGCTGATCGACGGCCCAGAAGTAGAGAAACGAGCTGTCCTGCCGGAACGGGTAGGCGTTGCCGGCATAGTTCATCCCGACCTCGTCGTTGGCGAGGAACAGGATCAGGCCGGAGCCGACGTCCTTCTTGAGACGGGTGCGTCGCTCACGGAAGGTGGCGGGGTCGAACATCGGTGATCTCCTCGGTCGGGCGCCAGTGCGCGTTAGCCAGTCAGTCGGACGGGCACTTCTCTCCAGAATGCGAGGGCGATGGATTGGCGGTGCGTTGGGGAGCCGGAATGCACCACCCGTCAGGTAGTGTAGCTCAGCCTCGATGCGACCACGACAGGTCGGGTATTCGGCTGGAGGCTGGAGGCTCGCGGCCCGTCGCGCCGTTACACGGTCTGTCGACCGCAGCCAGCCGGAGTCAGGTGCCCGCCTCAGCGGTCTGGGACCCAGGTGGCGCCGCCGTCGATGGTCGTGAATCGCCGACCGTCGCGGGTCACCACGGCGGCTTCGAGCGGGCTGGCCGCTGCAATGTCGATGAGATCGATTCGGATCGGGAAAGGACGTGCCTGCCAGTGCATGCCGTCGGTGGTGAGCAGCACGACGCCCGAGCGGCCCGCGGCCCAGCAGACGAGCGCGGATGGAGAGGACGCCGTCCGCAGTTCCGCCGAACCAGAGGGGAGTTGACGCATCCAGCTCTTGCCTTTGTCGGTGGAAAGGGAAATGCCTCCGTCCCGCTCGAAGCGCCAGGACGTGGCTCCGCCCGGTGAGGCGACCAGGAACGGAAGGACCGGTTCTCTGAATGCCGTCTGGCGCAGCGCGGCCGCGGCCCGGGCATCGGCAACAGCGTCCTTGGTCTGCGTGACGGCCACCTCGAGCGCACCTCCGGCGGCCGCGGCACCAGGCGGAGCTGGGGCCATCGCTGCCGCGGCGGCGGCTGCCTGCCGATCCGCAGCAGCAGGGGCCACCGTCGCCGGTGACACCGGTTCTGTCGCCGCGCCACCCTGTGGTTTCTGTTGCGGTGCATCGACCCCGGCGCCCGTCGCCGGCCGCGCGGGCTGAGCGGGCTGAGCGCCGAGATTGGCGGCCGCGAGCCGCTTCTCGGACTCGGTCTGTGCCTTGGCCGGAGAAGGCGCCGCCACTTCGACTCGCTCGGACTTCGATCTGCCCCCCATGGCGCGATCGGCCGAAGAGGCACGGGCCGCTGCGATGGTGACAGCCGGCGGCTGGCCCGCCTTCGACGAGCCTACCGTCGTCGACGCGGGACTGCCCGCTATCCCGCCGGCGGACTCGCGCGGCAGCGAAGCCGCGACGCGATCGCGCCGGGACTCCAAGGATCTCTCCGCAACCACCTCGTCGGCGGGCACGGCTGCTGAGGTCGAGCCTGCCGCCCCCGATCCGCCCTGCAACTCAGCCCGTGTGCCCTCGGCCGGCAGGAATGACGGGGCGACGACCGGGCGCGAGGCGATGTAGAGAACGATGCCGGAGACGGCAGCGACCGGCACCAGCCAGCGCAGAAGTCCGCTGTGAATCCACGACCGCGTGGAAGCTTGCGAGGAAATGGGCTCGGGAACGATCCGTGCGAAGGCAGCCATCGTCAGCTGACACCGGTGGCAGCCCGCGACATGCCCCTCGATCGCCAGCCGCTCCGGGCTCGACAGCGAGCCTTCACCGAAGGCGGCCAGCAGTTCCGGGTCGGGGCAGGCGAGGGCGCCGCTGTCCTGAGACGGTGTCAGCGTCGACCGCAACAGCCGATCCATTTCGGCGTCACGCTGGTCGTCGGTCGTCACAGGGAACCTCCCACTACGTAGAACGAACGGACGGTGCTTTCTTGCAGGGCTGGCGGCCTAGTCACGCTTCCCCTTCGCACTCCAATCGCCGGGCGAATGAACCAAGCCGTGAAACCCTATCCTTCCGGCGGCAACGCCCGCGCCAGGTCAAACGCCGGGTCCGACCGGCCGTACTCGAAACAGGCCGCCACCTGGACATCGGTCAGGCGGTTGACCTCCCGCAGGTGACGTTCGATGGCGGACCTGAGGTCGTGCCGCGTCCGCTCGAGTTTTCGAGACGAGGTGGCCTCCGATTCGCCCAACGCCCGTCCGACCGCCGCGAGCGTCAGGTCCTGTGTGTAGTAGAGCGCCAGCCTGAGACGATCGCGCGGTTCGAGCGCCGCGAGCGCGGAGGTGAGTGCGGCGCGCACAAGCGCCAGGTGCCGAGGCCGATCGACATCCGGGGGGCCGGGGTCGACCGCAGGCGCCTCGCCCGGGTTCTCTTCCTCGTCTTTGAGCGGCTCGGTCCGGCGATTCTCCCGCGCCCGATCGATTGCGCGCTGCGCGAGGACCGCCCTCAGCCAGCCTGCAAGCGAGCTGCGGCCATGGAAGTAGTCGAACAGCGAACGGCGCACGCCATGGCGTTCCTCGAGGCCGAACAGATCACCGTAGAGCGAGATGGCGAGCTCGCGAGCCGCATCCGGCCGCGCGCAGGACGAGGCGGCGCGCAGCAGCACCGGCCGGAACTCGCGGACGAAGTGCTCCCAGGCCTCCTTCAGGCCGCGCGCACAGGCGCATGCCAGGCCGAGGTCTTCGGCGTGGAGCGAGTCGACATACTGCCGAATCTCGCGCGCCGACGGCGACTGGCCTCGAAACCGGCTCGTGGCGCTTCGATCGAGCGTGGCCTGCAGGTCCTTTTCGGCGAGCGACCACCGCTCCGCCCGCGCGCGGGCGTACAGTCGCCGAACCGCGTGTCGCGGGACGTGGATGCTTGATGTGATCGGCTCGCTCGGCATGGCCGCAGTACCTCGATCCTACACCCCGCCAGACAGAAACGCGCGGGTCGGGGATGCCCCGGAGTCGGGCCGAGTGGCCTGGACCGCGGGCCGTGCAGTTGGTAACGCGGGCCGCCGCGATGGGGCGCTCGATTGCGGTCGGTCACACCGGATGAGTCTGATGGGAGCCGTTCGAGTGTCACGCCTGACGAATCTGTCGGGACCGGCAGCGTGCCTGATGCCCGGGCAGAAGCCGCCAGTACTCGAACGACAGTTCGCGTCGCTCCCGCGGAATGAGGTCAGTGTGTGACGGTGCCGAAGGTCGGCTTCGGGAAACCCTCGGCGGCGCGCGCCGAAGTGTCCCGCTCATGGAACTCGCCGAGCGTGATCGGCACGGCCACCTTCAGCATCAGCGTGAACACGAGGAACCCGAGGGCGAACACGCCGGCCGCCACGCGCAGTTCGGTGATCGACGGGTAGTACTCGTAGATCTCGCCCAGCGTGTCCGGCGTCAGGCCGGGGATGATGAGCCCCATGCCCTTGTCGATGTAGCAGCCGGCGTAGGTGGCCAGGCAGCCGATGTTGAGCGTGATCCAGTTGCGTCGGGACGAGGGCGAGATGAACAGCACGAAGGCGAGCACGTTGAGGGCAACGGCCGTCCAGGCGTACGGCACCAGCGTCCGGTGTTCTCCGAGCCCGAGGAACCAGTACTGCGTGAACTGCAGGTGCTCGGTGTTGGAGTAGAACTCCTTGAACGCTTCCGCCCCGTGCAGGAACAGGTTGAGGAACATCGCGTAGGCCATCAGCTCCGCGATCTTCCAGATGGCCTCGTTCTGGATCTCGAACCGCGTGAAGCGCCGGAGCAGCTGCAGCACGATCAGGAGAATGGCGGGACCCGAGCAGAACGCCGACGCGAGGAACTGAGGCGCGAGGATCGACGAATTCCAGTAGGGACGCGCTGCCAGGCCGTTGTAGAGAAACGCCGTGATGGTGTGAATCCCCACCGCCATGGGAATCGACAGCAGGACCAGCGGCACGACGAGGCGCTTCTCGTAGTGCCGGCCGCTGTAGGCCCGGTACAGGATGTGGGTCACGACGACGAAGTTGACGAGGAAGTACAGGTTCAGGACGATCATGTCCCACGCGAGGATCGAGCGCGGGAAGTTCAGGTAGCCGAACGGCGGGATCAGGTGCCAGAAGCGCTCGGGGTGGCCGATATCGACCGTCACGAAGAGCTGGCACATGATGATCGCGCTCACCGCCAGCAGCTCGCCGTAAATCACGATCTCGCGGATGGGCTTCCACTGGTAGATGTACGCCGGAATCACGAGGACGACCGCAGCCGCCGCCACGCCGACCAGGAAGGTGAAGTTCCCGATGTAGAACCCCCAGCTCACCTGGTCCCGCATGGCGGTGAGCACCAGCCCGGTCCTCAACTGGTCCGCGTACGCCATGACGCCCGACACGATGAGCACGGCGAGGAGGGCGAGCCACGTCCAGTAGGCTCGGTTGCCCCGGAGCACCAGGCTCACGCTGCCGCGGACGAACTGGGGGAACAGACGGAAGAGTTCCACGAAAACCTCACGTGCTGTAGAAATAGAAGAACTTCGGCACGGTGTTCAGATCTTCCTTCAGGACCAGGACCCGCTTGTGCTCGATGATGTAGCGAATCTCGCTGTCCTTGTCGAGCAGGTTGCCGAACTTGCGCGCGCCGACCGGGCAGACCTCGACGCAGGCCGGATAGCGTCCCGCGCGCGTCCGCTGGATGCAGAAGGTGCACTTCTCGACCACGCCCTTGGGCCGGGGCCGGTTGCCCAGATAATGCGTCTTGGGGTTCAGCTGATCCTTCGGGATGGACGGCTCCGACCAGTTGAAGTGCCGCGCGCCGTACGGGCACGCCGCCATGCAGCAGCGGCACCCGATGCACCAGTCGTAATCGATCACCACGATGCCGTCCGGCTCGGTCCAGGTCGCGCCGGTCGGACACGTCTTCGTGCAGGGTGAATTGCGGCACTGCTGGCACGCCACCGGCACGTAGAAGTGCCCGTCACGCGGCACCTCGGCCGGCTGATAGTACGGGTCGGCGTGCTGGAAGTTGACGCCTTCCTCCTTGTTCATCTCGAACACGCGGATCCACTGGACCTGCGGGTCGCGCGACTGGTTGTTCTCGTCGACGCACGCGTACACGCAGCGCCGGCATCCGATGCAGCGCGAGATGTCGAGGGCATACGCGAACTCGACGCCCGGGATCGCAGGCGTATCCGCCACGGTCACGCTGGTGCCGTACTGCCCGGAGTACCGGCGCTCCATCTCCAGGAGCGCCGACTTCAGCTTCTCCCGAGGCATCTCGTGAAGGCGTTTGGGCCCGCACGCGGTCAGGATCCAGCCCGCTGCCGCTGCCGCCGCGGTCGTCGTGAATTTTCGTCGCGTCAGCTTCGGCGCGCTCCGCTTGGGGTCCATCGGGGGTTGTCTCTCCTCGCCCGTTACGTGCCGGCCTACTTCGGCGGCCGCGTGGGCCGCTTCGGCGCCGGTTTCGGCTCGAGAGGCTTGAATCGCGGCTGGTGCGGATTGTGGCAGTGCGCGCACAGCAGGTACTTCTTGTGGCCGTTCCACTCGCCCGTTCGCCGGCCGTGAATGCCGGCGCGCCAGTCGCGCAGCTTCTCGCCGTGGCACTGCCCGCAGAGCCGGTACGACTCGTCGAACGAGATCCGCTCGCCGCTCGCCAGGTGCAGGTGATCGCGATCGTCGGGGTCGTGGCAGTCCAGGCACCACCGGTGCTCGCCGCCGTGCATCAGCACGATGTCGGTGTGCATGTCGGTGAGCTCTCGGGGGGTCCGATTGGGCTTGAGTTCGCTGTGGCAGCTCGAGCAGGGATAGATGCCTTCGGTGAACGGCGGCGGCGGAACTTCCAGGCGCTCCTGGGGCTGCGGCTGGGCCGATGGCGCCGCCTGCGCGGCGGGCGGCGCCTGCGCGGGCGACTGAATCCGTTCCGAGGCGAAGATGGCACCGATGGACGCCACGAGCGCCAGAGCGATTGGAGTGGCCGATCTCATCAGACGGGTTCCCGGGGTTAGGGATTGCGGAGTTCGACCACGCGCTTCATCTCGCGCAGCCACATCGCCTGGAACACCTGGAGGCGCTGGCCGATGACCGACGCCAGGTTCCTCGTCACGACGTAGGCCAGGTCCGGGAACTTCTCGAAGTGCTCGAGAAGCGCCCTGCGCGGAATGGCGACGACCTCCGTCTCGAGCGGAGCGGTCGCTTTCAACGTGAAGCGATGCGGCGGGATGAGGGCCGACCATCCAACCGTCTGGCCCGGGAGCCGCTCTTCAACGAGGATGTCCTCATCACGACCCTGTACCTGCATGGGGAGCGTGAGGGCAATTCGTCCCCGCGTAATCAGGTAGAGGCTGTCCGCCTCGGCGCCGAGGCGGAACAGTTCCGCACCGCTCGAAAGATGTATCTTCGAACCGAGCGCCAGGACGTCCGCGGCCTGGTCGGGCGCGAGGTCTTTCACGAGATCCGGCTGTCCGCTGGTCACGGCGAGCTCCTATCTCTCTCGGTTGGGGGCTGGAGGCTCGAGGCCGCGCCTGCGACCCATCCACACATCGGACCCATCTGTTCAACGTCGCGCGAATTTTGCTGGAGGCCAGCCGCCCGAAGGTCCCGGCCGATTCAGCGATCCGGCCCATGATGCGGTCGCTTCACGGCACAGCTGTTCGGGGGGCGCCGACTCAGGTACTGCGATCGGCCGTGACTGGCCCGGAACTCGAGGCCGCCGGCCTCCAGCCTTCTTGGTCTTCTTCTAATGCACCAGCGGCGAGGTCGTGCGGCTGTGCAGCGACTCGGCCGTCGGAAATTCCAGGAACGACTCGGCTGCCGCCTGCTCGAGGCGGACGTGCCGCTCGATCTGCGACAGGAGCACTTCAACGGGAATCCTGGTCTGCGCGGCGATTGGCAACTGCGCCGTAATCGGCTTGCCGGTATCGACGAAGAAGCGCGGCGCTTCCATCGGAATCGCCATGACCGGCCTCTGCTCAGGCTGTGCCGGTTCGCCTGGCTGGTCGTTACGAGTGGCCGCGCCGAAGGCCATGGCCGTTACCGCCAGCCCGAACAGGCTCAAGCACACCGCCATCAGAAACATGACCATCGTCGCCTCCCTTGATGCGAGGGATTGAGCATGTCTGGTGCCACATCGAAGCGCGTGAAACGGGCTTGTTTTCGAGGGTTCTGGCGAGGGATTGTGGTTGGCCTGACAGGCTGTCACGCCGGAACTGACAACCAGTCAGGCGGTTCGGGGCTTGCGGCTCGGACTCGGGGCTCGCGACTCGGGGCTCGCGACTCGGGGCTCGGAGCTCGGGGCTTGGGGCTCGGGACTCGCGACTCGGGGCTCGGAGCGCGGGGCTTGCGGCTCGCGACTCGGGGCTCGGGGCTCGGGACTCGGGGCTCGGGGCTTGGGGCTCGGGACTTGGGGCTCGGGGCTTGCGGCTCGGGGCTCGGGACTTGCGGCTCGGGGCTTGGGGCTCGGGGCTTGCGGCTCGCGGGCTTGGGACTTGGGGCTAGTCGCTGGTCAGAATTGCGTGAGCCGCGCGCCGAAAGCCTCGAGCCTGAAGCCTGATGCCCGCAACCTGTAACCTGTAACCTATAACCTGTAACCTATAACCTGTAACCCGCGGCCAGCGGCCTGGCGTCATCACCCGCACGAGTTGGCTGAGCACGTCCTGCCGTTGTGGTTCTCGCCGTGGCAGACCATGTAGCAGCGGACGCTTCGCCCACCGAGATCGTCGATGCGCAGGATGCCGTTGCTCGGCGTGAGGAAGCGCGTGTCGAGGTTGATCAGGAACTTGTTGTTCGTCAGGTTGCCCTGCGTGCTGCTGATGCCGTGCGGGTCGTGACACATGGAACAGGAGGCGCGCTCCTCGATCGCGTGGCGGTGCCCGCTGAACGACGTGCTGCTCAGCACGATCGATCGGTTGTGACACTTGTAGCACAACGCATAGGTGGCCGCGCTCTCGGTGGTCGACGAGGCGTCAGCGTCGTATCGGGCAACCAGCAGGTGCTTGATGCTCGAGCCGTGCGGTCCCGCCGGGCCGGTGCCGGGCGTCGGCGCCTTCGGACCCTGGTCGTTGTCGTGACAATCGGAGCAGTACATGATGCTGCTCGTCGTCCACGGCGCGATCAGGCTGGGCACCGACGTGTTCCTGCCCGGCGCCTCGATGGGGTGATACGACGGATTGCCCGGATCGAACATCAGCCGCATGTTGAATTGCGGCGCCACGCGGACAGGATACGGGCCGGCCGGCCCGCCGCCCGCCTGCGGCTTGTTCGCCGAGTCGGCATGGCACTTGTAGCAGATCTGGTACTCGTCGACTGACGCCGGAGTGCCGCTTGGCAGCACCAGCGCGTTGTTGCTGTCGATGCCCCACACGCCGGCGATCTTTCCCGAGCCCTTGGCGCGGTCGCCGCCGCGGCGTAGCTGGCATGCGAGTTGTGGCAATCCGGGCACTCGGCGTGTCGGGCCGAGGCTGGCGAGTTTTCGGGCAGCGTGTGGGCGGTGTTGGTCGGTGACTCCGACGCGTCGTGCACCGAGGGCGTCTGGCTGTAGGTCGGGTGCGAGTAGGCCTTGAGGAACTCGGCCTCGATGTTGCGTCCGATGCCGTTGCTCGTGTGGCACTGAGTGCCGGCCATGCCGCAGGTCGCCTCTTCAACGCCCTTCAGGCCGCGCGGCGGCGACCCGGCGGTGTGCGGCTTGTGGCAACTCTCGCACCCGTTGGTGCTGACGGTCGCGTAGCCGGTGTGAGCACCCTGCACGCTGGTGTAGGTCTTGGTCGAGGTCTTGTGCGTGCTCGGATTGGAGTTCCAGTACAGCTGGTTGTGACAGATGAGGCAGAGTCCGGACCCCGAGTTGCCGACGACCAGGAACTTCATCGTCGTCGCATCGATGTCCATCCGGTGCGGGTCGTGGCACGTGCGGCACTGGACCTGGCCATTCGCGTCCAGCTTGACGGGGCTTGCCGCGGGAGGGTTGACGATCTGGCCTCCGGTGACCGGGGCAAACGAGATGGGATGGTCGTGGCGGAGATCGGTTCCCAGGGCCGACGCGCCCGTCATCCTGCCCTGTATGTCGACGCCCTGCATCGCGATCAGACCGTTGTTGACCGTGCTGCCAATCGCCACCGTGCCGTCGTGGCACGCGAGGCAGAGCTTCGACGATCCGGTCGGCAGCCCCACGACCGCCTTCAAGGTGGTGCTCGTGTAGGGCTGATAGGTCACCCCGGTGGCCGTCAGGGCATGGTTCCACAACTGGGGCGCGGGGTTGGCATTGTGCGGCGTGTGGCAGAAGATGCAGATCTCCGTGACGCTGATCGACTTCACCGGCCCCGGACCGCTCGCCGACAGGTTGTGCTTGTTGCCGGGCGAGGCGACGCCTATCTGTCCCGCCGAGAGGGCCGGGACAGCGAGGAGGCAGAGCAGCGCGGCGCCGAGGGTGCGTCTGGTCACTGACTCGCCTTCAGGTACTCGAACACCTGCACGCGTTTGTTGGCGGAGTCCGCCACGTACACCAGGTCGTTGACAATCGCGATGCCCGACGGGAGCCAGAACTGCCCGTCGCCCGATCCGGAACCGCCAAAGGCCAGCAGCAGCCTGCCCGACTGGTCGAAGATCTGAACCACGTCGTTCATGCCCTCGACCACGTAGATGTGACCGGCGCTGTCGAGGGCGACGCCCTTCGGCTTGTCGAAATCGCCGGCCCCGTCACCGAGCTTGCCGAAGGCACTCAGGAAGCCGCCGTCCTCATCGAACACCTGGACCCGGAAGTTCATCGTGTCGGTGACATACAGCCGTCCGTCCGCGCCGCGCGTGATGTTGGTCGGGAAGTTGAACTGGCCCGGCCCGTCGCCCTGGGCGCCGAAGGCCCCGAGATACTCGCCGTTGAATCCGACGATGACCACGCAGTTGCGGATGGTGTCGACCACGTACAACCGGTCGCCGGCTGCCGCGATGCCGGTCGGGCGCGCGAAGCCGCCCTTCTTGCCCAGCGACCAGAGCGTGTGTCCCTTGAGGTCGAGGCCAATCACCTTTCCCCCGGCCGAGTCGGTGACGAACAGCCGGCCGCCGGCCACCGCCACGCCGATGAGCGACTGCCCGTTGACCTTGATGGCCGAGTGGCCCGGCTTCGCCAGGTCGTAGACATGGACCGTTCCGCCGAAGGTGTCCGCGACGTACAGCTTCCTGTCCGGCCCGACGGCGACGCCGTAGGGCTGCTGCATGTGGGCCTGGTCCGGCGCGCCGACGAGCAGTCTCCAGACCTTCGTCAGCACGGACGGTTTTCCCTGTGCCGACATGGGGTCGAGCGTCCTGACGAACCGGATTCGCGCAGGCGAGGGCGGCGGAGGCCAGACCGGCTTGCTCGGCGTGACGGTTCGAGGGGGAGTGGCGGGCCCTGCGGACGCACCTTCGCCTGCCAACGCCGCCTGGATCAGAATCAGGAGTCCGAGCGTCAGCGGGAGCAGTCCCGCGCGTGCGATCGTTCTATCGGCCCTCATTAATCCCTAAATGCGTCCGCCGAATTTCCGGGAGATGCGCAGCAGCACCTGGTGCCCTCTGAACCGGTAGGGGTCGGCGCGCTCACCCGTCAGCAGGTGCTGCTCGTTGTGCCGGTATTCGACGGCCAGGTTGAACTGCCGGAGCCGGTATTCGAGCTGTGCGAATCCGTACAAGGTCTTCTGGTCCAGGCGGGTCAATGTCGCGGCCGTGTCGCCGCGGCGCACCCACGCCGTCAGGTGCAGGGACTTCATCAGCTGAGACTCGAGGGAAACCCCGGCAAACAACGCGCGGTCGCGCCCGAGGTCGCCGTCGTTGAGGAACCCTCCGCCGTTGGCCGAGATCAGGCTGCCGCGCCCGATCCTGAGCGAGACCGTTCCGGCAAAGGACCGCTGCAGGTTGCCGACGAAGGTCGCCCCGCGGCCCCGCTCGACGCGGGCCTGTTCCCAGTTGCCATTCAGCAGGAATCGGCCCGTCTGGCCCTGGATCGCCGCGTGAGCCCGGTCGATGGAGAAGTTGCCGAAGTCGAGGATGTCGTCGCGGTTGCGCGACCGCTCGTACCCGCCGCTCAGGCCGAACCCCAGGAGCGACAGCGAGAGATTCGCCTGGCCCGACCACGACTTCGTGGCGCCAACCCGGCCCTCGGGAGTCGTATTCGATCCGATGCCGGCGTTGTACGCTGCGTTCACTTCGAGCCACCGGACGCCGGCGCGGTAGCTCGCTCCGGCCAGCCCGCTCCGCGTGATCACGGTGGTCGGGATTTCTCCCAGGACCTGTCCGCGTTCGCCGTAGGCACCCACGGCGTTGAGCGAGAGCCCGCGAATCAGTTCGAGCCTGGCGGACCCGGACGCGACGCGCGCGTCGGTGGTCGCGCCTCCCGACTTCTGCCGGTCGAAGCTTCCCGTTACGTCGAGCGAGAACCTGTTGGTCGCTTCGAAGCTGATGGTGCTGACCGCGTAGGCTGTGTCCACCTGGCCGCGGGTCGGCGGATGGTACGCGTCGGCTGCGCCGCCGAGCGACGGCACCTCGAACATGGAGAAGTGGCTCTGGCGTCCAAGCCGCGCCGAGGTGCGGAAGTGCTTCGCAATGGTGGCGCCGAACTCGTAGTTCAGATCGTCGAGGCGCTGGCTGAACGCCTGCGAGACCGGATTGTCGTAGGCATTGCGCTGGTACCGAAGCGCCTGCCGGGTGTTGGCGGTGTCCTTGGTCACCCCGACGTGGAGTTCCTCGTCTGTCTGTTCCCCGCGGTAGGGTCCGCCGGTGATGACCGCGCTCCCCTTGCGATACCCGATGTCCACATGCGGCAGCACCGGCACCGTCAGCTGCCATCCCATGCTGAGCGACGTGTTGCGTGTGCGGAAGTCGGGGTTCGGCTCCCCGGGCGGGATGACGATGCCCCCGCGGATCCCGCTGGTCGAAGGGTAATCGCCGGTTTCCGCCACGTTGTCGCGCGACGCCTGGATGTAGAACGGGAATCGGCCGGCCGGGAAGAGGGTCGCGCCAAGCTTGTACCCGAGATCGCGCTGCGTCCCGCGCTGGTCGTTCTCCGGGGTCAGGAAGCTCAAGCGGCCCGCCCGGAAGGAGACCTCGCTGTCGATCTTCAGCAGCCTTGGACTGATGATCGGCGACGCGAACCCGAGGGTGTAACCCTGCCAGAACGAGTTGTTCGCCTGCGGCTGCCCGCCCGATCGGCTGGCGCCCCGGCCGACCGACCACTCGGCAAGGCCGCTGATGGTCTGGCCTGCGGCCACCGAGGGCAGCAGGGCCAGCGTGCAGGTGATCACACGAATACGAATGCTCATTACCGCTCTCCAGGCGCGCCCGACGTTCGGGCATGGGGGCCGCCGGCGGCGTTATCGATCACGATGGTCGCGCCCGCGCGAAGCCGGGCGGTCCAGGCCTGCTCCATTTCGGCGCAGCGCCTGGCCGTGAGGTCCTTCCGGATTCCCGCGGCGACCTCGGCAAATGTCTTCTGTTCCGGTGGGCGGATCGACTCGATCCGGACGATGTGGAAGCCGTAGAGCGTCTGTACCACGCCGCTCATCTGGCCGGCCTTCAGGTCGCGGGTGGCACGTTCGAACTCGTCACTGAGGCTGCCGCGGTGGACGAGCCCCATGTCGCCGCCCCGCTCCCGGCTGGGGTCGGTGGAGTACTTGCGGGCCAGTTGCTCGAACGCCGCCCCGCCGCGGAGCTCTTTCAGGACGTCTTCCGCCCGGGCCTTTGCCTCTGTCCATTGCTTTGTCGAGCTTCCGGGATCGACGCCGAACGTGATGGCATAGACGTGGAGCTGTTCCGGAACCACGAAGCGCTGGGGAAACTCGGCAAAGAAGCTCGACGTTTCCTCGACGCTCACCTGGCAGCGTGACGTGACGGCCCGCTCGTACGCTTTCTTGACGACCAGCGCGCGGCCGATCTCGCGGGTGATGTCGGCCATCGAGGCCCCCGACCGGCGCCGGGCCTGATCGAACTCCGTCCTGCTCCGGTATCCGCCGATCACCCGCGCAAGGCCCGCGTTGATCTCCGCGGCCGACGGCGTCAGATGGAGCCGCACGCCGTCCTGATAGCGCAGCTCCTCGTCCACCAGGCTGTCGAGCGCCTGCTTCCGAAGCTCGTCCACCTTGGCGGAGCTGACGTTGCGGTGAAAGGACTCCATCGGGATGAGCGCGTTGAGCGCGACATCGAGCCGATCGCTCATGAGCGGAACGTTGTTGACGCGCGCGACTTCACGGACCGGCGGCCGTACCGGCCGGGCAGTCGCGTGCGACGCCACCGGCTGCTGGGCGGCGGCGGCATGGGCGAAGGCCAGGAGCACGGGCAGGGCGAGCGATGGTCTCATGGCGAAAAGCTGCCGGGGGGACACGGGGGCCCCCCCGGAGTTGATGAATGCACGAACCCGTAAACAGGCCGCGATCGTCGCGGTTACTTGATATGGCAGGCCACGCAGATCGCGCTGCCGACGTTCGCCTTGCGGAGGAAGTTGCCCAGGCTGTTGTTGTGGGCGTTGTGACAGCTGGCGCACTCGACGGTCGCGGTCGCCGCCGACGAGCCGAACAACGGCAGCGGGTTGACCGTGCCCACGGTGATCTTGGCGCCGCTGACGACCTGCGTCACATACTCCGCGGGCGTCGCCGCACGGGCGGTCTCGTAGATGATGGTCACTGGATGATCATTCCGCAGGTCGGTCCCGAGGAACGGCAGGCCGCCGCTCATCAGGTTGTTCGTGCCGCCGCCGGTGGATCCGTAGGTCGCCTTGGCGCCGGTCTGCCTGGTGAAGCTCACGGCCGGCGTGAACGGCAGGCCGTTCACGTTGAGGAGGACGTCCTGCGCCATGGTGCCGTCGTGGCAGCTCATGCAGGCCCCGGATACGCTGGCGGCGATCTGGGCGCCTGTGGTCGTCACATCCGATGTGGAGCTCGTGTAGAGCTGGTAGGTCGTGCCGGTCGGCGTGGCGCGGTTCCACAGCGGAATGCTGTTGGCCCCGCCGTGCGGCGTGTGGCAGAAGACACAGGTCTGGCCACCGATCGAGGTGTTGGTGTTGCGCAGCGCCGAGCCACCGCTCAGGTCGTGCGGACCGCCGGCAATGACCGGCGTCAGCTGCGCACCTGCGTTCGAGGCCACCGCCACGAGGGCAATGCCGGCAATCGTGAGAATCCTTTTCACTACGGTCCTCCTTGGTGGGGCCGCCTCCGCTCGTCTCGTCACCACATGCGGATGCACGAAAGGGAGTAGACCAGGACTGAGAAAGAGAAAAAACTACGCGAGCCCGTGCTCGCATCTACCAGTTAGGGTGCCCGCGCGCCTGTCTCTTCAAGATCCGCGCCGCAGCGTGACGCGTGTGAGTCGAACGCACACACGCGCAGAAACTGCACGCCGCCGAACACAACATTCGTCTGCGACTTACAAACACGGCGGCCGTCGATCGATGCGCGCATCTACTTGGCTCCCGCGCGCAGGTACTGAAACACCTGCACGCGGCCGTTGCCCTGGTCGGCGACGTAGATGCGATCCCGGCTGTCGACGTACAACCCGGCCGGCAGGAAGAACTCACCGGGCCCTGCACCAACCGAACCCACGAAGAGGAGCAGATGGCCGGACTGATCGAAGATCTGGAAATTGTTGAACGAGGTGTCGGCCACGTAGATGTGGCCCTCGCCGTCGACGCCGATGCCTTTCGGCCGGTTGAACGATCCGGGCGTGTCACCGAGCGTGCCGAACGTGCCGAGCAGGTTCCCCTCGGGATCGAAGGTCTGCACCCGGAAGTTCAGCGTATCGGTGACGTAAAGCCGACCCTGAGTGTCGACGAAGAGATTCGTCGGGAAGTTGAACTCGCCCGGATCGACGCCGCGCTTGCCGATGGTGCGCACGGCCGATCCGTCCACGATGGAGTAACAGAAGACCTGGTGCTTCTTCGAATCGGCGACATACACGAGCTTTCGCGTCCCGTCGATGGCCAGTCCCGACGGACTCTCGAGCTCGCCCTCGTGCCCGATCGCCACCGCAAGGTTCCCGTCGGGCGCGAATCCGAACACGCGGTTCAGCGTGGCGTCGGCGACGAACAGCCGCCCTGACGGATCCAGCGCGATCCCGGTCGGCTTGGCGAGCTTGATCGGCCCCCTGTCGCCGATGAAGGTCACCGTCTTCCGCTCCGCGTCGAACACGAACACCCGCCGCGAGGCCGTGTCGGTGACATACACCTTGCCGGCAGGTGAAACCGCCACGCCGTAGGGCTTCACGAGCCTGTCAGGGAGCGCCGGCTTGTTCTCGTCCTCACCGAAGATGAACGCCTTCCATCGTGACGGCTTCTTCTTGTTGAAGTCGTCCACGCCGCGGTAGCTGGTGATGTAGCGGATGCGGGGCTGCTCGGGAGGAAGCGGCCAGACGAACGTGCGATCGGCCGCCGGCTTCGCCGCAGACGACGAGGCCGGCTTGCTCGCCCGCGGCGTCGCACTGTCTTGAGTCCCGGCTGCGACGGTGATCGCCGCGACCAGACACGCCGTCATCGCGACCATGACCGACCTCGACTGGGGCTTGTGCAGGTTGTTCAACGGTCTCCTCACTGTGCCGGCGGCTTACGCCTCGCGCGCGAACTGTGTTGTGCCCGGTTTCGTATCGGCGACGCGCCTGCTCCGCTGTAGGTGGTCCGGCATCGGCTGGCCGCGACTCAGAAATACGGGTGGCACGAAGCGCAGGTCCGGCCCACCTTCAGGCGAATGGCTGTCCCTCGGCCCGCCGGGAACTCACCGGTCTCGGTCTTGTGACAGCTTCGGCACGGCAGCCTGCCGTGGAATCCATTGAAGAAGTCCTCTAGCCCCTTGTGGCTGTAGGCGAGCAGCCTGAAGGACGAGGTCGAGTGACACGTGGCGCACGCCGCCTCCACCTGGCCCATGTGGGGGTCCTTGTGACAGGTCCCGCACTGGTTCGAAACGGGCCTGAGCCTCTTCGCCGTCCCCGATCCGGCCGGGAAGGTCCCCGTCTCGGACGGGTGACACTTGACGCACTCGACGCTGCGGTGCTTCCCCGCCAGCGGAAACTTCGTGCCCTCGTGGGCGAACCGCGCCGGCGCGAACTTGGCGGCGTCGATCGCGTGGCAGCCCTCGCACGCCGTGCCGACCTGACCAAGGTGCACGTCCGCATGACACGTGCTGCAGGTCATGGCCGGGTTCTTCGCGCGCGGCACGGCCGCCGCCGGAACTCCCGCCCGCACGGCGACGGCCTGGTCCGACGGCCGCACGTGGCATTTCACGCAGGTCACGCCGGTGTGCCGACCGGCGAAGAACTCGGGCGATCGGGGGTGCGTGAACCCGTCCGCCTTGAACGTCACGGGCCGATGGCACGCGTCACAGACCCGGCCGTACTCGCCCTTGTGCTGGTCCTTGTGACAGGTGACACACGCCTGGCTCACGCCCCCGAAGTCGATCACCTTGCGAGGAAGCGGCACCTCCGCGGCCGCGATGCTCGTATGGCACTTCCGGCACTCGAGACCCTCGTGCTTCCCAACCAGCGGGAACGTCGTGCTGGTTCCGTGATCGAACTTGGCGCCGCGAAAACTGTTCTCGGTGTGACACTTGCGGCAGTCTTCCTTGACGCTGTCGCGATGCAGGTTGACGTGGCACGCCGAGCACCTGTCGTATCTCAATGGGTTCCGCACGCCCGAGGTGTGGCACTTTGCGCACGCCACCTGGATGTGGGCACCGACCAGGGCGAAGCCCGTCCTGCCGTGCTCGATCGTGCGGGTCGTCCACGCGTCGGTGACATGGCAGGACGTGCACGCCGGAGCGAGCTCGTGGCGATGCGGTGCTTTGTGACACGACGAGCACGCATCGAAGCGGAGCCCGCGGAACACGCCGGCGACGTGGCACTTCTCGCAGGCCACCCGGCGATGAGCGCCTGTCAGCTTGAACTTCGCCGGCTCATGGTCGAACTGCTTCCGCGTCTCCTTGAACACCACCTCCGTCGAATGGCACTTGCTGCAGTCGGGGCCGAGGTTGCCCTTGTGGACATCGGTATGGCACGAGCTGCAGACCGGCCGAACGTCCAGGAACGAGCGCTTCTTGTGGCACGCCGCGCACGTGGCGGCGATCTTGACGTGCCGGCCCTCGAAGGCGAACCCCGTCTCGGCGACGTGATTGAACGTCAGCGGGTCGATTCGCCGAAGCTCAGCGCCGACGCCCCGATGCTCGACATGACACTTGCTGCAATCCTGCCCAACCGCGCGGTGAACGCCGAACTTCCTCGCGATGCGCTCCGCGATCGGCTTGTGGCAGCTCAGGCACCGCTCGGCCGAGAGCTCATGGCCGGCTTCGTGGCACTTGAGGCAGTTCCCGATGCCCTCGAGCTCCGCGTGCGCACGCGCGAGCGGCCCGGGTGAGATGCGCACCTGGCCGGCATCGGCCCACGCAGCCGCAAACAGGACCATCGACGCGAGCACGAACTCGCGCAACAACGACATCCGCGCAGGGGCCTTCACGCTCGCTCCACCCAACCATCCCTACGTCGACTCCGAGACTGAACTGTCAGGCGACGGGGGCCGCAGAAACGGCGGCCAGGTCGACGCGGACGTGTCCTCCTCTCCGCCCGTGTTGAGAATCAGTTCGCTGACCAGTTCGGGCAGCTCGGCAAGCAGTTCCGGCTCCGGCTCTGCCTTTGGCTCTGGATTCCGGGTCAGGTGACCGAAGGTGTCCTCGTACCAGCACCGGTAGTGATGCTCCGCCCAATGACGATCGACGAACCCCGAGATCATGCCGCCCAGGCCGACCTTGGTGTCCGGGTTGACGGTGGCCATGAAGATGTGGCCCAGGATGAGCGGCGTCGCTGTGGCGGCCATGCTCAAGTGAATCAGCCACGACAGGAAGGCCACGCCAGGGAGCCAGATCAGCAGGCCGGTGACGATGTAGAGCGGGTAGGTTGCCGTCAGCACGACGAAGTTGAGCTTCTCGCCGGCGTTGAACTTCTCCTGGTCCGGCAGCTCGACTCGCTTGTTGATCGTGGCCGGTCCGATCAGGAAGAGCCACTTGATGTCATCGAGCCTCCAGCGCCACGCCGTCCGGGCGTTGCGGAAGTGGATGTCCAGGTCGCGCCGGTGCCTGGCAAAGGCCGAGAGCGGCAGGACGAAGAGGCAGACTCCCGAGAGTCGATGGATCCACGAGAAGATGGCGCGGTACGGGCGAGTCGGATCCGGGTTGTACACCGTGACGAGGATCAGGGCCGTCGTGTAACAGACCATGAAGGGGATCGCGATGGCCCAGTGCAGCTGCCGCTCCGACGCGCGAAATCGGAGAATCTCTTTCGGCAGAGGCTCTCTGTCGTGCGATGTCGAAGACAAGGTTTCGGCGCGAGCAGGCAAGCTTCACCCCCAACGGCTTCAGTCGAATGGGAATCCCGGGGCCACGTGCTTGCAAGGCGCGCTCCAGAAATGCGCGCCCGCCCCGCGATTCCCCGTTAAGCTGCGAGCGCGTTTGTCGGAGTTGAGCGAGATTCCCCGGTGGTCACGTTTCCAGGACGCCGGAGTAGTGCGGTGCTCACCGTAGGAATCCCGGCGAGGCCGGCGGCCGATTCGCGCGGGCACATGACCCAGTTATCGGAGGACTACACCAGGAGTGACAGGGCTTTCACAGAACTGAAACACCGCGCGCGGGTCGCGAGGGCGAGTCGTTCGTTCAGGCTCACGCGTAATTTCTTCACGCCCGCCCTGGTTTGACGAGCGCACGGCCTCTCTGTCACTATGCGACCGTTCCATTACCTGAATGCGCCTGATTCCACGATTCACGAGCATGACGGTCGGATTGGTCGTGGGCATCACGACCGCCGTTGCGGCAGCCGTCGCCGCCGGGGCCTACGTCTACTCGACGCATCATTTTCAGACCCTCCTCGAGACAGCGCGCAGCACCGCGCTCGCCGAGGGTGAGCTCATTCGCTCCGCCCTCGAGCACCAGATGATGGAGAACGAGCGGAGCCTGATCGCCCGGATGATCCAGACCTTCGGGCACCAGCGTGGCGTCGAGAGCGTCGCCCTGCTCGACCGGAACGGGATACCCCGCTACTCCAGCGCGCCTCTTCCCCCGGGCAACGATCTGACCATCGGCTCCCCGACCTGCCAGTCATGCCACCAGTTCCCCCCCGATCAACGCAACACGACTCGCGTGATCGAAACGCGTGGCGGCACGGTCCTCCGCACCGTCGTGCCTGTCTGGAACAGGGAGGCCTGCCATCGGTGCCACGACCCGGCCCGGCGCATCAACGGGATCCTGATCCTCGACGTCAACGCAGGCGAGATTCGCGCCTCGATGAACCAGGACCTGCGCTGGATGGTCACTGTAAGTGGAACGCTGACACTACTGCTTGTGGCCGCTATCGCAACGATAGTACGCCTTGTGGTTTTGAGACGACTCCAGCGCTTCGAGACGACGGCGAGGCTCATCGCGGGAGGCGACCTCAACCGGCGGGTGCCGGTCGGGGGCTCCGACACGATCTCGTGGCTGGCCAGCGAATTCAACACGATGGCCGATTCGGTCACCGGCCTGGTCAGCGAGGTCCGCAACCAGCGCGAGCGCCTCGAGACGATCATCAACAGCATGGACGACGGGATCGCGGTCTTCGACAAGGACCGCCACATCATCGCCGCCAACGACGCATTCCTTCGGAGGACCGGCCGCTACCGCGAGCAGGTGCTCGGCTGCTGTTGCTGCGACGTGGCGCCGGGCATGTGCACCGTCACCGACTGCCCCACGCTCGGCTGCCTCGAGACCGGGGAGCGGCAAGTGCGTATCTGCGAGCGGCGGACGGCCGAAGGCCAGGTCGCGTGGGAAGAAGTCCACACCTCGCCGATTCGCGACCCGCAGGGACAGGTTGCGCACGTGGTCGAAGTCTGGCGCGACATCTCCGACAGGCGCTCCGCCGAGGCGCGCCTCGCGGAATCGCACCGGCTCGCCTCGCTCGGGCTGCTGGCGTCGGGCTTCTCGCACGAGCTCAACACCCCGCTCGCGACGATCCTGATGTGCGTCGAGGGCATCCTGCGCGATGCGAAGGAAAGCGGCGATGCCGATTCCGGCTGGGACCGCGTCTCGGAGAGCGCCACGATCGCCCGCGACCAGGTGATGCGCTGCCGCGGCATCACGCAGCATTTCCTTCGGCTCGCACGCGGCCAGAACTCTCCGGGCGACATCGTCGATCTGCAGGCGGCGCTCTCGGCCGTCGAGCGGCTGATCGAGCCGACCGCCCGCGCGCACTCGGTCAAGATAGAAGTCGTGCCCGGCACGGCCGGCGTGCACGTGCGGGCCGACGAGGCCGAGCTGCAGCACGCGATGGTCAACCTCATCCTCAACGCCATCCAGGCGTGCAAGCCGGGGGGGCGGGTGATCGTGTCGACCGAGCCCGGCGATCCGCTCATGGTCCGGATTGCAGACGACGGGTGCGGGGTGGCTCCCGAATTCCAGAAGCGGATCTTCGAGCCGTTCTTCAGCCTCCGGAAGGGCGGCACCGGGCTTGGGCTGTTCCTCTCCCTGAACTTCGTCCGCCGCTGGGGCGGTGACATCATCGTCACCAGCTCCCCGGGCGTCGGATCCACCTTCGACATCATGCTGCCGGCGTTTCCGAGCGCCTGACGAGCGGGGGTTCGTATGACGAAGTCGAAGGTCTCCGTGCTCCTGGTGGATGACGACCCGGCGTTCCGGCAGGTGATGGCGAACGAGCTGAAGCGATTCGGGTTCGAGGTCGCGACGGTGGGATCGGGAGAGGAAGCCGTTCGCAGGATCGGCGAGATCGATCCGCACGTCGTGCTGCTCGACTGGCAGATGCCCGGGATGAACGGGCTCGAGACGCTGAAGGTCATCCGCGAGAGCCACCCGGCGTGCGAGGTCATCATGCTGACCGGGCACGGATCGATCGACACGGCCATCGAGTCGATCCGGGTCGGCGCCTTCGACTACGTCGTCAAGCCGTGCCCGCTCGACGAGCTGGAGATGCGAATCCAGCGCGCGATCGAGCGCCAGTCGCTGCGGCGGCGGGCGAACCTGCTCGAGCGCGGCCTCACCCCACCGGACCTTGGCAGCTCGTTCGTGGGAGACAGTCCCGAATTCCGGCAATTGCTCGGGCTGGTCGAACGGGTGGCGCCTACCGATTCGACCGTGCTCATCACCGGCGAGACCGGATCCGGCAAGGAGATGGTGGCCAAGCTCATCCACGCGCGCAGCACGCGACGGGCCAGGCCGTTTGTCGTCGTCGAGTGCGCCGCTTTGCAGGAGAGCCTCCTGCAAAGCGAGCTGTTCGGGCACGAACGCGGATCCTTCACCGGTGCCGATCGGGCCAAGCCCGGCCTGTTCGAGGTGGCCCACGGGGGCACGATCTTCCTGGACGAGATCGGCGAGGTGAGCCAGACCACGCAGGTCAAGCTGCTGCGCGTGCTGGACACGTCGACCTTTCGCCACGTCGGGGGCACCGCCGAGATTCACGTGGATGTTCGAGTGATCGCGGCAACCCATCGCGACATGCCCGCGATGGTCCGCCAGGGTCTGTTCCGGGAAGACCTGTACTACCGCCTCAGCACGATTTCCGTGAGCGTGCCGCCGCTGAGGGAGCGACGGTCGGACGTGGATCTGCTGGCCGAGTATTTCGTCTCGATGCTCAACGACCGCTTCGGCTTCAAGAAACACATCGGGGCAGAGGCGCTGGCGGCATTGCGAAGGCACGACTGGCCTGGCAACATCCGCGAGCTGATGCACGTCGTCGAGGCGGCGATGGTGGTGTGTGACGGGACCGAGGTGAGGCCCGAGCACCTGCCCGCCTCGGTCCGGGCGGCGGCAGAGCGATCGCCCGCCAGCCCGACGGCAGCGGCGGCCGGCGGCGCGCTGCCGACGCTCGACGAACTCGAGCGAGTCCACATCGAGACCGTCTTGAAGTCGACCAACGGGCACCGTGGAAGCGCCGCGAGGATTCTGGGCATCAGCGAGCGGAATCTGTATCGGAAGCTGCGGGAGTACAACCTGCTGACGTAGCGGCGGCTCGCGGCTCGCGGCTGGCGGCTCGCGGCTGGCGACTGGCGGTCAGCGGCTGGCGAATCGCGGCTGGCGACTGGCGGCGCGCAGCTGGCGGCCGTGACAGAGGATTGCAGAGTCAGGCATCGAGCTCCCGGCATTCTGCCGCCACGATCGAATCGTGGAAGTGTGGCCGATGCACAGCGTGCCTTCGGGCGTGATGGTCTGATACTCGCAATGCCGCCAGCCACCAGCCGCCGGCCTCCAGCCTGCGTAGAGCGAGGCTCACAATGCAATCCGAGCGAATCAATAACGCCTGGCATATCGTTCGCCGGCCTGAGGGTCCGTTGAAGGACGGAGACCTCGTGTGGAAGGAGTCCCCGGTTCCCGCGATCGAGGACGGCCAGGTGCGGGCCAGGGTCCTGCTGCTGTCTCTCGACCCGACCAACCGCGTGTGGATGAACGAAGCGGACTCGTACCTGCCAGCGGTACCGCTTGGCGAGGTGATGCGGGGACTTGGTATTGGCGTTGTCGATGAAAGCCGCGCTCCCGGTCTGTCGCCCGGGGATGTGGTTCAGGGCCTGCTCGGCTGGCAGCGGCACTGCGTGATTGACGGGGCGGCCGTGAGAAAGGTGCCGCAGGTGCCCTTGCCGCTCGACGCTCATCTTGCGCTGCTCGGTCACATCGGGCTGGCCGCGTACCTCGGTCTGGTCGAAGTCGCGAAGGCAGTGGCCGGCGAGACACTCGTCGTGTCTGCCGCTGCGGGCGCGGTGGGATCGATCGCCTGCCAGATCGGCAAGATTCTCGGGATGCGCGTGGTCGGCGTCGCCGGAAGCGACGAGAAATGCGCGTGGCTCGTGAATGAGCTCGGGGTCGACGCCGCGCTCAACTACAAGGCCGGCAAACTCCGCGACGCGCTGGAGCAAGCCTGCCCGGAAGGCATCGACGTCGGGTTCGAGAACGTCGGCGGAGCCGTCCTCGAAGCGGTGATCGACCGGATCAACCTCCACGGCCGGATTGCCCTCTGCGGCATGGTGTCTCAGTACAACGCCACGCGCCCGACCGCCGCCCCGCGCAACCTGGGGAATCTCGTATCCAGGCGGGTCAGGCTCGAGGGCTTCATCGTGTTCGACTTCATGCCGAAGGCTGCCGAGGCGACCCGCAAACTCATCGAATGGCACCAGGCCGGCAGGCTGAAGTACCGCGTGGACATGGTCGAGGGCCTCGAACAGGCGCCCGCAGCGCTCGGCCGGCTGTTTACCGGCGAGAACACGGGGAAGCTCCTCGTTCGCGTCTCCGAGCCGTAGATCGAACACCGCCTCGCTCACTCGCACCAGCCTCGTGGGCCCGCGGCTCCTTCTCGTGAAGCTGTTCGCCCCAAGAGTCGTCAGCCGGTGGTACCGGCAACACGGCTTCCCCCGTCGTGCGTCTCGGCGGGTGCCACGCCGCGCCAATGCTCCGCGTGATCGCGGGCGAAGTCCTCGAAGGATAACGGCGGCCGGCCGAGCACGCGGGCGACATCCCCGGTAACCGGGCTGCAGTGGCCGTCACGGACGTGGCGATAGAAGCCGATCAGCCGGTCGGCCCGCGCGGGCGGGAGCCCCGCGCCGAGGATCAGCCTGCGAGCCTCATCCTCGGTAATCGGGATGTAGTGGATCGGCCGCCCGGCTGCCCGCGAGATGGCCGATGCTGCCTCCGCGTGGCCGAGGGCCCGGCCCCCGGTGAGCGTGTACGCCCTTCCGGCGTGGCGGGTGTCTGTCAGTGCCGCGGCCGCCACGGCGGCGACGTCGCGCGAGTCGACGAACGACAGCCTGGCGTCGCCGGCCGGCACGGCGATCGCTCCCCGTGTATTGATAGAGGACAGCAGCGGGTCCGCCGCGAAGATCTGCATGAAGAAATTCGGCCGGAGGTGCGTGAACGGAGTGCCCGAGTCTTCGATCGCCACTTCGATCCTTCGCAGCGCCGTGCCTGGGAGCTGCTCGGCGCCCATCGCGGTCAGGTTGACGATGAGATCGACGTGCCGGCGGCGGACCTCGTCCAGAAGAGGAGAGGCCGCCTGGTCGGCGTTGTCGTCGCCGGGCCTTGCGATGAGGAAGAGGCGGCTCACCCCTTCGAGGGCGGCCCTGAATGTCTCGGGCCGATCGAAGTCGAACTCGACCTCGGCGACATTCCGCGGCCACGCGGCGGGGCGCCGGGACGCGCGCCTGACCGCCGCCCGAACCGGCTGCCCGAGGCGCACGAGTTCCTCCACGAGGGCTCCGCCGACGCGGCCCGTGGCTCCAGTCACGAGAACTGTCCCGTCCATCTCGATTCTCCTCTCCTTTGAAAGCGTGTTCCTATGAGCTCTACAAAAGTGAACATATAATTCATTACTCGATCAAAACAAGGGAGCGCCGAGGCTCATCTGGTCAGGAGGTTCCTCAGCCCCGCCAGGTGGTACTTCGAGAAGCTGGCGACGGCGGCCCGAATCTCGGCCTCGGTTTCGAACCGTTCGAGGATGCTGACCAGGGTTTCCACCCAGTGGATGTAGATATGGTCCAGGTTGAACAGCCACTCGGGCGAGACTTCCAGATTCGGCTGGACCGTTCGCGCATAGGAAAGCGCCTGCCGCCGGAGGTCCTTCACCAGCTTCCCGGCGAATCCGTCGTAACGGGTCCCCGCCGATCGGCCGAGCAGGACGACGATTCTCAGCCGGTCTTTTATCGAGAAGGCCATCAGGGCCTCCGACGCCGCAGCGAACTCCGATCCGGGTGGAAGCGCCCGGAGATCGGCGACGCCGTCGAGGGACTTGATCCGGCGCCGGATCAGGCCCGTGAACCGGCGAGCGAACGAGCCTGGTACCACCTCGTCGAAGAGCACGTGCTTGTCGCGGTAGTAGTGATAGATGTTGCCGGTCGAGATCCCGGCGGCCTTCGCGATCCCGGCCATCGTGGCGCGATCAAAGCCCTTGCGCGCGAACACGCCGAGCGCGGCGCTCGCGATGCGTGCCTGGACTTCAGCCTTCAGATACTGCGCCATGGCCGTCCGAGCGAATAACGAACATAATGTTCATTATTAACCTGCCGGCCGTTCGATTGTCAACCTCTGACGGTGTCCTGGCACGTGCCCGCCGGTGAACCATTCGCAAACAGTCCTCGTCCAACCATGAGGGGCACGCTCATCAGGCGTCGGCGGGGATCTCCCATGACGCCGTTGGGAAGCGTGTGGAACGGGGGACCATCATGAGGCTGCAGTCGATGGTCGCGGGCGGAGTCCTGCTCCTCTCTGCCCATCTCGGCGGTCAGGAGCTCGTCGAGCCTCCGCCATCCCTGACCGCGATCGCCAGGGAAATCGCCGGTGACTCCGGCTCGACCTTCGAGCGAACCAGCCGGCTGGTCGGTTGGATCAACACGCAGTTCGAGTGGTCCGCGTCGGACTACCAGCGGCGCAGCGTCGAGCAGGTCGTCAACCGCCGCGCCGGCAACTGCGCCGAGCTCGCGAAGGTGCTGCGGGCCTTGCTCGACGGCGCGGGAATCCGATCCCGGTGGGTCGCGGAAATCAACATCCAACCGCCGAGTGAGCAGCGCCAGGCGAACGCCGCGTCCAAGATTGCGCAGTGGGGCAACCGGGGATCGGTGTTTGGCCGGATGCACAACGATCACCGCTGGCTGGAGGTCTACGACCCTGATACCGCGTCCTGGTTCCCCGCGGACCCGGCCGTCGGTGTCGTCGGAACCGACCAGTGGGTGGCCGCGCGCCTCCAGTTCGGCCTTCGCCCGGCCTCGCCCGTTCCGGCGATCGCCGAGACCACCAGGCAGATGATCGTGCCGTTTGTCGTCGTGGCGTACGACCAGCGCGGGTCCTCGATCGTCGAAAACCGGTCGGAGTACTACCTGATCGACCAGTTCGATCGCAGCTACGGCAACAGCCTGTCGAGTCTTCCGGCGTGGCGGGACTGGGTCGGGTTGATCGGAGAGCTCTCCTCGCTTGGCAGTTCGGCACTCAGCGGCTCGACAAACCTGCACGATCACGAGCGCCTGATCGAATGCCTCGCCCGTGTCTACCACCGGCTCATGGTCGAGGAACAGGGCGGCGGCGCGGACGCGTGGTCAATGCCGCACGCCGTGTCCCTCGAGGCGAGCGTGAGGCCGAGGCCGCGGATCACGCCGCCGCGGCAGGATCCGTGACGCGCTGAGCGTCGACTGGTCTCATTCCCGGGGCATCTCCAGGTTGGGTGGAATCGCTCCGGGCACGCGTCCCGAATTCTGCATCGTCACCTGACCTCCTGCGGCCCCGCGCCTTTCTCGATCATCGCGGCCCTGTTCCCATCAGCGAGGATGAACGCCTGCACGCGAAGCCCGAGCGGCAGCGTGCTGCCCCGGTCGAGTTGTACGAGCGTTTCGAGGATCTTGGTGTCCACCTTCTCGGCCGGCTCATCGGTGCGGAGGTTCTTCTTTCCGAGCAATTGTCCGACTCGCACCACGTGGCCCGGGAATTTCGTCCCTCCGAACGCGTCGGCCGTGACATACGCCCGCTGCCCGACCGCGACCTTCGCGACGTCTGCTTCGTCGATGTCGATGCGAACCCGGATTCTGGACCTGTCCGCCACGGTGAGAATCGGCGAGTCGAATTGCGTCGAGACGCTTTCGCCGGCCTTCCGGTGGCGCCGGAGAATCACGCCCGCGATCGGGGCGCGGACGAAGGTCTTCTCGAGAGCGGCCCGTGCGTCTTCCAGTTGAGCACGGGCCAGTGCCACCCCTGACTCCGCGCTGGCCAGGTCCTCCTCCCGTGCGCCCGCCGCGAGCAGATCGCGCCGGTCCCTGGCCGCGCTCGCGCGGGACTCTGCGACGCGAAGGTCCTGTTCGGCTTTGTCCGCATCGCTTTGCGACACGACGCCCTCTTTCCACAGGCCCTGCGTTCTCTCGCGATCGGCACGGGCGCGGGTGAGGATGGCGTCGGCTTCGGCCACGGCGGAGTCGGCCTCGCGCCGTTCCTGAATGCGTGCGCCGTTCCGCACTCTTCGAAGCTCGGCCTCCTTCAGCGCCAGTTCCGCTGCGGCCGAGGCCACTCGGGCGCGATAATCCCGGTTCTCGATGACGGCCAGCGTCTGTCCGGATTCGACGACGTCTCCCTCGTCAACGAGCACCGCCTGGAGCTTTCCGGAAACCTCGGCGCTGATGTTGACCTCTTCCGAGATCGGCTCGACCCGACCCGGGCCGGCTGCGACGATCGAGACTTCAGGGATCGGTGCGACAGGTGCCGCGACGGCCTGCCGGCCGTTTCCCCACAACGAGACAAACGTCACACTGGCAACACCCGCCACTGCGACCACGCTGAGTACAGTCGACTTCTTCATATGCTGCTCCACCCATTCAGTGCGCCAGCGGCGCTGGCTGCAAAAGTGTCGAGTCGATCCGGCTGGCCGGGAACGCGTTGTGGCCGCCGACCAGGTGATCCTGGCCGTCGGCGACGATGCGGCCGTCCTCGATTCGCACGATCCGATCTGCGAATCCAAGGATGCGGTCGTCGTGGCTGACGATGACAACCGCGCGTCCTTTCTCGCGGGCAAGGTCACGAAGCAGGCGGATGACGGTCAGGCCGGCTTGTGAATCCAATGCCGCGGTCGGTTCGTCGGCGAGGATGATTGGCGGTTCGAGCGCCAGGGCCCTGGCAATCGCGACCCGCTGCTTCTGGCCGCCGCTCAGGTCGGCGGGATACGCATCCCGCTTCGCCTTCAGTCCAACCTGGTCCAGCAACTCGATCGCGCGGCTCCCGGCTGCGCGTCGTCCGGTGCCCTTCAGGTCGAGCGCCAGCGCAACGTTTTGCGCCGAGGTCAGCGTCGGAAACAGGTTGAACCCCTGAAAGACGAAGCCCACCCGTTCGAGGCGGATCTTCGGCAGCTCCGACTCGCTGAGGTTGGTCACCTCCTGGCCGAGCAGGCGAACGCTCCCGGAGGTCGGCTTCAGGAGGCACCCCACGGCCGAGAGCAGCGTGGTCTTCCCGCTGCCGGAAGGCCCCATCAGGATCACGAGCTCACCCTCGTCGATGTCCAGCGTGACCTCGTCGAGTGCGCGCGTGGCGGCGTCGCCCTGCGCGTAGATCTTCGTGAGATTGCGAACGGAAATGGCGTGGCTCATCGAACGCTCCAGACGGGCTGTTATCCCTTGAAGACCATCGCCGGATCGAGCTTGGTCACCTTGTTGACCGAGACCAGGGCTGCCACCACGCACATCGCGACGGTCACACCGAGCATGCCGGCCGCCATCTCGGGCGGCAGCATGATTGGGGCGCCCCCTCGCTGGCTGGCTTGGACGACGAACCAGCTCGCCGTCATGCCGAGGACAAATCCGATGACCGCGCTGATGACGGCCTGGTTGATCAGCACTCCATAGAGGTACCGGTTGCTCGCGCCCATCGCCTTGAGCGTTCCGTACTCCCTGATGTGGTCCATCGTCGTGGCGTAGATCGTCTGCGCGACCACCACGACGCCGACGATGAGCCCGAGCAGCGCCGCCATCAGCACGGCGATGCCCGCGCCGGTCGTGAACATCCAGTAGAAGCGCGTCATACGGCTGAACTCGGCGGTCGTCACGACCTCCACGTCCTTCACGCGCGACAGCAGCGCGTCGCGCAACGCGCCGATCGAAGCACCGGGTGCTGCTTTCACGAGGATGAAGAGCGTCTGGTCCTCGGGGAGCTGCGCGTAGTCCTGGGCGTTCTTGAAGGAGGTGAACACGTAGGGCGAGGTCGTGAACGCGCGTATGCCGCTCGTGAATCCGGCAACGCGCGCACGGCGTCCGCGGATCTCAACGACCTGGCCGACCGAGCTGATGCCGAGCTTCTCCTTGTAGAGTTCGTCCACGAAGATCGCCTCGGGCGCCTCGAGGTCACGCCGCGTTCCGGAGATGACGTTCCAGGGCGCGCCGAGGCGGCTCTCCAGGTTGAACCCGACGACTTGGACACTTTCCTGCCGGCCGTCTGGTCGTTTCCAGATCGAGAACCGGGCGATGTACTTCCGGGCCTCTTTCACGCCAGGGGTCGCAAGGACGGTCGAGAGCTTCCGCTCGGAGAACGGCACGCCCTGTTCGATATAGGGGACCTTCTTCGAGGTGATCCAGAGGTCGGCGCCGGACTGGTCGATCAGGCTGGAGGTCGTGGTCGTGAATCCGATGAAGAGCCCGAACTCGACGACGATCAGCACGACCGCGAACACGATGCCGGTGATGGTGACGACAAACCGCGTCTTGTCGTGCACCAGATTGCGCCAGGCGAGCAGGGTCATCGGGGGTCTCCACGAAATGAACGTCGTATCCTGACAAAACGACGTTAACCACCAGACAAAAAAAGAGATGCTCCGCGGCCTATGCCTCGAGCCCGTCGGTCATCGAGTCGATCAGGGTGTCGATGACCTTGTCCTGATCCCCCCAGGGGAATTCAGGCTGAACGATGAGCAGGGACGTGACCCCATGGACGCCAGCCCACAGTGCCCGGCTCGTTGCATCCAGATCGACATCCCGAAGCCTGCCCTGCCGCGCGCACTCGGCGACTGCGTCGGACAGGAACTGGAATGCCTTCATCCCGACAGCGTCCTTGTCTGCAATAGCATGGCTGGCGGTGCCCGTCTCAACGCTGTGCGGGAGGACAAAGGTCGCGAGGTAGTGCTGAGGGTATTTCAGGCCGAATTCCACGTATCGCCTGAGTCCCTTCTTCACTGCAAGGATCGGGTCCCGCTCCTGGCGGGTCACCTCTTCCATTTCACCCAGAAGTCTGCCGAAGGTTTCCGCGCAAACGGCGACCATCAGCTCATTCTTGTTCGCAAAGTGGAGGTAGATGGCGGTGGTCGAGTAATCGATCTTCTCCGCCACCCGCCTCATCGTCAGGTTGGCATATCCGTCCTTCACCAGAATGTCTCTGGCGGCGTCGAGGATTTCCTGCCTGAGCAGGGATTTCTGTCTCGCGCGGCGTTCCTGGACGGTCATGCTCTGCCTCTTCCGTAACTACATTATGTTACGTAACAACGTTAATATAAGTTCGATGCCTGGCCTTGTCAACAGTCATCGTATGCCCTCGGTCTGATCCGCTCCCTGGGAAGGTGGCCAGCTCGGCCCGGGGTCGAGTTCCGGGCGGGTCGGGTGCGCCCGCGCCGTGTGGCGCGATGCCATCGCCCCGAAGTCGGCTTGACGGGCGGCGCCGTAGATCTGTACCGTTTTCGCGACGGCAACGTCCTGTCCAAGAGCCCCTTTGTGAGCCTCCCCCAGGCGAGGCAGGCACGCCCGGACCGTAGAGGACCCGCAATCCACGATACCAGCCGACGTCATGGCGTCCCCGAGAAGGAGCACGTGAATGAGCATGGCACGTCCGAAGACCCGATCCTGCTGGGCCCTGGCAGCCGCGGCGCTGCTGGCGGTCGCCTTTGCCGCCGATCTCGGCGCGCAGACGCTGGCCCCCGAAGTCATGAAAGCCTTCAAGTTCCGCTCGATCGGCCCCACGCGCCAGAGCGGGCGCTTCGTCGATTTCGCGGTTCCCGAGAAGGAACCGTGGACGATCTACGCGGCCACCGGCTCGGGCGGCTTGTGGAAATCGGTCAACAACGGCATCACCTGGGAGCCGATCTTCGACGATCAGCCCGTCATTTCGATCGGCGACATTGCGGTCTCGGCGACTGACCCGAAAATCGTCTGGGTCGGCACGGGAGAACACACGTCATCTCGCAGCACCTATTGGGGCGACGGCGTCTACAAGTCCACCGATGCCGGCAAGACGTGGACGAACATGGGGCTGAAGGACAGCCAGCACATCGGCCGCGTCCTCATCGACCCGAAGGACCCCAACATCGTCTACGTGGCCGCGCTCGGGCACCTCTACTCGGAGAACGCCGAGCGAGGCGTCTTCAAGACGATCGACGGCGGCAAGACGTGGGTCAAGGCACTCGACGTCAAGATCGACGGCCGCGCGATTGGCGCCTGCGAGCTCGTGATGGATCCGACCAACCCGAAGATCCTCTACGCGGCGACCTACGACAAGGAACGCAAACCCTGGACCTTCAACCTGGCGGGACCGGGCAGCGGGATCTACAAGACGACCGACGCCGGCAAGACGTGGAACAAGCTGACGGCGGGTCTGCCGTCGGGCATGCTGGGCCGCATCGGCCTCGACCTCTACAAGAAGAACCCGCTCATCCTCTACGCCAACATCGAGAACGGCAACAAGCCCGGCGTGTCGGACGCGGACCGGCTGAAGGAGCTGCGCGAGGGCAAGACGAGCGACGGGATGATCGGCGAAGAGGTCTACCGCTCGGACGATGGCGGGAAGAGCTGGAAGAAAGTCAGCCCCGACAAGCAAACTGTTGGCGGCGGCCCCGGCTATTACTACATGCAGGTTCGCATCGATCCGAATGACGCCAATCACGTGTACGTGCTCACGGTCGGCGTCACCCACTCGACCGACGGCGGCAAGACCTGGTCTGCGCCGTTCCGGTTTGGCGGTGACAACCATGCGATGTGGATCGACCCGGCGAATTCGGCGCACATGATCCTCGGGTACGACCACGGCATGGGCATCACCTACGACGCCGGCAGGAACTGGTACCACCCCGATGAGCTGCCGCTCGCGCAGTTCTACCAGGTCGGCTACGACATGATGTGGCCCTACAACGTCGCCGGCGGCCTGCAGGACAACGGTTCGTTACGCGGCCCGAGCACCAAGCGCGGCGGCGGGCGCATCGTGTACGAGGACTGGCAGTCGGTCGGCGGCGGCGACGGCATGTACAACGTGACCGAGCCGGTCACCAACCGTTTCCTCTACAACGAGTCGCAGCAGGGCTCGATCTCCAGGATCGATCTCTACACGGGAGAGACCAAGAACATCCGATACCGCGACGACACGCTTAGGTACGCGTGGACGGCGCCGATTGCGATGTCGCCGCACGACAGCAACGTCATCTATCACGGCTCCAACAGGCTTCTGAAATCGACGTACCGCGGCGAGGTCTGGACCTTCATCAGCCCGGACCTGTCCACCAACGACAAGACGAAGCTGACGGGCGCGGACGGCAAGGGCGGTGACGGCAACATCCAGTACTGCACGATCACCACGATCGACGAATCCCCGCTCGTGCGGGATCTGATCTACGTCGGAACCGACGACGGGAACGTGTGGGTGACCAAGGACGGCGGGAAGAACTGGACGAAACTGAACGACAGGATCGCCGGCAATCCCGGCTACTACGTCAGCCGGGTGATCGCGTCGCGCCACGCAGCCGGCACGGCGTATGTCACCTACACCGGCTACCGCAACGACGATTTCAGGCCCTACATCTACAAGACGACCGACTACGGCCAGACGTGGACGCCGCTGGTCGGCAACCTGCCGAACGGGTCGGTCAACGTCATCCGCGAAGATCCCTACAGTCCGAACCTCCTGTTTGCCGGCATGGACTGGGGTGTCTACGTCTCGATCGACGGCGGCAAGACGTGGAACGAGATGACAAACGGCATGCCCACCCAGCCGGTGCACGACCTCCAGATCCATCCGCGTGAGCACGATCTGATCGTCGCCACGCACGGGCGCGGGATCTTCATCACCGACATTTCAGCGCTCGAGGAGATGAGCGACAAGACGCTCGGCCAGGACTTCTACCTGTTCGACGTCGAGTCGAAGGTCAAGTGGATCGTGCGGCAGTCCAAGGTGTCGGCTTCGACCAATTTCGACGGCCAGAGCGAGCCGGCGGGCGTGATGATCAACTTCTACCAGAAGGCGCCGGCCACGGGCGACATCAACGTGAAGGTGCTGCAGGGATCGCGCGTGGTGGCCGAGACCAAGGCGCCCAACGCGGCCGGCATGAACCAGCTCGTCTGGAACATGCGGATGGCGCCGATCATCATCCCGGGCCAGGAGAGCGCAGCCCCGACGGGCCGGGGTGGCCGCGGCGGCGGGCGCGGCGGGCAGGGTGGAGGCGGCGGACGAGGTGGCGGGGCCGCACCGCCGTATCCGACATTCGGCGGCAACCCTCCCGAGGCGATTACCGCCGATGCCGGAGAGTATGTCGTTGTTATGACGGTTGGCGGAAAGACCTTCACGAAGAAGTTCCAGATACTGGAGGACGCCTGGTTCGACAAGATGTTCTGAGCTGAGAGCCGGGCGTGTCATTCGATACGCCCGGCTCTATTCGTTTGTGTAGACTTCTCGAGTGGTGAGATCCCCGTTCAACGGATCCCGGATCACGCAGCTCGTGGCCGCTTTCGCTGTCGCTGCGGCGATCTCTGCCGGCAGCGCCCTGGCGCAGGGCTCGACCGGGCCGGATCCGCGGGAAGCCAGGCCCGAGCGTCCCACCGTCGCAACCCACGCCTACGAGGTCGCGCCCGGCATCGTCGAGCTCGAAGTCGGCTGGCAGTGGCAGCGCCCTGATCCGCACTCCACCCTGCTGAGCGTGCCGGCGCTCTTCAAGATCGGGCTGGCGGATCGTCTCCAGCTCGACATCCAGCCGGGATGGGTCAGGACCGGGCAGGCTGAGACGACTCATTCGGGCCCTGGCGATCTCGTCGTCGGCCTGAAGTGGAGGGTTGCCGACGCCGCGTTTCTTGTCGGTGATCTTGCCGTTCAATCGACCGTGAAGCTCGCCACCGGCTCCCTCGCCCAGGACACCGGCACCGGCACCACCGACCTGAGCCTGCTGCTGATCTCGAGCCACTCGTTCGGCGATCTCGAAGTCGACATCAATGCGGGTTACACGCGGCGAAGCGGCGATGGCTCCGCGGCCCCGAAGCACGCCACGCTGTGGACCGTGTCAGCGGGGCGGCCCATCGCAGGCAATCTCGGCTGGGTCGCCGAGGTGTTCGGCTACCCGGGTACCAGCGGCCCAAGCGGGGCTCCGCCGGTGGTGGCGTTTCTCACTGGACCCACACTGACGATCACTCGCAGCCTGGTCTTCGATGCCGGCGCGATCTTCGACGTCACCGGATTCGGCGGAACGGCCATATACGGTGGCGCGACCTGGAACATCGGCCGCCTGTGGACGCCGGTCAGATCCTCGCCCTCCGTCACCCTGTCGAAGTCCCGCCGCTGACCTCGATGCGATATTCTGGCTTCCAGCCCTCGGCTTCCGGCCTTCGGCCCGGCTCGATGAGTCGGGCCCATACGACGCTGTCGCAGGATTGACGGGCAGTGCGGCCCGCAACCTTCACGTTGGACCTCAGAAACGGTGTGCGCGCTCTGTCACTGAAAGCCTGAAGATGCCCCTGGTCACGTTCGATCGTGTGTCGGTCGCCTTCGGTCACCTCCCGCTGCTCGACGAGGTGACACTGCAGATCGAGGCCGGCGAACGTGTGTGCATGATCGGAAGGAACGGGACCGGCAAATCGACGCTGCTGAGAGTCATCGCCGGCGATCTGCCGCAGGACGCCGGAGCGGTCTGGCGTCAGCCGGGTGTCAGGGTCGCCAGGCTCGAACAGGACCTGCCGCTGTCGGCTGACCGCCCAGTCTTCGACGTCGTTGCGGAGGGCGTGGCCGAGTTGAGCGACCTGCTGACGGCCTACCATCATGCCGCCGTTGCGGTCGCAGAATCCGGATCCGGGGATCGACTCGAGAAACTCGGCAGGCTCCAGCACGAGCTCGACGAGCGCGGCGCATGGCGCGTCGAGCAACAGGTCGAGATGATCCTGGATCGGCTCGGCCTGCCGGCCGAGACCATCGTCAACACGCTGTCCGGCGGGTGGCGGCGCCGCGTCCTGCTTGCCAGGGCACTGGTGGCGCAGCCGGACCTGCTGCTGCTCGACGAACCGACCAATCACCTGGACATCGAAGCCATCACGTGGCTGGAGGAGTTCCTTGCCGGGTACGCGGGCGCGCTCGTGTTCGTCACGCACGACCGCGCGTTCCTGCAGCGATTGGCGACCCGCATTGTCGAGCTGGACCGAGGCAGATTGACGTCGTGGCCCGGCGACTACGAGACCTTCCTGCGCAAGAAGGACGAGTGGCTTTCCAACGAGTCCGTGCGGCAGCAGAAGTTCGACAGGCGGCTCGGCGAGGAGGAAGCCTGGCTGCGGCAGGGCATCAAGGCCCGGCGAACGAGGAACGAGGGCAGGGTGCGCGCCCTGATGGCGATGAGAGAAGAACGGGCAGCCCGGCGAGAACAGGCCGGCACGGCCCGCATCCAGGTCGAGGCTGCCGACCCTACGGGCCGTCTCGTATTCGAGGCACAGGATGTCAGCAAGTCATTCGATCGGGGGCCCGTGATCCAGGGGTTCTCGGCGCGGGTCATGCGCGGGGATCGCATCGGGTTCATCGGGCCCAACGGCGTCGGAAAGACGACCCTGCTGCGCCTGCTGCTTGGAGAGATCGAGCCGGATGCAGGAGAGATCCTGCGCGGCACGAATCTCCAGGTCGCCTACTACGACCAGCAACGCGAGCAGCTCGATCCGGACAGGACCGTGTTCGACACGATCGGCGAGGGCAATGAGTGGGTGAACGTGAACGGCCGGCCGCGACACGTCAACGGATACCTCAGCGATTTCCTCTTCCCTCCCGAGCGCGCCCGATCGCCGGTGAAGGCGCTTTCAGGCGGCGAGCGGAACCGGCTCCTGCTGGCGCGCGTCTTCACCAGGCCGGCGAACGTGCTCGTGCTGGACGAGCCCACAAACGATCTCGATCTCGAGTCGCTCGAGCTGCTCGAGGCGCAGCTGACGGATTTTCCAGGCACCCTGCTCCTGGTGAGCCACGATCGGGTCTTCCTCGACAATGTCGTCACCAGCACGTGGGTGTTCGAGGGTGATGGCCGAGTGCAGGAGTTCGTCGGCGGCTACAACGACTGGCTACGGCAGGCGGGTGTTCGCGGCAGCAGCGAGGATCTCACGACACCGACCGGGCGACCGAGCCGAGAGGCGCGGGCAACCACACGGGGTAAGCGGGAGATTGGTGGCGCTGAGGGGCCGTCGGCGACGCCGGCCCGAAAGCGGCTTTCCTACAACGAGCAGCGGGAATTCGAACAACTGCCTGCGCGGATCGAAGCGCTCGAATCTGAGCAGCAGAGGCTCGAGGCCGACGTCGCTCATCCGGAGTTCTACCGGGAATCCGCCGAGAGCATCAGGCAGAAGATCGCTCGGCTAGAAGCGGTTCACCGGGAACTGCTCGACGCCTACGCCCGGTGGGATGCGCTCGACTCCAGGATCTGACGCAGCCGGCCGCACTTTCCGTCTCGCTCAGATTTGTCGCGCCAGGAACCGTCGATGGGCGGAAAAGGCCGGGCGGAGATCGTCGGCGAGGCGCTCGAACAGCCGTTGCAGCTCGTTGTAGGTCCGGTTCCTACCGGCATCCGGCTCTGCACGGGTGGTTTCGTTGAGTTCGACGCACCGATCGACGATGTCTTCGATCCCGACGTCGCGGCCGTGCGCGTGCTCGAACACCCAGAGCGCGTGCAGCGCGGCGCCGAGAGCCGCGGCCTCCTCGCCCGCAGGACACACCACCGGGCAGCCGAACACGTCGGCCGCCACCTGGCGCCACACGGCGCTTTTCGATCCGCCGCCGGTCAGTCGAATCTCGTTCGGCTCGATCCCGAGCTCTCGCAGGCGCCCGAGGCCGTAGTTCAGACCGAGCGTCACCCCTTCCATTGCGGCGCGGGCCATGTGGGGTGCATCGAAGGTCGCGTCGCGAATGCCGAAGAACACGCCGGTGCCGTCCGGGCAATTCGGAGTCCTTTCGCCCTCGAAGAACGGGATCAGGATGAGCCCGTCCGAGCCTGCGGCGACCGACGCGGCTGCTCGCGAAAAGCCATCGTGATCGAGATTGAACTGCCGGCGCACCATCTCGGTTGCGACGGTGACGTTCATCGTGCAGGCCAGAGGCAGCCAGCGCCCCGTGGCATCGCAGAACGCGGCCACTTCGCCGCGTGGATCGACGACGGGTGATTCGGAGCACGCGTAGATGGTGCCGGAGGTCCCGAGACTCGCGGTGACGATTCCCTGGCGCACGCTGCCGGTGCCGATGGCTCCCATCATGTTGTCGCCGCTGCCGGACACGATGACCTCCGGGCTCATGCCCCAGCGGGCGGCAAGATCCGGCCGGAGCGTGCCTGCCGGGGTACGCGAGTGGACCAGTGGCGGCAGCTTCAGGGCGAGTGACGGATCAATGGCGTCGACGGCCTCCAGGCACCAGCGTCGAGTGCGGACATTCATCAGGCCGGTGCCCGACGCGTCGCCGAATTCCATGACCGCGCGGCCGGTCAGGTGGAGTGCCAGGTAGTCGTGAGGCAGCAACACCGTTGCGAGGCGCGCGTAGTTGTCCGGTTCCTGCTCCTTCAGCCAGAGGATCTTCGACGCAGTGAAGCCCGGAGGAATGCCGTTGCCGAGCAACGCCACGGTTGCTTCGATGCCCCCGAGCCTGGCGATTAGCGTGTCGCACTGCGCAGCGGTGCTCGTGTCGCACCAGAGCTTTGCGGGCCGGATGACCTCATTCCGGGCATCGAGCGGCACGAAGCCGTGCTGCTGGCCCGAGATGCCGATCGCAGCCACCGCGCGCGGATCGATCGAGCTGGTGCGGAGGACGTGCTCGATGCCGGCACGAGCTGCCGCGACCCAGATTGCCGGGTTCTGTTCCTTTTGGCCCGGGACATCTGCCGGCAACAGCCCGTAGGACACGGCGTGGCTGGCGATTGCGCGCCCGTTCTCCGCGTCAACGAGCAGAGTCTTCGTGCTCTGTGTGCCGCTGTCGATCCCGATGACGTGCTGGTTCATGCTCCCTGCCGCGAGTCGGTCCCGGCCTCCGGCGGAGTATAACGCCCGGCCGCCCCCGGAGCGGCAGATGTATCATCGTGTCGGAACTCGCGAAGGTGCAGGGCGCGCTGGCGACCCGCGGGTCCAACCAGGGGTACGTGTCAGCATTCCCTGAGTCGTTCTTCGATCGCGTCGAAACGCGCCAGCGGGTCTGGGCGCCGTATTACACGCTGCACAAGATCATGGCGGGACTGTTCGATGCTGCGAGCGCGGCCTCTTCAATCACATCCTCGCCTCGCAGGATCCGTCGACCGGGATGATGTGCTACTACGTCCCGCTCAAGCCCGGGGCGTTCAGGACCTACTCGACGCCCGACCAGTCGTTCTGGTGCTGCGTCGGCACGGGGATGGAGAATCACGCGAAGCACGGCGACACGATCTACTTCCACGGCGACCGATCGCTCTACGTGAATCTCTTCATCGCCTCGGAGGTGAACTGGAAAGACAAGGGGCTGGTCGTGCGGCAGGAGACGCGGTTCCCGGAGGCCGACTCGATCCGGCTCACCATCACAGCCGCGAGGCCCGTCAGGCTGGCGTTGAGGATCCGCCGTCCCGGCTGGGCGATGGCTGGAATGGGCGTCACGGTAAATGGCCAGGCGGCAGAGGCCGCAGCACGGGCCGGGAGTTATGCCGTCATCGATCGCGCCGATAAGTAGTTCTGTCGCCGGCGTTCTGTCGCCGGCGCTCGCTTTCCGCCTCACTTGTGGCACACTTGGCGGCTGCTGCCCCCGCTTCGTGTGACCCGCTTCATTCCGGAGCCATCCTGTGTCATTAGACATTCGCGATCGTGTCAGCAGGCGACGAGCGATCATCGCAATCTCGATTGCAGGAGCCGCCGTCGCAACAGCCGTCGTCATCTCGCACGCGCAGGTCACCCCTCCTCCGCAGGTTCCGGCCGTCTATGCGAACATCAGCGCCAGAGCCGACGGCACGATCGTCTTCCAGCCCGAAGGATCGCAGCCCTATATCGCCCGCGATCGCGTGCCGGCGTGGACGTTGCAGCAGCTTCGGGGAACGCCGAGCGGCACCGAAACCGGGATTGCGCTCGATTTCGCGAAGCCCGGGTTCAACGGGACGCTGATCTTCGGCCTCGTGCCGTACGCCGACACGCGCTTCCCCCAACCGGTGTTCCGCACGACGACCCCCATCAAGGACGGGAAGGCCGAGATCAACATCAAGGCCGCCCTCTCCGGCACGTATGACATGGTCGGCTGGGCCACCACGGGACGTGGCGTGGTCGGGTACCGGGTCGTCGGGATCGACGGCGGAATGATCTTCGACGGCCGCGTGCGATTCACGGGCACGGGTCCGTTCGCCATCGACGTCGCGCTCGCCGAGGGACCGTTCGTGTCGAAGGTGACCGCCGAGAGTGCCGTCGTCTGGTTCGAACTCGATCGGCCGGCTCCCTGTTCCGTCACCGTCGGCCAGCGCGTGATCGCGTGCAAGCCCGACGCGCTTCGGCAGGAGATCCTCGTCGATCGCCTCGGCCCCGCCACGGACTATCGCTACACGGTGAAGTACGGCGAGAACGAGGAGAGCTACGGGTTTCGAACCGCGCCCCGGTCGGGGTCGCGCCGGTCGTTCGTGTTCGGCTACTCCAGCGACTCGCGCGGGGGCCAGGGCGGCGGCGACCGGAACTTCTTCGGCCCGAACGCGTACATCATGCGGCGCCTGATGTCGCTCGCGCTCGACCGGAAGGCGGCGTTCGTGCAGTTCACCGGCGACCTGGTGAGCGGGTATGTCGGGAGCCCGGAAGCGCTCAGGGTGGAACTGGCCAACTGGAAGCGCGCGGTGGAGCCCTATGCGCACTGGGTTCCCGTCTACACCGGGATCGGCAATCACGAGGTCGTGCTCACGGAACTTGCCGACGAGAACAACCGGATGATCCGGATCGATCGGTTCCCCTTCGACACCGAATCGACCGAGGCGACCGTGGGCGCGGCGATGGTCAATCCCGACAACGGCCCGGTCAGCGAGGATGGCGCCGCCTACGACCCGAATCCGGCCGCCGTCGATTTTCCGCCCTATCGCGAGAACGTGTTCTCCTTCGTGCACGACAACGTGGCGATGGTGGTGCTCAACTCGGACTACTGGTTCTCGCCGTCGATCGGCCAGGCGCCGAACCCGGGCGGCAACTACCACGGCTACCTGATGGACAACCAGGTCAAGTGGCTGGGCGGGATGCTGGACTGGCTCGAGGCCAACCGTGCGATCGACCACGTGTTCCTGACCGTTCATACGCCCGTCTTCCCCAACGGCGGGCACGTCGGCGACGACATGTGGTACGGCGGCAGCAATGCCCCGCGCCCGGTGGTGGCCGGCAAGCCGGTCGCGAAGGGCATCATCGAACGGCGCGACGAGATCCTCTCGCTCATCGATCGCCATCCGAAAGTCCTCGCCGTGCTGACCGGCGACGAACACAACTACAACCGCCTGCAGATCACGCCGAAGGTCGACATCTACCCGCCGAACTGGACCGGGTCGAAGGTGACCATCCGGCGAGGGTTCTTCCAGATCAACAACGGCGCGGCCGGGGCTCCCTACTACGCCCAGGACAAGCGACCGCCATGGTCGGCCTTCGTGAAGGGGTTCTCGACGCAGAACGCGCTCTGCCTGTTCTACGTCGCCGGCCCGAGCGTTCGATTGGAGGTCCTGAACCCGGAAACGATGGAGATCCTGGACCGCGTTGTCCTTCGCTAGCCCGCGGCCCCGCTTGTGTTGAAGGCGTTCGACCCCGGGGCACGCCAGGGCGCGATGCCTATCGGGAGCGCAGGTGGCGCCGGCGGAAGAGCCACGTCCCGATAGTGAAGTAGAAGAACGTCAGGAAGGCGATCGCGCCGAGCTCGAACACCAGGTCGTCCAGGCTCGCGCTCTGGTTCAGGATCTTGTTGAAGGCGCGAACGGTCACGCTGGTGGGCAGGACGTCATTCAAGTTCACGACATTGCCGAACAGGTGGAAGAGCGGGATCTTCGGCAGCGGGATCATGCAGTCCGAGAAGAACATCAGGATGAAGAACGGAAAACTCCCCACCGTCAGCAGTTCGAAGATCGTGTTGAGAAAGGCCGCCACCAGCACCGCGATCGCCACCACGCTCAGCGTCGACAAGCCTCCCACCGCGACGAGCGTCACGATCGACCCGCTGGAGTGATACCCGACTGAGACCGCCGCGAGATACGACAGCAGCAAGGCAACGGTGCCAATCAGCACCTGGTTCAGCGACACCGCCGTCAGCATTTCGATCGTGGTCAGTTTCGACAGGATGAGCCGGCTCATCGTGCCCTTGTCCACTTCCTTGACGAGCGTGGCGGCCGCCGTGAAGAGCACCATGATCAGGCTCAGGACGAGCAGGGCCGGCAGGTAGAGATCGAAGTCGCTCGGAGCCTGCGTTCCCCCTATCCGTTCGAGCGCCACGTCCAGCGGCGGCGACGTTCCGATCCTGTCGAACGCGTACTGGTAGGCCACGTAGTCCGAGAACGCCATGGCGATGGTCGACCGCGGGTTCGTCTCGGTGCGCCGGCTCACGAGCCGTGGCGGAACGGCGGCGCCCTGCCCGCGCCGGGCATCGAGGGCGGCTGTGAACCCGGCGGGAATCTCTACCAGCAGATCCGCCTCACGGCTGGCAACCCTCCGGCTGGCCTGCGCGAGGTCACTGACCTGCTCGACGACAAACACCGGGTCGCCGTTTGCCTGCCTCGCGTCCTCCCACGCCCCGATGAGGCCGCCGGCGGCCGGGTCGTGGCTCATCACGAGCAGCGTGTAGCTGGTCGGCGAGGCGTGCAGATACCCGTACATCACGTACACGAAGAACGGCGCGAAGACCAGCGTGAGGCTCAGAATCTTCCACTCGCGCAGGTTCTCGAGAAAGGTCTTTTCGAGGAAGGCGAGGATCTTCATTCGCGCAGCCCCCTTCCGGTCAGGCGGATGAAGACGTCCTCCAGCGTCTTCTTGCGCATGCCGAGGCGCTCGACGCGGAGGCCCTGCGCCTTCGCGGACGCGAGAACCTCGGGCATCAGGTCGGCTCCATCAGACGAGGTGACCTGCAGCAGGTTGCCGCGCGACACGACGTGCCGGCCCTGCCGGCGAAGCCGATCGAGAAACGGCGTCAGCGAGGGCTCGACGTCCCGGTCCACCTCGACCTCGAATACGTCGCCCTCGCCGAGGCCGGACTTGATGGCCTCCACCGTGTCCAGCGCGAGGACGCGGCCGTGATCGATGATGCAGACCCGATCGGATAGCTTCTCGGCCTCGTCCATGTCGTGCGTCGTGACGACGACCGTTCTCGTTCCGGCCAGCGACCGGATGTAGTCCCTGACGAGGACCCGGCTCTGAGGGTCGAGGCCGGCCTGCGGTTCGTCGAGGAAGATGATCTCCGGGTCGTGGACAATCGCGAGCGCGAGGTTGAGGCGCCGCTGCATGCCTCCCGACAGTGTCCGCCCGAGGCGATTCCGTTTATCGGTCAACCCGAAGGTGACGAGGAGTGAATCGGCCCGCTGGTGCGCCGCCGATCTGGGCAGGTCGTACATCCGGCCCACGAACTCGAGCTGCTCATGGCAGGTGAGCGTGTCCCAGATCGCGATGCCCTGCGGCGAGACCCCCATCGCGTTCAAGCCCCTCCGGTCACCAGGCCGCAATGCTCTTCCGTTGACTTCAACGCAGCCGGCGTCAGGGCGCTTCAGACCGCACATCATCTCGAGCGTCGTCGTCTTGCCGGCCCCGTTCGGGCCGAGGAAGCCGAGGATCTCGCCGCGGCGCACCTCGAGCGACAGGCCATCGACCGCCACGAGGTCGCCGTAGCGTTTGGTCAGTCCCGACGCGCGCAAGATCGCGGCAGGAGGAGCCTGGACAGCTTCCATGGCGAAGAATTCTGACTCCGGGCGAATTTCGGCGCAAGATGACTTACAGGAGAGCCAATGCCGGCTCGCCGGGAATCCCTCCTCCTGCCCCGACCGCCTCGTCGTTCCCCGCGGCTGGTACAATTGAGGGGTTCGGGACCCGGATGACCCGTGATCTGGAATGGCTGGCCCCATGGCACAACAGACTGCTTTAGACGACGCCGCGACGAACCCTGCTGTCGGCCGTCGAACCGTGGATCCGTCGCTCGATCTGTTCTCCGAAATCGACCGGCTGAAACGCGCGCTCAACGCGATTGTCCTCGCGCACTTCTACCAGGAGCCCGACATCCAGGACATCGCGGACGTCATCGGCGACAGCCTCGCGCTGGCCCAGTCGGCGGCCAAGGCGGAAGCCGACGTGATCGTGTTCTGCGGCGTGCACTTCATGGCCGAGACCGCGAAGATCCTGAACCCCGATCGGCTCGTCCTTCTGCCGGATCTGGCGGCTGGGTGTTCGCTCGCCGACAGCTGCCCGGCGCCCGCGTTCGAACTGTTCAGGCGCGCACACCCGGATCACTTCGTCATCAGCTACATCAACTGCAGCGCCGCCGTGAAGGCGCAAAGCGATCTGATCTGCACCTCGAGCAACGCCGAGCGCCTGATCCGAAGCGTGCCTGAGGATCGGCCGATCCTCTTCGCGCCTGACCAGCAGCTGGGCCGCTACCTCATCAAGAAGACCGGCCGCGACATGCTGTTGTGGCCCGGCGCGTGCTCGGTTCACGTGACGTTTTCGGAGCGGCTCCTGGTCCGGCTGAAGACCCAGCACCCCGACGCGCGTGTCCTGGCGCATCCGGAGTGCGAAGAGCGCGTGCTTCGTCACGCCGATCACATCGGGTCCACCACGTCGATCTTCGAGTACGTGAAGACGAGCCCGGCACAGAGCTTCATCGTCGCGACCGAGTCGGGCATCATCCACCAGATGAAGAAGGCCTGCCCCGACAAGGAGTTCATCCCCGCGCCGCCCGAGAACGGGTGCGCGTGCAACGAGTGCCCGCACATGCGGCTCAACACCCTCGAGAAGGTCTACCTGTGCATGGTGAATCGGACGCCCGAGATCACGATGCCGGAGGACCTGCGCGTGAAGGCCCTGGTGCCCCTGCAGCGGATGCTCGATCTGAGTCGGTGACGGAGGACGGAAACAGGCTGACCGACCAGGGCGGCCGTCAATTGCGGGACTTCTATGACCGTTGATCCCCTCGCCGCGAGTTCGGACCCCGTGATCGATCGCGAAACGATCCTGCGGCACATTCGCACGTTTCTGCAGGAAGACATCGGCCGCGGGGACGTGACGACGGCCAGCGTGGTGCCCGCGGGAACGAAGGCCCACGGGTGGATCGTTGCGCGCGAGCCCCTGGTCGTTGCCGGGCTGGAGGTGGCGCGACTCGTGTTCCTCGAGCTGGATCCCGGGCTCGACGTGTCGACCACGCTGGCCGACGGCGCGAAGGTCGATGCAGGGGGCCGGCTGCTTCAGGTCGCCGGCAACGCCGCGCCAATCCTCAGCGGCGAGCGCCTGGCCCTCAACCTGCTGCAGCGCATGTCCGGCGTGGCGAGCCTGACGCGCCGGTATGTCGAGGCCATCGCAGGAACTGGTGCGTCCGTGTCCGACACGCGCAAGACGACGCCGGGACTGCGCGCCTTCGAGAAGCATGCGGTCCGGGTCGGCGGCGGCCGCAACCACCGCATGGGGCTGTTCGACGCGATTCTGATCAAGGACAACCACGTCGCCGCCGCCGGCGGGGTCGCCGCGGCGCTGCGCGCAGCCAGGGCCGGCAATAGTCGATCGCTGCCGATCCAGATCGAGGTCGACTCGCTCGACCAGCTGCGGGAAGTGCTCCCGCTGGGCGTCGAGGCCGTCCTGCTCGACAACATGTCCCCCGCCACGGTCGAGTCGGCCGTCAGGCTGATTCGGGCCCGTCCAGGCGGGTCGGCATGCTGGATCGAAGCGTCGGGCGGGATCACGCTGCAGAACATCCGGCAGTATGCGGAGAAGGGCGTGGACACGATCTCGGTCGGAGCCCTCACCCATTCGGCTCCATCGGTGGACATCGCCCTCGATCTCGAACCGCTCGGCGTACGCGCGAGGTAATCCCATGGAGAGGTACGAGACTGACGTCCTGGTCATCGGCAGCGGCCTGGCCGGCTGCGCCTCCTCGCTCGCCGCGGCCCGCGGCGGCGCCCGGGTCGTCATGCTGACCAAGGCGCCTCGCCCGGACGAGAGCAACACCTGGTACGCGCAGGGCGGGATCATTTTCCGCGGCACGACGGACTCGCCCGAGCGGCTCGCGGCGGACATCGTGGCAGCCGGCGCCGGCTTGTGCGATCCGGCGGCCGTCGACCTGCTCAGCCGTGAAGGCCCGCGGCTCGTCGAGGAGTTGCTCATCAAGGACGTGGGCGTGCCGCTCGACAGGAACGAGGATGGCCGGCTCGATTTGACGGCCGAAGCGGCGCACTCCGTCGCGCGCATCGTGCACCACGAAGACTCGACGGGGCGCTCGATCGAGAAGGCGATGCTCGCCGCCGTCCTGCGCGAGCCGAACATCACCGTGCTCACGCGCCGCAGCGCCATCGACCTGTTGACGCTCTCGCATCACTCCCGCAACGCGTCCGACGTGTACGCCCCGCCCACCTGCGTCGGCGCCTACGTGTTCGACCACGAGACGCGGCGCGTCCAGCCCTTCATGGCCAAGGAGACCATCCTGGCCACCGGTGGTCTTGGCAGGATCTTCCTCCACACGACCAACCCGCCCGGTGCCTGCGGCGATGGGGTCGCGATGGCCTACCGCGCCGGCGCGCGGTGCATCAACATGCAGTTCGTCCAGTTTCACCCGACCACGCTCTATCACGGCGACGAGCGCTTCCTGATCTCCGAGTCGGTCCGCGGTGAGGGCGGACGGCTGGTTGATGCGGCGGGCCGCGAGTTCATGGTCGACTATCACCCGGATGGCTCGCTGGCGCCCCGGGACATCGTCGCGCGCGGCATTCACCAGATGATGCACGAAACCGGCGCGGACTGCGCGTACCTCGACATCAGCCACAAGCCGGCAGCCTGGATTCGCGGCCGGTTCCCCCAGATCCACGCCAAGTGCCTGGAGATCGGCCTCGACATCACGAAGCAGCCGATTCCCGTGGTGCCTGCGGCGCACTACAGCTGCGGCGGGGTCGCGGTCGATCTGTGGGGCAGGACCAGCCTGCGGAGGCTGCGCGCGGTCGGCGAGGTGTCGTGCACCGGGTTGCACGGGGCGAATCGGCTGGCGAGCACGTCCCTGCTCGAGTGCCTGGTCTGGGGCACCCGCGCCGGCCAGCAGTCTTCGGAGGAATGCGCGTCGGCTGAGCCGTACTACCTTCCCGAGATATCTCCGTGGCAGTACGAGACGGAGCCGGTCGACCCGGCGCTCATCGCCCAGGACTGGCTCACCATCCGCCAGACGATGTGGAACTACGTGGGCCTGGTTCGGACGCGGCGCCGTCTCGATCGGGCGCAGCAGATCCTGCGCGAACTGCATCTGGAGATCGGCCGGTTCTACGCGCGATCGGAGCTCGGCGACGCGCTCATCAGCCTGCGCAACGGCGTCCAGACCTCGCTGGTGGTGCTGCTGGCGGCGCTCGAGGCGCGCGAGAGCCGCGGGTGCCACTACAGAGCGGACTGAAGGGCGACCGGACAGTCAGGCTGGCGGCCGGAGGCTGGCGGCCTTTGGCGGCGATTGGTGGGTCGTGACGACGGGCCCTCGAGCCGAGCGGACGGCGGACCGGCGCGGGAATCACCCGCCTATCGAATCACGTGCAGGCGGGTCTGACGGCCGTCGAGGAACGCGACGCCTGTCGAGGTGAACGCCGCGTCTTCCTCGAGCGCGATCTGCACCTCCTGGTTGTTCCACTCCGGGATCGGCACGCGCACGCCCAGCTCGATGGCCCAGACCGTGTCGGGGTACAGCTGGTAGTCGCCCATGCCGGGCACCCCGTTTTGCATGTCCGGCAGCCCGATTCGCGATCCTGCTGCGTGCCCGTGGTAGCCGAGCGGATGCGAGTAGATGCTCGGCACCAGGCGCTCCGCTCGGGCTCGTGCAAGCGCGGAGGCCAGCACCACGTTGCCCGAAACGCCCGCCCTGAATTCGCTGGCAAGAAGGTCCTGGAGACGATTCCCCTCGGCGAGTGCATCGACGATGCCCCGCGGCGGGGCCGCCTCGCCTGCGCGCAGCACGTAGGCAATCTGCTGAATGTCCGATGTGAGACCGACATAGGTCACACCGATGTCGCAGCGCAGCAGGTCTCCGCGTTGCACGACCCTCGTCACCGGCCCGCTGGACGATGGCCTGATGATGTAGAACATCGGCGGGAACCATGTGTCCAGATCCAGCGCTGCGAATCGTTGCCGGACCCACGATTCGAGATCGTCGATCGTCGTCACGCCCGGGGTGATGACGGCAGACGAAAACGCCTCGGCCGCGATGCCGTGCGTCAGCGCAACGATCTCTTTATAGAACTCCAGTTCGCCGGCGATTCGTGTTTCGAGCCACCCGACCGCAAGGCGCTCCGAAGAGACGAGACGACCCGCGTACTCGGGGCCCAGCGCCTGCACGAGCCGCGCCTTCAGGCTCGCCGACAGGCCATCGGCAAACGCAAACGTCGCGGACTCGTTGATGCCGATCCGCCTGGGGTTGCGGGCCTTGACGATCTGCGCGAGGCGATCCCAGGGGTCGAGCGATTCGGGCTCCCACGCCGCCGTGTAGTAGGAGGGAAAGCTCTTGTGCAGGTCGCCGCCGCCGTACCGGTTCACGGTCAGCCGCTCGACGCCCGCCGCCCCCCGGTCCGTGAAGACGAACATCGTCAGGCGCCATGCGAACATCGAAGGGTGCGGCACGAGCGTCGTGTAGACGGGATCCTCAGCGTGCTCGCGGCAGATGACCACCCACATGTCGATGCCCTCGCGCCGCATCAGCCGGGGCAGGATCTGATCGAAGCGTGATGTCAGCCAGCGGTTGCGCAGCGCGTCGCGCGCGTCGAGATTCAGGGTGCGCAGGGCAGGTGCGACCTTCTGCGCTTCGCCTCGTACCAGTGGTCCCGCGGCCAGCGCTCCTGACAGCATCACGATTACGGCAAGAGAAATGACGCGGACGCGGCTGCGCATGAAGCGCTCCTTTCGCGCGGGGCAGGGTCGCGGCTATTAGACCCTGGCGAGCACCGGTCAGTCCAATCGGCCTTGGAGCAACGCCGCCACAACCTGGCGCCAGGAACCCCGGGAAGTTGTTGAAATCGCACCGATTCCTCCCTTGGGAACCCAAGGCTGAGGACTCGTGTGTGAGAATCGTCAGCATCTGCCTCCCGCGCCTGCCGGGGACGGCACGGTGACCCAGTCGGGAGCGCCAGGGGCGGATGCACGGGAACAAATTCCGTCCATTCAAGTAAGATATTTGTATGGGCCCGCACGACGGTCTGGATGGGCCATGCCACGAAAGGGCCTTGCACCATGAAGCACACTGAGAGGTTGTTGGTTCTGGCGATGTGTTCGGTTCTCTCCGCGGGTGCGCTCATCGCGCAGCCCGTAGACCTCAGCGGAACCTGGACTGGGACGTCCGTGGTTCCGAACCATGAGGAGAAGGACGTGGTCACGCTCGTGCTGAAGAAAGACGGCGACGCCTATCAGGGGGTCATGAACGACTCCTTGGGAATGGTGAACAAGGCAGAGCTGCGGGACCTGAAATACGAAGACGGCTCGCTGATGTTCAACTTCACCGTCGATACGGGAGAGGCACAACTGCGTGTGGACGCCACGCTCAAGCTCACCGGGGACAGGCTGGTCGGCAATTGGACCTCCGAGAGCGGCGATAGCGGGATGTTCGAATTGGAGCGCGCCAGGTAGTTGCGCCCGAATCGCGACTCCGCCCAGGGGGATTGGCGAGGAGGTCCGGAGCTAGACTCTGACGAGCACCGCGGTGTGGCTCGAGCGGATCTCGGGACCCGCTTCCGCGCGAAATCCGGCCTTCTCAGCCGTGTCAAGCGTGGCGCGGAACGCTTGTTCCGTGACGTGGCCCCGCGGCTCGACCATGAGCAACTTTGCACCCGGGGCCAGCGCTCGGTGCAGGTCGGCGAGGAACCGCGCAGGGTCCGGGACCTCGTGCACCATGTAGAAGGCCACCGCGAAATCGACCTTGCCGGCGAGGTCATCCACGCCGAGACTCTCGTCTTCAGCCAGCCTGGTGTCGATCCGATCGGCGAGGGCGGCTCTCCGCGCCCGGCGAGCCAGCCCGGCGAGCATCCGGGCCTGGACGTCGACCACGACCACCCTGCCGCGCGGCCCGACCATCCGAGCCAGGTCGAGCGAGAAGAAACCCATCCCGCACCCGGGCTCCAGCACGGTCATCCCCTCGCGGACAAACGGACCCAGGATCCTCACGGGATTGTGCCAGAGCCGGCGAAGCGGCATCGCGAGGAAGTAGCCGAGCCACCAGGGGCAGACGCGGTGCGACATGCGATGGACCCCCTTGTCGGGCGAGAGCGCGCTCCTGCTCCGGCTGAGCGGCGGTCCTTGACAGGAGCGACCCGTCCAGTATCTCACCCCAATCCCGCTCGCTCAACGTCACTTCAGCTGCGCTGCGGATCTCACGTGTGACCCTCGCCGCCGCAGGGCTGCTCACGCTGTCGGACGGCGGCTCGAGACGCGCTCCCGGCTCCCGGGAGTAGACTGGGATCTCGCCACCCCAAATTCCTCTCGCGCAGCGGCCGGAGCGACGGCCGCCCGCGCGCAGAAGTCACGAACGAGGTGACTGACATGGCTACAACAAGAGAAGAGAGCGGCAAGGCAACCCAAGGCTTGAACCTGACGTCGGGCGGGCCCAGCCTGACCGTCAACGACATCGAGAAGAGCCTGGCCTGGTACCGTGATGTCCTCGGTTTCTCGGTCGGGGAACGATGGGAACAGGAGGGCAAGCTTGGCGGGGTCGAGTTGATAGCCGGCCAGGTCAGCTTCTGGCTGTCACAGGACGACTGGAAGAAAGGCCGCGATCGGGTCAAGGGCGAGGGCTTCCGGATGCACTGCGAGACCGACCAGGATGTCGATCGCATCGCAGAGCGCATCAAGGCGAAAGGCGGCAGGCTGACTCAGGAGCCGAAGGACGAGCCGTGGGGCGGCAGAGACTTCGCGGTCGTTGATCCGGACGGCTTCAAGATCACGATCTCGAAGCCGTCGTAAGCCCGTATCGCTGGCCATTCATCGCGAGACGATTGGGCGCTTCAGTCGCGCCGGCATCGATGGTGTGTGCGCCCCGCCACGAGCCGCCCGGCCAACAGGTCGTCGAGCGGCCTCCGACCTCGCCGCGGTGGACGCCTTGGGCGCGGGCGCGATTGTGTTTCAAGCCAATCCCGGGGAGAATGCGACTCGGAGGACGCGATCGCCGGCGAGATTGATGCCGACGACCTGGTGTCGCAGTTGTGCCGTGGGCCGCTGACCGAGATGTGGCAGTACATCTCCGAGGCACACCGCGTCGGGTTCCGCTTCTACCATCCGCCAGCGTGCACACACCCGGTCGGCTGAGCGTTCTGCCTCAGCTGTTTCCCTCCGGCAGGCGCCTGACCATCAGCATCGTCATGTCGTCGGGCTGGGGCACGCCCGCGCCAAATTCCTCGACCGCGCGCAGGACGATCTCGATCAGGCGGGCCATGGGCTCGTTCCGATGGCCGCTGACCATTTCCCCGAGACGGGCCTCGCCGAACGGCTCGTCGGCGGTGTTGGGATACTCGAGGATGCCGTCGCTGACGAGGCAGAGGATATCTCCGGGAGCCAGTTCGAACACTTTCGGACTGGAGAGAGGAAGATTCCCCATCAGGCCCATGGGCACCGTCGTCGCTGCGCGCCACTCGCACTCCCCACTTCCGGCGTGGAACAGAAGCAGGGGGCCCTGCCCACCCGCGTGGTAGGTCACCGTGTGACCGCCAATGTCCAGCACGCCGAGAAACGCGGTGACGAACCGGCAGTCCCTCAAGTCCTGAACGAGTTGCTCGTTGACGCGTGTATAAGCCGTGTCGAGATCCGCGCCGAACCGGACCGCCATCCGGAGCATCGCCCGAAACTGCATCACGCTCAGCGCGGGCCCGATGCCGTGCCCGGTGGCGTCGCCGAGGAGCAGCATCAGCCGGTGATCGTCCAGCGCGATGAGGTCGAAGATATCTCCCCCCGTCTGGTCCGCGGGTCTGCTCCAGCCCGCGAGATCGTAGCCGGCCAGCCTGGGCATCTCCGTGGGGTACACGGCAAACTGGACGTCGCGCGCGATGGACAGCTCGTGCTCCATCTTCTTCTTGAGCACCAAGTCCGCGATCATCCGGACGCGCTGGAGCGCGACCGCGCACTGCGCCCCGAGCGCGCTCGCGATCTTCTCGTCCTCCGGCGCGAACACGCCGTCGTGCTTGTTCAGCACCTGGAGGACGCCCACCAGCGAATCGTCGTATCCGATGAGCGGCACGGCCAGAAGGCACCGTGTCCGGTAGCCGCTCTTCCGATCCACCTCACGGTTGAAGCGCGGATCGGCGTAGCAGTCAGGGACGTTGACCACGCGCCGCGTCTGGGCGCATTCGCCGACGATGCCCCGCGCGGCCGGAAAGCGGATCTCCTCGATCCCCGTGGCCACGGTCGTATACAGTTCTTCGGTTTTCGGATCGTAGAGGAAGACCGCGCCGCGATCCGCATCGAGGATGGCGCGGCCGGCATCGATGACCTCGGTGAGCATGGAGGACAGATCGAACGGCGTTGCGAGCTTGCGGGTGACGTCGAGCAGCCGCTCGAACATGCCCGCGCTGATGGTCACTCCGGTATCAGTTGTAGCCATCGACACTCTCCCCAAAACGCAGGGCACCCAGGGTCCCGTCGCTGCCATCCCGATGCGACACGATACACGCAGCGAGGCCCCATATGGAATGGCCCCTCCGGAACAACCTGGCATCAGGGCTGGCCGGCGGGCGTGGCACGAGCCGTGGCACGAGCCGTTGCGGGCGCGGGGCGACGCGTCCATAATGGCCATGAGTGAAACGGCGTCCGGCGGGTTTCTCCACCTGACGGTAACCTATTCAAGGAGCGACGATGACGCGTGATGCGGCTGCCGCAAGCAGAATCTACCTCCCCGACACGAACGTCCTCATCAACGATCCTGATTCATTGCGAAAGCTCGGCACGGGCAACACGGTGGTGGTGCCGTATCCCGTCTTGCGCGAACTGGACACGGCCAAGACGGGCCTGAATGGCGTCGGCCGGGCGGCGCGCCACGTCACCCAGTGGCTCGACGAGCAGCAGGAGGGGCGGGACCGGCACGAACTCACGACCGGCATCCCGATGGCGGACGGCGGCCGACTGATCTTCGACGACAATGCCGCGGTTCGCGAGGACATGTGGGACGGGTTCGATCCGAGAAACGAAGACGATCGAATCATCCTCGCGGCCAGGAAGTGGCAGCGCAAGCATCCGGACACTCGAACGGTGCTCGTGACGCGTGACGTGGCGATGCGGGTCCGCTCCAGGGCGCTCGGCGTCCACGCCGAAGACTACCGGGATGACCAGCGCGTGTCGTCGATCGACGAGCTGTATTCCGGCTGCGCCACGATCGTGCTGCCGGACGACCATCATGGCCTGCTCACGGACCTGCACCGCGAGAACCGCCTCGAAGCCAGGCGCGTGCTGGATCTCGCGCCTGCCGTGACGTTGTATCCGAACCAGTGCTGCACGCTGAAAACCGAGACGTCCGGCAAGACGGCCTATGCGATCTACAAGGCAGGCGACGCGCCGTACTTCCGCATTGTCCGCCGCGTTGAGGGCCAACGGGGCATCGGCCCGCTCAACCCGGAGCAGGTCTTCGCGCTGGCGCTGCTGAACGACCCCGAGATTTCGGTCGTGTCGCTCGCCGGGCAGGCCGGGTCGGGCAAGACGCTCATGGCCCTGCTCGCCGGCTACGCGCAGTTGCGCGAGGGTTATGCGCGCCTCATCGTCTACCGTCCGAACATCGAGCTCGGGCAGTCGCTCGGCTACCTTCCCGGCACGCTCGACGAGAAGTTTGCTCCATGGACGCGGCCGGTGTTCGACAACCTGGAGCTGATCGTCCGGGGGCTCGGTCGCGCTCAGCTCGATCCGGACAACCCGCGCTCACACGGCAAAGGGTCCAAGCGGGAGGCGATCGAGCGCGACGATCACGACCTGGCCGGCCTGGTCGAGACGGGCGTGCTCGAAGTCGCGCCCATTTCGCACCTGCGCGGCCGGAGCATCCACGATGCCTACATCGTGGCCGACGAAGCGCAGAACATGAACCACCACGAAGTGAAGACGCTCCTGACGCGCAGCGGGCAGGGAACCAAGGCCGTGCTGACGGGCGACCCGGACCAGGTCGATCTGCCCGATGCCGGCGCCACCACCAACGGGCTCACGCACGTCGTCGAACGCTTCAAGGGACAGGCGGAGTACGGCCACCTCACGATGACAACCACCGTGCGGTCGCGCCTGGCGGCCATGGCGGCGAATCTGCTTTAGGTTCAAGAAGACACCTCGGCTGGAGACTGGCGGCGGGGCTGGAGGCTGGCGACGGCGTTAGCGGCGAGCAACTCGGTCGACGAGCGAGTCCCTTGAGCCGAGCCGATGGCGGCAGTCTGCAAAGAGCATCGCAAGGGCCGAAATCCGCGACCGGGGAGGCTCCGCTTCGCACTTGGACGAGGGCTCGCTCACGAAGTCCAAGTGCGCATGGAAACGCCACGGTGTGGCGTTTCCCGCGGAGAGGGACCCGTCGCCACCGCCGACGGCACCCTGAAGATGCTCTTTGCCGGCGAGCGCGAGCGGGACCGCGACGCGACCGAGTGGCTCACCGCCGCCTGACGGCTGGCGGCCTGGAGAGCTCGTCGAGCCGGTGACCCAGCGTCCGCCGCCCCGGGGGATGAAGACCCCGGGCTCCAGGCGAATCTGCTGTGGACATCAAGAGAGAGATCGGCTGGACGCTGGCGGCTGGTGGCCTGGCCGCGATTCGCAAGTCCCAGTCCGCCAGCAGGTCGTGCCCGAGCGTCGGGCACGCTCGGTCACCCGCTTGATCACCTCTGCGTCGCCATCACCTGGCAGGCTCTGACTCCCACGCCACCGGGCGGCGCTCGCCGAGCAGCCGGTCGTTCTTCTCCTGGATTGCACGGACGACGAGCGCGCGGTTCATGTACAGCGACTTCCTTGTGTATCCGTCCAGCGCGATCCCGATGTGCGTCACGAAGCCTGCCACGAGCAGAGCTGCCGCCACGATACGGATGGCCCGACGTCCCATCAATCGGGCCCAGCAGGCGCACGAGTAGATCATGACGACGGGAAGCAGCACGTAGAGCACATGGGAGGCGGGCCCCTTGATCGAGAACGCGAAGACGATCCACATGATGAGGATCAACGCGATCATCACGCCCTTCAGCCCCCACTCGGGCCGGCCGGTCCACCTGCGGAACAGTTCGACCAGCAGAACGATCGCCTGAACGATCCCGCACGCTCCCGCGAACAACGCAAACGGGGCGGTCCACAGCTGGCGCGCAAAGAAGCCCAGGCGATCGGCGTTCGTCCCACCGAGGAAGCGCGGAAGCTCATACGAGCCGAGCGAGAGAAACCTCGCGATCAGATCCGGCAGTCGCACGAGCCGGACCGGCACGAACTGAGCGTTTTCGCCCGCGCCCAGCACCGAGGCAAGCCCGAATTTGGCAAGCGTCGGGACAAGTGTCAGACCGGCCAGCAGTGCGCCGGCAGCGAACCAGCCCGCGCCGCGAAGAGCCGCACGCCAGTCGTCTTTCACGGCAAACACGAACACGACGGGCACAAACGGCACCATCAGCGTGAAAGAAAGCTGCAGCTGGTAGACCCAGAGCAGCCCGAATCCAGCCATGAAATACGACAGCGATCGCGGAAGGACCCGGGCCGTGAGGAATGGCAGCAACTCGAACACGGCTACGAAGAACAGGACGCCGCCGGTCAGCACGTACGACGGGTTGACGATGTGTGTCGAGAAGTTGAGCGTCCAGGGACTGAAGAGAATCCAGGGCCAGAGAAACCAGGCGGGAATCCCCGGTACTCGGCGGCCGATGTACCACGCCAGCAGGCACAACGAACCCATCGACAGCAGGTTCAGCAGCACGTACGGCGCTTCCGGCTGTGCGGCGATCCAGAGCGGCACGGCGATGAGCAGCCCCTGGAGCGCCCCGGGAACCTGTGTCTGCGTGTAGACCACGTCCGGGCCGAAGTACGGCCACGCGCCGGTCGTGTAGTACTTGAGTCCGATCAGGTAGATCTGCAGTTCGTCGGCGGCCCAGAATTCGCTCAGGAGGCCAAAGGCGAGCCGGAGCCCGAACGCGGCGGCGAGCAGCAGTGCGGCCAAACCCCAGTTGACGCGAGAGGCCGTCGCGCCGGGTCCGGTCGAGTTGGAACGGCCCGTCCCGATCATCGGTTGCTCGCGAGCACGACGCGCTGGACGTCGCGCGCGGGATCCGGATGCAGGAAGGTGCCGACGCGAAGCAGCGCCGTGTTCAGGTACCGGGCATCGTACAGGCGGCGGTAGCGCGTGCCTTCAGGATCCAGTGCATTCAGCATCTGCATGTCCATGACGGCCAGGACGGGTGAGGGCGAATCGAGGATTCGGCGGACTTCTTCCTGGCTGGCGCCGAACGATGTCTTCGAGCGCGTGTAGAAGACCAGGTTCCGGGCGAATGCGCCGCAGGTGCAGATCTCGGCGCCGGAGTCGTACGCCCGCGCCGATTGCGCCACCCGCTGCACGGCCTCCGGCTGCCCGACCGCCAGCACCCAACCCTGAACGACGAACAGCAGGACAACCGACGCCGCGATCACGAAGAGCGGGATTCGCCGCAGCGCCCCGGACAGTGACTCGACCAGCGTGAAGAGCCCGGCGGCGGCGATCGAGACGGGCGCGACGGTCGTCCAGTGCGCGGAGACCGCCGCGAACAGCGGCCCGGCGCGCCAGATCAAGAGGCCGATGGCCATTACGACGAGGCCCACGACCGCCCCCGCGATTCGGAATGCCGCGTCGTTCTTCTTCGGATACTCCGCGTGGGACCGGGACCAGACGGTCTTGCCGAGCAGCACGGCGATCGGCACCAGGCACGGCAGGATGTACCGTGGTTGCTTGCCGGCCGATACCGACAGCACCACGAACGGGACGAGTGCCCAGAGGCCAAGCCACCGCTCGCTCGTCGTGAGGGCTTGCCGGCGACGCGCGACTCTCACCGCAGGCGCAATCCACAACGCCATGAATGGCGACCAGGGCAGCAACCCCCCCAGCAGGATCGGAACGTAGTACCAAAGCGCGCGCGGCTCGTTGAAGGTCGACGTCGCGAATCGCTGGAGGTTCTCGCCCACGAAGAACTGATACAGATAGTGCAGCCCGTTCGCCGAGGTCACCGCGATGTACCAGGGCGCCGTGATCAGCACGAAGAGCCCGGCCGCGAGCAGCAGGTGAGAAGCCTTGACGGGAAACACGTATCGCTCGTGCTTCTTTGCGGCCGCCAGGCGCTCCCACACAATCAGCGGAACCGCGACCGACGCGGGCAGGGCGATCGCAACCGGTCCCTTCGTGAGCATGCCGAGGCCCATGGACGCCGAGGCGATCAGAAGCCAGACCAGGCGGCCGCTGTGCGGCTCGCCCGCACGCCCTTCTCGAGCGGCTGGCGGGCGAATGCCCGCGGCTTCGATGATGGCCCACGTGGCGAGGGTGACGAAGAACGCGGTCGGCATGTCGGGCAACGACTGCCTGGCCATGGCGAACGCGCCATAGCAGGTCGCCACCACGGCGCCGGCCATCAGGCCTGGTCCCGACCCGTACCATCGCGATCCGCAGGCGAAAGCGATCCAGACGAGTCCAAGGCCGGCCATCGCTGCGAAGAAGCGGGCTGGCCCCTCGCCGACGCCCGACACGACGTAACCGGATGCGGCGAGCCAGTAGAAGAGAATCGGTTTCTGGAAGCGCGGCTCGTAGTTGAAATGCGGCGTGACCCAGTCGCCGCTCTCGACCATTTCACGCGCCGATTCGGCATAGAACGCCTCGTCGGAGTCGGTGATGGCCGGGCTGCCAAGCCCGACGAAGAACGAGATTGTGCAGAGCGCGATGAGCGCCAGGGATCGCCACACGGATAGGTAGTCTATAGCAGACGGCTGGGGGCTGGAGGCCGGAGGCTGGAGGCCCTGAGACGGTCTCGCTGCTCGACCAGGTCGGAACGCGGGTCCTGCCCGAGCATCAGGCACGCTCGTTCGACCGCCAGGGATCGTCGGTGCAATCGTGTTTGGCCCTCGACGCGCGGGCGAAGCTCGCGTATCACGGGCACGGTCTCGCCGACGACTCCCGCTTGCTCGGGAACCTGCCGGTCGCCCGAGGTGCCTGACGCTCGGTCACCCGCTTTGGTGCCAGTAGTCAGCTGCGAGCCGCCGGGCTGCTCCCATCCCTGCAGCCGGCGGCTGAAGTCCGAAAGCCCGGGCGAGAGTTGGGTTATCCTGTCAGTCGCCCCTTTTTCCGTGATCCTGGCGGAGGGTTCTCATGATGAAACGACTCGTCGCACTCTCGGCGGCCGTACTGTTCTGCGCAACGCTCACCGTGGCGGCCGGCCCCACCAAGTACGGAACGGCGCTCACCCTCAAGGACAGCACGAAGGTGTCGGACATCTTCGCGCAGCCCGGCAAGTTCAACGGCATGCGCGTGCGGGTCCAGGGGAAGATCCTGGACGTCTGCTCGATGGCGGGCTGCTGGATCGCGATCGGCGGCGACATCGAATCCCAGACCATCCGGTTCAAGGTGGACGATGGCGTCATCGTGTTTCCGATGACGATCAAGGGCAAGACTGCAGCCGTCGAGGGCGTGGTCGCCGTCGCCGTGCTGAGCGAGGCCGAGCAGATCGAGCAGGGTGAGATGGAGGCCAAGGAGAAGAAGACCACCTTCGATCGCAAGTCCGTAAAGGGATCGAAGATGTCCATCCAGATCAAGGGCGAGGGCGCCGAGGTCTACTGATTCCCCCCGAAGAGTTGGGAGATGGGGACCGAGCAGGATGAGCCCGCCGACTGACAGTGTCTGCCAGTTCGGGCGTCTTCGGTTCCCCATCGCTTCGCCGCCGGTTCCAGCGCCTGCGGGGCAGCTCGATCGAGTCCGATCTGCGGTCGTTCGCGGCGACACTGGCGGCCATCAAGGCCTCGGCCGAGGCGCTCGCTCGCGCATCTGACAGTGAACTCCGCGACCGGGGTCTCGCGTTGCGGTCGGCCGCCTCGGCGGGTGCCTCCGAGCAGGACATGCTCGTCGAGGCTTTCGCGCTCGTCCGCGAGGCCGCGCGCAGGCGACTCGGCCTCGGCATGTTCGACGTGCAGGTGCTGGCGGGGCTGGCGCTTCACCAGGGTCGAATCGTCGAAATGCAGACGGGCGAGGGCAAGACGCTGGTCGCCGTCGCGCCGGCACTCCTGAGCGCGCTTGGCGGCAGCGGCGTTCACATCCTGACCGTGAACGACTACCTCGCGCGGCGGGACGCCCGCTGGATGGGACCGATCTACGAGTCGCTCGGCCTCCAGGTGGGGTTCGTGCAGGAGCGGATGACGCGCGCGGAGCGCCTGCGGGCATACGCGTGCGAAGTGACCTACGTGACGGCGCGCGAGGCGGGATTCGACTTCCTGCGCGATCGCCTCTGCCTCGACCCGGCCGACATCGTCCATCGGAGGCTGCACCTCGCAATTGTCGATGAGGCCGATTCGATCCTGATCGACGAGGCGCGCGTGCCGCTCGTCGTAGCCGGTGACGAGCAGGAGCATCCCTCTGAGCTCGCCCGGATGGCCGTCCTCGCCCGCAGGTTGGCCTCTGGCCTCGACTACGACACGGATGAATATGCGCGCAACATCAGCCTGACCGAGCAGGGCTCGCAGCGCGTCGAGGAGATACTGGGGTGCGGCAATCTCTACGCGCCCGAGAATCTCGTCGTCCTCGCCCAGATTCGGAACGCCCTCCACGCCGAGGTGCTGCTTCGAGCGGACGTCGACTACATCGTGCGCGACGGGCGCGTCGAGCTGGTGGACGAGCTGACAGGCCGCGTGGTCGACAAGAGGCAGTGGCCCGACGGCCTGCAGGCCGCGATCGAGGCCAAGGAAGGTCAGCGGCTCCAGCCGGAAGGGCGCATTCTCGGCTCGATCCCGATCCAGCACTTCGTCCGCAACTATCCCCGCCTGGCCGGCATGACCGCGACCGCGCAGAGCGCGGCCATCGAGTTCCACGAGATCTACGGCATCGGCGTCACCGTGATCCCGACCAACAGGCCGTGCGTGAGGGCGGACCACGCGGACCTGGTGTTCACGATCGCGAGGCCAAGGAACGGGCGCTCGTCGACGAGATCACCTCCGTGCACGCGACTGGCCGTCCGATACTGGCCGGGACCGCCAGCGTGGCCGAGTCCGAGCGGATCGCGCGGAAGCTCAGCGAGTCGGGCGTCTCGTGCCGCGTGTTGAACGCGAAGAACGACGAGGCCGAAGCCGAAATCGTGGCTGACGCCGGCGCGCCGGGCGCGGTCACGATTTCGACCAACATGGCAGGCCGCGGAACCGACATCAGGCTCGGCGGTCGGGGCGAAGCCGGCCGTGACCAGGTCGTGGCACTGGGCGGCCTCTACGTGATCGGCACCAACCGGCACGAGAGCCGCAGGATCGACGACCAGCTGCGTGGCCGGGCGGGCCGGCAAGGCGACCCCGGCTCGTCCCGGTTCATCGTCAGCCTCGAGGACGACCTGCTCGAACGCTTCGGGCTGCGCGGGCTCATTCCGCGTGCGCATTGGCCCGCGCCTCAGGCTGCGCCGATCGACGACCGGCTCCTCACGCGTGAGATTGCCCGTGCGCAGCGGATCGTCGACGGCCAGAATTTCGAGGCGCGCCAGACGCTGTGGCGATATTCGCAGGTACTGGAAGGTCAGCGCCAGAATGTCCAGGATGGGCGGCAGGCGATCCTGACGGGCGAGGAAGACGGCGATCTGCTGGCCCGGCGCCGGCCGGAGCGCTGGCACGCGCTCGAAGGCACCGTCGGCCTCGACCTGCTCCGCCCGGTCGAGCGACGCCTGACGCTGCTCGCGATCGACCGCTGCTGGAGCGACCACCTGGCGGAGATCGCGCGCATCCGCGACGGCATTCATCTCGTCACTCTCGGCGGACTCGATCCGTACGAGCAGTACCATACGCGTTCGCGCGAGGCGTTCGAGTGGATGCTCGGCCGCATCGACGATGAGATCGTCAGGATGTTCGACGGGGTAGAGGTGACCAGTGATGGTGTGGACTGGCGGAAGGCAGGGCTGCTCGGCCCCTCGTCCACCTGGACCTATCTCGTGACCGACAGACCATTCACGACCGATCCGCTGGCCAGCCTCTCGGCACGTCCGTCGCTCGGCCTGCCGCTCGCCGTGGCGTACGGACCGCTGTTCATCCTCTGGGGCTTCTACAGCCGCTGGCGCGCGCGGAAGAGGAAGCCTCCGTCATCTCTCTCGTGACTCCGGAAGCCAGCCCGGATTATTCGCGAAGATCCGAATCATCCGGACTAGTGACCGGCGGGCAGCGCCGGCGCAGGTTTGCCGGCCAACCGGACTGGCAACATCGCTTGGCGGGCGATCAGCAGGAAGGCCAACTCAGTGCTTCCGCCCGCTCAACAGGTCGTCGATCACAATCCGGGCGAGCGGATTGACGGGCCGGAATTTCCCGCCGACGCGGTAGCCGCCTGCCTCCGGGTCCGGGTTCCTTGAAACGTGGCGGACTTCGAATTCGAGGTCGAGCGGCCGGCCGGGAAGGCTGGCAGTCAATCGTCGTGTGGCGCCAAGCCGCACCGGGTCCGGGCACGCCAGCAGAATGCCGCCGGAGCTGAGGTCCAAGATGCGTGCGGACATCGAGACAGCCCGCATGGCGATGGCGCCGCTCGTCACGGGGACTCGTGGTGAACGGCGGCGCTCCGGATTGCTTTGCTCCATGTCACGCCTCGTCTGGGCTGGCGGCCTCAGACTGTTCGGCCAGCACGTCGGTGAGCCAGGCCTTCGCGGGCTCGTCGAGGTTATTGCTTTGCTCCATGTCACGCCTCGTCTGGGCTGGCGGCCTCAGACTGTTCGGCCAGCACGTCGGTGAGCCAGGCCTTCGCGGGCTCGTCGAGGTTGATGAACTCCAGCCCGACCAGGTACCGCGGTTCTCCGTTTGCGAGGCGTGAGGGCGTCTGGCGCCTCACCGTTGCCTGGAGTTGGAAGGAACTTGCCCTATTTATCAACTGGACGGCAAGGACCGACCCGACGGGAACTGGAGCCATCGATTCGATGAGCACGCCCTCCCGGCTGAGGTTGTGCACCCGAAGAGGCTCGATCCCCTGAACGAAGGCCGGCGGGCCTCCAGCTATCTCGAAACGCGGCTCCTGTCGTCGATCGTCGGTAGGCATGCTCGCTCCCAAAGAGAATCGCGGTCCTGGCCATCTGGCGGACAGGATCGTTCCTGACCACAGCCATCCGGCCGGTTCGCATACTGAGCCGTGGCCGGCCCAGAATAGGAGAATATTGGTTCACAACAGGCTAGCACTGATAGCGACCGCGAAGCGAGATCAGACTTCAGGCGCGATCAGCCGGTGGAATTCCCGCCGGCACTGCATCCTGACCCGGCCAGATCACGGCACGATCCGGAACGCGACGAACTGTCGTGCCGTGTTGCCCCCGCATTGCGCCACGACCTCCACCAGATAATCGGCCTCGGGCCAGCGGGGCGAGCGTCAACTCTGCCCGGGCGACCGGCTTCCTGATCCGCGCATGCACTCGACTACGACCCACGCCTGCGACGCATGAGTCACGGCACGATCCGGAACGCGACGAACTGTCGTGCCGTGTTGCCCCGCATTGCGCCACGACCTCCACGAGATAATCGGCCTGGGCCAGCGGGGCGAGCGTCACCTCTGCCCGGGCGATCTGCAGGCCGGCGTCTTCGGCCAGGCTGCCGCTGGCAGGAACGGCAAGCGGGCGCCCGTTCCGATCGAGCAGCCGCGCGGTCACCGACTCGCACCGTCGGTCCAGCGGGACGTCCACGCGCAGGCGTTCCGCCTTGCGAAAGCGGGAGTCTGCCGTCGGGTGGATGCCGGCACCGGTGAACGGCCCCCGCCGGAACAGCATGGGCGTCGCGTCGAGTACTGTCGTACCTGACGGCGTCTCGGGTACCTGCACGCGAGCGGTTTCGATCGCCGGGTCCGCGGGTCCCTGCTTCCCCCTGACCACCACCCGTACCACGTACTCGCCGGCACCGACCGGCGCATCGAGCAACCGCACCAGGAATCGCGACGGCGGTGCGGCCATGGATGTCACCGCAGAGGTCACATCCTGCCCGCTCGCGGTCGTCACCGTGATCGTCGCCTCGGCGCCGGCGCTCCACGCCGCCTGCCGGCCCGCGGCCAGATCGAAGTCGCCGGTGACCCACAGGACGGCTCGGCGCGGCTGTCCCGCTTGCGAAGGCTCCGTGCCGGCCGGCTGCGACCGCGGATCCCAGGCGAATCCTGCAGCCATATGGAGCGGGCGATCGGGTCTCACCAGAGCCAGAAGGCCGAGCGCCCGTTTTCGCAGTTCGAGCTCCGGATCGCGCGGTGGGCTGGCCGCCGCAGCGACCGTTTTCAACTCCCCTTCGGTCATCGCGCGGTAGCCCGGCCGCGCCCGCACGGCCACTCCGGGCCGCTTGACGCGCACGGAGATTCTCCGGTACCTGCCATCGGCCTTCGGATTGGTCGAGTAGTAGCCGAGGAGGTAGTACGAGGAGAGATCGTCGGCGATGCGCTTGAGGCCCGGCGTGAAGTCGTTGCTGTTGACCACCGCCATTCCATCCGTCGCGGTGGCCAGCGTGATCAGGGAGCCCGATCGCCGGTTCATCAGCGACTCGGTGGACAACCCCCGGATGTCGATCGGATAGAACGTGACGTTTGCACGGTTGGCCGCCTCCAGCATCGCCTGGAAATCGCGTTCGTTGTCGAGCCGTGCCAGGAACACCCGGTCCTTCTCGCACTCGGAGTACTCGACGTTGCCCTCGCGCTGTCGGCCCACACCCGGCCGCAGGCCGCCGATGTCAATCGGCGGAAGGGCGGGCACCCGATCGCGGATCGGCTCCGACAGGCTGGCGTCAGGCCTGAACAGCGTCCATCCTTCGCTGACAAGGAGGACGGCCGTTCGCCCCTCGCGCAGATTCTCCAGCAGCACCATGAGGTCCCGGAGCACGGTGAGCACGAACAGCTCACGGCGGCGTGCGATCATCTTGGGGGCATACGGGAGAGGAGCGGGATAGCAGACCGTGTACTTGCGTTCCGTATCATCCATCTCGCCTTCCATGAACCGCTCCTGCCACCGTGCACCCGAGCGCAGGAAGTCCTCGAAAGACGATGGCCGGCGCGTGAACGTCAGGTCGCGGAGCGATTGCTCGGGTGTGATGACGCCGACCAGATCGTCGGCGCCGATGAGCCGCTCCAGGAACCCGGCGAGCGCGCGCCCGACCGTCCGGGGATCGTAGATCGCACCCCCTCTGCCCCCGTACCCGAGCGTGTGCAGCGTGTCGAAGAACAGCACGAACAGGCGGTTGCGCGGGTCCCCGGCGGCCTCGAGCGATGCCGCGATCGACGAGGGCTCGGAGCGTTCCGCTTCGGCGCCGGCCGCGCGCACCACGACATGCTCGAAGGCCTCGATGCGCTGCGGCACGCCGTCTTCGAGGACTTCGAGCTCGTCCTGCTTCAAGTCCGGGACGATGCGGCCATTCGACGTCGGGTAGACGTCGACCCTGACGTAAGCGACGCCGGCGCGAAATCTCGGCTGCTGCTGGCCCTCGCCTGCCTTCTGGCGGGCGGCCGGTCCGCTCGGGGCGAGGGCCGCCGCCACGCACAGCGAGAGAAGAGAAGCCACGAGGAATCGCGTGGATTTCATCGTGTGACGCCGCCGGGACGCTGAGACGGGGCGATTGCGTTGAGCGAACGACGGGGGAATCATACGCCGTGGCCGCCCGGCGTCAAACGGCTCGCTGTCGTCGGGGTGGGCCAGGGCGCACTCTGTCATTTCGAGGTGCCCGCCGCCCTCAAACTCTCTCTTGACTCCGCGAGCCGCTCGGCCTAAACGGCTCGCTGTCGTCGGGGTGGGCCAGGGCGCACTCTGGTCATTTCGAGGTGCCCGCCGCCCTCAAACTCTCTCTTGACTCCGCGAGCCGCCTGGGCCTAGTGTCCCGTATCAGCGGTTCGTCGCCGAAGCCCCGAGACGCGGCGCCTGGGCTTCCACCTCACCGCGGGTGGCAGGGCGCTGCGAACGGGAACCCGCTCGGCATTGCTCCCTGTCAGCCGTCGCACGAGGGTGGTCCCGCTTGGTTGTCGACAATCTGCACTCAACCTGACAAGGGGATCGGTCAGGCGTCTCGCTGAAAGGAGCATCTGATATGACGACGTTGTGCCGCAGGGCACTCATCTTGGCGGGGGTGGCGGTGATGGTCGGGGCGGCGGCCTGTGGCAGCGCCAGCCCGACCGGTGATGTCGGAACGTTCCAGGTCGAGTTCTCGAATCTCTTCATCACCGTCCAGAACACCGCCGGCCTGGCGATGAACGACATCCATATCGAGATTCACCCATCCGGACGCCCGAACATCTACTCGACGAGCGTCGAGCGCCTGGAGAACAGCGACAAACGCGACATCTCGCTCAGCAGCTTCAAGGATCGCGAGGGCGCCGCGTACAACATGCTGCAATCCAAGCCGAAGAGCGTCGTGATCACCGCGAAGGACCTGAACAGCCGGACCATCAAGGTCGAGATTCCGTGGAAATAGCATCCGATCCGGCGCGCGGTTGAGCTCGGGTACGCGCCGGGAACGGAGCACGTGGGCTTCAGCCCGCGTGCCCGGGGCAGGCTTCCCCGACCGGAGTAAGCCCCGGGACTAGAGGTCGAGTCGCGACAGGGGAGCGCACATGACAAGTCACGAAACGGGTACGGTGACAGCGTCGGGGCCGGATAAGTTTCCATTCCGGATCTGGGCCATCTCGCTGGCCGGCTGGATGTTCGATTTCTACGACCTGGTGCTGTTCTCGTTCCTGCTGACTCCGATTGGCCGCGACCTCAACCTGCCAACTTCCGACCTGGCTATCCTGCTCGGCGTAGCGCTCGGCGCGTCGGGCCTGGGCGGCATCCTCTTCGGCTACCTCGCCGACCTCTACGGCCGCCGCACGATCATGACGTGGACGATCCTGGTGTACTCGATCGGGACCGCGCTGACGGCCTGTTCGGTGGGGTTCTGGACCGTGCTCGGCTTCCGCCTGCTCACCGGCCTCGGCGTCGGCGGCGAGTGGGCGGTGGGCCACGCGCTGCTCGCCGAGAGTTCGCCCGCCCGCATGCGAGGTCGGGCCTCCGCGGCGCTACAGGCGGGGGAACCGATGGGCGTCGGGCTCGCGGCTGTTGTCGGGTTCATGGTCGCGCCGGTGATCGGATGGCGGTTGGTCATGCTGCTCTCGGCGGCAACCGTCCTGCTCGCCTATATCGCCCGCCGCCACCTGCCCGAGTCGGCGCTCTGGACTGAGCAGAAGGAAGATTCCCTCTCGCCCGTCGCCGCGTTGCGCCTGATGTGGCAGCGCGGCCTGGTGTCGGTCGCGCTTCGCGGGTTCCTGCTCGGGGTCTTCAAGCTTGGCACCTATTGGACCTGTTACACGTGGCTGCCGAAGTTCCTCCAGGAGGAATTCCATCAGCCCATCGGGCGTTCGACGCTCTGGATGCTGACGGCGCAGTTCGGCCAGTTCCTCGGCATGCTGAGCTTCGGCATGCTCGCGGATCGCTACGGCCGCCGCGTGCTGTTCACCGGGTATTCCCTGCTGACCGCTGCGGCACTCTATCCGCTGGCGTTCCACTGGCAGTATCTCATCACGCAGCCCGTGCTCTTCTGGGGAGACCTGTTCTGCCTGGGCCTGGGCTCCGGGTGCACGGCAGGATTCGGCGCATTGCTGGCCGAACTGTTCCCGACCGACATCCGCAACTTCTCGATGGGCGCGGTCTACAACACGGCGCGCGCCGTGCAATTCTTCGCGCCGATCGTCGTCAGCCAGTTCGTCCTGGCGTATGGATTGAGTGGCGGATTGAGCGTGCCCCTGGTGCTGGCGATGGCCACCGCCACGTGGGTCTGGACGCTGCCGGAGACCCGGCTGCGCGACCTGAAGGCTATCCCGACGGTGGCGGCCCCGCAGGCTGCGATGAGCCCGGCCGCTCCGACGAGGGAACGATGATTCAGCGGCTGGCGGCTGGCGACTGGCGGCCGGCGGCTGGCGACTGGCGACAGCTTTGGCGGCGAGCAACTCGGTCGCCGAGCGCGTCCCTTGAGCCGAGCCGATGGCGGCCGTCTGCAAAGAGCATCGCAAGGGCCGAAATCCGCGATGGGTTGGGGACCCGTCGCCTCCGCCGACAGAACCCTGAAGATGCTCTTTGCCGGCGAGCGCGAGCGGGACCGCGACGCGACCGAGTGGCTCACCGCCGGCTGGCGGCCTTTCGACTCGCGATGCTCACTCCGGGCAGGCTGGCGGCTGGAGGTCTGATAGGTTAGACCTCCAGCTTCCCGCCCGACTATTTCATCAACGCATCACTATTTCGCTGCGGCCGCCAGCGTCGCCGTCGTCCAGATCTTGAGGGGCTTGAGGGGCTGCAGCCGCTCGCCGCCGCGACCGCGCTCCCCTCCGCCGTCAACTCCGCCGCGCCGGCCGCCACCCATCCCGCCTCCGAAGCCGCCGCGCCCGCCGATTCGACCGCCGCCGCCACCTCCGCCCACTCCGCCGCGCGATCCCTCCCCGCGCCCGCCCTGCCGCAGCGCCTCGGGTTTGGGCGTCTCGAGCCCGAACCCGACAATCCGGCCCGCGGCTGTCTCGATCGCGTACTCATGCGCCGCGGAGTGCGCAAGCGGGATCTTGAATTCGTAGGTCAGCATGCCTTCGTGAACGCCACGGCTGATCTCGATGCCGGGTCCCGCGGCCAGCTCGAGGCGCCGGCGATCATCCTTCCCGGGACCGACCAGCTCGAACCACGTGATCGGCTGGTTGAATCGTTCGAGGGCCGTTTCGGCATCCGGTCGCCCCTGCCCGGATTCGCCTTCCTGCCCGCGCTGGCGCATGCCGCCGCCACCTCCGCCGAAGCCTGCACCTGGCACGACGATGCCGAAGTCCTGCTTCTTCTTGCCGCCGGGGTCTACCCACAGGGTGAGACCGCCGGCAAGAAGCTGCAGGCGCCGGCGGGGTTCGCTGGTGGCCACCATGGCGTACAGGAACTCCCCGTCGTTCAGGAGGCCGACCGACAGCTGATCGTCCTGGAGGTAGGTCGTGTTGGCCTGCCACTCATCGTTGACGCCGTCGATCTTCACGTCGCGATCGCGCCAGGCGCTTTTCAGCAGCGGCGGCGCCGCCGCCAGTCCGAGGGCCGTTGCGGCGACGATGGCCGAGAGGACCAGAGTCGCGAGCACCGCACGGCGTTGCCGAAGGGATCCACCATCGTTGCCGGAAATCATCGGGGCCACTCCTTGCCGATCGGACGGCGGCACCTGGTTCGATCCTCAGGCAGGCGTCCGCCGTCTCCTTCCTTTGAGTTTAGACGCTCTGGTCTGGGCAAATTGGCGGCAAGGCTGTGACATTTCTGTGACGGGAATCGCAGTATGATCCCGGTCGGCTCCGTCGGTCGGGCGAAGCCAGGGCCGCTCACCCGCGGCGCCCGAGGCCAGACACCGAGGAGGAAACGCCCGTGACGCTCATCGACATGTTCGTCCGGACCGCCAAGCAGCACGGCGCCAAGCTTGCGATTATCGATCGCGCCACGGGCGTGCGGGTCACCTACAAGGCGGCCCTTCTGCGCGCGCTCATCCTGGCGAAGAAGATCGAGGCCTACGATTCGGGCTTCATCGGAGTCATGATCCCGAATTCGGCCGGCGCCGCGCTGACCGTTGTCGGCGCCGTCATGGCCGGACGGACGCCGGTCATGATCAACTACTCCACCGGCGCCGCGCAGAACTGCCGGAACGCGCAGAGCCGCCTCGGGTTCCGGACGATTATCACGTCGCGGGCGCTGCTCTCGAAGCTGAAGATTCCGGCGGTAGACGGCATGGTCTACATCGAGGACATCGCGGCTGATGTCTCGGGGCGCGCCAAGGTGGCGGCCCTTCTGAAATCGTCGCTTCCAGCCGATCGCATCTGCCGGTCCCTCCCTCGCGGCACGCCCGACGACATCGTCGTCATCCTCTTCACGAGCGGCAGCGAGCGCGATCCGAAGGCCGTTCCCCTGACGCACCGGAACCTGATCGCGAACATCGAGAGCATCCGGGGCGCGCTGGATATCGGTCCGAAGGACACGATCATGGGGAACCTGCCGGTGTTCCACGTGTTCGGTCTCAACACGAACCTCTGGCTGCCGCTTGTGCTCGGCATGACACTGGTGACCTATCCGAGCCCGCTGGAATTCCGCGCCATCTGCACGGCGGCGCGCGAAGAGAAGGTGACGATGCTCGTGGGCACGCCGTCATTTCTGACGGGGTACCTCCAGAAATCCGAGCCGGGCGATTTCGGGAGCGTTCGCCTGCTGGTCACCGGCGCGGACAAGTGCCCGGAAGCGCTGCGCCGGGGCTTCTGGGAGAAGCATCAAATCGCCCTTCTGGAAGGCTACGGGACAACCGAGACCAGCCCGGTGATCTCGGTGAACGCGCCGGATCGCAATCGGCCGGGCAGCGTGGGCCAGGTGCTGCCCAACCTGCAAGTCAGGATGGAGCACTACGAGACGGGCGAGGCGTGCAAGGTCGGGGAAATCGGAAAGATCCTCGTGAAAGGCGACAGCGTGATGACCGGGTACTTCGATGACTTCGAAGGCACCGCGCAGCGGATTCGGCATGGCTGGTACGACACCGGCGACATGGGGTACATGGATCAGGACGGTTTCCTCTGGCACGTCGGCCGGCTGGCGCGGTTTCTCAAGGTGGGCGGCGAGATGGTGTCGCTCGTCAAGGTCGAGGACGTGCTGGAGCGGGCGCTGCCGCCGGGAGTGATCTGTTCGGTCGTCGAGGTGCCCGATGCGTTCAAGGGCTCGAGGATCGTGGCCGTCGTGACCGAGGGAGTGGCCGAGAAGGAAGTGCTCAGGCAGATGGCCGGTGAGCTGCCCAACATCGCCCTGCCGCGTCAGTTTGTCGTCGTGCCCGAACTGCCGCGGAGGTCGAGCGGGAAGATCGACTTTCGCGCCCTCACCGAGACCGTACGGGAGATAGTGCAGAAATCCTAGGGCTGGAGGCTGGCGGCTGGAGGCTGGCGACTGGACCCTTCGACTCGCGATGCTCGCTCAGGGCAAGCTGGCGGCGGGCGGCCGGAGGCTGGCAACTGGCGGCTGGAGGCGAGCAGAGAAGATCGAACTAGCCCCGAGCCTCAAGCCGCGAGCCTCAAGCCCCAAGCCCCACGCCCCCTCGTCCGCCTTCGAAGACGCCCTTGTCCACCCAAAATGACGCAGGCCGGCCACATCGTGGCATCGTGGCCTGAACACCCACCAAAACTCCCGAAGATTGTGCCCCGTTGGACATGGCCTTGTAGTTGCAGTACCCTGCCAGGAATCCATGAATTTCGCTCAGAAAAGCTCGAAGACGGGTCCGGCCCGTCCGCAGAGGCGGTTGGTGCTGTCTCTGGCAATCGGTTCCGCGCTGGTGTGCGCCGCGCTCGCCGGCGGGCTGCGTCAAGGTCTCTCCCGCCACCGACACCGCAACCTCGCCGCTTGCCGTCGGGCCGACGGGTCCGACGCGGACGCTGTCGGATCCGATGGCGTATGTCCAGGACTTGAAGCCGGTCTTCGACTCGGACTGTGTCTTCTGCCACAGCCCGTCCCGGGCGTTCGGCAACTATTCGATGACCACCTACGCCGAGGTCATGCGGGACGTGCAGCCCGGCAACGCGAACAGCCGGCTGGTTGCGCTGACGCAGCAGTCGGGAAGCATGTACAGATATTTCACGGGCGACCGGCAGACCAAGTCTGCGATGTTAAAGAAGTGGGTGGTCACCGACCGCGCGGCGGAAACGCGCTAGTGTCCGGGAATCGTGCCACGAATCACGATTTCGGGACACTACCCGAACGGGCACGCTCAAGGAGATTTCACTGGTGCGCTACTCTCGCCTGCTGATTCTCGGGTCCCTCGCCGTGCTGGCGTTCGGGTCTGTCTCTGCCCAGAGCGTCGTCAAGCCCGGCGATCCCGTCCCGAGCCTGCGCCTGGCAGCCGGCGACGGGAAGACCGTTTCGCTGGCCGACTACAAGGGGAAGGTCGTCCTGATCGACTTCTGGGCAAGCTGGTGCGGTCCATGTCGATCGGCCTTCCCGGCCATCAACGGCCTCTACGAGGAGCTGCGCGATCGCGGCTTCGAGGCGGTGGCCGTCAACCTGGACGAGAAGCGGCAGGATGCCGATCGGTTCCTCGCTGACCGGCCGCACACGCTCACGGTGCTCTTCGACCCCAACGGAGGAAGCGCCACGGCCTTCGGGCTGGGCGGCATGCCTTCGTCATTCGTGGTGGACAGGGAGGGCCGGGTCAGATTCGCTCACACGGGGTACACGCCGGCCACGCTCGAGGACTACCGCCGCGAGGTCCTCTCGCTGCTGCGGGAATCCGAGCCGGCCGGCCGATGAACAAGGCGCCCGGGTCGCGCGAGCGCGAACCGGGATTGACGCACGCGGACCTTCGGCCCGCGTGTCCGGGCGAACGCAATCGTCACAGGCGTTGCCCGGGACTCTGGAAGGAATCGCGACGATGAGAAGTCATTCGGTCAGGATCCTCGTGGCCGCGACGCTCACGGCTGCCGCCTCGTTCGTGTCGGCGTGCGCGACGGTTCAGCCGTGGCAGCGAGGGCGGCTCGCCAACACCTGCATGACATTCAACGCCGAGGGCGCGCTGGCGGAGTTTGCGGCGCACTGGCAATCCGCACGGGAAGCGGCGTCGGGCGGTTCCGGCATTCAAAGCGGTGGATGCGGGTGCAAGTAGGAGGCCGGAGGGTGCGCGACCGTCGATCCGTCTGGGCCATCGGAACTGTCGGGACCGTGGTGGCGATTGCGCTGGCCGCGGTGCCGGTCGTCAACCGCGCCGACGATGAGATCAACCTGCACTTCCACGCGTTCCAGGACACGCGCGGCGTCACCGTCCTGGCGCCGGCCGGCGATCTCTCGAAGGACTTCACCGATCGCACGTCGATGCGGCTGAAATTCGGCGTGGATGCCGTCAGCTCCGCGTCCGATTCGTGCGCGCGATGCCACACCGAGCACATGCAGGACAATCGCCGCTACATCGATGCCAGCATCACCCGCAAGTACGGCGACACGAAGATGACGCTGGGCGCCGAGGTGAGCATCGAGAATTTCTACAACTCCAACACCCTGATGCTGTCGGCAACGCGCGACCTCAACAAGGGCAACACGACGATTGCCGGCGGCTACTCGTTTTCCTGGAACCGCCCGCAGCTGCATCCGAGCCGGACGACCGAAACCCAGTTCTCGCACGACGCGTACGTGTCGGTCACCCAGACGCTGACCAAGACGACCATCGCGCAGGTCAACTACGAGTACAACCGCATCTCCGGGTTCCAGGCGAGCCCGTTCCTGCGGGCCAAGGTCAACGGCACGATGATGGTCGGCAACTCGCCCGACCTTCGTTCGCGCCACACCTTTGCGCTCCGCATCCGCCAGGCGTTGCCGGGCGAGACCTATCTCGAAGCGGACCTCCGCCACTACTTCGACGACTGGTCGATCAAGTCCAACTCGGTGGAGCTGGGCCTGTCGCACTACTTCACGCCGTCGACGCTGGTGGCCGTCAACTACCGCCGCTACACCCAGACCGGCGCGTACTTCTACCAGCCGGAATACTTCGGCGGCATGCCGAACCTGTTCACCGCCGACTTCAGGCTGGAACCGTTCGACTCGAACCTGTTCGGAGCCCGCGTGGCCTTCACGCCGAAGGGCGGCGTGTTCGGAGTGCTGCCGGAAGGCACAGGACTGACCTTCCAGTACCAGCGCTACGTGGCGACCAACGGGTTCCAGGCGGCGATCTTCTCGACCGGCATCCGAGTCCCCTTCGGTCGGAAATGAGACGAGGGGGAGACCCATCCATGGTTCTTCGCGCGGTCCGCCACGGCGCGACCTCGCTGCTCTGTGCGGCATCGGTCGCCGGGGCGCTGGCTCAGGCACCGGGTGCTCAGACCGGGGACGCCGCAACCTCGCGCCAGTTCCGCTACATCATGGGCACCTCGATGCAGGTGCAGGCCATCGGCGGCGACGCCGCCGCGCGGAACGACGCCATCGAGGAGGCCTTCGCGGCGCTCACCGAAGTCGATCGCCTGATGAGCAACTATCGGAATGACAGCGAGCTCAGCGCGATCAACCGGGGCGCCGGATCAGGGCCGGTCCGCGCCAGCGATCCGATGCTGAGCGTGCTCGAGGCCGCCCAGGTCGTCAGCGCGCGCAGCGGCGGAGCGTTCGACGTCACGGTGGGCCCGCTCGTGAAGCTCTGGGGCTTCTTCGACAAGAAGCCCCACTTGCCGACTCCGGCCGAGCTGGCGGCCATGCGCAGCCTGGTCGGCTACAAGATGCTGATCATCGATCCCGCCTCCCGAAGCGTGCGGCTCGAACGCGCAGGCATGGAGATCGATCTGGGCGGCATCGCCAAGGGGTTCGCCGTCGAACTGGCCGCCGGTGCTCTCAAGCGCAGAGGCCTTTCGGGACTGATCGACGCGGGGGGAAACCAGTACCTGGTGGGCCTGCCGCCAGGCAAGCCGTATTGGACCATGGGCGTTCGCGACCCGCTCAAGACAGACGGGCTGCTGGGGACCCTCGACGTGAAGGGCGGATCGGTGTCGACCTCGGCGGGCTACGCGAATTTCCTGACGGTCGGCGGCAAGCGCTACGGCCACATTCTCGATCCCCGCACGCTGCAGCCGTCCGAAAACGCGTTGAGCGTGACCATCGTCTCGCCCGACGGAACCTTGGCAGACGCGGTGACGAAGGCCGCGTTCGTGCTCGGTCCGGTTGAGGGCTTGAGAGTGATCGAGTCGTTCCCGAACATGTCGGGCCTCATCGCCTACCGCAAGGCCGACGGCAGCATGGCCATCGCCATGTCCACCTCTCTCAAGGACGCATGGCACCGAACAGGGGCTGGGCGGTAGGGCCAGGGGCTTGAGGCTCGGGGCGCGGGGCTCGGGGCCGTTCGGGCGGGTGTCATGCCGCCTCCATGCCCGCGAAGATCTCATGACTGCGGACGACATTCGACCGATCGCGTCGCGCCTGGCCGCCAGCCTCCAGTCGCCAGCCGTCAGCCGGCGGTGAGCCACTCGGTCGCGTCGCGGTCCCGCTCGCGCTCGCCGCCCCTCGGCCTTGCTCGGGGCGCCCTGAGCAACGTCGAAGGGCGGCAAAGAGCATCTTCAGGGTTCTGTCGGCGTCAGCGACGGGTCCCCTCCCCGTCGCGGATTTCGGCCCTTGCGATGCTCTTTGCAGACTGCCGCCATCGGCTCGGCTCAAGGGACTCGCTCGGCGACCGAGCTGCTCGCCGCCAAAGCTGTCGCCAGCCGTCAGCCTCGAGTCTTCAGCCTGTGGTAACTGGCGAACCGTCGCATTGATGTGCGGATTTCGGCAGGTTGCCGTGAGGTCCTTCAGCCGCGGGGCGGAAAAGCTGTTCCTCATCCCCGTGAGACTCGCGGTGACGGGCCCGACTGGCTTCCGTCGACGCGCGCAATCACGAGGGCCCCGGGCTGCTGAGGTCGCCTGCGCACCGGCAAGGCGATCCCATCGGACGCGAATCGTCTACCGGCCCGTGAAGGGCTCGTTGATCGCGACGATTCTGAGGGTCCCCTTGCTTCCGACAGGGCGGCACACGAAGCGGCCCCTGTCGAACATCACACCCTGCGGGCCTGCCGAAGCATCCTGGACCTGAGCAGCAGCAATCGATTGCCTGACCGACTCGTCCAGGATCTGACGGTAGCGCATCTGGAAATCGGCGACGTTTCGGATCGTCACCGATCGGCCGGCCACCCACGCTGTCATCGGAAAATCGAACAGGGTGGCGACCTTGTGCCGATTGTCGAGTGCGACGGCTTCCTGAAGCGTGGTCAGGAAGACTCTCATCTGGTCCGCGTTGACCCCGGCCGGGTCGGACGCAGCGCCGGACTGAACCGGGGCTGCCCCAACGACGCAGACCGGGCTCATGAGGACGAGGGCGACGAGGATGAGGAACAGGCGGGACGTCGTGCGCATGATGGCACCTCGCGTTTCAGGGGGGCGTTGTTGCCGGCCAAAGGCCGCAGGCCGGCGGCGGAATCGTGTACAAGTGTATCCCTGATCTCGTCGCAGATCATCAGTTCAAGGCCGGTTTTTCAGGGTATTTTGAGGTCTGCGTTCGCGACGGGACGGTCGCCGATCGCGGCTCGACGAGGCTGCACGCGGCTGCAGCCAATAGCTCGGGACAGTTCAAACCCCGCTGGCGCCAGTTCAACCCCGCCAAGATCCCATTCGCTGGTCTCGACGCCGGCAGGGCTTGGAATCGATGCAGACCTAGAGATCCCGCCGCCCGAACTGCCAGTAGGCGACCAGTGAAAACGCCAGCACAGGGATGGACAGCACCGCGAGGTCGAATCCGGTCGATGCAGTTCCATTCAGCACCGCCACCCCGGAGTAGTAATGGAACGGTGAGATCCACCGCAGCGGCTCGGCGGGCTTCCACAGGTCGGCGACGACGCTCAGCAGATAGAGGAACACCGCCGACAACACCACGATCCCGAACGCGCTCCCGCGACGCCGGGAGAACGCCGCCACCGCCGCGCCCGCCGCGGCAAAGCACCACCCCAGCAGGACCAGGTGAGCACCGAGCTCGATGAGCGTCCGCGCCGACGGCCACCTGGCGCCATCTGGAGCAAAGACCACGAGTCCCAGCCAGCGTTGCGCACACCATCGCCGTCGCCGCGGCAACGGTCAGTCCGAACGAGAGAACCAGACTCCGCGTGACGATCCAGGACCTCGCGACGGGCCGCGCCAGCTCGAGGTCGAACAGGCCCCACTCGACCTCGCCGGCCATTTCGGTCGCCATGTAGGCCGCCGCCATCACAAGCACAAGAACGGCGACTGGATGGAAGTAGCCGAATGTGACGATCCCCTGGAATGACGCCAACGTCATCACGCTCGACCCCATCGTGCGCTGCAGGGACGAGGGCACGAGCGAAATGAGCGTCTCGAACGAGTTCGCCGACTGGTAGACCGTCGCCGTCAGCACCATGATCAACTGGAACACTGCCAGCATGCCGGCCGAGGCGACAAAGCCGACCGCAGCGCGCGCGAACGACCGGCGAACCAGTGTGGTGATGATCATGGGTCGCGCCGTCAATCAGCGTACAGACGAAGCACGTAGTCTTCAGCGCGCGCGAACGACCGGCGAACCAGTGTGGTGATGATCATGTGTCGCGCCGTCAATCAGCGTACAGACGAAGCCCGCAGTCTTCAGCGCGCGCGAACGACCGGCGAACCAGTGTGGTGATGATCATGTGTCGCGTCGTCAATCAGCGTACAGACGAAGCACGTAGTCTTCAGCGCGCGCGAACGACCGGCGAACCAGTGTGGTGATGATCATGTGTCGCGCCGTCAATCAGCGTACAGACGAAGCACGTAGTCTTCGAGCGAGAACCGCTGAACGTCGATGTCGGCAATCGGCAGCCCGTTCAGCGAGGCGATCAGCGGACCCAGAGGACCGCCGATGTCGAAGACCCACCGCGTCGAGTCGCGCGACACCACCGTGATCCCTGGCGCCAGCGCGATCTCGCCGGTCGGCGCGCTGACGAAGTCCACGACGACGCGTCGCGGGAATGCGTCCCTGATGTCGGCGACGGTTTTCACGGCAACGAGGCGTCCCCGCCGGACCAGGGCCACTCGATCGCAGGTGCGCTCGACCTCGGACAGGATGTGAGACGACAGAAACACCGTCGTTCTGCCTTCCCGCCGCAGCTCGTCGATGGTCTCCGCGAAGGCTTCAATCATGAGCGGGTCGAGGCCGCTGGTGGGCTCGTCGAAGATGACGACGGCCGGCTGTCCCATCAGGGCCTGCACGATCCCAAGCTTGCGTTTCATCCCGTGCGAGAGTTCACGAAGCTTGCGTCGAAGATCGAGCTCGCTGACGTCGAAGCGGAGCAGCAGGCGGCCGAGACGTGCGCGATCGGTCGGCTTCGCTTCCAGGCGGGCGAGGTAGTCGAGATACGCCATCCCTGTCAGCTCGGGATACACGGCAAGTTCGCCGGGCAGATAGCCGACCAGGCGTCGCGCCTCCAGGCTCTGCCGGTGACAATCGAAGCCGCCGATGGTCGCGCGCCCTCGCGTCGGACGCAGCAGGTCGAGCAGCAGCCGGATCGTGGTCGTCTTGCCGGCGCCGTTCGGTCCCAGGAAGCCGAGCACCTCACCGGCCTGGACCTCGAGCGTCAGATCGTCGAGACCGACAATGCGCCCGTAGTCCTTGGTCAGCCCCTCGGTGCGAATCATGGCCGGCATGATGGCCCTTAGCGGCTCCCGGCAGGTGTGGGGGCCACGGCCGACAGCCTGCGCAAGGCCGCCGACCCGATGTCCCAGATGGGATTGTCGCTTGCCGGACCTTCGAGGACGACATCCCCGGCTTCCGGCTTGAACTCGAAATCGCTGTCTGTTGCCTGCGTGCCGACCTCCCGGTGCCGCAGCATGAACGACACGTGATACTGCCGTCCGAGCATCTGGCCTCGCGTGTCCAGCTCGACGATGTGGTAGTCCTGGGCGTCGACGACGATTCGAGCGCCCTCGAGATTCCAGGCGCTGCCCGGATCGGCCGGGAGACCTGGAGCCTGCACGATGAACCGGTCGCCCTCCGGCGACCTGGCGAGCGTCAGGCCGCGGGATCCCGAGGCCTGCACGATCCCGAGCCAGGTCCGGAGCATCGTCCGCGCGAGCTGGGGAATCGAGAGCAGCCGCTCCGACGGCAGCGCGAGCCGTGCGACGTAGCGCCGCCCGTTGGCGTGGACAACCATCGTTCGAATTCCGGCAACCGGATTCTCGGCCATGCCTGCCGCGAGCGTTCCATCCGGGGCGTACTTGCCAACCAGGAATCGGCCACTGTCATGATCGATGATGTGACGGACGGTCAGCGACTGATCGCCGCCCCCGACGAGCAATTGCGGGTCGAGGCCTTCGATTCGGAGGTCGTACTCCAGGCGCTCGACGCCTGCCACCTGGCCGAGAGCGAGCACCGAGCGCCCGAGAACCTCCGAGGCAGAGATCTCCGTCGGCGCGCCGAACCTGGGAAGCACCGCGAACACGACGAGGGCGATCGCGGCAACTGTCGCGATCGGCAGCACCAGAGGGCGCAGCCAGGGACGCCGCGACTCGGCGGGCCGGATGGTGGTTGCGCCGGACGCGCGGTCGGCGCCGGCGATCCCGGCCATCACGCGGGCGCGGAGGCGCGGCGGCACGGCAGTCCCTTCCATGAGATCGCCGAATGCGGCGATGGCGGCGCGCCGCTCCTCGAGGCGCTGCCGGCACGACGCGCAGGCGTCGAGGTGCGCGGCCTGCGATGGCGAGGCGGCCGAGTCGGCCGCCGCCTGAAGCTCATTGTCCGTGAGGCATGAACTCATGATCGTTCACCCGCCGCCTGCCGGCACGCGCGCTGCCATCGGCCGACGGCGCGGGCCAGCAGTCTGCCAACCGACTGTTCCCTGATTCCGGCCATTCCCGCGATCTCGCGATAGCTCATTCCCTGCGAACGCAGCGCAATCAGCGTGCGATCGCGTGCCGACAGGCGCCTGGCCGCCGCGACCAGTACCCGTCGATGTTCTCCGTCGCTGCCCTCGTCGGGGGCGACGCTGCGGTCGTGTTCCGGGCCCCAGCTCAGCCATCGGCGCCGCGCGCGGAGGGCGTCGCGGCAGGCGTTGGCGGTCACGGTGAAGAGCCAGGCCTTGAGATTGGAGGCGTCACCTTTCCCGCGCAGGTGCTCGAGCAGCCGCACGAAGGCTCGTTGAACGGCGTCTTCCGCGTCTCCCGCGTCGTGCACGATCGCGCGCGCAAACCGGTAGAGGCCCGGGCCGTAGGCATCGAACAGGCCCGCAACCTCCGTCTGCACGGCGTCATCGGTGGAGGTGTCGGGTTCGACCATGGCTTCCCGCTCGGCTCCGCGGCGGCCGCCTTCGCCGCCCGGGCCGGTTCACCCGTCTGGATGTGTAACGCCGGGGCTGCCGTTTTGTGACACTCTGGTACGAGACGGTCCGGACTCGTCACGCGTCTTGGGGGGCTTCGGCCAGGTTCTGGCGGCCGGTCTTCGCTGCAGCGGACAGGCCACTCCGTTCGCCTTGGCTATCCTATCGCGGCGCGGACCCAAAGGGGTCCTGCAGGCTGCCGAGGAACCCAACCCCAGCCTCAACACGCGACCCTGGCGAGCGACCATCCCGGCATGGAGCAGCGATTGAGCTGCCCTGCGAGCTTTACCTGGAACACGCGGCGACGTACCATCTTCTGTTTTCATTGCGCGCCCGGGGCCGGCCGCCCCGCCCACGGGTTTCGCGTCGAAGTGATGGAGCGCGCCGGGGCGCGGACGTTCATATGAAGGAGCGGAATCATGTCGGTCGTTCTTGACGGTTCGAGCCTGACGATTGAGAAACTGGTGAAGGTCGCGCGGCAAGGCGAGACGGTGGTGCTCGATCCTGCCGCGCTCGAGAGGATCAAGATCTGCCGGGCGATGCTGGAGCAGAAACTCGCCGCCCGCGAAACCATGTACGGCACCAACACCGGGATCGGCGAATTCTCGGAGAAGCTGCTCACCGACGATCAGGTGAAGGACTTCCAGCGATATCTCATCTACAACCACGCGGCGGGCATCGGCGATCCGGCTCCGATCGAATACGTCCGCGCTGCGCTGGCAGGCCGCGTGAATGTCCACGCGCACGGCAATTCCGGGTGCAGGCCCGAGATCACGCTGACCATGGTCGAGATGCTCAACAAGGGCGTGACACCCGTGGTGTGTCAGAAAGGATCGGTCGGCGCATGCGGGGATCTCGCCCCGATGGCGCAGGCGGCCCTCCTGCTGCTCGGTGAAGGCGAGGCGTTCTACCAGGGCGAGCGGCTGCCCGGCAACGAGGCCATGCGCCGCGCCGGGATTCCCGTTCCGGGACTCCAGGCCCGGGACGGCCTGGCGGCCATCAACGGGTCGAACCTGCTGACCGCCATGTCCGCGATCCACATCTTCGACATGGAGCGCTGGCTCAAGCAGGCCGAGATCGCGGCGGCGATGTCGATCGAGGCGCTGCTCGGCAATCTGAAACCCTACAACGCCCTGCTGCACGAGCTGCGGGGTTTCAGGGGCGCGATCACCTCCGCCAGGAACATCATGAAGGTCCTGGAGGGCTCGGACCTGGCGACCGGCAAGATGAAGACGAAGGTGCAGGACGCCTACTCGATGCGCTCAACGCCGCAGGTCATCGGCGCGGCGCGGGACGCGATCGCCTACGCGCGTTCGCAGGTCGAAATCGAGCTGAATGGCGTGGGCGACAACCCGATCTTCGTGCCGGAGAAGCGCCTGACCCTGACGGGCGCGAATTTCCAGGGGTCACCCGTCTCCCTGCCGATGGACATGGCCGGCACGGCGGTCACCATGGTGTGCGTGCTCTCGGAGCGGCGCCTCAACCGGCTGACCAACCCCGCGCTCTCCCAGGGCTTGCCGGATTTCCTGGCGCACGATCCGGGCTTCTACTCGGGGTTGATGCTGAGTCAGTACACGGCTGACCACCTGATCGTGGAGCAACGGATGCTGTCGGCGCCGGCGTCGATCCAGTCCATCCCGGCGGCGGCCGATCAGGAGGACTTCGTCTCGATGGGCATGAACACGGCGATCAAGAACGGCCAGATCCTCGACAACGCGTATGGAGTGCTCGGGATCGAGCTCATGGCGGCGGCACAGGCGATGGACTTCCGCTCGTTCACCCCGGGCAAGGGCACCCAGAAGGCCCGCGAGGTGATCCGTCGTCAGGTCGCCCACCTGGAAGTGGACCGGCCGTTGTTCAACGACCACAACACCATGAAGCGGCTGGTGTTCTCGGGGGAGGTGCTCGACGAGGTGGAGGCCGCCATCGGTCCGCTCGGCAGCTAAGTCGGAGACCACGAAATGGAGTGCGTCCAACGGGGCTGGCACATCAGCTCCCGATCCGGGCTCCGCAGTCCGGGAAACCTCCTCCCGATCGGTCGGTTTCCGGATCCCTGCCTCCGGCTGGCGCGACGGCTCCCGCAACGCGGAACCTTCAGTACGGCCGCGTCGGGGCCCCCGCCGGCGCGCTGCGCCGGGGAAACCGCCCGATGCGCTCGTCGGTTTCCGGCTCGGGGCGCGGACTGCTCCGCACGGATCGTTCGCTGACGCGCCCGCTCCGTTGAAGGCTCAGCATCGCGGTCTTTGATCTAGGGGAGCAAGGACGCGTGGATTGCGGGCCGGCGGCCGGTCGGTCGTGAAGCAGCCCCTGAGCCGAGCCGAGGGCGTCAGCCGGCAAAGCGCATCTTCGGGGTTGTGATCGGCGGCAGGGTTGGGGCCCCAGCCCTTCCACGGACATAACCCCGAAGACGCGATTTGCGCTGACGCGAGCGTCGAGCAGGGGACGCCGAACGACCGACCGGTCGCCGCGCGCAGCCACTACGTCGGGGAGATCAGCAGCGCGGACGCGTCACGACCGATCAGCTGCCGCGTGAAGAACCACGCCAGGGGATCAACAGCGGGGACGCGTCGCGCCGCCAGCCGCCGCGCCGGCCCTGACGCGAGGCGATCGAACGAGTCGCGGGCCGCCAGCCTGCCCTGAGCGAGCATCGCGAGTCGAAGGGCCGCCAGCCGAGTGAAGGCAGTCAGTGCCCGATATCGTCAATTGGGAGGTGTGAATGATCGTGAAACGAAGTCATATTGCATTCGCCGTCGCCGCTCTCGTTGTCGGAGCCGACCTGATCGGCTTCGCGCAGGCGCCGCCCGCCACGCAGCAACCACCTGCGGGCCAGGCGCAGGCCGCGCGCCCGCCGCGCCAGAATCCCAGGGCGCAGGTGCCGATGGACCCCGATCGGGCCCGGCAGCTGTACGTCTCGAAGGATCCGACGCACCAGTCGCTCGGCACCAATTACGCCCGCGACGAGGAATCACGCAAGGCCGCCGAGGCGCGTTATCCCGAGCTTTGCAAGGGCATCATCGACTACCAGAAGGTCTCGTTCCGCAGCAGCGTCGGCGACCTCGACATCCCGGCCCACCTGTTCCAGCCGATTCAGAAGCGGGGCGCCAAGGGCCATGCCGCCATGGTGTGGGTGCACGGCGGCGTCCACGGCAACTGGGGCATCACGATGTTTCCGTTCGTCAAGGAGGCCGTCGCTCGCGGCTACGTGGTGATCGCGCCCGACTACCGCGGCAGCACGGGCTACGGCGAGGCGTACCACCAGGCGATCGACTACGGCGGCTACGAAGTGGACGACACCGTGTCGGCGGTCGAGTTCCTGAAGACGCTGCCTCATGTCGACCCGGCGCGGCTCGGCATCATGGGGTGGAGCCACGGCGGCTACATCACCCTGTTCTCGGTGTTCCGCGACAAGACGCCCTTTGTGGCGGCCGCGGCCATCGTGCCGGTGACCAACCTGGTGTTCCGCCTGAGCTACAAGGGCCCCGGCTACCAGTGGGACTTCGCGACGCAGAAGCGCATCGGCGGGCTGCCCTTCGAGAAGAACGAGGAGTACATCAAGCGGTCGCCGCTCTACAGCGTCGACAAGCTGAAGGTGCCGCTGCTGGTGCACGTCGCCACCAACGACACCGACGTGAACTTCGTCGAGGATCAGCAGATCGTCGACGCGCTGCGATCGCGGAAGTCCGACCTGGCCGAGACGAAGATCTACATCGATCCGCCGCCCGGATCGGCCGGCGGCGGCCACACCTTCAGCCGTCGCGTGGATCCGAAGACGCTGGAGCGGATGGACACGCCGGAACAGATCGATTCCTGGAACCGAACGTGGGCGTTCTTCGACTGGAACCTCCGGCCGTACGAGGATCGATCGAAACCGCCCGCGGCGAAGAAATAGGAGGCGCCTCGGGGCAGTCGATCTGCTACTTCAGAACTTTCCTCAACGTCCTGGCCGCCCGCCCGACCGGGCGGCCATCGACGTTGATGACCACGCGCACGGTGAAGTCGCCCGGCATGAGGCCCCCGATCGGGATCTCGCCTGTCAGCAGCCTGGCGTCCTCGGCCTTGGGCGACTGAATCGCGGCAGGCACGGTGACGACCGCGGGCCCGTTCGCCGTCGTCGCCAGCTCGAAGGTGGCCGTCACCGCCGCTGCCTTGGGCACGCCGTACACCTCGATGTAGGCGATCGCCGTCAGTTCGGTGCCGAACTGCAGCGCCGGCGCAAAGCTCTCGCCGGCGGGCCTTCCGAGCACCATGGTGCTGAGCTTCACACTGTCGGATTGCTCGAGTTCCAGCCGCAGTTCCTGGTCGATCGCACCGCGGCGGCCGGCGGCGTCGATGGCCGCGATCCGCAGGCGGTAGGATCCCGCTTTTGCCGGGATTGCCGAGACGACCGTTCCGCCTGCGAGTTCAGAGGCCTGAGGAGTGGTCTGCGCGAAGAGCTTGCCCTTGTCGTCGAAGAGCGCGACCCCGGCCGAACTGAGCTTCACGCCCGCCTGGTTGGGCTCGAACGCGGTGACCAGCTTGACCTTGTCCCCGCTGTCGCGCGCGATGTAGGCCGTGACGCGCAACGGCAGCTCGCGGAAGCTGGACGCGACGCGCAGCATCTCCTTCGTCGTTGGGCCCTTCGGCCCGCCTGATCTGGAGCCTCCCTTCGAGATGGTGACCTCGGGCTTGGCTCGAATCTCGATCTTCTCCCGCGACGTCTTCAGCTCAACCCTGTAGCTGCCGTTGTTCCGCTCTGACGCTTCGGGATCGAAACTCAGCAGGTAGTAGGCGCCTGTCTCGCGGAAGAGGCGCTCCATCAACGGCCTGCTGGTTCCGCCGAGTTGGAGGAGCTGATTGCCGGTGAGGCCTGACAGGTTCTCGAGTCCTGACAGCTGCTCGTTGTTCGTGGCCGGGCTCAACGTCGAGTCATCCGGGACATAGGCCACATACAGATCGATCGGGGCCTGGAGCGCCGCGTCGGCCGTCTTCTTGAAGTCTTCGCGGCGCAGCTCGCACACGTCCGAGGAGCGGCCCATCTGGGCGGTGGCGAGCCCGGCCGGAGAAATCCCGCCGGAGAGGTAGACCATGGTCGTCAGCGATTCCCAGTAGTAGCTCTCGAACAATCCCCGCAAAGACTCAAGCGTGACAATCGTCCGGCAAATCGAGTCCGCTGGAGTCTGGCCGAGTGAGGCTCGCCCCCTGAGCGTCTCGATCGCCGCCTCGACCTTGGTCCTGTCAGGCGTCGGGCTGATGGTCGTTCCCCCTCGAGGAACGGTCATCAGGCCGATGCGGTCCTGGGGCGACGCGCTGGCGACGATCGAGAGCACGGCGTCCTTCATCGGCCGCTCTCTTCCGGCTGTCATCGACTCATCGTCAACGATCAGCAGGATCGTGCGAGACAGGTTCACGGCCTCGTTCGTTGAGTACGGCGCGGGTAGAGACGATCCCGCCTTGCGTTCGCTCGCAGCGTCTCCGAACTGGATGAGCTTGAGCGACCGCACCGTCCGCGCTCGACCCTGGATCTTCAGCGTCAGCTCTTCGGGTTTGATGTCGGTGATCGCGTGTCCATCTGAGGTCAGGGCGCGAAACAGGACCGTGACCGGCGCGCCTTCCTTGTCGGCTTGCGGCTCCGAGGAGCGGCTCGCCTCACCGGCCACCGCCAATGCGCAGAACATGATGCCTGTCGTGATGACTGCAGAACGATAGAACGATGATGAATGCATGGCGAAAGGATATCGCGGATTGGACGCCAGACGGCTCAACTTCGGCGGCGCCAGGGCCGGGCCTCGATCGGAAGGTTACAGGTTATAGGTTACAGGTTACAGGTTACAGGTTACAGACTGAAAGCCGCACGGTGCACGATGCACGCTGCACGGTGCACGATGCCCGCTGTACGATGCACGCTTACAAGCAGTACGCTACCGGATGCACGGCGCACCGATCGAGGGGCCGTCCTCGTGGCCAACGGAAAGACAAGGAGCCGCCCAACACATGTCACGCCGGAACATGATCGCCTTGATCGCCGTTCTCGTCGCCCTGCAATCTTTCGCCATGCAGTCGGGTGACATGCTCGGGAATGCCCAGGCGCCTCCCCCTGCCTCTGGCCAGCAGGCCACCGCCGCCAAGCCGGCCCCGCCTCGCGGGAGGACCATCACACTGGGAGACGTGACGGCGTTCGAAGCCAAGGACGGCACGTTCCTCATCGGCGCGGGGCCCGATCAGGTGCGGGTGGCGTTTGTCCGCGACGACATCTTCCGGATCTGGCTGGGGCCGGACGGCTACCTTCACGGAAGCTCAGCCGACGCCGGGCGATGCGCAGATCGTCGTCTTCAAAGGCGCCCCGATCCCGTTGCCCTCCCGCGATGCCGGCGAGTACTACCGGATCGAGAGCAAGGAATGCGTGCTGCGGGTCTACAAGAAGCCGCTGCGATTCGCGCTGTTCGACAAGGACAACGCCGTCATGGTCTGGCAGGAGACGCGTCCGCTGACCTACGGTCCATCGACGGTCCAGACCCTGCGGCGCGGCGAGGCCGAGCATTTCTACGGCGGCGGCATGCAGAACGGGTACTTCTCCCACCGCGACACCTCCGTCAACATCAGGCTCAACACGCGCGGATGGGGCGACGGGACGACGCCGAACCCGGCGCCGTTCTACATGAGCACCGCGGGATACGGAGCCTTTCGCAACACGATGGCGCCCGGCCGATACGATTTCTTCTCGCCTCTCGCGCTCTCGCACGACGAGCCGCGATTCGACTGCTACTACTTCTATGGCCCCACGCTGAAGAAGATCCTCGACGGCTACACGCTTGTCACGGGCCGGCCGTTTTTCCCCCCGCGCTGGGGCCTCGAGTTCGGCGACGCCGACTGCTACAACAAGACCGGCAAGACGCCGGACGTCATCAGCAAGGTCGCGGACGTCTACCGCGCGAACGACATGCCCGGGGGCTGGATCCTGCCGAACGACGGATATGGATGCGGGTACCAGGACCTGGAATCGACAATCCAGGAGCTCCGCAAGCGCGGGTTCTACACGGGACTCTGGACGGAGAAGGGCCTCGACCGTATTGCGAACGAAGTCGGCGCGCTCGGCTCGCGTGTGATGAAGCTGGACGTCGCGTGGGTCGGGCGCGGCTACCAGTTCGCCTTCAACGGCATGCGCGACGCCTTCGAGGGCATCGAGAAGAACAGCAACTCGCGGGGCTTCGTCTGGACGACGTGCGCGTGGGCGGGAGGCCAGCGCTACTCCACCATCTGGTCGGGCGACCAGTCGGGCAACTGGGAGTACATCCGCTTCCACATCCCGACGGTCATCGGCGCGGGGCTCTCGGGGTTCAACGCTGCCACGGGCGACGTGGACGGCATCTTCGGCGGCAGCGCGCAGACCTACGTCCGCGACCTGCAGTGGAAGGTCTTCACGCCGGCCTGGATGATCATCAGCGGCTGGTCGAAACAGACCAACCTGATGAAGCAGCCGTGGATCTTCGGCGACCCCTACACGAGTTACAACCGCCGATACATGAAGCTGAAGATGCGGTTGACGCCGTACCTGTACACCTATTCGCGGGAGGCCTACGACACGGGCGTGCCGACGGTGCGCGCGATGGTGCTCGAGTTCCCAGACGATCCGGTGACGTGGTCCAAACGGACGCAGTACCAGTTCATGAGCGGCGAGTGGTTCCTCGTCGCGCCAGTCTACGCAGACACGACGGTCCGCAACGACATCTACCTGCCGGCCGGCAAGTGGATCGACTACTGGGACGGGACCGAGCAGTACGGGCCGGCCGTCGTGAACAACTACGCCGCACCGCTCGACAAGCTCCCGCTCTTCGTCAAGGCCGGTGCCATCATCCCGATGTATCCAGAGATGCTCTACGACGGTGAGAAGCCAAAGGACCCGGTCACACTCGACGTCTATCCGTTCGGCAAATCGAGCTTCAACCTCTATGAAGACGATGGGAAGACGCAGGAGTATCGGGCGGGAGCGTTTGCGCGAACCCTCATAGAGGTGGAGGCGCCGAAGTCGCTCGACGCCCCGGGCGCGCGGATCGCCGTCACGGTTGGCGCGGCCAAGGGCCGGTACACAGACATGCCCGCCAGCCGATCGTATCTCGTGGATGTCCACGTGCCCGCAAGGCCCGCGACCGTGAAGCTCGGCGATCGCGCGCTCTCCGAGATCGCCATGACGGGCGCCGACCGCGCGGCTCGAGACAAGCTCCGGGCGGACTTCGGCGCGGCGCTGGAAGGCTGGTATTTCGACGCATCGGACCGGCGCGGCGTGCTGCACGTCAAGACGAAGTCGCAGCCGCTCTCGAGCGCGTGGACGATCAGGATCGGGATGTAGGAGCGCCAGGCAGCCGCCTGGACTGCGGGACGCACGGGAGCCGATCAGCGGCTCCTGATGATGTCCTGGTAGTCGCGGATCCGTCCGCTCGCCGCGCCCTCCAGCAGGTCGTCCACGCGCTGCACGACCGAGGCACTGAAGTACCCCGGGGTCGTGTCGTACCACCCGAACCGGTTCGGGAAGACCGCCCGGATGACGAGGCTGCTGCCGGTGTGCGGAAGCCGCGCGAGGTTGGCGAAGAACTGCTGGAGCACGCCGCCGTTGGCCAGATAGAACTCCACGTTCGACGTGTAGATCGCCGACAGGTGATCGCCGCGCTCCTTCATGAACCGCCCGATCGCATCCATGGCCACGTGGCCGGCCAGGTTGCCCACGACCGGGACCACGAGGTCGCGCTCCTCGAGCGAGCGCACGAACTGGAAGTCTGACTCGCTCGCCAGGTAGTTCCAGCGCCGCCCGTTCCTGTCGGTCTCGAGCAGCAGCTCGCGATACGTCGGGTAGTAGCTGCGCGGCGGCCGGCCCGCCGATTCGAACCTCAGCCCGAGCCCGCGTCCGATGAACACGCGGTGGAAGCGGTCGATCGTGGCGAGATCGTCTTTCGACAGGGCCACGCCGAACCCCTTGATGACCGCGTCCACGCGGTCGCGCACCGCGCCGACCGCCGGCGAGGGTGGCGTGGCGTCGAGATACGTGACGATCCGCTCGAGGTCTTCGCCCGCCCACGCGTCGGCGGGACCCGGCGCGGGCCGGCCTGTCAGGAAGCTCAGATACTCCGCGCGGCTGCTCGACAGGTGAAAGAGCGCCTTGAACAGCAGGTGGAGGAGCAGGTTGTCGCGGCGAACGTCGATGATGAAGGCGATCGACGGCCGGGTGTGCGCGATGTACGAGAAGTTCTGATCGGGCCCGACCCCGATGTACGCGCCGCCGCCGAGCCCCGCCTCGCGCAGCGCGGGAATCACGTGCAGGTACGATTTCTCGTTGGAGATCAGGTTGTCGCTGTCGAAGTAGCCGGGCGGCTCCGAGAGCTGCGCGATCTTCTCGGCGAACGGCGTCGGCGACTGGGTGGGCGGCAGCCCGCCGGCGGCGGCCGAAAGGAGGACGGCTGTCGCCAGACCGAGGAGGCGGCGCGGCAGCGGGGGCATTGACCCATTATAGGACGCGTGGCCCGGCCGGTCAGCGGCCCGGTTCGGCGCGTTCCCTGATCGCCTTCAGGAGATCGTCCGCGTCGCGGCCGGCACAGAAATGGTACCCACCACGGATCGGCCGTGAACACGGCGAGCCTCGCGAGGCGCTCGACGGCGAACGCGTTGCGTCTCGCGCGACGTATCCCTACTCGTATTGCGGGCGGAGCGGGCGATCCGGGCTTCTCGAACGCCGGACCCGCTACATCCTCGAGCTCTTGAGGCAGTCGCCGAGCAGCGCCTTCTTCGTGCGGCCGGGGTTGGTGATGATCGAGTAGAAGTCGTTCATGTAGGATCGCACGTCCCGGCGCGTGGAGTCGGTGAACCCGTCCACGCCGTCGATGAGGCGCATCACCTCGTCCTTCTTCTCCCTGAACTTCGCCAGGAAGACTTCATATTTCTCCAAGGGCCGGCACGGGCCGCGGAACAGCCGATCGCGAACGCTCTGGATGAAGAGGCGCTTGTCCGGCGCAGCGTAGGGCGGAGCGACGATGCCCGAGCTGTCGAAATCGTACGCGATCGGATAGCGCATGCCGTTCTCCTTCTGGACGAGGCGGATGTTGTGCAGGTAGGTGATCGAGTAGTCGGTGTTGCCGATCATCCACTGCAGCAGCGACATCAGCACGAGCGTGTCCTCGTCTTCGCCCGCGAACTTCTGGCCCATGATGGCGGCGATGCGGCCCTCCATCCGGTGCGCCACGTCTTCATCGCTCTCGATGAAGAAGGCGTAGCGATTCGCGACCTGCCTGCCCGAGGCGCCGTCGACATACGACACCCTGGCCTGCCGGACGCGATACGAATAGGGCGTGAAGAGATTGAACATGCGGTAGGCGAGCAGCTCCCGCAGGATGAACTGCTCGTACGATGCGTTGTTCACGCAGTGGGGGACCAGTTTCAGCGAGTCCTGGCCCGCGAACGCCGTGCCCTTCAGGCCATCGTTCGGCAGGTCGACGCGAATGGGCGGGAACTCGCAGATGGCGACGCTCAGGCGGATCGCGCCGCGCGTGCGCAGGGTGATTGGAAGGGTGACGTCCTGACCGCCTTCGCCCGTGACGATCAACGTGCCCGGGAACGTCTTGGTGCTTTCCGGATCGCGATCGCGCCTGAGGGCGTTGAAGTCTCCGCGCAGCGTGACCGTCAGCGGATCCGCGGACCGGAAGAGCCTGCGGTTCACGGCGTCAACGCGGCGCCTGGCGACGGTCTTGGCGTCGGGCCACGGCACGGTGAGCGCCTCGATCGCTTTCCGCTGCTTCTCGGGGTCAATCGCCGGAGGCCTTGCCGGCGGCTGGCCCGCGAGCACCAGGCAAGTGGCCAGCGCAACCGCCAAGCCGACTGCCGGCATGAGGCGAGAGGCAGGGTGTATCTTCATCGGAATCTCCCGGGCGATCGACCAGATCAACGTTGGCATCTGCGCCCTTCGTCTGGCGGGTCCTGCCCGAGCATCAAGCACGCTGGCCAGCTCGGCGGACATGTCCGTGAATCCTCGATCCGGCGCGTCGACGCGCGGCTGAAGCTCGCGAGTACGCCGGTCTGGTCTCGCCGACGACTCCCGCTTGCTCCCTTCGACTTTCGCTCAGGGAGCCCCGAGCCACGCCGAGGGGCTCCGCGCATCCGCCGGCCGTCCAGGTGCTTGACGCCCGGTCACCCGCCAGACGGCCTCACTGTTCGCCACATGCTATTCTCGGCGAATCTCATCCGAAGTCGCTTGGCGACCGCGTACAGAGTCGCTACCGTCCGATCGCGAGGCCGTCCTTGCGGGGATCGGAGCCCGCCATCAGTACGCCTGTGACCGGGTCGATCAGGATGCCCTGGAACCCGCCGAACGCACCCCTGCGCTCGAGGAGCTGATGACCGCGCGCGGTCAGGCCCTTGCGTGCCTCGGCCGACATCGCCGACTCGAGCGCGACGCCGCCGGCCATGTGTCGAAAGCGCGGCGCCTCCCCCGCTTCCTGCACGTTCATGCCGAAGTCGATGAGGTTGGCCAGCACCTGGACGTGTCCCTGGGGCTGCATGTCACCGCCCATCACGCCGAAGGACAGCCACGGCCGCCCGCCCTTCAGGACCATCGCGGGCACCAGCGTGTGCATCGGCCGTTTGCCGGGGGCAATCCGATCGGGGTGTCCTTCGTCCAGCCTGAAGCCGGCGCCGCGGTCGTGCAGCACGATCCCGGTGTCGCCCGCGACGATGCCCGAGCCGAACGATTCGAAGAGCGACTGGATGAGCGAAATCACGTTGCCCTTGTCATCGGCGGCGGTCAGATAGATCGTGTCGCCGCGATCGCGCCCCTCCAGGAAGTCGTCGTGGCGAGGCACCGGCGTGCCGGCGGCGCCCTGGGTCGGCATGGCGCCCGGTGCGTAGCTCTGTGCCGTCTTGTTGCGATCGATCTCGCTCCGCCTCGTCGTCGCGTAGTCCTTCGACAGGAGCGTGCGGACCACCGCCGGAGGCACCGCGCCCGGATCGGCGAGGTATGCGTTCCGGTCGGCGAACGCGATCCGCTTGGCCTCGACCATCAGGTGGAGGTACTCGGCGGAGTTGTGGCCGAGCGCCTTCAGATCGAAGCCTTCGAGGATGTTCAGGATCTCGAGCGCAATGATGCCCTGCGTGTTGGGCGGCATCTCGAACACGTCGTAGCCGCGGTAGCTGGTCGAAATCGGTGTGACCCAATCGGAATGGTGTGACGCGAGATCTTCGGCCGTCACCAGGCCGCCGCGTCGCGCCAGGTCGGCGGCTATCGCGTTCGCAATGGCCCCGCGGTAGAACGCGTCTCGGCCTTCCTTGGCGATGAGGGCCAGCGAGTCCGCAAGCTTCGGATTCCTGAAGACGTCGCCGGCGCGCGGCGCGTGACCGCCCGGCAGGAAGACGGCGGCCGCCAGGGGATCTTTCGCCAGGACCTGCTCGACGTCACGCCACTGGTCCGCGATGATCTCCGACACGGCATAACCATCTCTGGCATACGAGATCGCCGGGGCGAGCGCCTGGGCCAGCGTGATCGTTCCGTACTTCTTCAGCAGGGTGTCCCAGCCATCGACGACGCCGGGAACGGTCACGGGCAGCGGGCCGCGGGTGGGAACCTCTTTCAGCCCGAGCTTCGCAAACGCTTCCGGTGTTGCGCCCCGCCCCGCCCGGCCGCTCGCGTTCAGGCCCTGGAGCGTCCTGGTCTTGCCGTCGAACACGATCGAGAACAGGTCGCCGCCGATCCCGTTCATCGTGGGCTCGACGACCGAGAGCACGGCGGCTGCGGTGACGGCCGCGTCGATGGCGTTGCCGCCGGACTGAAGGACCGAGAGCCCGGCCGCCGATGCCAGCGGCTGGCTGGTCGCGATGACGCCGCGGCGCGCCATCACCACCGATCGCGTGGCGCGAGGGTTGGAGGCGGGCCGATCCCCGGGTGACTGGGCCAGTGTCATGACGGACGAGACTCCTACAAGGGCGAGAACGGGCAACACGCGCATGGTGGACTCCGGCTCTCTGGTGAACCTCACAGGCCTGGTGTGTCGAAGGTCAGGGTAGCGTGTCGCATATCTTACAGCCAAGAAAGCGGGCAGGGTACGGCGGGTCCTTCGGCGGGTCCTTCGGCGGGGCCTGCCCGGGCGGCAGCACACTGGCCGGCGCCGCGGACGTGTCCCTGCCTCGCTGTCTGGCGCGTCGACGCGCGGACGAAGCTCGCGAGCGCCACGGCGTCTGGTCTCGCCGACGACTCCCGCTTGCTCCGCGCATCCGCGGGCCGTCCAGGTGCTTGGCCGCCCGGTCACCCGCCTCTGGGGACGCGAACTGTTTCCGTTGGAGCCCGGGGTCTAAGGACCCCGGGTCCGCGGCCGCCAGCCACCAGCCGGACTGTCCCCTCGCGGTTAACAGTCGCCGTCCTCTCCACGTCCTTAGATCACGAACACCTCAGTTCACTGTTTCTACCGCGCCGCGTGATCGCTTCCGGCGCACAAAGGAGCCCCCATGTCTGCTCGCAACGCAACCGTTACCCTCGGAGCCGGAGTCCTGCTCGCCGTAATCGCCATGGCCACGCCCGCACAGGCCGGCCCGCCACTGCTCTGTCACCCGTTCAACATCGGCAGCTCACCGTCCCTGCCATGGGACGGGTCGAACGGCTGGCGCGACGGCCGCGCCGACTACAACGTCGCGAACCTCGTCTCCGACACCGAGGCGCTGCTCGGTCCGTCAACTCCCGTGATTGTCCGCATGGAGACGCTTCGCCGCGCCGCGATCTACGCCAGCCGTGACGGCCAGGTCGCGACGCAGTTGCTCGTCACGCTGATGGATCGGATTCGCGCCAACACGAAAGCGGGCAAGCCGGACCCGATCGCCCTGTTCGACGCCGGCTACTTCGCCGAGACGCTCAAGCAGATTGGCGACCTCGGGAGCACGGCCGAGTTCAAGGGCCGGGCGCCCGCGATTCGGGCAGTTGCGGCTGATGTCGATGGTTATGGGATGGTGACGAAGAGCCTCATTCTTCGCCCGAACGACGCGTCGCTCGAATTCGCCGCCGCGTTGATTGCATCCAGCAAGGACCGCGCCGCCTACCTGGAGCACGCCCGGAAGGCACGGGCCGGCGTGAAGGACGACGTTCTGCTCGCGATCAACATCGACCACGTGTCGTAGAACAGGACGATCCGGCTACCGGCCAGTCACGCCGCCGCCATGGCCGGACTCGGGCAGTCGCGGGGCGTGCCCGGCTCGACAAGCCGGCAAATAGCACCTTTCCGGGGCGTGTCGCCGATCTCGCGTGGGGAGGCTCCGCTTCGCACTTGGGCGAGCGCCCGTGCGACGACCAAGTGCGTATGGCAACGCCACGCGTGGCGTTGCCCGCGGAGAGCCATCCCCACGCACGGTCTTGGCCCTAACGGTGCGATTTGCGTGCGACGTATTCGGCTTGCTCGCAGGGCCCGCCCCGCGACTGCCCGGCTCCGGCCAGTGCGACTTGGAGCGACGCGGCGGCGCCAGACCGCTTCGTCTTGTTGACGCTCTCCTGCCTCCAGCCTCCAGCCGCCAGCCACCGGCCGGACTGACCTGTCAGGATCAACCGTTACTCAGAGCGCAGTCTCCACGTCCGGAACCGTGTCGCGTCTCCGAGGCCGAGCGTGTCCCACCAGGCATCGAGCGCGGCGCGGTTCCCGGCTAGTATCTCTTCCCGCCGAACACCCGCCGGAGGGGGCGCGAAGACCGCGAGGCGGTCGAACACTCGCCCGACCAGCGACCTGTCGACACGCGACAGCAGGTGCCACAGCGTCAGTGCGTCGCGGGGCCGCGCGTCGGCCAGCACGACGTCCAGCGCATCCGAGGCCGCGCCCGATTCCTCGTCCAGTTGCGCAAGAGCGTCGACCAGTCCCGGGCTCGCGTCCTCGAAGTGCGGCGTCCCCGGGCCCCGGCCAGGCCGGGTGGCGCACAGGGCGCCGGCCGGCACGCGCGACTCTCGTCCGCGCAACTCGAAGCCGACCCACCCGGCCGTCACACGCAAGACCCCATCGCCGCGCGAATCCACTTCGAGGCTGTAGGCGCAGCCAAGGTCAACGGCCGTCGCAGAGGGCGTCTGCACGTGGAACTGGCCCGGCGCGGCCCAGATGTACGCGTGCAGGATTCCCTGCGCCAGGTCCAGGCGGTGCTCGCCATGGCGGGTCGTGACGACCCTGATTCGCGTGCGCGGCCCGATCTCGACCTCCCCAACCTCATCGGCGACCAGCCGGGCGCTCGACGTCGCGTTGGTTTCGAGCCACTGGTCGGCGCGAAGCCCGAGCCCGTCGCGAACCGGAGCGGCACCGACCGTCGGCGCGCCGTGGATGGGTTCTATCCTCCATGGGCCGGTCGTTTCGCGCAGGCTGTTCCACTGGCTGCCCACCAGCAGCACGATCGTGGCGGCCAACGCCAGCGCCGGCACGAGACGGTGCCACCTGGCGCGCGGAGCGGACTGATGTGGTTGACCAAGCTGACGAGAGATCGAGCGGGCGATGGCGGTGGCGCACCTCGCCGAGGATGGTCTCGAGCCGTGCGATCTCGGGGTCGGGCGTCCCCGAACGATCCCAGAGGTAGTCGTCGCTCATATCGTGCCCCCGTCCCCGCCCTCCCCGAGCCGCTCGCGCAGCAGCTTCATGCCGCGGTGAAGGTTGACGCGGACCGAGCCTGGCGTCAGACCCGTCCGCTCCGCAATCTCCGGCCCGGTCATTCCCTCGACCAGGCGCAGCGCCAGCGTCTCGCGATAGGCCTCAGGCAAGTCCCGGATGATCGCCAGGACCTCGAGCGCCTCGGCCCGCGGTCCATCGCTCGGGGCCGGCGGGTCTGCGGCCTCTACGGTGGCGGGCGTCCGCCTGTGGTAGTCGACGGCGTGATTCCGGGCGATGGCGGCCAGCCAGCCCGCGAACGCGGCGGGATTGCGCAGCGTCCTCAGTCGCTCGAGGGCGACGAGGAACACGTCCTGGACGAGGTCCTCGACTTCGTCGTACGGGATTCGCGCGATCAGGACGCCGTGGACCATGGCCCCGTACCGCTCGTAGAGCATGCCGAACGCGGCACGGTCCCCGGCCTGCGCGGCCTCCACGAGCGCCGGATCGTGCCCGGCCGGAACGGACGGCACGTGGTCCACCACACGAGACTGCTTGATCGACAGGCCGGAGGTCAATGACGGTTCAGATGGAAGACGGCGGGAGGCGGAAGAGTGTTAACAGGGATCGGACAGAAAGGCTGGAGGCTGGAGGCTGGGGCTGGCGGCCGGGGCCGGGTGACGGCTGCAGGTCCGGCGCGACGACGTCCTGCGGCGCGAGCCCCATCGAGGCGGGCGACCGGCGCGGGCAAAGCACCTGGACGGCCCGGGATGCGCGGAGCAAGCGGGGTCGTCGGCGAGCACCAGACGCCGCAGCACTCGCGAGCGTTCGTCCGCGCGTCGACGCGCCAGACAGAGAGGCAGAGACACGTCCGCGGCGCCGGCCAGCGTGCTGCCGCCCGGGCAGGACCCGCCAGAGGACCCCAGAGCGGGGATCGCGAAGCAGGACGCCGCCGCGCCTCGCGCCAGAGGGAAGACAGCGAGCCCTCCGGGGAGGACTCGCTGTCAGAGGTGACGCGGGAAGCGGCTACTTCTTCTTCGCAGCCGGGGCCTTCTTCGCGGCCGCCGCGGGCTTCGCGCCTGGCGCGAGCAGCTTCTTGAACGACGCATCGTCGGTCTTGAACTCGCCGGCAGCCTGGCCGACACGCGTGATGCGAATGCTCCGGACGGGCATGTCCTTCTGGAGGTCGTCGAGAAGATCGGCCCCGGCGATGACCTTGCCGATCGCGGTGTACTTCTTGTCGAGCGTGGGGTCCCTCTGCTGCGTCAGGTAGAACGAGTTCGGAGCCTGCACGCCCAGGATGCCGGGGACGTTGTGCTTGAGAACCTTGTTCAGCGTCTTCGGCAATTTCGCCACGGCGACCGATTTCTGAGTCTCCGAGGCCACGACGCCGCTCACGATCCTGTCCACCACCGCGATGACCTTGCCGATTGGCGGAGGCTCCGGACGCGCGCCTCCCGGTCCACCCGCGCCGCCTCGTCCGCCGCCCCGGCCGCCGCCGGCAGGAGGATTGCCCTCGATGATGCGGATGAAGTTGGCCGTCTGAATCGGCGCGTTGACATAGTCCAGCGTCGCCATCACGTGGAGCGGCGCGTCGGCCGAGCCAATCGCGATGTCTGCGAAAATCCCGTCCGGCAGATAGACGCCCGCCCGCGGAAGCAGCTTGTCGAGGTTCGCCACGCCGTAGGCCACCACCGCAGTCGCCAGCGCCGAGTGCTTCTGGTGCTCGGTGTAGGGCACCAGCTCGCTGTAGAGATCATTGAGCGTGTGCCAGGCGTAGTTGTAGGTGTAGTTGACGTCCTTCCCGTCCGGGCCCGGCCTGGCCGAGCTGACCGCGAAGCGGAGCGTCGGGATCTCGAACATCTGAAACGCGGTTTCGTCAGTGCCGCCGGGGCTCGTCGCATGGGCACGGGGCACGCCCCTGACGAGCTTGAACGGCCATCTCGGATTCAGGTTCGCGAGCGGGGCCGTGATCTTCTGGAAGTCGGCGAACCACGTCTCTGGAACCGTCGCGCCGGTGATGGCATAGGGAGTCGTGTCCCACTCCGTCATCAGTGCGATCTTTCCGTGCAGCTCGGGATGCTTCTTGACCCACGCCTGCGATCCGACCAGCCCGTTCTCTTCGGCCGCAAACGCAACGAAGATAATCGATCGCTTCGGCTTCGCGCCCGATGCGGCGATGAGACGGACGGCTTCCACTCCGGTTCCGAATCCGGAGCCGTCGTCCACGGCGCCTGTGCCGGAACTGAAGCAGTCGAAGTGGGCGCCGATGACGACATACTCATCGGGGTAGGTCGTGCCGCGCATCGTTGCCACGACGTTGTGGTACTTGATCGGGCCCATCTTGAACCAGTTGCGGATATCGAACTCGAGCTGGACGGGCTCCTTCTTCTCGGCGAGCGCCTTGATCTCGTTGTATTGCGTTTCGAGCAGCCGGATGTCGGGCAGGACCGGGAGCTTGTCCCACGACGCCGCGTAGCCGTCGAGCATGCTGAGAGGCGGCTCGGAATTGCTCCCCGGCTGCGTTTCGGCCGGGGGCCTCGACGGGGAAATCGTGCCAAGCGCGCCCGCATCGATGAGAGCCTTGGTCACGGGCGGGATCGCAACCGAGTCGAGATATTCGGGAGATCCGTCGGCGAGCTTGGTGCCGCGGCGCCCGTCGCGCCCGAATCCGGAGGTCGGACTCCCGGGAATCAGCACCCAGGTGCCCTTGATCGCGGCCCGGTTCGCGTTGATCTCCGCGAGCGCCGCCTGGACCGCCGTCTCCTTCTTTGCGACGATATCCTTCGCGATGGGTTGGCCGCCTGATGCGCGCCCCGCGATCGAAAACGGATCGGCCTTCATGACGAACACCCCGCCGCGCTGCACGCCCTTGGTGCCGGCGGTGAAGCTCGGCGTGCCGAACCGCAGCGCCTTCGGAGTCGGCGTGAGCATCTTGCCGAACCATGGGCCCCGGTTGAACCCGACCGGCACCTCGCCGACCTCCTCGAGCGCAGTCTCGAAGCCCCACTGCTTCATCTGCCACGCGAGCCACTGGGTTGCGTTGGTGTAGGCGTCGGTGCCGGTCTCGCGGCCGCCGAACCGGTTGCTCGCGTAGTCGTTCCAGGTCATCACCTGGTTGTCTTTGGTGCCGAGCTCGATGATCCTGCTGACAGCCGGATCGGTCTGCGACTGCGCGAGCACCTGGAAGCTGGCAAAGGCGGCAGCCACGACGAGCAGGCCGGCAACGAACCATGACGCATGTCTCTTCATCGATCCTCCATCGCCTCGTATGAACTGAAATCAGGACGCGCTAGCCCTCAACACCACAATCCGGCATCCGGCCATCGTCTCTCGGCCGCGCACGAAGACCCGACCCCTGTCATTCGCCCCAGCTTCTCTCGGCCGTTCGACCGACGACATCTCCTCCGGGAAGGAGATGCGGAGTGCCCGACCTGACGACGCAAACCTGAAGCCGCATGCGAAACCCGATCACTTCAAGATGGGTGCAGGGCGGGGCAACGCCTGCGGCCGGGGGAAATCAACAAGCCGCAGGCTAGCATACGCAGGTCAGAGGCAGGAGACAACAGCCCTGGGGCAGTTTCGGCGCTATTTCAGGATCCGCAGCTCCACCGTTGTCGTTTCCCCGGCGACCAGCGTCACCAGCGTCGCGTGCGGCCGAATCCTCTCCAGCAGCGCTCGATCGGGCAACATCCCGCCGCCGGCACCTTCCAGCGCCGCGGCATAGTATCGGCCGCCGGGCAGTCGCGTGGCCATGAAGTCGCCAGGGCTGCGGACCGGCATCGCGCGGCCTCCAGGCACGGTCGGCGCCGGTGGGAGCCGGATCGAGGCTGTCCAGTGACATGGCATTCCGCACCAGGGCCGACCCGCCGAACCAGCGACCCGGCTGTTCGGGGAACACGACGACGCGCGCTCCACCGGCGGGCGTACCGTCGGCTGAGAGGACTCTGCCAGACAGGGTGCCCGTGGCGGTCGTCATCACGATCTCGAGGTTCTCGATGTGTTCCGTGCCGACAAGCTCCAACGGAACGTCCGTGATGTCTCGTCCGCCTCGTCGCAGTGCGTACTGCACGCCCACGCCTCCAGATGTCGCCAGCCGGATGGGCCCGCGAAGTCCCTTCAGTTCGAACGATCCGTCCTCGTTGGCCGTCACGAAGGCGTTTGCCGGGAAGGCGTCCATCGGGAACATCGGGCCCGGGCCACCGCGTTCAGGAACCGCGCGGACCTGCAGTGCGAGCGCACGGCCGGGATAGGTCATCGGCGGAACCGGAAGCGGCGGGCCCTCCACCACGATCCGGCCGGAAACGGTCGCCCCGAGGTTGGTCTGGATGTTCGCCGTCACCTCGTCTCCGTTGACTGTGACCGGCACGTAGGCTGCCTCGAGCGCGATCCCGGACACGGCGTTGCGGCCTGTGGTCGCGACCAGGTAGTAGTCTCCTGGCGGAACATTCGAGATGACGAACTGACCGCCGGCTGATCGCTTCGTGGTGATTCCCGACACGAACGAACCGCTCATGCCGCTGTTTCTGGGCACGAGCCTCACGGTCGTGGCCTGGCTCGCCAGGGGGTCACCCTTCGCGTCGAGCGCCTGGCCAGTGACCTCGCCCAGTTGTGCGCGTTGCATGGAGATGTCGATGTTTGCGGTGTCCTGCCCGGCGCGAACGGTCACCACGCTCGACTCGTCCGCTTTGACGGTCGACGGATGAAACGTCTGGACATACCCCGTCCTCGGACCTTCGACGGCGGTACGCTGCGGCAGCGGGTTCATGAATTCCGTCGCGACGACATACTCGCCAGGTTGCAGGTCGAAGATCCGGTAGATGCCCCGTTCATCAGTCGTTGCACTGGACATCGTGCCCGCAGGGTATCTGCCGAAAGTGACGCTGACCTCGAATCGATTCGCGCGCACCATTGCCCGTGCGAGCGGCTCGCCTGACTCATCCAGCACGCGACCGGTGATGGCTCCTGTTCGCACCAGTCGAAACGTCACCGACTCGGCCGCGCCCTCGGCCAGTTGCACCGCCCGCACGCCCTTTGGCGCGACGAACCCGGTTTTGCGCTGGACCATGAGACTGAAGCGGCCAGCGGGCAGGTCCCGGAACTCGAATCGCCCGGCCGCGTCGGACTCAGTTTCCCGCCGGATCATGCCCGGAGGCAGCGTGGGCGCCCCGCTCGACGCTCCACCGACCGGTATTTGTGTCAGGGTCGAGATCGCAATCAAGGGCGTCGTCCCGGCCGCCTGTGCGGCTGCAGCAGCCGTGGGGCTGCTCGGACGAGGCTGAGCGCCGGCAGGCCGAATCGCGGGCGTGCCGCCCGTGATCGAGACCATGACACGATTGATCGGCGCTCCATCATCGTCCGCGATGACGCGGCCCGAGACCCGGGCCGTTCCGGTTGGAGGAACGTTTGGCGCGATCTGCTGCGCCGGAATCGGCGGCGCCTGGCCTGCCGTTGGCTTCCCCGCCTGGACACCGGCCGGTGGGGTGAGCAGCCACAACGTGCCGATGCCCGCAAGGGTAAGAAGACGGAACGGGGCTCGAATGCGCATCATGACCTCCATGCGAACGCGAACCAATCGCCTGCCGCGGATACAATACACCGAGATGTCCGCGAGCCTTCACTTGATCATCACCGATTCCGGCCTGGGCGGCCTGTCGATCTGCGCAGAGATTGAGCGGAACCTCCGCGTGTCCGGCCCGGCCCGGCCGACCCGCCTGACCTACGTCAACGCATGGCCCGAGGAGGGCAGCGGATACAACGCGATGCCGGACCCGGCCACGCGCGCCCTGGTCTTCGATCTCGCGCTGGCGGCGATGGATCGGTTACACCCCAACCAGATCCTGATCGCCTGCAATACCTTGTCGATCCTCTATCCTCTGACGGGCCACAGCCGCACGGCGTCAACCCCTGTCCAGGGCATCGTGGACGCAGGGGTTGGGCTCTTCCGCGACGCGCTGGCCGATACGCCCGAAAGCGCCGTGATCGTGCTCGGGACAAAGACCACCATCGAGTCGGGCGTCCATCGAAACCGGCTCATTGCGCACGGCGTCGACCCCCGCCGGGTCGCGGCCATTTCCTGCCACGGCCTCGCTGCGGCGATCGAAGCCAACCCGCGCGGAATGACGGCTGCGTACCTGATCGAACAGTACGCATCGACCGTTCCGTCGCTCGACCTGCCGGGCAAGATCATCTACGCGGGCCTGGCCTGCACCCACTTCGGCTATGTCGGCAGCCAGCTTTGCTCGGCCCTCGAGCGACACTCCGGCAAGTCCGTTCTCGCGCTCAACCCCAATCATGTTCTTGTTCAGTCGGTGGCCCCGGAATCCAACGTGCGTCCGCGACCGCCCTGCGCCACGCTACGCCGACGGTTGAGGTCGTCTCGAAAGTGCGATTCACTGACGAGGCGCTCCAGGGAATCGGAGGTCTGATCGAACCGGTCTCCCCTGCAACGGTGCGCGCTCTGCATTCCTATTCCCACGTGCCCGATTTGTTCTGACGTGAGAGCGGGGCTCGCGGCCGAGGCGGCGCGACGGGTCGAATCGGGCTGAGAGGCGGGGCGCGATATCGAAGGCGTGCGTGCCGGCATGGCCGCCAGCCTCCAGCCTCCAGCCTGACGGCGAAAGAAATGCCGTCTGCAGCGCGACCGGTTGAATCGGGGTGAATGAGGGCGGGGCGTGATATCGAAGGCGTGGGTGCCGACATGGCCGCCAGCCTCCAGCCGCCGGCCTCCAGCCTGACGGTGAAGGAATGACCGTCTCGAGAAGGAGAAACCCGTGAGAGTCCTGCTCCTGACCGGACCCGGTGGCGACGCCCAGGGGTGGGGCGATATGAGCGTCACCAGGTCGGTCGCCGCGGCGGCTGACGCGTCCGGCCACGCCGCCTCGATCGCAAGTGTTGAGACGGAAGCCGAGCTCATTTCCGTTCTCGACCGGGGCGGGTTCGACATCGTCTGGAGCGCGCTCTACCACATCACGCCCAACGAGAAGTTCATCGGCCGCAACGCCGAGGGTTTGTGGGTGGCCGACGAGCTCGACCGGCGCCGCATTCCCTACATCGGCTCCAACAGCCAGACGATGAAGGACATGATCGACAAGTACCACACGCACGTGTCGCTCGCGGAGCACGGCGTGCCGGTGCCGGCACACCATCTCGTGCGAACGGGCGACGAGGTGTCGGGCATTGGCTACCCCGCGTTCGTGAAGCCGATGTGCGAATCACGCTCGGTTGGCATTTCGGACCAGAGCGTCGTCTATTCGGAAGAGGAGCTGTGGCGGCAGGTGTCCTACATCGAGCGGGAATTCGACCAGGCCGCACTGGTCGAGGACTTCATGCCCGGCGACGAGTTCACGACGCTGGTCGTCGGCAACGGCCGCACGCGGGAGTGCCTGTCGGGCCTGGTCACCGTCGAGGAGAAGTACTACGGGAAGCACAAGGTGCTGAGAAGCGATCTGCGCGGCGTGGGCCTGACGCACATCAACCCGCCGGGGCCGCGTGCCGCGGAGGCCGGCGCGCTGGCTGCCCGGGCTGCCGACGCGATGAACTGCCTGGATCACGTGCGCATCGACATCAAGACGGATGCGGCCGGCGCGCTGCGGATCATGGAGGTCAACGGCATCCCGGGGCTCAAGCCGCACAAGAGCTGGGCCCCGCAGCTCTACACGCTGCACCACCACTCGCCCGAGGGCGAGATGGAGGACTACAGGCGCCTGGTCGCGGCGGTCATCGAATCGGCGCGCGGCCGGTACAACCTGTAGGAGGGGGACCACGACGGTGAGTCGTCAAGCGGGTGGCCGGGCGTCGGGCACTTGGGCGGCTGGCGGCTGGGGTCGGGCAACGGCGGCGTCCTGCGGCGCGAGCCCCTCGAGCCGAGCCGACGGCGGCATCTGGACGGTCGGGGGCGAGCCCTGCGAGCAAGCCGATCATGGTCCCGCAAAGCGAACCGTGAGGGCCGAGACCGTGCGTGGGGATGGGGGCCCCGCGCGAGATCGGCGATGCGCCACGGTAAGGTTCGGTACGCCGGCTTGCCGAGCCGGGCACGCACCGAGACTGCCCGAGCACGGCCAGTGGCGATGAGCGGACCCTCCAGACACGCTTCGACTCGCACGAGGGCGAGCTGGAGGACTACTGGCGCCTTGTCGCGGCGGTCACTTCGACTTTCCGCGTGAAGTACTCCGCTGCCATGTCGAACGCCTCGCGCGAGTAGCGCGGCGCGCGCGCCTGCATCGACCGCGTGAGGTGGTCCCGCCACAACTCCACGTGCTGCATCGTCGTGATGCGGTTGCGGAACATGGCGGCCGCCTTCTGCGGCTCGGCCTTCATTCGGTCGAGGATGCCCTGCACCTCGGCCGTGAATCCGCTCGAGCCGTAGTGCGCGAGATAGGCCTGCCACGCCAGTTCCGGCCCGGCTGGAGTCTTGAACGGGCGCGAAATCTTCACGAGGGTTCGGCGAAACGCCGCGTCTTCCTTGCCTTCCAGGCGGCGCAGGCCTGCATCGGTGATGCGGTAGGGGCAAAGCGCCATGCTCGCGATGCCGCTCCTGCGAAGCTGCAGCACCACGCAGTAGCCGACCTTGCGATGGTAGAGATCCGTCTTCTGGTAGAACACGAAGTTGCCGAGCGAGTACGCGATGGGCCGTCCCTTGTGGAATTCCAGGCCTTGCGGCACGTGAGGATGGTGCCCGACGACGCAGTCGGCGCCGGCCTCGACCATCGACCGGAACGCGGCCACGACATAGGGCGGCGGGTAGGGGATGTACTCGAGACCGCAATGTGCAATCACAAGCACGACGCCGCCTGACTTCTTGCAGCGTTGGATGGTCGCGAGGGCCCTCGGAAGGTCCCACCCGAACACGCCCGGGCCGCCGCTCGACGCGGTCAGGTCCTCGCCCTCGCTGATGTTGACGATGTGGATCCTGACGCCGTGTGAAGTCAGGGTCAGCGGCGCGTGCGCTTCCCTGTCGGTCAGGCCGGCGCCGACGGTGCGGATGCGGTTCCGGCGAAGGACCGACATCGTCTGGCGCAGGCCGACAACGCCGTAGTCGAGCACGTGATTGTTCCCGAGGCAGGCGACGTCGAACCCCGCGGCGGTCAGGCCCGCGACGTGCGCCGGATCGCCTTTGAACACCGCGCCGCTCTTCCACACGGGCCGATCGGCGGTCGTCAGGGCGCACTCGCAGTTGACGACTCGGAGGTCGGCGCTGCGGAGGAGCGGAAGCAGATCGCCGTAGACCGATTCGGGGTGCTCTCGAATCGGCGCATCGAACGCGCGAATCGGGGCCCAGTCCGACGCGATGAGCACGGTCGTGCTCTTCGGCGGCGAGCCGTGATGCGCGTGAGCCCGGTGGGGTTGATGATGATGCGCTTTCGAGACGCGGCTGGATGAGTCATGTTCGAGGCTGGTGTCCCGGGTCGGACGCTCGCCGACAGATTGCGGGCGGGGCATCCCGCCCCGTCGCGCTGCTTCTCCCTCGCATGTTTCCGATATTCTCGGTCGCCGCGCCTCGGGGATCCGGCCGTCGCGCTCCGGACTATCTGTCACCGCACCTCTGACTCGGGACACGAGTGGCCGGTCTCCGCCGGATCGGAGCCGGCCTCCTGGAGACTCGGCTGCGGTGACGGGGCCGGGTCAGGGTACCACGCGGATCGCAATCAGCTGCTCGGTCGTCGTCGAGCCGACGCGTCCACGAATCCTCAGCACGTAGGCGCCGGCGCCAAGGCTGCCGACGGGAAGCTCGAATCGCGTCCTGCCGTTCTCGAGCGGCGGCGAGGGCAGCGCCGTCAACTCGCGTCCTTCGGTCGTCAGCAGGCTGATTTCGACGATCGGCGGTTCCGCGGCGTTGGTGGCATAGCACTCGACGGCAACCAGCACGCGTTCGGAATGGCTGAACTGGCGGATCGCCGATGGGACCGGGTCCTTCGCGGTCTGAAGCGCGCGGAACTCGGGGAACGAACGAGCCCGGAAGAACTCGGCGGTCGAAAGTGCGAGGGCGGGCGCGGAGAGATCCGGGACGGGTTGCGGCTGCGTCCAATGGTCGATGAGCGTGCCGTCGAGGCTGCGGAGCTCGAAGCTCAGAACCACGGGCTTCGGATCCAGGACAAAGACCGCCTTGGTCTTGAGAGCCTTCCCGGCCAGCATGGCGGGCATGTCTTGCGCCGGCTGGATCGGCTTGCCGCCTGACTCCGCCAGCACCTCAACCTTGAGACCGGCCACCGTTGCCGCCTCGACGGCATCTGACGATTCCCAGGACACGGCGAGCTCGGTCTTCCCGTCGGCATTGCGTGAGGTCCCGGTCCAGACTTCCACGAGGCGTTTGCTCGCCTCGGTCACGGAGAGCGACTTCAGCGTGGCGGCAAGATTCGGCTCGACGACCTTGCTGGCGGCCGCCGCCACGGCCGCGAGATCCTTCGCGCTCGGCGCCCAGTATCCCAGCCGTCCCAGAACCTTCATCCCCGGCCGCTTGAGCTTCACCGCGATCTTGTGGAACTTGCCATCGTCCTCGGTGCGCGTCGGCGTGTAGCCCAGCACGTAGTAGGCGCTCGTGTCGACGAGCGACTTCTCGAGGCCCGGCTCGAAATTGTTCGTGTTGTAGACGGCCCGCCCGCCGGTCTCCGCGGCGAGCTGCATGAGCGTGTTGCGATCGCCTGCCCGGTTGTCGAGCCCGAGGCCCCGGGGATCGATCGCGTAGATGCCGACATTGCCCTGGTTGGCGGCCCTGAGGACATCGTTCAGATCCGTCTGCAGGCTGATCCCGCGAGAGGGGAAGAAGGTTCGCGGGCCCTGGCTGACGAAGACCACCGTCTTGCGTCCCTCGCGCAGCCCGCCCAGCCTGACGACCAGCGCCTCGAGCGCCGAGAAGGTGACCTGCGCCCGGATGCGGTCCACCTCGCCGCTTTGAAGCTGTGCTTCCTCGATGACGCTCTTGATCGGAAAGATCTCGCCCTGGCGTCCCTGGAGCTGGCGGATGTCGTCCAGGATGTCCGATTTCGATCTCGTGAACTTCAACGCGCTCAACGTCGTCAGCGGATCCATCAGGCACATCAGGTCGGTGGGCCAGAGCGCCTTGACGAACTCCGAGAGCCCGCGCTTCAGCGGGATCATGATCTGCGGTTCCTTGTCGACGTGGTAGTCGTCGAAAAAGATCGCGAACACGCGCACGTCTTCACGCGCGGCTTCTGCTTCGGCCTGATCCTGCGAACGGATTTCCAGGGAACTCTCGTCGCCCGGCGGCCGCTGACCGCTGAGGCGCACGAATTGCAGTTGCTCGACCTTCTGCGGTATGCCGTCCTCGCTGACCTCGAAGTCGTCTGCCGTCAGATCGGCTACGGGCAGGTCGTTCCTTGCCCGTGACGGAGACATCGACCCGGACCAGCTTGACGCCCGCGCGGAACACCGGCTGCTGTTGCGGCGGCTGAGTAGGCTGCTGAGTGGGCGGCGGTTGTTGCTGTGTCGGCGGCTGTTGCGGTGGTTCGGCGGCGGCGGTTGCTGCTGCGGCGGCTGAGTGGCGGTTGCTGTGTTGGCGGCGGTTGTTGCGGCGGCTCTGTCGGCGGCGGCGTTGCGGCGCTGCCGGTTGTTGCGGTGGCGGCGCTTGCTGCGGTGGCGGTTGAGTGGGCGGTTGTTGCGGCGACACCGTCTGTTGCTGCGACGGTTGTTGCGAGGTGGTCTGGATCTGCCCACCGCCCGTGGCGCCGGCCGCCATCAGGGCGACCAGCGTTGCCATCGACAGGCGGACGAGCCGCGGGCCCATGACTTCATTATAGGCTGCCTGCCGCCGCTGCTCGCTAGAGCGCGTCACTTGAGCGGCCCCAGTTCCGGGGGTCACTTGTAACGAGTGCCATCATCTTGGGCCCCGCGCGTTCCATTCCCACGCGCTCCATCTTCCCGGCGCGTTCCACTCACGACGCGTTCTAATCTCGGCGGTTTCCAATACAACCGCGTCCGGGCTGAGAACCTCGCGTGGCGCCGATCCTTGTTCTCGTTTCGGCTATCATGGGCACGCGTTGGAAAGCCTTCATTCATCGGAATTGAGGATTGTCATGATCCACAACGGATTCGCAGCTGGGACACGCAGGCCAGTGCCTGCGTGGCCGGGCCTCCTGATGTTGCTGGCCCTGGCGATCGGGATGTCGGTTGCGTGTGCGGTGAGCACCCAGATAAAGACCGCGACGATTCCCCCTGAGGCCGCCAGGTCTGCGCCCGTGGCTCCGGCTGCAGCGGCCCCGCCTCCAACCGCACCCGCGCGCACCACGCGCCGTCCACGCCCGCTCCGCCCGCAGCACTCGCGCCGTCACCGGCCACGCCCGCGCCTCGCACCGCGACAGCCGCAAGGCCGCCGGCACCACCTCCGCTGCTCGGCAACCTGACGCGCGACGAAGTGAAGGGTTATGCGTCGTGGGAGAGTTACTTCGCGAAGGCCTATACGCCGGATGCGGCAGTCGGTGGCCACCATCAAGGCGAACGCGAAGGACGTGACGGTCCTGCTCATCATGGGAACCTGGTGCGGCGACTCGAAGCGCGAGGTGCCGCGCTACTTCGCGATCATGGACGCCGCGGGAATCGGCGAGCAGACGCTGACGGCGGTCGGTGTGGACCGCACCAAGAAGGACGCTGGGGGCCTCACCGAGAAGTGGGGCATCACGCGCGTCCCGACATTCGTGTTCCTGCGGAACGGTCAGGAAATCGGGCGCTTCGTCGAGAAGACCCCGGCCGGATCGACGCTCGAGGCGGAAATCGCGAAGATCCTGAGCGTGAAGTAGAACAGTCAGCGGCAACCAGCCGGTCACCAGCGGCCGACTACCAGATACAGGCGGCCTGAGGTGGTCGCGAAGCGAGTCCCTCGAGCCGAGCCGACGACCGGCGCAGTCTGCGGAACGAGCATTGCAGGGGCCGAAATCGCCGAGATGGGTAGGGCCGAGACCGTCATCTGGGTTCCGCGCGAATCGGCGACACACCCCGAAGATGCGTTTTGCCGGCGCCGAGCTGCGAGCGGGACTCAGCTTCGCGACCACCGCGGGCCGCCAGCCTGATCGACCAGCCGCCATCGTCGGAGTACAATCGCGACCGCGCGAGGACGCTGACACGATGGGCAACGGTCGCCTCGTCATGCTGACAGGCCCCAATGCGGGCCGGATCTACGAAATCGACGGCCCCGTCACGATGGGCCGAAATCCCGGAAATCCGATCCAGATCGACGACCGCATGGTCTCCGGCAAGCACGCCGTGGTCGAGTGCGACGCGGACGGAGTGCTGCTGCGCGACCTCACCAGCCACAACGGCACCTTCGTCGGCGGACGGCGTGTCATGAGACAGCGCCTGGTCCACGGCGACCTGATCAAGGTCGGCCACCAGGAGCTTCGCTTCGAAACCGGCTTCGCAAACTGGCAGGCCGGCGGCGACGAGCCGACCACCACGTGGCGCGGTGTCCGTTTCGAAGACAGGGTCGAGGGCACCTTCCAGGCGACGCGCGCGGACACGCTGTCGCACACGATGTTCAGCGCGCTGAACGCCGGCGCGACCGTGACGCAATTGAAGAAGGCCCAGAGCCGGCTCGAGGCCGTCTACAAGGCCAACGAGATCATCGCCGGCGAGCGGTCCCTGGACGCGCTCTTCGAGCGGATCATCGAACAGGTCTTCAAACTGCTGCCCGCGCAGAACGGCGTCATCCTGCTCAAAGAGGAAGACAAGGACGAGTGGAAGCAGGCCCACGTCAAGACCAGCATCGAGCAGGTCGCCTTCACGGTCAGCCGGACCATCGTCAATCGCGCGTTCGCCCGCAAGGAAGCGATCCTCACGTCCAACGCGACCGGCGATTCCCTCTTCGACGCGGGCGCGAGCATCGCCAGTCTCAAAATCTCGTCTGCGCTCTGCGCACCGCTGCTCTACCAGGACTCACCCCTGGGCGTGATCTACCTGGACACGCGGGGCGGGAACAGGGTCTTCCAGCCGGACGATCTCGAACTGCTGGCCGCGCTCGCGGGGCAATCGGCGATTGCGATCAGGAACGCCCAGCACCTGAACGAGGTCGAGGAGTCCTATCACGACACGTTGATCATGCTGGCCGACGCGGTCGAGCTGCGTGACCACTACACGGTCGGTCACACGTGGCGCGTGACGAACATCGCCACGACGATGGCCCGTCAGATGGGGTGGAGCGACGAGAAGCTGGCGGAAGTGGAACAGGGCGCGGTCCTGCACGACATCGGGAAGATTGCCGTCGACAACGAGATCCTCTCGAAGCTGGGCGGCCTGACCGCCGAGGAGTTCGAGAAGGTCAAGGTCCACCCGAAGAGGGGCGCGGATCTGCTGGGTGACATCCGGCGGCTGAAGCCCCTCATCCCCTACTGCCTGTTCCATCACGAGCGGTTCGACGGCGGCGGATACCCGTCCGGGATCGCCGGCGAGAACATCCCGGTGGAAGGCCGGCTGCTGGCTGTCGCCGACACGTTCGACGCGATGACGAGCAACCGTCCGTATCGCCGGGGACTGACGCCCGAGGTGGCGGCCGGCGAGCTGGAGAGGCTCAGCGGCTCCCAGCTCGATCCAGAGTGCGTGAGCGCGCTCATCACGTGCTTCCGCGCGGGCCGGATCAATCACGTCCTCAAGCGCTCGGCCAGGAAAGATGACGAGGCGATATCCTGCCCCTACTGCAGCACGTTCCTGCGAGTGCCGGAGCGGATCGAAGTCGGCGGGGAGTTCAACTGCCACGTGTGCCTGCGAACGGTGCGGTTGAGAATGGAGAGCGGCGCGTGGTTCGGGGAACTGGTCTCGCCGACAGAGGCCACGACTGCTCCCCCATCGAACGCGCGGGCTGGCAGGGACGTCTGACAAACGGACCCCTTCGCCTGACTGTCAACAGTCTGAGAACCATGCCCAGGACGATTGCCATCTTCGCGCCCATGGCGGATGCCACGCGTGGGCATATCGATTTCTCGGTGAGGCTCAAGACATCGCAACGGGAGCTGACGCTGGAGACGCTCTATGCTCTTGCGTCGGGCGGGTTTCACGCGGAGCAGCTCCGTCCCTCTACCCTCGAAGCCGAGACGATCCCCGCGGCTGGGTACTACCTGACCGGGCTGTTGCGCGCGGCAGGGTACTCCACGGTTCTGACGAACAGGTGGGACGCCGGCGCGCTGGCCGGCATCGCCAGGCACGATCCCGTTGCGGTCTGCCTCTCGTCGAGCATGATCGTGGACGCTGATTCGCTGCGCCGGATCATCGCGGCAATCCGGATCGGTCTGCCTGACGCATTCATCATCGTCGGCGGCGTGTTGGTGTGGAAACACTACCAGCACCACCGCGCGGTCCAGCAACGGCAGGCCGTCACGGGGGAATCCGATACATGGTCGATCTTCAGCCCGGCACACCGTGGGCTTGGCGCCGATCTCCTGGTCGTGTCTCCGCACGGGTCCGGGCCGCTGCTGCACGCGCTGAAGGAGATGGAGAGGGGACGCTCGGCGGACTTCTCGACGATCCCGAATCTCGCTGTTCCGATGAACGACGGCGCGCTCTTCCTGACCGGCCGGCAAACGGAGGAGGTCGATCACGATCAAGACGTCACGCGTTGGGACCTGGTCGACGAGCTGCCGGCGCGCGTGCCCGTCAGGACGTCCATCGGGTGTCCGTTCCGCTGCCGGTACTGTGACTTCTGTCACCTGTATCCGACGATCACGCTGCGTTCCCGTTCGAGCCTGCTGGCCGAGTTCCGCATGATCAAGCGCGTGGCAGGCAGCAAGCCGGTGATGATTCACGTCACCGACGACAACGTCTTCATCAACGCCAGGCGGGTCCAGGAGGTGTGCGAATCGCTGGTCGCCTCGGGCCTGAGGGGGTGGGCCGGGTTCATGCGATCCACCTCCGTGACACCCGCCAATATCGGAACGATCAAGCAGTCCGGGCTTCTGGTCGCACTGGTCGGGGTCGAGAGCGGAGACGAGGCTCAACTCGAGCGGATGAACAAATCGCAGCGCCCGCCGGAGGTCAAGCGAGGCATCGAGTTGCTGGATCGTGAAGGAATATCGGTTCTGATGACGTTCCTGGTGGGTTACCCGGGGGAGACCGCGGAGACGATTCGGACGACGGCAGCCTTCATCAACTCGCTCGATGTCGGCACCTCGTCGAGCAGCTTCCAGGTCTACCCGCTTTCCATCTTTCCATCGAGCGACCTGGCGTCGCCGGAGTTTCGAGAGAAGTGGCATATCACCGGCCTGATCGACTCGTGGTCTCACTACTCGATGAATTCAAACGAGGTGCTTGCGGCCTCCTATCAGTTGTGCCGGCAGGTGCCCTGCGTGCCGTACCACCACGCCGAGGAAAGCAACTTCTTCAATCGTTCGTTCTCGCCGCCTCAACGAAGGGAGCTTTTCCGTCTGCGCCATACGCTGACCCTTCAGCTCATCGACAAGCGTCCATGGGATGAAGTGGCTGCGACGTTTTCCCGCGTGTCGGAGGCGATGGGCATCGCCGCGACGATGGTGGGCCCGGAGTTCCGGGACGAGCTGATCGTGCCGGAGTGGGAGTCGTAGGCCCGGCGCCCGGCCGTATTGGGTGCGCGCCGGGAATGGTCCCACCCGCCTTCGGCGCCGCGAGGCTCGGCGCACGCTCTTAGTCGTGTACACTCATCGTGAGGGAAGAGAGCGGTCGTTGCCGCGGGCGGACGGGACTATCGGGGCCCGGCGTCATTGCGGATCACCACGGATCCGGTGATCCTGAAGCAGAGGAATGCATGCCAGCGTTGATTGAAGCGATAGCCATCAAGCGGAAGATGTTCTTCGAGTTCGAGAACGCGCCCTATCTGTGCCTGGACGTCCAGATCTCCACGCCGACCGCCCGAGGCGGCCAGACGCTGGTGCGCGTCAAGATGCGGAACCTGATCACGCGAGCCGTGTTCGACAAGACGTTCAAGGCCGGCGAGAAGTTCGCGGAGCCCGACCTGGTGGTGACGCCTGCGTCCTACCTGTACGCCGACAAGGACGCCTTCAACTTCATGGACCAGGAGACCTACGAGACCATCGCCATCGGGTCGGATCTCATCGGCGACGATCGGCAGCTGCTCGTGGAGAACATGATCGTGCAGCTCCAGAAGTACAACGGCAACCCGATCGGCATCCAGCTGCCGCCGCACGTGGAGCTCGAGGTCACCTACACCGAGCCCGGCATCCGGGGCGACACGGCCAGCGGCAGCGTCACGAAGCTGGCGACGCTCCAGACGGGCCTCGAGATCCGCGTGCCTCTCTTCATCAAGCAGGGCGAGAAGGTCAAGGTCCACACCGAGACGCGCGAGTTCTCCGGAAGAGCGTGAGCCTGACTACGCGAACGATCCGACGCTGGTCAGTCGTTCCGCGGCATCGGTCTCGCGGGGCCTGCCCGGGCGGCAGCACACTGGCCGGCTGCCGCGGACGTGTCGCCTGCCTCTCTGTCGGCGCGTCGCGCTGGTCAGTCGTGAAGTCGGACCCTTGAGCCGCGCCGAGGGCGTCAGTTGCGCAAGTCGCATCGAAGGGGCCGAAATCGCCGTGGGGTCTCGGGGGCCCCACGGTTCCGCCGAGGCGACTCGCGAGACTGACGCCCTCGGCCGGCGCGAACGGGTCCGACGTCACGACTGACCAGCCGACGCGCGAGACCGGCCTGCAGCAGGAATCCTGAAGCCAATGGCGTTGCACCCGGAGCCCACAGATGCCTGGCACGCCAGGCCACCCGCTCGGGTGAGCCCAGGGATAAGTTGACCGAAGGCGTGAAGCGGGTGTGATGGAATCGGGGGGCGTCGGCGCCGGCCGGCCTCCTTGAGCAGGAAGGACGCCGGCGCCGCGAGGGGAGAGGGCTACTGGGTGACGGTCAGCGTTCCGGACATCGCGAGACCGTGGATGGTGCAGTGATACGGGAAGACCCCAGCTGTGCTCATCGTGATCGGGTTGCTCGTGCCGCCAGCTCCGATACTGCCGGTGTTGAACCCGCTCGCGTTGGAAGTGGCCGTGTGCGGGATAGAGTCCGTGTTGCGCCACGCGACGGTCTGTCCAACCCTGGCTGTCGCCGAACTCGGCGAGTAGGTCATTCCCTCGATCGCGATCGTGACGTCGGCCGTGACACCGGGATTCGGCGTCGGCGATGGCCCGGGGGAACTGTTGTAGGACGATCCCTTAGCGCACTGCGCCACGAAGAGGGAGAGTGCAAAGAGAACCACGCTCAGCGTGGCGAATTTCACAGATCGAGTCCGCATGACACTTACCTCCATTGCCGGCCCGAGTTTCCTGATTGCCGGCAATCCCTGTCATAGCCAGAATCGTGCCGTCCGTTTCACGGCCTATTCCGTGAGATTCCTCACACCCGGGTCCACAGCAGGGGACGAACGGCGAAACGCCTTACGCTGCGCGTAACGGCCCGCGAACGACAGGCGCCTCCGATGGAGTCCGGTCGTTTGGACGGCGGCGCGGGATTCAGATGGAGACCGCGTCCTCGGATGGAGGCCCGGTCTTGAGGCCCGGCGCAACCGGCGGCTCTGACCGCCTGCGCCAAGGCTACGGCGGTCCGCCGAAGCGAACCGCGAAGGCGGAAGAGCCGCCCTCCATCAAGCCAGCGTGTCGGCCAGCGATCGACAGGCTGCGCTCGCGCGACGATCAGACCGGCTGGACGTGGTATGCTCCCGCCCGCCGACTCCCCCACCGGTTCGCGCCCTTCTAGTCGTCTCCCCCCTTTCAATCCTTGGAGTGTTCTCTATGTCACCAGGAATCGACCGGTCGAGAAGATCCGGGCGGGAACACGCGTTCCCTGGCCGCGGCGGTGCGCTCTGTCTGGCGGCCGCGTTCTGTCTCATGCTGGGCGGCCTCACCGTCGAGTCCCAGTCCAGGCCATCGCCGCAGGCCGCGCAAACGACGGCCGGCGTGAACGTCCCGGTGTCGTTCACCGACTACCACACACTCCCGGCGACGATGGACTACTTGAAGAAGGTCGCGACGGCCAATCCTTCACTGACTGAGTTGGTGGAGATCGGCCGCAGCGCCGGCAATCGGCCGATCTTCGTGCTGGTCGTGTCGAACATGAAGAAGGGCGTCACCATCGACTCGCTGGTTGCGCTCCAGCGCCCGCGCACGCCGGCGGTGAACAACGTGACTCCCATGAAGCCGTATCAGGCCAAGCCTGGGCAGTGGATCGACGGCGGCCTGCACGGCAATGAGCGCGCCGGCACCGAAGCCTGCCTCTTCATCGTCGACAAGCTGGTCTCGGGATACGGGGGCGACGCCGAGATCACCAGGCTCGTGGACGACAACGCGTTCTACATCTGCCCCGTCCCGAACCCGGACGGCATGGCGGGCCAGGGCGAGGCCAAGGCTGCGAAGGTCGATCCGGCCGCGGAGGCCAATGGCAACTTCCCCGAAGGATGGTGGAAAGACGACAGCACGCCAGGCGGCACCGGCGAATTCCCTTCGTCAGCGCCCGAGGCCCGCTCGATCCTGGAGTTCTTCACCAATCACACCAACATCCTGATGGTTCAGTCCTTCGACACGGGTGGGACGACGACATTCCGGCCGTACGCCAGGTGGCCCGAGAACCGCGTCGATGCGAGGGATGTGGCCGTGCTGGATCGCCTGATTGGCAAGAAGTATCTGGAGCTCATGGGCGAGGCCGTGCCGGCGTCCTGGTCTGCGCCGCCGCAGGACCGGCCGACGGGAGAGGCAGGGCAACAGGCCGCTCAGGGCAGGCGTGGGGCCGCTGCCGCCCAGCGCGGAGCGGGCGGCGCTGCGCCGGGCGCGGATCAGGGTGCGGCGCGGCCTTCCCGGGCCGTCGAACAGGCGCGGCTCTGGCGCAGCCCGTACAACAACGAGCGCCAGGCACCCGCAGGGTTCGGCCTGTTCTTCGACTGGGCGTTCGGCCAGTTCGGGTCGTACGCGATGAGCACGCAGTTGCCTGATGCCACGCGCGAGACGCTCGCGAAAGTCTGCGAGACCGCGTGGCAGTTCGAGCGTTACAAGGCGACGCTGCTCCCGCACGTCGTCATCAAGGATGCGACGGCCAAGGTGCTCTACACGACCAACCAGGCGACGCGCGGCGTCGCGAGCCAGGACGGATCGGTCGTGACGATCAAGAAGGCGGGCGCGCCCGGCCGCTACAAGGTGATCCAGGTCACGGCGACCGTCGAGAACACCGGCGTGCTGCCGACGCAGGTGGCCAATGGCACCTCGCTCAGGGGCAACCGTGAAGACGTGATTTGGCTCCTCGGGGCCAACGGCAGGATCACCTTCCTCGATGGATCGCGCTGGCTCAGGCTCGGGGTGATGCAGGGCACGCTGGCCATTGCTGGCGCCGGGGTCCAACAGGGCGCCGCCGCAGGGCGTGGCGCCGGCAGAGGCGGCCGTGGCGGCAGACAGGGCGCCGCGGGCACGCTCGCACTCTCGCAGATGCGTGAGCAGCGTCCGGAAACGCCCGCGGTCCGGCAGGCAGGCAATCGTCGAGAGGTGAGCTGGCTGGTCGCCGTCGAAGGCGACGCTCCGCTGAAGGTTGCCGTGACCTCACAGAGGGGCGGCACAGAGATTCGCGACCTGGCCATTCAGTGACTCGAGGAGCACGAACGATGCACACACACAGACTTCGCAACTGGCTGCTGGTGCTCACCGTGATGCTGCTCGCAGGCAGCGTCTGGATGAGCCCGGTCGGCGCACAGAAGAAGATCGTGTCGAGCCCGGCCGGCAATCACGGCGAACTCGATTTTCCGATCAACTGGAAGCAGTACTACAGCTACGCCGAGAAGACGGCCATCCTGCAGGGGCTTCAGAAACAGTACAACCAGCTCGCGGACCTGTCGTCGATCGGCAAGAGCCGGATGGGGCGCGACCAGTGGATGCTGACCATCTCGGCCAAGGCGACCGGCGCCGCCGACTCGAAGCCGGCGATGTGGGTTGACGGCTCGATCCACGGCAACGAGATCAACGGCGTCACCTGTTCGCTGTATCTCGCCTGGTACCTGCTCACGCGCTACGACTACGATCCGTACGTGAAGGACCTGGTGGATCACCGCGCGTTCTACATCCTCCCGGGCCTGAACGTGGACGGGAACGATTCGTACGCAACCGAGCCGAACACCGAGAACAACCCCCGCGAGCCGTATCGCCCCGAGGACAACGACGGCGACGGGCTTTATGACGAGGACCAGACGGAGGACGTGGACGGCGACGGCGAGATCTCGAACATGTGGGCGGAGGATCCGGAAGGCACCTTCAAGCTGTCGCCCGACAAGAGGAGATTCGTGGCGGTCACCGATGCGAGCGACCCGGCGCCGCGATTCCGCCGGATCGGCATGGAGGGCTACGACAACGACGGCGACGGGCGGATCAACGAAGACGACCTCGGCGGGCCGGATCCCAACCGGAACTTCCCGTTCGGCTGGACGCTGCAGGACGGCTGGCCGTACCCGATGTCCGAGAGCGAGACGAGGAACGTCTTCCAGTTCCAGCTCAAGCACCCGAACATCTTCGCCAGCTTCCACTACCACAACACGGGCCGGCTCATCATGTTCATGGCGCCGCCCGACACGCGCGCGGGCCTGACTCCCGAGCAGATGCAGGCCGACAATGCCCGGGTGGCGGCGCAGCTGGCCGAGCTGCGCAAGACCGATCGGTACGCGCAGCTCTTCCCCCGAACCGTCGCGCCCGACGCGCAGAACGACATGGACTCCCAGATGGCGATCGTCACCGAGGGCGCGCACATCCTGAAGGACTACAACCCCACCTTCAGCGGCCTCTCGGGCCAGGCGCAGGCCGCGTCGTACAGCATGCTCGGCGCGTTCTCGTATCTGATCGAGCTCTGGGGACGGCCGCCTGCCTTCGACGCCGATCGCAACAACGACGGCGCCGTCGACGAGGCCGAGGTCCTTTCATGGATCGACACGGAGATGACGGGCGAAGGGTGGATCACGCCGAAGAAGTTCAAGCACCCTGATCTCGGCGACGTGTGGATTGGGGGCACGTCGAAGAAGCACACCGGAAGGACGCCGCCGGCACCGTACATGGAAACCGAGGCGCTCAGGCAGACACACTTCGCGCTGTTCGCGGCGACACAGTTCCCGAAGGTCGAGATCGAGCAGGTGACCGTCACGCCGGCGACCGGCGATCTGTTCTGGGTCGACACGACCATCCAGAACGACCGTCTGTATCCGACCTTCTCCGATCGCGCGCTTCAGCTGAAGCGGGCGGTCAGGGACAAGCTGACGCTCTCGACCTCGCCGAATGTGTCCCAGGTCGACGTGCCCGCGCGGGTCGTTCGATTCGATGCGCTCGACGATCAGTCCGCGTCAACGATGATGAGCGGAAAGACGGCGGAGTTCCGGCTGCGCGGCCGCGACTCGATCCGCTACCGCGCGCTCGTGAAGATCACGGGCAGCGACGGCTGGATCGAGGTCAAGACCGAGTCGAAGTTCGGGGGGACCGATACGAAGCGGGTGACGATCAAGGTCGGAGGAATCTAGCAGGGAGAGGCAGATCCTCTGGAAGAAATGGACCCCAGGGGTCTGAACGGCCCCGGGCTCCATGAGTCACACACGAGGCGGCATTGGGTTGGCCCGATGCCGCCTTTTCTTTGTCCTTGGATCGCTTTCGCGTACTCGAGCTGCGCCTGAGCCGGGCGTTTCCAGGTGGCAGCCTTGCGTGCCATGAGCCGCTGTGGCGTTCTGCCGAATCCGCGGGTGATCTTGCCGTGATACTTCGGTCCGAATGTATCCCAAACGCGACTGTTCGCTTGAGGCGCGTTCTGATTGGGCGGCGTGCGACCCTAAAGATCTTCCGGTGATTGCCGACCCCGCTGACATTAGTCTTCTTCACGGGTGACTCACGCCACTGACAGCGACGCAACGTCCGCTACCTCGCAAAGTGCGGCGCCGGAAGTGACTGTCGTTACGCGACTTACGAGCACACTTGCAGAGGTCGCCTGGCGGTGCTCAATTCTGCGCTGACTGGCACCCTGCTTGCTGAGTTGCAGACGTCGGCTCGTCTGCCGATGGACATTTCTTTCCACGTTTCGGCGGTCGGCCAGTGAACCGACCTCGTACCGGCAACATTTCGGAACGCATGATTGAAGGATTCCCGATCGGAGGACGGGGGGTGTTGCTGCGGGCCTCTCAATGGGGCCGGCAAGGAAATGGTGGCGAGATTCTCAGTCGTATTTTCCATTGGAAAGGAAGCGCAGAATGAAGAGGGTACTCGTCGCACTGGCGATTGCCGCGCTGGTGATTGCCACACCCTCCTTGGCCAGGGCTGACACCGTCTGGGGCCAGAGGTTCCAGGACCAGCCGTCGGACTGGGGCTATTCGAACGCCAACTACACGCTTACCCGGATCGAACTCCGGTGGCTAAGTGGGAACCAGTTCAGCGGGGTCAATCCGTTCGCCTTCTCCGCCCCAGGGTGGAGTTCGTCGGGTGGAGCGACCTGGGGGTCAGCAAGTGGCCCCGGGGTCAACCTCCTGCAGTTCAACATCAACTTTTCGACTCCGAACGGAGGGACCCAGGAAACCTCGTTCGACTACTTTGTGTACCTGATGGACCGGTCGGGGCAGGGAATCTGGATGGCGACGAACGTGTCCTACAACGGCGGTTGGGTCATCAACCCCGCTGCTGGTTTTCCGGGAGTGCCGCCACCCACTTCGGTTCCCGAGCCGCCGTCGATGCTGCTCTTTGGCGTGGGGCTGGTTGGCCTGGCTCGCGTCGTCCGTCGGCGCCGGGACCCGTAGCGGCAAGCCGGCCGTCTTCCTCTTGTTGCCTTGCGCCGGGTCAAGTTCTGCGCGAGGCTTCCCGAGCCGCCGCCCCGTATGGTGGGCGGCGGCTATCTTCTTGTGCCCAGTCGACGACTGGGACGACAACTCCAATATCACCGCTTAGTCTCATCTGCGCCCACATCGTGTGTGGTTGCCTGATGCGTCAAAGAACCTTTCAGCGAGATCAGGCGCTGCAGGTTGACATTAGTCTGCCAATTAGCTGACTAATGTCGTCCCCAAACATATTGAACGGCCGCCACTAGGGTCTAAAGACCGTCCCGACAATAACTTATCGGCACCACGCGTTCTTCCTACACTCGGCGTGTCCCTTGCGTAGGCGGTACCGAGATCGAGCCGCTCTCGAGGCAACGTGGATGCCGAGTCCCCCAGACCGTTTCGCTCACGGCGCCGGCGGACCGCCAAGAAGATGCCGGCCCCTCGAATCCTCAGAACGCAGATGTCGTGTGGAATATTCCGAGGAGCCTGGTGATCTCGGGTCGCCTCGTGATCAAGGAAGGGCAACGTGAGACCAGTTGATCGCCTCGCTGCTGCTGTCGCCCTGCTGGCAGTTCTTGTACCGTTGGCGGCGTGCTCCAGGGATCCGGAGTCCACAAAGAACGCCTACCTCGCGCGAGGGGATCGCTATGCCGCGCAGCAAGAAGCTGCGCGAGGCCGTCATCGAATACCGGAACGCCGTCGACGTGGATAGCCGGTCCGGCGATGCCCGCTACAAGCTTGCCGACGCGTATGAACGTCTTGGCGATCTGCCGAACGCACTCCGCGAATTCGTCCGGCTAGCGGACCTGCTTCCCGAACGAGACGACATCCAACTGAAGGCGGCGCGGTACCTCCTGCAGGCCGGCAACTACGACGATGCGAAGCGCATCGCATCGGCGCTGCTGAAGAAGAACGATAGCAATCTCGACGCGAAACTGGTGCTGGCCAATTCCCTGGCGGGCTTGAAGGACCTTTCTGCGGCCATCAGGGAGCTGGAAGCGGCTCTCCCGCTCGATCCGCGCCGGCTCGAGACCTACATGAACCTTGCCGCGTTTCACTCGCTGAACGGGAACCTGGCGCAGGCCGAGACTGTTCTCCGAAAGGCGATTGAAGTACATCCCGAATCGGTGGACGCCAGGCTCGGCATGGTCAACATCTTCAGATCGAGCGGCGACCTCGCGAAGGCGGAGGCTCTACTCAAAGACGTGCTGACGATCCAGCCAGCCCATGCAATGGCCAATCGGGTGCTCGCGGGACTCTGTTTGCGGGCTGGGAGGATCAAAGAGGCAGAGGATCCTCTCCGCAAGGTCGCCGAATCGACCAAGAGTGTTGCTGACAGGCTGACCCTCGCCGAGTACTACGTGAAATCCAACAGGAGCGGCGACGCGATTCCCCTGCTGAACGCGCTCGCGATGGAACCCGATGGGCGCGTGCCGGCCACACTGCTCCTCGCACAGGTGGACTACGCGGACCGACGCCGTGATCAGGCACACAAGCGGCTCGACGACTTGCTGAGCGCGAGCCCCAGCGACGCCCGCGCGCTGCTTCAGAAGGCTCAGTTCCTGGCGTCCGACGGACGGCTGGACGAAGCCCTGTCGCGCGCCCAGGCGGCGGCGGCGGCGGAACCGAAGTCTGCCGGAGCCCACTACACGATCGGCCTCATATACCTCCAGAAGCGAGACGCGGCACTGGCGTTGAAATTCTTCAATGACGTCCTGAAGCTGGACCCGAACTCGATCGACGCCTCGCTCCAGATTGCCAAGATCCAGTTGGCATCAGGCAATGCGGACCTTGCGCTGAAATCGATCGAGGACGTCGCACGGAAACAACCGTCTAATTTTGACGCGCGCGTCACGCTCGTTCGCGCGCTCATTGCACGAGGAGACGTCACGCGGGCCGAATCCGAGGCGTCGGCGCTGGTCGCGCTGGTACCCCGGTCGGCAGACGCTCACGCGCTGGTCGGCTCGATCGCCGCCGCGAAGAAGAACTATCCGGCGGCTCGCGCGGCCTACGCGCGCGCGCAGGAAATCGACGGGACATCCATCCAGGCGCTGGCGGGGCTGGTAGCACTGGACCTCGCGACCGAAAAGCCGGCCGACGCGCGTGCCCGAATCTCAGCACGCCTGTCGACGGACGGCTCGAATCCCGCGTTGCTCGAGTTAGCCGGGCGCACCTACGCTGCCATGAAAGACGAGAAGAAGGCCGAGGAGGCGTGGCGAAAGCTCATACAGGTGCAGCCGGCCAATCTCGGCGCGTACGTAGCATTGGGGCAACTGCTGTTTTCAGCGGGACGTCTCGAGGAATCACGTCGCGAGTTCGAACAATTCGCGGAGCGTGAGCCCACCTCAATCGGCGCCCATACCATGGTGGGGATCCTCCTACAGGCACAGAACCGCATCGACGAGGCGCAGAAGCGGTACGAGCGCGTGCTCGAGATCGACCGCAACGCGCCGGTCGCGGCCAACAACCTCGCGTGGCTCTATGCGGAGCGGAACGGGAACCTCGATGTTGCGCTGCAGCTTGCGCAGACTGCGAAGAGGCAGATGCCTGAGAGTCCCGAGGTGGACGACACGCTGGGTTGGATCTACTACAAGAAGGGTCTTGCCGCCCTTGCTGTCGCATCGTTCCAGCAGAGCACGGTGAAAGCTCCGAACAATCCAGGCTACCTCTACCGCCTTGGACTCGCACAATTGAAGAACGGCGACAAGACCAAGGCTCGGGAGTCACTCGAAAAGGCGCTAAAGGTGGGCGGTGAATTCAGGGACGCAGTCGAAGCACGGAGAATCGTGGAAACGTTGCGCTGACATTGAGACGACGCCAGGCACGACGCGAGTTGCTCCGGGGCCGCCCGCAGCGGGACCCCGGACGAACCAGCTCCCAGCCCCTGGTTCGTGTTCTCTACCTTAAGATGACCACCACTTCGTTGGACACGCCACTGGTGCCACAGGCGTTTCTCGCACGAAGGCGCGTGTAGTAGGTCCCGGAATTCAAGCCGCTCGCGCTCATTGTGGTCGCTGTGCCCCCCAAATCGCGCACGAGCAGGTTCGTCGATCCTGGTGCCGACCCCGCTTCGAGGACGTAGGTGGTCGGCGACCCGCTCGATGCGTTCCAACTGAACGCCACTGCATCGCGAGTGCTGGAAACGAGGCGGAAGTTACCTGGCGTTCCCGGCGGCCCCATGCACCCGACCGCCATCACCGCTTCGTTGGACGGCGCGCTGGTTCCCGCCTCGTTGGTCGCCCGAACCCGCAGGTAGTACATCCCGTCGAGCACGCCGCTCGCGCTGAACGTCGCGGCCGTGTGGCCGGTTGAGAAGTCCGCCACGTCGGAGAGCCCTGGTCCCGAGCCCGCCTCGATGCGATACGACGCAGGCGCACCGCCCGTTGCTGGCGCCTGCCACGACAGCGTGATCGTCGATCCCACCGCGGCAGCCGTCAGTCCGCTCGGCGCCCCGGGCGCGACCTGCGGTGGTGGACCGACCAGCACTGGCACCTCGTTGGACGAAGCGCTCAGTCCCGCAGCGCTCGCCGCGCGGACGCGCACGTAGTACGTTCCGTTCGCCACCCCGGTCGCCCAGTAGCCCGTCGCCGGCGTCCCCGTCGAGAACACCGTGAGATCCGACGCGCCGGGCCACGACCCCGCCTCGACCTGATACGCCGTCGGCACGCTGCCTGTGGTCGGCGCGATCCACGACAAGGTGACTGAGGAGCCGGCGACGGTGGCCGTCAGGTTCGCCGGTGCTCCAGGCACCGCCGGCGGCCGCGGCCCCACGACCAGCTCGACCTCGTTCGACGGCGCGCTCGACCCTGCGCCGTTCACGGCTCGCACCCGCAGCAGGTAGCGGCCCCTGGCAACTCCGGTCGCGGTGAAGCTCGTGCCGGTCCCGCCCGTGGAGAATGCTGCCAGGTTCTTGTACCCGGGCGCGTCGCCCGCCTCGATCACATACGCAGTCGGCCTTCCACCTGTTGTCGGGGCCGTCCATGACACCGCGATCGAGGACCCGTTTGCCGTCGCCGTCGGCCCCGTGGGCGTGCCGGGCGCAGATGACCCGTTTCCCGCCACCGTCCATGTGAAGGGCACAGCCGCATCCATCACGCCGGTGTCGAGGAGCGCCGTCCCGTTCAGGTACCACATCCGGAAGGCACCCGTCAGGACATTCCGCCAGAGCAGGTCGAGCTGCCCGTCGCCGTTGTAGTCGCCGGTCCCCACCACCGCCCAGGTCAGGTCGGGCTCGGGATCGAGCGGCGCACCGCCCAGCGTGGCCCCCTGGCTCAGATACAGCACGTGATTCGCACCGGTCGCCCCATTGCGCAGGACGAGGTCCGGCGTGCCGTCACCGTTGAGATCCCCGGTTCCCACGACCGCCCACTCAGGCTCCGCGATGGTGTCCAACGTGCCCGTGCTGAGCCGCGTCACCCCGTCCAGATACCACACCCGCATCTCACCGCTCACGCGGTGGCGCCACACCAGGTCTGGCTTCCCGTCCCCGTTGAGATCCCCGGTGCCCACCACCAGCCAGTCCAGATCCAGCTCCGCGTCGAGCGCGTCGGTCGTCGTCTCGTTGAGGCCGTCCAGATACCACGCCGCGTTCGCGCCCGTCGCGAGGTTCCTCCAGAGGAGATCTGTCTGGCCGTCGCCGTTGACGTCACCGTTCCCCACCAACGCCCATCCCAGGTCGGGCTCAGTCGTAAGCCACCCGGTCGCGATATGCTCGGCGGCGCCGAGGTCCCACACCGCATTCGCCCCGGTCGCCTGGCTGCGCCACAGCAGATCCGGATTCGCGGGTCCGAGGAGCTCCCCGCCCTTGCCATTCTTGCGCACCGTCAGGGTCGCCGCCCGGGTGTTCGCCGATCCCCGAGTGTTAGTGAACACGGCGCGATACTGGCTGCCGCTGTCTGCCATCTGGGCGACGAATGAGAGTGTGGCGTCGGTCGCACCAGGCCGATCCGTCCAGGTAAGCCCGCCGTTCTTGCTGACCTGCCACTGCGCCGACGGCGCCGGATCCCCGCTCGCCTCTGCCGTGAAGCTGACGACGCGATTGCGCACCTTCGTCACGCTGGTCGGGTCGGTGACGATCACCGGCGCGCCCACGATGACGGTGAGTGTCGCCGCGTTGGTCGAAGCCGACGCGACGACATTGGTGAACACGGCGCGATACTGGTGGCCGTCGTCGCTGGCCATTGCAGTGAAGGTGTAGGTCGCGCTGGTCGCTCCTGCGATGTCGGCCCACGTGGACCCGCCATTGGCGCTGACCTGCCAGCGCACCGTCGGCGCCGGATACCCGCTCGCCGCCGCCGAGAAGCTCGCTGTGGCTCCCGCATTGACCGACTGGCTGGGCGGCTGCGTCGTGATCGCCGGGCCACTTCGCACAACTAGTGTGACCGACGCGGAAGCCGTCGTGTAGGTGATGGGGTCGGTCGGCGTGAACAGAACGGACAGCTGCTGCGACCCGGCCGGCAGGACCGTCCCCGCCGCCGGCGTGTACTGGAAGCTCCCGGCCACCGACGCCGTCGCATTCAGCTGCGTCGCCGAGAGCGCGGTTCCGTAGACGATGGCTGCCGGGTTTGCCCAGGTGATGACGGGGATGAGCTTCGTCGTGACAGTCCACGTGAACGTCCGGCTGGTCGACAGCGTGCCGTCCGATGCGGTGGCGGTCACCGTGTAAGTGCCGGCGCTGCCGTTCGACAGCGTGCCGGAGATGAGGCCGCTCGTCGCGTTGACCGCCAACGACGCCGGCAGTCCGGTCGCGCTGTAGGTCACCGGCGTACCATCGGGATCGCTCGCCACCAACTGCAACGACACGCTCGCGTTTTCCGCGCTCGACTGATTCGCCGGCTGCGTGAGCGCTGGCGCCCGATTCACGTTCGTGACGGTCCACGTGAACGTTCGGCTGATCGACAGCGTGCCGTCCGACGCGGTGACGGTCACCGTGTAGCTGCCCGCGCTGGTGTAGGTCAGTGTGCCCGAAATGAGGCCGCTCGTCGCGTTGATCGTCAGCGACGCAGGCAACCCGGTCGCGCTATACGTTACCGGCGTGCCGTCGGGATCGCTCGCCACCAACTGCAGCGACACGCTCGCGTTTTCCGCGCTGGTCTGATTCGCCGGCTGGGTGAGCGTCGGCGCCCGGTTCACGTTCGTGACGGTCCACGTGAACGTCCTGCTGATCGACAGCGTGCCGTCCGACGCGGTGGAAGTCACCGTGTAGCTGCCTGCGCTGGTGTACGACAGCGTGCCGGAGATGAGGCCGCTCGTCGCGTTGACCGTCAGCGACGCCGGCAACCCGGTCGCGCTGTAGGTGAGCGGCGTGCCATCGGGATCGCTCGCCACCAACTGTAGCGACACGCTCGCGTTTTCCGCGCTGGTCTGATTCGCCGGCTGGGTGAGCGTCGGGGCCCGGTTCACGTTCGTGACGGTCCACGTGAACGTCCGGCTGTCGGTCAGCGTGCCGTCCGACGCGGTGGCGGTCACCGTGTAGCTGCCCGCGCTCGTGTAGGTCAGCGTGCCGGAGATGAGGCCGCTCGTCGCGTTGACCGTCAGCGACGCCGGCAACCCGGTCGCGCTGTAGGTCACCGGCGTGCCATCGGGATCGCTCGCCACCAACTGTAACGACACGCTCGCGTTTTCCGCGCTGGTCTGATTCGCTGGCTGAGTGAAACTTGGAGGCGTGTTGGTCGCTATGCCGTAGGGGACCTCTGCCGAGTAGGGCGAGTACAGGCGAGGACTCGACGAGGTGTAGGCCCTGACCGCGAAGTAGTAGCGGGATGCCCGGTGTGACGGTGATCGGCGTGCTCGTCACGTTCCCGACGTCCCTGGTCGTTGTGTACACGCCCGACTGGTTCCCGTACGAGACTTCATAGCCGGCGACGTCCGGCTCCGTGTTCGCGTCCCACGCGAGCGTGATGACCGTCTGCGCCTCGATCGCTGACGCGCTCCCCAGCAATACCGCAAGCACGGCGAGAGCGGTGAGGATCCGCGCGCCCCGACCCGCCAGCCGGAATGAACAACGCTGCTGCTTGTATTGGCGCAACGTGGCGAGTCGAACAGCCCACATCATCGGTCTCCTGCCATGCCGGTTGCCGCAGAGCCCCTTGGGGATCGGGGGCAGCCTCTACGCACCGGCGCAAGCCGCGTGCCGAGCCGCCAATATGGCGGTAAGTCATTGCAACTGCAGGGATCGAGGCAGAAGGAAGCCGTGAAGCGGGACTCGCCCGGATGGTCGAGGAGTTAATTGTGTTATTGCCCTAACAGTTCTATCGAATGCATCCGCCCCGGCTCACGAAGACGGCCTGAATGCTCGCGTTGTGGGCCACTGGGAGAGGCTGGGGAGGACGCCGCGCAGGGTGTGAATGGCGCGTGCACCAGTGTGCATGCGCGCGCATGTGCGACCGTCGCCGCACATGCGGGTGGTAGCGGCGCACTGGAGTTGGCTGCTAGGTTTCGAAGCGCAGGCGTGAGGTAGGTTTCGCGCGCGAACGAGCGATTCAATCTGGGTGACGGTTCCTACCGTACGACGAGCATCACTTCGTTGGACACGCGACTCGTGCCCGAGGCATTCATCGCGCGGACGCGTACGTAGTAGGTCCCCGGACCGACGCCACTCGTGGTGTATGTGATCGCAGGACTGCCGGTCGTGAAGCTCGCCAGGTTGGAGAGCCCCGGCCCCGAGCCCGCCTCGATGCGATATCCCGTCGGCGCGCCGCCCGTCGCTGGCGCCTGCCACGACAGTGTGATCGTCGATCCCGCAACGCGACGCGGTCAGCCCGCTCGGTGGTCCGGGCGCGGCCAGCGGCGGGGGACCGACCAGCACCGACACCTCGTTTGACGGCGCACTCAGTCCCGCGGCGCTCGCTCGCGCGGACGCGCAGGTAGTACGTGCCGTTCGCCACCCCGATCGCCGAATAGCTTGTCGCCGACGTCTCTGTCGAGAACACCGTGAGATCCGACGCGCCCGGCCAGGAGCCGGCTTCGACGTGATACGCCGTCGGGACGCCGCCCGTCGTCGGCGCGTTCCACGACAGCGTGACCGCGAGCCGGCAACGGTCGCCGTCAGGCTCGTCGGTGGTCGTGGCGCCGCCGGTGGCGGCGGCCCCACCACCACGACGACCTCGGTCGACGGCGCACTCGACCCCGCCCCGTTCACGGCACGCACACGCAGCAGGTAACGGCCGCTGGCAACCCCGTTTGCCGTGAAGCTCGTGGCGGGCCCGCCGGTGGAGAACGCCGCCAGATCCGCATACCCTGGCGCGCTGCCCGCCTCGACCACATACGCCGTCGGCTGCCCGCCGGTGGTCGGCGCGGTCCACGACAACGTGATCGAAGATCCACTGACGACGGCAGTCAGGGCCGTTGGAGCGCCCGGCGCCGATGACCCGTTCCCTGCCACGCTCCATGTAAAGGGCACCACGCCATCGACCACTGCGGAAGCCACCAGCGTCGTCCCGTTCAGGTACCACACACGTATCGCGCCCGTCAGGACATTCCGCCACAGCAGGTCGAGCTGCCCGTCACCGTTGTAGTCCCCGGTCGCCACCACCGCCCAGTTCAGGTCTGGCTCTGGATCGAGCGGCGCACTGCCCAGCGTGGCGCCGTGGCTCAGATACAGCGCGTGATTCGCGCCGGTCGCCCCATTGCGAAAGATGAGGTCCGGCATGGTGTCGCCGTTGACATCACCGGTCCCCACTACAGTCCAGGCCGGATCCGCGACGGTCTCCAGCGTGCCCGTGCCGAGCCGCGTCGCGCCGTCCATGTACCACGCCCGCATCGCGCCGCTCACGCGGTGCCGCCACACCAGGTCCGGCTTCCCATCGTCGTTGATGTCCCCGGTCCCCACCAGCAGCCACTCGAGATCCGGTTCCGCGTCGAGGGCGCCGCTCGCCGTGCGCGTGACCCCATCCAGGTACCAAACCGCGTTGGCGCCTGTCGCGAGGTTGCGCCAGACCAGATCGGCCTCTCGGTCGCCGTTGAAATCGCCTGTTCCCACCAGCGCCCAATTCAGGTCGGGCTCGGCCGGCAGCCACTCGGTCGCGACGTGCGCGATTCCGCCGAGTTCCCACACCGCGTTCGCCCCGGTTGCCTGGCTTCGCCACAGCAAGTCCGGCTGGCGGTCGCCGTCAATATCACCAGCGACGCCCGGGTCGCGCACCGTCAACGTCGCCGCGCGTGTGGTCGCCGATCCGAGACTGTTGGCAAACACGCGCGCGATACTGCCGGCCGTAGTCACCGGCCATCGCTGTGAAGGTGTAGGTCGCGCTGGTCGCGCCCCCGATGACCGCCCACGTGGAACCGCCATTCGTGCTGACCTGCCACTGCACCGTCGGCACGGGAAAACCACTTGCCGCGGCCGTGAATATCACCGCCGCTCCCACGTTCACCGACTGGTCGGATGGATGCGTCGTGATCACTGGGTGCACTGCGCACAATGAAAGCAACCTCTGCCGAGTAGGGCGAATACAGGTGGGGATTCGAGGAGCTGTAGGCCTTGACCGCGAAGTAGTAGGAGATGCCGGGTGCGAGGGTGATCGGCTTGCTCGTCACGTTCCCGACGTCGACGAACGCTCGAATAGACCCCGGACTGGGTCCCGTATGAGACTTCGTAGCCGGCGATATCCGGCTCCGTGTTCGCGTCCCACGCGAGCGTGATGACTGTCTGGGCCTCGATCGCTGACGCGCTCCCCAACAACAGGGCAAGCACCGCGATGGCGCGAAGGAACCGCGATCCCCAAAGTCCCAGCCAAGTTGTAGAACGCGTTTGCTGGTGTTCGGGGAGCATCGCGCTGGAAACAGCGTGCATGAATGTCTTTGTCGGTTCTCGGGGGACGTCGCGCTAGAAGCAGCGTGCACGAACGGCCTTCTGACGCACTGACTGCCACTGAGCCCTTTCGGGATCGAGGCGCGATCCCTGCTGGCAGGCGCAATCTGCGTGCCGACTTGCCAACGTGACGCCAAGCCACTGAGACTGCTGGAGGTTGTGAAGAGCGCGACACGGCGGACCCCGGGTTGGTTTGGCGATCGTGGTGCGAATTACCTTATTCCTCTAACAGTTACGCTGATTGCGCCGGCTCTGGCCTGCGGAGGTGATCTGAGAGACTGTGTCGTGCGCCCGCGGACAGGCTCGGGCGGACGCCGCATCGCGCGTGTAAGTGTTACCTGCCTGGTGCGCACATTTGCGCGTCTGGGAGGTCGCCGCACAATTGGTTGCTGGCTGAGCTCAGTGATGGCGTGACGAGGCTAGTCATGAAGCCGCGCGCGACAGGCCCGTCACGATTGCGGCCACTGGTAAACCGGCGACTCCTTGGTACCGCTTCCGTCGGGTGATGTTCATGCGCTACCATCGCGTGGGAAATGGACCATCGCTCCCTTCTCGCGCTCGTCGCGGCCGTGAGCTTCGCGGCGTGTGGAACCGGCCCAAGCGTCCCCCGGACCGGCCCAGGTCCAGGCAACCCAGCGGACCCGACGCCGCAGCAAATCACTGGAACCGAGCGCATCTGGTGGAACCAGACAGCGGGCGACCCGGCGGAGATCATCCGGCTTCGCTACGCCGCCTACGTCGACGGAACACGATCGGAGTTGAGCGATTCCTCATGCACCGCCGGCCAGGATGAGACGGCCTTCGAGTGCAGTTCCAGCCTCCCGCCCATGTCGCCGGGCATTCACACGATCCAGTTGGCCGCGTACTTCGCCGGATTCGAGGCGCTGGAGAGCGCCCGCTCGGCGCCGATACGCGGTCGAGATGACGGGCGCCGGCACCGCCGTGTCTCGCCGATTTCACGCGCACGCGCCGGCGACCCAGCGAGAGCGGCCAAGGATCCGGTGCCGCTCACGCTCCCGACCACCGATGGAATCCGGTTGCGGGTCGAGTTGGTGGCGGATGGCCTCGCCGAGCCGACCGATTTCGCCTTCGCGCCAGGTGGCCGCATCTTCGTCGCTGAACGGGCGGGCCGGATCCGTCTGCTCCGCAACGGGGTCCTGCGGCCTGCGTCCGCCGCAACGCTCAGTGAAACGACAACGCTAGGCGGGGGCGGCATTCTCGGCCTCGCGGTCGATCCTCAATTCGAGCGCAACCGCTTCGTCTACGCCGTTCACACCACACCTGCAGGCGACAACGCCACGGCGTTCCGAGTGGTCCGGCTCCGCGAAACGAATGAGACGCTCGTCGATCCCGTTGTCCTGCTCGATGGTGTTCCGGCATCCGGCACCGGCGCGGCGGCCTCCGTGCGATTCGGGCCCGATGGGAAGCTCTACGTCGCGCTCGATGATGGGGGAAACCCTCGGCTGACCGGCGACCTCGCGTCGTTCAGCGGCAAGATCCTGCGGATGAACGCTGACGGGAGCACTCCCGACGATCAGGCCGCCGCCACGCCGGTCTATTCGTCCGACTACCGGTCGCCGCGAGGCCTGGCCTGGCAGCCCGGAAGCGGCACACTGTGGGTGGGCGATAGTCCTCGACCGGGCTCACTACGGCTGGCCGCCGTCGTTGCGGTCGAAGGCCGGCCCAGGCGCGCCCGCACGGTGACCGCGGTCGCTCTGTCGCCCCCCACCGGCGCCGCCGGGATGTGCTTCTACGGTGGCCGGCTCATCCCCGCCTTGCAGAATGACCTCCTCGTCGCCGCCACCCCTGGAGGGCACATCCTGCGGTTTCGCTTCGATTCCAGAAACCCGCTGAGCATCGTCGCCATCGAGCGCCTCCCCGATTACCACGTGGGAGGGGTGCGTGCGATCGCCATCGGGCCAGACGAGGCCGTCTACGTCTGCACCGAACGCGCATTGGCCAGGCTCGTTCCGGATGGCAGGCGCTGAGTCTGGCGCGTGCCAATCGGCGCTCATCCGCCGGACAGGTGTCGAGAGTCCTGGCGCCGCAGCGGGCGTATCGACTCGTTTCGAGTTGATGTAATGGCAGGAAGCCCGTGGGACATTCTCGAAAGATCGCGATTGCCTTTCTGACAGCTGCAGGGGCCTTGCTGTGCGCGGTGGTGGTGTTGGCGGAACCACCGGAGCATACGCTGTTCTGGGGGGCGGTGTTCGATGCGGGGCATCCGCTGATATTCGGGGGCTTTGCGCTCCTGGTCCTGATCCTCCTTTCGCAGTGGCGGGGAAGAAGCGCTGGATTGTATCTTCTCGCCTTTGCAGTGTCGCTTGGGCTGGGGATCGCCACGGAGGTGCTGCAGGCGCGCTGGTCCACAGATGCGAATTTCGGGGACATTCTTCGCGACGCGATAGGAATCACGGCATTCCTGCTCTGCCATGCCGCGTTCGATCGGAAGGGGAGGCGGACTGGACTGCTACTACTTTCGGGCGCCATCCTGTTCCTGGCCTATGTTCCCGTCTTCGCGACGTTTCAGGCTTATGTAAGGCGAAACGCTGCCTTTCCAGTCATTCTCGACTTGGGCGCAACCTGGCAGCAGCAGTTCCTGAAGACGAGGAATTGCGACATCCTGCCGCACGGGTTTCTGGTTTTTCGGCCGGGCGAATACCCCGGCATCATCATCGAAGAACCATTTCCCGATTGGCGCGGGTGGAAGCAGCTCACATTCCGGGTAACCTCCTCCCTGCCTCGGCCGGTCTCCCTCGTCGTGCGCATCGACGACATCCATCACAACAACGACTACTGGGATCGGTTCAATCGGGCATTCACGATCGAGCCTGGAGACAACACGATCTCCATTTCCGTCGCCGACATCCGCGACGCGCCGAAGACCAGAAAGTTCGACCTCGCACACATACGGCGGATCTTCTTGTTTGTGCCGGCGCCCAAGGAGAGCCTCACGCTGGAACTGGGCAAGTTGGAGCTCGAGAAGTAGCGGCAAACCACGGCCCGCGGCATGTCGTGGAGCCCGGCCGCGCCGGCTCCGAAGAGGTTCGTCATCCCTGCGGCGCAAGCCTCGAGGATTCGACGAAGACGCTCCATCGCCATGTCTTCTGCATCGCGAACCTGTCGCTGGTCCTCAAAGGCTCAACGCGTATATCATCTGCGAGAAGATTTCTTGCCGTTCTGGTGGGGTGAGGTTCAAAGCAGACACAGGTGGAGCCCGGCTTCAACCCAGCCGGGCAGCGACACATAAGTGCGCCAGGGCTTCTGCCCTGTCCGTTGGTGACGATGCCCGATCGCCCTGTTCGCCCCATCGTGAACGCCATGACCGTGGACGTGGAGGACTACTTCCAGGTCTCCGCGTTCGCGTCCGTGGTGGCCCGCGACCACTGGGGCGATTACGAGAGCCGTGTCGCAGCGAACACCGACCGGCTCCTCGGGATCTTCGCCGAGTTCGGCGTCCATGCCACCTTCTTCGTGCTCGGCTGGGTGGCTGAGCGGAACCCGGACCTGGCTCGCCGCATTGCGTCCGCCGGCCACGAGATCGCCTCGCACGGCTACTCCCATTGCCTGGTCTACGAACAGACCCTGGCGGAGTTCCGGGACGACATTCGGCGGTCGAAGGCCACGCTCGAAACCGCATGCGGGCGCCCGGTGCTGGGCTATCGCGCTCCGAGTTTTTCGATCACGAAGAAGTGCCTGTGGGCTCTGGACGTGCTGGTTGAAGAGGGAATCGCGTGGGACGCCAGCATCTTCCCGATTCGGCACGATCGCTACGGGATTCCGTCAGCGCCGAGACACCCCCACCTCATCGGGAACGGCCTTTTGGAGATCCCGGCCTCGACCGTCAGAGTCGGCGGCGTCAATCTCCCGGTCGCGGGTGGCGGGTATTTTCGGCTGCTACCCTACGCCTGGACTCGATGGGGGATTCACCGGGTGAACACGACCGAACGTAAGCCTGTCGTGTTCTACCTTCATCCCTGGGAGCTGGATCCGGCGCAGCCCCATATCGCTGCACCATGGTTGGGCAGGTTGCGGCACTATCGAAACCTCCATCGAACCGAGGCGCGGCTTCGGCAACTGCTTTCCGAGTTCAGCTTCGACAGCATTGCCAGCGCCATTCCGGTGCCCGCTGACGACGAGGCAGGGCCGGCGCATCACCAGCAGGGCTGCAGTGCGAGGGCGACGTAGGTGGCACGGAACCCGGCTGGTGACGTTCGGTCGATCGAAAAGTCCGCGGTGTATGTCCTCACACTCGCGGGACTCCTGGCAGCGCTTGTCTTCGCGCACCGAAGCGCGCTCGGGGCGATGGTCCAGACGTGGGACGCCAGCCCGATGTACTCGTTCGGGTATATCGTGCCGTTCGTCAGCGCCTATCTCTTCTGGACCCGCCGCAGGGCTGTTGCGCACATCAGGCCCGAAACCCGCGCTGGTCGCCGGGCTCCTGGTCGTGGTCCTCGGATTGGGACTCCTCGTCGGCGGCCATCTGGGAGGCATCCAGATCGCCGAGCAGATTGCGCTGGTCATCGCGCTGTGCGGTGCGGTGCTGATTCTGTTCGGCGTCCGGTTCTTCAAGGAAACGTGGGTCGCGCTGGCTTATCTTCTCTTGATGGTCCCGTTCTGGGACGCCTTTACGGAGCCGCTTCACCTGCCCTTCCAGAATTTCTCGGCGAATCTCGGCGTCAAGATGCTGCAGTTGATAGGCATACCCGCCTACCGCGAGAACGTGCTGCTGTATCTCCCGAACGTCACGCTCGAGGTGTCCCGCGCCTGCAGCGGTGTCAACTATCTGGTGGCGGTGCTGGCCCTCGGCGTCCCGCTCAGTTACCTGTACCTGCCTGCACTGTGGCGGCGGGTCGTGCTCATTGCGGGCGCCGTTGTCATCGCGGCGGTCTCCAACAGCCTGCGCGTCGCGCTGATTGGCCTGCTGTCCTACTGGCAGATTGGCTCGCCACTGCACGGTCCATTTCACGTGCTGCACGGCTTGTTCGTTTCCGGGATCGGCTATGTCGCGCTCTTCGTGGGACTTCGGCTGCTGACTCCGGCCGCCACGGCACCTGCCGGCGTCGATGCACGGCCCAATCCTCCCGTGACGTCCCCTCCCTGGCGATCGTTCAGCCTTCGACATGCCGGCGTGCTCATCGGGCTCTTCCTGCTTGCCGGCATCCTGCCGGGTTTCTATTCAGTCAAGCCGGTTCCTCTGGCCCACCCACTCGACGAATTGCCTTCTCGACTCGGCGGCTGGAATGCCGAAGAAGAGCTCCCTCCGCAACCCCGTCTGGTGGGCTGGTGCGGATAACGACTTGCAGAGGCAATACGCAGCCGGATGGCAGCATGTCCGTAGAGGTTTCCGTCGGGTATTTCGCGAGTCAGCGACAGGGCAAGAAGGTCGTGAGCCACCTCGCCGACGTCCTCCACCGGGCGGCGTCGAGCATACGTGCCCCGTTCGGCCCCGACAGCACGGAGGACGTGAACCTGATCAGGCTTCGAACGCGGGGCCGGGACCAGATCGGCGTGTTCTGGTACGAAATCAACGGTCGGGTTGTGTCTGGTAAGTATCGCGCCAAGTGGCTGACGCTCTGGGACAGCGTCGTGCATCGTCGGAGTAACGGGATGGTTGTGGTCCTCCTGGCAGAGAAGGACAAGCGACAAAGCGAGGAGCAGGCAGATTGACGATCTTCGCGACCTTTCGGCTAGAGTGCATGAGGCGCTCAAGAAGAGTGATGGAGCCCGACGCATGAACGTGATCGAATGCGACGACAGCCACCGGGGCGCCTGGGATGAGTACGTGCACTCGTCGCCTGCGGCCTCGTTCTACCACCTGTACGGCTGGCGAGGGATCAACGGTGACGAATTCGGTCACAAGTCGCTCTACCTGGCTGCGGTCGAGAATGGACGCATCGCTGGCGTGTTTCCGATCGTTCAGGTCAAGAGCCGCCTGTTTGGCAACCTGGCGTGCTCGATGCCGTTCGTGAACTTCGGAGGGCCGTGTGGCGACACCGATGCCGCCGAGGCCGCGCTTCTCGACGAGGCCGCGCGTTTCGTGGCGCGCGAGCGGGTCGCCTACCTGGAAATGCGGAACCGGCGGCGGCTTGGTACCGACCTGCCCACGTCCGAACACAAGGTGAGCATGACGGTCGATCTGGCGTCCGATCCCGACGTCCTGTGGAACGCCTTCAAGACGGACCATCGCAGGGATATCCGCAGGGCGGACAAGAACGGCTTCGTAGCCCGGGTGGATGGCGAATCACTGCTCGATCCGTTCTACGAGGTCCTGTCCGAGAGCTGGCACGCCCTGGGCACACCGTTCTACAGGAGAAGGTACTTCGAGCGGATCCTGACCACGTTTCCTCAGAACTGCCGCATCTGCGTCGTCTTTGTCGGCAACGAGCCCGCTGCAGCCGCATTTGACGGGTCTCATGGCGATACCGTCGAAGGCATGTGGCTCGGCGTGCGGAGCAGGTACCGTAACCAGATGGCCGGCTACGTCCTCTACTGGGAGTTGATCAAGGACGCGTGCCAGAAGGGCTTCAGGCGTTTCCACCTGGGACGCTCGTCGAGTGACTCGAGCGGGGAGACGTTCAAGAGGAAATGGAACGCGTACCCCACGCAACTCTACTGGCAGTATGTCCTCGGAACCCGGCGTGTCGATGCCCGCGCTCAATGTCCAGAATCCCCGATACAAGCTCGCCATACGAGCGTGGCAGCGGCTCCCGGCCGCAGCCACGCAGCGGCTGGGGCCGTTTCTCGCGAGGAGCATCCCGTGATCCCGGCGTCAGTCCCGTCGCAGGCGGAGGTGAGGATCCTGTACTGCGAGGGCAACACCGACGGGACAATCGGAGGATCGTACTACAGCCTCCTGTATCTCATCGAGGGGTTGAAGGGCACGCATTACCGCCCGTACGTCGTGTTCCATCGCACCCACGCGCTGCTTCAGAGATTTGCCGACGGTGGTGCCGACGTCCGAGTCCTCGAAAAGCGGCCTCCGCGTCGTCTCCGTGCAGTCGACTCGCCGTTCGGCCGTCGACACCCGATCCTGGTGGCACCGATCCGGTTCGTGCAGCGTGCGTTGAACTTCATCCGTTTTCTCGCGACCGTTCGCGAACATGCGATGCTCCTTCGAAAACTCGACATCGCGTTGCTGCACCTGAACAATTCCGTCACCCGAAGCCATGAGTGGATGCTGGCGGCCCTCTTCACGAGGACCCCGTGTGTCGTCCACGAGCGCGGCATCAACGTCAGGTTTCCGTTGCTCGCCAGGTTGCTCGCCCCCCGACTGTCGGCTGTCATCTGCATTTCGGAAGCGGTTCGACAAAACCTCCTCGAGCACCGCGTCAGTCGGAGGAACCTGCACGTCATCGTGAATGGCCTGGACCCGGAACGGGTCAGAACGGGGCGCAGTCGCGAGATGGTGCTCCGTTCGCTCGGCATCGCCGACCATCGACCGATCGTCGGGATGGTCGGCAACATCCGGGAATGGAAGGGGCAGGAGGTGCTCGTGCGTGCCCTTCCTTCTATCGTGGCGAGGGTGCCCGACGTCGTGTGCCTCCTGGTCGGAGCGACGACGGAGTTCGACCAGCCTTACGCCAGACGCCTGCACAAGTTGATTGCGGACTTGTCGCTGGAGGACCATGTCGTCTTCGCCGGCTACACGGCCAACGTCGCGGATTTCCTGAACGTGATGGATGTAGCCGTTCACGCCTCCATTGCGCCCGAACCATTCGGCCGGGTGCTCCTGGAGGCAATGGCCATGAAGAAGCCCGTCATTGGCAGCCGAAGTGGAGCGGTGCCCGAGATCGTCGATCACGGCGTGACGGGCTACACCTTTGCGCCCGGAGACTTTGACGCGCTGGCGTCGTACGTCGCTGACTTGCTGGAACGTCCCTCGGCCGCCCGCGCCTTCGGTGAGGCTGGGTATGCCAGGCTCCTCGAGCGGTTCAGCATCACTGAGAATGTCTCGCGCACGATGCGGCTGTATGACGAGCTCCTGGCCGCGAAGGGACGTCGTGAGGGATAGAGCAGGTCGACCGCGGTGAGGCCGATGAAGATACTTCACATCAGGGATACCCACGAAATCGGGGGACCTGGCAAGACGATCCTGGAAACGTACCGGACCATCGATTCCTCACGGTTCAGCCTCCACCTGGCCGTCTTCATGGTGCGGGATCAGGTGGCCGAGACCCCCTTCATCTCGGCCGCGAGGGATTCGGGCATGCCGGTGCACGTCATTCGCGGGTTCAACCAATACGACCCCCGACTGATCTGGCGCCTGGCACGCCTCGTCAGGACCTTGGGAATCGACGTCGTGCACGCGCACGAGGTCCAGTCGGACGTAATCGGCTACCTCGCGTCGAAGCTCCATCGCGTTCCGACCATCACGACGGCCCACGGCTGGATCGCCACCAGGCGCAAGTCACGGCTCCTCGCCGCCCTCGACAAGATCGTCATGCGGGGACTCGACAGGGTCATCGCCGTCTCCGACCTGATTCGGCGCGACCTGATCGCCTCCGGTGTGCGCCCCGACCGTCTCTTCCTGTTGCACAACGCGATCGCGGTCGAAAGGTACGTACGGACGGGTCAGCGTGGTTTCCTGGCCGAGCTCGTGGGCCGTCCGTTGAGCGGCCCCGTGATCGCGAGCATCGGACGGTTGAGCCGGGAGAAAGGCCACGCCGACCTGGTGGACGCGCTTGGGATTGTGGCGGCGCAAGGCGGCAAGTTCACGGCGGTCCTGGCTGGGGACGGCCCGGAGCGCCAGGCGCTCGTCGAGAGAGTGCGGGCCCTGCGGTCTGCAGGAGACCGTCCTCTTCCCCGGGTACGTGAGCCAGCCGGAACGCATCCTCGAAGAGACCGACCTGATGGTGCTTCCGTCCCACACCGAGGGACTGCCCAACGCGGCACTGGAGGCGATGGCGATGGAGGTGCCTGTGCTGGCGACCCGGGTGGGCGGCACGCCGGAGGTTGTCTCGGACGGCGAAACCGGGCGTCTTGTTCAGCCGCACTCGCCGGAAGGGCTTGCGCAAGGCATCATCGCCTTCCTGTCTGACACGGACCAGTGGAGAGCGATGGGCAGGCGCGGACGGGAAGTGGTGGAGAGACAGTTCAGCTTCCGCGAACGGACCCGGAAGCTCGAGAGGCTCTATTCGGAGCTGGCCCCGGAGGCTCGCTCATGATCTACATGGGCCTCCTGCTGTTCTTCGTGCTCGAGTACGTGCGTCCCAGTCACTACCTGCCCGTTCATCGAGACACTGAAGATCTCCTCGATCTTTCCGATTGCGCTCGCCGTCGCCGCGATACTGATCAAGGCGCAGGTCCAGCAACCTGCAGATCCTCCGTGACCCCGTCACGAAGCTCATGGTCGTTCTGCTGGGGGTGCTCGGTCTCTCGCTCGTGACCGCGACGGTTACCTTCTACGCCTTCGAGACCCTCAAGGGAGTCTTCGGTTACCTGCTGATCTACTGGGTGATCGCGAAACATGTGGATGACAGGAACAAGTTGCTCGGCTTGTTCCGGACGCTTGTAGTCGTCCACCTCGCGGTGGCGGCCCTGAACCCCCAACTGCTCACCAACCCCGAGGTGAGGAGCTACCTGGTTTCCGCCCCGTTCCTCGGTGACGGCAACGACTTCGGCCTGTCGGTCAACATCGCGATCCCGTTCTGCTACGCCCTCGTCGTGACGGCCCCAAAGAAGCGCAGCAAGCTGATGTACGCACTTGCGCTGCTGGTGCTGGTGGCCTGCGTCGTTGCCACGCAGTCACGCGGCGCAACCGTTGCGCTCGCCTGCGTCGCGATCTACTACTGGCTGAGAACGAGAAGGAAGCTGCTCACCGCGCTGACGATCGCCGCAGCCGTCACACTCATCCTCGTGCTCGCGCCTGGAGCCTACTTCGAGCGGATGCACACCATCAATACGGAGGAGAGTTCGGCCAAGGGGCGGATCGACGGCTGGAAAGCCGCATGGCAGGCGGCTCTTCAGACATCCTGTGCTGGGGGTTGGAGCGGGCCATTTCTTCGTCGCCGTGAGACGGCTGACTGCGCATTCCATTTACTTCCTGGCGCTTGGAGAACTGGGCTTCCCGGGGCTGGGGGTGGTCGTCCTTCTGATCCTCGCGAATCTCGCAGCGAACCGGCGAGTCATCACCGAGGTCCGGACGCGCGGGCCACGACACGCAACAGGCGGGCCTGGAACTGGTGGCCGCGTTGAGCGCCTCGATGATTGCATTCGCCGTCAACGGGGCGTTTCTGAGCGCGCTGTACTATCCTCATCTCTACGTCCTGGCTGGCGTGTCGGTCGCCGGCCGCCGAATCGTTCGCGACAAGTACCTGGCTACTGAAGACGATGGAGCCTTGACGCCCGGAAGATGGCCCCACGAAGCGATCGTCTCTGGGGTCCCCGAGCCCGGGCCCATCCAATGGCATCTGGAGGCGAACACCGCCGACCGGACAGCGTTGGACCGTGAGCCCTCAAGGTTCCCCACGTGAAGCTGCTGAAGCGGTTCGCATTGATGGCCCCGGAACGATGCCAGTCTGAGATGAGGAGGGCGTACTACGCCCCGCAAGTCGTCAAGGGCACGTTCTGGACAGCGGAGGACCATCTGCTGCCTCAGTTGACCGGGCTTGGCGTTTGGGGTCTGTGGACTACGGAGAGCAGTGCTGTTCAGGGCGTCTGGAGAGACATGCTCCCGTCGGTAGGCAGTCGTATCGTCCCGCTATTCGTGGCGGAGGCCGACAGGTGCCGCCGCTACCGGCGTTGCGCAACCGCAGACCCATATGGGCAGCACCAGCCGGTGTTCAACGTGCGCTACGCGCGGGTCGCTACGGCTCTCGAGAGTTCGTTCGGAACGATGTTTGGAGGACAACGATGGGGTCGAGCGTAGCGGAAGGACAATGCCCGGAGAGGAAGCTGCGGGTCGGACTCATTGGCACAGGCAAGATGGGCCTGCAGCATCTCAAGGCGATCGCGGCTACGGCCGGCGCAACGGTCATCGGGGTCGCTGACCCCGCAGCCGATCGAGACCTGCTGGAAGAGACTCCTGCCGCCCGACGCTCGCGTCTTCGCTGACGCGGCCGAGTTGCTGGCGTTGCGGCCGGATGTCGTCCACATTGTGACTCCGCCCTCCACCCACGTCGCGCTCGCCCGCCAGGCGATTCTCGCCGGAAGTCACGTGTACGTCGAGAAGCCGTTCGCCGCCACTAGGGCGGAGGCGGAGGATATCCTGACGCTGGCATCCGAGAAGGGGTTGACGGTGTGCCCCGGCCACCAAGTGCTGTTCGAAGCACCGGCGCTCGCGGCACTCGAATTGCTGGGCGCGATCGGACGTCTGGTGCACGTCGAGAGCTATTTCTCCTTCCGAACGGCACGTCGAACGATCACTCCGGTCGCGCAGGCCAAGGACATCCTTCCACACGCGGTCTACCCCCTCGTGCAGCAATTGCGGGCCGGCACCAAGCTCGGCGATGTTGCCCTTCGAGCTTGCCGGGATGGACGTGAGGGCCGACGGGGACATCTATGCCTTGATTCGCCTCGGGAACGCCACAGGCGTTCTGATGGTCACTCTGAACGGCCGGCCCGTGGAGCACTACCAGCACATTGTCGGCACCAATGGCTGGCTTCGAGCCGACTACATCACGGGCTCCGTCACGCGGGTCCTCGGGCCTGGCGCAGGCCCGAGCGTGCTCTTCACCGCGTACCGACGCGCGCTGCAAGGGATTTCCGGCGCGACGCGCGGGATCGCCAGGCTCCTCTTCGGTCGCACGACGTCGTATCCCGGCCTCGTCACCCTCGTCGGCCGCTTCTACCGCGGCATCGCCGAGGGTGGTCCTGCGCCGCTCACGCCCCGGTCGGTCCTGGACACGGTCGAGATCTGCGAAGCCATCGGCGTTGCGCTCGATCAGGCGGAGCAGGCAGCCGACGAGGCAGCACGTCAGACGTCTGACCGCCCGGGAGGCGACGCTTGCGCCCCGTGTTGCCGCGCAGGCGGGAGTGTTGGTGACTGGCGGAACCGGCCTCCTGGGCCGCCGCGTGGTGGAAGAGCTTCGGCACGCCGGCTTTCCGGTCCGCGCCCTCGCCCGTCGCGTCCCTCGATACGGTCTCCGCGTACCCGGGGTTGAGTATCTCGCGGTCGACCTCGGCCGCGGCGTGGATCCTGCCGCCATGGCGGGCATCGGTCTGGTCGTGCACTGCGCGGCAGAGACGAGCGGCGGGAAAGAGGATCAGAAACGCAACTCGATCGACGCCACACGCAACGTGCTGGAAGCGGCGAAACGGAGCGGCGTCGAGCGATTCATCCACATCAGCAGCCTTGGCGTGCTCAAGACGAGCCGGGAAGTGGGCAGCCCCCTGGACGAGCGAACCCCGGTTGACGCGGGCAACCTGCGGCGCGGGCCGTATGTCTGGGGCAAGGCGGAATCAGAGCTCCTCGCGCAGCGGCTGGGCTCAGGAATTGGGCCTCCAGGTCAAGACCATCCGCCCCGGTCCCCTCGTGGACTTCACGGCCTTCGAACCGCCGGGGCGACTCGGCCGCGAAGTGGGGACGGTCTTCGTCGCCATCGGAGGCCGGAGAAGCCCGCTCAGCGTTTGCGACGTCGGCACTGCTGCACGCGTGATTCGATCGTACGCCGAAGACTTCGACAGCGCACCGCCAGTCGTGAACCTGGTGGAGGCGCCCGCTCCGAGGCGGAGGGAGCTTGTCGCGAAACTCCGCGCCGAGCGCCCGGACCTGAGCATCTGGTGGTTCCCGGCCTGGCTTCTGCGGCTGCTCTCTGGCCCATTGAAGCTGGCCCAGCGGCTGCTCATGCACAGCAGCCAGCCCATCGACTTGTACGCGGCGTTTGCCAGCGAACGGTATCGTCCCGACATCGCCGCGCAGGTCATCGAGCGTGCAAACAGGAAGACCGCGCAGGTATCGTAGGTTGCGGACAGACAACCATGGGGAGACGTCGATGATCGGCCACCAGGTTGCGTCGGCAGGAGCGCCGATTCGAGGCGGGGATCCAGCTCGCTGGTGCCGTCGGTGGACCCGCCTGGCCGCATCCGTCGCGAAGCTGCGAGGCGGCCATGTGCTCGGGCCTCAACCGCCGTCACTGTTTCCTTGACATCCACCGGGCGCTCCGGGAACACGGTCGGCCACAAGCTGCGAGAGGCTTATCGACTGGCGATCCTGGCGCGAAGGAGGTATGCGTGAACCATGCTGCCACTGCCGCATACCGGGCGTTGCCCGTCTGGTGCCAGAACCTGCTTCTCACCGCCTACGGCGCTCGACTCGATCACGAAAGGTACGGGGGACGCTTCGAAGAGTATCGGGAGCTGCTCTCAAGGACTGAGCGGCTGTCCCGCGTGGAGCTCGAAGCCTACCAGGACGAACGTCTTCGAACCATCGTCACTCACGCGTACCACACCGTCCCGTTCTACCGCCGCCGGTTCGACGAGTGTGGGGTGAAGCCATCGGACATCCGCGGGCGCTCCGATCTCCCCAAGCTCCCACTGCTCACGCGCGACGACGTCCGAGTGCACTTCGAGGACCTGCGGTCCCGGGCGTTTTCGCGTCGGACGCTGCGGACAGGGCACACCAGCGGTACGACGGGAACGCCGCTGACTGTTGGCTACGACCGCGACACGGTGTGGTTCACCTACGCGATCTTCGATCGCCACTACCGATGGGCCGGATGCCGCCTTGGCCGTGGCGGCGACCGGATAGCGGTAGCACGGGGCAACGTTGTCGTGCCCCTCGATCAACGCGTGCCGCCATTCTGGCGTCACAACCGATGGCACAACCAACTGCTCTTGTCCTCCTTTCATCTCTCGCAGGCGAACTTGCCTGCGTATTTTGAGGAATTGCGACGGTTCAACCCTGCGGCGGTCGACGGGTACCCCTCGACCTTGTATGTGCTGGCGAAGTACCTTCAAGGCCGAGGTGAGTTCTTCCCGGTTCGAGCGGTCATCAGTTCTTCGGAGACGCTGTTCGACTTTCAGCGCGAGGTCATTGAAGAGCGTTTCGGCTGTCGGCTGTTCGACTACTACGCGCTGGCCGAACGCGTGGCGTTCTCACACGAGTGCGAGCGCCACCAGGGGCATCATCTTGCGATGGAGTACGGCCTTTCCGAGATCGTGGACGCGGATAACCGGGTAGCGCCAAAAGGGGCGTATGGGCGCCTGGTTGGAACGAGTCTGCACAACATGGGGATGCCTCTGATCAGATACGCTACGAGCGATATGACCTCGATTCGGGAAGAGCCATGTTCGTGTGGTCGGGCGCTGGAGTTGATGGACGACGTAACTACCAAGGCCGAAGACCTTCTGACCCTCAAGGATGGTCGGCTGATTTCGCCGTCGGTGCTGACGCACCCATTCAAACCGCTGGACTGCATTGAGGGATCACAGATCGTGCAGACCGCACCCGATCGTGTGACGGTCAAGATTATCCCGAGGGCCGAGTACACCGCCGCCCATACCGAGCGCCTCGTTGCCGCGCTGACGGAACGGCTAGGCGCGGATGTTCGGGTCGATGTACAACTAGTCACGAGTCTCGACACTTCACCCAGTGGGAAGTTCAAGTGGGTCGTCTCCCACGTACCGGTCGGCATCTAGTGTGCTGAGGCAGAGGTACGCCGGCAAAAGCGAGCCACGCGTGCCAGGATTTCGTCGGCCGTCTTCGTCCAGACAAACGGTTTCGGCATCACGTTCGAGTGGCTCACGTAGCGCATGATCATCGCGATGAGTTCGTCGGTGCCGAAGAAGTTGCCGCGGCGCAATTGCTTGCGGTCGAGTTCGCCGAACCAGCGTTCGACGAGGTTGATCCATGAGGCACTGGTCGGCGTGAAGTGGAGGTGATAGCGCAGGTGCGCAGCCATCCAGCGGTGAATGGTCGGGGCCTTGAGGGTCCCGCAGTTGTCGAGAATGACATGCACGTCAAGGTCCGCTGGGACGTTCGCATCGATGGTGTCTAGAAGTGGTTTCAAAACCCATTGAGAATACGGTTTTGCGCTTGTACAAATTCGTCAACATCGGGTATTACACTTGACCGGAGGTGCGCATGCGCCAGCGCAGCGTCCGGTTGACCGACGCGCAATGGGCCAAGATCGAACCGCATCTCCCGCGTGCGCGACGTTCGCGCGAAGGGCGGCCGACCGCGTGTGAGCCACCGCGACGTCGTCGAGGGCATTCTCTGGGTGCTCAAGACCGGCGCGCGCTGGCGCGATCTGCCCGAGGGATATCCGAGCGGATCGACGTGTTGGCGACGCCTGCGGCAGTGGGACGAGGACGGGACCTGGCTCCGGATGTGGCGAGCCTTCCTCGGCCAGCTCGATGCGCGCGGGCGGCTCCGCTGGGAGAACACGTTCATCGACGGCTCATTCGCCTCGGCGAAAAAAGGGGCTCCGACGTCGGCAAGACCAAGCGGGGCAAGGGTTCGAAGTGGATGGTGGTGGTCGACGGCCAGGGTATTCCTCTGGGAATACATGTCACCTCGGCCAGCCCGTCGGAAGTCACGCTCGTCGACGCCGACGCTTGAAGACCGTCCGCGTCCCGCGCGCCGGGCGCGGCCGCCCGCGCCAGAAGCCGCCGATCGGCTGATTGGGGATCGCGGGTATGACAGCGACCCGATGCGCGAGCGTCTCGGGCGACGCGGCATCACGGTCATCGTGCCGTACCGCGAGAACAACAAGGCGCGCCGCCATGAAGATGGACGCCTCCTGCGCCGCTACCGTCATCGCTGGATCATCGAGCGCACCTTTGCGTGGCTCGGGAGCTTTCGTCGATTGCTGGTGCGTCACGAACGGCTCACGTCGGTGTATTGCTCGTTACTCTACTTCGCCGCAGCGCTCATCGCCCTGCGGAGGTTTTGAAACCACTTCTACTCATTCAGCTGATACAGTCGACTAGCCGGGCGTTTGCCACCTGTAGTTTCTCGTGCGAGAGAATGCCGGTTCGCTGCTTCCCCAGAGAGACCGTTCGCTCGTGTAGGCTTGATCCGCTTTCGTAGGCACTTCCCGAAGGCCGGATACGATGGCACGGACGGCCCACAATTCGAAGGGTCGGCGCCCCTGGCGGAGCCTTTCGGACGAGTTCCGGGCTGGGGCCGTGCGGGTCGTGTTGGAGGAAGGGAAGACGATGGGTCAGGGGTTTCAGGCGTAGGCTCCCCTCTAGTTCGACCGTCGTTGGTAGCAACTGCTCCTGCCTGGCTCGCTTCGTACTCCGCCGGCGGCATGTGGCCGATTGGCTCGAGCAACCGCCGAGTGTTGATCCGGTCCACCCAGGTCAGCCTGGCGAACTCGACGGCCTCACCGTTCGCTGACTCAGTCGGTGCGGCACCTCCGGCACCTCACCGGCGCCGTGTAGGGGTCCACACCTCCCGGCGCACGCCGCTTGCATACTGCATCCACGCCACGAGAATCGCTGCGTTCACCGTCGTGAAGTAGAGCGATACCTTCCCCAGGCGGGAGCGATCGAATCGCCACCACCTGGCGTGGGCCGCGAACGCTCCAAGGTAGAGCGCCAACTGCCCGAAGAGTGCCGCCCGGTAGAACGGCCGACTCCAGAGCGCCAGACAACTGGCCAGCGTCGCCATCAGGAGAAACGGCGCCATCCAGCGCATCAGCTTGTGCGAGAACACCTCGAACGCGAACACCCCGTGCCGGAACGGATTCAGCACGGACGCGTGCGCCAACAGCGTCGTGATTCCGCGAATGAACGTCCTCACCTTTCGCTCGAACTCCAGCCCGTGGTGTATGGCGCTCGTCATCATCCCGACGGCCTCCGGCTCGGCCACGGCGCGGAAGCCCTGCTGGGCCGTGCGAATCACCGAGAGGAAGTCCGGCGCCATGCCTTCGGCGAACGGCCCGCACAGCGCCCTGCGCTGCGCGTAGAACGAGCCGCTTGCGCCGACAATCGAGTGAACCCTGGACTCGAGACGCCTGACCAGCAGCTCGAACCGTCCGTACCACGCCTCGCCTCCTGACTCGGCAATCCGGTCCTCACCCGAGACGCAACCGATCTCGGGGTCCTGGAATCTCCGCACGATCCTCAGCAGGGCGTCCGGCTCCAGGTCGATGGAAGCATCGGAAAACACGAGGATCTCGTGCCTCGCCCGCTCCAGGCCGGCGTTGAGAGCCGCGGCTTTCCCTCGCCGGGCGGCGAGCTCGACGAGCTTCGACAGTCGGAGGAGCCATGGCCCGGATGATCTCTGTCGTCCGGTCCGTCGAACCGTCCGACACGAACAGGACTTGCAGCTTCTCCTCCGGGTACCTGAGTGACACCGTATTCTCGACCTTCCGGGCAATCCTCGCCTCTTCGTTGTGCACGGGAACGATCAAGGAGACCGCAGGGAGCTCACGAGGGTCCGCGTAGTCGTCCGTGTGCGGCTTCAACGCGGCGAGCCCCCAGAGCACCAGGGGATACCCGACGTAGGGATACACGACGCCGAAGACCGACAGCCAGAAGATCGCCTCGACCGTCATCCTGGGACCGTCCATTCCGCTGGTCATCTGAAACGCGCGCTGACCTCGCCGAAGACCGGCGCAGCCGCGCTATGCCGACCATCGTCGCTGTGCCCCCGCCAGCGCGTCGGGCCCGCACCGTCCGAGGTGGCCCCATCTCCGGCAGCCGAGTCTTGCCTGGCCCCTCAGAGAAGGCCGGTCACGCGGGCGAGGAACATGGGCATCGTGCGGGTCATGTCCTCGTGAACGTTCACTCGTCGCAGGGTGAAGCGGTCGTCGTTGCAGGTCACGAATCCTCGTTCGGTCGTAAATGCCACGCTGAATCCGTTCTTCCTGACCGCATCTGCGACCTCCGGGTTCCAGTCGCCATTGGGATAGGCGAAGGCCACAGTCCTCTGCGACAGCCGGGAATCGAGGACCTCTTTCGACGTCCGAATCTCCGCCTCCGCCTCCTGCTCGGGAGACGGGTCAGGATGCGATGTTCTGCCCCGTGGCCTCCGAATGCCACGCCGTGACGAGACATCTCGCAGACCTGATCCCAGGTCATGAACCCGTCTGTGCGACTGACGTCCGCGAGATTGACTCCAAGCTCCGATGCCAGAACTGAAAGCAACTGCTCTATGACCGACACGTCCGCGTGTTTCATCGTGCGCACGATCCCGCCGATCGACGCGCGAGCATCCTGCCCGTCCACGCTCAAGACGCCCGTCAAGCCGCTCGGCGACAGGAGATCGTGAAACCGCTCCCGTCGCTCGGGGGCCCTTCTCACTTCGTCGGCCACCTGCCACAGCAGGTGCGTGAGCGCCTCCTGCCAGAACGGGCGGTCGTGACCGATGTAGTTCACCGGCAGGAACACGACGGCTGGCAGCCTGTGTCGGAGCAGGGACGGCAGCGCGTTCTCGAAGTTGTCCCTCCAGCCGTCGTCGAACGTGATCACGCAGGACGAGTTCTGAAAGGGCACTCCTCTCGCCAGTCGATCCGCGAACTCGTCCAGCGACAGCACGCAGAACCTGCGCTTCAGGACTGCCATCTGCGCTGCAAACGTGGTCTGGTCGACGATGATTCCGCAGTGCGAGCCCGTCGCTCCGCGTTCCTCGTGAGACAGCACACGGTGGTACATGAGAACAACGGCCTTCCGGCGCAGGACCACCGACTGCCAGATCCTCAGCAGGCCCGTGTAGTAGAGAGCATGGGCGAACGCCATCTTGATTGTGAATGTGATTCGTTGGCGGCCGGTCATCCGCGTAGGCCCCCTGCTCCCTGCAAGACGCATCCGACAATGGCACCCGACTGCGTGTCAGTCACGCGTGCCGGGGCCTCCTGCTCGCGACGTCGCTGAAGACCCGTTCCATCTCGCTGCCGATGACCTCCCACGAGAACTTCCGCTCGACGAACGAACGCGCATTCGTGGCCAGGCTCTCTCCTCAGCGCTCCGTCGTTCATGACGTGTCGAATCTGGCGAACGAACTCGTCGGGCGTGTCCCCGACCAGCACCTCCTTCTCGGGCGCCACGTCGATGCCCTCGAGGGCGATCGTCGTTGCCACGATTGGCTTGCCCATGGAGAGGGCGTCCAGGATCTTCAGCCGAGTGCCGCCGCCGTCGCGCATCGGGCACAGGTACACCTGGGCGCGATCCATGTAGGGCCTGATGTCATCGACGAATCCCGTGACGGTGATTCGTGAATCCCGGGCTTCGAGGGACTTCACGGATTGCGGCGGACGCGCGCCAACGATCGTCAGCTTGACATCCGGCATCACCTTCGTGAGGGCCGGCCAGATCGTGCCTGTCATGAACAGCACGGCATCCAGGTTTGGAAACCAGTTCATGCCGCTGACCATGATGAGGTGGCCCGGCTCGGCGCTGGCCTCGCCGCATGCCCGGAAATAGTCGACGTCGACGCCGTTGGCGATGACGGAGGTGCGCACACCCGGATGGATGTCGCCAAGCCGAGACGCGTCGAGGCCGGACACCACCAGATTCACGTCGAAGTCGCCAACCGACCGCAGCTTCGTATCGGCGGAGTTTCGACGCCTCGAGTCGCAGGTAGAACCGCTTCAGCGGGTTGCGTTCGTAGGCGATGCGACGATCGAAGAGCTGCGACTCGATGTTGTGGTGATTGAGCACTCTGCCTGTACCCGCAGCCAGGTGCCGATAGCCGGCGAGACTGATCGAATCGAAGTACACGAGATCGTAGGAGCCACTCGCGAGTGCCCGGCCCAACACGTCGCGCAGCACCGGAGAGCTGGCCCAGTTGACGGTGAATGGGGTCTTCGTGAAGAGGCTCTTGAGCGAGCACCGCCTGGAACCGGAGCCGCGATTCCTCGGTGGGGAGGCGAACGGTCTGAACGCTGGCACAGAGCTTCTGCAGTTCCGGTATGGCCCTTTCGCGGTATGAACTTGGCAAAGCGGTCTTCTTGGCGATCGCGACAAGGTCAACCGTCGCGAATCTCGATGCCATACGGATGAGGTTGTAGTTCCGCAGCAACACCCCAGTCTTTGGGCGGATACGGTATGTTCTGAGAAATCCAAAGCACTCTCATACTTGGAAACCAACCGCTCCAGACGACGCGAGGACGGGTCTCGAAGGCGCAGTTGAAACCGGGCCAAGGGCCGCCGTATAGTAAGCCCATTGGTTGCACCGGTTCAACTGTCGCAGTCTCGACGCTCAACGAGGCGGAAGAGAGCTTTCCAAGGAGTTCTCACGTCGATGCAGCCCATCGGGGTCGATCGTCACTGACCTCCTCGGACCGCAGGAGGACAGATGCAGGGAGCGCTCAATTGTATCTTTAGGGCGGGGTGTCAACGTGGGTGAGCGTTCGGTCCTCCTTCACGCTGTCGGAGACATTGCGCTCGGAGATCACCCATTGCGCGCTGGACGCGGTGCACACAGTGCGTTTCGCTCTCGACCTGCGGACTTTCCCTTCGCACACGTGGCACCGTGTCTGAGCCGAGCGGACATCGCGTTCGGCAACCTGGAGTGTACGCTGTCAGAGCGCGGTCTGCGCCCGGGAGACTACCGCTCGATGCAGATGCGGGGGCAGCCGTCCTACGCGGCGGCGTTGAGGAACGCCGGTTTCGGCGTGCTGAGCGTCGCGAACAACCACTCGATGCAGCACGGAGGAGAGAGCTTCCTCGACACGGTGGAGATGCTGCGCAACGTCGGGATCGGGGTCTGTGGTCTTGCCGGCTCGTCCTTTCGGACAGTCCTCCCGGAGGTGATCGTCAGGAATGGACTGAAGATCGCCTTCCTTGGATGGTCGCTTCGTCCGCGGCAGTATTTCGCTGCGGATCCACTGTACGCGGAAGGCTACGCGGAAGAGCATGCTGCGGGATGTGCGGGCTGCCCGGAAGATCAACGATTGTGTGGTGGTGTCGCTGCACTGGGGAGACGAGTTCATCGAGAGACCGTCGCCGGCGGAGATTGACGTTTGCGCACGACATCATGAGCGCGGGGGCTGACCTGATCATCGGCCATCATCCCCACGTGCTCAGGGGCTGCGAGCGCTACGGGCGCGGCTGGATCGTCTACAGCCTTGGGAAACTTCCTCGGCGACATGATCTGGAGTGACCGGCTGCGCGAGTCGGCCATCGCTGCCTGCCGATTGACGCCCGATGGAGTCGAGAGCCTCGAACTCCTGCCGATCAGGATCGGCGATGACTATCGGCCGAAGCTGCTTGATGGCGAGGACGCCGCCATGGTGAGCCGACGCCTGGCCGCGCTTTCGGAGGACATCGCGCGAGCGTCGGCTGAACCCGTGTCCGAGGAAGCGTATGCCCGGTATCGGGTGGCGCCGAGCGCGCTCTTGCGGAAGAACGCAGGAGGTCGCGTCTGCACTTTCTGAAGCATGCGCGGCACCTGCCGTTCGGCATCCTGGTCCAGCAAGTGTCGACTTTCGTGAGGAACCGGATTGCGGAACGGGGATGAGACGCACGACCGGGTTTCGCCGCGAGGAGCGTAGGCGACGACGGTTGAACGACACGGCGTTGGGCTAACAGGTTCGTCCGCGCACCACGATAACGATACCGTCCACAGAGCCCGATCCGCCCTCGGACCCGAAGGGCGTTGCGCGAATGGCATGATGTTTGCCTACCACGGGCAGCGATGTGGCTCGGACGGGGTCTCGGATCCACCGCTGAGTGCAGATGCCGAAAATAGACGTCGGCGTCGTTGTTCCTAGCCGGATCTCAGCTGGCGAACCCAAGACCGCCCTATATCGACCGGGTAAGTGGTTACGCATCGACGATCTACACTGCCCCCTGCCCTTGGACACCGTGGGCGACGATTGGCAGGGCCGGTGAGGAAGCACGCGTGCGTGTACCGCATTACGAGTGAGGCGGCGGAGGCAGGGATACAATCGTTACGCACGGTTGCGCGGTCAGGCAGAAACTGGACGGGATAGACCCGTCCGTGAGGCCGGGGTGGTTGACCGGCGCCAGCGCCTGGCGCGGGAGCGGGACAGTGGCCGCGATTGTCGCTCCGGCGGAAATCGGCGGAATTGAACATGCAGACCCGAGAGTGACGGGAGGCGACACATGTCACCAATAGACTTGACACGACGAGAATTCTTCGTGGGCGCAGGGGCTCTTGCAGTCGCACATCTGCTGCCCCAGCAGCAGCCGCCGCGGCACCGGTGAACCCGCGAATCGCCAATCCCGCGACCCTCTGGGTGAACGGGTCGACGGGCAGCGACAGCTACTACGCGTGCCCAGATCCACGCGGGAGCTGGCTCGTTGGCGTGGGCTACGATCTTCCGTGCCGCCAAGGGCTGTGCGCCCGGTGGGACGCCCAGTTCCAGCGAGGCCGCGCAGGCGGGCGATGTCGTGGATATTGCGGCAGGCACCTATCGCACGACGGGTACGAACAACCGATGGACGTGTGCCTATAACCCGGTCAACGACGGGAGCGCGGACAACCCGATCACGTTCCAGGCGAGTGGCACAGTGGCGCTGACCTTTAGTAGTGGCATCGGCCCCATGATCGGCGCAGATGGGCAAGAATTACATCACATGGGATGGGTTTACCGTGGACCAAGCCAATGCGCCGGGTGCATCGGATACGGGGCCGTGCGTGTTTCATCTTTCGACGGGTGGCGTGCTCAGGAACTGTACACCTCGATGGGAATGGAGGCCTGTCGCCGTACGAGAACCACTCCGGGGCGTGAGGTTGAACGACGCCTACGATGTATTGATCGAGGACAACACCATCCATGACTTCTACAACCCCGACCAGAGCAGCAACGGTTGTGGCATCCAGGTGTATTGGAGTGGCCGTGTCATGTGCGGCACAACACGATCTACAACTGCTTCACGGCATCATGCTCAAGCAGCTTGAGGGTTATCCCACCACCCGGCAATGTGGTGGGTGACTTCAGCATCCACCATAACTACATTCACAACTGCACGGTCGCCTTACCAGCCATCACATGCCGTGTCCGGCGGTGCGTCCTGCGAGGTTCTATCAGAACTTCTGTCTGGCCGAAACGGATGGGCTCGTTGGCTGGCAGGTCAGCCACGGGAACACCGCACTGGATATCACCGCGATGAGCATACAGGTCGTGAATAACACGTTCGTGGACTTTCCGCAAGGCGTGATCAGGCGGATACCAATCAGTCCAGCGCCTGGGCGGCGAGTGCCGGACCTAGTCTTCTGGAACAACATCGTGGTGGACTGCGACAACTGACCCGTTTAGCGGCGGCCCAACGACCGACGTGTCGACCATGGCAAGTTTCGACGCGGAACACAATTGCTACCACGGGGGTGGCGACATTCGACGTCGAGTGGCACGAACTACTCGCTGGCGCGCTGGCAATCTATGTTCGCACAGGACAGAGCGACCGGGAACGGGCGCGCCTCGTTTACCAGCGACCCCATGTTCACGAACGAAGCAGGTCGCGTCTACACGTTGCAGGCGGGCTCGCCCTGCCACGAATCGGGCGTAGACCGATTGAACCTGTTAGGGTGCGGCACGTCCGCCGCGATTGACCTCGGCTGTTATGTCACTGGCACCGAAACGATGGGCCGGAGATAGTGGCGAACGGCACGCGAGCCGTTCGCACCGGAAGAGAACACGCCAGGCGGAAGCCGTGCTCCAAGCGAATGTGAACCACACCGGCGGCAGGCCAGGCGGCGCGGCGCGGCGCCAGGCTCCCTGCAACGTTCCCTCGGTGGACACCCAACAGGGGGATGTCCCCTTAGCCTGAAGTTCCGCAGCTGAGAGCCGAGGATCTCGTGATGTCTCTTCGAGTTACCACGAAGTCCTCGGCTCTTTTTCTGTCTACGCGATCTGTTTCAGCAAGTCGAGGGCCCGCCGCTGCTCCGGGGTTGGCGTGGTGGTCAGGGTAAAGGTGGGGGCATCGTCCTGTCCGCGCGTGCGACAGCGATTCCGGACAATCGAGCTGAGGTCATCGAGAAGCGTCCGGAAGCTGTGGACCGAGGTGCCATCCGCCGTCCGATGGGTGGCCGCTTTCTTCGCGGCGCCGGTCGACCGGCGGGCCGGAGCCACCGGATCGCGCGTCGCCTTGGCGGCCTGATCTTCATCGGCGAAGAGCAGCGATCGCCACGCCTCCCGCATGTGCCACTCGACGTAGTACGCGAGCATGCACAGAAAGATGTGGCAGCGCACGCGATCCGGCATCCAGTGGTGAATCGGCCGGACATGCAGGTCCATCGTCTTGAGGGCTCGAAAGGCGCGTTCGACGCGGCTGAGCGACTTGTAGGTGCGGACGACGGCGGCCGCGCTCATGCGGGATTTGGGTAGGCTTGTGCGAATCAAATAGACGCCATCGAGGGCGGCTTCGGTCGCCATCCGATCGGGTCGGCGCGTGTACGCGAAATGGGTCGTCCTCGATCGTCAAGCGAAAGTGCTTGGCGACCTTGTATTTGTTGATCACGCGCCCCACGCGAAGCGCCGATCTCCGCCCGGCCGCGGAGGCGCCCGCGCGCGACCCCGCGCACCACCCGCTCGAGTTCTCCCTCGGTCGCCGCCAGCAGCGACTCGCGCGTGTGGGCGCGCAGCTTTCCGAGTTCCGGATTGCGGCACGCGATCAGGCGCTCATCGGGATAGGCCGGATCTCGCAGCTCAAACAGGTTCCGCTCGTCGAACAGCCCGAGCTGGAGCGCGCCCTGCGTGAGCAGCGTCCGGATCTGCACGCTCTTCAGGGCTGTGATCCACGCGACGCCGTCGGTGGTCCGGAGCGTCTCGATCGTCTTTTCCGACAGCATCCCGCGATCGCCGACCAGGACGATCTGGCGCACGCCAAAGGTCTGCTGCACGCGTTCGACTTGTGGGAGCACGGTCGTGCTGTCGCTGACATTCCCTTCGAAGACCGACACGGAGACCGGGCAGCCGCGCCCGTCGGTCACGAGCCCGTAGTTCACCTGGCGCGTGTGGCGCTTGCCGTCCCGGCTGTACCCCAGCGTCGCGAGCGGGCACTTGGTCCCTTCCACGTAGCTCGACGAGAGGTCATACAACACCAAGCCGCCGGCCGTCAGATGCCGCGAGGCGAGTCGCCGTTCGATTCGATCTTGCCGCGCCAGGAGCCAGTCCATCGCGGCATACAAATCGTCCTCGCTGGCCGCCGCCACGCCGAGGTCCTCAGCCAAGGTCCGGGTATGCCACCACCGGGTGGTCGCCAGCTTGGTCCGCGGCGCGAGAATCCGTGCGGCGACCATCGCCGTCACCAGGTCGGCTTCGGGGCACGGCTTCGACGACAACAGGCGCGCGAAGTCCGAGCCGCGCCATCGTCGTCAGCACCGCCTGGGCGTCCCCGTGGGCCGTCGACGAGACGACGTCGAACTGATCCGCGGGCACGAGCACGTCCCCGCGCAGGGCGCGGCGAATCAGATCGATGATGTGCGCGGGCAGGTGGGAGAGATTGCCGACCGTTTCGTTGCGCACCGTCCCGCCCTCGCGAAAGCTGCGGCGCAGGAGATGCGTGTGATAGACCGTTCCTTTGTAGTGACGCGTCGTGGTGACGACATGAACGGCCCCGCCTCGGCTTGCCATGGGCACAATATAGCGCTTTACGGATCGATCGTCAAGGCATATTTAGTGACTACAGGCCGACGCCTGAAAAAGGCCGGAATGGGGACCATTCCGGCCGGAAAGTTACGATTCAGTGACGTCGGCGCCGCGGAACTTCAGCTTAGCTGTTGAAAATCGAAGGCTGCGGCTCCTCACTGCTCGTGCTACACGAGTGGTGGCTAAGGCTATGTAAATAAATAACTTCTTAAACCGGAGTCGTGTCGGTTTGACAACCGGGGTTTTCACGGGGCCTGCTCAGGCTTCATCTCGTTGCAGCCCGCACACTTGCTGGCCCACCCCCGGTGGACCTCTGTCCCCGGAGCTTCAACGGCTCGGTCACCCTCGCCATCGCCCGGGTAGCTACCAAGGCATACCGATACCTCCTTGGGCCGGACTTGCACCGGCTGCGTTGATTCACCTTTCACGGCGCACTCTCAGCTATGTTGGCACGAAGGGGACGATTTCGACTGAGCTTCCGTCAGCTCACTTCGCAGGCGCTCTGGCGGCTCACCGTCGATCAGCAGGCGCTTCCAGATGGCGTAGTTGACCAACGTCCAGCCCGTCATGGCTCGGCGTTCATCCGAACTCAGGAACCGGCGGAGCACGTCACTCCCGACAACCGGCGAAGCCACCTTGAACAACGACTCGAGCACTCCTCCGGGTGCCAGCCCACCGCCTCGCGCTGATGCCGAAGGTCCTCTTCGGCCTGAACAGAATCGGCGTCCGGCACTCCGGCCATCTGACCTGCGCGTCGGACGAGGAGCTTGTGCTTGGACATCTTCTCTTCCCACGACGTGTGATTTGCGACCCGAATCAGTTCGGGCGAGTTGAACGGGTAGGAGATCCACCGTCCCCGAGCGTCGCCGAGTTTTCCCCACACGTCCTGGATCGTGGCCACATCGCTCACGAAGTCGAGCACGGTGAACGCGTCGAGCACGTGGTCCAGGCTGAACTGCCGGATGGCGGCCCGCCTCCCGCTCATCAGCGCCTCATCGTCGACGCCGAACGTCGTCTTCACCCATTCCTTGTCTGCGAACTCGCCCATCAGCCAGAGGCCATGGTTGACATTCCCGAAATCCAGGTCCCAGCGCCTCTTCGAGAACGCGTACATGCGTGCCCACGGAAACTGGTGGTCTCCCTGGGGTCGCCGGCCCAACGTGTTTGCCAGCAGCCTGAACAGGGGAGCGAGCGCGGGTTTCGTGACGCGTCGGAGCTCGTGGTAGTGGTACATGATGGACAGGCCGAACAGACTGTCTGCGCCCTGTCCGCACAGCACGATCTTCGAATGCTCGGGCAGGCCTCGATTGAAGACGAGTTCGAGCAAGGCCGATTGCATCGCGACGATCGGGATCTCGGCGTGGTCAATCGCGTCCACAACCGCGTGAAGGAAGTCGAGGTTCCCGAAGGCATGGTACGTGTGCTCTGAGCCGAGCGCAGCGGAGGCTGTCTCCGCGTACTTCCGCTCGTCGTTGTGCTCGTCGGCTTCGAATGGATAGCCGGTGGAGTGCGATTCGCGAAGCGACAGATTGTCCTTGCACAGCTTGTACAGGATCGATGAATCCACCCCTCCGCTCATCAGGCACGCCAGCTCGTCTCGATGCGGCCCCAGGCGCTGGACCGAATGCTCGAGGTCCTCCTTGATTCTCGCCGCACTCTCTTCCAGGTGATACTGAGTTGTCGTCTTCCGGAACACGTCGGTCCACGTCGGTGCTTCTGTCGCTATCCTGTCTCCGTCCATGGAGGCGCGCACATTCCCGCCGACTGGCACGCAGAGAACACCTTGAAACAGGGTGCGAGGAGGCGTCACGTAGCGATAGAGGAAGAACTCCGGAAGAACGCTGCGGTCTTCCAGGAGCTCCACGCCAAGCGCCTTCAGCAGCCTCGCGTGGGTGGATGCCACGAACGAGCGGGCGGTCGAGGAGTAGTAGATCGGCAGCCCTAGCAGCAGCGGCTTCCTGACCACGAAACCCTGCGATTGGAGCCCCAGCCTGAACACCTCGCCGTCCGGGACGTGATTGCGGAGAAGGCTGATATTGTCGGTGGTCGACGCGATCTGGTAGCAGGCCGGATCGTAGTAGACATCGCAGCTGCCGGTGCTGCCCACAGCGAAGCGAGCATGTGCCAGGTGCTTCAGACGAGTTGAAGGGTCGGCTGCTTCCATGGCGATCGACACTAGGAACACGCAGGCCTCCGGAATCAATGCGAGTGAGATCCCGTCTGACGGACGCGTTGATTATGCGGCGGCGCCCGTCTCCGTATCAACTGCGCTGCGCGGACTCACGGCCGTCGGGTCGAACCGGGCGTGCTTCCCGCGACGGTTCGCGAGACGAGGCCCTCATTCGGCAAGTGAACGAGGCGGGCGTAACGTCCTCATTGAGCATGTCAGCCGGAAGCTGAATGCAACACACGACGGATGGCCTGAGTGAAGTGGCGAGGCAGGTAGTATTGTCGCACGCTGTCTCGCGCCGCGGCGCCCAGTCGGTCGCGCAACCCCTGGTCATTCATCAACCGATCAATGGCTTCAGCCAGCGCGTCGGCATCGCGTGGCGGCACCAGGAGCCCATTCTTTTCATCGACTATGTAGTCGACTGTGCCGGTGGTACGTGTGGCGATCAAGGGCTTCCCCAATGCCATGGCATGCAGAAGGACCGTCTGACCCACCGAGATCCGCCGATCGTCCAGCGGAACGACGACAATACGGGCGCGCTCCATCAATCGCTGATACTCCGCGTATGGGATATCGTGCAGGACAGTTATCTGCGCAAGCGAAATCGAATCAATCACCGGGTCCTTCGACCCAACGATGATGGTCCTGTGACCGCATCGTTGAGCAGCGGCAGTCAGGGTGGCGAAATCCCTGAACGTACGTCCCGCGGCAATGACGTAGCTTTCGTCGGCGGGAAGGTCCACAGACAGCCACTGTTCGTCCGTCAGTATGGGCACGAATGTTGCTTTTCCACGCGGCCATGCAAACGCCGACTGATAGTATTCGGCCTCACTTGATGCCGAACAAATGACCCTGTGTACGGATGAGAAGCAGAACTTCATCAATAGGTACCTCAATCTGGACTTCACGCTGCCTGTTCTCTCCCGCATGATGAACTGCAAGACCACATGCCGCGGCCTTCTTATGAAGAGCACGGTCTGCCAGAAGGACATGAAGAAGGTGACCAAGTCGCATTCGACCGAGAAGATGTAGTCGTGCCTAGGGCGCAGCCTCAAAAGCACACGCAGCATTCTCCACGCCAACCAAGGCATTTCCCACGTCTTGACTTGCTTCGAGCGTTTGCCACGGAAGTCGATTCGCTCGACACTCAACGGGCAAAGATCCGCATCAGCTTTTACTTGTTTCCACCACCACGGTAGGCCAATTGGCGGTCCAAGCGTCACCACAGCCGAGCTCATTGCCGGAGTCCTTGTTGACCCGAGTTGAGTGGGCATTCCGCTGTACTCCGACTTCTAGTCGTGGGGGATGCTCGGCAGAATCGATGCCTCTCCCGAATTCGGCGTTGGTGAAACATCTTACGTCAGGACGACCGCGGGGTCTGTACCGATGCGTTGTTGGCTCTCACCCAATACTGTACGCGGCCTCGACCAAGGTCCTCGGAATGTACCGGTTAGGGACTGGAGAGCAGTAGACTTCGTTGCTGCCGGATCCGCCCCGTCGAGCGGGCGAGTGGCGGGTGCTTCCGGCAATCCGGGGCGCCGGCGGGATCCGGGGCGATCGACACGGGGAACTCGTGAACCTCCTGAGTCGCTGTGGGCTGGATCCCGTTCGACCATCGGGTTGATCAATCGGCGGGGTCTCTCTCCATATCGCCTACTGGTGGGGGCAAGTGACTTCTCGGAGATGCGGGTGAGAAGTCTACTACAATGCGTCTGGCTAGCTGGTTGCCGCACGCGAACACGACGGACTGAACCGTACCGGGTTTGTCGGAGGGCCCATTCGGAGAGAGGATGGAGCCTATGGCACGACCAACGCGGTACTCCCCGGAGGTCCGAGAACGCGCGGTGCGGATGGTGCAGGAGCACGGCCCGGAGCACCCGTCGCAGTGGGCGGCGATGCGGTGCGATGGCCGCGAAGCTGGGCTGCACGGCGGAAACGCTGCGGCGCTGGGTGCGCCAGGCCGAGCGCGACAGCGGCCAGCGGCCGGGCCTGACGACCGAGCGAGCGGCAGCGGCTGAAGGAGCTGGAGCGCGAGAATCGCGAGCTCAAGCGCGCGAACGAGATTCTGCGGAAGGCGTCGGCGTATTTCGCCCAGGCGGAGCTCGACCGCCGAGCGAAGTGATGGTGCGGTTCATCGACGACCACCGAGACCAGTATGGGGTCGAGCCGATCTGCGCGGTGCTGCCGATCGCCCCGTCGACGTACTTTCGGCACCAGGCGCGCGCAGGCCGGACCCGACGCGGCGGTCGGCGCGGGCGCAACGCGACGACGACGCTGCGCGTCGCAGATCCAGCGGGTCTGGGACGCGCACTACCAGGTCTACGGTCCGCGCAAGGTCTGGAAGCAGCTGCGGCGCGAGGGCATCGCGGGTCGCCCGCTGCACCGTGCGGCGCCTGATGCGGGCGATGGGCCTGCGCGGGCGCCGTGCGCGGCCGCGCCTGGATCACGACGACGCAGCCGGCGCCGGCGCCGGACCGGCCGCGCGATCTGGTCGACCGCGACTTCACGGCGACGCGCCCGAATCAGCTCTGGGTCGTCGGACTTCACGTACGTGGCGACCTGGCGCGGGCTTCGTCTACGTGGCCTTCGTCATCGACGTCGTTCGCGCGGCGCATCGTCGGCTGGCGCGTGTCGGCCTCGCTGCGCACCGACTTCGTGCTCGACGCGCTCGAGCAAGCGCATCTACGACCGGCGCGGCGACGACGCCTGACCGGGCTGGTCCATCACAGCGATCGCGGCACGCAGTATCTGTCGATGCGGTACACCGACCGCCTGCGCGGACGCCGGCATCGCGCCGTCGGTGGGCAGCCGCGGCGATGCCTACGACAACGCCCTCGCCGAATCGGTGATTGGGCTCTTCAAGACGGAGGTGATTCAACGCCGGGGACCGTGGCGCAGTCTGGAGGCCGTCGAATTCGCGACGTTGGACTGGGTGGACTGGTTCAACACGCGGCGGCTGCTCGAGCCGATCGGCTACGTGCCGCCGGCGGAGTACGAAGCGCGCTACTATGAGCAGGCCAAGGTGGCCTGACTCACGCAACCCGCCCTCCGAGATTCCCGGTACGATTCAGACCGGGTCTGTTCATGGACATGGTGTTCGACCGATGGCCTGCTACAGATCGCGAGCAGTCGTCCGCCGAGCTATTGTCAAATGTTGTGGATGAGCGGCTGAGTCTAGGCGGCGTGTTTCTGATTCCATCCTCGAACGTATCACGCCGGCGATCACCTCGGGCAGCAACGTCGCTGCCGTTGAGCCGACGCCAGCGCTTCTCGGCGGACTGCGCCAGCTTGAACACCATCGTCAGGCAGGCGGTCCGGCTGCCGCCGCCCTTGGTCTTGGCCGTCCGCAGCCGCACCGTCGCGAACGTCGATTCGATCGGGTTGGTCGTCCGCAGGTGCTCCCAGTGCTCGGCCGGGAAGTCGTAGAACGTCAGCAGCACGTCCCGATCCTTCGCCAGGCACTCGCCGGCCTTGGGTACTTCGCCTCGTAGCGTCGCGACGAACAGGTCGAAGGCCTGCTGGCGCCTCGGCGCGCGTCTCCGCCATCCAGATCTCGTGCAGCATGCCGCCTTGGCCTTCGGGCTGCACGGCTCTTGGGCATCTTGTCCAGCACGTTGGCCGTCTTGTGCACCCAGCAGCGCTGCTCCGCGTCGCCGGATAGACCTGCCGCAGCGCCGCCCAGAAGCCCAAGGCCCCGTCGCCGGTGGCCAGCCTCGGGGTCGACCGTCAGACCCGCGGCTCTGCACGTCCAGCAGCAGCTCCCGCCAGCGACTGCTCGCTCTCGCGGTAGCCGTCGGCGATCGCGATCAGCTCCTTGTGCCCGTCCGCCGTCGCCCCCATCAGCACCAGAATGCACTGGCGCGCATTCGCCGTGTCTTCCAGGCGGATGTTGAAGTGGATGCCGTCGGCCCAGAGGTACACGTACGGCTTGTCCGGCCAGCGACCGCTGCTGCCAGGTCGCGAACTCCTGCTCGCCAGATCGTCTTCAGCCGGACGATCGTCGTGGCCGACAGCCCCGGCGCGTCCGGGCCCAGCAGCGCCGCCAGGGCCTCGGTGAAGTCGCCGGTGCTGATGCCCTTCAGATACAGCCAGGGGATCAGCTCCTCCAGCGCCTTGGTCCTCCGCAGGTACGGCGGCAGGATCGCGGAGCGGAACGTCTCGCGCGTCTCGTCAGGCCGCCGGTCGCGCACCCGCGGCTGCTGGACCTCGACGTCGCCCACCGGCGTCTGGATCGTCCGCTCGGGCAGATGGCCGTTGCGAACCACCAGGCGATGGCCGGCGCGCATCGTCCAGGCCGGCGCGTGCGTCCACGTACACCTGAATCTCGGCCTCAATGGCCGTCGCCAACATCTTGCGCGCGCCCTCGCGCAAGACGGTCGTCAACACGTCCTCGCCGGTTTCCTGTGGGAAGGCGAACACCTTTGCAGTAGCCTGTTCCACGGTGGCGTACCTCCTTGCTCCTCGGGGCGAAATGGATGCTTAGAACACACCGATGATACGCCGCCTTTCTCAACCCCTCATCCACAACTTTCGGTTATAGCGCGTCCGCTCCTTTTAAGTCCGACTGGCGCCTAGGGGAGATCGGAACAATGAAGGTCTCATTGCTCGAACCCGTCAGGATCGGAATGGCCGGCGTGATCTACTCGTCGCCTTCATTGCAGAGGGACGGGAAGCAGGAGGAGTCGATCTCCGCGGCGTTCGCCAGCAGTCCTCGGACCCGCAAGACTGAGTGGCGTGGGAGGAACATCTATGCCGTGACCCTCGAGCACGGCGACGAGGCGGATTGCAACACCGGAAAGACGTCCTGTCCGCTGCCGTCCGTCGGAGACTGCGAAGGAATCGTGTACGGACAGTACTTCGGGCCCGGCGACGCCGGTGCAGCCACCGAAGTCGTCTCACGGCGCGTGTGCGAATCCTACGGGCACGACGACGTCGGGGCATTCGACAAGTTGAACGGCGCGTGGGCAGCCGTACTGTGGGATGGCGCGCGGCGACAGGCGTGTCTCGTCCGGGATCGGCTGGGTGTCGAGACGTTGTATGCGAAGCGGTTGCCGGATCGCGTCGTCTTCTCGACAGACGTGAGAGTCCTCCTGTCGCTGGGTTTGTGTGACGAACTCGACGAACAGGCGATCGCAGAATTCCTTCATTACTTGTACATTCCGGCGCCTCTGACAATTGCGGCAGGCGTTCAGTCAGTTCTCCAGGGCCACGTCCTGCGCCTCGACGAAGGTTCACAACAGGTGAGGTATGCATCACCCCGGTTCGTTGTTGGCGCGTGGGGCGAGACGCCCTGCGACCTCGAGTCGGAGGGTTCCCGCTACGTTTCAGAACTGGAAGAACACCTCGTTCGGGCCGTGACTGACTGTCTGCCACGCACTGGACGTGTCGCGCTGGCGCTGAGCGGCGGCAAGGACTCGTCCAGCCTGGCCGTCGTGCTGAGCAGGATCTGCCCGGATCGCGTCCTGGCGTTCAATGTCGGCAGTCCCAACGTCCTGCACGACGAAGAGTCGGATGCTGCCCTGGTCGCGAAGAGCCTGGGGCTGGCATTCAAGCCCTACGTGCCGACAGGGCGTCAGCTCGCCGAGGGTCTTCACCACTTCCTGGCCGTGCAGGGGCAGCCAGTCGGAGATCTGGCGGCGTTGCCGTATTTTCTCGGCATGAGAGACCTGCCGGAGGATTGCCATGTTGTCCTCGACGGGACCGGCAACGACTACTACTTCGGCATACCAAGCGTGGAAAAGGGGGCACATCGCTACGGGCGCAGGCGCCAGATCGAAGGTAGCCTTCCCCCGGCCGCGTGGAAGCTGCTGGTGCGGTTGATGGCGCTGGGTCCAAGAGCGTCGCGGCGGCTCTCGAGATTCTGGGCGGACCCGATCGAGGAAACCTTCGTGTCGTGGGAAGGATGGTCCCGACAGGAGCTGAGCAGGCTTTGCCAACGCGACGTGTCGTTTTCAGGCACCTACCTCTGGAAGGTGATGCAGGAAGGCAGGCACGACCAGTGGATTCAGCTCCTGACGAACGTGGTCTGCGGCGTGTGGGAACCGCACGCGGCGTTCAGAAAGGCCCACCATTTCGCCCATGCGCTTGGAAGGGGCATCCGGTTCCCCTATACCGACGACAGGCTTGCGGCATTCGTCAACAGCCTGCCCACTGCACTGAGATTCAGTGGCGGCACGAACAAGGTCCTTCTGCGGGCATTCATGGCGAGGCACCTTCCCAAGGAGATCCTCACCAAACCGAAGTCGCCGTTCATCTTCGACCTCAGCCTGCTGCTGGCCAACACGGAATACGCCTGGGCCGGCGACCTGTCTCGCAAGGGCCTGCTTCGAGCCGTGCCCGGTTGGAACGACGAGGTGATCCGCGACCTCCTGAGGAGGTACGCAGAAGGAGCCGCACGACAGCAGGTGGCAGTGCAGGCTCTATGCGCTCTGCCTCCTGGCAAGCGTGTTGGCGCTCAGGGATGGCTGGAGACCCTCCATGGAGAAGTCGTGAGTTCCCGTGCCACGCGGCGGCCGGCGGGTCCGCTGAGATCCCACGCATGAACGAAGCACAGACACAACAGAGGGCCGGCCGTCTACAGACGAGCATTGTCAAGAACGTCACGTCGAACTGGGCGTCCCTGGGCACCAACATCCTGGTGTCGTTCTTCCTGGCGCCGTTCGTCGTCCACAGTCTGGGCAACACCTACTACGGCATCTGGGCGCTCATCTCCGAGTTCACGGGCTACCTGTGGCTCCTCGACTTCGGGGTTCGCGAGTCCGTCATCAAGTTCGTGGCGCAATACCACGCCAGCGACAATCGAGACGAGCTGGTGGAGACGGTAAACGGAGCGCTGTGTCTGTACGGCGCGGTCGCGGCCCTGACTCTGGTCGCCGTGGCGATCATGACGTTCGCGCTGCCGTTCATCTTCAACATCCCGCCGGACTCGGTCGGGACGGCCCGGATGGCGCTGTTGTTGACGGGGACCCAGATCGCGCTGAGCTTCGTGTTCAACGTGTTCGTCGGCGTGCTGATGGGCCTTCAGCGCTTCTACCTCGTGTCCCGGCTCGGAATCCTGTTCTCTCTGGTGCGTGCGGTGCTCACGGTAACGGTCTTGTGGGCGGGCCAGGGGATCGTCGCGCTGGCGGCGATCAACCTGGGAGTGAGCACAATCGTCAACCTGGTCGTTTTCCGGTACGCGCGGATTCACCTGCCGTACTACGTGCCGCGCCTGAGTGTGCCGGCGCGCGAGAGGGTGAGGCAGATCGTCGGGTACGCGAAGTACGTGGTCGCGCACAACATCGGCGAGAAGGTCGTGTTTGCCACCGACACCGTCGTCATCGGCGTGTTCCTGCCGGTTTCGATGCTGACCTTCTGGGCGATACCCGGAAGCCTCGTGAGGTACCTTCGGTCGATGATGCTGATGATGGCCGCTGTTCTGAACCCGCTCAGCAGCGACCTGGAAGCGAGACAGGACAGTGCCCGTCTGCGCGCACTCTTCCTGGGTGCGTCAAAAGCCGCCGTGCTGATCGGCATGCCGATCTGCGTGGGCTTCATCGTGCTGGGAACGCGCTTCGTCGGACTCTGGATGGGACCGTCGTTCGCCAGCCTGTCGGGGAGAGTGCTGGTGATTCTGGGCGTGGCGCAACTTGGTCGGTTTGCCGACGCACAGCTTCGGAAGCGTGCTGTACGGCCTGGGGAGGCATCGGATTATCGCCGCCACCAGAGGCGTTGAGGCTGTTGCCAATCTCGCTCTCAGCATCTTGCTCGTCCGGAACATTGGATTGATTGGAGTGGCGCTGGGAACGTTGATCCCGCACGTCGTTGTCGCGGTTGGCGTGCTTCCGATCGCGATGCGCCGAGTCCTTGGGATTGGCCTGCGTGACTACTATGTCTCAACCTATCTGCGGCCGTTCCTTGCCACCGTGCCATTCGCGGCCTCGTGCTATGTTGTCGACAGATTCGTGTCACCCTCCTCTCTCCGAAGTTTTGTCGCAGTGACGACACTGGCCCTGGTCGCGTACGTGGTGCCGTGCTGGTACGTCGCGCTCACCGCCACCGAACGCCGAGCCGTGGCAGCCCGCATCAGCGCGATGTTCAAGAGAACTCCACCGGCGGTCCGCACCCAGGAATGAGGACAGCGGGCGATAGGAAGGAGAAACGCATGACCGATCCGATCCGCCTGATTGACGTTGGCGCACGGGGTGGCATCGACAAGCGATGGGAGCCGCATCACGAGCTGATGGACGTCCTGGCTTTCGAGCCGGATCCGAAGGAATGCGCGTCACTCAACTCGAAACGCCATCCCTATTCGATCCGCTTCCTGCCGGTGGCGCTGGGCGCGGAAGACGGGCAGCAGGCCACCCTGTTCATCGCCAAGGGGCCCGGTTGTTCGAGCTTGTTGCGGCCCAACATGGAGCTCTGCAGCAGGTATCCCTACGGTGAGTTGATGAAGACCGTCGGCGAGTATCCGATCACCATTACACGTCTGGACACGGCTTGCGGGGACTTCCGGCCGGACGTCATGAAGGTCGACACGCAGGGCACGGAGCTTGACGTGCTGCGGGGGGCGGGACGGTTGCTCGATACCGTTCTCGCGGTCGAGCTGGAAGTCGAGTTCGTTCCACAGTACGTTGGACAGGCTCTCTTCTCCGACGTGGATCTCTTCATGCGCAACGAGGGTTTTACCTTGCGGGGCCTGCGCCGTACCTACTGGCGGGAAGCGGCCACTCACCTGCATCCCTATGGTGGACAGATCCTCCACGGCGATGCGTTGTACTTGCGGCCCGAGCGGATGGACTGCCACAAGGGGCACGTGATCCTCGCTGCGTATCGGCAGTTCGATCTGCTGGCGCGAATGGGAGCGACCGACATGATTCCGCGAGTGCCGCCGTTGATGCGCTTGGCAAGCCGACTCCTGTCTGGATACCCGAACAGGGAGCTGCGCCGCTTCGTTGACCGCCTTCGCCCCAAGTCGGCCACGGACTGGCACGACCCGGATTTCTTCTGACCACCGATCCTCGAGGGGCCCCAACCGTTACCGGCACAGAGATTTCTCACGCGGCTGCGCCGACGCCCGCTTGGTCGCGGCAATCTGCGGAAGGCTCGGTTACCGAGTGCCGAGGCAGGACCAGTCGTGTGTCCCAGACTGCCCATCGGCGTGCCATTTCCCTTCGTCCGCAGGCATGGAGACAAAAGGCTGCCCCTCGGGTGACTAATTCAGGGTCGACAGCACGGAAAGCACGAAGTTTGTTGGCTGTGCTTCGCGTCTGAGCGATGGCACCCGCCTTGCCACCAAATTCGCTTGGCGTTTTGTGCTGATCGGCAGGTCGAGGCTCCTGACACCTTCTGAGGGATTGAATGAGAAACTTCGTGGCCGCTTTGGTTGCCGGATTTGCCTTGACCGTCGTCGGCCAAGCCGAAGCCCAGGTCCTCACCTTCAACGAGCTCGCGCCGACCGACAACCCGATTCGGACCTCTCTGACCTGTGGCGAGACCAGCGGGTTCCGCTTCCTTTCCGACCACTTTCACGTCATCGGCACCAGCAACGACGCCCAGTTCTCGTCCAACGGCACGACCCACATCGGCTACGAGTCCGCGCGCGGATATCCGATCACCATGACGCGTGTGGGAAGCGGCACGTTCTCCCTGCTCTCGCTCGATGTGGCCGAGTTCTGGTCATCGCCAGTGCCCGCCCACCCGGACGCCCAGATGCTGACGATTACCGGCATCCGGCAAGGCGGCGGGACGGTGTCTTATACCGTGAACCTGGACGGCCTCTGCGACGGCGACGGGCGGCGTCGTCGATTTCGAGCACTTCGTGCTTCCAGATACCTTCGTCGACCTGACCTCGGTGGTGTTCACCGGGCTGCGCGTCGGCAATGAAGAAGGCGGCGTGGCGCTCGACAACATCGAGTATCGGCTGTCGGTCCCGGACCCGCCGATCGGCGCATGCGTGTTGGTTCCGGAAACACCAGCACGGAAATCGGTGGCGATGCGGGGCCCGAGTGGCGATTGGCCGAAGTGCGGCCAGGAGTCACTGGAGGCGAAACTCGGTCACGGCTACCTGCACCAGCGCTGTCGAGTAGCGCGCCCGCAGCTGCTCGGCGATACCATCTGCCACCACCCGGTGGCCGGCAGGGGTCCAGTGCTGGTCGTGGCTGTAGTACAGGGCGTCGTGCCCTTTGTAGGCGCGGAAGGCAGGAAAGAGATCAATCAGCTGAATGTTGTTCGACGCCGACAGCTCATGGACGGTGTTCAGGCTCTTGTCGGAGGCGACGGCGTTCCTGGGCATGAACGTGTACCTTCCAGGAATCCACTCGGTGTCGGAGACCTGGTGCGCCCAGGGATAGACCGTCAGGATGAACTCGACGCCGTGGTTCTCGCAGAACGCCTTCATCTTCACGATACTGTCGAAGATCGCCCGCCACTGCTCGCTCCGGTCCACGTCGCCAGAGAGTGTGTGCGCCACGATCTCGGCGTTGGCCTGCGTGACAACGTCGCGGACGGTGATGTTGACGTTCCTGTAGTTCAAGAGCCGGTTGGCGTAGAAGAGCGCCGCACGGGTGAAAAACAGGTGCCGTTCGGTCCATGTCCTGATCCGATCGATCAACGATTCTCTTCCGCGCCGAATCGGAACGGCGACGATCTCCCCGTCCGGGCCCCGGACCGCTTCCCGCCGGTACGCCGATTCCTGCACCAGGTCGCTGACATCGAGATTGAGGACCACCATGTCCGGCTTCAGCGGCCAGAGGTCCCGTTTCAACTGCAGAAAAGACAGGACCGGGGCGTAGCTGTCGACCCCGGCATTCAGGACCTCGATTGACCTGCCGCATGCGGCAACGGTCGGTTTCAGCTCGCCCTCGAGGAGAACCGAGAACGTCTGGTCGTCTCCCACTCCCATGCCCATCGTGAACGAGTCGCCGAGCATCACGATTCGATAGCCGTTCGCCGGCTTCTCCGCGGGAACCTCCCGCCCTCGGAGGCCGAGTGAGTTGACCCGTTGAATGTACGAGAAGTCGCGGCGCCGAAACTCCGAGTACGAGTTGGGCACCAGCCTGTGGTGACGGTACTCGTCCGGGACGAGCGGAGGCGAGAGCGGGCGTATCAGGAGCAAGCCGGCGACCACGTCCAGAACGAGGTAGGACACGGTGATGGAACCGGCCGCGAGCCAGAGGTTGGCGATGAGCGCCCTGTGGCGCGTGCCGAAGAGCAGCCGAGTGAGGAGCAGGGACAGGAAGAGAGCCGCGAGCAGCGACGCGCCGACCATCCCCGCGGGTCCGAATTCCCGCTCCACGACCAGCTGTTTGTAGAGCAAGGCTGCAAGCAGCGCGCCGGTGATCACGACAGAGGCCAGCAGCAGCTTCTTCATCACGTGTTCCCGTGAACCGACCTCGCCGGACGGCCGCGGAGTGTCCGCGGCCGACGGCTCCACGTTGCGGCGACGGATTCCGCGGCGAGCGCCGAACCCGCCGCGGCCGCCCGGATCAGAGGCGACAGTGCGCTGCCCGGAGCCCTAGAAGATCGTGTAGATGAAGGGCGCCAGCGCGGAGCCCTGCGCGAAGACGAGCAACGCCCCCACGACGAGCATCACCATCACGATCGGCACCAGCCACCACTTCTTACGGACCCGGAGGTACTCCCACAACTGCCGGGGCATCGACGTCCGACTCATCGGTTCTCCTTCATCTGTGCGCGTGTGTGGGCCGCAGGCGACGGGCGCCCGCCTCGCCATTCTTCCCAGGAATCCGCCCTCGTGTTCCCCTTCGCCTAGAACTGGCGCTCCATGTTCTGCGACCGGCGTGCGCCGGGTTCCCGGGTCGTCCAGAATCCTCCGTCCACCTCGCGGCGTCTGAGGGGACGCTTCCCAAGCGCCCGCATGACCAGCCCGGTCGGCGTCATGACGCCGAAGTAGACGAGTCCCATGAAGACGGGCGTGGTGACCTTCGAAATCGCGCGAGCCATCACCATCCAGGCCTTCTGCACGGGACCGAGATGTGCGGGAAGCGCCAGGCCCGGCCAGCACCAGCAGAGCGCCCAGGGCGCCCAGCACGGCCGGAGGAAGGACGTGCCCGCGCCACCAGGACAAGGCGGCGAGCACCAGGAAGGCGACGCCAACCGTCAAGCCGAACTTCCGACCTTCCTGGCGGGTCAGTCGAGCTGGAACTCGCGTTGCCACTCCTGGGTCTCCTTCCACTCCGGCTGCTCGGCCTTGTCGAGCAGGAACGGGCCGAGTACCAGATAGTCGATATGCGTCCGCATGAAACACTGGTACGCGTCGGCGGGGGTGCACACGATGGGTTCACCCCGGACGTTGAACGACGTGTTCACCAGCAGCCCGCATCCCGTCTGGCGTTCGAACTCCTTGATCAGATCGTAGTAGTTCGGGTTCGTGTCCCGCGACACCGTCTGGACGCGCGCGGAGTAGTCGATGTGGGTGACGGCCGGGATGTCTGAGCGCGGCACGTTGAGCATGTCGATGCCCCAGAGCTTTCGCTGATCGGCGGTCAGCGGAATCTGGCGCTCCTTGCGGACGGGCGCCACCAGGAGCATGTACGGCGAGTCGGTGTCGAGCGAAAAGTAGTCCGAGACGCGTTCCCGCAGGACGCTCGGCGCAAACGGGCGGAAGCCCTCGCGGAACTTGATCTTGATGTTCATCTGCGCCTGCATCCGCGGGCTGCGAGGGTCGCCCAGGATGCTCCGGGACCCCAGGGCGCGGGGGCCGAACTCCATCCGGCCGTCGAACCAGCCCACGATCTTCTCCTGTGCGAGGATTCCGGCGACCCGAGGGAACATCTGCGCCGGCTCGAGGCGCACGTAGCGCGCTCCCACCGACTGCAGGAAGCTCTCGATCTCGGCCGGAGAGAAGCCCGGGCCAAGGTAGGCTCCCTTCATGGCGTCGTGCCCTGCGATCACCCGCCTCGGGTGGCCGCCATGGCGATGCCAGATCAGTTGCGCCACGCCAAGCGCACCCCCGGCGTCGCCGGCAGCCGGCTGTATCCAGATCTCCTTGAAGGGCCCTTCGCGGAGCAGGCGGCCGTTTCCCACGCAGTTCAGAGCCACGCCGCCGGCCAGGCAGAGCCTGTCGAGGCCCGTTCGCCGGTGTGCCGTGCGGGCCATCCGCAGCATGATCTCCTCGCACACCTCCTGCACGGACCGCGCGAGGTCCATCTCGCGCTGTGTCAGCTTGCTCTCCGGAACCCGCGGCGGGCCGCCGAACAGCCTGTCGAACGCCTCGTTCGTCATGGTGAGGCCGGACAGGTAGTTGAAATAGGCCTGGTTGAGGCGAAACGAGCCGTCCTCCCGCAGATCGACGAGCTCCCGGTAGATCGCGTCCACGTACTTCGGCTCTCCGTAGGGCGCGAGCCCCATCACCTTGTACTCGCCGGAGTTGACCTTGAAGCCGGTGTAGTAGGTGAAGGCCGAGTAGAGGAGGCCGAGCGAATCCGGCCAGTGCAGTTCGTGGTGGATTTCGATGTCGGCTGCGCGTCCCACGCCGATCGAGGCGGTGGCCCATTCCCCGACGCCGTCCATCGTCAGGATCGCCGCCTCCTCGAATGGAGACGGAAGGAAGGCGCTCGCCGCATGCGACTCGTGGTGCTCGGCGTAGAGGACCTCACCCTCGTACCCGAGTTCGTTGCGCACCTGTTGGTCGATGAACAGCTTGTCCTTGATCCAGAGGGGACCCGCCATCAGGAACGACTGCATTCCCCTCGGAGCAATATCCAGGTAGGTCTCGAGTATCCTCTCGAACTTCAGGAACGGCTTGTCGTAGAACCCGACGAAGGCAAGGTCCGCCGCGCTGATCCCTGCCGCCTCGAGGCAGTAGTGAACCGCGTTGCGAGGGAAGCGTGCGTCCCCTTTCTTGCGTGTGAACCGCTCCTCCTGCGCTGCCGCCACGATCTCGCCGTCCCGCAACAGGGCCGCGGCGCTGTCGTGGTAGAAAGCGGAGATGCCGAGCACGTACTCATTCGCCATGCGTGTCACGCCCAGGAACACACTCGGTTCAGTCGCCACGAAGCCGTGAAGGATGCCTGGTCCGGCAGATCATACTCCACCGACCACGATGCCCGAACCCCGCACGGACGCCCCGTTCGGACGTCACGAAGTCAAGATCTGTGCCGCCGGTAACTCCTAGGTACATCGGCGGTTTGCGCAGACACGAACAGATCGACGGGGGATGAGAGACCAAAATCACCCCCATGGGAGACAAAAGTAACCTCGTTCGCACTTTCTCTCAGTATCTGATGATCCAGCCGGGACATCGCCTCGGACCTGCCGCATAATGCGCATTGCGCTTCGGCCGATAACGAAACTGCGGCTATCGGCGTGGAACCTCGTCTGAAGGATGCGCGGGCGCCGACGCGCCGGACGCCTTCAGTATCACGGCGTTCACTCAGGCAATCCCGGGTGTTGGATGGAGAGTAAGGCACACGATCACGGCCAGAAGGTCAATCTACTGATAGTGACGACAGGCCTTGGGATAGGCGGGGCTGAGGTTGTCGTTCGGGACCTGGTCCAGACGATTGACCGCAAACGGTTCAACGTGAGCATCTGCTGTCTCAAGGTCCTTGGCATGATCGGTCAGGACATGGCGGACTCCGGCGTCGACATCTGTACGCTGCCGGGCGTCGAAGAAGGGCGCGTGGACTATCTGACATCCGTCAAGCTGCGCCGCGTGATCCGGGACAAGCGCATTGACGTTGTTCACAGCCATACGACCCATGCCCTGGTCGACGGCATCCTGTGCAAGCTGGCTACGCCCGGCCTGAAGGTGGTCCACACGTTTCACTTCGGCAACTACCCGCACTCGGGTGGCCGGACACTGTGGATGGAACGCGTGTGCTCCCGGTTCGCCGATCGTCTGATCGCGGTTGGCGAGTTTCAGCGTGAGCAGATCAAGTCGGTGTTCCATCTCCGTAATGGCGCGATTGGAACGGTCTTGAACGGGGTGCGGATGCCGGTGCCCGGAGCGGGCGATCCCGAGTTTCGCTCTCGCGTAGGTGCGCACGGGAAGGTCCTGGTGGGCACCATCGTGACGCTGATCGAGCAGAAGGGCCTTCGGGATCTGCTTTCCGTCGCCCGGCGCGTTCGCGAAATCAGCGACAGGGTGCGCTTTGTCGTTGTCGGTGACGGGCCCCTGCGCGCAGAACTCGAGGGCCTGAATCGAGACCTGGGGCTGGAAGACACCGTGGTCTTCTACGGTTGGCTTCGGAACGCAGCGGCACTGGCGCTGCCGGCCTTCGACATCTACTTTCAACCTTCGCTTTGGGAGGCCATGTCCATTTCGATCCTCGAAGCCATGGCGGCAGGAAAGGCGATCGTCGCGACAGATGTCGGAGAGACGCCACGGGTCATCGAAGAGGGTGCGCAGGGACTCCTGTTCCGGCCGGGAGATGTCAATGGCATGGCCGGCGCAATCTCGATGCTGGCCGCCGATCCCGGCTCGAGGCGAAGACTGGGGGATGCGGCTTCTCAGAAGGTCGCCGAGCGATTCACGGTCGATCACATGACCCGCGCCTACGAGAAGCTCTATCTCGAGGTCCTGCAATCCGGGCGCAGGCCGGTGCGGCATGGCACCTCCTAGCGAAGCACCCTCGGAGGGGAACCCGTCCCGGGCCGAATGCGATTGGCCGCCGGCGGTGATCGCGGGTGCGTTCCAGACGGGCGTGCTCGGCGTTCGCACCCTGATGCGGCGCGGGGTTCGGGCGGTGTGTTTCGATGCCAACCCGCGGAATCCAGGGTTTCGATCCGTGTACGGGCCGGCCCGGCTCTGCCCGAATCCCGACACCGACGGGGACGGGTGGACGCGCTTCATGGTCGAACTGGCCAGGTCGATGGACGGAAAACCAGTACTCATCTCGAGCTCGGATCAGTTCGTCACGGCCATTGCCAGAAACAGGGAACTGCTGGCGGACCACTACACCCTCTCGCCTGGAAGCGCGATCCAGGGGCTGCTGGCCGACAAGCAGACGCAGTACGATCTCGCCGGCACGCACGGCATGCCCATGCCGAGAACCCGGAACGCGACCTCCGAAGAGCAGGTCGCGGAGTTCGCGAGGACTGCGCGTTTTCCGTGTCTCCTCAAGCCGACGCATTTCCGGCTGTGGCAACGGTTTCCACAGGGGCATCCGCTGTCGTATCGCAAGATTGCCATTGCCGAGAGCGCGGAAGGGCTGGTCCAATCCTATCGGCTGGCCGCGGCCGTCAGCCCCCACGTCATTCTGCAGGAGATCATCGAAGGTCCTGACACGGACAAGCGGGTGTACCTGGCCTGCTACGACAGTCAGGGCCGGCGCATCGCCCGTGCGATGTTCCGGGAGTTGCGCTGCGACCCGGTGGGGTTTGGACCTGCGACCGTCTCCGAACCGGTGACGGACCCGGAGACGGACCGGGTGTGCGATCAGTTCCTGCGCCGAATCGGGTACGTCGGCATCTGCGAGATCGAGATGAAGTGGGACTCCCGTGACGGGCAGGTCAAGCTGATCGAGGCGAACCCGAGGTTGTCGGGCGGAGGGGACGCGGCGCCCTACGCCGGCGTGGACCTGTGCTGGATTCATTACCTGGATCTGATTGGCAAGCGCGTCGCGGCGGTAGCGCCGCGTGATGCCGACTTTCGACACGTGGTCCTGCGCGCCGATGGCCGGACGGTCCCGGCCTACTGGCGCGAGGGTCTCATCTCGTGGCGGGACGTGTGCCGCTCGTACCGCCCTCCATTGGCGTTCTACGACCTCGATCCGCGTGACTGGCGGTACTCGATCGAGACGCTGCTGATCGCCGCACGGGGGTTTGTCACGGGCGTACTCCGGAGACGGCGTACATGACGCCGGCTGTCGTCACACCGGGGCGGGTCGGAGCGTAGGAGGCACTCACCCTCGAGAATCGCTACCTGCGTGCGGTTGTCATTCCCGAGCTCGGAGCCCGTGTCTGGGAGCTGGAGGACCGGATCCGCGGGCGGCAGTGGATCTGGCACCGGGAAGGCGTGCCTCTCGTCGCGTCGGCGCCAGGCGCCGTTTATGACGACGTCTGGGCCGGGGGGTGGGAGGAACTGTTCCCGAACGACGCGCCCGGCCACTTCGAGGGGCGAACACTACCCGATCACGGGGAGTGGTGGACCATGGCGTGGCGCGCGGTTCACTCGGGCAGTGGATCGGTGGCCCGCGTGTCCCTGACGGCGACGTCGCGGATCCTTCACGCCGATTGCCTCAAGGAGTTTGTGCTGCCCGGCGACGCCGCGGCATTGACCGTGTCCTACCGGATCACGAATCGGGAGCCCGGGCCGGTCCATTTCCTGTTCAAGCAGCATCTGCCCGTCAGCATCACGCCGTCCTGTCGGCTCGCCCTTCCAGGGGGCCGTGTACGTGCAGTGGATGAGGCCTTCGGCAACCTCTTGCCGGCCCCCGGGACTTTCAACTGGCCCGAGGCTGCCGGCGCGGACGGCAGCACGACGGACCTTCGGGTGATTCGACCCGCATCGACTCGCTCCAGGGAGTTCGTCTATGTCAGTGGACTGCCGGCACCCTGGTGCGCGGTCGACGACCGCGAGCGACAGGCGTCGATCCGTATGACCTTCGACGCACGGACATTGCCATTCGTGTGGCTCTTCCTGTCCTATGGCGGTTGGCGGGACACCTACACGGCGGTCCTCGAGCCGTGCACGAACCTTCCGAAGGACCTTGCCGAAGCCGTGCGATTGGGCCAGTCCGCGCGGCTCGACCGGGATGGGGAGTTCGCCACGACGGTAACGATCACCCTCGGCTCCCTCCTGGAGGCCACACGTTGACACGCATCCTCGGGGTGATTCCCGCCCGAATGGGATCCTCCCGGTTTCCGGGCAAGCCCCTGGCGCTGCTTCACGGCCGCCCGATGGTGGAGCACGTATACCGTCGTACGGCGATGTGCTCCCTCCTGGACGAGGTCGTGATTGCGACGTGTGACGAAGAGATCGTCCGCTCGGCTGAAGCGTTCGGGGCCAGAGCGGTCATGACCTCGGCTGCCCACGAGCGCGCGACCGACCGGGTGGCCGAAGTGAGCGCGCGCGACCCAGCGGAGATCGTGGTCATGGTGCAGGGCGACGAACCCATGGTGCAGCCCGAGATGATCGCGTCAGCAATCGAGGCGATTCACTCCGATTCGGCATTGTCGTGCGTAAACCTGGGCGCCGCTATCCGCTCGGAAGAGGAACTGCTCGATCCCAACACCATCAAGGTCGTGACGGACCGAACCGGAAAGGCCCTTTATTTTTCGCGATCGCCAATCCCGTTCCGGGGCGGACGGCCGTTCATACGCGAGGGCTGGTGGAAGCAGGTGTGCGTGATAGCGTTCCGCCGCGCGGCACTGCGGGACTTCGCTTCGATGCCCCAGGGACCACTCGAGGTCGCCGAATCGGTGGACATGCTACGATTCCTCGAAAATGGCGTCCCGGTGCAGGTGGTGCCCACCCGCACGATGACCCACGCGGTCGATACAAGGGAGGATCTGGAACTCGTGGCGACGCTGATCGCCCATCCTTCCGCGAATTCGCAGCGAGTCGATTGACATGGCACGCTGGAAGGTACTCGTCACCGCACCTCGGGCGTGTGAGGCGATCGGCCGCTATCGCGACGGGCTGGACGCTGCCGGGTGCGACGTCGAGAGCTGTCCTCCGGCTGAACGGTTCGACGAGGCCGAGCTGCTGCCTCTGGTACGCGACGCTGACGCCGTTGTCTGCGGCGACGACCGATTCTCGGACCTGGTGTTCGAGGCCGCGCCAAGGCTCAGGGTGGTTGCGAAGTGGGGCACCGGGATCGACTCGATTGACCTCGACAGTGCCCGCCGGCACGGCGTCAGGGTCTGCAACACTCCGGGTGCGTTCAGCGATCCGGTGGCCGATTCGGTTCTCGGCTACGTGCTGTTGTTCGCGCGTCGCCTCGACCGCATGACCCACGACATTCGCGAGGGACGCTGGGTCCATGTGCCGCTTCGCTCCCTTTCGGAGTGCACGATCGGGATAGTGGGATTCGGCAACATCGGGACGGCCGTCGCCCGTCGCGCCGCGGCGTTCAAGATGCGGATCCTCGCGTGCGATATCAGACCGCTCACTGGAAGTGCCGCGGCGGAACTGGGTGTTCGAGTCGTCGAGTTGGAGCAGTTGTTGGCGGAGAGCGATTTCGTTACGCTGCACGCCGACCTCCGGCCCGGCAACCGGCAACTCGTGAACGCCCGGCGACTGGGTATCATGCGGCCGACCTCAGTGCTCATCAATACCGCGCGGGGGGAACTCGTGGACGAGGATGCCCTTGTCCTGGCGCTCGAGCAAGGCCGGATCGCCGGCGCCGCGCTGGACGTGTTCAGGGAAGAGCCCTTGCCCGCGTTGAACCCGCTGTGCCGGATGGAGAACGTGTACCTGGCGCCACACAACGCCAACTCGAGCGCGGCCGCGGCGGAGCGGGTGCACGCGAGCACGATCCGCAACGTCCTCGAAGTGCTTGGAACTTCATTGCCATGACCAGTGATCATCTGCCGGAAATCAGCATTGTCATCCGGGCCTTCAACGAGGAGCGCTGGCTCCCGGAGGTCCTTGCGTCGCTCAACAGGCAGACCTGCCGGGACTTCGAGGTGCTGCTCGTCGACTCGGGCTCCACCGACCGGACGCGGGAGATTGCCGCAGCGAATGGAGTCCGCGTCGTCAGGCTCCGGTCCGAGGACTTCACCTTCGGGCACTCCCTGAATGTCGGCATCCAGGAATCCCGGGGCTCGCTCGTCGCCATCCTGTCGGCGCATGCGATTCCCGCAGACGAGGGATGGCTCGAGCGGCTCGTGGCGCCGCTGCGGCAGCCGGGTGTCGCGCTCGTCTACGGCGGACAGCGCGGGCACGAGATCTCGAAGTTCTCCGAGGCACGCGACTTCGAGCGGATCTGTTCCCGTCTCACGGCGCCGAAGTGGATCCGGAGCACCCGTTCGCGAACAACGCCAACTCGGCGATCAGGAAGGCCCTGTGGGACGAGCATCCCTTCGACAAAGGGCTTCCCGGTCTCGAAGACATCGAGTGGGCGAAGTACTGGATGAACAACGGCCAGAAGGTGCTGTACGAGCCGGCGGCCTGTATCATCCACGTGCACACCGAGTCCTGGAGCCAGATACGCCGCCGCTTCCACCGCGAGGGCATGGCGGCGCGGTGGGTCGGTACAAGATCCTTCGTCACATACCGGGAGAAGTGTGGCGTGAGTTGCGGTGGTGCGGCCGCGATCTGTCCCTGGCCGTGCGGCAGAGGCAATTGCGCCAATTTGCCGGCCAGATCCTGAGGTTTCGGTACGAGAAACTCTTCGCGACCGTAAGAGGTATCGTCTACAGCCGCGGGCTCAGCAATCCCAGCCGCCGGGTGGAGATGTACTTCCAGAAGGACTTCCCGGCAGTCGTCATTCAGGGTCCCCACCGCGCTCGTCTCGAGAGACGCAAAGTCCAGAACCTTCGACCGGGTGAGGTGCTGGTACGGGTCGCGTTCGTGGGGGTCTGCGGCACCGATCTCGAAGTCCTCGAGGGCAGCCTTGGTTACTACAAGACGGGCATGGCGTCGTACCCGATCGTGCCCGGCCACGAGTCGTCGGGGACGATCGCCGACGCCGGGTTTCGGGTGTCCGACCTCAGCGAAGGCGACCGCGTCGTCGTCGAGTGCATCCAGGGGTGCGGAGAGTGCGCCGATTGCCTCAACGACGAGGCCATTCGGTGTCGCGATCGGCAGGAGGTCGGAGTCATCGGCCAGGACGGAGCTTTTGCCGGCTTCCTCGTCACGCGCGCACGGTTCGTTCACAAGATTCCCGAGTCGGTGACCCTTGCGGAGGCTGCCCTGGCCGAACCGCTTGCCGTGGTGATCAAGGGACTTCGCAGGCTGGGCTCGAAGCCGCAGGGTGACCGGCCGAGGAAGTGCGCGGTGGTGGGAGCCGGCACGATAGGTCAGCTCGCGGCCCGCGTCCTTGCGTTGCGGGGCATTCGGTGACGGTTTTCGACAAGGAGCGATCGCGCCTGGCATCTCTGAACGATGGTGTGTCGACGGCGCAGTCACTGGAGGACCTTCACCCGTTGAATGGTTCGTCGAGGCGACCGGGAACCCCGAGGTGCTGTCCACGCTCATTCAGCAGTCGGCGACCGGAGCGACGCTT
>CAWJJY010000005.1:0-980006 GCA_963843385.1 uncultured Acidobacteriota bacterium
GGCAGACACACGACGGGGACCGGGTTGAGGAGTGGCTCATGTGCATGTGGCTTCTCACCTTTCAGGACGACGGACTTCCGATCGCAGTAGGCAAGAACGACGGCGCGCGAGAGATTCCGCCGCCCGGTTTGGTGCAATACATCGAGTTGGCCCGGGGCGCGTGGACGATCGAGCCCGCTGCCAAACCGCTGGGAGTTGAGGGTGGAGAGCAGCCAAAGCCGTGCGTATGGAGAGCCGTCACGGGCTGCGCGGGCGCAATGCCTTACGTCGAACACGTCAAGAAGCCGATCATCTTGGCGCAGATCCGTGAGATCACTCATCCTGCCGGGTGGCAATGCGACACCTGCGGATGCGAAGAGGTTGACGGCTTCAGCTCGCTTACATGGGAGTGGCGTGAACCGACTCGAGACGAGCATGCCTGGCGTCAGAGCCGCCACCCGGCCCAAGTGGCCCCGCAATCCAAAGAGAGGCCACGCTTCGGGGCGTCAACAAGATTCGCGACTACACGTCACCAGAGGTGCCGACAGCAAGCGCTTGCAGCCATTCGTTAGGCTGCGCCAGGCGATCGCAGTCGGCGCCTGTACACTGTCGCGCCCCCTGGAGATCCTGTTTCCGATCATTTGGCCGAGGTAGAGACATGAAGAACGTCGCGAACTCTCGATTCACCATCAAGAGCTGGGACGAGAAGCCGTATTGCGAGGGCCAGGACCTGCCAAAGCTGACTCGGGCCGCCGTCACAAAGACGTTCACCGGCGAGATCGCGGGTGAGGGGCATGCCGAATACTTGATGATGTACCTCGGGGACGGCTCGGCCACGTTCGTCGGCCTCGAGCGGGTCGTCGGGCACATCGCAGGGAAAGCGGGCAGCTTCGTGCTCCAACGCGCTGGAGTATTCGAGAACGGCGTGGCGAAGGAGTCCTATATCGTCATCCCCGGCTCCGGCACGGGAGAGCTTCGGGGCTTGCGCGGCGAGGGCACGTCGGCCGTTGGGCACGGGACTGAGTATCCTCTGACGCTGAACTATGAGTTGGGTTAGCCTGGGTGGTGGGCCAAGCGTCTGCGTCCGAGGAGCTTGTGGCCGAAAGGTCGTGAAGGTTCAAATCATCTCTTCCGCACCAGCCTTCGCTCGCTTTCCTCTTCGATTTGGCGCGAGCTCCGGCTGGCAAGCCAGCGAAGGCTGTCGTGCTGAAGCGGCGAAGCGGCGATCGTCTCGCCGTGCCTGCGCAGCAGCCCGACTCGAGAAACGAATGAGGTAGAGAGAACAAGCGTCGAATTGCAGTGTGGGCACCGCCAGGAATGGAAAGGAACCATGATTCCTCAGACTGCGATCGCGGCGACAATCGCCAGCCTGTTTGTGCTGGTCGGAACGGCCTCGGCGCAGGTGACGGCCCGACCGCTCACGGGGTTGCCGGTTTCGAAGCTCGCGACCGTGTACGTGCTGGACGAACGCGGCCGGGAAACCAGCGGGGTGCTGCTCGGGTTCGATGCGGACTCCATCACGGTTAGGTCGGAGGACGGAACGATTTATCGCTATCCGGTCGGCGAGGTGAGGCGCATTTCCAAGCGCGGCGATTCCCTGGTCAACGGCACCTTGATCGGCGCGGTGGTCGGCACGGCAATCGGCGTGCTCGTCGCGCACTACGTTAGCGACTTGGCCGGAGGAAAGGCAGTCGGGATCCTGGCCAACACCTGCATCTACGCGGCCGCCGGCGCCGGGATAGACGCGCTCCACCGCGGGCGAACCACGATCTACGAGGCGGGGCCGCCGGCTGGAACGGGACCGCCGCCTGCGCCGGCCGAGCGGGGCTTTCCCGGACGTATCGGATTGACGTTCACTGTCACGTGGTAGGCACCGCTTCAGATTCAGTTCTTCAATGTCGCGCTGCCGCGACCGTGCTGAGCCCACAGAGCTCGTGGCCGCAAGGTCGTGGAGGTTCAAATCCTCTCTTCCGCACCATTCGACTCGGTCGCTGCACTCCCTCGCTCATGGCAGGCCACTTCTCACTCGACCGAGGCGAATGGTGTCCCGAGCGAGCTATCGTCAGTGACCGAGTCGAGGGGCACCAAGACGACGGTCTGTTTCACCGCCGATGGGCGCGAGCTTCGGCTCGGCAAGCCACCGAAGGCTGTCCGCCGAAGCCCGACGAAGCTCGAAGAGCGGAGTCGCGGCGAAGGCGGACCTCCTCCTAACGCACCCTTCCCCCGCTCATGGCAGGCCACCTCTCATCCGACCGAGGCGAAAGGTGTCCCGCCAGTCCCGAGTGAGGCCACGGGCCGAATCGAGGGAAGCGGACCATCGTCAGTGAGCGAGTCGAGGGCCACCACTCGACTCAGTCGCTTCGCTCCGTCGCTCGTGGCGAGCCATTCGATTCGGCCTCGACCTTCCCCAAGGCCTCGCTAACGGGAGGCCCTGCGTCGGTCGCGTCGCTTCTTCGCTCGTGGCGGGCCGAGACTCACCACGACGTTCGTGCAGATGCTCAGATGTCATGACGGTACCTTCTACGTTGGTCACACCGACGACGTCGCTGGTCGTGAGAAGGCCCACAATGACGGGTTCGGTTCCCGCGGCACCGCTTCCAGGCGCCCGGTTTGAGTGGTGTACTCCGAGATCTGCACTTCTCTCCAAGCCGCCGTCAGCCGCAAACGGATCAAGCCCAGGTCCCGGGCAGCGGAATCACTGTTGGCCGACGTCAGAAACGGAAAGGCCGCGGCAGATCTTGCGAGCCAGGCTGTTGCCAATCTCCGCGTGTCGGGGAATGGCTTCGACAGCTCCTGTGTTTGGGTTGGCCCAGAGGGAGTGCGAACTTCCCTCGCGTTTCAGATGACAGCCGTGCTTGCGCAGGTGTTGGAGCAGGGCACTCCGCTTCACCGAACGGTCACCGTCTCGCGCTCAGCATCGGCTGGCAAGCCGCGTAGGCCTTCTTCGCGACGGTCTTCAAGAATCAGCGCAATGGCACCCGCAAGGCTCTGGCGCGCCTCTTCCTTGGTTCGACCTTGGCCGTTGGCTCCGGGAATCTCCGGGCAGTACGCGATGTGCCACTCGCCGTCACGTTCAAAGATGGCCGTGAATTCGTTGTGCATGGGCGCTTCGTACAAACTACGATACCGCCGGACGGGGGTCGCTGTCTAACATCGGCTCGGAGCCTTCGCGCCGCCCGTCTCACGCGGTCATGTTTCCGCGGCGCGCGGTTCAGGCCGCGCGTTGGACGGAGCCTCCACAGGAGCGTGGACCAGCCCCTTCGAATACCTTGGTGAGAGCGACAGGGCAGGCACGATTGCCGTCGGCAAGCACACCGACCTGCTTCTCGTCGACGAGAACCCGCTCGTGAACATCGCGGCTGCGTCCAGGATTGCCGGGGTATTGATGCGCGGCCGATGGATCGGATCGGAGGAGATCCGCAAGAGGATGCACGACATCGCGGCCTCGGCTGAAGTCTCGAACGGATCACCACTGCTGAGAAAGCACTAATCCCGGGGCTCACTTGCATTGAGGTCGTGAGCCCCGGGCACGCGGGCTGAAGCCCACGTGCTCCATTCCTGGCGCGTACTCAACTCAACCAACCGCCGGGGTCAGAAGGACCTTTCTCCCAGCGCGTCGCGCAACCGCTTACCAAGCGCCCTGCCCTCGTCCCGGGGCCTTCGACCGGATCCCGCGCGCGTCTCAGTCGACGTCATCAGTCGACGTCATCGGCGACTCCAGACCCGGGCGAGTGTATAGTATGGGGCCACACGCGTACCAACGGCTGCCCCGCACGCGCATCGGCCGGCGGATCCAGCCCGGGTCGTCCACTCTCGTCTGCCGTCGGGCGCGGGATGAAACTCACCGCCGGATTGCGTCTCGGCCCCTACGAGATCCTCGGCCCGCTCGGCGCCGGAGGGATGGGCGAGGTGTACCGGGCCCGGGACACGCGCCTCGGTCGCGAGGTTGCAATCAAGACCGTCAACGCCCCCTACACGGAGCGCTTCGAGCGTGAGGCCCGCGCGATCTCGGCCCTCAATCATCCGAACATCTGCACGCTCTACGACGTCGGCTCGCATGACGGCCTCGGCTACCTCGTGAAGGAACTGGTCGAGGGCGAGCCTTTGCGCGGCAGGCTCCCGTGGGCCGAAGGCGCCCGGCACGTCGCCGCGGTGTGCGACGCACTCGCCGCGGCCCACCGCAAGCACATCGTCCACCGGGACCTCAAGCCCGGCAACGTGCTGCTGACGCCGCTCGGCGTGAAGGTCATCGACTTCGGCCTCGCGAAGCAGGAGCACGTCGGCGAGTCCACCGCGCCGGCCGTGACCGCGCCGGGTTCGCTCATGGGAACCGTCACCTGCATGGCGCCGGAACAGGCCGCCGGGCAGCCGGCCGATGCCCGATCGGATCTGTGGGCGGCGGGCATGCTGTTCTTCGAACTGCTGTCGGGCCGGCTGCCGTTCCGCAGCCAGAACGCCTCTGCGATTCTCGCCGAGATCGTGGACCCCGCGCCGCTCACGCTGGAGTTCCCTCCGGGGGTGCCTCCCGAGGCCGCGCGAATCGCGGAGAAGCTGCTGTCGAAGGACGCCGCCGAACGGTATCAGCACGCCGACGACGCTGCGGTCGATCTGCGTGCGCTCCTGAAGTCGGCCTCATCGGGGCGGCAGGCCGCGACGGTCGCGTCGCAGCCGCGCCCGCGGCGGACGTTTCTGCGCTGGGCCGCGGCAGGCGCCGTGCTGCTCGCCGCCGCGGCAATCGTCGTGGCCTGGCAGTGGCGCGCGCCGAAGGTGCACGCGCCGCTGATGTCGACGGTTCCGGAGGCCAACGACTACTTTAAGCGCGCTATGCTCTTTGTCGGCACCAAGCAGGATCTGCCACGGGCTCGGCAGCTGTTGGAGAAGGCCCTCGCCCTCGATCCCCGCTTCGCCCATGCGCGTGCCTGGTACGGCTTCACCGACGTGCTCCTGATCGACTCCGGCCTCTCCAACGACACGTCCTGGCTGTATAAGGCCGAGAGCGAGTTACGGCAGGCCTTGCAGGATGATCCGTACTCGGCGCGAGCGCACGCGTCCCTGGCGGCGTGCTATTTCTACCAGGGCCGCATGGATCTGGTGCCGGGCGAGGCGACGAAGGCCACCGAGCTGGATCCCAACGAGAAGGACGGCTGGAGCGTGCTCGCGTGGTACTACCAGTGCAGAGGTGAGTACGATCAGTCACAGGCGTTGTTCAAGCGGTTGCTCGGTATCGACCCGCTGTACTTTCCCGCGCGGGCCAATATCGGCGAGAACCTGAGGCAGATGAGAGACCCGGCGGCCTCTGTCCGCGAGCGGAGAAGATCTTCGAGCAGGGTCCGGACAACATGTTCGCGCTCGGCTTCATCGGCCTGGCCCGCCTGAATTCTGGTGAGCTGCCGGAAGCGCGCAAGGCTCTGGCCCGGGCGCGAAGTCTCGAGCCGAAGAACCTCCAGGTACGCCTGCTGTGGGCGCTGCTGCTCGCCCTGGAGGGCAAGCACGATGACGCCTTGCGGGAGATGGATCCTGAAGTGCTCAAGTGGGGCCAGCTGGGCATCGCCGCCTCGAACGTGGCCGAGTTCTACGCAGCACTCGACGATCGGGCGAAGGCCCTCGACTGGCTGGATGCGGCGGTGCGCGCGGGCGACGAGCGGGCGGAATGGTTCGAGCGCGACCCGCTGCTGGCGAGCATCCGGGGCGAACCTCGCTTCAAGCAGATTGCCGACGGCATCAGGTTCCGGCGGGAGCAGCGAAAACACCTGGGCCGCTGATGGGCCCGGTTCAAGTGATCGAGGCGCACGCCGCGGGTCCTGAGTCACTCTCAGCCGAAAGCGAGAAGCCCACGGAGACGCAACTGGAAGAGCGGTTGGCAGTACACCATGGCCGCGCTTGCGGCGACCTGCTCGTAACGTCATCATTCGCCTGACATAAATCTATAGTATTCAGCGGTCTCTTGTAGTCTTCTACGCCGCCAGCGCGTAGGAGAAGGCGCTGCCTCGCGTGCCTTCGGCCGGCCGCGACCAGAATGTCCTGCTTCTTGCGAAAGAGCGGCTGCCGGATGGGATATGATGCCCACGCTCCAGAAGTCGGATAGCGCGCGACGCTTTCGTGCCAGGACGTAGCGTCGGGAGGCGGATTGGCTGCGTCTCGCGCGTTCGATTGCTCCCAAACTGCGACCTTCCTGCGTTCGCGCTCAGGTACAGGCCACATTCGAAGTCACTCAATCATCCGGAGAGTCCCCATGCCTGTTTTCAAACGTAGCTGTGTCATTCTGCTTGTGATGGTCGCGGCAGCGTGCAACAAGGCGACCACGCCGACCGCTCCGACGACCCCTCCCGTGGCGGCGTGTCAGTCGAACAACACCGCCACTGTGAGCTTCGAGAACAAATCCAACACCAACAGCACCTACACCATCGTCTGGGACGGGTCAACGCGCACCACGATCGCCCCGGGACAGACCAGTTCGACCTACACCGAGGCCGCCGGGGTCCAGCACTCGTTGCAGTTCAAGTTCACCAACAGCAACAATCCTGCGTGCACGACTTCCTCGCCAACTCTGGCTCAGTGTTCCGTGCACGTATACAACTGCACCGGCTGAGGCAGGATCGGCGCTCTCCCTCCGTTTCTCGTCGACGGGCCGGAGGACTGCCTGGGCGGTGGTTCCCCAGACGCCGGGATCGACTATCGCCCACGGCTACGCGTTGACACGCCCGGGCGGCGGGCGTAGCCTCGGGGCAGGAAAATCAACGTCCGAAACGGGTCCCTGCCGCTCCACGCGGCAGGGATGGAGGTGCGCTATGTGGAAGCGGATCGTGCAAGCTGCCACCGTGGCGTTGCTCCTCGCCGCCCTGCCGCCGGCGGCGTGGGCGCAGGCCACCGTCAAGAGGATGGAGATGCGCGCCATCGCGTCTGTGAACGGCAAGGACGTCTACCAGGCGTACTGCGCGTACTGTCATGGCGACGATCTCCGGGGCCGCGGCCCGGGTTCGGTTGGCGTGAAGATTCCACCTACCGACCTGACGACCATCGCTCTGCGAAACGGCGGCAAGTTCAGCGCGGGCGCCGTCGAGGAGAACATCAACCGCTGGAAGCGCGTGCCAAAGACCATGATGGACTTCAACGCGACCCAACGCGCCATGAGTACCGGGCAGGACAACGAGTACTCGCTGCCAATGCCGGTGTTCGGGCCGATCTTCGCCAAGCTCTACCCTCAGGAAATCCGCGACAGGGTCGTCCGAATGGCGAACCTGGTGTCTTACATCAAGTCCAAGCAGGTGAAATCGCCCTGGCCTGACGATCCGAAGTAGCGCACGAACGACTAGCCGATGCGCAGGTCCACGCGCCCCACCAGGTCGGACCCGAAGTCGTAGACGATGAACCGGAAGTTCTGCGCGCCGGGAATGGCGGGAAACTGGAGGGTGTAGGGAAACCCGTCCTTCAGCGCGCGAGCGTACTCGTCCTCGCTCATCTTCAGCGGGATCGTCTCCCGCCGCGTGCCCATCACGTTGCCGCCGCTGTCCAGCCCGAATGCCGCGATGTTGAGCAGGCCGACACGCGCGCCATCAATGGCGGTCAGCTTGACCTTCGACAGCTCGATCTTGCCTTTCACCTCGAGGTTGCCGCCCTGCCGCGACACCGACGCCCTCACCTTGATGTCGGTCTTCGGATCCCGGAAACTCGCCGCCGCCACCAGGCGGGTATTCGTGATGTAGGTACGCCGGTCGAACGGTCCGGGGTCGGGTTGACGGTAGTAACCGTGACGGTAGAGCACGGTCACGTCCGGTCGGCTGACCTTGACGACAATGTTCCGGTAGGTGGCGTCCCACCCGGTACTCGACGGCTGGTACCCGATCAGGTAGCCCGTTCGAGTGGTCTCGTCCAGCTTGTCGAGCATCGCCTGGGCGGGCTGCATGATGGATGAGTTGCCGCCCGTCAGGTTCGAGATTCTCCTCAGGCTCTGGAAGGACAGCGCCTGCTGCTCGGTGGTGCCCAGCTCGTTGGCGGACTGAGCAGACAGGTGACCGCCAGTCTGCAAGCTGTGGAACGACACCCGCGCGTCGTTCGCGGCAGAGGCGATGGACTGATCGTTGTCCTCGCTCGGCCAGAGGAATCCGACCTCGGTGACGAATACCACCTGCTTCTCGCCGTCGAGCCGCCGCAGGTATTCGAGCAGCGCGATCACATTGTCCAGATCCTGCAGTGACGTGGCGCTCGACGCCATGAAGCTGTCGAGCGACATCTCGCCGAATGCCTTCGTCTCGATCTGGTCATCGGCGACGGGGGTCGGCGGCGCGGCGCCAGGACCCAGGAGCATCTCGTCGATCCTCGTCTGCAGCTTCTTCGGGATGGCCCGGCTGCCATAGAGCGGCGCCAGGCCCTGGGGCCCGAGCTGCTGGCCGATCGCGAAGCTTACATCCTCGTGCGACTTCCTGAATCGTTCCAGGGCGTCAACGATTCGGCCGTGGTCGGTCGTGAAGGGCAACGCGCGGTCGTACGCGAAGATCGCGACGAGGTCTTGCGGCAGCAGCTTCGTCTTTACGAACGCCAGCAGGCTGCTGACGCCCCGCGACACGCCCTCCAGCCGCCCGAGGCCGAGCGCGAACACGAAGATCCGATGGTCCTGGGGCGATGTCGAGATGCCGGTTCGCACGGCCGGCCTGGCGCCGGTCGCAGCCGCCCCCGCGACGAGGGCAGCCTGCGAGAAGTGCTGGATCCGCTGCGGCACGTTGTCTTCGAGCACCGTAAACTCTGATTGCTTGAGATCGGTCACCGGCTTTCCACGCTGGTCGAGGACGCGCACGTCAACCGGAACGAGGTCGGCCGCGCGCACCGCCGACGGCGATTGCGATCGCCCGAGCGCGACCGGGTAACCGGCCACGGCGGCCAAAGCCGCCAGCGCGAGCATCGAAGAAAGAAGTCGCGACATCGGTTCCTCCCGGCCGGCCGCCCGAGGGGCACAACCGGCGGTGCTCTGGCAGGGCGAGGACTCGTTGGCAGAACCCGAGCGCCGGATTGCGGAGATTCTTGCCCGTGGTGGCGCTGGAGTCAAATGGCGGACAGGCATCCCAAATGCGACAAATCAGCTCACGGCTCCTCGTCGCGATTGCAGCCCGCCGCGTGGAAGTGAGCGGGTGGTATGATGCCCCCACCATCTTCCACGCTCGCGGTTTCCGTCTCCCTCGGAGAAGTCTCTCTATGTACTCTACGCCCCTCACGGCCACATGTACGCGATGCCGGCGGCGCCGATCGGCGCTGACGCGGGTCTTCATGGTCGCGCTCCCGCTCGTCCTGGCAGCGCTCAGGTCGGGCACTGGCGTCCCGGTCAACGCGCAAGGCACCTCCGACGGCTCGATCGGCGGACTCCACGCGAAGTTCGTCGAGGTGGGCGGCGTACGGGCCCGCTACTACGAGGAGGGCCAGGGCGAGCCGATGCTCCTCCTGCACGGCGGCTCAACGGCCGGCTCGTCGACGGCGAACGTGTGGTCACGCAACATCCCGGGCCTCGCCACACGGTTCCACGTCTATGCGTTGGACCGGCTCGGATCGGGATTGACCGGCAACGCCGCGGACAACGACTACGGCACCCAGGCCCAGGCGCGCTTCGCCTATCAGTTCATCCAGGCGCTGAAGCTCGGACCTCTCCACCTGGTCGGCCACTCGGCCGGCGGCGGCGTGGCCCTCGCCATGGCGGCTGAACATCCGGACGCCTACAAGACGCTGGCGATCATCGCGCACGGCGGAGGAGGAGGCGCGGCGCGCTCGGCGGACAACCCGACGCGGCTCACGGTCGCCCTGCAGAACTGCCCGGATCAGAACGTTTACGAGGGCCTGAAGTGCCGCGTCGAAAAGCTCGGGTGGAAGGCCGACACCTTCGATCCGGAGTACTGGAAGGCCGACGAGTTCATGGCCACGCTGCCCAAGTCGCGCGAAGCGCGGGCGGCGATTGCCGGGCAGGCCAACGATGCCGCGCGCTCGGCCCGATCGACCGCCTACCGCGACAAGGTCATCGGTCTCGTCAGGAACGACGGCGTGCTGAAGATGCCGGTGCTGCTCTACCTGGGCAAAGACGATGTGATCGATTGGGACGTGCGGGAACCGGTCGCCGGCCTGAAAAGCCAGATGGGAATGCTTGACGTGCTCTCGACCAAGAACCCAACTGTCCAGGCGATCATCCTCAACGACAGCGGCCACTTCATGTACCGCGAGCACGTCGATCAGTTCAACCGGGATCTCATGGGCTTCATCGACGCATCGAAGATCCAGCCGCCCGTCGCGCCGCTGCGCGCGTCGATTCCCAAGGCGAGCCCGGACGGGGCCGTCGACAGGCTGAAGGCCAGGTTCGTGGACCTCCGCGGCGTGAAGGCCCGCTACTACGACGAGGGCAAGGGCGAGCCCTTGCTCCTCGTCCATGGCGGCTCGACCGGCGGTTCCTCGAGCGCGAACGTCTGGACGCGGAACGTCCCGGGCCTCGCGAAGCGCTATCGCGTGCTGGCCATCGACCGCCTCGGCTCAGGGCTCTCGGGCAGCTCGCCGACCAGCGACTACGACACACCGGCGCAGGTCGAATTCGTGTCCCGCTTCATCGACGCGCTGAAGCTCGGGCCCGTGCACGCCGTCGGACACTCGGGCGGGGGCAGCGTCGTGCTGAGCCTGGCGCTCGAGCACCCGGACCAGGTCAGGACGCTGACGATCATGGCCTATGGCGCCAGCTCGGGCCGCACCAGCGACGACCCGTCGAGGTTGATGGACGCGCTCAAGAAATGCCCCGACCAGAGCGTGTACGAAGGCCTGCGCTGCCGGGTCGAGGCGCTGGCGTGGCATCCAGACACGTTCGACAGCGATTACTGGGCCGCCGACAACTTCATGGCCACGCAAAGGTCGGCGAGGACGGTTCGGGCGGCGGTTGCCGCCGCGGCGGCGGATCCTGCCCGCACCTCGCGCAACGCCGCATATCGCGAGAAGACGCTCGAACGCATCCGCAGCGGGGCCATCCAGGTTCCGGTGCTCATGTATCTGGGAAAGAACGACGTGATCGACTGGGGCATCGACGAGCCCGTCGCGAGCCTGAAGATCCAGAAAGGCATGTTCGAGACCATCGCCGCAAAAGATCGACGGGCCAAGCTCGTGATCCTCAACGACAGCGGCCACTTCATGTACCGCGAGCACGTCGATCGCTTCAACAGCGACCTGATGGGGTTCCTCGATCACTGGCGGGAGCATCCCGAAGCGGTGCCGCCGATGGCCCCGCGTGCGAACCCGGACGGTTCGATTGGCGGCCTTGCCGCGAAGTTCATCAGCGTGGGTGGCGTCAAGACGCGGTACTACGAGTATGGCAAGGGCGAGCCGATGGTGCTCATCCACGGCGGATCGACGGCCGGCGCCAATGTCTGGTCTCGCAACATCCCGGGCCTGTCCACGCGCTTCCATGTCTTCGCGATGGATCGGCTTGGCTCGGGCATGACCGCAAGGCCCAAGGACGACAAGTACGACAACCCTGCGCAGGTCGCGTTCATCACCCAGTTCATCCGGACGCTGAACCTGGGCGCCGTGCATCTGGTCGGGCACTCGGCCGGCGGCGCCATCGCCTTCTACGCCGCAGTCGAGCATCCCGACATGGTGAAGACGCTCACCATCGTCGCTCACGGGCCTGCCATGCTGCGCCCGGGGGAAGGGCCGACAAAACTGCAGCCGGCGCTCGACAAGTGCCCCGATCAGGCAACGTATGAAGGCCGGAAGTGCCGGGTGGCCGCACTGGGGTTCGACCCCGACACCTTCGAAGACGAGTTCTGGGCGGCTGACGAGTACATGGTGAATCTGCCGGACTCCCCTTCGCGCACGAGGGTCGCCGGAACGACGAACGAGGCCGAGACGGCAGCGTATCGCCAGCGTGCGTGGGACCGGGCGCGCAAGGAAGGCATCCCGCAGGTGCCAATCCTGATGTACGGAGGCAAACAGGACGTGCTCGACTGGAACCTGAAGGAGGCAATGGCCAGCCTCTACGGCGAGCTCGACTTCTTCGAGATCATCGGGGCGAAGAACCCGCGCGTGAAGATGACCATCGTCAACAAGGGCGGCCACTTCATGTATCGGGAGCACCCGGAGCAGTTCAACCAGGACCTCGCCGCATTCATCGCGTTCTGGAAGAACAACCCGGGCGCGAGATAGCGGATCGATTCGTGCCGTGCGAGCCTGCACCCGCGGCAGGGTGCAGGCTTACACTTCCGCGTTCAGCAGAGGACTTCGGGAGTCACCTTCCGAGTGCGTGAGCCTGCGGCATCTCCAGGAAGCTCCGCATCGCGTGCCAGAAGAGGTGGCGGTTGCGCGCGAAGGCGACCGAGTGCGCGGTTGCAGGCAGCACCACCATCTGGCGGTCGCCGTTTGGAAGCTGCTGGAAGAAGCTGACCAGGTCCTCTTCGGTTGCGATCCCGTCGTATTCGCCTCGAATCAGGAGGACGGGTGACTGCACCTTGCGCGGATCGACCACCGGCAGGTTGGCCGTCATGTCGAGGTATGTCCCGGTCGGCACCGTATCGCCGAACTTCAGTTCCGCGTCGGCCAGAACCTCGGCCACCGCCGGATCCGATGTGCCCGGCTTGTCCCGCGTGAAGATGCTGCGCATCATCTGCCGATCGCGGGGCCGACGGTTGTTGGCGCGGTAGAACTCGACCTGCCTGGCACGCTCGGTGAGCGTCGGCGAACCCTTGCCCGTGTAGGTGAAGGCTGCCAGGACGAGACGGCCGGCCAGTTCGGGCCTCTTCACCGCGAGAGCCCCGGCACGCAAGCCCCCGGACGACTCGCCGAAGAAGTGCATGCGGCGCTGCCCCGTCTCGCGCATCACCACCTCCGAGGCGGCCTCGAGATCGGCGACGCCCGAGGCGATATCCGAATTGCCGTCGGTCCTCGACGACCGCCCGTAGCCTTCGCAATCCATCGTCCAGACGTCGAAGCCGTATCGGGCGAACACGTCCATCAGCGAATACTCGCCGAGACCTGGCGTGGCCAGATCGAAGGTGGATCGCGACGACATCGACGAGCCGTGGACCAGGAACAGGACAGGCATTGCCGGTGCGCCTGGAATCGGCGCCGATCGGCGCTTGCGGAACATGTACAGCTTCACGTTGCCCTTCTGGGCCCAGTACTCGCGACTCCACGACGCGCCGGCATTCCTGCCCGATCCGCTCGTCGCGGGCTGGGCGCTGACCTGCGCGGAGAGATCCCCTGAGGTCAGCCCGCGCGTCCCAAGCCCGCGGGCCATCGCGGGAGCCGCACCCAGAAGACTCATCCGGTACAGAAACGAACGGCGCGACGAACTGGCCGTGCTCGTGGTCATCGTTGCCTCGCCTCCAATTGTGAGGAGTCACCCCGTGCCCTTACTCTAGACACTTCCTGGTCCCTGCGCGACGTGTTCGCAGGGAAGGCGCAGAAATCCTTCGATGGGTTGATGGCCACGTGCCCGTCAGATCCCCCGTAAGATCCCTCTTGCCAGCGCGGCGCCTTTGCCGTAACGTATGCGGCATCCTGTCCAGTTTCATCCTGGTGCCCGCGCGGGAGCTGCCCTCATCCTCGTAGGCGTCGTACCGAACTCCAGCGGCGGCCGTTTCTCTGGTCTCGGGCTGCGGTTACTCGCCCCGCGGCCCATTCCGGGCTGAATCGTCTGCCTTCGCGTCCCGATGGGTATCCGACCCTGTGCGATACCCGCTTTGGGTCGCGGCCTGCTATCGACACGATCCCGCAGCAGGACGAGGGGCCGCCACGACACGTCGGCGGCGGTCGGAATCGCGGGATTTCCGCGAACCGTCATTGCCTGTCATCCAGGGAGGAGGAGGGGGACCCATGAACTACCAATCGGTCCGAGTTGTCTTCGCGCTCGCGTTTCTCGGGATTCTCGCCGGCACCAGTCCGCCGGCCATCGCACAGGAACAGAGCGGCTCGATTCAGGGAGTTGTCAAGGACGCGACCGGCGGCGTCCTGCCCGGCGTGATGGTCGAGGCGCGCAGCGCGCAGACGGTCGGCGTGAGCTCGACCACGACCGACGCCGCCGGCGTCTATCGATTTCCGGCGCTGCCGCCGGGACAATATCAGGTGTCGGCCAGCCTGCAGGGCTTCAGCCCGGCGAAGTCGGCGGCGATCCTGTCGCTCGGCCAGCATCTCAGGGTGGAGCTGACGCTGGCGCTCCCCGGCCTGTCGGAGACCGTCCAGGTCACCGGGGAAACGCCGTTGATTGACGTCAAGGCAAACGCCGCGACGGCGAATCTGACGTCCATTTTCATCGATCTCATTCCCAAGGGGCGCAATTTCACGTCGGTGCTCACGCAGATTCCCGGCACGAACAACGAATCGCGCGGCGGCGGAATCATGATCGACGGGTCCTCCGGGTCGGAGAACCGCTACATCGTCGACGGGCTGGACACGACCAGTGCGCGAACCGGACAGTCGCAGAAGGACGTCATCACCGACTTCATCGAGACCATTCAGGTCAAGCAGTCCGGGTACAACGCCGAATACCGCGCGGCCCTGGGAGGCGTCATCAGCGCGGTCACCAAGAGCGGCAGCAACCAGTTCCACGGCAACGTCGGAAGCTACTACTCGAACAACAGCTTCCTCGGCAAGGTCCGGCAGTCGCTCCGCCAGATTCCCACCAACCAGGCCAAGGCCGAGTACATCACCACGCCGCGGGACAAGGGCTACTCGGTCGATCCCGTGTTCTCGATCCAGGGGCCGATCAAGAAGGACAAGATCTGGTTCTTCGTCGGCTACAACCCGTCGTATTCGTACTCGCAGCGCACGGTCACGTGGGTGACCCCCAAGACGTTTGCGCCGACACAGACGTTCGACAACAACTCGCCGTACGATCGGACGCTGAACTACAACGCGACCTCGCAGATCTTCAACAGCCTGAGGGCCCGCTTCACCGGGAGCAACGAACGCACCAGGGGGAGTCTCGGCATGCCGGGCATCGAGCCGGACGGGACGAGCACGAGCAACGCGAGCTCGTACAATCCGCGTCCCGCCCTTCGCAGCGACACGTTCACCGATTCCTACACCGGGATCTTCGACTGGGTGGCGAGCGGCAAGCTCTACGTGAACGTCACGGCCGGGTACTTCGGCTACGGGAGCCACAGCGCGGGCGGCGACTACTATCACGGCACGCGCCGCACGTTCAGCCAGAGCAACGTCGGCCTGCTCGATGTCCCGGCGAGCCTGCAGCAGCTGAGCGGCTATGCCGAGAACACCTCCAACAACTACTCACTGGGCGACAATTATTCCCGGACCCAGGTGTCCGCCGACGCGACATGGTTCGGGCGCCTGCTCGGGGATCATGCCGTCAAGGTCGGAGGGCTGTACGAGAACATCGGAAACAAAGCCGATTTCGGCGACCAGGCCCCCAACATCTCGTTCGCGTGGGGCACGACCTACAACACGCTCAGCAACACGACCGCGAAAGGCCCGTACGGCTATTTCACGGTGAGCCAGCAGTTCACCAAGGGTTCCATCCACGAGGTGAACCTGAGCTTCTTCGCGCAGGACCAGTGGACGGTCAGCAACAATCTGACGGTCAACTACGGCGTACGCCTGGAGCACGAGCAGATCCCGTCGTACCGCCCCGAAAACCCTGGCGTGACCTTCGGGTGGGGTGACAAGATCGCGCCGCGCCTCGGCTTTGCCTACGATCTGAAGGGCGACGGCCGGTGGAAGACCTACGGCTCGTGGGGCCTGTTCTACGACACCATGAAGCTCGAGATGCCGCGCGGCGCCTGGGGCGCCGAGCGGTGGGTCCAGTACATCTACACGCTCGACACCTACAACTGGAACACGATCGACTGCACCGGCACGCCGGACAAGGGGTGCGCGGGCGGCACGTTCATCGAGCTGAATGATCGCCGCCACGTCTCGAACCAGCTCGGCGCCAGCCTGGTCGACCCCAACTTGAAGCCGACCCGTACGGGTGAATTCACGCTCGGCGTCGATCACGAATTCAGCCCGGTGATGTCGCTCGGCGCGCGCTACGCGCACAAGTGGATGGACCAGACCATCGACGATGTCGGCGTCATCGTGGTGGGCGTCGGCGAGGTGTTCTACATCGCGAATCCGGGCTACGGGATTGGCACCGGAGCGCTTGGGCCGAATTTCCCTGCCACGCCGAAGGTCAACAGAGCCTACGACAGCTTCGAGCTCGTGCTGCGCAAGCGCCTGTCGCACAACTGGCAGGCCACGACGAGCGTGGTCTTCAGCCGTCTGTTCGGCAATTACGGGGGCCTTGCGAGTTCGGACGAGAACGGCCGCGCCTCCCCGAACGTCAGCCGGTACTACGACGGCCTCTACATGTCGTTCGACCAGAAGGGCAACCAGGTCAAAGGCCTGCTTCAGACCGACCGGCCGATCCAGTTCAAGTTCCAGGCCGCCTACATCACGCCGTGGGGCACGAGCGTCGGCATGAACTTCCTGGCCACCAGCGGCCAGCTCCAGACTTCACAGGTGACCTACCAGACCGTGCCGGTGTACTTCCTGGGCCGCGGCGACCTCGGCCGGTCGCCGGTGTTCAACCAGACGGATCTGCATGTCGCGCATGACTTCCGGCTGCCGGGGCGCACGCGCCTCTCGCTTCAGGCAGACATCATGAACCTGTTCGACCAGTCCATCTGGTTGACCGAGGGGACCTCAGCCTACCGGGATTCGCTCACCATCCCGGGCTTCACCGGAAACCCCGGCGGCGCGTTCTTCCAGCCGGGCGGGTTCGACACCGTCGCGATTCAATCGGCGGCAAATGCCGCGAACTCGTCGTCGGGGCGACCCCAGCCGATGTACAAGATGCCCAACGGCTACCAGAACGCGCGCTCGATCCGCATGGCAATCCGGTTTACGTTCTAGCGAGCAGTCGGTCCGTCAGGAACCGGCCCGGGCGGCAGGGGCATCCCCTGCCGCCCGGATATCACGCCGCGATCGCGCCGCGCTTCGGACCCTGTCGGTCCTGCCGTCAGCCCGGATCACAACCCTGAAGTTCGTCGGGGCCGCTACAGCGCCTTCAGGAAGGCGACCAGATCCGCCTTCTCCCGCGCCGTGAAGTGAGCGTCGAACCGCGTGTTGTAGAAGTCCACGACGTCTTCGAGCGTCTCGGCCATCCCGTTGTGGAAATACGGTGCACGCGCGGCCATGCCGTGGAGGATCGGGCCCTTGAACTGGCCGATGTGAGCGAACTTCCCTGAGATCACGGCACGGCCGGGATCGGTGGTCTGCGCGATGGCGCCGTCCGAGTTGCGGGTGAGGATGAAGAGCGGCAGATCCGAGACCGCCTCCCGCCCCAGTGCGGCCGGGGCCTTGTCGGCAACCCCGATGTCAATCGGCAGCCGCGTAGAGTGGTCCCCGACGTTTGGCGAATCGTGGCAGGTGCTGCACGAGCCCACGAACGATGACGGAACGGGTTGCGGCAGGGTGCTGCCGTCCGGCAGGGTCGGCGTCGCATCGTTGAGCCCGCCCACGCCATGAATCGTCAGTCGCAGCGAGTTGAACAGCGCCTGCCCTCGTTCGATCGACGCTCGCCGGGGATTCTCGTCGCGCAGCCAGGCATCGAACTCCGTGAAGACGAGCGGCGTGAACGGAGTGTTGTTCAACACGACGGCGCCGTCCGGTTCGACCGTCAAATCGCCCTGCAGCACGTCGTTGATGCCAAAATGGAAGGGCTGGTTCGCCAGGTTGACCACTCCCCCTTCCGCTCCGCCGGCGCTCAGCCGGCCGGCTCCGCGGACGCTGTCCTGGGCGGCAAACAGGCTGAACATGAAGTCGGCCAACTGACCGGCCAGCGAGTCCAGCTCGGTGCCGGAATACACATGGCCATCGGGAGCGATCAGAGAAGGTCCGGTCTGGCGGCCCCGGATGACCGCCTTGGCGATGTCCTGGACGCCCGCACGTGTCGGACGGACGACCGGATTCGGGCTCTGCCGGGTGTCCTGCCCGTCCCAGGAGGCGGTCGTCAGGAACTGGAAATTGGCCGTCGGCAGCGGGCGCCGATGGACCCAGATTTGCGGAACCCCACCGCTGTCCTGAGCGGTGTAGGCGAGATAGACGGCACCGGGAATCGCCCGCCTGGCGTCCGGCGTCCCGTTCGGAACGATGTGCCCTTCATCATCGACGGAGATGGTGCGAAGCGAGGACGGCAACGAAGGATCCACCACGGCGGTGACGGTGAAGTCCAGAGCCGATGTCGTGTTCAGATTCCGGCGAACAAGGACGTCGCCCTTTTCGAGAAGCAGGCTGTAGGCTTTTTCGCGCTGCTCGATGGTCCCTCCGTCTCCCAGCGCGAGTGCTGCGTGGAAATCGTTGGCGCTTGGTGCCGTGAAGAGCGGATGCTGCCCTCTCGACGACTCGAACAACTCTTGTACGTGTTCTGCCGAGATGCCCCAGGCGTCGGACGCAAAGTGGCAGTGTTCGCACGTGGTGGCGAACTGCCTCCCCAGCGGCTGGAAGAATGGATGGCTGGCGTCAATCGGGCCGGCCGTGGAAAAGGTGCGAAGCACCCCGCTGTCGTTCGGAAAGGAGCGAATCGGGCCGGGGACCTGGGCGAGGACCACGGCGGTCAACAGCGCAACGGCCCCGGTGATCGTGAGTCCAACGAGGAGGCGGGTGGCGTGGCGAGGGCCGTGCGCGGTCAGATGCGTCTTCATCTTGCGTCGCTCCTTTGCGAAGGATCGGTCGGGTGAAGGGACGTGACATGAGCACAGCCGGAATGAAGATCGACGAATGACGGTATTCCCAGAATATATATATATCAACTCAGTCGGAGAACATCCAGAACGTATTGATAATGGGGCTATTTTGGGGAATCGAGCCGGACGCTCCTGCCCGACAAAATCGCCTCCGGGCGAGCCTGCAGAGGGGCTGTCGTTCAAGGGAACACGAGGGACTCGTGGGCCGGCGTTCGTCGATGGTCGGTGGGAGTCGCGATTTCCCCGGGACCCCTGGTCCTTCTCAGCTCGAGAAGGGCCAGGGGCATTCGCCGAAGACTGGCAGGCGCTTCTTACGGTACGATGAGCGTGAGCTGATTGGACGCCGCACTGGTGCCGCAAAGATCCCGAGCCTTGACGCGCACGTAGTAGGTGCCAGGCGCGATCCCGCCAAAGGTCGCCGTCGTGCCCGTTCCTCCCAGATCGACGTTCGCGAGATTCGACAAGCCCGGCCCCGATCCGGCTTCGAGCAGGTAGGTCGTCGGCCCGTTGCTGGTCCCGGTGAAGTCGGGCGCGGTCCACCCGAATTGGACCGTGCCGCCGCCATTGATGTTCGTGTGGAGGCCTGACGGGGCGCCTGGAGCCGCCGAGCAGCCGACCACGAGCACAACTTCATTCGACGCGCCGCTGGTGCCGCCCGTGTTTGACGCCTTGACCCGCACGTAATACGTCCCGTTCCCGACCCCTCCGGTCGAAAAGGACGTGGCCGCGCCGAAGGTCGACAGGGTTGCGAGGTTCGCGAGCCCGGGCGAGGATCCGGCCTCGACGATGTATGAGGTCGGGGGCCCTCCCGTGCTCGGCGCGCTCCAGGTCAGCGAGATGGTCGAACCCGCAGAGCGCCAGGTCAGCCCGCTCGGCGCACCAGGGGCCGCCGGACCGATCACGACCACCACCTCGTTGGACGGCCCCCCCGGCCCCGCGGCATTGGCGGCCCTGACGCGGATGTAGTACCGGCCGTTGGCGACGCCGCCCGCGGCGAAGGTGGTCACGGTGTTCCCGGTAGAGAAGTTCGCGAGATCGGCCAAGCCCGCGGCGGAGCCGGCCTCGATGATGTAGCCGGTGGGTGCGCCGCCGGTGGCAGGCGCAGTCCAGGAGAGGCTCAGCGAAGAGCCGGAGACCCCCCCGCTCAACCCGGTCGGCGCGCCGGGCGCGACCGCGCCGACGATCACCCGGACTTCGTTTGACGGCGAGCCCGTTCCGTAGGTATTGACCGCCCGCACGCGCAGGTAGTACTGGCCGGTCCCGACGCCGTTCGCAACGAACGAGGTCAGCGGGTTACCCGTATTGACCGTCGCGAGATTCGACGATCCGGGCGCCGACCCGGCCTCGACGATGTAGGCAGTCGGCGGGCCGCCTGCCGTCGGCGCGGCCCACGACAGCGTCAGCGTCGACCCTGAGGCGCTGCCGGTCAACCCGGTCGGGACACCGGGCGTCATCACGCCGCTGGCTGTCTCTTCGACCGCGCCGATGTCGCAGCGGGCTCCTCTCGGACGACTGGTGCCGATCTGATCGGTGGCGGGGCAGCCCGTATTCGTGCCCCCGTCAATCGCCGGGCTGCCGTACATCAGCCTGTGCGTCCAGGTGGGGCCGCCATTGGCCCCTAGCGGGGCAAGCGCCGGATTGGCGTTCCTGATGTCCCCTGCCGTAGTCAGGCCGCAGGTGTCGGTATTCTCCAGGTTATAGCCGTATGACAGGACCGTGCCAAGACAGTTGTTCGGACTGCCGCTCGACACGATGGTGTTCCTCAGGTTGATGCTCGAATTGTAGCCGGCGCTCCCGGCGTGGATGTTGCCACCCTGCGAGCCCGCCTGGTTGCCGGTAATCGTCCTGTTCTGGATGGTCACCGGATCGGCGCCGGTGCCCGGAACCCAGTAGAGACCGCCGCCATCGGTGGCGGCGTGGTTGCCGCTCACGGTACTGTTTGTGATGGTGATCGAGCCTGTCCCCGCGGTCTCCAGACCGCCGCCGACGCTGGCACTATGGTTGTCCGAGAAGGTGGAGCCGGTGACCGAGGTGACACTGGCGTCGTTGGAGAGGCCTCCACCATACAGGGTGGCGATGTTGCCGGTGAAGCTGCTTCCGACCACCGTCAGGTTGCCACCGTACGTGTTGATTCCACCGCCTCGAAAGCCCGTGTTGACGGCAAAGGTGCTGTTGACCACCACCACGGTGCCACCCATGTCGATGGCGCCGCCATTGTACGCAGCCGTATTGGTCTGGAACGAGCTGCCCGTGATCGTCATCGCACCGTAGTTTCCGATGGCGCCTCCATGGGAATACGACGAGGCATTGCTCTTGAAGAGCGTCGACACGATGTCGGCCACGCCCCAGTTGCAGACGGCGCCGCCCTGGAAGAAAGAGGTGTTGCTCACGAGGCGAGTCTCCGTCAGCCACACGTGTGCGCCGGCGTCGACGTGAATCGCGCCACCGCAATCAGAGGTGTTCAGACCATTGGTCAGCGTGATGTGCTCCAGCCGGAGATTCGCGCCCGTTTGCAGGTTGAAGTGGTTCCCCGCTCCGTTCGCATCGAGCGTGACCTTGTTCTCCCCGTTGATCGTCAGATCCGAGGTCACCAGGCGGGGGCCGCTCATGGCGATCGAAACCGGCAGCGGCCCGCAGTCGAACCTGATTTCCTTCGCCGTCGCCAGCGCGGCGTTGAGGGCGGAGGTCGTGCAGCTGGCCGCCGACCCGCTGCCCACCGTCACGCGGCCGTCCGGGAGGGTGCGGAACGTCTGATCGGGGCCGAAGACCGGGCTGCCTGCAACAGGGGTGAAGGTGAAACGCCAGTGATACACGGTGTCCGGGGTCAGTGCGGGAGGGCCCCAGTCGTCCCAGACCAGCCAGGCCGTCCCTGACGTGCTGATCGCCACGGCCTCGTGGATCAATCCGTAACCCGTGGTGGTGCCGAGGTCGAAGTAGCCCGTGCCGGTGACGCCAAATGTATAGAGATAGGCTTCCGAGTGCCCCGAGGTCGCCGTCACGGCGGTTGTCGAGGGGCTGGGATAGAGAATCATCGGCTGGCTGCTGAAGACGTACACCCCTCGCTGCGGCCGCAGCCACGGGCTGCTGTTGCCGTCGAGCATCCACACGTTTGCTTGAAGCGTGCTGTTGCTGAGCGCAGTGGTCGATCGAACGGGAATCTGAAACTCCAGGATGTCGCCCTGCGGGACGGGCCAGGTATTGCCATGCTGCGTGTCGGTCGAAGGGACCTGATACGCGCCGGGGTTGAGCGTCGAGGCCGGCAGCGACTGCGGGCAGGCGGAGGCCGGTGAGATCTGGGCGCCGTTCACGAAGCAGTAGACGTGATGGCTGGCATCAATGGCCAGCGACGTGTTCACCGGCAGCGCCACGTCAAGATAGGCCCTCATGCCGCTGCACGAATTGCCCAATCCCGCGATGACGACATGAATGTAGTACGGGCTATTGGGCGCAGGCTGACCGGCATTCGGATTCGCCAGGAAGCCGACATACGTGCCGGCACCGTATTCCTGATACGGCAACCCCTGGATGATGCTCGCGCAGTTGGTGATGGTGGAGTACTGGTTCAGTCCGTCGTACCAGGCTGAACTCTGTGCGGCAGCCGGACGGGGCAGCGCAATGATCAAGCCCGCCAACAACAACGCTCGAACCTCATGTGACACGGTGTCTCCCCTCGAGGTACATGGCTCGCTGGGGCTTCACGAGCCGGATGTCACCTCGTCAGTCAAGATCGTCGCCCGGTCGTTCGCCCACCTGGTACTCGAACGCCAGGGGGTGGCCCCCATGGCCTTGCTGACGAGGCGCGCCTAAGTTGATCCCTGTGTCGCGCGAACGGCCCGGAGGATGTCGGCCTCGGCCGGCACGAAGGCATCGACGAGGATCTGGCCGAACGGAACAGGGGTCCAGGGCGCCCCGACCCGCTGAATCGGCGCGTCGAGGTACCCGAGGGCCTTGGTCGCGACCACGGCCGCGACTTCCCCGCCGAACCCGCCGCGCACGGGCGCCTCGTGCACGATGACGAGCCGTCCGGTCTTCTCGACCGACGAGAGGATGGTGTCTTCGTCCAGCGGCTGGATGGAGCGCAGATCGATCACCTCGGCACTGATGCCGTCCGCGGCCAGGGTCCGCGCCGCACCCAGTGCCCGGTCCACCATCAGGCCGGTGGCGACGATGGTGACCGCGTCACCTTGGCGCTTCACGTCGGCTGTGCCAATCGGCACGACGTACTCCGCGTCGGGCACGTCACCCTTCTTGCCGTAGAGCAGCTTGTGCTCGAGGAAGATGACGGGGTTCGGGGTGCGGATGGCCGCCTTGAGAAGCCCCTTGGCGTCGTACGGGGTGGAGGGCATCACGATGGTCAGGCCGGGGACGTTGGCGAGCCAGCTTTCGATGCTCTGCGTGTGGTGGGACCCCCACCGGGGGCCGGCGCCGTACGCCATGCGGACGACGATGGGAGCCGAGGTGCCGCCGCCCGACATGTAATTCATCTTGGCGGCGTGGTTGACGATCGCGTCCATCGCAACGCCGGTGAAGTCTGCGAACATGACCTCCGCCACCGGCCGCATCCCCATCAGCGAGGCCCCGACCGCGGCGCCCACAATGGCCGACTCGCTGAGCGGCGTGTCGAAGACGCGCTCGGGACCGAATTCCGCCAGGAGCCCCTCGGTCACCTTGAACACGCCGCCGTACTCCGCGACGTCTTCGCCGAACAGGAAGACGCTGTCGTCCCGGCGCATCTCCTCGCGGAGAGCCTCCCTGATCGCCTCGCGATAGGTGATCTCTCTCATGACCGTCTCCCGCCCACCAGCTCGGCGCTCTCAGGGGCGTAGACGTCCTTGCAGAGCTCTGCCACGTCGGGTGAGGGGCTCTCTTCGGCGAACCTGATTGCGTCTTCGATCTCCGCCCCGACCTCGGTGTCGATCGTCGCGACCAGCGCGTCGGACAGCACACCGCGACTGCGCAGGTCGTTCCGCATTTTCGGGATCGGATCCCTGGCGCGCCACGCCTCCACTTCAGCCATGTCCCGGCAGGTCCCGACCGGGTTGTTCTCGCAATGGCCTCGCATGCGGTAGGTCACGCACTCCACCAGAGTCGGGCCGTCGCCGGCCCTGGCCCGGGTTATGGCCGCCTGCACAGCGTCGTATACGGCGAAGACGTCGTTGCCGTCCACGCGGACACCGGGAAACCCGTATCCTTCCGCCCGGCAGGCGAAGTCCTTTCCGGCAAAGTGCCTGGAGGTCGGCGTCATCTCGGCGAACCCGTTGTTCTCGAGCACGAAGACGACCGGCAGTCTGAACACGCCGGCGAAGTTCAGTCCCTCGTGAAAATCGCCCCGCTGGGCCGCACCGTCCCCGAAGAAGTTCATCACGACGTGATCCTTCCGGCGGAGTTTGAAGGCGAGCGCGGCGCCGACTCCGACGGTGATGGAGGCGCCGATGATACCGCTGCCGACCATCACGCCCCGCTCGGCGTCACCCATGTGGTGCGAGGAGGCCCTGCCTTCCGCGGCGCCGGTGACCTTGTTGAACATGCCCGCCATCTGCACGCGCGTGGGAATGCCCTTCAGGAAGAACGCGCCCCGCGTACGAAGGGAGGGGAGCACCTGGTCCTCCTTGCGCAGGCCGTAGCACGCGCCGACCGAGATGGCCTCCTGCCCCTGGCTGCCATGCGGCAACTCCATGATTCGGGCCTTGCTCCACAGCTCACACACCCGATCCTCGAATGCACGGATGAGGACCAGCCAGCGGTACATCTGGATCAGGTCATCTTCGGTGAGCTGATCGGAGTAACTCATGACACCTCTCCCCCTTGTCCCCTTCGCATCGCTGCGAGTCCGGCGCGGGCTCCACGACCGCACCCGTCGCTATCGACGGCTGTCGACGTTCTCCAGCCGGTTCTTCACGTCGTTGAGGAACTGGACCGCCGGGCCCCCGTCGACGACCCGGTGGTCGTAGGACAGGCACAGGTACATCACCCGGCGAACCACGACCTGCCCATCCCGAACCACCGGCGTCTCGGCCACCTTGCCCATGCCGAGGATCGCCACCTCGGGCTGGTTGATGATCGGCGTGAAGAGCAACGAGCCGAACGAGCCGGAGTTGGTCACGGTGAAGGTGCTCCCGGTCAGGTCGTCCGGGGTGAGTTGGCCATCCTGCGCCCGGGCGGCCAGCGAGTCGATCTCCCGCGAGATCTCCTCGGCGCTCTTGCGGTCCGCAAACTGCACGACCGGCACGACCAGCCCGCGATCCATCGCCACCGCGACGCCGATGTGGATGTCCCGCTTCACCAGGATCTGGTCGCCGACGAGCGACGCGTTCAGGATGGGAAATACCCGCAACGCGTCCGCCGCGGCCCGGACGACATACGCGGTGTACGAGATGTTCGAGGCCTTCCTGAGATCGGCGACCTCCGTCATGTCGACGTCGGTCACCGTCGTGACGTCAGCCGCGGTATGGCGGCTCAGCGACAGTCTCTCGGCGATCCGGCGCCGCAGCCCGGAGAACGGGATGATGTCGGCGGTGCCCGGATCCTCGCGCGCCGGCGTGGTCCCCCCTCGAGACGCAGCGGTGCGAACGTCGCCTTCGGTCACCAGACCGCCCGCTCCGGTGCCCGCCACCTGCGCGAGGTCCACGCCGAGTTCGCGCGCGACTCTCCTGGCGACCGGGGAGACGGGCTGGCGCGTGCCGGTCCGTGCAGTGGTTCCAGACCCGGCATCCGGGCGCGCCTCTCGCAGGGTCTCGGCCGGCGAGGCCGCGGTTTTCGGGGACAAGCCCGGGATCGCGAGAAGCGCGTCGATGTTCTCCTCAGGGCCGGCCAGGATGGCCAGGGGCTGTCCGACCTCGGCATCCACGTCGGGCCCGACCAGGATTCGCCTGAGCACACCGGTGCCCGGCGACTGCATCTCCATCTCGGCCTTGTCGGTCTCGATGGACACGAGCGCTTCGCCTTCTTTGACGGCCTCGCCCTCTCCCTTCAGCCACCTGACGATGCGGCCCTGGGTCATGTCCTGGGAGAGACGCGGCATATACACGTGTTGGGCCATCACTCGGGTCCCCTGGAGGACGATTGCCAATCGGCTGGCGTTATTTCTTGCCGGTGACGGCCGGCAGCGGGTCCGCCGCCTGGATCGTCGTCTGCTGACTGAGCGCGAGCTGCCAGCGGTCGTCTCGGAGGATCCACACGCGAAGGTTGTAGTAGGGCTTGCCGCCGCGATACGGGGAATGCCGGGAGATCATCACCGCCGAGCTCGTCCCGAAGTCGTGAATGCGCATGGAGACGATCGGATCGCCGGGCGATCCGATGCCGCTTTCGACCTGCGACTTGTTGATCGCGACACGCTGTTCCTTGTTGCGGTAGCTCCTGTTGTTGATCATCAGGAATTCGCTGGCGATGTGGGCGGGCCAGTGCGAGCTCGGGTGCCACTCCTCCATCTTCGTTTCCTGCCAGCCGGCGAGGATGGCCGTGTCCATGGCCGTGGTCGGCTTGTACGGCACCGTGCGGCAGGGGTTGTCGCAGTCGCCGGTGCCGGCCTGCGCCTCGAACGGCGTCTGAGCCGGCGGCGTGTCGGGAATGGGTGTCTCCAGCTGGACGAACATCCGCCAGCCGGCCGGGCGCTTGACCCAGACGCGCACGAACCGTGCATGGTTGTGGCTGCCGATCACGGTGGCGAGCGCGCCGTAGGCGTGCGTCTGCACGTCGGCGTCTCCCTGATTGGCGGCGGTGAGCGTGGCGAGGTCTCGCAGCGCCTCGGCCCTGGTGCGGGTCCGGCCCTCCACATCCGTCCAGGCGAACTCCGCATCGAGCAGGGACCCGACTGTCTTTCCATCGGATGCCGCGAGGGCGGCGTGCAGCGCGCGATCGGCGGCCGTCGCCGCCTGATCGTCCTGCGCAGAGGCGGCCGGCGCAGTGGCGAGCAGGCTGGCACCGATTACGGCCGCCGCGCAAAGAGATCGTCGCAGTTGCGTCATTGGTGGCGCCTGGGCGTAAGGCGGCGAGAGGCGGCAGCCTCATCGGGCTGCTGCTACGCGCCTGTGTTCAGTCCCTCCAGCGACCACTCGGCAATCGGCATGGGGTCGAGGATGGGTTTCCCCAGGTTGGGGCAGCTCAGGATGTACAGCCCGGTGTCGGCTGCGCAGTAGATGAGATTCCGGTCCCACTCGATGAACACGTTGTCCACCGTCCGATTCCAGCTGCCGAACCGGTTCAGGTCTCCGCCCTGCGGAGGCACGAAGTAGGCCACCTCTTCGGGCCGGTACAGGTTCCCGATGTCGTAGCAGCGCAGGCCGGCGTTGAAGTACGAGTACGCAATGAAGTCCTGGCGCGGCTTGCCCGGGGCCTTCAGGTGAGGCGGGTTGTGGGCCCCGAAGCGCCCGCGCTTGAAACAGAAGTCGCTGTACGGGGCCTCCGCCGGCGGAACCGGCCGCGGCAGCTGCGCCACCGGCACGGGGTTCGCTTCATCCCGGATGTCCACGATCCAGATGGGGAGGAAGATCATGTTGCAGTCGGGATTCTGGGTTTCGCCGTTGGTCAGCACGAATCCCCGATCGAGGATCCCGCAGTAGATGGTGTGGAAGGCGAACCCCATCCCGGCGTATTGCGGGGGCGGCTCGAACTTGCCCACTTCCTTCTGGTGCAGCGGATCCGAGACGTCGAGAATCCGCATGCCGTTGCTGCCGAACCCGCCGTACCCTCGCGTGCCGCCGTCCTCGATTCGCTTCGGCACGTACACCGGCCCGTGCAGCCCGGCGACCGGCGTCTGATCGGGGGCGACATGCGGGGGCACGAGCTTGGAGATCGCCCACTTCTGGTACTCGGCTTCCTCGCCCTTGCGGGATCCGGGGATCCACCAGTGCGAAACCTGCTTGACGCTGGTGGGATCCGAGCAATCCACGATCATGCTGCCGTTGACGAGCGGCCTGATGTAGTAGGGCTGGTGGATGAACGTGTTGTCGGGCGCGGTGTCGAGAAACGCGTACTTGCCGCCGTCGTAGTAGTTCCGGTGCGTCCCGCTGCCCGTGGCGCCGGTGCTGAACTCGGACAGCTTCACGATCTTCGACGGATCGGTGGCGTCGTAGAACCGGACTCCTCGAAGTCCCTTGTAGTTCTTCTCGACGTCGACCGATGTCGGGTCATCGTACTTCGGAGCGGGGTGCTCGGCGCTCGACACGGGCTTGGCCGCCTCCGCGCCCGTCATCAGGATCCACTTCTTGAGGGTCTTGTTGTAGGCGAGCTGGAGCTGCCCGCCCTCGAAGCCTCGCGGGTTGAACATCTGCGGCTTGCGCGGGTCGCTGACGTCGATGACGTCCCCGGCCTGGAACATGAAGCGCCGGCTCCCGATCGACATCATCTGCATCTTGCCGCCGCGCCGGGTGTTCGGCCCGAAATGCGCGATGACTTCCATGTTGCGGATGTAGGTCCGGCGATCCAGGTAGCTGAGGCTCATCGGCAGGGCCTTCGGGTGCCGGTTCGCCCAGGCCGGCACGGCCGCACCGGCCAGCGCGAGCCCGCTGGCGCCCGCAACCTTCGTCAGGAACTCCCGGCGGCTCTGCCTGCCCGTCTGGCTCTTCATCGGATCGCTCCCGTCGGGGCCGCGGCGCCGGCCTCTTTCCGAATGATCGTGGGGACCACCGCGGGCTTCGGCGCAACGCCGCCGCTGCTGCAGTCGTCCTCGTCCACCTCCGGCTCCAGGTCCGCCTCGATGTCCGCGTAGAGAACCTCGAGGAACTGCTCGGCGCTGACCGTCCGGGTCGCCCATCGATCCCACCTGGCCAGCACCTTGTCGCGCTTCAGCTGCTCCAGGCTCTTCCCCTGCGTGATGCCGTCGGCCACCGCCGCCCTGGTCCCCTGCAGCATGCCGAGGTAGGCCTGCAGCTGGATCGGGTGCGCCACCGGACCGTGGCCGGGAATGAACCGGACATTGGGGCCCATCTGCTTGAGCAGGATCTCGATAACTTCGCCCAGCACGTGGGCGCTTCCTCCGCTCTCGACATCGACGACGGGGAACCCGGATTCGACGAAGTTGTCGCCCATGTGCACGACGTTCGATCGCGGAAACACCACGATGCAGTCTCCGTCGGTGTGCCCGGGGAACTGGACGGCCCGGATGTCTTCGCCGTTCATGTGCAGCGTGATGTCGCTGAGGAAGGTCAGCCTGGGCAGGGCTTCGGCCGCAAACGGTTGGACCTCGATGCCGAGCGCTTTGCCGCCGGTCTCCATTCGCGAGCGGACGTTGTTCTGCGCCACGACGATGGCTTCGGGGAACTGGGCGTTGCCGCCCACGTGATCGCCGTGCCAGTGCGTGTTGATGATGAATCGTACCGGCTTGCTGGTAATCCCCTTCAGCGCGGCCCTGATCTTCGGGCCCATGGCTGCGTACCCGTCATCGACCAGCAGGACGCCGTCCTCGCCCACCGAGGCGGCCACGTTGCCGCCGTCCCCTTCGAGCAGGTAGACGGTACCTGCCACCTTGGTCACGGTGATCTCGCCCTTGGCGAGGCCCCGAGGCTGGGCCTCTGCCGCACCGGCCGACAACGCACCTACGGCAAGGCCGACGATGAGCAGGCGTCTGCGCATATGTGATCTCCGGCGTGTGGCAGTTGTGAGCTGTCGCCGGCCTGCCCCGTGCAAGGCCCCGGCGGTATACCCGCCGGGGCCTTGCCATCGGGTCGCCGTCTAGAACACGAACCTGATCCCGAACTGCATCTGTCGCGCGTCGGTGACCGTCCGGGTGATGTACCCGGCTGTGGCCACGCGGCGGGTGTTGGCGTTCTGCCACAGGTTCGCGGCGGGCGTTCCGAAGTTCTGCGTGTTGGTGACGTTGAACATCTGGACTTCCACTTCGAGCCGCATGCCATTGCCGAAGCGGAACGACTTGTTCAGTGACCAATCGGTCGTGAAGAGGCCCGGCCCGACTCCCACGCGAGCAGGAACCTCACCGGTTGTGTACTGCGGCTGGAGCGCGAAACAATCCGTCTTGAACCACAGGATTGGCGTGCCGCTCCCGAGCGCCCCGATGACCGGGTTCTGAATATTCATGCTGGACGCGCTGCACCCAGGCGCCCAGTCGGGCCGCTCGCTGGAGTTGACGCCGGCAGCCTGTTCCAGGGCGCGGGCGAATCCGGTCGTCACGTTGAACGGATAGCCGCTCTGGATGGTGGTGATCGTGCTCCATCGCCAGCCGCCGAGAATGGCCCCCGCCGCGCCCTTCAGGTTCTGCCCGGGGAGTGCCCAGTTGGTCTGGAAGGCGGCGGCGTGAACGCTGACATACGAGCAAGGCCCGTAACCGCTGTTGGGATCGCGGCTGTACTGCAGGACGTTGCTAGCTCCGGTATTCGTCACGGCGCGGTTGTTCTCACCCGAGAGCTGGTCCCAGCACTTCGAGTAGGCGTAGTTCAGGCCGAAGCTCAGGCCGTCGGGAGAACGCCGCGCCAGAGAGGCCTGGAAGGAGTTGTACTTCGACGTGAAGATCCACTGGTCGTACCCGACGTTGCCGTAGTTGGGGTTCGGATTCGCAGGCGTCGTCGGATCGAAGTACCACCGGCTGACCTGATTTCCTGCGGGGTCAGGCGAGGTGATCAGCTGCCCGAACCGCCGGTTGCCCCAGTTGTTGGCCACGATGTTTCCGCCCGGCAGATTCCGGCCAATGGACCCGACGTAGGAGATCGTCACGCTCGACCTCAGGGGGAGTTCCCGCTGCAGGGCGGCGTGGTAGGAGTAGAGGTGCGCGGTCTTGGGCTGGTACTGGATGACCCCGAAGTCCGCCACCGCCGACCCCGTGGCGGCCGTGAGATTCAGCGGCATCGTGATGTTCAGGAGGTTGATCTGGGTGTTGACGGGCGGGTTGTTGCTCGTCTCCTGAAGGCTGAACGTGCTGATCTGGCTGTAGAAGATCCCGCCCCCGGCGCGCAGGCTCGTCTTGCCGTCACCGGTGAGGTCCCAGTTCAAGCCCACCCGCGGCGCGAAATTGGTGTGGTCCGGCTTGACCAGGGGATTGCCCACATCCGCGCCGGTCGTCTGCAGCGGGCCGGTCCTGAGGTTGGCCGTGTTGCCGAACTTCTCCCGCAGGTACAGCAGCGTCTCGTACCGCAGGCCGAGGGTCGCCGTGAAGTTCTTCGTCGCGCGAATCGTGTCCTCGACGTAGGCCGACACGTTCGGGCTCACATACACGCGCCTGCCGATCCCCCCCGGCTTGACGATGCTGATCTGGGCGCAGGTGCCTGCCAGGAACTCCGTGATCCCCAGGGTCCCGGCGGGGCACCCTGCCGCGCCGTTCGAGAACGCCAGGCGGGCGCGCCTGTTGTTGTCTTCGTAGTCGCCGTCGTTGTACGAGTAGCTGAAGTTCCCGCCGAACTTCAGGGAGTGGGCCGCCTTGGTCCAGGTGAACTCCGTATCGATGCTGTAGACGTACTGGGTGGCCCACCGCGGACCGTCGCCGTTGCCGCCGGCGTCGGTGACGCCGTCAATCGACAGTGACGGAGGCATCCCGACCGAATGATCGGGCGTGTAGAACGGATCCGGCGTGATGTAGATGTTGTTGATGGCGCTCTGTGCCGGCACGTTGGTACTCAGGATCCTCGGGAGGTCGAAGACCTGGTTGTAGTTCATGCCGATGCGCGTGCTGTTGATCAGGTGCGCGCTGAACGTGTGCACGTTCTCGAGGCTGGCGATGTACCGCTTGTTCTTCCCGCCGGCGGCGTAGAAGTCGTTGGTCGTCGGCGTGATGGCATCCGACCAGTCAGCCGTGAAGACCGCCCAGATCTGATCCTTGGCGGAGAGCTGGTGATCGACCCGGGCCGTCAGGTAGTTCTCCTTGATCGTCTGGAGCGGATTGCTGGAGTACAGGCCGATGTTGGGGTCCGCGGTGCCGCCCCGATTGGCGGTCGGGATCAGCGCCAGGTAGCCGGTCATGACCGGGTTGACGCCGACGAAGGTCTCGACGCCACCGGAGGTCACGTACCCCGCACGGGCCCGGTCGCTCAGCACGTTCGCCGTGACCGTGAGATTCTTCTTGTGGTCGTACCGCTCGAAGTTGACGAAGAAGAAGGTCTTGCCCGAGATGATCGGGCCGCCCGCTGACGCGCCGAACTGGTCGCGCTTGAGCTTCGGCACGCCCTTGGTGTCGAAGTAGCCCTTCGAGTCGGTCGCCGAGTCGCGGTGATACTCGTAGGCGCTGCCGTGGAAGGCGTTGGTGCCGCCCTTGGTGATCATCGTGATGACGCCGCCCGCCTTGTTGCCGTAGGCGGCGCTGTAGTCGCTCGAGAGCACCTTGAATTCCTGCATGCCCTCGACGCCCATGATGATGTTCGCGCGGCTCACCGGCGAGGTGCCGAACGCCGTCATGGCATCGATGCCGTTCACCAGGAACCGGTTCTGCTCGGGACGCGACCCGCGCACCGTGATGTTGTTGCCGTACGACCCGTTGTACGCGCCCTGGTTCTGCACGCCCGGCTGGAGCACGGCGAGCTGCTGCAGGTCGCGCGCGTTGAGGGGCAGTTCCTGGATCATCTTCTGATCGATCAGCGCGCCCACTTCGGACGAGTTGGTCTGGACAACCGTCGCTTCAGCGGTGACGACCACCGTTTCCTCGACGCCGCCCACTTCCATCGAGAAGTTGACCACGGCTTCCACGCCGACCGTGAGCTGCAGCTTCTTCAACGACTTCTTGAATCCCTGCAGCTCGGTGACGACCTCGTAGGGCCCGGTGGGCAGCGATCTCAGGGCGTAGCGGCCCTTGTCGTCGCTGACTTCCGACCGGGAGAACCCGGTGTCGGTGTTCTTCACGCTCACGGTCACGCCGGGCATCACGCCCCCGGTGTTGTCCGAGACGACGCCGAGAATCGTGCCGGTCACCGTCTGAGCAACGGCCGGCGCACCGCCAAGCGCCAGGCACAGCAAGACGGCGGCGACCGTCAAGATGGGCGCGGCCCCCAGGATGGGCCTTGGGTCTGTGCCACGCGGGGACGTGAAACGTCTGACTGTGGGGCTCATAGCACCTTCCCTTTCGCTAGGACCACTGGCGAACTGGCCGCGCCCGCCGAGGACCCTCTACACGGTAAATGTATCTGGTTGGGCCACTATACCACCGGACCACCCAAAGTCAAGACCATTAATTGATTCTGCGTTATTTCTCGAGGCAAACACTCGGCCCAACTGAAGATCGGACCGACGATCGAGATGCCGAAAAGCCGTTGCCAGTTCGCCGGCGACGGCCTCTCTCGGCACACGATTGAGATCGATCAGACCCGCCCGGCGTCCCACCCGGCGTTGAGGTGCGGCAACGTCCAGTTCTTGATCGCGCGCGGCTCCAGTACCGGCTTACCGAGAGCCGGGCTGGTCAAGCAGTACGTTTCCGAGCGCGCTCCGAACCAGATGAGATTGCGATCCCACTCCACGAACACCTTCTCGGCGTCGCCGCGGAACCAGCTGTCGTAGTCCTCCGGCGTGCCGCGGTGCGGCGGAATGAAATACGCCAGCTCCCTCGGCCTCGTCGGATCGGAGATGTCGTGAATCCGAATCCCGGCGTTGAACCACGTCGTCACGGCGATTTCCGGTCGCGCGGTGCCCGGTGCGACCCAGCACTGGATGTTGTGCGTGCAGAAGCGCCCGGTGGCCAGGCAGAAGTCGGCGTACGGGGCCTCGGGCGGCGGCGTCGGCCGCGGGAACTGCCCGACGTAGCGGGGATTGCGGAGGTCGCTGACATCGATGAGATGCTGCGGCTTGTAGGGCTCCCGGCAATCGGGCAGATGTCCTTCCGGGATAGCCAGCACGATGTTGTGGAGCTTGTGCCCGACCGGCGCGATGACCGGGTAGCAGGTATGGTACGGGATACCGTCGAGCGTCTCGTAGTCCCAACGGGCAATGGAGTACGGCTTGGGATTCTTGATGTCGGTGAGGTTCAGGATCACCATGCCGTAGTGGCCGAAGCCCGCGTATCCCACCGTGCCGCCATCCTCCACCCGGATTGGGACCGTCGCGGCGCCGTGGTTGCTCGACCAGGCGGCTTCGCTGCCGGCCCACCAGTACTTCTTCCACTCGTCTTCCTCGCCGATGAGCATGCCGGGGACGTGGTAGCGGGAGACCTCCGTCACCTTCTCGGGATCGGTCATGTCGACGATCATCAGGGCATTGCTGCTGGCGCGCCCTGAGTTGTCGAACCGGAGCTCGTCGGTCCATCCGGCTTCGAGGTACGCATACTTCCCGCCGTCGTAGTAGTTCATGTGCGTGCCGGTGCCGGTGGCCCCCGTCGAGAACTCGCTGAGCAGCTTGGGCGTCGTGGGGTCGTTGATCTCGTAGACCCGGATGCCCCGCAGCCCCGCGAAGCTCATGATCTTCTTGCGGAACTCAGGGTTGAACTGGCCCGTCGGAAACTCGCCGGGCTTCGGCGACGAATTCGGCTGGCCCGCGGATTTCACCATCAGCCATTTCTTGAGCCGCGTGTTGTAGATGACGGCGCCCGACGCTCCGTCCTTCGCCGCGACGACCACCGGCTTGCGCGCGTCGCTGATATCCAGCCATCCTTTTCCGCCAACGGGCAGAAGCCGCTGCGGGCCCTTGGCCCACATCGCCATCAAGGGCTCGCCGCCAGCCGTGCTGACACCACTGATGTTGGCGACGATGTCCATGTTGTGGATGTACTGCTTGCGGTCGAGGAAGTTGACGGCCCCCAGCGGCCGCTTGAACGGGGTCGTGCCGACGCCATCGGGAAGGCCGGCCAGCTTGCCCGGGCCGCTCTGCGCACGCAGCAGGCCTGCCATGCCCGCCACCCCTGCCGCACCGGCCGCGGCACCCATCCTGAGGAATCTCCGCCGCTCGAGGTTGATCTCGTCTCTGGACATGATCCACTCCCTGAATATGCCGATTGCCGTGCGCGTGCGAGTCACCGCCGGGTCACGAGCCCCCGATCAAGACTCGAGTCCCCTCCTCCATTGCTGCGTACACTGGTGCTCCGACGATGGACGGCAGCGCCGCCATCCCGCGTTCGCCCACCGGTTCCTCGGGCGAATCGACCTGCACGCGGACAAGCGAACACCGGTTCGCTTCCCCGAAGCCGGCAGGGATGTGTCGCTGACTCTGACAGTGCGCCCTTGATGTACCGCGGACATTACGCGGGCGGCGACGTGCGTGTCAACACCGTACAGGGCTCATCGCGCCCGGGCGGGCGCGGGAAGAGCCGGGTACGCCGGGGGCGGCACGCGCCTCTTCGACGCCGCCTCATAGGCCGACGCCACCTTGAGGATTCGATCTTCCGCGCCCGGTTCTGCCCTGAACACCAGCGAGAACGGCAGGCCCGGCGCTGGCAGCGTCGTCGGGGTGTCGCTGTTTCTCGCCAGATATTGCTTCTTGTCGGCGCTCAGTACGAATGTCGGGTTGTAGACCGTGCGCACGTAGCCTGCGGGGATGAGCACCTCGGTCAGGCCCGCGAACGGGCCCATCCGGATTTCCCCGCGCACGTCGCCCCGCGGCCCGGGCGGTGACGCCAGGCCGATCTGTCCTGGAGGGAGCGGTGTGTGCAGGCGAACGACGACGTCGAGGCGGTTCTCCTGAATGACCTTCATCTCGACGCGGCGAAGCAGCTCGCGGAGCAGGATCCGCTCGTCGATGCCCTGGTCTTCCCCGAGCGGCCGGCGGATGTTCTCGACCTCCTCCCAGTTCTTGAAGGCGGCGCGCTGGTCGTCGCCCCAGAACTTCGAGCGCGCGTTGAGCGCCGGAAAGTCCACGAGCGTTTCGGTGAAGCCGCGGGCTGCCCAGTCGGCCGCGCGCCGGGACGCGTACTGCGTGAAGTGGAACTTGAAGGTCAGCGATTCGTCGGGCACCTGCTGCATGAAGCGGATGTTCAGGTTCTTCGGCGGCGGAACCCTGCCCTCGGCCAGGGCCAGCATGTAGTCGATGGGCGCCATCGTGCCCGAGCCGAACGTCTTGCCGGGGGCGAATTCGGTCGGCTTGATCATCGCGGCGAACTCGGGGAACAGGGGCGTCCCGGCGCTGTTCAGCCGGTACAGGATCGCGGGGAAGAAGACCGGCACCATCTCCGCGAGGGCGCGCGTGTAGGTCGTCGTCATGTTCTCGATGTCGGGATCGTCCTGCCAGAGCGGATCGGTCGATTCCACCAGCGTCGCGCCAAGCTGCCGGCCAAGGACGTCCTTGATCTCCTTCACCGCAGCGGTGACGATCGGCTCGTCGGCCTTGATGCCTGGAAAGATCAGCATCGATTCCCTGATGACGCCGATGCGCATGCCGCGCAGCGAGCCCGGCGTGCCCGGCGTGGCGGCGGTGGCCGCGTAGGGCGTGTTCAGCACGCTCGATCGCGGGACGGTCGTGAAGATGTCGCGGGGATCGTAGTAGCCATTCACAGGGTCCTTCATCGCGTCGAGCACCTTGGCGGCGTCGGTGACGCTGCGGCAGTGGATGCCCGCCCTGTCGTTGTAGATGTCGGCGCCGATCGCCCCGCCGTGATACGAGATGAGCGACTTGTGCGGCAGGATGAGCGCCACCGCGTTGTGATTGGCCGGTCCGCGGCAGGAGAGGCTCGTCTCTTCGCACACGCTGCACATCACCAGGTTGGCACTCACCGAGGCCCCTGAGCCCGAACTCGATCCGAGCGAGGCGGCGCGCGTGCTGTCGTAGGCGCTGCTCGGGTTCCCGGCCCAGCTGCTGCGCTGGTACCCGAGTGTAGAAATCAGCTTCTTCGCAGGCTGGTTCCGCCCGCCGGGATCGCCGGCGCGCCCGTTGTACTCGGTGTTGACGGCCTTCGCGTAGATGATGGCGCCCTTCTGTCGCAGCTCGGCAACCAGCGTGTGATCGCGGGCCGGGAAGTCGATGTCATACCGCGCGTCGGCCCCGGCCGTGGTCCGCATGTCCATCGTGTCGAACGGGTCCTTGAACGAGAACGGGATGCAGTACATCGGCAGTCGCGCGAGGTCGGGCGTGCGTCCGTACTTCGCGTCGAGCTCGGCCGCGCGCTCGAGCGCGTCGGGCTGCTTGCGAAACGCCTCGCACACTCCAGGAGAGCCCGGCGGCAACGGTCCGGCTGACGGGGCCCTGTCGCGATCTCCTTTGCAGGTCACCGACCGCTCGCCGCGGAGGTTGAGCGTGCCGAGCGCGTTGATCTGTCCCGAGTTCGGCGTACCGACCGTCATGCCGTACTGCTGCTGCACGGACGGATCGGACGAGGTCGGCTCCATCCGGCCGAATTCGATGGGCGGCCCGGCGTACTGATCGAAGTCGGGCACGATCGTCGAGATGGCCACCGTCCCGGTGGGGAACCTCAGCGGAGACCCCGCGCGCACCGCGCCCGGAACGGGTGCGATCGGCGCGCCGTCGCTGGTGACGAGGCGGTCGCTCACGCCGTTGTAGGCTTTCGCACGATCGACGTACGCCTGGACGAGAGCGCGGCAGGTGATCTGCCCGGACTGGATCGCGCGGTGGACTTCGGCGATGGTGGCTTCCTCGAGCTGGAACCGTCCGCCCTGGGTGTTTACCGTCTGCGAGGTACAGCAGCAGAGCGGCAAGGATGAGCGCGAGGAGCGCAGGCGGCACAAAGCGGGATCCGATCTGACCGATGGACATGGGGGCCTCCCGATCGAGGGTGATTCTACACGCATCGGGGAATCGGCTGCCGATGTTGGGCTGACGGAGATCGAACGGCACGGCGCGGTCGCGGCATTGCTGACGATCCGCCCCGCTCGCACTCGCCGCCCCTCGACTCTGCTCGGGGCGCCCTGAGCAACGTCGAAGGGCGGCAAAGCGCGTCGCCAGCCGCCAGTCGCCAGCCGCCAGTCGCCAGCCGCCAGCCGCCAGCCGTCCAGCCGCCAGTCGCCAGCCTCCAGCCGCCAGCCGCGAGCCGCGAACAGCCCGGCGATCGACAGTTGACTCCTGTCCCGCGCCACAGATAATAGGGACCGTCCCGGTGAGATTGCGGTGCCACCTGCACGACCTCGCTCGCGCGATCGGGATTGTCTATCCGGGTGTCGACACGCCGCACGCCGCCGGTCGCGCCATCATGGGTCTGCCGGATCGGCTGCCTTTGAGCGACGCTCACGTTGCCGGTCTGCCGCTGTCTTGCGAGGCTGGCATTCCGGCACGGCACGGAGGGATCGAATGAACAAGATCACGAGGCGCGGGTTCATCAAGGGTGCGGCGGCGATGGCACCCCTCGCCGCCTTGCGCGTCGAGGTGGACGCGGACGCGCGCGTGCGCCAGACGACGACACCCAAGGACAGCTACGACATCGTCGTGGCCGGAGCCGGGCACAACTCCCTGGTTGCGGCCGCCTACCTCGCCAAGGCCGGCTATCGGTGCGTGGTACTCGAGGACCAGCCAAGCATCGGCGGCGGCGTCGGTACCCGCGAGGTGACCCTGCCCGGCTTCAAACACGATCTCGCGTCGAGCGTCCACGGCGGCATCCAGAGCAATCCGGCCATGAAGGAGCTGGAGCTGGCCAAGTATGGACTCTCGTACATCGTGCCGGACCCGGTGATGCATATTTCGTTTCCCGACGGGAGCTACATCACCGTGTGGCGCGACTTCGAGCGGACGGCACGCGAATTCGATCGGATCAACCCGAAGGACGGGCAGGCATTCCGGCGGATCGCGGCCGAGCTCGATGAGGTGCGTACGCTGCTCGGCGACGAGGCGAAGCTCGCCCAACACCCGAAGGGCAACATCTGGCGCCGCCGCGTGAAGATGTCCGCCTACGAGATGGCCTGCCACGTGTTCGAGGACAGCCGCTGCCGCGCCTTTGCGCTGGCGGCCGGCCACCTGGGCGGCGACCCGCCGTGTGAGCCCGGCAGTTACCGTTCCGGGCTCTCCGTGGTGAGTTCCGGACGAAACGGACGCCCGATCTCGGTCGGAGGATCGGACGCGCTCGCGCAGGCGCTCGCCCGGTTCATCACCGCGCACGGCGGCACGGTCCTCACCAGCAAGACGGTGACGCGCCTGATCATCGAGAACAAGCGCTGTGTCGGCGTCGAGTGCGCCGATGGCAGCAGCTACCGCGGCGGAAAGGCGGTGTTGTCGACGCTCCACGTGAAGCATCTCGTGGACATGGCGCCGCGCGAGCTCTGGCCGGACGACTTCGTGCAGAACGTCGCGCTGTGGAGGCCCGAGGTCGCCATGTTCATCGCGCACTACGCCGTCAAGGAGCCGCCGAAGTACCCGGTGGCCGGCGGCACGCTTTCCCCGTGCGAGTCGGTCACCCTGGTCAACCCGGCGCGCCTGCTGCGGCTCGAGTTCGACGATGCGAACGGTCAGATCGACACGGAGGATCCGCCGCTCCAGATTGTCTGCCCGACGGTGTCCGATCCCTCGAGGGCGCCTTCCGGCATGCACACGCTCAAGATCAACGGGTTCCAGCCCTATGCGATCAAGCAGGGTCCGCAACAATGGGCGACACTCAAGAACCAGGTCGCTGACGCGTATCTGAACACCCTGCGCCGGCTGGCGCCGAACCTGACCGACGACAAGATCCTGGGCCGCTACATCGTGAGCCCGGTCGACCTCGAACGCCTGAATCGACACTTCTGGCACGGCAGCGCCCACGCTGGGTACGACGGCCCCGGCCAGTCCGGCGACATGCGCCCGGTGCCCGGCTGGAGCGACTACCGGATGCCGATCGCCGGCTTGTATCAGACCGGCGCCTGCACGAGGCCCGGCGGCTCGGTCAACGGCAATCCCGGCCGGAATGCCGTCGCCGTCATGCTGAAGGACTTTGGCGGTAGCATCGAGGAGGTCGGGAAGAAGACCAGTTGAGTACATGACGCTTCGTCACGTCCGCCCATCGGTCGCCCTGATCGGGATCGCGGTTGTCGCCCTTGGCGTCCGGCTCGTGTACCTGGCGGAGCTCGGCGGCACTCCCCTGCTGTCGGTCCTGATGGGCGACAGCGTGGGATACGACCGTTGGGCGCAGCAAGTGGCGGGCGGACAGTGGATCGGAACGGAGATCTTCTACCAGACGCCCCTCTATCCGTACGCGCTCGCGGTCGTCTTCAGGATCGCCGGCCACGATCTTGGCCTCATTCGCATCGTCCAGGCCGTTCTCGGCGCGGCGTCCTGCATCTTGCTCGGGCTGGCCGGCCGTCGGTTCTTCAACGACCGCATCGGCATTGTGGCCGCGTTGCTGCTGGCGTTCTATCCGCCGGCGATCTTCTTCGACGGGCTGATCCAGAAGTCGTCGCTCGACATCTTCCTGGTCTGCCTGCTGCTCGTTGCACTCGCCGAGTTCCAGCTCCGGCCTCACTGGAAATGGCTGATCGCATCGGGCGCGATCACGGCAGCCTTCGTCCTCAATCGCGAGAATGCTGCCGTCCTTCTTCCTGTGGCTGGTGCCTGGCTGCTGTTCCGATTCCGCGAGGTCCCCGTCCGGCGCCGGGCCTGGTGGGCCGCGGTCTTCATCTCCGCCACGCTGGTCGTGCTGTTGCCGGTGGGCATTCGTAACTACGCAGTTGGCGGTGAATTCCTGCTGTCAACGTCTCAACTCGGGCCGAACTTCTTCATCGGCAACAATGGGCAGGCGTCGGGCAGCTACGAGTCCCTCGTGCCAGGCCGTGGTGACGCCGCGTACGAACGTGCGGACGCCACGGCTCTCGCTTCGAAGGCAGTCGGCCGGCCGCTGTCGCCCGGCCAGGTGTCCGACTACTGGCTTCGCCAGTCGCTGGACTACATCCGCACCCACCCGGTTCGGTGGCTTACGCTGCTGGGGAAGAAGGCTCTGCTCACACTCAATGCAGCCGAGATTCCTGATACGGAGTCGATTGAGGCGTACGCCGGCTCGTCCCGGCTGCTCCGCGCGCTCATGTGGTTCAATTTCGGGATCGTGCTGCCGATGGCAATTCTTGGCGTCTGGGTCGATCGCCGCAGGTGGCGGCAGATGGTCATCCTTTACGGGATGGCCGCGAGCATGGTGTTGGCGGTAGCCGTCTTCTACGTGGTCGCTCGCTACCGGCATCCCCTCATCCCGATCCTGTTGCTGTTCTCGGCGTCCGGATTGAGCGCGATCCTGGGACTGGTTGCGAGACCTGCGCCGGGCGGCGCATTTCCTCCGCGCGAACGGGATGGGGAACCACCCCCAACGACACGCCGGGCCGGCTCAACGAAAGCAGTCGGTGGACGCCCGACGCGCGGGAACGCGAACAAGCATCCGGTCATCCACCACCGGTTCTTCCTTCAGGGCTGGAAGCGAGAGTGGATCCCCGGTGTCGCGGCGGCCGCATTGTTCGCCCTGGTCGCCCACCTTCCGATGAAGGTCGTACACGACCAGACGTATATCAACCTCGGGGCGCTCCTCGTGCAGACCGGCAGACCTGCCGAGGCCGTTCCGGTATTGATGAAGGCCATCGCCGTGGACCCGAGCTACGCCGAGCCGCATTTCAACCTGGGACTTGCGTACCGTGAGACCGGAGAGCCGCAGGCCGCTCTGAACGAGCTCACGACGGCCGTGGCGCTGCGCCCGGAGTACGCCGAGGCGCAGAGCGCCCTCGGGATCATGCTTCGGGACCTCGGCCGGCACGCCGACGCGCTCCCGCATCTCAAAGAAGCCGCGCGGCTACTGCCGGACTCCGTCGAGGCGCACTCGAACCTTGGTCTCGCCCTGACGGAAGGTGGCCGGACGCAGGATGCCATCGTCGAGCACCGGCGCGCCGTTGAGCTGGCCCCGGGCTCCCCCACCCCTCACAACAACCTTGGGGTGGCGCTTCAGCAGTCCGGCGACATCGAGCAGGCCATGGCCGAGTATCGAAAGGCTCTGCTGATCAAACCGGATGACGAGGAGGCACTGGGAAATCTCGCCGTTGCGATGGCATCGCTGCGTGATTACGACGGGGCCTTTCGGCACTTCGGCGAGGCGATTCGTCTCCAGCCGCGGAGCTATCGCCTTCGCATGAGCTTCGGCAACGCGCTCTGCGAGGCTGGAAGAATCGACGATGGAATCGGGCAGTATCGGGAAGCGGGCCGGCTGTCTCCCGACTCGATCGACCCGCCATACCTTTCGGCGCGCGCGTACTCCCGTGCGGGCCGACTCGCAGACACCGTGGCGAGCCTGGAACAAGCGCTTGGCATCGCGAGCGCGACGGGCCGGGCCGACATGGTCCAGCAGATTAACGAGGCCATCGGTCGGGCCAGAGAGGTGATGGCCCGGCGCTCTCGCTGAGGGGCGCGGACATCGTCGCCAGCCGACCGGCTTCCGGCTATCGGCCTCCGCCTGCAGACGACGGATAGTCTGCCGGCGTCAGGTCACGCGCTACAGGCCGCCGACAGACTACCGACCTTAGACCACTGGCTTCCGACTACCGGCCTGGTCACGAGGCTCTGATCTCTACCGACTCGGCTTTGCCTCTCGTCCAACGGATTCGCCCCGCGACCTTCACGCGAGTCCACTGACACAGCGTGCGCCGCCTCGAGCCGGTAGCCGGCGGCCGTCCGGGTCGCAGAGGACTATCGCGCGACCTTTCTGAGCGTCCGCGTGACACGGCCCGTCGTTCCGTCCTCGAGGCGGATGACGCCGCGGACGACGTAGTCACCGGGAGGCAGCGCGCCGAGTGGCACCGCACCTGACGCGACCACCCGCGATGCATCCGCCCGGGTGAGCGCGACCGGCACCGTGACGAGCGGGGGTTTGTCCGGATCGCGGACGATCTCCAGCGTCGCAGACAGGCCCATGCCCGCAATGCCCCCGTAGATGTCGAACGACGCGAGGGCCGTCGGTTCGGAGCTGAACTCGAGCCGCGGCGTCACGCCCTCCGGGCGCGAGACCCCGAGCATCAGCGACCCGAGCGAGAGCGGACCGACCGAGGTGAGGTTCGCGTCAATGGTATCTTCCGCGGCGCCGGATCGGCCGGCCTTGTCGATTGCCGCCACGCGGAGCCGGTAGATTCCCGGCGGAGCCACCATGGCGCCCAGCAACGGGCGCTCGACTGTCTCGGAGGCGAACCAGCGAGCGACGATGCGGCCGTCGTCTGCGATGAGAACGGCTCCGGCAGAGTCGATCGTCACGGCGGGATCGACCGCCTCCAGGAGGACGCCCACCCGCAACCGGCCGTTCGGTTCGCGCACGGCGAAACCGGCCGTTCGCAGCGGCAGATCCGGGAAGGCTTCGCGGGAGGCGAGCAGGTCGGCAATCGCGAGTCGCGTCGTCCCGGCCTGCCCGGACCGATCGGCGAAGGTGATCTCGGAACGCGCGCGCACCGTGATGCCGCGGCGAACGGCCCGGACCGCGAGCGACCGGCTGCGGCCATAGACCTCCGAAGGATCCCGCTCGAGCTCCGCCACGTAGACCGCCGTGGTTTCCCTGGCCACGCGCAACAGGGACGCGGTGCCCGTCGCGTCGAGCGGCAGGCGCGTGCCGCCCGTGACGCCGGCGAGGTGCTCGATGCCATCGAGCGGGTTGGAGGACCCGGTGTATCCCACGCCCCCTATCGTCTCGCTCCACCGCGCGCCGGTCATGCCGATGTCGGCAGGATGGACCACGTAGAAGTTCGCGCGTGCGGCGCTGGCGGTCGCCGTGATGCGGTCGAAGTCGCTCACGAGCAGCTCGCACATGCCCGGCGCCCGCGCCATCGGCGCGTCACGCCGCGGAGAGCCGAGCCCGGCGGTGAACAGAACGACCGTGAGCGGCGACCACTTGCCAGACTGGCTTTGGAGAAACCCGTCCAGCGCTTCGAGGAACCGGCGCGTGCGGCAGGCCAGGTCCGACCCCGTCTCGGCCCGCGCCGCCTGCCCCGACACGTCCGCCACCGCCAGCCTGATGCGGGGCACCTCGGAGGTGAAGGGCACCCTGATCCCGCCGAACGGCAGCGCCGCGACCGTGACCCGATCGGCCGGCGTCAGGCGGGTGAGCAGTCCCTCGACCGCGTCCCTGATGAGCTGCACGTTCCCGGCAGGGAACGATTCCTGGTCGACGACGATGGCGAACGCTCGGCCCTCGGCCACGCTGTCATTCGTGCCATAGGGCGGAAGCACTCTCGGCGCCGAGCCGGCCGGCGCCGGTGGAGCCGCAATGGCCACCCGCCTGAGAGATCGGACGGCTCTGAGCTTCCCATTGATTCGGAGTTCGATTTCCGAAACCAACAGGTCTTCCACGGGGGCGCCATCGGCCTGGACCGCGATGAAGTCGACGGAGGGGCCCGGGGCGCGCTCACCAAGGGGAGTCGATTGCGGCGCCGACGCTTCCCCGCTCCAGCCGGCGAGGGCCGCGACCGAGAGAAGCACGACCAACCCCGCGGTTCCGCGCCACCTCATCAAGAGCCCCCCGAAAAAAAAGAAGGCCGGCGGAGCCCCGACCGAGGCTCCACCGGCCGTGTTGACCAGCCCGTCACGGGTGCGGGCTCTGAGGCGCCGCTACCAGTTGAATCGGAACATCAGCTGACCGACTCGGCCACCCGGATCGTAGGTGTTGCTTGCGTCGGTGTAGGCGCTCGTGACCTGGAAGATGGTGGCGCCGGTGCCCGGATTCGCCACCGGGTTGTAGTTCGGCCTGTCGAAGACGTTCAGCAGGTCGAACCGCAGCTCGATATTCATCCTGCCGTGGAGTTCGATGCGCTTGGTCACACCCATGTCGAATCGGATGAACCACGGGGACAGGACCTGCACGGTTCGCGGCGCGCAGTCGCCGGCCCTGACCTGGACGCAGGAGGCGGAGTTGGCCGGCGCAATGTACTGGCCGTTGGGATCGGGCGCTCCGAGCGAGGCGGAATACCCGCTGACGGTCGTGGTGCTCGTGCTGAACGCCCGCCTGGTATTCAGGATGACGTCATCGGGCAGCATCCACACCTCCCGGACGCCGGATGTGGCATTCGTCTTGAAGTAGTACTTGTACATCTTCTGCAGGTCGCTCTCGTTCATGTTGACCAGGCGCACGTTGCCAAAGTCCATCATGACCGCCTGAATGCGGCCCACACCGTTGAAGCTCCACCCGCCCACGAACGCGTCCAGGATGGGGTTCATGTCGCGGCCGAACTTGTGGCCGCGGCCGAACGGCAGCGTCCAGTCCCACTGTGTCTTGATGGCGTGCTTGACGTCCGCTCTGGGATCGAGCACGTAGCCGTAGCTGAAGCCGTCGAAGTTCCCCACCTTCGGGAACGCCAACTGGTAGTTGATGCTGGCCGACAGGCCATGCGACAGCCGCCGCCTGAGCTCGATCTGGAGTGCGTCGTACCGGCTGCGCGAGCCGCTGTCGTAGACATTGACCTGACCGGCCGCTGGGTTCGGGATGAAGAAGTTGGCCGTGTACCCGGCTGACAGCGCGTTGCTGCGGCGCGACGCGGTGGCGTCGAGGTCAGCAGCGGAAGCTGTCGGGTTGGGGTTCGTCCCGACCAGCCGGGCCGCGAGCGAGGAGCTCGTCCAGGTGGAGGAGCCGCCGGTGTAGACCGCCGGATTGCCCGAATCCCTGCTGCCGTTGAGGTAGGCCAGGTAGATTGGCAGCGGGTTCGTCCCCGTTCCTGGGCCGAAATAGGCGAATGACCCGACGCGGCTTCCGCCCGCCGCGTTGTTGGCCGTGAGATTGGCCATCGCCAACTTGAACTCCGGCATGAACCCGTTGGCGACCAGGTTCTCCCCCCGCATGTTGGTGCAGGTGCCGCTGCTGTAGCTCGTGCAGTTGTAGCTGATCGAGGCCCACTCGTGGTCGCCGACGTTGCCGATATAGCGGATCTCGATCGCCATGTCCTTCGAGATCGACCTCGCGATGGCGATGTTCCAGTTCTGGACCCGGCCGATCTTGATGTCGGGCGCGAAGGTGTAGAGAGCGTCCACCCGGCCGGGGCGGATGGCGATCGGGTAGCTCGGATCCGGATTGAACGAGGCGGAGTACAGCCGGTTGGTCTGAGAGACGAGGACCGGCCACGACTCGCCCGCAGGCACCAACCCGGAATTGGCGTTGCGGGTCAGCGACAGCTGGCTTCCGTTGTTGCCCCCGTACTGGCCGGTGAACTGGGTGAGGGCCGGGCGATCGAACGCGATCGCGTAGCCCGCCCGGATCGTCGCCTGGTCGGGATCGCCGAGGAGCGTCCTAAGCAGGCCGGACCGGACGTTCGGCCGCCACGCGGCGCTCACCGACGGCCCGATGTTGTTCCAGTCGGTCTTGTATCCCGTGGTGCCCGACTTGAACAGGACGAACTCCGGGACCGCGCCGCCCGAGGCGGTCGGGTTGAGGAAGTTGCACTGGTGAAGCGTGCCTCCGCTCCCGACTCCGGACATGCCGCACACGCTCGCCATGGTCACGTTCGACATCAAGTCGGTCGAGGGAGAGAACGGCGTCTGAACCTCCCAGCGGACCCCGCCCGTGACGGTCAGCGTCGGCGCCACCCTCCAGGAATCCTGGCCGTAGACACTGAAGACCTTGAAGCCGCCCTTGTAGTCGACCGGAGCAAGCTCGACGTACTTGCCAGTAGCCGGGTCGAGCACCGCCGCGCTGTTCACGCTGGCCACGCGGCCCGTGAGCACGGCATACGTCGCCCGAGCGGCGGTCAGATCGCTCGATGACGCACCGGGGAAGTTGGTGGTGTTGAACATGCCGATCGCCGGGTCGTTCGTCGTATCGAAGCCCAGGGTGAGTCCCCGGACTATCTGCTCGCTGCCGGAGTCGGCGTTTGACATGAGGAACGAGGCGCCGAACATCGCCGTGTGCGAGCCTTTGACCCACGTCAGCGTATCGTCGGCGCTCCAGGTCGGCGCGATGCGCCAGCTCGGGCCGTTGGACGTGTACCAGTCGGTCGTGTTGGTCGGGGTCGTGATCGCGAAACCGCCCTGGTCGGCGAACGTGTCCGGGGAGTTGCCCGACGTCTGGCTCGAGGGGTAGCCGAAATTCGAACCGCTCCAGATGGACGAGAAGCCTCCCCGCAGCTCGTTGGTGATGTTGTTCGAGAACGTGGATCGCAACGCCAGGGACCCGAACGGCCGCGTCGAGGCGAAATCGCGGTGGTTCGGCGCGCCAGGAAAGCGCGGGTCGGCCGAGTTGAGATAGTCCGGCGTGCGTTGGGCGGTGATGACGGCAAACGACGCGCTCAGCCGGTGCCTGGTCGTGAGGTTGTAGTCGAGGCGCGCTGTCGGCTGGTACTCGAGCAGGGTAGAGGGGCTCAGCCAGACGTACGAATCGTACAGCGGGTCGGCCAGGGGGCTCCGCTTGCCGGTCGTCTGCGTTGCGTCGTAGATCCTCCGCTCCATCCCCATCACGGTCGGGTCCGGCGTGTAGATCTGGCCGTTGGCCCTCGCGAGATCGAGCAGGTTCACCTCGCACACCCCGGTGGAACACTGGTAGCGGAAGAACCCATCGAGGACGCGCGGGCTGAAGACGGTGCGCGTCCGCGTGAAGCTGTTCGGGAACCGTATCTGCTCGTAGTGGAAGAAGAAGAACGCCTTGTCTCTGCCGTTGTAAACGCCCGGAATCACGATCGGGCCGCCGACGCGTGCCCCGAACTGATCCAGCTTGACGTTGTTCTTCGGCTGGTTGTTGTACTGGTTGAAGATGTAGTTCGTGTTGTACGACGGGGAGCGGTGATATTCGTAGGCGCTGCCCGTGAACTGGTTGCCGCCCGAGCGCGTCTGGAACGCCATCGTCATGGCCCCGGCCCCGGCGCCCCCGTTGGCCCCGCCGGCGGCCAGCACGACCGACACGGCTTCGACCGCGTCCTGGCGCGGAGTGACGGTCGCGAAGAACGAGTCCGTGTTGCGCAGGAAGTTGTCGTTGTTGCTGATCCCATCGAGCGTGATGCTCAGGAAGCTCTCGGGCAGGCCGTTGATCGTCGAATCGCGGTTGGCGCCCGGTGTATTGACACCCGGCAGGAACGTGATCGCGTTCAGCGCGTTTCGTGTCGGGGTCGGCATGCGCGTGAGCTGATCCGAGTTGAGGGTGGCCGCCACGGTGGCGGTTTCCGTGTTGATGAGTTCGGCGCTGCTCAGGACGACGACCGTCTCGGAGAGCTGGCCGACCTCGAGCGTGAGCGTCACGGTGACCGGCTGGCCGGGCGCAATGCTGACCTTGGCTATCGCGGTCTTGAAGCCCGCGAGCGACGCGGTCACAGTGTAGGCGCCGGCGGGGAGCGCTGTCGCCTGGTACCGGCCGTCTGCACCGGAAACGGCCTCGCTGGAGTAGCCCATCGTGTCGTTTTTGACGACGACGGTCGCGCCGGGTACTACTCCCCCGGCTGTATCCCGCACGACCCCCGAAATCGAGGCGGTAGATTGAGCGTAGGCGCCTGTCACGCCTGCTAGAACGAGAATCACGGCGACACTCCAACACCCTAGCGAACGGAACATGTTTGGTTCCTCCCCCCTCGTCAGGTGCAAACGGATCGCGCGCCCCCCGAAAGCTGCCGCGTAGGGCTGGGGCGCCCGAAACTGAACGATTTAGGCGGAGTCTACGCGCTCTATCGGGTGCGGTCAATCACAATGTGGCGATGCTGTCAATCGCGCGAAACTGCCTCGTGGCTCGTCTGCGCCAATCCTGGCTGCCGGGAACCCGCCACACGCCCCGGCAGGCTCTCTGCCGGGAATCCGCCACGCGTGCTGCCGATGCTGCTTCGTTGCGGAAAGGTCCACAATCGCCCTCGGCCGCGGATGGAGAGCGACGGGCCTTCAGGCAAGGGTCTGCCACTGAGTCGGGCATTTCCCTTGTCGGGCATTTCCCTATGCGGCGCCGGCCGAGGCGGAGTAAGATGGCCGCCGTTCCAAGACCTCAGTCGCCAGTTGTCCGCCGGAAGCCGCGACGGACAGGTCACAGATGCCCGGCCCCGGGTCAGCCAAGTTCTCGGCTTTGCGCGTCGAGCGTCGCGCGTCTTTCTGGAGGAACCATGTCGGAAACACCAGGCAGCCCCTCGGCGGACATCCTTCGTCGCTCTTGGCAGATCGCCCTGCTCGCCTTCGCACTGGCGGTCGCCTTCCCGCCGGCCGCGACCCACGCGGCGCAGGTCTCCCAACCCAAGTACAAGCTGGTCGTCGACAAGGACGTCCGCATCCCCACCCGCGACGGTTCCTACTTGGTGGGGGACGTCTTCAGGCCTGAGGCGACCGGCGAGAAGTTCCCGGTGCTCATGTCGTTGAGCGTGTATCAGAAGGAGCTTCAGTACCTGCCCCATCAGTCTCCCTTCACCCACCAGGAAAGGCCGGAGCCCGATTGGTGGGTGCCTCGCGGTTACGTCCTGATCTTCGTGGACTCCCGAGGGACCGGGAAGTCGCCGGGCGACACGGACGTGAAGGGCATGCAGGAAGCGCTGGACTACTACGACGCCATCGAATGGGCAGCCAGGCAGAGCTGGAGCACAGGCAAGATCGGGCTGGCCGGGGTGTCTTACTACGCAATCGCGCAGATGAGCGTGGCCAGCCTGCAACCGCCCCACCTGACGACGATGATTCCGTGGGCGGGCCACGGCGACGAGTACCGCGAAGGCACCTTCCAGGGTGGCATCTTCAACAAGGCGTACCTGGGGAACTGGTGGCTCGACGTGATGGGCAAGCAGCTGCTCGAGCATACCCGCGTCGACAACGTCGGCGCCTTCAACGAGAACCTGCTCTACGAGTACATGACGCATCCCCTCGACGGCCCATGGTGGCACACGGTCAAGGCAGGCGCCGAGATGGACAAGATCACGGTGCCCTTCTACAGCGCGGGCAACTGGCAGGGATGGACCAACCGCCACCTGCGAGGCAACGTCGAGCTGTATGTGAACGCAGCCTCGAAGAACAAGAAGTTGCAGATGCACATCGGCGGACCCACGACCTACTTCTATCAGGAAGGCGGCAAGAACGACCAGCTGCGATGGTTCGACTACTGGCTGAAGGGCACCGACACCGGGATCATGAGCGAGCCGGCCGTGAAGCTGTGCGTCCGCAGCAGCGTCACCGCGTGCACGTGGCGCTTCGAGGACGAGTGGCCGATCAAGCGGACCCAGTACACGAAGTACTACCTGACTGCGGAGCCGGCCGGAGGCGTCGTCAAGGACGCGCTCCATGACGTGAAACTGTCCAGGACGCCGCCCGCACAGCCCGGCCAGCTCACCTACGACGCCGGCCCGGCATCCTACGGCCGCGGGACACGCACCCAGCCGGCGCTGGCATTCACGACTGAGCCGTTGACCGAGGACGTGGAGATCACCGGCCACATCAACCTCGTGACGTGGGTGTCGTCTGAAACCGACGACATGGATGTGTTCGCCTACCTCCGGAAGGTGATGCCCGACGGCACGATGGAGACCGCGGTCAGCGGCATGCTCAAAGTCTCCCACCGCAAACTCGATCCCAGGCTGTCCTTGCCGTATCGGCCCTATCACACGCACGACGAAGAGCAGAAGCTCAAGCCGGGCGAGGTCGTGCCGATCCAGGTCGATATCTGGCCCACCAGCATGGTGTTCCAGAAAGGCACCCGAATCCGGATTGACGTCATGCCCCACGATGGCGAGCGGTACTTCAGCGCCTATCACCTGAAGAACAACACGCTGTATGTGGGCGGCGATCGGGCGTCCTACGTGCTGCTTCCGATAGTCCCGCCCAAGGGCGGGCCGGTTCCCAACCTCGGCGGGATCAACTTGCGGGGAGGAGGCGGAGGCGGCGGCGGGGAGCGTTAGTCCGGACCCTCACGAACCTCCGGCAGAAGCTCATCGGCGGACAGGGAGATCGCCGGCCAGGCGCCGGCCGCACCGGCGTCTCCCTGGATTCTCACCGCTTCACGTCACAGGCAGCTGCCCTACCGCTTTTTCGCGGTCAACTCCTTGGCGCCGGGTCCATTCCAGGTACTCGATGAAGCTCGTCACCGTGTACGCGAATTCTTCCGGGTGCTCGCGGTAGTGGAAGTGCCCGGCGTGGTTGATGAACTCGAGCCGCGCAAACGGGTCCGTCTCGGCGATGATGTTGAACAGGCTCTCGGCCTGAATCGGCAGGACGGACGGGTCGTTCTTTCCCCAGAAGAGCAACACCGGCATCTGGAGCACGCCGTCCGTGTCGACGCGGCGGTAGGCTTCGTACATCATCTCTGCCTCGACCTGACCCGCTTTTCTCCTCACGTCGCGGGTCTGCCGCTTGACCGTTTCCTGCGCCTTGGGCTGGTTTTCCATGAACGTCGCCGACGCCACGAAATCCGGCGTGACGACGCTGCGGTCGTACAGCAGCGCGGCCTGCTGGCAGGGCCAAAGCTCGGTCGCCGGCTCTTTCGGGCAGTGCTCGAGCAGGTTCTTTCTCCGGTTGCTTCTGTCGTCGCCCGCTCCGGGCGCGGCAGTGGAACTGTCGACGATGACCAGTGTCTTGACCAGCTCGGGGTGGTTGACCGCCAGCAGGAACACGCACCCCCCGCCGCGGGACTGCCCGATGAGATGCACCTTCCCGAGCTTCATGGTCTGGATGAAATTGACGATGTGCTGGACTTCGCCGCGGATGCTCAAGTCGTCGTCGCTCTTCGGATTGTCGGTCATGCCCGACGCCAGCTTGTCGGGCGCATAGACGTGATACCTCTTGGCCAACAGCCCAATCACCGGCGCCCAGGTGTTGGCACTCGCGGTTCCGGCAAACCCGCTGCCGTGCACGAGGACCATCGGCTCGCCGGAGCCTTCGTCGTAGTAGCGGGTGCGGACGCCGTTGACGTCGGCGAACTTCGCCGTGAATCCCCCGTTCTCGCCGTTGGGACCCACGCCTGGCGCCCGTTGTTGCGCCGCAGCGGTCTGGCACATCAGGCCTGCGGCAAACGCCGCAGCCATCAAGACTCTAGGGGCTCGTGTCATCGCTCGAATCCTCCATGCCGTTTTCGTTGACTGAAGCGGGACGCTGACTGAACCGGGCCGGTCGGCACGACGTCGCGCGTCACTGCCCTTTCGAACCGGTGCCCCAATACGCAATGAACTGCGCCACGTCGTAGTTGAAGCGCTCCGGGTATTGGCGGTACGCGAAGTGGCCGCCCTTGTCGTACACGATCAGGAGCACGCGGTTGTTGAGCGTGCCGAAGACGTGGTAGAGGCCCAGGCACCCCTGGATGCCGGCGATCTCGTCGGAGGCCAACCAGTCGTGCGTGTCGGTCGCCGAGCAGACATACAGGATCGGCATCTGGAGCGCGCGCTCCTTCGCGGCGCCCGCCAGCACCGCGTTCCACGACAGGTCACCCGAACGTTCGCGTGCCTGCGCCGCGGCGCCGGCCCCCGACGCCATACGGGCCTGGATCTCCCGCTGGCGCGGCCGGTTGTACATGGCCCAGGACGCCTCGAAGAACGTGTCGGTGAACAAGGCCGGGTTACCGCTCTGCACGTTGAGCCAGCAGCGCCACGCAAGCGTCTCGTCGGTTTTCGCCAGGCTCTGGCACGCCCGTTCCTCGATTCGCGCGAGGCTCTGCCCGGGAACCGAGATCTGGCCGCCGACGGCAACGACAATCAGCGTCTTGACCACGTCAGGGTGCCGGAGCGCCACCGTCATCGCGATGCCGCCGCCTGCCGAGTGGCCGGCGATGTGCACCTGCTTCAGGCCCATCGCCTTGATGAATTCGTAGACATGATTGGCGTCGCCTTCCCGGGAGAGCTGAGCGTCGTCTTTGGGAATGTCGGTGAGCCCGGCGCCGATGCGATCGGGCACGATGACGCGGAAGCGCTTCGCAAGGCCGGGGATGTTCATGGCCCAGACGTTGGCGTTGTTGCGCGGCCGATCGAACGATCCCAGGCTGCCGCCGTGCAGCAGCACCAGGGGCTCGCCCTGGCCGTACTCGTAGTAACGGGTGCGCACGCCGTTCACGTCGATGAACTTGGCGACAAGGCCGTCGGTTTCGCCGTTGGGACCGACGCCGGTCTGTTGGCCGGACATCACGGACTGGCCGCCGGTCAGGAACAGCGCCAGTGCCAGCGCTGCCACGCTCCCCTTGATGATCGACATGGATTCGTCCTTCCTTCAGCGTTCGCGCTTGTCTTGACGTTGGTGCAACACCGACCCGATTCCTGCAGCAGACGATCTGGGCCAGCGGTTGGCTCAGACCGACCTGGCCACGAATGCCGGCGTGAGTTCCTTGATGGAACGCACCCCGCACTGCTGCATGGCAGCTCGCGTTTCGGTCCGTAGCAATTCGAGCACCCGCTCGACGCCCGGCTGGCCGAATGCCCCGAGCCCCCACATGTACGGCCGTCCGACGCCGACGGCGTGGGCTCCCATCGCCAGGGCCTTGACGATGTCCGTGCCGCGGCGAAATCCGCTGTCGACGATGATCGGGATGCGTCCCTTCACCGCGGCCGCGATCTCGGGCAGGCAGTCAATCGTCGCCCGCCCGCTGTCCTCGCCGCGACCGCCGTGGTTCGACACGATGAGCGCGTCGACGCCGTTCTCCGCGCACAGGCTGGCATCTTCGTGCGTCAGGATTCCCTTGATGACGATCTTCATCCGGGTCGTGCCTCTGAGGCGGCGGATGAAATCCCACGTCATGTTGGCGGACTGCATGCTGGCCACGCCTGACAGGTCGATGCCGTCGTACATGGGCTGCCGGATCGGTCTGCCACCGGTGGCGGGCGGGTGGCACTGCTTGCAGTCGCGTGTGTCGGTGCGCTCGAGCCGGATCCGCGTTTCCTGGTTCCTGCCGCCCACCCGGTCCACCGTCACCACCACGGCCGGGGCCCCGGCCCGCTCGGCGCGCTTCACCAGCGCCTCGGCCACTTCCCATTTCGACGTGGCATAAAGCTGGAACCAGATGGGCCCGCCGCGCGCGTCCATCGCCGCCTCGATTGACGTGTTCGAACCTGTCGCCAGGACCTCAAGGTGGTTGCCCGCCTTGGCGGCCCTCGCCACCGCCACCTCCCCGTCGGGGTGATAGGCCTTGTTGTCGCCGATCGGCGACAGGATGATGGGCGAGTCGTAGGTGACCCCGAACATCTCCATGCTCATGTCGACCTTGGACACATCCCTGAGCCGGCGCGGCCGAAGGTAGTACTTCAGAAAGGCCTCGCGGTTGGCCCGCAGCGTGACTTCATCGTCGATGCCCGACGCCAGGTAGCCGAAGTGGGCGGGAGGGACCTTCTGGTGCGCGACGCGCTCGAAGTCGAAGACGTTGATCGCGTCCTTCGGGGTCGCAATCAGATCCTGCGGCGAGGCCGGCGCCCACATCACGGGATCCTGCATGCGTTGAGGTTTTGCTGCCGATACGTCCGCCACGCGGCCCGCCAGGACCGGGTACGCCAGCAGGGGGCTCGCGGACAACCATCTCAGGAACTGCCGACGGTTCGTGGACCTGTTCTGAGAAGACATCTCCGATCTCCCCGACGAAGCCAAGTGTGGTTGTGGTGGCGCGGGCGTCGGCTTACTTCGACGCGCTTCCCGTGGCCTCCCCCGTCGTCTGCGCCGCTCCGCCTCGCGCCCGAACGGTTTCGAACAACCGGCTGTCGGCCGCGAGCGCCAGGCCGGATTCGGCCATCTGTTGGAACAGCGCGACGGTGGCGCGGCCCAGGACGGCCTGGCATCCCAGCGATTCCGCGAGCTGGACGCCATAGGTCGAGTCCTTCAACCGGCCGCGGGCCGTGAAGGCAGGGGGATCCTCGTGCTTGTTCTCCGCCATGAACGCGGCATGGCGCACCACGTGCGGGCTGCCGGTCGCACCCGTCGAAAACGCGCGCGCGGCACTCACCAGATCGATGCCGGCGGCCTCGGCCGCGGCGAGGCCCTCGGCGAGCGCGGCAATCTGGGTCGCGCCCATCAGGTTGTAGATCAGCTTGAACGCCGTGCCCGAGCCGGCGGGCCCGAAATGGAAGATTTCCTTGCTCAATGGCGCGAGCAGCGGACGAACTTCCTCGAGATCGGGCGCCTCGGCGCCGGCAAAGATCACGAGCTGGCCGGAGGCGGCGGCGTACGGGCGGCCGGCGACCGGACAGTCGATATACCGCAGCCCCCGGCTCCGGACGGCGCCGTTCAGCTCCAGCACCCAGCCGTGCGACAAGGTCGAGCACTCGATCGCGATCAGCCGGTCCGACACCTCTCCCGAAAGCACGCCCTCCGGTCCCGTCCACGCCCAGCGCGACGCCGTATCGTCGCTCAAAGACGAGAAGACGACGTCGGCCCCGCGTGCCGCCTCGCGCGGGCTCGAGGCGGCCCTGGCGCCCAGCGCTTCGAGCGGCCGCACCTTTTCGACGGTACGGTTGTAGACCGTGACCGCGACGCCGGCGCCGAGCAGGCGTCCGATCATGCCGTGCGCCATATGACCGGCGCCGAGAAATGCGATCGTCATCGGAGTCCGTCCTTGTCGCTCTCGGTCCCGCTACTGCACGATGCCCAGGCCCTCGAGGGCCAGGCCGTACCCGAGCAGATCCTGCATCTGGCGCCGGATGTGTTCCGTCATCAGCACGCGGGTGTAGCGGCGGTTCAGATCGGGCTGCAGGAGAATCTGCCTGGCCAGCTCCCATGCGCGAGGCAACACGTCCGGCTGCGGCAGCACCTCGTTGACCAGGCCGATTCGAAGCGCCTCGGCGGCAGGGATCTTCTGGCCGGTCAGCAGGAAGTAGCGGCCCCGGTTGGCGCCCATCAGCAGGGGGAAGACGACGTGCACGCCGTCTCCAGGAATCATGCCGCCGGCGAAGTGGGCGGAATCCTGGAAGGCGGCCGTCTCCGAGGCGATGACGATGTCACAGAGCACGGGCAGCTCGGCGTGCCGCAGCGCCGGGCCGTTCAGGGCGCAGATCATCGGCACGTCGATGTCCAGCATGTTCATGATGAGGTGTTTGGACTCCCAGCCGAGCTTGCCCCACGCCTCGGTCGAGAGCTTGGCCACCGCGCGGGTGGCATCCGGCTTGATCTCGGGCCCCGAGAACTCGTCGCCAACGCCCGCCAGGATGACGACGAGGTTGTCGCGGTCGCGTGAGACGTCGAGGAACGCCTGCACCAGGTCACCGTGGGCGGCCGGCCCCCAGCGCAGCGAGTCGTTCCCGGTGTGCAGGGTCATTTCCAGGATGCCGTCCTCGCGCCGCATCCGAATGGTCTTGAACTTTTCCGCGTAGTCTGTGAAAGCCATCGCAGTGAATCCTCGCCGTAGGGTGCCATGCGCGCCGCGCGTATCAGCTTGCAGATTCGACGATCGCGGCGGTCCGTTTCAAACCCAGGGTCTCCTGCATCTGTGCGAGATTGAGCGCGCCGTCCCAGCGCGCCACGACGATGGTGGCCACGCCGTTGCCAATCACGTTCATCGTGGCACGCGCCATCGACATGAACCGTTCCACGCCAAGCAGCAGCGCCATGCCTGCGACGGGGACCGTTCCAAGCGAGGCGATGGTGGCCGCCAGCACGACGAAGGCAGAGCCAGAGACGCCGGCGCCGCCCTTCGAGGTCACCTGCAGAACGGCCATGAAGGTCAGCAGCTGGGTCCAGCCGATCTGGACGTTCATCGCCTGCGCGATGAACAGCGTCGAGACGACCTGGAAGATCGCTCCGCCGTCCTGGTTGAACGAGTAGCCGGTCGGCGTCACCAGGCCGACGACGCTGCGATGGCAGCCGAGCTGCTCGAGCTTGTTCATCAGCGGGGGCAATGCCACTTCGGAGGTCGACGTGGCGAGCACGATCACGATCTCCTGCTTGATGTACGCGAGGAATTTGAGGATGCGGAATCCCGCGAGGCGCGCCACGCCGCCGAGCAGGACGAGCGTGAAGATGGCGCAGCCGAGATAGACGGCCCCGACGACCTTCGCCAGAGGCATGAGCGAATGAATGCCGTATGCGCCGACGGTGAACGCCATGGCGCCGAAGGTGCCGATCGGGGCGAGATACATGATGAAGCGCAGCACGGCGAACAGGGCCGCCGACACGCCGTCGAAGAACTCGATGACCCGCTTGCCCTTGTCGCCGATCTTGAGGAGCGCCATCCCGAACAGCACCGAGAACAGCATGATCTGCAGGATGTGGCCCTCGGCGAACGCGTCCACGATCGTCGTCGGAATGATGTCGAGGACGAAGCCGATCACGCTCAGTTTCGCCGCGGGTGCGCCGGTGGCGGCGAGCGCGCCGGCGTCGAACATCGAGGGGTCGGCATTGAACCCGGCCCCGGGCTTGAGGGTGAGCCCGATGGCGAGCCCCATCAGGTTGCCGAGCGTCGATGCAATCTCGAAGTAGATCAGCGCGCGCAGCCCGATGCGGCCGACTTCCTTGAGATTGGACATCTTGCAGAGGCCGCCGACCACCGTCACGAAGATGATCGGCGCGATGACCATCTTGATCAGCTTGATGAAGCCGTCGCCAAGCGGCTTCATCGCCGCGCCGGCTTGCGGATAGAAGTAGCCCAGGGCGATGCCGGCCAGGATGCCGACGACGACCTGCGCCATGACGCTGCCCTGTTTGCTCTTGCCGGCGGGAGTGGCCTCGGCCATGCGCGTCCTCCGTGGTTGCACGGTGTTCGCTCCGTCCGAAGGGCGTCGCGCGCCACCGTCGCATCGCCAGGAGTTCGGGCGGCGCGGGTGGAGGTGCGCGTGCATCGCGCCGTCCGGATCGAGAGTGTCGGGAACTTCTGAACAGGGCGTGCGAGCCGCCGGGCGGTCACCTGGGACACCGCGCAGTGGGGGCGCGCGCTCTGGCCGGGGACTTTATCACAGATGGACAGGCGCTCGAATCCGGATCGGATTCTCCTCCGGACCCTTCACCGCATGGCCCGGCGTTTCCGTTCGCCGTTTCTTGACGAGGGTGGGACCCTAGCGTATGCTCGCAGCCAAAGTTCACGACGGCGGCGGGAAACCGGCGAGGGTTCTCCGTCACTCACGGAGCGAGCCGAAGGTCTTCGAACACGGCTGGAACAGGTTGCCAAGGCGGTTGCGACTGGCCGGCATCGGTGATCGCATCGCCTGTTCGGAGCTGGGCCCCGGAGCCCCTGTCCACGTCCAATCAGATCGTGATCGACCAGACCGGGCGCGGAGCGTCGAGGCCGCGGGCGAAGACTTCCGCCGGGTCCTCGCCGATCTGTACGAGCCGTCGCGGGCGTGACGCCGCCCGCGAGACCGACATCCGGGCCTGCGTGCGTTGCACACACCGGGTCCGTTGAAGCAGCACCACACGGGAGCGAGTATGAGCGAGAAGCGGAATCCTTCGTCGATCAGCCGGCGGGACTTCATCAGGACAGGCACCTCCGCCGGCGTCGGCGCGACGGCGCTTGCCGGGCTCGGTTCGCGTCAGGCCGTTGCCTCGGCGCAGGTTCCGGCGAAGTGGGACCGGGCCGCTGACATCGTCATCGTCGGCGCTGGAGCGGCGGGGCTTCCCGCGGCCATCACCGCACGCGACGGGGGTGCCTCGGTTCTCGTCATCGACGAGAACTACGACATCGGCGGGCACGCCATCGTCAGCGGGGGGATCCTTCCGCTGGGCGGCGGGACGATGCTCCAGAAGAAGTACGGAATAGAGGATTCGGCCGACCAGGTCTACCTGGATCACACCAACCACCGGATTCCCGAGGGCAAGTACGGCGACAGGGATCTCATCCGCGTCTGGGCCGACGAGAACCTCGCGACGGTCGAGTTCATGATGGCCAACGGCGTGAAGTTCCAGGATCGAGCGCCGACCATCGAGAACGGCGGGAGCGTGCCGCGGCGCCTCATCGCGCAGTTGTATTCGACCGACATCAAGGAGACCATCAACGGCCGGGCCGGCTCCGGCATTGTCAGGCCGCTCGAGAAGAGCGCGCGGGCCAAGGGCGCCGAGTTCCTGCTGCGGACCAAGATGACGCGCCTGGTCCGCGAGAAGCCTTCGACCGGGCGAGTGTTGGGCATCGTCGCGACGATCGACGGGCGGGAGGTGACCATCAGGGCCCGAAAGGGCGTCATCCTGGCTACGGGCGGCCACAGCAGCAACGTGGAGTTCCGGCGAATCTTCGACCCGCGGCTGACCGAAGAGTACCAGACGGCCGGGATGCCGTACTCCAGGCAGGATGCCGATGGCGAGATCGCGGCCATGGAGCTCGGGGCCGCATTGTGGGCGACGGGCAACCAGGCCAGCGAAAACGACAAGGCCGTCACCAAGACGCAGCACATCGGGTGCCGGTGGGGGTATGTCAACCTGAAGTGGAAGCCCGAGAGCCCGGTGTTCAATCTGGTGCGCGCCTCGGGGCTGACCGTCACGGATTTCCAGAACCTGATCCTCGTGAACCAGGTGGGCCTGAGATTCTGGAACGAGGTGGATGACTCCTACGCGTTCATCAATGCGTGCCTGGGCACCAACGGCAACATGGGCAGGGGCAAGAAGGCCAATGGCGGCGGACCGATCTGGGCCATCTTCGATGCGGATGCGGTGAAGCGGGAGAAATGGAATCCGGCGCCGCCCCAGGTCGATCCCGATGGATGGTTCTTCAGCGCCGACACGATCGCGGCGCTGGCGGGGCGCATCGCCAACCCGCATCAGCTCAAGCCCATCCCGGCCCGGGCGCTCGAAGAGACTGTGGCCAGGTACAACTCCTGCGTCGATCAAGGGAAGGACGCGGACTTCGGAAAGCCGGCCCCGAAGTTCAAGATCCAGACCGCCCCGTTCTACGCCGCCTGGTCGACGCCAATCGTTCACGACACGCAGACCGGCCTCAAGGTCAACACGAAATGCCAGGTCATCGACATTCACGACAAGGTCATTCCAGGGCTGTACGCGGCAGGAGAGGTCGCGGGCGGATTCGAGCTCCACGGCCTGCCACGGGTCATGGTCTTCGGCCGGATTGCCGGCCGTGAGGCGGCCCGGGAGAAGTCCGGCGCGTAGCGGCTGGCTCCCTGCGGATGTCATCGTGCGGCGACCCGCGCGAGACGAAGGCCCCCTCGCGGCCAATCGCCGCAGCTGACGATCGGGAGGACAGGAACATGCACAGCATGACAAGGTGGCGCGGGGCGGCAACTGCGGTGGGTCTGGCGGCTGCGATGTGGTGGCTCGCAGGTGTCGGAGATGCGAGCGTGGGTCGCGCGAACATGAGCCTTGTCCGCGAGGGCGACGGGTACGCGAGTGGCGCCACCGTGGGGAAAAACGGCGAGGTCGGCGGGCTCACCGCGAAGTTCGTCGAGGTCGACGGCGTACGCACGCGCTACTACGACTATGGACAGGGCGAGCCGCTGGTGCTCGTCCACGGCGGCGGCTTTGGCTGCTGCTCGAGCGCGAACAACTGGGCCCGGAACATCCCGGCTCTTGCCAAACGCTTCCGCGTCGTGGCGCTCGACCGGCTGGCGGCCGGCTTGACGGGCAACCCCAAGGACGACGCCGCGTTCGGCACCGAGGGCCCGGTCAGGCATGTCTATCAGTTCATCCAGACCTTGAAGCTGGGCCAGGTGCACCTGGTCGGCCATTCCTCGGGTGGCGCGCTCGCCTTCTACCTGGCGATGCAGCATCCGGAAGCCGTGAAGACTCTCACCATCGTTGCGCACGGCCCGGGCATGCCCGCCGCCGGCGAGGGCCCCACCATCGTGCAACCGGTGCTCGATCAGTGCCCGCCAGACACGTCCACACCCGAACACATGATGTGCCGGCACAAAGCCCTGGCGTTTTCTCCGCACACATTCGAGGCGGAGGATCTCGAGGCGAGTGCGTTCCTGATGACGGCCCCCAAGTGGACGGAGACGCGAACGCGCCTGGCTGCGCTGGCGGCAAGCCAAACCGCAAATCAGGCGTCGGAGTCGAACAGGTTCCGGCAGCAGATGTGGGACAGGCAGCGAAACGAAGGAACGCTGCAGATGCCGATCCTGATCGTAGCCGCGAGGCAGGACAAGCTCAGCTGGCTGCTGAACGAGCCGTTCGCCTACCTGCGCGGAGAACTCGGCTTCTTCGACATCGTCGCGGCGAAGAACCCTCGAGTGCAGATGGTCATCATCAACGGGGCCGGCCATTATCCGTACCGGGATCAGCCCGAACAGTTCAACGCCGATCTCATTCAGTTCATTGGTTTCTGGAAGGACCTGGCCGACTCCTCGATGCACACCCAGCGCTAGCCGGGCGCGTCGACGATGAGCACCGGGCTGGCGGGCGCCCGGACCAGAGCGCGCGGCGCCTGCATGTCACGAAAGACGGAGCGGATCTGTCGATGGGCGATCAGTACCCGGTAGTCGCCGTGGCGGCCGTGCAGGCCGCGTCGGTGTTTCTCGACCGCGCCGGCTCGACCGAGAAGGCGTGCCGCTTGATCCGCGAGGCCGGCAGCCACGGCGCGCGCGTGATCGGCTTTCCCGAGGGGTTCATTCCCGCGCATCCGGTCTGGTATCACCATCACAGTGCGACCAGCCGGATCGCGAATCGGCTCGCGGTGGAGCTGTTCAAGAACTCGGTCGAGATCCCGGGGCCCGAGGTCGACGCGCTTCGCGCGGCGGCACGCGAGGCCAACGCCTATGTCGTGATCGGCGTGTGCGAGAAACGGCCGCAGACCATCGGCACGATGTTCAACACCCAGGTGTACCTCGGCCCCGACGGCAGCCTGCTCGGCAAGCATCAGAAGATCATGCCGACCGTCGGCGAGCGGCTCGTCCACGCGGGCGGCTTTGGAGACACCTTCGGCGCGTTCCAGACCGAGTTCGGACCGATGAGCGGACTCATCTGCGGGGAGAATTCGAATCCGCTGGCCGTGTTTGCGCTGACCGCCGAAGGCACGCGCATTCACGTGATGAGCTGGCCGAATCACTTTCCGACCAGCGGCGACCCGATGCGCAACCGGGTCACGATCGACGCGCAGGCGTTCGCGCAGATGAGCAAGGCCTTCGTGGTGTCCGCGTGCGGAACGGTCGACGAGGAGATGATCGCCAGGCTCGAGGTCGGCGGCGATGCCGAGGCGTTCCTGCGCAATCCCGAGTGCTGCGGCGGCAGCGTGATCGTGGCGCCGAACAGCCGCGTGCTGGCCGGGCCCCTTGGCGCTGAAGAAGGCATCCTCTACGCCGAGTGCAACCTCGAGCTCGGCGTGCTGGCCAAGTTGCGGCACGATTTCGCCGGGCACTACAATCGGCCGGACATTTTCCAGCTGCAAATCAACCGGAACGCGCCGCAGCTGTATTCCGCCAGCGGATCTCGCGAGCAGGCGGCGCCCCGCGGACCGGAGCCTGAACAGCCGGGTGGACCGCCCGCGCCGGAGCAAACTCCAGACGCCGGCACGCCGCCGCGCGTCGGGCGTGCACCGCACACCAAAGCCCGGTCATGACCGGGACCCGTCGTCTCGATTCGGAGGAGGACACCATGTCGGCACGGCATTCCACCCGCGCGTTGCGCGCGGGCCTGCGCCTCTCCTGCGGCGCCATCTGTTCGGGCCTGCTCGCCCTGGCGGGCTCGGTGGGCCCGTCGGCTACCGGACTCTCTGCGCAGGCGCACGCGCCGTCACCGGCCGCGCTCCCCTCCTATGCCTCGACGCTGTCGCAGCCCAAGTACAAGCTGGTCGTGGACAAGGACGTGAAGATCCCGACGCGCGGCGGTTCGTACGTCATGGCTGACGTGTTCCGACCCGATGCGCCTGGAGAAAAGTTCCCGCCGCTGCTGTCCTTGAGCGTCTATCAGAAGGAACTCCAGTATGTCCCTCATGCGGGCCCGTTCTCGCACCAGGAGCGCCCGGAGCCGGACTACTGGGTGCCGCGCGGCTATGTCCTGATCTTCATCGACAGCCCCGGGACCGGCCGATCCCCCGGCAATGCCGACGTCTGGAGCATGGCCGAAACCCGGGCCTACTACGACGCCATCGAGTGGGCGGCCGCTCAACCGTGGAGCACTGGCAAAGTCGGGCTCGCGGGCGTCTCGTACTACGCCGTCACGCAGTGGAACGTCGCCAGCCTGAAACCGCCGCATCTCTCGGCCATCATCCCGTGGGAAGGATTCACGGACCAGTACCGGGACTGGGCGTATCCCGGCGGATTGCTCGGACAGACGCGCGTGATGCGCTGGTGGACCGACGTCACGGGCAAACAACTGCTCGAGCACACGAGGGTCGACAACGCCGCCGCCTACAACGAGAACTACATCTACAACCTGATGGTCAACTACCTCGACGGCCCATGGTGGGACCAGGTCAAGTCGCGCGGTCAACTCGATCAGGTCTCGCTGCCGTTCTTCAGCGTCGGGAACTGGACGAGCTTCCACTTTCGCGGCAACGTCGAAGGGTACGAGCGCGCAGCGTCCAGGGACAAGCTGTTGCGCGTGCACATCGGCGGACGACTGACCGAGTTCTACTCGCAGGAAGGCAAGACCGAGCAGCTCCGCTTCTACGATCACTGGCTCAAGGGGATCGACACGGGCATGATGAAGGAGCCGCCCGTCCGGCTCTGCGTCCGATCGAGCCCTTCGGAATGTCGATGGCGCTTCGAGGATGAGTTCCCGCTGAAACGCACGAAGTACACGAAGTTCTACCTGACGGCCGATCCGTCGGGAGGCCTGGCCCCGAAGTCCACCAACGACACGAAGCTGGCGGTGTCGCCGCCCGCCGTCGAGCGCGGCCTGACCTACGACGCGGGGCCGTTGTCCGCGAGCCGCGGCGCCCGAAACGAGCCCGGCGCCTCCTTCGTCTCCGATCCGCTCATCGAAGACACCGAGATCACCGGGCACGTCAACCTGGTGATGTGGATCTCGTCGGAGACAGACGATGCCGACGTGTTCGCCGACCTGAGGAAGGTGAACCCCGACGGGTCGATCGAGGAGGTGTCGGACGGTGTGCTGAAGGTGTCGCACCGAAAGCTCGACCCGAAGCTGTCGCGGCCAGATCGGCCGTTTCACACCCACGATGTCGAACAGAAGCTGAAGCGCGGCGAGGTGGTGCCAATCGAGGTGGAGATCCGGACGACCAGCATGATCTTCCAGCAGGGAAGCCGGATCCGCGTCGACCTGATGCCTCACGACAACGAGCAGTACTTCGCGGTGTACCACCTCGGCAGCAACACGATCTACACCGGGGGCAGCCGGGCCTCCTACATCCTGCTGCCGATCGTGCCGCCCAAGGGCGGCGTACAGCCGGATCTCGGCGGCATTCGCACGGGGGGCAGAGGGGGGCAGTGATTCGGCCTGCCGGCGCTCGAGGCTCAGCCGCCGTCTTCAGGCTATCGGCTGCCGGCGAAAGCTCCCGACACGGCTGAGAGATGCAGGGCGGGGCTTCAACCCCGCCCAGCAAGAACCTCGATTGGGCAGGACGTTTGCCGGGCCGAAAGGCCCCCGCCTGCACCCGACTCTCAGCCTGACGCCGACAGCCGGAAGCCGCCAGCCACCACCGTGTGCCGTGTACCGTGTGCCGTGTGCCGTGTGCCGTGTGCCGTGTGCCGTGTACCGTGTGCCGTGTGCCGTGTGCCGTGTGCCGTGTACCGTGTGCCGTGTACCGTGTGCCGTGTGCCGTGTGCCGTGTACCGTGTACCTGTGCCCTGTAACCTGTACCCTGTAACCTGTACCCTGTAACCTGTATTCAGTGCCCCGCTACGCCTGAATCCGAAGCAGCTTCGCGGCGTTTCCGCCCAGGATGGCCTCCTTGTCGGCGGCGCTCAAGAACGGCGCTTGCAGGACGAGGTCGACGGTGACCGGCCAATTGAACGGGACGTCGGTTCCGTACAGGATCTGACCGGCGCCCACCTCGGCCACCAGGTGTCTCAGGCCTTCTTCGGAGAAGACCATCGTGTCGATGAAGATCTCCCGCTTGAAGTAGTCGCGCGGTCGTTTCTTGTTCGCGCAGTTGGCGTTGCTGCGAACCTCGCAGGCCACGTCGGTCCGGCCGAGGTACGAGGCCAGGTAGCCGCCTGCGTGCGGGCCGCAGATCCTGACTCCCGGGAACCTGTCCAGGGTTCCGTCGAAGATCAGCCGCGAGAGAAACACCGTCGTCTCCAGCGGGTTGCCGATGATGTTGCCGAGATCCCCCCGCCCGCCCAGCGCGCCTTCGCGAATGAGGTTCTCGCCGCTCTGGGGATGCATCACCACCAGCGCGCCCAGCTCCGACGCCTTGGCCCAGAACGGATCGAACTTCGGCAAGGTGACGTCCTGGCCCTTGACGTGCCCGCCGATTGAGACGCCGCGCATCCCCAGCTGCTTGATGCCGTACTCCATCTGCTCGGCCGCCAGCTCCGGGTGCTGGAGCGCAACCGACGCTACCGCCACGAACCGGTCCGGGTGGGCGGCCACCCACTTGGCCAGTCCTTCGTTCTGCGCCTGCACGATCCGGCGCGCCACGTCGAGCTCGGCTCCGTACCACCAGAACCCGTTGATGCTGAGCGCCTGAACGTCCACGCCCTGCCGGTCCATCAGCTCCAGGCGCTGCGGTCCGAGGATGTTGCCCCCTCCGCCCCTCGCCGCGTCCGCGAGCGGCGTGCCTTTGGCCGCCTCGGCCGCCTCAGGAATGATGGCGTGGCAGTGGATGTCGATGACCTTGACGCGCCGCTGTCCGACGAAGACTTCGCGGCGGCCGGCGGCCGCCGCCTGACGGGCCGAAGCGCCTGCGTCCGCCGCGCCGCGGTCCGCGATCATCAGTCCGACGGCGGCACCCGCCACCGTAGTGAAGAACTCTCGACGATTCGGCACGGCCTCCTCCTTGGTGTGACTGGCCGGGATCATGCGCGGCGGCAGGGCCGTGCGGCCGGACGCCGGCAGAATTCCGGCGTCCCGACAGCCTGTCCTGTCCTCGGGCGACCTGCGATCTCGGTGGGATGTGCTGCCTGCCACGCACCGCGTGCCAGACAGAGGATCTATATGCGGCCGGGCCCGTCGACGTCAAGTTTCACAGGGACCGACACTTGACGGCCTCTGTACCAGGCTCGCCTTCAATCTCCTGCTTTGGCGCTCGGTGTTTTGGTGGCCACCATCATGGGATTGGACGGCAGATACCCCTTGACATGGTTGGACCACCTGATGGTAGAGTCACCACACCAATTTAACAATCGGGCGGATCGTATCCGCCGTGCCCCGGGCAATCTCGGGTCCGCGTTAGCTGTACGAGCGGGAGGTAACCGGTGATCGTGCCGCCTCGGTGTCTCGCGCCCGCCCCTCGCGCCGCAAACGCGTCGCGCAGGTTCGCCTCCGCGTTGACATCGCTGCGCAGAAGGTTGCCGAACCCGCAGGTCGCAGTGATCTGCCAGGCCGCCGACGAGCATGGTCGGCGGCTGCCCTTCATTCTGTGTCGACGCGCGAGTCGATCCCGAGCGGGCTCGGTCGCGGTGTCTTTCTCGACGTCAAGGAGTATCCCCATGACATTCGTCAGGCGGTGTCTTCTCGTGTGCGCCATCCTGGCGGTTCCGGCGGTCGGACTCGCGCAGGAAGCGGTGCTGAATGGCAGTGTGACCGACTCCACCGGCGGCGTGATGCCCGGCGTCACGGTGACGGCCACCAATCAGGCCACGGGAAACACATTCATGGCCGTGACCGACTCCGGAGGCCGCTATCGAATTCCCGTGCGCACCGGGGCCTACAAGATCGCGTGCGAGCTGTCCGGGTTCGCGACCGTCACGCGGACCGGCATCGAGCTGCTCATGGGACAGACCGCAACAATCGACGTGCAGATGAAGCCCAGTGGCGTGACCGAAACCGTAACAGTCACGGGCGAGACGCCGCTTGTCAACGCCACCTCGTCGACACTTGGGGGCAACGTCGACCCGCGCCAGGTCGCAGAGCTGCCGGTGGCCGGACGCAACTTCATGGCGCTGGCGCTGCTTGCACCGGGGAGCCGGACGCAGACGATGAACGCGTCGCAGCCGCTTCCGGACCGGGGCCGGGCCCAGGACGTGCGGGAATTCCAGATCAACCTCGACGGCCAGCAGGTGACGAGGGACATCGGGACGGGCACGCAGCCGAAGTACAGCCAGGACATGATTTCCGAATTCCAGTACGTCGCCAACCGGTTCGACGCGACGATGGGCCGGTCCTCGGGCGTGCAGGTGAACATCATCACCAAGTCGGGCACGAACCTGTTCTCGGGCGTGCTGCGCGGGAACTACCGCAGCAGCAAGTTCAACTCGAAGGAGCCGGTGCTGCAGAAGGTCCTGCCGATCGACAACCTGCAGGTCAGCACGGCGGTCGGCGGGCCGATCGTGAAGGACAAGCTGCACTATTTCGGCAACTTCGAGTACGAGCGCGAACCCACCACCAGCATCTGGAACACACCGTACTCGTTCTTCAACGTCACGATGCACGGCATCAGCAATCAGAAGAAGGGCGGCGCGCGGCTCGACTACCAGTTGTCAGAGAAGCTCAGGCTGATGGTCAAGGGGTCCAAGACCAAGACGTTCACCCCGTTCGGACCGGGCGGGACCGACCACCCGGCCGGGACGAGTCAATTCGGCGACAACAACAACGAAGGCTACGCGCGCCTCACCTGGGTCGCGAGCAGCCGGGCCGTCAACGAACTCGAGGGCGGCCGGGCCGTCTACGGGCTGGACGAACAGTCCCTCGTGTCGTGGTCGCATCACTGGCTGCAGGGGATCGACGGCACCACGAACGGGTCGCCCCGCATCCGGTTCCAGAGCTTCAACATCACCCAGAACCGGAACCTCCCGCGCAATCAGGCCCAGTGGTACTGGAACCTCCGCGACAACTTCACCTTCTCGTACGACGCGGCCGGCAGGCACGATCTGAGGGCAGGTGCCGAGTACCTGTGGCGTCACCAGCTTCAATACAATCGCCTCAACTCCAGCGGCGAAATCGACGCCCGGAAACTCCCGACGCCCACGGCGGAACAGCTGCAGGCCTGGTTCCCCGTGTGGAACAACGTCGACACGTGGTGCCTGGACTGCCTGGCCCCGTACACCCGGACCATGCTGATCGGCGTGGGCGACTTCAACAACAACGTCTATTCGCAGAAACTCGCCGCGTGGCTGCAGGACGACTGGCGGCTGTCGAATCGCCTCACGCTGAATCTCGGGGTCCGGTATGACGCCGAGATTGGCGCGTTCGCGAATGTCAACTTCCCGCCTTGGGAGTCCACGGGGAATTACAACGACTGGAACAATTTCCAGCCTCGGGTCGGGTTTGCCTACAAGCTGGACGAGAACACGGTCCTGCGCGGCGGGGTCGGGCTCTACGTCGCCGGCGCGACCTCCGGCGACGAGACGCGAGGGGTCAGCAACACGATCCAGAACGTGATTCAGTTCACGAATGACGGCCGGGCGAACTTCGTCACCAACCCGGCCAACGGCCCGTTGCCGACCTACGAGCAGTCCAACGCGATGTTCTGCCACAACAACAACAACGCGCCGGGTTGCCTCCTGCTCACCGCCAACGAAGTGATCGTGAATCCCAAGTACGAACAGCTCGGGCGCAACTGGCAGACCTCCATCGGCTTCCAGCGGCAGTTCGGCCAGACGATCGGCGTCGAGTTCGACTGGATCTACAACCACAGCAGCAACGAGAAGGGCATCATCGACAACGCCAACGTGTTGTACGACCCGGCCACCGGCGCGAACCTCCCGTTCAGCAACCGGGCCAATCGGGCGTTCCCCAACTGGGGCACCGTCAGCCTGAGCACGCATACGGGCCGCTCCGCCACGCACGAGGTGCGAGCCAGCGTCACCAAGCGTTTCAGCAGCCACTGGCAGGCCTCGGGCACGTACTCGATGCGGTGGTTCTGGGATGCGGAACCGAAGCCGTTCAGCGGCATCGAAGAAGTCGCCTTCGCCACCGCACCGGATCTCGGTGGCGAATGGAGCCTCGGCGCCGGCGACCAGCGTCACCGCGCGACGTTCTCGGCCATCTGGCAGGTCGGCCACGGCTTCCAGATCAGCGCGCTCCAGTATGTCGGCTCGGGCGTTCGGCTCGCGACCAACTGGGGCACCGACGCGCGGGGCCTGGGCGTTGACGGCACGGATCGGCTGCGCCCGGATGGCACGATCGTTCCGCGCAACTCCCTGCTGGGGCCCGCGCAGAGCCGGACGGACCTGCGCCTGCAGCAGAGGATTCAGTTGAAGGGCCGCCTCTCGGTCGATGCCATCGCCGAGGTGTTCAACCTGCTCAACAGCCCGAACTGGACCATCGGCACCCAGGAAAACAGGACGGACTACAAGCAGCACACCGCCGGAGAGTACCGCACTGCACAGGTCGGCGTGCGGCTGAGCTTCTAGCTTCGGCTTCGACCGATCAGGGCGGGGGCCCGCGGGGCCCCCGCCTCGTGACATTCACGTTCGGGGCAGCATCCGACGCTCGCCCGCGACCTGACCGATCCCCTGCGACTGAATCGACTTGGCGGATTGCCCGGCCAGCCGACGGGCAATCCGACCACACAGGAGACCAGATGGGCAGAAAGAATCCGGACGCCCCCGCCCGAACTGGGGCGCTGTCGCGCCGGCAGATGCTGACGAGAACCGCCGCGGCCGGGGCGGCGCTACCGCTGGCACACGCGTTCAGCGGCGGAGACCTCAACGCGCAGGGCCAGTCGGCACTCCCGGCGTTCACACAGACCTCGCCGATCTTCTCGCTGGCCGAGCGCGATCGCCGCTGGGCCGCGGTCCGCGCCAGCATGGCCAGGCCGCAGTGGAATCTCGACGCGATCATCACCGTCGTCAGCGACGAGGTCGGACTGAACGCGCGGTACCTGACCCAGGTGGGACTGGTTCGCTACTCGGGAGGAGGCCCTCAGGTTCTCTTCCCCCGCGATGCGGCCAGGACGGTCATCGTCCAGGCGAGCGCCGCGAGACACGTCGAGGAATGGACCGCCAGGCTCAAGGAAGGCGGCTGGCTGGCCGACGGCAAGATGAAACTCCTACCCGAAATCGGCGGGGAGGCACTCGCCAAGCTGCTGGTCGCCGAAGGGTTCAACCGCCCGGGTGCGCGCATCGGCGTAGCCAAGCTCAGCGGCACCCGCTTCGAGCCGGACGGCGTGGTGTCGGCCATGCTGCTCGAGACGCTGAAAGCAGCGTTGCCCGGGGCGGTTTTCCTGCCCATCGAGAAGTGGGGATCCGATGCCGGCCCGGTCGACGCAGCCATGCTGACCAAGAGCCGGGAGGAGCAGGACGCCATTCGCCGCGCAGTCAGAGCCAACGAACTGGGCCTCGCCGCGATGGTGACCGCCTGTCGTAACGGGGCGAAGCGGCAGTCCGATCTGTGGTGGGCGGGATACGCGACGATGGCGGCTGCGACCGGAGGCGACACCGTCCGGCTGTCCATCGGGCTCAACGAGGGGGGCAATGCCTCGCTCGGAGAACCGAACGGCGATCCGACAGCGGTCGGCCAATTCTGCTCGCAGGAAATCTCGAGCGGCTTCCAGGGCTATGGCTGCCAGATCAACCACACGTTCTTCATCGGCAGCTCGAAGACGCCGGGCTACGACTACTACCGCGCGACATTCGAGGCGCTGCTGAAGGTTCACGCACAGTCACTGGCCTTCATCCAGCCTGGCAAGACGACCTACGACGAGTTCGAGAAGAACCTCCGCAAGACCCTCGTCGAGGCGGGCGGCGGCGCAGGCGGAGGGGTGGCCGTGCACTCGGGCGGGCTGGGCCAGGCGCGGCCGCGCGGCGGCAAGGACAACGAGATGATCATCCAGCCGGGACACGTGTTCGACTTCAAGCCTTCGCTCGCGTTCACGCGCGAGAAGATGAAGGACGTCGGCGACCGGAACCGGTCGGTTCAGCTTGGTGACGCGATTCTGGTCACCGAAACGGGAGTCGCCAGGCTTGGCGCGCGTGCGCTCGTGCCAATCGCGACACACGGGTAGCGAGAGTCATACGGCAGGACATCGTCAGCTTCATTGAATGCTGGAGCCGCCTCGCGGCGGAGTGAGCGCGCACGGCAGGCGGGTGATCCTGTCTTCCGGTGCGCGCCCTCGAGAGGGAGACCAACGATGGCTCGAATGAAACGACGCTCGGATGATGAGACGAAGGGCTTCTCCCGTCGGCGAATGTTGCAGACAGCCGCGGCCGCCGGCGTCGGCTTGCCGCTCGCCCAGGCTCTCGGCGCCGCCGGCGAGGCGGCTGCTCAGGCCCCGCCGCGGCTCCCGGCGTTCACGGTGCCGTCGCCCGTGTTCACCCAGGCCGAGCGCAACCGACGCTGGGCGGCGGTACGCGCCAATATGGGCAAGCCGCCGTGGAATCTGGACGCCATCATCACTTCCGGCAGCGACGCCCTGGGAAACAACGCCAGGTACCTCACCCAGATCGTGATCCAGAAGTATTCGCAGGCCGCACCCGAGGTGCTCTTCCCGCGCGAGTCAGCCAAACCGGTGATTGCTCACATCAGCGGCACTCGCCACGTCGACGAGTGGACACGGCGGCTCAAGCCCGGCGGCTGGATGTCCGATGGCAAGCTCGTGCTCAGGGCCGAGTCCGGGTCGGAGGCGCTGGCCACGCTGCTCGCGGCGGCAGGCTACAACCGTCCCGGCACGCGCATCGGCCTGGCCAAGCTGAAAGGCAGCCGCTTCGACCCGGAGGGGCTGGTGTCGGTCACCTGGTTCGAGCGCCTCAAGGCCGCCTTGCCGGGCGTCGAGTTCCTGCCCATCGATCAGTTTCCGCCGCAGGTCGGCAACGACACCGGCCCGATCGAGGACGCGTCGATGTCCAAGGGGCCGGAGGAACAGGCCGTGATCCGAAAGGCCGTTGATCTCAATCAGCGCGGGATCAGCGCGGCGATCGCCGCCGTGCGCAACGGGGCGTCGCGCCAGGCGGACCTGTGGTGGGCCTGCTTCGCCGAGCTGTACGCGGGAGCGGGTGAAGACATCTTCCGGTGCTCGATCGGCTTCGACGCCGGCGGGAATGCGTCGCTCGGCGAGCCGACGGACTACCCCGTGCGCGTGGGCCAGATCTGCAACCAGGAGATCAGCTCGGCCTACCAGGGCTACGGCTCCCAGATCAACCACGCGTTCTTCATCGGCAGCAAGTCGACCCCCGGGTACGAGTATTACCGGACCTCGGTCGAGCTGCTGGCGAAGGTCATCGAACGGGCGATCGCCTTCATCCAGCCGGGCAAGACGACCTACGGCGATTTCATGGCCAACAACGAAAAGACGTTCAAGGAATTCGGCGAGAAAGGCGGCGGCCTCAACACGCACGGCGGCGGCCTGGGCTTCCTGTCTCGCCCGCGCCAGTCGGCCGAGGACAACCTCGTGGTGATGCAGCCGGGGCACACATTCGACTTCAAGCCGGCCGTCACGCTCGATCGCGCGAAGACGAAGGATGTCGGCGAAAAGAACCGTTCGGTGCAGCTCGGCGAATCGATCCTGGTCACCGAGAAGGGCGCCGTCCGCCTGGGCACACGGCCCCTGGTGCCGATCGCGACGCAGGGCTGACCCCGGCGCGGTTGAGTTGGGCACGCGCCGGGACTAGAGTACGTGGGCGTCGGCCCACGCGCCCGGCGCACGCGCGCGCTGCACGAGTGAACCGCGGGATCAGTCGCCGGAGTGTGGCAGTGTACTCATCTTCAGAAAAGGACTCGATCATGGACCAGACGCTCATCGATCACGACGACGAAGACAGCCAGCGCGGCATGAGCCGCCGGGAACTCATCGATCGGCTTGGAAAGGTCGCGGGCGCCACGGCGGCGCTCTCGCTGCTGCCCGTGTTCGACAACCAGGCGGCCTTCGCGCAGATCATCGCGGAGAACGACGCCCGCCTGGTGACCGGGCCGGCCGAGTACAACGCGGCCGACGGCAAGATCACCGGCTACCTCGCGCGGCCGAAAGGCGGGAAGAAGTACCCGGCCGTGATCGTCATCCACGAGAACAAGGGGCTCGCCCCCCACATCAAGGATGTCGCGCGGCGGCTGGCAGCCGAGGGCTTCCTGGCGTTCGCTCCCGACATGCTCTCGCCGCTGGGCGGCACGCCCGCCGACGAGGCGCAGGCGACGGCGCTGATTGGCAAGCTCGACGCGGCCGAGACGGTCGCCCGCCTCGCGGCCGCCGTCCCGTTCCTGGCGAAGCACCCCGAGTCGACGGGCAAGGTGGGTGTTGTCGGATTCTGCTGGGGCGGTGGCATGACGAACCGGTTGGCCGCCGCCGCCGGCGCGTCGATCAGCGCGGCCGTGCCCTACTACGGGCCGCAGAATCCGGCGGAGGTGGCGAAGATCCAGGCGCCGTTGCTCCTTCACTACGCCGCGCTCGACCAGCGCATCAACGCGGGCATCGAAGCCTTCGAAGCCGCGCTCAAGGCGAACAACAAGACATACGAGAAATTCATGTACGAGGGCGCGAACCACGCGTTCAACAACGACACCAACGCCGAGCGGTACAACAAGGAAGCGGCCACGCTCGCCTGGGGCCGCACCGTCGCCTTCTTCAAAAAGTACCTGGGGTAGACGACGCGGCAGATCTCCCGTGGGGCAGTATGGGGCCGCGACGGCGCGGCCCCTTCGTCTATTCCCGTCCGCGCCCGCGACGCCTCGAGTCCGCGGTCGGCCCACCATCCTCGACTCTCGCGACGATCAGCGCGCGAGGCAGCACTTCTTGTACTTGAGGCCGCTTCCGCACGGGCACGGATCGTTGCGGCCGACCGCGGCGGCATCGGCCTTGCCAGCCGACGCCAGTTCCTCCATCAATTGCTCGGGCGGGCTGTCGGCCCGCTCGAGCTCGGCGAGCCTCAGTGAGTACGGAAGGACGTGGCGGAAGAACCGCAGGAAACCCGCGCACAGGTAGTTGAGTCCGAATTCACCGTCGGGCGTCGTCAGGAAGCGGTCTTTGGGACACCCGCCATTGCAGAATGAGCGGACCTCGCAGGTCCGGCAGTACCGCGGCAGCGTGTCCCGCTTGGCGTCTCCGAATGCGCGCTGGTCCCCGCTCTCGAGGAGATCGACCAGCGGCGTCTCGCTGATGTTCCCGAGCAGATGCGGCTCGTCCACGAAATGATCGCACGAGTAGACATCGCCGTTGCGCTCGACGATGGGGATGTCGCCGCAGGTTTCCCTGAAGATGCAGAGCGAATGGTCCAGCCGGCGGGCCGGACGGCACGCCTCCTCGAAGTTCTGTACCTCGATCCGTCCGATGTCGCGCCGGACCCATTCGTCGAAGATGGCGCACAGGAACTCCCCGTACGCCTCGGCGGGAACACTCTCGGGGCTGACCGTTCCCTGCCCGTGCGCCACGAGCGGGAGAAACCCGATGTGGCGGGCACCAATGTCCTTGAAGAACCCGTAGGTTCGAAGCGGTTCACGGACATTCCGATCGTGCACCACGCACAGGATGTCGCAGGGCACCTTGTGGCGGTGCAGCATCCGGAAAGCATGCATCGCCGACGGATGGGACGGCTTCCGGCCCTTGCTGACGCGATAGTGGTCGTGGAGATCGGCCGGCCCGTCGACGCTCAAGCCGACGGTGAACCCTTCGGACGCAAAGAACCGGCACCACTCTTCGTCGAGCAGGACGCCGTTGGTCTGCACGCCGTTGGTGATGCGCACGTCCGGGCGCTGGTGCTTGCGCTGAATCCCGACGATGGTCCGGAAGTAGTCCAGCCCGAGGATGGTGGGCTCACCGCCGTGCCAGGAGAAGCTGGCCGTGCGGCCGGGGGCGGCGTCCAGGTGCTGGACGATGTAGTCCTCCAGCAGGCCGGCGGGCATGCGGCTCGGCGTCGCGGCCGGATAGAGGTGCTCCTTGTCCAGGTAGTAACAGTAGCGGCAGTCGAGGTTGCAGATCGCGCCGCCTGGCTTCACGAACACCTGGAACTCACGGGAGGCTGGACTCACGATACGCCCTCACTTCCCCGCGTCCCATTCTGCGGTCTCGTCGGTATTCGAGCAGTATACCCGAGCGTCATCGGCCGGCGACCCGGAGGGCGTGGGCATCCGTGATTCGCACGATTCGAGGTATCTTGGGAAGGAACCCTCGTTCACCAAGGAGATCCCGGATGTTTCGCATACGCGCCGCGGCTCGCCGTGTGGTCGTTGGGGTCGCGCTCGCCGCCGTCACCATCGCCGGAGCGGCCATGGTCGCCCAGGGACGCGGGCAGCGCGGCCAGGCCGCGCCGCCAGGCCAGTGCCCCCCCGGCACCACCGAGGTCCGCCCTGGCCGCTGCCAGTCGCCCGAGTTTCCTCCGCCGAGCATTCTCGACTACAAGCCGCGGTCCACGCTCGTCACGCCTCAGCACCTGGTGCCGAAGGCGAAGTTCCCGGTGATCGACATCCACAACCACACCACGGTGACAGCGGCGAACATCGATCGGTTGATCTCGGAGATGGACGCGCTCAACGTGCGCCTGCTGAACAACCTCAGCGGCGGCTCCAATCCCGATTCGATCAAGCAGAAGGTGGACTTCATTCGAGGCAGCAAGTACCCCGATCGGTTCCGCGTCTTCGCCAACGTGGCGTGGGACGGCGCCGGCGCGCCGGGCTGGGCCGAGCATGCCGTCGCCGATCTCGAACAGTCGATCAAGAACGGCGCCATCGGCCTCAAGGTCTTCAAGAACCTCGGGATGACCGCGAAGAAAGCGGACGGTTCCCGTCTCCAGGTCGATGATCCGGCATTGAAACCGGTCTGGGAGCTCTGTGCCCGGCTCAACGTGCCGGTGCTGATCCACATCGCGGAGCCGCAGGAGTTCTTCTCACCGCTCGACATGCAGAACGAGCGGTGGCTGGAACTCGCGCTGTTCAGGGATCGCCGCCACTACATGCCGGGCGAGCCGACCTTCGACCAGTTGATGGGCGAACGCGACCGGATGTTCCTCGCCAACCCCAAGACGCGTTTCATCAACGCGCACTTCGGGTGGTACGGCAACAACCTGCCCCGCGCCGCGCGCCTGCTGGACCAGGCGCCCAACGTCGTGATGGACCTGGCAGCCGTGCTCTACGACTTCGGGCGCCAGCCTCGCGCCGCGCGGGAGTTTTTCATCAAGTACCAGGATCGGATCCTCTTCGGCAAGGATTCCTACGAGCCCTCGGAATACCCGTACTACTGGCGCGTCTTCGAAACCGCCGACGAGTACTTCGACTACTACCGCGACTACCACGCGTTCTGGAAGCTGTACGGCATGGACCTTCCCGACGCGGTGCTCAAGAAGATCTACTTCCAGAACGCGCTGAAAGTCGTGCACGGTCTCCCGCAGACAGGGTGGCCGCAATAACGGCCAGGCGGCCAGGGCGAATCGCCTCACGGGGCGGGATGGCTCCGATCGCCGATCTTTCTTGCGGGCACGCCGCCCCACACCTCGCCCGGCCCCACGGTGGTGCCCTTGGTCAGAACGGCGTTGGCCGCGATGAGCGCACCGTCGCCGATCGTCACGCCAGGGAAGATCACGGTCATCAGCCCGACAGTGACTCGACGGCCGATGGTCACCGGTGAGACCACGATCTCGCCGTGTTCGGCCGAGTGGGCTACCAGGGTGACGTCCCCGCCGATGACCGTGTCGTCACCGATGGCGATGAGATTCGAGTCGCCGATGATCGCCGTGTTGATCTGAACCCGCGTCCCGATCGTCATGCCCATCATCCGGTGGAACCACACGATGAACGGCGTCACCCTGACGAAGCTGATCGCGGTGTAGCGGACGAGCAGGATGAGCGCGTTGTAGCTCGCCCATCGGAAGGCCTTGAACGAGTAGAACGGGTACCTGCCAGTGGGTGTCCCCGCCCGCGTGACCATCCGAAACGCGCCCACGACGGGAATCACGCAGATCACATACGAGAAGTACGCGCCCCAACCGAGACAGCACCCTGCGACGACGCGCAACCACGAGTCCCACGATGACGTGGCGTGCCACAGGCGGAAGGCGACGTAGACCCCAGGAGAGGTTGCGAGCCCTGCAAGGAGTGCCAGCTCGACGTAGAGCCCGAGCGTGATCAGTGTCTGCACCGGCGTCGCGAAACGCATCATGAAGGGCGTCTGTTCGTATTTCTGCGGGGCTTCCATGACGAACCTCATTGAGAACCCGGCTGGCGGCCCGGGGAACTGTTCACAATCTGAAACCCGCTGGACGCGAGCGCCAAGTCTACCGCGGGACGAACGCTTCGGCGACGCCCGGGGGGTGGCACCCCGTCTACGGCCTCGGACAGTTGCGCCCTGCGGCGCTCGTGACCTGTCTTCGCTGGATCGGTGGCGGTCTCCCAGGCGGGGCATCCCGGCCTCCGCCTCAACGCGGTTGGCGCGGTGGGGAGGGACGCGGGATGCGGCGCCGGTTGAATGCAGATGGACGTTTACCACCGACGGCTGGCTTGTGCCGCTTCGAGAACGCAGGGTAAGCTCTGGCGGTGCTGCCTGGACCTCGGCGGTTGGCGTGGCTGGTGGTCGTTGCGGTGCTGGCCGCGAGTTTCTTCCTGGCCGCACGCATGAAGCGTGACTACGTCGATTTCCTGGTCTACCAGACGGCCGGCACCCGTGCGCTTCACGCCGAGCCGCTCTATCGCGCCGAGGATCTCCACTACCAGTTCAAGTACCTGCCGGTGTTCGCGTTCGCGATGGCGCCATTTGCTCCGATCGATCCCGAGGTCGCCAAGGCGCTCTGGTTCGCACTCTCGGCCGGCCTGCTCATCGTCTTTGTTGATCGCTCGATCCGCGCCCTTCCGGAGCGACGCTGTGCGGTGCGGACAATCGGCTGGCTGACCGGGCTGCTCATCGGCAAGTTCGTCGTGAAGGAGCTCGTGAACGGGCAGATCAACATCCTGTTTGGCGTGATCCTCGTCGCCGCGCTCGCCGCGGCGCAACAGAACCGGCGCATCCTCGCCGGCGCTCTTGCCGGCCTGGCGGTGTTCGTCAAGCCCTACGCGATCCTGATGCTGCCCTGGCTCGCCGCGGTGCAGGGTCTGCCAGGCCTGCTCGGAGCGGGCGGCGTTCTCGCCGTCGGGCTGAGTGCGCCCGCGCTGGTGTACGGCTGGAATGGCAATCTCGGCCTGGTCGTCGGCTGGTATCAGACGGTGACCGGCACAACGCCCGAGAATCTGCTCCACTCCGAGAACATCTCGTTTGCGACGATGTGGGCGAAGTGGCTGGGACCAGGTACGGCCGCCTCGGCGCTGGCGCTGGTGACAGGTGCGGCCTCCCTGCTGCTGGCGGCGGGGGTGTGGCTCAAGCGGCGGGGCGTGCGGGAACCCGCCTACCTCGAAGTGAGCCTGCTCATGCTGCTCATCCCGCTGCTCTCGCCGCAGGGATGGGACTACGTGCTCATCCTCGGCACGCCGGCGATCGTCGTGCTGGTTGACCGCTGGCGCGAGGCGGGCACGGCGTGGCAAGCCGTCACGGTGGCGGCCCTCTGGGCGACCAGCCTGACGATATGGGACCTGACCGGACGGCACGTGTACAACTGGCTGATGGACGTCTCGGCGGTCAGCATCGGCGCAATGGCCCTGGCCGCGTGCCTCGCCCACTTGAGATGGCGAAGACTCGCGTGAGCGCGGCCCGGAGTCAGCACGAGAGACGTGCGATCCCCGGGCCGTCACCCGATTGTGCCGATTACTTCGTTGCCGCGGCTTTGACCCGGCTCAAGTAGAACGTGCCCGGCTGAACGTTGCCCGGGGTGCTGCCGTAGCCCCACGTCTCGTTGTGGTGGTCCGGATCCACGAGGGTAATCGTCAGCTCGCGCATGTACCCGTCGCCCGGACGGATATTCGTGCCATCCTTGAACTCGAAGGCGATCTGCTTGGGGTCGGCCGAGGCCTTCACCTTCATGCGCGGCTGGTTGTGCGCGCCGCAATAATGCGTGGCCATCAGTTCCGTGTCGTCCATGTGGAACATCGTGACCATCTCGTGCGGCGTGCCCTCACCGAGCAGGTGCATCACCGCCGACCCGTCGCCGGTCAGGCGAACCCTCAGGTGCACCGGCATCTTGGTGCCGCCTTCCGTGGTATAGCCTTCCCACTCGCCGACCAGGGATTTGAGCTGTTCCCACTGCGGCGTGCTGACGATCCTGGAACTCTGTGCCGCCGACTGCCGGGCGTTGCCTACGGTGGCGACGGCGACGGCCAGCATCAACACGAGCACTGTGTGACGTTTCACGGACGCCTCCTGACCACGTGATCCCGGGCCTCGATTGTGACGAGCGTTCTCGACCCGGGCACGCGAGCTGAATCCCGCGTACTCCATTCCTGGGCGCCTCTTCAATAGAACCGGGCGCTGACATCAGTTTACCCCGTGCGGGACGGTGCCGGCGCGGCCCCGGGGCGACGACTGCCCCGCCACCGGTTCGCGCAGACGACTCGATGCCGTTGGGGCAAGAGGACGGGCCACCGGTTCGCGCAGACGAACCGATGCGGCTCGGGCGAGGGGAAGGATCGCCGGCTCGTCCGGTCGCGTTTGGCGCTCATCCCTTGTGACGCGGCTGCCAAGTGGACCGAAGAGGCTGGCGGCCGACGGAAACCCGGCGCCGGCCGACGACACTCAGGCGGCCACGAGCCCGAATGAGGCGTGGCGGGCTTCAGTTGACCAGGAACCCAAGTGTCTCACGGGTCCTCGCGCTGGAACGGGACTTGCTGCCCAGTCGTGACTGGGAGTCCCGAATGTCCAGCGTGCCCTCACGCGCCGGTGGTGTGTTCACTTTGTGTCTGCTCGTCGCCCTGGCCTCGGCATCGGCGCGGGCGCAGCCGCCGGTTCCGGGTCCGCCCGGTCAGTCCCAGGCTGCCGACCACTCCTGGTCCGGACGTGCGGGCGTCGAGTGGTTCTCGCTTCGTGATGTCGCTCGCGTCGGCCCTCCGGTCGACGGGTCGCCCGTTGCATGGGTAGGCCGGGGTCCGACCATCGAGATCCGCTTCGATCGCGAGCGCCCCAAGCGTCTGGTGCGGGCTGAGGTCACGCTGGCGTCCATCGGTCATTTTTCCTACGACACTGGAGTGGCGGCCTCCCCGCGTCCGGCGGGTGATCACGCGTTTCGGCTCGACGGCCGCTACGAGTATCGCTGGTACCCCTTCAGGAACATCCTGATGAGGGGCCTGGATTTCGGCGGCGGCCTGCAAGGCGTCGCTGGATACGTCTCACTGAATCGACACCTGCCTCCGTCCATCACGTTCGGCCAGCGCGAAGCGCGGCTGGGGGGCACCGTGGTCGCCGCGCTCCGGTTCCACCACTGGCAGCGTTTCAAGCTCGAAGCATCGTACGCGAACGGAGGGATGGTCGCCTGGACGGTTCAGCACCACTCGGCCGGAGCCGATGCGACGATGTCGTCCTGGGGCGGCGGGTGGCTGACCGACCTGGCGGTGGTCGCGACGGCCCGGATCGCGGGGCGCACAGCGCTGGTCATGTCCTACCTCGAGAGCGGCGAGGGCCACCTTGGAATGCATCGAGGCTACGCGGCCAGCCGGGGTCACTTGATGTTGGGCCTGACCTATGTGCGCTAGAAGGCGTGTGCCCCGGGCGGCCGCTCTCGTTCTTGTCCTGCTTTCCGTCCCGGCCTGCAACCAGGTCATGGGGCCGAAGGCCCTGGACCGCAACTGGCTGGTGCGCAGCATCGGCCATTTCTCGTTCTACGTGCGGCCCAACTCCTTCGCAGAACAGCACGTGGATCGGTTCGCCGAAGTGCTCGAAGACCAGTACTCGGCGACCCTCGGTGCGCTTGATATCCGCTACGACGGCCATATCTGCGCCTACCTCTATGCCTCGGCCGACGACGCCGGTCTCGCCTCCGACCGGAGCGGAACCGGTTACCCCGCGACGGAGTCATTCGAGGCGGTGTGCACGGCGCCTCTCGACGGCAATCTCTACGAGCTGCTCTCCCACGAGACCAACCACGTCATCATCAACGATGCACTGGGCCGGCCCGGGACCTCGTTCGTCAACGAGGGCATCGCCTCGGCCGTGCTGTCGGAGCGATACCATGCGCTCGGGCGCCATTTCCTGTTTGCATGGACCAGGGCGCACCGCTCCAGGATTCCACCCCTCCAGGACCTGCTGAACGACGACAAGTGGGCCGACTGGCAGCAGGACATCTGCTACAACGCCAGCGCCTCGTTTCTGGCCTACTTCCTCGACACCTACGGACCGCAGCGCCTCGAACACATCTACTACGCCTCGTCCTCCGACTTCGCGCGGCGGGTGTTGGAGGCGTGCGGGCACACGCTCCAGGAAGTCGAAGCGGATTGGCTGACCTTCTGCGATAACTGGGCCGGATAGGCGCTCGCCGCCGCCAGGGTCAAGCGGGCGCCAGGCCCGGCCCCCGGGACTAGCTGCCCTCCCCTCTGCACGGTGCTATACTCGACCAATCCAGTAGGCGTTGATGTGGGCTTCCATCCGCGCGACCACTCCGGTCGCCGCACACCAAGGAGCTTCCGAATGGCGCAGACGACCCCTACCGAAAAGGACATGTTCCTTCAGTCGTTCCAGCACGAGTGCGAGACCACACTCAAGATCCTGAAGGCCTACCCCGCCAACAAGGCCGACTTCAAGCCCCACGAGAAGTCGCGGTCGGCACGAGAGCTGGCGTGGACCTTCGTCAACGAGCAGGCCCTTGCCGAAGATGCGCTGAAGGGGAAGATCGACTTCTCCCAGCCGTCGCCCAAGCCGCCTTCCGACTACTCGGCCGTGATCGCTGCGTTCGAAAATGCGTGCCGAAGGACCATGACCAACGTGGCGAATACCGATGTCGACAAGCTCAACGAGACGGTCCAGTTCCCCATCGGCCCGGGCAAGATGGGCGACCTGCGCCGAGCCGACGTCCTGTGGACCACGCTGATGGACCAGGTGCACCATCGAGGGCAGTTCTCCGTGTATCTGCGCATGGCCGGGGCCAAGGTGCCGTCCATTTACGGGCCCAGCGCCGACGAGCCGTGGATGTAGGCAAGGGCCGGTCACCGCGGCCCAGGTGCCGGCGCGCCGCCGGCCGTGCTTCCATACTCGGGGCCCGGATGCGTGGCATTCGGGCCCCGAGTGCGTTTCGACGGGCAGGCGTGACGCCCGGAGCCCTCTCATCGGCATCATCGCGGACCTTTCTGCCAGGAATCAACGTCACTGTCTGTATGTTCGATCTCCTGACCGGAGGTGCCCCCATGCGCGTCGGTCGAGTCGTCGCGATTCTCCTTTCGGCGGTTGTCCTCTCCGGAAGCCTCGCCCGCGCGGCCTCGCCCCGCGACGGGCTGGTCGTCCCGGTTGCCTGGCTTGCGCTGCACATCAAGGACCCCGACCTCGTGCTGCTGCACGTCGGCGACAAGGCCGAGTACGAGGCCCGGCACCTTCCCGGTGCGCGCCTGGTGGCGATGTCGGACGTCTCGATCTCGCGAGATCGGAACGGCCCGGGGCTCACCCTGGAGATGCCGCCTGCAGACGACCTTCGCCAGAAACTTGCGGCTCTCGGCATCTCCGATTCGTCCCGCATCGTCGTCTATTACGGGAAGGATTGGGTGTCGCCCTCGACACGGATCATCTTCACCCTGGATTACGCGGGTCTTGGCAGCCGGGCATCGCTGCTCGACGGCGGAATGGACGCCTGGGTTCGTGCGGGGCACGAGGTCACCTCGGTGGTGCCTGACACCCACTCGGGGACGCTGTCGGCGCTGAAGATCAACCCCATCGTCGTGGATGCCGAGTACGTCAAGGCCCATCTCGCGACGCCGGGGATCGCGATTGTCGACGGAAGGGCGGCGTCGTTCTACGACGGGGTCGACACGGGTGGAGGGCAGGCGCGCCCGCAGCGGACGGGCCACATCGCCGGCGCGCACAGCGTGCCGTTCACCGAAGTGACCGACGACCAGCTCATGCTCCGTCCATCCGACGCGTTGGCCGCACTCTTCACTCGGGCCGGCGTCAAGCCGGACGATGTGGTGATTGGCTACTGCCATGTCGGCCAGCAGGCCACGGCCATGCTGTTCGCCGCGCGGTCGCTCGGGCATCGCGTGATGCTCTACGACGGGTCGTTCGAAGACTGGTCGGGCCGTGCCGACTTCCCCGTTGAGAATCCCTCGAAGAAGGACCAGCCGTGAGACCCGGAGGCCGCGAGCGCCCGTATGCGGATCCGTACGTCGCCGGGGTCGGCCTCGGCCTGGTGCTGCTCTCGGCCTTCGTGGTCATGGGCCGCGGCCTTGGGGCATCGGGAGCCTTTGCCACGAGCGCGGCGGGCGTGGTGGCCGCGGCAGCCCCGTCGCACGCGGCAGCCAGCCCGTTCTTCTCCCGCTACCTCGCGGGCCAGGGCCCCTGGCTCGACTGGCTGCTCTTCGAGATCGCGGGAGTGATGATCGGCGGGTTCCTCTCGGCCTGGGCGGCGGGACGCTTGCGGCGCGAGGTCGAGCGAGGGCCGCGAATCTCCCGCGGCATGCGCCTGGCGAGCGCGATCGGCGGCGGAGCCGTCATGGGCCTGGGGGCGGTGCTCGCGCGCGGCTGCACCAGCGGTCAGGCCTTGACCGGCGGCGCGTTGCTCAGCGTCGGAAGCTGGATATTCGTGGCCGGCGCGTTCGCTGCAGCGTACCTCGTCGCGTATGTCGTGAAGGGGGCATGGCGATGACGGCGCCACTGGTCGAGTTCGACGGACCCGGCATCCGGGCTGCGCTGATCGCCGCCGTCGCGATCGGCATCGCATTCGGCTGGACACTCGAACGGGCCGGCCTCGCCAGCGCCCGCAAGCTCGTGGGACAGTTCTACCTGACCGACTTGACGGTGTTCAAGGTGATGTTCACCGCGATTGTGACGGCCATGCTCGGTGCCTTCTGGCTGGGGCGCCTGGGCGTGCTGGATCTCTCCAGGGTGTATGTCCCCGAAAGCTACCTGTTGCCGCAGGCAGCCGGCGGGCTCGTCTTCGGTGCCGGCTTCGCTCTCGCCGGCCTTTGTCCCGGGACTTCGTGCGTCTCTGCGGCGACGGGCCGGGTAGACGGTGTCGCGGTCGTGCTCGGAATGTTCTGCGGGGTACTGGCCACCGGGCTGGCATTCGGTCCGCTCGAGACCTTCTACGGCCTGACCGCCCGCGGCTCGTTCACCCTGCCGCAATTGCTGGGGATTCCGTACGGCGCGGTCGTGGCCGGCGTCGTCGCGTTGGCGCTGGCAGGTTTCTGGGCAGCCGAACGTATCGAGCGACGATCGTGACATCGAGTCGAGAGCGGCGCGCGCTTGTCGTCATCGCGGTGGCGGCCGGCGTTCTCGCGCCGCTTGCGGGCAGCCCCTATCTCGAGCGGCGCGCCGGAATCGACGTCGCCGAGCTGGCGGCAGTGGTTGCGCGCGAACAGGACCACGTCACGGCTGTCGATCTGGCCGGGTGGATCAAGGACCGCAAGCCCGGGTTGCGCGTGATCGACGTGCGGCCGGCCGAGGACTTCAACAGCTACCACCTGCCGTCGGCTGAGTCCGTTCCGCTCGAGTCGCTCCCGACATCTCGCTTCCAACCCACCGACACGCTCGTGCTCTACTCCGAGGGCGGCGCGCACGCCGCGCAGGCGTGGGTGTTCCTCGAAGCTCTCGGGTACCGGCAGGTGTACTTTCTTCGAGGGGGCCTGGACGAATGGCAGGACGAAGTGATGAACCCCACCCTGGAAAAGAACGCCTCGCCCGAGCGAGTGTCCGCGTTTGAACGAGTGGCCGCCCTGAGCAGGTATTTCGGCGGCGTGCCTCGTACTGGTGACGCGACGGCCTCACATGATGCGGATGGCCGTCCGAGCTCCGCCGCGGCGACACAAGCCGCTTCCCGACCCAGACGCGCTGTCCGGAGAATGGGGTGTTGAGATCCCGCACTGACGGCCCGAGCGGGCCAGGAGGGCTTGCAGCGGATGGGCTTGGGTCGAGCTCGGCTGGCGCGAGGAATTAGTCGCGACCCCGAGCGGACAAGGCAGGCTCGCAGAGGACGGGCTCGCGTCACGGTTGGCTGGCGCGAGGAATTAGTCGCGACCCCGGCTCGGCGGCGCGGGCTGTTCGGGCCGCGGCGCCGCTCGGCCAACCTTCTCCGCGGCCGGCTCGCCCTCGCGGGCGCAGCACGACGCTTCCGGACTCGACAGCGGCGACCTTGACGCCGTGCCATGCAGGCGGACGGTATTGACGATGACGTCCGCGTGGAGGCTCTTGTCGAGGCAGTCCACGGCCCCGGCCCCGCACATCGCTCCCCGGCACCCCTGGTCGTCGTGCATCGTCAACCCGATGACGCGGATCTCAGGGAATTCCGCGCTGATCATCCGCGTTGCTTCGATCCCGTCGATGATCGGCAGGCTGACGTCCATCAACACGACGTCGGGGCGAAGCGCGCGAACCGTTTCGAGCGACTGTTGCCCGTCGATGGCCTGCCCGACGACCTCGATGTCCGGCTCGTCCTGCAGTGCACGGACCAGGGCGTCGCGCACCGCAGCGTGATCATCGACCACGACGACGCGGACGCGCGTGGCTTCGGCGGGTCTCGTGTGGATCTCGACATCGCCTGGCCCGGTCGCCGGGGCGGCATCGACGTGTACCAGGAACGGCGCAAGGATCGTCACCCGCGTTCCCGAGTCTGGCGAGCTGTCTACATCGAGCGTTCCCCCGAGCATCTCGAGGCGTTCTCGAAGGCCGAACAAACCCAGGTCCGTGCCGCTGGCGTCGCGCTCGCTCCAGCCGGCCGCATCGAACCCGGCGCCTGCGTCGCTCACGACGATCTGCAGGAGCGTGTTCAGGCGGCGCACGCGAAGGATGGCGTCCTTGACGCCGGCGTGCCTCACGACGTTCATCAGCAGTTCACGAACGCATCGAAAGAGCGCGAGGCGCAATTCCTCCGACTCGATTGCCGTGTCGTCATCGACGGTGACCCGGACCGACAGGCCGTGGTTCTCTTCGAACCAACGGCCCAGCCATCGCAGCGCCGCAGCCATTCCGCTTCGATACAGCACTGAGGGACTGAGTTCGGCTGTCAGCGTCCGGACCACGGTCAGGGACTCCACGACCAGCTGGTCGATCCGGGAAAGGTCCTCGAGAAGGGCCGCCGCCTCCGGCCGGCGCCCGACCAGTTCGAGGTTGATGCGGGCCACGGCCAGAAGCTGCTGCAGATTGTCGTGAATCACCTGGGCGACGTTCCGCCGCTCGCGTTCCTCGGTTCGCGTCAACGCGAGGGCGAGGGCGCGCAGCTGCCGGGTGCGGCGTTGGAGGTCGGCGGTGCGCACATCCACCAGCACCTCGAGTGATTCGTTGCTCGCGTGGAGCTTCGCGGTCAGGTCGAGAAGATCCTGGTTGGCCCTCTCGAGCGCCACCTCGGCCCGTTTGCGCTCGTCGATGTCGATGATCACCAGGCGCCAACCGTGCGCACCGCCGGCTTCCAGGGAGGAGATCGCCTCGAGGCGCGCCCAGAACGGATCAGCCTGCACGCGCAGCATGCGCAGGTCGCATGCCTGCGGGGCACCGGTCGCAGCGAGCTGCCGGCGGTGCCGGTAGTAGACGTCCTGGTCCGCGTCCAACACGAACGTGCTCAACGCACGCCCGACCAGCGCCGATCGCGCCACGCCCAGGAGCGTTGCGGCGGTCAGGTTGGCTTCGAGAACCATCCCCTTGTCGGTGAGCGTGCAGTATCCAACCGGGGCCAGGTCGTACAGCTCGAAATATCGCGAACGCGCGGCATCCAGTTCCACCTGGGTGCGGCGCAGCTCCTCGTTCTGCAATTCCAGTTCGATCTGGTGGACCTGGAGCTCATGGACCGTCTTTCGGAGCACGGCGGGTGAATTGGCCCCGGAATCCGGCGGCGAGGTCGACGCACCCTCGCTGACGAGAGCTTCGGCTTTCCGCCGCAGAGGCTGTCCCACGCCGGCTCCAGGCGAGATGGTCGCACCCGTCACGGGGCGGGTAGATTCACCGAGCCGGTTGACCCTTTCGCCCATCGCACGCTCCAATCATCACTCGGCAAGGCTGCTTCCGCCGGCCCCCGGGTCCGAGCCCGGGCCGTGATGCCCGCGATTGCCGAGATCCACGAACACGGTTGCGAACCGATTCTGCCCGACCTGATAGGCGCTGATACCGTAGTAGCGGTGCGTCGGCTCGAAAAACGTCTCAAATGACACCGGCGTCCCGTCCCGTGCCACCTTGCCGTAGATGGCGATCAGATTCGTCTTCTGAATGCCCGGATGAACCTGCGTCGCGCGCTTGCCCAGGATGTCCACGACGCGCAGTCCGGTGTGCTGCTCAAAGGCCGCATTGGCCTCCAGAAAGACATAGTCCACCGGTTCGCCGTGTTCATCCAGCACGATCTCGTGCAGGGCCACCGCGGAGCCCGTGTTCTCGAAGAGTCCGCGGAACTTCGTTTCGCTCCTCTGCAGCGCCTCCTGCGTGTTCTTCGTCTCGGTGATGTCGACAAACGAGATCACGGCGCCTTCGATCACGTTGTGCAGGGTGCGGTACGGCCGGATGCGCATCGTGTACCACGCACCCGAGGTGGTCTGGACGTCGGTCTCGAAGGGAACCAGGGTGTCCAGCACCGACTGCACATCCGCCAGCAGGCTGTCGTAGCCGACCAGGTTCGAGGCGATGTGGCCGACCGGCCGGCCCACGTCAGCGAGGATCAGGTTGATGATCTGGGTGGCGGCGGGGGTGAAGCGCATGATGCGCAAATGGTGATCCACGAAGACGGTGCCGATCCCGGTTCCGGACAGCAGGTTGTTCATGTCGTTGTTGACGCGCGACAGATCCGCCACCTTGTTCTGGAGCTCGGTGTTGATGGTGGCCAGCTCCTCGTTGACCGACTGCAGTTCCTCCTTGGAGGTCTCCAGCTCTTCGTTGGTGGACTGCAACTCTTCGTTGACCGACTGCATCTCCTCGTTGGACGACTTGAGCTCCTGGTTGGCGGTCTCCAGCTCCTCGACGGTGGCCCGGAGGTACTCTTCCTTGGCGCGCAGCTCCTGCTGGAGGACGGCGATGCGAGCCTCGTCATCCAGGCTTGCGCCGGAGGCGGTCCGCGTGCCGGCGCGACCCGCGATCGAGGCGGGACGTGGGCGGGCGGATGGCCGCTTTTGGTCCAGCTCGACGGGCGCCGCTTCCTCCAGCATGACCAGGTAGAGGGGCGGAACGGGCGAAACTCCCGTCGCCGTCTCGGGCCCGGAGGCTGCCGACGCGCCGCGAGCGGACTCCGAGCGGGCTGCCAGCGGGCGGACGGTCATCGTAACGAAGGTAAAGCCTCCGTTCGTCTTGACGCGCAGGCCCGGGCTGCGGACGACGCGCTGTGTGGCCGCGGCCTCTCGCAGCGCCGCCACCAGAGCGCCGCGCAGGCCCTCGCGGGCCATCTTCAGGATGTTGTTGATCCCGGTCTCGCCCGGCGCCGGCTCCAGGTAGAGCCCGGTGCGCCGATGCAGAAAGAGAATGTCGCCCTGACCGTCCACCACTGCCGCGGCCGGCGCAATCTGTTGAAGCAGCGCCTGCTCCGCCAATTCGCGGAGCGTCTTCCTTCTCACGCCAGGGGGTTTTTCCCTCGCATGAGGAAGCTCCCGTTCGATCCGCGTCGCGGGCGGTACGAACCGGTCGGATGCCTCGCGATGCGCGCCTCGAACGTCCTCTCTGCGCTGGTAGAGCTTGGACTTGCGGTCGACGGTCGAGAACAGCTCGGCGAATTCTCCCACCGTCTCGGAAGTGCCCAGGAAGAGAAAGCCGCCCGGGTTCAGCGCGTAGTGAAACAGCGGAATGATCCTGCTCTGCAGCTCGGCGCCCATGTAGATGAGCACGTTGCGGCAACTGATGAGATCCACCTTCGAGAACGGCGGATCCCTGGTGACGTCCTGCTCGGAGAAGACCAACAGGTCACGAACGTTCCGCTGGATCCGGTAGGCGCTGCTGTCGGGTTCGGCCGCGAAGTACCGCGTGCGCCGTTCCGGCGAGATGTCCGCGTCGACGCTGAACGGATAGAGGCCGGCGCGGGCCGTCGCGATCGCCTGGCCGTCGATGTCGGTTGCGAAGACCTGCACCTTGTGGCCCTGCATCCGTGCCTCGAGGCGCTCGTGCAGGAGCATCGCGATCGCATAGGCCTCCTCGCCCGTGGAGCAGCCCGGCACCCAGACGCGGATCGGGGATCCGGCTGGCTTCGAGGCGAACAACTTCGGGATGGCCTGGTCCTCGAGCGCCTTGAACGCCTCGGGGTCGCGGAAGAAGCTGGTCACGCCGATCAGCAGCTCGTGGAACAGCACCCCGACCTCGGCTGGCGTCTGCCGGAGGTAGTGGACGTACCGCTCGACGGATTCGATCTGATGCACGGCCATGCGGCGCTCGATGCGGCGCTGGATGGTGCTCGGCTTGTACTGCGAGAAGTCGTGTCCCGTGTGCGTGCGCAGCAGGATGAAGAGCTTCTTCATCGCGTTCTCGGCGGCGGGAGCCGGGACCGACGCGGGCCGGGCATGCGCGCCGAACGCCTGCGCGGCATACGCGATCAGCTGGGCCGGCATCTGCTCGGGCGGAAGCTCGAAGTCCACCAGGCCGGTGGCCAGCGCGCTGCGGGGCATGCCGTCGTAGTCGGTCGAACCGGGGGCCTGGACCATCACCATTCCGCCTTCACCCTTGACGGCCCGCACGCCCAGCGTGCCATCGCTGCCCGTGCCCGACAGCACGATGCAGATGGCGCGATCGTGCTGATCCTGGGCGAGGGAGCGAAAGAAGAAGTCGATCGGCAGGCGCTGACCGCGGGGCGCCGAGGGCTCCAGGAGGTGGAGCGTGCCGTTCAGCAGCGCCATGTCACGGTTGGGCGGAATGATGTACGCGCAGTTGGGCCGCACGAGCATCCCGTCTTCGACCTCGAGGACCCGCATGCTCGTGTACCGCCGGACGAGCTCCGTCAGGATGCTCTTGTGATCCGGTGCGAGATGCTGGACGAGGACGAAACCCATGCCGGGATTGGCATCCGCAGGCATGCCGGAGAAGAAAGCTTCGAAGGCCGCCAGCCCCCCGGCTGACGCGCCGATGCCGACAATCGGGAATCCGGCCGCGGCACCCTCCGGTGCCTCCTGCACCTGAACCGCCTGTCCAACACCCGCGCGCACGTCGACGGGCTTCGAGGTTGGTGCTCTGCGAGAGCGCTTCGCGGCGAGTGTGCGGCGCGAGGGCTCCGCGGCAACTCGCGGTTTTCGCTTCATGATGGCGTCCGATGGCGGCAGGCCGTTGCCCGTCAGTGCGGTCGACCCGAAGTGTACTGCAGTTCGCCGTAGCGAGAGTTACAGGAGCAGGGACCCGCTGCCCCGGGGTTGAGGACCGCCTCTCGACGGGAGTTCAGGCGCCGTAAGGGTTTCCGGGACGTGGCGGTATAATGCCCCTGATCTCTGATCACTCTCGTCGGAGGATCCCCATACGCTTTCGGCGTCGGATGCCGGAAAGGAGTCCGATGAAAGGACGCATGTCAGGGGCGCTCTCCGTGGCTGTTGCGCTTGCCTGCGGCGCGGCTGTCGGAGCTGCATCATTGCACCCACGAGCGGCGGCAGGCGCCAGGCCGGCTCAGCAAGCCACGCCCGTGGCTCCGGCCGCACGGGACGCGAATGCTGAGCTGCTCAAGCAGGCGCAGCAAATGACCCGCGAGGGCAAACTCGAGGATGCGCTGGCGGCCTGCCGCAAAGTCCTCTCGGCGTCGCCGGCCTCGGTCCAGGCCAACAACCAGGCGGGCGTCGCGCTGGACCTGATGGGCCGCTACAGCGAAGCGCGATCACACTTCGAGAAGGCGATTGCCGCGGCGGCAACACCCGAGGCCAAGGCCCAGTCGCTTCGGTCGATGGCGATGTCGTATGCCTTCGAACACGACTGCAAGGGTGCGACGCCCTACGAGAGCCAGTTGTACGAGTCGTACCTGGCGGCGAAGGATTTCTACAACGCCGGGGAAATCGCCAACGAACTGGCCCGCGTGTGCATCGAGTCGGGCAGCCTGGACCAGGCGCAGAAATGGTACCTGGCGGGACGGGACGCCGGCGTCAGGGAACCGGACATCAAGCCGGACAGGCGCGACCTGTGGGAGTTCCGCACCGAGCACGCGCTGGCCAGGCTGGCGGCCCGGCGCGGAGACGCCGCGGAGGCGCGAAAGCACGTCGAGGCGGCCAAGGCCGTGATCGACCGGGGCACCAATCCCAACCAGGCGGTCTTCGTGCCCTACCTCACCGGGTACGTCGCCTTCTACCTGAATGACTACGCGACCGCCCTCCAGGACCTCCAGAAGGCCAACCAGAACGATCCGTTCATCCTGAGCCTGATCGCGCAGACCCACGAGAAGATGGGCGACAAGGACAAGGCCATGGAGTATTACCGGAAGGTGCTGACCTTCAATCTCCACAACCCGCCCGGCGCACTCTCACGACCGCTGGCGAAGAAGAAGCTGGGCACGGGCTGACGCGACGTGCAGAAGATGGCCCCGGCTTCAGGCTTTCGGCGTCAGGCCGCGCACGCCGCATCTATCTATCGGAGGCGGGGCGGCCGTAACGTCAGATGAGCATGAGGCGACGAAGAAACCGCGCCGGATCCTCGTGATCCGGCGCGAGCCGCCAGCCGACGGCCGGTGGCCTGCCAGAGACACGTCGGGTCACGAGAGCCAGGGGGCAGCATGGCCACGCGCATTGAGACGGATTCGATGGGACCGGTGAGCGTGCCTGCCGAGGCGTACTACGGCTCCCAGACCCAGCGCGCTGTCGACAACTTCCCCATCAGCCACTGGCCCGTGCCCCCGCGCCTGATCCACGCGATGGGTCGCATCAAGCGCGCCGCCGCCGGCGCCAATCTCGAACTTGGCCTGCTGGAGCGGCGGGTCGCCGATGCGATCGCGTCGGCGGCCACCGAAGTCGCCGACGGCAAGCTCGATGCGCATTTCCCGGTGGACGTGTTTCAGACCGGATCAGGCACGTCGACCAACATGAATGCCAACGAGGTGATCGCCAGCCGCGCAAACGAACTGCTGGGCGGCGCGCGTGGCGACAAATCACCGGTCCATCCCAACGATCACGTCAATCTCTGTCAGTCGTCCAACGACGTCATCCCGACGGCGATCCATCTCGCCGTCATCGACGCGACAGGTGATCAGCTGATTCCGTCGCTCGACCTGCTTCGTGCAGAGCTGGCCCGAAAGGCGGCCGAGTTCGACGAGGTCCTGAAGATCGGCCGCACGCACCTGCAGGACGCCACGCCGGTTCGCCTCGGACAGGAATTTGGCGGCTTCGCGGCCCAGGCCGAGTACGCCGTGGGGCGCGCGCACAGGGTGATCGACATCCTGCGCGAGCTTCCGCTGGGCGGCACGGCCGTCGGGTCCGGCCTGAACGCCCATCCCGACTTCCCGAATCGGGCCATCGCGAGGCTGTCGGAGGAAATGCAGCTCCCGTTGTTCGAGGCCAGGAATCACTTCGAAGCGGCCTCGACGCGCGACGGCTGCGTCGAAGCGAGCGGGTGCCTGAAGACCATCGCAGTCAGCCTCGCACGGATGGCCAACGACATCCGGCTGATGGGCAGCGGGCCGCGATGCGGCCTGGGCGAGATCAGGCTTCCGGCGGTCCAACCCGGCAGCTCGATCATGCCCGGCAAGGTGAACCCGGTCATCGCCGAAAGCCTGATCCAGGTCTCGATGTGGGTGATCGGCGCGGACCTCGCGGTGACGCTCGGCGGGCTCCAGAGCGTGCTGGAGTTGAATCTCGCCATGCCCCTGATCGGGACCCAGCTCATCGAGAGCACCGAGTTGCTCGCAGCCGGCGCGCGCAATTTCGCGCGGGCCTGCGTGGCCGGGATCGAGGCCGATCGCGAGCGCTGCCAATCGCTGGTCGAACGGAGCCTCGCGTTGTGCACGCCGCTCTCCCCGATCATCGGGTACGACAAGGCGGCGGAGATTGCCCACATCGCCGCCAGGGAGGGCCGGACGGTGCGTGAGGTGGCGCGCGAACGCGCGGGCCTGACCGACCAGCAGCTCGACCAGATCCTGGACGCGCGCGCGCTGACCGAGCCCGGGCTGCACGGAAAGGGCGGCGAATAGGGGACGGTCCTGCTGATCCCATGACCCACGTGATGATTCTCGGCGGCGGGTTCGGCGGGCTGAGCGCAGCACGGGAACTGGCGAACGACCCGGTCAGCGTCACGCTCATCGATCGGCACAATTACCACCTGTTCCAGCCGCTCCTCTACCAGGTGGCCACAGCGGGACTCTCGCCGGGAGATATTGCCTCGCCCATTCGGTGGATTCTCCGAAAGCAGTCAAACGTCACGGTCCTGCTGGCCACTGCTCTCGGCATCGATGCCGGGAGGAACACGGTGGAGCTGGACATCGGCGAGAGGCCGTTCGATTACCTGATCGTGGCGACCGGGGCCGCTGATTCGTACTTCGGACACGAAAACTGGCGGGCCCATGCGCCGGGGCTCAAGACGCTGGATGACGCGCTGGCCATCCGCCGCAAGATCCTGCTGGCCTTCGAACGGGCCGAGGAGGAACGAGACCCGGCGAAGCGGAAGGCCCTGCTCACCTTCGCCATCGTCGGTGGCGGCCCGACCGGCGTCGAGCTCGCCGGCGCGCTGGCCGAAATCGCGCGGCACACCTTGAGGCGCGAGTACCGGTCCATCGAACCACGATCGACGCGGATCGTCCTGGTGGAGATGGCGCCATCCGTGTTGACGGCCTTCCCGGCGAGGCTGCAGGCAGCAGCGCGCCGGTCGCTGGTGCGCCTGGGCGTCGAGGTCAGGACTGGCGTGGCCGTGGCGGACATCGGCGATGGCTGGATCAAGCTCGGAGACGAAATCCTCGAGGCCGGCACGGTGCTCTGGGCGGCAGGCGTCGGCGCCTCGCCGATCGGCCGGACGCTGGGCGTTCCGCTCGACCGCGCCGGCCGTGTTGTGGTCGAGCGCGATCTCAGCGTGCCGGGGCACCCGAACATCTACGTCGCCGGCGACCTCGCGACGTTCCTCCACCAGACGGGCAAGCCCCTCCCCGGGGTAGCCCAGGTGGCGATCCAGCAGGCGCGGCACGCCGCCGCCAACGTCCGCCTGTCGCTGCAGCATCAGCCGACGCGGGAATTCAGGTACCGAGACTATGGGAATCTCGCGACGATTGGCCGGGCCGCGGCGGTCGCGGACTTCGGGCGAATCACGCTGTCGGGATGGATCGCGTGGCTGACCTGGCTCTTTGTCCACATCATGAAGCTGATCGGATTCCGCAACCGGATCCTCGTGCTCGTCCAGTGGGCCTCGGCGTACCTGACCTACCAGCGCAGCGTCCGGCTCATCACCGACGCGAGAGAGGATCGCGAGACTCGGACCTGAAGTCGACCGGCCCGTCAGTGGCCCGTGATACTGTCTGCCGGACGTTGACAGGCATCTATATGACCGAGGCAGCATCATGACCAGCATCCCGCCATTTCGCGCCGCCTTCATGGCCGCCCTCGTCCTCGGCGCCGGCCAGGTCTCGACGCCGCCCGTCGTGCCGCCCGCGATCACGACGCCGCCCGGCTCGGCCGCGGTCGAACAGACCAGCCCGGGCGCGAAACCCCCGGCCGTTCTGGTCGCCAGCTTCGATGGTCTCGGCGTCGGGTTCGAAGGCCCGCAGGGTTCGGCGGCCGTGCGCAACCCGTCGGACAACAGCCTCGCGGTCGGGCCCGATCACATTGTCCAGACGGTGAACTCGCGGATGGCTATCTTTACGAAGAAAGGCCGGCAGTTCGCGACGACGGGGAGGGTCCTTTACGGCCCGGTCGCGACCAACAACGTCTTCAGAGGGTTCGGCGGTACCTGCGAGACCGTGAACAACGGGGACGCCGTGGTGCGATACGACCAGCTCGCCGATCGATGGTTGATCGTCATGCCAATCTTCCGGCGCGCAGCACCGAGGCCCGACCAGCCCGCGGATTGGAAAGCCGGAGGGGGTGTCTTCCTCAGCCCGCCCGGCCGGCCAGGGCAGCCCGGCCAGGCCGCGCGACTGTATCGGCCGCCACCACCTCCTCCTCAGGCGCCGGCGCAACCCAACCCGGAAGGTCAGCGGGCTCGAGGTGGTCAACCGGGCCAGCCGGCACAAGGCGGGCGCGGCCAGGAAGGCCCGCAAGGGCCGTACGCCATGTGCTACGCGGTGAGCGTCGGGACGGACCCGTTCGGCCCCTACTACAGGTACGAGTTTCTCCGCCCGCTGTTCCCGGACTATCCGCGCCCGGCGATTTGGCCCGACGGCTACTACGTTCCGACCAGCACCGGCGACAACCCGATCTCGGAGACCATCACGACCCAGAAGCACGCGTGTGTGGCCGATCGCGAACGGATGCTCCAGGGCGAGCCGGCCACCGAGCAGTGCCTCGTCATCGAGAACGTGAACTTCCTGAACAACGCGGACATCGACGGCAAGGGCCTGCCGCCCGCAGGCTCGCCGAACATCATGATGGCGGCCGGCGGCACGCAACTGAAGAACGTCCTCGAGGACGACGGGATCTACGCGTGGCAATTCCACGTGGACTGGAAGGACCCGTCGAAGACGACGATCACGGGACCCGGAAAGATCACCGTCGCGCCCTATCACTACCTGTGCGACGGGCAACTCACGAGCTGTGTTCCGCAGCCGGGCACCGATCGGCGGCTCGACGCGCAGGGCGACAAGATCATGTCGCGGCTCGTGTACAGAAACGTGTCCGGCCGCGAATCGATCGTCGCCGTTCACTCTGTCAACACGACCGGGGGTGGAGGCGGCGTCAGGTGGTACGAGCTGGCTGTGGCGAAGGACCGCTCGCTGAAGCTCAACCAGCAGGGCACATACGCACCCGATGGACTCTTCCGTTGGATGGCAAGTCCGGCCGTCGATCGACTCGGAAACATCGCCATCGGCTATTCGTTCGGAGGAACACCGAATTTCGCCGGCCAGCGTCTCGCGGCGCGGCTTGCGGGAGACCCGCCAGGTCAGCTCACGCTTCGAGAAACGGTCCTCGCCGAGGGCCTGGCCGCGCAGTCCAACACGCTCCGCTGGGAGGACTACACGCAGACCGCCATCGATCCGGCTGACGACTGCACGATCTGGTATGTTGGCGACTATCTCAAGAAGGACGCCACCAGCTACTCGAGCCGCATCGGCGGCTTCAGGCTGCCCGGCTGCCCGGGCGCGAGGTAGTGGATGTGGCGCGCGACGGACACCAAGTTGTGGATGTGGCGCGGCACGGGCTTGCGGGGCGCTCAGTCGGCAAACTTGTAGCCGAGCCCGTGGACGGTGAGGATGTATTGAGGATGCCGGGGCACCGGCTCGATCTTTTGACGCAGCCAGGCCACATGGACGTCGACGGTGCGTGTTGACGGCGTGGACGTGTAGCCCCAGACCTCGTTCAGTAGCTGGTCACGAGTGATCACGGCGCCCTGGTGCTCCACGAAGTACTTCAACAGCAGGAACTCGCGCGCGGACAGGTCCACGACCTTGCCCGCGCGAGTCACCTCGGCCCTGCGGACGTCCACGGCGAGGTCACCGAACCGGTAGGTTGCCGACCCCGACGCCGGAGATGACGCACGGCGCAGCTGGACCTCGATCCGCGCCAGCAGTTCCATCATCTCGAACGGCTTGGTCAGGTAGTCGTCGGCCCCGAGCTTCAGGCCGAGGACTTTATCGACGACCTGCCCCCGCGCAGTCAGCATGATGACGGGCGTCCGAATCCCCTTCTGCCTCAGCTCCCGGCAGAGGTCGAACCCGTTCATCCCCGGAAGCATCACGTCCAGTAGAATCACGTCCCACGTGGCGTGCGCGGCCAGATCGAGTCCTGCCGGCCCCTCAGAGGCGCACCCGACCTCGTAGCCCTCGCTCTCGAGGCGATCGGTGAGCGTCAGGACGAGGCCGGGCTCGTCCTCGATGAGCAGCACCCGTTTCACGATGCCCTCCGCCCCATCACGCTGGCTGGCCGGCCAGCGGCTCGCGAACCGCCTCGGCCGTCTCGGCAGGCAGGTGCACGGTGAACGAGGTGCCGGCGCCCGGTGCTGACCTGACGGTCACCCGCCCGCCATGCGCCTCGACGATGCGCTGAACCAGGCTCAGTCCGATTCCGTTGCCGTGGACCTGGGCATCGGTGGCGTGCTGGCCGCGGAAGAACGGTTCGAAGATGTGTGCGAGCTCTGCCGGGCTGATGCCTCGTCCGCGATCGCTGATCGTGATGCGCACCTCCGTCCTGCCACGCGAAGTGCCCACGCCGACCTCCACACCGACCCATCGCCCGTCTGCCCCGTGCTTGTAGGCGTTGGCCAGCAGATTGGTCAGCACCCGTCGAAGGGCGGATTCGTCGCCCATCACGGCCGGTACCTCGCGCCCGTCGGCAGCCGTATCGACCTCGATCACGCAGTGGGCTGCCTCAATGGATGGCCGCAACGCGTCCACCACCTCGGCGACCAGGCGAGCGACATTGAGCGGCCGTGCGGAGCGAGGCCGGCGATTGCCGGCAAGGCCCGCGTACTCGAGGACCTGCTCGATCGTGTCGGTCAGGCGCCGGCCCTCGGCCTCCACGAGGTCACCGTACCGTCTCGCCTGCGCGGGATCCGACACGACGCCCGCCGACAGGTTTTGCGCGGCCGATCGGATCACCGCAAGCGGCGTCCGGAGTTCGTGGGTCACCGAGGCGACAAAATCCATCTGGCGCGCCGCCAGCTCTTCCGACCGGCGGGCGTTCAAGACGACGAGCGCGATGCCGACGGCGAGGATCGCCAGGATGCCGAAGCTCAACGCGAGGTTCCGCCGGCGGGCCTGCGTGACGGCGGCGTCGAGAGATCCGGACGCGTGCTGGAGCACGACGCGCCACGACGATCGGATGATGCGGAACTGGCCGGGCAGGAGGCCTGCCTTGACCTCGGCCTCGAAGGTCCCCGCGGCCAGACCCGCGCCCGCCCGCGCGGTGGAGTCGGACGAGTCTGCGCTGCGCTCCTGTACGAACAAGGAGTACCGGCCGCCGGTCGCGGCTTCTCCATGGCCCGCGGCCGTCGCGGGCTTGTCGGCGGCGCGGACCGTGATCGTCGCCGCCCTGGCGGCGAAGTCGCGCGCCACCTCCAGCCGCGGGGTAAAGAACGTCGTCGTGACGTCGGCGCGATCCGGGTCGAGCCTCGAACCGGGCGGCACGCCACGCTCGAACAGGGGCTCGCCCGAGGAGGAGAGGATGGCAACGCGGTAGTTCTCGGCACCGTGCTCCGGAAAGTGCGTGGCCGCGAGCGCGGGGATCACGGTCTGCCGAAGGCAATCCGCGTCGAGGTCGACAACGAGGATCATGGCCCGAGCCTCGAACTTCGCGGCGGTCGTGAGCGCAGCGCGTGGGGACTCTCCCGCCTGGAGCACCGAGGTGAGAGGATTCGGCACGGGCACCAGGAGGGCCGGCACCTCGGCCATGACCGGCGTCATCGTGATCGCGATGATCTGGGCCTTGCCGGGGGGAACGCTCTGGGATCGCAGCAGGCTGCCGGCAATCTGCTTCCGAACCGGCTCGAGGTTGGCCGGCCATGACTCGAGGGGCAAGTCGCTGAAGCTGCGCCGGGCATCTTCGTACCGGCGCAGCGCGTAATTGCCGTTGATCAGCTCCGCGAGGTAGATGCCCCGAATCATGCGAGGGAAACGGGAGCGTTCGCGCCACCTGTCGACCGATGCGGCAAACGACTCCCAGTTGCGGGAGGTGACGGCGTCGGGCGAGACCTGCAGGGCGAGGTAGGTGCGGCTGATCTCGGTGTCGAACTCGTCGGCGAACTCCCGGGCACGCTGAGTCAGGGTCTTGCGGAGCTGTTCGCGCTCGGCCTCGCTGACCTTGCCGAGCCATTGATACTGGAGCGTGGCGAGCAGCGCGACCAGGCCCACCAGCAGCGCGGGTATGATCAAACCGGTCGGGACACGTCGCCTCCGCACGAAGGCGAGTGTACCACGCGTGCGAGGGAGGCTGGCCCGGCTGGGGCTCCTCCTTTTACGTCCTTAACAACGTTTTGCGTCCACTTAACCAATACGAGCCGTCTATCGGCGCGCTTCGCCGTCATAATCGGAGAGTCGCACGGTTGACGATCGGTGACCCAGGACCTCGGCTCGCGCGGGCGGCGATCGGCTACCGGCCGGAGGCCAGCGCGGTAACGGCGAGCAGAGCGGTGGTCGAGCAGGCCCCCGAGCCGAGCCGGCCCTCGAGCCAAGCCGGCGGCAACGGGTTGTGACAGACCTCCAGATGGGGGCCGGGTCTTCCGCATTCGCGGAACGCTTCGGCGCCCTTCGACCATGCTCAGGGCGCGGTGAGCCTCGCCGAACCGCGGACCGCCGTCGCCTTGGCGCAGGCAGTAAGACCCGGCGCATCAAGCCGGTAGATTCGGACGATGAACGGATTCAGGAGGCAGATGCAATGAAGCGGATATTCATGTGTGCCATCGCGGCCATCGTCGCGGCCAGTGCGTCGGCGGCCGGCCAGGGTGGAGACGCCGACAAGGTGCTAGCCGATGCTCGCGCGGCCATGGGCGGCGACAAGCTCGCGGCCGTGACCGCGCTCACCGGATCGGGCCGCGTGCTCCGCACGGGTCCGGACGGAAGTACGAGAGAGAACGAATTCGAGCTGAGCCTGCAGTTGCCCGACAAGTACCTCATGCGAAGCGTCATGATCGCCATGGGCAACACGAGCATCTACCGCAACAGCGGATTCAACGGCGACCGGATCATCGAGGAGATCGATCGGCCACCGAATCTCAGCGGGGGCAACGTCATCATCCGCATGAGGGGCCCGGGAGATACGGCACTCGACCCGGCAACGATGACGCCCGAGCAGAAGGCGGAGGCCGATCGGATGCGGCTGCAGGCGAATCGCCAGGAATTCACCCGGCTGGCGCTCGGGATGTTCGCCTCGTCTCTCCCGGCCTACCCGGTCACCTTCACCTACGCCGGCCAGGCGGAGTCACCCGACGGGAAGGCGGATGTCGTCGAGGTCAAGGGCGAGGGCGGGTTCGCGGCGCGGCTGTTCGTGGACGCCCAGTCGCACCTGCCGCTCATGCTGAGCTGGACCGACAAGGAGCCGCTGACGATCAAGATTGGCGGGCCCGGCGAAGGCGCGGCGGGCGGCGGCTCGAAGAATGTGCAGCAGTTCACCAGCTCCAGCGGAGGCGGCGCCACCACATCGGTCCAGAAGGTGATCGGGGGCGAGGGCGGGCAGCAGCTTTCCAAAGAAGACCGGGACAAGATGATGAAGCAGCTCGAAGAGGCACGGAAGGAGGCCGAATCGAAGCCGCGTCGCATGGTCGAATACCGTGTCTACTACGGCGACTACAAGCCGGTCGGCGGCGCGATGCTGCCGCATCGCATTCAGCGCTCGATGGATGGCAAGACCACCGAGGAAATGGTGTTCGACGCCCTGAAGGTCAATCCGAAGCTGGACGCCAAGACGTTCCAGCCAACCAAGTAGGCGTGGTGGAGTTGACAGCGATGGTCCCGTTCCCGTCGAAGCGCCGGCTCATTCCGGTTGCGCTCGCGCTCTTCCTGGCCACCCTCCTGGGGTCACCCGCCCCTGCCCAGGCACAGGCCCGCCGAAGCCGGCTGGTGGTGACCGTGGCGGATCAGTCGAGCGCCATCATTCCCAATGCCCGCGTCACCGTGACGGGCCAGGACGCCGCCACACAAGCGGTTCCGATTGCTCCGGTGATGACCAACGGCGTCGGCCAGGGAGTTGTCGAGGGCCTGGCCGCGGGCCGCTATACCATCCAGGTGGAATTCGACGGGTTCGAGACCGCCGTCGTGCGCGACGTCAGGGTGCGCGGCGATGAAGTGCGCCGGCGGATCACGCTGCAGATCAAGAAGCTGGACGAGGCGGTCACCGTCAGCCGCGACCGGAGGTCCTCGGCGCTCGACCCGCAGGGCGACGCCTTCAGTACGGTGCTGACGCGCGAACAGATCGCGGCGCTGCCGGACGATCCTGACGAGATGGCGGAGGTGCTCAAGGCCATGGCCCCTCCCGGCGCGACGTTTCGCGTCGACGGGTTCACGGGAGGCAGGCTGCCTCCCAAGTCGATGATCCGGTCGATTCGCCTGCCGCGGATGGACATGTTCGCGGCGCAGAACCACGGCGGCATGAGCGGCATGATGTTCATCGACATCATGACGATGCCAGGCATGGGGCCGCTGCGCGGCAACGCAGACTTCAACTTCATGGATGATGCGTTGAACGCACGCAACGCGTTCACGCCGGTCAAGGGTCAGGAGCAGCTCCGGCAGGTCAACTACGCGCTCGCCGGCACCATCCGGCAGAACAAAGCCTCGTTCTCGATCAACGGCGGAGTCGGGTCGCAATACAACTCTCCGAACCTCTACGCGAAGCTCCCGGACGGGTCCACTTCCGACCAGTCAATCCGGCAGCCGCGCGACACCTTCATGCTCACCAGCCGCGTCGACTACGCCATCAACAGGGACCACGCGGTCCGGTTGAGTTTCGATCGCAACTCGTCGACGGCGCATACCCTTGGCGTGGGCGGCTTCGACCTGACGGACCGCGCCTACCAGAGCTCAACCACGACCAACATGCTGCGGGCCTCAGAGAACGGCCCGCTCGGCAGGCGTTTCTTCGTCGACTCGCGGCTCCAGGTGCGCTGGCTCGATACGTCCAGCCAGTCTTCGGTCGAATTGCCGACAATCCGGGTCATGGACGCGTTCACCTCGGGCGGCGCGCAGCGGCGCGGAGGACAACGGCAGGTGGATTTCGAATTCGCCTCCGACCTCGATTACGTCCGGGGCGCACACTCGTGGAGAACCGGGATCCTCGTCGAGGGCAGCCGGTACCGGTCGGACGACCTGTCGAACTACCTCGGCACCTTCACCTTCGCCAGCCTGGCTGACTACGCCGCGGGACGGCCGATCAACTACACGCGCCGCACCGGGGATCCGAGCCTCTCGTACTCGACCTTCCAGGCGGCCGCCTTCATCCAGGACGATTATCGCCTCGCGCGCACCGTGCTGTTGTCGGGGGGCGTGCGGTACGGAATTCAGACCCATGCGGGAGCGCGGGCGAATCTGTCCCCCCGTGTCACGGTGGCGTGGTCCCCGCAACGGGACGGTTCGCTGACCATCCGGGGCGCGTATGGATACTTCTACGACTGGATTTCCGGCGATCTCTACAAACAGACGCTGCTGCTCGACGGCCAGCGCCTGAGCGAGGTCAACATCGTCAACCCGTCGTACCCGGATCCGGGCGCAGGGTGGGCGGCAACCCCCACGAACCGGTACCTGTGGCCAGGCGATCTGGCGCTGCCGCACGCGCATCGGCTGAACGTCGGGTTCGACAAGACCATCAGCAAGAACGGCCGAATCAACATGACGTATTCGTTCGGCTGGGGGCGGGGTTTGCTTCGCGGCCGCAACCTGAACGGCCCGGAAAACGGCGTCCGGCCGGACGCCTCCGCGGCAAACGTCATCGAGCCGTCTGCCGGCGCTGAATCGAAATCGTCGGCCATCAACGTCGGCTACAGCCTGATGAAGATGGAGTGGAACCGGACCTTCTTCGTCGTGAACTACACGTGGAGCCACGCCACGACGGACACGACCGGTGCCTTCTCGATACCCGCCAACGGCGACAATCTCACGACCGAGTGGGGGCCGTCGGCCGGTGATATTCGCCACCGGCTGGGCGTGTCGTTCAGCACCTCGCCGCTCCGGGACCTCAGCGTGAGCTTGACTGCGCGCGGCCAGTCCGGCCTCCCGTACAACGTCACGACCGGGCACGACGAGAATGGCGATGGCGTGTTGAACGACAGGCCGGCCGGCGTGGGACGCAACTCGGCTCGCGGGGCCATGCAGTTCGATCTCGGCGGCCGGATTTCGTACGCGATCGGATTCGGGACGAGACCGCAGAATGCCGGCGGCCCCGGCGGGACGCAGGTGATGATCAACGTGGGCGGGGGCGGCGGCCTGGCGCCGGGCTTCGGCGGAGGGGCCGCCGACAAGCGTTACCGAGTCGAGTTCTACCTTGCCGGCCAGAACCTGCTGAACCGGGTCAACTACACGAGCTACAGCTTCGTGCTGACCTCGCCGTTCTACGGCAGGCCGGTGGCGGCTTCTCAGCCCCGCAAACTCCAGCTCGGGATCAGGTTCGCGTTCTAGTGGCCTGTCCCAGCCATCTGTAAAGCGACCTCCGGGCGGGGCATCCCGTGTCGCTGCGTTGCTCCTTCCTCGAATATTCCCGATATTCTCGGTCGTCGCGCCTTGCGACGCGGGCGCCGCGCTCCGGAATTCGCATCACAGCTGGCCGGGACAGGCCACTAGTTCCTGCCCTGCGCGAGGCGCACAATGCGGCGTCCACCATCGCACGAGGCCCGCAGCAACTCGATTCCAGGGGTTGCGTGCCTAGGGCATCGTCGATCAGCTGTTCGGGACCAGGAGATCCGTCGAGCCCGATTGGGAGCGCCATCATCCTGTCGCCACGGACCCGGGCAGCCACGGAGCGCTCCGCCGCGCGCGCACCATGGCGAACAGGATCCTGTTGTCTCGGCACCGCCCCGGATCTAAGATTCGCCTTAGGGATAACCCCTTCAAAGGAACGTGCCATGAGACGCTTCTGCGCCCAGACGTTGGTGGTGGGATGCGTGTGCGGCGTCCTGGCCGGCGGACTCTACGCGGCCTCACGCCCCGCGGCGTCCGGACAGGCTGGGGCCGACGACCAGGCGGTGCTGAAGGCCGACCGTGCGCTGGTTGCGGCGCTTGCTAAAGGAGACGTGACCGCCTTGGGACCGTTGCTCGACGGAGAGTTCGCGTGGACGACATCCGCCGGTGACACGCTGGACCGGGCGAAGGTCCTGGCGTCGCTGCCCAAGCCGCCGCTCGGCGACGAAGCTGGCGCGCAGGCTGGCGAGCGAACCTACGGTCAGCTCGGCGCGGTGCAGGTCGCAGGCGGAAAGGTACACATCCTGCGAATCTGGGGCCAGCGTCCTGCCGGCTGGCGGCTGCTCGTCTACCACGAGGTCACGCAGCGCGCGGCCCCGCCTCCGCCCGGTCCGCCGGCCCCTTCCACGAACGACTGCCAGAACCCGTGCAAGGGCGTGCCCTACACCCCGAAGAACGCGGCCGAGAAGGGGATCCTCACGTCGTGGGGCGAGCTCGAGACGGCCGTGACCAACCACCAGCCGAAGGTGTGGGCACCGCATTTCCTCGACGAGTTCGTCCTGGTGAACTCGGGCGCCACCGAGCCGGTCAACAAGGCCGGCAGGGTTGCCGCGCTCAGCCGGCCCGGCATCGGTCCGGCGCCAGCGGAGTTGGCTGCCGATCCCGCCGTGCGGTTCATTCACTTCGGCAACTCGGTGGTCATGATGGCCCAGACCAAGCCGTATGCCGGCAAGCCTGCGCACGTCAGCCGCATATGGGTCCTCCAGGACGGCATGTGGCGCATGGCGATGAGTTACCAGACGGCCATCCAGGCCGCGCCGGCGATCGTGCCGCCGGGCGGGACGGGGAAATAGGCAGGGACGTCAGTCTCGCTTCGCGACGAGCCGGACCCTGATCGACAGCCGGTCCGACTTCACGTCCCTCCCTTTGACGCGCGGGGCCGGGATCTCGAACGAGTAGACGTCGCCGGGCCCGGGCATCTGATACGCGCCCAGGCTCTGGCCCCCGCCGACGCCTGCGCCGCCGGTTGCCTTCCGTTCGATGACCACCCGCAATTGCTTCTCGCCCGTCACATCGATCACAGCCGCAATGGCTCCCCCGACCTGGTAGGTTGCATCGCCTTCGGAAGTCCTCACGGTGATCTCGGGAAATCGAAAGTTGCTAACTGGCGAGGCTGGCGTCCTCAGCCTGTGGGTTTCTTCGGACCCGTCGGCCCTCGTGTGGACGAGGAACAGCTCGACCTCGACGGGTTGGGCGAGCGAGGCGATGCCGGGGCCGAATCCCAGTCTCCCACTGGACCCGCTGCCTGCCGCTTCGCCCGTTTCGACGCCCGTCCCTCCGCCCATCCCGACGCCCGCCCCTCCGCCCGTCCCGACGGCTGCGCCTCCGCCCGTCCCGACGCCTGCCCCTCCGCGTGCCCCGACGCCCGCCTCCGCGCGCCCCGACGCCCGCACGTCCGGCGGAGGCGACGTTGCCTGCCGGGTTCACGAGGCGACCTTGCTCACCCGTCGCCGTTCCGGCGCCAGCCGCTCCCGCCCCGGTGGCGCCAGCGACCGCGCCGGAACTCATGCCGACGCCGCCCCTCATTCGCGCGGTGGGCGGAGGCACCGGGCGTTCGACGACGGAGGCCTCCAGCCGAACGCCAACCGCATCGCACGCGGCGTTCGGCGTGACGTATATCTCGTCGAGAGCCAGCGTATCCCCGGTCTTGATCGACACCTGCTGCGATCCGCCGAGCCCATCGGCGATCTTCTGTGACTGATACCACTGCCGCTGCCAGTCGAGCTGTACGAACAGCCCGCCGTCTTCGTGGCGCAGCACGCGGCCCGACACGCGCCAGCCGTTGCCAGGTGTGGTAATCGTGCGTTCCGACGCCGAGGCGCCCAACGTGCACGGGGTCTCACCCGCGTACACGAACTCGTTAGTGAACGACGAAGGGTCGTTGGATGAAGCGCGGCCGGTCTGTCTGCCGTCCGGGTGGATCGGTTTGGCCGAGACCTCGAGAACCAGTTGAGTTCCCGGCCCCTGGGGCCCGTCGGCGACGCCTGATGGCACGGCCATGGCCGCCACGAGAATCATCGGTGCAAGCATGTCAGTTCCCTCCTGACGATTCGGTCCAGTCCAGGCCCGGCTGAAGACGGATGATGTGCGTGGGCGCCGGGGCCGATCGCTGCGAGTCGTTCGGCGCGTTGCGGGTCACGCCGGCAGCGGCCGATGCTGGAAGCGGAGCCGACCAACGGCCCGAGTAATGTCCCACCGCATACGCTCCGAGCGAGCAGACGACCAAAGCCGCCACCGCGGCCCAGCGCGCGAGGCTGACACGGCGCGGCCTGTGTGCGGTAACCGCCGACCGCAATTCCATCGCACCGGCGATTTCGCGCAGTTCGAGCAAGTCGACGAGATAGTCGCGTCCGGCGGGATCCGCAAGCGCGCGCTTCAGCGCGTCCCTGTCCACGCGCTCCCCGTCGAAGAACGCGTCGAGAACTTCCAGATCCTGGTCCATAAGGCGTCCTACCTTCGGGTTCATCCTGGCAGCGTCAGTTTCACGCCGGAGGCACGCTCCCCGGCGGGCGATGTTCCAAGGGCTTGCCGCAGTTGCTGCCTCGCCCGGTGCAGGCGCGATCGCACCGCGTCGGGCGTCAGCTCGCAGGAGGCCGCGATCTCGTCGTAGCTCAGCCCGATGGACTCCCGCAGGAGGAAGATCTCTCGCTCGAGGGCCGGGAGCGAGGCGATCGCCTCCCGCAGGACATGCGCCAGCTCCTGGGTAGCTGATGTCGACGACTCGATCAGTTCGACCAGTTCGGGCCGGCGGCTGCGGTCGCGCAGGTGATTCCGCGCGAGATTCCGAGCGATCGCGAACACCCACGCCCGAAGCTCGGGTGGCCCGGCCTCGGGCGGCTTGGTCCGCGCCAGGCGAAGGAAGACCTCCTGGGTCAGATCGTGTGCGGCATCCGCCTGTCCGACGACGCGGCAGAGATAGCGGAAGACGCTGTCGCGGTTTCGAGCGAAAAGGATTTCGACGTCTGTGTCCGCCATCACCTATGTAGAACCCCAGACGCGGTCAATCCTCTCGAGCGCGGCCCGTTTGCTGTTGCGGGACCCCGGATCGGCCAATCGGCGTGTTGTCAGGGTGGTGGCTCGCCGGGAAGATCGCGAGAGGCGAGGGCATAGCACTCAGGGCAGATCCCGTGCGAGAAGCGGATATCGGAATGCGCGGCGAGGTAGGTCTCGATCCGTATCCAGTAGTCCTTGTCGTTCCGGATCCGATGGCAATACGAGCAGATTGGCAGCAGCTCTTCGAGTTGATTCACCTGGTCGAGCGCCAGTTCCAGGTCGTGCACACGCTCCGTGAGGCTGGCCCTTGCGACGACCAGCTCGCGTTCGGTCCGCTGGCGTTCGGTGACATCACGGGCGAGCACCAGCCTGCCGTTGCCGTTTCGTGTGCGAAGGGCCGAGTTCTGGATCTCGATTGCCCGATCACCCGGCTCGACGGGTAGAACGGTCAGCGCGGATTCATGGCCGCCTTCCCCGCCCGACAGCCACGTCTGCAGAGGGTCGCCGACACGTGAACCCAGCCGCAGTACCGGCTCGCCGAACATCTGGATCGCGGCGGGGTTCGTGTCGATGACCCGCATCTGTGCGTCCAATACGACGACTCCGACCTCCAGCCGGTCGAGCACCTCCCCGCGCGCAACCGGCACCAGATCGAAGAGTCCGAACCGCACGACGCCATAGCCGAAGACCAGGCCGGACACGATGAAGGCGATCGGCGTCGGATCGACGCCGGGCAACGGGCTCAGCCCGCTGACGTAGACGACGCTCGTGCCGAGCGGCAGGAGGCTGCCGAAGACGATGGCGAGCAACTGACCCCGGTATTTCTCCGGCGTGGTCACGACGTCGTACAGCAGGGTCAGCGCCCCTGCGAGCACCATGGCATAGATGATCGCGATGATCGCGAAGAATCCCCAACCATGTCCGTAGAGGATCGCGTTGCGACCGGGGACCGGCGTGAAACCGGTCCAGAGCGCGTGATGGAACTCGTTGGTCCACGCAACCACCCAAATCCCGACCAACGTCAGCCAGAGGCACGCCGACATCAATCGGCTCGTCCGCTGCTGTGGCCGGGTATACCCGATCGCAAATCGGAGGTAGAACACGGGAACGCTCGCGATCCCGCCGTAGGAAATCTGGGACCACAGCACTTTGGCCGCTGTCCCCTGCACCGCCACTTCCATCCCTGCGGTGACGGCCCAGAACGCCGCGCCGCCGAGCAGCCAGCCCAGCTCGGCCGCACCTGGAGCGTGCCGCCGCGGCCAGATGACGATGATGACCCCGCAGGCGAGGACTGCGCTGGCCAGGAAGGCGAGTTCTGCGATCGAGAAGACCATCCGAACCAAGATCCTGCTCCTGGTTCGGCCAGGAGTCAACGACAGCTGAGCGCGAAGGGTCAGCGCGGAACAGTCGAGGGCCGAGGCCGGCGCACGACCCGGCGGCGAGCGGCCAGTCGTGACAGCGGTCCCTCGAACCGAGCCGAGAAAGGCGTCAGTGGATGGTCCGCGTCTTCTTTTCCAGGTAGTCCGTCAGGAGGTATTCGCCAAGGGTATCCGGCGTGGTGAAGTACGCCTTGCCGCGGCACATGGCGGTGACGCGCCGGACGAAGGCGACCAGGTCATAGTCGCGCGCCAGCATGAAGGTGTTGATCATGATGCCGGCCCTGGCGCACGCCGACACCTCGGCAAGGGTCTCGGTCAGCACGAACGGGTCGAGGCCATAGGCGTTCTTGTAAATGCGGCCATCGGGCTGTGTGAGGGCCGACGGCTTCCCGTCGGTGATCATCACGATCTGCCGCATGTCCATGCGCTGCCGTTCGAGGATCCGGCGCGCGAGGCGGAGGCCCTCGCGTGTGTTGGTGTAGTAGGGCCCCACCCGCACCCGCCCCAGCGCCCGCACGGGAATCTCCTCGGCGCTGTCGTGAAAGAGCACCGCGTGCAGCGTGTCGCCCGGATACTGCGTGCGAATCAGGTGCGCCAGCGCGAGCGCCACGCGCTTGGCCGGCGTGAACCGATCCTCGCCGTAAAGGATCATGCTGTGGCTGCAGTCGAGCATGAGCACGGTGGCGCACGACGCCTGGTACTCGCCCTGCGAGACCATGAGATCGGCATAGTCGATGTTCGAGGGGTCGCCCTGCCGCTGCACGGCGTTGAGGATGGTGGCGGTCGCGTCCAGGTTGAGCGTGTCGCCGAACTCGTATGGCTTGGGCGCTCCGCTGGCATCGATCCCGGTCGCGAGATCCCGCGTGTCGTGGCGCCCGAGACCGCTGTGGCCAATCGAGCCGAGCAGCTCCCGCAGCGCCCGGTAGCCCAGGAAGTCGAGGGCCTTGTCGGTGACCTCGAAGGTGACTTTTCCCGGCTCGCGCGCATCGCCGGGGCCGGCCCCTTCAGCGCGCAACGCCTTGTCCCGCTCGAGATCGGGCGGCGGCGTGATGTACCCGGACTCCGCCATCCGATCGATGATCTGCTGCACGAGCTGTTCGAGCAGATCGCGGGCCTCCTGGTCCGGCGTGTCCGCGCTGTTGCCAAACAGCTTCTCGAGCAGGTCCGGCGGCAGGACGCCGCCGCTGAACAGCGCTTCCAGGATCGCGTCGTGCAAGGCCTGCATCGTCCGATCGAATCCGGACTCGCCGCGGCCGTCCCCGAATCCGCTCGAGAGCAGGAGGTCGGACAGCTTCGACGTCAGGTCGTCGACGTCGATTCCGTCGAGCAGGTTCGGGACGAACTTCGTGTAGCGGTATCGCACATCGACCCCTGGGGGAGGACACGGTCTGTGGCTTATAGGTTTTAGGTGATAGGTTACAGGTTACAGGTTACAGGTTACAGGCTACGGCGTACGGGAGAGAACGTACAGGCGGTGCCATTTCCACAAGGGGCGAGGGACCGACCTCCCTGTCTGCAAGCGGAACGCTGGGCTATGATCGGACGCGCAAGCCCCGCGAAAACGCCGACCTACCGAGAGTGGCCAGACGGCGCAAGCCAAGAGCCGCATAGCGTCTCCGCCCCGCAGTCCATACCCTGTTACCTGTCCCCTCTACCCTGCAACCTGAGCCCTGTAACCTGTACCCTGTACCTGTACCCTGTAACCTGTACCCTGTACCCTGTAACCTTCTTCTCACCGTTAGTTGTACGACGTCTTCTTCTTGCGCCGGGCAGAGTCGGGCGGTTCCTCGTCCGACACGTAGGCGGACGGCACCGCGGAATCACGCCGCGGGGCGCGAACCTGCTCCGCACCGTGATATCCGCGCTCGTCGCTGCGGCTGATTCGCCGTTGGGCACAGAGCCCTTCGAGAACGAAGTCGACGCCGGCAGCGAGGCTCGGCGCCTGCCCAGTTCCTCCTGCGCCGAGTTTCTCGACCGCCCCGATCAGGCCTGGGACGCGACGCGCCCGCTCGACGAGCGCCGAGGACGAGGTCGTATCGGACAGGATCAGCGTGCCGCCCGAATCGAACCAGCGGCAGATCTCCGCGAAGTCGTTCCCGGAACCGTAGCCGTCGAAGACACTCGACACGGCCGAGCGCACCAGGTCGAGCGCCACCTGTTCGGCGCCCTTCAGTTCACCCTCGTACTCCAGCTCGAACTTGCCGGTCATCGACGGCAGCGCGGCGTAAATGTCGGTCACCCGGGCCACCACCGGCGATTCCCCGGTGTCGAGCGCGCGGCGCTCCGCGTTGGAGACGACGGTTTCCAGCACGCTGATCGGCAGACGCTGGCTGACGCCCGAACGCTTGTCGACGCGGCGCTCGGTCCGCGCCTGGAACGCCACCTCCTCGACGATTTCCCGCACGAACGGCGGCACCTCCAGGCCCGCACCGCGATCCACCCACGCTTCCTGCGCCGTGATCCGGATGCCATCGGCGCGGCTCGCCGGGTAATGCGTGCGAATCTCGGATCCGATCCGGTCCTTGAGCGGGGTGATGATCTTGCCCCGGGCGGTGTAGTCCTCCGGGTTCGCGGTGAACACGATCATCACGTCCAGCGGCAGCCGAACCGGGTAGCCCTTGATCTGAACGTCGCCCTCCTGGAGGATGTTGAACAGGCCGACCTGGATCTTCCCGGCCAGGTCGGGAAGCTCGTTGATCGCGAAGATGCCGCGATTGGACCTCGGCAACAAGCCGAAGTGCATCGACAGCGCGCTCCCCAGCTGCAGTCCGCTCTTGGCCGCCTTGATCGGATCGATGTCGCCGATGATGTCGGCAATCGTCACGTCGGGGGTTGCCAGCTTCTCGACGTAGCGATCCTCGCGGGCGAGCCACCCGATTGGCGTCCTGTCGCCTTCGGCATCGACCCGCGCGCGTCCGAACGCGGAGATCGGCGCCAGCGGGTCATCGTGCACCTCGCTATCCGCGACGACGGGCAGCCACGGGTCGAGCAGGCTCGTCAGGGCGCGCAGGATCCGGGTTTTCGCCTGGCCCCGGAGACCCAGCAGGATGAAGTGCTGGCGCGCCAGGATGGCGTTGACCAGTTGCGGGATGACGGTCTCGTCGTAGCCGATGATGCCGGGAAACAGATCGGCCTTGCGCCGGAGCCCATCCGCGAGGTTCTCGCGAACTTCGTCCCTGACGGACCGGTGGCGCACCTCACCGCGCGCAATGGCCACCTTGAGCTGTCCCAGTGTTTCGATCTGTGGGGGAGATGGTGTCACATCCGTAAGACGCCCGGCGTATGGCGGAGGTGCCACAAAGGGTCGATGCGCTGCCCGAGTGAGTGGTCTCCCGCGCCGCGTGCTCCGGGGGCTGGCGACCGCCGGAGCGCAAGACACCGGCGGCAGGGCCCATGCCGGATGACCGGGCACCGGATCTCGTGCGCCTGGCTGAGGCACTACGGCGGCGCGCCCCTCAAATGACAGCCTCAGCCATCGTCAGGGCGCGCCGTCGGGTCGGGCAGGATTGCGGAATCGGGCCGTAGCCGCCCGCTACCCGGTCGGCTACTTGTTCTCCGCCATCTTGGTCGGCGTGATCCAGGTCTTCCCGTCCTTCTCGGCCACCTCGCCGGTCACGACGGCACCCTTCTCGCCCGAACAGACATGGCCGAACTTGGTCGCAACGGCGTTCTTGGTGATGTAGTACTCGGTCGCCTTGTCCCCGTCCTTGACCACGAGGACATCCTGGCAGACTTTCGCGTCCGCCTTCTTGAGCGTGCACTTCGCACACATGACGTTGCCGGTCAGCGTCTTCTCATCCGCTGCCGAGACGGCACTCGTCACACCGATGACGAGGACCAGCGCGACGACAAACAGGGTCAGTCTCTTCATTTACCCTCCTACTCGTGACGAGGCGCACCCGGCCGACCCGGCTGGATCCGCGCCTGTCTTCATGTTAACTCCGACCGAACAACGGTGCAATGAGGGGGCACCTCTGGCAGCCACGCTCACTCCGGGAGTCGTGCGGCGTCGTCCAGCCAGCGCTTCAACTTCGTCTTGTTGATGCGGACCTACCAGAACCGATACCCGAAGTAGACTGCCACCCCCACGTGAACGAACGCGACGGCGAACATGACGTAGACGAGCGGCCGGTGGAAGATATACCACATGCCGAACAGCCGCTTGGTCCGATTGAGCTTCTCGATACGCCTGACCAGCCAGGCCTCCTCCGAGATGGCGGCGATGATCCCCTCGACCAGGTCACGCGCGGCCCGGGCCGAGCGCAGCTCGCTCTTCAGTCGGCGTAGTCTCACTTTCACGCTCCAGGAACGCAGGTGGCGGCCCTCAACTTTCGAGATGGCCTCCTGCTCGACCCCGTGCACCCGATCGAGCAGGCCGGCCTGCAGCGTCGCCGATTCCAGCTCGCGCTTCAGCGCCGCGATCCGCTCCTGGATGTCGTCCAGCGTCATCTCCGTCCCGCGAATCGTCTTCGGAATCCTGACGTACCAGTAGCGGCCGACGAAGCCCGACAGCATCACGGCCGCCATCGCCCAGTAGGCCACCGAGACGATGCCGTTGAACTTGAGGCTCGAGTGCCCGGTGACCGCAATTGGGCCCACGATGCCGCAGAATATGTGGACGTTGAGCCAGGCGGGCATCGACCCGAGATTCCGCATTCGTTTCCAGTTCTTGCGGACGGCGTAGAGCACCGGCATCGTGAGAAGGAGCAGTCCCGCGCCGCCCAGGGGGTGGGCGATGAAGCCGGATGGACGCAGCATCCGGTGCTGCGGCGCATAGCCGCGGATGCCGAGCGGCGTGCCGTAGTAATCCAGTCCGCCCAGGTCGAACAGTACCCAGTAGGCCGCCAGCAGACCGGCGGCGAAGGACACGAAGAGCACGTTGACCACGGCCCGACGGCTGCCGGCTTGGGGCATTGTCCGTCCCCTCCAGGGAGCTCCCGGCGAAAGGCGAGGCGGCCAGGCCTCTCGCCCGGCCCGCCCGCCCGGGATGACCGGACTTCAAGTCTGGACGCCAGTCGGCGTCCAGGCCATCGGCCGAAGGTACCTTGAGACGGGGACGGAGGTACTAGAACCGGAAGGTGAGCCCGGCCAGGAAGCGGTTCTCCCGGTAGGTGTCGGCCGTGGTGTGCTCGGCGGTGAACTGCAGCGTGACCAGACGCCACAGGTTGAACATCCCGGAGGCGCTGAACCGCTTCGAATTCGGCCTCGTCTCGATCACGACGCCGTCCAGCCGCGCAAAGTGCAGGACCGAGAGCGACGTGCTGTAGTCGGCCGTCACGTAGACCCGCGCGCCAAGGCTGCGCCCGAGCGAGACGTACCAGGAGTCGAACGACGACGCGCTGCCGCGCGTCATCCGGTTGTCGGTCACGTTGAGGTCGACCCCGCTTCCGAACAGGTTGAACGTGAAGAGGCCGAAGGTGAGCCGGTTGGTGGCCAGATCGTCGCGGTTGTTCGTGTCGCGCGCGTAGCCGCCGAACACGCGCAGGTTCTTCAGCACGGTCACCGTGATCCGTCCTCCGTAGGACGAGTACAGGAACCCTTCGAGCACCTTCGGGGAAATCGGCCGGCCGGCCAGCTGGTCGTCGGTGACCGAACGGACATCCACGGAGCGTCCCCGATGGAACAGCCCCTGGATTTCGACGGCGCTCGAGATCACGTAGCGCGAGTTCAGGAAGAAGTAGGTCAGCCCCCCGTGTCCCTGGCCTGAGGGCCCGCTGAGGTCGAGTTCGGCGACCTGGTAGACGTAGAGCCGCCTCCACAGCGGGAGGTAGTTGCTGAGCGCGAGGACCGAGCGCTCGCTCAGGCCGTGGTTGTGGATGCTGACATACCCGAGGACGTGGCGCCGCATGTCGGGCGACTCGAGGGCGACATACGCGCCGTACTTCGACACGCTGGACATGTACCCCACGTCGAGCACCTTGGGCTCGACCCCATAGAACGCGCCCCCACGCCAGCGATTGGTGGTCTTCCCGTCGCCGGGCTCGATGTATTCGACCAGGGCCCCACCGACCGAGCCCAGGCTGCCCAGATCGTTGAGCCACATCTGCCCGAATCGCACCGCCAGGTGGCCGTCGAGAAACCGCCCGCCGATCCACCCGTCGTAGATCGAGGTCCTCGACTGGCGATCCGACTGCGACGGATATCCCGCGTAGCGGAGGTTGAGCCCGTAATCGAACCCCTCCCCGGTTCCAACCGCCGAGGCGGCGCTCAGGTTGGTCACCAGCTCGGTGTACGACGAACTCCCGCCGCCGGTGGTCGGCGTCGTGGTTCCACTCTGCGCGAAGAACGAGACGCGGCCCCATGCCGGAATAGTCGGAGTCTGGACCTGGACCTGGGTCTGGGTTGAGTTCTGGGGCGTGGCCGGCGCCTGGGTCGAGTTCTGGGGCGTGGCTGGTGCCTGGGTCGAGTTCTGGCGCGTGGCCGGCGCCTGGGTCGAGCTCTGGGGCGTAGCCGGTGCCTGGGTCGAGCTCTGGGGCGTGGCCGGTGCCTGAGCAAAGGCCGGCTCCGCGCCAAGCAGGAGCGCAGCCAGCAGGAGCCCGGATCCGCGGTTCAGCACGGTGGTCATGGTTGGTCCGCCTATGGCTGGCCGCCCCTCCCGTTGGGGTGGCAGCTGTAACAGGCCGCCGCATCGTATCGGTAGCCGTTGACGCCGCGATGGTTGCTGTCGGTCGTGGCCTTCGCGTGGCAGCCGTTCATGCACGAAAACGCCATGTAGTTGGCGGCATTGGTGTGACAGACATTGCACGCGATGCCGGAATGGCGTCCCGAGGTGATCGGGAACCACGTGTGATTGAACGTTCCCTGGTTGAACGACGAGTCGGACGCCTTGTGGCACGCCTCGCAGGTGGTCGGGAAGCCTGCCGCGATATGGTTCGGGTTGGTCGTCGCGTTGTACTGCGCCACGTGACACGGGTAGCAGGTGGTCGGCGTCCCCGGGTAGACGTTGTTGACGTGGCACTGTGTGCAGGTCGCCGTCATGTGCCGGCCGAGCAGCGGGAAGAACTTGTTGTGGTCGAAGCTGGCGTTCCAGTTTGCGGCGGCCGGGTTGTGACACGTATCGCACGTCGTCGGGAAGGCCGCAGCCCGGTGATTCGGATTGGTCGTCGCGTTGTACTGCGCCTGGTGGCAGGTGAAGCAGTCCTTCGGCGTCCCCTGATAGACGTTGTTGACATGGCAGGTCGCGCAGGCGACCGTCGCGTGTACCCCGACCAGCGGATAGAACGCGCTGTGGTTGAACGTCGCACTGCCCCAGTCCGGTCCGGCCGCGTTGTGGCATTGCTCGCACGTGGTCGGGAAGCCGTTCGCCCGGTGATTCGGATTGGTGGTCGCGTTGTACTGGGCCTGGTGGCAGCTGAAGCAGTCCCTCGGCGTCCCCTGGTAGACATTGTTCTTGTGGCAGGCCGCGCAGGGCTGTGCCGCGTGCGTGCCGACCAGGGGGAAGAACGCGTTGTGGTTGAAGGTCGCGCCGCCCCAGTCCGCTCTTGCCGCGTTGTGGCACTGCTCGCACGCGGTCGGGAAGCCGCTCGCCCGGTGGTTCGGATTGGTGGTCGCGTTGTACTGGGCCTGGTGGCAGCTGTAGCAGTCCCTCGGCGTGCCCTGGTAGACGTTGTTCTTGTGGCAGGCCGCGCAGGCCTGTGTCGCGTGCGTGCCGACCAGGGGGAAGAACGCGCTGTGGTTGAAGGTCGCGCCGCCCCAGTCCGCTCTTGCCGCGTTGTGGCATTGCTCGCACGTGGTCGGGAAGCCGCTCGCCCGGTGGTTCGGATTGGTCGTCGCGTTGTACTGCGCCTGGTGACACCCGATGCAATTCCGCGGCGTCCCCTTGAACACGTTGTTCACGTGGCAGGTCGCACAGGGTACCGTCGAGTGCATCCCGACCAGCGGGAAGATGGAGGCGTGATTGAAGGCTCCGCCCCAGTCCGGGGACGCGGCGTTGTGACATTGCTCGCACGCGGTCGGGAAACCGGCGGCCGCGTGATTCGGGTTCTTCGTCTGGTTGTATTGCGCCTGGTGGCAGCCGTAGCACGTGCTCGCCGTGCCCTTGTAGACGTTGTTGACATGGCAGGTCGCGCACGCGGCCGTCGCGTGCGTGCCGACCAGCGGGAAGAACGCGTTGTGGTTGAAGCTGGCCGTCCAGCTCGGCGACGCCGCGTTGTGACAGCTGTCGCAGGTGGTCGGGAAGCCCGCCGCCGCATGGTTCGGCGACCTGGTCTGCTGGTACTGCGCGCGATGGCAGCTGAAGCAGTCCTTCGGAGTGCCCGGGAAGACGTTGTTGACGTGGCAGCTCGCGCACGCGGCGGTCGCGTGCGTGCCGATCAGCGGGAAGAACGCGTTGTGGTTGAACGCCCCGTTGCCCGTCGTGTTCCACGACGGCGAGGTGGCGTTGTGACACGTCTCGCAGGTCGTCGGGAAGCCCGCCGTGCGGTGATTCGGATTGGTCGTCGCGTTGTACTGCGCCTGGTGGCAGCCGACGCAGGTTGTCGGCGTCCCCTGGTAGATGTTGTTCTTGTGGCACGCGGCGCACTGCTGGGTCGCGTGCACGCCGACCAGCGGGAAGAAGGCGTTGTGATTGAACGACGCCTGCATCCACGACGTCTGCGTCGTCAGGTGACAGGTCTCGCACGTCGTGGGGAATCCCGCCGCCTTGTGCGCCGGACTGGTCGTGCGATCGTAGTCCGCCTGGTGACACGTGGCGCAGAACACCGAGTTGGGCGTGAAGGTCTTCTGCTTGTGGCAGCTGTCGCACCCCAGCGCCTTGTGCACTGGGGTCAAGGCGACCCCCGTCATCGTCGCGTGGTCCCAGTTGACCGCGGTCCACGAGGTCGGCCGGTGGCAGGTGCCGCACTGGATGCCCAGCCTGGTCCTGTACGGGTCGTCCTGCCGCCGCTCCCAGTGGCACGACTCGCAGAGCGTCGGCGTCCCCTGGATCTGGTTGTTCTGGTGGCACGACGCGCACGGCACGGTGAGGTGACGCCCCTCGAGCGGGAAGACCCCGTCCTTGTGGAACGCCCTCGAGATGGTCACCCAGTCCTTCGGCGTGTGACACGTGTCGCAGGTCCGGGTCATCGCGCCGTGGTGCGCATCGGAGTGGCAGCTGGTGCAGGCCGTGCCGATGCCCTTGTAGCGGATGGTCCGGCCCGCGCCGGCCGGGAAGATCGCCGTTTCAATCTTGTGGCACGACTCGCAGGCCCTCTTCGCGTGCTCACCGACGAAGAAGTCCTTCATGTTCTTGTGCGTATACGAGGTCAGCCGGAAGGTGTCGGTGGAGTGGCACGTCTCGCACTTCTGGGTGAGCTGGCCGAGGTGCTTGTCCTGGTGGCAGGACGCGCACGCGGTCGACACGCCCTTCAGCCGGATGGCCGTTCCCTGCCTCGCCGGAAACGCCCCGGTCTCCTGCTTGTGGCACTTCGCGCACTCCACGCCTGAATGCTTGCCGGTGAGCTTGAAGACCGACGAGGTATGCGAGAACTTCACCGGCGCGTACTTCGGCGCGTCAATGGTGTGGCAGGTCTCGCACTTGGTGCCGAGCTGACCGAGGTGCACGTCGTTGTGACAGCTGGCGCAGGCGGTGGAGACGCCCTTGAACGTCCACTCCTTCACCGGGGCCGTGGGCCGACGCGGGGCGCTGGGCGGCTGGAGCACGTGACAGCTCGCGCACGCCACGGGCCGATGCTCGCCGGCGAAGAATTCGGGGAATCGCGGGTGCTTGAAGTCCGGCACCTTGAAGTTGGCCGTCGAGTGGCACGTGTCGCACGTCTGCGCGAGCTCGCCGTGGTGAATGTCCGCGTGGCACGAGACGCAGGTGCTCGACAGGCCGCGGAAATCGACGACCTTGACCTTCGCTGGAGCCTTGCTCTTCAGCGTGGCCGCCACGTTCTTGTGGCACGACGCACAGGTCACCGGCAACGCCGCGTGCTTGCCCGTCAGCGGGAACTTCGTGTCCCGGTTGTGGTCAAACGCCTTGGCGCGCGCGAAGCCGGACTCGTTGTGGCACGAGGCGCAATCCTGTTTGAAGGTTCCGCGGTGCGGGTCCTGGTGGCACGATGCGCACCTGTCGAACGCGAGCACGACCCTGGTCGCCGGTTTCACGTGGCAGGAGGCGCACCGGACGGACTCGTGCAGCCCCTTCAGCGGATAGCCGAACCGCGCGTGATCGAACTTCGTCGATTTCCAGGTCGCCGTCGAGTGGCACGTCGTGCACGTGGATGCCGCCACGGGCCGATGGTGCGGGTTCTGGTGGCAGTCCACGCAGAGGGCGAACTTCAACCCCTTCCAGGCCTTGTTGACGTGGCACTTCGCGCAATCGACGCGCTGGTGCGCGCCGTCGAGCACGAAGGCCGCCTTCGAATGGTCGAACTGCTTCTCGGTTTCCTTGAACGTGGCGCTGACCGAATGGCACCTGGCGCAGTCGGTGCCGAGCGTCGGCTTGTGCACGTCGGAGTGGCAGCCAACGCAGGTCGTCGGCGCGCCCAGGAACGAGTGCGGCGCCTTGTGGCAACGCGAGCACTCCTTCGCGATGTTCGCGTGCTTGCCGTCGAGCGCGAAACCCGCCTCCTTCGCGTGATCGAATTTCTGGGTGTCGAACGGGCGCAGCTGCCCGTCGCGTCCCGCGTGTTCGACGTGGCACGAGGTGCAGTCGTCCTTGACGTTGCGGTGCACGCCCTGCTTGAGGCGTATGCGTTCGGCAACCGGCTTGTGACAGTCGAGACACAAGGTGGCCATGACCTTGTGTCCCGGCTCGTGACATTTCTGGCACTTGTCGGCGCCCTCGAGGCTGGCATGAGCCTTGGCGAGGGGGCCCGGCGACACCAGCTGCCCCAGCTGCGCCTGCGCCAGCGTGGCGCCGCTCAGCAGGATCAGCAGCGCCAGCAGCGCGCTTCGTCCGGCACCCGTCAACCCATCCGACCTGCGACAATGCGGACTGACCGTCATGGTTCCCCCGCTGGCATCACGCGGGTCACTCCGGCCCCCAACCCGCATCCATCAAACACGCGCCACGCCGGGCCCCCGCATCGCGGAGCCCGCCGGTTCGCCGTCTCTGAACTCACCACCACCGATATCCGAAATACAGCGCCACTCCCACGTGCACGAAGGCGACGCCGAACATGACGTAGACGAGAGGCCGGTGGAAGATGTACCACATGGCGAACAGCCTCTTCGTCCGGTTGAGCGTTGCGATCCGCCTGACCAGCCACGCCTGTTCCGAGATCGCCGCACTGATTTCGTTCACCAGGCCGCGTTCCACGCCGGAGCGACGCAGCACCTGCCCCAAGCGTCGCAGCCTGGACCGCACGGCCCAGGGTCCCAGGCGGCGCCCCTCGTCGGTCGAAATGGCCGCCTGCTCCGCCTCGTGCACGTGCTCGAGCAGCCCCGTCTGCAGGGCCGTCGACTCGAGCTCGAGCTCGCGCTTCAAGGTCCCGATGCGCGCCTGGATGTCGTCGAGCGTCATCTCCGTGCCGCGAATCGTCTGCGGGATGCGCACGTACCAGTAGCGGCCCACGAATCCGGAGGTCATCACGGCCACCATCGCCCAGTAGGCGATCGACACGATGCCGTTGAACTTGAGGCTCGAGTGCAGCGTGACGGCAACCGGGCCGACGATGCCGCAGAAGATGTGAGCGTTGAGCCACGCCGGCATCGACCCGAGGCTCCGCAGCCGTCTCCAGTTCTTCCGCACGGCGTAGAGCACGGGCATCGTCAGCAGCAGCAACCCGCCCAGACCCAGCGGATGGGCGATGTAGCCGGTCGGGCGCAGCGCGCCGTGCTGCGGGGTGTAGCCGCGCACGGCGAGCGGCGTCGCGTAGTAGGACCATCCCCCGAATTCGTCGAGCACGCAGAGCGCCAGCAGCACGCTGGCGACCAGGGAGACGAGCAGGACGTTGACCACCGCGCGGCGGCTACCCTGATGCGACATGGGACTCTCTGCCTCCAGCCGTCCTTCCGCCGGCCCTTATGCATCCAGCGAACAATCCCCCCGCGCCCAGGTGACGCAGGGAAGCACGAAGCCCGCGTCGCGCTCGCTCGGATCGAGCGCGTCGGAGGTGCAGTCGACCTCACCCTTGACCAGGCGCGTCTTGCAGGTTCCGCAGACGCCGCTCCGGCAGATGAACGGAATGTCCACGCCCGCCGCTTCCGCGGCGTCGAGCAGGGTCTGCCGCTTCGTCACGGTCGCGTTTCGATTGCTCTTGACGAGCACGAGCCGAGGGCCGCCGCCGGCGGCTGCCGCGAGCTCTTCGGGCTCTTCCGCGTCTTCCGCCGCCGGGCTTGCTTCCGCCACGCCGCCGGGAGGCAGCTTGGCGCCTATCGCGGCGGCGGCCTGGAATACCTCGGATCGGATCTGGGCCGGCGCGACCCCCGCTTCCTCCAGGCTGCGACGCACATCTGTGATCATCTCGAGCGGGCCGCACATCATGTACACGGACCCGACCAGCTCATCCACGGATTCCCGAACCATGTCGCCGTTGATTCGACCCAGGCGCCACTTCGACTCGGTCGCGCCGGTCACCGTCAGCACGAGCCGGATCTGCGGGTGCCGCCGAAGCAGGACGTCGAGCTCGTCCTGGTAGGCGACCTCCTGCTCGGTGCGCACCGAGTAGATCAGCGTGACCGGGCGGGACGGATCGGCCGTCACCGCGTGGCGCAGCATGCTCATGAGCGGCGTGATGCCCACCCCGCCGCCAACCAGGACAACCGGGCGGTCGTCCGAGTGCGGGTACACGAACTTGCCGTTGGGCGGCTTGACCATCAGGTTCGCGCCCGGACGGAGCACCGCGAACAACATGTTCGACACGAGGCCCTGGCGCTTGACCGAAATCTCGATGTAGCCGGTGGCCTCAGGCGCCGAGCTGATCGAATAGCAGCGCACGTGCGGCTTGCCGTCCACCTGCATCCGCACCGTCAGGAACTGGCCGGCCTCGAAGTCGAACCCCGGCGGCCGCGAGAGCCTGAAGGTGCGAATGGTCGGCGTCTCGTTGTAGATGGCCAACACGGGGACCGGGACGAAGTCCTTGGGCCTGGCGGCGCCCTGCGGCGCCGACGCAGCACCGGCGGCTGGAGCCTTCCCCGTCGGGCCCGGGGCGGCAGGTCGGCGTCCGGCGACGACCTCTCGGAGCCCGCCGGCGGCTGGAGCGGTGGCCAGGGCCTTCTGCGCCTGGCGGGACGGGATCATCTTTTCGCACGCCACGAACCAGAGGAGGTGCACCAGGACGCCGATGGCCAGCCCCACCGGCGTTTGAAATATCCACGGCGTCGTTGTCAACACCAGGGACACGGGCAGCACCAGAGGCAGCGAGGACGACGCGCTCCGCTCCTTGCGGAGGGCGACCATCGCCGCGTGGACGGTCGTGACGAACCCAAGAACGGACGTCGGAAGGGATGCCGCGAGATTCAGCATGGGCAGACACCAAAGTGCTCGTTGGCAGAACCCACGCTCCGAATCGCAAGAGGGATGCCACCAGAATCGGAACCCTGCCCGGGGCAGAACCCGCCAGAACGGGCCTTCCGGGGCCGCTTGCGCAGAGCCGGAACGCCCGGTTCATGGGGCCGGGACTAACTCCTACTTATTGACTCGGTTAAAGTTGCCTGAATTCACCCTGACGCCGGTCGGCCGAATCCCTACGTCTGCCGAGGGCGTTTTCCCGGCCTTCCCTTCATGGGCGCCAATGGGACGAAATTACCCGGGCAGGAGGTATTTACCCGGTCTCCCGAGCCGTAGGTATGAGGCGCGCAGCGCGTTGCGAGCGTGCCCGGGAGCGGATTCGGGAGCGGTTCCAGGAAGGGACCCAGCCTCGGGAGTTCTGACGCCTGAGGCCATCGTTGAAACACGCCGCGGCACCCGGTGTTGACACCCCGTCGCTTCACTCGATCCCGGGCTCGAGAATTGGCGCGGCCAGCGCGCTAATCTGCTCCGCCAGATCGAAGTCCCGCTCCGACAACCCATCGATGTCGTGACTGATGAGGTCGATGGTGACCCTGCGATACGAGTTCGACCAGTCCGGGTGGTGATCCATCGCCTGCGCGATAATCGCCACCGAGGTCATGAACCCGAACGCGTGAGCAAAGGTGCCGAAGATCAGGTCCCGATGCAGACGCCCTTTCTTCAGCTTCCAGCCGGAGAGATGGGCAGTCCGCTTGCCAATCTCCTTTTCAGAAAGCCTTCGCGTGCCGAGTGCCATGTGCAAATCCTTTTCGAGAGGTGTCCGCCGATCGCAACGGCGATCGCCGCGACCGGCGGCGGATTGAACAACCCACACTCCGGGCAGCCGAAACGGAGCAGGCAGGCTTGCGCCGAAGGCCTCGAGCCGTACGCCATCGTTGTCACATCGCCATGAAGGGTGCCCGTCAGACCAGTGTCGCACGAGTTGGCCTGATGGGATCCAGGAAGGTCCGGACGCAAGTGTCAGATCCGCGCGCGGGCACTTCGGTGCCCTGCCGGTCCGTGTGTCGTCGGAGAGACCCGGCGCACGCACGAGGGGGGATCGGCCGCGCTGACGCGCGCCGTAAGGCCTTACTTCCGCCGAAAGCTCCGATCGGGCCTGACCCGCACGAACCCCAGTAAATTCAGGCGGATCGCGACGGCGCGTGCCTTGCAGTCCTCTCTCGCATCCCTTTCATCGTGGTGACGGGGAACGTCCTTCGTCTGAATAGGAGGAGGAAGATGGCGATCCGAACAGAGACTCGAGACATGACGCGGCGCGAGTTCACCGCGGCTTCCATTACGGCGCTCTTCGTCGGAATGGTCGTCACCATGACGGCCTGCAAATCGGCTGGGTCCGGCAATGCCGCCGTGGGCCCGACTCCAGCCCCGCCCGCGCCTTCGCCCCAGACGGGAGACGCGGCCGGCGTGATCTCGGCGAACCACGGCCACACGGCTGTCGTCACTCGCGCGCAGCTGCAGGCCGGGGGCGGCGTGTCGCTGAGCATCAGGGGCGAGGCCGACCACGATCACTCGCTGGACATGACCGCTGACCAGGTGCATCAGGTGGCGGCGGGTTCGAAGATCTCGTCCACCTCGACCGTTGGAACGACGCAGGAAAGTGACGGCTACGGCGGGTATTCGACCTACTCGCACAGTCACGTTGTCACGTTCAACTAGTGGCCTGTCTGCGCTGTCTCGACAGCGGGATACGTCGCACCAGCGCCTGGGATCGCGGCCCCCATGGGCCCGTTGGTCGCACCTTCGGGCCCCGCCCGACGTCTTAACGGATAGAGACCAGGCACCGGAGGGACCAGAAAACCAGGTTCGCGCTCACCCTCGCGCTCACGACGTTTGGGGCTTCGGTCGGTGGCTACTTCGAGCTGCGCCACGCCGGTCCGGACCTGCGCATTCTCACCGGCCAGGTCAGCCTGGGCGATGTCATGAGCACGGTGCTCGCCACCGCGGCCGTCGCGAACAGGCGTTGAGACAGGCGTCGAGACAAAGCGGTCGTCGGGTTCCCCGGACACTTGAAGTAGGCTAGCTCATGCGCACGACCCTCTGAGGGACGAGCCTATGAGACTGCCCACCACGCGGCGATCCAGCCTGCCCTGGCTCATCCTGGTCCTCCTCTCGGGAGCGCTCTCCCCCGGAGGAGCGGCTCAGGGGCGGAAGCCTGCCCCCACTGCCGGCCCGATGCTCGACCAGGGGACGATGTCGATCGAGACGGCAGATTTCCAGTTCGACCTCGTCCGTTCGTCGCAGACCGTGGCCGCGCTTCGAGCGAAGGGTGCGGAACCATTCGACTTCACGCCCGGCGATCTCCTTGTCGAACGCTCTCGGGACGGGTACTACCACCTGGGCGACATCGATCTCAGAGTCCGCACGGGGACGTCGGGAGAGTGGAAGCCCTACTCCTCTGCGGTGGCCCGCACGGCCGTCACGGCGCTGCCGGCCTCCTCCCCGGTGCTGGCGGCGGCCGACCTCGCGCCGACGCTGCCGGCCGGGATTCCTCTTCAGATCATCCGGTCGTGGCGGCTCGATCGCAGTCGGCTGGTCCTGCGTTTCGAGCTGAAGAACCGCACCGATCAGATCGTCCAGATCGGCGCGCTTGGCATCCCGCTGATCTTCAACAACGTGTTGAGCAACCGGAGTCTCGACCAGGCGCACGCCAGCTGCGTGTTTTATGACCCGTACATCGGGGAAGACGCCGGATACCTGCAGGTCACGAGGCTCAACGGCCACGGCCCGGTGCTGCTGGCGGTGCCCGATGGCCGTACGCCCTTCGAAGCCTACAACCCGATACTGAATCCGCGCCGTGCTGCCGGCGTGCCTGCCGGCGCAGCCGCACCCGCACCGCAGATCTTCACGGATCCGACGCCGCGCGGCACGACCTTCGAGGGGTTCTACGAATGGATGGTACACACCCAGGCGTTTGCGGAAGATGAGTGGAAGCACGCGCGACCGTGGAATCCTCCAACCCAGCTGACGCTCAGGCCAGGCGAGTCGAGGTCCTATGGTCTCGCCTTCGTCCTCTCGCAGGACCTTCGACGAATCGATGCGACGCTCTCGGGCAACGAGCGGCCCGTGGCCTTCGGTGTCCCCGGGTACGTGCTGCCGGCCGACATCGATGGGCGGCTGTTCCTCAAGTACGCCAGGAACGTCGCGTCAATAGCGGTCGAGCCCAAAGGCGCGATTGTGGTCTCCGGCGGCTCGAGCCGGCCGGGCGGGTGGAAAGAGTACGTGCTGCGCGGCTCGACCTGGGGTCGGGCCCGCCTCGTCCTCACCTATGCCGACGGAACGGTCCAGGCCGTGCACTACCTTGTGACGAAACCGGCCGCCCAGGCGGTCGCCGATCTGGGTCGCTTCCAAACGACGAAGCAGTGGTTCGTGGACCCGGCGGATCCGTTCAGGCGAAGTCCGTCGGTGATGAGCTACGACCGGGAGGAAGATCGGATCGTCACGCAGGACGGCCGGGCCTGGATCGCGGGGCTCGGAGACGAAGGCGGATCCTCGTGGCTGGCCGGCGCGATGAAACAGTTCGGCCAACCCGACCGGGCCGAACTCGCCAAGTACGAGGAGTTCATCGACCGTGTCGTGTGGGGCGGCCTGCAGCACGCCGAGGGTGCGAAGCCGTTCGCGGTGCGCAAGAGTCTCTTCTACTACCAGCCCGACCAGATGCCGGCCGGATACTACCGGGGCGATGTGAATTGGGGCACCTGGACGAGCTGGAACCGGAGCGCCGCGGATCAGGTGGACCGCTCGTATGACTACCCTCATGTGGCCGCGTTGCACTGGGCCATGTACCGTCTCGCCCGAAACACGATCGGGATGGTCACGAATCACCCGTGGAGCTGGTACCTGGACCGCGCCTGGCAGACCGCGGTGGCCATGGTGACCTTCGCGCCGCGCTACGCGCAGTTCGGCCAGATGGAAGGCACGGTGTTCCTCGAGATCCTGCGTGACCTGCAACGCGAGAGCTGGTCGAGTCAGGCGTCCGATCTCGAGTCGCGCATGAAGTCGCGGGCTGACCTCTGGGCGACGCTCGCATACCCGTTCGGAAGCGAGATGCCGTGGGATTCGACGGGGCAGGAAGAGGTCTACGCGTGGTCGAAGTACTTCGGCAACACCGCGAAGGCCGACGTCACGTTGAACGCGATTCTCGCCTACATGCCGACCCTGCCGCACTGGGGCTATAACGGCAGCGCGAGGCGGTACTGGGATTTTCAGTACGCGGGCAAGATCCGCCGCGTCGAGCGGCAGCTGCATCACTACGGGTCAGGGCTCAACGCAATCCCGGTGCTGAGCGCCTATCGCGATCGTCCCGACGACATCTATCTGCTGCGGGTGGGGTACGGCGGAATGATGGGGGCCATCGCGAACATCGATCAGGACGGTTTCGCGTCGGCGGCGTTCCATGCGTTTCCCGACACGTTGAAGGCCGATCCCTATTCCGGCGACTACGCGCCGAATTTCTTCGGCCACGCGATCAACACCGCGACCTACGTGGTCAGGCATCCGGAGCTGGGATGGCTGGCCTTTGGCGGCAATCTGAAGGCCAGCGCCGGCGCGGTCGACGTGACGCCGCGGGATTCGTTCCGGACCAGGGTCTACCTGGCGCCGCTCGGGCTGTGGCTGACGCTCGACGCCGGGAGTTTCGAACGGGTGGTGGTCGACCTCCGGCGGCACGCGGTGCAGTTGACGCTCGCTGCCGGCACCGCCGCTGTGCCCAATGCGCGGCTCAGGGTCGAACAGCCGGCCAGCCTCAAGGGCGTCGGACGATGCGTTCCTGCCGTCGCGACTCCGGCTGAGCGGGGCGCGTATGTCATCCCGCTCAAGTGGGCGGCGACCTCGTTCGAACTGGTCGAAGAAGGGCCTGGTGGAGGCAGGAATCAGCGGTAGCGAGCCGGACCTGGCGCCTGACGGCCAGGATCAAGAGCGGGGACGAACGGAGTCGACCGCCCGGCCCGCCAGGGCGGCGGATCCCGGCCCTACAGGCACCTGAACAGCCGCGGCGCTCTTCCCAGCCCGAGTTCGAATGGACCAAGTGTCTGCTGGTCGCCGGTCAGCGTGATGGTCAGCTTCATGGTCCGGCCGTCGGTCGTTCCGGAGTAGACCGCGGGCTGGGAAAGCGGTGTCTCGTCAACGCGAACAGGTCCGCCGCGCTCGCGAACGAACTGACCCGCGACTTCGAACCGGCCGGACGAATCCACCGTCGGCGGTGTGCCGGTTATGGTCCCGTGCGCGCAGTCGAGTTGGACCGTGGCGCCTTCCGCGGTCACCGACAGCGCGATGCTCGTCCCGCCCCAGGAACCCGTGACCACCGCGTGGCTGGCCCCGGTCGGCGAGTCAGCGCAGGTATGTCCGTACACGGCAAGAAGCGCCACAAACACCCCGCCCAGCCACTTGCGGCCGGTGAGTTTCCGCTTCAGTGGATCCATTGGTGCTCTCCCCTCCTGAAACGACTCGGCCGACGAAGTCGACACCGCACCTCGTGATCAGGATACACCCGCAGCGAGCCGGCGGCAGGGATCGCGGAAGCGCGCCAGGCGGGCCGGGCCCGAGGGCCGCGCCCTCGAGCCCCACCGGCCATTGCCGCTTCTACCTGGCCTTCTGCGTCTTCGCGGCGACCTGCTCGACCTCGCGCCAGACGCGCAGGAGATTCTCTCCCCAGATCTTCCGGATCTGCGGCTCGGTGTAGCCGCGCCTCACCAGCTCGATCGTCACGTTCGGCGCGTCGGTGTCGTCGTTGAATCCCGGGATGCCGCCGCCGCCGTCGAAGTCCGTGCCGATGCCGACGTGGTCGATCCCGGCCACCTTGACCGCGTGGTCGATGTGATCGACGAACTCCTTGATGGTGGCCGTCGGATACTTCGCGTCGACGTCCTTCATGCGCTCGCGGTACTGCTCCATCTTCTTCTGCTGGTCGGCCAGCTGCTCGGGCGTCATCGGCGGCGCATCCGCGCGCCCGCCGCCTGCCCTCCCTCCGGCGCCAGCCCGGCCGCCGCCGCCCGATCCGCGACCGCCGCGCGAGGGCAGCCCCAGTTCCTCTCGCAGCCTGGCGATGGCCTCGGTGCGCGCCGGCTCCGGTGCCTTCAGGTAACCGGCGAGCGCGACCGTCTGAACGACCCCGCCGTTTTTCGCGAGTGCCTTGAGCTGGTCATCGGTCAGGTTCCGATCGGAATCGGTGATCGCCTTGCACCCTGAATGCGACGCGATGATGGGCGCCGTGCTCGTCGCGATGATGTCCCAGAACGACTTCTCCGCGATGTGCGACACGTCGATCATCATGCCCAGCCGGTTCATCTCGGCAACCGCCTGCTTGCCAAGCGGCGACAGGCCGTTGTTCAGCGGCTCCCGCTGGCTCGATGAATCCGCGAGCTGGTTGTTGCCGCTGTGCGACAGCGTGATGTAGCGGGCGCCGAGATCGTAGAACTTCCTGATGTTGGCAAGGTCGGTGCCCATCGGGTAGCCGTTCTCGACCCCGGTCATGATGACGCGCTTGCCGGTCTTCGCGATTCGCTCCACGTCGGCGGGGGACTTCGCAAACGCACACCGGTTGGGATACATCTGTTCGGTCAGCCGATGCAGGGCCTCGAACTTCGCCATCGCCTGCTCGTAGGCCCGCTTGTATCCGGCTTCGTCGAGCGGTCCCTGGCCTACGTAGACCGCCAGGAACACGCCTTTGAGGCCGCCTTTCTCCATCTTGGTGAGGTCGCATTTCAGGTTGGTCGCGGGCGCGCCGGGATCGACCGCCGGGGTGGCGTAATTCCCGCCGGGTATGTCGACGTGCGTATCGATGGAGAGCACGCGCTGGTGAATCGCCAGGGCCTTGGCGACGACCGGATCGGTCTGCGGCGTCGGCTGCGGCGAGGCTCCCACGACAGCGGGCAGGATCAGAATCGAACACATGACGAGGCGTCTCAGATGCATGGAGCGGGTTCTCCAGAACTGCGGGATTGGATAATGAACACGTCGCCGGTCAGACGAGCCCACATCCTACACCATGCCGCAATGACTTCCGGTTCTTCTACGCCGCCAAGCGGTAGACCGCGCACGTGAGTCATCCCGAGCGAGATCCGGTCCTGGAATCACACCGGAGGGGATTTCCGTAAGGGATTTCCTGCTCGGCAGGATGTCCACGATTCGATGTCCTCAAGTGGAGACATCAGCATGCGGCTCGGGCAGTTCTCCAGGTAAAACGGCCGCAAACGGCCGAATCATGATGGCAAGCGGATTGCGACGTAGATGGGCGTGAGCCTGCACGGGATGAACCGGGCGCGCGATGGAAGCGAAGCACGGTTCAAACGGGCAGGCGACAGGAGGATCATCATGAGACTCACGACCATCATCAAGCCGGCGGCACTGGCAGTGGCACTCACGATCGGCGCCGCGCCCGCGTTCGCTGACCAGCGCGATCAGAATGGTCGCGCGAAGTCTCGCCCGGTTGTCGGACGTGCCGTCGAGCGTCAGGATCGCAACGCACGGAACGGCGCAGACCGGAACTACAGGTACGAGCAGCGTGGTCGCGTCCAGCGGCCAGTCGTCCGGCTATACGACCCGCCTCGCTACCAGTACAGACAGCCGTACCGGTACGGCGGGTTCGGGGGGCTTGTGGGCAGCCTCGGGTTGCGCTTCAACCTCGGTGGCGTTCGCGTGGGCATCTTCGCGGGACGGCCGTTTCCGTACCGCTACGGATATGCGGTGCCAGCCTACCGCTACCGCTACCCGATTCGGGTTGTCCCGGGCGTGCGATACGGAGGCGTGAGCTTCCTGGTCGCCCCGACTGAGGCCGCGGTCTACGTCGACGGCAACTACGTCGGCATCGCCCGCGACTTCTACGGCGGCGAACAACCGCTGCCGCTCGCCCCGGGTGTGCACCGTGTCGAACTGCAGGCGCAAGGATACGCACCGATGGTGTTCGACGTGGACGTGCTGCCCGGGCAGGTTATCCCCTACGAGGGCAGCCTGAGGCCGCTCTAGGCTGGAGGCTGGGGGCTGGAGGCTGGAGGCCTTGCTCGCAGCAACCATGACCTGGAACATCCAGGGGCCCATCTTACCGACAGCAGCATCGACTGCGGGAGATGGGCCCCGCTCTTGTACCCGGCCGACGCGATGCGTCTCGGAGGCGCGCGGCGGCTCCGAGTTCTTGAGACCCCGGCAAAGTCTTTCACGCGGGCGGCGATCGAAGGTCCCGTTAACGATGTAGGCCTCGTTCTCATCTCGGCTGTCGGCTGCCGGCCGCCAGCCGCCAGCCGCCAGCCAAGTTGTATACTTCCCCCGTCCCGTGCCATCGAGGTCGCGACTTGTTGGGGGCCTGATGCGTCTTGGCCGAGTTTTCGTGCCCGCCGTGGTGATGACCGCCGGTGCGCTGATGTGGCTGGCCGGTGCGCGCCTGCCTGCCAGCCAACAACAACCGCGGTTTCGCAGCGGCGTCGAAGCCGTCCTGGTCGATGTCTCGGTCCTCGATGCCGATCGCCGTCCGGTGCGCGGTCTGGCCGCGGCCGACTTCACCGTGATCGAAGACGGCCGGCCCCAGGCGATTACGACCTTCTCGGCGGTCGACGTGCCGGATGACGAGGCACCTTCAGCGCCCTGGATTCGCGACGTACAGCCGGATGTCCAGACCAACGCCGACCTCGAGGCAGACCGCCGCATCGTCGTGCTCGTCATGGACGACGCGGTGCCGATGCCGGCGATCGATGTGCTGCGCGCGCGTGCGCTCGGATCGCAGGCCATCGATCGTCTCGGCCCCAACGACCTGGCCGCGGTCGTCTTCACGATGAACCAGCGTCACGGCCAGGAATTCACGCACGACCGGGATCGTCTGCGCGCGGCCGTTTCGAGGTTCAACGGCGCGCTCGACAACGCCCTCTCCATGGACATCAACGGCGCGCCCGTCGTCATGCCGTTCGATCGGTTCGACGTCGCCGCCTCGTCGCTCTACCGGGCGACGATCAACACACTGCGCGCCGTCTCGGAAGCTCTCGCCGCGCTCCCGCAACGGCGCAAGTCGATCCTGTTCGTGGGTGTGGGAATCCCCATCGACATCAGCCTGGCCGGGCCCGCCATCAAGATCGGCGTGACGGAAGAAGGCGGCGTCGAGCCGCACTCCCGGGACGATACAGGCGGCGTCTCGAGTCAACTCATCAACGAGTTTCTCGACGTCTTCAGGGCCGCGCAGCGGGCGAACGTCAACATCTACAGCCTCGACCCGGGTGGCCTGCGGCCGCCCACCTCGACGCGGAATGCCCTGGCCGGTTCGACCGCAGTCACAGCCAACCCAGGCACGCTGAACGCCGGCTTCCTCGAGGCCATGTCGTTCAACACGGGTGGATTCGCCATCACCAATGCCAACGATGCCCGCGCCGGCATCGCGCAGGTGTTCCGCGAGAACGGATCGTATTACCTTCTCGGCTATCAGCCGGCCAATGACCGCGCCGACGGCAGGTTCCGGCGCATCGAAGTGCGCGTCAACCGGCCGGGCGTTACCGTGAGGGCGCGCGGGGGCTACTACGAACCGCGTCCGCTGAAGGCAGGCACCCCTTCGGCGGAGCCTTCCAGTCTCGAACGCGCCATCTCGGCGATCGTTCCGAAATCCGATCTCGGCATGCAGGTGGCCGCTGCGCCGTTCGCGATTCCGGGGTCACGCGACACGGCTGTCGCCATCGTCGCCGCCCTCCGGCAGCCGACGCCACAGGGGATGTCCCGGAGCGTCGAGAACGTGGAGGTCGTCGTCCGCGCGATCGGCGACGACGGCAAGCTGAAGGCATCGGAACGGCTGCACGTCCGGCTGGTTGTCCGGCCGGTTGCGGGTGAAGACACCGTCTGCGAAGTCTTCTCGCGGCTCGACCTGAAGCCAGGGCACTACCAGTTGCGCGTCGCCGCCGACAACGCCGAACGCGTGAAGAGCGGGAGCGTCTACAGCGAGCTCGATGTGCCCGACTTCAACAAGGCATCGCTGTCGATGTCGGGCGCGCTGCTGTCGGTTGCCCCGGGACCGGCTGTCGTCGGGAAGGACAAGTTCGTGGCCCTGACCGCGGTCGTGCCGACCGCACTCCGGGCCTTCGACGCCACAAGCCGCGTATCCGTTTTTGTCCGGATCTACCAGGGTGGCAGGGGTATGCTTAAGCCGGTTCTGGTGACCGCGCGCGTTGCCGACCAGCGCGGAATCACGGCACACGCAGCGTCCGACGTGCTGGAGCCTCAGCGCTTCTCCGCGGCTCGTTCGACCGACCACCAGGTCGATCTTCCAGTCGCGGGAATGGGCGGGGGGCAGTATCTCCTCAGCATCGAGGCCTGGCTCCCCGCGCCGGGCGCGACTGCGCCTGACTCATCGGGGAAGCCCGCTGCACGCAGGGACGTTCGATTTTCAGTCAGGTAGGTGCGCCTCGTCTGGCCGGCCGGCCGAAGCCGGACGCCCGAAGCCGCCTAACGTCCGAGCGAGCTGCTGGCGAGCGATGTTCGGTGTGCTGCGCCCGGGGCGTTTCGCACGAAGATTGGCACCGCCTCGAGGTGAGGGTGAAGGGGAAGAATGTCCGAACCATCGCGCGACCGGGGTACCTGGCCGGAAAGTAGGATGGACATGCATCTGCCGGACCCGTGGCGCCAACCCGTCGATCGACCAGTGCGCTCCAGAATCCTGACGATGGCCGTCCTCCTTGTCGTGGCCTCTGCCTCCGCGCTCGCGGTCGAGCCCGATCCGGAGGCGCTGCGCAGGGCCGGGCACTGGAAGCAGATCAAGGCGCTCGTCGAGCCGACGTTTCGCGCCAACCCGGGGGACATTCGCAGCCTGTATTGGATGGCTCGCGTCAAAGTCGCGTTCGGGGATCTGCAGGGCGGGTACGCGCTGGCGAAGCGGCTCGTCGGCGTCAGTCCAAACGACGCCGACCATCAGTTCGCGCTGGCCGATGCGGTCGCTGGCCTGGCTCGACGCGCCGGCCTGCTGAAGGCGCTGTCGTATGAGCGCGAGTTCAAACGGACGCTCGATCGGGCGCTTACGCTCAATCCGCGTCACGCCGAGGCGCTCAACATGCGGGCGCTCTTCTACATCAACGCGCCGTTCATCGTCGGCGGCAGCAAGCGCCGCGGCCGGGAGGTCGTCAAGATCCTGGCAACCGTCGATCCGGCGCTTGCCTGCCTGGCCGAGGTCAACCTCGCGATGGGCGAGAAGGATCGCGGCCGGGCCGAATCGCTCCTCCAGAAGGCCGCGGCGAGCGATCCTGGAAGCTACTCGATTCAATCACGCCTGGCGGGGCTCTACCTCAGCGCCGAGCCCAGCAAGGTCGACGAGGCCATCAAGCACGCAACCAACGCGGTGGCGATCGATTCGGGGCGAATCGCGGCGTTCAATACGCTGGCGCGCGCCTATGCTTCCGCGGGGCGTTGGCCGCAGCTCGACGCCACCTTGCAGCAGGCCGAGCAGAACGTGCCCGACAACCTCGTGCCGTACTTCAGCGCCGCGCGGATCCTCGCGACCGGCGGACGGGAGTTGCCGCGCGCCGAGCGCTACCTCCGGAAGTACCTCGCGATCGAGCCCGAGGCAGAATCTCCGGACCAGGCGAGCGCGCGGTGGCGTCTCGGCCAGGTTCTCGAGAAACTGGGCCGGAAAACCGAGGCGATTGCCGAGCTCGAGGCGGCGATTCGGTTGCGACCCGATCTCGATGGCGCCGCGAAGGACCTGAAGCGCCTGAAATAGGCTCGGACGGTTCCCCTTGCTCCGCCCCCTCCTCCGTGATAGAAACGCCCGAGATCACTGACCGCGGAACAGGTCTCATCGACGATACGCAGCCCGTTTCCGCGCGCCTTCTGCTCGTGCCGTAAGGAGTCCACACCCATGAATCGCAAGCAGCTCTGTGCTTTGGCGGCCGTGGCGATCATGCTCGCCGTGCCGCTCGTCGCCAGGAACGAGTCGATCAACTTCGAAGACATCGCCAAGATCAAGGCCGAAGGGCTCCAGCGCTCGCAGGTCATGGAGCTGAACAGCTGGCTCTCCGACGTCTACGCGCCGCGCCTGACCGGGTCTCCGACGGCCAGCAAGGCCGCCGATTGGGCCGTTGCCAAGATGAAGGAGTGGGGCCTGGTCAACGTCACGATCGAGCCGTGGCAGAACCGCAACGGGTTCGACCGCGGTTGGACCAACGACAAGTTCTACATGGCCGCCGTGACCCCGCAGGGCAACTTCCCCATTCCCGGCACGCCGACGGCCTGGACGCCAGGCACGATCGGCCTGCAGTCGGCCGGGGTCGTCGTGATGACCGCGACCACGCCAGGATCAGCTCGATCAGTACAAGGGCAAACTCAAGGGCAAGTGGGTCATGACGGCGCCCGTGCCGGACGTGCCGGCCTATTGGGACCCGCCGTCGAGGCGTTTCACGGCTGAACAGCTCGCGACGATGGAGATGGCGCAGGCGACGCAGCCCGAGTTCGGCATCACGCCGCCCGGAGGCGCCGGCCGGGGCGCGGCCGCCGCACCGGCCGCACAGCTTGCGCCGGCAACACCGCCACCACCGGGACGCGCTGCCGCCGCCACGCCGCCGCCACCCGGTCGGGCCGCTGCCGCGACCCCACCACCTCCGGGGCGCGCTGCCGCAGGGCAGCCTCAGCCGCCCGCCGGCGGCGGACGAGGCGGATTCGGTGCGGTCCTCGCCGAGTTCTGCAGGACCGAAGGGGCATTCGGCACGCTGACCACGGCGCCCCGCGGTCATGGCATCTACACCATCGGAGGCAACAGGGCGAGCGATCCGGCGACGACACTGCCCGCCGTCGCGATTCCCGCGGAGCAATACGATCGCATCGCACGCATGGCGGCGAAGAACGTGCCCGTGACGATCGAGGCCGACATCAAGAACACGTTCTACCCCAATCCGCCGGTCTTCAACGTCGTGGGTGAAATCCCGGGCACCGACAAGGCCGACGAGATCGTCATGCTCGGCGGGCACATCGATTCGTGGCACGCGGCGACCGGCGCGGCCGACGACGGCGTCGGGGTGGCGGCGATGATGGAGGCGATGCGAATCCTCAAGGCCACCGGCGTCAAGCTGCGCCGCACGGTGCGAGTCGCGCTGTGGGAAGGCGAGGAGCAGGGCCTCATCGGTTCGCGCGAATATGTGGCGGCGCACTTTGCGTCACGCCAGGCCCCGGCTGCTGGCGCGGGCGCTCCTGCCGGCGGCGGGCGAGGCGGACCCCAGGGTCCGCTCGAGCTGAAGCCCGACTACGAGAAGTTCTCGGCCTACTTCAACATCGACAACGGCACCGGGGCGCTGCGGGGCATCTACCTTCAGGGCAACGAGGCCGCCGGGCCGATCTTCCGCGAGTGGATGGAGCCGTTCCGCAGCCTCGGGTTCACGACGATCACGGTCAGGAACACGGGCGGCACGGATCATCAGTCCTTCGACGGCGTGGGGCTGCCGGGCTTCCAGTTCATCCAGGACGAGATCGAGTACAACACGATCATTCACCACACCAACCTGGATACCTACGAACGGCTGCAGCCTCGCGACTGCATGCAGATGTCCACGATCGCGGCCGGATTCGCGTACCTGGCGGCGAACCGCGATGACAAACTGCCGAGGAAGCCGCTTGCCGCGACGGGCGGACGGGGAGGAAGGGGAGGAAGGGGAGGACAGTAGAGGAGAGAGGTTATAGGTTATAGGTTATAGGTTATAGGTTACAGAGAGACATACGCCACGGCCTGAGCAAGTTCGCAATGGCATGGCAGACGCGGCTGGCGACCAGGCAATTGTTCCCGCCAGCCCCCGCAACCTCCATTGCCATTTCCTGTAACCTGTACCCTGTAACCTATAATCTGAATCCTGCCGCGAGCCGCGCTGGACAACCGCAAGAGAACCCGTACAAAACAACACCCGGCCGGAACGAAATCCGGCCGGGTGTTTTCGATCTCGCAAAGGTTCCGCCGCAAGCCACGATGGCTCGCGGCGGTCCCACACTCTACCAGTTGATACGGAACACGAGCTGCGACTGACGGTTGATGTCGGCGCCCGTCACGCGGTAGCTGTCAGGCGTCGCCCCGGTGTACATCACCGGAGTGAAGTTGGTGCGATTGAGGATGTTGTAGACCTCAGCGCGCAACTCGACGTTGATCTTGCCAACGATCGCGATCTGCTTGATCACGCTCAGGTCGAACCGCACGATCGGCGGTCCGGTCACGACGAGGCTTCGGATGCCGCAGTCGCCCCATCCCGACACGGTCTCCATGCAGTAGGAGCCGTCGGCCTGCGGACCATTGGCCGGACGGATGTAACGGCCCGTTGGCGCCCCAAGCGTGCCGTATCCGGTCGCCGAGGTCGCGCTGACCGAGTACGCCTTGATGGTGTTGTCGATGATGTCCTGCGGCAGCATCCAGACGGCCTGGTTCTGATCAATCCGCAGTTTGAACGACTTCGCGAGTTCGTCCTTGGACATGCCCACGAGCTGCACGTTGCCAAAGTCGAGCAGGCGGCCGGTCTGGGCACGGGCCAGGCCATAGAAGGTCCAGCCGCCGATGATCCGGTTGACGATCGGGCCGGCGTTGCTGAGGAACCGGCGGCCCTGGCCGAACGGAGCCTCGAGCGTGAAGTTGGCCTTCAGCGCATGGGTCACGCCGCCGCCGCCGCCCGTCTGACGGAACGGAATCCGCTCCTTGGTGAAGGACATGCGGCTCGAGCTGGTCGAGTAGCCGTAGGTGTAGTTCGCGGTGAACTCGAACCCCTTCGACATCCTCTTGCGCAGCTCGACCTGGACCGAGTTGTACCAGGTCCGGCCGCCGTTGCCGGTGATGTTGGCGCCAGCGACGGCCGGGTTGGCCACCAGGAAGTTGGAGGGCAGGCCGGCGGTGATCGCGTTGGCACGCAGGACGGCGTCGGAATGCAGGCTGCTCGCGTAAGTCAACGGGTTCGGGTTGTAGTAGGCGAGACGGGTCAGCCACGACGAGTTGGAGAAGTTCGACGAGGTGTACTTCGCGGGATCGGTCGAGCTTCCCGATCCATTGAAGTAGGCCAGGGTGATCGGCAGCGGGCTGGTGCCCGTTCCCGGTCCGTAGTACTTGAAGTTGGAGCCGCGGTTGTTGGCGATGTTCGCGAGGAGATTGTCCTGCGCCAACTTGAACTCGTTCATCACGCCGCTGGTGTAGACGTTGACTTCGTTGTAGTCGTAGGTCGTCCACCCGTCGAAGTTGTCGGCGCCGATGTACCGAACCTCAACCGCCATCGTCCGCGTGATGGCGCGCTGGATGCCGGCCGTCCACGTCATGGCGTAGGGCACCTTGAGGTTCGGGTCGAACATGTTGAGCTCTTCGCTCGGCGACGGCACCGCCATCGGATAGGTCCGCGTCTCGTTGAACGCCGGCGGATTGGTCGCGCCGGGTGTGCGGAGCAGCAGGAACTGCTGGCCAGCCGGCAGCAGGTTGCCGTTGGTCATGTTCTTGGTGACGGCCACCGAGCTGCCCGGATTTGCGGAGTACACACCCCGGAAATCGGACATCCCGTTCCGCTGGTACGCCATGTTGAACCCGCCGCGCAGGACCGTGTCGCCGGGCTGGCCAACCAGCTTCCGCAGCAGGCCCTCGTCGGCGGAAATCGTCCAGTTGAACCCGATGCTGGGCGCGATGTTGTTCCAGTCGGTGTTGTAGGCGAAGGTGCCCTTGTTCATCTGGATGTAGGTCGGCACGATGCCTTCCTGCTTCGTCGTGAACAGGTTGCCGAGGCCGGTCACGATCGAGCTGGGTACGAACCCGGACCCGGTGCCGGTGATGCCCATGATGTCGTTCACCGTCGTCGTGGAGAACGCACCGTTGAGCGGACGGTACGGCAGCTGAATCGAGTAGCGCACGCCCGCGTTGATCGAGAGGTTCGGTTTGGCCCTCCACGAATCCGCCGCGAAGAACTCGACGTCATACAGACGGCCCGCGGTGTAACCGGCGGCGAGCACGTCGTACGTGTTGCCGCCGCTCGCGATGCGGGCGTCCCGGGCAACGCTGCTGACGCGGCCGGTCAGCACCGCGTAGAGGTTCTTGGCGTTGGTGATGTCCGTGCTCGACGAGCCGGGGAAGTTCGCCGATGAGAACATGGCATCCGCCGGGTCGCCGGTGACGATGCCAAAGCCCACCTGCGGGACCAGGGTGTGATCGTCGTTCCACATCTCGGCGGCGAGGAACGTTCCGCCGAAGCTGATGCTGTGCGAGCCCTTCAGCCAGCTGAACGTGTCTTCAACGAACCGCGTCGTTGCGTCGCGCGAGTTCTGGGTGGTGAGCCCGGAGACGTTGGCGATCGACATGGCCTGGCTGATGCCAAGGCGATAGCCGCCCTGGTTCGAGAACGAGTCGATCGTCGAAATCGGGTTGAAGTAGGTTGGGCCGCCGCTCGCGCCGAACCGGAGTTCGTTGACGACCGACTTCCCGAGCGTCGACCGGACCGACGCCTGCAGTGCGTACCGATGGGAATCCTGGTCGCCGTAGGTCGGCATGCCAGGGAAGCGCTTCTGCGTGGAATTGGTGGTGTCCGGCACCGAGTACAGCAGCGTGAAGTTTCCCGAAACCGAGAACCGGTGGTTCGCGGTCAGGTTGAGGTCGATCCTGCCGGTCGGATAGTAGGTCGTGTTCTTCGTCGGCTGCTGATAGCTGAACCGCTCGATGGCCGGGTTCGACAGCGAGGTGATGACGCCGGCCTCGCCGCCGCCGAAGCTGGTCGTCGCCGAGCGGATGCTGGCCAGCAGGCCGCCGATCGTCGGATCGATCGTCGAGGTGTTGCCGGTTCGAGCGGCGAGATCCAACAGGTTGACGCTCCCGCCGGCGTACCTGAAGATCCCGTTCTGCGAGTCGACCGTCAGGATGTCGCGATCGCTCTTGGTGGTGCCCGGCGTGTCGGTCACCTCCATGTTGAAGAAGAAGAACGCCTTGTTGCGGCCGTCGAAGAGCTTCGGAATCACGATCGGGCCGCCCGCGCGCATCCCGGGCTGACGGAGCAGCTCATGGCCCTTCGGGAGCTTGTCGCGGATGTTGAACCAGGTGTTCGCGTAGAACTTGTCGTCGCGATAGTAGTAGTAGCCGCTTCCGCTGAAGCGGTTCGTTCCAGAGCGGGTCGTGAACCTGATCTGGATTGCGCCGGTGCCTGACGAGTCGGCGCCCGCGCCGGCCGTGCTCACCGTGACTTCTTCGACCGCGTCGAGTCGCGGCGACACGCGCGTGAAGAACCCGTCACTCGTCTTGTTCGAGTTGTCCTGGATGCTCACGCCGTCCAGGGTGATGTTGATCGCGCTCTGCGGCAGCCCCAGGACGGTGGAGCTGCGGACGTTGGACGCCGTATCGACGCCCGGCAGGTGGGCGACGAAGTCGAGTGCACTGCGCGAGCCGAGCGGCATGTTGGTGATCTTGTTCACCGGGACGGTCGTCGCCACCGAAGACGATGTCGTCTGGACGATCTCGACGCCGCTCTGCACGACAACCGTTTCCTCGAGCGCGCCGATCTCGAGCACGGCGCGCACGTTGGTCTGCACGGCCGTCTGGTGCGTGACATCGGTGAGCACGCGGGTCTTGAAACCCATCAGTGCGACGGTGATGGTGTAGCTGCCTGGAGGCATCGACGGGAGCACGAAGGTCCCGTTGGCGCCTGTCACGGTGGTGTTCACGGCGCCGGTGCCGTTGTGCTTGATCGTCACGTCGGCTCCCGGGACGACTGCGCCCGATCCGTCGACGACCACGCCTGACAGCGTTGCGGCGGTCGAGCCCTGGCCGTATGCCAGCGACCCGCCCAGCCCGATCATCAGAATGAAGACAAGCGTTGACACGAACCAGCACGGTCTGTACTTCATCGACCCCTCCCCGCAACACGGTGCGGTTATTACTTTCCGGACCACGCTTCTTACTTTCCCTTGAGATATCCCGAGATGTCACGTTGAGTTGACAGCGGCGATCGGGGGCAGCACTCGCAGCTGTACCTCTGGCGCGCTCGCCAGTTGGCGGGACATGGCCGCGCGACACGGTAGCGCGGGCGATACGAATTGTCAACCGCGACGCCGGGTCACAAACCCGTACGGTCACTGTCGGCCATAGGCACGTCAATGAAGCGGACCATGAACCGACATCCAAACAATCGGATGGCCTCCTTCAAGAATTCGTTTACGGGATTGAGCCGGATCTGATTCCAGCCCGGACGCGCGGCTACTGCCGCTCCCCGATGGCCGCGTAGTCCATGAAGCCGAAAAGCAGACGATTCAGCTTTTCTGCGTTCATATTCAGCGTTCCCGCCCATGCCGGAAGCACTGTACCCTCGGCCGCCCCCGTCACCTTCTGCAGACGTTGGTCATCCCGGACCGGGGAGCGATAGCTGATGTGCACGCGCTGGTACCCACTCGCCAGCAACAAGTATTCCAGCGTGTCCGGATGAACGGGACGCACGTGAGTCGGGTCGCGGAGATAGCTGGAAAAGAACGCGAGCCAACAGGCGGGATTGATCGTCTCGAGCACGATGAGCGAGCCGGGCCTCGGTCTGTGGTACGCGGTCTCGAGCACTCGAACCAGGTACTCGGGCGCAAAGTGCTCGACCACCTGGGCGGCAAACATCCCTCGCGCGCTCGACGGCGGGCCACAAGCTGAAGGTTGTAGGTTATAGGTGACAGGTTATAGGTGACAGGTTATAGGTGACAGGTTATAGGTGACAGGTTATAGGTGACAGGTGATAGGTGACAGCCGACGGGATTCCAACCTTCGAGCCATGGGTTGACTGGCTCGCACGGCCTCCGGCCCCAGTAACCTGTCCCCTGTCCCCTGTCCCCTGTAACCTGTAACCTGTAACCTATTCTCCCCCCTACCTCCCCGTCCTCGGGTCCGGTTTCACCATCAGCGGTTGCGTGTAGCTCTTCCCGTTGACGGTCAGCTTCACCGTGTATGCGCCGGTGGGCGACATGGCCGCGCCGCCCCGGCCACCACCACCGCCTCCCCCGCCTCCCCGGCCGCTGGCCGGAGGGGGCGTGGGTCGCAGAATCCCATATCCACCGGTGCATACCGGCTAGAGCTGACAGGGGCTCGGGCATGGGCACCCAGTGCGCCGGGATGTTCAACGTGGTTGGATCACGCGGCGGCGTCCGATCCTCGCTCGAGTAGCGCCGGATGGCCTGGCCCGACGCGTCGAGGATCTCGAGGGTGACGGGCCCCGACGAGGCGGCCTTCAGGTAGTAATCGATGACCGCGCCGGACGGAGGGTTCTCGGCGATGGGCTCGTCCTTCGGGAGCGGCGTCCCGTTCTCGTTCCCGGGCGGCATGGTGGTGGCGGCGGCCGGCCGGAACAGGAACGCGTCACCGTTGGCGGCCTCTGCGCTCGCCTGGCGCAGCACGGAAATGTCGTCGAGCACCCAGAACCCGCGGCCGTGCGTGGCCACGATCACGTCGTCCTCATGGATGGCGATGTCGCGCATCGAGGTCGCCGGCAGGTTCAGCTGGAGCGGCTGCCAGAGATCGCCGTCGTTGAACGAGACGAACACCCCGCGTTCCGTGCCCGAGAAGAGCAACCCGGGCCTGACCGGGTCTTCCTTGACAGTCTGGACGTAGACACCCGCCGGCAGACCCGTCGTGATCGGCTGCCAGGTCTTTCCGCCGTCGCGCGTCCGGAAGATGTGGGGTTCGTAGTCCTGAAGCTGATGTCGCTCGACCGCGGCGTACGCCTCGCCCGCATCGCTGTGCGACGCGTCGATCATCGTGACCTTGGTCCAGGAGGTCACGGCGGGAGGCGTCACGTCCTTCCAGGTCGTTCCCCCGTCAACGGTCATCTGGATCAGCCCGTCGTCGGTGCCAATCCAGATGACGGGCGCGCGAACGGGTGACGGCGCGATCGTGTAGATGACGCCGCGACGCTTCTCGGCCGGGGCATCGGCAGCCGACGCAGCGTCGAGGTTGGCCGGCACGCCGGGATCTTCACGGGTCAGGTCCGGGCTGATGCGCTCCCACGTCACGCCTCCATCGGTCGTCTTGAAGACGAACTGGTTCGCGTAGTACAGCACGCGCTGGTCGGCCTGCGAGAAGACCAGGGGTTGCGTCCACGCGTGACGGGCCGGGGCCGGCTGGCCGCGCTCGGGAGACACGTTTTGCGAAGCACCGGTGAGGACGTTGCAGCGGGTCACGGTACCGCCGAAGAGAATCTCGCCGTGAAGCGGGTCGGGCGCCGTGTAGCCGCTCTCCCCGCCGGCGCAGAGCCCCGTCCAGTCGTGCATCGAAATAACGCTGTGCGAGCTGCGGGACGGTGTGCCCACGGCTCCGCTGTCTTGCTGCGCGCCGGTCACCCAATACGGAGTTCGGGCGTCGGCGGCCACGTGATAGAGCTGCGCGGTCGATTGGTTGTACCACGAGCTCCACGTGGCCGCGCCGTCCACGGTGACAATCGCACCCTGGTCGCTGGCGAGCACCATGCGGTTGGAGTCCTCGGGAGAAATCCAGAGCTGGTGGTAATCGTCGCCGCCAGGCGCTCCCTTGATGGGCGTCCAGCTCTTGCCCGCATCCGTGGACTTGTAGAGCGACGTGTTCGACACATACACGATGTCCGCGTTGCGCGGGTCCACGGTGACCTTCTCGAAGTACCAGCCGCGCGTCCAGATCCTGTTCTCCCCGGAGATCTTGGCCCACCTCGCCCCGGCGTCATCGGACCGGAACAGGCCGCCCTCCTTGGCATCGACGATCGCGTACACGCGCCTGGGGTTGGTCGGCGCGACCGCGAGCCCGATGCGGCCCAGACCCTCGACCGGAAGGCCGGTCGTCAGTTGGGTCCACGTCGTGCCGCCGTCGGTGGACTTGAACACGCCGCCGCCTGGGCCGTTGGATGGCGCGTAGATGTACCACGGTGGACGACGTGTGGCCCACAGCGCCGCGTAAATCGTCGTCGGCTTGACCGGGTCGAACGCGAGATCCACAGCGCCGACGCTGTCGCCCTTCTCAAGCACGCGGTTCCAGGTCGCGCCTCCGTCCCGCGATCGGTACACGCCGCGATCCTGGCTTGGGCCGTAGGCCGGGCCGAGCGCGGCAACAAAGACGATGTCCGGATTCTTCGGGTCGACGACGACGCGGCCGATCTGGCGCGTCGCATCGAGCCCAAGGTGTGTCCACGTGGTGCCGCCATCGATGGATTTGTAGACGCCATTGCCGTACCCGATGGAGTCGCGCATGTCGGATTCGCCGGTGCCGACATACACGATCTTCGGATTGGACGACGACACGGCGATGGCTCCGATGGAGGCCACCGGCTGCTCATCGAACACCGGGAGCCACGTGCGGCCCGCGTTGGTGGATCGCCACACCCCGCCGCCAACCGACCCGTAGAAGAACGTGTTTGGCTGGCCCGGCACGCCGCTCACCGCGTTGATGCGCCCACCACGGAACGGCCCGACGAGCCGCCAGCGCAGCCCGGCGTAGAGATCCTGGGGTACGGCCTGATCGGCGCCGACCAGCGAGAGGCTCGTCGCGGCGGCGAGGCCCACGACCACGTAGAACGCGAGCAAGGATCGGCGGACAGACATCGTGCCATTCCTCCAGGCTTCAAGCTGGCATCCGTGGGTCGGCGGCGACCCGAATCACCTCTTCACTGTTGGTCCCAGCTTGAAAGTGTAGATCCACTTCGCCTGCTTTTCTGTCAGAATCCTTCCGCCCGGGCGGCAGCCACCTCACGGGAGCACCCGCCTGCCAGCCTCGGCCCTGCCCCGCCGCACGAGTCGTTACGTTTCCAGGGAGCCGAATATGAGTTCGCGGATTCTCTCGACATCGGTTGTGATCGCCGTCCTCGTGCTGGTGTCCTCGCCGGCGCGGGCGCAAGGAACGCTGGCCGACTATCAGCGCGCCAACCAGCTGCGCGCAAGGTACGAGGGCCAGGCGGTCAATGTTGCCGGGCCTGCGACGTGGATCGAGAAAACCGCCCGGTTCTGGTACCGGAAGACCGTGAAGGGCGGCAACCAGTTCGTGCTCGTCGAGGCCGAAACCGGCCAGAAGAGCCCTCCCTTCGATCACGCCAGGATGGCCTCGTCGCTGTCGAGTGCAGCGAACGAGAAATACACGGCCGTCACCCTGCCCTTCAGTACGTTCACCTTCGCCGACAACGAGCAGGCCATCCAGTTCACGGCGGCTGGATCCGCATGGCGGTGCACGCTCTCGGACTACACCTGCCGGAAATCCACGGATGGCCGAGCCGGGGGCCGCGGAGCCCTGGGAGCGGGGGGCGGCCGCGGAGGGCAGGCCCCGGACGACCGGCCGCGAGCGTCGCCTGACGGCAAGTGGGAAGCGCTCATCAACAACTTCAACGTCGTCGTCCGCCCGGCTGGCGGCACGAAGCTGGCACGCCTGAGCACCGACGGCTCCGAGGGCAACTTCTACAGGCTGTCCTCGATTGCCTGGTCGCCCGACTCGAAGAAGCTCGCGGCCTACCGCGTGCGGCCCGGCTATCGCCGTGAAGTCCGCTATGTCGAATCCTCGCCGGAGGATCAGCTTCAGCCGAAGAACTCGACGCTCGTCTACGCGAAGCCCGGCGACGTCCTGGATCTCGATCAGCCTGTGGTGTTCGCGATCGATCCTGCCGGCCACGTCGACATCGACAATGCACTGTTCCCAAATCCCTACTCGATGTCTCGCCTGGAATGGCGCAAGGACGGTAGCGCCCTGACGTTCGAGTACAACCAGCGGGGACACCAGGTCTATCGAATCATTGAAGTGGACGCCACGACGGGCAAGGCTCGCACCGTGATTTCCGAGGAACCGAGGACGTTCTTCAATTACCGCACGGCGAACGGAAGCCTGGCCGACTCAGGAAAGAAATTCCGTTACGACCTGGACGGCGGCAAGGAAGTCATCTGGATGTCGGAACGGGACGGCTGGAATCACCTCTACCTGATGGACGGCACCACCGGGGCCGTGAAGCACCAGATCACGACGGGCGACTGGGCGGTTCGCGGTGTCGTGAAGGTGGACGAAGCCCAGCACGTGATCTGGTTCAGCGCCGGCGGCATGTACCCGGGCAAGGACCCGTATTTCCTTCACTTCTACCGCATCAACATCGATGGCTCGGGCCTGACGGCACTGACCGAAACGGACGCGAATCACACCGTCAGTTTTTCTGCCGACATGAAGTTCTACGTCGACACCTATTCGCGGGTCGATCTGGCGACGATCTCCGAGCTCCACCGCACCTCCGATCGCACGCTCATCGCAGAGCTGGAACGAGGCGACCTCACCGAACTCGCCAAGGCGGGATGGAAACCGCCCGAGGTCTTCGCGTCCCTCGGCCGCGACGGCAAGACCGACATCTGGGGCGTCATCTACCGCCCGACCAACTTCGACGCGAAGAAGAAGTACCCGGTCATCGAGAACATCTACGCGGGGCCGCAGGGCTCGTTTGTGCCGAAGTCCTTCGGCGCGTACAACGCCATGCAGGCCCAGGCCGAGTTCGGCTTCATCGTCGTTCAGATTGACGGGATGGGGACGTCGAACCGGTCGAAAGCGTTCCACGATGTCGCGTGGAAGAACCTGAAGGACGCCGGGTTCCCGGATCGGATCCTGTGGCACAAGGCGGTGGCGGCCAAGTACCCTTGGTACGACATCACACGGGTCGGCGTCTACGGCTCCTCGGCCGGCGGACAGAACTCCCTTGGCGCGCTCCTGTTCCACCCCGAGTTCTACAAGGCCGCCGTGTCGGCAGCCGGGTGCCACGACAATCGCATGGACAAGATCTGGTGGAACGAGCAGTGGATGGGCTGGCCGATCGGCCCGGAGTACGCGGCGTCGTCCAACGTGGACAACGCGTACCGGCTCGAAGGCGACGTCCTGCTGGTCGTTGGGGAAATGGACACCAATGTCGATCCCTCGTCGACGATGCAAGTGGTGAACCAGCTCATCAAGAACAACAAGAACTTCGACCTCCTCGTGATCCCAGGCGCCGGGCACGGCCCGGGCGGGCCGTACGGCGAGCACAGGCGCTACGACTTCTTCGTGCGGCACCTGCTCGGCGTCAACCCGCCGGCCTGGAAGGACGGGTCGCCTAAGCCAGCGAGCACGGCTGAGGGGCGGCCTGGAGGCGGTGCTTGACGCTCCTCGAATCGGTACGACGGGCCGTGGGCCGGACCGGCGGGCGGTTGCCTCATATCCGGAAGGCGACGGCCGTCGCGGCGCTGCTCTACATCGCGGCAGCGGCCGTGTTCGGCATCTCCATCAGGCAGTTCAGCCATCGCCGGACAGGCTTCACGTATCTCATCAACTTCGGCGACCAGTTCTACGGGAACGTCCTGCCCGCGGTCCGCGCGGTGCCGCACTTCACGTTCCCGGGGGCGGGGTACGACGGGCAGTGGTACGCCCAGTTGGCGTTCGAGCCGCTGCTGCGCGACAGGGCCATCGACAAGGCGCTCGACACCCCGCCCTACAGGGCGCGGCGCATCCTGTTCGCCTGGACGGCCTATGTCGGAGGACTCGGGCAGCCGCGCATGATTCTCAAGGCGTACGCGCTGCAGAACATCATCGCGTGGGTCGTGCTGGCCGTCCTCATGCTCCGGTGGTTCCCCCCGACGGCCCCCCGTCATTTCCTGCCGTGGTTCGGCTGTCTGTTCGGCGCGGGCCTGAGCCTGTCGATACGCAACGCCCTGCTCGAGGGCCCGAGCATGATGGTGATGGCGCTCGCCATCCTGGCTATCGAGCGGAACCGATTGGTGTTGGGCAGTTGCGTGATGGGCCTGGCCGGCTTGGGCCGTGAGACAAACCTGCTGGGCAGCGGCATGCTCGTCGAGGAACTGCCGAAGACGCCGCGTCAGGTGCTGAAGACCGGCGGAGCGCTGTTGATGGCCATCGGCCCGTTCGTGCTGTGGTCGCTCTATGTGCGATTGGTGTATCCGGACTTCAACTACTCGAATCCCGCGAGCTTCGGCGTGCCGTTTTCGGGTTACGCGAAGACATGGGTCGAGACGATTTCCGAATTGAGGGCGGGCGGATGGAATTCGTACGCGCGGTTCACCCTGGTCGCGCTCGTGAGCCTCACGACGCAGGCCGCGTATCTGCTGGCCAGGCGTGACTGGAAATCGCCGTGGTGGCGCATGGGCGTCGTCTACGCGGTCTTCATGCCGCTCCTGAGCCCGCTCGTATGGGAAGGCTACCCGGGTGCCGCGGTCCGCGTGTTGCTGCCGATGTCGTTCGCCTTCAACGTGCTCGTGGTGAAGGACCGCTGGTTCTGGCCGCTCGTGATCCTCGGCAACGTGTCGGTGCTCGACGGCGTCGCCGAACTGCGGCCGCCGCTGCTGTCGCCGTATCTCTAGGGGCTTGGGGCTCGAGGCTCGGGCCTTGGGGCCAGGCGCCCGTCAGACGAACGGCTGGCGCCGACGCAGGTCTAACGGGGCCGGTCGCCGACCCGGTCGCCTCCACCCAGCTGAAACTTCAAGAGCGGCTCCACAACCGTCGACCAGTACTGCCACGTGTGCCCGCCTGGCGCCGTCAACCATTGGTGGCGCGTGCCCGAGGATTCGAAACGCTCGTGCAGCGACACCATCTCTTTGAAGAACCGGTCGCCGGTCCCGCACGCCAGCAGCACCCGTGGAGGCGGCCCGCCCGGACTCGCGGTCTGGGCGTTGCCGTCCCGACCGATCGCCGCGCCGGCTGCCGGCCAGAAGGCCCACGCGCGGTCGTAGAACCCGCTGACGACACCCACGCCTCCGAACCGCTGGCTGAAGTTGAGTGCGACATCGAGCGCCATGTAGCCGCCGAACGAAATGCCTGAGACCGACCAGCGGGACCGATCAGCGGCAATGCCGTAGAGGCGGGCGGCAAAGCCGGCCACCTCTTCCCCCAGATACCTCGCAACCGCGCGTTGAGATGGGCGGGGCTTTGTCGCGCCGAACCGGCTCGCGATGCGGAGATCGGGAAGGACGATGATGGCCCGCGCCACGGCCTGCTTTCCCAGCAAGTCCGAGTACACACGATCGATGGCCAGGTGCACCAGCAGATCCTCGGCCCGGTCGAGCCACCCATGATTGAGAACCATGATGTGGGTGGCGGGTTCCGGCCCGTTCGGGACCAGCGCCAGGAAGTACCGGTCGTCGCCCATGCTGGCCGAATGGAATCGCACGCGATCGATGTGGACCACCGGCCCGTCGGCGACCCGCGCCGTGTCGATGCCTTCCGGGGGCAGCGGCACCCGTTCCCACGGCAGGAGACCCGGCCCGCGGCAGGCTTCCGCGGCGAGCAACACGAGTCCGACCGGCAGGATCAGCAACCGCCGCAATCCGGTGGCGCGGCGTCGGCCTGTCATGAATCGGGTGGCTCTGTCTCGGCCGGCCGGTTCAGCGCGGCTTGTTTCTCCGCAACGAGCCGCTCGATCTGATCGACGGTCTCGAGCCTCCGCCTGTCGAGGTCGCGACTCGAGAACTCGATGCCGAAGCGCGTTTCCAGGAACAGCACCAGCTCGATGATGGCGAGGGAGTCGAGAACTCCGGCGGTACCCAGGATGGTCGTATCCGTGATCGGCCCGGCGCGGCGAAGCGATTCGCTTCCCGCAATGTACTCACGGATCGCGGACTTGATGTCGTCCTTCACGGGGGCACTCCGCTTCCGGGCCTGCTGCCCTTCGTCAATGCTCCTCCGCCTCCGGAGGGCAGATGGCCGGCAACGAGCCAACCGCGGAACATTATACGCCTGCGATATCGCCGGGCCCGGGGCCGACTCCGACCGAACGGGACCGCGTGCGAGTCACGAGGCGGCCGGCTTCCATGAGGACAGTGCCTGGTGGTCAATCTTGCCCCGGCTCCCACGCGGCATCTCCGCAAGGATCACGATGCGATCCGGCAGCATGGACAGAGGCAGGTGCTGTGCGCAATGAAGCCACAGGTCGTCGACGCTTGCGGCGACGCCTGCGCGGAGCGTGACAAACGCCGTCACCGCGGGGACGCTGCCGTCGGTGGCCACGGCCGCCGACTCGGCAACCGCCTCGTTTCGGCCGAGGGCGCTCTCGATCTCCCCCAATTCGATGCGAATCCCCCGGCGCTTGATCTGACGGTCGATTCGGCCGACGAAGTGAAGCTGGCCGCCGGGGACGAGTGACACACGATCGCCGCTCCGGTAGTACCGCACCCGGTCGGGACCTTCGTCGATCTCGATGAATGCCCGGGCCGTGTCCGCCGCCCGATTCCAGTACCCGGCCATCATCGATCGCCCGGCCAGCAGCAGCTCGCCGCTTGTGCCGGCCTGGCCGCCGGGATTCTCGTCATCCGGCCGGATGCGCACCCGGGCGTACGGGCATGCCGATCCAATCGGGACGGGCCGGTCAGGGTCGATCGTCCGCGGCAGTTCGTACCACGTGACGACGTTGGTCTCAGTGGGGCCGTACAGGTTGAGGATGCGGGCGTGCGGGCACGCCTCGCGCAGTGCGGCAGCCAGGCGCGGCGGCAGCACCTCGCCTGCGAGCAGCACCAGCCTCACGCCTGCCAGGCGGCTCCCGACGACCGCTGGAGTCTCGAGCACCGCGTTCAGGGCGGAGGGGACCGAATACCACGCCGTCGCGCCCGACTTTGCGAGTTCCTCGAAGAGCAGCCTCGGCACCCATCGTGTCGCCTCCGGCAGCACGACGCAGGCCGAACCGCTGCGCGCGATGTTCAGCACGTCAAAGGTCGACAGATCGAAACTGAGCGGCGACGGGCAGGCGATGCGATCGTCCGGGCCGAGGCCGAACTCCTTCGCCGTCCAGTCGACGAACGCTCCCACCGCCGCGTGGGAGATGGTCACGCCCTTGGGAGTACCGGTCGAGCCGGACGTGAACAGGATGAGGGCAGGGCGCTCCGGATCGCCAAGGGCGACATCACCCGGCTCCGGCGCGCGGGCTGAATCGGGCGCCGGCCACGCCATCGTTGCGCCTGTCCCCGGATTGCGCAGCCAGGGCGTGCCCGATCCGGCATCGCCGCCATGGGCCACGACAATTCGGGCATCACAGTCTCGCAGGACGGCGTCAATCCGCGCGTGGGGCCACGAAGGCGGGATGGGAACGTACACGCCCCCGGCCATGCTCGCGCCGTAGAGTGCAGCGATGGCGTCGCGCGACTTGTCCATGACGAGTGCGACGCGGTCCCCAGGGACCAGCCCGCTCTGCCGGAAGACGGAGGCCAGGGCCGTCGCCTGCGACCTCAATTCGGCCAGGGTCGTTTCGCGGCTCGGCTCGACGATCGCGGGCCGATCGGGCCACGCGTCGGCAGCGCGGTTCAGCCAGTCGTGCAGCAGCAGAGGCGGACCGTCATGCTCTCGCAAGCGTGACACCCCAGGTGAATCCAATCCCCGCCGACGCGAAGAGCAGCCACTGCCCGGGGGCGACCGCCCCCTCACGCACCAGGTCGCAATAGTTGATGACCAGGTCGCTGGCAAACGTGTGGCCGTAGTCCGCCATGGCGGTCTTGCGGTTCTTGGCAGGCGCGAGCCCCATCGCCCTCACGAATCCTGCCCGGTCGCTGGCGCTGAGATTCGAGTAGATGACGTGTTCCACATCCGAGAGGTGGATCCCCGCCGTCGCGAGCACCCGCTGGATCAGGCGGTGGAAATGCAGGTAGTAGACGGGCACGACCGACTGTTCCGACTGGGCCGCGTCCACGCGGAGCTCCAAACCCCTCCCGTCCTGGCGGGTCGCCAGGGTGATGACGCGGTGCAGCGTGCCGACGGTGAGCACCTCGGTCGCTTCGATGGTCGGTCCCCGGTCCCCATCTGCGCGCAGGACGATGGCGCTCCCCGCATCGCCCTGGACCGTGATGGGCATCAACGACCGGCTGCCCGGCGGCGGGCTGTCGGCCGCCACCAGCAGGGCGACGCGGAGGCGTTCGTCGCTGCTCATCAGGGCCATCGCCTGCTTCATCGCCAGGTGCATGCCTGCGCACCCGCCGAGCTTGAAGGTGATATTGAGCGACGCTTCGGCGTCGATATCGGTGGAAAGGCGGGGCGCCAGCGGAGCGTAGATCTCCGAGGTTCCCGGCAGCGTGCTGTAGTCGAGGATGAGGTCGACAGCCGACCCGCTGACGCCGGCTCGTTCGAGGGCCGTCGCGGCGGCGGCCTTCATCAGATCATAGGGCTGCTGCCGGCCACAGACGCGGACACGTTCGATCCCCAGCTGCGTCGTCACCCGCTCGCGCAGCGCGGGGGTGACAACCGAGAGGGCCGCGTCTACGCGCTCTCGCTCCCTGTCGAGAATGTCGTCGACCGGCTCGATTGTGTCGGGCACGGCGTACGCCGCTCCCGCAAGAGTCACGCTCACGAACGATCTCCTGCTGCCACGCAGGTGGCCGCCGCCTGTGACCGGCAGGCTTCGACATTGGTCGCCAGAATGCTGCCCGCGGTCGACACTCGGGCCCGGATCAGCGCCTCGCCGATGTTCCAGAGTCCGGCTCCTCCAAACAGGCCCACCTGCGATCCGCGCGCCAGCGGGCGGAGGGCGGCAGCCGGAATGCCGGGAAGGTCAACGCCCGATGGCATGCCGGCATCCGAGTCAAGGCGGTCGGCGGCAGACTCGAAGAGCGCCGGACCGTCGAAGGCGAACGGTCCGGGCCGGAGATCGTCCTTCCGCAGAGGTCGCTGCTCTGGAGGTCGGATGGCTCCGATCCAGCCGCCCACGTAGCGCCCAAGTACCGCGGCGTTTCTGGCCGCCGCCGATTCTTCGGTCTCGAGCAGGCACGCGACGAGACCTTCGCCGGGCACACGATGGCGTCGTTCAGGGGGCACCTCCGGCGTGTCGGCATCGAAGCAGGCCGGGTCGAGCACACCCGCGGCTTCATAGTAGTGATAGAGCGGTCGGGTCAGACAGTCGCCGGCCAGGACGAGGATTCGATCTGCCGCGCCCGAAGCCAGGATGGCGGCCGCCTCCATGATCGCGGTCTCGCCAGACAGCGCGCCCGCCATGACCGTCAGGTTGGGGCCCTTCAGACCGAAGTGGCTTGCGACATGGCCGGGGACCATGTTCGCGAGCGTCTCGGGGAACAGGATCGGGTCGGCCTTGGCGGAGTTCTGCGCAACGGCCGCGAGAAACTCCTGTGTTCGATCCAGGCATCCCAGTGCAGATCCGCAGACGACGCCCGTGCGATCAGGATCGGTCACGGAAGGATCGATCCCGGCCGACTCGAAGACCAGCGATCCGCACACCAGCGCCCACGCCGACAGGCGGTCCATGCGACGGGTCCGCAGACCCGGCACGATGTCGACCGCTCGGAACGGCGGCACCAGGCACGCCCACCGCGGCCCCGAGGTCGGCCATTGCGTGATCAGCCGCGGCGGAATCGCGGGACCCGATTCAGGAAGACTCCGCTGCACGCCCCTGGATGTCACCGAGGCAAACCCGGTGATCGCGAATATCGGACTCACGCTCCCACCTCTCCGGCGGGCGCCGGTTCGAACACCAGGCACGCGTTGCTGCCGCCAAATCCGGCCGACACGCTGATCGCGGTCTGAACCTCTTCGTTGCGCGTCCGGTCCCGGACAAAGTCAACGTGCTTCGACTCTAGGGGCTTGCGCAGCCGCATCGTCGGAAACACGAGACCGTGGCGGACGGCCTGGAGTGCCACGATCGCTTCGATGGCGCCCGCGGCTCCGAGGGTGTGTCCGAAGTGTCCCTTCGTCGAAGAAACGGGAACGGGACGGGAGCGGCCGGCAAATGCCCGCTCGTACGCCTGGAGTTCGGCCACGTCGTTCAGCGCCGTCCCGGTTCCGTGGGCGTTGACGTACCCGACTCTGTCGGTCGCCACGTCCGCCGCCGCGAGGGCCAGGGTGATACAGGATGCGAGGCCGCGGCCTTCGGCATCAGGTGCCGTCGAATGGTACGCGTCGTTGTTGAACGCCCAGCCTGACAGCACACCCAGCACCCCGGCTCCGCGCGCGCGGGCGTGTTCGAGATCTTCCAGCAGGACGGCCGCGGCGGCCTCGCCGATATTCAGCCCTGCACGCGTCTCGCAGAACGGCCGGCAGGCCTGGGTGTCGAGCGCCTGCAGCGCGTTGAACCCCGCGAGCGTGGTCGCGCACAGGGCATCGCTGCCTCCGGCCAGCGCCACCCTCGCCCGGCCGTCACGAATCATCTGGGCACCCATCGCGATGGCAATGGCGCCCGACGCGCACGCGACGCTGACCCCGACGCGTGCTCCGCCCAGCTCGAGCGCGGCAGCCACGCTGTCGCACACGTGGAACACGGGGTAGGTTGATGCGACATCGAGCCCCGCTCGCCGGTAGTACTCCGGGGGGTCCCCCACCATGGCCGGCGGAAGGTCCGACAGCCCGCCCACGGTTGATGCGAAAACGACGGCACATCGATTCCGCAGTTCCACGTGCGCCCTCAGCCCCGCTGTTGCTTCGCGGGCGGCCATAAGGGCCAGGCGATCGGTGCGGGACATCGGCATTCGGCCTGGAGGTGCCTGCTCGACCGCGTGGCGCACCTGGCCGACAACCGGCACGTACTCGAGCGGGGTGTCGAACAACGAGAGCGGCGAGAGGGCCGGCGTGTCGGACGACAGGCCCTTGAACAGCGCCCCGACCCCGTCCCCGTAGGGGCTGGTCGCGCCGACACCGGTGATGGCGATCACTGAGGAGTGTCGCATGCCCGCTGCACGGGGCCCGGCACATCCTCGGGCCAGAAGTCGTAGAAGTTCAGCCACTGCTGCGGATACTCTCGCAGCCGCGCCTCCAGGAACGAAGTCGCTTCGGTCAACGCCTGCCTGATGCTCTCATCGCGCGGCTGGCCGGGGTCCATGCGCAAGGGCGGCGCCACCAGCATCCGATAGCGAAGCCAGCCCGTGCGCACGACGATCCCGGGAACGACCGGTGCCCCGGCAGCGTGCGCGACGTGAAACGGCCCTGCCGGGAAACGAGTCGGCCTGCCGAAGAAAGGAACCGTTACTCCGCCGCCGTGCAACAGACGGTCGCCCTGCATGGCGACGATGTCTCCCGAACGCAAGGCCGCGAGCAGCTCGAGCACGGCGGTTGGCTCGAGCAGATCCACGGCGCGGAGACGCTCGTTGGTCATCAGGTCCCGCAGGTGCCGTTCGGCCGGATTGTCCGCCTCGACGACCCTCGCCACGATCACACGCCGCCCGTGCAGTTCGAGGAGCCGCGACGCGAACTCCCAGTTGGCCACGTGCGCGGTCCAGACGAGAAGACCCCGGCCTTCGGACAGGCACCCGTCGATGATCTCGGCGCCCCGGTCTGGATTCGACAGCATCGCGAGCAACTCTTCATCGTTCGCCTGCGGCACGTAGCAATAGGACACCATGAAGTCGCAGAACGAGTAGAACGCCCGGTACGCATTCAACAGGGTCCGCCACCCGGATCGCCCGGTCACGACCTCCAGGTTCCGCATGAGGGCCCGCCGCTCGGCCTTCAACAGCACGAAGAAGATGGCGGCCGTGACCAGCGCGACCGCCGGGTGCACGAACTTGGGCAGACGCGGGATGACCGTGAAGACGACGCCCAGGTATCCCGTCCCATGATACCTGTGCTGATACCAGCGGACTGCCGGGCTCATGGGCTGATGAGTTCCTCGGTGCTGGCCACGGTTCGGCGCATGAGCACCGAGTAGAGCCTGACGATTTCGGTTTCCGAGTAACCGGCCCGCGTCAGGGCGCGAACCGATTCTCCAATCCGGGCCGGGTTGCGCAGACCGAAGCGCCGGTGGTACTCCAGCACGATCCGGGTCATGTCCGATCGGCTGAGGGTCGGCGTCCCTATCGGCATGTCGTGGTAGCAGCAGGCCATGCTCTCATCGAGGTGCTCCGGCGTAAAGCCGGCCGCCAGCGCTTGTTCCCGAATCTCGCAGCCCGGAAAGAACCGCAGGCAGAAGTGGTACGGCAGAACCGAGGCGCGCGGCAACTCGCTGAGCCACTCGAGCGTCTGCTCGGCATCCGCCATGGTTTCACCAGGGAACCCGTACATGGTCGAGATGTTGACGACCACACCTGTCCGCTGGGTGTAGGCGATGATGCGGCGCGCGCGGTCGAGGTTGACGTTCTTGCGCACCAGGCGCTGAATGGCCTCCGACGCGGACTCGACGGCGAAGGTGAACCACACGGCCCCGGCGGCGATCGCCCTGTCCACGAAGTCCTCGGTCACGGTGTCGGCGCGAAGCCCGTTGACGAAGTACAGGCGCGCGGTGAATGGAGCCTCAGTCAACCGATCGAACAGCTCGAGCGCGCGCGGGAGACTCACGTTGAAGATGTCGTCGACGAAGTAGAAATCCTCGATGCCGAAGGACCGGTTCAGCCACTCGATCTCAGCGAACACGTTTGCCGCGCTCCGCCAGCGGATCCCTTCCCTCGGGCGGAAACAGAAACTGCACGAGTACACGCACCCGCGGCTCGTCACCAGCACCCCTTGCCGCCGGCCGTTGTACGCGTAGCTGAGGTGCTGTTGGTAGCGATCCAGATCGATCAGGTCGTAGGCCGGAAATGGCAGGGCGTCCAGATCGACCACCTCCGGCGCATCGGGGTTCTCGACGACGGTCGGGCCGTCGCGGTAGATGACGCCGGGCACATCGGCAAACGGCTCCCCCGCCAGCAGCCGCGGAAACGTCTCTTCGCCTTCGCCCTTGACGGCCGCGTCGATGTCCGGCACCCGATCGAAAAGCCCTGTCTTCCACGCATCGACGACGGGCCCTCCCACGACGATCGCGGCACGACTTCGGGCCCTCGTGAGCCGCGTCAGGCGCCGGAGCTCGTCGTCGAAGAAGACGATCGATCGGAGGCCCACCACGTCGGGCCGGAAACTGTCGAGCAGGGCACCGAACGCCTCGTCGGTCGGACAGTCGAGAGACGATTCGACGATCCGGATCTCGGCGACCACGCCCGCCGCCCGGGCGGCTGCCGCGACATACATCAGGCCGATGGGAATGACATGGACTTCGTGGGGGACCGTTCCGCCGACCCACCGGGGCATGTCGTTGGCTTCAACGAGGAGAAGTCGCAGGCCGGAACCTGTGTTGCGGGGCAGTCTGTGCATGAACGCACCGGCACCGGACTCGAAGCTACCGGTCGGGTCCCGCCGTTTCTGGCTACGTTTCAGCTCGGGCCGACGGCCCGGGCGCGAAGGGCGTCGTCAATCGCCGCCGCCAATGTCGAGATGTTTTTCCATGCCCCGCGATCCAGCGTGCCGGTGACCAACCGGACATTGAACGCCTTCTCGATCTCGAGCACGAGCTGCAGCACATCGATGGAATCGATGGCCAGTGCGCCTTCGAGCAGCGGCTGATCGTCGGTGAGCTGGTCCGGTTTCAGGTCTTCGATCCGGAGCGACCGTACGATGAGTTCCTTGAGCGTGGATCTGATGGTCTCCAACTGGCTCATCGAGAGTTCTCTCACAACTTGCGCGAGTATAGCGTACTTGCCGAAGCGGTCCGGGCCGGGCGTCAGGCGAGATAGCCGAATCGATCGGCGAGCCCCAACGTGAGGCGCGCGAGCTGTCCCACCGGATCGAGGAGAATCCAGCGGCCCCCGAGCATCGCCGGCACGGGCTGCTGTTTGTAGGCGGCCAGGCTCCGGTACTGGGCGATGAAGCTCAGGACCCGCAGCGTGAGCCGCCATCGGAGCGGGAGGAAGTACCCCGGCGTGACCAGAACCCGGGCCTCACCGGCTCTGACTTCGGCGATGAAGTCCGCGTAGGTCTCCGCCCTGGTGGCACACAGCGCGCTGCTCCCCAGCAGCAGGTGGCTGTCGCCGCCGCCGACCAGCGGTTTGCCGACCTCAGCCGCCAGCGCGATGACGGCCTCGTTCTCGCGGTGCGCTCGCATCCCGTTGATCTCCAGCGCGTCGATCGCCCACCCGTACCGGCGAAGCAGGGCAAGCACTGGAGCGGACGCGATGGTCCCGCCGCCCCAATCGAGGAGCGGGTGGTTGAGCACCGTGAGGCATCTCAGTGACGCCAGCGTGTCGAACACCGCGCCGGGGTCGTGGTTGTGCGCCTGTGTCTGGAGCGCCGCGTGAACGTCCTTGATTCCTGCTGATGGCAGCCCGGTCACGCCAAGGTGAAACACGGCGTGCTCGAACCGGATGCTGAGTTCTTCGCCCAGCGCCAATTCGGATTCGTGCCCGGGCAGCTGATCCAGCAGTTCAATGCCGCCCGCCACTTCGTCATGGTCGGTGATCGCCAGCAGCAGGCGGTCCATGCCCAGCGCGGCGGCCGAGGCGGCCTCCATGCGCCAGATGTCGACCGGCCGGAACGGCGGGTTGTAGCAGAGGAGCCGGTAGTCGACCTCGTCAGCCGTCGGCAGGCCGAAGGCCCGCCGCAGGACCCCCTTCAGCGGCCGCATGTACGCCAGGTTCATGACCCAGTTGAGGCTGGCGAGATTCTCGGTCGAGTGGCACGAATGGGTGTGGAGACAGACCAGCGTGTTCCAGCGCGCGACCGGGTCAGCACACGGCTGCAACTGACCCTGTTCGACCACCCAGCACGGCGGCCGCCCCTTCCGCCGGAGACGCGGAGCCATGGGCTACAGCAAGCCTCCGTCGACGGCGATCACCTGGGCCGTCAAGTAGCTCGCCTCGTCGGATCCCAGGAACCGGACGAGCGGCGCCACTTCTTCGGGCGCCCCGAATCGTCCAAGCGGAATCTGTTTCAGCAGGGTCTTGCCCTCACGTTCGATGTAGGCTGCCGTCATCTGCGTTTCCACGAGGCCAGGACACACGGCATTCACGCGAATCCTGTAGCGCCCCATCTCGCGGGCCAGGGCCTTGGTGAACGCCATCACGCCGCCTTTCGACGCCGCGTAGTTGCACTGCCCGATCTGCCCCTTCACGCCGCTTGGCGAGACGATGTTCGTGATGGCACCGCCCTCGAGGTGCATCATCCCGCGCAACGCGGCCTGGGAGCACAACCGGGTGCCGTCGAGGTTGGTACGCAACACCAGCTCCCAGTCCTCGTCGGGCATCAGCATCAGTGCGCCGTCACGCGTGACGCCGGCATTGTTCACGAGGTAGCGCACGAAGCCCGCCGACGCCTCGATCGCGGCGAACATCGCCTCGACCTCGGCCCTCTTCCCCACGTCCGCCTGGATGGCCTCGGCTGTACCGCCTGCCGATACGATTCGCGCCACCACGTCGCGCGCTCCCCCTTCATCGGCGCGGTAGTTGACGAACACCCGGTACCCCGCACGCGCCAGGTCCACAGCGATGGCCGCACCGATACCGCGAGACGCACCGGTGACCAGGGCGTTGTCCAGGCGGTCCGTCATGGCGTACCTGTGCGGGTGCCCCTACCGGCCCAGCGGCTTGAAGAGGAGGACATACACGCTCCAGCGATGCGGATACCGGTCGAGGTTCCCCCGGAGCGCGTATCCGACGGTGGCCTGCGCGTAGGTGCCCCAGGGCCCCACGGTGCCGAGGTTGACCTCGAGGCCGTCCAGAACCCGGTACTGCCGCCCCTCGGTGAGGTTGCGGCCCCATGCCCGGTTGTACAGGCCTTCGAGCTTGATGACGTCGAACACGTTGAATCCGTACGAAACGCCCGCCACCCCGAGCGCGTCGAACGAATCGGCTCCCGACGGCACCCCGCGAATGCGCGGCCGCGCGAGAAACGAGGGCTGGTAGCGTGAGAACCGATCGAGATGGTCGCCGCCGTAGTACCCGAGCGTGAAGTTCGCCTTGCTGAACGTCGTCACGTAGATCTGTTTCGCGAATTCAGCCGAGTAGGTCACAAACGACGTTTCCGCTGTCAGCGGGTCCGCTTCGTAGCCCAGGGTGCTCCAGCGAATACGACGGCCGTAGAGGCCCGTCGCCGTCAGGGCGAATCCCCGTCGCGCGGCCCGCAACTCGGCGGCGGTCTGGAAGGTCAGCCCGGAACCGGTCGCGTTGAAGGTATTCGCGGTCTTGTCGGTCGGCCTGAAGAGGTTGGCCGAGAGATACGCCGAGCCCGTCAAGCTGACGTCGGACGACGCCTGCCAGCTGGCCAGGCCGCCGACCGTCTCCTCGTAGGTCCGTATGCGCTCGGCCGTCACTTCTGCTGCGCCTTCATACCGGCGATTCTCGCGCGCGATGGCCGACAACGCCACATCGAACCCGTACCTGAACTTTGGCGAGACCTGTTTCGAGAGATTGGCTGCGAGGATCGGCCCGGCAAAGAACACCGACAACTGGGAGCCGGTGTTCCGGAAGTTGAAATCGACGAGCGAGAGCCCCGCCAGCGGCAAGGGAAACTTCGAGGTGCCTTCGTACAGGGTGCCGACCAGCAACGACCGCACGCGTTTGGTCTCCGGCTCCACCACCCGTTCCTGACCCTTGCGCCCGAGCACTCGCAGTCCTTCGTCGGTGTCACGGAACATGCGGTTGTCGGAGGCCTGGGCCGCCGCAAGCTCCTCGGAGAAGCCCGCCGCGTTGATCTGGTAGTCGGAGAACGCCAGCGTCTTCTCGAGGAGGAAGCTGCGTCCGGCCGCGTTCACCAGCTCCTGAACGTAGATCGATCGGAGCAGGTTGAACGAATTGCCGGCGGCGTCTTTCACGATCTCGAAGCGTTGCGTTTCGGCATGCGACAGCACGTTGCTCCTGCCGCCGCCCTGCTGCAGATCCATCCGGACCTGGCGGAACGTGACGCCGTCGATCCAGATCTTGCCGCTGAAGAGCATTTCTTTCGAGGCTTCGGGCTCGACGGCGACCACGTACGCCGGCATCCCGTCAATCGTGTCGACGCCGCGCAGGGCGTAGCGGTACCGCTCGTTGAGCGACAGCTCGAGCGGCTGTGTCACGACTTTCTGGGGCTCCAGTTGCGGCAGCGGGAATCCGCGCTTGCCGCTGAATTTCACCCCGTTCACGAAGAAATTGTCCTGCACCCAGTCCCGTTTGCCGTCGCGGCCGATGAACTGCCGCAGCTGCAGCGACACGTCGAATCCCGAGCCCAGCGCGGTGGACTCGAAGTGCATCGACATGAGGCATTTCGCCCGGACGTTGTCCTGGAGCTTCAGTTGAGCCGCGCGGTGCTGCTGCCAGCGGGCAATGATCTCCTCGACGCTGAGCTCGCCGCGGCCGGTCACGTTGACCGACTCATAGACGCGGTTGCCCGCGTCCGCGCTGCGCGCCGTCACCACGGCGTAGGCCGTGTCCGCGACACACGACACTGGCCCGAGGTCGGTGCGGGCGGGAGCCTTTGACAGCGACCGTCCGTCAAGAGCGTCCCGGCACTCAATCTCGAAGCGGCCGCCTTTTGCCGTGACTGTAAGCGGTTGGGGCGACGCCGCCGATCCGCCCGCGCGGACAAGGAACGCCACACTGGGGGAGTTCGCGTCGATATAGGGCATCGTCTTCGCGCCGGCCGAGGGCGAGGAGAGCGAGACGGCCAGCTGAGTCGCCTCGGTGGTGGTGAAGCCGGGCCCCATCGCATCGGCCAGCACGTTCGCCGCGCGGCACAGCCCCGACACGTCGGCCGGCTCGGCCCCTTCGGCCCACAAGGTCTCGACCAGCGAGTCACCGGTCTCGACCAGCGCGTCGAGATACGCCCGCGCCAGCCGCGCGGCGTCCGGCTCCGAGCCGGGAATCGCCTTCAGCACGATCGGTTTCTTCAACTCGCTCTTGGCCCACTCGGCTTCCTGCCGCCAGCCCTCCCCCGCCACGACGCCAACCGCGTCGGCGTACGCCGTCACACGCCGCGGAAATCCTGATGACTGGCCGAGCTGGCCGCGGGGAAACACGACGGTCATGCGCAGCGCGGCATTCGCGGTCTTGAGGCGGAGCACCAGGCCGGCGAGGGCGAACTGGAGCAGCGCCGGATTCGACGGGACCTCGGCGATGTCCACGATGACGCCTCGAAGGTTTCCCTGCTTGAGCGGCAATGCGTCTATCAGCTGGTCGATGGCCTGTCCCACCCGCGTTTCGACGTCGGGCCCGGGGGCGCCGCGCTCGGCTGCGAGCACCCGCAGGTGCAGCAGCACCTGGGTGGAAGGCGGCAGCCCGTCGAGTGACCGTGTCACTTGACCGAGAGCCCCTGCCGGCAGCGGCGCGTCGGCAATCAGGTCGATCGATAGCGCCGGCGTCACGTAAGAGTCCGCGCCGGTGCACCGCAACTGGAGTGTGGATCGGGATTCGGGAGGTGGGAGCGGAAGCGATAACCGCGGTCCTGTCGCCGATTCTGCGGCGTTGGCTGTCAGAACCAGCGCCAGGCCAAGGACCGCACCAGCGAGTCGTCGCATGATCTGGGGCTGATGTGTCACATGACCAAGGACCTTGGGTACGAAGGCCTCAGCCGGATGCCGGCCGGCCGGCCCCGCTAGTGCGCGCCCGGGTTGCATCGGCCCATCCTGATCAACTCCTCTGCGTCGCGCTGCCGGGCGCCGGAGTTGTAGTTGCAGAACGAGACCAGCCGGCCGTCCGTGGTCACGTACTTGATGATGCAGCGATGCGCCCGGCGCGTACTGAAGTTGGTGGCATCCATGAAGTGCATGCCCGCGAAGAACATGCCGTTGAACCCGCGCTGGAACCATGACTGCCCTCGGCCAACCGTCTTGTCTTCCCAACCGTCGAGCCCCTTCAGCAGCCGGAGGAAGCTCAGGCCGTCGGGCGCGTTGCGCCCGTCGAAGCACGACGACAGCGCCTTCAACTGGGCAATCCCCGAAATGTGCCGCGCAAAGAACCCCTTGCTCTTCGGCGCGGGCAGGTCGCCGATGGCCCGCAGGAAACCCTCGAAGTCGAAGAACCGGGTCAGACAGGTCGGCCGGTTGTCGTCGTCGACGTGGAAATACGTTCCGACCGAGCAATAGGCATCACAGGCGGGATTCTGCACGGCCTCGCCCCGCAACCTGGCGACGCCCCGCGTGATCATCGTCAGGGAGTTCAGCGGGAACCAGTCGTCGGGGAACCGCGTGAGACCGGTCTGCTTGCCGAATTCCTGGGCCATGTCGACGAGGTTGAACGACCCGTCGCCCGGCACCTTGACCCGCCCGGTTGCGGCCATGGGCTGCACGCTGATGCCGGTGACGTGGTGGCTGTGCTCCAGGGCGAAGTTGAAGATCGCGCCCATCTGGTCAACGTTGACACCGGCGACGATGGTCGGAACCAGGACGACCCGCATCCCGGTTTCTTCGATCTTCGCGAACGCCTTGAGTTTCTGCTCCAGCAGTGGTCTTCCCCGCAGCGTGTTGTAGACGGCGTCGTCCATGCCGTCGAACTGGAGGTAGAGGGTGTGAAGCCCTGCCTCCTCGCACTTCCGGGCGAAGCCGGGCGTGGCGAACATGCTGCCGTTGGTGGCGACCTGGACGTGGTTGAAGCCCATCTCCCTCGACATCCGGACGATATCGAGGAACTGCGGGTGGAGCGTGGGTTCGCCGCCGGAGAACTGCACGTGCCGGCACGGCAGCGGCTTGTGCGTGATGAGCGCCGTCAGCATCCGCCGGACGGTTTCGAGGTCGAGGTAGTAGACGCTCTCGTCGGAACCCTCGGCGAAGCAGACCGGGCACGCGAAATTGCAGCGGTTGGTCAGATCGACCACGGCCAGCAGCGGCGCCTTGCCGGAGTCCTCATCCTGATGGGCATCGGGCCCGTCGGGAAACACGCGGCGATTCCACTCCTCGAGCTTCTTGTGGATCCGGACGTCGGACAGAATCAGGTTCTCGGTGCCGTTGTGCGCCGGGCACAGGGTCCGCTGGTACACCCGCCCGTCGCGCTCGAGGACCAACGCTTCCGCCTCCGCCCCGCACGTCGGACAGACGGATCCGTATCGAGCCAGGACTGCGCTCGAGTCGAAGGCTTTCGCCGCAGATACCGAACCACCAGAAGAGCCTTTCTCAGCGCTCGTACTGGATCTGGACACACTTGCGTCGTCTGGCATGGGCGACTTATTATCGCGACTTGTACTGATGATGTAAAGCGCTGAGCGGCCGGTTCGCCCCACGTATTCGGGCCTCCAGAGGCGTCCGATTCCACGCCGCGCGACACGGAGCCTGGTGCGGATCGTTTCATCCTGAGGCGCGGGCATGGTCAAGGCTCTGGCGTTCGTGCTGCTGTTCATCGCAACCAACGCGAGTCTCGCACTTCTCGTTCCGCCAACTCCGACCCGGCTCCTGGCGTTCTTGTTCATCTACGGATGCGGGACGGCGGTCATGGTCGCGCTCCTGTTCCTCCCCGGCGTCGGATGGCTGGCGGTCGCCCGGACATCGCTGTCCGGAGAGGGCGCGCGGTCCATCGCGCTCACCTTCGATGACGGCCCGAGCCCCGCGGTGACGGCGAAGGTGCTGGACGTGCTCAGGGCCAAAGGTGTGCGCGCCACGTTCTTCGTCGTAGGCCGCAAGGTCGAGGCCAATCCCGAACTCGCCCGGCTCGTGCGTCGCGAGGGGCACGCCATAGGGAACCACACGTACTCCCATCCCCCGCTCTTCTGTTTCCTGACGCCCGGGCGGCTTCGTGACGAGCTTGTCCGCGGGCAGGACGCGATCCGGCGGGCAACAGGCGAGACACCGAGGATGTTCCGCTCGCCGGTCGGGCTCCGACACCCGCTGCTCGCGCCGGAGCTCGAGCGGGCAGGGCTCGAGTTCGTGCTGTGGAGCGTTCGTTCGTACGACACGCGGCGGCAGACCGCGGAATCGCTGTGCCGGCGGATCCTCGATCGGGCCCATCCCGGGGCGATCGTGCTGCTCCATGACCGGCCGGGTCGCCGTTCTTCCGTCATGCTCGAAGCGCTGCCGGGCATCATCGACCAGCTCCTGGCCCGGGGTTACCATCTGGTGACGGTCTGAAGCGCTCCTGCTGACACGAAGGCTGGCCGGGTTGCCCGTGGCACCGCCCGGCAAACGGATCATCATTCATGAACGTGTGCGCGATTATTCCGGCGTTCAATGAAGCCGATGTCATCGCCGACCTGGTGACGGCAACGAGGCGACATGTGGACGAGGTCGTCGTGGTGGACGATGGATCGACCGACGAGACGGAGGTTCGCGCAGCGGGTGCCGGAGCCATCAGCCTGAAGCTGCTCCGCAACTCGGGCAAAGGCACGGCCCTGCGTCACGGCCTGGGATACATCAGCGGCCGGGATTTCACCCACGTGCTGTTCATTGACGGCGACGGCCAGCATCGCCCCGACGACATACCCCGACTCATCGAGGCCGCACGGGACGGGGCGGATATCGTGATTGGCACCCGGTCGTTCGTGAAGGACGCCATGCCGGGGTCGCGGCACTTTTCGAACACGGTTGGCAGCCGGGCCGCGTCATGGCTGGTCGGACAGGCTATTCTGGACAGCCAGAGCGGTTTTCGGCTGGTCCGCCTCGACGCGTTACGCCGAGTGCGGTTGAGAGCCAGGCGCTACGAGTTCGAGATGGAAGTCCTGATCAAGCTCCGCGCCAGGGGCGCCACCATCGCCCATGCGGCGGTGACGACCGTGTACGATGGCGGCCAGGCGCGCTCGAAGATGCACCCGGTACGTGACACGATACGAATATGCCTGTGGTCCCTGGTGTTTCGGTTCGGACGTGGATAATGTCCGGTCGCGGGATCGCGAGGGCTCTCCGCGGTGGTCCGGCGTGGCTTCTCGCCGCGATGATGGCCGCCAACGTCACCGCCACGGGCCAGGTCGCGCCTTCGTCGCAGGCCTTGCTGGATCGGATCTGGAAGCAAGTCGCCGACGCCCAGCGCCGGCAGACCTCGGCCTGCGGCACGGTCGTCGAGACACGGACCTCGCCGGTCTTCACTCGCCCCCTGGTCGCCCGGGGAACGTTCTGTGCCGCCGGGACCGATCGCTTCAAGCTGGAGTACGCCCTGCCGACGCCGTTCCGTCTTCTCTACAATGGCGGGATTCTGAACCTGTCAGCCGACGGAGGCGCCCACACGGAAGCGATGGACATCGCGGGATCGGTGTCGCGCACACAGAAGTACTTCAGCGGGCCCGATTCGGCGGCGACACTCGAGCGAGACTTCCGGATCGAGGTCTCTGAAACGGCAGACCGATTCGTGATGCGGCTCACGCCCGTCGCGGGGCCCATCGCGAAGCGAGCGGCCCGGATTTCGGTCGAGCTGGGAAAGTCGAACGCCTTTCCGCGGCAGATCACCATCGAGGGCAGGAATCGGGTGACCAGCGTGTTCGATATCACGGTGGATCGGGCGGACATCACCCTCGACGCCTCGGTCTTCGAGGTGTACGACCCCCGCCCGCCGGGACGTCGCCCCAAAGGTTGACGCCATGATCCAATCGGACATCGAGGCCATCCTCCCGCATCGGGAGCCGTTCGTCTGGGTGGATCGCATCATCGAGATCGTGCCCGGCCAGTCGTGTCACGCCGCGACCGATGTCGACCCCGCAGCGCCGTTCTTCAGGGGCCACTTCCCGGGCGATCCGATCCTGCCCGGGGTCTTCCTGATTGAGGCCGCAGCCCAGACCGCCGGTGTGATGCTCGGAGCCGGGTCCGCAGGCACGGGGGGCCGGCACCTGCTGGCGGCCGTCAACCAGTTCAAGTTTCTCAAGCCCGTCCTTCCTGGTGCGACGATCCACATCGACACAAAGACGATCATCGAACGAGACGGGATGGCGGTGGTCTCGGCCACGCTCACGGTGGACGGGGAGACGGTGGCCACGGGCCAACTCACGGTGGTATCACGGTGAGCCTGCTGGCCCGCGCGCGGAAGAGCCTGACCGCGAGCTGGCATCGCGTCGTTCACCTGATGCAGGAACAGATGGAGCCGGGGCGGGCGGCCGCAGCCGTCCTGACGGGCATCACTCTGGGGATCGTCCCGATCTATGGGCTGCAGTCCCTGGTTGCGCTCGCCCTTGCCACGGCGTTCAAACTGAACCGGGCCCTGACACTGGCCGCCACGTTCATCAACAACCCCCTGCTCCAGCCGTTCCTGCTGGCCGGGTCCCTGCAGCTCGGTCATCGTGTGACACGGGGCACCTGGCTCACGCTGTCGATGGACGCGCTGCGGCAGACCGACCTGGCCTCGCACATCTGGGCGCTCGGCGTGGGCAGCGTCGTCCTCTCGCTGCTCGTGGGCCTGCCGGCCGCCGCCGTGACCTACCTCGTCGTCGCGGTCCGTCGGCAGCGGACACCCGAACTCGAAGCCTGGCGCGCGTTTGTGAAGGCCCGTTACGCCGGGGCGCGCAGAGGCGACCGGGGCTTCGTGAGGTGGAAGACCCGTCTCGACAAGGTGTTCGAACTGCTGCTCGGGAGCGACCTCGGGTCGGGCCCCGTGGTGGACCTCGGCTGTGGCCATGGGATAGCGCTCGCCCTGGTGGCGTTTCGCGACCCCGACCGGCCGCTTCGCGGATGCGACCTCGACGCGGCGCGCGTGCGCGCGGCCGGGCTCGCCCTGGCCGGCCTGGACGCCTCGGTGCGCGTCGCCGACATTCGCGAGTACTCTGTGCCGGAAGCCGGGCTGATCCTGATCATCGACGTGTTGCAGTACCTCGAACCGATCGACCAGCGCGCGGTCCTCGAGCGATGCGCGGCATCGCTGCGTCCGGGCGGCAGCCTCATCGTCCGCGAGCCCGACACGGCAGGCGGATGGCGGTGGTGGTTGACGAAAGCCCTCGACGTCGCTGCGCTGCGGACTGGAGGATCTTCCGCGCGGCCGCGCTACCAGAGTGCGGCCGCGTTCACCGAGACGCTCGAGCGCGCGGGCCTGTCGGTCAGCATCCGGCAGCATCGCAATACCCTGCCGCTCACGCACATCGTGATTCAGGCACGCCGCGCAGACCAGGCAGCGTGATGGTCACCTACGTGCTTCGGCGCGTGTCTGCCTTCACGCTGGGTCACCCGGTGCTCGTCCTTGCCGTGGTCGCGGTGTGCTCGGTACTCCTCCAGATCAACACGCTCCACCTCCGGCTCCAGACCTCCCTGATCGACCTGATGGGCTCCTCCTCACCGGAAGCGGCCGTCGCGAAGGAGTTCGTGGAGGGGTTCGGCTACGGCAACCGGTTCTTCGTGGTCATCGAGGCCAGTACACCGGAAGAGCCGGACCCCGAGCGACTGGAGGCCGTGGCGGACCGCCTCGTCGGATCGATGGTCGGGAGCAGCTTGTTTGCGACGGCGCGGTCCGGGTTCTCGCAGGAGGAACGGATCAGCATCGCGCGATACTATGTCGGCCACTTCCCGGCCTTTGCCGATCCCGCGCAACGAGACACGCTGGCGGCGCGATTGTCACCCGCAGGCATCCGCAACCGGCTGCGGTCGGCGGCCGCCGGACTGGTCACGCCGTTCTCGACGGCCGGTTCGGCGTACTTCGCCGCAGATCCCCTTGGCCTGCTGGAGTTCACCGACCCTGCCGCTCGCGACACCGGAGAATCGGCCGCATTCGATCTCGAGTGGGGAGAGGGCGGACGGTTCTTCAGCAAGGATCACCGTTCGCTCCTGGTGGTGACCGAGCCGCGCGGATCGGCGTCGGACTACGACTTCGCCGTCACGCTGATGGGCTGGTACCGCGGCACGGCTGCGGCGGCTATCGCAGCCGATGCAGATCTGCGGTTGACCGCGGTCGGCGCGTACGCGTACACGGAACAGAGCCGCCGTTTCATCCAGCAGAACATCGGGCTGGCCACCTTCCTGTCGGCCGCCGGCAACCTGCTGCTCTGCCTCCTCGTGTACCGATGGATCGGGGCGCTGGTGTTCGCGTTCCTGCCGACCTTACTCGCCGTGCAGTGGACAATGGGCGTCATCAGCACGTACCCGGGGGAGGTGAACCTCATCAGCCTCGCTTTCCTGGCCATCATCGTCGGCCTCGGCGACGACCAGGTGACGTACTTCTTCAACCGCGTCCCGCAGGAGATCGCGAAAGGTCGATCGCTCAGGGAGGCTATAGGCAGCACGTACGTCACAACGGGCGCGAGCGTCCTCTTCTGTATCGTGACGACCAGCACCGGCACGCTGATGCTGGCGAGGGCCTCGTTCAAGGGCCTCGCGGAACTGGGTCTGTTCCTCACCATCGGCCTTGTCATGCTGCTGGTGCACACGCTCTTCACGATGCCGGCCGTGCTGGCCCTCTGGTGGACCAGGTTCCCCATACGGGACGCCGACCGCCGCGGGCCGTTCCGGTTTCTGCCCGGAGTGGGGCGCGGCGCGGCCAGGCTGGTCACGTCCCATCCGCGCGCGGTGCTGGTAGCGGGGCTCGTCGTCCTGGTCGCGTCGGCGGCCGCGATTCCCAAGGTGCACGTGTCCACGAAACCCGGCACGCTTGCCCGGTACGATGACGCCGCGTTTGTCGGGCAACGCCTGCTGGCTTCGCGCTTCGGGCTCGAAGGCGCCCCGCTGGTGTTGCTGGTGCAGGGCAGCGAAGCCGACGTGCTCACCCGCACGGAGGAACTCCAGCGCGAATTGGGGGGGTTGAAACACGCAGGCGAGATCCGGAGCGTGGTATCGCCCGCCAGCCTGCTTCCGTCACCCGCGGCCCAGCGTGACCATCACCGTGCGCTGGTCGGGCTCAACCTGGTCGCCGCCGCCGACCAGGTCGAGGACGCAGCACGCGAGGCCGGTCTGGCCCGGGACGTCGTTCGCGACACCGCTGAGCGGCTACGAACCTGGGGCCGCGGCCCTGTGTCACTGGTCGGACTGGCCGATGCCCGACGCGAGCTGCCGGGAGACCTGCTCGACAACCAGATTCGACGGATGCCATCGGGGAGTTATCTCGGTGCCGTCACGTTGTACTCGTCAGACCCGGCTGCGACAGCGGCTCTGCCCGAACCCACCCTGGCACGACTGCGGGAGCGGGCCGGGCCGTTTGTCGAGTTCTCCTACGATCGGATCGCGAGCGACGTGCAGACACGGATTGCGACCGACGGCCGGCGCGCGGCCGTGGCGACACTGGTGTGCGTCGCCCTCATCGTGTTCATCCTCTTCCGCCGGATCCGGACCGGGCTGCTGGTCCTGATGCCCATCGGCTACGCGGTCGCCGTGACCATCGGCGCGCTGGCGCTGGCCGGGCACACGTTCTCGGGGATGGCGTTTGCCGCCTTCCCGCTGATCATCGGCATCGGCATCGACAACAGCATCCACATGGTCCGGCGGTACCTCGAACCTGGCGGCGGCGACGTGAGGGCGTTGATCGAGGCAACGGCTCCCCCGCTCGTTCAGACCAACCTGACGACGCTGATAGGGTTCGGGGCCCTGCTGTCGACGACGTTTCAACCGCTGATCGAGTTGGGCCTCGTCGCGACGCTCGGGATTGCTGTAGTGCTCGCCGCGTCGTTGTTGCTGGTTCCGGCCTGGCTGGTTCTCTTCGGGCACCCGCGCGGCGAATCCCCGACGTCGTGACGGCCGGGGCGAAAGGCCCGGGTCCGTCAGTCGCGCCTGCGTTCAGCGAGGCGTTCGAACTCCTCCGGGCCACCTGGTGTCGGCAACGACTGGCTGCTGGCGACTTCCCACGCCTCATTCGCCGTGAGAAAACGCTGATGCCCGCCCAGCACTTTCCGCACGGCCAGACGACGCTGCATCGCGTTCAGCGGCAGATAGGCGGCACTCTGTCCCCATTTCGACTTGGGCGGCAGCGTCCACCGCGTATAGATCGACGGCCAGGAGTAGAAACTCCGCCAGGCTCGCATCCAGCCTTCACGCAACTGCTCCCGGGTCATCCGCTTCGGAATGAAATACGGTGAGCCCGCATCGTGGTCCGCGTGCAGCCACCACGTCTTGTCGGTCAGGCGCCCCTCTTCGGCCAGCCGGCGATACAGGCGCGTGCCGGGGTACGGCGTCAGGATGGCGAAGCTCGCCATCGTCAATCTGGCCTTGATGCCGAATTCAACGGTGCGATCGAATATCTCCGGATCGTCGGTGTCGAAGCCGAAGACGAAACTGGCCCAGGTGCCAATGCCGTAATCACGCAACCGTCCGATGATTTCCTCGTAGCGCTCGGGCCGGTTCTGTTTCTTGCCGGTCATGGCCAGCGTGGCCTCGTCAATGCTCTCAAACCCCACGAGCAGGCCCTTGCACCCGCTCTTGGCCATCAGCGCGATGTTGGGTTCGTGCTGGATAGCGGCCATGGAACATTGGCCGATCCACGTCTTGCCGAGGTCGGCGAGCCGCGTGAACAAATCCTCGGCGTATTTCCTGTGGATCATCACGTTGTCGTCGGCGAACAGCAGCCGCTTGCCAAGCGTCTTGAACTCGCCGACGACATCATCGACGGGGCGCATGCGAAGCGTCGTGCCGTTGGCGGTCGACACGCTGCAGAACTCGCACGGGTAGGGGCAGCCCCGCATCGTCTGGACGACCTGAAACGGGATGTACTTGCGCGACCGAAACAGATCCCGGCGTGGCCACGGGATTCCACTCAACTCCGGCCATCCCCCCTCATATCGAGGTTGCAGATTGTGAGCCTGGAAGTCGGCGACGACCTGGCCCCAGAGCTTGTCCGCCTCGCCGATGACCACGCTGTCCGCGTGCTGAAGTGCTTCTTCGGGAAGCGCCGTCGCGTGAATGCCTCCGAGAACGACCTTGACGCCGCGCTGCCGATAGCGCGCGGCAATGTCATAGGCTCGACGGGCCGTCTTGCTGTCCACGCTGATGCCGACCAAATCAACGTCTTTGACGTCGCGATCGAGATCGAACGGCGTGACGATGTCATCGGTGTAGATGACTTCGATATCCGAGGGAGTCTGCGCCGCCAGCAGCCCAAGCCCAAGGCGAGGCAGCAACGCGGAATCTTCGCTGGCCGGAGCAATGAGTTCGATCTGCATCACGATCTACCTTGGACCGTCGTCAACTGTCCCGGCGAACCGCTGGCAGTTCTGGACGATCGGCCTGTACCCGAGCTTCCGTTTCCTGGCTGCGGATTCATCTTCGAGTTCATTCCGGAGCATCAACGCGGGGAGGAACCACAGGTGCCGTCTGCGTGCGGCCTGGCGGTCCGATGTCCCGGATCTTCGTCTCTGCGAGATACATGTCCGGGTTCATCAATCTCTGCGTGCGCGAGAGGATCTTTGCGAACCGGGGGATGTCGCGGACGCGTACCTGGCGCAGCCACTGCCACCACTTCTTCTCGCCGCCCGCGTACAAGACGGTCCGGCGCCAGGTCTCGCAGTAGAGCTCGAAGAACCGGCGCACCGGCAGGCGCGGCTGCCACAGCAGGTGGTGCAGGTCGTAACTCTCCCAGTCGCGGACCTGGAGCGTTTCGCCCATCTGCTCGAAGTACCGCGTTCCAGGAAGCGGCGTGAGGATCGTGAACCCGACCCTCGTCAGCCGATGCAGTGCGAGGAAGTCCCACAGGACTCTGAAGTCGTCCTCGCTGTAGTCGGGGTCGATGATGAAATTGCCGGTGACGCCGAACCCCAGCCGGCGGGCAATTCCCACGGCTTCGATCGTGTTCTCGACTCCCGAGTCCTTGTTCAGGGCGTCGAGCCCGCGCGTGGTGGGCGATTCGAACCCGAAGAAGATGTCGAAATTGCGCGCCAGGGGTCTCCAGCGTTCGAGCAGTTCAGGGTGTTCGACGACGGTGTCGAGTCGCGACTGCGCCAGGATCCAGTTTTTCTGGACATGGCTCGCCATCAGGTCGTCCGCCAGCGCTCGGCTGCGTTCCGGGTTCGACCAGAACGTATCGTCGACCACGAACACGTTCGGGCCGGCAGCCTTGAAGTCGGCGACCACGGCGCTGTTGGCGTGGAAGCGGAGGGCGCGCTGGTGGAACTGCCAGACCGAACAGAACGTGCACCGGTGCTCGCACCCCCGAGCCGTCTCGATGGTCCAGACGGGCATGTAGTTGAGGCAGCAGTAATGGCGCTGGTAGGACGCCACGGTGGTCCGGTCCGGAATCGCGACCTCGGAGAGGTCGATGAGCGCCGGGGCGGGCCCGTTGGGCTGAAACGTTCGCGAACCGTCCGGCATGAGCAGGCCCGGCACGGACTCGAGGCCCTGGCCGCGTTCGAGGGCATCGCACAGGGCCGGCATCGTGACCTCACCCTCACCGACGACTATCGCGTCCACACCGCTGCAACCGGCAAGCGCGCGCGGGTAGGTCGACGCGGCGTGGCCGCCAACGACCACCGTCATTCCCGGTTTGACCTGCTTGACGCCGGCGGCAAACGCCGAGGTGGCATCGGCCTCGAGCACGTGGACGCAGGAGAGTCCCACCACGTCCGGCGCGTGGTCGTTGATAAGGCGCTGGATGCTGCGACGATCGAACCGAAGGTCGGCGACCGACACGGCGTGTCCGCGTCGGCCGAGAGCGGCGGCGACGTACTCCACGCCGAGCGGCTCGGTCTGAAAGAACGGCGCCAGGCCGAAGTCGATGGCGCTCGATGAGGGTTTGATCAGCAGGACGCGCATGCGTAACTCGTCGAACGATCCCGGGGCTCGGTCGGGTCGAGCACGCCCGCCCCGGGCACGCGGGCCGAACGCCCACGTGCGATATTCCCGGCGCGCCGCCAACTCGATCGGGCGCCGGGGTCAGGTGCAGCCCTGCGGTCGCTTCCGATCCCTGGACGGACGCGTGGCGAGGCTCGACTGCCAGGTCGTCAGATCAGACAGATGGCCGGATGGTAGCACGCTTTGGCCGCAGCGGACTCCGCCAGAGCGTCCGGTCCGGCTTATTTCCCCCCGTCGAACTCGGCGATCGCCCCGCACACCCGCGCGATCTGCTCGTCAGTCAGTTCGGGGAACATCGGCAGCGAGAGGATCTCGTCGGAGATCTTCGTGGTGACCGGCAGTCGGCTCCCGCTCGACAGGAGTTCCGCGTAGGCCGGCTGCTTGTGGATTGGGATCGGATAGTGGATTCCGCTCTGGATGCCCTTCGCGTTCAGGAACGCCTGCAGTTGGTCGCGGCGCGGCGTTCTGATCACGTACAGGTGGTAGATGTGCGACAGCTCGTCGGAGGGAGCCTTGGGCGTCACGACGCCGGGAATGCCGGCCAGGCCCTTGTCGTAGGCGCGCGCGGCCCGTCGCCGCCCCGTGTTGGATGCGTCGAGGCGCGGCAGCTTCACGCCGAGGATCGCCGCCTGCATCGTGTCGAGCCTGGCGTTCAGGCCCTTCTCGACGTGGTGGTACTTCTTGGCTTCGCCGTAGGCGCGCCGCTGTTTCACGGCCATCGCGAGCGCCTCGTCGTTGGTCGTGACCATCCCGCCATCGCCCATGCCGCCGAGATTCTTGCCAGGATAGAAGCTGAAGCACCCGAGCTCGCCAATCGCTCCGCAGCCCTTGCCCTTGTAGCGCGTGCCATGCGCCTGGCAGGCATCCTCGACCACGCGAAGGCCGAATTCCTTCGCGACGGCCATGATCCCGTCCATATCGACGGCCTGGCCGTAGAGGTGGACGGGTACGATCGCCTTGGTCCGCTTGGTGATGACGGGTCGAATCAGGTCGATGTCGATGTTGAACGTCGCGGGATCGCAGTCGACCAGGACCGGCACCGCACCGAGCGCTGAGACGGCAAGCGCCGTCGCAATGAACGTATTACCGGGCACGATGACCTCGTCGCCGGCCTTGACTCCGACGGCCTCGAAGGCCAGCCGCAGCGCGTCGAGCCCGGAGCTGACGCCGATCGCGTGCTTCGCGCCCACCATCGTCGCGAAGCCCTGCTCGAACGCCTCCACCTCGGGCCCGAGGATGTACTTCCCGTGCGTCAGCACCCGATCCACGGCAGCCCGGAGGTCGTCACGAATCGGCGCATGATGAGCGGCCAGATCGACAAACGGTACGATGTCCACGTGTCACCTCTTGATTCGAAGCCCCAGCAGGATTAATGGCCGCAGGATGCTCCACCACCCCGTGATGGGTTTCATCTTCGTGTAGCCGAGCTCGTGCGGCGGATAAATCTTGGTGACCGGCACTTCCTTCACCCTGTAGCCGAGCCGGATCATCTTGTAGAACAGGTACGGTTCGAGTTCGTAGTGGTCGAGCCACTCCTGATCGAGATCGATTCCCGATTCCCGCAACGCCGACAGGCGGATGGCGCGAAACCCGTTGGTGGTGTCCGTGAAGCGCCGCATCACCAGCAACGAGAACAGCCAGGGGTGCACCATCCGGGTCGCGATCTGCCGGTAGAACGGCATGTTGCCGAAATCGCCGCCCGGCAGGTACCGCGATCCCTGCACGAAGTCGCAGCCTTCGTCCTCGACGGCGGCGAGCAGCCGTTCGATCTCGGGCGGCCGGTCCTTATCGTTGCCGGCCAGGATGACCACCACGTCGAACTGCTCGCTGAGGCCGTACTTGAGGGCCGTCCGAATGGCTGCGCCCGCGCCGGATCGCGCCTTGTGCGTCAGGACCACCGCGCCTTTCGCGGCCGCCACCGCCGGCGTGTCATCGGTGGAGGCATCGTCCACCACGACGATGCGATCCACCAGGCCCGGGGGAAAGCGATCGATCACGCGGCCGATTTTCGCCTCCTCGTTATGAGCGATCGAGGCGGCCATGACGCGCAGGGCGGGGCGGGAGGCGGTCACCGCTTCTTCGCGACCTTCCGGGATCGAATCGCCTTCGGCGGCACGGATCCAGGAACGGCGCCGGCCAGAAGCGAAACGCCCCGGGCCGACTTGCGATACCGCAGGCCGCACTTGCTGCACTTCAGCACGGCGCCGCGGCCGATGAGCGGATGACAGCACTCGCACACGTACCCGTGGACGCGCCCCGGGTTGCCGAGCACCACCGCGTGGTCGGGCACCGGCCTGGTCACGACGGCGCCGGCCCCAATGAACGCGTAGCGGCCGATGTGGCAGCCGCAGACGATCGTCGCGTTGGCGCCGATGGTCGCGCCTTCCTCGATTGTCGTCGAGACCGGCGTCCAGTCGCGCTTGCTCCTCGGGCGGTTGTCGTTGGTCAACGAGCAGTTCGGCCCCAGGAATACGCGGTTCTTGACGGTGACGTACTGCCACACGGCCACGCTGTTCTTGATGGTCACTTCGTCGCCGATGACGGCGCCGCTCTCGACAAAGGCGTGGTCTCCGATGTTGCAGTGGCTCCCGACCTTGGCGCCCTTCATGACGTGCGCGAACGCCCACACGTTGGTGCGCTCGCCGATGTCATCGGTCTCGACCAGCGCCGTGGGATGCTTGAAGAATCCGTCTGCCATCAGTGTCCCCCTCCCCGCTGCTCGACCGCGACGGGAGCGCCATTGCGGGCGATCGATTCGTTGATCGCCGAGAGCACCCGGACGACGTCCGCGCCGACGCGGCCGTCGCTCCTGATGCGTTCGGGGGCATCCAGCGCCTCGACAAACGCCTGCGCCTGCATGCGGAGCGGCTCCTGGGGCGGGATGCGCGGCACGGTCACGTCGCCCTCGCGCGCCAGCAGCTGGAATTCGCCGAAGTCCGAGTACTCGGGCGGCTTCCTGGTCACCGTCACGCCCTTGTCGAAGACCATCACCGGTCCGAGCGGGGCGAGATCGTCCCACGTGGCCATCCGCGTTTCGCCCACGACCGTGATCTCGCGGACCTTCTTGGGATCGAGCCAGCTGACGTGGATGGATCCCACGACGTTGTTCGGGTACTGCAGCGTGATGACGCTGACATCGTGGATGCCCGGCTGCAGGAACGCCTTCCCGACGGCCGACACTTCGTTGGGCACCGCGTCGAGCAGGTGGTTGTAGATCGACACGTCGTGCGAGGCGAGGTCGAGCACGGCGTTGACGTCGCTGCGAATCGGGCCGAGGTTGGTGCGGCGCGCGAACAGATAGTACAGACGTCCGAGGTGTCCGGCCTTGATCAGTTCCTTCAGCTTCAGGATGCCGGGGTTGAACAGGAACACGTGCCCGACCATCAGCCGGAGATTCGCCTCGGCCGCGATCCTGACCAGATCGTCGGCCTCGGTGCCCGTCAGGCAGAGCGGCTTCTCGCACAGGACGTGCGTGCCAGCCTGCAGCGCCTGCTTGACGACGTCGTAATGCGTCATGGTCGGCGTGGCGACGACGACCGCATCGGGCCTGGAGGTCGCCATCATCTCCGGCACGTTCTGGAACAGCGCGACGCCAGGCGACTGTGCCTTGATGCGGGCAAGGCGCTCGGCCCTCAGGTCGGCAACTCCGACCACCTCCACGTTGGGCAGCGACGAGAAATTCCTGACGTGATTCGGTCCCCACGCCCCGCAGCCGATCACCGCGACGCGCCACTTCCGCTGTTCCGCTCCCACCTTCGTCGCTCCTTCCCCTGCCGACGGTCCGATCTCGTGCCACAGCCGCCTTCGCGGCCCCGCCACAACGCGCCGGAAGGCCGGCGCGCGGACACGAAAAACACTCGATCCTAGCACACGGAGGGCCGCGCCTTCACGCCGCAGCCGCGCAGGGTCGTGGGTCAGTTTGCTCCGCGTCCCCGCTCACACTCGCCGGCAAATCGAGCCTTCCGGGACTCGTAGCTGACCTGACGATCCCGGGGGCCCCCAGCCCCGGCAGCGTGACTCGGCCCTCACGGCTCGATTTGCGAACTGACGCCCGGGCGGCTCGGTTCGAGGGGCCGCTTCGCGAACTGACCCACGACCCTGCGCTGTCATGACGGGGCCCAACGCCCCTGGGAACGTCGACCGAACCGAGGCCGGCCCTTGCCGTGCGCCCGGTCGGCCCCGCATCCCGCGGCTGCGTCCGAAGACGCACTGAAATGAGCAACTGGATCAGGGACCAGAGCCCTTGAAGCGGCGGTACGAGTTGACGATGGCGCGCACCGATTCGAACGCCAGCTCATCGCCTCGCACGTCATCGGGCTTGACGAAGACGACCTCGGCGATTTCGTCGCTGAGGCGGAGCAGGTCGAACGAACGAGCGGAGCATCGGAAGACGATGTCGCAGGTGAAATAGGTCAGACCCTTGAACACGTACCGATTCGGAAACGTGCCGAAAAAGATTAGCTGATCGAGATCGAGGCCCAGTTCTTCGCGGATTTCCCGCGCCAGCGCCGCTTCGGCGGGCTCCAGAGGATCCAGGAAGCCCCCGGGCACATCCAGCATCCCGCGGGCTGGATCGTGATTGCGCCTCGCTAGGAGCAGCGTGCCATCACCGCGCTCGATCAGAGCTGCGACGGCCGATGCCACATTCAAGTAGAGCGGGTTGAGACACCGCCGGCACGAGAACGCGTTCAGAGATGTGAAGTCCAGGTCCGCCGCGCCGCATCGGGGACAGAACCGCAGCACGCGTTCGGGGTAGGTGAGATCCGGATCCTGCGTCATCAGAACTTGAGTCCTACCGCCCGCCGGCCGGCCGCCTTCACCAGGCCCGCCGTGCCGAACCGCTCGCGGAACATCCGCGCATACAGGCGGCCGGTGTTCCTCGGCGGCACGCGCGCACCCGGTTTCTCCACCAGGTGAGCCGCTCCCGACGGGCACGTCGTCACGCACAGCCCGCAGCCGATGCACCTCTGGGCGATGACCCGGGCCGGGGCGGCATCTTCTGGAATGGCATCCATCTGGCAGCGGGTGGCGCAGACGCCGCACTGATCGCACGCGTCGGCATCGATGGCCGCAAGGTAGCTCGTGGCGAAGAAGTCAGCGGGCCTGGCGAGTTTCTTCGCCGTTGTCAGCACGCCGCAACAGCATCCGCAGCAGCAACAGATGAAGATCGGGTCCTGCGTGTTCTGCGGCTGAACGACCAGGCCTTCGCGGTCCGCCCTGTCGAGGAACGCCAGCGTCTCGTCCCTGGAGATGAACCGCGCGACTCCCCGGCGGACCATCCACTCCGCGGCAACACCAATGGTCAGGCAATGTTCGCGATCGTGGGTCTGGCGGCACTGGTGGCCCAGCAGGTCCTTCCCCTGCTGGCAGATGCAATTCATCACCGCGAACGGCCCTTCCCTGCCGCCGACGGTGGCGCGGATGTCATCGTAGCGGCCCACGAAGCGCTCGACCTCGACGGCCTGGTTCACCGGAACCGTTCGGAGCTGGGGAGTTCGCCCCGAATGGATGGCCGCCCCGAATCCCTCGTGTTCGTACTGTTCGACGTCCCGCTGCAGGTCGGCTGTCAGACGATTGACCTGAGACTCGTAGATCCCGACCACGAAGAGCGACTTGCCATACAGCGATCCGCGCCGCGTATCGGTGCGCTGAATCAGGCCGCGCTCGGCCATGTCGTCGAGGGCGTTTCCAAGCGCGTCGCGGCTGATCGGCCAGTCAACCCGCCGATGGATGGTTGTGAGACGCTCCGGGATCGCGCTCAGGCACAGCGCCATTCGCGCCTCGTCCGGGGTGAACAGACGCTGCAGGATCCGGATTTCCACCCCCGACTCGGTCGACGGAAACGCCACGGGCATCCGGTCCAGGTGCCGTTGCAGCTTCCGGTACAAATCGCCGTCTTCCAAGTCTGGCGTGGACATCGGATGATCCTGCACGATTGCGAACGTCTATCTCCACGGGCCTGTTCAGCGCAAACGGTACGCGACGTTGATCCTGGCGTTCCCGACCATGACGTTGCACACTTCGCGGCTGGCATCGATATCGTACTCGGCTTTGTGCCACCGGAAGTTGCTCACGAAGTAGTCCGCGTCTTTCTGCTCCCGGACGAAGGACAGCCGCGTCCGATCTGCCGCCGGAAGAATGGCGGGGTTGTATCGCGCGGGGTTGTTCGCCGCAAGGACGGTGATCTGAGGCCTGCCATCGCGCGCGAGCACGCACTCGAGAATCTGCCTGTACGAGAGGCCCCAGTAGTCCAGCTCGAATCGCTGCTTGATGTCCGCCATGTCACGGCCGGCCAGGCGATTGAAGTAGACATCCTGGAACGGATGATTCGCAACCATGAACGTTCCGACATGCAGCAGCGCGGCGGCGATACCGGCCACGGTCAGGCCGCGCAGCAGCATCTTTCCGCGCCCGGCCCGCCCGCTCGCGTCCCAAAGGGCCTGCGCGCCGGCCATCGCCATCAGCACGAGAGCGGGGTACACGAAATAGAGCTGACGCCATGTGTCGTACAGAATCGATTTCAGCGCAATGACGGTCGCGATGGGCACCACCAGCCAGAGCAGCACGACCAGGCCGTTTCGCCGCTCCCGTGCTCGGCCGGACCCGCGCCCGAGCATGCGCACGCCGATGTTGCCGAGGCCGATCGCGCCAAGCAGCAAGTACGGAAGCGGCGTGGAAATCGCGATCCAGACGGGCGCATAGTGCCAGGGCAACCGTGCGGCGTCGACGTCCTGGCCCAGATACAAGACCAGCCCCGGCAGCCAGTTGAACCGTCTCATGTCGTTGATCGCCTCGATCGAGCGCGCCGAGCGGATGACGCCACAGCAGGGGCCAGCACAGCACCGTGAACCCGGCGAGTGCGACCACGTACGCCAGCATCGACATCGCAAAGCGCCTCGGTTTGCCCTGACCGCCCTCATCGACCCACGCGTAGTCAATGGCAGCAAAGAGAAGCGTGAAGGCAGGTACGACGATACCGACCACCCTGATATCGATGAGCACGGCGCAAGCCAGCCCGTGCAGCACGGCGTTTCGAATGGTCTTGGCGTCCAGCCAGACGACCATCGTGAACATCGACGCGACGAACACGGGCAGAAACGCCAGGTCCTTCGAGTTGTAGAACGCCTGCCCGAAGATCCGTGGACTGATCACCAGGACTGCACAGCCCAGAAGCGCCAGCGTCCAGTTTCGAAACAGCCTCCTGGAAAGGAAGTAGAAGAAAGCCACCCCTGCGACGAACAGGAGGAATGTAACCTGATGTCGCATGATGAAGATCGCCCGCGAGTCTTTGAGCCCGAGCGACACTTCCATCACGTACAACGGAAGTTCAACGGCAGTTCCGTAGTAGCGGTCGTCGTACTCGAAGAGGTGGCTGTCGCCCTGGACCACGTACTTGTAGGCTTCGACCCCATGCTCCCGGTTCAGGAACTCGTCCCACGAGATCCCGTAGTCACCGGCCACACCAAGTCCAACCGCCAGCAGCACCGCGAAGAAGAGGCCGACCGAAATCCACTCGCTCCGCGTTCGAGAGGAGGCTGCAGGCCGAACGGCCTCTGCCTTTCCCGGTCCGTTGGGCTGCCGTACACGCCGGCCTCGGGGTCCTTTCATGCCGATGCCTTCTCAACTCCTGTCGTCAGCGGGGCGGGATACTCGCCGGTCCTCGGTCTGACGCCAATCGACCCTCGACCCGGACGAGGCTCAGATGCCCTGAGGTTTCACCAACTCGTGCGTCTGCTTTCTTTCGGGCCAGGCTTGCGAATCAGGCCGACCGCCCGGCCGCGCCGCAGGAGAACTCCCCACTCCCAGTAATGGCAAAGCATGTTACCTCAGGCCCGCTGGTCGCTCGCCCGCATCCGGTGGGTCGGCGCCGGGTGTTTGGCCTTCCCAATTCTTGCCCGCCCGCATGCCCGGGGCGGCGTGTTGCACACCGGCCGCCGGCCCGTCTGTGGTACCATGCGCGGGACTTGCGGCTGTCGTTGACCCCTCCCCCCCGCTTGCCTCAGATTTCGATCAACGACACGTGCTAATCCTGGAGTGACGTCATGAGAAGACTGATTCTGGCCACAGCCCTTGTTGTGGGCCTGGTCGCGACAGCGATCGTCGGCGCCGGCCAGGGCACGCCGGGCGGCGCTGACCGCCTGACCGCCGACATGCTGAAGGGTTTCGAGCTCCGAAGCATCGGGCCCGGCCTGGCGACCGGACGCATCGCCGACATCACGATCGACCCGAAGAACCCATCCGTGTGGTATGTCGCCTCGGCATTTGGCGGCCTCTGGAAGACCACGAATCGCGGGATCACCTTCACGCCGATCTTCGACGACGGCGGCTCGTTCACGCTCTGCTGCATCGTCATCGACCCGAAGAACTCGGACGTGCTGTGGCTCGGGACCGGTGAGCACAACAGCCAGCGCAGCGCGCACTTCGGGGACGGCGTCTACAAGTCCGCCGACGGCGGAAAGACGTGGAAGCGCATGGGCCTGGCGACGTCCGAACACATCGGACGCATCGCGATCGACCCGCGCAATCCGAACACCGTGTACGTGGCGTCGCAGGGTCCGCTGTGGTCCTCGGGAGGCGAACGCGGGCTGTACAAGACGACCGACGGCGGCACGACCTGGACGGCGATTCTCACGATCAGCCCGGACACCGGCATCACCGACGTGGTTCTCGACACCAAGAATCCCGACATCGTGATTGCGGCCGCATATCAGCGGCGGCGCGCCGTTGGCCAGATGATCGGCGGGGGACCCGAAGGCGGCATCTTCAAGTCGACCAACGCGGGCAAGACCTTCACGAAGCTGACCAAGGGCCTTCCCAAGGGCGACATGGGCCGGGTCGGCCTCGCCATCGACGGGCGGAAGACACCGGCCACGCTCTTTGCCCTCGTGGACGCCAAGCGGGACGAGTCCGGGTTCTACAGGTCCGATGACGGCGGGAACACCTGGGCGCGAATCGGCAAGACCGCGCCGTCGGCCGGACGCGGCGGTCGAGGCGGGGCGGAGGCCGCAGCGGCGGCTCCCGCGGGCGCACTCGGTGCGGCGGCAGCGGCGCCCCAGGCGACGCCACCCTCTGGCGGACGCGCGGCGGCGGCCCCCCCGGCCGGCGGACGCGCGGCGGCCGGAGCGCAGGCGGGTGCCCCGGCGGGCGCCCAGCAGGCTCCACCGCAGACTGGGCGCGGCGGCGGACCCGCCGATGACTGGTATCGAGGCGGAGGCGCCCAGTACTACCACAAGCTCTTCGTGGATCCATGGCGTCCAGACACGATCTACTCCATCAACGTGAACATGGAGCGGTCGACCGACGGCGGCAAGAACTGGTCGCAGACGAGATGGGAGACCACAGGCGTCCATGTCGACCATCACGTGCTCACCTTCGACCCGTCCGACAAGCGTCACATGCTGCTCGGCAACGACGGCGGCGTCTACGAGTCGTACGACGAAGGCACGACCTGGCGCTTCTTCACGAACCTCCCGATCTCCCAGTACTACCGTGTGTCGACCGACAACTCGAAGCCGTTCTACCGCGTGTGCGGCGGCACGCAGGACAACTGGTCGCACTGCGGGCCTTCGCGCACGACGAATAGCTGGGGCATCCGCACGAGCGACTGGTTCATCGTCGCGGGCGGAGACGGATTCCAGTCCCGGAACGACCCCGAGGATCCGGACACGATCTACGCATCGTCGCAGGACGGCAACGTGTCGCGGTACGACGTCTCGACGGGCGTCTCGAAGCGCATCCGGCCTCCGCAGTCGCAGAGCGGCCGCGGCGGGCGCGGCGGCGGCGGCGGAGACGATGCGATGGCGAGCACGCCCCCGGCCGGACAGCCCGGCGCGCAGGGCGCGGCAGGAGGCCAGGGCGGCGGCCGCGGCGCCGGTGCCCAGGCGGGGCCGGCGGATCGCGCCAACTGGGACGCGCCGTACATCATCAGCCCGCACTCGTCCAAACGGCTCTACTGGGCGAGCAACAAGCTCTACCGCAGCGACGATCGCGGCGACACGTGGATGGCGGTCAGCGGCGATCTCTCGCGCAATCTCAACCTCGACGAGATCCCGATCATGGGAAAGCTCTGGCCGGCGGACTCCATCGCGCGAAACTCGTCGAGCACGGCGCTCAGCAACATCGTGTCGCTCGATGAATCGCCGCTGCTCGAGGGCCTGATCTACGCGGGCACCGACGACGGGCTCGTCCAAGTGACCGAGGACGGCGGCAAGAACTGGCGGAAGATCGAGCAGTTCCCGGGCGTACCGCAGTGGACCTACGTGACCGACGTCTTCGCCTCGCCTCGCGACTCCAACACCGTGTTCGTGACGCTCAACAACTGGCAGCGCGGCGATTACAAGCCGTACATCGTCAAGAGCGTCGACCGCGGCCGGACGTGGACCAACATCACCGGCGACCTGCCGGATCGCCACGACATCTGGTCCATCATCCAGGACCACATCAACGGCAACCTGCTCTTTGCCGGCACCGAGTTCGGCCTGTTCGTCAGCGTCGACCTCGGCAGCCACTGGACGCAGCTCAAGGGAGGGATGCCGGTCATCCAGGTGCGCGACATGACCGTGCATCGCCGGGACAACGACCTGGTGATCGCGACCTTCGGCCGCGGCTTCTACATCCTGGACGACTACAGCGCGCTCCGGGAGGTCAACGCGAAGTCGCTCGGCGAGGAGGCGCATCTCTACCCGCTTCGCAACGGGTACTCGTTCACGCCAACCGGCATGACGCAGGCCGGAACAGCCGGGATCGGATCGATGTCGGGCAACTGGACGACGCCCAACCCGCCTTTCGGCGCGGTGCTCACCTACAGCGTCGGGCAGGATCTGACCGGCGACGCGAAGCTCGTGCTGACCATTTCGGACGACACGGGCAAGCAGATCCGCCGGATGGATCTCGAGAAGACGGCCGGCCTGCGGCGGGTCGCGTGGAATCTGCGCGGCGACCCTCCCGCGGCCCCGGCGAGGCCGACCGTAGATGAGCCGGGTCTGGACAACGGTGATGACCAGGCGCAGGCAGGTACCGGCCAGGCGGCCGCACAGCCTCAGCGCCCGGCTGGTGCGCAGGCCGGATCGGCGCCGGCTGGCGCGGGCCAGGCGGGCGGCGGGCGCGGCGGTCAGGCGGGCGCGCAGGGCGGCGGTCAGGGCGGCTTCGGCCGCGGCGGCGCCAACGTGCCGATGGTTCCGGCCGGCCGCTACCAGGCGCAGCTCGGGAAGCTGGTGGGCGACAAGGTCACGGCGATCGGCGGGGCGCAGTCCTTCTTCGTCGTCGTGATTCCGCAGTAAGCGTCTCGAATGCATGGAAACGACTCCGCGGATATTCGGACGTCGTTTCGCGGCACGTCATAGGGCCCGGCGGTCGATTTCGAATTGAGCCGCCGGGCCCTCTTCGTCTTCACTGGCGGCATGACACACCGGACTCCGCGGCGGTGGCTGTGGGTCATGGCTCTGGCGCTGGCCTTCGCGGGCCGGCTCGCCTACGGCCTCGCCTCGGATTTCTGGTCGGAGGACGAGCGGCAGGTCTACCTGATCGGCCTGAAGTCGTACGCGCGGGATCAGTGGCCGCAGTTCGGAGCCGACGTGGTGTGGACTCATACCCAGCTGCCTGGCGCGATGCAGGCGCTGCTGGTGCGGGTCCCGCTGCAGATCTGGCCGGCGCCCGAATCCCCGTTCGTCCTCCTCAACCTCCTGTCGTTCGGCGCGCTCTCCCTGCTGGCCTGGTACTACTGCCGCCGGCTGCCGGGGCTCCCCCGCGCGTTCGTCTGGACGCTGCTCCTGACACTGCCGTGGACGCTGAACTTCTCCACCCACGTCGTCAACACCTCGTACATTCTGCCGGGCGCCGTCGTGTTCTTCGTGGGCTTTCTCGAAGCGTCGCCGACCTTCCGGCTCGGCGTGATCGCGCCTGCCCTTGCGTGGTCGATGATGGGCGCGGGACTCCTGTTCCTCGTGCAGATCCACATGTCGTGGGTGCTGCTGCCGGCCTACGTCGCCTTCGCCGCGGTCGATCTGCTGCGCAACGACCGGCCTCGAATGACCGCAGCCGCCGTCGGGTTCCTCGCCGGCGCGGCGTTATCCGGGAGCGTGCTGTTCCCGACACTGGTGAGCAATGGCCTGACGGCGAGCATGCTCGCGCAGAACGTCCAGTTCCGCGCGCAAAGCCCGCTGACGCTGGTCACCATCCTGGCGCGGTTCCTGTCCTTCCCGTCCTTCGAGCTGATCCGCTTTCTGGGTCTCACCCTCGCCGATCGACTGTTGTTCCTGTCGCGCATGCCGTGGCTCATCCCGTTGGCGGTCGGTGTGGGAATCGCCGGCCTGCTCCAGCCCGCCGTGCTCGCGGTGACGTGGTTCAGGCGGGGTGCTGACTCGGCCCATTGGAAGCGGATCAAGTGGCTCTCCGTCGTGACCGTGTTGTGGATCTACGGGAGCTTCTTCTTCTCGGTCCGAGGGCCCCTGGCGCACGCGTTCTACGTGGTGTTCCCGATCGCCGTGCTCTACGGCCTCCACTGCTGGACGATAGTGGCGGCACCCCGGCTCTGGCGCGCGTGGACGATCCTCATTGCGGCCAACATCGCGCTGCACACCGGACTGGCCATCGCCAGGGCTCCCGCTCGATCGCTCTATGCCGATCGGGCCATCGTTCAGTCCGCCATCAGCGTGCCCAATGATCGGTTCCTCGGTGATCGACGATCGTCGCGGGTGGAGATGCCGGATCCCGCCCCGCGTCCGATCGACGCCGTTGCCGACGCCGAGGCGTATAACAGGGCCCGGCCCGCGGCCGATCTGGACGTCGCCTCGGCGACATGGTCCGCCGCGGCCATGGGCCGCGTCTCGGTCATCGACCTCGCGGTGCGCAATCGCAGCAGGGCCGCCGCCTACCTGGATCTGCGTTACGTGACGACCTACACGGACGTCGCGCGCCAGGTCATCGAGCGGCGCGAAGGCGTGATCAAGCGGATCATCCAGCCGGGCGCCGTCCTGATGGTTCCGCACCTGGTGGACGGGATGACGCCGCCGGGTGCGACCGGTGTCCGCCTCGAGATCTCAGGGGCCGAGAAGTGCATCCCCGCCCGGGCCGCCCGCTGACGCGTCGCCCCGACGGTCGTGCTAGCATACCCGCCTCGGTAATACCGATCCCGGTGCAACCGACTCCGAAAGGCACACGAGATGTTGTCACGCTTCACGATCAAGACCGTGTTTCGTGCCGTGCCGTGGCTCGCAGCTGCCGTCTTCGTGGCGGCGCTGACCGCTGCTCCCGACGTTGAGTACACCCGCTTGCTGCGTTCGCCGACCGTCAGCGCGACGCAGATTGCCTTCACATTCGCCAACAACCTCTGGGCGGTCGAGCGAGCCGGCGGAACGGCACGCCGCGTGACCAGCTTCCAGGGATCGACGTCGAACCCGAAGTTCTCCCCCGACGGAACGTGGATCGCCTTCAGCGGTGACTACGCCGGCAACACGGATGTCTACGTCGTGGCCGCGGCAGGAGGCGAACCCCGCCGACTTACGTGGCACCCCGGAGCCGACCAGGTGCAAGGCTGGACACCCGACGGGAAGCTCATCGTGTTCGCCTCGACGCGTGCGACGTGGGCGCCGAGCGGTGCGCCGCGTTTCTGGACCGTGCCGGCCGAGGGCGGCGTCGAGGAACCGATGCCCCTTCCGCGAGCGTACCAGGGGAAGATCTCTGCTGACGGCGCGCGCATCGCATACCGCATGAACAACTCCTGGGACGAGGAGCGCCGAAATTACCGAGGAGGCCAGAACCGCCCCATCTGGATCGTCGACCTCAAGACCTACGACCTGACGACCCCGCCATGGACGGACTCGAAAGACGTGGATCCTGCCTGGGTCGGCGACACGGTGTACTTCATCTCCGACCGCGACGGGGTCGCCAACGTGTGGTCATATGACACGAAGGCCAAGAAACTCGCGCAGGCGACGAAGTTCACCGACTTCGACGTGAAGGCGCTCGACGCCGGCGCGGGGGCCGTGGTCTTCGAACAGGCCGGGTACATCCACGAGCTCGATCCGAAGTCCGGCAGGGCCCGCGTCATCACCATCAAGGTGGCGGGAGACTTTCCCTGGATGATGCCGCGCTGGGAGGACGTGACGAGCCGGATGACCAACATCTCGCTCTCCCCCACCGGCAAGCGGGTGGTGGTCGAAGCTCGCGGTGAAATCTTTACGATTCCGGCCGAGAAGGGCGACGTCAGGAACCTCACGAAGTCGGCCGCCTCGGCGGAGCGGGATCCGGCGTGGTCGCCCGACGGAAAGTTCGTCTCGTACTTCAGCGACAAGTCGGGCGAGTACAAGCTGCTGCTCGAGGCGCAGGACGGCCTGACGCCGCCCCGCGAAATCACCCTGCAGAACCCGACGCACTACTACACGCCGTCGTGGTCGCCGGATTCGAAGAAGCTCCTCTTCACCGACACCAAGCTGAACGTCTGGGTGCTCGACGTGGCGACCGGCCAGGCCAAGGTCGTCGGGACCGACCCCTGGATGGTTCCGCAGCGCACGCTGAACCCGAGCTGGAGCCCCGACTCGAAGTGGGTGGCGTATGCGAGCCGGCTGAAGTCGCTCTACCGCGCGATCTTCGTGAGCAACGTCGAGACGGGTGAGACCAGGCAGGTGACCGACGGGTTGGCCGATGCGATGTTCCCGGTCTGGGACGCCGGCGGCAAGTACCTGTGGTTCCTGGCATCGACCGATCTCGGGCTGCGCTCCCAGTGGCTCGACATGACCTCGTACGACCACGAGGAGAACTTCGGTCTCTATTGCACGATCCTCAAGAAATCCGAGCCGAGCCCGCTGCTGCCCGAGAGCGACGAGGACAAGGGCGTCGGAAGCGCCCCTGCCCCGGGCGACGCGCCGTCGGGTTCGGGTCGCGGCGGACGCGGCGCCGGCTCGGGCGCCGCAGCGCCAGCGGGTGAGCCGGGAGCCACGGGTGGCGAGCAGGCGGCCCCGACGCCGCGAGCTCCCCGGACGCCGGTGACGGTCGAGATCGACTTCGCCGGAATCTCGCAGCGCACGATCTCGGTGCCGGGCGTCCCGGAGCGCCAGTACTCGCTGCTTCGAGCCGGGGTGGCCGGCACGGTGTTCTACCTCGAGGCCGGAGCGGCAGGCGGCCGCGGAGCGGGCGGGGCCGGGGGCGGCAGCACGCTGCAACGCTATCGCCTGAGCGATCGCCGGGCTGCGCCCTTTGTCTCGGGCGTCGCCGCCTACGATGTCAGTGCCGACGGCCGCAAGCTCGTGTATCGGACCTCCGGCGGCGGTGGCGGCGGGAGGGGCGGTGGCGGCGGAACCGGCGGAACCGTGAGCCTGTTCCTGGTCGATGCCGACCGCAATGCGCCCCAGGCCGGGCAGGGCCGCATCGATGTCACGCTTCGCATGTACCTGGAGCCCAAGGAAGAGTTCAAGCAGATCTTCAACGAGGGCTGGCGCAACCAGCGCGATTACCTCTACGTGCCCAACATGCACGGCTCCGACTGGCCGAAGATGCGGCAGATGTACGGCCAGCTCCTCCCCTACGCCATGCATCGCGCCGATCTGAACTACCTGATGGACAACATGGGATCCGAGATCGCGATCGGCCACTCGTATGTGCGAGGCGGCGCCATGCCGGAGGTGCCGCCCTCCTACGGCGGTCTGCTGGGGGCCGACTTCACTGTTGACAGCGGCCGATATCGCATCACGCGCATCTATGACAACGAGAACTGGAATCCGGACCTGCGCGCTCCCCTCGCCGCGCCAGGCGTCGATGTCTCCACCGGTGACTACCTCCTCGCGATCAACGGCGTAGAGCTGCGCGCGCCGGACAACATCTACCGCCTGCTGGACGGCACGGCCAACCGCCAGACCGTGCTGACGGTCAACAGCAAGCCGGTCATGGAGGGCGCACGCCAGGTGACCGTTCTGCCGGTGACCAACGAGCAGGGCCTCCGCACGCGCGCGTTCGTCGAGGCCAACCGCCGCCTGGTCGACAAGCTCTCGAACGGGCAACTGGCCTACGTCTACGTGCCGAACACCGGCCAGCCCGGCTACACGAGCTTCAACCGCTACTACTTCGCGCAGCAGGACAAGAAGGGCGCCATCGTCGACGAGCGCTACAACGGCGGCGGTTCGGCTGCCGACTACATCATCGACCTGCTCCAGCGGGACTTCGACGGCTACTTCAACAACGTCGCCGGCGACCGGTATCCCTTCACCAGCCCGGCGGCCGGAATCTGGGGCCCGAAGGTGATGATCATCAACGAGATGGCCGGCTCCGGCGGCGACCTGATGCCGTACATGTTCAAGTACCGGAAGATCGGGCTGCTGGTCGGCAAGCGCACGTGGGGCGGGCTGGTCCACACCGCCGACACGCCGACCTTCGTCGACGGCGGATCGATGATCGCGCCGCGCGGCGGCTTCTTCTCGCGCGATGGCAAGTGGGCCGTCGAGAACGAAGGCGTCGCGCCGGATGTCGACGTCGAGAACCTGCCGAAGGACGTGATCGCCGGAAAAGATCCGCAGCTCGAGCGGGCCGTGCAGGAGGCGTTGCGGATGCTCAAGGAGAAACCCGTCGATCGCGCGACCAAGGAGCCTCCGCCTCCGACGTGGGGCAAACGGAAGTAGGATGGTAGGAGAAAGGCCCCCGATGCCGACACTCGTCGCCTTTCTCCGCGCCATCAACGTAGGCGGCCGCACGGTCACGATGGCTCGCCTGCGGGAGATCTTCAAGGGCCTCGGCTGCCTGAACGTCGAAACGTTCATTGCCAGCGGCAATGTGATGTTCGAACAGCGCTCGAGGGACCTCGAGAAGCTGCAGCGTCAGATTGAGGAACGGCTTCGGAAGTCGCTGGGGTACGAGGTTGCGACATTCCTCCGGACCGAAGCCGAGGTCCGCGCCATCTCCCGGTTCAGGCCCTTCGCGAAACCAGCCATCAACTCGGCCGGCGCGTTCTGTGTCGGCTTCCTGGCCGCGCCCCTGCGGGCCGAGGCCAGGAAGGCCCTGATGGCGCTCTCGACCGATATCGACGATTTCCACGTGCAGGGCCGAGAGGTCTACTGGCTCTGCAAACGGAGCCAGGGCCAATCGAGATTCTCGAATGCGGTGTTCGAGAAGACCGTCAAGGTTCGCGTGACCTTCCGCGGCGTGCCGACCATCGTGCGCCTTGCCGCGAAACTGGGCGAGGCGAGAGACGGCCGGTCGCGCGCGTAGCTGATGATTGGCCGCCGCCTCTCCTGCGCCGGGGCTATCGGCGGCGAGGCGCAGCGAGGGCGGGGCCATCTTGTACTTCCGTCCAGATGGGAGGATGCCGGCATGCACCAACGGAACGGGACGGTTTCGAGGATTGCTCTCGGCGCGCTCGTTGCGCTTGCGGCCGCCGTTGCACTGAGCGCCCAGGGGCGGGGCGGCGGGCCCGGTACGGAACTCACCGTCGAGCCCCTGCGGTTTCGGTATGTCGGCCCCCCCAGCGCGGGCCGCTTTTCGGCGATTGCCGGAGTTCCAGGCGACCAGAAGACCTACTACGCAGGCGCCGCGTCAGGCGGCATCTGGAAAACGACCGACGGCGGTCAGACCTTCGCACCGGTATTCGATGACGCGCCGGTGCAGGCCATCGGCTCCCTGGCGGTCGCTCCCTCGAACCCGAATCACATCTGGGCGGGCACCGGCGAAGCCTGGGCCATTCGCGATTCCGACGTGATGGGCGACGGCATCTACCTGTCGACCGACGCGGGGAAGACATGGGCCAACATGGGCCTTCGCGAATCGGGCAGGATCGGCCGCATCATTGTGCATCCCACCAATCCGGCGATCGTCTTCGCCTGCGTCCTCGGCCGCACCACCGGACCGCAGGAAGAGCGCGGCGTTTACCGTACGACCGACGGCGGCAAGAACTGGCAGCGCGTGCTGTTTGTCAACCCGGACACGGGATGCTCCGGGCTCGACATCGATCCGAAGGATCCGAATCTGCTGGTTGCCGGCACGTGGCAGGTCGTGATGCACACCTGGGCGATGTTCAGCGGCGGCCCGGGCAGCGGCGTCTACCGGTCGCGTGACGGCGGATCGACCTGGCAGCGGCTCGAGACCGGCATGCCGAAACCGCCGGTCGGCAAGATCGACGTCGCGATCGCCCCGTCGAATTCGAAGCGGATGTTCGCGCTGATCCAGACCGCCAACCAGGGGTCGCTCTGGCGCAGCGACGATGCGGGCGACACGTGGAAGGCCGTGAGCTGGGATCGGCGGCTCATCGGCCGCGCCGGCTACTACATCCGCATCGCAGTGAACCCGCAGAATCCCGACGAGGTCCTCATCGCCAACAGCAGTTTCCACCGCTCGACCGACGGCGGGCTCACCTTCCCGCCGGGCGGAGGCCGCTGCGGCGACTGCCACGACATCTGGATCGACCCGAAGAACGGCGACCACTGGGTCGTCACCGACGATGGCGGGCTGAACTTCACGCGCGATCACGCCAAGACGTTTCAGAACGTCCAGTTGCCCGTCGGCCAGATGTATCACGTGGCCGTCGACGACCAGGTGCCGTACTGGATCTATAGCAACCGCCAGGACGACGGCACGATGCGGGGTCCGAGCAACTCGCCGGTGCCCGTTCCCAACGTGCCGGCCTACTCGCCGGCACCGGGCGGCCGCGCGGGCGGGCCTGGAGGAGGCGGGGGCGGCGGAGGCCGAGGTGGCGGCGCGGCGTGGCAGGCCGGAATCGGCGGATGCGAGTCCGGTTTCACGATTCCCGTTCCCGGCAACCCGGACGTCATCTGGGCGAGTTGTTATGGCGACGAGGTCACGCGGTTCGACAACCGTCTCGGCAACGCACGATCGGTCAGCCCGTGGATCCACACGCTCGACTCCGAGCCGACCAGGACGAAGTACCGCTGTCACTGGACCCCGCCGCTGGCGTTCGATCCGTTCGAGGACGAGACGGTCTATTACGGATGCCAGGTGATCTTCAAGACGAGCGATCGCGGCCAGACGTGGAAGGTCATCAGCCCCGACCTGTCGACGCAGGACCCAAGCCGCATCGTCTCGTCGGGCGGCATCATCGGCGACAACCTGGGGCAGTTCTACGGCGAGGTCGTGTTCGCCATTGCACCGTCGAAAATCCAGAAAGGCCTGATCTGGGCCGGCACCAACGACGGGCTGATCTGGTTCACGCGCGACGGCGGCAACACCTGGAGCAACCTCACCCGGAACATCTCGGGCCTGCCCGAGTGGGGAACCATCCGGAAGATCGAGCCTTCGCGTTTCGATGCGGCCACGGCCTATGTCGCGGTCGACTACCACCTGATGGAGAACCGCGACCCCTTCATCTTCAAGACGGCCGACTTCGGCAGGACATGGACCAAGATCAGCGACGGTCTCCCGAAGGGCCATCCGCTGGACTACGTGCTGGCGGTCACCGAAAACCCCAACCGCCGGGGCATGCTCTTCGCCGGAACCGGGCACGGGTTCTTCTACTCCCTCGACGATGGGAAGACGTGGAAGGGTCTGAAAGACGGTCTGCCGGCTGCCCCGGTGAGCTGGATTGACGTGCAGGCGCAGTATCACGACGTCGTCATCTCGACGTATGGCCGCGGACTGTTCGTGCTTCGGGACATCACGCGACTCGAACAGCAGGATGAAGCCGGAGCGAATGCGACGGCGCACCTCTTGGCGCCTCGCCCCGGCTTCCGGCTGGCGCGGGGAGGCAGCGCCGAGTTCCTCTACTCGCTGAACGCGGCGTCCTCCGAGCGCGTGCCCCTGGAGATTCTCGATTCGAACGGAACGGTCATCCGCAAGCTCGAGGGCTCAGGACGCGCGGGCCTGAATCGCGCCACGTGGGATCTTCGCTACGACGGGCCGGCGCAGGTCGAGCTGAGGACGATTCCGCCCGACAACCCGCACATCTGGGAAGAGGCGCGGTTCAAGGGACGCGACACGCGGCCGATCGTGCACTGGGGCATCCAGGGACCGCAGCGCCAGGGCCCGCTTGCCACGCCGGGGCGGTACTCGGTGCGGTTGAGCGCCGGCGGCCAGACGATGACACGGGCGTTCGAGGTCATCGGCGATCCGAAGCTGCCGGGATCCGCCTCCGACATCGCCGCCTCGACCGCGACCCAGATCCGCATCCGCAACGACATCAACCGGTCGGTCACGATGATCAACCGACTCGAGGTGATGCGGAGGCAGATTGAGGATCTCCTGAAGGCCAACGCGGGCAGGAAGCCCATCGAACAGGCGCTGCGGGATCTCGATGCGAAGATGATGACGGTCGAGTTGCAGCTGCTGACCCGCACCGAGATGCACAGCGACGACAAGTGGTACGTGGAGGCGTACAAGGTCTACCTGAACCTCGTGTGGCTCGGCGGCGTGGTCGGCGGCGGCGCGAGCGATGTGGCGGGCGGGCCCGAGTACCGGCCGACCGATGCTTCGCTCGAAGCCCTGGCGATGCTCGAGAAGGACCTCGCAACGGCCGAGGCCGACTACGCCACGGTCCTGGAGAAGGACGTGGCGGCGTTCAATCGCGCCAACGCGGGGAGGAAGATCGCGATCAAGTAAGCTGGCTCGCGACTCGCGGCTTGTGGCTTGTGGCTGGCGGCTGGCGGCTCGAGATGGGTGAGCCGAGCGGTCGCGGGGCATGAGCTCTTGGTCTTACCGGCCGCTAGCCCCCAGCCGCCAGCCTGAGCGGCGAAGCAAGATCACCGGCGATCCAGCGCCTCGCGCACCTTGACCGACAGGCTGGCCGACGAGAACGGCTTCTGGATGAAGTGCACGCCCTCATCGAGCACGCCCCGGTGGGCGATGACATCCGCCGTGTAGCCCGACATGAACAGGCGCTTCATCGACGGATAACACGCGAGCAGGCGCTTCGCCAGGTCACGGCCGTTCATCTCGGGCATGACCACATCGGCCATCAGCAAATGGATCGCCCCAGGATGCTCGTCGGCGATGCGAATGGCCGCGCCGGGCGTGCCCGCGGGCAACACTTCGTATCCCAGGCGTTCGAGCATGCGAGTGGCGACCTTGAGGATCGCCGGTTCGTCCTCGACCAGCAGCACGGTTTCCTTGCCGGGCTGCGCCATGGCGCCGGCCTCCACCGTCGGGACCGACCCGATTTTCCCTCGGTACTCAGGGAAACAGACCCTGAAGGCCGCGCCCCGGCCTGGTTCGCTGTGGACCGTGACGAAGCCGCCGTTCTGGCGGACGATCCCGTATACGGTTGCGAGCCCCAGACCGGTTCCCTCACGCGGCCCCTTGGTTGTGAAGAACGGCTCGAACAGATGCTCGATGACCTCGCCCGTCATTCCGCAGCCGTCGTCTCTGACGCCGAGCACCACGTAGCTTCCCGGCGACGCATCGCGATGATCGGCACAACAGGCCGCGTCGACGAGAATGGTCTCCGTTTCGATGGAGATCGTGCCCACGCCGTCGATGGCGTCGCGCGCGTTCACGCAGAGGTTGGCGAGAATCTGGTTGATCTGTGAGGGATCGAGCTTGACCTTCCTGATGTCCTTCCCCGGAATCCAGCTGAGCGAGATGTCCTCGCCGATGAGCCGCCGCAGCATCTTGAGCATGCCGTCGACCGTCTCGTTGATGTCGAGCACGCGGGGCGCCACCGTCTGGCGACGGGCGAAGGCGAGCAGTTGACTGGTCAGGTCCGCCGACCGCTCGGCGGCCCGTTGAATCTCCAGCAGGTCGCCCTGGAGCGGGTGCGTGCGATCCAACTGCCCCAACGCCAGTTCGGCGTGGCCGAGGATGACGCCGAGCATGTTGTTGAAGTCGTGCGCGACGCCGCCGGCCAGCCGGCCGACCGATTCCATCTTCTGGGACTGGGCCAGCTGCGATTCGAGTTTCCTCCGCTCCGCCTCCGCCAGCTTGCGGTCGGTCAGATCCTCGGCGAACCCGTTGCAGTATTCCCTGTCTCCGAACTTGACATACCCCTGAGTGAGATGCACCGGAAAGGTTGAGCCGTCTTTGCGCCGGTGCTCAGAATCGAGGGTCGAGGACCCGCGGGCCTTCACGGTCTCCCAGACCTCGGCCCACCTGGCCGGCGTCGCCTTGGGATTCACGTCGAAGATGCTCAAGTTCAACATCTCATCCAGGCTGTACCCGAGCGCCTCGCAGCCGGCCTGGTTCACGTAGACGAATCGTCCGTCCGGATCGATCCAGTACGCGCCGTGCGGGGCCACATCGATGGAGTACTTCAGGAGCTCGAGCCGCTCCTCGGCCTGCCGGCGCGCGGAAATGTCCGCGACCGCCCCCACGATCGACGAGATCCGCCCGGTGGCTGAATCGCGCAGGACCTCGGCCACGACATGGACCCAGCGGGAGGTGCCGTCTGCACGGAAGAACCGGCCTTCGAATTCTCCCGTTCCGCCCTCCGCCATCAGTCTTCGAATCAAGTCGAAGAACGGCGCGGCATCGTCCGGATGAACCAGACGCGCCCACTGCTCGGGATTCCGCGCCTGTTCCACCGATCGCCCGGTGTCCGATTCGTAGCGGTCCGACACCGTGCTCAGGCGCAGGCTGCCATCGACCGCCACGTCGACCTGGAACACGTAATCGGAGGTCAACCGCGAAATCAGTCGGTAGCGGGCCTCGCGTGCCAGGATCGTTTCAGCCTCACGCCGGATGCGCTCGAGCTGGGACTCCAGGTGTCGCTGGTGCACGTGCATCGTACGGACCAGATCGCGGAGAGCTTCAGGAGAGAGCCTCTCCAGATCCCGAGGTTCCGGCGATGCGGCAGTCTCTCTTGACGTCGCTCGAGCGATGTCGCGCTCGCTGTTCTCGTCGAGGTCTGATCTCACGTTGCGAGTCCCCCCTGGAGCCGAGCCGCTGGCGTCATCGATGTCCGAGCGCCGGAGTCGCCCGGCCAGCTGACGCCAAGGTGCTGTTTCATCCGCTCATGCCCGGCGGCCGTCCCGGTCGGGACCTGGAACGGCCTGGACAATTTTCCGATCCCGGGCCCGGCTCGCGAAGGTTCCATGGTACCATTCCCGCGTTTCCCGGTACTGATGCGCCCGGACCTCCCTCTTGCGTCGACAAGGGCGTCCGGAAGCTGCCTGGACTCCACCATACGGAAGGACCCCCATGCGCCTCACTCTCGTGTCCATGCTGGCCGCGATGACGGTGGGAGCGGGTGCTGCCCAGCAGTCTCCCGCCGGCACCCCGGCCATCGACCCCGAGCACATCGTCATTACGGAGCCGGTGAAGGGCTCCAACATTCCCGTGCAGCTCATGTATGTCGAGATGTTCGACGGGGTCTACTCGCCGATCGGCCTCCGCAAGCCGGTGGGCCCCGGCCCGTTTCCCACCATCGTGTTCGCCTCCGGGAACGGCGGCGGCGGCATGCGCGTGGTGCGTTCCGCCTCGCAGAACCAGAGCTGGACGCTTGATCAGTTCCTGAAAGCCGGCTACGCCGTCGCGTGGATGCGGTACCGGGCGGAGGTCGAACTCGGGTACAACAAGGGCGGCAGTCTCCTCGTGGGCGGCCGGCAGGGCCGCCAGTTGCTGAATCGCGCGCCGCTGGACTACGAGGACGTCATCTCGATCATCAAGTACGTCAAGACTCTTCCGTTCGTGGACCCGCAGCGCGTGGGCTACATGGGCATGAGCCACGGCGGCGAGATGGCTTTCAAGATCGCGTCCGAGTACCACGACCTCAAGGCGATGATCGCCAGCGAACCGGCGCTCCATGAATTTCTCTCGCTGACCCCGGACGAGACGGCGACGGTGACGCCTGAAACAGGCATGCGGGACATCGAGAAGATGCTGATGCGGGAGACCGAGAAGGTCCGCAAGCGGATCGACCTGCCGCTCTCGCAAAAGCGGATCAGCACGATCACGACGCCGATCTTCGTGCAGGGCCGGAACAGCGACGAGCTGCAGGGACTCTTCCGGATGGGCTACGACCTGCTGGTCGAGGCCGGCAAGGATGCCAAGTGGGCGACCTACGAGCACAACGTCCACGGATTCGTCTACGTGAGACGCGGGCCCGATGGCACCTACAAGCCAGACCCTGTGCAGCTTGGCGCGGTCAAGGATTCCATCGACTACTTCGATCGCTACATGAAGAAGAACTGATGCCGGGGGGCGGCCGAGCGCCACAACGCCTCGGGCGCGCCCGGGTCAGGCCGCGTCAAGACGACGGGAGATGCCACCTCATGCGTCTCCTGCCGTACTCTCTTCCAAGCTGACGCGTCCTTCCTCGGCCGGCCGTGAGCCGCCGTCCTCGGGTAATCCGTTTCCCGCCCGCGGGGCCCTGGCGCCTCAACTGGTTCGCATGCTGCCGGTTTCTCCACATGAACCCGGCATGTGCGAGCGGCGCGAATCTTGCTCCGTGTCCTCGCGAGAATGACTGTCCCTCCTCGCATCGTTCGCCTCATGCTGGCAGGCCTGTTCGTCTGGGCGTTGCCAGAGCTCGCGCCGACGGCCCGCATCGAAGCGCAGGGCACAGGCCAGGGTTCGGCCCAGAGCGCCGACGAACAACGGCGATTCCTGGACGTGCGGCGTCGTCAGATCGACCTGTCGGCGGCGCGCGCGAACGTCAAGCGGAACCAGGACCTCTACTCGCAGGGGCTGGTGGCCAAGGCCGAGCTCGACCGGGCGGAAGCCGCGCTGCAGACCGCACAGCTCAGCTACCAGGAATCCGTGCTGGCGCTGCTCAACCTCCAGCCCCGCCTGTCGGTCCGCGAAGCCCTGAAATCGCAGGCGCCTGACGGCCGCAAGTTCGTGCGCCTGACGGTCGTCAACCTCACGCCGACCTTCGACGACTCCCAGTTCAAGCTGCTGAACAACTTCGAAGGGGCGGACCCGATCCCCGAGGAGCTGCGGACCCGCGATATCAGGGACATCTACCTGTCGCTCAAGGACGCCGGCGGGATCCCGGCCGCCGGCGCGACCGACGTCGCTCCGCGCGGAACGACCATCGCGCTGCCGTACGAGGTTCACGTCCCTCAGCTGGCGTATGGACAGGCCCACACGATCGAGTTCCAGCTGCTTCGCGACGTCAACCGCGTGGTGGTCTCGTCCGTCTACAAGGGTCAGACACAGGAGATCGACGTCGAGCTGCAGCAGGCTGCGACTTCCACGGTGGTCGACGTGACCTCGGCCCAGATCTCGCAGGAGGCCGACCTGGGCGGCCAGGCGACCTTCGATCTCCGGCTCGAGCGATCGAGCGTGGATGTGCGCCAGTTCCAGCTCAAGGTCGTCAACCTGCCCAGGCAGATCAGCTACTCGTTTGTCGACGCCGCCGGGCGCGACGCGTCGAGCCAGGCGCGACTCTCGCAGTTGAGCTTTCCGAGTGGCGTGTCACGCCAGGGCCTTGGCCTGCGCCTGTTCCTGCCGGAGCGCGCCGACGAACAGGTTCGCATCGATCAGCCGCTGGAGTTCTGGGCGCTCGTCATGAACGACGAACAGGCGCGCCGATTCGAGGCCGATCGCCTGTACTCGGCCCAGGACATCGAATCCAGCCGGGCCGGCGCCGTTCGCCTCGCCATCGTGCCACGGGGGGCCGGCCGCATCGAGGTGTCGGCGGCGAGCCTCTTCTCCGAGATCACCTCCGGCGATCGCGTCGACGCGAACCTCGTGATTCGCAATACCGGGACCCGGCGGCTGGACAACATCAAGGTGTCGGCCGACGCGCCGCTCAACTGGCGGGTGACGCTTCAGCCGGACATCGTCGCCGCGCTGGACATCAACCGCGAGGACACGGTCCGGATGCGCATCGAGCCTCCGCCGGACGTGTCGGTCGGCGACTACGAGATTCGATTGAAATGTGAGAGCTTCGCCTACAACCGCCAGGTTCCGTCCGAGGACAAGATCTACCGGGTCAGCGTCAAGGCGCGGACCAACCTGCTGGCGATTCTGGGGCTGCTGGCGCTGCTCACCGGGCTGGTCGCCGCGATCATCGTCGCGGGCGTGAAGCTCACACGGCGGTAGTCGCGCGCGGCGCCGGGCCGGTGCCAGCGACGAGGACGACAACACATGATTGAAGCGATCGATTTGAGCAAGCGCTATGAGGACGGCGTGATGGCGCTCGACGCGCTCAGCCTCGTCGTCAAACCCGGTGAGATCTACTGCCTGCTCGGCGCCAACGGGGCGGGCAAGTCGACGACGATCCACCTGTTCCTGAACTTCATCGAGCCCACCTCGGGCCGGGCGCTGCTCAACGGCGTCGACGTCACGCGGTCTCCCCTCGATGCCAAGCGCCACGTGGCCTATGTCTCCGAGAACGTGATGCTCTACGGGAACTTCACCGCCCGGGAGAACCTGGACTTCTTCGCGAGGCTCGGCGGCCGGAGGTCCCTCTCACGGGACGACTACCACATGGCGATGCGCCAGGTCGGCCTGCCGGAGCGGGCGTTCGAACAGCGCGTGAAGGAGTTCTCGAAAGGCATGCGGCAGAAGCTGGGCATCGCCATCGCGATGATCAAGGACACGCCCGCGCTCCTGCTCGACGAGCCGACCTCCGGCCTCGACCCGAAGGCCGCCGCGGAGTTCCAGGACACGCTCCGCGATCTCGCCTCGCGCGGCAAGGCCGTGCTGATGAGCACCCACGACATCTTCCGGGCGAAGGAGCTTGCCGACCGGGTCGGCATCATGAAGGAAGGGCGGAAAGTGATGGAGCGCACGCGCGAGGAGCTTCAGTTCGAGAACCTCGAGCGGCTCTACCTCGACTACATGCGCGGCGGCATCGAGTCGGAACCGCACGCCCGCGCGGACGCGCCTCGTCAGTGACCGCGGTGCGAGCCACGACCATGCCGCCGATCCCCCGCTCCACCGTGATCCGCATCATCGCCGAGCACGAAGTCCGGGACCACCTGCTCAGCCTGAAGTTCTATGTGTGCACGCTGACACTGGCGGTGCTGGTCGGGGTGTCGGTCGTGGTGATGGCGCGCGACTTCGCGGTGCGGATGGACAACCACTCGGTGCTGCGCGACCGCGCCCGTCCGCGGCCCGGCGAGTCGGGCGTGATGGCAGTGGTCGAGCCGCGTCCCCTCTCCGTGTTCGCCAAGGGCCTCGACGAAACGCTGGACCGGGGCTATACGGTCCAGGCGTACAGCGGCGTGTCCCCGCACGATCGGCAGACGCAGGCGGTCAGCCTGTTTTCGCTGTTCGCGCCGCCGGATCTTCTTTACATCGTGAAGGTGCTGCTCTCGCTCATCGCGATCCTGTTCGCCTACGATGCCGTCGCGGGCGAACGAGAGCGAGGCACGCTCAAACTCGTGCTGAGCGGCGAGGTGGCCCGCGGCGACTTCGTCGCCGGCAAGATGCTCGGCGGCCTTGCCGTCGTCGTCGTTCCGTTCCTGGTCACCGTCGCGCTGGCGCTCTCGGGGCTCTCGCTGTGGCCCACGTTCCGTCTGGGCGCCGATGAGCTCGTACGGATCGCCATCATGATTGGCGCGGCCGTTTTGTACGCGTCGCTCTTCTACGGGGTGGGCCTGTCGATCTCGGCGTGGAGCGGAACGCCGGCCAGGGCGCTGGTGGTCTCGCTGCTGGCCTGGTCCACGCTGGTTTTCGCGCTCCCCAACATCGGCGCGCTCATCGCGGAACACCTCACGCCCGTGTTGTCCGCCGAGTCCCAGGAGCTGGCCAAGAACCAGGCCTTCGTGAGGAACCGCTATCTCAGCATCCAGTCCGACGGGCACGATCCCGAAGGAAGCCTGCAGGCGTTCAACCGCGACTACGACCGGCTTGCGGAGAGCTACCGGAACAGCATGGACCATCTGACGGCGATGAGCCGCACGGTCTGTCGTGTGTCCCCGGCGGCGGAAGTGACCTTCGTCTTCACCGATCTGGCGGGAACCGGATTGTCGGATCATCGCCGGTTGAGCCGGGCGCTCGCGGAGTTCAAGACGCGAAACCTCGACGCCCTGACGAACCAGAATTCGAAGAACGCGCCGCCGCCGTCGGTCTTCGACTTTCCGATGGCGCCGCTCGCCGAGACGCTTCGCCGCAACGTCGTGTTCGATCTCGGCGCGCTGGGCCTGATGGCCGCGCTGGCGTTCGTGGCGGCCGCGTATGCCTTCGTCAGAATCGACCCGAGGTGAGACGCCGATGGTGTTCGTTCTGATTCGAAAAGAGCTGCGGGATCACCTGCTGTCGCTGCGCTTCCAGATCGGTCTCGCGCTGGCCATGATCCTCGTGTCGGCGTCGGCGTTCGTGCTGGCCGCCAACCAGGTTCGCGACCGCGAGGAATTCGACCGGCGCAGCATCCAGGAAGACCGCTTCCTGCAGCAGTACTCGCATCCCAACCGCGTCCGAATGGTGATCCGGGCGTCGCGCCCGCCCGCACCCCTCGTGCTGCTCACGGGGCTGCCGGTCGATGCGGGCACCGAGGCCGTCGACGCCAGCCCCATGCGCGAGCTGTTTCCATCCATGGATTTCGGAGCGATCGTCGCCGTGATCTTCAGCCTGCTCGGCGTGGTCATCGGATTCGACGGCGTCAACGGGGAGAAGCAGCAGGGCACCCTCAGGCTGGTGCTGGCCAACTGCGTGAAGCGGGCCGAGGTGATTGTAGCCAAGTGGGCAAGCGGATGGCTGGTGCTCGGCGTGGCAATACTGTCGGCCGTGCTCGCGGGGCTGCTCATCGTGGCCGTCAGGGCCGGCGTCCCGTGGACGCTCGGCGACTGGCTTTCGATTGCCGCCGTCGCCGTTGCTGCGTGGCTCTACGCGGGGCTCTTCTTCACCCTGGCCCTCGCAGTCTCGGCCCTGGTCACTCGAAGTTCGGTGTCCGTGCTCGTGAGCCTGATGGTGTGGGTGCTGGCCGTGCTCGTGGTGCCCAATCTCAGTCCGTATCTCGCCGCCCAGATCGTCCGCGTGCCCGCTGTGGCCGCCCTGGAGCGCGACATCCAGTTCATCACGAGCGAGGAACGGGACGAGCTGGGCCGAGCGGCCATGGTCAAGCTGCGGGAGAAATACCGATCGCAGCTCGATTTCGCAAACCTGGGTCCGAAAGAGATCGAACGCCGGTCAGCGGTCGACCCGGTGTTCAGGCAAACCTACGGGCAGTTCCGCGCGGAGGCCGACGAGATTTGGGCGGCGGTGAACCGGCAACAGCGCGAGAGGACCACCCGGCTGGTCGAGGCGTGGCAATCGTCCGCGAGGCGGCAGTTCCAGCTGTCGCGCACGATCTCGTACGTGTCGCCGCTGCCGGCTTTCATGTACGCGGCGACGGAACTCTCGGTGACAGGTTTCGAGAGCCTCACCGACTACCAGCGCCAGGCGGAGGCCTACGGACGCACGATCAACGATTACCTGGCGTCACGATACCAGGAGGCCCTGAAAGCCCGCCCATCCTTCGCCATCAATGACTTCCTCGACGTGAGCACGCGGCCGCGGTTCGTCTACCGCGCGCCGGGATTCCCAGCCAGGATGCACGCCGCATTTGTCCCGTTCGTGGCGCTCGGTCTCTGGAACGTGGCGGGATTGATGGCTGCAATCGGCCTTTTTCTGCGGTTCGATCCGCGGTAGCACGGACGCGTGGAGCCTGGCGCCAGGGACGGAGCGAGGCGCCACCGATCGAGGCGATGATCATGATCTGGACAGTCGCCCGCAAAGAGATTCACGAGAACATCCTCAGCCTGAGATTCCTCCTGCTCTTCCTGCTGGCGCTCACGCTGGTGCCGGCCGCGCTCTACACGAACTACCAGGGTTACCTGACGCGGCTGGCCGATCAACAGCAGATCGAACGGCGCAACCAGGACTTCCTCCGGAGCCTCCGCCCCACCCAGCTGTTCACGAACGCGAACTTCACCTTCGATGCCTACTGGCCGCCTTCGGTGGGTTCCATCTACGCCAGCGGCCTCGCCGGGTCGCACCCCAGGCACCTGCTCATCGGGAAATACAGCGTCGAGTACGGTGCGCCGCTCGAAGCTCCCTCCGCGCTCAGCCTGTTCGGGCAGATCGACTTCCTGTTCGTCGTGCAATTCGTCTTCAGCCTGTTCGCGGTGCTGCTCTCCTTCGACTCGATCACGAGGGAGAAGGAACAGGGCACGCTTCGATCCATCCTGTCCAACTCGGTGAGTCGATCCACGCTGGCGGCCGGTAAGGCCATCGGCGGCTACACCACGCTGGCCGTGCCGCTCATTCTGGCCGGCCTGGTCGGCGTCGCCTTGCTGGCCGTGGCGGGCCTGAACGTGTTCTCCCCGGACTTCCTGATCCCGTCGGGCTGGATTCTGGCCTCGTCCCTGCTGTACGCCGCCGTGTACTTCGTGCTCGGGATGCTGGTGTCGTCGCTCTCGGCGACGACCTATGCCGCGCTGGTCGTGTCGCTCGCCATCTGGCTGGTAGGCGTCGTCATCGCGCCGCGCGCCGCCTCGCTCGTTTCTCAACTGGCGCGGCCGGTCAAGTCGGCGCAGGTGGTCCGATTCGAGAAGGCCGCCTCGACCAACAGCCTGGAACGCGACAAGGGCGCCGAACTGCAGAGGCTCTGGGGCCCGAACGACAAGGAGGCGGCTGCGGGCGACAAATGGATGAGCGTGCGCCAGCCGGTGGCAGACCGCTACGCCGAGCGCATCTCGACCGCACTCAAGAACATCGAAGACGAGTATCGGCGGGAGACCGACGCGCAGCAGAACCTGGGCCTCCTGCTCGCGCGGTTCTCTCCCTCGGGCGCCTTCGCGGATTTCGTCTCGGAAATGGCTGGAACGGGCATCCAGGCGGAAACCGTGTTCCTGGCGAGCGCGGAACGCCACCGCCAGGTACTCGCCCGTGAGTTCTACTCAAAGGTCTTCCAGGACGTGTTCCCGTCAGGCATGATCCGGATGGGCACGACCGACTACGGCGGCATGAACCAGCTGAAGCTCCCGGGCTTCCAGTTTCCCCGTCTCGTCGAACGGGAGCGCCTGCGGGCTGCGGACCTCGTGATCCTGCTCGGCTGGGTGCTCGGGGCCTCGTGCCTCACGCTGGTGGCACTGTCCCGCTACGACGTCCGCTGACCGCTACCGGTGCCCCGCCGCGCATCCCGGCGACCTCACCGGCCGCGCCTCAGAGAAGGCGGCCCAACGATCTGCGTCGGCCGGCGCTCATTCCGGCAGATCGACCTCGTCGACGGTGATGTGATACTGGCGCATCTTGTTGAACAGCGTCTTCCGGCTGACGCCCAGGCTTTCGGCCGTCGCGGTCCTGTTGCCGTCGCACATCGTCAGCCTGGCGGCGATGAGGCGTTTCTCGAGGCGTGCGGTCGCTTCTCCCACCACGTCCGCCAGGTGCATGCGATCGAGCGATGCCGCGATCCCGTCTTCCCCGCTCTGATCGCCCCGGATCCTCGGCGGGAGATCCCGCGGCGTCAACACGTCGCCGTCGCACAGCACCATCGCCCGACAGATCGTGTTCTCGAGCTCCCGCACGTTGCCGGGCCAGTCGTAGGCGTGCAGGAGACCTCGGGCGTCCTGGCGCATCGATCGAATCGCCAGGCCAAGCTCTCGGTTGAACCGATCGAGATAGTGGTCGACCAGCAGCGGCAGGTCGCCGGGCCGGTCGCGCAGCGCGGGCAGCTTGATGCTGACGACGTTGATTCGCCAGTACAGATCCTCCCGGAACCGTCCGGCCCCGACGGCCTGTTCGAGGTTCTGGTTGGTGGCGGCGACGACACGAACGTCGATCGGCGTTGGCCGTCGCGATCCGATCCGCATCACCTCGCGCTCCTGCAGCGCCCGGAGCAGCTTGGCTTGTGCGTCGATGGCGAGGTCCCCCACCTCGTCCAGGAACAGCGTCCCGAGGTTGGCCTGCTCGAATCGGCCAGGGCGGCTCTGGTCCGCGCCCGTGAAGGCCCCTTTCTCGTGGCCGAAGAACTCGGCCTCGACCAGCGGCTGCGGAATGGCGCTGCAGTTGACCGCCACGAACGGCTTGTCGCCGCGTCGGCTGCGGCGGTGGATGGCGCGCGCCACCATTTCCTTGCCCGTCCCGGATTCCCCGAGAATGAGCACCGTCGCGTCGACGGCGGCCACCTTCGACACCAGGCGGAACACCTCCTGCATCGGCGCGCTGATGCCGACGATGTCGGCAAACCCGTAGCGCCGTTCGAGTTCGCCGGTCAGTGCCTCGACCTGCGCGTCGAGGGCGCGCATCTTCGCAATCCGGTCGATGACGATCAAGAGCTCGTCGTTGTCGAACGGCTTGGACAGGTAGTCGAACGCGCCGAGCCGCATCGCCTCGACAGCCGACCGGATGGACCCGTAGGCCGTCATCATGACGCAGTCGCAGTTTCTGTCGAGCGCGAGCAGACGGCGAAGCGTTTCGAGGCCGTCGATCCCGGGCAGGCTGACGTCGAGCAGCACGATGTTCGGGCGGAATGTCTGCTGGCAGTCCAAGGCCTCTTCGCCGGTTGCGGCCTCTCGTATGTCGTGGCCGGCGTCGGAGAGCAGCACCGAGAGGATGCGGCGAATCGGCTTCTCGTCGTCCACCAGGAGGATCTTCGCCATCTCGATTCTGCTCCGTTGAGGGCCGGGTCAGCCGACAGTGTCGCGGTCGTGCGCGGCAACAAGCGGCAGGCGGATGGTCACCCGAGTGCCGCGCCCGAGTTCGCTGCTGATGTCGATCTCGCCGCCGTGGCGCTCGACGATCCCGTGGCAGATCGCCAGCCCGAGCCCGGTCCCGTCGCGCTTGGTCGTAAAGAAGGGGTCGAAGACCCGTTCGACGTGTTCCGGCGCAATGCCGACGCCGCTGTCCATGACCCCGATGCGCACCGCGCGGGCGGCCTGGGAGCCGTCCGACGCCACCGCGGCAACCTCCACGCGCAGGAGGCCGCCCTCCGGCATCGCCTGCAGCGCATTCATGATCAGATTCACGAACAGCTGTTTGAGCTCGCCCGAGTCGCCAGAGCACCGGGCCTCGGGGACGGCGATCGCCTCCTCGATGCCGACCTTCTGCCTCCGCGCCTGCTCACGGACCAGCGTCAGCGACTGGCGCACGATCGCCAGCAGATCGGTCACCTCGGGCTCGAACGATCGCGTCCTCGTCAGGCTGAGCAGCCCGTTGACCGTTCGGTCGATGCGATCGACTTCCGTCAAGACCTCATCGACCAGCTCGCGCTTCGGACCGGCCTCCTGGTAGTCCTGGCGCAGATACTGGATCGTGGATCGGATGGCGGTCAGCGGATTCCGGATGTCGTGCGCGACGCCGGCCGCCAGCTGGCCGGCTGCGGCCAGGCGTTCGGCCCGGTGCAGCCGGCGCAGGCGATCGCGCTGCTCCTGGTAGAGAAGCGCGTTCTCGAGGGCGAGGCCAGCCTGCCCGGACAGGAACAGCAGCCGCTCGGTGTCTTCTGCGGTCAGGGTCCACGAGGAATTCGTGGAACCCAGCGTGATGATTCCCGTCAAACGGTTCAGGCTCACGAGGGGTCCGCAGACCCGCGCGCCGATCCTGGACAGCAGGGCCTGCTCCGGGTCGTCCAGATACTGGTAGACCCCGAATTCGGCGGGAACCGTCAGGACGGTCTCGTTGACGATTAGCCACTTCGCGAGCCGCCCGCGCTGTCGAATGAACTGGCCGGCAAGTTCGCCGGCCTCGTAGCCAAGGGAGTGGACCGGCGAAAAGAGGCCCTTGTCGGCCTCCAGCTGGAAGATCACCACCCGGTCTGCGCGGAACAGCTCGTGCAGCCGCGTGGCGATGCTGGACCTCAGGGCGTCCAGGTCGACAATGAGTGCAAGCGATCGGTTGAAATCCCGCAGGATCTGCCATTCGGCCGCTTGCGGCTTCGAGCCAGACTCGCTGCGGGACTTGAACAGGTCGAACGCCATGGTGCGATGCGACTCGATGATACTTGATCGACACGAACCGGCGAGCCCGCCAGCTCGGCTTCCCTGGCGCCGGGCTGGGGGCGTCGGCTTCGGGCGCCGGTATCAGGCATCGGACTTGACGCGCCCTGCCGAGCCTTCTATCGTCTGAGCGATCCTCGGTCCCATGGCCTGGGGTCGCACGGGCCGGCAGCGCGTGTCGGACACAGGATGGAGCGGGCTCGTCGCCACGCCGACGGACCGCGTGGAGAATCCCATGTTGAGACGACCGGCTCGGCTGCCCGCTGGAGCGAAGGCGGAAACGGCCCACCTCCGCGTCTGCCGGGTGGCGGTGGCGCTGCTCGTCGGCGCGGCGCTCGCCACCTGTGCGGTCCTCGCGCAGCAACCGCCACCGCCCGCCAGGGGCCAGGCGGGCGCGTCGCCCAGGCAACTGAAGGGGCTTGCCAAGCTGGCGGAGCCCTGGCCCGACGAAGCGACGCGGACCCGGCACCGCCTCGACGCCGAGCACCGGCGGCTGTTCCAATCCGACGAGGTCCTTCTCTTCACGCTCAAAGCGGACTTCAAGGCCATCAATCGGGACCGCAATCGCGCGACGACCCAGGTCCATCCCGGTGAACTGAGCTTCGTCCAGGATGGTCGAACCGTGTCGATCCCGGTCGAGCTTCGCCCGCGCGGGGTGCTCAGGCGCCAGCCCGTCATCTGCGACCAGGTGCCGCTCTGGGTCGGCTTCCCCAAGAACGAGCGGTCCAAGCTGGACGACACCCCGTTCGACGGCCAGAAAGAGCTGAAGCTGGTCGTTCATTGCCGCAACGACGACGACTACGAGCAGTTCATCCTCCGTGAGTACCTGGCGTACAGGGCCTTCAATCTCATCACGACGCGATCGCTGCGCGCCAGGCTGGCCCGCGGCAACTACGTGGACGCGCAAAGCGGCAAGACGCTGGCGACGCGCGCGGCGTTCTTCCTCGAGAACGAGGACGATCTGGCGAAGCGCATGGAAGCCCGCGTCGCGGAGCTCCCGCGGACCCGCTTCGTGGATCACGACCCGGACACGTTGAACGTGATGATGCTGTTCGAGTTCATGATCGGCAATACCGACTATTCGATCTTCGGCCTGCACAACGTGATCATCCTGAAGTCTCAGGCCAACGTCCTGTATCCGATCCCCTACGACTTCGACGTCTCGGGCCTCGTCAATCCGCCCTACGCCAAGCCGGATCGGAGGCTCATGATCCAATCGCTGCGCGAGCGGGTCTACCGGGGACCCTGCAAGAAGGCGGAAGACCTGGAACCCTTTCTCGCGAAGTTCCGGCCGACCAAGGGCGACATCCTCGCCCTCGTCGCGAAACAGCCCGGGCTGAACGGTCAGTCCCGCGACGGCATCCGGGAGTTCCTGGAAGACTTCTACTCCCTGATCGACTCGCCGGGCCGCGTGAAGGGCAAGCTGGTCAATACCTGCGCCAAGGAGCTGATGTAGCCGAACGGGACGTCTCGGACCGCGGGAGCCTCCATGAGAACGAGCACTGTCGCGTTGGTACTGTGCACCTTCGTCGGAACCGGCGTGATTATCGCCCGTCAGGCGACGCCTGCCGCCTCCGGCCAGGGCGCAACCGCCGCCCAGAAGCAGCAAAAGAGCCTCGCCAAGCTGGCTGAGCCGTGGCCGGATGCGGCGACGATTCGAAAGCGCCGCGAGGACTCCGAGCGGCGGGCACTGTTCCAGGCGGCCGATCCGCTCGCGCTGACCATCCGGGCGGATTTCCGCGCGATCAACAGGGATCGGGATCCTGAGAGCACGAAGCGGTTTCCCGGGACGATCCTGGTTGGCGGCGCGAAGGGTGAAGAAGTCACCATCCCGGTCCAGCTGGGCACGCGGGGCAACCTGAGATTGCGGCCGGCGGTCTGCGGGTTCGCACCGCTGAAGGTCGACTTCCCGGCGACGGGCCTGCAGGGGACGCCGTTTGCGGGACAGGACACGCTGAAACTGGCCACGCATTGCCAGAACGATTCGGCCTACGACCAGTACGTGCTGCGGGAATACCTGGTCTACAGGATCCTGAACCTGCTTACCCCGCGATCGTTTCGCGCGCGACTCGTCAAGGCGTCGTACCTCGATGCGGCGTCGGGCAAGAGCGTCGCCAGCCGCTACGGGTTCTTCATCGAAGATGATGCGGATGTCGCCCGGCGCATGGACGGGCGAGTCGCCCAGGTCACCGGCCAGCGCTTCGCGGGCCTCGACAACGAGTCGCTCCTGATCATGACCATGGTTCAGTGGATGATCGGCAATACCGACTTCTCGATTGTCGGGCGGCACAACATTTCCCTGGTGCAGGTGCAGTCGGGCATCCGGTATCCGATCACCTACGACTTCGACAGCGCGGGCCTGGTTGGCACCCCGTACGCCGCGCCGGACAAACGCCTCGAAATCGGGTCGACCCGGGATCGTCTCTTTCGCGGTCCGTGCAGGACCATCGATCAGTACGAACCGGTGCTTGCGCAGTTCAGGGCGAAGAAGGACGCCACCCTCGCGCTCTACGACTCTCTCCCGGACCTCGACGAGCGATCGCGTCGGGACGCGAAGGACTACCTGCAGGATTTCTACGCGATCATCAACAACCCCGATCGGGTCAAGCGGACGCTCCTGGACCAGTGCATCAAGGGAGCGGGAATGTAGGCGTCGAGGACCACCCGTCAGAGGCCCTGGGCCGGACGCCGGGCGCAGGTTCGGGCCTCCCGAGCTGCGAGATGCGACCCGCGAGCCGCAAGCCGTCCGTTGCCAGGCGCCAGCCGCAGATGACGATCTTCTACGAGGCGTGGTAGTAGAGCGCCGGCCTCGCCGATGATCGACGGTACGGGTTTTCCCAACCGAACAGACCTTTTCAGGGAGTCGCGGACCATGCGATCTGGCTTCGCGCTCGCGGGAGCGAGCGTCGTACTCACGATTTGTCTGCCGCTCGGCGCCCGGGCGCAGCAGCAGACCGCCGCGCCGCCTCAGCCGGCCGTGCCGGCCATCAGCGAGCGGGTCGAGGTCGTCGCGACCCGGTTGCCGGAGGTCCCGGACGAAGTCCCGTCTTCTATCGAAGTCATCACGGCTGACGAGATCCGGAACCTCGGAGCACGCGATCTTCGCAGCGTGCTCGCGCTTGCCGCGGGTGTCTCGATCGCCCCTGGCGGGGACGGCGGGCCCGCCAGCGCGGTTCCGGAATTCTGGGGGTTGAAGGAGTTCGATGCGTTCCTGCTCGTCGTCGACGGCGTGCCGTGGGGCGGGGCGTTCAATCCCTCGCTGGCGGCGCTGAGCCTGACCGACGTTGAGCGGATCGAGGTGCTCCGAGGACCGGCCGCCGTCACCTACGGAGCCACCTCGTTTGTCGGCGTCATTCACGTGGTTCACAAGCACGCCTCCGCGTCGGACCGCACGGCGTCGGTGCACGCGGGACCGTTTGGCAGCGCGGGAGGCCTCGTCAGCAGCAAGGTGCCGTTTGCCAGCGGGTGGGATTCGAGGCTGACCGTGGACGGTGACCGGCAGGGGTTCTCGGATACCCGCACCTCATTCACCCGCGGACACGCCCTCTGGCGGAACAGCACCGCATGGGGCCCGAAGGGCCGAGTCTGGTTCAACCTGGATCTGCTGTGGCTCGATCAGCGGCCGGCCAGCCCGTCGGTGCGCGACGGCAAGGTGCTGTCGCCGCTGGTCCCGCTCGACTCCAACCAGAACCCCGCGGGCGCCTTCCAGAACCACCGCGCGGGCACGTTCATGATTGGCTTCGAACACCCGCTGGGCAACCTGACCTGGACGACCAGCGCGTCGGCGGCGCGCACTCGTCAGGACATCCTGCGCGGATATCTGTTGTCGCTCGACAACGGCCCGGGCAACGCGAGGGGGATTCGCGAGCAGATCGACCTGACGGACCTCTACGCGGACTCCCACCTCTCCTGGCGCGAAGGCGACACCCGGTTGGTGGCTGGCGCGGATTTCCTGCACGGACTCGGCCATGCGCACGGCGCTGATTTCGACTACACGGCCGCGCTCGACGGATCGACCACGCCGCAGGCGGCCATTCCGTCGGTACTGGATGTGACGATCGAAGATCGCCGGGACTTCGTCGGCGGCTACGCGATGGCGGAATGGCAGAAGTCCGACGCGTTTCGCGTGGACGCCGGCCTGAGGCTCAATGTCACCAACGAGGGACGCGATGCCCACAGCGGAACAGAAGCGGACACGGGGCGCGAGAACTCGAAGACGACCGTCCGGCCCGGCGGCAACCTGGGCGTGATGTGGACCGCGTGGCATCGTGGCGCCGATCGCCTTGCCCTCTTCGCCGACTACCGCAACACGTTCAAGCCCGCGGCGTTCGACTTCGGCATCGGCGAGGGTGAGGCGGATGCAGAGGGCCTCCTCAAGCCCGAGACGTCGCAGAGCCTCGAGGTTGGAGCCAAGAGCCGCCTGTTGCAGGGGCGCGTGTCGGCTGAGGCCTCGTTCTTCCTGATGGATTTCACCAACCTGGTCGTGGCGCGAACGGTCAACGGCCTGCCAGCGCTGGCCAACGCCGGATCCGAGCAGTTCAGGGGCCTCGAGACCGCCGTCGCCTGGTACTTGCCACACCACCTGACGGGCCGCGCCACCTACAGTTTCCACGACGCGCGGTTCCGCGACTACGTCGCGGAGTTCGACGGCGTCCCCACCCAACTCGGCGGCAAACGGCTCGAAATGTCGGCGCGCCACCTGGCTGCCTTCGGTCTCGTGTACGCGCCCGCGAGCGGCGCGACCGCCGGGGTCGAGTGGAGCTTCGTCGGCGGCCGGTACCTGAACATGCGCAACACGGCGCTCGCCGATGCGTACGGCACGCTGGGCGCGTCAGTCGGGTACCGCGCCGGAAAATGGGAATTGCGCGTCGATGGGCGAAACCTGACAGACGAGCGGCCGCCAGTCGCAGAAAGCGAGCTGGGCGACGCGCAGTACTACCGGCTGCCTGCCCGACGCATGGACGCCACGCTCACCGTGAGGTTCTAAGTGCTTCGACTCGCAACTACGGTTGCGTATTCATGCTCGGCAACCGGTGAAAACGCTCGCTCAGCACTTAGTCCTGAGGGAACAATTTCGTCACCGAACTTGTGAATCGAAGGACTAAGCCGGCGCCCGGTGCATCCGGGCACGGGTCGGGGATGGGGCACGTGGGCTCTCAACCCGCGTACCCGGGACACACTCCCATCGCACGTTAGCCCCGGGCGTGGCGGGCCGATGGAATCCCTGATCGAGCGGGCGCCGGAGTCGGCGCCCGCTGCGCGAGGACGCCGCCCCGCGCGAAGATTTGCCGTGACCGCCTACGCGGGCTCGACGTTGCCAGCCCGTGGTCCCTTTGGTCCTTCCTGCGCCTCGAAACTCACACGCGTGCCTGCCCTGAGTGTTTCGAACGTCAATCCGCCGCGCAGCTGATCGCGATGGAAGAAATACTCGGAGCCGTTCTCGCCCGAAATGAAACCAAACCCCCGGTCCTGCACGAGCCGCTTGATGGTGCCGAACATGCTGAAGCCCTCCTCGTAACGACCATCATCACACAGCAACGGGAATTCCGAACCATCGACTGCTCGACCGCCGCAGGCGGCCCAATCCGGCTCCGGAGTGCCAACCGCGAGCTCAAGGTGCGGTCCGGGAGGGTAAGTGACCACAGCCAAAGTGGTCCGTCCACATCTCTCGTCGTCCGAGCCTCGACCCGTCATGGAATCGGAGGTCGGCCGACCGGGGCTCGGACGGCCATCGTTCGGTAGATATGGCCATAAGTGAGAAGATTCGGCCTTGTAGAGATCCCCGTTGACAGTCGGCTCAGACCCGCGTAATTTCTGGAAGTGGATTTTCCTTATTGGCTGGAGATACAATTGTGGTCTGACCACATGGGGTCGTGCGCGAGGTTGGGACCAGCCTGCCCACCTTCGGGCGCACTTGGCGGGGCCTGCCTCGCGCCCGCGCTCGACGCCCCCTGGAGTCCTGGCCATCTCGACTGCCGAGGCTTGCACCGGTTGGCACAGACGCGACCGAAAGGCCTGTCATGAACCTCGATGAGCTGACGCGCCTCTACGATTTCTCCGGGACGTCCATCGTCATCACGGGCGGCACAGGAATCCTGGGCGGAGAAATCGCGTGCGCCCTTGCTGGATGCGGGGCGAAGGTGGCACTGCTCGATCGCCGAACCGAGCCGGCTCAGGGCTTGCTCGATCGGATGGGAGCCGGGGCGAGCCGTGCGATCGTGGCCGAGGCGGACGTGCTCGACGAGAAGAGCCTTCGCCGCGCCGCGGATCTCATCCTCGAGCGGTTCGGCAGCATCGACGCCCTCGTCAACGGCGCGGGCGGCAACAGGCCCGAGGCGACGACCGGCCCGAACAAGGCCTTTTTCGATCTGCCGGTGGACGCGCTTCGATGGGTGTTCGAGCTGAACATCCTGGGAACGATCCTGCCCTCGCAGGTGTTTGGCCGGGTCATGGCGGAGACCGGCCGCGGCAACATCCTCAACGTCTCGTCGATGAACGCGTTCCGGCCGCTCACGCGGATCGCTGCGTACTCGGCGGCCAAGGCCGGCGTGAGCAACTTCACGCAATGGCTCGCCGTGCACATGGCGCAGGAATTCTCCCCGAGCCATCCGCGTCAATGCGATCGCGCCCGGCTTCTTCCTGACCGAGCAGAATCGATTCCTCCTCACCGAACCGGAGAACGGCGAATTGACGGCCCGGGGCAAGGCGATCATCTCGCACACGCCGATGGGTCGATTCGGCAGGCCGGAGGACATCCTCGGCGCCGTGTTGTGGCTGCTGTCTCCGGCCTCGGCCTTCGTCACCGGCATCGTGCTCCCGATCGACGGCGGTTTCTCGGCCTTCAGCGGGGTGTAGCGGTGAGCATCGTGCCAGCCTCGGCCGCGCCGGCCGTCCTGGGCCAGGGATCGGTTGACCGCGATCTCAGCCCGGCGGATGTCCGTCGCATCGTCAGCGAGGGCCTGACCTCACTGCCTCTCGACGGCAAACGGCTGCTCGTCATCATCCCGGATGCGACGCGGACGATGCCCATGCCGATGATGTGGGAGGCGATCGAGGACGCAGTGGCCCAGCGCGTCGCCGCGCTCGACTTCCTGATCGCGCTCGGGACGCATCAGCCGCTGTCCGACGGACAGATGAGCAGGCTGGTCGGCCGTCCGGTCGTCGCGGGGCGGTGCGGAGCCCGGCGGGTTTTCAATCACCGATGGGACGACCCTGCCACCTTCGTCACGCTCGGCACGATTCGGTCCGCCGAGATGGCGGTCCTCACGGGAGGGCTGCTCGCCCGCGACGTCGAGGTCGCCGTCAACCGGCTGATACTCGACTACGACCAGTTGCTCATCTGCGGACCTGTCTTCCCGCACGAGGTGGCAGGATTCTCGGGCGGCACCAAGTACGTGGTGCCCGGCATCGCGGGGCCCGACATCATCAATGTGACGCACTGGCTTGGCGCCCTGATCGGGAACTATCACGTCATCGGCGAACCCTCCACGCCGGTGCGCGCCGTGATCGACCGCGCCGTGGCCCTGGTCGACCGGCCCTTGTCGTGCCTGGCGCTCGTCACGACGCAGAGTGGTGTCAGCGGGCTGTTCTTCGGCCCTGTCCGGGGGGCCTGGCGCGAAGCGGCGCGGCTCTCCGCGTGCAAGCACGTCGTCTACCTCGACCGCCCGGTCCAACGGGTGTTGTCGATCATGCCGGACATGTACGACGACCTGTGGACCGCGGCCAAGGGGATGTACAAGCTCGAGCCGGTGGTCGCCGACTTCGGCGAGATCGTCATCTACGCGCCTCACATCACCGAGGTCAGCTACACCCACGGCCGCGTCCTCGACGAGATCGGGTATCACTGCCGGGATTACTTCCTCGGCCAGTGGGACCGGTTCTCCGGTTACCCGGGCGGCGTCCTCGCGCACTCGACGCATCTGACCGGCCTCGGCCGCTATGACGCCTCGACGGGCGTCGAGACCCCGAGGATCAGGGTCACGCTCGCGACTGGCATTCCCGAGGAACGGTGCCGCCGCATCAATCTGGGTTATCTGGATCCGTCTCGCGTAAGAATGGAGGAGTGGACCGGGCGCGAACACGAAGGTGTCCTCGTCGTCCCGCGTGCCGGGGAAATGCTCTACCGGCTGCGGGACCTCGAGACGTCGGGCGTCCGGCGCGAGGCGCACGACATCGCCTGCCAGGAGCACGAATATGAGCTGTGACATTGGAGTGGTTGGGCTCGGCGTCATGGGCAGCAATCTGGCACTCAACATGGAGCGCCGAGGCTTTCGGGTCGCCGGCTACGATCTCGATTCCGCCAAGGCCAACGCCTGGCTGAGCGGTGCGGCAGCCGGCAAGAACGTTGATCTGGCCACGACCCCGGCGGGATTGATGTCCCTGTTGAGCAAGCCCCGCCGCCTGCTGATGATGGTCCCGGCCGGGGCGGCTGTCGACAGCGCGATCGCGCATCTCAAGGCCCACCTCGAAAAGGGCGACATCCTGATCGATGGCGGCAACTCGTTGTTCTCCGACACCGAACGGCGATGCCGGGACCTGGAAGCCGAGGGGTTCAACTTCGTCGGCATGGGCGTGTCCGGCGGAGAGCAGGGCGCCTTGTGGGGGCCTGCCATCATGCCGGGCGGCCCGCGTGAGGCCTGGGAGGCGCTCGCGCCGATTCTGCGTTCCATCGCGGCGCGAGCCGAGGACGGCGATCCTTGCGTGGAGTACATGGGACCGGGCGGGGCCGGGCACTACGTGAAGATGGTGCACAACGGCATCGAGTACGGCGACATGCAACTCATCGCCGAAAGCTACGACATCCTGTCGCGGGGTCTCGGCCTGTCGGCCAGTGAGCTGAGGGACGTCTTCCGCGACTGGAACCAGGGCGATTTGAAGTCGTACCTGATCGAAATCACGGCCGAGGTCCTGGGAAAAGTCGACGAAGAGACCGGCAGACCCCTGGTGGACCTCATCCTGGACGAGGCCGCGCAGAAGGGCACGGGCAAGTGGACCAGCCAGCACGCCCTCGACATCGGGGCTCCGATCCCGACGATCACGGCGGCCGTCGAGAGCCGCATCATCTCGGCCCTCAAGCCGCAGCGGGTCGCCGCCAGCAAGATCCTGCGGGGGCCTTCGTCGAGCTACTCGGGCGATCGCGGGCGACTGATCGACGCGGCCCGCGACGCGCTGTATGCGAGCAAGATCACGTCGTACGCCCAGGGCATGGGCCTGATCAGGCTCGCCTCCGAGGAATATGGCTACGGCCTGAAGCCGGTCGACATCGCCAGGATATGGCGCGCCGGGTGCATCATCCGGGCGACCCTGCTCGGCGACATCATGTCGGCCTACAAGCGGAACCCTGACCTGGTGAACCTGCTCCTGGACGAGGCTTTCCGCGATGCCATCGAGCGCCGGCAGGAAGCCTGGCGCTTCGCCGTGCAGACCGCCGTCGGCCTGGGCATCCCGGTGCTCGCCACGAGCGCGTCGCTCGCCTACTTCGACGCGTACCGGAGCGAACGGCTGCCGGCGAATCTGACCCAGGGCCAGCGCGACTACTTCGGCGCCCACACGTACCGGCGCGTCGACAAGCCTGGCGTCTTTCACACGGCGTGGTAGGCGACCAGAGGCCCGGCCCCCCGGTCCTCACGACACGGGAGCACACACGATGACGCACGGGTTGAAGATCCCGACCGACGGCGCACTCGATTTCGTGTCCCTTGGGGCCCTGGTTCATCGCCTGGACCCGGGGATCATTCCGTTCAGGAAGGCGACCGAGTGCACGATCCACGTCAGCGGCGGCGAGTTCAACGTCGCGGCGAATCTCGCCGACTGCTTCCGCCTGAACACCGCCATCGTGACGGCGATGGTCGATTACCCGATTGGCGATCTCATCGCCGAGCGGGTCAGGGCCATGGGTGTCAGGCCCTTCTACAAGCGGTTCGCGCACAACGGCGTCAACGGTCCGAACATGGCAGCCGTGTACAGTGACCGCGGCCACGGCGTCCGGGCGCCAGTCGTGTTCTACAACCGATCGAACGAGGCGGCCGCGCGGCTGAAGCCCGGCGACGTCGACTGGGCAGCCGTGTTCTCGGGCGGCGTGCGGTGGTTCCACAGCGGGGGCATCTTCGCCGCGCTGTCGGAGACCACCGGCGAGCTGATCATCGAGGGGATGAAGGCGGCCAGGGCGGCCGGGGCCGTCGTGTCGTTCGACCTCAACTTCAGGGAGAAACTCTGGAATGTCTGGGGCGGGCAGCAGCACGCGGCCCAAGTGCTCGCGCGCATTGTCGAAAAGGTCGACCTGATCGTCGGAAACGAGGAGGACCTGCAGAAGGGACTCGGCATCCCGGGGCCGGAGGTGTCGGCCGCCTCGAAGCTCGACCCGTGCGCGTTCTTCCGCATGATCGAGGAGGTGGTGAAACGGCACCCGAACGTCCGCGGCGTCGCCACCACGCTGCGGGAAGTCCACTCGACGGCCCGCCACAAGTGGGGCGCGGTGGCATGGCTCGACGGCGAAACGTTCGTGTCGCCGATTTGCGATCTCGACGTGCTCGATCGCGTCGGGGGCGGCGACGGATTCGCGTCGGGCTTCATCTACGGGCTGCTCGCGGGCGAGTCACCCCTCGATGCGGTCAGGCTCGGCTGGGCGCACGGAGCCCTGCTCACGACCTTCCCCGGCGACACGACGATGGCGACTGCGGAACAGGTGCGCTCGTTCGCCCAGGGCGGGACCGCGCGAATCCAGCGGTAGCCCGCCGTCCCGCCGTCTTCCGGCCCTCGCCAGAGGCAGAGGAGCGCGTGCCGCCCCGGAGATGTTGAACGTTGCGTTCGAACGCGGCCTCTGAAACAATCAGCGAGAATCCCAACAGGAGAAGCCATGCCCCCTCTTCACAAGGTCACCCTGGCCGCGATCGCGGTTGTCTGCCTGATTTGTGCTGGCGCCCCCGCGGCATCCGCACCCCAGCTTGGGTCGCGTCCGGCCGACGACTGGATCAAGCTCATGGAGCGGCCTGAGCGCGTGGCCAGCCTTCAGGTCGACGAGATCATCGCGCGCCTCGATATCAAGCCCGGGTTCGTCGTGGCCGATATCGGAGCGGGGCCCGGTCTGTTCAGCCTGTCGCTCGCCAAGGCAGTCGGCCCCAGCGGCAAGGTCTACGCCGAGGAAGTCGACCCGGCATTCATCGATCGCATTCAGCAGAAAGTGGCGGACCAGCACATCACCAACGTCACGCCGGTGCTTGGCGCGTTCACCGACCCGAAGCTGCCTGGACGCAACGTCGACCTGGCGTTCTTCCACGACGTGCTGCATCACATCCAGGACCGACCGGGGTTCCTCTCGGCCCTTGCTCGCTACGTCAAGCCGGCGGGCCGCGTGGCGATTGTCGAGTACGACGCGAAGACCGGCCCGCACAGGAATGATCCGACGCTCATCATCACCAGGGAGCAGCTCGACGGGTTGATGGCCGGCATCGGCTTCAAACCGCTGCAGCCGATCGAGGGCGTGTTCCACGATGCGCGGTGGGGCGTCATCTACGGTCGGCAGTGAACGAGCCCGGATCGCCCTCGAGCCCGGGTGATTCAGCGCGACAGGCGATCCTTCAGCCACGCCATGACGGCGGGCCCGGTTCCCGAGTCGCCGCCCATGTGGAGGCCGTCCGGGTAGATCCGCACGGTCTTCGGGGCTCCGGTCTCGAGCAGAATCTGGACGTCCTGGATGCTGATCCACGGGTCCTTCGCGCCGTTCAAGGTCAGGATCGGCGCCGACTTCTTCTCGAGCCATCCTTGAGTCCTGAGCGAGAGCGTCGGCGCGAACGCCAGCAGGTTCTCGAAATCGCGCAGATGGCTCGCGTAGATCATCGAGTCGCGCAACGGCCAGAGGTACGTCTTCTCCTGTTCGAGCTGCCGCAGCCACGGTTCCTGAAACGTGTAGTGGATGGGGCCGCCCCAGGCGACGGCTGCCTTGATTCGGGCGGGCTCGACAAACGCCATCCTGGCGCCCCAGTACCCGCCGTAGCTGCGGCCGATGATGCCCAGCCGCGTTCCATCCAGGTCGCGACGCGTCAGCAGGTAGTCGATCACCGCCGAGTAGAGCCGGTCCCCGTCGGACGTGTACCACACCGGGCACTCGCCCGCGCCAGGCATGTCCATCGAGAACGCCGCAAAGCCGGCGCCCAGCAGGTCGGAGACGTCACGGTCTTCCTTGTACACGTCCACGCCGCCGGTCGCAATCACCACAGGCGGTCGCTCGATTCCCTTGGGAATGCGCAGGTACGCGATGATCTGCTTGCCGTCGAACGGAATCACCACGCGCTCGAGCGGGGGATCCAGTGCGCGAGACGCCTTCAGGAACATCTCGATGCACTTCCGGTAAGCCGCCTGCTTGGCCGGATGATTGATGACGGGGAACTTCGCGATGCTGTAGTAGAGGTACGCCTTCCGGTAGGCCGCCGCCGCGTCGGCTGACTGCCCCTGGGCGTCACGCTCGGCGGCCAGCCGCTCCCAGGGCAGGGCCAGCCGGGTCCATTCGTCGACCCAGCGCTGCGGCTCGAGATCGGTCAGGCGCCTGAAGATCGCTTCCGCCTCTTTCGCGTCCGCGCCGCGGCGGACGAACTGCTGCAGGCGGAATCGTGCGCCCGCCTCGAAGCGCGGGTCAGCCAGCAGGTCGGCAGCGGCCGTCCGGCAGGCCAGCACACCCAGCACCACGATCGCGGCCACGCGCAACGGCTGGACGAACGAGGCCGGGGGCGTGAGACCCCCGACCTTTCCAGGGAACCGACGACCGACACGGATCGACATGGGTTATCCCCTTCCGTCCTGAAGGCGTCGTACCCCTGTCCTCAGGACGATCGGTCTACCGGCTCGCTTGCGCGGACGGCTGAGTGCCCCAGTAGTCGATGAAGTTGATCACGTTCTTGCTCCACTCCTCGGGATGCTCCCGATAGTGGAAATGCCCCGAGTTGTTCGCGATGATCATCCGCACATCCGGGTTCTGCACCGAGATGACGTCGAGCAGCGCGAGCCCGTTCTTCAGCATCGCCGACGGATCGTCTTTGCCCCAATACAGGAGGATGGGCATCATGAGGACCTTCTCCTTCATGACGCGCTCGTGCACCTGCTTCTTCCAGTCGTTGAACTGCGAGGACAGCGGTTCGCCGGCGCCGGCCTTGATCTTCGCCACGGTCTGCTGCGATTTCGGAAGGCTCGCCATGTAGCGGCCCGTCTGGAAGAACGTCTCGTCGAAGGCCACATCGGGCAGGTGCGAGATCTGGCGCAGCCTGCACCGCCACTCCTCCCAGTCCGGTTCCTTCGGGCAGGCCTCCAGGACCGCCTGTCGATTGGTTGTCCCGACGACCGGCGCGGCCGTGCCGGTATCGACGATGACGAGCGTTTTCACCACCTCAGGGTGCGCCACCGAGAGGAAGAACACGCATCCGCCTCCCCGCGACTGCCCGACGAGGTGCACGCGCCCCAGCTTCATCGTCTGGATGAACTGGTACATGTGCTCGACCTCGCCCTGGATGTTCATGTCCTTGTCGTCGAGGGGATTGCCCGTCATGCCGGAGGCGAGCTTGTCGGCGGCGAACACGTGAAACCGCTTGGCGAGTATCGGGATGACCTTGGACCACGTGTTGGCGCTGGAGTGGCCCGACCACCCTTCGCCATGCACGAGCACCATCGGCTCGCCCTTCCCGGCTTCGTAGTAGCGCGTCCGGACGCCCTTCACGTCGACGAACTTGGCCTCCAGCCCGTCGATCGATCCGGTCGCCGACACGCCCGGCGGCGGCGCCGGCGTCTGGGCGAAGACCGGCGAGGGCGACGGCAGCAGGAGCGCAACGGCAATCGCCGCCGCCCGGATCTTCCAGAATCGCGGATTCACCGTGGGAGCAGCATGAGAAGTCGACATGTTGACATTCCCCTACTTGGCGCCGGGCGCCGCGTGATTGTGCTTGAGGTTCTTGTCGAAGAACGCCATGAACGACTCGAAGGCCTTCTGCTGGATCGGATCGGGCTTGTAGGTCCCGTCCTTCTGCAGGTACATGAACGGGTACCCGTGCACCGGGTGATCGAATGACTCCCAGGTCACGTTCTTGCCGGCTTCCTTCGTCCACTCGTAGGTCAGCCGGAAGATGCCCTGCTGGTGGTCCTTGTCCCGCCCGATCACGAGCAAGGGCGTCGTGCCGATCTTCTTGATGCGCTCCATGGCCTTCGCCTTGTTGGCGAACTTCTGCACGACTGCGGCGTCCTGGAACTGGACCTCATTCTCCTTGCGCGGTGCCGCCGGGCCGTTGTCGACCTCGAGGTACTCGTTGGCCGCGCCCTCGATGGGCACGCCGGCGCCGAAGTTGATCTGGCTCGCCGCCTTCATGATGAGTTCACCGCTGTGGCTGACGCCCACGCACCCGACGGCGTCCTTGTCGATGAAGGGCTGCGCCTGAAGATACTGGATGACCGCGATGTAGTCGTCCGAGTCGAGCGTCGCGTTGGACTTCAGCACACGGCTGCCGCCGCTGACGCTGTCGGGGAGATCGATCGCGGTGCCCTGCTTCTGGTACAGATACGGGATCTCGTTCCGCGGCTCGACGTTGGCGACGACGTACCCGCGCGCGAGCATCGCGTCGGTCATCTTGACCAGGCGCTCGGCCGTCTGGACGGCGCGCGGCATCCCGCCAGTGCCGTTGCCGGCGCTCATGAGGATGGCCGGAAACGGCCCCGCGCCCTTCGGGCGGCGGAGCACGATCGGCACGTAAATCTCATCGTGCGTGAATACGAAGGTGAGCTCCATCGGCGTGTCGGAGCCCGTCATCGGCTTGACGATCGAGAACCCGTGCGTCGGGTTGGGCGGCGGCGGAGCGTTGCCCATGCCCCGGATCTGTGGACTGGCGAACGCGTTCGCGGTAACAGCCGGCGACCAGCTGATCGCCGCGCTGCCGGCAACGAGGATGACGACCGCCGCCGCAAGTGCTCTTGGCTTCATCGACGATGGCTCCTTGAATGGCTGTTGGCACCGATCGGAGATGCAGCCTGTCGGACCGCGTGAGGCCCGACAGGCTGCGAGAGCTGGCAGCGCCCTCGAAAACGAGGGCGCTGCGAGAAGGAATTCGAACCGGCGTTCAGGGTCCTAGAACACGAACCTGATCCCGAGCTGCACCTGGCGCGGTGCCGTCACAGTCGCCGTAATCTTTCCGGTGTTCGCGTTCTTGGTCGTGACGTTGGAATACAGGCCGGCGGCCGGGACCCTGAAGTTCACCGCGTTGGTGATGTTGAACGCCTGGACCTGGAGTTCGATCCGCTGACCGCCCGAGAACTTGAACGCCTTTGCCAGCGACCAGTCGCTCGTGAAGAGCCCCGGTCCGCGAAGCGCCATGGCCGGCACGTTCCCGAGATAGCCCGCGTCGTTCATCACGAAACAGTCCCGGTTGAACCAGATCACGGGAACGCCGCTTCCGATTGAGCCCATGGCCGGATTCGAGATCAAGGCGCTCGTCGCGTCGCACCCCGGCGCCCAGTTCGGACGGTCGCCAAGGCTGCTGGACGTCACGTTCTGCCGCGAACGGTTGAACCCGGTCGTCACGTTGAACGGGTAGCCGCTCTGCAGGGTCGTGATCGTGCTCCACCGCCATCCGCCGAGGACCGCCCCGGCCACTCCTTTCAGGCTCTTGCCTGGCAGATCCCAGGTGGTGGTGAAGTTGCCGGCGTGGGTGCTCGTGAATGAGCAGGGACCGTAGCCGGTGCTGGGATCGCGAGCGTACTGGAACACGCCCGGCCCGCCGCCGTTGCCCAGCGCGGTGTTCAATTCGCCGGAGCCCTGGTTCATGCACTTGGACCAGGTGTAGCTGGCCGTGAAGCCGATGCCCTCACCCACCCGCCGCTCGAGCGCGGCCTGGAGCGACTGATAGCTCGACCTGAAGATGAACTCGCCGAACCCGATGCGGCCGAAATTCGGGTTGGGACGCGTCCCGCCCGCCGCCCAGTAGTACGGGTTGGTCGAGGTCGGGACGACGCGGTTGCCGAAGTCGCTGTTCACGATCGTGCCGGACGGCAGGTTGCGGCCTTCCGACCCCACGAAACTGACGGTCAGCGATGTCCGGAATCCCAGGTCCCGCTGGACGGAAACGTGGTACGAGTAGAGGACCGGGGTCTTGGGGTGCGACTCGATCGCGCCGAAGTCCGGCACGAGCGACCCGACCTGCAGATTGGTGAACACGGCCGGGAACGGCACGTTGTTGAGCGAGTACTGCGTCGTGATCGGGACGTTGTTGCTCGACTCGCGAAGGCTGAACGGGTTGATCAGGTTGTAGAACATCCCGCCGCCGCCCCGGACGCTCATCTTCCCGTCGCCGAGCACGTCCCAGTTGAAGCCCAGCCGCGGCGCGAAGTTCGTCTTCTGCGCGGTGAGAACCGTGCTGCCGACCACGGGCTTGGCGTCCATCGGCCCGCCCACAAGGTTGGAGAACTTTCCGTTGGCTTCCTTGAGTGACGCCAGGAGATCGTAGCGCAGGCCGATCGACGCCGTGAACCTCGACGAGGCCCGCCAGCTGTCCTCGACATACGCCGAGAGGGTGTGGGCGCGGAAGTTCTTGGCCGGGTTGCTGCCCGGCAGGATCACGTTCGCGCGGGTGGCGATGCCGGACAGGAACTGGGGCCACGTGTCGAACGAGATCTCTCCGCGCGCCTGGACGGCCGTGAACGACCCGTTGTCGATCGAGTAGAGCCAGGACCCTCCGGCCTTCAGCGTGTGGGCGCCTTTGATGAAGCTGAACTCGGTGTCGAGGCTGATCCCGGTGTGGGTGTACCAGACCGGCGCGTTGCCGCTGGTGGCAAAGCCCGTCATCGAACCGATGCCGACCGATTCGAACGCGCCGCGCGCCGACGGCGTCACAAACGGGTTCTCGGCCACATACATGCTCCGGTCAACCGGCACGGTGGCCGTCGTCTCGTCGAAGTAGAAGTTCCGGTTGATGCCGAAGCGCACCGTGTTGATCAGATTGGGCGAGAAGGTGTGAACGTTCTCGAGGCTCCCGATCTGCTTGTTGCGGATGAGGAACGCCGCGAAGTTCGGGTTGGCCTCGGGCGTCGTGCTCTTCGACCAGTCGCCCGTGTAGACGGCCCAGATCTGGTCGCTGTCGCTCAGGCGATGATCGATCCGGGCGGTCACGTACTTCTCGTCGACGGACTGTTGCGGATTGCTGTAGTAGTAGCCGAGCCCGGGACCCGCGGCGGGTCCGTTCGGATCGGGCATCAGGTTGAGGAACGCCTGCATCTGCGGCGCGACGCCGACAAACGTTTCGTTGCCGGCATTGTCGTAGATGTAGCCCTGCTTCGCGCGCACGGTCGGCATGATCCCGACCGGCGACAGCGCGAGACGCTGCCTGAACACTTCGCCGTTCAGGAAGAAGAACGTCTTGCCCTTGATGAGCGGGCCGCCGAAGGACGCGCCGAACTGATCGCGCTTCAAAGGCGGCACGCCGGCCGTGTCGAAGTACCCCCTGCTGTCCAGCGCCTTGTCGCGGTGGAACTCGTACGCGCTGCCGTGGAAGGCGTTCGTGCCGGCCTTGGTGACCATGTTCACGACGCCGCCCTGCTTCACCCCGTACGCGGCGCTGTAGTCACTGGTGAGGACCTTGAACTCCTGCAGCCCCTCGACGCCCATCATGATGTTGGCCGCGCTGACCGGCGAGGTGCCGAAGCTGGTGGACGCATCGACGCCGTTCAACAGGTAGCGGTTCTGCTCGGGCCGCGATCCACGGACGGTGATGTTCGCGCCGTAGAGGCCGTTGTAGGAGGCCTGCGACTGCACACCAGGCTGCAGCACCGCGAGCTGCTGGATGTCGCGCGCGTTGAGCGGCAGCTGCTGGATCTGCTTCTGATCGACCAGGGCGCCCATCTCGGTCGAGCTGGTCTGGACCACCGGCGCCTCAGCCGTCACGACTACCGTCTGCTCCACGCCGCCGACTTCCATCGTGAAGTTCATCGAGACTTCGGCGCCGACCGTCAACTGCACGCCCTTGGTCAGCTTCCTGAAGCCCTGGAGTTCCGCCGAGACTTCGTAGGGTCCGATCGGGAGCGCCCGAAGCTCGTACCGGCCCTTGTCGTCCGACACGCCGGCCCTCGTAAAGCCGGTCGCCGTGTTCTTCACCGTCACCGACACGCCGGGCACGACGCCTCCGGTGTTGTCGGTGACCGTCCCCAGGATGGTGCCGGTCACCGTCTGTCCCATCGCCGGGGCGCCGACGATGAGCACCAGCACGGCCGCCATCGCGATGAGCCTCGAGGGCATCAGGAACCTCCCTGCCGGTCCATGAATCCGGCTCGTTGAGTGCAAGAACCGCCTAAACGACCCCGTCATGTGTGCCTCCTGCCGAATTGCTGCACTTGCCCGCCGCCCGTTGCACGCGCGCAATCAGAGATAAGCGCCTTGGGTCCGCGTCCGCCGGATACACGAGCACCAGATGCCTGGCTGGGGAAGTCCCGGAAGCCCGGAACGAGGGGACCACCGGCACAGGACGTCATGAGCACCAGCTGGGCGCTGGTCTTCCCGGCTCGGCTGATCGCGGCAGGTTGATCGAAAGCCATGGACACTGGGTTGCGTGGTTGGACCACTCTACCACCCGACGACCAGACCGTGTCAAGCGGTTTTGTATCGAAAGTGAAACCGATCCCGAGGCCTGCGCGACTGACCCGGTCTCACGAATTCCTGGTCGATGCTCTTGGCTGGCAGTGCATCAATTGCTGACGCCGCTCCCTTGAGCGGTGTCGGGCTGGCATTGCCAGTGCCGCATCCCCGATGTAACATGAGTAGGTCTGATGGTTGGACCTAGTACCTGCCGATTCGGCGCATAACGCTCGGTCAGCCCCCTGCTCCAGGCGCCCCGGCCCCCAATGACCGGCTGAAGGCGGGAGACGGTCATCAGCCAGCAATGGGTGGGTAAGGAAAGAGACGAGGCGCCCCAGGGTCGAGCTGGCCCACGCTGCGCCACCAACCACCTGCGCCGAAACGCCGCGGAATCGACACGGCCGCCTACGGGACAACCACGAGCCTAGTGCCCCTGCAGAGGTGCATGAGCATGTACACCACAGTCAGAGCGTCGCGACTCTACCAGCAGATTGTCGAGCAGATTGAACAGTCCATTCGGTCGGGAGGGCTCAAGCCAGGAGATCAGCTGCCTGCCGAACGGGATCTCGCCCAGCAGTTCGGTGTCAGCCGCACGGCCGTTCGGGAGGCGGTCAAGGCCTTGTGCGAGAAGGGCCTGGTGGAGGCCGTACCCGGGCGGGGCACCTTCGTGGTCGACGCCACGCCGCAGGCCATCCGCCAGTCGTTGGACCTGATGCTCAGCTTCGGGCGATCCGACGGCTTCACGTTCCTCGAGGAGGTCCGTGAGATCCTGGAACCGGAGATTGCCGCCCGGGCCGCGCTCCGTGCGGGAGAGAAGCAGTTTGCCGCGATGCGCGAAGCCCTGGCGATCATGGACGCCAGCCCGCACGATCCGCCGACCTACATCGAAGCCGACCTCGATTTCCACCTTGCCCTCGCCGAGGCGGCGCAGAATCCGCTGGTCCTCGCGCTGATCGATTCAATCGTCGGATTGCTCCGCGAACAGCGTTCGCGCGTGTTCGACGCCGCGGCGGGCCCGATCCACGGGCAGTTCCATCACCGGCGCATCCTCGACGCCGTCGAACGGCGCGATCCCCAGGCGGCTCGTCACGCCATGGTGGCGCATCTCAAGCAGGTGAACGAGGACTCGCGCGCCGGCGCGGATGATTCGACGCACGCCGAGTCGACCGACGAGGTGGGGACGACCGCCTGAGCCTGGGCGCCCGGGTACGCCGGGCACCCGCCGGGTCCGGAGCACGCGGCAGCGGCACCATGCCGGGTTTCCGGACGACGTTCGTACGACGCGGGACCGTTGGAGTCCGCGGGCAAGCTTGCCTCCCGGGATCCTCCAACGGCCTCCCTCAGTCTCCCGGCCGAGTCACTTCCGGCTGTTCCAGAAATCGATGAAGCCGATGAGGTCCGCGTTGAATTCCTCGGGATGCTCTCGATACGGGAAGTGGCCGGCCTGATTGACGACCACCATCTTCACCTTCGCGTTCTTCGCGCCGATGATGTCGAACAGACCGAGTTCGCCCCGAAGCTGCGCCGTCTGGTCTGCCTGGCCCCAGTCGAGCACGTCCTGCTTGCCGGCGACGAGCAGCACCGGCATCTGAAGCATGCCGCTCGTCCTGCACAGGTCCCACGCCTGCTGCCGATACGCCGTCTGCGCGGCCCGAAATGCGTCGTTGGTCAGGGCGACGACCTTGGCGCGCGCCTCCCTCGACTTCGGCTGCATCGCCATCGAGGCGTCAGCTTCCCAGTACTCCGGGTCGAAGGCGGTCGGGAGCCACCCGAGCTTCTCGACCCGGCACTTCAATCCCTCGTAGACGTTCTGGTCCGGGCACGACGACAGGTCGAGACGGGTCGGACCGTCGGCCGCCGGAGGATTCTCGGGACCCTGCCCGATGATCGTCAGGGTCCGGACGATCTCCGGATGATGGACCGCCAGGTAGAAGGCGACCGCGCCGCCGGCTGAATGCCCGACGAGATGGATCCGTCCGAGCTTGAGAGTCTGGATGAACTGATAGACGTGCTCGACCTGCCCGGGCGTCGCGTAGTCGGCGTCAGTCAGCGGGTTGCCGGTCAGCCCGGAGCCGAGACGATCCACCGCGAAGACGTGAAAGCGCTTCGCCAGGCCGGGGATATTGCGGGAGAAGACGTTGGCCGTCGACGAGCCAGCCGTCATGCCGCCGTGAATGAGCACCATCGGCACGCCCTGGCCTTCGTCGTAGTAGCGGGTTCTGACGCCCTTGACGTCCACGAACTTCGGCTTGAGCCCGCCGATCGCCCCGTCGGGGGCCGCTGCGGCCAACGCGAGGCGGTCGACACCTGCGACGGGCACGAGGAGGACAGCTGCTGCTGCCGCTGCGATCCATCGGGCGATGGCGGGTTTCGAGGTTCCGAATCGAGTGCGATCGTTGTCGCGGCAATTCCACATCACTGGTCCTCCCGATCTGTTTCCGCGGTGCGGCTGCTGTTCACGCGGCTTCACTGGCCTGACGGTTCGAGAAATCGATGCACGTAACCTGACCGCTGTCGATCCCCCTCCCGGGGGCATCCGGTCTCCCCGACCGGAGACACTCCACGCAACGGTCTCAATAACGGAAGGTGTACTGAAACTTCACCAGCAGCTGGTTCGAGTCGAACCGCCACCGATTCGCCTCGTCCCTGACGTTGTGGTTGTAGATGACGAACAGGTCGCCGAAGGACCTGATCGTCCAGCGCAGCCGGTTGTTGGTGCCGAACGATCGGCTGACCGAGTCGTACTGGACGTAGCTCGAGACCTGGAGGTCGGGCGAGACATTGAACCGCAGCCTGGTGCCGAACAGGCTCTGCACGAAGTTGCCGGCGGGCAGACGGCCGATGTCCCGCTCTGCCGAGAGTTCCATCGTCAAGAGCGGAGTCGGGCTCCAGTTCCCGGTCAGCGTGATCTCGTGGAGCGTGCCGTTGTAGAACTGGCCGAACCACCACGCCAGCTCGCCGCTCAGCGGCCGCTTGCGGGCGGTGATGGCATCGATGCGATACCGGTTGAAGTGGTAGCGCCCGGGCTGCAGCGTGACACCGGGCGAGACCTCGAACGGCTCGTCGAGATGCTCGGTATTCAGGGATCCATCCACTTCCAGCGTGTCCCCGCTCTCGAACACCCACTCCCATGGGCTGAAGAAGAACTCGGCGCTGCGCAGGTGGCCGTCGAGGTCGGTCCACAGTCTTTCGTGCCCCTCGAAGATCATCTGCCGGAGGCCCATCGCCCCGCGGATCCGATAGATCCACTTCGAATCGTACGCGCGCTCGCCGCCGGGGAGCTCGATGAAGCCGAGCGACGGATCGAAGTCTTTCCCGACCAGGCGGGCCCTGATCCAGAACTGGAGGTTGTCGTTCGGGTACTCGATCGAGATACCTTTCGCGGTGCGGTCGTTTCCGAGGCCCTCCCGGCCCATCGCCATGCCCCACAGGCCGACGGCGAAGTTCTTGTCGCCGAGGAAGTGCGACGTCTGGTAGGTGAAGTCGCCGCCCGCGAGCCAGCTGCCCTTCCGCCCGAGCGGATCGCCCATTGTCGCGATCATGCCGACCGACGACTCGGCGAACACGTTCTGCTTGATGCGGATGACGCCCATCGTGTCGCCGGGTGTCAGGTCCGCCACCGACCTGGTGCGCACCAACTGGACGCCCATGTTGGTCGATCCGCTGCGACCGTTGATCTTTCCGCCGAAGCTGATCGGCACTTCCTGGCCGCTCACGAGCCCGATTCTCCGGCTGTAGTACGGGACGATGAAGTTCTTGAGCGCCAGGCCGAATCCGAAGATGTTGGAGCCCTCGAGGAAGAAGGTGCGCTTCTCGGGAAACAGCAGCGGGAATCGCGTGAAGTTCGTGCGCCGGGTGTCGACTTCGGTCTCGGCGAAGTCCGTGTTCACCGTGACCGACCCCAGCAGGTTGGGCCCGAGGCGTTTGGTGAGGTCGAGACTCGGTTCGAGCGTACCCGAGAGCGCCGCGTCCGGCGCGGGCTTGCCGCCCCCGCCCGTGATCGACGGCCGGATGCTCACCCCGTTGCCCAGGTCGAAGTCGGGCAGGCCCTCGAGCAGCCCTGCGCGGCTGGTCTGCGTGACCTTGACGTCGCGGCTCGGGCTGGCCCAGCGATCGGATTCGAGGAGGCGCTGGACCCGCCGCTCCACGTTGAAATCCCACGACGTCAGGTCCTTCTTGAAGCTCAGCGTCGCCACCGGAATCCGCATCTCGACCGACCACCCGTGTCCGTCCCGGTGCGTCGCCGATTCCCAGATGCCGTCCCAGTTCGCGTTGACCGACGTCCCGTCGGGATCGATCAGCGCGTCGTACCGTGCGCCGCCGGGATTGACGGCGAAGACGTAGCCGTACCGCCCGTCCCGCGAGGTGCCGAGCACCACTGTCACGTTGTCTTCCGTGCTCAACGACGCGTCGCGGACTTTCGTGTGACTGACGATGCCCTGCGGGCTGGGGTCGTCGCAGTCGATCCCGATGATGATGACCTTGCGGTTCGCGAGAACCCTGACGCGCGTCCTGCCGGTCGGAGCCCCACCGAGGGTCGGCTCCCACATTGTCAGGTTGTCAATCGCGGGCGCGGCGGCCCACGCCGGTTCGTCGAGCACGCCATCGATGTGAATCGACCCGGCGACGACACCGGCCTTGAGCGCGGGCGGATTGGTGATCTGGGCGAGAGCGGGCGACGGGAGGACGAGCGACGCCACGAAGGCGAACGAGAGAGCCCGCAGACCGGGGCGCAGTGCGATGCGCCAGCGGCTTGCCGGCCGGGCGTGCGGATGCTCGCACTGCTCCGCCCGGGAATAAAGCGACGGCCCGCCGGCATGTGCCGACGGGCCGTCGAACTCCGAATCCCGGGGGGCGAAGGGGACTCGACACAGCATGGCTGCGCTACGCGAGATCTCCGAGCCCGCGTCCGAAGTGGAACGCCGTCGGCGTCGCATCGTCCCACCCCGCATTGAGGAACGGCTGCGTCCAGTTGGCGATCTTCATGGGTTCGAGCACGGGCTTCCCGAGCGCCGGCGTCGAGAGGCAGTAGGTGCCGGCGTGAGTGGCGAGCCAGATCAGCTTCCGGTCCCACTCGACGAAGGTGGCTTCCGAGGTGCCGCGCCACCAGGTGCTGTACTCCTCGATATTTCCGTCGCGCGCCGGAACGTACCACGCCACTTCCTTGATGTCCGTGGGGTCCGACAGGTCGTGCACGCGGGCGCCCGCGACGTCCCACGCGCAGGTGAACATCTCGGGGCGCGCCGTGCCGGGCGCGACCCAGGACTGGCAGTTGTGCGTGCCGAAGCGGCCGCGCGCGAAGCAGAAGTCGGCGTAGGGCGCGTCCTTCGGAGGCATCGGGCGTGGGAAGAAACCGACGATCCTGGGCTTGTTGGGATTGCTGACGTCAAGCACCCGCGGGAACCGGACCGGCTCACGGCAATCGGCCTGGATCGTTTCGGCCACGCCGATGACGTAGTTCCCGAACTTCGGGAAGGCCTTGGTGCCGATCAGTGGCAGCACCGTGTGATACGGGATGCCACCCGGGGTCTCCTGATCGTAGAGGAACTGCGCGGCGGCCTTGATGTTCGCGGGCTCCGCGAAATCATAGACCACGAACCCGAACGCGCCGTGGGCGCCGTAGCCATACCGGCCGCCGTCTTCAATCCGCTTCGGAACCGCCGGCGCACAGTGCGCGCCGTTCCAGGCAGCCCCGTCACCCGCGAACCAGTACTTGTAATACTCGGCTTCTTCGCCCTTGCGCTCGCCCGGGATATGGAACCGCGACACTTCCTTCGGGTTGGCCGGGTCGGTCATGTCGATCATCATGATCCCGTTGCCCGAGGTGCGCTGGGTGTTCTCGAAGAAGAACTGGTCGTCCCAGCCGGCGGAGAGATAGGCGTACTTCCCTCCGTCGTAGAAGTTCATGTGCGTGCCCCAGCCCGTCGGGCCAAAGTTGTATTCGTGGAGCAGGCTGGGCTTGAGCGGGTCGGTGATGTCCCACGTCCGGAAGCCGCGAAGTCCCTTGTAGCCGTTGGAACGCTTGCGCTCCTCCTCGTGGTACTGCCCGTCCGGGAATTCCGGCCTGGAGCTTGTGATGGGCTGCCCGGCCGAGCTCAACGCGAGCCACTTCTTGAGCCTCGTGTTGTAGGCGATGCAGCCGCCCGGCCGCGGGGCCCGCCCCTCGCCACCGCCTTCTTCACCACCGCCGCCCCGGCCGCCCCGGCCGCCCGCGCTCGGTGGGCGTCCGACAGCCACCGGCTTCTTGGGCTCGCTGACATCGAGCCATCCGCCCCCTCCCGGGAGCATCCGCTGCTTCCCTCTCGCCCACATGTTCATCAGCGGCTCGCCGGCACTGATGGTCACGCCGGGCGTGAAGGAGATGATCTCCATGTTGTGGATGTACTCTTTGCGGTCCAGGTAGGTCATCGCGCCCTTCGGCAGGCGATACGGGATCGTGGCGCCTCCGGGCCTGACCCCGGTGACCTGGGCATTGACGATCTTGGCGCCGGCGGCGCCAATGGCCGCCATCGCCGCGCCCTTGAGAAGAGCCCTACGGGTCATCCCTCTGCGCTCTTCAGGGGACATGCGATCCGTCGATTCCGGGGAGTCCGGGTCGTCGTCGACCATCGACATACTTCACCTCGCTGATTGAGTAGGTACCGAACCTCGAGGCACACCTGCCTCGAGGCATCGCACTGACCCGCTCTGGCTTTGAATTGTTGGGCCACTATACCACCATACCAGACTAATACCAGCCCATTTTGGCCCCTCATTCGTGTCAGGCGGGCACTTCGGGGACGTCCCGGACCTCTTCACGCCCTGACCCTCGTCGCAAACAGCGACAACATCTGCTCGACCGGGTTCCGGTCGGTGCGCACGAAGCAGTGATCCATCGGCACCCGATAGAACGCCTGCGTGAGGGCTTCGCGCCGCTGCAGCGCCCGCCCGCTGAACGCCGCGCGGGCGCGCCGGCCCAATCCGACCGTCTCGGTGCGGCCCGATTCAAGATCGCGCATTCGGAAGTACCCGGCACCCGCTGGCAGTGACGATTCGGCGGGGTCCTCCGGAATGACGGCAATCACGTCGTGATGCGCGGCCAGCACCGAGAGGTCGCCGCTGTCGAACACATCCTCGTCGGTGATGAAGTCCGACACGAGAAACACGACCGTCAGCCTCTTGAGCCTGGACACCAGGGCGCGGACGGCGGGCAGGATTGCCGTCTGCCCGGGCTGCGGCGCGAGCGCCCAGAGCCGCTCGAGGATCGTCCAGGCGTCGGCGCGCGCCCGGCGCGGCGGACTGTAGTCGACCACTGTCCCCGCAAAGGCCAGGAATCCGATGCAGAGCTGGTCCGACAGCGCGGAGAACAGCAACGACGCCGTGATCACCGCCAGGGACTCCTTCTTCGAGGCATGCGAGGTGCCGAGCTCCATCGATCCCGAAACGTCGAGCGCGATCATCACGTCGAGCTCGCGCTCGGCCCGCGTCTCCCGCACGTATGGCGCATTCATGCGTGCGGTCACGCTCCAGTCAATCGTCCGCACGTCGTCACCGGCCCGGTACGGCCGGAGCTCCTGGAAATCGAACCCGGTGCCGCGAAGCCGGCTCGGGTGGGCGCCTACCCGCAGGTTGCGGATCTTCTTGGCGGAGTACACCTCGAGATACCGCAGCTCGCGCATGACGTGGTCGGGGATCATGAGTCGGCGCTCATCGTCAGGTCAGGTCCGTGAAATGAGGGATCGTGTACAAGCCCAGGGTCAGTACGAGGCAGACGAGCGCCGGAACCACGAACCACTGGAATACCGGCACGTCGCGCGTATACAGCTTGCTGGTGAGCACGCCTTTCTCGATCCCGTCGATGGAGGTCGACGCCGCGTCGAGATCTGCGACCGTGTTCGCGTCGAAATAGCGGCCTCCGTAACTCCTGACCGCGGCGACCAGGCGCTCCACGTCGGGCTTCTGCCGGATTCGCGTCTCGAGGTCGACGCCGACGACGTGCACGCGGATGCGCGCGGCGTTCGACTGCGCCAGCACGTCAATCGGATCACGCCCGCGATTGGTCTCCCCGTCGGTGAACAGCACCACGACCCGCCCGCGGGTGTCACCGGCAACGGTCTGGCGCGCCAGCATGTAGTTGGCCAGCGCGAGGCCATCGCCGACGGCGGTCATCCCCTCTCCTTTCAGGATCTCGGCGTCGACCATGTCGATATACCGCATCAGGTAGTCGTGGTCGGTCGAGAGGGGGCTGACCACGTACGCGTTGTCGGAGAAGACGACGAGGCCGAGGCGGTCCCCGCGGCGGCGCGCCGCGAAGCTCTTGATGGCGTCCTTCGTGGCTTCGAGCCGGGTTTTGAGAGCCGGCTGGACGGATCGCGGGCCCGAACCCTCCACGATGGGCCCGCTGGCCCGCTGCATCGCCTGGATACCGATGGGCTCCTGCATGCTGGACGACAGATCGAGCGCCATGACCAGATCCAGGCCGCGCGACTTCACTTCGTCCTCGGCAAACGGCAGGACCGGTTGCATGAACCCCAAGCCGGCGAGCGCCATCGATGCGAAGAACGCCAGCGACGGGGCGCGGCGCAGCGGGGAGGCGCGGGTGACGCCGTCGACGAGGCCGACCGTCGTCGACGCGGCATAGCGGCGGCGGCGGCGCCACTGGAGCAGCACCAGGACCGCCAGCCCTCCGAGCAACCACCACCCGTAGTCCGGCCGCAGGAAATGCATCAAGCCCGTCCGAGGCCGATCAACTGCTCGGCCCGATCGATGGCCGCGAGGCAGGCCTCGCGCGACGGCAGGTCCTCAGGCCTGCCGTACCTCGCCTTCTCGCAGGTGTCGAGGAACGAGGTCGCCTCGGCGGAGACCTCCGCCTTGCCTTCCGCAGAGAGCGCCGACGCGATCTCGGCCGCCGAGAGGCCCTCTGCCGTCACGCCCCAGGCGCCGGCCACGTGCTTGCGCACGAGCGCACTCAGGTGGTCGAAGACCTCCTTGCGTCCCTCTTCAGCGTCGACATCGAGCGCACGCACGTCGTCCAGCGAGGCGCGCTCGTCATGGCGCAGCTTTCGCACGGACTGGTGCCGTCGCCGGTGGCGCCATTTCCGCTGGAGCGCCACCACCCAGAGCACGGCCGGCACGATCGACACGATCACCAGGCCAAGCCCGATCTTCTGCAGCATGGCGAGCGCCGCGACGCGGGGTACGGGCGGCCGTTCGTTGCGATACTTCGCGAAGCTCGGGTCGTCGGGCAACAGGCTCCGCACGAACACCATCGCCGCGGGCACGACGACTTCACCTGCCGGCTCGATCTCCTCGGATCGCTGTCCCGGGCGGCGGACGTAGTATCGAAGGCGCATCTCGCCGATCCGCTTCGCTGCCGGCTCGAGGCTGTAGGTCGTCAGGCGATAGGTGTAGCGGTAGGAGATGCGGCCGTCCCCGCGGTCCTCGCGCGTCTGCTCGACGCCGAGGATGTTGAGTTCGTCGAGCTGAAGCCGGTCGCGCGAGAGGTCGTCGGTCAGAATGTCGGTGCCGTGACTGCATTCGACGTCGACAATGAACGCGAAGCGATCGCCTACCCAGATGGCGCTGCGATCCAGCGACGACTTGACCAGCACGTAGTCGCGAAGACTGGCCCCCTCAGTCGCCTTCTTCTGGCGGTCCGACTGCGGAGCGGCCTTCGGCGCGGGTTGCGCGCCCTTCGGCGCGGGTTGCGCGGCGACCACCGAAGGCCAGACCATTCCCGCCGCAAGCGCGAGTCCGGCGGATACGATAGCGAAGCGGCAGCCCCGGGCCGCCTGGCGAAGTAATTGGGATGTCATGGGATCGGCACCGTTCTCGCGAGTTCGAGCAGGATTTCGTCGACGTCCACGTTCTCGGCCTGCGCGCGGACTGTCCGGATGATCCGGTGCCGGGTCGCGTCGCACACGATCTCCTTGACATCGTCGGGCAGCACGTAGGTGCGGCCGTGGAGAAACGCGGTCACCCGCGCCAGCGCGAGCATGTGCTGGTACGAACGCGGCGAGATGCCCAGCAGGATCATCTCTTTCAAGTGCGGACGGCCCACATCCGCCGGCGCCCGGGTCGCCCGTCCCACCCGCACGATGTAGTCGCTGATGCGATCGTCGACGTGGACGGTGTCGCGAATGAAATCGCGAAGCTGGACGACCTCGCCGGGAGAGACCCGAGGCTCGACCGCGGTCCTCGCCAGACGCCGGCGAAGCATCTGGGTTTCCTCGTCCGCCGAAGGGTAACCGACACGCAGCAGCATCGAGAAGCGATCGAGCTGTGCTTCCGGCAGCGTGTAGACGCCCTCCTGTTCGACGGGGTTCTGGGTGGCCAGCACCCAGAACGGGTCCTTCAGGGGAAACGTCTGGTCGGCCAGCGTAACCTGCCGCTCCTGCATCGCCTCGAGCAGCGCGCTCTGGGTCTTGGGAGTACAGCGGTTGATCTCGTCAGCGAGAAGGATGTTCGTGAAGACCGGCCCCTTCTCGACCCGGAACGTACCCGTCGCCGCCTCGTAGATCCGAGTCCCGACGATGTCGGCCGGCATCAGGTCGGGAGTGAGCTGAACGCGCTGGAAGTCGGCGGCGATGGCCTGGGCAATCGTCGTCGCGACGAGCGTCTTGGCCACGCCGGGCACGCCCTCGAGCAGCACGTGGCCGCAGCCGGTGCTGGCCCCGCTGCGCAGGGTCGCGAACGGGATGGCGGCGAAGAGGGCCGTCAGCAGCCGCCTGATGAGCACGTGCTGCCCGACGACCACCTTGCCGATTTCGTGTTCGAGCGCCTCCACGATTTCGAACGCGCTCTCGGCCGTCGTTGGCGCCTGGACGGTTTCCTTGTATTGTCGGTTCACGATTCCCGCCCACCTAGAGGATCAGCCACAACACTGCGCCTGCGACGAGGGCCGCCGCCAGACCAGCGCCGTACAGATCCTTGTACTCTGTCGTGGTTTTCCACCCGACGAGCCTGCGCTCGCCCTGAACGATGGTGTTGATGGCCGCCGCCATCTCGCTCCCGGTCGACGAGCGGACATACCGCCCTCCGGTGGCCTCGGCAATCTGACGGAGCGTGACTTCCGAGAACCGCGTCATCATCGGGCGATCCTCGTCGTCGAGGAGCGCCGACTCCCCGCGCGATTCGAGGGCCGACCGCCGGGCTGCATCGAGCTGGTCCTTCTCGTTGAGGATCACGGCCATCTCGCTCTGGCTGGGCCCGGGCGGAATCACTGCCGGCGCGTCGGACCCGACGCCGACGCAGTGCACGCGGACGCGCGCGGTGCGATACATGTCCACCGCCGCGGTGAGCTCGGCGCTCAAGTCTTCGCCGTCCGAGATCAGCAACACCAGCTTCTTCGTCTTCCGCGGGTCCTTCTCAACGAGCGACAGCGCCTTGATCAGCGCCCCGCCCATGTTCGTCCCGTAGAGCGGCGTCAGCTCCTCGTCGATCCAGTCGAGGTAGAAGAACAGGCTGCCGAGGTCGGAGGTGGGATACGAGAGGATGAGGGAGGTGTCTGCGAATCCCACCAGCGCCACGCGGTCGATCGCGTCCGGGCGGTGCTTGAGGAAGTTGCGGATCTCGGAGGTGGCACGCAGGAGCCTCGACGGCGCAATGTCCCGGGCGCGCATCGAGACCGACCGGTCCAGGACGATGACCAGGTCCTGCCGCTCGTACTGCGGGTCGCTCGTGGCCACGCTCACCTGCGGTCGCGCAAGGGCGAACACCATCGTGCCGGCGCAGATCACGGCTGCAGCAAGCGTCGCCGCGCGGGTGCGGGGACGCGTGCGCCGCGACAACGCGAAAAACCGCGTCGCAATCGGCGTGGCGCGGAACATCCGGCGCCGGTAATAGTTCTGGAGGATCCAGCAGGCGACTATCGCCGGCAGGATGAGGAGCCACTCCAGCATGTCGGGGCGAAGCAGTCTCATGGCTCGGTCGGATCAGCCTGCCCGCTTGATCGGTGCGGATCCGGGCGCGGGGTCCGGCCTGAGCAGCTTCATCACATCACCCGGCGGCGTCTGCGGTTTCCGGCGGATTTCAAAGGTGAGGCGCAGTGCCAGCTCGAGGTCGTACTTCGCGTCCCAATCGTCGGGCGCGGCGGCCACCGCCTTGATCAATTCCTGCTGCGCCCGGCCGAACCACGCCAGTCTCGCGGCCGCATCGTCCACGGCGCGCCCCTGCTCGAAGCAGGCAGCGGCCGCCCAGAAGTGCGGATCAGCTCCCTCCGGCGCGCGCGCCGCCTTCTCGACGGCCTCGTCGTTCCGGTCGGTGTGAAACAGCAGCCGGATCTGGTTGCCGACGATGCGGTCGTATTCGGGAGACAGGAGGCGCTTGAGCGGCGGCAGCGCATCGAATCGCTTCTCGGCTTCCGCGTACGACGCCAGCGCGCGTCCGACATCACCGGCAGCCATCGCGGCGTCAGCATCGGCGATGGGCTGCGTCCAGCGCGCGTACGCGATCATGGCGCACCCGCCAACAAAGAGCAGCACCATCACCAATGAGCCAATCGTCCTCACCCACGATTTCATGACTCGCCTCTTCTCACGCTGTATCTGCCTTCCCGCCGCATACGCATTCCGATCGACGAATGCCAAGAGCGGCTCTGGCGGGAACGGAGGTGGGACATCACCTCTCTATCTTGACCCGATCATATGACGGCGTGGTTGGACCACCCTACCGGAAAATTGGTTGGACCACTCTACCACTCGATGACCAGACCATGTCAAGAAATTCATTGCACTCCAGACGACATGGGTGCTAGGCTGGCTGGTATGGTGGTTGGACCAATGACTGGCCCGGCGCACGACTAGCGACGATCGGCCACGCCAACTCATTGGATACCATCCAGAATTCCGGCGGGCGGTTGCGGCAGAGGTCCTCGTTTGCCCTGATGGCCAGGTAGTCAGTCCACGCAGGTGGAGGCAGCAGAAGGGCCCGATATATGTACACTGCGGTGCGGGCATCCCGGCTTTATCAACAAATCGTCGAGCAAATTGAGCAGTCCATTCGCGCGGGACAGCTCAAGCCCGGGGATCAACTCCCGGCCGAGCGTGAGCTTGCCGAGCAATTCGGCGTCAGCCGGACGGCGGTGCGTGAGGCCGTCAAGACCTTGTGTGAGAAGGGCCTGGTGGAAGCCAGCCCGGGCCGGGGCACGTTCGTCATCGACGACATCGCACACCCGGTCCGGCAGTCGCTCGCCCTGATGGTGAACATCGCCAGGCCGGAGGATGCCGCCTACCTCGTGGATGTGCGGACGATTCTCGAGCCCGAGATCGCGGCGCGCGCCGCGGTGCGGGGGGAAGATAAACACGTGGCGGCCCTGCGCGAGGCGCTCGACGTCATGGAAGCGAACGTCGAGCGGGCGGACGCGTTCATCGAGGCGGACCTGGATTTTCACCTGGCCCTGGCCGAGGCGGCCCAGAATCCGCTGGTTCTCGCGCTGATCGACTCCATCGTCGGGTTGCTGCGCGAACAGCGCATCCGGATCTTCAACGTCACCAACGGCCCGGCGCACGGGCTGCTGCATCACCGGCGAATCCTGGACGCGGTCGAGCGGCGGGATGCCGAAGAAGCGCGACAGGCGATGCGGGCCCACCTCGAGCAGGTGGCCGGCGACGCCAAGCTGGCCGCCGTCGCCGACGCCGAACCCAAGCGTGCAACGGCTTGATCACTCCATACGGACCTGACTCATGGCAAATCTAGGATTCGTCGGCCTCGGACTGATGGGCGGCCAGATCGTCAAGCGGCTGCTCGACAAGGGACACGTCGTGACCGGGTACAACCGGACCCGCGCGAAGGCTCAATGGCTGGAACAGGCGGGCATGCGGTGGTCCGATTCGGCGCGCGGCGTGGCCCAGGCGGCCGACATCGTGCTGTCGATGGTGACCGACACCAAGGCACTGCTTGGCGTCGCAGACGGTCCCGACGGCATCCTGGCGGGGCTGAAGCCGGGCAAGCTGATGATTGACATGAGCACGATCGGCGCGGCAGCCAGCCGCGACCTGTCGGCGCGGGTGGCCGGCCTCGGCGCCGAGATGGTCGACGCGCCCGTGTCGGGCAACCACATCTCGCTCAAGAACGGCACGCTGGCGGTGATGGTCGGCGGGTCGGCCGCCGCCTTCGAGCGTGCGAAGCCGGTCCTGCTGGACCTGGGCCCCAAGGTCACCCACGTGGGCGGCAACGGGCTGGCCTTGTCGATGAAGATCGCGTCGAACCTCGGCCTCGCGGTGCAGATGCTGGCGTTTAGCGAGGCCGTGCTGCTCGCGGAGAAGAGCGGCATCCCCCGCCAGACGGCCGTCGAAGTCCTGGTGAACAGCGTCATCGCCTCCCCGATGATCAAGTACCGGGGCCCCTTCGTCCTGGCGCTGCCCGAGGAAGCGTGGTTCAACGTGAACATGATGCAGAAGGACTTGAACCTCGCCCTGGCGATGGGCCAGCAGCTCAATGTCCCGCTGCCCACCACGGCCACCACCAACGAGTTCCTCACGGCGGCGCGGGCCATGGGCTACGCGCAGAAGGACTTTGCAGTGGTCTTCGACGTGCTGGCCGAGATGGCAGGAACCAAGCGTTAGGTCGAAGTGCCCGAAGCGGGCCGCGGCCCTTGCGCGGGACCCGCTGTCTGTCGCGTCGAACTGCTCTTCAGGCGGCCGAAGGCCGCACCTCTCCGGCCGGGGGCTTCGCCGCCCGGGCCGAAACGGGACCGGGCGGCCGGGTGCCGCTCGCGGCTCGTCAGGAGAACTCTCGAATGGCAACGCTCGGATTCGTCGGCCTGGGTGTGATGGGCGGCCACATGGTCAAGCGGCTGCTCGACAAGGGACACGAGGTGACCGGCTTCGACCTGGTGCCGTCCAAGGCGGAGTGGCTCACCAAGGCGGGCCTGAAATGGGCGGCCTCCGGGCGTGCGGTGGCCGAAGGGTGCGACATCGTGTTCGCCTCCCTCCCCCACACGGCGGCGCTCCGAGGCGCGACCGGCGGCCCCGACGGCATCATCGCCGGGCTCGGTCCTGGCAAGACCTTCGTGGACATGAGCACGGTGGACGCCGACGCGAGCCGTGAGATCGCCGGCCAGGTGGCGGCGCGAGGCGCCATGATGCTCGACGCCCCGGTTTCGGGCAGCGTGGTGACGATCCAGCGGGGCGAGCTGTCGATCATGGTGGGCGGGCCCCGGGACGGGTTCGATCGCGTGAAGCCATTCCTGCTCGACATCGGACCTAAAGTCACGCACGTCGGCGGCAACGGCCTCGCCGTGGCGATGAAGATCGCGGTGAACCTCAGCATCGGCGTCCAGATGCAGGCCTTCTGCGAATCGGTGCTGCTCGCAGAGAAGAACGGCATTGCGCGCGAGACCGCCATCGAGGTCCTGCTCAACAGCGCCGTCGCCTCGCCGATGCTCAAGTACCGCGCCCCGTTCCTGCTCTCGCCGCCCGATCCGGTGTGGTTCAACGTGAACATGATGCAGAAGGATCTCAATCTGGCGCTGGCGATGGGCCAGCGCCTCAACGTGCCGCTGCCCTCCGCGGCGGCCAGCAACGAGTGCCTGACCGCCGCCCGCGCCATGGGCTATGCCGAGCAGGAGATGTCCACCGTGTTCGACGTGCTCGCCCGGATGGCAGGAGTGACCAAGTGACGACCGCCACCTCGACCCGACCTCCCGCGCCGCAGATCAGCCGCGAGCGCGCGCTGGAGATGTACTCGCAGATGGTCCAGATCCGCGCGTTCGAGGACAAGGTCAACGATCTGTACAAACGCGCCATCATGCCGGGGCTCGCGCACCTCTATTCCGGGCAGGAGGCCGTCGCAGTCGGCGTCTGCCAGGCGCTGCACCGCGACGACTACATCACCAGCACCCACCGCGGCCACGGCCACTGCCTGGCCAAGGGCGCGACGCCCGACCTGATGTTCGCCGAGCTCCTCGGGAAGGAAGCCGGCTATTGCGGCGGGCGCGGCGGATCGATGCACATCGCCGATCCGGCCACCGGCAACCTGGGCGCCAACGCCATTGTCGGCGGCAGCGCGGGGATTGCGACCGGCGCGGGATTCTCGGCAAAGGCGCTGGGGACCGGCGCCGTCTCGGTGTGCTTCTTCGGCGAAGGCGCGCTCGGCCAGGGCCTGCTCTACGAGGTCATGAACCTCGCCAGCCTCTGGTCGCTTCCCGTCATCTACGTGTGCGAGAACAACCTCTACAACGAGTACACCCATTACACGGAGACCACCTCTGGGCAGATCCTCGGCCGGCCGGCCGCATTCGGCATTCGTGCCGAGCGGGTCGACGGCCAGGATGTCAACGCCGTGTACACGGCGGCCCTGGCGCTGGTCACTCGTGCGCGCGAGGGCGGCGGGCCGGGCTTCCTGCTGTGCGACACCTACCGGTACCACGGTCACCACGTGGGTGACATCAACCGCGCCTACTACCGGCCGAAGGAAGAGGAACACGACTGGATGGCGACGCGCGATCCGATTGCACGATTCGGAGAGTGGCTCTGCGCGCAGGGTCTCGCCACGCCCGCGACGCTCGAGGAGATCCAGGTTCGGAGCACCGCGGCGATCGAGTCCGCAGCGCACTTCGCGCTCGACGCCCCCTATCCGGCAGCGGCCGATGTCCGTCGTCACGTTTATGCCTGAGACCACCCAACGCGAATTGACGTTTGCAGAAGCGATCCGCGAGGCGCTGGCGGAAGAAATGCGCCGCGACCCGCGGGTCGTCATCCTCGGTGAGGACGTGGCCGAGGCCGGGACGCCCTTCAAGGTGCTGTCGGGGCTCGTCGAGGAGTTCGGCACCTCCCGGGTGATCGACACCCCGATTTCCGAAGCCGGCTTCACCGGGCTGGCGGTCGGCGCCGCGATGACCGGCATGCGGCCGGTCGCCGACATCATGTTCGGCGACTTTCTCACGCTCACGATGGACCAGATGGTGAATCAGGCGGCGAAGATTCACTACATGTCCGGCGGGAAGCTCAAGGTCCCCATGGTGCTGCGCACGACGATGGGCGCGGCACGCCGGTCCGCGGCCCAGCACTCGCAGTCGCTGCACGTCTGGATGAGCCACGTCCCGGGGCTGAAGGTGGTCCTGCCCTCGACCCCCTACGACGGAAAGGGTCTGCTCAAAACGGCTATTCGTGACGACAGCCCGGTGGTGTTCATCGAAGACAAGATGATGTTCCGCCTCAAGGGCCCGGTGCCCGCCGAGGAGTACACGATTCCGTTCGGCGTCGCCGACATCAAGCGCGCCGGGACCGATGTCACCATCGTCGCGACCAGCAGCATGGTCCAGACCGCGCTCGAGGCCGCGCGGCAGCTCGAGGCGCTGGGCATCAGCGCCGAGGTGATCGACCCGCGCACGACGTCCCCGCTCGACCGGCAGACCATTGTCGAGTCCGTCAAGAAGACCTCACGCGCCGTGGTCGTCGACGAGGGCCACCAGCAGTACGGCGTGACCGCGGAAATCGCGTCGATCATCGCCGACGAGGCGTTCTATCACCTGGATGCGCCGGTGAAGCGGCTGGGCGCGATGGACGTGCCCGTGCCCTTCTCGCCGCCGCTCGAAGATGTCACGGTTCCAACCGAGAAGGCCATCGTCGAACTGGTACGAAGCCTCTTCAAGTCGAATTGATTGCAGGAGACCATCATGGGGATCAAGACATACGGAACAATGGCCGTCGACTGGGAGCAGCGGATCGACTTCGACCGCCTGCGCCGCGATCGGCTGGCACGCGCGCGCGCCGTCATGGAACCGACCGAGCTCGGGTCGCTGCTCTGCTTCGACATGACCAACGTCCGGTACATCACGTCCACGCACATCGGCACGTGGGCGCAGGACAAGGCCAACCGGTTCACGCTGCTCCCGCGGGGCGACGAGCCCATCCTCTGGGACTTCGGGTCCGCGGCCAGGCACCACCAGCTCTTCTGCCCGTGGCTGGGCGAGCGATCGCGCGCGGGCATCTCGATGCTGCGCGGCGCGATCACCCCCGACATGGGCCGCGCCGAGGACGTGGCGAAGAAGATCAAGCGCGAGCTCGAGATGCGCGGGCTCCACAAGGCCCCGGTCGGCATCGACATGATCGAGCCACCGGTCCTCTTCGCGCTCCAGAAGGAAGGCCTGACGATCGTCGACGGCCAGGCGGTGATGTCGGAGGCGCGGGTCATCAAGTCGCAGGACGAGATCGCGCTCCTCAACCACGCGGCGATGATGGTCGATGCCGCCTACGACGAACTCTACCGCGCGATGAAGCCCGGGATGCGTGAGAACGAGGCGGTCGGCCTCGTGTCCAAGGTGCTCTACGACCTCGGGTCGGAGTATGTCGAGGCCGTCAACGCGATTTCAGGGGAACGGGGCAACCCGCACCCGCACGTGTTCTCGGATCGGTCGCTCAGGCCCGGGGACCCCGTCTACTACGACATCCTCCAGACCTACATGGGCTACAAGACCTGCTACTACCGGTGCTTCGCCATCGGCTACGGGTCGCACAACATGGTCGACGCCTACAAGCGGTGCCGCGACTACCTGGATGCCGCCATCGAGCTCATCCGGCCGGGGCGCACGACGGCCGAGGTCGCGTCGGTGTGGCCGCGGGCGGAGGAGTTCGGCTTCCCCAACGAGGAGGCAGCCTTCGCGCTCCAGTACGGGCACGGCGTCGGCCTGGCAATCTGGGAGAGGCCCGTCATCAGCCGCCTGGTGTCGCTCGACCATCCCTACACGCTCGAACCGGGCATGGTGTTCGCGCTCGAGACGTTCTGGCCGTCGAAGGACGGATTCGGCGCGGCGCGCATCGAGGAGGAGATCGTCGTGACGCCGACCGGCCACGAGATCATCACGCGGTTCCCCGCCGACAAACTCATGGTGGCCGGCGCCAACTACGTCACGGTGGAAGGCCCGCTGCCCACGACGCGCGAGAACGAGAATCCGCCGAGCGAGCGGGTGAAGGAGATGATTGCCGCCGCCGGCCTCAAGCCGACGGTGGAGCCCGAGGCCGTTTTGAAGCGTTAGGGGAACAACGGGATGGCAACCAGCGTGGTGATGCCCGCGCTCGAGATGGTCCAGGAGACCGGCAAGCTCGTCGCGTGGCACAAGCAGGAAGGGGACCTCGTCGCCAAGGGCGACCTGCTGATGTCGGTCGAGACCGACAAGGCGGTCATCGACATCGAAGCGGACGCCGGCGGAGTCCTCTCCGGCGTCACCGCAAAGGCCGATGACGTCATCGCCGTCGGTCAGGTCATTGCGTGGATCCTTGCGCCGGGCGAAGCGCTGCCGGCGCAGCTCGAGACCTACGTGTCGGGCCGCGCCGGCGCCCCGGCGGCCAAGGCCGAGGCGGTGCCGGCCGCGGCTCCACAGGCCAAGGCGGCTGACGATCGTCCCCTGCTCTCTCCCAAAGCGCGGCGTCTGGCCGCCGAACGCGGACTCAACGTGAGCGGCATGGCCGGCTCGGGCCCGGGCGGAGCCGTGACCGCGGCTGATCTTCCGGTCAAGAGCCCGGCCGCACCGGCGGCCCCGAGCACGACGTGGCGGATCATGGCGGAACGCGTCACCGCCTCGTGGACCACCGTGCCGCATTTCTTCCTCACGCGCGATGTCGAGGTCGGCGCGTTCCTCGAAGCGCGTCAGCGGTTCAACGAGCGGAGCCGTGCGGAATCCGCCGAAGCGATCACCGTCACCGACCAACTGGTCGCCGTGGTGGCGAAGGTCGCGCGCAAACACCCGCGCGTGAACGCCAGCTGGATCGACGGTACCGTTCGCCTGCAGGACGAGGTGAACGTGGGCATCGCGACGGCCGTGGACGACGGCCTGGTCGTGCCCGTGATCCACCAGGCCGACCGGCTGCCGTTGCGCGAAATCGCGCGGCGGCGGCGCGAGGTCGTGGACCGGGCGAAGGCGGGGCGCCTGCAGCCCGCCGACATCGCCCGCGGCACGATCACCATCAGCAACCTCGGGATGTACGGAGTCGACGCGTTCCACGCCATCGTCAACGCGCCTCAGGCGATCATCCTCGCGATCGGGCGCATCGCCGATCGGGTGGTGGCGCGCGACGGACGCCCGGTCGTGTGTGCCCAGATGACCGTCACGCTGTCGTGCGATCACCGGGTGGTGGACGGAGCCCGCGGCGCCGAGTTCCTCCGCGACCTGGCCCAGGCCATCGAACACCCGGACGCCCTTGCCGATGACGGCGCCTGAACGCTCGCCCCTCCGCCGCGGTCCGGACACCCATCGGACCGGCGGGCGGGCCCCCGGGGACTGGAGCGGCCGGGCGCATCTTCGGCGGGGCGGATACGCCGTGCTTCGGAATCCGTTGTCGGAGGATGGTCCGCTTTTCCGGCGCCGGCCATCGTCGAGGGGGACAACCGGTCACTGATCGCTGCCCGATCAGAAGGAGGAAGACGTGGCGCCAGGTGTTGAAACGAAGAAGAAGAAGAAGCCCTTTTACAAGACGTTGTGGATCCAGGTCCTGATCGGCATGGGGGTGGGCGTCCTGCTGGGGCACTTCTACCCATCCACCGGAGCATCGCTCCAGCCGCTGGGCGACGCGTTCATCAACCTGATCAAGATGATCATCGGGCCGATCATCTTCGTCACCGTCGTGTCCGGCCTCTCCAAGATGTCGAACATGAAGGAGGTCGGCCGGATCGGGGTGCGCGCGATCGTCCTGTTCGAGCTGGCCTCGACCGTCGCGCTGCTGCTCGGCCTGGCCGTGGTCGTGCTCTATCAGCCGGGTGTCGGCATCAACGCTGATCCGGCGGCACTGAAGTCCGGCATCGTGCCCGGCGCGTCCACGACGATCCCGGGCGGCGTCGGCTTCTTCATGGCCATGATCCCGTCGACGCCGAGCGCGGCGTTCGCCAGCGGCAACATCCTGCAGATCATGGTCTTCTCAATCCTCTTCGGCCTCGCCCTGCTGAGGATCGGTGAGAAGGGCCGCACGATCCTCAACCTGATCGAGACGGTGTCGGCGGCGCTCTTCTCCGCGCTGGCGCTGATCATGAACCTGGCGCCGATCGGCGTCTTCGGCGCGATGGCGTTCACGGTCGGGAAGTTCGGCATCTACACCCTCATCCCGATGGGCAAGGTGGTGGGCGCCGTCTACTTCACGTGCATCGTCTTCGTCCTGCTGATTCTCGGGCCGGCGGCCCGCCTGGCGGGTTTCAGCATTCTGAAGTACCTCGCCTACATCAAGGACGAGATCCTCATCGTGCTGGCCACCTCGACCTCCGAAGTGGTGCTGCCCCGGCTGATCAAGAAACTGGAAGACGTCGGCTGCAAGGAGAGCGTGGTCGGACTGGTGGTGCCGACCGGATACTCGTTCAACCAGGACGGATCCGCCATCTACCAGAGCATCTCGCTGCTCTTCATCGCGCAGGCCATGAATCTGCCGCTGACCTGGACGGAGATCATCACGTTCCTGCTGGTCCTCAAGGTCACCTCGAAGGCGGGTGCCGGCGTCTCTGGGTCGGCCTTCGTCGTCCTCGCGGCGACGCTGGCCACGGTGCCGACCGTACCGGTCGCCGGCATGGCGCTGCTCATCGGCATCGAGCGGTTCATGTCGATGGCGCGCGGCACCACCAACATGATCTGCAACGGCGTCGTCACGATGATTGTCGCGAAGTGGGACGGCGCACTTGACGTCGCCCGGATGAACCAGGTCCTGGATGGCAGGCCCGTCGCCGGGCAAGCCGTCACCGAGGCGGCCGAGTAAGCCGGTCCGCGGCTCGAGCATGAGATCATCCTGCCTGCGCGGGATATTGAAGGGGAACACGACATGGAATTCTCGCACTACGCCGCGCGTCTCGTCGGGCGCGCGGCGCTGGCGGTTGCCGTCATGAGCGCGGAGGGCGCCATAGGGTTCGCCCAGACGGCACCATCGACCGCGACACCGGGCGCCGGGCCGCAGACGATCCGGGTCATCTCGTTCGGGGGCATTTCCACCGTGCCGCTGCTGGTGGCGGATGCGCAGGGCACCTTCGCCAAGCACGGATTGAAGGTCGTGGTCGAGTTCACGCCGAACTCGACGCTCCTGCGACAGGGCCTTGCGGCCGGCAAGTACGACATCGCCCACGCCGCGGTGGACAACGCCGTGGCCATGGTCGAGACGGACGGGACGGACGTCATCGTCCTGCAGGGTAGCGACGACGGGATGACGGAGCTGTTCGTTCAGCCGACCATCGAGTCGGTGGCGGCGTTGAAGGGCAAGACGCTCGCCGTCGACGCCCCGAACACGGCCTACGCTCTACAGATGCGGAAGATCCTGCTGCAGAACGGCCTGACCGGCGCCGACTACACGATGAAGGCGGTGGGAGGAACGCCCCAGCGTCTCCAGGCGCTGCTGCAGGACAAAGACCTGGCGGCGTCGATGCTCAATCCGCCTTCCTCCATCCAGGCGAAACGGGGTGGCCTCAAGAGCCTGGGCACGGCGACCTCCCTCATCGGCCCCTATCAGGGGGTCGGAGCCTTCGCCTTGCGATCCTGGGCGAAAGGCAACCGGGACGCGGTGACGCGATACCTCGCGGCCTATGTCGAGGCGTTGCGCTGGTTCCTGGCGCCGGCGCACAAGGCCGAGGCCGTCGCGCTGCTCACAACCGGACTCAAGCTCGCGCCGGAGGTGGCCGAGACTGCCTACGCGCAGGCCCTGGCGAAAGACGGCCTCGTGCCCGATGCCCACCTGAACGTCGAAGGGCTGAAGAACGTGTTGAAACTGCGGGCGGAGATCGAGAAGCAGTGGCAGGGGACGCCCCCGGCCGCCTCAAAATACTACGACCTCAGCTATCACCAGGCCGCACTCGCACTGCTGGCCAAGGGCACGCGCTGATTCCCCGGTTCGCCCATGGCCTCCGAATACCAGTTGCAGGTCTGGCGCATCAATGTGCGCACGCAGACGTTGACGAGAGAGCCGGTCCCCCCGGCCTGGGAGAAGCTGGGGGGACGGGGACTCCTCGCCCGCATCCTGCTGGATGAGGTCGATCCGACCTGCGAACCGCTCGGTCCCAACAACAAGCTGGTCTTCGCGCCCGGCCTCCTCGTCGGTCACATGCTGAGCGCGTGCGACCGGCTGTCCCTCGGCGCCAAGTCGCCGTTGTCGGGCGGCTTCAGGGAGAGCAACTCCGGCGGCAGCACGGGCCTCCACATCACGGCGATGGGCATCAAGGCGCTCATTCTCGAGAACTGGCCGTCGGACTCGCGATTCTGGATCCTCCACCTGAGCATGAGCGGCGCACGATGGGAACCCGCCGACGAGCTGGTCGGGCAGGGGGTGTACGAAGTCGCCCCGACGCTCCTCGAGCGCTACGGGAAGAAGGTGGCGATTTCGCTCATCGGCCCCGGCGGCGAATACAAGCTGGCCGCTGCCGGCATCCAGAATCTCGACAAGGAACGCGTGCCCTCCCGCATCAACGCACGCGGGGGGATGGGCGCCGTCATGGGCTCCAAGGGACTCAAGGCCATCGTCTTCGATGATGCCGAGGGCCAGAAACCGCCCATCGTCGACCCGGTGGCCTACAAGACGGCACAGAAAGCGTTCAACCAGGCGCTGTCCGTCCATCCGCAGATCCACACGTACCGGGACTACGGCACGGCCGCCAATGTCATGATGTGCGACGCGCTGGGCGCCCTGCCCACTCGCAACTTCTCGAGCGGCAGCTACGAGAAGGCCGAATCGGTCAGCGGCGAGCATGCGCGTGAGCTGATGCTCCAGCGCGGAGGCAGTTCCAACCCGTCTCACGGCTGCATGGCCGGCTGCACGATCCGATGCTCCAATGTCTTCGGCGGCGAAGACGGGAAGACGATCGTCTCGCCGCTCGAGTACGAGACCATCGGCTTGCTGGGCCCGAACCTGGACATCCCCGATCTCGACGTGATCGGGCGCCTCAACTGGCAGATCAACGACATGGGCCTCGATACGATCGAGATCGGCGCTTCCCTCGGCGTGGCCTGCGAGGCCGGGTTGATGAAGTGGGGCGATGGTGACCGCGCGATGGAACTGCTCCAGGAAATCCGCCACAACACCCCGGTCGGCCGGATACTGGGCATGGGGTCGGTTTTGACAGGCAAGGTGCTCGGCATCGAGCGCGTCCCCGCCACCAAGGGACTTGCGATGTCGGCCTACGATCCGAGGGCCATCAAGGGCACCGGCGTCACCTTCGCCACCTCGACGCAGGGCGGGGACCACACCTCCGGCCTGACGCTTCGCATGAAGATCGACCACCGCGACCCGAAAGGCCAGGTCGCCGCTTCGAGGACGGTGCAGATCAACGTCGCAGGCTACGACACGCTCGGCGCGTGCCTGATGTCGGGCCCGGGCTTCGCCACGGCGCCGGGCGCCATCCGCGACCTGCTCAACAGCCGATACGGGTGGACGGTCGGCGACGACGTGCTGCAGGAACTCGGCAAGGAAACCCTGAAGCTGGAACGCGAGTTCAACCGCCGGGCGGGGTTCACCTCTGCGCACGATCGGCTGCCGGAGTGGATGACGCGCGAGGCGCTTCCGCCGTTCAACACCGTGTTCGATGTGCCTCCTGAGGAAATGGACGAGATCTTCAAGGACATCGACGAGGTCAAGTAGGCTTGGGGCCTGGGGCTTGAGGGTTGGGGCTTGGCGCTCGAGGCTCGAGTCTTGGGGCTTGGGGTTCGAGGCTTGAGGCTTGGGACCGGGGGATGAAATCCTCGCCCTGCATTCAAGATCACGGCGGGCCGTGCGTGCCGGGCGGAACGACTCGGTGTCGAGGCACCACCAATGCAAATCACGGTGCGACTCTTCCTCGCGTTCAGGGCGGGGCGTTTCCAGTCGAAGTCACTGGAGTATTCCGACGGCACCACGGTGAAGCAGGTCGCCCTCGCACTGGAGCTTCGCGAAGAAGATATCGGCACGGCGATTGTGAACGGCCGGGAAGCCGAGCTCGATTCGGCTCTCCACGGCGGAGACACGCTGCTGCTCTTCCCACTGGTCGGAGGAGGCTAGGGTGACCCGCCTGGAAGATGCTCTGCGGAAGCCCGATCCTGTCGAAGTCGGTCGATTCCTGAAGTCGAGGCTCGACGGCGACGTGCTGTCATGGGCCGGTCAAGCCGAGCTCATGGAGCACTTCGGCCTGAGCTGCGCGCAAGCCGAAGAGGCCATCCTCGAATCCGGGGCCCTGCCGGGACGCTACGCGCGCAATCGCCGAATGCTCACGGTCGCACTGCAGCTGAGGCTCTTCAGGAGCCGCGTCGTGGTCGTCGGATGCGGAGGTCTTGGGGGGTACCTGCTCGAAGAGTTGGCCCGGCTCGGCGTCGGCCAGCTCGTCGCCGTCGATCCGGACTCGTTCGTCGAGCACAATCTGAACCGACAGCTGCTCGCGACCTCCTCCAACCTGGGCTCGGGGAAAGCCGAGGCGGCAGCGCGCCGGATCAGCGCGGTGAATCCCGCGGTGACGGTGCATGCGATTGCGGCGACGTTCGAATCGGCAGGCCGCGAGGCGTTCGCGGGCGCCGACGCCGTCGCCGATGCGCTGGACGAGGTGCCCGCCCGGCTGGCACTGGCCGATACGTGCCGGGACATCGGCATTCCGCTCGTTCACGGCGCGATTGCGGGCTGGTATGGCTACGTCACGACGATCTTCCCGGGGGACGAGACGCTGGCGCACCTCTATCGGCGCCACGCCAGCCCGAGGGGCATCGAGGCCCGGTTCGGCAACCCGTCGTTCACGCCGGCGGTGGTCGCCAGCCTTCAGGCCGCCGAGATCTGCAAGATCCTGATTGGACAGGGCACCCTGCTTCGCCGGAAGGTGCTGACCGTGAATCTCCTCGACGCCGAGTTCGAGACGGTCCCGATGGGCCCCCAATAGCCGCGCCGCGGCAGCGCGCTCGCCCTCCTGGTTTTCACGCCGTTCGCGCGGCTCGTGCCTTCTCGATGATCGCGGCGGACTCAGCCGCGACGTCCTCCACACACGCATCGATTTGCGCCTGGCGCGTCCGGAAGCTCAACACGCACACGCGCGCGAGAAATCGATCCGCGGCGGTGCATCCGGTGATCATCACGCGGCCCCGAGCCGTGACCCGGGCGAGCAGCGCGCGGGTCATGTGGTTCTCCTCCTCCACCGAAGCGTCAGGCGCCGTAAGGTGAAAGGCGAAGAGCGAGAGCTGGGGGGGTGCGTCCATGACGACGCCGGGGAGGCCGCCGATGCGGGACGCGGCGTCCAGCGCGAGCGCGCGCTTTTCGGCCAGCGCGGCCCGGAATCTCGCGGCACCGAAGAGCTTCAGGCACATCCACACTCGGAGACCGGGGAATCCGCGCGAGAGATCCGGCCCGTACTGGCTCGGGTCATAGAACTGATCGGCGTCGGGTGCGTGAGGCAGGTACCCGGCCGACATCGCGTGGGCCGCCCGAAGGTGCTCGCCATTCCGGACCAGGAGCGCGCCAATCCCATAGGGCATGAACAGGCCCTTGTGCGGGTCGAGCGTGAGCGAGTCCGCGCGATCCAGGCCCGCGAGCAGCGGGCGAAGCTCCTCGCACATGTGAAAGAACGCCCCATAGGCGCCATCCACGTGGTGCCAGAGATCTTCCTTCGTGCACAGGTCGGCGACCTCGTTCAGGGGATCGACCGCGCCCGTGTTGGTCGTGCCGGCCGTCGAGACGACCATGAAGGGGAACAGGCCGCGCGCGCGATCGTCCTGGATGGCGTCGGCGAGCCGGTCGACCCGCATGCGGTAGTCGTGGTCAACCGGGATGGGCCGCACGCGGTCGATCAGGATGCCGGCCAGGCGAGCGGCCTTCACCACCGAATGGTGCACGTGGGTCGAGGCATAAAGCACGCCCGAACGAAGCTCGGGTCCGAGGTAGCGCTCGCGTGCGCACAGGATGGCGTTGAAGTTCGCCATCGACCCGCCCGTCGTCAGCAACCCGCGCGCGGTGGCCGGGAACCCCATCCACTGTCGAAGCCAGTCGAGCGCATTGGCCTCGAGCTGCACGAGCGCCGGCGCCGCCATCCAGACCCCCGTGTACCGGTTGGCCGCCGCGCTGATGAAATCGGCGAGCGCCGCGGGATAGAGGCCGCCGCCGGGAATGAACGCCAGATAGCCCGGGCCTGGCGTCGTGAACGACCGGGGAATGTACTGATCGAACAACTGCTCGAGCAGCGGCGTGAGTGCTCCGCCCGCTTCGGGGGGACCCTCGCGCATGGCGCGGCAGAGGTCTTCGGCGTTGACGTCCCCGCACGATGGCTGAGCGCCGAGACTCCCCACGTGTGAGACGATTCGGGCCAGGGTTTCCTCGCCCATCGCCTGCATCTGGTCGGGTGTCAACTCGAGGCTCGCAAGATCGGATTCAGTCGAATGCACCGTGTCGTCCTGTTCTGACAAACCTCGGACTACGGCCAGAGGTGACGTCTCGAAGTTGCCCGACGTGAGTACTAACAGGAATGTGCCGGGCTTGGCAACGGATCAGTGGACTCGGCGCTGCTGCCCTGCGCGGGTGCCAGAGCCTGTCCGGGCCGTGCGGCCGGGTATTCTTGATAGAATCCAGGCTGCCCCCTCACCGCGACGCGCTCGCTGACCTCATTCGGACAGGCCTGCCCATGGACATCGACATCGCCGTCGTACCGGTCGCCGGCCTCGGCACGAGACTGCTGCCGGCCACCAAGTCTCAACCCAAGGAGATGCTGCCGGTCGGCAACAAGCCGGTCGTGCAGTATGTCGTCGAGGAGCTGACCCGCGTCGGGATGAAGCGCGTGCTGTTCATCACCGGTCCGGGTAAGACCTCGATCGAAAATCACTTCGACCTGAACAGCGAACTCATCCAGAGCCTGCGGGAAAGCGGCAAGGAAGAGCTGCTGGCGGAGCTGGAGTTCGAACGCGCCGCCATCCAGTACTTCTACACACGGCAGCGCCAGACGCTGGGCCTGGGTCACGCCGTCCTGTGCGCGCGATCGTTTGTCGGCAACCGGCCGTTTGTCGTCGCGCTGGGGGATTCCATCATCGGCATGCACGCCGAGAGCGACGTCGTGGGGCGGATGACGCGCTGCTTCCTGGAACGTGGTGCCGCCGCGGTCATCGCGTTCGAGGAGGTGCCGGTCGCCGAAGTATCGCAGTACGGCATCGCCCGGCCGAGGACGGGCGGAGAGGTGTTCGAAATCGAGGATTTGGTCGAGAAGCCGTCGCCGGGCGAGGCGCCGAGCAATCTCGCCATCGCGGCCCGTTATGTCCTGACCCCGGCGATCTTCGAAACCCTCGAGAGGACCACCCCGGGAAAGGGCGGCGAGATTCAGTTGACCGATGCGATCAGGGCGGTCATCCGTAGCGGAGGAAAGGTCTTCGGCGTGCGGTTACGCCAGGATGAACGCCGGTACGACATCGGGAACTTCGACTCCTACTTCCAGGCGTTTGTCGAGTTTGCCCTCGCTGATCCGCGCTACGGGGCGACACTTCGGCGCCACCTCGAGGAGCTGCTCCATGTTCCTCACCCGTAAGCGCGCATACGCCAGGGCCGGGCTGATCGGCAACCCGTCCGACGGGTACAACGGAAGGACCATCGCGATCAGCGTCCGCAATTTCTGCGCCGAAGTGGTGCTCTACGAATGGGACTCGGTGGATATCGTCCTCGCGGAGGGCGATCGCGCCACCTTCGCGTCGGTGTACGACCTGGCGAAGGACGTCCGGCTGCACGGCTACTACGGCGGGATCCGCCTGATCAAGGCGACCATCAAGCGCTTTGTCGAGCACTGCCAGGCGCGGGGGCTCCCGCTCCACGATCGCAATTTCTCCGTACGCTACCAGACCGACATTCCCAGGCAGGTCGGTCTTGCGGGCTCGAGCGCGCTGATTGTCGCGACGCTTCGCTGCCTGATGGAGTTCTACGGGGTCGAGATGCCACTGGAGGCGCAGCCGAGCTTCGTGCTGCGGGTGGAACGCGAGGAACTGGGCATCACGGCGGGCCTCCAGGATCGGGTGATCCAGGTCTACGAGGGCCTCATGTACATGGACTTCGACAGGACCGAGGAACGTGAGGTGGATGGCCTCGCGCGCTACCGCTACGAGAGAATGGACCCGGCGCTCCTGCCGCCGATCTACGTGGCGTATCACGATGCGCTGAGCGAGCCCACGGAGGTCTTCCACAACAACATCCGCGAGCGATTCGATCGGGGAGAACCGGCGGTGGTTGGCGCGATGCGGCGCTGTGCCGTCCTGGCGGCGCAGGGCCGCGAGGCGATCCTGCGGCGCGACGGTGCCCGTCTCTCGGCTCTCATCGACGAGAACTTCGACGCCCGGCGCAGCATCTACAGCCTGCCGGCATGGCAGATCGAACAGGTCGACACGGCTCGCGCCTGCGGGGCCAGCGCCCATTTCGCGGGGTCGGGCGGCGCGATCCTGGGCGTGTATCGCGACGAAGCCATGTTCGACCGGTTGAGCGCGGCGCTCGGTGCGGTCGGTTCGCGGACGATCAAGCCGATCATCGCCGACTAGGGAGAAACGCCCTGCGCTCGGGCCCCGGCGCTGCCGCCCACCAGGGCCCTCGAGACGCTACTGCCATTTCTCCTTGGACACCTTCCACGCACCGTCTTCCTTCACCATCTGGATGGTGCCGGCGGACTTCTTCTTGTCCGGTGTCGTGCCCTCGACCGCCAGATCGACGCCGGCGGCCGTCTTGGTCTCCTTGACGACCTTGACCCCGCGCGCGTCGCTCATCATCTGCATCATCGAGAACATCTGCGCCCGCGTCACGACGATCGCTCGACTCCGTCCGCTGCGCGGCCGAGCGGGAAGCCGAAGTAGTCCCGCGCGTTGAAGAAGCACACGTTCTGCACGAGCCGCCCGAGCAGCCGCCGATCGTCGGGCAGGCGTCCCCGGCGCACGTCCTCTCCGAGCAGGTTGCACAGCAGGCGGCGGAAGTACTCGTGGCGCGAATACGACAGGAAACTGCGCGAATCGGTGACCATGCCGACAAAACGCGACAGCAGGCCCATGGCCGACAGCGCGTCGATCTGCGCCGTCATCCCGTCGAGCTGATCCAGGAACCACCAGGCGGCGCCGTACTGCATCTTGCCGGGGATCGTCCCGTCCTGGAAGTTCCCGATCATGGTGGCCAGCACCGCGTTGTCGCGCGGGTTGAGGTTGTAGAGTATCGTCTTCGCCAGCTGGTTCGTCTCGTCCAGCCGGTCGAGGAACCGGGCGACCGGCCGCGCCAGGCCGAACTCGCCGATCGAGTCGAACCCGGTGTCCGGCCCGAGCGCCCGCCGCAACCTCGTGTTGTTGTTGCGCTGGGCACCCAGGTGGAACTGCTGGACCCAGCCGCGTTCGTGGTCGAGCAGCGCCAGTCCGTAGACCAGGGCCGACTTGAGCCGCAGGGCCTGGCCGGCGTCAAGCGGCTTCCCGCTCCTCAGCCGACCGAAGTCTGCGTCGACCTGCGCGTCATCCCATGACTCCGCGAAGAGCGTCTCGAGACCGTGGTCCGACGCCCGACACCCCATCTGGTGGAAGTACTCGTGCCTGGACCGGAGCGCATCGAGCAACGACGAGACCCGACCGCCGACCTCGACCGCCGACGCCTGCTGAAGCTGCTCCACCCACCGGTTGAACGCCGCGGGATCCTCGACGGCGAACACCTTGTCCGGGCGCCACGTGGGATAAACGCGCGTGAAGGGGTCGGGCCTGGCCGCCAGCATCCGGTGCGGCGCCAGCGAGTCGACCGGATCATCGGTGGTGCACACGGCGGCCACGCCGAAGCTGCGCAGCAGGCTCAACGCCGTGAAGCCGTCCTCCTTCAATTTCTCGTTGCAGCGATCGAAGACGTCTCTCGCGGTCGCCGGCGACAGCAGGGCATCGACGCCGAACGGCCGCCGAAGCTCCATGTGCGTCCAGTGGTAGAGCGGGTTGCGAATCGTGTCCGGCACGGTTCGGGCCCAGGCCTCGAACTTCTCCCAGTCGTTCGCGTCGCCGGTGCAGTAGCGCTCGGGCACGCCGTTGGAACGCATCGCGCGCCACTTGTAGTGATCGCCGTCGAGCCAGATCTCCGTGATCGAGCGGAACCGGTGATCACCGGCCATCTGGTCCGGCGACAGGTGGCAGTGAAAATCGATGACGGGCAGGTCTTCGGCGAACTGGAAATACAGGTCCTCGGCAACCGCGCCCTCGAGGAGGAAGTGATCGTCCAGGAAGTTCCTCATGAAGACCCCCGAGGGGCTTCAGACAGGACGAGCGGCTCGAGCCGCGGCGACAGCAGGTGATGGATCGCGAACGAGATCAGGTAGGCCGAGGCGCAGATGGCAAACAGGATCGTGTAGCCGCCGGTGACGTTGCCCTCGGCCGTGAACCGGTCGAGCAGCATGCCGGAGAACCACGGGAACAGGATGCCGCCCACCGACCCCGCCATGCCGCCGAGGCCGACGATGGTGGCGACGTCCTTCTTCGGGAACAGGTCCGAGGTCGTGGTGAACAGGTTGGCTGACCACGCCTGGTGCGCCGCGCCAGCCAGGCCGATGAGCAGCACGGCCGGCCAGTCGCCCACACCGGTCGCGAAGAGGATCGGCACGACGCACAATGCGAACAGGAACATCCCGGTCTTCCTCGCCCGGGTCACGCTCCATCCCAGTTTCTGGAAGTAGCCGGTGAGCCATCCCCCGGCGATGCTCAGTACGGTCACAATCGCGTAGATCGTCACCAGGTGGATCCAGCTGTGCTTGATGTCCAGCCCGCGCGTCTTCTTGAAGTAGTCTGGCAGCCAGATCAGGAAGAACCACCACACCGGGTCGGTCATGAACTTGGCGACGATGAAGGCCCAGGTCTGCCGGAAGTGAAGGGCGCGAAGCCAGCCAATCGGCGAACCACCCGACCCGCCTTCGGCCTTGTCGCTGTTGATGAACTCGAGTTCCGCCCTGGTGGTCCGCTTCTGCTTCTCGGGCACGTCATAGAACGGGATCCACAGGAAGAGCCACAGGAAGCCGGCCAGGCCCGCGAAGACGAAGGCGGATCTCCAGCCGAGTGTGACGGCGATGACAGGCACCAGCGCGGGTGCGATGATCGCGCCGACGTTGGTGCCGGAGTTGAAGATCGCCGTCGCGAACGCACGTTCCCGCTTGGGGAACCACAACGCGACCGCCTTGATCGCCGCCGGGAAGTTGCCGCCCTCGCTCACCCCCAGGAAGACTCGTGCCGCGAAGAACCCGCCGACCGACGCGACCAGCGCGTGAGCCATGGCCGCCACGCTCCACATCCCGATTGAGACGGCGTAGCCGATCTTCGTGCCGTAGCGGTCGATGAACCAGCCGAAGGCGAAGAGCCCGACGGCATAGGCGCCCTGGAAGGCCGAGTTGACCAGGCCGAACTGCTCGTTGGTCCAGCCGAGTTCCTTGTCGAGGAATTCCTTGATGAGTGCGAGGATCTGCCGGTCGATGTAGTTGATCGTGGTGGCCAGGAAGATCAGGGCGCAGATGACCCAGCGGTAGTTCCCGATTCGCTCGGCGGCCGAGATGGGCCCCGAACCTCCCGGTGTCGTCGTCGATGGCATGCCGACTCCTCTCGAATGGCGTCACGTGAGAACTGGCCAGCCGCGCGTGGGCAGCGAGCCAGTGGCCGCTGCGGGAGGGGCCAACACGGTCGAGTGCCCGGCGGCTGCCATCACCTGGCCAGTGATGTCCCGGCTGTCTTCTCCCGCTCGACCTCCTGGGCACGGCCGGCACGCTCGAGGTGCTCGGTCATCGCGCGACGGGCCCGAACCGGATCCCGCGCCCGAATCGCCTGGTAGATGGCGCGATGCTCGTCAGCCGCTTCCTTCAGGTCCTGCGCCTGTCCGATGGTCGTCCGCCGCTGTTCGCGAAACAGCTCCGAGACCATGCCGACCAGGGCCGACAGGATCGGGTTGGCCGACGCCTGCGCCACCGCCCGGTGAAACGCGATGTCGTGGAGGAGGAAGGTCTGCGGGTCGTCCATCGACGCGAACATGCCGGTGGCTTCGTCACTGATCGTGGCGAGATCGTCGGAGGTCGCGTGCTCGGCCGCCATGCCGGCCACTGCGACTTCCAGCACCAGCCGGGCCTCGAACATCTTTGCGCGCGTGAACCCGTGCAGCGCCGCCTGAAACTGCAGCGCCTCGGGACCCAGAGAGGGCGGCCCCGCCGCGATGAACGAACCGGCCCCGGGCCGGACGTCGATGACGCCCATCACTGCAAGCGATCGCAGGCCGGCGCGCAGGCTCGGCCGGCTCACTTCCAGGATTCTCGCGAGGTCGCGCTCGGCGGGAAGCCGGTCGCCGCGCTTGAGTTCGCCGCGGTCGATCAGGCCGCGGACGTATGCCACCACCAATTCGGTCGCCGTCGTACCAGTCAACGTGCTCATGGTCATCAAGCTCGACTTCCACTGCATCAGATCACACGAACCGCCCGTCGGGTCGTTCGTGTCACGTTCAGCGCACCCCATCTGCCGGCCGGGGCCCGGATGACCGCGCCTCGGGCCCGGCAGCCCGCGTCTCTTCAGCGGCTCACCCGCGCCGTGCCACCTTTCATCACGCGCTCGACCTCCGCACGCGTCACCATGGTCGTGTCGCCAGGCGTCGTCATCGCCAGTGCGCCGTGCGCCGCGCCGCAGTCAACCGCCCATTGCGGCCCTTTGCCGGTCAGAAAGCCGTAGATGAGCCCCGAGGCGAACGAATCGCCCCCGCCGACCCGGTCGTACACCTCGAGGTCCTCTCGCGACACGGCCTGACACCACTCGCCGCCTGCATAGCACACCGCACCCCAGTCGTTGCGTGTTGCGGTCCGCGCGTGGCGGAGCGTGGTCGCGGCGACTTGGATGTTCGGGAAGGCCGCGACGACGCGCTCGATCATCCGCCGGAAGCTGCCGACATCCAGAACCGACAGGTGCGAGTCGAGCCCCTCGACCTCGAAGCCCAGCGCCGCGGAGTAGTCCTCCTCGTTGCCGAGCATCACGTCAACCTGGCTCGCGAGTTCCCGGTTGACCTCCTGCGCGCGCTGCTGTCCGCCGATGCCCTTCCAGAGCGACGCACGGTAATTCAGATCGTACGAAACGATGGTACCGTGCCGCCGGGCGGCGGCCATGGCTTCCTTGGCGACGAGCGGCGTGCTCTCGGAGAGCGCCGCGAAAATGCCGCCAGTGTGGAACCACCGGGCGCCATACGTGCCGAACACGGCATCCCAGTCGATCGCGCCGGGTTCGAGTTGAGAGACGGCCGTATGCCCGCGGTCCGAGCATCCGAGGGCCGCGCGGACCCCGAACCCCCGTTCCGTGAAGTTGAGCCCGTTCCGCGCGAGTCGGCCGACGCCATCGTCTGCAACCCACCGGACGCAGGATTGATCCACGCCGCCCTGGAACATGAGGTCTTCGATCAGCCGGCCAACCGGGTTGTCGACCAGCGCGGTCACCACGGAGGTATCCAGCCCGAAGCAGCGCTTCAGCCCCCGCGCGACGTTGTACTCGCCGCCGCCCTCCCAGACGCGGAACGATCGCGTCGTCGCAATCCGTCCGTCGCCGGGATCGAGCCGCAGCATCACTTCGCCCAGGGAGACGAGATCCCATCGGCAATTCGTTTTCGGCTTGGCGACAAGCTCAGCCATGGCCGCTACCCTTTCCGGGCCGCGCTGACATTGGCAACGATCTGGCGGGCCTTCTCGACGATGACGCGATAGCTCTCCGCTGCGATGGCCTTCGCGTCGACAAGCGCGGTGCCGACCCCGACGGCGACTGCTCCAGCCTTGATCCAGTCGCCCGCGTTCTCTACCGTGACGCCGCCGGTCGGCATCATCCGGATCTGAGGCAGCGGTCCGCGGATGTCCTTGAAGAATCCGGGGCCGAGCGCGGTCGCGGGAAACACTTTCACGATATCAGCGCCCTGTTCCCAGGCAGAGAGAATCTCGGTCGGAGTGAAGCACCCGGGCATCGCCGCGACGTCATAACGATGGCAGGCGGCGATGATCTCCGGCCTGAACACCGGCCCGACGATGAAGGCAGCCCCGGCCAGGACGGCCAGCCTGGCGGTCTCGACGTCGAGGACCGTGCCGGCGCCGACGAGGAACCCCTTCGGCAACCGGGGCGCCAGCTCGCCGATCAGGTCAAGCGCGTGCGGCACCGTCATGGTCACCTCGAGCGCCCTGACGCCGCCCTCGGCCAGCGCGTCGATGACGTTGCGAAGCTTGTCCGGTTCCTTCAGCCGAATGACGGCGACGACGCCCCCCTCCTCGATTGCACCAACGACGTCCTGTCGTCTCATGCGAGCCTCGCTTCCGGCGATATCCTCATCTCCCCATCCAGCCGCCGTCCACCACGAGCACGTGCCCGTGAACGTAGTCGGCGGCGTGCGACGCGAGAAAGACAACCGGCCCGCCCAGATCCTCGGGGGCGCCCCACCGGGCGGCTGGGATGCGGTCGGTGATCTGCTTGAACCTGACCGGATCTTCCACCAGCGCGCGCGTGTTGTCGGTGACCATGTAACCTGGCGCGATCGCGTTGACGTTGATGCCGCGCCCGGCCCACTCGTTCGCGAGGCTCCTGGTCAATCCCGCGACGCCGCTCTTGGCGGCCGTGTAGGCCGGCACGGTGATGCCGCCCTGATACGACAGCAGCGACGCCACGTTGATGATCTTGCCAGAGCCCTTCTTGAGCATGTGCTGCCCTGCGGCCCGGCACAGCCGGAACACCGCGCTCAGGTTGATCTCGATGACCGCGTCCCAGTCCTCGTCACCATACGAGGCGGCAGGCGCCCGCCGGATGATGCCGGCGTTGTTCACCAGGATGTCGAGGCGCCCGAGCGCATCAAGCGCTCCGGGAACGAGGCGGTCGGCCGCCGCGCGATCCGCCAGGTCGGCGCTCAGGCAGGCGGTGCGGACGGGGTACTGCTCCCGGATCGCGCGCTCGGTCGCGAGCGACGGGGCCTCACGATCGTGCAGGACCACGTCGGCGCCGGCCGCTGCCAGGGCCGTGGCCATGGCCGCGCCCAGGCCCTGGCCGGCTCCTGTGACCAGCGCCACCTGTCCATCAAGCCGAAAGAGGTCCATCGTCTCCTCCAGAATGCGGGTCTTCCCCTCTTGCCGTAGTCGGTCGACCGCCGCGGTGCGCAGGCGCTCTGAAGGCTACTTCCTGTCCGCCCGTCCCTTGTCGAGCCCGGATCCTCCGGCGGCGAACTCGGGCTGCACATTGACGACGCCGAACTGCCGGTCGATCCCCTCACGCGATGCAGCCATCATCCACAGGAATCCGATCGAGCATCCCGGTGCCGCGACGTTCGGGTGGTAGCCCTGCGGCATCAGGACCAGGTCGCCCTCGTGCACGATGCTCGCCAGTTCGGGTTCGTCCGGATTCGTGTAGACGAGTTGCACGCCGAAGGCCGGCGCCGGCATGGCGATGAAGAGGTAGGCCTCCTCGGCCAGCACGGCGTGCTCGTGCGGGGGCCACGAGGTCCAGTTTCCGGGATCGCTGAACGTGACGCCGGCCATGATGCGTCCGGCCTCGACGTTCTTGCCGAGCAGGATGTTCAGAGTGCGGCGCGATCCTGGGCCGCCCGCCTCGAAATGAAGACCGGGGTTCGTCTGAATCTCGTCGAACGACACGAAGGTGAGCGGGTAGTGCCGATCGACCGCCGCGGAGAACTCCGCGAGATCGCAGCCCTCTCCCGCGGGTCCGGACGAGACCGAGAAGGTGGCCGTGCGGGGAATGTAAAGGGCGTCGTACGGCTTCATGGAAAAGGCCGCCGCCCCGACCTTGACCTCGGCGCGGCCCTTCAGGCACACGAGACCCGTCTCGTGGGTTCCAGGATCGACATCGACGGAAGCGTCGGTCGGACCCAGAATGATGTGACCCGCGTGCAGGTGCCGGGAGGGGCTCTTCCCGGGCTGCAGGGTGCGAGTGCGCCCCATTCGCGCATCCGTCTTCCGAAAAATGCAGGTCGCTGACTGAACGGCGGGAAGAGACATCTGGCCGGCGCCTCCTGCGCCTGGTTTCCTCTCAAAGCCAACGCGTCGCAACTGGTCAAGCCACATGGCCAGTCACCACTCGGCATAGACTACTACCGGCGACACCTCCGCGCAACCATTCCGGCGGCGCGAGCGCGGCGTTCACGGGCCATTCCTGGCCAGAATGTCGAACGAATCAGCACCGACGCATCCTTGACTTGACGCATGCCGGAGTGGTATTCAAGCGGCGTACGCCGGCAGCGCGGTGGCAGACTATCGTCGATGTGGTTTGTCCACTGGTGCCTCGAGTCACGAGTTCGGTGACAACTAGTCCGGAACGCGGCGCCCGAATCGCAAGGCGCGACGACCGGGAATATCGGGAATATGCGGGGGAGAAGCAACTGGGCGATCCGGGGCCCAATGCGCGGCAGCCGCGTTGGGGTGGGACGCGGGATGCCCCGCCCGAAATATGTCGGCGAGCTTCTGACTCGGGACACAAGGTGAGCCATGCCATCATCTGACTCGTCCAGGCGCAATTTCCTCAAGCTGGCTGGCACAGCCGGGCTGGCGCTGTTCATCCCCGTTCCGGCGCTGGGATCCCGGAACGTCTTGGGATTGGTGAACCTCCAGGGGCTCAGCCTCGCCGGCGATCCCTGGAAGGGATCGGCCGCCATTCTTGACCGGATTTCGCCCCCGGTCTTCCCTGCCCGTGACTTCGACATCACGTCATACGGAGCGGCGGGCAACGGCACGAAGGACTGCACCGCCGCCATCCGCGACGCGGTGGCCGCTTGCGCAAAGGCCGGCGGAGGGCGGGTCGTCGTGCCGGCCGGAATCTTCAACACGGGCGCCATTCACCTGCGGAGCCGTGTGAATCTCCATCTCAGCCAGGGCGCCACGCTGCGCTTCAGCCGCGATCCGGCCCAATACCTGCCTGTCGTGTTCACGCGGTGGGAAGGGGTGGAGCTGATGAACTACTCCCCCTTCATCTACGCGTTCGAACAGGAGAACATCGCGGTCACCGGACCGGGAACGCTCGATGGCAACGCGGACGAAACGCACTGGTGGCCGTGGAAGGGACGGGATCCGAAGTCGACCGACGCGCCCAACCAGCTTGCGGCGCGTGCGAGGCTCATCGAGATGGCCGGCAAGGGGGTGCCGGTCGCCGGACGCGTGTTCGGCGCGGGCTCCTACCTGCGGCCGAACTTCGTGCAGCCGTACCGCTGCAAGAACGTGCTCATCGAGGGCGTGACCATCATCAACTCCCCGATGTGGGAGCTGCACCCGGTGCTGTGCTCGAATGTCACCATTCGCCACGTCACCATCAACAGCCACGGCCCGAACAACGACGGCTGCGATCCGGAATCCTGCCGGGACGTACTCATCGAAGGATGCACCTTCGACACCGGCGACGACTGCATCGCGCTGAAGTCCGGTCGCAACGACGACGGCCGCCGGGTGAACGTCCCCATCGAGAACGTCATCATCCGCGATTGCACGATGAAGGACGGTCACGGCGGTGTCGTGGTGGGCAGCGAGATCTCGGGGGGCGCCCGCAACATCTTCGCCGAGAAGTGCCGCATGGACAGCCCGCAACTCGACCGGGCTCTCCGGATCAAGACCAACTCGGTCCGCGGCGGCGTGACCGAGCACGTCTATATGAGAGACGTCACGATCGGGCAGGTGGCCGAGGCTGTGGTCACGATCAACTTCTTCTACGAGGAAGGCGACGCAGGCGCATTCCCTCCGGTTGTCCGGGACGTGGAAGTCAGAAACGTCACGAGCAGGAAAAGCCAGTACGCGCTGCTGCTCCGCGGCTACGCGCACGATCCCGTCACCGATGTCCGCATCGTCGACTGCACGTTCGACCAGATCGAGAAGCCCGACCTGCTCGAAGGGGTCAAGGACGTCGTCTACGTGAACACGAAGACCAACGGGCTGGTCCGCAACGAGCGAATCTCGAGGTAGCGGTGGGCACCGGCCCGTGCCTGCCACCTCCGGCGCCGGTCGTCCGAATCTCGCCAGCACGGTCGCTCACCGCGGCTGGCTTCCGTGCTAGTCTGGGCAAGCTCTCCGAGTTCCAGTATCAGGGGGCTCGGCAGGGCGCATCTGGAAACCGACGTCGCGAACTGTCGTGCGACACCGATCGGACCGGTGAAAGGGTTGTATGCGAACATCAGCGTCGCTCGTGGCGGTATTGGTCACGCTCGGACTGTCGGCGGGCACCGCGCTCGCGCAGCCCGGCTTGCGGGACGCCCAGGACCCGAAGAAGGACGACAAGCCGGTCTCGGTCGCCGGCAATTGGAACATGTCGGTCAACAGTTCGCAGGGACCGATGGCGGTCGGCCTGGCCTTGGCCCAGGAGGGCAAGAAGCTCACTGGAACCTTGTCGAGCCACATGGGGGAGACGACTCTCGAGGGTGAATTCGCCGACGGGAAGATCAGCTTTTCGATCACCTTCCAGGGCGACGCTGGAGCGATGCAGCTTGCCTTCGCCGGCATCCTGAAAGACGATGGAACGCTCGAGGGCACGATATCGGGCCCGATGGGCGACATGACCTGGACAGCCGAACGCGTGAAGGCTCACCTCACCTGACGCGCTCCCGCCAGGCCGGGTATTCCTGCGCGAGCAACCCGGCGGCGTACGGGCCGAGCCAGCTGTAGCCCGCGCGCCGCTCCGCTTCGATTTCCGAGAGGCTGTACTTCACGATGCCGTCGCGGCCGAGGTACATCGGGCGGTTCGTGCCGATCTCGTAGAAGCGGGCCCAGAGAGGCGGCGCCCCGGGGTCTGGTTCTGCGATCACGTCGCGCAGCTTCGGAAGGCCGGGAGCAGGCTTCGACACCACGCGCAGGCCCCTGACGGTGTTGTCGCGCAAGTAAGTGATCGCGCTCTCGATCGCTGAGACGATATCCGGGCCCGGCTTCTCGATCGACATCAGATACCGGACGATTTCTACGCTCTCTTTGCCGCTGACCGACGGCGGCTCATAGCTGCGGGCGCCCCGGGGCTCGAACGTCACCGGATCCACCTGCGCGCACCACGCCGTCAGCCGGCCCTGCACCCGTACCTGCGACTTCAGAATCACGCGAAGTCCGCGATCGATCGCGGATGCCGCCTTGGCCCGCCGGGCCTGGTCCACGAACCCGTAGGGAGCGTTCGGCCCTGCGATCTCACGAAGCAGCGCCATCACGCTGATCATCGCGTTGTCGTTGAAGGTGATGAAGCGTGAGTAATTTTCACGAAGCGGGTAGTACTGGGGCCAGCCCCCGCTTGGATACTGGGCCAGGAGGAGGTAGTCGAGGCCTGAGAGGAACGCCGTCCTGTGGCGATCGAGGCGCGCCGCGTCGAACACCCGCGCCAGGAAGCTGAGCTGCGTGTAGGTGGATCCGTTGTCGATCGTCGAATCGTTGAGATCCTTCTCGTCGGTGACCGTCGCACGGTCGGCAGGTGACATCAACCGGGCCATCTCGACGTTCTTCGGCCAGCCGCCCGATCGGCGCTGGTAGACGAGCAGGTTGTCGGCGATCCGCGTGGCCTCTGCGCTTGCGTACCACGCGGGCGGCTGAGACAGGCAGTCTTTCCACTCGACGGCCGAGATCGGCCCCTGCGCACCGGTCGACGCCGCGACAACCGCGACGCAGACGACCGCCGCCGACAACCTCCTGCACCACGCCATCACCGCTCCCGGACCGGCTCCTGAATGCATGATATGGGCCTTCTGTCTCTCTAGCGTTGCGCGACTCACCTGCCCGCAAGCAACGGTGCCAGGGCAGGGACGACCCGCGCCAGTTCGTCCGCCACGATCCCACCAAACACCAGGCTGGCGGCCCTCGACAGGTGCGTCTTGTCCGGGGTCCCGTCGGCCCTGGTCACGTCGAATGCCAACGCCGCCGCCGGACCGATCCGGTCGAGCACCTCGATGCTCTTTGCGTGCAGATCGACGAGCGCCACGCCCTTCTCCGCTGCGACCTGCTGCGCGGCCGCCACGTACGGCTGCAGATCCGACTCGATCTTTCCACTCGCTCCGAAGATCCTCCTGGTAATCGACGTCACCAGGACGGGCGTCGCTCCCGCGCGCCGCGCCTCGTCGATGTAGCGGGCGAGGTTCGCTCGATAAGTCGTTCGAGGATCGGTCTCCCGATCGGGGCCCTTGCCGGGCATATCGTTGTGACCGAACTGGATCAGGATGTAGTCGGCGCGCGCCTCGAGCGCGCTGGCCCAGAGACCTTCGGCGATGAAGCTCTTCGAGCTGCGGCCGTTTTTCGCAAGGTTGATGCAATCGGCGCGATCCGCCACGCGCTCCTTGAAGCCGAGCCCCCAGCCAATCTCGTCGGTCACCGTCGAGTCTCCCACCAGCACGATGCGAACCCGCCAGGCCGGCGATGTCAGCGACCGCGAGTGGACTGGAACCGTGCTCGCAGGAGGCTGGCGTGGTCCGTCCGCTGTGATCGTGCTGAACTCGCCTGTCCCGTCCTGGGCGACGATGATGTCGGCCCGTTCACCTGCGCCGGCCATCCCTTTTGCGACAGGGGGCGACGGGCGGTCCGCCGCCGAGGCGGCAACAATCGCGGCCAGCCCGACGCACACGCAACTCCACCAAGCCAGCCATTGGAGTCGTCCGGTGCCGGGCCGTCGCGTCATGCCTTCTACCCCGCGCGCTCAGTGCCGCGTATCCAGAGCACGGATGAGTTCGCCCATGTTCCGAATGTAGGCCTGGGTCGAAATGCCGAGCAGCCGCTCGACCGGGTACGGCGAGGTATCGCGTTCATCGCCGACCATCGAACGGGAGAAATCTCCCGGGGCGATGACCTTCATGCCGTCACCCTGATACGGATGGCTGGTGGTCCCCAGTGCCGTCAGCCAACGGCCCTTCGCGTCAAGTGCGCCAATCAGCCGTGCCACGCGGGCATCCGGCGATTCGCCCGCGCCCGGCGCAAATCTCGGGGATTGCCTGACGGTGAAGTACTTCGGCAGATCGGCAACGCCAACGCCGCCAAGAGCGGTGATCCCTTCGTGGCCTCCGCGGGCGCGAGCGCCCGCGCCTCCTGGTAGAGCTGGCGGAGTCGCGACACGTCGATTTGCCTGAACGAACTGTAGTGACCGATCGTGTTCCGGGGGTCGCCGTCCACGTAGTACTCGCCATTGACCACGTTGGAGCCTCGGCGGTGGACGTATAGGGGGTTGTTGGTGCCAATGGCAACGAAGGTCGGGTGCGTGCGCCCGCTGGCCATCGCCACGACATCAGCGGGAAGCCGCACCGCGTCGAGCCAATCGAGTGCCTCGGGAATCCGGGCCAGGAATGCTGCGTCGCCGGTCAGGCGGTAGAACCCGATCAGCTCCTCGATGTGCTGTGCGGTGACGTGAGTGGCCAGCGCGGCGGGCTCGTAGGTCCGGGCTCCGGAAGGCTTGAGGTCCAGGGTGTACTGCAGCGCCCAGCCGGGCTGCGCTTTGCTCTGCTGCGTCGCGATGAACGAATGCATGCCGCGCTTGATTGGATCGAGCAGCCACTCATCCCCGAGCGCCCGGTAGCACATGATCAGGAGTTCGATGTTCCCGGACGTCACCGCGTCGTTGAACGTCAAGAACGACGTGTAGTCGGGCTTTCCGTGCAGCGAGAACTCCTGCTTCAGCGGGTAGCGCTGCGGCCACGCGCCAATCGGGTACTGGCTCTCGACGACGAACTGGATGGCCCGCTCGAGCGCCGTCTTGTACTTGGGGTCTTTCTTCTCGAGGTAGAGGCGCAGGAGCAATTGTGTGGACTGGGCCGTGCCGCCATCGTCAAAGGTCGCGTTGCCCCAGTAGTGCTGGAATTCTTCGAGCCGCCACGCGTTGCGGCCGATCGTGTCGTACCACTGGCGCAACGACCGTTCGCCCGCGATATCCACCATGTAGTTCCATCCGCCGGTCGGCAGCTGGCCACGGATGAGGGCCCCGGCCACCGACTCCGCCGCTCGGTAGTAGTACTCGTCTCCGGTCGCGTGATAGGCGTCGAGGAACGCGTGGCCCATCGTTGGCGTGCCTGGTGGCTGAATCCAGATCATCGTGTCGCGCGCCTCGAGTTCTCCCCATCTGCGAGAAAAGTCCGGGAGGTAGCTCCACACATACCCGCCGTTAGTGCTGACCTGTTCCACCATGAACACGGTGGCGCGCTTCATCGCCTCCTGGATGCTGGCCTTGCTGGGCGGTTGAGTCTGAGGCCCAGCCGGGTCCGCGACCAGCGCACCAACTGCCGTCAGCCCGAACAGCAGCGCGACTCCACCCATGCGACGGGAATTGACGAGCCGGTGAGATGACACCCGAGATGACCTCCGCTCGAAGCGCCGGACGCATGGCACGGGGAAGGCCATGACCTTCTCCAGCCAGGTTTCCGGCTGTGATTCGTCCCTATGTGCCGGGCTGCACGTATGGCACCTGCGCAAACAGCCTGCGCTCGCCACCCCGTGGATCGTCGGCCACCGTGGATTTCGTGTCGAACAGCATCGTTGACCGGCGTGTCAGATCATAGGCAGCCCAGCGCGGGATGTGCGTGTTGTTCGGGTTGCCGGTGCGGGCAAATGCGAGAACCGTCTCGCTCATCTGGTCAGCGACCTGTTGAGCGTCCGGACCAGTTCCGGTCATCTGGGGCGCGAGCGCCACGTTGTCGAACACCATCGGGATGTCGAGGCCATGGGGCGCGCGCAGCCTCCCGCCCTGAACCGGCGTGCACCAGTCGAACTGATACACCCAGGTGTGGGCCGCCGCGCGCCGGTCGGCCGCGCGCCGGTCGGCTTCGATCACCTGGCCGCGCCACGACCTCGACGCCGTGGTGGCGGCGAAGAACACGTCGCTGGCCGAGTAGCCGGGATACATGCGTCTGTACTCGGCGATGACCTTCGCGCGGTCGAGGTCGCCCATGAATGGCGAGTTCGCTTCGAGCTTCGCCTGCAGGGTGCTCCACGCGAGAGCGAACAGGCTCGGGTCGCTCCCGCCCATGAGGCCGCGCGTCTCGTCGTGAGTATTGCCGAGCATCATCGGGATGTCGGCGGAGAGGGGCGCGGCGTCCGGATCGAACGGATCGCGCGGCAGCGAACGACCGTCTTTCACAGGGCCGAAGTAGCCGCCGGGCCGCCGCGCCTTGAGCAGGTCCGCCATCGGCAGCTTCTGCAGGTCGTGAATGCGATCGGGAGTGATCTGCATCGCGGAGAGGACGCCGCTCGCGTTTTTCGTCGCCGTCGACGGCCGGCTCGCCGTGATCTGCTGTCCGCTCATCGTCGCCACGCGGTGGAACAGGCCGTGGGCAGCGGGCATGGCCATCAGCGTCGCGCATTTGGCGCCGCCCCCTGATTGCCCGAAGATCAAGACGGTGTTCGGATCGCCGCCAAACTCCTCGATGTTGTCGTGGACCCACCTCAGCGCCAGAATGAGGTCGAGCATGCCGGCATTTCCCGAGTCGGCGAACTCAGGCCCGGCGATCTCGGCGAGGTAGAGGTACCCGAATACATTCAGCCGGTGGTTCACGGTGACGACGACCACGTCGCCGCGGCGGCACAGCCGCACACCGTCGTAGGCCGACGTGTTGCTCGTCATGCTCGAATAGGCACCCGGGTGGAACCACACCATGACCGGCCGCCTTCCGCGGTCCCTCAGCGCGGGCGTCCACAGGTTCAAGGAGAGGCAGTCCTCGCTCATCGCGGCCGCTTCGTCGGCCGGGAAGAAGCCGCCGCCTCCTCGCGGCTGGGGCGCCGAAGGACCGAACTCGCGCGCGTCCCGGATACCCGCCCACGGGTCTGGGGGACGAGGCGGGAGGAAGCGCCGCGTCGACGTGTCGGCTCCGTAGCGAACGCCCTTGAACACGTTGATGCCGTTGTCCACGTAGCCGCGGATCTTCCCCGCCGTCGTCGCGGCAATCGGGTCGGCAGGGGCCAGGGATCGACCCGAGGCCGGCCATCCCGGAGCGCAGGACGCCGCAATAGCGCCGGCGACGAGGCGCCGGATCATCGTCCTTCGGTCGATCGCGCCCGGTGTGCCGCTACTCATGGACCTCTCCAGCGAGTCAGCGCTTCGGAAGAGCCGGCAGCGCCACCTCGTTGTTGCGCCGCGTGATCTCCTTGAGCGTGCGCATGCGGTCAATCACGATCGTGTACCGGTCCGGGTCGCTGCTGGCAGGCAGCGACAGTATCACGGTGGCAGTTCGAGGGATCAGGTCTGTGGGAGCGTCGAGAGCGGGAATCGTCGTGCTCGCCACTGTCGTGCCGGCTGCGTTCAGCACCTCAGCGGTCGTCGGCGGAGTCACCACCGAGCCAAGGCTGTGCACGACGACGCTGACTCGGGAACCGGATCGCGTGACGTCCTGCGGATCAATCCCGAGGTCCGGCCGGCTCCAGTACGGGGTTCCGGGACTCACCAGTTCGAGCGTGACCAGCGACGTCGTCCGGGGTGGAAATCGCAATGCGAGTGAAGTGGTTCGCTCCAAAGCGACTTCACGAGAGACCGTAGCGGACCCAGTTGCCGGGGTTCCCGGCTCTTCGGTCCCTTGTGTCACGCGCCAGCGGCCGGGCTCCACGCCCCACGCGGTCAGAATGGCATCGACCGGCGTGGTCTCGAGGTTGAAGGCTCGGATGGTCATCCGCGTCGGCTGGGGATCGGATACCAGGATGGCCACGCTCCGGGAGGTCGCCGGCGCGGCGAATTGCCAGCTCACCAGGTGACCGGGGTAGATTCCGTTGCGCACGAGCGCGACACCGCCCAGGCGGGACCTCTGAAGCTCAGCCGTGTTGACCACGATGCGGTCGATCCAGGGGTGGCCCTCCGTGTTGATGTACTCGCGCAGAGCAGCGGCTTCTATCTGGTCTGCGTAGAGCGCCTCGAGGTAGGTGACATCGCCCGTCAGTTGCCAGGCTACGTGGCGCAGGTCACCACCGGCAGCCGGCACGATTTGTTCGCGCCAACGTTCCCGCGCGCCGAGGCGGTCGAGCGCGTTGGCATTGACTTGAGTGAGGATGTCGGGTCCGACGTCGACGAGTGGAGCGGCATACCGGGCGTCGCCTGTCCACGCCAGGGCTGCCCAGAAGAGGCCCCACATCCTGCCGAGCGGGCCGGCGATCCCCTCATCGGTCTCGAATCGAATGGTCGTATCGAGACGGAACCGGCCATTGGCGTCCTGGCGCCGATGCTGCAGGAGGCCGTCGGCGAGATCAATCACGAGCCGCTTCGCGCGGGGGTTTCCGTTGAACTCGACAAGCTCCAGGGCAGGATGCAAGACAAGGTACGACGACGTCTTGGCGACGCCCCAGACCGAATCGGTGGCGATCCTGGTCCCGCTGTAATACGAGCTGCGAATGTGGCGATGGCCCGCGCCATTGATGGCGGTGATGCCCTCGACGCTTCGCGTGGTCTCCATGGCGCGCTCGATCTGCCGGGGACTGCCGTAGTCGAGCATCATGGCCTGGCTCAAAGCCTGGATGCCTTCTTCGTAGCTGTGCAGCTCGTCGGTCTGAATCGTGGGAAGGCCGTTGGTGACCATGCCCTGGTCGTAGAATGCGTCGACCTCCCGTCGCAGCGAGTCGCCAATCTTGCCGGGCGCGCTGCCCATGAATGCCATCCCGGGCCAGGCGTTCGTCAGGTCTCCGTCATCCGACAGGCCCCCGCCCAGCTCGCCGTTCGCGATCTGACGATTGTCGATCACCCAGAAGACGACGCGCTCGATGCGGCGCAGCAGTTCGACCTGGCGGAACGCCCAGAGCGGGACGCCGGCGGGGGCGGACGGCTGTGCAAATGGCGGCTTCGGAGAACCCGGCACACCCTCGTAGCGGTACTCGAGCGCCCGCTGATTCGTGGGATCGACGCGAAGAAGATCGTCGATGTCGGCCTTGAATCTGACGAACAGGTCGAGCTTCGGCGAGGTGGGCCGCTCCTCTACGATGTGCCCGTAGAGATCTCGCGCCTGCGTGAACCTGTCCAGCACGTGCTCGGACTTCGCGGCCGCGCCAGGCTTGAAGATGAGCCGCAGCCGTGCGCCGGCCAACGACGACGGCCCGAAATCAGGCCCCGCTCCGGCCAGAGTCAGATAGAGGCTCTTGCCGGGCGGCAGCATACGATCCCGCGTGTCGAGCCAGAGGGTGCGAGCCTCTCCCGGCCTGACCGAAAAGGAGAAGTCAAAGAGGTCACGGTGCAGCCAGAGTGGATCTTTGATGCGGATGTTGAGCGGAAATCGATCGCCGTGGGTCGCACGCACGGAGAGCGGCGGAAGATCGATGGCGATGCCGTCCAGGCCCGCGTCGGTCGCCTCAGGCGCAGCCCCCGGAACGATCACGTGCACGAGCGGCATGCCGCCGCTCGGGTCCACGGGGCGCACGCTGCCGGCAGCGTCTGCGGGCAGGGCCATCATCACCTGCCGCTCGTCAGCGGGGAACCGGCCCGCGATGAAGGCGCGCACGGGTGCGCCCGCCGGGTCCGCGTCGGCGAGACCTGACAGCACGTAGGTCACCGTCGTTGCTGAGGCTGGCTCGGCGCCGGCCCGCACGTCGTAGGCGGACAGTTCCCCGATCGGAGTTTCCTGCACGGCATTGTCGAACCGCAGTGTCCCGCCGAAAACCGGCGCGCCCAGGGTGTGTGCCGTCTTGTAGACGCCCTGGGGCCGCTCGAAGAGGCGGCCGGCTCGCGTCCCAGCCTGCACGTGCATCGTGCCCCAGGCCGCTCCGGCAATCTCCAGGTGATTCCACGGCTCGTCAGGCATGACGAACCGCACGGACCGGCCGGATTCCGAGTAGCAGTCCCAGTCAGGAAGGATGAAGTAATCGAGGCGCCCCGGCAGGCGGGACCGATTGTACACGCCGGGCCAGGTCGTCTCCCGAATCCCGTCGGTCGCCTTCCACCACCAGCGCTTGATGTCGAAGACGTCGTGGATCTCCACCTTGCGCACCGCAGTCGACCGGTTCACGAGCGGGTCCGGTGCCTCGCGATCCCACCCGTACCGATGCCACCACTCGTCGCGCCAGCGCGGATCGGCCACGCTGCGTCCCGGAGACGCCGCGGCCGGCATCTCGGCTGTACGGGCGACAGCGGCAACCTGATCATCGGCGAGCATGTGGTCGTAGATGCGAACCTCGTCGATGTCTCCGCCGCGAACGAAGTTGTAGGCGCTCTGCACCTGGTACGGACTGATGATGCGCGAGTGGGGCCCGAACTGATCGAGCCCGGCGTCGTAGACGGCTGTGGTTTCCTTGATGGCGGCGAGCCTTCCGCCGATGAAGAACCGAATCCCCCGGGTCTCGTCCCACGCAACCGCGAGGTGAATCCACTCGCCCGGTTGCGGAAAGCTCGGCAGGTCCACCGACACGCGAGTGCGTGCCAGACTGATGTCGGTGACGAACGCGTCGAATCCGTGACCGTTGTAGTCGATGCGCAGGAACACCATGTCCCAGCTGGAGTGATCCGCGTAGCCCACACGGAAGATCGGGAACTCTGTGGGGCCGACCGGCTCGCGCGATCGCCAGTAGAACGACAACGTGCCGCGCTGCGCGTAGATGTTCCCCGGCGCGCGATACGCGAGCAACTGCGTGTGGTCACAGGAGATGGCGCCGCCGTGTGCCCCGTCAGGGATGAGGTGAACGTTGGCCTGGAAGTTCGGCTCCGGGCTTCCGCCGGCCTTGTCCGCTGTAAAGCCGTGGTCGCCCGAGAGGTAGAAGATCAACCCCAGGGAGTCGGGAGCCGCCCCTGCGCGTGGATTGCGCCCGGCCGGCAGGGCGAAGAGCCCGACGGCGGTCGCAATCACGCACAGGAGCGCGAGGCGGGATCTGCGGACCGCTTCGATCGTCATGGGCACCTCGGAACGCCGGCTGGCGGATCGCCGATCACGTCGTCTTGTGCAGGAAGTCCTCCCGAATCGGCGTGAAGACGTCCATCAGCACGACCTCTTCGTCCAGCATCGTGGCGCCGTGGAGAATCCCGGATCGAAAGTGCAAGACGTCGCCTGGACCGGCGATCCGCTCGGCGCCCTCGATGGAGAACCTGACCCGTCCCCGCTCGACCAGCGTCATCTGCTCGTGGACATGTCGATGGACGGGCGTCACGACACCTGCGTCGAACCTCAGGCGGCAGATCATCAGGCCGTCGCCCACGATCATCCGGCGATCGAGGCCGGACATCGGCGCGTCGGCAGGCATCGTGTCCCAGGTCAGGTGCTGGTAGGGCTGGTGGTCGGCCATGTCTCATCTGCTCCTGGACGCGGTTACACGCCGGCCGCCGCGACGGCATCCCGTGTGCGGGTCTCAGGCGCGGGTGGCGTCAGCATCCCGTCCGGCGTGAGGACGTCGGGGGTGATCCGGATCGTTTGTATCCGGCCCTGGTACCAGGACACCCGGTTCAGACGGACCCCGATCGACGTGCGTCCGGGGCCGAGGGGTTTGAAGGCCACTTCGCCGCTGAGCTCGCGGGCCCGATCAACAAAATGCGTCATCGTGCGCCCGTCGAACGAAAGGGCCGCCACGTGCCAGCTGGACGTCGGATGCGTCCTGGCGCGGTCGATGAGCGTCAGCGAGGCGTCGCCGTGCCGGAGGAAGGTGTCCAGGCACCACGAACGCTCCGGCAGCACCCGCGTTTCGAGCAGCGCGCGATTCCCCGTCTCGTGTTCCTCGAAGTGAAGAAAGCGCTGCTCCGGCGGACCCCCTGCCGCTGGAGCGAACACCACCTCGACGGTGAACCGTTGCAGGCCGGCGAGCGGATTCGTGTCGAGGAACAGGCCATCGCCGGTCCCGTTGAACTCGACCGCCGGGCCGCTCGAAGTGGCCACCACGCGCGGCGCACCGGCCACGGTCACCTCGTGCCCGCCGATTCTCGTGAGACTGTTGAGGTTCCAGACCACCGGCTGAGCCCCGGCTGATCGGGCGGCGGGATCGCGCGGCCCGGGAACGAACAGGAGCAGCGCGGCCACCGCACTCACGGAAAGGGCGAGCGGACTGGAGCGGTGTGGCATTGGCGTCGGGATCTCGATCGATGGCAACGTCAACGGTCTGCCGACCGTCGAAGGCTGCAGACCGCGCGCTAAGGAGTCTGTTGATAAAGGCGGCGCCGGAGCGAGCCGTGCCTCGCCCCGGCGCCGGGCAGGTCGGGCCTAGAAGATGAAGCGCAGCCCGATCTGGATCTCGCGGCCGTTCCCGTCCACCCGTTTGCGTGTCACCTTGCCGAAGTTCGCGCTCCCCAGCGTCAGGTCAGGGTTGTCCCAGATGATCGTGTTGAACGCGTTGTAGGCCTCGAGGCGCGCCTCGAGGCGGTACTTCGCGCTGAAGTTGAACATCTTGGTCAGGGTCATATCCGTGACGGTCCACCCGGGCCCATTGAGCCCGTCGTAGTACCACGGATTCGAGCGAGGCGTGTACGTGTCGGCGACGGCGAACATCGACGTGTCGAACCACTTGCCGCGGGTGGGGTTGTCGAGCTTCGGATTGCCCGAGACCAGGTAGCTCGTATTGAAGAGCAACGGACGACCGGAGTAGACGCGCGTCGCCACTGAGTACTGCCAGCCGCCAATCACCCAGTCGAGCGCCGCCGGCATGTTCGACAGGAACCGGCGATCCTTGCCGACCGGGATCTGCCAGGTCATCACACCAGTGAAACGGTGACGAGGGATATCGGCGGTCGGGCGCCATTCCCAGCCTGACTTTCCGGTGCTCTTGAGCACCTGGTACTGGGCGAGATCGTCGAACCACTCCTGCCGCTTCTCGTTGTTGTACGCGTAGGAAACCAGGAAGCTCAGGCCCTTGGTGAACGGCCGCTGCAGCCGGACCTCGACGGTGTGGGTCCGCATCTTCCGGCCGTTGGTGTTGGTCTGCGTGATCGCGCCGTACTGCGGATACGGCACGAGCAGGCTCGCGATCGAGACCGTCGACGAGTTGCGGAGCGAGCCGGGGAACTTGTCGACCGTCAGGTAGTTGCGGAACGGGTTGGTGACCTGCACATTGATGGCCGTCTTCTGCTCGTACCTGAAGGCCGGGTCCATCATGTTCAGGTTGATGTCGTACGGCACCCGCGTGCCGTAGTTGAAGAAGTAGCTGAGGTCGGCGATGACGCCGAACCAGATCTTCCGCTGGACCGACAGGTTGAAGCGGTCGTTGAGCTGCGGGCGCAGCTCGTACTGGTCGAGGCTCATCGCGCCGCCCAGGTTCGTGTAGCGGCCGTATGCCTGCCCGTAGGGCTCGATGACGGGGTTCGAACCGGTCGGGAACGGGTCGGCCAGCACCTGGCGCGGCACGCCGCTGGCCAGGCCGAGGGTGGTCGTCGTCTGGGCGAAGCCCGCGTACTGGTTCACGAAGTCCCCGAGCGTGTCGCGCACCGCCTGCGACGGCATCAGGTAGCGGGCGTAGGCGAACCGGACGACCGACTCGTCGGCGAACCGGTAGTTGATGCCGACGCGCGGCATGAAGGTCCACGGAGTCGAGTGCCACGCATGCGGGTTGGCATCGCTGACGAAGACCCACGCACCCGTGTAATTGTAGCCGTAGCCCTTGCTCGCCATCAGCGACAGGGCCTGTGCGTTCATCGAGGGCGGCGTCGACTGCATCTCGGGAATGGGCGAGGTGAGGTCATAGCGCTGCGACAGCCGGTTGTTCGGATCGGTCGGTCCCGGTTCGTACTCCCACCGCAAGCCGAGGTTTAGCGTGAGGCGGTCGTTCACGCGGATGTCGTCCTGCGCGTAAGCCGCGTAGCTCATCAGGTTCGGGTTCTGCAGCGGCACCAGGCGCGCCGACGTGTTGGCGTCGAGCGCGCCGATCATGAAGGCGGCCCACTGATTGCCCGAATTCACGACGTCGGGGCTGTCGGAGCTGTTGGCCGTCAGCGTGGAGTTGAACACCAGGTTGATCGGCTCGAACCGCGCCGCCTTGCCGTAGTAGGCGCGCACGTCACCGCCCGCCTTCATTGAGTGCGAGCCCTGGTACCAGTTGAACCTGGCCGATGTCGCCCAGGCGTTGGGCCGCTGGTACCACTCCCGCCCCTGCCGTCCGAGTCGGTTGGTGGTGACGTTGCCGAGGGTGCCGGAGAATACGTCGAGCGCGGGATAGTACACGTAGCCGCTGTTGTAGAGCGACGAATACCACGGCGTCGGCCAGTAGTTCTTGAGGCCGTCGGCCCCCAGCTCGAGCGAGGGGTTGTAGAACTCGTCGGTCATGTTGTAGTAGCTGCCGCGCAGGTTCAGCGTCGCCTTGTTCGACATGACCCAGACCGAGTCGGCAGCGATGCTCATGCCGTACCGATTGCTGCCCGCGAGCGGGAAGAACCCCGCGCTGGTCGGGTTCTGCTGGTAGAGATTGGCCTTGAACTGCCCGTATCGGGCGAACACCTTCCAGTTGTCGCTGATGTTCAGGTCCATGCGCTCGGAGAGGTTCCAGTACTTGACGTTTTCGTAGACGCTCGCCTGCAAGTTGTCGATATTGCCCGGCAGATTGGCCCGCGGAATCTGCGCCAGCATCCTCACGGCGACCGGATCAAACATCGACGACGGGATCTGGTTGCCCCCGAACGGGGTGCGCAACACCTTGCCAGTGGCCGGGTCGAGGACCGAGGTGAACGGGTTGTAGATCGTCCGGACTCTGCCGGCGAGCACCGACTGGCTGAAGTCTCCGTTCCGTTCGAGGTCGGTCGGCACGGTTCGCACGATCGACAGCGGCCGCTTGTCGTTCCACTTCTCGTAGGAGGTGAAGCTGAACAGCTTGTTCTTCAAGATCGGCCCGCCGGCAGTCCCGCCGAACATCCGGAGCTGCGTGCCACGACGCGCCCGGGTGTCGGGGGCATTCAGCGTGGGGTCATTCAGCGCGTTCAGGCTCGGATCGCGGAAATAGCCGTAGCCGGACCCGTGGATCGTGTTGGTGCCCGACTTCATGTTCAGGCTGATGATGCCGCCCAGGCTGTGGCCGTTCTCGGCGTCGGCGCTGGCCTTCGACACCGTGATCTCTTCGACGGCGTCCATCGACGGCGTGTAGGCCGCCTTGTAGCTCGCCCCGAGCGCCACCCCGTCGAGCAGCACGTCGTTGGCCCGGCGCGTGCCGCCGCCAGCGTCATAGTCGTTTGCGAACGCGTGGTGGTACGGCCGGTTCTCGTTCGCCGTGGTGCCGACCCCCGGGTTGAGCGTGGGGTCGAGCATGGCCAGGTTGTACGGGTTGCGCCCGCTCAACGGCACCTGATCGATCAGCTGCCGCTCCAGCGTGATCTGGGCGTTGCTGCTGTTGAGCTGCACCTGCGTGGCCTCGGCCTGCACGGTGATCGTCTCGTTGAGCGCCCCGATTTCCAGCGTGAGATCCGCGGTCACGTCGCCGCGCTGCTGGACCGAAACGCTCTTCCGTTCGGCTTTCTTGAACCCATCGAGCTCGGCGGTGACCGAGTAGGTCCCCGGTTCGACGAAGTCGAACAGGTAGTGCCCCTTGTCGCTGGTCTGGCGGACGCTGGCGACGTTGGTGGCGACATTACGGAGCGTGACAGTAACCCCCGGCAACACCGCGCGGGTGGAGTCAGTGACTACTCCCTGCAGGCGCGCGCGGTAGTCCTGCGCAGTGGCGCCCACCGGCACCAGCACGCAGAGGCACCCGACCATCGCGAGCTTCAGAGCCAACTTCCTCATCGCAGTTCCTCCTCGGACGCGCGCCATCTGGCGAGCTTGGACCCCAACCGGCGCAAGTCAATTTCTGGCCTCATCGGCGTGAACGCTCCTGGACACCGTGGCGGGGGAGACCGCATCAGCCGACATGTTGGAGGCTCGACAAGTGGACAGTCCAGTCGGCGATCCGCTACAGAAAAGACCATTCCTCGCCAGAAGTCAAGATCTTTGTGATCCGACCGCAACTTAGTGGTAATGTAAGGCAATTTCGGCCACTACCCGAACGGCAGCCTCGCCAGCGCGGATGACGAAGCGGTTCAGGCGGAAAGTCCAAGGCAATGTTCACTGCACATAGTGGTCAGTCCTCTTTGGCCGCCAGCCACGCAAACGCCGCGGGATCGGGGGAATACCGATGAGCCAACCTGTGTCGGTCTACCTGCTGGCCGCCCTGCTGGCCTGGGGAACGATCCAGGCGCCCGTCGCGCCGCCCGCTGGCGGGGTCGCGTGGGCGCGCGGCATCGAGGGCCAGCGCAAAGCCGACCTCGGGAACCACACCTATCTCAACCCCGTCATGGCGGGCGACCATCCCGACCCCTCCGTTCTCAAGGACGGCGACGACTACTACATGACCCACTCGTCGTTCGATGCCTATCCGGGGCTGGTGATCTGGCACTCGAAGGATCTGGTGAACTGGGAGCCGGTCGGACCGGCCCTGTTCCGGAACGTCGGCTCGGTCTGGGCGCCCGACCTGACCAGGCACAACGGGCGCTACTACATCTACTTCCCGGGCCGTCGTCCCGACTACGCGTCCAACTACGTGATTTGGGCCGACACCATACGCGGCCCGTGGAGCGAACCGGTCGACCTCAAGATCGGGCGAATCGATCCCGGCCACGCGGTCGCCGCTGATGGATCGCGGTTCCTGTTTCTGAGCGGTGGCTACCGCGTCGGACTGGCCGCCGATGGGCTTTCTGTGACGGGACAGTTACAGAAGGTCTACGACGGCTGGACATATCCCGACGACTGGGTCGTCGAAACCTTCGCCCAGGAGGGACCGAAGATGCTCCGGCACGGCGCCTACTATTACATGGTGCTCGCCGAGGGCGGAACAGCCGGCCCCCCGACCAGCCACATGGTGATTGCGGCCCGCGCACGGACGCTCGCCGGGCCGTGGGAGAACTCCCCGTTCAATCCGATCATCCGCACCAGGTCGGCCGCGGAACGCTGGTGGTCCAAGGGACACGCGACGCTGGTGGAGGGCCCGGGCGGCAAGTGGTACGCGGTCTACCACGCGTACGAAAACGGATTCTACACCCTCGGACGCCAGACGTTGCTCGAACCGATCGAGTGGACCGCGGACGGCTGGTTCCGCGCCACCGGTCACGACGTTGCCAGGCCGATCCCGATGCCCGCGGGGCCGGCCGTGCCTCACGGGATGGCGCTCTCCGACGATTTCTCGTCGAGCAAGATGGGCGGGCAGTGGAGCTTCTACAACGGCGATCAGTCGGACCAGCGTCGATACCGGTACGACAGCGGCAGCCTGATTCTCAAAGCCAAGGGCGCCACACCGCGCGACAGTTCACCGCTCTGGTTCGTGTGTGGCGACCACGCCTATCAGGTCCAGGTCGAGATCGACATCGGTCCAGGCGCGACAGCAGGATTGCTGCTCTTCTACAACAGCCGGCTCTATGCGGGACTCGGCGTGTCGGCGACCGACTTCATCATGCACCGCTACGGAACCGAACGCGTCTCCGGCAAGCCGGATCGCATCGGGCGCGTGGTGCACCTGCGGCTCACCAACGACCGCCACATCGTCACCATCGACTACAGCGCCGATGGAATGAGCTGGGAGCGTTTCGGCACGCGGATGGAGGTGTCCGGGTACCATCACAACGTGGCGTACGACTTCCTCAGCCTGCGCCCCGCCCTGTACGTGGCCGGCACGGGTGAAGCCCGATTCAGCCACTTTACCTATCGCGCATTGCCGTAGCATTCGAGCGAACCGCAACGTGGATTGGCCATCGGTCGTTCTTGAAAGTCCCCAGTCGGTGAGGGAGAGCCATCATGCCAGGAGCAGGACGTTCGTTGAAATGTGCGGCGGGTCTGGCCCTCGTCTTCGTCACCACGGCGCCGGCGGTGGTGTCCGCGCGGCAGCCGCCGGTCGGGCCGGGCGTTGAAGCCCAGATCCTGAAGACTGGCCGAAGCGAGCCGACCTTCTCGCAGCCGTCGCTGGCGCCAGGCGTCGATTATACGGTGCCGACCGAGGCCGAGATCGGGGCCGTGCTCGATCGGATTCGGGATCACTTCGTCCGCGCGACCCCGTACCGGATCGTCGACACGACGACGGGTCAGACCGTCACGGACTTCTCGACACCCATCAAGTCGGCCGGCATCGACACGACCGGCGGCGAGTTCAATGACTGGACCTACTCGATGGGCGTGGTCATGTCGGCGATGCTCCAGGCCTCCGAGGTGACCGGCGACGCGAGGTTCCGCGAGTACACGTTCAAGAACTTCGACTTCATCTTCGATCACATCGAGTACTTCAGGAGGCAGGCTGCGCAGTTCGGCCCGCAGCCCCGGGGCTATCGTCGATACCTCGATATGAAGGAGCTCGACGATTGCGGGGCGATCGGCGCGGCGCTGGTCAGGGCCTATGCCCTCCGGAAAGACGAGCGTTACCGGGCCGGAATCGATCTCACGGCCAACCACATCGCGACCCGCCAGCTCCGCCTGAGTGACGGCACGCTGGCGCGCCCCCGGCCGCAGAAGGTCGCGGTCTGGATTGACGATGCGTACATGAGCATTCCGTTCCTGGCTCAGATGGGCACGCTCACCGGCGAGCGCCGGTACTTCGACGACGCGGCGAAGCAGGTCATCGGCATGACCAACGTGCTCTTCGACAAGGGGAGCGGCCTGTACGACCACTCGTGGTTTCAGAATTCGGCGTTCGACGCGAAGTTCTTCTGGGGGCGCGGCGCCGGATGGATGCTCATGGCGATGGCGGAACTGTTGAGCGCGATGCCCGAGGATCATCCCGACCGCAGCCGTGTCCTGGAGACCTTCCAGCGCGCCGCGCAGGGAGTCACGGCCGTGCAGGGCGGCACGGGCCTCTGGCACAACCTGCTGGACAAGACGGACAGCTATCTGGAGACGTCCGCCTCGGCGATGTTCACCTTCGCGATCGCGCGCGGCGTCAATCGCGGGTGGCTCGCGCCGGTGTACGCGCCGGTGGCACAGGCCGGCTGGAAAGCCGTCGCGCGGCGGGTCAGGCCGGACGGCCGGATTGAAGGCATCTGTGTCGGCACGACGGCTGCCTACGATGCCGTCTATTACTACAACCGTCCGACCGACCTCGGTGCGATGCAGGGCTACGGGCCGACCTTGATGGCGGGCGCCGAGATCATCACGATGCTCCGCACCTTCGATATCGAAAAGACGCTGAATACATTTCACTACCGGGCGCGCACGAAGTAGCTGAATGTCTTGCCGGTTCGCCCGAGGAGGACTTGCGCCATGACTCGTTTCTGGAGTGCTCTCATCGCTCTCGGAGTCGTCTCGGCGGCCACTGCCCCGCCTCCGGCCAGCGGACCGGCGGCGGGCGTGACGGTCAGAAACGCGATCGCGATCGCCCGCCAGTCCGAGACGGTTGTGCTGAAGGCGGCGGAACTTCAGCGGCTGCTCGCGGTGGACGATGTCCGCAAGGTGCATGTGGCCGATGATCAGACCAAGCGGAGCGTGCTCATCCAGGCAGTCGACACCAACGACGACGGCATCTTCGAAGAATTCGTCTTTCAGTCCGACCTCGGCCCGCGGGAGACGAAGACCTTCACGCTGACAGCCGGCGAGCGCCAGACGCCGGCGATTTCCGACTTCAAGGCGTACGGCCGCTTCGTTCGAGAGCGCCGCGACGATTATGCGTGGGAGAACGATCGCATCGCGCACCGGATGTACGGCGCCGCGCTCGAAACCTGGGCGCAGGAGCCGCTGACCAGCAGCGCCGTCGATGTGTGGACCAAGCGAATCCGCCGGCTCGTCATCAACGATTGGTACATGGTCGACGACTACCACGCCGACAACGGGACGGGCGGCGACTTCTACTCGGCCGGCAAGAGCCGTGGCTGCGGCGGCAACGGCATCTGGATCGGCGGCAAGCTGTACCCCTCGGCCAACTTTCGAAACACCCGCACGCTGGCGAATGGCCCGATCCGGGTGATGTTCGAGCTGATGTATCAGCCGTGGGATGCAGGCAGCCTCAAGCTGTCGGAGACCAAGCGGATCACGCTCGACGCGGGCCAGAACCTCGATCGGTTCGAAAGTTTCTACACCGTTCAGGGGGGGCCGGCGGCGCTGGCGCACGCCGTGGGCATCAAGAAGAACCCGTCGTCGGTTGCGACCGCGTCGAAGGACCTGGGCATGATGAGAACGTGGGAAGCGTTCAAGGGCGACGCGGGCAATCTCGGGTGCGGCGTGATCGTCGACGCGTCGCAGCTGGTGGAGTTCGCAGAGGCCGACGGCAACTACCTCGCTGTGGCGAAGGTGCCCTCCGGGGGCCCCGCCACCTATCTTGCCGGCTTTGGATGGGACAAGAGCGGCGATTTCAAGGGCGTCGAGGACTGGGATCGGTACCTGGAACGGGCGGTTCAGCGACTCCGGTCTCCGCTCGAGGTCACGCTGGCGGCCAGATGAGGCATGAGGCGTCCGAGCCACGGCCGCCAGGCACGGCTGGGCCTGGCTGGTCTATCCTCGTATGACTCGTGGATCGATGTGGCATCTCCTCATGAGCGACGCGCGGATCGTACGAACTTCCAGTGGGCGGCCGCCAAGTCGAGAAATAATGAGAACTTGGCGCCCTCGGCGCCACTTGACAGATCCGTGCATTGAAGTGCATTCTCTGGCGAGTGGTATGTCCACTTTGACGATTGCCACGCACCTGTGGTCCCTGGACAGGAGTCGGCGAAGCGCCAGGTCTGGCCCGTTCACGACGCGGCCCAACAACAGCCCGCGTGGCATTCCGAACGGGGCGGCATTCACCTTTCAGCGTGCGGACTGCTGGCGTCGCCTCGCGAAGGTCGTTGACGCCAGCCACGCAGAGAGCAGGCGACACCAGTGGAGATGAGGAGATCGGTCCCCACCGTGGCTCCGGCAGGCAGGATTGAAGGATCCACCGAGCAGGTGGTGTCCCACGTGCGCGCGCTCATCGAGCGGGGCCTGCTGCGGCCGGGCGATCGGCTCCCGGCCGAGCGCGACCTGGCGGCGCAAGTCGGCGTGAGCCGGCCGACCATCCGCGCCGGCCTCAGGGCGCTCTCGGCGATGGGCGTCGTGCAATCCCGGCACGGGTCCGGCACCTACATCCCGGCCGGTCCACCGACGCTCGGCAGCGAAGCGCTGAGCTTCATGGCTGCGCTGCACGGGTTCACGCGCGAGGAGATGTACGAGGCGCGCCGGCTGGTCGAAGTCGGCGCGACCGGCCTCGCGGCCGAACGGGCGACGCCCGATCAGCTCGCCACCATGTCCGAGGAGGTCGCCAACCTGTTCGCCGCGATGGACGATCCGATTGGCTTCCTGGTGCACGACATCGAATTCCATCGCTCGGTGGCGGCCGCCTCGGGTAATCCGATCATCGCCGCCGTGATGGAGATGCTCTCGGAGCTGTACTACAAGCGGCGGAGAGAAACGGCGGCGCGTGCGACCGACCGGAATTTGCACGATGCGGCGGAAATGCATCGCCGTGTCTACCAGGCGATTCGGGCCCATGATGCGAAGGCCGCGCGTGTCGCCATGGACGAGCACCTGCTGCAGGCGGCCGCCTATCAGGCGGAAGAACCGCAAAGCGGAGATGGCAGCGAGGCGTCCCCGCCTGATGGCGCGGGTCGTCCCCGCCGGCGGTCCGCTCCCGGCACGGCCAAACGCCCCCTCAGTCAATCTTCCTTCGGCTAGCACATCGACGGCACACCGTTGACGAGGTGGTGCCGTCGCATCGGAGGGGAATCATGAATCGCGCAGGCGCGGTGATGTCGATGCCCCAGGTCCATGCTTGTCCACGCTCGATCATTCACTCGGGCGGGGCGGAGTGGGCCTGTGGAGAGGAAGCCGGGGTGGCCAGCCTCGTCATCGTCGTGACGGACGCGACTGAGGCACTCCTCGACGGGTTCGACGGCGTGCGCGGTGTCCACGAAGGACATCCGGTGCTGGTGGGCCCGACCCATGCCGCCAATGCCGCCGCACTGCGTGAGCGTCTCGGGCACCTGAAGCCCAAGGTGCTGGGGCTTCAGACCTCGTTCGGGTTCGGCGACCGGCTGGGCGTCGCGACCCCGGGCCATGTCCACGCGATGCGCCGTGCCGGACAGGGGATGGCGCCGATCTTCGCCCAGCAGTCCGCGCGCGAGTTGACTCGCACCGGGCGCACGGCCCGCGAGGTGCTCGACGCCGCAACCTGGGGCGCTTTTCGAGAGGGGTGGACCGACGCGGTCGGGGCCGACGCCGATCACCTGAAGACGGAAGCCGACATCGACGCCTACCTCGACGCCGGCTTCACCATGTTCACCATCGATCCCGGTGAGCACGTGGGGCGCGTGCCGGCGGCCGCCTCAGAAGGCGACCTCCGCGCCCTCTTCGCGGCGTTGCCCTGGGCACGGCTGGAGGACCTTCCCTCCGCGCTGGTGGATCGCTACGCCGGGCGACGATTCGATGTCGAGGGCACGCTGATCGTCATCGACGAGGCCGCGCTGATTCGGGCCGCGATCAAGTACGGGCGGGCCCTTGCTCACGTCGCCGCCATGTACCGTCACCTGGTGCATGAGGCACGCGGGCGCTCGTTCGAGCTGGAGGTGTCGGTCGACGAAACCGATACCCCCACCACGCACCTCGAACATCTCGTCGTGGCCTCCGAGCTGCGCCGGTTGGGGGTGGCGTTTGTGAGCCTCGCACCGCGCCTGGTCGGCAGTTTCGAGAAGGGTGTGGACTACATCGGCGATCGCACCGCGTTCGATACCGACTGGGCCGTGCATGCCGCCATCGCGCGGAGGTTCGGGCCCTACAAGCTCAGCCTGCACTCCGGGTCCGACAAGTTCAGCATCTATGAAACCATCGCACGGGAAACCCGCGGGGTGGTCCACGTCAAGACGGCCGGCACCAGCTGGCTCGAAGCACTGCGGGCGCTTACCAGGATTGACCCGGGGTTGTTTCGGGCGATCTACGCGTTCGCACGCGAGCACTACGAGCGTGACCGCGCGAGTTATCACGTGTCGGGCCGTGTGGAGGCGACGCCCCTTCCACACGCCCTGACCGACACCCAACTCCCGTCCCTGCTCGACGATTTCCACGCCAGACAGGTGCTCCACGTCACGTTTGGATCGGTGCTCACCGAGGTGGACGAAGGCCACAGGCCCCGGTTCCGAACGGCCTTGATGGCTGCGCTGCAAGCGGGTGAGGCGACTTACGCCGCCGACCTCGAGACGCACTTCACCCGTCATCTTGCACCGTTCTCACGCGTCGGGCTCGAGCACGGGATTCCCTCACGCACGAGGTAGCGTCCGATCGTGTACACTGCGGCCGCGAGCGGGCCGCAGGCCCCCTTGCAGCTTCCAGGCGCGACGGGGGGATGGTGTTCGGCTACCAGGGTCGATGGGTGTTCGTCGATCTGAGCACGCGATCGACTCGAATCGAGCCGGCGCGGGCTGACCTCTGCCGGGACTACCTTGGCGGCCGCGGCCTGCAGGCCCGCCTGATGCACGAGCATCTCCTGGTCACAGGCCCGGTACGGGACCCGCACTCACCGCAGAACCGGATCATCATCGGTTCGGCAGCCCTCAACGACACGCGCGTGGCAACCGCGGGCCGAGGCTCGTGTTCGTTCATCAGCCCGATGACGAGATCGCAGGAAGGGTCGGCCTGGGTGCCGAAGCACCAGCCGGTCTGGGGCCTGTTGACGCACTCGAGCGCGGGGGGCACCTTTCCGAATGCGCTGAAACGCGCGGGCATCGATCAGCTGATCGTGGACGGCCGCGCCGATCGCCCGGTCCGGCTGCACGCAGCCGATGGCACGGTGCAGATTATCGACGCCGAAGACGATGTGTTCGAGCGTGCCGGCGGGCGGTCTATTGTCCGAACGACCTCCGCCGTGGCCGAACGCATCGGGCGGACTCACCCTGAGTCGTCCGCGGCGTGCGTGGGGCCGGCGGGATGGAACCACGTGCCGTTCGCCGGGCTCACCAACGATCGCCATCGGAACTTCGGAAGGGGCGGCGCCGGCGCCGTCTTCGCCTCGAAGAACCTGGTCGCCGTATCGGCGTCCGGCCGGGCGCAGACGCGCATCTCCGATCCGGAAACCTTCGATCGGCTGGCGCTGGAGATCGACGCCATCGTCGAACGGCACGTGCAGGACCCTGCTCACACCTCGTCATTCCGGCCGCGCACCGGCACCACCTGGTGGCTGGACCGGGCGTTCGACGGCCGCTTTCTCGGCAAGCGGGGCGGCTACCTGCCGTTCTGGAACTTCGACGAAGGCTCCTTCGATCCGGAGCAGTTCGAGAAGATCAGCACGGAGGCGTTCGCCGGAATTTCCGGGCGCCACCAGGTGTGTAACAGGTGCCGACATCTGACCTGCACACGATCGGCCCGGGTCGAGAGCGGACCGTACGCGGGCGAAGGGGTGAGGCCGGAGTTCGAAACGATCGCGATGTGGATCAACTGCGGCGTGTTCGATCGCGAGGCCATCTTCCACGCCAACCGGCTCTGCAACGAACTGGGCGTCGACACCATGTCGTTTGGCAGCGTGCTCGCCGCGGCGATGGAGATGAGCGAAGCCGGGAGGTTGCGGCGCTACGCGCATCCGCCGGCGTTCGGCAGCGGCCCGGACCTGGTGCGGACGCTGGAGGAGATGGCCTACCGGTCTTCGGGCCTGGGGCGCCTGCTCGGCCAGACCGGCGATGAGATCATCGCGGAGGTCGCCGCGACACTCCCGCCAGCCGACGTCGCGGAGGTCGTCCGCTCGGTGACCTTTGCCTATGGCGGCCTCGGCTACGCCGGCGTGGAGCCCAAGGCGTTTCCGGGGATGTTCACCGCGTATAGCACGTCGAACAGGGGACGCGGAGACCACACCCACGCCTGGACGATCCAGGCCGAGGAAGGCGGCCTTGCAGGACCGGGGCTTCTCGGGGGCTTCGTGGCGACGGCCCAGGTCCGCAAGGCGCTCGTCGACTCGCTGGGCCTGTGCGACTTCTTCACGGCGGACATCCTGTCCGACCAGTTCCTGGACCTGTATCGTGCATTGACCGGCCACGAGCACTCGCAGGCGTCGCTCGAGGCCTGCGGACGGCGCATCTGCACGCTCGAACGGCACGTCAACGGCATTCAGGGACGTACCCGCGTCTACGACGCGTTCATTCCGCCGAAGATGACCGAGCCCATGCGTGTGGGCCCGTTCCGGGGCCGGGCGGTCGATCCCGCATTCCATCACGCGGCCCTCGACCAGTTCTACACGCATCACGGGTGGGCCGGCGACGGCACGGTCGGCGCGTCGACGCTCGCCGAATTGGGGATCGGCGCCTGAACCAGCCCTCAGCGACGCACTCCAGCCACCGACTGACATCCTGATGTCGTTCCGCGTGCAGCCGCAGCTGCCGCGCCGGAACGTGTCGCTCCAGGCGCGGAACGGCCTGCGCACGCTACTCCTCGGCGCCGCCGACCAGGAAGGGCTGGACGACCCCCAGCGCTTCGTACCGGCGGCGGACATGCTCCGGCAGCAGGCGATAGGCTGCGACGTTGCCTCGGCACTCGGGGCTCCGGCACGCGCAGCTCATCGTCCAGCGATCACCGATGGTCGTCGAGTAGTCGAACCGGATCTCCTCGGACGGTTCGATCGGGCGCAGTGCGACCAGGATCACGCCGTTGCGGATTCCCGCATTGGGCGAGCAGGAGTGATTGACGAGCCGGCCGGGCTCGACCAGGTCGAGGTACCGGTTGTGATCGACCTGAAGCGTGTTGGCAGCAAGCGGCCCCTTGGCCCGGACTTCATCCAGCGTGAGGGGTGGACCATCGAATTGAAGGATGGCCTCCCCTTCGGCGATCGGCCTCACGGCAAACAGACCGAGACCAACATCACAGGCTCCGACGCGAAACCCCGGCTCGCCAGCGTGCTGTTCGAAGGGGAACGGCATGACGGGTTCGTCAGTACTGCACGTTGACCAGGTCGGTGTCCGGCGGCGGCACCAGCGCGTGCACCTCATCCGCGCGGGCATCGATCAGCGAGACGGCCTCCAGCGCCGGCTCGCGCAACTGTTCGGCCACGTGATCGTCGAGCCGGGCCGCCACTCCGCCCTGGTGGAAGTTGGTCACCGGTTTCTCGTTGCTGTATTCGATGCCGCCAAGATACCGGCCCGCCATCACGAACACCCGGACATCCCAGAAGCGTCCCCGCCTGGATGGCGGCCTGATGCGCTCGCACAGCAGGTACGGACTCGAGAACTCGGCGGGCTGGTCGCCGGGCTCCCCCACCTGGATCCCGAAGCCGCCCCACCCGACACGGGGCTTCAGGACGAATCCGCGACCGAACACGTCGGGACGCTTCCTGATGAGATCCACCGCGTGTGCGCCGTCGTCCACCGCGAAGCTCGCCGCGACCCGGAAGTGACGGGCCGCAGCCAGGTGGCGGGGATACTGCAGCTTGTCCCGCACGATGGTCCAGAGGCAGTTGGGGTTGACGACGAGAATGCCTGCGCGCTCGTAGCTCCAGGGAAGCCCGTACCACCACCGGAAGATGCTGCCAGGCCTGACGACGCGCCCGTCGCGCGTTGTCAGCTCCATCCGCGGGATCTGGTTGTCCTCGACATTGCAGATGTCCGGCGTGCGATCCAGGTGCTTCGAGAGCTGCTGCCCGATCAGGCAGGCGTCCTCGACCGCATCGGGGAGCGGGTCGCCGGCGCGCCACAACAGGCACGGCGTTCCGCCCATCTCGTTCATCCGCCCGGCGACGAGCGCGAACGGACGGTCGTCTCCCATGAGATCGAGGTATTCGATCATCATGTGGGAGGCGCGGTTCGCGTCGAGCAGGACGGGCACCCCGTCCTCCCCGAACATGAAATCCAGGCCTGCCCAGAGGTAGTGGCGGACAGGAATCTCGTAGGTGGCCATCGCTCGCGTCAGTCGCGAAACGGCGACGCGTAGTCGGTCGGGTCGGGCACGCCGGCTTCGACAAACGACTGGTGACGCCGTCCGCACTTGATGCATCGTCCGCAGTGGCGGCGATCGCGAGGGTCGATGCACGACCACGAGCACTTCAGTATCGACGGATCGCTGTCCCTGATGATCTGTGGCTTGCTCAACCGGATGAACGGGGTCAGAATCGCGACCCGCCGGCCCGAGGCCATGGTCATCAGATGCTCGCACGAATCGAAAAAGGCGCGCGAGCCATCGCCGAAGTGGTTGTCGGCCGTCGTGCCGGTCGCGATGACCAGTTCCGGGACGTCTCGAAAGTAGATGGCCGCCGCCGTCAGCAATGTCACGTTGCGGAACGGGATCTCCAGGCTGGCCGGGGCGCTGCCGGCCGGAGGGACGCTGTGGCCGTCCATCCCCCAATGCGACGCCAGCAACTCGCCGAGCGGAAGCTCGACCTCGGCGTTCGGCTCCAGCGCCCCTTCGGCTCCACACGCCGCGGCCAGGCGGTCCAGGCACGCCGACTCCTCGGCCTCCCACCTGAACCCGCATCGCACGTGGAGAGGCCGGACGCGATACCCGGCCGAGAGGAGGCGCGGCAACAGCGCCGCCGTCTCGATGCCGCCACCAGCCAGCACGGTGATCGCCGAGGGTGGCCTGATGTCCGAGGGAATGGCCAGCTCCTGCCCGGGGCGGTTCGGCTCGGCGCTCATCTCCTGGCCTTTCTGTTCGTCCGCTGACCGACTCGGTCCTCGGGGCCCTCAGCGCTCCGGGACCGCGGTCACGCGCGCCATGGCGTTCCTCAGATCCTGGAGGCGATACGGCTTGGCCAGCACCGACACGAATCCGTATTCGTGGAAATTGGCCATGATGGGATCGGTGGAATAGCCCGAGGAGACGATGGCCTTCAGCCCCGGCTCGATCGCCCTCATGCGAGAGGTCGCCTCGACGCCGCCCATTCCTCCCGGGATGGTCAGATCCACGATCACCACGTCGAACGGCCGCCCGGCCTCGCGGGCGGCGCGATAGAGCGTCACGGCCTCCGCTCCGTTCGCAGCGGTCGAGGTCTCGTACCCGAGCGACTCGAGCATCCGTGCTGCGAGGCCGCTGACCAGGGCCTCATCGTCGAGGATGAGCACGCGGCCTCCGCCGAGCGATCGAGGCCGGGCGGTTCCCTCGCCGGCCTCGACGAGATCGGCGCTGGCGGGCAGGTAGATGTCGAAGAGTGTCCCTTCGCCGACTCGCGACCTGACGTCGATGCGGCCCTCGTGCCGGGAGACGACGGAGTGGCAAATCGCCAGGCCCAGGCCGCTTCCTGCCGGCTTGGTCGAGAAGTAGGGATCGAAGATCCGGCCGATGACCTGCTCGGGGATGCCCGCCCCGGTGTCCTCGACGCGAATCCTCACATACGGGCCAGGGGCGAGCAGCAACGGATTGTCAGGCCCGAGATCGCTGTTCTCCGCCGTGATGGTCACCACCCCGCCCTCGGGCATGGCCTGCACGGAGTTGATGACCATGTTCTGGACGACCTGCGCAATCTGCCCCTCGTCCACGCGCGCGGGCCGCAGGGACCCGGCCATCACGAACCGGCAGACGGTCGAGGATCCGCGAACCGCGAAGAGTGCCGCGTCCCGTGCCACTTTCGAGAGATCGACGACCTTCTTGAGCGGGGCCCCGCCCTTCGAGAAGGTGAGCAGCTGCTGGGTCAGCGACTTGGCCCGCAGGGCTGCGCTCTCGGCCTCGAGCAGCGACTGCCGCAGCCGATCTCCGCCGCCCGGCTCGGCCTGGGCCATCGAGAGGTTGCCGATCACGCCGGTCAGGATGTTGTTGAAATCGTGAGCGATGCCGCCAGCCAGGATCGCGAGCGATTCCAGCTTCTGGGCCTTCCGCAATTCGTCCTCGCGCTTCGCCTCGGCGGTGATGTCACGAAAGACGACGACGGCGCCGATGACCTGGCTGTCTCGATCCCGGATCGGCGAGCAGCTGTGCCCCACGGAGTACTCGCGGCCGTCGCGGCCGATGAGCGTCGCCCGATCGTCGCCCCCGGAGATCGACGCCGACGCCATCACCTTCGCGACAGCGTCCCGCACGGGTTCCCGAGTGCCTGGCCGCACGATGTGGAAGACGTCCGGAAGCGTCCGTCCGATCGCCTCAGCAGCAGGCCACCCGGTCATGTCCTCCGCGACCTTGTTGATCGTGGTGACCGCGGTGGACGTGTCGACGGCAATCACCCCATCGCCGATGCTCCTCAGCGTCACGGCGAGCCGCTCCTTCTCGGCGGCCAGCGCCTGCTCCGCCTCCAGCCTCTCCGCGATGTCCCGGATGGCGGCGATGTGCACCGATCGGCCATGCCAGACGAACTGGCTCTTGGTGATCTCGACGGGGAAGGCCGAACCGTTTTTTCGGCGATGCCAGCGGACACGGACCCGGGTGTCGCCGGTCAGGATCAGGGGTTGCGCGACGGACATTCCGGCCGACAGATCGTCGTCCCGCATGAGCATCAGCTCCGCACGCGCATAGCCATAGAGGGCGGAGGCGGCCTGGTTGGCCTCGATGAAGCGTCCGCTGCCGTCGTCGATGAGGAACAACGCGTCCGACTCGAGTTCGAAAAGCTGGCGATACGTTTCTTCGCTTTCGCGCAGCTCGCGCGTGCGTTCGAAGACCGCCCGCTCCAGCGCCTCTCTCCCCGATAACAGGTTCTTCACGTAGAAACCCAGCAGCGCGGTGAGCAGGAGACCCGCGGGCAGGATCAGCCAGTACGCGAGGGGGTAGTGGCGTTGCAGGTAGGCCCGGTTGGGCCAGAACGACAGCTGCCATCGACGGCCGGCAAACGGCACGTCGACCTGCGCGCGGGGCATCGCGGTCAGCAGCCAATCCCAGGGCGAGTCGATGGGCTGCAGCCGTCCGATCCAGCGGGTCAGCAGCTGCTGGCCCGATGGCGCCGAGCGATCGATCACGTCGAAGGGCAAGCCGATGGGCTCGATGTCGCGCAGCGTGGCCAACAGGAGATCCGAAGGCAGGAGAAACGCCGCGCAGAATCCGACGAGCGAGGACCGCCTGTCGGAGACGCTCGAGCCTTCGACCTGTGCGGCGTACACCGGCGTGAACACTGCGACGCCTGCCGTGCCTGTCCCAGCCACGCGGGTAAGCGCGGTCACAACCGGGCTTCCCGTGTCGCGGGCCTGGTCGAGCGCGGCACGGCGGGCGGGATCCGCGTTCCAATCGACGCCGATGTTCCCCTCACTGCCTTCGATCGGCTCGAGGTAGACCACCGGGAAGTACTCGTCCCTGGCCGCCGCCGGCGACAGTCTGCCGCCTGCGTCTTGCTCGACGATGCCGCCACGGGAACGCCCTTCCCGTCGAACCGCCGCTTCGAACGGCGCGCGGTCCGCGGCCCGCACGCGGGGCATCCACACGAGCAGCCTGGTCTCGGGATGATCCCTCAAGAGGGGTCGCGTGAACACGGCGAAGCGCTCGCGATCGAGGGTTGGCGCGCCGACGATGAATTGCCTCAGCGCTGCCGCGAGCGCGGTCGACTCGCGAAGCCCGTTGACGAGGAGACTCGCCCGCTGACTCGAGTCGTTCTGGAACTGCGCCCGAAAGCTCCTCATCTCCTGCCGGCGGACCTGGAAGAACACGATGGAGGTGGTCAGCAGTCCCGCCAGCAGCACGGCCAGGGTGCCGATCGTGACGCGTCGAGATCGGGACGACAGGAAGCGTCCGGTCATGATGTCCGTGTCACTGCCGGCTCCATACGCCCGGCGGCGGTGCCGGTTCGAGCGGGTCCCGGTACAAGGGCGGTTCGATTCCAAGCGGTCCGTGCTTGGCGCGATTGACCGCGGTCGCTTCCACCAGCGAGAGCGGATCGACCGCCAATGGTCCCACGCGGAGTGTCCAGTGCAGGTGGGGGCCGGTCACCCGGCCTGTCGCGCCGACCGCGCCGACCGCCGCGCCGCCTTCGACCAGCTCGCCGGCGGAGATGTCCATGCGGCTCAGATGCGCGAGCAGCGAATAGATCCCAAGCCCGTGGTCGAGGATGATCGTGTTCCCCGAATAGTACAAGTCTTCGGCCAGCACCACCCGGCCGGCATTGGGGGCCCTCACTGGCGTGCCGGCTGGCGCCGCGAAATCGGTTCCTCGATGCGCCGACCCGATCCGCCCGTTGTACACGCTGCGCGTGCCGAAGTTCGACACGCGTGTGCCGTCGACGGGCACGGCGAACGGGCCGGCCCAAAGGCGCGGCGACGTCACGCCCGCGAGCAGTTCCGCCAGTTTCATCCGTTCCAACTCGATCCGGGGCCATGCGCTCGAAGGCGGCGTCACGAATCGGGGGTCGACCTTGAGGCGACGAGTCGGGAACACCTTACGAACCACGGTGAGTGGGTACGCGGCAGTCAGCGTGACGCCACGTTCGGTCTGCGCCGTGATCACGATGGACGTCGCACCCGGCTTCGTGTCGAGGTCAATCCCCGCGATCGCCTGCCAGGCCCCGGGCGTGCCGGAGGGAAAGACCGCCAGCTTCTGGCCGAATGCGCGGCCATCGGCCGACACCAGCGGGACCCGGGCCGAAATCGAGAAGACGACGACTTCTCCGGGCTGAATCGCGCGGGCCCAATGGGTGACCGAAAGACCGTCTGGCTGGGTGGGAACTGGCGGCCAGGCCATCGCGACGAGCGAGGCCACAGCCAACGTGAGGTTCTTCACGCTGTACACCCCGTGGCGTCGTGCGCCGCCCGACCCGATCCCGCTCTGTCGATCACGGTAGCCACCTGCGCGCCGGCCCGACCGGACCATACCACGATACCCCGATCCGCGGGAGGCAACGCAAGCATGGCATGAGGACGCGACGTCGCGGGAGTAGCGGCCGGCCGGCCTCGTTTCGGTGACGGCCGCGCCGGAGCCGGCGGTGCGGATCGGCCCCGGGGCCCCCGGGCCGGCCGGACGAGTATGCTATACTGCTGATCGTTAGGTGGAAGCCCGCCTCTGCAGCGCTGCGTCAAGAGCCGATTCGATTCTGACTCGCTCATCCCGCGACGTTCTAGCTTAGTCACGAGCTGCCATCAGAAACGATCCACTGTGGATCGTCGCGTTAGTCATGGCGGCCTCCTTCAGTTGCGGCCGCCCAAGGTTCCGCATGGCGGGACAGGAGCAGTGCAGAATGGGTCGTAAACTCTACGTCGGCAACCTCCCCTATTCCACGGGCGAACAGGACCTCCAGGAACTGTTCGGTTCGGTGGGTGCGGTTGAGTCGGTCAGCGTGATGCGCGACATGGCCACGGGCCGTGCTCGCGGCTTCGCGTTTGTCGAGATGGCCACCGACGCCGACGCACAGAAGGCGATCACCGAGCTTCACGAGCGTGAGTTCGGCGGCCGCAACCTGACGGTCAACGAAGCCCGTCCGCGCCCGGAGCGCTCCGGCGGCTTCGGCGGCGGCGGCGGAGGCAACAACCGCCGGCGCGAGCCCCGCTGGTAAGCGGATCGGTCGAACACCGCCACGAGGTCGGGGCCGACCGTGCGGTCGGCCCCGACCTCGCCACTCTGCTCGGGGGCGCACGACGCGACATCCGACCCGTCCACACCGGCTGCGAAGGGAGGCATGATGAACCGAGCACGACCATCCCGCATGAAACGCGACCGCGAGAAAGCCCGGCGCGAAAAGCAGCAGGAGAAGGACGCACGCCGCGCCGAGAACAAGGCTAGGCGGGCCACCTCACCGACGGGCGGCGGCATGGACGATTCCGACCTCGCGGCGATCACGCCAGGTCCTCAGCCCAAGCCCTGGGAAGACGAGATCTAGAACGGCAGCGGGCGTCGGCACGGTCAGGTCCGATCCCGCCTCGACCCCCACCGCCTCCCCCCACGCCCACCGGAACGCGCGATCTCGGACGGCTGCAGCGCAGCGACCGGGACAAGACCGATCCCGCCGCACTCATCTCCCCACCTCGCACCCCATGCCTCCGGAAGACGCGATCTCGGACGGCTGCAGCGCAGCGACCGGGACAAGACCGATCCCGCCGCACTCACCTCCCCACCTCGCACCCCACGCCCACCGGAAGACGCGATCTCGGACGGCTGCAGCGCAGCGACCGGGACAAGATCCCGCCGCATATCTCCCCACCTCGCACCCCAGCCTCCGGAAGACGCGATCTCGGACGGCTGCAGCGCAGCGACCGGGACAAGACCGACCCGCCGCACTCACCTCCCACCTCGCACCCCACGCCCAGGGCCGTCGCGATCGGCGAGGTGCCGCGGGCGCCTCACGCCGCACGCATAGATGTGTCGGGGGAAGCCCCGCGCCGGCCGGCTCGGACCCGATGCATAATGCCGTCATGGAGCGACGAAGGACAGCGTTCGTGCTTGCCGTGCTGACGGCGCTCGGAGTGTCGTCGAGCTCGTCGGCGCAGGAACGCGCCGTGTTCTTTCAGATCGCCGGTGGCTTGACGCTGCCGCTCGCGAGCGTGCGCCAGAATTTCGGAACGGGGTGGAATCTCGACATGGGATTCGTGTTTCCCCTGTCGAAGGCGACCGAGCTTCAGATCGACGTGCTTCACGCGCGAGTCGGCGATCGGAGCTCGCCGGTCGATGAGCTCGACGCTCCGCTTCGAGCCGATCAGCTTGCCATTTCGGCCAGCCACTTCATGGATGCGGGATCAGCGAGCCTCAGGTTCACGCCCCCGCGCCAATCCGGCCGTCTCAAGGCGTATGCAGTGGCCGGCGTGGGCCTCTACTACCGGAAGGTCACGCTCAGCAGCAATGGCGCGGGACAGGTGTCGGTGTGCAACCCGTGGTGGTTCGTCTGCCCGGGTGAACCCGTGACCCTGGACCGGGTCGTCGGCAGACGCAACTCCGTGGGCCTGGGCGCGAGCATCGGCGGCGGGATCAGCTTCGTCGTGAACGGCGAGCTGACGGCCTTCATCGAGGCGCGTTTCCACCACATCCTCAGTGGACCGGCCTACACCCTGCCAGCGGGCGGGAGTCGCCGAGCCACCGGCGACTACCTGCCTCTATCGATTGGGCTGAGGTTCTAACCCCAGCGCTCCAGTTGAGTTGGGAACACGCCGGAATGGAGCAGGCGGTGTCAGTCCGCGTGCCCGGGGCGAGATCTCCCGACGCGAGTGAGCCCCGGGGACCGGCGACCGGAATGGAGCAGGCGGGCCAGCCCGCGTGCCGGGGCGAGATCTCCCGACCTGAGTGAACTACGGGGACTGGCGACCGGAATGGAGCAGGCGGGTCAGCCCGCGTGCCCGGGGCGAGATCTCCCGACCTGGGTGAGCTCCGAGGACTGGAGAGCCGCGATTGGCGCCCCGGAGGAGTCCGGCCCTGCAACCAAACGCGCGATCCGCCCGCGGCAGGAGCCCTTGTCAGGCCGCCGGGCTCGCTTCATCAACGCGCACGGCCACGCTCGAGTGGCTGGTCGAGCAGGTGCGTTCGCCAATCCAGATGAGGATGAGGCCGATACACTCCCCGATGTAGAGCGCCTCCACCATGCCCGCCTTCGCCATCGATCCGCCGATGCCCGGGAGCATGGCGCCGACCGCGATGAGCGTGTTGCCGATGACACGGTTGCCCGGCGCGTGCTGGCGGCGGAACCGCCACGCGCTGGCGATGGCTCCTCCGATCAGGAAGTACACGGCGTAGGTGTTGATGAAAGGCGTCATCAACCGGACCCACCGCCACTCGAGGATGGCGCCGGTCGGCCGCTGCGGCTGGAAGTTGGCCATGACGACCGGCGACAGCGCGACCAGGATCGAGGTCACGATGACCACCGGCAGGCTGATCGCCGTCATTCGATTCGCGAATTTCCGCGAGTACGAGAGGTACAGCGATCCCTGCGCCAGCGGGTAGCCGCCGAGCACCGCCCCGGTGATGTACCACGCCTTGTTGAGGAACACCGAGTTTCCACCAAGCGTAATCAGGGCCTCGACCACCGTCCCAGATCCGTAGAACGCCACTCCGATGGCCCACCACAGGAGATGCTGCGACGGCTTGGTGAGGTAGCGGCGAAACAGCGACAGGCAGAACGCCACCGACACGAGGGTCGTCACGATCGGCAGATAGTGGACCCAAATCAGTTGCGACGAACTCGACATGCAGCGATCCTCTTGAGGCGGGGCCGGGCCGGTTGCGGTCAGGCTGCCACACCCGCCATCTTCTTTCTACGGTATGCTTTCCCGTGTCCTACGGCAAGTGGACACGCCGGGAACCCGGCAAGAGACGTGGGTGGTTCAGAATTTGAGCGTTGCGAGCCGCTCCTCAATCCTACCGGCACACCATCACGACATCGGTCGATTCACACGGGTCGAAGGAAGTCTCGGCCATCGTTCCATAGACTTGGCGGTCCGAGAATCCCGCGGCCCCCAGCGCGGTCTCGAGCTGGTCTTTCAGCCAGCCCCGCAGCGGAACGTTGTGACTGGCCACGACCTCGAGCGGCGGATGTCCTTCCGGCCGATAGCGCAGCAGCGCGGGCGTGAATATCACGGCGCCCCCGGGCTGGTGCGTCATGACCCGCAGGAAGATCGCGTCACCCTCATCGTCGGTCAGAAACGTCATCGGCAGGCATCGCTGGCCGTTGCGGATCAGCCTCTCGTAGTTGAGCACCTGCAGGATGAAGGGTGCGCCAGGCAGGAGCACGCGGCGGACGGCGCCGAACAGGTTCGCCAGCAGGCCCGGGTCGGTGACGTGCGTCAACGTGTTGCCCAGGCAGATGGCCGCACCGAACCGTCCGCTGACCGCCTGGTCGACCTGCACGAGATCGCCGCGTACGAAGCTCACGCCGGGAGGAGTCCCGCCCTCCCTTGCCTGCTCGAGCATGGCATCTGAAACATCGACGCCGACGACTTCGAATCCCTTGCCGGCGAGGAATCGCGCGTGCTCGCCCGTTCCCGATCCGAGATCGAGCAGGCGGCGCGACGGGGCGCTCGAAAGCGGCGCCTCCATGAACGTCCATTCTCTCGAGAGGCGCTTGGGCCACGCAATCAGCTTCCGGTAATCGAGACTGGAGTAATGGTCGGATGATTGACTCATGGAAACCTCCGCGTGTGCGCCGCGGGCGGCACAGCTCTCGTGCCACCGGCGCCAGATCCTCAGGCACTCTACGTCTCCCGCTTTCGAGCGTCAACCGTGGCAGAATAGGGCTTCGAACATTCGAGGAGGTCGGATGAACGGCGTTCCCCCGCAGGTCGAGTCCCGGCTGCCCGAGGTCGGCGTCAGCATCTTCGCGGTGATGACACGCCTGGCCAACGAGCACGGCGCGATCAACCTGTCGCAGGGCTTCCCCGACTTCGACTGCGACCCGGACCTGGTGGCCACGGTGCACCGCTACCTGCAGGGCGGCCACAACCAGTACGCGCCCATGCCCGGCGTGCTCGCGCTTCGCGAGGCGCTCTCCGCGAAGATCGCCCGGATGTACGGCGCAGTCTACGATCCTCACACCGAGATCACCGTCACATCAGGCGCCACGGAGGCGCTCTTCGACGTCATCTCCGCATTTGTCCGGCCTGGTGACGAGGCCATCGTCTTCGAGCCGGCCTACGATGCGTATGTACCGGTGATCCAGCTCAACGGGGGCGTTCCCCGGTTCGTCACGCTGCGAGCGCCAGACTATCGCATCGACTGGGATGAAGTGCGGCACGCCCTTTCGCGCAGGACCAGGCTGCTCGTCATCAACTCGCCTCATAACCCGACGGGCATGATCCTCACCGCCGACGATGTCCGCCAGTTGGCCGCCGTGCTCGACGGCACCGACGTCGTCGTGCTGAGCGACGAGGTATACGAGCACGTGGTGTTCGACGGCGCACGGCACCAGAGCCTCGCGAGCGTGCCGGAGCTCTGCGCCCGCAGCTGCGTCGTGAGCTCGTTCGGAAAGACGTACCACACGACGGGATGGAAGATCGGCTACGTGGCCGCGCCTCGCCCCCTGACCTCCGAGATTCAGAAGATCCACCAGTTCGTGACCTTCGCCACCAACACGCCGATCCAGCTCGCCTACGCGGAGTTCACGGCGCGGCGCGAACGCTACGACGATCTGGCGGTGTTCTATCAGGCCAAACGCGACCGTTTCGTGGCGTTGCTCGAGGGATCGCGGCTCGAGCCTCTTCCCTGCCGCGGAACGTACTTCCAGATTCTCGACTACTCCGCGATCAGCGACGAACCGGACGTGGCATTCGCCGAACGGCTCCTGCTCGAACACGGTGTGGCATCGATTCCGACCTCGGCGTTCCTCTACGCGAGCGAGGCGCCGCGCGTGCTTCGGTTCTGCTTCGCCAAGCAGGAAAAAACGCTGGAACAGGCCGCCGAACGGCTGCGACGGGTGTAGGGGGGCTTCAGACCATGGCAGGAGGTTCGGTCGTCATCGGCGTGGCGGGCGGATCGGGATCGGGAAAGACGACGGTCGTCCGGCGGATCGTCGAGAGCCTGGGCGACGAGCAGGTCACCGTACTCGAGCACGATCGCTACTACCGGGACCGCAGTGACCTGCGCCTCGAGGAGCGCGCCGCCCTCAACTACGATCATCCCGACTCGCTCGAAACCGACCTGCTGGTGAGGCACGTCGAAGCCCTGAAGAGCGGCCGGCAGGTCGAGGTGCCGACCTACGACTTCGCGCGCTACGCACGCAAGGCGGCCACCGAGGCGGCCATGCCGCGGCGGGCCATCATCGTCGAGGGGATCCTGATCTTCACCGACGCGGCGCTCCGGAGCCTGATGGACGTCAAGGTCTTCGTGGATACCGACGATGACGCGCGGTTCATCAGGCGCTTGAAGCGCGATGTGGCGGAGCGGGGCCGGACGATGGACTCCGTCATCGAGCAGTACCTGAACACCGTGAAGCCGATGCACCTGGAGTTTGTCGAGCCCAGCAAGCGCTACGCGGACATCATCGTGCCGCAGGGCGGGCACAACCTGGTGGCCATCGGCATGCTGCTGACGCTCATCCGGAGCCTCGCGGCGAGCTGATCGCGCCGCGATCGTCCGATCCCTGGCATTCAGTCGCGTGACAACGGGTCGCGGCCCGGTCGCGAGGCCGTCGGCTCGTCAGTTCACGCATGGTGAACCCATGATCGTCATGCTCGTCCACGTCCACGTCACACCTGGCGAGGTGGAGCCCTTCCGCCTGGCCACGCTCGACAACGCGTTGCACAGCAGGCGCGAGCCCGGCGTCGAGCGCTTCGATCTCATCCAGCAGCAGGACGATCCAACCCGGTTCATCCTGATCGAGGCGTACAGGACGCCGGAAGCGGTCGTGTCGCACAAGGAGACCGACCACTACCAGCGGTGGCGTGAGGCGGTCGCGCCCTTGATGGCCGAACCGCGCGTCGGCGTCAAGTATCAGGCCGATGCCGCCGGATGGGCGGGCCCGGGATCAGATGCAGTTTGAATTCGCCACGGCGGGCCGTGTCGTGTTCGGTCCCGGTACCATCCGGGCGGCGGGTGCGATTGTCAGCGCGCTCGGCTCGCGCGTGATGGTCGTGACCGGTCACCACTGGGAGCGCTCGGACCCGCTGCTGGCCGAGCTTCGCGCGAGACATTTCGAGGCGCTGATCCTGTCGGTCGACCACGAGCCCGACGTCGAGTTCGTCAGGATGGGATCGGCCTTCGCCAGGGCCGAGTCCATCGACGTCGTGGTGGGCATCGGCGGGGGCAGCGCGATCGATGCCGGGAAGGCGATAGCCGCGCTCGCGACCAACACCGGAGACCCGCTCGACTACCTGGAAGTGGTGGGCCGGGGTCTGCCGCTGGCGGCCGCCACGCTGCCGTACGTCGCGATTCCCACCACGGCAGGCACCGGAGCAGAGGTCACGCGCAACGCAGTGATCGCCGTGCCCGGTGAGCGCGTCAAGGCAAGCCTGCGCAGTCACCTGATGCTGCCGCGCGTCGCGATTGTCGATCCCGAGCTGACGTTCGAAATACCGCCGGCGGTCACCGCGTCAACCGGCCTCGATGCGCTCACGCAACTAATCGAGCCCTATCTGTCACCCCGGGCCAACCCGCTGACCGACGCGTGCTGTGTCGACGGCATCCCTCGCGTGGCCCGTTCGCTGCGACGCGCGTGGGAAGACGGCCGGAACGCCGAGGCGAGGACCGACATGTGCATCGCCGCGCTGCTCGGGGGCATGGCCCTGGCCAATGCCGGCCTGGGGGCCGTCCACGGCTTTGCGGCGCCGATTGGCGGCAGATTCACCGCGGCCCACGGGGCCGTATGCGCGGCCCTGCTGCCTCACGTGCTTCGCGCGAACGTCCGGGCGCTGCGGGACCGCGCACCGGGCAGTGAATCGCGACGCCGCGCGGATCATCTCGGATTCCTGCTGACGGGACACGCGCAGGCGGACGCGCTGGACGCGGCAGGGTGGGTGGAGGCGGCCTGCCGGGAAATGGAGGTTCCGCCGCTCTCGGCCTACGGCCTCACACCGGGCGATGTGCCGGCACTGGTCGAGCACGCGCGCCAGTCGAACAGCATGAAGGGAAATCCTGTCGAGCTCACGCATGAGGAGCTGGCCGCGATCCTCACCTCGGCCCTGGGCTAGAGACCAAGAACCAGGGGCTGGGGGCTGGAGGCAATTCAGACAGGGATCATGCCGCGACTACGAACCGGGAATCGAGGCGCGGCGCTTCAGCGAGATCGCCCTGGCGCCTGGCGCCTGTTCCCCAAACCTGTCAACGTGCGCTCAAACGCGCCGCCGCCTGCACGGCGACCGTCACCGCGTTGTGTTCGCCGAGTTCCAGGTCGGCCTTCGTGATGGACTCGCCCCGTGTCCGGTTGACCACCACGCCGGCGACGCATCCGCCGCGCAATCCCATCGCGGCGCACAAGGTGAGGACGGTGGACGACTCCATCTCGTAGTTCAGAACGTGCAGCCGGCGCCATTCCTCGGTCGCGCCCTGAAAGCGGCGCGGCACGTACCCGGAGTACGAATCGACGCGCTCCTGGCCGGGATAGAACGTGTCGCACGACGCGCTGACGCCGGGCCTCGCCCGAACGCCTGACGCTCGGGCAGCCTCGAGGAGCGCCTGGACCACGTCGAAATGCGCAACGGCCGGGAATTCGATCGGCGCATAGTGGGTGGATGCCCCGTCGAGGCGCACCGCGCCGGTCGTGATGACGACATCACCCACGTCGATGTCCGGCTGGATGGCCCCCGTCGTTCCGACGCGCAGGAAGGTCCGAACGCCCATCTGCGCGAGTTCGTCGATCGCAATGGAGGCCGACGGCCCGCCGATGCCTGTCGAGGTCACCAGCACGGGCGCGCCGCCGATGTACCCGATCCACGTCCGGTACTCGCGCTTGTTCGCCAGCTCGCGGCTTCGTTCGAACGGAGAGGTCGTCGCGATGGCTTCGACGCGGCCGGGATCGCCCGGCAGCAACGCCATGGTCGCGCCCTCGAGCACGTCAGTCTCGAGATTCAAGTGGTAGACACTTCGGTTCGCCATTTCAAGCCCTCCAGAGCTCCTGGTGCCGGCTGGTCGTGCGCACAGACCTGTCAACCGCTGGCCCTGCCTGTTCTCCCCGCCTCCATGCCGTCATCCGAACGTGCACTCGAGGCGCATGCTCTCGGCAAGCAACTCGAGGTATCGGTCCCTTGGAATCTCGATCGCGCCGAACGACTCCAGGTGCGGCGTGACCCACTGGACATCGAGCAGGCGATATCCGCGATCGCGCAGGCGATCGAGCAAGGCCACCAGGGCAACCTTCGAGGCATCGGTGACGCGATGGAACATCGATTCGCCGAAAAACGCTCCGTGCCGGCTGACGCCGTACAACCCGCCGGCCAGCGTGTCACCTTGCCAGACTTCGATCGAGTGGGCCAGTCCCATCTCGTGCAACCCGCAGTACGCCTGGATAATCTCGTCGCTGATCCAGGTCCCCTCGTCGCGGTCCTGCGCGCAGCTCAGCATAATGTCTTGAAAGGCCCTGTCGGTGGTCAGGCTGAAGCGTCCGGAGCGGACGACCCTCATGAGCCGGCGGGACGCGTGAAATCCCTCGATCGGCAGGACGGCCCGAGGATCCGGCGAGAACCACCGGATGGCCCCGTCCTCCATGGCCATCGGAAAGTAGCCCGACTCGTACGCTGCGATCAGCAGGGACGAAGGAATCACCTCGGCAGCTCCGCGTTTCACTCTATCCCAGGGACGCCACGCGGCCGATCGGGAATCGGCAGCTGGTCCGGAACGGGAGCCGCAGGGACCGTCACGCATCCCGCAGCCGCGCGCCGCCGGATTGCCTCCAATCGCAGGCGTTCGATCGCATCGAGCCTGTTAAGGCCCGGCCAAACCCGCTACACTCGATGCCGGACCAGGGACCCGATCCCGTGGTCGTCTGTAACATGGATTCCATGACTCAGCCTTGCGGCAGATTCACCGAGATGATGCGACGCGCCGGTCCATTGACGTTCTTCCTGGTAGGTGCAGCCCTGGTCGGTCTGCCTGCATGCAGCGGGCCCGGAACAAAGGCGCAGCAGACCGCGGCCCCGCCGCCTCCGGAACCGGCGGTCGCCTACGACCATGACCTGACCGACAGCGCGCGGGTGCTGGCGGGCCAGCAGCCCGAGAATGGCGCGCGCTTCAAACGAGTCCTCGACCGGCAATCGTGGCAGTCTCACGCGACGTTGTTCGAGTCGAACTGGGCCCACAACGAACTGGCCCGATTCAGCCTGATGCGGAAGTGGCGCGATCAGGAGTTCGGACCGGCCGCCGAGAGCTGCGACACGCTCTTCTACCCCTTCGGCGGACCCGACGCCCTGAATGCCGTGCTGCTGTTTCCGAAGTGCAGCACCTACCTGCTGTTCGGCCTCGAACCGATCGGGAGCGTTCCGGCGGTCGAAAAATACACCGACAAGCGCATCGACGACTTGACGGCTGAACTGCGCCAGTCGATGGCGGACATCTTCCAGCGGAACTACTTCATCACCAGCCGGATGCAGAAGGACCTCCGGAAGCCGGAACTCGACGGCAACCTGCCGGTTTGTCTGGTGTTCCTCGCGCGCCTCGACGCCAGGATCGTCAGCGTGGAGCGCAGCGGTCCCTGGAATCAGTGGGACGTGCCGGGCGTGGCGATCAAGTTCGTGGCCGCGCACTCGGATCGCGTGCAGACGCTCATCTACATTCGCGTCGACATGGAGGACCGGGCCTTCTCGAGAAAGACGGCCTTGGTGGAGTATCTCAAGGGCCTTGGCCCGGTGACGACGTTCGTCAAGTCGGCGTCGTACCTGATGCACGACAACCGCTTCTCCCTCGTGCGGGGCATCATCCTCAACCAGTCACGGCTGGTGCTGCAGGACGACTCGGGGATCCCGTATTCGTTCTTCGCCCGCGGCAACTGGGACATTTCGCTCTACGGGCAGTACCGCAAGCCGGTGAAGGATTTCAACTACGGGTTCCAGAAGGATCTCGACGCGATCTACAAGAAGCCCGGCGCAGCCAGGCCGCTGCCCTTCTCCTTCGGGTACCACTGGGGTGACGGCGGGTCCAGCGTGATGGTCGCGCTGAAACGGCCCTCGTGATCCGGCCGACGCGCTAGTGGCCTGTCCCAGCCAGCTGTAAAGCGACTTCCGGGCGGGGCATCCCGTGTCGCTGCGTTGCTCCTTCCTCGAATATTCCCGATATTCTCGGTCGTCGCGCCTTGCGACGCGGGCGCCGCGCTCCGGCATTCGCATCACAGCTGGCCGGGACAGGCCACTAGAGGCCGGACGGGGGCGTGTCGAAAGTCCGCAAGACCTCGTCCAGACCTTGCCAGGTCTCGCGATCCTGAACGAAGAGCGTCAACAGGTAGAGCTTCACATCCTCGATCGGGTACTCGGCCATGAGCGCGCGGGTGGCGTCGGTCAGCGTCGCCGCGTTGGGCGAATCGATTTGGCCGCTGATGAGGCCGTCGTCGTTCGCAATGCCGAGATGATCGAGAAACGCGTGAAGCATGGGCCGCTTCTGCGCGAGGTGGTAGACGACCAGCGCCCGCCCGGCAACCGCATCGGGCACGCCGGAGACCGTTGCCAGGTAGTGGACCTGTTTGTCGCGCGCGAGCTTCTGCACGTACTGGATGCGGAATTTCATCTGCCGCGCGATGTGCACGACCGCCTCGGCGCGTTGCGCGGTGGACTCATCGTCGTCCCAGAGCGCGCGGGCCAGAACGAGTCTCTGATCGCTGGACAACTGGCGCCAGAGGCGCGCCGGACCAGTGGGGAGTGCCTCGGTCGACAAGGTTCATGCTCCTTTGTGCGCGCACGAGCGGCGCACTGGTGGTGATTCTACGCCCCGCCGTCCGCCCGGTCAGCGGGATCGTGCACCCTGGTTTCCCCGTGCGCGAGGATCCAGAGCCGATCATCGGAGAGGCCGGCCTGTCGCCACGCTTGGCGGGTCCGCTCCGGCGGCTCATCGAGCGGCTCGTCGGTCAGCTTGAAGGTCCCCCAGTGCATGGCCAGCATGACACCGGCGTCATGCCCGGGCTGTGCCCGGCAGATGTCGGTGAACGCGCGCACCGCGTCCTCCGGATTCAGATGGATGGGACGCATGAACCATCGCGGCTCATAGGCGCCGATCGGGAGACACGCCACGTCGAAGGGGCCGAACCGCGCGGCGATGTCCCCAAACACCGGGTGATACCCGGTGTCTCCCGCGAAGTAGAGGCAGCGGCCCGCGCCCTCGATCGCCCATCCGCACCAGAGGGTCCGATTCCTGTCTCCCGGCCGTCGCTGGCTGAAGTGTTGCGCCGGCGTGCACCCCACCGCCAGATCGCCGACCTCGGCGGTCGCCCACCAGTCGAGTTCCGTCACGTGCCGCGCACCGCGCCTGCGGACAAACGCCGAGAGGCCCGCCGGCACGACAAACCTCGCGTCCGGCCAGCAAGCCGCCAGATGCTCGATGGTGGCCGCGTCGAGGTGATCGTAGTGGTTGTGCGACAGCAGGACGAGGTCGATGGAAGGCAACCGCTCGAACACCACGCCGGGCGGCACCACGCGGAGGGGGCCGGCCCATTGAACGGGCGATGCCCGGCGGCTCCAGACGGGATCGGTCAGCACGTTGCAGCCGGCGAGCTGAACGAGCAGCGTCGAATGGCCGACCCAGGTCACCGACAGCACGTCCCGCGCGGCCCGCGGTGCTGCGAAGGCGGGGGCGGCGCGACGAAAAGCAGAGGCCGGCGGATCAGCAGGGCGATGGCTGAACGGTTTCGTCGCCGCCCACTTGAGCACGTCAAGCAGGCCCGGAACCCGGCCACCAGGCCAGGGATTTCGGAATCGATGTCCCACCTGTCCGCAGCTTACCACGCGTCGAGACGGGCCCTCGGCAGAGGCGCGCCAGCCCCGTTCTCGCCCGGCACGGGCGACTCAACCATCGCATGGCGCCATTGATTGGCGCACGCGAGGCGCATATCATGCGGACGAACAGGGCTGACGCGAGGTGACTGCATGCAGGTGTCCCGCCGGTGGCGAGAGCGTCGTTTCGAGAAGTCGTACCGCAAGGCGATTCGAAAGGACCTCGCGCGCCTCGGGAAGGAGTACGAAGCGCGCTTCAAGCAGGCCAAGGAAGGCAACGATTTCGACGCGACGCTCAACGCGTATCTCAGGGACTGCAAACTCTCCGATCTCCGCCTCGAGACGATCCGAAGCCGTCGGCTGCGGAGGATCGCCGAGAAGTACGGGATCGACCTGCCGAGCGAATGGTGGGAGCACGACGATACCTGCGACCTCTGGTACCTCAGCCCCGTCGGCCGTCGCCAGTTGAAGAAACGGGTCACGCAGGAACGGATTTGGAACCTCAAGCAGTGGCTGAACGCGGCGATTCCAGCCGTTGCGCTTCTGATCGGCGTCATCGGCATCGTCATCGGCCTGATCGCCGTGTGGCGGGCCCACTAGTCTGGCTGCGCGTTGGTGCTCGGCGGGCGCGCCAATTTTCGATCCACCCCTCGATGAAAAGGGACTCGACATGAAGTTCACCGTCGTGATCGTCGCCGCAGCCACGATCGCGGCCTCCCTGCTGGCGCGAGGCCAGGAACCAGCGAGACCGCGGGCGCGCGACCTCGGCGTCGCTCCCGGGGTGTATCCGCCTGGCCCGCTCAACGCGATCACCGACGTCCGGGGTGTCAGAGTGGGCCAGGTCACCCTCAAGAGCGGACCTGATGTCCGAACGGGCGTGACAGCCGTCATCCCGCACGGCGGCAACCTCTTCCAGGAGAAGGTGCCGGGGGCGGTGTTCGTCGGCAACGCGTTCGGCAAGCTTGCCGGATCGACACAAGTCGAGGAACTGGGCACCATCGAAACACCGATCGTCCTCACCAACACACTCAGCGTGGGCACCGCGATGGACGCGGTCGTGCGCTACGTGCTCGATCAACCCGGCAATGGCGACGTGCGATCCGTCAACGCGCTGATCGGAGAAACCAACGACGGAGGGCTGAACGACATTCGCGGCCAGCACGTGACCCGGGAGCACGTGCTGGCGGCCATTGCCGCAGCCTCCGACGGCCCGGTCGAGGAAGGGTCGGTCGGTGCCGGCACGGGGACGCAGTGTCTCGGGTGGAAGGGCGGCATCGGCACCGCGTCCCGCGTCCTGCCGGCGCGGAACGGCGCGTACACGCTCGGCGTCCTGGTCCAGACCAACTTCGGCGGCAACCTGACGATCGACGGCGCCCCGGTCGGCCGGCTGCTCGGGCGCGCCGCGTCGACACCCGCAGCTTCGCCGGCGAGCGGGCCAGGTCTCGGGCCGGGTGACGGCTCCTGCATGATCGTCGTCGCGACCGATGCGCCGCTCGACGCGCGTGATCTGAAGCGGCTCGCGGCACGCGCGGTGTTCGGCCTGGCGCGGACCGGGTCCTCCTATAGCAATGGAAGCGGAGACTTCGCCGTGGCCTTCTCGACCTCTGCCGATCTGCGCGTGCGGCCGGGCGAGACCAGGCCGCAGGCGCGGACGATCCTGCCAACCGACGCCGTGTCGCCACTTTTCCAGGCCGCGCTCGAGGCGACCGAAGAGGCGGTGTACAACTCGCTGTTTCGCGCGACCAGCGTGAGGTCCGGCACGCGGACGGTGGACGCCATCCCGATTGAGAAGGTTGTCGAGATCCTGAAGAAGTATCGGCCCGCGAAATGAACCGCGAGTGAGGGGCCACGAGGGCCGCGGGCCCGAATGCGGGCGCCCGCCGGCCCTCGAGGAAGCCTGCCGGCTGCTACCGAACCGGCTCCGGCTGTCTCGCAATCAACGGCTCGGTGTCGATCGTCTGCGCGCCGTTCTCGGTGCACACGGCGTACTTGGACGGGTACATCGACACGCCCGCGTACTCGCCCTTCGCATTCAGGATGTAGAAGTTGATGCCGAAGTTCGGATTGCCCGTGCTGTCGAGCAGCCGCTTCTCGATCGTGTTGGACTTGATGCGCTTCAGCGCCTCCATGCCGGCATCCTTCGGCGAGAGGCCGCGCCGCATGTTCTCGACAATGAGGAACGAGCAGAGACCGTAAAGATTGGCCTCGCCGCGCCCGGTCGAGCCGGCGGCGCCGATCTCGCCGTCCACATACAGTCCCGCGCCGAGGATCGGCGAGTCACCGGCCCTGCCTGGAATCTTCCAGGCGAGCCCGCTGGTCGTCGTCACACCGCAGATCTCGCCCTTCGGATTGATGCCGTCGCAGTTGATGGTGCCGTAGAAGTGCTCGGGATCGATCAGGCCGTCCCGGACCATGTCCAGGCCGGCGCGCGTGCCGGCTTCGACGCGCTTGATCGGATCGAGATAGTGGTCGGGATCGGCGCGCCGCTTCCACTCCAGCCACAGGCGCCGCGATTGATCGGTGTTCAGGTCGTCCTCGATCTTGAAGCCGAGGTTCCGGGCGAACTGCTGGGCGCCCTTGCCGACCAGCAGGTGATGGTCCGTCAGGTCCATCACCGCCCTGGCCACCAGCGACGGCGTGCGGATGCCTTCCAGCGCGGCCACGCCCCCCGCCCGTTTCTTCGGGCCGTGCATGCAGCACGAGTCGAGCTGCACCACGCCTTCGGCGTTGGGCAGCCCGCCGTATCCGACGCTGGTGTCCTCGGGATCCAGTTCGCACAGGTTCACGCCCGCAATGACCGCGTCGAGCACGTCGGAGCCGCCCGTGATCAGCCGGAACGCCTTCTCGACGCCCGTGACGTCCCCGCCATTCTTGAACCGGTTGCCGTTTGCCGACGACACGACCACCGGCTTGACCGACCTGCGCGCGACCATTGTCGGGGCTTGAGCGCCGAGCGTGGCCGGCGACGCCGCGGCGGCCGCGACCGCAGCGGCCCCCGTCAGCACGAAATCACGTCTGTTGATCCTGCTCATCGGCTACTCCTCCGTATGGGATGAAGGCGCTCCATTCTACTCGCAACCCGCCCGCGGGAGCGCGGTTCGGGACGCCTGTTCGGGACGCCTGCCTGCGAGGCGGCGCACGTTTGACGGCCGGGCGCCGCGGCCACTAGGATGGAAACCACTGGGGTAGATCTGGACTGATGACCAGGAGAATGACGGGTAGATCGATGCTCGCTGCTCCGCGTCTGTTTTCCCGGAACCGCCGACGACCATGACGCCATCGCTTCCTCGCTTCCCTGAGCGCATCGCCGAACTGGGTGAGCTGGCCTCCGACCTGTGGTGGAGCTGGCACTACCGTGCTCGAGATCTGTTTCGGCGCCTGGACTATCCCTTGTGGGGCCTGACCAGCCACAACCCTGTTCGCATGCTGCGCATGGTTTCTGCCGAACGCCTGGAGGAACTGACTCGAGACCGGGGGTTTCTGGCGCTCTACGACGACGCCATCAGGGGGCTCAAGGCGGCCCGGGCCGCTCGTGACACCTGGTGGGCTCAGACGTTCAATCGCGGAGACACGCGAACGATCGCCTACTTCTCGGCCGAGTTCGCGATCCATCAATGTCTGCCCATCTACGCCGGCGGCCTTGGCGTGCTCGCTGGAGACACGTGCAAGGAGGCCAGCGACCTCGGCCTCCCTCTGGTCGGCGTGGGGTTCATGTACCCGCAGGGGTACTTCCATCAGCACGTCTCCACCAACGGCTGGCAGATCGAGTCCTACGAGCGGCTCGACTGGTCCGACGCCCCGATCGAGCAGGCCGTGCAGCCGGACGGCTCGCCCTGCGTGGTGAGGGTCCCGGTTGGCGACCGGCTGATCCACGTGGGCGTGTGGCAGGTTCGCGTCGGGCGCGTACGTCTCTTGTTGCTCGACACCGACCGGGAGCCCAACGCGCCGTGGGACCGCGAACTCACGGCCCGCCTCTACGGCGGCAACCAGGAGACGCGCATCCAGCAGGAGATCGTCCTTGGGCTGGGCGGCGTCGGCGCCCTCGAGGCGATGGGCATTCACCCGACCATCTGGCACCTCAACGAAGGGCACGCCGCCTTCGTCGCCCTGAAGCGCATCCGGCAGCTGCTCGACGAGCAGGTTTCGTTCGACGATGCCCTGGATCGGGTGCGGCGGACCACGGTCTTCACCACCCACACGCCCGTGCCGGCGGGCCATGATGCCTTCTCGTTTCAGCTCGTCGAGAAACACCTAGGCGGAGACTGGGGAAGTCTGGGCGCCTTCCGGGATCGCGTGCTCGCGCTGGGCGCGCACGACAGCGGGGGCGGGACGCTGTTCAACATGACGGCGCTGGCCATCCGGACGGCAAGCGCCATCAACGGCGTCAGCCAGCTGCACGGAGAGGTCACGCGCAACATGTGGATGAGCCTCTGGCCCGGCACGCCGAAAGAGCAGGTGCCGATCCGGACCGTGACCAACGGCGTCCACCTCCCCACCTGGCTCGCCCCGGCCATGGGCAAGCTCTTCGAACAGCACCTGGATCCCAACTGGCGCATGCGGGTCGACGAGCCGGAGTTCTGGGATCGGGTCCAGGACATCCCCGACGAGGAGCTCTGGCGGGTCCGCCTGATGCTGCGCAGCGAGCTCTTCGCCTTCATCCAGAACCGGGCTCGCGAGCGGTGGACCACTGAGCGGGTCAGCGCCGCCCAGGTGGTCGCCAGCGGAACGCTGCTGAACCCGACCGCGCTGACCATCGGGTTCGCGCGGCGTTTCACGGGATACAAGCGGCCCGAGCTGATCTTCCACGATCCGGACAGGCTCAACGCGATCCTCTCGCAGCTGAGGCGGCCGGTGCAGGTCGTCTTCGCGGGGAAGGCGCATCCCGCCGACGACATCGGCAAGCACCACCTCCAGGAGGTCTTCAGGCGCGCGGCGGATCCCGCCTTCGGGGGGCGCGTCGCGTTTGTCGACGACTACGACCTGCACGTCGCGCATTTCCTCGTGTACGGCTGCGATGTGTGGCTCAACACGCCGCGCAAGCCTCTGGAGGCCAGCGGGACCAGCGGCATGAAGGCGGCCATCAATGGCGTCCCGCACCTGAGCGTCGGAGACGGGTGGTGGGCCGAGGCGTACGACGGCGCCAATGGCTGGCTGATCGAGAGCCATGCGACCAGCGACGATCCGGCCGCAGTCGACGCGGCGGATGCCGAGGCGCTCTACCAGTTGCTCGAAAAGGAAATCGTGCCGGCCTTCTACGACCGGGATCCTCAAGACGTGCCGCACCGGTGGATTCAGACCATCAAGGGAGCCTTGCGCACGGTTCTGCCGATGTTCACCACGCGGCGCATGGTCAAGCAGTACGTGCACGAGATGTACGCGACGGCGCTCGGCGTGGAGGTGAGTGAGTGATTGCCAGGCCGTCCCACCTTGGCCTGCGCCACCTCGCGCTGCTCGTCCGCAACCTCGACGCGATGACGAAGTTCTACGTCGACCTGCTCGGGTACCGCATCGAATGGCAGCCCGACCCGGACAACGTCTACCTCACGTCCGGCCGCGACAACCTTGCGCTCCATCGCCGCACCGGTGCCGTGCGGGACACCGCGCCCGACACCGCACTGGATCATCTCGGCCTGGTCGTGCAGGTGCCGGAGCAGGTGGACGCGTGGGCCGCCTACCTTGACGCGCGCGGGGTCAGCCTCGATGCCGGGCCGCGCACGCACCGCGACGGCGCGCGCTCCTGCTATCTGAGGGACCCCGACGGCAACCGCGTCCAGATCATCTACCACCCGCCGATCAGTCCGACGAGCTGAACGCACGCTCCGCCGGCGCGCACGCGAGGGACGGAGCCCTTCGGCGTGATCCCCGCGGAACCCTGATACAATCTGCCCGATGACACGAAAGGCCGTCGAGAAGACCCGCTGCGCGCTGTGCGGGGCGAAAGACGTTTCCGAGCCGCGAGGCGAGGAGCGGTACTGCCGCGACTGCTGGGACAAGAAGATCGCCGTCGAGGAGATCGTCGCGAAGGAATATGCGCTGAAGCGCTACATCCGCGCGCACAGCGCCGAGAAGTACCTGATTTATCACTCCACGCTCAAGCGGCCGTGCGGCCAGCTGATTGTCATCGACGACGGCTACGACCTGTTCCTGACGCTCGTCCTGTATCCGACCTTTGCCTGGGACGACCCGGCGTACCACCTCGAAGGGGACCCGGAATCGCGCAGTTTCTCCGAAATCCTCGTGGACGTGGTGGTCACCGAGGTCATCGAGCCCTGGGGCGGCGGAAAGTGGCATCTCGAAGTATACCGGTCGGCAAATATCGAGCCCGAGGACTGGAACGGCGAGGTCTAGACGACGTCAGTTGAGCTTTATCGAGCCCGCGTCCTATAATTCGCCTTACAGGGACGGCCGTGATCCTGCGCTGGTCCGATCCCTTGGAGGAATCATGACTCGCTCATCATCTGCAGTGCTCGCCGCACTCATCGGTTGTGTGTTTGCCGGAACCGTGATCGCCCAGGCGCCCAAGGCGGCACCCTCCCGCGGAGAGGTGGAAATCGGCGTGCTGGCGCCGGTCACCAAGGCCGAGAAAGACATGGTCGTCACAACCATCAAGGTGAAGAACCTGATGGCCAACGCGTCGATCGCGGGACTCAAGGTTGAAGAGTACTGGTGGGACAAGGCCAGCAACCCGGTCACCGGCAGCACGTATCGCCTGAAGCAGCCGCTTCAGCCGGGCGAGATTGCGACCATGACGCTCCAGACCCCGAGGAACCCCTTGATGTTCCGGAATTCGTACGTCTTCACCCATGCGAACGGCAAGGTGAAGACAAAGCCGATGAAGGCCTTCTAGGATTCCGAGCCTGCAGGTTCCCGACGGCGGCGCGTTGACCGCGCCGCCGCCATCCGACCCCAATCAGGGAACCACCCGGATCAGCATCTCCCGCGCGGTGCTGGCTTCCTTGCCGAGCGTGGATCTGGCCTCCACTCTCAGGACATACAATCCCGGCTGCAGATCCTTGAGCGGGACCTGCGCGGCGTAGCCATACCCCCCGCGCTTCCCTCCAAGCTCGCTGCTGGCCCTCATCTCCGAGGTCTTGAACACGACCCGGCCGTTGTCGGCCCGCAACGTCGAGGTGATCTCGACCCGATGGGAGGTCCGCCCTTCGTTGTCGTAGACCTCGGACACCAGGGCGAGGACATCGCCGACGCTGAATTCCCTGGCGGTGGTCGGCGGCGCAGGAATCAGTCCCTTGAGCACAGGGTCGCTCCCCGCGGTGGGCGCCATGCGGCTCACCTCGGACGAGGTCACCGCCAGACCGCTCATCGACAACGGCAACTTCGAGAAGTCAGGGATGTCGAGATCGTAGTGGACCGAGCCCTTCCGGCCCCCGTTCTTCTCGAGGACGGCCAGGCGGAGCTGGTACTTTCCCGGCGGCACCTCGGCCGCGCGAGTCTGAACCTGGATCCCGTATTTCTTCACGGCCTCGAAGGTCTGCGGCTTGAGCGCCAGCGTCACGGTGTCGGAACTGGCCGCCTTCACCTTGCCGCGCTCGTCGAGCATCACGTAGGCCACCTCGAGCACGTTGCTCTGCGCGCCGTCATGCTCGACAAACGAGAGCTCGCTTCCCTGCACCCGCACCACCAGCAGCACCGATGCGTTCGGGACGGTGCCCTTGAAGGGCGCGGCGAAGATGGACAGCGCAAGGCCCGAATCCTGCAGCGGGCTGTCGATCGCGTCGCGCAACACCGGCGACGTCTTGTCGCTGGCCTTCGGCACCCTGACCGCTGCGGCGCGTCCCTCCGGCGCCACGTAGCCCTTCCGGGCCTTGACCTGGAGCCCCGGCTGGTTCAGGCGCACCTCGATCCGGCGATAGCGGCCGTCGTGCTTCTCGTTGGTCGAGTAGTAGCCCATCACGTAGTACGAGCTGTTCTCGTCGACGATCCGGCCGAATGCGGAACGGAAGTCGTTGGAGTTGACCGCCGCGAAGCCTCCCGTCTGTTCGGCCAGCGTGCGCAGGCTGTCCTGTGACAGTCGAAGTTCATCGGCGAAGGCCGTCCTCGAAATGCCGGCCGACGGATCCTCGGGTATCGAGCCGGTCATCTCGATGCTTTCGTCGCCGATAGTCGGGAGGCCCCGCGGATCGATGGTGTAGAAGTTGACGTTGGCCCGGCTGGCCGCGGCGATCGCGTCCCGCGTTTCGGACATGATCGTCGACGCTTCCTGGTTGTTGATCGGATCGGTGATGTCGTAGTCGACGCCTTCGCTGAAGACCAGCACCGCCTTGCGCCGGCCGTGGACATCCGAGAGCCAGTTCGAGAGGCTCCTGAGCGTGCTCATCACGTTGCGGGCGTTGAAGGCGCGTTCCTGCTCGTACGGATCCGCCACCGGCCGACCGGGCCGGCTGGACATGCCGCCGGTCAGGTTGTACTGGTTGACCTTTTCGAGGGTCGCGGAGCGGAGCTTGCGCCCCATGAACTTGTCGATGGCCTCGTCCAGCCTCCGCTTGTTGTTGGTGAAGTCCTGCGCCGCGTCTTCCCGGCCGCTGGTGTGGACGACCGCCGCGAGGTCGTTGGCCCCGAGGTTGCGGTCGATGAACTCCTTCGCCTCGCGCCTGACCCGCATCGAGCGAAGTGGTTGCGTGTGGAGGTCGTCGAGGATCAGCACATAGAGCCTGCCTCCCCCCGAGTCGGTGTTCGACTGCACGTCCGGTTCGACCGGCTGGGCCGCGAACAGGGGCTGTTCCGCCCGCACGACAGGAATGTCCACATACGCAAACGCAGTGACTGTCTGCGGCTTGCCGTCTTCGACGATCTGGAAGTCCTCCTTCCGGAGATTCCGGACGAAGTTGCCCTGCCGGTCGACGACGACCGCGTCGACTTCGACGTAGTTGATTTCCGCCCGAAAGGTGATGGGCGGCATCTGGGAATCGGGCTTGACCGGCTGGGTCTGCTGCCCGGTCAGGACGGAGCCAGCCGTCAACACCACCACGCCGAGCGCAAGAGATCGTCCCACGTTCATACCCCACATGTTGCAGTCGGCCCCCTGATGTAACCCGCGAGGGCGCATCCATCCCCCGGCGTCCAGACGGGACAGAACGAGGAGCCGGACGTGCCCTCAGGTACTAGGACGCTGGAATCGGCACCCGGGACTTGGGGATCCTCTGTGGCGGCTGGCGGCCGGCGGCCGGCGCCCGCCCCAAGCCCCTAGCCTTTGATGACCCCGAGGGGCTTGAGTCGGGCCACCCGGGTGCTGAGGCCGGCGCCTTCGACCACACGGACCACATCGGCCACGTCCTTGTAGGCCTCGGGCATTTCCTCGGCGACGGTCGCCATGCCGGCCGCCATCACGACCACGCCGCGGTCTGACATTTCCTCGATGAGCGAACGTCCCCGGACAACCCGCTTCGCCTCGTGGCGGCTCATGCGCCGTCCGGCGCCGTGGCAGGTGGAGCCGAAGGTCTCGGCAAAGGCTCCGGCCGTGCCGGCGAGCACGAAGGAGTAGCGCCCCATGTCGCCCGGGATCAACACCGGCTGTCCGAATTCACGGTAGGCGGCCGGAGTCTGCGGATGGCCCGGCGGGTAGGCCCGCGTCGCGCCCTTGCGATGCACGCACAGCCGGCGCTGGAGCCCATCGACGGTGAAGGTCTCGAACTTCGCGATGTTGTGGCAGACGTCGTAGACCACGTCGAGGCCGAGCCGGTCGGGAGCGACCGACAGGGCAGCGGCAAAGCTCTCCCGAACCCAGTGGCACATCACCTGCCGGTTCGCAAACGCGAAGTTGGCGGCGGCGGCCATGGCCGCCAGGTAGTCCCGCCCCTCCGGCGACTGAATGGGAGCGCAGCAGAGCTGACGATCGGGCAGGTCGATGCCGTGACGGGACGCCGTATTCACCATGTGTCGCAGGTAGTCTTCGCACACCTGATGGCCCAGGCCGCGAGACCCGCTGTGAATCATCACGGTGATCTCGTCGAGGCGCAGCCCGAACGCGGCGGCGATCGGCTTGTCGAAGATCTTGTCCACGTACTGGATCTCGACGAAGTGGTTGCCGGACCCGAGCGTGCCGAGCTGCGCCCGTCCGCGCTCCCGCGCGCGGTCCGACACCAGCCCGGGGTCGGCCTTCAGCAGGCACCCGTTGTCCTCGATGCAGTCCAGGTCGCCGTCTTGGCCGAGCCCGCGCCGGAGGGCCCAGGCAGCCCCGCGCTGCAGGACGAGGGTCAGGTCCTTCGGCGACAAAATCAAATCCCGCCGGCTGGAGCCGACCCCGGTTGGAATGGAGCGGTACATCTGCGCCACGATGTCGCGCAGATGCGGGAGAAGCTCGGTGCGGCTCAGACCTGAGCCCAGAAGCCGAACCCCTCAATTGATGTCGTAGCCGACCCCTCCCGGCGAGACCACGCCTTCCTCGGCATCCATGGCGGCGACCCCGCCGATCGGGAAGCCGTAGCCCCAGTGGATGTCCGGCATGGCCATCGACGCCCGCACGATGCCGGGCAGGTGCGCCACGTTGCGCACCTGTTGCAGGCTCTGGTCGGCCCGGATGTCGTGCATCAGGTGCTCGTCCGCGTAAACGATGCCGTCGACGAGCATGCCGCCTTCGCGCGGGATCCGCCAGCGGTACGGGTCGATCTGTTCGAGGTGCATGGCAGAGGCCATCCTAGCCCGGATTATTCGCGAAGGTCCGAATAATCCGCCCTTCGGGCTTCGACTCAGGCCCGAGAATCGGGCCTTCGCTCAGGACTAGCCCGGGCGACGTCTTGAGCACCGCGTGTGGCGCGGTGTCGAAACCGGCGACGTGAGGGACTCGCATGCCGCCGGCGCACTATGAGCTTGCGGGCAGCGTTTGTGAATAGTGCGGGCTAGCAGACCCACCGGCATTGAGCGCACGCCGCCGCGGGCACGGCCTGACCTCAAATGGCGCACCAGCCCCGTTCGCTCAGATGTCGAACACCAGGGTGGCGCACCAGCCCTCGTCTGTGCGATCGACCGAGAGCGCGTGGTAGGTGATTCCCTTGACCTGAGCCTTGAGGGGATGACGCTCGCGATCGAAATGTTCGACGGCGAGTCGGGCCTGCAGGCTCCACTGTCCTTCGTGGCGCGTGATAGACACGTTGGACGAGTGCGGGAGCAACTCCCTCGCGTCGAGGTGGAAGAGGACGTCGCTGAGGAAATCGTGGAGCAGCAGATCGAGGTGCGGTGCATGGCACGAAAGTGTCACGGTCTCTCGTGCCTGCACCGCCGTGCTGTCGGTCACCGCGTCGACCAGCGCCGCGACGGCTGCGTCGAACAGCTGGTCGATCGAGTCCGCCCACACCCTGACGCCGATGTCGCCGGTGTGCGCAAAGTACTCGAAGGGCATCGTCGGAACGCCAGCCTCCAGCCGCCGGTCGCCAGCATCCGGCCGCCGGTCGCCAGCCGCCAGCCGCCAGCCAGGTACTACCTACTTCTGCCCGATGTCGACGTCCTTCCTGTCCACGCCGCCGCGGGTGGAACCAATCGTCACCGTCGCCTTGCCCGCACCCTTGACCTGCCACGACACGGTCCGGGTTTCGCCGGGCTTGAGCCAGCCGATGTCGATGCTCGGGCGTTGGGCAGGCTTGCCGGCCGCCGGTCTGGACAGCTCCTGTCCCGCAGCCAGCCGGATGGAGAACGCGTCGGGCCGCACGATTTTCACGCGCTTGGCCATCTCGAGCGCCGTCGGAATCAGGCCATCGTTGGTGACCGTCGCCGAGACGTCGAACACGCCCTCGGAGGGCGGGACACCCTTGGCAGGCGCTGCGGTCACCGAGGTGAGACGTACCTGCGCCAGTTGCTGGGCGAGGTACAGGTTGAACATAGCCTCGTTGCGCGCCCACGTCTCGATCATGTCGGCCGGCGGGTTCTGGCTGTAGAACTTGGGGCTCATGCCTCCGATCTCGACATCTCCGAGCTGCGGGTGCTTGAACGGCGTCCAGTCCCTGTAATCGCCCTTGCCCGGACGGTTCTCGTCGTTCCACTTCAGGACTTCCCACTCGTCGATGCGGCCGTCCTTGTCGTAGTCGGCGAAGCGTCCGCCGTTCCAGATCTCGTCTCCGTACCAGATGACGCCGTAGTAGAGATAGCCGAAGTCCGGCCCGTGTCCGAAGATCGGCGAGTCCGACGGCGGTTCACCGGTCATCGGGTTGGCGCCGCCTCGTGTCGCGTAGACGTGATACGTGTCGCCCGCCCACGGATAGCCGGTGATCTCCACGCCCTTCTTGTCGAACTTGTTCGCCAGCGCGGCGTCCTCCGGGAACATTCCCTCATCGGTCGCGCTGGTTGACGGCCCGCGGAGGATCATCGGCACCGCCGTGTCGAGCGACTGCGCGAGCCCGACGTTGGGGTGCGTCAGCAGGAACATGACGACGGCGCGCGTTTCAGGCTCGGACAGGGGAAACTCGCCCGATCCTCCCTGCGTGTAGCCGCGGCCGGTCGCCTCCCTGGCCGGGCGCCAGTTCTCCGGGTAGTTGCGGTGCAGGTCCAGGCCTCCGATGCCATCCTCGTTGAATCGGCCGTCGAGGTCGTTGTCGATGCCTTCCGAGTAGGTCAGGTAGTCACCCTGACCCTGCGCGGCCCGCCTCATCGCGCGGCCCTTCGGGTCCTTCGGGTCCTTGGTCGCGTTGCCCTTTCCAGGACCGACGAACTTGCGCATCTGCCTGATGTACCCGTCGCCGTCCAGGTCCTCGGGCGGATCCTCGTCGAGCAGCCCGTCTCCGTCGTCGTCATTGGGACGGACCGTGCTCCGGGAGGACTGCGCCGTCAGATGGTAGAGCGTGTTGCCGTCGGGATCGTTGTTCGGCTTGACGTAGAGCGCCTTGCTGTCGACCAGCTTGGTGATCGCAGGATCGGTGCCGTAACCGGTGAGCACGTGGTTGATGAAATAGAGCGTGGTTTCGATGCCGCTGATTTCCCCAGCGTGGCGCCCGCCTTCCAGGAAGAACGCGGGCTTGTCGGTGTCCTTCCCGGTCTTCTTGTTGCTGATGGTGATCTGCCAGATCTCGCGGCCTTCGAACGACCGGCCCACCGAATAGAGATCGATGAGGTCGGGGAATTTCTGGGCCCACATCTTCAGCAGCCCCAGCGTTTCCTCGACCGAGTGGTAATGCTTGAAGTCCACCTCGCCCGGCACGAGCGGCTTCATTTCCGGGTAGTTCGACAGCGGGAAGACGGACGCGCCGTCCCTGACGCCGCCGACCTTGTGGACGGCCAGGGGCCGAGCGGGCCCGGATTCGGCCGAGGCACGCTGGCCGCGTTGCGGGGCGGCCGACACCGTGAACGTGTCGGACCAGAGAGCAAGGGCAAGGATGAGAGCGGCCAGGACGGCGGGAACCGCCCGCCTGCCTGGTGCAGGGGCCGGGATTGGGCGACGAGACATGAGATCCTCCATACCGCAAACTTCCGAAGCAACGGCGGCGTCAAAGTATAAGAGAGCGAAAGGGAAGTCAATCTGACGCCTGCCTGGGAGGCCCCCGTGCCTGCGAGCGACCGGAGTATACTGAAATATTGGGCCTGACCCGACGGCCGGCGTCCCGCGCCTCGCGGGAGCCGGTGAGGCAGGAGGCCTTCAGGCGGGCAGATTGCGGCGGCGCGCTGGTGAACGGTAATTGGCTGGAGGATTGAGAGATGTCTAGTCGGAAGACCACGTTTTTCTATGCGGGGCTGATTGCCGTGGCGTCACTAGCCGTCGGCATGGTCATCGCGTCGCGCCTGGATCTCGCGCCCCGATCGGAAGCGCAGACGTTGAACCTGATGCCCCAGCTCAGCAATGCCGGGCCATCTGCCGGACCGCTGGACGCGATGACGTTCAGGAATATCGCCAAGGCGCAGACCCCGGCCGTTGTGAACATCCGGACTCAGTCGAAGCGCCAGGCCCAGGACATGACCAGTCTCTTCGGTGGCGGGCAGGATGACCCGTTCAACCAGTTCTTCCAGCGCCAGCTCCCCCGCAATCAGCGGCCGCGCGAGGAAGTGGCCGTGGCGGCGGGCACCGGGTTCATCATCAACAAGGACGGCTACATCCTGACGAACAATCACGTCGTCGAGGGCGCGACCAAGATCGAAGTCGGCCTGTACGGCGACGAGGACCAGGTGTACGAGGCCAAGGTCATCGGCAAAGACCAGTTGACCGACAGCGCGCTCATCCAGCTCATCAAGAAGCCCGATCACGCGCTGCCCGAGGTCAAGCTGGGCGATTCGAGCCAGATGGCCCCCGGCGACTGGGTCATGGCGATTGGCAACCCCTTCAATCTCAGCCACACCATCAGCGTGGGCGTCATCAGCGCGATCGGCAGGCCAATGCAGGTGGCCGAAGGCCGGTTCGAGGACGTGCTGCAGACCGACGCCGCGATCAACCCCGGCAATTCCGGCGGGCCGCTGCTGAACATCCGGGGCGAAGTCATCGGCATCAACACGGCCATCTACACCGACTCCGCCCGCGCGGCCAACATCGGGATCGGGTTCGCGGTGCCGATCAGCACGGTGCGGGACATCCTGCCGCAGCTCCAGACCGGCAAGATCGTCAGAGGGCGCATCGGGGTCCTCGTTCGGGACGTGCAGCGCGACGCGCTCTCGGAGTTTGGACTCAAGGAGCGCAAGGGGGCGGTGGTCGTCTCGGTGACACCCAACAGCCCTGCCGCCAAGGGCGGGATCGAGCTGGGCGACGTCATTCTCGAGCTCAACGGCAGGTCGGTCGCCGACCGGAACGACCTGGTGCGGATGATCATGTCCACCAAGCCCGGCACCTCGCTGCCGATCAAGGTGCTCCGGGACAAGAAGGAACGGAGCCTGTCGGTGACCGTCGAGGAACTCGACCTGGCGGCCGAGGGCAACCAGGCTGAAGAGGCGGCGCAGGAGGAGGAGACGGGCGGCGGCTTCGGCCTGACGCTCGGCCCGCTCAGCGCAGACATGGCGCGGCGCCTGAGGGTGCCGTCGGGCACCAAAGGCGTGCTGATCACCGACATGGATCCGACCGGGGCGGCGGCGCAGTCAGGCCTCCAGCCCGGGGACATCATCCTGAAGGTGAATCGCCAGCCGGTCGAAACCGTAGCGGAGGCGAGCCGGGCGCTGACCGCCATCAAGTCCGGGAGCACCGCGTTCCTGATCGTCATGCGCGGCGGCCAGGAGCAGTTCATCACGATGACCAAGAAGTAGACCGCGCTGCCAGGGCCACGCGATGGCGCAGGAGGTCCGCGAGCTGCTCGCGGAACGCATCCGGCGGACGGGACCGCTGACCGTCGCCGGGTACATGGACGTGGCGCTCTACGCGCCCGCGGTTGGCTACTACGCCCGGACGACGCAGGCCTCGGGCCGTTCGGGCGATTTCTATACCAGCGTCGATGTCGGCCCGCTCTTCGGCGAGCTGCTCGCCCGGCAGTTCGCCGAAATGGCACGGCTGATCGCCCCCTCCGATCCGAACGCCCCATCCACCATCGACCTGGTCGAAGCGGCTGCCGGTAACGGGCGGCTGTCGAGAGACGTGCTCGACGCGGCGGCACGCTGTGAGCCGCGATTCTACGAGGCGGTCGCGCTGCACCTGGTCGAGCGGAGCGGCGCCGCACGTGCAGTCCAGGCCGAGTGCCTCGGCCCGCACGCCTCCAGGATCGTCACATCAGGGGCCGAGCTCCCCACGAGCTTTGAAGGCATCCTCTTCGCCAACGAGTTGCTCGACGCGCTGCCCGTGCACCTGGTCACGATGACCGGTGAGGGCCTGCGCGAAATCTACGTGGACCTTGACGGCGACGCGCTGGTGGCACGGATGGGCCCGCTCTCGACGCAGGCCCTGGCCGCCTATTTCGACCAGGTCGGGGCACGGATCGAGATCGGTGCGCGAGCCGAAGTCAATCTCGAGGCCCAGGCGTGGGTGCGTCGGGCGGCGGCCCGCCTCGAGCGCGGGTTCCTGTTCATCATCGACTACGGGCACCAGGCCAGCGATCTCTACTCTCCGCGGCACGCCGAGGGCACGTTGGCCACCTTCCAGCGTCACCGGCTGGACGGCCGCGATCCGGGCTCTCCCCGCACGCCGCCCTGGCTGATCGACCCCGGTTCGCGCGACATCACAGCGCACGTAGACTTCACCGGGATTCGTCTGGCCGCCGAACGCTCGGGGCTCGACTTCATCGGAGTCGCGGACCAGACACACGTCCTGATGAGCATCGCAGAGTCCAGCGGCACGCTCGAGCAGTTGAGCGAGCCGGACCGCCTGCGGGATCGGCTCGCGCTGAAGACGCTCATCGTGCCCGGCGGCCTGGGAAGCACGCACTCCATGATGGTGCTCGGCAAGGGTGTCGGCCAGCCGGAGTTGATGGGACTCCGGGGGTTCAGGCGGGTCGCGCACTGAAGACCGCGGGGCGGCTGGCCCGAGCCCCTCCGCCCCCGGGCCGCGGGTCGTGGTTTAATGAGCAGACTGGCGGAAGGCCAGCCTCCGCCGGCCTCGGGCCGAGAATGCCCCTCGAAGGGAAGGCAGACCATGTCGGCTACACTCGAGCGCGAGATCAAACTGCGGTTCGACAGCGCTGAGCAGGCTCAGGCTGTCGTCAAGGCCGCCGGCGCCACGCCGCTGCGCGGCCGCCGGTTTCAGGAAGACTGCCTCCTCGACACGGCCGACGAACGCCTCAAGCAGGAACGGAGCGTGCTCCGCATCAGGACCGAGGGCAATCGCAGCCTGCTGACCTTCAAGGGCCCGCAGCAAGCCGGCCCGATGAAGGTCCGGGAGGAACTCGAGACGGTGGTGGCCGACGGCGAACTGCTCCGCCGCCTGCTGGAACGTCTCGGGTTGCACGTCTGGTTCCGCTATCAGAAATACCGCGAGGAATTCGGGCACGAGGACGTCATCATCGCCATCGACGAAACGCCGGTAGGCGTCTTCGTGGAGATCGAAGGCAGCGAGGCAGGCATCACCTCGATGGCGCAGTCCCTTGGCAAGGGCCCTGCCGACTATATCGCCGACTCGTACCGGGGATTGTTCCTGTCGCTGCGCGAATCGTGCGGCCTGACCGGGCAGGACATGGTGTTCGAGGAACGGTAGATGTGGCCGACCCTGGTGCTGACGGCCGGCCTGGGCACCCGGGCGAGACCGCTCTCGCGGGTGCGGGCCAAGGCTGCCTTCCCGGTCGCCGGCATGCCGCTGGCGGGACGCATCCTCCGTTCACTCGAGGCGGCTGGCATCGGCGATGCGGTGCTCAACCTGCACCACAAGCCGAGCACCATTACGGCGAGCATCGGCGATGGCTCCGACTACAGAGTGCGCGTCAGATACTCGTGGGAACCGGACCTGCTGGGCAGCGCCGGAGGGCCTCGACGAGCGCTGTCCATCCTGGGTACTCCCCGATTCCTCATCGTCAATGGCGACACGCTGAGCGAGGTGGACATCAGTGCCGTGTGCCGGCAGCACGTGCAGACCGGCGCGCGCGTCACGATGGCGCTCGTGCCGCACCCCGAGGCCGGCCGCTACGGCGGGGTGCTGGTCGACGGGGAGGGTCGCGTCACCGGATTCACCTCGCGCGAGGCGGGCGATCCAAGCTGGCACTTCGTGGGCATCCAGGCCGTCGATGCGAACGTATTCTCCCCTCTGCCGCCGGACCGGCCCTGTGAATCGGTCAGCAGTCTCTACCGGGACCTGATCGTGAACGAGCCGGGAAGCGTCCGGGCATTCCGCTGCCAGGCGCGGTTTCGCGACGTCGGAACGCCTGCCGACTATCTCCAGACCAGCCTGGATCTGGCCCGCGACGAGAACCAGGCATCCTCGCTGACGGGGCAGGCTTGCCGCATTGCGTCTTCGGCCCGCGTCACGCGCACGATTCTCTGGGACCGCGTGGTGGTAGGGGCCGATGTCGAGCTCGACCAGTGCGTGGTCGCCGATGACGTGGTCATTCCGGCAGGGAGCCGATTCGCGCACGCCGCCATCGTACGCCTCGATGATGCCGAGCCGGGCGCCGGTGATATGGTGGAAGGCCAGCTCCTCGTGTCACCTCTTGACCCTGCGGCGGGGGAGGGCTCGAATGGAGAGGGAGGCGCTGGCCGCGGCGGGTCGCGTGCGGCGCAGGATCGAGGGAAGGACCAGCAGACATGACGCCGTTGAAGGGCCGCTCGGATGTTCCACTGCCAGCAGGTGTGGCCGGCTACCTCGACAGGGTTGGCCTGTCCGGTGATCGCGCCCGGGTGGTGCCGTTGACCGGCGATGCGTCGGACCGCCGTTACTTCCGAGCCGTCAAGAACGACGGCCAGTCGATCGTGCTGGCGCTGCACTCGGCGCCGTTCGTGTTGGACGCGCTCCCCTTCGTGAATGTTGCGCGGCTGTTCAGCAACGTGCCGCTGCCGGTCCCCGCGATCCTGGGTCACGCGGACGACCTGGGCGTGCTGGTCGTGCAGGATCTCGGCGACGTCACCCTGCAGGCCCACCTCGGCGCGGCATCGCCGGGCGAGCATGCGGCCCTCTATCGCCAGGCGATCGGCCTGCTCGACGCGCTGCAGCGGCGCGGCCGCGAGCTCGAGTCGGAGCAGTACGTGCCGTATCGAGTCGCGTTCGACGTCGAGAAGCTGACGTGGGAGCTGGAATTCTTCGTCAGGCACTTCATCGAAGCCTACCGGGGCGTGTCCATTCCCCCGGCTGCTCGTGCGGCGATCGTCGAGGAGTGGGCGCCGATCGTCCGCGAGCTTGCCTCGGAGCCGCGCGTGTTGTGCCACCGCGATTACCACAGCCGGAACCTGATGCTGCACGACGGCCGGCTGTTCATGATCGATTTTCAGGATGCCCGGATGGGGCCGGACACCTACGATCTGGCGTCGCTGTTGCGCGACTCGTACGTGGATATCGGCGAGGATTCGGTCGAGGAGTTCATCGCCTATTTCCTGGCTCTCAAAGGCCTCCCCCCAGAGGGTCGCGAGGCCGGCGAGTTCCGCCGGCGCTTCGACCTGATGGCACTGCAGCGCAACCTGAAGGCGCTCGGTACGTTCGGCTATCAGACGGCGACGCGCCAGAACCCCGTCTACATCCAGTACATCCCTCGTACGCTGCGCTTTGCTGCGACCAATCTCGCCAAGTACCCCCGCTGGGCCCGCCTGCGCGACCTGCTGTCCTCCTACGTCGAGGAATTCAGGTAGCGGCAGCCGAGGTGACGCCGGCCCGTCCCGGCCCGAAGCCCGATCCGAGGGCCGCCCGCGCGGATTCAGATAGAATGGGATCTTCGACCCTTTTGACGGAGCGGACCGGTGCGATTCGGTGTGTCAACCCTGCTCTACCACGGCCAGCGCCTCACCCAGGACCACCTGCGGGAGATCGCCGGGTGCGGATTCGACTGCATCGAGGTGGTGGCGACGCGCACGCATTTCGACTACCACGACCCTGCCGCCGTCGCCTCGCTCGAATCGTGGCTGGCTGAAACCGGCCTCCGGCTCCACTCGATGCACGCGCCGTTCGCCGAGGGATTCTCGGATGGACGCTGGGGCCAGGCTTACTCCAACGCGTCGCGCGACGAGAAGGTCCGAGGGCGGGCGGTGCGCGAGGCTATTGCCACGCTGGGCGTGGCGCGGCGAGTGAAGTTCGAATTCCTCGTGCTCCACCTCGGGCTCCCGGACTCCCTGCAACCGCCGGCCGGAGACAATCACCGCGAATCGGCCTGCCGGAGCATCGAAGAGATCGAGCGTGAGGCGGCTCCGCTCGGCGTGCGGGTCGCGGTGGAGGTCATTCCGAACAGCATCAGCACGCCAGACTCCCTTGTGAGCATGATCGAAGACGAGCTCGATCTCCCCCGCCTCGGGGCCTGCCTGGACTTCGGGCACGCCTTCATGATCGGCGACCCGGTGGACGCCGTCGAGACGCTCTCGGGCAGCCTGGTCACCACGCACGTGCACGACAACCACGGGAACTCCGACGAACACCTGGTGCCCTTTGAGGGCGGCATCGACTGGCCCGCCGCCGTCATGTCGCTCGAAAAGATCGGCTACGACGGCCTGCTGATGCTGGAACTGGTCGGCAACGGTGCGCCGCGAACAATCCTGCAGAAAGCCCGCGCGGCTTGCACGCGGCTCGAACACGCGGTGGAGACCTGGACATGACCCACGACGGCACGACGGCCTACATCGAGGACATCGCCCGGCACGAGGGCCAGGTGGTCACGCTGCGCGGCTGGCTCCACAACCGGCGGTCGAGCGGCAAAATCCACTTCCTCACCCTGCGTGATGGCAGTGGCTTCATCCAGGCCGTGATGTCGAAATCGGCGGTGGACGACGAGACGTTTCGACGCGCAGACCACCTGACGCAGGAGACCTCGCTCATCGTCTCGGGCCGGGTTCGGGCGGACCATCGTGCGCCGGGCGGGTACGAAGTGGACGTGGCCTCCCTCGAGATCGTGGGCGGCTCGGTGGACTACCCCATCACGCCGAAGGAACACGGCGTGGACTACCTGATGGACCGCCGCCATCTCTGGATTCGGTCTGAACGCCAGCACGCGATCCTTCGCATCCGCCACGAGGTCATCGCCGGGGTCCGGCATTTCTTCGACGATCGCGGCTTCATCCTGGCCGACACGCCGATCTTCACCCCGGCCGCCTGCGAGGGCACGACGACGCTGTTCCCCGTGCAGTACTTCGAGGACGAGACGGCCTACCTGACCCAGAGCGGCCAGCTCTACAACGAGGCCAACGCGATGGCGCTCGGGCGGACCTACTGTTTCGGCCCCACGTTCCGGGCGGAAAAGTCGAAGACACGCCGCCACCTCACCGAGTTCTGGATGGTGGAGCCGGAAGTGGCGTGGGCCACGCTGGACGACGTGATTCAGCTGGCGGAGGACCTCGTGGTGTCGGTCGTGGCCCGGGTCCTCGAACGGCGCCTGCCCGAGTTGAAGCGGCTCGAGCGCGATGTCGCGAAGCTCGAGGCCGTCAAGTCGCCGTTCCCGCGCATCTCGTACGACGATGCCGTCAGGTTGCTCCACGAGAAGGGACAGCCGTTCGAGTGGGGCGGCGACCTCGGGGCGCCCGACGAGACCATTCTCTCGTCACAGTACGATCGGCCCGTCTGCGTGCACCGCTACCCCGCTCAGGTCAAGGCGTTCTACATGGAGCCCGATCCGCAGCGTCCCGAGCTGGCGCTGTGCGTGGACGTCCTGGCGCCGGAGGGCTATGGGGAGATCATCGGAGGGAGTCAGCGCATCGCGGACTACGCCTTGCTGGTGAAACGAATCAAGGAACACGATCTGCCGCCGGAAGCGTTCGAGTGGTACCTGGACCTCCGCCGCTTCGGGGGCGTACCGCACGGCGGGTTCGGAATGGGCATCGAGCGGGTCGTGAGCTGGATCTGCGGGCTCGACCACCTGCGCGAGGCAATTCCGTACCCGCGGATGATGTATCGGATGTACCCCTGACAGCTGACGGCTGGCGGCTGGCGGACGAATCACAATGGCCAGATGCCGGAAACCGGCGGGGACGCCCAGGACGAGCGATGGTGCGCAGGGCTGACGCCTGTGGCTCGAAGCGGGCGAGACAGGGCCGCGAGCCGCGAGCCCCCGGCCGCTAACCAGATATGCGATAGGAATTGAATGAAAGTCGGTTTCGTTTCCCTTGGTTGTCCGAAAAATCTCGTCGACTCCGAAGTGATGATCGGGCTGGTCCGCCAGGCCGGTCACGTGCTGACTCCCGATGCCGGTGAGGCGGACGTCCTCGTCGTCAACACCTGCGCCTTCATCGATTCGGCCAAGCAGGAGTCTGTAGACGCCATCCTCGAAATGGCGCAGCAGAAACGCGACGGCCGCTGCACGCGGCTGGTGGTCACCGGCTGCCTGGCGGAACGTTACCGCGAGGAGTTGCGGGCACAGATTCCGGAAATCGACGCGGTGCTGGGCACCGGCGAGGTCCCCGACATCGTCGGCGCGGTTGACGCGACCCGCCAGTCCGGCGCGGTCCCCCTGCGCGTGTTCCGGCGGAGCGCGGTGGAGACTCACCAGGCGAGGCTCGCACCGGAGGCCGGCAATCCGGCGGAGGGGCCGCTGCCGGACTACCTCTACGACGCCGACACCCCGCGAAGCCTCGTCACCCCCGCCCACTACGCCTACCTGAAGGTCGCCGAAGGCTGCGACTACAAGTGTTCGTTCTGCATCATTCCGACCCTGCGCGGCCACTATCGAAGCCGCTCAACCGAATCGGTGGTCGCCGAGGCGAAACGGCTGGCCGGCCAAGGCGTCAGGGAGCTCATTCTGATCTCCCAGGACACGACCTTTTACGGCGTCGATCGGGGCGAACGCGGCGCGCTGGCCAGGCTTCTCCGGGCCCTGAACGGGATCGACGGCCTCGAGTGGATACGCCTGCTGTATCTGTACCCCACCACGATTGGCGACGACACCCTGGCGGCGATGGCCGAATGTGAGAAGGTCTGCAAGTACATTGATCTCCCCTTGCAGCACGCGGCCGACTCGGTGCTCAGGCGGATGAAGCGGCCTGGCACGGGGAAGAGCTATCGCAGGCTGCTGGAGCGGATCCGAACGCGGGTGCCGGGCGTCGCCCTGCGCACGACGTTCATAGTCGGTTTCCCGGGCGAGACGGCGGCCGAGTTCGAGGAACTCGAGCAGTTTGTCCGCGACATCCGGTTCGACCACGTCGGCGTCTTCACCTATTCGCACGAAGAAGACACCAGCGCCTTCCGCCTGAACGACGATGTGGCGCCCTCGTCGAAGCGGAGGCGCAGAAACGCGATCATGGCGATCCAGAAGCGAATCGCCGCCGCGGCCCAGCGCCGGCGGATCGGTGAGCGCGTCCGCGTGGTGGTCGACGGGCCTGCCACCGACGACGCGCTGGTGCTGCGAGGGCGCTTGTCCACCCAGTCTCCCGAGATCGATTCGTGCGTCTACCTGACGGAAGTGGACCCGTCGGAAATCCAGGCGGGGTCGTTCCTGGACGCAGTTGTGGCGGGCTCGCGGGGATATGACCTGGTCGTCCGGCCGTTGCCCGACCCAGAGGCCGAGTGATATACTGACTTGCTTCGGGAGTCGGGGCTAGGGACAACTGGAGTGGGCTCGTGCCCACTTTTTGTGTTTCAGGGAAAGGCCGCGGCCGTGGAGCAGGTCTCCGGAGCGGGTACTCAGGCCAGGGTTCGGGCCATCGCGGAGCGGGTGGCTGCCTCACGGGGCCTCGAGATATTCGACGTCCTGTTCCGCCGGGAGTCCCGGGGCTGGGTGTTGAGGATCTACCTCGACAAGCCTGGTGCGGCCGTGCACCCCGGGCGCGCCGGCGGCGGGGTGGCGGGCGACAGCGTCACCATCGAGGACTGCCAGCGCGTGAGCGACGATGTCAGCGCGATCCTCGACGTCGAGGACGCCATCAGCGTCAAGTACATCCTGGAGGTTTCCTCTCCCGGGCTGGACCGGCCGCTGCGGCACCTCGACGACTATCGCCGCTTCACGGGATGCCTCGCGAAGATGGTGGTTCGCGAGGCGATCGACGGCCAGATGCACCTGAGGGGCCGGCTGCAAGGCGTTGAGGGCGACGACGTGCTGGTCGTGGACGAACGGGGACGGTCGAGACGGGTGCCCTTTGCGATGATCGTGCGCGCGCAGTTGGAAGTGGAGTTCTAGACGTGCCAGGTATGAACAACCCATTGATGCAGACCATCGAGGCGCTCGCCAAGGAAAAGGGCATCGGCCCCGAGGTCATCGTCGCGGCCATCGAAGACGCCGTGCTGACGGCTTCGCGCAAGTACTACAAGACCAACGAGAACCTCAAGACCCGGTTCAATGCCGAGACCGGCCAGGTCGAGCTCTACGCCGTCAAGCTGATCGTGCCCGAAGTCACCGACCCCTCGGTGGAAATCTCGCTCGCCGAAGCGCAGGCCACCTACGGCGAGGAAGCCGAAGTGGACATGGAGATCGAGTTCCCCAAGTCCACCGAAGTGCTCGGCCGTATCGCGGCGCAGACCGCCAAGCAGGTCATCTTCCAGAAGGTGCGCGAGGCCGAGCGCGAGAACATTTTCGCCGAGTACAACCAGCGGATCGGCGAGGTCGTCAACGGGGTGGTGAAGCGGTTCGAGAACGGCGACATCATCATGGAGGTCGGCCGCGTCGAGACGGTCCTCCCCCGCAAGGAGCAGTCGCGCGCCGAAAGTTACGCGCCGGGCGACCGCGTCCGCGCCGTGATCCGCGCCGTCACGCGAAGCACCAAGGGCCCGCAGATCGTGCTCTCGCGGACCGATGCCGCGCTGCTGGTCAAGCTGTTCGAGCAGGAAGTTCCCGAGATCTACGACGGCACCGTGGTCATCAAGGGCGCGGTGCGCGAGGCGGGCGATCGGGCGAAGGTCGCGGTGTACTCCCGCGAGCGCGACGTCGACCCGGTGGGCGCCTGCGTCGGGATGAAGGGCACGCGCGTCCAGGCCATCATTCGCGAGCTGCGCGGCGAGAAGATCGACATCGTCGAGTACTCCGACGACGCCGAGCTGTTTGTGACCAATGCCCTGAGCCCCGCCAAGGTCCAGCGCGTGAGCATCGTCGACGACCGGGAGCGCGTGATGGAGGTCGTCGTCGAGGACAAGCAGCTCTCGCTGGCGATCGGCAAGAAAGGCCAGAACGTCAGGCTGGCCGCCAAGCTCACCGGCTGGCGCATCGACATCAAGAGCGAAGAGGAGAAGAGACGGGAAGTCGAAGTCCAGTTCCAGGAAATGGGCGGAGAAGCCGCCGAACAGGGTGAGGGCATCGAAGGCCCGGCCGAGGTGCTGGAGTTGCCGGGCATCAACGACGAGGTCGTCGCTGCGCTGGAGCAGGCCGGCCTGACATCGACCGCGGCGGTGGCCGCGTCGACGGCGGAGTCATTGGTGGAGATGGGCTTCGATCAGGAGACGGTCGAGGCCGTGCTCGAAGCGGCGAAGGCGAGAATGGAAGAGCGGGCAGCCGCTGAAGAGCCAGCCGCCCCCGAAGCCGAACCTGAGGAAGAACACGGGCCGGACGCCTGAGGCCGCCGCAAGGCGACTGAAAGCCGTCCCGCTCACGTCATGAGGTCGAGGTAAGCGTTGGCCACTGTTCGGATCTACAAGATCGCGGAGTTGCTCGGGACGTCGAGCCAGGAGATCGTGGCGCTGCTCAAACGCGATCACGGGATCGAGGTCAAGAGCGCGTCGAGCACCGTCGAAGAGATCGTGGCGCGGCAGTTCGTCGAACGCCTGGCGCGCCAGCGAGGGGTCACCCTGCCATCGGGCGACATCTTCGCCGAGGGGGCGGCAGCCAAGGTGCGCAAGCCCGGCCTGGCCAAGAAGGTGGAGCCGCCCAAGCCGGCGGCGCCCAGCCTGCCTCCGCCGCGCCTGATCAAGACGCTCCGTCCTCACGCGCCCGCCGAGCCCTCGGCCGAACCCGTCGAGCTGCCCGAACCTGAGCCCGTCGTTGAGGAACAGGCTGCTGCCCCGCCGACGCCGGTTCACGTCCCGGTCGAGCCAGGCCCCCGCATTCGGGTCGAACAGCCGGCCACCGCGGTCGAGCCGCCTCCCGCTCCAGCGGCCCAGCATCCGCGCGAGGAGGCGCCGGCGCCAGGTGCTGCGGCCGTTTCGCACGCTGAACCCGCAGCGGCGGCTCCCTCGGCTGAAGCCGAGCAGCTTGCCGAGGCCGGTTCTGCCGAACAGGCCGCCGCCGAGATCCACCCAGCGGGACAACCCGCTGCGCCAGCGGCTCCGCCAAAGCCCTCGGCCGCGCCGGGCAGGCTTGTCCCGCCGACGCTGCGGCTGCGTGTCGAAGAGCACCGCCCGGTCGCCGCGCAGCGCGCCGAGCCCGTTGCCCCGCGTCCGCGCCCCGCGGCGCCCTCAGCCGTTGTCAGGCCGCCTGCGGCGCAGCCGCCCAGGCCGGCGACCACGCCTGCGGCACGTCCCGGAGCCATTGCGAGGCCGGGCGCCGCCGCTCGCCCGCTCGGGGCTCGACCTTCGGCGCAGCCGGTCTCGGGCGGCCCGAGACCACTGCCCTCACAGCCCATCCGGCCTCAGCCCGCCGGCACACGCCCGGGCGGTCCGGGAACGCTCCCGGCTCGGCCCGCTGTCGGACGAGCCCCGGGACGGCCGGGAGGCGGAGCGTACCGGCCCCCGACATCGAGAGGCCCCAGGCGCGACTCGGGCCGGGACATGGGTGGCGGGGCCTCGGCCGTCGCCGCAGCGCCGCCGCCGGTCACGCGGACGATCACGCTGGCGGAAGGCATGACCGTCAAGGACCTCTCCGAGAAGCTCGACGTGCGCGCGAAGGAGATCCTGAAGAAGCTCCTCGACCGCCGCATCATGATGACGATCAACACGACGCTCGACACCGAGACCGCCACGTGGCTGGCACGCGAGTTCGGGGCCGACGTCAAGATGCGTTCCTTCGAGGAAGAGATCCTCGAAACGGGCTCCGACGACAGCAAGCCGGAGGACGTCACCAGCCGCGCGCCGGTCGTGACGGTCATGGGCCACGTCGATCACGGCAAGACGACGCTGCTCGACGCCATCCGCGAGACGCGGGTGGCCGAACGCGAGGCCGGCGGCATCACCCAGCACATCGGCGCCTATCACGTGCAGGTGCACAACCGAAGCGTGGTGTTCCTCGACACGCCCGGCCACGAGGCGTTCACGCTGATGCGCGCCCGCGGGGCGCGTGTCACCGACATCGTCATCCTGGTCGTGGCGGCCGACGACGGGGTCATGCCGCAGACGCGGGAGGCCGTGGATCATGCCCGCGCCGCGAACGTGCCGATCATCGTCGCGATCAACAAGATCGACAAGCCCGACGCCAACCCGGATCGCGTGAAGCAGTCGCTGTCGGACCTCGGCCTGGTGCCCGAGCAGTGGGGCGGCCAGACCGTCATGGTGGAGCTCTCGGCGAAGAAACGGCTGAACATCGAGCTGCTGCTCGAGATGATTCTGCTCGTCACCGACATCGGCGAGCTGAAGGCGAATCCGAAACTGCCCGCCCAGGGCACGGTGCTCGAGGCCAAGCTCGACAAGGGCCGCGGTCCCGTGGCGACCGTGCTCGTGCAGAACGGCACGCTGCACGTGGGCGACACCGTCATTGCCGGCCCGATCATCGGGAAGGTCCGCGCGCTGCTCGACGATCGCGGCCGCGTGGTCAAGATCGCGGGGCCCTCCACGCCGGTCGAGATCCTCGGCCTGGCGGGACTCCCCCAGCCCGGCGACTCGTTCCAGGCGATTGCCGATGCCGCCAAGGCCCGGCAGGTCGTGACGTTCCGCCAGACGCAGGCCAAGGAAAAGGCGCTGGGCGCCAAGGCCTCGCGCCTCACGCTCGAATCGCTGCAGCAGCAGATTGCCGAGGGCAGCGTCAAGGAACTGCCGATCGTCATCAAGGCCGACGTGCAGGGCTCGGCCGAAGTGCTGGGCGACACGCTGACCAAGCTGTCGGACGACAAGGTGAAGGTGCGGATCATCCACGCGGGTGTCGGCGCCATCAACGAGTCCGACGTGCTGCTGTCCTCCGCGTCCAACGCGATCATCGTCGGCTTCAACGTCCGGCCGGACCGCGGCGCGGCCGACCTGGCGGAACGGGAGCGCGTGGAAATCCGGCAGCATTCGATCATCTACAACGTCATCGATGAGATGAAGAAGGCGATGGCCGGCCTGCTCGAACCGACCTTCCGCGAAGTGCGGATGGGCAGCGCCGAGGTCCGCGACACGTTCCGCGTGCCGAAGTTCGGCGTGATCGCCGGCTGCATGGTGATCGACGGTGTCGTGGCGCGCAGCGGCGACGCCCAGGCGCGGCTGCTTCGCGATCACGTGGTGGTGTACGAGGGCAAGATCGGGTCGCTCCGCCGGTTCAAGGACGACGTGAGCGAAGTGAAGGCCGGCTTCGAATGCGGCATCGGCTTCGAGAAGTTCAACGACATCAAGGTCGGTGACGTCATCGAGGTCTTCAAGACCGAGAAGCTCGCCCAGGCCGTCGCGAACTAGTCTCGAGAGCCGCGTTGCCCGGAACCCTGGTCATGGTGGTGGCCCTCCTCTCGGTCGAGCTGTTCCTGCCTGGCGCCCGGTCCCTGAAGGACAAGCGGGCCCTGCTGCGGCGGGTCAAGGATCGCCTGGCCAAATTCAATGTCGCGGTGGCCGAAGTGGCGCACCATGACCTGTGGCAACGCTCGACGCTGGGCGTGGTCACCGTCGCGACGACCAGCGATCACGCGGACCGCGAGTTGGCCGCGGTCGCCGATGAAATCGAACGCGTAGAACCGGGGCTGATTACGCGGACCGAGGTCGAGTTTCTCCGCTGAATCAGCCGAAGCAGGACCACGATGAGCCAGGGTTTTCGTCCGGATCGGCTCGGCGACCAACTGCGCGAGGAAATCAGCGAACTGCTGGCGCGCGAGGTGCACGACCCGGGGATCGGGTTCATCACCCTGACGCGCGTCACGGTCACCTCCGACCTGATGCTCGCCCGTATTCACTACACGATGATCGGCGACGAGGCCGCCAGGAAGCAGACGGCGAAGGCCCTGCGCCGCGTCCTGCCGTTCCTGCGGCGGCAGGTCGCCGGCCGAATGCGCCTGCGCCGGGTGCCCGAGCTGGAGTTCAGGTTCGACGAGTCGGTCGGCTACCAGGATCGCGTCGAGCAGATCATCCAGGACATCCACGCGGAGGACGCGGCCCGGGCCGGCGAGGCTGGCCCGCCGCCGACTGACGACGATGACCACGACACATCGGAATAATCACGACGCCTGCGCGGCGATCGTGGAGGCGCTGCAGACGCGCCGGCGAGTGGTCGTCACGTGCCACCTCCGGCCCGACGGCGACGCGATCGGATCCGAGATTGCCCTGGCGCTGGCCCTCGAGGAGCTGGGCAGGCAGGTGCGCGTGGTCAACGTCGACAGGACGCCGCCGCCCTTCAACGAGCTGCCGGCGGTAGAGCGAATCGCGATTGCCGATCGAATCGGCGAGGCTGCCGACGCGGTGGTCCTGCTCGAGTGCGGCGCCCTCGATCGATCGGGCCTGATCGATCTCGACGGCCGATACGCCATCAACATCGACCACCACGTGGGCAACACGAACTACGGGGCCGTCAACTGGTACGACCCTTCGGCGGCCGCGTGCGGCGAGATGGTGTTCGACCTCATCGAAGCGCTCGGCGCGAAGATCACCCCGGTCATCGCGGCGCACCTGTACATCGCGATCCTCACCGACACCGGGTCGTTCCGCTATTCGTTCCTGTCCAGGCGCACCTACGAGATTGCCGGGCGGCTGGTCGAAGCGGGCGCCGATCCGATCGCGCTCGGGCGGCTGGCGTTCGACAGCAACACCGTCGGGCGCCTGCGCCTGTTCGGGATGGTGATGGCGGCGATGGAGATCGACCTCTCAGGGCGTATCGCGAGCCTGCACCTCGACCAGGCCACGGCCGCCGCGAGCGGCGGGGCCTTCGACGACACCGACGGGCTGAGCAACATGCCGCTCACCGTGCGCGAGATCCAGGCGGTGGCCTTCTTCAAGCAGGGTGAGGCCGGACAGTATCGCGTGAGCCTCCGGTCCAAGGGCGACATCGACGTCGGAAGCGTGGCTCGCGGCTTCGGCGGGGGCGGCCACAGGAACGCCGCCGGCTGCACCGTCGCGGGCACCATCGAACAGGTGCGGGCGCAGGTGATGGAACCGCTCCGCCTCGCGGTCGCCGCCGCCGCGCCTCCCGAAGGCCCGTCGCTCTCCCCGTCAAGACCCTCCCGTGGCTGACGGGATCGTCCACCGCGCCATTGCGGATCCTGCGGATGTCCTCACCCGGGGGGGCGTCCTGATCGTCGACAAGCCCTCGGGCCCAACCTCGCACGACGTCGTCACGGTCGTCCGTCGAGCCCTGCGCGACGCGAAGACCGGCCACACGGGCACGCTCGACCCGGCCGCCACCGGCGTGCTGCCGATTGTCATCGGCAAGGCGACCAGGCTGGCGCAATTTCTCGCCGCGGGCGAGAAGGAGTACCTCGCCTGTATCAGGCTTGGGAGCGCCACCGATACCTACGACGCGTCCGGCGCGGTGACATCCGGCTCCGACGAGGCGCCGTCGAGCGTTTCGGCTGGGGCCCTCGAGACCGCGCTGTCCCGCTTTCGCGGCCGGTACCTCCAGGCGCCGCCGGCGTACTCGGCGAAGCAGACGGGAGGCGTCCGCGCTTATTCGCAGGCCCGCAAGGGCAAGGCGGTCGGATTGAGCGAGGTCGAGGTCGAGGTCCGCGCCCTCGAACTGATGTCGGTCGAGGGCCCGGACCTGACCGTCAGGCTGGTGACGTCGCCGGGTTTCTACGTTCGGTCATTCGCGCACGACCTCGGTCAGCATCTCGGTCCGGGCGGCCACCTGCTGAGCCTCAGGCGCCTGAGAAGCGGCCAGTTTGGCCTGGACGAGGCTGTGACGCTCGATGTCGTCGTCACCGAAGGGCGCGACGTGTCCCGGCGAATGATCGGCATCGACAGCCTGCTGACCCACCTGCCGGAGGTCCGGCTGACCGAGGAGGGCTGCCGATGGATGGCACATGGCCGTCCGCTGGCCGCCGAGGTGCTCGCCTCCCCGCCGGGGACAGCGGGGTCCGGGCTCGTGCGGCTGCTCAGCCCGGCCGGTCTGCTGCTCGGGCTCGGGGATCCGGGGCTGGACGGCACTTTGCGTCCGACAATCGTGCTGGTGTAACATGTTGATTTTGCTGGTGTAAGAAACAGTCCTGACGGCGGACTCCGGGGCGCCTGACACCGCGCAGCTGGGCCGTTCGTGAAGGGGGAAGACGTGACACTGAACAAAGAGCGCAAGACAGAGATCATCGACACCTACAAGACGCACGATGGCGACACCGGGTCACCTGAGGTTCAGGTGGCCATTCTGAGCGAGCGGATCGCGTACTTGACTGAACATTTCAAGGTGCATGCAAAGGACCACCACTCCCGGCGGGGCCTGCTGATGCTGGTTGGCCAGCGCCGGCGCCTGCTCGACTACGTCAAGGGGAAGGACCCGGCTCGGTACAGCGACCTGATTCAGCGGCTGGGCATTCGGAAGTAGGCGGCCCGCCCGGACGTCGGGCACCTCCAGCGGCGGCGCACCCTGACGGTGCGCTGCGCGAGGTCCCGACGCAAGCGGCAGGGCACACCGGTCCCGTGACATTCACCGAACACTCTCCCCGATTCGGGCCTTCACGCGCGCTCATCCGAGCGGGCGCCAGCACGGCTCCGGGGTATCTCGTGAAGGCCAGCACACCCGACCCGGGGGAAGCCCGGGACCTGAGGCAAGTACGATGCACAAACGCGAAGTGACTGTCGGCAGCCAGACGTTGTCGATCGAGACCGGCCGTCTGGCGAAGCAGGCCAACGGCTCTGTCCTGGTGCGGTACGGAGACACGGTGGTGCTCGTCACCGCCTGCTATGCCCCGGCCGAGCGCCTGGGGATCGACTTTCTTCCCCTGACGGTGGACTACCGTGAGTACACCTACGCGTCGGGGCGGATTCCCGGCGGATTCTTCAAGCGGGAAGGCAAGCCGACCGAGAAGGAGGTGCTGACCAGCCGCTGCATCGATCGCCCGGTCCGCCCGCTGTTCCCCTCCGGCTGGCACCACGAAACCCAGATCATCGCCATGGTCCTGTCGGCCGACTCCGACAACGACTCGGACGTGATCGCGATCACCGGCGCGGGGGCCGCGCTGGCGCTCTCGGAGATTCCCTTCCAGAAGACGATCGCGGGGGTCAGGGTCGGCATGATCGACTCGGACATCATCCTCAACCCGACCTATGAACAACGCAGGCGGTCACGCTTCGACCTGGTGGTCGCCGGGACGAAGGACGGCCTCGTGATGGTCGAGGCAGGCGCCAAAGAGGTCAGCGAAGCAGATCTGCTCCGGGCGCTCGACGCCGCCCACGCAGCGATTCGCGACATCGTGACGGGCATCGATGCCATGGCCAAGGAGGTCGGGAAAGCCAAGCGGCCCGCTCCCGAGCGCACCATCGGCGCCGACTTCTACCGTGAGGTCGAAGAGAAGGTGCTCGTGCCCCTCAGCGAGGCGATGCGCATCCGCGGCAAGCTCGAGAACTACGAGCGGGTCGACCAGCTGCTCGAGGAGCTGATCGCCTCGCTCCCCGAGGAAGAGGTGGAGCGGAAGACCGAGGCCAAGGTGATCTTCAAGGAACTCAAGGGGCGCGTGATGCGCGACGAGATCCTCGAGCGCCGCCAGCGCCTCGACGGCCGCGGATTCGACGAGATCCGTCCGATCTGGTCGGAGGTCGGCGTGCTGCCGCGCACCCACGGGTCGGCCGTGTTCACCCGCGGCGAGACGCAGGCGCTCGTCACGGCGACGCTCGGCACCTCGGAGGACCAGCAGAAGATCGAGATGGTGGACGGCGAGACCTACAAGCGGTTCATGCTCCACTACAACTTCCCGCCCTTCTCGGTGGGCGAGGTCGCCTTCCTTCGCGGCCCGGGCCGGCGCGAGGTCGGGCACGGCGCGCTCGCCGAGCGGGCGCTCTCGCCGCTCATCCCCACCGAGGAGGCGTTCCCGTACACGATCCGCGTCGTGTCGGACATTCTCGAGTCGAACGGATCGTCGTCGATGGCGAGCGTGTGCGGCGGGTCGCTGGCCATGATGGACGCCGGCGTGCCGCTCAAGTCGCCGGTGGCCGGCATCGCGATGGGCCTCGTCATCGACGAAGGCACCGGGAAGTTCGCGGTCCTGACCGACATCGCCGGCGCCGAGGACCACTACGGCGACATGGACTTCAAGGTCACCGGCACGCGCGAAGGCGTGACGGCCCTCCAGATGGACATCAAGGTGACGGGCATCTCGTCCGAGATCATGCGCCAGGCGCTGGAGCAGGCGCGCAAGGGCCGCCTCGAGATCCTCGCCAAAATGGAGCAGACGCTCGCCTCTCCCCGCACCAGCATTTCGACCTTCGCGCCCCGGATCATCAGCATCAAGATCCCGGTCGACAAGATCCGCGACGTCATCGGACCGGGCGGCAAGATGATCCGCAGCATCATCGAGCGCTGCGGCGTGAAGATCGACGTCGAAGACGATGGCTCGGTCAACGTGGCGTCCTCGGACGAAGAGTCCGCCAAGAAGGCCATCGCGATCATCCAGGAACTCACGGCGACGGCCGAACTCAACAAGACCTACCTGGGCAAGGTCCAGCGCATCACCGATTTCGGCGCCTTCGTCGAGATCATGCCGGGCACCGACGGGCTGCTGCACGTCTCCGAGATTGCGAACCACCGCGTCAACGACGTGCGCGACGAACTGACCGAAGGGGAACAGATCCTCGTCAAGGTCATCAACATCGACCCGTCCGGGAAGATCCGGCTGAGCCGCAAGGCCCTGCTCGAAGGCGAAGAAGGCGGAGGCGAAGGGCCTGCCGGCGAAGGCTCGCGTCCCCCGTCGTCGGATCGGCCTCAGGGCCCCCGCCCTCCGCGGCGTGACGGACACGGCGGCGGCAGAGACCGCGGCCCGCGATCACGGTAGTCTGCTCCGCCTGCGCCTGAGGCACCCCGGCCTGCCTCCCGGTACCGGCTCTTGGAACCAACGCCAAGAGCCGGTACAATGAACGCGTCATCAATTCCAAGGGCCCGCGCGTCTCATCAACAAGGAGAACGCCGATGGTTGCCCCCGTGCTTGGCCGGCAGTCGCTGGAACTCCTGGCTGCCGTCACGCTGGCCGGTGTGGTCACGGCCGGCAGCAACGGAACCGTGTGCCCGTCCACCTCCCCGGACGCGACGGTGACCGCCCTGTCGCAGGACTCGGCCCCCGCCCGCCGTGAGTTCACGGTCGTTGGCCGGCGCTACGCGTTCTCGCCCGATCGCATCGAGGTCAACCAGGACGACCTCGTCAAGCTCACGCTCGTTGCCGAGGACATTCCCCACAGTTTCACGATCGATGCCTACCGCATCGCCAAGCGCGCCGCTCCCGGGCGCCCGGTGACCTTCGATTTCCGCGCCGAGAAGACCGGCACGTTCGAGTTCTACTGCAACCTGACGACTGAGGATGGATGCCGCCGGATGCGCGGCCAGCTGGTGGTCAATCCCCGCTCGAAGCACTGACGGCGCTGCTCACGGCGATCCCGGCACCCCGATCGTCTCCGCGGGCGCCGATGCGGCCCATTCCTGTGCGAGCCTGATCCGATCGGCCACCGGCGGATGGGTATAGAAAAAACCCAGCGCGAAGGCTGACGGTCGTTCTTCGGCGAGGTTCTGCGCCGCCAACCGTCGCATCGCGGCCACAAACGCGTCGGGGTTTCGTGTGAGTTCGAGGGCGAACCGATCCGCGCGGCGTTCGATCCAGCGCGACAGCGCGTTGGCTGCCGGAATCGTGATGCCCGAGAGGATACCGGCCGTGAGCAGCAGCACCGGGAGCCCGGCGACATCGGCGGGTCCCGAGAGGCCGAGCGCCGGCCCGCCTGCCATCAACATCCGGTGGGCCGCGTAGAACCCGCCCAGCGCCAGCAGCGCCTCGCCGATCAGTCCGCGCCAGACGTCGTGGCGCACGTGGTGCCCGAGCTCGTGCGCCAGGATGACTTCGATCTCGTCGTCGGAGTAGCCCGAGAGCAGCGTGTCCGAGATCAGGATGCGCCGGGTCGGCCCGATCCCGACCAGCGCGGCCTGCGCGCGTCGAGTGCGATCGCTCATCCTCCACTCGTGCACGCCGAGGACGGCCGTCCTGGCCCGCGTGGCCAGCGAGGTCAGCCTGTCGCGAAGTTCCACCCGGGAAAGCGGCACCAGGGTGAACAGGAAGGGTAAGAGCACGACGGGCGCCGCCTGCGCGAGCACGACGGACCCGAAGAAGAAGGCAGACCACGCGGCCATCCACCACCAGCGCGGCCAGGCATCGAGCGCGGCATAGGTGAAGCAGGCCGCCACGGCCGCAAGCACCAGCGTCAGCCCCAGGACCTTGAGGTGGTGGCGGAGCCAGGACCCTGCACTCTGGCGGGAGAGACCGAATCGGCGCTCGAGGATGAACCCGCGATAGTAGGCGAGGGGGAGCGCGACGACGCCGTGGAGTGCCGCGAGAAGCGCCACATACGCCGCCACCGTCGCGACCGGCACCAGAAACTGCGGCACGCTGGCAGGCTGAATCAGGCCGGCCGCCAGATCACGCAGCGCGCGGGCGCCACCGGTTCCCACGAGCCCACACAGCAGGGCACCGCCCCAGAGCATCCCCAGGAGGTCGCTTCGCCGGCGAAGGCGGTGATAACGGGCTGCCTTGTCCTCGTTCATGCTGTACCGGTGCTACGGCCCGGCCGGCGGCGTTCAGTCGCCGTCCGGGTCCGTCACCACTGTACAACCAGTCGGGGCAGGACAGCCTGCTCGAACCAATGGAGTCTTGGACGACTCAGGACAGCTTGCGGAAGCGGATGGCGCCGTTCACGGTTTCCGCGCGCAGGGTCGGCCCCCCGCCATTCAGGCGTCCGTCGAGTCTCCGGCGGGTGTTCTCGCCGCTTTTCTCGAAGCTCAGGCCTTCCACGATGATGCCGCCGTTGACGCAGCGGGCGATCAGATTCGCCTTGGCGGTGTCCGACAAACGGACCTCAATCGATCCATTGGTCGTCTCGAGCTCGGCACCGTCTGCGGCCACGGAATTCAGATCCACCTTGATGCTGCCGTTGGTCGTGCTGGCCCTGACCGGGCCGGCCAGCAGACGCCCTTCCACGGTGCCGTTGGACGACTCGGCGCGGGTGCCGCCCAGGACTCCCGCGACGACGATCGCGCCGTTGGACGTTTCCAGGTTCACCTTGGCCATTTTCGGAACCCGAACGATGTAGACGACGTTCACCCCCTGGCGGCCGAACGTCTTCTTGTTCCGTGTTTCAATTCGCACGAGCGTCGGGTTGGCCTCGTCGCGAATCTCGACCTGTTTGAGCAGTTCCTGGGCGGCTTCTTCCGATCTCGCCCGGGCGGTCAGTTCCGCCTTGACCTCAACGGCATTTCCGTCTGTGCCCTCGACCTGAATCCGCCCGGTGACGTTGAGTATCCGGACCTCGACACCCGCGTTGGCAACGGTGTAGGTCTTGGTCCAGGTGCGTGAAGCCTTGACGCCGCCACCCATGCCCCCGTGGTCCAGCGACTGCACGAGGACATCGCACCCCGACATGGCAAGCGAGGCCGCCGCGAAGGCCGCGCCGAGAATGAACGGTCGAATCCTGAGAGTATCGAGCATGACTGCCTCCCCTCGGATATGACGGAGGCTTTCCTTCGAAAGTTCCTGAGAATGCGGGACTTAACGTGAAAACGACTTCGGCTGGAGTCCGGAAGGCGGAGACTCTCGGCCCTCGGCTGACGCTGCAAGCCGCTCTCTCTGTGCGATCTCGTCGCTTCGTCGAGGCTCGGCCCCGCGTGACCGGTCCCCTGCCGCCCGCAGCTTGCCGCCAGCCGAGCCTAGTTGAACCTCACCGAGATCAGCTTGGAGACGCCGGCCTCCTCCATCGTCACCCCATAGAGCCGGTCCGCGATTTCCATCGTCTTCCGGTTGTGCGTGATCAGAATGAACTGCGTGTCGGTCTGCATGTCCTTGACCAGGTCCACGAACCGGCCGATGTTCGCATCGTCGAGCGGCGCGTCAATCTCGTCCAGCACGCAGAACGGGCTGGGCTTGTAGCGGAAGATCGCAAACATCAGCGAAATCGCCGTCAGGGCCTTCTCTCCACCGGACAGCAGTTGCACGTTCTGCAGGCGCTTTCCGGGCGGCTGGGCGATGACCTCGATGCCGCTTTCCAGGAGATCGTGCTCATCCATCAGCGTGAGGCCGGCACGGCCGCCGGCGAACAGCTTGGCGAACATCTCCTGGAAGTTCGTGTTGATGACGTCGAACGCCTGGCGAAACCGCTCGCGGGTCGTCTGGTCGATGCGCTTGATCGCCTCTCCGGTCGATGCGATCGAGTCGATGAGATCCTTGCGCTGGGTGGTCAGGAAGGCGTGGCGCTGTTCGAGCTCGTCGAATTCCTCTATGGCCATCATGTTGACCGGACCAAGCCGGTCTATTTTGGCCTTGAGCGCCGAAATCATGTCATCGGGAGTCAGCGGCCGCGCCACCTGTTCGACACCCTGAGCGGGGACGGCGGGCGGCTCGCCCTCCGCGGCGGCGACGGCCTCGGGCCCTTCTTCGTCCACGTCGGCGGCCTCGATGGACCGCCAGTCAGGGCTGACCGCACCATCCTGTTCGAGCTGTTCGACCTCGACCAGGACCTGGGAGATTTCCGCCTGAAGCGTCTCCCGGCACGCGTCCGCCAGGTGGGCCAGATCGTTCTCGGCCTTGGCCAGATGCACCTCGATTTCGCCGATCGTCGCCCGGGCGGCCTCCACCGACCTCCTCGCCGCCCGAATTCCCGTCTCCTGCCCGTCGGCCTGGAGCCGCCGCTCGGTCACGGCTTCGTCCGCGTGGCGTACCCGATCCCGCTGGTCGTCGAGGGACTGAAGATCCTCATCGAGCAGGCGTCGACTTTCCACGAGCGAGGTCCGCAGGGCCTGCTGGCCATCCGTGTTCTGCCGCCGCTCGTCTTCGCGCGACGACAGGCGGGCCTCGAGGTCCCGGTTGGATTCCTCGAGCCGGTTCAACTCGATGCTCACCGAGGCCGCACGTTCGAGGAGCCGCGCGTGAACCGCCATCGCGTCTTTCACGCGATCGGTCGCCTCCCGTGCCTGCTCGCGGCCGTCGACCAGGCGTTGCTGGGCGGACGACAGTCTCTCGTCGACCGCGCGTTGCTGGTCCTCCAGGCGGGCGATCGACTCACGTGCCTCGGTCTGACGGGTTTCGAGAACGGAGAGTTCGTCGTGAGCGCGCTGGATGTCCTGCGTGACGAGCGCGCGTTTCTGGGAGATCCTGCGGCCTTCGTCGGTCGCCTGCCCGACGCGCAGGTCGTATCCGACGATGGCTTTCTCGTGTTCGTGGACACGGCCGGCCAGCGCCTCGATCGCGGCCATCCCGGCGGTCACGTGCCGATCAAGGTCGGCCAGTTCCTCTCCCAACTCGGCTGTCCGGGAGCGGATGGCATCGGAGGCTTCACGAAGTTCCTTGATCTCGCGCTTCGTGGCGAGAATGCCCCGCGTATCCTCTCCGGCCGCGCCACCTACCACGACCTGGCCGCGCCGGCAGACCTCGCCTTCCGCGGTCGCGACGGCCGAGGGGGTACGGGCCGAGGCTGACAGCGCCTCGTCGAGTGTCCGCGCGATCCACCCGGCCACGACGAGCGGCCGCAACTGGTCCGCGTCCGGCCCGGAGACCGTGACGACCTCGGCCAGATTCACCAGGTCAGGTCCGGGCGGCGCACCGTCGTCCCTGCCGGCGGAGTCGGCCCTGCCGTCAACGACCACGAACCCGCATCGGCCCGCCTTGCGCTCGCGCGCGAAGCGCAGGCCTGCGGCCGCATCCGCCCGGGTCGGGACGACGACGTGCTGAAGGAGGTCGCCGAGGCAGGCCTCGACGGCCCGTTCGAACCCGGGCCGCACGTCGAGCGAGTCGGCCACGGCGCCGTGGTGGTCGACCACTCCCCGGGCCTCGCTCAGCACCAGCCGCGCCGCGTCGCCAAACGCCGATCGGGCCTGGTCGAACTCCTCCAGCGAGTGGAGGCGGGCGATGGTGGCCGCCAGTGCGTGTTCCTGCGTCCGGAGGTCCTGCGCGCGGTCCTCGCGGCTCGTACGCAGATCGGCGAGCAGGGCCTCCTGCCGCGAGCGTTCCCGCATCGATTCGTCGAGCGCCGCCCTGGCCTCGCTCTTCCCGTCGGTGGCAGCCTCCTGTTCGGATTCGACGCGACGGGTTTCGACGTCGAGGTCTGCCGCTTCCGCATCGAGGCGCGCGAGATCGCGGGCCACGCGCTCGCGCGCGGCGGCCGCGGAATCGATAGCATGCCGGAGCGCCGTCGCGGCGCTGGCCGCGGCGTACTGCTCGCTGCGCGACACTTCGAGCTCGCCCTCGAGACTCTCGAGGGAGGCTTGTGACTGGTCCTGCGCGCGGTTTGCGTTGGCCAGGACGGTTGCGGCCGCGTCGCGTTCGAGCGACGCCTGCTCCGCCTCACGTCTCTTCGCCAGCAGCTCCTGGCTGGCCGGACCGCGCCGGCTGCCGAGCAGCTCCAGTTCGGCAGCGACTTCGCCGGCACGCGCCTCGAGGGCCTTCAGCTGCTGTTCGTCATACTCCAGCTGCTGCTGACGCCGGCCGATGGCCATCTCGCGGCCGTGTGCGGCTTCACGGCATGCCAGCGCGGCCGACTCCAGCTCCGCAAGCTCGATCCGAACGCGCTCGAGGTCACTCTCGAGTCCCGCCAGGCGGCCGGCGGCCGCCGTCTCCTGGACACGAGCCTGGGAGAGCCGGCCCTGTGCTGCCTCGATCGCCTGCAGCAGCACGCGCTGACGACGGGCAAACAGCACTTTCTCCCAGCGACGCAGCTCGCTGTGCAGCCGCTGATACCGCCGGGCCTTGGCGGCCTGCCGCTTGAGCACGTTCCGCTGCTTGTCGATCTCGAAGACGATGTCGTCGACGCGCGTGAGGTTCTGCTGCGCAGCCTCGAGCTTCAGCTCGGCCGCGCGGCGCCGGGACTTGTACTTGGTGACGCCGGCCGCCTCCTCGATCAATTGCCGCCGATCGGCCGGGCGCGTGCTGAGGATCATCCCGATCTTGCCCTGCTCGATGATCGCGTACGCCTTCGCGCCAAGGCCGGTGTCCATCAGCAGGTCGTGCACGTCGCGCAGCCTGCACACGTCGCCGTTGATCAGGTACTCGCTCTCGCCCGATCGAAACAGCCGCCGCGTGACTTCCACCTCGCGCATCAGCGGCTCGCCGTCCTCGTCGACCAGCGTGGCCGTCTCCTGGGTCTGCTGCGCAATCGGCACGCCGGCCAGCTGCAAGCGCACCTCGGCGGCGGCGTTCGGCTTGCGGGCATCGCTGCCGCTGAAGATGACGTCTTCCATGCGGTCGCCGCGCAGGCTCTTGGCGCTCTGCTCGCCGAGCACCCACACGATCGCGTCGGCCACGTTGCTCTTCCCGCAGCCGTTCGGGCCGACAATGGCGGTGACCCCGCGATCGAAAGAAAGCTCCGCGCGGTCGCAAAAGGACTTGAAGCCGCTGATTTCCAGTCGTTGCAGACGCATCGTGACGATCGATCCTGACGTGAACCCGAGAGCGGGAAAACCTCGCCATCGCCGGACGGCCCGGGCCGGGGATCCGGCTACGCCCGACGGCGCACGGGTTCCGTGAAACGGCCGCGGCCGCCCGGCCGGCGCACGCGGCGAATCGGACAAGGACGGCCCGGGCCCGGACAACGATCTCCCGTTCGTACGCGACTCGCGCCTGGAACCGGAGCCGGCGCCGCATTCGCGTGGGCGTCGGTCAGTCTAGCAAGGCCTACCTGTTGTATCAAGGCGAAAGAGGTCCACTACTGATTGGGGAATCCCTGGGTTTCAGTGGCCTTTCGTCGCTGCCCGGGCGCGAGCCGCGGCGACGAGCCGCTCGGCCTCGGGGAACTGTTCCAGCGCCAGTTGCGCCTGCGGGTCCTTCGCGATCAGGTTTCGGCGGGCTTCCTCGACGTTGAAGACGTTGAGGTCGATCTCGTACCGGATCATGGCCGAGATGAAGTCGCGATCCTGGTTGAACGCGTCTTCCTCGATCTTGATCTTCTCGGTGTCGAGCTGCTGGCGGAAATCGCTCAGCATGCCTGTGTCCACCACGAAGTCGCGCGCGACGTACTTGCGGTCCTTCCCGGTTCCCGGGATCCGCGTGTCGCCAACGGCCGAGAACTTCTGCGCGAAGCTGGCGAACACCTGGCGGGCGTAGAGCATGCGGCCGAACTTCGACGGGTTGAATCCCTCGATGGGGCCCTCGAGGTGATGATCCGGCTCGATCCCGCCTCCGCCGTACACCTTCCGCCCGCCGTCGGTGAACCGCACGTCCGACTCGTTGTGCGGGCGCGCGGTGGGCTGGTTCCGGATGGTGTAGTTGAGGTACTCGTCGAAGGTCCCGTCCCACGGGCGCTGGATGAGGCGGCCGCTCGGCGTGTAGTAGCGCGCAGTCGTGAGCGCCAGGGCCGCGCCCTCGGCGATGCGGTAGACCGACTGCACCAGCGCCTTGCCGAAGGTCGTTTCGCCGACGACGACGGCGCGGTCGTGATCCTGGAGCGCTCCGGTCACAATCTCCGATGCGCTGGCGCTGTTACGGCTGACCAGCACCACCACGGGCAGGTCCAGGTAGTCGCTCCGTTCGGTGACCCGGTAGTCCTGATCCGAGTTCTGGACGCGCCCGCGGGTGTAGACGACCATCAACCTTTGCGGGAGGAACCGGCTCGCCACCTTGATGGCCTGATCGAGCGGACCCCCGGGGTTGCCCCGGATGTCGAGCAGCAGGCGCTTCATGCCCTTGCCCTTCAGGCTCTTGAGTGCCTCGCCGAAATCCTGGTCGGTCAGCTCGGCGAAATCCTGCAGCCTGACGTATCCCGTCGTCGCATCGATCATGAACGAGGCCGGGATGGTCGGAATGTTGATCTCATCGCGCGGGACCTCGAGGTCGATCAGCTGATCATAGCCGCGCCGCCGCAGCGAGATCTTGACCAGGGTGCCCTTCGGCCCGCGGAGCCGCCGGGCGGCCTGCTCGCTGGTCCACCCCTTGGCCTCGTCGCCGTCGATCTTCGCAATCACGTCCCCGCGGCGAACACCCTTCTTGTAGGCCGGCGAGCCTTCGAACAGGCTGACGGCCGTGATGTCCCCGTCGATCACCTGGATGGTGATGCCGAGGCCGTAGTAGCGGCCCTCCTGGCGTTCGCGCATCTGGGCGTAGGTGCGCGGGTCGAGAAAACTCGAGTGAGGATCCAGGGTCTGCAGCATCCCCCCGATGGCGCTGTACACCACCCGATCCGGCTCTGCTTTTTCGATATAGCTGGTCTCGACGTCCCGCAGGGCCGTCGTCAGCTGCCGATACCGGTCCGGCAGGCGTTCCTGGCTGAGGGCTGTGGTCCGGCCGAAGAAGCCGCCGGCTATCGCAGAGATGATCAACACCGCCAGGGCGACGGTGGCAAAACGAACTGTCCGCATGGACAGCATCGTACCAGATAGGCCCCTGAGCATCAACGACTTCCGGGGCACTGGGACGCGTCGGGCGGCTCCCGCCGCGCCTTGCGTGAGGCGGCCCATGGTTCCTATAATGAAGACGTCTACGTCCGGAAAAAGTCCGCGTGGGTCGCCGGGTTGATGACACCCCTGCCGGTGCGTCGGGGCTACTGCGTGTCTTGTCGGAGCGAGGGTAAAGATGTTTGGTTCCATCGGCATGCCAGAGTTGGTCGTGATCTTCGTGATCGCGCTCCTCGTCTTCGGACCGCGCAAGCTGCCGGATCTGGGTCGTTCCCTGGGCCGCACGCTGGCCGAGTTCAGGAAAGCGTCGAACGAGCTGCGCAGCACCCTCGAGGAGGAAGTCCGGCTCGACGAACAGAAGGTGGTCACTCCGACCTCAGCGATTCCACAGCCGCCTCCGCCCCAGGCGGACGTCCACGTGCCGGCAGACCCGCCGCCGCCCCCCGTCACTGACGCGGCAGCCGGCCAGGGCCAGGCACCTCCGCCCGCGCACTGACCGGCCTCGAGCGGTACATGGCGTTCTCACTACGCAAGTCAGCGGAAGCGATTGGCCTGCAGACGCAGACCGGCGCCCCGCCAGCGCTCTACGAGCCGGATGAGCTCGAGGAGGCCGGCGGCGCCAAGATGTCGTTCCTCGATCATCTCGACGAGCTCCGCAAGCGCCTCATGGTGTCGATCGCCGCGCTGGGCGTGGGATTCCTGATCGCGCTCGGCTTCATCGGCAGGATCTTCGACTTCATCATGCGGCCCCTGCAGCAGGCGCTGCCCGCAGGGTCGAAGATGATGTACATCGCGCCGACCGAAGCGTTCATGCTCCAGCTGAAGATCGCGTTCATCGTGGGGCTGTTCCTCGCCATCCCGGTGATTCTGTGGCAGCTGTGGCTGTTTGTCGCCCCCGGCCTCTACGCGAAGGAGAAACGTTTCGCCGTCCCCTTCGTGTTCTTCTCGACCATTTTCTTCCTGCTGGGCGCCGCCTTCTCGCATTTCATCCTGTTCCGCTGGGCGTGGGTGTTCCTCGGCAGCTTCACGACCGACTACATGGTGTTCCAGCCCACCATCTCGGCGACCTTCTCGCTGTACTCGCAGATGCTGCTCGCCATGGGGGCGGTCTTCGAGATGCCGACCCTTGTGCTCTTCCTCGCGCGGATGGGCGTGATCAGCGCGGGATTTCTCGCGCGCCACATCAAGTACGCGGTGCTCGTCATCTTCATCACGGCGGCCGTCATCACGCCCACCGGTGACATGGTGACGCAGTCGCTGGTGGCCGGTCCGATGCTCGGCCTCTACCTCTTCAGCATCCTGGTCGCGTGGATCTTCGGCAAGCGGCGCAAGAAGGCGCCCGCCAGCGAGTCGGCGGCCACCGACGACGCGTAGGCTCGGGCCGCCCGACGCCGCAGCAAGGTGAGCCGTGACCATCAGAAGGTCTGCCGCCGACGAGATCCACCGGCTGGTCGCCGACCTGTCCGCCCCGGACCCGGTCGCGCGGGAAACGGCCGCGGCGCGCCTGATCGTCATCGGCGAGCGGGCCGTCCCGCATCTGCTGGACGGGATCGCCACGACGCGCTCGGCGGCGGGACGGGCGGCCATCCTGAAAGTCCTCGAGGCCACACACGATCGCCGCGCGCTCGATCCGGCACTGGCGCTGCTGAAGAACCCTGCCACGGAGTCCGGCGTGGCCCTGGCGGCCATCGGCGTGGCGAGAGTCTTCCTGGACTCGGACCGCGGGCCTGAATCGCTCGAGGCGTTGACGGAACTGGCGGTGGATCACACCGCTGCAGATCTGCTGCGGCTGGCCTCGCTCGACGCCCTGGCGGCCATGCCGGCGCGCGCGCTGGCGCCGCTCAAGAAGCGACTCAGATCGGATCCGAGCCCCGCCGTGCGAGCCCGCGTCTCAGGTTCGCGATCCTCGATGGAGGTCGATTCCGATCCCCTTGCTGCCCTCGAGGCCATCTCTGCCGGCGCGCCGTCCGATCCCGCCGGACTGAAAGTGCTGCTGGCGGCAGCAGGACCACGGGCACCCATCGCGAGCCTGCACCGCCTGGTGGAGTCGGTCAGGCTGCGGGAGCAGGCAGCCCGCACCGATCTCGATCGCGCCGAGTGGCAGGAGGTGCGCGGACTGGCCCACGTGACACTGGCGTCCAGGGGCAGCCGGGTGGCGGTCTACGACCTGCGGGAGACCCTGGAAACCGCGACCGGGGCGCTGCCGCCGACCTTCCTCTCCGCGCTCTCCATGATCGGGGATCGATCGTGCCTCGAGCCGGCGGTCGGCGCCCTGGCGCGTGCCACGCAATCGCGCAAGGTGCCCGCCGAATGGAAGAGCCACCTCCTCACCGCCGCCCGCGCGATCGTGCAGCGGGAAGCGTTGACGCGCCGGCACGCCACCCTCCGGCGCATCGTCGCGCGCTGGCCCGAAGCCGCCGCAGATCTGCTGTCCCGGCCTGATCAGTAGGCCTTGGCAAAATACGCGTCTGCGATCGATTTCTCTCCGCAGTGGATGCAGGGCGCGCCGCTCCCGCCGCCTTCGATCGGGATGTTGCGCAGCGTCGCCTGGGTCTCGGTCTTGATCGCCGCCTCGCACGCCGCGCTGCCGCACCACGGCGATACGACGAAGCCCGGGCGGCCTTCCATGATCTGTTTGAATTCGTCGTACGAAGCCGTTCTCGTCGTGTGATCGTTCTGGAACGCGAGAGCCCGGTCGAACAGCGCATCCTGGATCTGGGTGAGCAGCCCGGCCACGGTGCCCGGCAGGCCGTCCATCGGCGTTGGCATCTTGGCCCGCGTGTCGCGCCGGGCCAGCATGACCTGGTGACGCTCGATGTCCTTCGGGCCAATCTCCAGGCGGAGCGGCACGCCACGCAGCTCCCACTCCGAGAACTTCCAGCCGGGGGTGTATGCGTCGCGGTCGTCGAGCATCACCCGGATGCCCTGGGCGACGAGCTGGTCGCGGATCGCCTGCGCGACGGGCAGGACGGTCGTCCGCCAGTCGCCTCGCGGGATCGGGATGATCACCACCTGGTACGGCGCAATCCGCGGCGGCAGGATCAGCCCGGTCTCGTCGCCGTGCATCATGACGACTCCCCCGACCAGCCGCGTCGAGACGCCCCAGGAGGTGCCCCAGATGTACTGGAGCGACTTGTCCCTGGCCTGGAACCGGATCTCGAACGCCTTCGCGAAGTTCTGTCCAAGATTGTGTGAGGTGCCCGCCTGCAGAGCGCGGCCATCGCCCATCAACGCCTCGATCGAGTAGGTTCGGGCGGCCCCTGCGAACTTCTCGCTCTCCGACTTGACACCAGGCACTACCGGCATCGCGAGCTCGCGCTCGGCGAATTCCCGATAGAGGTCCAGGATCAGCCTGGTCTCGGCCTCCGCTTCCTCGTCGGTCTCGTGCGCGGTATGGCCTTCCTGCCACAGGAATTCTGTCGTTCGCAGGAACAGCCGTGTGACCTTCTCCCAGCGCACGACGTTCGCCCACTGGTTGATCAGCACCGGCAGGTCACGCCACGACTTGATCCACTTGGCGTACATCGTCCCGATGATGGCCTCGGATGTCGGGCGCACCACCAGCGGCTCTTCGAGGTCTTCGGTGCCGCCCCGGGTGACCCAGGCGACCTGCGGCGCAAACCCTTCGACGTGCTCCGCTTCCTTCATGAGCAGGCTCTTCGGGATGAAGAGCGGGAAGTAGGCGTTGACGTGTCCGGTCGCCTTGAAACGCGCATCGAGGCCGCGCTGCATGAGCTCCCATATCGCATACCCGTACGGCCGGATCACCATGCAGCCCTTGACGGGCGAATAATCCGCCAGCTCCGCGCGGCGCACGAGGTCCGTGTACCACCGGGAGAAATCCTCGGACCGTGGCGTGATCTCGGTGATGAACTGGTCTTTGTCTTCGCTCATCGATATGTCCTTCTGCGCGCGCGTGCCGGGCCGCCCGGTCTCGGGTCGTCTCTCGCCGTCATGGCAGCGGTAGGTGCTATCCTACCATTGACCTATCGCCGGCCGGCAGGAACAAGACCCGGCAGGAACGCAGCGCATGGCCGAAGTGTCGCGTATCGACGTCACCACGCGGGCCCGCGAGTACCCCGTTTTGATCGCGCCGTCACTCATCTCACGCCTCGGCGCGACACTGGATGAGCTGCGATGCGGTCCCCGGCGCTTCGTCGTGTCCAATCCGACGGTCTGGCGATTCTGGGGACAGCAGGTGTCCGAGTCCCTGCCGGGCGCGACCTCCATCCTCGTACCCGACGGCGAACGCTTCAAGACGCTCGCGACGGTGTCGCGCATCTACGACGAGCTCATCCGGGCGGAGGCGGATCGCGCCTCGGTGATCGTCGCGCTCGGGGGCGGCGTGGTCGGCGACATGGCGGGTCATGCCGCGGCGACCTTCCTGCGCGGTGTCTCGTTCGTACAGGTGCCGACGACACTGCTCGCACAGGTCGACGCTTCAGTCGGCGGGAAGGTGGGTGTCAACTACGGCGACGGGAAGAACCTGATCGGCGCGTTCCACCAGCCGTCCGCCGTGCTGATCGACCCCACGGTCCTTTCCACGCTGCCGCGCCGAGAGTTCCGGGCGGGGCTGTACGAGGTCATCAAGTACGGCATGGCGTGCGACGGCGACCTCTTCGCGAGAATCCGGACCGAGCTCGGCCCGCTGTTCCGGCGCGAGCCGAAGGCGCTGGAATCCATCATCATCCAGTCCTGCCGCATCAAGGCGGCGATCGTCGCGGCCGACGAGCGGGAGGCCGGCCCCCGGAGGGTGCTGAACTTCGGACACACCATCGGTCACGCGCTCGAGTCGCTGACCCGCTACCACCGGTTCCTCCACGGCGAGGCCGTCGGGTTCGGCATGCTCGTCGCCTCCGATATCGCGGTGCGGAGAGGCGGCCTGACGGGCGAGGATCGGCAGGCGCTGGCCAACCTGATCGCCGAGCTGGGACCGCTGCCGCCCATCGGCGATCTGTCGGCGCACGACACGGTGGAACACGTCCGGCGGGACAAGAAGATCCTCGACGGCCGCCTTCACCTGGTGCTGCCTGCGGGCATCGGGCACGCGCGGGTGATCGATGACGTCAGCGAAGCGGAGTTGACGCAGTCGCTGCTGGACGCCGGCTTGATCGCCTGAGGTCGAGGTCGGGCGGGAGAGGGGCTACCGCAGCCAACCGGGCGGCACGTTGGCCCTGCGGGCCTCCTCCTCGATGTCCTTGATCTGCTTCTCGAGGGCGAGCTGGTCTTTCTGCAGCCGATCGCGCTCGTCGATCGCCCGCTGGCGATTCTGGGCAATCACCGCGCGCTGGGCCGGGTCGTCTCTGGCGGTGAACTCGGCCCACAACCCGTTGATCCGGTTCTCCAGCGACTCGAGGTAGACGGCGTTGCGCTCGCGCTGCGCGCGCGCGTCTCCGATGCGCTTGCGCCAATACGCTTCGTCTTTCGCCGGGTCGGCCTGCGCGGTGGCCTCCGGCGCGGCCGGTTGGGCGTTCGCGGCAGGAGGCGGCTGCTCGGCAGGAACCGTCACGAGCGGCGTACCGACGGGCACGCCCTCACCTGATGGCGCCGGCTTGAGGCTCGCATTCGTGTAGACTTTCGCCGGTTTCTTGATGGACCTCCGGCGCGCTTCTTCCTGTCGTGCGACATCGGCCAGGGTCTGGCCCAGCGCGGAAGGGACCATCACGCAGAATGCGGCCAGAAGCATCACGGCTTCGATCAGCCGCCGGACCCGCCTGTTCGATTGAGCCCGCATGGCGTTTTCGATTACTCCCTCTGAATGATGGTACGGCGGACGCAGACCGGATTCCAGGTCTTCATCTAGGTATCGGGCGGTCTTCGGCTGGACTTTATGGTCTGCATCGAAATTGAGGCGCGCGGGGTGGGGTCGGACCGTCGCGCGGCCTGCTGGCCCGGATTACTCGCGAAGGTCCGAATAATCCGCCCTCCAGGCTTCGACCGAAGGCCCGAGATTCGGGCCTTCGCTCAAGACTAGCTAGGGCTCGCGCCAGGACATGAGGCGTACTGCCGGGCCGCCAGGCAAGGGCTCGCCGGACGCCGGTATTCGAGCCACCGTCGCCTGGACAGCTCGATGGGCACCAGACGGCCCGTAGGCCTCGACTCTGACCAGCAGGACGCCACGGCCCCCCGCTTCGGGAACTGGTTCCCCTTCTGCGACGGTGCCGCCGCCGTCGACCCTTGGATTGGCGTCGGTTTCAGAAGGGTCGTCACCAACCCACGCCACAACATAGAACAGCGACGGGGACGCGTCGCGCGGAAGCCAGGCGTTCAGGGGTCCGAAAAGGAATGGCTGCCACCTTGGGTTGTTCGGGCCCCACGGCCTTTCGGCGGTCACCATGTCGAGCTCGCCATCGGTGCAGGCCGTTGGCCGGCTGCAGTTCACGAGGTTGGTCAGACTGGACAGGTCGATTACGGAACCGTCGGGCCGGACCCGTGGGCCTTCCGGAGGACCGTCGGCGCGCGGAGATCTGGAGGCGCCAGAGAGAATTGCGTCCCAATCAGTGAGCACCGCAAGCTCGCCCAGGACGGTTTCGAGGCCCGCATCAGCGGCAAGCAGGGCTTCGACCGAGCGACGGTAGTTGGCAGCGATGGCGGTCTCGATGCCCGCGGTCAACGCCAGGGCGAGAGCCATTGCGGAAAGCAGGCCGACGACCATCAGGGTCATCAGCAACGCCATGCCAGACTGACCCGCGAACCGGTTCGACATGGGGTTCTACCTCAGCTGCGCCAGGTTGCGCAGGGCAACGTCGATCGTGATCGACTGATCGGGCAGATAACGGGTCCCTCCTCTGGACGAGCCGGGCCTCGCAAACCAGGCGCCTGCGGTCCCTCGCAGGATCTCGGCGGCGGCCTCCACCCGGAAGGTGACTCGGACCGTGCGGACCCGAAGCAGGTCGGCGTCGAATCGATTCGATGCGGACGGGGACGGGCACCACGGTCCGTCGACGAGCATGCCGGGCTCGAGGCGCCCGAGTGCGCCGGCACCGGCGCCGATCCGTTCGAGCCGCGACACCTGTCGCCCGCCCTCGACTTTGAAGACGCAGTTCTCGCCCGCGGGCCACTCTTCCCCTTCGTCTTGTGCGCCGAGCGGCGGCGGGCGCGGGCCGTACGAAGTCCACGGCCCTGCCGGATCGTCGGCCGGACGGAGCAGGTTCGGAGGATCCGCCGATCCGAAGTACTCGAACATGAGGCTCACGATGTGGTCGGCGAGCGGCATGTCGCTGCCGACCCCGTCCGATCGCATCAGCTGTGGCGTTCCGGTCGAGGGATCGTTCCGCACGTAGTAGACGTGCATCTGCAAGGCAGCCACGATTGAACCAGCGGGATAGGGGCTCGAGAGACTCTGATCGATGTGCTCGAGCTGGCCCGTTGGAAACTGGACGCCCGTCACGGTGATGGCGTCCCAGGTTCCACGACCGTCGGCGACCAGCGCGCGCATCCCGGCGTCGAAACCGCAGGCCGGGTCGTTCAACGGACAGCCCGGCACCAGCCTGACGGGGATCGGCGCCGACGGGCTGGCGATGGGCTCGGCGGTGAGGCACTGCGCGGATGGCGACACCACCGAGAGAATCGTGATGGCGTCCGGTCGAAACGAACCAGGGGGCTCGAAGCCCGCATGAGAGGCCCCGTACCGGTAAGGCAATACCGCCGGCGCGAAGAACGTCAGGGGGCCGGGCGACACTCCGACGCCGACTCCGGCTCCTGCCCCCGAGAGGTCGCGATGCAGGGCGTCGACCACCGCCCTGAGCCGCTGCTGGAGGTCGGCCATCTCGGGTTGAACCAGGAATGCGTCGTGGGCCGGCACAGCAAGCGCCACCAGCGCGCCCATGACAACGAGCAGCAGCGAGCAAGCCACCATCAACTCGAGCAGGGTGTGGCCGTGAGAGCTCCGCAGGGCGGCCCTCATGACGGACCCCGGCGCCGGATGGTCACCAGGTGCACTCCAGACCCATATGGAGGCGCCGGTCCGGCCGATTCGGATGCAAGCCGGGTCGTGGTCGCGACGACTTCGATGATCACACTCTGTGCAGGATCGCTGTCGGAGGCTCGGATCGCCCAGCGGCGGCGAAACAGGCTCCCGGCTGGTGCATCGCGCCCGGCGGGCAGCACGGTGCCATCCCGGCCGAGGTACTCCGAGAAACCCGAGACGTCGCGGACGAGGCTGTCGGGCGGCGACGGAGTCGCCCGTGGCTCCGCCAGCAGGGCTTCCATCTTCTGCGCGGCCAGCACCGTCGTGAAGCTGTCCGTCCGCGCGGCCAGGTTCGCGCGCAGGCCAATGGCGAACAGGTTGGCAACCGCCACCAGAGCCGAGATGAGAATCGCCAGGCTGACGAGCACCTCGACCAGGGTGAACCCGCAACTAGTCTGCCACCCGCGGCATCGTGACATGTCTGATGCGAGTGCAAGGCGCGCGCCCGATCGCATCAAACGGGGGGCGCGCGATGCGCTCGCAACAAACGCAACAAATCACCAGGAATTGACGGTGGTATGCGCCGCTGCGAAGGAGGGCGGCGCCGGCGGCGAGCGTGCCTGCTTGCACGATCTGCCAGTGGCTCGGTTCGGCGCTGTCGCAGATTTCGCTTCGTCAGGCGGAGGGTGAACTGAACGACGAGACGGGGAGCCTCACTTCCACGAGGGAGCCGCCCATCGACGACACTCCCACCGAAATCGATCCGTGGTGGCTCGCCACGACCCGCTCAATCAGCATCCACTCCAGATTCCCGAGTCGATCGACCGGGCACGCCGGCGTGCGGCCCCTCTCACCTGATGGCCAGGCTTCCGGTTCGGGCCCATTGTCCACGATCCTCAGGATGTGCCGCCCCAGGCTTGCATCCATGCCCCCGGTGATGCAGACGACGGGCGCCACTCCGGCCCTCTCACACGCACGCAGTGCTCGAAGGGTCATGGCGGCGAGCGCGCTGGCAAGCAACGGCGGATCACAGGCCATGGGCGGGAATGTCCCTTCGACGATCAGATCGCCTCCGCGCCGACGCGCCTCGGTGCGCGCCACCATGATCGCCTGATCGATCACTGCGCGAAGGTCAGCCACCTGATAGGTTGTCTTGTGGTCGGTCATCTCCGCGGCGCCGGCGGCCATCTGTCTGAGCGCGGCGAGTGGATCGGCATCCGCTTGCAGGCTGGCATTCGCGGAGAACCCGGTGCGCGGAGCTTCGGCCTCGAGCGAGGCGCGCTCGAAGGCGGACAGGCGATGGCGCAGTTCCGCCGCCATGAGCGCACACAGTTCCCTGAACCATTCTGCGCTCGGCACCCCTTGTCGGATCGGGAAAGCGCCACCGCCGGATCGTGTCAGCGCCTCGGCCAGGGCGGCGGCGATCGCCGCGTTGCCGCGCCCCTCGCCGGGCGCGAGCCCGCGCGCCTCACGTGAGGACCAGACGAACCGCGCGACCGCGAATGCCAGGATCCCGCACAGCGCGGCGACGATGGCGGTCAATCCGAGCAGCGCGTAGACGGATTGCGGTGTCAGCACGAGGCCATGCTACCGGTAGAATCCGACGTACCACCGCACGGCCGCGTCGCCCCAGGTCGCCGCACACACGGCGGCAACGGCCAGGAAGGTCCCGAACGGCAGGGCGTACTTCATGCTGCCGCGCCCCGACACGATCAGGCCGACGCCGACCACCGATCCCAGGAACGATCCCGCGACCAGCGTGAGCAGCATCAGCTTCCAGCCGAGGAACGCGCCGATCATCGCCAGCATCTTCACGTCGCCCATTCCGAGGCCTTCGTCCTTGCGAACCCGCAGGTAGATCTCGGCCACCAGCAGCAGCGCTCCCCCACCGGCGATGATGCCGATCAGGGACGCCAGCCACCCCGGCTCGGTCACGAAGCTGAACAGGAACCCGATGATGATGCCCGGGATGGTGATGACGTTGGGCAGGATGCGATGCTCGAGGTCGATCACGAACAACACCACCATCGCGCAGCCGAAGATGAGCCGTGAGAACAGCAGGGGATCCGGGCCGTAGTGGAACCAGGCCCAGAGGAACATCACGCCCGTGAAGGCTTCGACCACGGGATACATGATCGAGATGGACTCGCCGCACGTGCGGCAGCGACCGCGCAGCACCAGCCACGCGATGACCGGCACGTTCTCGAACCAGCTCAGGTGCCGGTTGCAGGACGTGCAGCGCGAGGCCGGCCACACGAGCGATTGCTCCCGCGGGAGCCGGTAGATGCAGACGTTGAGAAAACTGCCCACCGACAGCCCGAGCAGGCCTGCGAACAGCGGGAGGGCCCATGGTGGCGTCATCGCTATGGCCTCGCTCTCATCGGGGAGCCTGTCGGCATGGGAAACAGCGGCGACTCCTGGGCGACGCGAACCTCGCCCCGAGCCGGATCGAGGAGGTAGGCGACGCCGGCGGGATCGACGGGCACCCCGCGGAGCCACCCGGCCGCAACCAACGCGCCCCAGCTCGCGGGAAGACGCCCCGTCGCCCGGCGATATCGTTCCACCACGTTCGAGAGCGCATCGATCTGGTCGAGGGCATCGAGCTGCGCCAATCGGAGCTTCGCGTTGTTGCGGAGCCATTCGTGTTCGGCCGTCCGGTAGATATTGTCCCAGAGCTGGCGGGACGCACGACGGTCACCGCCCTGCACCAGAACGGTCGCGGCGAGCGTACGCAGCCAGATTGGCGCACCCGCGATGTCACCCGCCCGCTGGAACCACTCGGCTGCCGTGCGGTAATCCTCCAGCCACCAGTAATAGACGAACCCGGCGTCCTGCGCGTACTCCCATTTGTCAGGCTGGGCCGACAGGCCTTTCTGCAGCAAGGCAATCGACAGATCCGGGCGACCGGGTCCGTCAGGCATGCGATCGGCGAGGAAGATGGCGCCGAAGCGATACGCGAGGCTGAATCGCGGATCGAGCGAGGTCGTGATGTCGAGAAACGGGTACAGCAGATCGTACCGCTTGTTGACATCATGCGACAGCCGGGTGCTCCCGAAGTGCTGGATGGCGCGAATCCAGTACACGTCGGCAAGCAGGGCGCGGCAGGACAGGCTGGCCCTCGCGAGGAACGATCCCGAGCGGACATACAGCATGGCCGGCCCGCCGGTGGGCCGCGGCGTCAACTCGTGGCGGATGGCCTGCAGCCCGAGGGCGGACGCGAACAGCACGGCAACCATCGAGAGGGCCACGGCCGTCTGGCGTCTGGCGCGAGGGCGGCTCGACCCGTCCCTGCCGATCACTTGAAGTCCCGTCGAGAAAAAATGATCATCGCGAGGCCGAGCAGGGCGCTCCCGTAGAGCACCCCGTAGCCGCAGGTCAGCAGGACGTAGGTCGCCGGCACGGGCACGCCATGGACGACGGCCGCCTTGATATCGAAGGGCGCCAGGTTCGGCAGCAGGTAGTACAGCCCGCGGGCCAGCCAGGCGGCCACAGGGGACGACACCACCGATTCGAAGTGCTCGAGATCGGCATTGAAGTGCCCGACGACAAAGAGGCCGAAGGTGAAGGCCGCAGACAGCATCGGGCTCGAGAAGGTCGAGAAGAACAGGGCGATCGCGGTCACCAGCACCAGTTGCATGAAGATGAGCAGGTAGGCCTTGAGCAGGTTCGGATCGAGCACGGGGGCTTCGATGCTGGCCTTGACCAGGATCGGCTGGGTCCACGCCATGAAGGCGAGCACCGCGTAGAGCGCAGCCGCCATGACGGCCAGGTTGACGGCGAGCGTCAGCGCGAGGCCGAGCAGTTTCCCAGCCACGAACCAGTGCCGCCGGATCGGCTTGACGAGCAGGGCGTAGACGCTCCGCCGATCGACTTCCTTCCAGACGAGGCCGACGCCGATGAACACCGCGATGAACAGCCCCAGAACGGAGCTGGCGGCCAGGCCGAGGTCTTTGATGATCTTGATGTCCTGTCCCGCCGTGAGCTGTCCGATCAGGTACGAGGCCGATATCAGGACCACGGCAAAGAGGACCAGGTTGTAAAGGACCTTGTCCCGCACCGACTCCTTGAAGACGTGATACGCCACCAGCCCGATGACCCGAATCATCAGCCCTCCGCCATGGTGCGCCCTGCAGCCGGGCTGGCGCGCCGCGATTCCACCTGCTTCACGAAGTAGTCCTCGAGGGTGGCGCGAATGGGATTGACCGACACCAGGCGCCCGCCGAGTGCGCGCAGGTGGCCGACGATCCGGTCGGGCTCCGCCTCGGGCCCGAGATCGATCTGGCAGCGCCGATCCGCGATCGGCGTGCAGCCGATGACCGCCGCACCGAACGCGCCGAGCCACGCCGGGTCGATATCCGACATGACCAGTTCCCAGCCGGTGACCTGGAACGCCAGGATGTCGCTCAGGCGTCCGGTCGACACCAGTTGCCCGCCGACCAGGACCGCGACGCGGCTGCACAAGGCTTCGGCATCCGACAGGATGTGGGAACTGAAGAAGACCGTGCACCCGCGGTCTCGAAGCCCCAGGATCAGCGTCCGGACGTCGCGCCGCCCCAGCGGATCGAGGCCGGACATGGGCTCGTCGAGGAAGACGACTTCCGGCTCGTTGATGAGCGCCTGTGCCAGCCCGACACGCTGCAGCATTCCTTTCGAGAACTTTCGCAGCGGCCACCGCCGCTCGCCTCCGATGCCGACCTCGTCGAGGAGGCGGCCGACGCGCTGGCGACGGTCAGCCCCGCGCAAGCCGAAGATCCCGGCGAAGTACCCGAGCAACTCCTCGGCCGTCAGGTAATCGTAGAAGTACGGGGCCTCGGGCAGGTAGCCGACCCGGTGCCGGATCGAGAAATCCCCGGCCGGGCGTCCGAGAATGCTGATCTGACCGGATGTCGGGTAGATGAGCTGCATCAGCAGCTTCAGCGTCGTCGTCTTGCCGGCGCCGTTCGGGCCGAGAAACCCGAAGACTTCGTTGGACTCGACGCGAAGGGTCAGGCGGTCGAGCGCGCGATAGGGACGCTTGCGCCAAAAACCGACGGCGTAGTCTTTGGTCAGCTCCTCGGTATCTATGGCGGCCATGGGCGGGCTACTTGACCACGCCCGCCTTCTTGAGCTCCATCAGGATGGCGGTGTCGAACAACTGCGGCGGCAGACCGCCCTCCAGCTTGACCCCGTTGATGAAGAAGGTGGGCGTCACACGGATGCCGAGCACGGTCGCCAGCGCGATGTCACCCTTCACCTGGTTCAAGACCGACGCGTACTGGGCGTCGAAATCCGGCACGCCACCGACTTCCTTCGCGGCCTGGCGCACAACGGTGGGTGTCAGCATGCTGTGGTTCCGGTAGAGAAAGTCTTCCATGGCCTCGCCCCGCCCGTGCAGGCGCGACAGGCGAACGGCGACCGCGGCTTCGCAGGCCGACTCGTGCAGATCGCGAGGCATATTGGTATTGCACTCCCGCTCGAGCGGGTAGTCCTTGGTGACGAATTTCACGGCTCCCGGGTACTCCGCCTGGTACTTCGCGAGGATGTCCTTGTAATCCAGGTAGCTCTGCGCGCAGGCCGGGCACTGGTAATCCGAGAACTTCACGATGAGCACCGCCGCACCCTCCGACGAGATCGGGATCGGCATGCGCGGGGCATTTTCCCATCCGCGCACGAACTCGCTCTGGCGATCCTCAGAGACTGGCGCCGCCGGAGGCTGCGCCTGCTGCGTCACCTGTTCACCGCGCGGATAGAAGGCCAGGGTGGTGGTCATCGCCCCGAGGAAGACGATCATCGCCGCCAGGGCAACCGGGCTGCCAACAACCGTTTTGAGGTCACGCACGGCTCGACGGGGTAGGCTGGTCATGGGAAACGAAGTCCTTGCTCCGGAGAGCAGAAAGATGGCGGTGACCGCCACGTAGGTGACCACGCACAACAGGCAGACCGCCTTCAGCACGACGAAGGCCGCATACGCGAGGTACAACACGCCGCCGAGCGCGGCGGTGGCGAGCGCGAAGACGTATCCAGTGATGTTCTCGCCGAGCGACTCGGATCCGCGTGCCGAGGCCGTCAGCAGCAGGAGCACGAGGATGTACCAGAAGGCGCCGATGATCGCGACCGGAAAGCCCGCCACCGTCGAGTACCGGCTCTGGTAGACGGTCGTGCAGCTGATGGTCGCGTTGACGTCGCAGAAGCTCGTGTATCCGGGGTGGTGCACCAACTGGTAATGCACCCAGGCCGAGGCGAGCGAGGTCACCAGGCCGCAGAGGGCCAGCAGGAACAGCACGCGGCGGACGGTGGTCGTCATGGAAATCCGGAGAAGCCAGATCGCGAGTGTAGCTCAGGCAGTTGTAGCGATTAACGGGCGGAACGTCAAGCTTTGGTGCCGGTCCGGAACGCTGGAGACTTCTGGACGGGGGAATCGACGGCAGCACCCGTGAGGGAGAGTGAAACGATGCGGATTCGGACGCCCCTGCACCGGGTTTCGGGTCGCCCTACTTGATGGGCGTGGCTCCAGCGGGAGCCGTAATGTCGGTCATCGCCAGCTGCGCCGCCTGCGTGGCTTGCCAGATCACGCCGCCCACGTTGGTGCCGAAGGCGCGCGTGCCGGCACCCAGTGTCGGGGTGGACGTGGCCCAATAGGATGGCGTGGTGACGCCGGCAGCAAGACCATTGCAGGTGGGAGGCGCAGTAGGAACCGGTCCCGCCGTGCTGCCCATGGTCACCGTGTACTGGCTCTTGATGACCGACACCGCCGCGGACAGGTCGGCCGAGATGTAAGGCGTCGCGCCAGGAGCCGGGACCCCGAGGATCGGAAGGGTCGGCGCGAAATACCCGGACGCGCAGGTGGTCGCGTAGACGAACTGCGCGCTGTTGATGGCGCGCAACGATCCGATGGCAGACGCCTCGCTGCCTGCCTGGCGGGCACCAAGAAGCCCGGGAACCGCCAGCGCAGCGACCACGCCCAGGATGCCGATGACCACCAGCAACTCGATCAGGGTGAAGCCGCCCGCACCCCTTGCTGTTTGTGTGATCGTCTTCTGCATGTCACCGCTCCGCGGGGATGCTCGTGCGCGAGTTGCAGCGCGAGTGTCGCGGCTCCGCCAGTCCGCGCGGGCCGGCGGCCCGAAACCCCTGTATCAGTTATCGGACGATCTGCTTTCGAAGGCAACGGTCGGAAGCCCCGACGCGCGAATATCCCCGCGTCTCCCGTTGCCCTGGAACGTGCGTCGGTGGGTGACGGACCCGAACCACCCCTTGCCCGACGGGCACACCCGCGTGCCCGAGTCCTCGATCGCGCCACGGGGGATGCCCGACATCTGCGGGCATCCCCCGGGCGGGTCCGCCTCACCCAAGGAGATCTCGCTACTGGATCGGGTTTCCGACGTTGGTCGTCGTGTCCAGCACTGCCGGTGCGACCATCCCGGTGAGGAAGAAGATCGTGCCCGTCGTGTTCGTGCCAAACGCGCGCGCGCCTCCACCGGGCGTCGGCGTCGCGGTCGCCCAGTAGCCCTGCACCACCAGGCCGGCACCCAAGCCGTTGCAGGCGGCCGGAGCGGTCGCCGCCACGCCGGTCGAGCTATTCATGGTGACCGAGTAGCCGCTCTTGGTCACAGTGGCTGCCACTCCCAGATCCGGGCTGATGAACGGTGTGGCGCCTGCCGAGAGGGGCGCCGTGCCCAGCCAAACCAGATCCGGTGCGTAGAAGCCGTTGCCGCAACTGGCGGCGAAGGTCGACTGCGCGCTGTTGATGGCTCGCAGCGAGCCAATGGCCGACGCCTCGTTGCCCGACTGCCGTGCGCGCAGGAGGCCTGGCACGGCGATGGCCGCGATGATGCCGATGATGGCGACAACAATCAGCAGCTCGATCAGCGTGAAACCCTTGTTGTTCTTGAACTTCATCGATCCGCTCCTTGAGTGTGACGTGCGAAGTTTACGATGCCGTCGTACCTTGATTGCCGCTAGCCGGACACTTCTGAACCGAGCGTCGCTGCAATTCACGATGCGTCAGAACAGATAGCAAGGCCAGTGCCACAAGGTTCGCGTTGCCTCCAGCATTAGTAAGTGCTGTGTATGCAGTATCTTACAGGAGCGACTTACGAAGGGGCTCACCGCCACCCGCCAACGCGCTGACGCGAATTGTCAACTCGGTGGCCACTAATTGGCAGTGGGCAGGCTTCAAAGCAGCGCTGGGAGCATGAGCTGGGAATAGACCACCGCACCCCGTGCGGCAAGGGTCGAATCCGGCAGGAGGCCGGCGTTATCGGAGCGCGTACTTGTCCAACAGGTATCTGAACTGGCGCGGTGAGATTCCCAGCAATCTGGCGGCCTTGTCGTGCCTGCCCAATGTTTGCCGAAGCGCCTGGGCCACGTATTCGCGCTCCTGGCTCTCGAGGTGGCGTGGCAGGTCCAAGCCGGCCTCCGGCAGCTTCGCTTCGTCCCGGTCGGCGGCCTCGGACCTGTCGGGCACCCGGCTCGTGATGTCGGACGGAAGACTCTCCGGCTGGACGCTCGGACCGCGCTCGAGCGCGACGGCACGCTCGATGATGTTCTCGAGCTGCCGCACGTTGCCGGGCCAGTCGAAGGCCTCGAGGGCCTGCAGTGCGGCAGGTGAGACGCTCGACGTCGTCTTCCCCATCTGTGTCCGGTACTTGGCCAGGAAGTGCTCGGCAAGCAGGGGGATGTCCTCCCGCCGCTCGCGCAGGGGCGGCAGTTGGACCGGGATCACGTTGATCCGGTAGTAGAGGTCCTCGCGAAACCGCCCTTCGGCGACCATGCGCCCCAGTTCGCGATTGGTTGCCGCGATGATGCGGATGTCGGCGTCGATTTCCTCGGTGCCTCCGACGCGGCGGAACTTCCGCTCCTGGAGCACCCGCAGCAGCTTGACCTGCATCATCGGGCTCATCTCGGAGATCTCGTCCAGGAACACCGTTCCCCGCTCGGCCGTCTCGATGAGCCCCTTCTTGTTGCCGGCCGCACCGGTGAACGCGCCGCGCACGTGGCCGAACAGCTCCGACTCGAGCAGCGTCTCGGGCAGGGCCCCGCAGTTGAGGGCGACGAAGGACCGCTCGCGGCGCAGCGAGTTGAAGTGGATCGCCCGGGCGACCAGCTCTTTGCCGGTGCCCGATTCGCCTGTGATGAGAATCGTGCTGTTGGTGGGCGCGATCGTCTCGACCAGGTCGAACACCGCCTGCATGGGCTTGCTGCGGCCGATGATGTTGGAGAATTCGGACGCGGAGCGCAGGGCGCGTTTGAGCAGGACGTTCTCCTGCCTGAGTTCGCGCCGTTCGAAGGCATTCCGGACCTTCGCTTTCAGCTCGTCGACATCGAACGGCTTGGTCAGGTAGTCGTACGCGCCGAGCCGCAGCGCCTCGACGGCCGTTTCGGTCGACGCGAAGGCCGTCACCATGATGCCGACCAGGTCCGGATCGAGTCGCTTCGCCTCACGCAGCACGTCGACGCCGCTCATGTCCGGCATCTTGATGTCGGAGATCAGCACATCGGCGGGTTCGCGCTCCAGCGTCGAGAGTGCGGTTCTCCCGTTCTCCGCGAGGCGCACGCTGTACCCCTCGCGCCGCAGGACAATCTGCAGCAGCTCCCGCATCGACGGCTCATCGTCGACGACCAGGATTCGTCCGGTCTGGCGCTCTGCGGCGGTGGCGGGCTCGGTACTCATGTGTTCATCCGGCGCTGGCTGTTGCCTGCGAGGGGAGCCTGACCTGCACGGTCGTTCCCTCGCCAGGCTTCGACTTGACCTGAATCTCGCCGCTGTAGTCGCTGACGATGCGGTGGACGATCGCCATGCCGAGCCCGGTGCCCCTGGCGAACGAGCCGCGGAACGGCTGGAAGATCGCGTCCAGTTCCTCCTCCGGGATCCCCACGCCTTCGTCCTGCACGGTCAGCACCGCCCGGGTACGCCCGTTCTCCTCGAGCCTCGCGCTCAATCGAAGACGCCCGCCCGCCGGCATGGCTCGCAGGCCGTTGGTCGCGAGATTCCACACGATCTGCCGGACCTGTCCCTCGTCCGCTTCGCACCACACAGGCTCATCCGGGGCGTCGACATCGACCACGTGCTGTTCGCGCACCTCGGCGCTGTTCCTCAGCAGGAGCGCCGTGTCGTTCAGCAGCGGGCGCAGGTCGAGCCGGGCGATGCCGAACCGCTGGGGGCGCGCGTAGGCCATGAACCCGCGAATGGTCTGGTTCAGGCGCTCGGACTCCCGCAGGACGATGTCCATCAGCTGGGCCTGTTCCTCGGTGAGCGGCAGCTCCTGGCGCAGGACCTGGATCGAGCCCGCCATTGAAGCCAACGGATTGCGGATTTCGTGCGCGATCCCGGCTGCCATTTCGCCAACCGCTGCCAGTCGCTGCTGAATGCGCGCGTCGCGCTCGAGTTTCTTCGGGGCGGTGACGTCCTGGAACGTGAACAGGAACCCGGACGTTCCCTGCGAGGTGACCAGGTGCGTGGCGCTCATGCCGATATCGATGGTCCGCCCCTTGGGGGTCTTGAACAGGTACTCGGCGCGGCGGTTCAGCGGCGCGTTGGCGGTGATGACGAGGCCGGCGCTGAAGTCCTCCGGAAGCTGCAACACGTCCGACACCGGCCTGCCCGCCACCTCGTCACCCGGGAGCCCGGTCAAGGCCTCCGCCGAGCGGTTGAAGGTCACGACCCGGCCCTCCAGGTCCGTCGTGACGATGCCCATCGTCAGGCTGTCGATGATGTGCTGGTTGAGCGCCTGGAGGGCGGCGATCTCCGTGGACGCGCGGGCCAGGCTGACATCGGCGAAGCTGAGGCGCTCGGCGAGCGATCCGCTGAGGAACCCGACGGCGAGGAACCCGAGGACGTTGATGGCGACCGTGTACTGCGCGACCTGGATGGGCGGCAGCGGAACGGCCGGGCTGATCTCCGATCCGAAGACGTACTGGGCGCCGATGAGCCCGGTGTAGAGCACGGTGCTGAACACGGCGACCAGCAGGCCGCCGCGCCGAAGCTGAAGCGTGCTGGCGGCGATGATGGGCAGGACGTAGAGCAGGGAGAAGTAGCTCGCCACCCCTCCGGTGATCCAGATGAACGCCGAGACGATGAGGGCATCGGCCGACAGCTGCAGGTCGATGTACCACGGCCAGCGCTCCGCCACGCGCAGGGTGCTGGCGTACACCGCCGAGAGCGCGAAGGTGACGCCGATGAGCTCGTAGAGCGAGCGGGTCAGCGACCCGGACCCCGCGTTCAACTCCAGCAGGATGGCGAAGCCAAGCAGGATGGTGCTGATGATCACGCGAACGATCATCAGCGCCACGAGCTTGCGGCGCACGGGGCGCTCGCGCATCTGGTCCACCCTACCCCGTCAGCTTGCTGATCAAGTCGAAGATCGGCATGTACATCGCGATGACGATGCCGCCGACCACGCCGCCGAGGAACGCGATGAGCAGCGGCTCCATCAGGGTCAGGAGGCCGGCGACGGCGGTGTCCACTTCCTCCTCGTAGAAGTCGGCGATCTTGGCCAGCATCGTGTCCAGGGCGCCGGTGGCCTCGCCGACCGCGATCATCTGGCTCACCATCGACGGGAAGACGCGGGTCTCCTTGAGCGGTGCGGAAATCGTCTCGCCGCGCTCGATGCTCTTGCGCGTGGCGAGCACGGCATCCTCGACGATGGCGTTGCCGGCGGTCTTCGCCGTGATCTCGAGGCCGTCCAGGATGGGCACGCCCGAGCTGATCAGCGTCGAGAGTGTGCGGCAGAACCTGGCGACGGCGATCTTCCTGAGGATGATCCCGATGACCGGCGACTTCAGCATGAACCGATCGATCGCGTGGCGCCCCCCGTCGGTGGCGTAGTACTGCCGCAGCCCGACGACGATGGCCACGATTCCCACGACGATGAACGGCAGGAACCTTATGAGCGTATTGCTGAGCCAGATGACGAACAGGGTCGGCAGCGGCAGCGTCGCACCCAGCCCGGCGAACAGTGATGCGAAGGTCGGGATGACTTTCCAGAGGATGAGGGCGACCACGATGGCGGCGATGGCGATGACGGCTGTCGGGTAGATCATGGCCGATTTGACCTGCCCCTTCAGCTTGACGTTCTTCTCGATATAGACGGCCAGCCGCTTCAGGATGGTGTCCAGGATCCCGCCCGCCTCGCCGGCGGCCACCATGTTGGTGAACAGCGGATCGAAGGTCTTCGGGTGCTTGCGCATGGCGTCGGCAAGCGACTGGCCGCCTTCGACGTCCCCGCGCGTCTGCAGGATGACGGCCGCGAAGTGCTTGTCTTCCTCCTGGTTGCCCAGGATCTCGAGGCACTGGACCAGCGGCAGCCCGGCGTCGATCATGACGGAGAACTGGCGCGTGAAAATCGCCAGGTTCTTCGAGTTGACTCTCTTTCCGCCTCGGACCCGCTTCCCGTCGCTGCCGGCCCTCGCCTTGAGGGGCACGATTTTGGTCACCAGCACCTGTTCGCGACGCAGCACGGCGACGGCGCCTTCCATGGTGTCGGCGACCCGTTCGCCCGACACCGTCTCTCCGCCGCGGGTTCGCCCTGTATAGGAGAAGGTCGGCATGTTGCGCTACCCCCTAGCGGCGCGTGTGTGCGGCCGGCCGGTGGAGCCCGGCACCCGGCACGACCCCGACGCCGCGGTTGATCATGTCTATCAGCTCGTCCTTCAGTGAAGAGGCGGAGAGCGCCGTGTCCCGTGAAATGTGGTGCGCGAAGAACAGCGAGGCCAGCGACTGGTTGAAGGTCTGCGTCCCGACCTTCTCCTGCCCCGCCTGCATCGAAGAGTAGATCTGGTGGATCTTGTCTTCGCGAATCAGGTTCCGGATGGCGGGGGTCGGGATCAGAATCTCGAGCGCAACCACGCGGCCGGTGCCGTTGACCTTGGGGAGCAGCGACTGGCAGATGATCCCCTCGAGCACCATCGACAGCTGCGTCCGTATCTGGCTCTGCTGGTGCGCCGGGAAGATGTCGACGATGCGGTTGATGGTCTGCGCCGCCGAGTTGGTGTGCAAGGTCGCGAAGGTCAGGTGGCCCGTCTCGGCAATGCGCAGGGCGGCCTCCACCGTCTCGAAATCGCGCATCTCGCCGATCAGGACGATGTCCGGGTCTTCGCGCAGCGCGGCCCTGAGCGCCGGGGTGAATCCCAGGGTGTCGCTCGCCACCTCCCGCTGGTTGACGACGCACCCCTTGTGCGGGTGGATGAACTCGATCGGGTCCTCGATGGTGAGGATGTGCTGCGCGCGCTCGATGTTGATCTTGTCGATCATCGCCGCCAGCGTGGTCGACTTGCCGCTGCCGGTCGGGCCGGTCACCAGCACCAGGCCCCTGGGCCGCTCGGCAAGCTGGACCACCACGTCGGGCAGGCCGAGTTCGCGGAAGGTGCGCACCTTCTCCGGAACCAGGCGGTAGACGGCGGCCACCGCGCCGCGCTGGTTGAAGACGTTGCACCGGAACCGGGCCAGGCCGCGGACACCGAAGGAGAAGTCGAGCTCGAGCGATTCCTCGAACCGCTTCTTCTGGGCGTCGGTGAGGACGCTGTAGGCGAGCTGCTTGGTGTCGGCGGGCGTCAGTTCGGGCAGCGGGAGCCGCTGGAGGCGTCCGTGCACGCGCACCTGGGGCGGGGTGCCGCTGGTGATGTGGAGGTCCGACGCCTCCATCTCCAGCGTGGTCTTGAGCAGTTCCGGCAAAGTTGCCATCAGGTCACCATACCGAGACGAGGGATTAACTGACCGTTTCGCGCACGACCTCTTCGATAGTCGTGACCCCTTCGCGGATCTTCGTGAGTCCGCTCTGCCGGAGTGTCAACATGCCTTCCTCGATCGCCTTCCGCCGCAGCTCGAGGCTCGACGCGCCCACCAGGATCAGCTCGCGCAGCGAGTCGGTGACCTCCATCACTTCGTAGAGGCCGACGCGTCCCTTGTAGCCGGTGCTGTTGCACTTCTCGCACCCCGAGCCTTTCTGGGGCACGACGACACGCGCGTCCTCGGGGGTGTAGCCGACCTTGATGAGGGCGGCCGGGGGCACCGGGTTGGGCACCTTGCACTTGGAGCAGACGCGGCGGACCAGGCGCTGGGCGCAGATCAGGTTGACCGAGCTCGACACGAGGAACGGTTCGATCCCCATGTTCATGAGCCGGCTGATCGTGCTCGGCGCATCATTGGTGTGCAGGGTGGAGAGCACGAGGTGGCCCGTGAGGGCGGCCTTGACGGCGATCTCGGCGGTCTCGAAGTCGCGAATCTCGCCGACCAGCACGATGTTGGGGTCCTGCCGGAGGAAGGCCCGCAGCGCGGCCGCGAAGTTCAGGCCGATGTTCTCCCGGATCTGCACCTGGTTGACGCCCACGATGTTGAACTCGACCGGGTCCTCGGCCGTCATGATGTTGGTCTCGGGCGTGTTGATGCGCGAGATCGACGAATACAGCGTGTTGGTCTTGCCGCTGCCGGTCGGGCCCGTCACCAGGACCATGCCCCACGGCTTCTGAATCGCCGCCTCGAACTTCACCAGCGACGCCGGCTCGAACCCGAGCTTGGTCATGTCGAGCATCAGCTTGTCGCGGTCGAGCAGGCGCATGACGATCTTCTCGCCGAAGAGCGTCGGCAGGACCGAGACGCGGAAGTCGATTTCCTTCGACTGGCCGCTGTCGTTGTAGCGGATCTTGATGCGGCCGTCCTGCGGGAGGCGTTTCTCCGCGATGTCCAGCTTCGCCATGATCTTCACGCGCGAAGAGATCGCGTCGCGGAACTTCATGGGCGGGTTCATGATGTTGTAGAGCACACCGTCAACCCGGTAACGGACCCGCAGTTCCTTCTCGTACGGCTCGATGTGGATGTCGCTGGCGCCCTTGTGGATGGCCGACATCAGCAGGACGTTGACCAGCCGGATGACCGGGGCCTCCTCGCCCTGCCGCATCAGCGCGTCGACGCTGATCTCCTCGAGGTCGTCGAGCAGTTCGACGTCCGCCTCGCTCGAGGAGGGCATCTCCTCGAGCGCCCTGGTCGCCGCGTCGAGCGCGCTGGGGCCGCCGATCCCGGTGCCCTGCCGGGTGGCCACCGCGTAGTACTTCTGGATCGCCTCGGTCACCGAGGTTTCCGACGCCACCACCGGCTCGACGTTGTAGCCGGTCATGAACTTGATGTCGTCCATGGCGAACACGTTGGTCGGGTCCGTCATGGCGATCGTCAGCGTCGCGCCGGCGCGGCTGAGCGGGACGATCTGGTACTTCTGTGCGGTTTCGGACGGAATGAGCTTGATGACAGTCGGATCGATCTCGAACTGCGACAGATTGATCGACGGCACGCCGTACTGCTTGGACAGCAGGCCGGTAATCTCCTCGTCGCGGACCACTCCCATCTTGACCAGGTTGTGGCCGAGCTTTCCCCCGTTGAGCTTCTGATAGTTCAGCGCTTCTTGAAGCTGCTCCGGGGTGATCCGGCGCTCCTTGAGGAGGAGCTCACCAATCCGTACGGGCATGGGCAACAGGAACTATAGCGAGGTGACAATTCTTGTCAATACGTCGCGAATACCGTCAGGCCCGGCAGAATTCGCCGAGAATGCCGGCTGGCGAGGGGCGGCCCCAATCATGGCACATCGACTGAGAGTGCGCACGGTTGGTCGAATGCCAGAATTCAACGCCAGTCAGCCACGCCGCACACTCGCACGAAGCCCTCGTGCAACCTCCGCACCAACTCGGGCCCCTGCGGCGTCGGCACACCACCCCCCGAGGGCTACTGTCTGCCGTCAGCCAAGATGTCGGCATTTCTCCCTCGACGCTTCAGGGCGCGGCCGGCGGGTCAACGCCCTGCGAATCCAGCGGGTTGGCCGCTGCCACCCCACAGCGGACACGGCGCATTCCTGGAACACGAAACTGGCCGAAATCGTCTAAGATTAGAAGGTTACGGTGCCTCAGACGGCTCCCGACATGCGGGCGAGTCCTGCCCGGGTTTGTGCTTCTTGCTCGAAAGGCTGGAGACATGGCTGAATCAACTGCGGCTCCGTCCGCCCCGGCTGACGCGAGCGGACGGAGTCTCTTCGCCCGATTCCTGGGAATCCTGACCTCCCCACGGGCAACCTATGCCGATGTGGTGGCGCGCCCTCGCTGGTTCGGCATGGTCGCGGTGGTCATCCTCGTCGGCCTGATCGCCGGAACCTCCATCATGGCCACCAGCGTCGGGCGCACGGCAGCGCTCGACGCGGCCCGCACACAGATGGAATCCTTCGGCATCAAGCTCTCGGCCGAGGCCGAAGCCCAGATGGAGAAGGCCATCAACGAGACGCCGCTCTGGAGAATGATGCTCCAGACCGCGATCGGGCAGATCGTGCTGGCGTTTCTCGTGCCGGTGATCGTGGCGGGGATCCTGTTTGTCGCCTTCAACGCCATGCTCGGCGGTGACGCCACCTTCAAGACCTTGCTCGCGACGGTGGTCCATGCGAGCCCCGTCCAGGTTGTCGGGGTGCTCATCTCGACACCCATCATGTACTTCAAGGAATCCATGTCGGGCGTCACCAATCTCGGCGTGATGCTGCCGATGCTCGACGAGACCAGTTTCCTCGCCAAGTTCCTGGGCTCGATCGATCTCATCCGGATCTGGTGGATCATCGTGCTGTCGATCGGCCTGAGCGTGCTGTACCGCCGGAAGAGCGGGCCGATCGCGACGACCTTCTTCGTCATCTATGGCGTGATTGCGGTAGCGTGGGCCGCGTTTCTGGCTAGCCGCGCGGGGGCATGAGCGTGAACCGAAAAAAAGTCATCATCGGCATCATCATCGCGGTGGTCGCTGTCGGCGTGGTCAGCGCCAATCTGCTTTATAAGAAGACGCCGGGCGTCGCGGTCCAGGTCGAGAAGATCCAGTCGCGCGATCTCGAGTCGATCGTGTCGGCCTCGGGGAAGATCCAGGCCAAGACCACGGTGAATGTCAGCGCCAACACGATGGGCCGGGTCACCAAGCTGACCGTCGAAGAGGGCGACATCGTGAAGGCCGGCCAGTTCCTCATGGAAATCGACCCCCGCTCGGCACGAACGGCCGTCGAGCGCGGCGAGGCTGGACTGGTCGCGCAGCGCACGATGGTCGATCAGGCGAGGGTGGCGCTCGAGTCCGCGAAGACGACCCTCGAACTGGCGCGCCAGAACCTGAAGCGCCAGCAGGATCTCTGGAAGGACCAGCTCACCACGAAGGAAGCGCTCGACCGGGCGGTGAACGACGTCGCGCTGCGCGAGCGCGACATCGAAGCACGGCAGGGCTCCATCTCGATGGAGACCACGCGGATCCGCCAGACAAGTGCCGACCTGGAGAACGCGAAGTACAGCCTGTCGCAGGTCACCATCGAGTCGCCCATCGACGGCATCGTCACCCGGCGCAACATCGAGCAGGGCGAAACCGTCGTGATCGGGACGATGAACAACGCCGGCACGGTGCTGCTGACCATTGCCGACATGTCGGTGATCGAGTCGGAGCTGGAGGTTGACGAAACCGACATCCCCAATCTCAGGCTCGGACAGAAAGCGAAGATCACGATCGACGCGATTCCCGACAAGTCGTTCACCGGCAAGGTCACCGAGATCGGGAACAGCCCGATCCAGACGGCCGCCGCCGGCACCTCGCGCCAGGCGACCAACTTCAAGGTCAAGGTCACGCTCGACGGGCAGATTCCCGAGGTGCGGCCCGGCTTCACGTGCACGGCGGACATCACCACCGCCACGCGCACCAAGGCGTTGTCGGTGCCGATCCAGGCCATGACGGTCCGGGAAGTCACCTTCGACGAAAAGGGCAACATGGTCCGGCCGCCGGCGAACGGCAAGAAGAAGGCGGCCGCCACGCTGCCCGACGGCGCGAACCAGGATCTGAAGCCGGGTCAGACCAAGAAGGAGTCCGAGGGCGTCTTCGTCATCCGCGACAACAAGGCGACCTTCGTTCCGATCAAGACCGGCATCGCCGGCGAGAAGTACTTCGAAGTGCTCGACGGTCTCAAGCTGAACGACGAGGTGATCACGGGTCCGTTCAACTCGGTGCGCGATATCAAGGACGGCGATCCCGTCAAACTGGAGCAGCCGAAGAAGGGCTGATCGGTCCATGACGCAGATTCTCGAAGCCCTGGCCATCGCCCTGGGCGCGATCTGGGCGAACAAGCTTCGGTCGTTCCTCACGGTGCTGGGGAACGTCGTGGCGGTGACCTCGATCATCGCCGTGGTGTCGCTCATCCAGGGCCTGAACGCCACGGTCAAGGACGTGATCGTCTCCGAGGTGGGCGCCGATGCCTTCCGCGTGGAACGCTACGCCATCACGATGAACGATCGCGACGAAGACGAGATGCGGAACAACCCGCGCGTCACGCTCGACGATGCGGACGCGATCCGCCGGTTCAGCCCGTACGTGCAGGCCGTGATGGCCGAGAGCAGCATGGCCGGCGAGGTCAAATACAAGGAGCACGTGCTCGAGAGCGTCAGGATCCAGGGCGTGACCGCGGAGTACTCGCAGTTCTCGTCGTTCGACGCGGAGCGAGGCAGGCTGGCGAACCCCAGCGAGGTCGACCGGCGCCGCAACGTGGTGGTCCTCGGCTGGGGCACGGCGGACCGGCTCTTCGCGCAGACCGACCCGATCGACAAGGTCGTGCAGATCGAGGGCGTCCATTTCCGCGTGGTCGGGGTGAGCAAGAAGAAGGGCTCGATCTTCGGCCAGTCGCAGGACGAGTTCGTCGTGATTCCGCTCGGAGCGTTCCAGAAGCTCTTCGGGTCGCGCTTCGGCGTGAGTGTCGCCGTCAAGCCGATCGATCCGGCCATCACCAAGAAGGCGATGGAAGACGCCACCGTCGCGCTGCGCATCGAGCGGCGGCTGAAGCCGAAGGAGAAGGACAACTTCGGCATGTTCACGTCCGACACGGCGCTCAACCTCTACTACCAGGCCACCAGCGGAATCTTCGCCGTACTGGTGGGCGTGGTCGCGCTCTCGCTGGTCGTAGGCGGCATCGTCATCATGAACATCATGCTGATGGTGGTTTCGGAACGGACCGCGGAGATCGGCCTGCGAAAGGCGCTCGGCGCGCGCCGGCGCCACATCATCCTGCAGGTGCTCACCGAATCGGTGACGATCTCGGTGACCGGCGGCATCGTGGGAACGACCATCGGGTTCCTGGTGGCGCTCGTGATTTCCAAGCTGACGCCGCTGCCGGCGGTCGTGCAGGGGTGGTCCGTGGCGCTCGGGATCGGCATCACGGCATTGGTCGGGCTCTTTTTCGGCGTCTACCCGGCGATGCGGGCCGCGGCGCTGGACCCCATCGAAGCTCTCAGGCGGGAATAGCCATATGGCCGTTCGTTTCGCGCTGTTCGCCGACATCGTGACGATGGCGTTCTCGACGCTGCGCGTCAACAAGCTCCGGTCGGCGCTGACCGTGCTCGGCGTGGTCATCGGCATCACCGCGATCGTCGGCATGACCTCCCTGATGCGGGGATTCGACGAGTCGCTGCGCGACAGCATTCGCGAGCTCGGCCCGAACACGATCTTCGTCGCGAAGTTCAGCGGCGTGAGTTTCGCCGCCGGCAAGGAATTCAAGGAGCTGATCCGCCGGCCCGTGCTGACCGTCAACGACGCCAAGGCGATCGAGCGGGATTCCCCGTCGAGCGGCCGGGTGGACGTGTGGCTGGGCGCCTGGGGCATGCCGACCCGCGAGCGGGCGTTCTTCAAGAACATCCGCAGCAAGGACCTCTCGGTCATCGGCGTCTCGGAGAACTACGCCGCGGTGAACTTCCTCAAGATCGAGATGGGGCGGTTCTTCACGCAGGCCGAGGTCCAGCACCGGCGCCTGGTCGTGGTGCTCGGCCATTCGCCGTACAAGGCGCTGTTCCCCAACCGGGATCCCATCGGAAAGCTCGTGCGGATCGGCAACGGCCTCTACGAAGTGGTCGGCGTGGTGGCGCCGAGGCCGAGCGTGGGGGGATTCGGCACCGGCCAGGACGAGTTCGCGGTGATCCCCTACACGACGCACCAGAAGCTGTTCGGGTGGCAGCGACGTCGCGGGAACATCCACGTGGGCGGCACGACGGCCGACGCCAGCACGATGCAGAGTGCGATGATCGCGGTCGTGCCCAGGGAGAGCGCGACGCGGGATCAGGCGATGAACGAAGTCGAGCAGATCATGCGCATCCGGCATGGACTCAAGCTCGAGCAGCAGAACGACTTCGACATCATCACGCAGGACGCCGCACTCAAGGTGTGGGACCAGGTGAGCCAGGCCACCTTCCTCGGGCTGGTCGTCATCTCGTCGATCGCGCTGATGGTCGGCGGCATCGGGGTCATGGCGATCATGATGATCTCGGTGACCGAGCGGACCCGCGAGATCGGCGTGCGGAAGGCGCTGGGCGCCAGGCGCCGCGAGATCCTGTGGCAGTTCCTGCTCGAAGCGATCACGCTGACATCGGTCGGCGGCGTGGGCGGCATCGCGCTGGGAAGCGGAATCGGCATGTCCGTCCACTGGCTGACCGGGTTCCCGGTGTCGCTGCCCTGGTGGTCGTTCGCCCTCGGCTTCAGCTTCTCCGGTTCGGTCGGCGTGTTCTTCGGCATGGTTCCCGCCATCAAGGCTTCCCGCCTGGATCCCATCGAGGCGCTCAGGCACGAGTAGCAGGACGGCTTGAGGCTTGAGGCTCAAGCCCCAAGCCTCGTGCCCCCCAAGCCTTAAGCCCCTAGCCTCCAGCCCTACGCCTCAAGCCCCTAGCCCCAAGTCCCTAGCCCCTAGCCCCTAGCCCCTAGTATGATTAGGGCTTTGGCGTCTTCGAATTTGTCCTGAAGTGAGGGCTACCGTCTATGAAGGTCTACGACGCGGCGAACATCCGGAATCTGGCGATCGCCGGGCACAGCGGGTCGGGCAAGACGCAACTGGTGTCCACCGTACTCTTCGACACGGGCATGGTCAACCGTCTGGGCAAGGTCGACGAAGGCAACACGGTGACCGACTTCGACGACGAGGAGATCGCGCGCAAGCACACGCTGTCGTGCTCCCTGGCGTATGCCGAGTGGAACAAGACCAAGATCAACCTGATCGACACCCCTGGATTCGGCAACTTCTTCAGCGACACCAGGGCGGCGCTGCGGGTGGCCGACGCGGTGCTGGTCGTGGTCGACGCGGTCGGCGGGCCCGAGGTGCAGACCGAGAAGGTCTGGGAGAAGGCCGAGGAACTGGGATTGCCCCGCATGGTGGCGCTCAGCCGGATGGATCGCGAGCGGTCGAGCCTTGATCGCACGGTGGAGGCGCTCAGGGCGCTGTTCGGCCGCAGCGTCATTCCCATTCAGCTGCCAATCGGCGACGAGAAGGACTTCAAGGGCGTGGTGGACCTGGTGGGACAGAAGGCGTGGACCTTCGCCACCGACGGGTCCGGCAAGCCGTCCGAGGTGCCGGTGCCTGGCAACATGTCCGCCCAGGTTTCCGCCGCCCGCGACGCGCTGGTCGAGATGGTGGCGGAAGCCGACGACAGCCTCATGGAGAAGTTCTTCGAGTCCGGCTCACTGACGCAGGACGAATTGGTGAAAGGTCTGCGGACGGCGACCATGGCCGGGAAGATCTTCCCGGCCATCTGCACCTCCGCGATCGCGAACATCGGGATTCAGCCGATGCTCGACGCGGTGCTGGCCCTGCTGCCGGCGCCCAACGAGCGACCTGTCAGCGCCGTCGCCAAGGGCGGCGCCGATGCCGAGATCCAGGTCGCCGAAAACGGGCCGCTGTCGGTGTTCGTCTGGAAGACCATCGCCGATCCGTTCGCCGGCCGGATCAGCATGTTCAAGGTGATGCACGGCGCGATGAAGGCCGACACCACGGTCCTCAACCTGACCAGGGACAGCCAGGAGCGGCTCGGCCACCTGTTCCTGCTCCAGGGCAAGTCCCAGGCGGATGTTCCCGAGATCAAAGCGGGCGACATCGGGGCGGTGGCCAAGCTCAAGGACACGCAGACCAACCACACCCTCGGCGACAAGGACAGCGTGACCTTCAAGCCGATGACCTTCATCGAACCGGTCCTCTCGTACGCGATGGAGCCGAAAACCCGCGGCGACGAAGAGAAGATCAGCTCGTCGCTGCAGCGCCTCATCGAGGAAGACCCCACCATCCGGTACAGCCGCGACGCCCAGACCAAGGAGCTTCTGCTCTCGGGACAGGGCCAGCTGCACATCGAGGTGACCGTCGCCAAGTTGAAGCGGCGGTTCGGCGTCGAGGTCAACCTGAAGCTGCCCCGCATCCCGTACCGGGAGACCATCACGGCGACCACCGAGGCACAGGGCCGGCACAAGAAGCAGACCGGCGGCCACGGGCAGTTCGGCGACTGCAGCATCCGGATGGAGCCGCTCCCGCGCGGCGCCGACTTCGAGTTCGTGGACGACATCTTCGGCGGCTCCATCCCGCAGCAGTTCCGACCCGCCGTCGAGAAGGGCATCCAGGAGACGCGCCTGCGCGGCTACCTGGCCGGATACCCCGTGGTCGATTTCCGGGTCACGCTCATCGACGGGAAGTTCCACGCGGTCGACTCGAACGAACTCTCCTTCAAGATGGCGGGCCGCCTGGCGTTCAAGGACGGCATGTCGCGCGCGAGGCCGACAATCCTCGAGCCCATCATGAACGTCGAGGTCTACGCGCCGTCGGACTTCGCCGGCGACCTGATGGGCGATCTCAACAGCCGCCGCGGCCGGATCAGCGGCATGGACACGCGCGGGACGATGACGGTGATCAAGGCGCAGGTGCCGATGGCCGAGATGCTGACCTACGAGCAGCAACTGGTCTCGGCGACCGGTGCGCGGGGCACCTACAGCATGGAGTACTCGCACTACGAGGAGGTGCCGTCGCACCTGCAGGCCAAGATCATCGCCGCGAGCAAGGCAGAAAAGGGTGAAGAGGCGGAAGAGGAAGAGTAGGTTGTAGGTTACAGGTTACAGGTAATAGGTTACAGGGCAGAGATCGATGGCCGTGAGGTCGAGCGTCACACATACACGACGAAGGGCCCGGCGAGCATGTGCTCACCGGGCCCTTCGCCTATCTGTGCTGCTGGGCTGCGGGAATTCCCGGCTCGACAGACCGCGCCTGCTTCTGACTGGCGTGCACCCGGCCCGCCGTAACCTATAACCTGTAACCTATAACCTGTAACCTATAACCCGTAGCCCACCGCCTGGTTCGCCGGGCCTATCCCTTGCCCGCGCGTCCGGTCTGGCGCGGCTTGGCGGTGCTCTTGGTCCAGGCCTTGGTGTGCTCGTGCACGGGCGCGCCGGTGCCCTCGTCTTCGTCCGCCTTCCGGCCGCGCACGCGATCGGCGGCCGCCTTCAGCTTGGTGCCGAGGCCTCCCCCGCCTTCGGGCTTGTCCGACTTCTTTTCCTTGTCGGCGGCGGCCTTCTTGGGGTCGAACTCGCTTCCGAGCAGCTCGACCAGCGCCATGTCGGCCGCGTCGCCCTTGCGGACGCCCATCTTGAGGATCCGGACGTAGCCGCCCGGCCGCTCGGCAAACCGCGGGGCCACCTGGTCGAACAGGGTCTTCACGACGAGGCGATCCTGGATGTCCTCCAGCACCTGCCGCCGTGCCTGCAGCGCCTGTCCGTTCGCACCTGCGGCCACGCCGCGCTTGGCGACCGTGATCAGGCGCTCCACAAAGGGCCGGAGCTCCTTGGCCTTGGGCAGGGTCGTCTCGATGTGGCCGTGGCGGATCAGCGCGGTCGCCTGGTTCCGGAGCAGGCTGAGGCGGTGCTCGGTAACTCGTCCCAGCTTGCGCTGGCCTACTCGGTGACGCATATCCTTACTCTCTCTCTGACCTTCGACTCAATCTGGCTATCAGGCTTGGGGCCTGGGGTTCCGGCCCGTTACGCGTGCTCGACCCCGGATGCGCCCGACGCCCCGGTCACGAAGTCACGCGACTCGCCGCGATCGCGCTCTGTTCCACTTCGGACCGTTTCGCCGGGCTCAGCCTCAGGCGCCAGGCCCAAGGGCCAGGCCGTTCCCCTAGTCCGCCGACGCGTGGGCCGCGGACTGATCCAGCCGCATGCCGAGGCTGAGGCCCATGGTCTGGAGGATGTCCTTGATTTCGTTGAGCGACTTGCGCCCGAAGTTCTTCGTCTTGAGCATCTCGCTCTCGGTCTTCTGGACGAGCTCGCGAATGGTCCTGATGTTCGCGTTCTTCAGACAGTTGTACGAGCGGACCGAGAGCTCCAGCTCCTCGACGCTCTTGTCGAGGTGCTCGTTGGCGACCGCCGATCGCGGCTGGTCGGCCTGGATCTCGAGCGGCTGGTCGGCCGTCTCGTCGAGGTTGACGAAGATGTTCAGGTGGTCGCGCACCAGCTTCGCCGTCAGCGAGACCGCATCGCGCGGGCTGACCGCGCCGTTGGTCCACACGTCCAGCGTGAGCTTCTCGTAGTCGGTGGTCTGCCCGAGGCGCGCCGCCTCGATCAGGTAATTGACCTTCTTCACCGGCGAGTGGACCGAGTCGATCGGGATCCAGCCGATGCCGAGATCCTCGTCGAAGTTGCGGTCGGCGGTCACGTAGCCGCGGCCGCGCTTGACGCGGATCTCCATGTGGAGCTTGCCGTGCTCGGAGACGGTCGCGATGTGGGCGTCCGGCTCGAGGATTTCCACGTCGGCATCGCCCTCGATGTCGCGGGCACGGACCTCACCCGGCTTGTCCACGCGCAGATACAGCGTCTTCGTGTAGTCGACGTGCATCTTGAGGGGAATCTGTTTCAGGTTGAGGATGATATCGGTCGCATCCTCAACGACGCCAGGAATCGGCGAGAACTCGTGCAGGACGCCGTCGATCTTGACGGCGGTGAACGCCGCGCCCTCGATCGACGACAGCAGCACGCGCCGCATGGCGTTGCCGATGGTTGTGCCAAAACCCCGCTCGAACGGCTGCGCATAGAAGCGCCCGAAGCGCTCGGTCGAGGTCTCTCGCTCGAACTCCAGCCGCTTGGGCCGCTGGAAACCCTTCCACAACATCGCTGGCATTCCTTTCTGGCGTCTCGATCCACCGGACAACCCGGGCGGGCCGCCTGGCGCGGCGGCGCTCGTGCCTTGAGGCCGGATCCTACTTCGAGTAGAGCTCGACGATGAGCTGTTCCTGCACCGGCAGGTTGATCTGGGCGCGGGTCGGCATCGACACCACGCGTCCGGACATCTGTTCGGCCTGGAGTGCCAGCCACTCCGGAATGCCGCGCCCCTTGACCTCTTCCATGGCGTGCAGGACGGCCGTGCCCTTGCGGCTGCCCTCCCGGACTTCCACGGTGTCGCCTTCCCGCACCAGGTACGAGGGGATGTCCACCTTCCTGCCGTTGACCGCGAAGTGCCCGTGGCGCACCAGCTGGCGGCCCTGCGACCGGGACGTCGAGAAGCCCAGCCGGTAGACCACGTTGTCGAGCCGCCGCTCGAGGCTCTGCAGCAGGACCTCGCCGGTGATGCCGCGGGTCCGCTCGGCCGACTCGAAGTAGCGGCGGAACTGGTTCTCCAGCACGCCGTAGATGCGCTTGACCTTCTGTTTCTCGCGCAACTGCAGGCCGTATCCGGCCAGCTTCGCCTTACGCGCCTTGCCGTGCTGCCCCGGCACGAAGTTGCGCTTCTCGATCGCGCACTTCTCCGTGTAGCACCGCTCCCCCTTGAGGAACAGCTTGGTGGCCTCCCGGCGGCACAGGCGACAAACAGGTCCGATGTATCGTGCCATCGCGTCTCTTCCGTTCCTGGTTCGCTACGTGGTCCCTACACCCGCCGGCGTTTCGACGGCCGGCAGCCGTTGTGCGGGATGGGCGTGATGTCGCGGATCGACTTGACCTCGATCCCGATGGTCTGCAGGGCCCGGATCGCCGACTCGCGGCCGGCCCCGGGCCCCTTCACCCGCACTTCGGCCGAGCGCATGCCCATGGCCTTGGCGGCGTTGCCCGCGTTGATGGCGGCCTGCGTGGCGGCGAACGGCGTCCCTTTGCGGGAACCCTTGAAGCCCACGCCCCCCGCGCTCGACCAGGCCACCACGTTGCCGTCCGCGTCGGCAATGGTGATCGTCGTGTTGTTGAACGACGCCTGGATGTTGACGATGCCGTGGTGCACCACGCGCTTCTCGCCGCGCTTCTTGAAGGTCTTCTTCGCGCCCTTCTTTCCGGGTTCCTTCTTCTCGGCGCCTTCGACGGTCGATTCAGTCTTTGCCATCCGCCTACACCGTCTTCTTCTTCGCGACCGCGCCGCGCCGCGGGCCCTTCCGGGTCCGGGCATTCGTCTTGGTTCGCTGGCCCCTGACCGGCAGGCCGCGGCGGTGCCGCAGGCCGCGGTAGCAGCCGATGTCCATCAGCCGTTTGATGTTCATGGAGACCTCCTTGCGGAGGTCGCCCTCGACACCACCCTGATCCTCGATGACCCGGCTGACCTTCCGGACATCGTCCTCGGACAGGTCCTTGACGCGCGTGTCCGGGTTGACGCCGGCTTCCGTGAGGATCTTGTTGGACCGGGTCCGGCCGATCCCGTAGATGTAGGTCAGCCCGATCTCGACCCGCTTCGTCCGTGGCAGGTCCACACCCGCGATACGTGCCATGATGCTACCCCTGCCTCTGCTTGTGTTTCTGATTCGGGCAGATCACCCGCACCACGCCCTGGCGGCGGACGATCTTGCACTTGTCGCACATGCGTTTGACCGACGCTCTGACCTTCATGTCTCGCTCTTCCTTGCGCCCCATCCCGATCGGGATCCGCGACGCCCGGGATCCCGCCGGCAGGCGGCCCGCTACTTGTAGCGGTACGTGATGCGCCCGCGGCTCAGGTCGTAGGGCGAAAGCTCGACCAGTACCTTGTCCCCCGTCAGGATGCGGATGAAGTTCTTGCGCATCTTGCCGGAGACGTGCGCCAGCACCTGGTGCTTGTTCTCGAGTTCCACCTTGAACATCGCGTTGGGCAGCGACTCGAGCACCACCCCCGTGACTTCGATCGTGTCGTCTTTCGGCAACGGTCTTTACACCCTCCGGGTCGCGCTCGCGCGCGGACCCTGATGCCCCGACTCCCCGGCCGTGCCCGGCACGGTCAGGATCACCGGCCCGTCGGTCGTGACGGCCACCGTGTGCTCGAAATGCGCGGCCAGGCTGCCATCCTGGGTCACGGCCGTCCAGCCGTCCCCGAGCACCTTGACCGCCGCCCGCCCCATCGCCACCATCGGCTCGATCGCCAGCACCATGCCGTCCGCCAGCCTCGGGCCCCGCCCGGGCTGCCCGTAGTTGGGCACCTGGGGCTCCTCGTGGAGGGCGGCCCCGACGCCGTGCCCCACGAACTCGCGGACGACCGAGAACCCGTGCGCTTCCACGTGCCGCTGCACGGCGTGCCCGATGTCGGACACCCGTCCGCCGACCCGCGCCTTCTCGATGCCCGCGTAGAGCGACTCCTCGGTCACCTTGAGCAGCTCGTCCGCCTTCGCGTCAATCCGTCCGATCGGCACCGTGATCGCCGCGTCGCCATGAAACCCGTCGAGCAGGACGCCCACGTCGATCGAGAGGATGTCCCCCTCGCGCAGCTTCACCTGCGGCGAGGGAATCCCGTGGATGATCTGCTCGTTCACCGAGGTGCAGAGCGTCGCGGGGAACCCGTGGTAGCCCTTGAACGACGGGACCCCGCCGGCCGCCCGTATCATCGCCTCGGCGACCTCGTCCAGCTCGGCGGTGGTCACGCCCGGCCTGACCAGCTCCCGCAGCGCCTGCAGCACATCGGCCACCACCTGGGTGGCCGCGCGCATCCGCCGGAGTTCCGCGTCCGACTTGCAGACGATCACCGTCCCGCCCTCGCTCTTCACCGTCAGCCGCGCCGGCCGCGGATGCGGGTCTTCTTCATGAACCCGTCGTAGTGCCGCATGATGAGCTGCGACTCGACCTGCTGCACCGTGTCCATCGCCACGCCGACCACGATCAGGAGCGAGGTGCCGCCGAAGTAGAACTGCACGTTCATGCCCTCGGTGATGAACCGGGGCAGCACGGCGTCGAGGCGCTCGCCAATGAACGGGATCGGGGCCACCTTGAACCCCGTGATCAGGAACTCGGGCAGGATCGCGATCATCGCCAGGTAGATCGCGCCCGCCAGCGTGACGCGCGTCAGGATCGTGTCGATGTATTCCGCGGTCCGCTTGCCGGGCCGGATGCCGGGGACGAACCCGCCGTACTTCCGCATGTTCTCGGCGACGTCATCCGGGTTGAAGATGATGGCCGTGTAGAAGTAGGCGAAGAAGATGATGCCGACCACGTAACACAGGTTGTAGAGCGGCATCCCGTACGCGAGCTGGGCGATCACGGCCTGGCCCCAGCTGCCGCTCGGGAACATCCCCGCGACGGTGGCCGGAAACGCCAGGATGGACGAGGCGAAGATGACCGGGATGACGCCGCCCGTGTTGACCTTCAGCGGGATGTGCGTGCTCGACCCGCCGTACATCCGGCGCCCGACGACCCGCTTGGCGTACTGGACCGTGACCCGCCGGCTCCCCCGTTCGACGAAGATGATGGCGCCCACCACCGCGATCATCAGCACCAGCAGGAGCAGCAGGCGGAAGAGTCCCATCTGACCCGTGCTCAACTGCCCGAAGGTCGTGATGACGGCGCCGGGAAATCCGGCCACGATGCCCGAGAAGATGATGAGCGACATCCCGTTGCCGATGCCCCGCTCCGTGATCTGCTCGCCCAGCCACATGATGAAGGTGGTTCCGGCGGTCAGCGTCAGCACCGTCATGAGCCGGAACCCCCAGCCGGTCGAGTAGACCAGCGGCAGGCCGCCCACGATCTGGGACTGGCGCTCGAGGAACAGCGCAATGCCCAGCGACTGCACGACGCTCAGCAGGATCGTGCCGTACCGGGTGTACTGCGTGATCTTGCGCCGCCCGAGGTCGCCTTCCTTGGACAGGCGCTCCAGGTACGGCCACACGACGGCCAGCAACTGGAGGATGATCGACGCGCTGATGTAGGGCATGATGCCCAGCGCGAAGATCGTCACCTTCGAGAGGTTGTTGCCCGAGAACATGTCGTACAGGCCGAACATCGTGTTCTTGGCCTGTTCGGCGAGGAGCGCGAGCGCGGCCGTGTTCACACCCGGCGTCGGGATGTGATGGCCGATCCGGTAGACGCCCAGCATGGCGAGCGTGAACAGCACTCGCTTGCGGAGGTCCGGGACGTTCCAGATGTTCTTGATGCTCTCAAACATAGGGCTTCAGACCCTGAGCGCGGCGCGCGAGAGCGCCTCGGTCGACCCTCCGGCCGCGACGATCTTCTCGGCCGCCTTGCCGCTGAACTTGTGCGCCTTGACGGTCAGCGCCACGGCGATCTCGCCGCGCGCCAGCACCTTCACCAGGCGCCCTCTCTGCACCAGCCGCTCGGCGCGCAGCAGGTCCGGGGTCACGACGGTCCCTGCCTCGAACCGGTTGGCGAGGTCGTCGACGTTCACCACGTCGTAGTCGACACGGAACAGGTTGAAGAACCCGCGCTTCGGCAGGCGCCGATGCAGCGGCATCTGGCCGCCTTCGAAGCCGCGCTTGCGCTTGAAGCCCGATCGCGACTTGGCGCCCTTGCTGCCGCGGCCCGCCGTCTTGCCGAGGCCGCTGCCTGGGCCCCGGCCGACACGCTTGCGGTTGCGGGTTGCGCCCTTCGGTGGTTTCAGTGTGCTCGAGTCCATACGTCGACCTGGCCTGCTGTTCTACTTGACCGTGACGAGATGGCGGACCTTGTGAATCATGCCGCGCATCTCAGGCGTATCGGGAACCACGATCGTGTGGCGGATCCGGCGCAGCCCCATGCTGCGCACGACCAGCCCCTGCTTCGCGTTGAAGCCGATCGTGCTCTTCACCAGCGTGATCGTCAGTGTCTTCTCGCTCGTCATCGTCTCGTGCCTCGTCTCCTCGCCGAAGGTCGCGGCCTTCAGGCCGATCCGCCCTCGAACTCGGCGAGCTCGCGTCCGCGCAAGCGGGCCACCATGACCGGGTCCTTGAGCTCCATCAGCCCCGTGAAGGTCGCTCGCACCACGTTGTGCGGGTTGGCCGATCCCAGCGACTTGGTCAGCACGTTGGTGACGCCGGCCGACTCCACCACCGCCCGGACCGCGCCGCCGGCGATGATGCCGGTGCCGTCGGGGGCGGGCTTCAGCAGGACGGCCCCGGCGCCGTAGCGGCCGGTCACCGCGTGCGGGATCGTCGTGCCGATGAGCGGCACCCGGATGAGGGACTTCTTGGCCGCCTCGATGCCCTTCTTGATGGCCGACGGGACCTCGCGGGCCTTGCCCACGCCGAATCCCACGACCCCGTGGCCGTCGCCGACCACGACCAGGGCGCTGAAGCTCAGGTTCTTGCCGCCCTTGACGACCTTCGTCACCCGGTTGATGGAGACGACGGTGTCCTTCAGCTCGATCTGGGAGGAGTCGATTTTTTCGCGCGTTCTGATCATCGCTTCGGTCCCTAGAACTCCAAACCTGCCGCGCGTGCGGCCTCGGCCACCTCGCGCACCCGCCCGTGATACAGGAAGCCGTTGCGGTCGAAGACCACCTGCTTGATGCCCTTCGCCTGCAGGCGCTCGGCCATGATCCGGCCGATGTGCTTCGCGCCCTTGATATTGCCCCCGCGCGTCCCGTCGGTCATGGCGCCGGCCACGGTCGGCTCGATGCTCGAGGCGGTGGCGATGGTCGTGCCGGCCAGGTCGTCGACGGCCTGCACGTAGATGTGCGCCACGCTGCGGAACACGGTCAGGCGCGGACGCGCCGCGGTCCCCCGGACGCGCTTGCGGATCCGCAGCTTGATGCGGTGTCGCCGATCTTCCTTGGTCTTGATCTTCATGGCTGCCTCGCCGCCTACGCTCCGGTCTTGCCGACCTTCTTCTTGAGCACTTCGCCCGTGTAACGGACGCCCTTCTGCTTGTACGGGTCGGGCTTGCGGAACGCGCGAATGTTGGCCGCCACCTGCCCCACCAGCTGCCGATCGGCGCCGGTCACGGTCAGGTGCGTGTTCTTGTTGTCGACGGTGATCTCGATCCCCTGCGGGATTTCGAGCACGATCGGGTGCGAGAATCCGAGGGCAAACGTGATCTGGCGGCCCTTGAGCTCGGCCTTGTAGCCGATGCCGACAATGTCGAGCTCGCGCTTGAAGCCGTTGGTGACGCCCTCGACGGCATTGGCCACCAGGCTGCGGGCGAGGCCGTGGAACTTGCCCAGTGCCGGGTCGGGGGTGTCGGTCACGGCGCGCAGCTCCGCGTCGGCCTGCGTGAAATGCACGCCCGGCGGGACCATCTGGCGCAGCTTGCCCTTGGGACCCTGGACCTCGACGGCCCGGCCGTCGATCTTGACGGCGACGCCCTTCGGGATCGGAATCGGTTTCTTGCCAATACGGGACATGGCGTAATCCTGCCTCTACGGACGCTACCAGATGTTGCAGAGCACTTCGCCGCCGACGCCGGTCTTGACGGCCTCGCGGCCGGTCATGACGCCGCGCGAGGTGGTCAGGATGCTGGTCCCGAGCCCACCGAGCACCGGAGGCACGTTGTCGCGGTTGAAGTACACGCGACGCCCCGGGCGGCTGATGCGCTCGATGCCGCTGATCACGCGCTCACCGTGGGGGCCGTACTTCAGAAAGAGCCGGATCGCCTTCTGCGGCGAGGGGCCGCCGGAGGGCGCCTGTTCTTCGATGGTCTTGAACCCCTGGATGTAGCCCTCATCCTGGAGGATCCGCGCGATTTCGGCCTTCAGTGTGCTGGCCGGAACGTCCACACGCGCGTGCTTCGCCTGCACGGCGTTGCGGATGCGCGTGAGCATGTCTGCAATCGGATCGGTCATGGCTTCTCAACTCGTCGTGCTATCAGCCTGGGGTCGTATCGGCTCGCGCCCCCCTCCGGGGAGCGACCCGACGATGTCCCGGCTACCAACTGCTCTTGATGACGCCTGCGATATCGCCCTGCAGCGCCAGCTTCCGGAAACAGAGACGGCAGAGCGCGAACTTCCGCATGTAGGCTCGCGGTCGCCCGCAGAGCCGGCACCGGTTCCGACCGCGGATCTTGTACTTCTGCGGCTTGGCTTCTTTGGCTTTCTTCGCGGTGGTCGCCATACTGGTCAGCTCGTGCGGAACGGCATGCCGATCAATTGCAGCAGCCGTCTCGCTTCCTGGTCGGTCCGTGCCGAAGTGCAGACCGACACGTTCATGCCCCGTGCCTTGTCGACGCGCATGTAGTCGATCTCCTGGAAGATCAACTGGTCGCGCAGACCGAGCGTGTAGTTGCCGCGGCCGTCGAACCCCTTGGGCGACACGCCCTTGAAGTCGCGCACGCGCGGCAGGGCGATGGCGATCAGGCGGTCGAGGAACTCCCACATGCGTTCCCCGCGCAGCGTGACCATGGCGCCGATCGGCATGCCCTTGCGCAGCTTGAACTGCGCGATGGACTTGCGTGCGCGCGTGATCACGGCGTGCTGGCCGGTGATGCGCGACAGCTCGTCGGCCGCGGTATCGGAGATCTTCACGTTCTGGGTCGCCTCGCCCAGGCCCATGTTGACCACGATCTTCGTGACCCGCGGCACGGCCATCACGTTGGTGTAGCCGAGCTCCTTGGTCAGGGCCGGCACGACTTCCTGCTGGTACCGCTCCTTCAACCGGCTCATTTGTCGACCACTCCCTCGCACTTCCGGCAGATCCGGACCTTGCGGCCGTCGCCGAGCACCCGGTGCCCGATGCGCGTCTGCTTGCCGCACTCCGGGCAGAGCAGCTGGACGTTGGCGGCCGAGAGCGGCGCCTCGCGCTTCATGATCCCGCCCTTGACGTTCTTGCCGGGGTTCGGGCGCGTGTGCCGGCTCACGAAGTTCGCCCCTTCGACGACCAGGCGGTTCTTCACGGGAAGGACCTTCAGCACCCGGCCTTTCCTGCCGCGGTCCTTCCCCGCCGTGACGATGACGCTGTCATTGCGGCGGACGAGTGTCTGCAGACGTGACATGAGCTAAATCACCTCGGGCGCGAGCGAAATGATCTTCATGAACTTGCGCTCGCGCAGCTCGCGCGCCACCGGGCCGAACACGCGGGTCCCGATGGGCTCGTTCTGGTCGTTGACCAGCACGGCCGCGTTCCGATCGAACCGAATGTAGCTGCCGTCCTTGCGCCGCTGCTCCTTGGCCGTGCGCACGATGACGGCTTTGACGACCTGCCCCTTCTTGACGGTGCCGTCCGGCGTCGCTTCTTTCACCGACGCCGTAATGATGTCCCCGAGCCGCGCATACCGCCCCGTGGACCCGCCGATGGGGTTGATCATGGCAATCTTGCGCGCCCCCGAGTTATCGGCGACGTCGAGGATCGACCGCATTTGAACCATGGCCCGCTCCTCTGCTTTCTGCTCTACCGCCCGCTCGCGGGCTTGCCCACATCGGCGGCCACGCTCATCGCGGCCCCGCCGGCCTGCTGCACGATGCGCGTGATGACCCAGCGCTTCCGCCGGCTGAGCGGCCGGCTCTCCACGATGACCACCGTGTCGCCGGTGTGGCTCTGATTCGTCTCGTCGTGCGCCATGAACCGCGATGTCAGGCGGTGGATCTTGCCGTACATCGCGTGGCGCACCTGGCGTTCAACGGTCACGACCCGGCTCTTGGCCATCTTGTCGCTGACGACGACGCCGGTCACTTCTCGGTTCGCAGCCATACGTTACTCGCTTGCCTCGCCCTCGGGTCTGACGGGCTCCCTGGGGCCCGGGCACCTTGACGGCCTTACGCCGCCGGCCCGCTGCCCGCCTGTTCCTTCTCCCGCAGAATCGTCAACAGCCGCGCCAGATCGCGCTTGAGCGCGCGGACCTTGTTCGACGCATCCGACTGCCCCATCGCCGACTGGATCCGCAGGCGGAAGAGCTGGTCCTGCAGATCGCGAGCCCGGCCGCGCAGGTCGTCGGCGCCCAATTCCCGGATCTCCTGCGCCTTCATCACTGCCTCTCCTCGGCGAACCGCGCCGCAAACCGGGTCTTGATCGGCAGCTTGGCCGCCGCCAGGGTCATCGCCTTCCGCGCCTCGGCCAGCGTGACCCCTTCCATCTCGAAGAGGATCTTGCCGGGGCGGACCACGGCGACCCAGAATTCGGGGGCGCCCTTGCCCTTGCCCATGCGCGTTTCCTGCGGCTTCTTGGTCACCGGCTTGTCCGGGAACACCCGGACCCAGATCTTGCCGCCCCGCTTGATGAACCGCGTCATCGCCACGCGGGCCGCTTCGATCTGCCGCGCCGACATCCAGCAGGGCTCCATCGCCTTCAGCCCGTAATCCCCGAACGACACGTCCGATCCGCGCCACGCCTTGCCGCACATGCGGCCGCGCTGCTGCTTCCGGAACTTGACCTTCTTCGGCATCAACATGGGACAGTCCTCGCCTTACCCGCCTAGAGTCGCGCCGGCCGCCGAGGCGCCCGGTACTCCTCTTCGCGGCCGATCCGCGGCGTCAGCCGCTCGCCCTTGTAGAGCCACACCTTGACGCCGATCAGCCCGTAGGTCGTGTGCGCCTCGGCCTGCCCGTAGTCGATGTCGGCCCGCAATGTCTGGAGCGGCAGCTGCCCGTGGAGATACCACTCGGACCGCGCGATTTCCGCGCCGTTCAGCCGGCCCGACACGCGCACCTTGATCCCGCGCGCGCCGAAGCGCAGCGCCGATTCGACCGCCTTCCGCATGGCGCGGCGGAACGCCACGCGCTTCTCGAGCTGCATCGCCACCGACTCGGAGATCAGCTGCGCGTCGAGCTCGGGCTTCTGGATCTCCTGGATGTTGATGAACACCTCGCGGCTGGTCTTCTTCTGGATCTCCTGTTTCAGCTTGTCGACTTCCGTGCCCTTGCGCCCGATGATGATGCCGGGCCGCGAGGTGTGGATGTCGATCTTCAGCTTGTTGGCCGCGCGCTCGATCTCGATCTTCGAGACGCCGGCGTGCTGGAAGCGGGCCTTGAGCTCCCCGCGCAGCGCGAGATCCTCGTGCAGGAGCTTCGCGTAGTCGCGATCGGCGAACCAGCGCGAGCGCCAGGTCTTGTTGAAGCCCAGTCGGAATCCGTACGGGTGAACCTTCTGGCCCACGTCAGCAGCTCCTAGTCTTGCCCGGCGGCCGTCGCGCCGCCCGTTGTCTTCGTGCTCGCCTTCCGCGTCCGCGCCGGCTTGCCCGCGTCCGCGGCCCTGGCCGCCTTCACCCGCGCCCCGCGCGCCTTTGCCTTGTCGGAGGACGGCGCCTCCTCGGGCATCTCCGCCACCGCGACCGTCAGGTGGGCCGTGCGCTTCACCACCCGGAAGGCCCGCCCCATGGGCGCCGGCCGGACCCGCTTCTGGGACGGCCCCTGGTCGGCGTAGCAGGCCGACACCATCAGCCGATCCACGTCACCGGTGAAGCCCGGCTTCTGCTGGGCGTTGGCGATGGCCGACCGCAGCACCTTCTCGATGTCGCGCGCCACGCGCTTGGGCGTGAACTGGAGCGTCGCCAGCGCCTGGTTGACGCCGCGGCCCCGAATCAGTTCCATGACGAGCCCGGCCTTCTGCGCCGAGGTACGGATGTACCGGGCCGTCGCACGCGCTTCGATCATGACTGGCCCCCAGCAGCGGGCTTGGCGGCCGGAGCGGCGGCGGCGCCTGCGGCGGCCGGAGCGGCCGCGGCCACCTGTGCGGCCTTCTCGGTCTTGCTCGTGTGCCCCTTGAACGCGCGCGTCGGCGCGAACTCGCCGAGCTTGTGCCCGACCATGTTCTCCGTGACGTACACGGGGATGAACTTCTTCCCGTTGTGCACCGCCAGGGTGTGGCCCAGCATCTCGGGCACCACCGTGGAGCGGCGCGACCACGTCCGGATGACCTTCTTCTCGCCGACCCGGTTCATCGCCTCCACCTTCTCGAGCAACGGCGTGTCGACAAACGGGCCTTTCTTCAGCGATCTGCTCATAGCGAAACCTTCGGTCTCTGCTGCCTACTTCGGCCGACGCTGGATGATGAACTGGTCGGTCGCCTTGTGGCTGCGCGTCTTGTAGCCCTTGGTCGGCATGCCCCACGGTGACACCGGGTGCCGGCCGCCGGAGGTCTTGCCCTCGCCGCCGCCCAGCGGGTGGTCGACCGGGTTCATCGCCACGCCGCGCACGTGCGGCCGCTTGCCCAGCCACCGCGTCCGGCCGGCCTTCCCGAGCGACACGTTCTCGTGGTCGAGGTTGCCGACCTGGCCGATGGTCGCCCGGCACTCGATGAGGATCCGCCGGACTTCGCCCGACGGCATCTTCACCGAGGCGTATTCGCCTTCCTTGGCCACCAGCTGCACCGAGGCGCCGGCGCTGCGCGCCATCTGCCCGCCCTTGCCCGGCCGCAGCTCCACGTTGTGAATCTGCGTGCCCAGGGGGATGTTCTTCAGCGGCAGCGCGTTGCCCGGGAGGATGTCCACGTTGTCGCCGGCCACCACCGCGTCGCCGACCTTCAGGCCGATCGGGTGGATGATGTACCGCTTCTCGCCGTCGGCGTAGGTCACCAGCGCGATGCGCGCCGACCGGTTCGGGTCGTACTCGATCGTGGTCACCTTGCCGGGGATCCCGATCTTGTCGCGCTTGAAGTCGATGATGCGGTAGAGGCGCCGATGCCCGCCGCCGCGCCACCACATCGTGATCTCGCCGTGGTTGTTTCGCCCGCCCGTCTTGTTGAGCGACTCGGTCAGCGGTTTGTACGGTCCCGCCCCGGACAACTCGGAGTTGTCCTGCACGGTCTGGAAGCGACGTCCGGGCGAGGTCGGTTTGTACTTGCGGATAGCCATCTTCGAATCCCCTGCCTTACGCGCCTTCGAGGAATTCCGGCATCTTCTCGCCGTCTCGCAGCCGGACATACGCCTTCTTCCAGTCGGACCGGCGACCCGAGAAGCGTCCCTGCCGCTTGACCTTGCCGTGCGCGATACTGGTGCGAATCGAGGCCACCTTCGCGCCGAGCAGGTGCTCGATGGCCCGCCGGATCTCGACCTTGTTGGCGCCGGTCGCCACGTGGAAGACGATCGTCTTGCCGTCCTCGCGCAGGATCGAGGTCTTCTCGGTGACCAGCGGCTTGCGGATCACATCGGTGAGCATCATGATCCCAGCACCTCCTGCAGCCGCTCGACGGCAGCCCTGGTCGCCACCACGCGCTGGCAGTTCATCAGGTCGCGGGCGACCAGCCGCCCGCTCGGCACGCAGTGCACGTCCGGGATGTTCCGCACGGCGCGCGCCAGCTCGTCGGTGGGCTTGAGGTCGACGATCAGCGTCGGCCCCGCCGCGCCCAGCCGCTTCAACATCTCGGCGGCCACCCTGGTCTTCGGCGTCTCGCCGAACTCGGAGACGATGGTCACGCGCCCGGCCTGCAGCTGGGCGGCGAGCGCCGCGCGCAATGCGCCGCGCTCGGCCTTCTTCGGCATGTCCTGCTCGTAGCTGCGCGGCTGCGGCCCGAACACCGTCCCGCCCTTCCGCCACAGCGGGTTGCGGGCCTCGCCGACCTGTGCCCGGCCCGTGCCCTTCTGGCGCCACGGCTTCTTGCCCGTGCCGCTGACCAGCCCGCGCGTCTTGGTGGCGTGCGTCCCGCGGTGCTCGGCGGCATTGCTGCGCACCACCGATTGCCAGATCAGGTCGGACTTGACGCGGCCGCCGAAGACCTCGTCCCGCAACTCGAGCGATCCGACTTTCTCGTTCTGATCGTTGACGACATCCAGTGTCATGGCGTCCTACTTCTTGCCCTTCTTCTGCTTCACCGCCTGCGGCTGAGGCTCGGGCTTCGGGGCCACGGCCTTGCGCACGACGAGGTAGCCGCCCGTCGCGCCCGGCACCGCCCCGCGCACGAGCAGCAGGTGGTTCTCGGCGTCGACTTTCTCCAGGCGCAGGTTCAGCGTCGTCACGCGATCGGACCCCATGTGGCCTGCCGCGCGCATGCCCTTGATGACGCGCGAAGGATACGACGAGGCGCCAATCGACCCCGGCGCGCGATGGAACATCGACCCGTGGGTCGCCGCGCCGCCGCGGAAGTGATGGCGCTTGATGACGCCCTGAAACCCTTTGCCCTTGCTCGTGCCGATGACGTCCACCCGCTCGCCCGCCGCGAAGATCGAGCAGAGCACCTGGTCGCCGGCCTTCAGCGGATCGCCGCCGGTCTTGAGGGAGATTTCCCGGCGCACGCGGGTCGGAGGCACGCCGGCCCGCTTGTAGTGGCCGGCGAGCGCCTTGGTCACCCGCGCCGGCCGCTCTTCGACCAGGCCGAGCTGCACCGCCTCGTAGCCGTCGCGGTCGACGTTCTTCGCCTGGACGACCACGCACGGGCCGGCCTTGATGACGGTCACCGGTTCCACCGTCCCGTCGGGCCGGAACACCTGGGTCATCCCCAGCTTCTTGCCGATGATGCCTGTAACCATCGCCTACTTCCGTTCCTTACCGAACGCCTTGATCTCGACGTCCACCCCTGCCGGGAGATCGAGTTTCATCAGGGCGTCGACGGTCTGCGAGGTCGGTTCGAAGATGTCGATGAGCCGCTTGTGCGTCCGGATCTCGAACTGCTCGCGCGACTTCTTGTCGACGTGCGGCGAGCGGTTCACCGTCCACTTGTTGAGCTCGGTCGGCAGCGGAATGGGCCCCGCCAGGCGCGCGCCGGTCCGCCGGGCGGTCTCGACGATTTCGGCAGTCGACTGGTCGAGCACGCGATAGTCGTACGCCTTGAGCCGGATCCGGATTTTGTCGCCAAACGTTGTTGACATGTCTGATACCCGCCAGGCTATTCCACGATCTCCGTGACCGTGCCCGCGCCCACCGTCCGGCCGCCTTCGCGAATCGCGAACTTCGACCCCTTCTCGATGGCCACCGGCGTGATCAGCTCCGCATTGATGGTCGTGTTGTCCCCGGGCATGATCATCTCCACGCCCTCGCCCAGGTGCATCGACCCGGTCACGTCGGTCGTCCGCAGGTAGAACTGCGGCCGATACCCGTTGAAGAACGGCGTGTGCCGGCCCCCCTCTTCCTTGGTCAGCACATACACCTGCGCCTTGAACTTGGTGTGCGGCGTAATCGACCCCGGCTTGGCCAGCACCTGCCCGCGCTCCACGTCCGTCTTTTCCGTCCCGCGCAGCAGCACCCCCACGTTGTCCCCCGCCACCCCTTCGTCCAGCAGCTTCCGGAACATCTCCACCCCGGTCACCACCTTCTTCATCGTCGGCCGGAACCCCACAATCTCCACTTCCTCGCCCACCTTCACCTTGCCCCGCTCCACCCGGCCCGTCACCACCGTCCCCCGCCCCGAGATCGAGAACACGTCCTCGATCGGCATCAGGAACGGCTTGTCCACCTGCCGGTCCGGCAGCGGCACATACGCGTCCAGCGCTTCCATCAGCTTCAGGATCCCCGCTTCCGCCTCCGGGTCCCCGTTGATCGCCTTGAGCGCCGACACCCGGATCACCGGCACCTGCTCCCCCGGGAACCCGTAGCTCGTCAGCAGCTCCCGCACTTCCAGTTCCACCAGGTCCAACAGCTCCGGGTCATCCACCGCGTCCACCTTGTTGAGCGCCACCACCAGGCACGGCACTTCCACCTGCCGCGCCAGCAGCACGTGCTCGCGCGTCTGCGGCATCGGCCCGTCGGTCGCCGCCACCACCACGATCGCCCCGTCCATCTGCGCCGCGCCCGTGATCATGTTCTTGATGTAGTCCGCGTGCCCCGGGCAGTCCACGTGCGCGTAGTGCCGCTTCGCCGTGCTGTACTCCACGTGCGAGGTCGCAATCGTCAGAATCTTCGTGTCGTCCCGCCGCCCCTGCGATTCCGACGCCTTCGCCACCTCGTCATACGACACATACTTGCCCCACCCATGCGACGCCGCCACCTTGGTCAACGCCGCCGTCAGCGTCGTCTTCCCGTGGTCAATGTGGCCAATCGTCCCCACGTTCACGTGCGGTTTCGACCGATCAAATTTCTCTTTCGCCATGGCCGTCAGTCTCCGTTGGTGCGGTTCGACTCCGTCTCGTTCACCTGGTCATCAGCGCGTGTCAGCGCCCCTGGATGCGGGCCACGACTTCCTCGCTCACCGTCTGCGGCGCCTGCTCGTACCGATCGAAGTGCATCGAGTAGGTCGCACGGCCCTGCGTTTTCGAGCGCAGGTCGGTGGCGTAGCCGAACATCTCGGAGAGCGGCACCCGCGCGCGGACGATCTGCGTGCCGCCGCGGGCCTCCATCGCCTGAATCTTGCCGCGCCGGCTGTTGAGGTCGCCCATGATGTCGCCCATGTACTCCTCGGGCACCACCACCTCGACCCGCATCACCGGCTCGAGCAGCACCGGGTTCGCCCTCTTGGCCGCATCCTTGAAGGCCATCGACCCGGCGATCTTGAACGCCATCTCCGACGAGTCGACATCGTGGTACGACCCGTCGTAGAGCGTGATCCCGATATCCTCCATCGGGTAGCCGGCCAGCACGCCGCCCGACATCGCCTCGCGGATCCCCTCGTCGATCGGCTTGACGTACTCGCGCGGAATCGTGCCGCCGACGATGTCGTTCACGAACTCGTAGCCCTCGCCCGGCTTGCGCGGCGCGACATGGATCTTCGCGTGGCCGTACTGGCCGCGGCCGCCGGTCTGGCGGATGTAGCGTCCCTCGCCGTCGGCCTCCGCCGTCAGGGTCTCCTTGTAGGCGACCTGCGGCCGGCCGACGCTGGCCTCGACGCTGAACTCGCGCTTCAACCGGTCGACGATGATCTCGAGGTGCAGCTCGCCCATGCCGGAGATCTCGACCTGGCCCGTCTCGGGGTTGGTCCGCACCTTGAAGGTCGGGTCCTCGGCCTGGAGCTTGCCCAGGCCCATGCCGAGCTTCTCCTGGTCGGCCTTGGTCTTCGGCTCGATGGCGAGCGAGATGACCGGCTCGGGGAAGTCCATCGACTCGAGCACGACCGGCTTCTTCTCGTCGCAGATCGTGTCGCCCGTGCTGACGCTCCGGAGCCCGACGGCGGCCGCGATGTCCCCGGCGTAGACCTCTTTGATCTCCTCGCGCTTGTTGGCGTGCATCTTGAGGAGACGCCCGATCCGCTCGGTCCTGCTCTTGATCGGGTTGAACACGCTCGCGCCGGACTGCAGCACCCCCGAGTACACCCGGATGAAGGTGAGCTGGCCCACGAACGGATCCGTCATGATCTTGAACGCCAGGGCCGAAAACGGCGCCTCGTCAGAAGCGGGACGCTCGACCTGCTCCTCGGTGCCCGGCAGCACCCCGATGATCGGCGGGATGTCCAGCGGCGACGGCAGGAAATCCACGACCGCATCGAGCAGCGGCTGGACGCCCTTGTTCTTGAACGCGGCGCCGCAGATCACCGGCACGAACGGGGCCTTCTCGTGTCTCACCGAGGCGATGGTCCGCTTGCGCAGCGCGGCCCGAACGTCTTCCTCGGGCAGCGGCTCGCCGTGCAGGTACTTCTCGAGCAGCTTGTCGTCGACCTCGCTGACCTTCTCGATCAGGTGCTCGCGGTAGGCGTGCGCCTCGGCCTGGTACTCCGCGGGGATCTCGTCGACCAGGTAGTCGGCGCCCAGCGTCTCGTCCTGGTAGCGGATGGCCTTCATCCCGACCAGGTCGATCACGCCCGCGAAGTTTCCCTCGGCCCCGATCGGCAGCTGGATCGCGACGGGATTCGCCTGCAGCTTCGTCCGGATCTGCTCGAGCGTCCGCTTGAAGTCGGCGCCGACCCGGTCCATCTTGTTGACGAAGCAGATCCGGGGCACGCGGTACTTGTCCGCCTGCCGCCACACCGTCTCGGACTGCGGCTCGACGCCGGCGACCGCATCGAAGACCGCCACGGCGCCGTCCAGCACCCGCAGCGAACGCTCGACCTCGGCGGTGAAGTCCACGTGGCCCGGGGTGTCGATGATATTGATGCGATGTTCGCGCCAGAAACACGTCGTCGCGGCCGACGTGATCGTGATGCCCCGCTCCTGCTCCTGCTCCATCCAGTCCATGACGGCCGTACCGTCGTGCACCTCACCCAGCTTGTAGGTGATGCCGGTGTAGAACAGTACGCGCTCAGTGGTCGTGGTCTTCCCGGCATCGATGTGCGCCATGATGCCGATGTTCCGCGTCCGACTGAGTGAAACGGCCCTGGGCATGACTTCTCGCGCCTTACCAGCGGTAGTGGGCGAACGCCTTGTTCGCCTCGGCCATGCGGTGGGTGTCTTCCCGCTTCTTCACCGCGCCGCCGCGCAGGTTGGCCGCGTCCATGAACTCGTTGGCGAGTTTTTCCTGCATCGTCTTGCCGTCGCCGCGCGACCGGGCGTAGCCCACCAGCCACCGGATGCTCAGCGAGAGCCGGCGGTTCGGGTTGACCTCGATGGGCACCTGGTAATTCGACCCGCCCACCCGCCGCGACTTCACCTCGAGCGCGGGCTTGACGTTGTCGATCGCCTTCTTGAAGACCTTGAGCGGCTCGTCGCCCGTCTTCTCCTTGATGATGTCGAAGGCGCCGTACATGATCCGCTCGGCCGTGCTCCGCTTCCCCGCGCCCATCACCGTGTTGACGAACTTGGTGACCAGCGTGCTGTTGTAGAGCGGATCGGGCGCGATTTCGCGCTTCGGGACTTCTCGTCTGCGTGGCATCGTCTAGTTCCCTGCTGGCTTCGCTTCCCTGCTACGTGCGCCGACTCGCAACCGCGACGACAATTGCGCGTTGCCGGAAATCCCCTCTCGTGCTCGCCTGAGCACGAGCCCTGAGCGGCCCGAACACGCTGTCGCGCGCGGGCGCCGACGGGCTACGCCTTGGGCCGCTTGGCCCCGTACTTCGACCGGCTCTGCTTGCGCCCTTGGACACCCACGGCGTCAAGCGTGCCCCGGACCACGTGATACCGCACGCCCGGCAGGTCCTTCACGCGGCCGCCGCGGATGAGGACCAGCGAGTGCTCCTGCAGGTTGTGCCCTACGCCGGGGATATAGGTGGTGACCTCGATCCCGTTCGTCAGCCGGACGCGGGCCACCTTGCGGAGGGCCGAGTTCGGCTTCTTGGGGGTCTGCGTGAAGACCCGCACGCACACGCCCCGCTTCTGCGGGTTGTCCTGCAACGCCGGGCTCTTGGTCTTGGTGACGATCCGGCTGCGCCCCTGGCGCACGAGCTGGCTGATGGTCGGCACGGCTGCTCCGTACACAAATGGCCGGCGGCTCGATCCTGACGGGAACACTCCCGCAACGGACGCCGCCGTCACGACTTCACTGCGACTCCGAGACCCGAGCCGGGACATCTCACGATGATCCCGGAGTCCGGAGTCCCTCCAGGCCTAGAAGCGATCCCGGCCAACGGGCCGGTCACGCTTGGCACCTGCAGGTGCTTGACCCTATGAAAGTGTTGACTCGCCGAGCGGGCGGAGTATGGTCCGCGCTACCTTCTAGGCGGCTCGGTCACCAGATAGGGTTTCCTAGTGCCGAAGAACCTGACGAGCATAGCACGACGCCGCAAGAACGCGCAAGTCGGCGGCCCCCTCCAGCGCCCGCCGCCTGTCAGCACTCGCAAAAAGTGTCCCCATCCTTCGCTCGAGTAGAACGTCCCCTCCATTCAGGGTCACGTCGAGACCGCCGAGCAGCTCCCCCGCCCGAGCTGCGGGGCCGGCGCGGGTGGCCGGGCAATCACGTGGCAGTGCCGTCGATCGTCGGCGCTACAGGCCCGGGGATCCGTTCACCCGCCTTCCTCCGTTGACCTCCCGCCTGCAGCCCCATACACTGTCGTCGGATCCCCGGATAGGCCGCTCAAAGGAGGCCGTCGTGATTCAGGCCGCGGGGCGCACCGATCCCGGCCGTGTTCGCAGGGGCAACGAGGATGCGCACCTCATCGCCCCGGCTCTCGGCCTCTACGCGGTGGCCGATGGGATGGGCGGACACAACGGGGGCGAGGTCGCCTCACAAATCGCCGTCGACACGCTCCTCGGGTTCGTCCAGTCGTCGGGAACCGACAGCAGCATCACCTGGCCCTTCGGGTTCGACACGACCATCTCGTTCGGCGCGAACCAGGTCACGAGCGCGATCCTGCTCGCGAACCGGAAGATCCGCGATCGAAGCCTGCGCGAAGCCGAACTGGGCGGCATGGGCTCGACCATTGTCGTGACGATGACCGTCGGCAGCGACCTGATCTACGCCGGCGTCGGCGACAGCCGCCTGTACCGCTGGAGGCGCCGCGAACTGGTACAGCTGACCCAAGACGACTCCTGGGCCGCGTCGATGCTGCGAGCGGGCGCGTCGCCCGAGGCGGTCCGCCATCACGAGATGCGCCACGTGCTGACGCGGGCCCTCGGCTCGGATCTCGAGCTGACCGTGACCGTGGAACAGACGGCGATCGAACCCGGCGATGTCTACCTGCTCTGCAGCGACGGCCTGTACGGCCCGCTCGGCGACGACGGGATCGCGCAACTGCTCGACGATCACGGCGCCGGGCCCGAGACTGCGGCGGCGGCGCTGGTCGACGCGGCGAACCAGGCCGGGGGGCCCGACAATGTCACCGCTCTGGTGCTGCGCGAGGCTTCATCCGGAGTGAGGCATCGATCACGGTGACATCCGGGCGGGACGGAGACAGGCATGACGCTGGATTCAGACGACACGATGGCGGTCAACTCGATCGGGCGCTACCAGATCTTCGACGAACTGGGTCGAGGCGCCATGGGTGTCGTCTACCGCGGATACGACCCGGTGATAGGCCGCACGGTCGCCCTCAAGACGATGATCATCGGATCGGCCGGGGCTGAGGCGCGCGAGCTTCGCGAGCGCCTGTACCGCGAGGCGGCGGCCGCCGGCGCGCTCTCGCACCCCAACATCGTCACGATCTTCGATGTCGTCGAAGCTGGCGGCACCACGGCGGTGGCGATGGAATTCATCGAGGGCACCGACCTCGCTGCCGTCATCGCGCAGCGCGGGCCGCTCCCGCTCGACATCGCCGTCGATCTGTTCGATCAGATCTGCCAGGCGCTGGACTACGCAGGCGGCCACGGCGTGGTGCACCGCGACATCAAGCCTGCCAACATCCTGCTGACGGCCGAGGGACGAGTCAAGGTCACCGACTTCGGCGTCGCGCGCCTGGCGCTCTCCACGCTGACCCAGGCGGGCACCGTACTCGGCTCGCCAAGCTACATGTCGCCCGAGCAGGTCCGCGGGCTGCCGGTGGACAGCCGATCCGACATCTTCTCGGCGGCGGTCGTGTTCTACGAGATGATCACGCGCGAGCGGCCGTTCGGGGGTAACGACGTCGCAACGACGATGTACCGCATCGCGCACGAACCGCCGGCGCCCATCGCCCAGTTCAATCCAGCCGTGAGCCCGGACATCACGGGCGTCATCGAGCACGCCCTTCAGAAGAATCCGGACGATCGCTACCAGTCGGGATCGGAGCTGGTTGCCGAGCTGCGGCAGGCTGTCGATCGAGCGGTGTTGCCGGTTTCGCCACCGCTGCTCGCCATCCTGGAGGGTCTGGTCCCGCAGCCGGCCAGCCATCCATCCACGCACGGGAGCACGCCAAAAGTACCCGCGATCAGCTCGTCCTCCGGCCGGCGGAGCGGCGTGCTGACGCCGGTGTCCGCGCCGGTCCCGGAGGTTCCTGTCCCGGCAGCCGTGCCGGCACCCACGACTCGATCCGACCACCGCGTGCCGACAGGTGTCGAGGTGACCTTGCCGTCGGCGGCGCCTGTCGCGGCGCCGGCTGTCGCGGCGGTGCCGGTCATCGCTGCCAGTCCGGCGCAGCCTGATTCGCAGGTGCCATCTCCCGCCGAAGCCGTTGCACCGCGCACCGCGCGAGTCAAGGCTCCCCTGCCGGTTCCGGCGCCGGCGGCACAACAGGTGAAGCGTCGATCCACGGGCGGGTTCGTGCTCGGCTTCATTGGTGCCGCGGCCGTGCTGGCGCTCGTCGTCGCCGGTGTCTTCTGGGTTCGGGGCCAGCAACGCCAAGCTCCGTCCGACTCGACCGCAACGCCAACCGAGACAGCCGCCAGTGCCACAGGCGCGCCGGCGCCCGGCGGCGCGACCTCGCGTGCGGACGGGACACGCACGCCGGCGGAACCGGGCCCAGCGGCCGCCTCCGGCGGATCGACGACACCGCCGCCGCCACCGCCACCTGTGCCGCCCGCCAGAACACCCGATCTGGCGTCGAGCCCCGCCAGGCCCTTGCTTGCACCCGCGGCAGCAGCCGGTCAGGTCCCCGCGGCTGGCGCCAGAGGCGGCAGAATCGCACCTCCGCCGAGTGCAGGGGGGCGCGCGAGCAGCCCGGCGCCACAGCAGGGAAAGGGTTCCGGCAAGCCGGGGCCAATGCCGTCCGCGCCAGCCGCTCCCCCTGCCCCCGTCGCGATCCCAGAGCCGCCTCCCCAGACGGCGGTCACACGCCTGGGGCCCGCCTACGAGGCGACTCAGGTTGACGAACGTCCCGTCGCCCTGACCCAGGTCGAGCCGGAGTACCCGCCGGAGGCGCGCCGCCGCGGCATCGAGGACATCGTCGTGCTGAGGCTGCTCGTCACGAGCACCGGCCACGTGGCGGACGTGCAGGTCCTGCGCAAGTCGCAAAAAGATCCGGGGTTCGACGGAGCCGCCGTGGCTGCGGTGCGCCAGTGGACCTTCCGTCCCGCCCGTCGCCGGGGAGAAACGGTGGCGTGCTGGTTCAACGTCGGCGTGCCCTTCAAGATCCCGAAGTAGGCCGGCCCGAGCACCATGGCGAGCACTCCATCGCACCTCCCTCGCGGCGAACTCGAACAGATCGTCGAAGGCCTGAAACTCCCCCTGCTGGTGTATCAGGGCAGGCGCGTGGTCTATCAGAACGGCGCGGCGCGGGAGTTCGAGTTCCGCCTTCGGCGCGAGCATTCCGCGGAAAGCTCGGTCCTGCTTCTCAATCACATCGACGCGCTCGGGCCCCTGCTCGCCGAACGGGAGGGCGCGACCAGCCTGCTGACGGCCCCTAACGGGGAGACTTTTGCCGTCCATGCCCGCGCCATCAGCTCGCGCGGACGAAAACGCGTGGCCGTGCTGGTCCGAGCGCTGGGCGTCGAGCTGGACGGTATCTGCCATCGCTATCGTCTCTCTCCGCGCGAGGGCGAGGTGGTCCAGCTCCTCCTGCGCGGCTACAGCAACCGGGACATCGCCTCCACCCTTTCCATCACCCCCGCTACGGTCAAGCGCCACCTGACCCGGGTCTTCGACAAGACCGGCGTCGACAGCCGGACGCAGCTGGTCTGCCGTCTGGCCTGAGGCGGACCCATCCCCACGGTCGGTCAATCGCGTGCTTTCGCTTTGCGTTCGTGCCCCTAAAGTTGTATTGCGGGCCGCCGGGCGGATCCCTAAGATTTCAGATCCTGGGGGGCTGTCTGCATGGAGTCTACGGGACCAGTACGGTCATTCGGCCGGTCGGAGACCGGACCGGTCCGTCGCGGCAACGAGGACGGGTTCGTCGCCGATCAGGCCCTCGGCCTCTTCGCGGTGGCTGACGGGATGGGCGGCCACAACGCCGGGGAGGTCGCCTCACGCCTTGCGCTCGAGACCATCACCGGATTCATCCGGCGTTCCACCGACGAGCGCGAGTTCTCCTGGCCCTGCGGAATCCTCCCGACGCTCTCCTACGACGGGAACCGGTTGCGCACGGCGATCTACCTGGCGAACCGCCGCGTCTTCCGGACGGCGGAAAGCCAGGACGAATACCTCGGCATGGGCACGACGGTGGTCGCCGCCCTGGCCACCGAGGGTGGCGGGCTGGTCATCGCCCACGTGGGCGACAGCCGCGCCTACAGGCTGCGGGCCGGCGTGCTCGAGCAGCTGACCCGGGATGACTCGTGGGTTGCGACCGTGCTGGCCGCCGATTCTCGCGGCCGATCCCCAGTCGTTCGCGAACCACCCGATGCGCAATGTGCTCACCAACGTCCTCGGCGCCCGCGAGGACAGCGAAGTGCACCTGCAGGAACACGCCACCCAGCCGGGTGACACGCTGCTGCTGTGCACCGATGGCGTGCACGGTGTGCTCGACGCCGACGCCATCGCGCCGATTCTGGCCCGCGGGGGCGAGGCGGAATCGGTGTCCAATGCGCTGGTCGAAGCAGCACTCGCCCGCGGCAGCCGCGATAACCTGACCGCGCTCGTGGTTGAATTCCGATGAACGGGTAGCCCAGCATGAGCAGCTCGCCGAAGCCAGGCGCACCGCCGCCGTTGCCCGAGAGCATCGGGAAATACAAGGTCCTCGCGCGCATCGGCCGCGGCGCGATGGGCGTGGTGTACAGCGCGCGGGACGAGGTCATGGATCGCGTGGTCGCGCTGAAGGTCATGGCCGGCGACCTGGAGGCCGAGCCCGACACGCGCGCGCGGTTCTACCGCGAGGCCAAGGTCGGCGGGCAGCTGCTCCATCGCAATATCACCACGGTGTTCGACCTCGGAGAGTCCGAGGGCCGCCTCTTCATGGTGATGGAGCTGCTTCGTGGCCAGCCCCTCAATCAGTACCTCTCGAGGCCGGAAGGCGTGTCGCTCGAGGTGAAGCTCGACCTGATGATCCAGCTCTGCGAGGGCCTCGCGGCCGCGCACGCGCACGGCGTCTTTCACCGCGACATCAAGCCGAGCAACATCTACGTCCTCGACGACGGCACGCTCAAGATTCTCGACTTCGGCATCGCGCGCCTTGCGACGTCCACGATGACCGCCACCGGTTCGATCGTCGGAACGCCCGACTACATGTCGCCGGAGCAGACCGTCGGCAGTGAAATCGATCAACGCTCGGACATCTTCTCGGCCGGGGCGCTCTTCTACGCGATGCTGACCGGCAACAAGCCGTTCGCAAGCCCCGATCTGCCCACCGTGCTGCGCAAAGTGCAGAGAGAGGATCCTCCGCCCATCACGCAGCCCGATGCTCCGGCAGGCCTGGTCCGCATCGTGATGAAGGCGCTGGCCAAGAAGAAGGAGGACCGCCCGCAGAGCGCGCGTGAACTGGCGGCCGCCCTCGTGCAGTTCCGCCGCGAATGGGAAGGCGAAGCCCGGAGCATCGCCGAGCGCGCCCACACGGTCTACAAGACGATCGAATCCCTGCTCGAGGAGCAAGCTCACGCCGCCGAACGCCTGGGCCTCGAACAACAGCCAGGGCAGGACCCGGTGCTTGCGGCGATCAATGACGAGTACCCGATCATCGCGGATCGCGGGCCGGACGCGCTGCTTCGCATTCCATTCAAACGCGAGGTCATCACGGCCATCGCGGCCAGGCTGGATGCGCGCAGATCCGTGCTGGAGGAAGCCGTCAACCGCCTGCATGCCGCGTCGCTGGGCGTGCCGCCCGCCAGGGCGACCTCCCCGGCACCGGCCCGTGACGTGTCGCCCCAGCAACCCGCCGCGCCGCCGGCCAGGGGCTCGGACTCGGTTCCTGTACGCGACCGCGCGCAGGGCGCTCCTTCTGCGCCGTCCGCCAAGGTGACCGCCGCAGTGCCCGCCGCGGAAGCCGAGGAGCTTCCGACCATCCTCGTAGGCGGCGCAAAAACCCCGGACTCGAATGCCGGTCGCGTCGCAGCCGCGGCGTCGGCGGAGCCGGCCGATTCGGCGGCCGCCCGCGGTCAGGCCGAGCATCGGCGCGGCCAGATCCAGGAATTCCTCTCCGAAGCGGACGCGGCGCGCGCTGAACGCAACTGGACGCAACTGATCGCGACGGCTGAACGCCTGCAGGCGCTCGATCCGTCGAACCCTTACTCTGCGGGCCTGCGCGCCGAGGCGGAAGCCGGCCTCGAGCGGGAACGGCTCGCGCGCCGGCAGGCTTTGGCAGCGGCCATCGCGGACGGCCGCCGGGCCATCCAGGCGGGCCGCTACGCGGAGGCCGAGGCGCACCTGGTGCGCGCCGCCGGCAACGCGGGACAACTGGGCGCCGCAGGCATGCGAGACGAGGTTGCGCAACTGCAGGCAATGCTCGTTCGCGCGCGCCGGGCGTCGGGAGAAGTATCTCGAGCGCAGGCGCTGTTCGATGCCGGCGAGCGCGCAGAGGCCATCGACGTGCTCACCTCGCTGCTCTCGGCCGATCCCGAGGCCGGCGCGGCCCGGTCCGCCCTCGAGCGCCTGTCAGCGGAAGCCACGCGACTTGCCGAGTTCGAGCGCAAGCAGGCCGAAGTCGTCGCGCATCTCGAAGCAGCCGAGCAGGCGTGGCTCCAGGGCGACGACGCACGAACGCGCGACGAGGCGAGCGCGGCGCTCTCGATCGAGCCGACACTGGATCGCGCCGTCGAACTGTTGATCGACGGCAGCGTTCGAATGCGCCAGTCCGCGGCCCGCGAGGCGAGGCTCACTGACGCCCGCGCGGCGCTCGCCGAGACCCGTGGGTTGCTGGACAAGGACGATTGGGCCAAGGCCGCCTCGCGAGCGGCCTTCGCTGCGATCGTGCCCGAGACCGCTGAGGCCGGGCGCGCATTGCTGCTCGAAGTCCTCCAGCACGAAAGCGATCAGCGGATCGACAACCTGCGATCGCGGACCGAACGGGATCGGCGCCGGGAAGTCGACCGCCTGCTCAACGGTGCGCGGACCTCGCTGCGATCCCGGGATTGGAGCGCCGCGCGGTTGGCTGCGGAGAACGCCCTGGTCGGCGACCCCGACAACGCGGAGGCCAGGGCACTCATCAAGCACGCGATTCAGCGCACGGCGCCGGGCTCACCCGTTGGCGTGCCTGCCGAGGCAGGGCCGGCCAAGCCGGCGTCCACCGCGGGCGCAGACGAGGGGGCCACAGTGCTGGTTCCGCAGATCGAGCTCCCGCCCCCGAGGCCGGGGCCGCGGAGCCCGCAGGCGAAACCCGTCACTCCGTCTGCCCCACCTCCCGCGCCGCCGAAAGCCCCTGCCCCTGCCAACCCGCAGCATGGGGGGGTGTTTTCGAAACTCAAGCCCTGGGTGATCCGCGGCCGGAACAAGGGCGATTCGTAGCGGCGAAGGAGCGGCGGATGACCGATCGATGACAAGACCATGCCGAAGCTGAGCATTCTTCGTGGCGGGCAGGTGGAGCGCGAGGTCGAGCTGGGCCTCCACGATCTGCTGATCGGCCGCTCAGCCGACAACGACATCGTGCTCGACGATCCTGGCCGCACGGTTTCCCGGCACCACGCGGAGGTTCGCCTCGAGGACACGCGCTACGTCATCGTCGACGTGGGAAGTCAGAACGGCATCCTGCAGGATGGCCGGCGGGTCGAGCGCGTCGAGCTTCAGCCGGGGCGTTCGGTCACCATCGGGGCGTTCACCCTCGCGCTCGATCGGGTGAGCGGGCCGGCGGCCGACTCCGACTACGGGCCAACCGTGCGGGTCGAGGTCGACGTCGGCGCACTCGAGATTCACCCCGGGGCTCCGGCCCCGACGACCGTCGGGGTTGGAAAAGCGCAGGGAGGCGGTGAAGAGCGGGCTGCATTCAAAGCCGGCACCGTGCGCGTGCCGAATGCCCAACTCGAGCAGGCCGGTGTTGGCCATCTCGTCACCGACACACCGCGCGGCGGCGCCCCGTCTCCACTGGACGCATCGTATGTCTCGACACCTATCGCGGGAAAGCGCGCGTCTCGCGTGCCGCTCATCCTGATTGGCGCCGTCGCGGTGGTGGCCCTGTTCGTGGCAGTGGTCTATTTCATGCTGCCGAGGCCGGCGCCGTCGACTGCGCCTTCGCCCGCGAAAGTGGCCGAGGCCCTGCAGTCCCGCGACGAGTTGATCCGCCAGTCCGTGACTGATGCCGAGACGGCATTGACCGAAGGACGCATCGAGGACGCGCGCAAGCTCATCGAGAAGGCTGAAGTCGTGGGAGCGGCCCAGGCCCAGCTCGTCGCGTTCCGGACACGACTGGCAGAAGCAGCCAAGGCGCGCGACAGGCAGGCGACCGCAACGGCGGCTCCCGCCGCAACCGCCGCCGCGCCTGCTACCGAGCCTCCGACCGCGCCGGCCGCGGCTTCTGCGAAAGGTGCCGCCGCCCCGCCTCCGGCGGAGCCGAGCGCGACAGCCTCGAGAGACGCGGCCCCGCCGCCCGCCCCGGCGGGCTACCCGTTGCTCACCAGGCGCCCCGCCGAGAGCACGGAGTCGTTGCGCGACCGGTCGCGCCAGCTGAACGAACGGTATGTCGCGGCCGGGGACATGCTGCGGGCCGGAAAATTCTCGGACGCCGTTGCGGTGCTGTCCGCCATCGCGTCCGAGGAGCGAGGATACCGGTCGGTTGCCAGCCTGCTCGCTGAGGCCCGCTATGGTCTTGCGACGCAGGCCAGGCAAATCCTCGCAGCGGCCAAGAGACTGGAGGATGCCGGCGATCTCACGGGAGCGCTCTTGGAGCTGGACCGGGCCCGGCAGACCGACCCGTCGCTGCCAGAGCACGCCGATCTCATGCGGCAGCTCAAGGAACACATCGAGAAGGACGCGAGCGACGCCTACGCGAAGGCGAAGGCGTACGACGCGGCCGGAAAGAACGTCGAGGCCGCCGAAGCCTACGATCGGGTCGTGAAGCTGCTGCCGGCCTCCGATGCGAGACACCAGACGGCGCTTGCGCGACTCAAGGCCCTGCGCACGGTCGGACGGTGAGCGTCGAGCAGGAGATCTCGATCGTCGCCCGGAGACCCGGGTGACGAAGGAGAACCCGCGCGGAGAGGGCGACCGCGATGTCGGGCGGGAACTTGGGGCCATGTCGGGCGGCACGCTGGCCCATGAAGGAGTAGTGGCGTGGGGGATCCGTCAAGCATCGGGCGTTACGAAATCGTCGAGCGCGTGGGCCGGGGCGGCATGGGTGTGCTCTACCGCGGCCGCGATCCGGTCCTCGATCGCGAGGTGGCCATCAAGGTCATGCTGGCCGACCTGTCGGACGACGATGATGCGCGGGCGAGGTTCTTCAAGGAGGCCCGGGCGGCGGCCCGGCTCCAGCACCGCAACATCGTCACGGTGTACGAATTCGGCGAGGCCGATGGCAGCTCCTACATCGCGATGGAGTTCCTCAAGGGGCAGAGCCTCGTGGCCCGCATGCGAACGCCGCCCCCGCTGACGCTCGACGAGAAGCTCGACGCGATCATCCAGCTCTGCACGGGTCTGCACCACGCCCACTCATCGGGCGTGATCCACCGGGACGTCAAGCCGGCCAACGTCTGGATTCAGCCCGATGGCACAGTGAAGCTGCTCGACTTCGGGATCGCCCGTGTCGCGGCGTCAACCGTCACCCAGGGAGACAAGTCGTTCGGCAGCGTGGCCTACATGGCCCCCGAACGCTTCGGCCACGGAACGGTCGATTCCAGGGCGGACATTTTCGCGGTCGGCGTGGTGCTCTACGAGCTGCTCGCGAGCCGCAAACCGTTCGATGGCGATTCGCCGACCGTGATCGCCCATCGGATTCTCCAGGAGCCTCCGCCTCCGATCACCGTGGCCGGCGTCAACATCTCGGCGGGCCTGGCGTCCTACGTCGAGCGATCACTCGCCAAGGACCCGAACGATCGCTATCAGACGGCGGCGGACCTGGCGGCCGATCTCCAGCTTGCGCGAATGGAGATCCAGTCGGGCGGCACGGTGATCGCCCCGCCGAAGATGCCCGTGCCGGGATCGACCCTGGTCACGGGGCCCATGGGCGGGACGATGGCGACCACCATCGCTGGAGTCCAGGGCGCCGGGGGCACCCTGCGTGGGATGACGACCGAGCAGGGCGCGACCGACTACGGCACGACGCGCGGCTCGGGAGGACCCAACAAGCTCGCATTCGCGATGGTTGCCCTGGTCGCGGTGGCCGCGCTGGGCGTCGCGGTCTGGGTCGGCCTGAGGCCGCGTCCCGCGGTCGACGCTCCGAAACCGCCCGCGGACATATCGACGACCACCCCGTCGAATCCAGCCGCATCCGCGAAGGTGCGGCTCCGCATCGAGTCCACGCCCCCGGGCGCATCGATCTCCATCAACGGCGCGGCGGTCGGCAAGCTGACGCCCGCCGACCTCGAGTTCGATCGGGGTTCGAAACCCCAGCTTCGGCTGGCCATGCGCGGCTTCACCGCGGTCAGCAAGACGCTGACACCCGAGGAGATTGCCTCGGGCCGCGTCGCGTACCAGCTCGAGGCCGCTCGCCAGGATCCGGTCAGTGTGAACGTGGAAGGATCGTACCTCTTCCAGATCATGGAGGGCGGGCGGATCATCTCGCCTCCGGCACAGTCGCACAAGATCACGTTGACCGGACAGCACACCATCAGGCTGCTCGCCGCGGACTATTTCCTGGATCAGCCGTTCGTCGTCGATCCAGCCATGGGCCGGCAGCTGTCGATCGAGGCGCCCGAGCTTGGCGAGCTTCACCTGACGGTGGTGCCGGCGCTCGAGGCCTGCAAGGCCTCGATCGGTTCGAAGGACCTCGACTACGCGCCGTTCGCGCCGGTGGCGCTCGCCCCCGGTACCTACACGGTGTCGCTGACGTGCCCTGCGGGATCCGCCAGGAGCCGCAAGGAATCGGTGACCATCAGGCCAGCCGGCACAGCCAAGCTGAACATCCAATGAACACACGCCACCTTGTCGTCGCGATCGTCGGACTTTCGCTCGGCATCTGTGCGCGGGCGCCGTTGCTCGGCCAGAGTCAGTCGATCGAGGAACAGGCTCGCATGCGGCTGAATGCGGGCCTCACCTTCCTGGAGAAACGCAATTTCCAGGAAGCGATCAAGGACTTCAAGGCGGTCGTGGAGCAGTATCCGACCAGCTCGGTTGCCGATGTGGCGCAGCTCCAGATCGCCACCTACGAGCTCGAAATCGCAGGCAACCCGGCCGGCGCGGAGCAGGCCGCCGGGCTGTTGCTGAAGAACTACGCGCAGAGCAGTTCGGCGCCGATGGCCTACGTGCTCCTCGGCCGCGTGGCGATGGCCAAGGGGCGTTCGGTGGAGGACACCGACGCCGCCATCGCGAGCTTCGAGCGGGTGGGCATGCTGTTCCCGCGCAGCGATGCGGTGCCTGCGGCGGTGTACTACGCCGGCGAGGCGCTCCGCCTGCTCGATCGGAACGAGGATGCCACCGCGAGGTATCGCGACGTGACGGGCAAGTTCCCGCGCTCGATCTGGGCCGCACGCGCGCTGGTCGGCATGGCGATCACCCTGACCCGCTCCGGTCAGCCGGCACGCGCCATCGAGGAACTCCAGCGCGTTCGCAACCGGTTTGCCGGCACGCCGGAGGCGGCGACCGCCGCCGCGCTCAATACGATCCTCTACCGGCTCTACATCCTGCCGGCGACGAACCAGCCCCCGTTTGCGTATGCAGACAGGACGATCGGGGGCGGCCCGAACGGCAAGATCAAGAACGTCGTGGCCCTGGCCGTCGGACCGGAGGACATCCACGCCGTGGCGACCGAGTCGTCGGTCAGCTTCTACGACAACACCGGAACGCTCGGCCGGTCCGTTGCGCTCGATCCGGCTTACGGCGTGGCGTTCAGCCCGGACGGACGTCCCCTCCTGGTGGGTAAGGGCTCGATCCGTTTCGACCCGGGTCCGCCGATTCCCCTGTCGACTCCCAAGGCGGACAAGACGCCCCGGCCGCTCGCCGAGATCCGCGGAGCGGTCGCCCTGACGACGGGCGATATCCTCGTCGCCGACGTGGACTCCAAGTCGGTCCTGCGCTTCGGTTCGTCGGGGAAGTACATCGGGGCGTTTGCGACCGTCGACGCCAGCCGTCTTGCCATCAATGCGCTCGACCAGGTCGCGATGCTCGACAGGGAATCGAAATCCGTGGTCATCGTCGATCGTGACGGAAAGTCCCTGCGAAAGGTGGTCAACCGCGGGACCGGGTACGAATTCAGGAATCCGGTGGACCTCTGCTTCGATCCGTTCGGACACTTCTACGTTCTGGATCGCGAGTCCGCATCCGTTTTCGTGTTCAGGCCCAACGGCACGCTGGTCCTGGGTTTCAACGTGCCAGAGAGGAATCCCGGAGCGTTCAGGCGGGCGCGGGCGCTGACGCTGGATTCGGCGGGCCGGCTGTTCATCTACGACGAGAGGACCGAAAACGTGCTGGTGTTCCAATGAGGATTCCCATGACGGCTATCCAGGGATTCACTCGCGAGACGAGAGGACGTCGCGGCCTGACACGAGGGTGGCTCGTCGCAGCAATCATCGCGTGCGCGGCCGCAGGCCTGCAGCCGATGCTGCGCGGGATCGCGGCCGCGAGCCCCCAGGCGGCGGCCGGTCTCGACGTGCTCGCGGAGGCCAGGAAGCTCTACGACGCGCAGGACTACGCCAGTGCGCTTCCCCTGTTGAACCAGGCGCTGACCCGGCTCGAGGCGCAGGCCGCCACCGATCCCGCCGTGGTAGCCATCCTGGTGACGGCGCTGGAAATGCGGGCACGGTGCAAGGCGTTCCGGCAGGACTGGGACGGGGCGAAGGCTGATTTCAGGGCGCTGCTCGAACGGGATCCCAGGTACGACCTGCCGGCCTCGACCTCTCCGCGCATCAGGGCGCAGTTCACCGAGGTGAAGAAGGCCACGGTGGCCGATGTCCTCCTGTCGTTCACGCCGTCCGACGCGCAGGCCGACATCGACGGGAAGCCGGTCGTGTTCGGCAAGGAGGCCCAGTCGATCCCGCTCGTGGTCGGGTCCCATACGCTGACCGCGAAGCGCATCGGCTACGCTCCGCTCTCGAAGCCGTTCCAGGTCACCGCCGCAACGCCGGGCCAGGCGCTGATTGTCGCCATGGATCGCGTCTCGGCGATCGTGCGGATTGTCACGAGCCCGGCTGGTGTCGAGGTCCTCATCGACGGAGCCACAAAGGGCATCACGCCTCCCGGACCGGCGCCCGACGAATTCGCCGACGGCCTCGCGAAGAAGAATGCGACGACATCGGCCGCATCGGCCGCGCTCGTGGTGGGAGAAATCGCGCCGGGTGCGCACACGGTCGAGTTCAGGAAAGACTGCTACGTGTCGGTGACCGGCCAGCTGCCCATCCAGGAACCCAGGGATTACACGATGGACCCCGAGGTACTCGTCCCCTCGGTCGCCACGCTCCGCATCGAAGGCGAGTCATCCGGATTGTCGGTATACCTCGACGGTGAGATGAAGGGATCGACGCCGCTCTCGGTCGACAACGTGTGCCAGGGCTCGCACACGATCGACGTTCGCGCCAACTGGGGCCGGTTCATCCAGCGGCTCGATCTGAAGGCTGGCGACAAGGTGACCGTGAAGCCGCAGGTGAGGCCGGCCTTCGCGGTGCTGGCGGTCACGGGTCTTCCCGAAGGGCTCCGGGGCGGGCCTGACCTGCGGCAGCGCCTCGAACAGACGACGGCCGAGGCCGGATCGGTGATGTTCTACTCTCCGGCCATCGAGGCCATCCGGCCCGTGATGCAGAAGGCCCAGCTCGACGAGGCGTGGCTGGCCTTCGACCGCAACCACAATCCGATCAGCGACGCGGCGAAGAAGGTCGCCTCCGACGCCAGGGTGGAGCTGTCCTCGCAGATCGCGACCGCGCTCGGCGTCCAGGGCGTCGCCACGATAGCCCTGGTGCCCAACGGCAGGCCCGCGCAGGTCTACGTGTCGATGCTGGCGGCCGGCAGCGGCGAACCGGACGTGGTCGAGGTCGATCTCAATGACCAGCCGTCGAAGCTCGCCATGCTCGCGCAACTCGACGAGGTGCCGGCGCGGTTCCGTCCCTCGGTCGGCATGCTCACCATCGACGTGCTGGATCGGGAAGGCGCGGTCGTGGCGCGTGTCGATGCCGGCGGAAGCGCGGCGGCGGCCGGCATCGTGCTCGGCGACATCGTCAAGCGGGTGGACAAGCAGGCCGTGGCCAGCGGATCGGCATTCGCGGCCATCCTGGCGACCCGGAAGTTCGGTCAGAAGCTGGCCGTCGATGTCGTCTCGCGCACGGGCGACGTCAAGTCGGCGGAGCTCCCCGTCATCACCACGCCGCGCGTGGTGCCGATGACCGACCAGTCGGTACTCTTCAACAAGCTGCTGCTCGACTACCGCGCCAGGCTGGCGGCGCAACTGGATCCGCTCGAACAATCCGTCGTGCACCTCAACTCCGCGATGGCGCTGATCGCGCTCAGCAACTGGTCCGAGGCCAAGCGCGAGCTCGACCAGGTGAAGCTCCCGCCCGGTCCCGGCGTGTCGGCCGCGACCGTCCAGTACCTCCTGGGCCTCTGTGCGGAAGGGCTCGGCCAGATCACCCAAGCGGAGAACCTGTGGCGGTCGGTGGTCGCGACGCCTGATGCCCTGCTCACCGAAGAGGGCCCCGAACTCAAGGAGCTGGCGGAGCGCAAGCTCGCGCAGATCGGCCGGCTGCAGCGGCGGTAGGTCCGTCCAGGCCGGGTGGAAGAACTACTTGGCCAGAGAGGCCTGGCCGTACTGACGCCAGCATCGCGGGTGGGAGCGCCGGGCGCTGCGGTCGGTGTCAGCGGGCGGGAAGTCGAGTCTACGGTACGTAGCGTTGGACGAGGCGCAGTGCCTCCATCCGCGCGAAGTCGGCGTCGAGCGACCAGAGCAGCGCCCCGACTTCATTCGCCAGCGCCCCTATCAAGAGGTCACCCAGCCCGAATCGCTCCCCCCCGCGCGCGGCGCGATCGATCCACGCATCGATGAGCTTCCACGTCTCGGGTGAGGGGTAGAGGATCGGAAGGGCCGAAAGTGCCCGCCGCAGGCGCGGGCGATCCGCATTCGACGCGCCGGACAGCAGTTCGACCCGGACCGGGGCCGCCAGCGCCACTTCGTCCTGGTCCAGCAGCGCGCGCAGCACCTCCGCCTCGGGTGAGTGCGCGCGCCGAAGGCCGGTGATCCAGACCGACGTGTCGACGACGATCACCGGCGGACCCGTGCAGGCCGGCGGCGGGAGCGGCGCAGATCGAGGTCCAGCTCAACCTGCCCCAGCAGGGTTTTCAATTCGTCCAGACGGCGGCGGCGGACCAGTTCACGAAGCGCCAGCACGACCGTGTCGGTCTTCGACTTGAAGCCCAGAGCCGATCGGGCCTCTTCGACCAGTTCGATCGGAAGATCCAGCGTGGTACGCATACGACTCATCGTTGATCATATGCATCAGGACGTCAATCAGACGCACGAAGTGATGCGGCAGACTGGCGCACCGCCAGCGTGGCGGGAAACCATGACGAAGACCTGGCTCGCGCGAAGCCGCGTCACCGAGTCGGCCTCTCGGCTCGTCGCGGTTCGGCAATGCCCGTAGGATAGTTGCGTGAAGGACGCGGCAGCGCTGCTCAACCGGATGCGGCAGGCCGGAGTGATTCTCGACTACGCCGTGTTCGGCGCCATTGCCCAAATGCGATACACCGAGGCCGTGGCCACGGTCGACGTGGACGTGCTCGTGGCCGTACCAGAGCCGGACCGGCTCGACCTGCTCGGGCCCATCTACCAGTTCTACAGGGAGAGTGGCTACGAGCCGGACGGAGAGGCGGTTCGTGTGGGCGCCTGGCCCGTCCAGTTTGTCCCCGTCTTCAACGCGATCACGGAACATGCGCTGGCGAACGCCGAGGCTGCTGATTTCGAAGGCGCGGAGCTCCGGGTCGTGTCGGCGGCCTACCTCGCGGTGATTGCGTTGAGCGTCGGCCGCGCGAAGGGCATCGCGCGGGTGGTGGCGTTGCTCGAGTCGGGAGCGGTCAGCCGAAACGAAGTGGCCGAGGTGGCTGAGCGGGAGGGGATTGCTGACCGTTGGCACTGGTTTGCGGCGAGGTTTGTCGACGATGGGCCTTGAGAAGATCCTGGGACGCCAGGCGGCGTGGCAACGGTCGCGGCGCAGCCTCAGCTGGGCTGAAAAGGTACACGTTGCCGAGCAGGTGCGGGCCTCGCTCGAGCTGATGCGCGCATGGCGATCGAACCGGCCAGCCAGCCGCGACATCATGCGCGGCGTCAAGGGCAGCTCCTCGCTCCAGGGACGCCGCGGCTGACATCAGGTCATGGCGCCGCCGGCCATGCAGCGCTGACGTACAGAACAAAAGGGGTGACCGACCGCGATGGTCAGTCACCCCTTGTTCGATTCCCGTGAGTTCGCGCGCCCGCCGCCCGCGGCGGCAAGCGAACCCGGCTATTCCTTGATCTCGCCGCGCGGGCCCAGCGCTTCCTCGGGCTCGACGAAGTACTCCATCTCCCGCTCCAACTCGAGCTCTTCCTCGCTCGGCGGCGGCGGTGGCGGCGGCTCGTCCGCCGGGATGCGAACCTGCCGGTAGTACTCGAACCCCGTGCCGGCCGGGATGAGACGTCCCATCGTGACGTTTTCCTTCAGTCCGCGCAGGAAGTCGACCTTGCCCGAGATCGACGCCTCGGTCAGCACGCGCGTCGTTTCCTGGAACGAGGCCGCCGAGATGAACGACTCGGTGGAGAGCGACGCCTTCGTGATGCCGAGCAGCACCGTGCGCCCCTTCGCCGGGGTCTTGCCCTCGAGGATGACGCGCTCGTTCTCCTCGCGGAACCGGAACTTGTCGACCACGTCCTCGACGAGGAACTCGGTGTCGCCCACGTCCTCGATCTTCACCCACCGCATCATCTGACGCACGATCGTCTCGATGTGCTTGTCGTTGATGGTCACGCCCTGCAGCCGGTAGACCTCCTGGATTTCGTCGGTGAGGTAGCGCTGCAACGCCTTCTCCCCGAGGACGCTCAGGATGTCGTGCGGGTTCTTGGGCCCGTCCATCAGCGCATCGCCGGCCCGCACGCGCTCGCCCTCCTGGACGTTCACGTGGACGCCGCGCTGAATCTCGTACTCGGGGTGCTCCGGCACCGTCACATCGTCGGGCACGATCACGATCTTCCGCTTGCCCTTCACGACGCCGCCGTACCGGACCGTGCCGTCAATGGCGCTCATCACGGCCGGATCCCGCGGCTTGCGCGCCTCGAACAGCTCGACCACGCGCGGCAGGCCGCCCGTGATGTCCTTGGTCTTGGTCGTCTCGCGCGGGATCTTCGCCAGCACGTCGCCGGCGTAGACCTCTTCGCCGTCGTGCACCATGAGGTGCGCCCGCGACGGCATGTGGTAGCGCCGCGTGCCTTCCGACGTTTTGATCTCGATGGTCGGCTGCTTCTTCTCATCGGGCGAGTCGACGATGATGAGGCGCGAGAGGCCGGTGACCTCGTCGACTTCCTCGTGCACCGTCAGGCCCTCGATGATGTCCTTGAACCGGATCTGCCCGCCGATGTCGGTGAGAATCGACACCGTGTACGGGTCCCATTCCGCCAGGACCTGGCTCGCCTCGACCTGCTGGCCCTCGCGGACCTTGAGGCGCGCGCCGTAGACGATCGGGTGGCGTTCGCGGTCGCGGCCCTTGTCGTCCTGGAGGACCAGCGATCCGTTCCGGTTCATGACGACCAGGTTGTCGGACCCGTCCGCCAGCGGTCGCCCGTAGACCACCTGCAGGCCCTGGAACCTCACGGTCCCGCGGTGGCTGGCTTCAAGTGTCGACTGCTCGGCGACTCGTGAGGCCGTGCCGCCGATGTGGAAGGTCCGCATCGTCAGCTGCGTGCCAGGCTCGCCAATTGACTGCGCGGCGATGACGCCCACCGCCTGTCCGAGCTCGACCAGCCTCCCGGCCGCCAGGTCACGCCCGTAGCACTTGGCGCACACGCCGCGCCGCGACTCGCAGGTCAGCACCGACCGGATCTTCACCCGCTCGATGCCGGCATCCTGGATGGCCGAGCCGAGTTCCTCGGTGATCTCCTCGCTCGACCTGCAGATCGTGTCGTTGGTGAACGGGTCGTTGATGTCCTCGAGCGCGACGCGCCCGACGATGCGGTCGCGCAGCGGCTCGATGGTCTCACCGCCCTCGACGATCGCCTGCGCTTCGATGCCGTCCATCGTGCCGCAGTCGTGTTCCGAGATGATCACGTCCTGGGCGACGTCGACCAGCCGGCGCGTCAGGTAGCCCGAGTCTGCCGTCTTCAGCGCGGTGTCCGCCAGGCCCTTGCGGGCGCCGTGCGTCGAGATGAAGTACTGCAGGACGGTCAGCCCTTCACGGAAGTTCGACGTGATGGGTGTCTCGATGATCTCGCCCGACGGCTTCGCCATCAGGCCGCGCATGCCGGCCAGCTGGCGGATCTGCTGCTTGCTGCCGCGGGCGCCCGAGTCCGCCATGATGTAGACGGCGTTGAAGTTGTCGCCCTCGCGGTCGTTGGCCTGCATCCCGCCGAACATCTTGTCCGCGATGCGTTCGGTGACGTCCGACCAGATGGCGATGACCTTGTTGTAGCGCTCGCCGTTGGTGATGGCGCCCTCGAGGTACTGCTGCTCGACGCGAATGACTTCCTGCCGGGCGGCTTCGACCAGCGGCTCCTTTTCGGCCGGCACGACCAGGTCGTCGATGCCGATCGACAGGCCCGACATGGTGGCGTAGTGGAACCCGAGGTCCTTCAGGGCGTCGAGCATCTCGACCGTCTTGGGGAGCCCGAACCGCAGGTAGCAGTACTGCACGAGCTGCTGGAGCCCCTTCTTCTTCAACAGGCCGTTGACGAAGGGCATTTCCTTGGGCAGCGTGTCGTTGAGGATGCACCGGCCGACCGTGGTGTTGACGATCTTGTTGGTGACCGTCTGCACCTCGGTGTGCAGCACGTCCTGGTTGTCGCGTGACGCGGTCAGGTCCTGCAGCTCACCGGTGTAGCGCAGCCGGATCGACGTCAGTGTTTCGACTTCGCCCGAGGCCAGCGCCAGCAGCGCGTCCTCGGTGCTGCCGAACGCCCGGCCCTCGCCCTTGGCGGCGGGCTTGGCCCGGGTGAGGTAGTAGACGCCGAGCACGATGTCCTGCGACGGAATCGCGATGGGGGCCCCGCTGGCCGGCGACAGGATGTTGTTCGACGACATCATCAGCACCGAGGCCTCGATCTGCGCCTCGGGCGCGAGCGGGATGTGCACCGCCATCTGGTCGCCGTCGAAGTCCGCGTTGAAGGCGGTGCAGACCAGCGGGTGAATCCGGATGGCCTTGCCCTCGACCAGGACGGGCTCGAACGCCTGGATGCCGAGCCGGTGCAGCGTCGGCGCGCGGTTGAGCAGGACCGGGTGTTCGCGGATCACCTCTTCGAGGATGTCCCACACCTCGGGCCGCTGCTGCTCGACCATCTCCTTGGCCTGCTTGATGGTGGCGACCTGGCCGCGCTCTTCGAGCTTGTTGTAGATGAACGGCTTGAACAGCTCCAGCGCCATCTTCTTGGGCAGGCCGCACTGGTGGAGCTTCAGCTCGGGACCGACCACGATGACCGAGCGGCCCGAGTAGTCCACGCGCTTGCCGAGCAGGTTCTGGCGGAACCGGCCCTGCTTGCCCTTCAGCGTGTCGGAGAGCGACTTGAGCGGCCGGTTGTTCGCGCCGCGCAGCACGCGCCCGCGCCGGCCGTTGTCGAACAGCGCGTCCACCGCTTCCTGCAGGATGCGCTTCTCGTTCCGGATGATGACATCCGGGGCCTTCAGCTCGATGAGCTTCTTGAGCCGGTTGTTCCGGTTGATGACGCGGCGGTACAGGTCGTTCAGATCGGAGGTGGCGAACCGGCCGCCGTCCAGCGGCACCAGGGGCCGCAGCTCGGGCGGGATGACCGGGATCACGTCCAGGATCATCCATTCCGGTTTGTTGGTCGACTTGCGGAACGAGTCGACGACCTTGAGCCGCTTGGCGTACTTCAGCTTCTTCTGCGCGGAATTCTCCCCGCGCATCTTGTCGCGCAGATCGAGCGCCATCTGCTCGACGTCCACGCGCTTGAGCAGCTCCTTGATCGCCTCGGCGCCCATCTGCGCGCGGAACCGGAAGCCGTAGTCCTCCCGCGCCTTGCGGAACTGCTCCTCGTTGAGCAGCTGGTTCTGCTTGAGCTCGGTGTCGCCCGGCTCCACCACCACGTACGCCTCGAAATAGAGGATGCGCTCGAGGTCGCGAAGCGAGATGTCCAGCAGGTGGCCGATCCGGCTCGGCAGCCCCTTGAAGAACCACACGTGGCTGACGGGGGTCGCCAGCGTGATGTGGCCGAGCCGCTCGCGGCGGACCTTGGCCTGCGTCACTTCGACGCCGCACTTGTCGCAGATGACGCCGCGGTGCTTCATCCGCTTGTACTTGCCGCAGAGGCACTCCCAGTCGGTGATCGGGCCGAAGATCTTCGCGCAGAACAGCCCGTCGCGCTCGGGCTTGAAGGTGCGGTAGTTGATCGTCTCCGGCTTGGTCACTTCCCCGTGCGACCAGGACAGGATCTTGTCGGGTGACGCCAGGCTGATGCGGATGGCGTCGAAATCGGCCATCAACGAACCCTTGTCGTGGAAACTAGGTCTCATGGGTTCCTTCGCTGACAGTGCACAGGACCAAACAGGTTCCCGTGCTTACACTTCCTGGAGCGCCGGCTCGGGAGGCGTGACCTCCGGGGGCTGCGGCTTCTTCTTCGTCTTCAGCAGCTCCACGTCCAGGCACAGCGACTGGAGCTCGCGAATGAGCACGTTGAACGACTCGGGCAAGCCCGGGGTGAACGATGCGTCGCCCTTGACGATCGCCTCGTAAATCTTCGCGCGGCCCGTCACATCGTCGGACTTCGCCGTGAGCAGTTCCTGGAGAATGTGGGCCGCGCCGTATGCCTCGAGCGCCCAAACCTCCATCTCCCCGAACCGCTGGCCGCCAAACTGCGCCTTGCCGCCGAGCGGCTGCTGCGTGATGAGCGAGTACGGTCCGATCGACCGGGCGTGGATCTTGTCGTCGACCAGGTGCGACAGCTTCAGCATGTAGATGTAGCCGACCGTCACGTCCTGTTCGAAGGCGTCGCCGGTCATCCCGTCGAACAGCTTCGTCTTGCCGGTCTTCGGCATGCCGGCCCGCTCGAGCCAGTTCTTGATCTCGCCCTCGGTCGCCCCGTCGAAGACGGGCGTCGCGAAGTAGAGGCCAAGGGCATGGGCCGCCCACCCGAGGTGGGTTTCGAGAATCTGCCCGACGTTCATACGAGACGGGACGCCGAGCGGGTTGAGCACGATCTCGACCGGCGTGCCGTCCGGCAGGTACGGCATGTCCTCTTCGGCCAGAATGCGCGCGATGACGCCCTTGTTCCCGTGCCGGCCGGCCATCTTGTCGCCGACCGACAGCTTGCGCTTCATCGCCACGTAGACCTTCACCAGCTTGATGACGCCCGGGGGCAGCTCGTCCCCGCGGCGGACCTTTTCCTTCTTTTCCTCGAACAGCTGCTTGATGACCTCGACCTGGCGCTCGGTGCGCTCCTCGAGATCCCGCAGGTCGTCTTCGAGGCGCGGATCCTCGCTGGCCACCTTGATGCGGACCATCGACTCGTAGGCGACGCCCTCGAGCACGTCCTGGGTCAGCGAGGTGCCCTTCTTGAGCAGGCGCTCACGGCCGAACTCGTCGAACAGATCCGATCGCAGCGTCTGGCCGAGGAGCATCCGGACCACCCGCTTCTTCACCTCGTCGTGAAGAATCCGGACCTCGTCCTGCAGGTTCTTCTCCATCATCTCGAGCTCTTCGGCCTCGATGGCCTTGGCCCGATCGTCCTTCTCGATGCCCTTCCGCGAGAAGATCTTCACCGCGACGACGATCCCCTCGATGCCCGGCGGGCAGATCAGGGACGCGTCGCGCACGTCGCCGGCCTTCTCGCCGAAGATCGCACGCAGCAGCTTCTCTTCCGGCGTGAGCTGGGTCTCGCCCTTCGGCGTGACCTTGCCCACCAGGATGTCGCCCGACTTCACGTTGGCGCCGATCCTGATGATGCCGCTGTCGTCGAGGTCGCGGAGGAACGTCTCCGACACGTTCGGGATGTCGCGAGTGATCTCCTCGGGCCCGAGCTTCGTGTCGCGCGCCTCGATCTCGAACTCCTCGATGTGGATCGAGGTGTAGTAGTCGTCCTTGACCATGCGCTCGGACACGAGGATCGCATCCTCGAAGTTGTACCCGCGCCACGGCATGAAGGCGACCAGCACGTTGCGCCCGAGTGCCAGCTCGCCCAGTTCCGTGCAGGGCCCGTCACCGAGCACCTGGCCCTTGTTCACCTTCTGTCCCACGCGGACAATCGGCTTCTGGCTGATGCAGGTGTTCTGGTTCGATCGGCGGAACTTCGTCAGGTTGTAGATGTCAGCGCCCATCTCCTTGCTGACATCCCCGCCCTCGCCTTCCACGCGGACGACGATGCGCTGCGAATCGACGTAGTCGACCGCGCCTCCCCGGCGGGCCACCACGACGGCCCCCGAGTCGCGGGCGGTGACATACTCCATGCCGGTGCCGACAAACGGCGCCCGCGCGCGGAGCAGCGGCACGGCCTGGCGCTGCATGTTCGAGCCCATCAGCGCCCGGTTCGCGTCGTCGTGCTCGAGGAACGGGACGAGCGAGGCGGCGACCGACACCAGCTGCTTGGGTGACACGTCGATGAACTGGACGCTCTCGCGCGGCGCCAGGATGAAGTTGCCCGCCTGGCGCGCGTTGACGCGCTCCTGCGTCAGGTGGAGGGTCTCGTCCAGGCTCGCGTTCGCCTGGGCGATGATGTACTGGTCCTCCTCCCAGGCCGAGAGGTAGAAGGAGTGGGGCTCGCACTCGATGCCCTTCTTCGCCCGCTTCTTCCCTCCGCCGGCGTCCTCGACGATGTCGTTGGCCTCGACCACGTCGCCGGCCTTGTACTTGCTGGTGCCGGCGTTGGTGACGAGCACGTAGTCGACCACGCGGCCGTCCTTGACCTTGCGGTAGGGCGACTCGATGAAGCCGAACTCGTTGATGCGCGCGTAGCACGACAGCGACGAGATCAGGCCGATGTTCGGGCCTTCAGGCGTCTCAATCGGGCAGATGCGCCCGTAGTGCGTCGGGTGCACGTCGCGGACCTCGAACCCGGCCCGCTCGCGCGACAGCCCGCCTGGGCCCAGGGCCGAGAGGCGCCGCTTGTGGGTGACCTCGGAGAGCGGGTTGGTCTGGTCCATGAACTGCGACAGCTGCGACGACCCGAAGAACTCGCGAATCGCGGCCATGACCGGCTTCGCGTTGATCAGGTCGTGCGGCATGGCGGTCGCCATTTCCTGGTAGACCGACATCTTCTCCTTGATCGCGCGCTCCATGCGGACCAGGCCGATGCGGAACTGGTTCTCGAGCAGCTCGCCGACCGAGCGCACGCGCCGGTTGCCGAGGTGATCGATGTCGTCCACGTAGGCCGGGTTCTTCCGCAGCTTGAGGAGGTAGCGGATGACCTCGTAGAAATCCTGCGGGTGCAGGATCTTCTCGTCGAGCGGCGTGGTCAGGCCGAGCTTGGTGTTGAGCTTGAGGCGGCCCACCCGCGAGAAGTCGTACTTCTGCGGGTTGAAGAACATGTTCTCGAAGAGCGACCTCGAGCTGTCGAGCGTCGGCGGATCGCCGGGACGCAGGCGCCGGTAGATCTCGATGAGCGCCTCTTCGTGCGTCCGGATCGGATCCTTCTTGAGCGTCTGCGAGATGGTCGAACCCACCTCGTCCCGCTCGGGGAAGAACACCTCGATCCGGTCGACGTTCTTCTCCTGGGCCAGCGCGATGACGCGGTGCGTCACCTCGTCGTTGGCCTCGAGGATGATCTCGCCCGTCTCGGGGTCCACGATGTCGGACGCCGCGTGGGCTCCCTCGCGCTCGGTCTCGTCGATGCGGATGGCCTCGACGCCCGCCTTGCGCAGCGCGCCCACGGCCGACAGCGTGATCTTGCGCCCCTTGGCGATGACCGTCTCGGTGCCCGGGATCGGGATGTCCTCGCCGGCCCGCAGGCCCACGAGGCTCTCGGCCACGCTCCAGTAGAGCGCGCCCTGGCGGAGGTAGATCCGGTCCACGTTGTAGAAGGTCCGGATGATCTCGTCGCCGCCGCGCAGGCCGAGGGCCCGCAGGAACACGCTGGCGAGGAACTTCCGCTTGCGATCGATCCGCACGTACAGCAGGTTCTTCGCGTCGTACTCGAACTCCACCCAGGAGCCGCGGTACGGGATGACCTGCGCCACGTAGAGGGCCTTGTCCTCGGAGTGGAAGAACGCGCCCGGCGACCGGTGCAGCTGCGAGACGATGACCCGCTCGGTGCCGTTGATGATGAACGTCCCGTTCTCGGTCATCAGCGGGATGTCGCCGAAGTAGACCTCCTGCTCCTTGATGTCGCGGATGGTCTTGGCGCCGGTTTCGGGGTCCTTGTTCCAGACCACGAGCCGGATGGTGACCTTGAGGGGCACGGCGAAGGTCATCCCGCGCTCCTGGCACTCCTCGACGTCGTACTTCAGCTTCAGCGCGACCGTGTTGCCGCAGATGTCGCACACGTCACCGCGGGCGTCGTTGCCCTTGCCGCAGCGCGGGCAGAGCACCTCGCGGTCCCCGTAGGGATCGGCGACCAGGATCGCCCCGCAGCTGATGCACGGCTTGCGCAGGTGGTGCAGGCCCTGCAGCTTGCTGCACTTGCACTCCCAGTTACCGATGGAGTAGTCGATGAACTCGAGCGACGAGTTCTCCCGGAAATCGCTGATCGGGAACACGGACTTGAACACCGACTGGAGGCCGGCGTCGTCCCGCTCGTTCGGGAGGCGGTTCATCTGCAGGAACCGTTCGTACGATTTCTTCTGGATCTCGATCAGGTTCGGAATCGGAACCGTCGTCTTGATCTTGGAGAAATCGATGCGCTCTCGGTAAATGTTCTTCGGAAGGCTGTACATGCTTCTCTCGGAGCTTCAGGCAGGCTCGCCACTTCCGGCCAGGCACGCGCCTGACCCCATTGTCGTGACCCAACAGACCCGATAGGCGCCCCGAACGCGCATCCGCTACGCTGGACGCGCGCCCGGGCATCGCGGGATCCGTATTACTTGACCTCGACCTTGGCGCCGACGTCCTCGAACTTCTTCTTGATGGTCGCGGCCTCTTCCTTCGGGACGGCTTCCTTGATCGGCTTGGGCGCGCCCTCAACGAGGTCCTTCGCTTCCTTCAGGCCGAGGCTGGTGACCTCGCGGACCACCTTGATGACGTTGATCTTGTTGGGGCCGATCTCGGTCAGCACGACCGTGAACTCGGTCTGCTCTTCTGCCGGAGCCGCCGCCGAGGCCCCGGCCCCGCCGCCGCCCGGCATCGCCATCGGCATGGCCGCGGCTGCCGACACGCCGAGTTCCTGCTCGAGCGTCTTGACGAGCTGTGACAGCTCCAGGACGCTGATGCCCTTGATGTACTCCACAACCTGTTGTTGGCTCAGTTCGGACATTGCTGCTGTTCTCCTCACGCTGATGATGATGCTGATCCCGGCCGGGGGCGCCTGCGGCCCCGCGCCCCTCTACGCCTGCTGCTTCTTCTTTTCAACCTGCGACAACACGTTGACCAGATCCCGGGGAACCGCGCTCAGCACGCTCACCAGCTGCACCATCGGGGCCTGCAGCAGGAAGAGCAGCTTCGCGTAGAGCTCGGCCCTGCCCGGCAGCGTCGCGAGCTCGGACACCTCGACGGGCTTGACCGCCCGTCCCTGCACCACGCCGCCCTTGATGTTCAGCGCGGGCGCGGTCTTGGCGAAGATCGTCAGGACCTTGGCGAGCGCGACCGGATCGGCGCCGACCGCCACCGCCGTCGCCCCGGTGCAGAACTGGGTCAGCCCCTCGAACGAGGTGCCCTTCACGACACGCTTGATCAGCGTGTTCTTCACCACCCGGTAGCGGCCCTTGGCCGCGCGGACCTGGCGCCGCAGTTCGGTCACCTGCGGCACGTTGAGGCCCTTGTAGTCGAGCATCACCGCGCTGTCCACGCTGCGGAAGACCGCCTGGAGGCTCGCCAGTTCGTCGTTCTTTTCGGTTCTCGTGAGTGCCATACGTCTCGATGCCTCTCGCGGCGCCCTAGGTGCGGGGCGACTCGACGGTTGCGGTGTCAATCTTCACGCCCGGCCCCATCGTCGAACTCAGGGTCATGCTCTTCATGTACTTGCCCTTCGACGCGGCCGGCTTGGCCTTGATGATGCTGTCGACCAGCGTGTGGGCGTTCTCGAGCAGGCGGTCGGTCGCAAACGAGGCCTTGCCGACCGGGGCGTGGATGATTCCCGTCTTGTCCACCCGGAACTCGACCTTGCCGGCCTTGATCTCGCGAACCGCCTTGCCGATGTCGAAGGTCACCGTGCCGGTCTTCGGGTTGGGCATGAGGCCGCGCGGCCCGAGGACCTTGCCCAGCTTGCCGACGGCCCGCATCATGTCGGGGGTGGCGACGACGGCCTCGAAGTCCATCCAGCCGCCCTGGATCCTCTCGACCAGCTCCTCGCCGCCCACCTCGTCGGCCCCGGCTTCCTTGGCTTCCTTCTGCTTCTCGCCGCCGGCGATGGCCAGGACCTTCTTCGTCTTCCCGAGCCCGTGCGGGAGCACAACGGTGCCGCGCACCATCTGGTCCGCGTGCTTCGGGTCGACGCCGAGGCGGATGGACAGCTCCACCGTCTCGTCGAACTTGGCGAACTTGACCTTCTGGACCAGCGGGACCGCCTCTTCGAGCGTCAGGGCCCGGTCGGGCACCTGCGCGCGGGCGGCAGTGAACTTCTTGCCTGCTTTTCGCATGACTCCTCCGTGGTTCAAGCGGGCCCGTTCTCAGGGGCCCTCCCACTGCTCGTCGAGCCGATGTGGCCCGTACGGTCTACTGAATGACGTCGAGGCCCATGGAGCGCGCCGTGCCGGCGACCGTCTTGACCGCCGATTCCAGGGTGTCACAGTTGAGGTCCGGCATCTTGAGCCGGGCGATCTCTTCGACCTGCTTGGCCGTCACGGTCCCGACCTTCGTCTTATTGGGCTCCGCCGAGCCCTTGGCGATGTTGGCCGACCGCTTGAGCAACACGGCCGCCGGCGGGGTCTTGGTGATGAAGGTGTACCAGCGATCCGCGAAGATGGTGACCACCACGGGGATGATCAGTCCTTCCTCCTTGGCGGTCTTCGCGTTGAAATTCTTGCAGAAGTCCATGATGTTGAGGCCATGGGGCCCGAGCGCCGTGCCCACGGGGGGCGCGGGCGTGGCCTTGCCGGCCGCAATCTGGAGCTTGACTACCGCTGTGACTTTCTTTGCCATGACAATCAGCCGCCCGTCCTAGATTTTCTCGACCTGCAGGAAGTCGAGCTCGACCGGTGTGGACCGGCCGAAGATCGTCACCATCACCTTCAACGTGTTGCGATCGCTGTTGACCTCGTCCACCACGCCGTTGAAGCTGGCGAACGGGCCTTCGTTGATCCGCACCTGGTCACCCTTGTCGAACGTGTACTTGGGCTTCGGCTTCTCGGCCGCCGTGCTCACCTGCAGGAGGATCTGATCGACTTCCTCCTGGGTCAGCGGCGTCGGCCGCGTCCCGGCGCCCACGAAACCGGTCACCTTCGGCGTGTTCTTCACGACATGCCAGGCGTTGTCGGTCATGGCCATCTCGACCAGGATGTAGCCTGGGAAGAAGCGCTTGGAGGTGACCACCTTGCGCCCCCCGCGCATCTCCACCACGTCCTCGGTCGGGATCAGCACTTCGCCAATCTCTTCCTGGAGCCCGTATGCCTGGACCCGCTGCTGCAGCGACTCGGCCACCTTCTTCTCGAAACCCGAGTAGGTGTGCACGATGTACCACTGCTTGGTCTTGAGCTCCGTCATGCGGCACCAAGCCACGAAAACAGCCGTTGGACAAGCGTGCTGAGCACGAGGTCGAGCCCCCAGAGATACACGCCGAAGAAGATCGACGTCAGGATGACCACGATGGTCGTCGCGTAGACTTCCTTGCGCGACGGCCAGGTGACCCGCTTCAACTCGTTGCGCACCTCGGAGAGGAACGTCCGCAGGCCGGTCCACCACCCGGTCACTCCGTCCAGTCCCTTCTTCGGTGCACCCTTCAAAGTCTCGAGCATGCCCGTTCTCGTCCGCCAATGCCGCCCGTCCTGCGCCCGCCGCCTCGCACGACCTCGCGCGATGACCCGGAACGCCGGCGCCCGACGGCCGTTCGTGTCTGGCAGGCCACGAGGGACTTGAACCCCCAACCCCCGGTTTTGGAGACCGGTGCTCTACCAGTTGAGCTAGTGGCCTAGGTTCAAGTTAGAGGTTATAGGTGAGAGGTTACAGGTTACAGGCCGCGGGCCACGGGAGAATCACAGCAGGCCCGGTCGGGTGCTCTGTGATCCGTGCCCCGTAACCTGCACCGCATGGCTCTTGCCCTCTGACCCCTGTGCCCTCTCACCTACTGCCCTGTAACCTGTGCCCTATAACCTGTAACCTTCCGCCTCACTTCGTTTCCCGATGCGCCGTGTGCGTTCGGCAGAACGGACAGAATTTCTTGATCTCCAAACGCTCCGTCGTCTTCTTCTTGTTCTTGGTCGTGCTGTAGTTGCGCCGTTTGCACTCGTTGCACGCCAGGGTGATGATGTCGCGCATGTATGTAGACCCTTATCAGGCTTGGGGCTGGGGGCTGGAGGCTGGCGGCCTCGAGGCCGCGAGCCGCCGGTCGCCAGCCGCCGGCCTATTCCACGATCTCCGTGACCGTGCCCGCGCCCACCGTCCGGCCGCCTTCGCGAATCGCGAACTTCGACCCCTTCTCGATGGCCACCGGCGTGATCAGCTCCGCATTGATGGTCGTGTTGTCCCCGGGCATGATCATCTCCACGCCCTCGCCCAGGTGCATCGACCCGGTCACGTCGGTCGTCCGCAGGTAGAACTGCGGCCGATACCCGTTGAAGAACGGCGTGTGCCGGCCCCCCTCTTCCTTGGTCAGCACATACACCTGCGCCTTGAACTTGGTGTGCGGCGTAATCGACCCCGGCTTGGCCAGCACCTGCCCGCGCTCCACGTCCGTCTTTTCCGTCCCGCGCAGCAGCACCCCCACGTTGTCCCCCGCCACCCCTTCGTCCAGCAGCTTCCGGAACATCTCCACGCCCGTCACGACCTTCTTCATCGTCGGCCGGAACCCCACAATCTCCACTTCCTCGCCCACCTTCACCTTGCCCCGCTCCACCCGGCCCGTCACCACCGTCCCCCGCCCCGAGATCGAGAACACGTCCTCGATCGGCATCAGGAACGGCTTGTCCACCTGCCGGTCCGGCAGCGGCACATACGCGTCCAGCGCTTCCATCAGCTTCAGGATCCCCGCTTCCGCCTCCGGGTCCCCGTTGATCGCCTTGAGCGCCGACACCCGGATCACCGGCACCTGCTCCCCCGGGAACCCGTAGCTCGTCAGCAGCTCCCGCACTTCCAGTTCCACCAGGTCCAACAGCTCCGGGTCGTCCACCGCGTCCACTTTGTTGAGCGCCACCACCAGGCACGGCACTTCCACCTGCCGCGCCAGCAGCACGTGCTCCCGCGTCTGCGGCATCGGCCCGTCGGTCGCCGCCACCACCACGATCGCCCCATCCATCTGCGCCGCGCCCGTGATCATGTTCTTGATGTAATCCGCGTGCCCCGGGCAGTCCACGTGCGCGTAGTGCCGCTTCGCCGTGCTGTACTCCACGTGCGAGGTCGCAATCGTCAGAATCTTCGTGTCGTCCCGCCGCCCCTGCGATTCCGACGCCTTCGCCACCTCGTCATACGACACATACTTGCCCCACCCATGCGACGCCGCCACCTTGGTCAACGCCGCCGTCAGCGTCGTCTTCCCGTGGTCGATGTGCCCAATGGTCCCCACGTTCACGTGCGGTTTCGACCGGTCAAATTTCTCTTTCGCCATGGGTGTCCCGCTCTTTCGATGAGTAGTGCGTCGTTACCGGCAAGTCCCTTTATGAGCCGCCCCGTGACCCAACCGCCGTCGTGAGCGACGGCAGGCTTGCCCGCCGCAGCTCGCGGTCCGTTCGCCATTGCGCGACTCGTGAGCGAAGGCTGGAGCCGATGACCGGGCTCGAACCGGTGACCTCGTCCTTACCAAGGACGCGCTCTGCCTACTGAGCTACATCGGCCAGACTCCGATGCGCGGTCAGCCTTCGCCACAGATTCCAGAGCGGCGCTTCGATCTTCTGAAGCCACGCCCGCCACGTGCCTGCCGAACTCACTCCGGGCGCCGTCGTGCCAGCCGTAGCGCCCTCTACCTTGCCTCTCGGGCGCGGAGGCGAATGGCTCGCCAAGCCGTAGCTCGCGAATCGCTCGCCTTCGCGGCTACGCCGCTTCGGCGCAGCAGCCTTCGCGCGATTCGTGAGCGAAGGCTGGAGCGGGAGACGGGGATCGAACCCGCGACCAACAGCTTGGAAGGCTGTGACTCTACCACTGAGTTACTCCCGCCCTTCCTCACATCGACCGCCACTACAACTCACGCCGCCCGTCGCCGGTCCAAAGACCACTGTCCCTTACGCACCCGCTGTCTGCCTCAGCGCCCGGCCAGTCAGACGAAGCTCGAAGCCGTCTTCATCGCCCGCCGTCGCCCTTCGGGCCTCGGCGCGCTGGCTTGCCATGAGCGAGGCCAGGCGTTGCCTTTCGACTCCCTTCGGCATTCGAGAGGCTCAGGTTCTCCTGAGTCGATCGAAGGGCGCTCGCTCAAGGCACCATTCGACCTCGGCCTGCTCGGCCGAGTCGAATGGTGGGGAGGGGAGGATTCGAACCTCCGAAGGCGCTTGGCCGACAGATTTACAGTCTGTTGCATTTGACCGCTCTGCAACCTCCCCAACCGACCAACCCGCGCCGCGACGGGAAGGTGGCGCCCGATCAGTCCCAAGACCCTCTCGCCCGCTGGTTGTCGCCCGTGCGCCCGACGGGCGGTCAACCGGCCGTTGGCAGCGGTGCCGATGGAGCTGGCGGAGGGATTTGAACCCCCGACCCGCTGATTACAAATCAGCCGCTCTACCGTGCTGAGCTACGCCAGCCAAACGAAAGGATTTATGGTAGCACGTACCTGTACCACCCAGGCAATGCAAACACCCGCCGGAAACCCGGCCGAGTTCCATCGCTCCAGCCGATCCATTCGGAACGGCGCAGTCCCTGGCGCAACTTTTGATTATACCTCGGATGGACTGTCGGGAGGCAACGGCCCACATAGACGCGGCTGGCGCACCGGGGAGCGCGGGTACCGGCGGCCGGGATTTGCGGCTGGGGCCGCCCTACCGCGCGGTCCCGCCCCGTCGCTGGCGGACGGCCTCGAACAGCACGATGGCTGCCGCGACTGACACGTTGAGGCTTTCAACGTTTCCGAACATCGGAATCGCTACGAGCTGATCACAGTGCTCGCGGACCAGGCGCCGGAGGCCCTGGCCTTCGGCCCCGAGCACCACGGCGCTGGGCAGCGTGAAATCGATGGCGTCGTAGCTCTGCGTGGCGCCGGCATCGAGGCCGATGGTCCAGACGCCGGCTTCCTTCAGTTCTTCCAGCGCGCGCGACACGTTGACGACGTCGGCGATCTTCACCCACGCCACGGCCCCAGCCGACGCCTTTGCGGTCGCGCCCTCGAGCGGCGCCGAGCGACGGGTCTGGCGGATCACGCCGTCGGCGCCCGCCGCGTCGGCGGTTCGCAGGATGGCGCCCAAGTTGTGCGGATCCTCGATGCCGTCGAGCACGACCAGCAGCGGCGCGGCCTTCGAGGCCCGCACGAGATCGGACGGCGTGTATGACTGAGACGCGGCGATGTCGGCGGCCACGCCTTGATGCACGCCTCGCCCGGTGGCGCGATCCAGATCGGCGGACTGCGCCTCGAAGACCCGGATGCCTTGCGCCGCCGCCATCCGCCGAAGTTCATCCACGCGGGCGCCGCCCGCGCTCGAGCTGACGCGCAACGACTTCACGCGCCCGGCGCGCATGGCTTCGCGAACTGGATTGACGCCGTAGATCAGCATGGTCAAGAAGCGGCTGGAGGCTCGAGGCTGAGGGCTGGGGGCATCGCGCCTCAGGCCTTCGCCAGCGCCTCGGCAAACGCGGCTGCGCGCTCGCGGCACCCGAGGATCGGGACTAGCCCGCAGTCGGGCGGCAGCGCTGCTCCCAGGTCGATTGCCGGAACCGCCAGGTCCAGTTCGGGCCCGCCGCTCTCGCCGGTCAGCGCGACACGAATCGGATGGAAGAGCCCCTTGGCCTTCTGTCCCGTTGCCTGCTTGATGAGGCCGGCCACCGCGCGGAACGATTCGCGGTCCAGCCGCGGCCTGCCCGACAGTTCCCGCGCCAGGGTCTCGATCACGGCGCGCGATCCCGGCTCGCGCAACACGTCCTGGACATCGGCCCGCTCCATCGATCGCCGCGGATCGAACGAGAACAGAAAGCTCAGGCGCTCGGGGATCTCGTCGAGCCGGTCAACCGACCCCACCGCCATCGTCATCGCCTGTGCGAGGTACCCGCGCGCCTCGGGCGTCGGCTCGGCAGCGAATCCCTGCTGCACGATGTAGGGTATCGCCAGCGCGGCGACCCGGCCCGGCTCGGTCACGCGCAGGTAGTGCCGGTTGACCCACGCGAGCTTGTCGACGTCGAAGACGGCCGCGCTGTGGCCGACTTTCTCGAGGGTGAATCGGCGCGCGAGCTCTGGCAGGGGCACGAGCTCCTCGCCGCCCCCCGGCGACCACCCGAGCAGGGCCAGGTAGTTCACGAGGGCGTCGGCCAGGTAGCCTCGTGCGCGGAACTCGGAGACGGAGGTCGCCCCGTGGCGTTTCGAGAGCGGCGAATGATCCGGACCGAGCACGAGCGCCAGATGCGCGAAGACGGGCGGCGTGAATCCCAGCGCTTCGTAGAGCAGCACCTGTCGAGGCGTGTTCGAGATGTGATCTTCGCCCCGAACGACGTGCGTGATTCTCATCAGCGCGTCGTCGACAACCACGGCGAAGTTGTAGGCCGGCTGACCGTCGGATCGAACGAGCACCGGATCACCGATCACATCGGTGCCGAAGTGGACGTCGCCGCGGACGATGTCGTGGAAGACGACCTCGCGGTTCTGGGGCACTCTGAAGCGCACGACGGCGGATTCTCCGGCAAGCACCCGGGCGCGCGCGTCCTCAGGGGAAATCGCCCGGCAGCGTCCGACATACTGCGGGGGACGGGACGCCGCGAGCGCGGCCTGTCGATCGGCCTCGAGCGTGGCCGCCGAGCAGAAGCAGTAGTAGGCGCGGCCGGCGTCGAGTAACTCCGAGGAATACGACTGGTACAGGTCGAGGCGTTCGGATTGGCGGTAGGGACCGTAGGTGCCGCCGACATCCGGGCCTTCGTCCCAGTGCAGCCCCAGCCAGCGCAGGTCCTCCAGGATTCCGGCCTCCGACTCCCGGGTCGATCGCTCGACGTCGGTGTCCTCGATGCGCAGCACGAAGGTGCCGCCGCTGCCTCGAGCCAGCATCCAGTTGAACAGTGCGGTGCGCGCGTTGCCGACGTGCAACAGGCCAGTCGGACTGGGCGCGAATCGCAGACGCATGACTTTGCCCGGCTCTGTCACGACTGCGCCTCCACCAGCAATGCCACCGCGTGCACGGCGATCGCGTCCCCGCGGCCGATCTCGCCGATTCCCTCGTTGGTCTTGCCCTTGACGCTGACGCGGGACAGTTCAACGCCCAGCGCGCCGGCCAGGCTCTCCCGGATCGACTCGATGAAGGGGGCCAGTTTCGGACGCTCTGTGATCACCACGGCGTCGACGTTGGCCACGCGAAAACCCGACGTCCACGCCAGGGCGACGGCATCCTTCAACATGGCCAGGCTCGATGCGTTCTTCCACTTCGGGTCGCTGTCCGGAAAGTGGAGCCCGATATCCCCCGCGGCCGCCGCGCCGAGCACCGCGTCGGTGACGGCGTGAGCCAGGGCATCGGCATCCGAGTGCCCGTCGAGCCCCTTGTCGAATGGCACGAGGACGCCCCCGAGGATCAGGGGCCGCCCGCCAACGAGCCGATGCAGATCATAGCCGGTCCCGACGCGTGTCGTCGTCATGCCATGGATCTCTCGCGCGGTCATCGATCGGGCGAGTGCCAGGTCCTCCACGGTGGTGATCTTGAGGTTGTCCGGATCTCCCGTCACCAGTTGCACCCGGCAGCCTGCCGCCTCGGCCAGCGCCGCTTCGTCTGTCCCGGCCGTGCCGGCCTCTCCCGCGGCAATCGCGGCACGCAGCACGTCGGAGCGGAAGGCCTGCGGCGTCTGGGCCAGGAACACGCGGTCACGCGGCACGGTCCGCGACACGAACACCCGATCGCCGCCTCCCGCTGGCTCTTCGGCCAGTTTCACCGTGTCGCGCGAGGGCATGGCTGCCAACGCGGCGCCCGATTCGAGAGCGGCGTCAATCACACGCGCGATGAGTGCACTCGTGACGAAGGGGCGCGCCGCGTCATGGATGACGACCAGGTCGGCCCGGCCGCCGAGAGCCGCAAACCCGAGGGCCACCGAATCCTGCCGCCGCGCTCCCCCGCTGACCACCGTGATCGGCTTGACCGCGTGGCGGAGGCCCTCCGGAGGATTGGCGGCCAGGTCCGGGGGCAGCACGACCACGGCTTCGTCAATCCGATCCGACCCGAGCATCGCGTCGACGCTTCGTTGCAGAATGGATCGGCCGCCGAGGATCAGCAGTTGCTTGGGCACACCTGCACCCAGGCGCTCCCCGCGCCCGCCGGCTGCGATGATGGCGGCCACGCGCACTACGGCATCCTCAGCTGACCCACCGCGCCGTTTCAGTGGCATCGGCGAAGCGGGCGTATCTCGCGATCGTCCGTTCGAGCACGAGTTCCATGTCGCGCGAGGGCAAAAACCGCGGTGCGAACACGACGACCAGCAATCGCCTCGTGGAGAGGGTCACCATCGTCCGGGCGGAGTCGGAGGTCGGATTGCCGAACGCGCCGCGATCGTCGGCCAGCACCAATCGGCCCTCGAGGTGCACGTCGTCTTTTCGGATCCCCGCGTACGATTCGCCCGCCAGGCCCCGTCGGAGATTCACGGCGCCATCGATCCGCTGGGCATCGTAGAGGCCGTACGGGAGCTGGGCCTCGACAGAGCACCAGTTGCAGATGTCGACTGCCGTGTTCACGCGGGGCAATCCCTCGCCTTTCCTGACCCGACGCAGCAGCGCCTCGGAGGAGGGACGCGTCTTGGTCGGGTCGATCCCGATCGAGCGGTACATGGCGCGCGAGGGTCCGACGTCGAGGGCGGGCATCGCGATCAGGCTGGATGCGGCGGCGGCGAGGGGCTGGTCGAGCGCCGGATCCGCCTCCATCACGCGACCGACCTCACAGATGGCGACTCCGAGCCGGAGGAGATCGGCGAGCCCAGGGTCGATGGTCAGCGGCTCAGCCATGCGCGTTCGGCCCGAGGGCCAAGCAGCCTCCACGCCGGGCGTCCAGGGCGCCCTCTCACTTGGAGGACGTTCCCGGCGCAGCCGGCGAGGCCGCTGTCGGGCGGGCCCTTCGCGACGAGTCCTCGCGCTCGGATGACGGTGGACCAAGCGGCGCGGCGCCCGACTCGATGAACCGGCCGAAGATCATCTTGCCGGCCGTGGTCTGCAGGACGCTCGTCACGACGATGTCGATCGTCTTGCTGATCATCTTGCGCGCGTTGTCGACCACCACCATCGTGCCGTCGTCGAGGTACGCCACGCCCTGGTTGAACTCTTTCCCTTCCTTCAGGATGAACACCTTCATGATCTCGCCGGGCAGGACGACCGGCTTCAACGAATTGGCCAGTTCGTTGATGTTGAGGACGGGAATGCCGCGCAGCTGTGCGACCTTGTTCAGGTTGAAGTCGTTGGTGACGATCTTGCCCTGGAGGGTCCGCGCCAGCTCGATCAGCTTCAGGTCCACTTCCTTCACCTCGGGGAAGTCGATGTCGGAGATGGTGACTTCGACGCCGGCCATCTTCTGGATCTTCTGAAGGATGTCCAGGCCGCGACGACCCCGGTTCCGGCGGAGCGTGTCGGCCGAGTCGGCGACCTGCTGCAGTTCCTTCAACACGAACTGCGCGATCACCAGCGTGCCGTCGAGGAAGCCCGTCTCGCAGATATCCGCGATGCGCCCGTCGATGATCACGCTCGTGTCGAGCACCTTGTAGCGGCGCTGCGGCCCGGCATTCCGGAACAGTGCCACCAGGCGTGCCGGCTCCAGCCACTCCGCGTGACGAGCCCCGACAATGGACCCGATGTAGGGAAGGACCAGCAGGATGAGGCCCTCGAGAAACCTCACCCGGTTGTCGTCGGGCGGAAGCCAGAACAACGCGGTGTCGATGCCCTTGGCAAACAGCAGCCCGAGCGTGCCACCGATGAGGCCCCCCACCATGTGGGTGGCGCTGGAGTTGTGCAGCCGGAACTCGAGGAGGATCACCAGCCCGGCCATCGCGGCGCCGAAGCCCGCGTTGACCGCCGTCCCGCCGGGCAGGGGACTCAGATAGGTGGCCGTCGCCGTGACGGCGGCAACGAACACGACTCGAAAGGCGAAAAACCAGGGCATGGGGTCTCCGTTCGTTATGAACACGTCCGTATGAAAACGGGCCAGCCTGATGGCGTCACGCGATCAACGACTCGAGCGCCTCCTGGACCGAGTGAACCCCCAACAGATCACACTTCGTGTCGGCCAGACCGGGATCGGTTCGATCCACGTTGGCAGCCGGCATGATGCAGCGCGTGAATCCCATCTGCGCCGCTTCCCGCACCCGTCTGGCCGCCTGGGTCACCGCCCTCACCTCTCCGGCGAGACCGACTTCACCGAACACGGCCGTGCCCGCCACGACCGGCCTGTTCCGCACACTGGAGGCGACCGCACCGACCAGCGCCAGGTCCACCGCAGGCTCGTCGGCGGTCATGCCGCCGGCGAGATTCACGAAGACATCGTCACCGCCGAGCTGCAGCCCCGCGCGTTTCTCGAGCACGGCGAGCAGCAGCGCGAGCCGGTTCTGATCGACGCCAACCGCCATGCGCTTGGCGTAGCCGTACATGCTGGTGCTCACAAGCGCCTGCACCTCGACCAGCAGGGGGCGTGTGCCTTCCATGCAGCACAGGACAGCCGAACCCGGGCTGCCGACCGGGCGTTCGGCAAGGAACAGGGCCGATGGATTCGGCACCGCGCGCAGGCCGGACGCCGTCATCTCGAACACTCCGAGCTCGCTCACCGCCCCGAAGCGGTTCTTGGCCGCCCGCACGATGCGATGCGCGTGCTGCCGCTCGCCCTCGAAGTAGAGCACGGTGTCGACGATGTGCTCGAGCGACTTGGGCCCGGCGAGGCTGCCCTCCTTGGTGACGTGACCGACGAGGAACGTCGGCACATTCTGACCCTTCGCCGTGAAGAGCAGCTGGGTGGCCGCCTCGCGCACCTGTCCGATGCTGCCGGGCGCCGACTGCATTTTCAACGAGAACACCGTCTGGATCGAATCGACGATCACCAGCGCGGGCCGGAGGCGGGCGATCTCCTCGAGCACGCGCTCCAGACACGTCTCGGCCAGCAGGTAGAGCGGCGCATCGGACACGCCGAGCCGGTCGCCGCGGGACTTGATCTGGTGCTCGGATTCCTCGCCGGAGCAGTAGAGCACCGGGCCCACCGTATGGGCGAAGTGAGCGGCCGCCTGCAGGAGCAGGGTGGACTTGCCGATGCCAGGCTCGCCGCCGAGCAGGACCAGGGAGCCCGGCACCACGCCGCCGCCCAGCACGCGATCGAACTCGTCGATCCCGGTCGACAGTCGTACCGCAGAGGCCGTATCGATCTCGGAGTAGAGTTTTGCCCCGCCGGAGCCGCCAAGCGCGTAGCGGTGCGGCGCCGAAGGCGAGGCGGCCTCAACGGGGCGTTCCTCGACCATCGAGTTCCACGCACCGCAATCGGGGCATCGCCCCAGCCACTTCTGTGCCTGGGCGCCACATTCCTGGCAAACGAAAATCGGGTTCTTGGATTTCACCTTACGTACTAGTTCGGCTCGATTATATATAGATTCGCTCGATGCGGGTTCCGACCCGGCAAAGGATCTCGTACGGATTCGTGCCAATGGCCTCCGCCAATTCCGTTACCGTAATCTCGTCCTCGCCCTGCCGGCCCAACAGAACGGCTTCGTCTCCAGGCTGAACGTCGAGGCCGGTGACGTCGGCCATCAGCATGTCCATGCAAACTGCCCCGATAATCGGTGCCCGGCGCCCGCGGACCAGCACCGACCCGCGCCCCGCGAGGCGGACGTCCAGACCGTCGGCATACCCCGCGGGGACGACGGCCATGGTGGTCGGATGTCCGGCCTCGAACCTGGCCCCATACCCGACGTGTTCGCCACGCCGCACGCCCTTCACGGCCACGATGCGGCTGCGGAGGCTCATCACCGGCTCGAGCCGGAGGGTGGCGGGCAAGGCAGGCGGCGTGACGCCGTAGATCACCAGCCCCGGGCGCACCATGTCGAACCACGTCGCCGGGTCGCTCAACATCGCCGCGCTGTTGGCTGCGTGCCGCACGGCCGGCACGGCGCCCATCGCCGCCAGTTGCGCGAGCGCTGCCGCGAAGCGCGCCTTCTGTTCCTCGAAGAGGGGATGGCCGGGCATATCGGCGGTGGCAAAGTGTGTGTAGACGCCTTCGAGCTCGAGATCCGGGCTCGCCAGCAGTTCCGGCATGGTTCGGCCGAGGTTGTCGTGGCGGAAACCGAGTCGGTTCATCCCGGTGTCAATCTTGAGGTGATACCGCACGCGCCGCCCGCGACGCGCCGAGGCCGCCTGCAGGGAGCGCCCCGCGACAGGGGTCGACACGGTTGGCGTCAGCCGGTGCTCGAAGATCCCGTCGAGATCGCTGAGGCTGAGGGCGCCGAACACGAGGATGGCGGTCTTCAGCCCCGCCTCCCGCAGCGTGATGGCCTCCTCGATGTCGGCACACGCGACCATCGAGGCGCCGGCGCGCTCGAGGGCCAGTGCGACCGGCGCAGCGCCGTGCCCGTACGCGTTGGCCTTGACGACGGCCACCACGGCGGGCGGCTGCCGGTCCGGCCGCCGATGCTCGAGGTACGCCGCAATCGTGTGGAAATTGTTGGCGAGGGCGTCGACGTCGATGTGGGCGAAGGTAGATCGGATCACGATTGGGGGCGTCGAGTGTCTCTCAGGAAGCGGCCGGGCGCTTCCATTCGAGGTTCTCGAAGCGGGTGAACTCCTTGATGAACGCCAGCTTGAGCGATCCGGTCGGGCCGTTGCGCTGCTTGGCGACGATCAGCTCGGCCACGCCCTGGTTCTCCTCGGTGACCTCGTACATGTCCTCGCGGTAGATCAGGATGACGACGTCGGCATCCTGCTCCAGGGCGCCCGACTCGCGCAGGTCGGACAGCTGCGGGCGGCGGCCGGGCCTGGCCTCGGGCGCGCGGCTCAGCTGGGAGAGCGCGACGATGGGAATGCTCAGCTCCTTCGCCAGGGCCTTCAACCCCCTCGAGATGGATGCCAGCTCGGTGACGCGGTTCTCGAAGCGCCCGCGCCCCTGCATCAGCTGCAGGTAGTCGATCACCAGCATGTGCAGGCCGTGCTCGGACATGAGTCGGCGGGCCTTCGCCCGCATCTCGAGCACCCCGATCGAGGCCGAGTCGTCGATGAAGACCTTCGCGTCGCCCAGCGTCGCCAGGGCCGAGGTGAGCTTCGGCCAGTCCCGCTCGCCGAGGAACCCTGTCCGGAGCCGGTGGCCGTCGATGCCGGCTTCGGAGGTCAGCATCCGCAGGAAGAGCTGCTCCTTCGACATTTCGAGGGAGAAGAACCCGACGGTCATATCGGTTTTCACGCCGACGTGCTGGGCGATGTTCAGCACGAGGCTGGTCTTCCCCATCGCCGGCCGCGCCGCGACGATGATCAGGTCGGCCGGCTGCAGGCCGGCCATCATCTCGTCGAGCTCGACGAAACCGGTGGGCACGCCGGTGACGAGCTGCTTCCGCGCGTGGGCCTGCTCCACCGAGGCGAAGCTCGAGGTCGCCAGGTCCCGCATCGAGACGAAGCCGCCCCGGATCGATCCTTCTGCGATCGAGAAGATCGACTGCTCGGCCTTGTCGAGGATCTCGCCGGCGTCCTCCTCGGCCTCGTACGCGCTGGCGAGGATATGGTTGGCCGAGAAGATCAGGCTTCGGAGGGTGGATTTCTCCTTGACGATCCGCGCGTACTCGCCGACGTTGGTCCCGTGCGGCAGGCCGTCGACCAGCGAGGCGATGTAGGCCGGCCCGCCCACCGCGTCGAGTTCGCCGCTGCGGCCGAGTTCGTCTTTGAGGGTGATGAAATCGATGGCCTGCCCGTGTTCGAGCAGCCCGATCATCTTGTTGAAGATGCGCCGGTGGGCGTCCCTGAAGAAATCATCGGCGTCGATGAGCTCCAGGGCCTGGTGGATCGTGTCCCCGTGCAGGAGCACGGCGCCGAGCACCGCGCGCTCGGCATCCAGGTTGTGCGGCAGGGGACGATCAACAGCGGTGTCGGCCATCGGCGCGTTCCGGAGAAGGGCGCACGGAGCCCGGCGCCCTTCCCTGCTCCCGGCGTTGTGCCGCCACGCGGCTACTCCTGCAGCGGCGTGACGACGACCCTGACCTGCGCCACGACGTTGTGGTGCAGCTTGACGGGCACGGAGAACTCGCCGAGCTGCTTGAGCGGATCGTGGAGCTGGATCTTGCGCTTGTCGATGTCGAAGCCCTTCGCCGCGAGCACCTCGGCGACATCGGCGGCCGTCACCGAACCGTAGAGCGTGTCGTTCTCGCCGACCCGGCGGGCCACCGAGCACGACACCTCGGCGAGCCGCAGGGCCAGCGCGTCGGCGTCGGCCTTTTCCGCGGCCTCCTTCACCTCGAGGATCTTGCGCTCGCGATCGATGATCTTCCGGTTCGCCGGGGTCGCCGAGAGCGCCATCTTGCGCGGCAACAGGAAGTTCCTGGCGTAGCCGTCGGCCACCTTCACGAGGTCGCCGCGGCGGCCGAGGTTCTCGATGTGTTCACGAAGAATCACGTCCATGACTGTTCCACCCTCGGCTAGTCCGTCAGATACGGCACCAGCGCCAGCTGCCGCGCCCGCTTGATGGCCGTCTGGAGTTTCCGTTGATGCATCGCGCAGCATCCCGAGATCCGCCGCGGCAGGATCTTCGCCCGCTCCGGCAGGAACGGGGCCAGCAGCCGCACGTCCTTGTAGTCGATGTAGTCGATCTTGTCCGCGCAGAACTTGCAGACCTTGCGCCGGCGGAACAGCCCGCCCCGGCGCTGGCCCTGCGCCTTGTCGGCACCGCGCGCTCCACCGCGGCCGCCCCGTCCCGATCCGCTTCCGCCGCCTCGTCGTTCCTCGCCCATTGCTACACCTCCGCGTCGTCTTGATCGTCGTCCTGGTTGTCGTCATCGGACTTCCGGCGCGCGCCCTCCGGCGGGAGCCCGCGCTCCCCGCGCTTCAGGGCTTCGGCCTGGCGGCGCGCCCGCGTCCGTTCGGCGACGCGAAGCTCTTCGTCCACGCGGACGATCAGGTGCCGGATGATGTGATCGCTGACCTTCAGGCGGCGATCCAGTTCCTTGGTCATCTCGCCCGTGCCGGTGAACACTTCCAGCACGTAGGTGCCCTCGCGGTGGCGCCCGATGCGATAGGCCAGCTTGCGGCGGCCCCAGTTCTCGGTCTTCTGCAGTTCGCCCTGGAATCGGGCGACGATGGCTTCGACCTGCGCGTGGAGGTCGGTCACGTCTGCTTCGGTCGCGTCGGGCGACACGATGTAGACGAGTTCGTACAGTCTGCCGTTACTCACGTCCGTCTCCTTCTGGACTCTCGGCCGCCCCGAATGCGGGGAGGCAAGGAGGATTCAGGCGGGCTCCTCTGCCCGGTTGTACTGATTCATCGCGGCCTCGACGCCGTCCGACAGAAACACCTCGACGGCGTCAGCCGCCCTGGCGACCGCCTTCATGGCCGTCGCTTCTTCGTCCGGTTCGAACCGGGACAGCACGTGGTCGGCGAGATCCCGCCTGAGATCGCCGCGCCCGACGCCGACCCGCAGCCTGGGGAACGCCTGTGTCCCCAGATGCTGGATGATCGACCGGAACCCGTTGTGACCGCCAGCCGATCCCCTGGACCGGAGACGCAACCGCCCCAGTGGCAGGTTCACGTCGTCGGCGACCACGAAGATGTCCGGCGACTCGATCCGGTAAAAATGCGCCAGCCCCGCCACGGCCTCTCCGCTCAGGTTCATCATCGTGAGCGGCTTGGCCAGCCTGACGGTCCCGCGCCCGAGGCCGGCCCGCGCGCACAGCGCATCGGGCCGATCGTGCTCGAACCCGACGCCCAGCCGCCGGGCGACCTCGTCGGCCACCATGAACCCGACGTTGTGCCGCGTCCGGTGGTAGGTCCGCCCGGGATTGCCCAGGCCGACGATGAGCTTCATGGGCGGCCGTGCTCCCTCCGGGGCGGCGACGCGCTACTCTTCGGCCTCGGGCTTCTCAGCCTTGCCCTTCTTGATCACTTCCGGCTCGGCCGCAGTCGCCGGCGCGGCGGCAGCCGCCTCGGCCGGTTCCGGCTCGGCTTCGATCTTCAGCGCGACGACATGGGCCAGCATGATGTCCGGCTCGCTGACCGGCGTCCACTTCGGATCGGTCGCGATTTCCCGCAGCCGAATCGACTGGCCCAGCATCAGCTCACTGACGTCCACCTCGATGTGCTCGGGGATGTCGGCCGGGAGGCACTCGATCTGGATTTCGCGGTGCACGAAGTCGAGCAGGCCGCCCTGCTGCTTGACGCCCTTGGGCTCACCCTTGAGCACGACGGGCACCGTGACCGTGAGCTTCTTGTCCATCGCGATGCGGTAGAAATCCACGTGCAGCATGTCGTGGCTGACCGGATCGAGCTGGTACTCGCGCACCAGCACCTTGACGTCTTCGTCGCCGTACTTCAGCCCGATCAGGGTGTTGACCCCCGATTCGGAGTGGAGGATGCGGGAGAGGGTCTTGGGATCGACCGCGATGTTCGCCGTCGGCGGATTGGGCCCCCCGGTGACGGGGCCGTAGAGCACCGCCGGGATGTGTCCCTTCACGCGGAGCCGGCGCGCCTCGTTCTTGCCAAAACTGTCCCGCGCTACTGCTTCGAGTCTCGCTTCCATTGCCTGCAGTCCTTCACGATGCGGCGGGCGTCCGGAGGGCGCCCGCCTTCAACTCCGCTCACACGAACAGGGACGATACCGACGTTTCCTCGTTGATGCTGCGGATGGCCTGCGCCAGCAGGCGCGCCACCGACAGCGTCACGATCTTCTTGCACTGGGCCCGCTCGCCGCCGAGCGGGATCGTGTTGGTCACGATCAGCCGCTCGATCGCCGACTGCTCGATCCGGCTGATGGCCGGGCCCGACAGCAGGCCGTGCACCGCGCAGGCCAGCACGCGTTCCGCCCCGTTGGCGATGAGCGCCTGCGCCGCGTTCTGCATCGTGCCGGCCGTATCGATGATGTCGTCCTGGATGATGCAGGTGTGACCCTTTACATCACCGACGACGTTCATCACCTCGGCGTGGCCGTCCTCCGGCGATCGCCTCTTGTCGATGATCGCCAGTTCCGCGCCCAGCCGCTTCGCATACGCCCGCGCCCGCTCGGCACCGCCCGCGTCGGGTGACACAATGGTCAGCCGCGGAAAGTGCTGCCGGGCCAGGTAGTCGATGATCACCGGCGCCGCGAACAGGTGGTCCACCGGGATGTCGAAGAACCCCTGGATCTGCGCCTTGTGCAGATCCATGGTGAGCACCCGGTTGGTCCCCGCCGCGCTGAGGATGTTCGCCACCAGCTTGGCCGAGATCGGCACCCGCGGCTTGTCCTTCCGATCCTGCCGGGCGTACCCGTAATACGGAATCACCGCCGTGATCCGCGCCGCCGACGAGCGGCGGAACGCGTCGATCATGATCAGCATCTCCATCAGGTGCTGATCGACCGGCGGCGAGGTCGGCTGCACGATGAACACGTCGGTGCCGCGAATGTTCTCGTCGATCTGGAACGACACCTCGCTGTCCGGAAACCGCCGCAGCTTGGACTGGCCGACCTGGATGCCCAGATGCTCGGCGATCTCCCGGGTGAGCTCGGGATGCGCGCTTCCGGCAAACACCTTCAGTTCGGCAAAGCCCCTTCGCATCGGCGCTGTACCTCACGAAAGCTGGCTGGGGCGGAAGGATTCGAACCTTCGGATGCGGGATCCAAAGTCCCGTGCCTTACCAGCTTGGCGACGCCCCAACATGTCGCATCAGCCAAACGCCCGGACCCGATCGCGCCAGAGCGGCTGCCGACGCTCGAGGCGTCCGCGCGCTGTGGCTCGCCCCCGCCGCACGCACCCCTCCGCTCCGCGGTCCTGCTCCTCTGTGCCACGCGCTCGAGAAGGATGAGCCGAACAGGTGTGGTGCACCGGCGATGGTGCAAACGGTAAGTGTATACGATGCACTCGGTCGCGGACAAGCCTGAGGGTCGCGCACGAGCCTCGGCAGAGGCTGTTTCGCCCGTCGATCGCGGGCCATCCGGCCAGCGATCCTCGCGCTCCAGCCCGGGATCACACCCGCTCCTACACGATGGCCGGGCGAAATCCCCGCGCGTAGGGCTCCCGGCCCAGCGTGCGCGTCAGGATGACTCGCCAGCCGGCCCTGGCCAGCCCGGCCCGCGCCTGGGCCGCCCTGTCACGACGATCGAACAGCCCGAACACGGCCGATCCGCTCCCCGTCATGGCTGACGCGATCGCTCCGCGTTTGTGCATCGCCGCCCGAATCCGTGCGATCTCTGCGTGGCGCCGTGCGACCGGCCCTTCGAGATCGTTGGCAACGACCAACTCGCGCCGCTTCCAGGCGGCGACCCGTTCCGCCCGCACTTCACGGCGGCGCATTGACGAGAAAGCCGACTCGTCGAACCACCGGTACGCGTCCGCCGTCGACACGCCGAACGCGGGCAAGGCCAGGAGCACGTGCATGGGGACGACATCCTCGAGCGGATAGAGGTCTTCGCCGCGCCCGAGCCCCATCGCCGTTCCGCCGATCAGGAAATACGCCGCGTCGGCACCGATGCGCGCGGCCAGTTTGTGAAGGTCCGGCGGCGTGCGGCCGCCGCACCAGAGCCGCGCCAGCCCGACCAGGGCCGCTGCCGCATCCGCGCTGCCACCGCCGAGTCCCGCCTGCACCGGGATGCGTTTCTGGAGCGCGATTCTGACGTCGCGCGGCGCACCGGCGCGCCCAATCGCGGTCCAGAGCCGCGCCGCGGCCTGCCATACGAGGTTCTCCTCGCCGGTCGGCACCGCCGGCTCCGAACACGTGAGGGTGAATGGGCCCGGTCTCGCGGCCAGCGTCAACCTGTCGTGCAGCGCAAGGGACTGAAAGATGGTCTGCAGTTGGTGGAACCGGTCGGGACCAGTGCCGGTCACGCGCAGGGCCAGGTTGATCTTCGCGTACGCGTTGACCCGGATGCGCGACGTCCGCATCAGCGATCTCTCGACGTCGAACCGCCCAGGGGACCCGATCGCCTGAGCTCCTCGAGTGTCAGCGGCCGGGCGCTCACGGGGATCTTGACGTCAAAGGCTTCCGGGCTGATGGCCCGGTTGGTCTCGAGCTGGGACAGACGGAACGCGAGCGCCGCGCCGATCCGGCCGCCCGGGCGGGCATCCTGCCACACGCGCACCGAGGTGGGCAACCCCTCAACGAAATCGTCGTAGGCCACCGTGAAGCCGGGCGCGGCCCCTTCGCGTTCGCCTCCGCTCAGCTGGCCGGCCACCACGCGCCAGGCGCCGGCAAGGCGCTTGAGATACGCCTTCGACCCGTCTTCGAGCGCCACGAGGTTCCAGTCCCCCTGCAGTGTCTGCCCGCCCGCGGCGCGCGGGTCCGCGACGAGGCATCCCGCCAGCAACGCCCGCAACGCGTCGGGGGTCAGATCGAGGCCGGTGAGCGCCTCGATGATGTCTCTTGGCGTCGCGCCGGTCAGCACGCGGCCGTCGCGGGGCAGCAGCAGCGTGCCCTGGTCGAGGCGAGCGGCCAGGATGAAGATGGGCGCGCCGAATGGGGCGAGCGCCTCCAGGCGCAGCGAACCCGGACGCTCGAATCCCGCCAGCACGCGGCCGCGCAGCCGATCGGCTCCGACGCGGCCCGACACGGACACCTCGGCGGTCAGGGTCCGCACGCCCTGGCAGGTGGTCGTTGCCAGGCTGAAAATGTCGGCGAATGCAGGAAGCGGCGTCCCGGGCCCCTCGGGCAGCCGGATGCGTGCCGGCACGCAGGCCGACACGAGGAACGCAAGCACGCCGAGGGTGGCGGCAGCGAGGACGCGGCCGGCCGGCCGGCTCATCGGCGGATCGCCTTCTCCTGGGCTGCCTTGAGTTTGCGCTCGATCACCGCTCGATCGACCGACTCGCCATCGCCCGCCAGGGCCCGCTTCCACGCCTCGATGGCTTCATCGCGCCTGCCCTGACGCGAGAGCAGGTCGCCCAGGTGCTCCTGGACGGCGGAGTCCCGAGGCAGCTGATCCGCCGCCTGCTTCAGGTACTTCTCGGCGAGATCGAGCTGGTTGAGCTTGAAGTGCGCCCACCCGAGGCTGTCGATATAGGCGCCGTTGTGGGGATCTGCCTCGACCGCCCGCTTGATGAGCGCCAGGGCCTCGGGGAGGCGATCGCTCCGGTCCGCCATCATGTACCCGAGGTAGTTGAGCGTAGGCCCATGCTGCGGATCTCTCGCGATGACCTGCCGGAAGACTCGCTCGGCCTCCGCAAAGCGCTTCTGCTTTTCGAGCATCGCGCCGTATTGAAACTGGACGTTCAGGTTGTCCGGCGTCCTGGCGATCTGCGCCTTCAGCACCTCGGCGGCATCGGCGAAGCGCTGGGCCGACGCGTAGTATTCCGCGAGCGCGAAGGCGCCGTCCGGGTCCGCCGCGCTGACATCGGGCAGGCTCCTGAGGAGCGCGGCGCCCTCATCGACCTTTCCGCTACCGCGCAAGGCGTCCGCTTCGAGGCGGGCGAGCCGACGGTCCTTGTCGTCTTTCTGCCGTTTCTCGCGCACCAGCTTCAGGGCCCGGTCGTACTGCTTGTCGGCGAGCAGCGCCTGGATCAGGTAAGTCCCGAGCGAGGCATCCTCGGGAGTCAGTTTCTGGGCACGTTCGAAGCTCGAGACGGCCTGGTTCGCCCGTCCGAGGGCGAGATACGCAAAGCCAAGGTGGGTCAGCAGGAGGCTGCCATCGGAGTCGCGGCCGGGAGCCGACTTGGCAGCCAGCGGCTCGAGCGCGTCGACGACCTTCTGATAGTCCCGGCGCTGTTCCAGGACCTGGGCGAGAGCGTGGGGACCCCAGGCCCGGGTTGGCGCGATGGCCATCAGCCTGCGGGCGCTCTGTTCTGCCGCGTCGAGATCGCCCGTTTCTCGCTGGGCCTGCGAGAGCAGATACAGGGGCCACCCGCCGTTCGGGTTCAGTCGCACCACGTCGGTCAGGTGCTTCCGCGCCTGGGTCAATCGTGCCGTGCCGCCCGCGTTCATCAACGCAAACGCCCACTTGGTCTTGAGATCCTGGTCGGAGGGATCCTCAGCGGAGGCCTTGCCGTAGGCGTCCGCCGCGTCGGCGAAGCGTTGCGCCTTGTCGTACGCGTCGCCGAGGGCGCCGTAGAAGTCGGGGTTCTCGGCGACCGCATCTTTCAGCAACTCCAACGCGTCGGCGCTTCGTCCTGAGTTCTGGTACACGTCGGAGAGCAGCGACACGGCTTCCGGCATGTAGGGCTCATCGGCCAGCAGGCTGCGAAGCGTCGCGATGCAGGTGTCGTAGGCCTTGTTCTTCAGGTAGAGGCGGGCGAGCCCGACGCGAAGCCCGGGCGGTGTCTGATCGCCTTTCGCCTTGAAGGCGGCTTCAAGATGCGCGATGGCCCGCGAGAGATTCGTCGGCCCGGACGCGTCCTTCCCCGGCGGGATCGCCTCGTCGCGTTCGGCAAGCTCGCCGTAGATGGACCCCAGCACGGCGTGGGCGCCGCCATGCGCCGGATTGATCTTGAGCGCGGCTTCCGCGGTGTCGATCGCGTCGCGCAGCCGGCTCTGGCGCGCGTAGAGCGACGCCAGCTCTGCCGGAACCTCGGCCGATTTCGGATCCAGTTCCATCGCCTTCCGGTAGGCGCCGATGGCTCCGTCGACATCGCCTCGCGCCTCGAGGTTCCGGCCGAGCAGGAACTGATAGTAGGCCTCGCCGATCGGGTCCTGCGCGGGAGCCTCGGCCGGTCTGGCAGCCTTGGCGGTGGCGGGTGGAACCTTCGCCTGCGGGGATGAAGGGGGCGGGGGTGCCTGCTGCACGCCCAGCATGACGACGAGAGCAAGCTGGATCATCTCGATCGATTGTTCCACAAAAGACCTCAACTGTCAGCCTTCGCGCCCGAGGCCTCCCGGGCGCCGGGCCGGGGCCCGGGGCCTGTCTGGTATAGTGGCAGGTGCAATCAGAGGAGGAGCACGGATGAGCGTCGATCCTGAACTGCTGGCCATACTCGCGTGCCCGAACTGCAAGACGCCCGTCGTGCTGGTGAACAACGGCTCCGGGCTGAAGTGTTCCCAGTGCTCGCGCGTCTACCCGATCAAGGATGACATCCCGGTCATGCTGATCGACGAGGCGACCATCGAAGGGGAACCCGCCAAGGCGTGAAGGCCTCGCTTCTGAAGATCCTCCTCATCCGACTGCGCCTGATCGGTGACGTCGTCCTGACGACGCCCGCCATCCGTGCCCTGCGACAGGCCCGGCCCGACAGCTGGATCGCCTACATGGTCGAACCGGGGTCGGCGCCGATCGTCCTGCAGAATCCGCACCTGAACGAGGTCATCGTGGCCCCGCTCAGCCAGGGGCTGAGGCGGTGGCGCGACGATCTGCGGCTGGCACGCCGAATCCGCCGCGAGCATTTCGACATCGTCGTCGACTTCCACGGAGGGCCACGCAGTTCATGGCTCACGCTCGCCAGCGGCGCCCCCACCCGGATCGGCTACACCGTGAAGGGGCGGAGCTGGATGTACACGCGGCGCGTCTTCCGGCCGCGCGTCCATCGGCCACGACACTCGGTCGAGAACCAGTGGGATCTGGTCGAAGCGCTGCTGCCCGGGATCGGACGGCCCACCCCGGAGCACGATTTCGTCGAGATGTTCGATGAGCCGGGCGCGGACGAGCGGATCGAGAGCCGCCTGAGGTCCAGCGGGATCGGCCCCGGGCACGACATCGTCGTCGTTCATGTCGGCGCGGGGAACGAGTACCGGCGCTGGCCGGAGGAGGCGTTTGCCGACACGGTGGCCGCGCTGGTTGCCGCGGGGCCAAACCGGCGTATCATCCTCACTACCGGCGCGGCACAGGCCGACACCTGCTTCCGGATTCTCGGGATGATCAAGGCCCGCCCCGGGATCGCGCCGGGCGCGGTCGAGGCGTGGTGCGACCTGGGTCTTTCCGAGCTTCGCAACCTGATTGGCCGGGCGACGTTGTTCATCGGCGGCGACAGCGGCCCGGCCCACGTGGCCGCGACAACGCGAACGCCGATGGTGGTGCTCTACGGGCCGACGCTCCCCGGTGTGTGGGGCCCATGGCGCCATCCGTCACTGGCCACCGAGGAGGTCGACATCGGCGCGCTGCCTTGCCGGCCGTGTGATCAACGTGTGTGCGCGCCGGGAGATTTCCGGTGTCTCCGCACGCTGCCGGCGTCGGCGGTGGTCGCGGCGGCCGAGCGTGCGCTGCGCCGGACCGCCTGAGACGTGAACGATCGATCCGAGACGGGCTGTAGCGGATGAGTGCCTGAGATGACCTTGGACCTGAACATCACGGAAGGATCCCCGCCCCAGGACTGGCTCGAACTCTCCGGCCTCGTCTCGCTGCTGGCCTTCGGCGCCGTCATTCAATTCTCCATTGCCGGGGCCGAGTTCCTGCTGGGTGTCGCGGTGATCTGCTGGCTGGCGAGGCTGGCGGCCCGCCGGACCGCGTTCGCGGCGCCGTCGTTTTTTCGGCCCCTCGCCATCTACGCGATCCTCACGCTCGTCTCGTCGGTGTTCTCGGTGCAGCCGAGGACGAGCTTCGTCGACTGCAAGCAGCTGCTGCTCTTCCTCGCGGTTCCGATGACCTTCGACCTGGCGCGCGGCGCGCGAGCCCGGACCCTCGTCACGGTGACGGTCAGCGTGGGGGCGGCCAGTGCCGCCTACGGCATCATCCAGTACGGCATCCTGCACTACAACGATCTCGGCCAGCGGCCGCTGGGCACGCTCGGTCATTACATGACTTACTCCGGGCTCCTGATGCTGACGGCCACCGCCGCCGCCGCGAGGGTGCTCTTCGAACGGCGGGACCGCATGTGGCCGGCGCTGGTCCTCCCGGCCCTGCTCGTGGCGCTGGTCACGACCTTCACGCGCAGCGCCTGGGTCGGCACCTGCGTGGCCTTCGCACTGCTGTTTGCGCTCAAGGACTTCAGGCTGTTCGCTGCAGCGCCGGTGGCTTTCGCGTTGTTCTTCGCCGTGGCGCCGCCCCAGCTGGTTCAGCGCTTCTACTCGATGTTCGATCTCCACGATCCTACCAACCGCGATCGCGTCGCGATGCTGCACGAGGGCCTTCGGATGATCGCGGCGGACCCGATGACCGGCATGGGCCCGAACATGGTCGAGAAGGTGTACGCGCGGTTCCGGGACCCGGAGGCCGTCGAACGACTGAACCCGCACCTGCACAACGTGCCCATGCAGATTGCCGCTGAGCGCGGGCTGCCTGCGCTGGGTGTCTGGATCTGGTTCGTCGGCTCGACCATTGTCGGTCTGGCGCGCTCGTGGCGCACGAGCCGGCATCGATACCTCGTCGTGACCGCGCTCGGAGCAGTCGCGGCGATGCTGTCGGCCGGGTTGTTCGAGCACAACTTCGGGAACTCCCAGTTCCTGATGATGTACCTCGTCCTCATCACACTCCCCTTTGCGGCCGATCGGCCCGACCCCGCCGGCCGGGCCGCGGCGGCCTCCGAGTTGGCGGCCTGATGGAGAAGCGCGCCGTGAATCCTGGATCGTTGCTCTCCCTGGAACGGGCACGCGAATTGGTCGGGCGCATGGCAGACGCGTCGGTCCTGATCGTCGGGGACGTGATGCTGGATCAGTTCGTCGTCGGCAGGGTCAACCGCATTTCGCCCGAGGCGCCGGTGCCCGTGGTCGAATTCGATCACGACGAATATCGAATCGGCGGCGCCGGGAACGTCGGGGCCAACGTGCGGGCGCTGGGCGCCCGGGTGGCACTGGCCGCGGTGGTCGGCGAGGACAAGGCAGCCGAGATCCTCCGGGACGAACTTCGGAACAGGACCATCGGCTGCGGGGACCTGATCACGGACACCTCCCGCCGGACGACAACCAAGATGCGGGTTGTGACGAATCGGCGCCTCCAGGTCGCGCGCATCGACTACGAGAGCGACGCCGAGCTCTCCGATAACGTCGAGCGGTCACTCATCGAGCGGATCGAGGGGCAGCTGGAGACGGCGGGCGTCGTCGTGGTGTCGGACTATCTCAAGGGTGTAGTGACCCGGATCGTCATGAGCCGGATCGTCGAGCGGGCGCGACGGCGGGGCACGCCGGTCCTGGTGGACCCGAAGATTCCCCACATCGATCGATATGCCGGGGCCACGCTGGTCACGCCCAATCACGTCGAGGCGGAACTGGCGACGCGGATGCGCATCAGGTCCGACGAGGACGCCCGGCGCGCGGCGCGCGCCTTCCTCGAGGTGGCCCATTGCGACGGTGTGCTGATTACGCGGGGCGAGCAGGGCATGTCGCTGCTCGACGGACGGACCGAGGCTCACTTTCCAGCCGTTGCGCGCGAGGTGTCCGATGTCACCGGCGCGGGCGACACGGTGATCGCGACATTCGCGCTCGCCCTGGCAGCCGGGGCGGCAGGCGACGAAGCGGCTCAGCTCGCCAATCACGCGGCCGGCGTCGTCGTCGGCAAGTTCGGTCCGGCAACGGTCACGCCCGACGAACTCCTGTCGACCTTCCAGAGCTAGCCCGGTTCCAGACGCGCCGTCGTGGAATCACTCGGCGCGAATCCCGCTGCCGCATCCCACGGGCCTGTAGGTCACATCGCAGTCCGTGCATTGGCCATTCGAGCGTCGACTCTGTCACTCGTGACAGACCGATAGCCGCCAACCGCCAGCCGAGGGCCACTGCGGCGGTCTGATGTCAGTGGCGGAAATGGCGGTGACGCGTGAAGACCATCGCCATTCCGTGCTCGTCGGCCGCCGCGATCACTTCGGCGTCGCGGACCGAGCCTCCAGGCTGGACGACCGAGGTCGCCCCGGCCTCTGCCAGCGCATCGAGCCCGTCCCGGAACGGAAAGAACGCGTCGGATGCCGCCACCGATCCGTTCAGCGACACGGGCGGCGCCGCCGAGCCCGCCTTCATCACCGCGACCTTCACGGCGTCGACGCGGCTCATCTGGCCGGCTCCGATCGCCAGGGTCCGATCCGCACCCGTGAAAATCACCGAGTTCGACTTCACGTGCGCGCAGATCCGCCAGGCAAACCGCAGCGCCTTCCATTCCTCGGGTGTCGGCTGGCGCCTGGTGACAACCTCGACCGGACCTCCGCCCGGCCAATCGTTCGACGCTTCGACGACGCGGTCGCGCGCCTGGATCAGGACTCCGCCCAACGCCGTTCTGAATTCGGCGTCGCCGGCACCAGCGCCGGGCACGGTCCGCCGCGGAGGGAGTATCACCACCCGGAGGTTCTTCTTCGCGGCGAGGATTGCCAGGGCGGCATCGGCGATTCCCGGCGCGACAACCGCCTCGATGAACGTCGACGCGATGGCACGCGCCGTGTCCTCGTCAATGGTTCGATTGCAGCCCACGATCCCGCCGTATGCCGACAGGGCGTCGGCGTCCCTGGCGCGCGCGTAAGCTTCAGCAAGCGACGAGCCGGTCGCGGCACCGCATGGGTTGGTGTGCTTGACGACCACCGCGGCGGGTTCGGCGAACTCGCCGACGATGCGCGCGGCCGAGTCGAGATCCAGCAGGTTCGTGAACGACAACTCCTTGCCCTGGAGCACCGACGGCAGGTCGATCGCGGGGACGGACTCGCGCGCGTACCAGGCCGCCGCCTGGTGGGGATTCTCCCCGTACCTGAGGTCGCGCAGCTTGCGGAGGCCGACGGCGGCGTAAGGTCCGAAGGGCCGCGCCACGTCGAGCGCCCGGGACAGCCCTGAGGCACCGACCGTCACGCGATCGAGCTCGGTGGCGATGGCGGCGTCGTAGAGCGCTGTGTGCATGAACGCCTTCTGGGCGAGCTCCAGCCTGAAGGCGGGCGACGGCCCGCCGGGCTGGTCGAGCGCGCTCAAGACGGCGGGGTAGTCCGCCGGCGAAACCGCCACCAGGACGTGCGGGAAGTTCTTGGCGGCCGCCCGGATCATGCTCGGGCCGCCGATGTCGATCTCCTCGACCAGGTCGGGCACCGGCGTATCCGGGTTCGCCGCGGCCTGCCTGAACGGGTACAGGTTGACCGCGACGACATCGATGGGCGTGATGCCGAATTGCGACAGCGCATCGCGATCACCGGCATGATCGCGGCGGGCCAGGATGCCGCCGTGAATTCGCGGGTGGAGCGTCTTCACCCGGCCGTCCATCATCTCCGGCGCTCCGGTGACCTCGGAGACCGGCAGAACGGGGACGCCGGCATCGCTGAGGGCCCGGGCTGTGCCGCCCGTCGATACCACCGTGAATCCGCGGGAGACCAGGCCGCGGCCAAACTCGACAATGCCGGTCTTGTCCGAGACTGAGAGGAGTGCATACATGGATTCACGCTCACCGTCATGAAAGAGCAGGCAATGACCGAATCGCCACTCGCGCACCGACAAGGCACGGCTCGGCGTTCCTGAGCCTCACAGAGCCGGCGCGACCGATGAGGCTCCGGCGCGCCAGAATAGCCATCCTACTCTCGGGCGCGGGGGGCAGGGCTGTCAACTCGTGTCGCTGGAGTCGCGCGGATGTATCAGTTGTGATACAACCCGGGGTCATGAGAATCGGTGATTTCATTCGGGAAACATCACGCATCGGCTCTCCGATCGCTTGACACGATCCAGGGTCACCGTTATCATCGCGATCGGCGCTACGGTGGGCGGGACTCGACCGCCGCAGCGGCCTTTTTTTTTGTGTGCCCCCCGAGCGCGCAACCATGGTGCCGGGGGGTCGTTTGGAAGGTGCCGGCGCGGGTCGCCGCGAAGACGCAAGGCAGGTAAGAAATGCGCATTACAGGCAAGGTCAAGTGGTTCAACAACGCTAAGGGGTACGGATTCATCGAGCGCGAAGGCGGCAGCGATGTGTTCGTGCACTACTCGGCCATCCAGGGCAACGGATTCCGTTCGCTCGAGGAAGGCCAGGCAGTCGAGTTCGAGATCGTTGACGGACCGAAGGGCCCACAGGCCGGCAACGTCATCAAGATCTAGACGACGTCTTGCCCCGGGGTCCGGCCGAGCCGGACTCCGGGGATTCTCTCGCGCCCGGACCAGCCCCCCTCCCCTTCACAACCCAGTTCGAACGTCCATCCGGGCCGCAGGCCTTCGGCGAAGCCGAGCCTCCTGCGGGGCCTCGGGCCGGGGTTGCGTTCCTACGGCTTGTGCTTGGAGACGCCCCTGAGGGCGCGTGCGGTGAAATTGATCTTGCCGTTTCGCATCGCGAGGCGGAAGGCCACCTCCTGTGCGCCCTTCTTCTTGATCTGGCTCACCTGCTGCCTGACCAGTGCCGCGAACTTATGGAACGGGACGTGCGGCTGGCCGATTTCGTCACCCGCTTCGGTCAGCCGCTCGTACAGTTCCTGGAGCCGCTCCATTTCCTTCAGCGGCTCTGCGAATACGGCCACGTGCAGGATGCGATCGGTTTGCCCCTCCGGCTCCTTCCCGGTTCGTCGGCGCTGCGTCGCGAATGGCCCGGGCCGGCCCTCCTCTCGGGCCTTGAGGCCCCGGTCCCAGAGGTCGGCAAACGTCGAGTAGCGCGCCTGGAGCGTCTGGAATCTGAACCGATCCGAGTACGAGCGGCTCTGAGCCGTTCGTCGATCGAGTTGCTTGATGAGGGTTTCGACCCGTGTGCGGCTATCCCACGGCGGGCGCGGCGTCCGGCCGGCAAAAAACGAGTTGTACTCGACCTCCAGCTTCCGGAGCTCGACTTCGAGCGTGCGAATCGCGTGCTCGACCTCGGGTTCGACGGCCACTAGCGTGGAATGAGAAACCAGAGCAGTGGGAGCCACAACTCGCGAGCGAAGGGCACCGGCCGATCGTCCACGAGCACCTCGCTGGAGTCGTACCGTCCGACGTAGTGCCAGAGATCCCTGAGCGCAAGGACCTGGTCGGGCCTGAACCGCGCCCGGTGACGCAGCGCCCCGCCCGTTGTCGACTCCAGGTACCCCTCCGACGCCTTCGCCAGTTCGACAGCCCTCGCGTAGTCGACGCCCTCGAAGGGCGAGAAGACCACGGTCAGGGCGAACGGGCGAGCCGGGGGGTTGTCGTACAGCGCGGCCTGGAGGTCCGGATCGAGGCGAGCCAACTCCTCGTCGGACGGTTCCTCGTTCAGTTCGACGTAGGGCCAGAACTGATCGCGCGGCCGGAACCGCGGAGTACTGCCCGCTCCGCCGCCGGGCGAATCATCGGGCGATTCAGGTTTGTCCTGAGAGTCGTTCATCGTCGGGGACCGCCGCTGGCGCGAAGCGCCTCGCGCAATTCCGCTTGATGCTATCCTGAGTGCGTCAGTGCGCGCAACGTAGAGTGCACGGAGCTTGATCAGGCCGTGCGGCGAAGCGTGGGACATGCCCGACTTTCGAATCATCCCTTCGATCGAGCAGCTGCGGCAGCGCGGGCGCGTGCAGGACATGGTCGCGCGATATGGCCACGAGCCGGTCGTCCAGGCGCTGCGGGAGGAAACCGACGCGCTTCGGCAGCGCCTCGCCTCGAGCCCGCCTGGCGAGAGCGACCGAGAGGCGCAGCTCCCGTCGACCACCGCTCAGGCCGCGGAACAGATCGAGGCGGGCGCCGAACCGAGGCTGCAGCGGCAGTTCGACCTGGCCCTGCGCCGGGTCGTCAACGCGACTGGCGTGATCGTGCACACCAACCTCGGCCGGGCTCCTCTGCCGGCCCCGGCCCTCGAGCGCGTGGCGCAGATCGGAGCCCGCTATTCCACGCTCGAGTACGACCTCGGCGAGGGCGGGCGCGGCCGGCGCGATCGCCACGCCGAAGCGCTGCTCTGCCGGCTGACCGGCGCGGAGGCCGGGGTGGTGGTCAACAACAACGCCGCCGCCACGATGCTGGTGCTGGCCGCACTGGCCCAGGGCCGGGAGGTCGTGGTTTCGCGCGGAGAGCTGGTCGAAATAGGCGGCGGGTTTCGCGTGCCCGAAGTGATGGCGCTCTCGGGCGCGATCCTGCGCGAGGTGGGCACGACCAACAAGACCAGGGCCGGCGACTACGCGGCGGCCCTGTGCGACCGGACGGCCCTCATCCTCCGCGTTCATCGTTCGAACTTCAGGATCGAGGGATTTACCGAGCAACCCTCGCTCGAACAGCTGGTCCAGGTCGGCCGGCAGGCCGGCGTTCCCGTCGCCGAGGACCTCGGCAGCGGCAACCTGATCGGCGGCCTGGCCACCTCCGCCGCGCTCGGAGGCGTGGCGCTCTCCGCGGTTCCTGGCCTCGAGCGCGTCCTGGGCCAGGAGCCGACCGTGCAGGCAAGCGTTGCCGCCGGGGTCGACATCCTCTGCTTCAGCGGCGACAAGATCCTGGGTGGACCGCAGGCCGGGATCATCGTCGGCCGGGAGAGCCTGATCGCGCCCATTCGCCGCCATCCCCTGATGCGTGCGCTCCGGGTCGGCAAGATGACCTACGCCGCCCTGGGCGCCACGCTGATCGAGTACCTGTCCGGCCGCGCGACCGCGACGATTCCGGTCCTTCGCATGCTGACCCGCACGCCGGACGGCATCGAGGCCCGGGCCCGGCGAATCGCGGCCGAGCTCGACGCGTCAGGTCAGTTCGTCACGACCATCATCGACGGCGAGTCCACCATCGGCGGAGGAACCACGCCCGGCATGACGCTGCCGACGCGGCTGCTCGCGCTCGAGCACCGCGGCCTGTCGGCCGATCGCCTGGAGTCGGCCCTGCGGCTTCTCGATCCGCCCGTGATCGCCCGGATTGGCGACGACCGCGTGCTGCTCGATCTGCGGACCGTGTTCGAGGACGAAGACGACCTGGTGTCTCGCCTGCTGCTGACCGTGCGGAGCTGAGCGCCGCAGTGGATCACGCCTTCTACGACTACGTCGTCATCGGATCCGGATTTGGCGGTGCCGTCGCGGCGATGCGGCTGACCGAAAAGGGCTACTCGGTCCTCGTCCTCGAGCAAGGCCGGCGGTTCCGCGACCAGGATTTCCCCGAGTCCAATCTGCGCTTCTGGAAGTACCTCTGGATACCGGCGCTCGGCTGCCGCGGCATCCTGCAGGTCAGTTTGCTTCGGGGCGCGATGATCCTGCATGGCGCCGGGGTCGGAGGCGGAAGCCTGGGCTACGCCAACGTGCTCGAAGAACCGGACGCGACCACGTTTGCGACCCCGGCCTGGCGCGACCCGGTCGACTGGGGAGCAGCGACTGCGCCCCCACTACCGACGGCGCGGCGGATGCTCGGCGCGGTGACGAACCCCCGGCTGTGGCCGGCCGATCGCGTCCTTCGCGAGATCGCGGCCGAACGCGGGTCGGCGTCCACCTTCCGCCCAACCGAGGTCGGTGTCTATTTCGGCGTGGAAGGTGAGCCAGCCGCCGACCCGTATTTCGGCGGGACCGGCCCCGAGCGCGCCGGCTGCACCTTCTGCGGCGGATGCATGGTCGGCTGCCGCCACAACGCCAAGAACACGCTTCCGAAGAACTACCTCTACTTCGCGGAGAAGCAGGGCGCGAAGGTCCTGGCCGAGGCGAAGGTGACGCTCATTCGCCCGCTCGACTCGAGCAGCGGCGAGGGCGGTGACCCGGACGCCGGACTCCGCGGTGCAGCGGGGTACGAAGTGACCTTCACGCGCTCGACCTCGCTGATGGGCGGGCGCAAGGTGCGAGTGACGGCCGGTCACGTCATCGTGTCGGCAGGAGTTCTGGGCACGCTGAAGCTGCTCCTGCACTGCCGTGACAAGGCGCACTCGCTGCCTCGATTGTCGATGCGCCTGGGCGACAGGGTCCGAACCAATTCGGAGGCGCTCCTGGGCAGCCTCAGCCGGGAAGGCGGGATCGACTATTCCCAGGGCATTGCCATCACGTCGATCTTCAACGCGGACGAGGTCACTCGAATCGAGCCCGTGCGCTACCCGTCCGGATCCGACCTGATGAAGCTGCTCGCCGCACCGCTCATTTCGAACGCGGACTCAGTGCCCGGGCGCATGATCAAGTCTCTGGCCTGGGTGATCCGACATCCGGCCGATCTCGTGCGATCGCTCCTGCGGCCGGGGTGGGCGCGCCGGGTGACGATTCTGCTGGTGATGCAGAACGTGGACAACCGGATGCGGATCCGTCTCGGACGATCGCTGCTGACGCTGTTTCGGACCGGGCTGGTGAGCGAGCCCGATCCCGACCGCCGGATCCCGGCCCGCGTAGACGAGGGCCATGACATTACGCGTAGCTTTGCCGAAAAGACCCACGGCATCCCGCTGGGCTCGGTCGGCGAGAACATCCTGAACTATCCGACGACGGCACACATCCTGGGCGGATGCGCGGTGGGGCGCTCAGCCGATGAAGGCGTGGTCGGAGAGGATTTCCAGGTGCACAACTACCCAGGCCTGTTCGTCATCGACGGATCGGTCGTGCCGGGCAACCCGGGTGTGAACCCGTCGCTGACGATAACGGCTCTCGCGGAGTACGCGATGAGCCAGATCCCGCCGAGGCCTGAACAGGAGGCCGCGATTCAGCGCCGTCCATCGTGATTGATGTAGGGCGGTCCTTCAGGGCCGCCGTATGCCGGGAGCTTCCGCCTTCGAGAAACGCTTCGGCGGACCGCGATAGCCCGAGCGGAGGCGGTCAGACCCCAGCGACGAAGGCTGCGGAACGACTTCGGATCGCCGGTGCTCCTTCAGTGGCTGACCATGATGATCCAGAGTTCGTTGGAGGGGGCGCTGAGGCCGCACGCGTTTCGGGCCTTCACGCGGACGTAGTACGTCCCGTCGTGCACAGCCCTAAAGTGCATGAACGCCTGCTCCGGACCCAACTGCAGCACCGCGAGGTTCGACCGCCCGGGCGCCGACCCGATCTCGAGAATATAGGCGGTGTGACCGTTGCTGCTGTTTCGCACGCGCGCCGGCGGCACCCATGCCACGTGCGCCTCGCCCGAGCCGTCCGAGAGCGTCCAGGCTTGGGGCGCGCGAGGCGGCTCGGGCGGGCCCGTGCACCCGACGACCAGCGCCACTTCGTTCGACGGCAGGCTGAGGCCGGCGCCATTACTCGCCTTCACCCGCACGTAGTAGGTGCCATTCGCGACGGGACCCGTCGAGTAGATCGTCGAGGTGCCGCCAGTCGACAAGAGGGCCAGGTTCGCCTGCCCCGGCGCCGACCCGGCCTCGATCCTGTAGGCCGAAACCTCGCCGCCGGTCGTCGGAGGATTCCACGTCATGGACAGCGACGATCCCGCCGAGGACCATGTCAGCCCGCTCGGGGCACCGGGCGCGGTCAGGTTCACGACGACAGACACTTCGTTGGACGGCGGGCTCGTCCCGAACGCATTCGTGGCCCGCACGTGGAGGAAGTACAGGCCATTCGGCACGCCGATGGCGACAAACGACGGCGTCGGGTTGCCCGTCGGGATGCGCGCCAGGTTCGCGGCGCCGGGCCCGGATCCTGCCTCGATGACGTAGCTGTTCGGCGCCCCGCCGGTCGATGGCGCCGTCCAGCTCATCGCCACGCTCGATCCATTGGAAGCGGCAACGAGACCCTCGGGCGCGCCGGGAGAGCCTGGGCCCCCGGAGCCTCCTCCGCCAACCCGGATGGTCACCTCGTTCGACGGCGAGCTCACCCACTCCGCGCGCGTCGCCCGCACGCGGAGATAGTACGTCCGCTCGGGGACGCCGGTGGCGTTGAATGACGTCGAGGTCTGGCATGTCGCGATGGCGGCAAGATCGGATAACCCCGGCCCCGAACCGGCCTCGACGATGTAGCCGGTCGGCGCCAGGCCGCCCGCAGGCGCCATCCACGCCAGGCTCACGTCGGATCCGGCCGAGCCGGCAGCGAGTCCGCTCGGCGGCGCCACAGGCGTCCCCCGATCGCGCACATAGACATCCCAGCATTGGTTGGTGTCGCCGGGGACGAGGTTGGTCGACCCGGAATCGAACACGAGGTAGCGAGCATCGGGCGTGAGCGCGGCGTGCGTGGATCCACCGTCGCCCTGTTCACCTCCACTCGCGACGCTCTCGCGCGTCGTGGTCCCGGTGACGAGATCGTGCAGGAACACATCGCCGGACTCGTTGGTGTCGTCTGCGACGAGATTACTGGCAGACGAAGAGAAGGCGACCAATCGTCCATCCGGCGTGAGAATCGGCTCCCCACTGCCAAGGTTCCCCTGCGTGCCGTCAGTCGCGACGCTCACGCGCGTCGTCAGACCGGTCGCGGTATCGTGCACGAACACGTCCGCCTCTTCGTTGGTATCGCCGGAATCCAGGTTGGTGGCCGTAGAGCCGAAGACCACCAGCCGGCCGTCGCCGCTGAGCGCGGGCAAGGCGGAGTAATCATTGGCCTGCGTGCCATCAGTCGCGACGCTCACCCGCGACGTAACACCCGTTTGACAGTCGTGCACGAAGATATCCGAACGACCATTGGTGTCGCCCGGGACGAGATTGGTCGCGTCCGACCGAAGCGCGACGAACTGCCCGTTCGCACTGATCGCGGGACCATCCCAGGAATCGAGGTTCCCCTGCGTGCCGTCGGTGGCCACGCTGACCCGCGTCGTGACTCCGGTGAGGCGATCCCGGAGAAACGTGTCCTTGCGGCCGTTGGTATCGCCGGTGACGAGGTTGCTCGCCCAGGAGGTGAACGCGAGATACCGACCGTCGGCGCTCAGCGCGGGATGTAGGGAGTAGCTGTTGCCCTGGGCCCCGCCGCTCGAGATGCTCTCTCGCGTCGTGACGCCGGTGAAACAATCATGGACGAAGATGTCAGCGTTGCTGTTGAAGGAGCCGGTCACCAGGTTACTGGCGTACGACGCGAACGCCACGTACCGTCCATCGGCGCTGATCACCGGAGTCTGGCTGAAATCATCGGCCTCGGTGCCATCGGTGGTGACGCTGACCCGGGTGGTCGTCCCGGCCACGCGATCCCGCACGAAGATGTCGCGAACGCCATTCGTGTCGCCTGCCACCAGGTTGCTCGCCGAGGATCCGAAAACGACGAATCGGCCATCGGCGCTTATCGCAACGTCGCGGTAGCTGTCGCCGCCGGAGGGGCCGTTTCCCTGGCTGCCGTCACTCGCAAGGCTGATCCGCTCCGTCGCGCTCGGAGGCGGCCCGGCGGCGAGGGTGATCCCACACGCTGCAGCCAGACCAATGATGGCCAAGGTCCGCGAGTATCTCTGCCGGGGTCGCACTCGGCAAGCCATGCCGACTGGCGCAGTAGGCCTGTGAAGTATCTTCATGACGAGCGCATACCTCCGTGACGAGCCGAGCAGATTGTCGCACGGGCGCGGAGGCCAGAACGCCTCAAGAAGAGCCCGCCCTGCCCCCGTGCCGTCGCGAACGGCGCTCACCTGACCGTGACGGGCTGGCCATTTCCAGGCAGCGGGGTGTCCTTCGGTTCACCCATCGTCGCCATCTTGAAGAACGCCGGATAACTCTGGCCCGGCTGGGCAAGGCTTGATCGACTCACGTACCACCCCCCGTCCGTTGGACGCCACACAGCCGGGTCGATCTTCCCGTCCCCGTCATAGTCGCCGGGCACGACCACGTCACCCGGGCTGCTCCCTCCGTCGAACCACCCGGCAAGGCCTTGCTCGGGGTGAGCCCAACTCACCCATGCCCATTGAGTCGTGGACGGCCTAAACACGGCGAAATCGAACCTCCCGTCGCCGGTAAAGTCACCCGCCACTGGAGTGTCACCGTCAGCAATGTATGGAAAATCGTGGTACGTGAATTCGTCGTAGCCGTTGCGGGACAAGAGTACGTGCCACGTATGGGTTGATCTCTGGAAGTACGCCGGATCTGTCTTGCCATCGCCGTCGTAGTCGCCAGGGATGAGGACCAGATCATTCTGATCCCACCACAAGTCGACCTGCCCCGAGAAGTTGCACCCAGACACCGAAGGCATCGCGCTCCAATGACCGGCCGGGGACCACACCACGACGTCTACCCTTCCGTCGCCATTGAAGTCGAAGGGGACCGGGACGTCATCACGGTTCCCCAAGTGCAGGTGACTCGGACCGCCGTCTGTCGAGCAGAGAATATCCCACTGCCCGAAGATGTCGTCCTCTCCGAAGCTGTACACCGCCAGATCAGCGATTCCGTCGCCGTCGTAGTCCGCCTGAACCGGCGTGTCATCATGTGATCCGAACGCAACCTCGCGCAGGGTGCCAAGGCTCCCTGACAGTTTTCCGAACCACTTCTCCGCGGTTGGCCTCCACACCACGAAGTCGTCCATTCCATCCCAATCGTGATCACCAAGGGTGGACCACCCGACGTGATCGAGCGGGTGCGTGCTGACTGCATCCAGGAACACGAGCTCCGGTGCACACAACGCTGTCGTGAATGGTGTTTGATGAAGCCTCATACCAGCGCCAGTGTGAAAAGTCCACGCGGCAGCACCAGCGAGCTTGGCTGCCGTGGCCGCCTTCACAAAGGGGTTCCCGTCCTCGTAGGCCAAGCTGCAGTCGACGCCCCTGAAGTAGGGGTCCCATGTGTACGTCGCGCGGGCACCCTCCTGAAAATACACGGGCCGAGCGGCTGCCTTCAGCGCGTTGACTTCCCCACGAGCGTACTCGTACCAATCCGCCGTCTGACGTTGATGGTACGCCACCACGTCGAGATTCGCTGAACCCGCCAATGTGACGCTCGGATCGACCACGCCGCTGCTGTGGGACGCCATCACGATTCGGGTCGGATCAATCGTGTGGACGTGCTGACTGATCGCCTGCACCTGTTCGGGGGTCAGTTCCTTGTCTGCGCCCTGGTCCATTTCATTCTGCAAGTCGATGAACACATGCGAGTAGAGCGGACTCCTGATTGCGCAGACGATCTCGGGAATTCCCGTTGTCCCTTGGCCGCCCATGCATCTCGCGTCAGTCGAGTTGCCCGTGATATCGAGAACACTGATCAGGGGCCCCTCCCGGTTGATTGTCACATCGACCACAAAGCCGCACTTGCCCGCAGCCTCCAGGAGGGCCCTGAAGTTACTCAGTTGGTCGCCGTTGAAGTGCCCGTAGTGGTCCAGAAGCATGACGTTGGGGAAGGGGTCTTGGGCCTGATCGTTCCAGAGTGGGACGCTCAGCAGATGACGGAGTTGTCGGAGGGGATTTCCAGGTGCACAACTACCCAGGCCTGTTCGTCATCGACGGATCAGTCGTGCCGGGCAACCCGGGCGTGAACCCCTCGCTGACGATTACGGCGCTTGCCGAGTACGCCATGAGCCAGGTGCCGGCGCGACCACAGGCCGGTTGAGCCTTACAGCACGTTCAATCGGAAATGATAGGCGGCCCAGAGGCCAGCGATCTGGAATCCGTATATTCCGACGACGGCGAGGGCCCGAAGCGGCGCCACGCTCCGGTCCCGCTCCGAAACGGCTTCCCGCGGGTAACCGCGAAGGAACAGGCCGTACGCCATCAACGCCAGGAGCGTTCCGGCGATGACGTCGACGAAGTAGTGCTGCTTGGTGTAGAGCGTCGAGACTCCGATGAGCGCGGCCCACAGCACCGCGAGGAATCCGACCGTCCTGTTCACCCTGTATGCGATCAGTGCCGACACGAACGAGTTCGCCACGTGGAGCGAAGGGAAGCAGTTGTACCGCCAGTCGAGCGAGTACTGAAGCCGCAGACACCAGGCCGCGAACCCGTCGCCGGGCACATCGCTCGGCCTGGGCCCCGCCGTTGGATAGAAGACGAAACCGACATACGCGACGGAGAGCGTGACGAGGTACGTTTTCATGGCGCGGCGAAACAACTCCCCGTCGCGCACGACGAACACGGGCAAGAGCAGGAACACGAGGAGCGATCCGTAGACGAGCATCCAGGCCGGTTCGAGTCCTACGGCCCGGTCGAGAGCGACCTCGGGCGCGTGAAGCCCCAGGCCCAGCGTCTGTGCGCCGACGCCGAAGTAGAGCGGGACCAGTGACACAACCGCGCTGGCGAGGGCCGTGCCCGAGAGCATATATACGACGATCCCCGGGACTGCGCCGAGCAGGAAGATGAAGACGGCCTCCGTCAGGAGTCCTTCCGGCAGCAGCTCCGCCAGAACGGTTGCGGCGACCGCGAGCCCGATGAGCAGCCACACGGCCCTTCGGCGCCGTCGCTCGGAGACTCGCTCGAGGCCGCGCTGCAGTCCCCGGCCCGCGACCGGGGACACGAACACTCCGATGGCTGCGGCGATCAGGATCGGATCGAGCACGATCGGTCTCCGGAATGGCCGATCCTGTCAGTCAATTGCAGGGCGGCCGGCCTGAATCCTACCACTCCCGCCGCGTCGGGCGGTGGCTTCGGCCGGGTCTGACGACCAAGCCTCAATCCGACCTTGCACCGTCGGGATATGGGGCGGTGGCTTCAGCCCCGCCGTGCCGCGCGGGGCCTCGGCCCCGCGCCCGGTCGTCGCGACCCGTCGACGCTGAAGGGCCGCCATGTGCGGATCCGAATTGCGGACGTCCGTCCAGGTGCCGATCCGCTTGTGAGCGCGCCGACGGCAGCGTAGGATAGGCACGCCTGTACGGGGCGGCTGCCTTGCATCACGCGCGGCTCGGCAGCCGGCCCCGTGCGCGTGGCGTGCCCACATGGCCGATCCCGAGGCAGAAATCAGCGCTCGTCCGCCGCGGCCCGATGAACTTCGTCGCCAGCTTGGACGATCCAGCGGGCTGTGGGACGAACTGAAGGCGCTCATGGCCCGCGACGTATGCGCCGCTCACCGAGGAGTGGAATCGTCCGGGAAGGAAGTACGCGTGGTCGCTCAGGCTGAAGGTCCGATCCAGGACGCTGCTCTACCTGCTGCCGAGAGACCGCCACTTCGTGGTGGCGTTCGTGCTCGGCGAACGGGCCGTGGACGCGGCGCACCGCAGCTCGCTCTCTCGCTCGATCCTCGACGCCATCGATGCCGCACGCCCGTATGCAGAGGGCCGCGGCGTGCGCATCGAGGTCAGGACCCGCAAGGACCTCACCGATATCACGACGCTGGCCGCCGTCAAGATGGCGAGCTGACACCCGGGAATACCCGACTGTGAATCATCGCTTCAACAAGGAGCCGGACATGCATCAATTCGTCACTCCAAAGCGCTTCGCCGTGGGGCGCGCGCTCATCCTCTTTGGACTCGCCGCACTATTTTCAATCACGCCCCTCGCCTCACCGATCGGCCAGGGTCCGTCCGCGGCCGAGACCGCCGCGGCGGCGCCGTCCACGCCGAAGCCCAACTACGACCTGGCGGTCGCAATGGACGACGCAGAAAGTCGGCCGCCTCGTCTTCGACACGTCGGTCACCCCCCGCTGGTTCGAGTCGGGCGACCGTTTCTGGTATGCCTTCCAGACGAGGGAAGGCCGCAAGTTCTATCTCGTCGACCCGCTCAAGAAGTCCAGGGCGCCGCTCTTCGATCACGTCAAGATGGCGGCCGCACTCATGGCGATCACGCTGCAGCCCTACGACGCACAGCACCTGCCGTTTTCGACCGTGAGGTTCGTGAAGAAGGACACCGCGTTCCAGTTCGACGTCCAGATCCCGCGCGATGCGCAGTACCTCAAACCCAAGACGCCGGTACAGGTCGGACCGCTGCCCGCCGTCGACAAGAAGGACGCAGGAGCAGCCAAGAAGGACAGCACGGCCGTCAAGAAGGACTCGGCAGCTGCGGCGAAACAGTCGCCGGACGAGGTCGACAACGACGTCGACACGGACGAAGCCCAGCAGCAACAGGGGCAGCGCGGCCAGCAGCAGGGCCAGCAGCAGGGGCAACGCGGGCAGGCGGGCCGCGGCGGCGCGGCTGCGACGCCGCCGCGGCCGCGGACCCTGCACTTCGAATACGACATGGCGGCAGGCACGCTCGACCTCATCGACGAGGACTACCGCGCGCCCCAGCGGCCGCGGTGGGCACAGCTCTCGCCGGACGGAAAGACGATCATCTTCGCCCGCACTCACAATCTCTTCATGATGGATGCCGAGACCTACGCCCTCGCGCAGAAGAAGGCCGACGATCCGAAGATCGTCGAAACGCAGCTGACCAAGGACGGCGAAGAGAACTACAGTTTCGCCCGCACGGTGCAGGCGGGCGGCCAGATCGAACAACAGCAACAGGACGAAGATCAGACCGGGACCGAACAGGAGACCACCGACAAGAACGCCCGCGTTCCGGCCGTGGCAGCGGTCTGGTCCAGGGATTCCGGCAAGTTCTCCGTCGTTCGCCGCGACCAGCGCAAAGTCGCCGACCTGTGGGTGATCAACGCCCTGGCCACGCCGCGGCCCAAGCTCGAGATCCTACCGCTACGCCATGCCCGGTGAAGCGAACGTTCCGCAGTCCGAGATCAGCGTGTTCGACCGCGAGACCAAGGCGATGGTCAAGATGAAGGTCGACAAGTTCAAGGATCAGACGGTCTCGGTCGCCACCATGCCCGCCCGGGCGGGCGCGGGTGGCGGACGCGGCGGGCAGGGCGGAGGCGCCGGCGGCGGTCAGGATGCCCCGCCACCGCAGTGGTTGAGCGAGACGCCCGACAGGGTCTACTTCACGCGCACCAGCCGCGATCAGAAGAAGGTGGACGTATGCGTGGCTTCTCCGGACTCAGGCGAGGTCAAGGTCCTGATCGAGGAGCGGCTCAACACCTACATCGAGACCAGGCCGCTGCGGCTGATCAACAAGGGCCAGGAGCTGATCCACTGGTCGGAGCGGACAGGCTGGGGCCATTACTATCTTTATGACGCCGCAACCGGCGCGCTCAAGAACGCGATCAGCTCGGGTGAATTCGTCACGACCGGCCTCGAGGGCATCGACGAGAAGGCCCGCGTCGCATTCATCACGGCCGTCGGGCGCGAAGCGAACGAGGATCCCTACTACCCGCACCTCTACCGTGTGAATCTCGACGGTTCGGGCATCAAGCTCCTCAACCCCGGGGATGCGTCTCACGCCACGAGCCTGGCGGAATCGACCAGGTACTTCGTGGACAACTCGTCCCGCGTGAACAGTACACCGGCCGCCGCGTTATACGACTCACTCGGCGCTCTCATCTCGCCGCTCGAAACGACCGATGTCGTCGCGCTGCAGGACGCGGGGTTCAAGTTCCCTGAGCCGTTCAGGACGAAAGCCGACGACGGGATCACGGATCTGTTCGGCGTGATGTACAAGCCGTTCGACTTCGACCCGGCGAAGAAGTACCCCGTCATCCTCTACGTCTATCCGGGCCCGCAGACCGAGAGCGTCACCAAGACGTTCAACCCGCGCAGCCAGAGCATGTCGCTCGCCCAGTACGGCTTCATCGTGGTCGAGGTGGGCAACCGAGGCGGCAACCCGCTGCGGTCGAAGTGGTACCACAACTACGGATACGGCAACCTGCGCGACTACGGCCTGGCGGACAAGAAGGCCACAGTCGAACAGCTGGCCCGCAAGTATCCGTACATCGACATCAACAAGGTCGGGATCTGGGGCCACTCGGGCGGCGGGTTCATGACGGCGGCGGCGCTGCTCGTCTACCCCGACTTCTTCAAGGTCGGTTGGTCGGAGAGCGGCAACCACGAGAACAACATCTACAACAATACGTGGAGCGAAAAGAACCACGGCCTGAAGGAGGTCGTGGACAAGGACGGCAAGGTCACCTTCGAGTACGACATCGAGCGCAACTCGGAGCTGGCCAAGAACCTGAAGGGCCGGTTGGCGCTCATCACCGGCGACATCGACAACAACGTGCACCCGGCGAACACCTACCGGTTGGCCGATGCCCTGATCAAGGCGAACAAGCGCTTCGAGTTCTACCTGATCCCCGGCCAGCGCCACGCCTACGCGACATCCGGCTCGTGGGTGAACATGATGCGCGCCGACTATTTCTGCCGGTGGCTGCTCGGCCAGTCGGCCGACTCGGTCGACATCGTCGAGCTCAACCGGGAGAATGAGCAGACAGGCGACAAGGTCAGCACGCAGGGCGGTGGACGCGGACGAGGAGGACAGTAGGCCGCGACATCCTCGAGCTGAACTGCGAGAAGGAGCGGGTCGGAGACAAGGCGCGGCGGAGGCAGTAGCCGGCGCGGCGAACCGCGCCCGCGAGTCGTTCGCACTCGTGCCGAACCGTTCGAGGCCCGCGGTGACTGTCACCCGAGACAGCCCGTGGGCCTCGAGCGTCTCGTCTTCCCTGAACAACCCCCTTGCACGCTTCCGGGTCACGGATTCCCGCCGTCGTAGTGTCCGGTGGAATGCAGCCGCAACCCGGATTCCCGCCTGCAAGGGATCGGGCTGCGGGTTTCGGCGGTCTAAGTATCTGGCCCGATCGGATTCCGCATTCGTAACAGATTGACCCCCTAGCCGACCAAGTTTGGCGGTCACATCGCGTCAGCGCCCGGAATTCGACGGGCTGAATCAGGCGCGGCTTCCGATCTCAACGCAAGAGGGGTCGACGGCGGACCCCGGCTTCAGTGGAGGGTGTGGTAATGGCTCAGAAGGCAGTAATCGCTGTGGTTGGCGCCACCGGCGCGCAGGGCGGAGGCTTGGTGCGGGCCATCCGCGAGGATCCCGAATCGCGGTTCCTGGTTCGCGCCATCACCCGCGACACAGGCACCGAAAAAGCGAAGGCGCTGGCGCGGATGGGCGCCGAGGTCGTTGCGGCTGACGTGGACAACGTGGAGAGCCTCGTCAAGGCATTCAAGGGCGCGTACGGGGCCTTTTGCGTGACGTTCTACTGGAACCACTTCTCACCCGAGCGGGAAACGGCGAACGCACGGGCGATGGCGACGGCGGCCAGGCAGGCCGGCCTTTCACACGTCATCTGGTCGACGCTCGAGGACACCCGCCGGTTCGTCCCGCTCAGCGACAACCGGATGCCGACGCTGATGGGCCGCTACAAGGTGCCGCACTTCGATTCCAAGGGCGAGGCAAACTCGAGCTTCACCGAGCTGCGCGTGCCGACGACGTTCCTGAACACCTCGTTCTACTGGGAGAACTTCCTCTACTTCGGCCTCGGCCCGAAGAAGGGGCCCGACGGGACGCTCGCGATCACGATGCCGATGGGCGACAGCAAGCTGCCGGGCATCGCCGTGGCGGACATCGGCCGTTGCGCCCACGGCATCTTCAAGCGAGGCGGTGACCTCATCGGCAAGTCGGTCGGGATCGCCGGCGAGCATCTCACGGTAGCGGAGATGGCGGCCGCATTCACCAGGGTCCTTGGCCAGCCCGTGCGGTACAACGACGTGCCCCCGGAGGTCTATCGGGGCTTCGGATTCCCGGGCGCGGAGGACATGGGGAACATGTTCCAGTTCAATCGGGACTTCTCGAAGGAGTTCTGCGCCGCCCGCGACCTCGGCTTCTCGCGATCGCTCAATCCGGCGCTCCTGACCTTCGACGCGTGGCTCGACCAGAACAAGAGCCGCATTCCGCTCGAATAGCGCTCGACCGCGCGGTCGAGGCTCACGGACCGTGCCGCCTCCGAGCGGCACGGCACCGTCGAGTCGCCGGCGCCGGGGCCGCCAATCCGGAGGGCGTCGACTGCGCTCGCGGTCCCATTAGCAGCGTCAGCTCGTTCGAGGCTGCGCTGGTGACGGTGGCGTTGGCCGCCCGCCCCCGACAGGCGTCGTTCTTCCGATATCACGCGAATAGGGGCTACAGGTGAGACTGCTGTCCGGGGATTCTGCTGCCTGGCGAACGGCCTGACGAGAACAGGCGGACTCAATCGAAGCAGGGTGGCAGCCGTCCCGAGCCGATGGACCCGGGACGGCTGATTGCGTCGCGAGCTGACCTATCGCCGCGGCGGCTTCCGGACGCCGAGCTCAATCACACGTGGAGTGCGCGCCGGCGCGGCGCCCTCCTGCCCATTTGTCACGCCGGTGATCGCACCGGCGGTGTGCGAGAAGGTCGTGATGAGCGCGCCCGACCCTCGCCCGCCACTGTCTCCCGATCCGGTGAACGTGCCCCGGTAGGTGTCAATGCGCGTGCCGTTGTTGACGCGCACCACGTAGTTGGTCGACGCCACGCCGCACGAGGACCAGTAATCGACCCGGACCGTGTAGGTCCCGGAAGGCGCCTGTCCGGCCGGCCAGTTGATGTTCTCGCTGTTCTTGTTGTCGATCGAGCATCCGGCATTCGAGTCGAGATCGAGCTTGCCTCCGCTTGCCACCGAGGTATTCGACCAGTAGACCTCGTCGCCCCTCGGATCCACGACGTGCAGGTCGACATCGCTCGCGGTGTCCCAGGATACGTTCACCTGGACTTCACCGGATCCGGCCGGCAGCACTCGGGTGGAAATCTTCGAAATCGCGCCGACCTTGCCGCTCGAATCGGCCCCGAGCGCCGAGAGATCGAAGTTGGTCACCGGGATCGTGCGCGCGAAGGTCAGGACCAGCGTCACGACCGTGTTGGCGGTCGCCAGATCGACTTGATAGTAGTCCCCTACCCCGCCGTCAACCGACTGGATGAAGAGATACAGCGTCTTGATGGCGCTCGCGCCGCGGGCGGTCAGCAGGTTGGCTCCGCCGTTGACGACGCCGGTATTGCCAGTCAGGGTCAGGCTTGGCCCAGTGGACGCCGCGGGAGGGCTCCCGCTCTTCGATGTCCCGGTGACACCCGGATCGCCGGTTATCGAGGCCAGAAATTCGCCGACCTTGTACCTCGACGACGTCGGCGTGGGACCCGTCGTCGACTTCTTGCTGCAACCGATCGTCAGCGGGATCAGGATGACGCCCAACGCAAGAAGCGGTAGCCAATGGCCGGCTCGTGACGACCGGCGCAATGGTCTGACAGGATGCATGAGTTCCTCCCGTGAGCCGAAGCTCGATGAAACGGCGTGGATGTCGCCCGCGCGGGGCGTCGTGGCGGGAGCGAAACAGGGCCCCCGGCGGACACTCTCTCCCTTTCGAGCCGGCGAGATGAATCCGCCGGAACGCCCGGATCTCGTACGGCCGGGCGGGTTCAGCCGGGTGGGGGGCCTTCCTGTCCGGAGCGCATCATAACGCGTTTCGGTCCGGCCGTAGATGAAAATAGGTGCGAAGAATCGGGTGAATGTCGTTGAAACCAGACCTAGAAGACGGTCGCGACTGACGCCGCCGCCAGGTCCAACACGCGCGTGGGAAGCACACCGAGATAGAACAGGACCAGAACCGACAGCCCCAGCGCCCAGATCGCGGAGCGCGACGCCATCGGCGCGGGGGCGCCTTCCGGCCGCCCGGTCATGTACATCATCACGATGACGCGCAGGTAGAAGAACACGGACACGACGCTGGTCAGCACGCCGATGATGGCCAGGGGTACTTCACCCGCCCGGATGGCGGCGCTGAACACGTACCACTTCGCCACGAATCCGGCGGTCGGCGGCAGCCCGCCGAGCGAGAGCAGGAAGACGGTCATCATGCCGGCCAGGGCCGGGTGCGTGTGCCAGAGACCCGCGAAGTCCTTCACCTCATCGTGAGGAGCCTCGGGCGTCCCGACCAGCGCGATCACGGCAAAGGCCCCGACATTGGTCACCGCGTAGACCAGCAGGTAGAAGAGGATGGCGCCCTGCCCGATGTCGCCGCCCGAGAGCAGCGCGAGCAGCAGGTAGCCCCCGTGGGCGATGCTCGAGTACGCAAGCATGCGCTTGATGCTGCTCTGCACGACGCCGACCACGCTGCCGAGAATCATCGTGAGGGCGGCGATCACACCGAGCGCGGGCCCCCAGGCGGCGTGCATCGGCTCGAAGGCAGCCAGGAAGACGCGGACGAACGCGGCAAAGGCGGCCGCCTTCACGGCGGTCGACATGAAGCCCGTCACGAGCGTCGGTGCACCCTCGTAGGCGTCGGGCGTCCACATGTGGAACGGCACGGCCGAGACCTTGAACACGAATCCCACCAGCAGCAGCACCATCGCCGCGACGAGCATGGGATTGCCGGTCATCGACTGCGACGCGATCTCGGCGCCGATGCGATCGAGGCGCGTGCTGCCGACCACGCCGTAGGTGAACGCGATGCCGTACAGGAAGAACGCGCTCGAGAACCCGCCGAGGAGGAAGTACTTGAACGCGCCTTCGACCCCGGCCGGATCGCGCCGGATGCCGGTCAGGACGTAGACGGCGAGCGAGAACACCTCCAGGGCCAGGAAGATCACCAGCAGGTCGGTGGCCACCGCCATCAGCATCATGCCGCCAAGGGCGAAGAGGACCAGCGCGTAGTACTCGCCGGCGGGCATCTTGAACCGCTCGAGGATGCTCGACGAATAGACGATCGTCAGGATGCCGACCGCGATGAGCACGAGGCCGACGAACAGCCCGAAGTCGTCCGCCAGCACCACGCCGAAACTGCCGACGCGCCGCCCCCACAGCAGCACGGACGAGGCCCCTGCGCCGACCAGGCCGATGAGGCCGAGACCGCCGATTGGCATCCGCTCGCCCTTGTCGCGGAACGCCTCGGCCAGCATGCAGGCCAGTCCGCCCAGGATGACGCAGATGATCGGGACGACGCCGTTCAATGCAGAACCCATCATGACGCGCTACTTGCTGTCTCGGGCCACGGGCCGTGGACCCTGGTGGTTGGCCAACCCGGGAACCGCCGGAGTGACGAGGCGGACGACCTTGCCCGGCTGGGCTTCGGCCATCCTCGCCGCGATCCGGTCGATCGCCGGCTGCATCGGCTTCAGGAACACCATCGGCGCCACGCCCATGAAGACGGCCATGGCCACCGTCGGCGCGAGCACCCACCATTCACGCGGGCTCAGGTCCTTCAGGCCCTCGTTCTTCGGGTTGGTCACCTCGCCGTAGTTGACGCGCTGGAACATCCACAACATGTAGACGGCCGACAGGATCACCCCGGAGGCCGCGATGATCGCGAACCGGGCATCCCAACGGAACGTCCCGATGAGGATCAGGAACTCGCCGACGAAGCCGTTGAGGCCGGGAAGGCCGATCGACGACAGGGTGATGATCATGAACACCGCGGTCAGCCGCGGCATCACGGCCTTCAACCCGCCGAACTCGGAAATCAGCCGCGTGTGGCGCCGGTCCGACAGCATGCCGACGATGAGGAACAGGGCGCCCGTGCTCACGCCGTGATTGAGCATCTGGTAGACGGATCCCTGCAGGCCCTGCACGTTCATGGACGCAATGCCGAGCACGACGAACCCCAGGTGGCTCACGCTCGAATACGCCACCAGTTTCTTGAGGTCTGGCTGGACCATCGCGACCAGCGCGCCGTACACGATGCCGATGACGGCGAGCGTCGCCAGCGCGGGCGCGAAGTACGCGGCAGCATCGGGGAAGAGCGGGAACGCAAACCGCAGCAGGCCGTAGGTGCCCATCTTCAGCAGGACGCCGGCCAGGATCACCGAGCCGGCCGTCGGCGCCTCGACGTGCGCGTCGGGCAGCCACGTGTGGAACGGGAACAGCGGGACCTTGATGGCGAAGGCCAGCGCGAAGGCGAGGAACAGCCAGACCTGCAGGCGCTGCGGCAGCTGGAGCTGCATCAGGCTCTGGAGGTCGAAGCTGTAGTGGCCGGTCGCCTGGCTGTGGAAGTAGGCCAGGCTCAGGATCGCCAGGAGCATGAGCACGCTGCCGGCCATCGTGTAGAGCATGAACTTGATGGCCGCATAGATGCGCCGGTCGTAGCCCCAGATCCCGATGAGGAAGTACATCGGGATGAGCATGGCGTCCCAGAAGATATAGAAGAGGAACAGGTCGAGCGAGAGGAAGACGCCGATCATCGCGCTTTCGAGCGCGAGCATGAAGAAGCAGAACTGCTTGACCTTCCGGTGGATCGATTCCCAGGAGCCGAGCAGAGCCAGCGGCGTCAGGAACCCGGTGAGCACGACCAGGAACAGGCTGATCCCGTCCACGCCGACCGCGTAGGTGATCCCGAAGGACGGAATCCACGCGTACCGCTCCACCATCTGATAGTCGGCGCTGGCCGGGTTGAAGCCCGCCCAGATGAAGATGGTCGCGGCGAACTCGAGGAGCGAGATCGCCAGCGCCAGCCGGTGGATCAGCCGATCGTTCCGGCCCTCCTGTTCGCCGATGAACAACAGGAGGAGTGCGCCGATGAGCGGCAGCGCGATCACGATGGACAGGATGGGCACTACCGCCATACGTAGTATCCGAGCAGCAAGACGACTCCAATGAGAATCGAGAGGGCGTAGGACCGGATCGATCCGGTCTGGAGCTTCCGCATCCGCGCGCTCCAGCCCGAGATGGCCGCGCCGGCCCCGTTGACGGTGCCGTCGATGACCTGGGCATCGAACACTTTCCAGAGGCCCCGTTCGGAGACCATCCGGATCGGTTGGACGATGGCGGCGTTGTAGAACTCGTCGACGAAGTACTTGTTCAGCAGCAGGCGATGCACGGCCGGGAGGTTGGCAGCCAGCCTGTCGGCCGCTTCGCGGCGCCGCAGGAAGAAGAAGACGGCGATGCCGATGCCTGCCAGCGCGATGCCGCTCGACACGATCATCAGGTTCAGCTCGACGGCGTGCCCGGCGGCGGCCGTCTCGACCTCGTCCGTACGAAGGGCTCGTAACCTTGTCGCGACGTCTGGCTGTGCCCCGGCATGCTCGGCTTCGGAGCCCGTCGCGGAGGGCACCTCACCGGCCCGTTCCTGCGCCACCTGCTCGCCGCCCATCGGCTCGAAGCTCTGCTCGAGGAACTGCTCGATGCGGTTGGTGCCGCCCAGCACACCAGGCACGCCGACATACCCCGCGAAGACCGACCCGATCGCCAGCACCACGAGGACAATCGCCATCGCCGGCGGCGCATCGTGCAGGTGGCCGCCGTGCCCGCCGGAGAGGTCGGCGTGCCCGCCTCCGTGGCCGTCGGCGTGATCGTGCCCGCTTCCGCCGATCTGATCCTGGCCGGCTCCGGCGTGGTCATGGTCCGCCTGAGACGCGCGCGGACCATGAAACGCCAGGAACACCACGCGGAACATGTAGATCGCGGTCAGCAGCGAGGCCACGACGGCCACGAACCACACGAGGGTGTGTCCGCCGGCATAGGCGCGGTACAGCAGCTCGTCTTTGCTGAAAAAGCCGGACAGCAGCGGCACGCCGGAGATCGCGAGCGCACCGATCAGGAAGGTCCAGTAGGTGACCGGCAGGTCGCGTCGCAGCCCGCCCATCCGCCTGAGATCCTGTTCGCCGGAGAGCGCGTGGATCACGGCGCCCGACCCGAGGAACAGCAGGGCCTTGAAAAACGCGTGCGTGTAGAGGTGGAAGATGCCCGCCGCGAAGGCCCCGACGCCCATCGCGACGAACATCAGGCCGAGCTGCGAGACGGTCGAGTAGGCCAGCACGCGCTTGATGTCGTTCTGCACCAGGCCGATGGTGCCCGCCATCAGCGCCGTCGCCACGCCCACCGCGGCGACGATCGCCATCGTCTCCGGCGCGTGGCCGAACAGCACGGCGTTTCGCCCGATCATGTACACGCCCGCGGTCACCATCGTTGCGGCGTGGATGAGGGCGGAAACCGGCGTCGGGCCTTCCATCGCATCGGGCAGCCAGACGTAGAGGGGGATCTGCGCCGACTTGCCGGTCGCTCCGACGAAGAGCAGGAGCGTCGCGAGCGACAGGACCCCGAAGCTCGCTTCGACCGGCAGGCCCCCGGCCTGCTGCGCCACTTGCTGGAAGTCGAGCGTCCCGAACTGGGTGAAGATCATGAACATGCCCAGCAGGAACCCGAAGTCGCCGATGCGGTTGACGACGAACGCCTTCTTGCCGGCATCCGACGCGGACTTCTTCACGAACCAGAATCCGATCAACAGGTAGGAGCAGAGTCCCACGCCCTCCCACCCGATGAACATCACCGGGAAATTCGCGCCGAGCACGAGCACGAGCATGAAGGACGCAAACAGGTTGAGGTACGAGAAGTAGCGGGCGTACTCGCTCTCACGCTCCTCGTGCATGTAGGCCGTCGAGTAGACGTGGATGAGGAAGCCGATGCCCGTGACGACCATGATCATCACGGCCCCCAGCGGGTCGAGCCTCAGCGCAAAGGGCACCACCAGGTCGCCCGACTCGAGCCAGGGCATGACGTCCTGCACGATCCCCCGCGCGCCGACCGGCATCTGGAGCAGCGACCAGACCGAGGCGATCGACACGAGGAAGGCGCCGAGCATCGACAGGCACGCGACCCACCCCGACACGGCCCGCGAGATGCGGCGCCCGAGGCTCGCGTTGATCAGGAACCCGGCAAACGGCAGCAACGGAATGAGGACCAGCACAGATCCCCTCACCACTTCAGGCTCGAATACGTGTCCGGGTTGAGCGACTCGCGGTTCCGGAACATCGCGATGACAATCGCCAGGCCGACGGCGGCCTCCGCGGCCGCGACGGTCACGACGAAGAAGACGATGATCTGGCCGTCGACCGATCCGAGGTTCCGGCCGAACGCGATGAACGCGAGGTTGACCGCGTTGAGCATCACCTCGACCGAGAGCAGCATCGTGATCACGCTCCGGCGGAGCATGACGCCCGACACCCCGATGGCGAACAGGACGGCCGACAGTGTCAGGTAGTGTCCGAGGGGTACCATCGCCCTACAGCTCCCGCTTGGCCAGCACGACGGCGCCGACCATGGCCACGAGGATCAGGACCGAGGTCACTTCGAAGGCGAACGCGTAGTCGGTGAACAGCACCCGGCCGAGTTCGCGCACCGAGGAAACGCCCGCGGCGCTGCCGGTCACGGTGCCGGCGAGCACCCCATCGCCGGCCCGCCCGGCGCCGATGAGGGCCCACGCCAGCTCCACCACGATCAAGACCGCCATCAGCACCCCGAACCGCCGCGTCACGCCGCCGCGCGGCACGAACCCCGCATCGCCGGGCCCGTCCTCCTTGTGCGCGTTGAGCAGCATCACGACGAACAGGAACAGCACCATGATGGCGCCGGCGTAGATGATGATCTGGATGACCGCCGCGAAGGGGGAATCCAGCTGGATGTAGAGCCCGGCCAGCGCGGCGAACGCCACGATCAGCAGCAGCACGGAATGCATCGAGTTGCGCTGACCCACCACCATCAGGGAGGCGGCCACCGCGACAGCGGCCAGCGCGTAGAAGGTCAGGTACTCAGTTCCCAAAGTAGATCACCCCCGCGGCGGTCGCGACGAGGTTGAACACGGCGACCGGCAGCAGCACCTTCCAGCCGAACTGCATCAGCTGGTCGTACCGCAGGCGCGGCAGCGTCCAGCGCATCCAGATGTAGAAGAAGCAGATCGCGCCGACCTTGACCAGGAACCAGATCCAGCCGAGGGACGCCGGCAGCAACGGGCCCGTCCACCCGCCGAGGAACAGGTCGGTGGCGACCGCTGCGGTCGTCACGATGTTCAGGTACTCGGCGAGGAAGAACATCATGAACGGCGTGCTGCTGTACTCGGTGTGGTAGCCGGCCACCAGCTCCTGCTCGGCCTCGGGGAAGTCGAACGGCGCCCGGTTGGTCTCGGCCACGCCCGCGATCATGAAGATCGCGAAGCTGAGCGGCTGGACGAACACGAGCCACCTGGGGACGATCCCCAGCCAGGTCCCCGACTGCGCGTTGACGATCTCGGTCAGCGAGAGCGAGCCGGCCACCAGGATGACCGAGGCCAGCGCCAGCCCGTAGGACAGCTCGTAGCTGATCATCTGCGAAGCCGACCGCAAGGCGCCCAGCAGCGAGTACTTGCTGTTCGAGCTCCAGCCCGCCAGCACGATCCCGTAAATGCTCACCGACGCGATCGCAAAGACGACGAGCACCGCCACGTTCACGTCGGCGACCTGGAGCTTGACCGGCTCGTCCACCAGCCCGAACAGCGTGGTCTCGGCGCCGAACGGCACGACGGCGAAGGCGGCGAAGGCGGCGGTGGCCGAGATGAGCGGCGCCAGCGTGAAGAGCACCGTGTCGGCCCCCTTGGGCCGCAGGCTCTCCTTGAAGATCAGCTTCACGACATCCGCGATGGGCTGGAGCATGCCCTTCGGGCCGACCAGGTACGGGCCGTAGCGCTGCTGAATGACGCCGGCGATCTTGCGCTCCGCGTAGACCATGACGGCGGCCGAGGCCAGCATCAGCGCGAACACCAGGAGGATCAGGCCGAGTTGGACGAGGTAGACAGGGATCATCAGCGCAGCAACCCTTCCCTGACACTGCCGGCCGGTGGCTGGTGGCCGGAGGCTGGCGGCGTTACCGCGCCGTCGAGCCTCCCTGGCGCCGCGTGCTTCGGCACGGCCATCGTCAATGGCCTCCGCCGCTTCCCCGCCGCCAACTGGCCGGCAGCGGGCAGCGGCCCTCGCGGATGTGCGCCTCGTACTCGTGGCGGAAATGCTGCAGCGTGCTGAGCACCGGCGCGACCTCGGCTTCGCCGAACGGGCACAGCGTCTTGCCGTTGATGTTGCGGGCCACGCTCTGCAGCAGATCGAGATCGCGCATCTCGCCCTCGCCGCGCTCGATCTTCCTGAGGATCTTCAGCATCCAGTCCGCACCCTCGCGGCAGGGCGTGCACTTCCCGCACGACTCGTGGCTGTAGAAGTGGATCAGGTTCTCGGCCGCCCACACCATGCAGGTCGTCTCGTCCATGACGATCATGGCCGCCGACCCCAGCATGGATCCTGCCTTCGCCACGCCGTCGAAGCTGGCCGGCGTGTCGATCGCGTCGGGCAGCAGCACGGGAGTCGACGACCCGCCCGGGATCACGGCCTTCAGCGTGTGCCCGTCCCGGATGCCGCCGGCGTAGTCGTAGATCAGCTGCCGCAGCGTCGTGTGCATCGACGCCTCGAATACGCCAGGCTTCCGCACGTGGCCGCTGACGCAATAGAGCTTGGGCCCGCCGTTCTTCTCGGGGCCGAGCGCGGCGAACCACTCTGCCCCGTTCAGGATGATGAAGGGGACGTTCGAGAGCGTCTCGACGTTGTTGATCACGGTCGGGCAGCCGTAGAGGCCCACCACCGCGGGAAACGGCGGCCGCAGCCTCGGCTGCGCGCGCTTGCCCTCGAGCGACTCGAGCAGCGCCGATTCCTCGCCCGCCTCGTACGCCCCGGCGCCGCGATGCGTGTAGACCTCGCAGTCGAACCCCGATCCGGCGATGTTCTTCCCGAGGAACCCGCGCGCCCGGGCGTCCCTGATGGCCTGGTCGAGCACATCCTGGACGTGCAGGAACTCGCCGCGGATGTAGATGTAGGCCGTCGCCGCGCCGATGGCATAGCACGCGATCAGGCACCCCTCGATCACGAGGTGCGGGTTGCGCTCCATCAGCACGTGATCCTTGAAGGTGCCGGGCTCGCTCTCGTCCGCGTTGCAGCAGACATACTTCGGCTTGGGCGAGCCCTGGGGCACGAAGCCCCACTTCATGCCCGCGGGGAACCCCGCGCCGCCCCGCCCCCGCAGCCCCGAGGCCTTGACGAGCTCGATCACCTGGGCCGGGGTCATGGTGAGGGCCTTGCGCAGGCCCTCGTAGGCGCCGTGGCGCAGCGAGAAGTCGAGCGAGAAGCTGTTCGGCTCGCCGACGTGCTTGGTGAGGACAGGTTCCATGACTACTTCCGCTGCTCGACGCACAGGTGGCAGCCGCTGAGCGCCGCCGGGCCCGCGGCCCGCAGATCGTCCACCAGCCGGCCGGCCGCTTCGGGCGTGACGCATTCGTGCCAGTGATCGTTGACCATGATGACCGGCCCGCGGTCGCACGCCCCGAGACATTCCATTTCAATGAGCGTGAAGGTGCCCGACGGATCGGTTTCGCCGGGCTTGATCCCGAGCTTCCTGGAGAGAACGTCGCTGACGCGCTCGGCCCCGTTGAGCGCGCACGACAGGGTGCGGCACACGCCGAGCACGTAGGTTCCGACCGGGTGATTGAAGAACATCACGTAGTAGGAGACGACGTCCTCGACCTCGGCCGGCGTGCACCCGATGGCCTGCGCCACGTATTCCATCGCGCGCGCCGAGATGTAGCCCTGCTGGCGCTGGACCAGGTAGAGGGCGGGCAACAGCGCCGACCGGCGCCGATCGGGCGGGTACTGCCTGGCGATCTCCTCGAGCTTCGCGCGGTTCTCGGGCGTCAGCTCGAAGGGCTGGCCCTCCTCCGGCTGCACGCGCTCCGACTGGTGGAGCCCGGTCGCATACGGCATCTTCGGGTGAAAGGTCACCGGTCCACGTCCCCCAGCACGACGTCAATCGATCCGATGACGGAGACGACGTCGGCAATCAATCCGCCCTTGACCATCGTCTCCATCGCCTGGCACGCGATGAGCGAGGGCGAGCGCATCTTCACACGCCACGGCCGGTTGGTGCCGTCGGAAACCACGTGGCAGCCATGTTCCCCCCGCGGCCCTTCCACGGGCACGTAGGCTTCGCCCGCGGGAACCGTGAACCCTTGCGAGAAGATCAGGAAGTGCTGGATGAGCGCTTCCATCTCGGTGTAGACCTTGTCCTTGGGCGGCGGCACCACGCGCGGATCGGCGGCGGCCCACTCCCCGCGGGGCGAGATCCGATCGAGCGCCTGCCTGCAGATCCGGACGCTCTGTCGCATCTCGTCCATCCGCACCAGGTAGCGGTCGAACACGTCACCGCGGGCGCCGATCGGCACGTCGAAGTCGAACGTGTCGTAGCCGCAATACGGGAACGCCTTCCGCACGTCGTAGGTCGAGCCCGAGGCGCGGGCGATCGGCCCTGCCAGGCCCCACGCGATGGCATCGTCGCGCGAGATGGCGCCGACGCCGCGGGTGCGGCGGAGGAAGATCTCGTTCCTGGTGAGCAGGTCCTCGAAGACGTCGATTCGGCCGGGCAGGCGATCGAGAATCTCCCGGACCGCCTCGTGGAACCCGTCCGACAGGTCCTCCCGCAGCCCGCCGATGCGGATGTAGCTCGGGAACATCCGGAAGCCGGCGATGAGCTCGTTGACGTTGAGGATCCGCTCGCGCTCGTTGAACGTGTAGAGCATCACCGTGACCGCGCCGAGCTCCATGGCGTGCGTGCCCAGCCAGACCAGGTGGCTGTTGATGCGCTGGAGCTCGACCAGCAGCACGCGGATCCACTTCACGCGGTCCGGGACCTCGAGGGCGAGGAGCTTCTCGACCGACAGCACGTAGCCGAGCGTGTTGGAATGCGAGCTGAGGTAGTCCATCCGCTCCACGAGCGTGACGACCTGCTGCCATTTTTTCTGCTCGGCGGTCTTCTCGATGCCGGTGTGGAGGTAGCCGACCGTCGGCGTGATGGACAGGACCGTCTCGCCGTCGAGCACCAGCACCAGGCGCAGCACGCCGTGCGTGGATGGGTGCTGCGGCCCCATGTTGACGGTCATCGTTTCGGTGCGCAGTTCGCCCATGGCCCGCGGATGCCTTCGTCCAGAGTGTCCGGATGCCGGGCGGGCGGGCCTCGAGGGTCCCGTCCGCCGGGGGTGCAACGCTAGGTGCCCAACTCCCGGTCGACCAGCTCGCAGATCGCGTGGAGCAGCGTGCGGTGGACCTCCTGCACCCGCGCGGTGTCCTGCGAGGACACGTTCACGTGGATGTCCGCCGCCCGTCCGACCGCGCCGCCGTCCCGGCCGGTCAGCGCGACAGTGACAAGCCCCTGCCGGCGCGCCGTCTCCAGCCCCGCGACCACGTTGACCGACCCGCCGCTTGTCGAGATGCCGATGGCGACGTCGCCAGGCCGCCCGAGCGCCTCGACCTGCCGCGCGAACACGCGATCGAACCCGTAATCGTTGCCGACCGCCGTCAGGATGCTCGTGTCGGTCGACAGCGCGATGGCCGGCGCCGCCTTTCGCTCCCTCACGAACCGCCCGACGAACTCGGCGGCGACATGTTGCGCATCCGATGCGCTGCCGCCGTTGCCGAAAATCAGCACCTTCCCGCCGCGATGCAGGCTGTCGGTCATCGCCGATGCGGCCTGCGCCGTGGCCATCACACAGCCCGATTTCGCCCGCTCGTGCAGCCGGATCGTCTCGTCGATGATGGCCCTGATGCTCGCCTCGGCGCCGGGCACCATCAGGTGTCACCCTTGCGCGCGTGGCGATCCGCCACGAGCCCGTTCCAGAACTGTGCCGCCGTCATCTGCAGGGCCTCGCCCGACTTCGCAGCCGTATCCACCTGCACGGGATAATCCTTGCGGAGCGGGTGGCCCTCCCAGTCGTCTGGCGTCAGCAGGCGCCTCAGGTCCTTGTGCCCGTCGAACGCGACGCCCAGCAGGTCCCACACCTCGCGCTCGAGGAAGCCGGCGGAGGGCCAGATCCCGGTGACCGTCTGCACGTGCGGATCGGGCCCGGGCAGCTGGACCTTCACGCGAAGCCGCGCGGGCGCGTCGGGCGCCACCAGGTTGTAGTTCACCTCGAAACGCGGCTCGGCCGGCAGGCGATCCACCCCGATCACGTCGAGCAGGAAGGTGAACCGGAGCGCGGGCGCGTCGCGCAGCGCCGTGCACACCGCGAGCAGGTTCGCGGCAGGCACCACGATGGTGGGCCAGTCGATGCTCGGCCACGGCCGCACCTCGGCGTCCGGGACGAGCGTTCCGAGCGCGGTCACGATGGCGGTTGAGTCCATGAAGGGCGCAGGACGCTCAGGGCCGACCGGGGTCATCAGACCCAGATCCGCGATTTGTCGATCTTCCGCTGCAGCTGGATGATGCCGTAGATCAGGGCCTCCGGACGTGGGGGACATCCGGGTACGAACACGTCGACCGGCACGATCTGATCAACGCCCTGCACGATGGCGTAGTTGTCGAACACGCCGCCGCACGAGGCGCACGCGCCCATCGAGATGACCCACTTCGGCTCCGGCATCTGATCGTAGATGCGCCGGAGCGCGGGCGCCATCTTCCGCGACAGCCGCCCCGCCACGATCATGAGGTCGGACTGGCGCGGCGACCCGCGGAACACCTCGGCGCCGAACCGCGCGATGTCGTACCGCGACGCGCTCATCGACATCATCTCGATCGCGCAGCAGGCCAGGCCGAAGGTCACCGGCCAGATCGACGATCGCCTGGCCCAGTTGACCATCTTCTCGACCGTGGTGGTCAGGATCGGAATGTTCGGTTCACTCGCCATCGTGATGCGCCAACGCGCCCGTTTCGCCGGAAGCCCGAGTCGACCGGCATGCGGACAATCAGGAAGAGATTGGGTCGCGTCGGACACCCGCGACGCCGGGACGCCTCAGGGTCGATCCCAATCCAGGGCACCCTTCCGCCATACGTACACATAGCCCGCGACGAGCAAGGCCAGGAAGACCACGACCTGCAGGAAGCCCAGCCAGCGCAGGTCCTGGATCGCCATCGCCCAGGGATAGAGGAACGCGACCTCGATGTCGAAGAGCAGGAAGATCATCGCGATCAGATAGAACTTGATCGGCTGACGTTCCCGCGCGTCCCCCACCGGAGGCATCCCGCACTCGTACGGCGCTTCCTTCTCCGGCGTCGGATGCCGCGGACCGAGCACCCGGGCCATCAGGATCGATCCGATCCCGAAAGCCGCCCCCAGGAAGGCCAAAAGCAGGATCGAAAGCCAACCTTGCATAGTCGGCTTCATGCTAATGGACCGAGTCGAGAAGTGTCAATGAAACGCGGACGCACCAGGCACGCTGGGTCCAGGTTCGAGCCTGGGAATATCTCCCTCGGGCGCGAGAGCGTGCTGCAATCCATGCCGAACGACGACTTGGTCAGATCGAACCAGCGACTCGCGCCGAGCCCGAGCCCCTTCGACCCGGGGCCTGGCGCCGGGTCCAGAGCCCTGCTCGATCGGCCGCCTGATTGTGCTAGCGTGATGGGCGTCCATGCGCCTCGCCTGGTTCGGACCGCTGCCGCCCGACCGATCGGGAATCGCCGCCTACAGCGCGGAGCTCCTCGGTCCGCTCTCCGTGCGTCATCGAATCGACGTGTTCGTCGAGCGAATCGCCGGCGGCGGAAACGAGGCGCCATCCGCGCAGGGTCCGACCTCCTCGGAGGGATCGCCCGCATCGACCGCCAGCGCTCGCGCGCCGGAGATCGACGCCCGGGTCCAGGTGCTGAATGCTCACGATTTCTTGTGGCGCCACTCGCGGCATCCGTACGATCTGATCATCTACCAGCTCGGCAATGACCTCTGCCACGACTACTTGTGGCCATACTTGGTCCGGCACCCGGGTCTGGTCGTCCTGCATGACGGTCAGCTGCACCAGGCCAGGGCCAAAGCCCTGACGTCGCAGCAGCGCCGGCCGGACGACTATCGGGCGGAGTTCACCTACAGCCATCCCGACGCGCCCGAGGGCGTCGCCGATCTGGTCGTCGCTGGTCTCGGCCGGACCGTTCTTCACCTGTGGCCGATGCTTCGCGTGCCGGTCGAATCGGCTCGGCTCGTGGCGGTCCACAATCGCTGGCTGGCAGAGGAGCTTCGAGGCCTCTTCCCTGATGTCGCGGTCTCGCACATCAGGATGGGGGTGTCCGACCCCCTGGCCGCTCCGCGGGCCACACCATCACAGGTCCGTGCGCGACACGCGATCCCGGCCGACGCGGTCGTATTCTCCGCCTTCGGCCGTGTGACGCCGGAGAAAGGGCTGACACCCTTCGTCCGCGCTCTGGCCGCGGCGGCCTCCGACGCGCCCGGGGCCCGGCTCATGCTGGTCGGCGAGCCGGTCGACTACTACGACCTGCAGGCCGAAGCGGCCGCCCTCGGCGTGGCAGACCGCCTCGTCGCGTGCGGGTATGTCGAGGATGCGCGTCTCCCGGAGTACCTCGCGGCCGCAGACATTGCCGTCTGTCTCCGCTGGCCGACCTCGCGTGAAACCTCGGCGTCGTGGCTCCGCTCGGTCGCGGCTGGCACGCCCGCCATCGTCGACGACCTGGCGCATACCTGCGACATCGCGTGCCTCGATCCGCGCACGATGGAGGTGATGCAAGTGCCGCCGGGCACCGAGCGTGCACGGGATCCCCTCGCGATGGCCGTGGACCTCTCCGACGAGCACGAGACATTGAAGAAGAGCATCGTCAGGCTTGCGACCGGTTCGGCGCTGCGCGAGCGCCTCGGAGCGGCCGCGCGGGACTACTGGCGCCGTGAATGCACGCTCGACGTGAGCGTCGGCGACTACGAGTCAGCCATCGCCGCGGCCGCCGCCGCGCCTCCGCCGCGCCACCCGGGCTGGCCCGCGCACCTCCGGGTCGATGGCGGCGAGCGCGCCCGCGAGATCGCGGGGCAGATCGGCGTCGCGGCAGCCTGGCTATAGAATGATGATGAACACCGTCGAAACGGGCAGCCGCGTGACAATCAGACTCAACGGGGAACCGTACGTGCTCGACGCACCGCTCACCGTCCAGGCCCTGCTGGAGCGGCTGGGGATTGACGGCCGGCGCGTGGCCGTCGAGCGGAACGTGACGGTTGTCAGGCGGGCCGCGTTCGAGTCGACCGTGGTCGGCGAGGGCGACGAGATCGAGATCGTGAATTTCGTGGGCGGCGGCTGAGGCCCGGCAGGAGTGCCCGCCGCCGCGAGGGTCGAAGATGACAGACACGCTGGAGATTGCAGGCAAGTCGTTTTCATCGCGCCTCATCGTGGGCACGGGCAAGTACTCGACCTTCCAGGTGATGGCCCTGGCGCACGAAGCATCCGGCGCCGAGATGGTCACCGTGGCCGTTCGTCGCGTGAACGTCAGCGACCGCACGAAGGAATCGCTGCTGGACTACGTCGATCCGAAGAAGTATTTCATCTTGCCCAACACCGCCGGGTGCTACACGGCCGACGATGCGATTCGAACAGCGAGGCTGGGGCGCGAGGCGGGTTTGTCGAACTGGGTCAAGCTCGAGGTGATTGGCGACGAGCGGACGCTGTTCCCTGACAACGAAGCCCTGCTGCAGGCGACGAAGGTCCTGGTCAAGGAGGGATTCGTGGTGCTGCCCTACACGACCGACGACCTGATCGTGTGCCGGAAGCTCGAGGACGCCGGCGCCTCCGCCGTGATGCCCCTCGCCGCGCCCATCGGATCGGGACTCGGCGTGCAGAACGCCAACAACCTGCGGATCATCCGTGAGTTCGCGCGCGTGCCGATGATCGTGGATGCCGGGGTCGGCACCAGTTCGGACGCCGCGTTCGCCATGGAACTGGGTGCGGACGGGGTGCTGATGAACACCGCCATCGCGGGCGCGCGGGAACCGATCCAGATGGCCGAGGCGATGAAGCTCGCGGTCCGCGCCGGCCGCCTGGCGTACCTGTCGGGCCGCATTCCGCGGAAGCTGTACGCGACGGCGAGCAGTCCGCTCGACGGCGTCATCGGGCGGTAGCAGGAGACACGATGTTCTTCGGGCGAGTCCTGAACCGGGAGGAGATCGAGCGGCTGCAGGCCGAGCGGGAGGAAGCCGACCGTGCGTACAACGACGCGTTGACCGCGGTCGATGCGGCGATTCCTGCGCTGCCCGATTTCCCGCACCCGCCGCCCGGCTACGACGAGCACCAGGTGACGCCGCTCAATGAGCGGTGGAAGATCCTCGCGGACCCGCCCGCTGCGTCATGGTCGGGCTGGCGTCGCAAGCTGGCGGGATTCGTGTGGAGACTGGTGGAACCCGTCTTCGAGCGCCAGCAGGACTTCAACGCCGTTCTCGTGGATCACGTCAATCGGAACGTGGCCGTGCACCGGGCCACGCGCGACGCCATCGACACGACCATCGCGCTGCTGCGGTCGCAGATCGAGGCCCTCGAGGTGCTCCACAGCAAGCTCATCCTCTACCTGCAGAGCATCACGCCGTATGTGGACACCAAGGACCACAGCGAGACGCTCGCGCTCATGGTGAACGGGCTGACCGGGAGTATGGACGGGGTGACCGGCGAGTTCCTCAAGCGATCGGAGGCCATGGGGGCGCGGGAGCAGCGCTTTCGCGCGGCGGTGAACGAGGTGCGCGAGGCCGCCGCGGCCATCGGGCGCACGCAGGCGTCGCTGAAGACGCAACTGGAGGACCTGGCATCCGCCCAGTCGGACAATCAGGGGATGGGGACTAGAGGCTAGGCGCTTGGGGCTGGGCGCTACCGAAGAGGCGCCGGTTCGACCTGTCGGTGTCCGGCCGCCAGCCCCCAGCCTCCAGCCGCCAGCCGGGCGTTCGTCAGAGCTTGAAGATGTGCGGCGCCGGGTGATCGCGCAGCGCGTTGCGGGTGTCCACGACCAGGGAGGCGCGCGCGGCAATATCCGCGTAATCGTACGCATCGTGGTCGGTCGTGATCACCACGCAATCCGGCTTCTCCGCGAGCGCCTGGCCGAGTGGAACCGGCGCGTAGACGTGGTCGGCGTGGGTGAAGGTCGGCACGTAGGGATCGCTGAAGGTGACCTGCGCGCCCCGCTGCCGCAAGTACTCCATGATGTCGAGGGCCGGCGATTCGCGCAGGTCTCCGACGTTCTTCTTGTATGCGACCCCGACCAGGTGCACACGCGATCCGTTGACGGCTTTCCTGACCGTGTTCAGCGCGTCGGCGACGCGCGTCACCACGAACTCCGGCATCGACCCGTTGACCTGTCCCGCCAGCTCGATGAACCGCGCCTCGAATCCGCTCTGCCGCGCCTTCCACGACAGGTAGAACGGATCGATCGGGATGCAGTGCCCGCCCAGGCCCGGCCCGGGATAGAACGGCATGAAGCCGAACGGCTTGGTCCTGGCGGCGTCGATGACCTCCCAGACGTCGATGTTCATCTTGTGGCACATCAACGCCAGCTCGTTCACCATCCCGATGTTGACGGCGCGGAACGTGTTCTCCAGCAGCTTGGCCATCTCGGCCACCACCGTCGAGCTGACGGGCACAATGGTCGTCGTGACCTGCCCGTAGAGCGCGCACCCCAGTTCGAGGCTGGCCTTGTCGATGCCGCCGACGACCTTCGGGATGTTGCGCGTCTGGAACTGGGGGTTCGACGGATCGACGCGCTCCGGCGAGAACAGCAGGAAGAAGTCCCGGCCGCCCTTCAGCCCGCCCGCTTCGAGCATCGGCTGCACCAGTTCGTCGGTCGTCCCCGGGTAGGTGGTCGACTCCAGGGTGATCAGCTGGCCTTTCTTGAGATGCTTCGCCACGGCCTCGACCGCCTGCACGACGAAGGTCATGTCCGGGTCCTTCGTCTTGCGCAGGGGCGTCGGCACGGCGATGTCGATCGCGTCCATCTCGGCCAGTTGCGCCATGTCGGTCGTCGCGCGGAAGCGGCCCGCCTTGACGACTGCGCCCAGCGCGTCGGCCGGGACGTCCGGGATATAGCTGCGGCCCGCGTTCAGCTCGCTCGCTTTCCAGACGTCGATCTCGAAACCCGTGACGTTGAACCCCGCCTTGGCGAACTCGACCGCGAGCGGCAAGCCGACATAGCCGAGGCCGATGATGCCGACCTGGAGGTCCTTGTTCTGAATCTTTTCGAGCGTCACCATTTGGCTTCTCCCCGGGACGGCACGGGACTCCACGCGGCCCGGCACGCGACTCGCGCCCGCGATCGGGCCCGACCACGGATGGCTACGGCTGAGGTCCGACTTTCGGGCGTGCGGCAGAGACCCTGGCAAGGTCGGCGTCCACCATCGTGCCGACCAGCGTCTTGAAGTCCACCGAGGGCTCCCAGCCCAGCATGACGCGCGCCTTGGCGGGGTTGCCGACCAGATGATCGACTTCGGCCGGGCGCAGCAGGTTCGGATCGACTTTGACGTGACGCTCCCAGTCGAGGCCCGCATGGCTGAAGGCCGCCTCGACCAGGTCTTTCACCGAGTGACTGATGCCGGTCGCGATCACGTAGTCGTCGGGCGTGGGCTGCTGGAGCATCAGCCACATGGCCCGGACATAGTCGCCGGCGAACCCCCAGTCCCGGTGGGCCTCGAGATTGCCGAGCCAGAGCGCGTCGGCGCGGCCCAGCTTGACCCGGGCGACCCCGTCGGTCACCTTGCGGCTGACGAACTCCAGGCCGCGGCGCGGCGATTCGTGGTTGAACAGGATGCCCGAACAGGCGAACAGGCCGTAGCTCTCGCGGTAATTGACCGTGATGTAGTGGCCGAACACCTTCGACACGCCGTACGGACTGCGCGGGTAGAACGGGGTGAGCTCGGTCTGAGGGACCTCGCGGACCTTGCCGAACATCTCGCTGGAGGAGGCCTGGTAGAGCCGGACCTTCGGGTTCACCTGGCGGATGGCCTCGAGCACGCGGGTGACGCCCATCGCGTTGAACTCGCCGGTCAGCAGCGGCTGGTCCCACGAGGCCGGCACGAAGGACATCGCCGCGAGGTTGTAGAACTCGTCGGGCTCCGCCTCTTCGATGACGCGGATGAGCGACAGCGAGTCCAGGAGGTCGGCGGGCCGAAGTTTGATACGATCCAGCAGGTGCTCGATCCGATCGTAGTTGGGCCCGCTCAGCCGCCGGACCACGCCGGTCACCTGGTACCCCTTGTCGAGCAGCAGCTCGGCCAGGTAGGACCCGTCCTGACCGGTGATGCCCGTGATGATGGCGCGCTTCGGCATGAGATCGATCCTCCGCGGGAAACAAGCAGCCATCTTATGTGGTTCGATCGGGTGAATCAAGGCGTGTTTCGACGGCACGACTGATGTCTCGCGTTTGATACACAGCCGGCGACGGGGGCGGCTCGCGCATGGAAACCATCGATGTCGCGGTCGTGGGCGGGGGCGTGGTCGGGCTCGCAATCGCCGCCGAGCTCGCCGCGACGGGCGCTGCGGTCTGCCTGCTCGAACGTCATCCGAAGCCGGGGATGGACACCAGTACCCACAACAGCGGCGTCATCCACGCCGGCCTCTACTACCCCGCCGGGTCGCTCAAGACCCGTCTCTGCATCGAGGGCGCCCGGCTCCTCTACGAGTTCTGCGCGACCCACCGCGTGCCCCACGCCCGGTGCGGCAAGCTGGTCGTCGCGTGCGACGAGGGCGAGGTGGGCGCGCTGTCGGACCTGAAGGCGAAGGGCGAGGCCAACCTCGTCGAAGGGCTGGAACTGGTCGACGCCGCATTCGCGCGCCGGCGCGAACCGCACGTCCGCGCCGTGGCGGCCCTGTTCTCTCCCGCCACCGGCATCGTCGAGCCCGAGACGCTGGTCGATGCGCTCGCCCGGCTCTGCGAGGACCGCGGCACCATCATCCTGCGCGGCACGCCGCTGATGTCCGGCGAGCGGCGAACCCGCGGGCTGCTGCTCCGATCGCCTCACGAGGAGATCCTGGCGAGCGTCGTCGTCAATGCCGCGGGCCTGCACGGCGACGAGGTCTCCGCGATGTTCGGCGGAGAGGCTTTCACGATCTACCCGTGCCGGGGCGAGTACGCCGAGCTGGCCCCGTCGAAGCGGCATCTCATCCACGGCCTGGTCTATCCGGTGCCGAACCCTTCGGGCCACGGTCTCGGCGTGCACCTCACACCCACGACACGCGGCAGCGTGCTCATCGGGCCGACCGTGCATCACCAGGAAGCAAAAGACGACTACGAGCGCGATCGGGCGCCGCTCGAATCGTTCGTCGAACCCACCCGCCAGTTGCTGCCGCAGACCTCAATCGCCGATCTCCGCCTTGCCGGCAGCGGGATCCGGCCGAATCTGAATCCCCCCGACGTGGCGTTCGCGGATTTCATGATCCGCCGCGACCGTGAATGTCCGGGGCTCATTCATGCGGCGGGCATCAGCTCGCCGGGCCTCACCTCGTGCCTCGCAATTGCGAAGATGGTGAAGGGGCTGGTGGCGGAGGAGATGGGGTAGGGAACGGGGAGAAGGTTACAGGTTATAGGTTACAGGTTACAGGCCACCGCCAGTGAGGGTCCAGTGAAGGCCGGGTCTTCCGCCTTCGCGAGACGATTCGGGCGGACCGCCGCAGCCCTGGCGTAGGCCGTCGGATCTGGCGAGCGCTCGAGCGGGTCAAAGTTCCCCTCCGGCGGGTCTGAAGCCCAGCCCCACATCTCCCCTCGCGGGTCCCGTGTTCCCTGACTCGAAGCCCGAAGCGATCAGCCCGATCGTTCGAGGCCCCACGGACCTGCAACCTACAACCTGTAACCTATAACCTGTACCCTCTAACCTGTCAGAGCGCTACGGTTTCTGCGCGCCTCGGGTCGCAATGTGTCTCGCGAGCGCGTCCTGCCAGGGCGGCATCACGATGCCGAGAGATGCGAGGCGGTCGGATGACAGCGCGCAGTACATGGGTCGCGACGCGGGAAGCACGACCGTCTTGAACTCGATCGGGCGAAGGCGCGGCGTGCGGCCCATCAGCCGTCCGGCTTCGAGCGCCAGCGCCTGCCAGGTGCAGGCTCCAGCGTTCACGCAGTGATACAGCCCCGGTGGTGCGTCGCCCGCGAGCACGCGGCGCGTCGCCTCGGCGATGTCGACCACGTAGCTTGGCGACACCGTCCTGTCCGTGAACACCACGACCTCGTCGCCCGCCTCGATCCCCTCGATGATCTTGTCGACGCTGCTCCGGCGGCCTTTCCAGCCCGGGGCCGCCCCGAACAGGCTCTCGACTCTCAGCACGATCGACTGCGGCGTTTTCGCGGCCAGCCACTCGCCCAGCAGCTTGGAGGCGGCGTAGACGCTCGAGGGATGAGGCGGATCCTGCTCGGTGTAGGGTCGAGTGGCCGTGCCGTCGAACACGAAATCCGTGCTGTAGTGCACGAGCATCGCGCCGCAGGCGGATGCCGCCCGCGCGAGCGACTCCACGGCGAAGGCGTTGGTCTCCAGCGCGCGGACCGGCTCGCCTTCGGCCGCGTCGACATCGTTGTAGCTGGCACAGTTCACGATGGCGGCGGGCCGCTCGGCCATCACGCGGTCGACGACCGCCTCGTGGCTGGTGATGTCGAGGCCGGCCCGCGTCAGTGCGACGACGTCGTACTCGGCCTCGAGCAGCCGGGTCATGGACGCGCCGAGCTGCCCGGCCGCGCCCGTCACGATCACCTTTCTCGCCATCAGGCGGCGCGCTCCCCCGCTGCGAAGGCCCGCATCTTCTCGTCGTCGAACACGCCTTCCCATCGCGCCACGACGGCGGTCGAGATGCAGTTGCCCATCACGTTCACCGCGGTGCGGCCCATGTCCATGATCTGATCGATGGCGAGCAGGATGGCGGCCCCTTCGAGCGGCAGCTTGAACTGCGACAGGGTGGCCGTCAGCACGACCAGCGCCGCGCGCGGCACGCCGGCCACGCCCTTGCTCGTCAGCATGAGGGTCAGCATCATGATGAGCTGCTGGCCGAAGCTCATCTCCACGTTGAACAACTGTGCCACGAACACGCTCGCCAGCGACAGGTACAACGTGGTGCCGTCGAGATTGAAGCTGTAGCCGGTCGGCAGCACCAGTCCCACGATGTTCTTCGGGCAGCCGAACCGTTCCATCACCTCCAGCGCCTTGGGCAGCGCCGCCTCGCTGCTGGCGGTCGTGAACGCGATGAGAAACGGCTCCTTGACCGCGCGGATGAAGGTGAAGAACGGCACCTTGATGATCATCGACACGCCGCCGATCACGACGATGGCAAAGACGATGAGCCCGCCGTACATGAGCAGCACGACCTTGCCGAGCGTGAGGAGGATCCCGAGCCCCATCTTGCCGACCGTCGCCGCGATGGCCGCCATCACGCCGATTGGCGCGAACTTCATCACGTACCCGGTGAACTTGAACATCGTCTGCGCGGTGCTCTCGAGCACGTCGACCAGCGGCTTGCCCCTCTCGCCGATGGCGGCCACGCCGATGCCGAAGAAGATCGAGAACACGACCAGTTGCAGGATGTCGCCGCGCGCCATCGCGTCGACGACCGAGGTCGGGAAGAGCAGCACGAGCATTTCCCAGCCGCTGTGCCCCTTGGTCTCCTGGAGCGTCTTGAGCGTGTCGGTGCTGAGCGTGGCGATCTGCAGTCCCGATCCAGGCTGGAAGGTGTTGACGAGGAACAGGCCGAGGAAGAGCGCAATCGTGGTGGCGATCTCGAAATAGATGATGGCCTTGATCCCGATCCGCCCCATCGCCTTGATGTCGCCGGTGCCGGCGATCCCGACCACCAGCGTCGAGAACAGCAGCGGCGCGATGATCATCTTGATCATCCGCAGGAACGTGTCCGCCAGCGGCTTGATGCTCTCGGCATACCCTGCCACGTGGACGCCGTTCACGTCGGACGAGGGCCAGATGTACCCGATGACAATTCCCAGGATGAGCCCGATGAAGATCTGGGCGGTGGTTCCGGGCATTCTCGACTTGCGCGGTGGAGCGGCCTGAGCCGTAACGTCTACCTTCACAGTGCCTCCGCGATGCAATCAACGACGTAGCGCTGCTGCGCTTCGGTCAACTCTCCGTAGATCGGCAGCGCGAGGGATGAATTGGCTGCGTCCTCGGCCCTGGGGAACTGTCCGGGCGTGTATCCAAGGTGTGAGAAACAGGCCTGGAGATGAAATGGAACCGGGTAGTAAATCGCGTTGCCGACGTTGCGCGCGTCGAGGTGGGCCTTGACGTGGTCGCGCCGCGGCAGCCGGACGCAGTACTGGTTGTAGATGTGGTACCGCTCGTCGAGCGCCACCGGCAGGCCGACCTGGCCTGTCAGGCCGCGCGATCGAAAGAGATTGCCGTAGCGCAGCGCGTTTTCGCGGCGCCCCTCGGTCCAGCCCGCCAGGTGCTTCGCCTTCACGCGCAGGATCGCCGCCTGGAGCGCGTCGAGCCGGAAATTCCCGCCGATCATCGTGTGGTAGTACTGCCGCTCGCCGCCGTGCACGCGGAGGATCTTCAACCGGCGCGCCAGGGCCTCGTCGTTGGTCGTGACCAGGCCGCCGTCGCCGAACGCGCCGAGGTTCTTGCTTGGAAAGAACGAGAAGGCGCCGAAGGTCCCGAGCGACCCCACCGTGCGACCCTTGTAGCGGGCGCCGATGGCCTGCGCCGCATCCTCGATAACGGCCACGCCCGCCCGCGATGCCGCGGCGAGGATGGCGTCCATCTCCGCACTCTGGCCGTAGAGGTGCACGGGAACGATCGCCTTGGTGCGCGGGGTGATGGCCGAGGCGGCCGCGGCGGGATCCATGTTGAACGTGACCGGGTCGATGTCGACGAACACGGGCGTCGCGCCGAGCCGCGCCACGCAGCCGGCCGTCGCGAAGAACGAGTAGGTGCTCGTCACGACCTCGTCGCCCGGGCCGATGCCCAGGGCCATCATCGCAAGCAGCAGCGCGTCGGTGCCCGAGGACACGCCAACGGCGTGCCTGACCTCGAGCATCGCCCCGAGTTCGGACTCGAGCGCCTCGATCTCGGGCCCCATGATGAAGCGCTGGCTGTCGCACACGCGCGTGATGGTGGCCAGGATCTCGTCGCGGATTGGCCGGTACTGGGCCTGCAAGTCCAGAAGGGGCACGTGCATGGTGCCCGATGAAGGTGCGGATTGGGTTGCGGTCATGATAAACGTCCGGCCTCTTTGAAGACTCCGCCAGGGGTCGGGGGAGTCTCGTATCCTAGCATCGCGCTAATGAAGCGGCAAACGCACGGGCGGTGCGAACTGGCCCGGAAGTCGATCGGGTGCGGGTGGATCTAGACTGGTTGGGGCGCCTACATGCCGTTCCGCCTGGATGTCGCCGCAGAAGTGGAAGACGTCGGACTCAACATCGCACTGTCCGAAGATGCAGGGATGGCATTGCCCTTGGGATTTCCATGACACACGACTTCGACGAGATCATCGACCGCCGGCACTCGGACAGCACCAAGTGGAACATCTATCCCGAAGACGTCCTGCCGCTGTGGACGGCCGACATGGATTTTCGCGTGCCCGCACCGATCGTGGACGCCTTGCGCGCTCGAGCGGAGCATGCCGTGTTCGGCTACTGCCGGGAGCCGGCGGAGCTGCGCGCCCTGCTGGTGGAGCGCCTCGCGCGCCTCTACGGCTGGCGGGTGCAACCCGAAGCCATCCTCCTGCAGACCGGCGTGCTGGTCGCGTTTCAGCAGGTGAGCGCCACGGTGGCGTCGCGTTCGGAAGGTGTGCTGGTCCAGCCGCCCGTGTATCCGCCCATCTACCTCACGCCGCGCCACAACGGATCGGTCCACCAGGAGGCGCCGCTCCGGCAGCGCCGCGATGGCACGTACGACATCGACTTCGACGCATTCGAAGCGGCCATCACCGACGAGACACGGGTGTTCATCCTGTGCAACCCGCACAATCCCGTGGGCCGTGTCTTCACACGCGCGGAGCTCGAGCGGATCGCGACGATCTGCCTGCGCCACAACGTCTTGATGTGTTCGGATGAGATCCACTGCGACCTGTTGGCCCCGGGGATGACGCACACGCCGATTGCCTCGCTCGCGCCCGAGGTGGCGCTGCGGACGGTCACGCTGATGGCCCCGAGCAAGACGTTCAACGTGCCGGGCCTGAGGTGCTCGTTTGCCGTCGTGCCGGACCGGGACCTCCGAAAGCGTCTCGCCATCCGGGCTTCCGGCGATTTCTCCGAGGTCAACAACTTCGGCCTGGCCGCGGCCGTCGCCGGCTATCGCGACGGGCAGCCCTGGCTCACTCAGCTGCTGGGGTATCTCGACGGGAATCGATCGGCCGTCATCGAGTTCGTGCGGCGCGAGATGCCGCGCATCCGCGTCGCCGCCCCTGAGGCCACCTACCTGGCGTGGCTCGACTGCCGCGAGAGCGGAATTCCCGGGAGCCCGTACCGGTTCTTCCTCGACCGGGCGCGCGTGGCGCTGTCGGATGGGCCGGCGTTCGGCACGGGCGGACAGGGGTTCGTGCGCCTGAACTTCGGGTGCCCGCGGGCGACGCTGATGGAGGCGCTCGGGAGGATGAAGGGGGCGATGGACGGGCTCTGAGCGAGGCAGGAGGCTGGCGGCCGGAGGCTGGCGGCCGGATCGCGCCGCGCGGCGGTGTCCGGCCGGTCGCGACGCATGCCCCTCGAGCCGAGCCGACGGCGCCAGTCTACAAAGTGAATCGCAGGGGCCGAAATCGCCGTGGGGGAGGCTCCGCTTCGCACTTGGGCAAGCGCACAGGCGCGAAGACCAAGTGCGCATGAAAACGCCACGGTGTGGCGTTTGCCGCGGAGAGGGGGCCCCACGGTTCCGCCGACAGCACCCCGGAAATGCGGCTTGCCGCCCTTCGACGTTGCTCAGGGCGCCCCGAGCAAGGTCGAGGGGCGGCGATCGCGAGCGGGGCGGCGGAACGACTGGCCGGATACCGCCGAACGCCGCCGGCGCGAGTGAACGACCGGTCTCACTTCAGCGTGAACGTCATCTCCATGGTCACGCGCACGGGCACCGGCTTGCCGTCCTTCAGCCCCGGCATGAAGCGCCACCGGCGCAGCGCCTCAATCGCCTGGTCATCGAGCCCGGGGTCGAGCGGCTGGACGATCCGAATATCGGTGACATTCCCCCCCGGATCCACGACGCACGACAGCACGACCGTGCCCTTGATCCTGGCGTCGAGCGCCTCCCTGGTGTACTGCGGCTTGGCGTCGCGGACGACACGCGGCATCGTGATGCCCGGCTCGCCCTTTTCGAATACCTGTGGTATCGCCGCAGCCGCCCCGGTATCCGCGTTCGGGTCCTTCCGGCCGGTCAGGTGAATGACCTGGGGTTTGAGAGGCATTGGCCCGCTTCCGCTCGATAGCGAATAGGTCCGGCCAGGAAGACTGACCCTGTTCCATCCGAGCGCCCGCTGGACAAACGAAAATGCCTCATTCGGGGACCGGCCCCTCAGGTCCACGCTGATCACGGTCGATGGATCCGCATTGTCGACCACGACCTGTACCCCAAGCTCCTTCGACAGCAACGCGAGCACATCACCTAGCGGAACCCGCTCGATGTTCCAGCCCTCGCCCCTGAGCGGCGTGGCGAGCTTCTCGATGAACGACTGTCCTGATGTCAGCGCCGGCGGAGGCGCGGTCACTTCGACGTGCAGCGATTGGCCCTCGACCCGCCACCGGCAGCCCACCGTGTCGCAGGCAGCGTCAAGCGCGGTCCTCGCTCGGACGTTCGATAATCGCAGGCTCACGGCCGACTCAGGCAGGCTGCCTTCGATTTCGAGCTTGCAGCCGACGGCGGCCGCCAATTGGCGGAGGAGTGTAACCGGCGGCACCTGATTGAGGTCTACGAAGACGCGCTGGTCGAGGTCGATCGCTGGTTTCGTCGACCCTGGTTGGGCAACCAGCAGCCCGGGCCACAACACCGCGAACGCAAGCATCGTGACCGTCTGCGTACGGCGTTTCATCGTGCCGCTCCTTCCGCAATCGGATACCGGTGTCCTGGCGGAGCCGTGGCCCACCGGTCCGGAATGACTGTCTCGTCGCATTGCCGGGCGCTGTGTGTTTCGACGTTGTTGGAAGCTGCTTGGCCTGCTCTGACGGCACATGGCGGCCGCTGATCGTTATCCGGAACGTAGAGGGCGGACCGGCGCGGCCCCGCGCAGCCGGCGGGCCGAGGCCCGTCTCATCGCTGGCGTTCCTTCACCGCCGCCCGGGTCTCGCGGTCGATCTCCCGCCGCCTGATCGTCTCGCGCCGATCGCGATCCTGCTTGCCCTTGGCCAGGCTGATGGCCAGTTTCACGCGCCCGTTCTTGAAATACATCCGCACGGGCACGATCGTCATGCCCTTCTCGACCGTCTTGCCGATGAGCTTGCGGATCTCCTCGCGCTTCAGCAGCAGTTTCCTCTTGCGCAGCGCGTCGTGGTCCGCGTACCCGCGGCTGCTGTACGACCCGATGTGGATGTTGAGGGCGAAGATCTCGCCGCCCTCGACCTTGGCGAAGCTGTCGCGCAGGTTGACCTTGCCCTCGCGTATCGCCTTGACCTCGGTGCCCACCAGCACCATGCCGGCCTCGAAGGTCTCGAGCAGGTGGAAGTCGTGGTGGGCCTTGCGGTTCTCGGAGATGATCCGTTCAGCTTTCTTGCGCTCGTCCTTGTCGGTCATCTCGCACCGCGGCGCGGGTTCTTGCCCTTCGCCAGCCGGGCCGCGAGCAGGATCGCCTCGATCAGGCTCCCGGGGTCGGCCACGCCCTTGCCCGCGATGTCGAACGCGGTGCCGTGGTCGACCGAGGTCCGGATGATCGGCAGCCCGAGCGTGACGTTGACCGACTTGCCGAAGGCCAGCAGCTTGACGGGTATCAGTCCCTGGTCGTGGTAGCACGCGACGACCGCGTCGAACTCGTTGCGCGCCGCGCGCACGAAGACCGTGTCGCCCGGAAACGGGCCCTGGATGTCGAACCCTTCGGCCCGGCAGGCCTGGATGGCCGGCGCGATCACGTCCCGGTCTTCGGACCCGAGCAGTCCGCCCTCGCCCGCGTGCGGGTTCAAGCCCGCCACCGCGACACGCGGTGACTGGAACCCGAAGCGGGGCAGCTCGCGCACGGTCAGCCTCAGGATGGCTTCCATCAGCTCCTGCGTCAGGATGCGCGGCACCTCCGACAGGGGCACGTGGACGGTCGCGAGAATCACGCGGATCGAGTCCGCGTAGAACATCATCGCCACCTGCTTCGCGCCCGTGAGGTGCGCCAGCAGATCCGTATGACCGCGCCAGGGCAGACCGGCGAGCGCGAAGGCCTCCTTGTTGATCGGCGCGGTCGCAATCGCGTGCACGCGCCCGGCCAGCGCATCGCGCACCGCCTCGGCGATCGCATCGTAGGCCGCCCTCCCGGCTTCAGCCGACAGCCGGCCCGGCGGGAACCTCACCGCGTCGTCGCGGCCGTAGAAGACCGGCTCGCAGACCTTCGTCACCCGCGAATCGGCCACGGCCTTTCGGGCGATCTCGAGGCCAATGCCGGCCGGATCGCCGAGCGTGATGGCGACGCGTGGAAGAGCCATGGCCTTCGGTGTCCCTCGTGCTCAGCTGCCACCGCACCGGGCCGCGCGGGCTTCGCCTGAGGCACCGGGCTGTTCGTCCCGCTCCTTCGGGAAGGAACCGGGAGGCAGCTCGTATCGCAGGCAGCATTTCAGGCGGCCGCACAGCCCGGAGAGCCTGGACGGGTTCAGGGCCAGATCCTGCTGCTTCGCCATCTTGATCGAGATCGGATCGAAGCCGGTCAGGAACGCGGTGCAGCACAACGGCCGGCCGCACGTCCCGTAGCCGCTCAGCAGCTTCGCCTCGTCCCGGACCCCGATCTGCCTGAGTTCGATGCGCGTCTTGAACTCCGAGGCCAGCTCGCGCACCAGCTCGCGGAAATCCACGCGGCCCTCGGCGGTGAAGTAGAAGACGAGGCGTGACCCGTCGAAGACCTGTTCGACCCGGGTCAGCTTCATCGCGAGGCCGCGCTCGCGAATCTTCATGATGCCGACGCGGTAGGCTTCCTTCTCGCGTTCGTCCTGCCGCTGCCGCACGACCAGGTCCTGGGACGTCGCCCTGCGCAGCACCTTCCCCACCGGCCCGCTCGCCGCCAGCCGGAGCAGCAGCACGCCGGCGGTCGCCGTCACGTGGCCGATCTGCGGACCGGCGTCGGTCTGCACGACCACGGGATCGCCCGGCAAGAAGGTTTCGTCGTGATCGACGGCCGCGATCACGCGGAGCCACCCCAGTGGCATGGTCCGCACCGTGACGACGGCGCCGGGATGACCAGCGCTCATAGGCACCTGCATCTATGGCCGGAGCACCGTCCGGGCGGCGAGGCTACAACTGGAACGCCAGCCAGTCGACGACGATCTTCGGACTGCCGTTGTTGCGTTCCAGGGCCCCCAGGGCCCGGCCGACTGCGGCGAACGCCCGCATGACGCCCTCCCGGTCGTAAGACTTCGCCAGAGGATCGAGCTCGGACCTCAGGTCGAGGTTGACCAGCGCCGCGTCAGGCGCGCGGGTGAGTAGTATGGCCACGTCGCGCAGCAGCGATCCCATGGCGCGCAGGCGAAGCGCCAGCGCCCGGCGGTCGGCCGGCTGCGACGACTTGTCCGACTCGGCTTCGCGACCCTTCTTCTCCTTCGACTTCTTCGGGGGCATCTGCAGCAGGGCGGCCCCGGCTGCAAAGCGCAGTCTCACATCGCGGCTGCCCGCCGCCTGCTGGAGCACGGCGGCGGCAATCGCGCGGGCCTCGCCCAGCTCCTCGGCCCGCGCCGTGAGGGCGCGGCCGAAACTCCCGTCGGCCAGCGCGGCAACCGCGCGGGCATCGTGTTCCGCGTAGCCGTGACGCGCGACCAGTTCGTCGGCGATGTCGCGAGCCGAGAGCGGCGCGAACCGCAGGTGACAGCATCGCGATCGCACCGTGTCGAGCAGCATGTCGGGGCGCGACGTCACCAGGATGAACGCCGAGGCTCCTGGCGGTTCTTCGAGCGTCTTGAGCAGCGCGTTCTGCGGCGGACCCAGCATCGCGTCGGCCGGGTCGACAATCGAGATGCGACACCGCCCCTCGAACGGACGGTACACGGTCTGCTCGATCGCGTCGCGGACCTGGTCGACGCTGATCGTCGCGCTGTCCTCGGGTGCGAGAACCGAGACGTCCGGGTGCAGGCCGCGCGCGATCTTGCTGCACGACGAGCACTGTCCGCACGCGTCGCGCCCGCCGGGGACCTCGACCGGGCTCAGGCAGTTGACCGCCTGCGCCAGTGACTGCGCGACCAGCCGCTTGCCGATGCCATCGGGTCCCGAGAAGATCAGGCTCTGCGGGACGGATTTCGACGCGACCGCCCTTTCGAGCAGCGAGATCAGACGCCGGTGGCCGACCACGTCCCGAAATGACATTCCGCCCTCGAAAGTTCCGCGAAAATGCTATCACACTAGGGGCTTGGGCTAGGGGCTTGGGGCTAGGGGCTAGCGGCTAGGGACTCGGGGTTCGGGGCCAGGGCCCAAGCGCCAGGGCTGGGGACTGGGCGCGAATCTCAGTGGGATGCGCGCCAACTCGGCGCCAGACGCATCTGGCGCCAGAGGGCCGGTGGCCGGAAGCCTGCGGCCAGAGGCCGGCATCGGGCGCCAAAGGCCAATCAGATCGGGGAAGCGCCAGGCCCGAACAGGACGATCTTTGCAGCCAGCAGCAGCACCATCACCGCCAGGCCGACGACGGCACGCCACTCCCGGTTGCGCCACGCGCGTTCCCAGCTGAACGGGCGCTCGACAACCGACGCATGGCCGAGGCAGTAGGCGTCGTACTCGTCGCCGAAGTGCGCTCGAAGAAACGCCTCTTCCGTCCGGATGGCGGCGGTCAGCGTGATGCCCAGGTAGAGTGCCGTGATGAGGGCGACCAGAAGGTTGGCGCAGGCCAGGGCGACGCCAATGCCCATGATGCTCGACCCGAGATAGAGCGGATGGCGGACGAAACGGTAGGGCCCTGACCGCGTCACCTCCCTGCTCTTCTCGAGATGTCCGGCCGACCAGACGCGGACCGCCTCTCCCAGGCACGCCACGATCGCGCCAAGTAAAATCGAATGCCAGCTGGGTTCGGCCAACGCGAGCACCAGCACGCTGGCGGCGAATCCGATGGGCACGCGGAGGCGGGCCAGATGAGAAGTCAGGTCAGGCATGAACGGGCAGTGACCTCAAGCGGCGATCCACCGCGTCGGTGAATTCGCCGATCGAGATGTCCATGATACACGGCGTGGACCGCCGGCACTGCCTCTTGTGATGGCACTCGCATGAGTCGAACCGCGACAGGCTGACATCTTCCGGGTCGAACGGGCCGTTGCGCACGGGGCTGGTTGGCCCGAACAGCCCAACGGCCGGCGTACGGAGCGCGGTCGCGAGATGCAGCGGGCCGGTGTCGCCGGAGATGATGAGCGCAGCACCGCTCACCAGTGCCGCAAGGTCGCCCAGGGTCGTCCCGGGCGCCACATCCGCACTCCCCTGCGACGAAGCGGCCACCTGTTCGGCGAGCGGGCGCTCGTTTGGACCCCAGATCACGACGGACTTCATCCCGTGTCGCGCGCGAAGATGCGCGGCCACCTCGCCGAATCGTTCCGGCGGCCACTGCTTGTTTGGCCAGCCGGCACTCGGATTGATGACGGCGAATCGATCCCCGGCTGCGATTGCGAGGGCGGCGCGGGCGCGATTGACGATGTCCGAGGGTGGAAGCTCGATTGGAAAACGGGGGGGTCCGCCGTCCACCCCGAGCGCGGCCAGCACGGCCATGTTCTTCCCGATCACGTGGCCTGTCGCGGGCGGGATGACGGTCTCGGAGTAGAAGTGTCGCGCGGCCCGTTCCCGGAGATGGTCCGCATCGAACCCGATGACGCGGCCGGCTCCGCTCGCACGCGCCAGCGCGGCCGACTTCAACAGGCCCTGCAAGTCGATGGCGACGTCGTACCGCGATCGCCTGAGCGACGGGATCGCGAGGGGCCAGGTGTTCGCGCCGACTTCGGCGACCCGGTCCAGCCCTCGCACCAGGTCGAGCATCCGGCGATACCGGCTGTCCACGACCCAGTCGATGCGCGACCCGGGCCACGCGTGTCTCAGCGCGGCGGCGACCGGAACGGCATGGATGATGTCGCCCAGCGCGCCGAGGCGGACGATGAGGATGGAGAGGTTCATCAGTAATAAGCCCCGGGCCTCGGGCTTCGGGCTACGGACCGGATCACGCGTGGAATTGGCGCGCCTGCGGGCCGACGACGAGGTGCGCCGCAAGCCGCCGGCCTCCAGCCACCAGCCGGAACGAGTCCACGCGTCAGTGCCCTCCGCCGATCCGCCCCAGCAAGTCGCGCGTCGAGTGGTCCTTCGGGTCTCCGACAATCGCGGTCCGCCCGCCGTAGCCGCGCACTATGCCGCGCTCGGGTACCGACTCGACGGTGTAGTCGGTGCCCTTGCAGTGGACATCCGGCATCAGCCGGAGCAGAACATCGCCCACGGTTCTCCCCGAGAACAGCACGACAAAGTCCACCGATCGCAGCGCGGCGACGATCTCGGCGCGATCCGCCTCGTTCATGATCGGCCGGCCTTCACCCTTCAGCATCCTCACCGACTCATCGTCGTTGACGGCCACGACGAGCCGGTCGGCCTCGGCCGCGGCTCCTTCGAGATAGCGGACGTGCCCGACGTGCAGCAGGTCGAAGCAGCCGTTGGCCAGGGCGATGGTCTTCCCGCGGCCGCGTTCGGCCGCGATGATGTCCTCGAGTTCATCCAGGGTGACGATCTTGCCCATGGTGGTCGCTACGCGGGGTGGTCGAGCAGCCAGACGACCGCTTCGATGAGGTTGGCGCAGACCGCATCGGCCTGTCGGCCGTCGTGCGGGCGGATGGCCTCTGACGCTCCGTATCCCGTCTTCACGAGGATGCCTCGGGCCCCCGCGTTGTGCCCGAGCTGGACGTCGATCCACTTGTCGCCGATGACCACCGACCGGCTGAGGTCGATGCCGAGTTCGCGGGCCGCCTGGTCGACCATCCCCGTTCGCGGCTTACGGCACTGGCAGTCGCACCGGTAGGCCTCGACCGTGGCGTCGGGCAGGTGCGGGCAATAGTAGTAGCCGTCGAACGCCTCCCCGCCTGCGGCGAATCTGTCAGCGAGGAACCGGCGGCCTTCCGCGACGAAACTCTCCGGGAAGATTCCCTTGGCGACGCCGGCCTGGTTGGTCACGACAACCGCAAGATAGCCCGCGCGGCGCAGCAGCCTGACGGCGTCGACGGCGAACGGATACACGACGATGCGCTCGACGCGGTCGATGTAGCCGGCCTCTTCGACCAGCGTTCCGTCACGATCGAGGAACACGGCAGGCTTCAAGGGCTGTGGGCTTTCGTCAATCGTCATCGTCAGGCTACGGGCTTCAGGCCGCAGGTTTCAGACTGCCGGCTCTCCGCCAGGCGCGGCGCGAACGACATATCCAGCATGGCACTTCCCACCGTATCGACGGTTGCCCGCGGAGTACATCACGCCGCCGGCCGCCTGCCGCCAGCCGCCAGCCGCGCGACAACCTCGTCTCGCACCCGGTCGGTCGAAATGCCCGTCATGCAGGCGTGGTCGAGCGGGCACTCGCGCAGCATGCACGGCCTGCACCATGTCGGAGAAGTCAGGACGGCGTGCTCGGGGCGCCGTTCACCGTCCACCGGCGCGAACGGCAGCGGTGAGGTGGCCCGGTCATCGGTCGGCCCGAAGATGGCGACCACCGGGACTCCAACGGCTGCAGCCACGTGCATCGCGCCCGAGTCATTCGACACGAATGCGCGGCACTGGGTCATCACGCCGGCCATTTCCTGCAGGGTCGTGAGCCCCGCCAGGTTGATCACCTCGGGCGCCGCCCTCCGCCCGGTGCCTGCTCGTGCGCCCGCCGGTGCCCGGCTCTCCGTGCCTGCGCCTGCGCCGGCGCTCCGAGCCATCTTACCCGCTACCCGGGCAATCTCGCAGGTGACGCTCGCATCGGCACGGGTCCCGACCAGGATGCAGGTCACCTCCCCGGTGACGGTGAGCCGGCCAATCAGCCGCGCGAAGTACTCGGGAGGCCACTGCTTGGCGCTACCGTAGGCCGCGCCGGGCGCCATGCCAATGAGCGTGCTGGTGCCGTCCCATCCGTTCGAGATCAGCATCACTCGACCAGCCGTCTTGCACTCCTCCGGCACATCCAGCCGGGCCTCGGCGGGCCCGGCTTCCATCCCGAGCGCGGTGACCAGACGCCGATAGTACTCGGCCTGGTGAAGCTTGCCCTTGGCGCGCGGGACGGATCGGGTCAGCAGCAATCGTCGCAGGTCTCGAGCGTAGCCCCACCGCTCAGCGACGCCGGATCGGGCCGCCAGCAGCGCCGCGTGCAGCGAGTTCGGCAGCAGGATCGCTCGATCGGCGCCGACGGCCCTGATCGCCGCGATGCTCTCGCGGAACGCGCGCAGCGCCGACAACCCGCGGCCGTTGGGGAGCGTCACCACCTGGTCGACGCCCGGCACCAGCGCGAAGAGTCCCGCGACCGACGCCCGAGCCGCGATCACGAGCCGTTTGGTGCCGGTGTTGCGCCGGATGCCGGAAATCGCCGGCAGTGCCATCACGGCATCGCCCAGCCAGTTCGGCGCGAACACGATGGTCGTCATGACCCGTTCTCGCCGCGGCCTGCCGCGGGGAACATGCCCCGATCGCGAGGCGCGTTCGAATCAGGCTCCCGCCAGCGGCGATGCATCCAGAGCCACAGTTCGGGGTGCCGTCGAACGTACATTTCCAGCACGTCGGTACAGCGCTGGGTGAAGTCTCGAACCGCCTCGGGCGTGTCCTCGGTCGGCGGTCCCACGGGGTGTTCGTAGATCAGCCGGTAGCGCCCGGGGCCCCGCGGAAGCGCGAAGACCGGAATCACGGGCGCGCCCGTGCGCTGGGCCAGCACGGCGAGGGCGAGCGTGGTGGCCGCGGGCCGATTGAAGAAATCCACCAGCACCGCGTCGGGCATCTGGATGTGCTGGTCGATCAGCAGCGCAACACCCTGGTTGGCGGAGAGCGCCCGCAGGATGCGCCGCAGTGCGCCGCGGCGGTAGATCACGCTGTTGCCCGTGGCTCCGCGCACGCGTTCAACCAGCGCGTTGAGCAGCGGATTGTCGAGCGGCCGGGCCAGCACGGAGATGGGCGGCATGACGGCGGCATGGGCAATCGCCTGCACTTCCCAGAATCCGAAGTGGCCGGTGAAGAACAGCACGCCCCGGCCCAGGGCGAACGCGTCGCGCGCGCGGTCCTGCCCTTCGAATTCCACGCGGTCGAGCATCTGCTCCGGGGTCAGCGTGCTGAACTTCAGCAACTCGAACAGCACGCGGCCGAAGTGGCGGAAGACGCCGCGCGCCAACAACCGGTGCTCCGCGGGCGTTTTCAGCGGGAACGCCGCCGCGATGTTCTCGAGCGTGATCCGGCGATGTCGCGAGTCGAGCGCGCAGAAGACTTCGCCAAGCGTCGTGCCGCACGCGGCGACAATCCCCCAGGGCAGCAGGCGGACCGCCTGCGTCAGCACGGCAACGAGCAGGTACTCGAGACGATGCTTCACGTGAGCTCTGTGAACTCGGCGGGATGGCCCGACGCGCGGTCAGCCAGGCGGGCTTCGCGGGCCGTGGCCAGCTCGGCTGCCAGCCAGCCCTTGAACTCGGCTTTCGGTTCCACCGCCATCCGCAGCGGGATCCACGCAAGCGGCAGCGCCAGCTCTCCGAACGGAATCAGGCGCATCAGGTCCTTCTCGGTCGTCATGATGAACCGGGCGTGGGCCGCCTGCGCCTCGGAGACGACGTCCTGCACGTCACGCAGGCTGTACTGGTGGTGATCGCGGAATGGACGCGTCCCCACGACCTCCCACCCGGCGGCGGCAACCTCCGAAAAAAAGCGCGCGGGAGTCGCAATCCCCGCCACGGCGAAGACGGGCCCTTCGGGATGGACCGGAGCGGTCCGGTCGGGACCTTGCTGCACCAGCGCAGGCTCCAGCGTGCGAACCGCGCGGAACGCCCTGTCCACGCCGAGACGGGTCCGGACCTCCCGTGCTTCGCTCTCCGTTGAATCGGCGACGAGGATGGCGTCGGCGGCCCTGGCCGCAGCCAGGCCCTCGCGAAGGCGTCCGCCGGGCAAGGTCCGCGGATCCCTCAGATCCTCGGGTCGAACGATGAGCAGGTCGACGTCCCTCGCCAGTTCGAGGTGCTGAAACCCGTCGTCCAGAAGGTGCACCGTGCAACCGAGGTGCAGCTCGGCGAGCCGTCCGGCCAGGTAGCGATCGGGCGAGACCAGCACCGCTACTTTGTCGAGCGATCGGGCGAGCATGAGCGGTTCGTCGCCGCTGCGTTCGAGCTCGCCGCAGATCCGGTGCCCGTCGGACACCAGGACCACGCCGTCGATGGGGTCCTTCCGGGCGTAGCCGCGGCTCAAGATGGACGGGTGCTCTCCAGCCTGGCGGAGCAGGCCGGCGAGGTGGGCGATGGTCGGTGTCTTGCCGCTGCCGCCGACCGTCAGGTTGCCCACGCTGATGACCGGGCGCTCGAGCCGCCTCTTGCGACCCGGCTTGTCGTAAAGCCGGCGGCGTGCCTCGGCTGCGCGAGCGTACAGGGAGTTCAAGAGAGACATCACGTGCCTGCGCGGCCCCGGAACGGCACGACCGTCCGGCGCGGCATGGAGGACTGGTCCGGAAAGACGTCCATGATGGCGGCCAGGCTCTTCGACCGGGCGCCGCGGTTGGCGGCAACCTGCGACCGGGCCGCTTCACCCAGCCGCTCGCGCCGCTCGCGGTTGGTCATCAGGTCGAGCAGCGCGGCCTCGAGCTCGGCCGCGTTGTTGACCTGGATGCCTGCCTCGTGCCGGAGAAACGTCTCGGCGATCTCGGCGAAGTTCTGCATGTGGGGCCCGAACACCACGGCCTTGCCGAAGATCGCCGGCTCCAGGATGTTGTGGCCGCCGGTGTTCACCAGGCTGCCGCCCACGAACACCACGGTGGCGACCTGGTAGACCTGTGCGAGCTCGCCGATGGTATCCAGCACGACGACATCCGCCCGCGGATCCTCGTCGATGGTCAGCTCGGTTCTCCGCACCGTGCGGAAGCCGGACTGGCGCGCAAGCTGCTCGACCTCGTCGAACCGCTCGGGTTTGCGCGGCGCGATGACGAGCAGCGGGTGGCGGGTCATCGTCCGGATGCGCTCGAAGGCGCGGAACACCAGCTCGTCCTCGCCGGGCATGGTGCTGCCCGCCACGATCACCGGCCGCCCCTCGGGCACCTGGAAGAAGCGCAGGACGCGGTCCGGTGGGCGGCCCTGCACGGGCGCGACCTGGAGCGCGTCGAATTTCAGGCTGCCGGTCACCGTCACGCGATCGGGAGGTGCGCCGAGATCGATGATCCGGCGGGCGCTCTCCTCGCCCTGCATGCAGAAGCGATCGACCAGCGTCAGCACGCGGCGGAACAGGGGGCGGACCATCCGGTAGCGCGGGTACGACCGTGCCGAGATCCGCCCGTTGATCATGACGGTCCGGACTCCCCTGGCGCGGCACGCCTTCAGGAGGTTCGGCCAGATCTCGGTTTCCATCATGATGAACAGCTGCGGCCTGATCACGCGCAGCGTCCGGTTGACGATGAAGGGCAGGTCGAAGGGGAAATAGAACAGGCCGTCGGCCATCTGGAAACTGCGGCGGGCGATCTGCTGGCCGGCCAGCGTCGTGGTCGACACATAGAGCCGCAATCGCGGGTAGCGCTCCTTGAGATCCGCGGCGATGGCGCGCGCGGTGAGCGCCTCCCCCACCGAGACGGCATGGATCCAGATGGAGGGTTCCCCGTCCAGGTTGAGCGACACGGGCAACAGGCCGAAGCGTTCCCCGAGCGTGCCGACGTATTTCTTGTACCGGATCGCCTGGTAGAGAAAGTATGGCGACGCCACCGCGAAGAGCGCGACCATCACCAGACTGTAGAGGACATACATAGGCACGAGGCCAAACGCGCGGGCCGACCGCGTGAGCTTCTTGACCCGAGGCCAGGCCGACCATGCGACCAAAAAGCAGGTCTGACGGGACCACTCGGGCCCTTTCAGGCCCGAATCATGGTTGTGGCGCAGTATAGCACGCGGGTTTGACCCCCCCGCAACCCGTTCATTACAATACATGTTTGGCCCGTAGGGCCCGGCCGTCGGGCCCGGCCGTCGGCATCGGAAGGGCCGGCCCCCGAACACCCGCCCCTGGCCAGGAAAACAACGCGTGTAACGAGACCCTGATCGTCTTGCGTCTCCCCTTCGGCGTGCCGGGGCGCAGAGGACCAAGGCCAGGGTCTACGGCAGGAGGACGTCCATGGCGATTCGTGTCGGCATCAACGGGTTTGGCCGGATAGGCCGGAATATCATGCGGGCGGCGCTCGGCAACCGCGAGTTCGACTTTGTCGCCGTCAACGACATCACCGACACCAAGACGCTGGCCCACCTGCTCAAGTACGACTCGATCCTCGGCAACCTCGACGCGACGATCGAGTCCGGCGATGGCTGGATCAGCGTCAACGGGGACAAGTTCGACGTCCTCTCGCAGCGCGATCCGGCGGCGCTGCCCTGGAGAGGACCTCGGCGTCGAAGTCGTCTTCGAGAGCACCGGCAAGTTCACCAAGCGAGACGACGCCGCCAAGCACATCGCCGGGGGCGCGAAGCGCGTAATCATCACGGCGCCGGCCACGGGCCCGGACGCGACGCTCGTGATGGGGGTCAACAACCAGATCTACGATCCCGCCAAGCACCTCGTCATCTCGAACGCGTCGTGCACGACCAACTGCCTCGCGCCGTTCGCCAAGGTGCTGCACGAGACCTTCGGGATCAGGAAAGGCTGGATGACCACCATCCATTCCTACACCAACGACCAGGTGATCCTGGACTTCCCGCACAAGGATCTGCGGCGTGCGCGGGCCGCTGCGCTGTCGATGATCCCGACCACGACGGGGGCTGCCAAAGCGGTGGGCGAGGTCCTGCCGGCGTTGAAGGGCAAACTCGACGGCTTCTCGATGCGGGTGCCGACGCCGAACGTCTCGGTCGTCGACCTGGCGGCCGTGCTCGACAAGAAGACCACGGGCGAGGAGGTCAACGGGGCGTTCCGCAGCGCGGCGGCCGGCGCCCTCAAGGGGATTCTCGCGGTCGAAGACGCGCCGCTCGTGTCGATGGACTTCCGCGGCAACCCGAACTCCTCCATCATCGACTCGGCCTACACGAAGGTGATGGACGGCGATTTCGTGAAGGTGCTGTCGTGGTACGACAACGAGTGGGGCTACTCGAAGCGGTGCGTGGATCTCGTGGTGTACATGGCGACGAGGGGACTGTAGGCTAAGGGCTGGAGGCTGGCAGGCTGGCGGCCGGAGGCGGAAGGTCTGAGGCTGGAACCTGGCGGCTGGAGGCTGGCGGTCGGGGGCGGAAGGTCTGAGGCTGGAACCTGGAGGCTGGCGGCTGGCGGCTGGCGGCCGGGGGCGGAAGGCTGGAGGCGGGCGGCGGGCGGGCGGAGGCGAGCGGAGAAGATCGATTCAGCCCCAAGCCTCCAGCCCCAGCCAGATGTCCCCCGTGAGCGGAGCGCACAATGGCGAAACTCTCCATTCGTGACCTCGATCTCCAGGGCAAGCGTGTGTTCATCCGCGTGGATTTCAACGTCCCGATCAAGGAAGGCCGGATCAAGGACGACACGCGCATCAGGGCGTCGCTGCCGACCATCAAGTACGCCCTCGATCACGGCGCCACCGTGATCCTGGCCTCGCATCTCGGCCGCCCGAAAGGGGGTCCGAGCCCCGAGTTCAGCCTCAGGCCCGTGGCGGAATACCTGGCAACGCTCATCGCACGCCCGGTCACCTTCGCCGAGGATTGCGTCGGCGACGCGGCCCGCCTCGCCATCAAGGAGGCGCAGGAGAAGGGCAACCGCCTGGTGCTCCTCGAGAACGTGAGGTTCCATCCGCAGGAGGAGAAGAACGACGCCGCGTTCGCCCGTCAGCTGGCCCAGAACGCGGACCTCTATGTCAACGACGCGTTCGGGTCGAGCCATCGGGCGCACGCGTCGACCGAGGGCATCGCGCACCTGGTCGGGAGAGCTGCCGCCGGGCTCTTGATGGAAGACGAGCTCAAGTACCTCGGCCACGCGCTCGAGGCGCCGGAGCGGCCGTTTGTCGCGATCCTCGGCGGCGCGAAGGTCTCCGACAAGATCGAGGTCATCGAGAACTTCCTCAACCGTGTCGACGTGCTGATTGTCGGCGGGGCGATGGCCTACACGTTCCTCAAGTCGAGAGGCCTTCAGGTCGGAAAGTCCCTGGTGGAGGACGACAAGCTCGATGCCGCGCGCGAGGTCGAGCGGCGCGCGAAAGATCGCGGCCTCGAGATCGAACTGCCCGTTGATCACGTCGTCGCCGCGAAGCTCGAAGCCGGCGTCGCCACCGAGACGCTCGAGGTCGGAAGCCCGGCAATCGGCGATCGGATGGGGCTGGACATCGGGCCGCGGACGATCCGGCGATTTTCGGACGTCATCGCCACGGCGAAGACCGTCGTCTGGAACGGCCCGATGGGGGTGTTCGAGGTCAGCCCGTTCGACGCGGGTACCACGGCGATCGCGAATGCGGTGGCCGAGGTGAAGGGCACGACGATTGTCGGCGGCGGCGATTCAGTGGCGGCTCTCGCCAAGGCTGGCGTCTCCAACCGCATCACGCACATTTCGACCGGCGGCGGCGCATCGCTCGAGTTCCTCGGCGGCCGCGTGCTTCCCGGAGTGGCAGCGCTGAGCGATAGGTAGGCGCTGTCAAGGAGGTCCTGAGCGAGCGTGCGAAGCGCGCGAGTCGAAGGACTGGACTTCAGGCGTTGACGGACAAATAACAGGAGGCGCGGCCGCCAGTCGCCAGTCGCCAGCCTTCAGCCGGATACTACGCACAGAAAGGTCTTCTCCCATGCCGACACGCATTCCGTTTGTCGCGGCCAACTGGAAGATGTTCAAGACCGTGCAGGACGCGGCCTTCTACGTCAAGGAGCTCGGGCTGCTCGCCAAGGACGTGGACGATGTGGAGATCGTCGTCGCGCCGCCGTTCACGGCGCTGTATGCGGCGGCAGAGGAGGCCCGGAACACGCACGTCGGCATTTCGGGGCAGGATTTGTATTGGGAAAAGGAGGGTGCGTTCACGGGCCAGGTGAGCGCGGCCATGCTCAAGGAGGCCGGCGCGGGGTACGTCATCATCGGTCACTCGGAGCGTCGCCGGCTGTTTGGCGAGACGAACCATGACGTGAACCGGAAGCTCATCGCCGCGATGGGTGCCGCCCTCACGCCGATTGTCTGCATCGGCGAGACGCTCGAGGAGCGCGATGCCGGGAAGACCCTCGACCTGCTCGACCGGCAGATCAAGGAGTGCTTCGACGGCCTCACCGGCGAGCAGGTGTCGGGCCTGGTGGTCGCCTACGAGCCCGTGTGGGCCATCGGGACCGGCCGCAACGCGACGCCCCGCCAGGCGGGCGAGGCGCACACGCACATTCGGAGCCGGCTGCGCCAGTGGTTCGGCGGCGACGGGGCCGAGAAGTGTCACGTGATCTACGGCGGCAGCGTGAAGCCCGACAACATTCGTGACCTCATTGCGTTACCCGACGTGGACGGCGCGCTCGTGGGGGGCGCCAGCCTGGAAGTGCGGGCGTTTTTCGAGATTGTGAAATCGAGCCGCGGGGTATAATAGTCGGATGCTCTACTATCTGTTGACGGCCGCATACGTGCTGGTGTGCCTGTTGTTGCTGCTCGTGATCCTGCTCCAGCAGGGGCGGGCGGGCGACATTGCGAGCGCGTTTGGCGGCAGCAGCAGTCAGACGGCGTTTGGCGCGCGCTCCGGCGCGACCCTCCTCACGCGGGCGACTGCGGTGCTTTCGGTGTTGTTCATCCTGGGAGCGATGGGCCTGGCGGTTGTGTATCAGAAGGGGCCGCGTTCGGCCATGAGCGGCGTGAAGCTGCCGGCGGGCCAGACCGCCCCGGCGAAGTCGTCCTCCGCTCCAGCCACGCCGCCGGCTTCGTCTGGTCCGGCGGCCACGCAGACGGCACCGCCTGCGGCACCGGCCCCGGCTCCTGCCGCGCCGGCATCTGTACCGCCTGCGGCGCCGAAGAAGTAGGATTGACCGACGAGGCGCCCCGGTCGCCTCTGGCAGGATTCCGGGACCCAACGCGCGCCGCCCGCGCGCCGGGTTGACTGACCCTCCAATTGCGGAAGTGGCGGAACTGGCAGACGCACCAGCTTGAGGGGCTGGCACTCGCAAGAGCGTGGGGGTTCGAATCCCCCCTTCCGCACCAGACTTCGCTCGCTTGCCCCTTCGATCAGGCGCGAGCTACGTCTCGGCAAGCCAGATGAAGTCTGTCGCGCCGAAGCAACGGGAGGAAGGCGTCCTGCCGAACCGTTGCGAAGGCGGACCTCACTCCATACCAACGCTCCCTCGCTCATGGCGGGCCACGATCTCCCTCGACCGAGACGCAAGGTGTCCTGAGCGAGCGTCCTTCGATGAACTCAGGACGGCCTGAGGCTCTCGAGGGCCGTAGCGAGTCGAAGGGCACCGAGACTACCCCTTTCGCGAAGGCGGACCTGTTCTCACGTCAACAACTTACGGCTCGGTGAAAACCGAGCCGTTGCTGCGTACGACTATGTTCCGATGGCACTGCGCGGCGGCGTGTGCCAGTCCGTTCAGTGCGACGTCCTAGTCAAGGCGCAGTCGGGCGACCAATCTCCGGCACGTCTTCGCCGGCAACACCGAAACTGGTATCCTCTTGTCGGATGTCGCCAACCGTTCTGAGGGTCGAGCGGTACCGGTTCTTCTTCTTCAGCAACGAAGGGCACGAACCTGCTCACGTCCATGTTCAGGACGGTCAAAGGCTCGCGAAGTTCTGGTTGGAGCCGGTGGTGCTGGCGGCGTCAACCGGGTTTGCACCGCGCGAACTGACTCGGATCCAGGCACTCGTGACCGAGCACAGGAGCGTGTTGTTGGAGGCGTGGCATGAGTTCTTCAGGCCCTGAACTGCGTCCGCTCGCTCGCCGCGTCGAGGTCACCGACGATGAGTTGCGAGTCGATCTCGCCGACGGACGCCGCATCATCGTTCCGCTTGCGTGGTTTCCGCGACTGCTAGGCGCAGACGCTGCTGCTCGCGGTTCGTGGCAGCTGCTGGGCGACGGTGAAGGCATACACTGGCCCGCTGCGGACGAGGACTTGAGCGTCGCCGGATTGCTCGCCGGTTCGCGGAGCGCCGGCACCAGAGCGGCCTGAGAAGGTTCGCCCTCCGCGCCGGTCGGAAGAACGGTGACGCGGTTCGTCGCGGTGGTATACTCCTGCCACTCCAACATGCCCCTTGCCCCCGGCGACCGCCTTGGCCCGTACGAGATCGTCGCCCCCCTCGGCGCGGGCGGCATGGGCGAAGTCTACAAGGCCCGTGACACCAAGCTCGATCGCGGCGTCGCGCTGAAAGTCCTGCCGTCCCATCTGGCGGCCGATCCCGAGGCGTTGGCGCGCTTCGAACGTGAGGCGAAGGCGGTCGCGGCGCTCTCACATCCGAACATTCTGGCGATTCACGACTTTGGGAATCAGGGCGGCACGGCCTACACCGTCACCGAGTTGCTCGAAGGCGAGACCTTGGGGGCGCGACTTGCGGGCGGCTCGCTGTCACTGAAGAAGACCCTCCAGATCGCAGCAGAGATCGCGCAGGGCGTGGCCGCGGCGCACGAGAAGCACATCGTGCACCGGGACCTCAAGCCGGACAATGTCTTCATCGCGACGGACGGACGGGTGAAGATTCTCGATTTCGGGTTGGCGCGGCATGTCGCGCCGCTGGTGGGAAACGCCCCGGACTCCGCGACCGAGTTGCGACACACAGATCCCGGAACGGTCATGGGCACGGTCGGCTACCTGTCGCCCGAGCAGATCCGGTGTCAGGCGGCCGACGAGCGATCGGATATCTTCTCGCTTGGCTGTGTCCTGTTCGAGATGGCGACTGGAAGGCGGCCGTTCCAGCGCGATACGGTGGCCGAGACAATGACGGCGATTCTCCGCGAAGATGCACCCGAGGTGAGCCGCCCAGACGTCTTGGTGCCCGCGCCGATCGAACAACTCATTCGCCATTGTCTCGAGAAGCGACCCGAGGAGCGTTTTCAGTCGGCGCGCGATTTGGCGTTTGCGCTGCAGTCGCTCTCGGGCGTGGGCGCGGCGAGCGGGCCGTCACGCGATTCGACGGCACCGGCGCCTCGTCGCGCGCCAATCCTGCCTCTCGCGGCGGCGGGCCTTCTTATTGCGGGCGCGGCGTTTGTCGCAGGTCGATACGTCGCGCCACGGAACGCACCCCCTGCCGCCAGTGCAGGGGACGCACAGATTCTCTCCGGTAGACCCTTGGCTTCATATCCGTTCTATCCGGTCGCGGTCTCCAAAGAGGGCTTTCTCTATATCGACCAAATCAGGTTCATGGAGGCCGTTCGTTCACTGCAGAAGACCCCCGACGCGAGGGCCGTAGCCGATCTGTTGTACTTGGAGCGCAAGGAAAACGTCACACTGCAGCTTGGCGAAGCGGACCGGGGCTCATTTCAGGTTCTCGTCAGGGAGGCTCGGGTTCCTGACTTTGCGCGTCAGGAGGCGTACCGCGACCGCCTCTTCGAGGTCTTCAAGCAGATCGTGAACGGACTGGGACAGAGTTTCGCCGGAACGCCAATCGAAATCGTGCTCCATGATGTTCGCAATCCCATGCAATCGATCCAGGCGCTTCAGAATCCGATCTCGGGGAGGCGACTGTACCAGTCCACAACCAATTTTGGCCTCGAGCTCATCAAGTGGTACGCGACCCATCCCCAATCGGGTTCGAGCTTCATCAGCTACGACCTCGTGGGTGCAGACGGAAGAGCCCTGAAGTCCACGACGATTCCGCTGTACGACCAGGACTACGGCCTCCTCGGGTTTGTCTGCATGAACGTCGACATCAGTGACATCTCCGAGGCACGCCTTGATGAGAAAACGAGACGGTTTCTGGCCGCATTTCGCCGTACGTCTTCGAATGCCGACATCGCTGAAATCGTCGACAGCGCGAAGAAGAACCTGTCGCTGAAGCGCGCCGGAGAGTAGACGGGCGCCTCATCTCCGACGACCGCATCAGGCACACCAGGCTGCATCCATCGGAGGCGAAGCGGCTGGCCGTGAGTCGAACTGGTCGGCACGGTTGCTTGCGTCCGACAGGCCGGGAAGTTCTCCCCTCCGACGCGGTCCCGCGTGTGCGAATGTGTGCGAAAGAAGTCGTCACGGGCGCGCGTTTGTGATCACGTCTGATCAGGATCCGTCAACACAGCGTACGTCTGATCACGTCGGCCTACCTCTTCCCCCAGCTTGAGGGGCTGGCGCTCGCAAGAGCGTGGGGGTTCGAATCCCCCCTTCCGCACCAGACTTCGCTCGCTTGCCCCTTCGATCAGGCGCGAGCTACGTCTCGGCAAGCCAGATGAAGTCTGTCGCGCCGAAGCAACGGGAGGAAGGCGTCCTGCCGAACCGTTGCGAAGGCGGACCTCACTCCATACCAACGCTCCCTCGCTCATGGCGGGCCACGATCTCCCTCGACCGAGACGAAAGGTGTCCTGAGCGAGCGTCCTTCGATGAACTCAGGACGGCCTGAGGCTCTCGAAGGCCGCAGCGAGTCGAAGGACACCAGCATTCGATCTAAGAATTTACAGCGGTACTCACAGCGAGCTGCAAGGCGCCCACAACCGGCGCCTTGCAGCCGCGTGTCCGAGTCCCACGTCGTCGTGTTGGCACTACTTCAGCCCGAGATACTTCCTGATGTGCCGCGCAAGATGCTCGTCAATTTCCGAGTGTCTGGGGACGGGCTGCTTTTGTCCGGTGAGCGGAATGATAGATGTCGCGCTCAAGGTCCTGCCCGACGCGTTCGCCGGCGACCCCGACCGGCTGGCCCGGTTCACCGGCGAGGCGCAGACCCTCGCCTCGCTGAACCGCCCGAACATCGCGCACATCCACGGCCTGGGAGTGTCCTGGGGCGTCGCACGATCAGACCTGAGGGCCCTCCTGCCCGATTGTCGACTCGGACGGTCCTGGGGTCGTCTCTGTTCGAGCGTGAGTAGTTCTCGGGCGGTTCGGACGTGGCTACCCGGCACCGCGCTGATCAGAGCAAGCCTGGCGACGCCGTCCGACACTCACACGACCGCGACGTTGACGCTGTGGATCGGTGGCAGCGAATTGAACAGGCAGTCCCACTGCTCGCCGCCCTCCCGTCCGATCCAGAGCTGACCGGTCGTGGTGCCGAAGTAGAGCGCAGGTGTCGTGAGCCGATCGATCGCCATCGCGTCGCGAAGAACCGTGAAGTAGCTCTGTTTCTTCGGCAACCCACGTGCAAGCCGGCGCCACGACTCGCCGCCATTTTCGCTGCGCCACACCGCGGGCGCACCGCCAGGACAGGCGCGCGTCATCGGCTCGAGCGGCACGACGTACACGGTATCGACATCGTGCGGGTGGACGACGATGGGAAATCCGAAGTCCGAGGGAAGCCCGCTGGCGATCGATCGCCAGGTATGGCCGTGGTCGTCACTGCGCAATACGCCGATGCCCGGCCGCGGCCCCCCGGGTCCGCTCCAGTCTGCCCATCCGCCGTGATTCTGCATGTAGAGCCGACCGGGCGCGGCGTCGTGCCGCACAATCTTGTGCACGCACTGGCCGAACTCGGGATAGGGATCGGGCGCGAAGCCGGCGCCGACGCCTCGATTGGCAGCCGTGAACGTGTCGCCCCCGTCCTCGCTCAGATAGTGGCCGCCGGTCGAGATGCCGAGGTGCATCCGCTTCCCGTCGCGAAGGATGGTGTGCAGGCAGAGCCCGCCGTTGCCAGGCTGCCATTTCCGCGCATGTTCGTGGTTACTGATGCCGTGGACCATCTGCCAGGAGTCCCCGTGGTCATGGCTCCTGAACAAGGACGCCGGCTCGACACCGCACCACAGGTCCTTCGTGCCGCCGCCGGCCTCGAGTGACCAGATGTTGGCGAGCGCGCGACCGTCCTCCTTCGGAAAGGCCGGCGCCGACTTGGTCTCCTTGAAGCTCTTTCCCAAGTCGGTCGAACGCAGCACCTTCATACCGAAGAACGGATTGCAGCTCGACGCATACAGGCGCGGAGTGCTGCGTGTGTCGATCAGCGTCGAGTACACGGGAACGCCGGAACCGAAGGGCCCGCGCAACGCGAAGCCACGTCTCGGCTTCGCCGCCTCGGCGACAAACACGCCTTTCTTGGTGCCAATCGTGAGAATGACTCGATCCGCCATCGTCAGCCTCCAGAAACCGCCGGCAGCACGGTGACCACGTCCCCCGGCTTCAGTGTCGTGTCCACACCGTCGAGGTCGCGTACATTGTCCGAGTTCACGAAGATGTTCAGGTGCCGGCGCACCGCGCCGGTTTCATCGCAGACGTTGCGATACAGCGCCGACTGGCTCCGCTCGAGGATTTCGAGTGCCGCCCGCACCGAGTGCGCGGATATCGAGAGACGCGCTGCGCCGGCGCAGTACTGGCGCAGTGGACCCGGGACATGAATCACAACGGTCGGGGGCGGAATCATGGGATCAAGAAAATCCTACCGCTGGTAGCCGGGATGTTGCAACCACAGGGGGCCTGGACCACGAGGCCGTCGCCAACGCGGCCATCGAGCAGCCGCGTCCAGCCGATCAGGAGCGCCGGCCACCGCCGGCGCACGTACGGCTCGACCCCCACATACGAGACCCAGGCCAGTGCGGCGTAGAACAGCGGAACGAACAGCGTGTTCACAAGCTCGCGCGAGAGCAGGCTGGTGTCGGAACTCCAGTGGCGCAGGAAGGTATTGGAGATGAAGGTGCCGACGAAACAGAAGCCGGCCATGCGCGTGGCACCTCGCGTGTCGCCGCGGCCGAGGCGCGTGTTGCGGCGCGCGAAGAAGGCCAGCTCGGCGGGAATGCCAAGCAGCACGAGGACGACCCCAGTAACACCGGCCCGCAGCCCGACGGGGACGTTCGCTGGCGTCGAGGGTTCGTCCTTCGCCCCGACCGGACCAATGCGAAGCGACACCGGCCGACCGCGCAGCGCCGCCGGCTAGACCGGTAGGGGGTCGAGGTGGTGTCGGACATTAGACGGCGATCGGCATGATCTCGCGCTCGATCTTGCGAGCGTTGGCAATCTCCGCGAGACGCAGCTCATAGATGGCCTGCAGGTTCAGCCACGAGCGCGCATCGCCGCCGAAGTAACGCGCCAGGCGCATGGCCGTATCTGCGGAAACGCCGCGCCGTTCGCGCACGATGTCGTTGACCCGCGGCGCCGGCACGCGAAGCGCCTTGGCCAGCGCGTTGGCGGTCAAGCCCGCGGGCCGCAAGAAGTCCTCACGCAGCACTTCGCCGGGGTGAACCGGGCGCATGCCGTTCTTGATCCTCATCGCCATGCTCCGTCAGTGATAGTCCGTAATCTCGACATCCTCAGGCCCGGCCGTCGTCCAGCGAAAACATATGCGCCACTGGTCGTTGATCCGGATGCTGTGCTGGTTCTTCCGGTCGCCCTTGAGCGCTTCCAGATGGTTGCCCGGGGGTGACTTCAGAAACTCCAGCGTGGCTGCCGCATCAAGCTGAGTGAGCTTGCGCGTGGCCACGGCGATGATCGCACCAAAACGCTTCGACTTCCCCGTCTCGAACAACGCCCTCGTGTCGGCACAGCGAAAGCCCTTGATCACGTCGCAACAGTATAATGGATAACGTTAAACGTCAATACCCTGCCTGCGTGCCTCCCCAGGGGCGCGTTGTCGTACGGGCCGGACGGCGCCGGAGCCGAGACCGGCTTGGGGTCGAGGCGATGTCAGTCATGGCAGTGGTTCCGCGCGACTATCACCGCCGTGTGCGAATATGTGTGAAGGAAGTCGTCGCGGGCGCGCACTGGTGATCACTTGTGATCAGGATCCGTCAGCACCGTCCGCCTCTGATCACCTCTGCCTACCTATTCCGCCAGCTTGAGAGGCAGGCGCTCGCAAGAGCGTGGGGGTTCGAATCCCCCCTTCCGCACCACATTTATTCTGAAGGACGTACGGCGATTCCAGTGATGGGGTCTCCGTTTGTCATTCAACCCTTCTGTAAAGTCATTTTGTAATGCCGGAGTCCCGAGAATAGGCGCTTCTTCCTCCGTTCTCGGCGACCGGGCCTGGCATTCGCACGTCCGAATGGGGTCGTGCGATTGAGGTCCTCTGATTTCCTCCGCTTCGCACGCTGACCGTGGTAGGCTCGGCACCTCCCACCACAGTACGCCCGTTACTTCGGCACGCAGACAGAGAGGCTCCATGCAGTCAAGAATCCGTCAGAAGTGTCTTCTCGCGGTCCTCGCACTTGGGTTGGTCGGCGCGCTCGCAGTCACGACGCTCGCCCAGCCCAGTGATTCGAGCCTTGGCACCTGGAAAGCCAACTTCGCGAAATCGACATACGCTGCCGGCACGGCACCCAAGAGCGTCACCACCAGGCATGAAGTGGCAGGCGCGGGCGTCAAGACCACTGTCGATTCGGTGGATGCGGACGGCACAGTAAGACACTGGACCTACGCCTCGAACTACGACGGGAAGGACAACCCCATCACGGGCAACTGCCCGTACGGCGATTCGATTGCACGCACCCGTGTCGACGCCAATACGACGAAGAGCGTCTACAAGAATGGAGGGACAGTCACCGCCGCGCAGACCTCAGTTGTGTCCAGCGATGGGAAGTCGCGGACAGTCACGACCACAGGCACGAACGCCAAGGGGCAGGCTGTCAAGTCGGTGGTCGTCTACGACAAGCAGTAGGCGGCGCTGACCGCTGTTAGCTGGAGTCCCGTTGGAGTGGAGTGACGACGTCGTCACTCCACTGTTCCCCTGCTGCTGAACCCTCGCGCTGGCTTCGTCGGTCCTCCCGCGTGTAACGCACCAGCTTGAGCGGCGGGCGCTCGCAAGGGCGTGGGAGTTCGAATCCCCCCTTCCGCACCTTTCGACTCGCCTCGCGGCCTGCCTTCAGCATGCCGCAAGGCTCGCTCATGGCAGGCCCCGTAGAGAGTCGAATGGTGTCCTGAGCGATCATTCGTAAGGAAGCAAGTCGAAGGGCACCTGAATACCGCAAGCCTACTGCCCGCGAAGTCTGTGGCGCCGAAGCCCGACGATGCTCGAAGAGCGGAGTCGCGGCGAAGGCGGACACTCGGCAAGCCAGCCTCACGCGAAGTCTGTCGCGCCGAGTCCCGACGAAGCTCGAAAAGCGGAGTCGCGGCGAAGGCGGACACTCGGCAAGCCAGCCTCACGCGAAGTCTGTCGCGCCGAGTCCCGACGAAGCTCGAAAAGCGGAGTCGCGGCGAAGGCGGACACTCGGCAAGCCAGCCTCACGCGAAGTCTGTCGCGCCGAAGCCCGACGAAGCTCGAAAAGCGGAGTCGCGGCGAAGGCGGACACCCATCGCCTCAAACCCCGCCCTACTCTTCCTCCGGAAGGTCGGTGAACGGACTCAACACCTTCAGTCCCGGCCGGCGTAAGTTCTGGTCGTTTCCCGTGACGAGCGTCAATCCGTGACGGCGGGCGGTGGCAGCAATGTAGCTGTCCTCCACCGGGATACGACGGCCAGCCTTCGCACGTTGGTGTTCCTGCTCCGCCCAGACATGCGCGACCGATGCGTTGAAGCCGTGAATGCTTCCCTGCATCGCGTCAACCGTCGCTCGGCCTTTGATGGCCTTGTCATCGGATCGAAGGCGTGGGAGCCGTATCTGCAGTAGGCCCCGGGCCGGTCATGCCAGCAGAGTCTGGCCCTGCCGCCGCCACCGGAGGGCTCTGCGTTGGCGGTCGGCGGTCGCCCGCCCGCGGTTTTCGAGGCGGAACGGGTCGTGCGCAGACTTCCGGGGAGCGTCTGCAGTGTCCTTGCGGCTGGGCGTGCGTAGAATAAGGTCGCTAATCTACGCACGATTTGCGTCTTTTAGCTTGACCCTGCGTCGAATAGGCCTCACAATATACGCATGGAGTGCGTAGATTGACCCGCTATATTCATCAACTTCCCGACTGGCCGAGGTTCCGCTGGGACCATGAAGCAATCGCCGCGCCTCTCGCGGACATCCGCCATCGACAGGGCCGTCTCCTGGGACGGATGGAGAGCCTCGGGTTTTCGCTTCAGAAAGAGGCTGAACTCGAAACGCTCACCCAGGACGTTGTGAAGTCGAGCGAAATCGAAGGCGAAAGACTCCCCGCCGAACAGGTGCGGTCGTCAATCGCCCGACGGCTGGGACTCGAGACAAGTGGAACCGTTCCCGCCGAGCGCGACGTCGAGGGCGTCGTCGAGATGATGCTCGATGCGACGCAGAATTTCAGCAGGCCCCTGGACGATGAGCGTCTGTTCGCGTGGCATGGCGCGTTGTTTCCGACCGGGCGCAGCGGCATGCGCAAAATCATTGTCGGGGCGTGGCGCAACGACGCAGATGGACCGATGCAGGTTGTTTCCGGGCCGGCAGGGAAAGAGAGAGTGCATTACGAGGCGCCGGCGGCTCCCCGGCTCGGGCGGGAGATGTCTGGGTTCCTCACCTGGGCAAATGACGCAAGCGACAGGACGGATACGGTTCTCAGGGCCGCGCTCGCTCACCTGTGGTTTGTGACCATCCACCCGTTCGACGACGGCAATGGCCGAATCGCGCGCGCGATTGCCGACTGGGCGCTCGCGCGCTCTGAGAACAGCCCTCAGCGTTTCTACAGCATGTCCGCCCAGATCCGTCAGGAACGTAATGACTACTACGAGATTCTCGAGCGGACACAGAAAGGGACGCTTGACCTGACCTCATGGATGGAGTGGTTCCTGGGTTGTCTCGGTCGCGCCTTCGGCGGAACCGACACCACTCTCGCTGCGGTGCTTCGCAAGGCGCGATTCTGGGAGAGCCACGCTCAGGTTGCGATCAACGAGCGGCAGCGCGGAGTCCTGAACAGGCTCCTGGATGGATTCGACGGAAAGCTGACAACGACGAAGTGGGCCAAGCTGGCGAAGTGTTCGCATGACACCGCGCTGCGCGACATCCAGGATCTGATTGAAGATGGGATTCTGAAGAAGGACGAAGGCGGCGGACGCAGCACGAGCTATTCGCTCGCGGAGAGTTGAAGCGGGTCTGCGGGCGCGGCCCAAGATCGAAGAGCGCAGGCGGACAGGCTGACCTCGATCGTCCTTGTCCCGGGGAGACCGGCAACTTCCAGGTGATGGTTAAGGCATACACTGGCCGGTTGCGGACGAGGACTCGAGCGTCGACGGGTTGATTGCTGGTTCACGGAGCGCGGGCGCCGGGGCTGCCTGATAACGTCCTGCGACGCAGCGGAAGGATCGGTCAGGCCGCACCACGGTGACGTCGGACATTCCGGTCGGTCTCATACCCTGCGACGCACACAGTCGATTTGAGCGTTAGGGAGTGGTGTAGAAGAGACTCCCTGGTCGGGGGCTTGGCCACTCGCTTGGAACACGGAACGCCGCGCTGAAGCGCGTGCGAATGTGGGCGAAAGAAGTGGTTACCGGCGCCCGCAGGGCTGCGCTACGGCTTCACTTGGGCGCGCGCTGCGCCGAGCGGCCTCGAACGAGTGTAGACCTGCAGGTATAGCCTGCCCTCCGCCAATTCGCTCCGATCCCGAGGCGTCAGCTGGATGGTGCCGGTCCCCGTGGCCACGCCAGGCGCGACCACGCGGTGCACCACGGGTCCGTTCTCGCCGGCGGCGCCCCGGTGAAGCGTCACCGCGAGAACATCGCGAGCCGCGATGCCCGTCACGCGCAGGTCGAAGCGCAGCGTTCCCATGACGCGATCGAATTCGAACGACGCGCTGATTCGGCCGGCATCAGGAGCAGCCGGCGGGACGACGTTCGCCGCCTCCGGCTGAACGCGGAAGACGACCGGCGCCGGCGGTTGTCCGTTGACCAGGGGCGGCGTCGAGAGAGGCGCGCGCCGCCTGGGCGCAGCCTTCTCGAAGGCAAACGCCAGCGATACGAGTCGCGCATCGCTCCAGGGCAGCCCGAGCAGTTCGAGACCGACAGGAAGACCGTTCGGCGTGAACCCCGCGGGCATGGCGATCGCCGGCAGCCCCGATTGCGCGCTCACCTGGCACGCACTTCCGGACTGCGGCTCCCCAAGCAACGCAGGCCGGCGCGTCATGGAGGGATACGCGATCGCGTCGAGACGCTGCTCGGTCAACGTCGCCGTCAGGAGGCGCGCGAGAGCCTCGCGCGCGGCGCGGGCCTTCCGGTAGTCCTCGCTGTCGCGGCTCTCCACCGCGTTGCGCCGGCGAAACGTCTGCTCGAGAGCGGCGTGGTACAGACCGCGGTCCAGGATTTCGCCGAGTGTCTTCACGGGTGCGGACGGCTCGCGGGCCAGATAGTCCATCAGGTCGAACTTGAACTCGAATTGGATCAGCGAGCTGGTGGCGAGCAGTCCGCTGAGCTCGGGGATGGTCACCTCCACGAGATCCGCACCGGCCTTCTTCATGTCATCGAGGGCACGCCGCACGGTCTCCGTCATCTCGGCATCTGCGCCATCGCCGCCCGTGGCGTCCGTCTTCAGCACGCCGATTCGCGCACCCTTCAAGGCGCCGGCGTCGAGTGCGGCTTGAAAGCTCGCGGGACGACGGCCGTCACCGGCAGATGCCGCTGGATCGCTCGGGTCGCTTCCCACGGTGGCGTCGAGCGCGATCGCCAGATCGGTCACCGTCCTCGCGAGCGGCCCGCCGATGTCCTGCGTGTGCGAGAGCGGAATGATGCCGCTGCGGCTCGAGAGCCCGGGCGTCCCCCTCAGTCCGACCAGGCTGCCGTGGGACGCGGGGATTCGGATCGACCCGCACGTGTCGCTGCCCATCCCGACGACAGCGAGGCTCGCCGCGACCGCCGCGCCGGTGCCGCCGCTCGATCCGCCGGCGTTGCGGGCCGGATCGTAAGGGTTCCTCGTCTGCCCGCCGACCGAACTGATGCTGATGATGCCCGCGGCCAGCTCGTGCAGGTTGGTCTTGCCGAGGATCACGGCGCCCGCCTCGCGCAGCCGGCGCACCAGGTAGGCGTCCGCCGCCGGGGTGAAGCCCGAGAGCCCCAGCGTGGAGCCGGTTGTCGGCAGGTCGGCCGTGTTGTAGTTGTCCTTCACGACGATCGGGATGCCGTGCAGCAGGCCACGCGGACCCTTCGCCGCGCGCTCGCGGTCGAGCGCGTCTGCGATCTCCCGCGCACGCGGGTTCAGCGTGACGAACGCGTTGATGCGGGGCCCGCGCTGGTCGTAGGCGTCAATCCGCGCGAGAAACGCGTCGACCAGCTGGCGCGAGGTCACCGCGCCTCGCGCCATGGCGTCCTGCAGCTCCAGGACGGTCTTCTCGGTCACGTCGAAGTCCGGCACCCGAGCAGGCGCAACCGTCTGGGCCGAGGGGTGTGCCACCGCGACGGCGATCAGCAGGGCTCGAAGGGGTTTTCGCATGGCGCAAGCCTATCGCATCCCCAGCCGGCCGGAGGTAGTGCGGCCGCAAGTCAGCGAGAGCGAACAGAACCGACGGCACGCGCGCGGGTGGATCCCTCCGTCCTCTGGAGCCGCCATGACCCAGGCGGTGGCAACCGAGTTGACGCTGTGGCGCTTCCGGCCGCGATCGAAGTAGGCGCACGCGAAGTATGACCCGCGCACGGAACGGCGTCACCGCTGTTTGAGCGACCAACTGATGCTCACCGCTCCCGTCACACCGTTCAGATTGTCCGTCTCGGGTGCCGGATAGCTGCTCGAGCCGGTCAGGTCCGCCTGGGCGATCGCCGTTGCGGGCTGCTCGTAGGTGCTTCGGTCGTTGTGCCCCATTTCAGCCCGCTGAGATGGCGTGCCGGCCGCATCGGGCGTGGCGGGCCAGTCCGGCGTCGGGCACGCCGCCGTGATGCGATAGACCAGCCGTTTCTTGTCGTCGCGTTCGAACTCGACCGCCAGGAGCCCCTTTCCGGTGATGGCGCCGGTGCGGCTCTGGCCCTGCTCGGACTGGGTAGCGCTGCCATTGCAGGTGGCGACCCCGTTGACGATGTCCACCTGGACGTGTTCGCTGTACTGGGACCCGGGTGCCGACAGGCCGCTCGTCCAGCGGAACGTCCCAGAGTACAGGTGGCCATAGTTGCAGGAGACGACCTTCCACTCGCACCCGGCGACGACGCCTTCGCCTCGAAGGGGGACCGTGGCACGTTCTCCGCGCCGGTTCGCGACGATGAGCGTAGCGGTCTTGACACCCATGGAGCTTGGCTTGAAATCCATGTCCACAGGGCAGCTGCTGGTCGGGTTGTAATCGGCGTCAAGGCACTGCGTGGAAAATCTCCCGGACGCGTCCGCGCCGTTCGTTCCCTTGCCGGTGATGATGAACTCGGCCGCGTTGGGCCCGGTCACCGAGAGGTCGAGCCAGTCGCCCGGTGCAGAGGAGACCGTGAACTGATGCAGTGAGGTCCCGCCGGGGACCGCGGTCTTCCCGAAGTCGTATTGCGCCGGCGTGACGGTGACCCCGGCGGCGGCGGCGGCCGTCACCACTACGAACACAGCGGCCACCGTCAGGCGCTTCAATTCACCGGTTGGGCGCTTCGCGGCGCGGTCGCTCACACCGGCGGCGTTCCCCTCGACACGGATCTTCATGTCGCCGTGCTCCTTGACCATTCTGTTCAGAGAATTCAGTTGGGTTTTCCGATTGGTGGACATCTCCGCGATTCCGTTGAAGAGACTGGCCGCCGAAGTTCGACGCAGATCGAAGACCGAAGCCGGCGCAAAGGTGGCCCACCAAGCCAGCGTCGCGCGAAGTCTGTCCCGCCGAAGCAACGGGAGGCAGGCGTCCAGCCGGACCGTTGCGAAGGCGAACCTCCACCTGCACCTTGCTCGTCGAGAGGGTCCTCGAATTCCGCTCGAGGACGTTTCCGCTGAGATCATGCAAGGTCGAAGCGATCGAGATTCATCACCTTGCCCCACGCCGCCACGAAGTCGCGCACAAACGCCTGCTGGCCAGTCGTCACAGGCATAGACTTCCGCGATGGCCCGGAGCTGGGAGTTCGAGCCGAAGACGAGATCGACGACAGTGCCCGTCCACTTGAGCTCGCCGGTCGCCCGGTCGCGCCCCTCCAACACGCCTTCAGACTGTGGCGGACTTCTGCCACGTCGTGCGCATGTCGAGCAGGTTCACGAAGAAGTCATTGGTCAGCGTCCCGGGGCGCCTGGTGAACACGCCGTGCTTGGACTGGCCGACGTTCGCATTCAGGGCGCGCATGCCGCCGACGAGAACCGTCATCTCAGGGGCGGTCAGCGTCAGCAGCTGCGCCTTGTCCACCAGCAGCTCAGCCGCCGATCCCTCGAGTCCCTTGCGGGCGTAGTTGCGGAACCCGTCTGCGGCCGGCTCCAGCACGGCGAACGAGTCCACATCGGTCTGCTCCTGCGACGCGTCGGTGCGCCCCGGCGCGAAGGGCACCTTCACGTCGTTGCCGGCCTTCTTCGCAGCGGCCTCGACGGCAGCGCAGCCGCCCAGAACGATCAGGTCTGAAAGCGAGACCTTCTTGCCTCCAGACTGTGCGCTGTTGAAGTCCTTCTGGATCGCTTCCAACGTCTGCAGGACCTTTGCCAGTTCAGCCGGCTGGTTGACTTCCCAGGTCTTCTGCGGCGCCAGGCGAATACGCGCGCCGTTCGCCCCGCCGCGCTTGTCGCTGCCACGGAAGGTTGCCGCCGACGCCCAGGCCGTGGTGACCAGTTGCGAGATGGAAAGACCAGATGCGAGGATCCTGGCCTTCAGGGCGGCGATGTCCTGCTCGTCGATCAGTTTGTGATCCACTGCGGGAAGGGGGTCCTGCCACAGCAACTGCTCTTTGGGAACGAGCGGGCCAAGATAACGCGACAGGGGGCCCATATCGCGGTGCGTCAGCTTGAACCACGCCCGGGCGAACGCGTCCGCGAACTGATCGGGATTCTCGTAGAAGCGCCTCGAGATCTTCTCGTAGACAGGGTCGAACCGCAACGCGAGGTCGGTGGTCAGCATGGCCGGCGCGCTGACGCTTGGACGGGTCGTGGGCATCCGGCACCGAACCGGCGCCCGCGCCGCCCTTCGGCTTCCACTGGTGCGCACCGGCCGGGCTCTTCGTCAGCTCCCAGTCGTAGCCGAACAGGTTCGCGAAGAAGTTGTTGCTCCACTTCGTCGGCGAGGTGGTCCAGGTGACTTCCAGGCCGCTGCCGATCGCGTCACCCCCTTTGCCGGTGCCAAAGCTGCTCTTCCAGCCCAGGCCCTGCTCCTCGATGCCGGCCGCTTCCGGCTCGGGCCCCACGTGTTTCGCATCGCCGGCGCCGTGGGTCTTGCCGAAGGTGTGGCCGCCAGCGATGAGCGCGACCGTCTCTTCGTCGTTCATCGCCATGCGGGCGAAGGTCTCCCGGATGTCCCGCGCCGCGGCGAGCGGATCCGGGTTGCCGTTCGGGCCTTCCGGATTGACGTAGATCAGACCCATCTGCACGGCAGCGAGCGGGTTTTCGAGATCCCGGTCGCCGGAGTAGCGCTTGTCCTCCAGCCACTTGTTCTCTGAGCCCCAGTAGGTAGTCTTCTTCCGGTTCCCAGATGTCCTCACGCCCGCCGCCGAAACCGAACGTCTTGAATCCCATCGATTCCAGGGCGACGTTGCCGGCGAGGATCATCAGGTCGGCCCATGAGATCTTCCGGCCGTACTTCTGCTTGATCGGCCAGAGCAGGCGGCGCGCCTTGTCGAGGTTGACGTTGTCGGGCCAGCTGTTCAGGGGCGCAAAGCGCTGGCTGCCGCTCCCTGCGCCGCCGCGACCGTCGCCGATGCGGTAGGTGCCGGCGCTGTGCCACGCCATGCGAATGAACAGCGGGCCGTAGTGGCCGAAGTCTGCCGGCCACCAGTCCTGCGAGTCCGTCATCAGGGCATGGAGGTCCTTGATGACGCCATCGAGGTCGAGGCTCTTGAACTCCTTCGCGTAGTTGAACTGCGTGCCCATGGGATCGGACAGGGGCGAGCGCTGGTGAAGGATCTTCAGATTCAACTGATTCGGCCACCAGTCGGCGTTGGTCGGGGCCCCGGCGAACGCCTGACTGTGAGCGCCACCCGCCACCGGGCACTTGGCGTCGTTATCCATGTTCCCTCCGATCCTGGTTGGTGTTCGTGACCCGTTCCGAGAGGCTCGCGCTTCAGCGCCTACCACTTAGGTCAGTTTACCCTCAGGCGTGTCGGTCGAGCACGGTTCCGCGTCGGATTTCCGTCTATGATCCCCCCGCTCCGTCGAGCCACGCGCACAGCGCCGAGCGCCTGGGGTTTCAGATTGTGCCCTAGCCCGTTTCAACCCGAGTCAAGTCGATCAGGTTGACGGACGGCGCTCCCCCCGGGGCGGGTCCGCAAAGCGACCCCTGGTTCCAGGCGAGCGTCGGCGATAGGATCTCAGCCTGGCGCGACACCAGAAGCCATGGTGAAGGGAGGCGGATGCATGACCTGCCGTCGAGCGACTCGCCGGCGTTTTCCCTGCGTGGTCGGCGCGATCGTCGCCGCCGTGCTCTGGCCACATCCGCCCGCCTTGTCAGCCCAGGGCGCCAGCCTGTTCGGCGTGTCGGTGAAGCGTCTTGGGCCCGATCGGGCGATGCTCGTCGCCGAGCTCGCCCGAAACCCCGAGCGCCACGTCGTCTACCGGACGATGCAGAGGCCGTCCGTTCTGCGGCTGAGTTGCTCGCGCGCCTCGCACGGCAAGATCGACGCGAAAATCGACGCCGCGTTTTCTCTGAAGATGAGTGAATCGGAACAGGCGATTCCCGCGATGCCCGTCCGCGTCGAGATCGATGGCCGAGTGCGGGTCGAACAGTGGATTCGCCGGTGGTGGGAACTGACGCCCTCCAAGACGTTTCTCGAGCGGCTCGACCTCGCCCGCACGGCCAGCATCTCCGTGGCTCCGGGATGCCCGGGTTGCGTCGGCGACATCACGTTGACCATCAACATGACGGAGTATCCGGCGGCGCGAAAGCAACTCGCCGAAGCCTGCCGCGAGTTCGAGAAGTGACCGGGATTCCCTGCGCCACGACGATTGGTCAAGCGTCGGCTCCGGCAGCCCGCGCGACGCTCTCAGGCGAAGAGGCCTGAGCGGGCGAAGATCGCGACAGAGCTGAGCGCCATGCTCCGGATCCGGGCCGCCGCACGATTCGCCGGTCCGAGCGTCTGCGTGCACGGCCTGAGGTTCCGCGTATACTTGGGCCGTGGACTTCCGACTGCAGCGCACCGTGCGAATGATGACGACCGCTGAACATGCGTCGGGCGACAGCGCACGGCGATCGTGGAGGATGCGTCCGGTCGCCGAGCGCCTCGCGGCGGTGGAGTTTCTGCGGAGGCAGCATGCCGGAGCTTGCACCCGACTTCGACGAGTTCTTCGGCTCATTGATCGCGTCCGGAGTTGAGTTTCTCGTCGTCGGGGCCTACGCGCTCGCCTTTCACGGGGCGCCACGCTTCACGGGCGACATGGATGTGTTCGTCAAGCCGACACCGGCGAATGGGGAGCGTCTCCTGAGCGCACTCGAGGCCTTCGGATTCCCATCATCAGGTCTGAGCGCCGCGGCGCTGATCGATCCGGCACGGGTGCTGCAGATGGGTGTGGAGCCAGTCCAGATTCACGTGATGAGCGGCATCAGCGGGGTCTCGTGGGACGAAGCATGGGCCGGCCGCGAAGTCGGCCGCTGCGGGTCCCACGACCTGCCCTTCATCGGCAAGCAGGAGTTCGTCAGGAACAAGCGGGTCTCTGGCCGCCTCAAGGACCTGGCCGACATCGAGGCGTTGGGGGAGGAAGCGTAGCCATCTCGCTCGCCGGGCGCGAAGCAATGGCTAGCCGACCGACGATCTGGGTTTCCCGGAACATACCTCCGCCGCAGCCACCGGACTTCGAGTCCCGGGAGTCGCCGGGTGCCCCGAAATCGCCTATCGCCCGCCCATCCTATTTCCTGAGGACTCCCAGCACCACGCTCGAGGGATCGGCCTTGTCGCGATAGACGCGCTCGGTCGCCTTCCTGAAATCCGACGCCTTCGCGTTCGGGATGTCGACGAAGGTCTGCGGGTTCAGGTCGGTGAGCGGGAACCACGAGCTCTGGACTTGGACCATGATGCGGTGCCCTCGGCGGAACGTGTGCAGCACGTCGGGCATGTCGACGTTCACCGCCTCGACCTTGCCCGGCGTCATGGCCTCGGGCTTCTCCCAGCTGTTGCGGAACTTCGCGCGCATCGGCTCGCCGCGCACCAGCATCTGGTAGCCCGCCATCCGCTCTGTCGGCACAGGAACGTCTGCCGGCCGCGCCCCCGGCGTCGCGTCGGGCTCGGGATAGTCGTTCGGGAAGACGTCGATGACCTTGACGACGAAATCCGAGTCCGTGCCGGAGGTGGACACGCGGAGCTTCGCCGAAACCGGCCCGGCGATGGTCACGTCCTCATCGAGCGGCCCGGTCTGGTACACCAGGACGTCCTGGCGCCGCGCGAAGGAGCGCTGGTCGGCGACCATGTACTCCTGCTCGGTGCGGCCGACGCTGGTGTACGGAATGAACGGCACCGGGTGCTCCGGATCGCTCACGTACTCGTCGAACGACGCCTGCGTCTCGGTGGGAGGATCGAACGACAGCGTCCCGTTGGCGTGGAAGTAGAACTGCGTGGGCTGCACCTGTTTCGGCGGCCACTCGGTGAACTGCCGCCACTGGTTGGTGCCGGTCTCGAACATGTACGCCTCCGGCAGCCGCGCGTCGCCGTTGCCCTTCAGGTACTGCTCGAAGAACGGAAAGATGATGTGCTCGCGCCAGAACTCGCCCGTGTTCGAGGCAAACGGCACGCGCCCGAGGCTGGCGCCCTGCCAGCGCGCCCACCCGCCGTGGACCCACGGACCGACGACCAGCGCGTTGAAGATGCCCGGGCTCTGCTGCTCGATGGCGCGATACGTCTTGAAGGGCCCGCTCAGGTCCTCGGCGTCGAACCACCCGCCGACGGTCAGCACCGCGCACTTCACGCCGTGCATGTGGCGCGACAGGTCACGCGCCTGCCAGTACGAGTCGTAGGTCGAGTGATGCACCTGGTCCTGGAACAGCCAGTTGGGCTCCGCGAACAGCGCATCGAGCTTCGACAGCGGCACGGCATGATCGAGGAAGAACCGGTATCCATCCGTCGTGCCGTAGTCGAACGGGACATTCGCCCTGGGCGGCAGCGCGGGCTCTCCACCAGCGCTCTTGCAGGGCGGCATGCTGCACGGCACCGGGTCGCGCGGCCGGAACGACGTGTAGAAGCCGAAGTTCGCCCCCAGCTGGAACGCGCCTCCATGGTAGCCATCGTCGGTGAAGAACAGGTCGGTCATCGGCGCCTCCGGCGAGGCGGCCTTGATGGCCGGATGCGAGTCGATGATGCTGGCCGAGGTGAAGAAGCCCGGATACGAAATGCCCCAGATGCCCACCTTGCCGTTGTTGTTCGGGACGTTCTTCAGCAGCCACTCCACCGTGTCGTAGGTGTCCGTGCTCTCGTCCACGTCCTGCGGCCCGCGCGGGGCGTCGATGTGAGGCCGCATCTCGACAAACGCGCCTTCCGACATGTACCGCCCGCGGACGTCCTGGAACACGAAGATGTAGCCGGCGCGATCGGACGATTCCGACGGCCCCAGCCTGGGGCGGTAGTTGTCCTCGCCGTAGGGCCCGACGGTGTACGGCGTGCGCGTCATCAGGAAGGGGTACGTCTTGGACGTGTCCTTCGGGACGTAGATGGACGTGAACAGGCGCTTGCCGTCGCGCATGGGGATGCGCGCTTCGTACTTGGTGTAGTGCGCACGGACATCGAACTCGGGCGCGGACCCCTGCCTGCTCTGCGCGACCGCCGTCGCGGCGACCATCAAGGCGACCAGCGCGCCCATCCGTCCTCGTCTTGTCCTGATCATCGGTTCCCCTCTCCGGTGCTTACTCCCCGTCGCCGGCGGCCCGTTGTCGACGGCTCGTATCTGTCAAGGGCCAGCCAATTCTCCCCAGTTGTGGGAAGCGAGAATTCCCCACCCCAGGATTTCCCTGTGGTCACTGCGCGGTGCCGGCACTTGCGTTGGCGCCGCGCCTGGCCACGGCGCCAGATATCGTCGCCGCTGCTGCCGATTGCTCGGATGCCTTTGAAACTATGGCAGCCTGCCGGCCACTGTCAAGCGCGGACGCCACACGACGCCGTTCGTGCACATCCTTGCGGCGCTGATGACACTTCCCGGCCCCGGTCGCACCGACGGCCCGGGAGGCTACTCAGATCGCCCGGATCGGCTCCGTCCCGGCCACCTCCGCGGACATCGAATCGCTCCGGCAGCTCCTGCGATTTCGAGCACGACCAGCCATTCGTATCGCTTCTGATACATTGCACGGATTTCGGGATGCGGACGCAGACGAGCCCTCGTCGGGTGCTATGCTGCATGCGTAGCGGTATGTTGACGGACACGCCGCGCCATTGTTCGACCGCTAGATACAACGGGTTGGCGCCATGTGGGCCGTCTTCGAGGACGCGTTAGGTGGCGCCGATCGCAGCACAACAAGGTACCCAAGCACCGAGGCGCCGAAACTGAATGGCAGGCTAGACATGCACCGTGCGCAACGAAATCAGTACGGCGTGACGCCCGACGGACTCAAGGGTTCACACGACGCGTCCGCGGAAGAGCCTCGTTCGTAAGCTCCAGGAATGAGGGTAGCTTACAGAAACGCCTCGTGACGTAGACCCCCTGGAGAGGCGACAAATGTTGGTCAGCCTGGCCTTCGTCGTCGGGGCATCCGGGCGTCAGCCCACTTGTCCTGTGAATGGGTCGTCGGCCCGATGTCCAGTTCCGTTGGCGGGCCAGACAAGTGCCGGCAAGACGAGCCGCGGCCAACGCCGATGGGTCAGATGCCTCTGGCAGCTCGATTCAGCCAGTGGGAGTACCCTGAGATTAGTACTGCTACTCGCAGCCGTGTGCGTGGCCCTTTCATGCCCGATCGTGATCGCCTTCGCGCTTACAGTCCCACAGGCCACGCCTTCGACATTCACTGAACCAAGTGGCACGCCGCAGCAGGGCACTCAGGCGCCTGCTCGTGGCGGACGCCCCACCGGCAGCGGCACCGCAGGCGTGGCGGGCCAGGTCCTGTCGGCCCAGACTGGTGCGCCAGTCCGCAAGGCAGAGGTCAGACTGGCCCCGGCCGAACCCGGTGGTGCGCGGACCGCGTGGACGGACACGGAAGGCAAGTACGAGTTTCACGGGCTGCCGGCCGGCATGTATTCGATGGTCGCAGAGAAGCAGGGCTACCTGCCCGAAGAATGGGGAGCGATCCTTCCAGGCGACGTTGGACGTCCGGTTCGAGTGCGCGATGGGGAGTTGGCTAAGAACGTCGACGTCCGCATGACGCGGGCAGGAGCGATTTCCGGCCGGGTGCTAGACGAGTTCAGCGATCCGGTTCCGCTCGCAAGGGTGACCGTCCTTCGCATCCGGACCCAGGGTGGCGTCCGTCGGCTGGCCAGTATCGCCGCGGACCCATGCGGCACGAATGACCTCGGGCAGTTTCGTGTGGCGAACCTCGCGGCTGGCACTTACTTCGTCGCTGCCGCCGTGATCGACCGGCGCTCAGACGTGGGCGCAGAGATCAGCCAGGTTCCCACCTACTTCCCGGCGGCGACAAGAATCGAGGCAGCGCAGGCGATCAAGGTAGCGGCAGGGGAGGAGGTCGCCAACCTCGATCTCACGTTCGCCAGCGCTCGACTTGCACGTATATCAGGCACCGTGTTCGACCCCGAAGGCCGCCCGGCCAGCTCCGGCGCAGTGAGAGCAAGTCCAGCCTTTGCCGCCCGCGCGCTGACATCTGGTGGCGTGCGCGTAAACGGTGACGGCACTTTCGACATCCGCGCGCTGCCGCCTGGCGAGTATGTCCTGAGCGCCTGGTCTCGGGACTCCCAAGGGAAGCGCTCCGAGGGCCGGGCGCGCGTGACTTTGTCGGGTACCGACATCGGGGGCGTTTCGATTCAAATGGGCCCCGGCGGCAGGGTTTCAGGCCGCGTCGTATCCGACGGCCAGACGGTACCAGCGCAGGTTTCGATCGTAGCGAGGCGATTCGACGTCGATGATGGGGAGTCTCCCCTGCCTGGGCCGGCGGGTGTGGGGAAGGACGGCACGTTCACTCTTGCGGGACTGTTTGGTGATGTGTTGTTCCGAATCGAAGGTGCGCCGGCCACGTGGGGACTGAAGTCGACCCTCATCAACGGCCGCGAGTACGCAGATTCCCCAATGTCGTTCGACGGTCGCGAGAGCATTTCAGATGTGCAGGTCGTCATCACTGATCGGTTCGCCCGCGTGACTGGTGTCGCGACCGACCTTGAGAACCAACCCGCCAGCGGCGCCTTCGTGACCTTGTTCGCCGCCGACCAGTCTCGCTGGGGACCGTTCTCACGCTACCAAGCAAGCAGCCGCGCCGGGGACGGCGGGCGCTTCACGGTCGAGGGTCTGCCGCCGGGCGAGTACGTGGCGGTCGCGTTGCCGGGCGTGCGAGGCTACGACCTCGAGGATTTCGACCTACTCGAACGTCTTCAGAGAGTCGGCTCGAAGGTCACTCTAAGCTCCGACGCAGGGCAAGTGAAGTTCCTGTCTCTCAAGCTCATGATGCCGGCCGAACGGTAGCAGGAAGGAAGGGCGTAAAGCCCAGCACGCAGCTGCAATCAACCGGCGCCGATGACTTCGGGGGCGGCTGCGGGTGGAGACGAGTCCTCAGTCGAACGGATTCCGACACGACGATCGGATGTCAAGTGACCTGGACCCTCAGGGCCCCGCAGCGGATCGAGACGGATCATCCCCCGAGCGGGCCATCGTCGTGGCCAGCGTGAGGGAAGAGTACTCGTGGGTGGCGGCCCACTGCCCCGGGTTTGACGTCGTGGAGCAGCGATTGCTCTTCGTCGGAGAACAGCCGTTCGACGTCCTCGCGCAACGCTCAGAGGCGGGGTCCGAGCGCGAGGTGTACTTCGATGTTTCAGCGTTCTACGGAAAAGACAAGCAGCCGGGCCCGCCTTGCCCTTACTGTGGGTCTCCGCTAAGGACGCCCAACGCCAAACAGTGCAGGAACTGTGGCACGGACTGGCACGACCCGATCAATGTGGTGCATCGCCAGAAACCACCGGCTGCGGAGTAGGACTGCGTCGCAGACCGAGACCTTGAAACGCGACAACAATCCAGGAACATGAAGGGGGGCGCACGTGAAGTCCGTCCGAACACATCTCCAAAGTGCGGCGACGCCATGACCTGGCGCAGGATCCTCACGACTGCTTTCTGCTTGGCGCTGGTCATCGCCGCCGAGGATGTGCGAGCCCAGCAACCGGCCGGATCCGCACGGAGCCAGGACCGCGGACGCGTCGGGCTGACGATTGCCTATCCCGCGTCAAGCGGGGCCAGCGGCTTGATCGGGCTGATCTGGCACACATCCGATCGATTGGCATTCAGACCGGAAATCTCTATCGCCGCGCGGATCGCCGGGGAATCGGCCAATGGCGGGGCGAACGACTCGTGGTCGCTCGGAGCCACGCTGACCGTGCTGCGCTATGTGGGCCTGACCGAGGACGTGGCGGCATACGTCGGTCCCCGCTTCTCGTATTCGCGCGCGTGGTCCAATGGAAGCGGAAGCAACACGCGGAACGCAGGTTACGGGATTGGCATCAACGGTGGTCTGCAGGTACAGCCTTGCGAAGAAGATCAAGCTCGTCGGAGAGGTGGGGCTCGGCTACGCCTATACGACCTATGCCTTCAACGGCCAGACCTACGGGCAGCACGACACGGTGCACAGCATCGGCTCGCGAGGCGCGCTGGGGCTGAACCTTTACTTCTAGGCTGGCGACTCGCGGCTGGCGGCTGGCGCGCGCCTGCTGAAAGGCCCACACGACGGGAATAAAGATCGACCACCTGTCGTCAACGGGTCTATGATGTCGGCCGTCCCCCAAGACGGACTCTCCAGGAGGTCCCGCAATGCAGAGATCTCTCCTCCTCGACCCCAACAAGTGCACGGGCTGCCTCCAGTGCGAGATGGCGTGCGCCTGGGACAACTACCAGAGCTTCACCGTCGCGAGGTCGCGAATCAAGGTGTTCGCGTTCCACCACGAGGGGCGCTTCGTCCCCTACACATGCACGCAGTGCGATGAAGCCTGGTGCATGCTGGCCTGTCCGGTGGACGCCATCCAGCTCGACCCCGCGACCGGCGCGAAAATCGTGCTGGAGCCGGCCTGCGTCGGCTGCAAGGTCTGCACGATCGCCTGCCCGTTCGGCACCATCAACTACGTGGCCCAGACAGGCAAGGTGCAGAAGTGCGACCTCTGCGGCGGCGTGCCGGCCTGCGCCACCTCCTGCCCCACGGGCGCTATCACCTATGTCGACGCGGACTGGACCGGCCTCGGAAAGATGCGCCTGTGGGCCGGCAAGACCGACACCCACCAGGCGACGGCGTAACGCGCTGTCAGGCAGTAACGGGAGTTATGGCGAGCCAGAGGCCCGCCATAAGAGCCTGTAAGAAAACGCATCGCGCGATCCTCGTTTTCAAACAGGCTCCAAGGAGCGACTGACATGGCATGGACCAAGAGCGTCCTTCGCGTGAATCTCGCGACCGGCACCTGCACGCCGGAGCCGCTGAACATGGCGTGGGCCAATGACTATCTCGGCCAGCGAGGCCTCGCCACCAGGTACCTCGTCTCGGAAATCGATCCGGCGATCGACCCCTTCTCGCCGGACAACGCACTCATCTTCGCGACCGGCCCGCTCACGGGAACGATGGCTGCCACCGGCGGGCGATACTCGGTCATCACCAAGGGCCCGCTCACCGGCGCCATCGCCTGCTCCAACTCCGGCGGCTTCTTCGGCGCGGAGCTGAAGTTTGCGGGCTGGGACATGGTTATCTTCGAGGGCGCCTCGCCGAAGCCGGTCTACCTGCTCATCACCGATGGGCAGGCCGAGCTCCTGGACGCCGGCCATCTCTGGGGCAAGACCGTCTGGGCGACCGAAGAGCACATCAAGAAGGTCCACCAGGATCCGCAGATCCGCGTGGCCGCGATCGGCCGGGCGGGCGAGAATCGCGTGCTCTACGCCGCCATCGTGAACGACCTGCACCGGGCGGCCGGGCGCTCCGGCGTCGGCGCGGTCATGGGCTCCAAGAACCTGAAGGCCGTCGCCGTGCGCGGCACCCGGACCGATGCCTACCATGTCGCCAATCCGGAGGCGTTCGTCGCGGCCACCGAGGCAGGCAAGAAGGGGCTGGCGGAAAATGCCGTGACGGGACAGGGGCTTCCCACCTACGGCACCCAAGTGCTGATGAACGTCATCAACGAGCTGGGCGCATTGCCGACCCGCAACCATCGCGACGTGCAGTTCGAGGGGGCGCAGGCCATCTCGGGCGAGGCCATGCACCAGAAGCGGCCCACCGACGGCAAGGCGAACCTCGTGGCCAAGGGCGCCTGCTTCGGCTGCACCATCGCCTGCGGCCGCATCTCGCGGATGGACCCGGGCCACTTCAGCATCAAGGACAAGCCCGAGTACCAGGGGGCATCCGGTGGCGTGGAATACGAGGCCGCCTGGGCCCTGGGCGCCGCCAATGGCGTGTCGGACCTGGAGGCACTGACCTACGCCAACTTCCTCTGCAACGAGGACGGGTTTGACCCGATCTCGTTTGGCGCCACGGTCGGCGCGGCGATGGAGCTTTACGACCTCGGCATCCTGACCAAGGAGGAAGTGGGCTTCGAGCTGCCGTTCGGATCCGCGGAAGCCATGGTCAGGCTCGCGGAACTGACGGCCAGGGGCGAAGGGTTCGGCAAGGAGATCGGGCTCGGTTCGAAACGGCTGTGCGCCAAGTACGGCAGACCCGAACTTTCGATGACGGTCAAGGGCCAGGAGTTTCCGGCGTACGATGGCCGCGTTCTGCAGGGGATGGGACTGGCCTACGCCACCAACAACCGGGGTGCCTGCCACCTGCGCGGTTACATGGTTTCGCCGGAGGTGCTCGGCATCCCCGTGAAGATGGATCCCCAGGCCACCGAGGGGAAGGCGGGCATGCTGAAAGCCTTCCAGGATCTCACCGCCGTGGTGGATTCAGCGGGCCTCTGCCTCTTCGTCACGTTCGCTTGGGGCCTGGCCGACATCCAGCGGCAGATTCAGGCGGCCTGCGAGGGCGATTGGTCCGAGGAGCGGCTGCTGGTGGTCGGCGAGCGCATCTGGAACATGGAGCGCGAGTTCAACCTCGCCGCGGGGCTCACCGCCAAGGACGACACCCTGCCGCCGCGCCTGTTGAAGGAACCCGCCAACTCGGGTCCGCAGAAGGGTGCGGTGTCCAAGCTCGCGACGATGTTGCCGGAGTACTACCGGCTGCGGGGGTGGACCCCGGAGGGCGTCCCCACCGCCGAGACGCGCGCGCGGCTCGGGGTGTGACGACCAGCTTTCGACGCTCGGCCTTGTCCCGCGTGCACAGCCGCGAGCCGCATGTCGCCAGCCGCACGCTCTTTGGGTTGGGCTCATGAGACACGTCATCATCGGGAGCGGCCCTGCGGGCGTGGTAGCGGCGGAGACGCTTCGGAAGGCCGACCCCGCCGCGGAGATCACCATGCTCTGCGGCGAGGGAGGACTGCCGTACGCCCGCATGGCGATCCCGTACCTGCTGAAGGGAAACATAGACGAGGCGGGGACCTACATCCGGAAGGACGCGGATCACTACGGGCGACTGCGGATCGGCCTGGTGCACGCTCGCGCCCGGGGCCTGGACACGGCCGCCCGCCGCGTGGACATCGGCAACGGCCGAAGCCTCCCCTACGATCGCCTGCTCATCGCGACGGGCTCCAGGCCCACCCGCGAACAAGTCCCAGGCATCGATCTCCCGGGCGTCCACACCTGCTGGACCCTGCAGGACGCCCGGGCCATCGTCTCCCGCGCCCGACCCGGCACCCGCATCGTGCAGATGGGCGCGGGGTTCGTGGGCTGCATCATCATGGAGGGGCTGCTCTCGCGCGGCGTGGACCTGACGATCCTCGTCCGCAGCGGCTACATGGTGCGGCGGATGATGAATCCGACCGCCAGCGGGTTGATTCGCCGCTGGTGCGAGACCAAGGGAGTGAAGGTTCTCACCCGGACCCAGCCCAAGGGGCTCAGCATGAGTGGAGGCGCGCTGCAGGTGGATCTGGGCGAGGGGCGGGCCCTTCCGGCCGACATCTACCTCAGCGTCGTCGGCGTGGACCCGAACGTGGATTTCCTCGCGGGGAGCGGCGTCGAAATCGGCCAGGGCGTCCTGGTCGATGCCGGCCTGCAGAGCAGCGTGCCAGGCGTCTACGCGGCCGGCGACGTAGCCGAATCCACCGACTGCATGACCGGAAAGCGGCAACTGAACGCGATCCAGCCCAATGCGGTGGAACAGGCTCGGATCGCCGCGTTGAACATGGCGGGCCGCCCGGTCCGCTCTCAAGGCAGCTTCGTGTTCAACGTGCTGACGACTCTCGGCCTGGCCGCCTCGTCGTTCGGGGAGTGGCAGGGTGTGCCGGGTGGAGAATCGGCGGAAGTGCTGGATGAATCACGATTCCGCTACATGAAGCTGCAGTTCGACGGCGACGCCCTGGTCGGCGCCAACTGCGTGGGCTTCTCCGAACATGTCGGCGCGCTGCGGGGGCTCATCGAGCGACGAAGGCGGCTGGGAAAGTGGAAGCAGCGGCTGCTGGACGACCCCGCGCAGATCATGCATGCCTACCTGTCGGCTGCCGGCCACGTGGCATGAAGATTACCCTCAAGCTGTACGCCTCCCTCACCGATCGCCTCCCGGCCGAGGCGCGCACCAGTCACCGGATCGCACTGGACATCGACCCGGGCACCACGCCTCTCGACGTGATCCGGCGCCAGGGCATTCCGGAGGCCGTGTGCGCCATCGTGCTGATCGATGGCGAGTGGGTGGCGCGGCCGGAACGTGCGACACGCGTGCTGTCGGAGGGCAACGTCCTGGCCATCTGGCCTCCCATTGCGGGCGGCTGAATGGAGTTCCACTGGGACCTGGACATGAGCCTCAGCCGGGAGGAGTTCTTCCGCCTCCTGCCGGCAGCGGTCGGTCCGTTCGAGGTGGACGGCGAGACGATCCGGTGGTCCGGCGAGGATCACCGCTGGACGATCCGCCTGGTTCCCCTGGCTGACCGTACGATGGGCAGCGTTGTCGTTCCCCGCCATCGCGTCGAGATCACCCTCGAGTCGCGCTCGGAAGCAGAAGGCGAGGCCTTCATGGACCGCTTCCACCGCGGCTTCCTGCGCGGGGGCGGATAGCGGTTCCCCGGCATTCCGGCGGCCTGTCCCACGCGTCATCCCGCATGGCGAACGCCGATTCGACTCGACTTGATCCGACTTCGTGGAGACACTTTTGACATTCCCTTTTGATTGACACTCGAGGGGACCAACCTCACAATGGCTCGCTGAGTCTGTCATGCACGCCGTGTGCTCGGATTCTGCCACGGCAATCCCGCTCCACCGTGGCAGGCACATGCGACAGTCGCGCGATGGCTCGCGCGTCCAGCCGGAACGCGCGATGACTTCACGCTTCCAGGGACCCCGCCTATGAGATCGACGAGATTCACACTCCGAACGTTTGTGGCGGCAGCGGTGTTCGCCAGTATCGCAATCGTCTCCACCCGGGCCTCAGCCGAACAACCTCCACCTGAAGATGTCCTGCGCGCAGCCCGCAGTGGCATCAAGGCGTTCCTGTCGTCTGGCGAGCCCCAGTCAGTGCGGCTGCTGGGGTTTACGGATCGGGCTGAAATTGATGCCGCGACACTCGGAGACGCGTTTCCGATCTACACGGTCCCGCCCGACCGGCTTCTCCAGCGCGGCAGCGCTCCGGACCTCCGCGCGCTCGCCGTGCCCACGACCCTCTGGCAGGTCATCGTGGTCAGCCGTGGCACCGCCAGGAGTCTTCTGACGATCGATCGCGTGAACGGCTCGTGGACACCCGTTTCGATCGGGTCCGCGGGCCTCGCCAGCCAGTTGATGACGCTCATCGACACCTGGCCGGCCTCGGCTGGTTACCAGTACAGGCTGATCCGCGTCTACCAGGCCACGTCGGATCTCATGGAGGTCTCCCAAGACGGAGTGCCTCTCGGCTTTGTGCCGTTTGAGTCCGCGCGACTGGCGATGAGGCTCTCCCAGGCGAGCTTTGATCCAAGGGACCTGCGCACCTCATCAGAGGTCACCGGGATCCTGCGCCCGCTGGTCGCAAAGGCCCTGCAATCACAGCGATAGGAGCCATCTTTGAAGCCCGTCTCTCGCGTCTTTGGCGTCATCCTCCTGCTGCTGGTTCTGGCGATCGCCGGGCTGCTGGCGGCCACGGCGGTTCTGGACTTCCCCTTGAGGTCGCAAGAGCACAGCCAGTGGTGCTGGGCCGGGTCGAGTCAGGCTGTGCTCTCATACTTCGGGACGACGGTGGATCAGTGCGTGATTGCGAACTACGCGTCCGGTCGGTCCGACTGTTGCGGCAGCTTCGGATTCGACGATTCGCATCCGTGCAACAACCCGAACAACATGTGGGGCTACAGTTACTGGGGCGTCCCGGACGGCAGTCTTCGAGGCATCCTGGCCCACTGGGGTGTGACGAGCGACGTGCGATATTCCTCGATCAGCGCGGCGGCGGTGATCGCCGAGATCGGCAACGGCCGGCCGTTTGTCATGCGCTTCGGCTGGACCGGCGGCGGCGGCCACTTCCTCGACGGATACGGCCAGGAGCAGGACGCCACCTACCTCGACTACATGGATCCCTGGCCCGGCAACGGGTACACGAAATCGCTCTACAGCTGGGTCGTCAGTGCCTCCGATCATCAGTGGACGCACACCTTGCAGATCACGACGCCGGCGGCCGCGCCCGGTGCGCCGAGCGGCCTGGCGGCCGACGTCGCGGGGCCAACGGTCACGTTGTCGTGGAGTGCGCCGGTGGACGGCGGTCCTCCGGCGGCCTATGTCATCGAGGCAGGATCCGCGCCAGGCGCGTCGAATCTGGCCAACTTCTCAACGGGCACCACGCAGCTCTTCCTGATTGCGAACGGCGTCGCAAACGGCCTCTACTACGTGCGGGTGCGGGCGACCAACCACGCCGGCACGAGCGGACCGTCCAACGAAGTGTCGTTCCTGGTCGGTGGGGCCGTCCCCGACGCGCCGAGCGGTTTGACGGCGGGCGCGACTGGCTCGACGGTGACCTTGTCATGGAGCACGCCGTCCGGGGGCGCCACACCGGCGGCGTTCATCATCGAGGCGGGATCGGCGACGGGCCTGTCTGATCTCGCAGACTTCTCGACGGGCAACACACTGACGACCTACACGACCTCTGGCGTCTCCGACGGCAGGTACTTCATCCGGGTCCGGGCGGTCAACGCCGCAGGCAAGAGCGGCCCCTCCAACGAGGTGCTGATCGTCGTGGGGCCGGCAGCGCCTGGGCCGCCGAGCGGGTTGACGTGGAGCTCGGCCGGCTCCTCCATTTCGCTGGCCTGGACGGCACCGAGTACAGGCGGCGCGCCGAAGGCCTACACCATCGAGGCGGGGTCGTCGTCCGGCCTTGCGAACCTCGCGAACTTCTCGACGGGGAATCCGGCGACGGTGTATGCGGCGGGCGGGATCGGGAACGGGACCTACTTCGTGCGGGTGAAGGGCACCAACACGGGCGGCACCAGCGGCCCGTCCAATGAGGTGGCGCTCGTGGTGGGCTGCTCGGCCTCGCCGGGCGCGGCGAGCGGCCTCCACACGAACAGCAACAACGGCGGCGCGGTGCAGTTCGCGTGGACCGCGCCCAACTTCGCGGGAACCAGCAACGGGCCGACGACCTACATCCTTGAAGCGGGGAAATCGCCTGGCGCGTCGAATTTCGCCCTCGTCGATCTTGGCGGATCAGGCACGACGGCGACCTTCGGCGGGATCGGGCCCGGCACGTACTACGTCCGAGTCAAGGCGCGGAACCTCTGCGGCACGAGCGGCGCGTCCAATGAGTTCGTGCTCATCGTACCGTAGGGACGAATGTCCCGCAGCCAACCTGGCCGGGCACCTGGAGAGGGGTTTCCGGCTTGCCATTTCCGGACATCCTGGCCGAGCCGCTTCGGCGCGAACCTCATTGCGACGCTGCGGGGTTTCCGCAAGTTGTCGTCTCGGGCGCGCGCCTGTGATCGCTGCTGAACAGGATCCCTCGACACCGTCCGCGCCAGGTTCGGCTGGCAAGCCAGTGAAGGGCGTCCGCCGCAGCCCGGCGACGCTCGACGAGCGAGGTCGGGGCGGAAGCGGACATCCCCTTCCGCTGCTTCGCTCGTGACCGGCCGCACGCTCTAACGCCGCGAGATCGCCGAGACGGTGAGCTGCGTTCCGGCCGGCAGCCTCAGCTCGTCGAGCCCATCGATCAGGATGGTCCCCGCGCCACCCGCGATCGCGCCGATGAGGGCACCCTTGCCGCCGCCCACAATCGCTCCCAGGATGGCGCCAAGCGCGGCACCGGCGGCGATATCGTGGCCAATCGACTCGCGGCGGCGATCCCTGTCGCGGACGTCGCCCGACCGATCGACGCGAATCCTCCCCTCGCCGGGAACGACGATCGATTCGATCTCGCCCTCGAAGTATCCCGACCGCCCGTCGCGAAGGCGAATGCGGTCGAAGTCGAAGGCCATTTCCGCCCGTCCGCTCCGTCCGAATGAGCGCGCGACCGCGCCGTTGATGACGGCCCCGCGATAGACGCCGGGCCCGACCACGGTCACGGTGAACCGCTCGCCCTCGCGCGCCGTGCGGGTGCTCAATCCGCGGTCCAGCCGCACCATCAGCCGCGTGCCGTCGGGAACGAGCGCTCCCCCTCCGCGATCGTCGTACACGCTCCATCGAGGCTCGGCCGCCACCCGACGATAGAAACTCTGCACCGATACGGATGTCGGGAGGTACTCGTTGTCGAGCTGCCGGGTCACGCGAAGGCCGCCGGCAACGGGCTCGAACCTCATCGTGACGTCGCTGGCTCGATCGCCGGAGGTCACGACCGTCAGCGCCTCCCGGTCGAGATCGGCGCGCGTGGAGATTCTTCGGCCGCCGGGACCGATCTCGTCAATCGCCTGGCCGTCAGCATCGAACATCAGGCGCGGCGCGTTGGAGGACACGATCGTCACGGACCGTCCGTTGAGATCGATGGCGAGCGTATCCGGCGAATCGAGCCGGTTGATCAGACTCCGAAACACGCGGTCACGCTGATCCGGCGGGAGCGATCGCGTCACCCGATCCACGATCCGCTCGGGATCATCGCTTCTGCCTCGGTCGAGCTGATAGGTGCCCGACAGGCGATTGACCGCTCGCTGCCGATCGCCGAGGCGGCCCGGCTGCGCGATGGCGGCCGTCCAGGCCGTCGTCACAATCGCGAGTGCGCCAATCACCGTGAGACTGCGTCGTGAGGTGGTCATGATGTCTTGCTCCTTGCGAATCAGGGCGCCGGAGCCGGCGCCCGATATCTCCAGCGGCGGTTCCCGGTCAATACGCACGGCGGCTCCTGGCCGTCTCCTTTCATGATAGGAGCTGCGCCGGAGGTTGTCATGCCACGAATACTCGACCCTCCGGACTCGGCCAGGCCAAGCCTATAGGCGCTTCTTGTCAACGAAAATGGTATTGAACAGTGATCCCGCGCATGCGACATATCCGCGGGGCTTGAGCCACCTCGCGATGGGCGTGCTGTCGTGCGAGGTATCCGGCCCCTTGGTCTCGGCACAGATGACCGCGGGGCGGTACTTCCGGAAATTCAGCGAACGCAGCACGGCTTCATCGAGGCCTTCCACGTCGATTGACAGCAGGTCCGGCGCGCCGTCGAAGTGCTCCGCGATCAGTCGATTCAGAGGGACGAGCGGCATCCTGACGACTTTCTCGACCGGGTCGACGCTCGACGATCGGCGGTACTCTGCGACGGTCTCCGGCGAGAACGTGTTGAGCGGCCAGCGATCGCGGATCACGTAGTAGTCGGCTTCGGTCTGCCCCTCGAGGCCCACGCCAACCGGCACGACCACGTCGTTCGGCCGCACCTGTCGCAGCTTCTCGACCAGCGTGGGGTTCGGCTCGACCAGCACGCCATGGCCGCCCGTGTTGTAGAGCAGGTAGGTGTTGTTGCCAAGTACCGGATCGCCCGCGCCGATGTCGATGTAGCTTGGAGAGGCCAGATGGAGGTTGTCGCGCAGGAGGTTGAAGAGAATCAGGTCCTCGCCCTGCTGCGCGAACGACAGGCGTGACGGACGGCCGGCGTCGCGCGGCGGCAGTGTCCTGCCGGCTTCCGGAGTCTGCGGCAAACTCGATTCGCCTCCCGCGGCCTGCCGGGGCACGGGCGGCGGCTGCGCGCTCGCCGTTCGCCGGCCTGAATATGCCCCCGCCATTCCCGCCAGGCCGGTCGCCGCGGCCCCAGTCACAACTCCAACCACGAAGTCTCGCCGATTCATGCTCGTACCGCCTTCCGACCAGTAACGCGCTCGTGCTCGTACTGCTGCCGGGCCCGCCGGCGCACGAGGGCAGGGGATTCATCGGACATGCCGGACCTGACATCCATCTTCAGAACATTGTCTCCCGGATCGGGGATTGGGGTGCAATGAGCGGAATCCCGATCGGGATGGCGAGTCCCGCGAGGGTGGCCGGCCCGACGAGGCCGCGGTATCGAACGCCGCCGCGTCAGGGCAGACGAATCGGTCCCAACAGTCCTGCCGACGCCGGCCGCACGACGGGCGTGAATCGCTGTATGCGGCGGCCCCAATTCGTTTCCGCGACGTAGATGTTGCCGGCCGAATCGATGGCAATCGTGTGGCCGTGCGTGAAGCTCCCGGCCTGATGCCCTGGTCGCCCGAAGGTCGCCACGATCTTGCCGCTTTCATGCTCGAGGATGTGAACGGTCTCGTTGCGGCCGTTCATCACGAACAGGTATTTCTGCGCGTTGTCCGGAGAGAACGCCACCCACCACGCGGTGCCGCGCGGGTCCGGCAGCGTGGGCGTCCCGGTGCGAATCCAGATGTTCCGGATAAACGTGCCCATCTTGTCGAACACCTGCACGCGATCGCCCTGACGGTCGCACACGTAGACGAGGCCGGCGCGGCTGATGGCCACGCAGTGCACGACGTTGGCGAATGCTCCTGGCGCGCCCGCTTCCGATTCGGCAGCTGTCGCCTGCCTCCCCCACTGGCGAAGGAATCCTCCCTTTCGGTCGAACACGGCGACGCGCTTGTTGCCGTACCCGTCCGCCACGTAGATGTCGCCGTTGGCGGGATCGATCGCAACGCCGGCAGGAAAGAAGAACTGTTCGTGGCTGGCGTTCCTGAACGTCCCTTTGGCGGTGCCGTCGGAGGAATCGAACTTCCCGCGAGTCCCGATCTGCAGCGAGAGCTTCCCTTCGTGCGTGTACTTCTGGACGATGCCGTCGTCGTTGCCGGCCACCCAGAGGTTGTTCTCGGCGTCGAACGTGCAGCCGTGGATGGAGTCCGGCACGGCCTTCGGGTCGCCGAAGGAGGCCACGAGAGTTCCGGCGCGGTCGAACATCAGAATCGGCGGTGCCTGCACGCCGGTTTCGGCCTCCTCGTCGGTGATGTCGCGGCGGTTCACCACGGCAACGTGATCGTGGGCGTCGACGCACACGCCGCCGAGCTGCCCGGTGATCCACTTCTCGGGCAGCGGCTTCGGCCAGGAGGCATCCAGCTCATAGGTCAGCGATGAGCGCCCCTGTGTCCCTGGCGCCTGCAGGGAGAATGTCAGGGCCGCGAGCAGCAGGAATTGTCTTGTCACGTTTACCCACTCTCATCTTCTGCCGAATCGCGTAATCGCGGCAAGCCGTGGACTGATCTTGATCTGGGTCCCTTCGGCACCGCATCCGACAATCCTTGATTTCATGCTGCTACACCTCGAACCAGGGCGTGCATCTGGCGAGCAGCCTTCACACGCCGGCCGGCAGAGGAGAGCCGCTCTCTGCAGAGGTATACACTGTCGAGGAACGGGCGCTGGTGGCCGTCATCGGCGATCCGTACCGGCACTACATGCGCCGCACGAAGCGGTTCGTGCCGTTTCTGTTCTGATACCGGAATTTCGGGCACGTGCGGCGGCCGGCAGCTCGAGGCGGTTCGTCGCCCTCGCCCGCGTACGAGGCGAGTGTCCCGGCCCGGAAGATCATGACTCGCGCTTGAAGGAACAACCGCCCCCGGGCAGCGTATAGTCCCATATGGCCAACGCACACACTGACGAACCGTTGCCTCGGAAGCCGCTCAGACTGTGGCCCGGCCTGGTCGCCGCGGTGATGCTGTGTCTGCTCAGGTACGTCGTGCCTGTCCTTCTGCCCGAGAACATCGGCCTCGGAATAATTGGCGGATTCCTCTCTGCGATCGCCGTCATCCTGTGGTGGGTCCTCCTGAGCCGGGCGCGTTGGTACGATCGCGCGGGCGCCGTCATCCTGGTGATCGTCGCCGTGCTCGGAACATCGCGCATCGTCCACGAGTCGATTGCGGGAGGGCTGATGGGGCTGATGGTGCCCATCTACGCCATCCAGACCACGAGCCTCGTGTTCGTCGCGGCGGTGACGGCCAGCCGCCATCGCTCGGATGGTTTCCGGCGTGCGGCAATGGTCGCGGCCATCCTTCTCGGGTGTGGAATGTGGACGCTCCTGCAGACTGGTGGCGTCAGAGGCGACGCCACTTCGGAGTTCGCCTGGCGCTGGTCGCAGACTCCCGAGGAGCGGCTCATGGCGCAGGCTGGAGACGAGCCCACCTCGCTCCCGTCGACGCCTCCGGCAGTGAAGATGCCCGAGAAACCTCGAGCGACCCCATCCGGCGCCGAGTCGGCAGCACCACCGGCGGTTCCCCCGGCAGCGAAGAGTCCCGAGAATCCTGTCTCGTCCCGGGCCGCCACCGAGCCCCTCGACTCCGCCCGGGGCACGTCCGCGGCACTGCCTCCCGGTCCGGCGGCGCCGGAGACTGCCGCCGGCTGGCCCGGATTCCGCGGACCCGAGCGCAACGGCGTCGTCCGCGGCGTGCGGATCAGGACCGACTGGGCTGCCTCGCCGCCGGTCAGGCTGTGGCGCCGTCCCATTGGGCCCGGCTGGTCGTCCTTCGCGGTTCGCGGCGACCTCCTTTATACCCAGGAACAGCGCGGCGCAGACGAGGATGTTGCGTGTTACAGAGTGACGACCGGCGAACCGGTATGGAGACACCGCGACGCGGCCCGGTTCTGGGAGTCCAACGGCGGTGCGGGCCCCCGCGCAACGCCGACCCTCAGCAGCGGTCGTGTCTACGCGTTTGGTGCGACCGGAATCCTGAACGTGCTCGACGCCGGCAACGGCGCCCTCGTCTGGTCGCGAAACGCGGCCTCCGACACCGGCACGAAGATGCCCGGCTGGGGCTTCGCGAGCTCGCCCCTGGTAGTCGACGACAAGGTCGTCGTCGCGGCCGAGGGCAGACTGGCCGCATACGACCTCGCCAGCGGCAACCCGAGCTGGGTCGGCCCGCCAGGCGGAACCGGTTACAGCTCGCCGCAGCTGATGACAATCGGCGGAGTTGCCCAGATCCTCTTGCTGAGCGCGAAGGGCGCGATCAGCGTCGCACCTGCCGACGGTGCGCGGCTCTGGGAGTGGCCGTTGGTGTCCGACGTCGCCATCGTGCAGCCGGCCCTGACCGCGGACGGTGACATCCTGGTCAGCACCAGCAGCGCCGGCGGAGGGTCCGGCGTGCACCGCGTCGCGGTCGCCCATGGAACCGGCGGATGGACCGTCGCGGAGCGCTGGACGTCGCTGGGGCTGAAGCCCTACTTCAACGACTTCGTCGTTCACAAGGGCCATGCCTACGGCTTCGATGGCAGCATCCTTTCGTGCATCGACCTCGAGAACGGCAAGCGCGCGTGGAAGGGCGGACGCTACGGCAATGGCCAGCTCGTCCTGTTACCCGAACAGGACTTGCTGCTGGTCGTGTCGGAGGAGGGTGAACTGGCGCTGGTCGGAGCGACGCCAGGCCAGTTCACAGAGCTCGCGCGGGTACCAGGCATCGACGGAAAGACCTGGAACCACCCGGTTCTGGCCGGCGACGTTCTGCTGGTGCGCAACGGCCAGGAGATGGCAGCGTTCCGGCTGGCCCTTGCGGGGCGCTGACGGAGTCAGCAGCAGACGTTCCCGACGACAGCTTCCTGAACCGGCCGTGGATGGCCAGAGACCGGGGTCGGGCAAACCCGGCCTGCCGCACGTGTCCACAGCCCGAGTCCTTCCCCGACGAGGAGGTCCGCAGATGATCATCGGTGCGCATTCGATCATCTACAGCAAGAACCCCGCGGCCGATCGCGCGTTCCTGCGCGACGTGATCGCGTTGCCGAGCGTCGATGCCGGTGACGGCTGGCTGATCTTCGGCCTTCCGCCCGCGGAGGTCGCGCTGCATCCGTCCAGCCGGAACAACGTGCACGAATTCTTCCTGATGTCCGACGATATCGACGCGTTCATCGCAGCGATGCGCAGGCGCCGCATCACCTGCGGCCCGGTGCAAGACCGCGGCTGGGGTGTGCTGACCACGGTGCGATTGCCTGGCGGCGGCACGCTCGGGATCTACCAGCCCCGCCACGTCCGGCCGAAGCCGATGAAACCCGGGAGGAACGCGCGCACGCTGGCGCGCCACGCAAGCACGACAGCCGGGAAGGCAAGCCCTCCCAGGGATCGAGCCCGCCGCCCCCGGAGTGGATGATGCGGAAAGCCGCTCTGTCGGTCGCCGAGGTCCTGGATCGGCTGGAACTGCACTACGGTGTGCAGGCGCCGTGGTGGCCGACCGATCCCTATCGATTCATCGTGTGGTGGCATTGTGGCTATCCCCCCGGCGACGCCGCCTGCAACCGCGGCTGGGAATCGCTCACCGAACGGATCGGTGTCGAACCCGCTCAAGTGCTCGCCGCCACCTCGACCCGCCTCGCCGCTGCGTTGAAGCCCGGCGGCATGGTGCCTGAACTTCGCGCGAAGCGGCTGAAGGAGGTTGCCGCGCGAGTCCAGGACGAGTTCGGCGGTGACCTGCCCCGCGCGCTGACAGGACGGTTGAACGAGGCACGGGCACTGCTTCAAGCGTTTCCCGGCGTCGCCGGCCCTGGTGCCGATCGGATTCTGCTCTTTGGGGGATTCGCGCCGGTCGCAGCCGTGCCTTCCAATGCGCCGCACGTCATCGTCCGAATCCGGCAGGGGCGCGAACACGAAACTTACGGCGCGAACTACCGAAGGGCACAGCAGATTATCAGCGACGGTGTTGGCGCCGACGTGCAGTCGCGTTCGCGTGCCTACCTGCTGCTGAAGCAGCACGGCCAGATCACGTGCAAGCGAACCAAGCCGGCATGCGAGGCGTGCCCGGTCAGCACCGCCTGCGCCTTCTGGATCGGCGGGCGTCGTGGGCGAGAGTCCCTTGTCTCGTGAACGGACCAATGTTGGCCGCCGCGCCGTTGTAGACGCGACCGTTACGAGGGGCGCTGCTCGAGCGTCGACACGACGCTTTCCGCGCGCTGGCCGGCCTTGTCCCTTCGGTACCTGGCCGGAGGCATACGGTACTGGCGTTTGAAGGCCCGATTGAACGCGGCTTCCGACTCGTACCCGGCCTCCGTCGCAATCTGCGCGACACTGTGGCTCGTGGAGGTCAGTGCACGGGCACCCACCTGGAGCCGCCATCGCGTCAGATACCCCATCGGCGGCTCCCCGAGGAAGTGGCGGAATCGTTCCGAGAAGACCGTCCGTGACAGCCCGGCTTCCCGCGCCAGATCGGCAACCGACCACGGGTGCGCGGGCCGGTGATGGATGAGCGCCAGCGCCCTGCCGACTTCGGCATCGCGCGCGCCGGCCAGCCACCCCGTCTGCCCTTCCGGCAATCCACCGACGTACCGCCGAAGCGTCTCGGCGAAGACGACCTCCGACAGCTTCGCCAGCATCGCGCCTGCTCCTGCTTCGCGGTTGGCGGCCTGGGTGACCGAAAATCGCAGGGAGTTCTCCAGCCATTGCCCCGACGGATCGTCTCGGATGCTGACTTTGAGAAGCGGCGGCAGGCCGCTGAGGCATGCCTGGCTCAGCTGCGGATCGCAGACGAGAAATCCGCAGATGAACCGGCAGGTCGCGCCGCCGCCGCCGAAATGCATCAGGCCCAGGCCTCGATCGATCAGTCCCGGCAACGCGGTCCCGGCATCGATGGGTGTCACGCTTGGGCCGCTGCCGAGCAGGTGCCCGTCGCCATGCGGGAATGTGACGAGGTCGCCGGCGGCGAGTGATACCCGGTCACCCCCGGGCAATCGGGCGTATGCCCGGCCATCACAGAGGAGATGGTAGATGATGACGTGCCCGTCCCCTCTCGCGAGCAGGGGCGCGAGCATGCGCGACTCGGGCGACGCGTAACACCAGGGTTCCGAGAACTCCGCATTGAAGAAGATCGCGGAGTCGAGCCTGATGACCCGGAGGAACTCCGAGAGCGCATCCATCTTCATACCGAGTCTAACATTCCCCTACCAGGACGCTCAGCAATAAATTCGCCACGGCGAGTCAAGCGACCTGTGGGCGGCCGAGTCCCGGTCAATGAATCCGGACGCGCGGCCAACAGCAGGGGGATGGCCAGGACCATATTGGGTGGTGTCACCGAACCGACATGCGGAACCCGTTAACACCAAGCCCAAGGAGACATGACCATGAGCCCCCTCACCGCCACTGCTGACATCAGCGCCCTCAAGACCCAGCTCAAGGCGACCTGGATGGATGGGAACTACGATTACTTCTCCCGATTCATGGAGTCGAGCGCCGTCGAATTCCTGGATCGGCTGGGAATCGCGCCGGGGACCGTACTGCTCGACGTGGCCTGCGGCTCGGGCCAGCTCGGCCTGATCGCCGCGCGCCGGGGCGCCAGGGTCACCGGGATCGACATCGCCACCAACTCCATCCTGGCTGCGCGAGGCCGCGCGGACTCGGACGGGCTCGACGCCCGCTTCGATGAGGGCGACGCGGAGGACCTGCCGTACGCGGATGCCGCCTTCGACGTGGTCGCCAGCATCTACGGCGCGATGTTCGCCCCGCGACCCGAACGGGTGGCGGCCGAGTTGCTGCGCGTGTGCCGTCCGGGCGGGACCATCGCCATGGCCAACTGGACCAGGGAAGGGTTCATCGGCCAGATGTTCAAGACCTTCGCCCGCTTCATCGCGCCTCCCGGCATGCCCGCGCCGGTCCTCTGGGGCGACGAGAGCGTCGTGAGGGAGAGGCTTGGACCCGGTGTCTCCGACCTGCGGCTGACGCGTGTCAACTACCGGTTCGACTATCCGTTCACGCCGGCCGGGGTGGTGGAGTTCTTCCGCGCGAATTACGGGCCGACCGCCCGCGCGTTTGCCGCCCTCGGGGAGCCTGATCGGACGGCGTTGCGCGCGGACCTCGTGGACTTGTGGACGTCGCACAATCTGGCCAGCGAGCCCGACCGTACGATCGTCGACGCCGAGTATCTCGAGGTCGTCGGCGTGCGCGCGTGAGTGGCTGTGTTTCCAGTCCCGCGACCACGATTGGGCAGCTGGGTCCATGGGCGAGTCCCCGGGCGGCCGGCCAGCCGCGCGGGGACTCGTGGTCCGGGTCATCAGGAGAGGCGCGCGGCCACCTCGGCGTGGCCGGCGAATCCGGCCCTGTCGGCGGGAATCGCATGAGCGGCGCCATCGCGTGCCGACACGTCTGCACCCGAGCCCGGCATGACCCTCCCCGTGTCAGGATGCCCCTCGCCGGCGGCCACGTGCAGGGCTGTCGGGCGCACCATCAGCCCGGCCCGCATTGCGGACGCCCGAGCTGGCCCGTTCGGGTAAGATGGCGCTAGCCGATGGCGTCGTCAGGCACCGCCCGACCGTGGAGGAAGCCATGCGCCGCACTATCGTGTCGTTCTCGTTGCTCGGACTGGTCGCCTGCAGCACGAGCTCGCCGACCAATCCTTCGCAGACGACAGGACCGTATGCCGTGACGGGTTCCGTCAGGGACCAGGCGGGCCAGGTTGTGGCCAACGCGACCGTGGCGGTCGCGGACCAGGCACCCAACCCGAACGCCGGCAGGCGCACGAGAACAGACGGCTCAGGCCGCTACACGCTGGACGGGCTGCAGCAGGCGTCGTTCTCGCTGGGGGCGACCGCGCCGGGCCATTTCGGCTCGCCGCTCGGCGTCACGCTGACCGGCGCCACGCCGGCCGCAACGGTCGACTTCGCACTGGCGACGAGTCCCGGCGGCATTGCGTTCTCCGACATCAGCATCAACGAATGGCCCTTCACGACGTACACCGAATCGGGCTTCACCGTCCAGCCCTCGTCGGGCGCCTGGCTTGGCTTCACGAACTACGGGAACCCGACTCCCTACGCCGGTTTCAAGGCGCCGGCGGGCACCACGACGAGCGGCGAGTTGAAGATCAGGGCGGGCGGCGCCGGGTTCAGGTTCGTCTCGGTCGATCTCTACTCGAGCACCACGCCAATTCCGTATGTCTTCACGGGGCTCTCCGGATCCACCACCGTGTTCACGGTTGAAGGTACGCGCCCGAACACCTTCGGAGAGTTCAAGACCGTGGACAATCCGCACTCGGCGGACACCATCGACGCACTCCTGATCAGGCTCTCGAACCCTGCCGCGCCTTGCTGTGCCAATCCCGTGGGCCTCGACAACATCAGGCTGCAGAGATAGAGATCGGGCGTCCAGCCGGCCTCTCGCATACATGGAAGACAATCTTTCGACTCGTCACACGAATCCCGGAACGCCGGCCCGGGCGCCCTCCGGATGGGCCGGCCAACTTCGCGATGTCGGGATCCTGTACCGCCGCGAAATCCGATCGGCGCTGCGCGAGCGCAGCATCGTGGTCAACAGCATCCTGATTCCCATCCTTCTGTATCCCTTCATCCTGTGGGCGATGTTCACCGGGATGACCTTTGTCCAGGGACAAACCGAAGGGTACGTCTCCCGGGTGTCGGTGACGGAGTGGCCTCGCGGCCATGAGGCCCTGAAGCACGAGATTGAGAGGGACAAGCAGATCCAACTGACCCCTGCGCTGGATCCGGCGGCCGCGGATCAGCGGGTCAAGAGCGGGGACCTCGATGCGGTCGTCGCATTTCTGCCGGCCGCGCCAGAGGCTGCCGGCCTTCCCGACAATTTCCAGCTGCGCGTCACGTTCAACAAATCCAAGGAGCGCAGCGCCATCGCGCTCGATCGGCTCACCGCCCTGCTCAACCGCTATCGCAGCTCGTGGCTCGAGCGGGAGGCCTCGTCAAGAGGGCTCACTCCCGCCCTCTGGCAGGCGTTCACGCTCGAAGGCCGCAATCTCGCCTCGAACAAGCAGATGGGCGCGTTCCTCCTGGGGCTGATGCTGCCGCTGTTCTTCGTGATCATGGTGGCCGTGGGCTGCTTCTACCCCGCGGTCGACGCGACGGCCGGCGAGCGCGAGCGAAACACGTGGGAAACCCTGATGACGGTGGCCGCCTCCCGCGGCAGCATCGTCACCGCGAAGTACCTGTACGTGGCGACGGTGGGCGGCGTCGCGGGCCTCCTCAATCTCACGGCGATGACGCTGACCATGAAGCCCATTCTGGCGCCGCTGCTGGCTAAGTCTGGAGAGGTCCTCGAATTCTCGATGCCGCTCGGCGCCCTCCCGGTCATGGCCGCTGCGGCCATCCTGCTCGCCGGGTTCATCGCGGCAGGCATGATGATTTTCGCGTCGTTCGCCCGCACGTTCAAGGAGGGCCAGTCGATGATCACGCCCTTCTACATGCTGATCATGCTTCCCGTCATGTTCCTGCAGGTGCCCGGGCTCGAGTTCTCGTTCCTGCTCGCCGCCATCCCGGTCGTCAACGTGACGATGATGATCCGTGAAGCGATCGCGGGGATCTTTCACTGGCCGCAGATCGGCCTGACCATCGCGGTATCGGCCGCCGTCATCGCCGCGCTTCTTCGCCTGGCGACCTTCATCCTCCGCTTCGAGGACGTGATGATCGGATCCTACGGGGGACGTCTCGCCACTTTCGTCAAAGAACGCGTGCTCAAGAGCGCGAAGAAGCCGGCCCATGCCGCGGAGAGGATTCGATGATGGGAGCACCGGTATCGGTCAGCGGCCTGACCAAGATCTTCCACGACGAGAGCCGAGGCGAAGTCCGGGCGGTGGACGGCATCGACTTCGAGTGCCGTGCCGGGGAAATCTTCGGCCTGCTCGGCGCCAACGGGGCGGGCAAGACGACCACGCTGCGCATGCTCGCCACCATCCTGGCGCCGACCGGGGGCCAAGCGACGCTGATGGGCCACGACGTGGTGGCGGAGCCGGAGGCGGTGCGGCGAAGCCTCGGCTTCTACTCGGCCTCGACCGCGCTCTATCCGCGTCTCACGGCTCGCGAGACGCTCGCCTTCTTCGCGCGCATCAACGGGGTTCCTTCCGCGCAGGTGACCGAACGGGTGACGGCGCTCGTGGCACGCTTCGGCCTCGGCGAGTACGCGGACGCCAGGGTCGACAAGCTGTCGCAGGGGATGAAGCAGAAGGTGTCCATCGCGCGGACCGTGGCGCACGATCCGCCGATCCTCATCTTCGACGAACCCACCGTGGGCCTCGACGTGCTCAACGCGATCGACATGCAGAAGGTCATCGCGGAGCTGCGCGCCGAAGGGAAGGCCGTCATCTTCTCCACGCACATCATGAGCGAGGCGGAGAAGCTGTGCGACCGCATCGCCATCATCCACCGCGGCCGCATCCACGCGTGCGACACGCTGGCGCGGCTGCGCGAAGCGACGGGCCAGCGCTATCTCGAGGACATCTTCGTGCACTACGTGGAGCGCGCCAATGCGTAGGGACGGCCTGGCGCAGCCGGCGCTCGGTTCCCGGCACCCGGCTTTCGGCCGAGCCCGCTGCGATCAAGGTTCCCCTCGACCCCTGCCGGCCCGGCCGCCTGTGGATCCCTCTCCCGAAGTCGTAGAGGACGGGGAACCGGCACGCGGAGGAACGTGCCTGTGACGCGCGGCTCATCGGTCATCGGCGCTCTGTACCTGAACGAGCTGCGCATGGTGCTCCGCGACCGGCGCACGATCGTGATGTCGATCGTGCTGCCGCTGCTGGTCATGCCGCTGATGCTCTTCGGGTCGAACTGGGTTCAGCAGAAGCGGCAACGGACGCTCGAACAGGCCACCTACTCCTTCGCCATCACCGGCAGCGAGGCGAACGCCGTCCGCGCGCTCGTCGAGGCCACGCGGGAGCGGGTGTCCCAGGCCCCGGGCAAGGCCGGCTCGGACTTCAGGTTTACCGAGGTCCAGGTCAAGGATCCGGCATCCGCGCTCGCACGCAGCGAGATCGCGTTCTACATGGAGGGCAAGCCGGGAGACGAGGCCCGCCGCGAAGCGGATCAGGCAAAGGCGGCGGCGAAAGGCCGCAACCAGAAGAGCTCCGCCGGCAAAGGCGAGGAGACGAACGCAGACGAAGTGGAATCCGCGAAGCCGGGGACGCCATCGATCCGGATCTTCTTTCGGGCCGATCGTGACGTATCCACCAACGGATTGCGGAAGATGCGGGAGGCGTTGCGGGAAACCCGGAGAGTGCGACGCGCCGGACTGCTCACCGAGCACGGCTTTCCGGTGGACCCGGCACAGGTCGGCGCCCTGGTGGAGAACAACCTGGCGACCGAAGGGCAGGTCGCCGGACTGATGCTCGGCCGGTTGCTGACGCTCATGCTCCTCATCTTCATCATGTCGGGCGGCGCCGTGGTGGCCACCGACTCGCTGGCCGGCGAGAAGGAACGCGGCACGCTCGAAACGCTCCTCACAACAGCCGCCAGCCGCGTCGAGATCATCGCCGCCAAGCACCTCGTCATCGTCACGACGGCGCTGGTCATCACGCTGATCCAGGTGACCAACTTCCTGGTCTACGTGAGCTTCAAGCTGATCCCGGTCTCGTCAGGCTTCGCGGCTGCCGTGCCGCCGCAGGTGGCCGTCTTGCTGCTGGTCCTGTACCTGCCGGTGGCCGCGCTCGCCTCGAGCGTCCTGCTGCTCACGTCGGGTTACGCGAGGACCTACAAGGAGGCGCAGCTCTATTTCTTCCCGGTCTTCCTGCTCGGCATCGTTCCGACGCTGGCGCCATTTCTGCCAGGCCTGGCCCTGCGGTCCGCCATCGTCATCGTGCCCGTGGCGAACCTGAGCGTGGCGGTCAAGGAGATCCTCATCGGCACCTTCGACTGGCCCATGATCGCGGCAGCGTGGGTGGTGACCGCCGTTGCCGCGCTGTGGACATCGCGGCTCGCGGTGCGGGCACTGTCGACCGAAAAGCTCATCACAGCCAGCGAGGCCGACAGCGTCGACGTGAGGGGCGGGCCCGCCTTGTTTCCACGGCATGTCCTGCGATGGTTCGCCGTGATGTGGGCGCTGCTGCTCGCCATCGCGGTCAACATGCCGGCCGGCACGGACATTCGCGTCCAGTTGCTCGTCAACCTGCTCGGCCTGTTTTTCGGGGCCACCGTGCTCATGATCCGGCGTTACAGGCTCGATGTTCGGGAGGCGCTGGCACTTCGACCGGTGAAGCCGGTCGTGTGGCTCGCGGTGATCCTCGCGGCTCCGGCCGGGATGGTTGCAGGGGTCGGCGTCTTCAGGCTCGCCAATCTGTTCGTGCCCGTGCCGACGCGGGTGCTCGAGAGCTTCGGCCAGGAGATCCTGCCCACGGGCATCCCGTTGTGGCAGACGGTCGCGCTGCTCTCGATCCTGCCGGGGATCTTCGAGGAGATGACGTTCCGCGGCATGCTGCTGCACGGCCTGCGCGCCCGGCTGCACCCGGCAGCGCTCGCGGTGGTCGTCGGTCTCGTCTTCGGGCTCTTCCACGTCGCGCTGTTTCGGATCGCGCCGACGGCATTTCTCGGCGTGATGCTGGCGTCGATCACGTTGCTGACGGGATCGATCTTCCCCGCGATGCTCTGGCATGCCCTCAACAACGCCATGGGGCTCCTGCTGAGCCAGGTCAACATGCCGCTCGACCGGGCCGAGTGGGGCGTCTACGCGGCCGGCGCGGCCATCCTGGTTGCAGCGTTCTGGATCGTGTATCGGAATCGAACGCCGTACCCCGGGCTCAGGCCCTGGCGCAGCGGACGAAGGCCATGAGCGGCGCGCCGGGACCGCGCCGGTGATGTGAGGCCGGCTGGTGCGCGCGAGCGGTAGGGTCGCTGCCGGTTCATGAGGGTCGAAGCCGACCAGGGGTCCAGGCGGCTTCTGGCTCACTTCCTGCGAACTGATCCAGCTGGCTTTTGTGAGGCGAGATAGGCCTTCGCCTGTCGGGCCACGAGGTCCACCAGATTTCCAATCGCCAGGTTGACGTCGATCAGATGCAGTCCCCAGTTGGCCTGGACCTGCCCGTTTGCCACGACGTCTCCCGCAATATCGTCAGTCCTGGGGTCCGCGGGGTCGCCATGCACGGTGACGGCCAAGTAGGAACCGTGCTCGTCGGCCACGCACTGCGCCGTGAGCAGCCCAGGGACGCTTACAAACGGCGTGGCGATCGGCTTGGCAGGCATCACCCAGGATCGGGGCTCGGCCGACGTCTCGAACAGGCGGCCGGCCGCAGGAAGGTACGCGTGGAGGTCTGCCGATCCTCCGCCTAACGCCGCGGGATTGGTGCAGCCCGCGATCATGGTTGGAGCCACGACGCGGCCGAACAGCGAGTTGGCCGGTGGCGGCACGTCTGCGCGAAACGACGCGTAGGTCACGACACAGCCCGTCTGTGATGCGGACCGACAAAGCGGAACGCGCTGAAACGCGCCGCCGGCATCCTGCCCCCTCGGCACTGGGACATTCGTGCCGGCAAGCAGCGCAGACACGAGGCGATCCTGCACCGGCTTGCCGTCGATCTCGTTGCGAATGAGCTGCGTGAGCACCATGGAGCCCTGTGAGTGACCGACCAGCACCACGCCGCGTCCCCGGTTGTCGTGCTCCAGGTAGTACGTCCACGCGTCGGCCAGGTCGTTGTAGGCCAGCGCGCGGTCCACGGGCATCGGCTTGCCCATCTGCCCGGCCAGGAGCGCCGTCAGCGTCACCTGGCGGTAAAGGGGCGCATAGAGCCGGCAGACCAACCCGAAGCGCGCGAACTGCTGCGCGACGACGCGGCGTTCCTCGGGCCCGGGGACCATGTCGCTATTGGGTGCCTGATCGTTTGAGACCGTCGGGTAGACGTAGAAGCAGTCGATGGGTGCATTCGGATTCGCCGTCCATGATTCGACCGTGAGCTGCCCGTTCGCTGCCACGACGGTCGTCGTCAGGTCGACTCCGCACGCGCCATCCTTCTTGTCCGGCCGGCACAGCCAGGATTCCGGTTTGCTGTAGTCGTTCTTCGGCACCGCGGCAGGGGCGGGCCCCGGCTGGGCGGGAGCCTGCGATCGCTCGCCGTAGGCGGTGCCACCGACCGGAAGGACGAAGCAGAGGCAGCACCCGACGACGAGACTTCGAATCATCGATTCCTCCAGCCCGAATGGCGGGACACGGCACGGCGGTTCGGATCCGACGATGCACTGTACCCGGATCAGCCAGGTGTTGTCGCGGTCGCCGTGTTCGGGTGAGTACAAGAGGGAGGTCGACCGTCAAGCGTAGCAGCAGCCGCGCGTGTTCGGACCAGAACGGTCACGGCACGATCCGGAACGCCCTGAGGACGAATTCCCTGTCCGCTCCGTTCTCGAACCTGATGCGCATCGCGTAGTCGCCGCGAGCCAGGGGCGCGAGGCCGGCCTCCGCGGAAAACCACCGTCCTGCCTGGTCCGCACGATCGCTCACGGGAACTGGAATCTGCAGAGGCTGCCCGTTTCTGTCGAGGATCTCCGCGGTCACGCGATCAAACGCCACATCGGCTGCGACGGGGACGTTCACGCGCACGATCTCCTGGCGGCGGAGCCGTGCGTCGGCGGTCGGAACGAAACGGGGTCCGGTGAACGGTCCCCGGCGTTCGATCATCGGCCGTCCGACGCCCAGGCGGCCGGAGCCCGCCGGCACGACCAGGTTGATTGTGTCGCGTGAATCGAGCGCGCCCGCCGCCGGGTGCACGATCAGGCGCACGGCGCAGGAGCCCGGCTGGAGCCCGCCTTCGGGCGTGAGGCTCGCCAGGAACGTCCGGATCCCGCGGGCGAGCGTCACCGTCTGTTCGGCCAGCGTCCTGCCGTCCGACGACATCAGAGAGACGACCGCGGTGCCGCCGCCCTGCCACTCGGGCATGCGGCCGGCCTGCTGGTCAATCTCGCCCGCCGCCCAGATGGTCGCCGCCTCCGGCCCTGAACCCGATGACGCCGCGCGCCAGGACCAGCCGGCATCGAGGCGCACGGTCCGGTCGGTGCGGATCATGTCGAGCGCGGCCACCTCGCGCCGGATGCTCGCCGTCTCGGGATCGACGGCAGGCGTTGCCGCTCGAGCCGACGCATCGGCCTTCATTTCGGCAGCGGACAGCGCCCGATAGCCGGGCCGGGCGCGCACCTCCACGCCGGGCCGCTTCACCTTGACCGTGATGCGACGATAGCTCCCATCGGCCCTGGGGTTGGTCGTGTAGTAGCCAATCAGGTAGTACTGCGAGAGATCCTCGGCGATCCGACCGAGCGATGCATCGAGGTCGAAGCTGCTGATGACCGCGCGCCCGTCGGTCGAGGAATCTGACCAGTGCCCGATCGATGTCGCTGAGCAGCGCCGTGCGGCGCCGCGCGGGCCGGGTGTCGGAGTTGCCGCCGGGCACCGGGACACCAGGGTCGTGCCAGCCCCATTGGTCGGTCACGTGATATGCGTCCAGGTACAGCACGAAGAGGCGTGCCCTCGAATCGGCTGCCATCAGCCTCGACTCACGAAGATCCCGCGGCTCGGCGCGAAACTCGGGCGGCGCTCCGGATCGGATGGCGACGCGCTCGAAGGTGGCGACCTTCTGCGCGATGCCGTCCTCCTGGACGTCGAAGTCGCCTTCTGCCAGGTCCAGCACCGGTTGTCCGTTGGCGGTGGCGTAGACATCCACACGAACGAGCGCCGTCTGGGCGCTGAAGGTCTGCGGCGGGGGCTGGCTCGGCGGCTTCTGCCCCGGGCTCCAGGCGGCAATTCCCGCTGCGGCAAGCATCGCCGACGCGAGCGCAGCCGCGATTGACGGGCGACGGCGCACCATCAACGCCATCCTTTCGAAACGCTGGCAGGCAGGCGCCAGTCTAGCAGAAGGATTGGGACACAGACCCTGAGGCCGGTTCAATGCTGAGATTCGACAGGCCGATGTCGTTGGGGAAGCCGTGTCGGGCAGGGGCGCCGAATGGCGCCCCCGGCCCGACTGGTTCTACTTGGAGGGGATGGCGCGGAGGTACTCGTAAATCGCGCGGAGATCGCCGTCACGCATGTCCCCATAGACCGGCCAGGGCATGACGAGCAGCACGCGGTGTTCGTCCGGATCCATGCCGGTTCGCATCACGGCGCGGAACTGCTGGAAGGTCAATCCCTCCGGCCGGCCGTTGGCGTCGGGCGTGATGTTGCGCGAGACGATCTCGCCGAATGGGCCGGGGCCGAAGTCGGTGCCGCCGGCAAGGTAGCCATCGGCGTTGATCTTCTTGGGTTGCCCCATGAACGGGTTGCCGCCCGCCGCATAAGGCGGATTCGTGTGACAGTCGTTGCAGCCGCCTTGGGCATTTACGATGTAGCTGCCCAGGCCGACCAGGGCGCGCTTGCTGGGATCGAAATGCAGCGGCACCGGCGCGATCTGGAAGCCGCGCGCGATCCGCGCGGCGTCAGGCGAGTCGTCCGCATCCGCGAAGTGGACCGCAAGACCCATTGTGCTGAGAAACCCGAGCATCACGAGTGTGGCCGTCAGTGGTCGTTTCAAGGTCGCACCTCCGCCCGCGGGATTGTCGGGCACGCGTCAGCCGAAGCCCGCCTCCGGCGCACTCGCACCGCGGCGGGCCCAGGCATTTCTGATGGATTCGGTCGAGTCTAGCACCCGGGGCGGCGCAAGTCGATAGATCTGAGCACAATTATCGGAGTTCAAAATGACCCGATTTCGCCGCGATGGGCGGGTCCTCGCCTGTCACGCCTCGCCTCACGCCCCAGCCGTTTGTCAGCGCCCGAAGGTGACGCCGACGCACATCTTGATGCTGGGGCTGTCGAGCATGCCCAGCCTGAGTTCCGTGAAGAATCCGTCTCGATGTTCCAGGCCCAACACGGCATTGATGCCGCCGCGAACATCTCGCTCGTGCCTGACTGGATCGCCGGTGTCGAAGATATAGACATTGGCCGCCGGCCCGCCCCCGAAATAGAGTGACCAGCGCGATTGCCTCAGCAGAAACGGGTACACGAAGTCGAAATTGAACGCCACGAGCGTTTGATTGTCGCCGATGCCCACTTCCGCTGAGGGCCGGAAGCGCAACCGATCCGCGATCGGCCCGCTCTCGACATGCAGGCCGAAGTAGAACTGGTCCGGCTCCCCGCTCACCCCTGCCCGCACGCCGAAGTCCTGCGCCGAGGCGGTGGCCGGGATCAACAGACACAGGCTGAACGCGACTGCAAGCCACGCGATGAAACGTCTGGTCAAGGTGTCCCCTCTTTGGCGGTGACACTCGAATCAGCGCCCCCTGCGCGCAACGGATCGGAGGGAGGGACACCGGAGCGGCCCGGTGTCCCCAGGGCCGTCGCCCGGGTACGGCCGAACGCAGGTAGTCGACCTGACTTATGTCGCCGCTTCTTCTGACGTCACCGGCTATCGTGGGCAAGACGTGTGCCGCCAGAAAAGTCCCGCCTGGCGCGTTTGCAGCGATGCGGTACCTGACTTTCTTACACAGAGGGCGGTGCGAAAGTGGGAACCCGGCGGGCAAAACGGGAGTCGTAACGAAATCGGCACGGCGAGGAGATTCGGCGGGCGCCCCAAGGGGCCCGGCTCGATTCCGACCAGCCGCCCCATCGGGCCCGTTCGTGGTGTCCTGCCATGAGCCAACGTCACTCCTCCCGCGCGCGCTACCAGGATTTTCGCGCACGATTCAACGCCCGCAAGCTGGACGACCCGGAAGAAGCCGAGGCGAACCCAGGGCAGCAGCCTGCTCCCCAGAACGGCGCCGCACACGGCGGCGACACCAGCAAGGCCACCGAATCGAAAGGCCAGCGCCACGCCAAACGCCGCGAGTACCTGCGGGCGTACCTGCGCTGGCTGTGGCCGCATCGCTACGCGGTCGGCGCGTTCGGAACGTTCGCGCTGGCTGCGGCGGGCCTGCAAATGGTCGAGCCGCTGTTCATGCGGTTCATCATCGATCGCGTCCTGCTGAACACCGCGCTGAATCCGGCGTCGCGCCTTGCCCGTCTCAATCTGGCCGGCGCGGCATTCCTCGGCGTCATCATCGTCTCCAACCTGATCAGCGCCCTGAAGGACTACCGCCAGCGGCTCCTGAATATCAGGGTCATGCTGTCGCTGCGGCGGTCGCTGTTCGACCGATTGCTGCACCTGCCACTGCCCCGGCTCTGGGAGATGAAGACCGGCGGCATCCTGTCCCGCCTAACAGGCGACGTGGACACGACCACCGGCCTCCTGCAGCTGGCCATCGTGTCACCGACCATCTCGGCAGTGCGGCTGGTCATCGCCGTCGCGGTGCTGCTGGCGCTGAACTGGCGGCTCGCGCTGATGGCCCTGGCCATCATCCCCGGCGTGATGCTGATGAGCTTGACCTTCGCGCGCCGGGTCAGGCCCATCTACCGCTCGGTTCGGAAGGACGCCGAGCGGATCGACGGGCGGGTTGGCGAAACCTTCTCGGGGATACGCGTCGTCAGGGCGTTTCGGCGGGAGGCCCGGGAGCTTTCCGAGTACATGCTCGGGCGGCACACCGTGCTGCGAAAGGAGCTGTTCGCCCAGCGCCGCGAGATGGTGCTGTGGACGTCCTGGAGCCTGCTGCTGGCCGCCGTCAACGTGGTGATCATCTGGTACGGCGGGTACCTGAATCTCGCAGGCGGCGCCAGCATCGGCGACATCATGGCGTTCCAGTGGTACACGTTCCTGCTGCTGAATCCGGTGTGGCAGCTCGTCAACTCCTTCTCCGAGTTGCAGCGTTCGCTGGCGGCCATGGAACGCGTCTTCGAAGTGCTGGGGATGCCGGAAGACAAGCCCGACCGCCCCGACGCCCGGGAGGCGCCGGCTCTCGTGCACGAGATCAGGTTCGAGAACGTCGAGTTCGAGTACCGCGAGGGCCGTCCGGTGGTGCGGGAATTCAACGTGTCGGTGCCGGGAGGATCGGTGGTCGCACTGGTCGGCCGGAGCGGCGCCGGCAAGACGACGGTGACCGACCTGGTAGCGCGCTTTCACGACCCCACGCGCGGCCGCATCCTGCTCGACGGGACGGACATCCGCGACCTCCGTCTGCGGAGCTACCGCGATCTGCTCGCCATCGTCCAGCAGGACGTGTTTCTCTTCGACGGATCGGTCCGCGACAACATCGCGTACGCGACGCAGGATGTCAGCGACGCCCAGATCGAAGACGCCGCCCGGCGCGCCAACGCACACGAGTTCATCGTCAGGCTGCCGAATCAGTACGAGACGCCCGTCGGCGAGCGAGGCGTGAAGCTCTCGGGCGGCCAGCAGCAACGCCTTGCCATCGCCCGGGCGATCCTGGCATCACCCCAGGTCCTCATCCTCGACGAGGCCACCAGCAACCTGGACACCGAGAGCGAACAGCTCATCCAGGCATCGATGGCCAGCTTGCTCGCCGACCGCACGACGTTCGTGATCGCCCATCGGCTCTCGACCATCCGCCGCGCCGACATGATTCTCCTCATGGACGACGGCCGGATCATCGAGCGGGGCACGCACGAGGAGCTGATGCGTGCGCGTGGTGCTTACTACGGGATGGTCATCCGGCAGATGGAATCCGCCGAGCACGACGTCGAGCGAGTGTTGCGCTGACGCCACGACGACGGTCAGACGGCCGGCCGCCAGACCCGGGGTCTGAAGACTCCGGGCTCCATCGGACGCACCGGCGACTTTCTCGGTGCGGAAATCTGGCCGTCGGTCCCGGCGCAGGATTCGTCCGGACGGAGGCCGGGCCGTCAGACGCGGCGCACGATTCGTCCAGACGGAGGGCGGGCCTTCAGACGCGGCGCGGGATTCGTCCGGACGGAGGCCGGGCCGTCAGACGCGGCGAGCCTCGGCGATCGGGTTCAGGCCTGCGGGAGCAGCGCTATGAGCCCGCCGGAACCAGCACGATCTTGCCGAGCGATCCTTTCGACGTCACGGCTTCGTGGGCGCGCGCGGCCTCGGCGAGCGGGAACTCGCGCGCCACGACCGGCCGCAGCGATCCGTTTTCGAGGCCCGCGACGATTGCCGCGTGCACCTGCACCAGTTCGTCGGGAGAGGCGTTGAACAGGGTCATCCCCAGGACGGTTCCGTCCCGGCTCATGATCTGGCGCGCGTCGATCTCGACGCGGCCGCGGTTGCCGACGACGACCACACGCCCGCGCGGGGCGAGCAGGCCGAGATCCTTGTCAAGGTTTACGTTGGCGAGCATCTCGAGGATGACGTCCACGCCCTTTCCGCCGGTGACCTGCCTGATCTGCTCGATGTACTGAGGCGAGCCGTGGTCGAACGCGTGGTGCGCGCCCTCTCTGGCCACCAGCTCGAGGCCTCGAGTGGTTCCCGCCGTCGCGAGGACGATCATCCCGTGCGCGCGCGCCATCTGCACGGCGCCGATCCCGACGCCGCCGCTTCCGCCGTGGATGAGCACGGTCTCGCCGGGCCGCGCGACGGCCCGGTCGAACAGCGCGCGCCACGCCGTGGCGTACGGCACATTCAGCGCGGCGCCCTGCTGGAATGTCACGGCGGCCGGAAGCCGATGGATCTGGGCCGTCGTGCAGACGGCCAGCTCGGCGTAGGCGCCTCCGTGGGTTCCCGCGGCGGTCCCGCCGATGTAGACGCGGTCGCCGGCAGACCACCCCGCGACATCCGAGCCCAGCGACTCAATCGAACCGGCGGCGTCCGATCCCGGCGTGTACGGCAGTGGGGGCTGGCGGGCGTACAGACCGGATCGCACGTAGGTATCGACCGGGTTGACGCCGATCGCGTCGATGCGGACGAGCACCTGGCCCGGGCCGGGGCTCGGGGAGGGCACCTCCTCGAGCTGCATGACTTCCGGGCCGCCGAACCGGTGGACACGAATCGCTTTCATCAGAATCCTCCATTCACCGAAGCCGCGAGGTGGCCGACCCGGCGAGATCCGACCGGCCGTCGTACACCACGGCCTTCACCAGGCGCGGCTCGGATGTGACCGGCACGTTCGTGGTGAAGACGATGCCTTCGCGCAAGGCCCGCTCATAGGAATCGCGCGTGAGGCTCAGGTCCACCGTTTTCGACGCCTGGCCGACCGGGCGTTCCCGTGCGTCGCCGCAATAGAGACTGACGTCGAGCGAAGCCGTGAATCGTCCGTCGATCTCGGCGAATTCGACGCGCGAGGCGTCAACGGTGACTGCGACCCTCACCTCGAGAGCGCTCCGGCTCGCGGGCCCCTGCTGCTTTGACGCCTTCAGCGTCACTTTGAGATCCGTCACCTCGCCGGCATAGCGTGCGACGTCCGACACCCGGCGGTAGGCGATGAAGGCCGCACGGTCCTTTGGCACAATGACATCGCTTGCGTAATAGCCGCTGCGCACCATGACGGTGACCTCGGGGCGCGTGACCTTGACCTGCACGTGGCGAAACGCTCCGTCTCTGGCGGCATTGGTCGGGTAGTACCCGAGCAGGTACACGAAGCGCGTGGCTGCGTCGATTCGAGCCACCGCATCGCGCGGGTATCGCGTAATGGAGACCATTCCTCCGGTGTCTGCCGCCAGCACCTTGAGCGTGCTCCTGGAGTAGAGCTCCGCGAACGACTCGTCGAAGGTCGGCATCACTTTCGGCCGCTCGAACGGTTTGTACGGCGGCGGGATGCCGCCCGAGAGGATGGTGTCGAGCGCGATGCGCGAGTCGGCGGCGGCCCGCGCGATCCGGAGATCCTGGTCGAGGCTCGCGAGCGACAGGCTGTTCTCCGTCAGGAAGATCAGGTGCTTCTCGCCGTCCAGGTATCTGAGGGCGTCGATTCCATTGAGCAGCTTGTCCGCATCCTGGGTCGACTGGAGAGTGCGCGCCGCTATCCCCTGGACAGCAGCGCGGTCGACCCTTGCACCCGGACCGCTGGCCACCCTCATGCCGGGAGCGGATCGTTCGAACGAGCCGGCCGCACCGGACTCGAGCAGCGACTCGAATGCGGCGCTGCCATGCGCAAACACGTCCCGGTCCTGGCTGACGCCCTGTGGCACCTCACGGGAAACCAGCGCGCCCGGAACAAGGAAGATATCGCGGACCTTGTCGAGGATGTAGTCCGGCAGACACGACCGGCAGTCGCTGTACCACGGCGAGGGACCGCGCTCGTAGTGCTGTAATTGCGCCTCGATCAGTTCGTGCCGCGCCTTGAAGCGCTCCAGCAGGTCGACGATCCGCCCATGGTCCGACGTGAAGTCCGTGATGCGGTTGTAAGCCATCACAGAGACCTGGTCCTGCGGCAGCAAACGGTCCCGCACGAACCCGATCAGGGAGCCGATGCCGTCGAACGGTTGCTGCAGGCGCCCGCGGCCAAGCACGATCAGGAAGACCCTGGCTCGAGGCGCGGGGAGCGTGACGCCGGGAGCCTGGCGCAGCGATGGAGGCGATGGCGGTTCCGGCGCATCGGCAAGGAGGCGATGGGCCCCGAAGTGCGCGATCTCCTGGCGCACGCCGTCTTCGACCACCGTGAAGTCCTCCCGAACGAGGTCGGTGACGGGCGTTCCGGACCGATCGAGCACGCGGACATCGAGTGGAACGAGCGTGATCCGGCTGCGGAATGCCGGAATCTCCTGGCGTTCAGGCGCCGGCCCGGCCTGTCCCTGAAGGTAGATGAAGTTGACCGAGAGCACGGTCAACGTAAGAGCGGCGAACAATGAGATGCGGCTCATCACGGGGCCTCCGCAGGCCCGACACCCGACGTGTTGACCACTCGCCGGGAATCGAGTCTGAGGGCAGCCGGCCGACTCGAACGGGGCGAATACGACCATCACCCGTGAGCCCCGGGACTGGCAGGTGGTGGCAATCGCGATCATATCGCGGTTCGAGGTCGGTCACCCCGGTCGACGATGCGGATCGAACCGGCGGCCGGCAGCGTAGCCTGCGAGCGTCATTTCCGCACTCGGAACATCGCATGTACCTGCGTGCGGTGGAGTAGAATCGGCGCCTACATCCGAAGCGGGAGGATCCCCATGTCACGTGCCATCCGGCCGATCGTGTTCACCGGCGTTCTCGTTGTCCTCATCGCGTCCGGTCTGTGGGGCCTGGCGCGGCCGGCGGCCTCGCCGCAGGCTGGTGCCGGCGGTGCGGACGCGTCGCTGCTCGCAACCTTCAAGTGGCGCAGCATCGGCCCTGATCGAGGCGGCAGATCGCTCACCGTCGCCGGTGTCGTCGGCCGGCCGAAGGAGGGCTACTTCGGGGCGACCGGTGGCGGACTCTGGAAGACGACCGATGGCGGCGACACCTGGGCGCCGGTGACCGACGGCCAGATCACCAGCTCATCGGTCGGCGCCGTCGCCGTGTCCGACAGCCATCCCGATATCGTGTACATCGGAACGGGCGAGGCGTGCATCCGCGGCGACATCCAACCGGGCGACGGCGTCTACAAGTCGACCGATGCGGGAAAGACATGGAGCAGCATCGGCCTCCGGGAGACGGAGAACATCTCGAAGATCCGCGTGCACCCGACCAACCCCGATCTCGTGTTCGTCGCGGCGTTCGGAAAGCACGGCGTCCCGAACAGCGAGCGCGGCGTCTTCAAGAGCGCCGACGGCGGCAAGTCCTGGAAGCGCGTGCTCTTCCGCAACGACCGCACCGGCGCGGCCGATCTCTGGATCGACCGGCGCAATCCGAGTGTCGTGTTCGCTTCGCTGTGGGAGGCGTACCGGGTCGAGTACCAGATGTCGAGCGGGGGGCCCGGGAGCGGACTGTTCAAATCGACCGACAGCGGTGAGACGTGGACCGAGATCACCCGCAACCCGGGATTGCCGGCGGGCATGATCGGCCGGATCGGAGTGTCGGTGTCGGGCGCCGACTCGAACCGTGTCTACGCAATTATCGAAAACGAGAACGGCGGGCTGTTCCGCTCGGACGATGGCGGGGCGACGTGGCAACTTGCGAACAACGGACGGAACATCCGACAGCGTGCCTTCTACTACACGCACCTCACTGCCGACCCCAACAACCGCGACATCGTCTACGTGCTGAACGTCGGCACGTTCAAGTCGGCCGACGCCGGCAAGACTCTCACGAGCTTCGCCGGCGGAGACTCGCACGATCTGTGGATCGACCCCGGCGATTCGAAGCACATCATGCACGCAAGCGACAGCGGCGGCGCCATCACCTACACCGGGGCGCAGCCCTTCAGCGCGCGGGATTACCCGACCGCGCAGTACTATCACGTCATCTCGACCGCGCACCTGCCGTATCACGTGTGCGGCGCCCAGCAGGACGGCAGCACCGTCTGCCTGCCGAACGAGATTGCCGGCGGGGGCCGCGGAGGCGGCGGGGGCCGTGGCGGTGCCGCGGCGACGCCCCAGTCCCAGGCCTACAGCCCTGGCGGCGCCGAGCCCGCCTACATCGCGCCCGATCCGAAGGACCCCGACGTCTTCTTCTCCGGCGGCAACAACGGGTCGTTCCTGGTCTACACGAACCGCCGGACAGGCCAGACCCGCGAGGTGCATCCTTACCCGCGGATGTTCTCGGGCGAGCCGTCGAGCGCGCTGGTCGAACGCGTGCAGTGGACCTTCCCCATCGTCTTTTCACCGGCGAATCCGGCCATCCTCTTTACCGCGACTCAACACGTGTGGAAGACGACAAACGGCGGGCAGACGTGGACGAAGATCAGCGGCGACCTGACCCGCCACGACCCGAAGACCCTCGGCCCCTCCGGCGGGCCGATTACCGGTGACATGAACGGACCCGAGGTCTACGCGACGGTCTTCGCGCTGGCGCCCTCGAAGGTGGACGTCAACGTCATCTGGACCGGCTCGGACGATGGCCTCATCCACGTGACGCGAGACGGGGGAAAGACCTGGGTGAATGTGACCCCGGCCGGCATGCCGGAGTTCGGCCGCGTCAGCATCATCGACGCATCGGCGTTCGACGCCGGCACGGCCTACGCGGCCGTGAAGCGCCCGCTGCTCGGCGATCACGCGCCGTACCTCTTCAGGACCCACGACTTCGGCAGGACGTGGACCAGGATTGTCGCCGGCCTCAAGCCCGACGACTTCACGCACACGATCCGCGAGGATCGCAAGCGCCGCTCGATGCTCTACGCGGGCACGCAGCACGGCGTCTACTACTCGTACGACGACGGCGACACGTGGCGGGCGCTGTCGCTGAATCTTCCCGACGTGCAGGTCGCGGACATCTGGGTCGAAGAGTCGGACCTGGCCATCGCCACGCACGGACGATCGTTCTGGATTCTCGACGACATCGCACCGCTCCGGCAGTACGGCGCAGCCGCCGCGGACGCGCCGGACGTCTACCTGTTCGCACCCGATGTGGCGACCCGGTCGTTTGGCGGAGCGGCGATCAGATACTGGGTGAAGAAGGCCGTGAAGAGCCTGAAGATCGAGGTACTGGACGCGAAGGGCACCGTCGTGCGCGCCTTTGACAGCGCGCCGGCGGCAAGTGCCGGCGGGCCGGGAGGCGGCAGGGGCGGAGCGGCGGGCACGGGCGAGGCTGCGGGACAGGGCGGAGGCCGCGGCCGCGGCGGAGCCGGCGGTGGCGCAATGCCTGCTTCGGGTGCCGGCCTGCAGAGCGTGACGTGGGATCTCCGCTATCCGAGCGCTACCTCGTTCCCCGGCATGATCCTGTGGGGCGGCAACGTGACCGGTCCGGCCGCGCCGCCCGGAACGTATCAGGTGAGGTTGACTGCCGACGGACGGATTCAAACGCAGAGCTTTCGCGTGCGGCGACACCCGCTCTACAAGGATGTGAGCGATGCGGATCTGCAGGCGCAGTTCGATCTCGCGATCCAGATCCGGGACAAGACGAGCGAGGCCAACGACGCGGTCACACGAATTCGCGCCATCAAGGCGCAGGTCGCGGATCGCGCAGGAAAATCGGCCGACGCGGCGCTGAAGACTTCCGGCGACACGCTCACGAACGGGTTGAGCGGCGTCGAGCAGGAGATCTACCAGGTCAGGAATTCGAGCGGCCAGGATCCGCTCAATTTCCCGATCAAGATCAACAACAGACTGGCTTCGCTTCTCTCGGCGGTGAATCGCGGAGACGGCCGGCCGATCGGCAATGCCCCGGTAATCTTCAGGGACCTGGTCGCGGAACTGAAGGTGCAGACCGATCGACTGGCGCAGGTGCTCGCGCGCGACCTGGCCGCCTTCAATACCGAGGCGCGGCGGGTCGGACTGGAGCCGGTGAGCGACAAATAGGCGTGGGTTCGACGGCGGGACGTGTGGAGGCCGGCCCGCCTCAACGACCATGAGTCGCCGGGAAGCGGCGCAGACCCTCGGCGTAGTACAATGTCTCCGGGTGCTGTGCCACAACCGGCTGTGAGGGCCACGAGCACGATTTTCGTAACTCGTGATTTCTTACGGACCATGTACTCCCTACACGGTTCCACTCGGGCTTGTCCGCCGGAAATCCAGCGTCTCAAGCGTAAGGGGCCGCGTGCGGGGCCGGAACTCGGGCCGGATCGCATGGCGCCTTTATTGCAAAAGCCGAACGTGATGCGTCAGGCTCGCCCCCATCGGAGGTTCGCACGCTCAGGTTCTGCCGGCCTCGGCCGCGCGGTCCGGCGGCTTGCCAATGGCCTCGTTGGCGGCGCAGCCATCCTTCTCGTCATCTTCCACGCGCAGCTGTTGTGGACCCACGTGGCGGCCGGCCGCATCCTCGATCCTGACACGGCCATGCGGTGGGCGGGCGGCGCCTTGCTCGTCGCGGCGCTCCTGGTCCTTCGTCGCATCGGGGTTTCTCTGCTCTGGAGCCGGCAGGCGGCGCTCTTCTGGGTGCTCGTCGCGGTCCTCCACGGGGGACTGGTCGTCGCACCGGTGCAGTCGCAAGCCAACGGCTGGGCGGATCCCTCACTGCTGTTCATCGTTCCGTCAGCCACGTGCGCCGTCCTCACGATTGCGACCGGAGTCTGGCTCTCGCGGAGCCGCCGGCCGGCCGGATCAGCTTCCGCCGGGCCGTTTCAATCGCTCTGGCTGCTTGCGTTTCCTCCCTCTCCGTGTCCGATACAGATTTCCCGCGCGTGTCTCGCGCCTCGTCCTCCTCCTCTCTAGATACAACCAGCGCCAGGTTCGATAACTCCCGTCGGCCCGCGCCCCGTGCGTCAGAAGGCCGGCCGTTCGGGCCGACTCGAAGCGTTCTCGCCCGCGTGGCGTGACGCCGAACGGTCGTCGGGCGAGGCGAATGCCGGGCGTCAATGGGCTGCGATCGCGCGCGAGGCAGCCCGCCGTAGGGCCCGTTCACCGGTACACCTGGAGAGAAGCGCCGTGGATGTTTCCGTCCGTCTGCTCAACACGCTGTTGCCGATGCTGTACCTCGCCACCGTGACGGGGTATGTCGTCGATTTCGTGCGCGGGGTTCCGGAGGCCGTGCGCGCCGCGCGGCGGCTGCTGGAGGTCACACTGGTCTGCCACGTGGCCTACCTCGTGCTCCGGACGTTGAACGAAGGCCACGTGCCGCTGGCCTCGGCCGCCGAGCTGCTGAGCGTGATCGCGTTCGCCACCGCCGCCGTGTACATGGTGGTGGAGCGCTTCACCGGTGTCGAACGCACCGGCGCATTCATGGTGATCATTCCGCTCGCGCTGCAGACGGCCTCATCCGCGTTCGTGACCGACCACAGTACGTTCCCGGCGGTGTTGCGAAGCCCGCTGTTCGCGGTGCACACCATTGCGGCCGTCATCGGATATGTCGGCCTCGGGGTGTCGGCGGTGTACGGCGTGCTCTTTCTGATGCTGCATCACGAGCTGAAGGCCGAGCGGTTCGGCGTGTTCTTCGATCGCCTGCCGCCGCTCGAGACGATGGCCCGCATGAACCGGCGGGCTGCGGGCATCGGCGTGTTCTTCCTGGCCGTCACGATCGTGTGCGGCACGCTCTGGGCGTCCAGGGAGTTTCCGGGGTTCTTCCGCGATCCGAAGTTCCTGATCACGGTGGCCGTCTGGATCATCTTTCTCGCGGCGCCCATCCTGCAGTATGCGCGCCGCTGGAGCAGCCGCCGCACCGTCGGCTTTTCGCTGGTGGGATTCGTGCTGCTGCTGCTCTCGCTGCTCATCACGCAGCTCATCCCGACGTTCCACGCGTTTCTGTGAGGTAGAGTCCGCCATGCACGTCCAGTTGCTGGGCATCAATCACCGAACGGCGCCGCTGGAGCTTCGCGAAGCGCTCGCCATGGACGGCGCCGCCGTGTCGGAAACGCTGCGCGAGATCCAGGGCGATGACGCTGTTGCCGAAGCAGCCATTCTCGCGACCTGCAACCGGACGGAGTTGTACGTCCGGGCGCAGAACCCGGAGGCCGCCGAGGCCGCGATGCGTCAGTTCTTCGGCAGGCGCGCGGGCGATCACGGCGTCGTCGTGAACGGGCACAGCTACCTGATGACCGACCAGGACGCGGTGCGGCACCTGCTGCGCGTGTCGTCCGGCCTGGACTCGATGATCCTCGGAGAGCACCAGATCCTCGGCCAGGTCCGTGACGCGCACCAGGTCGCGCGGCAGGCCGGCACCCTCGGGCCGCTCATCGATCGGCTCTGGTCGACGGCGGTTCACACGGGCAAGCGGGCGCGCGCCGAGACCAACATCGGCACCGGCGCGGTGTCGGTGGCCTCGGCGGCCGTCAGCCTGGCGGAGCGCGTCTTCGGCGATCTGCACGATCGGTCGGTGCTGGTCATCGGCGCCGGAGACACCGGCCAGCTCGTGGCCCGGCAGTTCGCCGACCGCCGGCCGTCGCGGCTGCTGGTCGCCAACCGGAACTTCGAGCGCGCCGACGCGGTGGCATCCGCGGTAGGAGGCGAGGCACGGTCGATCGACGCCATCCCGTCGGCCCTTGCGGCGGTGGACGTGGTCGTGTCGGCCACCAGCGCGCCGGGCCTCGTCGTGACCCGCGCCATGGTCCGCGGGGCGATGGCCGCGCGGCCGAACCGTCCGCTGGTGCTGGTGGACATCGCCGTGCCGCGCGATATCGATCCCGCCTCGGGCGCACTCGACAACGTCTTCCTCTATCCGATTGACGCCCTGCAGACGCTGGTCGACCGCAGCCTCGAGCGGCGGCTCCGCGAGGTGCCGCGCGTGGAGGCCATCATCGAGGAGGAATGCCAGAAGCTCATGACCTGGACACGCGGCCTGCTGGCGAGCCCCGTCGTACGGGAACTCACGGAACACTTCGAGCGTGTCCGGGCCGAGGAGGTGCAGCGGAGCCTCAGGCACTTCCACCCCGAGGAAGCGCTCCACCTGGAACGCCTGACCAAGCACCTCGTCAATCGCCTGCTGCGCGCGCCGATCACCAGGCTGAGGTCCGGCGAGCTGCCGGCCGCCGTCGGCTCGACGCAGTTCGATCTGGTGCGCGGGCTGTTCGCACTCGATGACGACGACTCGAACGATGAGGAGGCACGCGGTGGCCCCCACTGATGCGGCGGTCGTCCGAATCGGGACCAGGGGAAGCGAGCTCGCTGTCTGGCAGGCCAACGAGGTCATCCGCCTCCTGCACGTGACGCATCCCGGCGTGGCGGTCGAGCACCAGATCTTCCGCACGGTCGGCGACAAGGTGATCGGCACGCCGCTGTCGAAGATCGGCGACAAGGGACTGTTCACCCGGGAGCTCGAAGACGCGCTGATCGCGGGTGTGATCGACATGGCCGTGCACAGCCTGAAGGACCTCCCGACCAGCCTGCCCGGCCTCCTCGCCCTCGGCGCGGTGATCGAACGCGAGGACCCGAGAGACGCCCTGGTGGCGCCGCGCGGAACCTCGCTCGCCACGCTCAAGGCCGGCGCGAGGGTCGGCACCTCGTCGCTGCGGCGCCGCGCCCAGTTGCTCGCGCGCCGGCCGGATTTCCGGGTGCTCGACGTCCGCGGCAATCTTCCGACCCGTCTCGCCAAGCTCGAGCGCGGTGAGTACGACGCGCTGGTGCTCGCGCATGCCGGCCTGATCCGGCTCGGCAGGGCCGAGGCGGTCGCCGAAGTCATCGATTCGGCGGTGCTCGTGCCGGCGGTCGGCCAGGGTGCGCTGGGGGTCGAGACCCGTGCGCACGACCCGCAGACCGCCGCGCTGCTCTCCGAACTCGATCATCTCCCGACCCGCCTGGCCACGGCCTCCGAGCGGGCGTTCCTCGGGCGCCTCGAAGGCGGATGCCAGGTACCGGTCGGCGCCTATGCCACCCTGCGCGACGGCTCTCTCACGCTGACGGGCGTCGTCGCGGATCTGGACGGCACCGCGACCGTGCGCGGCGTCGAGTCGTGCGTGGTGCACTCGGCGGCCGACGCAGCCGTTGCAGGCGTGCGGCTCGCGGAGCGGCTGCTGGCGCAGGGGGCGGACGAGATCCTCGCGCGAGTGCGTGCGCTGGCGCTCGAGCCGACGCCGACCGCGGTGCAGGACGAAGGATGACCATTCCCGCTCGGGATCTGATCGTCGCGGTCACGCAGGCTGAAGGGGCCGGCTCCTCGCTCTCCGCGTGTCTCGGACGGGCCGGCGTGCGCGTGCGGGCGGTTCCGGTGATCGCCCACGCGAATCTGCCCGACAATACCGAACTGGACGCCGCGCTCGGGGACCTCGAACAGTTCGACTGGGTGGCCTTCACGAGCCCGAGAGCCGTCGAGGCGGTCTGCGACCGCGCCGCGTGGCGTCACCGATCGCCGAGGCCCGCTCCTCCGCCCGCGTATCGCTGCCGTCGGACCGTCCACGACGGCCGCTCTCGCGGCGCACGAGGTGCCCGTTGCGGTTCGTGCCGCCGGGCCCGGAGGCGCAGCGCTGGCCCGCGCCATCGTCGCGGCCGAGGGCGGGACGCTGGCTGGACAGCGGGTGCTCTGGCCCCGCTCCGACCGGGCACGCCCGGAACTGCGGGACGCGCTGGTTTCGGCGCAGGCGATCGTGCTGGATCCCGTCGCGTACCGGACGGCGGTCGTCGCACCCTCCGATCTCGCTGCGTTTCTCGACGAACTCCGCGCGCGCCGGGTCGACGCCGTGACGTTCATGTCGCCGTCGAGCGCCATCGGGCTGGCCTCGGGCACGGAGGACGGCACGCTGTCGCTGCTCGCGGGCCGGACGGTCGTCGCCAGCATTGGCCCGACGACCTCGGCGGCGCTCGTGCGTCTGGGTGCACCGCCCCAGGTCGAAGCGGCTGAATCGTCTGCCAGCGGACTCTGTTCCGCACTGTTGGATCACTTTGCCATTCACCACGGAGTGACCGTATGAGCTTTCCGACACACCGCCCGCGAAGACTGCGGCGCACCGATGCGATCCGGCGCCTGGTTCGGGAAACCCGGCTGAGTCCTGACAACCTGATCGAGCCGTTCTTCGTGGTGTCGGGCAAGGGCGTTCGGCGCCCGATTGCGGCCATGCCCGGCTGCTACCAGTTGAGCGTGGACGAAGCTGTGAAGGAAGTGCGCGAGGTGGCGAGCCTGGGCATTCCGGGGGTCATTCTGTTCGGCATCCCCGACGCCAAGGATCCCGAAGGCGCGGCGGCCGCCGATCCGCAGGGGCCTGTCGCCCAGACACTCACGGCGCTGCGGCGGGAGTTCCCCGCCCTCTCGCTCTGGGCGGACGTATGCCTCTGCGAATACACGGAACACGGGCACTGCGGGCCGCTCTCTCCGGGCCCCGATGGCAAGCTCGACGTGGACAACGACCGCGCCCTGCCCCTGCTGGCGCGGGCGGCGCTCGCCTACGCCAAGGCCGGCGCCGACGTGGTGGCGCCCTCCGACATGATGGACGGCCGGGTCGCCGCCATCCGCCGCACCCTGGACGAGGCCGGACGCAGCGATGTCGTGATCGTGTCCTACGCGGCGAAGTACGCGTCCGGATTCTACGGCCCGTTCCGCGAGGCCGCCGGGTCGACACCGGCATTCGGCGACCGGCGCGGCTACCAGATGGACCCGGCCAACGGCAGCGAGGCGCTCCGCGAAGTCGCCACCGATCTCGAGGAAGGCGCCGACGTCGTGATGGTGAAGCCGGCCTTGGCGTACCTGGACGTGATCTCGCGGGTCAAGGCGAGATTCGACGTCCCGCTGGCGGTGTACAACGTGTCCGGCGAGTACTCGATGATCAAGGCCGCCGCGGCCAACGGATGGATCGACGAGGGCCGGGTCGTCATGGAGACGCTGGTCGCGATGAGGCGCGCAGGCGCCGACATGATCCTGACCTACTTCGCGAGGCAGGCCGCGCGCCTGCTCGCGTAGCGCTGCGTGCGGATGGAGGCATGAGCGTGGTCACTTCGTCTGAAGCCGGTGCCGCCGTCGATCCGCTCTTCCTGCGGGCGTGCCGCCAGGAACCCGTGGAGCGAACGCCGATCTGGATCATGCGGCAGGCCGGCCGGTATCTTCCCGAGTATCGCAGGATCCGCGCCCGGCACGACTTCCTGACGACCTGCCGGACGCCGGAGCTGGCCTGCGAGCTCACCCTGCAGCCGATTCGCCGCCTGGGCGTCGATGCCGCCATCATCTTCTCCGACATCCTGGTGCCGCTCCAGGGAATGGGCGTCGACGTCGCGTTCTCGCCCGGGCCCCAGATCGAGCGCCCGCTGCGATCCCGCTCGGATGTGGAATCGCTGCGGGTGCCGGACCCGCACGAGGCCATGCCGTATGTCCTCGAGGCGCTGTCGCTCGTCAGGCGCGAGCTTCCCCGGGAAGTCGCGCTGATCGGGTTCGCCGGCGCGCCGTTCACCATGGCGACCTATCTGGTCGAGGGCGGCGGATCGAAGACGTATGCGGCGATCAAGTCGCTGATCTGGAACGATCCCGACACGGCGCACCTGCTGCTCACGCGCTGCGCCGATACGGTGGCGCGCTACCTGGTGGCGCAGATCGAAGCGGGCGCCCAGGCGGTGATGCTGTTCGACACGTGGGCCGGCATCCTCTCGCCGGCCGACCACGCGGTGTTCGCCGCGGCGTATGCCCGGCGCGTGTTCGAGCAGGTGGCCGCCGCCGGCGACGGGCGCCTGTTTCACCCGCCGCGCATCTACTACGCGGGCGATGCCGGCGGAAGCCTCGAGCACTGTCGCGCCATCGGCGCGGATGTCATCGGCCTCGACTGGCGGCTGGGCCTCGCGACGGCGCGCGTGCGGCTCGGCCCTCACCTCGCGGTCCAGGGCAATCTCGATCCCACGACGCTGCTGGGGCCGCCGTCGTTCATCCGCGAGCGCGCGGCCGTCGTCCTGCAGGAGGCGGGCCTCGCGCGGACCGCGGCGCCGATTGAATCACGTGTGGCCTCGGCCCCGGGTCACATCTTCAACCTGGGGCACGGGATTCTGCCGGAGACGCCGCCCGAGCACGCGCGGATTCTGGTTGATGCCGTTCGGGAACTCTCGGCGGGAAGGACGTCATGACCATGGGCAGCAGCGGAGACGTTCGCGGAGATGGCCCGGTCGACCAGCGGACGATCACGGCGGAGTTGCTGGCGAAGTACGATCGCCCCGGGCCCCGGTATACCTCGTACCCGACCGCGGTCGAATTCAGCGACGCGTTCGGAGAAGCCGACTATCGCCGGCACCTCGAGCGCGCCTCGGCCTCGCCCGACGCGCCGCTGTCCCTCTACATTCACCTGCCGTTCTGCGAGGAGCGGTGCACCTTCTGCGGATGCTCGGTGATCATCACCCGGAAACGGGAGGTGGCCGCCGGGTACCTCGAGTACCTCTACCGCGAGATCGCGATGCTCGCCGGCGCCCTCGGCGGGCGCCGCCGGCTGGCGCAGTACCACTGGGGCGGCGGCACCCCGACCTACCTCGCGCCCGACCAGATCACGGCCCTCCAGGCGGAGGTCCTGCGTCACTTCACCATCGATCCCGGCGCCGAAGTGGCAATCGAAGTCGATCCCCGCGTGACCACGGCGGAACAGCTCGATACCCTGCGCGCCGCAGGGTTCAATCGGCTCTCGATGGGGATCCAGGACTTCACGCCCGAGGTGCAGGTCGCCGTCAACCGGGTGCAGCCCGAATCCGAGACCCGTCACCTCTACGAGCGCGCCCGGGCCGTTGGCTTCTCGTCGATCAACTTCGATCTGATCTACGGTCTGCCGCTCCAGACGACGCCGTCGTTCTCGCGGACGCTGGACGCGGTGCTGAACATGCGTCCCGACCGGGTCGCCGTGTACTCGTTCGCTCACGTGCCGTGGGTGCGGGGCAATCAGAAGCGGATCCACCCTGAGGAGCTGCCGAGCCCGGCTCAGAAGATCGAGCTGTTCGCCGAGGCCCGGTCGAGGTTCCTCGAAGCGGGCTACGAGCAGATCGGCATGGATCACTTCGCGGTTCCCGACGACGAGCTGGCGAAAGCCGCGTCGGCCGGAACGCTGCATCGCAATTTCATGGGATACACGACCAAGCCGGCCGCCGACATGGTCGGGCTCGGCGTGTCCGCGATCGGCGACGTGCAGGGCGCCTTCGCCCAGAACGTCAAGAAGCTCAGCACCTACTACTCCGCCATCGATGCCGGACGCTTTCCGATCGAGCGCGGATTCGTGCTGGATCCGGACGACGCGCTGCGCCGCCACGTCATCACGAACCTGATGTGCAACCTGCGTGTCGGCCGGCGCGACGTCGAACAGCGATTCGGCGTGGCCTTCGACGAGTACTTCGAGCGGGAGCTCGGCGAGCTGCGCGAGGGCCCCGTGGTGCACGGCTTCGTCGAGATCGATCCCGAGTCGGTCCGGGTCACGCCCCGCGGCCGCCTGTTTGTCCGCAACGTCTGCATGGTGTTCGACCGCTACCTCCGTACCAAGACGACGACCCCGATCTTCTCGCGAACAGTCTGAGGGACGATCATGGCCAACGGCTCCGAACGGGTAGGCGTCGTGCTCACCAACCTCGGAGGCCCCGGGACACTGGCCGAGGTTGAACCGTTCCTGGTCAACCTGTTCTCGGACAGGGACATCATCAGCCTTCCGCTTGGCGCGATGTTCCAGCCGCTGCTCGCCCGGGCCATCGCGAAGGTCCGTGCCCCGATGGTCAGGAAGCGGTATGCCAGCATGGGCGGCGGGTCGCCTCAATTGAAGCTGACCGCCAGCCAGGCACAGGCACTCGAGGTGCGGCTCAACCGCACCCAGCCCCGGTTCAGGGCGCTCGTCGCCATGCGCTATTGGCAGCCGCAAATCGAGGAGGTGCTGGAGGAGCTGGAGCTCGAGGGCATCGGCCGCCTTGTCGTGCTGACCCTGTATCCCCAGTACTCGACGGCGACCACCGGATCGATGGATCGCGAGATCGAACGCGTGCTCGAGCAACCGCGCTGGAGGGGACGGTTCCGCCTGACGTCCATCCGGTCCTACGCCGAGGAGCCGTCGTACCTGGACGCCCTCGCCGACTCGGTGAGGCGGGCACTCGATCTGTTCCCGCCCGAACGGCGCGATCGCCTCGTACTGCTGTTCAGCGCCCATTCACTTCCGCTCGACATCGTCAATCGCGGCGATCCCTACGTGAGTGAGATCGAAGCCACCCGGAAGGGCGTGGTGGCCAGGCTGGGCCTGCCCAATCGCCACCTGCTCTCGTACCAGTCGCGTACGGCGTTCATCAAATGGCTCGGGCCCAGCACCGATGCAGTGCTGGAACAATTGAGCCGTGAGGGCGTGACCGATGTGCTCGCCATTCCGATTTCGTTCGTGTCGGATCACATCGAGACGCTGTACGACCTGGATCAGCTCTATCCCAGACAGGCGCTCGAGCTTGGGATTTCCTTCCGGCGCGCAGAAGCCCTCAATGCGAACCCGCTGTTCATCGAGGCGCTGGCGACGGTTGTCGAGCGGCATCTCGCGGAGCCGTCTCAATGAGGGTGGCCATCGTCGGAGGGGGCATCTCGGGCCTGTCGATCGCCCATGCGCTCGCCAGAGCCGGTGCGGCCCAACGGGGCGTCGAGATCGTCGTGCTCGAGGCGGCTGCAAGGGCGGGCGGCAACATCCGGAGCGAGAGGATTGACGGGTTCCTCTGCGAATGGGGGCCGAACGGCTTCCTGGACAACGCGCCGGCGACGCTCGACCTGGTTCGCGATCTCGGGATTCAGGATCGCGTGCACGTCAGCGACGAGAGCGCCGGGAAGCGGTTCATCTTCCGGCATGGACGGCTGCACCAGTTGCCGGGAGGCCCCGGCGCGTTCCTCGGTAGCGGGCTGCTTTCGTGGCGAGGCAAGCTGCGCATCGCGGGGGAACTGTGGGCCGCGTCCCGGCCCGACGGCGACGAGACGATTCATGGATTCGCCGCGCGCCGCATCGGCCGCGAAGCGGCGGACGTGTTGATCGACGCGATGGTGTCGGGCGTGTTCGGCGGCGACGCGCGCAAACTGTCGCTCAGGGCGTGCTTCCCCAAGATGTGGGAGATGGAAACCGAGCACGGCGGGCTCTTCCGCGCGCTCATCGCCCGGCGCCGCGCGCGCAGGTCGCCGGGTGGTCCGATCGGGGCCCCGATGGGCCGCCTGACGTCGTTTCGTGAGGGTACGGTGGAGATCATCGACGCCCTGCAACGCGGGATGAATGGCGCACTGCGGCTGGGTTCGCCGGTCGCCCGGATCACCCGGCCCGATCGCTATCGCGTGCAGCTTGACGGCGGCGGAGACGCGATCGAGGCGGACGCGGTCGTGCTGGCCGGTGGCGCGGCGTCGAGCGCCGCGATGGTGGCCTCGATCGATGAGCAGCTGGCCGCTGGTCTCGCCGGCATCGCTTCCGCTCCCCTGGTCGTCGTGTGCCTGGGATTCGACGAGGCGCGCCTGCCGCGGCCGCTGGACGGATTCGGCTTTCTCGTTCCGAGGGGAGAAGGGCAGCGCGTGCTCGGGGTCCTGTGGGATTCGAGCATCTATCCGGGGCGCGCGCCGCACGGAGCCGTGCTGCTGAGAGCGATGCTTGGCGGCGGCCACGATCCGGAGGCCATCGCCCTGTCGGACGATGAGCTGGTGGTCTGCGTCCGGCGAGCGCTCTCCGACACGATGGGAATCGAGGCCAATCCGATCTTCGTCCAGGTCTTCAAACATCCGTTGGGGATTCCGCAGTACACCGTGGGACACCTGGATCGCCTGGCCCGGATCGAGGCGCAGCTCGCGCAGTACCCCGGCCTCGTGATTGCCGGGAACTCCTATCGCGGGGTCGCCATCAACAACTGCATCGCCGAGTCCGGCCCGATTGCCGATCGCGTGCTCGCTGCGATCGGTGTCGACGGAGCACCCGGGGTCTGAAGATTCCCGGCTCCATCAATCACACTCGCCCGCTCCTTCTGGATGAAGGCCGGGTTTTCAGATCCGAAGACAGGCAGACGCGGGGCGGCACGCCGAGCGTCTCCTCTCGAAATGGAGGCTGGGTCCTTTTGACCGGGCGAGAGGCAGACGCGGGGCGGCACGCCGAGCGTCTCCTCTCGAAATGGAGGCTTGGTCCTTTTGACCGGGCGAGAGGCAGACGCGGGGCGGCGCGCCGAGCGTCTCCTCCCGAAATGGAGGCTGGGTCCTTTTGACCGGGCGAGAGGCAGACGCGGGGCGGCGCGCCGAGCGTCTCCTCCCGATATGAAGGCCGGGTTTTCAGATCCGGCGACAGGCAGGCATGGCCACTCTCGGGCGAAGAACCGGGCTGGCGGGAACTTCAGCTCGTCGTCCTGGCCACCGATGCACCGGGCGGTCAGCGCGGTGGCCTGGCCGCTGCCTGTCTGAGTAGAGCCTCTATCCCTGGCTTCCCTGCGGCCAGCGGCAGCAGGGTCGAGAGCTCCGACTTCACGTCGTAACCGCCCTCGACGAGGGCGCGCACGTTGTCCTCGCGATCGGCGAGGACGGCCAGGAGCATGGCGGTGGCCCCACCGCTGGCCTTGGCCCTGGTGCTGGCCCCGGCCTTCAGAAGCGCTCGCACCACCTCGGGCGGGCACGATTGCGAAGCGTGGAGCAGCGCCGTGGTGTCGTTCTCGCCCTTCGCGCTCACGTCGGCCTTGTGCGCGATGAGCGCCAGGGCGATCCGGGCGGCGGCCTCGCGCCGTGCGTCGGGTGCGGCGCAGCCGCCACTGGTGACGAAGAGCAGGGGCGTGTCATTCTGGGGCGGCCCACGCCTGGCGTCGGGTGACATCCCCGCTTCAAGATAGAGCAGGGCGGCGTCCGAATCGAATTCCATGAGCCGGCCCCAGAACGCATTCGCTGCGAAGGCCAGCTTGCGCTGGGCCAGTTCCTGCTTTGCCTTGTCCGGCGTACGCGCAACTCGCGCCGCGGCGGGAGCAACGGCTGGCGCCACCTCCCCGCCAGCCGGTCTGCGTGAGTCCGGGGCAGCCTTGCCAGGCTTGGCAGAAGGCGGCTTGATCGTTGCGGGGGCGGCGCCAGCACCGGCGGCGCTGAGAATCCGTATGATGTCCGACCTGTTGCGCGCCTTTTCCAGCAGACGCGGACCGTCGCGCTTCACGTCGTAGCCGCGCGCGATCAGCAGCCGCACGACATCGGCGGGGCCGATGAGGATGGCGCTCTCCATCAGGGACTGCCCCACCGTCTTCCCCGGTTCGGACGAGGCCATCGCCAGATTCGCTCCAGCCTTCAGCAGCGCGTCTGCGAGATCCGCACACTTGTAGACCCGCATCAAGGGCACGTTTCCTTCCGGACTGCGGAAGTTGGGGTTGGCCCCGGCTGCGATCAGCATCAGCGCCACCGCGCGCACCCGCGGCTCGGAGCAGTCGGAGCCGAGGACGTCGAGCAATAGCGTCTCGGTGATGCCTGGCGCCAGGGTGTCCGGCTTCATGCCAGCGTCGAGGAAGAGCCGGATCCCGTCGGGATCCGTGCGATTGCCGTAGAAGCTCCCGACCGTGAAGGCCGACCCCCTCTGCCAGAGCTTGTTGATCGCACTTTTCTGCGCCGCAGTGGCCCCGGGCACGTCAGACGGCCGTCGGATCCTGGCCATGAAGCTGGCTCGGAACTCGTACTTCTGCTTCTGCCAGTACTGCGGCTTCGCGGAAGAAACCGTGCCGCCTACTTCGTCTCGCGTGCGCGAAGACACCTGGAACCGGAAATCGCTGCAGAAGCCGCAACCTATGGAGAGCGCCGGATGGCTCCAGCGCCAGTCCGAGGGACCATTTTCCGGGTCGAGCGCAAAGGCGAGGGAATTCAGCTCGTCGCTGGCCGCCGTGTCCCGCAGCCGGCCCGCCAGTTGATCGGGTGAAGCCGGCTTCTCGGTCAGCAGGACCCAGAGCACGTCACGGCCTTCACGATCCGGTTCCAGCTGGGCGTAGGCGTACGCGAAGGTGAACGGCTTCCCGTCGACGCTGAAGCTGCCCGTGGCCCGGCCGGCGCCCGGCTGTGCCGCAGCCGCGCCAGCCAGCGTCGCGACGGTTGCGCCTATCAGTGCACCACGCAGCCACAGCGTAGGCGAGCCTTGTTTGCACATACCGTACCTCCACGATCGTGGCGATCTCGCGGGGGCGTTCGCGCTCACAGTACGGTGTGGTGGCGCCGGGCGTCAAGGGGTGTTGGACCGCGCCCGGTCCGGCGCGACTCCGCTTTTCGGCCGGCGAAGGCGGCGTACGCGGCCTGGTGTGGGCGGTCCGAAGACGCCGCGTGCCCGCGGTCACTGCAATCAGTAGTGGAACCGATAGCGGAGCTCCACGTAGATCTCGCGCGCACGATTGAAGTGCGTTCCGCCGAAGGTCGGGCTGTTGTCGATCAGGACGCGACGGTTCGCCGCGTTGAGCACGGTGAGCGACAACGAGAGTTTCTCGCCGATCTCCCGGCCCAGCATGACGTCGACGGTCGCGTGACCTTCTAGACGCGACGGGCCTCCGTCGTCGGGAAAGCCCGAGCCGTAGTAGAGATTGGCGCTCCCGAACCAGCCACGGCCAACGCGGGCATCGATGCCGGCGCTCAAGGTGTGCCGCTGATCGTGGTCGAGCGGGAAACGGCCGGCCGGCGCCGAGAAGTCGGTCAAGCCGCCGCTGACGGCCCCGATACCTTCTGCAACCAGGTGGGCGTACGCCACGTGCGCCTGCACGGCCTTCCAGGCGTGAGGCGATCGCAGTGTCACTTCCAGTCCGCGAATGAGCGCCCCGTCAATCGTCAGAGGGAAGAAGACATTCGAGTTGCCGACGCTGTTGTGGTCGAAGTAGTTGGAGGCGCGTGTCCTGAACAGGTCGCCATCGAGCATCCATCCTCGGATCGGCACCAGGATCCCTGCTTCGTATTCCCGATCTCGTTCCCCGTGAAGCGGCATCACCGACAGGTTCCGGCTCGTGATGAATTCGAGCAACGGGCCGGCCACCGTCAAGAGTGGCGGCCCCTGGTAATACCTGCCGTAGAAGGCGCGGACCGTCCAGCCGAGGGAAGGGACTCGGATCGACAGGCCTGCCCGTGGGCTGGTCGCATTCTCTGCCAGCGTCCCCGAGAAATGCGTCTGCCGAACGCCGGCCGTCACGCTCATCCACGAGGTCGCCTTGATCGTGTCCTGGGCGAAGACGGACCACAATCCACCAGAGGGCCGCGATCTGACCGCGAACGCCCGGCTGCTGGCGTCACTGAACGCCACGCTCAACGCCTGGTCGTCGTGCTGGCTGAATCCGTAGAACCCGAGTTGCAGCTGATGCGACCCCAGCGTCGCACCCAAAGTCGCCTGCCCGCCGAGATACCGGGAGGCATGATGGTCGGTGGCGGACACGGCAGATCCGGGCGCGCCGCCATCGAGCTTGGTGGAGTTGGCGTGGTAGAACGGCGACACCGTGAGCAGGACGCCGGAGTCGAAGGCACGGACCCAGGAAAGATTGACGAACCCGTCGAATTCGCGCTCGACGGCTGCCGCCTCCGCCGCGCGAACCTCAGGGTCGCTCGGCACCTGATAGACATCGTGGCGAATCGAGGAGACGAGGCGAACCTGGCTGGCGCGGGTCGCGTTGAAGATCAGCGTCGCGAATCCGCCCAGACCGGTCTCACGATCGTGGCTCGCTCGCGGAACCGGCGTCTGCAGGCCGAGGCTGCTGCTGTTGCCGGTGAGGCTCGCGTAGTAGGCGAACCGCTGAGTGTGGCCGCCGGCGCTCACCTGGTCGTTCGTCTGCCCGAAATTGCCCGCGCTGAGAACGACTTCCGCTTCGTTCTCCCGCTCGAATCCGGTGCGCGGCACGACATTGAACACGGCGTAGGTGCGATCGCCATACTCGGCGTTGTAGCCGCCCCGGTGAACTTCGATGTAATCCGCATCTTTCGGATCGAACTGCGGACCGACGTTGCTGGCGATGTTCGTGTTCGGTACGGGGACGCCATCCACCAGCCAGCTGACCTGGTGACCGCCGCGCAGGTGCAACTGGTTGTGCGTGACGTACGAGCCCGGGACGAACGAGGTGATCACTTCGACCCCGTTGGTTCGACCGGCACCTGGCGTGATCGATATGTCCTTGCGATCGACGAGCGTGGTCGGCGTGACCGAGGCGGTGTAGACGCGCTCCGGGTTTGCCGAGACCGTGACCTCTTCGCTGACCGGCGCCAGATGCAGGCGCAGGTCGACGACGAGCACCGCGTCTGAGATCACGGTGATGGCCTGCCAGGTCTTCTCGAACCCGGACGCCGAGGCCTCCACACGGTAGTCTCCGATGGGCACTCCGACGAATGTCACAGCCCCGCTGCCGTCAGTTACGGCCGACCGGTTCCAATCCGCATGCTGCGCACTCACCCTGACCATCGTGCCCTCGACAGGCTGGTGCTGCGGGTCGTGCACGATGCACTTGACGGTGCCGAATACGGTGGCCTCGGCCGCAGACGAGGGGCCAATGGCGATCGCGGACAGCGCCAAGCCGCACGCAACCACCCAGCAAAGGCTGGATCGGGGGCGATTCATGGTCGATCCTCGGGAGTCCCTATTCAGGAATGATACCAGTCTCGGGCGTGCATGGCGGGCTCAGATTCGCGAAACGCAGCCAGAACCGCCTCTCGGGGTCCGGACAGCCTGCTTGTTTTTCGGGTTTCGTCGGTGAGATTCGGGAAGCGTCGGCTGCCGGGCTTCTCAATCGGCGACATCCTCGAGCCGGCGCGGCCAGTCCGATCCGAGCAGCCTGGAGAGCGCGCGATCGGCGAGGAGCCGTCCGCCCGTCTGACAGCGAGCGCAGTAGTTCGCCTCGTTCTCCGCGTAGACGATGCGCTGAACGGGAGCGCCGCAATCGGGGCAAGGCTTGCCGAATCGCCCGTGAACCGCCATCTCGGGGCGGAAGGCTGTCACCTTCTCCGGAAAGGCATCGCCCGTTTGCGCGCGAAGCCTGTCGGTCCACGTCCTCAGCACCACGCCGATCGACTCGTGCAGGCGCGCCACCTCCTCGTCGAGAAGATGACGGGTCAGCTGAAGCGGTGAAAGGCGCGAGGCATGCAGGATCTCGTCCGAGTACGAGTTGCCGATCCCGCTGAAGAGACGCGGGTCGGTCAGCGCGCGCTTGAGCGTGTGGTTCTCGGAGAGCAGGGTTCCGCGAAATGCATCGAGCGTCGCGTGGAGGACATCGAGGCCGCCGCGGTCCAGCGCCGCCAGGCCGCCCGGGCCCGACACGAGGTGAAGCGACGCCCGCCGCTTGCTGCCGGCCTCGGTCAACGTCAGCGTCGCGTCCGGAAAATCGAACGCGGCCAGGTCCTGCCGCCGCGAGATCGCCGCGCCTGCCGGCTTCCAATGCAGCCGGCCCGCGATCATCAGGTGCACGACCAGGTGCAGCCCGCCCTCTAGCGAGATCACGATCCGTTTGCCCACCAGCCTCACCTCATCGACCGTCTTCGCACGCACCACCTCGATCGGCGGATCGACCGTCCGGAGGAGAAACGGGTTCCCAAGACGCACACCCTTCAGGCGCGTCCCGACGATGCGGCGCTGAAGTGCCTCGATGTAGATCGTGAGGTCAGGCAGCTCGGGCACAGGATGTGATCGTAACCCAACCAACTCAAAGCAGGCTGGCCAGCCGGCAGAGCCTGAGCACCGGTTGTTGTTTCTCGCGGGAGGCAGCTAGGTCCACGTCAAACTCCGCCACCCAGTCGTTGTGCATTTCCGGATCGACCAGGACCTGTTCGACGCGCCACCTCTCCACGCCAGGGAGGGGCGAAATGTGCGTGTGCCGGAGGTTGCGCGCCTCCGGATCGAGTCGTAGAGACTCGTGGTCGGCGCGGTACGCGTCCAGGGCGGCGTGGAGCCGCTCCGGCGTCCAGCCCTGGTCAGCGGCGTCGCGGGGATCGTCCAGTGCGCCGATCGCGGCGTCATCCCGGCCGATGGACCAGGCTCGCAGCAACGTGAACACGCGCGTGCGGATTGCCGCGGTGAAGCGCTTCGTGTCCGTGGTGATGTCCTGCAGGGCCGGCGCCGCGCTGGGCGGGCGCGCGTTCTGGCCGCGAGGGCCCGCGGGTTCGAACGGCCGGTAATCCGGATCCTTCATCCGTTCCCATTCGTCGGCCAAACTCGAGTCCACGTTGCGAAGCAGCGTGCGAAGGTATTCCTCCATCTCGAGAACCTGGTCGGACTTGACCATGTCCGGCACGGTCTGGCTGAGCACCTTGTAGACGCTGTTCAGGTGACGCAGCAGCAGGCCCTCGGAGCGCTGGATCTCGTAGTCCATCACGTACTCGGCAAAGGATCGGAACTGCTCGAACATCTCCCGCGCGATCGATTTGGGCCGGATGTTCTCCTCGCCAACCCAGGGGTGCCTGTCGGCGAATGCGTTGAACGTCGTATAGACGAAGTCGCCGAGCGGCTTGGGGTACTCGAGCTTCTCGAGTTCCTCCATGCGCTGCTCGTATTCGACGCCTTCGGCTTTCATCTTCGCCACGGCCTCGTCTTTCAGCCGGTCGAGCTGGCGGCGGAGAATCAGTTCCGGGTTCTCGAGGATCGACTCGACCAGGGTCAGCAGGTCCAGCGCGTAGTCGGGCGATTCCGGATCGAGCAGGGGGATTGTCTCGAGGAGGTACAGCGAGAGCGTCTGATCCATCGAGAAGTCGTCCTGAAGGTCAACGTTGACCCGCAGGGTGGATCCCTCCTCGTTTCGCGGCACGATTTCGACGATGCGGCGCGCCACCAGTGCCCTGAAGAGCTGCCAGGCCCGGCGCCAGTGTGACGCCTTGGCGGTGTCGGATTCGTGGCAGTCGCGGATCAACTGCCGCATCGCGCGGCAGCCGTCGCCTCGACGGCTCAGCACGTTGAGCAGCATCCCGTGCGACACCTGGAAGCGTGACGTCAGCTGCTCCGGCTGTGCACCGATGAGGCGCTTGAAGGTCCCGAGATCCCAGTTGACGAAGTTGTGCTCGGGCGGCTTGCGCCTGGTGACTTTCTTGCCCTCGCGCGCCGCCTTCTCGCTGAGCTTGATGTTCTCGATGACGTGTTCCGGCGCCTGCACGACGACATAGCCGCGGGTATCGAACCCTTTGCGACCGGCCCGGCCCGCGATCTGGTGGAAGTCACGGGCCGTCAGATGGGCGGTCTTCCTGCCGTCGAACTTGCAGAGGCGCGTGAAGAGGACAGTCCGGATCGGGACATTGATGCCCACGCCGAGCGTGTCGGTCCCGCAGATGATCTTGAGGAGTCCCTGCTGTGCGAGTTGCTCGACCAGCACGCGGTACTTCGGAAGCAGCCCGGCATGGTGCAGGCCGATGCCGTGCTTCAGCCACTTGCGCACCTCGCTGCCATACGGGCTCGTGAACTCGAAATCACCAATCGTCCCGGCGAGGGCCAGCTTCTCGTCACGCGTGCAGACCTTGAGGCTCGTGAAGTCCTGGGCGCTGGTCGCCGCATCCGCCTGGGTGAAGTGCACCACGTAGACAGGCGTCTTGCCCTCCTCGGCGAGCTTCTCCAGCGTGTGCGCCAGCGGAATCTCGGAATATGCGAAATCGAGGGGCACCGGCCGATCGCTCGATTTCACGCTCGCGGTCGGGCGCCCGTTGAGTGACGTCAGAGCGCCCTCGAAGAACGTGGTGTCGCCCAGGGTCGCCGACATGAGCAGGAAGCGGGTTTGCGGCAGCGTGAGGAGCGGAGTCTGCCAGGCGACGCCACGGTCGCGATCCGCATACCAGTGGAACTCGTCCATCACCACGTGGTCGACCTGCGCCTCGGCGCCTTCGCGCAACGCGATGTTGGCCAGCACCTCGGCCGTGCAGCAGAGGATCGGCGCGTCACGATTGACGCTGGCATCGCCGGTCGAGAGGCCCACTTGCTCCGGGCCGAACTCGCGGCACAGGGCCATCCATTTCTCGTTGACCAGCGCCTTGATGGGACACGTGTAGACCGCGCGCTGCCCGCGCGCGAGCGAGGCGAAGAGCATCGCCGAAGCCACCAGCGACTTGCCCGAGCCGGTCGGGGTGTTCAGGATGACGTTCTTCTCTTCGAGCAGCTCGAGGACGGCCTCTTCCTGCGCCGGGTACAGCGCCAGGCCCTTCCCGGCCGTGTAGTCGAGGAATCGCCCCAGCAGGTCGTCTCCGGACGGGTCCCCGGTATCAGGCAGGAAATCACGCAGCGGTGCAGGCATTCCCGCTGTTGTACCCCGAAACCTCTAACGGGCGACAGCCACCCGCTCGCCCCGCCCGTGTGCTGCACGCAGGCCAGATTGCCCCAATCGGCTCCCTGGGCCTTGGTTCGGCCGCCATTCGGCGTGGATCTCGCGGCAACCTCCTTGCATCTGCGCACCGGGGACCCGCCCCTGGTACGTCCTCGTGATCGGGGAAAAGGCGTATCAAGCGGCTGAGGCCGGCCCGGAGGTAACTCCTGCGACGGACCGTCGGTCTAACCGCTGAGGGGGGTTTCTCGCCTCCGGGGAACCCCTTGGCAGTCGCCAGGACCGATATGACAAGCGCGCGACGGGTTGAATCGGAGCCGAGTCGGGCCGACAGTCCAGTACACAGGGTGGTCATCGTGCACAAGGTCATTACGTTGGCGTCGTTCGTGATCCTCCTGCAGCTGCCCGCCCCACCCCTGGCTGCAGTGTCCGACCAGGCCCGGCCCGCCGCGGTCGCCGGCCCGAAGGCGACGCTCGCGCTCGCGCCGACGATGACGCTCCCCGGCAAGGTCGACTCCAACAGTCCGGCTGTCTGGGATCTCGCTGGCGGCGTGACCAAGCTGTTCGTGATGACTTCAACGGAGGGATTTCCGCACCTGGCAACCGGGACCGGCCTGTCCAGCCTGGGAACAGCCAAAGACGTCCTGTTCGATTCACATGTCGACGGCGGAAAGTGGATGGAAGCGGTGGTGGCCGACGAGGCGGGAACCTGGTACGGCTACTACCACAACGAAAGTCCTGCGGTGATGTGCGGCCGGACCGATCGTTTCGTCCCTCGAATCGGCAGCGCACGATCGTACGACCACGGCGTGACGTGGGAGGACCTCGGCGTCATCCTCGAAGCCAGCCCGGATACGGTGGCCTGTGAGTCTCCCAACCGATACGTCGTCGGCGGCGTCGGCGATCTCAGTGTGGCGCTCAACGCGGCAAAGACCGACCTCTACATCTTCTTCAGCCAGTACCCGATTCAGCAGGCCGCCCAGGGCGTGGCGGTTGCGCGGCTGGTCTGGGCCAACCGTGATCATCCGGTCGGCCGCGTCACGGTCTGGTCCGACGGAGCCTGGCTGCCTTCGCACTTCAACCGCACGCCAACTATGGACGTGAGCGGAAATGTCCGCCGTCTCTGGCGCGAGTACCCGGAAGGCACGCCGCTCTGGCCGACGACGCTGGCGTGGCACGACAGCGACGGCCAGGTCGATGCGTTCTGGGGCCCTTCGGTGCACTGGAACGATGCCATTCAGATGTACGTCATGCTCCTCAACCGCGCCCGGGACGAGAACTACTCGCAGGAGGGCATCTACGTGTCCTTTGCCCCGGAACTCACCGACCCGAGGCTCTGGTCGGCCCCGCAGAAGCTCCTCTCCGGCGGCAGGTGGTATCCCCAAGTGATCGGGCTGGAGCGCCAGGCCGGAACCGACAAGCTGGCCAACGGGCCCGCCCGGCTCTTCCTGGGCGGCCGGTCCGACTATGTCATCAACTTCAGCAACTAGTGTCCCGGAACCGTGATTGGTGGCATATGTCCCGGAGCGCGGCGCCCGGAGCGCAAGGCGCGAAACGCGAGCATGTCGGGACCGTGTCGCGTTGAGGAACCAGAGCGAGGCGAGATCCCCCGCCGGGAATCGTGCCACGAATCACGATTCCGCGACACGGGTCGAACAGACAGGATGGGGTTCGTCTCGCAGGCCCGGGTCAGAATGCAATCATGATCCCCGCCGCGAGCGCGACGCCCGAGAAGCTCACCGTCGCTTCCCGCACGTCCACTCGCGTTGCGGTCGTAGGGGGCCAGGTCCGTTCCACGCCCACGTAGGAGACCCACTTGTTGTTCCAGGTGTTGAGGCTCCGATAGTAGTAGAGGGTCCCTTGGTAGTTCTCGGACCAGCTGTCGCTGGCGGTCGCCGAGTAGCTTCCCTTGAGCGATTGGATCTCCGCGGAGCGTGCACCAATCTCGCCATACAGCGAGATCTTCGAGCCGAGCTGGTATCTCAGGCCGACGGTCCCCTCCATGCCGAACCTGCTGGCCTTGACGTCCCTCGTGAAGTTCTGCGTGTACGCGCCTTGCACCACGTCCTGGCTCCGGTAGTTGTCGAGTTCCCGCACCGAGGCTCTGTAGTACGCGGGCGTGAAACTCAGGTAGCCTTCCAGCTTCGATCCCAGCTCTGCGAAATAGTACACGCCGAATCGCACTGGAATCGCCGACAGGGTGAGCGTTGTCGTGTCGTACTCGCTGCCTCCGTCCCACGTGGTGCCCCACGAGCTGATCTTGTTCGCCCGGATGTAGCCGACACCCACCCCGACACCAAACGATCGCGTGAGGTGGTAGACCAGGTCCACACCAGCGTTGACCGATACCCGGGGTGTCGAAAGCCCGCCGCTCGGATTCCAGTCCGCCAGATAGTCGGCCGTGAAGCTGTTGTAGTAGGTCTTGTAGTCCCCGACGGCCACCGTCGACGCGCCGCCGCCGATCTTGACGCTGAACCTGCGTCGCGGAGTTTGAGGAGGAACCAGGAACGTCTCGGGCGGACGAAACGATCGAGCGTTCTTCCGTGCGGCCTCGTCGTTTGCCCGCCGCATGGCGGCGATGACCGGATCCGGCACCCCGGCGCGCCTGAGGTCTCTCATGCCGGCCGAGTCGAGAGCAAAATTCGGCACGCCGACCTGGATCGCCGCGACGACGCTCTCGGTCGTGCACCCGGTGGCGAGCGCCGCGACGATGGTGGCGTTCGTCAGGACCGTCCGGCCGTCGAGGAATTCGCAGATCGGCCGGGCTTGCTGCTGGGGAATGCCCGCGGGTGCCGCGGAGGCGACACCGGCTGCCAGCAGCATGCCGAGGGCGGGCCCCAGCGCCTTGCGAGCTCCGCGGGTCATCATCACGGTCTCCTCTAGGGGTTGCCGCCAGCCGCAGCGACGAGCATCACGCGCCAGAACGACGGGTGTCCCGTCCGCGCCGGCCGGAGCCAAATCGGGGCACGGACACGGTACTTCCCGAGCCCAGGCCCGTCAAGCCGAAGCGATGGCCGGGACGAGCCCCTCCAGTGACAGTGCTCACGACACGCACTATGATCGGCCTGCGTTCGCGCAAGGAGCACCTCTGGAGTCGCCCATGCCGTCGAGAGCGATTGTGATCGGATTCATCGTTGGCGGAATGTTGATGTGCAGCCAGGCGAAGGCCGCCGGCCAGGACCTCGTCGAGGTTCGGCTGGCTGACACGAAGTACCGATACGTCGACTGGAATCACACGTGGGCAAGCGGTGCCGTCGTTGATCTGTTCTACGTGGGCGTGCCGGGAAGCAACGAATTCAATGTCGGCGGGGGTTTCGCGATCAAGCGCGGCAGCGTGGTCCTGACACCGCTGCTCTACGCCGTGGTCGGCAAGGAAGGGGGCGAGCGCGGGATCAAGGTCGCCCTGCTCGCCTCGTACGAAAAGGGCGGCTGGAAGCTGCTCTCGTTTGTCGCGGATTACATCCCGGTGTCGGGCTCCGTGTCGTCCTACCAGGTGCTCGACACGCTCGACCTCACGCGGACGATCGGCGCGCGATGGGAAGCCGGCGTTCAGGCCGGGTTCTTCCGTGCCGACCAGTCCTGGAACACCCAGATCGGCCCGGTCGTGAAGCTGAACGATCGCAAGGGAGCGTGGGCCGTCTCGTACAGGTTCGGCTCTCAGAACGAACTGCGCGTCGGCAGGGTGCTGACGTTCTGATCGGCTGCGGGTGGCGTTGGCGGGATTTCCAGGATGCCGATCAGCGCTCCGGCGTGCTTCCATTCATCGACTGGGAGGTCGGCCAGTCGAAGGTGGCCAGCACCGCCGGGGTCTGCGGCGGGAGCAATCGCGGTGGAATCACGAGGGCCTGCGCCGGGGGCGCGGCCGTTTTCACGGGAATGCGGTACGCGCGGCCTGCCCGGAGCTGGGTCGTGGTGAGCCCGTTGGCCTGCATGATCGCCCGCACCGACGTCCCGTACCGCGCCGCCAGGTGCCCGAGCGTCTGACCGGCCCGAACCAGGTGCGCCACGGTGAAGACGGGCGGATCCATCAACTTCAGCTGGACCAGCGCCGGATGCGCCCTGCGCCCCAGTTCCTGGGCGATCGGATTGTAGAACCGCACGTGATAGTGCGTCCGGTGATTCGGCAGGTGCTGGATGATCGCGTCGCGAGCGCCCCTGGAGAACTGGAAGACATGGTCGAGCCAGACCTTGTCTTCGGCGATGCTCAGCGCGTATTGATACAGCAGCCTCTGGACGCGCGTGTCGAGAAAGATCACCTCGACGTCGGTTCGCGCGACGATCGCGCGCACCAGGGCCCAGTTTCGCGGCAGGTCCAGGTTGGCCGCGGTCCCTGCGGTGAACCACGTCCCTCTGCCGGGCTGATAGTAGAACCCGAAATCGACGTCTCTCCCGCCCTGGTGGCTCTCGTGGCGCTTGAGCCTGCCCCCGGTGCGGCTGCTGATATCGCCGATGAAGATCGGCGGCGTGTCGGGGAACAACCGGTGCACGGTGTCGACGGCGGTGTCGATAGCCGCCATCGTCTCGGAGGTGCCCCAGCTGTCGGCCCCCGCGGCGATCTCCCACCGCGGTCCGGCCTGGAGGCTGACCGCGTTGAAGAGCACCGCGCTGCCGGGGGCTCCGATGGAAATCGATCCGATCGCGCCAGGGTCGGCTTCGATCCGTTGCGTCAGTTCGACGTCGCTCAGGTCGAGGAGCGTGGCCAGCGTGTCCCGGAGCGGCGAGCCCGCAACCGCGCCGTCCTGAACCTGGGACGGCTGTTGGCCGGGCGCCATGGCGCCGCCCGAAACCGGGAGCGCCGCCAGCCACAACGGAACGATGAGTTCGAGCGGTATCGGCATGAAGACAGTCGGTGCACTCTCTTACGGATCGAGCGCCCAAGTCAAGCGTGTTTGCAGCAGCGGACGAGCGCAGGGCGAGACGCAGGCCGGCTCATCGGACTTTCAGTTGTCGGTCGCGGGCCGACGCGTAGTATATTTGCGCGGCCAGTCCCCCGTTGATCATCCTTGCGGGCGACTCTCGCCGGCTGTAGAAAGTTCCCGGCAGGAGTAAAGGAATTACCCTTGGCATCCCGTCCTTCCCACCTGGCTTATCCAGCGAGCCAGACCCACGACATGGCAGCGTCACCAATCCCGCGTCGTTCACCACGGCGGGTGCAAGATTCGCTCCGCACCGACATGAACGCGCACAGGAGGAACAAGACATGACACTCATACGCGGATCCCGCGCGGCGCGCGCGGCCCTGCCCTCGGCACTCATCGCGGCGCTGATGCTCCTCCCCTCGAGCAGCGGGCTGCGGGCGCAGGGAGCCCGTCCCGCCGGCGTCGGCCCGAACGGCGAGGTCGACGGCCTGACGGCGAAATTCGTGGACATCGGCGGGGTCAGAACGCGTTACTACGACTACGGCAAGGGCGAGGTGGTCGTGCTCGTCCATGGCGGCGTGGGCATGGGCATGTCGTCGACCGCCAACAACTGGTCGCGTAACATCCTGGGACTCTCGAAGCACTTCCGCGTGCTGGTGCCGGATCGGGTCGGCCAGGGCATGACGACCGTCCCGGCCGACGAGAAACTGGTCACCAACGCCTACGGCATCGAGCACGTGTACCAGTTCATTCGCAAGATGACGCCAGACAAGGTGCACCTGGTCGGTCACTCCTCGGGCAGCAGCCTGGTGTTCAACCTTGCGCTGGCACACCCCGAAGTCATCAAGACGCTGTCGCTCATCGCACCCGGCAGCCTCGTCCAGCCCGAGAACGCACGGCCCGCGCCCCCGGCCGACCAGCGCGGCGCGAGCATGCTGCAGGCCACGCTCGACAAGTGCCCTCCGGGACCGAGCCGGGAGTACCTGGTACTGCCGCTTGATCGCGCTCGGGTTCAACGCCGAGACCTTCCCGAAAGACTATGCGGACGCCGATGACTGGATGTCGACACAGCCCCCGGCGCTCGCCACGCAGAAGCTGCTGGATGCGCGCAAGGCAGCCCAGGCCGGACAGGCGGCGGGCGGAGGCCGGGGCACGCCGCAGCAGCAGGCGGCATCGCGCGCCGCGACCCTCGAGAAGGTCAAGAACGGCGTGCTCTCGATGCCGATCCTGATCGTGCATGGCATGCAGGACGGGCTCGCGTGGCGGGCGTCGGATCCGTGGCGGGACTTCACGAGTGAACTCGGTGCCATGGATGCGATGGGCCTGGCAGGCAAGAACCCGAAGGTGTCGATGATCATCATGAACGCGGCCGGGCACTTCCCGTACCGCGAACATCCGGCGGAGTTCAACGCCTACCTGACCTCGTTCATCGATGTGTGGAACGCGAACCCGGCGGCGAAGTAGCCCTGGCGGGACTTCAGAGACTGACGCGCCGGCCGACGGCGTCCGCATCGAACTCCGTCGGCCGATCTTCGCGAAACGTGTCTGGCCTCGGCGACGCGGCGTCGAGGCGGAAGGCGCGGCGAACCCGGGTTACCTGCAGGTGGCCCCGTTGACGGTCAGCGTGGAGGAGGTCACCTGTCCCAGGTTGTTGTAGCTGAACGTCGCCCTGCCCGTGTAGTTCTTCCCGTTCGTATTGCACGTCGACGAGTAGTTGTAGGCGACCACCCGTCCAAAATTGTCGTACGAGATCCCAGTGACGGACTGGTTCACGTTCGAACAGCTGATCGAGACGCCGTTGGGCGACACGCTGACCTCCGAGCACGCATTGGAGGATGGTCCAGTCGTGTCCTTGCTGCAGCCCGCCACGGCCAGCACCACGATGAGGGAAAAAGACAGCACTCTGAGTGTGATCATGACTCCCCCCGGCGAAGATGATTGACAGTACAAACCTGGGAAGGGAGGCTCGAGATCCTTCTGACCCGCGTCGCCGCCATTCTAGTCCAATGACCTGAGGCGACACCGGTTCGATTCGGGCTCGATTCAAGCCTCGGCCGTGTGGATCTTACAGTGTCAAGTCTGTCCGGAGTCAGCCGATCGGGCGTGCCAGAGCTCAGGAAATCGAGCGTATCTGCCTCTGTGGCCTACCTTTAGCGACGTGGCTCGGAATGCCCCCAGTCGGCCTGATGCTTGCACTGATCGCGTTGCGGATATTGGGGGTGGCAAGCCTCGCGTCTGACGGACTGCGTTGTTCTATTGGAGGTCGTATGCGCAGAGTCTTCGTCCTGAGCGTGCTATCCCTGGCGCTCGTTTCGGCAGCGTGTGGTGGGAAGAGCACGACAGCATCTCCGACGTCTCCATCTCCGACGGTGAATACGGGCGGATCGCCCGGTTCGCCAACAGGCGCCACGATCAGCGGCACGGTTGCCGCCTCGTCGGGTTCCGGCACGCCGTTCGGTCCGACGGCTCTGGCCGGTCTTTCAGTTCAAGTGGTTGGCGCAACAGTTTCGTCAGCGGTGAGTCCGGCCGGCGACTTCTCGCTGAGGAACGTTCCGCCAGGTGACGTGGGCCTCAAGGTCACCGGTTCGGGCGACGAAGCGGTTGTCACCGTGGGCGGAGTCAGATCGGGCGACGCCATCCAGGTCAGGCTCGTCGTCACGGGCAACGTCGGTCGCGTCGATTTCGACTCGAGAGGTGGGAACTCGGGCAAGGTGGAACTCGAAGGGCTCATCGAATCGAAAACACTGCCCGACATGCTGATGGTGAACGGGCAGGCCGTGAAGGTGGTGACCGCCACGACGGACATCCGCAAGGGCAACACGCCGATGACCTATGCGCAACTGACGGTCGGATTCCGGGTCCACGTGCGTGGCACGATGAGCGCCCCGGGTGTCGTGCCGCCGGTGCTCACGGCCGATCTGATCATCGTGCAGAACATGGGTTCCAATCACGTCAGCGGCACCGTTGGGGCCATTCTCAGCGGATCGTGCAGCTCCTTCCCTTTCAAGTTCACCGTCGGCTCGACCACGGTCGCGGCCACGAGCTCGACGGAATTTCACCCGGCCTGCTCGGCAGTTGTCGTCGGTGCGATGGTTGATGCGGAAGGTGTGCTGCAGACGGATGGCAGTCTCCTGGCCGACAAGGTCAACGTCGAAACGGAGGAAGTCAACGTCAAGGGAACGGTGGCGGCGATCACCAGCGGCACCTGCGCAGGCGGCACTCTGGCGTTCTCGGTCACGTTGATCAGCCCGCCCGGTACCAAGCAGGTGACCACGAACGCATCGACGTCCTTCATGCCATCCTGCAGTGCGGTCGTTGTCGGTGCACAGGTCGACGTCGAGGGGATCCTGCAGCCTGGCGGCAGCGTGCTCGCCACGAAGGTCGACGTCGAGTCGGCCGACGTCGACGTCAAGGGCACGGTACTGGCCATCACGAGCGGCACCTGCGCGGCCAACAACCTGGCGTTCTCGGTGCGGTGACCAACCCGACGGCACAAGCAGGTCAAGACGAATGCCTCGACCCATTACGTGCACTCCTGCGCCAGTCTCGTAACCGGCGCGGACGTGAACATCTCCGGATCGCTGCAACCCGACAGCAGCATCCTCGCCAAGAACGTGGTCGTGAAGTGAGTCCGGGGCCTCACCAAGGCGTGGAAACGACCGGGTTGTGAAGGCTGACGGATCGCGTACAGCCAAGGAAGTCGAGCGCAACTAGCCGCGCTCGCGAATCGCGCCGGGCTGGGAAATGCTCGCACCAGGCCCGGCGCGGTTTCATCCTCTGCCTTCCCGGCACCCGCCTGACGCCTTCCCTGTCCGCACGGCGCGTCCCTGCGCCGCCGCATCTCCTCAGCGCTCACCCGGTCCTGCATTCCCCCGTTCATCCCCGTCTCATTCGCCGTTGAGTTCCTTCGTCACGGCCGCTATCCTACGCGAGGCCTGAAGCATCGAAGGAGAACACTCATGCGTCGAACCTCGGGTGGAGCGATGGTCGTCATCCTGGTGGCAGTTCTGGGTTGGTGGGCCGGCAGTTCGCCGGTGTCCGCGCAGGCTCGCGCGGGCGCGCCGGATATTCCAGCCGCCATCGACAAGATTTTCGAGCGCTGGGATCGGCCAAATTCGGCTGGTTGTGCTGTCGGAGTTTCGCAACGTGGGCAGGTCGTCTACACCCGCGGGTACGGGATGGCCAACCTCGAGTACGGGGTGCGCATCCGTCCGGACACCATCTTCGAGTCGGGGTCGGTCGCCAAGCAGTTCACCGCAGCGGCCATCACGCTGCTCGCGCTGGATGGCAAGCTCTCGATCGACGATCCTGTCCGCAAGTACATCCCGGAGCTGCCGGACTTCGGCACACCGATCCTCATCCGCCACTTTCTGAATCACACGAGCGGGCTGCGCAGCCAGTGGCCGATGCTGTCGATCGCCGGCCGTCCCCCGGGACGGGCCGTTCACACCATCGATGAGATCCTGGAACTCGTCAGCGGCTACAAGGAACTGAACTTCAAGCCGGGCGACGAGTACCTCTACAACAACACCGCATTCACGCTGCTGAGCGTCATCGTCTCGCGCGCGTCGGGCAAGCCGTTCAACGAGTTCTGCCAGGAGCGTCTCTTCAAACCGCTCGGCATGACGCATACCCAGTGGAGGGACGACTTCACGAAGATTGTCGAGAAGCGCGCAGCCGCGTACCGAAGGCTGCCAAATGGCGAGTTCAGGACGGAGATGCCGTTCACCAACGTCGTCGGCAATGGCGGTCTGCTCTCGACGATCGGCGATTACCTCATCTGGAACGAGAACCTCGACAATCCTCGCGTCGGCGGCAAGGTGATGGTCGATCAGCTGCAGACGCGCGGGCGGCTGAACGACGGCCTGGTGAACGAATACGCCGAAGGCCTGATCGTGACCGACTACCGGGGCGTGCCCGAGATCAGCCACGGCGGCTCGACGGCCGGGTATCAGACGTTCCTGGCACGATGGCCCGACGAGCGGCTGTCGGTCGTGGTGCTGTGCAATACGACCGGCAGCAATCCCGGCGGCTATGCGCACCAGGTCGCCGATCTGTTTCTCTCGGACGCCCTGAAAGAACCCCCGAAGGTCAACGCGGTCGAGGTCCCGGCCGAAACGCTCCAGAAACTCGCCGGCGTGTACCGCGAGAAGCTCACCGATTCGATCGCTCGAGTGACCTACGACGCCAAGGCAAAGGTCGCGCGCGTGGGCGGAGCGGTGGTGGTCCCGACCGCGCCAACGGTCCTGTCGACGCAGGACGGCGGCCGGACCTACACGGTTGAGACGGTGAGCGGAACGACGACGCTCGTCGAGAAGAGTGAGCACTCACACGCCCGGACATGGAGCCTGGAACAGCCCTTCGCACCGACATCCGCGCAGCTGGCGGCCTACGCGGGCGACTACGTCTGCGACGAATTGGGCGGCCTGGTCTACTCGTTCGACGTCGACGGCGATGCGCTGAAGCTGCGGGCGCGACCCGCGCAACGCGCCACGCTCATTCCGGTGTTTCCCGACGGGTTCGTCGGAGACGGGAACACGGTGCGGTTCACGCGCGATCCCAAGGGCAAGGTGGACGGGCTGCGGATCTACGCGGGCCGCGTGTGGCACCTGCGATTCGCGAAGAGGTGACGCCAGGCTGGGGGCGGGAGGCTGGGGGCCTATGCCACGCGGTGGCGCCAGCGCGCGTGGACCTGCTCAACGAAGGTCTCTAATCTGATGCGCTGTGAGGGCACCTCTTCGCCACCGTAGGTCAAGGTGATGATGGGGGCCGCGTGGTAGTCTGCTCGAACGGCCGGCACCAGTGCCGCCGAGGCCGTGCCGACCATGCAGTTGAGCGCCACGGCGTTGATGACCCCCGTGGCCCCGCGCTGCAGGAAGTCAGCCATTTTCGCCACGATCTGGATGACGAGATGACTGGCCCGTGGGCCCACGTAATGTCGGGCAAGGCGGATGAGCTCCTCGGCGGGCGTTTCCATGGTCAGCTCAGCGACGCCGGGCGGGAGCCGCCGTGCCAGCCGCCGCCCGACGCGTGCGGTCAGGGCACTGCTCAAGTAGTCGAGCGCGGCGGCCTTGACCAGGCCCTTTGCGGCGCGCCGGTGCATGTTCAGTGCGGCGCCGAGATCGCTTGAGTTCGCGAAGTACGGGCTGGGCCACACCTCGAGGCCCAGCTGCTCGAGGCGGCGGAACAGGTCGGCGTAGCTCAGGGGATTCAGCCTGGAGTAGGCATCTCCGGTCACACCCACCACGGGCCGGCTGCCTGGCGAGCCGGTCCGGGGCAACGACCAGAGCCGGGCAGACAGATCCCCCATTGTCTGATCCAGAGGCTCCCGAGCCTCCGTCACGCGCGCAATCTCCTGGAATGCGCGTTCGAGCGTGGCGTCGAACTCTCCGCGATCGACCTGATACGGAGCGATGCGACTGCCGAGGATGATCAGGATGTCGGTGGCCAGCAATCCCTCGTAGAGGTACGGGAGACTGGACACGCCGACGATTCGCGTCAGCTGCAGCGTTGTCGCCTCCCAGACGTCCAGCGCCGAGTGCAGCTGCCGCTCGAGCGCGATCCGATATCCATCGCCGTACTGGTTGAGCAGGCACGGCGTTTCGCAGTTGGGGAACAGGAAGACGTCGTCCGGATGGAGGTCCGGCCGCCGGACCAGCCGGGCCAGATCGCCTGCGACAATCGCGTACGGATGGCATTCCCGGCCCGACGCCAGCTGCTCTCCCAGGTGGACCGAATCCCGGTCGGGAGCCGGAAGGACTTCGGCCTCGCAGCCGATACTGCGCAAGACGGCGGCGTAGATTCCAGCATGCACCGAGTACTTGGGCAGGAAGAAACGCCGGCCGGCCGGCAGGGAACGGGGCCCGGGCGTGAGGCCGGCGACGGCAGCTGGCGCCGCAGGTGAGTGGTGTCTGCCGACGTGCTCATCGATTTCATCTGCGAAGGCTTCGAGCCGCGTCACCAGGCCGGCTTCCCCCCGGTGTTCGTCGAATTCGAGCAGCAGGCGCGGCCGGTCCGCCAGCAGTTCCTCAACGTGTTTCACGACGAATCCGTCGGGCCCGCAACCGTAGCTCGACACGAGGAGGGGAAACAGGCGCGGGTCGCGCCGCACCAGGTCGAGCGCTCGAAGCTGCTCCCGGCTGTAGTACCAAGGCACCGTGTTCCAGCGCGGATCGAGGTGGACCTCGTCCAGCGGCAGCACATCCCAGGGGATGGCCGGCAGGCTGAGGCGCTCGAGATGGTGTCCAAGTGCCAGGTTGAGAAACGGATCGTGGGTGTTGTACGGGCGGCCCAGCACGACGACGGCCCGATCGAAGTCGGTCGAGAGGGCCTGCAGCCCCAGCTCCTGCCGTTCGACGTTGAACTGCGCCTGCGCTGCCTGCGCCTTCAGCAGCGCGCGCACCACGGCATCCATCGGGCGCTCGAGCGCCTCGGCGAGCGCACGCATCGGCTCGACAATCGACAGCAGGCCCCGGCCGAGCGAGAACTGGCACGGGACGATTCGGTCTCCGAGTTCGACTCGCAGCAGATCGGGCAGCTGCTGGCCGTAGAGGCACGTGTGGCTCTGCTCGACCTCGGCTCGAGGCGGGCATTCGAGCAAGGCCGGCACGAAGACCCGATCCACCGTGCCGCCCTCGAGCAGTGCGCGCGCCTGTGCCGCCGCGGCCTTGATAGGCAGGCACACTTCGGCGGGGACCCCACCCGCATGTTTCTGAAGCAACTCGGAGGTGGTCCTGCCGCTGACGACGGGCTCGTACCGCAACTCGCGCAGGAACGCCGTCCAGAACGGCAGAAACTCCATGTTGAGCGACGCGCGAAGCAGGCCGATACTCCGGGCGCCGGGGACTTTTGCCGTCCCGGGCGCCACGTACCGCTCCATCAACTGCTCGCGGCTGACGAACAGGTCTTCGAACGGATGCGCCGCCGGAGCGCGATCCCGATCGCGCTCCGAATAACGCTCGCAGATGTCGCCGAAGTGAAGCACGCGGGCGCCGACCTCGATCCGATTGACCTGGCAGCGATTCTCGCACTGGTGGCAGGGAAAGCTGCTGAGATCGGACCCGTTGCACGCGTCGAACCCCATGAAGCCGGTCTGGGCAAAGCCGGCCCTGGCCGCGAGCAGCGCTGCGCCGATGGCACCCGAGATCCGGTTGTACGGATGCACGACCACGTCGCGCCCGAGCAGCCGCCGGAAGGCCTGGACGACCGCGGCGTTCGACGCGGTTCCTCCCTGGAAGACGATGTGGGCCCCAATCGGCCGGCCGGCCACCACCTTGTCGAGGTAGTTCCGCGCGACAGAATAGGCCAGCCCCGCGCAGAGGTCGGCGCGCAAGACCCCTTGTTCCTGCGCCCGGACCAGTTCGGATTCCATGAAGACGGTGCAGCGCGCTCCAAGATCGGAAGGGGCGGTGGCCTGCAGCGCCAGCTCGGCGAACTGGCCGATGATGTCGACACCAAGGTGCTGGGCCTCTTCCTCGAGGAACGAACCCGTGCCTCCCGCGCAGATCTTGTTCATCTCGAAATCGTTGAGACGTCGATCGCGGATCGAGATGTACTTCGAATCCTGGCCGCCGATTTCGAAGATGGTGTCGGTCTCGGGCGCAAAGTGCAGGGCGGAGACCATCTGCGCCGTAATCTCGTTGTGGACGACGTCAGCCCCGAGCAGCCTGGCCGCGAGGTGACGGCCGCTTCCCGTGGTGCCCACGGCACGGACGTCGAGCCGATCGCCGAACCGCTGGCTGATGCGCTCGAGCCCTTGCTGCAGCACCTCGACGGGCCGGCCGCGCGTGGGCAGATAGATCCCCTGCAGCAGGTCGAAATCCGGACTGAGCAGCACGAGATTGGTGCTCACCGACCCGACGTCGACGCCCAGGAATGCGTGCACGTGACCCGTAATCGGGCCCGGGTCTTCAACCCCGCCGACCGGGGCGGCGTCCTGCCGAGGTCCGAGCGGAGGGAGGCTGCTGCTGCGGACGTCGCAGGAAGGCAGAACGGCAGGGCTCCCGGCGTGCGACGGCGGCCTCCGCTCACCGGCGCTCGGTCCATCCTCGCGGGGCCCGTGCCCGACTGCCCGTGTCACGTGCGACAGCACCTGCGACAGGTCCGTCACCGGTGCTGTCTCCGCCATCCGGGCGGCCCCGATCGCGCCGAGGAACACCGGCTCGGCTGCCGCGAAGAACTGTCCATCGCCCAGCTTCAGCAGCGATCGGAACGCGCGAACCAGGCCGGGATTGCACGCGCCGCCGCCGACAAGCACCACGGAGGGACTCAGCGCCCTGCCGCTCATGACGGTGGCCAGGAACGTGCGCGCAAGCGCCAGGCAGAGACCGTATGCGATCTCGTCGGGCGGGGTCCCCTTCTGCTGGAGGTGGATCATGTCGGACTTGGCAAACACGCTGCAGCGCCCGGCAATCGACGCCGCGCGCGGGGCGCCGTCGGCGAGCCGCCCAAGCTCTTCGACGGCGATCCCCAGGCGCGACGCCTGCTGCTCGAGGAAGGCGCCGGCTCCGGCCGCACACAGCCCATTGCTGGCAAAGTCCACGACGACGCCGGGCTGGCTCGCATCGTCCCCGAGCAGGATCCACTTCGACAACTGCCCGCCGAGGTCGATGGCCGTGCGGGCCTGCGGATATCGATCCTGGACGCCGCGAGCGGTCGCGACGACTTCGTTGACGGGGATGCAGGGGAAGAGGGTCGAGAGCGCGTGCGCGCTGCCCGTTACCGCGATGCGGACGTGGCCGTCATTCGGATCCCGGGGCACTCGATCGAGCAGACCCGCGAGCGCGACGACGGGGCGTCCCTGGGTCGGGGCAGCGGCCTTGTGCAGAACCTCGCCGCCCGGCGTCGAGAGCACGATCTTGATGGTGCTCCCGCCGATGTCGAGGCCGAGGAGCCGCGCCGGCTCGTCTGTCGTCTCGTCGATCGGTTCGATACGACGCATCGCGCCAGCACCTCAGCGCTCAGGCTGCGCGTCTCGAGTACGATTCCTTGTCGAATGCTAGAACCAGGTCGTCGTCGCGGGGACACCGGGGGAAGGAGTCTCACTCACTTGTATACCCAGTGGACAGGTTTGTCACGCGAATCCGGGGATCGAAGCCGGGCCAGGATGGAACCAGGCGGACCTGATTTGATCCTCGACGTGGCCGGCACTAGAATCCACACGCGCTGGCGTTTCGACGGAGGATCTTCCTGCGTTGCCGGTTCATTGGAACCGCCCCAAGAGAAAAGGACCGGACTCGTGAAGCGAACCCGACCGATCAGTCTCTGTCTCGTCTGCATGCTGTTGCTCGGGCTGGTGCCCGCAGCCTCAGCGCAGTCCAAGGGCGTGAAGGTGATCACCGCCAAGGACATGAAACCGTACCTCCAGTTTCTCGGCGCCAGGCAGCTGCGGGGCCGCAGCGCCCCATCGGTGGAGCTCGATATCGCGGCGAAGTACCTCGCGGTCGAAGCCGCCCGCATTGGTCTTCAGCCCCTGATGCCCAACGGATCGTACTTCCAGCACGTTCCGGTGGAAGTGACAACGATCTCGCCGAGCCGTTCGTACCTTCGGGTGATCGGGCCGGCGGGCGAGGCGCGGTTCCCGTTTCCGCAGTCGTTCACAAGTAACGTGCGGACTGCCTCGGAGTGGTCCGCGACCGCCGGGGTGGTCTTCGCGGGGTCGGCGCTGAACGGGCCGAATCCCGCGTGGAATGACGCCGCCGGCATCGATCTGAAGGGCAAGTTCGTCGTCGTGCTGGAAAGCGCCCCGGGCGGCGCGGCGCCGGCGGGTGCCAGCGCCCGCACGCGGGTCCTCCGCGAAAAGGGCGCCATCGGCCTCATCACCGTGATCGACCGGGCGCGAGAGGCGAATCTGGCGACGCGGGGTCTGAACTTCGACATCGGCGAGCGGCTTCGCTTCCTGGACGTCGACACCGTCAACCCGCCGGCAGTGCCCGCTGAGGGTGCAGGCGCCCCGGCGGCGGCCTCCGCTGCGCCGGCGGGCCCCTTCTACGCCGTCGAGGTCAGGCACGAAGTCGGCGCGGCGATCCTGGGAGTCTCAGTCGACGAGATCGGGCGCCTCATCGATGCGGCACCCGGGACATCGGCGGCGGCGCCGAGGCTGCTGCCGAAGCGGACGGTGGATGTCGCGGTTGCCTTCGACCAGCGCCTGGTCACGACCCCCAACGTGGTGGCCTACCTGCCGGGAAGCGATCCCAGGCTGAAGGACGAGTACGTCGTCATTGGATCGCACCACGATCACAATCCGCCGAGAGAGGGACGCATCTTCCCTGGTGCGGACGACAACGCGTCGGGTAGCGTGGCCATGCTGAGCATCGCAAAGGCGATGATGGTGGAGCGGCCGAAACGCTCGGTCATCTTCGTGTGGCACACCGCCGAGGAGCGCGGGCTGGTGGGCGCGTACTTCTTCGTGCAGCACAGCCCGGTGCCAGTCGAGAAGATCTCGGCGAATCTCAACCTGGACATGATTACGCGCAACGACCCCAACGGCATCTACCTGATCGGAAGCGCGAAGCTCAGCTCCGAGCTCGACAGGAGCTTCCGGGACGCCAACGCGACGGTGAAGCTGGCGTTCGACTACAAGTACGACGACCCGGCCGAGCCGAACCGGTTCTTCTTCCGGAGCGATCAGTATCCCTACATCCGCTACGGCATTCCGGGCGTGTGGCTCTTCTGTGGCACAACACCCGACTACCACCAGGAAGGCGATGTCGAGGAGAAGGCGGACTACGGGAAGATGGAGAAGGTCACCCGGCTGACCTACCTCGTGGCCATGGACGTCGGCAACAAGCCGGGCCTGCTGAAGCTCGACGCGAACCCCGAGATCACGACTCGAGGCAAGCACAACATGAAGGTGGTCTGGCAACGCCCGGTTCAACGGGCGGCCGGGCGATGAGATCGGGTGGGACGGCCGCAGCGCGCGGCTACTTCCCCGCCGCTGTGCCCACCAGCTTGTCGAATTGCGGATCGCCCTTGAGCGCCGCCAGATCCTTCTGGCCGGCCAGCCTCGCCGCCCAGGGCGGGCTCACGCGGACCGCCTGCTGAAGGAGGCGTAGCGCGGCGTCCCGCCGGCCGCGGTACGCCTCGATGCAGGCCAGCCCGACGTAACAGTTGGCCGTGTCGGGGTGGTCCTGGCCAAGCGTGCGGCGCATGCGCGCCAGCGTGTCGAGCCAGACGGGCTCAGCCGCGTCATAGCGGCCCGACTCGCTCAGCATGGTCGCCATCGACGCGAGCGTCGCGAAGGTGTCCGGGTGGTCCGGGCCCAGGACGCGTTCCTGAGCAGCGAGGGTTTCCCGGAACAGCGCTTCGGCGCGCGGAAAGTTCCGCTCCATCCTCGCCACGTTGGCCAGCCCCAGCCTGGTCGCCAGCGTGTCCATGTTCTCCGGGCCGAGGACGCGTCGCCTGGTTTCGTAGACCTGCTCGAGAATCCGTTTTGCATCGGCCGGCCGATCCATCTCCTCGTAGATCGTCGCCAGCATGTCCTGCGCGAGGAGCGTGTTGGGATGGTCTCCGCCTGCCACCCGCGAGAACGCCGCCACGACGCCCAGCATCCGCTGCTCGGCCTCGGCGTAGCGTCCCGCGCGATAGTCGGCAATGGCGAGGTTATGGCCGGACGCAATCGTGTCCAGGTGGTCCGCTCCGAGCACCTTGCGGCGGCGCTCCTGCACCTCGCGCATCAGCGGTTCCGACTTGTCGTACCGGCCCTGGCTGTCATACAGGTTGGCGAGGTTGGCGAGGGTCTTCAGCGTGTTGGGATGATCGTCGCCCAGGATGCGGCGCTCTGACGAGAGCGTCGAGACCAGCAACTGCTCGGCCTGGTCGGTCTTCCCGCGAAAATCGTAGATACAGCCGAGCAGGCTGGACGCCCGCAGCGTGTCGGGGTGCTCCGGCCCGAGCCGGCCCCGCCGGATCTGGAGCGCGCGATCGACGAGCTGCTCGGCGCGGTCCAGGGCCCCCAGGTTCCGGTACACATCGCCCATCGTCATCAGGAGACGTGACTGAAGCATGGGATCGCGGCTGAGGTCCGAGTCAATGCGCGCGGCGCCCTTGTCGAGCACCTCGCGGGCGGTGAGCGGGCGGCCCCTGGCCTCCGCAGGATCCGACACGCGGAACAGCCCGGCCAGGAAATCGGCGACCTGAGTGGCGGAGGCGGCTTCCAGGTTCGCCCGCGCGGCCTCTCGATTGGCGCGATCGCGCTCCCGCGCGATGCGCCCGGCCTGGACTGCCAGCACGACGGTGAAGCCCACGAGCAGGACCAGGAACACGGCCGCCGCCGAGACGCCGAACCGGTGGCGCCGCGCGAACTTGCGGGCCTTGTAGACCGCGCTGGGCGGGCCGGCGAGCACGGGCTGATGCTTCAGGTGGCGGTCGAGGTCCGCGGCAAGGTCCGACACGACCCCGTAGCGGCGCGTCCGGTCCTTCTCGAGCGCTTTCATCGCGATCCAGTCGAGGTCCCCTTTGAGCTGGCTCGCGAGGCGCGCCGGCTCGGTGCGCCGGTTGCGCGCCGATTCAATCGATGAATCGCCGAGCGTGCCCACCTTGGTGCTCGGCCTGGGCGGATCAACCTCTCGGATGCGGCGGCGGATCTCGTCGAGTCCGGCCTCCCGGAGGGCGTGCGGATCGAAGGGAAGCGATCCGACCAGCAGCTCGTACAACATGACGCCAAGCGAGTAGACATCCGTGCGGGTGTCGACATCCAGGCCCGTCATCTCGGCCTGCTCGGGGCTCATGTACTCGGGCGTGCCGACCAGGACGCCAAGGGCCGTGAACAGGGTGTGCTCCGTCAGCCGCTGGGACGTCGCCTTGGCGATCCCGAAGTCGATGATCTTCGGTGCTGGCCCGCCGTCCTGGAGCGTGACGAGCACGTTGGATGGCTTCAGGTCGCGGTGAATGATCCCTTTCTGGTGTGCGTGCTGCACGCCCTCGCAGACCCGGAGGAAGAGCGCGATGCGATCGGCGGTCGAGAGACGGTGGCGGTCGCAGTACCTCGTGATGGGCTCGCCATGGACGTATTCCATGGCGAAGTACGGCCGGCCGCGCAGGGTGGCGCCGGCATCGTAGATTCTGGCGATGGCAGGGTGATCCAGCATCGCCAGCGCCTGGCGCTCCGCCTCGAAGCGCGCGACCACCTGCGCGGTGTCCATACCGTGCTTGATGATCTTGACCGCGACCGTGCGGCGCACCGGTTCGCGCTGCTCGGCCATCCAGACCTCCCCCATGCCGCCCTGTCCGATGCGTTGAATCAGGTGGTAGGGACCGATTGTCGATTCCGGAAGCTGGACGTCAGAGGGCAGCGCGGTCGATTCGGTCTGTGTTCGATCTGGGGGAAGATTTTCCGGGCACATGCATCACCTCGTTACTCACGCTGGTGAGAACCGACCCGGGCTCGAAGGGGAACCGCTGTCTGCTGTCTATTGCTCGCTCGTCCGGGGACGCCAGGGGAACAGCGCCGCGGCTCCCGAGCGGCGTGCGCACGTGAATCATAAGCCAACTTCGCCTCTCCCCTTGCATCGGCCGGCACCTCTTGCCTATCCTGCTTCCGTCAGATTCACTCACCGGGCTGGCAGGCTTCCTCGGGGGCTGCCGGTCACCGGCGTCGTATCGTGATCGACGTTGCCCGCGCACGCAGGGTAGGGGTAGAGAGAATCTGTCTGACCTGGGGCCGGGACCGGGAGCCGTCCACCCGCGCCCGGAGGCCAGGTGCTGAGACCGGAGGGCGGAGATGGCTGGCCCCGCCGACGATCCACGCAGGTCCCACGACAACTCCGGCACCCGCTCGTCAGATGGCGCCCCGGCGACTCCTGGCTCTGCGAGACCGAGTTTCAACCCGGGCCAGGTGCTGGCGGGACGATTCCGCGTGCGCCGATTCATCGCGCGCGGAGGCATGGGTGAGGTGTTCGAAGCCGAAGACCTCGAGCTTCGCGAGGAGGTCGCGCTCAAGACGGTGCGATCCGAGATCGCGGCCGATCCCTCCTCGCTGGAACGCTTCAAGACAGAGGTCCACCTCGCCCGGAAGGTCACGCACCCGTCGGCGTGCCGGATCTTCGACGTATTCCACCACCGCGGCGAGTCGGCTGGCCAGGAGGGCCCCGAGGTCACGTTTCTCACGATGGAGCTGCTCCGCGGGGAGACGCTGGCCGATCGCCTCGCGAGATCCGGACGCCTGACGACCGCCGAGGCGCTGCCGCTGGTCGAGCAGATGACCGGCGCGCTGGAGGCGGCACACCGCGCGGGCGTGATCCACCGAGATTTCAAGAGCGCGAACGTGATGCTGGTGCCGCGAGGCCCCGGCACCGATCAGATACGCGCGGTGGTGACGGATTTCGGTCTCGCCAGACGCGCCCCGTCCGGGGAAGGGACCGCTGTCACCGAGACGAGAACAGGGTCCGGCGTGGGCACGCCCGCCTACATGGCCCCGGAACAGATCGAAGGCGGCGCCATCACCCCGGCGACCGACATCTACGCGCTCGGCGTGGTGATGTATGAGATGCTCACCGGGCGGCGGCCGTTCGAGGGCGAGACGCCGATGGCCGCGATGGTGAAGCGGCTCAACACCGCACCGGACTCGCCGCGCGTCCATGCGGCGAATCTCGATGCGGTGTGGGAAACGGCGGTGCTCCGCTGCCTCGAACGCGAGCCGGAGAAGAGGTTCGCACACGCCGCCGAGGTGATCACAGCCCTGCACAGCGGGGAGGTCACGCCGCTTCCGTCCGCGCGGCCGGCAACGGCCCGAGGCCATCGGCTCCTCTGGGCAGGCCTGGCGGCCGTTCTCGTCATCGGCGCGGCTCTCGGCACGCTCGGGTGGTTCATGACGCGCCGGCCGGTCACTCCCCCTTCGTCGTCCCGGGTGAGAGGCGCAGAGACGGCGGCGCGGCGCTCGGTCGCCGTGCTCGGGCTCAGGAACCTGTCCGGCCGATCCGAAGCCGCCTGGCTCGCCGTGGCGCTGGCCGAGATGCTGGCCTCGGAGATGGGTGCCGGCGAGGCGGTGCGGACCATTTCAGGCGAAGCCGTGGCGCGGCTGCGCGCCGACCTCCCGATCGCGGAGGTCGACGGGCTGGCGCGGGACACCCTGGCTCGCGTGCGCGAACGGCTCGGCAGCGACCTCCTGGTGCTGGGCTCCTACACGGCGCTCGGGGCCAAGGCCGGCGGCCAGATTCGGCTCGACGTCCGGCTGCAGGACACCACGCTCGGCGAGACCGTGGCGTCGGTGAGCGAAACCGGGACCGAGGCCGCGCTGTTCGATCTCGTGTCACGCACCGGCGTACGCCTGCGCGAGAAGCTGGGCGTCGGGGCGCCGACGGCCGCCGAGCGCGACGCGGTCCGAGCGTCGCTGCCGCAGAACACGGAGGCCGCCCGGCTGTACGCCGAGGGCCTCGCGCGACTGCGCCTCTTCGATGCCTCGGGCGCTCGAGCCATGCTGGAACAGGCACGGGTCAAGGACCCCGCCCATGCCCTCACGCGGGCCGCCCTGGCCGACGCGTGGTCGGTGCTGGGCTACGACCAGCGTGCGCGGGATGAGGCGAAGAGCGCGATGGAGATGTCGGCGTCGCTCTCGCGTGAGGACCGGCTGTCGATTGAGGGACGGTACCGCGAAGCGACCAAGGAGTGGGACCGGGCCATCGAGATCTACCGCGCGCTCTTCAACTTCTTCCCGGACAATCTCGACTACGGGCTGCGCCTGGCCTCGGTGCAGGAGTCCGGCGGCAAGGGCAAGGATGCGCTCGACACCCTCGCCGCGCTGCGGCGCCTGCCGGACCCGGCCGGCAAGGACCCGCGCATCGACCTTGCGGAGGCGGTCACGGCGCGCTACCTGTCCGAGTCGCGACGCGGCCAGGAGGCTGCGGCAAGAGCCGCTCAGGCGGCACTCGCTCAGGGCGCTCGACACCTGATGGCTCGTGCGAGATTCGAAGAGGGATCGAATTTCCAGAACCTCGGCAAGATGGACGAAGCCGTGTCTGCCCTCACCGAAGCCGAGCGACTGTTCAGAGAGGCGGGAGATCGGCGCGGCATGGCGGGATCCATGAACAACCGCGCGCTGGTGCTGGCCGGTCGCGGCGATATCGACGGTGCCGAAACACTCTCGGAAGCCGCGCTGGTAGCCTATCGGGCCATCGGCAACAAGAGCGGCGAAGCGCTGATGGTCGGCAACCTGGGCAACGTCGAGTACTTCCGGGGCAACCTGACCGGCGCCCGACGGCGGTGGGAAGAAACGCTGCCGGTCTACCAGGAGCTCAACGAAAAGAACGGCGCGGCGAGGATGCTCAACAACATCGCGAGCGTGCTCGGCGAACAGGGCGATCAGACCGGCGCCCGCGCGAAGTTCGAGCAGGCCCTCGCGCTCTACAAGGAGATCGGACACAAGAGCGGCGTGGGCTCCGCTCTTGGCAACATCGCGCGCACCTGGCACCAGCAGGGCGACCTGGCGGCCGCCGAGAGTACTTACAAGGAGTCCCTCGCCATCTGGCGCGAGATTGGCGACAAGCAATACCAGGCATCGGTCATCCAGGACTACGGGAACCTGCTGCGGGACAAGAGCGATCCGCCGGGCGCGCGGCAGGCCTGCAAGGAGGCCATCGCCTTGTACACCGAGATGAAGCAGGAGGGTGATGCCGCCGCCTCACGCCTCGTGCTGCTCGACCTCGACGTGGACGAAGGGCGCGCCAAGGACGCAGAGGCGCCCGCTCGCGACGCGCTGGCGGTGCTCCAACGGCTCAAGGTCTCGGACGGCGAAGCGTCGGCCCGCGGACTGCTGGCGCGGATACTGTTCTCCCTGGGCCGCGGTGCGGAAGCGAAGGCGGAGGCAGGACGCTCGGTCGCCCTCGCCGTGAAGAGCGAGAACCGGGCACTCCGCTTCTCCCTGGAGATCGCGGCGGCACGCATCGCCGGATTCCTCGGGGACGCGGACCGGAAGAGTTCGGCCGACTCGCTCCGGCGGCTGCAGACCGAGGCCGCGCGCGCAGGCATCCTGCCGCTCGTGTTGGAGGCCCGCCTTGCGCTGGGGGAACTCGAAGTGCGCTCGTCCCGGACAACCGGACAGGACCACCTTCGCCTCCTTCAGAAGGACGCGGCGCTCAAGGGATTCACGCGGATCGCGTCGCGCGCCGCCGCAGCGGCGCGCTGAACGGGCCCCGTCCCGACTCGCGACACGCCGTATCGTGAATGCCCGGACTCGCTGACTTGCGGGGCGGCCACTCCGAACAGCACCAGATCGGCGCTCTCGTGCTCATCGCTGGTTGCCGCCGGAAGGGTGATCACATCGCAGCCGGAGAATCACCGTGGCCTCGCGCGGGGCGTTCCACGATGGACGAGTCAGCGGGTCTCCTGGACGCTCGTGTATCTCAGAACGGTTCCATCTTTCGCGAGGAACAACGTCAGGTAGACGTCGCGGTTGGCCCTTCCGACCCGGTATCGCCGGATCCGGCTCACATCTTCTCCGGCGCCGAAGTGAAACGGCGCCCGCGGTTCCTCGGCGAGAAACACCAGGCCCGATTGTGCAGGAATCAGTCCCGCGAGCCTGGTCCGGCCCTCCGGTGTCTGCCGTTTTCGCACATCTGCGGCGAGACGCTGCGGATTCCCGCCCGCCGCGATGTCGTGGATCATCGCCGCCAGGTCAGCCGACGTTGCGGCATCGTTGTCCGGCGCAGCCCTCAGCCCCGACCATGCGGTGCCCGGCACGTTCGTCGAGCGCGACCTTGCCTTCCTCGACGAGCAGCATCACGGCCTCCGCCGTGAACTGCTTCGAGATGGACCCGATCTCGTAGACCGTGGACGCTCTTGCCGGAACGTCGAGTTCGAGGCTTGCGGTTCCGTATCCGCCGGCGCGAATCACGCGGCCCGATCGCACGACGGCCAGTGACACGCCGGGGATGTTGCGGGCTTTCAGCTGCCGCGTGACGTACTCATCGATTCGGTCGGCTCGTGCGGAACCGAGAACGACCCCAACGATGATCCCAGCACAGGCCACCAGGCAGATGACGTGAATACAGCGCCCGACGCGAGACTGGCGGCGCATGGTAACCGCCTCTCTCCTCGCCGGGTCGTCGCGAATCGTAGCACTGAAGACCCGTTGGCGGATTGTCGCATGGCCGTGACCGTCGGTCTGCCGCCCGGGCCCCTGGTGGCCTGTCTCCGCTGAAGCAGTCGCGGGATCCGGAGCGCGGCGCCCGGATGGCAAGACGCGACGACCGAGAATGCCGGGAGTACTTGAGGAGGGAGCAACCTGAGCCAGCCGGGGTCCCCAATGCGGCAATCGCATTGGAGTGAAAGCCGGGATGCCCCGCCCCGTGGACCGCTACCGATCCAGCGGAGACATGCCTTCAGGTAACCTCCCGGGCGGATTCCCGGAAGGCAGCGCACGTCTGCAATGCGACCGCCAGGACTCTCATCGTGTTCTCACATTGTCGCCGGTAAGATCTGCGTGACGCGTCCGAAGCACCGCTCCGATGCGTCGGCCGATCGGTGGCGCAGATGGGCCCCCGGGAAGGAGACTCGGCATGCGCTCCAGTTTCGTCGGGTGTTTGGGAGGCGTGTTCGTGCTGAGCGCGGTCATGGCGGGACCGGACGTTCTGGCTGACCAAGGCACTAGCAAGACGGAGGTCCCGCTACCTGCAGCGGTGGCGCGGGCGATCAAGGACAACTGCCCGACATTCGAGATCAAGAAGGTGGACGTGACGAAAGAGAACGGCGTCACACTGTACGACGTCGAGTTCAAGGGCAACCAGGGTGAGATCGAAATCGCCGAGGATGGCACGGTGCTCGATATCGCGACCGTCATCGAGATGAAGGATGTACCGAAGGCGGCAGCAGATGTGATCGCCAAGTTCGCGCTGGGCGCCAAGATCACCCGCGTCGAGCGATCCCAGGTACGGGCCGAACTCGAGCCTGGCAACAAGGGTCGACTGCTGAAGCTTGCGAAGGCGAAGATCGTGTACGAAGCCGAGTTGACGAAAGGCACGCAGGCCGCCGAGATCCAGGTCGCCCCCGACGGCAAGGTGATCGAGGAGCCCGCGTGGGGCGCGAAGAAGGACGAGAAGGAAGACGTAGAGGACGCGCCGAAACCCAACGTGAAGGAGCACACCGCGCTCCTGTAGCATCTGAGCGATCGCTCGCGATGGCAGAATGCCACGAGCCATAGCCGGCCAAGGGAGACGGGTTCATGCGGGTATTGCTGGTCGAAGACTATCCCCCGATCCAGAAGGCGGTCGCCAAGGGACTCCGCGAAGCGGGCTTCGCCGTCGATGCAACCGGCGACGGCGAGGAGGGGCTGTGGTACGCCGGCAACAACGGCTACGACGTGATCGTCCTCGACATCATGCTGCCGGGCATGGACGGCCTGAGCGTCCTGCGCCGGCTCAGGGCCGAGGGCCAGGCCGTGCACGTGCTGCTGCTCACGGCTCGAGACACGGTCCAGGACCGCGTGATAGGGCTCGATTCGGGCGCAGACGACTATCTCATCAAGCCCTTCGCGATGGACGAACTCATTGCGCGGGTCCGCGCGCTCGCCCGCCGAACCTATAGCGCGAAGAACCCTTCCTTGACGGTGGGTGACCTGCGGATTGACACCATCGCGCAACGTGTCTCTCGGGGCGCGCTCGAGGTGACCCTGACCTCGCGGGAGTACGCGCTGCTCGAATACCTGGCGCTGCGGAGCGGTGAAGTGGTGAGCCGCACGGAGATCTGGGAGCATCTCTACGAGTTCCAGTCCGAGGCCGACTCGAATGTGGTGGACGTGTACATCGGATACCTGCGGAAGAAACTCGAACGGCCCGGCCTCCCGCCACTGATCCACACCGTCAGGGGCCGGGGCTACTCGTTGCGAGCCCAGCCATGATGAGGTCGATTCGGGGCCGCCTGCTCGTTTGGGTCGTTGGCGGGATGAGCGTTCTGCTCGTGACGTTTTCCCTGGTGGTATACGGCGTCATGCAGCGATCGATCACCGCGAGTTTCGATGCCGTGCTGGCCTCGACGGCGCGAGCCATCAGCGCCACGGTCGAACAGGATGAGCACCACGTCAAAGGGGACATCGACGAGCGGGAGATCCCCGATCTTCGGCGCGGACAACGAGCGGACTATTTCGAGCTGTGGCTGGATGACGGAACCGTTCTGAACCAGTCGGCGTCGCTCAAAGGCGCGCACATCGAACGCTTCGCGGGTGCGGAGGATGCGCTCGTCTTCCGGCAAGTTCGCCTGCCAGATGGCCGGCCAGGTCGAGCCGTCGGCCTGCTGTCTCGCGCTCGGGTCGAGGAGAATGTCAAACTTGCGGCGCCAGTGGCCCTGGTCACGCTCGTGCTCGAGCGCACCACAGCTGAACCTGCCGCTCAGATCGCGTTCCTTGGCTGGTTTCTCTCCTTCGCGACCCTTGGGACAATTGCCGTCACCTACCTGATTGGTGCCGTGGTCGTTCGCCAGGGGTTGAAGCCGCTCGACCACCTGGCCGCGGCCATCGGCGCCATTGGTGACCAGGATCTTGCGGCCCGAGTCTCGCTTGGGACCGCGCCAGCCGAAATCGCCCCCGTGATCGACCGGCTGAACGAACTGCTAATCCGGCTGGAAGGAGCCTTCAGGCGTGAACGGACGTTTACGGCCGATGCTGCCCACGAGCTCCGCACGCCGCTGGCAGGTCTTCGCTCGACCATTGAGGTCGTCCTCTCGCGCCAGCGGACCGACCGCGAGTACTGCGACACTCTTGAGGAGTCGCTCGATATCGTCAGGCAGGCACAGACCATGGTCGAGGGCCTGCTCGAGCTTTCCAGGCTCGATGCCGGCACGACCCGGATGCACCCGGAAGAAATACGCCTCGACGAGGCCGTGCGTACGGCGTTCCGCCCTACACGTGACGCCGCCTCGGCACGTGGCCTCCGTCTCACGTATCTGGTGGGACCAGGGGCATCGTGTCTGGCGGACCGCACGGTCCTCCTGCAGGTGCTCACGGCGCTGGCCTCCAATGCCGTGGAATACACCGACGCCCATGGACACATCGAGGTTGCGGCTGATCAGCGGAGCGGGCAGACGGAGATCCGGATCACCAATACGGGCTGCGGGCTGACGGACGAACAGGTCCGCCACGTCTTCGAACGATTCTGGCGGGGTGACGTGTCGAGGGGACGGACCGGCTTTCACTGCGGTCTGGGCCTCGCGCTCGTACACGAGGCGATGGCACGGCTCGGCGGCAGTGCCACAGCCGAGGTAGCCGAGCGCCGGTTCACCGTGCGGCTCACGCTTCCGAGCTGATGAGGCGTGCGGTGCGCGTGAATGGCATCATCGAGCCGCCTGACACACACGCGGGGTGTTCCATGAGAACGGTTCGTCGTCTGACGTTGATCGTTGCCATCTGCCTGCTCTGCTCCCGCGGCATCGTCTGGTCCCAGTCCCCCGCGATCAACCAGACGGTCTCAGGCAGTGTGCAGGATCAGACCGGGGCGGTTCTGCAGGCGGCGGAGGTCATTCTCCTCAGCCCTGACGGTGTGGCGGAACGCACCGTGATGACCGATGCAGCCGGCGCGTTCAGGTTCGACAACGTGCGGGTGGGAATCTACCAGATTCGGGCATCGTACCAGGGCTTCAAACCGGCCACGCTCCGCCTCAGGGTCGGAACACGGGCGCCTTCGAGGCAGAAGCTCGTGCTCGCAATCGCGGATCTCAATCAGGAGATCACCGTCGGCACCGAAGCGGAGGGGCTCACGACCGAGGCAGGCCAAAACCGAAATGCGGTGACGATCGACAGCAAGATGCTTGCGGATCTCCCGGCATTCGACCGCGACTACATCGGCGCGGTGTCCGCCTTTCTGGATCCCGGCGCGCTTGGCACGGGCGGTGTCACGCTCGTCGTCGACGGCATGGAGGCGAGAAGGGTGGGCGTGTCCGCCTCCGCGATCCAGCAAATCAAGATCAACCAGGATCCGTATGCCGCCGAATTCGCGCGGCCGGGGCAGGGCCGGATCGAAGTCATCACGAAGGCGGGCGCCCAGAGGTACAGCGGCGAGCTGAACGTGACGTTCCGTGATGCCAGACTCAACGCGCGCAACGCCCTGGCGCCGACGCGGCCTCCCGAGCAGCGGCGAATCTACGAAGGGAGCTTCGGAGGGCCGATCGTTGACGGCAAGACAACGTCATTCCTGGTGTCGGCCAATCGGGAAGAGCAGGATCTCCAGGCCATCATCTACGCGCAGAATCCGTCCGGACTCATTCAAGCGACCGTGCCGACCCCGCAGCGCGCGCTCGAACTGTCGGGCAGCATCAGCCACCTGGTCGGCAGGAGCAATACGTTCTCGATTCGCGTGAACTATCAGACCGACCGCGCTGCAAACGAAGGCGTGGGAGGCACCACGCTGCAGGAGGCTGCCTCGAACACCACCGATCGGGAACTCGAACTGGTCCTCGGTCATCGTGCGATCATCAGCAAGAAACTGGTGCACCAGTTCCGAGTCCTCTACGGTCAGAACCGACAGCCGACAACGAGTCTGAGCCTGGCGCCACGCATCGTTGTCCAGGACGCGTTCACCGCGGGGGGATCCCAGAGCGACAGCATCGACAGTGAGCGGCACTTCACGCTCAATGAAACGCTGACCTACTCGTCGGGTCGCCACCTGCTCAAGGGGGGCGTAGCGGTTCCGGACTGGAGCTGGCGAACCTACGACGACCGCAGCAACTTCGGCGGGACGTTCTCGTTCTCGAGCCTCGATGACTACGTGCTCGGTCGACCGTACTCGTTCGTCCAGATGAGAGGCGACCCAGGTCTCTCGTTCGTGCGCAGGATGCTCGCCGCGTTCGTGCAGGACGAGATTGCAGTCAGGAAGAACCTCTCGGTCTCGCTCGGCGTGCGCTACGACTGGCTCAGCTTTTTCGGCGACGACAACAACCTCGCTCCACGCGTCTCGTTCGCGTGGGCGCCGGGTTCGAAGGCCGGGACCGTGATTCGAGGAGGCGCGGGAGTCTTCTACGACCGCACCGGTGAAGGCCCGATGGCCGACGTGCTGCGTTCGCGCGAGGGCCGGCTCTTCCGGTACGTGTTGCTCGATCCCGGGTATCCCGATCCCCTGGCACCCGGGTCCACCCTGGCCAGTCAGCCGACCAGCCTTGTGCAGCTCGCGCCGGGCCTGGCCATTCCGCACACGCTTCAGTACGGCTTCGGCATCGAACGACAGGTTGGCAAAGCGACGACCTTCGTCGTCAACTACACGGGAGCACGGGGATTCAGCCTGTTTCGATCCCGTGATCTGAATGCTCCGCCGCCACCGAGCTATCTGGCCCGGCCCGATTCCACTCACGGTGTCATCCGCGAGATTGAATCGGCGGGTCGCCAGACTAGCCATTCCCTCCAGGTGGCGGTTCGCGGACAGATCACGCGGTACTTCACCGGATCGGTGCAGTATGTCCTGGGACGGGCCCTCAACGACACGAGCGGAGTCGGCTCGATGCCCGCCAACAACTTCGATCTCATCGGCGAGTGGTCACGGGCTGATTTCGACGAGCGACATCGCTTCGACCTCATAGGCACCGTCAAGCCCGGGCCGTGGTTCACCTTGGGCGTGGCATTCTCGATGCGTTCCGGCCGTCCGTACAGCCTGAGAACAGGCCGCGACGATTTCAACACGGGCAGCGCAAACGCGCGCCCCGCCGGCGTCGGGCGAAACACGATGCAGGGTCCTGGTTCTGCGCGCCTGGATCTGCGCTGGTCGCACGAAATCGCACTGAGCCGAGATAAGGAAGACGGTCCGAAACTGACCGTCGGCATCGATGCGTTCAACGCACTGAACCGGACGAATTTTTCAAACAGCGTGGGCAACATGAGTTCGCCCTTCTTCGGCCGCTCCACGTCGGCACAGCCGCCGCGACGGCTTCAGTTGTCGCTGAGAATCGAGATGTAGCCAGGCGGCGGACTCGGTCCCGCGTGCTCTGGAGTTCCTGCGGAGAAGGCTTCGTCCTGACGGCGTTCATTCGCGGATCGGGCGGACCCGCAGCGTGGTGCGGGAACCCCGCAGCAGGGGCGCCTGCGGATCGGTCCGCGAGGCCCTACCGCCTTACTCTCTCAATCTCGGCTCGCAGCCGCGCAGGGCGGGATCCGAGTTGAGAGAACCACATGACCTGCGAGGATACGCAGTCGAACTCGATCACGTATCGCCCGGCCGGAAGCGGCGGAAGCAGCGCCCGGCACGCGACCGACTCGCCCGGGCCAATCTCCCGTGGCGGCTCGGTGAGGTTCCCGCGGTACGCGCCGAAGTCCAACATCCCGCCGCCTTCGTCGTACAGATGGGCGCCAAGCGCCACACCACCGTGCGCCTCGTCGGATGCGAGCCACCGCGCGGTGCCGCTGTTGCTGACGCGAACATCGACCCTCAAGCTCTGGCCCTCGATGGCACGCAATTCAGGCTCGACGAGGTGGATATCGCAGGAGAGTCCCTCTCTCGAGTGGCTGTCGATCGTCTCGGCGCCCTCTTTGAAGAGGAAGAAGCTCCGGACGTTTCGCAGGTACACTCGGGTCGAGGTGACCCATGCGGCCCCCGTCGAGCCGCCCCCGAGCAGATCGTCGAACTGCTCGAGCGACACCTGGAATGGCAATCCGTGGAACACCGCCAGCTTCACCTGGCCGAAGCCGCAGGACCGGGCTGTCTGCCAGATCGCGTGAACATCGACGTCGTTCTCGACCACGCGATAGGCGCGCATCTCGAACTGCGACTGCGCCGACCGCGAGTGGTTGGGCCCGGGTTCCGCGAATCCCGCGACGCCGCCTGGCCTCAGAATCCGGCCGAACTCGGCGAGCACCTGGTCCGGGTTGGGCACGTGATGGAACGCGTGGAGGCTGACGATGCGGTCGACGCTGAGGTCGGGCAGGTCGATGTGCCGCCCGTCGAAGAGCAGGAATTCGGGCGCGGGCCGATCACCGAGGACGGGCATGCGGTCGTAGAGCTCCCGCGCCATCTGCAGCGCGGTCGGCGACACGTCGAGCAGGATGACGCGACAGCCGAGCTGCGTCAGGAACCGTGACAGCCACCCCGACCCTGCGCCGAACTCGAGGACCCTCGCCCCGGGCCGCAGCCGCAGGCCCTGGATCATCGTCGCGACATCGATCAGCAGGTGCGGGGTCTCTTCCGCGTCGCTGAAGGGCTTGGTCAGATGGAATTCGCGGTCGCTGATGGTCGCGAAGTAGTCCTCGGCCGATCGGTTCAGCTCTTCGATGGAGATCGTCTCCGTCAGCTCGCGCACGTCGATCGGCTCGGGTCCCTGTGAAGCGGCCGGATCGGGCACCGACGCCGGTTCGGGCGCCGCGCCTCGATGCTCGCCTTTGTAGTGCGGCCTGTCTCAACGGCACCTCGACGTAGACGATGGCGCTGTCGAGGCCCGCGTGGGGCTCGAACACGAGGTGCGCCACGTCGAGCGACGCTTCGTTCAGCACGCGCAGCACCGCGTCGAGCCGGTAGGTGTGACACGGCGTGAACGGCTCGTCGATCTTCCGTCCGCGCACCAGGTTGGTGAGGATGTTCACGCCAGGCACAGTGCTGCGCGCCCAGCGTGACGCTTTTACGAGAGGCGCCACCGTCGCGCGATAGGGAAACTGAAACGCGCCGATCCCTCCGGACCGGATGCGGCCGACCAGATGGCGCAGGAGGTTCAGGCCGTCGGAGGGCCGCAGCCTCTGGAAGACGAAGTAGCAGGAGACGAAATCGAACGTGCGGCCGGAGTCGAAGAATTCGGAGGTCGACTGAAAGACGAGGTTGCCGAGAAGGTGGCGCTCCGCCTCCAGCCGGGCCACCTCGAGCATGGCGTCGGAGACGTCCACGGCGGTCACCGTGCCGTTGCGCCTGCCGGCTCGCCGCGCCAGCGGGATGGCCAGGCGGCCCGCGCCGCACCCGTACTCGAGGATCGAGGTTGGCGCAAAATGCGGCGCCAGCCTGAGCTCGATGGTGCGGAACATCGCCTCGACCAGCGCCTCGCCGTGATCGAAGAACTCGCGCTGGCGGGCCGGGGTCAGGTTGGCGCGGAGGAACTCGGGCGAGGTGAGCACCGTGAAGTAGGGCTCGCGCGCGGCGTGGGCCTCTGCGCGGGGATTGGGGCGGCTCGACCGGCCGCCGGGCAGTGAAGCCATGGCTGATTGTCGCCCGAAACGTCTGGCCCGGTCGACAGGCTTCGCGCGAGCGATGCCGAAGCCGCGTCACGTCGGAATCAGTGCGCGCCCGCCACGGCCCGGATCACGCCGACGGTTCGGAGCGAGGTCTTGTCGCGGCGGTAGGAATGAAACAACGCCGGATGGCAGGCCGTGCAGAGTCGCGCCAGATGCACGTGCTCCGGCGCCAGCCCGGCCGACGCCAACTGGTCGAGGCTGGCCGTCCAGAGGTCTGCCCACACCTCGGTGCGACCCGCGTCGTCCTGTCCGGGAAACCTCGCAAGCTGATCTCGCGTCGGCAGGCGGAAGTCGGAGGCAGCCAGTTCCCAGGCTGAATCGGTGTCGGCGGAAGCCGCGCCGCCCGGCCGGGCCGAGGTCCCGGCCGGCTCCTCCAGGAACCACCTGGTTTGCTCGGCGCGCGTCATGCCGGCCGCCTTGAATGCCTCGACCACCTCCGAGCCAACGCGGTAACAGCATGGTCCGATGGACGGCCCGATCGCCGCGACCAGGTCCGAAGGTGCACTCCCGAATGCCGACACCAGCGATTCCACGGCGGCACGAACGACCCGCGCCGAGGTGCCGCGCCACCCGGCGTGTGCCGCGGCCACCGCGCCAGAGCGGCGGTCCGCTAGGAGCACGGGCATGCAGTCGGCGACGCGCACGGACAGCGCGACGCCCGGATCGTCAGAGACCAGGATGTCCGCCTCCGGCGGAGGCTCCTCCAGCGTCCGACCGCCGTCGCGTCCGCGGACGACGACCACTCGTGCGCCGTGGACCTGTCTCAACCGCAGGACCGATTCGGGCGGAACCCCCATCGTTCGACCCAGCGACGCCCAGCCCTCACCGCGCCGCGGTCCAACTGGTTCGAGTACGAGGTCGCGAGTCGAGAACACGTGCCGCGCGATTCGGCCGAGGGGCCGGCACTGCAACGCCCGTCCCCACGATTCATTCGACCATTCGAAGTCTTCCGGCGTCACCAGATCGGTCATACTGTGATTCTATGCGCATCATCGGTATGGGGCTGGATGCGACGGATATTCCGCGCATCCGCCGGTCGATCGAGCGGTTCGGCGAGCGGTTTCTGCACCGGGTCTTCACGGTAGGCGAACTGGCCTACTGCGTGAGGAAGCACGATCCTTCCGAGAGCCTCGCCGCCCGGTTTGCGGCGAAGGAAGCCGCCATGAAGGCGCTTGGAACGGGCCACACCCAGCATGTGCTCTGGAGAGACATCGAAGTGGTTCGGGGGGCCGGCGCCCCGCAACTGCGGTTTCATGGCGGCGCGGCCCGCCGGTTCCATGCGCTGGGAGCGTCCTCGTCGCTTCTCACCATCACCCACTCCGACTCACTCGCCATGGCCCAGGTGATGCTCATCAGCGATGAATAGCCGGTTGTCACGGCAGGCGGCCCGGCTGGCGTGGGTGCCAGGCATGGACTCGCGTCGGGTATCTGCCCTCCGCGACATCGACATCCTGCGCATCTGTTCCCTGCACATCGACAACGCCGGCTGACAACCGCGAGGTCACCTCCTGAGTGGGCGCGGTGCGCCCGAAGCATCGTCCTGACGTAATCGTCCAGTCTTCAATCACTTGCGCCGCCGCGCATGATCCGGTCACCCGAGGGCACGACGTTTGCTCGCGATCGGATATGCGCGATGCCTGAGGGCGTCCGCGAGAACGGCCCCGAGCCCGATGCCGCGTCACCTGCATGGCACCCGGCCAGATTGTCCGAACGGCCAGTTCTCGGTGTCTCGGACGCCATGTTCCGCGCAAGCGAGGAGCACGCACATGCTGGTCAAGTTCTCACCCAACGACAGGGGCAATCCCCCGGGCAAGCTCGCCGAAGCCGAGTTGCACTTCAGTGAGGGCACGCTCGACGGTCTCAAACTCATCGGGTTTGGCATCTGGGAGCGCAGAAACGGCTCCGGCCGCAACGTGACGTTTCCCGCGCGCCAGTACTCCGTCAACGGCGAACGGCGCAGCTTCGCGTTGTTGCGTCCGATCATGGACGCGGCGAACCAGGAACGGCTGCGCGAGTTCATCCTGCAGTCGTACGCCGACTTCGAGGCACAGGCAGCGGTGGCGGAGTAGCGCTCGGCCGGCCCCGGGGATTGACGATCACCTCCTCGCACGACGCGGTCGGCGAGTGGTGTGGATTCCAGGCGGACCCAAGGGCGCTGAGGCCGTTACGGAAAGCGCGGGAGAACGGACCGGGCCGCCCTGCGCATGGGCGAGCGGTATCGCGCGCTCCGCCGGAGCTCCTCCGCGCACGCTCCGGCGCGTGGCGCGCGCAATCCGCCAGGACTCAATTGGGAAACTACGTGTGCTCCGCGGGAGGCTCCGCGATGGGCTCAACATGGTCCAACTGGTCCCGCCCCTTCCGCGGGAGGGTACAGTCCCCGCGCATGGACCGTTCGTACTCGGAGCGGAAGAACCCCGGCTTGACCCCGCGATCGACGATGTCCCACGGGAGCACTTCGTCGACTCGGCGCTGACGATGCAGGTAGAAGTCGGGGTCGAGATCGACCTCGGCCATCGCCCGGCGCCACTGACCGTCGTGCCGGTCGACCTCGACCAGGGCTTGCGCGATGCGGCGATCGCCGAGCGAGATCAGCCCCTGGAACTGAGCGAGGCGTTCCGACTTGATGCTGAACGTGACATTGTCGATGTCAGAGGTCAGGGACCGGAGCCTCTTCACTTTCGCTTCAATCACCGACGAGGTCTCCATCGGATGCCACTGGTAGGGAGTGCCGGGCTTCGGCACGAGCGGGTTCACGCTCGCCACGATCCGTCCCATCGCGCCGCGGCTCCGGCCGTACTTCAGCATCCGGTCCCGGATGGCGACCGTCAGATCGCGGATGGCGACCAGGTCCTCGTCGGTTTCGAGCGGCAATCCGATCATGAAGTAGAGCTTGAGGTTCTCGATGCCCGCCGCGGCGACCAGTTCCGCCTTCTCGAGGATCTCGTCGTTGGTGATGGCCTTGTTGAGGCTCCGGCGCAGATGGTCCGACCCCGCTTCAGGCGCAATCGTGATCGATCGCTCGCCGCTTGCCCGCAGCGCCCGGAGCAGCCCCTCCGTCAGTTCGTCGAGCCGCAGCGAAGCGGGGCTGATGCGGTAGCCCATCTCGTTGAATCGCGCCAGGAGGCGGTCGATGTCGGGGTGATCGCACACGGCGATCGAAACCACACCCAGGCGATCGGCGTGCGGCCTGGCGGCTTCCGCCAGCGCGAGAATCCGCTCGGCCGGAAACGGTCGGACGGGGAGATAGTTGAACCCCGCCCAGCAGAACCGGCACAGGTTTGCGCATCCGCGCACGATCTCGACCAGCAGGCGCGACCCGAGCTCGGTGTCAGGCGTGAACACGCAGGTCGACGGCGGGTCGGTGCTGAGCGTCGAGCGCAGAGTCGCCTTCCTCACCGGCATCGGGGCATTCGAGCCGGCCACGGCGTCGAAGGACTCGATGGTGCCGTCAGTCCGGTAGCGGACCTCGTAGAACGACGGCACGTAGAATCCACGCTCCCCTGCCAGCGCGCGGAGCAGGTCGGTCCGGCTCGCAGCGGCGGTAATCCGTTTCACCAGTTCGGGCACCAGCAATTCGCCGTCCCCGATGGCGACCACGTCGGCAAACGGGGCGATGGGTTCGGGATTGACCGATGCCGCGGCGCCGCCGACCACGACCAGCGGGTGGCCCGGCCGCCGTTCGGACGCGTAGAGCGGAAGCCCCGCGATCCGGAGCATGGCGATCACGTTCGTGTAGTCCCATTCGAACGACACCGTGAAGGCGATCACGTCGAATTCGCGCACGGGAGTCTGCGACTCGATAGTCACCAGGGACCCGGCCGGCCCGGCGCCGGCCTTGATCTCCTCTCGCGGGGGAAGGAACGCGCGTTCGCACACGACCTCGGCGTGCTCGTTGAACAGCCGGTACACCGACTGCAGCCCGAGATTGGACATCCCGACGAAGTACGTGTTCGGAAACAGGAGGGCGATGCGAAGGCGGTTCGCGTGGGCCTTGCGAATGACGCCGATTTCCCGGGAACGCCGTTCCCGGGCTCGTTCACGCGGGTGCCAGGTGCCCATGCCGGATGGAAAGGCCGCTCATGATCGGAAGCGACGACACGCGCGCCGTCATGTGCCTGATACTCAGGCGCCGGCGCGCGCGGTTCCCGTGGATGTACTCAGTCTACCACGCGCGCGGACCATGCCCTCGAGACCGCATCCGGCAGCAGGTCGAGAGCGCCTATGCCCGCTTCGTCCGGCGGAGGAACGCCGGAACCTCGGCGAGCGCCTCGTCATCGGACGCGGCGGCCGGGACCTGCTCGGCCCTGACCGGCAACGGAGCCTGCGGCACGCCGGGCAGGTTCGGCGGCGTATTCAGCCCGTGCCGCCGCACGATGGTCGCGACTTGCCCGCGCGATCCGCCCGAGGCAACCTCGTCGTCCCGTTCGCGGATCCACGAGCTGTAGTTGCTCAGGTCCACCGGGGTCTGCCCCGCCGCCCCGGGCACGATCTGTTTTGCGCCGGTCCGGTCGAACCCGGTCGCGATGACGGTGATCTTCACACGCCCTTCGAGCCGCGGATCGATGACGGCTCCGAAGATGATGTTGGCGTCTTCGTGCGCGGCCTCGTGAATGATGGACGATGCCTCGCTGACCTCGATGAGCGACAGGTCGGTTCCCCCGGTCACGTTGATGATCACGCCCCGGGCGCCCTGGACCGACGCGTCCTCGAGCAGCGGGCTCGACACGGCTCGCTGGGCGGCTTCGACGGCGCGATTGGCGCCTTCGGCCACGCCGGTGCCCATCACCGCGACGCCCATGCCGGTCATGATGGTCTTGACGTCGGCAAAGTCCAGGTTGATCAGGCCGGGAACGAGGATGAGATCGGAGATGCCCTGGATGGCCTGCCGCAGGACGTCGTCCGCCGCTGCGAACGCCATCAGCAGCGGCGTGCTGCGATCGATGGTGGCCAGCAGGCGTTCGTTCGGGATGGTGATGACGCTGTCCACGCAGTCGCGAAGCTCCTCGAGGCCGCGTTCGGCCTGGGCAGCCCGCTTCTTTCCCTCGAACTTGAACGGCTTGGTCACCACCGCGATGGTGAGCGCGCCCAGTTGCGTGGCCAGCGCCGCGATGACCGGGGCGCCGCCGGTGCCGGTGCCGCCGCCCAGGCCCGTCGTGACGAACACCATGTCGGCCCCGTCCAGCACCTGGATGAGCTGCTCGGTGTCTTCGAGCGCGGCCTGCCTGCCGACGTTGGGATCGGCGCCGGCGCCGAGTCCCTTCGTCAGCTTGGCGCCCAGCTGCAGCTTGATCGGCGCGGCGTTGACCCGCAAGGCCTGCAGATCGGTGTTGGCCACGATGAACTCGACCCCGTCGAGCCCTTCCTTCACCATGCGGTTCACGGCGTTGTTGCCGCCCCCGCCGACACCGATGACTTTGATGCGGGCACCCGCGCGGAGGTTCTCGTCGAGGGTCAGGCGAAGGTTCGACAGTGTCGAATCTTCGCCTACGGTGGGCAGGTTCTCGTACGGGTACGACATCAAACGCCTCCAGAGCAGACATGGTGCGCCAGGGCGGTTCCGGGGCCGGAACCGTCAGGCGCTAGAGAAATTCCTTGAACACACCGGCTATGCCCCGGGCCAGCCGCCCGAGGGGACCCCCGCCGGAGGAGCGCCCTGGTTCCTGACTCCGCGCCTCGTGCCCGTACATCAAGAGGCCGACCGCCGTCGCGAACGACGGCCGGGCGGTATGGTCGGCCAGCCCGCCGACGCCGGTCGGGCATCCCCGCCGGACGGGGAGATCGAAAATCTGTTCGGCGATCTCGGTCATGCCGTCGAGCATCGCCCCGCCGCCGGTCAGCACGATACCCGAATTGAGCGACTTCTCGTAGCCCGCACGGTGGATTTCGTCCCAGATCGCGTGGAACATCTCCTCGGCGCGTGGCTGGATCACGTCCGACAGGACTCGGCGCGGCATCACCCGAGGCGGCCGGCCGCCGACGCTGGCGACCTGCATGGTCTCGTCGTCGCCGACCAGGGCCGAGAGCGCGGAGCCGCTCTTCCGCTTGAGCTTTTCGGCCTCCGGAATGGGCATGCGGAGCCCTACGGCGATGTCGTTCGTGAAGTGGTCCCCGCCAAGGGGCACCACCGCCGTATGCCAGAGCGACCCGCGTTCGTAGATGGCGATGTCGATCGTCCCGCCTCCGATGTCGATCAGCGTGGTGCCCAGCTCCCGCTCGTCGTCGGTCAGCACGGCCTTGCTCGCCGCGAGTTGCTCGAGCACCGACTCCCTCACGGTAACACCGGCCTTGTTGACGCACGAAAACAGGTTCTGCAGCGTGCTCGAGGCGCCCGTGACGATGTGCACGTTGACCTCGAGGCGTGAGCCGGTCATCCCGATCGGGTCCCCGATCTGGTCCTGGTCGTCGGCCACGAAGTCCTGTGGCAGCACATGGAGGATCTCGCGGCCGGTCGGCAGGTTCACGGCGCGGGCGGCTTCGATCGCCCTGCGCACATCGTCGCTCGTAATTTCGCGGTTCTTGCCTGCCACCGCGACGACGCCTCGGCTGTTGAATCCCTTGATGTGGGTACCCGACACGCCAAGGTACGCGTTGTCGATCTCGATGCCGGCCGTCAGCTCCGCCTCCTCGACGGCTTTCCGGATGGCCTCGACGGCGGCTTCCAGATTGACGACGACGCCACGCCTGATGCCATGCGATTCGGCCGATCCCAGCCCGATGATCTCGACGTGGCCGCCATCCATGACTTCGCCGACGATGGCGGCGATCTTCGAAGTACCGACGTCGAGTCCGACCAGATGCCGCTCCCTGCGAGCCACGCCCCCTCCATCCCGTCACAACAGGCCGCCCGAGCCCGCCCGCCAAAATCCGGACCCCGCTCCCGGCCCCCCATTCCCGAACCCGTCCGGTCCCGACCTCACCATCCGCCCGCGCGACCCGCCGGGGATCGAGCGGCCGGCATCGACCTCGCGGGTGCGCTAGGTCGGGGGTTTGGCAGTCACCGAGACCGCCGTCTTCACGGTCCGCGCCGGACCGACGTAGATACGCTCGTCGAACCGAAGATCCACGTAGTCGATCTCGGGCACGCGTTCGCGAAGGGCGGGCGCAAGCTCGATGAACGACTGGAGCCGTTCGGCGAACCGGTCATTGCCCAGCCTGACGACCGCCGGGTCGTCGTTGAGGATGACGCGAACATCCTGCGGCTCGCTGACATCGATCTGCGAGACGCGGGCGGCCAGCTCCGGCCTGACCCTGATTGATCCCAGGACGCGGGCCACCAACTCACCGCGGGCCCGGTCGATGGCCGGGTTGCCATCGGCGGTCACCGTCACGAGACCGTCGATGATCGGCAGGTCGAACTCCGCGTAGCGCGGGCCAAACTCGTCGATCACCCTCCCGGCGGAGTCCACCAGATACAGCTCGTCGCGAAGCCGCGCGATGCCAATCGGGTGCCGCTCGCGGAGGGTCACCTCCACGGTCGACGGCAGGCGCCGGCGCACCGTGGCGTCGGCCACCCACGGCGACGCGAGAACCCGCTCGCGCCACCGGCCGACGTCGGTCAGCAGGATGCTCTGGCCCGAGAGCCCTTCGACCAGGCCGAGGACCTCGCCCCGCGACAACCGTTCGTTGCCTGCGATCGCGATGTGCTGAATCCGCAGCCACGACGATTCGACCGCCCACACGGACGTTCGATAGCCGCCATAGGCCAGGGCCCCGAGCATGGCTGCCGTGCGCAGCAGGCCCCACCAGGGGCGGCTGCGGAGGCGGCGCCGCCGGCCTGGCCGGGACTCTCTGCGCCGAAAGCGCTTGTCCGAATGAACGGTGACTCCCATGTCAGGAGCCCTCCCCGGCGCGGCGTTCGATCTCGGCGAGGATCTGGTCCGCGACGGCGCTGATCGATCCCGCGCCCAGCGTCAGGACGAGGTCTCCCGGCCGCGCGATGTCTGCCACCGCGGGCGCCACATCTTCCAGACGCTTCACCAGCCGCACCCGGCCGGGCACATCCCGGCGAACCGCCTCGAACAGGGCCTCGGCCGTCACGCCGGGGATCGGCTCCTCGCTGGCGGCGTAGATGTCGGTCAGCACCACGGCGTCGGCGCTCGCCAGCGCCGGTCCGAAGTCGGCCATCAGCCGCGCGGTCCGCGTATAGCGGTGCGGCTGGAACGCGACAACGATTCGGCGGCCCAGCGATCGAGCCGCTTCGAGCACGGCTGCGATCTCGGTCGGATGATGCCCGTAGTCATCCACGACGAGCACGCCGCGTGCCTCGCCCCGTGTCTGGAAGCGCCGATCGGCGCCGCGGAACTCCGCCAGCGCCGAGGTGACCTTCGCGAGGTCGATTCCCAGCTCGAGGCCGACCGCGACGGCGGCCAGCGCGTTGAGCAGATTGTGCCGGCCCGGAATCCGGAGCCGCAGGTCGATCAGCGGAGACGGCGGCTCGTCTGCCAGCCCCGCGGCATCCTTGAGGCCGGAGCCCGGCTCGACGGTACACGACCACCACTCCCCTTCGCGTCGGAGGTTGCGGGCCCGCAGGTGCGCCGTCTCGATGTCCATGCCGTAGGTGATCACGCGACGCGTCAGGCGCGGGAGCAGCCGCCTCACGTGCGCATCGTCTGCGCACGCCACCACGGCGCCGTAGAACGGGACCTTGTTCGCGAAATCCACGAAGGCCTGGCAGAGGTCTTCGAAGTCCCGGTACGCCTCCAGGTGTTCGTGGTCGATGTTGGTCACCACGGCGATGGTCGGCGTGAGGCGGAGGAACGACCGATCACTCTCGTCGGCCTCCGCCACCATGAACTGGCCGCGACCGAGCCTCGCGTTGCTGCCGAAGGCGCTGAGCTTGCCGCCGATGACCGCGGTGGGATCCAGGCCGGCGCGTTCGAGCACGAGCGCGATCATGGAGGTCGTGGTCGTTTTCCCGTGCGCACCGCCGATGACGATGCCCGTCCGCAGGCGCATCAGCTCCGCGAGCATCTCCGCCCGCGGGATCACGGGGATCCGGCGGCGATGCGCTTCCAGGATCTCCGGGTTGTCGGGCCGCACCGCAGAGGAGAAGACCACGACGTCGGCCTCCCCGACGTGTTCTGCCGCGTGTCCTTCGCTGATACGCACACCGAGGCGCTGGAGGCGATCGGTCACATCCGATCGTCTCTGGTCTGAGCCGCTGACGAGGTAGCCGAGGTTGGCCACCAGCTCGGCGATGCCGCTCATGCCGATGCCCCCGATCCCGACGAAGTGCACACGCCTGGTTCTCCCTAGCACGGTGACGCCGACCCGCCGGCCTGGCCCGCGAGGGAAAAGATGCAATCCACGATGACCCGCGCCGCGTCGGGCCTGCCGAGCCTCCGCGCCGCGGCCGACATCCGCTCCCGACGTTCCACATCAGACCCGAGCGCCAGGAGCGTCGAGGCGAGGGTCGGGCCGCTCAACCTCCGTTGGTCGATGACCTCGGCGGCCCCGGCCTGTGCGAACACTTCGGCGTTCTTCCGCTGGTGATCGTCGGTGGCCGTGGGCAGCGGGATCAGCACGGCCGGCCGGCCCGCGGCCGCGATCTCCGCCAGCGTCGTGGCGCCGGCCCGGCACACGACCAGGTCCGCCCGCGCCATCTGCCGATCCATGTCGAACACGAACGGCTCCACTTCCGCCTCCAGCCGCGCCTCCCGGTACCCGCTCCGAACCCGCTCGAGGTCGCGCTCCCCCGTCTGGTGCATCAGCGTCATCGTCATCGCGCCACCGCAGAGCAGCGGCGCGGCTGCCACCATCGCCTCATTGATGGCGTGGGCCCCTTGAGATCCTCCGAACACGAGCACGTGCGGCGCCCGCCCGCTTTCGGCCGCCCGGGGCGCCGCCATCTCGAAGAACGCCCGGCGCACCGGGTTGCCGCTCAGGATTCCCTTGGCGCCGAAGAAGGGCAGCGTGCGCTCGTAGGTGACCGCCGCCCGCATCACCAGGCGCCCGAGCAGCCGGTTGGTCAGCCCCGGCACCGCATTCTGCTCCATCAGCAGCGTCGGAATCCCGCGGCTGGCCGCCAGCGCCACCACGGGGCCCGAGCTGTAGCCGCCCAGCCCGACCACCACGTGCGGCGCCCTGCGCGTGAGGAGCCTCCACGCATCGATTGCGCTCGGCGCGAGCATCGCCACGCCCTTGCCAAGCGCCCTGATCGACTTCCCCTTCAGCCCGCCGCTCCGGATCACGTCGAGCTCGAACCCCTCGCGCGGAATCACCTTCGCCTCGAGCCCGCGCGAGGTGCCGGCGAAGGTCACCGTGACGGCCGGATCACGCGCCAGCGCCTCCCGCGCCACGGCGATTCCCGGAAAGAGGTGGCCGCCGGTGCCGCCCCCCGCCATCACGATCCGCACTTGTCGCTCACCCTCCATCCCGTACCGGCCGCCCTCGCCTGGTACCGGTCGCCAATCGGCCGGGCGGCCGTCGCGCCGTTACCCATCCTCCGCGACCGACGCGTGTTCGGACACGTTCAGCAGCACTCCCATTCCTGCCAGGTTCACGATCAACGACGACCCGCCCGCGCTCACGAACGGCAACGGAATGCCCTTGGTCGGCAGCAGGCCCAGCACGATGCTGATGTTGGCAAGCGCCTGCGCGGCAACCATCATCGTCAGCCCCAGCGCGATCAGGGCGCCGAACGCGTCGGGCGCCCGTGTCACCACGCGGAGACCCCGCCACCCGATGATGCAGAAACAGATGAGAAATGCCGTGGCGCCGGCCAGGCCCAGCTCTTCCGCCACGACCGCGTAGATGAAGTCCGTGTGCGGATACGGAAGGTAGAAGAGCTTCTGCACACCCTCTCCAAGTCCGCGCCCCGTCAACCCGCCAGTGCCGACCGCGATGAGCGATTGCACCAGCTGGAATCCGTCCTTGGCCGGATCGGCCCAGGGATCGAGGTAGCCCATGAAGCGCCGCACCCGATACGGGTCCAGAACGGCAATCACGCCAAGCACCGGCAGCAGGGTCGCCCCGCAGATCAGCGTATGGCGCCAGGACAGTCCGGCAGCGAACACCATCACCGCGGCGATGGCCAGCACCATGATCGCGGTCCCATAGTCCGGCTCCTTGCAGATCAGCCCGAAGACGATGACGACGAGGACTGCGATGGGAGCCAGCGCGTACCGGACCTCGGCGATGCGATCCATGCGCCGCTCGAGCACGGCCGCCGTGAAGAAAATCACGGCGAGCTTCGCGAGCTCGGACGGCTGGATGCCAATGCCCAGGACCCAGAACCAGCGATGCGAGCCGTTGATCTTCGGTCCGAGCACCAACACAGCGGCCAGAGCGACCAGTGACACGATGGTCAGCGTCCAGATGACCACCGGCTGGCGATACACGCGGTAGTTGACCCGCATCAGGAACGCCATCACGGCGAGACCCAGCAGTGCGAACAGGATTTGCTTGTTCAGGAACCGATCCGGCCGCTGGTCCTGCGCCTGGGAGAGAAACGCCGAGGCGCTGTAGACCATCACCACGCTGGCCGCGACCAGGCCGAACGTGGTGAAGAACAGCCAGCGATCCGACTTGAGTTTTCTCGCCATGTGTCGCCCGAACCCTAAACTCCCTGACGATTCGTCCCGAGACTACCGGAGACCCGGCGCCGCACCGCACCCTCGGGCCGCCCGCGGCGTGAGCAGTCAGCAGTCATCAGTCAGCCTGAACCTGGATTTGCCTGCATCCGCAGATCGGGGCGACCTGCGGTCCCAGCAGCCTGCATCCCACGTCCCCGCCGACTGACGACTGCTCACTGCTCACGCGCCCTTCATCACCTCCTGGCGCAGCCTCGCCACTTCCGTCTTGAACGCGCGCCCGCGATGGGCGTAGTTCGTGAACATGTCGAAACTCGCGCACGCCGGCGCCAGCACGACGCTGGACCCGGGCGTTGCGGCGCCGAATGCCGTGCGCACGGCGTCACCCATCGATTGCGCGCTTCGGACCGGCACGGCCCCCGAGAGCGCCTGTTCGATGAGCGGACGCGCCTCGCCGATGGCGACGACGGTCGCCCCGCGCGAAACCAGCCCGTCACGCAGATCCGCGAAGTCGCCGCCCTTGTACTTGCCGCCGAGAATCACCACCAGCCCGGGGTCGAACGTCTCGATCGACGATCGCGCCGACGCGATGTTGGTGGCCTTCGAATCGTTGACGAACCGCACACCGGCGAACTCATCCACCAGCTCCATCGCGTGCTCGAGGCCGCGGTAGCCGTCCACCGCGCGCCCGATGGCACCGGGATCGACCCCCGCGATGCGCGCGATCGCCGCCGCGGCAAGCACGTCCGACAGCAGGTGCGGACCGATCAGGTGCACCTGGTCGAGTCCCAGGAGCGTCAGCTCGCCGCCCGGGCGTCGCTCCACGATCCGATCGCCGGCCATCGTCACGCCCTCGGCAATCTCCGACCGAACGCCGAACAGGCGGCGCCGCGCCCGCGTGTCCTTCGCCATCTCCAGCACCTTCGGGTCGTCCGCGTTCACGACCGCCCAGTCCTCGCCCGTCTGGTTGGCGAAGACCCGAATCTTGGCCTCCGCGTATTCGTCCAGACTGCCGTGCCGGTCGAGATGGTCCGCCGAGAAGTTCAGCAGCACCGCGATCCAGGGATGGAAGCGCGCGGTGGTTTCGAGCTGAAAGCTGCTGACCTCGACGACGTGGACCGTCTCGGGCGTCGAATCGGCAACCTGCGCAGACAGCGGAGGCCCGAGATTGCCGCCGACCTCCGTGCGAATGCCCGCCTGGGAGAGGATTCGGCCGACCAGCGTCGTCGTCGTGGACTTCCCTTTCGTGCCCGTGATCGCGATCACGCGGCCGCGCAGCCAGCGCGAGGCCAGTTCGATCTCGCCGATAATCGGCACGCCGGCCTGCCGCGCGGTCGTCAGCGCCGCGTGGCCGAGCGGCACGCCCGGACTGACCACAACCAGGTCGACCCCGGTGAAGATCTTCGCCGGATGGTCGCCGAGCACCAGCGACACCCCCGCATCCCGCAGCCTGGCTTCGTCCCGAACCGTCGGGCTGAGGTCGGTGAGCGTCACCTCGGCGCCACGTGCCCGGAGCAGATGCGCAGCCGCGACGCCGCTGTCGGCCCCGCCGACCACAACGGCGCGCCTGCCCCGCACGTCGAATTCCGCCCGGTCACTCTCGGCCACCGACACTCCCCCTCAGCGCAGCTTCAGCGTCGTCAGGCTGAAGAGCGCGAAGATCAGGCTCAGAATCACGAACCGCGCGAAGACTTTCGGCTCCTTCCACCCGCTCAATTCGAAGTGGTGGTGCAGCGGCGCCATCTTGAACACGCGCTGGCCGCCGGTCATCTTGAAGTAGCCGACCTGAATGATCACCGACAGCGCCTCGAGCACGAACACGCCGCCGACAATCGGCAGCAGCAGCTCCTGCTTGACGAGGATGGCGACGGTCCCCAGCGCCGCGCCCAGGGCGAGCGACCCGACGTCGCCCATGAAGATCTCCGCGGGATACGCGTTGTACCAGAGGAACCCGAGGCTCGCGCCCACCAGCGATCCGCAGAAGATCGTCAGCTCGCCCACCGGCGGAAATCGCACGAGGTTCAGGTAGTCGGCGAACACCCGGTGGCCCGTCACGTAGGCGAGGGCCGTGAAGGTGGCCGCCGAGATCGCGAAGGTGCTGATAGCCAGCCCATCGAGGCCATCGGTCAGGTTGACCCCGTGCGATGCGCCCACCAGCACGAGCACGGCGAACGGCACGTAGAACCAGCCGAGATCGGGGATCAGCCGTTTGAAGAACGGGAAGATCAGGCGGGTGTTGTACAGGTCGTACGACGCCAGCACGAGCACCGACACGCCCACGGCGAGCGCGGCGAGCACCGTGAATCCCATCTTGTACCGCGGCTCGAGCCCGTGGTGGGACTGGCGCTTGATCTTGAGGTAGTCATCGGCGAAACCGATGGCCCCGAACGAGAGCGTCGCCCCCATCGCGATCCAGATATACGAGTTGCGCAGGTCGGCCCACAGCAGCGTCGGTACGATGGCCGCCGTCAGGATGAGGATGCCACCCATCGTCGGCGTGCCCGCCTTTGGCCGATGCGAGGCGGGGCCGTCGTGGCGAATGACCTGGCCGACCTGGAACTCCCGGAGCCTTCGGATGAGCCACGGCCCGAGGAGCAGGCTGATGACCAGCGCCGTCAGGCTCGCCGCCGCGGTACGGAACGTGATGTACCGCGTCACGTTGAGCACCGACCAGTAGCCGCGCAGCGGGTACAGCAGCAGGTACAGCATCAGGCGAGCTCCGCCTTCATTCGGTCTGCCACCACGTCGGTCCGGGTGCCCCGTGAGCCCTTCACGAAGATCACGTCGCCGGGGCGGGCGCTGCGAGCGGTCAGCTCGGCCGCTTCCTGGCTGGTGTGCACGTAGGTCACATCGTTCACGCCGGCCAGGCGGGCGGCATCGGCCATGGCCCGCGCCGAGTCACCGCCGACCGTGATGAGCTGCGCGAACCCGGCCTGCGCGACCGCGCGGCCGCACGCCTGGTGGAGCACGGTCGCCTGGTCGCCGAGCTCGAGCATCTCGCCCAGCACGGCCAGCCGGCGCGCGGAGGCGGGAATGCCGGCGATCACCCGGAGCGCCTGCCGGAGAGCCAGGGGATTGGAGTTGTAGCTGTCATCGACCAGCGTCACGCCGTCCCTCAACCTCCAGACCTCGCCCCGCCTGGGTGCCGGGGTGAGGGACTGCACCCTCTCGGCGATCTGGGGCAGGGGCACGTCGAACTGCAGCGCGACGGCCGCCGCGGCGATCACGTTTTCCAGGTTCGCGCGCCCGAGCAGGGGCACGGTGAACCGCGCGGAGCCCTGGGGCGTACGGACGTACGCCTCGGTGCCGGCCAGCCCCCGGTCGATGACATCAGCGGCCTCGACATCGGCAGCCGTCTCGACGCCGAAGGTCACCAGGCGGCCGGAGATGCTGCGAACGCGATCCATCACGCGCGAGTCGGCGGCGTTGGCGATGACGATCGTGTCGGGCGTCGCGCCTTCGAGCAGCTCCGCCTTGGCATCGGCGATCGCATCGAGTGACGCGAAGAACGCCGTGTGAACTTCGGCCACGTTGGTCCACACGCGAACATCCGGCGCCGCGAGGCCGACCAGCGCCCGGATCTCTCCGGCGTGGTTCATGCCGAGTTCCACGACCGCGAAGGCCGGCCCGCGTCGCAGCTCGAGCAGCGAGAGCGGCAGCCCGATGTGGTTGTTGAGGTTCCCGCGGTTTCGGACGACGTCGTACCGCAGCCCCAGCAGTTGGGCCGCGGCTTCCTTCGTCGTGGTCTTTCCGACGCTGCCGGTGATCGCGACGACGCGCGTGCCCGATTCACGGCGGATGTGGCCGGCGAGCGTCTGCAGCGCCACCGTGGTGTCGCCGACGCGGATGACAAACGGGGCCTCGCCCCGGCCCGGCGGTGCGCTGAACGCGCTGGCCTCGCTCACCACCACCCCGCACGCGCCGCGGGCGATCGCCTGCCCGACGAACCGGTGGCCGTCGAGGCGTTCGCCTCGAATGGCGAGGAACAGGTCGCCGGGAAGCAGGGTACGGGAATCGATCGAGAATCCATCGACGATTTCGTCGCGGCTCCCGGCGAGGAGCTCGCCGTCCACGACCTCCGCGATCATGCGGGAGGTCAGCAGCAGGCGCTGCGCGCTCATGGCTTCGCCTTTCGCGCCAGCAACGCGGCGCGCGCCACCTCCACGTCGTCGAACGGGATCGAGCGGTCCCGCAGCACCTGGTATTTCTCGTGGCCTTTCCCGGCTATCACCACCATGTCGCCGGGTTCCGAGGTCGCGATCGCCCGGTCGATGGCCTCCTGCCGATCGACGATCGCCAGGTTGGGGGTCGTGCCCAGGCTGAGCTGGCCGGCCGGCGTCGCGACGCCCCGCTCGATCTCCTCGATGATGCGCGTGGGATCCTCGGATCTCGGGTTGTCCGAGGTAATCACCACCAGGTCGCTCATGCGGGCGGCCACCGCGCCCATCAGGGGCCGCTTGGTACGGTCCCGGTCGCCGCCGCATCCGAACACGGTGATCAAGCGCTTCTTGGCGAGAGGCCGGACCGTCTCCAGCAGATTCCGCAGGGCATCGTCGGTATGCGCGTAGTCGACGACCACCGTGACGTCGTCGTTCTGGCCGGACACGATCTGGAAGCGGCCCGGCACGTGGGTCACCGCGGCGAGCCCCGCCTCGATGGCTTCGGCCGGTACCTCGAGCGAGAGGCAGGTAGCCGTGGCGGCGAGCAGGTTGTAGAGGTTGGGGCGACCGACCAGCTTCGACCGAATCCGGACGGTGCCCACCGGCGTCTCGGCGTCGAAGGACAGCCCGTCGAGCACGGGGGCGAAGGTCACCGGCGTCACGTCAGCGTCGTGGTCGACAGCGTAGGTGACGCGACGGGCCACCAGCGAGGCCAGCGTCTCGCCCCTCGGGTCGTCCACGTTCAGTACCGGCTGGCGCCCCGGCGGGCAGCAGTTCGAACAGCCGTCGCTTCGCGGCGAAATACCGCTCCATGTCGCCGTGGTAGTCGAGGTGGTCGCGGGTGAGATTGGTGAAGACGCCCGCGGCGAACCGGGTGAAGTCAACGCGGCGCTGAGCCAGCGCGTGCGACGACACCTCCATCACGCAGGCCCTGCACTCGAGATCGACCATCTCCCGGAGCATCAGCTGGAGATCGGACGCCTCGGGGGTCGTGCGCGGCGCCTCGCGGACCTCGGCGCCGATCCGATACTCGACCGTCCCGAGCAGCCCGGTCTTCCAGCCGGCCGCCTCGAACACCCCGCGGATGAGATACGCCGTCGTCGTTTTGCCGTTGGTGCCGGTGATGCCCACGACCTCGAGACTGCGGCTGGGATGCCGGAAGAAGGTCGAGGCCAGCGCGCCGATCGCGAGTCGTCCGTCTTCGACCTGGATCCACGGAACCGTGGCGGCGGGAGGCGCAGGGTGCTCCGACACCACCGCAAGCGCGCCTCGCTCCATGGCCTGCCCCGCGTAGTGCGATCCGTCCTCGTGCTCGCCCTGCAGCCCGATGAACAGCGTGCCGCTGCCTGCGCGGCGCGAGTCGTAGGCGAGGGCCTTGACCGTCGAGTCGACCAGCGCGTCACCGCCGGAAGGAACCTGGCAGGAGAAGCGGACCCCAGTGCCTTCTGCTTCAGCGAGCAACGTTCGAAGTGTCATTGATGGGACGACGTCGGGATGATTGGAACAACGACACGCTCGAGCCGGAGGTGACACGTGCTGCCGCGCTCGACCGGGGACCCGGGCGCGGGGTCCTGGTCGACCACGATTCCGTCGCCCCGCAGGTTCGGAACCAGGCCGAACAGGGCGAGACGGCGGATGGCGTCGCGGGCTGCCAGGCCCCGCAGATCGGGGACCGAGTTGGGATCGGCCGGCGCGTCGAGCGATGGGAAGACGCTGCCAGGGACCGCGGCTCTCACCGCCTCCGGTTCATCACTGCCTGAAGCGCGAGCCGCGATGACCACGGGAGGGGCCGGGTTGATCGTCGGCGGGATGCCATAACGCTGGAGGGCCGTCTCCGCGATGCGCTTGAAGACGGGCGCAGCGACCTCGGCGCCGAAGTGGCGGCCGGCGCGGGGAGAATCCACGACGACCACGATGGCGAACGCCGGGTCGCGAGACGGCACCAGGCCGACAAACGACGCGTTGAAGTCGGTCCGGGAGGTACTGATGCCCGACCAGCTTGTTCGCGGTCCCCGTCTTTCCCGCCACGGTGTACCCGGGAATGGCGGCCGCCCTGCCGGTTCCCCGCTCGATGACCTGTTCCATCATGCCGGTCAGCACGGCCGCCGTCTCGGGGCTGATCGTGCGCTGAAGCTCGCGGACGCCGACTTCGGTGCGCGCGGTGCCGTCCCGCAGCGCGCGCAGGACGCGGGGCTGTACCATGACGCCCCGGTTGCCGATCGTCGACGCCGCAGTGACCATCTGGAGCGGCGTGACGCCGATCTCGTACCCCATCGAGACGGACGCAACCGTGCTGTCGCTCCAGGTCGAGGCGTTCCACACGATGCCCGCGTTCTCGCCGGGCGTGTCGGGGCAGAGGCGCGTGCCGAATCCGAAGCGCCGGACGTAGCGGCCAAGCCGCTCCGCGCCGAGCCGCTGTCCGACCTTGATGGCGCCCACGTTGCTCGACTCCACGATCACGTCAGTGAAGCTGAGCACGCCGTGATTCGTGACGTCTTCCACCCGGCGCGAGCCGATGCGGATGGACCCTGCGCTGGCATCGATCATGTCGGTCGGAGCGACGACGTGCTCCTCGAGCGCCGCCGACGCCGTGACCAGCTTGAAGGTGGATCCTGGTTCGTACACGTTCTGCACCGCGCGGTTGCGCCAGGCTTCGGGCGGGAAGTCACCGAAGCTGTTCGGGTTGAACGTCGGCTCGTTGGCCATCGCGAGGATCTCGCCCGATCGCGGATCCATGACGATCGCCGATCCGCCGACGGCCCGGTTCTGCAGGACGGCCTCGTGCAGCTCGCGTTCGACGCGGTGCTGCAGGTAGGCGTCGATGGTCAGCTCGACGGTCGACCCGGTGGTCGGAGGGCGCTCCACCCGCCCGAACGCGCGGTGCTTCGCGTCGGTTTCGATCAGGACGGTCCCGGCGCGCCCCCGAATCCTGCTGTCGTAGGCCAGCTCGATGCCCGACAGGCCGGAGTTGTCCATCCCGACGTAGCCGATCAGGTGGGCGCCGAGTTCCGTGTTCGGGTAGAAGCGTTTCGACTCCTTGACCAGGGCGATCCCGGGCAGACCGAGCGCGGTGACCGCCCGCGCCTCGTCGGGCGTGACCTTCCGGATCACGAAGACGGCCGACTTCTTCGACTGGAGCTTCCGACCGATCTCGACGCGATCGGCGTCCGAACATTTTTCGAGCGCCCGGCACAGGCTGGCCGCGGTTCTGGCCGGGTCGTCGATGTCGCCCGGCACCGCCTGGATCGTCTCCGCATCGACACTGAGCGCGAGCACCCGGCCGTTGCGGTCGAGGATCTCTCCGCGCTGGCCGGCCAGCGACACGGTGCTCCGGTGCTGCCGGGTCGCGCGGCTGGCGAGCCAGTCGTGCTGGCCGACCTGGAGCCAGACCAGGCGCGCTTCGATGCCAATCGCCCAGAGCATCACGACGGCCGCCGTCAGCCACACGCGCGATCGCATCGTCGTGCGCCAGAGGTTCGGAGCCGATGGGGTCATCGCAGGCCCTCCGTTTCCGACTTGCTCGCCACGACCGACCTGGGCGGCGGAGCCTGCTCGGTGACGCGCTCGATCACGATCGAGTCCTCGCGGGAGGGCATCACCATCTTGAGGTCGCGGCCGGCGAGGCCCTCGATGCGCGACGGCGATTGCAGCGTCTCGATCTCGAGGCGGAGGTGCCGGTTTGCGTCCTCCTCGGCAGCCTGCTCTTTCTCGAGCTGCTCCATCATGTAGCCGTAGTTGCGCAGCTCGAAGTGCTGCCACGCCGAGATGAGCACGATGGCCAGCAGCATCGCCAGGACGAGCGCCGTTTCCCACATGCGGCGATGCTTGGCACGATCGACCTCCCGGACCAGGTTGGTGCGGATGTCCTTTCGGACCGCGAATCCCAGTGCGTTGGCGGCGGTTTGTAGTCGTGGCATGGGCGTCACATGAGCCGTTCGATGGCCCGCAGCTTCGCGCTTCGCGCGCGGGGGTTCAGCCGGATTTCCTCGGAGCCAGGCACGACCGGTTTTTTCGTCAGCAGGCGGAACGACGAGCCTTCGGCCCGCGCAAGATCCCGGAGGGCGTGCTTGACGGGCCGATCCTCGAGCGAGTGAAAGGTCAGGATGACGAATCGGGCGCCCGCCCGCAGCCGGGCGCAGGTGTCGTGCACGAATGCCGTGAGGCCGTCGAGCTCGCGGTTCACCCAGATCCGCAGCGCCTGGAAGGTGCGCGTCGCCGGATCGATCCGGTGCGATCCCCGTCCGACCACGCGGCGGACCAGCGCCGCCAGTTGGCCTGTCGTGCGGATTGGCGTCTGGCGCCGGACGTGGGCGATGGCGCGGGCGACCGCGCGCGAGCGGCGCTCCTCGCCGAACTGGTAGATGACGTTGGCGAGATCCTCTTCGGTCGCGGCCGCGATCAGGTCGGCGGCGGTCGGGCCGGTGCTGGCGTCCATCCGCATGTCGAGCGGCTCGTCGCGCTGGAAACTGAAGCCGCGCCCTGCGCCGTTGAACTGCAGGGACGACACGCCGAGGTCGGCCAGGGCGCCGTCGATGGCCACCAGGCCGCGCTCGTCGAGGATGCGGGGAAGCTGCCGGAAATCGGCGTGAATGAGCTCGACGCGGTCCAGCCACTCGGAGAGCGTTTCGCGTGCCTGGACCAGCGCCTCAGGATCCCGATCGAGGCCCACCAGTCGGGTCGCGCCGCCCTGCGCGAGTGCGCGCGCATGGCCGCCGAGTCCCACGGTGCAGTCCACGAAGATCCCGCCGCGCTCCGGCGCGAGGAAGGCGAGGACCTCCGCAGTCATCACAGGCACGTGAACGGACATGGGGTCGGTACCCTGAACGTTTCAAATGCCCAGTTCAGCCAGCGCGTTTGCCGTGTCGACGGTGTAAGGGTGCCCATCGAGATCCTTCACGAATCGCTCGTGGTTCCACACTTCGATGTAGTTGGTATGCCCGAACACGTCGACGACACCTGTCATGGCTGCCGACTCCCGCAACAACGGATGGATCAGGACGCGCCCCTGGTTGTCGATCTCTGCCGACTTGCCGAAGTAGTTCACCCGGCGGGAGAACCAGATCCGCGAGTCGTTGGTCGAGGGCGCGGCAGCCAGCTTGCGCTCGATTTCGACCCAGACAGGCAGGGGGTAAATCAGGACCGACTTCCCCTCGACGCTCGTGACGAAGAGCTCGGGGCCGTAGCGCTCTTCGACCAGCGCGCGAAAGGCGTTGGGGATCTTGAGCCGGCCCTTGTCGTCGATCTTGGCTGGCTCGTTTCCGCGTAGTGCGAAGTCTTGACCCACTTTACTCCACCGCGGACCACAGGTTAGACAAGCGCGTTCGTCTTGTCAACGGAAAATCATGTGGGCACTTGACTTACGCGCACGCGTCTACGTTTTTTCTTCGCGGACTGCCGGAATTCCGACACCTCGATGATGTGCCATCGCGTGCTACGATGTGCAATTCGGTACCAAGGCAGAACCCTCGCATCGGGGTTCCCTCCTGCCCGGGTCCCCAAACGGACGATTCGAGACCGCGACGCGCCTCATTCAGGGGCGTCCGGGAGGCGCGATCCGAACCTATGTTGCGCACCGCCCTGATCGGCTATCCCTCGGTCGGCAAGACCACGTTGTTCCAGCTGATGACCAGCGTGCGCGAACAGGCACGCGGCGGCGGCGGGCGCCTCGAGGCCAGCGTGGGCGTCGCCCGAGTACCGGACCCTCGCCTCGATCGGCTGACCTCGATGTTCAACCCGCGCAAGCGCGTGCCTGCCACGGTCGAGTTCGCGGACCTGGCGCTGCCCTCTGCCGGATCGGGCGCCTCGGCGCTGCTCGACGTCGCCCCGTATCGCAACGCGGACGCGCTGGTGCATGTCCTGCGCGCGTTCGACGACCCGTCGGTGCCCCATCCTGCGGGCGCCATCGACCCGGTGCGCGATGCCCGCGGCATGGAGGACGAGCTCATCCTGGCGGATCTCGCGGTGGTCGAAAAGCGGCTCGAGCGCCTCGAGAAGGACATCAGGAAGATGCGGTCGGCCGAGCTCGAGCACGAGCAGCGCATCCTGCAGCGGTGCAAGCCGCAGCTCGAGAGCGGAGCGCCGATTCGCGCGATGGCCATCGCCGAGGACGACCGGAAGCGGCTCCGCGGCTTCCAGTTCCTCTCGGCCAAGCCCGTGCTGCTGGTGGTCAACTTCGACGAAGCGGCGATGGCTGGCGGCGTCGATCAGGCGCTGGCGCGCTACGATCTCCGCGGCGTCGCCGAGGCGGCTGCGACGCGCCTGGTCGCCGTCTGCGCGAAAATCGAGCTGGAGATTGCCGAGCTCGAGCCCGCCGATGCGGCGGCGTTTCTCTCGGACCTCGGCCTCAAGGAATCCGGCCTCGACCGCGTGATTCGCGCCAGCTACGACCTGCTCGGGTACATCTCGTTCTTCACCGTGGGAGAGGACGAGTGCCGCGCGTGGTCGATCCCGCGAGGCACGCCGGCGCAGGCCGCCGCCGGCGAGATCCATACCGATCTCTCCCGAGGATTCATTCGCGCCGAGGTCGTCCCGTACGAGCGGCTCGTGGGCCGCGGGAGCATGCAGGCCTGCAAGGAACACGGCGAGGTCCGCCTCGAGGGCAAGGAGTACGTCGTGCTCGACGGCGACATCATCAACGTCCGGTTCGCGACGTGATACCGTAGGAAACCCGGGCGCGCCCCGGAAGGGCCGCGCTCGAAAGGCGGGATGGCCTGCATGGTGATTCGCACGGTACTGGTGTGCGAGGCTCAGGTGCCGTTCGTGTCGGGCGGCGCCGAGCGCCTGAACCGGCAACTGGTGGAACAGCTGCGGCGCCACGGCTACCGGGCCGAACTCGTCTCGGTGCCGTTCAAGTGGTACCCGCCCGAAGAGCTCCTCTCGCACGCCGCAGCCTGGCGCATGGTCGACCTGAGCGAGAGCAACGGCGTGCCGATCGATCTCGTCATCGCGACGAAGTTCCCCACCTACTTCGTCCGCCACCCGAACAAGATCACCTGGCTCCTGCACCAGTACCGAGCGGCGTACGATCTGTGCGGGACCCCCTACGGCGAGTTCGATCACACGGACCTCGACGTCGGTGTTCGCCAGCACCTGATGGCGCTCGACACCCAGATGCTGGGGGAGTGCCGGGGCCTGTTCTCGATCGCCCGGAATGTCACGCGGCGCCTCGAGCGGTACAACGGGCTGCATGCCGAGCCCATCTACCATCCGCCTGCACTGGCCGATCGTCTCCATCCCGGTCCTTTCGGGAACTACCTGTTCGCCGTGAGCCGGCTGGAGCCCGCCAAGCGCATCGACATGGCGATCCGGGCGATGAAGCACGCCGGGGCCCATCTCCGCCTGGTCGTCGCGGGCGATGGCACCCAGCGCGAGAACCTCCGCCGGGTTGCAGAGGAGGAGGGCGTCGCCAACCGCGTGGACTTCCTGGGCGAGATCGGGGACGACGAACTCGTGGAGTTGTACGCGGGCGCGCTCGGCGTGGTCTTCGTGCCCTTCGACGAGGACTACGGCTACGTGACCCTCGAGGCCTTCCTGGCGCGCAAACCCGTCGTGACGGCCAGGGACTCCGGGGGCCCGCTGGAATTCGTGCAGCATGGGCTGAACGGCCTGGTGGTCGACCCCGATCCTCTCGCGTTGTCGGCGGCCATCGCGCAGCTGGACGCGAACCGATCGCCGGCAGCCGTTATGGGCGAAGCAGGATTCGAGCTCGCGCGGACCATTACGTGGGACGCGGTGGTCGAACGCCTTGTCGGCCGGGTGCCATCGCCAACTCCCACAGACTCCAAGGACGCCGGCCGTGGCTGACCCCTCATCGACATCGATCGTGATCCCGGCGTGCAACGAATCGCGGGCCATCGGGCCGCTGGTCGCCTCGCTGCTCGCCTCGGCAGCGTGGCGCGAAATCATCGTCGTCGACGACGGTTCGGCTGACGGGACCGCCGAGATCGCCCGCTCCGCGGGCGCGACCGTCGTGCGTCACCCCTACAATAAGGGCAACGGCGCAGCCGTGAAGACCGGCATCCGCCACGCGACCGGAGAGTTCATCCTGATCGTCGACGGCGACGGGCAGCACCGAGCCGAGGACGCCGGGCGCCTGGTGGCGGGCCTGGGCGAGTACGACCTGGTCATCGGCGCGCGTTCGAACGGCACGCAGGCCAGCCGGATGCGAATGCTGGGCAACCTGGCGCTCAACCGTCTCGCCGGCTACCTGACCGGCCGCCGGATACCCGACCTCACCTCGGGGTTCCGGTGCGCGCGCCGCGAGCACCTGCAGGAATTCCTGCACCTGCTGCCCAACGGATTCTCGACTCCGACCACGACCACGCTGGCCTTCATCAAGGCCGGCTACAGCGTGCAGTTCGAGCCGGTCGACGCCGAGGTCCGCGTCGGCAAGTCGAAGATCAGGCTGGCGCGCGACGGCGCCAAGTTCCTGTTGATCGTGTTGAGAATCGTCACGATCTTCAGTCCGCTGCGCGTGTTCCTCCCGATCAGCCTGGCGGCCTTCGCCGCCGGCGCGGGCTACGCCGTGTGGACCGTGGTCACGCAGTCGCACGTCACCAACTCCTCCGTGCTGCTCATCATGCTCGCGGTGATCGTGTTCCTGGTGGGCCTGGTCTCGGAGCAGATCTCGGCGCTGCGATTCGAGGGCCGCCACTAGGGGCGGATTCGCCGTCTGCACCTGCGGGTAGCGCACATGAATGTCCTGATCGTCATCCCGACCTACAACGAGCGCGAGAATCTCCCGGTCCTGCTCGACATCATCCTGAACGCCTTCGACTACCGGGTCCTGGTTGTCGACGATCAGTCGCCGGACGGCACCGGGAAACTCGCTGATGACCTGGCCGCCCGGCACCCGGCCCGGGTGAGCGTCCTCCACCGCACCGGACCCCGCGGGCTCGGACGCTCCTACATCGACGGGTTCAGGCACGCGCTGACCACCGACGCCGAATTTGTCTGCCAGATGGACGCCGACCTGTCGCACGACCCGAAGTACCTTCCGGCCATGGTGGAGGCGGCGACACGAGCCGACCTCGTGCTGGGCTCGCGCTACCTGAACGGGGTCAGCGTCGTGAACTGGCCCCTCCGGCGCCTGATCCTCAGCTCGTTCGCCAACACCTACGTCCGGACGATCACGGGTGTCGGCGCGCGCGACTGCACCGCCGGCTTCCGCTGCTGGACTCGCCGGACGCTTTCGAGGCTGTCGCTTGATCGGTTCCGATCGGACGGCTATTCGTTTCAGGTCGAAACGCTGTTCGAAGCGGCGCGCCTCGGCAGCCGGATCGTCGAGGTGCCGATCGTCTTCGTGGAGCGCCGCACGGGCAGCTCGAAACTCTCAAAGGGGGTCATTCTCGAGTCGATGTTCATGCCGTGGAGACTGGTCCTCCGCAACAGGGGCCGGATCCGCCGCGGGGCCGCGTATGCTCCGGCCCGAGACGGGGCAGGACCTTCCGGTGACGGGCGGGGCCGAACGTGAGGTCCGGACGCTTGCCCGCCGTCGAAAGGCCGTGGTACGGTTAGGGCTCTCGACATGCCTGATCCGACACACAAACCGAGCCTGAGCGTCTTTTTCCCGGCGTACAACGACAGCGGCACGATTGCCAGCCTCGTGATCAGCGCCTTGAAGGCCGCCGGCCGGCTCACCGCCGACCACGAGGTGCTGATCATCGACGACGGCAGCCGGGACGCGACACCGGAAATCGCCGACGAGCTGGCGCGCGTCTACCCGCAGGTCCGCGTGATTCATCATCCGGTCAACCGCGGCTACGGCGGCGCCCTGCGGACCGGGTTCGAGCAGGCAGCCAAGGACTACGTCTTCTACACCGACGGCGACGCTCAGTACGATCCGTCGGAGATGGCGGACCTCTGGGCCCGGCTCGGCGATGGGGTGGACATGGTGAACGGCTACAAGATCAGCCGATCCGATCCGCTCCACCGGATCGTCATCGGCCGGATCTACCACCACACGGTCAGGCTGCTGTTCGGGTTGAGGGTGCGCGACGTCGATTGCGATTTCCGCCTGATGAAGCGCTCCATCTTCGACGCGGTGCGGCTCGAGAAGAACAGCGGCGTGATCTGCCTGGAGATGATGAAGAAGATTCAGGACGCGGGCTTCTCGATCGTCGAGGCGCCGGTCCACCACTACCATCGCGCGTACGGGAAATCTCAGTTCTTCAATTTCCGGCGAATCGGCCGCACCGCCCTCGACGTCATGAAGCTCTGGCTGGCGCTCGTCGTCCGGCGCGAGCACCTGCGCGGGACGGTTGCGAAAGCCGGGAACGATCGGTCCTCCTTCCTGCCTGGGGCGTGAGCATGGACCACCTCGGGTTCTACAAGAACCGTCCGGTGATGATCACGGGCGGCCTCGGCTTCATCGGCAGCAATCTCGCGCGGACGCTGGTCGACCTTGGCGCCAGGGTGCTGCTGGTGGACTCGCTCATCCCCGACTACGGCGGGAACCTGTTCAACATCGACGGCATCGAGGACCGGGTCACGGTCAATGTCGCCGACGTGCGCCAGCAGAGCACGATGAACTACCTCGTGCAGCAGGTCGAGGTGATCTTCAGCCTGGCGGGGCAGGTCAGCCACATCGACTCGATGCGGGATCCCTACACGGACCTGGAGATCAACTGCCGCAGCCAGCTGACCATCCTCGAGGCGTGCCGCCGCCACAACCCTCGCGCGAAAGTGGTGTACGCGGGCACCCGTCAGGTCTACGGCAAGCCGGATTTCCTGCCGGTGACCGAGCAGCACCTGGTGCGTCCGACCGACGTCAACGGCATCAACAAGGTGGCCGGCGAGTACTACCACCTCGTCTACAACAACGTGTTCGGCGTGCGCGCGTGCTCGCTGCGGCTGACCAATGTGTACGGCCCGCGCCAACTCATCCGGCACAACCGCCAGGGCTTCATCGGCTGGTTCATCCGCCTCGCCGTGGAGAACCGCGACATCCAGATCTACGGCGACGGCTCTCAACTGCGGGACTTCGTGTACGTGGACGACGCCGCTGACGCGTTTCTCAGGGCCGGCGCCTCCGAGGCCTGCAACGGCGAGGTCTTCAACGTCGGCGGATCGCAGCCCATCAGCCACCGCGATCTCGTCCACCTGCTGATCGAAGTCGCGGGGAGCGGCCGCGTCGAGTTCGTCGAATGGCCGGCGGACAAGAAGGTCATCGACATCGGCAGCTTCTACGCCGACTCGGGCAAGCTGGCCTCGGCGGTCGGCTGGCGCCCTCGAGTCGACTTGAGAAAGGGCCTCGAGACCACGGTGGCCTACTACCGCCAGCACCTCTCCAGGTACCTGACGCCCGAGGGGGCGGAGGAGCCGGCCCCATGACGGCTCCGGGCGTCCGGTTCATGAATCTCCAGCCGGCCGAAGACCGCGCGGCTGTCGACGCCGCCATCCGGAGGGTTGTCGACCGGGGCTGGTACGTGCTCGGTCCCGAGGTGGAGCGATTCGAAGCGGAGTTCGCCTCGGCCACCGGAGCCCCGCACGCAGTCGGTGTCGGCACGGGCACCGACGCCATTGCGATCATCCTGCGCGGCCTCGAGATCGGTCCGGGCGACGAGGTCATCACCTCCCCGCTCTCGGCCGTCTTCAGCGCGCTGGCCATCATGATGGTCGGGGCGCGGCCCGTTTTCGCAGATCTCGATCCCGCCCGGCTCACGATGGACCCCGCGTCGGTCGAAGCGGCCATCACGCCGCGCACGGCGGCCCTGTTGCCGGTGCACCTGTACGGCCAGGCCGCGGACATGCCGGCGCTCGCCGCCATTGCCGACCGCCACCACCTGGTGATCGTCGAGGACTGCTGCCAGGCGCACCTGGCGACCTGCCAAGGCGTTCCAGTCGGCAGCTTCGGAACCGCCGCGGCCTATAGCTTCTACCCGACGAAGAACCTCGGGGCCCTGGGAGACGGCGGGGCGATCACCACAGGTGACGCCGCGCTGGCCTCGAGAGTACGCCGGATCCGGAACGGCGGCCAGACGGACCGGTATCACCACGCCGAGATGGGTGTGAACAGCCGCCTCGACGAGCTGCAGGCGGCCATCCTTTCGGCCCGGCTGCCCTTGCTGCGTGGATGGACCGAGGCGCGGCGCGCCCTCGCCGCGCGTTACCGCGAACGGCTCGCGGGAGCGCCGGTCGTGGTGCCGCCCGAATGCGATCCGGGCCACGTCTATCATCTGTTCCCGGTGCTCTCCCCCGATCGCGAGGCGCTGCAGGCCCGGCTGCGCGAGGCGGGCATCGAGACGTTGATTCACTACCCCGTTCCCATTACGCGCCAGCCGGCGCTCGAAACGGAACGGCCGGCTGTCTGCCCGGAAGCGGACCGGGTGTGCGCTCAGGTCTTCTCACTCCCGATGTACCCGGGGCTGCCCGAGGATCACGTGGACCTTGTCGCAGAGGTGCTGCATCGGGCGTCGGGCCCGGCGACGGGGTGACCGCGTGGCCCGTTCCCGCGGCCGGTGCCAGGAACCTGCAGGAACGTCTGGTGCGTCTCTTGTCCGTTCGACCTGTTCAGAGATTGCGTAGGAGGCTGGCGTGCGTGCGTTGATTACGGGCGGCGCGGGATTCATCGGTTCCCACCTCGCGGAGACCTTGATTCGAGACGGCAGCGAGGTGTTCATCATCGACAATCTGTCGACCGGGTCGATCGAAAACGTCGCGCACCTCAAGCAGCAGGCCGGCTTCCACTACACCATCGACACGATCGGCAACGAGCCGGTGCTGGCCGAGCTGGTCGATCGCTGCGACGTCGTGTTCCACCTGGCCGCGGCCGTCGGCGTCAGGCTGATCGTCGAGGAACCGGTGCGGACCATTGAAACCAATGTCCACGGCACCGAGGTCGTGCTGAAGCTGGCCAACAAGAAGAAGAAGCTGGTGCTGGTCGCGTCCACCTCCGAGGTGTACGGCAAGAGCACCGACCTGCCGTTCAGGGAGGACGGGGACCTGACGCTCGGGGCGACGTCCAAGCACCGCTGGGCCTACGCCTGCAGCAAGGCCATCGACGAGTTCCTGGCTCTGGCTTATTGGAAAGAGCGCCGCCTGCCGGTCATCATCGTCCGGCTGTTCAATACCGTCGGCCCTCGTCAGACCGGCCGCTACGGCATGGTACTGCCGACTTTCGTGCGGCAGGCCCTGGCCAACCGGCCGATCACGGTATTCGGCGACGGCACGCAGAGCCGGTGCTTCGGCTCTGTCGGCGACGTGGTGGGCGCCTTGATCGGCCTTGCCCGCGAGCCACGGGCGATTGGCGGGATCTTCAACATCGGGAACGACCGGGAAATCACGATTCGTGGCCTGGCCGAGCTCATCAGGTCGATGACCGGCAGCCGCTCGGACATCGTCTCGGTGCCCTACGACGCTGCCTATGAGGCGGGATTCGAAGACATGCAGCGGCGCGTTCCCGACCTGACCAGGATCCGGGAGCTGATCGGCTACGAGCCGCGGGTGTCCCTCGAGCAAATCGTCGAGTCGGTCATCGAGTACGCCCGCTCCCAGTCCCAGGAAATCTGACCCGGCCGGCCGATGTTGGCCCGGGGACCCGGACGGCCGTATACTTGACGGCGAGGGATGCATATGTTGCGCAAGTCAATCGCCGCTTGCGGCCTCGCGCTGGCACTGACGCTCGTGTGCCCGGGGTCGGGCTCCGCGCAGGACCTTCGGCTCACCATTGACGCCGGCAAGGTGACGCTGGTGGCCCGCAATGTCTCGATCCGGAGGATCCTGGCCGAATGGGAGCGGGTCGGATCGACCAGCATCCCCAACAAGGAGCGCATCCCGGACGGCCCCGTCACACTGAACCTGACCGACGTCTCCGAATCGAGCGCCCTGTCCACGCTGCTGAGATCGGGGAACGGGTATCTCGCCGTTGCACGTCCGTCGTCCGTTCCGGGTGGTTCGCTCTACCGGACCGTCCTGTTGATGGCGGCACCGGTTCGCAGCTCGACGACTCCGCCCCCGCCGTCCGCGTTCTCCCGGGGCGACGGGAATCAGAACTCTGATCGGCGCCAACAGCAGGGCGGGATGCCCGGCAATCCGCTCGGCGGGCTTCGGCTCGGATCACCCTTCGCCGTGGCGGATCGCGACGGCCAGGATCCGCAGGACGACGACGCGCCAGCCGACCCGACCAAGCCTGGCCTGTTCCAGATGCGCGTGGTCGGTCCGAACGGGCAGGTCATCACGGTCCCCGTGCGCGATGGGAACGTGAACCGTTCCGATCCGTCGGACGCGCCATCATCCACTACCCCGGGACCGACGATGGTGCCGACGGCTCCCGCGGGGGCGACCAGGCCGGGCGAAGTCACCCCGGTTCCCCCCAAGCGTCCGGGCCCACCAGTGGTCCCGTCCCGCCCTCCGGGATGATGACCGTCATCGGCGGACCTCTCGCGAGTCCGCGCGGCCGTCCGCTTCGGGTCCCGGCCGGGACGATCTCCAGCAACACACATGGCTTCGATTGACGCCTATCGTGCCGAAGACGCCCGCGCGGTCGGTGCCCTTTACCGTCGCGTCTTCGGGCACGATGCCGCCGAGGGCCATCGACTGCGATGGGAGTGGCAGTACCGGCGCAATCCCAACAGCCCGCCCGAGGGTCCTCGAATCTGGGTTGCGCGCGAAGGGACGGCCATCGTGGGCCAGTACGGCACGATGCCGGTGAGGCTCGCCGTGCAGGGCCGCGAGATCGCGGCCTCGTGGGGCATCGATATCATGGTGGCGCCCGAGCGCCAGCGCCGCGGCCTGGGCGACATGCTCTTCCGCGCCTGGGATCAGAACGTCGGGGCGTCGCTCGGTCTCGGGTCATCGCCCTCGTCGATCCGGCTGTTCGAGAAGCTCCGCTATCCGCGGCTGGGCCCTGTGCCCTGCCTGGTGAAACCGCTGACGCGCCGCGCCCTTCGCCGCCAGAACTGGCCGCTGCCGTTGAACCGGCTGGTGTCGGCCGTGACGCTGCCGTTTGTCCGCCTGATTGCGCGATCGCGGCCGCTTCGCGCCGGGGTCACCTCGATCAGGCACTTCGACCACCAGTTCACCGAGCTCTGGGAACGCGTGGCCGGGAAGTTCGATTTCGCGGTCAGGCGCGACGCGTCGTACCTCAACTGGAAGTTCATCGAGCCGCCCCACGTACGCTACTTGACCGTCGCGCTGAAGCGCGGAACCTCGCTGCAAGGCTACGCGGTGTATCGTCACCTCAGGGAACCGCGGGGCCGGGTCACGCTGCTGGTTGATTTTCTGGCGGACCCGGACGATGAAGCCGGCATGAAGGCCATCCTCCGATGGATCGATCGAGAGGCCCGCGCGGCCGACTCGGACAAGATCCGCGTCTACAGCACCCATCAGGGCTTCCGCCGCGTCATGAAGCGGTCGGGCTACTTCCAGGTGAAGTCGGCCATGGAGTTCACGGCCAAGATCAACGCGTTCGAGGTGCCCGCCGCGTTCTACGACGACACCGACAAGTGGCACGTGACGCTGGGCGACTCGGATCAGGACCACTAACCCGGCGCTCGATCGTGTCGAGCACCCGCCGGGAATGGAGCACGTGGGCTGTCGGCCCGCCGGGGCCCGGGCGAACACCGTCAACCTCAGTGAGCCCGGGGAATAGCCGGGGAGGATTGAAGCGTCATGACATTGATCGACGAGGTCGGAACACTGATGACGCAGGCCATGAAGGCCCACGATCAGGTCAGGCTCTCGGCCCTCCGCATGCTGAAGGCCGCGCTGATGAACAAGGAAGTCGAAAAGGGCCGAGCACTCGAGCCGTCTGAATCACTCCAGGTGGTCGGCACGGCGGTCAAGCAGCGGCGCGAGGCGATCGAGCAATTCCAGAAGGGCGGCCGCGACGACCTGGTGCAGAAAGAAACCGCCGAGCTGCATATCCTCGAGGCGTTCCTGCCGCCGCCGGTGGACGATGCGGCCCTCGAGAGCGTCGTGCAGGCGGTTATCTCGGAGACGGGGGCAGCCTCACCGGCAGATCTCGGACGAGTGATGAAGGCGGTGATGACTCGGCTCGCCGGTCAGGCAGTCGACGGCAACCGCGTCCGACAGTTCGTGCAGAAACTCATCGGAAGTTCGAAGTAGACGGGCTTCTGGAGCGGCCCCCGGAACCTGGGTCGCCCCTGAGAGCGATCCGCCAGCCGATCCGCCACTGTTGGCCGTCCCGGACTGGTGATTCCGACAGCCGGCTCGGATCCGCTCGGTCATCGTGGAGAATCCTTCCGACACGATGATCAGTAGCGCATCCCGTGCAGCCTTGAGTGCTCCAACTTCGGCCGGGGTCGCGGCTCGGCGCTGCAGTCGTTCCATCACTTCGGCCGCCTTCACCAGGTTCATGGGGGTAACTCCGGTTCTGCTCGAGTGGCTTTTTGGTCAAATGCCACACCTGTGTTCGTTCTACCGCGAGCGAGTCGGATGCAATGTCTCAATTCGGACACGAATCGGCAAGCGACATATCGCGCCAAATTGCGACATTGGCCGGTGGCGGCAGATGGCGCGCCGAAATCCTACAAACTTTTCGGGTTTGACTCTCGTCCAAGCTGAGTAGACGGAACCGAAGACAATCGGTCCATCCTCCTCATTGACGGGCACCTGCTGGCGAGTCGGTGCCCGTTTTCTTTTGTGCGTGTTTAGACCAGCTGGTCTATAGGATCGCCTGGACGGCGCAGTCTTTCTGCCGGGCGGCAGATGGCCCGCGGCAGCCCGCAGGCACTCGAACGGCCCCGAGGTGAGACGCGAGGCGGGAGTTCCGCGGGGCGGCAGCCCAAACGCACCGGGCCGGCCCTCTTTCGGTGTGTGCTACGCTGACGACACACCGATGGCGTCTGTCCAGTCCCAAGCCAGCCAATCCGACCAGCCGTCCACGCCTCACCTGGCTCGTTCGGCCGGCCTGATCGGGGCCGCCACGATGACCAGCCGCGTCCTCGGGCTGGTCCGGGACCAGGTGATGGCGATCCTCTTCGGCGCCGGGGATCAGATGGACGCCTTCATGGTGGCGTTCAGGATCCCGAATCTCGTGCGGGATCTGTTCGCCGAAGGGGCCATGAGCTCCGCCTTCGTCCCGACCTTCACGCGGCGGCTCACGCACGAGGGCCGCGAATCCGCCTGGCGCCTCGGCAGTCTGGTCATCAATGCGCTCCTGCTCGCCACCGGCGCCATCGTGGTGCTGGGCATCGTGTTCGCGTGGCCAATCACGCACTGGTTTGCGGCGGGCTACGTGAAAGTGCCGGGGAAGTTCGAGATGACGGTGACATTGACGCGCGTCATGTTCCCGTTCCTGACGATGGTGGCGGTGGCCGCGGCGATGATGGGCATGCTGAACTCGCTGCACCGGTTCTTCGTGCCGGCCATTGCCCCTGCCCTCTTCAACGTGTGGGCCATTGCCTGCACCGTTGGACTCGCGTTCCTGATGCCGAAGTTCGGTCTCCCCATGATCATGGCGCCTGCCATTGGCGTCATCGTCGGCGGCCTTGGCCAGGTCGCCGCGCAGTGGCCGGCGCTTCGCCGGGAAGGTTTCAAGTACCAGCGAGTCGTCGATTTTCACGACGAAGGACTGCGCCAGGTCCTGCTGCTGATGGGGCCCGGCGTGATCGGGCTGGCAGCCGTCCAGGTCAACGTGCTGATCAACACGATCCTCGCCACAGACGAGGGAACGGGCGCGGTGTCGGCGCTCAATTATGCGTTCCGCGTGATGTACATGCCGATCGGGCTGTTCGGCGTGTCGATTGCCACGGCCGTGCTGCCGTTGATCAGCCGTCATGCTGCGCACGACAACCTGGTCGAGATGCGCGGCACGGTCTCGAACGGGCTTCGGCTGATGCTGATGCTCAACGTGCCTGCCACGCTGGGGCTCGTCGCGCTCGCCGCGCCGATCATCGCCTTGATCTTCCAGCACGGCCGCTTCACCTCCGCCGACACGGCGGCGACCGCCGCGGCGTTGATGTGCTACGCGCCGGGCCTGGTCGGGTACTCGGTCGTGAAGATCGCCGTGCCGTCCTTCTACGCGCTGCGGGACAGCCGCACGCCCGTCGTGGTGTCGATCACGACGATGGCGGTGAACATCCTGCTGAACCTGACGCTGGTGAGAGTCATGGGCTTCAAGGGTCTGGCGCTGGGCACCGCCGTCGCGGCGATCTTCAATGCGGGCGCCCTGCTGATACTGCTGCGCAGGCGACTCGACGGCCTCGACGGCCGCCGCATCGCGACCGCTCTGGCCAAGATCACCGCGGCGTCGGTCGTGATGGCCGGCGTGGCCTGGGGACTGAGCGCCGCGCTGGCGGAGTGGATCGGCGTGGCCACGATCTGGCAGCGCCTCATCCAGGTCGGGGTCGCCATCCTCGGCGGGCTGATCGTGCTCGATGGTGCGGCCCATGTCCTCCACATCGACGAGTTCCTCGAGGCGCGGCACCTCGTCGTGTCTCGCGTGGCGCGGATCCGGGGGCGGGCTGCCGACTGATGTCCCGCTCGAAGCTCGACCCGACCGTGCTCCGTCTGGCGAGCGGCCATGGCGTCTCGGACGCGTACAGCAATCTGTACGCGCCTCTGCTTCCCCTCCTGATCCCGCGCCTGGGCCTGTCGTTGACGGCCGCGGGAACGCTCGCCATGGTCTTCCAGCTGGCGGCATCCGTGTCTCAGCTGGCCTTCGGCAGCATCGCCGATCGGTGGCGGCCTCGAACGCTCCTGGTTGTCGGATCGCTGGTGTCCGTGTCGGTGATGAGCCTGATCGGACTCGCCTGGTCGACGCCGGCGCTTTGCGTGGTGCTCGTCATCGGAGGCCTGGGCGGGGCCGCCTATCACCCCACCGCCGCCGGGATGGTGCAGCGGCTCGGCGGTTCGACGCGCGGGCTCGCGATGGCCGTGCACATCACGGCCGGGTCCGTCGGCTACGCGCTGGCGCCTGTGCTCTTCGCCCCGTTCATCGAGCGCTTCGGGCTGGCGTGGACCCCCGTGCTCGCCGTGCCGGGCCTGGTCATCCTCGCCACCGTCTCGCTCCGGCTGCCGGCAATGCTGCCGCTCGGGCACGGCTCGAAGACGGGCTTCGGGTCGCTCAAGCCGTTTGCCCGCCCGCTGTTCCTGCTCTATGTCATTGTCGTGATGCGGACGCTGACCTCGTTGAGCTTCGGCACCTTCGTGCCGGTGCTGCTGACCGGGAGGGGCTGGAGCGTCGGCGCGGCCGCAGGCGCGGTCTCCGTGTACTACTTCGCGAGCAGCGTTGGAGGGCTCCTGGGAGGCCCGCTCGCCGATCGCATCGGCCCCAAGCGCGTGATCGGGTGGTCGATGGTGCTCGCCGTGCCGTTGCTGGCGGTGGCGCCGGGGCTGTCCGGGTGGACATTCCTGGTCGTCCTGGCCGCGGGTGGCGTCTGCCTGCAGTCGACGCTCCCGGTAAACGTCACCTTCGCGCACACGATCGCGCCGGTCAGCGCGGCAACGGTATCATCGTTGATGATGGGTTTCGCCTGGGGCACCGGCGGGCTCGCGGGCCCGGCGGTCGGCATGCTCGCCGACCAGGTCGGTGTTCAGCGCGCATTGACCCTGATCGCATTCCTGCCGCTGGTGGCTGCCGTGTGCTCGGTTCCGCTGCCCAGAACCGGCGACGGCTACGCGCTGGCGAAGGACACGGATTCGTTCGGCACATGAGCCCGGGTGACCTTGAGGACCCGGGTGGGAGCGGATATGCGCGCTGGATCTCCGTACGCGACAACCTACAGCTTCGGACCGGGACCGATGACGCCCGCCGTCCGCGCGCTCATCGTGGCGAATGTCGCCGTCTACCTGGTCATGTGGATGGTGCCGTCGATCGACGACGCGCTGACGCTGACCTTCGGCCTCATTCCGGCGGCCGTCCTGCAGCGCCTGTGGATCTGGCAGGTCGTCACCTACATGTTCCTCCACGGCGGTCTGTTTCACGTCCTGTTCAACATGCTCGCGCTGTGGATGTTCGGCGTGGAGCTCGAGCGGATGTGGGGAACCCGGTTCTTCGTGCAGTACTACGCGGTGGCGGGCCTGGGCGCCGCGGCGACGACCGTTCTGCTCTCGCTGCTGCCCCTCGAGGTCGGCGACATCCTGTACCGGTCGGTCACAATCGGCGCGTCGGGCGCGGTGTACGGGCTGCTGCTGGCCTACGGCCTCTACTTCCCGGATCGCCCCATCTACATGTATCTGATCTTCCCGATCCCGGCGAAATACTTCGTCCTGATCATCGGGGCCGTCTCGTTCTTCTCTTCGATCGGCGGAGCCGGCGGCGGGGTGGCTCACGCGGCGCACCTGGGCGGACTGGTGTCCGGCTACCTTTATCTCAAGACGGGCCGGGGACACCCCCTGATCGAGCTGCGCTACCGGTGGTCGAAGTGGAAGCTCGCGCGAACGCGCCGGAAGTTCGAGGTCCGGAAAGGCGGACGTGGCGACGAGCCCCCGAACAGGTGGGTGCACTGAGAGCGGGGATAGGTTACAGGTTATAGGTTATAGGTTACAGGTTATAGGTTATAGGTTACAGGCTGTACGCAATAGGCCAGCGGTGACGGGTAAGAGGTCCCGGGCTACGCCAGTTCGGGAATGCAAGCATGCGTGCGCCGGTTGCCTGCGTCCACGCCTCTCGCGTCTTTCGTCCTGTACTCAGTACCGTACACCGTGCACCGTGCATCGTGAATCGTGCACCGTGCATCGTGCATCGTGCATCGTGCATCGTGCACCGTGCATCGTGAATCGTGCACCGTGCATCATGAATCGTGCACCGTGCATCGTGAATCGTGCACCGTGCATCGTGAATCGTGCACCGTGCATCGTGAATCGTGCACCGTGTATCGTGTATCGTGCACCGTGCATCGTGAATCGTGCACCGTGTATCGTGTATCGTGCACCGTGTATCGTGTATCGTGCACCCTGTAACCTATAACCTGTACCCTGTAACCTTCCCCCCTACATCAACGCCTTTACATACCCGCCGTCCACCTGGATGGTCGTCCCGGTCAGGTAGCTTCCACGATCGGACGCGAGGAAGACGACCAGGTCGGCCACCTCGGCGGGTTCAGCCATCCGGCCCAGGGGGATGTTCTGCACCGTCCGCTTCTCCACGACGTCGAGGCCCACACCCTCGCGGCGCGCGGTCGCTTCCGCCAGTTCGACCACGCGCGAGGTCCGCGTGTAGCCGGGCGCGACGCAGTTGACGAGGATGCCGTCGCGCGCGAGTTCGGCCGCCAGCGTCTTGGAGTAACCCACCACGGCGGGCCGCAGGGCATTGGAGAGCACCAGCCCGGCGATGGGCTGCTTGGTGGAAATCGAGGTGATCTGGATGATGCGGCCGCCGCCGCGCTTCCGCATGTGAGGCACCGCGTCGGCGCACAGCAGCACGGTGCTCAGGAGCACGAGGTCGATCGCGTCGCGCCAGTCGGACTCGGTCAGCGCGCTCGACAGTCCGGCTTTTGGCCCGCCGCTATTGGTCACCAGGATGTCGAGACCGCCGAAGTGCTGGACGGTCTGGTGGACGAGCCGCGAGATGTCGGAACGCCGGCTGAGGTCGGCCGCAATCGCGAGCACCTCGGATCCGGTCGCGGCCTGGATTTCGGCGGCCGTCGCCTCGAGGGCCGCCATGTTGCGAGCGCAAATCGCCACCCGAACGCCTTCGGAGGCCAGGCCGAGCGCCGCGGCTTTCCCGATCCCGTGGCTGGCCGCACACACCAGCGCGATTCGTCCCTTGAGACCAGTCTCCATGAGCGTCACTCCAATTCGATGTCCCGGGCCTCCGGGGGCCGAAGGTCGAACCTATCTCCGGAAGTAATCGTCGGTCTTGTCGATCCAGTCCTGCCGGATCGGGCTGAACACGTCCAGCTCGAACGTGTCCTCGAGCGCCTCCGCCTGGTGGGGCACCATCGAGGGGATGTGCAGCACTTCCCCTTCGCGGACGGTGATCTCCTCGCCGCCCACGAGGAACCTCAGGGAGCCCTGCAGGATGTAGGTCATCTGTTCGCTGTCGTGCTGGTGCGTCGGCACGAGCGCGCCCTTCTTCAGGTAGATCTGCGCCAGCATCTCGCGCTCGCCCGTCACGAGCTTGCGCGAGATCATCTCGGTGACTTTCTCGAGGGCAATCTCGTCCCAGCGGTAGTGTCGGACCGTGGCGTGTGGCATCGTGGTACTCGATGACTGAAGCCCGCCCTCCCGGGGGACTTCGGGTTTCGTGGGCCTGTCGTCGGTCGGAGGCGCGATTATAGCACTCGTACCTCGATGGTATACTTTACATACAGGCGGCCCTGTACTCCCGAACCGTGTCACCAGCCGACGCGATCACAAAACGGCGGGCTATGCTCGATACCGGCGAGACTCTCGGCCCGGATGCGCTGAAGCACGCCTACCGGGTAATGTACCTGTCCCGGAAGATCGACGACAAGGAAATCCAGCTCAAGAACCAGAGCCAGATCTTCTTCCAGATCAGCGGAGCCGGTCACGAGGCCATCCTCGTGGCAGCGGGCCTGACGCTGCGCCCCGCGTACGACTGGTTCTTCCCGTACTACCGTGATCGCGCGCTGTGCCTCTGCCTGGGTGTCACGCCATACGAGATGTTCCTGCAGGCGGTCGGCGCGGCCTCCGATCCGGCGTCGGGTGGCCGGCAGATGCCGTCGCACTGGGGCAACCGCCCTCTGAACATCGTGTCGCAGGGCAGCGCGACAGGGTCGCAGTGCCTGCAGGCCGTCGGATGCGCCGAAGCCGGGCTCTTGTACGAGAGGCTGACCGAGATCGAAGGACGGGCGACGCGCTTCCAGCAGGACGAGGTCGTGTACGTGTCGATCGGTGATGGAACGACCAGCGAGGGCGAGTTCTGGGAATCGCTGAACACCGCGTGCACCCGCCGCCTGCCGGTGGTGTTCCTGGTCGAAGACAACGGGTGGGCCATCTCGGTGCCGGTCGAGGTCCAGACTCCCGGCGGCAGCATCAGCCAGCTGGTCCGCCTGTTTCCGAACCTGCTGGTCACCTCGTGCGACGGTACGGATCTGGCCGACGGCTACCGGGCCATGCGCGAGGCCGTCGCCCACGCGCGCGCCCGGCGGGGCCCTGCGCTCGTGCACGCCAGCGTGATCCGGCCTGTACTCGCATTCGCTCTCCGATGACGAGCGGCTCTACAAGACAACCGAAGAGCGGGAGGAAGAGGCGCGACGCGATCCGGTGAAGAAGCTCGCGGGCTCGCTGCGTGAGCTCGGACTGGCCAGCGACAAGGACCTCGAGGCCATACAGGCGGAGGTCGAGCGCGAGGTGAACGACGCCGCCGCGCGCGCGTTGAAGGCGGCCAAGCCCGCGCGAGACACGGCCGCGCTCTGGGTGTACTCGCCCGACGTGGATCCGGCCTCGAACGACTTCGCCACCGACGCCCGGCCCGACGGGAAGCCCGACACGATGGTGGCCGCGATCAACAGGACGCTCAAGGACGAGATGGCGCGCAGCCCGAACATCATCGTGTTCGGCGAAGACGTGGCCGACAGCAGCCGCCCCGATCGTCTCGACGTGGTCTCCGGAAAAGGGGGGGTCTTCAAGGTCACCCACGGGCTCCAGCGCGCCTTCGGCAGCGACCGCGTCTTCAATTCCCCCCTGGCGGAAGCGAACATCATCGGGCGCGCGGTGGGGATGGCCCTGCGTGGCCTCAAGCCGGTGGTGGAGATCCAGTTCTTCGACTACATCTGGCCCGCCATGCAGCAACTCCGCGACGAGATGTCGATGATGCGGTACAGGTCGGGGAACAACTGGTCGTGCCCGATGGTGGTGCGTGTGCCGATCGGCGGATACCTGCGCGGCGGCGCGCCGTACCACAGCCAGTCGGGCGAGAGCATCTTCGCCCACTGTCCCGGCATTCGGATCGCCTTTCCGTCCAACGCGCAGGACGCGGCCGGGCTGCTGCGCACGTCGATTCGATGCGACGACCCGGTCATGTTCCTCGAGCACAAGCACCTGTACCGTCAGACCTACAACAAGGGTGAGTACCCCGGCCCCGACTACATGGTGCCCTTCGGCCGGGCCGCGCTCAGGCGCGAAGGCTCGGAGGTGGCCATCGTCACCTGGGGCGCCGTCGTCCAGCGCGCCATCGTCGCGGCACAGCAGGCGGAGAAAGAAGGGACGAGCGTCGCGGTCCTCGACCTGAGGACGGTCGTGCCCTGCGACTGGGAAGGGATCGCCGCGGCGGTGAAGCGGACCAACCGCGTCATCGTGGCGCACGAGGATCAACTGACGTGCGGCTTCGGCGCGGAGATCTCCGCGCGGATCGCCCAGGACCTGTTCGAGCACCTCGATGCGCCCGTGACGCGCGTGGCGTCGCTCGACACGCCGGTCGCCTACAGCCCTGACCTCGAGGAAGCCATCCTGCCGAACTCGTCGACGCTGCTCGAGGCGATACGTTCCGTCGCACGATATTGAACGACGATCCCGAAAGGTCGCGCTCGTCTCGCGGGCCCTGCCCGGGCATCAGGCGCCTGGACGGCCGGCACTCCTCATCTCGTCTCGTCCTGTTCGCTGCAATCGGCACGGTGGCCACCACTATGGCGGCGGTGGTGCCGGCAGCGCAGCGCGTCGAGAACCTGCAGTCGGTCGGCGGGTTGCCTCCGCACCTCGTCGGGATGTACAGAGAGGCCGCGGCGTTCCAGCAGGCCCGGACAGGCCAGTACTTCGTCTTCGATCGCCGCGCGCACGCCATCTTCGGCGTGGACCGCGAGATGACCACCACGTGGAAGCTGGTCGAGATTGGCCAGGAACCGGGCCGCCTGCTCGATCCCACGGCGTTCGCCCTGGAGCCGGGCGGCAATTTCGCCGTTGCCGACGCCCCTGGCGGCCGCGAGCGCATCCAGATCTTTGCGGCCGGTGGAAGTCAGATTGGCGGATTCACGCTGCCCGGACGGTCCCAGCCCAGGGTCACCCTCGGCGATCAAGTCATCAGCGGGGCGAGTTCGCTCCAGTTTTTCGGGCGGTCCCTCCTGATGAGCCAGCCTGAAACCGGCGGGCTCATGACGGAGTACGCGTTGAACGGCGATCCCCTCCGGTCAATCGGCCTCTTGCGCCGCACGGGTCACGAGAATGAGTCCGATCTCCATCTCGCGCTCAATTCGGGGTTTCCCGTCGTCATCCCATCCGGCGGGTTCTACTACGTGTTCCACGCGGGCGTCCCGCTCTTCCGCAGGTACGATCCGTCCGGCCGCCTCGTCTTCGAACGCCACATCGAGGGCCCCGAGGTGGATCCCTACGTCGCCTCGATCCCGACAAGCTGGCCCACGCGCAAGGTCGGCACAGGCCGCGAACTGCCGCTGGTTGTTTCCAATATCCGGACGGCGGAGGTCGATCCGGGAGGCAACCTGTGGGTCGTGCTCGCCAGCGGGCTGACCTATGTTTACAACGGCGACGGGGAGAAGATTCGCGTTGTGAGATTCACGGCGGCGGGACCGCTCAACCCGACGAGCCTGTTCTTCGCAAGCCCGACGCGTCTGCTTGCGACGCCGGGCTGCTACGAGTTCAGGATTCCATCGACCAATCCAGCCAGCTGACCGGAGAGGCTCGGCCCGTCTCGAGGCTGACGCGACTCGAGACAACCTGCAAAGGTGTCCTTTACTGGTCCCGGGCGCCTACGTTATCCTTATATCTTTGCACGCGCGCCAGATCGGGCCACTCTTCGGCTCCGGGTGCGCGGCGATGAGCGCCTGCTGGGGCGCAGGCGTGGCAAGAGCGGGGCCTGGCGCATCGAAGGCCGGGGCGCGGCACGGGACGGACATGGAAAAGCTCGAACATCAACTGTGGATCGTTCAGGCGGCCAACGCGCTGTTCGGATCGCTGGTGGCCCGCCTGCTCACCGCTCTGGGCTTCCACGTCAAGCCCGGCGCGGAGGTGATCCCCGGTTACGTCGTGATGGTCTACCTGGTCGTCATCGTGCTGTCCTTGCTGGCCCTGTTCCTTCGTTCGCGCCTCAGCGTCGAGAATCCCGGCAAGCTGCAGATCGTGTTCGAGGACCTGGTCGGCGCGCTGGGCGGCATGCTCGACGACATCGTCGGCCCCAAGGGACGCAACTACCTGACGCTGGTCGGGACGATCGGCTTTTTCATCCTGACGGCGAACCTGATGGGGCTCATCCCCGGGCTGCTGTCGCCGACCACCAGCATCAACGTCACGCTGGGCTGTGCGCTGACGGTGTGGGTCTACTACCACATCCAGGGTGTCAAGGAGCAGGGGCTGCTGTCGTACCTGAAGCACTTCGCCGCGCCGCCCGGTGCGCCGATCTTCATCGCGCCCATCATGCTGCCCATCGAGCTCATCAGCCACTTCTCGCGCGTCCTGTCGCTGTCGCTGCGGCTCTTCGGCAACATCTTCGGCGAGGAACTGGTCATCCTGATCCTATTCAGCATCGTGCCGTTCATCGTCCCGCTGCCGATGATGTTCCTCGGGATCATCACGGCGACGCTGCAGGCCTTCATCTTCGTCATGCTGACGACGATCTACCTGGGGGGCGCGGTGGCGTCCGAGCACGGACATGACGAGGAGCATGAACACGAAACGGTCGGGCACGCGGAGGGCGTGGCGGCCTGAGAGTGACTCTTATCCAGTGAGGAGGCTGTGGACGTGAAGAAGCGTTTTGCACTGATGCTCGTATGGTTCGTGGTGGGCTTCGGGGTCCTGAGCCCCGTCTTCGCGCAGGAGAAGGCCGCGCCGCTGGCAGAATCGACCCGAAACGCCGTCGTGCAGTGGTCGATCATCACCGCCGGCTTCGCGCTGGCGATCGCGGCCGCTTTCGGGGCGCTGGCGCAGGCGAAAGGCCTGAGCGCGGCAGTCGAGGGCATCGCCAGGAATCCCGCGGCGACCAACGACATTCGCGGCAACCTGATCCTGGGCCTCGTCCTGATCGAGTCGCTCGTGATCTACGTGCTGCTGATTTCGCTGATCCTGTTCTTTCTGCCGCCGTTCGGGTCCTAGTCGCACGCGATCGCACCGGATAGCAGGCGGACCAGGGCCCCCAGGATTCGGCCGGGTCCGCCTCCTACCCTCGGCTTCCAGGGTTCCCCAGTGCGTCGACTTCCGCACCTGACGCCGATCGAAGGCCTGCTGCTCCTGATGGTCCTCATCTGGGGCGCCAACTACTCGGTCGTCAAGGCGGCGCTTACCGAGTTCCCGCCGCTCGCGTTCAACGCCATCCGTCTCATGCTCTCCTCCGCCGTGTTCCTGGCGGCGATGGCCTTCTCGGGAGGCCCGCGCTTCTCCCGGGGAGACTGGCTGGCCCTGATTGGCCTGGCCTTCGTCGGGCACTTCATCTATCAGTTGTGCTTCCTGATCGGGCTCGCCCATACCTCTGCGTCGAACAGTTCGCTCATCCTCGGGTGTTCCCCGGTCGCCGTGACGCTGGCCAGTTCGATGGTCGGCCACGAACGTGTGCCGCGCGGGCAATGGACGGGGGTCCTGCTCTCGGTCGCCGGGATCTACCTCGTCGTGGGAGCCGGGGCTCACTTCGGCGGAGAATCGCTCCTCGGCGACGTCCTGACCCTGGGGGCCGTCGCGTGCTGGACCGTCTATACGGTCGGCGCCAGGCCGCTGCTGACGCGGCATTCGCCGCTGGTCGTCACAGGCGTCACCATGACCGCCGGCACGATTCTGCTGGCGCCGCTCGGCATCCCCGAGCTTGCGGCCCTCGACTGGCGTCGGATCGATCCGTGGGCATGGGTGTCGCTGGTCTTCTCGTCGATCTTCGCGCTGAACATCGCATATCTGATTTGGTACACGGCCGTTCAGCGCATTGGCAATCTCCGCACGTCGGTCTACTCGAACGTCACGCCGGTCGTCGGCATGGCGGTGGCCGCAATGTTCCTGGGAGAGCGCGTGACCGTCTGGAAGGTGATCGGCGGGGCGGCCATCCTCGGCGGCGTCGCCGTCACGCGGATGGCCTCGAGAAGACGCCCGCAGCAACACGAACAGCCGGCCCAGGAGTAGCGAGTCAGCGGCGCGGCGATCGGAGGTGGCGAATGGCCTCGATCCCGATTGCCAGTACGGGGATCGACACACCTGCAAAGACGGCCAGGGGGCTCGCTCGGAGCGGAACCAGCACGACCCAGGCCGCGACGGCAAGAACTCCGTAGTGCGTGACGAACCGGGTGAGCGCCCACGCCACCTGTGTGGCGCTCGGGCGACGCGCCGTCGCTTCCCCTTGCGGTGGTCCTGCCCGATAGACGATGGCATCGACGCCGCCTCTGATGACGCGATAGGCGAAGGCCATCAGCCCCGCTCCCGCCAGCACGCCAAGCGGCGCCGCAGGGCGCCAGCCGCCAACTGGAAGCGCCAGCAGGGTCAAGGCGACACAGGCAATGGCCGAGTCGCGTTCGATTCTTCGCAGGCCCGGATCGTGGTGCTGGCTCTTCGTCACGAGGGTCACCTTCTCGGTGACCCGGCCGGGCCGGCAGGCTGGTCGTGGCCTCCTCCCGGCAGCTCATCCGCCTCGGCCCCGGGATCTTCTGCCGGACCTGCACCAATGCCCCCCGGCTTGCCCGCCGGGTGCGACTCGCTCCGCGTGGAGGACGGCGGGGTCATCGCAGACGAGACCGTACGGTAGACGTTGAGGATGCCTGCGGCCAGGCCAAAGAAGAAGAACAGGATGAAGAACAGCGGGCTGGTGCCGGCCCATCGATCGAGCAGCCTGCCCAACCAGGCGCCGATGACGAGGGCGAGCACGAAGGCGAGGCCGACGCTGCTGAGCGCGCCGGCGCCGCGTAGGGTCTCGCCCGCACGTTTTCCGAGGCGGAAGTCCATGGGTTGAACGTGATCGCGGCGAGCGCCACGACGCGCCCGACGGCGCCGCGGCGTGCGCGATCGCCAACCCGAGTATGGCCCACCCACTCCGGCACGGGCAAGGAGCCCGGCTTGGAGCTGCCTCCGCTGCTGCGCCTCATATCTGCGTCGGCGCCATCCGCATCCCGCGTCGGACGCTTCCGCGCTTGGGGGATCCGCGCATCGCGGGGCGGTTGTGTGTCCCCGGCGGGAGGCCTGACCCATTCGCCACAGCACGAACCTCCGGCGCTTGGACAATCGCGAAGAACTGCGAGGATCCGATTGGTACACCTCTTGCCTCGTCTTATGAACTGAACCGCGTGTGACGTCCCTGTTTCCACCACCTGCCCGGTGGTGACGTCGAGAAGGAGGCTGTGTATGAGTCGCCGGATTCTCGCTGCACTTGTCGTCGCCGCATCCGCGTTCGTCGCTGGCACCGGCCTCGCCAACGCCCAGGACCAGTGGCTGAACGTCCCGTTCCAGTTCAGCGTCGCCGGCAAGGACATGCCGGCCGGCCGGTACTCGGTCGAGGTCACCAAGACGGACGTTCTGATCTTCAGGCAGGCCAAGGCGGCCACGGCGGTGGAAGTCCCTGCCATGACTCGCCTGGCGCTCTCGGGCAATTCGCCTGAGGATGTGGCGAGGCTCGTGTTCGACAAGGTCGGCGACAAGTACTTCGTGTCGGAGGTACTGGCCGGCGGACCGCGACGGGTACCTGGTCTACGGCGCGAAGGAGGCCCACACTCACGCGGCGGTGAGGATCTCGAAGGGCAACAGCTAGGAAGAGGCGTCGCTGCCGACCTCGTCGGCCAGACGTGCTTCGTCCCGCGAAGTCTGCGCGGGTTCCTTCGTGAGCGGAAGGAGCCCGCGCGACGACCTTCCGACAGGGATCACTCCAGCCACCACGCATTCAATCCCTGCTAGACTTATGCTGGGGCGCGCGGGCCACACGTGATGTGGCTCCCGGGCACGCGGGCTGAACGCCGGCGTACTTGTATCCCGGATCATGTTCACGACCAGCGGTCGCCGGGCTCGAGATGCCCGACCCTCAGGCGGCATCGAGCATCCCTCTTGACGACACCTCACGGCAGCCGCTCGGCTCTCCCGACACGTTCGATTCTCATCTTCTGGATCCCGTTGGCGGCAACGTGGCTGATGATGGCCCTCGAGGGCCCCTACATCTCCGCTATCGTCGCGCGGCTGCCCGGGACGGCGATCAACCTGGCGGCCTTCGGCGTGGCGTTCTCGCTGGCGTGGTTCGCGGAATCGCCGATCATGATGCTGCTGACGGCCTCGAACACGCTGGTCCGGGACCGTGCGTCGTTCCTGGCGCTCCGCCGATTCACCTACCGGCTGAACGCGCTGGTCACGCTCGTCCTGGCCATGGTCGTCCTGCCGCCGGTGTTCGCATTCGTCGCGGGAACGCTGATCGGCCTGCCTCCGGAGGTCACCCGCCTGGCGCACGTCGCCACATTGATCCTCATTCCCTGGCCGGCGGCGATCGGGTACCGCCGTTTCTACCAGGGCATCCTCGTGCGCCATCACCTGACCCGGCGTGTGGCGTACGGCACCGTCGTCCGTCTGGTCTCGATGTCGGTGACGGCCGCTGCCCTCGCATTGACGGGCTCGCTGCCGGGAGCCTGGATCGGCGCGACGGCGCTCTGCGCGGGCGTCGTGATGGAGGCAGTCGCGAGCCGATGGATGGCGAGGCACGTCGTGGCGTCGACGCTGTCGATCACCGAACGCGCATCCGGCACGCTGCTCACGACGCGGGAGATCGGACGCTTCTACTACCCGCTCGCCTTGACCTCGGTGCTCTCGATCGCGCTCGGCCCGCTTGTCACATTTCTGCTCGGCCGGAGCCGGGCCCCAATCGAGTCGCTGGCCGTCTGGCCTGTCGTCAGCTCGATCGTCTTCGTCTTCCGCAGCGGAGGCGTCGGCTACCAGGAGGTCGGCGTCGCCTTGACCGGACTGCACCGGGAACACGAACGTGAAATTCGCAGCATGGGAGCGTGGCTGGGGGCGGCGGCGTCGGGCGCCCTGGCTCTCTTGGTGCTGACTCCCGCCGGCCGCATCTGGTTCGGTCCGATCGCCGGTCTGTCACCCGACCTTTCGGCCATCGCACTTGGATCGGCGCGCCTGCTCCTGTTCCTGCCGGCACTGGAGTACCTGCTGTCGTTCCAACGGGCCCGTCTCATCCTCGCGCGCAGGACGCGCATCGTCACCCTCGCAACCGCCGTCGAGGTCGGAGGGCTGGTCGCCGGGATGTTCCTGACCGTAGGTGTCTTCGACATGATCGGCGCCGACGCCGCGGCGCTCGCGCTGATGATCGGCCGCGTGGCGGCCAACGGATTCCTGCTGATACCGTCGCTGGTCGAACCGCCAACCGGGCTCCGGGCCCGCGCGGAGTCAGCTGCCGGCGACGCCTGACCGCGGCAAGGCATACTGGCAAAGACGCCGGACCGAAAGGACACGTTCATGATCACACGCGTCACAAACGCCCTCGCTCTCGTCGTGCTCTTCGGGTCGGCGTTGCTATCGTCAACGGGCGTCGAGGGTCGGGCAGCGTCGTTTCGAACGCCCATTCAGACGACGACGGATGCGCGAAAGTACTCCGACGGCGTCTATGCCGAATTGCGGACCACCAAGGGCCTGATCGCGCTGCAGCTCGAGTTCGAGAAGACGCCGATGACGGTGGCGAACTTCGTCGGCCTGGCCGAGGGCACCATCGAAAACAAGGCGCTGCCGCTTGGGACGCCGTTCTTCGACGGTACGGTCTTCCATCGCGTTGTCGCGGGCCACGTCATCCAGGCGGGCATGCCAAAGGCGGCGGAGCGTGGCCCCGGCTATACGATCCCCAACGAGATCGCTCCTGGGCTCGACCACGGGCGCGACGGCATGCTGGGCATGGCGAACAGCGGCCCTCATACCAACTCCAGCCAGTTCTACATCACGCTGGGCGACCGATCGTACCTTGACGGCATCTACACCGTTTTCGGACACGTCGTGTCGGGCCTCGATGTCGTGCACGCGATCGTCCAGGGCGACGTGATCGACCAGGTTCGTATCCTGCGCGTGGGTCCGAAGGCGGCCGCGTTCAAGGCCGACAACGCCTCGTTCGTGAAGCTGGTCGAGGCGGCGAAGGCGCGCGTGAAAGCCGCAGACGAGCAGCAGGGCCGTGACGAGGCCGCGCTGATCAGCAAGCTGTGGCCCGGCGCAGCGACGACTGCCAAGGGGAGCCGATTCGTCGTTCAGCGTCCGGGAGCTGGCGAACCGGCGCAGCCGGGACAGAAGATTCGTGCGGTCTACACCGGGCGGCAACTTCTGGACAGCCGGCCGATCTGCAGCTCTCCAGTCGAGGGACGCCCTCTGCCAGGCACGACCGGTCAGCCGTTCGAGTTCGTTGCCGGAACAACGCGAATCAATCCCGGTCTCGAGGAGGCGCTCCTCGCGATGCGTGAAGGCGAGAAGCGCACCGTGATCGTGCAGGGCCCGCTCGGCTACGGGACGAGCGGTTACTTCGCCAAGGAGAAGCCGGGCGAGAAGCGTTTCGTGATTCTGCCCAATACCTCGCTCGTGTACGAGGTCGACGTGCTGTCCATCGTGCGCTGACAGCTGGCCTGTTTCGGATGGAGGCCGAGCCTTCAAGCCCCGCGGAGGTGTACTCGTTGTCCCTTGTCCCCGGTCAAGTCGACCTCGATTGGCCTGGAGCCCTCCGGCGACGCGGAGAGTAGAATGTGCCGATGCTCTGCCCTTCCTGCAGCACGAGCAACCCGGATTCGAGCCGGTTCTGTTCATCCTGCGGCGCCGAGCTCATCGCCGCCGTAGGACCGACGAGGGCCTCGGACGCCACGCGCCTGCCCCGGCCGACTCCCGCCTCGTCGCCACACACACCGTCGAGCGGCTGGCTCACCTCGTCAGCATCGATCGATCACGGCCAGCTCGCGCCCGGGTCCCTGGTTGACCAGCGCTACCGGATTGTGGGCCTGGTCGGCCGCGGAGGCATGGGGGAGGTCTATCGCGCCGACGATCTCCGGCTTGGGCAGCCGGTCGCGTTGAAGCTGCTGCCGGCCGGACTGGCTGAGGACTCTGCGCGCCTGACCCAGTTCCACACAGAGGTTCGAACCGCTCGCCAGGTCTCGCATCCGAACGTGTGCCGCGTCTACGACATCGGCGAGGTCGACGGCCGCGTCTACCTCTCGATGGAATACGTGGACGGAGAAGACCTCTCATCGCTGCTGCGGCGGATCGGCCGGCTTCCGGAGGACAAGGCCCTGGAGCTCGCCCGGCAGATCTGCGCGGGGCTTGCCGCAGCGCACGAGCGAGGGGTCGTGCACCGGGATCTGAAGCCCGCGAACATCATGATCGACGGAGCCGGCAACGCCCGGATCATGGACTTCAGCCTGGCGGCCGTCGGCGAAGTGGCTGACGTGCGAGCCGGCACCCCTGCCTACATGGCACCGGAGCAACTCGAGGGACGCGAGGTCACGGCGCGAAGTGACATCTACGCGCTGGGACTGGTCCTCTACGAGCTGATGACGGGCCGCCGCGTGTTCGACGCGAAGTCGCTCGCGGATCTCGTGGCCCAGCACCAGTCCGGCTCGATCACGCCGCCGACGGAAATCGTGGCATCCCTCGACCGGACCATCGAGCGGGCGATCCTGCGCTGCCTCGAGGCCGACCCGGCTCGCCGCCCTGCGTCGGCGCTCATGGTTTCGGCCGCGCTGCCCGGGGGAGATCCGCTGGCTGCGGCGCTCGCTGCCGGCGAAACGCCGTCGCCGGAGATGGTCGCCGCGGCCGGCACCGATGCGGCCACCGTTTCGCCGGTTGCCGGATTCCTCTGGATCGCGATGACCGCGGCGCTCGTCCTCGCCGCCGGCTGGATCGGTGATCAGGTCCTGCTGCTCGCCAGGATGCCGGGCACCAAGCCGGCTCCGGTCCTGCTCGATCGCGCCGAAGAGATCCGGGCGGCAGCCGGGTACACGGAGCCGGTCGGCGATTATGCGTTCGGATTCACGTATGACCTTCGCTACCTCGAATGGGCCGCCGCACACGGCGCCGGAGCCGGCCGCTGGGCCGGGCTGACAAGCGGGCGCCCCGCGCCGATCCGATTCTGGTATCGCACCAGCTCAAACGCCCTCCTGCCCGCGAATCCTCTTGCCTCCCCTGGACTTGGCGACCCGCCGCTCAACGAGACGGGCATGACCCGGCTCCAGCTGGACACCACGGGGCGCCTGGTTCTGTTCGAGGCGCAGCCGCCTCAAGTGGAAGCGGCGGCACCGGGCGCCGTTGCGCCGACCGACTGGACGAAGCTCTTCAACGCCGCTGCTCTCGATTCGGCATCATTCAAGGACACGGCTCCTTCCTGGACGCCGCCGACCTTCGCTGATGAGCGCCGGGCGTGGACCGGCCGTCTGCCTGGCACCGAGGTGGACGTGAGAATCGAAGCGGCCGCCTATCGCGGCAGGCCCGTGTTCTTCGACATTATCGGACCGTGGACGCCGGCCCTCCGGGACACCAGCACGGCTGGACGATCAGCGACCAGCAACTCCTCTCTGGCCGGGGTCATTCTCGTGTTCATCCTGCTCGTCATCGCGTCGGTGCTGGCACGGGCAAACCTTCGCTCGGGCCGGGCCGACCGCCGTGGAGCGTTCAGGCTCGCCTGCTTCGCGTTCATCCTGAGGATGGCTGCCTGGGTGTTGTCGCCGCATGTTCAGAGCTTGCGGAACGAGCAGCTCAGGCTGTTCGTCGGGACGGGGCTGGCGCTCTTTCTCGGCGGCACGATGTATGTCATCTACCTTGCTCTCGAGCCGCACGTGAGGCGCAGCTGGCCTACGATGCTCATCGGGTGGTCGAGGGTGCTATCCGGCCGCATCCGCGACGCGATCGTCGGACGCGACATCCTGATCGGCACAGCGGCTGGGGCGGCGCTTGGCGTGCTGACCTTCGCGCTGACGCCGGCCATGCGCCTCACGGGCCAGCCCGACCCGCTGCCGGCGTTCTCCGAGCTGGACCTCCTGTCAAAGACGTGGTTTCACCTTCGATTGGTCATCCTCTGCGCCGACAACGGACTGCAGCAGGGCCTCATCCAGGTGCTCATGATTGCGCTGCTTCGCGAGTTGGTGGCGCGAGTGCTCCGACAGCTGCGCGCAAGCCGGCTGGCAACCGACCCGATTGTCATGGTCGTGGCCATTGCGCTGTTCACGGCGCTTTCTGTTGCCGACGCCCCGGCAAGTGCTCGCCTGTCGTCGGCGATCTTTGCCGCCGTCACGATTGTCCTGAACATCCTGGTCATCCTGCGAATCGGTCTGCTGGCGGCCTCTGCGATGTTCTTCGTCGAGCTCGTCATCGAGCGGGTCCCGCTCACCTTGGATCCGGCTCGAATCTACGCCGCCGGCTCGTGGATCACCATGGCGGGCGTCGTGGGCCTGGCAGCGGCGGGACTCTGGATGGCACGGGCGGGAGAACCGCTGTTCGGGCGGCGCGCGGAGTCGTGAGGCACGACTGGCGGACAGGCGTCGGCGGCTCCAGCCCGGCGATGGCGATCCCGCAGCGCGCGAATCGATCACCGTCGCGCGAGACCGAGCACGGACCGCTGCCGCCGATTCAGGCGAATTCATTTCGCCCGCTGCGCGACAATCGGACCGGCTGGCGTCATCACGCTGAGGACTGTCTGCCCGGCTCGCTCCTCGAAGGAGAGCCTGCGTTGGGTCCCGCCTCCCTGCAGTGAGTACGCGACGAACTCGCGGTCGCTCGCCGGGAGAAACCGCAGCGCCGGCAGTTCGGGGAACGCGAGGATCCCGAGCAGGCGACGCGGTCCCCAGATGTAGGCGTTGTAGACCGCGCTCTTCTCGAATTCCAGACGCACGATCGTCTGGACCGTGTCCTCCTCGCGCGGCGCGGTTCCCAGCACGGTCGAACGGACGAAGCGGCCGAGGCGGGATTCGCGATCCTTCATCAACATCTCCTCCTGCTGCTTCACCTCGTCGATGGGCCTGCCTCCACCCATGGCCGCGTGCAGATCAGATACGTCACCGGCGAACGCCTTCGCCGACAGCTCGCCGGTTCGCGCGGAGAGTCGCGCGTATCGCTCGGCATCGGGGCCGGCCGGGGCCGAGAGTGCCGCAAACACCCCGGGATCGTCCAGGCGAAGCGTCAGGGCCGATCCGTCCGCGCGCAGGGTGAGGACGCCGCCTCGAGGGAGGCTCCACCGTCCGGCCAGGCCCGCCACCCGTTCGGGTCGCAGGTCGGCTACCGCGGGCGGCATGACGACCTTTCCGCCGAACAGGATTTGCTCCAGCGGTTCGACGATGGGCGTGGCCTTCATGCCGGCGTCGGTCGAGGTCAGGAAGAGCATCGTGTCTTCGTCGACGAAGCGAAGGAATTCGGCCACGAAGATCCCGTTGCCGCCATTGTGCTGGACGAGCGTCGTGCCGCGCGGTGTCTTGCTCACCGCCCAGCCATACGCGTAGTGGGACAATCCGGCCGGACCCTCGGCCACATACGGTTTGAAGTACTTGGCGCGGGCCTCGGCAGACAGCACGGCGTCCGTGCTGAGCGAGCGGTGCCACGCGAGCATGTCAGCCAGCGTCGTGTGAAGGCCGCCGTTGCCGCGGAGCATCCAGTAGGGCGCATCCGGAGCCTGGATGCGGTCGAGGATGGTCCCCCAATCCTGGCCGTCCCGGTAGCCGTGCGCCACCCGCTCCTTCGCCCACCCCGGGGCCTTGTAGCCCGACTGCAGCATGCCGGCCGGTTTGAGGACGTTCGCCGTGAGATACCCCTCGTAGCCCTGGCCCGACACCCGCTCGACTATTGCGGCAAGCAGGCTGTATCCGGCGTTCGAGTACTCGTAACCTCCGCCGGGCTTGAAGAGCAGTTCCGATTGAAGGGCCCGGCGCACGTACTCCTCGCGGCCGACCTTTTCGTAGTCGGTCGGACTGAAGTCCGACCGAAGCCCCGAGGAGTGCGTGAGCAGGTGGTGGATCGTGATCGCCGACTTGTCCGGCGGCACGCCGTCGAGGTACTTGCTGATCGGATCGGAAACGGCCAGCTTTCCGCGCATTTCGAGCGTCAGGATCGCGGCGGCCGTGAACTGCTTGGTGATCGATCCGATGCTGTAGACGCTGTCGGTCGCCAGCCGAATCCCCTTCTCCCGATCCGCCATCCCGTAGGACTTGAGCAGCAGAACGTCTTTCCCGCGCACGACGAGGGCGCCGCCGCTGAAGCCGAACGGCTCGAGCCTCGACAGGTACTGGTCCAGACGCGCGCCGACCTCGCCGTTGACCACTGGGCGGTCCTCAGCCAGGCAAGGCAGGGCAACGCTGAGGCCTGCCGCCACGACGGCCAGGACGATCACGCATCGACGACAGATTGGCAGGCGCATCAGGTACTCCACAGGGGGATGTTGACGGTCCACTCGAATAGGACGCTTCGGCGAGGCCTGCGGCCGGGTGCTTCAGCATTGATCCATACTGGGGGGAGTCGACAGCCGGATTGGAGGCAGCCATGCGACGATCCAGGACGCGAGTTTTCGTGGCGTTGGCTTGCATCGCGACGCTTGGCCTCGCGGCAGGCCTGGCCCACGCGCAGGAAGCGATCTTCCTGGTTCGCCATGCCGAGCGGCAGGATGATTCGGTCGACTCCCCGCTGTCGAGCCAGGGCCGGGCCCGCGCGGCTAGGCTTGCCGAGATGCTGCGCGATGCGCGCATCACCGCCGTCTTCGTGACGGAGTATCAGCGCACCCGCGACACCGCCAAGCCGCTGGCCGATCGACTCGGACTCCCAATGACCAAGGTCACCGCCGACGATCCGATGGGTCTCGCGAAAGCCGTCCTCGCACTGGGCCCTCGCTCCCGCGTGCTGGTCGTCGGGCACAGCGACTCGCTGCCGCTGATCCTCGAGCTGCTTGGCGTGCCCGAGGTCCGAAAGATCGAAAAAGCGGAGTACGACAACCTGTTTGTCGTGCTGCCCGGCAACAAGCCGGGGCCCATCCTGCTGCGGCTGCGGTTCTGATCCGATTGCCTGGCCGGAGGATCCCGGGCTTCGCGACGACCCCGCCGGCGTCCTCCCACAGTACGACCTTCGTGTTGGAAGATGACGCCCGCCGCGGTACACTTGTCGGTACTGCACGTCATGACCGGGCCTGAATCCTCAATGAACCAGTCCCATCTCAGGGGGTGGAAAGAGATCTCCACCTACCTCGGGATCTCTGTCCGAACGGCGCAGCGGTGGGAAACCGAGTTCGGCCTGCCAATCGTCAGGGTCCCCACCGACAAACACGCCGGTGTCGCCGCGCGTCGCGTTGAGCTCGACGCGTGGTTTCACGAGAACCTGGATCGACTGCGAGAGGACTCACAGGCCAGAACGGCTTCAGACGAGGCCGAGGAATCGGAGAACGCCGGAGGTGCCGGGGCGGACGAAGAGCCGGTCGGGACGATCCGAGACGCCAATTCGGTTCGTCCCTCCTGGCGAGACTCGCGTCTGACGTCCGGGCGAATTCTCATGCTCGTCGCGCTCGGGGTTGTCCTCGTGGCAGGTGCCTGGTTCGGTGCCTCGCGCTTCATGCGAGGGGGCGAACAACCCGTGACGCCCGTTCCCGAGCTGAGCTTGCCGGAGGGGAGCTCTGCCGCCAACAGCCACGGCCCGGCACCCGCAACTCGTCGCGCGGTGCTGGTCCTGACGGCAGGCGACGGAACGAGCATGACCGCCCGAATCCGGGAAGGGGAGATGGGCACGGTCAACGTGCCCGGCGCCGGCAATTTCGGGCTGACACCTCTATTCAGCCAATCAGGGCTGGTTGTCACGCCCTCGAAGCTCGAGGTCATGAACAAGTCAGGGGCGGTTCGAGTCCTGGTCGGGTCCGGACGCACACTCAAGCAGCGCGCGCCTGAATCGCTCGCGGCGCAAGGAATCCCGATCGTCGTCGAATGGGTTGGAGAAGACCTCGCTTCGGAGCCGTCGCCAATTCCTTCGGCCCCAAACGAACGCTGTTGCGTCACGTGCGGCATCCTGACGGGCTGCGGTGAAGAGGTCGCTTCCTCGTGCGGAAGTTGCAGGCTCCCCCACCACGCGCTTCCTCGTTGACGCCAACAATCCTGGCGCCGCTCGGGTCCGGCAGACCTGCTTCCCTGAAGACGCCAGTGGCGTGGGGGCGGCGCACCCGCACCAGTTGAACGTCTTGCGCTGGACGGGTAGACTGGAGCCCCTGCACTCCAACACGTGGCTCCGAGAGGTCGTCGATGAGCAACCAGCGGCTGAGGGGATGGAAGGCCATCGCCGCCCACCTCGGCACGACCGTGCGCTCTGCCCAGCGATGGGCGGCTGCCAGCGCACTCCCTGTCAGCCGTCTCTCGAGCAAGCCTGGAGCCGGTGTCTATGCGGTTGCGGCGGAGCTCGACGCGTGGCGAATGGCGCTGGTCAACGCACCGGTACCGGGCAATACGCGTTCATCGGCTGACATCAGCGTCACCTCGGCTGCCCCAGCCGAGTCAACCGTGGAGGTCGAGCAGGCTGGGTCCGGCCGATCGTCGATCCCGGTGCCCTCACCGCCGCGTGCGCCCCTGGCACCCATGGTGCCGAAGCCTCGCTGGCGTGTGTTGATCCCGGCTGCGCTGCGGGCGGCAGTTGTGGCTTTTGCCGCGCTGGGCGCTGCGGGCCCGGCTCGCGCTCCAGCGGTCACATGGGCGGGCTCCCCGCTTGCCCGCTCGGCACTCCTGGAGGCAGTCACCGCTGCCCGAACCACGGCCTCGATGCAGCCACAGGTCATCTTGTCGCTGAGCGACTCGGCAGGAGTGCGGTGCATCGCCGTCACTCCGAATGCTGAGACCGGGTCGTTTGCGTGTTCCGACTCCGGCCTGATCAGCTTCACGCCAAGGCTGCAGAACGGATCGATCGAATTGGCGGTCTCGAGCCCCGGCACAGGAGGACTTCCCGCCGGCGCACTCGCGTCGACCTCGGCCGGCCGGTTCGTCCTGCTGAAAGGAACGCCGACCTCCCTTCACTCCATGGGTTGGAACCTCAGCGTCACGTGGATCGGGGAAATCGACGCGGCTTCTGCATCGGCTGGACGGCCCGACTGACATCAGCCGTCACGTTGAAGGGTCTTCAGGACAGCCGCTCCAAGCGACAAACCGTCCCTGTCATTCCAGCACGCCGGTCAAGGACGCCCCGGCGCCTGGGCGTGTCTACCGGTCGCAGCCGGCCTCCAACCGCCCTCCTCCCGCAGTCGTTCGCTCGCGCGAGGTCCGTCGGCCGTATGAATTCCCATTTTGGCGCAACTTGGCGCGATATGACGCTTGCACCGGTGGGCTTAGGGGCGCATTGTCTCGCGTGACGTCTTCTCTCCCACCTCTCGCTTGCCACGAAAGGACAGCGAATGCGGCATAGCGCGAAAGCTTGGGGATTGCTCGTGCTGCTCCTGATCACGCCCTTCGCCGCAAGTGCGCCGAAGCAGGACGGCGCGGCCAGGAGCATCCCTGTCTCGCGAGACCTCCTGTGGTTCACCGCCAGCTACGGGACGAACTCGCCCACGCAGTTCGCCATCCTCAATGGCGGCATGGCGACCGTGTCGATGTTTCCACACGTGAAGCTCGGGCTCGTACCGGTGATGAGCGGTGATCACGTTGTCCTCACGGTCGCCGAGATCACGCCCATCGGGACCGGGAGCGGGAGCGAGCGGATTCAGGCCACGGGACAGCTCACACTCACCCTTGGGGCGCCCGTGCAGCTGCCCGGCGCCCCGATGCCGTTCCTCGTCTCGTGGGATCGCACTCGACCGGCACCGCAGACTGCCCCGCCGGCCTCGCAGGCCCCCTGCAGGGAATGCTGTGTCAATTGCGGCGGGGTGAGCTTCTGCGGATGCGTGGTCATCGCACCCTGCGGGACCTGCTGCTGCGTGGATTGCGGCGGATGCGACGTTGTGCGGAAATCTGCCTTGGGATCTCCTCCCTCCAGTCTCCTGCCTGAACTCCTGCGCCGTCCCTCGATCTGACGCGGCAGCACCAATGGCCTTCCCGCCAGTCTTCGGCCCGACGGAGCACCCGGATCCTGAGCTGCCGCAGGGTGGCTTCCACCGGCTTGGGCACGTGTCCGTCGGGCCGCCCTTCCAACTCCTCGTCCGCGCGATCTAGAATCTGACCGGCCAGGGCTGGCTCGCCCGGGCGGGCGCCCTCAACGCCGCCTCTTTCACGTGGAGATCATCATGCCGTCACGGGTCACGCGCCGAGACTTCATCACGTCGGTATCGTCGGTGGCTGCGCTGAGTGCGCTCTCGCCGCTTCCCCTTTCGATGGAGACGCATGCGGCCGCGCCTCGCGCGCGGGTCGTCGTCTGCAGTACCGCTGATCGCAAGAAAGGCGTGGCCGCGATCGTCAAGGCCCTCAACGTGGCGGTGCCGAAGGGCAAGGACGTCGTCATCAAGCCGAACTTCAACACGGCGGATCTGGCGCCCGGATCGACCCACAACGACACGCTGTGGCAGCTCATCACCGAGCTCAAGGAACGCGACGTGCATTCGGTGACCATCGGCGAGAGCAGCGGACCGCCTGTCACGAAGAAGGTCATGGAGGACAAGGGCATCTTCGACCTCGCGCGCGACCTCAAGACCTCGGTCGTCAACTTCGAGGAGATCGCCGAGGCCGACTGGGTCCCCGTGAACCCGCCCGGCAGTCACTGGTCGAACGGCTTCTACATCCCGCGGCTCGTCAGCGAGGCGCCCTTCCTGGTCTCGACCTGCTGCCTGAAGACCCATGGGTTCGGCGGCGTCCTCTCGATGTCGCTGAAGCTGGGTGTGGGTCTGACGCCCAAGCGGCTGAGGCGGGAGATGCACGGCAACCGGGAGCACATGCGCCGGATGATTGCCGAGCTGAATCTCGCCTACAAGCCGGCGTTCATCGTGATGGATGGTGTGGAGACCTTCGTCGACGGCGGGCCGTCATCGGGCAGACGTGCCGCCGGGAACCTGTTCATCGGCGGAACCGATCGGATAGCGGTCGACGCGGTAGGCGTCGCCATGCTCAAGGAGCTTGGCTCGAACGCAACCATCATGGACAGGAAGATTTTCGAGCAGGAGCAGATTCAGCGGGCAGTCGAGCTGGGCATCGGCGTTACGAGCCCGGACCTGATCGACGTGGTAGCTGCCGATGCGGCCAGCCAGCCGCTCGCCGAGAAACTCAAGGCGCGACTGGCGCAAGGGTGAGAACGACAACGGCGGCCCCCTCACCGGTGATGGCTCGGCGCGCCGCCTGCCGAGCGCGCTCGCGCGCCTCGGGCCGAACCGTCCGGTTGACCTGAAGCCCTGGATGAGGAGAATACTCCGATACCCGGGTGCCTTCATCATGACCCTCGCCGTGTCTCGGTGAGGGGAGTTTCCCGCACCAGGAGTGGTTTCATGCGATGTGTATTCGTGTGCGCGACGGCGGCACTTGCCGCCATGGCCGTCACTGCCTGCTCGCACGATGGGACGGCCCCCGCACAGCCCGTCGCCAGCGCGCCCGCGTCGGCTGCCTCAGCATCCGCCAGCGCGCCTGGAAGCGGCCCGTGCCCGGCCAGCGCGGGAGGCTGGACGCGAACAGGTGAACCGAAACAGTTCGGGGTCGATGATCTGTGGGAATACATCGATGGAGCGGCCGAGCAGTTTGTCGCCTACGGGTTTCAGGAGCTGGTCACGGCCACCTACTCGAATCCGGCGGGGGTGACCGCGACGGTGGACGTGTACCAGATGGGCGACTCGTTGCGGGCGTTCGGCATCTACGCCCAGGAAACGAACCCGGATGCCGAACGGGTCACGGTCGGCGTTGAGGGTCGCGTCAACGCGAACGTGGTGAGCTTCTGGTCGGCTGACTCCTACGTCAAGATCGTCACTGCTCCGGCCTCGGGAACGTTCACGTCACAGACGATGGCCCTGGCCAATGCGCTCGCGTCGGCCCTCGGACCGGCCGGAGAGCCGCCGGCACAATTGAGGGTGTTCCCGCCGAAAGGGCTCGTGCCAGGGTCGGTCAGGTTCACGCCGGCCGACATCCTCGGTCAAAGGGAATTCAGGAATGGCTTCGAGGCGCAGTATCAGTCCGGCGCAATGCGCTCGACGCTCCTGATGATCCCGTTCGACACGCCGGAGGCTGCGCAAGCGGCTTTGACGCGATACGAGGGATTCCTCCGCAAGTCCGGGAAGCCTCCCAGTCGGGTTTCGAAGCCCGGAGAGGGCGGATTTGCGGCGGTCGACAGCCTCTCGGGTCTCGTCGTGGCGACGCGAACCGGTCGCTGGCTGATTGTCTCGGTCGGCGCGTCCGGCCAGGAAGCTGCCACGACGCTCCTCACGGACCTCGCCTCCCGGCTGGCCGAGCACCAGGTATCCTCCAGGCTGAAAGCAGGAACGTCATGAGCCGCGTCACACGCCGCGAATTCTTCCGCGCGTCCTCTGCGCTCGCCGCAGGCGCCGCGCTTCCGGGCGTCTCCGCCTCCGCCGGCCAGCCCGTGCAGCCGGCTCCGCGCGTAAAACGATTCAAGACGCTGGGCAGAACAGGATGGAAGGTCGGTGACATTTCGGCGGGGTCGGGCCAGCGCGACGCGGGAGTGCTCAACCACGCCTTCGAGTGCGGCATCAACCTGGTCGACACCGGCGCCCAGTACTCAGGGCACGAGGAACTGCTCGGCAAGGTGCTGCCGAAGTGGCGTGAGAAGGTGTTCGTCCTCGGCAAGTGGGATCCCCCGGTCGTCACGGCAACGGTGACCAAAGGTGAACTGCTCCAGGCGCTCGACGTGTCGCTCAAGAAGCTGAACACGACCTATATCGACTGCATGATGATTCACTCGATCGGGCATCCCCGGTACGGCGCCCTCGAGCGTATCCAGAACCCCGCCATCTACGAGGCATGGGACGAAGCCAAGCGGCGAGGGATGATCAAGTTCACCGGCGCGTCGAGCCACGGCGTGCGGATGATCGAAGAGATGAACTGGGCCCTCGACAACAACCGTTTCGACGTGATCCTCATCGGTGCCAACTTCCTGACCAAGGGCGTCGAACCGGTCCTCAAGAAAGCCCGCGCGAAGGGCGTCGGCACCGTCGCCATGAAGACGTTGACCACCGTCAGGGCCGACCCGCAGATTCGGGCATTGCAGAACGAACACACCAACGTCCGGCAGGCGTGCCTGAAGTGGGTGCTCGCCTCGGACCTCTTCGACACGCTGGTCGTGAGCATGAGGAACTACGAGACGGTGGACGAGTATCTCGCCGTCTCCGGCACGACCACGCTCACGGCCGAGGACCGGCGCCATCTCGATCTGGCAGAAGCATCCATCAGCCCGCGCTACTGCCGCCCGGGCTGCAGCGGGTGTCACGAGGCCTGCTCGCGTGGCGTGCCGGTCGCCGATATCCTCCGGTACAAGATGTATTTCGAGAACTACGGCGACGAGAAGTTCGCGATGCAGCGATATGCCATGCTGCCGGCCTCCGCGCGGCCGTCCGGATGCGAGGGATGCCCGGCGCCCTGCGAGGCTGCGTGCCCGTACGGCCTTCGGATCCGGGATCGGCTCCGGGACGCCGATCGTCAATTGCGGTTCGCGTGAGGAGTCGAACGTGAGACACACGGCAGAGCTGGTGTTCGTCGCTTGGATCTCTGCGCTGGTCTGGTTGCCCGCGCCGTGCCTGGGCGCGCCGCCCACGGCGCAGAGCGTCGTCGCGAAGTCGGTTGCGGCGCACGGCGGGGACAGGTTGACGGCGTGGAAGACGCTGACCATCAAGGGAACGGTGCCCATGATGGACGGCATCGAGTACAAGGCGGCGTACCTGCTGCAGGCCAAGCTGCCGGGAAAGGTGAAGGTCGAGCAGGACATGACGGCCGACCACGGACGCGCGTTCTACGAGTACTTCCTCAACGACGGCGTCGCCTGGACCCGCCGCAACCTGGTGGCCTCGTCCTACGATGCGGCGCGCATGAAGCGGACGCTCGATCAGTGTTACGGCGTCGCGTTCTATGCGCGCGAGGGGACATCGCTCGAGTTGCGCCCCGACGCGGATGTGACGTGGACGCCGCCGCCCGCGGCCAAGGGCGGGCCCGCTTCACCGATGACTCGAGGCGCGTTCGTGGTCGCGCTGAAGGTGGGAGCCGAATCCCGCGAACTCTACATCGACAGGGAAACCTACTTCCTCATCAAGGAAGTCACCCCGGCCTCGACCCGCATCTACTGGGAGTTCAAACCGTTCGAGGGCGTCACGTGGGCCACCCGCGTGCTCGAGGTCACCAAGACGCGGCAGGGTGAACAGCAGACACCCTTCACGTTCACGAGCGTGACCTACAAGTCCGCAATCGCCGACTGGATCTTCAACGAGGACATGCCGGCGAAGGGAGCGAAGTAGAGCGGCTGGCGACTGGTGGCTGGCGGCTGGCGATGGCTGGCGACTGGCGGCTGGCGGCTGGCGGCGAACAACGAAGTCTGAAGACCCCGGGCTCCACAAGGTGCATGGCGGCCGGGTTCCATCAGTCAGGATCGACTGATGCTCGGGATGGAGGCCGGGCCTTCATGCGCTGGTCCGGATGGAGGCCGGTTCTTCCCTGGCCTGAGCGGAGTCGAAGGCAGACCCGGCAACGAGCTCGCGGCCTCTACCGTTTGTGCTTCAGAAACGTGCCGCGGTTGTATTCGTCGAAGGCCTCGCGCAGTTGTTCTTGCGTGTTCATCACGATTGGACCGTACCACGCAACCGGCTCCTGGATCGGAGTGCCTGACACCAGGAGGAAGCGGATGCCCTGTTCACCGGCCTCGATCCGAATCTCGTCACCCGGATCGAACAGGATCAGCGATCGGTTCTCCACCGGCGCAGACGGCTCCTTGCCCGGCTCCGCGCCGACCTGCTCGGTTTGCACGGGCCGAGGCGCGGACGCGTCCCGGAAACGGCCCGCGCCGTCGAATACATAGGCGAACACGTTGCGCGATCGCTCGACCGGCAGGCTGCGGTTTCGTCCCGGCGGCACCCAGACATCGAGGTACTGAGGATCGGCCGCGACGCCGTCCACCGGGCCCGACACCCCCCAGTAGTTGCCGCAGATCACCCGTACCTTCGTTCCGTCATCGTCGGTGACTTCCGCCACGTCTCCGGCCTTGATGTCCTGGTACCGCGGGTCGGTCATCTTCAGGGACGAGGGCAGGTTGGCCCAAAGCTGGAAGCCGTGCATGCGGCCGACCGTGTCGCCGTGCGGCATCTCCTGGTGGATGATCCCGCTGCCGGCCGTCATCCACTGGACGTCGCCGGCGCCGATCGTGCCGGAGTTCCCCATGCTGTCGCCGTGGTCGACGGTTCCGGCGAGCACGTAGGTGATCGTCTCGATGCCGCGGTGCGGATGCCACGGAAAGCCGGCGGAATAGTCGGCCGGACGGTCGCCGCGGAAATCATCGAAGAGCAGGAACGGGTCGTAGTCACTGGTCTGGCCAAATCCGAAGGCCCGGCGCAGGTGGACGCCGGCTCCTTCGATGGTCGGCTTCGACGTCAGAACGCGCCTCACTGGACGAAGAGACATAGTGCCTCCGGGCAATCAAGAAACACGCCTGATTCTTGGACCCGGGAACAAGACATCTGGATCCCGCCCTGAGGCTCGCCAGGAGTCCCCGAGCACAACCTTCCGGACCTGCGCACCCAACCGAAGGCGCCTCCGGGCCAGGCAGAAAGGCGATCTGGATTGGGCCGCCAACCGCATATAATGGCCGCGCCCCCCGTTCCGGACCATCCCGACACCCTGCAGAGGTTCCCGTAATGCACACGAAGTTTGCGGCGATCTGCGTCGGAATCTCCATCGCCCTCGCGCTTCCGGCACCAGCGCGGGGACAAGAGGGCCCAGGATTCAACCAGAGCTTCGGCCGCGGCAAGATCATTCTGAAGGACCTGACGAGGTTCGAGGCGCGCGACCTTCAATTCGCGGGAGACACGCTCTCCTTCACCGACACGGCCACCGGCCGGCGGCTCTCGATTCCGACCAGTGATGTCGAGTGGGTGTCGCACAAGAAGAACATGGTCGTCTGGGGCGCGGTCACCGGCGGTGGCCTGATGCTGCTCTCGGGCCTGGCGGCCTACGCGCAGGTCGAGGCCGATCCCTACCTGGAGACCCGGAGCAACGCCGGCACCGTCATCGCCGGGCTCACCCTGGGAGGTGCGGTGGTCGGCGCGCTGATCGGTTCTGCGTTCTCGACAGAGAAGACGGTCTACGAGAAGGGGCGATTCAAGGTCAGCCTGGCGCTCCCGATGACGGGGAGTGGCGCTGGGCCGGCCGCAGGACTATCGTTTGCACGCGTAAGCCTGGCCTTCTAGCCGGTCGGACACATTGAGGCGGCCGCACCGGCCGCCGTCAGATTCGAGTCACAGGAGGATGTCGATGAAGAAGAAACTGGTTCTCCTCGTCGTCATGTTGTCGGTTCTCGGCGCCTGCACGCATCGCGTCGATGTTGCGCTCCGTCCGGACTTCAAGGCCAAGCTCCAGCAGGGCCACGAACTCCCGAAGGTGACCCCGGCCCTGCAGTTCTTCAAGGGCGATTACGCGGACAAGCGCACTGATCCGACGATGCTCGCGCAGTTCAAACAGCCGATGCATACCTACAACCTGTTCGAGGAACGGCCGATGGCCGACGCGCTCTACGAGGGTCTCGGGGCGGCCATCGGTGGCTCGGGTCATCAGTGGAACGAGGGTACGGACGGAGACGTCAAGGTCAACGCGACCTTCGTCAATCTCCAGGCCGCCCGCAACGCCGGGTTCATCATGGTCGGCGCGACCTCGTCGATCCAGATCAAGCTCGATTTCATCGACGCCAAGACCGGCGACACGCTGTACACGAACATCTACTCCGGCAACGACAAGCGCGAGCAGGCGATGATCGGCTTGATGGGCATGGTCAAAGCCTCGATCGATGCATCGCTCGATCAACTGTGTCCAGGGCGTCGTGGACGATGCGGAACTGGCCAAGGCGCTGCAGAAAGTGAAAAGGTAGGCCGGATTGACCGACTCGCGCGACACGGGCGACATCGCCCGACCTGACGGAGCCGTGACACGGGTGCGGGGCCGGCGGCTGTGGTCCGCACTGCCGCCGGGGACCGTGGCATGGCTCGCGGCGTTCTGCACCTGGACGGTCCCGTCAGCACTGTTCTGGGCGCGTGCGGAAGAGGACGGCATCATGCTGCCGTACGTTCCCCACTATGCGTGGATCCTGCCGGGCAAGATCTGGATGGCGGTACCCTGGCTCTTCGTCGTTCTCGTGGTGACGATCTCGTGGTCGATCATCGCCGGTGCGCGACGCTGGCCCCCCCTCGCCCGACGGTCGAAGCCGGCAGCCTGGCTCATCGTGATTGTGGCCATCATCATCCACGCGCTCTGGGGAGGAGCCATCCTCCTTCAGCCGAGCTCCTGAAACGCTTGGCCGGTGCCCGGAGCGCGCGGCTTCTCCGTCAGCGCGGTCCAGACAAGAAGAGCCAGGGGATGCGCTTGGCGTCCCCTGGCTCTCGCGTATCGACTCGTCCTGGCCCGCGACCAGGATCCTCGAGCGCTTGGTTCTCCTACCTGGTAGCCGCCCCGATCGTCACCGGCTTGGCACTCCCGTAGTAGATCCCGTTGAACAGGAACTTGAAGGTCGAGTGCGGCTGCGCGCGGAAGGTGATCTCCGGCGCGAACAGGAAGACCTTGCCCTTGCCCACCGTCGCGTCAACGGCGATGGCCAGGCCCTTCAGGTACTGCTGGCCCCACGCCCAGCCGCTCCTGAGGGGTTTGTCGGTCGAGAACCAGCCCACCGGCACGACGCCCTTCGTCAGGGCGGCCGGGCCGACATGCAGCGCTGGATCGTTCTCCCACATGACATCGGTCGTCTCGCTCAGGCCGTATGCGAGCGGGTTGGTCGTGTCGAGCGTCGCCATCAGGACCGAGCCCGGCACGTAGAGCTTGTCGTTCGGCAGACGCCGCTCCACGCCGTTGACGATTTCAACCAGCCCGTTGCTGACCGGCAGGCCGAAATGCCCGGCGATGCTGGTCGAGCTTCCGATGGCGATGATCGTGCCGCCCTCTTCGACAAACGCCTTGAGCGCCGGGATCGTCGTCGAAGCCGTGATGCGGCCCTGGCGGCCCTGGAACTCGGCCGGTATGTTCGACTGCGCCGCTCCGCCCTGTCCGCCGCGTCCGCCGGCTGCGCCGCGCCCGCCGGCTGCTGCGGCCGGAGCGCCCGGAGTTTCCGGCGGGGCCGCGTCGCCGCCGCCGCCGCCCCGGCCGCCGCCCGCCGGTTCGCCCGGCGCAGCGGGAATCGCGCCGCTTGGGAAGATGAGCACGTCATACTTCGCGCGCAGGTTGCCGGCATCGAGCGCCGGCGGGAACACCAGCTCGAAGGTGGTCGGGTACGCCTGTTCGAAGATCCACCGGATCCAGCCTGACGGCATCGATCCGCCGTACTGATCCCACAACCCGATACGCACCGGGTTCAGCTTCAGGGCGGCGCCGCTCGGCCTCGCGGACGTTGCCTCGAACACGACGCCCAGATCCGCCGCCAGCTTCTCGACGATGGCCTTGGTGGTCGGCTTGGCAGGAACGTAGATGGTGCCGGCCTCGTAGGTCTTGCCGTTGGCCGACAGGGCCGACTTCAGCCAGTACACGTCTTCTTTCCCGGCCAGCAGTTTCGAGGTCGCGACAAAGGCGTCGGTCAGGCGATGGCTCAGAAGGTAACCGACCGGTGCGGCCTTCGTGGCGACGACCTTCGCGCCACCGAGCTTGATCGGCGTGAGCGGCAGCTTCTCGAACGGCCCGTCGAATCCCTCGAGGATCCGGTCGAACTGCACGCCCATCTGGAAGGCCAGCGTATAGCCGGTAATGTCGTAGGGCGGCCGGGGCGGCCCGCCCGGGTACAGGAAGTCGTTCGGGTGATCCTGCGGTTCGAGCATGTCGCGCAGGTGCGGCCGGAAGGCCTGGGCAGCCTTGATCACGTACGAACCAGCCGGGTAGGTCTTTGCGCCGACGGTGAACGGAGCGGTTGCCCGGTGAATGACGACGCCGTCCTTGATGAGCGCGTTGACGAACCGTGTGGCCGTGTTGAAGTCAGTCTGGTCCGACGGGATGATGTAGCCGCGCGGATCGCGCCGCTCCGTCGTCAGCATCGCCTTGTAGTACTTCGGATCGACGCCGCCGCGACCGCCGCCGCCGCCCGCCGCTCCGCGGCCGCCAGCCCCTCGGCCTGCGGCTTCCGCGTCCTTCGCCACCTGCGCCTTCGCCTCGTCGATCCAGTCGGGCTGGATGGTCCAGTTGTCGCGGCTGCCGCGATCGATCGAGTTCTTCCCCATCTTGTAGATGCGGAACAGGAAGTCTTCGCGGTGCTTCGAGGCCACGTCCAGGATCGCCCGGTTGGCGGACATGATGTAGTCGATCGCCTGCCGCTGGTGCCATTCGGACTGCGGCGGGATCGGCATCGGCAGATCCTGATGCGGGAGCTGCTTGTCGAGCACCAGGCCGATCGGCGCCGGCGTCGGGTTGCCGCTGATCTCCGTCAGGATACCGATCATGTTGTGGAAGCCGGTCGTCGTCCGCTCGCCGCCGTTGTACCAGGTCGAGTAGGACGCCTCGGACCGCATCGCGGCTCCGGGCTTGCCCTCGGTCACGAACCGGTTGTGAATGGAGGTCGACACCAGATCGATCCCCATCGGGACCAGCGGATCCTCGTTGTAGTTGAAGGGGTCACGGAACGGCGGCACGAACAGCACCGCGCCGGCCGGGCCGGTCTGGTGCTGGTTGTACATGATTTGCGGATTCCACTCGATATAGAGCTGCCGGTTGACGGCCTCGGTCTCCGACAGGTTGGACGCGTAGGAATCGCGATTGTCGTCGTGGCCGGCGTAGTGCTGGTAGAGCACCGGAAGCTGGCCCATGGAGCGGCGCTTCTCGTCGGCCTCGCGCATGTACCAGTTCCCGACGAGCTCCATGCCGTCGGGGTTGACCGCGACGAGCAGCGTGATCGTGTCGTTCAGCAGCCGCAGCGTCTCCGGGTCGTTCTGGCTCGCCATCTGGTGCGCGAAGGTGAAGAGGCCCTGCGCGTTGATGCACTCGGTGGCGTGCAGGCCGCCGTCGATCCAGACCACGGCCTTGCCCTCGGCGGCGAGCTTCCGCGCCTCGTCGTCGGTCAGGCCCTCCGCCCGTGCGAGCTTCTGCGAGATTTCCTTGTAGCGGGCCAGATTCTTGTGGTTCTCAGGCGAGGTGATGATGGCCATGAGAATCGGCCGGCCCTGGGCGGTCTTGCCGATCTCCTCGATCTTGAACCGGTTGGATTCCTGGCCGAGCTTCGTGAGGTACTCGCGGAACTGGGTGTAGGTGGCGAGGAAGTAGTCGTCACCAGCCGTGTAGGTTTTTCCGTTCGCCGTGAACTGGGGCGGTGTGATTCTCCCCTGCGTCTCGACGGACGGGGCGATGAGAACCAAAGCCATCAAGAGCGCAAAATAGACGGGCATTCTCCTGTGGTGCATCGAGGAATCCTCTCTCCTGAGACCGGCCGGATAAGTGCAGCAGTGCCGACGATTCGCCGCCAGACAGTCCTGACAACGCGGCCCGAACCAGACCCTGGCGGAACGGGAACGGCCGGGCCGACGCCTCCTCCGGACAATCGGGGCGGAGAGGCCCGCGTACGATAGCGCGAATGGGCCGCAAGATCCAAGTGGCGGAAGCGGGACGTGGCCCCTCGACCTCCGCCCTGCCTTCCCGGGCGGTCGCAAGCCGTTTCGTGGCTGCGTGCACCCGTGCCCCTGACCCGCCGGGTCTGAAAGCCAGGGCGGATTGCCCTCAGATCCGCTTGCCGTCTACTTCGCGGCGATCTCGCCGTAGAACTTCCAGTCGACCGGCGTGTCCCGCGTCAGTTTCTGCGTTCCCAGCGCAAGCCGAAGCAGCGCGATCGGCATGCTGCCTTGCCGCAGGATTTCGTCATGAAACGGCTTGTCGGTCAGCTGGCCGCTGTCGACCAGTTCACGGCGCAGCCCGCGCAACTGCAGCCCGCCGAGCAGGTAGGCTGCCTGGTAGAGCGGCCCGTATCCGCCCTGGAACGAGCGACGGACCTCCCCAGCCGCGTTGTCCGGCTCGAAGGCTACCCGGTCGATCAGGAAGTCGATGCACTCCTGGGGCGACCACTCGCCCATGTGGAACTTGAGCGAGAAGATGATGCGTGCGCACCGGTGCATGCGCCAGAAGAGGGCCCCGACCTTCCGTTCGGGTGTGTCGTGAAATCCCAGGTCGTACATCAGCGTTTCCCAGTAGAGCGGCCAGCCCTCCGAATAGAACGGTGAGCCGCTGCCGATATTCGCGCGGTAGCCCGCGTAGCGTGCGTTGGTGTACCCCACGAGATTGTGACCAGGGATCATCTCGTGGAAGGCCGTCGCGTGCGAGAACGGCGTGTTGTTGCCGCGCATGCTCTGGATCCGTGCGTCGTAGTCCATCGTGTCGGTCGGGTACGACACCGTGATGAGCGACCCGCCGAGGAAGAACGGGTTCACCAGCTGCCGCTCGGGCGACATCATGATCATGTGCAGCGACTCGGCCGCGATTGCCGGCACCGTGATCAGGTTCTTCGCCCTCAGGTAATCGATCGCCTCGAACATCAGGTCGCGGACGACCGCCACCTGGCCGCCCGGCGGCGGGTGCAACTGCTTGACCTTCTCGATGGCGAGCTTCCACTGGTCGCCGAAGCCCATCTGACGAGAGGCCTTCCTCATCTCGACATCGCACCACGCGAATTCCTTCTCCGCCAGCGCGAGGAGTTCCTCCGGCGTGTACGGAATCATCTCGTCCTGCAGGTCGGAGATGAGGCCGTCCCGCCCCCGTGCGGCACCCGAAATGCCGCTCGCGTCGGCTTTGCGCGGAGGGTTCGCCGGAAGGGTCTGTCCGAGGCGGGACATGCGCTGCTCGGCCGTCTTCTTGATGTAGAGATAATCGACCTGCGCGTTGCGGGTCAGCGATTCGAACTTGAGCGTCTTGAGCGCCGCGAGCCAGCCCTGGTAGAACTTCCTGTCTCGCACGACCGGCGTCTGCCCCCCCTGCGTCCCGCGCGCGGCCTGCAGCGCATCGGCCGACGAAGTCGATCCGTCCCCGCCTCGGCCTCCACGGCCGGAGGTGCCGCGGAATTGCTGCACGATGGCTGACATCTCGTCCTGCGGCAGGGCGATGATCTCGGCGAGGTCCGGCACCGAGGCGAATTTCGGCGCGGAAGCCGGCGCGACCGCGGAGGGTGCCGGCACGGGCGCCCCCGGAGGCCCCAGGTCCGCGGCGGCGACCTTGTCCTTCAGCAGCGCGGCATATCCCTGCAGGGCCGCATCGGCCTTCTTGAACGGGACTCCCATCCACCACGTGAACAACGGGTCGTACCCGTTGTAGAAGCTGAACCACTCGGTGAGGCTGCTGCGGAGCATCTCGACGGCCGCTGCCCCCCGGCCCGCGGTGCCCTGGCTCATGCGCACCGCGTCGGGTGCCGGGGACGCGCCAAGTCCCGCTTCGGCCTGCACGCTCGCACGGGCGACGAGCCTCGTGATCTCGGACAGGGTGCCTGCGGCCTTTTCAGGATCGAGATCCTCGAGCCGAATTCGGGATTCGACGAGCTGAACGATCGAACCGGCAAACGGGAGGATCGGGACAATCTGGGCGAGCAGCGCGGAATCGCTGTCGAGCTGCTTCGAGTTCGACGCGATGGTTTCCGTGAGCGTGTCGAGGTCGCGGTTTGCTGCTGGTGACAGCCTTGTCACGTCGAGCCTGGCGAGCGCCTGTTGCCAGTCGAGGTCGAAGCGCTTCAGCCGCGCGATCCGGTTCGGCGAGGGGAAGGCCGGCGCCTGGCTGGCTGCGACCGCGCCCCGGCCGCCACCGGAACCTCCGCGTGGCGCGCCCAGAAAGTTTCCGGAGAGTGCGGCGCGGTCAAGCGTGTACCTCAGGACGACCAGGCGCATCTCGCTCTGCTTCGGCTGAAGCAACGGCCTCAAGTCCTTGGGGACCGCCTGGGTGGTGGCCGCCAGGGGCGCCTGTCCCTGTCCATCCGCGGGAACGACTATCAACGCCACCAGCAATGCGCAGGCGTATGTCACGCGTCGTTTCATGATTGCGGCTCCAAAGGAAGGGCCGTCCCTGTGGCCCTCCTGTCAGGAAAATCCAGCACACGTGTCGGTCGCGACTCCTTCGCAGGGCCGGGGGATCATACCCTGGAACCGGCGACCGCATCGCCGGAGCCTCCGCTTCAGCTTGCGGTCCGTCAACTCTCATCCCACGCCGCCCGACTCGGTCCCAACGACGGGCGCGGAATATCCCGGTACCATCTCGCCGGGGTACCGAGGTACTACCGTTGAGGCACCGCTGTACCATTCTCGACTCGCGTCCCGCGCTCTACCCTCGTCGGCACGTCAGCACATCGGGCCCCCGGCCCGGGCAGACGCCCCAGGATCACCCCACGATCCTGCGGAGGCAATGGTCCGATCCGCACTCGAACCGACGGGAGGAGATCATGAAGGCCACCAGGCGGAGATTCATCCAGACATCAGCGTTGGCAGGCGCCGGCCTCGCACTTTCCGGCCGCAAGGTGCTCGGAGCCGGCCTCGATCCAATCAAGAACCTGAGAAAGTTCGTTGCGCCCCTCCCGGGCCTTGGGCCGACGGGGATACCTGTCGCCTCAGCCAACACGTCGCTGTACCCGGGAACCGATTTCTACCTGATCGTCGCCGGGCAGCACCGTCAGCAGATGCATCCCGATCTCCCGAGCACGAAGCTGTGGGGGTACGCCGATGCCACCTCGCTCAACCCGAAGTTCCGCTACCTTGGACCTGCGATCGTCGCGACCAAAGGCAAGCCGGTCCGGATGAAGTTCGTCAACCTGCTTCCATCGGTCCACCCGCTTCCGGTCGACACGACCCTGCCGGGCGCCGAGCCCGGGCAGGCCGTCAACCGGGCGGCCATTCATCTGCACGGCGGCTTCGTGCCGTGGCCAAGCGACGGTGGCCCGTTCCATTGGATCGCGCCGAACTTCACTCACGGCCCGTCGCACATCTGGTGGCTGCCGGACCGGCTCGGGCTGCCGACCGACGATTTGTGGATTCCCAACGCGCAGACCTCGCGGCTGATGTGGTACCACGACCACGCGATGGGTATCACGCGGCTCAACGCCTACGCGGGTCTTGCGGCACCCTACGTGCTCGTCGATGACGATGAGGTCAGGCTGTTCGGCGCGTCGGGCGTGATTGCCGCGAACCAGCTCCCTGGAATCCCGCTCGTGCTGCAGGACAAGAGCTTCAAGAGCCGGGCGGACCAGTGGGGCCGCCGCGGAGATCTCGACTACCCGAGCAGCTACGGTCCGCCGGACGGCCCGGTGGGGACACCGCCTCCGATCTCGTGCGTCCCGGAGTTCTTCGCCGACACGGCCGTCATCAACGGCATGGCCTTTCCTGAACTGACCATTCCTGCCGGCGTCCACCGTTTTCGCCTGCTGAACGGCACCCAGTCGCGTGTCTGGAACCTGCAGCTGTACTACGAGCGGGAATCGAGCGGGGATCCGACCAACCGCAAGGGCCCCGACTTCATCCAGATCGGCACCGAGGGCGGGTTCCTTCCCCGGCCGGTCATCGTCTCGTCGGGCAATCCCATCGACGTCGACAAGTACCTCGCGCACGACCAGACGGGATACAGCCTGGTGCTGGGCGGAGCCGAGCGTGCGGACGTGCTCATCGACTTCAGCGAGTGCGCCGGGGCGAGCTTCATCCTCTACAACGACGCGCCGGCACCCTTCCCGATGGGCGATCCTGCGTCGCCCTTCGACAATGACTACTTCACGGGCCACGGGGCGCCCGACAGCGCGCACGGCCCGAATACGCGGACGCTGATGCGCATCAGGATTACGCCGGCCGTCTATTCGGGCCCGACGCTGAGCACGGGCCTGCTCGACCTGCTCGCCACCGAGCTTGGGCTGGTCGATCTCGGCCTGCTGATCCAGGACAGCGTGATCGGCAGCGTGTTCGAGATCCCGCCCAATGCCAATCAACGGATCAAGACGCTGAACGAGGGATTCGACGAATTCGGCCGGCTTCAGCAGTTTGTCGGCACAACCGACTCCTCCATGGGTGCGGGCGGCACGAAATACGGAACGGAGTACATGGATCCCCTCACCCCGGACGATCAGCCGGCCAGGGGCTCAATCGAAGTGTGGGACATCTACAACACGACGGGAGACGTTCACCCGATTCACATCCACCTGGTGAACGCTCAGGTCATGGGCCGGGCGCCGTTCGCGCAGGATGAGGAAGGCAACCCGGTGGGCGGCGTCTTCACGCCAAGCGGGCCATTCATCCCGCCAGACCCGAACGAGCGCGGATACAAGGAGACCATCAGGATGAACCCCGGCGAAGTCACGAGGCTCATCATGAAGTTCGACCTGCCGCCGGACCCGGTCGTGAACGTGCGTGGACACAACCGGACCGTGCACGTGCCGATGAGTCCGAGGACCGGCGGCCACGAGTACGTGTGGCACTGCCACATCCTCGAACACGAGGAGCACGACATGATGCGGCCGCTGGTCGTGGTGTAGGACCTCCTGCGCCCTCCGTCGCAGAACGGCGACCGGGGGCGCGCGTACCGAGGGCGACGGCCGGATGCCGGCCGTCGCCCAATCCTCCCTGGCGTGCTTCGAACATCCCCACCTACGGCCGTCACGCTATAATCTGGCCCGGAACATTCAGGCAGACCTCGTCCGCTCTCTCTGCCTCGCCGCGGGACTGGACGAGTTGCAGGCTGCGCCCTACAGGGGCCAGGAGACGAAAGATGATCGGTTCAGGGCGACTGTCGGTTCTCGCGCGGGTCATCGCCGCGGGAGCGCTGATCGGGATGGGAACCATCGCGGCAAGGGGCCAGGCCGGGCCGGGTGCGCGAGTCGATTCCGGGCCCGCCTTCGAGGTCTACGCGATTCGGTACGCGACCTCACCGGGCTTCGCCGTGTCGTCGCTCGTCGCCGGAGCCGATCCATCCAGAAAAATCGACCTGCCGTTCATGGTCTGGGTGCTGAAGGGCCCGGGCGGCAGGAACATCCTGGTGGATGCCGGCTCGTACAAGGGACCGACCTTCGAACGCTGGAAACTGGTCGATGTCGTCAAGCCGTCCGAGGCCATCGGGAAGGTCGGGCTGCAGCCCGGCGACATCACCGACATCGTTGTCACCCACGTCCATTGGGATCACATCGGCGGCCTGGACCTGTTTCCGAAGGCCCGGGTCCACATCCAGCGCGAGGAATTCACCCACTACGTGGACGACCAGGGAAAGCCGAAGGACCGCACCATCACCGTTGAAGACGCGGCGGTGCTCGCCGGGCTCCACGCGCAGAATCGGCTGGACCTGGTGAACGGGGACGCGCAACAGATCGTCGACGGCGTCACCGCCTATACCGGCGGCAAGCACACGTTCGCGTCGCAGTATGTCGGGGTTCGGACGCGCGCGGGCACGGTCGTGGTGGCGTCCGACAACGTGTACCTCTACGAGAATCTCGAGAAGCACCTGTCGCTGGCTCAGACTTCGGACCCGAGCGCCGATCTCCGCGTTCAGGAGCGGATGCTCCGCCTTGCGTCGAGCCCGCGCCTGATCGTACCGGGCCACGACCCCGCGGTGTTCGAGCGATTCCCCAAGCCCGGCAACGGCGTCGCCCGAATCGACTGACCCGCCGCCAGGACGCCGCCCCGAATGCGGGAATGAAGCGGCCCCGGCTTCGTGATCAGTTGATGGCGCCATCACCGATCGCCGCGCGGCCGGGCTTCTTCAGGCTCGCTGAGGATCCACCCGGTCGGCATGCCCGGATCGCCGAAATCAGGTCTTCGGATGGCCCGCCTTTGGCCAGGCATCCCACCGCTCCCGCTTTCAGGAGACCGGTCGCGACATCGGAAGCGATGTGCATCGTCAAACCGATGACCTTGGTCAGCGGCAACTCGCCGACAATGATCTCGGTGGCCTCGATGCCGTCCATGACCGACATGTTGATGTCCATGATGACCACATCCGGCTTGATCTGGCGGGCAAGTTCGACGGCCTGTTCTCCGTCGGCGGCCTCCCCGACCACCTCGATGTCGGGCTCGAACTGCAGGAGGCTGATCAACCCCTGGCGCAGGATCGTGTGGTCGTCGGCCAGCAGCACGCGGACGGGCCGGCCCTTGGCCCGAACGTGAAGCGTTGCGGGCTCCAGGGGCGGCGGCGGAGCGATTGGCTGATCCAGGCCCAGGTCGACCGCCTGGGGCAGCGGCGCGAGCAGGATGAGGCGAGCCCCATTGCCGGGCTCGCTCTCGATCTCGAGCCGGCCGCCCACGTGAGCCAGGCGCTGCTGAATGCTGAAGAGGCCGAACCCACCCGTGGCGCGCCGCGACTCGATGACCGTCGGATTGAATCCAATCCCGTTGTCCTCGACGACGATCTTCGTCCACCGGTTCGGCGTCTGCATCATCACGATGTCGGCCTGACGTTCGCCGGAGTGCTTGACGGCATTGAGGAGCAGCTCGCGCACGGATTCGAAGAGCAGGATGCGGAGATTCTCGTCGGGCGGCTCAGCGGAACGGTCTGAGCGGACCCGCACTGTGAATCCGTGCTTCTCCTGCATGCGGGCGGCCAGCCACGACAGCCCGGCCACCAGACCCGCCTGGTGCAGGATGGGCGGGCTCAGCTCGACGGCCAACGACCTCGAGGCCGCGATGGCCTCGGTGATGATGGACTCGGTGCCCTGGACGACAGAGGGTATCAAGCGGACATCGGCGCGTTTGATCATGCCGAGCTGCATCTGCGCCGCCACGAGCAGTTGCTGAATGTGGTCGTGCAGGATCGAGGCCAGCCGCTTGCGCTCCCGCTGCTCGGTCTGCGTCAGCTCGGAAGCCAGCGCCCGAAGCTGGTCCGCCAGGTGCTGCACCTCGCCGGTGCGCTCGATGACGCGCCTTTCGAGCGTGGCGTTCAGCTCCCGCACGGCATCCTCGGCTTCGACCCGCGCGGTGTCGTCCTGAACCAGCGAGAACACCGATGCCATGCGCCCGTTGACGTCCAGCTGCACGGAGTTGTGCCAGGTGCAGTGGATGATTCGGCCGTCCTTGGTCACGTTGCGATTGGACGAGACGATCTTTCGGGTCTCGCCGTCGGTCAGCCGCTCCATGACGCGGGCGACAATGGGAATGTCGGGCTCGTAGATCGTGTGGAGGTCCGCGATGGCGCGACCAAGGGTCTCGGCCGGGCTCCAGCCGAAGATCTTCTCCGCCTCGCCGGCCCAGCGCGTCACGACGAAGTCGGCGTCCCATTCGACAACGGCCAGCCCTGCATTTTCGACATGGGAGCGGTACCGCGCTTCGGTCTCAGCCAGCGCGACGTGCGCACGTTCGACCTGTTGCCGCGCGGCGAGCGCGTCGTCCATCAGGTTGAGTGCCGCCCGGCGTGAGTCCTGGAGTTCGGAGTTGGCGGTGTGCAGCTCCAGGTTGATCGACCGAAGCGACTCCTGGGCCTTCCGGCGCTCGGAGATGTCGTTGATGAACGAATAGTAGTACTCGGGTCGTCCTTCGATGTTCTTGACGATGTGGACGAACAGTTCGACTGGAACCCGTGTACCGTCTTTCCGCACGAACTGCTTCTCGTAACGGACCGGAACGCCCGTCCGGTTGAGTTCGTCGAGTTTCTCGCGCTCCCGTTCGGCCCACTCGGGCGGCGTCATATCGATCGCCCGGCCGGCCGATCGAAGCTCGTCGGCGGTGTAGCCCGTCAGGTCTTCGAACGCCCGGTTGACCTGGCCGATTCTCCCGTCGGGGTAACCGACGGCAAACGCCTGGGACGCGCCTTCGACGACGCTGGCGAGGAAGCGCTCGCGGTCGGTTGACGCTCTCAACGCTTCGGCGCTCTCGCGAAGCGCGCGTTCCCGTTCGTAGGCGGCGGCCTGGCGGCGGTCGCGACGGTACAACTCGGCGACCGTACTCATCATCACGCCCAGCGCAACGAACAGCGTCAGCGCAAGACGGTCAACCGGCGAAATGACGGCAATCTGGCCGAGCGGAGGCATGATCGAATAGTCCACCACCACGGCCGAGAGGACCGTGGTGAGGAGCCCGGGCCCGAATCCTGCTATCAGGCTGACGAGCATCACCACGGGGTAATAGGTGATGAAGGTGGGCAAGCCCGGGCCCACCTCCGCTTCCATGTACCAACGCCACACGGAGGCAAAGCCCACCCCTGCCACCGCCCCGCCGTAGCGGAGGGTCCACAGCCAACCGGCGTGTCCTTCGCCGCTGAGCACGCGCTGGAGCCGTGTTCTGATGGTCCTGACGGCGTTCGCGATGCCGCCCTGGAGTCCATTCGTCATCAAGGTCTCCGCCTCTTGCGTCGGTCGGCGAGTCGGGCTTGTCATCGTTCCCCGCCGCAGCAGGTCCGCACGCGCCGGCTTGCGCGACGCCAAGGGCATATTATGCGCCCGGCCGGGGGGGCGGCAAAGCCACTTCGACCCGGCGGATGCCTCGTCCCGTGCCGGCCGGGGCGGGGACGGACAGATGCGTCCCCGGGCCGCACGGGCTGGCCGGTCGCGCGTCACATGCCGCATCCGGGCGCGCGGATCGGGCGCACTGTGGTACTCTCTGGCGTTCAACCGGGCGGCCTCTACGGCGGCGTGCCAGGCGCCCCCTTGGCGCGGTCGTCGTGCGCCCGAATGTTGGCATTCATTCAAGCTACCTGAGGAGGATGAGAGTGCGGACTGCCCGAACACATCTCTGCGGCGGATGGTTCCGCGCGGCGGCGCTCGTGGCTGCTGTGCTGTCGCTGGAGCCGGTCTCTGCCGGATCGGTCAATGTCGCGACGTATCACAACTTCCAGGACCTCACCGCTGCGCTCAAGGCGATCGCCGCGTCACATCCGGATATCGCCAGGCTGGCGACCATCGGCAAGTCCTCCGAGGGACGCGACATCTGGGCGATCGAGCTGGCGAACCCGGCCGGTACTCCGGTCGGACAACGGCCCGGCCTGCTCGTGGCCGCCAACCTCGAGGGCGATCACCTGGTCGGCAGCGAGATCGCGTTGTACCTCGCCGATTACCTGGCTGAATCGTACGCCACCGATGCGACGGTCAAGCAGCGTCTCGATAATCACGTCGTCTACATCGTGCCGAGGGTCAACCCGGACGGGGCCGAGCTGATGTTCGCCGCCGTCAAGACTGGCCGCCGGACCAACGCGACCTCGTTCGATGCCGACAACGACGCGCGGGCGGACGAAGACGGCCCGCAGGATCTGAACAAGGACGGCGTGATCACGGTGATGCGCGTGAAGGATCCGAAAGGCCCGTACATGATCGACCCGGCGGATCCGCGTCTGATGAAGCGCGCCGATCCGGCCAAGGGCGAGGCCGGCGGCTATGCGATCTACTGGGAGGGCACCGACAGGGACAATGACGGGTTCATCGCCGAAGATGGTCCCGGCGGCGTGGACATCAACCGGAACTTCCAGCACCAGTACCCGTACTTCCAGCCCGATGCCGGCCGGTACATGACGAGCGAAGCCGAAACGCGCGCGATGCTGGACTACGTGCTCAAGCACGCGAACATCGCCGCGTTCCTCACCTTCGGAGAGAGCGACAACCTGGTCGTACCGCCGGGGCGGCGTGGCGAGTTGGGGCCGGCCGCAGCAATCAGCCTGATCGAGTTCGCCGATCGCAGCATTGCGGAGTCTCGCCGGAACGGGATGTTCCAGGATGCGGGCGGATTCGGCGGGCGGGGCGGACGCGGGGGCGGTGACTTCGGGGGCGGAGGCGGCGGAGGACGGGCGGGCGCGGCCGCGCAGCCCTCGGGCGGCCGAGGCGGTGCCGGTAGGGCTCCGGCCACCACGATCAGCCCCACCGACATCGAGTACTTTCTCACCGTCAGCGATCAATACCGCCAGATGACCGGACTGCGCAGCGCTCCGCCGGTACGCACGCCGGCCGGCGCGTTCTTCGAGTACGGCTACTTCCAGTACGGCGTACCGTCGTTTTCGACGCCGGGATGGGGCCTGCAGCCTCGGGCAGCGGCGGCGCCGTCCGAATCAAGCGATGACCGGGCCGATCTCCGCGGCGGGCCGATCGCTCAGCAGGGAAGCGGCCAGCGCGGACAGGGCGGCGGACGAGCCGGCGCCGCTGGTCAGCCCGGCGGGCGGGGCGGCGCTGCGCAGGCGATCGGCGGGGATGCCGCCGGGCCGGCGTACATCGATCAGCGGCTGCTGCGATGGCTGGACGCCGAGAAGATTGACGGGTTCGTGAAATGGACGCCCTTCAAGCACCCGACCCTCGGCGAGGTCGAGATCGGCGGTTTCAAGCCCTACCTCGTCAGCAACCCGCCAGCCGACCGGATCCCGGACCTGGCAGCAGGCCACGCGAAGTTCGTGCTGTATCTCACGTCACTGTTTCCAAAGGTCAGGATCGCCAGTTCCGAGGTGACCGCCCACGGAGCGGGAATCTTCCGGATCAAGGCGCAGGTCGTGAACACCGGCTACCTGCCGACGTCCCTGGCGCACGGCGTCGTGTCGGGATCGGTCAAACCGACCATGGTGCAGATCGGTGTCGATGCCAAGGACATCATTGCAGGCAACGAGAAGACGAACTTCATAACGGCACTCCCCGGATCTGGCGGCCTGCAAAGCTACGAGTGGGTCGTGAAGGGAAAACCCGGGAGCACCGTCACGCTGAATGTCGTGTCGCAGAAGAGCGGCCGCGACAGCGTGACAGTGACCCTCAAGTAGTCGAGCGACAGAACTCCCGGAGGACATATCGATGATCAACTCACGATTCAGATTGCTTGCCGCCGCCGGCATTGCGCTGGCCGGCGTCTCCTACTCGGGCCCGGCGGTGCTCGGAGCAGCGAAGATCGGACAGGCGGCGGCCACACAGGCGAAGCCGGCACAGGCTGCGCCCGCCAAGGCCGGGCAGGCCCAGAAGCCGTGGCTGCCCGACAGCCAGCCCCCGACCTCCGAGCCCGTCTACAAGGTGCACCTCGATTTCAACCGTTGGCACGACGTCGCCGAGCTCATCGCCGACATGAAGACGCTCGAGAAGGCGTGGCCCAAGTTCCTCAAGTACCAGTCCATCGGCAAGACGGTGGACGGCCGCGACATCCCGTTGATGACCATCAACAATCCCGACACCGGGCCGGAGCTCGGCAAGGCCGCGATGTACATCGAGGCCAACGTCCACGGGAACGAGATCCAGGGAGGCGAAATCTGCCTCTACACGATCTGGTACCTCATGGAGAACTACGGGAGGGTCGATCGGATCACCTCGCTCGTCAACGAGCGTGTCTTCTACCTGCTGCCAACCGTCAACCCTGACGGCCGTGACTGGTTCATGCACGGGCCCGGCGCGAACGCGCGCAGCGGCCACATGGCCGTCGACGACGACAACGACTACCAGGTCGAGGAGGACTGGCCGACCGACCTGAACGGCGACAATGTCGTCTCGCAGATTCGCAAGTACGTCGGCATGGGCAACGGCAACATGCGCAAGAGCACGGCGGACCCGCGCATCCTCGAGGCCGCGCCCTTCGGGCAGGGCGACTACATCATGCTGGGCTCCGAAGGCATCGACCGGGACGGCGACGGCCGGATCGGCGAGGACGGTCCCGGCAGCTACGACGGGAACCGCAACTGGGCCGCTGACTGGCAGCCGGACTACGTGCAGAGCGGCGCGCTCGACTACCCCTTCCAGTTGCCGGAAGCGTATGCGATCAACCAGTTCCTGCTCTCACATCCGAACATCGCCGGCGTCCAGAGCTACCACAACAACGGCGGCATGATCCTGCGCGGCCCGGGCGCCGAGTCGGTCGGTGAGTACCCGCGCGCCGACGTGCTGGCCTACAACGAGCTCGGGCAGAACGCCGAGCGCATGCTGCCCTACTACCGCTACCTCGTCATCTGGAGCGGCCTCTATACCGTGCACGGCGGGTTCATCGACTGGACCGCCGAGGGCCTGGGCATTCTGTCGTTCTCGAACGAGTTGTGGAACAACGGGCAGTACTACAACAGCCCGGCGCTGGTCGAGCAGCAGAAGGACCCGACGAGCCCAATCAGCCCGCGCGCGGCGAACTACTGGTGGAACGACAACCTCGAGTTCGGCGATCAGTTCGTCGAATGGAAGGAATTCGATCATCCCCAGTTCGGCAAGGTCGAGATCGGGGGCTGGAAGAAGACCTACGGCCGCGTGCCGCCCAGATTCATGACCGAAGAGCTGTGCCACCGCAACATGGCGTGGACGCTCTACCAGGCGGACGAAATGCCCAAAATGAACATCGGCGACACCAAGGTCGAGCCGTTGGGCGAGGGCGTGTTCAAGGTGCTGGTCGATCTCACCAACCCGAAGGTGGTCCCGACCGTCCTGGCAGCCGCCGCGCGCGACAACGTCGTCGCGCCCGACATCCTGACGATCGACGGAAGAGCGATCGACGTCATTTCGGCCAGCGTCGTCCGCAGCAAGTTCCAGCCGATGGTGCAGCAGCTCATCGATCAGAAGGACCTGAAGCGGATCGTCGTTCGCAATGGGATACCTGGAAAGACGACGCGGACCATTCAGTATCTCGTCAAGGGCTCCGGGGACGTCACGATCAAGTATGCGAGCCTGAAGGGCGGAACGGTTCAGAAGACGCTGGCACTGAAGTAAGGTTCGCCGGCGGTTGAACCGGGCACAATCGAAGGGCGGCGTGGTGTCGTGACCGCGCCGCCCTTCGTGTTTCCGGCGCCGGGGCATCCGCCCCAGGCGACGCGTGGTGACAGCGCGGCAGACTCCGGAGCTATCGCGGCCACCCGACAATTTCGAACAGCCAGGTCTCGTCCGCCTGGGACAGCGGCTTCAGGTACGGGCTGTAGTGTTTGAGACCTTCGACGACGGTATATCGCGACCCGTAGTCGTACGAGTCGACGTGCATCACGATGTAGCGGGCGCCGAGCCGCTCGAGCTCGGCGAACGCGTCGGCACTCGGGAAGGTCGCGAGATGGACGCTCGAATCCCGGAAGTCCCGGGGAATGTGGTCGCTGTAACCGTTGATCATCGGCTGCCAATGAGTCGTGGACGCGAGCATGTACCCGGCGTGGCCATGGAAGTTGTCCGCGCTCGACCAGAACGGGAACTCCGCGACCGGCCCCCTGGGCATGCGTGCAAGCACCTGGTAGGCCGGCGAGACGGGCGGTACTTCGCGCAGGCCAAGCGGCGCCTGAAACAGATCGGCCACGGCCAGCACCACCAGCACGCCCGCCATCAGCCCAGCCCGCTTGCGCCCGCTGACCATTCGCGAGATCGCGACCGCCGCCAGGACCACCAGGCACAGCGTGACGACGACGCCGCGCCGTGACGGCGCGCGCAGGAACGAGAAGACCGGAATGGTCCGATGGAGCTGGGAGTAGAGCCACGCATCGGGACCGAGCGCGATCCAGAACGAGAGCACGCCGAGCACCACGTAGAACACGACGAGATCGCGTCTGATCCGCGGCGCGGGCGCCGGCGACCCGGCCGGGCGTGCCGGAGGGGTTCTCAGGCCCAGCCAGGCGCCGACCACGCCCAGCACCAGCGTCAGCAGACCCGGGAACAGGACGTCACTGAATCCCTCGATCGAGTGCAGCCACCAGCGATGGGCCCATGCGCCCGAGGCCAGCCACGAGGTGGCGTTGGCCGAGTACGATCGCGCGCCGTCGAGCGTCCGGGCAAATCCCGTCTCGCGCTGAAGGGCCATGTACGGGATGAAGAACGGCAGAGTCAGGCTGATCGACACCGCGGCGGCCAGGCCGATGCCGTACCAGTACCGCCACTCCCGCCACCGGCCGCGCGTAATGGCGATGACGATGCTGCCCAGGCCGACCGCCATGCCGGCAAACACGCCGTAGTACGCGCAGGCGAGGCCCTGGAACCAGAGGATCGCGCCGAGCGCGATGGCGCGGCCCGTCGTGGTCCGGTCCACGAGACGGTGAAAGGCGAGAAGGCAGAACGGCATGCCGCCGATCAGCATCAACTGGATGTGCGCGGTGCGGGCGAAGACGAAGGGACAGTACGCGTAGAGCACCCCGGCCACGGCGGCGGCGTGCCGGCTTCCGGTCAGGTAGCGGCACAGGTAGTACCCGCCCGCCGTCGAGACGACGAATGACAGGAGCAGGACGAAGTTGTGCGTGGCGTACGGGTTCCTGGTCGCCAGCCAGACGGGCACCGCGACGATGCCCGCTCCGAGGTTGGCCTCCGAATAGGCGAGCGAGTTGTCGTGCGGGTAGAAGATGTTCGCGCTGAACACGTGAAGCGGGTCGGTGGTGAGCGCGTGGGCCACCCACGAAACGACCCAGATGCTCCACTTCCCGTCGTTGACGTCGATCCGCCCGGCATTCTCGGCGTTGAGAACGAGCGGATAGGTCAGCAGACACGCCAGACCGATCGCCGCACCGAGGACGATGGCGGCCTCGAGGCTCCCACGGACACGCATGGAGCGGGAATCATAGCATACGGCCCGCTGGCCGGGACCGGGCATGACGGTCCATCCGGCCCCCGGCGATCAGCGCCGTCGCGCACCGCGCAGGGTGATCCGAACGTGGAACTCGCCCCGATTGTCCGGACAGTGGTCGTCATTGATCCCCAGCCACAACTCGCCGGAGGCAGGCATGGTGATCGGGCGGCGGACGGGCCGTCGTCCTAGAGCCTCACAAGACCTCCTGCCAGCGAGGCGAAGCCGCAAACGCGGCATGTATGAGGCCGACATGCGAGTACGCCTGGGGGAAATTCCCGGAGAGGCAGCCTCGCCCGACGTCGTAGTCTTCGGACAGCAGCCCAAGCCCTGAGATTGACGACGTGATGCGATCGAGGAGTGCCCGGGCTTCCGCCATGCGCCCGGTGGTGGCAAGAGCCTCGACCAGCCAGAAGCTGCAGAGGACGAAGGTCACGCTTGGCACTCCCAGCCCATCGTCAATCTGGTAGCGCATGATCCAGCCGTCGCGCCCGAGGGTACGCTGGACCGCGTCGATGGTGCCCCTGATCCGGGGGTCGTCGGGCGGCAGCAGGCGGAGGCTGGCCACCTGGAGGAGTGCGGCGTCCAGGTCCTGGCCGCCGAAGGCGGAGACGAAGCTCCCTTGCGACTGACTCCACGCGTGCGCGATGAGGTCGCCGCGAATCGCGTCGGCCGCAGCCCGCAGCGCCGTCTCCCGTTCCGGCAGGTGCCGCGCCGCGACGTTGGCCATCCGATCAGCCGCCGCCCAGCACATGAGCGTGGAGAAGGTCTGGCGCTTCGGGTGACCGCGCTGCTCCCAGATCCCGGCATCGGGTGTGCCCGCGAGGTGAATCGCCTTGCGCGTGAGGCGGTCAAGCAGGTGGAGCGTCGCAGGCGAGCGCTCAGCGCTGAAGCGCTCGTCGACGAACACGGGAGAGAGCGCGAGCACCATCTCGCCGAACACGTCGTGCTGGCGCTGGACGGCCGCGGCATTCCCCACGCGGACCGGGCCGTCCCCGTTGAATCCTGGCCAGTCCGCCAGGATCCGTTCCTCGAGATCGACGTTCGCGTCGATGCGGTAGAGCGGGGCCAGGTCGAGGTCTGGCGTCGCGCTGGCGATCGTGATCAGGTAGCGGACGAACTCCTCCCGTTCCACGAAGTGCCCGAGCAGCCGGAAGGCGGAGAGCACGTAGTAGGCGTCCCGCAGCCAGCAGTAGCGGTAGTCCCAGTTGCGCCCGCTGCCCGGCGATTCCGGAATCGACGTCGTGGTCGAGGCGACAATCGCTCCCGTATCCTCGAAGCAGTGCAGCTTCAGCGCGAGCGCCGATCGGATCACCTGCTTCTGGAACATCGGGGGCACGTCACACTCTTTGATCCACCGGCGCCAGTACCGGAGGGTCTCGTTCAGGAAGCGCTCACAGAGGCCCGCGAGGGGCTCTTCGACCGGAGCGCCCCAGGTCAGCACGAGGTGACGCCGATCCGTGAGCGCGAACGGCTGCCCCGACAGGTACGAGATGGGAATGTCGGTCGTCAGGCGAAGCTGAGACGGAAAGCCGTCGAACCGGACGTGGTGCGAGCCGGCCAGCGGGATGGCCGGCCGTCTGGACCAGCCGACCTTCGGCTCGCACCGGACACGGATCCGGGGCGTGCCCTGGATCGGCTCGACGATCCGCACCATCTGCGTCGGACGAAAGGTCCTGTCGTAGAGTTCGAATCGAGGCGCGAAGTCGATCAGCCGCAGGGCTCCGCCGTCGGTCTCGAACGTGGTTTCCAGGACATTGGTGTTGTCGAGGTAGGCCTGCGTGCCCGCTTCCCCGCCGGCCGGTCCGACGGTGAACCGCCCGCCGTTCTGAGCGTCGAGGAGCGTCGAGAAGACCGGCTCGGCGTCGAATCGGGGCAGGCAGCACCAGACGACCTCGCCCGTGCGCTCAACCAGCGCGGCATACTGGCAGTTTCCGATGAGACCGAGGTGTTCGAGGTGCATCGCCAGATCGATCCCCCTGCCGGGTTGATCCGCACTGTCACCTGAATCGACGCCGGGCCGGGCGCGGCGGGCTCAGGAATCGAGGGCTTCGGAACTCTTGGTGCTACTGTACCCCTGTGCCGGAGGCTGGCGGTGGCCGAATTCCTGCCTCCGTGATGAGGGTAGACGATGCCCCGAGCCCTTCGCTTCGTGTTCGCTCTGGTGGCTGGCCTGGCGCTGCTCACCTGGGCGGCCTCTGTCCTGGTCCATCGGACCACGCGAAGCTGGTTCGAGCGGGACATCCAGCTGCGCGCCACGCTCGCCGTCAACGGCGTCCGCGAGACACTGATTTCGCGCTGGAACGCCGACAACCGGGCGGCCCTGCGCGACGCGCTGGAGGTGCTCGCCCACGATGAACGCATCATGGGCGTCGCCGCCTGCGCGAACAACATGACCATGCTGGCCCGGACGCCGGAATTCCCGTCTGTTCTGGGGTGCCAATCCGTCAGCGCGGAAATCCGCGGTGCGAAGCCCACATCCGGGGCCGATGCGTCTGTGTGGGCCGCGGTGGTGCCGCTGCCCGGGGGAAGCATCCATGTCACGGCGATTCAGATGGCGGACGACTCGGGCCCTCTCGGGTTCGTCGTGCTCGTTCACGACCTGAGTTTCGTCGAGCGGCGAGAGGCCACGACGCGCAAGTTCCTCCTCTTCGCGTTTGGCATCCTTGCGCTGGCCGCGTCGGTCATCACGCTGGTGGCAGCCAGGTTGTCATGGCGAGGGTGGAGCGCCGAGCTGCAGCGATTGCTGCGGGGAGAGTCTCCCCATCCGGAGTTCGTGCCATTCCTGCGCGACGTGCGTGAACTGGTCGATCGGCTGGCGTCCGAACGGGAGACGGAGGGCGCGGGCGGACTCTGGACCCCGCAGCGTCTCAAGAACAGCTTGAGCCGGTATCTCCACGGCGAACGCATCGTGATCGTCGCCAACAGGGAGCCGTACATCCACGAGCGCAAGAGCGACGGAGGCATCGCCGTCCTGCACCCCGCCAGCGGCCTGGTGACCGCGCTCGAGCCGGTCATGCGCGCCTGCTCGGGCGTCTGGATTGCCCACGGGAGCGGGTCGGCCGACAGAGAGGTGGTCGACAAGCGCGGTCACATACGGGTCCCTCCTGGCGAGGAGTCCTACGAGATTCGCCGCCTCTGGCTGACGCCCGAGGAAGAGCGGGGGTACTACTACGGATTCTCCAACGAGGGTCTCTGGCCGCTTTGCCACATGGCCCACACGAGGCCCGAGTTCCGGATCGAGGACTGGAATCACTACCAGGCGGTCAACCAGAAGTTTGCCGAGACCGTGTGCGAGGAGGTCGAGTCGGTCGATCCGATCATCCTGGTCCAGGATTACCACTTCGCGCTGCTCCCCCGCATGATCCGCGAACGGCTTCCCCGGGCCATCGTGCTGACCTTCTGGCACATCCCGTGGCCCAACTCGGAACGATTCGGCATCTGTCCCTGGCGCGATGAGCTGCTGACGGGCCTGCTCGGCAGCAGCATCCTGGGCTTTCACACGCAGTCGCACTGCAACAACTTCCTCGACACGGTCGACAAGTATCTCGAAGCTCGAATCGACCGGGAGCAAAACGCCGTCGTCCTGAAAGGACAGCGCATCCTGGTCAGGCCGTACCCGATCTCGATCGAATGGCCCAACTCCTGGGCGCTTGCCGCGCCATCGTCCGCCGAGTGCCGGATTTCTGTCTTCGAGGAACTCGGGCTTCCGCTCGACGCGTTCCTCGGCGTCGGCGTCGACCGGCTCGACTACACCAAGGGCATCGAGGAGCGGCTGCTCGCGGTGGAGAGGCTCCTCGAGCGCCACGAGGAACTCCGCGGGCGTTTCACGTTCGTGCAACTCGCCGCGCCAAGCCGGACCGCCATTCCGCAGTACCAGCAGGTGAACGATCTCGTGGAAGGGGTCGCCGCCCGCATCAACGAGCGATTCTCGACGGCGACCTATCGCCCCATCATCCTGCGCCGCACGCACCACGAACCGCCGACGGTCTTCCGCTTCTACAAGGCGGCGGACCTGTGCTACGTCAGCAGCCTGCACGACGGGATGAATCTCGTGGCCAAGGAGTTCGTCGCGGCCAGGGACGATGAACGGGGCGTGCTCGTGCTGAGCCACTTCACGGGCGCCGCGCGGGAGCTGACCGAAGCGCTCGTGGTGAATCCGTACGATCTCGAGCAGGCAAGCGACGCCATGTATGCCGCGCTCTCCATGACGGCCGAAGACCAGCGCGACAGGATGCGCGCCATGAGAGCGTTGCTGGCGGAGTTCAACGTGTATCGCTGGGCCGGACGGATGCTGGTGGACGCTGCCCGTGTCCGAAGGCGCGACAACCTGACGGGCCGCCTTTCCGGCGCGTGGCTCGCACGCCGCGCCGGGACGCCATGAAGCCCCTATTTGGCAGGGAAGGCCTCGTCCAGCTGCGACGACTCGCCGGAACCCGCGTGCTGCTGGCCTTCGACTACGACGGAACCCTCGCCCCGATCGTCGCCGCGCCCGAAGCCGCCCGGATGAGGCCGACCACGCACGCCCTTCTCTCCAGGCTCGCGAAACTCTACCCGTGCGTGATCATCTCAGGCCGTTCGCGGTCCGACCTGCTGGACCGGCTCACGGGCGTGGGCGTGGCCCTGGTCATCGGCAATCACGGCGTCGAGTCCTGGCGCCCGGCGCGCCCGGCGCGACCGACGATCCGCCGATGGCGAAGGCTGCTCGAGGCGAGGCTCGAGCCGCAGAGCGGTATCACGATCGAGGACAAGGGCTACTCCATCGCCATTCACTACCGCCGGGCGCGAGCGAAGGCCAGGGTGAGAGCGAAGATACGCGAAGCCATCGGACGGTTTCGGAACGCGCGGCTCGTCATGGGCAAGCAGGTCGTCAATCTCCTGCCGCGAGGATCCCCGGACAAGGGAACGGCACTTGGTACGGCGCAATCGCATCTCGGGTGCCGCACGGCCATCTATGTCGGTGATGACGACACTGACGAGGACGTCTTCGCCATTCGGAGGCCGCGCCGGATCCTGACGATTCACGTCGGCGCCAGACAGGACTCGCTGGCGTCATATTTCCTGCGGGACCAGAAGGAGATCGATCGGCTGCTTCGCACGCTGATTGCGTTCGCGCCCTGAGCGCGCCGGGCCTGAAGCCCGGCCTCCATCCCGGGACGGTCTCAGGTGTGTCTGCCGATTCGGCCCACCTCCCGAGGCCGTCGCAGGCGTGTCTGCTGGAGCCCTTGGTCTTCAAGCCCCGGGCCCGGATGCCAGAAGCCGTTTGGGCCGCCATGGCGCGAACGCGGGAAGGGAGGAGCCGCGAGCCTCCAGCCTCCAGCCCGTTCGTCCGGTAGAGTTCAGTCGTCCCGCGCCGCGAGATAGACGGCGATGGGTGCAATGATCAGGCAGGCGCCGAGTGCAATCGCCGCAATCAGAGATGCGGGCAGGGTGAAGGCGAGCGGCGACGGAAGGGTCACCGACGGTCCGAGCTCGCGCAGCCAGACGACCCAGGCCATCAACCACGACGCCCCGGGCACAAGGAGCGCGAGCGCCAGGCCAGCGACAGCCGCCAACCCGACCGCGACCGTCACCGGCACCGGGCGAGCCGCCGCGCGTGCCGCATCCTGCCTCGCGCGGAGCTCGGCGCGCCAGAACACGGTGCCCGCAGCGGGAATGCGGACGCTCGCACGCATCGCGTCGCGCTCCGCCCGCAGGGCCGACGTCACCTTGACCAGCGATGCACACGACGTGCAGGCCGAGACGTGGTCGCGAAGGGCATCGTCGGAACCGTCGAGCCATGCCCCCGCCAACACGGCCCGGAGGACCTCGTCCTCCCGCGGACATGCCTCCACACCACTGGCAGACTGCCGACTCGCATCCGGTCCCGCCGACTCGACGGTTCGTCGCGTGATCATGCCCTCACGACCTGGTCCATCCGTTCACTGTCCCACCGGGCCGGCCAGCCCACGATTCGGCACCGCGCTGATCTCATCGCGTTCCGCCTGACCCACCGTCTACGCGCCCAACAGCCGCGCAAGTCGCCTGCGCGCCCTGAAGAGCATCACCCGCACGCTCCGGGCTCTCAGGCCCAGTGTGTCTGCGATCTCGACGTGTGTTGACCCTTCCGCGTACGCGAGCCAGAGGATCTGCCTGTCGCGCATCTTCAGCCGTGACATCGCGCGGTTGAGGTCGGCGTGGCGAACCCGGCGATTGGGATCGTCGATCGTCGACGGATCCGGGTTGAGGTCGTCGAGACCCAACGAGCGTTCGCGCGAAAACGGCCGCCTGACCCGGTCGCGAACAAGGTTGGTCCCGATCCGAAACAGGTAACGCCGTCGATGCGCGTCGTCGGCGTACGCGGCGCGAGACCGCAGGAAGCGATAGTAGGCGTCCTGGAGGAGGTCGTCGGCGAGCGTCGAACTTCCGCTGATTCGCGCCAGGTAGGCCCAGAGGGCGTGCGCGGTCTGGTCATAGAAAGTCCGGAACGCATCCTCGTCCATCTGGAATGCGTCGGCCTGGTCCGCCGTGCCTGCCTGGAGACGTGCCACGTCTGAGGCCGTCATGATCGCCAATTATCTCACGCGCCCGGGTCGGCGCTCGTCGGCTCTGATCGCGGCCGAATCCGCTCGAACATCCCGAGACGACGGGACAGGAAGTAGGAGACGGCAGCGGCCGCCACGAAGCCGAGCCCCAGTGAGAGCGCCAGAACACCGGTCGCGAACAGCGGCTGCTGGACACCTTCCATCACGTTGTAGCTGACGAAGAGGAGCCCCAGCCCGCCGGCCGCGAGTACCAGGCCGGCCTGCACGCCCCAGAGCACCCAGCGAAGCGAGCCCGCGAGGTCCGGCAGCGGCGGCTCGGGGGCGATGGGCGCCGATTCGAGGAACCGGCGGCCCGCCGGCGACTGGACGTAGGCGATGAGGTCCTCGGTCGCGGTGAAGCGGTCGAGGAGCTTGTTGTGCACCTCCACCTGCGTCTTCGAGAGCCGGAGCCAGCGGCGGTAGTCGACCAGCAGCTTGATGAGCCACGCGAGCGTGCCCGTGATGACCAGGAAGACCAGGAAGAACGCAATCCCTTCCGTCAGTCTCCGCCACAGGTCCAGCATCTCGCTCTCGCGCGTCGGCGGCGCGCTCTGGGAGCCGATGTAGACGTTTTCGAAGAAGAACCGGGGATCCCGCGTGATCTCGGGATGCTGTGCCACGAAGGCTGAGAGCGCCGGATAGGGCGCGAGATAGTCGCGATTGATGAGGAGCGAAGGATCCAGCTTCAGGACGCGCCCGAGCGACGAGGGCGACCGCTGGAGAATGGCTTCGAGCTGCTCCCTTGTCCGGCCGGCGTCCTGGTCGTCCGCGCTGACGAAGGTCGGCGCCGCGGGTGCCGGCTGGGCGCCACGCGCGGCGGGCGAGGCCGGCGAGGCGGCCGGCTGACGGGGCGCAGCCGTCGCAGACGAGGCAAGAATGAAGCCGAGCGCGAAGATCAGGGCGACCGCTTGACCGGCGCGAGCTGGGGTCATGTCGTGCATTCCTCCTGACCCCTATTACGCTCGAGGCCGCCCGGTGGTTAACCGCGCTCCATCTTCTTATCACCGCCCGCCGCGAGCCGTAGCGAGCGGGTCGGCCGTTCCGCTGTCCCGCTCGCGCTCGCCGCCCCTCGACCTTGCTCGGGGCGCCCTGAGCAACGTCGAAGGGCGGCAAACCGCGTCTGCGGGGTGCTGTCGGCGGCCGGGCTGGGTCCAACCCAGCCCGGATTTCGGCCCGTTCGACGCGGTTTGCGACCTGACGCCCTCGGCTCGGCTCAAGGGACCGGCGTCACGGCCGACCCGCTCGCCACGCCCGTCAGCCGGCTCACTCCGTCGACCTCAGCGCCAATACGGTTCCCACTCGATGCAGCCGGGCTCCATCTTCCGCAGCCAGTCGAGCGCGGGCTGGCCGATGGGTGCGCCGGGCGGCACCTCGGGCGGCGTGACTCTCTGATACGAAGATGGGTCGTCCAGAAACCGCTTGATGTCGCGCGCGAGCAGCGCCTGGGCTGCAGCCTCGTCCAAGTCGGCACCGAGCGCGCCCTTGCCGAGGTCGACGATCCTCCTCTCGATCTTGGCCGTCGCAATGGCCCTCACCTGGGGCATCGGGGATCCCGCGGCCAGCGCCATGAGCTCGTCGATCACCACGCGCTCGACCGTTCGGCGAATCTCGGCCTCGTACGCGCCGGCTGCCTGAGCGCCAAACGAAGACGCGAACAGCGCCTCGATCACCTCGTCCAGCCCGGGCAGCGACGGATCGACAGCGTGCTGTTCGACGATCCGCGCGGCGCGCTCGTCCTGCAGGATGTTCGACACAGTGTGGTAGGCGGCGATCGCGGCCGGCGTGAGCACGTCGAATGTTCCGCCCGTGTAGCGCGGGAAGAGCTCCCGGTGAGCGCCGTATCCGTCCGGCCTGGGCGGCAGCCGCTTGACGACGCTGTCCGGGAGCGCGAGCGCCGACGGCGCCAGCGTGGCACCGAGGGCCTTGAGCGCCGCGCGCTGTTCTGAGCCGGTGGCCCAGGTGAACGGCACGCGGCCGTCCCCGCGCATGGCGTAGATGTAATGCTGGCCGCCGAGCACCGAGGCGGCCGCCTCGACCTGGTAGCGATGATGGAGGTAGAGCGGCAGGAGGACCTCCTCCATCAGTGCCAACGGCTGGCCCGCGCGAACCGCGTTGTCTCCGAACTTCGACAGCGCCACGCGGCGGATCTCCATCAGGCGAGTCAGCTCGGCTGCCGCGTCGGTTGCGTTCGACCACTGGTCGACGCGCGGATGGGCGTCCATGTCCTGGTTGGTCAGGTAGACGAGGTCCTTCTTCCACGCCTCGTCGAGGATCGCCGAGAGCGCCTGTGCCTCGTTGGTGCCGGGCGGGAAATCCTGGTAGCCGTATGTGATGGCCACCTTGTCCCACACGCCGATGCCGACCTCATAGACCTTCGAGACGTCGAACGTCCCGTCGGCCTTCAGGGTGACAAGGGGAAACGGATAGTCCATCACCGAGATGCGGCCGGCCGTGCTGTCGTAATACTGATGTCCAAGGCCCAGCGTATGGCCGATCTCGTGGGCCGCCAGCTGCCTGATCCGGGCGATCGCCCACTCCCGCAGCTCCGGCGCCGGCTCCGTGCCGGTCTTGTACGGCGCGAGCAGCCCCTCGGCGATCAGATAGTCCTGCCGATCGCGCAGGGATCCGAGCTCGACAACGCCTTTGATGATCTCGCCCGTGCGGGGATCCACCACCGATCCGCCCGTGCTCCAGCCTCGCGTCGATCGGTGCACCCAATTGACGACGTTGTACCGGATGTCGAGCGGGCTCACGCCTTCGGGCAGCAGCTCAACCCGAAATGCGTTGCGGTACCCGGCCGCCTCGAACGCCTGGTTCCACCAGCGAGCGCCGTCGAGCAGGGCGGAACGGATCGGCTCGGGCGCGCCGGGATCGATGTAGTAGGTGATCGGCTTGACCGGGTCGCTGATCTTCGCTTTCGGATCGGCTTTCTGCAGCCGATGCCGGCGCAGGTACCTCACGGTCATCGGCTCGCTGAGCGGCGCGGAGTAGTCCTGGAACGCGAGGTCGCCGAACCCCGATCGCGGATCGTACTTGCGGGGCTTGTAGGTGGCGTCCGGCAGCTCGACCAGCGAGTGATGGACCCGGATGCTCGCCGACTCTCCGGTGGCGGCCACCGCGTTCACCCCGTCGAAGTACTGCGGGTTGGTGCCTCCCCTGCCGCCCCCGCGGCCGCCGCCTGCACCGCCCGCCGCACCGGGCTGAATCACGAAGGTCAGTTCGACCTCGAGCTCGGTGTTCTTCGGGAAGTTCTGCGTCATCGGCAGGTAGATCGTGCTGCGCGAGTTGTCCAGGCGATACGAACCCGGGCGCAGCCTCGCACCGATGTTGGTCGAATCGCGGATCAGGAACTCGGTCGCGTCGACCAGCACGCGGCCCGCCGATTCGGCGACCGCCTGGAACCCCCACAGGACCGATCGCGCGAATGCGTCCCGCACATCCTTCACTTCGACGGGGTTCGTGCTCTGGGAGCGGTATCGGTAGTTCGGCTGAACGAGCAGGATCTTCGGCCCGACCCGTTCGAAGAAGACGATGCGCGAGCCGGCCAGCGCCCCGCGATCGATGCCGATGTCGTTCGAGCCCAGGCCCGAGGCGATGCCCGAGCTCAGCAGCACTTCGGCGTTGAACCGCGCGATCTCGAGGAACAGTTGGCCGGAGCGCTCCTCCCAGTAGACGGGAAAGAACCCGTCGATCTTCTTCATCGACCCGGTCCGGTCCTCGATGGAAGGCAGTGGGCCCGCAGCGCCGCGCTGGCCCGACGTCGGCTGCGCGGTTACGGCGCGTGCCGGCATCAGCAGCGCGGCTGCGATCAGGACCGCGATTAGGCGACCGGCGTGAATCGGGGAGCCAACTCGTGACCCGAGTCTGAATCGAACCATAGTGCGCCTCCGCATGCGTTGATCGGGGAGAACCCGTTCGAAAAGTCTACGCGGAGTATGCGTGTTTCCCAAGCGGTATACTGCTGTCACCCAACCCGTCTGATCCCCGGAGGTCGCATGCGACGATGGTGGCCGCGCTTGATTCCCGTCCTGTCCACGGTGGTGGTTTTCGTGCTGCTGGCACCCGGCGTGCACCCGGCCGCGCAGACCCCGCCCGACCAGGGGCTCTATCCCGACAGCATGTTCAGCGGGCTCCGCTGGCGGAACATCGGCCCGAATCGCGGAGGCCGATCGATCGCGGCCGCCGGCAGTCCGTCGCGGCCGCTCGAGTACTACTTCGGTGCCACGGGCGGAGGCATCTGGAAGACGACCGACGGCGGCACGACATGGCGGCCCGTTGCGGACCGGTTCCTCAAGACGTCCTCGGTCGGCGCGTTGGCTGTCTCGGAATCGAATCCCGATATCGTCTACGCCGGCATGGGCGAAGTGGAACTGCGCGGCAACGTCATCCAGGGCGACGGCGTGTATCGATCGTCCGACGGGGGGAAGACCTGGACAGAGGCCGGGCTGAAGGACTCGCAGGCCATCGGGCGGATCCGCATCCACCCGAAGAACCCGGATCTGGTGTACGCGGCGGTGCTCGGGAAGACCTACGGGCCGAGCCCGGAACGCGGCGTCTTCCGCTCGAAGGACGGCGGCAAGACATGGGAGCGCGTGCTGTTTCGTGACGTCAGGACGGGCGCCGTCGATCTGTCGATCGACGCGAACAATCCGGACGTGATGTACGCCGGAATGTGGGAGGCCTATCGAACGCCTCATTCGCTCTCGAGCGGCGGGCCCGGAAGCGGCCTCTTCAAGTCGACCGATGGCGGGACGACGTGGACGGAGTTGACCAGGAATCCCGGACTGCCAGCCGGCCTCTGGGGAAAGGTCGGGATCGCCGTGTCGCCCGCCGACAGCGCGCGCGTCTACGCGATCATCGAGAACGAGAACGGCGGCGTCTTTGCCTCGGACGACGGCGGGGCGACCTGGAAATCGGTCAACACCGAGCGCCGCCTGCGCCAGCGCGCGTTCTACTACACGCGAATCTACGCGGATCCGAAGCAGCGCGACACGATGTATGTCCTCAATACCGGGTTCTACCGCTCGATCGACGGCGGCAAGACCTACCGGGCCATTCGCGTTCCGCACGGCGACAACCACGACCTCTGGATCGCGTCCGACGATCCGAAACGGATGATCAACAGCAATGACGGCGGCGCCAACGTGTCGATCAACGGCGGCGAGACCTGGACCAAACAGGAGTACCCGACCGCCCAGTTCTACAGCGCCTTCCTGACGGCGCACGTGCCCTACCAGGTCTGCGGGTCGCAGCAGGACAACTCGACCGCCTGCGTGCCGAGCACGGGAACGGGCGACGAATACTATGAAGTGGGCGGCGGCGAGAGCGGCTACATCGCCCCCGATCCGCTCAACCCGGACGTGTTCTACGCGGGCAGCTACGGCGGCCTCCTGACCCGGTTCGACCACAAGACCGGCCAGCAGCGGGCGGTCAACGTGTGGCCGGACAACCCGATGGGCTACTCGGCCAAGGACATCACCGAGCGCTTCCAGTGGACCTATCCGATCGTGATCTCGCCGGCGGACCAGAAGACGCTCTTTGTCGGGTCGCAGCACGTCTGGCGCACCACCAACGGGGGCCAGAGCTGGGAGCGCATCAGCGGAGATCTCACGCGACACGATCCGGGCACGATGGGACCGTCGGGCGGCCCGATCACGCTCGATCAGACGGGTGTCGAGACCTATGCCGTCGTGTTCACGATCGCCCCTTCCCGCCTCGACGCCAAGATCATCTGGGCGGGATCCGACGATGGGCTCGTGCACGTGACACAGGATGCGGGAAAGTCCTGGACCGATGTCACGCCGAATGGTCTCCCGGAATTCGCGCGCATCAGCCTGATCGAAGCCTCACCGCACAAGCCGGGCACGGCGTTTCTGGCTGCGAACCGGTACCAGCGCAACGATCGCGCCCCGTATGTCTACCGCACCGAGGATTTCGGGCGATCCTGGACGAAGATCGTGAACGGCATCCCTGCCGATGATTTCGCCCGATCGATCCGCGAGGACATCCGGAAGCCCGGCCTGCTCTATCTCGGCACCGAGACGGGCATCTACGTCTCGTTCAACAACGGCGGCACGTGGCAATCGCTGAGGCTCGAGCTGCCGGTCACGCCCGTCCACGGGATCGTGTCGACCGACACCGACCTGGTCATCGCGACGCACGGCCGGTCGTTCTACATCATGGACAACGCGGCGATCCTGCGCCAGTTCACGCCCGAGCTGCCCACCGAATCGCTGCACCTGTTCGCCCCGCCGCCGGCCATGCGCTCGGTCAGCCGCGGCGTGCCCATCGACTATTACCTCAAGGGCGCCGCCGACAAGGTCACCATCGACTTCCTCGACGCCCAAGGGCAGGTCGTGAACACGTTTGCCGGCGAGCCGCAGAAGGAAAAGCCCGCGCCGGAGGCCGCACCTCCCGTCGAGGAGGAAGGGCCGAGACGGCCCGCCCCGCGCGTGACCACCCGGGCCGGCATGAACCGGTTCACGTGGGACATGCGTTATGGGAGCGCCAAGGATTTCCCCGGCCTGATCATGTGGTCGGGCAGCGTTCGCGGGCCAATCGCCCCTCCGGGCGCCTATCAGGTCCGCCTGACCGCGGGCACGGACTCGAAGACGCAGTCGTTCACGATCGTGCGCAACCCGACCATCGCCGGCCTGACCGATGCCGACCTGCAGGAGCAATTCACGCTCGCCCGGCAGATCAATCAGCGGGTGGGCCAGGCGAACGAGGCCGTGACTCGGATCCGGGACCTGAAGAAGCAGCTCGGCGAGCGGCTGGATGCGCTGAAGGCCAAGGAGAAGGGCCAGAGCGCATCAGTCACCCGGCTCAACACGGAAGCCTTCATCAACAAGTTGACGATCGTGGAGGGCGAGATCTACCAGTATCGCAACCAGAGCAGCCAGGATCCGCTCAACTTCCCGATCAAGCTCAACAACAAGCTGGCCGCGCTGCAGGGAATCGTCGAGAGCGGAGACGGCAAGCCGACGCAGCCCTCCTACGAGGTGTTCAAGCTTCTCGACGGACAGCTGGCCGAGCAGCTGGCGAGGCTCGACGCCATCGTGAAGAACGACATCTCGGCGCTCAACAAGGATCTGGTGAAGAAGAAGCTCGAGGTGGTGAAGTAGAAGGGCTGGAGGCGGGCGGCTGGCGGCTGGAGGCCGGAGGCTGGCGGGACCGCACAGCCCGTAGCCGGCAGCCAGATCAGGGAACCTCAGATCCTCTCGACAATCGTCGCAGCGCCCTGGCCGACGCCGACGCACAAGGTCACCAGCCCGTAGCGGAGGTGGCGTCGAGCCAGCTCGTGCACCAGTGTCGTGAGGAGGCGGGCGCCAGTCGAGCCGAGCGGATGGCCGATCGCGATGGCACCGCCGTTGACGTTGACCTTCTGCTGATCGATTCCCAGTTCGCGAATGCAGGCGAGCGCCTGCGCGGCGAAGGCCTCGTTCATCTCCACCAGGTCGATGTCGTCGATGGTCAGGCCCGCACGCTCGAGGGCCTTGAGGGTCGCCGGAATGGGCCCGAGGCCCATGTAGGACGGGTCGACGCCGACGACGGCGGCCGACACGAATCTCGCCATCGGGGTGCACCCGAGGCGGGTGGCCGTCTGGGCCTCCATCAACAGGAGCGCTGACGCGCCGTCGTTGATCCCGCTCGAGTTGCCTGCCGTGACCGTTCCTCCCGGGCGGAACGCCGGTTCGAGCCGCGCGAGCTGGTCGAGCGTCGTCTCGGTCCGAGGGTGTTCGTCGGTGTCGACCACGACGGGTCCCGCCTTCTTCTTCGGAATCTCCACGGCGACCAGCTCATCCTTGAAGCGCCCGGCGGCGTGGGCGGCGGCCCACTTCCGCTGCGACGCCAGCGCGAACTCGTCCTGGTCGCGCCTGGTAACGTGGCATCGCTCAGCGACGTTCTCCGCGGTCTCCCCCATCCCGATGGGCGGAAACAGCGCGGCGAGCCGAGGGTTGGTGAATCGCCAGCCGATGGTCGTGTCGAACATCTTCGGTTCCCGGCCAAAGGCGACCGGCGACTTGCCGACGACGAAGGGTGCGCGGGTCATCGACTCGGTCCCGCCGGCGATGAACACCGAGCCCTCGCCCGCCAGGATGGCGTGTGCCGCGGTGGTCACGGCGCTCAAGCCTGACGCGCAGAGCCGGTTGATTGTCTGTCCCGCCACCGTCACCGGCAGGCCGGCCAGCAGCAGCGCCATCCTTGCGACATTGCGGTTGTCCTCGCCCGCCTGGTTGGCGCAGCCGAAGACGACGTCCTCGACGAGCCCCGGATCGAGCTGGTTGCGCTCGATGAGCTCCGCGATGCAGCGCGCGGCGAGATCGTCGGGGCGCACATCCTTCAGCGCGCCGCCGTAACGGCCGACCGGAGTTCGAACGGCATCGATAATCACGGCATCGGGCATCGCGGATCAGTCCTTTCCGTTCGACTCGCGGCTGGCGACGGGCGGACAGGCGGCCTCGCCGATGTTGAGCGCTCGAGGCGCGCCGGGCGGTCGCGAATTCGTTCGACTCGCGGCTGGCGACGGGCGGACAGGCGGCCTCGCCGATGTTGAGCGCTCGAGGCGCGCCGGGCGGTCGCATGGCGCCCGAAGCCAACCTCCAGCCGCCAGCCTCCAGCCATCCAGCGTCAGATGTACTGCCCGCCGTCCACGCGGATGACCTCCCCGGTCACGTGCCGGGCGCGCTCGGAGCAGAGGAAGGTCACCACCCAGGCCACCTCTTCGGGCGTGCCGATTCGCCCGAACGCGATTTCCTCGAGCGCCTGCCTGCGAATGTGCTCCGGCAACTGTTTCACCATGTCGGTGTCGATGAAGCCCGGCGCCACCGCGTTGCAGTTGACGTTGTAGCGCGCCAGGTCGCGCGCGATCGACTTGGTCAGCCCGATGATTCCCGCCTTCGACGCGGAGTAGTTGGCCTGGCCGAACTTGCCCCGCAAGCCGTTGATGGAGCTGACATTCACGATCTTGCCCCGCCCCTGCTCCTTGAACACCGGCGCGACGGCCCGGATGTTGTTGAAGCAGCCGGTCAGGTTGACGTCCAGCACCGCCGCCCACTGCTCCTCGGTCATCTTCCAGATGACGCTGTCGCGGTTCACGCCGGCATTGTTCACGAGGATGTCGATCCTCCCGAACGCCTTCATCGCGGCGTCGACTGCCGCCTGCCCGCTCGCGAACCTCGCGACATCCGCGTCCACCTCGACCGCGCGCCGCCCCATGGCGGTGATGCCGTCGCACACCGACCTCGCATCGGCGCCCCGGCCGAAGTGGGTGATGACGAGGTTCGCGCCATTGGCGGCAAGGTCGATCGCAATGGCGCGCCCGATGCCCTGACTGGCCCCCGTCACGATCGCAGCCTGGTTGTCGAGATCCATGTGGACAGCATGATACTCCGGCTCTGCCCTCGACGACCGGCGTGACCGCGGGCGGTGATCGCGGACTTGAAGGCGGGGATCAGGCTCCCGCGCGCGTCGAGCGGGCTCACACTACGCTGTTGGCCAAGTCTGCCAAAACGCGGCGGGCAGGTCCTGTCGGGCAGTCACTTCTGCGGCCTCATCCAGTTGGTGACGGTCGCTCGGCTCTGGCGTTGGCGGCTTCGGTCTGCCTTCGCAGGCCTTCGAGGATCCTCTCCGGTGAGGCCGGCAGCTCGTCGATCTGCACGCCGGTCGCATCGTAGATGGCGTTGAGGATCGCCGGGATGGTGGGCATGATGCCGCCTTCCCCGACTTCCTTCGCGCCATACGGACCGTTGGGCTCGTGGGTCTCGACCACGATGGCGTCGATAGCGGGCATGTCGAGGCTGGTCGGAATGCGGTAGTCGGCCAGGTTCGGGTTCGCGATCTTGCCGTCCGGGCCGAACACGACCTCCTCCATCAGGGCTTCGCCAAGGCCCATCGAGATGCAGCCGTGCATCTGCCCTTCCACCTGCGTCCGATTGATGGCCTGGCCGCAGTCGTGAGCGGCGACGATGCGCTCGACCCTGACCTGGCCCGTCTCCATGTCGACCTCGACCTCGGCGATCTGCGCGGAGCAGCCATAGGCCGGCGATGTGCCGACGGTTGCTCCCTTGAACGCTCCCCCGAGCGCCGGCGGCCGGTAGAGCCCGGTCCCGACGATCGCACCGCGCTCGAGAAAAGCCAGGCGCGCGGCTTCGGCAAACGTCAGGTATGGTCCGGAGACATCGATCGTCCACCCGCGATGCTCGCGGACGTACTCCGTGCGAACGGCACTGATGTCGGCCTCCTTGCCGCCGATCCTGATCAGCCCGCCCTCGATCGACAGGTCCTCGACAGGGACCTTCAGCGCCGCGGCGACGACCTCGAGCACCTGCCGGCGGACGCTTTCTGCGGCCTGCAGCGTCGCCTGGCCGGTCATCAACGTCGTGCGGCTCGAATACGCGCCGAGATCCATCGCGAGATCCGTGTCGCCCGATCGCACCCGCACGGCGTCGATCGGGATGCCCAGCGCTTCGGCGGCGATGGTGGCCATCATGGTGTCGCAGCCCTGGCCAATCTCCGCTGCGCCGCTCTGCACCTCGACGCCGCCGCCGGACTCATCCAGCTTGATGACGACCGTGCAGTGCGGCGTTCGCGAACGGTAAATAGGGTACCCGGCGCCGGAGACGAAGAAGCCGCACGCCACGCCGACGCCGTGGCCCGGCCGGCGGTTCGACACGCGGCCGGCCCAGCTCGACTGTGCACGCACTTCCTGCAGGCACTCCTTGACGCCGAGGCTCGAGACGTTCAGGTCGTTGCAGGTCGTGTCGCCCGGCTCCATCGCGTTGCGCAGCCGCATCTCGAGCGGATCGATGCCGAGTTGCGCGGCCAGGCGATCGATCTGCATTTCGAACAACGCCCGGGCAATCACGCCGCCGTGACCGCGCTGCGCGCCGCACGCCGGCTTGTTGGTCACCACCCGGACGCCCTTGTAGTTGAGGCATGGCAGCCGATACGGCGCGCCGAGCAGGCTCCCGCCGTAGTAGACCGTCGCGATGCCGAAGCTCGAGTACGCCCCGCCGTCGAGCAGCGCCTCGTGATCGAGGAACAGGAGCATCCCGTCGCGGTCGACGCCGGTGGTCATCGTGTGGAAGAACTGGTGGCGCGCCCGCCCGTGCAGGAACACCTGCTCTCTCGTGAACGCGATCTTCACCGGCCGGCCGGTCGCCCGGGCGAGCAGGCAGGTGGCGAGTTCCATGGACGAGGCCGATGCCTTGGGCCCGAAGCCGCCGCCGACGCGCGGCATCACCACGCGAACCTGGTGCTCGGGGAGGCCGAGGACCATGGCGACCGTCCGTGCGACGTAGTGCGGCGACTGGGTGGAGGTCCACAGCGTCAGGCGCCCGCGCAGGTCGAACTCGGCGAGCGCGCACTGGGGCTCGAGAAACGCGCCGTTCTGCATCTTGCTCGACAGGCTGTCGGTCCGGACGAGGTGCGCACGGGCACGAGCCGCGGCGATGTCGCCGAACTGCTGCTCCACCCGCGCACAGATGTTTCCGGCGTACTCATTGTGGAGCTGCGGGCACCCAGGCTCGAGCGCGCGGCGCGCGTCGAGCACCGCGGGGAGCTCCTCGTAGTCCACCCGGATGAGATTGACCGCCTCGAGCGCCGTCTCGCGATCGACGGCGGCCACAGCCGCGATCTCGTCGCCGATGTAGCGGGCCCGGTCCAGGCAGAAGACCGTCTCGTCGTACCTCGCGGGGCTGACGCCGAACTTGACGGCCGGCGAGTTGGCCGCCGTGATCACGGCCCTCACCCCCGGCAGCCGCTCTGCCCGCGAGGTGTCGACGTGCAGCACCTTCGCATGCGCCAGTGGACTCTGCAGCAGCGCGCCATGGAGCATGTCCGGGCGGCGAATGTCGTCCGTGTAGATCGCCCGGCCGGTGACTTTCTCCGGCGCATCCAGCCGCACGCCGCGGCCGCCAACCGACGAAAAGCTGCGGCTCATCTCGCGTCTCCGGCAGGCGGTTGCGCCGCGTTCTGCAGATCCGCGGCCAGCATCACGGCCTCGACGATCTTCTGGTAGCCCGTGCACCGGCACAGGTTCCCGGACACGGCCTGGCGCGCCTCGTCCGGCGTGGGCCGCGGGTTCCGATCCAGGAACGAGACGGTGACCAGCACCATCCCGGGTGTGCAGTAGCCGCACTGAACGGCGCCTGCCTCGACAAACGCCCGTTGCACGGGGTGGAGAGCGGCGCCCTGTGCGACACCTTCGATGGTGAGCACGTCGCGGCCCTCGGCCTCCATCGCCAGCACGAGGCAGGCGTTGACGGGGACCTTGTCCAGCAGCACCACGCAGGCGCCGCAGTCGCCCTCGCCGCAGCCCTTCTTGGTGCCGGTCAGGCCCAGGTCCTCGCGCAGGGCGTCAAGCAGCGTGCGATGCGGATCCACGGCAATTTCGCGGACGAGGCCGTTCACGGTGAATCGGAGCACGCGCTTCATCAGCTGCTCCTCCATCCCGCGCGACCGAGCGCGCGGCGCAGGGCTCTCCTGGTGAGCACGTCCACCATCTCGAGGCGGTAATCGGCCGGCGCGCGGCAGTCGTCGATCGGCGTGGCGGCCCGCCGGGCCATCACGCCAGCCTCGTGGATCAGGTCGTCGCTCGCACGCTTCCCGACGATGGATCGCTCCGCATCACGCGCGCGCAACGGGATCGGCCCGACCGAGGCAAGCGCCAGGCGCGAAGCTGCAATGGTGCAGCCATCCTCTTCAAGCTCCACCCAAGCCGCGCAGCCGACGATGGTGACCTCCATCGCGGCCCGGCGGGTGATCTTCAGGTAGGCGCTCCCCGACCGGTGGCTGGCCGCAGCCGGGATCTCAATCGAGGTCAGCACCTCGTTGTCGCGGATGGCCGTCCGGCCCGGGCCAGTGATGAACCCGTCGAGATCGACAATCCGCGCTGTCCCGGAACCGCGAAGGTGCAGTTTCGCGCCGAGTGTCATCAGGGCAGGAACCGTGTCGGCGCACGGCCTGGCATTCACGATGTTGCCGCCGAGGGTGGCTCGATTGCGGATGATGGGCCCGCCGACCGCGGCAGCCCCTTCGGCCAGACCGGCCAGCCGCCCACAGAGCGCAGGATCGCCGGCGAGCGCGGTCATCGTGGCGAGCGCGCCAACGCGTAGCGCCCCGCCGCCGACTGGTTCGATGAGGTTGATCCCGGGGATTCGGTTGAGCGACACAATCAGGCGCGGCTGCGAAGCGCCGCGCTTCAACTTTACGAGCAGGTCGGTCCCGCCGGCGAGCAGCCGGGCGTCGTGCCCGTGTTCGGCGAGCATGGCAACCACGGAGTCGAGATCCGGGGGCGCGGCATAGTCGAATCGCGGCAGGGTCATGACGATCGTTTTGCTCCCCTTCTCGACGCGCCGTGCTCGTTTGATTGAGGCCGGCTCTTCACCGCCGCCAGACGACTCGCTCGCTCGATGCAGGCCGGCTCTTCACTGCCGCTGGACGAGCCGGGACTAACCGCCTGCGCCAAGGCTTCGGCGGTCCGCGGTTCGGCGAGGCTCACCGGGCCCTGAGCGTGGTCGAAGGGCGCCGTAGCGTTCCGCGAAGGCGGAAGACTCAGCCTCAATCGGAACCGCTCGTGGCCTCCATGCGGAGACCCGGCTGCCAGCCTCCAGCCGCCAGCCTCCAGCGTCGGTTCGCCGGCCGTTCCGTCATCCGCCATACGCCGGGTGGATGATCTCGACTCGGTCGCCGTCGCTGAGCACGCGATCGAGGCAGTACCGCGTCGGGAGGTACTCCCCGTTCACCTCGATCAGCACGTGGAGTTCCGGCTCGCGGTCCTCGTCGAGCAGGTCCCTGATCGTAAGGCTGCTTCGAACCTCCCGCCGCTCGCCGTTGACGAGCAGGAACATGGGGGCTCTACTCCACGCGATCGTCAGCCGGTGGTTTGCGAACGTAGATCACGCGGAACCGGCCCGGTTCGCACCGCATGCAGTCGGTGCACCCGTCCCCGTCCTCGCGAACGGGTTGAAGCAGGACTTCACAGCCGATGTCCCGATAGATCTCGACGGCCTCCGAGAGTCGCGGCTCGTCGGCGACGAAACAGCGCTCCCACCCGTCTCGCTCAAGGTCGGCGTCGGTGAGATCACCGTCCCCGCGTGTCCCGCCCGCGAGCGGCCCTGCCGAATCAAAACAGTTCGTCGACGTCATCCTCACCACCCACTCCGGCTGGCATGCGCCCGTGGACCTCCACGAACTGCGCGAGCAGTTCGTTCTGCCGCTGCGTATACATCGGGCTGGTTTCGAATTCGACGTGTGTCGCACGCGCCGCGCCGATCGCAGTGGTGAGCTCGAGCCGCAGGTTGGCGGTTCCGACGATGCCGACGATCTCACCGGCCGGGTCGAAGAAGCGAAGCACGCCCTCGACTTCCGGAATGAGGCCGACGCTGCTCGCCGCGAGGACCAGCCTGGATCGGCCGGTGGGCGGCCAGACGGGCTTGCGATACTCGAGGCGGAGGTCGCAACGCAGGCACCGATCGGCCTCGAGGACGGCACGGTCGCGTCCGAGCCCAGGCGCAACCTCGGCAAGGCTGAGTGTTGAGCTGGCCGCGGGCGCGGCCGGCTCCAGTCTCGGTCGTGCAGCAAAGCCTTCGGCGCGTCCGAGCACGGCGGAGCCTCGCTCCGCGGTGAGCCGCAGGTTGAGCTCTCCGGCTCCGCCGAGATAGCGATCCGCTGCGAGCGCCGTCTCGCGGCCCGACGCGATGGCCTCGACCACCGAGCGCGGACCGAGCGCCAGGTCTCCCGCCAGAAATACGCCGTCGACCGATCGCGGCAGCAGCGATCGGTCTGCCTGTTGGCCGATCGCGACGATCGCGACGTCCGCTGGCAGGGTACTCGTCTCAGTGTCATCGTAAGCGGGCGCGAATCGGCCGGCCGCGTCGAACACCTGCACGCAGCGCTTCAACACGACCTGCTCGAGGCGCCCGTGCCCCGTGAACCCGCGAATGCCCCACGCGTGGTGGAACCTGACCGACTCCCCCTTTGCGGCCTGCACCTCGTGCGGGAACGCGGGCATCTGAGAGGACTGCTCGAGGCAGACGACGTCCACGCGAGCGGCCCCCAGGCGCGCCGCCGTCCGCGCGCAGTCCATCGCCACGTTCCCGCCCCCCACGACGACAACGGCCTGGCGCTCGAACGTGTTGGCGTTCAGCTTGCCCGAGGCGAGTGCTGCGAGCAGGTCGAGCCCGGCGCGGACGCCCGGCAGGTGTTCGCCGTCCACCCCGAGACGGGCGCCCGGCCCGGCGCCTGTCGCCACGACGATGGCGTCGTAGTCGCGGCGGAGCTCCTCGATCGTGGTCCCGCCCGGACCGACTTTCCAGTTGAGCCGCAGTTCGGCTCCGTCGAGCAGGGCCCGCGTTTCCCGCTCGACGACCGCGCGGGAAAGTCTGAACGGCGGGATGCCGTGGGTGAGCATCCCGCCGATGGCGCGTCCCGATTCGAACACGGTCACCGCGTGGCCAAGCAGCCGGAGCACGTGTGCCGCCATCAGACCGGCGGGCCCCGCACCGACCACGGCCGCTTTCTTGCCGGTCGCGGCCTGCGGCGGCGGAAAGCGTGCGGCCCATCCACCCGCGGACGCTGCCCCGGCTTCGCGCTTCACGCCGCAGATCGAGATGGGCGCCCGGTTCACCTCGTTGCGCCGACAGGCGGCCTCGCAGGGGTGGAAGCACACTTGCCCGAGCACCTCGACCAGCGGTGCGCGTTCCGCCACAACGGCTGCCGCGTCTTCGAGCCGCCCCTCCGCGATGAGGCGGAGGTAGCGAGGCACGTCGGTGCCCGCCGGGCAGGCTGCCCGGCACGGCACCAGCTCGTCAACGCGGTTGCCGGGCTTGAGGCTGCGATCCCTCAGCGCGCCGGTCGGGCAGACCTCGACACAGCTGCCGCAGAAGCGGCACTCCGCCTCGATCAGTGTTGGCGCGATTGGCCCCACGAAGCGGCGGCCCGTGCTGTCTCGCACCCAACCAATGGCCCCGACTTCACGGCCGGCACACGCGCGCACGCAGCGCCCGCAGGCGATGCAGAGGGCCGGGTCCCGGTCGAACAGGGGATCGTCGGATGCCCGGAGATCATCGCCCGCCACGTAACGGGGCGTGGACGGATCGATGCCGACATAATCGGCGATCGCCTGCAGCTGGCAGTGGCCGAGCAGCGTGCAGCAGCGCTCGCGAACGGGCACGTTCATCGAGCACGGTTCGCGCGTGCAGCCTTCGCGCATGGCGCAGGTCAGGCAGGCGTGGGGGTGAGTGGCGAGAATGGCTGCGAGCTTCGTTCGTCGAAAGGCGACCATCGCCTGGCTGGTGGTCGTGATCGCCATGCCGTCGCGGACAGGAGTCGAGCACGCCGCGGCGCGGCCTTCGCCTTCGACCTCGATCATGCAGATGCCGCAGCCTGGAGGTCCCTCCGCCGCCGCGTCGTGCGACATGCGGGTCCGGCCGTGGAAAATCGCCCGCACCGGCGAACAGGCCTTCTGCGGAGGAAGATCTGGATGCGCACACAGCGAGGGGACGTAGATCTCCGCTGCCTGCGCGGCCTGGAGCAGGGTGGAGCCGGCGTCGGCCTCGACCGAGCGACCGTCGATGGTAATCCGGATGGGCATGCCGCGGATCCTCGTTCCTGTCGCTACCAGCTGTGAACGATGGCGCTTGGTTTACAGGCGACCACGCACGGCAGGGTCGTGTAGCCGGTCGGCTTGCACGGGTTGCAGGAGTACTTGATCTTCTTGCCGTGGGCCGGTGCAACGGCCGCAACCATCCGCTCCTCGACAGGGTCCTCCTCCATCATCATGAGCACGCCGGCGGGGCACGCCGTGATGCAGTCCTCGCAGCCGTCGCACGCGCCGGTGTCGATCGCGATGTAGTAGCGGCCCGATCCGTCCTCGTACCCGTAGTGCGCTTTCATCGAACTCCTCGGCCTTCGGCCGCGGAAGGTTACAGGTTCTAGGTTACAGGTTACAGAACGTCTCACTGCCCCGCTGCCATCAGCGTGCTGCCTCTAAGCTGTTCCCTGTTGCCTGTTCCCTGTAACCTGTACCCTGTTCCCTATTCCCTGTTCCCTGTAACCTGTAACCTGTAACCTGTAACCTGTAACCTACTTGCCCGCCCGCTTCTTCTGTTCGAGCACTTGCCCGAACAGCGCCGCGCCAAGAGCGCCGGCAATCTGCGCGTCGATCGAGCTCTTGAGCGACTGGTAACCCAGCTCGCGTTCGATGCGCTGCACGACGCCGGGGTTCTTCGCGATCCCGCCCGTGATGGCGAACTCGCGTTCGACGCCCACCCGGTCGAGCAGCGAGAAGACGCGGTGCGCCATGGCGCCGCAGTAGGCGGCCAGGACCCTCTCCTTCGGCCATCCCTGGCGCATCAGACCCGAGGCCTCGCTCTTGGCGAACACGACGCAGGTGCTCGACACGGGCGGGGGCTCCTCGTTGACCGACAGGGACAGCGGCCCGACCTCGGCGATCGGAATCTGCAGCAGGTCGGCGAACACCTCCATGCCCCGGCCGGTGCCCGCCGCGCACTTGTCGTTCATCTGGAAGGCGACGACCTTCCCCTTCTCGTCGCAGCGGATCGCCTTGCAGTCCTGCCCACCCATGTCGAGGATGGTCCGGACCTTGTCGCCATACATGAAGTTGCCGCCGCGCGCATGGCACTGGATCTCGGTGATTGCCTTGTGCGCGAACGGCACGTTGACGCGCCCGTACCCGGTGCCGACCACGTAGTGAATCTGTTCGACGTTCAGCCCTGTGTCCTGCAGCGCCCAGCTCATCACGTTGCGCGCGCTGTCGGGGCTGTTCGATCCGGTGCGCATGCTGGCCCACGCGAACATCTTCCCGTCAACCAGGACGACGGCCTGGGAGCTGACCGAGCCGACATCGACGCCGGCCGACAGCACCTGGCCGGCGCGCCAGTCCAGCCCCGGGTCGCGCCAGTTGTTCTCTTCCCAGCGCCAGCACTCCTGGCGGGGGGCGGGGGTGGCTGGAACGGCTTGTGCGCTGCTCATCGGTCTCTCCTCAGGCGGTGTCCGCAGCGGTCAGGGCCGCGCCCAACGCTCCGCAGAACTCGGGTTCAACAGGAATGTTCAGCGAGTCGAGCTCGAGCCCGCGCTTGAGCGAATCGACGAAACCGACATTTCTCGCGAGGCCGCCCACCAGCGCAATCGGCGGGTTGTAGCCGACCTTGCGAACCAGCGACACGATCCGGCTGGCCATCGCGTCGTGAACGGCGCGGGCCATGTCCTCCTTCGGGACGTTGCTGTGGATCATGGACACGACCTCGCTCTCCGCGAACACCGTGCACTGGGCGTTGAGCGGGATCGGCTTCGCGCTCCGGAGCGACAGCGGGCCCAGTTGCTCGAGCGGGACTTCGAGTGCACGCGCCATGGCCTCGGTGAACGCGCCGGCGCCGGCTGCGCACTTCTCGTTGATCGCGAAGTCCACGACCTTGCCGCGCTCGTCACAGCGAATCGCGCGTCCCTCTTCGGCGCCGACATCGATGACGGTCCGCGCCTCCGGGAACAGTTCGATGGCCCCTCGCGCCACGGCGCTGACCTCGGTCATCGTCCGGTCCTTGTCGGGCGCTTCCTCGCGGCCCGCGCCCGTGGAGACGACCTTCTCCACCTGGGCGCGATCGCAGCCGGCCGACTTCAGCGCGGCCGCCATCGCATCACGCGCGGCCGCCGACGCGTCGAATCCCGCCACCGCGATGGCCTGTCCGACGATGGCCCCGTCGTCGAGCACGATGACCTTGATGGTCTTCGCGCCCATGTCAACCCCAGCGGTCCTCATCCTCGTGTCCTCCACCTGAATTCGCCCGAGTGCCGTCCGAGCCTGTCTTGCCGGGCCGGGTGCCGTCGCGCCGGCACGCCGCCCCGGTTCTACGCGTGCCCGAGCTTCTGCAAGCCCATCGTTTCCATGAACGAGTCGAATCGCGAGAGCGTCCGCGCCTGGTCGAACTCCCGCTCGTCACCCATGTTTCCTTCGAACGGCAGGACCGGGTAGCCCGCCTCGATGAGCGCGAGCCGGTTCTCGGCTATGCCCAAACTCAGCCCCTCGCAACCCCGGTTGTAGTGCAGCATCACGCCGTCGATGTTCCACTCCCGGCAGATGCGGAGCATCATGTCGCTCTTGACGTGCGGCGAGTAGAAGTGCTGCCACTCGGGCTTGTTGAGGTTCCACCTGGCGTAGGCCCGGAGCACCTTCTCGCGGCTCGAGATGTCGTCGCCCTGGTCCATCGGCGTCGTGCGGGGCCCCCAGGTGCCGTCCGGCCTGACCTCCCACAATCCGATCAGGCCGAAGGTGTAAAGCGATCCCACGCTCACCGCGCCGAAGCCCTCGAGATACCTGAACACGTCGAGGAACCCCCACGGCGGTTGCGTGTCGCTGATGAGCCGGCAACGCTCGCGGCTGATGGCGCCGATGCCGCGCGCGACCCGGTCCTTCACCTCGTCGAGCAGCTCGGCGTAGAAGTCCGCGACGATGGCCGAGTGCTTCTCGAGCGTGCCGAGCACGTAGAGCGAATAGAGGCTCTTCTCGTCGAGCGGCGCCGGCGTCGCCTTGTTCAGGTTGCAGATGGCCGCCCACAGGCTCGTGCTCCGGAATTCGTTCTTGCACGCCTCGATCAGCAGCTCGTCGTCGTAGCTGCGGCCGGTGACCTTCTGCATCCAGTCGATGCCGTCGAGCATCTGGCCGGTGAGATAGTCGATCTTGTTGTCGTCGATCTCGTGGGCGGGGCCCGCGGCGACATCCACGCAGAAGTACGGCAGGCCTCCTTCGAGATCGGAAACCACCTGGTACCACTTCGCATGGCTGCAGCAGATGTGGTCCTGCCAGATGAAGTCGGGCTTCGGGAACTTGCCGCCGAAGGCGTACTGGTCGAGCAGGATCGATCCCCAGTAGTTGCGCATGTAGGAACAGAGATCGCGGGCGTAGCCTTTCTTCTCGGCGGCCTCCATGCACTTGAGCGAGAACGCCTTGTCGAACGCGATCGAGGCGCCGTAGGGTTCCGAGGTCAGCGAACAGACATCGCGCCCCAGCCCGGCCGGCACCGCACCCAGGCTCCACGCGCCGCCCGCCCACCGGATGCCGCCGTTCTCCTTCGCGTCGCGGTAGCGTTCGTAGTAGCGCAGCCGGATTTCCTTCGCCTTCTTCCAGCACTTCAGCGGCTCGGTCGGGTAAATCTGTGTCTCGCTCATCACGGCTCCTGCCTCGGATCTCCATTCACTCGCGCGCGCGGCGGCCGGGGCCCGGCCGGCCGATTGGGCTTCAGAACAGCTCGTCGGCCTGGATCATCTCGAGGAACGCCTCGACCCGGATTCGGAACTGCCCGAGCGGCACGGTCACGTCGAGCTCGAGGAACAGGACGGGAATGCCGGCCGCCTCGAGCGCTTTCTTGATGGACGGGATGTCGAGCTCGTGCGGGTCGCAGAACTTCTGCTGCACGACGACCGCGCCCTTGCAGCCCCACTCCCTGGCCAGCGCGAGGATGTGCGGGATGCGCTTCCGCTCCTCCCAGTCCTTGGTCGGACACGGCGGCCGGTCGCAATACCGGTTGGCAATCGCCTGCAGCGGCGACTCGCCGTTCACCTTCACGCTGTTCCAGAAGTACCGCGTCCCCGTGCAATGCTCGTCGGTGACGATGGTGCCGCCGGCCTTCTCGATCATGCGGACGAACTCGAGGTCGTCGTCTTCGCTGCCGACCAGGAGCAGCCGCGCGCCCGACGCGCCCGCCGGCGAGGTGCGGCCCGCGAGCGCGGGCAGCATGGACTCGAGCAGATCGCTGTGCTCGCGCTTGTCGGACATCTGCATGGCGAGCACCGACTGGAGCGCTTCGCTGCCGCTCATCGGCGGCGGTTCCGATTTCCGCAGTGCGTAGAGCTGGTGCATCAGCGCGCGGTTGCGGTTCATGATCTCGATGCCGTCGTGAAGCCGCTCGTCGGTGATCTGCGTGCCGGTCCATTTCTCGACAGCCTGCTTGAAGCCCGCGAGTTCGCCCGCGAGGAACGTCTTCGCGCGGGGGCTGTCCACCTTGTGCGGCATGTTGAGGTAGTAGGAGAACTCGACCGGGCGGTGCTTGTCCCAGCTCGTATACGCCTGCCGGATGTGGAGGCAGGACTGCGCGATCATGAGGCCGTCGAGGTAGTCGAAGCGGTTCTTGAGGCCCTGGGCCAGGCAGTCGCGGCAGAACGGGCAGAACATCCCGAAGATGTGGGGCTCGGTCACGTCCTGCGGCTCGTGGCTGCCGAGGATGCGGACCGGGAGGACGCCGGCGGCGTAGAGGATCTCTTCCGGCACGTAGGTGCAGAAATAGCCGAGCACCTTTCCGCCCGTCCGCGCCTTCCACTGCTTGGCATAGGCGTGCCGCTGCTCGTAGATCTGCCCGAACCGCTCAAACATCCGAGTCTCCTTTCACGCCAGCCAGCTCGCGCGCGCCCGGCCGTTCTCCAGGTCCCCTGGGCAATACGCCCTCGAGGCTCAGGCGGACAAAGTCGGTGGCAACGCTCCGGGCCGAGGGTCCGGCTTCTGCCCGATACCACGTGAACGCCCAGTTGATGCTGCCGAACATGGCCAGCGCGGCGGTGCGGGGATCGACCGTGAGCGACCCGTACTTGTCGCCCAGCTCGGCGAAGATGCCGACGGCGAGGGCGAAGTACTCGCGGCGGATGGCCTCGATCTCCGACTGGTACTCGCCTTTCAGCCGATCGATTTCTCGCGCGCACACCGCCAGCTCGGAGATGTTGTTGAGGAACCGGTCCAGGTGGTTCCCGATGAGCAGCTCGAGCTTCTCTTCCGGAGCCTCGATCTCGCGGCTCTCGCGTTTGAAGCGCTCGACCAGCGACCCGAAGGCGTGCAGCTGGATGAGGTAGAGCAGCTCCTCTTTGGAGCGCACGTAGTAGTACAGGCCCGGCACGCTGACGCCCGCTGCCTCGGCCACTTCCCGGATGGAGCAGCGGTCGTAGCCCAGGGCGGCGAAGACCCGGGCGGCGGCGGACAGAATCCCGTCCAGTTTGCGGTCGTGGTTGGTGGGGATGGCCGTGCTCCCGCGGGGGTCGAGGTCTTGTACAGGCATTCGATTGAGCGCTCGCTCGAACGAATTATGACTGCCTCAGAAAGGCTGTCAATCTTGAGTGCAACGGTAGGATTTCTTGCGCCCGGCGGGTGGCCGCACCCGCCGTTGAATACTTCTACGTGTCGGCACGTGCGAGGCCGGCGATCGGGTGTAGAGCCTGTTGACACTTCGCCAAGGTCCTCACTATGCTTCGGACGGTTTTCCATCAACGCCTCAAGCGACACCCCCAATGTCCAGCGCCCGGTTCGCGTACTTCGTTGACAGTCCCGGAACGCCCCTGGTCCGCCGCGATCTCGAGATGCCGGATCCAGGCCCGGGCGAAGCGCTGGTCGAGGTGCTCGCGTGCGGGCTTTGTCACACTGACCTGGGCTTTGCCGACGGTTCCGTTCCGCCCAAGCACCCGTGGCCGCTCGTGCTCGGCCACGAGGTCGTCGGCCACATCGTCGGACGCGGAGACGGCGTTGGCGGCACGGGACGCGAACCGGTCGTGGTCCCGGCCGTGCTTCCGTGCGGGCACTGCGCCTTCTGCCGGGCCGGGCGCGGCAATGCGTGTCCCGATCAGAAGATGCCGGGCAACGACATCCACGGCGGCTTCGCGACGCACATGATCGTGCCGGCCGCCTCGCTGGTGTCGTTGATGGACATCCCCGCCGGCATCGACCTGCGCGAGATCTCGGTCGTCGCCGATGCGGTGTCAACGGCGTATCAGGCCGTCAGGCGGGCAGAGCTGGCCGAGGGCGACGTGGCCATGGTGGTCGGCGCGGGAGGCGTTGGCAGCTATCTCATTCAGATTGCCCGCGCACGCGGCGCCAGAGTCATCGCGTGCGACGTCCGTCGCGACCGTCTCGACCTGGTTTCGGCCCACGGCGCCGAACGGCATGTGGACGTCACCGGGCGCACGCCGCAGGAAGTCCGGAAAGAGGTTCACCTCATCGCGCGCGAGTGGGGGGTGCCCTCGCTCAGGTTTCGCATCTTCGAGTGCAGCGGCACGCCGCAGGGCCAGTTGCTGGCCTTCGGCCTGCTCGCCCGCGGAGCGGCGCTCGTGCAGGTCGGATACACGCCGAAGACCGTCGAGGTCCGGCTCTCAAACCTGATGGCGTTCGACGCGACCGTGGCGGGGACCTGGGGATGCCCCCCGGAGGTGTATCCGGAGGTCCTGCGCCTCATCTACGATGGCCGGATCGTTCTCGCCCCCTTTGTCGAGCATGCGCCGATGTCGCGGATCAACGAGTTGCTGGCGGCGATGGCGAACCACAGCCTGGCGAACAGGATGGTCTTGGACCCAAACGCGTAACAGGTTGGGGGCCGAAGGCCCTCGAGCGTAACGACGGAGTGATTTCGACCTGCGCGACGCGGGCAAGGCCCCCAGCCGCCAGCTGACGAGGATCGACGCATGACTGATCTCAAGAACCACGAACTCGTTCCCGACTCTCCATTCACATCGATCCGGTACGAGCAGCGGCCCGTGCTCGGCCGGAAGGGCGAGGTCGTCGAGGGCCTACACCAGGTGTGGATCTGGCTGGACAACGAAGCGCAGCTCAACTCGTACACGACGCAGGCCGTCAAGGAAATCATCCTCGCCTTCCGCCGGGCCAGCAGCGATCGGCGCGCCGTTGCCGTCGTGTTCACGGCGGTGGGCACGCGAGCCTTCTGCACCGGCGGCAACACCGCGGAATACGCGACCTACTATGCGGGCCGGCCACTCGAGTACGCGCAGTACATGCGGCTGTTCAACGACATGGTGACCGGCATCCTGCTCTGCGACAAGCCGGTCATCTGCCGCGTCAACGGGATGCGCATCGCGGGCGGGCAGGAAATCGGGATGGCCTGCGATTTCACCGTGGCGGCCGACCACGCGCGGTTCGGCCAGGCCGGCCCGATTCACGGATCGGCGCCCGACGGGGGCTCGACGGATTTCCTCGACATCTACGTCGGCTACGCGAAGGCGGCCGAGTCGCTCGTCCTGTGCGAATCCTGGTCGGCCCACAAGGCCCTGCGCCTCGGCCTCATCAACGACGCGGTCGCGGTCCACAGGACGCCCGAGGGCCAGGTGGTGGCCGACCCGACCGTCGTGACGGATCGCTTCGTCGACGAAGCCGGGCGAATCGTTCACGGCGAATGGAAGGCCGGGTCGGCGCTTGATGAGGCGAAGGCCCTGGCCAAGCGGTGCACCATCGATCTCGCACCGCTCGATCGCGCGGTGGATGCCCTGGTCACGAAACTGCTCCACACGTTCCCCGACTGCACGCACAAGACGCTCGAGAGCCTTCGGAAGAAGAAGCTGGACAGCTGGTACCGGAACAGCGAGACCAACCGGTCCTGGCTCGCGCTCAATATGAACACGGAAGCGGCAGCCGGGTTCCCCGCATTCCACTACGGCGGACGCGGCGAGCGCGAGATTGACTTCGTGAAACTGAGAACGCTGTACGCCGAGGGGGCGCGCTTCGACGAGAAGCTCATCGAGCAAGTCCTCCTCCCGTCTGCCCGGGACGGGATGAGGAACGCCAAGGACGAGTAACGCCTGCCCGGACAGGGCCGGCGTCGGATGGCCCGGGACGCCGCATGAACGAGGCCGCCGGGCGGGCCTGAACAGGACCCTGGAGACACACGCGTGAGCGACGGAGAACGGACACGTCCCGACTCGATCGCTGTCAGCCTGCTCGAGGATGGCACCATCCTCCGCATTCTGCTGAACAAGCCGAAGGGCAACATCCTGACGGGCGCGATGATGCGTGAGATCGGGGACGCCCTGGCCGATCACCGGGACGACGCGCACCTTCGGCTCGTGGTCATCCGGGGCGCGGGCGGCAACTTCTCATTCGGCGCGTCGGTGGAGGAACACCGGAAGGAACAGGCGCCGGCGATGCTCGCGACCTTCCACGCCCTCGCGCGAACCATCGCCGCCTACCCGATACCCGTCGCCGCGCTGGTCGAGGGCCGTTGTCTGGGTGGCGCCTTCGAGCTGGTGCTCTGCTGCCACCTCGTGCTCGTTGCCTCGTCGGCTCGGTTCGGATGTCCCGAGATCAAGCTCGGGGTGTTCCCTCCGGTGCTCGCGGTGGCGGGGGGCGCGCGGCTCGGGACCGCCCTCTCCGAGCGGCTCCTGTTGACCGGTGCCGAGATTGACGCGCAGGAGGCCGAGCGTGCGGGCCTCGCGATAGGTCTCGATGCGTCACTCGAGCCCGAAGAGGCCCTGCTGGCCTGGTATCGGAAGCTCCTCAGGCCCCTGTCGGCGTTCGCCCTGCGCCAGTCGGTGCGTGCGATGCGCGCGCACACCGCCCTTCTCGCCGCGCTTGGAGAGCCGCTCGCGGCTGCCGAGCGGCAGTACGTCCAGGAACTTCTTTCGAGCCACGATGGCAACGAGGGCATCGATGCGTTCCTGGCCCGCCGTCCCCCGGTCTGGAGAGATTCATAGGAGAGAACAGGATGCCCACCAACAGGCCGGTCGCGGTCATCGGCGGCGGACCAGTCGGGTCGATTGTCGCGGCTCACCTTGCGTCGGTCGGGCGCGAGGTGCTGCTTGTCGAATGCGGCGGGCATCGTTACGAGCAGATCAAGAGCCTGGGCATCGCCGTCTCGGGCGCGACGGAGGTCCCGAGGCAGATGCCGGTGATGCTGAACTCGATTGCCGAGCTCAGCCGCGTCAAGCTGGCGGCCCTGTTCATCTGCACGAAGACCTGGGCCCTCAAGTCGCTGCTGCCCAGGCTGGCGGCGGTCCTCGATCCGAATACGCCCATCATCAGCTTCCAGAACGGGATCGGTCCCGAAGATGAAGTCGCCGAGTTCTTTCCCCGGGACAACGTCTGCCGGTGCGTCGTCAACTTCGCGGGAGGAATGTCGGAGGACGGCGCTTCGGTCGTCATGCACTGGTTCAACGCGCCCAACTACATCGCCGCCATCGACGGCGACGGATGCGGACGGATCTCGGGCGTCATCGAGAGCCTGACGCGCTCGGGCCTCGGCACCCACGTCGTCACCGGGCCCGAGATCAAGCGGCAGGTGTTCTACAAAACCATCCTGAACTCGGCGTTGAACGCCTTGTGCGCGAGCACGGGCATCACCATGCGCCAGGCGATGGGCATGCGCCACACGCGGAACCTGGCGAACCTCCTGATTCGCGAGGGCCTGTCGGTCGCGGCGGCGGTGGGCTATTACTACGGCGAGAATTCAATGGCCGCCTGCACGAAGTACCTGGGATCGGGCGGCGATCACCTCCCGTCGATGTGGACCGATCTGCAGTCCGGTCTGCCGACCGAGATCGAGTACATGAACGGCAAGATCGTCCAGATCGGGATGATGTTCAAGAACGTCGACGTGGACGTCAACGTCTTCTTCACCTCCATGATCATCACGCAGGAAATCCGAGCGGGCGTCCGGAAGGCCGAGGACATTCCCGACTACCTCACCTCGCCAAACGGGTTGCACTAGGGGCGCGGCTGGGCGCTGAAGACCGCCACTCGAGCGGGTCCTGCCCGATCATCAGGCACGCTCGTGCGGACGGCAGGTTTGTCGGTGATCGTGTGGCACGCCCTCGACGCGCGGATGAGGCTCGCATGCCACGACGCGAGTCTCGCCGGTGACTCCCGCTTGCTCGGGCTCCTGCCGCCCGCCCGAGGTGCCTGACGATCGGTCACCCGCTCGGGAGGCGGCCCGGGTGGTGCCCGGCCAGCGGGTTCACCTGCCCTGCTCCGACTGCAATCCGGCTCGATCGTCTATGATCACCTCCGAGGTGGCGCATGAGGTGGAAGCGGGCGGCAGGCTTGACGGCGATCGTCGCGGTGATGCTGGCATCACACGGGACCATCGCATCACGCGGTGACGAATCCGGGAAGGCGACCCCCTGGCCCATGTGGCGCGGGGCCGACGAGAGCGGCGTATCACCCGAGACGAACCTTCCGACGGAGTGGTCGCCGGACAGGAACATCCGGTGGAAGACGCTCATTCCAGGCCGCGGCCATTCCTCGGCCGTCGTGTGGAACCGCCGGGCATTCGTCACGAGCGATGTCGAGGGCGCGGTCGTTCCGGGCCATTCGGCCTTCAAGCACATCATCGAGGGCAAGGAATTCCTGCACCCCGACAGCGTGGCCGGCGACCGGCGGCACTCCTTCCGCGTGGTCTGCGTCGACACCGAGTCCGGAAAGATCCTGTGGGAGCGTGTCGCCTACGAAGGTACGGTGCTCGACAATCGGCACCGAAAAGGCAGCTACGCCGCCCCGACGCCAGCCACCGACGGCAAGCGGGTCTTCGCGTGGTTCGGCAACGAGGGGATCTTCAGCTACGACTTCTCGGGCAAGCTGCTGTGGAAGGCCGCGCCGGGCCCCATTCCCACGGTCGGCATGGGCCCGGGCACGAGCCCGGTCGTCTTCGAGAACCGCGTGATCCTGCTCTGCGACGAGGACAACGGCGAGCATTCCTTCGTCGTCGCGCTCGATGCCCAGTCGGGCAAGGAAGTGTGGCGAACGCCCCGCCAGGTCCAGGCCAGCTGGGCGACGCCGCTTCTCGTGCGCGCAGGCAACAGGACCGAACTGGTCTGCAACGGAAACGAGTGGATCATCTCGTACGACCCGAAGACAGGCGCAGAGCTGTGGCGTGCCAAGGGCCACGGCAGCAATGCCATCCCCAGCCCGGTCGCCGGACACGGGATCGCGTTCGTGTCGGCAGGCTTCCCCGTGAAGATGACCTTTGCCATCCGTCTCGGCGCCAGCGGAGACCTGACCGGGGGCCCGAACGTCGCGTGGTCGTACAACCGCGGGACGGCATACGTGCCGTCGACGATTCTCTACGGCGACTTCCTGTACCTCATGTCGGACCGCGGCATCCTGACCTGTCTCGATGCGAAGACCGGCGCGGTGCGCTATGACAACGGACGGATTCCGATCCCCGCAACGTTCACCGCATCCCCGGTCGCGCACGAGGGCCGGATCCTGCTGACGTCGGAGGATGGGGACACCTTCGTCATCAAGGCCGGGCCCGTGCACGAGGTGCTGGGCACCAACTCGGTGGGAGAACCCGTGTATGCCACGCCGTCGATTTCGGACGGCATGATTTTCATCCGGGGCGAGCAGCATCTGTTCGGGATCGCGAACGCGGCACGCAAGCCCTGAGGCGGAGACGCGGCGCCCGCCTGTGCGAAGTCGCGCGACGGTGTGGCGGGGCGGCGGGCCGTGGTCCCGGGTGGGTACGACACGCCCGGAAGGAGACGTCATGCGAAGAGGGATCGTCGTGGTGGGAGGTGTGCTCCTCACGGCCGCGGTGCTGATGGCTCAGCCGGCCGCCAAGCCCGACTTCTCGGGTGTCTGGGTGCTCGACAAGGATCGCAGCTTCAGCAATCCGGCGGGCCTCGATCAGACGATGACTCTCGTGCACAAGGGCAGCGAGGTCTCGCTGGATGCTCAGCTGAAGACGACCGCACAAGGGGAACAGCACGTCACCGAAACGTGGGTCCTCGACGGCCAGACGCGGGACTTCGTGCCGGCTGCCGCAAACGCGAAGGGCACCCGCAAGGCCTCGTGGCTTCCAGGTGACCGGGGCCTGCTCGTGACCGACGAGACCGTGACCGAGACGCCGAAGGGCACGCAGCGGCAAGTGGTCACGCGCAAACTGATGCTCTCGGCCGACGGCTCGACGCTGACGATCGACTACTACATCGACAACGCGCGCGTGTCAGTCGAGTCGAAGCGGATATTCAACCGGCAGCGCTGAGCAGGCGCCGCACCCATTCAGGTTGGCGGTTGGCGACCTGCGCCGGCCGGCAGCCGCCGGCTTCCGAACGTGGTCACCGCGGCGGGGCTCCGAACACGAACGTCCCGACGTCCACCATCCGCCCGGGCCCGTCGAGGCGCAGGGTGATCGACTTGTTCTCCATCCGGCCCGACCCGTAGCGCAGGTACAGCTCGAGCACCACCGTCGTCGCACCGATGGCCGTCTGCTGGCGTGTTCCGAAGAACTTGGCCCTGACCTGGTACTTTCCGGGAATCGCCGTCTTCAGCAGGAACTCCTCGGGACCGTAGCCGGTCGTCACATCCCCGCTGATGCGGCCTCCGATCCCCGTCTGCGTGTGGCTGTAGAAGCACTCTTCGCCCCGCGGATCGACGACGTGCAGGTCCATGTCGCTGTTTGGCGTGTCCCAGTTGAGCACGACGCGGACGTCGACCGGAAGATTCTCAATGAGCCGCGGATCAAAACGCGACGTGTCGGGCCGGGTCTTTGCCGTCGCGGCGATGGCGTTCAATTCGCCGACGGCGATGATGTTGATGTCGCGGAACCTGGTATCCCAGCTCCTGCGGACGACCTCCCACATCGTGTTCACAGCGCGCTGGGTGTCTCCGGCATCGGCCAGCGCAAGCGCGAGGTCGCGATCACTCTGGGGGTCCTCGCTGCGCATGACTCGGACCTGTTCAAACGTCCAGACGGCCAGCTGCGGAAGTCCAAGCTGACGAAGCCGGTAGCCGAGGACGCGGAGCAGTGCCGGCTCTTCGAGCCTGAGTTCCGCGAGGTTGGTGAGAATCCTCAGGGCCAGCGACGATTCGCCCTGCTGTCGGAAGAAGTCGGAGACGTCGAGGAAGAAGCCCGGCGTCGTTCCGTAGGTCTCCCGCAGTTCGAGATAGCGTCGATAACGCCGGTCTTTGGCGGCCGCCTCGAGTTCCTTGAGATACGGCGCGTCGGGTGACCACGCCTTGAGCTCGATTGAGCCGGAGGCTTCGGCTCGTGCCGGCTGACCACCCTCGTTCTTTGCCTCCCTGTTCATCACAACCCTGTCCGCGGCCACTTCCATCGCTCGTGCTGCGGGCGCCTGTGAAGGCGGAGGCGCGGCCAGCGCCGCGTCCCTTCCGCCGCCCGCGAACGGGGTGATGCGGCCTGCCCGGGTGATCGGCTGGGCCTCGTCCTTGACTGGGTCGGGTTTGAATTCGGTTCGCCACCACTTCTTCCGCTCCTCGAACTGGGCGACGACACGATCGAGGTGGTCTTTCTCCTCGCGGTCCTTCCCGGTCGTCGCCTGCCTGACCAGCCTGTCGTACTCGGCGCGCAGCTCGTCGGGAGGCGCAATCCCGTACCGAACATAGTCGTTGACGCTGTCGAGCACCAGCAGCGACGTTCCGCGGGTGACGATGCCGAACTGCTGCCCGAGCGCGAGAATGTCGGCCGCGTACCGGGTCGGATCGAGCTCGAGCTCCGCGAGCTTCTTCTGCGCCCAGATGCGGCCGACCGGAGCCGAGCCGAGGTCCTCCGCCGACAATTCGATCGTGCGCGCGAAGGTCTCCTGCCGGCCGAAGCCGAAGTGCAGCATGATGGTGGCGCGCTTGCCGCGCAGCCTGCCCGAAAGCCCGAACGCGCCGCGGATCGCGGCGCCGTGGCTCGGGTAGAGATCGCCGACTTCCGCAGGGTTGAACGTCGCTCGAAGAAACGCGAGAGGTCGCGTCGTCAAGGCCTGAATGGCGTCCTTGACGGTGATGGCGGCCAGGTTCAGGGTACTCGCCGCCGCGCTCCTCAGCGATCGCTCGAAGCCAGGCGTGCTCGGCAACCAGAGCCGTATTGATCGTGACGAGCGGGCAGCCCGGAAGCCGCGGCTGACCTCCGCCGAGCGTCGCGACACCGTCGGACACGAGCAACACCTCGTCGGCCGGCACCTTCGAAAGCTCGAGTGACCCCGGGGTGGTCGCGCCGTCGAGCGGCGCGTCCTCGATGAGCCGGCGCAGCTCCGCCCACGTGCCGTGCCGGGTCGGTTCCTGGACGTTCCGGAAGATGGCGAGCGCCAGGCTCGCGTTCTCGAGGCGCCCGATGTACGCGTCGAGCAGCTGCAGCTCCTTTGCGCGATCCCGGGCGCGCGCGCTGGCGGAAGCGTCCCACACGATGAGCAGGCGCTTCGGCAGCGCCTTCGGCTGGCGGCCCAGGCGCGGCGACACGGTGACGTAGAAGTAGCGCTCGCCGCGGTCCGCCGCAACGAAGGTTCCCTGGTCGTCCTCGCCGCGCGGCACCACGAAGGTCAGCGCCTTGCCCGGCACGACGTCGCGCTGGGTCTCCTCGGCGACATACGCTCGCTGCCACGACTTGAACGCGAAGGTCGCGAGCGGTGTCGACCGCACGCGCGGCATCTCCTTCTGGTCCAGCACCTCGACGTGCATCGTGAAGGTGTCGACCCTGTCCGTGAAGGCCAGCGGCAGGTGGTACAGCAGGCCCGATCCCGCGCCCTTCCCGGCCTCTGGCAGCTCCTGCTCGTAGGCTACGACCACGCGCTTGGATCCGTTGGCAGGAATGGGATAGACGCGGGCGCGGAAGCTGTTGCCCGCCGTTTTTTCGAGCAGCCCCGGATCGATTCCCCTGCGGACGATCTCCTCGAACACCTGGCGCGCCTTGTCCTTCTCGACCACCACCCCTTCGCGCAACGCGCCGTTCACGTCCATCGCGAAGCGGCTCACGGTCTGGCCCTCGCCGACCGGAAACACCAGCTCCCCTTCCAGCACGCGGCTCTGGGGGTTGAACACGCTCATGTCCCACGTGGTCGTGACGAGACGGCCCACGATCCTCACGTCGACCCGAAGCGTGCGCAGGCGCATGGGCGTGCTGCGGTCGCCTTGCCAGGGGCTGCGAATGACCGGCATCAGTTCCTGCGCGCCGGCGGCAGACGAGCACATCACGGCAAAGGCAAGGGCGATCAGGCACCGTCTCATCGCACACCTCCGGGAAAACGGGATCGTCTGTCACGGCCGGAGCTCGGCAGCGGCCATTCCTGGGGGACCGGACTCTGATCATGAGAACGATGCGCCGGGAGAATCTTGCAGGAAGGCGCCGAGAGATCAGGCAGGTTCGCCGGAAACGAGGGGCCGTACCGGCTCTCCCTTCGCGGCGCTTTCGACGACGATTGGCCGACGGTCGAAGACGGCCACCGCGAAGAACACGGCCAGGCTGACCAGCCACGTGAAGTAGATCGGGTGCGGCAGGAAATGCCAGCCCGTCGGCGCCGCCAGCCAGACGGCAAGCGACACGAAGGTCGCCACAAGGGTCCAGGTCGCCGACGATCGACGGCAGAGCGCCGGCCAGAAGAAAGTCATGATGACGATGAGGGCATAGGCCGTCGACAGGGTGAGCCCGGCCAGCAGCATCTGCAGGATTCCCCTGACGCTCATCGCCAGCACGAAGGTGATGGCCCCGATGCCCGCAACAATGGCGCGGCAGAGCAGCTGCTCGCGCCCGGCCGACAGGTTCGGCACGAAGAAGCGCTTGACGATGTCGCCCGACACGAGCGTCGCGCTGCCGATGAGCAGCGCCGAGGCCGTGCTGACATCGGCGGCCCACAGCCCCGACAGCACGATGCCCGCGACAATCGGAGGCAGGTCGAGCACGGTTCTCGGGAGGGCTTCGGCCGGAACGATGCCCGGATGCAACACGACGGCCGCCATGCCGATGAGCGCGCTGAGGAACCCGACCGGCAAAATCAGCAGCCCGCCCCAGAGAAAACCGTTCCTTGCGCTGCGCTCGTCGCGCGCGGCAAAGGCTATCTGTACGACCGACTGCATCGAGACCACCGTCGTGACCATGACGAGGAACCACGCCGAGATCTGGCCGAAGCCGACGCCGAGCCAATCGAAGCCGGGGTGCGCGGCCGGCAGGCGCTGCGGTCAGCGATCCGAGGCCTCCCACCTTGCCCATCGTCAGCACGACGCCCAGGCCGATCCCGAGGTAGATGACCGCCACGTTGATCACGTTGGTGAGCCCGGCGGCCCAGAACCCGCCGACGAGCGTGATCCCGACGAAGACGATGGCCGTCGCGATCATGCCGGCCTGGAACGTGAAGACGCCCGGCATCAGCGACGAGAGGATCGCGCCTCCAGCCACGTACTGCAGCGAGGTGACGACAATCTGGAGCGCGAGCTGGCCGATCACGCCAAGCACGCGGCCCGAGACGCCGAAGTGGCGCTCGAACAGTTCGCTGATGGTCGTCAACTCGAGGCGGCGGTAGCGCTTCGCGAAGACGAGGCCCATCACGACGGCGCCCGCGGCCCAGGCGGCGTTGTACCACCCGGCCGAGATGCCGCTCCGATACGCCTGCTCGGCGACGCCGATGGTCGACGCGCCTCCGACCGCGAGCCCGGTCAGCATCGCCGCGGTCACAGAGGTGGGCACCTGGCGGCCGGCCAGTAGGTAGCCGATCATGCCGCCGCCGCCCTGTGGAAGCCGCTGGGCCCACCAGGTCACGATGAAGAGCCCGATCACATAGAACAGGACGACGGCTGCGGCGACTGAGTGGATCATGCGGTGTACCTGGATTCGACGACCCCGAGCCGGCTCACGACTTTCGGCCATCGGCTGCCGGCCGTGTTCGACGACCCGATGCGAGGGGACGCGAAAACGGCGCGCTGGCATCTGCGGTCAAGGGGAACAGGGCCGAACCGCCGCGCCGGTCCGAAAGCCGTCACCCGAGAACCGGATCGTCTCATTCGGGTCAGGCGACCCTGATTCGCGCATCGACCGCGCACACACCAGCCCCGGCCTGGTACGCGAGGACCGGGTTGAGGTCCATTTCCGCAATATTCGGGAAATCCGCCGCCAGGCGCGAGACCCGACACAGCACGTCCTCGAGGGCAGGCAGGTCGGCTGGGCTCTCGCCTCGGACCCCCTCGAGGATCTTGCGGCCCTTGATGTCGGTGATCATCGCGCGAGCCTCGCCGCGCGAGAGCGGCGCCAGCGAGAAGACGACGTCCTTCATCACCTCGACGAAGATGCCGCCCAGCCCGAACATGACGAGCGAGCCGAGGCCCGGGTACGCCGCCTGCCCGATGATGACTTCGCGTCCGGGCGCCTTCTGTTCCTGCACGACACAGGGCACGCTCGCGCCTGGAAACCGTCTGCGCATGGCTTCGAACGCCGCCCGGAGCGAGGCGATGTTGCGGATCCCCAGCGTCACGCCGCCCTGGTCGGCCTTGTGGACGACATCCTTGGAATCGACCTTGAGCACGCACGGGAACCCCACCAGTCCGGCTGCGTCCGCAAGATCATCCACGCTCTCCACGCTCGCGATTCTCGGCACGGGGATGCCGTAGCTCCGAAGCAGGGCGAACGCGTCGGTCTGTGCCAGGTAATGTCCCGACCCCTCGTAACGCCCGAGGATCGCCTCGGCGCAGGTTCGATCGACGGCCAGGTCCGGCAAGGGCTCGACCGGGCGGCTGCGCGCCTCGCCGTAGCGCGCCATGGCGGCAAGCGTTCGCGCGGCGTCCTCGGCGAACTCGTAGACGGGAATTCCGGATTCGCGCAGCGACCTGATCAGGCCCGCCCACTTCTCGATGGTCATCACCACGCAGACCACGGGCTTCTCGGACGCCGTCGTGGCTTCCTTGATCCGCGCGGCGATGGCATCGAGGTCGACAAACGGCGCCGTGATGAAATTGACCATCACCATGTCCACGCCGTCTTCGCGCAACAGCGTGTCCACGGCCGCGAAGTAGTGGTCGGCTCCCGCCGTCGCGACCACGTCCACGGGATTTCCGAGGCTCGCCTCCGCGTACAGGCTTGCCTTCAAGCGCTCCCGCCCGGCGTCCGACCAGGTGGCGAGGGTGAGGCCGCGTTCCACCGATTCGTCCACCGCCTGGATTCCAGGCCCGCCGGTGTTGGTGATGATGCCGATACGCCTCCCGCGCGGCGGGTTCTGGCTCGAGAGCGCCACGGCGGTCTTGATCATCTGTGCCGCGTCGCTGAATCCCACCACGCCGGCCTTCTTGAACATCGCCTGCGTCATCGCCACCTGATCGACCAGCGTCCCGGTGTGCGACGAGACTGCCACGGACCCTTCGCGGGTCCGGCCGCCCTTGAGCGCCAGGATTGGCTTGCGCGGCGTGATGCGCGAGGCGACGTCCAGGAAGGCGGCGGGGTCCTTGAAGCTCTCGATCTGCATCATGATCACGCGCGTGCCTTCGTCCTGCCCGTAGTAGTCCAGGATCTCGGGCATCGTCAGATCGCACTCGTTGCCGTAGCTGCAGTACATCCGGTGGCCGAGGCCCACGTTGTGCAAATGCAGCTTCAGCACCTCTCCCATGCCCCCGCCCTGCGCGATGATCGAGACGTTGCCGGGCTTCATCGGCACGAACGTGAAGTTTGCGTACGCCGAGATGTCGGGATCCGAGTTCTGCACGCCCTGCGAGTTCGGACCGAAGATCCGCATGCCGTACTTGTGCGCCAGGGCCACCATCTCCTGCTCGCGCACGATGCCCTCGCCGCCGACTTCCTTGAATCCCGCCGTGTGCACGATGGCGAACTTGACGCCTTTCCGGCCGCACTCGTCGATCACCCCGGGAATCAGCTTGTAGTTCACCGAGATGTTGACGAGGTCGATCTCGTCGGGCACCTCGAGGATCGACTTGAACGCCTTGAATGACCGGATGTGTCCGCCCTTGGGATTGATCGGAAAGATGGGCCCCTTGAAGCCGTACTCCGCGAGGTTCTTGATGACGATGTACCCGATTGAGAATGGATTGTTCGAGGCTCCGATGATGGCGATGGCGCGAGGCTTGAAAAGACCGTCCAGCATGCTCGTCCCCTCTATGGCTTGGTGATCGCTTCCCGGGCCGCCAGGAGGGCCGCCCCGAGTGCGCCCGCAAACTGCGGGCTGGGGGGCACGATGACCCTCCGCCCCAGCCGCTCGGACAGGATGTCCACGATGACCGGATTGTGCGCGGCAACCCCGCCGCTCATCACGATCTCGCCTTCGAGCGGATCCATCTCGACCACGCGGTTCACGACCGACGAGAACGCGCCGCGCACGATCGCGCCGACGGGAACGCCGTTGCGCAGGTGCGACAGGATCTCTGTCTTGGCGAACACGGTGCAGAAGCTGCTCAGCCGGACGGCTTCATCTCCGCACTCGGCCAGCCCGTTGAGGTCGCCGATGGGAAGGGCCAGGCGCAGCGCAATTTCCTCGAGGAACGCGCCGGTGCCCGCGGCGCACTTCCGGTTCATCTTGAAGTGCACGTGGCGTCCGCGCGCATCGACGCGGATGACCTTGTTGTCCTGGCCGCCGATGTCGACCACCGTGATGGCGCGCGGCACGTGATGGAAGCAGCCGAGTCCATGACACTGGATCTCGGTCTGGGCCGCGTCGGCAAAGGTGACGTTGCCGCGGCCGTAACCGGTCGCGACGGTGCGCGCGATTCGCCACGGCGATCCGTCGAGCGCCGCCTTCGCCTCGGCCAGGCAGGCGTTGGCCGTCGAGGCATAGTCGACGCCCGACGCTCGCGCGACCTGGCCGCGCACGCCGCCCTGCCCGTCGATGAGCACGAGCTTGGTGGTGGAGGCGCCGACGTCAACGCCGCAGAACAGCGGCGGCACGTCGTGTGACTGGGGGGCAGTGTTCATCCGGCACGCCTTATCGGCTCTGCAGCTGCTCGGCCAGAGCTTCGATCTGCGTACGCGTCTGTTCCTCGGAATAGAGGCGCAGATCGTTGAGATCCCCGTTGACGACCACATACGGAATGCCGATCGCGCCAGCCAGTCGCACCGGCATGCCGTAGCGGTTGTTCGAGTTGTTCGGGCACGTCATCGCGTCGTGGTAGACGATCGCGTCGACCGCATAGTCCCGCGCCATCGAGGCGAGGTACTCTTCCTTGACGCTCTCCGCCCGGACGATGAACAGCTCTGTATAGGCGCGGCTCATGCCCTCGAAGGGGTCGGCGGCGGCCAGCGCCTCGAAGATCCAGCTGTTGCAGTAGGTCGAGGCAACGACGCAGATCCCGTGCGAGGCGAACAGCTCGGCCAGCTCGCGGAGTTTCCCCCACACCGGCATCCCTTCCCAGTAGAAGCGCAGGTGCTCGCCGTCGACCGCGGCCACGCCGGTCCGGACCCGCTCGTCGAGCTCGGCGATCAGGGTGTCGTAATACGTCTCGGCCCGCGGGTCGCCGCGCAGCACGACGGCGGGCGCCATGTGGATGGTGCCGTCGAAGAAGGTCAGCGGCGAGGGGCGTTCCGACGCCAGGCGCAGCACGCGTTTCCAGAGCAACGTGCAGCGGTAGGATGACGCGACGACCTCCTTGAGCCGGTCGAGGTCGAATCGTCTGCCCGACACCTGTTCGAGCGTCGGGATCAGGGCCCGGTGCTGGTCGACCAGGGCGCGGACCTGCGCGCCGGTCAGCTCGCTGACGCTGCGAGGCGTCTCGATCCCGATCATCGGCACCTTGAATTCGCGCTGGTAGAAGGCGAACCAGTCCTGAACGTCCCGGCACTGATTGGTGTTGTAGACCAGCACGTCGGGGCGAGGCACCGCATCGAGGCCGAACGCCCTGGTGAGCGGTGTCGCCTTCCGCAAGTACCCTCCGACATCGCTCGTAAGATAAGAGCAGATGCCGGGCGAGTACCCGGCGGCGTTGGCGGCCGGAATGAATTCGGCGGCCAGCCGGGATGTGCCGATGAGCGCGGCGTGGTTCTCGGGAAAGTACACGCGAAACCCGAACGACCTGAGCAACTCGGCCGGGCCGACGCTCGTGCACCAGGCAACCTTCGCCTCGCCGGTTTTCGACGCCTGGTCCAGCTCGTGGAAATACTCCGTCATCAGGTCCTTGAGCGGACCCGCCGACCGGATCTTCTTGATGGCAGCCGTCCGCGGCTGTTCCCCCGCCATGGCGGTCTCCTTCCGCACCGGCGCCTGCGTGCACGCCCTGACAGACTTGACCCAGGGGAATAGAAGACCGAAACCGCCTGCGGCGTCAAGTGTTAACACCTCGCGTAGCTTCGTCCGGGCCCCGGCGCTGGACATCTGTGCGCGTCTCGAGGCGGGGGCCGGGCTGATTCGGACTTGAAGGGCGATTCGATCTATGGTGAGTATGGGCGCAGCATATTCCCGGGCCGACTCCGAACTACCATGTGATCATCTGAAGGAGCCCTCATGAATGTCGGTGTGATCGGATCCGGTTCGATTGGTCCCGACCTCGCCTACGGCTTCGTGTCAGCGCTGGCCGGGGGGGGCAACAACAAGGTTCTCCTTCACGACATCAGGAAGGACGCGCTCGACGCGGGCGTGGCCCGCATCCAGGGTTACGTCCGGAAAGGCCTGTCGAGAGGACGCCTCAGCCCACGCGTCGCCGACAGCATCGGGAAGGCGCTCGTTCCCACGCTCGACTTGAACGATCTCGCCGCCTGCGATTACGTGCTCGAGGCAGCGACCGAACACCTCGCCACCAAGCGGGTCATCCTCGGGCAGGTCGAAGCGGTCGTGCGGCAGGACTGCCTGATCGGGTTCGCGACATCCGGTATTCCAAGGGAACGGATCGCGGAGGGAGCCCGGCATCCGAATCGCTGCTTCGTCAACCACCCGTTCTTTCCCGCCTGGCGCGCCCTGCCCATCGAGGTCGTGCTGTCGGGCGACGACCGGCTCGGCCGACAGATGCTCGAAGTGCTGATCTCGCTCGGCAAGGTGCCCGTGGTCACCGCCGATGTTCCCTGCTTCGCGGCCGACGACATCTTCTGCAACTACATCAGCGAGGCGGCACGGATTGTCGAAGAAGGCATCGCGACGCCGGCCCAGGTCGATCGCATCGTCAACGACCACGTGGGCGGCGGCGGCCCCTTCAACGTCATGGACCTGACTCGCGGCAACATGTTGACCGTTCACTGCCAGGAGCTGATGAGGGACGCCCCGACCGGCAGCGAGTGGTTCGCCGCACCAGCCATCCTCTCTCGCCAGGGCGCCGCGCCCTGGATCGATCCGACCCACCCTGCCGACGCGAGCTACTCTCCGGCCCTCGCCTCGCAGGTGATGGACCGGATCCTGGCCGTGCTGCTGGCGCGGACCTACTTCGTCGTGGACCGGAAGATCTGCGACCCGTCGGATCTGAACTGGCTGACGCGCAATGCCCTCGGTTTCAACGACGGGCTGCTCGACCTCGCCGAGAAGGTCGGCGCCGACCGCGCGCACAGTCTCTGCAAGGCATTCGCGTCGGCCCATCCCGGGTTCACGGTCCCGCAGAGCCTTGCCGAGAAGCGGCTCTGCGCGTTTCATCGCGACGTCAAGGTGCATGCCGAGGGCACCATCGCCGTCATCACGATTCGGCGCCCCGAGGTCAAGAACGCGCTCTCGGCTCGCACGATGCAGGAGGTTCGCGCTGCCGTTGTCGCCGCCAACAGCGATCCGTCGGTGCAAGGGATGGTCTTGACCGGTTTTGGCGGTGCCCTGGCCGGCGCCGACATCAACGAGCTGGCCGCGTTGCCGACCCCGGCGGACTGCGAAGCGATGTGCCTTCGCGGCTACGCCGTCCTCGATGTCATCGCCAGATCCACCAAGCCGGTCGTCGCTGCGCTGGACGGACCGGTTCTCGGCGGAGGCGCCGAGCTCTCGATGGCCTGTCACGCGCGCGTGGTCGGCTCCAACCTGGTCATGGGTCAGCCTGAGGTGAACCTCGGGATCATTCCGGGCTACGGCGGCACCCAGCGGCTTCCGCGGCTGGTCGGCGCGGAGCGTGCGCTGGAGATGCTGCGAACGGGACGAACGATGACGGCCAACGACGCGTGGCAGTCTGGCTGGGCGTCGGCCCCGCCGGCGGCGAATGTCGGGCAGGCGGCCTGCGACATGGTCCGGGCTCACATCGACAAGTCCGTCACGCTGGCCCCGGTGGATCCGAAACCCGTCCCGATCCCTGCGGAATTGCCGAAGGCCGAGATCGGGCATCGTTCGCTGGTCATTGACGCGATCCTCGTGGACGTCGTCAGGCGCGGCCTGGCCCTGCCGCTCGATGACGGCCTTCGCGTCGAGGCCGCCGGGTTTGCTCGATGCAAGACCACGGTCGACATGGACATCGGGATGAAGAACTTCATCCAGAACGGTCCACGTGTTCCCGCGGTCTTCATGCACGAATAGGCGGAGACGATTTCCATGCCGACTGACAACTCCATCGTCATCCTCGACGGCGGGCGCAGGCTCCCTCGGGCTGACATCCTGGTCAACAACAGGAAGCCGGGCCTCTTCTCACGGTTCTCGACGACGCAGCTCGGCGGGATGGCCATCAAGTCTGCGCTGGCCCACACGCCGGTCGACCCGTCGCTCGTCGGCCACGTCGTGATGGGCATGGCCCAGCACAGCCATCGAGACTCGATCTACGCGGCACAGGGGATGAGGTGGCGCGGGGGGCTCGGGAACGACGTCCCGGCACTGACCGTGGCGAGGATTTGCGGCAGCGGGGCCGAGGCCATCGCGGTGGCGTCGGAGATCATGCTGGCGGGGCTCCGGCACGACGAGGCGCGGCCGTTCTCGGTGGTGGGCGGCGCGGAGAGCATGCAATACCCGTTCGCGCTCTACAACATGCGCGGCCGCGCGATCGGCGAGAGTGTTCAGAAGTACGGCCCGATCGACGCGAAGACGCTGCCGGGCGGGACGCATCTTCAGGACGTGCTCCTGATGAGCCTTTACGACCCGAGCGCGCGGATGTCGATGGCGAACACCGCCGAAGAACTCGGACGCCGGTATCGCGTTACCAGAGACGAGGCCGACGCGTTCGGATTCCGGTCGCACGTCAACGCGAAGCGGGCCCGCGATGCCGGGTGGTTCAAAGAAGAAACTGAGCCCGTGTCGGTCGATGGGGACGGCGCCAGCAACGGCGTCCTTGTCGCGCACGACACGCACATCATGGACGACATCAGCCGCGAAGGCATGGCGGCGCTCCGCCCGGCGTTCGAGGAAGGCGGCATCATCACGGCGGGAAATGCGAGCGCCGTGGTGGATGGCGCCGCGGCCATGGTCGTCGGCAAGGAAGCCGACGCCGCGCGCTACGGCCTGAGACCGCTTGCGCGGATCGCCGGAATGGGCGTGGCAGCCTGTGACCCGGCCATCATGGGCATTGGCCCGGTCCCTGCGACGCGGAAGGCGCTCGCCAAGGCAGGCATTTCCGGCAGCCGCATCGATCAGGTGGAGCTCAACGAGGCGTTCGCCCCGCAGGCGCTGGCGTGCGTGCGCGATTTCGAGAAGATGGGGATCGATCCAGCCAAGGTGAATCCCCAGGGAGGCGCGGTTGCGCTTGGTCATCCCCTGGGAGCAACCGGGGCGATCCTGACGCTGACCTGCGCCTACGCGCTTCGCCGCACGAAGAAGCGCTACGGCCTGGTCACGATGTGCATCGGCGGCGGCCAGGGTATTGCGCTGGTTCTCGAGTCGATGGCGTAACAGCGGCTGGCGGCTGGCGACGCGCGGCTGGCGGGCGCACGGCCGACGGCGTTTCTGATTGATGACGTCGGGCGGGTCGCCCGTCGGATTGGTTCAGGCGGGTCGAGGCTTCTCGGCAATGGTCGCGTGTCCGCGTGTGAGGTCGAGCACGGCGGACTGGAACTCGGCCAGCCGTTCCCTCGGCACCCGAACCTCGTAGGCCACGCTCGATCCGTAGGCTGCCGACAGAACTTCCGCGTCGAAAGCCGGACAGAGCTGCTCGAAGGCGCTGATCCGCGCGTACTCGGTTTCGACAGCCAGGACGGCCCACTCGATGCGCTCGGCGGTCGGCAGCGCCGCAAGCGCCCTCTGGACGCCTCCACCGTAGGCCCTCACCAGGCCGCCTGTGCCGAGCTTGGTCCCGCCGTAGTAGCGCGTGACGACCACCGCGACATCTCCGAGGCCGCCGTGCTGGAGCGCCGAGAGCATCGGCCGGCCCGCCGTGCCGTGCGGCTCGCCGTCATCGCTCATGCCGATGCGGGCGCTGCTTCCCGGCGGCCCGACCAGGTAGGCCCAGCAGTTGTGCGTCGCATCCGGAAATTCATCGCCGATTCGGCGGATGAACGACAACGGCGTCTTCGACGGTGGCGGCCGGCCCGATCGTCGTGACGAACCGGCTGTGTCTGATCTCTTCTTCCACCCGCAGCGTCGAGGCGGGCACGTTGTAGCGCGTGGTCGGCATGGGGTTCGGCTTCGCCATCATACCGTGGCAGCCGGACCGGAGCCGGAGTTCACCCGAGGGAGCGTCCAACGGTTCAGCCTTCCGCGTCATGGTGAGCGAGACCACGGCTGCCTGAGGCCACTGCTGACGTGGTGGAGGCGGTGGCGGGCCACCAGTCGCCAGCCTGCCCCGTCATCGTGGTTGATTTGTGTCTGAATCGTGGCGACACTTGACCTGTCTATGACTGACAGGTTGAGACTGGGGGGTAGACGATGACCGTGTCGAGGCTGGCCAGAGAATGCGGGCTCTCGCGCAGCACCCTGCTCTACTACGAGTCGATCGGGCTGCTGCCTCGTCCACCCCGGACCGAGGGCAACTATCGCGCTTACGGCGACGCCGACCTTCAGCGGCTGCGCCAGATCGGGCTGTACCGGAAGGTCGGTCTCAGCCTGTCGGCGGTCCGGACCGTCCTGGACCAACCGCACGGCGATGCCGCCTCCGTGCTCGAACGCCGGGTGGCCGACATCGACATGGAAATCGAGGCCCTTCGCGGCCATCAGCGCGCGATCCTGCGTCTGCTGCAGAAGTCGCGAACCCTCAGGAGGACTGAAATGATCACGAAAGAGAAGTGGGTGGCCATCATGCGCGGCGCGGGATTCACCGAGGCTGACATGAACCGCTGGCACGCGGAATTCGAGAAGTCGGCCCCCGGTGAGCACCAGGAGTTCCTGGAGTTCCTCCACATCCAGCCTGACGAGATCACGAAAATCCGGGACTGGAGCCGAACCGGCAAGCACGCGTAGCGGCTGCGACTGGGGGCCGGGACAGGGGGCGCCGGCCTTCCCGGGGAAACCGCCGGGACCGGCCCTGCGTCCAATCATGATGAAGCCCCTGGAGGAGCCTGTCCCGTCACCAGGGCAGGACATCATCATGACCGCCAATCCTGATCCCGAATTCGAGGTCGAGAAGACCGACGCCGAGTGGCGGCAGACGCTGACGCCAGAGCAATTTGGCGTGTTGCGGCGCCACGGGACGGAGTACGCGGGCTCGAGCCCCCTGCTCCGCGAGCACCGCGACGGCACCTTCTCGTGCGCCGGGTGCGGTCAGCCGCTGTTCACTTCGAGCACCAAGTACGAGAGCGGTTCCGGCTGGCCCAGCTTCTATGCCCCGATCGAGAATGCCGTCGGCACCGGCATCGATCGCAGCCTCGGGATGGAGCGCATCGAGATTCACTGCCGGCGCTGCGGCGGACACCTCGGGCACGTGTTTCCCGACGGTCCGAAGCCGACCGGCGAACGCTACTGCACCAACGGCGCAGCGCTGAAGTTCGACCCCGCCACGTAGCGGCCCGGCCTACCGGCGTCCCTCCAGTCGGTGCGTCATCGACATCCTGTGCACCCAGTAGTACGCAGCCGATGCCCCGAGGGCGGCCGCCATCGCCCCAGCCTCGACCCACGACGATTGCGCCAGCAGCCAGAGCACGACGAAGGCGCCAAGCAGGGGCACGAGCGGGCCACCGGGCGCCCGAAAGCGGCCCCGTTCGTGGGGGTGCATCCTCCGAAGCCTGAGCGTCGCCAGGCAGACGGCGAGGTACACGGCGAGCAGCGCGACGCTTGACATGATCGCCAGCGGCTTGAAGGCATTCGACACTGCCATCACCCAGATGCACGCCGCGTACGCCATGATGGCCACGTAGGGCGTCCGAAACCGCGGGTGGATCGCGGCCAGGCGGCGCGGCAGCACGCCGGCGAGCGCCATCGGCAGGAATGCCCGCGGCGAGGCAAGGAGGTCGCCGGCAAGCGTGCCGAACACGGCGAGGGCCGTGCAGAGCACGATCAGGCCCTTGCCGGCTCCGCCGATCAGCCGCGCGGCCACCTCTGCCAGGGGTGCGTCGGCATGGCGCGTGAGATCCGCGCCGAGCACGCCCTGGCTGACGGCCTGCACGGCGACATAGAGCAGAATCAACACACTGGCCCCGCCAAGCAGCCCTCGCGGAACCGTCCGCGCCGGATCCTTCACTTCGCCTCCGGGCGAGAGTGCACACTCTGCGCCGCTGAAGGCGAAGAAGAGCAGCAGCGACGCCTCACCGACCTTCGAGATCGACGGCCAGGCCACCCACCGCAGCTCGTGCCAGTGCATCACGAACGCGCCGCCCGCGACGATGAACAGCAACGGCACGAGCTTGGCAGTCGTCGTGGCCACGGCGACCCTCGCTCCCTGCCGCACGCCGATCACATTGACCGCAGCCAGCCCGCCAAACAGCACTGCCAGCGTGATGCCCCGAGCCGCGCCCCGTCCGACGATCGGCGCCTCGGTCGCGATCGCGTCGACCAGCACGTTGGCGATCGCCGCATCGGAAGCCGCGCAGAACAGGAGTGAGTACACCACCCAGGTCGAGAATCCCGCCATGGGGCCAAACGCCTCTTCGACGTAGGCCACTGGCCCGCCCGAGCGCTCCGTACGGCTGCCAACCTCGGCGAAGCACGTGAGCACCAGTCCGATCGCGACGGCGCACACCAGGTAGGCGGCGACGGCCGCCGGTCCAAGGATGGCCGACACCGTCGCGGGCAGAACGAAGATGCCCGCCCCGAGCGAGAGGTTGACCGCGTTGGCGCCGAGCGTCCACGGGCCGATGGCCCGTTCCAGGCGCTCTTCCGGATGGTGCCCGGTCTCTCGGTTCATCACGTTGTGCGCCTGAGTCTATCCCCAAAACCGACGATCACGCCCTGTGATGGACGTGCGGGCCGCGGAACTACGAATTGTCCCACGTCGGCCGTAACGCGGTCATCGTCGTCGTTCGGAGCCGGGCGCTCGAGCGATTGCCTGGCGTCAACATGGTCCCGCTTCCGGACGGCCGTGCGCTGATCTCGATCGGCCGCGACACGGGCATGGCCGGGCTCGACGTCATGGTGCGGGACCCCCAGGACCTCAGTGTGAACTCCGAAACGGACCGGGCGGTGCTGGACGCGCTTCGTGATATCCTGAGGACCGCCCGCCGCTCGTCCCATACCAGTCTTCGCCAGCGAAGTATCTTCGTGCTGGAATCGCGCAGGACGCGCAGCAACAATAGTCCGGGTCGCCCTGCGTCCCGAGGAGGAAAGACGACGTGAAATTCATGAAGACCGTCGCGGTCATAGCAGCCATAGCCCTGATGAGTGCGTGCAAGGCTCCCGATAACGCATCCACATTTACACCGACCTCGGGCGTGGTCGGGCCCGGCGGGGCGAACCTGACAGCGCCGGCGCCCGATTCACCGGCCGACGACGCCGCGATGGACACGCTCCGGCCGACCCTGACCGTGCGAAACGGCACGTCGGACCAGCCATCCGGAACTCGAACCTACGAGTTCCAGGTGTCCGATCGCAGCGACTTCCTGATCTCCGCGAACGGGTACTTCGCGACCTACGCCATCGCCGATACCGCGACCGGGATTCCTGAAGGAACCGGCGGCAAGACCAGCTACACCCCGACCAAGGACCTGCAGCCGAGCACGAAGCTGTACTGGCGCGCCCGGATGCTGCAGGGCACGAGCATCTCGGAGTGGTCGACCGCGTGGCGCGTCAACACGAAGGTCACGGGCTACAACCGCCCGGGCGAGCTCTACGACACGTTGGTGTCGGGCAACACGATCGGCACCATCGGTGGCTCGACCACGTGGATGGGAGCCGATGGCATCAAGCTCAACACGCAGGACTCCTTCGTAAGTTACACGCTCGCGCAGACGCTGACGCAGGGCGAAATCTCCGTGGAGGTAAAGGGCCTCTACGAGGGCAATCCCGAGGGGGCCAAGCTCAAGATCTTCTCGATGATGGACGGATCCTCGAGCCTGTTCTCGAGCCCGTTCCTGTTCAACGTGCAGTACCGAGGGGATCCGGAACCGAACGGAGGCAACCCCAGCAACTGCATCGCGTTCAAGATGCTCATCGAAGGCGCCCAGACGGAAACCAACCGGGATCAGCGATCCGAGGGTTACCTCCCCCTCAACGCGAACACGACGTACTTCTTCAAGGCTCTCTGGGGCTCGTCAATCGAGGTGATCGTGAAGCAGGGTATCAGCGGATCGACCCTCTATGACTTCGCCTTGCCGACCTCGGGCACCTATGGCCCGACACCGCACCTGGCGCTGCTCGGCGCGAATCGAGGCGGATCGACCTCTGAAGAGGGGAGTTATCCGGGAGCGATCTACCGGAACTTCTTCGTCGGCAACAAGCCGCGGCCGACCTCGCTTGGAAGCGCCCTGCCGGCACGGCGGTAGAAGGAAGCCGCATGGGGGCTGGCGGCTGGAGGCCGCGACACGACCTACCGTAACGAACAGATCGCGCCTGTCCAGGCTGACCGAGCCGAATTGAGTTCGAGAAGAGCCGCCGCCGGATCGCAAGTCCGGCGGCGGCTTTGCGTGTACGCCGGGTCCTAAAACCCGGCCTCCATGCGATCACGACGACATCCCGTTCACTTCTCGTGTACGCCATGTCCGGGCACGCGGCCTCCACCATGCCTCGCTTCCAGGCTACCAGGCGCCAGCCCCCGGCCGGGCGAGGACCCGGCACTCATCTACCGCTCCAGCGTGTCGGAGAACGGTGCCGCCGGCCGCACGAGGCCGGCATCGTTGGTCACCGACATGGCCATGATCCGGATCCGCTCGTTCATCGGCAGCGTGATGGACTTCACGCCGGCCGGGATGTCGATGGCGTAGACGAACAGGTAGGCGTACACGTACGGGTCGTTGGTCCCGTCAGAAGCGTGGCGGTGTGACGCAAACCACCCGACGGGCGCCTTCTTGACGAACCCCGGCGTGAGGCCCGAGAAGTCCATCACCGTGCGCATCCTCGGCGGCGTGCCGGCCGCCGGCGCCGGCTGCCCTGGCCGCGGCGGAACGGGCTCTTCGCGCGCCTTCCAGATGCGATTGTCCCACTGCCCGATGAAGCCGCCCCAATCCTGGATGGTCAGCTCGACCGGGTTCTGCCCGACCGTAAAGACGGCGCGCTGATCCCCGTCGGCCGCCGCGAGCAGGTAGAGCCGGGTCGAAGCGCCATCCGGCAGCGGAACGGTCTGGCCACGCGGGATGACCGCGTTGAAGCTGGTCGCCGGCGCGAGAACAAATCGGACGCCGCCATAGGCGATCTCACCCGGCAGCATCTCGGCTGGCAGGCTGCGTCCCGCGTTGTCGAACTTGCCCGCTGAAACCGACTTGTCTGCGCTCGCGACCGGCTGGTTGTACGGCAGGGTCACCGCCCGCGAAACGGGCGGGGCCAGCTTCATCGGTGCCGGTCCGAGCTTCACGGCGAACGTGCGCGGCTGGTATGGCGTGAACCCGGTCACGAGCTCACCGCCCGTCACCATCGCCGGCCCCACGGGCGACTCGACGCCATTGACCTCGCGCGCCGAGAGAATCGGCGCCGCAAAGCTCACCCGCACGTTGTCGGCTTTCCTGCCGTCGAGCTCGACCAGCCGGACGATGACCTCATCGCCCTGCTCGGCCTTCTTGACCGCGAGAACGCGCACGCGGGGGTTGTTGAGCTTCATCAGCGAGAACTCCCTGCCGAGCGTCCCGGCGTGCCTTGGCGTCTCGAACGCCATGAGCGGCTGATTCAGCCGCTGCCCCTGCCAGTCGGTCTGGCCGTCGCGCCAGCCGCCGGTGTGGCTGGCCAGTCCGTAGACGATGTCGTGATGGCCGAGATCCTGGGTGCCTTGGTCCTCGTAGCCGCCGCGTGTTCCCGGCGTGCGGATGAGCGTCAGCCGCAGCGTGTGGTCATCCGGCTTGTCCGACGCGATCTTCGAATCCGACAGCACCGTGACTCCGAAGCTGCCGCCTTTGTCGGTGAGGTCGAACCACTGGTGCGACGCGACCTCGAACTGCCGCTCGTCGTCTGTGGAGCGCTCGATGGTCCCGACATCCCAGTTGTAGGTCGCAACCTGGTTGCTCGCGGCGAGCGGGAACACGGCCTTGAGGTGCGCCGACCTCGTCATCCAGTCAATCGCGTTGGCGAACTCCACGCGATTGCCACCGTCCCCGGCCGAGAGCCGAATCGTCTGCACGAACTTCGAACCTTCGGTCTGGCGCGCCACCTCGAGCGCGACACGGGCCGGTCCCTTTTCCACGATGCGAACCACGGGCGGACCCTGCACGTACGCGCGCGGCGCCCGCATCTGGTCCTGATAGTCCATGTTCCACGCCGGCCAGGCGGCGGGGTTGTCTGTCTTGATCTCCAGCCGCACCGGCCCGGCGAGCAGTTCCTTGTTGAGGACCTTGTCGAAGATGCTGCCAACGTCGCCGTACGCATTCAGCGCGACGCGGTACCGCGCGTTCTCGAGCGAGGATTCCGTCACGCTGAGCGGGGAGGCCGCCGGCGCATCGGCCGCCTGGACGTCGAAGACCGAATAGCCGACCGAGGGCACCTTCGCGAGGAACACGATCAGGTTGCGCCGCCAGCACCTGGGCCGGCACCTCCTTGCCGTCCGGTCCCGTCACCCGCACGGCCTTCGGCGCGCCGCCCGGGAGTGCGATCGTCGCCTCCACGAGATCCTCGCGCGCGATGTTCAGCGGATTGAAGACCACGAGCGGGGTGCCCTTGGTCTGCGTGTTGAGCGCCGAGGCGACGGCGTCGGTCGCGCTGGTCAGCACGCCGGCAAACTGGTTCAGCGCGAGCAGTTCGTCGTTCCAGGAGTACTCGTACGCCTTGGGCAGGCTGGTGCCGGGAATGATGTCGTGGAACTGGCCGCCCATCACGAGTGTCCACGCGTTGTTGAGCCTCTCCTGCGGATACGGCCGTCCTCCCAGCCACGCCGCCGCAACCGACGCCTTTTCAGCCGCGTCCGCCATCAGCTCGTTGTGCCGATTCCAGCGCTTCAGGTACGCCTGCGACGTGATCGATCCAGCCGAGTGATTGATGAGCTCCAGGTCTCCCTTGTAACGCGGCAGCTTCGCGGTCTGTTCGGGCTTGAGGTTCAGGAAGAGCTCTTCCGAGGTCGCTGAAACGACCTTGACCGGGCCTTCGCCAACCTGGACTTCGGCCGGAGGCTGGAGGCTGGGGGCCGGAGGCTGCGCTGACTGCCCGCCTCTCTGCGGAAACGCGGGCGGCAGCACGGTCTTGCTCCGGGTGACGATGGCATCCATCAGTTTCACAGACGACTCCGACGGCGTGCCGCCCGTGTCGCCCGTGCCGTAGTACATGTAGTCGGCGAAGATCCCCGTCACCTGGCCGTTCAGCCTGATGCGCTCGCCCCAGTCGATGAGCGGCCGCGGTGCCGGTTGCGAGCTTTGCGGGAGCGGCGCGGGCGGCGGCGGCGGAGTCTTGGTCAGGTCGTAGGTCACCGAGCCCCCGTAGCTGCCGGGGTTGAGCGCCGCGATGACGGTCTTGCCGTCGGTGCCTTCCCAGATCCCCACGTTGAACGGGATGCCGTCCGGCGTGTTCTCGGGAGAGTTCGGACCACCCACGCGCGCCGCCGGCTGCCAGCTCGACGAGAGCTTCTGCGTCGAGAATCCTTTGATGCCGGTGTGCGCGAGGAGGCTCGGCAGCGACGCCGGGAACCCGAAGCAGTCGGGCAGCATGAACTCGGCGCTGGTCTTGCCGAACTCGCGTTTGAAGAACTGCGTGCCGTACAGAATCTGCCGGATGATCGACTCGGCGGACGGTGAATTGACGTCGTTCTCTTCCATCGACGAGCCCGACGGGAACCACCTCCCCGCGGCGACGTACTTCTTCACCTTCTCGTAGTCGGCGGGATAGTACTCCTTCATCATCCGGTAGCGGTTCGCTCCGCTGAAGTTGAAGACATAGTTGGGATACTTCTCGAACAGCGTGAAGTTGTCCCTGATGGTCTTCGGGATGTACTCGCGGATCGTGGTGACGTAGTCCCACCGCCACTGCGTATCCAGGTGCGCATAGCCGACCACGTAGAGGGTTGGCTGTTTCGTCAAGTCGGGGGGGACCCGGGGCCCCTGGGCGGCCGGCGAGGCCTTTGCGCCGCTCTGCGCCCTGGCTGGCTGGCTCTGGACCGAACCGGTTGGCCCCTGCGCCCGGCCCGTCGCGACCAACAGCACCACGATCCACGCCAGCAGCAATGCCGGCACGAGTTTCTTCAGACGTCGCATGTGTGCTTCTCCCTCGTCTATTCTGAACCGCCGATGCGATCGAGCAGGAAACGGCAGAGGGCGTTGGAATCCGGCTCCCGTGCGAGGCGCTCGCGGAACTCCTCGTGCATCAACTGGCGCGCGAGCGTCGCCAGGACTTTCATGTGCGCCTTCTCGTGATCGGTCCCGCGTATCGCCAGAAGCAGGGCGAAGCCGACCGGCTGCCCGTCGAGCGCGTTCCAGTCGACGGGTTGCTGCATCCTGAGCATGACGAGCGAGGTGGAGCGCAGCTGGTCTGTCTTGCAGTGAGGAATGGCGAACCCATGCCCGAATCCGGTCGAGTACACGGCCTCGCGATCCCACACGGCTTCCTCGATCCGGCGAGGCTCGTCGGTGCGGCCATCGATGTACAGCTGATCGACGAGGGCCTTGATCGCCTCGTCCTTGGATCGGCAGTCGGCGTCGAGGATGACCAGCCCGGGCTCGATGAGCGGCGCGGGACGCCAGCAGTCGGCGTTCCGGACCAGGGCTTCCACTTCGCCAGCGGTCGCGCAGGAAACGGCCCCAGCGAGGAGATCGCGGCACGCCGCCGCAGACAAGCGGCGCACTGCGGCCTTGGATGAGCCGATTCCCGGCGGGGCCATGCTGATGTCGTCGAAACCGAGGCCGACGAGCAGGGGCAGCGCGTTCACGTCCGCCGCCATCTCGCCGCAGATCCCGACAGAGCGCCCGGCCTGATGCACGCCGCAGACGATCTTCTCGAGGAGCCGGAGGAACGGCGGAGCAAAGGCGTTGTAGAGGTCAGCGACCTGCCGGTTGGAGCGGTCGGCAGCGACGAAGTACTGCAGCAGGTCATTGGTGCCGACGCTGAAGAAGTCCAGTTCGGCCGCAAGCTCGGGCAGCGCGAAGGCCGCCGACGGCACCTCGATCATGGCGCCAACCTGCATCCGGGTGTCGAACGGGACGCCTTCGGCCGTGCACCTGGCCTGTTCCTCGACGATGACCGTCCTGGCCAATCGAACCTCGTCCAGCCTGGAGATCATCGGGAGCATGAGCCCGAGGTTCCCGCCAGCGGAAGCACGGACCAGCGCGCGCACCTGTCCACGGATGAGCGCGTCGTGCCCGGCGTACAGCCTGACGCCGCGACAGCCCAGGTACGGGTTGTCTTCGGCCGGCAAGCGGAGGTACGGGAGCGGCTTGTCGCCGCCGACGTCGAGCGTCCGAATCAGGACGCGCCGGTGACCGGCCCTCTCCAGCACTCTCCGATACTCATCGAATTGCTCGGCCTCGTCGGGGGCCTGCCGTCGACCCGCGAACAGCAGCTCCGTGCGGAACAGCCCGATTCCCTCGGCGCCGGCTGAAAAGGCCGCGTCTGCCTCGGCTGCCGACGCGATGTTGGCAGCAACTTCGATTCGCCACCCGTCCGAGGTCGTCGCAGCCTGAGCGGCCACAGCGTCTTGCCGGGCTCGCCGTCCGGCCAGGCGGGAGCGTTCCATGTCGTAGTAGCGCAGCACGGACTGGTCGAAGCCTGTCACAAGCGCGCCGAGATCCGCGTCCACGATGGCTTCGGCGCCGTCCTGCTCGAGGCTGTCCAGGCCTGTCAAGCCGCCGAGCATCGGGACGGCGAACGACCGCGCGAGAATCGCGGTGTGCGACGTGGCACTGCCCCTGGCTAGCACGACCCCCTTCAGCAGGTTCCGATCGAGTGACAGAAACTCCCCGGGGGTCAGCGTGTCTGCCACGCAGATGGACTCGGCATCGAGGCGGGTCTCGCCGCCGCCGACCTGCTCGCCGTAGAGCTGGCGTGCGAGCCGGACGCAGACGTCGCGAATATCCAAGGCCCGATCGCGCAGGATGTCGCTGCCGGTCGTCGAGAGCACCGCCGAGAAGTGGTCTTCGGCCGCGACGATCGCCCCGGCCGCCGAGGTCCGGCGCCGGCGAATCTCGGCAACGAGCCACTGCCGGAGTTCGGGATCCCGGGCGACCGATCGGTGGGCGGCCATGATGTCTGCCTGGACGCCTCGACCGAGCTGATGCGCCTGCTCGTCGTAGTCCGTGAGGAGCCTGCGGAACGCGTCATCGAGCCGTTCGACCTCTGCCTCCTCGTCAGACACTTCGGCGCGGACGAGCGCGTCCGGCATGGCGAAGCCGCCTACCCGCACCAGCCTTCCCCTTCCGATGCCCGGGGCAAGCGGCAGGCCTCGACGGGCAGAGGGCCCCGCGCGGCGCAGGACCGGCGGGAATTGCACGTCGCCGGCCGGTTCCGGCGCGGGGAGCGGCGCATCGCATCGCGGAAACTCCACATCCAGGAAGCTTGCGAGCGCCGTGATGGCTTCGCGCTCGTCTTCGCCGCTCGCCGTCAGGCGGCACCGATCATCGAAACGTACGTCGAGCCCGACCTGTGCGAGCACGCTCTTCGCGTTGGCAGCCTGGCCGGTGCGCATGTTCTGCAGCGTCAGGTCCGCGGCAAACCGGCGCGCCACGGCCTCGAGCGCGCTCGCGGGCCGAGCGTGGAGCCCGTTTGGCAAGGGACACGAGAAGAAGAGGTCAAGCATGTCGTTACGGCCGGAGGCTGGCGGCGGGCGGCTGGAGGCCGAGTCCCGCCTTGTTCCCTACCAGGACTCAGTTCCCGGAACCGAGACAGCCGCTGACGGCCGGCGGCCCGCCACGCAGGTTGCCGTCGTAGAGGTCCTGGCGATTTTCGCGCCTCAGCCCCAGCGTCGTGAATCACAGCCGCGCGCTCAGGCTGACGGCTTGCGGCCTAGGACTAATGGCCTTGTAGCGGCCGCCAGCCCCCAGCCTCCAGCCTGCAGCCTCCGAGATTCACAACCTCGCAAACACGCCGAGCGGATCCTTGAGCACCGCCTGCACGGGTACTTCGATCTTACGCATCCTGTCGAACCGCTCTGCCCGTTCAATCGCGATGTCGGTGGCCAGGATGACGGCGTCCGCGGCGTCGATCTCGGCCTGGCTGAGTTCATGCTCGATGCCCATGGCGCCCTGGGTTTCGACCTTGATCGTGTGGCCGAGCATCCTGGCCGTCTTCTCGAGTTGTTCGGCAGCCATGTAGGTGTGCGCGATACCGGTCGGGCACGCGGTCACCGCAACGATCTTCATCGAAGCGCTCCTCATTCCTCTTCACGGCTGGCGGCCGGAGGCTGGCGGCTGGAGGCCGTGCCACGCAGTTCATGGCCCGGTCCGCACGCATCGCCCAGCCCCAAGCCCCTAATCCGCCGGCCTCTCGGTCAGCCGCTTGACCGTGTTCAACACGACGGCGGTCACGATCGCCCCGGCGAGGATCGCGACGACGTAGACGAGGCGGTTGTCGACGACCGGAAGCACGATGGGCCCGCCGTGCGGAGCATGGTCTCCGACCTTGCCGAGCATCGCCACCGTCGAGGCGACCATCGAGCCAACCATGATCGACGGAATCACCCGCACGGGATCCGCGGCCGCAAACGGGATGGCTCCCTCCGTGATGCCCACCATCCCCATCGCCAGGGCGGCCAGTCCCGACTCGCGCTGTTCCTCGCTCCACTGCGACCGGCTCGTCAGCGTCGCCAGGGCCAGGCCGAGTGGCGGGGTGCAGATGGCCGCGGCGCAAGCGCCCATCACCGCGAAATTCCCTTCCTTGATCATCGCGGCACCGAAGAAGAAGGCGGCCTTGTTCACCGGCCCCCCCATGTCGAACGCGATCATGGCGCCCAGGATCCCCGCCAGCAGCACCGCATTGCCCTGGTTCATCGAGGAGAGCCAGACGCCCAGGAACTTCATCACCTCGGCGATCGGCACGCCGATGACCTTCAGCATGACGACGCCCACCACGAGCCCCGAGACGACGGGGATGATGATGATCGGCATGATCGGCCGGAGGTACTTGTGGACCGGCATCTTCTTCAGCAGGTTCACCACGTGCCCGGCGAGCAGCCCGACCAGCAGCGCACCGAGGAAACCCGCGTTGGTCGTTCCGGCCAGGTAGCCGCCCAGCAACCCCGGCGCGAGGCCCGGCCTTCCGGCCATCCCGTACGCGATGAACCCGGCCAGCACGGGGAGGGCCATCTTGAAGGCGGCGTCACCGATGTCGAGGATCGCCTTCAAGGCCGGCGCCGGCGAAAAGTCAGGCCCGCCGGTGGGTGACATCGAGTTGGGGTGCAGAAACGTCAGCAACGCGATGGCGGAGGCGATCAGGATGCCGCCACACGCAATCATCGGGATGACATACGACACGCCGGTCAACAGGTATTGCTTGTGCTGCTGGAGGGTCTGGTTCATCGCACGGGCCTCGGACACTGGCGACTACGCTCAAGGGCTGGCGGCCGGAGGCTGGGGGCTGGAGGCCGTATCACGCAACGACGCTGCTGCTTGCCTGGTCCCGCGCCCCGACGCGGCGTTCCCGCCCGGGCTCTCGGGCTGGGGGCTGGAGGCCGCTGGCTGGAGGCCCAGCGTAGCAGATTGCCGCCCGGTTGAGCAGGGGCAACTGTACCTGTAACCTGTAACCTGTAACCTGTGCTCTGTGGCCTGCGGCCTGTTTTCGAATCCGAGGTCCCGTGCCCTTTTCAGCTTGCCGCGTGTTCAACGAAAGCGGGCACATCGCTGCCCGCATCGTCGAGATGCCGGTTGACGAGCTGACGCCAGGCGCGGTCGTCATTCGCTCGGAATGGTCCGGCATCAACTTCAAGGACGCCCTTGCCGTCACCGGGCGCGGCCGGATTCTGAAGCGCTTTCCGCTCAACGCCGGCATCGACGTGGCCGGCCGCGTCGAGTCGTCGTCGGATCCGCGGTACCGGAACGGGGATCCCGTCCTCGTGAATGGCGCGGGTCTCGGCGAGATGTTCGACGGCGGCTTCGCACAGGTGGCGCGGGTGCCGGCAGACGCCGTCGTGCCGCTGCCTCCCGGCCTCGACGCTCGCGAGGCGATGACGCTCGGGACCGCGGGCTTCACGGCCGCCCTCGCGCTGCATCGTATGGAACTGAACGGTCAGTCGCCCGACCGGGGCCCGATTGTCGTCACCGGCGCCACCGGCGGCGTCGGATCGGCGGCGATCTCGATGCTGGTCAAGCGCGGCTATCGCGTGGTCGCGGTCTCGGGACGGCCCGAACACCACGACTACCTCCGGGAGCTCGGAGCCCACGAGGTGACCACTCCGGATGGCCTGGCGCTCGGCTCACGACCGCTCGAAGCCACGCGTTTCGGCGGCGCCATCGACAATGTCGGCGGCAGGGTGCTTGCCGGACTCATTCGCCACGTCGGCCTCTTGGGAAACGTGGCCGCAATTGGCAACGCCGCGGCTCCCGAGTTCGACGGGAACGTGTTTCCCTTCATTCTCCGCGGTGTCAGCCTGCTTGGCGCCAGCTCGACGAACTGCCCGATGCCACTGAGAGCCGCCATCTGGAACCGCCTCGGCTCGGACCTCAAGCCGCCCGCGCTCGCTCGGATTCCGAGCCGCACCGTCTCGCTGGCCGATGTCATCCCGGCGTGCGACACGCTGATGAACCGGACATCTCTCGGCCGGGTGCTGGTGGATCTCCGCGCCGGGACGCGCTGACATCCGTCTATAATGGTAGGCATTCCATTGCTGTTCTCTGCTGACCCGGCCACGACGACCGAGCCTCGCTGCGGCAGCCGCCCTGCCGCCTGGCCGGCCTGCGCGCAACACGATCAGGCGCCGTTCACAGGAAGTCACACCGATGACTGACGCCGCGGGCGGGACGCTTGTCGGCCGGCAACTGGGCGTCTATCGAATCGAGGCGCTCATCGGTGAGGGCGGGATGGGCCGGGTGTACCGCGCGCGCGACACCCGGCTGGGGCGAGAGGTCGCGATCAAGGTTCTGCCCGATGGCCTTGCGGAGAGTCCGGATCGCCTGCAGCGATTCCAGCGCGAGGCCCGCGTCCTGGCCTCGCTCAACGACCCCCACGTCGGAGCGATTTACGGGCTGGAAGAGTCCGACGGCGTGTTCGCGCTCATCCTCGAGCTCGTTCCCGGCGATACGCTGGCGGCCCGTCTCGCGCGCGGCCCGATTCCGCATGAGGAGGCATTGCGCCTCGCCCGGCAGATGGCCGCCGCCCTCGACGAAGCGCACGAGCGGGGCATCGTCCATCGCGATCTGAAGCCGGCCAACATCAAGATCACGCCGGACGGAGTCGTGAAGGTCCTCGACTTCGGCCTCGCCAAAGCGCTCGCCGGCGCCTCGCCCGGCTCGGAGGTCGACGCGTCGCTCACGATCTCCACGGCTGGTACGGAGGGCGGCGTCATTCTCGGCACGGCTTCCTACATGAGTCCGGAACAGGCCCGAGGGCAGGCTGTCGACAAGCGAACCGACATCTGGGCCTTCGGCTGCGTGTTGTTCGAAATGCTGACCGGGCGACTCGCGTTTCCCGGCAGAACGCTGTCGGATTCGATTGCCTCGACACTCACGCGCGACCCCGACTGGACGGCGCTTCCGTCGCGAACACCTCCGGTCGTCCAGCGCCTGCTCGCACGCTGCCTCGAGAAGGACCTGCGGCGCCGGATGCGCGACATGGGGGATGTCTGCATCGACCTCGACGAGGCGCTGGCGGGTCCATCGGTGACGGGATCGGACGGGCGACGCCGCATGCGTGACCCGGTCGGATGGATCGTGGCCGGCACGCTGCTGGTTGCGCTCGTGGCGACGGCAGGACTCGAGTGGAGAGGTCGCACGAGGCCTCCCACGATCGCGGCGCCGGGGCTTTCGAGGCCCGTGCGCCTGACGAGCGGAACGGAACGGGCATTCGGCGCGGCGGTCTCGCCCGACGGCAAGTGGGTCGCCTACTATTCGAACCAGCGGGGCCCGACCGACCTGTGGGTCAGCTTTCTCGACACCGGCGCTCGGCTGAACCTCACCGAAAAGCTGAACCTGGATCTGCCGGTGCGTGCGGGGATCGGCGGCCTCTCGATCTCGCCCGACGGCACCCAGATCGCGTTTCTCTCCAGGGCGGATCCGGCGGCGGTGCAGTACGACGCGTGGGTCATTCCAGCGCCCATCGGAGGCACGCCGCGGAAGTTCATCCAGGCGGCGCAGGGCACGCAGTGGTCTCCCGACGGACACCGGCTTTGCTACATCATTCCCGGATCGAGCTGGGGAGACGCGCTCGTCATTGCCGACGGCGATGGCACGGGCGCCAACGTGCTGGTGAAGCCTGAGGGCGGCCGGCACGTTCACTGGCCGGCGTGGTCGCGGGATGGGAAGTACTTGTTACTTCATCCACACGTACGACACGTGGAACAGCGAGCCTTCCGAGATCTTTCGTGTGCCGGCGGCCGGCGGTCCGGTTGAGCCGGTGCTCCGGAGCGTGCGAAGAGCCGTTTACCCGGTGCCGATGCCCGCCGGCGATCTGGTCTACGCGGGCAACCCCGACACCCTCGAGATGGGATTGTGGTGGAAACCCTCGTCCGGCGGCGATCCGCGGCTTCTGACGACAGGCGTTGGCGATCACACGGAGCCAAGGCTGTCGGCGGACGGCCGGAAGCTCGTCCTGACGCTTCTCGAGATGCGCCAGTTCCTCTCCGTCATCCCGGCTCGAGGGAACGCCGCCGGCGAGCGCCCGCTGTCGGACGGGTTCGCCGGCGACCTCGACCCGGTGATGAGCCCGCGCGGCGACCGGCTCCTGTTCGACTCGTCGCGCCTGGGACACCGCAACATCTGGATCGCCCGCCCGGATGGCACCGACCCGACACCGCTGACCACTGAAGCCGCCTTCGACGAACGACCGAGCTTCTCGCCAGACGGTCAGCAGATTGCGTTCGTGTCGGACAGGTCCGGACAGCGCGGCATCTGGATCATGAATACGGAGGGCGGTGCACCCCGATTTGTCGGGGCCGCCAAAGTGCTGGACACGCTGACATGGTCGCGCGACGGGCGGCGCATCCTCTTCGCCAGGCCAGGGGGCGGCTCGCCGACGCTGGCGAGCATTTCCGTGCCGGACGGATCGGTGGAGCCGTTTGCCACTCCAGGAGGCGCCGTGGAGCCGGCCTGGTCGCCGACCTCCGACGTCCTCGCGTATCTGGAGCCAGTCACCATTCCGCCGCGGCTGCCGTCATCGGCTCCGACGGCACGGCAGTGGCTGCGATTCGTCGATGGCCAGGGCCGGCCTCTCTATTCACATCTTCCCCTTCAGTCGTTCACGAACGGTTTCCTCAGCTGGTCACTCGACGGCCGAAGGCTGGCTGTTGCAGCCATACCGGCCAACGGAGCCGCTTCGATTTGGATCGTCGAGCCTGACGGGACGGTTCCGTTCAGGAAGCTGCTCGACTTCCCGCTCTCATCATGGCCGCGTGGAATCACTTGGACGGCCGACGGATCTTCGATCATCATCGCCAAGCAGGAACCCCACAGCGGCATCGTCCTGTACGACGTCAATCGATGACGGAGGACGGGTCCGACAGCCTCGATTTCGGTCCCCTCACGGCTCACACTTGCGGTCTCCAATCGGGTCACGGGCGCCTCCTGATGCGGCTCACTGGACAGGCGCGTGGTAGCGCGATGGCGGTTCATGGTCATAGAATGTCCCGTCGCTCTCCGGGTGTCATGGCTGCGCGCGCCCATCGCGCTCTCGTCCGTGGGCCGATGCCGTGTCTATCGGAGAGTCGAAGCCCCCGAGGTTGGAAGCGGAGCGCGCGCTTCGCACGTCACTCGATCAGCGGGAGGATGACATGATGGTTCGTCCGATGCTCGTGACCGCGAGTGTGTGTGCCGTGGCCCTGGGTGTTTTCGCGTGTTCGTCGTCGACGCCGCCTGCCGGGAAGAGCTCCGCGGGATCGCCCGAAGCATCCGCGCCTGCGGCGACTGCCGCGAAGCCCGCGGTTGCGCCGCACGGCTGCACCCTGCTGAAAGCGCAGGATGCAGAAGCAGTGCTCGGGGCGGGGGCCAGGCTCAATCGCGATAGTGAGAACTCGTGCATCCTCGAAACACCGAATCCGCTTGGACCCGTGGTCGAGGTGAAGATCGAGCGCCTGTCCGATGTCTGGGACGCCGGCGAGACGATGATGAAGTTCGACAAGACGGCCAGGCAGCTCCCCGAGATCGGCGATGGCGGCTACACCTACATGGGAGGCTCGATCGTCTTCAAGAAGGGCGCCTGGGAAGTCTCCGTGATTACCTCCGCGTACAAGGGAGACAAGACGCAATTCGACGCCGCCAAGTTGATTGCGGAGCGTGTCGCCGCCGCGATGTGAGGACGAGAACGCCGGGCCCCCGGACGCCCCGGGGGCCCGGAGCCCGAGAGGCCCGTCGCGTCGGCTGGCTACTTGATCTGCTCGGCCGTTGACACCTGGAAGCGGCGGAAGTTGGAGTAGGTGGCGACGCATTGCACCAGAGTCTTGTCGCCGCCAATCCGGCCGAGCTGGTTGGCGCCTTCGTACCACTCCCACATCAGCACCGGCACCAGCACGTCGACGCCGGGAAGCGGGGCGAAGTCCGTTCGGATGAGGGATCGCTTCTCCGCGCCCCGATCGAATCGCAATTCGGTTCGCAGCACCCGGCCCGTGTCTGCATCCAGCCAGATGCGGCCCTCGATGGGAATCTCTGTCCCGCCGGGTGTCCCGATGAGCGTGGGCCGGGCCTTTTCCTTGAAGGTCAGCACGCGCGCGACGCGGCCGTCGATCTTTTCGTCCCTGGCGCGCTTGAACTCGAATCGCCACGCGTCCTTCAGGCTCATGAACGAGAGCGTCACGGTCGGAATGTTGAGCGTTCGACGGAAGTCGCCCAGGTTGTACCGCGCGCTTTCGCCGGTGATGGTCTGGAACTGCGCATCGCGATCCGGCGATTTCGAGAGGAACAGGTCTCGCACGCGCTCGGCCCTGTTGCGCACCGGGGCGCCATCAACCTCGGCGACATCGCGGTATCCGGTCCAGCGCTTCCCGGATGTCTGCACGAGGAGCACGTCGGACAACAACTGCCGGCGCGAGATGATCGGCCCGCCTTTCTTGAGACCCGGATCGCCCGGCGAATCAAACCACCCGAGAGAGGCTTCGGACTCCGGTCCTTTCGGATTTCCGCGCCACGGATGCACGATTTGCACGTAGCGTTCTTCGGCGACGACAGCTGAAAAGGAGTTCTCGAATCGCGTCACGTAGTCGGCGAGTCTCGTCGTCATTTCTCCGGGATCGGTGCCGACCGGAACCGCGGCTGAATGGTCAGGCGCTGCGCCGCCAGGCTCTGCCGGAGGCGCGGGTGCCGATGCGGGCGGAGCGCCTGGCGTCGGGGCTGAGGGTGCCACCGGTACGGCAGGCGCAGCTGACGCGACAATCTGGAACGACCTGCGCGCCCGAACACTGACCCCCCATCCCCTGTCAGCAACCCGGACATCGATCGCGTGCACCTTCCCGTCACGGTCTCCGGTCTCGGCCTCGAACGCCAGAAGATAACTCGCCGAAAGTTCGCGCGAGAGCTGCTTGAAGCCGATTTCACCGGTAACCGGGGTAATGGCAAGCCCTCCGGTCGCCCCGGCCAGCGCGAACGCCGCTGACACCGACTCGAGCGGCGCCGAGGCGAGCGTCGCGGATTCGACCGTCGTCGCCCGCATGGAGTCGGTGCGAGCCTGGTAGGAAGGCACGAACACCTGGAGCGCGTGAACCGTGACGCGCGCCGCGGCGGCCTTCGCGCCGAGCCCGATCATGGTCGACCGATGCTCCGGAAGCCACGGTGGCGAGCCGGTCATCCACACGAGGTGTTTCGGCCCTTCCATCGTCCCGAGCGCGTCGATGAGCCCTTCGATGTCGACGAGCGAGATCGTCGTGCGATCGCGAGTCTCCAGCCCGAGCGTTCGCGCCTGCGCCTCGACCTCCTGAGGACACGTCGGCGGCTGCCTGTAGCACTCGCGCGCGATCACACTCGCCAGCACGTCCTTCGAGCCATCGACGATCTGGACCGCGTCCTCCTTCGCGACGACCCATCGCCCGAACGGCGGCGGCTCGGTCCCCACCATCCGCCGCAATTCCCGTTTCGCCGCCTCACGGTCGTTCGAGAACTGCAATCTCGAGCTCTTGGCCGGTATCGCCCACACGGCGATCCGATCCGCCGGTGTGAGGCGGTCTATGAAGCGCGCGCCCGCTTCGAGCATCTGCTGGCCTTCGCCGCGGGTGATCTGGTCGCGGTCCACCGCGAGCACGAACCGCCGGCCCGTCTGGATCGGAGGCGCGGGCAAGGGCGCAGACGGCACGTCGGCCACGGGAGGAGGAAGCGGTGGGGCGGCTTCTTCAGCGGAGTCCGCCCGAATCAGGCGCAACGAGACGATCGGCCGCGGCTTCCCGTCGACGAGGACCGTCACGTCAGGGATTTTGAGCTCGACGATGGGCTCACCGCCGCGGTTCAGCACGGTGAGATCGACGGTCACCAGTTCGACACCCGCCTTGTAGGCCGGCGGTTGGGCCTGTTGGTGGCTCGCCCGACCCACGCCGGTCGAGAGGATCAGCAGGATTGAGAAGGCAATCGCGACGCGAGATCTGGATTTCATGCAGGACCCGAGGGAGAACGGCAGGGCGCTGAAAGATCATGCGTCGGCCAACGGGGCCCGTCAAGGGCGGGGGGATTTCATTGCCCGGCGACGAGCAGTTCCTGGCCCCTGGCCCCTGGTTCCTACGTGGCGTCGGCGTTCGACGCGGCCACGGCGACTGATTCTGCGTGCTGCGCGAGCCGTTCGCGTACCGTCTCCTTGCCCAGCTCACGCTCCCATCGGCTGACGACAATGGTCGCGATGCCGTTTCCGACGACGTTGGTCAGCGCGCGGCACTCGCTCATGAACTTGTCGATGCCGAGCAGGAGGGCCAGGGCCTGGATCGGAATCTGAGGGACGACCGCCAGCGTGCCGGCGAGGGTGACGAACCCGGTGCCGCTCACGCCGGACGCGCCTTTCGAAGCGATCATCGCGAAGAGCAGCACCCGAATCTCCTCGCCGAAGGTGAGGTGCGTGTTGGTCGCCTGGGCCAGGAACAACACGCACAAGGTGAGGTAGATGTTGGTGCCATCGGTGTTGAAACTGTAGCCCGTCGGGAACACGAGCCCGACGACGGATCGGGACGGTCCCAGACGCTCCAGCTTCTGCATCATGTCCGGGAGCACGGTTTCCGACGAGCTGGTGCCGAGCACGATCAGCAGCTCGTCCTTGATGTAGGCGATGAAGCGGAAGATCGAGAACCCCGCCGCAGCCGCAATCGGGCCCAGGATCACGATCAAAAACAGCACGCTCGTCAGGTAGAAGGTGCCGATGAGCTTCGCCAGGTTCGACAGCGACGAGATGTTGTACTTCCCGACGGTGAAGGCGATCGCACCGAAGGCGCCGATCGGCGCCGCTTTGACGATGATGCGGATGATGCCGAAGAACACCTTCCCCGCCGCGGAGATTGCCGCGTTGATCCGCTGACCCAGTGGCCCCAGCCGGGAGATGGCGAACCCGGACAGGATCGCGAGCAGCAGCACCTGCAGGACGTCACCGCGCACGAAACCCCCGACGAAGGTGTCGGGGATGATTGAGAGCAGGCGGGGCACGAATCCGAACTCACCCGCCGGGGGCACGAAGGTCGAAATCGCCTTGGGGTCGAGCGAGGCGGGATCGATGTTGAGCCCCACTCCGGGCTGGACGATGTGCGCGACGACCATACCCGTGATGAGCGCCAGGGTGGACACGATCTCGAAGTAGATCAGCGTCTTGATGCCGACGCGACCTACCTTCTTCATGTCGTTCATCGACGCGATGCCCTGAACGACGATGCAGAAGACCACCGGCGCGATCATCATCCGGATGAGCGCCACGAAGCCGTCGCCCAACGGCTTGAGCGTCGGGCCGGCCTCCGGGTAGAAGTGGCCGAGCAGCGTCCCGAGCCCGATCGCGATGAGCACCTGGACGTAGAGGATCGAGTACCAGGGTCGGCGCTGTGCCATGAGTTCCCCCAAGGAGACCTACCGAGAAACCACGAGTGTGGATCGGCGCATTTCTCGCGGTCCCCCATTGACCTCTTCAATGGATCCCGCTTGGTCCCGGCCACGCGCCCGCCAGCGGCGAGTCGCAGCCGCCAGACCGTCCCGTCGCCATCAGTACGCGCGGTTCTGCGGCGGCTCGCCGTTGACGAGAACCCGCACGACATTCTGCCAGGCCGACCGGCAAAGGAACGCGGCCGATTGCCGGGTGACCCCGGCGATGTGCGGCGTGAGCAGCAGGCGGCGCGCGCCCTCGCCCGCAAGCGTCAGCAACGGGTGATCGACGGGCGGCGGCTCGACGCCGTACACGTCAACCGCGGCTCCTGCCAGGTGACCGCGAGACAAATGCCTCGCGAGCGCCGCCTCGTCGACCACACCCCCTCGGGCTGCCTGGACCAGCACAGCCCCTGGCTTCATGAGACCAAGTTCGCGGTCTCCCACGAGACCTCTCGTCTCGGGCATCAACGGAACGTGCAGCGACACGACGTCGGAGGTCTGCAGCAGCTGATCGAGCGAAACGGGCTCCGCTCCGAGCGCCCGGGCAGCCTCGACATCGCGCGGGGCCGGATCGTAGTAGCAGATCCGGCAACCCATGTGATGGAAGGCCCCGGCGACGGCGAGCCCGATCGTCCCGAACCCGACCAGGCCGACCAGCAGGCCGTCGAGGCCGCCAAGGTTGTCGGCGACCATCCGCGCCCGGAACGCCACGTAATTGCCCTGCTTGAGTTCCGCGTCGGCCCACGAGAATCGCCGCAACAGCACCGCCGCCGTGGTCACGACGTACTCCGCAACGGCGCGGTTGCTGCCGCCGGGGACGTTCGCCACGGGAATGCCGGCCTTCTGCAGCGCACCACGGTCGAGGCGGTCGAGGCCGGCGCCCGTAATCTGCACGAGACGAAGCGTCGTGTCGCTGAAGAGCGCAGCGGCAAGCGGCGGTCCGACGGCCGGCATGACCAGGGCATCTGCCTGGCGCATCAGTGCCGCGAGGTCGGCGTCTGCCGGGCCCCGATAGGTCACGGTGAGCGCCTCGGGCGGCAGCGCGCCGGCCCGTTCGAAATCCGCCCTCGGTCTCAGGCTCAGAACGTGAGTAGTCATGATGTGGCCGGCGGCTTCAGGGCACCCGGCTCCCGAGTGGACCGGGCGATGTCGGCCACCGGGAAGAAACACAGGAGCTTCAGCGGCGAGGTGCCCGTGTTGCGGGTCACGTGTTGTTCCCCCGGCGGCACCAGAATGGTGTCGCCCGCCATGACATCGTGCTCGAGGCCGGCGGCGGACATCCGGCCCGTTCCCGAGAGGACGAAGATGCACTCTTCGCACGCGTCGTGCTGGTGCGGGCCGCGCCCCGGCGAGCCCGGATCGGGCGGCGGGATCTCGACCAGCCGGAGCGTGAGGCTCCCGGCGCCGGTTGCCGCCGAGACGAGGTCCAGCGCCGTGCGGCCCGGCAGCCCGATCCGGCGGGCGTCCGATTGATGAAAGACGCGAGCCATCACGTCACGCGGGCGACGGTCCGGAGATCGCCGATGCCGCCCTGCACCTGGGCCAGCTGTCTGAAGATCTCGGCTGCACGATCGGCGATGGCGCCGGCGATGGCGTTGACCATCCGCCCGGCGTTCTCTTTGGTCGCCCGCTGCGGGCTTCCGTACCACCCCGACGGCGCGATGGTCCGCACGTCCGAGAGCACCGGCTGGAAGGCGCGCGTCCGGCGCAGCGCATCCATGCTTCGCCCGTGCTGCTGATCGGACGACCCGTCGATGCGATCCAGGTGCACCAGCTCGGGCCGGCTCGCCAGGACGGCCAGCGCCTCGATCTCACCGCCGTGCGTGAGGCCGTTGAACTCCAATCCGAACATCTCTTCGGCGACGTAGCACGCCTGGACGGTCACCACGGTCATCCCGAACTGGCGGTGGATGGCGTCGGCCGAGAGCGCGAGCGGGGCGATGTTGCCTTCGTGCCAGTTGAGGATCAGCAGGTCGCGGGCGCCATGTTTCGCGGTCGACGCGCAGGTGTCGACGACCAGCCGCATGTAGGTGTCGGGGGAGAGCGAGATGGTGCCTTCGTAGGCCATGTGCAGCGGCGTGACGCCCAGCGGCCCGCCGGGCAGCACGAGGCCGTTCATGTGCTCGGCCACCGCGTGCGCGATGATGCCGGCGGCGAAGGAATCCGTCCCCGTCGGCAGGTGCGGGCCGTGCTGCTCGACACTGCCGGCCGGCAGGATGACGAGCGGGTTCGCCTTCAGCTGTGCGGCGATCTCGGGCTGCGTCAATTCGACGAAGTAGCGGCTAGGCAGCATCGCCGCCTCGCGTCGCGACGCGGGCCCGCGCCTCGTCGATCACCTCCGAGACGCGGACCGCCTGGCCGCCGCGCTCCACCGATCGCAGCGCCGCGTAGACGACGGCCAGCGCGACGTTGCCGTTCTCCGCGTTGAGCTCCCCGGACACGCCGCTGGTGCAGCTCGACGCGAACATCTCGAGCTCCGCCTGGAACATGTCGCTCGGGCGCAGCGGCAGCGGCTCCCGGCTGGCGTAGCCGTTCTTGCCGCGCTGGATGTAAAGCGTGGACGTCTGGTGCAGCAGGTCCGGCGTGTCCCAGGTTCCGAAGTCGATCTCGAAGTGCATCAGCCCCTTCGACCCGAACACGCGCACGGCGAACACGCCTGGCGAGGTCCAGCAGGACCCGACGTAGCCGACCTTGCCGTCGGCGAACTTGAGGAGCGTCATCGACTGGTCGTCGACCTCGGCGCCCACCGGCGAGAGTTTGGACGCCATCGAGCTCGCTTCGAGGATGTCCCCTCCCAGGAAGTGGAGCACGTCGAACTGGTGAATGGCCAGCTGCGAGAGCGGGCCGCCGGGCGCCCGGTCCTTGTACCAGCGCCAGGTCTTCGGCGTGAGCTCGAGGGCGCGTTCGTTCGAGAAGTTCGCCTCGATGAAGGCCACCCGCCCGAGCTCGCCGGCGTCGATGGCCTCGCGCATCTGGCGGATGCCGGCCATCAGCCGCGCGCTGTGGCCAACGGTGACCGTGACGCCGTACTGCGCCTCGAGCGCCGCGATGGCCAGGCCGTCGTCGAGGGTGCTGGCGATCGGCTTCTCGGTGTAGACGTGCTTGCGGGCCTGCGCGACGGTTCTCGCGACGAGGAGGTGCTGCTCGTTCGGCACGGTGAGGATGACGCCGCTCACCCGCGGGTCGGCCAGCAGGGCTTCGAGCGTGGGGCAGGCCGGCACGCCCGTCTCGCGTTCGAATGCGCTGCGCTTCTCCTCGGATCGGCTGTAGGCCGCGAGGATGGCCAGGTGGTCGGACTTGCGGGCGGCGCGGGCCAGGACCTTGGCCCAGCGGCCCAAGCCCACGATGCCGACGCCGACGGGTGGTGCGCCCATGCTCGCCTCGCTTCGGGACACCCGCGGGCCAGCGGGGCCGCGGGGTCGGAGGTTGCGAAGAGGTTCGATATGGTGATACGGTATTACCGTATGACAGGCATGTCAAGCCCGGGCCTGGCCCGCGAGCCCGCCACCGCCGGGTTCGCGCGGGCCGCGCCCCCGGTCTTCCAGCGCGCTGCGGCGCCGCTTCGGGCCCAGGTCCTGGATCACCTCCGCGACTCGATCATCTCGGGGACCCTCAAGCCGGGGGCGCGACTGATCGAGCGCGAGCTGATCGCCCTGACGGGCGTGTCCAGGACGGTCATCCGCGAGACGCTCCGCCAGCTCGAGTCCGAGGGCCTCGTCGCGATGATTCCCAACAAGGGCCCGGTCGTCCGGGCCCTGACCGTCGCCGAAGCCAGGGACCTGTATACGATCCGCGCCGTGCTCGAAGGCCTGGCGGCGCGGCTGTTCGTCGATCACGCTCCGGACGCCCAGATCGCCCGGCTCGAACGCGCGCTGAACGTCGCCGCGCGCGCCTACCGGAACGGCGGCCCGGAACGGATCCTCGACGCCAAGAACAGTTTCTACGACGTCCTGTTCGAAGGGGCCGGCAGCGAGACCCTGTCGTCGATGATAGGCACCTTGCACGGCCGGATCCGCCGGTGGCGGGCGCTCGGCCTCGGTCATCCGAGGCGATCGTCCCGCCGCTCGGTGGAGAGCATCAGGAACTTGCGCGCGCTGATCGCAGCCATCAGGAAGCGGGACGGGGCGCTCTCGGAGCAGATCCTGCGGGACGAGGTGACACAGGCCGCCTCGGAAGTCACGCGGCTGCTCGCCGACCAGGCCCCGGCCGGTTCCCCCGCGACCCGGCATCCGCGCTCGGCGTAGGCACGCCATTCCCGGCGAGGAGGTATCGCATGGCCACGCAGTTCATCGTCCACGACAAGAAGGACTCGGTCGGCGTCGTGGTGGTCGAGGACGTGAAGCCCGGCACGCGGCTCTCGGGCTGGATCATGGAGACCGACGAGACCATCGCGCTCGAGGCGCTCGATGCCGTGCCGCTCGGTCACAAGATCGCCCTGCGCGATCTCGGCAAGGGCGACACGGTCCTCAAGTACGGTCACGACGTCGGCCGTACCGTCGCCGACATCGGCAGGGGCCGCCACGTGCACATCCAGAACCTGAAGACGAAGAGGTGGTGAGATGGGCCGCTATCAGTTTCAAGGCTACCGTCGGGAGAACGGCCGGGTCGGCATCCGCAATCACGTCGTGATTCTGCCCCTGGACGACCTGTCGAATGCCGCGGCGGAAGCCGTCGGCCACAATATCAAGGGCACCCTGGCGCTGCCGCACTCCTACGGGCGCCTGCAGTTCGGCGAAGACCTCGATCTGTTCTTCCGGACACTGATCGGCACCGGCTCCAATCCCAACGTGGCGGCCTGCGTCGTGATCGGCATCGAGCCGGAGTGGACCGGCCTCATCGTCGACGGCATCGCCAAAACGGGCAAGCCGGTCGCCGGATTCGCGATCGAACGCCACGGCGACCTCAACACGATCGCGGCCGCGTCCCGCAAGGCCCAGGAATTCGTGCAGGGGGCGTCCGAACTGCAGCGCCAGACGTGCTCGATCGAGGACCTGTTCGTCTCGGTCAAGTGCGGCGAAAGCGACACCACCTCGGGGCTCGCGTCCTGCCCGACGGTCGGCAACATGATCGACAAGCTCGATCCGCTCGGCATCACCTCGTGCTTCGGCGAGACCACCGAGTTGACCGGCGCCGAAACCGTGTGCGCCAGCCGGGCAGCCACCCCTGAAGTCGCCGATCGGTTCATGAAGGCGTTCCAGGCCTACCAGGACATCGTCGACCAGCACAAGACGAGCGACCTGTCAGACTCCCAGCCGACCAAGGGCAACATCGAGGGCGGTCTGACGACGATCGAGGAGAAGGCGTTCGGCAACCTGCAGAAGATCGGCCGGCGGACCAAGTACATCGACGTGCTGAAGCCAGCCGAGGCCCCCGCGCGGGGTGCCGGCCTGTACTTCATGGACACCTCGTCGGCCGCGGCCGAGTGCATCACGCTGCAGGCCGCTGCGGGATTCGTCGTCCACGCGTTCCCAACCGGCCAGGGCAACGTGATCGGCAACCCGATCGAGCCCGTCATCAAGCTCACGGCCAATCCGCGGACCGCGCGCACGATGACCGAACACATCGACCTGGACGTCTCGGGCATCCTGCGGCGCGAGATGACGCTGGACGAGGCGGGCGATCGCCTCATCGAGATCGTCCTGCGCACGTGCAACGGGCGGCTGACCTGCGCCGAGGCGCTCGGGCACCGCGAGTTCGTGATCACCAAGCTCTATCCGAGCGCTTGACCCGTGGCTCGATGGTGAGGCGGATGTCCGCCCCGGCCACGCGGGCCTGAACCCGAGGTGGTCCGTTCCGGGTTGATGTCCAACTCAGCCGGATGCCGGGCGAATAGCGAGGAGTCGCGTGCCTTCGATGGATCACACCAACCGACCGGAATCAGACCACCGCCGCGGGATGGCTCGCGGCCTGACGCTGTTGTCGATGCGACGAGACGGCGGCTATCGACTGGGCGTGAAGACCAGCGCCGGAATCCTCGACGTGCCAGAGGCCGCGCGACGCCTTGGCGTGCCGGGCCCGGCGGACATGGACGACCTGCTCCAGCACGAAGACGGCATACGGCTGCAGGCGCTTGTCGAGGCCGCGCTCGGATCACCTGCCGCACGGCCGGCGTTTCTCGACGAGTCCGGCATCGAGTACGGCCCCGTCGTGACGCGGCCGGAGAAGATCCTCTGCGTGGGCATGAATTTCAGGAAGCATGCCGCCGAAGTCGGCAAGCCGGCGCCGCCGTTCCCCATACTGTTCGGCAAGTTCAACAACTCGCTCAATCATCACAGGGGCACCATCAAACTTCCGGTCGCGGCCGCCAGCAAGTTCGACTACGAGGCGGAGCTGGTGGTCGTCATGGGCAAGCTGGCCCGTGATGTGAGCGAGGCGGACGCCTTGTCGTACGTGGCGGGCTACTGCACGGGCAACGACTTCTCGGCTCGGGATGCCCAGTCGCTGCCCGGCGGGCAGTGGCTGCTCGGCAAGACGCCGGACCAGTTCGCCCCGATCGGGCCATATCTGGTCACCGCAGACCAGGTGGACCCGGACGACCTGCGGATCGAGTGCCGCGTGAACGGGGAGACGCGGCAGAACTCCAGCACGAACGACTTCATCTTCACGCCGCGGCAGGTCATCAGCTACGCGTCGCGCTACATGACGCTCAAGCCCGGCGACATCATCTTCACCGGCACGCCCCAGGGCGTGATCCAGGGCATGCCTCCGGAACGGCAAGCCTGGCTCAAGCCCGGCGACAGGATCGCGTGCAGTGTGGAGCAGCTAGGCGAGCTCGAGTTCATGCTCGAGTAGAACGCCACGGGGCGGGGCGGCCGCGAGCGCCCGGCAGGATTGCCGGGCGGCGCCGTCCGCCTCGCCCGTCTTGTTACCGCGCCGCAGGGTCCATCACGCGTGCGAGCGTGCGGATGTCTTTCAGCGTGTCGATCGATTCAATCGCCTCGAGCGCGCGGCCAATCTGTTCCTTGCCCAGGAAGAGCTCGGCGTTGTCGGTGAACTTCTGACGCAGTTCCGCCGTGGTGAACGGCCGGCCCGGCCCGCCGCGATAGTTGTCGTCCGACGCCTGGGTCAGCACGCGGCCGTCCTTCAGGCTCACCTCGATGCTGCTGCGCATGTGTTCGAATCCCCGGGCCTCGATGACCGGATCGAAGACGGTTTCCACGCGTGCCATCATCGCCTGCACGGCCTCGCTCGACACGAACTCGTCGGTGAACTCGCGAATGCCTGCCTTGCGGCGGAGCAGGATGGCAGACATCATGAACGGGATGCAGAACTTCGCCTCCAGCTCCGTCTTCGCTGTCTTGTAGCGCAGCGGATTCAGGATGTTCGACCCGGCGCGCACGCGGACGCGGTCGACCTGGCCCGGTTCGACGTTGTGGTCGACCACCAGCTTGAGCATCGCATCCATGCTGGGCTGCCCCAGCGAGCCGCAGGGATACGGCTTGACCGACACGCCCGGGTCGACAATCGAGAACGGCCGGCCAAGCGTGCCGAGGATACGCTCCGCATCGGCCCCGCCTCCAAGCACCTGGAAAAATCCCCATTCGCCATCCAGCGCATCGGCGGCCGCCGTGAACCCGCCGGCGGCGAGCGAAGCCGCCAGGACGCCGTTTTCAGCCGCGCGCCCGACGTGAAGCGGCTTGGTCATCGATCCGAAATTCACGCGGATGCCCGACCCGAGGCTGGCGGCGATGCCGATCGCGTTGGCGACTCCCGCCGCGTCGAGCCTGAGCAGCTTCGCCGCGCTCGCTGCGGCCCCGAAGGTCCCGATCGTGCCCGAGCTGTGGAATCCACGCTTGTAGTGGTCCGGGTCGATCGCCTCGGCAATCTTGCACTCCACCTCGAAGCCCGTCAGGAACGCTTCCAGGAGGGCCGCCCCGGACACGCCGCGCGGCTCGCCCACGGCGAAGGCCGCCGCCAGGGCCGGAACGGTCGGGTGCGTGAGCAGCCCGAAGATCCGATCCGGAGACGATGACAGCTGCGTGTCGTCGTAGTCCATCGCGTGGCCGCTCGCGGCGTTGGCGAGGGCTGCGAGAGCGACCGGTGCGCGAAGGCGCTCGGGACCGAGTACGGTCGCGTCCGGTTTCCCGGACGATCCCTTGATGAACTCCCTGATGATCCGGCTGCCGGGGGCGGTCGCGCCGGCCAGGATCACTCCGAAGCCGTCGACCAGGCACCGCCTGCCCTGCTGAATCACCGGGGCCGGGAATTGTGCCATCGCGGCGCCGGTGATGAACTGGCAGACGGCGGCGGTGATGCCCTGTGTCGGCGCCTTCTTCGGCCGATTGCTTCCAGGCGCTTGTTCAGTCGGGCCATGAAGCGTCTCGGCCCGGCCGCCAGCCGGGAGCGCACAGGCGGCTGCCGAGGCTGCGGCGGCACGGGATGTCAGCCGCAGGAACTGCGTACGGGTCATCGACATGAAGCCTCCGGATTCCTGGTTGTTACCCGGAGGGGATTATGGGCGAGTGCGACTCATCTTCGCAAGCGCGCGTGTGCCGGGCGCGTGTGCCGGGCGCGTGTGTCGCGCGCGCGCGGCGGACCGATCAGGGGAATCGGCCCAGGGCCACCAGCAGCGCGAGTTTCGCCTGGCGGAGCTGATTCTCCGCGAGCGCGACCGCGTTGTCGGCATCTCGCGCGACGCGCTGGGCGTCGATGACCTCGATGTTCGTGGTGGCGCCCACCTTGAACGACACGTTGACGATGTCCACGACTTCGTTGGCCTGCGCGGCAGCAGCCCGGGCGCTGGCGAGCGCCTTGCCGGCGCTGTCGGCGGCCTCCTGGGCCGTCCGCACGTCGGATTTCGCCTCGCGCAGCAGTCCGTCGAGTTCGATGTGCGTCTGGTCCAGGAGCACGGCGCGCTCCGTCTTCTTCGCATGGCGCGCGCCGAAGTCGATGATCGGCATGCTTCCGACCAGCTGCGCCCGCCACGACCAGTTGGGCTGGAACAGCGTCGAGGGCGTCACATACTGCGGCTGGAAGAGCCCGGCGACCGACGGGAGCCAGTCCTTCCAGCTGTCGCTGACCACGCGCGCCGCCGCCTGCACTCGGCCCCGGGCCAGGCGCAGGTCGGTTCTCTCGCTCGGCATCGCCGCGATCGACGCATCCAGCGAGGCCGGCACCTCCAGCACGGGCTCGTCGGCGGCCGTCAGCGGGCCATCGTCCGCCGCGAGCACCCCCAGGGCTTCCTGCGCCCGGTAGAGATCCTGTACCGCCTCTTCGACCAGCACCTCGTCGCTCGACACCGATTGCTGGGCCCTCAGCTCGTTCAGCCGGCTGCCTGCGCCGATTTCGCGCCGCTGCTGCGCGTACTCGAAGTGGGCCTGCGCCACTTCCCGGGCGCGCTGGAGGACTTCCAGGAGGCGTTGCCTCGCAATCACGGCGAGGTACGCCTGGCCCGTCGCAACGGCCACCTGGCGCCTGACCTCCGCGGCCTCGAGTTGGGCATTCTGACGGTTGTCCGCTGCCTGCGCCCGCAACGCCCATACGACCGGCGCGTACAGCAGCGCCGAGACGGTGGCCGTTGCGACCAGCTGGTTCTGCGGCGTGGTCGGCGTGCCGTTGAGAGTGCGCCCCTGATCGAGCGTCGTGAACGAGGCGCTCGCCCCCAGCGTGGGCAGCGCCAGGATGCGCGTCTGTTGCAGGATGGCATCGGCGCGGAGGATGCTCGCGGCCGCCTGGGCCACCGACGGGTTGCGCCTGATCGCCCGATCGACGGCCTCCTTGAAGGTCACCGTGGAGGGCGGGGACGTTTGCGCAGCTCCGGCCGGATCGATCCCGGCCACCAGGACACCCGCAGCCAGCAGGGCTGCACCAGTCAGTCGTCTGCTCATGAGATTCGTTCCGGTTCGCCCTGAACCCGCACGGGCAGCCGCTCGCGCCCGGTCGCAATGCTTCTCACCGCGACATACAGCACCGGGATGATCACGACGTTCAGGAGCGTCGAGAAGAGCATGCCGCCCGCCACCGTGGTGCCAACCGAATGGCGCGATGCCCGCCCGGCGCCTGTGGCGAAGACCAGGGGCATGACGCCGAGGATGAACGCGAAGGACGTCATCAGGATCGGCCGCAGCCGGATCCGGGCGGCCTCGACGGCCGCCTCGGTGATGCTCATCCCGCGGCGGCGCAGCTGTTCCGCGAACTCGACGACGAGAATCCCGTTCTTGGCGGCGAGCCCGATCAGCATCACGAGGCCAATCTGGCAGTAGACGTCGTTGATCAGCCCGCGGGCCCACTGCGCGGCCAGGGCCCCGAGCACCGCGAGCGGCACCGAGAGCAGGATGATGAACGGCAGCACCAGGCTTTCGTACTGGCCAGCAAGCGTCAGGTAGACCAGCAGCAGGCCGAGCCCGAAGATCACGAGTGTCTGGCCGCCCGACTGGATCTCCTCGAGCGAGAGCCCCGACCAGGCGAAGCTCATGCCGCGCGGCAGCGTGCGTCCCGCCAGGCCCTCCATGATCTGGAGCGCCTGCCCGGAGCTGGTGCCCGGCGCGGCACGGCCGTTGATCTCGGTCGACCGGAACAGGTTGTAGTGCGAAATGACCTGCGGCGCGGTCGTTTCGGTGACGTGCACGACGGTGTCGAGCCGGACCATCTTGCCCGTCGGGGTCCGCAGGTAATAGCGGCCGACATCCTGCGGCCGGCTGCGGAAGGAACGATCCGCCTGCACGTACACGCGATAGGAACGGCTGTTGAAATCGAAATCGTTGACGTAGGTCGATCCCATCAGCGTCTGGAGCGTCGCGGCCACGTCCCCGAACTTCAGCCCGAGCGATTGCAGCGCCTCACGATCGACGGTGACGATGAGCTGGGGATCGTCGGCGGTGAAGCCCGAGAAGAGGCCCGTCAGGCCGGGCGTGCGATTGCCGGCTGCGACCAGTCCGTTGGTCGCGCTCGCCAGGTTCCCGATGTCTCCGCCGGCCTGGTCCAGCACCTCGAATTGGAAGCCCCCGAAGCGGCCGATTCCCTGGATTGGCGGAGGCAGGAACGGAATGATCACGCCGCCGCTGATGCCCATGAACGCCCCGAAGATCCGCTGGACGACGGTCATCGCCGAATGCGCTTCACCCGGCCGTTCGCTGAACGGCCTCATCCGCACGAACATCGTGGCCCTGTTGGAGCCGGCGCCCAGGAAGCTGAAGCCGTTGACCGTGAAGACGCCGTTGATCTCGGGCTGCGCGTTCAGGATCGCTTCGGCCTGCCTGGTCAGGCCCCCTGTGTAGGCCAGCGACGCACCGCTCGGTCCTTGAACCGTGACGATGATGAAACCCGGGTCCTCGTCGGGAACGAAGCCGGTCGGCAGCTTCTTCCACGCGTAACCGGTCGCGACGAGTCCCACGAGGAAGAGCGCGATGACAATCGCCTTCCGGCGGACGAGGAAGCTGAGCACCCGCACGAAGGTGCGTGTGCCCTCCTCGATGATCCAGTTGATCGGCCGCCAGAACGCGCCGGGCGCGCGCTCGCCGCGCAGCAGCAGCGCCGAGAGCGCGGGGGTGAGCGTCAGCGCGTTGAACGCCGAGATGGTCACCGAGCAGGCGATGGTGAGCGCGAACTGCTGATAGAGGCGGCCGGTCGTCCCCGGGAACAGCCCGACCGGGATGAACACGGCGGCCAGCACCAGCGCTGTCGCGATGACCGGGCCGACCACTTCCGCCATCGCCTCGGAGGCCGCCTCAGGAGCGGTCTTTTTGTACTCGTGCAGGTGGCGCTGTACGTTCTCCACCACGACGATGGCATCGTCCACGACGAGGCCGGTGGCGAGCGTGACCCCGAAGAGCGTCAGCGTGTTGATCGAGAAGTTGAAGAGGCGAACGAACGCGAACGTGCCGATGAGAGAGACCGGGATGGTCAGCGCCGGGATGATGGTGCTGCGCCAGTCCTGCAGGAACAGGAACATCATCAGCACGACCAGGCCGATCGCTTCGAGCAGCGTGATGAGCACCTCGCGGATCGACTCGGACACCACGACCGTGTTGTCGAAGGCGAGCTCGTAGGTCATCCCGGGGGGGAATCGATCCGACAGCCGCTTCAGCTCGTCGGTGGTGGCCTGGTACACGGCAAGCGCATTGGCGTTCGGCAGCTGCGTCACGCCGATGCCGATGGCTTCGCGCCCGTTGAACCGCAGGTCGGAGCTGTAGGTTTCCGCACCGAGATCCGCGCGGCCCACGTCCTTCACGCGAACCAGGTCCCCCGAGTCGCCCCGCTTGAGGATGATGTTGTCGAACTCGGAGGGGTCGCTCATCCGGCCGACCGCGCGCACGCTGATCTGGTAGAGCTGGCCGTTGGCCGACGGCGGCTGCCCCACCTGGCCCGCCGCGACCTGTACGTTCTGATCCCGGAGCGCGTTGACCACGTCGGGCGCCGTGAGATTCCGGCTCGCCAGGCGATCGGGGTCCAGCCAGAGCCGCATCGAGTACTTGCGCTCGCCGAAGATGATGACGTCGGCCACGCCGTTGATGCGCTTCAGGGCGTCGCGGACGTACACGTCCGCGTAGTTGCTCATGAAGAGCGGGTCGTACTCGTTGTTCTTCGCGTAGATCGCCGCGCCGAAGACGAACCCGCTCGACGACTTGCTCACCGTGAGGCCGACGGCCTTCACCTCGTTCGGCAGCCGCCCGGAGGCCTGGTTCACGCGGTTCTGGACGTCGACGGCCGCCAGGTCCGGATCCCGCCCCACCTCGAAGGTCACGACAATCGCGCAGCTGCCGTCGTTGCCGCTCGTCGACGACATGTAGGTCATGCCCTGCACGCCGTTGATGGCCTGTTCGAGCGGCTGGGTGACGGCCGTCTCGACGACCGACGCGCTGGCGCCCGTGTAGAAGGCGCCGACAATCACCTGGGGCGCCGCAAGCTGAGGGAATTGCGCAATCGGCAGCGAGGGGATACAGATCGCGCCGGCAATCACGATCACCGCCGCGAACACGCTGGCGAGGATCGGGCGTCTGATGAAGAGATCGACCACCATCAGGAGATCCGGATCGGCGCGCCGTTGTCCAGCTTCTGCACGCCTGAAACGACGATCCGCTCGCCGGGAGCCGGCCCGGTGAGGAGCAGGACGTCATTGCCGAACATCTGTCCGAGCTGCACCATCCGCTGCTCGGCGACCAGCTTGCCGTCCTTCTGCCGGGCCACGAACACGAACGGCTGGCCGTTGACCCGCACGATCGACAGGATGGGAATGGTCACCGCCGGCGCGGTCTTCCAGATCACGCGCGCCCGCACGAGCTGGGACGACCTCAGCACGCCGTCGCCGGCCAGCCGCCCTTTGACGAGGATCGACTGGGTCTGGTCGTCGACGCGCGGAGAGATGAAGACGATCTGGGTCGTCGCCAGCTTGTTGCCCTGGCTGTCGAGCAGCTGCAACGGCAGGCCCATCCGGAGGTCGTGACTGCGTTCGACCGGAATCGGCACGTTCACCTCGAGCGACTGATTCATGTCGATCGTCGTCAGCACAGTGTCCGTCGTCACGCGGGTGCCCACCCGGATGGGCACGTCGCCGACCGAGCCGGCCGCCTGCGCCCGGACTTCGTAGTACTGCAGCGTCACGCGCTCCTGCTGCAGCCGGGCTTTGAGGGCGGTCAGTTGCGCGGCCGCCGCGTCGTAGTTCGCCTGCGCCTGCTCGAGTTCCTGCTGGCTGGACGCGCCGGCCGCAAACAGCGTGTGCGCGCGATCGAGCTGCTGCTTCGCATAGGTCGTCGCGGCTTCCTGCGCGGCGCGAGCCGCGTCCTGGCTCGAGACACTGGCCTCCTGCCGGCTGGGGTCGATCTGGAACATCGGCGTCCCCTGCACCACGCGGTCGCCCGACTTCACCAGTACCTTGGTGACCACGCCGCTGACCTCGGGCTTGATCGCGGTCGACGACAGCGATTCGACCGTCGCCATGAACTCAGACGCGTCTTCGACCGGCGCGGAGCGGACCTCGGCCACCTGGACGAGCGTCGGCGGCGGTACAAAGGCTGCCGCGGCGGGGCGGCCGCCACAGGCAGACAGGGTTCCCGCGATGATGGCCAGGCCGAGCGCCAGCACCATCCCGCGCAAGATCATCGGCGCACCGTGGACAGTGCCAATTCGACGCGAGGAACCGCGCACCTCGCGCGGGCGTCCTCCCGGCCACCGGCACCCGTCCCGGGGCCGATGCGGACCGTGCTCGAAAGCCGGTGGTTTCTGCGGTGGACGACAGGGTGGGACTTGAATTTCTGTCGCTCATGGTTTCGCCTTCTCAATACACTCGGGCAGCTTCTGCGGGGCGACGCCGCCAGGAGCGATGGAACGGCCGTGGCAGGCCGCGTGAAGACACGCGGCTTGCGCGGGCTGGCTTCGCCCGACCGACCAACCCGCCGCATCAGGCCCTACAAGCTGTCCGTGAAATCAGAGTGTTTAAGTCTGTAATGCGATCATAGTCGAATAGACGCAGTGAAGGCCAGCGAAGATCCGGCGGAAGGGGGAGAAGCGGGAGGGTGAAGCCGCGCTCTTCCATGGATGGGAATCGGATCAGCGGCTCGACGTTTGCGCGCTCCCGCCCGGCCGCACACGCACCGTTTGGACCGGCCGACCAGAGCTGCCTCCGGCCCACAGCGCCCTACAGGCAGCACTCTAGCGAAAGCGGTCAGATCACGTGTCAAACGGAAGCGGACAGATCACGAGTCAACAGCAGCCCGGGACGACGGCCTTATGGCGCCCGGGTGCGGAGCGGTCGGTGAGCCTGCTCCTGGAGCTTGGTAGTGGCGCGTCGGACCATGGCGCCGGCCGGATCGCCGTGATATCGTCCCGTCTTGTCGATTGCTATGAAGAACCGCGTCGCGTGGATCGGCGTGGCCTGCCTGTTGGTGGCCGCGGCGGTGATGTTCGAAGTCAGGCTGAAGCACCAGATGTACGACTTCGAGGTCTACCGTGTGGCAGGAGTCCGGGCGGCGGCTGGCGAGCCGCTCTACCGCGCGGAAGACGGGCACTGGCAGTTCAAGTACTTCCCCGCCTTCGCCCTACTCATCGCGCCCATCAGTCAGCTGCCGCCGATCGCCGCCAGGGCGGTCTGGCTCGGCATTTCGCTCGTGCTCGTGATCCTGCTGGTCAACCGCTCGCTCGCCCTGTTGCCCGGCCGCCGGCACCCGGCACTCTTCCTCGCGGGCTTCACAACGCTCGCGATGGGAAAGTTCTACATTCGCGAAATAGGCCTCGGCCAGAGCAATATCCTGCTCGCGGTCGTCGTGCTGTGGGCGATCTCACAGTGGTGGAAGGGGCGCGAGGCTGCCGCCGGCGCCCTGCTTGCCGCAGCGACCATCGTCAAACCCTACGCGGTACTGTTCCTGCCCTACCTGTTGCTGCGTCGCCGGTTCCGCGCTGCCGCAGCCTATGTCGCCGTGATCGTGTTCGCCCTGCTGCTGCCCGCCGTCCGCTATGGCGTGTCAGGCAACCTGGCGCTGCTTCGGGGATGGTTCGACACCGTCACCCTGTCGACCGCGCCCAACCTCGTCGGCCAGGACAACACGTCGATCGCAGGCATGTTCGCGGCATGGTTCGGCGTCGGTCCGGTGGCGAGCTGGCTGACGCTCGCCCTGACGATCGTCCTGCTTGGCGGCTGCACGCGGGCGTTCCTCAAGGCGGGCGGCGTCCAGAAGCCGGAGTATCTCGACGCCGGGCTCCTCCTCTTCCTGATCCCGCTCGTTTCGCCGCAGGGCTGGGACTACGTGCTGCTCGTTTCGACTCCGGTCGTGATGCTGCTCATCGACCGCATCGACGAGATCCGCCGGCCCGAGCAGTGGGTGCTCGTCGCGTGTCTCGCGATCCTGGCACTGACGATCTGGGACGTGATGGGACGCGAACCCTATCGGCTGTTCATGATGTCCCGCACGGTCACCATCTGCGCCATGATCGAGTTCGCGCTGGCGTTGCGGCTGCGCGAGCGCCAGGCGGCGTAGCCGCCGCCCTCGCCTAGTCCGCTCAGAGCGCGGGAATCATGAGTCGCCGGGCTCGACGGGGCTGCATTCGACTCCGCTCAGGCTGGCAAGCCCCGGCCTCCATCCGACACGCCGTCTCGCTATCGGCCCTGGCCTCCAGCCCCCGGCCACCAGCCGCCAGCCCTCGGCTCCGGGCCACCAGCCTCCAGCCCCCAGCCTCCAGCCCTCGGCTGCCCGCCTCCATCCGACACGCCGTCTCGCTATCAGCCCTGGCCTCCAGCCCCCGGCCACCAGCCTCCAGCCCTCGGCTCCGGGCCTCCAGCCACCAGCCCCCAGCCCCCAGCCGCCGGCCCGCAGCCCTGTCCGTCCCTACTTCTCCGGTAGAAGCGTGACCTGCACGTAGTTGTCCGTGTTGAGATAGGTCCGCGCAGCCTCGTGGATCAAGGCAGAGGTCACACCGGTCTTGTAGAAATCCGCCAGGTTGAAAAACTCTCCGAGATCCCCTGGGACCTGGTACCGGAGGTAGATCTGCGTCAAGAGATAGCCGTTCTGCTTCGTGCTGGTCTCGAAGTCCCTGATCAGCGCTTCCCGTACGTCGCCGACCTGCTTCTCGGTCGGCCCGTTGGCCTTGAGCGCCTCGATCTCTTTGAAGACGGCCTTGGTCAGTTCGTCGGTGCGCGTCGGGTTGCAGCCGAACCGGACCGAGAAGGTGTACCGCTGTTCCGGGATCTGCAGGTACCCCGGCGTCGCGCTGACCCCGTAAGTACCGCTCAAATCCTCGCGCAGCGACTCGCGCAGTCTCGTTTCGAGCACCATGCCGAGCGCCCTCATGGCGATGCGCTGATCGCGGTTGTACTTCATCGGCCCCGAGAACGTGATGCCGACCTGGCTCTGGGGCTCCAGTCCCTTCTTGACGACCTTTGGAACCACGCCCTTCACCGTGACCAGGCCCACGTTCTTCCACGTCTCGGACCTGTGCAGCGCGGGCAACGAGCCGAGGTACCGCTCGGCCAGCGGCTTCATCGCCTCCAGGTCGAATGTGCCGACGAACACGAACGTGAAGTCGCTGGCATCGGCGAATCGATCCTTGTAGAACGCCAATGACTTCTCGAGGCCCATCTGGTCGACCAGCCCGGCTGTCAGGGGACGCGCCCGCATGTGGTCCTGGTAGAGCGTCATCTGCAGGGCGACGTTGAACGCGAACGCCGGGCTGGCCTCCTGGTTGGCGAGCACGGTCTTCAGCTGCGCCGTCAGGACGCCGAAGATGGTCGGGTCCGCACGGGGCTGCGTGAAGGCGAGGTAGATGAGCTGGAATAGCGTCTCCAGGTCTTTCGGCGAGGCGCTGCCCGTCAGGCCCTCTTCGAGCTCCTGGATGATCGGCCTGACCACGGCGGCCTTGCCGGAGAGCACCTTCTGCAGTTCGATGGCCGAGAACTTCCCGACCCCTCCCGCCGACATGACCTGCGCGGCCGTCATCGCCGGAATGAAGTCGGCGTCGCTCGCGAGCGACGTGCCGCCCGGGCTGGTGGCCCTGAAGACGACTTCGTCCTGCTTGAACGTCGTGGGCTTGAGCACGACCTTCACGCCGTTGGACAACTCCCACTCGGTGATGCCGTAGGGTTCCTTCGCCGTGGTCTTGACGATCTTCCCGGGCTCCGGCAGCTTGTCCATCAGCACCTGGTCCGCCACCGTATCGACGTATGCGGCAATGGGTTTCCCGGCGGCGGACTTCATCACGGCGGCGAGTTTCGCCTCGTCCGGCACGGCGACCCCCGCCTTCTCGGGCGCCTGGACCAGCACGACCCGGCTCTTGTCACCCATCCACGTCTTGCCCAGCGCGTTGATTTCCGGCAGCGTGATCTCCGGGACGAACCGCTGGTAGAGCTCGAACTCGTACGCGATGCCGGGGAACGGTTCGCGCTGGGTGAAGTTCCGCACGTACTCCGAGGCAAACGACGACGACTCCTGCTTGTCCCGCTCGGTGAAGGTCCGTTCCATCTGTCGCAGGACGTCGCGTTTCTGACGGTCCAGTTCGGTCGCCGTGAAGCCGAACCGGGCGACCCGGTCAGCCTCGACGAGCAGCGTGTCGAGGCCGCGCTCGACACCGCCGTCCTTGACCATCGCGGTCAGCGCGGACACTTCCTTCGATCGCACGAACGACCCGCGGCCGCCGCCGGCAAAGAGGTACGGGGGATCGGCCTTCTGCGCGAGCTCGCCGAGCCGCCGGCTGAGCATGCCGGTGAACAGCTGTTCGACGATCTGTTGGCGGTAGGCGGCCAGCGTCGAGGGGTCACGCACCGGAAGCAGGTTGTAGACGGCCACCGCCGTCATCGTCGCTTCCTTGTCGGTGGCAACCGTGTAGAGCGTCTCGGCATGGTCGGGGACGTCGAAGGAGGTCCGCGGTTTCGGCGCCCTGGCGGCGGGAAGCGACGCGAAATGCGTCTTGATGAGGCCCTCGATGGCCGCCTTGTCGAAATCGCCGACCGCGATGACCGCCATCAGGTCCGGCCGGTACCAGTCGGCGTAGAACGCCTTCAGCCGGTCGTGCTTGAACGTCTCGATGATGTCCTTCTTGCCGATCGGCAGTCGCTCGGCGTATCGCGAGCCCTTGAAGAGAATCGGAAAGTACTTGTCCTGCATCCTCGCGTTGGCGCCGCGGCCCAGCCGCCACTCCTCGACAATCACGCCGCGCTCCTTGTCGATCTCCGCGGGGTCGAACGAGAGGTTGTGCGCCCAGTCCTCCAGAATCAGGAACGACTTGTCCAGCACCTGCGGCTTGTCGGTCGGAACCTGGAGCATGTAGACGGTTTCGTCGAAGCTGGTGAACGCGTTGAGGCTCGGACCGAAGCGCATGCCGATCGACTCCATGAAAGAGACGATCTCCTGTTTGGCGAAGTGCCGGGTCCCGTTGAAGGCCATGTGCTCGACCATGTGGGCGAGGCCCTGCTGGTCGTTCTCCTCGAGCACCGACCCGGCGTTGACCACCAGGCGCAGCTCGGCACGGTTCTCGGGCTTCTTGTTGACGCGGATGTAGTAGCGGAGCCCGTTGGCGAACCGGCCGACGGTGACCTGGGGATCGGCCGGCAGCGTGGCGGTCAGCGCGGCGGACTGCGCCGGGCCAGCCGGCGGGGTCTGCTGCGCGGAGACCAGGCTCAGCAGCGAAAGGAGCGCCAGCGCGATGAGGCCAACGAGGGAGAACCTGCGGGTGGTCATGAACATTTCCTCCGTGGAGTGCCGCGACTCACGTGCCGCACCGGCCAATGAGCGTCCGGGCAGGCCTGCCGCGCCAGCCGGTCGAGCCTGAGACGCGCGAGGATTCCTTCGGGAGCCCGGGGGCGGGATGAAGGAGGTGCCGTCGCACAGAATAGCGGGAGCGCCCGGCGGACGCAACACGCGCCCAGGCGGCACATCGCATGTCATACGGTGCCCGTGACGGCCTGCTGTTATGATGGGGCGCTCGTGCCCGCCGCGCCGCCCCCATCAGCCGCGCCGGCGATCGGTCGGCATCGCGGCATGCGGCAGGCTTTCGGTCGATGAGGGATTCCCCCAGAGGACGAGGCCCGCACGTGCAGTCTGGAGATCCGAGCGAATGAACCTCGAAGAGTACGAGGTGATGTACGAGGCCGAGAACAGTCACTGGTGGTACGGCGGGATGACCGCCATCACCCGGGCCGTGCTCGACCGCGCGGTTGGGCGTGGCCGGCATCTGAGGGTGCTCGACGCAGGGTGCGGGACAGGTGCCGTCATGGGCTACCTGTCGAATTACGGCTCGGTCGTCGGATTCGATTTCTCGTCGGAAGCGCTGAGGTTCTGTCAGAAACGCCACCTGAACCGTCTGGCCCGGGCATCGGTGATGGCGCTCCCGTTTCCGGACGCGTCGTTCGACCTCGTCGTCAGCTTCGACGTGTTGTGCGAACGCGCCGTCCCGGATGACACGATCGCGCTGAAGGAGTTTTCCCGTGTCCTCGCGCCTGGCGGACGGGTGCTGTTGCGCCTGCCGGCCTACGATTGGCTGCGCGGGCGCCACGACGAGGCGGTGCATATCCGCCACCGCTACACGACAGGCGAACTGCGCGATCGTCTGCGGGCCGCCGGCCTGGACTCCGAACTTCTCAGCTACGCGAATTGCGTGCTCTTCCCGATTGCGGCGGCCAAGAGGATGCTCGAGCGGATCATCCCGCCGCAGGATCAGTCGGACCTCACGATCGGGACCGGCATCTTCAATGGTCCGCTGCGCGCCATCCTCGCCTCCGAAGCGCCCCTGGTCGCGCGCACCGGCCTCCCCTTCGGCCTGACGGTCGTCGCGATGGGGAGGAAACCTGCGCTCTGACCAAGCCTGACCGGTTTGGAATCTCGCGGCCGATGAAAGGCGGCACCTCGGGCGGGTCCCGCCCGCTCAGCGAAGAACCGTGACGGTCTCTGTGCAGGCCCGTAACGAGTGCATTTTTGCCGGTCGGATGGTAGGCTGGCGGGCATCAGGGGGGCTCCGTTCGGGCGCCTCGCGGCCCGCCCGCGGGCGAGTCAGGACCGAACCCGGGCACTCCAACGAGATGCCGCGGACGGAACATCGATGCATCGGCAGCTGACGTTGTACCGGCGACTGATCGGTTACGCGCGGCCCTACTGGCTGCACGTGCTGGGGATCTTCGTCCTGCAGGTGCTGGCGACACCGCTCGCGCTGCTCACCCCGCTGCCGATCAAGATCGCCGTCGACCACGTGGCGGGCGATCACCCCGTGCCTGCCTGGCTGCACGCGATGATTCCGTACGGCATGACCGAATCAGCGGGCGTGCTGCTGGGCATCGCCGCGGCGCTGATGCTCATCACCTCTCTGCTCGGTTCGCTCCTGGACATGTGGAGCGCCATGCTGGAGACCTACACCGGCGAGAAACTGGAACAGGATTTCCGATCGCACCTCTTCCGCCACGCGCAACGCCTCTCCCTGACCTACCACGATACGCGGGGCGCTTCCGATTCGACGTATCGCATCCAGTACGACGCTCAGTCGGTGCAGCGCGTCATCATCGACGGCCTGATCCCGCTGGTGGGCGCGTCCCTGACGCTCATCGGCATGATCTACGTCACGTTGCGCATCGACGTGCCGCTCGCCATCGTCGCCGTGTCGGTCAGCCCGGTGCTCTTCCTGCTCACGCGGACGATGGGCCCGCGGCTGCGCAAGAGCTGGAAGGAGATCAAGCGCCTCGACAGTTCGGCGATGAACGTCGTGCAGGAAGTGCTGGCCGCCGTGCGCGTCGTCAAGGCATTCGGGCGCGAGGACCGGGAGCACGATCGGTTCCTGGATCAATCCTCCAAACGGCTGAGCCGCGAACTCGAAGTCGCCGCGATGCAGGGCACCTTCGACGTGCTGGTCGGCATCGTCATGGCGGCCGGCAGCGCCGCGGCGCTCCTGATCGGCATGATGCAGGTCCGCGCCGGGCGGATCAGCCTCGGCAGCCTGCTGCTGGTCATGGCCTACCTCCAGCAGATCTACAAGCCGCTCAAGACGCTCAGCCGCAAGACGGTCGATCTCCAGGCCTCACTGGCGAGCGCCGAGCGCGCCTTCGCCCTGCTCGACGAGCTGCCCGAAGTGGTCGAGCGGCCGGACGCCAGGCGAATCATTCGCTCCAAGGGGAACCTGCTGTTTCTCGACGTGTCGTTCGCCTACGGCCACGATCAGATGGTGCTCCACAGAGTCTCGTTCGGCGCGCCCCCGGGGACCCGGGTCGGCATCAGGGGCGCGACCGGCGCCGGGAAGACCACGCTGATGGGCCTGCTGATGCGGTTCTACGACCCGACCGACGGCATGATCCTGCTCGACGATGTGGACTTGCGGGAGTACCACCTGGGGGATCTGCGGCGCCAGTTTGCGTTCGTCCTTCAGGAGCCCGTCCTCTTCTCGACGACGATCGGCGAGAACATCGCCTACGGGCGGGACGGCGCAACCAGGGAACAGATCGTCGACGCCGCCCGGCTGGCGAATGCGTACGATTTCATCACGGCGCTGCCCGACGGCCTGGACACGCAGGTCGGCGAGCGCGGCATGCGATTGTCCGGAGGCGAGCGCCAGCGGGTGTCGCTCGCCCGCGCGTTTCTCAAGGACGCGCCGGTGCTCATCCTCGACGAACCGACCAGCTCGGTGGACGTCAAGACCGAGTCGGTCATCATCGAGGCGATGCAGCGGCTCATGCAGGGCCGCACCACGTTCATGATCGCTCACCGCCTGGACACGCTGGCGACTTGCGACATGCAGATCGAACTCGAAAAGGGCTGGACTGTCTTCGACGTGTGAGGGCCGGGCATGGGATCGACGAGGCGCCGGGTCGCACTGTATGGACGGATTCTCGCGTGCCTGGTGGCGGCCGTGCCCAACACGCTGCTCTTCCCCGTCCCGCTCACCATGCTCTTCATGCGGCGATTCGAACGCGAAGACCGCATCCGCCGCATGCATGGTTTTGTGCGGTGGGCCCGGTTCTGCCGCCGCCACATCGTCAAGATCGATCTGAGCGTCGAGGGAAGCGAGCATCTGCCGCACCCGTCTCGCGGCCACATCTACGTCAGCAATCACCAGAGCTGGGCCGACATCATCGTGCTGATGGAAGCCCTCGATACGGCGGCGTTCCTCGCCAAGAGCTTCGTCAAGTGGCTGCCGGTCCTGGGATGGGGGACCTATGGGGGCGGGTCGATCTTCGTCGACCGATCGAACCAGGTCAGCCGCCAGCGATCGCTGAACCAGACTCTTCGAATGTGCGCCGAGTCCACCGCGGTCGTGCTCTTTCCGGAGGGCACCCGGTCCGACGACGGAGAGCTGCGCAAGAAGTGGTACCCGGCGGCGATCAGAGCCGCGCACGGCCGCGGGCTCCGCGTCGTGCCGGTTGGGATCGACGGCACCATCGATGTCGTTCCCAAGACCATGGACCGCGTCAACCTGAACCGCCCCGTGGCCGTGACGATCGGCGCCGCGATGGATCCGTCGGGCTGGCCCGATTCGCGGGAGTTCGCCGAGGCCGTCTGGTCGCGGATCGGAGAGTTGTTCGCGGAGAGCCGGGCGAGGGTGCGCGCCGCGGGTGGTCTTCGGCAGCCGGCCACGCCGGCGAGCGACGTGGTTCGAGAAGAGGGCGCCGCTGATTCCCGATAGGGCCTCCGCCGGCAGCCATTAGAATTACCTCGCCATGGCCCCCACCACTCCTCTGCCAACACCCGCGCGAATCGCGCACCATCCGTGGGTGTGGGCCGTCTTGTACTTCCCGCTGGGTCTCGCCATCGGGTTTCCCTCGGTCGCGCTCGGCTACCTGGGCAGTCGATCCGGCCTCGGAGTATCGGAGGTCGCCTCCATCGTCGGGATGACCTTTCTTGCCAGCGGGTGGAAGTTCCTCTGGGCGCCGCTTGGCGATTACACCCTCTCGCGGAAGACCTGGTACCTCATCGCCGTGTCGCTCGTCGCTCTTGGACTGGTGGCGATGACGATGATACCCGTCTCGAGAGCAACCGCTCCGCTGCTGTCGATCCTGACGTTGATGACGACAATTGCCGCGACCTTCATTGCGTTCGCGACCGAAGGATTGATGGCCCACAACACGCCGGTCGAAAGGCGGGGCCGCGCGGCCGGCTGGTTCCAGTCGGGCAATCAGTTCGGCCAGACCGCGGGCGGCGGGCTCGGGCTCTGGCTTGTCGTGCACGTGCCGGCGCCGTGGCTTGGAGGGCTGGTGCTGGCGTGCATCGTGATTGCCTGCGCCGTGCCGCTCTTGCGCCTCGAGGAGCCTCCGCGCCCGCTGGGCGGCGCGTCGGTCGGCGACCGGATGAGGGACGCCTGGAAAGAGTTGGCGGGCATCCTGCGGGCGCGCGCCGGGCGCCTGGCGCTCATTCTGGCGATCCTGCCGATTGGGACCGGAGCGGCGGAATTCCTGTTCAGCGCGATCGGCCGGGAGTTTCACGCTTCTGCCGACGTCGTCTCCACGGTGCTCGGTCTCGGAGGCGGCGTGGCGATCGTCGCCGGGTGCTTCGCCGGCGGCCGGCTGGCCGATCGGGTGCCGAAGAACGCGGCCTACGCCGTCGCGTGCGGCCTGGGCCTGGCCGCCTGCGTGGTGATTGCGCTCTCGCCGCGCTCCTCTGCCGGCTACGCGGCCTCCACGCTCTTCTATACGTTTACGCTCGGCATGGTGTCGGCGTCGTTCACGGGGCTTGTCCTGGCCATCATCGGCGACACGGCGGCGGCGACCAAGATCAACCTGTTCTTCGCGCTCAACACCCTGTTCAGCCTGGGCATGCTGCGGGTGGTCGGCTGGGCGCACGACCGTTGGTCGACCAGCGCGATGCTGTACACCGAGGCGGGCATCGGCGTGGTGGCGCTCGTCCTTTTCGTGCTGATTTCACGCCACGTCCGCGGGACCGACATCGAGGCCACGGGCGACACGGCAGCGACCACCGCGTAGCACCGATTCATCCGCAGAGGATTGACACTTCGCGCCCGCACGGTTCAGCGAGGCATGGCCCGCGGTGCGGCGTGCACCACGGATTGATTGGCGGGCACAGGCGCGGCTCATGGCCATCAACGACCGGGCCACCAGCCCACGCGGGGCTGGCGGCCTCGATCGCTGCGACGGGAATCGTGCAGCAGCGCCTACTTCTGATCGAGCTTCCTGCCGGCGTTCAGGTTGTCGAAGTTCAGAATCGTGTTGAACACCAGGAAGTAGCTGCCGATTGTCTCGCCCCGATAGATCGGGTTGTTGGCGAAGAGCACGACGTGGCCCTTGCCGACCGGCACGTCGACCACGACCGGCCGCTGTGCGATATCCGATCCCCCGTTGAGCAGGCCCGACACGAGCAGCGTGTTCTGCGCGTCGAAGCGCAGCGCCACCCGCGGGCGGAACTGCGGCGGGATGATGTTCGGCGGATTGTTCTTGAGCTGCTCGTCGGTTGGCAGCGCGTACTGCCACGGTTCGGTTGGGGGCCGCTCGGGCACGGGCTTCATGCCGGTCCCCTCGTCTGCCGGCCGGCCCTGCACCACGTCCGGATCGTCCGGCGTGCCTCTGCCGGTCGGACGATTGCTGCCGGTGCCACCGCCGCGCCCGCCTGCTGCCGCGCCCGCTCCAGGCGGCGCGCCGCCGCCGCCCCCGCGCCCGCCGCCGCCGGCCGTCGCAGAGACGGTGAAAAAGTCGCCGCTGTTGCTGTACATCGCGAGGTTGTCGGGCACCCCGTAGACGATCGGGCTCGTCTCGTCTGCAATCTTCGTCCTCAGCAGCGATCCGACCACGCGGGTGGTCGTGCCCGCGCGGCCCGAACCGACACCGTAGCCGAAGTTGCTGGTGATGGCGAAATCCGCCGAGCTGTTCGAGCCGATGAACACGCCGCCATTTGCAATGAAGTCGCGCAGGTGGATCACCCCCTCGAGCCCCATGCCGATCCGGGTGTCGTCGGTCTGCGCCCAGGTGCCCACGTTCGGCATCTCAGGTGAATTCTTCCAGGGAATCGGGTTCTTCCAGAGCGGCGTGCCCTCGATCGCGGCCTGCCCGCCTCCGGGCCCGAACACGATCACGTCCCACTTGTCGCGCAGGTTCGCGGTCTTCCTGATCGTTTCCGGATCGACGTAGTCGTACGGAACGCCGTAGAGATCGAACGCCTGGCGCCACCACCCTTCCGTCTGCGTGCTGCTCCACTGGTGGAGGATCGCGACCCGGGCGGCGCGCGCCGGGTGCGCCTTCGCCGACGGGGCTGCCGCGAGCGCGACGGCCTTGAGGCCCAGAGCGGTGGCCGCCTTGTCGAGATCGGCCTGGGCCACGTTCCTGACGATGAACGTGCCGCGGGAGAACTTCGTGCCTCCCGACTCGAACGGCTCTTCCGCAACCTGGATGTCGGCGCCCTTGAGCTGGAAGCGCAGCGTGACGAGCGCGTTGTCCCCGTTGTGGTTGATCGCGAAGAGGGTGCCCTGCCCGCTGACGCCGCCCGGCGCCGTCACGTCGCCTTTCACGGGTTCCATCTTCGCGTCGAGCACCTTCACGTCGGTCACGCGAACCGCCTGCACGCCGAAGCCCTCCGGGAAGGTCCAGCCCGTATCGTCGTACGGGCGGCTCTGCGCGTCGTTGGGCGACCAGAACTGGTAGTCGAGCAGCGCGTCGGCGATGCGCGAGTAGGGCTGATCCATGCGCACGATGTAGCTTCCGGCCGGGAATTCACGAGGCTGGGTCGTTGGAGGCTTGGGAGCCGGCTCGGCCGGGGTCTGTGGGTCCCCGCCCCGGCCTGCGGCCTCGCCGGTCGCAGCCGCGGCCTGGCCGCCGGTGCCACCCCCTCGCCCGCCGCGCCCTCCCCGACCGCCCGTTGCCGTCTGACGCACCGGCATGCTCACCGTGAAGGCCGCTGTCGCGCGCGAGATTTCCACGCCCTGCTTCTGCAGCACGCGCAGCAGTTCCGCCTGGGTGCCGGGACGAGGATCCGAGGCGGGCAGCACGTAGGCGGCCGGTCCCTCGACGGTCGGCTTGAGGATCGACCGCTTGCTCTTGTCGTAGAAATTGCGCAGGAAGTAGATCCGGTTGTTCGCGAAGTAGTTGAGCGAGACGAGGATGCCCGTCTGCTCGTAGTTGTTGTTGTTCCGGAGCGACCAGCGGACGCGCCCGATTGGAGGATTCTGGCGGAACCACGTGCGCGCCGTCTCATTGGCCGACAGGGTCCGTTCCTCGGTGTCGGCACTCCCGCCGTTGCCGAACGTCTCGTACAGCCGGCTGATGCCGTTGTGCAGGGCGGCGAAGAACATCAGGTAGCCTGGAGACCAGGTGTCGAAGGTGCCCCAGGCGAACACGCCCGGCATGCCCATCCTGGTCATCTCGTTGACGTTGTTCCAGCCGATGAGGTGCCACTCGTTGGTCAGGATCGGATCGAGCCAGGCGTTGTACGGTCCGTTGCCCACCGTGTTGTCATAGAGGAACGACCCCGATTCGTGCAGGTCGTGCAGCACCTGCGCCTTCCAGCCGAGGTAGGTGTTCAGCACGTTCTGCGACAGCTTGAGCGTCAGGCCCATCGCGTCGCGGTTGTTGTCGTGGCCGACGTAGTGGCCCGAGTAGATCGCGCTCGGGGGCGTGTCGTTCGGGTGCGCCTTGCGCCACTTGTAGACGTCGACAACCCGGTCGCGGCCATCGGGTTCGACCACCGGCGTGATGAGCGTGATCACGTGCTCGCGGATATTGCGGATGTACGGGCTCTCGTCGACGGCCAGCCGGTACGCGAGCTCCATCAGCGCCGTGGGTGCGCCAGCCTCGGTCGAGTGGATCGCTCCGGTGATGTAGTAGACCGGCGCCGCGCGCCGCGCGATCAGATCGGCCACCGCATCGTCCATTTTGATGGTCCGGGGGTCGGCCAGCTTCGCGAGGTCGGCCTTGTTCTGGTCGAGCCTGGCCATCAGCGCCTCGGAGGCGACCGCGACAGCCAGCATCTCGCGGCCTTCCTCGGTGGTGCCAATCGTGTAGACCTTCGCCCGAGGCGTGGACTTCGCCAGCAGGCGCATGTAGTCGTGCACTTCCTTGGAATACGGCAGCTTGCCGGGCGCACCCGCGATGTCGCCCAGGATGGCCTTCGGCGTCGGAACGGTCTTCGATGCCGGCATGTAGTCGATGACCGGAGAGAGGAAGAACGTCTCGGTCGTGTACTCCTTGATCTTCTTCGTGTAGTCCTCGTCCAGCGGCTGCCCGGGGTCGCGGCCGGGCTTGGCCGTGGCCAGGTCCGCGTCGGTCAGTTTCGCGGACCGGCCCTGCCTGGCCTGGTCGGCGGTGAGGAGAACGGGTGTTGCCGCAATCAAGAGCCCGAGAAACAGCTGTGTCAGGATGGCGTGACGATTCATCGGTAACCTCGTGGTGTGGGATTGTAGTCGAGGATGGCGCCCGGGCCGCAACGGGATCCACAATTGACACCGCTTCGGCGCACCGGCATAGTCGAGGATCGGGTGGAATGCGCGGGCCGGCGCTTCGGACCTCCGGCGCACGATCGAGCCAGACCAACAGGAGGGAACTTCAGTGAATCACTTCGTGGCGAGCGCTCGCTGGATCAAGATGGCTGCAGTCACCGCAGTCGCGCTTGGCGTGACTGGCGGGCCGGTCCGGGGCCAGGCCCCGACCCCGGCTGTTCCCGGGCAGGCGGCGGCCGGCCAGGAACTCCCGATCACGAAGGTCCCCATTCCCGGCGAGGCGGCCGAAGGGTATTTCTCACCCGACGGCCGGAGCATGATCTGCAATGCCAAGCTCCCGGGCGACACGAACTTCCAGGTCTACACGTTCAACCTCGACGGCAGCAATCTCCGGCGCATCAACGACAAGGGCGCCGATGCGTGCTCGTTCTTCTACCCGGACGGCAAGAAGCTCATCTGGACCTCGACGCTCGACTGGCTCGACCTGCCGCCGGGCAATTACTCGGACCCCAACGACTACCCGAAGGGCGCCGAGTTGTACACCTCGAATCTCGACGGCAGCAACCGCGTCCGGATGACCGACAACAAGGTCTACGACGCGGAAGTGACGGTGTCGCCCGATGGCAAGTGGATCCTGTTCGCCCGTCAGGTCGACGGCAAGCTCGAGCTGTATCGGATGCGGCCGGACGGAAGCGAGCTGTTCCAGATCACGCACACCCCCGAGTGGCAGGAGGGTGGGGCCCAGTGGATGCCCGACGGAAAGAGCATCATCTACCGGGCGTGGAAGATCCAGGATCAGGGGCAACGCGGGATGCCCATGACGATCTTCACGATCAAGCCCGACGGCACCGGGACGACCCAGATCACTCACGAGCCCGGCACCAACTGGGCGCCGTTCCCCGCACCGGACGGACGCCACTTCGTCTTCGTCAAGTTCCTGCCGCCGCGCAACTTCGAGATCTTCATGATGGACATGGTGAGCGGCGAGCAGCGCCAGCTCACCTTCAACGAAGCCTTCGACGGCTTTCCCGCGATCTCTCCGGACGGGCACTGGATGGGCTTCTCATCGTCTCGCGGAGCGAAGCCCGGCGAGCGCTCGCTGTTCATGTACCTGATGGACATCTCGAGCCTGAAGGTCGGGCGGCCAGTCCGCGGGAAGTAGAAACGGGCGTGCAAGGACGCTGTGAGCCTGGCTGGAGTGTGATCGCGCGGTGCGTGTCTACCGATGTCCCGCGGCAGCCTGTTTCAGCTCTCCGAAAAAGTTCAGAACCAGGTCAATCCGCGTGATGGCCCGCTCCGGTTCCACCTGCTGGATGCGCAGGAAGCGCCTGCCGTCGCGCGTGACGGTCCAGTGCGTGTTGCCGTTGATCGACTTCAGAAACCGGCCTTCGTACCGCAGGCGCGGAACGCTCGCAGAGAACGCGGTGCCGATCGTGACGTCCGCGCACATCAGCCTCGCGCCGCTCTGGAAGAACAGCTCGCGGCCATCACGGGACCAGAGCGGCTCGATACCGCCGTCGGTCGAGACCTGTCGTCGCGGGCCCGGGCCGGGAAACGGCGAGACGAACACTTCCTGACGCGCCGACACGTCGGCTTGGTACGCGATCCACTTGCCATCGGGTGAGATCTGGCCGTCTGATTCACCGGCGGGCGACTCGAACAAGTGACGCGGCGTGCGGTCGCGATCGAGCCGCATGACCCAGATGCCGACACCCCTGGAGCCCTCCGCGCCGTTCTCGTTGAAGACGAGCCATTGCCCGTCGGGCGAAATCGACGTGGGAGAGTCGGTGACGTCGGGCTTGGTGACGAGGCGCTCTTCACCGGCCGATCCGTCGACCGGGCGCCAGAAGACGTTGCGAAAACCCGCGCGGGTGGCGCGATAGATCAGCCGCCTGCCGTCGGCGGACCAGACGGGTGACTGGTCGCTGCCGGCACTGGTCGCCGTCGGCGTGAGCGTGTTGCGGGCGACGTCATAGATCCACAACGACGTGACGCCTTCGCGAATCTGCACGATAGCCCGCGCGCCATCCGGCGAGAGAATCGCGCACTCGTAGTCACGCTCGGCGAGCGGCGCCACGTCGACCTTGCCGGCCCCGTCCACCCACACGAGGCGACTCGCATTGCGCGTGCGCCCGCCTGCCAGGAAGGCCAGTGTGCCGTCGGCGGAGACGGCATAGTTCCCCGACCCTTCGTTGCCGGCATCGCTCGTATGTTCGGACAGGCGGATCGGGACGGCACGGCCGAGATCGGCCTGCGGCGGCTGCCACGGTACCGCGAAGACATCTCCCAGAAACACGTAGAACAACAGGCCCGGCTTCGAGGCGTACCGCGGCGCGGTTCCGCCCTTCACGAGCACGTGGCGCTCCTCGGTGCCGATCGTCTGCACGGCGACGTTCTGTTCGTCGTTGCCAGGTCCGGTCCACACTCCGAACAGCAGCGTGCCATCGCCGACGAGAAACGGCCAGCGCAGGCTGATCTCGCCCTTCGCCGCCTCGCGCTTGGCGACTTCCGCCGCGGCACCGCCGCCCTCGGGCACGCGCCAGATGCCGCCGATGTTGGTTGGCGCGAAGTAGATGAAGCCGTCCCTGCCCCATGATCCGCCCCGCTGGAAGGGCGCGTCGGCAATCGCCTGCAACGCGGCCCCGTCGACAGCGATCTTGCGAAGCTTGCCGCCCGAAAAGAACGCGATCCACCGGCCGTCGGGCGAAAAGAACGGCGCCTCTGCGCCCTCGGTGCCCTCGAGCGCCTTCGGCGCGGCTTCGTCGAGGGCTCGCACGTACAACCGCGTCTTGCCGTCGCGCAGCCCCGCGTACGCGAGGCGCGCGCCATCGTCAGAGAGCGCGATCGGCGCCAGATTGGTCGCGCCCACCTCGTCGCCCTCCGGCAGCGCCACGCTGACGTGAGCGACGACGCCGCTCGTGACGGTTTGGGCGGCGGACACCAGCCATCGAGTGAGGCCATAGGTGGCGGCAATCGCGACGACCGCCGTCATGACCAGGAGTGGCGCGACGTGCCGCGTCGAGGCGGCCGGCGCCTCGGCCACGGGTGTGCTCTTCACCGACTCTGGCGCGCCCGACTCGATTCTCGCGATCTCGATGCGCGCCTCCCCGATGTCCCGCAGGCGTGACTTCGGATCGCGGTCGAGACAGCGCTCGAGCAGACGATGCATCCGCGCGGGCGTCCTCGCCGGGAGCGCCGTCCAGTCAATGTCCTGCCGCAGCACCGCGGCCAGAATGTCCGACACCTCCTCGCCCGCGAATGCGCGCCGCCCGCTCAGCATCTCGTACAGGACCGCGCCGAACGCCCAGATGTCCGCACGCCTGTCTACCGCTTTGCCGCGAGCCTGCTCCGGCGCCATGTACGCAGCCGTGCCGATGATCACGCCCAGTTGGGTCGCCCGGGCAGTGAAGGTGGGCGAATACATCGGGTCCGCGCTCGACGCGCCAGGCGGCTCGGCCGCTTTGGCGAGTCCGAAGTCCAGCACTTTGACCGTGCCGTCCGCACGAATCTTGATATTGGCGGGCTTCAGGTCGCGATGGATGATTCCCTGCTCGTGCGCGGCCTCAAGGGCGTCGGCGATCTGTCTGGCGATCGGCAGAACCTCGGTGAGGGGCATGGCGCCGCGAGCGATGTGTGCGGAGAGATCGTCGCCCCCGACCAACTCCATCACCAGCGCGCGGCCGCCCGAGAATTCCTCGATACCGTAGATCGTTGCGATGTTGGGGTGATTGAGCGCCGCCAGCGTCTGTGCTTCGCGAGTAAAACGAGCGAGGCGATCGGCGTCGCTCGCGAAGGCCTCGGGCAGCACTTTGATCGCCACGTCGCGGTTCAGCTTCGAGTCGCGCGCGCGATACACCTCTCCCATCCCTCCGGCGCCAAGAGGCGACACGACGTCGTATGGACCGAGACGGCTACCGGAGGCCAGGCTCATTTCGGCGTGATGGGAAGCGGGAACAAGACGAGTGTACAGCAGAACCGGGGTAATTCCGATGGTTTTGATAAGATGCCAGGCGGAGGACGCCCGCGCGAGCGCCGGCTGTGGTGCGACGCCGTCGGGTGTCGCGGCATAATCTGGCGGCTTCGCGGCTTCCGATCGATGTTCCCTTCGAGGCCGGGAGACGCGATGCGTTGCCGGTCCCGGGCAGCGGTGGCCGGCTCGTACTCACCCCATTTCAACGACGATGAACGCACGTGTGAGGAGTTCTGTCCGGAATCGCGTTGTGGATGTGCCTGCTGATCGCGGGTGCGATGGCCCAGGGCGGCGCGCGGGCCGTGTGTCTCGTGTCGCCCGGGGGCCCCAGGCTGCGTGCAGACCGCCAGCCGCCGGCCACCAGCCTGATCTGAGGACCCAGCCTCCATCCGGAGCGCGCGGGCCGTGTGTCTGGTGTCGCCCGGGGTCCTCGGACTGCGTGCAGGTCGCCACCGCCAGCCGCCAGCCTGATCTTCAGTGCATCCCTGAATCACCGGTGAGCTGCTTCACGAGGCCGCCCACCACCGACTTCGCATCGCCGAACAGCATCCAGGTGCGGTCGCCGAAGTACAGCTCGTTGTCGATGCCGGCGAACCCCGGATTCTTCGACCGCTTGATCCCGAAGACCAGCCGCGCCTTGTCCGCTTCGATGATGGGCATGCCGTAGATCGGGCTGCCCTTGTCGGTTCGCGCGGCGGGATTGACCACGTCGTTGGCACCCACCAGGATCGCCACGTCGCATTGCGGCATGTCGGGATTGATCTCGCTCATCTCGACCAGGTCCGAGTACGGGATGTCGGCTTCGGCGAGCAGCACGTTCATGTGACCCGGCATGCGGCCGGCCACCGGGTGGATCGCGAACTTCACGGTGATGCCGCGCTTGGTGAGCTGGTCGTACAGTTCGCGGACCTTGTGCTGCGCCTGCGCCACGGCCATGCCGTAGCCGGGGACGATGACCACGAGGTTCGCCTGTTCGAGGATCTGGGCCGCCCCTTCGATGGTTTCCTCTTTGTAGACGCGTTCCGCGCCGCCGGCCGCGGCGTGCTGCACCTTGCCGAACGCGCCGAAGAGCACGTTGGTGAATGAGCGGTTCATGGCCTTGCACATGATGATGGCCAGAATGAGACCGCTCGACCCGTCCAGCGCGCCCGCCGTGATGAGCAGCTTGTTGTCGAAGACAAACCCCATGGCGACGGCTGACAGGCCGGCGTACGAATTCAGGATCGCGATGACGGTCGGCATGTCGGCGCCGCCGATCGGGACGATCAGCAGGACGCCGAACAGCAGCGCGATCACGATCACCGCCGCGAACATCACGGGGGCGTACGGCGCGGTGGGCTGGAGCACTACCGCTGCGCCCAGCGCAACGGCGACGCCCATCAGCAGGAAGTTCCCCACGTTCTGCAGCGGGTAGGTGACCGGCCGCTGCGGAATCCACTTCACTTCCTGGAGTTTTCCGGCAGCCATCAGGCTCCCGGTGAACGTGAGAAAGCCGAGAATCACCTCGGCGAACAGCGCCGTCACGCGGAACGGCGTCAGGTCGGCGGCGCCCTCGATCAACCCGCGGTGGAATTCGGCCGTGCCGACCAGGCCCGCTGCCAGGCCGCCGAACGCGTGCGACAGCGCGGTCCGCTGCGGCACGGCGGTCAGCGGCACCCGCGACAGCGGAACGCCGACGATGAAGCCGGCCAGGATCGCCAGCACGATCCACCAGTGGTGAATCACGCCGGGCTGGGCCCAGGTCACGAGGACCGCCAGTGCGGTTGCCGCGACGCCCGCGTACACGCCCTTGCGCGCCGTCGCCGGCGTGTTCATCCAGTGCAGCGCGAAGATGAACAGCGTCGTCGCGATGATGTAGACGAACTGGCTGATGCCGAACATCATGACGGCCGCCCGTCGGTGCGCTTGGTGTCGGTCTTGAACATCCTCAGCATCCGGTCCGTGATGAGGAACCCGCTGACGATGTTGGTCATCGAGGCGAAGAGCGCGACGGCCCCGAGTATGCGAATCCGGAGCGGGAAGTCTCCGCCGGTCACGATGATCGCCCCCATGACGGCGATCGCCGAGATGGCGTTGGTCAGCGACATGAGCGGCGTATGGAGCAGCCGCGATACGCGCCTGATGACCCCCAGGCCGATGATGGTCGCCAGCACGAAGACGTAGAGCGTGGCCCAGGCGTCGGTGGTCATGACGTCCCCTTCTGCAGCGCGCCGCGGACGCGCTCGTTCCTCACCTCGCCCTGGTGGGTCACCAGCGCGCCGAGTTGAATGTCGTCGTTCAGATCGAGATGGAACGATCCGTTCGTGGTGAACGCGAGGACGAACGCCATCAGGTTGCGCGAGAAGAGCAGGCTCGCGTGGAACGGCATCGTCGCCGGCACGTTGAGCGGCGCGAGGATGGTGACGCCGCCGACCCGAACGGTTTCACCCGGTTTCGACAGCTCGCAGTTGCCGCCGCCATCCGCGGCCAGGTCGACGATGATCGATCCGGGCTTCATGCTCCTGACGGTGTCGGCGGTGATGATGCGCGGCGCGAACACGCCGCCGATGAGCGCGGTGGTGACCACCACGTCGACCTTGGCGCACTCCTCGATCAGGAGCTGAGTCTGGCGGCGGCGGTCCTCCTCCGACAGTTCGCGCGCGTACCCGCCGCCGGCGGCCGCGCTCTCCGCAAGCTCGATGCCGACATACTTGGCGCCGACGCTTTCGATCTGCTCCTTGACCTCGGGCCTGACGTCGGTCGCGACCACGTTGGCCCCGAGCCGGCGCGCGGTGGCAATCGCCTGGAGGCCGGCGACGCCGGCGCCGATGACGAACACCCTCGCCGGAGGAACCATGCCGGCCGCGGTCATGAGCATCGGGAAGTACCGATCCAGGCCGACCGCCGCCAGCAGCACGCCCTTGTAGCCGGTGATGCTGGCCATCGACGACAGCGTGTCCATGGGCTGCGCGCGAGTGGTGCGCGGGATCGCGTCAGTCGAAAAGGCCGTCACGCGCCTCGCGGCCAGCGCGCGGACAGCGCTGAGATTCCGCAGCGGCATCAGCGATCCGATGTAGGTCGCCTCCGGCCGCATCCAGCCCGTTTCGTCGCGGGCGGAATCGCGGGTCCCAGGCGCATTCACCTTGAGCAGGAGGTCGGCGGCGCCGATGACCGCTGCCGGGTCGGATTCGACCTGAACGCCGGCCTGCCGGTAGGCCTCGTCTCCGAAGCCGGCAGCTTCGCCCGCGCCCGCTTCGATCGACACCCGGTAGCCTGCCTGGATGAGTTTCTTGCAGGACTCTGGCACGAGAGCGACCCGGTCATCGGGAGGGGTCAGCTCTCTCGGAACGACGATGTGCATTGGCGGCTCCCCCTACTAATCCTGTCGTACTTCTTCGTCAGTGTCCACTCCAGGGGTCGGGACGGTTTTACAAATCACTCGACAGGACCTGACGATTTTGTATGCCGCCGTCAAACTTGAGCGCACCACACAGCAGTTCTTGCGACCGAGAATCGTCCGCTCGTCTGCAGTTTCCCGCAGGCCGGCGGACCGGTGGATTCAGAATCTCTGCAAACGCTAGATCATGCCTGCGAGGCGACCCCGTTCATGGAAGGCGGACATCTTGCAGTGTGCTCTTCCGGAGTCTGGCCGGGCCGTCCGAAATGCGGCAGCCGTGATCGTCAAATGCCTAGACGTCCGCGACGAGCGACTGGCCGGTTCGTCTTCCATGTTCTGAATCGCGCCGCGCAAGGTCTCGTGCTGTTCGAGAACGACGGCGACTACGAGCACTTCCTTCGATTGCTGATTGACACGTCTCGAGACATTCCCATGAGACTGCTGGCCTATGCCCTCATGCCGAATCACTGGCATCTGGTGTTGTGGCCATGTGATGACGATGCTCTTTCGCGATTCATGAAACGCTTGACGGCCACTCACGCACAGCAATGGCGCGCCCGCAGACGAAGCGTCGGCCGAGGCGCCGTGTACCAGGGACGCTTCAAGGCCATTGCGGTGCAGGAGGATGTCCATCTTCTGCGGGTGTGCCGGTATGTTGAGCGCAACCCGCTGCGTGCTCGCCTGGCTGCCAACGCCGATGAATGGCCGTGGTCGAGCGCGTCCGCCGCGGAGCACGGAGTCGCGCGGCCAGCACTCGCACCGTGGCCGGTCCCGCGGCCGGAGGATTGGCTGAGTCAGCTCAACGTTCCAGAACCGACTCACGTTCTTGGACGGATCCGTGACGCCATCCGCCTGGGCCGGCACTTCGGTTCTGACGAGTGGCGAGCTCACCTGGCCGATGAACTCGGGTGGAAGGCGCTCGGACGAGTGATGGGTTGAGGGCGAGACACCATTAGGCCAGTTGCGGATGTGACGTGCGGCAGGGGTGATTACATACGTGTGAGGGTGAGTCGCTGCAAATGTAAAACCGTCCCGACCCCTAGCGCGACTCTTCCGGCGGTCTGATCTTGCGGAACGAGCCGTACAGCAGCAGGTCGTACGCGATCTTGAGAGTTCCACCGATCAGAAGCGGCGCCGAGAGTGCGAGGTGCTGCATCAGGGCGCCCGCAGCGGTTGGTCCCGCGGCCCAGGCGACGATCCGAGTCAGGTTGGTCAGTCCGCTGGCTATCGTGCGCTCCTGTGGCTCCACCACCGCGGCGACGTAGGATTGCCGCGTGGGGACATCCATCTCGACCAGCGATTCGCGCAGCAGGAAGAGCGCGACCGCCCAGCCGAACGTCGGCGCGAACGGCACCGCCATCAGCGACAGGCTCGACGGGATGTGCGTGAAGACCATCGTGTTCACGAGGCCGATTCTGGCGGCCAGCGCAGCCGCGCCCAGGTGGGACACTGCGTTGAGCACGCGGCTGGCGAAGAACAACGGCGCCAGCGCCTGTTCCGTCACGCCGTACCGCTCGAAGAACCAGTAACCGATCAGCGCGCCGCCAAGCAGTCCCCCGCCCAGGCTGTCGAGGCCGAAGAGAGCGCAGAGCCTGGTGATGATCCTCCGCGAGGCGGGCGACAGCGTGGACGCCGCTGCGATGCCGGGAGCCTCGGCGGTCCGGATCTCGCTCCTGCTCGAGAGGCTCGCGTAGATCGCGGCGGCAGCCAGGTTGATGAGCGCGTAGACGGCGAAGGCCAGTCTGTAGGACGCCAGCAATTCGACGCCCATGAACGAACGCAGCAGGTACGGAATCGCGCCAGAGAGCGACCCGATGGCGTGACCCGCGTCCTGGACAACGTTGTACTGCGCAAACGCCCAGGTCCGGCCCGATGCCGGCACGAGCCCGGGCAATAGCGCCTGTTCGAGGGCGCACGCGGGCCCCCGGTCGCGCCCCATGCCGTTCATCAGGCCGAGGAAGCACACGAACGTCAGCAGGCCGAAACCCGAGCTGCCCGCCACCGCGACCCCTCCGGCGGCCGAGAGCAACGACAATCCGACCAGCACCCGGCGACGGCCGATGCGATCCCCTCGAAATGTCACGGGCAGCAGGGCGAGGACGTTGCCGACGAGCCCCGCCGCGGTGATGACGCCGATCTGGAGCGGCGCATAGCGCGACTGGGCGAGGTAGACGCCAAGCAGGACGCCCGTCATTCCGATGCCGACCGAGCGCAGGAACGCTGCGAGGAAGATCAGCCACCGATCGCTGACGCGAGGTCGAGACATGCCACCGCCGGATGCCGGGAGTCGCAGTGCGCTGAAGTTTCGCGGGAGCGGCAGCCCCGCCCGAAGCGTCCGGCGCACGACGCAGGAGCCCTTTCAGCAGGTTTGTGCGTCCAAGATAGCATGAGGCTGTCGCCCGAGGCGGCCCGCGCGGGGCTCGCGAGCCTGGACAGGCGGATCCGACGCCCAACCAGAATCCAGGAGGAACGCGCCCGATGAGTACCCGCATCCTCGCCATTTCCACTGCAGTTTTCGTCGCAGGCAGCCTGGCGCTGACGGCACAACCACCCGCCGCCAAGGCCACCGCAACGCTCGACACCTCCGCGATCCAGCAGGCCCTCGGCCGGGCGGGGCAGTCGATGGGCCCGGTCTACAGGGTCGCGTTCCCGCGGACAGACCTCACGGTCTCGATCGGCAGCATTACGCTTCGACCCGGCCTCGCGCTGGGCGGCTGGGCGGCGTTCATGGCCGCGCGCGGCGGGGCCGTCACACACGGTGACCTCGTGCTCGCCGAATCCGAAGTCAACCCGGTGATCAGCGCGCTGCAGGAGCACGGGCTGGAGATCACGGCGGTTCACAACCACCTCCTCCACGAGCGGCCCCACGTCATGTACGTGCACTTCTGGGGCCAGGGCGACGCTCGGGCGCTCGCAAGCGGACTTCGGGCCGCGATCGACAAGACCGCCGTTCCTCCGGCCGGGAGCGGCGGAGCCCAGGCCCAGCCGACACCCGGCTTCGACGCGGAGCTGGTCCAGAAAACGGTCGGAATCAAGGGCGCGGTGAACGGCGGCGTGCTCTCGATGGGCCGGCCCAGGCCCGAGCGCATCACGATGATGGGCGTCGAACTGCCGCCGAGCTTCGGCATGGCGACCTCCATCAACGTGCAGGACGCCGGTGACGGCAACGTCGCCGCGACGGGCGACTTCGTACTCCTGGCCGACGAGGTCAACCCCGTGGCGCGCGAGTTGCGGACCCACGGGATCGAAGTCACCGCGCTCCACAACCACATGCTGCACGGATCGCCCGAGCTGTACTTCATGCACTTCTGGGCCCACGACACCGCGGAACGCGCGGCGGCCGGCATTCGGGCCGCGCTCGATCTGGTCGGGCGGAAGCAGCCCGCGGCAATGAAATGAGCGCGTGGCACGCGGGCGCGAAGGGCGGCCAGGCCGCGCCGTAGCCAAGGAGAGGGATGGATGAGCCTCGGCGAGACCATCGGCCCCTATCGAGTCCTCGAGAAGCTTGGCGAAGGCGGGATGGGCGAGGTGTACCGGGCCCGAGACTCCCGTCTGCGTCGAGACGTTGCCATCAAGGCGCTTCCTGGAGCCGTTGCACGCGATCAGGACCGCCTTCGCAGGTTCGAGCGCGAGGCCCAGGTCCTCGCCTCGCTCAATCACCCTCACATCGCAGCGCTCTACGGGCTCGAAGAAGCCGACGGCGAGCGCGCGCTCGTGATGGAGATGGTTGAGGGCCCGACCCTTGCCGATCGAATCGGAAGCGGACCGATCGTCCTGGACGAAGCGATCAGGATCGCGACGCAGGTGGCCGACGCGCTCGACGCCGCTCACGAACAGGGCATCATCCACCGTGACCTGAAGCCTGCAAACATCAAGGTGCGCGCGGACGGCACGGTGAAGGTGCTCGACTTCGGCCTCGCAAAAGCGTACGGCGCCGAGACGGCGGGCGGGGACCTTCTGGATTCGCCGACGCTGACCGCGGCGGGCACTCGCGCCGGAATCGTCCTCGGCACCGCCGCGTACATGAGCCCTGAACAGGCACGCGGCCGCGCGGTGGACCGGCGAACCGACATCTGGGCGTTCGGCTGCGTGTTGTTCGAGATGCTCGCGGGGCGTTCGACCTTCGGCGGAGACAGTTCGGCCGAATCGATCGCCAACCTCCTCGACCACGAGCCGGACTGGAGCGTGCTGCCTGACGCCGTACCGCCGACGGTCCGAAACCTCCTGCGGCGGTGTCTCCAGAAGGACGCACGACGTCGCCTGCGCGACATCGGCGACGCGCGCATGGAGCTCGAGGATGCGCTGGCCGCTCCGCCGCCAACCGGCGCGACGCCCACCGGGAAGCGCGAGGCCCGACCGCGATCGTCGTGGTGGGGATTGATCGGCGCAGCCGCCGCCGGGGCGGCGGTGGTGCTGGGTCTCGGCCTGCTCGTCCTGCGGCTGCGGACCGGGGACGCCGCACCTGCGTTCGATCGCGTGAGCCGGCTGGTCTCGACGCCCGCTCACGAGTTCGGGGCGGCGATTTCTCCCGACGGTAAGTGGGTCGCGTATCTCTCGAACGCGCGAGGCCCGACCGACGTCTGGGTGAAGTTCGTCGACGGCGGCGCGACCGCGAATCTCACCGCGGCAGCCGGGTTGGAGGTGCAGTCGCAGGATTACATCGGCGGCCTGGACATCTCGCCCGACGGCACCCTCATCGCGTTTGCCGGAGGCCCTCTCGGCATCACGGCGCCGCAGATGTCGAGTTGGGTCATTCCGGCGCCGCTCGGCGGGGTGCCGCGCAGGCTCCTGCGCGCCTCAGAGCAGGCGCTGCGGTGGTCGCCCGACGGGAGCCGCATCGCCTACCTGCGGGCGGGAGGATCTGCCGGCGACGGCGTGATGATTGCGGATGCGGACGGCCAGAATCCGCGCGAACTCGTCACCCCGCAGGGCGGGCGCCATACCCACTGGCTGAGGTGGTCGCCCGACGGACGCTTCGTCTACTTCAACTACGGCTTTCAGAATCTCAATGCGGAACCGACCGAGATCTTCCGCGTGCCGGTCGGCGGCGGACCGATCGAGCCGGTCGTTCGCACCGCTCGGCGTGCGGAATTCCCGTTTCCGAGTGCGGATGGACGTGGCCTGTTCTACTCCGCCAACCCCGACGGCGTCGAGTTGAATCTGTTCTGGCGCGATCTGCGTACCGGCCGTGACGTTCGGCTGACCACAGGCGTCGGCGAGTACTGCGGACCGACGGTGTCGCGCGACGGCCGCCGCCTCGTGGCGACGGTCATGGGCGTTCAGCAGGCACTCGAACGCGTCTCGGTCACGTTCGACGGGCCGGCGACGCTCGAGCCCTTGACTGACGGGTTCTCAGGCGATCTCGATCCCTCACGCTCGCCCGACGGCACCCACGTGGCGTTCAGCTCGTCTCGAACCGGCAATCGCAACATCTGGACGGCGCGGGCCGACCTCTCACAGCCCGCCCCTCTTACCTCCGGGCCCGCGATTGACGAACGGCCGGCGTATTCGCCGGACGGCCAGCAGGTGGCCTTCGTCTCGGACCGCGGCGGAAGGCGAGGCATCTGGGTCGTCAACGTCGACGGAGGGTCTCCACGGCTTGTCACAGCCGCCGACGTCATTGAGACCATCTCGTGGTCGCCCGACGGACGCACGATCGTCTACGCGGTGCCCGGCGGGTCGTCACCGGGCCTGATGACGGTCGCTGTTGCCGACGGCACGGCCTCGCGGTTGCCGACCCCGGCTGGCGCCTTCGCTCCCGCATGGTCTCCGCGGGACGACGTGATCGCCTACCTCGAACCTCATCCGGGAGTCGGGACGAACATCCGGCTCGTGAATCACGAGGGTCGCGCTCAGCGCTCGAGCATAACCGACGCGCCGCAGCAACTCTCGAATGGGCTGCTGTCGTGGTCGCCCGACGGTCGTCGGCTCGCCGCCGTGGCGCTCCCAGGCAACGTGACGGGCACGATCTGGATCATCACGCCCGACAGCGCGACACCCTTCAAGAGGCTGATCGATCTCCCGGCCGGCGCGTACGTGCGCGGCATCACGTGGTCGCCCGACGGCTCGGCCGTCGTCGTCGGCCACATCCGATCGTCCGGCGACATCGTCCTTGCCGAACGCGTCCGATGAGCACGCGGGAGCCGCCCGATGAAGACCCGCGTCCCAGGCAGATGGTCCGCACGAGGTGAGCGGCGTACCCCGCCGCGAGTGCGGACCTCCTGATTGACGCGATGCCGGCACTTCGGGACAATAGGTTCGACGTTTCGAACCCTCGGATCGCCGCCCCCCGCAAGACTTATCCCATACGGACGCCCCCCGGCTCCCGCGATCCTGTATCCCGGGCGTACGTGCCCCAGGCAGATGCCCGGCCGTCGCGGTGAGGCGTATCCCTTGGGCAGCTGGCGATGCCGTCTGACACCGGTTTCATCGGCGTGGTGCGGAGTGACCGCGGCGCGTCTGGGAATTATCAGAAGGTCGTGGGACGCCGTGGCGGTTCCGTGCGGGTCGTTCACCTTAATCCGATGCGGGAGGGATGTCGTGATGAATCGCAAGCACCTCTGGCGCGTGGTCGTGGTCTCGGCAGCAGCTCTGATTGCCGGCGCGTGTGCCTCCGACGTGGCGCGGGCCGCAACGCCTGCCGCGGGCAAGACGCTCGACAACCTGATGGCGGCGTTCAACGGAGAGTCGAACGCCAGGGCGAAGTACACGGAGTTCGCCAGGAAGGCCGACCTGGAGGGATTCGCGGGAGCCGCGGCCCTGTTCCGTGCGGCGGCCAGGGCCGAGGAGGCCCATGCCGCAAACCACGGCGAGGTCATCAAGAAGCTTGGCGGAACGCCGAAGGCCGACATCAAGCTGCCGGAGATCAAGGCCACCTCCGACAACCTCAAGGCCGCCATCGCTGGGGAGTCATACGAGCGCGACACGATGTACCCGGAGTTCATCGCGGAGGCCAGGGCCAGCGGCAACAAGGACGCGCTCAAGGCGTTTAACTTCGCGATCAGCGCCGAAGGCGAGCACGCCAAGCTCTACACCGAGGCGTCGAACAACCTCCAGTCGTGGAAGCAGGCCAAGACGTTCTACGTCTGTCCGGTGTGCGGCAAGACGGTCACCGTCGTGGATTTCACCAAGTGCCCGGTCTGCTTCACCGCGGCCGAGAAGTACCTGAAAGTGAGCTAGCCCATGCTGCCTCCCTGGCCGGGCTGGGACGGACTGCATCCGCTCGTGATCCACTTTCCGATCGCGCTGGTGCTGGTCGCGCCGCTGTTCCTGCTGCTCGCCATCATCGTGAGGCGCCACGCGACGATCTTTTCTGTGTCGGCGCTCGTGCTGCTCGTGCTGGGCACGGCCGCCGCGTTCGTGGCGGTCGATACGGGCGAAGCCGCGGCGGAGCTGGCCACGCGAACCGATGCCGTCAACCGGGTCCTCGAGCGCCATTCGGATCTGGCCGAGACGGCTCGAGATCTGCTCGCGTTGCTGACCGTTCTCTACACCGTGGCCCTGACCCTGCCGCTTTGGTTCAAACGGCTCGCGCATCCCGGGTATCGGCTGGTGACCAACGGCGCGGTCCTGGTGCTGACGGCAGCCTCTGCTGTACTGGTCGCGAACGTTGCGCACCAGGGAGGGATGCTCGTGCATCAACTCGGGGTGCACGCCCTGGTCCCGCCTCCGGGCGCCAGCGCCGCGGCGACACCCGCACCCTCGGCTGAGGACGAGCGCGGGCGGGGCGGGCGGGAAGATCGGTAAGCACGCTGAATGTCCTCGGGCGGGCGCAGCGCGTGTGCGTCCGCCCGAATCCGACGCGCCGTCGCACGTGCACACCATCCTCGTTCCCCGGAGCGGGCGGTTGCACGCGTGTTCAGTACCTGAGGGCGTATTGGAGTTTGACCAGCAGCTGATTCGAGTCGAAGCGCCAGCGATCGGTGAGGTTGTTCAGGTTGTGGTTGTAGATGACGAAGAGATCTCCCACAGGACGGAACGTCCACCGCAGGCGCGTGTTGGTCCCGATCGAATGGCTCTCGGTATCGTACTGGATGAAGCTGCTGATCTGAAGGTCCGGCGAGACGTTGATCCTGACGCGTGTCCCGACCAGCGTCTCCACGAATCGGCCCTCCCGCAGGCGGCCGATGTCCCGGTCGCCGGTGACATTCACGGTCAGCAGGGCTGACGGATTCCACGACCCGGTCAGGATGATCTGATCGAGCGTGCCGTCGTAGAACGTGCCGAACCACCAGGTCGCCTGTCCGCTGAGCGAGCGCTTGGCGGCCGATCCAGCCTCCAGGCGATAGCGCATGAAGTTGTACGGCCCCGGCGGAACCGCCTCGTTCATCGACCAGGTCGACGGGATGACGGATCGCGTTGAACGACGCCCGCGATGAGGCGGGCGAGCCGGACCTTCCCGTGAATGCGCATCGAATACCCGGGAGCCTGCTCGCCGTCCCTGAGGGTCGTGTCGAACACGGTCAGTCGGTTGCCTGCCATCGGGAGCCTCCTGTCCCGCAGTGTGACACCTGACCCCGGCGCGGCTCAGAGTTATAGTGTTTACGGTTCCATAACTCCTGGTAATATCAGCCATCCCGCGTCCGGAGTCCGGTCGTGGCCACCGCGTGGGCCCGGAGCCCGCGGGCGCGCGAGCGTCACGTGACCGGAGCGACTGTCATGTTCCCGAGCGGGACGAGGGACGAGGTCGAGACGCCGATGAATCTCTTCGAATTGCAGGTCTTTCTGACGATCGCCGCCGAGCGCAGCTTCTCACGGGCGGCCGGCAAGCTCCACAGGACCCAGCCGGCGATCAGCCAGGCGCTGAAGCGGCTCGAGGACGACCTGGGTGAGCGGCTGATCGATCGGTCGTGGAAGGACGGGCGGTTGACCGCGGCGGGCGACGTGCTGGCGGACTACGCGAAGCGCCTGATGCGACTGGCCGAGGAGGCGGACACGGCCGTGCGCGAACTGCGCGACCTGCGCCGCGGCCGCATCCTCATCGGGGCGAACGACGGCACGGTCCACAGCCTGCTGGGCCTCATCGCACGGTTCCGGCAGAGCTCTCCCGGCGTCCACGTGGATGTCCGGCGCGTGCACTCCCGGCACATCGGCGTCGAGGTGGCACAGGGCAGCCTCGACTTCGGGCTGGTGACCTTCCATCCGCCCGAGCGCGGGCTCGGGACGATCGTCGTGGACACCGACGATCTCGCGCTGCTCGTCGCGCCCACTCATCCGTTTGCGACCCGCCGCGTGGTGCACATCGCCGAGGTCGGGCGCCAGCCGATCGTCGCGCACAACGACCCGTCGCCGGCGCGCGAACGTGTCCTGCGAATCTACGAGAAGCGCCATGAAGAGCTCAACATCAAGGTGTCGCTGCCGAGCCTCGATGCCATCAAGAGTGCCGTGGCCATGGGGGTGGGCGTGTCGATCCTGCCCCGCCGCTGCGCGACCACCGAGATCGCCCGCGGAGATCTCGTCGCGGTACGCGTTCCCGAACTGCGGCTGCGCCGGCAGGTGCGGCTCGTCTACCGGAAGACCGGCGAGCATTCCCACGCCGCGCGGAGCTTCCTGGCGGTGGCCCTCGAAGCGGCACAGCCTCCAGGGCGCCGCCCGAAGGCCGACCCGGCGCAGGGCACGCCCTAGTCTGGGCGAGTCCTTGCACGAACGTGACGAAGGCGCCCTAGGACGGCCAGGGGCCGAAACGGTCGGGCCATCGCGGCCACCCGTGGTATCCTGAAGATCCTCCTGCCAGAAGCTCGACCGAGGCCATCAGTGGAACCGCGGGTGTTGATTGCCACCGCGGAGGATGAGCTGCGTGCCAGCCTGTCGGCCCTCCTGGTGAATCAGCCGATCGCGGCGACCACCGGGGGACCGATCGAGGTTCTGAATGCGCTGGTCCGCCGTTTGTCACTCCGTGTGATGCTCCTTTCTGACGCAGGGTCGTGGGATCGTCTCGCCCTCGATCTGCTGGACGCCGCCCTGGCGAGACGCGCCGGCCTGAAGGTGCTGTTCCTGAGCGCCCGGCCGACCGTTGAACTGGCGACCGACGTCATGCGCCGCGGCGCGGCGGACTTCATCCCGATTCCGTATTCCGACGAAGTCGTGCTCGCCGAAATCGGCAGCCTGCTCCAGGCGACAGACCTGCACGTCCACGTCGACCGATCGCGGCGCCTCACGCCGGGCCAGGGGGGCTTCGAGCGCATCGTCAGCCGGTCGCCGTGCATGCAGCCGCTGTTCGATCGCGCCGCGGCAGTGTCGCGCAACGACACGCCGATCCTCATCTCGGGCGAGACCGGCACGGGCAAGGAGCTGATTGCCCGCGCCATCCACGCCAGCAGCAGGCGCGCGCCCAGGCCGTTTGTGCCCGTCAACTGCGCGGCGCTGCCCCGCGATCTGTTCGAGGGCAAGCTTGTTGCTCAGTGATTCCCTGTCCCAGTGTGTGGGACCAACTGCGATAGGACGCAACCATGAACTGGCGTTTGGTATCGTCTCACCGGATCTTCTGCTCCAGCGCGCTGGTCGTCGTTGGCGCCACCCTGTTCGGCGCACTTCCCGCGCAGGCGGTTCCTGCATTCGCCCGGAAGTATCAGACGAGTTGCCAGACGTGCCACGTCATCTTCCCGAAACTCAATGCATTCGGCGAGGCGTTCCGCCTTCGCGGCTACCGCATGCCGAACGAGACCGAAGACCTGGTGAAGGAAAAGCCGGTCAGCCTGGGCGCGCCCGCCTACAAGAGGCTGTGGCCCAAGGCCGTATGGCCCGGCGAGCTGCCCGGCACCGTCCCGCTGGCCGTCAACGTCAAGTTCGCCGACGCCAACTCCTCCACGCTCAACGAGGATCTCAGCGTCACCAAGGTCAGCAACGACCTGCAGTTCCCCCAGGAAGTGAATCTGTTCGGCGCAGGCACGCTCGGGGATCGTCTCTCGTTCTTCACCGAGCTGACCGTCGGGGAGAACCCTGACGCGTCGGCCGCGATTGAGATCGAACATGCTCGTTTTCAGTTCGATTCCCCGTTCGGGCCCGAGGATCTGCTGCACATCCGCATCGGCAAGTTCGCGCCGAACATCGCCGACGGGTTCCAGGAAATGTGGATCGCCACCGACGCCGGCATCGACACGATGTTCGCGTACAACCCCGTCGGGCTCGAAGGCGGCACAGGGCTGGCGGAGGACGTGAGCCCGGCGCCGATCTCGCTGCCGTCGAGCGTCCGGGGCATCGAGGCCTACGGGATCATCGCGCATCGCGCGATGTGGGTCGCCGGACTGGCCAACGGCATCTCACCGGGCCCGAACGGCCGGTTCGATGGCAACGACGCCAAGGATCTCTACGCGAGATTCGACTACAAGTTCGGCGGCATGGGCCTCGACGGCGACAACGGCGGCAAGGCGGTGCCGGCGGAGAACTGGCGCGACGACTCGCTGCGCGTGGGAGGGTTCGTCTATCGCGGAGACGGAAACGCCATCGACTACCCGTTCGTGACCGGGGACGGCACCGACCTCAACGTGCAGGACGTCCATTTCCTGCGAACGGGCATCTACGCGAGCCTCTTCGTCGGCGACCTCAACGTCTTCGGGGTCTACCTGCGCGGCACCGACACGCTCCGGTGGTTCGACGCCGAGACCTCGTCGCTCCTGCAGGAAGTGAAGCCCGACTACCACGCGTTCTTCGTGCAGGCCGACTACCTGCTCTATCCGTGGCTGCAGGTCAGCGGCCGGTATGAAACCCTGACGCCCGGCGATCCGGGCGTCCAGAGCCTTCGGCTCGGCACCTTCAACGTCAGCGCACTCCTCAGGGCGAACGTGAAGGTCATGGCCGAGTATCAGCGCGACCTGCGCGAGGGACAGAACAATTCCCTGAACGCGATCGTGCGGTTCGCGTTCTAGGGTCCGGCGCCCGGCGGGTCGAGCCTGTCGCCGGAAATGGAGCACGCGCGGTTTCGGTCTGGCGTGACCGGGCGTCCACGTGTCAGCCTGGAGGGTCAGTGATGAAGCGAATTGTCGTGTCGGTTGCGGTTGCCGGCCTGATGGCGGCTGTTTCCATCTTCAGCGGCCTGTCGGCGGCCGGGGCCAGCGTGAGCGGCACCGTAAAGGCGGCCGGCCTCAGCTCGAACGCCGACGCCGTCGTGTACATCCAGGAGGCAACGGGCGGCAAGCCTTCGGCCAGGGTCATGATGGACCAGGTCAAGTTCCAGTTCCTTCCGCACGTGCTGGCTGTCGTGCTGGGCACGACGGTCCAGTTCCACAACGGCGATCCGACTCCGCACAACGTCTTCTCACCCGACTACGAGAAGTACAACCTGGGCACCTGGCCGTCGGGCCAGTCGAAGGACTACACCTTTGCCAAGTGCGCGAAATTCCCGTGCGTGTACACGCAGTTGTGCCGCGTCCACCCGGAGATGGAAGGCTTCGTCGTCGTGCTCCAGAATCCATACTTCGCGGTCAGCGATCGCACGGGCCACTACGACATTCCCAACGTTCCGCCCGGACAGGTACACGCTGGCCGTGTGGCACCCGAAACTGAAGGCTCAGCAGAAGTCGATCACGGTGGACGCGAAGGGCGCGACGGTCGATTTCACGCTCGCCAGGTAATTGTCGGCCCCGAGGGAGACGCAGCATGCCGGATCGTGCGTACGCCACCGTTGTCCCGACGTTCCAGTACTTCCTGGACCTGGTGCCGTGCCGCAGCGGCTGCCCCGTGCGGACAAACGCCGGGGGGTACGTGCGGGCGATTGGTGAAGGCGAAACGTCTCGTGCCTACGCGATCGCGCGGGCGCCGAATCCTCTGGCCTCCACCTGCGGAAGGATCTGCGCCCATCCCTGCGAAACGTCGTGCCGCCGTGGCCTGATCGACGAGCCCATCTCGATCCGGGCCCTGAAGCGGACGGTGACCGAGCGGTACGGGTCGAGAGCCCGCCGGGGCGGCCGGACTCGCCGCCGGTGATGCGGCCGATGGGCCTGGCTCCCGTCACCGACGGCCGGGCGCCGCGTGTCGCGGTGGTCGGGTCGGGCCCGGCCGGGATGAGCTGCGCGCACGACCTCGCGCTGCTCGGCTATCGCGTGATGCTGTTCGAAGCCGCGCCGGTGCTCGGCGGAATGCTCAACCAGGGCGTGCCCGAGTATCGCCTCCCGCGGGACGTGATTCGTGCGGAGATGGAACAGGTGCTGCAGCTGGGCGTCGAGCATCGCCTGAACTGGCGACTCGGCCGCGACTTCACGGTCGGCGACCTGCTGCGCAACGAGTTCTCGGCGGTGTTCCTGGCGCTCGGCGCCACCCGCGGCCGCACGCTGGGGATCCCGGGGGCCGAGCTGGACGGCGTCATCAACGGCGTCGATTTCCTCCTCAATGCCAATCTCGGCTATCACGTCTCGGTGGGCGAGCGGGTGATCGTCGTCGGCGGCGGCAACGTCGCGATCGACGTGGCCCGCACGGTCCTGCGCTACGCGGCAGCCGAGACCCCGGCGACGCTGCCTCCTGGCGCCCAGGACCTGCTGCACACCTGGGGCTACGACAACGCGTTCATCGACGCGGCGCGCACCGCGCTGCGGCTCGGCGCGCGGAAGGTGCAGCTGGTGTCGCTCGAGAGGCGGGCCGAGATGCCGGCGCACCCCGACGAAATCCGTGAGGCGGAAGAAGAGGGGATCGTCCTGCTGCCCGGCAGAGGCCCGAAGGCGATCATCGGCCGTGACGGCCACCTCACCGCGCTCGAGACGCTCGAGGTCGCGTCGGTCTTCGATCCGGACGGCCGTTTCAACCCGACGTTCCGGCCGGGCACCGAGCAGCAGATCGAAGCCGACACGATCATCCTGGCCGTCGGCCAGCAGCCCGATACGGCCTGCCTCTCGGCTGACCCGGACATCCAGATCACGCCGCGCGGGCTCGTCGCCGTGGACAGGCAGTCGCTGGCGACGACGATGCCGGGAGTCTACTGCGGGGGCGACCTCGCGTTTGGCCCGCGCATCGTGATCGACGCCGTCGCCGACGGCAAGCGGGCGGCGCTCGCCATCCATCAACAGCTCCAGGGCGCCGCGGTCCCGCGGTCGCGAGCCCGGTTCCGCGAGATCGCGCTCGACCGGGCCGGGAGCCACTACGACCGGATTCCGCGGCAACCGATGCCGACCCTCCCCGTCGCCCGCCGCACGGGATTCCGTGAGGTCGAGGAGGTCTACACCGACGAGCAGGCGCGTGCCGAAGCCTCGCGGTGCCTCTGGTGCAACATCGAAACGGTGTTCGACTCGGAGCGGTGCATCCTCTGCAGCGCGTGCGTGGAGATCTGCCCGGAGGCCTGCCTGCTGCTCGTGCCGGCGTCGCGCCTCGGCGGCGCGCCGGAACTCGGCCCGTTGAACGACGCCCTGGGCGCCGGTTCGTCGGCCGGCGCGATCATCAAGGACGAGGAGCGGTGCATCCGGTGCGGCCTGTGCGCGGACCGCTGCCCGACCCGCGCGATCACCATGGAGATGCTCGAGATCGACGAGTCGCCTCAGACCTCGCTCGGGCTCTTCGCCGAGCGGATGCACGAGGCGCGGCCATGAACGCGAAGCGATGGATGGACGGCCTCGATCGCCGCGGGTTCTTCTGGGCGGGATGGGCGTCGATTGCCGCCACCGGCCTGGGGTTCCTGCTCAGCACGTTCCGTTTCCTCGTGCCCAACGTCCTCTACGAGCCGCCGTCGCGCTTTACCATCGGACACCCGTCGCAGTTTCCGCCCGAGGTGCCGACCTTCCTGGAAGATCGGCGTCTGTTCGTGTTCAACGGAGCCGAAGGGTTTTACGCCATCTCGTCGGTCTGCACCCACCTCGGGTGCAACGTCAAGCGGAGCACGACGGGCTTCGACTGCCCGTGCCACGGCAGCCGCTTCGACGAGAACGGGCGCGTGATACGCGGACCGGCACCGGAGCCGCTGACCTGGTTCGCGCTCACCCTGTCGGCGCGCGGCGACATCGTCGTGGATCTCGATCGCGCCGTCTCGCCGGACTTCAGGCTGCGGGTGTAGGAGCGGAGCGCCACGTGAGCACGAGCCGGCAACGTCTGGCGGGTTGGCTGACCGGCGTCCGCACGTCGGTCTTCAGGATTGGCTGGCCGCGCACCGACAAGGATCGCGCGGCGGCGATGATCTCGAGCCTGTTCCTGCACCTCCATCCGGCCCGCGTCTCGCCCCACGTCCTGCGCGGCCGCTACACCCTCGGCCTCGGCTTGATCTCGGTCGTGCTGCTGGGCGTGCTCACCCTGACCGGCCTGGCGCTCATGCTCAACTACGTCCCGTACCCGGCGGAAGCGTACCGGAGCATGAAGGATCTGCAGTTCGTCATCACCTACGGCGTGGTGCTGCGCAACCTGCATCGCTGGTCGGCCCACGCCATGGTGTTCGTGGTCTTCCTGCACATGTGCCGCGTCTTCTGGACCGGTTCCTACAAGGCCCCGCGGCAATTCAACTGGGTGATCGGCGTCGGGCTGCTGCTGCTCACCCTGGGCCTCTCGTTCACCGGTTACCTGCTGCCGTGGGATCAGCTCGCCTTCTGGGCCATCACCGTCGGCAGCAACATCGCGGCGTACGCGCCGGTGCTGGGCAGCAGGCTGCGCTTTCTCCTGCTCGGCGGCCATGTCATCGGGCCGATGACGCTGGTGCGCTTCTACGTGCTGCACTGCGTGATCCTGCCGCTGGCGGCCCTGATCCTGGTCTCGATGCACGTGTGGCGCGTCCGGAAGGACGGCCTGAGCGGCGCGACGCCCACGATGTTCAGCGTCGAGGAACGGGCGGGAGCGTTCCCGGCCTCGACCAAGACCTACGGTCTGATGGCCATGACGCGGCGGCCGACCGCATCGGTCGAATCGCGCGATCCGAACGACGAGGTGTTCGCCTGGCCCCACCTGCTCTACCGCGAAGCGCTGGTCGCCCTGGCCGTCGTCATCGTGCTGCATCTCGTCTCGATGATCTTCATGGCGCCTCTCGAGGAGATGGCGGATCCGACGCGGACGCCGAATCCGGCGAAGGCACCCTGGTACTTCCTAGGCCTGCAGGAACTGGTCCACTACTCGGCGCTGATAGGCGGCGTCATCGTGCCGACGCTGCTCGTGCTCGCGCTGGTCGTGCTGCCGTACCTCGACCGGAATCCCAGGGGAACGGGCACATGGTTCTCCCCCGATCGGCGCGTCGCGAACATCGCCTTCACCTTGGTGGTCGCCGTGCTGGCCGTGCTGACGATCATCGGCACGCTCTTCCGCGGGCCGAATTGGGCCTGGGTATGGCCGTGGCGATGATGCTGAGGCAGGAGCCGGGGCGCCATGCGTGAGCCGCAGCGCGCTCCGACCGGAGTCCTCGTCGCATTCGCGGTGCTCGGCCTGGCGTCGCTCGCCACCTTCTCGTGGATCTATCTCGGCGAGCAGGGCGCCGAGTGGCGGCGCCAGCAGGCGCGGTTCCAGCAGGTCCAGGCGGGGCTCAAGAACCCGCATCAGCTCGCCCAGGCCGCGAGCCTGGGCGGCCTGCGTCAGATCTGGCTGCCGGACCTGGACCGCGTCGATCGATGCACGACCTGTCACCTCGGCATCGACGACCCGGTGTACGCCCAGGCTCCTCAGCCGTTCCGCACTCACCCCGGCACGTGGCTGACCTCGCATCCGCCCGAGCGCTTCGGCTGCACGGCCTGCCACGACGGCCAGGGCCAGGCGACCGACTTCCTGAACGCCGCTCATGCACCGATTCCGCACGTCGATCGCGTGATGCGGCCGCTCGAGACCATCGAGGCAAACTGCGGCAGATGCCATCGCTCGCTCGACCCGCCGTCAGCGCCGCGCCTGGCGGCCGGACGGCGCCTGATTCTGGATTCGGGGTGCGTCAGCTGTCACGATATCCCCGGGTTCGAAACGACGACGTTCCGCGGCCCCGCGCTCGACGGCGAGAGCGACAAGGTCCGTCCCGACTGGCTCGTTGCGTGGCTGAAGGACCCGAAGTCCTACCTTGCCCGTTCGAAGATGGGCACCTTCCGCCTGTCGGCCGACGAGATCACGTCTCTGCAGGCCTTCATCCTGTCGCAACATCGCCAGACCCGGCCCGAGCTGCCGCGCGTGGACTGGGCCAAGGCGGATGCGGACAAAGGCCACGCGCTGTTCGGCGAGCTGCGGTGCACCAGCTGTCATGCCGTCAACGGCCGCGGCGGGACGATGGGGCCCGAGCTGACGAAGATCGGCGACAAGGTCCGCCGCGACTGGCTGTTCAACTTCATCAAGGACCCGCACGCCGACCAGCCCGACACGCCGATGCTCCAGTATCGGTTGTCCGACGACCAGATCCGCGACCTCACGACCTACCTGCTCCAGGAGTTCCGCACCGGGGACGCGTCACCCGAAACCTCGCCGGCCTCGTTCCAGGACGCGCGAATGGTCGCGGCGGGCCGCGCGGCGTTTCTCCGGCATGGCTGCTACGGCTGTCATCAACTGCCGGGCGTGGCTGCCTCCGGCAAGATCGGCCCGAGCCTGGCGGGCGTGGCCGACCACGATCCCGACCAGCTGTCGTACGGCAGCGTTCCCGCGCGTCACTCCACCGACAACTACCTCTTCCTGAAGCTGCTGCACCCGGACGGGCTGGGCGCGCCATCGGTGATGCCGACCTTCGGGTTCACCCCGGAGGAAGCGGCGACGATTACCGTCGCGCTGGCGAGCCTGCGGAAGGCGGATCTCCCGACTTCCCGCGTGGTATGGGAGCCGCCAGCCCCGCCCTACCGGCCCGAGGGCCGCTTTGGTGAGCTGGTGAGCCGGTATCGTTGCCTGAGTTGCCACAGCATTCGCGGCACCGGGGGCGACCTCTCCACCGTGCCGCTGGATCGGATCGGCAGCCAGCTCCAACGCGACTACCTTGTCGGCTACCTGCTCAATCCTGGCGCGGTCAGGGTGAGCGTCGAAGCGCGGATGCCGATGTTCCACATGCTCCCGGAAGAAGCCACGGCCATTGCGGACTACGCGTCGACCGTGTTCCTCGACGACAGCCTCGACCGGTACGACTCCCGCTTCACGGCCGCCGAAGTGCGGCGCGGCCAGGACCTGTTCGGGTCCCTGGGATGCATCGGCTGCCACCAGATCGGGACGACGGGCGGGTATGTGGGTCCGGACCTGTCGAACACGGGCAAACGCCTGAAGCCCGGCTGGATTGCCGCGTGGCTCACCGACCCGCAGCGCGCGAAACCCGGAACGATCCAGCCGAATTACGGCCTGTCGCAGGCGGACGTCCGGGCGCTCACGGCGTTCCTGGCGCAGATCGGCACGGCGGCGTCAACGCCGCCAGAAGCGGCTTCGGCCCGAGGCGGGAGGCAGAGATGAGCGCGAGGGCCCTCTCCGCGGCCGCGCTGACGATACTGGTCCTCTGCTCCGCCTGCGCACGGAAGCCCGCGTCACCGCCGGCCGAGCCGATGACCGACGCGCTGCGAGCCGAGGAACGCGAGGTCGGGCTGAGCTACGCAGAGTCGCTCGGCAAGACGGTCTTCCTCCAGTACTGCGCCACCTGCCACGGCGACTCCGGCAAGGGCGACGGTCAGAACGCCTCCAATCTGACGCCGCCGCCGCCTGACATGACCACGTCGAAGAACCTGGCCGACCCCGAGTACCTCCGGCGGGTCATCGTCGAGGGAAGCGCTGCGCTGGGCCGGTCGCCGCTCTCGCCTCCGTGGGGCCGCACCCTGAGTCCCCAGGATATCGGGTATGTGACAGTCTATTGCCAGGCCCTGGCGCGCAGGAAGTAGGCGAATTTGGCGGGCCTGTTCGATTTTGCACACTACAAATCCACGATTCGAGTCATGATGTATGCGCACCATTTCGGTGCAACCGTGCTGACCAATCAGGAGTAGCGATGCCAACGATGACAGGGACCATTAAGCGGCTTGTGAGCGACAAAGGCTTCGGCTTTATCCTTGCGGGCGACTCCAACGAGTACTTCTTCCACCAGTCGGCGTGCTCCGGGACGCCGTTCGACTCGCTGCGTGAAGGCCAGGCAGTCACCTTCGAGAAGGCGCAGGGCCCGAAGGGACCGAGAGCCGAAAACGTGAAGCTCAGCGAGTAGGACCAGCGGGCGCCGGCCGGCACGGGGTGTCTCGAATATCCCGGTCGGCTGCGCCCTCGACGGGCCGCACGCCCTTCCTTTCAACTCACCCCTCGAAGCGCGGTCAATCTGCTTCCCGGTCACGCCATTGGTGTGCCCGCCCGGGCTTCAGCGGGTGCACGACATTCCGCTACGGATCCGGGTCCGCCCGACGCGGATCCGCAAACTGTGATAGACTCATTTGGTCAGGTTGGATAACCGCACTCCGCCTTTGCCGCGTTAGATCGAATCGAGCCCACATATCCTCGCTTCCCAACGCACACGGCATCAGTTCAGGAAGGGCCTTTCTCCATCCCGCTCGAGGTTCACTGTTGGACCTTGCAGCGACACCACATCGATGAACGGACGTTGACGGTCCGCCATCACAGCCTCCCGCAGAAAGCGGGGAGGAGACAGACCCAATGGCAAGGAAACTCTACGTAGGAAATCTGCCGTACGACGTCGGCGAAGCGGACCTCCAGCAGCTCTTCGGAGCGGCAGGGACGGTCGAGACGGTCAGCGTCATGCGCGACATGGCCACCGGCCGTGCACGCGGCTTCGCGTTTGTCGAAATGGCCACTGACGACGAGGCGCAGAAGGCGATCAGTCAGTTCAACGAGCACTCGCTGGGCGGCCGCAGCCTGACGGTGAACGAGGCGCGACCCAGGCCGGAGCGGTCGGGCGGGTTTGGCGGCGGCGACGGCGGATCCCGGCGCCGTTCGGAACCACGCTGGTAGCTTCGCCTGCGGGCCTCTCCGCGACCTGACGCTCCGCCACGCGGCGGCTCGTCGGCCGGACGGCCCTCACCACGACAGGACAACGGGGACGTTTCATCCACCGTGCCGCATGTGCACGACCTGGACGGGACGTCCCCGTTGTCTTTGTGACCCGGGATGGGATGCGCCGGGTTCGACTCGACGCTCAGGACCGAACCGGAGGCCCGACCCTCGAATCCTGGCGCATCGATCGCCTGAGTTCACGCAGCGTCACGACGCGCCTGCGCGCTTCGTCCACCAGCCGCAGGCGCAGCGCGTGCAGGCTGCGGCGAATCGTCAACGGAGGCACCGACTGGAACGTCGGAATGGCCGCCTGGCACCGCTGAAGGTTGTAGAACGGAATGCGCGGCTGTATGTGGTGGATGTGGTGCAGGCCGATGCTGCCCGTGATCCATTGCAGCACCTTCGGCAGCTTGTAGTAGGAACTCCCCTCGAGCGCCGCCTTGATCGGTTCCCACTCCGGACGACGCGCCCAATAGGCGTCCTCGAACTGATGCTGCACGTAGAACAGCCACATCCCGGCCACGCCGGCGACCAGCAGCGTGGGCAGCTGGGTGAACAGAAACGCGGGAATCCCGATCGTGAAGTGCGCGGCCACCAGGGAGGCCGCCATCCCGGCGTTCGTGAAATGCACGCTGAGCCGCTCGCGCGCACTGTCCCTGGGCGCCGTGAACCGGTTGTGGATCACGAATTCCAGCCCGGGCCCGAGGCCGAACAGGACGATCGGGTTGCGGAACACCCGGTAGAAGAGCCTCCGGAGCTTCGGAGCGGTTACGTACTCGTTCACGGTCAGCGTCCACACATCGCCGATGCCTCGACGGTCCAGGTCGCCGACCGTGGCGTGATGCTCGGCATGGGCCCGTTGCCACTTCTCGAACGGCGTCAGGGTCAGCAGGCCTGCAATGTACCCGACGACGCGGTTGGCGCGGCGCGAGCGGAAGAACGAGCCGTGGCTGCAGTCGTGGAAGATGATGAACACCCGCACGAGGAACGCCGCCGCAGGCACACAGAGCGCCGCTGCCAGCCACGGGTGGCCGGCCCACGCCGCGAGCGCCATCAGGAAGCTCAGGGTGCAGTAGGGCACGAAGGTCTCTACCATCTCCATCACGGCGCGGGATCGCCTGGGACGGCCGAACGGTTCGACCAGCGAATACAACTCGGATTTCTGGGCCATGTCCTGACTTTACGGGACTCTCCGCGGCCCGGGCTGTTCAGTATTGAACACGCTGCTGGAGCCGCGAGGACTGGTGTCAATGCGATACTGATAATGGTACACTTCGCGCCGAGAGACTGCTATCCACTTATGAGGGGCATTCCACGTCTCCGCAGGACCAAAACCTGCCACCTGCGGGCCCGAGCCGGCTCGTGCGCCGACGCGTGGCGGCCGGGCCGCGGCACGGCATTTCCACGAGGATCATCGCGATGAGCCGGCCACCGCTTTGGCTGGCCGCAACGCTGGGCACGGCGTTGCTCGTCCTGCTCGTCTGCGGCATCTGGTTGTATCGCGCAGAGCAGTGGGGCTCGACGGCAGGGCTCATCCTGATCCTGATCCTGTTGTGCCTGATGGCAGCCGCCGCGGTCGTGGCGGGTGTGTGGCAGCGCACGGCCGCGGAGCATTTCCGCGCCCTCTATCAGGCGCAGGCCGCGCGCGGAGAAGGCGAGGCGCGCTACGCCACGACGCTGATGAGCATCGGCGACGCGGTCATCACCACCGACGCTTCCGGCAGGATCACGCTGCTCAACCACGTGGCGGAAGCCCTGACGGGCGTCACCTCCAAGGAGGCCATCGGCCGGCCCCTGACCTCTGTGGTCCGCCTCGTCAACGAGGACACGCATGAGGCCGTCGAGGACCCGGTCAGGACCGCGATGCGAACGGGGGCGACCGTCAGCCTGGTCGGCCACACGCTGCTCGTCGACAAGTCCGGCGTCGAGCGTCCGATTGCCGACAGCGCGGCCCCCGTCCGCAGCGAATCGGGGGCGATGATCGGCGCGGTGCTGGTGATTCGCGATCAGACCGAAGAGCGGCGATCGCAGAAGGCGCTCAGTGAGAGCGAGGACCGTTACCGACACCTCGTCGAGCTGCTCCCCGACGCCATCGTCGTCCACCGGGAGGGACGATTCACCTATGTCAATCCGGCCGGGGTGAAGCTGTTCGGCGCCACCGAGGCGCAACAGCTGCTCGGGCGGCCGATGATCGACCGGGTCCACCCCGATTTCCGCGACTCGGTCCGCGGGCGCGTGCAGGTGATCGACAGCGAGCAGCGCTCCGTGCCGATCGTGCGTGAGAAGCTGCTGCGGCTGGATGGCACCGCCTTCGACGCCGAGGTCACGGCGATGCCCTTCGTCACCCAGGGCCACGCGGAGGTGCTGGCCGTCGCGAAGGACATGACCGAATATCACAAGGCGGAGGCCGAGAAGGCGAGACTGCAGGTACAGTTGCTCCAGGCCCAGAAGATGGAGGCGGTGGGCCGGCTGGCCGGCGGGGTGGCCCACGACTTCAACAACATGCTCACCGTGATCCAGGGCTACAGCGAGTCGATCCTCGGCCGGCTGAAACCCGGCGATCCCATCCGCAACGATCTGCTCGAGGTCCAGGCTGCGGCGGGACGGTCGGCCAACCTGACGCACCAGCTGCTCGCCTTTTCGCGCCGCCAGACCATCGCACCGCGCGTGATGGACATGAACGAGCAGTTGATGGGCATGAACCGGCTGCTCGATCGCATCCTCGGCGAGGACATCACCTTGCGATTCACGCTGTCGCCGGACCTGTGGCCCGTCTACATGGACGTCGCACAAGTGGACCAGATCGTGGCGAACCTGGCGATCAACTCACGAGACGCCATGCCCGACGGCGGGGTGCTCACCATGGAGACGTCCAACGTGTCGCTGAACCAGGAATACTGCGACGTCCACGCCTGGGTCACACCCGGCGAGTTCGTGAAGCTGTCGATCAGCGACACCGGATGCGGCATGGACCAGGAGACGCTGGCGCATCTGTTCGAGCCCTTCTTCACCACCAAGGCGGAAGGACACGGCACCGGTCTCGGCCTCGCCACGGTGTTCGGCATCGTCAAGCAGAACCTGGGCGCCATCAACGTCTACAGCGAACCGGGGCAGGGAACCACCTCGTCGATCTTCCTTCCGCGCTACCTGGGCGAGACCGCCTCGGCGCAGGGACCGGTTCAGAGCCCCAAGCCCAGGGGCGGGCACGAGACGATTCTCCTGGTGGAAGACGAGGCGCAGTTGCGCCGGCTCGCGAAGACGATCCTGGAACGGCTGGGCTACACCGTTCTGGACGCGGCGAGCCCCTCCGACGCCCTCAAGCTCTGCGAGACTCACGCCGGCGAGATCCACCTGCTGCTCACCGACGTCGTCATGCCGCGCATGAACGGAAGGGAACTGGAGACGCACGTGCGGGCCTCGAGGCCCGGGGTGAAGACGGTATTCATGTCGGGATACACGGCGGACACGATCGCTCATCGCGGCGTCCTCGAGCCGGGCATTGATTTCCTGCAGAAACCCTTCACCGCAGCGTCGCTCGGCGAGAAGGTCCGCGCGGTGATCGACCGCACGTAGCCGCCCGAGGGACAGGCCCCTCTGCATTCAATCACCGCTGCGTCCGGGGCTGGGGACCGGACCCTCCCGGCGTGTTCCCTCGCGACGGCTGTCCCTTGCGGAATGTCGTGCTGCGCCACCTCACCCCGGAGACCGTTTCACAGGCACGGCTTGCGCATCGTGGGCGTGATCCGGCAGGATGTTTCGGCCCCTCCTGATTCGGCGGGCTGTCTTTTCATGAGCCTGGCGCGGGCCCGCTCCGCGATCGACCAGGGAATCCGCGATACATACCGGGCGCTTCGGCGCTCGATCGAGAGGAAACATGCTACTCACCCGGCTGGACGCAGAGTCGATCGACATGGTGGTCAAGACGCTCAAGGAATTCGCGGCCCGCGAGGCCCCGCTCGATCGCCGTCTGAAGTGGGACGAGACCGACACGTGCCCGGCGGACGTGGTTCGCGCCATGCTCGGCCCGGAGGTTGGCCTCCATCTGGTTTTCCTTCCCGCCGCATACGGCGGCATGGGCGGTGGCGCGTACGACGTGTACCGGCTGTCGGCGGAGTTTGCCAGGATCGATCTCGGCCTGGCGACCTCGATGCTGGCTGTCGCGCTCGGGACCGATCCGATCCGCGTCGGGTGCACGCACGAGCAGAAGTCGCGGTGGATCACCCGGATTGCCGAGGAGGGGTTGATTGTCGCCTACGGCGTGACCGAGCCGGAGGCGGGGTCCAACGTCCAGAACCTGAAGACCGAGGCGACTCGCATCACGGACCAGGACGGGCGGATCACGCACTATCGCCTGAACGGCGTGAAGCAGTTCATCTCGAACGGCTCGATTGCCGACCTCTACACGATTCTCGCCAAGGCGCCCGACGGGCCCACCTTCTTCGTCGTCGAGCGCAATACCCCCGGGCTCACGCCTGGCCGGCACGAGATCAAGCACGGCATCCGGCTGTCCGATACCGCGCAGGTCCTGCTCCAGGACGTCGTGATCCCGGCGACGAACATCGTTGGCGTGCGGGAGGGCGACGGGCTGAAGCAGGCGAACGAAGTGTTCGGCTTCACGCGCCTGATGGTCGCGGCCTTCGGCCTCGGTGCGGGCCAGGCGGCGCTCGAGCGGGCGATCGCGTACTCCAGGCAACGCAAGCAGTTCGGCACCTTCTTGGCCGAGAAGCAGGGGTTCACGCACAAGCTGCTGGTGCCCGACAGCGTGCGGCTCGCGGCCGCGAAGGCCTACATCGAGTATGTCTCCGACCTGCTCGACGGCGGGACCGTTGATCGCCAGGTCGAGGGGTCGATCGCGAAGCTGTTCGCCACCGAATGCGGCAATGCGGCGGCCGACCATGCCGTGCAGGCGCTGGGCGGGTACGGGTACTGCGTGGACTTCGAGGTCGAGAAGATCCGGCGCGACGCGCGCATCCTGACGATCTACGAAGGCACCTCCGAGATCCAGCAGAGCATCATCGGCATCTTCCGGATGCGCGAGATCGTCAGGAGCAAGGGCCAGTTCTACCTGCGCATGGCCGAGCAGGTCGAGCCGCTCGTCGAGGTCGGCGGCCCGCAGGTGGCGCAGGCGGCGCGGTTCCTCGCGGATGCCACGCAGGCGGCGTACCGCGCGAAGCTCGTCCGGCAGCAGCACGTGGCGTTCGAGTTTGCCACGGCGATGGTGGACGTCGAGACGGCGGTGGCCCTGGCCGTAGCGGCACACGACGGCGATGAGTTGCTGAAGGCGCAATCGCGCCTCTATGCGAGCCAGGTGGCCCTTGGCGTGCCGGCCCGGATTCTCGCGGTCATGAGCGCATCGAGCCGGGTGGGCGCCGACGAATTCTCGCGCCTGCAGCGGCTCGGCAACCTCGACGGCGCCGTCGCGATGCAGGCGGGCCGCCTGGCCGACATGGACCGGGTCGCGGCGGCCATCACCGGCCTTCAGATCGTCGAGTAGCCGGAGCGCCACGCCGCGCCGGCAGGCCGTGGCCGCCAGCCGTCTCAGGGTACTGGTGTCCGCGCGGCCGTCAGCCCGCGGAGCGCTTCGACCGCGTCGCGCACGCTCTTCACGTACTTCCCGGTGTCGTGCGGGATCGACAGGTCGAATGCCTGCTCGAACTCGTGGAGCAGCTCCCGGCAGTCGAACGAATCGACGCCGAGGTCGGCAAACGTCGAGTCGATGCTGACCTGCCCGGGGTGGAGCCGCTGGTGCCCGGTGATGAGGTCGATGACGCGCTGCTCGAGGATGTCTGGTATCACGGATGATGGCATAATCGTGCTCCCTCGCTCACGCGGCCCCAATCTTACGCGCGTGCCTCCGGCGACTCAAGCAGAGGGTGCGGTATAGTATCTTCGGGCCGCGTCGAGCTCGCCGGACTTCGTGCCCACCCTTGCAGTCATAGCGCCGCCTCGCCAGGGCGGGCGCCCGCCAATCATTGACCCGGCAGGCCTTGCGGACCGCAGCTCCCGGGCCTCGGAGGAGAGGCTATGAATACCAGAACGTCGACCATCATCTGGACGCACATCGACGAGGCGCCTGCCCTGGCGACCTGTTCGCTCTTACCCATCGTCCGGGGCTTCACGAAAGGGACTGGCGTCTCGGTCGAAACTCGGGACATCTCGCTCGCAGGCCGCATCATCGCCAACTTCCCGGAGAACCTGACGCCGGAACAGCGCATTCCGGACAACCTCTCGCTGCTCGGCGAGCTGACGCAGTCGCCCGACGCCAACATCATCAAGCTGCCGAACATCTCGGCGGCGATTCCGCAGCTCAAGGAAGCCATCAGGGAACTCCAGGCGAAGGGCTACAGGATTCCGGACTATCCCGAGGCCCCGAAAGACGATGCCGAGAAGATCCTCCAGACGCGTTTTGCGAAGGTGCTCGGCAGCGCAGTGAATCCAGTCCTCCGCGAGGGCAACTCGGATCGCCGTTCGCCCCTGTCGGTGAAGGCGTTCTCGAGGAAGCACCCGCACAAGCTGGGCGCGTGGGCGCCCGGCTCCAAGGCCCATGTCGCGCACATGACCGCCGGGGACTTCTACGGCAGCGAGACGTCGGCAACCGTCGAGCGGGCGACCGAGGTCCGTTACGAGTTCGTCGCCGCTGCCGGAGCGATCACGATCCTCAAGAAGAAGATGGGCCTGCTCGACGGGGAGATCCTCGACACGTCGGTCATGCACGTCAAGGCGCTGCGCGAGTTCTACCAGGATCAGATCGACGCGGCGAAGAAGAGCGGGCTGCTCCTGTCCCTGCACCTCAAGGCCACCATGATGAAAGTGTCCGACCCCGTCATGTTCGGACACGCGGTGACGGTCTTCTTCAAGCCGGTCTTCGAAAAGCACGCCGCCGTGTTATCGCAGCTGGGCGTGAACCCGAACAACGGGCTGGGCGACCTCTATGCCAAGCTCCAGGGCCTGCCGGCCGACAAGAAGACGGAGATCGAGGCTGACATCAAGGCGGTCTACGCCGACCGCCCCGCCCTCGCGATGGTGGATTCCGACAAGGGCATCACCAACCTCCACGCGCCGAACGACATCATCGTGGACGCCTCGATGCCGGTCGTGGTCCGCGAGTCGGGCCGCATGTGGGGTTCGGACGGCAAGCTGCACGAGACCGCTGCGATGATCCCCGATCGCTGCTACGCCACCATCTACAAGACCATCTTCGAGGACTGTCAGCAGCACGGCGCCCTCGACCCGGCGACGATGGGCAGCGTGCCGAACGTCGGGCTGATGGCGAAAAAGGCCGAGGAGTACGGGTCCCACGACAAGACGTTCATCGCGCCGGGGGCCGGCACGATCCGGGTGGTCATCGAGCCCACGGGAGAGACCCTGCTCGAGCAGCACGTCGAGGAGGGCGACATCTTCCGCTCCTGCCAGACGAAGGACGTCGCGATCCGCGACTGGGTCAAGCTGGCCATCAAGCGCGCCAGGGCCACGGGCGCACCCGCGGTGTTCTGGCTGGACAGGAACCGCGCCCACGATGCGCAGGTGATTGCGAAGGTCGAGACCTGCCTGAAGGATCACGACACGAAGGGCATCGAGATTCGCATCCTGTCGCCCGTGGATGCGATGAAGGTCTCGCTCGAGCGCATCCGCAGGGGCCAGGACACCATCTCGGTTACCGGCAACGCGCTGCGCGACTACCTGACCGACCTCTTCCCGATTCTCGAGATCGGCACCTCGGCCAAGATGCTCTCCATCGTGCCGCTGCTCGCCGGGGGCGGCCTGTTCGAGACGGGCGCGGGCGGTTCGGCGCCGAAGCACGTGCAGCAGTTTCAGAAGGAAGGTTACCTGCGGTGGGATTCGCTCGGTGAGTTCTCGGCGCTGACCGCGTCGCTCGAACACATCGGCAGCACGTTCCAGAATGCGAGGGCGGCGCTGCTGGCCGAAACGCTCGACCAGGCGGTCGGGAAGTTCCTGGACAACAACAAGTCACCGGCCCGCAAGGTGGGCGAGATCGACAACCGCGGCAGTCACTTCTACCTCGCGATGTACTGGGCCGAGGCGCTGGCCGCGCAGACGAAGGACAAGGAGCTGCAGGCGCGCTTCGCGACTGTGGCGAACGAGCTTTCCCGGAACGAGGCGAAAATCAACGCCGAGCTGATCGCGGCGCAGGGCCGGCCGGTGGACATGGGCGGGTACTACCTGCCCGACCTCGGGAAGACGACCAGGGCCATGCGCCCCAGCCCGACGATGAACGCCATCATCGACGCCCTCTGAAGGGGCCGGGACGGGTTCACGACACGACAATGCCCACCTCGCGGTGGGCATTGTCGTCTCTGGCTCCATTCGAAGGCCCCGACGGCGGGCCCTCCGGAATTTCACGGATGGTCCGGGTTATCGGGCCGTCGGCGCAGGTGCATCAGGGCCCGTGTACCGCAGGATGAACAAGCCCCACTGCTTGTTGGAGATGTAGATGTTGCCTCGCGTGTCCACCAGCACGTCTTCCGACTGGCTGACGAGCTTGTCGTACGGCTGCGGCATGCGCCGCGTCGATGGAGTCGGCGGGATGAACCATCCCGTCTCCTTCGGCAGGCGCGGGTCCTTGATGTCGAAGACCCGCAGGCCCGCATTGAAATACGTCAGGTAGATCAAATCGGCCTGCTTCTCCACGTCGGGATTGTGCTGGAGACTGTTCGTATTGTGAGGTCCGAACCGGCCGCCCTTGTCGCAGAAATCGGTGTATGGCTCGTCGCTGACGGAGGCGCCGGTGTCGGCAGGGTCGAGATGAGCATCGGCTTGGCCGGGTCCTTGATGTCGACCAGCCCGGTGAGGAACAGCGCCGCCCTTGCACGCGAGCGCGCCCTCCGCCGTGTCGCCGCCTCCGGTGCCCTCTCCATTCACGAACATCAGGGACTTGCCGGGGATGGGCGTCACGCTGTGCACGGGGATGTTCGTGCCGAAGGGCGGGCTCGCGGTGAACTGGCCGACGAGCTTCGGTGTCGACACGTCGCTGACATCCAGAATCACAGCGGCCGGGCTGTAGCCGAGGTAGGCGCGATCACCTTCGATCGTGGCTGGCCCGTGGAACCCGTAGATGGGAGCGGGCAGCGGCGGCTCGCCGTCCTTCTGCCCGGGCATCCACCAGCGGCCCGCTTCCTTCGGATGGCTCGGATCGCTGATATCGAGGAACACCAGGATCTGCCCCTTGTATCCCGGCATGCCCGCGGACATGTTGACGTACTTGCCGCCCGGGTAGCTGTCGCGATGGGTGCCGGTCGCGCCCGTCTTCCACCACGACACCTGCTTCGGGTTCACCGGATCGCTGATGTCCCAGATGAGCACACCTTCGTTGACCACCTTGTTCGGGTCCCCCCCGTAGCCGGCCCGATCCTGAAGCGGCGTCACCATGATGTCGCCGTGGAGATCCAGCTGGCCCGTCGAGGTGTTGGGCGGGCCGGGGATGAACTTCACGTACCGCGGGTTCTTCGGGTCGGTGACGTCGACGATGCTCCAGCCGTGGGCGGTGAAGTGGCCGAGGTAGAGATACCAGCGATCGCCGACGTGTTTGATCGCCATCTTGAAGGCTTCGCGCCCGCCCAGATCGCTGTATCCAATCGGCGTCATGTTGCTGGCTTTCCAGCCTGCCGGAATCTGATCGGCGTAGCCGTACGGCGCAAGGAGCGCGACGGCGCCCACGGTCAAGGCGGACCAGAGGACGGTGCGCCTGAGAGATCCACTCCGTCGCCAATCCATTTCGTCCCTCCCGTCGATGCAAAGACATGCGTGACCGACAGAATCCAGAGACACGTGGCCGAGCAGTCCGATTGCTCGAACAGGTGAGCGGGAATCTACCGTTTCAAGAACAGCCCTGCGGAGAACCTTAGGCCGGCTGGCCTCGGGTGTCAATCGCAGATTGCGCGGGCCGCTGTGCGGGTGAGGCCATGGGAGAGGGCCGCGTGGCGCCCCGTCTGCACCTGGGCGGCGAGCCACGACCGGGCGGTGCGGGAGCGTCGCCCCTCGAACGCGAGTCCGTCATTCGGCGCGGATCGCCAGACCTAGTCCTTGTCGAGAACGCTCCGGACTTTCTTCAGAAACACCTGGGGGAGGAATGGTTTCGCGAGAAAGTTGATCCCGGGCTCCAGCACGCCGAGCTTGGCGATCATTTCATCGGTGTAGCCGGAGACAAAGAGCACCTTCAGCCCGGGCCGTACGGCCTCGAGCTGCTGAGACAACACCCGGCCGCTGACGCCCGGCATGATCACGTCTGTGATGACCATGTCGATCCCGTGCGGGTCGCGCGTGAACAGATCCAGCGCGGTCCTGTCGTCTTCGGCGTCGAACACTCGATAGCCGTTCTTCCTGAGCAGACCGACTATGATCCGCCGGACCGCTTCCTCGTCCTCCACGACGAGAATGGTCTCCGAAGCCGGGCCGGCCATCGCGGGCGGCGAAGGCGCTTCCTGACGTGCTGCCGTCAATCCCGACTCGGGCAGATAGATCCTGAAGGTGGTGCCCAGCCCGGGCTCGCTGTAGACCCGGATATCGCCGCCCGCCTGTTTCACGATGCCAAAGACCGTCGCCAGACCGAGCCCGGTGCCCTTGTCTCTCCCCTTCGTGGTGAAGAACGGCTCGAACATGTGCTGCATCGTGTCTTTGTCGATACCCGTCCCGGTGTCGCTCACGGCGATCATCACGTGCCGGCTTGCAGGCACGGCGAGGGGCGGACTCATCCCCTCCTGCTCTCCGATCGTGTTGCTCGTCTCGACGACGAGAGTGCCCCCATTTGGCATGGCGTCCCTGGCGTTCACGGCGAGGTTCATGATGACCTGCTCGAGTTGGCCGGGATCCACCTTCACGCAATCGGGCGCCGCCTCGAGCTTCATGACCAGGTTGACGTCCTCGCCGATCATCCTGCCCAGCATCTTCTTGAGAGTCCCGAGCTGATCGTTGACGCTCAGCACCACCGGCTCGCTGACCTGCTTTCGGCTGAACGCGAGCAGCTGCTTGGTGAGCCCCGCGGCCCGCTCGCCCGCGGCCACGATGTCCTTGATGTCGGGACGAAGAGGGTGGTTCGGGGGGAGATCCAGCATCGCCTGGTTGCCAAGGCCCAGAATCACGGTGAGCAGGTTGTTGAAATCGTGCGCGATCCCGCCGGCGAGTCTGCCCACGGCCTCCAGCTTCTGAGCCTGCTGGAATTGGGCCTGGATCTTCCTTCGCTCCTCTTCAGCGAGCCTGATGTCGGTGATGTCGCGTATCGTGACCAGGATCAGTTCCTGGCCTCGGAGCCTGATGACATCCATGTTCACGCGGGCCTGGAACACGCTGCGGTCCTGACGCACCAGGCCGGTCTCGCGGTCCTCCACTTTCCCGGAGTGGCTCAGCTCGGCCAGCAGTTCTTCCCTGCACGCAGCGTCGGAGTACAGATCGCGTGTGTTCGTGCCGAGGAGATCCTGTGCCGAGTACCCCAGCAATCCCAGCATCCGGGCGTTGAACGAATAGATCTGCCCTGCCGCGTCCGTCACGACGATCCCTATCGGGACACTCTCGAACAGAAGCCGGTAGGTCTCCTCGCTCTGCCGCAGCACTTCTTCCATCCGCTGACGTTCTGCGATCTCCTTTGTGAGGCTTTCGTTCAATGCGGAAAGCTCGGCAGTACGCGCCTCGACCAGTTCCTCGAGGCGATTGCGGTATCCCGCCAGCTCCTTTTCCGCCCGTCGTCGCTCGGTGACGTCTTCGAACACTCCCAGGACGCCGCTGATCCGCCCGATCTCGTCCGTCAGCGGAATCTTCGAGGTGTCAACCCACAGGAACGTCCCGTCGAGCGCGGTGTGCGGCTTCAGGGTGTCGCCCCAGAACGCCTCGTCTCCGAACGTGTCGAAGCGGATCGTCTGTCGGCCCTGATTGAACATCCACTCGGCTTCGAGCGTGTCGTCACGTACCCGATCCGGGGTGATCGGAGCCTGGGCCTGGCTCGCGCCAACCTGGTGAGCCGGCACGAGGAGCACCGGCTCGGCGGCAGGCGGCCGGCCGGGAGGCGGGACCGGGTTGTCCCCCCTGGCTGTCAGCACGGATGCGGTCAGCGCGAGTGCGGCAGGAATCCTCAAAACGAGGGATCGTCGAGCCCTCGTGTGCTCCTGGTAGCGTGCCCCGGTCGGGGCTCTCGTGGTTACGGTGTTCCGAGCAGCCGATTGGTGACAACGGCGCCGGGCGCCGCGGTGCCCGGGCGTGCTTGGCGGGAGGACGGCCGGGTCGAATCGGCGCGCCGCGGGCCCTCGCTTGACTCTATACTCAGGTATAGAGTTGATACTTGGTGACGGAGGCTGTGATGAGGATTGGGACGGCTGCAGAACAGGCGGGCGTCAATGTCCAGACGCTGCGCTATTACGAGAGGCGGGGGCTGCTTCCGAGCCCGCCACGACGCGAGTCGGGCTATCGCGATTTCCGGGATGAGTCGGTACGCATCGTGAGGTTCGTCAAGCGGGCGCAGGATCTCGGCTTCACGCTCGACGAAGTGGAAGAACTGCTCCGCCTGCGGAACGACAGGCGGCGCGATCGCGCGCGGGTCCGGGCGGTAGCCGAACGGCGAATCCGCCAGATCGACGGAAAGATCGCCGAACTGCAGGCGATGAAGACGGCGCTGTCCCAGCTGGTCCACTGCTGTCACGAAGGCTCGACCCTCGAATGCCCGATTATCGAGGCGCTCGACGGCGCGGGGGTGGCGGGCCGATGACACACCTCGACCCGGTCTGCGGCATGACGATTGAAGAGGAAGATGCCGTCGGCTCGCATCAGCATGCCGGTGTCACCTACTACTTCTGCAACGAGAGCTGTCTCGAGAGGTTCAGAGAGGGGCCGAAGCAGTTCCTGGAGCCTGGGGACGCCACCAGGGCGCCGGTACCAGCCGGCGTGAGCTTCATCTGCCCCATGGATCCGGAGGTCCGATCGTCGCGGCCCCGCGCCTGCCCGAAGTGCGGCATGGCGCTCGAGCCGGACATGTCGGACGCTGCGGCGCTGACGCGAACCGAATACGTCTGTCCGATGCATCCGGAGGTCGTGAGGAACGAGCCGGGCGCGTGTCCCATCTGCGGGATGGCGCTCGATCCGCGCACCGCGTCGCTGCTCGATTCGCCCAACCCGGAACTGGTCGACATGACGCGGCGCTTCTGGATTGGTTGTGCGCTCGGCGCCCCCGTCTTCGTGGCGACAATGGCCGGCATGGCGGGCGTCGGCCTCCCGATGAGCTGGATGGGCGTCACCAACTGGGCGGGGCTGGCGCTTGCGACGCCGGTCGTCTTCTGGGCCGGTTGGCCCTTCTTCGAACGGGCGTGGGCGTCCCTCGTGAACCGAAGCCCGAACATGTTCACGCTGATCGCTTCGGGCGTGGGTGCCGCGTACGCCTACAGCGCGAGTGCGACCGTCGCGCCGGGCCTGTTTCCGGACGGGCTCCGGATGCACGGCGTCGTCGAGACGTACTTCGACACGGCGATCGTCGTCACGGTGCTCGTCCTGCTCGGCCAGGTGCTCGAACTGCGCGCTCGGAGCCGGACCGGCACGGCCATCCGGCAGCTGCTTGGACTCGCGCCGACCATTGCGCGAGCGGTCCGGGACGGCGTGGAGATCGACGTGCCGCTCCGCGACGTCAAGGTCGGCGATGTCTGTCGCGTCCGGCCCGGCGAGAAGGTGCCGGTCGACGGCCTCGTGATCGAGGGGCACAGCGCTGTCGACGAATCGATGGTGACCGGCGAGCCCATCCCCGCGGAGAAGACGGACGGAGCGCGCGTCACCGGCGGGACCATCAATACGACTGGCACGCTGCTCGTCCGGGCGGAGCGGGTGGGGAGCGACTCGTTGCTGGCTCAAATCGTCCGGATGATCGGCGAGGCACAGCGGAGCCGCGCGCCGATTCAGCGGCTCGCCGATCGGGTCGCATCCTACTTCGTTCCGGCTGTCGTGGCGGTCGCCGCCATCTCGTTCGTCGCGTGGAGCCTGTGGGGGCCGCCACCTCGCCTCGCGTTCGCGCTGGTGAGCGCGGTGGCCGTGCTCATCATCGCCTGCCCCTGTGCGCTGGGCCTGGCGACGCCGATGGCGATCATGGTTGGGACCGGCCGGGGTGCGACGGCGGGCGTGCTCGTGAAGAACGCCGAAGCGCTCGAACGGCTCGAGCGTGTGGACACGCTGATCGTCGACAAGACCGGAACACTGACCGAAGGCAAGCCGAAGGTGGCGTCGATTACCGTGCTCGATGGAGGATCCGAGGCACGACGCGCTGCGCCTCGCCGCTGCCCTGGAGCAGGCGAGTGAGCACCCGCTCGCCGCTGCCATCCTCGCCGCCGCACGGGAGCGCCGCCTCGAGATTCCGGCCGTTGACCAGTTTCGTTCGGAGCCGGGCAAGGGAATCGCGGCGGTCGTCGACGGGACCACGGTCGTGCTCGGAAACCTGGCGATGATGCAGGATAGAGGTGTATCGGTCGACGCCGCCCGCGCCAAGGCCGATGAACTGCGCCGCGAGGGTCAGACGGTCGTGTACCTGGCGTCCGGAGGACGGCTGACGGCGCTCCTGGGCGTCGCCGATCCGATCAAGGCGACGACACGGGATGCGATCGCTGCGCTGCACGCGGAAGGGCTGCGCATCATCATGGTGACCGGGGACAACAGCGTGACCGCACAGGCCGTGGCCCGCCAGTTGAATCTCGACGATGTGCGCGCGGACGTGCTGCCGGACGGGAAGCGCGCGGTCGTTCAGCAACTGCAGCGCGCGGGCCGGATCGTGGCGATGGCCGGTGACGGCGTGAACGACGCTCCGGCACTCGCCGAGGCGGCGGTCGGGATTGCGATGGGCACGGGTACCGACGTCGCCATCGAGAGCGCAGGCGTCACCCTGCTCAAGGGAGATCTGCGCGGCATCGTCAGGGCGCGGCGCCTCAGCCGTGCGACGATGCGGAACATCCGGCAGAATCTGTTTCTCGCGTTCGTGTACAACCTGATCGGCGTGCCTGTGGCGGCTGGCGTGCTCTACCCGCTCACCGGAACGCTCATCAGCCCGATCTGGGCGAGTGCGGCGATGACGCTGAGCTCCGTGTCGGTGATCAGCAACGCGCTCCGGCTCCGCCGGGCACAACTCTAGGGAGGCTCTGATGGTGACCGATCCCGTGTGCAAGATGCAGATCGATGAAACGAAGGCGGCTGCGAAGAGCGAGTACAACGGCAAGACGTATTACTTCTGTGCCGTCGGCTGCAAGAAGCGATTCGACGCCGAGCCGCAGAAGTACGTGAAATCGTAGAGCGCGTAGAAGCGGAACGCGCGCTCCGCCGCTTCGCTACTTCCGGCCCGGCACCTCAGGCGTGAACACCAGGAAGTATTGATACGGAAGAAACGTGTGTTCCCGCGCCAGCCGGAATCCGTGCTGCTCGAACTCGCGGACAACATCGTCGCGGGCGATTCGCATCTCCGGCGGCGGACCGTCCGGAGCGTCCTTCCTGTAGTCGACGATGACGACCTGACCGCCAGGCCGCAGCGTCTTCCTCATCAGGTCGAGGTACCGCGCGTGATCGCCGATGTGGTGCCAGGTGTCGCAGATGAAGAAGCGATCGACAGGACCCGGCAGGAGCGGATCATCCGGCTTCGCGAGAATCGTCCGGACGTTCCTGACGCCCGCCTGTTTCGTGCGCGCCTCGAGGTGCGCGATCATCTCCGGGCTGATGTCCACGGCGTACACGACGCCTCGATCGCCGACGTGGTTCGCAAACCGGAGTGAGAAGTAGCCGGCGCCGGCGCCGATGTCCGCGATCCGCTCACCGTCCTTCAGCTCCAGGGCCATCAGCACCTCGTGTGGCTTCTGATAGGCATCCCGGGCAGGGTCCTCGAGCATCGCGATATAGGCGGCCGAGTTCTGGTGCAGCTTGTGCATTTCCTCGACGGTCATCGGCTTGGTCTGCGGCGGGACAGCCTGTCCATCAGGCGCGGTACCCACGACCGGCGTGGGCGGCCGTGTTGCCGGTGGATCGACGGTAAACCGTCCCTGGCGATCTCGGGCGGACACAGGGCTGGCCAGGACCAATGAGAAGATCAGCGACGCGGCGGCGACAGGTGGCGCGTATTTCACACTTCCCTCCCGGATGGCGTTGGTGAAGTCCTTGCGTGATCCATCACAATTGCCAGAGGCTCGGGCGAAGACGGACTCCGGCCTCCACGCGGCGTCCTCCCCTAAGACCATCCTGGGCGCGCGCGCCGTCTCCCGGGCTCGGTGAGCGTCCAGGAAGTGCAGGGCTGCCGCATTGGCCGCGGGAACGACCGGGCCACACTTCTCCCCCAAGCCGCCCTGCCATGCCCCGGTCACGATCGTCCCGTGCCGTAGATTTCACCTCGTGCTCCCGGTCCGAGGCCCCACGCCGCGGCTGGTTGGCTCAACAGGTCGATTGGCTGGTTCACAACTGTCCGGTCAGCTGAACGCCGTCCAGCGCCTGTCGCACGATCTCGATCGGCATGCCGAACTCCCGTTCGATCGTCGCAGGAAGTCGCTCCTGACCCGGGATCTCGTGGTGGGTCCACACGGCACCTGCCGCGGTCGTCAGGGTGAGATTCCGGAGAGTCACGGACCGGTTCTCCCCGAAACGCGTGATGAGCAGTGCGTGCATGAACGTCGCGCGATCCGAGAACGACTCTGCGATGACTCCGGCAAAGTGATCGATACGGCGCGGGGCCGGATTCACGTCGTATCCGTGCATCACCACGCCGTTGCAGATCATGTCCATCCGCACGCGTCCGCCCGGGCTCGATGGCCTGAGGACGTACCGCGTGGGACCTGCCACGATCTCACGGTCGCGTGGACAATCCAGCGGCAGAGGCTCGAGAAACGGCGCCCCGTATCCGCCGTCGACCAGGTACCTGCGCCCGTCGAGCGTGACAATGTTGACGATGTGAACGTCGGGCGTGGACATGTCGGCCCCGCACAGCGCCACCTGGTAGCCGAGCCGCGCGAGCAGTTGGTTGAGATGGAAGTTGTTTGCGTAGCAGGTGCCCCCGAAACGGTACCGCTCGATCCCGTCGAGAAAGCACGACAACTCGGGGATGCCCCTTCGCGCAGCGTCGTTCCGGTAGTACAGCTTCGATACGTTCTCGAACGGAATGCGCGTCAGGTGGGAGGCAACCAGCTCCGTGAGAGCCTCGATGCCGGGGCGCCGACCATCGACGCCAAGGATGTCCAAGTACCGCCCGAAGAGGACCGCTGTCATCGCTGATTCCTGCCTGTGATCGTCCACGATACCTCGTCCAGGGCGTGCACCTGTAGCGGTCGCGGTGGGGCAATGCCTTCGGACCGACCTCAGCCGGCCGCACGGCTCAGCTTGTGTCCCGTCTTCAAGAAATGATTCATCGATCGCTCCCAGAAGATCACGGCGCTGCGGAACGCGTCATCGGTCCACGCCGCGAGGAACCGGTCTCCTGCAGGCGTGATCGACGTGTGTTCATACGACACGTCAACGTGGGATCGCCCCTGATCGGCGGGCGACACCGCAATCCTCAGCACGCAGGTCCTCGAGTCCGGCGTGAATCGCGCGAACTCCACGATGCCGGCCGGGCGTTCGTGGCGGGTGACAATCCACACCGTGTCCGCTTCGCCCAGGTTCGAGGTGGTGAACACCGCCCCATTTTCGACCACGCCCGAAGCGGAGTAGATCATCCTGAACTCCCAGTCCTCGAGCCACTCAGCTTCCCGCACCGGGCACAGCAGCGGAAACACGGCGTCCGGCGGCGCATCGATGGTCTGGCGATAGCGTCTCGTCACTCTCTTCGGTCCGTTGATCACGTCACTCATGTCAGCCTCCAGGCGTGAGCCGGTCGTGGGCTCCATGCCTTGAAGGTAAACCTGTCAGCGTTAGACAGGTCAAGGCTGGAAGATTGCGGGACTCGCCGGCGGCCTGCTCGTCGCGTGTCCCCAGACCCGCTGACCTTCGCGGGCGGGCTGTTGCAGCTTCTGCAGGATCGGCGCGCCGGTCGTGCCTTCGAGCGACGCTGTCGGCTCGTGTGCCGACTCGACGATTCGTGCGGGCGGGACGTTCAACCGGCGGCCCGGCTTCGCCAGGAGAGCCGGGAACCCGGGGAACCCAGGACCAGCGCTCAGTCTTTCGCCGGGCCGAAGTAGCCCTGCATGAGACGGCCCATCCACTCAGGAACCGACGGCCCTGCGGGCGAGTCGTGGATCGGAACGTGCGGCTTGATGTCGAGCACGGGAGTCCCGTCGATCGCGTCCAGCCCGCTCACGAACAGCGATCTCCCCTCGAGTCGTTTCAGTGCGACCGTGGTGATCCCGATCGGGTTCGGCCGGTGCCTGGCGCGCTGCGCGAATATCCCGATCAGCGGCAGGTCTGCCTGGTCGCGGGGACGCCTGACCAGGTGGTCCCCGAGACGGAACTCAGCCTCGTGCATCAGGAACACGACGATGACATGCGAGAACGTGTCGAGCCCCTTCAGTCCAGGCGCGAACTCCTCCCGCAGCTCGATCTCGGATACGACCGCCCCCCAGTTCTCGTCGATCGCCTCCTTGACACTGTTCTTCACGATGCCAATCGGTTCGATGTTCATGGTTTTCGGCTCACACGAGAGCGACGAGGTCACAAGTGGTGACCGCCTCTGTGGGTCCTCACCCGATTCCCGACCTCCCGCGCGCCCTCGCTCTCGTATCGGCCGGCTTTGACCTCCCAGCCGATGTGGCTGTAGAGCACTGCCAGGCTGGCGGCGTCCTTCACGTCGGGAGCTGCCGCGACCTCGAGGGCGTGCTCGAGTTCGTGGCCCAGCCAGACGGGGCGGTCGACTGGCTGAAGCCGCCACTTGTTGATGCGCACCAGCAGGTAACGTAAACCGGCGGCGCACGAAACGAACGACAGATAGGCCCGCGGCTCCCCTTCCTGACCGGTCATCTTGTCTGTCAGGTAGACGACGACGTCGGTCCGGTCGAGCTCCTCCAGCAACGCCCTGACGACCGGAGCGCGAGCGGCGGCATCCGCAAGCAGGGCGGCTGCGCCGGGGGATAGCGGACGCGTATGCGTCCAGGTGCGCTGCGGCGCCGGGCCCGCAACGGCGAGGTGAGCAACCGACAGCGTCAGCAGCAACGAAAGATGCGCGAGGCGCACGACAACAGCCTCCTGCAGGACGGCGGAGATGATGGCGCCTGGGCTGCAGTCGTGCGCGTGATGCAGGCAATCGCTGAAGACCCGGTTTCAACACCTCCCGGAGTCGCTGATTCACTCAGCAACCCCGTCGGGTCCGGAGGATCTGAAACGGCTGCTACTGAATATGACTTCGAATCGGGTACGGAAGTTCCCGACGTGCCAGGGAACACGGCTCCCGGGAACACGCGCCACCGGCCAATCAGGTTGGCGCAAGCCTTGCCGTCGACAAGTTCCAGCTGCCGGAGTCTGGACGAATCGTCCACGGCCGGACGCTCTGGCGCACCGGCCTCGTGGTCTGACCGGTGGACCGAAACGCCAACAAGAGGCCCGGGCCGTTGGTGGCCGGGCCGGCGCCGCCAACGGCCCTCATTCCCCGGCCGACTCGGTGGTAACCTGATAGATACAACTCACACAAGGCACGACCGAGGGGTCCTTCCATGGCAAGCGGTCTCGATTGCATCATCGTGGACGACGAACCCGCTGTCTGCGAGATCGTGTCCCAGATCATCCGGCGCTTCTACGCATGGGGCGACGTCAAGACGTTCACGGCCACCGATCAGGCCATCGCCTATTGCCTGACGCAGCAGACAGGCGTCGCGGTCTTCGTCGTCGATGTCCTGATGGGCAAGAAGACGGGGTTCGACCTGCTGGACGCGATCTCGCACAAGTTTCCGATGGCCTACGAGGACACCATCATCATCACGGGAAGCGCGAACGACCAGGTCGTGCAGATGTGCCTGGCGCTCAACATCACGTACCTGATCGAAAAGCCGATTCGTCCCTTCACCCTGCAGATGGCGGTTCGATCGATCGTGGCCAAGTACACGAAGTTCGCGAAGAAGCTGCTGACGGATCCGGACCTGGCGGCGACGCTGAACTCGCTGTAGCGGACGGGGTGCCCGGCCGGCGCGGGGCGGGGCCGGGTTCAGGCGTTCGAATAGGTCTGGGCCAGGTCCTGGTCGATGACGTAGATGCAGATCTGCTTGGCGCCCTGGTCCGTGTATCCGAATTTCTGTTCGAGGTTCCGCATCAGGCTGATCACCTCGTCCTGGACGCGCTCGTCGACCGCGTTGAACGACTCGGTTGCGTACTCCTTGATCGCGTTGCGGAACGTGTCGTTCTTCCGGAACGGCTCCAGCACCTTCTCCTTCAGGTTGTGGACGTACCGATCGTGCAGGGTCGCGTAGAGCGATGTCTGCACGAGCGACCGGCCCTCGAGCATCATCTCCTGGTTCAGCACCTTCGTGGTGAACTGGTTCTGCGTCTCCGCCCGCAACGCGCGGCGCCGGTTCTCGTCGTTGCTGGATCCGACGATCCGCCTTTCGATGCTGTCGAAGTATTCGTTGGTGATCTCGATGAGTTCGCCCGTGTAGACACAGCGCTCGATCCGGCCCGCCTCGAAATTGGTCGCGAAGATGTAGTTCTGGATGTCGCGGGCGATCCGCTCCTCGTTGTACCCGTACAGCGACTCCTTCACCTCCTGGAGCACCGCGTAGTTGTAGGAGCTGACGAGCGCGTCGAGGAAGCCCGACGGGATCATCCGCCCGAGATCCCTCCGCAGGTCCCGGAAGTAGTGGCAGAGCATGCCCACGTTCACGAGGACGCCGTCCTTGGCGAAGGTCGACACGAACTCGCCGAAGATCTTGATGGAGTCGCGCCCGGAGAGGCCCTTGTCGCCTTCCGCCTCCGACTCGTCGATCAGCGCGCGGCGCCGTTTCGCGCTGAACTGCCGCCGATCCTCTTCGGTGAGCCAGGCCGGGATGACGCCGGCATAGACGTCCATCTTGAGCAGCTGGAGCTCGGCGTCGCAGAACAGCCGGTACTTCTTCGGGTCCGGAATCCAGTCGTGCAGGGTCTCGGACTTCTCCTTGAGCCGCGACGAGATGATGACCTTCGCGAAGTTCTGCAGCACGCGGGGCAGGAAGACCCTGCCCACGTGCTTGCCGAACACGTTGCGGTAGATTCGCACCTCGGTGTTGTAGTCGAGCACGTACGGGATCTTGATGATGCTGATGCGGTCGGCAAAGGAGTGGAGACCCTCGATGGAGGTCCGATCCTCCGGGTTCATCAGCGCGAGGAAGAGGGAGTTCACGTTCTCTTCGATGTCGTCGACCTTGTGGAGCCCTTCGCTGATGATGCCGTGGAGGCTGGCGAACCGCTTCTTGTTGTTCCCCTTGACGTCCATCAGGGCGTAGACGCCGTCGTTGGTGCTCGCATACCGGGAGAACAGGTACCGGACGCGCTGGCTGTCCTTGAGCAGCGCGCTCAGCTGGTCCCTGACGAGCTGGTTGGTGAGCACGCTCGGCCGCGACACCGGGTCGCCGGGGTTGAAGACCGAGATTCCCTGCCCCAGCCGCCGGTTGAAGACGTAGGGGCGGGCGTAGATCATGCCGAACGCTTTGATGGGGGTATCGAGCCGCTGAATCAGCGCCTCGTACAGCGACGTGCAGATCGTGCAGGGCGTCTCCTGGAAGACCCACTCGTATTGCTTCTCCGAGAACAGGCGGTACTTGAACTCCGAATTCGCCAGGAGCCGGTCGAACATCTCGCGGCGGTAGTCCTTGGGAATCTGGAGGATCGGATTGTCGTGGCTGGGGCAGGGAATCTCGATGCTCTCCGTCGCCGGGGACGACAGGACGTTGAGGGTCTGCATCCGGCGCGACAGCGGCGTGGTGTCCTCCGTGAGGCTCCGCAACTGGCTCAGCAGCGCGTGCGCGTCGTTCTCGCTGCCTGCGCGGAGCTCCTTCTTGTCGAGCCGCCACACCGTCTCGTAGCAGGTGCCCTCGACGGTCCGCGTGTAGAGCTCGAGCTTCATCAGCAGGTTGTTCAGGAAGGTGCTCTTGCCGCTGCCGTGCGGCCCTTCGAAGACATAGATCCGGTTCTGCTGCGCGCCCTGCCGGTTGGCGGCGATGTGGTTGATGAACCGGTTCGCGAACAGGCGGTCGGCGAAGAAGGGGGTGTCGGTGCCCTCGACGAAGAGCCGCTTGCAGTCGTAGTGGACGTAGTTGATCGACTCGGGATCGTCGGGATACTCGTTGACGCCGTCGCCGACGTAGCTCCGGATCATGTCGTGGAGGCGCTGGAAGATGTTGCGGAACACGCGCGTCGGCGACTCCGCCGCGAGACGAATCACGTCGCGGAAGGGGATGAGCGAGTGCTGGTCGCCCTCGCGGATGCGCGCGCACAGCTCGTCGAGGACGACGCCGACACCCTTTTCGTCGTAGCCGGTGTTCACAGGACCACCTTGGAAAGCGCGCGTTTGTCCATCGTGTAGGCGACCCGCCGGAAGGGAGCGCCCTCGTCGCCGGGCATCGTGCGCGTGGTGTCCGGTTCACTGGTGTCCAGCGTCACGGGCGCGCCCCAGAGGTATTCGAGCCCGAGCATCGTGTTGGGGATGAACTCCGGCACGAGCGCCTTCCCTTCGAACACGTGGTCGAGGTGGAGATGGCCGTCGCTGGTCTCCTCCGTGACGACGCGGATGTGCGGCGGATGGTAGAGCGCTTCCAGCAGCATGGCCTTGTAGTCGGACGCCTTGCGGCTCTGTACGTAGTGCTCCCAGACGCCCTTCTGGAGGTTCAGACGCTTGCCGGCCACGAAGAGCTGGTGCCGGTCGACGAACTCCTGGTCCACGTAGGTGTTCAGGAACAGGAAGTCGTTCAGCTCGGCCCGGAGGTCGAAGAGGCACTGCCGTCCCGCGTGCGTGTCCCGGTCGAACTCCGCGCGGGCCCGCAGCCCGGCCAGGCGCTGGTAGTCGTACGACAGGCGCCCCTTGTCCGCCATGTCCTCGAGGTGGGCGAGCAGGCGCATGCCGAGGGCGTACGGGTTCAGGCCGACGCGCGGCAGCGCGGTGACGCCCGCGTTGACCCGCGCGTAGGCCACCTCGTGGCCCCGAATCCGGTCGTCGCTCAGGAAGAGCTTCTCATGCCAGTAGCTCGCCCAGCCCTCGTTCATGATCTTGGTTCGTATCTGGGGCTGGAAGTAGATCGATGTCTTGCGGACGATCTCGAGCACGGTCTTCATCCACTGGTTCCCCTCCTGGCGCAGGAACGGGGAGTGCTCCTGGATGAACTGGAGCAGGTCGCCGCGCACGATTGGCTTTCGCGTCCGGAATTTCTCGTACAAGGCCTCGAATTCCGGGTGGCCCCGGTTCACTTCCGCGAGAAAGACCATCTCGGCCGTGGCGTCGTACTGGATCGCGGCGTCGTTGTAGCGATCCACCTCCTTGAGGTACTCGTGGACCGGCACGGCGAGGACCGACTGCAGGAAGACGTCGAAGTAGTAGTTCAGCTTCCCCGAATGGAGCCCGGCCGGTGGCGCGTCGGCGGCGCTCAGGATGTCGTAGTAGCCGACCAGGTTGTCGACGCCACGGGCGAACTCGATCACGTAGTCGACCCACCGGCCCTTCTCCGAGCGGAGCATGGCGATGGTCCGCTTGTCCGACAGCGCCTGGCCCGCGAAGTCCTCGTGCCACGTGTGCTGGAAGTAGATGTTGTTCTGGAAGAAATCGACGTGCGCGAGCACGTGATAGAAGATCATCACGTTGAGCCAGTCCGGGTTGTTGTCGTTGTAGAACGACATGGCCGGGCGCGTGTTGATGACCGTCTCGTACGGATTGTGGGGATAGAGCTCGTACATCCCCTTGTCCCGCAGCACCTCGATGTCGTGGACCCAGTAGTCGTAGAGGGTCGGAATCATGCTCCTGGCCGACAGGTCCAGCAGGTCGCGGTTGGTCACGACGTACTCGAGCGTCTCGTCGCCGAAACGGAGGCCCGCGTCGCGGGCCCGCGCCTTGCAGCCCTCCATGATCGACTTCGTGTGCTGTGTCACCAGGTCCATGGCCATCACGCGACAGACACGTCACAGGTTCGAGCCGGCGCGGGCCGGTCAGGCGCCGACCAGCGTCTTGATGCCCTCCATCAGCCGGTCTTCATCCGCGTTGCCGCGAATGGCGTCGAGCCTGATCAGGTCGGGATAGTCCTCCAGCAGGTGGGAGCCCGTGATCACCCGCTCCACGACCGATTCGGACGACACGTCCCCCTCCGCTCCGGCAATGGTGAGGCCGAACCGGTTGCAGTAGCCGAGCATGCGCCTCACTTGGGCGATCGTCTCGCGGCCGTCGGTTTCCCAGTCGTCGCCGTCCGTGCCGTGAAACACGTAGATGTTGTAGTCGCGGGCCAGGCCGCCCTCTTCGACGATCGTGTTCACCAGCCGGTACGCCGACTCGACGTGCGTGCCCCCGGCGATCGACAGCGTGATGTAGGTGTGGAAGTCCGGCACTTCCTTCGCCTCGGTGTCGTGCAGGACGAACCGCGTGACGACCTGGCGCTCGTACTGGTAGGTCAGCCAGCTGTAGATGAGGATGTGCTGCGTCGAGACGATCTCGGTCGGCCTGCCCGACATCGAGCCCGAGTAGTCGCGGATGAAGAAGACCAGCGCCTGTGACTGCGGCTCCTTCTCGCGCGACAGGATCCGGTAGATGTGATCGGTCGGCGCCACCAGCAGCTCGGTCGGGTCGATGTTGGTGACGTCCGGGATCCGCGCCAGGCCGATGTTGGTCTCGAGGATCTTCCGGAGCGTCGCCTTCTTGTCGAGCACCTGCCCGGATCCGGCGTGCAGGTCCGTCAGGTCGTAGGCGTACCTGTTCAGGTAGCACTTCTTCGCTTTGTCCTTCAGGTTCGGCAGCGCGAACTTCTGAGTGAGAATCCGGCCGAGCGCATACGCGTTCGCTTCGACCTCGTGGCTGTCGTCGCCGCCCTGGCCCGCGCCGCCGGAACCGCCGTCGGACTCGTGCACTGGCTCTTCGCCGATGACCTCCCCCTCCTCTCCCGCGCCCGACCCGCCGGAGGACGGGGCCTGATCGGGCTTCAGCCTGCGCGAGTCGTGGACGAACTTGTCCTCGACCACCGTCGGCACCAGCACCACCTTCGACGTCCCCCGCCGGCCTGGCCGCACGATCTTGCCCAGGGTGATCTTGCGCGGGAACCCGTCCTTCTCCCGCTGAACGTCCCGTTCGAGCAGTTCTTCGATCGACGTCATGGCCGCCTGCGCGCGGGAGTGGTCGATCGCGAGCGCCTGCAGATCCGCCAGGTCGCCGAATCGGTACACGCTGTCGGCCGGCGCCCGCCCGCCCCCGACCCGCGGGGAGACGTGGCGGCCCGGCCGATTGGGCTCTGGTGATTTCATCGTCGGCTCCACCTGGCGCTGACCTTCAGTCGCGTCCTGTCCCGCGGCGCCCTCAGTTCTCGTCGTTGCGTGTGCAGAAGTACTCGATGGTCTTCTGCGCGCAGGTCCGGCAGTACCCGAGCTTCGCGAGCATCGTGTCGATCATCCGGTCGTAGAGTTTCTGGTTCTCCTCGTTGGTCCGGTTCGCCAGGGCGCCGATCAGGCTGCCCGCCCCGGCGATGTCGGACTTCAGTCGAACGTCGGTGACCGCCTTGACCAGGTCCTTGTTGTCCATGAAGTCGTAGGTGGGGTCGATGCTGATCTTCTGGCCGTAGATCTTGCGAATCGAGGTGCGGAACGACTCGCGCTGTTCGAGGGTCTTCAGGCCGAGGCGCTCCTCGACGCTCTGCACGTAGCGCTCGTCGATCTTCAGCGCCCTGAGCAGCCCGCTCTGCGGATCCTTGTACTTCCACATCCGGTCCGGGCCGAGATTCTCGGCGTCGATCCCGATGATCATGTTCACGTAGACCAGCACGTCCTTCTTGATCGCGTGCGGCTCGTCCATGTAGGCGTTGAACATCTCGGTCATGATCCGTTCGCGGTAGAGGCCGCGGGCCGTCTTGATGTCCTCGAAGTACTTGGACCGCTCCGCCGACTCCGTCACGTAGTCCAGGATCACCCGTTCGAGGGCGCGGAAGATGTCCTCGGCGAACATGCAGTGACCCTCGTTGGTCTCGGAGGTCTCCATCAGCATCTGCAGCGAGCGCCCGAGGTCCCGCTGCCCGAGGCCCTTCTGCCCGTAGCGCCGGGTGATGTCGGGCTCGTGGTTGAGCGTGTCGATGACCTCCGCGAGGGTCTTGATGCTCTTCTCGCCGGCCACCTCGCCCGCCGCCAGTTTCATCATCTCGATCGGCGTCAGCTTCTCTGACCGCGGCAGCCGGGTGAGCACGACCGACACCGACGCCGCGTAATTGAGGTTGGGATCCTGGTGGAGGTGCTCCTTGGTCAGCGTCGTCTTCGACTCGCTGCCGATCGCGTACGCGGTGAGGGCAGACTGGAGCTTGTAATCGGTGTTGTGCGCGACGTAGCAGACGCGACAGCGATCGACGATCGGCGCTTCCTCCTTCTCGGCCAGGAACCGGTTGAATTCCGCGTTGTTGCTCGTCGCGATGATCAGCGTGTCGATCGGCCAGCGGAACCCGTCGATCTCGATGTTGCGGTTCTGGATGACGCCGAGATACACCTGGACCAGGTCCTTCTTGTTCTTGAAGATCTCGTCGCTGAAGTGGATGCCGCCCCCGGCCACCCGCGCCAGCGCGCCCCGGCGCAGGTCGAACCGGTACGGGTTGTTCGGATCCGTCAGATGGAGCAGGCGCTGGATCGACTCCTCCCCGAGCAGGTCGACGGCCGACGACGTGATCTTGTCCTTCGCCGAGTACTTGCCGGTGACCGTTCCAAGACTCTCGCTGAGCGGAACCGGCGTGACGTCGATGAAGTCGAGCAGCGCGGCGCGGTCGCCGTCGGTGACGGCGCGGATGTCGTTCAGGATGTAATCGCTGCAGGCTCCCAGGGGGCGGTAGTGCGCGAAGAACTGCTCGGCCTGCCGGTCGGAGAAGCCGATGGTCCCGGTCAGCCAGTCGATGTTCTCCTGCCGCGTGGGGAACAGGTTCATCGCCAGCACCATCGGATCTTCGAAGGTCTGGGACTGGATCGCGCGGATCTTGCCGTAGGAGCCGAGGCGATCGACGTTCGTGAAGGTGAACGTGTAGCGCCGGTTCGCCTCGTGAGCCAGGAAGTTCCGGTAGAGCGAGCACAACGTGTCCACGAAGAAGGTCTTCCCGTTGCCCGGCTCGCCCACCAGGATGAACGCCATTTCGCCGGACGACCCGCCCTCGGCCGCATCCTTCACGCTGGAGACGAAGCTGTTGATCTCGTCGAACATGCCGATGACGTGCTTCGACCCGGCCCGGAAGATCTTGAAATCGTAGGTGGTCTTCCCGTTGACGACGACCTTCTCGATCCTGTCGTTGTCTTCGAGCACCATCCGCGCGACGCTCTGGAACGCGCTCTCGAATCGTCGAGCGCCCGCCTTGACTTCCTGGAGATGGTGCGTAAGGGACTTCGTCCCGGTGTCAGCCATGGGGAACCTCCAACCGATTCAGAATCGCCGAGACGAGATCCCGCCGCAGCGGGCCTGGAGCGCCCGCCACAATGGACGTGCCGTTTCGATGTCGGTTTAGATCAGCTTACCACGCCTGGACGGGGCCGAGCGTGGCGTCTGCGAGGAGATCCGGAACGGCAGGTCGCCCGGGCCCGGACACCTTCTTAAACGGAGCGTCGGCGGGTCCTCAAGGATGCGGGGCATCGACAACAGAACGTGGTCGGGCGCCCGAATCCGGCCCTGATCGTTCAGAGCGCGGGTGTGAACTGGGCGAGGTCGTAGATGCCGAGCGTCTTCTCAATCGCCCCGTCCCTGGCACGATTCGAAAGGGCCGGGACATGTTCGCCGATTGTCCACTTCGAACGCGACTCGAATGGCACCTGGCGCGGTGCCAGGGACATCAGGCTGGAGCCGCGGCGAGGTGGACGGCCGGACTAGGCGATCATCCGGCCCCGGGCCGGCGCCTCGGCAATCGGAACTCGGACGGCCACCGCACGCGCTTCGGTCAGCCGAGCGAGCGTGTACGCCGCAATCGCCATTTCGAGATCGCGCACCGCGATGTCGAAGAAGGTCCCCATCGTCACGAGATTGAGCGCGATGCAGCCGAGCCAGATCATCGCGACATAGGCGCCGAGCCGCGTCCACCGCGTGAGGATCGCCAGGCCGACGATCATCTCGACGACGCCGAATACCTGCATCACCGTGTCGGGGCTGAACGGGATCACCCGCGTCGCCAGCGGGTTGAGGTACATCGTCCAGGTCGTGAGCAGGTTGAAGAACTTGTCCAGGCCCGCCAGGAACGCGGCGAGACCGAGCCCAATCCTGAGTGCCCACCATGCGGAATCCAGATGCTTGTCGAGCTTCATGTTGTCCTCCTGCACCTACGGAGTTGGCAGGCACCGGAAGGTGACAGGGCGGTGAGCCCGAGCCGCTGTCGCGCGACTCCAGAAGACGGGGCGACAGGAATCGGAACCGGGAAGAGGCAGACGGATCCAGCTTCCAATAAGCCCGAATCACCGCGTGAAGATGAGGCCGCCCGCCCAAGGACCTTCGTACTGCTCCCTTAGTACTGGTCCCTTGCCTGCATGAAGAGCCCATAATTGAAGTGCTCGGCGGCCGCCAGCCGGGCGATCGGACTCGCGCGTGGTCGTCGGGAAGCCGCCGTTGTTCCAGCCAGGCAGGGAGGAATTATGGAATTCTTCAAGTGGAAAGACAGCTTCAGTATCGGCATCAACGAGCTCGACCGGCAGCACCAGTCATTCCTGGACTGTCTGAACGACTGCCACTCGATGGTGGGCAACAACAAGCTGGCAAGTGCGTATCCGGCCTTGATACAACGCCTCAGGAAATACGCCACCGAACACTTCCGCTTCGAGGAGGCCCTGATGCGGAAGTTCGGGTACAAGGAGCTGGAACGCCAGGAAAAGCAGCACCTCTACTTCGTGGCGCAGATTTCAGAGCTGGAGGCCGCGCAGGCGAAGGGGAACGACACGAGCGTCCAGAGCGTGATGTCCTTCCTGAGAGACTGGTTCCTGGAACATATCCTCACGCAGGACAAGGCGTTTGCGTCATACGTGAGGGCAGCAAAGAGGAAGCTCGCGTCCGGCCGCTGACGAGGGCCCGGACCACGGCACAACGTCGCCACCAGAGGAGCGCGCTCCGAGGTCAGCCGGAGCTCTGTCGTTCCGGTTTGTCCGGCCGGCGGTCCGACACGCCGCCGCGGCCCGCCCCGGGCACGGGCCGCCCGCTCGGCCAGAGACTCCCCTGCTACGCCTGCTTCACGTCGCGCCGCACCGACCGGGGCAGCCGGTCCAGGATCGGCAGGACGCCAAACGCCTCCTTGTGGGGAAGCCAGAGGTTGCCTTCCACCGCGGCATCGGTCAGCGAGCCGTCGGCGACCCAGCGGGTGAAGACCGCGGGGTCGTTTGTGACCATGACGAAATCCGGCTTCTTCGGGATTCCCTTCCCGACCCGAATTCCGCCCGAGGCGACACGGAGCGTGAAGTCGCCGCCGCCTGTCTTGATGCCGATGGCGTGGGTCCGCCCCGAGAGGTCCTTCTGAGCGCGCGGGCTCTTGCCGATCTTGCCGGCCAGGGTCTTCATCGCGAGGAGCGCCTCGGCGAGCGCCTTCTCTCCGGCCTTGCTGCGCTTGACGGCCGGCGCCCGAGGCGCCTGGAAGTTGAGCGCCGAGGCCAGCAGCGGCTTCCTGCCGCGGAGCTTCACCGGGACCTCGGACATCGGGACCCAGAAGATGTCGCGGATCGACCCGATGCGCGTGTCCTCGAAGACCAGCTTCAGCTCCACACCCTTCACGAAGATCCCGGGCCGGGGCAGGCCGGTGGTGGTCCGCAGGCGCGAGGGGAGGAACGAGGCGATGGGGGCGTCGGTGGCGACGTCCACGTAGCCGCGGGCGAACGGCGCGTCGCCGATGAAGGATGCCGACGGAAAGATCGTGATCGGCGCAGTCGCGGCGAGGATGCCCCGGTGCGGAAGCTCGACTTCCTCCATGTCGGCGAAGTTGCAGGTCGGGCAGTGCCAGGTCGCGGCCGGGACCATAACCTGCCGGCACTTGGCGCAACGGCTCCCGATGAGCCGGCCTTCCCGCAGTCTCAGAAAGAAGCGCGACAGCTCCCCGTAGGTCTGCTGGTAGAAGGTGACCATGTGGGTGTTGAACTGGAGGAACGTGCCGGGGTCCTTGCCCTTCACCTCGGTCACTTCTCGCGGGAGGTTCCACAGGTCGCCGAGGATCATGTTGCGCTCTTTCACCGGGCACCTCCATCTTCCAGCTCGACAATCAGCGCGCCCCCGTAGACGGCGTTGATCGCTCCGGTTCCGTGGATGAGGGCGAGCGGGATCTGGCGCCTGATCATTTCGCGCCGCGCCGACCACATCGAGAACATGTTCGACCCGCCCACGAAATGGCCGCCGAAGATCAGCCCGCCCGACGGGTTCGCGAGCACCTGTCCCTTCTTCGGCCGTTTTGTGTCACCGAGCTCGCGGATGTCGGCCATGATCCCGTCATCGACGAGCTTGCGGGTCTTGCCGAGGGGCACGAAGCCCATCTCGCCAAGGGTGATCATGAACTGCGCGATGAAGGCGTCGTGGAGTTCGACCAGCTGGATGTCCGAGGGCTTCACGCCCGCCATGGCATACGCTCGTTGGGAGGCGACGCGATCGGAGACGATTGAATGGAGCGGCTTGTGGCTGCCGCCGCGTCCGACCTGGTACGACTCGTTGGCGGCGCCGACCCCCTTCACCCAGATGGGCGGCACGCCGGTGCGCTCCGAGATTTCACGGGCCTTCTTCTCGCTGGCGAACAGGACGCCGGCCGCGCCCTCCGTGTACATGCAGGCTTCGAGGAGCCGCAGGAACGGGGCAATGATCCAACGCGAGGCGAGCACCTGCTCGACCGTCACGGTCTCATCGCGGCGCTGGCCGTAGGGATTCTTGTTTCCCTGCCGGCAGAGCATCTCGATAATCGTGGCGCGGACGAGCGAGTCGCCGATGTCGTCCGGGTACTGGTCGTTGTACCCCATGCACATCTGCATGTACGAGTCGCTGGCGGTGGCGCCGAGCGGATACTCGAAGAAGGGATCCCAGGACTTGGCGATGGTGTCGATCACCATGGGCGTCGCCGATTTCGACTGCGGATCGTGGCAGTCGGTGGCCTTCTCGCCGCCGATGCAGAGCACGGTTTCCGACATGCCCGAGGCGACTTCCATGATGGCCGTCCGCATCGCGTAGAAGCCGGTAGCCCCTCCGCTTGTCACGCGGGTGCCGGGTTTCAGGTTCATCCCGATGATCCCGGTGAGCGCGCTCTCGGGTATCGCCTGGTGCTCGAAGATGTCGTTGTAGATGCCGTAGACGACCGAGTCCACCTCGGCGGCGGTGACCCTGGCGTCTTCCAGGGTGCGCCGCGTCGCCTGCTGGAACAGATCCCAGTAGGTCGCCTCCACCCAGCGGCCCCGGCAATCGGTGATGCCGGCGCCCACGATCGCAACCTTGTTCATCGGATTCTCCTCCACTCGTCGCGCGCGCGCCTCGAAACGGCGCGGGCCGGAGCCGTAGGGACCACAGGGGGGCGAGGCAGCGAGGACGATGACGCGCAGTGCGGGTGTCGTCGCACCCCGCGGTCACGCCGGCGGCCGGCGCCGGCGACTTGTCACGAGGGCGAGGATGAGATCAGCCAACGCGAGCCCGCTCAGGCGATCCGCGGCAACTCATGGCTGCTCCCAGTATCCGCTCGCGGCTGCCCGTGTCAAGAAGTTGTGGACGAGAATGTCGTGAGAAGTTGTGGACGAGGGTCCCGCGGCGAGGGCATCCTTGGCATGGAGGAAGGGCGATGGAACGACGATGGGCCTCGCTTCAGTCGGCGCTGGGTCACAACCTGGTCCAGGCCCTGCTCGCGTGCGCCCTCCTGGTGCCCGCCGTGGCGACCGTCGGTCAGTACCTGGTCGTCGGGGTTCTGGTGGCAGTCGGTCAGGGTCGAACTGCTCTTCTGGCCCGGCCGCGAGTGGAGGTGGGCTCCCTGGGCGCCCGTCTGGCTGGGCATGGGCGCGATGCTCGTCTCCTACCTGGCCGGAATCGGCTGGATGCTGCGCAAGCGTACCCTGTCGGTCGTTGTCCTGTGGAGCATCTGCGCGCTCGTCGTCGCCAATCTCGCCGCGAGCGGGCTGAACAGCCTGACGGGATGGAGAGAACTGCAGGTCATCTCATCGATGGACCTGGCCGGCAAGGCGAACCGCGCCATCTTCTCGCTGTGGCACAACCCGGCGTGGGAGGAACTCGTTTTCCGCGGCGCCCCGCTCCTCCTCCTGCTGCTGGTCCGCAAGAACATCCCGCGGGCTGCCGGCTGGGCACTGTGGGGCTTCTACCTGGTGCCGTCTGCGGTATTCGCCGCGTATCACGTCCCCGGACATGGCCCGTCGAGGCTTGTCGATACCTTCGTCCTCAGCCTTGCGTTCGCGTGGATGACCCTGCGATTCACATTTTTCGCGCCGCTCGTCATGCACTACATCTTCGACGCGTTGATGACGTTGTCGCTGGGCAAGATGCCGAACATTCCCAGGACGGAGGTGGCGTGGCTGGCCGACCACCAGACCGTCCTCAACTCGACATGGACGCTCACCCTGCTCGCCTGGCTCATGATGATCCCGGTCATGTTCATCGTTCGGAGATCCCGCCTGAAGCGTTCCACAATCTAAGCACGCATTGCCGCTCACGTGCTGGCGCGGTGAGCGCTTCGGCAGGGCAAGGGGTCAATCTGAGGCTGCAGAAGCGTGACTGAACCCGGCGCATAACGCGGTCGGAGAAGCGCAGGATCCTGAGCCGGCGCGTGGGCGAGCGAGTTATCCCTTCCTGACGAATCGGCTGTAGTTGAAGTGCTGCACCGTGCCCGCTGGCGTACGGTGCGCATCCGCGGTGGTCTCGATGAGTGCGAATCCGTCCCCAAGCTCCGCGCTGATGCCAGAGGCGTCGTATCGGCACACGGGAAGGCCGCTGCATCGCGCAGGACCGTCGAGCGCGACGGCAAGGTCGCGGCATCACGCGGTCGCGCGCACCCACACCTCGGCGTGGTGCTCCAGCCGGTCGTCGACCAGCGGAACCGCCATGCCGTCCCGATCCTCGCCGTCGACGCGAAGGCGCACCTCGCCGGTCGCGCGCGCCGTCTGGTGCACCGCGATGTGATAGACGGTCTCGCGGTATCGGTAGTGCACCGTGAAGTCTTTCCAGTCCGCGGGCAGGCACGGCTCAATCCGCAGTCGTTCGCCCTCCAGTCTCAAACCGAGGAGCGACTCGAGGATCAGCCTGTACATCCAGGCGGCAGACCCCGTGTACCAGGTCCAGCCGCCGCGACCGATGTGCGGGGCTACGGCATAGACGTCGGCCGCCACCACGTAGGGCTCCACCTTGTAGGTTTCGATGGCCGTGGGTGACGCGCCGTGGGCGATCGGGTTGATCAGCCTCCACACCTCCCACGCGCGTCGGGCGTCACCGAGTTCGGCGAAGGCCATCGCCGCCCAGATGGCGGCATGCGTGTACTGCCCTCCGTTTTCTCGAACGCCAGGCACATAGCCCTTGATGTACCCGGGGTCGAGCGCGGAGGTGTCGAATGGCGGGTCCAGCAGGCGGACGAGCCCGTCCTGCCGGCTGATCAGGCGCGCGTCCACCGCTTCCATGGCCATCCGGGCGCGCGCCGGATCCGCGGCCCCGGAGAGGACCGACCAGCTCTGCGCAATCGAGTCGATCTGGCACTCCGGGTTGCCCGCCGAGCCGAGTGGCGATCCGTCGTCGAAATAGGCGCGCCGATACCACGACCCGTCCCATCCCGTCTTCTCGAGGCGCAGCCGCAGCTCGGCCGCCTCCGACAGGCAGCGATCCGCGAAGGCGGCATCGCCGTGCCGCCGGGCCAGGTCGGCAAAGGGCGTCAGCACGGCATACAGGAAGAACCCCAGCCAGACGCTCTCGCCGCGCCCGTCCGCGCCGACCAGGTTCAGTCCGTCGTTCCAATCCCCGGATCCGATGAGCGGCAGGCCGTGCACACCGAACCGCAGGCCCCTCACGATCGCGCGCGAGCAGTGGTCGTAGAGGCTGGCGCCATCCTCGGACGTGCCCGGCAGGTCGTAGTACGAATCCTCCTCAGGGTTCACGGCGCGGCCTTCGATGAAGTTCACCGCCTCGTCGAGCACCCCGGTGTCGCCGCTGGCCGTGACGTAGCGGCACGTCGCCAGCGGGAGCCACAGGTAGTCGTCCGAGCAATGCGTGCGGACGCCTCGACCGCCAGGCGGATGCCACCAGTGCTGGACGTCACCTTCCGGAAACTGCCGCGACGCGCACACGAGCAGGTGCTGCCGGAGCAGCGGGGCCTCGGTGTGGATGAGCGCCATCACGTCCTGCAGCTGGTCGCGGAATCCGAACGCGCCCCCCGATTGGTACGAGCCGCTGCGCCCCCACAGGCGGCTCGCCATCGTCTGGTAGAGAAGCCATCCGTTCGCCAGCGTGTTGAGCGCGGCGTCTGGCGTCTCGACGTGCACGGCGCCGAGGGTGTGGTTCCAGTACTGCCACACCTGTTCGAGCGCCTGGCGCGCGGCGGCCCCTCCCCGGGTGCGGCCGAGCAGACCCACCGCGTCGCCGCGGTCGCGACCCGCGCCGAGCCTGAATACGATCTCGCGTTCCTGTCCGGCGTCCAGGGCGAAGGGCACCTGAATCGCGGCGCACGGATCCAGGGCGCCACCGACGCGGCCGGAGAGCGTCGACCGCATCATCGCGGCCGGCCGCCCAAGCGATCCGTTGCGGCCGATGAACTCGGTGCGATCGCCCGACACGCGCCGACTCGCATCGTCCACGTGAAAGAACGCCGTGCGCCCGGCGAACTCGGCGTTGTACGCGTTCTCGGCGAAGAGTGCGCCGGTGTCCGAATCGATCGTGGTCACCACGTGGGGGGCGGTCTTGGCGCGGAGGTCTCCCAGGACCCACTCCACGTAGCCGGTGGCCGACAAGCGGCGCGATCGGCCGGACACATTGCGGATCTTCAGCACCGACCACTTCAGCTTCGCCGCCTGGTCCACATACACCCACAACTCCGACGCGATCCCGTCCTCGGTGTGCTCGAACACGCTGTAGCCGAATCCGTGCCGGCTCGTATACGGGCTCTCGCCTCCAGCGGGCTGGGGCGTCGGCGACCAGAAGCGGCCGCTCTGCTCGTCGCGAAGGTAGAAGGCCTCTCCGCCGGCATCGGTCACCGAGTCGTTGTTCCACGGCGTGAGACGGAACTCGTGGGCGTTCTCGGACCAGCTGTACGCCGAGCCGCTCTCCGACACGACCGTGCCGAACCCCGGGTTCGCCAGAACGTTCACCCAGGGCGCCGGCGTCACGTCTCCCGGTCCGGTCGTGATGATGTATTCGTGGCCATCGGGCGTGAAGCCGCCCAGCCCGTTGAAGAACGCCAGGTCGTCGCGAGGCGCTGGCGCCGCTGCGGCCGCCGACGCAGGGCGCACCCGTGTGGGCGTGAACCGCGCCGGCAACGGATCCACCGGGCGGCCGCCAATCTGATCCGCCAGCGAGCCGCGGCTGTCGGCGATGATCGCCCTGGCGACCGACTGGAACAACGTCCGGTCCTCGTTCGAGATCTGCTCGGCCGGGCGAACGTAAGATCCCGCCGGGGCGATCCTGCGCAGACGTCTCGACGCCGGCCGCGATGAGACCGATGATCTGATCCTGAAGCACCTGCCGGTATCCGGCGCGATCTTCGTTCCAGATCACCAGGTCCACCGCCAGCCCCTTCAGGCGCCAATAGGCGTGGGCCTGCACGAGCTGGCGCACCAGATTGATGTGGGCCGCGTCTCCGATCTGCAGCAGCACGATCGGCAGGTCGCCCGACACCGAGTAGCCCCACAACCCGGACTGCCCGCGCCGGTTCCTGGCGATGATGCTCGCGTCAGCGCGCAGCGACGGGTTCGCATAGATGACGGAACCGGCGAGCTGGCAATAGAGTTGCGCGTCCGCCTCGCTGGCGTCCAGTTGCCGGAGCACGACCTGGGCATGGGTCGAGGCCAGCGCGAACACGCGGTTGGCCAGACGCCGGTCCTGATACTTGGCGACGAGCGCCAGGCAGGCTGCGCGCGTCTCGGCCACGCCCGAGACGATGTCGATCGTGATCGACTCGTCCGGCTCGAGCAGGTAGCGGCCCCGGATCGCGACGATGGGATCGAGCACCGAACCCTGGCTGCCGGACAACGCTCCGGGCTCGCGCATCGCGCGCGGGTCCGCGGGCGTCCGCCCGCGGCCGATGAAGCGCAGCCGGTCCGTTTCGTACGACAAGGCGCCGCCCGCCGACGCGCCGTGCGCAGCCATGAGATGGCACATCCAGGGCGACGTCTCGTGATGTGAGCGCGGGCGTCTCGTGCAGAGGATCGCGCGCTGATCCGGGACGATCTCGGTCTGGACGAAGAGGTTGCTGAACGCCGGGTGCAACGCCTCGGCGGCCGGGGACGGCGAGTGCCACCTCCGCGTAGCTCGTCACCTCGATGATCCGGCGCGTGCGGCCGCCGTTGGTCAGGCGCAGCCGGCGCAGCTCGACATCGTCCTCGGGCGATACGGCGATCTCGGTGTAGCTCTCGATCTGGTGCGTCCTGCTGCGGAACTCGGCGCGGGCCTCGGAGAACACCGCCTCGAACCGATCGGCGGGCTGCGCGGTCGGCTGGTGTGTGGAGGACCAGAACGCGCCATTGGCGACGTCCCGGATGTAGCAGAACGTCCCCCAGTTGTCGGAGGTCGCATCCTCACGCCAGCGCGTGACCGCGAGATCCTTCCACCGGCTGTACCCGCCGCCGGCGTTGGTGACGACGACGTGATACCGGCCATTCGACAGCAGCTGCACCTCCGGGGTGGGCGTGTCGGGTCCGCTGAACGAGCGAACCGCGATCTCGGCGCCGGTGGGCGCCGTGCGGGCGTCCGAGGCAGACGATGCCGGTGAATAGGATGCACTCGCGCGCGGGATCCGTTCCTGGAGCAGCAGCGCCGTCGCCTGAAAGGCCGGATCGGACGCGAAGCGCTTCTGCATCCGCCCGTCGAGGAGCACGTGCGCCAGCGAGAGCAACGTCATGCCCTGGTGATGAGCCATGTAGGAGCGAACCAGGGCCTGCGAATGACCGCGCGGCAGGCGTGCCGGCGTGTAGTCGATCGCTTCGTAGAAGCCGAGGTCTCCCGCCGATCCTTCTGCCGCGAGCCGCTGCAGGTTCGAGCACGCCTCGGCGGGCGACACCATCAGTGCGAGTGCTGACGCGTAGGGCGCGACGACGAGATCGTCCGCGAGGCCCCGCTTGAGGCCAAGGCCAGGCACGCCGAACGCGCGGTACTGGTAGGTCAGCCGGCCGTCGAGCAGGTTGTACCCGGATTCCGAGATGCCCCAGGGCACCCCGCGGTGCCTTCCGTATTCGATCTGGCGCTCGACCGCCGTCTTGCACGTCTGGTCGAGCAGCGTGTCCTCGTAATTCGGCATCACCACGAGCGGCATCAGGTACTCGAACATCGAGCCGCTCCACGAGAGCAGCACCGGCGCGCCCGCGGCGGTCGTCAACAGGCGCCCGAGCGCGAACCAGCTCTCCTGCGGCAGGTGTCCCTGGGCGATCGCGACAAACGTGCAGAGACGCGCCTCGGAGGCGAGCAGGTCGTAGTAACCCGAATCGCGACGCCTATCGGCGACGTTGTACCCGATCGACAGGAGATGGCGGGTCCGATCGAACAGGAAGCTCCATTCCGCCTCTGCGAGTTCGATCGTCTGCGCCGCGAGGCGGTCGATCGCGGCCATCCGTGCCCGCGCCGGACCGGCCCATTCGCCGTCGATTGCCGCCAGCTCGCGGAGCGTCGGGATTCCGCCGACCCGGGGGATATGCGCCTGCGGCGCGTCCGAGTCCGTGCGCGAGATCCACCGGGCCAGCGACGCGAGATCGTCACACGCGTCCCGACATTGGTCGGCAAGCGCAGAGGACCAGCCTCTGGCCTCGCGGTCGCTCGGCGTGGAGGGCGCCATGGCCAGCACGCGGCTCTCGGTGGCAAGGCGTTCGAGGACCGTCCGGCCGTCGGCGATCGTCGCCGGCGGGGACTCGCACGCGGCGTCCAGCGTGTTCTGCAGCCGCGTCATGGCGGCGGTCGGCGCGCCCTGAGTGGCGGCGGCCACCAGCTCGAACGTATTGCGCAGCCCGTTGAACGTGTGTGCCGGGAGGATCGGATCGTCCCGAAGCGCGAGCAGCCCGGGCCGGAGCGTGAGGAGATGACCGGCCAGGTTGCCGCTGTCGACCGAGGAGATGTACCGAGGTTCGAGCGGCGCGAGCGACCTGGTATCGTACCAGTTGTAGAAGTGGCCGCGGTAGCGGTCCATTGCCCCCATCGCCTGGAATGCGCGCGCCGTACGGTCGACCAGCCGGCCCGCCGAGATGTAGCCGAAGTCGTAGGCCGCGAGATTGGCGAGCAGCGCCAGCCCCATGTTGGTCGGTGAGGTGCGATGCGCCACACCCGGAGCAGGCGATTCCTGGTAGTTGTCCGGCGGCAGAAAGTGATCGTCGGGCCCGATGTAGGTGTCGAAAAATCCCCAGGTCCGGCGCGCCATGCCGCGGAGAAACCGGCTCTGGTCCGCTGTCAGCCGCACGTTGCGTCGTGTCATCGGACGGCTGATCTGCCACGCGATGAGCGGCGCGGTGAACCAGAGGAGCAGGATGGGCGCAGCAGCAGCGAGACCCTCGGGCCGGCTGACCGATAGATAGACGGAGGCAAGGACTGCGACCGCGGGCGCGATCCACATCCTCGCCAATGCGCCGGCGAGCCCCTGGCGCACGGGGCGTCCCTGTTCCGCCGACGGCGTCCACTCGAGGAGGCGTCTGCGTGTGATGAGGGTCCGCGCCATGGTGCGAAGGGCTGCGTCGAGGCTGTAGAACGCCTCGTAAGGGAGGCACGCAAGCGTCAGAAGCGCCTGCGTCATCTGACGGCCGATCGAGTGCGCACTGGCGGCGAGATGACGGGACAGACGCACGTCGTCCGGCGTCCGGAGGATGCCGGGCAACGAGGCGACCAGGGCGGGGAGCACGAGGAACCCCGCACCGAGAAGCGTCCATCCCCAGGCGGGCGACAGCACGGCCCACGCGACCAGGAGCAGGCCCAGGAGCGCCGCCGGCGCCAGGCTGCGGCGCAGATTGTCGAAGAGCTTCCACCGGCCGAGCGCGGGGAGCGGGTTCCTGGTGTGCCGCCCGTCGCGACCGGGGACGCCCGGCAGCAACCAGCGCCACAACTGCCAGTCGCCCCGGATCCAGCGGTAGCGTCGCCGCGCGTCCTCGTCGTAGCGGGACGGGTACTCCTCATACACCTGCACGTCGGTGACCAGCCCCGCGCGCGCATAGCACCCCTCGAGCAGGTCGTGGCTGAGGATCCGATTTTCCGGAAAGCGGCCGCTTGCGCTTCGGTCGAACGCGTCCACGTCGTAGATGCCCTTGCCGATGTAGGAGCCTTCGCCGAAGACGTCCTGGTAGACATCGGACACGACGCGCGTGTAGGGATCGATACCCGCATCACTGGCCCACAGCCGCGCATACCGTGACCGGTTCGCGCCGGGAAGGCTCACGGCCACGCGCGGCTGGAGAATGCCGTACCCTTCCGTCACCCGCTGCGCCCGCTCGTCGTACCGCGCGTGATTGAGCGGGTGCATCATCGTGCCGACCAGGAGGCGGGCGGCGTCGCGCGGCAGCCGGGTGTCCGCGTCGAGCGTGATGACGTATTTCACCTGCCCGAGGATCCCACTGTCCCCGACGACGCGCGAGAACCAGCCGTTCGAGCGGCCCCGGAGCAGCGCATTCAGGTCGGCGAGCTTCCCGCGCTTCCGCTCGTAACCCATCCAGACGCGCTCCGATGGGTTCCATTGCCTTCGCCGGTGGAAGAGGAAGAACGGGCCGCGGCGACCAGCGGCGCTGCCCGGGATGGCCTCGGCGACGCCGTACTTGTCGTTGAGTTCGTTGATCCGCAGCTCGGCGAGGCGCTCGAGAGCCTCGTCCTCCGGGAGGGTTTCCTGCGAAGCATCGGCCAGGTCCGTCAGGAGGCCGAAGGCGAGGAGGGCATCCCGGTTGCCGAGGAATCGCACCTCCAGGGCCTCGACCATCTGCTCGACGTTCTGCGCGCTCGTGATCAGGGTCGGCACCACCACCAGGGTCCGAGCACCCTTGGGGATGCCTTCCGACAGGTCCATCTTCGGCAGCGCACGGGGCGTCGCCAGCCGGGGCACCAGGGCATTCACCACGGCAACGCTGACCTGGCTCGCGCAGAGCAGCAGCAGCATTCCAAGCAGACCGAGAAGCCAGCCTTCCGCGCCTTCCGATCGGACTCGTGCGATCAGGGCCGCCGAGGGCAGCACCGTGATGACGGCGATGCTTCCGAGATAGAGCGTCAGCGGGTGTCTGAGGCACGCGCGCCGGAAACTCTCCGCGATGGAGAAGCGCGCACGCGCGGTGCGTTCGAGAACGGACAGCCCCTTGTCGACGAGGTAGAAGCCGACGTGTGTCGTCCTCGAGTCGGGAGGCGCGGTCGCGGCCGCGTCACGGGCGAGATCGATCGCGATCTGCGCCACCTCACTTTCCGATCGGCGGCTCCGCCTGGCGGTTGTCTCCACGACGTGGCGATACTGGTCTCGCGTCGCGAAATCCATCAGCGGATAGGCGCCGGCCGGATCCGCTCGAAGGGTCCGCTCCACGCCGCTCCTCGCCTCGACGAACTCCCGCCAGTCGGCAGCCCCGAGGAACCTCAGGCTGCTGATGCTGTTGCTGATCGACACCTGGTCGGCGGCCTGCTGCTGGTTCTCCGATTGCACCAGGAGCTCGATCGTCAGGCCGTCCTCAGACAGCCGTTGTTCGATCCACGTGAGCGGCAGCGCCAGTGCCGGGCTCTTGCCCTGCAGGCGGCGGGCGAACTCGGCGACGAACGATCCGACCATCGGCGGTTCCGACCGCGCCATGTCGGCGATCACGAGGATGAGGCTCTTCGGGTCCTTCTGTGCGATCGCCGTCATCTGGTCCGCCCAGTAGTCGGCGTGGTTTCGATTGACCCGGTCGGCCCCGATCCGGGCGCCCACGCGGCGGAGGTTCTCGAGCAGCGCGAGGCGGACCATGATCGGAATGGCCCACAGTTCGCCGATGGTGAGCGGCGTCACCGCCTGGTAGGCCGAGACGAAGCCGCCGAGGCCCCCGGTGTCCAGGCGGCCATCGCCGTGCGAAATCGTCTCGAGGGCGATGTCGTACACCCGCGGGAGCGCCGCCGACGGGCCATCGGCCAGGCAGGGCAGCTCGCGGCTGTAGCCCGGAGGGAGGTGCCGTCGGGCCGTGCGGATCTGTTCCTCGATCAGGTAGAAGTTGTCGAGCAGCCACTCGCCGGCCGGGGTGATCCGGCGGTCGTCGTTGACGGCTTCCGTCAGAAGGCCCCGTACGGCGATCAGCAGCGCCTCATTCTGGGCCAGCCGCGCCAGGAGCGCGTTCGATCCACGTTTCGGGCTCAGCCGGTGCGACTCCGCGAGCACTTTCCCGTGCTGCTCCATCTGTTCGCGGCTGAAGAGCTCCGCGCGCAGCGGCGGCTCCTCGCCGGCGAAGGTCGACGAGAAGTCCGGCCGTCGCGTGATCGCCTCGCGCAACGAGAGCAGCGGTTCGCGAATGGTCTTCTGGCTGATCTCCACGCGAAGAGGTGTCCTTCCTCGATACGGGTTGACGCGCACAGGATATGCGCGACGACGCAGACGCGCGCCGAGAAATCGTATCGCGACCGGCGATGGAGCGCTGTTCACTTCTGCACACACCCGGCCTCCCTCGTCGGGGTGGCAACGACCCTGGTGTTCACAACGGCACAGACCTGCTGCGGGGCCTGAGAGTAGGCTTCAATCAGGGAGAGTGCACCGTGTGGTTGATCACAATCGGTCTGGCGTTCGGCGCGCTTGGCATCTGGACCCTGGCGGCTCAACTGTGGCGCGGCGCGCGCCCTCCCGATCTTGGGCGAATGAGCGAACGATGGCTCGCGGAACACAAGGCCGCCAGCCGATAGCAGCCCGCGTCACCGCGCCTGGATCAACAACAACGGCATTCGGAGAGGTTCATACATGGTTCGTGTGGTTCGCTACGTCGCGGTCATCAGCGTCGTCTTCGGCACGGCCACCCTTGGCGCTCAGAACAAGGAGCAGGGTCGCCTCGAGAACTGTGGCGTCGTGATGGAGGAGATCCTCAACGTCCCGGACAATATCCCCCAGGATCTGCTCAAGAAGGCCGAGTGCGTCATCGTCATCCCTTCGATGATGAAGGTGGCGATCGGTCTTGGCGGCAGCTACGGCCGCGGAGCCATGGTCTGCCGATCGGGCAGGTCGTTCGACGGGGCGTGGGGCGCTCCCGCCATGTATACCCTCGAGGGCGGCAGCGTCGGATTCCAGATCGGCGTGGAGTCCACCGATCTCGTGCTCCTGGTGATGAACCCGCGCGGCGTGGGGGCCTTGCTCGACAGCAAGGTCAAGCTCGGAGGCAGCGCCTCGGTCGCGGCCGGGCCCAAGGGACGGGAGGTCGAAGCCTCGACTGACGTGACCATGCGCTCCGAGATCCTCAGCTACTCGAGGTCGCGCGGCCTGTTCGCCGGCGTGTCGCTGACGGGCACCTCGCTTCGCCCCGACAACCAGGCCAACACGCAGGTCTATGGCCGGAAGATCACGGCACGACGGCTGGTCATGGGGGCGGCAACGGAGGTTCCGGAGTCAGGCCGTCGCTTCGTGGACGTGCTGCAGAAGAACGCCCCACGCAACATGTCGTCGACCGGTACGGAGAGTCGATGACAGTCTGAAGGGTGACCGTGCGGTCCGCTGATCCTCGCGCCCGGCGCGTGTGACGGCGGAAGCAACCGCGTCACACGAGAAAGGCCCGGTTGACGCCGGGCCTTTCGTGTCGTACCGCTGCTGTGCGGTGAACGTCTTTCTCCGGGGCTCGCCGCAATCAGCTCGACCAAGAGCGAACGCGCTCGAGCATCAGGTCACTCGGGCGCGAGGCCTCACAACGCCGGGCGGATGGTGCGGTGAATGACGCCGGAGTCCACCACCGCGCCTGTGCGCGACGTGGCGTTGAAGTACAGGTCGTCACCGGCGATTTCGATCAGCATGAACGAGCGATCCGTGTCGAATCCCTTCGCGGTGTGTGCCGAAGGCTCGAGATTGCCCGCACGCAACGAGCCCGAGGCCCCCTCGGTGAAGTAGTGGATTCCCTGCTGCGGGCGCAATCGCTCGTACACGTGGTCGTGGCCTGCGAGCACGACATCCACGCCGTACTTGACGAACAAGGGTTCGAGCGCCTTCCGAAGGTCGGTTGCCGGGCCGTGAAACGCTCCGGATGAGTACAGCGGATGATGGAAATAGCAGATCTTCCAGACTCCGTTGCCGGCCTCACGCAGCTTGGCCTCGAGCCAGGCCATCTGCTTCAGATCCATGTAGTTGGTGTCGAGCGCGAAGAAGCGCACGTTGCCCTTGCTGTAGGTGTAGTAGTTCGCGCCGTTCATGTTGAACGGCTTGTAGAACCGCTCGTTGGTCTTGTCGTGGTTCCCCAGCGTGGCGTAGAACAACACGCCCGCGTCCAGCAGCGGCTTGTAGGGAACCGCGAATTCCCTGTCGAAATCGGACGGCTGCCCGCCTGAGTAGAGGTTGTCGCCCAGGGTGATGACGAACTCGAACGGGAACGTCTCGCGCGACTTGGCCATCTGCAGCGCGACGTCCAATTGGGGCTGCTCTCCCGTGCCCATGTCTCCAATCGCCGCCAGACGGACCGAGTTCGACAGGAGCGGAAATGCGAAGTCGCTCGCAGTGCCGCCGGACAGCACCAGCGCGATCGCGAACGGCAGCGCGAGCGAGAAGACAACGCGAGGTCGCATGAGCGGTTCCAGTTCCTAGGGCGCGGGTGAAAAAGCGGGGAGGACCTGGCCCGCCAGCTTCCTGCCGGGGCCGGCAACGCCCATGACGAGGGCCAACAACGCCAGCCCTCCCAGAGATCGACTCCAATAGTTCGTGCTCATTCGACACTCCTCGGAGGCTGGGTTTCCTGAGCGTCCTGTGCTTCGTGAACCGCCTCCTTGACGGCCTCTTTCACGGCCTGCTTCACGACCTGCTTCATCGTGTCCTTGACGTCCTTGTCGTTGAGCACATCGTCGCCGGCCTTGACCACCGCCTGCCTCACCGCCTTCTTCACGGTAGAGGTGAGCGATTGCAGCTCCTGCGTGAACACCCCGACGGCTTTCGCGACCTCCGCAGGGGTCGCAGCGGTCAACTCCTCGGCCGGCGAGTCGCCCAAGTCTGTGCGGCTCGGCATTGCCTTGGTGCCGGGCCTGCGCCAGTCCGACTCGAATGTGTCGACCAGCTGCTTCACGACTTTCGGATCTCGGACGATCAGGCCAATTTCACGGCGCGAGTCGAGTTCGGCCGCGCGAAGGCTCTGGCTGCCGACGAAGGCCAGGCGCCGATCGCGGATGATCGTTCGCGTATGGAGGCGTGATCCGGCCAGCTTCTGCACATCGAAGGACACCCGGCCCGGCACCCGGCCGATGACCTTGACCTCCACGCCCGCCTTCACTCGCTCTTGCAGGATCTGCAGCATCTCCCTGTCCGAGATGCTGGGGTCGTAGATCAGCAGCTGCTTTCTCGCCCCCTTCAAGAACGTGCCGAGCACGCGCCTGGAATTCTCCGGGCTCACGACGAACGTCTCGACCTTCGGCACGTACCGGGTCCGTGTGCAGTCGGCCTTGAACAGTTTCAACGCTTCCCGCAGGCAGTCCGGCTGGCTGGTCACGATTCCGAACCCCCGACTGTGATCGATGTCGAGACGCGTGAAGTTGAACGAGAGGACGTGCAGGATCCTGCGGTCGATCAGGATGTACTTGCCGTGGTACCGGACGAGATCGTCGGAGGTGCGCGCCACGATGATCCCGGCCTCGAGAAACCGCAGTTCGAGTTGGCGCAGGCTCTTCTCACCGCCGCGGCTGGCAAACGCAATGAGCGCGGTCACCCGTACGCCCTTCGCGGCTGCCTCCGTGAGGGCCATCTCGACGTCCTTGCGATCGAGGCGGAAAATCGCGATCTCAACGCTTCGCTTGGCGCGCTTGATCGCAGAGAGCAACGGCGCGACACCGTCCGCGGGCTCGATGATGAGCTTCATGGCCGGTACTCCCTGGTCGCCGGCCGGCCGCGCCCGTGCTGCCTCCAGGTAATCACAGAGCCTCCAGCGCAGCGATCCGGATCCGGATGCTCCTCGTCAGACTCTCGACCTCGTCGGGCCCGTACCCTCCGGCTCGGAAGCCGTCGTGAATCTGTTCTTCGGAGAGCATCGACAGCCGCTGCCCCAGCCATTTCGCGTCGGCGCGAGGAATGTGCCTGCTGATCTTCTGCATCTTCGTGCGCTCGTCGTAGTACGAGGGCGCGAACGCCCACAGCCAGAACATGGGGCGGCTCTGGAGCTCGAAGTCAATCAGGTCCCCCTTGACCTTGACGACGAACTTCGAGTCTGCGTAGTCCTTGGGGACGCCCCTGGAATGGACCCCCCATACGCCGGTCTTGCCAAACGTGGCGCCGACGTCGCTCACGAGGAAACGGCGCTCGCCGTCCATCACGTAGATGGAGTTGTTGACATCCTTCAGATCCCAGTTGTTCAGGAGCGCCATCATCACGCGCAGGCCGTTCAGCTCCCGCTGTCCGAGGAACGGATTGTCGAACCAATCCCAGTCCCCGAGTTTCTCGACCGTGGTCGGCTTCCGTTCCAGCCTGGCGCCGTGGGCGACCCCGTCCGGGGACACCAGTTTCTGGCCACGATGCAAGATCGGCAGGCCCTGCACCGTGAGCTCGTCCAGGTAGTAGTCTTCGTCGGCAAAGAACCCGGCCGCCCACAGGAACCGCGTCGCCGCTGTTTCCGACTGCGATTCCGGCCCAAGCTTGACCTTCCACACGACACCCTTCCCGTCGGTCACGTCGAACTTCGGGTTGGTCGCCGCCGAGTCCTCGCTGACGAACGTGAAGGTGCCCGCCGGGTCCGGCGCGTGCGCCTTTCCGCCGATCCCGTTGATCAGGTCCAGGGAGGCCATGTCGCCGGGATCCTGCCAGATGCGCTCCGGCAGACTGGCGGCGGCGGCCTTCGCGGCGCTGGGGTCCTTCTTCTGGGCGGTCACGCCGGCCGAGATGACCGCCAGCGCCACCGTCACAGTGGCGCATATCTTCAAACCGGTTCGTCGCATGGTCATGATGGCTCAGCCCTTCCCGGTCGCGGTCATTGCGGCACGGCCTCCAGGGAGCTACGGTCGATCGTGGCACCCTCCGGGGTTTGAATTCTGTTCAATTCCGCATACACGCCGTTCAAGGCCACCAGCTCGTCGTGCGTGCCCTGCTCGGCCAGTTCGCAGTCCTTGATGACGAAGATGACGTCCGCGTGGCGGACCGTGCCGAGACGATGGGCGATGACGACCGAGGTCCGGCCCTGCATCAGCCTGTTCAGGGCCTCCATGACGGACTGCTCAGAGACGGCGTCAAGCCCCGCGGTCGGCTCGTCGAGGATCAGGATGGGTGTGTCGCGGATGACCGCGCGGGCAATGGCGATGCGCTGGCGCTGGCCGCCCGAGAGCGTGACGCCGCGCTCGCCCACCATCGTGTCGTAGCCGTCGGGCATCGCGTCGATGAATTCGTGGGCGTTCGCCAGCTCGGCCGCGCGCCTGATCTCTTTGGACGAAGCGCCCGGCTTGCCGTAGGCGATGTTCTCCCAGATTGTTGCGCGGAAGAGCAGCGTGTCCTGCAGCACGAAACTCATCTGGTCGCGCAACGACTTCAACCGGTACCGCCGGATGTCGGTGCCCTGGATGACGACCTGCCCGGACGCGGGATCGTAGAACCGCGGAATCAGGCTCACGATGGTCGTCTTCCCCGCCCCCGACGGCCCGACGATGGCCGCGACCTGCCCCGCTTCGACCTTCAGGCTCACGTCCTTCAGGATTTGTTTTTCGGGCCCGTAGTTGAAACTGACCTTGTCGAACTCGATCTGACCGGTGAAGGTCGGCGCCCGGCGCGCGCCCGGCATGTCGCGGACGAGGCTTTCGATGTCGAGCACTTCCTGGATGCGCTCGTAGCCGACCATCGCCTTGGAGACGGTGTCGGTCATCTTCGAGAGATCCCGCATGGGCTTGTACATCTTGCCCAGGTAGAGGAGGAACACGATGAGCACGCCGGCGCTGAGCTGTCCGCTCAGGGCGAGCCGGGCGCCGTACCAGAGGACCAGGCAGGTTCCGATCGCGACGATCACCTCGACCACCGGGGCGAGCTTGGCCTTGAGGGTTCGGGCCTCGAGGCCGGCCTCGACGTTGGCCAGACTCTCGGAGTCGAACCGCTTCTGCTCGTAGTCTTCCCGCGCGAAGGCCTTGACCACGCGGATCGACGTCAGCACTTCCTGGACAACCGACAGCAGCTCGCCTTCCTTGGTGCGCACCGCGCGCGAGGCTTTCTTGATGCGCCACGTGTAGCGGTACACCACGGCAAAGAGCACGGGCATCACCGAGAGCGCGATGAGCGTGAAGCGCCAGTTGAGGTAGAACATGACCCCGATCATGCCGGCCAGGGTCATCAGGCTGACGAGGATGCCGAGCAGCGCCGTGTCGATGAACGCCTGGATGACCTCGATGTCGCTCGTGACCCGCGTGATCAGGTCGCCCGTCCGCGCCTTGTCGTGTTCCTCGAGCGACAGCCGCTGGATGTGATGGTAGATGGTCCGGCGCAGGTCGTGCCCCACCCACTGGCTCACGCTGGTCGTCAGGTACTTCTCGAAGTACGCGCTGACGGCGCCGACAATCGCAATGCCCGCCACGGCGGCCACGGCGAAATTCAACACCGCGTACGGCCCCTGACCGAAGATGCCCGACACGGTGCGGCTCAGAAGCCCCGGCAGGGGTTTCGACTGCAGGATGTTGTCGACGACGACCTTCACGGGCCACGGCTCGAGAATGCCCGCGAGCGTTTCTCCCAGAACGGCCACGAACGCCAGCGTCAGAGCCTTCCAGTGAGGCCGGACCAGATCGATGATCTTCAGCGCCCGGGGCGATGATCGAGACTTCGGAGGGGTGCCTGGCTTGTCGGGCATGCTGTTCACTGCCGTGTTGGTCGAGGGGGCGCAGAAACCCTGCTGGTCGCGGATGGTGCCGGCCGCGCGCCGGCTCCGCCTGCGAACCCGCCGCAACCGGGTGTGGGCGCGGTGCTGGCAGGCGGCGAGGTCAGGAAGACAACCCGGAGCGTCGTCGTCCCGATCACGACCCCTGAGGCCTCACCGGCCAGACGTCAGTGAGCATAGTGAGTCCGGCAGCTCCGCGCTGTCCCGAACAGCACATAGGGGGAGGACCTACCGGGGCCAGGCCCCGCCCCAACCTGCTGATAGCGTGGTACCTCCGCCGCGAAGGCCGTGCGCCAGGTCGATCCGAATGGCGCCGTCGCGGCCTGGCGTATGCACGCGCAGGCCAACCCCGGCGTCGACAAAGAGCGGCGACGTGTTGAGACCGTCCAGTCGATGCCACGCCTTCGCGGCATCGACGAACCCGGCGATCGAGAGGCCGCCGGTGGGCGTGCGTACCACTGGCCGCACGTATTCAACCGAGCCATGCACCAGTCCGCGGCCAAAGGCCGGGCCGATCAACACGCCGCCCTTGTGCAGCGGGTGCGCGCGAAGCAGGGCGCTGCGCCCGTGGCCGCTGCCGGCGCCCAGCCAGAGCGCGAGCGGCGCTGCACGGCTGGCGATCGCGATCTCGGATACCGCAGACCAGGATGGAACCGTGGCATCGGCTGTCGAACGCCACGCCGCAAGCAGCCCGCCCGTACCGAACTGATCGCCGCCTGCAAACGGCCCCCACCACCCGGCGGACGCCGCCAGGGCGAGCCGGTCGCCGGCCAGACGCGCGTCGAGCGTGCTTTCCACCGCGAGATAGTCGCGTGGCCCGACGCGCGTCTGATCGAGATCGCCGTCATCTCTCAGGCGGTCGAGGGCGGCGCCGGTCTGCCACCGCAGCCAGCTGGTCGCCCAATCGGCGACGTGCAATCCGGCGCGGACACGCTCTTCGCGCATCAGCGTCGCGTCACGCGACGAAGGCGTCGCATCGTACGACTGCCGCTCCCAGGACGCGTCGAGCAGGACGACGCCGGGAAACCAGTGAGGGGACGGAAGCGCCAGACCCACAGCCACGCGAGGCCGCCCGGCTGCCCATCGCCACGACGCAGTCTCCAGCTCGCCGGCCCCCATCGGTCCAGCCACCGTGACTCGCAGCTCGCTGTTCAAGAGTGCGCGTGCAGCAATGGTCCCGATCGCCAGCCATCCGCGTTGCACGACCTTGCGCTCGTCGATGAAGACGTCGAGCCTGGCGAGCCCGCCATCGATGGGTTCGTACCTCATTCGCGCATTCGAGGCGATCGGCAGGTCGTGCAGCCTGCGCAGCGCCCGCCCGAACGCTCCAGGCGTCAGTTCCTGTCCGGGCTGCAGTCCCGCGGCTCGTACGACGACCGCTTCCTTCGTCCGATCGGCACCGTGGATGCCTGTCGTGTCGAGGCGCGGCTCGCCCATGTGGTTCCAGGCGTCGAGCGCCCCCATCAAGTCGCCCATCAGGTAGCGGGTCGTCGCGAGGAGCCGCCACGCGTACGCGTCATCCGCCGCAACTCGGACCGCGGAGAGCGGTGGATTCTGCGCCTCGGACCAGCGCGACTGTGAGAATCGCAACGCTACCAGCGCCCTCCACGAGGCCGGATCATTCAGACAGAAACTCGTGGCCGCGAGCAGACCTCGTTCAGATCCTTCCCGGTCACCAACAAGACCCTGGTCCACGCCTGGCTCCACCGACGGACGACAAGGCGCCTGAGACACGAGCGGCACATCGAGCAGGGCGCGGCCTCCCGACTGCGGTGGCGCGACGGCAGCCACTCCCCGCTCGGCTACGAGCAGCAGTGCACCCGCGAGGAGAACGGTGACGGCGCGTTCGAGTGATGACGGATTCCGCATGATGCGCAGCGGCTCTCCCTGTCTTCCGAGTGGCACGACACGTCCTTGGTCATGGTAGGTCGCGACTGGCTGGAACACGTGTTCACTCTGGGACACACGAGATCTGGCATCGGAGAAGGAGGACCGGCTCTTGAGAAACCGCGCGATGGGAGCGTTTACTGCCGCCTCGGCGACATGCGGTCGACCACTGAAAGACCGACCCGGCCGGGAGGAAGTGTCCGGGCCGGGTCTCAGTTGCAGGTTCGGTTCGCCGTGCTGCTGGCGAGTGATGCCTCGTCGAGGTCAGGGAGCAGAAGGCGGTCGTGCAATTCCCGGTGTGGGCGTCAGGCGAAACACCTCCGCGTACAGATCAGCGAGCTTGGTCTTGACCCCCGCGTCGGCTTTCGCCAGGTCTGAGGTGATTTCATCTCGGCGACCGAGGACTGCCTGTAACGGCTGCGTCATGGATTGGTCGGGAGGATCCGCGATGGCCGATCGGACGCCGTCGAAGAATGGGGTCGCCAACTGGGCGGCGAGCCCGTAGTTGTCTCGATTCACCTCGTAGCTCATCATGCCGAGCTGGACCTGGAGCGTGGCCAACGCCAGCTGGTGCGTGAGCCGATCCTGTTCGGCCCTCGCCGCGCGGGCACTCAGAGAGGCCGGCACGTACCCGACCAGGAACGCGCCCAACAGGACGACAGCGCCAATCCCGAGTTTCATCGGTTTCGAGATGGCCACGACTCCCTCCTTGACTCACGAAAGTCGCCCGGCGTCAGCCGGCCGGCCAGTCAACTCTGAAGCACCCGCTCCCTGCGCCATGTCGTCCGCGCAGGGCCGAGCCGAAGACGTCCTCACACCCGGCCGATGCGTTACTTCTTGGAAGTGGCGAGCAGTCCGCCGCCCACGACCGCAAGAACCACTCCCGCCCATAACGGCACGTTCACTTGTTGCTTCTCGCTGACCGAGATCTCCAGGGGCCCGAGCTTTGCGTTGTGGGTCTCTTTGGTGTAGCTGAACCCGCCGTACACGATCGCCAGGATCCCGACGGCCAGGACGACGATTCCGATCATCCGCATGTCTGCCTCCTCACCACGAACCGCGGCGGCTCAGTGCTTCTCGTCCACCTCGAGCGTGTTGGTCTTCCCCATCGAGACCGACAGCATGATCCCAATCCCGAACGCGATCACGACGCCAATCACCGTCCACCCCATGCCCACGCGCTCGAGCACGCCCAGCTTCCACAGCGAAGCGATGAGTCCGACCACCAAGACGACATACCCCAGCAAGTACAGCTGCATCGACTTCATGAGATCCTCCATGGTCCGCTCTCGAGCGGTGACCACGACTTACCGTCGGTAGAACAGATGCATCAGAGCCACGAACAGTGCGGCGCCGATGATCGACCACAGCACCGGGAACGGGTGCCCGCTGATCTGGACCACGAGCGGTTCCGACAGGCGGAGCTGGGCCGCGACCCACGGCCCGATGAGGGCGCCGATGAACCCGAGCACGGTCGACACGATGAGCCCGCCGCGGGCCCCGCCAGCCACCGCCCGGCCGATGGCGCCGCAGACGGCCGCAATAACGACGAGGAGGATGAGCCCCGGCAACGTGTAGGTCATAGTCATGGCACGTGGTCCTTTCGCGAATGTCCGAACGCGGGAGCCGGCAGCCCTCTTGGACCGCCGGCTCCCGTCATCACCGATTCGGCGAGCTAGAGCCGAAAGTGCACCCGCACGCCGCCCCACAACAGGTAGTTGTTGCCGGGGTCGCCGAGGTGGTCGAAGAACAGCCGGCCCTCTCCGATGAGGAACACCGGGATCCTCGCGCTCCTCGAGAGCGGGACGCCGAAATGCAGGAGCCACGCGAGCGTCCGCGTGTCACCGTGCGACAGATCCCAGAAGGAGAGTCCGGTGCCGACGAAGAAATCGCCGGCCAGGTACTTGTTCACTTCGGCATCGACGAAGAGCTCCGATTCCTTCACCTTCTTGTCGTCGCTCACCAGGCTGATTCCGACGCCGACGGCGCCGGCCAGCTCCCAGTCGTTCCGCAGCCGCTTCGCGACGCCGAACTTCACGCCGAGCAGTGGCGAGCACTGGGCGAACTCCAGGTCGGTGCCCTCAATCGGGCGGACACGACGATCCTTGCCGCCGAGGACGTCGAAGAAGACCCCGACGCCGCCTGCCGGTCTCACAATCGCGACGCTCGCCTCGCATGTGGCTGTGCCTTCGTAGCGGTAGTCGCCCACCTCGACGGCCCGCGGCGTGCTTACCGTGGCCGTTGCGCGGTAGGTGCCAGGCCTGCGCACCGTGAACTTCCCGTTGAGGCTGCTGTCGAGCGTCAGCTGCTGGCCAGCCCCTGCGACGGTTTCGTCACGCAGTTCCACCGCGACCGTGGGAGCGACACCGCTCGCGCCGGTCGTGCTCCGTGTCGCATCGACGTTGATCTCGTAGGCGCCCTTCACCGGAACGAAGGACAGCGCGACGTTGCACGTCGGCCCGACGACCTGCAGTTGCCTGGCTACCTGCCGCACCTGCGGGCACGTCTCCACGGGGATGTTCCGCCGCGAGAGCGGATAGGACCTGCCCCTGGCGTCGGTCGCCTCGAACGTGTAGTCGCCGGGCTTGTTGGAGGTGATCGTCCATGCGGGAGCGGTCAGCTCACCCGCCGGCTGGCCGTTGATGGTCACGCTCACCCGTTGCACGCGCGCGAGATCCCTGCTGGCCGCCTTGATCGTGGCACGCAGCTCGCCTGTCTTCGGATCGCACATCCGGTCGAGTGATACGTCGACCGGCTCACCCTCGATCTCCTTGACCGACATGAGCGACAGGTTGGAGCACGCCATCGGCAGGACGAAGGTGTAAATCTTGTAGTCGTTCGTGACGCGGAAAAGAAGCGCCTTGAACGGCTTCGCCCCTGCCCATCTGACTCGCTCGAGCCGGCCAGGCGTGCGGATTCCCTTGTTGGCGTTGGGCCGGTAGGCCATCCACAGCAGGGTCGATCCCGGCTGGAAATCGCACGCCACGATGGTGCCGTCAGCCGGCGTCGCCTCCTCGCAGAAGCCGCCCGTCACCGCAGAACCGGCCCCGGCGAGTGCCGCCAGCACGGCGTCAGCGGTTTCCGGAATGCCGCTCTCGCGCAGCACCGTCCGGATGTCCTCCGCCATGCCCTTTCTCGCGACCAGCTGTTTCAGACTGGCGGGGCTCCTCAATGGTGGTGCGTAGAACGCCGTCGGCCCGCCGAGCCGGCGGGCATTGTGCATGGCAGTCGCATCACTGCCCTGCCCGGCCGCTCCTGCTGCCAGCGCCAGCCCCAGCCCCAACGCCAGCCCCAGTACGGCGACGTGTCTCTTTCGTGTTCCCATCATTAGAGCTCCCTCTGTTAGCGACGACATCTACTCGAAGGCCTTGCGAACTGGACCACCTTACCAAGCCGCCACCACAGGCGTCTGTTCAAGAACGCACAGTCGAATCGGCATTTTGGTGGTGTTCAGGAGTGAACAGACCTCCGTCGTCGTCTCGGGCATGCTTGGGTGGGCAGGAACTGGACCGACCCAGCACCTGCCGTCAGGGTGGCTATGACCGCATTGAATCGGGCTGACGACGACTCTAGCCGGAACGGCTGCTCGGAGGCAGGCCTGGGCCACAGCGACGCACCGAATCTTCCGCAGCCGACAACCGGCGAGGAGCGCCCGAATCAATCCGACGCGGGTCGCGACCGGATGCGGGCTCTCTTTGCGCGACTGCGCGTTGCCCGGCGCCTGGCCGCACGGCTGACCGCCACGCGGCGGCGCCGTATCGTGCTTCTCACCGCCGTCCTCCTTCCCGTCGCGCTTCTTCTGTCCACCTCGGCGTGGCTGGTGTACCACGTGTACTTCGACCGCTCCGGCCTGCCCGACCTGACGGCGTTCATCCGGTTCGAGCCCCCCAGGACCGGTGTCGTCCGAGACGCTCGCGGCAAGGTGCTGATCGAGCTGGCGCGCGAGTACCGGCGCGTGGTGACCTACGACGAGGTGCCGCCCATTCTGCGCCAGGCGATCCTGGCCGCCGAGGACCGGCGCTTCTTCTCCCATTCCGGCGTGGACTACACGGCGCTGCCGCGGGTGGTCAAGAAGACGACGGTGCGTTCTCTCTCGGAATGGTGGAAGGGCGGCAACGGGTTGCGGCTGCTGCTGCCTCAGGGAGGTTCGACGCTGACCCAGCAGCTGGTCCGCGGCTACTTCCTGCAGCAGCTCACGAGCCGCACCGACGGGGATGCGCTCTTCCACGCTGGTCTGGCCCCTCCCCGGCTCTTGTCTCTGGTGCTGGGAGCCTCCGCGGTGAACAAGCTCCTTCGAAAGATGGAGGAGGTGCGCCTGACGCTCTGGCTCGAACAGGAGATGCGCAGGAGATTTGGATCGCAAGAGCGGGCCAAGCGCGAGATCTTCGCGCGCTACGCGAGCTTCATCTACCTGGGGAACGGCCGGTACGGCTTCGCCGCCGCATCCGAGTACTACTTTGGCAAGACCCTCGCGAGCTATACGCCTGACGATGCGGCCAACGCCGCGCTGCTGGCTGCCATTGGCAAGTCGCCCCGCGACTACGCCCCCGTGCCCGGCAACAAGAGGCCGCTGGACCGACGCAATCAGATCCTCGCGCTGATGGCGCGCAACGGGTACATTCCCGAGAGCCTCGCGAAGCACTGCCAGGGCGAACCGATCCGTGTCGCGCCCCTCAGCCCGATTCAGACCGACGCCCCGGCGGCGATCGAGCACGTGCTCGACGAACTGGCCCGGCGTGGCGGCAGTCGTTTCGGTGTCGAAGATCTGTTCCAGGGGCGGATCGTGGTCAGATCGACTGTCGACGCACGCGTGCAGGCGATCGTGAACGACGCGCTCGAGCACGGCCTGGCCCTCTACGAAAAGCGGCACCCCAGGGCAAAGGGGCTGATCCAGGGCTCGGTGGTGGTGCTCGGCAATGCCGACTCGGCGATCCTGGCCGAGGCCGGCGGGCGGCGGACCTACCAGGCTCGCGACAACCGCTACTCCGACTACAACCGCGTGACGGGCTCACTGCGCCAGCCGGGCTCCGCGATGAAGCCGCTGGTGTACCTGGCCGCGTTCGAGTCGGGTCTGGATCTCGACACCACGGTGCCCGACGAGCCCATCGAGGTGCCGCTCGGAAATGGCGCCGTCAAGTGGATCGCCAATTACGACAACCAGTTCAAGGGCCCGATGCCGGTGCGCCAGGCCCTGGCCGAGTCGCGCAACGCGGTGGCCGTCTGGATTACGCGGGAGATTGGAGTCGGCACGGTGATTCGGACCGCCCATGAGATGGGCATCCGCACCCCGCTGCAGCCGTTCCTGTCCACGGCCCTCGGCGCGTCAGAGGTGCGGTTGCTGGAGCTGGCGGACGCCTACCGCGCCATCGCCTCGGGCGTCCTGGCAGAACCGTATGTCGTCGACCGCGTGACCGACCTGTCCGGCGACGGGATGTACCAGGCGCCGCGAGACGCTCGGGAGATCGGCTCCTCGGCCTTGCGCTCGATCCAGGAGGGGCTCCGGGGCGTGGTTCGTCTCCCGGACGGCACCGCCCACAGTCTGAACGCCCGCGACTTCCCGATTCCGGTGATGGGCAAGACCGGGACGACGAGCGAATTCCGAGATGCGTTGTTCGTGGGGTCCACCTACGGGAGATCGGGGATCACGGTGGCGGTCCGAATCGGCTTCGACGACAATCGCCCGCTGGGGGCGAGTGAAACCGGCGGGCTCGCGGCGCTGCCGATCTTCCGCGAGATCATGTTGCGCGTCTACAAGGACCAGCTCGTCGGGCGGGCGCCGAGCTTCCCACGCGAGATCGAGCAAGGGATCGACGACTACCTCGCCCTTCAGGCGCTTCCGGACGCGAGCGGCGCGGAGCGCCCCGGCCTCGATGCGAGACTCCTGAGCGCGCCGCACGCCACGGCCGCGATTCAGCCCACTCGCGCCGCCGCGTCGATCATCAGACCGTTCTGATCCGTCACTGTCCACGGGCCACGGTCGCGCCTCAACGTCACCTGCGATGATGGCGGGGCCGAAACGTCTCAGGCCGTCGGCGTCCGTCTGCCGAGCAAGAAACCCCAGCGTCGCGCATGCCGGCCAGCACGACTTTGAGGACACCGTTGCGCGCGGGGCGGGTGCGGAAGGACGTCAACGCTGTCCGCCAGGGCTCATTCGCCGATACCTTGGGTCGCCTGACATGATGGTCATTTCCGTTCCGCGCTGCAGGTCCAGCCGGTCGCGCCCCTCGATGATGACCGTGCCTGCGCCCGCGCTTGCGCCGACCACCGCACCAATGACCGCGCCCCTGGATCCGCCGGCGACTGCGCCGATGATGGCGCCGAGTGCTGCGCCGATCACGCCACGTTCCATCACCTTCTGGGTCTGGGTGCCGCGATTGTCCACCGAGCCTTCCCGATCCATCCTGACCGTCTGGCCATCCGGGGTGCGGATCCCCTCGATGGTCCCGTCGAACTGATACGAGCTGCCATTGCGGAGGCTGATGCTCTGGAGGTTCAGCGTCATCCCCGACCGGCCGGGCACCCGCCGCGACTCGTTCAGCGTCGAGACGAAGCCATGAATCACCGCACCTTCGTACTGCGAAGGACTGCGGGCGGTCATCGTGTAGAGGTCTCCCTCACGCAGATCCATGCTGCTCAACGCGTTGTCCAGCGAGGCCACGAACCTGGTGCCGTCAGGCACGAGGAAGTCGCGTTCCGCCGGGTTCGGGTTGTTGTCTGCCCCCGGTCCGCCGCTGGTATCGATATTCCACCGGGCGTCATCCGACACCCGTCGATAGAAGCTCCGCACCGTCACCGGTTGCCGGAGGTTCTCATCATCGATGGTCCGCGTCATTTGCAGGCCGTTGCCCGCCGGATCGAAGGTCACCGTGAACGCGCTGCCTCGATTGCCGGTGGTCGCAACCACCAGGCGTTCGCCCTCCAGGGTGGCGCGGGTGTTCATCGTCCGCTCATCGGACCACCGCTCCGATCGATCGTTTCCATCCGCCTCGAAGGTCACGCGCTGTGCGCGAGACGACGCCATCGTCACGAAGTTTCCGTCGCGCTCGATCGCGATCCGCGCCGGTGCTTCCAGCCGGGCCAGGAGGCGCTGGGAGGTACGCTGCCTCTGGTCTGAGGGAGCGGCCCGGGCAGCCAGTTCGGCCGCTCGTCCGGGATCATCGCCTCGAGTGATCTCGAGTTGATACGTGCCTGTCAGCCGGTACTGGACGCGCGTGGGCGGGTTGCTCGTGCCGTATGGCCGTTGCTGACCCGCCACTGCCATCCCGGCTCCTGCGACCGCGACCCCAACCGCGAACGCGACGACGTATTTCATGCCTGCCATTTGAGTCCTTTCAACATCGGCGAAGACACTGGTCCGAAGATCCCGTCAACGTCACGAGCCTACCAGTCTGTCGTCCGGGCGTGTGTTCAAGACCGCACAGGTAGCGGCCCTGACACCCGTGTGCTTTACGGCACAGACACGCGCCGGGCGGTGGCCATACGCTGTTCAACAGGCGTCGCAGGTCGGCTCCGGTCCGCAGTGTGGACGCGAAACGAACCTGCACAAGAATTGAGAGACTCACATGTTGTACACCTTGGCTGTGATACTGCTGATCGCATGGTTGCTCGGTGTCGTCGGGACCTACACCCTCGGCGCATTTGTCCACGTGCTGCTGGTTGTCGCGGTCGTGCTGTTCCTGGTTGGCCTGGTGGGCGGGCGCCGCAGGATGGCGTAGCTCAGACAGCTCGGGCCGGCGGCGTACGACGCCCCGGCCCGTGGCCTCGTGGACTTGCGCAGGGCCCGTCTCCATGCCCGAGCCTCACTCTGACGCGCTGGTGCTGTTTGGCGCGACAGGCGATCTCGCCTACGAGCAGATCTTCCCCGCGCTGCAGGCGATGACCCGCCGCGGCCATCTGGACGTTCCGGTCATCGGCGTTGCGAAGCCGGACTGGACGGCCGATCAGCTGCGCGCGCGTGCGAGAGAGAGCATCGCCGCGCACGGAGAGCTCGACGCCGAGGTCTTCGGCAGGTTCGCGGGGCGGCTCTCCTACCTGGCCGGCGACTACCTGGACCCTGGCACCTTCGGAACATTGAGACGGGCGCTCGGTCCGGCCGAACGGCCGCTGTTCTATCTGGCGATTCCACCCAGTCTGTTCGGCACCGTCGCATCCAGCCTGGCTCGGTCGGGTTCTGCCGCGCACGCCCGTGTGATCGTGGAAAAGCCATTCGGCCGCGACCTCGCGTCCGCACAGGCCCTCAACTCGACCCTCCACGAGTCGTTTCCCGAGCCAGCCGTCTACCGCATCGATCATTTCCTCGGCAAGGAGCCGGTACAGAACCTCCTGTATTTCCGGTTCGCCAACACGTTCCTGGAGCCGATCTGGAACACAGAGCACGTCGAGAGCGTGCAGATCACGATGGCTGAAGCCTTCGGCGTCCGCGGGCGCGGGCGCTTCTACGAGGAGGTCGGCGCACTTCGGGACGTCTTCCAGAATCACCTGCTGCAGGTCCTCTCGCTGCTTGGAATGGACCGGCCGGAGACCGGCGACGGCCGTTCGATTGATGCCGCCAAAGTCCAGCTGCTGAAGGCGGTCCGTCCCCTTCGCGGGATCGACGTGGTCCGGGGGCAGTACCGCGGTTATCGAGCCGAAGAAGGGGTCGAGCCGGATTCACGCGTCGAGACCTACGTCGCCGCGCGGATCGCCATCGAGAACGACCGATGGACCGGGGTGCCGTTCCTGATCCGCACCGGCAAATGCCTGGCAGCCACCTTCACCGAGGTGCACGTCAGATTCAAGCGGCCGGCGAACGCGCTCTTTGATTCGACCTCGGCCGGGCACTCCAACGAGATCCGTTTTCGACTGAGCCCGGATGTCTCCATCGCATTGACGGCCAGAATCAAGGCGCCCGGAGAAGCCATGGTCGGCAAAGACGTTCATCTGGTCGAACACCGCCATCCGGGTGACGAGATGAGTCCGTACGAACGCCTGCTCGGCGATGCGTTGCGCGGGGACCGAACGCTCTTCGGGAGTGAGGCCGGCGTCGAGGCCGCGTGGCGCATCGTCGATCCCGCCCTGAATCGCGTCGGACCGCCGCATGAGTACGATCGGGGAAGCTGGGGGCCCGCCGAGGCCGACCGAATCGCCTCGAGCGCAGGGGGCTGGATCGAGCCTCGTATTGGGACCGAGGGCCTGGACGCGAAGGCGTGAAGCCCCCCATGGCCGCACACCCTCGCCACCTTGCGAGGCCGTTGCGTGGTGAAAGGCTGGAGTGCGCCCATGGACTCGCAGGTGTTTCTCGTCCGTCACGGTGAAACGGCCTGGTCGCTCAGCAGCCAGCACACCGGTCGCACGGATCTGGCGCTCACCGAACGCGGTGAGCAGAGGGCCCGTCGGCTGGGATCAATTCTGCAGGGGATTCCGTTTGCGCTCGTTCTGGTGAGCCCGCTTCTGCGCGCTCGCAGAACGTGCGAACTGGCTGGGTTCGGTGAGGTGGCTCGCGTCGAGCCGAATCTCAGCGAGTGGGATTACGGCGACTTCGAAGGCCGGACCACTGCGGAGATTCGCACCGAACGTCCCGACTGGAACGTGTTTCTGGATGGTTGTCCGGGAGGGGAATCGCCGGAACAGGTGTCCGGACGAGCGGACCAGGTCATTGCTGATCTGCGTCGAGCCAGGGGGCCAGTTGCCATTTTCTCGCACGGGCATTTTCTGAGCGCGCTCGCGGCGCGCTGGATCGGCCTGCCAGTGAGGGAAGGCCAGCATCTGGTCCTCGACACCGCATCGGTGAGCATCCTCGACCACAACCATCACAACGCGGAGGCGCCAGCCATCTCTCTGTGGAATGCCGTCTCGAATGATGTCTTCGACCTGACGCCCCACCAGCCTCGGTCGTCGTGACCCCCCGGGGTGCAATCACTTCGGGAGTGACCGCCCCCGGTCACTCCCGACTCATCGCTGGCTGGGTTTGCCAACCGTCGCGTCGCCTGGCGAGATTGACACGCCAGCAATCCGTCACGCCGAGCGGTGTCCAGCCGTGAGCCTCTTGCCCGCACCATTCGCAAACGCTGTGCGTAAGCTCATGGTGCGCCGGCGGCATGCGGGTTTCTCACGCCGCCGACTTTCGACACCGCGCAACGCGCGATGCTCAAGACGTCGCCCGGGCTACCGAAGCGACTGCAGGTTGAGGATCACTGACAGCACGCCGCCCAGGACGGCGTATCGTCCGGTCGCATACACGCCGTACCTGTGACGCCCGTAGTGACCGTCTTCATACCCGCGGCGGAAGCCCTCGCGGAAGTAGTAGTTGTAGTGGGTCCGCTCGATGTAGAAGCCGCGATACCCGTAGATCCCGTCCTGATAGGCGTACGCGTCCCGGTAGTTGAATGGCCCGTGATCCAGCCGGTCCGCCCGTCCAGCCTGGAAGCCTTCCTCATACCCGTAGTTCACGGACTGGCGGAGCACGACGGCGCCGTACGCCGCGCTCGAACCCGTTTCCGGAGAGCGGAGCCGTAGTCGGGCGGGCACGCTCCAGAACGAGTCAGGTGTGCAAAGCGGGACAGCGCTGGCAGATGCTGATGCGCGACACTGCAGGTGCCCGACGACGCGAGCATGGCCAATCACCCAGGGCACCGTCCCTTCCCGGGGCGGGCGGTCCACCTCGGCCTGACTGCGAAGCGATGGTCTTCGGAGGGCGCGAACGAAGGTGCAGCATGAGAAGCCTGTTTCGGGTGGTGTTGGTCCTCGCAGTGGTCGCCTTGGGCGCGTACCTGCTGGGGTTCTGGTCTCCCGCTGATCTGATGGAACGCTGGGGCGCCGCCAGGCCGACAACGGTCGCGGTCGATACCGGATCCGCACGCAGCCGCCTGGACCAGATCGGCGAGCGGGCCGGAAACGCCGCGCTGAAGGTCGACGCCTTCGTGTCGGATGCCGAAATGAGCGGGAAGATCAAGTCGAAGATGGCCCTGGACGAGGTCGTCAGCGCGCGCACCATCGGGGTCTCGACGACCTCCGGTGTCGTTACCCTGGCGGGCACGGTCCGGTCGCTCGCCGAGCGTGACAAGGCCGTGGGGCTCGCGCGTGACACCAAGGGCGTCACGCGCGTGGTGGACCACCTGCTCGTGCTGCTGCCCTGACTCGATGCACACATCCACAGGTATTCGGCGTTCAGGCTTCAGTGTGAACGCACGGGAGACCCAGACATGAACGAACAAGCCACTCGGACATCTGACTATCGTTTCCTGACGGGGCTCGTGATGGGCAGCGCCGTCGGCGCAGGACTGGCGATGCTGCTGGCTCCACGGACGGGCGCCGAGATCAGGGCCCGGGCCGTCGACACGGCGAAGAACCTTGGCAACGCGGTCTCCGGGCGGTATCAGGACGCAAAGCTCCGCGTCGCCGACGCGGTCGACGGGCTCGCCCGCAAAGGACAGAAGGTCCGCGACGAGGTGTGCGACACCGTCGCGCGCGGCGCGCAGGACGTCGAACGCGGCGCGCGGGATGTCGAGCGGTACGCGATCGACGCCAAGACACACAAGGTCGTCTAGGTGATGCCACAGCGCGGCCGGCCATCGCTGGCCGCGCTCCAATCGCTCTCGGTCGAACATGCGGCGCCTCGCGCCGGACGAACACGTGCAGACGCATGGAAACTGTGACGGAGGAGAAGATCGATGCTCACCATTCTGATAGTGCTTGCGGTGCTGATCATGCTGGGAGCTCTGCCCACGTGGCGGCACAGCCGGGATTGGGGATACTACCCGAGCGGCGGCATGGGGCTCGTGCTGCTGGTCCTGGTGGTCCTGCTCCTGACGGGGCGGCTGTGACGCTTGCGCCAGGCAAGGACGGGTTGGCGTCAGCTGCGTGTATGGCTGGCCCGACCCTCCGCACGCCGACGACGACGTCTCACGACGGATGGGCGTGATGACGACGCGCGTCGGCGTGTGCGTGGCACTGCTGGTGGCTCTGCTCGGGGGATGGCTCTGGGGCGCCGCCGGCAAGCGGGAACTCGATCGTGCGCTCCTGGCGGCCAGGGCGCAAAACGACCTGCTCGAGGCGCGCGTCTCGCTCCTGGGCGCCCGCGTGAGCCTCTACGACGGAGACCTTCGCGAAGTGCATTGGCAGCTGGAGAACGCCCGATCGATGGTCGGGCGCGCCGGTGCACGGATCGGCACTCCCGGTCCGCTCCCTGAGTGGCGTGGGCGTGGACCGGATCTTGGGGATTTCAGCGCCGAGATCGACGAAGCGCAGCGGCTGGCCGCGAGCCTTAACCTCGACGTGGGCACAGCCACCCGTCCCCATGTTCCGGCCAGGTCGGCACGAATCGACGGCACGCGCTGAGCCGAACCAGCCCGCCACACGCGACCCCCTCCGGGTCGGCGAAGCCATCCTCTTCGCCCTGGCGGTTCCTGTCGCCATTCTGGCGGTGGGCCTTCCAATCGCGTTCGTCGTGTGGCTGGTGCTGAAAGGCGCCCAGGCGGTCTGACGCGGGTTCCTCGAGATCGTGCCGACGGAAGGCTGATTCGACGGCGGGTCAGTCGTGCAGCACCACGTTCAACAGGGACTTGTTGATCTTGAGGCTGCCGTTGTCCTCGATGAAGCCGAGCTTCTTGAACTTGTTCATGAAGAAACCCACGCGAGCGCGCGTCGTCCCGACCATGTCGGCCAGCGCCGCCTGCGAAATCCTGGGCAGGACTCGCCGCGGCTTGCCGCGCGTGCCGTAGCGGGCGAGCAGTAGAAGCGCGCGGGCGAGTCGTTTCTCGCTGGAGTTGAAGAGCTGAACGAGCAGGTCTTCCTCGATGCGGGTGTTCCTGCTCAGCATGTACGCGATGAAGCGGTCCGACAGCGCGTGCTCGGCGTGGAGCGCCCGAATCATCTCATCCTTCCCGATCACGAGTGCCGTCGTTGGAGTCAGCGCCGTCGCGGTGGCCGTTCGGACGGACTGCCCTGCCAGGCCTCCTTCGCCGCAGAAGTCGCCTGGTCCGAGGACCGCGACGATCGCTTCCCGGCCGGCCGCGGAAAGGGCCGAAAGCTTCACGCCGCCCGTCTGAATGTAGAGCACGCTGTCGCCCGCCTCCCCCTGCGAGAAGATCGTCTCGGCTCGCCCGAACGCCATGACCTTTCTCGCCTCGCCAGCCGAGTCGAGGAACGCCTGCGCATCGAAGACGGGGCTGTTCCTGGTGCTCCTGATCTTGCTCTTGGATCTCACGACCCCATCATCACACGCGGTATTGGGGCGCGCTGTACAGATTTGCACACCCGCACAGACGCGCCAATTTAGATGGGGTCGCTGCGCGCTGGCCGGATGACGTGCGTCCGAGGCGGTCTGCCGATGGGTGGGGCGCGTCAGTCGTGCAGCACGATGCTCAGCAGCGAGTCGTTGACCTTGAGGCCGCCGTTGTATTCGATGAACCCGAGCTTCCTGAACTTGTTCATGAAGAAGTTCACGCGCGAGCGGGTCGTGCCGACCATTTCCGCGAGCAGCTCTTGCGAGAGCTTCGGCAGGACGTGATGCGGTGCGCTCTGCTTGCCGTAGCGGGCGAGAAGAAGCAGGGTGCGGGCCAGCCGTTTTTCGCTGGAATTGAACAGCTGGTCCACCAGATCGGCTTCGATGCGGATATTTCGCGCCAGAACGTGGGCGAGGAACCGATCCGAGAGGGCGTTCTGCTCGTGAAGCAGCCGGATCATCTTCTCTTTCTCGACGACGAGGAGCACGGTGGCGCTGGTGGCCGATGCGGTCGCCATGCGCAGCGGCTGTCCCGCCAGGGCCCCCTCGCCAAAGAAGTCGCCCGGCCCGAGCATCGCCACGACCGCTTCCTTGCCCGCGTGGGAGAGCACCCGGAGCGTCACGCCGCCCTTCCGAACGTAGAGAACGGTGTTGCAGAGGTCTCCCTGCTCGTAGATGACGTCTCCGGTGCGATGCTCGACGACCGTTCCGGCCACACCGCTCGACTCGAGGAACGCCTGGAGGTCGAATGTCTGGCCTTTCGGAGGATTCACACGCTGCCCGGGTCTGGCCACATCACGTTCCAAGGACGGTCTCTGGGCCCGCGTTCCCTTGACGTTCCGAGTGACGCCCACGACTGAGGCGGCGGCAGCCGATCCACTCATGTTTCTCGTAGGCATCGTCAGCCTCCTGGCGCAGGAACTGCCCCGAGCAGGCCCTCGCGCCTCGTTTCGCGAGCGTGGCCCGCCTCGGGACCGTGCCAAAATCGCCGCTATTTTATCACGCGCGTCTTGAGCCCGAGCGCGCCAATGCGCGGCGGCGCCCCGAGCCGCGGCGGGCCCTCCGCAGCTGGAGCACGCGGCACGTCCAAGGGCCCAGACGCTGGCGACGTCGCCCGACAAATCCCGTAACGTCAACTGTTCCAAAGAGAACAGACGCGCGGGCCGTGCGGCTCCTACGATCGCTCTTGCGGTGTAATCCGCGCGTCAACAGGGTATTGCAGACCCGGGCTGGGACGGGTTCGTGCCGAGCGGCAGCTTCTGTCGGGAGAACCACAATGACCGCGATGAGGACTCTGGCGATCGTGCTCGCAGCAACCGGAATTCTGGGGCGAGCGGGCCTTGGCGCCGCGCAACCTCCTACCGCCGCACAGTCGCCCCCCGCTGACCAAACCCTTGCCGCCACGCAATCCACTATGGGTTCGCAACTCGCTGCCGCCTCGCAACCTCCTCTCTCCGTTCAACCGCTTGTCGCTGCGCAACTCCTGGCCGGCGCGCGACTCCTCGCGAGCGCGCAACTTCCTGGCTCCGCACAACCACCTGCCGCCTCGGCGACCCCGCCGTCGGTAGTGGATGCATCCCCCAACGCGTCGGGCACCGCCTTCAAGGCGTCGGGAGCTGCAGAGCCCGATTCCCGCATGAGAACCAAGAGCCTCGTCAACACGCTCGTCCCGGTCCTGGACATCGTCGGATTCGATCTCATCCTGAATCGGCTCGACTTCTACTTTGGTGACAGGCCCGTTTACAACGTCTCCTCCTCCTCGATCCAGAAGAACGCCAGAGCGAAGTGGGTCGTCGACACCGACAAGTTCGAAATCAACCAGATCTACCATCCCTACCAGGGGAACCTGTACTACGGCTTCGCGCGATCCGCCGGTCACGGCTACTGGGCAGCGTTGGGCTACACCTTCGGCGGCAGCGTGCTGTGGGAGATTGCTGGCGAGACCGGCCCGCCCTCGATCAACGACCAGATCACGACCGGCATCGGCGGGACCTTCCTGGGCGAACCGCTGTTCCGCCTGGCGAGCCTGTTGCTGGAAGGCGGCGATGGATCGCCCGGGTTCTGGCGCAGGCTGGCCGCGACGGCCGTCTCTCCAGCGACCGGACTCAATCGCCTGGCGTACGGCAACCGCTTCGACACCGTCTACCTGAACCACAACCCGGCCGTCTTCACGCGTCTGCGCCTGGGCGCGAGCCGCAGCGATCGGGCGTCGCAGTATGGCGTCTCGGAAATCGTCCAACGCAAGGAGGTCATCGCGGACTTTCACCTGACCTACGGGTCTCCGGGCAGACCCGGGTATGAATACAAGCGCCCGTTCGATTACTTCGATTTCCAGTTCACCGCCGTCAGCTCCAAGGCGTTCGAGAACTTCATGAGCCGCGGCCTCCTGGTCGGAACCGCCTACGGGAGCGGCGGCGCCTATCAAGGTGTGTGGGGCCTCTACGGCGGATTCGACTACATCTCCCCGCATGTCTTCCGCGTGTCGAGCACGGCCCTCTCCGTCGGGACGACCGGCCAGTGGCAGCCGGCTGCAGCGGTGACGATCCAGGGAACGCTCCTCGGGGGAGTCGGCTGGGGTGCGGCGGGCACCACGCGCAGCAGCAGCGCCGAACGCGACTATCACTACGGCCTCACTCCGTCGGGTCTCTTCTCCGTGCGGTTGCTCGTCGGCAGCGTGGCAACCCTCGACATGACGCTGCGCGGGTTTCGTGTCACCGGCATCGCTTCCACCGAGCGTCACGGATCGGAGCAGATCCTGCGCGGAGACGCCGCGCTGACCGTGCGCGTCTTCGGCCGCAACACGATAACGCTCAAGTACGTCGCGTCCCGCCGGGACGCACACTATCCAGATGTGGCCGACCGGCATCAGACGATAGGCACCTACAGCATCCTCTTCGGCTTCATCAGCGACCGCTCGTTCGGCGCCGTGACCGCTGGAAGAGGAAGCGCGGGCCGCAGCGAATAGGCCCGAAGCGGCGGGGCATGGAATTTGCACTGAATTCATCGGCTTTTCATACGCCAAGGGGACCAACCATGAAGAACATCCTGCTGACCTTCGCTTTGGCGGCCGCGATAGTCGGAACCGGCTGCGCCAGGCGTGCTGACGTGGAGAAAGTTCCGGTCGGCACGAAGGTAGAAGTTACCCGGCAGGACGGCGGCGTGCTGCGCGGCACGCTCACCGCCCGTGACGACAAGACCGTGAATCTCCAGGTGGGATCGGCCTCCCGAACGGTCGCCCGCGATCAGATCGCCGAGGTGCAGGTTCTGGACGGCACTCCAGCCGCGCTCCCGGCGCTGGCGAAGTTCCGCGAGTACACCCTCCCGCAGGGCACGAAACTCGCCGCCCGGTTGTCATCGCCGGTCGGTTCGGACTCCAGTCGCGTTGGAGATCCGATCGAGGCGACCCTCACCGAGGCCATTGTCGTCGACAGCACGGAGGTCCTTCCCGCAGGCACGGTCGTCAGCGGCGAGGTCGAGGCCGTCCGCTCGTCCGGCGGCGGCAAGACCCGAGCCAGCGTGTCACTCGTGTTTCGATCAGCCGCGATCGCAGGAAGCGATGAGCGGTACCCCATCGCGGCGCGGGTCGGCCTGGTGGCGGCCGAAAAGAAGAGCAACGACGTCGCCAAGATCGCCATCCCGGCGGCCGGCGGCGCGATTCTTGGCGGGCTGCTCGGCGGCGGCAAGGGCGCGGTGATCGGGGGCGTGATCGGCGCTGGCGCCGGAACCGCCGTGGTCCTGACGACGCATGGGCCGGAGATCCGCCTCGCGCGCGGCACGCTGCTCTCGCTGCCGCTCGAGCGAGCGGTTGACGTGCGGGTGCCGATCAACAAGTCGTAGGGGTCGCGCAAGGCTACACGACGAGGGTGATGCCCCCCTGCGCTCTGGTCGCGGGGGCGGAATGGCAGTCCGCGCGCCTTCACCGTCTACGGTCGAATTCCCGCGCACCAGAACGTCCCGGCCGGCAACTACACCGACACCATCGTCGCAACGGTCTTCTTCTAGGACTGCGGGCGGACTGCTCGCCGCATCATGTGAAGAAGAACCCGACGCGCTTTCCGCCGGGCGCAGGCAGCGCCGCGTGATATCCTGCGCCGGTTCGAAAGAGTCCGTCACCGGAGCCGCGACCCGCCCGTTCGCCCCGGCGGTAGAACCATGTGGAGCACACCGATGATCTCTTCCAGCCGCGCTCGTCATTTCGTGTTCATCGTCGTCCTGGCCCTCACGCTGACGCCGCTGCTGATGCGCGCGCAGTCGACCTCGCCAAAGCCCATCACGCTCGATGACTACGCGAAGATCAAGCGCATCTCAGGCGCTGCGATCTCGACCGACGGCAAGTGGATGCTCTACACGGTGACACCCAATGATGGCGACGCCACGCTGGCCGTGAAGGCGCTCGACGGCGACAAGGTTTACGAGGTGCCGCGCGGAACGGGCGCGTCGTTCTCGGACAACTCGCACTGGGTCGGGTACTTCATCGCGCCGCCGGCGGTGACTGGACGCGGCGGCCGTGGCGGGAGCGGGCGTGGTGGCGGGCAACCGGCTCAGGGCGCGGCCCCGGGCGCCGAACCTGCGCCGGCGCGCGCCTTCGAAGTGCTCGATCTGTCGACCGGGAGCAAGACTCCGTACCCTTCGGTGGGCAGCTTCGCCTTCTCGCCCGACGGCGAGTGGCTGCTGCTGCGGCCGCAAGCCGCCGGCACCCCGCCAGCTGCTGATGCCGCCGGAGGTCGCGGCGGCCGCGGAGGCGCAGCCGCCGTCGCGGCGGTCGACAGCAACGCGCCGGGCACGGACTTGCTGATGCGGCACCTGTCATCCGGCAACCAGCGGTACGTCGGCAACGTCGGCCTGTACGCGTTCGATGAGGCGGGCAAGCAGATGGCCTACACCGTGCGCGGCCAGCAGCGGCTTGGCAACGGCGTGTACGTGATGACGCTCGCGAGCGGCGACCAGCGGATGCTCGACGCGGCGGCAGCCGACTACGACCAGCTCGTGTGGAGCGCCGAAGGCGCGAGCCTCGCCGTGCTGCGCGGGGACAAGGCCAAGGGCAAGCTTCAGCGTGAGAACGCGCTGCTGCTGTGGAGAAATGTCGGAACGCCACAGACGCAGGCCACAACGTTCGACCCGGCCAAGGGCGGGTCGCTGCCCTCGGGCATGGTGATCAGCGAATTCACCGCGCCAAGATGGAGCACCGACTTCGCGCGGGTCCTCGTGGGATTGAAAGAACAGGACGCCGAGAAGCCCACATCGACAGAGCCGCAGCCCAACGTCGACGTGTGGCACTGGAAGGACGACGAACCGCAGTCCGTGCAGATCGTGCAGCTGAACCAGGAACGACGATCGACGAAGGCGGCAATCGTTGAGGTGGCGTCGGGTTCGCTCCGCCAGATCGCAGATGACGACATGAGGACGATCACCGCCACTGACGATCTTCAGTGGGCGATCGGCCGACTCGATACGCCTTACCGGGGACAGGTCGAGTGGGGCGCAACCAGGAGCGACATCTACCGCGTGAACCTCACGACCGGCGCCCGCACGCTCATCGAGCCGGGACTGTCGCGAACGATGGGACTGTCGCCGGACGGGAAGTGGTTCCTGTATCTGAAGGGGGGCCGCGTCTACTCGTACGAGATGTCGACGGGGAAGAAGACGGCCATCGATGGCGGCAAGAGTTTCGTGAACGCGGAAGACGACCACGACTACGAGAAACCCGTGTACGGCGTCGCAGGCTTCACCTCGGACGGCAAGTCGGCGTTGCTGTATGACCGTTACGACGTCTGGGCGCTGCCGCTCGGGGGCGGGCCCATCACGAACATCACCAAGGGGGAAGGCGCGAAGCAGGAGGTGCGGTACCGCGTCACGCAGTTCGGGCGTGCCGGCGGCGGCCGGGGCGGTGGCGGCGGCCGGGGCGGTGGCGCCGCTGCGGAGCCGATCGATCTCGGCAAGCCCGTGCTGCTCTCAGCCTTCGGCGAGTGGACGAAGAAGTCGGGCTACTCGGAGGTCGCGCCCGGACAGCCGCCGGCTCCGCTTGCGTGGGCGGACAAGTCCATCGGCGCCCCGATGGCGGCGAAGAACGCCGACCGGGTCATCTTCGTCGAGCAGACCTTCAACGAGTACCCGAATTACTGGGTCGCGGACAAGCGATTCACGGCGCCGCGGCAGGTCACCGATGTCGAGCCCGACCTGTTCAAGCAGTTTGCCTGGGGTTCGAAGAAGCTCGTCGACTACAAGAACAGCAAGGGCCAGCGGTTGCAGGGCACACTGACGCTGCCGGCCGGGTACGAACCCGGCAAGAAGTATCCGATGATCGTGTACTTCTACGAGCTGATGTCCGACACGCACCACAACTTCTCGTTTCCGGTCTACGACGACCGCCCCCACATGTCGACCTACGCGAGCAACGGGTACCTCGTGCTTCAGCCTGACGTCAGGTACGAAATCGGCAAGCCCGGGACCTCGGCGCTCGATTGCGTCACCAGCGCCGTGAAGAAGGTGATCGAGCTGGGCTACGCGGACCCGGCGCACATCGGCCTGCAGGGCCACAGCTGGGGCGGCTACCAGTCGTCCTTCATCGTGACGCAGACCGACATCTTCGCGGCGGTCGTGACCGGAGCGCCGCCGACCGACCTGACGAGCTTCTACGGCACCCTCTACCGATCGAGCGGCAACATCCAGCAGGGCATCACCGAGGTCGGGCAGGTGCGAATGGGTGCGAACACCACGCCGTGGTCTGCGCATCTTCTGTACGAGAGCCAGTCTCCCGTGCACAACGCGCCGAAGATCAAGACGCCGTTCATGATCCTGCAGGGCACAGCAGACGGTTCGGTCGATTGGGGACAGGGCCTCGAGTTCTATGCCGCGGCGCGGCGCCTGGGCAAACAGGTCATTCTGCTCTCGTATCCGGACGAGGCCCATCACCTCGGCAGGAAGGAAAACCAGAAGGACTTCCAGGTTCGAATGCGGCAGTTCTTCGACCACTATCTCAAGGGAACGCCCGCGCCGTTGTGGATGACCGACGGTGTTCCGCAGGTGAAGAAGGGCCTGGATCCGACGATGCTCGCGCCGGGCAAGAAGTGACGCACAGCCCGGGCCCGCCTCTCGCCGCGTGACTCAGGGTTCCGGCGATCGGGACGCCTGCGCCATCAGCCGCTCCAGCTGGATCCGGTGCCTCATCGGGTGCACCACGGCGTGCTCGAGCATCTGCTCGACGTTGTAGTCCTGGCCCCAGCGGGACTTGTAGACCTCCGGCGCCAGCTCCGCGTCCTCGAGCAACGCCAGATGCCGGCGCCAGGCCACGAGGACGGCGTCGACGAAGGCGCGCCCCTTGTGCGCGATGCTCACGTGATCGGTGTCCAAATCGACATCGGTCACGGGACGCTTCACGCAGTCACCAATCCAGGTCAGGTAGTTGCGCGCCGCCCGGAACGCGTGGCCACCGAGGTGGTCGATCGATTGGTAATTCGGGTCGCTGGTCTCCGGCAGCTGCCCGCCGAACGCGCGGAATTTCTCCCAGGTTTCGTAGAACCGATTGAGCTCGATCTCGTGAAGCTCGACGCAGCTTCGGACGGCGTTGCTCTTGAACATGGGCTTCTCCTCCGGTCTATGGCCTCACGAGCCCATGATAGGCCCTCACGCCGGAAGGATTCCAGGCGGCGCGGCGCCCGAGCACGTTCGCGGCGAGCCGGTCCCGACATCGGCTGACGTCTACGGCCTTGGCGCACTGCTCTACGAAATGCTGTCTGGACGCTGGGCGATCGTGGTGCCGAGCGCCTCGCCCTCCGACATCGAGAGAGCCGTCTGCGAGGCTGAACCGGCGCCGCCCAGTACGGTGGTCAGCCAAACGATCGCGCTGTCCTTGCGCGGAAACCTCGACACGGTTGCGCTGACGGCCATCGCAAAGCTACTCGAGCGGCGCGATGTGTCTGTCGACGCGCTCTCCGGCAACATCCGTCGGTTTTTCGCGGGACTACGGATCGCCATGCGAACCGACACCCTGCGTTATCGCGCCAGCACGTTCGCGCGCCGTCATCGCGTGAAGCGTGTGGCCGCCGCGTTGGTGCTCTCCGCCATCGTCTTGGCCGAGCGCGGACAGTCAGGCCTCACCAGAAGCCGGGCTCAACGGTCGAGATGGATGCCGGAGCCTGGCAGAGACGACGCCGCTGCCGTGACATGCTCGCCGGCAGCATCCTCCGGAAAGTGCGTGTTCATGCACTCGGGGCAGATGCCGTGCGAAAACACGGCGTGTGAGTGGGCCGTGACGTAGGTCTCCACCTGCTGCCAGTACCCGATGCGCCGCGGTTGACGGCTTCCCGGACAATCGGCGCCGTTTGACTGTGGATCGAGCGGCCCGAGCTTAGAAACCGCCAGAACCTCGGCCTGCACCCGTGGGCTCTCCGCGACCCGGCTGCCGAAACACCAACTGTTCGAGAATGATCACGTAGATCAGCCCGGCCACCACCGGATTGCGCAGGATCTGCGCCAGCAGACTGGGAACCCGGGCATAGAAGTCCGCGGGCAGGGACGTCTCGCCGAGAGCGATGAAGGTGGCCGCGCTGGCGATGAACAGCCGGCGCATGTTGAAGGAGGGCGTCCCCGCACCCCACATCTGCGCGGCGACTCCGATCTGCGGTGCGGCGATGCCAAGGAGCACGGCCCCAGCCACCGGCCGAGGGACGCCGGCCAGCAGCGCCACACCGGGGCCGAAGAAACTGAGGCCGATGAGCACCGCGCCTCCGAGCGCCACGGCGTAGCGCGTGGCCACGCGCGTCAGGCTGACGACACCGAGGCTGACCGCGTACGGCACCAGGGGCGTCGCCCCCAGCATCGCCGGGAGTACGCCCTCGACGCCGGCATTGACCAGGATGGTCCGGCGCGCGGCAGAGTTCGTGACGCGACGTCCGACGAGATCGGCTGCTGCCTGTACGTTGCCGGCTGTCACTCCTGCATTCGCCAGCTGGGCGATGATCATCGTCAGCAGCACGGCGCCGGCCGGCCAGGCGGGTGCATAGAACCGGGGCGCGACGATGAGCTGCGGCGAGTGCACCGCACCGAGGTCGAGCAGCCCGATCGCCGCCAGGATCGAGTACCCTGCGACCACCGCAATCAGCACCCCCAGAGAGGAGACCGGCGGGCGGGCATAGAGGCTGATCGCGCCGATGCTCAGGCCCAGCACCAGCGCGAGGCCGAATCCGAGGGGCCCGTCGTGCGCCGCCAGTTCCATCCCCATCTGTGCGGTGACCAGGCCGAAGAGCATCACGAGGACCCCGACGGCCAGCGGCGTCAGCACCCGCCGCAACACACGGACCAGGCCCAGCGGGGCCAGCACGGCCACCACGATGGACCCGACAATCACACCGCCGAACACTTGCGGCAGCGGTGCGCCGGCGCCAACGGCGGCGACCATGGCCAGGCCGGGAAGGAGACTGGGACCGGATAGCACAGCGAGGCGATGTCCCCAGAGGGCGTGCACCAGCGACGCCACACCAATGGTGAGCAACGAGGCGGATGTGAACGATGAGAGGTCCCCGGCGGTGAGGTTCAGGTGAAGTCCGACAACGCCCAGCCCGAGGATGACCGGGTAGGTGGAGGTCGACACCCACTGCAGCCCATACAGGCTCAGCACGGGCGCCGGCGGGCGATCGTCCGGACCGTAACGCAGGGCGGGCGAAGCGGTTTCAGGGCGGTCGGCGGGGGCCGGCATGTCGGCGTTTTCCACGACTGGTCGAAGCGTATCACGTCCTCGGAAGGCCGCTCAGGGCCGGTGCCGGCCGCTCCTGGTGCCTGGGGCCGCTCCTTTGGGCGCGCGAATCGCGATCCGCGAGAGCATCTCCGGATCGAGAAGGGCTTCGTCACGCGCACCTCGCGCCGACACGATGCGGAACGACCGGCGCACGCGCGCCAGTACCCTGCCGGAGACGCCGCTACTTCACCTTCAAAAGCTGGTCGATCAAAGGGTCAAGCCACGCGCGCACGGTTTCCTTGGTTCCACAGACGCGGTTGACATAGCCTCGCAGCAACATCCCCGAGCCTGCGCCGGCCCAGGCCCCGGAAACCGTCACCAGGTCCGGCGCGTTTCCCGATCCCACCCATGGTATCGTCGCCTTCCGCCACGTGAGAACGCCTCCTCGGTAGCGTTCCTTGCCCATGGGTTCGTCGCGTGTGACGCCCATCCTGCTCGCAGGATCTTCGGGCGAGGCTGCCATCATTTCGATCGACCTCGAGGCCATCGGGTTCGGCTGCCAGCCGCCGCCAACCAGCACCTCGGGGTTCATGTGGGCCTTGGGGCAGCTGTCGTTCGGCTTGGAGCCCTCAAACGTGTACCCCTGGCCAAAGTTCTTGTCGGCGGTGATCTTGAAGCCCGCCGGCACGAGCTGCGCCGCTGTCGGACGTTGCGCGTAGAGCATCAGGCCCGACCCGAAGAACGCCATCAGCACCACCGCACACGCACCCACCCCGGTGATCGTCCTCGTGTTCATGCCATCTCCATTGAATTCTGCGCGTCGAAAGTCGCGGAACGATAGCACACGAGTCCCATTCGTGCAGTGCCGGCAGCAGGCTTCTTCCAGTTCCGTACGGCGGCAGGCCTACCCCGACTGGATTAGTCTGCGATACGCTATGATCGGGTCATGGGACCGTTTTCGCCAGGCAGACTCGAAGCGTGACTCACCTCACCGCGGCCTCGCTCAACGTCGGGATCCTCGTCTTTCGGGAAGGGCTCGAGTGCGTGCTGGTCATTGCCGCCATCATGGCGAGCATGACCGGCCCCTCCCGCTCGCACCGTCGGCCGATCCAGGCCGGTATCGCCATCGGCATGCTGGCGACCCTCGCCACCTGGTGGGGCGCGGTGCGGGTCCTCGACGATCTGAACAACGACGTGTCAGCCCTGCAGCTCCAGGCTGCGACCGGCCTGCTCGCCGTGTGCGTGCTCGTCATCGTCATGAACTGGTTCTTCCACAAGGTCTACTGGACGGGCTGGATCTCGTTGCACACGCGGCGCAAGGCCGCGCTGGTGAAACAGGCCGACGCGCATCCCGATCAACGACGCAGCGTGATCCTGGGCCTGGCGGCTCTCGGGTTCACATCGCTCTACCGTGAAGGGTTCGAGGTGGTGCTGTTCCTGCAGAGCTATCGACTGCGCCTGGGCAACGGACCCGTGGCGTCGGGGGTCGCCATCGGCCTGACCGGCGCCATCCTGATCGCGGTGCTCACCTTCGTTCTGCACCGCCGCCTGCCGTATCGCCGCATGCTGGTCGTGACGGGCGTCATGCTCGGCGTCGTGCTGCTCGTGATGGTCGGCGAGCAGGCGCAGGAGATGCAGCTCGCGCACTGGCTGCCGACGACGCCGATTCACCCCCTGGAGCCGTTGCTGCCCGACTGGGCCGGGGTGTGGTTCTCCGTGTTTCCGACGCTCGAAACGCTGGCGGCGCAAGCCCTGGCGGCGACGGCCGTGATTGGCTCGTACTACCTCGCCAGGTCCCATGTCGAGGACTTCGATTCGGGCGCGCAGCGTTCAGCGCTCACGTGATCGTGCGCGCGTGACGCGTCAGGGAGTGTTGCTGCCCTCCTGGTAACCGTGCTTGCCGCACGTGTCTCCCGCATAGAACGACCACCCTGCGCCGTTGACCTGGTCGGTGTTGTTCTTGGTGCAGTCCGACTTGCTCCAGCCTTCGTAGCAGTACACCCGCGAGAAGGTGTTGAACTGTACGACGGTGGAGATGCAGGCGCCGTCCTTGGTCGAGGTGGGACACGAGGCGCCGAGCGCAAGGACGCCCAACAGGGATGCGATGAGGACCGTGCTTCTGCGAGCAGTCATGCTTCTGCCTCTTGGGTTGTCCGAGGGAGATCCGCTGCCGGTGACGAGAGGACCAGTGCGCGAGTGACGATGAGGCTTACCCTGGGGGGCTGCTCGGGATCTTGTACGCGCCCGTATGGAAGAAGTCAACGATCAAACGAATTCGGCGACGCCCTCTTCAGTTCGCCATCCGAAGCCGCGACGTTGATTCGAGACGAGGCGGTGCGTATGCCGCCGCGATCGTTCCAGGGTCATTCGAGGCTGGCGATCCCGTTTGAAGTTCTGAACAGGTGACCGAACCGGTCATCGCACGGGACCGTACGTCGTTCGGCCAGGAGCGGCGCCAGGGCGAAATTCCTGTCCACGACCCTGCCCACCAACGATCGGGGTTTGATCACGCGCTCGCTGCCCGATGCCCACGATCTCTCGGGCCGGGGACACTCCCTCGTGTTCTGCAGTCCCGCGAAGTCTCCATGCAGGCCGATCGCCGGGCTCAGCGACGTGCCGCGACGGCGCGTTCGTAATTCCGCCGGAACAGATCGATCACGTTCGCGGCCTCGACATCAGTTCGCATCGGGACCGAAACCCAGCCCGAATCGGGGTGAACGTGGTGCGGCCGGGCGCGCCCCGCGCCCACCAGTTCGTCTCGAACACGCCTCGTAAAGGGCAGATCGGCAAACGTGCCGTGAAGATGTCCCAGCTGGCGGCGGCCGACCCTGAACTCGAGACCGCCGAAGATGTGCTCGTGCTCCGTCACCTTGTCCCACGCCGAGACCGCGTCGCGAACCGTGCCGTGGGCCGTCGGGGCGGGCGCGCGATGGCCGCCAGGAGCCGGGTCGGTTGGGTTGCTGACGGTGGCACGGTGCCCGGCATTCATTGAAAGCTCCTCGGGCGGCGAGTCGTTGCGCCTGCCCTTGGTTTCTCGCGTCATCGGCGTCCGGGCTCAGGCGGAGAAGTGTCAGAGCACGGACACTCCTATTGACGCGGCGATTGCCACGCAGGGTGCCTCCCCGTCGTGAGGGCGGGCGGCAGGAACCCACCGTGGTAACATCCGCGAGATTGTTGGCCGAACTCCTGGAGGAATTCCACTCATGGCTCACGCCCGATCGACTGTTCTCCTATTCCTGACGGCCCTTCTCGTTTCCCCGGCCTCGCTCGCGCTCGCCGCCCCGCAGACCAAGCTGCCGGATGCGGCCGGGTGCAAGGACCACCCGGTCGTCACCCGCATGCAAGGCATGCGCATCACGACGTGCAGGACGGTCGAGTTCGATCGTTTCGTGTTCAAGACCGGCAAGTCCACCCAGAACCCGGTGGAGGGAAGGCTCTTCGAGATCAAGTACCAGACCGATGCGGGCCAGCCCGGCCCGAGCCCGTTGGCCATCATCCGGAACCACCAGCAGGCGATCGCGAAGATCGGCGGGGCGACGCAGTACCGAGGACCAGCGCTACACCATTCTGAAGGTGTCGAAGGACGGGAAGGAAGTCTGGATGCAGGTGGACACCGCGTGGCAGCGCGGATACTTCCTGACCATCGTCGAGAAGCAGGCCATGGTCCAGGAAGTGGTCGCCAGCGCGGAGCTGTTCCAGTCGGGCCTGAACGCCACCGGCCACGTGGAGGTCCCGGGCATCTATTTCGACACCGGCAAGTCCGAGCTGAAAGCCGAATCGGATGCCGCCGTCGCGGAGATTGCCAAGCTGCTCAAGACGGATCCCTCACTCAAGGTCTACGTCGTGGGCCACACCGACAACGTCGCGTCGCTGGACCTGAACACCAAGCTGTCGCAGGCTCGCGCCGATGCCGTCGTGCAGGCGCTGGTGGGCAAGCACGGGATCGCCGCCGCCCGCCTCATCGGGCGTGGTGTCGGTCCCCTGGCGCCGGTCGCCAGCAACGGCGCCGAGGAGGGCCGCGCAAAGAACCGCCGGGTGGAACTCGTGAAGCAGTAGCGAACCGGACGGTCGTTTTCGCGGGCTGCCAGGGGCCTTGGTCACCGCTTCGTCACGGCCGTGAGCCCTACATCGGCCAGCGTGTGGCCGATCCGCTTCTCGAAGTCCTCGATCGAGTGAAATGGGGCCCGATCGAGTTCTTCGAGGATGCGCGCCCGAGTGGCGGGGTCGATCTTCGGGGATGCGACCAGTTCAGCGTCCGAGGCTGCGTTCACGTCGTATTCCAGAGGGAAGTCCCGGCCAAGCGCCTTCATCTGCAATTGCACACCAGCGGCGCGGACCGGAAGAACGGGTCCTGTCCCCGCCCGAAGCGTCGACGGATCGGCGAGGGCTGCCTCGACAAGCTGCACGCGCACCTTCTCCATCTCGGCGAAGATGGCGTTCGCCTGCTCGATGTCGAGCGAGAGCCCGGCATCGTAAAAGCGGTGCCATCGGGCCCGCAGGTCCGGGCGGGCGGTGACGCCTCGCGTCAGGTCGATGAACCGCGACACGGCGACGCGCCGGGTTGCAGAGCCGACAGGGCCCAGTGCGGCAACCAGGTCCAGGATGTCCGGCCGGAACTCGAGCGGCCGCGGGTCCCCCATCGCGGCGAGCCCGGCAAGCACGATCTGCTCGGCCTGAACCAGCCCCTGCTGCTCGAGCCCTTCCCCGGGCCTGGCGCCCTGCGCGGCCGCAAGGCTGGCCGCCGTCCAGAACAAGGTCGACGCCACCACGCCTTCCGACGAGATCATGGCGTTGGCGGACTTGAGCGTCGCGCGGTCGCGCGAGGGATCGTACTGCGACCGGAGGTACTCGCCGGCGTGGACGTGACCCGCAAACGCCGGCAGCCCCTCACGCACTCCCTGATAGCGCGCCCAGGTCTGCGAGAACGTCATGAGATCCGCGACGGGTGCGAAGAACTCCGCCCGGCGCGTGCCGCGCGCATCGAACTGCGGCGACAGCCGGTTGTAGAAGGCGCGCTTCTCGGGGTCCTTCCCGAAGTGGCCCATCACGGTCTCGAAGATGAATCGCGTAGCCCTCGGACAGGGCCGTGAGCGGATCCGAGACGGCGAAGGTGGAGTGCAGGATCGCCGACCATCCGGGGTTGGCGCGCCGGCCTCGGGTGGCAATCGAGTGAAGCAGGTGTCCGCCTTCGTGCAGCAGCGTCCCGCTGAGGGATTCCGGATCCATCGCGAGGATGATGTACGGGACGTCGCCGTGCTGATCGACGCCGTTTGCCGTCTGGAGTCGAAACCCCGTCTCTGCGTTGTTGCCGCCCTTCTTCAGCAGGATCGGGAGATCGCCGTTCCAGGAAGCTGGCCGGCCGTAGGTCTTCCAGGCCTGAGCGATCAAGCCGCGCATGAAACGGGCCGGCTCGTTGTCGAGCATCCGTTCGGCTTCGGCGCGCCGCGAGTCGCCCGCCGGTATCGGCTTGACGAGGGGCAGGCGGGATTGAGCTTCGCCTTTGTCCTCTCCAGGAAGGGAAGCCGGCTCGAGCCAGATGACCGGGACGAGTTCCGCGGTGGGCCGGGCCGGCGTCTGCCCGCAGATCGGCGTGTGGGCGGTCGATGCAAGAAACAAGACCGTTGCGAACGCTGCGATACGGAGCTGGCGATTCGGCATGAAGGCGGCCCTCGGTGGTCGACCGGCTGAGAGAGACCGTGAGAACGCGGCGACACCGGGGTAGACGGCGCGCGGGAGTCCCTGGTTCCGCCGAAGGGTCGGAATCAATGGCTGGACACGATGCGGCGTACCTGCTAATAATATCCTACGCACTTCATCGGATTAAGATTGGCGGGCGTTGACGACGCACGTGATGCTCGACAGCTGCACTCCCCGCATCGGCTGCCCGGCGTCGGCGCGGGGCTGCTGCGGAGGCGTGCGGCGCGGCTTCGAACGGCACGGGTCGCGGGCCTTGCCTTTGTGATCATCGCCCTCACATCGGGCGGCGTGGTCGCGGACCACGACCTGGAGGTTTGAAGAGGACGAAGCGGTGGCAATCCCCGTTGCATGGCCCATCACAGAGGGAGGTAGAACGTGAGCGAACAGTACACTGCCGACTACATTCGCACGTCCGTCAAGCAGATGGTGTCGGACATCGCCGAAGTTCCGCTCGGCGAGGTGACCGATACCGCCAGTTTCGCGGATCAGTTCGGGATGGACTCCCTCCGTGCCATGGAGCTGATGGTGGCGGTGGACAAGAAATACAAGATCAAGATCCCGGAGGACGAGTTCGTCGCCATCGTCAACGTGAATCAGGCCGTCGCGGCTGTCCAGCGTTATCTGCCAGGAGCCTGATCGCCGACCTCCCGTCCCGGTAACAGGACGCCGCCATGACACGAGTGGTCGTGACCGGAATCGGGCTGGTCACTCCGGTCGGCTGTGGGCGCGAGGCTGCGTGGCCGGCCCTGCTCGAAGGCCGCTCCGGCATTGGCCCGGTGACGTCGTTCGACACGACGGAGTACCCGGTCCATGTCGGAGCGGAAGTCAAGGCCTTCAGTCCGGCCGCGTACTTCCGCCGCCAGGACCCGCAGCGCATGGGGCGTGCGTCGCAGCTGGCGGTCAGCGCCGCCCGGCTTGCCCTTGACGATGCGCGGCTGGAGCCCGAGTCGTGGAGGAGGTCGCGCGTCGGCGTCGTGATCGGGACGACCTCGGGCGAGGCCCTCGTCGTCCAGCAGTACAACGACATCCGCAAGGCGTCCGACCTCGCGTCGATTCCGGGCGGCGTGCCCGGCCTCTATCCATCACACGTCATTCCCCGACATGTCGCCAGCGAATTCGGGGCCCTCGGGCCCTGCCTCACGATTCCCACGGCGTGCGCCGCCGGAAACTACGCGATCGGCTATGGATTCGACCTGGTGCGGGCCGGCCGGCTCGACCTCGCGCTGACGGGCGGTGCAGACCCGTTCACACGCATCACGTATTCCGGCTTCGCCCGGCTTGGCGCGATCGCTCCCGAACGGTGCCAGCCCTTCGATCGGAACCGGAAGGGAATGATCCCTGGCGAAGGGGCGGCCATCATCGTCCTGGAGGCACTCGACCGGGCGATTGCCCGACGCGCGCCCATCTACGCCGAGATTCTCGGGTACGGCCTCACGTGCGATGCGCATCACATGACGGCCGGGCACCCGCAGGGCGACGGGGCGGCGCGCGCGATGTGCGCCGCGCTGGCCAGCAGCCGCGTCGACCGCGACGAGGTCGACTACATCAGCGCGCACGGCACCGGCACTCTGGCCAATGACCGTGTCGAGTCGTTGGCCCTCCGGTCCGTGTTTGGGCCGCGCGCCGAGCGGCTTCCGATGAGTTCGATCAAGTCGATGATCGGCCACACCATGGGCGCGGCAAGCGCCATCGAGGCGGCGGCCTGCGCGCTGGCGCTCTCGACTGGCGTCGTTCCGCCGACGATCAACTATGAATCTCCGGACTCGGAGTGCCCGGTCGACTGCGTGCCGAACACGGCCCGGGAACTCCACCCGCGCATTGTGTTGAACAACGCCTACGCGTTCGGGGGCAACAACGCGTCTCTCTGCATGGCGCGATTCGAGCGCGGGTCGCACGCGTCATGACCGACCGCGTGGTGATCACCGGGGCCGGAGTCGTTTCGGCGGTCGGCGTCGGCCACGCCGACTTCTCACGCGCCCTGTTCGGAGGAGTCCGAGCCGGCGGGCGGACGGCCCGTTTCGGAAACGGGTACGTGACGGCCGAAATTGCCGACTTCGCTCCCGAGCGGTGGCTCGGCAAGGGGCTTTTGGTGCTGGACCGCACGGCCCGGCTCCTCTGCGTGGCTACTCGCCTGGCGATGGCCGACTCCGGCCTCGACACGCTCGCGGCAGGAGGCGACGCGGACACAGGCCTCGTGTGCGGGACGATGCTCGGGAGCATTCACAGCATCGCCAGCTTCGACTGGGCAGGAATCACCGAGGGCCCGCAGTACGTGAGCCCGCTGGCATTCCCGAACACGGTGATCAATTCGGCCGCCGGCCAGGCGGCCATACGGTTCGCGCTGCGCGGAACCAACTCGACGCTGTGTGCGGGCCTGGCCTCTGGCCTGTTTGCGCTTGGATACGCCGCCGATTTCATTCGCCTGGGCCGGGTTCGACGCGTTGTCGCGGGCGGAGTCGAGGAGTTGTGCGAGGAGCTGCTGGTCGGCCTGCAGAAGTCCGGGGCGCTGTCGGCCGCGGGCGCTGCCCTTCCGTTCGCACGCCGGCGGGACGGCGTCATCGCTGGTGAGGGCTCTGCCATGCTGGCCCTCGAGCGGGAGTCGGACGCACGGGCGCGCGGGCTCACTCCGGGCATCGCATTGGCCGGATTCGGTGCGACGCGAGACGCAACCGAATCCGACGCCGGCGATGCCTCGGCCCCCGGCGCCGCCGAAGCCATCCGGCTCGCGCTGGAGGAAGCGGAGATCGGGCCGAAGCAGGTCGCGTGCATCATCTCGGGCGGCTCGGGAAGCCGGCTGGGCGACACGGTGGAAGCGTCGGCGCTGCGCGAGGCGTTCGGCAGCAGGCTGGCAGACATCCCGGCTTGCGCCCCGAAGGCGTCGTTTGGTGAGTGCCTCGGCGGTGCCGGTGCGATGTCGGCACTCGTGGCAAGCGCCGCGCTCACCGGGCAGTGCCTGCCGCCGACGCCCGGTAGCCTCGGGCACGACGAGTACGGCGTCCGGCTCTCACCCTCGATCCAGGAGGTCCGCGGAGACTATGCGCTCGTCAACATCTCGGGTTGCGACGGCAACAACGCCGCGCTCGTCCTCCACCGATTCGCCTCCGCTAGTTGAGGGGCGCGGGCGCCCGGACTGGTGCACGTCGTGAAGGTCGTCCTCGTCACCGGCGGGTCGCGCGGCATCGGCCGTTCGATCGTCGAGACCTTCGCGCGGAACGGGTACTGCGTCGGGTTCACCTACGCCACCAACAAGGATGCGGCAGACACCGTGGTGTCGGCCGTCTCGGCATACGGCGGCACGGCCGTGGCGTATCAGGCGGACGTCCGGAACTTCGCCCGCGCCGGGGAGGTCGTTGCCAGCGTGCAGGAAGGCCTCGGCCCCATCGGCGTGCTCGTCAACAATGCGGGCATCCGGCGCGACGGCGCGTTCGGGCTCATGAACCCGGCCGACTGGCAGGCGGTGATCGACACGAACCTGACCGGCCCATTCAACTACGCAAGGCTTGTCGTCCGCGGCATGCTCGACGCGGGAGGATCGATCATCAACATCACCAGTACCAGCGGCGTCGTCGGGCTCGCCGGGCAAGTCAACTACAGCGCGTCGAAAGCCGGCGTAATCGGCCTCACGAAGGCGCTGGCCAAGGAAGTGGCGCGCCTCGGCGTGCGCGTCAACGCCATCGCGCCCGGCTTCATCGAATCCGATATGACCGCGTCGATTGGCGAGGCCGTGAAAAAGAAGCTCTACGCGACCATTCCTATGGGGGCGCCGGGACAGCCCTCGGCAGTGGCCGACCTTGCGCTCTTCCTCGCGGGCGAGTCCGCCTCGTACATCACCGGACAGGTGTTCGCGGTGGACGGTGGACTGGTATGAGCGAGGATCCCGGCGTGGATACTGATCTGCGCGACCGCTACGACGTCGTGATCGTCGGCGCCGGCCTCGCTGGCCTCGCCCTCGCGCGGCATCTGCTCCTGAAGACGGACAAGTCGGTTCTCCTGCTCGACAAGCGGAGCACTCCCTCGGCGCGAGGGCAGAAGGTTGGCGAATCGCTCGTCCAGCTGGCCGGATACTACTTTTCGAAAGTGCTCGAGCTCGAAGAGCACCTGCTGACGCGCCACTACCTGAAGTACAACCTGCGCTTCCAGTGGCCAACATCAGGATTGGCCAACCGCGCCATCGAAGACTACAGCGCGTCGTACTCCCGCTTCCTGTCGAACATCGCCACCTTCCAGCTCGATCGCAATCTCCTCGAGGCACACCTGCTCGAGGTGAACCGCGCCAATCCGCGATGCACGTTCCTCGGCGGCGTTCAGGACACCGCGGTGGCCCTGTCGGAAGCCGGCGATCATGTCGTGACGACCGCGGGGCGCCGCGTCGGCGGCCGGTGGGTGGTCGATGCGTCGGGCCGCGGCGCAGTCCTGAGGCGCCAGTTGTCGCTCTCCGCAGGCAATCCGATCCGGCACGGTGCCACCTGGTGCTGGGTCGACGGGCTGGTGAACATCGAGCAGCTGACCAGCCGCTCGCCGGACCAGGTCCGCGTCGACCCGAGAAAGCGCCGCCAGGGAAACTTCCCGCGGTTCCTGGCCACGAACCATTTCTGCGGCGAGGGGCAATGGTTCTGGGTGATTCCGCTGCACGGCAAGACCAGCCTCGGGCTCGTCTTCGACCGGTCGGTCGTCGATGCGAGCCAGGTCGCCACGCCCGAACAGATGATCGCGTACGCGTGCCGCGAGTGGCCGCTCTTCGCGCGGGATCTCCCGCAGCGCCGGATCCTCTCACACGGGCGGCTCCCCGATTTCTCGTACGACGCCACAGAGACCATCAGCGCCGGGCGCTGGGCGTTGACCGGGGAAGCGGGACGATTCTCGGATCCGCTCTACAGCCCGGGCAGCGATCTCATTTCGATCTACAACACGCTCATCGTTGACGCCATTCGCCACGACGAGGCGGGCGATCTCGAGCAGCGGTGCCGGATGCACGAGACGCTCATGCGTGCGGTCTACCAGGCCTACGTCCCGTCCTACGCCGTCAGCTACGACTGCCTGGGCGACCAGGAAGCGTTCTCGTTGAAATACGCGTGGGAGCTGGCGGTGTACTTCGGGTTCTACGTGATGCCGTTCCTCAGCGACCTGTTCGCCGATCCGGCGTTCGAGCGAACATTCCTCGTGAAGTTTGCGTCACTCGGCCGGATCAATCAGGGCCTGCAGCACCTGCTGAGCGGCTACTACAGGTGGAAGCGGTTGCATCGGCCGAAGCCGCTCGCCCCGGTGGACGTCGAGCTGTACGACATCGGCTGTCTCCGGGACGCCGAGAAGCTCTTCTACCAGGTAGCCGTGTCTCCCGACGAAGCGATTGACGTGCTTGACCATCACCTGGATCGTCTCAAGGAGTTCGCACGGTACATCATCGCCCACGTGCACGCGTCAGTCATCGGCGATGGCCGCGTGCTGCTGAACGGGCCATTTGTCGCGGGGCTCAGGCTGCAGCACGTCGTGTTCGACGAGGCCGCGATGCGGGCCGCGTATGCGCCGTTCGCGGGAGCAACAGAGCAGTACCGGTGGAGCCTGAATCCGTCCGCCCTCTCCGGCTTTCTGCCAGACGACAGCCTGGCACGGGCATCCGCATGACCCCGTCGACAGCGGTCGACCACGCACCGCTCCTGGAACGCTGCTTTCTCTTCGACGCCGTCGAAGGGACACGCCAGGTCACGGGGATTGTCGGCGCGGTGCCGGAGTGGCTGCGCGGCTCGTACTACGTCAACGGGCCCGCGCGATTCACCCGCGGAACGATGCGCTACCGGCACTGGCTCGACGGCGACGGGATGGTCTGCGCGGTGCACTTCTCGGATGACGGCGTGACCTTCGTGAACCGTTTCGTGCGTACGCGGAAGCTCGAGGACGAGGAGGCCGCAGGCGCGCCCCTCTATCGTACGTTCGGGACGGCGTTTCCGGGGGACCTGCTGCACCACGGGCTCATGCTGTCGTCGCCCGTGAACGTGAGCGTCTACCCGTTCGACGGCACGCTGCTGGCGTTGGGCGAGCAGTCGCTCCCGGTCGAGCTCGATCCGCGCACGCTCGAGACGCGGGGCGTCTACGACTTCCACGGCCGGCTCAGCGAAGTCAGCCCGTTTGCCGCGCACGCCAAGATCGATCCCGACAGCGGGCGGCTCGTCAATTTCGGCATGGCGTACTCGCCGAAGCAGCCGGCGATCGTCGTCTACGAGTTCGAGCCCGACGGGACGCTGGTGCAGCGCAGGCGCCACGCGATCTCCCGTCCCTACTCGAATCACGACTGCGGCGTCACGCCCGGGCACGTCGTCTTCTTCCTGAGTCCGCTCGTGCTGGACTTCGACCGGTTCATCGGGGGCGCATCGGTGATGGAATCGTTGCGCTGGACGCCGGCCCTGGGCAGCGAGATCTTCGTCGTGCCGCGCGCGCCGCTGGGCGGCGACGCCGTGTCGATCGGGACGGGCGCGGGCTACTGCCTGCACGTGATCAACTGCTTCGAGGCCGGCGGCGTGCTGACGGCCGACATCATCGAGCTCGACTCGCCTGTCTACCCGGAGTACGAACCCGTTCCGGAGTTCTTCCGGACGGCTCCGCTTGGCCGCCCCGTGCGCTACCGCGTCGATCTGGCGTCGCGGACGCTCGTGGACCGAACGACGCTGCCGTACGACCGCACGCCGGACTTCCCCGCCATCGACGTTCGGTTGCTCGGCCGGCCGTACTCCGACAGCTGGATGCTGGGCATCTCGCATGCAGGCGTAGACGGGCGCAAGTTCTTCGACCAGGTGGCGCGCGTGTCGTGGGCCGACCCGGGTGGGGCGGACATCTACCAATGCCAGTCCTGCGAGTACCTCGGCGGCGAGCCGGTCGTCGCTCACAACCCGCGGAACGACACGGACGCGGTCGTGATCGTGCAGCTGCTGGACGCGCGGGCCCGCGAGGCGGCCATCGTCCTGTTCGACGCCTACGACATCCGGCGCGGGCCGATCGCACGGCTGCCGCTCGGCCAGCAGATCCACCCAGGCTTTCACGCGAGTTTTGCCCCTCGTGCGTGACCGTCGATGCCCAACAGGAGACGTTGAGCGATGCATGATGAGACGAAGACCCGGAGGAGAACGATCGAATGGGAAGACCAGGCCGGCGTGGCGAAAGCAGCGCGCCAGATGTCCGGGGCGGAATTCTTCGACGCCATGCGTCGCGGAAAGCTCCCCAAGCCTCCTTTCACGCAGTTGATTGGCATCGACCTGTTCGACGAGGGGGAGGGGTCGTTCCGTATGAGCCTTTCCCCGGACGAGTCCCACTACAACCCGATGGGCTGCGTCCACGGGGGCATTCTCGCGACGCTCCTCGATTCGGTCATGTCCGGTGCCGTGCACACGGTGCTGCCGGCCGGGCGGGCCTACCTGACGATCGAGATGACGGTGAACTTCCTGCGGCCGGTGTTCGAGCTGAGCGGGGAGATCATGGCCGAGGGCAAGATCGTTTCAGCCGGCCACCAGATCGCCACGGCCGAGGGGCGCATCGTCGACTCGCTGGGCGAGCTGTGCGCGACTGGTACTGCGACGTGCCTGGTATACGACTCGGCGATTCACCCGAGCGAACTGAAGCTCAAGGACTAGTGGAACGCCCAACCTCAGCAGGCGGACCCGGCTCCATCCTTGTCTTGATGAGCAGGCTGTCGCGGTAGACGAGCACCAGGCCGCCATCCTGTTTCAGGACGCGGGTGTGGAAGGTCACCAGGCCGCGCCCATGCCCCTTCCCGGCGAGCGCGCGCACCCGCTTCTCCACCGTGACGGTATCGCCGATGAAGACCGGCTTGGTGAAGTGCATCGCGTCGACGCCATAGAAGGCGACCAGTGACTCGTTCAGGACGCCGGAACTCACGGTGAGCCCGATCGAGATGCTGAAGATCAGCGCGCCGTGCGCGATGCGCTGGCCGAACGGGGACTGCTTCGCCCGCTCTTCGTTCGTGTGCAGCTCGCCGAAGTCGCCCGTGAGCCGGGCGAATTGGTCGATATCCGCCGCGGTGATCGTGCGCCCGGGAGAGGTGACGATGTGACCGATCGTGAAGTCTTCGAAGAACATGTCGCCACATTGTACCGACTTCGTGCCCCGGTGGCTGAGCCCGTTGCCATTTCCGCGCGGACGGGCGACCGTTACCCCGGAGGCTACTCCAAGACGCTAGCCAGCGCCGCCGCGTCGTCGCTCGATCCCGCGGCGAGCGCCAGTGTGCCGAGGGAAGTCCCGGGTCACCGGCGTCGCACGAAGGGTATGATTATAGGAAGCGGCTTCCAACGCACTTCGCCGCAGACGCTCTTGACCTGACGAGGTTTCCATGTCGCGACGCACGCTTCCAATCCTCGCTGTTCTCGCCCTGACCCTCTCGGCGCTGCCCCGGCTGGCCGCACAGGCCGGAGGGGGACGCCCTGCATTCCCTTCAATCGACGGAGAGGTGTTCCTCCAGCACATCAAGGCCCTCTCCTCCGACGAGTTCGAGGGGCGGGCGCCTGGAACCAGGGGCGAGGAACGGACGGTTCGCTACATCGAGGACCAGTTCGGGAAGGCCGGGCTGCGGCCCGGCAACACGGACGGCACCTACGTCCAGAAGGTGCCGATGGTCGGCATCACCGGGGATCCTTCGATGTCGTTGACCCTCAAGCACGGTCAGCAGGCGGACACCCTGAAGCACCTGACCGACTTCGTGGCATGGACGCGGCATGTCGCGCCGGCGGCTTCGATCGACAACTCCGAGCTGGTCTTCGTCGGATACGGGGTCGTCGCCCCCGAGTTCCAGTGGGACGACTACAAGGGCATTGACCTGCGAGGCAAGACGATGGTCGTGCTGGTCAACGACCCGCCGGTCCCGGATCCCGGGGACCCGTCGAAGCTCGACGCGAAGATCTTCGGCGGACACGCCATGACGTACTACGGCCGATGGACCTACAAGTACGACATCGGCGCGGAGAAGGGGGCTGCGGGGATCCTGCTCGTGCATCAGACGGCGAAGGCCGGTTACCCGTGGAGCGTGGTGGAAGGCTTCAGCGGCGAGCGCTTCGATCTGCGCACGCCGGACAACAACATGAAGAAGGCCGCCGTCGAGGGCTGGTTGACGCTCGATCAGGCGAAGAAGATCTTCGCGATGGCCGGGAAGGACTTCGACCAGCTCGAGAGACAGGCCGCCACCCGTGCGTTCCGGCCGGTCCCTCTCGGCGTCACCGCGACGCTGTCGATCCGAAACACGCTTCGGGACATCGCCTCACAAAACGTCCTCGGCAAGGTCGAGGGCAGCGACCCGGCATTGAAGGACGAGTACGTCATCTACATGGCCCACTGGGATCACTTCGGCATCGGGCAGCCGGTGAACGGGGATCGAATCTACCATGGCGCGCTCGACAACGCGTCCGGGGTGGCGGGGCTGATCGAGCTTGGGCGCGCATTCGCGGCTGCGACGCCGCGTTCGAAGCGGTCGGCTCTGTTCGTTGCGGTGACGGGCGAGGAACAGGGGCTCCTGGGCTCCGAGTACTACGCCACGCACCCGGTCTACCCGCTGACGAAGACGCTGGCCGTTCTCAACATGGACGGGCTCAACGTCCGGGGCAGGACGAAGGACATCACGATTGTGGGCCTCGGCAACTCCGATCTCGACGACTACGCCCGCGAGGTTGCGGCGACTCAGGGACGAACATTGCACGCGGACGCCGAACCCGAGAAGGGTTTCTACTACCGGTCGGATCACTTCAGCTTCGCGAAGCAGGGCGTGCCCGCGCTCGATCCGAACAGCGGCATCGACTACATCGGGAAGCCAGCGGACTACGGTCATCCGGATGCGGGAGGAGTACACGGCGCACGACTACCACAAGCCGTCCGACGTGGTGAAGCCGGACTGGGACATGAGCGGCGCCGTCGAGGACCTGCAATGGCTCTGGAAGGTCGGCGACCGGGTGGCCGATGCAGACCGATATCCGCAATGGAAGCCGGGCACCGAGTTCAAGGCCAAACGAGACGCCGACCTGAAGGCGGGCGGCGTGGCCACTGAGGCCCGCAAACCAGAGACGACCTCCCTGCTCGGCACGCCGCTCTATGCGATTGAGCTGGCGCCTGAGGCGAAGGAGGCGGCTGACGCGGCGATTACAGGCGGCGCGCGAGGATCTGGCAAAGGCGCCTGACAACGCGGACGCGATGCTGTGGCTCGGCCGGCGGCTGGCGATCGCCGGGCGTGTGCGCGAGGCGGTCGACGTCTTCACACGCGGGATCGCCAGGTTCCCGTCAGACGCGAGGTTCCTGCGGCATCGCGGGCATCGCTACGTGACGCTGCGCGAGTTCGACAAGGCGATTGCGGACCTGACGAAGGCCTCGCAGCTCATCGCCGGCAAGCCGGACGAGCAGGAGCCCTCCAACGCGGACAAGATGGTCCCATCGAGCGAAACGCTCCACTACGCCATCTACTACCATCTCGGCCTTGCCCACTACCTGAAGGGCGACTTCGCGCGTGCGCTGCCCGTGTATCGGCAGTGCCTGGCGACTGCGAAGGGCAGCGACGACCTGACAGCGGGCGCAAGCGACTGGCTGTACATGACGCTCCGGCGCCTGGGCCGCACCGACGAGGCGGCGAAGGTGCTGGAGCCGATCGTTCCAGGGATGAAGGTCAAGGACGACCAGCAGTACTACGACCGCCTGCTGATGTACAAGGGCCTGCGTTCTCCCGAGGATCTGCTCAAATCGGGCGGCGACCCCGTGGCAGCGGCGACGCTCGCGTACGGCGTGGCGAACTGGTACTTCTACAACGGCCGGAAAGACGAGGCGAAGGCGCTCTTCCAGCGCATCATCACCGGCCCGAACTGGATGCCGTTCGGCCTCATCGGCGCGGAGGCCGAGCTCGCGAGGATGAAGTAAGAGCGGCTCGGCCGCGAAGGACCGAGCTGTCAGACCTATTTCTGCGTGGATGAATTCGGACCAGCTTCCGCAGCTTGACCGACGGGTCGTAGGTGATGTCCTGCCGCAGCCATCCGAGGTGACCGGCCCCGTAGATCACGAGGATCCGGTCGTTCGGAGAGTCGATCAGCCTGACGATGTTGTGATAGATGCGGATGTTTCTCTGATACCAGGACGCCAGCAGATCGGGCCCTGCATACTCGAAGGGCTCTCCCAGGCGCACGACGGCGAAATAGAAACCCATGTCCTTCGCCACGCGCGAGTCCGAGTTCATGTACTCCAACGTCTCGAGCACCGTGTGGGATTGCAGCTCATCCCCCATTTCCTTCGATAGGACGCCCCAGCCCGCATTGATCGCGTCGAACTGCGTCATGAGTCCGTTGGCCTTCGCGTAGTTGACCACTCGCAGCCACGGGAAATCCCCGCCCTCGTCGACCGCGTAGACCGCTCGATGGCCGAGCTCTTTGGCCAGCCGGTATCCGACCTGGTTGGTCTCGTTGCGCGTCAGCGTGTACTTTCCGGCGAGGTAGTCGGAGTACTCCTGGTCAATCCGCTTGGTCACTCCAACCTCGGCTTCGATCGCGATCTTCGTCGGACGGAACGTCTTCAACACTTCGATCAACTGTGCGATTTCCTGCTGGCGTTTCGGCGACAGGACATCGTCGGCCTGTACGTTGTGGATATCGCGCCCGGGGTTGTTCATGTGAAAGGTGCCGACCACCAGAATCTCCGGCCGTGCGTCCGATTGAGCCCAGGCAGTCGTTGAGATCGCCAGAAATCCGAGCCACAGAAACGCCTTCCTCATCGACCCTCCTCCGCTGTCCAGAGTTTGTGCGTCGCGAATGGCGAAACACGTGCGCCTGACTTCAGTCGACTTAGACGACAAGGCCGCGCGAATCGTTGCCCCGGGTGACCGGATTGGCGCGCCGCTCAACTGCTGCAGCGACACGGCCTACCGACCGACCCAGGTGATCCCCACCTCCCGCGGCGGGAGGCCGTGGAGCCTGATGTGGTCGGTGGTGCTGATACTGACGCGCGTGCCGAAGGGGAAGCTGATCACAACCGGACCTTACTCCCTGGTCAGGCACCCGTTGTATACAGGCGTTGCGCTACTCGTGATTCCGTGGCTGGGTTTCCTGTTGAACACGTGGCTTGGAGCGGTGATTGGAGTCGTTTTGTATGTCGGCTCCAGGGCGTACTCGCCTGGAGAAGAAGCAGTGCTGTCGAGGACTTTTGGTCCGGCCTGGGATGAATACTGCACCAAGGTGAAGATGCCGTGGCTGTGAACTGGACTCAGAGCCGGGCGACGTCGCCCCCCACAATGATCGGCGACGCAGCGCTGCTCTGACACACTTCGGAACGCATGCCGGTGACCCAGTCTGTCGACTCGAGCACCTCGAACTTCCTCCAGGGGACCTTCGTACAGAAAGACCGGGGGCGATGCGCGCCCGAGGCGCGTCGTGATGCGAGGAACGGGTCTATTCGATTCTGACCGGCGCTCCACAATCGCCCGCCACACCGCCACTTAGCGCGCGTTCTCGGACCGGATCGGCAGCCTCCGCAAAGCTGGCTGCCGGGCGTCTACTGGTAGACGAAGAAATAGCGAATGTAGTACGCTCGACCTCTGTCGCAGTTTCGACGGCACGATGTCGCGGGTCCACCGGGATCGCGATTCATTCGAGGTGCGCGGTGGTTTCGGGCGCTTCTGCACTGCCCCTCTCGCAAGTCGAGGTGCTGGTGGTCGATTGTCAGGCCACCGCTGCGGCGCCCCGCGGGCAGCTGCTCGAAATCGGATGGGCCAGGGCCGGCGCCGTCATCTCGCATCCGCACGCGTGCCTGATCGTAATGCCTGACGGCGAGCGCGTTCCCCCTGCGGTCGTCCGGATCACGGGCATCACCGATCGCATGGCGCGGACCGGTGTCCAACTCCGGGATGCGTGGCGGGCGCTCGCGGCCGAGGCCGCGACCTTCGACCTGCAGCCGGCACCGACCGTCATCCACTTCGCCCGCTTCGAGACACCGTATCTTTACCAGATGGCCGGCGGCACGCCTCCTCTCGACCTCATCTGCACGCATGAGATCGCGAGGCGCGTCCTGCCCGACCTGCCGCGCCGGAGCCTGCGTGCGATCGCGGGGTACTTCGGGCTGGCCGTCGGTGTTCTGCGCCGGAGCGCGGACCACGTGGAGGCGACCGCCTTCGTCTGGCGCGAGCTGGTGAGTCTGCTCGAGGCACAGGGTGTCGGGACGTGGAGCGGGCTGCGCGACTGGCTCGCCTCGCCGGTGGGGTCGACCAAGCGGCGCCGCGTCTGGCCGATGCCGCGCGAGGCGCGCCTCGCACTGCCCGATGCTCCCGGCGTCTACCGGATGTTGCGAAAGAGCGGTGACGTGCTGTACGTCGGCAAAGCCACCTGCCTCCGCCATCGGGTCAACAGCTACTTCCGCCGCCAGCGCGGCGTCCCCGAGCGAATGCTCGAGATGCTCTCGCAGGCGCGCGCCGTCTCCTTCGATGTCGCTCCAAGCGCGCTCGAGGCGGCGCTGGTCGAGCCCGACGAGATCAAACGCTATCGCCCGCCCTACAACATCTCGCTCACCGACGGGACTCGCCATGTATGGTTCACGCCTCCCGATCTGAGCGATCGCAGCGCACGACCCTCACGGCGCTGTCGCGTTGGGCCCTTTCCATCGGCAGACGCGCTCGATCAGTTCGCGGCGATGGCGCGGGCGAGCCGCGCCGCCCTGGGCGATGGCCGATGGGCACCCGACGACACGGTGTTCAGCGACGGGTACGCGCGCTTTTGCGCGGCCCACGTCGAGCTGTCGCCGGGCCACGCCGGAAGGCCCGCGAGCTTGCTGCGCCTGGGCACGCGATTGTGGCGAGAGGGCCGGCGAGATCGGGACGAGGACCAGGACTCCGGTGCAGACGACGACGCGTCAATGGCGATCGTCCGTCCGGTTTCCGCGTGGACGCCCGAATCCGTGCAGCGCTCGCTGGAACGGCTCGCGATTCGCGCGGCGCTCGCCCGCCGCCGCGCTGCGTGGTTCACGCGGCTGGTCGACGCGAGCCTGACCTGGCGCGAGCCCGGTGCCAAACGGTCCAGGATGCTCGTCATCGTGGGCGGCGAGATTACGGTCCGGACAGAGGTCGATCCGGAGGTCATTCCACCGATTCCGCCTTGCCACTCGCGTCCGGTTGCCGAACGCCACGCGGCCTTCACCCTCGCCCGTTTCGATCGGGCACGCGTACTCACCACGGAGCTCAAGCGATTGGCAGCCGCCGGCGCTCCGGTGGCGGTGCGGTTCGGCGTGGCTCCACCGCTTGCCGAGGCACGCCTCGCCTGTCTCCTTGCGTGGCTGTAACATGCGCGTGCTGTTCGTGTCCGATACGCACCTGGGATTCGATCTTCCCGCCCGTCCGCGCGTGGCCCGACGTCGCCGGGGCGATGACTTCTTCCACAACTTCGAGCGGGCCCTTGACGAAGCCAGGACGGGCGAGATCGACGTGGTGGTACACGGCGGCGATCTCCTCTTCCGGAGCCGCGTGCCGGCCTGGCTCGCCGAGGCAGCGCTCGCACCGCTGAAACGTCTTGCCTCGTCCGGCGTGCCTGTGTTGCTCGTGCCGGGCAACCACGAACGGGCGCGGCTGCCGTATCCCTTACTCGCTCTGCACGAGAACCTGTACGTCTTCGACCGGCCGCGCACCTTCGTGCTCGACGCGGGCGGCGTCCGCGTCGCCTTCATCGGGTTTCCATATACAAGAGCGATCCGGCACCGGTTTTCCGAGGTGTTTGCCGCGGCGAGGCTCAACACCTGCGATGCACCGCCTGCGCTCGCGGTGAATGGTGGCGAACGACGACGAGGTCCTGCCGAAGTCGAGCAGAGCAAGCCGGGCGAAGCAAGGACGGGAGACGTCCAGGTGCTGTGCATCCATCAGTGCGTCGAGGGCGCTACATGCGGCCCTGGCAACTTCACGTTCCGGTTCGGAGACGATGTGATCCGGACCGCAGACTTGCCTCGCGAGATTGCGGCCACCCTCAGCGGGCACATTCACCGCCACCAGGTGCTGAGGCCGGCCGGGCGGTCTCCGGTCATCTATGCCGGTTCCGTCGAGCGCACCTCATTCGCAGAAGCCTGGGAGACGAAGGGATACGTGATCCTCGAGTTCACGCGGTCCGGTCTCGGCGCGTTCGAGTTTCGGTCGCTCCCGGCCCGGCCGATGGTGGCGTGCGCGGTCACACTCGACGGCGTGGGCCCGTCGGAGGTTCAGGCCCGTGTGGCGGCGGCCATCGAATCGACGCCGCAGGACGCCGTGGTCCAGTTGCGTGTCGCTGGCGGGATTCCGCGGATGCTCACAGCCGAGTTGCTGCGGTCGCTTGCAGGATCGCGCAATGTCACGCTCGCGATCCGGGCGGGCGACGGGAGCGGATGACGAACGTCACCCGAGAGAGGCGGCGTCGGCGTTACACAGGTCCCGTGATGCGACAGCCGGCGCTCGCCCTGGCGGGAAATCCGCAGGGGATCGTGGCGTTATCTGCCCACCTGCTCGCTGGCCGCACGGCGCAGTCGACTATCCCTGAGTGCGTGGGCACGTTCCGGGCGGCCTCGTTCGAGCGTCCCGGGACGTGTCAGAGGTTTCGGGCGACGGCTCCCGGCCTATAATTCGTCTCATCCTGCTTGCAGATCGGCTCTTGTTCCCGAACGTGCAGTTCCGGGATCCAACATGCAGGTGGGGTGAACCGTAGTCCCGCATCGAGTGTCGGAGGATTCCAGATGGCACGAAAGCCGGTACCGGCGTGTTGACGCCCGGGTCGTTCACGAACTCCGGTCCATCGTCGGCGACGCTCGCGTGCTCGTCGATTCGGACCTCCTCGAGCGGTACTCCCACGACGAAGTGGTCGGCCTGTCGGCGAGGCCGGATGTCGTGGTTCGAGTGGCCGCCACCTCGGAGGTATCCGAGATCCTGAAACTCGCGCAGCGAGAGCGCATTCCCGTGACGCCTCGCGGAGCGGGCTTCGGGCTGAGCGGCGGCGCGGTGCCGGTATGCGGCGGCATTGTCCTGTCGCTCGAGAAGATGAACCGGATCATCGAGATCGACCGGGCGAACATGATGGTGACCGTCGAGCCTGGCGTGATCACCGGAGATCTCCATCGTGCGGTCGAAGCGGAGGGCCTGTTCTATCCGCCCGATCCGGCGAGCCTCGACTCGTGCAGCATCGGCGGCAACATCGCCGAAAACGCCGGCGGACCTCGCGCCGTCAAGTACGGGGTCACGAAGGACTACGTGTGCGGCGTCGAAGCGGTGCTGCCATCGGGCCAGGTGATCGTCGCCGGTGGCAAACTGGTCAAGAACGTGACGGGCTACAACCTCGTGCAGCTGCTCATCGGGTCGGAGGGAACCCTCGCCGTCGTCACGAAGATCGTGCTTCGGCTGCTGCCGCTGCCGAAGCTGCACGTCGATCTGCTCGTGCCCTACCCCGCCTTCCAGCCCGCGGCCGACACGGTCGCCGACATCATCGGTCACCGTATCCTGCCGACGGCGATCGAGTTCATGGAACGCGACAGCTTCCTCGCCGTCGAACGGCTGCTCGGCCGGCCTGCGCCATTCCGGGACGCCGCCGCCCACCTGCTCATCCAGATCGACGGCAACAACCGGGAGGCGATCGATTCAGACATCGGCATCATCAGCGAGCTGTGCCAGCAGCACGGAGCCGATGATGCCCTGGTCGCGGAGGACGGGCCGACCCGCGACCGGCTCTGGGAGTTCCGGCGCAAGATCATCGAAGCGCTCAAGCACGAGAGTCCAATCAGCCACATGGAAGACGTCGTGGTGCCGCGTGCGTCCATCGGCCGGCTCCTGCACGCGATGAAGGACATCGCGGGCCGTCACGCGGTGCGCATCGTGAGTTTTGGCCATGCGGGCGACGGCAACGTACACGTGAACGTGCTGAAAGACCAGCTGGCCGACGCCGAATGGTCCAGGATCGTGCCTGTCGTACAGGAAGAAATCTACCGCATGGCCCTGTCGCTTGGCGGCACGATCACGGGGGAGCACGGGATTGGCGCCACGCGCCGGAAGTTCCTGCCGCTGGCGCTCGACGAGGCCCAAATCTCAATCCAGCGAGGCATCCGCGACCTCTTCGATCCCAACCACATTCTGAACCCGGACAAGATCTTCCCGTAGCCCCTGCCCTGCGGAAGAGCGCGAAGAATCGCGCGCGATCTCGCCACCACGCTCGCGACCAGCTTGCGAACGCCGCGCGTCCGGCTCGCGTGGACCGTCGGCGTTCCGGGACGAACGAGATCAGTCGGACCGTTCTACAGTGGGCGCAGGCAATGGTACGCGCGAAGCGGCGAGGATCCGGACCTCCAGGGGAAGTCGCTTCTGCAAGGTGAAGTTGGCGATGCCTTCGACACGAACGAGCTGTTCAAGCTGTTTCCCCGGACACGCCTGCGCGACGGTCCGGACGGCCGACTCACATCCGATGACGCCAATCGCGTCATAGCCATCCGCTTCCCGGGTGAATCTCTTCGCGAGATCGCGTGACCACAGGCACATCGGCGTGGTTGACGGCGTCCGGAACACCGCGCTCTTCTTGCCGCTTCGAACTGCCTCCAGCTGCAGCGTCTTCACGTGCTTCGTGAAGCTGTCGGCTCGTCCGAACACTGACGTCCACCGGAACAGCGGCTCTCGGTTCGTCCAGGCCAGATGCATGCGGGGACAGACGTTGCATGCGACGAACAGCACGGCTCGAGCCCGATCGAACCGGTTCCCGACCGGAACCGGGCTTACCGCAAGCGGCATGGTTCCCCTCTTTCCTCAGGCTTCGAAGGTGCGGCCCAGCCTGCACGCTTCAGCGAGATACCCTTGGCGCGTCTCGGGCCCCACGGCGTTGACAGCCCAGAAGTAGGCGTGCTCGACCGAGTGGATGCCGGGATAGCGGAACCCCCACGAGTCGATGAGAAGTTCCATCGCGTCCTTCAATCCATGTTCATAGTCCGCCTGGTTGAAGAACGTCGTGCTGATGAGGAGCGCCTTCTTGTGATGAAGCAGGGGGATTCGGCCGCCCACCTCGCCTTGCCAGCCCGCAGGCGTCAGCCTGTAGGCGAACCCGTAGGTGAACACGCGCTCGATCCAGCCTTTCAGGATTGCGGGGAACCCCAGCCAGTAGACCGGCGCGATGAAGGCGAGGCCGTCAGCCGCCCGCACCCGATCCTGCTCGCGCACGACGTCCTTCGGGCGCTGGGCGTGAACGATTCGTGCGAGCTCGCGCACGCTCTTGCTGCCCAGCCACCGTCGGGCGATCATCCGGCGCAACGGTCCTCCAGCCGATCGGATCGCACGTTCCTTCAGTTGCATGCGCTCCAACATCTCGTCTGGCACCGAGTCATCGGCGAAAAAGGCGTTGTCCAGTGCCCCGAACACCGGATTGAACCGCTCCGCATAGAGGTCGACAACCTCCACGTCGTGTCCTGCCTGCTTCAGGCCGGCCTCGAAACGATCGAGAACAGCCCCGCAGAATGAACGCCGGTCCGGATGTGCAAAGACCGTCAGGACTCTCACGTTGACCCTCCTCTGGACATTCCACGGGGGCGGCCATGAGATGGATGGCGGGGCTCTCGAGCGTGCGCCGGTGAATTCGGTCACGCCGGGCGTTTGTTGCCGGTGTCCTCCAGGATCTTCGCGACGTGTCAGTGACTGCGGGCCGTATCGCCTTGCTTCGCTTGCGCTCCTTCCTTCAGGCGATTGTGACACCTGCGATGATCAGCATGACGACCCCGACGAAAAGGACAACGGGCGGCGGCACACCGTCTTCCTCGGTCGCGATTGTGCCACCCGTCGTGGCCGCGGTCAACGCAGAGCTCGTCAGACATCCGCGCGTCGCCGCTCGCCCTTACCGCAGGTGGCCGGCCAACGCTACGCGGTCTTCAGCGCCCGATCGACGACCCGTGGCGCGCGCTCGACGACAGGCAAATATGCAGGTGGCGGCCCCTCGGGTTTTCGCTTGCCCTGTTCCCACTGTTGCTGATGTGTTGTTAGTAAATGAAATGACCGGTTCCGTTTAACAAGTGATTTGTCCGCTTTCGCTACAGTGACGCCTGTAGGCGCTGTGGGCCGGCCGCGGCGTCTTGGTGTAGGCTCGTGAATGGGTAACCACATCTGGACTCGGCACGGGCCTGCGGCATGCCGACGGTGCCGTGTCTCGGGAGGACTGACCCATGCAGAAGACGCTGATGCTGTCGGGCCTGATGGCACTTGCTGCGGCGACCGCCTCCGCGCAGGATCCGGTGACGGTGGCCGGCAAGTACTGCAAAGTCGCATTCGAGAACGAATATGTGCGTGTGTTGCGCTGGAGCGAAGGTCCCGGGGCCAAGGTCCCCATGCACGAGCACCCGGCGCTCGTGAGCGTGTTCCTGTCAGCGGGCAGGACGCGTTTCACCTCGCCCGACGGAACGACCAGGGAGGTCGTGACCAAAGCCGGACAGGCGACATGGAGTGAACCCGAGAAACACGCCAGCGAGAACCTGAGTGCCGCGCCTGTCGAGCTGATTCAAGTCGAACTCAAGAAGAGACCCGACCCCGCGATGACGGGCGTCGCCGCCTCCGAAGACTCGGTCCAGGTCGACCCGAAGCACTACACGCGGGAGTTCCAGAACGACCGAATACGCCTCCTGCGGGTGCACTACGGACCGAAAGAGAAGTCCGTGATGCACGCGCATCCGGCAAACGTCACGGTCTTTCTCACGGACTCCGACGCGAGATTCGCATTCCCGGACGGCACGACGGTTCCGGCCGGATTCGTGGCGGGACAGGCTGAATGGGCCAACAAAGGGCGCCATCGGACCGAGAACACCGGAACCAGGGCGCTCGACGTGATTATGGTCGAACTGCGCTAGTGTCCCGAGTCAGGAGTTCGGTGACAACTCGTCCGGGGCGCGTCCGGGGCGCGTCCAGAGCGCGGCGCCCGGATCGCAACGCGCGACGACACCCTGGATTTCGGCCCTCGACGGCTGCAGGCGAAACCCGCCACCGTTTCGGGTGCGTCCCACGGCGAGGGAGCGCGAGCATCCACCGTAGTAACATGGCGTGGGGGCCGCGTCATCCTGGATCCGGCCCCACATCGCGGACGCGGCGCGCCACCGATGCGGAACTCGCACCGCATGAAGAGGGGAGATCCGATGTCCACACCGACCCCGACATTGCCACCGGCAGAAGCGCTGCTGCTTCAGGCGCTGGTCAGCCCCACCGAACAGGGCATCGCGAGCCGCGTGCTGGCCAAGACCGCTGGCGGCAACATCACGCTCTTTGCGTTCGACGCGGGCCAGGGACTCACCGAGCACACCTCGCCGTTCGATGCGCTCGTGATGGTCCTCGAAGGCGCCCTCACCCTGACCATCGGCGGCGCACCGGTTCGCGCAACGCCCGGCACCATCGTGCGCATGCCCGCCGGTGTTCCGCACGCGCTCGATGCGCCTGAGCCGGCTCGGATGTTGCTCGTCATGTTGTTGGATCCCAAGAAGGGGTGACGCCCCCGTCCAGGCGCGCCAGTTCAGCTTCGGCTGCGCGATACCCCCACGCCGTTCTGTAGTTCGATGCGACCGCCCTGGTGAAATACTCCCGGGCCCGGCTCGTCCGCCCGTTCAGCAGGTGCCAGATCCCGATGGTGTATCCGACACTCGCCTCGGACAACGCGCCTTCGGCCGTCATCGTGGCTGCCACCTGGGCTTCTGTGCGCTCGCCCCTGAAGAGCAGCAGTCGGTCAAGGTACGTGCCCGGGTGTCCCTCCATCGACGCCGCGCTCACGCTGCCGAGCAGCCTTCGCGCATCTTCTTTCCGGCCGGCGCGCAGAAGACTCGGCAGAAGCCACGCCTGGCATTCCACGCGGAAGGCGTCATCTCCCGCGTTGGCGACACATCCGTCGTAGGCCTTCGCGGCGTTCGCGAAGTCGCCCCGCAGGTAGTACGCGAGGCCGAGGTGGTAATAGACGCTCCGGTCTCGCGGGCTCAGCGCAACGGCCCGCACCAGGTCGCCGAGCCCGGATTCGGTCTGGCCCAGATTGAGGTAGTAGTGGCCGCGATCGCGCAGCACGTCTGCCTGGTCGGGCCGCAGGCTGAGTGACTCCGTGCACGCGACAATCGCCTCCTCGTGCCGCCGTAATGCCGCGAGGGACCGACACGTCAGCAGGCGTGCGTCGGCGTTGGTGGGATCGACCGCGATCGCACGCGTGAGCGCGGACAGCGCCTCCTGGTACTTCTTCAGCTGGTGTAGCGCGACAGCCTCGGCAAGTGCCGGGGCGGCCAACGATGCGGGCGCTTGGGCCTGCGGGGATGCGGCCCGCACCTGAGGATTGACGCCCTTGAGGGTCGCATACGCCCGCCCAGCCATCGACTTCTGGTGTGCCGCGAGCTCGCCCGTGGAGGGGTTTCTGCCAACCAGGGTCTCGGTTTCCGCAATGATGCCGTGCTCAACGGCGAGCAGGCCCGGCAGCCATCCGGTACCGGCGGCATTGTCGAGCTGCGTCAGGTCGAGGTATTCGGCGCGCTCGCGGGACTTCAGGGGCCGAAGCACGTTCTTCAGCCGAAACGCCTCTGCCGACATGGGCGCGTCCTTGCCTCGCCATACCTCGTCAGGCGGCGATCCGGCGGCGACCCAGAGCGGCACGGCGATCGTGGTCACCGGTTCACCAAGCGCCACCCACATAGTGGACCGCGCGGGATCCTGTCCGGGCCGCACCCCCTGAATGACGACCACGGCGGCGGTGCTTGGCCGGTCGATTGTGTAGTTCGAGTGGATCCAGAACGGCGCGTCCGCGGGCAGTTGCTTCCACTCCTCGCGCGAGGGGTGGCGCAGCAAAGGGTGGCTGAGGTCGCGAGCGAGCACCCGGAAAATGGTCTCGGCGTCAAGGTGTCCGTCCGGCACCGTGCGGAGGATCTGGTTCTCGCGGTCGAATCGGAGGTAACCCGCGCCGTCGTTCTCCGCCCCGCTGCGCGAGAAGTTGGTGTTGGGCAGGCGCTGCCCGGGGAATGATGCGGCGTCGTAGCGCGTGTACCCGTGGTTGTGAGTCTCGATGATCGCGGCGCCGCCCTCTGCGTCGATGGCGAAGAAATTGGTGCGCACGCCGAGGCGTTTCCCCTGCCGGCGGGCGATCATCCGCTCGAGGTCGCTCACCGTCCGACAGGTACGGAGGGCCTCGGCCATCACGACGCCCTCCTGCTCCTGCAGCTCCCCGGCGGGCTGCGGCAGGTTGTACGACGCCGAGTTGGCAACGGCAAATCCGACGGCGTTGATCCCGGCCCACGCCGCACGGCCCGCCGTGTCGTCTGCGTCGACCAGCGCCAGGAAGGTGTACGGCTGTTCCGTTACCAGAATGACCTTGTTCGACAACGTGCCGGTGTCCCGGTTCTTCCACAGGACGGGACCACCGGAGGGCGTGGCGGGCCCGGCCGCGACGAGCGTCGTGCATTCCTCCGTGCCAGACCCCGCCGATCCGGGCAGCACGACCCCCGCGGCGAGGAGCGCGATGACAACGAGACGGATGGCTGTGTGGCGCGTCACGATGCCTCCTGATGACACTGACGGATGTTGTGCAATGCGATGGTGAGTCACCTCAACGGAGCGCTGAGGTGACGAAGGGCGCTCTGCGATTCTGCCGGACGCCTTGACCGTACGTCGCGCCATTGCAGGTCTGGGGGGCGAGGCGGGCACTCACTCCCACGGTGTAGCGAGTGCCCGGCAAGATCGCCTGTGGTCGCTAGAACGAGTAAGCGACGCCGAGTTTCGCGACAAACGGGGGCACGATGCTCGTAATCTTGTTGAAGTTCGCGCCGGACCGCGTCGTCACGCCCAGTTCGACGTTGGTATTGGTCACATTGAAGAGGTCCAGCTGGAAGGCTGCCGTGCCGGGTCCGATCTTCTGCCGCTTCTCGAGTCTCAGGTTGAGGATGTTCTGCGTGGGCAGGCGGCGCGCCGCCGCGTCTTCCATGAGCAGAATGACCTCCGAGAGCCGGACGAGGCCCGTGGTGAAACGCGCATCCCGGGCCCACACCCCGCCGCTCTGGCTCGTGAACATGGCGGCCGCCTGGATCTGCCACGGAAGTTCGTAGCTGCCCGACAGCTTGAAGCCCCATTCCCAGTACTTCGACTTCGGGCGGAAGCCGGCGGCGTTCGGATCCTGCGGGACACCGTTGCGCCACATGTCCGTACGGGTGGCCAGGAACGAGGTGACGAGCTGCCAGCGATTCGACAGCCGTTTCTGCGCCGCGACCTCGATGTTGTGATAGCCGTTCGTGTACCCGTCCGTGTTCAGGTCCTTGTTCTGTACGAACGCCGCCCCGGCGTAGGCTGCCGTGTAGTCGTAGTAGGTCACCGCCCCGCCGTCGTCGCCGGTGCCGAGGACACCGTCCGGTCCCGGGTCGGTGTTCGGAATGGCAATCGAGTAAGCCGAGTAGGGCCGCAGGACATTCACGTTCTGGTAGCGGTCGACTTCCTTCCGATAGATGTAGCTGACCCGGCTCGAGAAGTTGGATGCGATCTGCCGTTCGACCGACGCGGTGATCTCGTGCGTCTTCGGCTGCGTGAGGCCAGAGTTCGCCACGGACGACGATGCCCCGGTCGAGCTCACGAAGGTGCCGAACTCGCCGTCGTCGTAGTCCCGGTTGCCGTTGAGGTCATTCCACCGGTAGGTCGTCGTGTTGGCGGCGTTGCGATTGTAGGTGTCGCCGTAGGTCGCCTGGATGGCGAAGTTGTACCACCCATAGGTCGCCTTGAGCACTGTCCTGTTGTTCGTGTCGAGCGGCAGGGACAGCCCCACGCGCGGCGCCCAGTTGTTCCACGTGAGGACTTCGGTGTTCGGGAAGTCGCCTCCTGGATAGAAGCGCCCGACCGGCTTGGACTGCGGCGGCAGGAACAGGTGATACCGCTCCCAGCGCACGCCCAGATTGAGCGTGGCCCGGTCGCCGAAGCGCCACGCGTCGCGCAGGAATGCCGACTGCGTCGTCATCTTGTCGCGGGTGTAGTACGGATAGTTATAGACGACGACCTGGTACGGGGCGCCGCTCTGGAATCGGAGCTGGTAGTCGGCGCCGTCCGACCGCGCGTCGGCGTCGTAGGTGCGGGTCTCGTCGGTGACTTCCACGCCGAGCTTGAGGTCGTGGGTTCCGCCCAGACCGCGCGGGATGTACTGGGACACGCTGGCGTTGTATTGCCAGCGGCTGCGACCGCCCACGTAGGGCGAGGTGTTGAACCGGCCCCAGTACCGCAGCGTCACCGTGTCGTAGGCCGAAGGCGCATCGGTGTAGTTCAGCGCGTCGGTCTTGTACTGCCAGCGCCCGACGAACGCGTTCACCAGGGTACGGTCGGATACCATCCACGTCCATTCGCCCTTGGCGGCCAGCGGCTTGAAGATCTGGTGCCACGTGGCTTCCTTGTAGCGGTACGAATCAGCGTTGCGCTCCGGGTAGTCCTTCGTCTGGTACTGCATGAAGCTGCTGAATCGGTGCTTCGGCGTGAGCTGCCCGGTGACCTTTCCGGTCGCGTTCCAGATGAGCACGTTGTACTCACCAGGCACCCCCGGGGACGTGAAGTAGCCAAGAACGCCCTGGCGAATCCGCTGGTTCCGGTAGGACCCGTAGAACCACAAACGCCGCGCCAACACCGGCCCGCCCAGGTCGACGTTGGCGTCGTGGTAGCTCTTCAAGGGATTGCCGTCGGTGACCCCGCGCGCGCGCAGCGCATCGGTCACGTTGTTTGCCTGCAGGCGCGGCGTCTCGAACGAGTACATCGCCGATCCGTGCAACTGATCCCCGCCCGACTTGATGATGCCCAGGAATTGGGTCCCTGGCACGGCCATCTCGGCGTCGCTGCCCATCGCCTTGATCTGCACTTCCTGGAACGCGCCGTAATCGTAGTAGAACCCGGCGCCGCCCGCGTCCTCCCGCGTATCGACACCGTCAATCGATGGCTTGTTGCCGCCGGTCGACGTGCCGTAGTTCGAGTAGTTCTGCTGTGTGCCGGCGGCCGTCCCGCCCACATCCGCGCCTGTCACCCTGATGCCCGGCGCGAGGTTCATGACCTGCCACATGCTCCTCGATGTCGGCAGGCTCTCGAGCGCCTCCTTGCCCAGGTTCGTGCTGACGGCCGTCGTGCGGATGTCGACGACGGGCGAGTCCGCTGTCACCGTCAGCGACTCGGTGAGCGACCCCACCTTCATGGACTCGTTTACCGTGGCCACGAATCCAGTGTCCAGCCGCACCTCGCGCTTGACGGTCGTGAATCCCTCGAGCTCGAAAGTGACGCGGTAATTGCCGGCAGGAAGCGCCACGAACCGATATCGCCCATCGTCGCCCGTCGTGGTGGTCCGGCTCCCGCTCTGCATGGCCGTGCTCGAGAGCGTCACGGTCACACCGGGCAGAACCCCGCCACCCTGGTCGACCAGCTTTCCCTCGACTCCCGAGCGGTCCGTGGTCTGCGCCTGCACGTCCCAGGGCGCCGAAACCATCACGGCCAGAAGGGCCGTCCAAACGACAAGAGTGCGCATGCGCATTGCTGTTCCTCCCCTAGCCAGGATCCTTCACCGCTCTGCCTGCTCCGTTTCCGTCCGCGCTGCCTGAGGCAACCACCGTGGTCTGCGACCGCGGCACTTTTCGTTCTCCCGGGAGTCCGTCGTGCAGTCGCGCCGCCCGGTGTCGTGCGTAACGTGCGCTTGTCTCGCGGTCAGGGCAAGCGACATCACACGGCAGAGAGCCGATGCCGTCTGATGTCGTCATCGTTGTGGCGTTCGCGAGGAACGACGGTAGGGGGTAGAATGCGGGCAGTGCAATGAAGTCCGAACCCGATCCCGTTGAACCAAGACAGGTTAGCCGGAGCGCTGACCCGCTGGACAGCCGCCTCGGCGACCGCCTGGACGGGTGGAAGGCCATCGCGTCCCATCTCGGTCACGACATCAGGACCGTGCAGCGCTGGGAACTCAACGAACATCTCCCCATTCATCGACTCGAGCACAAACAGCGTGCCACCGCCTACGCGTTCACCGGAGAGTTGGAGGAATGGAGAGCGAAGCGAGTCGCCCACCCTGCCGACGCCGAGGCGGCCGTCGCGGCTCCGGTGCCGAGAACCGGCTTGTGGCGGTCGATGGCCGGCGCCCTCCTGCTGACAGGAATCGTCGTCGCGGCGGTGCTGGTGCTGCGGCCATTCGGTTCGAGTCCAGCGAGCCAACACGAAGACACGAAGTACCCTGAGGCCTACGCTGCCTTCGCCGAGGGCAATGCCCTCTATGCATCTCGGCAGTACAGGGACGCGGCGATCGCGCTCGAGCGCGCCGTGTCGCGCGATCCGGAGTACGGGGCGGCCTGGGCCTCGCTCGCCAAGACGTACGGTCGACTTTCGCAACCGATGTGGGCCGGCGGGAAGGCTGCGAGCGACCGCGCGACCGAATCCGCCTTGCGAGCTGCTAGCCTGGCCCCGGGGGCGGCAGAAACCCACATCGCGCTTTCACTGGCTGCCCGCTCCAGGGGCGATGTCAAGAACTGGCGGGCTGAGGCTCAACGGGCGGTCGAACTGGATCCCCGCGCGGCTGAAGCGCTCGGCCTTCTGGGCGACACCTACAGCGCCTACGTGTATGCCTGCCATCGAGACCAGAACCCCGAGCTGGCCGAGACCTACTACCGCCGGGCCATGGAGCTGAAACCGAATCTGATCACGACGGCCAGCAACCGTGCCCACAACTTGAGACGGATGGGTCGCTACGCCGAGTGTGTCGAATTGATGAACCGGACGATTCGGGCGTTTCGGGACGAGACGCCGCTCATGGCCGAACGCGGCGCGTGTCGCCTGCTGGCAGGAGACATCGCTGGCGCGACGGAGGACATTGCGCCCGTGCGCGGCAGTCCCAAGATCGCGCCCGCGGGCGCGCTCGTCTATCTGGGGTTGCTCGAACTCAAGAGCGGACGCGCCGAGGAGGGGATTCGCGACCTCGAATCCGTCATGCAACTCGACCAGAGTGCGCGATCCGAGCTGATCGTCGCTGAGGCGTACGGGGTTGGCGGCGACCTGCCTCGGGCGACGACCCATCTCAAACGCGCCTTCGACCTGGATCCGTCGTGTGCCGCGATGGTCGCGACCTCGGTGGCCTTCAAGTCCGTTCGCGACTCGGGACCGGTCACCTCCTTGCTCACCCAGTACGGCATCCGTTGATCACGCGCCCAAACGCGCAGCGCTCCGGCTGACCGCGCACTAGTGGCCTGTCCCAGCCATCTGTAAAGCGACCTCCGGGCGGGGCATCCCGTGTCGCTGCGTTGCTCCTGCCTCGAATATTCCCGATATTCTCGGTCGTCGCGCCTTGCGACGCGGGCGCCGCGCTCCGGAATTCGCATCACAGCTGGCCGGGACAGGCCACTACCCCGTGGCTGCCCGTCGTGGCGGGTGTCGGCCACGCCGATCCATCGATCCCCCCGGCGCACGATCATGTACAGGCGCGCGTACTCGGGAGTCGGGGGAACCGGGTCGTACCCCATCGCGCGGATGTCCCTCAGCAGCCCAGGGGCGAACCCGTGTTCGAGTTGCACCCGGACACCCTGCGCGGACGGGAACATCCGAGGCATCTTGACGGCGTCGAGCGGGTCCATTCCATAGTCCAGCGTATAGACCATCACCTGGACGATCTCGGTCGGAATCCGTCCGCCCCCTGGGGCTCCGACCACCATCTGCACATTTCCGCCCTGGAGCACGATGGTCGGAGCGATCGTCGTGGTCCGGATTCTCCAACGGCTCTTCGAAGGCGCATTGATGGTCGCGTCGGTGAAGCGGAAGCCTGAGTCGTTCAGGAAATACCCCCCAACGAAGCCACCGCTGCCCCAGACGCTGCTGTTGGTCTGCGTGAGCGCTACTGCGTTCCCCTCCTTGTCGACCACCGACATGTGCGTCGTCTCGCCGCCCGGTTCGTCGAGGCGGTCGCCGAGGGCGTCGGGCGAAGCCGGCAATGGCGCGGGCGTTCCGGAACCAATCTCGGCCGCGGCACCGTAGGGATCGTAGAGTCGACACTCGCCGGGAGGAAGCGCGTGATCGAACGGCACGGCGTTGGCTGGCTCAATGCTGGCAGGCGCTCTACGAACACCTACGAATGCGCTGCGCTCCGCGGCGAAGGCCGCCGACGAGATCCCGCGTGCCGGCACGGAGACCCAATTCGGGTCGCCGTTGCCGCGCGCGTCGGCCTGGCCCACCCGAAGTGCCGAGGCAAGCACATCGAACGCTTCGGCTGAGCGGTTGGGCAACCCAAGCGCCTTGAGATCGAACGGCTCCAGGAGTTCCAGCGTGTGAAGGACCTGCATGCCGTTCTCAGGCGGCGCGGCTGAGAGCACGGCGCGGCCGCGATAGTCGGTGCACAACGGCCGCTTCCACTGTGGCTGGAAGCTTGTGAGATCCGCGAGGGTTGCGGGGTGCTTCCCTGCGTTCAGCGTGGCGATCAATTCCTGCGCGTTGGACCCCTCGTAGAACCCTTTGCGCCCGTCACGCGCAATCCGCCGCAGCGATTCAGCCAGGTCCGGATTGCGGAGAGTCGCGCCTGGAGCGAGCGGCTTGCCATCCGGGAAGTAGAGGGCGTAGGCCTTCGGGAACGGTTTCATCTTGGGCCCGCCGCTGCTGATGAACTCCGCGAGGATCTGCCCGACCGGGAAGCCACCTTCGGCCAACCGGATCGCCGGGGCGATCACCTGCTCGCGCGGGAGTTTTCCGAACTTCTCGTGCAGGGTGAGCAGGCCCGCCACATCGCCAGGAATTCCAACAACTCGAAGGTCGCCTGGACCTGGCCTGCCCGGCAGACCGCCTTGCTCCTGCGCCGGCGCCTGCTCTGGCGGGCGTTGCTGGCCCTGGCCCCGGCCCTGTGCCGGCGCGGGCGCCGGTTCCGTGTGGCCCTGCCAGGAGTCTGCCGGCTGAGCCGCATAGAAGTCCAGGTACGCAGGTTTGCCTTCCTTCTTCATCCACACGACGGCGGCGCCGCTGCTTCCCAGTCCGGACATCTGGGGCTCCACGACGCCGATGGCGAACGCCGTTGCGACCGCCGCATCCACGGCGTTTCCCCCGGCGCGCAGCATCTCCAGGCCCGCCTCGCTCGCGAGGCCGTTGGCAGAGGTCACGATGCCGTTGCGTCCCTCGACGCGGTTCTGCTGATCGGCGGGCGAGGGGCTGAACGCTGGCGCCGGCGCAACGGGGCGCTGCGCGCCAAGCGACACGATCGTGGCCGCACCGATCACGGCAAGCGCGGACATCCGGACAATCTGCGCACTTCGACTGGTCGTTCGCATGCACCACCTCACGGATGAACGGACGAGATGCCTGGGCGCCTCAGCGCACGTCCTGGGGCGGAGCGGGCTTGCGGAGCGGCTCTGGCACGTGTCGCGGCGTCACGATCTGGCCGGATCTGACCAGCACCAGCCCGTCCTTCAATACCAGATCGATCCGCCTGAGATCATCGAGGTTCTCGTCGGGTTTCCCGTCGACGACGATCACGTCCGCGAGTTTACCTGCTTCCAGGCTCCCCAGCTTGTCGGCCATGTCGAGCAGGATCGCGTTGGTGATCGTCGCGGCCTTCAGCGCGTCCGGAACGGAGTATCCGCCGTGGACGTACCACTTGAGTTCCGCAATGTACATGTTGGGTACGAGGCGGTGGGCGCCACCGATCGTGTCCGTGCCGACGCCGATCGTGATCCCGGCGGCTTTCATCTTCTTGAAGATATCGAAGTTCGACTGGCTCGTCATCGAGAACCGTCGCGAGGTCGATCCGTAGTAGCCGCCCGATTGATCGAAGACATTCTGATAGACCTGCAGCGTCGGGATGGCGCCCGTCCTGTGCCTGGCCATCTGCGCAATCGTCTCGTCGGTGCGGGGCAGCGGGTGCTCGATGGTGTCGACACCGGCCTGCACGGCCATCGCCGTGTAGATGGTCTCGCAATCGCAGGCAACCTTCAGCCCGAGCAGGTGGGCTTCGTCGACCGCTGCCGCGACTTCATCCGCGGAGAAGTGGCTGGCGATCTTGATCACGCTCGCGCCTTCCTTGAATGTCCTGCGAACGGCGGCCCGCCAGGCGTCGGGCCCGTCCACCTCCCACGCATACTCGGGTCCGTGGTTGGGTGTGACGGGACGCTCCGTTGCATGTCCGCCGGTCGCGGTGATGATGTGGCCGGCCGTGAACACGCGCGGCGCCGGAATCTCATTCGCCGCGCTCCATTCGCTGAGCAGGTAGGGAGCCTTGCTGACGCCGTTCATGTCCCGGACGGAGGTGAAGCCGGACTCCAGGTAGTAACGGAGATTACGCTGGCCCCGCAGCACGCCGGAGCCCTCACTCGCCTGCTCGTCGATGGGCGTACCGGGATCCGGATAGGTGAGATGGACGTGCATGTCGATGAGGCCGGGCATCACGGTCTTGCCCGTGACGTCGATCACCTGGGCATCCGCCGGCCAGCCTTCGACCCCAGGAGGGAGCACGGCCTTGATGAGGTTGCCGTCGATCACCACGGAACCAGGACGAACGTCCCCTCTGACCGCGTCGAACACGCGGCCGCCACGAAGCACGATTGACGGCGAAGACCCGGCGGCTCGCTTCAGCGGAATGCGGCGCGGGTCATCGGTCGTGTGTTCCGTCGGCGCCAGCACCGTGCGGCGATCCTGCGGCGCCGCACCGGCTCGTGGCACCACCCACCCCGCCAGGGTCGCCACGCCAATGACCGCGGTCACGATCAATCCGGGCGCCAATCGCCCCCGGGATCGCGCTGAATCCTGTGCGGCCCCAACGCCCGTCGATTGTCGTGTGTTGCGCATGTCGTCCGGATCCCTTCGCTGCCTCTGGTGACAGCCGGTTCACTGGGGTCAACCGGAGCCCCGTCGCCCAGGTGGCCCCACGTCGCTCGGTCACACAGTGCGCCTGAAGCCCAGGCGACGGCAAGCGACATCATGCGGCAGGGTGCTCCTGCCGTGTGATGTCGCTATCGCTCGCGCGTGCTGTCGAAATCAGAGTCGGGGGAATAGAATACCGACAGTCCGATGACGACCGATCCCGCCAGTTCGACACAGGCCAACGTGAACGACGAACAACCCGAGGGGCACCTTGGTCACCGTCTAGACGGATGGAAGGCCATCGCCGCACACCTTGGACGCGACATCAGGACCGTTCAGCGCTGGGAACTCAGCGAGCAGCTCCCGATCCACCGAGCGGAACACGGCCAGCGTGCCACGGCGCAGGCGTTCACCGGCGAACTCGATGAATGGATCGCGAAGAGGGTCCCCCATTCCGGCGACGCCGATGCGACCTTCGGCGCCCCGGCGCCAAGGTCCCGACTATGGAGGGTGGTCGCGGGACTCCTGGTGCTGACGGGCGTGGTCATCGCGGTGGTGCTCGCGGTCGGAGCGTTGGGTCCCGGTCGGAGCAGCCAGCACGTTGACACGCAGGACGCCCAAGCCTACTCAGCGTTCGCCGAGGGGCGCGCCCTCTACGCCTCCCGGCAATACGCGAACGCGGTCGCGACGCTCGAGCGCGCCGTGTCTCGCGATCCGGAGTACGGCGCGGCCTGGGCCGTGCTGGCAAAGGCCTACGGACGACTGGCCCAACCGATGTGGGCCGGGGGAAAGGCCGCCAGAGACCGCGCAACCGAAACAGCCGAGCGTGCCGCACGACTGGCGCCAGAGTCAGCAGAGACCCACGTCGCGCTCTCACTGGCCGCCCGCGCACGAGGCGATGTCGACCGCTGGCGCACCGAAGCACATCGCGCGCTCGACCTGGATCCCCGGACGGCCGAGGCCCTCGCGCTGTTGGGGGACTCCTACAGTGCTGTCGTGTATGCCTGCAACCGGGATCAGGACCCTGAGCTGGCCGAGTCCTACTATCGCCGCGCCATGGAGCTCACGCCGAACACGACGGTGACGACGAGCAACCGCGCTGGCAACTTGAGACGGCTGGGGCGCTATGCCGAGTGCGTCGAGATGCTGAACGCGAACATCCGCGCCTTCAGGGACGAGACCCCGCTCCTCGCCGTTCGTGGCGCGTGCCGGCTCATGTTGGGCGACCTTGCCGGCGCACGCGAGGATATCGAACCGCTCCGGAGGAATCCCAAGATTGCGCAGGCGGGCTCACTCGTTTACCTGGGCCTGCTCGAGCTGAAGGACGGCCGCACCGAGAGCGGCATCCGCGATCTGGAAGCCGTCATACAGCTCGACCAGAGTGCGCGCGCCGAGTTGATCGTCGCCGAAGTGTACGGCGTCGCGGGTGATGTCGGTCGCGCGACCGACCACCTGAAGAGGGCGTTCGATCTGGACTCGTCCTGCGCTGGGCTGGTCGCGACATCCATCGCGTTCAGGCCAATTCGTGATGCCGAGAGCGTCAAGGCGCTGCTCGCCCTGCACGGCATACGTTGAGCGATCGTCCCGCGGTCAGGGTGTCGGCCGGATCTTCGCGAAGAGCGCCGGCAGCGCCGTGCCGTAGGCGGCGGTGACGCTCTCCTCGATCCCCTGGAGCGGACGCACGGGAATCAGGTCCATCACAGCAGCCGGGGTCAGGCCGCTCTGAAGCAGCGTCGCCAACGCCCCGCTCAGCATGTGTTGCAGGGCCTCGTCAGCGCGCTCGGGAGACAGACCGAACTGGCCGGCGGCTTCTCGCAGGGCCTGCCACTGGTACCAGTAGTAGGTCGGCCCCATGCCCGTGAGGATGGCGTAGGCCTCGAGGTGGCGTTCGTCCACTTCCGGCCAGGCCCCCCAGGGAGTGAACAACGCCGACAGATCTTGACGTGCCGTGGCGTCGACGCCTGCGGCGAAGGCGACCGGATTGTAGCCGCGTCCGATAATCGACGGGGCGTTCGGGATCATCCTGGCCACACGCGCGGTCCCGAGGCCCGAGGTCAGCGTGCTCAGCGGGATCTTGGGCGCGAGCGAGACGACGATCGCCTCCGGCGCGAGACACGGACGCAGGCCTGGCACCACCGACGCCAGGACTGGAGGATGCAGCGCCAGGAAGACCACTTCTGCGGCCGCAGCCTGTTCCAGCGATGAGCGACGGACCTCAGGGCACAGCTCCGCGAGCCGTGCGAACGCCGCGTCATCCGGTTCGTTCACACGGATCTCGGTGGGAAGCCCACCCGCGTGACGCCACCCGCCCACCAGTACGCGCGCGACGCGACCCCCGCCGATGAACCCGACCGGCTTCTGTGTGTGATTCATGCTGCGCTCCTGTTGTGGGGGGTCTGTGTGGCGCCTGTCATTGAGTGTCGGGACGTTGACGTCTCCGCTCATGTCAGGCTGCGTAAATGAGGTACACCCCACCCGCAAGCACCAGCAGGCCTGACGCGTAACGGAGATAGGAGGCGCCGCGCGAGCTGTTGGTCCACCGCAGGTACCGGCCCACCCAACTCGTCGACGCGCCAGCCAGCACGATGATCGAGCAATGGCCTACACCGTAGGCGGCTATTAACAGCACGCCGTAGAGGGCGCGCGTACCGGCGACGGCAAAGGTGACGCCCAACATCGGCGCCATGTACGCGAACGTGCACGGGCCCAAGGCGACTCCGAAAATCAGCCCAAGGGCCAGCGCGGCCGTCAGACCGCGTCCGCGGAACCGGCTCGCGTCGGGGACGCCCCACCCGAGCGGCAGCACGTCGAGCAGCGACAATCCAACCGCGAAGAACACCGCCGCCACAACGTAGTTCGCCCACGGTCCGACATCCCCCATCAGGCGGCCGGCAGCGGCTGTCAGTCCACCGATGATGCCAATCGTCGTGATGAGGCCGAGGGAGAACATTCCGGCGACCAGCGCGCCACGCGTCGGCGTTGTCTGTCCCTGGCCGTTCACAAATCCGACCACGAGTGGAATTGACGCCAAATGACACGGACTGAGGAGCAGGCTGGCGAGTCCCCATGCAAACGCTGCCGCAAGGGCGATGGGGGCCTGCCCCTCTACGTCGTGCGACAGGATCGTGAACAAGGTGTCCATGTAAGAGACTAATTTCTTGGCGCAGACCCGCCGGACGCGTCGAACTCAAGTCCGAATCGTTTCCACGTCGCGAGGATGTCCTGTTTCGAAATGAAGCCCTGGTGGCGCGTCAACTCCCGCCCGTTGCCGTCGAAGAAGATCTGGGTCGGGATCGCGTACACCTGGTAGGGATCACCGGCACGCGGGTTCTTCCACACGTCGATGAAATCGACTTGCAGGCGGCCGGCGTACTCTGCCCGCAATGCGACGAGGATGGGCGCCATCGCCTTGCACGGAATGCACTGGTCGGCCCCGACGTCCACAAGACGCGGAAGGCCGGCCGACCGGGTCGCCGGACCGTGACTGGCGATCGGCGCGGCTTCCGTCGCCGATGAAGCTGGGTCCCGGTCGGGCTTGACGGCGATGACAATGATGACCGTCGCCGCGAGCAGCAGAGGCACAACAATGCGCCACGCGTGTCTGGACCCGATGGGTGACCGCGTCCCCGTCACATGCGGCGGCGAGGTCTTGGGGCCTGCTGCGGGTTTCGTGCGTCTTGACATATCGAGATCTCCGTCGCGACTCAGTCTCCGCACCTTGCGCGCGCCGCCGCTATCCGGGCGCGCCGTTGAGCGGGCTGACAAGAGCCAGGTCGCTGTGTCTTCACGGGCACAGCACGATTCCCTGGGCCCACAGACATTCGCTGCACGCGGGAGAGGGCGTACCGTAGCAATCCGTCGCGTTGGTCTCCGAAATGGCACACCCCCCGCAGGTCAGGCAGGGTGACATGTCGAACTCCCTCATGCGCGCCCGGAACGCACGAAACTCCTGATCCCGCCAGATATCACGCAGAGCCGCTCGCTCGACATGGCCCACATCGAACGACCGGACCGTCTTGTCTCGGCCCCCGAGGTGCTCCGTGTGGGTGTACATCAGCGACAGACACGGGGTCACTCGTCCATCCCACGCCACGGCCACCACCCCATCTCGGACGAACCGACACCGATTGCGCCACTCGCCACGATCCAGTGCCGGCGGTGGCACGATGGGCAACTGCCAGAACAGCGCGTCGAGCAGTGGACGCGTCGCAGGGTTCAGGTCGATGCGACCAACGGTGACGCGAGGGCGCAGCGACTTGGGGTCTGAATCGGACACGACGGCCGCGTATCTGAAAAGGGCGTCTGCGGCCAATTCGCGCGTGTGCGGCACAACGTTGCTGATCGACACGAAGTCGAGGCTGAAGCGGCGGGCGGTTTCGATCAACGCCGGCAGCGATCCGACAGTCCGCCGTGTTGCCACGCACGCCACTCCGACCGACATGCGGTGGACGCCATGCCCGGCCTGGTCGCGCAACTGGAGCACGCCTTCCATGACCGGCGACCGGTCGGTACTCCTCATTGCGGTAAAGGCCTCGTCGTCGCCGCCATCGACCGACACGGTCACCTGCGCCACGCCCATCTCGGCGAGGTGCCGAGCCAGTTCCATGGTCATGGTCGTACCGTTCGTGATGAGTTCCACGCGGCGCTGCGCCTGGCGCGCTTGCTCGACCATGTCCAGGAATCGAGGGTGGACGGTGGGTTCGCCAAAGCCGCCGAAAGCCAGGGTCAACCGGTCTGGCGCGGCGGGGGGCAGACCCGACAACAGCCGCTGGTAGCAGGCCGATGTCATGTGACCGGAGTCTGCCGCCCAAGCCTGACGCGGGCACATCTCGCATCGCAGATTGCAGTGGCCCGTGGCCTCGACGTAGACCTTGCGGAGGGAATCAGACCGCAAGATGACGCCGTCGTCCGTCGACTCGGACCAGAGATCATCACCCGGGCGGAAATCCGCCGTGGTCGCCAGCGAATCGGGGATCTCCCAGGTCATGCTCATCGGGTCACTGCGTGGCGCTTCTCTTCCCGCTGTGGGGCCGACACGCGCGGCGCAGGTGTGCCCCGGCTCGGCGCTCCTCGGGGGCAACACGTCTGGCCGCGCCCGGTGGCGCCGGCCAGATTGAACCCGCCGCCGCTCAGCGTTTCGACGGGAATGCGGCGCACCCGACGGACTACCGCGGCATCGGTGCCAGCCTGGTGATCGGCTGCAAGCAGGGCGAGGACGTCTCGAATGAGCGCCGTGCTCCCCAGGTTGTCTGACAGCCGGTAGTGGACCCACTTTCCCACTTTCCGCTCGTTGACCAGCCCCGCACCGCGTAGGTCAGCGAGGTGACCTGACACCGTCGACGTCGCGAGATCGAGAACCGCGGTCATCTGGCACACACACAGTTCGCCGCTGGTCAGCATGGCGAGCGTCCGCAGGCGCGCAGGATGAGCCATGGCCTTCAGCGCCCGCACCACCTGCGGCAGGCGCTGAACCGCAGTCTGAAGGGGCACCGGCGCGGCGCCTGCGTTCCGAGAGGAACGCCCACCGCGTGACCGGCTCTTGACGCCGCTTGTCGTGGGTGTCATGTCACTTCCCCGCTGGGAGCCCGCAGCCCCCTTCCCGAAGTGCCCGGTTCTGACTCGGGCTCTGGCCCATCGAACTTCGCCACAATCACCGGCATCGTCACTTCGCGTTATTACGAATCGTATAGACGTCGGTGCGGAACGTCAAGTGAGGCAGCCTTGCCCCGCCCCGTTGGTCAGATTCGGCCATCCGGTCGTCAGGCAGCCCCGTAAGTGGAAGCGTTATCGGATCGGGGTTGACACGACTTGGCGGCTCGCGATATCGTTAATCGTCGATTGACTATGACACAAGACAAACGCCTCACTCGACTGAACCGCACCGATCCCGTGTGCTGCCCGCCAGACGAACTGGCCACGCCTGGGCCGCCGGCAGTCGAGTTACCTGTCGATGATGCCGTGGCCAACGAAGAGCTCGCGATGTTCGCCAAGGCCCTGGGCCACCCGACGCGGGTGCGCATCCTTCGCATGCTCGCCAGGAAGGAAGCGCGCATGTGCAGCCTCATCGTCGACGAACTGCCGCTGGCGCAGTCAAGCGTGTCGGAACATCTGCGGATCCTGAAGGCGGCAGGCCTCATCAGGGGACGCGAGGATGGCCCGCGGGTCGCGTACTGCATTGAGCGAGCCACGCTCAGGCGAATGAAGGCCCTGTTGGGGGCATTGTGACAGTCCCTGCAAAACCCGAAACACCCGGCCGACCAATCGCTCAGGTGAACGAAAGGACTTCAACCGTGCCTCCCATTCGCCAGATCCACGTCTTCGATCCGCCCATGTGCTGTTCCTCCGGCGTGTGTGGTCCCGTCGTCGATCCCGAGCTGACCCGCTTCGCCGCCGACTTGGACTGGCTGGCTGGGCAAGGCGTCGCGGTTGACCGGTTCAACCTCGCTCAGCAGCCGCAGGCTTTCGTGGACCACGACCTCGTTCGCACCGCACTCGAGCAGGACGGTGAAGCCTGTCTGCCGCTCGTCCTGGCTGATGGCCACATCGTCAGCCGCGGCGCGTATCCGTCTCGCGAAGCACTCGTGCGGGCCGCCGGGCTCACCGTCGCTGCCGCGGAGCCTTCGCTGTTCACCGACGCAGTCGCGGAACTCGTCGCGATCGGCGCCTCCATTGCCGCCAACTGCGAGCCGTGCTTCAAGGCTCACTACGACCGTGCTCGAAAGCTCGGGGTATCAAGGGCCGACATGGCGCGCGCCGTCCACATGGCGCAGGCGGTCAAGGAGGCACCGGCCCGCGCGGTGCTGGGCCTGGCTGATCGCTATCTGCGCCAGCCGGCTGCCGCAGCCGCAGGGCCCGGCCTGAAGCCTGGTCCCCTCGCCCCAGTGGCGATAAACGGTGGCTGCTGCGCACCGGGATCGGACTCCTGTTGATGCGATTGCACTGTCGAGCCGACCCGCGTCCTCTTCTTCACTGGCAAGGGCGGTGTCGGCAAGACGTCGCTCGCCTGCGCCACCGCGGTGAACCTGGCGGATGGCGGTCGTCGTGTCCTGCTCGTCTCTACCGACCCGGCTTCGAACCTCGACGAAGTGCTTGATGTTGCGCTGTCATCGAAGCCGACTCCGGTGCCCGGAGCAGAGCGCCTGTTTGCACTGAACATCGATCCGGAGGCGGCCGCTCGTCAGTATCGCGACCGCGTAGTGGGTCCGGTCCGCGGTGTGCTCCCGGCGGCGGTCGTGGCGCGAATGGAAGAGGAGCTGTCGGGGGCATGTACGACAGAAATCGCGGCATTCGACGAGTTCACGCGCCTGCTGGCGGATCCCTCGACAACGGAAGGCTTCGATCACGTGATCTTCGACACGGCACCTACCGGGCACACGCTGCGCCTGCTCAGCCTCCCGACTGCCTGGGAGGGGTTCCTCTCGACGAACACGTCCGGTACCTCATGCCTGGGCCCGCTTGCCGGGTTGCAGAAGCAACGGACCATCTATCAGGCGAGTCTGTCGACGCTTGCCGACGCAGGTCGCACGAGTGTCGTGCTGGTGGCCCGGCCGGACACTGCGGCGCTGACGGAAGCGGAGCGCACGCGGGGTGAACTGGCTGACCTCGGGATCACCAATCTGCATCTCGTCATCAATGGCACCTTCGTGGCAGATGTGGCCGGCGACCCGATTGCGACGGCGCTCGAACAGCGGGGGCGCGAGGCGTTGGCGTCGATGCCCACAGGACTTCGGACGCTTTCGCAAAGCGAGGTGCCACTTCGGCCGTGGGCCCCGCTCGGTGTGTTGCATCTTCGCGCGCTGCTGGACGGATCGGAGGCTACGGTGTCCCCCGGGTGGTCCGCACCCCGTCCAGGGCCTGACGGCGTCGCGTCACTGGTGCAACTGGTGGACGAACTGGCGCGCACCGGCCACGGTGTCGTTCTCACGATGGGCAAGGGCGGTGTCGGAAAGACGACGATCGCCGCCGCCCTGGCGACCGAATTGGCCCGGCGGGGCTTCCCTGTTCATCTCACGACCACCGACCCGGCAGCGCACGTCGCAGCGGCTCTGAGCGACGCGATTCCCGGCGTGCGGGTCAGCCGCATCGACGCCGTCCACGAAACTGCTGCCTATGCCGACGAGGTGCTCACCGCGGCGGCCGGCCTCGATGAGCGTGCGCGTGCCCTGCTCGAAGAGGACCTGCGATCGCCTTGCACGGAGGAGGTGGCGGTGTTCCGGGCGTTCGCGCACGTGGTCGCCGGGGGCGAGCACGGATTCGTTGTCGTGGACACGGCTCCGACCGGACATACGCTGCTGTTGCTGGATGCCGCACAGGCGTATCACCGGCAGGTCGAGCGGACGCAAGGCACCCTGCCGGAGAGCGTGCGACAGCTGTTGCCCCGACTGCGTGACCCGGCGTACGCGCGGGTCGTGCTCGTGACCCTGCCCGAGGCGACGCCCGTCCATGAAGCGCTGGCCTTGCAGGACGATCTGCAGCGGGCGGGAATCGCTCCGTTCGCCTGGGTCGTCAACCAGAGCTTTGCTGTCGTCGATACACACGACCTCGGGCTCCTCGCGCGCGGCGATCGTGAGCATCGCTACATACAGGAAGTCCGGGAGCACTTCGCAGGAGTGGTCGCCATCGCCCCCTGGGTTCCCATCCGTCCCGTCGGTCAGTCGGGTCTCCGCGCATTCATTGACTCGTCGGCATTGCCGACAGCAGGCTCCCGTGTCTCTCATCATTGAGGCAGAACCATGGCCCACGTCATGTCAACACCCGAGTCCAAGCCCGGCGGCGCAAGGCGACCCAGCGCCGGAGCCGAAGCGCCTGAATCCATTCGAGCGCTACCTCAGCGTCTGGGTGGTCCTGTGCATGGTGGTCGGCCTGATTCTCGGGCGCGTCGCGCCGGCCGGCATCGATGCCCTGCGCAGAATGGAATTCGGAGCGGGCAGCCAGATCAACGTGCCAATCGCCGTACTCATCTGGCTGATGATCATCCCCATGATGATGAAGGTGGACTTTGGGGCGATCCGCGAAGTCGGCCGGCGACCGCGGGGCTTGTTCGTGACGCTGTTCGTGAACTGGCTGGTCAAGCCCTTCTCGATGGCGTTCATCGCTTGGCTGTTTTTCCGCCAGGTCTTCGCTCTCTGGATCCCCACGGCTGACGCGGACCAGTACATCGCGGGTTGCATCATTCTCGCGGCGGCGCCATGCACGGCGATGGTGTTCGTGTGGAGTTACTTGTCGGACGGCGACCCCGCGTACACGCTGGTCCAGGTCTCGGTGAATGACCTCATCATGCTCGTGCTCTTCGCACCGATTGTCCGTTTCCTCGTCAGCGGCGCGTCATCGCTCAACGTGCCCTTCAACGTCCTGCTGTATTCCGTCGCGGTCTTCATCGTGATTCCCCTGGCTGTCGGTGTGCTCATGCGCCATTGGTTCATCGCGCGGCGTGGTGTCCTCTGGTTCGAGCACGAGCTGTTGCCGCGGTTCGCGCCGATCAGCATGAGCGCGCTCCTCCTCACCCTGGTGCTGATCTTCGCCTTCCAGGCCGACAACATCACCAGCAAGACGTTGCACGTTGCACTGATTGCGGTGCCCATTCTCATCCAGGTCTATTTCAATTCGTCGCTAACCTACGGCCTGATGCGGCTCTTCCGCGTGGAGTACGCGGTGGCAGCGCCCGGAGCCCTCATCGGCGCGAGCAATTTCTTTGAGCTCGCGGTCGCCACGGCGATCGCGCTTTTCGGGCCTGAGTCGGGCGCGGCCCTGGCCACGGTGGTCGGCGTACTGATCGAAGTGCCTGTGATGTTGTCGGTCTGCGCGGCGTGCAAGCGGACGCGCCACTGGTTCCCTGCTCCCGCGCAATCATCCTGAGAGGGGAGCGCCCGATGACGACGATCTCGACGATGCAGGGACTCGCAGCGATATGTGAGTCTTTTGCGCAGGGTCTTCTTGGAACGTTCGAGCATGAGGAATGGAGGGCGGCGCGCGACGCCCGGGAAGGCAATGACGAGATAGCGGCGCTCAGTGCGGAGATGAAGCGCCTCAGCGCCGACTTCCGCCTGGCGAAGGCGCGACGAGACCCGGCTGCAGCCGCCCTCGAACAGCGGTACGCGGCCATGCAGACACAGGTGCAGACGCACCCGGCGGCGGTTCGGCAGCAGGTAGCTGCCCAGGCCCTGATCGAGATGCTGCGCGAGGCGAACAAGCTCGTGAGCGGCTCTCTCGGTGTGGACTTCGCGGCGACGGCCGCGCCACGACAGGGCGGCTGCTGCGGTTGATGCACTGGCAGTCGAGCCGGCCGTGGTGACGGATGTCGGCGCGGTCATGCCGGGGCGGGCCCGTCCCTCGACAGGCCGCCGTCGCGTCGCCTGTGCGGCGCGCGTTGACAACTTGGCCAACATGCCAAATACTTGTTCTCAATGACCAGGCGCGACGACTTCAAGCGGCAGACCCAGGTGCTCAAAGCGCTCGCCAACGAGTCGCGACTCAGAATCGTGGACCGGTTGAGCCGTGGCGAGTGTTCGGTCGGAAAGCTGACGGATCTGGTTGGCAGCGACGTGTCGACGGTGTCCAAGCACCTTGCGGTGCTTCGAGCTCACGGCATCGTCGACGACCGGCGCGAGGGCAACGTCGTGTATTACCGGCTGCTGACGCCGTGCGTCTGCAACTTCTTCACCTGCGCCGCACAGGTGCTCAGAGAACGAGGGTGAACATGGACATCAAGGTACTCGGCCCCGGATGCGCGAACTGCAAGCGCTTGTATGCAGAGGCGGAGAAGGCGCTGAAGCAGCTGGGGATGACCGCGCCGATTACCAAAGTCGAGAAGTTCGAGGACATCATGGCCTACAAGATCATGATGACGCCAGCTCTCGTGATCAACGGGCAGGTCAAGGCTGCAGGTCGCATCCCCGACGCCAGAGAAATCACGACGTGGCTCGCGACGGCAGCGATGGAGGAGGAGCAGCCAAGTGCCGTGATCGGAAGTGCTGCGAAAGCCGGGGGGGACTGACCACGTCGATGTGGCTGTCCCGAGCTCGGACTCGGGTGGGTACGTCGCCGGGATGCCGGCCGTCGAGCGCGAGGCGGCCATCCATCGGCACTCCCGCTGAGAAGGACACGATGCCCGAGTATCTCCAAACGACCATCGACAAGTTCACGTTCAAGGTCGCCACTGATCGCGTCTACTCTCCGGACGGAATCTGGCTCCAGGACCTCGACGAGAGTCGCGTTCGGGTGGGCGTCACCGATTTCGTGCAGCAGCACAGCGGCGACGTGGCGTTCGCTTCCGTCAAGGCGACGGGGACGCAGCTCGCGGCAGGCGATGAGTTCGCGCAACTGGAAACGGTCAAGGTGAACCTCGCGTTGCCGCTGCCCGTTGCCGGCACCATCGTCGAGGTCAATCCTGCACTCGACACGAACCCCGAGGTGGTCAATCAGCATCCGTACGGAGATGGATGGCTCGCGGTGATTCAGGTCGCGAGCTGGGAGACGGATCGCGCTCGGCCTGCTCGATCCTCCTGCTTACCTCTCCGTGATGCAGTCGCAGGTCGAGCAGGAACTCAATCAACCATGAACAGTCACGAGGAACGGATCGTCGTCGTGCCGTGCAGCGGCATCGGCAAGACGTTCGGCAGCGTCAGCCGCGAGGCAGCCTACGAGGTGTGCGACGAACTGCGGCCGGATACGACGCACCTGCTGGCGCTGTCGAAACTGGTGCTCGGCGAGGAAGAGGCGCGCGAGCGGGTGCGCACCGGCCGCACCGTCACCATTGACGGCTGCAAACTGATGTGTGCCGCGAAACTGGTCGGCCACAGTGGCGGGATGATTCTCCGCGAAGTCGCGGTGCTCGACGTGTACCGTCAGCACAAGGACCTGAAGCCCGATGGCATCGCCGAGCTGAACGATGCCGGCAAACGGCTGGCGCGGGTGATCGCGGAGGAGATCGTGAAGACGATCGACGCAGCGCGCGCCGTCCTCCGACGGCAGGCGAGGCCAGTCATGCCTAATCTGCCTGAACGCAAGGTCGGGATCATCGCGTGCTCGGGCGAGGAGCTGGCCGAAGGCACCGTCACGAGGCTGGCGGCGCTGAAGGTGCTCCACGAATTGCGGCGCGGTCGAACGGTGACGATCTGCCTGCCGCTGTTTCTGGCCGGCGGAGAGGGAGACCGGGCGTTCGCCCGTTTCCACCCGACGATCACCGTGGACGGCTGCGACCTCCGCTGCGCAGCGCGCGGCACCGAGATGTACTCCGGGAAGCCCGCAGCGAGTCTCGTTGTCAGCGATCTCCTCGCGGAGGCCGGCTTGCCGGCACCAGCCGGGCGCCGGTGCCTGAACGACGCGGGCCGGCATGCCGTTGACGTGACGGCGAATCGCCTGGCGCAGCTCGTCGACGAGGTGCTCGAGGCGAAGGGCGTCGCGCGGGGCACTACGGCCGATCCGGCTCCCGCTCCCTCCGACGAGGTTCCCGTCGGCACGTGTTCCTGCGGGTCGGGGATTCCCGTCACGAGGGTCGCGATCGATGGCCGCAGCGTGGAACTGCTGGCGCTATCCGCTTGATCTTCCAGCAATTCTGCGAGTCGGGAGGTCGTGCGGACGATCCGGCGTCGGCCGACGCACTGATGGAAACCGTCAAGATCTACAACGAGGTGCCTCCCGTGTCTGAGTCGAGCTATCGAGAGGCGATCCTGCGCGAGTACCGGAAGTTCTGCGCGCGCGAGGGGACGCGATGAGCCGGACCGCAACCTACCACACGGACGTCCGATGGACCGGCGAACACTGGGGCCATCTCGCGCTCGGCAACGGTCCCGAGATGCCGTTCTCGGCCCCGCCCGATGCGCAAGGGCATCCCGACGTTCTCACGCCAGAGGACGCCTTCGTGGCGGCGGCCAATACCTGCGTCATGCTGATGTTCATCTGGGCAGCGGAGCGCTTCAAGCTGGCGCTGCGATCCTACGAGTGTCACGTCGAGGGCACGAAGCTCATCGAGCTGGATCGGCGAGAGATCTTCACGCGCCTGGTATTCCGACCGGTCATCCGGGTAGCCGCCAACGGCGAAGCACCCGAGCGCGTCGAGGCCAGGACCCGGCGCGCGCTGGAATCGGCCGAGAAGTACAGCCTGGTCGCCAACTCGGTCAAGTCCGAGATCGTCATCGAACCGGACGTCATTGTCGACGATGAACCCATGCCCGTCCGGTGAACTCGAACGCGATGCCCTACTCGGTTTCTTCGCGGACCTGGACGCGCGCAGTCCGTTCTCGTCGTGAGACACTTGCCAACTGCAGTATGGATGCGACGACCTTAGCGCCGCCGTGTGCCTAATCGCACTCGGGAGCCCCGGGCGTCAGCTCGCCTTGCGGGCGGCGCGTGTCCTGGTGCGCGCAGATGTTCGGGGTCTGAATTCACACGCCGGCTGGGTGGCGGGGGCCGGCGCCGCCTGTGACCGACCCGGAAAGAGCGACGACGGCACACGGACATCGAAGTGATTGAAGAGCGCCGTAACGAAGTGCGCGGCCGGACCGTCAAGCGACGCACCGCGGTTCAGTACCAGCGCTCGTTGCCTGGCATGCCTGAACCCGGGGACATGATGCGCCAGGAGCCCTCCGGCGGCCAGATGATCACCGAGCACGTCCCGTGAGAGGAACGCGATCCCTTCTCCTTCGACGACGGCGCGCACGACGAGGTGGAGATCGTCGAGCACGATCACCCGGCGGAAGTCGCGGAGTGCGTGTCCCACCGCCTTGAGATTGTCCTCCAGCAGGATGCGCGAGCAACAGCCCTCATGGCGAGCGAAAAGAGGCGTCTCGACGAGCGTTTCGATGGACGTATCCGGGGAGGGAATCCCGAGCCCGGGCGCGCTCACAAACACCATCTCGTCCCCGGGGAGCGGAAAGGCGTCATAGTCCGACACGTCAAAGCACTCGCAGAGTTCCATCACCGCCAGATCGTATCGCCCCTTGGCCAATCCCTGCAGAATCTGCTGCGGCGAATTGAACATGAACTTCAGGTCCGCGCCGTCCGCGCACGCCAGCATGAACTCCTTCAGGATGGCCGGCAGGTGGGCGATGCCAAACGACGGGGTGCAACTGAACGAGATCCGCGTCTTGTCACTCAGCACGTGGAGTCCTGAGACCAGGTCAGCCTCGATCTCCAGCAGTGCCGTCGCCTTTTCGTAGACCAACCGGCCCGCGGCGGTCGGCCGTAACTGGGGACCTGAGCGGTCGAGCAAGTCGCAACCGTATTGCTCTTCCATGAACTTGACGCGCTTGGAGACCGCCGGCTGCGTGACGTGCAGCCGTTCGGCCGCCCGTGACAGGCTCCCCGTCCTGACGACCTCGACCAACGTCTTCAAGTAGAGTGATTCCAATGACTTAGCCCATTTCGTGACCCCATAACCGATAGTTATGGGCCGTATGAAACACTCTCAGTTTACTTCAGCTCCAACCCGGACGACCATGCATGTGGCTCCTCGTCTGGCGTGCGGGGAGCTGCAAGGCCGGCGGGCGGTGGACGACGCACCGCCGACCGCCGGCTTGAGTCCCCGCCAACGCCTGGCGATTCACGTCACGGCCTGATCCGCCTGGCCGCTCTCGCCCCGCCAAGGGATAGTCGAACGTCATCATTCGAACATCATCGTCTGGAGGCTTCATGAACAGCATCGCACGACGTGCGCGTGCACTGGTTGGCGCCGCGGCCGCCGTGGCTGTCGTTGGCACCGCCACCATGGCTCGAGCACAGGAACCCACCTTCAACTTCGAGGTGAAGGGCCAGGTGTTCTCGGAAACCACCGACTTCGGAACCGGGCAGGATCGAACAGGTTCCCGCACCGACATCCATTTTCAGCGGCTGCGGCTGGTCGTCACCGGCATGTTCAGCGATGTCTGGGGATTCAAGTTCCAGACATGCGGCAACTGCGGCACGTCCAAGCAGGGTGCGCTCGGATACGGGTTGACCGCACAGGATGTCGACTGGAACGACCGCGATATCCGGATCATCGACGGCTACGCGATCGCCAACTTCTCGGAGCAGTTCAATCTCAAGATCGGTCTCACGAAGATCCCGCTGACCCGGGCGAACCTCGACGATTGTTTCGCGCCGCTTTCGCAGGATCGATCGATGTTCGTCTACAGCGCGTACGGGACGTCACCAGCCAAATTCAGCCGCGATCTCGGCGTCGTCGCGTGGGGCGGGCTGCTCAATGACAAGCTCAGGTACTTTGCCGGGGCATTTCAGGGACGGGAAGGCGTGACGGCGACCGTCCATCCATTCAGCGGCGCCACAGTCAAATCCTCGATCGAGCCGAAGAGCTCGTTCGAGTACGTCGGCCGGCTGCACTATGCGTTCCTCGACGCCGAGCCCGGCGCGGGATATCAGGGAAGCTACTTGGGCGAACTAAAGGTGCTGACCATCGGCGCCGGAATCGCCTACGAGCCCGACGCGGTCTACCGGAACGTCACCGCGGCGGGCGTGGTGCAGGACAACGCCACGGCCCCCTACAAAGCGTACGCGGCCGACATTCTGTTCGAGTACCCCACCAAGGTCGGCACCGTCACCGCGACTGCGCAATACCTGAAGGTCGACTTCGACGACGCCTACAAGACCAACTTCAACGCTGGCGACCGTCTCGTCAATATCACCGGGCTCAACGGCCAGAAGAACGGGTGGTACGCGAAAGGCGCCTACCTGCTCCCCGGCAAGATCGGAGCAGAAGGACGGCTGCAGCCCTACTTCGTCTACGAGGATTGGAAGTTCGCGTATCTTCTCGGCATCACCGACCAACGAATCACCCAGACGGGCGGGGGACTCAACTACTACATTCACAAGCAGAACGTTCGCCTGACGGCCGAGTATTTCAAGACGAAGTTCGACAAGGAAACCGGCTTCGTCGGGGCCAGAGTCGATCCGGTCACCTTTGCCCCGCTGGACAAGCTGACGTCGTACAACACGTTCCGGATCATGATGCAGCTTGGCGTGTTCTAGGCGCTCGCGCATGTTCATAGTGGAGAGACGACTCATGATGAAGCACATCGCATTCGCAGTGGTTCTGGTTCTGGTGGCATTCGGCGTGTCGTCGGCGCTGCCACCCCCTCCGGTGACGAATGGCAAGATCGTGTCGATTGACGGCACCAAGGTCACGATCGCGATTGACGGCGCCAAGCCGGACTGGATCAAGAAGAACGCGCCCGTCAAGTTCAAGATCGGCAACGGCAAGGTCGTCGAGTTGTCGGAGGCCGGGGTCACACCGGTCACCATCGTCGTCACCACGCGGAAGGCGTCCGAGATGAAGGCCGGCGAGGCGGTGTCCTTCCAGAAGGGCACCTCGATGGCCGGCTGCTAGGTCCGTTCGACCGAGCCGCGCACGATCGACATCCGATCCCCGGGGCGCTCGACTCCGGTCTTCCACGTCCTTCTCGTGGGGGACCGGCCGTGATCGACCGGCGGACAGGTCACCGCCTGAGGACGACCCCTCATGAAGAGCACCGTTTCGAGACGACGATTCCTGGGCACCATCGCGGCCGCCAGCGCGAGCACCGCCGCGGCGGCCACCGTGGCCAGCGCACAGGGGCGACCTCCCGGGTGGACCGGCACCCTGCGTGTCGAGAAGGTCGCGACCACGTGCGAGATGTGTTTCTGGCGATGTGGTGTTCTCGCGAGCGTCTCCGACGGCAAGGTCGTCCGGTTGGAGGGCAACCCGGATCATCCGATGACCAAAGGCAGACTCTGCGCGCGCGGCAATGCGGGCACCAATCTGCTCTACGATCCCGATCGACTGAAGTACCCGCTCTTGAGAACGGGGAAACGCGGCGACGGCCGCTTCAAGCGCATCAGCTGGGACGAGGCGCTGGACTACCTGGCGCAGAAGCTCAAGATGATCGCTGCCGAGCATGGGCCGGAAAGCGTCGCCTTCTTTCCGCACGGCCTGAGCGCCAGATTCTTCGGCACCCTCATGAAGGCGTACGGCACGCCCAACAGCGCCGAACCGTCGTTTGCGCAGTGCCGGGGCCCGAGGGAAGTCGGATACACCCTCACGTTTGGACGGGAACTCGGGTCACCTGAGCCGCTCGATCTCGAGGAGTCCAGGCTCATCGTCCTTATCGGCAGCCATCTCGGCGAGAACGTCTTCACGTCCCAGATCACGGCGTTTGCCGCAGCGTTGTCGCGCGGCGCCAAGGTGATTGCCGTCGACCCCCGCTTCTCCACAGCGGCCTCCAAGGCAGACTGGTGGCTTCCGATTCGGCCCGGAACGGATATCGCGCTGCTGCTCGCCTGGATGCACGTGCTCATCGGCGAAGGGCTGTGCGACCAGGGGTACCTGGCGCGGTACGCTCGAGGATTCACGGAACTCGCCGCTCACGTGCGCGAATTCACCCCAGAGTGGGCGGCCACGATCACCGAACTGCCGGCGGATCAGATTCGGGAGACGGCGCGGGCGATGGGCGCGGCGAAGCCCGCCGTCGTCGTTCACCCTGGCAGGCACGTCACCTGGTATGGCGACGACACGCAGCGGGCCCGGGCCATGGCTATTCTGACGGCCCTCCTCGGCAGTTGGGGACGCAAAGGCGGCATCTTCCTGCCGACTCCGATCGCCCGTGGCGCCTTTGATCTTCCGGCATTCCCCGAGTCCACCCGGGGGCGCGCCGACGGAGCCGGGACCAGGTTTCCCCTGGCCTCCGAGGAACTGGGCGTCACCAACGGGCTGGTCGACGCAACCCTCACCGGGACGCCCTATCCGATCAAGGCGTGGATCGTCTACGGACAGAACGTCCTGCAGAGCATCCCCGAGCCGCAGAAGACCCTGAAAGCGATCGAGGCACTTGACCTCATGGTCGTGGTGGACGTGCTCCCTGTTGATCAGATCAACTTCGCGGATCTGGTACTGCCCGAAGCGACCTACCTGGAACGGTACGACCCGCCGTCCATCGTGACGACGGCCAAGGTGCCGTTCGTGTCGGTTCGCAATCCGGTCTGCGATCCCCTGTACGAATCGAAGCCGGGCTGGTGGATCGCCAGGGAGACCGCCAAGCGGATGGGCCTCGAGGCCTGGTTCCCATGGAACACACCGGCCGAGCACCTGGCGAAGATGGTCGAGCCGTTGGACATCAATGCCGACGAACTGCGCACTCGCGGGGCGGTGGCGTTCCCGGGCCGGCCATACCTGGACGACCAGGCTCCTGACGGTGAGTCGCCGTTCAACACCGGGAGCGGCAAGATCGAGCTCTACTCCAAAGAACTCGAAGACCTTGGGGCCGACCCCCTGCCGCGCTACACCCCGGTGGAGGACCCGCCGGCCGGATACTTCCGTCTCATCTATGGCCGCGCACCCGTCCACTCGTTCGCACGAACCCAGAACAACGAGGCCTTGACCGCCTTGATGCCGGAGAACGAAGTCTGGCTGAGCATCGTGTCCGCCAAGAGCCTGGGGTTGCACGATGGCGAGCGAGTCGTCCTCGAGAACACCGACGGCGCGAGGAGCCTCCCGGTGCGGGTCAAGGTGACCGAGGGCATCCGCCGCGACTGCGCGTACCTGGTGCATGGCTTTGGTCAGCGGTCAAGGAGCCTCCATCGGGCCGCCGGGCGAGGCGCCTCTGACACGGACCTGATGACGCGCGTGAAGGTGGATCCGCTGATGGGAGGAACCGGCATGCGCGGAAACTTCGTGCGGCCCGTGAAGGACACGACGGGAAGGTAGGAGGATTCGTGGCCCGATACGCCATGGTGACGGATCTCAAGAAGTGCGTGGCCTGTCAAGCCTGCACCGTGGCCTGCAATGCCGAGTGGAATGTCCCCGCGGGATTTGCCCGGACGCGGGTCCGCACGACGCCGATCACCGGGACATTCCCGCACCTGGCGTCCGGTGTGTACGTGGCGCAGTGCAATCAATGCGATCGTCCGCCGTGCGTCGAGGCGTGCCCGTCGGGCGCCACGTCCCGGAGCGATACAGGCATCGTGCGCGTCGATGGAAGCCTGTGCATCGGGTGCGGCTTCTGCCTTGACGCCTGTCCGTACGATGCCCGATACATCAATCCCGTCACGAAGAAAGTCGACAAGTGCGACTTCTGCGTGTCGCGGCTCGAGCGCGGCGCGGAGCCCGCGTGCGTGGCCACGTGCACGGCCCATGCAAAGTACTTCGGCGACCTCGAAGACCGCCAGAGCGAGGTCTTCAAGATGGTCTTCGAACAGGGGGCACACAGAATGGAAACGTCCCAAGTTCGTGTCGGTCCCAATGTCTACTACGCCGGCGGCCTGGCGCGTGCGGAGCGGGTACTGGCCGCGTTTCCGCCGCACCCGCCCCGGCTGCTGGCGGCTGGCGAGGCCTGGGGCCGGGTTCTGAGGCCTCTCGTACTGATCGCAGTCGGCGCGACGTTCCTCGGGCAGGCCGTGGCGTTCTTCAGCCAGCTCGGGCACGGGGAGAAGGACTTTGAGGACTGACGCCATTCCCAGGCGGTGGGTGCCGCCGACGGCCGAAGCGGCCGAGTTCATGCTCCAGCGGCAGATCAAGAGGCATCACATTGCCATCATGCTGCTGCACTGGTTCAACGCCATCGTGTGGTTCTTCGAGCTGCTGACCGGCCTCGCGCTCGTGTCCTCGCCCCTCTTCCGCGTGGCTCCGGTGTGGTACATCGCTCTTGTCGAAGGCGCGTTCGGATCGCGCTCCAACATGCTGCAGTTTCATGTGGCGCTTGGATTGGCATGGATCGGCGTGTATCTCGTGTATGGGATTTTCGGGTTTCGCACCTATCTGTCCGTGCAAGTGCTCCAGAACGAAATTGCGCTCGATCGCGACGACCTGCGCTGGCTGATCGTCCGTGTGAAGCGGATTCTCGGTGTGACTCGCGAGCCACTGCCGCCACAGGGCATCTACAATGCGGGACAGAAGCTGTTTGCGATGGTCGTATACGCGATGGTCCCCCTCGTCATGGCCTCCGGGGTCGTGATGGCGTTTCGGCTGTTTGGCACCCAGGTCGTGGGCTGGGCAGCCGTGCTGCATTTTGGCGCGGTTGGCGTGGTCGTGTCCGGGCTGATGATCCACGTGTACATGGGGGCGGTGTTCCCCGAAGAGAAGCCGGCGTTCTTCTCGATGATCACGGGAACGGTCAACGAACTCTACGCGTACAGCCACCATTTCAAGTGGTGGACCGTCGTGAAGGCGGAGCAGCGGGTGTGGGAACTACGGCACGACAAGGACGCTGCCCCTCCCGCAGAGGCCGTCGCGCCAGCAGAGGCTGCCACCCCTGCGGAAGGCGACCGTCCAGAGTAGTTCGACCAGGCACCGGGTCCACCTCCACTGGCGCTCGTCACGGAGCCAAGGGAAATGCCATCCGCCGACCGGAAGTACTCCTGGTCGGGTTAGGATTCTCGACATGATCCCAATGAGGAACCTGGCGTCCCCGGATCGAAATCCGCGACGCAGCAATCGGCCCTCTCGCCGGGACGTGCTGCGCCAGCTGTTCAGGATCGGGTTGAGCGTTCCGTTCGTCGGTTCGCTGGTCGGCATGCTGCGGCGCGTACAAGCCACGAGCGTTCCCGGGACAATCAGCATCCCGCCTGATGTTCCCACCGGTCTCTCCGTCGTCGAGTCGGTGATTGTCCACCGCGAGAACAACGGCACCATCCGCGTGTTCTTCGCGCGGTGCACGCACCTGGGGTGCCAGATCGACCGGATCGTGGGCGAAGAGGCGGTCTGCCCGTGTCACGGATCCCGGTTCCGGGCAGACGGCACGGTCTCGACCGGACCCGCGACACGGCCGCTCAAGCCCTGTCGATTCGAAGCGGATCCGGCGACCGGGGGGTGGATCGCGCGTGCCGCCTGACGCCCGCGTACCGGGCCCTGTCATCACATTGCGATGGGGCACGCTCGGCGACTTCGCCACGGCGGCCTTCGTTGTCGCCGCCGTGTCCGGCGTGGCCGTGGCCGTGCCCTACGACTTGCGGGACAGCTACGGGTCGATAGGCGCGATTCTGCTCGCCAACCCCGCCGGAGCGTTCTTCCGCAACATGCACTACTGGGCCGGCCAGGTGTGCCTGGTGCTGACGCTGGTCCATACCTGGGATCACCTGCGCGCGCGAACCGAGCAGCGCGTGGGCCGCGGCCTGTGGTTGCGCCTCGCCCTGGCGCTGCCGCTGCTGACCTTCATCATGCTCTCAGGGTTCATGCTGCGTGGCGATGCCGAGGGACGGCAGGCGTTGCGGATCCTGATCGAAGCCACCTCGCAAGTGCCGTTCCTCGGACCGCTCGTCGCCACGATGGTGTTTGGCACAGGCGAGCGTCTCGACCTCATCTACGTCCAACATGCCGCCACCGCCACCATTGTCGTGTGGCTGTTCGTCATCGAACACGCGCGGCGAGTGTGGCCTCGGGCGTCGGCGTTTGTGACCGTCACGTTGCTCACGAGCGGGCTCTCGCTGTTCATGTCGCCGGGCCTGCATGACGGCCTCCACCCCATCGTCAAGGGACCCTGGTATTTCCTCGGCCTGCAGGAAATCCTTCACTGGACGCCGTGGCCATTGGTCGTTGTCGCGGGGGGAGCAGTGCTGGTCGGAGCGTTGTATGCCGTCCGGGTGATTCCTGCGGCACGCGCGGCCTGGACGAAGCGCCTTCTGCTGATGGTGGCGCTGACCTACCTGGGACTGTGCGGCGTGGGCGCGTTCCTGCGCGGCGAGAGTTGGGCGTGGAAGCCAGGTTGGCCGACTGGGGCCGGCAATGTGCGGGTCGGGTGGCTCTTCACGTCAACCCCCGATGCCCCGGCCGTGCTGCCGGCATCTCTTCCCATGGTGATGGGGCGGCCTGAAGGTTGTCTACTCTGCCACCGAGGTGTCACCGGACTGGGTAACGCCCACCGGCCCGAGGCCATTGGGTGCGCGTCGTGCCACGGCGGCGACGTGTTCACGATCGACAAGGCCCGCGCGCACGCGGGCATGGACGTGATTGCGGGAAATCTGGCGACGGCGGTTCGCGATTGTGGACAGTCTGCATGCCACGCATCGATCGTCCCTCGGGTCGAAACCTCCGTCATGACCACCATGAGCGGGATCGTGTCGATCAATCGGGCCGTCTTCGGCGAAAGTGGCCACGACACTCCGAACGCTCCGGCGCATGTGCAGAGACTCGGACGAACGGCCGCGGATACCCACCTGCGGCAACTCTGCGCGTCCTGCCATCTTCGGAGCGAGCAAGGCCGCCCTGGGTCCCAACGACGAAGGAGCACGGGGCGGCGGCTGCAACGCGTGCCACCTGGTGTACAGCCCGGCCGCGCTGACAGCGCTGGCTCGATACGAAGGTCAGAAATCACGGGGCGCAGCGGAGGCGCCAACCGTGCATCCGGCGCTCTCGCTCGAAATCGACAACGGGCAGTGCTTCGGTTGCCACAGCCGGTCGGGTCGCATCTCGACCAATTTCGAGGGCTGGCACGAAGTTCACGAACCTCCCGCCGAAGCGTCGGTCCCGGGCCGGCCTGCGCCATCGCGATTCCGTACGCTCGAGGATGAACGTGTGTTCGAGCGCGTCACACCCGACATTCACCAACAACGCGGTTTGGACTGCATCGATTGCCATATTTCGACCGAGGTCATGGGGGACGGCATTGCACATGGGCGCAAGAGCGATCAACTTCGGGTCACATGCGAGGACTGCCATGCTCTCCCGGGCACCAGTCTGCCCGTCGTTCCGGCGGGCAAGCTCGATCCCGAGTCCCGGCGAATACTGGGGATCCGGGCCTGGCCTGGACCAGCAGCCAGTCACTATGTGAGGACCTTCAGGGGCGACGTGCTGGTCAACCTTGTGATCGATGCGACAGGCGCACCCAGGCTCGTGCGAAAGCGCACAGGCGAGCGGCGCGAGGTCAAAGCCGCGGCCCCCGTGTGCGTCGAGGGCCGAGGTCATCTCAGGCTGTCGTGCGGCAGTTGCCACACGGCGTGGGCGCCGCGTTGTCCGACGTGCCACACCTCGTTCGACGCCTCGGCCGACGCCTATGATTGGATCGATGACGCCGAGGTCCGGGGATCCTGGAAGGAGAAGGCCGGTTCGTTTTCGGCAGGCCTGCCGACGCTCGGCATTCGGCGTGCCCCGGCGAATGCCGGCACGCGCCGGGAGGTCGTTGAGACGTTCGTGCCCGGCATGATTCTCACGATTGACCGCAACCGGGTGCCGGGGCGTCCGTCCGACATCGTGTTCCGCAGGTTGTATGCGCGGGTCGAGCCACACACGACACGGCGGGAGGCGCGCTCGTGCGTATCGTGCCACAACGACCCGGTGGCGCTCGGGTACGGTCGCGGCGATTTGCGCTACGAATTGGCGGCGGCCGGGGGACGATGGCGCTTCAGGCCGGCAGCGCCGCGGCTGGCAGAGGATGGTCTGCCCGCGGACGCGTGGATTCCGTTCCTGGGAACGCGTGACGGCATGGTCTCGACTCGAGACGACGTGCGGCCCTTTACCCCCGAAGAACAGCGACGGATCCTTCGGGTGGGCGCGTGCCTGACCTGCCACCCTCCTCTCTCGCAGGTCATGCGTGAGTCGGTGCGCGAGTTCGACGCCCTGCTGGCCCGCCGCAGCCCGCGTTGCGTCTTACCGAGATGGGACTGACACGGCCGGCGGGCGTTCGGCGCCGAATCGTCCACAGGCCTCGCCCTACGACCGGAATGGGCTCCACCCCATCAGGTAGATATAGGTCGCGGCCCAGTTCCCGATCGCGGTCGCCACGCCGAAAATCAGCATCCCCACACTCATCAGCGCCCAGCCCGACAGGATGTTCCCCACGACACAACCAGTGGCAAAGGCGGCGCCGATGCCGACCAGTACCCCGCCGAAGAATGCGATGACCGTCTGCTCTGGGGGACGCGGCAGAAGTCTGACCGGGCCGCTCATTCTCGCCGACACCCATGCGCCGACGGGAAGTGACAGTACGACGGCGACCAGCCACCAGTTGACCACTTTCGCCGGCAGGGCTGGCGGAGGCGGTGGAAGCGGCGACTGACGAGGTGGAGCAGAGAACGCGACCGACGTTGCCGGCGCCGCGGCAGGCGTCGCAGCCGGCACGACAGTCGCGACCGGCGCCCGCCACACGTGCTTGACGTTGGTCTCCGTGAGCACCTGATATGCCTGCAGCACGCCGTGCGTGACGCCCAGCGGGTAGTTGCGGCCGGTCGCCGCTGAGGAGAAGTACGCGGGCACCGTCAGCAGGCCGATCGCCAGGCCCGCTTGCCAGGGCTTCCAGGATCGTGTGAGCAGCGTTCTTCCCGATGCGCCCCGTGGCCGCAGGTCTGGCTGCGGACGACGCCACCTGATCCAGCCTGCCACCGCAGCGGTGGCCCCGCCGATGAGAAGCGCCAGAATCCCGTAGGGCAGGCCGGTGAGGCTCGCGAGGGTTACCGGTTTCCCACCAACTGCCGTTACGACGTGGGCCATCATCGCCACGTGGATGCTGTGTAGGGGGCCGGTCTCCACAACACCGATGCCCAGCGCGATCCCGCCGAGCCCGGCCATCGAGTTCAGATTCCCCTCGGCCGCCTTGAAGAGGCAGCCGCTGATGCAGCCGCCAGCCAGGACCGTGCCGACGCCGAAGAGGGCGCCGCCCACGAGCGCGCTGAGCCATATCATCGGCTTCGGCGCCAGATGAACCCATCCTGCGGATTCGATGGCCGCGAAGCCGACCATGGAGACCGCGATCGCGATCCAGAGTCCGGCCACTTTGCCGCGATCCCTAAACGCCACGACTTCACTCAGTGCCGCCGCTCCGCACAAGGAGCCCTTCTGAAGAAAGAAGCCAAAGAAGAACCCCACCGGAATGGCTGTCAGCACCCAGACACGCGTGACAGCCGCAACAATGGTCAGCAGTATCAAGCCGAGTGCGGCTGTCAGAGCGTACGCGTGCCAGTGGATGGGTGGTTGCGAGGATGTCATCGAAGTCTCCTGCAGTCGTTTCGTGCCGTTCGGTTGGCCGGCCGCGCAACTCCGAGGGATCTCCACCAGCCGGCAACCGACAGGCGGTTCACTGTCCCTTCATCCCACGAGGTGGAAAGAACGGGCTCGTCCACAACAACACCTGTGTCTGTATCCGCCACGTTGGCACCGCCACCAAAGGTGCGGCACCACCGCCCATCGTGCGGTCGATCACGATGCGAACGGGCATGTGAGGCACGTCCACTGCGGCCGCCCCGCTCACAATCCACCGTCCGAAGGCCGCCAGCCCGTGTCGGGCCTCGCGGATGTGTTCGGACCGGCCGCTCACAGTGACACCTCTTACAGGGTGAAGGGCCACCTGCACCACCACGGCATGAGCGGTGAGCATGGGGCCGTCCTTCGGCTCGAGCGACACGCGCAGGAGTTCCGCTTGAGCTTCGACCCACGAATTCCGCGCCGTGACGAACCCATTGACGCGGACGTCGCGCCCGGTGAACTTGACGAGGAGCGGTTTGGGCAACGTTGGCAGCTGGGCGGACAGATCGAGACGCTCGTCGTGTCGCACCGCGATCGCCAGCCCGGCCTGCCACGACAGGCCCAGGAGGGGATCTCGCAGCGGCAGAGCGCGCACCCGGGCCACGCCGAGCGGCCCGGTGCCACTGCCAGGCATATGAGTCCCTCCGCCGCTGAAGAGTCCGCCGGACACGTCAATGGCGCTCGCGTTCCAGTCGGCCTCGACGCCGTAATCGCGGGAGAAGCTCCTGCCAAGTGATCCGTTCGGAACGAGGCGATTGGTCGCGTTCGATCGATCCACGAGCGGGAGGAAGGCGTCAGGCTGGAACCGCTCCAGTCCGAATGGCGGCACGAACTGCCCCATCTTCACCTGAAGCGTCCGGCCTGGCACGACCACATACGCGTCCTGGAGGAACACTCGATCGTCGGTGCTGGAGTGCAAGCCGGTCTTGAAGATCGCCTGCACGTGATACCGAAGCCGCCCAGTCGGGACGCCATCCATCATGAGTTTCAGGCGGCGTATTGCCCAGTCACCTTCTCCGTCGGGCGCGCGTGTGTAGAGCAGCTGCACGTAGGCACTGGAGGCGAACCGAGGGAGGGGCGGCGTGGCGCGCTGATCCTGCTGCCCTGCCACGGCTCGACCGCTCATCACGGTCGCCGCCATTGCGATAACTGCAACGGTGCGCAGGCTAGCCATCGCGATCTTCGGCTCGTCAGCGCACGTCACCGGAGCAGCTCGGGCAAACGGGCTTGCCATCGCGCAGGCGGAGGTAACGCTCGAAGACGATCTCGCCACAGACCGAACAGGTCTGGCGATTGAACGATCCACGTGGCGGAGCGTACGCGAAGTCGGGCCTATCGGTCACAGTGAACACGTCGTCGTCTGATTGCGACAGGGTCCACGCGATGGCGGTGTCGGTGACGTCCTGAGGAATCTGCGAGGGCTCGATGCCGCGCTTGCGGTAGGAGAAGAACTCCACGCCACCGAACGCATCGAGGAACGACGTCTTGAGCACGTACCGCACCGGCGTGAGCTTGGGGTGCCAAAAGGTGGCCGCCAGCTTGCCCCAGTAGACCTTCTCCATCAAGGCCTTGCCGAAGGTGGCGCCGGTCGCAACCTGGATCCCATCCATCAAGCAAGTCTGAGGGTGGCCCTCGCCAAGCTCGCAGATGACGTGCAGTCCGTGGTCCTGCTCACGAGCGACCCCGAGATGTTCGAGCGCGAGCAACCCCATGCGGTAGCCCAGCGGCATGAAGGGGCAGCGGTGCCCGTGAAACGCGAAAGCCCAATCGGGCGGTGTGTAGCGAACCACATCAGTCATGATTGTTCTCCTTGTATCAGCCGGGCGGCGGGGGTGCCCTTGGCGAGCACCTACAGGATTCCCAGCAGATGGAGCGCGAGTTCGATGGCAAAGAACCACAAGATGAATCCAAAACCCAGCGTGACGAACCTCGAGGTGGCCTTGACCGTGACGTACGACCCGATGGCGGCGCCGAGCGCCGTGGCGACGGAGGTGACGCCAACCAGGAGGTACTCGATTTCGCCTACCGTGCTGTGACCAGCAACCCCGACCAGCGAACTGACGGTGACGATCAGCGCATTCGCGCCAGCAGCCTTCTGTGCGGGGTACCGCATATAGAGCACGAGGAAGGGAAATATGATGAGCCCGCCGCCGACACCGATGAGGCTCGACAGCACACCCACGCCAAACGAGAAGACGACTATGACAAGCGCCACACCAACGCTGTCCGATAACCTCCGGGTGTCCTGTTGAACCGCCTTCTCCTTCGCGGAGACGATCATCACGGTCCCAGCCAAGGCGAGGAAGACTGAGAAGATCCCGAGCAGCAACTCCGTGGGCGCCCGGCTGCTCAGCAGTGCCCCCAGCATGGAGCCTGCGATCGTTCCAGGGAGGAAGATTAACGAGAACGTGAAATCGACCAGCGTGTTCCGCGCGAAGATTACGGTCGCGACAAAGGCGGTTACCAGGTTCAGAAAGAGGGATGTCGAGATGGCCACGCCGACCCCGTATCCCAACATCACCAGGACCGGGGTGTAGAGCGAGCCGCCGCCCTTGCCGAACATCGAGAATACGACCGAGATCGCCAGCATCGCAACGAAGGCGATGACCAGCGGTGCGTTCATGGTGTTCCCCAATTCGGCTGCCTTGGTCTCACGTAATGCTCGTCTCGCCCGAGCCGGACGCGAGCCCGCATCTGTTCAGCAGGTGGCGGGTCACTCGGTCCGGAACCGCTGCCGCAGGAACACCCGCCACCTGTTCGGACTGCCTGGTTATTCATGGTCGGAGCTCCTCCATCGCATCTTGGTGCCTGTTAGCGAGTGGCTACATGGCCACATTTGCACTCTCTCGTCAAAAAAAGGGGAGCGCCAGCCTCTCAGGCGCGCTCCTTCAACACCTGCGTCGCACACGAGAAGAAATTGACCGCGCATGGCGTCAGCAGTGTGTAGAACACCACGTTGCCCTCCCGGCGATCAGCGACGATGCCGTGTGCACGAAGCACCGCCAGATGTTTCGACACCGTCGTGTGATCTGAACCGACAAGGGCGGTCAGCTCTCCCACCGAGCACTCCCCCTTGGCGAGCCGATCGACGATCTTGAGCCGAGACTCATTCGCCAGGGCCTTGAGCACCTGCGCCTGCCGCTTGAAGATGTGGTCGCCCGGTCGAGACATTGACAACCTCCAGGACCGCGGGCTAGTATGTGGCGGTGTGGCCATATTGTCAATCTCTCAGTTGAACAGGGCGTCGCCTCCCGCGGCTGCGATCCCAGTCGGGAGGTGACATCATCAGTGCTAATCATGATCACGGCCCGGCGACCTACGATCGCGCCTTCGCCCTGGGAGTCGCGCTTAACGTCGTCTTCGTCGCCACCGAAGCCGCCTTCGGCGTCATAGCTGGCTCTACCGCTCTAATGGCGGACGCCGCGCACAACTTCAGTGATGTCCTGGGCCTCCTGTTGGCGTGGGGCGCGAGCTATCTGTCGCGGCGGCCCCGCTCGCCGCGCCGTACGTACGGGTGGCGCAGCTCCTCCATCCTGGCGGCCCTGCTCAATGCGGTCGTGCTGCTGGTCGTCACAGGTGGTATTGCGTGGGAGGCAGTGCACCGTATCGGTGCCCCAGCACAAGTCGGTGGCAGTATCGTCGCGTGGGTGGCGCTCAGTGGGGTGGGCGTGAATACGGCGACGGCTTTGCTCTTCATGCGCGGACGCAAGAACGACCTCAATATCCGCGGGGCATTTCTGCACATGGCGGCCGACGCGGCCGTGTCTGCCGGCGTGGCGGTGGCAGGCGTGGCGATTCTCGTGACCGGGTGGTCCTGGATCGACCCAGTGGTGACGCTACTCGTCGCCGCCGTGATTCTGGGCAGCGCGTGGGGCCTGTTGCGCGAATCGGTCAATCTGGCCCTTCATGCGGTACCAGAAGGAATTGACCCGGCGGCCGTTGAGGCTCTTTTGACGAGCTTGCCGGGCGTGACGGCCGTCCACGATGTGCATATCTGGGCCATGAGTACCACGGAGACTGCGCTGACCGCGCACCTCGTCAAGCAGGACGCTCGAGATGACGACGAGATCATCGCCGACGCGACCCGAGGGCTGCACGATCGATTCGGAATCGAGCACGCGACGTTGCAGTGGGAACGCGGTCCCGAGGCGTGTTGCCCTCGTCTTCCGGAGTAACAATCTCCCGCCAACCCTAGGCAGGCGTTGGCACCTTCGTCAGGGGGTCGGCCGGATCTTGGCGAAGAGCGCCGGCAGCGCCGTGCCGTAGGCGGCGGTGACGCTCTCCTCGATCCCCTGGAGCGGACGCACGGGAATCAGGTCCATCACAGCCGCCGGAGTCAGGCCGCTCTCAAGCAGGGTCGCTAACGCCCCGCTCAGCATGTGTTGCAAGGCCTCGTCAGCGCGCTCACAGGTCAGACCGAACTGGCCGGCGGCGTCTCGCAGGGCCTGCCACTGGTACCAATAGTAGGTCGGCCCCATGCCCGTGAGGATGGCGTAGGCCTCGAGGTGGCACTCGTCCACTTCGGGCCAAGCCCCCCAGGGAGTGAACAACGCCGGCAGATCGTGACGTGCCGTGGCGTCGACGCCTCCGGCGAAGGTGACCGGATTGTAGCCGCGTCCGATTCTCGATGGGGTGTTCGGGATCATCCTGACCACACGCGCGGTCCCGAGGCCCGAGGTCAGCGTGCTCAGCGGGATCTTGGGCGCGAGCGGGATCGACGTCGTGCCGACGCTGAAGCGGTTGAGAAGCGGAACGACGCCGGGAAACACATACCCGCCGCCCACCCCGACCGCCATCGCGAGGAAGATCCAGAGCGTCAGGTACCGATCGAGAAACGAAAGCTTCCTCCCGATGCCTGCGTGAGTCTCATTCATGCCTGCCTCCGGGTCGCTGAGGGCCGATACGGCGCGCCGCTGCGACGAACTGGCCAGACTAGCGAAGCCAGGCCTTGACTTCGTCGACATGCGGAATACGTCCCGACAGCTTGATCACGCCGTCGATCGCCACCGCAGGCGTGGCGAGAACGCCGGCCGCCGCCATCGCCTGGTAATCGGTGACTTTCTGCAGATCCGCATCGTGCTGCAATTCCGCCAGCGCGTTTCGGACGATCCGCTCCGTTTCGTAGCACCGAGCGCACCCTGGACCATAGACGGTGATGACCACAGCTTGCTTCCCTTCAGAAGATGGCATTGAACAGGTAACCCACGATCAGAATGCCCGTGCCAACCACGCCGACAAACACGGCGATGAGTTGAGGGCGCAGCACTTTTCTCAGGATGATCGTCTCCGGCAGAGACAGGCCGATGACCGCCATCATGAACGCCAGCACGGTGCCGAGCGCCGCGCCCTTGGCGAGCAGGGCTTGCACGATCGGGACGATCCCCGCGGCATTGGAGTACATCGGGATGCCGATGAGAACGGCCAGCGGGACCGCCCACCACGCGCCCTTGCCCATGATGCCGGCCATGAACTGTTCGGGAACGTAACCGTGAATGCCAGCCCCGACCGCTATACCGGCCAGAACCCACGGCCAGACCTTGCCCACGATGTCGGCCACGGCATCGGCACCCGCGTGCAGGCGATCCGGCCACGACGCGGGCCCCTCGGTCCCGTTGGCCGCCCCAGCCTGGACCTGGAAGACCCAGGGCTCCACGAACCGTTCGAGTTTCAATCGGCCGATCGACCATCCGGAGGCGATGGCGATGACCAGCCCCGTGCTCATGTAGAGGGCGGCCACCTTCCATCCCAGCAGACCGAAGAGCAGCACGAGCGCCACTTCGTTGACCATGGGCGCCGAGACAAGGAACGAGAAGGTCACCCCCAGCGGGACGCCCGTCGTCACGAAGCCGATGAAGAGGGGCACCGCCGAACACGAGCAGAACGGCGTGACGGTGCCCAGCAGCGCGGCGAGGACGTTGCCGACCGATTCCCGGCGGCCTGCGAGAACCCGTCTGGTGCGCTCGGGCGTGAAGAAGGAACGAACGATGCCGACCACGAACACCACCAGCACGAGCAGCATCAGCACTTTCGGGGCCTCGAAGACGAAGAACTCGACCGCCGAGGCGAGGCGGGTCCCGGGAGCCAGCCCGATGAGCGTGTAGGTCGTCCATCGAGCGACGCCGATCAGGTTGAGATACAGGGCAAGCCAGGCGGCCGCTGCGACCACTCCGCCCGACACGCCCCACCACCTGCGGCGGACACCCATGTGCGGGATGCTACTATATTTCGTGAAATAGCGATATAACGACGTCACAACAGGCGTGTCGATTCACCAGCCCGGCGGGCCGGCCCCGTCGCGGGTGTCGGCGAGGAATGGCTCATTCGTCCCGATCCCCGGCAGTCTGGTCCGATCCGTCCTCTGATGTGGCCGGCCGGGGAACCGGCTCCCGACGCTTGTAGATGCGGGAAGAGCCCCAGTCGAAGATCGCGCCGACAGCCTTCTTCCCCGTGCCGAGTCTGGTCGGATAGTAGAAGTCGGATTCGAACCACCCCTTGTCCCGGAAGTACGTGTGGTCGCGGTTGTCGTCGCCGAGCATCTGCTTGATGCTCGTGCGGGTCATCCTGAAGATCATGACCTCGAGCAACGTTGGCGGCGGATACGCCGGCTTCGTCATTCTCTGGTAGAACCGCCTGCTCAGCTTCGCAAGGTCCCTGTCGTTCTTGAGCGTTTGTTTCTCCGTCATCGGCTCGAGGCCCCTGACACAGCAGCCTCTGACCGTGCGGAAGCCGACGCTGTAGGCGAAGAAGTTGAGGTACTTCACGATCTTGTTGCCGCCGTAGATGCCCTGGGCGACGATGCTGGTGAAGGTCTGCCTGAAGAAGCGGGGGCGATGACAGACGAAGCCAAGCCTGTCGAGGAACGCCTTCATGATGGCGGAGACCTGGAACGAGTAGTTCGGCGAGGCGAAGACGACGCCGTCAGAGGCCATCATCTTCCCGATGAGCAGGTCCCGGTCGCCCTTCAACGGGCAGTACTCCTCCCCTCGCACGAAACACGCCTTGCAGCCGCGACACAGGCCGAGGTCGCACTCGCTCAGGGAGACGATTTCACCCTGGACGTCCCCGAACGATTGCAGGTTGTCGAGGAACTGGCGCGTGGCGGCCAGGGTGACGCCCCGTTTGCGGCCACCTCCGACGATCGCGACAACGGACTTCATGGGCTTCGTCCTCCTCGAGCGAGCGGACGCCTCCGGGCGAGGTTGCGGTCAGTGACGGGACGTGCGATCAGGGGGCTGTGGCAGGCGAGGCTGAAGGACGAGGGGCTACGGGACTGAGGCCGCTCGGATGACCCACTCCTGTTACGGACGGACGGACCGACCGGCCGTCGCACAGAAGATCCCCGGCCGCCGCACCACGCGGAGATTGTAGCCTCACAGGCGGTCGGGGTCGATATGCACGCGGCGCGGCATGCTCATCAACCAGGAATCGTCGAGGCCGTGCGGTCAAACCAGGCTGGCCCTTTGTCGGGCGACCCATGCCGCAGCGCGCCTGGTCGCCAAGGAAGTCCGCCTGTCTGATATAAGCCGGGATCAACGCCATCTGCCGCACTGGCAAGCACAGAGCCACTGTCCGAGGCGGGCTAGCGATCGAAGTAGGCCGCGAGTTCCCTCGTCTCCTTCGTCCGCGTCAACGCCAGCATCAGCAACACCCTCGCCTTCTGGGGCGACAGATTGTCCGCCTCGACGCAGCCAATCTTGACGAGCGACACCCCACTGCCCTTTGCCGCATACAGCGGAAGCACGCGGCCAGTGTAGACGCGGGTGCTGATGACCACCGGAATATTCTTCGCCCGCACGTCCTCGATCGCATCGAACATCGCGCCGCTGACGTGGCCGAGCCCGAGCCCCGCAATGACGAGCCCGTCGAGATTGCCGTCCTTGAGCAACGCCCGGATTAGCCGGCCATCGGCGCCGGCATAGAGCATCACGATTTCCACTCGGCCGAGCCGCGTGTCCGCCGCGAGCGGTATCGTCTGCCGCCGCAGCGGCGCCCGATAGAAGCGCACGCCGTCCTCGCTGGCATAACCCAGCTTGCCAAATTCGAGGGTCCGAAATGTCCCGACATCAAGCGTGCTCGTCTTTGTGACTTCGCGCGCGGCGTTGATCTCGTCGTTCATGACGATCATCGCGCCCTTGCCCACGGCCTCGGGCGAGACGGCCACGCGGATCGCGTTCGAAAGGTTGCGCGGGCCGTCGGTATCCTTGATCGACGCCGCCCGCTGCGCCCCGACCACCACGACGGGTTTCTGGCTCGTGACGGTAAGATCGAGGAAGTACGCGGTTTCCTCCATCGTATCCGTGCCGTGCGTGACGACGACGCCCGCGACGGCTGGATCAGCCAGCACCTCGTTGACCCGCCGCGAAAGCTTCAGCCAGATTTCCGGTGTCATGTCGGAACTGCCGATCGTGGCGACACTCTCGACCTCCACGCGAGCGACGGAGTTGATTTCGGGGATCCCCTCGAGCAGCTGTTCGCCGGAGAGGGCGGGCACAAAGCCCTTCTGCACGGGATCGTAGCGGCTCGCGATGGTTCCGCCCGTGGACAACACCTTCACCAGGGGCAGCTCGGCCGCGGCGCAGAGGCCGGTGACAACCAGGGCAAGGAAAATGGCGGCGAGGTGCTTCATAGTTTTCCCTTTGGGGTCTCGTTATTCCATCTCAATCGCCACGGAAGTGACCAGAGGAAAAGGGACGAAGGCGGACGATAGGACGCCACAGGGTCGAGGCTCACTTCTTCAGTCCGGCGTCCCAGTTGAGGACGATGGAGAACCCCTGCGTCTCCGCCTTCTTGACCTGCGTGTTGATCAGGAAGCGCTGCCCACTCCGATCGACGTCGTAGACGATCTGTTCAGTCGCGGCGAGAATTTCTCGTGGATTGACGTCGAAGAGCGCGACCGGAGTGCCATGGTCAAACGCGGCTTCCGTACTCACGGGCGCAGCCATGATCTTGCCGTCCGCAAGAAAGAAGATCTCTCGTCCGTTACCGGCCCATCTGGGCTGTTCTCCTCCTCCGGTTGACACTCGCCATGGGCCTCGCGCCCCCGGAAACGAGGTCACGTACACCTCCCACTTCCCGCTCTCATTGGAGGCATACGCCACCCACTTTCCATTCGGAGAGAACTGGCCATTCTTGAGGGTTGCCGGCGCTTTCAGGAACAGACTGCTCGTGAGTTCCGGGAAGGTCAAAAGCCACAAATCTCTCCCTCGCCCGTAGAGCACGTGCTTGCCATCCCGCGACCAGTCATTCGGAAGGCAGTCGGTGTCAGTCGGCACGACGAGCGTCTCTTCCTGCGCACCGTCCGCATTCTTCATGTACAGCTTGAACACCTGTTGACGACTGGAGGTAAACAGCAACCGGTCGCTGTTTGGACTCCAGACGGGCATCGCGTCGATGGCCGAGTCGAAGGTGAACTGCTTCGGGCTGGTCTGAGGTTGCAGGTCATACGTCCAGAGGTCGGTGTTCTGGCTTCCGTTGTCGGTCTTGTCTACCGCCACCGATCTTCCGTTCGGAGCCAGGGCAACGTTGCTGAACACGTCGGGCGTCCCCACCACGCCCACCTCCTTGCCGTACCGGTCGAACCAGGTCAGTCGCGACAGCGAGGCTTCGCTGTTCTTCTGCGCAAACAACCGACCGTTCTCGGAAACCGAAAACACCAAGCGGTTGACGCGCGGCACGTTCTGGATCTCCTTGAGCACGGCGGTTGGTTCCCCGGTCAATTCGAAGCTCTTCAGATCGAACCGCTGAGCGAGCAGCGTCTTGTCCCTGTAGAAGAACAGGTAGCCTGCGGCATACGCGACATTCGTCGACGTCTTCACGACGAAGCGTTTCTCGTTCGAGTCCAGCAGACCTATGTAGATGCCATCAACCTCGCTTCCCCCTCTGACATTGGCAGCCAGATACAGGTAGTGTTTGCCATCGGGCAGGAACATGGGCCAGCGATGGGTATTCTCCCCTCGACGCGTATCCGGCGTGCTGATTGGCGTGGGCGTGCCCCCTCCCGCAGCCGGGATTCGAGACATGCCCGTGCCCAACTGCCCGCTGGGCGTGAAGATGATCACGCCGTCGCTGTTCCACGAGCCTCCGCGGCCCGACGCCGCATCGCACAGCGTCTGCACCGGGCCACCGGCCGCCTCGATCTTCTTCAGCTTTCCGTCGGCGAAGAACGCGAGGAACTTCCCTTCAGGTGACCAGAAGGGAAAACTCGCTCCCTCCGTGTCGGCAAGGCTTTTCGCTTCTGGCGATCCCACTTCGTAAAGCCAGATCACATTCTTCCGTGCAGATTCCATATACCCGACTACGGCGACTGTGTGTCCGTTCGGAGCCACGGCGATGTCTCGCGCCGCTATTGCGAATGGCGCCGAAAAGTACATCGTCTCCGGAACCGGTTTCGGGTTGGGCCACCAGATCACGCCGGCCACCGCGCTGACAATGAGGGCGCCGCAGATCAACCAGGCCAGGCGCCCGCCGAGGATCCCGAAGCCCGCGGCGTCGGCCGGAGCCGCCGCGGCTCCCGAGCCCGAACTCGAGCCCGACAACGCCCCGAGCGCGAAGGCGACGTCGCGCGCAGATTGAAAACGCTCCCCTGGTTTCTTCTCGAGGCAGTGTTGGACGATGCGCTGCAGCGCGGGCGATGGGCCGACGCCACTGGCCGCCGTCGTCAGCTCTGGCGGATCCTCTTTCAGGATCGCGCTCATCGTGTCGGCCGGCGTCGCGCCCTGGAACGCGCGCCGCCCCGTCAGCATCTCGTACAGCACGACGCCGAACGCGAAGATATCCGATCGAGGGTCCACCGCCTCGCCCCGAACCTGCTCTGGCGACATGTACCCCACCGTGCCCAACACCGTACCCGAACCGGTGTGCGCGAGGCTCGTCTCGAGGCTCGCGCCCGAATCACCGGCCGCGCCCGCTCGTTTCGCAACGCCGAAGTCGAGAATCTTCGCCCGCCCCTCGTGGGTCACGAAGATGTTCTCGGGCTTCAGGTCGCGATGCACGATCCCCTTTTCGTGGGCGGCCGCCAGACCTTCGGCGATCTGCGTGGCGAGCTCGGCGGCCTTGCGGGCAGGCAGCGCGCCGTGTTCGAGCCGTGCGCGCAGCGTCTCGCCTTCGAGCAGTTCCATCACGGCGTACGCCGTCTCACCCTGCCGCCCGAAATCGAAGATGGCGAGGATGTTCGGATGCGAGAGCGCTGCGACCGCCTGCGCCTCACGCTCAAAGCGTGCGAGAGCCACCGCGTCGGCGAAGAGCGTTTCGGGCAGAATCTTGATCGCGACGTCACGATTGAGCTTCGGGTCCCGCGCCCGATACACTTCCCCCATCCCGCCTGCCCCGAGCGGGGCGACGATCTCGTAGGCGCCGAGGCGGGTGCCGGAGGTCAGGGGCATAAGATGGGAAGCCGGAGCGATTATACGCTGACGGGAACGTCTCACACCGGCGCTTGTGTACGGCCGCTTGAGGTCTTCATGCGCTGTTCCCACGATCGCGAGGATGAGCAGAACGCTCACGGCCGAGACGGCCGAGGCAGCTCTTGCAGATCCCAACGTCAGTGATATGAAATCAGTCGATCCAGCTTGCAACCGATTGCATAACGCAATCAGAATCGCGCGGATGCGCCGCGTAAGGAAAGGACGTGGTATGGCCAGGCTCGTGTTCGGAATGAACCAGTCGCTGGACGGCTACGTCGACCATATGGCGTTTGCGCCAAGCCCCATGCTCTTCCGCCACTTCATCGAGGAGGCTCAGGGGCAGGCGGGCAGTGTCTACGGTCGCCAGATGTATGAGGTCATGCGTTACTGGGACGACGATCATCCTGAATGGGATACAGAGGAACACGCCTTCGCGTCGGCGTGGCGGAACCAGCCGAAATGGGTCGTCTCGCGCTCGTTGAAGTCGGTCGGCCCCAACGCCAGGCTTGTTGAGGATGATCTTGAGGGCGCGATCCGCGAGCTGAAGGCCAAGCGCGACGGGGAGATCGAAGTCGCTGGCCCGGACTTGGCGCAAAGCCTGACCACACTTGGCCTGATCGATGAGTATCGAATCTACCTGCACCCCGTCGTGCTTGGTCACGGCAAGCCATATTTCGCCGGGCCCCGGCCGCGGCTCCGCCTTATGGCTCATGATCGGATTGGCGAGGATGTGATCAGGTTGGCCTACGTCCCTGCCTGATCTTGCGACTCACTGATCCTCGACGTAATGGGACAGCGCGTCGCAGAAGTCGAGTTCGGGACCATCCAGTTCAAACGCCGCCGTCCGCACTTCCCGCTCGGTGAAGAGCTTGTGTACCGCGCCGGTTTGCGGGTCCGGGAATGAGACCAACGCCTCCTTCGTGCGACGCAGGTAGAACGGCGCCGAGTTCCGTCTCATCGCCTCCTGAAGGCTCTCGACGCTGCCGTGGACGTCGCGGGGTTGATCGGGGAAGGTCACGAGTAGCTTTTCATCATGGAAATGTACGGGAGGAACATCCTGCGCCAGCTCTCTTCGACCTCCGGGCTCCACCTCGCGTCGAACTCGCGCACCGTCCGAAGCAGGCAGTCCAGCCACAGATCGTAGAGCTGAGCCCCAATCTCGAGTCCTTGCGCCCCATGCTTCAGCCCAAGGTGGGCGAGCTCTTCGTCAGCTCCCTCGGTTCCCGAACTGGCCGCCGTCAAGACGAGCAGCGATTTCCTCAGCATGTGGATCTGTTTCCCGAGGTCAGTTGCCTTGAACTTGTCACGGACCTCGGGCGAGGCATCGACGAAGATCTGGTAAAACCGCTCCAGAAATCCAGTTTGACGAACGCAAGATTCGAAGCTGTCGTTGAAGAGTTCCAGCGTTCTTTCGTCCATGGGATGTCCTGTCGCCTATTGTAGCGTTTCGCCGGGCTCATGCTACTGGCGCTCGGTGACACTTTGCGATGTGGCCAGAGCCCCGAGGAGCTTGGCCCGACGCGAGCTCCACGCGGAAGTAGTCGGTGAAGCCGAGGCGGGTGGACGCCTCGCCTTGCATCCAGCCAATCCGGATGGTATATACTGAACCACATGGTTCAGTACGCGCGGACCCGCTTCGATGCCTCGTTTGCCGCGCTCTCGGACGCCACCCGACGCGGTGTTCTGGAGCAGCTCGGGCGTGCAGACGCTTCGATCACGGACCTTGCCGACAAGTTCCACATGACCCTAACGGGCGTGAAGAAGCACGTCGGCGTCTTGGAGCAGGCGGGGCTCGTCACCACGGCGAAGGTCGGGCGCGTGCGGACCTGCAGGCTCGGCCTGCGCAGACTGGATGAAGAGGCGGCATGGATCGAGAGGTACCGCCAGCTCTGGGATGCACGGTTCGACGAGCTGGACAAGGTTGTCGAGGAACTGAAACGGAAGGAGAAGGTCGATGGACGCAAGAAGAGAGAGTGAGCCCACGCCCATGAAGAACCGCACGACGGTGGAGCGGAAGTCCGAGCGTGAGCTGGTCGTTACCCGAACCTTCAACGGCCCGGCCCGCATCGTGTTCGAGGCGTGGACCAAGCCCGATCTGTTCAGGCGGTGGTGGCTGCCGAAGTCGATGGGCATGTCCCTGCGTTCCTGTGAGATGGATGTTCGTGTCGGGGGCCAGTACCGTCTCGAGTTCGAACCCGATGGTATGGCGTTCTTCGGCACGTACCTCGACGTGACACCGCACTCGCGCCTCGTGTGGACCAACGAGGAAGGTGGTGAGGGTGGGCCTGTCACCACGGTGACATTCGAGGAAGAGCGTGGCAAGACGCTGCTGGTCATGCACGAGCTCCATTCCTCGAAGGAAGCTCTCGACGCTGCCGGCACCGGGGCGGCGGATGCGATGGTCGAGACATTCGCGCAACTGGACGAGCTTCTCCTCACCCTGGGCTCGAGCGCCGCCGGACCGGGCGCTGCCGTTGGAAGGTGACGCCTGGATGCAAAGGCTCAGCGGCCTGCCGCTCCTTGCGCAGCCGGGGGAAGACTGGTTGTACGGGACGGGCTCGAACATCCAGGGGGTCCTGGTGGCGAGGGCGTCGGGCCAGTCGTTGTCGCGCTTTTTGCGAAGAGCGAATCTTTCGGCCGCTGGGGATGAAGGACACCGCGTACTTCGTTCCGCCGGCCAAGATCGAACGGCTGGCGCACGCCTATCGCAGCGAAGGCGATAGGCTCGTCCTCTTCGATGAGCCGGCGACCGGAAAGTGGAGCCGGCGGCCCACGTTTGAGCACGGCGCTGCCGGGTTGGTATCGACAGTCGACGACTATCTCGCGTTCGCGCGCATGTTGCTCGCCGACGGCCGGCATCGGGGACAGCCCCCGGAAGAACCCAAGGGAAACCCAAACAGGCGTTTTCGGCCTTCCGGTTGTGGGTAATTGCGGCGAGGTCTCGACGCTGGAATCGCGCGAAATGCTAGGGAAATGCGGGGATTGGCTCCTCAGGTAGGACTCGAACTTGCCCGCCTTCGCTCCGCAGTCGGAGCTACAGCGTGGTCTCGCCGTAGCTCGCCGTGCATTCAGCGTGGCGAGCGGAGGCGGACAACCCTCCGGTTAACAGGCGGGCTTTAGTGCAGGGCTGCTGAGGGCGGACCCATGTTTACGGGCCTCTGCCTCGTTCAGAGCCGGGCGCAAAGAGGCGCTTCCGATGGAAACGGAAGCCCTCCGGAAACCCTGGCGACGACTACAGCTAATGACCCCTCGGTCCCGAAGCGGTCCCCGACGCAGGCATCGCTAGAGGGGTCACCAAAGACCGTGTGGGTGCTCTTGTCGAGTGCCGCCAATGTCGTCCAACGGACTCGCTCTTTTAGTCGCGCAGGACGCCGAGAAGGCTACGATGGACCGTCAACCCGGCTTCGCTGTTGTAGTCGATGAAACCCAGCTTCCTGAATCTGTTCATGAACAGGTTGATCCGCGACCGGGTCGTTCCTACCATTTGCGCCAGGTGTTCCTGATTGATGCCGGCCACGACAGTCTCGGTCGTGCTGTCCTTCCCAAAATGCGACAGCAGCAGGAGCATCCGAGCCAGGCGCTTCTCGCTGGAGTTGAACATCTGGTCGATCAGATCCGCTTCGTATCGAATGAGACGGGACAGCAGCTGCATGGCAAACATCTCCGCGAGTCCCGGCTCGTCGTGGAGCATTCGTGCCATCGTCGGCTTCTCAACCTTGGTGAGTGTGGAATCTCCCACGGACGTCGCCGTGACCATGCGCAGCGGCTGACCGGCGAGGCATCCTTCACCCAGGAACTGACCGGGGCCCAGCGTGGCGAGAATCGCTTCCTTGCCTTCGTGCGTGGCCACCGCGAGCCTCACCTTGCCTCGCAGAAGAAAGTAGACGGAATCGGCAGGCTGTCCTTGCGTGAAGATGGTGTGGTTGTCACCGCATTCCATCACCGTCTGGCCCCTGGAGCTTCGAGTCAGGAGGGTCGCCCAATCGACGGCAGCGTTCGTCATCGCCACAACAACGGCCGCCTTCAGCTTGTCGACCGGCGGACTGGTTGCGCGAGCGCCGATGGGACGTCGGGGCAACTGCGCCAACCTCTCTTTGCCTGCTGCCACCTATGACTCCTGCCGTAGCAGGTCCAGTCCAAAGAGCACTTTATCAAGGTCCGACATGTCGCCAACGAGCCGTCGAAGCGGGAGCGGGAGCCGCTTGATGAGCGTGGGTACGGCCACAATCTGCTCGTCTCTGGCCAGATTTGCATGCTCGTGAATGTCGATGACTTCGAGGTCGTATCGACCCTTCAAGTGCTCCTCACAGACCCGCTTCATGTTCTTGATCGCCAGCTTCGACTTCAACGTCGATCGGCTGACATACAAACGCAGAACGTAGTGGGCCTCGCGTGCCTTGACCTTTGTCGAGAGCTTTGTCATACGGACACTTCCGAGCCGGGCTAGTCAATCGGCTGAAGAGCCAGACCCACCAGCACCCGGTCGGTGTTGGACAGGTCTCCGATGATCTTTCGCACTTGCTGGGGAAGTTTGATTTCCAAGGTCGGAATGGCGACGATCTGGTTGCCGCGCGCCATCTCCGGATGCTCCAACAGGTCGATCACTTCGAGCTGATAGCGACCCTTCAAGTGCTTTTCACACAGCACATTGAGGTTGGCAAAGGCGCGAATCGACTTGGGGGTCTGGCCCGCGACGTAGAGCCGCAGCTTCCACGCCTTCGCCGTCCGGGGCTTCGCCCCTCGATGAACTCGGGGCGGCCTGAGGCTCCCGAAGGCCGGCCTACGAGGCCGCGCCCGCTTCTTGGTCCTGGTGGTCGCCATTCAGCGTTTCCGCGCGGCTGGCGCGCTCCCCACCTTCTTGTAGGCGGAGGTGTCGGCTTCCCGGCTGCGCACCATCTGCCCGCGGTCCTGCAACAGTGCCGCGTCAAGTAATTTCGATTCGGCGATGCTCTGTTGAATGATTTCTTCTTCCACTTCAAACTCCGCCCGGAGCATGGTCATGCGGGCCTCGAAGATCTGGCGCTTGCGGTCCAGTTCTCGCCCGCGGCCCTGCAGTTGTTGACTGCGGAATGTGCCCGCGGCCTTCTCGCGCCCTTCCTGCGACACGCGGGCGGATCCGGTCAGCACGCCCTCGGGTCCGAGGTACACGTCGAGCATGCGGAGGCCGTCGTTGGTGAGCACGAATTCGCGAATCTGGTTGGAATGCTCCATGCCTCGCGACTTCAGCACGTAGAGCGCGCGGTTCCGCTCTCCCCCGACCTCAATGGCCTTCAGCAGGAGCCATGTGTCCATGAGGGAGGAGACGTCCGCCTCGCTCGCTTCCAGGTCGCCGCCTGCCGCCGTCAAACTGGCGAATATCGCCGTAATCTCCTGCGTCTTCAGAAAATCGACCAGCCGCGTGAGCATGGACCGCACCTCGTTCAGGGTGCTGACCATCAGCAGATTGGTGATCGGGTCCACCACCACAATGCTGGGCTTGAAGCTGGAGATCCGTTTGTGGGTGACGAGCAGGACTTCTTCGATCCCCCCGTAGGTGGGACGCGCCGCATGGAATTGCAGAAGCCCCTTGCGGACCCATGGCTCGAGATCGATGCCGATCGATCGCATGTTGCGGATGATCTGCTTGGGCGATTCCTCGAACGCGAAATACAGGCAACGCTCGCCGCGGCGGCAGGCCGCATCCACGAAATGGGCCGCCACGCTCGTCTTGCCGGTGCCTGAGGTGCCGGACATCAGAATGCTGCTGCCCCGATAGAAGCCCTTGCCGCCCATCATGCCGTCCAGCCGGTCGATGCCCGTCGAGATGCGTTCGGCGGGCGCCGTATGGTCCAGGCCCAGCGAGGAAATCGGCAGGACCGAGATACCGTGCTCGTCGATGAGGAACGGGTACTCGTTGGTGCCGTGCGTCGATCCGCGGTACTTGACGATGCGCAGGCGCCGGGTCGAGATCTCCTCCCGGATGCGATGGTCCAGGACGATCACGCAGTCCGAGACGAATTCCTCGATGCCGTGCCGGGTCAGCTTGTCGGGCCGGTCCCGTTCAGCGGTAATGACCGTGGTCAGTCCCTGGTCTTTGAGCCAGCCGAACAGGCGGCGGATCTCGGCGCGCAGGATCCCCGGGTTTGGCAGCTCGCCGAACAGCGCTTCGATGGTGTCCAGGACGACTCGCCGAGCCCCGACCCGCTTGACCGCATCGGCAATGCGAATGAAGAGGCCATCGAGGTCATACTCTCCGGTTTCCGCAATCTCGCTTCGCGAGATGTGCACGTGGTCGAGGAACAGCTTCTTCTCGGCCACCAGCCGGTCCAGGTCGAACCCCAGCGACGCGGCGTTCCTGGTCAGGTCCGGGATCGTTTCCTCGAACGAGATGAACACGCCGGTCTCGCCGTATTGCGTGGCGCCCCGAACCAGGAACTCCAGCCCGAACATGGTCTTTCCGGATCCGGCGCCTCCGCTGACCAGTGTGGGACGACCGCTGGGCAACCCTCCCCCGGTGATTTCGTCCAGGCCCTGGATGCCCGTGAGGGCCTTCGGTAGCGTTTGGGAGGATGGTCGCCTTGGTTTCTTCTCTTGTGTCACTTGGTTCGTCCTGGCTCGGGCGATTGACGCGCCATGCGCGCCTTGAGGTTTCGCAATTCCTGCCGGCGACCGGCGAGGGTTGTTTCTGCGTCGGTCAAGAGCACTCTGAGGTGCGTTTGAGCCACTCCGTCACGCTCGATCCGCAGGATGAGGCGCGCGAGCTCTTCATGGTCCGTCATGGGGAGACACGTTACGTGTAACAGGTTGGTTTACGCTGTCCAAAATTGCACAACCGGTTCGACAGGTGCCTGATGGGACTTGCCCGCTCGGCCGCCGACCGAGTGGTTATGAGCGCAGCTGGCCGGTGGAAGTGATTGAAAAGAAAGGGGATTGGCTCCTCAGGCAAGACTCGAACTTGCAACCCTCCGGTTAAC
>CAWJJY010000006.1:0-128763 GCA_963843385.1 uncultured Acidobacteriota bacterium
AGCCTGACGGTGCGGCAGGACACGACCGAATATCCTGTTCCCCGTTGAGCGGGCAGCGAACCCATGAGTCGTGTTCAGGTCCGTGGCAGGAGAGGTGGCCTGGAGGAGATCGCGGAGGCCACGCTCACCGGGATGGTCGCCGCGCGAGCCGGTTCATTGCCTCCACCAGGTTCCTCTTCGATAGGTCAACGGCGAAACGGACACGGTTTCGGTAGATTCGAATGCGGGTGGTCATTCGCTTGGTGTTCGTGAACCGCTGCTTGAATTCTTCGTCGCCGACACCGAAATCGAACTCTGTCCGGTTCTGTTCGATCGCATAGCCCATCAGGTTCCGGAGCAGGACCAATCCAGGCGACTGATGAGCGTAGGCGATGTCGAACGAAGGCTTGTACCACATGACGACGCCGTTGTAGTCGAATCCGTAGTGGAAGGCCACCGGCTGGTCGTTGAACTCGACCACGGAAAACAGGAGCGATCCCGCATCGGCGAGTTCGGCGGCGAGCCGCCGGTAGAACACCCGATTCCGGACGTCGGTGAAGAGGCTTGGCGTTTCTCTGCCTGCCCAGCGTCTGACGTGCTGCTCGAAGAATTCGTCGATGTAGGGTTCCATGTCGGCGAATCTCGTCATGTGATGGCAGACAAGCCGGCCGTGTCTCCGAAAGTGGTTTTCACGCCGGCGCAGGCTGGGCTTGTCGAAGATGTCGCCGTGCTGCTCCCTCGTGACCGTCGATGACGAGCGTTGGGCACAGGAAGTGATCCTCGACGACAGGCAGGTGTTTTGCAGCGGCGCAGATGCCCGTTACCAGCTCCACCGTCGGGGACGCTGCCGGGATGTTGTTCAGCTCGATGACGTCCCATCCCTTGTCCGCGAAGATGACCTCGAAGAGCGTTGCCAGAACCTGCGAACTGTCGGAGGCGGTCAGGAAATCACAGTAATCTGCACGGCCGTCTCCGAGAAAGCGGACGACACGACCTCGCGAGCGTGTATTTCTCACGACAAGCGGGGCAATCCCTGCAACGCTTCCCCCGTTCACGGCGCTGATGAAGAATGGCTGATACTGATCCCCGAAGACCCCCCACCAGCTGCTTGTCCACTGCCAGGACTGAAATACGGTGTTCGTATGGCTGGCCGCCGCCAGGTCAGCCCACTCCCGTTGCCCGAGGCCAAGATCGTCGAGCGACGATGCGATTCTCGCTCGCATCACATCCCCGGCCGGGCGCCGGCAGAACGGTGTCCTGTCGCGCAGGCGTCGATCGCGTTCACCACGCGGTCAACATCTCCGACTGTCACGTAGGCGTGCGTCGGTAGCGTGAGGATCCGCCGCGCCACCGCTCGACCCGCTACGGCGTTCGTGGGGCCGGCGAGAACATCGCGAAGTGCCGGGATGTCGGCGATCGACCCGGGGTACGAGCCGGTGGCGCCTATTCCCACCTGTTGGAGATCGCGAACAAGCCGGTCTCGAAGGGCATTGTCGCGAGCCAACACCGGGAACCGAAGATAGGATGCTTCCGCGCCTTCCACCGGGCGCACGGGCGTGACGACAGGCACATCCGGCATGCGGGCGAGATAGCGTGCGGCATTCGCGCGACGGCAATTCGAGAACTCCGCCAGGCGCGGCCACATGGCTCTGGCGAGCGCGGCGAGCCAGCGCGAATCGCGCAACACGGGAAACCGGTCCTCGTAGAAGGTCTCACCGAGCCCGAGTCCCGGCAAGGCGCTCGGCATCCAGTACAGGCTGGGCCGAAGGAATACGACGTACGCCATGAGCTTTGCCGAGTGCTCGAGCATGGCGAGAATCCCCGGCCGCGGCAAGTCGTTCATTCGGGCCTGGAGCGCCAAGGCGATGGCATCGGAATCCGTCACGAGTGCTCCCCCGTCGATCGCCGCCAACGGTTTGCCCTTGTCGAAGCTGAGCAATCCGGCGTCGCCCCACGCACCGGAAGAACGCCCTCCTACCGTCGCCCCAAGGGACTGAGCCGCGTCGTCAACCAGGAATACCCCGTTGTCGCGCGCAATCCGGGCGACAATCGGCAGCCGCCCCGGAAGACCGTAGAGGTTTGTCGCGACGATGGCCACGACACGGCGGAAGTCCGTGTTTCCAAGCTGTTCGAGATCGAAGTCAAGAGTGGCTTGCTCGATATCTACGACGCGGGGCCGTAAACCTGCTCTCACGGTGGATGCCGCGACGGAGTAGCAGGTGTATGAAGGAAGCACGACCTCGTTCCGCTCGGGCGCAGCGAGGGACTTCAGGGCGGACAGCAGCAGTGTCAGCCCGGCCCGGCCGGTGCTGGCGAGCTGGCAGTGCCGCCGACCAAGGTCGGCACATATCAGCTTCTCGAGCTCCTGCTCGGACTCTCCCAGGCGCGTCCAGAGACGGGACCAGGCGACAAGGTCCCGCCCCCGGATGGGAGAGCCGGCCGGCGGCACGAATCGGCCGATCCTCAAGCCCCTTCCCCTTTCCAACCTGTTCTGCGCCGACCTGGTAGCATGGAGCCAGAGCCGTCCAGGCTCACGTCACTGACTTCCTTGTCATGCAGGAGCCCCTCTGGTGCCTGCGCCAAAGGGAAACGTCGCTCGAGCCAGGCGCGGCTCCGCGCAAGCATGTCATCCTGCCAGCTCTCGAAGGTGAGGACGTGATTCGCACCGGCAATCACCCCAATCTCCAGGAGGTCCTTGTATCGTTCCACCGCCTCGCGGTGGCGGTTCAGGAACTTCTCCTCGAACTCCCACCAGAGCCGGTCCACCTCGCTGAACAGCAGCAAGACTGGCCGATTTCTCGACAACAGGGAGATGAACGCCGGCGGGAACAGCGTATTCGAGTTGTCCGTCGTTTCCTTGCCGCCGTGGCTCTGCTTGGCGGTCCAGCCAACGGCTTCCCCGATCGACCTTGTGATTAGGCGATAGTCGCTTCTCAGGGTCAGGAGACGGAGCCAGGCCCGCCAGTTCGTCAGCTTGCGCAGGTACGACGTGCGCGTCTGTTTCAGTTGGCCCGCGGTGAGGTAGCGGTACCTGTCGACGTTGGTACCGTCCAGGATGACGGGGAGGCCGAGTGCCAGGATGCCGACGACGTCGTCGCACGATGGAGCAGCCAGCACCGCGGTAATGGCACCGCCGCACAAGCCTCCGAGGATGAATCGCTGATCGCCGTACGTGTCGCGCATCCACTTGATCGCCACACGCGTGTCACCGACGTATCGGCCGACCTGGATGGAGGCGTAAAGGTCGGCAAGATACGCTTCTCTAATCACTCCTTCGGAATCCCCAAGGCCGTAGAAGTCGAAACGCAGCACCCGGCAGCCGCGCTCGACGAAGGCTGCCGCCATCTTGTTGTAGAGCCGGTGCGGCGCAACGCGCATCTTCACGCCGGGCGAGAGGAGGATGATTGCCAGGTCCGTTCGGCGATCAGGCGCGGGTTCGTGGACGATCCCGAACAGCTTCAGCCCGTCTGGATTCTCGAACGTGACGGCAGACACTTGAGGCGTCATCGTGCTGCCAGCCAGGACAAGGTGGAGGCGAACAGGTTCGGCGCCGATTCATAGAACCGCGGAATCTCCTTCCAGAACGGCTCCTCCTGGACTGTGAGGAAGGTGGCATTCACGTACCGTCCCGCCAGTTCCTCGAGTTCCGCCGACGGGCGCGCGCCTGCCACGCGGTCGATATGAACGATTAGAACCGGGTGATCGAATCGCTTAGGAGTTCCCGCCAATGCGATCGCGGTAAGTTGTTCATAGTTGTCGTAAGCGAGGGCGTAGCCGTCGACGTTGACTACATCTCCCCCTTTCATCGTTTGCACCAGCGCCGCGCGGTCCTGGCGAACCTCCTTGTAGACCGCCACCTGGGTGGTCAGATTCACGCGCAGCAGATCCTGGGCGTATCGGTCACCATCGACCACCGGCGCCCACAACACGAGCGCTCGGACGTCGTCGCGCTCCTCCACGGCCAGGGACGCGAGCGTCGCGCCGAGCCTGAGGCCGAGCAATGCGACCTCACGCGAGCCGGTGAGTTCTTTCAGCCTATCGATGGCGCATGCGAGGTCACCGAGCGCGCTGCTGACGCTGGACTGGCTGAATTCCCCTTCGCTGTCCCCGTTGCCCGTCTGGTCGAATCGCAGGACCGCGTGTCCGCGGAGGGCCAGTTCGCGCGCGAAGCTCACGAATACCCGGTGCGTCCAGAGCTTTTCCTCCCCGAACGGGTGGCAGAACACGACCGGCAGCTTCGGCTCGGTTCCCGCCGCCTCGTGCAGAACACCGAACAACGCAAGGCCTCCGTGCGGAAAGTAGAGTGGAGTCTCCGTCATGCCAGCCTATCCGAACTCGCTTCCGGAGAGACTTGGAGGGTCTTCGCTGTGCGTCGGACGATTTGCCGCCCGACATCGGCTGCAAGCGCCCAGGCGCTGCGTGCCGACATGGGGTACACGAGAACCAATGAGTACCTGCGAGCGACGGGGTTCCATCGCCTTTCCCACGCCTCTTCCCCCCCGAGGAACTCGTAGGTCGTGAGCCCTTGCCCGAGTGCGTCCTTCACGGCTTCTCCCGTCAGGATGAGCCCGGGTGAGCAGCGTGCCAGCCGTTCGTCGAAGGCTATCTTGAGCACCCAGAGCCGGCTGTAGGCGGCGATTGCCAACTGCGCCGCTGCGAGATCGGCGCCAACAAAGAGGCGCGCCACCCTCAGAGCCCCACGCGCCGCAGTCGCGTGAGCCATTTCGTCGAAGAACGCGCGCAGCGAGTCACGATGCTGAAGGGCCGATCCGGAACGCCCCTTCCAGCCGGACGCCTCGAGCCGCACGAATTCCTCGAGCAGTGAACCTACGCCGGCCGGCGCCGGTGAAACGACATCGAACCGGACCTCCCCGATCAGCTCGGCGCGCCGTCTGGCGCGGCCGACGTCGTACCGCAACTTCGGTGACAACGATGCGAAGAGCGTTTGCCAACTACCTCGAAGAGGGATTGCCAGCGAACCTGGCGCTTTCCTCCTTACAGTCAGACATCGACGCCCGTGGGCCCGTGTAAACGCTCCGCAGGACTCAGCGCCTTCCGCCATACGGTCCAGAGCGACCGGGTATCCTTGCGACGAAACCCCGCTGATCAGGCGCTCGACCGAATCCTCACTGTCGTGCAGAAAGCCGGAAGGCTCGTAGAGCGCGTATGCTCCCAGGAACTCGAGCCGCCTCACGCCGCGAGCCCGTCGTACCGCCAGCGGCGCAGCCGCCCGAAGACTACCGCCGGTCGAGTCCACGACGAGGTACAGGTCGCGCTCGGCGTGGAGCGTTCTGGCGCAGCTGATGAACCACTCGTGCCAGAGCAACGGGTTCTGGTGGCCATCCGCGAGTCGATTCCACTCATCGTGCAGCGCCTCGAACTCCCGAATGGAGCGGATCACCTCCATGACATCACTGCCACGAGCGGCGCTGGCTGCCACGGTTCAGGTTCATGTCGCCTGATGTCAAGCTGCCGGGTTCACCGAATAGCCTCGACGAGGGCTGAGACCGATGATCCTCGCCACCGTTCTCGCGCGGATGACCTGCCGCAGGAGTACCCGGCCGGCGGGCAGTCGTGCACACACCCCGTAGACACTGGCCCACCCTGACCGGCTCCTGTCGCCGATCGCGGACCAGCGGGCAAGCGAGGCCCGGGCGATGTCAGGGCGCGACGCCGAGAACCGCCTCGCATGCGACGGCCAGGCACGCGTGAGCCTCGGCCCGCTCGACTTCGCTTCTGCGCTGGCGGACGAACTGTTCATCCGCCTTGAACGTCCGCTCGACCAGTCCGAGGTAGCCCTGCGCCTTTGCAAGCCGGCTGCACCCGGTCAGACGCCCAGGCGAGCGGTGCCCGCGGTTTGCAGTCGTCTCGATGTCCATGAAGGCCACATCATGGCTTCGGGCAATTCGCGCGAAGAACTCCCAATCCTCGAAGATCGAAACCCCTTCGGTGAAACGACGGGCCGGCCCAAGCGCGCTGCGCTTGACCAGAGCAGTCGACGTCAGGAGCAGCGCCTCGTCGAGTAGAGCCGGATAGATCCACCCGTAGTGAATGGGAAACGCGGCCAGTCCACGCGGAAGTTCGATTCCTATCGCGTTCGACGTTGTCGTTGCGGGATAGAACGACGCGAGATCGACGGGATGAGCCAGCCACGAACGACTGCCTTCCTGACGTTTCGTGCCGTCATCCTTCAGGACATCGAACTCCGAGCACACGAGGCCGACGCCCGACATCCTCTCGAGCAGCGCAACCTGCAACTCGAGCTTGAAGGGATACCAGAGGTCGTCCGAATCCAGGAACGCGACCAGATCTCCCTTCGCGGCGGCAAGTCCCGCGTTGCGTGCGGCAGCGACGCCGCGGTTCTCCTGGGTGATGCAGCGAACGCGGTTCCCGAACCCGCCCACGACGTTCGAGGTGTCGTCGGTGGAGCCATCGTCAACCACGATGATCTCGCCGGGCAGACGTGTTTGCGTGAGCGTGCTCTCGATCGCCGCGCCCAGCATCGCTGCCCGGTTGTACGTGGGAATGATGACGCTTACGTCCATCTCCGCGCCCGTCCTTGGGCTTCGAGCCTCAAGAGGCCGGAACCCGGCCCTTCAATTTTCGTTCGACGTAGCCCACGATCCGCGACACGCCGTCCAGGTTCTCCGGCATGATCTCGTCGTCTTCGACCGCTACCCCGAACTCGGATTGCAGGAACCCGATGATCTCCAGGAGGCCGGTCGAATCTACGATGCCCGTGTCGAGCAGCGACATCGTGTCTGAGAGTTGGGCCGGGTTGGGCACATAGAACGCGGTCGTGATGAACTGCCGAACCCGGTCCCTGACGTCACTCACGCGCTCCTCCATCGTCTTCCCCCTCGTCGCGAACCGGCCCGCTGTCCAGGGGGGCAGATCCGAAGGTTTCTGAACTTGCCGTTCGCCTTGAACGGCATTGTCGGCGCAACCAGGACCTCGGTCAGAACCTTGAAAGCCCGGGCGTTGCTTGCACTCCGTGCGGATGGTCTGGGGCGTCAGCTCGAAGCCATCGCGATCGAGCCCGGCAGCCATCGTGCCGAGCGGACCACGTCGTCCTGCGGCAATCGAGCCGACCGAGCGGGGCGGGAGGCAGCGTCCAATACCGTCACCGTGTCCCTCCCGAAGGCAGTGACGCCAGCATGACCAGGAGCTCCTCTGCCACCCGCCGCCGTCCAACTTCTCCCAGGTGCCGTCCGTCGCTCGCGTAAGGCGGGAAGAGTGCGAGGCCGGCCTGCCCGTTGAACTCGAACCGCTGCTGCCTGCCCTCCATGTCTGCCGACTCGATGGCGGCGAGATCGAAGAGCGGTTCCCGTCCCACGTACTGGCGACGCATCAACGCATTGAACTCTTCGCGCCGGATGTTGTCGGCATACCCGCCCGGCGCCCGCCCCAGCATCCGCTTGATGACGGCCTTCGGACCTGTCTGCACGACGGTTATCGGGGCGGTGACGTGAACGAAGACGACGGCCGGATATTGCGCGCGCAGGCGGGCCATCGCATCCCGGTAGTAGGCGAAGATCCTCCCGGCGTCCGAGCCCACGGAGAAGTCGATGTAGCAGTACTTGTGGAATGCGACATCCACCCGGGAGCCCTGGTGCTCCGCCACCTGTCTGGCGAATTCGTCGGTCTTCGACGAGGGGGCGCCATTGGTCCCGACCTTGTCGTGGGCAAGAAAACCGCCGGATCCGGGCCACGCCTCGCCGGGTCCGACAAGCTGGAGTCTCAGGCCCCGGCTGGCGCCGACCAGGTCGGCCACGCCCTGCACGATGTTCACGCCCACCGACTGGTGGCCGAAGAAGATCCGCCTGCCGGCCAGGGCGGCCCTCGCATCGTCGGTCAGTTCACTGATCGATCGGACAGGTATTCGAGAGTCGATCACCGGGCCTCCGCACGCGGCGCTGAATGCCAGGATTGCTCCCGCGAGGAGCGCCATCATCTGGACGGACCGGCGGGCCGTCATGAGCTCGCCGTCCGTGCGCCCGCCCTCGGATCGGCGGCCATCTGCGCCACGGCCATCTGCCTCAGCGAGAGCTTGTCGATCTTGCCGATGCCGCTCTTCGGAATCGACGGCAGGATGACGAACTCGACAGGCACCTTGTGCGCGGCGAGCCGCGCGCGGCAGAAGGTGAGGACATCCCCGATGTCAGGGCTCGCGTTCTTCCGGACCGCCAGGAAGGCGAACGGGGCCTCGCCGAGCAACTCGTGCGGAACGGCCACGACCGCAGCCTCGGAGATCGCCGGGTGTTCGTTCAGGACGTCCTCGATCTCCTTTGCACCCACACGATGTGCGCCCACCTTGATCATGTCGTGCATACGGCCGACCAGATAGAGGAACCCCTCCTCGTCGGCGTAGCCAAGATCGCCGGTCCGGTAGCCAAGCGGACCAAAGCGTTCACCCGTCTCCTCGGCGTTGTTCCAGTAACCGGAGGAGATGTTGGAGCCGCGCGCCACGAGTTCTCCAACCTCACCCTGCGCAGCAACCGCGCCCTGGTCGTTGACGACGAGTATCTCGACGTTCGGGATGGCGCGTCCGATCGAGCCAAGCTTGCGCTCGAGGTCCACCGGCTCGAGATACGTCAATCGGGCGGATGCCTCCGTCGCGCCGTACATGACGTAGAACGCCGCCTTCGGACCCTTTTCCAGCCACTCGCGTATCCTGGCCGGAGGCATGCCGCCGCCCGCCTGCGTGACGTACCGGAGGTCCGGGAAGGCCATCCTGGTGAGGTTCGAGCGGTGCATGAGCAACGCAAAGGTCGAGGGGACCCCTGCGAAGCCGGTGGCCCGGTGTTCACGCATGCCCTTCAGCACGACGTTCGGGAACGCGAACCGTGTCTCCACGATGATTGACCCACCGACGGCGACATGGGTATGGAGCAGCGACAGCCCGTAAACGTAGTAGAACGGGAGCACGCACATCACGCGGTCTGTTGGCGTCAGGTGCAGGTACTCCACGATGGAGTCGGTATTCGATCGGATGTTCAGGTGCGACAACATCGCGCCGCGCGGCGCCCCCGTGCTGCCGGACGTGTAGATGATGGCTGCGAGGTCGCGATCGATCATTCGGATCGATGGGTCCGAGGTAGAAACGGCATCGATCGCCGATGACCACGCGGGAAACGGGCTGTCGTGCGCGGGTCCGACACCACCGGCCGGGCCCTTGGTCTCGTACACTGCCGGGAGCTTCGCGAGCGCCGCGGCGGCAGCCGGGTCGGCGACGGTTGTCGGGTTGACGATCGCTGCAATCGGGGAACAATCCTCGACGGCACGGGCAAACCGGTCGTTGTGCGGGCCGTGCGGCAAAGGCACGGCAACCGCGCCCGCCTTCATCACACCGAAGTAGCACGCCACGGACTCGATCCCGTCATCGATGGCGAGGATGACGCGATCCCCCCGCTTCACACCCGCGGCGACGAGCACGTTTGCGGCACGGTTCGCCAGCCCGTTCACCTGGCCGTAGGTCGCGCGGGCTGTCGGCTCGATGACCGCCACGGTATCCGGTGTCCGCTCGGCCGACCTTCGAAGGAAGTCGTGTACGAGCATCGCCCTGCACATCAGATTGCGACCTCGGGGACCCGCTCCGCGAGAAGCGGTTGCATGTGCAAGTAGGCGGTTGTCCGGCGCTTCTGGTCGATGTCCTTGTACACGCGTTCGACCTGTTCGGCTGTGAGGCCGATGGCCGAACCTACATCGGCTGGCGCCACGCCATGGTTCCGTCCGTACAGGCAAACGTCCATTTTGTCGTAGGGCAGCGAGAAGTAGAACTCCTCTTGCGACTGCGGCATCGAAAAGGTGTCTGTGGTCGGCGGCCGGCGGCGGATCTCCTCGGGCACGCCGACGTACGCAGCGAGCGCATAGACCTGCGTCTTGTAGAGATGCGCAATCGGCTTCAGATCGGCCGCTCCGTCGCCGTGTTTCACGAAGAACCCCTGGTCGTATTCCAGGCGATTCGGCGTGCCGGCCACGGCGTAGTTGAGGCGATCGGCGTGGTAGTACTCGAACATGGCACGGGTGCGCTGCTTGAAGTTCGTGGCGGCAATCAGCTGCAGGTACGCCTGGAGCGGCATGCGCGCCGACTTCCGTTCACCCGACGGGGCCTCGATGGTCAGCTCGGAGAGGTTGAAGCGGCTGCTCTCCAGGATGGACGGCAGGGTGACTTTGCACTTGTAGCCGTCGCGGTATTCCGGAAAGACCTGGCGTATGGCCTCGTCCTGCCGCGCGTAGCAGCCGGCGCCCCTCAACGCCGGCGCGATGTCCTCCACGATGGTCGTAATTCCGAGGTGCGACGCCAGCAGCCGGCCGAGCGTGAGGGCCTCGCTCGAGGAGTCGCGCTCGGGCATCAGCAGGCCAACCACTCGTTCGGGGCCCAGGGCTCGTGTACAGAGCGTGGCGACGACCGAGCTGTCGATGCCGCCGGAGAGGCCGACGACGGCGCCGCGGCGGCGAAGCGTTCCGAGGACCTGGTCGCGGATGGCCCGATCGATGACGCCGGCGACGTGGGATGCATCAATTGAGAGGACGTCCGTCGTGAACATGATTTGCGGGATCTCCTCGCAGTTCTACGACCCGCTCCGGGTGAGCACGGTCTTGACCGTCTCGAAGATGATGTACAGGTCAAGCGCCATTGACCTGTTCTTGACGTAGAAGAGGTCGTACTGGAGCTTTTCCATGGCGTCCTCGACACTGGCCCCGTACGCGTAGCGCACCTGTGCCCATCCCGTCAGGCCCGGCCGGACGACGTGTCGCTGGCCGTAGAAGGGGATTTGCTGGATCAGGCTCGCCACGAATTCCGGGCGCTCGGGCCGAGGCCCGACCAGGCTCATGTCGCCGACCAGCACGTTCCACAGCTGCGGCAGCTCGTCGATCCGCGAGCGACGAAGAAACCAGCCAACTCTCGTCACCCGGGGGTCGCGCCCGGGTTTCGCCCAGACGGCGCCGGTCGCCGCCTCGGCATCGACGCGCATCGAACGGAACTTGTATATCGTGAAGACCCGGCCGTTCAGTCCGACGCGCTGCTGGCGGTAGAGGATCGGACCGCGGGACGTCAGCGCAATGGTCAGTGCTGCCAGGGCCGTCAGTGGGAGCGTCAGCACGAGCAGGAGGCTGCTTCCCACAAGATCGATGATGCGTTTCGCGCTTCCCAGGGCCCCTACCTTGGTGAATCCGTCGGAAAAGATGAGCCAGCTTGGCCGAAGGTTCTCGACGGCGATCTTGCCCGTGTACTCTTCGTAGACCGAGGGCAGGTGCGCGAAAGACACGCCTTTCATGCGCATCTCGAGGAGCTTCTCCATCGGCAGCTTGCCCCGCGCGTCGCTCAGGCTGACGACGACGCGATCTACGTGTAGCGTCTTGACGAGCGACGGGATGTCGTCAATGGTGCCGATGATCCCGGGGTTTACGAGCGGCTCGCCGACCCGCACGCGGATCGGTGTCGACGAATCCGACAATCACGACGCCGAGCTCGGCGTGCCGCTCGTGCAGCTCCCGAGCCAGCCGAACTGCCACGTGGTTGGTGCCGACGATGAGCACACGCTCCCGTGGACGGGCCTGCTTGCTCGCCCACTCGAACGCCAGTCGCCAGCCGATGGTGAGGAGCACAATCAGCACTGCCGCGATGATGAAGACGCCGCGGCCGATGATCAAGGAGGGGAAAAAGAAGTAGAACGCCGCCATGACGAACGATGTGGCGCCGAGGGCCTGCAGCGTGCGGACGAAGAGTTCGCGCCTGTCGGCGACGATGCGCAGGTCATAGAGGTCGGCGTAGTAGAGGCACGCCTGGCACCCGATGGCTATGACGAGTGCCTTGAGAAGGCCCTGGTCGAGGAACAAGCACGTCGCTCGCCTCGCGTCCGAGCCGGATCCAGGCGGCGAGCGATACGGCCAGGAGGATCAGCACGGCCTCGCACACGACGAGCATCAGCGTGCGTGACGATGGCTGAGTCCCCTTCCTGGCCATGATGGCGGCCTCCCTCTACGCCTGCGGCGCCTTCGGGCGCCGGTAGTAGTGGGAGTAGTAGTTGCGTCCTGAGACGCTGCTGAAGCCGATTGAGCACCACGCCCATCACGCGTTCGCGGCCGATGGAATCGATGGCACGAAGGATGTCCTGATACGCGCTCTTCCCGGCCTCGACAACCAGTACGACTCCGTCGGCCATCTCCGAGAGCAGCTTCGCATCGGACACGATACCGGTCGGCGGGGTGTCGATGATGACCCAGTCGTAGCGGGCTCGGGCCTCCTCCAGGACCTCCTTCATCTGGTCGGACGTGAGCGCGCCGGTCGGATCGTCGATCGGCGGACCGCTCGGCAGGATCGAGAGTCGCGCCGACATCTCGCGGACCGCGATCTCCTGGATCGAGTTCCGCGCAAGCCCGTCGCTCAGGCCCGCCCGATTCGGCACGCCGAAGAGATCGTGCAGCGCGGGCCTCCGAAGGTCTCCGTCAATCAGCAGCACCTTGCGTTGGTACGATTCGCTCAGGGTCAGGGCGAGGTTGCTCGCGGTCAGGCTCTTGCCTTCGCCGGGGTTGGCACTGGTTACCATGACCACTTTCAGGGACCGGTCGGCCTGGGCATGATGGAGCGTGGCGACGAGCTTTCGATACTGTTCCGTGGCCGCGGCGAGACTCTCACGCCCGTCGGAGGAGGTCTTGCCAACCAATTTCTCTTCGGCCTCGGACGGACTCAGCTCGGCAGGCTGCGTTGGCAGCGAGGCGAAACTTCTCCCTGCCGGGCGGCACCGTCGCGCCGGCGGGGGCATCGGCAGGGGACTGGCTGCCAGGCGTCGAGGCTCGTCCGCATCCAGCGTCCACGGGACAGAGAACCCCGGCTGGCTCGCCTCCGTCCCCTCACCGGCGGCGTTCTCCACGCCGGGCGGCAGAATCGGCGCCTTGCCGTCGGTCGCGCGGTTGAGGGCAGCGTGCAGGCGTGTCATCGAAGCGACTCCTTGGCGCTCGTCGGCGAGATGTGGTGGCTGAGGCCGACATCTGCGTGTCCCGTCTCCCAGTTCCAGGGATTGTCGGCTCCGTCACCAGCAGAGAGCCTGTGCTCGCGATTCCCGTTTCCGGCCGCGACGCCGGCGGCGATAAGCCTGAAATCGCACGCCACTTCTTCGATGATGTCCGGCCCAATGGGTTTCACCGAGGCGGCGAATCCGGCGAGCATCGCGTTGTCGCACACGACGCTGATCGTCCGCGGGATGCCGCCAGATCGCTTGTAAATCAGCACGATCGCTTCCTTTGTGAACACGTCCAGTGGGTCACCTCCAGCCTTGCGTATCCGGCCGGCCACATAGGCGGCCGTCTGTTTCAACCCGAGGGGGGAGAGGTCGGCGCGCAGGGCGACCCGCTGCTTCAACTGCCGTAACCCGGGCTGGTCGAGCATGTCCGCCAGTTCCGGCTGACCCGCCATCACCACCGGGAGCAGCTTGTCGCTCGGGGTTTCGAGGTTCGCCAGCAAACGGATCTCCTCCATCAACTCGATCGACAGGCTTTGAGCTTCGTCGATCACGAGCGCCGTCAACGCGCCGGACTGGTTCCGATGCACCAGCAACTGCTCGAACTCCAGCAGGAACCTCGCCTTCGAGGAAGCGGCCTGCATCGTCAGCCCGTAGCTGATGGCCAGGAACTCGTAGAACTCGGCGCGAGTCAACGTGGGGTTGCTCAGGTAGACGCAACGCCCGTTCGGCTGGGCGATCGCCTCGAGGGCCGCGCGCACGACCGTGGTCTTGCCCGTTCCCGCTTCGCCGATGACGAGCGTGATCCCCTTGCGGCCCACGATGCCGTAGTGCACGACGCTCAACGCCTCGAGGTGACAACCGGACAGGTACAGGAACCTCGGGTTTGGCGTCAGGTCGAAAGGCCGCTCGCGCAGGCCGTAGAAATCCTCGTACATGGGGTTACCGGAACATCTGCGGAAGCCGAATGAGACCGTACGACGAGGCGATGGCCGCGGCGCCAGCCAATCCGAGCAACGCCACCGCACGCGCCGACGACACCAAGCACGCGCCGCCGGCGTGCGCGGCGGCGGTCCTGGCTGGTTTCAAGATGACCGGGATTGCGGCCAGGACCGGAAGACGGAGCACGCTCACGACGTCGTCTTCCGATCGAAGGCCGTTGTCCCTGTATTCGAGGAGGGCAATAAGGCCGAGCCCAACGCCGAGTCCGGCCAGGGCACCCATGAGATCAATCAGCGGTCGATTCGGGCTGGCCGGCCCTTCGGGCAAGCGGGCGCGGTCGAGCACCTTGAAGTACTCGCCAATCTGGCGCTGCTCGAGGGCTGCGGCGACCTTCGACTCCTCCTGTTTTGACAGCAGGCTCTCGTAGCCCCTCCGAATCGTGTCATAGTCGCGCGTCAGCGCGGTCAACTCGGCCTCGAGCCTGGGCGTGGCGGAGACGCGGGTCTGAACCGCCGCGATCTGATCGCGCAGCCGCTTTTCCTCGTTCTGCTTCGAGGCCAGCGCAATCACCACACCGTTCAGTTCCTGCCGAGTTCTCCTGGATCCGCCGCAGGATGTTTGCCTCTTCGGCCGTTCGCGCGCGTACCGGGCGCGAGGCCGCAGGGTCCTGCTGCGCAGCCTCGGCTTTGACCTTGGCTTCGAGATCCACGATCAGGCGCTTCGTGTACACGACATCGGGATGTTCGGGAGTCAGGCGCAACTCCAGAGCTTTGAGCGCGTCGCGCGCCGCCTCCAGCCGCTCCGCGGGTGTTACCCCCCCGACCGCGTCGACCGCCGTCCCGGCGGGGGTGCTCGGAACGATCAGCGGTGCGGCCGGCACGTGGCTTCCAGATCCGCCAGCGTCCGCTCCAGCAACAACCGCCGGTCCCGGTCGCGGTTGGTCGAGTCCAGAAGGGCCTGGACCTGCAATTGCAGGTTGTGCAGGACCTGCAGATTCGCCTCGCGCTCGGACGGCAGCTCGACCCGCGTGGCGTCGCTGGAAATCGGCAACCTTCGTTTCCTGCTCGGCCAGCCGCCGGCGGGCGTCTTCGAGCTGCGACTGGAGGAAGTCGGTGGTGGCTGTCGCAAGCACTTCCCGGTCCTGCAGGTTCTCGGTGGTAACGTCCGACGCGAGGCGTTCGACCACCTGCATCGCCTTCTTCGGGTCGTCGGAGGTATACGCGACGCGGAAGGCTTCGCCCTGCACGATGGTCACGACGACATCGCGGCGCATCCGCTCGACGATGTCCTCCATTGGCAGATGCGTCCGCTCGGAGGGATACAGGTCGAAGTCGCGAATGATCGACTCCAGCCGGGTGCGGCTGAGGAACTGCTGCTGGATCGATCGCAGCCTGTCCAGAATCTGGGTGCGCGTGATGACCGTCGATCGGACGTAGCTGTCCGGCACGCGCTGTTGGACAAGCAGGATCACCGTCTCCGAGCGGAATCGGTTGGGGATCATGAGCGCGGCGACGAAGGTGCACGCGGAGATCACCACGAACGGCACGATGACGGTCCACTTCCTCCGCCAGACCAGCCTAATCAAATCTTCCGGCTTGTACTTCTTGCCCGGCAGCACGCCCTCACCTCACTGGTTGACAGAAGAACTCGGTTCGCGCCCGGCTCCGGCGCGCACGAGCGGCAGCCAGAAACTGGCGCCAAGCTGCAGACGCTGGCGATTCATGCGCGGCGGCATCCCGGCCGGCAGGTTGTAGCCGGCAGGGAAGTCGTATCGGTAGTAGATGTATTGCGCGTCGATCGCCACGAACGCTGCCAATGCGACTTGCACTCGCGCGGAGCCGGAGTAGATGTTGAAGCGTCGACTGCCTTGCGCGCTCCGATCGTCCGTTCGAGTAGGTGGCAGCCAAGCGACAGGTTCACTCGTCGCCCGAACGGACCCGCGGCATTCGCGTTCGCCACGTCAGCCCAGACCGGCTGCTGAAGTGCGCTCTGGAACTGCAGCGTACGACCGTAGCCCGCGCCGAGCGATCCAGCCCCCGCCAAAATTCCGGGAGGCGTGCGCGGACCAACGCCACCTCGGCCGCAGCGTGACGCCGTCGCGGAAGACGGACGACCCAAGACTGAGGTCGATCGTCGTTGTCTCGCCGCGCGGCGACGAGCGGGTGTATCCAAGCCCCACGTCGACGTCGTGCGCCGCTCGTCGTGGTCGGCGCCGCGGTCATCTCGAAGCGCGCAGCCCGATACGCATAGGAGGCGCGGACGGAGAGGCTTCGAGTGGCCTGGCGATCGGCCGAGATTCGAGCCTCCTGGCTGCGAAGGGACCGGTGATCGTTTGCAAACGACAACCCGGTGAAGGCATATCCAAGAGACGTCGACGTTCTGCGGCTGAGGCGGCGCGTAATCGAGGCACCGGCCGATGTCGCTCCGTTCGGATTCCGGGCAGACGAGTAGTCGAACGGTTGGGCCGACTGTCCCGGTGCTGCGGTTGGGTCGAGCGCCATCGAGTAGTAGGGCGAGTAGGTGTAGCTGGCGGAGGTGGCTGTCGAAGTTGCGCCCCCGGCGTAGTTCAACGCGGCATTGACACCGTAGCCCATAGCTGCTGAGGTGGTCGCCGGAACCAGGGTAGTACGGCAGGTTTCCCGAGCCCCTCACCTCGGCGTCGACTCGCCTTCCGCGCAGCAAATAGCTGAGCTGGGCGTTGGCAGAATAGAGTTGCTGGATCGCCGCGCGGCGGGAACCATCCTCCGATACGGATGACGACAGGCCGTTGTCAGCCGCACCGTTCAGCGACACCGTCAGGTCGAGCGTGTGGAGACTTGGCCGGGCCGAATTGACGGAGCCGAAAAGTGTCCGGAAGGGCCGCGCTGGGCCTCGACGTTGCGCACACACCGGCTGCGCCAAGAGCATCATGGCCAGAGTGATCGACACGGCGCGACAGATATTCGTGCATCGGTTCATGGCTACGGCACGATCACCGTGTCCCCAGGCCGCAGGTCAATGTTGCTGGCCAGGTTCTTCAGACTCTGGACCGCCTGGTAGTTGAATTTGAATGTTGTCGGCTTTGCCCCAGGGCGGGCCGGACTGCCGGGAGCATCGCGGATAATGACGATGTCCTTCGACTTTGCGAACTCCGTGAGACCACCGGCCATTGCGATGAGCTGCACGACGGTCATGCGAGTCCCGAGAGGATACGCGCCCGGCCTGGTGACCTGCCCGGTGATGAAGACTTTCCGGCTGTTGATCTGTCTGACGATGATGGTGACGCTCGGATCTTCGATGAAGCGCTTCGCTTCCTCGTTCACCTTGTCGCGGAACTGCTCTGGTGTGAGGCCGGCCGCCTGGATGTCGTCCAGCAACTGAAGCGTCACCTTCCCATCCGGGCGCACGGTGACCTCGCCTGACATGTCCTTCTCCCGCCGGAACGATACGAGCAGGACATCGTCGGTGCCGATCACGTAGTCGGGAGGCAGCGGCGCCTGGGTTGGCGGCGGCGTTATCACCTTGGTCGCCGGCGCGTTCTGCGCGGGAGGCTGAGCGGCAGGACGCGTCTGGCCGTGGCAGACAAAAGTCAACAGCACCACGCTCGCCAATGTGAACACAACGAATCTGATCTTCTTCATCTTCACGATCGGCTCCCGGCATCCGGGCGCGGCCGTTTCCTCCAGGGTGATCAGCGGTATTCTCTGAACGGCAGCTGGCACTCGTGCTTGCGAAGGAAGTTGAGGAACCTCTTGTAGTCGCCCGGATCCATGTTGAAGAGCTTGGTCAGGATCTTGTAACTGCCGCGCGCTTCATCCAGGCCCTTCGAGACCAGCTCCCGCAGGTTGCCGCGGGTGATCTCCCGCTGCATGTAGAGCGGATACACGGCGACCCAGAAGGACTCCTTCTTCTCGGTCATCTTCTTGAACAGCTCGTCTGCGACCGTGCGGCGGCGCTCGCGCTTGGGCCTCAGGCTGATGCTGCGCTGGGTGCGAATCTCGAGCGGCAGGTTGTCGCAGGTGATCTCCGGCCCGCACCCGGAAACGGACAGCCGCTCGACAACGTTCGCCAGCTCGCGGACATTTCCCGGCCACGGGTACTCGGCCAGCGCGGCGTAGGCGTCGGGCGCGATCTTCGGGCGGTCGCCGTTGGTCCATCCCATGTTCTCGAAGAAATGATCGAGGAGCAGCGGGATGTCGTCGCGCCGCTCGCGCAGCGGCGGCACGTGGATGTTGACGACGTTGATCCGGTAGTAGAGATCCTCGCGGAACAGCCCCTGCGCCACCATGTCGGGCAGCATGCGATTGGTGGCCACGATCACGCGCACGTTGAGCTGGCGGCCGACGCGGTCCGCGCCGACCTTCTGGAGTTCGCCAGTCTCGAGAAAGCGCAGCAGCATGCCCTGCATCCGCAGGCTCATCTCGCCGATCTCGTCGAGGAAGATGCTGCCCTCGTCGGCCTTCTCCAACATGCCCGGCCGGTCGCGATACGCGCCCGTGAAGCTGCCCTTCACATGGCCGAAGAGCTCGGATTCCAGCAGCGTCTCTGGCAGGCCCGCGCAGTTGACGGTGATGAAGGGCTGGGCGGCCCTCGGGCTGCCCGAGTGGACGGCCAGGGCGACGAGTTCCTTCCCGACCCCGCTCTCGCCGGTGATCAGGATCTTCGCGTCCGACACGGCGACCCGCTCGATCTCCTGCTGGAGAGCGATCATGGCGGGGCTCTGGCCGACGAGACGCGCAAATCCGTTTCTCTTCATCCCTTGAGCCCACTCAACAGGTCGTCGATCACGAGCCGGGCCATCGGACCGACCGACCGGAATTCCCCGCCTACCCGGTAGCCTCCGGCGAAGTGGTCATAGTCGCCGGACGCGTGGCGGACCTGGATTTCCACGTCCAGCGGCCGTCCTCCCAGCCTGGCGATCACCCGTCGTCTTACGCCGGGCTGCATGGGGAAGGGACACGCCATCAGCACGCCTTCGGAACTCATGTCCAGCAAACGGACGGCCATCGAGACTGGCCGCGTGACGATGGCGCCGCTGGTGACGGGCACCCGCGGCGAACGGCGACGCTCGTTTTCGACGTGCTCCATCTCAGGCCTCGCCAACGGTCACGGGCGCCAGTTGCGCGGTGAACACTTCGTCAATCCATGCACTTGGTGTCGTTCATCCAGGTTGATGAACTCGAGACCCACCAGGTACTGCTGCCCGTTGCCCCCGTGGCCTGGCGGTGACTGGTGCCTGACCGCGGCACGGATTTCTGCGGAACTGGCTCCATGGATCATGTTGAGCACCAGGATTGACCCGACGAGGATCGGAGCCACCGATTCGACGAGCGCGCCCTCTCGGCCGAGGTTGCGAACGCGCAGCGGTTCGAGACCGTGGATGGAACCCAGCTGTTCCCCAACGAACTCGAAGCGCGGCGCCTGTCGGCGGTCGGCGTTGGACATGATGACTCCCGATATGAAGACCCGGTTTGACTGGCGCAAAATCAGCTCGGACCGAACAGGATAATCGGCAGCACAACGGCACACGGCCGCGTCGGCCCCGGTAACCGTCAGCAAGGCGGACGCCAAGTCGGGCCGCGGGCACCGCACTGGGCCTGGCGGACTAAAGCCTCTGTTTTCTTAGGGAACGCGACCACACGGGAGCTCGGGTGGCGGGGGGCCGTTCGAGAGCCGCGACAATAGTCGTCTATTGAGGCGACTTTTGTCTACCCTGGCGGTCCGGCGGGTATTTCAATCAGGGAATTCTGGCTATTTCGACTGAGACTCGGGCGCCTTGCCATCGCTGGAAGACGCCTCGGCGGGCACCCGGAAACTGTGGAACGGCAGATGGCAGTTGAACGCAGGGGATTCCGACTATTTCGACTGAGACTCGGGCGCCTTGCCGTCGCTGGCAGACGCCTCGGCGGGCACCCGGAAACTCTGGAACGGCAGATGGCAGTTGAACGTCCTGAGGAAGTTCAACAGCCGCTTGTACTCGGACGCCTCGATGTTGAAGATCTTGACCAGGGAACGGTAGCTCCCGCAGGTCTGCTGGAGGCCGAGCCGGACCGTTTCGCGGACGTCGTGGCGCGTAATGTCGCGGGCCATGAAGGGCTCGTGAACGACCGACCAGAAACACTCCCCCTGATCCACCATGCGGCCGTACATCCGCTCGGCCACGGTCGACGAAGGTGCCGATGCGCCTTGTGAGGCGGAGTTCGGCACCGAAATCCAGAACTGCGGGGGAAGATCCTCGAGGGTGACGGCGTCACCGTTCGACCGCAGCACCGTTCGCTCGACGACGTTTCGCAGCTCGCGGATGTTGCCGGGCCACTGGTAGCGCACCAGCCGGTCGCGGACCTCGGGCGCGAGCGCCGGCGCCGCGCTTCCGCGCTTCTTGCTGTAGTCGGCCAGGAAGTAGTCGACCAGCGAGAGAATGTCCTCCGGACGTTCGCGAAGCGGCGGAACCCGCAGGCTGATGACGTTCAGCCGGTAGAACAGATCCTCGCGGAATTCGCCGGAGGCGATGCGCTGCGCGACATCGCGATTGGTAGCGGCGATGACTCGAACGTCCACGCGCCCGCGCGGGCCGTCGGCGCCCACCCGCTGGATCTCGCCGGTCTCGAGAAACCGGAGCAGGAGGACCTGCATCCGGAGGGACATCTCGCAGACCTCGTCCATGAACAGCGTCCCGGCATGGGCGAGCTCGAGCAGGCCGGACTTGTCGCGATAGGCCCCCGTGAAGCTGCCCCGCTCGTGGCCGAACAGCTCCGACTCGAGCAGCGAATCGGGGATTCCGGCGCAGTTGATGGCGACCATCCGCGCCTTGCGCCGATTGCTTCTGTCGTGGATCAGCTTCGCGACGACTTCCTTGCCGACGCCGCTCTCGCCGGTGATGAGCACCTTGGCGTCACACCGGCCCGCCCACTCGATTTCCTGCTCCAGTTGGCGGACGGCCTCGCTGGATCCGGTCAGGCGACGTATGTCCGCCTGCTGAATGGCATCCTGGCGCGGGGGCGGGTTCGGGGCGAAGTCAACCAAAGTCGGCACGGAATAATCGCTCACTGTAGTCACTGGGCCTACATTCGACGCGCCAGCGCTAGGGGAGGAGAATTATCCCCCAAGCGCGCTCGGGGATCAAGCGCCAACCAGGCCTTGGGCCGGCACTTTCCTCGCGTTTGAATGACGCGGCGCGGCCCGAAAAGTTGGTCCTTCTTCGGGCTGGGAGCGTAGACGCCTGGTCGTTCGACGTCGAGGCTATGGACACTTAGACCGCCATGTCATCCAGAAGTGACATCGCAGACATGGCGATCGCGGCATCTGCAAGCGACTGGCCATTGCCACGAGCCATGACACATCGTCCTCCCCTCTTCAGGACCGTCGGGGAGATGTCGCGCCGGGCGTGCTGCGCTCAACGTGATCACCGTCTGGCCAGGCCTCACGGGGACGGGCTCGCGGGAGTCATCCATCGTGGATTGATGGGATTCAGGCAGACTTGGCTACAACTCTCGTAGCCTGTTCGGGCCCTTCGCGGCGACAAAACGGGCGGTGGAGTGGAAGAGTTCCTAGCTGAGTCCCGCGAGAAATCGAAGCAGTTGCCGGCTGACGTGGACCTGGCCAGCGGCGTTCAGGTGGCCGTTGTCTTCTGTGTATGCGGGAAAGAGCGACGGCTGAGAATCTCCCCCGATGTTCATTCGATAGCGGGTGCCATCCGGTGATGTGGCTTCCCACTCGGCGAGGTCGAAGAGGCGTCCTCCCTTGCCGTATGCCGCGCGCAGCTTCTCGTTGAATGCCTGGCGTGCCTTGTTCTCCGCCTCGCCGTCCACCGTCCGGCCGATCAGGTGCTTCACCCAGGTCTTCCAGCCGGTGGGAAACTGCTGAATGGGAGCCGTCAGGTACACGAAGGTGACCTTCGGATACTCGGCCTCGAGCGCGGCCATGGCGCTCCGGTAACTCTGGAACAGCGACTCGGTGTCGGTCCGCGCATCGATGTCGACGAAGCAGAACTTGAGAAACGCGACGTCGACCTTGTCGGCCATCCCGCTTTCCATCACTTGCCTGAACGCCGCGATCTTCGAGAGCGGCTCGGTGTTTCTCCCGACCCTGGAATGGGCGAAGGTTCCCTCGGTCACCTGCAAGGGGTCCGAGGTCTCCTTGAGGGTCAACCGAATCGCGGGGTTGTCCTTCTCGACGCGGCCGATGCCTTCGACGATGTTGTAGCCGACGGATTGATGACCGAAGTAGAAGCGCTTGTGCGAGAGCGCATCCCACTGCGCCGCGGTGATGGATTTCAGGTCGTTCGAGAACGCGTCGGTGGTTGCCATGGGTTTTGATCCGCAGGACACGGTCGTCAGGCACGCCAGCAGAGCCAGACCCAGAGAGAGTGTGTGTTGCCGTGTTCGGATAGCCATGTTCACTGCTCCGGAGATACGAAGGCGCGCAAGGACAAGACGATACACCGGGGGCGGATGCGGTGCAATTGGGCATCAGGCTGGCGGCTGGCGGCTGGCGGCTCGCGGCTGGCGACAGCTTTGGCGGCGAGCAGCTCGGTCGCCGAGCGCGTCCCTTGAGCCGAGCCGATGGCGGCAGTCTGCAAAGAGCATCGCAAGGGCCGAAATCCGCGATGGGGAGGGGACCCGTCGCCACCGCCGACAGAACCCTGAAGATGCTCTTTGCCGCCCTTCGACGTTGCTCAGGGCGCCCCGAGCAAGGCCGAGGGGCGGCGAGCGCGAGCGGGACCGCGACGCGACCGAGTGGCTCACCGCCGGCTGGCGGCCGAGGTCGACTTTCCCTGTCCGCTGCCTGGCTCAGAGTCCCGGCCTTCACCTGTTACCTCCGGGTGATATTGGCCGATGCTATTTTAGCCGGGCAATACTTGGAGGAGGTGTTTTACCCGGGCTATACTGGCCGTGGCTGTTTTACCCGGGCTATACTGGCCGGAGCTGTTTTACCTGGGTGATATTAACAGGTGCTGTTTTACCCAGGTGATATTGACAGGCATTGTTTTACCCGGATACAATAACGCCATGACATCGAATCCACATGACGAAGTAAAGCTCGATCAGTCAATCCGTTGCACGGCCTTCGAGGGCTCGACGCGGATCGCGTCCGGCGACCTCGAGCTGGTTGCCGTCGCGGCGAAACAGGTCGTCGAGGCCGGTCGGACCTTGCCTGTCCTCATCTTCGACGACACGACCAGCCGAGTCATCGAGGTGGATTTTCGGGGCACCTCGGACGAAGTGCGGCGACGGATCCGGGAGCAGGAGAGCCAGCCTCCGCAGGAGGTTCAGCCGGCGGCGGGAGACGAGGGGCCGCACCGGCCAGGACGCCCTCGTCTGGGTGTGGTCGCGCGCGAGGTCACCTTGCTGCCCAGGCATTGGACATGGCTGACCGAACAGCCCGGCGGCGCTTCGGCTGCTCTTCGACGACTGGTCGACGAAGCGAGACGCGCGAATGTCGAGCGGGACCGGATTCGCCAATCGCAGGAATCCGCCTACCGGTTCATGTCCGCGATGGCCGGGAACGAACGCGGGTTCGAGGAGGCGACACGCGCGCTGTTCGCCGGCGACAGTGAGCGCTTCGACGAATGCGTGGTGAGCTGGCCCGCAGATGTCCGCGACCACGCGCGAACGCTCGCGTTCGGCAAAGGCGCCTGACGCGCAGGCGGGCGGCCCACATCGAGTCCGCCGGGCGCTCAGGATCGGCAACGGCGCCTGGCGCACCGGAGTCCGGTCCGCCACGAGACCGCGGCCACTCCCTTTCGACCAACGCTCGATGCCGCGTCGCCCGTCCGCGGGCGAAATCCGAATTCAGGCCGGCTCGCCAAGGTGCGACGGGTCCGTCACCGCGTCGAGAAAGCCGCTGAACACTTCCAGCGCTCGCGCAAGGTCCGATTCGGTGTGGGCCACCGACATCAACCACTGCTCGTCCAGGCCCGGCGGGAAGAGCACGCCCCGGTTGACGCCCCAGATCCATTGCGCGAAGGCGAGATCGAAATCGGTCGCCAGGTAGTCCCGGTAGTTCCGAACGAGGGAGCGGGACCACGTGACGCATCCCTTCGCACCGCACTGCACGACGTGTGCGGGCATGTCCCGCTTCGACAGGAGCGCCTGGCAGTCGGCGACGAAGCGGCCGTTTCGTTCGATGATCCGGCTGGTTTCGGCCGGCGTGCAGATCTCGGCCAGCACCGTTCGCGCGGCAGCCATGCACAGCGGGTTCCCGTTGTAGGTGCCGACGTGGACCACACGGCCGTCCGCGATCGCGTCCATGCACTGGCTCGATCCCCCGAACGCGCCGAGCGGCAGCCCGCCGCCGATGGACTTTCCTACGGACATCAGATCGGGCGTGACGCCGAGCTTCCAGCCGACGCCGTGCCAGCCTGCCGTGATCCCGGTCTTCACTTCGTCGAAGAGCAGCAGCGTTCCGTAGTGCCTCGTGATTTCGCGGACCGACTCCAGGTACCCGGGCTTCGGCATGCAGATGCCGATGTTCTGCATCACCGGTTCGACGATGAAGCAGGCGACGTCGCGCGGCGCGAGGGCGCGCGTCAACGCATCGGGATCGTTGAACGGCACGACGGCCGTGTCACCGAGCACGCCTGGCGTCATGCCCTGGGTCGACGCCACGGGTCGCGGCGCGTCGGCCGGGCCCGCGGCCCCGAGCTCGGGCTTGGTCGAAACAAGGACCTGGTCGTGGTGACCGTGGTAGCCGCCTTCGACCTTCACGATGCGGTTTCTGCCGGTGACTCCCCGTGCAACCCGGATGGCGTCCATCGTCGCTTCGGTTCCGGAGTTCGTGAAGCGCCACTGCGGCAGACCGAACCGATCGGCGAGCATCTCGGCGACCAACGCATTGTCTTCGCACGGGCTGACGAACAGCGTCCCGCGGGCGAGTTGCTCGCTGACCGCTCGTCGCAGCGTCGGATGCCCGTGGCCCGTCAGCAACGCGCCGTAGCCGAGCGTGAAGTCGATGTACTGATGCCCGTCGACGTCCTCCATGTGTGCACCGGAGGCGGATCGGATGACCAGCGGATGCGGTTCGTAGAACTGGAAGCTCGAGGCCACGCCGAGTGGAAGCACCCGCTCCGCGCGCGCCATCGCGCGCTCGGATGCCGGTGTCCGGAGCACGTACTTCACCAGCTCCCGCTTCGCAATTTCTCGCGCGGCTTCGCCGAGAGACATCGTCATCGGATCGGCCGCGCGCCTCGGCTCCATGTGGTCCTCCTTCGACTATTCTGGTCGGAGATTCGACAACTCTACAACAGGAGGGCCTGAGGGGGCTACCGCGGGGTTTTCAGCGATAATTCCCGCAACTGGTACACTCATCATGGCGCTCACCCGAGTTGAGCAGCGACGCCCCGGGCTCGCGGGCGACAGGCCACGTGCTCATTTCCCGGCGCGAGGCCCACTCGACCATGCGCCGGCGTGAGTGCATTGGTCCGACGCAGTTGAGCGCCTGGCAGCGGAGTTTCACCATGAACCGCCGCGACTTCATCAAAGCCGTCGCCATCGCGAGCGCGGCTGGCCGGGTCGGAGTTCTTGCCTCGCCCGCGACCGCCGATACTCGAGTGAACACGGTCGTCGGCCCGGTGCCGGCCGGCGACCTCGGCTCGACGCTGATGCACGAGCACGTGTTGACCGACTCGGTCGGCGCCGACCGAATCGGCCAGTCACGGTACGATGCGCAGGAGGTCATCCGCGTGGCGCTGCCGCACCTGATCGAGGCGAAGAAGCTCGGCTGCGGAACGCTGGTCGAGTGCACGCCCGCCTACATGGGCCGGAACCCGAGCCTGCTCGCGGCTCTCTCCAAGTCGAGCGGCCTGCACATCATCACCAACACCGGGATCTTCGGCGCAGGCGGCCACAGATACGTGCCGCAGTTTGCCTACTCCGAAACCGTCGAGCAACTGGCTTCGCGGTGGACGCGCGAGGTCCGGGACGGGATTCCGCCGACGGGCATCCGTCCGGGGATCATCAAGATCGGCGCGGATGCCGGCCGGCTCGACGCGATCGACGCGAAGCTGGCTGCCGCTGCAGCGATCACCCATCTCCGGACCGGGCTGGTCATCCTGTCCCATGCGGGAAACGGCATCGCCGCAATGGAGCAGCTCTCGGTCATCAGGAAGCTCGGCGTGAACCCATCGGCCTTCATCTGGGGGCACGCTCAAGACGAAAAGGACGCGGCCTACCACCGTCGTGCAATCGATGACGGCGTGTGGATCTCATTCGACGGGATTTCGCCGGACACCCTGCGCGCCCACATCGCACTGGTCGCCGGGATGAAGAACGGCCGGACACCTGAATCGGGTTCTCCTTTCCAATGATTCCGGCGCGTATCACGTCGGCGAACCGGGCGGAGGCAAGTTCGTCGGGTTCAGCGCGGTGTACGCCGGATTCGTGCCCGAGGCGCTCAAGTCAGGCCTGACCAGCGACGACATCGAGACGCTCATGACACGAAATCCCCGGCAAGTGCTCACGCCATCGGAAGTGCGCAACCCAGCAAGGCCGTGAGCCGATGGCCGGTGTCGTATTTGCGCCTATTCGCCGACTTCGTTACACTAAGATTAAATTGGCCGACATCACGTGGAAAGTTCCTCTCGCCCTTCGCGCTGGCGCCGTGCTTTCGTCGCGGCCTGTCTGCCCTACCTGCTGGTGTCGGTTTTCGCGGACTTCGTCCACGTGCATCCCTTCGAGCGGGAGTACGCATCGGCCGGCGCCTCGATAGACACGCAGCAGGCCAGGCGGCCCGTCCAGCCTAATTTCGTGTGCCCGGTGTGCAACCAGTTGCGCACGGCCCAGGGGTCGGTATCCCGCGGTCCGTCGGCCCCGGGCCCGCTGACCGCCGGAACGCCCATCATCCTGGGCGCATCCGTCCGGCCCGACAATCCTGTCCCCCACCTCCTGACACTCCGCGGCCCGCCTCCGACCGTTTTCGCATAACCCGGTTCACTCGTCGTTCGTCAGTCTCTCGTCGATGCAGATGTACGGCCGGCTGTGACACAAGCGGCCGTCAGTCAAGTCACGCGGGACGTTGCGCCCCGCACGGACACGGGTCTCCCGGCCCCGCGGCACCACGCGGCGTCGGGCGCGGTCGGGGATTTGACGGGAAACGCAAGGAGTTCGACGCGATGCCTAGTGGCCTCTCACGGCCAGCTGTGATGCGGATTCCGGAGCGCGCCGCCTGCGTCACAAGGCGCGACGACCGAGAGCATCCGAACTACTCGAGGAGGGCGCAACGCCGCGACACGGGATGCCCCGCCGACGACACGCGTTACGGATGGCTGGGACGGGCCACCACATGGTCGGAGTTCCTTGGGTGGGTCGCCGCAGCGCTCCTGTCGCTCGCCCTGCCGGCCACAACGGCAGCACAGGGGCCAACTCCCCCACCTGTCGCTCCCGTGACGCACGTGTCGATGGACGAGGCCGTGCGGCTCGCGCTGGAGCACAACCATCAGCTTCGCGCGCAGAGGCTGGAGATCGACATCTCGAAGGCCGACGAGATCACGGCGGCGCTCAAGCTGAACCCGGTCTTCACGTCGACCAACGAGAACTTCCCGCTCTTCGCGCCCGCGCAGCTGTTCAGCTGGAACAACTTCGCGAACAACCAGAACTTCGTCCAATCGCTCAGCTACACCTTCGAGCGCGGGGGCAAGCGCAAGAACCGGCTGCTCGTGGCACAGGACGCGACCGATGTTGCCGCGAAGACCACCACCGACGCGGAGCGGCAGTTGAGGTTTCAGACCGAGCAGGCGTTCGTCAACGTCCTGCTCGCCAAGTCGACGCTCGACCTGGCGCGCGAGAATCTGAAGAACTTCTCCAGCGTCGTCGATCTCAACCAGGCGCGCCTGAAGGCCGGCGATCTGGCCGAAGGAGACTTCTTCAAGATCCACCTTCAGCAGCTCCAGTTCGAGCAGGACGTGTCATCTTCGGAAGTCGCGCTCATCCAGGCCAAGGCCGCGCTGCGGTTGAACGTCGGATTCGAAGCCATTGCCGACTCGTTCGACGTCGATGGCGAGCTCACCTACCGGAAATTCCCGGTCACGCTCGAGGACCTGAACCGCGAGGCGCTCGCGACGCGGCCGGACCTGCGGGCCGCCCGGAGCGGTGTGAAGCTGGCGCAGGACACGCAGGCGCTCGAGTACAGCAACCGGGCCCGCGATCTGACGGCCCAGGTCGAGTACGACCGCGCCGGGTCGCTCAACGCGTTCGGCTTCGGCTTCTCGATCGAGCTCCCGTTCCACGACCGCAACCAGGGCAACATCGCGCGCGCGAAGATCGCTATACGGCAGGCGGCCGAGACCGAAGCGCAGACCAGGTCCGCGGTGCTCACCGATGTCGCCGCCGCATACGCCGCGTTCCAGGCCAGCGAGAAGGTCCTGGCGCTCTTCCAATCGGGGTACCTCGATCAGGCGCGCCAGTCACTCGAAATCACAACCTACGTCTACCAGAAGGGAAGCGGTACGCTCCTCGACCTGCTCGACGCGGAGCGGACGTACCGGTCGACGCAGCTCGCGTACCGCCAGGCGCTGGCGGCCTACATGACCAGCGTGCAGCAGATCAACTTCGTCGTCGGAAGGCTGGTGATGCAATGAGGGTCGCGACACTCACACTCATCGTCGCGATGACGCTCTGGGGCTGCGGCGGTCAGCCGCCGTCGGCTTCGCCGAATTCCAAGGCCGGGGCGGCTGCTCCTGGCGGCCGCCACGTTCTTCTCGGTGCCGGCCGAGCAGCTCCCTCACCTCAAGATCGCACCCGTCCGGAAAGCCACGTGGTCGACGATCATCCGCACGACCGGCACCGTGGACTGGGACAACGACCACACGACGCAGGTGATCACGCAGGTGAGCGGGCCCATCACGCGCATCGCGGTCGATACGGGCACGCAGGTGAAGGCCGGCGATCCGCTCCTGTACGTGGCGAGCACCGATTTCACCAACGCCGTCTCGAACTACCGCAAGGCGAGGAATCGCTCCGATCTCGCGAAACGCTCCCTCGATCGCAACAAGGACCTGCTGGCGCACAAGGCCCTGTCCCAGCGCGACTATGAATCGGCCGAGGCCGACTTCAACGACGCGGCGACCGATCTGCAGAACGCGCTCGATGCGCTGAAGATCTTCGGCGTCGGCGAGTCCGAGATCGCCCAGGCTGCGCGCCAGGATGACGCGATCAAGGCGGAACTCGTCATGCGCGCTCCGCTCGGCGGGACAGTCGTTCAGAAGATGGTCCTTCCGGGGCAGTTCATCCAGGCCGGCGCCACCGCCGCCTTCGTCATCAGCAACACGTCCAGGCTGTGGGTCCAGGGGCACCTGAACGACAAGGACCTTGAATCGGTCCACGTCGGCGACGAGGTCGAGGCCCGCTGCTCCTCGTTTCCCATGCCGTTCCACGGGGTCGTGTCCTACATCGGAGACTCCCTCGATCCCGCGACGAGGACCACGCCAGTCCGCATCGTGACCGACAACCCCGGCCACCTGCTGAAGAAGGACCAATTCGTCGACATCGTGATCCGCGATCGGACGAAGCGCGACGTGCTGGTCGTGCCCACGACGGCGGTGCTCTACGACGAAAACAACCTTCCGTTCGTCTACGTGCAGGTTGAACCCGGGAAGTTCGGGCAGCGGCTGGTCACCCTCGGCTCCCAGCAGGGGGACGACACGCAGATCCTCGACGGCGTGAAACCGGGCGAGCCCGTCGTGACGCAGGGCAGCCTGTTCCTGCAGTTCGCGAACGCCTCTCAGTCGCAGGCAACAGCCCCATGATCGACCGAATCGTCTCGTTTGCCCTGTCGCAGCGGTTCATCGTGATCGTCGCGATGATCTGCCTGGCGGTCTGGGGCGTCGTGTCGTTCCAGAACCTGCCGATCGACGCGTACCCGGACCTCGCGCCGCCGCGCGTGCAGATCGTGACGCAGTGGCCGGGTCACGCCGCCGAGGAGGTCGAACGCCTCATCACGATCCCGCTCGAAGTGGAGATGAACGGGATCCCGAAGCTCGACGCGCTGCGGTCGATTTCGCTGTACGGATTGTCGTCGGTCACGATGAACTTCCTCTTCAACACCGACCCGTACTTCGCCCGCCAGCAGGCCTTCGAGCGGATCGCGGCCGCGGAGATGCCGCAAGGCGTGGCGCCCAGCATGTCGCCGCTCTTCAGCCCGAGCGGCCTCATCTACCGTTACGTCCTTCAGAGCCCGGATCGGTCTGCGCGAGAGCTGAAGATCATCGACGACTGGGTCCTCAATCGAAGGTACCGCTCCATCCAGGGGATCGCCGACGAGTCCGGCCTCGGCGGCGAGACGATGCAGTACCAGGTGCAGATCGACCCCAACCGTCTCATGTCGTACGGGGTGACGGTCCCGCAGATCGTCCAGCAGCTCTCGAGCAACAACTCGAATTCCGGCGGCGGGTTCTATACCCAGGGCGGCCAGTTCTACTACGTCCGTGGCATCGGCCTCATCCGATCGCTCGAGGACATCGGCAACATCGTCGTCGCGACCCGCGCGGGCATCCCGGTGTCGATCAAGGACGTCGGCACGGTGACCATCGGGCACGCGCCTCGCCTTGGCCAGTTCGGCTACATGGACCAGAACGACGCCGTCGAGGGCGTCATCCTGATGCGGGTCGGCGAACAGGCGCAGGTGGTGTTGAAGAAGGTGGAGGAGATGACGGAGACGCTCAACAAGAGCGTCCTGCCGCCGGACGTCAAGATTGTTCCGTACTACGATCGCACGTCGCTGATCCAGGAGACGACCAAGACGGTCGAGCGGAACCTGCTGCGGGGAATGGTCCTCGTGCTCGTCGTGCTCGGCCTGTTTCTCTTCAGCTTCCGAACGGCGCTCATCGTCGCGGTGACCATTCCGTTCTCGCTGCTCTTCGCCTTCATCTGCCTCGACTGGGCGCACATCCCCGCCAACCTGCTGTCGATCGGTGCCATCGACTTCGGCATGATCGTCGACGGCGCGGTGGTGATGGTGGAGAACATCTTCCGCGAGCTGGCGGCGCGAAACGGCAGGAAGTACGACCTGATCGAGGTCATCCGGGCGGCCGCGAAGGACGTCGAGCGGCCGATCTTCTACGCGATCGCCGTCATCATCGCCGCGTACCTGCCGATCTACGTGCTGACCGGCCCCTCGGGGCGGCTGTTCCGGCCGATGGCCGACACGATGTCCTTCGCCCTGGCCGGCTCGCTCGTCTGCTCGTTGACCCTGCTGCCGGTGCTCTGCGCGATCTTCCTCCGCAGGCATGTCAGGGAGCCGAAGGTCGCCCTCTACGAGCGGGTGCTGCGCGCGTACGGGTACCTCCTCAACGTGAGCCTGCGGTATCGCGCCGCCACCCTCGCCGCCTGCCTCGGGGTCTTCGGCGCATCGCTTCTGCTCATTCCGTTCATCGGCGCGGAGTTCATGCCGCATCTCGACGAGGGCGCGCTCTGGGTGCGCGCGACGATGCCCTACACGATTTCCTTCGACGAGGCATCGAAGCTCGGTCCCCAGGTGAGGGGCATCCTCCGGAGCTTCCCGCAGGTCACGACGGTTGCCAACGAGCTTGGCCGGCCCGACGACGGCACGGATCCGATCGGGTTCTTCAACGACGAGTACTTCGTCGGGCTGAAGCCGTACGACGATCCCGCGTGGGCCGGTCCGATTCGGACCAAGCCTCAGCTGATTGCCGCCGTCCAGGAGAAGCTCGCGGCGTTCCCCGGCATCATCTTCAACTACACGCAGCCGGCCGAGGACGCCGTGGATGAGGCGGAAACGGGGCTCAAGAGCTCGCTTGCGGTGAAGATATTCGGCCAGGATCTCGCGACGCTCGAGTCGAAGGCGGAGGCCGCCGAGCGCGTCCTCTCCAACGTGCCCGGCATCAAGAACATCACGCTGGTCCGGGAGCTCGGCCAGCCGAGCCTGACGATAGAACCCGATCGGGCCAAGATCGCGCGATACGGCCTGAACGTCGCGGATATCAACGCCGTCATCGAGACGGCGGTGGGCGGCTCACCGGCGACGCAGGTCATCCAGGGCGAGCGGGCGTTCGACCTCGTCGTCCGGCTCCAGGAACCGTTCCGGCAGAACATGGAGGCCATCAAGAACATCCTGATCGCGACGCCGGACGGCCAGCACCTGCCGCTCGGGCAGTTTGCCGACATCAAGGTGAGCAAGGGCGCGTCGTTCATCTACCGCGAAACCAACTCCCGTTTCGTCGGCATTCAATTCAGCGTCGAGGGACGCGATCTGGCGAGCGCCGTCGCGGACGCACGAAAGGCGGTCGACGCCGCCGTCCCGTTGCCGGCGGGGTACACCTACGACTGGGGCGGAGAGTACAAGGAATATATCTACGCGCGATCGCAAATGGCCTTCATCCTGCCGCTGACGATCGTGCTGATCCTGCTGATCCTGTTCGCGCTCTACGGAAACCTCAAGCTCCCGCTGGTCATCATGTTCAGCGTGCTGGTCACGGTTCCGGTCGGCGGGTTGCTGGCCCTGAAGCTGACGGGCACCAATTTCAGCGTCTCGTCCGGGTTCGGGTTCGTCGCCCTGATGGGTGTCGCCGTGCAGACCAGCGTGATCCTCTACTCGTTCATCAACAAGCTGCGTCTCGAGGGCAAGGACATCGCGACGGCCACGCACGAAGCGTCGCTGCTGCGGCTTCGCCCGATCATGATGACGGCGCTGGTCGCCTGCATCGGCCTGCTCCCGGCGGCGATGTCGACCGGCATCGGCAGCGACTCGCAGAAGCCGTTTGCGATTGTCATCGTGGGCGGGCTCGTCTCCCGTCTCGCCCTGTCGATCTTCCTCGCGCCGGTGCTCTACGCCCTGGTGGCGCGGGAAGACGACGTGCTGAAGGTCTGAAAGGCCCCTTCCTGGTCCGGCCGCTATTGGTAGTGGGTCAGTTTGCTCCGTGTCCCCGCTCACACTCGCCGCCCCTCGACCTTGCTCGGGGCGCCCTGAGCGCCGTCGAAGGGCGGCAAATCGAGCCTTCCGGGACTCGTAGCTGACCTGACGATCCCCGGGGGCCCCATCCCCGGCCGCGTGACTCGGCCCTCACGGCTCGATTTGCGAACTGACGCCCGACGGCTCGGTTCGAGGGGCCGCTTCGGGAACTGACCCACTACCGACATTTCTACGTAGTTGATTGCCTGACACCAATCTTACCGCGCGGGACGGGTACAGCCCTGAAGAAGCTCTCAGGGCTGGCTGGAACGCTCAACGTGGTGGATCGCCACAACGAGGCCGTAATGTTGTTTGTATTCAATGGTTTACTTACATTAGCCGGTTCTTTGAAGTGTGCTCGCGGTCTCTGCTTTACAGGATGTAAATAAGCGTTACACTGTTATCGCTTACTTACGGTGGCTCCTGGGAAGCTGCGCTTACTTAGTCCTTCGATTCACAAGTTCGGTGACGAACTTGTTCCCTCAGGGCTAAGTGCTGAGCGAGCGTTTTCACCGGTTGCCGAGCATGAATACGCAACCGTATTTGCGAGTCGAAGCACTTAGGTGGGAGACAGATGCGTTCCTCCGGCTCATATGTCCCGGTGTCGACGACGAGTGCGCAAGCGCGGGCATTTGTACCGTCGCCGCTGCCGCCGGACCCGCCGCTGCTGATCGATTCGTCCCTTCGGCTGCAGCTGGACCGGAGTCTTCTCGCGCTGGGCCGTCTCGACAGCATCACGACGCTGCTTCCGAATCCCGATCTCTTCCTCTACAGCTACGTCCGAAAGGAAGCGGTCGTCTCGTCGCAAATCGAAGGGACGCAGTCCTCGCTCACGGACCTGTTGCTGTTCGAGGTCGCCGCTGCACCGGGGGTACCGTTCGACGACGTCGTCGAGGTCTCGAACTACGTCGCGGCACTCGAGCATGGCCTCGCTCGGATCAAGGGGGGATTCCCGATCTCGAACCGATTGATTCGCGAGATGCACGAGGTGTTGATGAGGCGCGGACGGGGCTCGGAGAGGCAGCCGGGCGAATTCCGCACCGTTCAGAACTGGCTGGGCGGGGCGAATCCCGCCGACGCGATATTCGTTCCACCACCCGCCGAGCGCGTGCCCGATTGCATGGCAGCGCTCGAGCAGTTCATCCACGACGAGACGGATTCGACTCCCGCGGTCATCAAGGCGGCGCTTGCCCACGTGCAGTTCGAAACGATTCACCCGTTTCTGGACGGCAACGGTCGCCTGGGCCGACTGCTCGTCCCACTGATTCTGCATGCGGATGGAGTACTCGAACGGCCGCTGCTGTATCTCAGTTTGTATTTCAAGCAGCGGCGCGAGGAGTACTACGCGAGGCTCGGCCGAGTGCGCACGGAGGGCGATTGGGAAGGCTGGCTCATGTTCTTTGCAGCCGGGGTGGTCGAGGTGGCCGAGAACGCCGTGGCGACCGCGAAGCGACTAGCCGACCTGATCCAGCGGGATCGCGAGCGGGTGCGGAGTGTCGGACGCGGGGCGCCGACTTCGCTGCAGGTGCACGAGGCGCTCCAGCAAGAACCCGTCACGACAATCCCGCGGCTGGTGGCGCGGACTCGCCTGTCCGTTCCGGGCGCCACTGCCGCACTCGAACGGCTCGTCTCGCTCGATCTCGTGCGAGAGGTTACCGGGCGCCAGCGCTACCGGGTTTACAGCTATGACCAGTACGTCGCTCTGTTGAGCGAGGGGACCGAGCCCCTCCAGAGGTGAGTCGGAACACGCAGTGAAGGAGTGCCTGTCCACCCGGACGTGCGGCGCGGCTGCTCGGGTCTTACGTTGTTGGCGCGTCGGGTCTGCCTCCAGGCGTTGCCGAACGAACTGCGGGCCTGTTTCAGCGCCTTCCAGATTGAATCGTACGAGGAGCTGGATGGCGTCGGGCGACTGGGGCGGACCCGGCTCGCGGCTGGTCCGGATGGTCGCCGTGAAACGATGAGCGGCTACGGTGGTGCGCGAGCAGTCGCTCGCGTAGAATGGGCGCTGGCGACCCGCCACAACACCAAAGGACGTGCGATGAAGCCGTTACAGAGGACGCTGCTTTGTCTCGCGGTGCTCTCCGCCGAACTGATTGCGCAGCGGCCCCTGGGGCCGACCGAACCTGGCACGATTGGACGGTTCACCTTCAGCGCAACGCCATCCAGCATCCGCGAATCGAAGGCGACGCCCGCCGACCTGAAGGCGGGCGAGGCCGCCGCCAGGAAGCTCGCGGGGCTCATTGCTGAGGTCAAGGCGCTCAATCCGCCCATGGGCTTCCACAGCCTCATGGTCGGCGTGCTGATGGGCCGCGACATCACGCAGGCGCGAATGCGCCCGATCGTGCCGCTCGACATCTGGGTGCGATTCGGCGCGCCGCGCGCGCTCGGCGAGGAGATGAACCACCTGCACTTCTACATCAACGACCTGCGCCCGGTGATCCTCGATCACATGGGACTGCGGAAGTGGGAGGACGAGCGGGGCGATTTCTATCTGCAGCCGGCCTCGACAGGATCAGTGGGCGGGTTCCCCATGTACAACGACCTGCTCGTCATCGCAAGACCGGGCGATTCGATCTGGGCTCCGGTGCCGGTTGAACGCTTCGCGAAGACACTGGCCGCGGATCTGAAGAGCGGATCCGACGACGCGGAGAAAGTTCGCACCAGGGCGAAGGCCGATCTCGCGGCGTTCGCCTCTGCGCCGGAGCTGGCCAAGCGCCGTGCCGAGATGGACGAGGCGCGCAAGAGGTCCGATGCGGATAACGAGATCCGCCGCCTGGAGTCGTTCTTCGCCGAAGACGAGGCTGCCATCCGGCGAAAGGTCAATCCAAACCCGGCAGAACCGAAGGACGTCGCGTGGTACTTCGGGCCCGTAAACGCCTACAACGACCTGCAGAAGATGCTCGCAGGGCTGGATGCCGCGGGCAGAAGCGCCCCTGCCTGCGTCACGGGCGGAGAATCGTCCGATCGCTGGCGGATGAGGATTGTTCCCGACGGAACCGCCGGGTGCCGCCGGATCGTGGAAGCCAACCTGGGACTCTTCAAGGCGGAGCTTCCTCGGAGCGCGATTCAGCTCATCACCGTCGAGAACATCGAGTGGTGCCGCCGGGAGGTGGCCTCTCATCGGGAGAGGACGATAGGCGATTGCGCCGCGAACCTCGAAGTGGTCCGTCAGCTGGACTGGCAGAAGGTGGCGGCCTTGCTGGAGAAGTAGCCGACAACCGAAGGGGTGGTGACTGTGGCGACCGAGCGGACCGTGGCAATTCTCGGAGCGGGGAACATCGGCGCGGCCATCGGCAAGGGACTGGTCGAATCGGGCCGGTTCGCCGCCGGGTCCGTCGCGCTGACGAGAAGAAAGCTCCACCTGCTGGACGACTTCAAGCGTCAGGGCTTCATCGTGCTGGGCGACAACCGGCAGGCCGTCAGGGACGCGAGCATCGTGATCATCGCCGTGGAGCCGCAGCAGATCAATGCGCTGCTCGACGAGATTCGCCCGGACCTGAATGCGGAGCGGCACCTCGTCATTTCCGTCGTCTCCGGCGTCAGCATCGCGCAGATCCTGGCGCGGCTCGGCCAGCGGATGGATGTCGTGCGGGCCATGCCCAACACCGCGATCGCGATCGGACAATCGATGACCTGCCTTGCCGCGAACGTCTCGCGCGGCACGGCCCTCCAGGATGCCACTGCCGTGTTCGAGTCCGTGGGGACGACGCTGGTGCTGGACGAGGACCAGATGGTCGCGGCGACGGCGCTTGGCGCCTGCGGGGTGGCGTTCTTCCTGCGGGCGATCAGGGCCGCATCGCAGGGGGGCATCGAGATCGGCCTGCACCACGACGAGGCCCTCGCCATAGCCGCGCAAACCGCCAAGGGCGCCGCATCGCTCCTGCTGAGCATGGGAAAACACCCCGAAGACGAGATCGACAAGGTCACGACGCCACGTGGCTGCACGATCGCGGGGTTGAATCAGATGGAACACGAAGGCTTCAGCTCGGCCATGATCAAAGGGGTCGTCACCTCCGCCCAGAAGTTGACCATGCTCTATCCGGGCGGGGATCACTGACAGGGCGCAACAAGCTGACGCGCCAGGCTCGTCGCGACGCCCAGCCGCGGACGGCCTTTCTCAACGGCTGACCGGTCCGAAAGGACTGCCGCCCGCACAGCCGTGATAGTCTGGGATTCTCCCGAACAAGATCCGGCTTCGATTCGGCTGATTTCCTCCATTCAAGGGCCGCGCTGCCGTGGAGAATCACTGATGGACTCGGGGCCTCTCGACGCACTGGATCTCACCCGGCTGCGGCAAGCGGTCGATGCCTCTGGAGAAGTCATCTTCATGACCGACAGCCAGGGCATCTTCACCTTCGTGAATCCTCAATTCGAGAAACTGTACGGCTATTCCGCCAGCGAGGTCGTCGGACGAGTGACGCCACGGGTGTTGAAGGGCGGCGATGTCCCTTCGGAAGACTACACGGAGCTGTGGCGACGGCTCCTCCAAGGCGAGACCCTGGAACAGGAGTTCGTCAATCGCACGAAGGACGGTCGCCTCCTGAATATCGAGGCGACCGTGAATCCCATCCGCGACGAGGCGCACGGGATCGTCGGGTTCCTGTCCATTCAGCGCGATGTCACGGCACGCAAGCGGGCCGAGGAGGAACTGCGCTTTCAGCAAACCGTGTTGACGACCGAGCGCGAACTCACGCTGGATGGCATTCTCGTCGTGGACCAACACTCGCGGGTGCTGTCGTTCAACAAGCGCTTTGCACAAATGTGGGGAATCCAGGGTGAGATCCTCGGGACCAGGGCCGATATCGTTCTGCTGCAGTCCGTCATGCACAAACTCCCGGACCCCGAGCGGTTCATGGACGGGGTGCGGCGACTCTACGATCGCCACGATGAAGTGTCGCAAGACGAAGTCACGCTGACCGACGGTCGCATCTTCGACCGCTATTCCGCGCCGTTGCGGGGCCCCGAGGGCCGATATTACGGACGCGTCTGGAACTTCCGCGATGTGACGGAGCGCAGACAGGCGGAAGCCGCGCTACGGCAGGAGCGCGACCGGGCGCGGCGATACCTGGACGTTGCCGACGTCATTCTGCTGGCGCTCGATCTGGAGGGCCGGATTGTTCTTGTCAACCGGTACGCCTGCTCCCTCCTTGGCTGGACCGAAGACGAGCTGCTCGGGCGGGACTGGATCGAGACCTGTCTCCCGGCCCGGATCCGCGAGGTCTTCAGACTCAAGTTCCGCGATCTGGTGGGCGGAGATCTGACCGTCGTCGAGAATCCCATTCTCACGAGGTCGGGCGAAGAGCGGCTGATCGAATGGCGCAACACGGTGCTGCGAGATGACACGGGGCGCCTCAACGGCACGTTCAGCTCCGGCACCGACATCACCGAGCGGCACCGGGCGGTCGAGGCGCTCCGCACGACGGAAGAGCGCATGCGGTTTGCGCTGGAGAACGCCGGCGTCGGCATCTGGGACATGGATTACACCACAGGCATCCTTCGCTGGTCGGAAACCCTTGAAGCCCAGTACGGCCTGCAGCCTGGAACGTTCGGCGGGACCTTTGACGCGTTTGTCGAGCGCATGCACCCCGACGATCGGAACGCCGTGCTCAACACCATCCAGGAGGCCATGAAGCTGGGCACGGACTTTTCGTTCGAGAACCGAGCGGTCTGGCCTGACGGCACGGAGCGGTGGCTCAGCGGCGGGGGGCGAATTCACCTGGGCGAGCACGGCGAACCGGTACGGGGCGTCGGGATATCCATGGACGTCACCGAACGCCGCACGTTGGAGGCGCAGTATCGGCAGGCACAGAAGATGGAAGCCGTCGGACGACTGGCCGGCGGCGTGGCACACGACTTCAACAATGTGCTGACCGCGATTCTGGGCTACTGCGACCTGTTGCGGGCCGATCTCGGCCCGGACGATCCACGCCAGGCCGACCTTGCAGAAATCCAGAAGGCCGGCATGCGGGCCGAGGGCCTCACGCGCCAGCTTCTGGCCTTCAGCCGCAAGCAGATCATCCAGCCAAGGGTGCTCGACCTGAACGGGGTGGTGGCCGACATGCAGGCGATGCTGGATCGCCTGATCGGAGAAGATGTGAAGGTCGTGCTGGACCTCAGGAAGGACCCGGCGCTCGTCATGGTCGATCGCGGGCAGGCGGAACAGATCGTCATGAACCTGGCGGTGAATGCGCGGGATGCCATGCCAGGAGGCGGCGTATTGACGATCGAGACGGCCGCGGTCGAACTCGACGAAGACTTTTCGGCGATGTATCCCTACGTGAAGCCGGGTCCCTACGTCGTACTCACGGTGACCGACTCTGGAACCGGAATGACGCCGGAGGTCCAGGCCAGGCTGTTTGAGCCCTTCTTCACAACCAAAGAGCTCGGCAAGGGCACCGGGCTCGGGCTGGCGACCGTCTACGGCATCGTCAAGCAAAGCGGTGGGAGCATCAACGTCTACAGCGAAATCGGTACGGGCTCGTCGTTCAAGGTGTATTTCCCACGAGCTGATGTTGCAGATCGGGCCGTCGACGCGCCACCGGCGGGCGCCCGGCCCCCGGCCGGCGGGCAGACGGTGTGCGTCGTTGAGGATGAGGAAGGCCTTCGCGGGCTGGCGAGGCGGCTGCTGGAGCGGCAGGGCTACACGGTGCTGGTTGCCGCGAACGCGGACGAAGCGCTGCAGGTGTTTGAGCAGCACCCCTCCATCGACGTACTCCTGACCGATGTCGTGATGCCGGGCAGCAGCGGGCCGGAGTTGACCAGGCGCCTGGTCGAGCGGCGGCCGTCGCTGAAGGTGGTCTACATGTCCGGGTACACCGACGAGGCGATCGTCCACCACGGAGTTCTCGATCCGGGGATCGCGTTCCTGCACAAACCATTCACCGCTGAGGCCCTGGGACGGAAGATCCGTGAGGTGCTCGACCGCTAGCCCGGGCTCCCCCTTTGACGGCCTTCCTCCCGGCGTTTGCGGTTTCACCCGAAGCTGATTCTCTCTCAACCGGGAAGCCGGTCAGGCGGCAACCTCCGAGCGCAACGGGTGAGACAAGGCCGGGGTAGTGGGTCAGTTTGCTCCGCGGCCCCTCGAACCGAGCCGCCCGGGCGTCAGTTCGCAAATCGAGCCGTGAGGGCCGAGTCACGCTGCCGGGGATGGGGGCCCCCGGGATCGTCAGGTCAGCTACGAGTCCCGGAAGGCTCGATTTGCCGGCGAGTGTGAGCGGGGACGCGGAGCAAACTGACCCACTACCAAGGCCGGCCGCGCGGTTCGGTCGAGCCAATCGTGTTATCGTGCGCTGCATGCGACCATCCCTTGCGTTGTGCGGCCTCGTGTTGTTCCTGAGCGCAGGTGTATCCGGACTGGGCGTCCCGCCATCGGCCACCGACGACTGGCCCCAGTGGCGTGGGCCGAAGGGCGCGGGCATCGGCGAAGGCACCTATCCTGACCGCTGGTCACCGACCGAGCACATCGCGTGGAAGACCGAGATTCCCGGCAAGGGCCACTCGTCGCCGGCGGTGTGGGGTGACCGCATCTTCGTTACGACCGCGATCGAGGGCGCCGAAATCCCCGGCTGGAAGGCGCCGGTTCACCTCGGCTTCGACAGAAAGCCCGGGTACGTCAACGAGAACAGCACCGGCGTCGGGCACATGCTGACGCTGAAGGTCTACGCGATTCAGGCGACGACGGGCAGGATCCTGTGGGAGCGCACCTCGTTCGAAGGACCGCCGCACGACGACCGCCACAAGTCCAACACGTACGCCTCGTCAACCGTCGCCACCGACGGAAAGTGGGTGTACGCCTTCTTCGAGTTCGCGGGTCTCTACGCCTACGATTTCGCCGGCACGTTGAAGTGGAAGATCGACCTGGGCGGCATGGCGAAGGGAGGACTCGGCCCGGGCACCTCGCCCCTCATCTACGAGAACCTCGTCATTCTCCAGTGCGACCAGGAGATGGGAGAAGGGTCGTTCATCGCGGGCTTCGATCGCACCAGCGGCAAGGAGGTGTGGCGCGTGGCGCGCACCACGCGCCGCAGCTGGGCGACGCCGATCGTGGTCGTCGCCTCCGGGCGCGACGAACTCGTGGCGTCCGGCGCCGAGGCCGTCATGGCCTACGATCCCAGGACGGGCAGGGAGTTGTGGACGGCGCCCGGCACCGTCAGCCACCCGATCCCGAGCGTCGTGACCGGGCGGGGGCTCGTCTTCGCCGCCGCGGGCAGCCAGGCCAAGGTGCTGCTCGCGCTGCGGCCGGGTGCGCAGGAAGAGGCCGCAAGCCGGGTCGCGTGGAAGTACAACAGGGGCACGGCCTATGTCGCGTCGCCGATCTTCTACGGCGACTATCTCTATCTCGTCAGCGACGGCGGCATCATGACGTGCCTGGATCCCGTCACGGGTGCGGTGCAATACGAGGGCGGCCGGGTCCCGGTGCCCGTGACCGTCCGGTCTTCGCCCGTCGCGTTCGGCGGCAAGATCCTCGTCACGAGCGAGGACGGCGAGACGTTTGTGATCAAGGCGGGGCCGAAACACGAAGTGCTCGCGACCAACTCGGTCGACGAGCCCGTGTGGGCATCGCTCGCGCTCGCGCGCGGCATGGTCTTCATCCGCGGCGAGCGTCATCTGTTCGCGATTCGGTGAGACCCGAGTCGCGCCACGGACCTCTCCGGTCCCTCTCCCGGATCACTGCGGCCTTCGGCGCGTGAGGTGTTCGTAGGGTGAATGGGTCTTGAGGCGAGGATCGTCGACCGGCGCGCCGATCGTGAAGTGGTAAAGCACCTGGAAGCGATCCTCGATGAGCCCGAACACCCGGTGGGTAAGATCGTCGAAGAAGCAGCCGATGCCGGTGCCGCGCAGGAGGTTCGCTTCGGCCTCGAGATAGAGAATCTGGCCGATCAGACCCGTCTCCCAATACAGCCGGCGGTAGTGCCAGGGTCCGAACGTCTCGAGGGATGCCCGGTAGTCAGTGAGCATGGCTGCCAGGAAGACCCCGTCCGCCGCGATGTCCTGACCGCAGCTGGTCTCCTGTGCCACGCGGCGCTCGTCTCCCGAAGCGAGGAAGAAGAGGGGCAACGCCTCCGGACACCCCTCTGGCCGGGTCCACGCGAACGCCCGGTCACAGGCTTGTTCGAGCGCTTCTTTCCGCGCGGGATCTCGCACGAGGACGTAGAGACCGGGCGTGAGGTCCGCCACGCGGTGGACCATCAGCAGGAGATCCACTGACGGCCGCCAGGGCAGCGACGCCCACGGGATCTGCCGTGAGCCCGGCATGACCCTCAACAGGATCCGGTAGAAGGCGTCGCGAGACAGGCCCGTCCGGCCATCGAGTGCGAGCGCGCTGCGGCGCTGGTGGATGATGCGTCGAAGCGCGAGGGCCGAGTCGCCGACCTCGCGGGCGGGCTGCTCGATGGGGCCTCTCGACCAGAACGCCTCGCCCGGTGGCGAGCGCTTCTCTGTGGCAGCGGCCACCTCATCGATGACGGGCCACAGATGATGATCGGGGCTCAGTCGATTCGGCACCCCGGACCAGTGCGCGCGACGAACCGACTCGGATACCGTGCTCGGAAGGGCGAACCGCCGCAGCTCCTCAGTCGCGAAGCTCGCTCCCTGGGCGAAGACGGCCATGAGGCAGTCGGCGTGCTCAGCCTCGACGCCGGCCTGAGTGTGCACGCCGAGGAGCACCGACAGCTGGTCATCGGTGACGCTCTCGAGCAGCCTCGTCTCCCAGCCGAGCCCTGCAGCGGACACCGTCACGCTGCCGATCGCGTGCCCGACGTCGTGGTGGCAATAGCGGAAGGCTCGCTCGCCATACTTCCATGCCTCGCGCCAGTAGATCGAGGTGAGACCCACGAGGACAGCGGGGGCAGGAAGTTGCGCCGCGATCTTCAGCCACGCGTCTTCCGGGATGTCGGCTCGATGCTCGAGCGCGTGTTCCAGCGGCAGGTAGTGGAAGACGGCAGGCCGCGGATGAAGGCCCGCGATCGGCCCGGCGACCAGATAGCCCTCGGTCGGGTGAAGATTGCCGCTCGACGGATTGACCCGGAGGGACCAGCGAGCTGGCCCGGCCTGCTTCCACGCCGAGAGCGCGAGTGCATCGTGGAACAGCCGCGAGACCGAGAGGCGATCGAGCGGCGCAGGATCGATGAGTCCGGGCGTGAATGCGGCCTCGTAGCGCGGGTCGGGCCCGAGCGGGACCAGATCCAGCGGCAGCACGCTCGCGCCGTCGAACCGGCGGAACGGGTCGGGCTGGGTGTCCCAGTCCAGGTACCCGAGAGCGGGCGCGTACAGGAACGGACGGTGCTTCGACCGCTCGTGGTACGCGAGCGTGACGTCGAGCGCTGACCGTCCTTTTTGTGCCGGTTCGACCTCCGGCGATGCACCGTCTCCGGATCGCGGGGCGGAACTCATCCGGCCTTCACCGATCAACGAACGGGCGGGACGAGCCGTCCCAGCTCTGCCGCTGCCTGGTTCACGAGAGCGGCCTCGCGCTCGAGTGCCCTGGCCGCGCGCGCGATCTCGGCATCGACTGAGTCGTAGTGTTTCTGCTCGATGTCCTCGCGCACGCCGGGCACCGTCTTGACGTCGTACCCGGTATAGAAACCCGGCGCGTACAACAGGTGGCGATACCACTCCCGGTGCGGGAGGCCGGACGGGTCCAGCAGCTGCCGCTCGCTCTGGATCAGCTTCGCGTTGACCGCGCGGATGCCGGCGGCGTGAGTGTCGAGCTTCGCCGAGGCGCTGGCCACGGCCTTCTTGTATCGCTCCGCCGCAGCCGTCAGCGCCGTGGAAGCGTTCTCGAGGGGCGCGAAATTCAGCGCCGGCGGCACCGCTTCGGCGACTGGCGCCAAGAGCGGCCGCTTCGGATCGCGAGTGGCCGCGAACACGCCCTCCTCGATCTGGCGATTGCGCTCGAGCACCTCGTCCTGCCGGCGCTTGAGCAGCGCCTGCAGATCATCGACGTACCCCTTCACCGTCTCGGCCAGGCGCGTGAAGTCGAACGGGAGAAGGTCCGCATCAGCCAGCCGGATGACGGCGGTGCCCACGGTCTGTGCGGCCAGCCGGCCATAGGCGAAGTCGGTGTCATCGAAATGCGTGTAGTGGTAGAAGTCGTCGTAGATGGAGTGGTAGCTCCCGCTGTCGTCCTCGCCGCCGTAGCCGAGGTTCAGCGTCGGGACGCCGCTGTGCTGGAGAAACGGCGTGAAGTCCGAGCCGGAGCCGAGCGCGCCGATCCGCAGATCGCCGCGCGTGCGCGCCTCGCGACGCGCCTCGGCCGTTCCGTTCTCAATCGCTGCCGCCTGCAATCGCGCCCACGCGGTGATCTTCGTTTCGGGATCTTCGACCGATCGTGCCACGTTGTTGATGAACGACTCGAGCGTGTGCGATCCGGCCATGCTGAAGTAGCCGCGGCCGTTGCCATCGGTGTTGATGTACACCGCCGCGTGGTCCTCGAGTTCGGCGCCGTGCGCTTCCACCCACTCGGTGGAGCCCAGCAGCGCGGGCTCCTCACCGTCCCACGCCGCGTAGATGATCGTCCGCTTCGGTTGCCACCCCTGTTTGCGCAGTTCGCCGAGCGCGCGCGCCTCCTCGAGCTCGGCGGAGATGCCGCTGACCGGGTCGCTCGCGCCGTTCACCCAGGCGTCGTGATGGTTGCCACGGATGATCCACTCGTCGGGATAGGTTGAGCCGGGCAACCGCGCGATCACGTCGTAGATCGGCGTGATGGTCCAGTTGAAGGCAAGCTTGAGGTGCACGCTGGCGGGCCCGGGACCGATGCGATAGGTGATCGGGAGCGCGCCCCGCCAGTCGGCGGGCGCGACCGGACCGGCCAGCGCGGCGAGCAGCGGCTGCGCATCGCCGTAGGAAATCGGCAGCACGGGAATCCGCATGATCGTCGGCGCATCGGCGACGGCCAGCCGCCTGGCCTCGGCCGTGGCGCCAACACCGGGCGTGAGCGGGTCGCCCGGGTAGACAGGCATGTCCATGACGCTGCCGCGCTGCACGCCGTCGCGCGGCCGCATCGGTCCGTCCGGGAAAACCTCGCCCCTGAAATACCCATCGTCCCGCGGATCGGAGTAGATCAGGCAGCCGACGGCGCCGTGTTCGGCGGCGACCTTCGGCTTGATGCCGCGCCACGAGGCGCCGTATCGCGCGATGACGATCGCACCCTTGACCGAAACGCCGAGCCGCTCGAGCTGCTCGTAGTCCACGGGCCTGCCATAGTTCACGTAGACCAGCGGAGCGGTGACGTCGCCGTCGGCCGAGTACGCGTTGTAGGAGGGAAGCTGCTCGGCCTTTTGCGCGGAGGTGGGATCCGAGGGCACGGCCGGCTCCTCGAGCTTCGCGACGAACCGGGTGGGCGCCACCAGTTCGAGCAGGCGCGTCTTAGGCGTGGGAAACAGGACGTCGAACCGTTCGATCTTCGCGTCCCAGCCCCATTCCTTGAACCTCGCCAGCAACCACTCGGCGTTCTCCTTGTCGTAGGGGGAACCGACGTGGTGCGGCCGGGCGCTCAAGCGCTCGTCGTACCCACGGATGTTGGCCGCCGCTGGCAGCGCGCGGAATGCGGTCTCCCACCGCTCCCCTGACGAAGCTGCAGCCTGCGGCGACTGGGCGTTGGGGCTCGACACCGCGGCAACAGCTGCCGCGATCGCGACAAGGAATCGACAGCCTCGATGAGTCGTCATGGATGTGCTCCCTGATGCATTCTCCTGTCCGGACGGGCGGTTGGCAAGAGTCCTGCTCTGAAGGTGACTCCCGATGACCGGATTGGCGGGGGCGACGGGATCAGATCGATCCGGACCCATGGGAATCCCGACTGCCACAGGCCGGGCCTCGTCGGCGCTCGGCCTGGTGGAGCGAGGAACCACGGCGAGAGTGTCACGTGCCCGGTTTCAGGTGGTGGGCGCTAAAAGCAGGGCGCGAAGGCACGGTGCCTCGCACGGCCCACGCGCGTGCGCGGAGCACGATCGGACGGTCGGGACCGTCACCGATGAGGCGCCGGCGCAATCGCAGCCGCAGTTGCTCGCGGTCGCTCGGGGTGAGCGTGGCCGCGAACGCGCCCGCCGGCCCTTGCTTCTCGAGGAACGGGGACCAGTAGTCGTCGAACGAGGCGAAGCGGGTTTCGATTGTCAGTGCTTCTTCCGCCACGTCCTGGAGCCGATGTTCGCGCCAGAGCGCTGCAAGCTCCCCCTTGCGGCAGAGTGGCATGTGCCGCTCGTCGCGCGCGTCCATGCCGGGACTGAGCGCTATCGCCTCGTCCCAGATACACGCGCAGCATCTCCATGCCCTCTCCGTAGTCCCATACTGCAGCGGCCACCTCGCCGCCGGGCCGCGTCACGCGGATCATCTCGTCGAGAGCCTTTGCCGGACTGGGGATGAAGTTGACCACGAGCAGCGCGAGCGTTCGATTGAACGTGCCACCGGCGAACCGTAGCTGCTGAGCGTCACCGACCTCGAAGCGTACGAGGTCCCGTTTGTTGTGCGCCTGGGCGAAGGCGACAAACGGCGCCGCAAAATCAACGCCGAAGATGCGGCTCGATGGCGCAACGACGCCGACGGCGGAAGTCAGCGCGCCGGTTCCCGATCCGACGTCCAATACCGCGTCGCCGTCACGAACCCCGGCGAATCGCACGAACAGCGCGGCGAGCTCGTGGCTCCATCGGCCCATGAAGCGCTCGTACGACTCGCCCTCGGAGAACATCGCGCTCTGCGCGCCGCCTTGCGGGCGCACGAATGCCGACGCGGTGACGGCGATAGACGACGCGATCGCAAGCGCGCGCAACAGCCCGGCCATGGCCACCTCCAGGAGTTCCCTCGAGCAGGATAGCGCGTTTTGAAAGTGAAACGATCGGGCCGATTGACGTTCATTTTCGGGACGGGTACCAGCCATCCTCGCCGGTCCCGTCCCGCACCCCTGTCCGCATGGAATACCGCCGCGCCCTCCGTGGTATGGTCGAAATCGGGGGGCATCCATGGTCATGAGCAACGCCGGTCGAGGGGCCTTCAAGCCCGACGGGCACCGGTGTGCGATCTGGGCTGTCCCGGCTCGGTTTGTCGCAGCAGACGCGCCGGTCCGGCCCTGTCGGCCGCGCCGACGTCGGTACAGGCAACGCTGTGAGAAAGAGAGGTCACTATGGCACGAGCGAAGAACGCTGTCCCGGAGGGGTACCACACGGTTACGCCGCAGCTCACACTCGACAACGCCGGCCAGGCCATCGAGTGGTACAAGAAGGCGCTCGGTGCGGAGGAGAAGGGGCGGGCAGTCGGCCCGGACGGAAAGATTCTGCACGCGGAGCTGCAAATCGGCGATTCCAAGATCATGGTGAACGACGCGTTATGGGCGGGAAGGGCCCCAGGGCTCTCGGCGGTTCGCCGGCTGCCCTCTGGATCTACGTGGAGGACTGCGACGCGCTGTTCAATCGCGCCGTGGCCGCAGGCGCAGAAGTGTTCGGGCAGATGGGGGCGATGGCGAACCAGTTCTGGGGCGATCGCTCCGGGACCTTCACGGACCCGCACGGGTACCAGTGGACGATTGCCACGCACAAGGAGGATCTCTCACCCAACGAGCTGGAGGTGCGGCAGGCTGAGTGGATGAAGCAGGTCGCATCGCAGGGCAAGCGCACCTAGTGGCTCACGTGGGTTGGGAGGCTCGCCCCGGGCACGCGGGCTAGAGATCTGCCGGCTGCATTCCCGGCCGGACCTAACTCAACTGGAGCGCCGGGGTAAGAAGCTGGTCGTCGGCCTCGCCGGCTTGCTGCCGGCGGGGCCACGGCGGTCTTGTGCTTCGTTCAAACCACCCGCCTGGAACAGGCCGGATAAGCGCCCCGTTCCTCCGCGTTTGCGTGTAAGGTGGCAGGACACATCCGCTGTGCGCAGACTCCCGGCCCCACAGCATACGCAGGCCTGAAGGGATTACATGAAAAGCGCCTGGTCGGTTCCGCTCGCCGTTGCCCTGCTCGTACTCCTGGCGGACTGCGGTGGCGGTTCCAAGCCCGGGCCCGGCCCCGGGCCCGGCCCCGTCGACCCGCCCGCTCCCGTCGGGCGCACGTTCCAGCCGCTGGAGTTCCCTTTCGCCGACCCGCGGGTCGTCGTGCGGATGGCCTCCTGGGGCATCCCGAACTGGAGCGGCAGCGAGCCGCACAACGGCATCGACCTGGTGGTGGACAGCCGGTTGACATCGGTCGCGATCGTGTCGCCGACCGCCGGCGAGGTGCGGTCCGTGACCAGTTCGGAAAATCCGTTCTCGAACCCCCCGGGCCAGCTCATGGTCACCATCGCCATCCGCGTAAATGACGAGTGGACCGTGGATCTCGTGCTCGAGCCGGGCACCGTGGATCCGGCGCTCAAGGCCGCGCAGCTCGCCGCGGTGCGGGTCCAGGTCGGCCAGACGGTCAGTGTCGGCACCCCCGTGGTCGATCTCTTCGTCGGATCGCTCGGCTACCCGCACCTTCATTACATGATCGAACGCGGCCGCAGCACCGTCTGTGCGTATGCGAACTCCTCGGAGAGTGCAAAACGCACGATTGAGTCGTTCGTGACGATGCTGAACAGCAACGTTCCCGGCGGTCAGATCTGCGTCGGCCAGTAGCCCTGGAGAACCGTGCAATTGAACCGGACGGAGGATGAACCGTGCAGTTGGCCCTCCAGCCGCCCTCTTGCGTCTAGGCTTCCGCGAGCCCCAACCGTGACAGGTAGTCGTAGGTGTGGTCGTAGAACTCAGGTGCTCTCGTGGGGTCGGTCGCATCGCCCTTGGGCACGAAGATCACCATACCCTGTCGAGCGCGTAGTCCCATGCCTGGTTGTAGTCTGCGAGATGGTATTCCCGTTCGCCGCACTTGAATTCGATCGGGAAGATCGCGGCTCCGCTGACGAGGACGGCATCGATGCGGCTCCCAAGGCGCGGGACGTCGAACTCCAGGTAGAGCGTGCCAGGTACCCCGTTCAGAGCGTCCTTCAGGACCCGGACTTCTTCGTCCCAGGCGTCTCGCTGCTGCTCGTCAAGCGTGAAAGAGTGCGCGCGGGCGAGCTTCCCGAGGACAACTGCACAATCGTGTGATACGAATTCCGGGACAGACGCCACGTAGTACGCAGACGCGCGACTTCGCGGGACCTGGTGCGTCACGAGCGGGAGCATAGCACACACATTTCGGCGGTTCGCGGACCGGATCGGGCCGTGTCGGCCGGTTGAGGCGGTTATCGACTTGTGATAATCTCGAAACGATGATCCGGTCGTTTGGCAATCGGCTTGCCGAAGACGTGTTTGACGACCGCCGAGCTCCTGCGATCAAACGCTTGCCGCCGGCCCTTTACCAGTCGGCCCGCCGAAAGCTGCTGTACCTGCACGAGGCGGAAGATCTGCGCGACCTCCGGGTGCCGCCAGGCAATAGACTCGAAGCGCTCAAAGGCGATCGTGCGGGCTCCTTCGCGATCCGGATCAACGACCGGTGGCGCGTGGTATTCCGGTGGGAGTCCGGCCAGGCGTTCGAGGTCACCATCGTGGACTATCACTGAGGCTCGATCATGCGTGCGCCAAAGAACCCGATCCACCCGGGCAGAATGCTGCTGGAGGAATTCCTCAGGCCTGCCGGCGAAACACAGGCGGCGTTTGCGGCTCGTATCGGTTGGACTCGCGCCCGTCTCAACGAGTTCATCCGGGCCAAGCGGGGTGTCACCGCCGCCGCCGCATTGGACCTTGCCGACGCGCTCGGTACCTCCGGCAAGATCTGGATGAATCTGCAGGCGACATGGGACCTTGACGTCGAGGCGAAACGTCGTCATCGCGCGGCGTGACTCATCAATGGGCTCGGCTCCGCAGCTGCGAGAGCGCCAGGACACGCACTATCAGCGCGGGGGCGCGTCGGAGGCGCCTTGGGAAGAATCCGCTCGAGCATGTGATCACTCCGACCCGAGCGGCGTGCCGGCGCCCGGCGCGCTAACGGCCCCTTTGTTGTCGCTGGTGGCCGGGTCGAAGCCGCACCGTTCGCGCAGGCGCTGCCGGAATCGGTCGCGCTCTTCAGGCGTCATCTGGTCCCAGCGCTCGCCCACTCGATCGGCCACGCGGTCAACAATGCGACGGCGGGCATTGGCGCGGGAGCCCCCGTGGAATCCAAAGCCGCCGAAGAGGATCCGGCACAGGGCGAGAAGCCCCAGCCCCTGCCAGAAGGTGATCTGGCCCCAACCGAAGAGCGGCGGCAGCAGCCAGTTCCACAACAGCTTCACGACTTCGCCGCCGATGAACGTGAACAGCAGGATTCCCAGGAGCGCCGCCGGCGCGATGAAGATCCATTTCTTTCTCATGGTCGGTTCCTCATGATGTCGTCAATTCGTCGTAGGTGTCCTGCAGGCGCTCGCGCAGGTGCAGCACCGCGTAGCGTTTGCGCGAGAGCAGCGTGTTCACGCTCACGCCGGTTTCGGCGGCCATCTCCTTGAAGCTGCGCCCTTCCAGCTCGTGCGCAATGAACACCTCCCGCTGCTCCTTGGGCAGTTCGCTGACCGCCAGCTCGAGTTCATCGAGAAGCACGTTGCGGGCGTAGAGCGCCTCCGGCCCGGCGTCGGGAGACGGCAGCAGATCTTCCAGCTGCAGCAGGCCTTCGTCCCCGTCCGCGACGGCGGCATCGCTGAATCTCTCCGGCCTCTTCTTGCGGAACAGATCGGTGATGCGGTTGCGCGCCACGCGAAACAGCCAGCCGGTGACGTGCTCGATCGGCATCAGCAGGCGGTTCGCTTCCACCAGCTCGTAGAAGACGTCCTGCAGGATGTCCTCGGCGTCGCGCGCGTCCGGCACCCGCCGGCGGATGAAGTTCCGCAGCCGGGACTGCTCCCGCTTGACCACATCGGAGATCCGCTGGTCCTGCTCGAGTGTCATCGGGTTCGGCCCGGGGTCCCCGGCGCGCGGCATACGCGCGCTGGGGTGGGGGCTCGCCGCGTCATTCATCTACTGATGTAGACGAATGAGGGGGTGCGGATATTGTAGGGTCATCAGGATTCGGAGGACGATCGCTCTGAATTCGGCTGGACTACGGTTTGGCTCGATCCGCGGGGCCGTCCAGCACTTCACGTACCTTGCGGGCCAGCGAGTCCGGGGTAAACGGCTTGTACAAGAACGCCAGCCCCGGTTCCAGTACCTCCATGCTGCACGATGGCATCGTCTGTATAGCCTGAGACATAGAGCGTCCGGCGGCACTGGTTCTGGCGGGCAATCTCCCGAGCCACGTCGCGACCGCTCATGCCGGGCATCACGACGTCGGCCAGCAGCAGGTCCACGGGCCTGCTCTGCTGCCCGATGATTCTCAAGGCCTCGTGCCCGCTGGCGGCGGTGAGGACGACATATCCCTTGGCGGTGAGGGCTCGCTGCCCCAGGCGGCGGACGATGGCCTCGTCTTCCACAAGCAAGATGGTCTCGTTGCCGCGAGGTGCTGAATCCAGGTCGTCATCGCTGCCTGTTTCGCTGTCCTCCGTGCTCCTGTCCCCTGCCTTGGAGTCGATGGTCGGCAGGTAGATACGGATCGTCGTGCCGCGGTCCGGCTCACTCTCGACCTCGAGGTCCCCCCCGCTCTGCTTGATGATTCCGTACACCATCGGGAGTCCCAACCCCGTTCCTCTTCCCTCTCCCTTCGTCGTGAAGAACGGCTCGAACATCTTCGCCTTGATGTCATCCGTCATGCCGCATCCCGTATCGCGCACCCTCAGGCACACCATCGGTACGCGCTGCATATCCGGATGTCCGAGGAAGAAATCATCGCCCAGGGTCGCGACTTCGGTCTCGAGCGCGAGCGTGCCGCCCTTTGGCATGGCGTCGCGCGCGTTGACCGCGAGATTCATCAGCACCTGTTCGATTTGTCCAGGGTCGACCTTGACCAGGCACGGCTCTGCGGCCAGCCTGGTTGTCAGCTTGACGTCCTCTCCGATGAGGCGGGTGAGCATGTTGACCATCCTGCCGACAATCCCATTGAGGTCAAGTATTTGAAGATCGAGAATCTGCCTGCGGCTGAAAGCCAGCAACTGCCGGGTGAGCCCGGCGGCCCGCTCGCCGGCGGACAGTATTTCTCTGACGTCTTCCCGCCTCGCGTCATTCTCGGGAAGTCCTTCCATCAGGAAACCGGCGTAGCCGTTGATGGCGGTGAGCAGATTATTGAAATCGTGCGCCACTCCGCCGGCAAGTCGCCCCACAGACTCCATCTTCTGGGCCTGTTGGAGTTCAGACTGCAGCTTGTCCCGTTCGTCCTCCGCCAGCTTGTGTGCGGTGACGTCTTTGATGATTCCCAGGATGAAGCGTTGATTTCTTGACACGACTTTGCTGACCGATAGTGAGACGGCAATGATCGCTCCGTCCTTCCTGCGGCCCTGCAATTCCAGGTCCCGGACATAGCCTCTGGAGTTGACTTCAGACAGCATTCTCGCGCGGTCATCCGGATTGCAGTAGAGACCAAGCTCCAGGGAAGTTTTCCCAATGACCTCATCCCTGGGATATCCGAAAACGTCCTCAAAGACCGGGTTGACTTCGATGAGCCATCGTCCAACGAGGCCCAGTAGAAAGCATCCGGTCCGGTTGTGAACGCCAACCGGAACTTCTCTTCACCTCGCGCAGTTCCTCTTCCGCCCGGCTGCGCTCGGTGATGTCTTCGTAGATGCCCACAATGCCGGAGGGAGCGCTCCCGGCACCGGTCAGGGGAATCTTGGAGGTGTCGATCACGATGCGGGAACCGTCGGCCTTCTGGAGGGGCTCGATGATGTGGAGCTGGGCCTCGTTGGCGGAAATGACGGCCTGATCGGCGGCGCGATAGGCCTCGGCCTCGGCTCGGGGCCAGGGAAGTTCGAAGTCGGTCTTGCCCACGATCTCATCCGGAGAGGACAGGCCCGCGGCCCTGGCGAATGGTGCATTGCATCCGAGGTATCGGCCCTGACGGTCTTTCCAGAAGACAGACTGGGGGATGGTGTCAAGGATGATCGACTGCCGGGCGTGCTCTTCGACCGCGCGCTTTCGTTCGATGCTGAGGTTGGTGATGACGCGGGTCATTCGCGCAAGCAGATCGAGGATGTTCGGGATTTGTTTCTCGTCGATGACGGGCACTTCACGAACCGCTGCGAGATAGTCCTCAACAGCGAACCCGAATTCCTCGGCCTGACGGCGGAACCGCGCCTCGTCAGGCGCTGCGGTCAGGAACTGGCCGATGAAGAGGTTGGCGACATGGTTGCCTTCGACGATGATCGGAGAAGCGCAGTCGGTCAGGCCGTTCAGGCAGGGATAGATGGTGTAGGTCTGTCCTTCTTTGAGCTGTAACGCCATCTTCCTGTCGCATTCGAGGCAACGGTCGCAGGTCACGGGATTGACCCGGTGGAACTCCGTACAGATGCGCTGCCAGCGGGATGAGCACAGGACATTGGCATCGAGGTCGATGATGGCAACGGGGATCTTGATCAGCTTGTAGTAGGACTCGAAGAGCTGATGGATTTCTGACGACTTCAGCAGCTCTTCCAGCATCACGGATCCTGGAGGGAGCGTGTCGTCGTAGCGGTAGGATGCCGCGCCCCGACCGTCTGGTTCGGTACTGGGAATGTCGGCCATCTTGGATCTCTCGTCGTCGGAACCGGCGATAAGAACTCCAGTCAGCTGTGGGCACATCCACGCTCTTTCGGCTCGACGCGCGGCAGCCAGGAAGATTCTACGCTTCTTTCTTCCCGAGCTGCATGAGCAACGGCCGGGATTCTTGCCGAATGCTCGCGGGCGGACGATGCCAAAACAGGCCTGTGGTAGCGGAGTGGTCCAAGGGCCGCGGCGGGCTCTATTCTGAGATCGACGGCCGGATTCTATCAACCAGGATCGCATTGAATCGGTCCATGAAGCCATATTCGCGTGAGAACACGACGCTTCCAAGCACCAGGCCAAATGCGCCGACGCTGCTGCCGAGACTCACGCGCTCGAGAACGGCGATGGTCTTCGCCGGATGCTTCGTCCTGTCACGCGTAGGCGCGGGGTTCCGGCCGCAAGCTGTTGCGCGGGTTGGTGTCGAGCGGGGCTGCGAGGCGGGGACTTGAGGGCCGCAACGCGGGCCCGGGGATGTGTCGCAGTCAGGATTCTCAGAGCATCATTCCTGAGGCGGCGCTTCCCCAAGCGCGCGCTCAAGCAGGTCCGAAACGCCGAGAATCCCTGCGCCATCGCGGAGGTAGTCGCGATCCAGTCTCCGACCCTGGACCCGGACGATGGCCGCGATGTCCCGCCACTGTCGATCCGAGATCTCGCCGCCGCGGCGATACCAGCGCAGTTTCTGCAACAGGATGTCCTCGGGCGGGTGCACGTAGAGGCGACGCCCGTCGCCGAGGTCGACGGGCAGGCGGCGGGCGAGTTGGCGGGCATCCAAGGGGGTGCCGCCCGCCACGAACAGGTCCACTTTCAGTTGCGTGGCCCTGGTGAATCAGGTTGGTGCTCGAGTGATTCCGAATGGCGCGGCGAAGTGCATCGGCGTCAACGTAGAACTCTGCCGAGAGCGCAGCCACCAATGCCTCGACATGCCGTTCCTCGAGCGCAACCACGATGTCGATGTCGACCGTCGAGCGGGGCTCTCCGGCGAACGAGCTGGCGATCGACCCTCCGATCGTGTGCAGGATGTCCATCGCGTCGAGATGGCGCGCGACGAGAAGTGCCGTCTCGATCGGATCGATGAGTCCTGTCACCGGGTGATCACCCCGGCCGCATCGGGGTACGCCCGGCGTGCCAGATCCGGTCCCAGAACGATGACGGCGACCCGCAGGAAGTGCTCGCGCGACGAAGCGTCGGGATGGCGATGCTTCACCCCTGCGAAGGTCATGGCGTAGGCCGCGCGCGTCAGGCCCGTCACCATCGCGGCCTTCTGAGCGGCTGACATCCGCCGCCACGATTCGATCAGCCTGCGCTCGATTTCCGGTGAGGTGTCAAGGTTGAACGACGTCTGCGTCACGCCGGCGATTATAGCAGCGCGGCCAGGCCCGGGTCAGAACGTGAAGCGCAGGCCCGCCGCAGGGTTCGAGGATCGGTCCACGGTGCCGGCCAGCCGAAGTTCGGACCCGACATCTCGGTCACGGACGTTGCCGCCCCGAAGTTGGCGAGGTTCAAGACCTCGAGGAGGAGGCTCACCTTTCCGCGGCCCGGCACGCGGAGCGCCTGTTCGATTCTCAGGTCGAGGATGCTCGTGGCGTCGAGCCGCCGCGCTCCCCTGGGTTCGACCCGGACGCGGCTCCCTCCCCCTCCTTGCAGCAGAGGGCCCACCCGCACCCACCGGCACCATGGGTTGCCCGTGACGTACCTGTAGACCGCGCTCACGTTCATCCCGCCCCAGAGCGGAATGTGGCTGGTCCCGAGCAGTTTGACTTCGTGCGTCGGATCGAAAAAGAGGCGCCCGTACGCGTTGATGAGGAGGTTCGGGTTGTTGTAGTCCCCGGGGCTGCCGATGTCCCCGAGACCTGCATTCGTACCGGCCTGGTTGCCGACGTTGCCCTCCGACCTCGACCACGTGTAGGACGCCTGGAACTGGCCGAACCTCGTGCCGTGCGACCGCACCACGACCTGCGCCGCGTGGTAGCGGCGGCTCGCGCCTGGCGGGTTGGTGTAGAGCCAGGGACTGCCGTCCGAACCTTGCCAAGCGTAGACGGCGAGCGGTCCGCCGTCGTCTGCGGTGCCGGCGACGCCGTCTGGCCCGGGGTCGGTCCTCGTCGTGGGAGTGAACAGCGTGCCGGGATCGACCAGGCCCATGAAGTCCCGAAACCGGCGCCGGATGTACTGCACCTGCACCGACACGCGGGCCGAAATCTGCCGTTCGGCTCCGACCATCACCTCGTCGACGTGCGAGTGGCGGATGTTCGGATCGATCAGCGTAGCCACCCTGCCCCCGCGCTCCGGAACAACTCGACGAACTGGTTCGGCCCCACCGACCTGAACCGTGACATAGAGTGGCCAGTTCGAGGAGTCGGCGTCCGCGACGCGCTGCGCGAAGACGGGGTCGACGTATCTGCCCGACGTGCGCGCGCAGCACCGTGCGGTGGTCGGCCCCCACGTCGAAGGCCGCTCCGATTCTCGGCGACAACGCTCGCGGTGGCGAAGATGCTCTTGTGCCCCGGGATGCTGCCGTCGCCGAAATCCACACGCACGCCGGGAAGCAGTGTCAGCCGGCTTGCGACCTGCCACCGGTCGCTGAGGTATGCGCCGGTCCTGCCGGTGTCACTCGTCTCCGACCCGCCCGGCCAGATGACGGCCTGGTTCGGGGCGCCGTCGATGTCCCGGAAGTAGAGCCCGCCCGGGTAGTTGGACGCATCACACGGCGCGTGCGATCGAATTCGACTCCGGCCTTCAGCTCGTGTGTGCCCGCCAGCCCCCCGAGCGTGTGCGTGAGCGACAGGGAGCCGGTGTGCCTCTTCTGCGGTGTCTTGCCAGCACTGGTGGAAGTTGCCGGACGACCGGCCCGTCGTAATTTCGAGGTGTGCCGGTGGGCCGCTGCATGTATTTGGCGGATGCGCCACGACGTTGTTCGACCCGTTGAAGCCTCCGTAACGTCCCTCGACCAGCGTGCGCTCGAAGGGTGTCCATGTGGCGCGGAGGTTCCAGCTCGTCTCGGGCTTGGTGATATCGGCCAGTGCGGTGTCATCGTACGGACATCCCGAGGTTCGCCGCAGCCTGCCGGTACCGGCCGGCCTGCACGAAGCCCTCCAGACGAACGCGCGATGCGGGGGCACTCGATAGCTTCAAGAGATACAGGGAATCGTCCGTCTGCGACACGGCGCTGCCCGAGAATCCGAACGGACGGTCGTCGAGCGTAGAATGCCTGAAGCCGGCGAATACCCACAGGCGATCCCGAAGGACCGGGAAGCCCGCCTGCAGACTCGTGTCCCACATGCGGTTGATCCTGCGTGGGCTGATCGCGCCTTGCTGAGCCGCAGACAGCCTGCCGACGTTGGTTCGACACCCACGACGGGTTCGGTGAAGCAGAATTCGCCGAGCCCCGACAGCCTGTTGCTGCCGGACTTCAGGACGAGGTTGGCCGAGAGGCCCGTGAATCCTCCTGCCGAAGCGCCCGCGCCGACCGACGCGACCTGCATCTCCTGCACCCAGTTCTGATCGAACCGCAGAAAGGCCGCCTGCCGCGCGGCTTCCGTGATGTCCAGGCCGTCGGCCGCGATGGCGTTGCTGCCGGCAGTGCCGCCGAAGGCGACATCGTTCAGCGACGCCAGGCACGAGATTGATGAGCGAGGCCGAGACGCGCGATGGTCGGCAGCTCGCGCAGGAACGTCTCGTCGACGCTCTGGCTGGGCGCCGCGCTTGTCACGTCCACCATCGGCGACGGGGCGACAATCCGGACGGTGTCCGACACGGGCCCGACCGCGAGCGTGAAGTCGACAACGATGGTGCCCCCAGCAGGCAGTTCAATCTGGCCGCGCCGGGCGGTCGTGAACCCCGGCTGCGAGACGGAGATGGTGTAGAGGCCCGGCGGCGAGCTCGGTGAGGCGGAAGCGCCCCGCCGCGTCGGTCTGCACCTTCCGCTCGCCGCCGATGAGCCGGTCGCCCGACACGACAACGCTCGCGCCGGCGAGCACGCGCGGACGATGACGTCGCGGACGGTGCCTTCGAGCGCTCCGGCACTCGCCTTGCGCCCACGCCAGGGGGGACGTGATGAGCCCGAGGACCGCAACGGCGAGAATGGGAGCTCGTCTCATGATCCGCAGTTCCTCTCGGAGGCGGCCTGCGCCGTGCGCGGGTCGGCCTAGCGCTTGTCTCGGTTGGTCGGAACAACTGGCTCCGGCAGAAAGTGCTCGAGCACCCAGGGCTCACGCTCGGGCCAGCCTGCCGTGAACGCCAGATGCGAGCCGTCGGGGCTTACCGCCAGGGCCCGCATCCCCTCCTTCTGGTCCAACTCGATCCCGAGGGCCTTGATGCCGCCACCGTCGGCCGCCATCCGCCAGATTCCGCTCGTCGCGCCTCGGTCGCCGGCGCCCTTCGTCGTCCGCAGGAACCAGATACTGCGGCCGTCGGCGGACCACGCGACCGTGATCGACTCCCTCGAATCCGGGAAACCGCGCGATCTCGCGCAGCTCCCCGCCCGGTTCGCGAACGACGATCACCCATCGGCTTGTGGGAGGCCCGATGTTCCCGGGCGGTCGGCTGTCCCGGGTATTCATCGCCATGACCATCGCGCCGTTCTGGCGGGCCACGTCGAAGAAGCCGCTGATCCTGTTGCCCTTCTCGGTCGTGAACACCGTTTCGGCGAGGCCGGTCCGAACGTCGATGCGGCGCATCTCCGAGCTGTCGCCGCCCTGCTTGGGGTAGAACACGCTGCGGCCGTCGGGGCTCCAACGCCCCAGGCCGACCGAACTCTCCAACTCCGACCCGACGACGAGCAGCGGCGCGGTGCCGCCGTTCTGCGGATCGACCAGGTGCAAGCCGAAGCGGCCCTCCGTGTCATAGCCCTTCACGAGCAGTCGGCTCCCGTCGGGCGACCACATCGGGAGAATCAGAACCCGCATCCCGGTGGCGATGGTCCGCTGCGTGGTGCGCGTGAGATCGCGCAGGCCGATCGAGGCGTGCGTCCTGACGGCCACCTCGGCCAGGAAGGCCAATGTGCGCCCGTCGGGGGAGAAGCTCGGCCCCATGTTGGACCCGATGAAGCTCCTCGCAGCCCCGACCGGCTCGCCTTCGGGCCGCCCGTCGGCACCGATGGTGACGGTGTAGACGTCCACCAGCCCGGTCTGCCGCGAGTAGTGATAAGTGCCATCGGAGGCGACGCCGAGAACCGAAACGATGCGGCCCATGTCGGGATAGAGGAGCCGGGGTGGACCACTCTTCTTGCCGCCGTTCATCGGTACGCCCCACAGGCTGGTGCTCCCGGTGCGGTCGGTGACAAAGAGCACGTAGTCGCCGCGAGCCGACCAGGCCGGGAGCCTGCCGTCCCACCCGTCGTCGAGGAGCGCCATCGTTGCGCCGCTGCGGGTGTCGACGAAGAACAGGCCGCGCGAGCCGTCGGCACGCGTCGGCGCGTCGAACACGGCCCAGCGCCCGTCGGCGGACAGCGTCGCGTGCATCGAGGGGGTGGGGAGCGTGGCGATCTGGCTGGCCGATGGGATCTCCGGATTCACCGTGAGCAGTGTCGCGCGCCGGTCGGCGTGCTCAACCTGCACGAGAACCTGGTCGCGGGATGGCCACTCTACGCTGGAGATGACGTCACCCGATCCGACGCTGAAGATCGTCGTCGCGGGTCCTCCCTGCCGCGAGAGCCGCAACTCTGTCCCGTTCTGCCCGTTCCGCCACTGCGTGATGACCGCGGTGCCGTCGGGCGACGGCACCGCGGTGTCCTGCGAAAGCGCCGCGTCGGCCTTGACGAAGATCCTGCTCGACTCCGGCGCCGCGATCTCGACGAGGGCAATCCCACCGTCTGAACTGCCGTAGGCCATCAGCCGGCCATCGCCCGATACGGCCCCGAGCATGCCAAACTCCGCGCCGGCGGGCGGGCGGCTGAATGTGCGCCGGACACCCAGCGTTCTGGCGGCCGGACCGGCGGGAGGCAAAGAGCGGTCGATGGCCAACAGCCGCGCTCGCGCTGCGGCCACTACGTCAGTCTGTTCGGGGTACTTGCTGATCACGAGCTCGTATTGCTGGCGCGCCTGCTGCTGCCCGAGTTCTTCGAGTGCAAAGCCCTTGGAGAGCCCCGCGCGAGCCGAGATCCTCTTGTCGGGGCCGTTGGCGGCCTTCTCGAACAGGGCGATCGCGCCGCGCGCGTCGCCACGGGAATTGAGCAGCACCAGCCCGTCCTGATAGAGCTGGGCCTGGGGCGGAGCCTGGGCCAGCAGGACCAATACCGCGGCAAGCAAGATGACTGCGACGGCGCGTGTGGTCCAGGCCCGGGTCTCCATCTGCGACTCCACCGCGTATCAGGACCCTCAGTTCCAAGGGCCCCCTGCTTACTTCACCACGACATCCATGGCGAACGGCATGGAGAAGCTCCCCATCTCCGTCTGAGTGGTCTTGCCCCGACCGCTCGTTGTGGTGCATTGCACTTGCACCGATCCGTCGAACACCAGCCGCCAACTGGTGTCGGAGGTTCTCGTCAGAGTCTTGGCCCCGGTGTAGCCGGTTGCACCGTAGCGCAAGAACACGTTCGTCAGTGTCTGTGTCCCGAGAGATGTGAGTCCGGCCACCGGCGTGAAGTTGATCGTGCCTCCGAAAGCGGTGAGGACTTCTCCGACCGGCATCCCCTTGACGCCATTGGAGTACTGCGTCGCGTTGAAACGGAAGTCCACCAGGTTCGCCGGAATCGAAGTGTTCTTCGGCAGGTAGCACGGCGTCGCGCCGGCGGTACCAGCAGGCACACCAACGGACTCATCGAACTGGAACACCATCTGCCTCGCCCCGGATACGAGGTTGATGTCGATGCCGCCCAGGCTGTTGATGAACGCGCCCTCGATAGTGGTTCTTCCACTCGCCACGTAGATTCCCGAGTAGCAGACCCCGTCCTCGCCGACGAGCCCATCGCACATGACGTTGGGCAGGTTCGACGGCAGGAACGTCGCGTCTAGCGGCACCGGTACGTACGGCGCGGGCTTGCCCTTCTGCGTAGCGCTCGCCGATTGCGGCAGCACGTCGTCGAGGCCCCCAGCATGAACAGCATGATTCCCAGCGAGGCGACTCGAACGAACAACGTCATCGTCTTGTGCATGTCCGGCTCCTCTGGACATCCGGGGCGGGCCGGGGGGTCACCGTGGTTGTTGACCGCGCGATTCCCGCCATCGTTCGTATCGCCGGTGCCAGGGAGACGCTACCTCCGCGTCGTCTCGCCGGGGTCAGGCCAGCGCAAACGATTGTCAACAATTGTCAATGCACCTTGCCTGTTCTTCTTCAGCGACGGGATAGGCGTCACGGAGCCGGAACGATCGCTCGACCTCTGCCTGGCTTCGAACACCCTCCCGTCCGGCGCACGGGATCTGGGCGGGCGAAGGCGGATCGTCGTTCCCTTCACCCGACGAACTTATACCCCTCTCCGTAGATCGAGAGGATGTAGCGCGGGTTGGCTGGCTCGTCCTCGAGCTTCTGGCGCAGCTTGAACACGTGCTGGTCAACGGTTCGCGTATTGGGTGCCTCGTCGAATCCCCACACCTCGCTCAGCATCTTCTCGCGGGTGACCACTTTGCCCCGATACCGCACGAGCATCCGCAGCAGCTCCAGTTCTTTGGAGCTGAGGTCGACCCTCTGGCCGTCGCGCGTCGGCCTCGTGAGCGTCGAAGTCCACGCTCACTGGACCGAATCGGTACTGGCCTGGGTGACCCGACGCTGCCCGGCTGGGGCACGGCGCAGCCGCACGTTGATCCGCGCGATCAACTCGCGGACGCTGAAGGGCTTGGTGACGTAGTCGTCGGCGCCGATCTCGAGCCCGAGCACGCGGTCGAGTTCGTCGTTCCTGGCGGTGAGCATGATGATGGGCACGTCGATGCCCTTCTCCCGCAACGTGCGGCAGACGTCTCGCCCGTTGAGCCCGGGCAGCATCAGGTCGAGCAGGATCAGGTCCGGCTGCTCGCGCAGAGTGGCATTCAGCGCGAGATCGCCGCGCGCGGCGTGCGCCACCGTGTGCCCCTCCTTCTCGAGGTTGAACGCCAGCGCGGCGACCAGGTCCTCCTCGTCTTCGACGATCAGGATCTTCGCCACCGCGTCATCCCTCCTGGTCCTTCTGGCCGCCGGGAAACACGAGCCGGAACCGGCTGCCGGCGCCCGGCGTGCTCTCGAGTTCGACGCAGCCGCCGTGGGCCTCGACGATGTGCCTCACGAGGAACAGGCCGAGGCCGTATCCGCCTTTCCCCAGCGCCTGGCCACTGCGGTAGAAGCGATCGAAGATGCGGGCCTGGTCGGCCGGATCGATGCCGACGCCCTGGTCGGCGACTTCGAGGACCACCGCCCCGTCCCGCCGCGCCAGCGCGACCGAGATCTCCCGGGCGTCTCCCGAGTACTTCGCGGCGTTGTCGAGCAGGTTCACGACCGCTTCGGCCACCGCGGCACGGTCGTGGGCGACGTCGGGCAGGTCGGGCTCGAGCGACTCGCGCAGCGTGAAGCCCCGCCCCCGGAGATACGCGCCGTAGTCGTCTAGCGTCTCCTGCACGACCGCGTCGAGCGGTCCGCGCTCGAGCGCGTAGGTCCGATCGCCGCGGTCGACCCGCGAGAAGCTCAGCACCCGGTCGATGAGCGTGGTCAGGCGGTCGGTCTCGCGCGTAATCACCCCGCAGAACCGCTGGCGCTCGGCATCCGGGGGCACCGGCTCGGACTCCAGCGTCTCGGCGCACACGCGGATCAGGGTCAGGGGCGTCTTCAACTCGTGGGACACGCCGCTGACGAGATCGGCGCGGAGCCGGTTCGTCTCCCGCTGCCGCGCGGCGTCTCTCTCGAGCAGCAGCACGCCGATCGCGAGCACGCCGAGCGTCAGCAGCGTCGAGCCCGCGAAACTCCACGTCGGCCAAGCGGCTGCGCCATCGGTGCCAGCCGGCGCCGGCCGGGACGACAAGCTGGAACCCGGAGAGGAGGGCCGGAAACGGAACGGCCTGGGCCTCGTTCGCGCGCTGTGGCGCCTCCGGAGGCGCTGCCGCGGCCGAATCACGCATCGCCGGCTCCGCCAGCCACGTTCGAGGTCGGCGGCGGTCGGCGAAGGAGGCGCTCCTGCAGCCATGCGCATGTTGACCGGAATGCCGACGGCAGGGCCGTCCGGGACGAGACGTGTGAGGAGCACGTGGAACGCCGCCGCCGGCGTCGAGCGCAAGCGGAGAGCGTCTCGCCGTAGCGCACGGACGACTGGTGCAGGCCGCGCTCGTCGAGCGCCCGCGCGAGCCGGCAGTCGTCGAGAAACGCGGTGGAGGACCGGGTCGCGACGGTGCGCCCCAGGACGCCTTCGAGCGCGCCGGCGAAGATAGTCCGACCTCGTTGGCGCCGAGAGACCACCGACCGGAGACCAGTGCCCGGTAGGCCGCGTCGACCATCTCCCGGGTTTCGACGTCGAAGTCAAGGGCCTTCAGTTCGACGGCGCCCACGAGTCCGAACGGCTGATTGGCGAGATCGCGCTCGTCGCCGTGCGAGCGGATGAGCGCGACCCAGACGCGGCGCGCGGCGGCGGTGTGGCCAAGCTTCGCATGGCATCGGGCGAGCCTCGCGAGGGCCAGGGCCTTGACCCGCTCCGGTCCGGGCAGCGCCGCGCATCGCTCGTACAGCGCAGCGGCCGCGCCGTACTGATCCTCCGCCAACTCGAGGCGCTCCGCCCGGTCGAAGTTCTCGGCGAACTCTGCGCCACGCGCGTCACCTGGAACGGGTGACCGCAGAACGGGCAGCGGGTTCTGGAGGAACGGATAGCGCGGACCTGAGGAGTCGAGGACGAACACCGACGCTGCGAGAGGATGCCGCTCGACGACGGCTGCCGCCAGCTTGCGCGCGCCGTCCATGCGTTCCACCGATTGGGGTTGCAGGACCAGGGTGGCAAGGCGAAGCAGGTCCGGATCCCGCAGGCACGCGATGGCCCCCGAGAGCAACCGGCCTTCAACCTCGCTGGCAAGCGTGGTCGACGACAGCAGGCGGTTGCTGGCTGTGAGGTAAGGGATCGCGCGACCTTGTCGGTCGACCGACTGCCACGAAAGGGCAAGCAACACCAGCGACGGCGCGACGATGGCCGCCAAGTAGACCAGAACGGTGCGCCGCCTCCCGGGGACGAGGTCGCGACGGACCATTCGCTGGACCTCCGCCAGACGCCGCGCGTCACCCGGAGAACACCGCCTCCGGGCTGATGGATAAGATGCAGGTGCGATTGGCTGGCTGACGGTACTGCCGTGCGTGGCCGCGCGTCAACTGGAATGCGCGGTGCTTCCTGTATCCGCACGCTCACGGCCGGGCGAGGTCGCACCATCATTCCCGGGCGCGCCGCGCCGATGCGGTTGGTTCCGCTCTCACAGATACCCGTGGATGGAGGCGGACAACAACACGCTCACCGCAAATTCCTGCACGATGAGCGTGTCCAACGACCGCGTGTTCGTTCCTGACCCCGGCGCTCGATTGAGTTGGGTACGCGCCGGGAATGGAGCACGTGGGCTTTTGGCCCGCGTGCCCGGGGCGAGCGCTCCCAACCCAGGTGAGCCCCGGGCCTAGTAGGCCGGCACTCTTTGCTTTGGCCGGCGCCTTGGCGGCCGGCATCGGCTTGAGCGACACGCCCATCTCGTCGAGCAGGCGCCCCGCACCGTCCACTTCGGCCATCGTCCAGAGCATGTAGCGGCTGTCCACGTGGATCGACCGCGTCTTCACGGTGTCGAACAGGAAGTCGGACGCGACCGACTCGTAGGTGCCGTCAAACAGCAGCCCCACGAGTTCGCCCCTGGCATTGAGCGTGGGCGAGCCCGAGTTGCCGCCGGTCGTATCGACGTTCGAGAGGAAGTTCACGGGCACGTCCTTGACGCCCGCGTCGAGAAACGGCGTCTGCTTGCCGGCGCGCAACGCCTTGATGGCGTCGAGCTGCTTCTGCGGCGCATTGAAGTCGCCGGTGCCCGTGTGCTTCTCGACAATGCCGGCCAACGTGGTTTGCGGCGTGTACAACAGACCATCGCGAGCGGCGACGCCCTTGACCTGGCCGAAGGTCACGCGCAGGGTGCTGTTGGCATCCGGCGCGAGCAGGCCTCCGGCCTTCTCGAGCAGGGCCTCCATGTAGAGAGGCCTGATCCGCGCGGCGGCACCAGCCCGGTTCTTGGCGGCCTCGCGAGCCGATTCGGCCAGCGGCTCGAGAGCCGCCGCCAGCGCGATGAACGGATCGTTGGTGGCCACGAGATCGGCCGTGCTCTTCTCGATCAGGCCCAGGCGGAAGTCGTGGTCGGCGATCCTGGTGCTCGCGAAGAGGCCGTCCAGGTAGGTGTCGATCGCTTTGCCGGCCGACTGCCTTGTCCATGCCCGCGTTGAGCCCGGCAGCCTTGTCGACCGGGTCGAGACGCTGATCGGCGGCGAGCGCCGCCGCGTGGCCGAGCGCCCAACGCAGCAACGCCCGGTCCACGACGGGGTCAATCGTGCGCTGCAGGCGTTCCTGACCTTCGCGGATGCGGCTCCAGTCGCGTTCCTGGAATCCCGGATCGCGGGCCACGTCGGGTTTGGTCCGCTGGATCGACAACCGGTACAGCACCTGTGCGGCACCGAGGTACGACGAGGACGATGACAGAAGGCCAAGCGTGGCACTGCGTTCCCGCGTCGCTTCGGCCTGTGCCTGGAGCGCCTGCAGGGCTGGCAGGGCGGTGCCGTACTTCTTCTGCCGGGCCGGGTCGGCGGCAATCCACGCGGCGAGTTCCTGCTCCCGGGTTTGCTTGAGGCCGAGGCTCCCGCCCTTGACGAGACCTTCGAGCATGCCCCGCTGATTGGTCAGCGTGTTGTTGAGCCCCTGGACGCGTCCCGCAACCTTGATGGCGAGGGCGGGGTTGTCCTTCGAGAGCGTGTCGAGGATGGCGAGTTGTTCTTCAGCCAGGCGGATGGCGCGGGGAAACGCCCACCCGGTGGTCTCGCTGACCTCCGAGTAGGTCTGGTGCCGCAGCGTGCGGCCCGGATACCCGACCACGAAGACGAGATCGTCGGGCTTGATACCCTGAGCCGCGATCCTGAGCCAGTGCTTGGGCTTGTAGGGCACGTTGTCCTTGGAATACGGCGCGGGCGTACCGTCCTTGGCGACGTAGGCCCGGAGGAAGCTCCAGTCGCCGGTGTGGCGCGGCCAGCGCCAGTTGTCGGTCTCGCCACCAAACACGCCGATGCCTTCGGCCGGAGCGTAGACCAGGCGCACGTCCTTGATTTCGAGCTGGGTGGTCTCGAAGTACTTGAGGCCCTCGAAGAACGACGCCACGCTGCAACGCAGACCGTCCTTCTCGCAGGCGGCAATGCGTTCTTTCGCACGGCGGTCGATGGTGTCGAATCGCTCGCGATCGGTCGCCTTCGGATCGATCCCGCCGGTGATGGCAGCGGTGACGTCGACGACCGAGGTGGTCACGAACACCCGCGACCCCGGACCGTTCGACAACTCGTCCCCGCGCGTCTGCGCCAGGTAGCCGTCCTGCAGCAGGTTGCGCTGGGGCGTCGAGTTGAACTGCAGCCCGCCGCTCACGCAGTGGTGGTTGGTGACGATGAGGCCGTCGGGCGACACGAATGACGCCGTGCAGCCTCCCAGCGAGACAATCGCGCCCATCGGTTGCCCGGTCAGGTCGGCAAAGGACTTCGGATCGCCGACGAACCCGAGGGCGCGGAGTTTCGCCGCGAGTGCCGGGATCTGCTGGGGCATCCACATGCCCTCGTTGGCGCTCAGGCCGACACACGAGAGGATCAGCACGGACAGCATCAACACGCGAAACGGTTTCATCGCGGCATCTCCATGGGGGGCTCGTTCAGTCTGCCACATCTCTACAGGGGTGTGGACGATAGTCCGGATTGACGGGATCTGCGTCGGGCGGCTTGACGGAATGGCCTTTGTCGTACAGCGTGGACGCCGTCCTGAAGCGTCGCCGCGCCACGGGTCCCGGGGTGACTATCGCTGTCTCCGAGGACGTTTCAAGCGGGTGGTCGCGCGTCCGGGGGCGCCAACTCGTCTGCGACTCTGGCGTGTTGCGCCACCGGGGCCTCGAAGTGGGATCTGTCCGCGGGCGGCGTGGCCGCTCGCGTCGCGCGGAACTCAGTGACGCTGCGCCTCCCGCGCCTGCTCCGCACGCCGCGCGGCCGCCTGTCTCTCCGCTCGCTGGGCATCCGCATCCGCCGCAGCGGTGGACCGACGGCTTTGCGGGGGGGCGTCGTTCCCCCGCCGGGGCCGGCCGGCGCGCTCGCGAATTCGAGCGCCTCGGCGATCGAATCGATCTCGGTCCCGAGCTCGCCAAGGCTTTCGCGCAGCTTCCCGCCGAGCTCAGGAGCGCCGAGGTCCGTGCTCCTGGCTCGCAACAGCTGCATGTGCAGGTTCTCGAGCGTGTAGAGGATGCGCGTGTTCTCGGCCTCCAGCCGCGTCGCGGCGGTGGTGAGTTCGGCGCGGTGCGCGAGCTGCTGTTCGAGGGCGCGCAACGCCTGGCCCAGCCGATCGCGGACGATCTCGTCCTGCTCGTTCGCGACCCGCGCAACAAGCACGTCGCGCTCGGCCAGCAGACCCGCCTCGTCCTGCGCCGCCAGCACGCTTCGCAGCTCGTGCTCCCTCCGGGCAATCTCGAGGCACGCCTGGCGCAGACCGCCGACCGTCGCCTCGGGCTGCGTCACGACCTCCCGGACGACGGGCGGGCCGGACTCCAGTTCAGCCAGGATCTTTTCGCACAGCCTGTGGATTCGAGCGACCCGGGGGTCGGCGGGCTCCGAGGGCGGGGCCTGTTCTTTCTGGCCGGTCGCTGAGCGGGCGGGGTCGCTGGTGCCGGTGTTCTCGCCGATCTCTTCCTGCACCTTCGGCTCGGCCTCGCGCGCCCGGGCGGAGCGCCTGAACGCCGAAGCCGCCGACATGCCGAAGCCGAACGCGACGAAGATCATCCACCAGAGCACGGGCTCGCGAATCGCGAACGCCAGGCACACGATCGCCGTCACGAGAAAGACGATGCCGCGCGGCACGTCTGTGGATTCGCGATTCTGACGGCGGCGTTCCCGCCGCCGCGCATCGCGCCGCTGCCATTGCTCCGTGCGGCGCTGATGCCCCTCCGCGATGCTGGCACTGACCCGCTCGGCCACCTCGGCGCGGGTATCCGCCATGATCTGCTCGACCATCGCCGCGTATTCGTTGCGGTTGCGGTCCAGCGCGCCGTTGATGCGCCGGAGGCTCGCTTCGAGCTGCCCGTCCGGGTCGAACCCAGTCCGGTTCATGCGCTCTCCCTTCGTGCCAGTTCCGGCCCGGATCGTGACGGGCCGCGCCCGGGCGCGTACGACATCATAATGCGCCAATAGTCGACGGAACAGAAGTCGGGTCGGACCGAGCCGGAGAGCTTCGTGCCTGAGGTGTCGAGTCTTCTCCATGTGGCCCCGGTGGCGGTCTTCCAGGCACGCTGGCGGGCGGGAACCTCGACAAGTCGGGTATCATCTGGCGCGGTTGGCGTAGCGCTTGCGACGATGGGATCGCTCGCCCCACTCGGCCACCCCGCGCTCGCCCCCACTCGGTTCACCCCCAAACTCGAGGAGGATTCCATGAAGAAACGGTTCCTGGTGTCGGTGGCCTGCGCCGTAGCGATTTCGCTCGGCGGCGGCGCGTTGCAATAGAGGTCCTCGCCTGCCGAGCGCGCGACGCCGTGAGCCGTCGTCCCAGAATGGGAATCCGTCGAGGTCGCCCGATGCAGCGCGGGCGAGGACGCGGTGCGGGAGTGAAGCCCCGGAATGCCTGAGGGATCTTCGCCGCTGCCGAGCCGCCGCAACAGTTCGACCAACGCGATCTCCCGTCGCCGGCGATGCCGAAGTCGGCGCCGAAGTACCGAAGCGTAGCGTCCGGGAAGATAGAGAATCCCGGTCCGCCGAGGATGATCGGAGCGGCGCTCGATGCACGACAGGCGTCGCCGACGGGTCTGATCTGCGCCAGGAGGAACCGCGGCTGGTCGCGGTTCTGATCGTCGATGTTCCGGACGGAGATGCCGATCGCTTCTGGAGCGAATGCGTCGATCGCGTGCGTCACCGAGCCGCTTGGGTCGGCGCACGTCAGCAGATCGAGATCGGCGTGCGCGCGCGCGCGCGCAGGGCGGCGGCGCGGCGGCCATCGCGCAGATGGCGTTCCGCTTGGTGGACAACATGTTCCACTATCCCGCCTACTCCGTAATCGGCCGGCTGAGCGGCGTCGCGATCGCTCCCAGCGGCAACATCCTCGCGCTGAATCGCGGATACCACCCCGTGCTGGAGTTCAAGCCGGACGGGTCGTTCGTGCGCTCGTGGGGCGAGGGCTCCAGGATGTTCGAAGGTGCCCATGCCCTGCGCTTCGATCGTCAGGGCAATCTCTGGTACGTGGATGCGGCCGACAACATCATCTTCCGTTTCGATTCCGAAGGCCGAACCACCGGCACGCTGGGGACCAATCCGGAGCCGTGGACCTACCTGACCCACGTGTACGAACGGGGCGTGCCCGGCAAGGCCTCCCTGTATCAGCCGACGGATATCGGCTGGAGCAAGGACGGCAGCAGCTTCGTGTCGGACGGCTACGGCAACTCGCGTGTGGCCAAGTTCGACAAGGACGGCGTGTTCGTCAAGGCGTGGGGCGAGCGTGGCGCCCAGCCCGGCAATTTCAACACGCCGCACAGCATCGTCGTGGACAACAACGACGTCATCTATGTCGCCGACCGCGGCAACAGCCGCATCCAGACGTTCGACACCGAGGGGAATCTGAAATCGGTGTGGGCGATGCCGACGGCACCCTGGGCGCTTTGTCTGACCGGCGGCCCCAGCCAGGTGATGTTCGTGGGCAGCGTGGGCCGGGTCTACAAGATGGACCTCAGCGGCAAGATTCTGGGAGTCTTCGGCCGATCGGGCCGCATGCCGGGCACCATCGATTCCATCCACCAGATCGCCTGCCCGGATGAGAAAGGCGTCTATCTCGCCAATTTGTATGCTTCTCGTCTCGACAAGTGGATTGCTGAGTAACGCGCTTCGTCATTGTGTACGGGAGCGACGCACGGGACGGGCTGATCGTCACGGCCCGTCCTGTCGTCTCAACCTGGCGCGCGGCACGCGCCGCGATTCTGATGCGTCGTCGAGTCCGAGGGAGCAAAGACCTCGTGGCGTGCGCACAGGAAGACTCGTTCCTGCTCCAGCGCCTATCGAGGCTAACTTCCGCGCACGGCGAGGACCTTTGGCGCGGCGCGGCTCAGCGTACGCCGCGTACGATGAAGACCTGCGACAGGTCGCGCTGGAACGCATACGCGTACCCGCGTCCGTCGGGCAGCCAGAAGACAGACTGCATCTGCGGAACACCGGTGCGATCGGGCGGCCCGATTTCTTTGAGCCGCGTCCGCTTGCCGGAGAGTGGGTCCACGCGATCGATGGGCGCGGGCACCAGGTCCCGTCTGGTGACGATGACCCCGGTGCGGTCGGGCGTCCAGGCGAGCAGATCGTCGTCCTGGTCGAAGCCCTTGACATCGGTCGGTGCCCCGCCGCCGATCGTCATCACCTGCACGACGCCCGACGCGCGCCTGATGAGCAGCGTGCGGTCGTCGCCCGCCAGCAGGGCCGCCGTGACGTCATCGGGTGTCACGACGGTAGCCGCCCCGCCTTTGACGCCCTTCGAATAGCAGCGCGCGGGCTGTGAGTCCTTCCGGCCGCAGTAGAGAACCCGGGTGCTGTCGGAGAACCAGCCGACGCGCCGCTCCGTGATATCGATGCGCGGCTCGAGCAGCACGGGATCGCCGGCGCCGGTCGGGTACAGCAGGAGTTTGAGCGTGGACGGAATCTGGGCGGCGGCCCACTTCCCGTCCGGCGACAGTCCCCCTGTCGCGCCCGGGCCAAGGCGCACGACTTTGTCCGTTGCGATCTCCCGCAGGGCGACCGCGTAATCCGTGCCGGCGCTCTGGGTCAGGTCGCAAAACGCCATGTGCACGCCATCGCGCGAGAAGGACGGCTCAATCGCGAAGTCAAGCCAGGACAGGTCGCGCTCCTCGGCATCACCCGGCACGAGCCCGCGAATCGAGATGCGCACCTCGCCGCGCAGGAGCAGCAGCCGGCCGTCGGGCGCCGTGTCTACCACGGCCGCGTAGCCCGGGCCGGTGACCGCCTGGCGCACGACAGGCGTCCCGTTCACATTCACGGCGGCCACGTCGAACTGCGCGTTCGAATCCTGGGGCGCAAAGAACACGGTGCGGCTGTCGTGCGACCAGGCCAGGCCCTCCTCGCCCCAGTACTCGCGGGTCAGCGTGACTACCCGGCCCGAGGTGTCGACGACTTTCACTGTCCCGCGGTCATCGCCGGCGAGTGGATGATCCATGAACGCGACGCGCGTGCCATCCGGGGCGATCCGTGGATCGCTCACATAGCCCGTCTGCGCGATATAGAGCACCGTGCCTATCGGATACTCGAGCTGCCATCGGCCGTTCACCGTGCGGACGACGGCGACGGTTGTGCCGTCTGGCGCGTAGTCCAGCTCGCTCACGTGCTCGAGCCACGGGCGCGCGGCGCCGTCGCGCGTCATGCGTGACAGCGTGCCCGTGTAGATGCGGTGATGCGTGAGCCTGGCGCCGGTCAGCACCGCCAGTTCGCCCTTGGGCGACACCGCCAGCAGTTGCGTACCCGGACCGCCGATCACGTCGGCGGACACGGCGCCAGGAGGAATCGTGAAGAGCGACGGCACCGTGCCGGCCTTCTTGGCGCTGAAGAACAGCGTCTGCCCGTCCGGACCGAATCGTGCGTTGGTGACCGACTGCGCGTCCCACGTCTTCGTCTCGAATTCGATGCGGGAAGGCGCGGGCTGCCGAATGCGCTCCAATGCCATTCCGGCAGCGAGCGCGGCGATGGCGACGCCGGCGACCAGTGCCGGCACACGCCACCGGCGCGATGGTCTCGACAGGGCCGGCGCCGCGCCCGAGAGATGGCTTGTCGCCGAGCCTGACAGCGCTTCAAGCGCGAAGGCGACATCGCGTGCACTCTGGAAGCGCTCGTTCGGGTTCTTCTCGAGACAATGCCGAATGATCCGATCGAGCGCCGGCGGGAGGTCCGGCCGCGAGCCGACCAGCTCCGGCGGATCCTGCGTCAGAATCGCCGTCATCGTGTCGGCGGCCGTGTCGCGCTGGTACGCGCGCTGGCCGCTGACCATTTCGTACAGCACCGCACCGAACGAGAACAGATCCGCGCGCGCGTCGACGGCCTTGCCGCGCACCTGCTCGGGCGCCATGTAGCCGACCGTGCCCATCACCGTGCCCGGGTCGGTCGCGGCCATCGTCTGCATCGCGCCGGACTGCTCCGCCCCGGAGACCTGGCGCGCGAGGCCAAGGTCCAGGATCTTCACCTGCCCGTCGTCGATCAGGAAGACGTTCTCGGGTTTGAGATCGCGATGGACGATGCCCTTCGCGTGCGCCGCGCCCAGCCCGCGCGCGATTTGCACCGCGATGTCGACCGCCTTGCGCGCCGGCAGTGGACCGCTGGTCAGTCGCTCGCGCAGCGTGCTGCCCTCGAGCAGTTCCATGACGACGTAGAGCTGCTTCTCGTGGATGCCGGTATCGAAGATGGCGATGACATTCGGATGCGCGAGCGCGGCGACGGCCTGCGCTTCGCGTTCGAACCGTGCTCGACGGTCCGCATCGTCGGCGAACGAGGCCGGCAGGACCTTGATGGCGACGTCGCGATTGAGCCGCGTGTCCTTCGCGCGATAGACCTCGCCCATTCCGCCCGCGCCAATGGCGGCGGCAAGTTCGTAGGGGCCGAGGCGGGTGCCTGGAGCGAGCGGCATGGAATCAGCAGATCTTATCGAAAAATCTGCTCGAGCGCTCGGACACCGTCATCTCGTAGTTGGCGCCCCCTTCATCGACCTGGAGAAAGGCCCAGACTTCTTTGCCGCTCCGGCTGAACTTCATCGTCAGGCCGTCGCTGATGCAGCCGTTGCCCATATCGGGCATGCGTCCGGGTCGTAACCTCTCGCGGTTCCTGAAGATGAAGCGAACGCCGGCTTGGGAGCGTTCGCCCGCCCGGGAAGCAGTGACGGGGTGTCGCGATCGGTCGCTGCGGCCGCACTCGTGGATGCAGTGACTGAGGACCAGGGAGGGGACTTACGTCTCGGTGCCGTAGGCGATCTGCATGCGTCGGACGGCGCGGCTGGCGATCCACAGGACGAACGCCGTCACGACCAGCAGCCCGAGGATCGCGCCGGGACGCGAGGCGGGAGCGGCCGGCGCCGCCAGCAGCCGGATGAGCGTCGGCGCGTTCGCATCCATCGGCGCCGGGACGGGACACAGGGACTGCAGGTAATACAGGATGCTCATCTTCTGCAGCGCGTGCGGGAGAATGCCGTTGATGCCCTCCCAGGCAAGCAGCACCGCGGCCGGAACGATGGGATTGCGGATGTACAGTCCGAGCGCCAGGAACACGCTCCCGTAGCCGACGCAGCCGAGCGCGGCCGCCGCCGCGTACCAGAACGCGTGTCCCAGTCCCCCGGCGCTCCAGTAGGCCTGGACCTCCACCGCGTCGTGCGGCCAGACCATGGCAGCAAAGGCGAGCAGGGCGCCGCCGCCGAAGATCACGGCGGAGGCGACGAGGCCGGCCGCGTACTTCCCCACGAGCAGCACGTCGCGCCGCGCCGGCACGAGGAACCAGTAGTGCAAAGTGCGACTCGTCATCTCCCCCCGGAACAGATACATGAACATGCCGAGGCACCCGAAGAAGACCGCCAGCCGCAGGTAGAAGTACTGGAAGATCCCGGCGAAGATCGCCCGGTCCTCGTCGAAGTTGAGCAAGGGGCTGATGTTGACGGCGTCCAGCTTGCCGTCGATGAACAGCAAGCGCGCGTCCCGCCTCCCGTCGAAGTAGACGATCTGGCGGTACTCGGTCCGTTCCTCGACGAACCCGGCGCCGGTCGACGTCTCGACCGTGGTGAAGACCTTGCCGTCCGTGCTCGCCTGGATGTTGAAGTCGCGGGTATCGGATTCCTCTTTTTCGCCTCCGGCACTGGCGTGCTTCACGACAAACCGCTTCACCGGACGAGCCGTTCCTAGATCCACCTGCAGGAACAAGGGATAGTCGTCAGCGCACCACCGGTCCGATTCCCCGCCCGCGATGCTCCCGTTCACAGCCTTCTCCGGCCCCTGGTCCGGGCGGCAGGGCACACTGCCCGTGGCGGGACGGCCGAGCGCGAGATTGCCCTTGCCATCGGGCCCGTACACCTCGAACTCGTAGATCCGGGCGACCGGTTCGCCGCTGTAGGTCGGGCGGATGATGTTGAGGCGAACGAAACGCGTTTCGACCGCCGGCTCGATCACGTGGGTCGTCGTCCCCGCAGTCCCGGTCTTCTGCCGGACGCGCTTGCTTCGCACCGACCAGCGCTCCTCGGCTGGCTTGCCGAGCCGCTTCTTCACGTCCGCGACCGCCTCGCCCGCGCGGGCGCTGTCGAGCAGGGCAGGCACCACCACGCCGCGCCTCGCCAGCCGCTCGCCCCGGACCTTCGTCTCCACGGCGTGCCCGAAGAAGATCACCGCAGGCAGCAGCGCCAGCGCATGGACCCACAGCCCTCGCTTGGCGAAGAAGACGCGACGCAGTTCGACCTTGGCGATCGTCCAGGCCTGCCTGGCCCGAGCGACGCCGAGGGCCCGCGCCCGCCCGGAGAAGGAATGGTAGAGGGCGGCCACGCTACTCGCCTCCTATCAGGTACTCGTAGAGCGCGTCCACGTTCTCGTCGGACGGCACGACCCCGTCGATTCGGTGACCGTCGAGCGCAATCCGTCCGAGCGCTCGCGAGAACTGCTCCCGGTCGCGGGTCATCACCAGCATGCCCGCCCGGTCGTCGTTCAACTTGATCTCGGTGATGTGATCCTCGCCAAAGAGCAGCGACGCCACCTCTGACGCCTTGTCGCAGCGGACGATGTATTGGCTCGGGTGCTCCTCGATTTCGTCGCGCACGGTGCGGATCTTCCCCTCGGCCATGATCATCCCGTTGGCGATCAGGACGACCTGGTCGCTGATCACGTCCACCTCCTGGAGGACGTGGCTCGAGAGGATCACGTGCTTCCCCTCGGCCGCCCACGCGCGGAAGAGCTCGATGGTCTCCGCGCGGACCAGGGGGTCGAGGCCGTTCAGCGGCTCGTCCAGCACCAGCAGCTCGGGGTCGTGCGCGATCGCCTGGGCCAGCCGCACCCGCTGCCTCATGCCCTTGGAATACGCCGCCACTTTGCGATTCGCCGCGTCGGTCAGCCCCAGGCGCTCGAGCGCCTTCCAGGCCTTTGCCTCGGCCTCCGCTCGCGCATATCCAAAAAGCAGCAGCCCGGTCGTGATGAAGGTGAACCCGGTCGCCCAGCGCGGCGCCGTGTCGTACTGCGTGGCGTACCCGGTCAGCCGCATCAATGCTTCGGGGTCGCGCGGAGAAATCCCGCGCATGAGGATGCGGCCGTGGTCGGGATGAATGAGGCCGGTCATCAGGTTCATGAGCGTGGTCTTGCCGGAGCCGTTCGGGCCGACGAGGCTCGTGATTCCCGGCGGGATGTTCAGCGTGACGCGATTCACGCCGAGGACCTCGCCGTAGAACTTCGACACCTCGTCGAAAACCACAGACGGCGCGCTCATGACACGATCTCCACCGGGCGCAGCCTGCGCTCGATCACCAGGACGAGCAGCACGACCACCACTGCGAGTGCCCACGCCGACGCCCCCGCACCGGGGCCCTCGGGCGGGGTGACGCCCAGCAGCGCGCACCACACCTGGTTGACCGCCCAGGCTGGATCGATGAGGTGTCCCCAGTTCACCCGGAAGACGTTGTCGATCATCTCGGCCACGCCGCTCAGGATGAAGAAGAAGGCCAGCGTCACCGCGGCCGCCACGACCCGCCACCGCACGTACGCGGAACTGGCCATCGCCGCCAGGCTCAGCACAAGCAGCCACAGGAGAAACCCGACGACCATGCCGGCCCCAAGCGTCCAGTTCGCCCGGAGCCACCAGCCCCCGGCGAGTCCGACCTGCAGTAAGAACAGGAGCAGGCCAGGAATCCACGTCACGACCGACAGCATCCCCACGATCACCGTCAGTCGCGCGAGCGCATAGCTCCAGCGCGTGAGCGGCCTGCTGAAGTAGAGCGGAAGGGCGTTGTTCGCGAGATCCGGCGCAAGGAGTCCCGGCCCGGCCAGGGCGGCGAGGAAGACGGCGAAACCCGCCTGCACATACATGAAGATCGAGAAGAACTTGCCATCGACCTGGATGAACTGACGGAACTCCGCCTCGAGCCCCTGCAGAAGCTCCGCGTGATTGGTGAGATAGATGAAGCCGGCGCAGAGAAGGGGCCAGACGAAGGCCAGCATCGTCAGCAGAAGGACGAGACGCTCCTTGTAGAGCCTTCGCCACGCGTAGCCGGGCAACACCAGAAACCTGGTCCAGCGCCCCGTCAGGGGTCCCTGGTATCGCCGGTATCCTCGTTTGTAGACGGACATTCTGTATCCCGCAAGGAGCGTGGGGCTTAGGGCCTGGGGCCCTGTCGGGCTCCGGGCTGGCCATTCGGCTCAAGCCCCAAGCCATTCACCCCGGCGTCCTCCCCCGGCGTATGCGCCAGGTGCCCCATCGCCTTCAGAAAGATCTCCTCCAGCGTGTCCCTGCGGTGGGTGAGCTTCCGCACCAGCAGGTCTTGCCGCGCCGCAAGTCCCCAGATGGCGTCCACTTCGATCCCGGCCGGCAGGACGATGCGCCAGCGGCCGCCGCCTTCGGAAACGCCCTCGGCGCCGATCTCCGGCAGTGTCGCGCGCAGGTTCCGATCGTCGCCCGTCACCTCGAGCTCGACGAAGCACCTGTTCGACCGCCGCTCCTCCTCCAGGTTGCACTGGTGGACGATGAGGCCTTCTTTCATGATCACCGCCTCATCGCACACCTGCTCGATGTCGCCCAGCAGGTGTGAGCAGACGAGCACGTTCATCCCCTGTTCGTTCTTCATCTCGGCAATCAGCTTGAGCACGCGCCGGCGGGCGGCGGGGTCGAGCCCGTTGGTCGGTTCGTCGAGCACGACAAGTTCCGGTCCGTGCACGATGGCCTGGGCGAGCTTCGCCATCTGCTTCATCCCGAGCGAGTAGGTCCGGAGCTCGCGGTAGCGCGCCTCCCCGAGTCCCACGTGGAAGAGGACCTCGTGGGCTTTCTCGAGCGCGTCTTTTGATGGGAGGCCGGAGATCTCGGCCATCTGGCGCAGGAAGGTGACCGCCGTCATGTCGCCGATGAACGAATCGTTCTCCGGCATGTAGCCGATGCGCGACCGGGCCTCGCCCTTGTTGCGCCGGCAGTCGAAGCCGAGAATGCGGGCGCGCCCGGCGCTCGGCCGGAGAAACCCGAGCAACGTCAGGATCAGCGTAGACTTGCCCGCCCCGTTGGGCCCCAGCAGCCCCACCGCTTTGCCCGTGCCAGACACGCCGAGGCGGCAGGAGATCCCGTGCAGGATCTCCCGCCGCCCCAGCCTGACCCTCAGGTTCTCGAGTTCGACAACCGGTATCGTCACCAACGCCTCTCCGCAAGAACGGCGCTTGCCGCGTCGTAGCGAATGCGACGGCGGGTCAGTGGCGCGCCGTTTCGGCCGGCAGCCCCTTACCTGTCCGGCCCACACTCTCGAGCAGCATCATGTCCATCATCACACCCGATACACGAGTACGGCTGGCGGCGTGGATCTGTTCCGCCGTTCCATCAAAGACCACGAGCACCGGGTCGCGCCGGGCCAGCAGCCTGGTCACGGCCTCATTCGGCGCCAGCGCCGAGAGGATCCCGAGCGCCCCCTTCGCGTTCAGCCAGGCGAAGGCGGACGGGTGGATCCCGGCTGAGGAGGGGAGCTGGCCCAGGAACTCCGGCGACCAGACGAGCGGGAAGCCGCCGTTCCGGGTCGCAATGGCACGCTCAGCCGACGCGCGATCCGAGGCCGCGACCATGTAGCCCCGATCGTAGGTCCAGGTCACGCCGAATGGAAGGCCTCCCGCCTGCAGGGCGCTCCAGACCCGTCCCCCCGCGTTCTCCTGCCCGAACACGATCCGCTGGTTCTGCCCTTCGCGCGCAAGCTCGGCGTTCAACGTCTCCACCAGCTTCTGGAGCGAGCTGTCGATGACCGCCGGGTCGTTCGCCAGGCCGGCCATCACCCACGCCGGGCCGTTGACGGCGATCCCGTTCAGCGCGAAGGCCGCCTCGGTCCCCAGAGCCGCGGTCAGGTGTTCGATGAAGCCCGCGCCGAGCCTTTCGTTTGCCTTGGCCAGGTTCGCGTCAAAGGACCCTCCCTGTTTCGTCACCAGCGCGCCGAATTCCCGGAACAACTGCCAGGGCTCCCGCGTCGAGACATATCCGGCCACGAGCGCATCGGCAGGCAGGTACTCCGCCGCGCCCCCGGACCCGGCGTCAGCCAGCCCGGACGCCAGCCCCCTTCGCGCGCCCTGGAACACCAGCGTGACCTCGTTCTCCTCCGCACCCGCGGGGGCACGCTGCTCGACGAAGACATACTTCACCCCGATCATCGCGGCCAACTCGACGGGTGGGGCATCGTCTCCCGCTGTCATCGCGACCACCGGCGCCGCATCGATGGCCATCAGCCAGCCGGCGCCCCGCCGGTACCGCTCCCCGATGGCTGCCGCAAACGGAGAGCCTGCGCCCTGTCCCAGGTGACCGAGGGTCCACGCCAGGTGCGACGGCGAGTTCGAGACGACCATCAGGTCCTCGGTAACCGAAAACGCCGGGGCGGCCTCGCCCGCCACGGCGAACAGTCCACCCAGTGCGCTCGCCAGGTCTGCCCGTTTGCCGGGCTGCACACGGGCCATCACCATCGGCGCTGCCTGGCCCGGTTCGGGGGAACCGACCGAGAAGACGATCTCGTCACCGAGCAGCGAACTCACTGACGCCACGCGGTCGACCAGCTGTTTCAACAGCCGTCCGGTCTCGGAGTTCCACCAGGCCCCGAATGCGGCGTTCTCGGAGGATTGCTGCTCCGCCAGGACCAGAGCCTGGCCTATCTTGGCGCCGAGGTTGGGGACTGCGCCGTAGACAAATGCCCCTGCCGGAAGATACGAGAGCAAGGCCGAGCTGGTGCGCAGCTCGCCAGGAGACATCTCCGCCAGCTGATGTTCGATCTTCGCGAACGACGCGAGTATCGCCGCGTACTCTTCCGCCTCAGGGCTCCACGCGACGGCATCCTGGACCGACGAAGCAAGCGCCGGGTTGGAGGCGGCCTGCTGGCCGGGGCTGAGGACCACTTCCCTGCCGGGCTGGTTCACCGCCACGGCCCCTTCCACGACCGAGACCACCGAGCCCCCCATGCCGGTGGACACGGCGAAGACGGTTCCCTTTACCGAGGCGATCGAATCGCGGGTCAGGACGCGCAGGTAGCCGCGGCGCTGCTTCGCGGCCCGGACGATGACGTCGCCGCGCTGGAGGTGAATGGCCCGGCCGCTCCAGGCGGTGGTCACGAAGAGCTCCGTTCGCTGGTTGACATCCACCATCGATCCGTCGGCGAGCCGCAACACGGCGTGAGCCCCCGGGCTGGTGCGGACCAGTTCCTTTTCACCGATTGTGGCGCCGGCATTGAGCGCTCCCCCGGGCAGGCGGTACAGGCCGCCGTCGGCGGACACGACCGTGGCCCGCGGGCCGCCAGGAGCCATCATGGCGTCGATGGCGTCGCGGCCGAGATACAGGACCGACAAGACCAGTACGGCTGCCGCGGCCAGGGCTCCCCATCGCACAACGCGGGATGGGAACCGCTTCGGCATGGCGACCACTCGACGTTCGCCCTTCAGCTCGGCCATCGAGGCGCGGCACGCGGAGCAGCGGCTGAGATGGTCTTCCAGGAGGACGCGCCGGCTGCCTCCGATTTCCCCGCTCAGGTAGGCGCGGAAGTCCGGCCGGAACTCCGCACAGCCGGCGCCGGCGGCACGGGTCACCTTGTCCCAGACACGCGCCCGCGCAGCCTCGAGTGTCCCGTCGTCGACGACTTCCTGACTCATCTCCTGCAGTGCTTCTTCCAGACGATCTTCGGTCATCGCCGACCTCCTGTTGCTTCGCTGGTGGCTCGAGGCTCCAGGCTTGGGGCCATGCGAGCTCCGCGGCCTGGGTCCTGAACCTGAGCCGACGTGTCAGCGCTCGAACTCTGCCTCTCCGCCTGCGCTCGGTCGGCAACCCGGGGGCAACCTCGCGCCTGGCGCTCCATCTCCGCTTGCCCGCCTACGCTCCACCTGCAACCCGGGAGCTACGGCGCGGCGTCTGCGAGCCCCTAACGCTGCAACTCGCCTTGCAGCCGGTGCCGGATCCGGTGGAGCCGGACGGCTACGTTGTTCTTCTCCAGCTGGAACACCCCGGCCAGCTCTTCGATCGACAGCCCCTCGACGTGTCGCAGCAGGAACAGGGTTGCGTCCTCGCTTTCGAGGGTGGCGATGGCGCGCCGGAGCTGCTCCTTCAGCAGCGAAGGGGGATTCACGGCGGCATGCGGCGCGCGGTCGTCGTAAACCGACGCGGATTGAACCGAGCGGCGGCGCAGCATGTCGACGGCCGCGTGGACGGCCGCGCGCCGGAAGTACGCGGCCGGCAGCGTGGCGGCGTCGACTTCTTCACCGCGGGCCAGAACGCGCAGGAACACGGTCTGCAGAACGTCCTCGGCGTCGGCCGGGTTCCCGGTGACGCGCAGGGCCGCACGGAATACCGCCTCATAGTGGCGCTCGTAGGTTTCGGCAAACCCAACCGGCGCGGTCGTTGAAGTCATGGCGATCGGGTGCTCGTCGGCGATCTGCAGGCTGGCTGTGGTCACCACGCTCGCCTCACCAGCCTAGACGCACCAGGAGACCGACTATTACATGGTGTGCGGGAAGAATTGAAACGCCGCCTGTTCAAGGAGATCGATCGCCTTCTTGCGGCGCGCCGCCGGACGGCCGCGGCCGCTCGAAGCACGCCCAGATCATTTCCGGTCTGTTCGGTTCTCTGGTCGACTGGCCCAGTATTTGTGGACGACGGCGGTAAGGCTGAGGGAGGCCGTGTCCACCGCCCTCGACGGCAACAAGCTCCACTTCCGCGGTGGAGTCGTTGCGCCAGAGCACGTGCTGGACGCGCACTTTGGCCGCGCGTTCGAGTGCCGCACCGGCACGGTGCCGTGGGGCGTGCCGACGCGTTTCTGGTTGGCTCAATCGAGGATGTTCCCCGCACCCAGCTCCTGGAGAAACCGCTTGATCGGCCAGATGCGGAGCGGCCCGTCCTTGAGTTCCACCGATCCCGTGTACACGCCGTGCCCGGTCTTCAGCACACCCTGATCGATCAGGCCCTTGAGGGCGGAGCCGTACTCCTGTCGCCATGTGACGGCCGCTTTCACCTCGATCCCGACGGTGCGCGAGCCACGAGTCCAGACGAAATCCACCTCCGTGCCGGCTGGCGTACGCCAGTAGTGCAGGTGCCCTCCGAGATTCCGGGACGCCATGGCCGCGCGCAATTCGTGCAGCACCCAGGTCTCGAGCAGGAACCCGCGTTCGAGCCCGTCGAGAGGCTCGCGAAGCCGTCCGCTGAGCGCCCGCGCCACGCCCGGGTCGAAGAGGTAGAACTTGGGGCTAGCTACTTCCTTGACCTTCGCCCGCTTGCGCCAGGCAGGCAGCCAGCATCCGATCAGCGTGTCCTCGAGCGTCGCAAAGTACCCCTGGACGGTGGGCCTGGCGACGGCGGCGTCTCGGGCGATCCCCGCGACGTTGACGACCTGTGCGTTGACGAGCGCCGCCACTTCCAGGAAACGGGCGAACGAGGCGAGGTTGCGAACCAGCGCTTCCTGCTGGATCTCCTCGCGGACGTAGTTCGCGACGTAGGCATCCAGCACATCGACGGCGTGATCGAACTCCGTATGAATCTGCGGGAGCAACCCGAAGCGCAACACCCGGTCGACGCTGACGTCATAGCCCAGTTCCGATGCCGTCAGGGGAAAGAACTGCCGGTTGATCGCGCGGCCCGCGAGAAGGTTGACGTCGAGCCGTTTCAGCTTGCGGGCGCTCGAACCGCTCAGGGCGAAACGATAGGCTTTCCCGTAGTCCGCCACGAGCGAGTGCACCTCGTTGAGCAGCGCCGGCATCCGCTGCACCTCGTCGATGACGACCCAGCGTCCTCGCGGCAGGGCCTCGACCTGCTGCCGAAACGACTCCGGCTGCCGGCTGAGCGCCAGCACGACCTGCGTGCGCAGCAGGTCGAACCAGAGCGCATCCGGGAGCACGTGCTTGAGCCACGTGGTTTTCCCGGTTCCGCGCGGGCCGAACAGGAAGAACGAGTGGTCGGGCAGGTCGTATCGACGTGTAATCATCGCCAGCATATTAACGGTAAATATGCTGGCTGTCTATACACGTGTGTCCTGTCGTGGCCAGGAGCCCGAGGGCGGCCGACGCGAGGATGTCTGGGAACCTTGCGAGACCTGCCGGGGATCCGAGCGCACGTGGCTCAGAGACCATCATCCAGGCGTGTGGGATAATCGGCGTGCTCCCGGCGTGCCGCGGTATGTCCATGAACACGAGGGCACGGCGCCTCGCTGTCGCTGTCGGTGCGCTCATCGGCGCACTTGTCCTACCCTGCTGCGAAGACCGCCCCTCGGCACCGACGACCAACGCAGGGGAAGTCCTGGTCCTTCGGCTCCAGACCCAGCACTTTCGACTCTTCGGCGATCGCGTCACGGACGCCGTGCTCCGCGACGTCGCGGACAACCTGGAGGCCAATTTCACTCGCGTGCTGGCCGACCTCTCAGTGAGTAGCGTCCAGCCCGTCAGCGTGAAGGTCTGGCAGGATCAGGGCTCGTGGAACGCGGCCGTGCAAGCCTTCTTCGGCCGGAGCCTCAACCCAGCGGGTTACGTGACCGGTCCCAACGAACTACGAGTGCTCGACGGGACGCACGTCGCTCGGAACGCGGTGCACGAGTTCTGCCACACCGTCAGCCTGCACGTGAATCCCAACTTCGGCAACAACCCGCGTTGGCTGTGGGAAAGCGTGGCCCTCTACGAGAACAGCGAACTGGTGGACCCGCGCACTCTAAGCTACATGGTGAACGGCAACCCTCCGACCCTCGAGCAGCTCAATTCGGACGTCTCCGCCAGCCGGCAGGTCTACGAAGTGGGATACCTCATCGGCGAGTTCGTGGCGGTGCGCTTTGGACAGCCGACGCTGGTGCAACTCATCCGGGCGAACGGGGACACAGCAACCGTCCTGGGGATGTCTCCCCAGTCATTCGAGACCGCGTGGTACGCCTTCGTGCGCGAGCGCTACCTGTCGTGAGGGTTCTCAATCACGCGATCCCTCCGGCCGCTCCTCACATCGCGACCAGAGGGTCGTGGAGTTCGATCTAGCGAGCGGCGGTCCCTCACCGTGGCCCGGTGCGGGCGGGCTGCGTCACGAGCGCGTTGAACAGGAACTTGTAGGTGCCGAGCGTCTGGGCGCGGTTCTGCGTCCGGAATCCGATGAGCACCACGCGTCCCTGCCCATACGCGATCGACGCCATGGCCGTCTTGCCGGCGATGTACTTCTCCCCGTTCAGCCACCCGCTTCGCTCGACGTTCTTCTCGGCGTAGCGGACGACGATGTCCTGGTGGTCGTTGAGATCGGTGGCGACAACGTCGAAGGCCGGGCTGTAGTGGAAGAGGACGAGTCCCTCGGCCGGCATGCCGTAGGCCAGCGGGTTCGTGTTGTCGATCGACACGCGGAGCGTCGAGCCCGGGCAGAAGAACTCCTTCGTGCTCAGGCCCTCGACCACGTTGCGCACGGGCAGGCCCAGGCGGGTAATCGCGAAGTCGGTCGCGCCGCCGAGGGTCACCAGCGTGCCGCCTTTCTGGACGAAGTCCCTGATTGCCGTGACGCCGTCATTGCCGAGTCCGCTCCGATACTCCGGCGGCGTCGTGTCGGGCACGGCGGCAAAGCCGCCTCCTCGGCCACCGCCCCCGCCGCGGCCTGAGGCCGGCTCGCCGGTGATCGTGCCGGTCGAATCGTCCGCGAAGATGAACACGTCGTAGCTGGCGCTCAAATTGCCCTTCTTGATCTCCGCGTCGTAGACGTTCTTGAACTGGAACGCGAACTGCTCGAAGATCCAGCGCGTCCATCCCTCGTCCATGTTCCCGCCGCGATAGCGCTGGTACATGCCGATTCGCAGGCGCTTCAGGTCGTGGGCCGCCTTCGGCTCCGCCGCGAGCGGCGCAAAGTCCACGCGTGTCGTCTTCGCAATCGCCGCGAGGGCATCGGCAGGCGCGGAGGCCGGCACGACGAAGTCGCCGGCTCGAATTCCACCCGACGTGAGGTCGACCCGCCGGACGGGGATGTTGCGGTCGAAGAGCAGGTTCATCGCCTTGAAGGCGTCGTTCAGCCGTCCGTCGATGACGTAGCCCGCCGCGCCCTTCGTTACCGTTCCCGGAGTGGCGATCGGGGCTCCAACCTTCGCGAAGTCGGCCTTCACGGCCTCGTCGAGCGGATCGGCTTTGATGCCCATGTATTCCGCCAGCACGTCCTGGCCCATGTCGTAAGGCCGGATGGGCGTTCCGTCCTGCTGGCGGGTCCACTCGTTGTCCGGGTAGTGAGTCTCGCCGAGGAGGTATCGGATCAGCCCCATCTTCGGCTGCGCCAGCGACACGTAGAACGAGCCGGGCGGATAGACGGTCCCGTCCGCCGTCGCAAAGCCTTTGGCCGACTGCAGCACCTCGATGCCCTGCGCAAGCAGGCGTTGACCAGGGCGTCGCGCGTCAGGCGATCGTGCTGGGTCGCCGAGATGGCGTAGGCCGCGGGCTTCCCTGCCGCACCGCGCGCCGTCTGCCGCGTCGCCTTGAGGTAGGTGTCCCAGACGATCGTCTCAGCGTTTCGCGCCACGCAGTCGAGCAGACCCCACGCGCCGACCTTCTGCCGATCCACGATTCCCCTGAGGGTCCACCAGCCGCCCGGCCACGGATTGGGGAAGTTCATCTGCTCGTTTCGCGGGCGCTGCAGGTTGCGCGCGCTGCCGGTCAGCTGGCTCGGGTCGATGTAGAGCGGCGTGGCCAGCCTGGCGCTGGCGGATTCGGTGAGCATCCCGGCGATGTTGTGGAACGGCGTGATCCAGTGGAAGCCGAAGTGCCCCCAGCCCGAGTACTGCCCGTCGTTCATCACGCCGGAAAGACCCGCCTCTTCGGCCATGTTCGCCATTTCGGCGCCGTACCAGGCGGACTCGCGCCAGACGAGCGGGTCGGCCAGCGGCCGGATCGGTTCGGCGTACGGCGGGAAGAAGATGCGCGCGCCGTAGCTGCCCATGTGGTGGAAATCGAAGTAGGCCTGCGGCTTCCACTCGGTGAAGAGCAGCCGGCCGACATACTGCGACTCCTTCGTGTTCATCGTCAGCGCGTCGCGGTTGTTGTCGTGGCCGATGTACTTGTTGTAGAGCCAGGGCAGGTTCGAGGCCTCGTACTCGGTGCCGAGGTACTTGTTGTACCAGTCCGTCACCATGATCTGGCCGTCGGGATTGAACGAGGGCACCAGCAGGAAGACGACCGAGTCGAGGATGCGGCGCGTCTCGGCGTCCTGCCGCGTGAGCAGGTCGTAGACCAGCTCCGGTGACATCTGGGCCCCGCCGATTTCCGTCGCGTGCATGCTCATCGTCATGCAGACGACGGGCTTGGTGGCGGCGGCGATCTTCTTCGCGTCTGCCTCGCTGATGCCGCGCGGGTCGCTGAGCTTGAGCGTGTTCAGCCGCAGCGTTTCGAGATTCTTCTGGTTGGCCGGCGAGGTCACGATGACGAGCAGGAAGGGGTTCCCCATTTCGGTGGGGCCCATGTCGACAACCTTCACTGCGCCGCCGCCCTGTTTCTCGAGCAGGCGGTAGTATTCGACGAGCTTGTCCCAGCGGGCGATCTTGCGATCGGCGCCCATGCGGAAGCCGAAGAAGGCCTCTGGGGTCGTGACCTGGCCCTGGGCCTGGCCTTTGAGCTGGGCCTGAGCATTGACCGAAGTCTGCGACTGAAGCGTCGCGTGGGACTGGACCGGGTTCAGGACGTAACTCGGAACCGGCGCCTGTGGCCGGCCCTGGGCGTCGAGGACCATCGAGCGCCCGCCCGCGGCGAGCAGCACCAGGAGCGCGATCGGGACGAGCTTTCCGGCGAGGAGTCTCTTCATGTGTTGCTCCGTGCAGAAGGCGCGGCGATGTGTGCCGCAGCCGTGCGACATGATACTCGGGATGGGCAAAGAGTCAGCCTCGGGGCGGGGAGGAAGGCCTACCAGAATCTGGGCGGTGCTGTGATCGCTCCGGACAGAATCGCGTTCTTGACCGCGTCGATTGAGGCCAGGCCGCCTGGCGCGAGAGCGCCCCACTCGAACCGGGTTGCCTCCGGCGTCCAGTGAAAGAGCGCCACCTGCCACGTGTGTGCGATGCCGCCCCGCTCGTAGTACACGAGGCAGTGGTCGATCGAGCAGCCCGCGGCGACGAGCCGGCGTATCGCCAATTTCGGATTGACGATCGCGCCGGTGACCTGAAATTCGGCTCCCGGCTCGGCGATGTCGAGGGCCTGGCTGCCGAACAACCGCTGCAACCCATCCCGGACGCCCAACGGCAGTCCTCTGATGGATGTGACGATCCCGAGCCGCTCGTCCTCGAGATGCGCCCGCAGCGCACCTGACAACGCCCCGGGCGCCTTGGACTGGTCGCCGGAAACTGCGACCGCCCACACGCTCAGGCCGATCGCGCAGACGATTCGCGCGCAGTGCATTCAGCGTCCTCCCGGAAAGGGATGGTAGCGCACCTGCGCCGACCACGGCAGTCCCGAGACGCGGCGCAATCCGGCAATAGCGAACCCTGGGAAATTCGCCCAACCAAGCCCGGCTCGACGGGTAGAATGTCCCATCCCCATGGGGTGAGGACGAACATGCAGCATCAATGGCTGAAGGGACTGCTCGCCGCGTCGGCGATCACGCTGGCGGCGGCCGTAACCTTCGGCGCGCAGGATCCGGCCTCGCCTCAAGGCGACAACCCGCGGGCCGGCGCGATCCGAGTCGACCGCCTCGACGCGGGCTACGTGCCCGTTCGGCGCCCGGGTGCGGACTCCCGCGCGCGGGCAAGCCGCCGGCCAGCCAGCGCCGCAAACGCCCACGTTCCGCAGCGCGGTGGAACTGATTCCCGTGAACGTGTCGGTTCTCGGACGGGATGGCAGACCCGTCGTCGACCTGAAGAAAGAGAACTTCACCATCCTCGAGGATGGCGTCCCGCAGGAGCTCCGACACTTCTCGATCGAGACCATCGTGGCCGAAACCTCCAAGGCGGGCGCGAACGAGGCCGTCGGGCGCCGGATTGTCCCGGCCCTCGAGCTGGTACCCCAGGAGCGGCGAGTCTTCCTCCTCGTCCTCTCCACGTGGCGTGGCAACAGCATCCAGGGTCCGAACAAGGGGCTCGACGCACTGCTGGAATTCGTGAACAAGCGGCTGCTGCCGCAGGACGTAGTCGCCGCCATGGCGTACAACCGCGCCACGGTGTTCACAACCAACCACGCGGCGATCGTCGAAGTGATCGAGCGGTATCGGGCGCGGAGCGACAAGATCGGGTCGGCACTGGAGACGTTCTTCTCGGGCCTTCGCGCGGTGTACGGCAGCGGGAGGATACCGGCCAACACCCAACGCGAGATCGACGAGGTCTTCGCGGTGCCGGGAGCCTCGATGCGGCAGCTGCCCGCGATCGACGCGCGCCCGATCCGGAGCAGCGCGACGCCGCCGAGGCCGAACCCTGATGCTCGAGGCCGCCGCCCTGGAGGACTATGCCAAGGCGGAGGCGGGATTCGACCAGCGCGTGGCGAGCTCTCTGAACAGCATGGGTGGGATGTCTCAGATCTTTGCGGGCGTCGACTACATGCGCACCATGGAAGGCCAGAAGCGGCTGGTGTATTTCGGTCCGGGCATGGCCGTCCCGAGCACCGACGATGACCACAGCATCGCCGCGATGGCCAACGACGCGCGTGTCGCGCTGGACATGATTCAGACCGGCGGCATTGAAGGCTTTTCGATGTGGCGCGGCACGCTGGGGGCATCGCCCGGCTTCGGCGAGAGTTTCAACTTCGCAAGCATGCGGAGCCTCTCCAGGCAGACCGGCGGCCAGGCATCCATCACGGAGTTCACCAGGACCGCGCTCGACCGCGTCGATGTCGCGACACGGACTCAGTACCTGCTCGGGTACTACCCGAAGAACACCAGCTGGAACGGCAAGTACCGGCGCATCGAGGTGAGAGTGGACCGTCCCGACCTCGACGTGGTTTGGCGCCAGGGCTACTACGCCCGTCAGGCCGCCACGCCGTACGACGCGAAGGAATTCCTCACGGCCACGCGAATCGCGACGGCTGCGCAGTACCGGGTTGCCGTGACGGACATCAAGATGAAGGCGGTCCTGCGCGGCAGCGACGTGACGCTCACCATCGACATCTCCAGGGTTGCCCTGAAGCAGGTCGATGACAGAAGGGTCGGCCAGCTTCGCGTCGCCGCCTTCTACGGGGATGCGCGGCAGAAGATCATTGATGAGAGCTGGAGCACGCTCGACTTGAACTTCACGGATGAGGCCTTCAGCCGGTTCCTGAAGGCCGGCATCGAGTACCGCTGGCAGGTGCCGGCCAACCTGAAGCCGACATACATGCGGGTCATCGTCTACAACTACGACGCGGACGTGCTCGGCACCGTGGAGACGAAGCTGCGGTAGCCTAGGCGGCTGGCCCTGAAAGGCGTGCGACGGGTCGCCTCGGCTGGCTTCCCTGCCGATCATGGTCGCCAAACTGCATGATGGAACTGTCGAACGACAAGTCCCGCCCCGGCGCTATTCCGTAGCTCGCTCGAGTCGATACGTTCGCTCCGCAGTTGGCTCAAGGCTCTCGGCCCACGGCCAAGACGGAACGTGCTCAATACTGGTGAGTTCGAGTCTAGAATGTCCCCGCCCCGTGGAGTGACGACGATCATGCGACATCGATGGCTGCAGGGACTGCTCGGCGCGTCGGTCATCGCGATTTCGGCTTCCGTCATCCTGGACGCGCAGGATCCCGCCTCGCTTCAGGGCAATGACCCGCCTCCCGGCGCGATCTGGGTCGACAGCCTCGATCTGAGCAATGCACCCGTCCGCCGACCGCGCGCCGGTGCCGCTGGACGACAGGCCGCGGGCCAGGCCGCACCGACAACGCCCGCACCCGCTCCGCCGCCGCTCGGCTGGAACTCCTGAAACGTCTGGGGCGGCGTCGTCGATGCCGACAAGGTCCGCGCCGCGGCCGACGGCATGATCTCGAGCGGGCTCGCGGCCCAAGGCTACGCCTACATCAATATCGACGATGCGTGGGAAGGCGGGTGGAGGAAGCTGCCGAACGGGAGGCACGATGTCGCGGCCGGCAGGGACGGGAACGGCGAAATCGTGACCAACGAGAAGTTTCCCGACATGAAGGGCCTCGTCGACTACATCCACGGCCGCGGCCTCAAGGCCGGGATCTACACCGGGCCCGGCGCGACGACGTGCCAGGGACTGGTCGCGAGCGGAGGGCACGAGGAGCAGGACGCGCGCACGTTCGCGAAGTGGGGCCTCGACTACCTGAAGTACGACTGGTGCGGCACCCCAGGCAACGCGCAGAGCCCGCTCGACGTGCTGAAGAAGCCGTACAGCCTGATGCGTGGCGTTCTCGACACGCTCGATCGCGACGTCGTCTACAGCCTCTGCCAGTACGGATGGGGGAAGGTGTGGGAGTGGGGCGATGAGGTCGGCGGCAATTTGTGGCGCGTGACCGGTGACATCACCGACACGTGGCCCTCGATGTCGGGCATCGGGTTCCAGCAGACGGGCCACGAGAAGTTCGCCGGGCCCGGTCACTGGAACGACACCGACATGCTCGTCGTCGGCAAGGTCGGATGGGGACGATCGGCGCCGCGGCCGACGCGCCTGACGCCGAACGAACAGATCACCCACATTTCGCTGTGGGCGCTGCAGGCGGCGCCGTTGCTCATCGGCGCCGACATGTCGCAGCTCGACGAGTTCACGATCAACCTGCTGGGGAATCCCGAGGTGCTCTCCGTCAACCAGGACGAGCTCGGCCGGGCGGCCGGGCGGCTCATCGGCGACGGCCGCATCGACATCTGGGCGCGGCCGCTCGCGGACGGCACACTCGCGGTGGGCCTCTTCAACCGCGGGCCGGAGCCGGCGACGATCGCGGCGAAGTTCACCGATCTCGGTCTGACGGGCAGCCAGATGGTTCGGGATCTCTGGCTGCACAAGGACCTTGGCCGCGTGAGCAACCAGTTTTCGGCGGCGGTGCCGCGGCACGGCGCGATGCTCGTCAGGATCGGCACGCCGAAGAAGTGACGGGGGAAGGCCACGCCGCCATGCGCTGGTCTTTATGCAGCTCGCCATCGAGGAGGCGCTGAAGGCTCATGTCTGCCGCGAAAGGCGCGATGTGGCTCCGCGGCTGCCGCTCCTGGGGCCCGCGACGTGACGTTGCAGGCGCGGCGTGCGGTCGAAGCCGCGCTCGCCTTGACGCGCGATCTGGGCATGCGCTCGGGAACCCGTACTAGCGGCCGCGCGCAGCGCCGTCGGTCGGCACCTGCGGGGCGCCCGCTTGCGTCCGCCCAATCACTTCGCTGATGCCGGGACCCAGGCACGGATCGTCGGGCCTGAACATCACGCAGAGTCCCACCGGCGTCGACAGGTGCGGATTCGACTCGTGCTGTCCCCCCGTGCTGAAGTCGGCCCGCCACCGGAGCGTCGCCGGCGCGCCGCGGCCCAGGACGGCAGCGGCATGCCTGAACGCCGACGTCATCTTCTCGTTTTCCTGATCGCCCAGGCTGAGGTAAAGAAGCCCCGAGCGCGGCATCTTCGCGGCCAGGGCCTGCTCCATCCGGGCCACGATCTGTTCGTCCTCACGCCAAAGCGCTGGGCTGTAGGCAAACCTGGCATCGAAAAGCGCGGGATCCTCGAGTTCCGAGTAGACGACGAACAGGCCGCCGCGCGACCATCCGGCCAGCATGCGGGGCCGCGCCGTGCGATAGTCGCGCTCGACGCGGACGATCACTTCGGTGCGCAGAAAGGACAGGAATCGGTCGGCCGCTCCCTTGGGGCCCGCCGGAACGTCAGTGTCCAGACGCATCTCCGGCGGCGTGTAGTCCCGGTTCCTGGTATCGCCGTCGACGCTGGGGACCCCGACGACGATCATCGGCGGGATCAGTCCGATGCGCGCCAGCAGTCCGGCCGATTCCGCCGTGTGGGCCGACTGGGACGTCCCATCGAGGACGTACAGAACCGGGTACCGTGCCGCCGGATTCGCCGCGTAACCTTCGGGCAGGTGCACGAAGTACTCGCGATCCTCGCCGAGGACCGTCGATCGCATCGTGACACGCAGGGCGCCGGTCACTTCTTCCTCGTCGCCAAGAACCCGTCCCGCGAAGATCGTCGCTGCGACTGACACGAGCGCCGTGGCAGCAAGGAGCAGAAGCCAGCGCATGGTCGGCACGAAGTCTCCAATTCCGTGGGCGCCGAGCCGAGGAGAGCCCGGCCGTGCGATCCCACCGAACACCTCTAACGCCCCAGGGCACGAAAAGGTTCCTCTGCGCCTTCCGGCGAGCCGATGCGGAGGCTCCGCCTGCCCTCACATCCAGTTTGCGTCGTGCTCTCGAAGCTCCTTGACGCGACGTGTGGCGATCTTCCTGATGAGCGTCTTCGGGAGCGGCTCGTCGTAGCGGAATCGGATTGATCCTTTCCCGGTCCCGTACTTCGCCAACTCCTTCGTGAACGGCTTCATGGCGGAGGGCGTGGGCATGAAGTTGAGATGGGACTTGTGGGCCGAAAACGCGAAGAGGATTCGCGTCTCTTCGAACACGGGCGAGCCCCACTTGATGGATTCCGTCGCCTTCGGGACGACGGCCTTGAGAGTGGCATACAGTTCGCGAAGCGTCTTCTGGGCGGGCTCGGGAGCGGAGGCGAGGTATTCGGCGATCGTCGCGGCTTTCTTCTTGGCCATGCTGCTCCGTTTCGGGGTGGTCCGTCTGACCGGGCCCTTCCTGTCGGCGTTCTGCCACGCAAGCGTCAGTGCGTGCCCGAGTGTGTCCTCGTCCACGGACTTCAGGAGCACGCCCGTGCATCCCTGGCGGCCCCACGCGCCGGCCTCCGGCACGAAAGTCGAGGGGTCCTCCAGAATGAAGTCCAGCTGTTGCTCCGGGGTGAGCGTGACCATACCCCACTGTTCGTCGGCGCGGAGCGTGGCGAAGATCCTGCCGTTCACCCTGAAGTCGGGGTGTCCCATGTGGGCACGCTCGATGGTGTCCTTCATGCCCAAGGCGATGCGTCGGAAATCCTTTGCATTCAGCATTCGATGACCCCAGCTCCTTCGTGCCCCTCCTCCAGACCCTGGGATTCGGGATTCAGCCGCTCCTGGGGCCGGATGGGCTGGCACTGTGACACGGCCACATCAGGCACTGCACGGTCAGAATGAGCACGCCTGGCCAGAGACGAAGCGCCGGTCGCAAAGTGGTTTCGGCGGGTGATGTACGAACAAGATCAGAGAGATACGATGCTCGACCGGCCGGTTGTTCCCGCTATCGGCCGACTACAACCTTGAAGCCGCCATACACCATGCGTTTCATGTCGAACGGCATGTCTTTTTGCGGGGTGAAATCCTTCATGTCTTTCATGACCTTGGCATTGACGCGATCGCGATGCGCCCTCGACTTGAACACGATGTACGAGAATACGGCTGTCTCGCCCGGCTTCAACTTCAGTTGTTGGGTGAAGGGGACGCCGAACTTCACCGCGAGGTCGTCGCCGATGCACTCCTTGTAGTCGATTGCCCCGTGCTTCTTCCACATCTTCTCTCCCAATTTGGCCATGCGGACATAGGCTTTCAGGTTCTTCTTGGGCACGGGCAGGACAAAACCATCGACGTACGCCATGGGACCCTCCTCTGCGGCTCGTCGTGCGTTGAGGGTTCTGCGACAATCTGTCGGTCAGATGCCGTCACCGGTCTCCCGCCGAAATCGTGGCGCGCACGACTCCGTCGCGCTGTCGCGCAGGCGCAGATGCTGAAAGGGCGGGACTCCGAGAAACGTAGCACGGTTGATGGGAGGGTTGTCCAGAGAGAAACGCCTCACCGGGCGTTCTCTGCGATTCGCGCCTTGACGAGCTTCCGCACCAGCTCCGGCAGCTTCTGTCCATTGGCTGAATACGCGATGAGTCTCTCCAGACGCCTCAGGCGCGTTTCTTCCTTCTTGGCGCTGACGATCCACCAGCCGACGGTCTTGCGATAGGAAGGAGACTGCGCCTGAAAGAAGCCCCACGCGGCCTTCGTCTTCTTGAGCAACCCATTGTACGGTTCCGTCAATTCCGCGCGCCGTTGTTCGTAGGAATAGATGCCCGACTTGTTCTCGGTCCTGGCCTCGAAGGCTCTCATCCCGGCCGGTTGCATTTGACCGTCGTCGATCAGGGCTTGCGCACGCTTGATGTTGATGCTGCTCCACGTGCTGCGGGACTTGCGAGGGGTGAAGCGAATCGTGTAACTGATGTCGTCGACGCTCTTGCGGATCCCATCAATCCAGCCGAAGCAGAGCGCTTGATCGACCGACTCGGGCCAGGTGAGGCTCGGTTTCCCCGATGCCTTCTTGTAGAAGCCGGCGATCAGTTCGTTGGTATCGGTGTGATGTTTCTCGAGCCACCGGCGAAAGGTCGAAGGCGTGCGAAAGAAGGCGGGCTTCATACCTACTTCAGCCTTTCCTGCTGGATCGCCTGGGGTATCGACGTAGCAAGTTCCGGACGACCGGCGATATTAGGGCACCGGGCGGCTGCCCGGTCCCGGCCCAGCGCAACGTCATGCCCCTTCTCAGACCCTGGGATTCGGCATTCCGGCGCTCCTGAGGCCGGATGGGCTGGCACTGTGACACAGCACCTTGGGATACCAGCCGTCCAAGAACACGTACCGAACATCGTCGGTCGCGAGATCGCGGGCGCGCCAGGTCTCGAACTCGTCGAGCAAGCGGCCGACCAGCCGCGAAACGGCGTCCTTCGACAGCGGCCTGCCTCGCAGGAGCGGCGCCGGCGCGCCCTTGATGCGCCGCGAATGGCCCCCCGCAAGATACACACCCAAGATGGCCTCGTCCAGGCGCGTGGTGCGGCGCTGATAGCGGCGCACCGTGTCGCTGCGCCACTCGCCGCTCCTCCCGTCCCCCTGATGCACCCGCGCTCGCGGCATCGCGATCGTCATGGGCCCGAGGCTCGTCGTCAGCGTCGGCTCCCGCGTCCCATGGCGATAGCCGTGGCGCGTGTCGCCCACCCGCGCCGATTTGACCGCGCCGAGCGCCGCATCGAGCGCCTGGTCCACCAGCGCTTCGATCGTGGCGCGGATCCGCAGCCACATCGCCGTTTCGATGCTGTCGGCCCCGAATGTCGGAATCGCTTCCTCGTCGCCGGGCTTCTTGGTACAGTGCTCCATCGTGTCATCCTCCGGCACCCGCCGCCAAGCGGGCGCAGCTCTTGGTTTGGAACTGCGCCGGATGATGACGCGATTTCTACTTTTCCACCAGACTCAAGACACTACCTGAGGAGCGCGGCGCCGCTTCCGGATCGCAGCGCCGGCGGCGGGAGAAGCGGTTACTTGCTGTACTTGCGAATCAGTGCCTGGAACCCCGCCCTCGACTTGAGCGGCGCCCACGCGGGATCGGTCAGCAGCGCATGAGTGGAGATCTCGGACGGTACTGACAGCAGGTAGTCGAGCTGCTTCACGGCGTCATCAAACTCGCCGGTCATCACGTCGATACGGGCCAGGTCCATTCGCCTGAACGTGGCTCGCCAGGCTTCCTTGCTGGACGGACAGAGATCGACCCCCTTCTTCCCGGCTGCCAGCGCCTCCTTCCTGCGCCCGAGACCGGCGTATGCGACGCCGAGCGATCCGCAGTAGCGGTCGTCGTCTGGCTGAGAGCGAAGTCTGTCTTCGAGCAGTTTCCGGGCTGCGTCATACGCGCGGCGGGCGGGCTCGGGCTTGCCCATCAGCGAGAGCGCCTCGGCGCGAAGCAGATCCTTGGGCACGTAGAACCACTGCCATTCGAAGACTTCGGCGCGATCCGACGATAGCGTGGACAGCGCCGCCTGGTAGTCGCCCGTCCATAGCTCGAGTTCATACCAGTAGTAGGGAATCAGCTGGTACCAGTACTTCTTCTCTCGGGCCTCGAGCAGGGTTGCCCGGGCGGTATCGGGCTTGCCGGCCACGAGGGCAAACCAGGCCCGTCGTGCGGAGTACTGCCCCTGCCCGCTCGCGTTGAGCGAGAACGCGCGATGAAACTGCGCGTCGGCTTCCTGATATCTGCGGAGCAGCGCGTAGGTCACGGCGAGGTCGAAGAAATTGGCGCCGGCATTCGGATTGAGCGACGTCGCCCTTTCGAAATGCAGCGCCGCGTCTTCGAACCGCCCCTGGCGCCGGTTCACGGCGGCAATGGCCGATTCCACCCCGCTGTCGTTCGGATTGGCTCGCTGCGCGAACGCGAACTCGGCGAGAGCCCGATCGTAATCCAGGTAGCCATAGTAGTGGACCCAGCCCATCGCCAGGTGCGCCTCAGCCGATTCCGGTCGGAGTGTCATCGCTCGCCCGGCTGCGTCCCGAGCCGCCGCGAGGCGTGATTCGGACCTGTCGTAATAGTTCAGCCACAGGAGCGCGTGCGTATACGCCAGTCGTGCGTGTGCCTGATAGAAGCCGGGGTCCAGCGCGACGGCCCGCTCGTACATCCGGACTGCCAGGCGCTCCGAGGCCTCTTGCATTCGTACCTCGAGGGACTGATTGCCTTTCAAGTAGTAGTCGTACGCCTCAGGATTGACCGAGGGCGGATGTCCAGCCGGCGCCTCGACCGCAATCGACGACACGCGTACTTCCCGGGCGATGGCCCGTGCGACCTCGCTTTGCAGGGACAGCACCTCCTGCAGGTCGCGGTCATAGCTGTCGGCCCACAACTGTTTCTCCGGGTTCACCCGGAAGAGCTTGGGCGAAATGCGGACTCGATGTCCTTCGCGCTGGACCACTCCCTGCACCAGCCCCTCGACCTTCAGTTCCCGGGCGATGTCCGACAGTGATTTCGTGGTCTTCTTGTAGAGCCTCATCGATTGCCAGGCGGACACCTTTTCGAAGCCGCTGACTTTGCCCAGTTCCGTGGTGACGGCGTCGGTCATCCCATCGACGAAGTACTCCTGGTCCGGATCGCCGCTGAGGTTCTCGAAGGGAAGCACGGCGATCGTTCGAATCGGCGCCAGGCCGACTTTTCCGCGCCCCCGATCTCCTGCGCCTAAGACGATCCAGATGGCCGTCAGGCATGCGGCGCCCGCCACCAGCACGCCCCCGGAGATCCACAGCCGACGTCGCGTCCGCCGCGACGTCACGTCTGGCGATCGTGGACCTGGAGGGGTGCTCCCCGCCACATCCGGCGGCGCGTCCGAATCGGCCAGCTCCTCGAGGGCGAGCGCAACATCGCCCATGTGTTGCGGGCGCCGGCCGGGGTCCTTGCGCAGACACCGTGAGATGATCTTCTCGACCTCCACCGGGATGCTCGAATCCGGCCGGGGCTCCTGGTGGAGGATCGCCGATAGCGTCCCGGCCACGCTGCCCCCGTCGAACGCCCGGCGTCCGGTCACGACCTCGTACAGGAGAGCGCCAAACGAGAAGATGTCGGACCGTGCGTCGACCTGCTTCCCTTCAGCCTGCTCCGGCGACATGTACGACACGGTTCCCACGATGGCGCCGGGCTCAGTGGCATTCGCGGCAGACCGTGTCGCGGAAGATTCCCCCCGCAGAGGGCTCTCCGTCAGCTTGGCGAGCCCGAAGTCCAGGACTTTCACGAGGCCCTGTTCTGCGAGCATGACGTTGGCCGGCTTCAGATCGCGATGCACGATCCCGGCCGCATGCGCAGCGGCAAGCGCGCGGGCAATCTGTGCAGTGCAGCGCACTGCCTCCCGAACGGCAAGGCCCCTGTGGCCGATGGCCTGGTCGAGCGTTCTGCCCCGCACGAGCTCCATCGCGATGAAGTCGGTCCCGTCCTCGGCACCGACGTCGTAGATATGGACGATATTGGGATGATTGAGGGCTGATGCCGACTTGGCTTCCTGCACGAAGCGGCGCTTCCGTCCGGGATCACTGTCCGCGTCGGCCGGAAGGACCTTGATAGCCACGCTCCGATCGAGATGAGTGTCCTCGGCTCGATAGACGACACCCATGGCCCCCGCGCCGATCCTCTCAACGATGCGGTAGTGTGACAGCGTCCGGCCAACGAGATCGGGCTTCGAGGCGATGGCCTCGGCCGGTCCTGCCTGCGAAGACGGCCTGCCTGGGAGTGGGGCGTCAGGGGTCATTCTGGTTGTTCGGGATCTCGTCCGCGCCGCGTGCGGCCTTCGAGCGGTGCGGCACGCCGCCTGTCGGCTCGGGTGAAGCCGTCTCGTGTGTCGCGCCTAGAGAACCACGGACAACCCGGCAAATGCAATCTGATTCCGCGCATCGAGCAGGATGCGAGAACCCGGTCTGCCCCGGGCTGCGCGCTTGGGATCCGCGCCGACAGTGCGCGGCGCGCGTCCTTTGTTTTGCCCGTCGTGCCGTAATCGGCCCCGCAGCGGTCGCCAGCACCAGCACGGTCGTCCCGTCGCGCTGCTCGAACGACAGGCGGCGCTCGAGCCCGCCGCCCTCGAGCGAGAAGGCGACGAACTCGACATCGCTAGCCGGCAGGAACCTGAGGGGCGGTAAATCCGGGAATGGAATCAACCCGAGCAGCCGGCGCGGTCCCGAGATGTAGGGGTTGTAGACTGCGCGCGTTTCGAACTCGAGGCGCACGATCGTCTGGAGCGGGTCTCCGTCGCGGGGCGCGGTCCCCAGCACGGACGACCGGATGAAGCGACCCAGCCGCGATTCGCGATCCTTCATCAAGCCGGCTTCCTGCGTCCTGACATCCTCGATCGGCCTGTTGCCGCCCATGGCCGCATGCAGATCGGCCACGTCGCCGGCGAAGGACTTCCGGCGACATACGGCGTGAAGAACTTTGCCCGGGCACCGGCCGGGAGCACGGCATCGGTGGAGAGCGAGCGGTGCCAGGCCACCATGTCGCTGAGCGTGGTGTGCAGGCCGCCGTTGCCGCGCAGCATCCAGTACGGCGCCTCTGGCACCTGGATGCGATCGAGGATGGTCCCCCACTCCTCGCCGTCACGATAGCCGTGCGCCACGCGGGCCTCCGCCCAGCCGGGGGCCTTGTAGCCGGTCTCGAGCATGCCCGCAGGTTTGAGCACGTTCGCCGTGAGATAGGCCTCGTACTGCTGGAAGATAGGCGATATTAGGGCACCGGGCGGCTGCCCGGTCCCGGCCCAGCGCAACGTCATGCCCCTTCTCAGACCCTGGGATTCGGCATTCCGGCGCTCCTGAGGCCGGATGGGCTGGCACTGTGACACAGCGGGCCTGCGCCCCGGCGATCGAGCCGTTCTTGCGGCGGTACTCGACCGTCACGCCATCGACGAGCATCCGGTGCACCACGCGATTGCGTTCGACGAGGCAGGGCGCGTCGACGCGCGTGAGCTTGCGGTAGGCATCTTCGAGCGCCTCGGGCGGAAGATGGGGATTGAGGCGCACGAGCGCCTGGCGCAGCCGCCGCTCCAGGAGGGCGTCGCGGTAGTTCGGATCGCTGCGCTCGGCGCCCGGTTCGCCCGCGGCAATATCGGGGCCGTGCAGCACCGCGTAGCCCAGCCCTTCGAGCCAGGCGAGGGCCGCTTCGTCGACGATGGACTCGGAGAACGGCTGGCTCACGCGTCCTCCCAAAGAGCGCGGATCGGCACCGCATACAGGCTGTCGCCGAATCCCGCGCTCATTTCTCCGTCGTACAGCACGACACCGCAGGCGAATCGCTTTCCGGCGGCTTCCTTCAGCTTGCGCAGACCACGAAAGTCGGCGGCGGTGACCGTGGCGGCCGCCTTGATTTCCACGCCCGCCACCGCCTCTGCGCCGCGCTCAATCACGATGTCTACCTCGAAGTCGTCCCGGTCACGAAAGTGAAAGAACGACAGTGGATCATCGTGCCAGCTCGCCTGTCGCTTGATCTCCTGAAACACGAACGTCTCCAGCAATTGGCCGAGCAACTCCCGATCCGCCTTGAGCGTCGTCGCGTTGGCAGAGAGCAGCGCGCACGCAAGTCCCGTATCCCCGACGTGCAGCTTGGGCGTCTTGACCAGCCGGCTCAGCCGATTGATGTGCCACGGGGGCAACTCTTCGAGCAGGAAGACACGAGCCAGGAGTGTGACGTAGTCTCGAATGGTCGGGCGGCTCAGTTGAAACGGCGCCGCCAGATCCGCGACGTTGAGCAGCCGCGCTGTCTGCGCCGCCGCCAGTCGGAGCAAGCGCGGCAGCGCGTCGAGCGAGCCGATGCGGGCCAGCTCACGCACGTCGCGCTGGACCAGCGCGTCGAGATAGTCTTCGTACCACCTGGCCCGCCTGCGCCCGGGAGGAAGCGGTAGCGCGGCAGGGTAGCCACCAGCGACGATTCGGTCAGCGAGCTCCCCCGCCAGCCGCTCCCATCGCTCCACCCTGAAACCCTTGCCGAAGAGGCGGTCGACAAAGACCGGCGCGTGTCGCGCCAGCTCGCACTGCGCCAGCGGATGAAGTCGCAGGATGGCCATGCGACCGGCCAGCGAGTCGGCGAGCTTCGGCACGAGAAGTACGTTGGCCGAACCGGTCAGCATGAACCGGCCGGGGTCGCGTCCGCGGTCGATGGCGACTTTCAGCGCGGTGAAGAGGTGCGGCACATGCTGCACCTCGTCGAGGATCACTCTTCCCGGGAGGTCGGCCACGAATCCGATCGGATCTGCGACCGCCACTTCGCGGGTGACGTCGTCATCGAAGGTGACATAGGTGTATCCGGCTTTCTTGCCGACCATTTGGGCAAGCGTTGTCTTGCCGCACTGGCGGGGCCCGTGGATGAGCACAGCCGGAGAGTCCTGGAGCGCCTCGACCAGTCGCCGCTCGGCGGATCGGCGGTAGAGGGTCGGGTTCGGCATCGGCTAATCGTAACGTTTGATGTCGGCTACCTGCAAGGTTTCGTCTCGGCTGATCGGAAGGTTGTCCGTCGGCTGAATGCAATCATCGCCTTCGGCTGAACGCTAGACTTGACGCCGGCTGTTTGCCAGGTTCGCGACGCGCGGCGGTGGGCCGGCGACCGGCGCCGAGCGGTCTCAGCCAGCCTGGGCGACGAATCGCTCGGCGTCCTGCACCCGCAGCTCGCCCGAGATGAGCTTCGGCAGCAGTGTGTCGCGCAGAGCGGCGACGATAGGCGATATTAGGGCACCGGGCGACTGCCCGGTCCCGGCCCAGCGCAAGGTAATGCCCCCTTCTCAGACCCTGGGATTCGGGATTCCGGCGCTCCTGGGGCCGGATGGGCTGGCACTGTGCCACAAAGCAGATGAGTTACGCCCGAATGATACGCCGCGCCGATTGCGTATCAAGCGCGCGATTCGCGCGAGCACCGCGGCGCCGCGCAGACCTTCGGCGCGATGCTTCGCTCGGTGACCATCGTCTCCGGTCCAACCATTGGGCGTGAGGTCAGCACGGTTCCAGCCAATCCTGCTTGGGGCACAGATCGACTTTCTGATGACCCGCGTCTTGCGTTTCGAAGAAGTCCGGCGGGGCTCTGGCGGGAGCCGGCGGCGGAATCTCGTCTGGGAGGCCGAGGTGGCGAAGCTCGAGCATGGCATTCCCGTCGGACGTCATTCGCAGCCGCTCGTCGGCGATGGGTGGCCGAAGCGCATATCGACAGAGGCGCTCGAGCCGACGAACGATCGCGGCGACAAGCGCCGAGAGTTCGCCCGTCTCGGGCGCTCGAGCGGGGTGAAAGACCTGCCGGCTGGAGGTCGATCTCGCGAAGACACCGTCGACCACGAGCGCGTGTACGTGCGCATTGAAATTGAGCGCGGCGACGACCGCGCGGCGGAGCTCATGATCCCAGGCCAGAAGATACCGGACCCGCGGTGGGAAACTGATAACCCACTGACGAACGGGTACGGGCGGGAACACATCGTCCACCAGGTCCGCCGTTCGCTCCGCCGTGCGTCGTCCTGCGCAACTTGGACAGAAGCCCCTGCCCTTGCATGAAAAGGCGACGAGCCGGTCGGGGACGCAACGCGGAATCGGGGCATCGAAGTCGAGGCGCCCCCGATCGCGAACCAGGCCGACGGCAGCCGCCAGGCTGAGGGGCGATCTCGCAGAGTACAATCCGGCCGTCCGGCGTCGTTCGTGCAGGCGCATCTCGCTGGTTCACCTCGAGCCCCCACTATTGAATGGGGAACGCCATGATGGTGTTCGTATTCGTGGCTGGGTTCCTGGTTGCGCTGGCCGTCGCGATCGTGGCGGTCCTCCTCGTCTGGAGCTGGCCGGGGAAGCCGAAACCGTTCCTGGATGAGGGCGGGCGTCCGCTTCCGAACAGCATTTCGGAGAAGGTCTGGGTGGATCTCAACGGCTTCGAGCAGGGGATGTTCCTGAAAGCGAAAGACAACACGAAGCCTGTCCTGCTCTACCTTCACGGCGGCATGCCCGAGTACTTCCTGACCGAGCGCTATCCCACGGGCCTCGAAACGGAATTTGTCGTCTGCTGGTGGGACCAGCGCGGAGCCGGGTTGTCCTACCGGCCCGGGATGTCACTGGCATCGGTGACCGTGGAGCAGCTCGTTGCCGATACGCTCGCGCTCACCAACACCTTGCGCCGGCGCTTTGGCAAGGATCGAATCTACCTGATGGGCCATTCCGGCGGGAGCTTCATCGGGATGCACGCCGTGGCCCGGGCGCCCGAGCTCTATCACGCCTACATCGGCGTGGCCCAGATGCGAAACCAGCTCAGGTCCGAAAAGCAGGCCTACGACTTCATGCTCGGCCGATGTAGAGCCGAGCGACGCGCCGCCCTGGCGAGGAAGCTCGAGTCCGCGCCGGTGACGCTCGAAGGCGGTGTGCCTGCGGCGTACCTGCGGGTCCGCGACGAGGCGATGCACACGCTTGGCGTCGGGACGATGCGGGAGATGCGATCGGTCGTGACGGGCCTCTTCCTGCCATCGCTTCGAAATCGGGACTACACGCTGGCGGAGAAGATCAACTTCTGGCGCGGCAAGGCCGCGACCGGTGTCAGCAGCATGTGGAAGAACATGCTCGCAATCGATCTCGCCGAACAGGTCCCCGCGGTGGGCGTCCCCGTTTACTTCCTGCACGGCGTCCACGACTACACCTGCACCTGCGCCGAGGCGTCGACCTACTTCGACAGCCTGACCGCGCCGCTCAAGGGCTTCTACACCTTCCGCCAGTCCGCGCACAGTCCGATCTTCGAAGAGCCCGACAAGGTGATGACGATCGTGCGAGAGGACGTGCTCAAGGGCACCAACGGACTGGCCGACAGGAGGTAGTCTGCAGCAAGCGCGCCAGAGCCATCCGCTGCCTGGCGCGCTCACTGTCGACGTAAGGCCTGCCGCCCAGCTTCGCGGGTGGCGCGGCTGCGCATGCAGAAGACCGCGTGCGGCATGCGCAGTGCGAGAGCGCCGGTCGCAACCGCCGCTCCGGAGGGGAACGAGCTGACCTTCAGGACGCCGTTGTCAGCGGCGGCCGGGAGCACGGTCGCCGCAGGGACGCCGAGCACGACAGCCAATCTTCGAATTGCGGCCTTCACTGTCATCTTTACCGAACCGACGTGTTCCATTTTCTTCTCCTCTCTTTTTCGCGTTAGCTATGAGTCCGAGTCATTCACCACACGCACGACTCCGATCGCCTTCACCGTGTGGTGGTGGAGAATCGGAGAATCTCGCGCAAACGTACAAAGCTGCCGCAGCGCCCGGGACCTGCACGGCCGATCGCCGCGTTCAAGACCTCCGGGCCATGGTCGAGGACTTCCGCCTCCTCCTCATCCAGATGATGGAACAGGCCGGGCGGCACCTCGCGCACCTGGTCCGCGAGCGATTCCTGGCAGGCGACCCGCGCGGCAGGTCGGGTGTGGTGCGTGCCGGTCCGGCCGGGAGAGCGATGGGAGGCGGCCCGATTCGCGCGGCGCACCGCGGCCCGAATGGCGAAGCGGCCTTGCCCTCCCTATGCGGGGGCTGTGGCAGCAGCTACTCGTCCGCGCTTGGTGTGGGATGGGGTGGACCGAGGCGCGGTTCTGAGATCTTCATGCGCCGATCTGGTCCAGGGCAGCGAATCAAGGAAGTGGCGGCAAATCCGGCGAGCGATTCGATCGGGCCAGCCCGATCCTGGCCCGTTCGGGCAGCCTGGCGTCGTCTCCGACAAGCTGGCCCTCGGCCTGGAGCGCCAGCGCGAGCGACAGGGCGGTTCGGTACGCCGCTGCCGCCCTGCGCCGGTCGGCGGCGGCCTGATCCACCGCTGCGCCGGGCCGTGAGGCGCGGCCGACCAGCACGGCGCCGAGCAGTTCATGCGCTCGCGCCAGACCGGTGCGGTGCCACGGAGTGGCTGACTTCAGGGTGGCGAGCTTCTGCCAGAGCTCGACGCTCATCGCGGCCGACCGGCTCGCCTCGTCCCAACGCTTCAGATCGGCATACACGTCAGCCATCGTGAAATGGACTCCGGCGAGCGACGCCAGGTCGGCGGGGGGGCGCTCTGCAAGCTCGAGCGCGCGACGAAGATGCGCAAGCGCCGGCTGGTGGCGGCCGGTCTCTCGCAGCGCGCCCGCCAGGCGCGCCAGCACCGATACCAGGCCGTATCGGAAATGGACGTTGCTCGGATCGGCCCTGCTCAAGCTCCTCGCGGATCACCAGCGCGCGCGCGCTCGCCTCAATCTGCCCGTCCCGGTCGCCCGATTGTCCGAGCGTCACGCCGAGGTCGACCAGCGAGACCGACAAATCGTACCGCGCCGTCGCACTGGCGGCGGCCTTCGCGACGCGTCTCTCGTCGGCGCTCACCGCTCTGCGATAGTGCTCGAGAGCGGCCGGGAACTGGCGCTGCTTGGTGAGGATCGCGCCGAGGCGCTTGTGGACGAGCGTCGCGCTGCGGAGAAGCGTCGGGTCGCCTGGCTGCCGAATCAAGAGCCCGTCGTACACGGCGGCAGCCCGTTCGAAGACCCGCCGCGCCGTGTCCAGGTCGCCCACCTCGACGAGTTGAGTGCCCTCGGCGAAGCGTGCATTGGCGAGGTGCCGCCTGAGACCGAGGTCTTCCGGACGGAGTCGGGTGATCCGCTCGCCAATCGCGGCCGCCTCGCTCGCGTGCGCAAGGGCGTCCCTGGCGTCTCCGATCGCGTAGCTCAGGTCGACATGGCTCGACGCCAGATGGTCCTGCCGATCGAGGTCCGCCGGAGCCGCGGCCGCGAGCTGCCTGCGGACTTCGAGCCCCTTACGATGGGCCCGCTCAGCCGCGCGCCGATCACCAAGGCTCGACTCACCCTCCGACCCCAGGACACCACCCAGCCTGTGATAAGCCGCCGCGACCTCTTCGCCGAGCACCGGGTCTTTCGGCGCGTCGACGACGAGCGTGTCGAAGAGGTCCGACGCCCGCCGGAGCACGAGCGCCCGTGCGGCGGTGGCGCCCGGCAGGTCGGCAATCGAGTCGTGCAATTCGAACACCAGGCTGTTGGCAATGCGGCGCACGTCCTCGAAGCGCCGTTCCGCACGCTGCCGGTTCGCTTCGGCGATCCGCGCCTGGTAGGTCGTCGCCGCCAGCCCGGCCACCAGGATCAGCACGGCGACGACGGCTCCAGCGACCGCCCCGCGGTGGCGGGTCACGAACTTCGTGGTGCGGTAGCGAAGCGTGTCGGGGCGGGCGCCGACGGTCATCCCCGTCAGGTACCGGCGAACGTCTTCCGAGAGCTCGTCCACGGACTTGTACCGCCGTTCGGGCTCCTTGCGCAGCGCCTTCAGGACGATCGTGTCCAGGTCTCCCGAAATCTGGCGCCGCGCCGCCACGACCATGGCGCTCGGCGGCCGGGGATCCTCGTAGCAGACGGTGCGAACGATTTCCTCGGCGCTGCGGGTGGAGAACTCGTACGGGCGGCGGCCGGTGAGCAGCAGGTAGAGGATCACGCCGAGCGCATAGACGTCGGTGGCGGTGGTGACCGGATCGCCTCGCACCTGCTCTGGGCTGGCGTACTCCGGCGTCATCAACTGCATGCCGGTCGCTGTGTGTTCCGCTTCGCCGGCATCGTCTGCCGAGAGCAGCTTGGCAATGCCAAAGTCGAGGAGCTTGGGCGAACCGTCGGCGGCAACCAGGATGTTGCCGGGCTTGAGATCCCGGTGGACCACCAGATTCCGGTGGGCGAACGACACGGCTGCGCAGATCGTGCCGAACAGCTCGAGGCGCGCACGCAGGCCGAGGTCCGCCTCCACGCAGTACACGTCGAGGGGCCGACCGTCCACGAACTCCATCGCGTAGTACGGCCGGCCGTCGTCGGTGGTGCCGCCATCGATGAGGCGCGCAATGTGGGGGTGTTCAAGACCGGCAAGGATCCGCCGCTCCTGACGAAACCGCGCGGCGAACCGGGCCGACGTCTGGCCGGAAGGCACGAGCTTGAGCGCCACCTCCTGCGTGTAGTCGTCGCCCTCCCGTCGCGCCTTGTAAACAGCCCCCATGCCGCCCCGGCCGATCTCGGCGACAACTCGATAGGGACCGACCAGCCGGCCGACGACATCGTCGGAGCCCCGTGGCGGCGTCAACCTCATCTCGGCCGCGGCCGGCGTCTCGAGAAACTCGCCTGCTGCGTTGTGGGCGAGGACCAGCGCTTCCACTTCCGCCCTGAGCGCCTCGTCCTCACCGCAGGCGGCGGTGAGGAACGCCGCGCGAAGGTCTGCCGGCTCCTCCAGCGTTTGTTCGAAGAGCTGCTTCAGGCGATCCCAGGCGGGCCCGGTCACACGGAGCCTCCGAGTGCGCGGTAGAGCCAGGCCTTGGCCATGGTCCAGTCCCGCTTCACGGTGGTCAGCGACGTCTCGAGCGCCGACGCCGTTTCCTCCAGGTCCAGCCCGCCGAAAAAGCGCAACTCGACCACTCGTGCCTGGCGAGGGTCGAGCGCGGCCAGCTCGTCGAGCGCCGCGTTGAGGGCGAGCACGTCCACGTCGGTCTGGCCGTCGATCGCCCGGGGCTCGGCCGCGTCGTTGAGCGAGAGCCGCGTGACACCGCCTCCCCGCTTGTCGGCGGCCTGCGCGCGGGCGTGATCGACCAGCACCCGCCGCATCAACTGGGCCGCGACGGCGAAGAACTGCGTGCGGTTCTCCCAGTGGGCGTGCTGCTGATTCACGAGCTTGAGGTAGGCCTCGTGGACCAGCGCCGTGGCCTGCAGCGTGTGCTCGGGCCGCTCCCGCCGGAAATGCGCGCCGGCGATCCGGTGCAGTTCCTGGTAGACGAGCGGCATCAGGTGATCGAGGGCATCGCGATCGCCGTGGTTCCAGGCGAGCAGGAGCGCCGTTACGTCGGACGTCATGGGGAACCCGCCACAGCGGGACGGAATGCCGCCAAGCATACCCGAAAAACCTGGTTGCGGGCTGTTTTGGTCCCGGTTTCCGCGTATGTCTCCAGAGAGTGATCCCGTCACGGCCAGAGACCTGGAGCGGGCGGGTGCCAATCGCATCACTTGCTGGAGGCTCCCGATGATCCACCGGACCGCTGTCACGGCCGTGCTGCTGGGCTTGAGTCTGACGATCTCGCAGGGCGCTCTGGCGCAGGCAGTTCATCCACTGGAGCCGCGACTTGGCGGCCGGGCGTTCTATGACCCCGACCTCGACGTCACCTGGCTCAGGGATGCCAACTACGCCAGGACCTCCGGCTATCACACCGCGGGCTTCCTGGACTGGTTTGACGCGACTTCATGGGTAAGCAGCCTGGTCGTGGACGGCATCACCGGCTGGCGCCTGCCAACCAGCAATGGCTGCGAAGGCTACAACTGCACCAACGGTGAACTCGGGCACCTCTTCTACGTCGCACTGGGCGCGGTGGCCGGGCAGTCCATCACCACGACACATAACGCCAATTTCGACCTGTTCCAGAATGTCGAGGCCAGCAACTACTGGTCCGGCACGGAGTACGGAATACCGCCGAACAACATCTACGCGTGGTACTTCTACTCCGCCATCGGTTCCCAGCAATGGCAAGTCAAGATCAACGGCGGCTACGCCTGGGCCGTGCACGACGGCGACGTCGCCTTGATCCCTGATACGACGGCGCCCGTGGTGACGCCAAGCGTTCGGGGTGGACTCTACCTGTCCGCGCAACGGGTGCGGTTTTCGGCAGACGAGCCCGCAACGATCTACTACACGACGGACGGATCAGCGCCCACGACGTCCTCCCTGGTCTATGCCGACCCGATCCCGATCGCCGTCGACACGACGATCCAGTACTTCGGGGTTGACCCGGCGGGTAATGAAAGCGCCGTCGAAACCGTCACATACACCATCGCCGGCGGCGGGACGGTGTGGGCGTGGGGGCCCAACGTTTCCGGCCAACTGGGCGACGGAACAACCAATGCGTCGAATACTCCCCTTCAGGTGAACGGTCTTTCCTGGGTGACGGCGGTTGCCGGCGGTGCCAACTGGACGGTTGCGGTCAGGAGCGACGGCACGGTCTGGGCATGGGGGAACAACGCTTCCGGTCAGCTCGGCGACGGGACAACTGAGGATCACCTCACCCCCGTCCAGGTGAGCGGGCTCCGCCACGTGATCGCGGTGGCCGCCGGGGGGGGACATACCGTGGCCCTCGATCGAGATGGCGGTGTCTGGGCGTGGGGATGGAATGGCAATGGTCAACTCGGCGACGGCACGACCGCGGTACAACGATTGACTCCGGTCCGGGTGAGCGGACCAAACGGCGTGGGCGAGCTGGGCAATGTGATCGCCATCGCGGCCGGTGGCTTTCATACCGTTGCCCTCGACGCAAACGGCGATATCTGGGAGTGGGGGCATTCCGACTTCGCGTCGAACAGGTATTCTCCGGTTCAGATCGCATGGATCCACGATGGAACCGCTGTGGCCGCTGGCGGATCTCACAGCGTCGCCCTCAGGAGCAACGGCACGGTCTGGGCGTGGGGGAGCAACGGATACGGCGGGCTTGGCGACGGGACGGCTGGAGACAGCGAGTTTCCCGTTCAGGTGGTTGCGGACACGTTGGGCCACCTGTTGCGAAACGTTGTGTCGATTGCCGCAGGCGGGCAGCACACTGTCGCGCTCAAGAGCGACGGCACTCTCTGGGCGTGGGGGGCAAACGACGCTGGTCAGCTCGGCAGCGTGACGCCGCCCATATTCGGCGGATTCGAAGGCACCGTCTTCTACCGGAGCCTGGTTCCCTTACAGGTGAGCGACCTGGTCGACGTGGCCGGCCTGGCCGCGGGCGACCTTCATTCCGTCGCTCGCATGAGCGATGGCACGGTCTGGGCCTGGGGGTATTGGGCGTTTTACGCGACCGGCATCCCTCCCACAACTCCAGCCCAGATACTCGGCGTCGCCGACGTGGCTATGGTGGCCGCAGGGTACAACCATAGCGTGGCGATTATCCCCACACCTGGGCCACCTCCGCCGGCGTTGCTTCTTTCATATTCGACCGACGCGGGTTACATGGCAGACGGCGTCAACCCGGACATCGGCTCCGTGACCACTCAGTTCACCTACAAGACGGTCTACGCGCACACCGAGAATCTGGCCCCCACCTACGTCAATATCTGCATCGACAACGCCTGTTCGCCCATGTCGCAGGACACGGGCGCTGCCGATCCGCTGTTGCGCGATGGCGACTTCACCAACGGCGAGCAGTATGCCTTCTCCACGTCGTCGTCTCAGATGTCCATCGGGCCGCACAGCCACCGCTTCGAGGCGTCCGATGGGACTCTCGTCGTGGCGCTCCCGGCGACCGGGGATCTCGCCGGTCCCACGGTCAACGACCTTGCCATCACCGCGCCCTACGCCCTAACGCCCGGCGTGGAGGGCGCCCCGTACGCCGGTGCGGAGCTCTCGGCATCCGGTGGGACAGGGCCGTATACATGGAGCGCATCCGGCCTGCCCGCCGGACTTGCGATCGACCCGGCAACAGGGGTCGTCTCGGGGACCCCGACAGCGGCTGGGCTGTACGCGTTTGCCGTCTCCGTGACGGACGCGACTGGATCTGTGTCTGAGCTGCAGCTCGGGATCACCATCAATCTGTATTCAACGCCGCCGCCCGTGCAGACCTTCACGTTGAGGGATCTCGGCACGCTGCCCGGGGGGACAGGCTACTATCCTGTCGCTTTGAACGACTCCGGACAGGTGGCGGGAAATGTGTGGGTGGCCGGCGGCCAGTATCGTCCCTTCCTCTACACCAATGGCGCGATGGCGTATCTCCCGTTGCTTCCAGGCGCGACCCGGAGCACTGCCACAGCCATCAACGCCTTGGGCCAGGTGATAGGACTGTCGAACACCGGCGCGGCCTACGATCACGCCTTTCTCTACAGCAACGGGTCACTGACAGACCTCACGCTCCCTGGAGGGGAGTGGAGCGTAGCCCGAGCCATCAACGCTTCCGGCCAGGTCGTCGGATATTCGGGTACCGCCAACTTATACGAAGGGCATGCCTTCCTCTATGACCCAATCAACGGTTTGCAGGATCTCGTCGCCTACGTCGGGAACGAAAGCATCGCCACAGCCATCAATAGCTCTGGTCAGGTGGCCGGCTGTATGGTGACGGCCGCCTCCGAGCAACACGCCTTTCTTCTTGACGCCGGCGTGGTGCACGACCTCGGCACGCTCGGGGGGGGCTACGGCTGTGCCACCGCCATCAACGACGCCGGCCAGGTGACGGGGTATTCAAGGACGGCCACCGGCGACTATCACGCGTTCCGCTACGACCCCGACAGCGACAGCATGACCGACCTCGGCGCCTTTGCCGGGACCACGATCTACGAAGCCACAGCCATCAACAGCTCCGGCCAGGTCATTGGGCGGGCCTCTGTCACCAATACGGGCAACTACTACAACAACCGTGCGTTCCTCTACGACAACGCCGGAGGGATGAGAGACCTCGGCACGCTCGGCGGGCCAGTGGCCAGCTACGGAAGCAATCCAGCCATCAATAGTTCCGGCCAGATTGTGGGGAATGCATCGACGTCAGACGGCGCCACCCACGCCTTCTTCTACGAGAACGGCGTGATGAACCAGATGGCAGCCTCGTCCGCGGAGTGGCTGATGCTGTTGTCCGCAGCGGCGATCAACGACCATGGACAGATCGCCGGACACGGCTTCATCAACGGAGAATGGCATGCCTTCGTCACAGCACCCGCCGGGCAGGCGGATGTCGGCGTGACGGTAGCGGCGATTCCAGACCCGGCGTTCGTGGGTGAGCCGGTCACCCTGACCGCGGTCGTCACGAACAACGGGCCGGACGCGGCCACAAGCGTGCACTTCAGCGGCCTCGACTACGTGGCCAGCGTCTCGTCCGCTCTGTCGGCATCGACGACCCAGGGAGTCTGTCACGTGCCCGGGGACACGGGCTACGCCGGGACGTCGATCAGTTGCGATCTCGGCACGCTTGGCACACAGGTGTCGGACAACACGGCGACGATCACGGTTGTCGCGACGCTGACGAGCGCTGCCGCGCCGCTCCCAGGCAACAACTCTGTTGGAATGATTGCAGACGTCTCGGCAACCGAGCGGGATTTGACGAATGCGAACAACCATTTCTCCGGTGAGTTTAGTGTGAACCGACCAGCCCACCCGGTCACGGTGACAAAGGTGGGAGCCGGTAATGGAACCGTCACATCGGCCCCCTCCGGGATCGACTGCGGTGCCACGTGCACCGGCATGTTCACCCCTGGTTCCGAGGTCGTTCTCACAGCCAAGCATGGTGAGGGATCGACATTCGACGGCTGGACCGGCGCCTGCACAGGCACTGGGCTATGCACCGTGATTGTTGATGCTGCTACGAACGTGACAGCCGCATTCAGCCCGCAGCGATTCGCGGTGGATGTCATCAAGAGCGGGAACGGAAGCGGGACGGTGACTTCAGTGCCGGCCGGTATCGACTGCGGGACGGCGTGCAGTGTGACCGAGGACTACGGGACAACAGTTGCGCTCACGGCGACGCCGGCGACCGGCTCCATGTTCACCGGCTGGACCGGCAACTGTAAAGGGGCTGGGCCGTGCATCGTGACGGTGGACGCCGCCAAGAGCATCACAGCTGAATTCACTTTACAGTCGTTTACGATCTCGGTCGCAAAGACCGGGACAGGGATCGGCACGATCGTCTCCGCTCCTCCCGGTATCGACTGTGGCGTGACATGCTCCGCCAATTACGAATATGGCACGCTGGTGGCTCTCACCGCGACGCCGGCGGCCGGGTACGGGTTCGGTGGCTGGAGCGGGGCCTGCACAGGAACCGGACCCTGTAGTGTGACCGTCGATGCTGCCACGAACGTTGCGGCGGCCTTTGGACCGCCCCAGGCCGACATGTCGGTCGTCCAGGTGGGGGCGTCCAACCCGGTCTTGCTGGGAGAGACCTTCACCCGCACCCTGCTTGTTTCCAACGCGGGCCCCGACACCGCCGACAACCCCTATTTTGGGGACCTTACGCCGAGCAACCTTGACTTCGTAAGCGTCACTCCCGCCGAGTGCGGAGTAAACGCCAGTTCGACGGTGCTCTGTCACTGGCCAACTCTGGCCTCGGGGAGCAGCGTTCAGGTCCAGATCACCTACGAAGCGCGCTACGTCGGCACGGCCACGACTGGTGGCACGGTCTTCCCTTCGGTGACGAGCCGTTTTGAGGATCCCAACGAGGGCAACAACTCGGTCCTCACGACGACCGAAGTCCGCAGGCCCCAGGCCGACATGTCGGTCGTCCAGGTGGGGGCGTCCACCCCGGTCTTGCTGGGCGAGACCTTCACCCGCACCCTCCTTGTTTCCAACGCGGGCCCCGACACCGCCGACAACCCCTATTTTGGGGACCTTACGCCGAGCAACCTTGACTTCGTAAGCGTCACTCCCGCCGAGTGCGGAGTAAACGCCAGTTCGACGGTGCTCTGTCACTGGCCAACTCTGGCCTCGGGGAGCAGCGTTCAGGTCCAGATCACCTACGAAGCGCGCTACGTCGGCACGGCCACGACTGGTGGCACGGTCTTCCCTTCGGTGACGAGCCGTTTTGAGGATCCCAACGAGGGCAACAACTCGGTCCTCACGACGACCGAAGTCCGCAGGCCCCAGGCCGACATGTCGGTCGTCCAGGTGGGGGCGTCCACCCCGGTCTTGCTGGGCGAGACCTTCACCCGCACCCTGCTTGTTTCCAACGCGGGCCCCGACACCGCCGACAACCCCTATTTTGGGGACCTAACGCCGAGCAACCTTGACTTCGTAAGCGTCACTCCCGCCGAGTGCGGAGTAAACGCCAGTTCGACGGTGCTCTGTCACTGGCCAACTCTGGCCTCGGGGAGCAGCGTTCAGGTCCAGATCACCTACTTAGCGCGCTACGTCGGCACGGCCACGACTGGTGGCACGGTCTTCCCTTCGGTGACGAGCCGTTTTGAGGATCCCAACGAGGGCAACAACTCGGTCCTCACGACGACCGAAGTCCGCAGGCCCCAGGCCGACATGTCGGTCGTCCAGGTGGGGGCGTCCACCCCGGTCTTGCTGGGCGAGACCTTCACCCGCACCCTGCTTGTTTCCAACGCGGGCCCCGACACCGCCGACGCCCCCTATTTGGAGGTCATGACGCCGAGCCACGTTGAGTTTGTAAGCGTCACCCCCGGCGAGTGCGGACTACACTCCAGCTCGACCCTGGTCGTCTGTCACTGGCCACGTCTGGCCTCGGGGAGCAGCGTTCAGGTCCAGATCACCTACTTAGCGCGCTACGTCGGTACGGCCACGACTGGTGGCACGGTCTCCCCTTCGGTGACGAGCCGTTTTGAGGATCCCAACGAGGGCAACAACTCGGTCCTCACCACTACGACCGTCGGCGTGCTGACTCTTGTGGGCAACGACGTCATCGTCCAGCCAATCGCCGCGGACGGAACACCTCTGCCCATGACGCTCTTGTTCCATGCGGTGACGACCGCCGGATTCTCCACGGTAGTTCCAATCGCGAATGGGCCCAAGCTTCCTTCGGACTTCAAGATCAACGGCAGCATGTACGAGATCACGACGACGGCGCAGTTCACGCCGCCGGTGACGGTGTGCTTCACCGGGAGCTTCGGCCTCAGCGATTGGGTCATGCACTTCGAGGGCGGAGTCTGGGTGAAACTGCCGAACCAGCAGCGCCTGCCGGCCGGCGATCCGCCGTACACGAGCCTGTGCGCGGAAACTCAGACCCTCTCGCCCTTTGTCGTGGGGACCGAGCTGAACAACCCGCCAACCGCCGATGCGGGCACCGACCAGACGGTCGAGACGACGAGTCCATCGGGCGCGGCGGTCACGCTAACCGGATCAGGATCCGACCCTGACGGCGACCCGCTGACCTTCACCTGGAGCGGGCCGTGCGGCACGGCGTCCGGTTCGACGGCGACGCTCACCTGCCCGCTCGGCGCGAGCACGATGACGCTGACGGTGAGTGACGGCGTCAATCCTCCGGTCACGGACACCGTGACCATCACCGTCACTTTCACCTCCGGCGACACGACGCCGCCGCGCGTGACGTGCGGAGCGGCCGACACGATCTGGCACGCGACCGATCTCGTCGTGGCGTGCACAGCCTCCGACGACGGCAGCGGCCTCGCAAGCGCGGCGGACGCGAGCTTCACGCTGACGACTGGCGTGGTGGTTGGCGCTGAGACGGCAACGGCGTTCACCGACTCGCGCACCGTCTGTGACGCCGCCGGCAACTGCGCGCCGGCGGGGCCGATCGGCCCGTTCAAGATCGATCGCAAGGCACCCGCGATGTCGATCACGAGGCCGCTCGACGGCGCCGAGATCGTTCTGAACGAGAGGACCGCCGCCGGGTTTGCCTGCGCGGACGCCGGGTCCGGCGTGGCGGCCTGCAACGGCACGGTGGCGAACGGCGCGAAGATCAACACGTCCAGCGTCGGCACGAAGTCGTTCACGGTGACGGGCACCGATGCGGTCGGCAACCGGGCGAGCACGACGATCTCCTACCACGTGAGGTTCGCGGCCGGCGGCAACTGTCTCTGGGAGGCGGGTCACGAGATCCTGTGGCCGATCGCGCCGAACGGGTCGAGCCATTTCCGGCAGGGCACGCCGGTGCCGGCGCGGTTCCGCGTCTGCGACGCGACCGGCCACTCGGTTGGCTCGCTCGGCGTCGTCTCGACGTTCAGGGAGGTACAGAAGATCAAGAACGGCATCGTGCAGGAAGTGAACGTGGACGTTCCGGCGGTGGTGCCCCCGCCGGTGTTCCGGTGGTCCCAGATCCTCAGGGCGTGGGTCTTCGTCATCGACACGCGACGGCTGGCCGACGAAACGACCCATGTCTTCCGGATCACACTGGCCGACGGAACCGCCATCGACTTCCGATTCTCGCTGAGGGACTGACACCGTCTGGGCTGACACAGCCCCGCTCGGGGCGGCGCATGCCGCGTCGCACGATGCCCCGGCGGTGAATTCGCCCGATGCGTTCGACGCGGAGAATGCGGCTCGCTCTGACCGAGCACAAGGAGCACACGAACATGAAGCCCAAGAACACGATCTGTCTCTGGTTCGACAAGGACGCGCCTGAGGCGGCGCGGCGAGGCTGAGGTGGACTCGGCGGGTTGTGCCATCTGAGCGGCCCTCTGCGCGCGGACGAGGAGTGCGCCGAGCCTGCCGAGGGTTGGAAGATCGGCCCGCGTTGCGCAGGTACAGCTTGAGCCGGGAATTTAGACGTCCTTCGTGCCGCAGGCTCCGTCAACGCCCGACGAGCTTCTGCAGGTGCTCCGGGTATCGCGCGCCGTGGACCTCGATCGTTGCAGCCGCGCCGTCGATCTCACGCAGTTCATCGGCACCGAGCTGAATCCCGGCCGCGCCGAGGTTCTCCTCCAGTCGATGACGCTTCGTGGTGCCCGGAATCGGCACAATCCAGGGCTTCCGGGCCAGCAGCCAGGCGAGCGCGATCTGGGCCGGCGTCGCCTTCTTGCGCTCCGCGAACGTCTTGAGCCAATCGACGAAGGCCAGATTCGCCTTGCGGTTCTCGGCGGTGAAGCGGGGAACCACGTTGCGGAAGTCGGTGGCATCGAAGGTCGTCTTCTCGTCGATCTTCCCGGTGAGGAACCCCTTGCCGAGCGGACTGAACGGCACGAACCCGATGCCGAGCTCCTCGAGCGTGGGCAGCACTTCCTTCTCCGGTTCTCGCCACCACAGCGAGTACTCGCTCTGCAGCGCCGTCACGGGCTGAACCGCATGGGCGCGACGAATCGTCTGCACACCCGCTTCCGACAGGCCGAAGTGCCTGACCTTGCCCTCCTGGATCAGGTCCTTCACCGCTCCCGCGACGTCTTCAATCGGCACGTCGGGGTCTACGCGGTGCTGGTAGAACAGGTCGATCCGATCGGTCTTCAATCGCTTCAACGATGCGTCGGCAACTTCCTTGATGTGCACGGGCCGGCTGTCCAGGCCCACCTGCTTGCCGCCTTCGAACTTGAAGCCGAACTTGGTGGCGATCACCACCCTGTCGCGAACCGGGGCGAGTGCTTCACCGACCACCTCCTCGTTCTTGAACGGGCCGTACGCTTCGGCGGTATCGAAGAACGTCACACCACGCTCGACGGCTGCGCGGATCACCGCGATCCCATCCTCTCGGCTCGTCTCGGGCCCGAGGCCGAAGCTGATGCCCATGCAGCCGAAGCCGAGTGCCGAGACTTCCAGTCCGCTCTTGCCCAACGTTCGCGTCTGCATTTCCTCATCCTCCTGCGTGCTTCGACTCGCACCATGGCCACTTCGCCTTGATCCGACGTGGCCCGATCTGCTCGCTCAGCACGAAGTCCTGACCCCTCGACAAGCTCAGGGTCATCCCGAGCAACGTCGAGGGATGAGCGCGCAAACGGGTCGCCGAAATTGCGCGTCGAAGGACCACGCGCGAAACAGCGTCTCGATCGCGCGCCGCTCGTAGCGGTCGAAGGCCGGCACTCTGCAGGACGCCTCTGATCCAACGCCCCTCATGTCCACCGTGTGTCCTTCCAGGACCAAGGTACGCAAGCCGGAGGCCTTTGACCAGTCCGTAGGATCAACCAAGGGTTTGTGCGTGCAATTCCTACGACAAGCTGACCGGCGCGGTCAGATGGAAGTCGGCCGCTCTCTCCGGCATTCCGGGGTACGTCACGCCCTCGATGGCGAAGGTGGCCGGCGAGGATCATCTCGTCATGATCACCGGGGCGGCGGGTCGCGGCCGCAATGCCAGGGACGGCAGCGTCAATGGTCTGGATCCACGCACCGGCAAGGTGCTGTGGACCTACACCAACTGGCAGTGCATCATCCCGGTCCCCCAGGCCGTGGATGCCGGCGAGGGGCGTGTGCTCATCACGGGCGGGTATAGCGCCGGCTCAGCGATGCTGAAAGTGGAGAAGAAGGGCGACGGCACCTACGCCGTGTCCGAACTGTTCAAGAATCCAGATTTCGGCGCGCACACTCAGCCGCCCGTTCTGTATGGGGGGCACTTCTACTCTCACTACACGACCAACGAGCGGAACGACGGGCTCGTCGCGATGAGCATGGACGGACAGGTCAGGTGGAAGACCGACAAAGAGCCGCCGTTGGTGCGGGGCGGCTCGATTCTCGCCGACGGCTTGATGCTGATAACGGACGGCAACACGAAGCTCTATCTCGTCGAGCCGAGCCCTGCCGGGTTCAAGCCGCTGGCGAGCGCCGTGATTCTCAAGCCGGGCGAGAACTGGGCGCCGCTGGCGCTCTCTGACGGCAAGCTGCTCGTGCGCGGGCAGAGGGAGTTGAAGGCCCTGCAGGTCGCGCAATGAGTGGCGCCGCAATACGCGTTCTCTCTCCTGAGGCACCGATCGCGCCGAAGGCAACGCGTCAGATCCTCTTCAGGAACTCGAGGTCCTGCAGGTCGCTCGCAGCTCCGCGATCGTTGGCCGCGATTTCCTTCATCCGAATGAGATCGCGCTTGCTGGCGATGTGAAAGACGTACGACTGGATCTTCCTGGCCGTCGACCGCTGCCTCACTTCGCGTGCCTGAATCGGGAAGTCGAAGAGGAGATCGACCCTCAGGCCGAGAAGCGGGCTGTAGAAGTACGCGGACCTGGGCCGTTCGATCCGGAGTCGCGCTGAGGCGACCTCCCGGCTGTCGATCGTTCGGCGGACATGGCCGTCCTCGTCGGTTCTGGACGCGAGTTGGAAGCCGTGATGGTAGAAGACGTCGATGAGTGCCTTCTCCCCGCGCGCCTCCTCGACGACGAGGCGCTGCTCCAGGGCTCGTCACGGTCCGGATCACTGCATGGCGATTGTCTCGCGGGTGCCACTGTTCATGGTAATGTTCATACCATGATTACTACCATTGACGCAGCCGGCCGCCTTGTCATTCCCGGCCCGATTCGCCGGGAGGCGGCGCTCGAACCCGGCGTCCCGCTCGAGGTGCGCTGGCGCGACGGCATTATCGAGATCGAACCGCAACCGATTCCGGTCGTCCTTGAACCCCGCGGCAGGCTGCTCGTCGCCAGGCCGAAGATCAAGGTCCGGCCGCTCGGGGCCGCGACGGTGGAGCGGGCCCGGCGCGACATCTCGACAGGGCGGGGCCGACGTTGAGCGGGCGGTTGTTTGCTCTGGACACGAGCTGCATGGTGGCGGCTGTCTGCGGGTGGCACGTGCAACACGCCGCCGCGGCCGCCGAGATCGAACGCCGGCTCGACCGGGGCGAGCGGATGGCGATCGCCGCCCATGCCATCGCCGAGACCTACGCCGTCCTGACGCGGCTCCCGGCCCCCCACCGGCTCGCGCCGGCTGACGCATGGACGCTGGTGCGAACGAATTTCGTCGAACACGCCGCGCTGGTGACGCTGGACGCGCCGGCGCACATCGCGGTGCTGGAGCGGCTAGCGGGGGCAGGCATCGGCGGCGGCCGCACGTATGACGGGCTGATCGCCGCCTGCGCCGATGCCTCGCACGCCAGGGCGCTTCTGACGTTCAACAGCCGGCACTTCGACCCGCAGTCCCGCGGCGTCACGATCGTCGAACCAGCCGATTCGGAGTAGCCCAATACGCGGGGTTGGGTTGAGTGGAGTGTGGCTGGGTGTCAGGGACGGGATTCGCAACTGGCTACTAAGCGCTGCCTGAATCCCTGCTCCTCTGAACTCGCTGGATTCACATAATGATCGCGCACGACCGGCCGGTCCGCGGGCGGGTCGTGGCCGAAATTTGTATACATCTTTCGGACGACGATGATCCGATCTGTGGTGAGGCCACGCGATACGGGCTGACGCTGACGCCAAGTCACTGTGCGGTTTCCTGCGCCTTCGCGAGCTCGGCCTCGTGGCCTCGTCATCGCCAGCCTAAGCCACGAGTCCTCAACGCGGCATGTGCCGGACATCGATCGTCTTGCCGATCTCAATCGTCAGCATATCCTCAGCTCCTTCAAGTGGTCCGGAGTAGGTCCTTCGCGTCTGCTTGATAATGTCGCCGCCGCCAGGGCCGTGGAAATAGACGGCCAGGCGCGGTTTGATCCTGGAGAACAGTTCACCCGCCTGCTCGGCAGTGGTGTGACGCCTTGCTCCGTCGGGATTGCTCTCGACATCGACGACTTCGTGTACCACGACATCGACACCCTCCGCGTGCCTGATCAGATTCTCGGAGGCGCGTGTATCTCCTGACAGGACGACCGAGTGGCCGCCGTAGTCGATTCGATATCCGAAGGCGGGCTTCAGCAAGCCATGGTCTACAACAAACGCGGTCACTTTTATGCCGTGCTCGTCGAGGACCACACCTTCGACGATCTCATGGCTCAGCACCTTGATGCCGTCCGCAGGGCGCTTCTCGTCAATGTCGCGGCGCATGTGAATGTCAAAGGCAAACGCGTCCTCGAGATGCTGCATCATCGCGGCGGTACCGGCTGGTCCCCACACCTCCAGCGGCACGGTCCGTCCGCCTCCCGCCCAGCCCGTCAAGAGCAGGTCCGGTATCTGGATCACATGATCGGAGTGCAGATGCGTCAGGAACAAGCGGTTGATTGTTCCGATTGGGACACCGACCTGCGCCAGCCGCAACGTCGCCCCCCGGCCACAGTCGAACAGTAGGCGTACCTGACCGGCTTCGATGAGCGTGCTGGCGCCGAACTGCTGCAGATCGACACGAGGTCCCATGCCGCTGCCCAGAAGAACGATCTTGAGATGTGTCCGGCGACGCGGCGTGAGCAGTCCCCTGAGTAGTCGTGGCTGCGCCGAGCAGAATGGACAGGCACCCGATCGAAAGCGTGGACCCGAGGCTCCGTGCTGCAGGCAGTTGTCTCATGAGCCATTCTGACTCGAAAGCGCGTCTGCGCGCCGGCAGCCACTCGAAACTCGCAACATTTTACGGGCGCGCGTGTACAGTCGCCTCGAGGGGCGCTGCTATACTCGGAGCGGTGCGGTGCGGCTCGTCTGAGAACGAAATGCCGATCGAAATTGGACAGATCGAAACGATCTTCCGCTACCCGGTCAAATCGATGCGCGGCGAGCCGCTCGTCGCCGCCACCTTGGGCTGGCACGGTATCGACGGCGACAGGCGCCTCGCGTGTCGTCGGCTCGACGCGCGCGATGGGTTCCCCTGGCTGACCGCAAGCAAGTTCCCCGACTTGATCCTCTTCACGCCGCAGCCTCGTGAAGACGGGAATGACGAAGCGCTGCCGACGCACGTTCTGACGCCGGATGGAGAAGTCTTGCCCATGTTCGGAGACGCTCTCGCCGCGAAGATCGGGCGCGATTCCGGGACCGCCGTCGAGATGATGCAGTTGCGACACGGAGTCTTCGACGACGCCTGCATCTCCGTGATCACATCCGATACGGTTCTCAAGGTCTGCCAACTGGCGAACAGGAGCGCAGACGTCCGACGATTCCGCCCGAATATCGTTGTCCGTTCCGTGCGCGCGGTCCCCTTCGAAGAAGATGGATGGTTGGGCGGCGTGCTCACGTTCGGCGAAGCCGACGACGCACCCGCGGTCGCCGTCACGATGCGCGACGTACGCTGCGCGATGGTGAACTTCGATCCGGATGGAGGGAGCCCTGCGCCTGACGTGCTGAAGGCGGTCGTTCGTGCGAACCAGAACAACTCAGGGATTTACGGCACGGTCACGCGCATCGGGCGTGTGGCCGTCGGCCAGACGGTCGTCCTTCGCCGGTAAGGTCTGCGATTCCGCAGATCGGGCGCGTTAGGTATCGATGTCACGCTGCGGAGTAACCCGGGCGTTGAGAGGAGTCCTAACTACTGCTGAGCTGGCTGGGAGACAGGGATTCGAACCCCGATATCCTGGTCCAGAGGCGAAAGAAGCGACGTCGACGGTGACGGATCACGTCGGTTTTGTTAGGGTTTTCGCGACCGACCTTTGGGTCGACTAGCGTCGAAAAGGGTGGTTTCGTGTGCAGTGTGTCAAGATCTTATCAAGAGCGGGCGACGTGTGGCGCTGTCGGTATCAGGCCATCCCGATCAGCCCAGCCTTCAATTGCCGTTCTCCGGGAGGCCCGACTCAGCCAGCGCCCTCAGTCGCTGCAAGAGCGACGGTCGTCGGGATTGACTGGCTGAATCGGGCAGCAGGAAGCCCGAGAGGGCATCAACGAATGCCTGAACGCCGAGAAGGTGGCGCAGTTCAGACGCAACGTACGTCCGGACATCGGCCGGCGAGGCGGCTACTTCGCGCGCGATCTCTTCACGTCCATCGATCACGGCGACGATATCTTCGAGGTCGTGGCTGCCAGTGATGTCGTTGTGGCCTCGCCCACGGAACGCCTCAAGTTTCGTCGCGAGGAAATAGACCGGCGTGATGACACGCAGGCGGAGGTCGGCGAGATCCACGTCTTGGGCCGACGAGATGGCGGGCCGATACCAGCGATTGCCGAAGCCGAGGACGCGATCGTCGGTGGGCATCACGTCGATGATCAGATGCTGGTAGCGCCACCGGCACATTGGCGCGCCCTGGCTCGCGTCTTCTCTCAGCCCCAATCCGCGCAGTCGCTCTGAGAGGACGCCGTACTCGACGTAGGAGGCGATCTCGGTGATCGTATCGACGTCCTTCGTGGGGCGGACACCGGCGGCCGCCGGATCCGAAATCATCAGACCCGTCGTGCAACCACCCAAAAACACGAGTTCACCGAGAAGTGGCCGCAACACACGTGCGGCAGCGGCGAGCATCTCCAGATTGGGGTCATCCATGGAGTTGCAGGTGCAATCGCGCGGTCAACTCCTGACCGGCGAGGCGTCGCTCCCGAGCACGACCGTCCCGAAGAGCGTCGATCAACGCCAGCAGTTCGTACAACAACGGATCTCGTAGTGCGGCGATCGGGACAGTCCTGTATAACGGCTCAAGTCCGATGCCGCGCTGCTTGCCCTCGGCGTACGGCCAGACCGGCGGCAAGTCGGTGCCGGAGGCGATCTTCCCGGCCAGAGGCGGCGCCGCGTAGGAGGTGGCCACGCCACGGGTCGGCTGACCTCGCTTCGCCGGAAAGGCGTACTTCACACCGTGGAGCAGGAATTCTTCGACTGGTTGGAGCAGAGGACGACCATCGTCCGCCTCGTCCGACACCAAGCGCGAGATCGCCAGGCGCTTCAGGGCGCCATGGACCTCGGACGCGCTGAGGGACAAGTCCAGACCCATGCGAGCCATGGGTGGGCGCGGCCCGCGGTAGCTGATGAGCTTGGCCAGTACGAACACGTCTTGGGGCCGAAGGCTGGGCTGGGTCATTCAATATTCGCGAATCGCGAACACAGGATAGCACGGGACCGTTCAATATTCGCATTCCAGAACGCAATTAAGCGTTGGGGCCTTATCGCTTACTCGAGAGTACCGGAAAGAAGCGTCTGTTACTTGCTGGCGGATGGACGGAAGGCCTGCCCTTTCAGCGTGATCTGCGCCATTGCCCCTCCTCCTGGTCTCCCGTTCTCCCCGTCGTCGCGGGGCCAAACTACGACGACGACGATGCCATCGTCACTCGACGACGATCAAGTGAGAAGATCGTGCGAGGTTGCGCCATCACTGGTCTATAGTGAGCGCGAGCGATCGGGCCATGCGTTACTGGTGGGTCAATCAGAATCAGACGTACCGGGCTGAAATTCGCGGGTGCTTCATGTGGTCGCCGAAGCAGAACGCGAATGGGGCCCGCAACCAGTTCTACGAGAACATGCGAGAGGTGTCGCCCGGCGACGTCGTGTTCTCGTTCTGCGACACGCGCATCAAGGCAATTGGGGTGGTGACTGGACGAGGACAGACCGGTCCAAAGCCAGACTTTGGAACGGCCGGATCGAACTGGTCACAAGAGGGTTGGTACGTGCCGGTCGAGTACTGGACTCTGGACAATCAGATCCGGCCGAAGGACCACATCGCGATCCTGCGGCCCTTCTTGCCATCCAAATACTCTCCCCTTCAGGAGAATGGTGACGGGCTGCAGTCCGTCTACCTCGCCCGGTTGCCCGAGGCCCTTGCGGACGCTCTCATCGGGCTCATTGGTCAAGCGTACTGGGACGCGCACGCGGCGATCGCTGACTTCCAGCGCGTGCCAGATCCCACCGACCTCGACGACGCGAGCACTGATCGCGAGATGATCGGTCCGACGTTTCGGGAACAGCTGGTCAGAGCCAGGCGCGGCCAAGGCGTGTTCAGGTCCAACGTGCTGCTGCGGGAGACGTTCTGCCGGGTCACGAGGGTGGACGTGCCGCGGCACCTCAATGCGAGTCACATGAAGCCATGGCGCGATGCGACGGACACCGAACGTCTCGACGGCGCCAACGGCCTACTGTTGTCACCTCACATTGATCACCTGTTCGATGAAGGCTACATCACGTTTTCCGCGAGCCAAGAGTTGGTGATCGTTCCAGAGGTCAGAGACAAACTGCTGGATGCCTGGGGCATCGACGCCGGCGTGCGCGTCGGCGAGTTCTCAAGAGAACAGAGCGCCTACCTGGACTACCACCGCGCGAACGTGTTCAAGCATCAACTCCTCGGAAGATAAGCGTCCACGATTCGATCGACCGAGATGGCTCTTCGGTGCACGCGCCGCATGCCTTCGGTCCTGTCCAGAATCTGCTCAGTCTCTTGTAGCCTCATGGAAGCGTAGAACCGCTCCGGAGCCAGACCCGAATGACTACACGCCCGGTCCGTTGTAACCGCACACTCCCATCCGCGGTGAGTTCACAACTGGACGCAGCGCTTCGTCGCCACACGGGTGCCGCGGCGAGCAACTCTCGCAGAGAAAGCACGCTTCCCCGTCTGCGTCGCACTCGGGACACAGCGAGACCGCCGGTTCGGGGCACTGGGAGCAGGGGATGTCTGGCGCTTCGTTGTGCGCCAGCAGCACGATCGCCTGGGAAGCCACTGGGACGATCAGCCCCCCGACGACAGCAAGGTCGACAACGGTGGTGCTCCCGAAATCGTAGTGGTGCTGGAACGCGACCCCTGGCCGGAGCACCTTGCCAACACCGATGTGCGTGGACTGGGATCGCGTCCTCAGCGAAAACGTCGGACTCGGATCCGACGAGTAGCGCGTCAGCTCGATAACGAACTCGCTGAGGTGATCGCAGCACTCGAGCCAAGTGGCCCGCAGCCAGGCGTCGAGATCACTCAGCTTGGCGTCGTGCGCCACGCCAAGGAACAACCAGTAGGCTCTCGGGCGGCCGACTATTTCGATCAGCAACCCGGTGGCGGTAGCGGGACGCCGCCTTCCATGCCGTGAGTCTTCCGGCACCGGTGCCGAGCACGCGGCCAGGTGTTTTCTGATCGCGCCGCGGGTTCCCCTGGTTCCGCATCGTTCGCAGGTGCCGCGTGTCGTGGGTATTCGCACCGATCGTCTGCCTCCTCAGTCTGTCGCCTTTAGAGGGTTCTGCGGATGGTCCGGCCCCAATCGGAGAACGCTACGCTTGACGAAGCGACAGCGTAGCACGCGAGCTCTCCACCCCTGACGGAACGACTTTATGTCGAGTTTCTGTCAAGAACGGGATCGATCGGCGGCCGAGCTGATTCGAAGCGTGCTCGTGACTGATTGACTGAAAAGAAGTTATTTGGCTGGGAGACAGGGATTCGAACCCCGATATCCTGGTCCAGAGCCAGGTGTCCTACCGTTGAACGATCTCCCAGCAATGCAGGTCTTGCGGCGGGACGTAAACATTTATTCTACCGCAACGGGTCTCGATTCGGCCAGTCAGAAAGGCCAACGGGCCCGCGATTCCAGCCGCTGGAAGCCTCCTTCGCGGCCCGCCGACGCTCACCTGCGATGCTCGCGACGCATTCCGGGGTGGACGCATGTTGCGGATTCCGCGACTGGCAACACCGGGCCTCGCGTTGCGTTCGGACAGGGTGCCCGTTCGAGCGCCTGCCACCTCCCCGGCCCTGTGCTAGCATGGCGCCGCGAGGAGGTGCCTATGCGCGAGATCGTCGCCGACCGGACGTTGGTCGCTTACTGCGGCCTCTACTGCGGCGCGTGCCCTTCGTACGTCAAGGAACGCTGCCCCGGCTGCCACGAGAACACCAAGGCCAGCTGGTGCAAGGTCCGATCGTGTTGCGCCGAGAACGGCTACGCGTCCTGCGCCAGCTGCTCGATGTATTCGGACCCGAACGACTGCAAGCTGTTCAACAACGTCATATCAAGGACGATCGGCTTCTTCCTCAATTCGAATCGGCAGGCCTGCGTGCTGCACATCCGCAAGGCGGGGCTCGACGGCCACGCGGCGCTGATGGCAGAGCGGAAGTCTCACACGATGCCGCGCCGGACCAAGACCGTCATCCTGTAGTGCGTCGCCGGAACTGGAGTACCGGTGGTCATGGAAGGCGGGGCGGCAGGCCGGGCGTGGAGTCGGGCCTCGAGCCTAGCCGAGAGCGTGGCGTGAAATGGAAGGCTGGGGCTCGGGGCTTGCGGCCGGGGCGGAATCACGGCGCTACGCACCGGGCCTGGCATTCGCGGTCAAGCGCCGGATCGCGCCTGCAGACGCAGCCGTGTAGACATCGGACCACCATCGTGCCCGGCCCCAAGCCTCAGGCCTCAAGCCCGACCCCAGGTCCCACGCCTCAAGCCTGCTTCTGCAGATAACAGTCGCTGCCGTGCAGACATCGGACCGCTATCGTGCACGGCCTCAGGCCTCAAGCCCCAAGCCTGCTTCTTCAGATAACAGTCGCTGCCGTGCAGACATCGGACCGCTATCGTGCACGGCCGCCAGCCGCCAGCCTACTTCGTCAGGAACCTGATGCACGCCTCGATCCGCGCCACGATGCGCTCGCGCCCGAGCAGCTCGAGCACGTCGAACAGGCCCGGGCTGACCGCCTGACCGGTCACGGCCACGCGCGTCGCGTGAATGAGCACGCCCGCCTTGACTCCGCGCTTCTCCGCCAGCGTGCGAAGCGCCGCCTCGAGCCCGGCTGCATCGAATGCGGGCGCGGACGCAAACATCGAGCGCAGCGCATCGAGATGATCCGCGGTGCCGGCCGCGGCCAGGTGCTTCTTCACGGCCTCCGGATCGAAGTCCACCACATCGGCGAAGTACGGCCGGCCCTTCTCGACGAAGTCAGTCAGCCGACGCGCGCGCGGCTTGAGGAGATCGATCGCTCTGCGCAGCCATTCGCGCTCCGCTTGCGGGTCCTCCCGCCGCGCTTCTGTCGCCGGCCCCGTGCCCTGGTGGCCGCGATGTGTCTCGCCAGCCAGGCCGGCGCCCGCCTCCTCATTCCACTCCTCGCGCCACCACCCGGCCTCGCGCAACAACGGCTCGATGCGGCGGGCCAGCTCCTCGGCGGGCATCGCGAGGATGTGCTGCGCGCTGAACCAGTCGAGCTTTTCGGTGTTGAACACGGCGTTGCTGAGGCTGATTCCCTCGAGCGAGAACGCCCCGATGAGCTCGTCGCGGCCGAACAGTTCCTGGTTGGTGCCGGGCGACCAGCCGAGCAGCGCGAGGAAGTTCATCATCGCCTCCGGCACGTAGCCCTGGCGCTGGTACTCCATCACGGAGGTCGCCCCGTGGCGCTTGCTCAGCCGCCGCTTGTCCGGGCCGAGAATGAGCGGCACGTGCGCGAACTGCGGCACCGCGGCGCCGAACGCGCGGTAGAGCAGCACCTGCTTCGGCGTGTTCGAGATGTGATCGTCGCCCCGGACGACGTGCGTGATGGCCATGTCGATGTCGTCGGCAACCACCGACAGGTGATAGGTCGGATGGCCATCGGAGCGCAGCGCGACGAAGTCCTCGATGTTGGCGTTGTCGAACGCGATGTCGCCGTGCACCAGGTCGTGGAACGTCGTCGTGCCCTCAGGCACCTTGAACCTGATGGCGCGAGGCATCCTCGCGGCCTCGCGCGCGGCAATTTCCTCGGGCGTCAGCCGCAGGCACCTTCGATCGTAGGTCCACGATTCGCCGCGCGGCGAGTCGCCTTCCTCCTCGTCGCCGTCAGGAACTGCCCCGCCGGCCATCGCCTGTGACGACCTTCGGCTCGAGGAGTCCGCGCCGCCGCTCTCGGCCGTGCAGTAGCAGTAGTACCCGTGTCCCTCGCGCACGAGGCGCTCGCCCATCTCGCGGTATCGCTCCAGCCGTTGCGACTGGAAATACGGCCCGTGGGACCCGCCCACGCGCGGCCCCTCATCCCAGTCCAATCCGAGCCAGGTCAGGCCCTCGAGGATGCCGTCCACCATCGCGGCCGAGGACCGCTCGACATCGGTGTCTTCGATGCGCAGCACGAACACGCCGCCCGTGCGGCGCGCATGAAGCCAGTTGAAGAGCGCCGTCCGCGCACCCCCGACGTGCAGGAAGCCGGTGGGCGATGGCGCGAAACGCAGTCGCGGAGCGGTCATGGATGGGATTATGACCCGGACAGGGTCAAGGGAGGGAACGGCCCGCCTTCGCCAAGCGCTCGCTTCGCTCGCGGCTTCGGCGGACAACCTTCGCACTGTCAATGGCTTGCCAACCGTAGCTCACGGAAGAGGGTGTGCAGGCTGGACGTGAGCGAAGGTTGGCGGTGAGGCAGGGATTCGAACCCTGGATACAGCTTTTAGGCCGTATAACGGTTTAGCAAACCGCCGCCTTCAGCCTCTCGGCCACCTCACCGCGTATGTTCGCGCCGTCGCGAGCCCGTCACGCTCTCAGGCGAACGGGCCCGCGCGGCCTGATCGACGACTCACGGGCTCAACACCAGCTCGCGCGGCGGAATCGCACCGGTCGAGACTGGCTTTGAAACCCGGTCCTAGAATACCCCAACCTACCGTTTCTTCGCGCCCTTCGACTTCTTCGCGGCTTTCTTCGCAGTCTTCTTTGCCGCCTTCTTCGCAGGCTTGGCGGCCTTCTTGGCAGCCTTCTTCGCCGGCTTCGCGGCCTTCTTCACGGCTTTCTTCACGGGCTTCTTTGCCGCCTTCTTCGCAGGCTTGGCGGCCTTCTTGGCCGGCTTCTTCGCGGCAGCCTTCTTCGGGGCGGCAGCCTTCTTCGGGGCGGCAGCCTTCTTCGGAGCGACGGCCTTCTTCGGCGCGGCCGGCATCGGCGCAGGCGCTGCAGGCTTCGGCATCGGCGCCGGCATCGCGGGCTTCGGCATCGGCGCCGGCGGCGCGGGCTTCGGCATCGGCGCAGGAGCAGGCGGCGCGGGCTTCGGCATCGGCGCAGGAGCAGGTGGCGCAGGCTTCGGCATCGGCGCGGGCGCAGGCGGCGCAGGCTTCGGCATCGGCGGCGGCGCGGGCGCGGCAACAGCGGGTGCGGCAGGCACGGCCTCGACCTTCGGGCTGCTCGGTTCGCCGGCGGGCGTGGCGGGTTTCAAGGGATCGAATACCATGAACCACTCCTCCCAGGTAATCGCCTGGAGCGACGGATCGCCGGCGCGCCATTCAAGGCGCGGACGATCGTGTGCATCTGTCACGCGGGCCGGGTGACCGCCCCGATGCTCCACCCCGGTCGGGACCGCGATCGACCGGCTGCGGGCCTTCTTCAGCCGATCTGACACGGCGGTCGGCGACTTTCGCGCGCGATTCTATCATCGCGAAGTATAGGAGGCGATCGCGCTGGCTGCAAGAGCAGAAAGCACGGAAACCAGGGGCTCGCGGGAGGCTCGGGCGCGGGCGAGGCCTGGGACTCGGCAGGCGCTGGACACCAGGCGTCTCCGAGGCACAAACCACCGCCAGTCGACTGCAAGGGGCTGTGGATCCTACTACGCGCCCGAGCCTAGTCGACGTGAAACCAGGCGCTGGGGGCTGGGCGCCAGTCAGACCCAGGGCGGGTCGCCAGTCTGACCCGGGACTACCTGCTGGCGGCTTGGCGCCAGCCGGACCAGCAACCAAGCGCCAGGGACTGGTCGCCAAATTCGGGACGGGCCGCGTGCCACCGACCCCGTGCCCCAGCCCCGGATGTTAATGTCCGGGCCTCCAGGTTCGTTCTACCTGGTGAGAAGCACACCCGGAGGGGCACATGGGCATTGAAGGCTTGGTTCCGCTGTTCGCAGTCATTTCACCCTTCTTCCTGACCGCCTGGATCTTCTACGTCATCCACGCGGGGAAGCGGCGTTCGGAGCGACTGAAAGCCACCTCGGAGTTCTACAATCGGCTGTTCGACCGGCTGGGGTCGATGAAGGAATTCGGCGAGTTCATGGAAACCGACGGCGGCAAGAAGTTCATGAATTCGATCGCCGCCGAAAGCCCCAAGGCCGCCGGCACCCACATCGTCCGGTCGGTCGAGAACGGCATCGTCTGCCTGGCGGTGGGGGCGGGGGTGCTCATGTCGCGCTGGTCCTTCCCAGATCTCGACGCGGGGTTTACCATCATCGGCACGATCGTGGCGGCGTGCGGAGTCGGGCTGCTGCTTTCGAGCGGAGCGTCGTACCACCGTCGAAGACGCTCGGCTTGCTCGACGGCAGGGAATCCGAACCTCGCGCCCTGCTTCGGGTGGATCTCCAGCCCGTGGTCCCCGGGGTATCGGGGCGGCACTCTCGCCGCCTCTGCCATCCCGGCCGGGCCCGAGCACGGATCCTGACAGTGCACGCCACGATCGCAGAGGCCATACGGGTGGGCGACCGAACCACGACGAGTGGGCGCGCCGAACTGCTGGACGAAAGCGAGTTCCAGGCCCTGTACAGCCGTCACGGGCGTGCCCTGTGGGCCTACCTGTATCGGTTGACCGGAAGCGGCGCCGACGCTGACGACCTGGTGCAGGAATCGTTCTGTCGCCTGCTGGCCGTCCGCTTGCGACACGCGACCCGGGACAGATCAGGGCCTACCTGTTCCGCGTGGCGAGCAACCAGGCCATCGACCACTGGCGTCGCCAGGATCGCGAGCAACGCCGCAATCGAGCCGCCGCCGTCGACGAGACCCAGGCCGACCACGGCGACACGGTGCTGAAGCGACGCGACATGGCCCGAACGTTTCAGTTGCTGAAGCCGCAGGAGCGCATCCTGCTCTGGCTGGCTCATGTTGAGATGTTCGAACACCGCGGAATCGCCGAGACCCTCGGGCTCAAGGCCGGCAGCGTCCCGGTGTTGCTCG
>CAWJJY010000007.1:0-2303523 GCA_963843385.1 uncultured Acidobacteriota bacterium
TAACAGGGTTGTCGGCGACCCAGCCGCCGGTATCCCCACTTTCTGGCCACATTTCGCTCGATTGCGATCACCGAAATCGCAATCCGGTGCGCAATGATCACTTTCGCGAGTTGTGGCCACAATTCGCGCGGTTCTTCTTCCAGCGGCGCAGAAATCGGCCGGCATCCTGCCCAGGGCCCGGAACAGGCGCTTTACTCCACGCGCGCACCGATGGCATCGTGGCCGTGTGACCGAGCTGCGTCTATGTCGCCGGCAATTGAATCTTTCGCAGGCCGGTCTCGCCCGGTTGCTCGGCGTGCCCGTCAACTCACTGAGGATGTGGGACAGCGGCTTGCGTCCGACGCCCGACCGAGTTCTGGAGCACGCACGATCTGCGACGGCGAACGCGGTGCGGGACCGGCAACCGCTCACGCTGCCAGACCTCGCCAAGGTCCTGAACATCCACGTCCGGACGCTGCAGGCGGCAGCACGGACCGGGCGACTCGAAGTGAAGTACGGGACGCGGTCGTTGTTCGGCCAGCCCCTTCGGCTCGCCACGCGGGCTGCGGGGACGGCCTTCCTGCACACGTACTACAGGCGTTATGGGGGACAACCGAAGGGCGTATTCTCCGTGCCGCGGCCTGTTCCATCAGACTACCAACACCGGCTGCGCGAACTCCGAGGCCGCCTCAAGATTTCACAGGCCAGTTTGGCGGAGCTGATTGGCGCGGCAAACAAGTCCGTCGTCTACCAGTGGGAGTCCCGGAAGCGCGTGCCGTCACCTGTATTCTGGGACCGCATCGACGTTCTCGAGGCGCGGGCGAACAGGGCATACCCGTCATCGAGACGACTGCTGCATCTTGGGCCGCCAGCATGGCCGCCTTCCGCTAAGATAGTAGCCACGCGCCCGTAGCTCAGGTGGATAGAGCACGAGCCTTCTAAGCTCGGGGCCGCTGGTTCGAGTCCAGCCGGGCGCGCCACACCAGCCTTGCCACGCATCTCGCGCGGACCGCGTTCGGGTTCGTCGATCACCGGTCAATAGTGGGGATCCGGTGGTCCGCTCGCCTTGGGCCTTTCACGCCGCCGCACCCGCCCGTCGCAATTCGGTATATACTAAATGTGTGTTCGAGTGGGACCCGAAGAAGGCTGCGGCGAATCTCGTCAAGCACGGCGTCTCGTTCGACGAGGCCACGACTGTCTTCGCAGACCCCGGAGCCTTGGATGGTCCTGACCTCGGTCACTCGACGGCGGAATCACGGTTCCTCCGGGTTGGACGGTCGATTCTTGATCGCGTTCTTGTCGTCGCCTATACGCAGAGGAAGGGAAGCCATGGCGAAGCGATCCGTCTCATCAGCGCGCGGCGAGCGAGCCGCAAGGAGCGAACGGCGCACGGTCGCACGTTCGAAGATTGACTTCTCCGACATTCCTGAGCTGTCAGACCCGCAATTGCGCGCGATGCGCCGTGTCGGCCGCCCACCGATCGGTAGCGAAGCGCGACAGCTCATTGCCATCCGCCTGGACCCGGAGGTGCTGAACCGATTCCGCGCCGAGGCCAAGCGCCTCAAGGTCGGCTACCAGACCCTGATTCATCGAGTGCTCGCAGAACACGTCGGCGCCCGGGTGGCCTGACACATGACCCCGCGCGGCGGTACGACCGTAGTTCAGTGGGACAGCGCATCGGTCTTCTAAGCCGGGGGTCCCGCGTTCGAGTCGCGGCGGGCGCGGCAGATCTCCCCAGATTCTTGCGGGTTTCTTGCTGTCGTAGCCCCGGGGCTTCAGGCCCGGGGTCGCCGAAGGCGCGCGCGGCGACCGGTCATCCTTGCGCTCGGTGAATTACTTCGTGGCAATTCCTTCGGGAATCGAGGTAATCGTGCTGACGCACGATGACTCGAAAACCATCTGCCGACCGCCCAATCGAGATCCGCGGCCTCCGGTTGCGGCTTCAGCTTTCCCAGCCCCAGTTCGCAGCCCTGCTCGGCGTTTCGGCGGAAACGTACCGGACGTAGGACTCGGGCCGGCGGGCGGTGCCAGGCGCGTGGCTGGATAAAGCCCGAGAATTGGCGGCAACCAACCGATCTTGTCAAACCTTTCTTCCAACTGGAGCATGGGAGTGGCTTGGGTCGGTGGCCGTGGGTCGTGGAGCGCACCTTTGCCTGGCTCAGTCAGTTTCACCGCCCACGAGTGCGGTATGACAAGCGGGCCGACATCCACGAGGCGGTCCTCTTGCTCGGGTGCGCGCTGATTTGCTGGCGGTCGCTGCGCAAAACGCGGAGGACCGCCTAAGCGGACGCCCTCATCCTCCGGTATCCACCGCCAGATCGCCGTTTTTCTGTCTAAATCGCGTCTAGGCGGCTGCTTGGGACCTTCGAGGCAAGCCCTGGACATCGGTAAACGCTAGCCCGTCAGGCAGGAATAATCCCGTCCGCCCTCCGGTTCTGCCCCTATGCGCGGGAGCCCGAAATGAACCTCTTGACGATAGTCGTGTAAACATGTATTGTCTGGTTCATGACTGGCGTCGTTGCCCACGAGATCAAGCAGCAGAAGCCCTTCTCGTCCCCCGAGCAGGAAATCCTGCTCGGCCTGCGGATGGCGGCCGCACGGGTCGTGGAGCCGTGGGCGAGATTTCTCAAGACGACGGCCCGGCTGACCACCCACCAATACAACGTGCTCCGGATCCTCCGCGGCTCCCATCCGGCCAGGCTGGCGTGCAGCGAAATCGCGGAGCGGATGATTGAGCGTGACCCTGACATCACGCGCCTCGTCGACCGCTTGGAAACACGCGGGCTCGTGAAGCGATGCCGCAGCCGCCAGGACCGGCGCGTCGTTGAGGTGGGCATTACGGGCAAGGGACTGGTGCTCGTACGCGGGCTGGACGCTCACGTGCAGCGCTTGCCGAAAGCGCTGCTCGGGCATCTCGGCGTCGAGCGAGTGGGGCAGCTGGCGACGCTGCTCGAGGCGGTGATCTCGGACTTGGGCACGTTTCCCTGATCAGGGGATCGAGGGGTCGCCTTTGAAAGATGCAGGCGGCCAATAGTCGTTTACACGATATTTGGCTCAACACACGTAAAGAGGGAGGGTGTGATGACGACAATGGTTGAAGACCGGAGAGTCAGAACGGGAAGCGTGAGCAGCGAGTACGTCGTTCTCAATGAGGGCGAGGGTTTGAGGCTTCAATCGGGGCCAGGCCGGGACCTGGTCTTCAAGGTCACGGGCGAGCAGACCAACGGCGCGTTTGATTATTTCGTCGTCGAGGTGGCACCGCATGGCGGCCCCCCTCTGCACGTCCACCACATGCAGGAGGAGACCATCCACGTGCTGAAGGGCCGCTTCAAGATCCGCATCGGCGACTCGATCTTCCACGTCAATGAAGGTGGCTTTGCCTATTTGCCCTCCAAGGTGCCGCATGCCTTCCTGAACCTGACCGATGAGGCTGCTGAGATCATTGTGGTCTACACGCCAGGCGGCGGGCACAAGTTCTACGAAGAATTGGGGCCGATTAGCCGGAGCGCGTCGCCAAACCGGCAGCAGATCGCGGCCGTGTTCGAGAAGCATGGCATGACCTTGCTGGGTGGGCCGCTGACGGCCGATTAGCACGAGATTCCACGAGAAGGGGGTTGCCGTCCAGCGCGGCTCCATTGTCGACGGCAGCCCCCGCACTAAGCCATCAGTCCCCACCACCCGACCGACGCCAGTCCGCCCTGGTCGCGACGCATCACTTCCTGTAGTCGGCAAGTGTTGACCGATTCGCCCAAGGACGTTCGGGGTTTTGTTACAGGCTCTTAGTCAATAACCCGTGGATAGGGAGCCGGCGTCGCAAGAATCACCCGATTCACGATACGCTGGCGCCAAGGACCACGCGTGCCCCAATGACCGATGACCGCGAGCACCGGCGCTAATGCCCAAGGATCGCGACCCCCGGCCCTGCTGGCCGGTGATCGCGGACAACCTGCATGACCGCCAGAGGGACCGAGGATCATGACCGCCGGCCGGAGGGACCGGTGATCACGAGGACCTACCACAATGGCCAGCAATCGGTCGCATTGACCTGTCTTCTGGAAGGTGCCGAGACTGGGCCGCGCTCTGGCAGACCTTCCTACGGTTGGGATTCAGTTGTGCTGGTCCTCGGGCACTCACCGTGTTCCCGTCAGTCCGGTACACGGTCTTCGGGCGATCGCCAGGCTTCAAAGTGCCGGAGCGAGTCAATGCCGCCGAGCAGTTCGCGTGCGCGATCCAGTCTTGCCACCAACGCGGATGCCTCGTGCGCGGGCACGGCCGCAGCGGACTGAACCGCGTCCTCGAAGAACGACTCGCGGACGCCGATGACGAGCTGATGGCGAGCAGGGCGTTCAACTAGCGCAGGCGTGCGGCGCGGAAGGCCGTCGTTTCCTGTAACGGGCGCGATCGCCGCGGTGGGACGCGGCACCGCGTCTCCTTCTTCCCATTCGAGCACCTCGCCGGGACGCGAGGCAGGTAGCGGTGGACGCGTTGGCGCCTGTCCGAACTGGCGCATTGCCCCAGTAGCCCCGATGCGGAAACGGGACGCTCAGGTGGTGGCAGACGCGGGCCAGGTAGTTCGAAGACACGTCGTAGCGGGCGGCGACCTTGATCATCGGCTCCGCCCGAGACTTCTTCATACAGTTTGTCGCGCGTGATGCTCATCCGCAGAATATGGGACCTGGGCGGGGCCGGGCGCAAGCCAGCCGCTCCGGGGCGAGAGTTCTCAACCTTCACGTGAACTGGGAAGCCTGGACGGGGAGGAAGTAATGAGGAATCGCTTGCAGCCGCGAGAACAGGCGGGAACGTGGCGCTTCGCCCCGCCTATGGACGGGACTTCAGCCGCGGGGTAATGGCGTCCCGAACGTCGACGGCACAACCGACTGCGCGCTCTGCGTCGTCGGCCTCCAGTTGGGGGAGGTCGCCGGGATAGCGCACGTCGACACCGTAGTCGGTCAATTGCACGGCTGCGGACAGGACGTTCGCCAGCGCCACATCGACGGAGCCGACCAGATCGAGCAATCGCCCAAGGTCGTGTGTCTTCGGGAACTCGACCTGGTGGGCGACCAGATACGCTTTCAGGAACTTCTCGGCCGCCTGCTGCGCGTGAAACCCGATCGCGCCGTGATACGGGAGCTTCTCAGCGAGAAGGTGCCGAGCAACGCTGAGATCCTCATCGGCACGCGCGAGCCATTGGGCGACGATCTCTCGGCGAATCTCGTCAGGCGGCTTCATACACGACCTGGCCCTGCCGATTGGCCGGGTAGGCGATCGTTCCCACCACGCCCTTGGTCTCGTCGAACCGCTCCGTGGTCATGACGATGATGTCAAACGCCCAACCCAGTCCCCTGAGCGCCTGACGGATGCGCAGACGATCGGCGCGAGCGTCAATCGGGTCGTCCTCGAGCACCAACAGATCGATGTCACTGTCCGGTGTCAACGAGCCAACCGCAGCCGACCCGAAAATGAGGATCCGGCGAGGCGTGGCCACGCTGCGGATTCGTCCGACAATTTCGGCGATCAGCCGTTCTCCGAGACCCACCATTTCACCTCGTACGAGCCTAGCATAGAGTGTTTCGGGAGCGTTCGCCAGACGATCGGCCCTCTGGCATGGGCATCCGCATCGTCAACACCCGTGCCTGCCTGGATCTCGTCAGCTCACAATCAACCGGCCGGATCGGTGGCCAGATCTCCCTGGGCGCGGATTAGCCAACCCGCCACACAACGCTAAGAATGTGGCGCGATCTCGATCGAGCAGGGCGGATCGGTTATCGCCGTCTAGTCCGAATCGACCCACAATCTGCCGATTCCGGCGCAATGTCGTATCGGGCACAGTATGGCGCGCAGCAGGATATAACCACATTGATATAACCGATCGGGTCCGCAGAATCCGCGAATACTGGCCTGTTCCTGAGGGTCTCAGACGACGGGCGCTCCAATCCGACGTTCGTTCTCCATTCGAGACGACGGGCCTTCTAAGCCGGGGGTCGTGCGTTCGAGTCGCACCGGGCGCGCCAGTTTCCGCCACATTCCTCCGATCTAGGCCGGGTCTTCAGACCCGGCGCGGCCGAGGGCGCGCCGTCTCGACCGGTCACCCTCTAGCTCAGTGAAGTACTCGGTGGCTTTTCTTTCGGGATTCGAGGTAATCGTGATGACGCACGATGACTCGAAACCCGCCAACCACCGACTCATGCGAGATCCGCGGCCTTCGGTTGCGGCTGCAGCTCTCACAACCGAAGTTCGCTGCGTTGCTTGGCATCTCGCCGGAAACATATCGGACATGGGACTCGGGCCGCCGGGTGGTGCCCGAGGCCTGGTTGGTCAACGCCCGAGAATTGGTCGCAGCCAAGGACCCGTCTCGGCTCTGGTCGCTGCAGCAACTGGCGATTGAGCTCGGCGTCCACGTTCGCACCTTGCGAGATGCCGCGCGAAGTGGGCGCCTTGAAGTGACGTACGGGAATCGCGTCGTATTTCGGAATCCGGTTCCCAGATCAACGTTCGCGGCTGGTCGGGCTTTCATGGAGCGGTACTACAGACAGTCATACTCTCGATTCGCGCCGAAGCCACGGCCTCCCGAACGCACGTGGGTGCCGCCAGACTGGACTCGGCAACTAGGGCGAATCCGGCGCGAACTCCGGCTCACGCAGGCGCAGCTGGCGGAGAGGATTGGGGCCGCTGGCAAAGCCGTCGTATATCAATGGGAGTCGAGGAAGAGAACGCCGTCACCCGTCTTCTGGGAACGGATTCTGCGTCTGGCACAGAGGGATGCGACGCCGGCCTCGCGGCGGCACGGTTCTCGCTCAGTGTCGTCTAGATAGCTACGCGGAAACCGCTTGCCCTCCTTCACAAGATCCCATTGCGTTGAAACCGCGGACTCCTGTTGTCTCCCCCAAGTGCTTGTTCGCCGCTTGCTCGGGTTCTTGTCAGCGGGCATGCAAAACTCCCCACTTGTGGGCACTGAAATTTCCCCACCCCCTCGATGAGGGAGGGCGAAATGGTGACGGAATCGGCGATCCTGTCTGAGGGGCACCCACTCGGGGATGACGAAGACAGTTGGACACGTCGACTTGCGGACGACCACAGCACCCGAACTTGTGAAGCTGATTCTGGGAAAACTGGGGCGAACCTAAAGCCCGCGCTGTTCGAAGCGCTTGTCAGACCACCGGGCTTCATCGTGCACCACACCTGTGGAACTGACGGCGTCGCCTTCGTTCATCGCGCTCCCTTGAGAGTTCACTGGTCGCTTGACGGTGTCTAGGACAGTCTCCGAGCGGTGATGCCGTTAGTGGGGCATGCCCGGGCCACCGGGCCCGGGCCAACTGGGCACGATCGACTCTGCCCCGGCTATACTTGGCTCGCCCAGCGGTTACCGTCGGGATGAACGCCGCGAATGACCTCGCCTGTCACTCCCGCGTGAGACTACTGGTAGGAAAAGCGGGCCGCCAGCTTCAGAACGACAAGGCAACCTATGTGGGCGTGAGTCAACACGGCGCCGAGAGCCTGTGGTTCATTCGTCAGCTTGGCTCCTCGGAAACATGGAAGCGTTCGCTGAGGCCAATCAACGATTGGCTATGAGAGGAAGCCGGAGATGACACGCCCCAAAGGTCGGCTCATCGTCATTGGCGACATTCATGGCGAGCTGGCCGGGTTGAAGGAGATCCTCCTGCACACCGGAATTGTCGATCACAACACCGCGTGGGTTGGCGGTGACACCATCCTGATCCAGACCGGCGACGTGATTGACAGGGGACCCCACTCGCGTGGCGCCGTGTCCTTGCTCAGGCGCCTCCAGCAGGAAGCTGTCCTAACCGCAGGAAGTGTCGTCCGGTGTTGCGGGAACCATGAACTGTGGCTGCTCCAGGGCAAGTACCATAACGCGAACTTCAGCCATCCGGTTCGACTTGCCGAAGAGCTACGGGAAGAGGTCGCGCGGGGACTGTTGCAGGCCGCGTATTCTGACGGGGCCCGACTCTATACCCATGCCGGTCTCCGCTCGATTGTCCGGCACGCTCTCCTCGAAGAGATCCGCAAGGCCCGTCCCTCAGTGACAGGCAAACAGGCTGGCCTGAACGCGTTGGCTGACCACATCAACGCCACGTTCAGGGACGCTGTGAAGCGAGACAGATGTCGCAGGGAGGACCACTGCATCTTCTGGATCGATGGCGAGCGGGGTGGTAGCGACACAGTCGGGGGTGTCTTTTGGTGTGACTATGGGTCCATTGTCCCATCAGAACGGGCGTGGGATGTCCCGCAGGTATTCGGCCACACGCCTGCGGGGCGACCTCTTCTTCGCCACGCGCATGGATTGAAGCTCGTCAATGTGGACGCGGGGATGTTCGAGTCATACGGCGGGCACCGGGTCTACCTGGAGATCACCGCCGAAGGCACACTCGTTCAGCACAGCAAGGTCGGAGCACGGTGGAAGAGGAACGTGTTGCGAGGAAGTGCTTCGTCACAGTGAAGGATCTGACACGCCGAACAGACTGTGTTCCGTCGTCCCATACTGCCACCATTCCCTGAGCCACGTGTCGGACTTTGCCGGGCGCCTGTGCTGCGTCTGCTAAGCAGAACTTGCGCCCAGACATAAGGACGAAGACAATGCCCACGATCTTCCGCACGGTCGACGAACTCCGCATCGCCGTCGCGGTCTTCGTCGAGCGCTACAAAGCACTCTGGCGGGCCGAGACACTCGGATTTCTCACCCCGGCAGAGGCGCGGTCACGCCATGAACTGGCCGTGGCCGCGTGAACGTGAACTGGTGTCCAGACAACCGGGCGCGGTACAAAGGGAGTCTGCAATGGCTATGCGCGATGCGAAACGGATGTTCCTGTCTGCAGTAGGCTTCGTCACGATCACCGCGAGCCTGCTATCGCTCGCCGTACCGATCACCGTCCTGGGAGCCGGCCCCAATTTCGGGGTGTTCACCTGGAACAAGACCCGCCTCGTGATGATCGACGGCTACGCCCACGTGAAGCCGGACCTCGGTGGGAAAACGAAGGTGATTGCGGTCACGCTGGTCAGCATGAAGCTCGATCGAACGGCGATCGACCGTGCGCTCGATCGCAATTCGGCCATCAACGAGCAGGCCGCGGCCGCCAAGGGGACCGTGATTGAGTTCATCTTCGGCACCGACGGCACCTTGAAAAGGATGAACGCCCAGATCCGCGCCGCGGGGAAGGTACAGGCCCTATCGACAAGCGGGCTCTCCTTCAAGGTCAACCTCAAGACGAACACCCCCGAGCGGGTCGCTGGCCGGATTCAGAGCGACGGCACCGAGACGTTCTCGAGTGACACGTGCGCCTTCGACTTCACCTTCGACATTCCGGTGACGCCCGAACCAGCTCTCGGCAAGCCGCTCCCCGCGGCTGGCGGCGACGCCGGAAAGGCTTACGTGGCGTTGATCGCCGCCCTGCAGAAGGGGGACGTCGACACCATCGCTCGCTTCTGGCCGAAGGAGAAGGCGGCGCAGATGCTGGCCGCAAGGAAAGAGCCGGATTTCAAGAAGGGCCTCGAAATGGTCAAGGCGTTCAGCCCGAAGACGGTAACGGTGACGGGGGGGACGATCCGTGGCGACATCGTCGACCTCGATGTCGTCGGCAAGGACGCCGACGGGAACGTCATGGACGGCAAGGTCCGGATGGTCAAGGACGGCACGAGTTGGCGATTGGAGGCGGAGAACCTGACGACGCACATGAAGTAGGGGCTGCTGGGAGTGTTCGAGGGAACTGGGCGGGGAGGGGACTGACGCTGACTGCTGTCCCCGGGCGTCTGACGGGGCTTGTGTTGACTTGGCACGGGAACGGCGAGCCGCCCAGGTCACCTGTGTCATCCAGTTGGTGCCGACGGGTGCGGTAGTGGCGTGCTGTCTCAAGAAACACCCGATTCTTGAGACGATTCCCCCTCGGACGCGTCGGCTCCACTGATTGGGGATCATGACCACCGGCCCTACTGGCCGGTGATCGCGGCCACCTGCCCGAATAGCCGCTGGTCGGGGCGTCGGCGTGCTGGGTTGGAATGGGATCGTCCCGGATCCCCAATTCAGGCTGGCGCTACAGTCGCTCGCGAAGAGCGTCGGCTGAAAGGTCACAGTCCCGGAGAATCTTCGCGATGATGCCAGGTCCCAGGACCTCACCGGCGTGGGCCGGGACCACAGTCGAGCGTCCGTCGGGGTGCCGCAGGAAATGGTGGCTGCCTCTCTCGCGCACAACCTCGAAGCCGGCCTTCGCGAGGGCCGAGATCAGCTCAGCCCCAGTGAGGCGAGGCAGACGAGTCATGAGGCCAACCGGACCCGCTGCACGCCAACGAAGTCCAGCGATTCGTCGCCCTCTCCTTGGACCTCGAGGCAAAGCGCGATCGCTTCCTTGATGCGCTCCATCAGTTCATCCAGGGAGCGAGCCTGCGTGTGGCACCCATGCAGCGTGGGGACGGAGGCCACGTAGAAGCCGTCCGCGTCCCGTTCGACGACGACGTTGAACTCTCGGCCCATCAGCGCACCACCTCAACTCATTGTACGAGCGAACCCACCGGACCGATAGCGCAAATGACCCTGGCAACGGTTGGCGACCCCCAGAGCGCGGGATCGGTTATCGCAGAGTTCCCAGGGCAGCCCGGAAACTTCCGCCCTCGGCCGTCATTCGCTCATGCGGCCCTCAACAAGCAGGCCAATGATGACCGCCTTGTGATAACCGTTCCGACAACGGGCCTTCTAAGCCGGGGGTCGTGCGTTCGAGTCGCACCGGGCGCGCCATCCGCCTTCGCTCGCGTGGACGATCCATCGCGAGCTACGGCGCGATGGCTCATCGAAGCCGCGCCGACGTTCTTCGGCAATCCCACCGAACGAAGACGGGCATCCGCGCGCCATCGACCACCAGGCAGGCCGCCTGGGCCTTGAAGCCACGTCACACTGCCGACGCGGAGGTCGGCTCTTCGGTGTCGTGTCTGCCATCGGGGACATCGAATCCACCTGCCGGCAGGCGTCCACGCAAGCCGAGCAAGCCCCGTCGAGCGGGAGTCAGGCCAGTTTCGGGCACTGTCTTGCCCTGATCCGCACCTGCGCGGCGGGTCATGATTCTCTCCGACACCCTGTTCCGAAATGTCATCTTCAGAAACAGGAACATGAGTGTTCGTTCCCTGAAGATCCACCGTGAAAGGACTTTGACGATGGCGAAGAGGTTGAAGAAGGCGTCCACGATCTCCGTCCTGGCCGCCAGCGCTTCCTCCCTCGTGAAGTGCGCAAACTTGATGGACGGAATGTCCTTTCTGACGTCGTCCCAATCGCGGTTGACCCGTCCTTCCTTTTCAAGACTGTCGAAGAACGGCGTTCCGGGCCAGGCCGTCGCGAAAAAGACGCGAGGAAAATCGACGCGCGCCTTCTTCATTTCCCGGATGAGCAGTTGGGGATAGCTCTTGGTGTGGGAATCCAAGCCAAAGATGGTGGAGGCGATGACCGCGAGCTTGTGGTCGTGAAGCTTGGCCACGATCTCCTTGTAGTCGAGCCCGATATTGTGGTTCTTTCGAACCTGCCTGAGCCCGGCTTCTTCGACTGTCTCGAATCCGACAAATACCGCGCGACAGCCTGACCGATACATCAGCGCCATCAGTTCGGGTTGCGTCGCCAGCGTTGTCGTCGACTGACATCCCCACGCGAACCTGTAGTTCTTCCGGATCATCTTCTCCAGAAGGACCTTCCTGTCCTCGAAGTCCTTCTCCGAGTAGCCGATGAAGTTCTCGTCCGTCACGACGACCATGCCGTTGTCCCGGATGGCGTCGAGGTCCTCGAGGATGGTCTCATGCGGGATGGTCCGGTATTTCCTCTCCTTGAACACCGTGAGATAGCAGAACGAGCAGCTGTAGGGGCAGCCGCGCGAGGTCATGGCCGAGGGGTAGTGATAGTTGGGATGCGACATATCCCTGCGCGGTGCGCCCAGGGTCTCGAGCGGCACGTTGCAGGGTCCATAGTAGGTGCGTTCGGCTTTGCCGGCGTCGAAGTCCTTGAGAAATTGCCTCCATGGCCCTTCCCCTTCGCCAATGCACACAGTGTCGTAGTGCTCGAGGGCTTCTTCGGGAAGCGCCGTGACATGAGCGCCCCCGATGATGGACTTGATGCCTCGCTTTCTCAGGCGATCACCGATGTCGTAGGCGCGTCGGATTCCGGGCGTGATCGCGGAGACGGCGACCAGATCCGCGTTCACGGTGTCGGGGTCGATGTCGGCACCGACATATTCGTCATAGAGCGAGATGTCGAAGTGATCCGGCGTATGCCTCGCCAGATAGCCGAGGGCCAGAGGGCTGTACAGCAGCTCCGCGCTGACGTTCTCCTTGACCCTGGAGGGGTAGACCATTGCGAGTCGTGTCATGACATCGATCCTTCGGAAGAACAGCAGCGGCGCCACGGCCTTCCATTGGGTCGATAGCGGCACCACGCCCGTTCCTGACGCGTGGACGACAGGCCGGACGCCCGACGGACCCGAGAGTCCCCAGCGGCCTGACCTAGAGCATTTGAAAGATGGGCTGATTATGGGCTGCGGCTCCACTGCCGTCAACGACTGAATGCACCGACTGAATGCACCGTGAGGTACCCATACAAGACTGACCCCTCCTAGAATGCGGGCCTTCCGCAGCAAAGGAGGACCGCATCGTTGAAGAGCTTCGGTCTCTGACCCCGCGCCAACGTCAGAGGCTGGAAGAGTCTCTGGCTGTCTTGCCCTATGCCCAGACCTGCAGCATGCACGCGGCCTCGCTGTATTTCGGCCTTGCAGCAGGCGCTCGTCACGAAGCCGGACGCCGGCGACGTGATTCCCTCCCGCATGGCATCCTATCCACGCTATGACCGAGTTGCGCGAACTGCGTCGTGCCGCCGATCTCTCGCAACACGAATTTGCCAGCCTGGTGTCCGTGCCCGTCAATACGTTTCGCATGTGGGACCGCGGGCTGCGCCCCGTGCCGCCGCCGATGCTGCGGTGGGCTCGAGCTGCGGTCGCGCATAGCACGCCACGCGTGCTATACTGGTCTGTACATGATCCGGTCGCTAGCCGACGACAAGACCAGGGACATCTGGAACGGCGTCAACAGTAAAGCCGCTCGGAAGGTTCCTCGATCCACTTGGCCGGTCATCCAACGCAAACTGGATCAGATCGACTCGGTGACCAAGCTCGATGACCTGCGAATTCCGCCGGGGAATAGGCTCCACCGGCTGGTCGATGAACTGGCCGGATTTCATGCGATTCGCGTAAACGACCAGTATCGGATCATCTTTCGGTTCGAGGGAGAACACGCCTTCGACGTGCGGTGCACCGACTACCACTGAGGAGTATTGCGATGCTGCCGACTCATCGTCCCCCCACCCACCCCGGCGAAATGCTGCTCGAGGAGTTTCTCAAGCCGCTCGACGTATCGCAGGTCGAGGCCGCCCGTCGGATGAACATCCCGTTCCAGCGCCTCAACGCCATCATCAAGGGGCGCCGAGCTGTCAGTGCCGACACCGCGCTTCTCTTGGAGGGCTTGACGCGCTGGGACGCCCAGATCTGGCTGACGCTGCAAGCGAAGTGGGATCTCTGGCATGCACTGCGCGCGCGAGGTCGACGACCCAGAGTGAAGGCACTCCCAAGGCTGACGGCACAGGCTTCCGGCTGAGTCGTTGACGGCATCGAGACAGGCAACCCTGACGTGGCAAGAAAGACGACGACCATCGCCTATGAGAAGAGCCGCGGCAACGTGTTCGCCGACCTCGGCCTGCCCCATCCGGAACAGGAACTCCTCAAGGCCAGCCTCACGCTACAAATCTACCGCTACATCAAGGCGCGCCGGCTGACGCAAGCGCAGGCAGGGGAGATCCTGGGCATCACGCAGTTGCAGGTGTCGCAATTGATCCGCGATCGCGCCGGGAATGTCTCGGTGGAACGACTGATGGACTTCCTGACGGCTCTCGGTCACGACGTGGAGGTCCGCGTCACGCCAACGCGAAAAGAGCACGGGCAACTGTCGGTCGTCGTCGCCTCGTAGCCCGCCTGCCTCGCGACAGACCGAAGCGCGCAGATCAGTTATCGGGCTCGGCGCCGGTTCGCGCTCCGACTCCCACTTCCGGCCGCGAATCGATCTAGCGCGGATCGGGCCCTCGGATTCGTCGGCCTCAGGTACGGCTCGCCCCTACCCCGTGGTTGTCCGGAAGATCACCGCCCTGTCTTTTGTCCAGCAGAGAAATCCCGATGCGATCAGCACATCGATCAGCGCCTCGCACGTCCGGCGGTCCAGCGCCCACAGGCGCTGCGCCTGCTGGACGGTGAGCTTCAGCCCAGGCATCTCGAGGAACTCGCCGCGAATGCGCCGGAGCAGGGCTTTGGAGAACACCCCGATGGGGACATGGGACCTCCTTGGTGGGGGCCAGTTCGCCGTGGCCGGTTGGGTGTGACGGGTGCCGTCAGCACAGGACGGTTGCGCCGCTTAAGGCGTGGGAGAGCGAGTGGCAAGAACGATTCCGTATCGCTGCCACAGCCGCCGGCAGGGTATTTCGTTGAGATGGCCTGCGTTGCGCGGGAGGTCTCCCGAATGAGGGAAAGTCTTGCAGGCAATTAATGCACAGGCCGGGCAATCCTTTCACCCGGAAATGACATCCTCTTCCCGTGCGGCGCCAAGTCGCCGCCGGGCATCAAGGCGGATTCCAACACCGCGACGTGACGGCACACCATCTCCAGCACGCGCCGGGCTCGGCCCGATTGACACCGGCAGGAGAATCCGTTATCAATCTGCCCGAACCACGACAATCTGCAGTTCATGTGCGTCACGAGGGGAGGCTTCGATGCCGGTTCCAAGGCGGAGGAGATGGTTGGCCGTCGTGATTCTCGGCGCGGGGGCTGCCTCACTCTACAGCGCGATGCCCATGGCCCAGGGACCCGGATCGAGAGGGCCAAAGTTGCCGGCCATGGGCACGACCAAGGGCCAGCAATACGGCCGGCTGGTGATCCGCAACGGCATCATGGTCAGCGGGCGCGGAACGCCCGCCGAGGGGCCGGTCGACATCGTCGTCGAGCGCGGCCGGATTGTGGACGTCGTCCTGGCCGACGCCGTGTCGCTCGACACCTACGGGCCCTCGTTCAAGAGACCGGAGGGCGATCGCGTGATCGACGCGGCCGGCATGTACGTGTTGCCCGGCCTGGTCGACATGCACGCGCCGGTGCCGGCCAAGGGAGAACTCGCCGGCGATCGAGGGGCCGAATACGTGTACCGGCTCTGGCTGGGCCACGGCGTGACGACGCTGCGCGATCCGGAAGTGACGGGCGATCCCGCCTGGCGCCTGGAGGACCGCCGCCGGAGCGCGGCGAACGAGATTGTGGCTCCTCGCCTGGTCCTGTATCAGTTGTGGCCCCGGGCGACTTCTGGCAGCGACGAGAGCTACACGCCGAACGGCATTGCAGCCATCGTCAAGCGGTACAAGGAGCAGGGCGTCGATGGCATCAAGGTGCGGACCAAGCCCGCGCACTATCCAGATGTGCTGACCGCCATCTGCGCCGAAGCCGCGAAGGTGGGCCTGGGCGTGGCCGTCGATCTGAAGGTCACCGAGTCTGACGCGGTCGTCGCCGCCAATGCCGGCGTCAGCTCCCTCGAGCACTGGTACGGCATTCCGGATGCTGCGATTCCCGGATCGCAGCATCTTCCGCCCGACTACAACTACCTGAACGAGCTGGATCGGTTCCGCAACGCGGGGAAGCTCTGGGCCGAGGCGGACGCGCACCCCGAGAAGATCCTCGAGGTCCTCGACCTGATGATCAGGAAGCACGTGGTCTGGGATCCGACGCTGGTGGCCTACGAGGCCAATCGCGACTTGAGCCGGGCGATGACGCTGCCCTGGCGCGAGCGGTACACCCACCCGCAGCTTCTCGGCTTCTGGGAGCCGAACCCGGCCCACCACGCCTCCTATCATTCGGAGTGGAAGACCTCCGATGAAGTGAACTGGAAACAGAACTACGAGATCTGGATGAAATACGTCCTCGAGTTCTGGAAGCGCGGAGGTCGTGTGACGGTTGGCACCGATGTCGGATCCCTCCAGGCCCTTCACGGCTTCTCGACGATTCGCGAGCTCGAGTTGTTGCAGGAGGCCGGGCTTCACCCCATCGATATCGTCAAGGTGGCCACGATGAACGGCGGCGAGGCACTCGGCATCCCGGGCCTCACCGGTCTTCGCATCGGGAACATCGCCGACATCATCGTCGTGGACGGCAACCCGCTCGACAACTTCAAGGTGATGTACGGCATGGGCTACGATCGCTACACCGCCGATGGCAGGAAGGAGCATCGCGGCGGAGTCCGATGGACGATCAAGGGGGGAGTGGTGTTCGACGCGCCGGCGCTGCTGGAAGAAGCTGAGTGGTACGTCAATCAGGCCAGAACGAAGCCGACATCCGCCAGCCGGTGAGGAAGGCCACAAATCGGAGTCGATGCGTCACCCTTGCGCGCCCAGGTCCTGCGGGCGAGCACCCGCCACACGACTCCGACTCCTGGTGTTCAGTGGCCAACTATCTTACGAGGCCCGCCATATCGATGCGGCGGCGACGCTGGCAACCAGCGTCGCCGCAGAGGCGGCAGCCTGGACAACACCCCTGATCACTTCTGCGTGGCCTTCGAGGCGGTCCCACCCGCCGGCATGTTCTTGTTGAAGAAGTCGATGCTCTGCTGGATGATCTTCAGCTGCATGTCGTCCGGCTTGGCATTGCCCTTCTCATCACGCGGCACCCGAATGATGAAGCCGTGCACCGGGTGGTCGTACTTCACGCTCTCGACGTTCTTGCCCGCCTCCTTCATCCAGGTGAAGGCCGTCTCGAACAGCCCTTCGAGCGAATCGTGCGTGCGGAGGACGAACAGGACAGGGAAGTTGATGCGCCTGATGCGCTCCATGGCGATGTCCTTGTGCTTGAGGAACGGCGCCGCCGATTCCATCGTCGGCAGCTGGTTCTCGTCGCCCGCGAACCCCTTTTCGTCGATCTGCAGGAACTCGCTGGTATCCGGTTCCGAGGAAATCGCCGCCGCGACCTGCATGCCTTCGGCGCCCGCCTTGAGGATCATGCCGCCGCCGTGGCTGTTGCCGCACAATCCCACCCGGCCCGGGTCGACGTACGGCAGCGTCTTCACGTACTGCACGATCGTCATCAGGTCGTTGTATTCGAGCGGCGGCCGGTTCAGCAGCTGGTTCGCCTGGTGGTGCGACACGGTCAGCGGCTTGACGCGCGTGTACTCGAACCAGCTCTCGGCGCGGTAGTTCAGGTAGCCGACCGCGTAGCCGGCCTTCAGGTAGCGATCCATCGTGTACGCCGCCGCGTTGTTGACGGATTCGCGCACTGCTCTTACGCCGGACCCGCCGTTGCCGCTGAAGAACATCACGATGGGGAACGGCCCCTTGCCCTGCGGGTGACGCAACCCGATCGGCATGTAGAGGCCATCGACGGTCTCGAGCAGCGTGATGTCAACGGGGATATCGGATCCCTTCACAGGCTCAGTGAACACGAACGCGTCCCACGGCGGCACGATGGGCATCTGGGGCGGTTTGAAGTCCGGAAGCGGTACGTTCACATTCGACGGTGCCGGCTGCTGCGCGAGAGCGGCGCCGGCGGTGCACAACAACAGACAACACGCCAGGACGAAGGTGCGCATGGTCGCTCCTTGGTAACGGCTGAACCGACATTTCCGACTTGAGGAACGGTGATCGACCGCATCCTACACCAACGAGCGCGCTCGGGTCGGGATTCCTGCCCGATCGGTCATGGCCTTCTGGTCCGAACGGCCTGATAACTCGGCGATTCCGGCCCGGGATCGCATCGGGCATAGGTTGGCGTTCGGCATGACCTGGATGAGGACCGCCGACGAACACCTGGCCACTGTGCCCGAATCTTTCCGGCGTACTTCTCCGTCACCACGCTAGAATGGGCGCACCTGCGACGTCCCTACCGCCCGGCTCGGTCCATCGTCCGAAGGGGTGAGGAGTTCCCGGATGACCGGTAAGACGCTCGGACACTACCGGATTCTGGAGAGGATCGGCCAGGGCGGCATGGGGGTCGTATTCCTGGCCGAGGATACCTCCCTGCACCGCAAAGTGGCCCTGAAATTCCTCCCCGCAGACATGCAGCAGGACGACACCGCCCGCAAGCGCTTCATCCGTGAAGCACGCTCAGCCGCCGCCCTGGATCATCCCTACATCTGCCACATCAACGAGGTCGGAGAATCCGAAGGCCAGGATTTCATCGCGATGGAGTACGTCGAGGGCCAGTCACTGAGCGACCGCATCGCTGCGGAGACAACCGGCCGGCCGCCAGTACCCCTTCAGGAGGCCCTGCAGATCGCCATCGAAGTCGCCGAGGCGCTGGAAGCGGCACACGGCAAGGGGATCGTCCACCGGGACATCAAGCCCGGCAACATCATGCTGACCGAGACGGGGCACGCCAAGGTCATGGACTTCGGGCTGGCCAAGATGACCATGGTGTCCGGCGGCGTGGACGCCGAGGAGGCGACGGTCACGGCGCTGACGCTCAGCGGGGCGGCCATGGGAACACCGGCCTACATGTCTCCGGAGCAATTGCGCGGGCAGCCGGCGGATACGCGGAGCGACCTGTGGGCGTTGGGGGTGACGCTGTACGAGATGGTCGCAGGGACGAGACCGTTCGAGGGACCGGGCGGGTATGAGGTGACCTCGGCGATATTGAGTCAGGCGCCGCGGCCGTTGCCCACGGGGGTGCCGGCGGAACTGGGAGCCGTGATCGGGCGCTGTTTGGAGAAGGAGCCTGGGAAACGGTTCCAGGCGGCGGGGGAGTTGCGGGAAGCGCTGAGCGCGGTGGTGGCGGGGACGGTGTCGCCCTGGGTGGGCTGGCGCTACCGGATCGCGCACAGCCGGTGGCCGGCAGTGGCGACGGCGGCGCTGGCGCTCGTCGTGCTGGCCGGAATCCTGGTTGGCGTGGATGCGGGTGGGTTGCGGGGCTGGCTGACTGGAAGAATGGGCAGCCCCGCGAAAACCGTGAAGCTGGCGGTGCTGCCGTTTGCAAACCTGACGGGGGACCCGGAGCAGGAGTACCTCAGCGACGGGCTGACCCAGGAAATGATCGCACAGATGGGGCGGTTGCACCCGCAGGGCCTGAGCGTCATCGCGCGGACGTCGGTGATGCAATACAAGAAGAGCGAGAAACCGATCGATCAGATCGCGCGGGAGCTGGGCGTCGGGTATGTCCTGGAGGGGAGCGCTCGAAAGGACGGGGGGCGGATTCGGATCACGGCGGAGCTCGTCCAGGTGCGGGACCAGACGCAGCTGTGGGCGGAGACGTATGACCGGGAGATCAGCGGGATCCTGGCACTGCAGAGCGACGTGGCGCGGAAGGTGGCCGAAGCACTGGCGCTGAAGCTGCTGCCGCGGGAGCAGTCGCTACTGGCCAACGCCCGAACCGTCAACCCCGAAGCCTACGACGCGTACCTCAAGGGTCTCAAGCTCTCCTACGGGATTACGTCTGCCGACCTCGACGCCTCGCTGAAATACTTCCACTTGGCGCTGGAGAAGGACCCGAATTATCCGCTGGCCTATGCCGGCGTCTCCATCGTCTGGGCCTATCGCCAGCAGATGGGATTCACACCCCCTCATGAGGCCGCGCCGAAGGCCAAGGCGGCCGCGCTGAAGGCACTCGAGCTCGACGACACCCTCGCGGAAGCGCACTGCGCGTTGGCGGTCATCTACGCCTGGACCGACTGGAACTGGCCGGCTACCGAAGCGGCCTTCAAGCGGGCCATCGACCTCAATCCCAACCTCCCGGATGCGCGGGCATTCTACTCGCACTACTTGTTCATGATGCGGCGTTCGGATGAGGCCATGGCTCAGATCGAGCGGGCGCTGGCGCTGGATCCGTTCAATCCTCTCTTTCAAATCATGTATGCCGTAGACCTGATATTCTCCCGCCGATACGACGATGCTGTTGCCGCGGCGCGCAATGTGCCTGGTAATCCGGCCGCGGTGCAGGTGATCTGGTGGGCACGCTCCGTCCAGGGGAGGCGGAAAGAGGCACTTGAGGCAGCGAAGGCCTACATGAAGGTCATCTACGATGATCGTGCCGTCGACGAGGCGCTCGATCAGGGGTACGCCCAGGCGACGCTACACGGAAGGGATGCAGCGAGGGGCCCAGGCGCTTGCGGCTCGCTTTCGCGCCTCCTTCGCACTTCCGACCGACGTGGCGAACCTGTATCTGGACGCGGGGGACAATGGGCCGGCTCTCGACTGGCTGGAAAAGGGATTCGACGTGCGCGATCCCGTTCTGCCTTACCTGTGCCTCCCCTATTATTATCGATCGCCTGCGCTCCGAGCCCCGCTTCCAGGCTCTGCTGCGTCGCCTGAACCTCCCGCAATAGGCAGTAGAACGCTCACTTACGTTTCGTGGGCTTCTTTGCGCCCGCAGCATTGAGCGCAACGGCTGCGCGAATGAGCGCCTTGAACGCATTCGCGGCAATCTCCTCACCCTCGTGAATGTCGATGGCGCGCCTTGCGTTCCCGTCCAGGCTCGAGTTGAAGAGCCTGGCAGGATCTTTCAAGGAAGCGCCCTTGAAGAAGGTCAGCTTCACGATCGATTTGTACGACTCTCCGGTGCAGATGCCCCCGTCATGGGACCATACCGGTGTCCCCATCCACTTCCACTCTTCCAGAACATCAGGGTCGGCCTCCCTGATGAGGGCCCGCATCCGGGCCAGTGTCTTGCCTCTCCAGTCAGCCAGCTCGGCAATCTTCTCGCTGATGAGTCGGGAGGCCGCTTCGCCTGCTGCCTTTGCGTTGGTCTTCATCGTCCTACCTCTCGTTGGGTTGGGCCGCATTGGGTCCAGCCGACGGGGCATGCTCAGCTCTGTCTAGCGCGACGGCCATCCGGGGGTCTCAACGGCGAACTGCTTTGCATACTCGGCGTTCAATCGCTGCCAGCCGCCGAACTTCATCACCTCGGGGCCGACGATGCGTCCAATGGGCTGACCGGCGAGAAGCCAATCCAGCACATCGAAGCAGATGTGCCAGCCCGCAGCGCCCATCGAGATGAATCCACGGTCGATGTTGTGCCAGAGAGTGAGCCGGGTGCCGCCGCCTCCGAGCGGCTCCAGTTCCCAGCGGATGTCACTTCCGCCCCAGCTGTATTCGAGCGCCCTCGGCGCGTCAGCCCTCCTCACGTGGGTCTCGGTGACGTGCGGCGCCGGCGATCCCACGGTCGAGAGCGTTGCGGTGCCAACGGCGCCGAGGTTCCGGTTGGAATCGTACGGAGCCCATTCGCGGAGATGCTCGGGGTCCGTGAGCGCCAACCAGACCTTTGCAGGAGGATGGGGCAGGTCGCGGACGAGCACGAGCGTCCACTGCTCTCCATCTTTTCGGACCTCGGCGCCAGAAGCGGGACCCGGCTCGTATTGCTCACGGCTGTTCATGTCTTTTCTTTCCTTTCACCGCGCGTACCTTCTCCATCTTCTCCAGATGTTGCTCCAGGGCATCGACGTGCTTCGACCAGAAGCGCCGGAACGGAACGAGCCATGCGTCGAGCTCCATGAGCGGCTCCGGTCTCAGTCGATACAGGCGCCGCTGCGCTTCAATCCGTGATTCCACGAACCCGGCCTCTCGAAGCACTCGCAGGTGCTTGGAGACGGACGGCTGCGACAGTCGCAGCTGGCGCTCGATGTCGCCAACGGAACGCTCGGACGAGAGCAGCAGGTTCAGGATGGCCCGCCTGTTGGGCTCCGCGACAATGGCAAAGGATGATTCCACAATAGACATATAGCCGAGCATGTATATGCTCGTCAAGTCATAGTTAGGCTGGATTGGGACAATCGGGCTGTCGCGCACGCCGCGCCATTGCGGGGTGGCGCGGGCGAAGCGGAACCCGGCCGAGCCTGGCGGCGGGCAGCATCTGTCGACTGCGCCTCCGGCCGATTGCGCCGTCGGCCGATTGCGCCACCACGCCACGCTGCTGCTCGCTGTAGAATGCAGCGCGACTCATGCCGTCGGCGCCGCGGTGGCGCTCGGACGTCCACGTGAAGGAACCTGACATGAAGATGACCGCCGTGAAACGCCCACCCGCGCCCCGCCACCTCACCGTCTTCGTCCTCCTGCTGGCGGGCTCGCTCGTTGCCGCCTACGCGCTGCCGGGGGCGCAGGCCCCGGCGAAGAAGGCGATGACGATCGACGACTACACCAAGTGGCGCAGCATCGAGCGCCAGGCACTCTCGGGGGACGGGAAGTGGGTTGTCTACACTCTGCAGACGACCAACGTGGTGGCGGCCGAGGCCAAGCCGGTCCTGCACCTGCTGAACCTCGAGACCAGCGTCGAGGTGACGGTGGCCGACGCCACCGACGGCACGTTCTCCCCCGATTCCAAGTGGATCGCGTACCAGGTGGACCCGGGCGCCGCCCAGCGAGGCCGCGGCGGTCGTGGCGGTTCCGGGACTGCGACCCCAGCCGGCGCCGGTCAACCTCAGACCGCGCCGTCCGGGCAGGGCGGAGCGCAGCCCGGCCAGACGGGCGCGCCGTCCGGGCAAGGCGGAGTGCAGCCCGGCCAGGGCGGCTCTTCGACTGGCTCAGGGCAGGGCCCTTCGACAAGCTCAGGGCAGGGCAGGGGAGGCACGGCGCCGGTTATCCCACCCCGGCGCGTCGAGGTGCGCAACCTGGCGACCGGCGAAGTGCGATCGTGGCAGGACATCGGCACGTTTGCCTTCTCGGCCACGTCCACTCACCTGATCCTCCGCCGGCGCGGCGGCGAGGCCGCACCTTCCGCGGGCGGGCGTGGCGGCGCGGGCGCGCCGGGCGGTCAGCCGCCTGCCGCGGCGGGACAGGCCTCCGGAGCCGCCGGGGCGCCGGCCGGACCGCGCGGCGTGGATGCCATCCTGCTCGACCTTCGGACAGGACGCCACCAGTTGCTCGGCAGCGTGGCCGACATCGCGTTCAACCGCACGGGCGAGTTGCTCGCTTACACGGTGGATGCGGCCGTGAAGGACGTCAACGGCCTCTTCGTCTTCGACACGCGCACCGGGCGAACGACCACCTTGGACAGCGACGCGAAGAGCTACAACCGGCTCACGTGGAACGAGGAGGGCAACGCCCTCGCCGTGCTCAAGGGGAGCGAGGTCGAAAAGATGCGCGAGCGCGACAACGTCCTCGTCGCGTTCCCGGACGTCGCCGCCTCGCTGAAGGACGGTGCCCCCGTGGCGGCGCCCTCCGTGCTCCAGCCAGCCAAGGTCGACAGCTTTCCAAAGGGCTGGGTCGTGAGCGACCGTGCGACGCTTGCCTGGAGCGAGGACAACACTCGCGTCTTCTTCGGGATCAAGGAACAGGTCCCCTCGCCGGACACCGCGCGGCGGACGACCGACGAGGCCGCCGACGTGGACGTGTGGAACACCTCGGACGATCGGGTGCAGTCACTGCAGATGAACCGGGCGAACCAGGACCGGAACTTCACCTTCCGCCAGGCGTTCGACGTGTCGGCGAAACGGTTCGTCAAGCTCACCGACGACACGATGAGGGATCTCGACATCGCGCCTGACGGCAAGTGGGCGGTCGGGCGCGACACGCGCGCCTACCTCGCCGACCAGAAGAAGCTGCCGGCCGCCGACTTCTATCGCGTGAACACCGCCACCGGCGAGCGGACGTTGATCGCCAAGGGACAGCTGACCGGCCGCCACGTCCTTGGCATCTCGCCGCACGGCACGCACTTCCTCTACTGGAAGGACAGTCGGTTCCAGGTCTACGACCTCGAGGCCAACGCCACCAGGACGCTCGGCGTCGCGACACCGCCCGTGAGCTTCATCGACGTCGAAGACGACCACCCGGGAACCAAGCCCTCGTATGGCGTCGCCGGCTACACCAGCGACGCCAAGGCGGTCATCGTCAACCACCGGTACGACCTGTGGGTGCTCCCGCTCGACGGCTCGGCGCCCACCAATCTGACGGGCGGCCTCGGAAGCAAGAACGAGAGGCGATTCCGCCTCGTCCGGACCGAGCAGGTGGACCCGAGCGTCGCTCGCGCCGTCGGGCCCCGTGGGACGTTCGACCTCACCAAGCCGGTCACCCTGTCGGCCTACGGCCAGTGGACCAAGAAGGCCGGCTTCTACGAACTGGCCGGCGGGCAGATGAAGGAACTCGTCTATGAGGACGCGTCGTTCAGCACGCCGGTGAAGGCGCGGAAGGCCGATCGGTTCCTGTTCACGCGGCAGACCTTCGTCGAGTTCCCCGACCTGCGCGTGTCGGGCCCGGGCTTCGCCGATGCGAAGAAGATCACCGACGCCAATCCGCAGCAGAAGGACTTTCTGTGGGGGCATCGCATGCTGTTCGACTTCAAGAACAAGGACGGCGTGCGGCTGCAGGGCATCCTGGCGGTGCCCGACGACTACAAGCCCGGCGAGAAGCGTCCGATGATCGTCACCTTCTACGAGAAGAATTCGCAGAACATGCACGTCTACACCCCGCCGGTGTACATGGTCAGCATGGGCCGCATGCCCACGCAGGCGGTCAGCGACGGCTACCTGACCATGATGCCGGACGTCCACTTCCGGACCGGCTCGTCGCACAGCGACATGCTGGAATGTGTCGAGGCGGGCACGCGCAAGGTGATCGAGATGGGCTACGCCGACCCGAGGCGCATCGGCGTCACCGGCCACAGCTACGGCGGCGAGGGCGCGGCCTATGTCGGGACGATGTCGAAGATGTTCGCCGCGGTCGGCATGGGCGCGGGCGTGGTCGATCTCTACAACGACTTCGCCATGAACTGGGGCTGGTCGTATGGGGCACAGGGCGGCAGTGGCGATACGGCGTTCCAGTACTACCTCTACGACCAGGGGCGCTGGGGCTTCTCGCCCTGGGACCAGCCCGACCGGTATCGCAATGAGTCGGCGCTCACGTGGGCGCCGAAGGCGGTGGCGCCGTTCCTCATCATGCACGGCACCTCCGACCCGACCGTCGGGTTCATCAACGGCCTGGCCTTCTACAATGCGCTCCGCTACAACGGTAAGAAGGCCGTGCTGCTGGCGTACCCGGGCGAGGCACACCACCTCGGCGGAGTGGCGAACCAGAAAGACCTGACGGTGCGGTTCATGGAGTTCTTCGATCACTACCTGAAGGGCGCGCCGGCGCCGAAGTGGCTGAGCGACGGGGTGCCCTACCTGAAGAAGGATGAGCCGAAGTCGCCGCCGAAGCCGGAGCCGGCGAAATAGCAGGAAGAGCGAAGGCGCAGGGCTGCGAGGGGATGGCGCCAAACCTGCCCCTCGCGGCCTGTTGCGTCCTATCCTTGGCGCGAGGTCGACGCCGGCGCCTGGGCCGCGCGAGCCTTCACATAGAAGGACGGGGCCCGGACACGCAGGGCCTCTTGGATCCCTGTCGAGCCAGAAGAAGGAGCTACCGGAGCGCCTCTCATCGCGCCACAAACCCGGTTACCAACGACGGAATTGACGATGACGCGGGTGGACGGGCGCCGTCGGCCGGCCGCGCCCCGCGCCCACACGTCGCGGCATGCGCGTCACGGGATCTATGACCACCGCGCGGCGTCCAGTCACCAGATTCCGAAGACGTCCGGCTGGCCCGAGCCGGCGGTGCGTGGCTTGCGGATCGCATCGGACGACAGGGCGGTCAAGAGCAGGACGAGCGCCTGGTCGGTGTCCTTGACTCTGGACGTACCTACGACGACAGTCTCACCCATCCGTACCCTGAATTCGGTCTTCAGTACACTGCCCCTGGTTGCTGCGTCAGCAAGGTCAACCCTGACATACACATCCTGTTCGCTGGGCGGGTTCGTCGGTCCCACGGCGAGCGTGCCGGAATACTCGCGGCTGGCAGGGCCCTGCAGACGGACCGTCTGCGACCGCGATCCCCGGACGAAGACGGTGTCCATCAGCTGGTAGCTCTGGTAGGGTAGGAACTCGCGGGCATCCTTGAGCGCGGCCATCGCTCCTGCCGACAGCCCTTGGACGCTGGATCCAGGTTCTGCGCGGGCGAGCAGCAAGACGAGGTAGAAACCCCTTGCCTCATTCGACGCGCCACCAGGGGTTCTTCCGCTCGCATTGGTCCCGGGACGGCCGTCCAATCGGCCGAGCGCCGACTTGGCGAGGCGACCCGCGTCGGTCGTGGGGTGGCTCTTGACAACGGCGGCGAACGACTCTCGGGCATTCGCGATCTGGCCAAGCCCCTCGAGTGCGAGTCCGCGCTTGTAGTACGCGTCAGGAAGGGCGTCGCCGAACGGGTAGGTCGCGATCAGGCGATCGTACGCCGCCAGAGCCTCCGAGAACTTGCCCTGGGCGTACCACGATTCGCCGATGTAGTACTGGGCATCGTCGGCACGGTCTGACGATGGAAACGCCTTGATGTAGGACTCGAACCCTCGGATCGCGAGACTCCATTGCCCAGCGTAGTAGTCGGCTTGAGCTGTCGCGAACACGCGCTGGGCCGACTCGCCCCCGCCACCGGAGGCCGGCCTCTGCACTGCCGCTTGGGGGTTGGTCGGAGATTCCTGGTCCAGAGCAGCCACAGCCGTTCTCGCGCCCAGGCACAGGAGGAGAGACAAACCAAGAAGACGGCGAAGAGAAGCCATGTGCATGCTCGATGACCTCCTCGTGAACGCGGCTAGAACGTAACCTCGGGATTGAGGATCCAGATGATCCGAGTGCCATGTCTGGCGGTCAGATGAAGCTGCCGGACTGGCTCGGCATCTGCGGCAATCGGGTGAGCCGATACCGCCGGCACAGACGCCTGTCCTCTTGGCTGCCCATTCCATCGCCAAGGTCCTATGGCGACGAGCACCAACGCGACACAGGCGCATACACCTGCGGCGACTTGTATGAATCGCCATTGCTTGCGAACCGGTCCAAGCTCCGCCGAGCGCATGTACCGCCGCAATTCTTGCCGTTCCTCCGGCGTCAGTTCGCTGTCCTTCAGACCAGGATCACCGCGTTGAAGGACCGCCCGAAGCTGTGCACCGGAAAGCCGTTGCTTGGTGAACATCGAATTCTCCTCCCGGTCAGCTGAGGATTCGGCGCAGCTGACCGCGCGCCCTAAACAGGTGCCATCGGACCGTGGCGGACGCGATGCCGAGCGCTGAAGAAATCCGTCCGATCGACTCACCTTCGATCTCATGAAGCACGACAATGGCCCGTCGGCGACCACCAAGCTGGTTCAGCGCGCGCTCGACAGCCATCTGCGCAACGTACGTCGTCTCCGGATGTCCTCGCTCAGCGTCCTGGTTGTGGGTCCCTGCATGCCGCGACCTGACGATCGCACGGCGACGCCGGTCTCGGCACAGATTGACGAGGGTTCGAATCAGCCAAGCTTGTTCTCCGTCATGGCCATCAGGCAAAGACGCAGGCGCCCGGGCCACTCGCACAAACGTTTCTTGTAAGAGATCGAGGGCGTCATCGTGGCTGCTCGACAAGCGACGCGCCAGCCGGAAGATCCGCTCATGATGGGTGTCGAACACGCGAGTCAGGCGGTCGTCCAAGGCAACTCCCCGCGTCAGTTCCGGCGCGACTTCGACATCTCGCGAGGCACCCATACTAAACAAAACGCGCGACGACCGCAGAACGTTGGCGACGTCAGGTCTCTCGGAACCCTCACCAGAGGACGCCCTGAGTCGCCCCCGGTGGCGTTGAGTTCGGGACCCGGTCCCCCCGGTCCGTCGCCACCGGGGAACTTCCGCAAGCCGCCAATTCCCTCGGCCAAGGCGAACCACTGGTGGAGGTTTCCGACCGGGCTCGAACACTTGGTTTTCGGGAGCGGAACCCACGCCGGGCGGGAAGCCACCCGGGGTTGCCGAGGGTACCTCGCTGGCGACCGTCACCCCATGCCGATCAAGGCGTCCCGTCGCCCGGGGCCGTGCGAAGGGTACGGTCGTCGGGCGACGGCAGGATTCGCACGGCGTGCTAGACTTCCACCATGGATTATCGGCCATTGATCACCATCGAGCCCGGCGTGCGAGGGGGAAAGCCCTGCATCCGGGGGATGCGAATCACGGTCTACGATGTGCTTGAGTATCTCGCGTCGGGCATGTCGGAACAGGAGATTCTGGGCGATTTCCCCGACCTCACGGTCGAGGACATCCGAGCGTGCCTCGCATTCGCGGCGGACCGCGAGCGACGACTCGTCAAGGTCCCTGCGTGAGGCTCCTGTTCGACCACAACCTGTCCCACCGACTGGTGCTGGCCCTGGGTGACGTCTACCCGGGCTCGGTGCACGTCCGCACATTGGGCCTCGACCGTGCCCCCGATGGGGAGGTGTGGGACTACGCTCGCGGCCACGGCTTCGCCATCGTGTCGAAGGACTCGGATTTTCACCAGCGCAGCCTGGTCGAAGGGTTTCCACCCAAAGTGATATGGGTCCAGCGCGGCAACTCTAGCACCACCGAAATCGAGGCACTGCTGCGGCAGCGCTCTCAAGCGGTCGCGGCGTTCGGCGCCGATCAGGACGCTGCGTTCCTCGAGCTGGACTGATCCCCGCGATCACGGTCCGCGTTCAAGGAAGATCACCGACGCCAATCCGCAGCAGCAAGACTTCCTGTGGGGCATCGCGTACTGTTCGACTTCAAGAACAAGGACGGCGTGCGGCTGCAGGGCATCCTGGCGGTGCCCGACGACTACCAGCCCGGCGAGAAGCGTCCGATGATCGTCACGTTCTACGAGAAGAACTCGCAGAACATGCACGTCTACACCCCGCCGGTGTACATGGTCAGCATGGGCCGCATGCCCACGCAGGCGGTCAGCGACGGCTACCTGATCATGATGCCGGACGTCCACTTCCGGACCGGCTCGTCGCACAGCGACATGCTGGAATGTGTCGAGGCGGGCACGCGCAAGGTGATCGAGATGGGCTACGCCGACCCGAGGCGCATCGGCGTCACCGGCCACAGCTACGGCGGCGAGGGCGCGGCCTACGTCGGGACGATGTCGAAGATGTTCGCCGCGGTCGGCATGGGCGCGGGCGTGGTCGATCTCTACAACGACTTCAGCATGAACTGGGGCTGGTCGTACGGGGCCCAGGGCGGCAGTGGCGACACGGCGTTCCAGTACTGCCTCTACGATCAGGGGCGCTGGGGCTTCTCGCCGTGGGACCAGCCCGACCGGTATCGCAACGAGTCGGCCCTCACGTGGGCGCCGAAAGCGGTGGCGCCATTCCTGATCATGCACGGCACCTCCGACCCGACCGTCGGGTTCATCAACGGCCTGGCTTTCTACAATGCGCTCCGCTTCAACGGGAAGAAAGCCGTGCTGCTGGCCTACCCGGGCGAGGCACACCACCTCGGCGGCGTGGCGAACCAGAAAGACCTGACGGTGCGGTTCATGGAGTTCTTCGATCACTACCTGAAGGGTGCGCCGGCGCCGAAGTGGCTGAGCGACGGGGTGCCGTATCTGAAGAAGGACGCGAGCCGGGAACCGGCGAAGCGCTGACACGGGACGCCTCTGGCCGCAGATAGCCGCCGCCGGCGGACGCCCTCACCGGGCGCCCGACTCGCGGATCTTCATCTGCGGCGCAAGCTTCCTGAAGCGCCCGCGCTAGCGCTCCGTGTCGCAGGTCCAACTGCACTGGACGTACACTGATCTGAGGAACGACGGCCGGCCGCGCCAGATGGTGAGCAGAGGAAGAAGGACCCCCATGACCAAGCGTCTTCAGTCCGTCACCGGGTGTGTTGCCGCCGGCCTCCTGCTTTTGGCAGGCGCGTCGATGAGGTCTTCTGCGGCCATCGATGCGAGTCCGCCCCAAGCGGCGGGCACTGCCGCTGCCCCGCAGACCTCTAACGCCAACGAGGCCATGCGGGACTACGAGGACACCATTCGCCGCGGTGACGCCTTCGTCGACGCCGGCAATTACTTCGAAGCGGTGCTCGCCTACGAGCGCGCCCGGCGCGTCGCCTACAACAACAAGCTGAGGACCGACACGGCCGCCCTGGACAAGAAACTGGCGCAGGCCCGCGCCGCCAGGGACGGCCAGCCGCCCGCAGGCCAGAGTGCCCGCGATTCGGGCGCTGCAGGCGGTGCCGATCCGAACGCGGGCGGCCGCGACGCCGCGGCCGGCGGGTTCATCGAGTTGACCGCCCTCATCGACAGGCGGCCGCGAACGATCACGGGCCGCGACGTGCCGCAGGACAACGAGCAGCATCACGGCCCGCACGGACTCGATTCGCGCTGGATTGTCAGTAATCCCTATCTCCCGATGGACCGCCACTTCCTGCCGTACATCTGGGGCATGTCCTGCTCCTCGGACGGCACGCTCTACGTGGCAGGGGAGAGCGTTGTGCCCGCTGCGGCATTCAAGCGCCAGCCCCGCTCGAACCGCGACTGGTACGCGGACAACGGCAGCGGCGTGTGGAAGGTCGCGCCCGACGGCAAGGTGACGGCGTTCGGTGTCAGGCCCTACGGTAACCAGCCTGGCTGGGACATCCAGACCGCAAAATGCAATGCCGGCGTGCGGCAGGCGGGCATTGCCGTGGAGCACTGGGGCGGCATGGTGGTCGACCAAAACGGAGACGTGCTCTTCAGCGATCGCGAGCTGAACGTGATCATGAAGATGCGCAAGGATGGCTTCGTCGAGCACATCGCCGGAGGGGGCGCGCAAGCCTGCGCGTACGACCGTTACAAGACGCCCCAGCGAGCGGGCTATCTGGACGGGCCCGTCAAACAGGCGTTGTTCGACACGCCCCAGGGCCTGGCACTGGACAAGGACGGGAACATCCTCGTGGCGGACACGGGCAACTGCGCCCTTCGGAAGATCGATCGCACCGGAACGGTCACCACCGTCCAGAAGGGGTCGTGCCGCTTCGGACTCGAGAGCATGGCGTATCAGTTCGTCGTCGTCGATCGGGAAGGCCTGCCCATCGTCGGCGGCGCCCACGTGCGGATGGGCGTCGAGATATACAGCGGCGTCTACCGTTTCCATCCCGACGGGAGGATCGAGCAGTTGCTGGCCGGCAGACGGCTTGCGCCCCGGACGAGTCGGCAATACGTCGGGATGCTGACCGGGCTGGAACTCCTGCCGAATGGGTCGCTGATCATCTCGGACGGATATGAGAACGAGACCGGCAACCGTCTGCTGGAAGTGCGCGCCGGAGGTGTGTCACCGTTTCTTGGTCTTCCTACGACCGACCCCGCCGCGCCCGAAATCGATGGCCCTGCCGATCGGGCACGGTTCTTTGCGCCGGCTGCGCTGTGCTCGACCGGTGACGACGCCCTGTTCATCCTGCCGGGGCATTCACGGCGCCCGGTGCGGAAAGTCGATCTGCATACGAAGGCCGTGACGAGTTGGATCTATTAGCGTTCGTCCGAGCCGCTGCCTCGCCGTTGCCTGGCACACCATCGCAGCGACCTCGCCCTGGCGGGCGCGTCACGGGTCTCTTCCTTTCCCTGCGGCGGCCGGATAGGACCAGGTTCCCACCGGTCATCTCGTCATTTCTTGTCGAACTTCTCGACGAGCCACTGGGCGACGTGCGGTATCACGATCGGGTTGTACTCGATCGCGCAATGCTCGCCGAGGCCGAGCAGCCACAGATCGGCCACCTTCGCCGACTCGTAGGTCGACATCATGTCCGCGACGGGGTTGCCCGGATCGCGCGTGCCGTTGACCACGAGCAGAGGCCCGTTGATCAGCTTCTGTCCGGGTTTCGCGTCGGGCACCAGCGTGTTCTTCTGGCCCAGGTGCAGCCCCGCACACATGGCCACGACCGACGTGATGCGCGGATCGTTTCGCAGGGCCACACGCAACGAAGCGCCCCCGCCATAGCTTGCCCCGTAGAAGCTGATGCGCTTGGCGTCGATCGCCCCTTGCTTCATGTAGTACTCCATGATGGCGATATGGGCGTCCGACTTGGTATCTCTTTCCCATTGCCTGCTCTCGCCGAAGCCGGGCAGGTCGAAGGTGGCGACGGCCAGGCCTTTGGCGAGCATGTCCTGGACGGCGCGGTAGTGGTTCGCCTTGTACTGGTCGACGCCCCCGCTCCAGATGATGAGCGGCGGCTTCTCGACGCCCAGCGGCTTGTGCAGATAGGTAGTGACCACGCCGTCCTTGTACGGCACCTTCACCACCTCCAGCGGCACGTCGAACAGCTTTCCTCCCTTTTGATACGCGCGCAGCTGTTGCTCGTAGGCCTGGGCTTCCTCGGCGTTGGTGACCCTCGGAAACCAGCTGATCGCGTAGTAGGCAACCGACGTCATGTAGGCGTCGAGGGCGGCCCGACGCGGACCCGTTTTGGCAATCGCGTCGCCGCGGGCCTCGTAGTACTCGCCCAGGACGCGCCACTCGTAGACCCAGCCTCCGGGGGCATTGCCTTCCTGCTTCGTGACCCGCTGGATCGTCTGGCGGACGATGTCCTCGTCGGCTCCGCGGTAGGTGAAGGCCCGGATGCGGCGCTCTTCCAGCACCGCATGCCCGTCTTTGACGTTGGTGGTGTTCTGGGACGTCTGGGCAAAGCCGTGTGAGGCAGCCAGCATCGAGAACAGTGGAACTGCCGCGCAGATCGCCACCGATCCGCAGAACGCCCGCGCACGGGTCTTCCTCAGAGGGGCCATGGGACTGGTCCTTTCAATTGTTAGATGAGACGACCGGGGGAGTATAGCATCCGACGCGCCGCGGTCAAGAAAGGTCTACAGAAAGGTGTCCACACCTGGCGGAGCGCCGCGATGCCGTCCGCATCCGGGCGCGGTCGCGGTGAGGCCATAATTGACACTGGTCATAAGGCTGGTATCATGGGCCATGGCCCACGCGAAGAAGGTGACCGTCGACCTTCCGGAGGATCTGCTGCGCCGGGCGCAGCAGTCGACGGGCCAGGGGATCACGGCGACGATACGGACCGGCCTGCAGCTGGTCGCGGCCACGGGGGCCTACGAGGCGCTCCGCCGGCTCAGGGGCCGTGCGCGCTTCTCGGTTGACTGGCGCCAGCTTCGCGAAGACCGATGATCGCGCTGGATACGAGCTCCCTCGTCGCGTATCTGTCGAACGAGGCCGGACGCGACGTCGATGCCGTGGAGGTCGCGCTCGCGGAGCGCCAGGCCTGTCTGCCGCCGGCGGTTCTTGCCGAGCTCCTGAGCGACCCACGGCTGCCCGCGGTGACCGCTGGGCTCTTCAGGCAGCTGCCGCAGTTGCCCATCACGGCCGGCTACTGGGAACGAGTCGGCCTGCTGCGGGCCGATGTGATCGCCCAGGGCAGGAAGGCGCGCTTGGCCGACGCCCTCATCGCGCAAAGCTGCCTCGACCACTCCGCGACGCTCATCACGCGCGACGGCGATTTCCGGAACTTCAGCCGGGTTCGTGATCTGCAGTTGCTTCTCGACAAGCGGTGAACGGCCTCGCCGCCGGCGTGTCCGATGTGCCGCCCGTGGTGCGTCCCGTTCCTGACCGCCCACCGCCAGCATCACGGGGATGTGCGTCCCGGCTGCGGAACACGCCTCGCGGGACGTGTCCGCCCGACACCGCATCTCGTGTCGGGCGAAACGGGCAAGGCACTGCAAGGCCAGGGCATGCCTCGCCCGCTCGCGTATTTCTCCGCCTTCGAAGCCGCGGGCAAGGTGATGACCTTCCCGGGCTCGGGCGCGCAGGTGGGCCTGCAGGAATACGAGCCCGGAACGCTGCGCTGGCGGCTCGTCGAGGATCCGCCGCCGACGGCGCGCTGGCGTTACGCGGCCGCGATGTCCGGCGGTCGCGTGTACCTGTTCGGCGGCGTGCCGCGGGGTGCGGGGGTCGACGCGCTGCGCACGACCGAGGAGTATCGCGTGCCGGCCAACCCGCCTGCTCCGGACGACAGGCGATACTAGGGCACCGCTGGGCTCCCAGGTCCAAGCTCGGCGCAACATAACGCCCCTGTTAGACCATGGGAGTGGCGGTCTGCCGTTCTCCGGGGCCGGGCAGGCGGGCACTCTGACAGAGACGCGCGTGATCTTCCACACCGCCAGCAGGTCCTAGCCGAAGTCGTTTCCGCAATTCGATCTCGCGGAACACGCACCGGAGGGTCCGTGCACCGCCCGCCACGTGCGGGCACCCTGACACAGAGGAGCGCCGTCGACATCCTGGGCGCCGCCGGTCCAGCTGGTGGCTGCGTTATCAATGCTCACCCACAGCAACGACGCGGCTTTCGACACCAGTGCGTCTATGAACCACGCCGGCGCAACCTCTTCGCAAACGAAACAAGAAGCGCCGAACGGCAATCCGTTGTCATCGGATAGGCACGACCCGGTCGATCCCGGCGACAGACGCGGTGGAGTCCGGCGCCGTGGCGATCGTTACGCGCGCTCCTCAGCCGGCGATGGAACGGTGGCTCGTCGCGTGGTAGCTGGGTAAGCTGCATGACGTGGAACGCCGGTGATCTGCCTGCTCTACCGGGCGCGTAGCGCGCGTGCGCGTGCGAGGTTGGCTTCGACCTCGCGGTTGTCAGGTCGCAGGCGGAACGCAGTCGCAAAGTGCTCGATTGCCTCATCGAGTCGTCCGCCAGAAGCCAGCAGGATTCCGAGATTGTTGTGCGCCTCCACATTATTCGGCTCGACCCTGATCGCTTCTGCAAGGTGGCGAATCGCCGCCTGTGAATCGCCTGCCGCGGCGAGTGCGGTGCCGAGGTTGGCGTGCGCTGTGGCAAGGCGGGGGTCAAGTTGAAGCGCCTGCCGGAAACTCGCTATCGCGTCGTCATGCTGGCCGGCGGCGACCAATTCCATGCCGAGGTGTGTGGGCCTCGGCGTTGTTCGGCTCGATCCGCACCGCCTTCTGGCAGTGTTGGAGTGCCTCCTCGTCTTCCCGATGGCGCCAAGCGCAACACAAACGTTGGAATGTGCCGAGCCGAATTCCGGCGCCAGCGAGAGTGCCTCCCGGTATTGGCTTATCGCCTCCTCCGATTTGCCTTCAGCCTGAAGGGCATAGCCGAGGTTGTAGTGGGTAGCAGCCCGCTGGGCGTCTTTCGACACGAGGGGCCAATTGCAGATCAGCACAACGACGCCGATCACTGTCCCGGCGCGCCACCGCTCGCGCGCGGGAACCCGGCTCCACCAGGCCGGGAATCCAGCCAGCCCGGCGCCAGCGAACAGCACCAGGACAGGCACGAGCGGGTAGCGGTATCGATTAGAAGACGTAGAAGAGCGCGACGCTGAGAGAGTAGACCGCACATGTAGCGTAGAGGACCCACAACTCCCGCCAGCGCGATCGCGTAAGCCATATGCCGAGAAATCCCAGTGGCGCGAGCACGCCGAAATGGAAGACGGCAGCCGAGAGGTGCAGCGAGAGCGCCCCATCGGCATGACTGTAGAGGTCCTCGGTGTCGGATTTCTCGACCGCATTCCAGACGAGCAGGATCTTCTTCGTCATCAAGCGGAGCCACGCGGCCGGATGACTGACAATCCAGTCGAGAGTGCGTTGTTGTCATAAGTGGTGTTTCGGCCGGGCTCAGCATGCGTGCGGAAGGGCTTCTCGCCAGCCTGGTCGCATCCTGCTGCTCGTAGGCGGCGAACCCATGGCCGCTGCGCAGGGCTGCATACGTGCCGGTCGGCACTCTTCCGTGATTGCCGATGTAGAGATTGGGCCCGAACTGCGACGTCGTGAGATAGAAGTGCCCGCCAACGGCCGCGTTGCGGATCGCGACCGGGGCAAGCACTAGGACCGCGCCGATCGAGAGCGCGATGGCGATGGCGAAGATGCCCACCGCAGGTTGCCGGAGCCATCGTGCAGGCCGGGTGGAGTCTGCGGCGACTACAGCAGTTGATTCCGCCTCTTGCGTGATGGCTACGCGGCGCGTCGCTGGTTACGACGGCGTCGACTCGTCGCCGAGGGCCTGGGGTTTGAACTGAATGGGTCTCCGGATGTCGACTTCGCACCCTTCTCGCCGCGCCACGGGACGACAGGCGATACTAGGGCACCAGTGGACCAGGCGCGCGTCCTCGTTTGTTTCGCCACGATCGCGCGGATCTTCTCGTAGCTCGGTGGCGGGCCGTCTGTATCTGGCGGCCGTCTACGAAGAGCGCATCAGAGAATCCGCAGGCCGCGATTGCGCCGGGCGCTGACGTGTCGATCTCGCGGAAGACCACGCCGTTGCCGAGGTCCTTCGCGGCGCTCCGCGCCGGGCGACACCGAGGTTCAGCGCCATGCACCAGCCGCTGACGAACGCGGTGAGATTGACTCTGCCGGGCACGGGATTGGGGAGCCGGCGGCCCGCCGGATACCATTCCGGCGGGCGCGCATCGTCGGTGAACGGCTTCCACACGAGCACGGCGATGCCCTGGCGGTCGGCCTTGCGATAGCCGTGGCGCTTGTACGACGAGGCCCTCATCCATATCGGGAGCCAGAGCCCCCACGCCGCCATGCCCTTTCCTCCAAGCGCGCGGACATCCGTTTCGGCCGCCTCGAGCAGCGCCGTGCCCATGCCACGACCCTGGAAGTTGCCGCGGCCCTGCTTGTGGCCGTGAGTCCAGATGTACTCGATGAAGTACAGCCCCGAGCCTTCGACGGTGGAGTGCTCGATCGGCAAGTACGAATCATGCCGCCGACGACGCCGTCCTCATCGACGGCGAGCTTCGCGCGAAGGCCGCGAGCACCGTCGACCCAGACGCTCGGCGGTGCGGCCTCGCGCGCTTGGTCCGACCAGTCCTCCAGGCAGCACGCAAACAGTGCCTTGTGCTCCGGACTGAGGTCCACGATGGTCATGTCGGCTCCTCCTGCAACGCCGGTCCGAGCGGGCACCGCCGGGCGAGCGCTATTTCACCGTCTTGGTATCCGGCCGAGCTGGTTGGCGCCCTCGTACCACTCCCACATCAGCACCGGTACCAGCGCGTCGACGCCCTGCATCGGCCCGAAGTCGACGCGGACGAGCGATCGCTTCTCGACGCCGCGGTCGAATCGGAGCTCGGTCCGGACGACCAAGCCGGTCTCGGCGTCGAACCAGATGCGGCCCTCGATCGGAATCTCGGCGCCGCCCGGTGTGCCAATGAGCGTCGGCCTGGCCTTCTCCTTGAAGGTCAGCACGCGCGTGAGCCGGTCGGCGATCTTCTCGTCCTTGGCCCGCTTGAATTCGAAGCGCCACGCGTCCTTGCTGCTCATGAACGAAAGCGTCACCGTCGGGAAGTTCAGCGTCCGGCGGAAATCGCCGAGGTTGTAGCGCGCGCTCTCATCGGCGATTGTCTGGAACTTCACCTCGCGGTCGGGCGAGTTCGACAGGAACAGGTCCTTCACGCGCTCGCCCCGGTTCCGCACCATGGCGCCATCGACCTCGGCCACGTCGCGATACCCGGTCCACCGCTTCCCGGCCGTCTGCACGAGAAGCACGTCGGAGAGCAGCTGCCGGCGCGAGATGGTCGGACCGCCTTTCTTGAGGCCCCGATCGTTTGGATCGTTGAACCACCCGAGGGACGGTTCGGCCTCCGGTCCTCTCGGATTCCCCCGCCACGGGTGGACGACCTGCACGTAGCGCTCCTCGGCGACGATGGCCGCGGACGCGCGCTCGAACCGTTCGACATACGCGGCCAGCCTGGTTGCCATCTCGCCGGGATCGGTGCCGAGCGGAGCCGCGCCCGAGGCGGTCTCCGTCGCCGCCGCAGCTTCTACTGGGGCCGCCGACGCGGGCGCGGATGGCGCGGCGGGCGTCGGGTTTGCAGCACCTGACGACGCGGGAGCCACGGCGGCCGCGTCGAGCGTGAACGTCCTTCGCGCATGAACTTCGGAGCCCCACGCGCGACCGCGAACCTTCACGTCTATCCTGTGCGGCTTCCCGTCGCGATCGGCCGGAATCGCCTCGAATCCAAGCTCGTAGGCTGCCGAGAGCTGCCGGGCAAGTTGCCCAAACCCGATGTCGCCGGATACGGGAGTGATCGCCAGGCCTCCGGTACTGCCGAGCGAGAAAGTACGCCGCGGATAGAGTCTGATCCATCTGTGCAGGCGAGGCTCGCATCTGATCGGTTCGGGCCTGATACGGCGCTTCACCAACCTGCAGCGCATGGATGGTGACCCGCGCCGCGGCGGCCGCGTCCGCGACGGCATTGATCAGACTCAGCTCCTCGCGGCTATTCACCGGACCGGAGGTGATCAGCACCAGGTGCTTGACACCTGCGACGGATCCGAGCGCGCGGGTCACGTTGCCCACCCCGTTCAAAGTCACTTGCGCCCGCTGGTGCCAGTCGAACGCGACAGTCTTTGTCGCGATCTCCACGTCGTAAGGACACGATTGGTGCGGCGAGTCGGCCGCGACGTTCGGGCACTCGCGCGCGATTACCTCGGCAAGGACGTCCCGTTGTCCCTGTTCGATCTGGATTGCTTCGTCGCGTCCGATATTGAACTGGGCTTGTCCCGGAATCCCGCCGAGCATGGGAGGACGGTACGTGCCCACAGCCTGCCGCAGCTCTCGTTTCGCGGCATCGCGGTCTGCTGAAAACTGGAGACCGGACTTCGACGGCGGAATCGTCCAGATCGCCACGCGGTCTTCCGCAGGAAGCGCTTCGATGAATCGCCCTCCCGCGTCGAGCGATTGCTGTCCCTCTCCGGCCGCGATGTGATCGCGGTCGACGACGAGCACGAATTGCCGTCCAGAGACGCTTCTACCTTCTGCCCCGCGTCCGCTTTCGGCACGCACGGGCGCATTCGCCGCGGCGGTTGTGGGACGCTCAGCGCCGGCGCGCACGAGCTTCCACGCGACAATCTGCCGCTCCGCGCCATCCACGGTGACCGTGAAGTCCTGCGGGGTCAGTTCTACGAGCGGTTCACCCTGACGATTGAGGACGGTGACGTCGACCGTGACCAACTCCACGCCGCCACGAAAGCGAGGAGGTGTCTGCTGGACTTGTGGAACGGCCGCGATGGCAGGCACAAGAGCGACCGCCACGACGAGAGAGCGAGCGACGTGCCATCTCATCGGTGCCAATCATATGCTCTTCGCGGGCGCGTGATCTTCACCTATGCGGTCATCAAGCGCTGCCCGCCTGAGTGGCACGAGCAGCCGCCGCCGCAAAAAACGGTCTGCCTGCCCGACGCCGGGCGCGATCCCGGATGAGCGGCTCGAGCTACCACAAGAGGGAATGTACCCGACGGCAGGTCCTGCGGACATGGTCGATATCGGACGTGAGCGGATCGTGCATGGGCCGGCGGGGCTTGCACCTGACTGGTGGACGATCCGCCTGGCCGTCGCGCCACGGGGTCAGCCGTTCTCACGGCGCTCCAGGATGGGCGCGCGCCGACGGGACACGCTGAGGACCATGAGCGTGCTGCGATCGACCAGTATCTCTCCGTCGAGCACTTCGGGCTCCCTGTACCGGCCGAGGACGATTTCCATGTTGTTGTTCGCGCTGGATCTTCGCGGCCAGACGGCCGTCCTGCACGCTGGAAGTCGTACACGCAGATCCGAATCGGCGATCCTTGCTACGTGCCTCCTTCTCCATCGGCGCCCAGTTTTCACGGACGGCTGTGCCACACACTCGTTCAACGGCTCTTCGGGTCAATGCTGCAACGGTAGCGTCGTCGAACGCTAAGCTATTCCTCGAGCTCTGTCGTCGTATCTGAGCGGTTGGCTGGCCGTGGGGCAGAGTTGATTTTTTTGTTTCAACTTGATCATCCGCAGCTCCCGGCCGACGATGGCGCGATTGGGAGGGGGAGATTCCTCGTGCTGGCCTTCAGCTCCGCCGTGCGCTCGGCCACCCGCTGTTCCAGCTCGGCGTTGAACCGGCGGACTTCCTCCTCTGCCCGCTTGCGCTCGACGGCATAGCGGATGGTCCGAACCAGCAGTTCGACCGTCAATCGCCCTTTGAAAAGGTAATCCTGCGCGCCCCCGGACGGCTTCCAGGGCGATCGCTCATCGTCCAGGCCGGTCATCACCACGATCGGCAGATGCGGCATCCTGCTGCTCAGCCGAGGGTGTCCATGCCCTGTGAGTCCGGCAGCCCGAGATCCAGCAGGACGACGTCGAACGGCTCCTGGCGCAGGCGTTCGCGCGCGGCTCAGCCGGTCCACATGTTGGAGCTGAACGTCCACCGCCGCCGGCCTGTTCAGCAGCTCGCGGACCAGGCGCGCGTCGGCCGGGTTGTCTTCGACGAGGAGTGCCTCATGGGTCGACCTACGTGCGGTTCTCCTTGGGTGGCAGCGTCACGACCGTCAGCCAGAAGTCCTCGATCGACCGCACGACGCCGATGAACTGCGTCAGGTCCACCGGCTTGGTGATGTAGCAGTTGGCGTGCAGGTCGTAGGTCGCGAGGATGTCCTCCTCCGCTCGCGAGGTGGTCAGGACGACCACCGGGATGCGCTTCAAGTCGCTCGTCGCCCTTGATCTCCGCCAGCACCTCGCGGCCGTCCTTCCTGGGCAGGTTCAGGTCGAGCAGGATGAGGTCCGGGCGCGGGCGTCGGCGTACGTGCCCTCCCGGCGCAGGAACGCCATCGCCTCGACGCCGTCCTCGACCACGCGCAGCGCGTTGCGGACCTTGGCCTCCTTGAGCGCCTCCTGCGTCAGGCGCACGTCGCCGGGGCTGTCCTCGACCAGCAGGATCTCGATGGGGCGGCCTGCGTTGGTCGCAGTTGTCGTCATGGGTCGTTCCTCCGTCGGGAAGCGTGAAATAGAACGTGGCGCCCTTGCCGGGCTCGGACTCCACCCAGATGCGGCCGCCGTGGCGCTCGACGATCTTCTTGCAGATCGCCAGGCCGATGCCGGTGCCCGGGTACTCGTCGCGCGTGTGCAGCCGCTGGAAGATCACGAAGATCCGCTCGCAGTACTGCGGCTCGATGCCGATGCCGTTGTCGCGGACGCGAAGACTGCCAGATCGCCGCCGTGCCCGCTCGGCGGCCGACGTGGACGCGCGGCGGCTCGTCGCCGCGGAACTTGATGGCGTTGCCGATCAGGTTCTGGAAGAGCTGCGCCAGCTGCGTCGCGGTCGCCCGACACGTCGGCAGCGGGTCGTGCGTGACCACGGCCCCGCTCTCGTCGATCGCCGCCTCGAGGTTGCCCAGCGCGGCGTCGGAGCAGCTCCGTCGCATCGACACGGGCGCGAACGGCCTGCCGCCGGCGTGCCGACGCGCGAGTAGGCCAGCAGGTCGTTGATCAGCTGCTGCATCCGCGTCGCGCCGTCGACGGCGTAGCCGATGAACTCGTCGGCGTCGGCGTCGAGCCTGCCCCGGTAGCGGCGGCCGAGCAGCTGCACGTAGCTGCTCACCATGCGCAGCGGCTCCTGCAGGTCGTGCGAGGCGACGTAGGCGAACTGCTCGAGCTCCTCGTTGCTCCGCCGCAGGTCGGCCGCGTAGCGCCGGATGTCCTCTTCGGCCCGCTTGCGCTCGGTGATGTCGCGGGCGGCGGCGAACACGCCCTGCACCTCGCCCGCCTCGTTGCGGTAGACCGTGGCGTTGTAGAGCACGTCGGTGACCGTGCCCGAGACGTGGCGGATGGTCAGCGGGTAGTCGCGCACGGACCCTTCGGCGAAGACCTGCTGGTAGCCCGCGCGCGCCTGCTCCGGCTCGGTGAAGTAGTCGGAGAAGTCGGTGCCGATGAGCTGCTCGCGCGGCACGCCGGTGGCCTGCTCGGTGGCCTCGTTGACGTCGGTGATCTTGCCGTCGGGGCTGATGGTGACGAGCGGGTCGAGGCTGGCCTCGATCAGGCTGCGGGCGTAGCGGGAGGCCTCGCGCAGCTCCGCGGTGCGCGCGCCCACGCGCAGTTCCAGGCTCGCATTGAGCTTCCGCCGATCCGCTTCGGCCTGCCGGCGCGCGGTGATGTCGCGCGTGCTTTCCAGGATCAGCAACCGCCCGTCGTTCGTCGGCCGGGCCGTCGCGCTGCTTTCGACGATGACGCGCCGTCCGTCTCGCGAGGTGAGGATCAGTTCGCCGTCCCAGCGGCCCGCGCGCTCCAGTTGCGCATCTTCTTCTTCAATCAGGTGGCGGTCGGCGCGGAGCAGGACGCCGACGCGCTGGCCGACGGCTTCGGCGGCGGTCCATCCGTACAGCGCAGCGGCACCCTGGTTCCAGAACAGGATCCCGCCGCCCAGCTCACGGATGATCAGCCCCTCCTGGGCGTGGGCCATCAGCTCGGACTGGCTGCGCAGCTCGGATTCGACCTGGCGGCGCGCCGAGTCCTCTCGATTGAGCGCGAGTGCGGTCCACCACGTCACCGCGCCGAGCGACAGAATCATGGCCAGCGCAAACACGCCGGCACCGGTTGCCGATGTGTGCACGCCCGCGCGTTCACCCAGAACATGGACGAGGCCGAGGGCGACCGGTACCCCCAGCGCCGCGGGCAACAACCGGCGTGCCAATTGGCTGCCAGGGCTCGTCGTCGCCAGGACGCCCGCAACGCCCTCAGGGTGCGCGCAGATCAGGCCGGCACCCAGGACGGCCAACGATGCGGCGGTGGGCAGCGCCACGCTGGTCGATCCGAGCACCCGGAAGAGCTGCTCCGCCTCGTAGAGGTAGCCGAGCAAGGTGACGATGCCCACCGATGCGACCGACACGCCGAACGCCTGCTGCGTCCAGACGGCGAGCTGCCCGCGCCATGTCAAGAGCAGCAGAGCGGCGCCGCTCAGCACGAATGCGATCGCGGTGGCCTGCGCCATCCGCCCCGGCACGGTTTGCGGATCTCCGGGATCGCGGACGAGAAGCTGGTCGATTCCGATGTTGACGCCGAGGGCGTATTCGACGAGCGTCAGGGCGGCCAGGATGCCGACCACCAACGCGAGTGCATGGCGCAGGACCCGCTGCTCGCGGCGGACGAGCGCCACGCCCGCCAGCACGAACGACAGGGCCGTGTTGAGCTTCATCGTGGCCATGCCGGGCAGGACGCTCTCGAGTGCCCGGAGGTCGAGCGCCCAGCCGGCGATCACCATGAGGCCCACGCCAGCGACCAGGAATCCCGAGACCTCCGGCACACGGCGGAGCCAGGCGCCGGGCGTCGCGGGAGGCGGCGGGACGGCGGTCTGCCTCGCGCGCAACACCCGCTGCATTTCCTGGCCGATGACCTCGGCGCGCGCCGAGTCGACCAATTCCAGCTGCTGGCGCAAGGCGGCTTCCGCCGTGCGCGCGGTCTGCGCTTCGGCGTCGGCGTTCGTTCGAGCGCGGCGCAGCCGCCCGCTCACCCAGCCGACGTACAGGCTGGTCAGAAGCGGGATGGCCGCACGGATAGCGAACGAGAGGTCCCACCGGATGCCGGTCGGAGCCACCAGATACCGCTCGGCGAGCCACACTCCCAGCAAGGTGGCTCCTACGCCCGGTCCCGCGCCGAGCGCGATCGCCGTGAACATCATCGCGGGATAGACGGTGACATAGGGGATGTTGAGCCCCAGGATGGGGATCAGTGCGAGGCGCAGGGCGACCGCCAACAACATCACCGCGGCGGCCAGGACGTAGCGCACCGGGGCGGAGCGGAGCGCGAAGGCGAAGATACTTGGTATTCTCCACGTGGCTTCAGCGCGAGTTCGTGGCTCTGGTCCTTCAGGCCGCGGCGCGGAGCCTCCTCGATTCACCGTCGACTGGACGGGAACGAGCGAGGCTCTGCAAGGTCTCGACGGCAGGTGGCGCCCGGTCGGCAAACGTCGCTCGATACGATACTCTACGGCGCGACGCCGGTCGAGGGAGGCGCTGCTGGTCGGCCGGCCGTAGCCGGCTGGAGACGGTCGGAGATGACAGACGCACATCCGTACAAGATGCCCGGTTGGCTCCGCGTCCGGTGGCGCTACCTTGCGCTCGTGGCCGGGGCGATCGCGCTCGGGCTGCTCATACACTGGCGCGGCGGCGCCCTGTCACCCGTGGTGCGCGACATCGCCGGTGACGCGCTTTGGGCCGCGATGGTGGCCTGGGGGATCGCTGCGGCCACGCCGGCCATCCCTCTGCCGCAACGCGCAGTGGTGGCGCTCGCCTTTTGCTTTGTCGTCGAGCTGAGCCAACTGATCCATCTGCCGCCGATCGACGCGCTCCGCCGGACGCCGCTGGGGAGCCTCGCGCTCGGAAGCGGCTTCGACCCGCGAGACTTCGCCGCCTACGCCGCCGGAGTGCTCGCGGCGGTGGTCCTCGAGAGAGCCGCCGTACTCTGTCGCCAGCGCTACCGGGCGGTCGCACTCAAACGCAGGATTGCCGCCTTCGAAGGTGGGGAGAAGAAGGCCTGAGTGCGAGTACGGCGGCTGACATCGCGTCGGAATCAACTTGGTCTCTACGACATGTCCGCCAACGTCTGGGAATGGTGCGAGGACGTGTGCACCGACGATCTGAGGGAGGTACCTGCCGATGGCCGCCCCTGCCGTGGCGACGGGGACTTTCGCCGATTGCGCGGAGGATGCCATCACAACTGGGACCTCCATTGCCGGGTGTTCTGGCGATACGGCATTGCGCCGGACGCGCACGACGGCTGCATCGGCTTTCGCCTCGTCCTCGCCTCGCGAAGGTGAGCGGCTCGGAACCGGGCCTTGCGAATCCGGCGAAGACCTGAGCGCGCCGGAACTTCTTCCTTCCATGGGACGTTAGAGGTGTTCGGGTGTGTCACGCAGCCGGGTCCGTCTCGGCTCGGCACCCATGGAATCGGAGACTTCATGCCAACCTCGCGCTGGCTTCTTCTCCTTGGCGCCACGGCACTCGTGTCAGTCGCAGCAACAATCTTCACGGGACGGGTCCTGGGTGACGAGGAGGCAGTGCCCGGCGCCTCGCGTGTCACGATGCAGTCGTCGGTCCTCGGTGAAGACCGTGAGTGCTTCGTGCATCTGCCCGAGGGATACGCGGCTGCGCCGGCGGCGCGGTACCCGGTTCTCTACGTCCTCGATGGAACGTCCCAGTCGGGCCATACGGCGGAATCGGCCGGACTGCTGGCGCGCGTCGGACTGATTCCGCCGATGATCGTCGTCGGGGTCCCCAGCGTCAACAGCGACACCAGGAACCGGGACTACACGCCGCCTGAGATGCGCCTCGACACTGATGCTCCGGCGGGTCCCAAGGGAGCGGCCGACCGGTTCTTGTCCTTTCTGCGCACCGAAGTGATCGTCCGCATCGAGCGCGACTATCGCACGACGCGGCCGCGCATGCTCGCCGGCTGGTCGCGCGGTGGCCTGTTTGTCGTCTACTCAGAACTCGAGGATCCCGCGCTCTTCGACGCGAGGTTCGCCCACAGCCCAGCACTCTGGCGCGAGGACGACCAGATCGTGAGCCGGCTGGAGAAGGCCCTGGCTGCACAGACGCTGCCTCCAAGGCTGCTTTACCTCAGCCTGGGCGATCAGGAAGACGAGAAGATGACGTCGGCCTTCAGGCATGCCGCCGCCGTCCTGGGCCGCGACGCGCCGGCGACGCTCCGGTGGAGGGCCGACTTCAGCACCGGGGGACAGCATGAGTCGAACCCGCACTTGTCCACGCCCGTGGGGCTGTGCGTGATGTTCAGGCCCGACGAGCCATGTCAGGGCGCCGGCATCAGCGAGGTGATCGGACGGATGCAAGCGGGCGGCCCACCGACCGCGATCGACGGCGCTGCTCCCGGCCGCTGATCCGGGTTCCCTAGCGAACGCGCAGGCCGCCGCGCCGCGTTGTCCGAGCAGCCCATGAGCAGCTCGGTCTGCGGGTTCACCTTGTAGCGGCTCGACGCAACCGAAGCGCCGAGCCGCCTGCCCGAACGGCTGATGCGCCGGTCCGGCGTCCCGCTCTACCCTGGAGCCAGATGTCGCTCTGGAGATCGGAACGGTTCGGCGAGCGACCGGGAGGTAGATCATGGGGACGGGAAATCCACTCACAACGTTGTCACAACAACTGGAGGCCGTCGTTTCCGGCGCGGACGGCCGCACCGTTCAGGTGCGAGCCGGACACGCCAGACCGGCGACGGGCACGGTCATCTCAGGCGACAGGGTCATCGTCGCGGCACACACCGTCGATGCCGACGCGCTCACCGTGGTTCGGGCGGACGGAACCAGCCACGCCGCGGAGCTCGTTGGCGCCGATCCTGCGACTGACCTCGCCATCCTGCGCGCGGCCGGACTCTCGACGGGCCCCTTCGAGCCCGGACCGCCCGCGCGGGTCGGCGAACTGGCAATTGGCCTGGGCCGCACCTGGAGCGGATCGCTGGTCGCCAGCGCGGGCATCGTCAGCGCGATCGGCGGGCCGCTTCGAACGGGCCGGAACACGTCCATCGAGCAGGTGCTGCGGGCCGATGTGCGCGTCCATCCGCTCGGCGCGGGAGGCCCGCTCGTCGATGTCGACGGCGGTGTGATCGGCATTGCCAGCGGCGGAGCGATTCGGGGGGCACCCGTCTTCGTGCCTGCGGCCATCGCATGGCGCGTGGCAGAGTCCATCAGCGTGCATGGCAGGATCAGGCGCGGGTACCTGGGCATCAGCGCGCAGCCCGTCCGTATTCCACCGGCGCAGCGAGCCGGCGGCGGCCGGGAGGCCGGACTCCTCGTCGTCGCCATCGCCGCCGGCAGTCCGGTCGAGCAGGCGGGCCTGATGGTCGGCGACATCGTCCTGGCATTCGGCGGCCGGCCGGTGGAAGATCACGATGAACTGCTGGCGCTGCTGGGCGCGGAACCAATCGGGGCTTCGGTCGCGATCGACGTCATCAGGGGCGCGGAGGCGCGTTCCTTCGGGGTGACGATCGGCGAAGTGTGATGATTGACGTGTTTCTCATCGCGGCGACTCCGGCGGCGCGGCAGAGATTGCGCCGCCTCGCCGAATCGCGCGAGGTTCGCATCACGGGCGAAGGGCATTCGCTGGCCGCGGTCGACGCGGAGGTCGAGCGCCCTGATGTCATCGTCATCGACGATGAAGCGTTGCTCGCGGACGGATCGGATGTCGACGAGGAACAGGATCTTGGAATCGTCGTGGTTGGCGGCGATGGCACGGATGTCGCGGCGCGGCTCCGGAGCCTCGACCTCCCGGGATGGGCCGTCGTGCCGGATACCGCCGGAGCCGGGCAACTGCAGGCCGCCATCGCGGCAGCGGCCGCAGGGCTGACCGCCCTGCCGGCGCGAATTCCCGGTGACGATGACTTCACGGAGGACTCGGGCGGGCGTTCCGACGAGGGCGTGGGCCCGGTGGAACCGCTGACACCTCGCGAGCGCGAAGTGCTCGAGTGGCTGGCCCGAGGGCTCTCCAATCGGGCGATCGGCAAGACCCTCGGGATTAGTGAGCACACCGCCAAGTTCCACGTCGCGTCGGTGCTCGCCAAGCTCGGCGCCGGCAATCGGGCCGACGCCGTCCGCCGTGGAATCCGGCGAGGACTGCTTCCTCTTTGACGATCTGCCGAACGACGTGGGTCTCGCTGGCGCGTCACGGTCCCGCCGGGGTTGACTCGCGACGGGATGCCGCGTTCAGAACACCACCGCGTACCCGAGCTTCATGAAGAAGGTCCGGTCGGCCCGGGTGAGATCGATGCCGGCCGAGCCGGCCGCGTTGTCCGAATAGCCGACGAGCAGTACCGTCTGCGGGTTCACCTTGTAGCTGAACAGGAACTGCGAGAAGAACCGGCGGGTCGACCGCCACGGCGCGATCGAACCGCGCGCGCGCGTCGGAATCGCCGGCCCGGATGGCCTTCAGCCAGCGCTTCGCTTCTTGCTTCAGGGTGTCGAGCGTGAGATTGGACGTGAGGCGTCGCGGCATGACCTTCCTCCTCGAATGCCTGAGGTCTGCTGATCGCCAGGCGGGAAGAAGGTTCGCACGTACGCGTCGAACCAGCTGGGTGGGAGCTCCCTTGCCGCGGACAGGAGGCGCCCCAGCGCGCACTGACGCCACGATGCACCCGCGCGCGGACGCCTGTCAAGGCGGCCAGCTGCCTGCTGCCTGCTGTCAGGTCCAGGATCAACGCAACATAAGGCCCCTTCCCAGACCCTGGGCATCGCGGAATGCCGGTCTCTGGAGTCGGACCAGCGGGCACGGGGACACAGCACTGTGACACAGCCTACGTCTCGGGTCGGGATTCCGCCAGCTGGCGTTCGATGACGCGACCGAGCTTCTCGCGAACATCATCGGGCACATCGATGAACTTCACGGCGAAGCCGTAGTCCGGTCGCGTGTTCACGCTCTCGGCCGAGAGCTGCACCGGGCCTTCGTTCGGCAGCTCGATCTCGAGCTTCATCTTGCGGCCCACCGGCACGTCGTGAAACGACTGAATCAGACATCCGCCGGCACTCAGATCGTGGATATGGACATGGACGCTCAACGCCCCGAGGCGGCGCCCCTCGAACGGGCCCGGCACACGTCGGGTGCTGCGGTGCGGCTCTTCGCTCTTTCCTGACGGCGTGGACATGGTAGGCCTCGGAGCTGAGCTCACTTGATCGCGACTCCTCGCGGCATCCGGTGAACTCCGCCATGCGGCTCGACGTCGCGTCGAGCACCGGGTCAATGCGCGCCCGATCGACGTCGCGCGGCGCGAACACCACCACCAGCGCTGTCGTCGTCTGCGTGGTCACCATCGTACTCGAGGAATCCGACGTCGGATTGCCGAACGGCCCCACTCGATCAGCCAGCGCGATCCGTCCGCCGACGCTCACATCATCCTTGCGAATGCCTGGATACGACTCACCGGAACGCGACGATAGCCGAAATTGGGGCACCGGGCGACTCCCAGGTCCTGGCTCAGCACGACATAACGCCCGTTCTCCGACCCTGGGTTTCGCGGTTTGCGGGTCGCTGCAACCGGACCTGCGGGGACTGTGACACCGTGCGACATCGCGAGGGCACGTCACGCACCGGGACGGACGCCGGGCCGGCACTCAGATCGGCCGGTACCTCTTACACGCCAGGACACCACCTCGCGTGGCCTCCTGCGAGCGTTTCCTGCCTGCGCCCCGAAACAGGGCCGAGCGGCTGGCGCCTTTCACTGGCACAGAACGTGAATCGAGTGAACCGGGACCGGCGCGTCCGCGCCGGTGAATGGAGTACCCAGAAAGGGGGCAAGCCATGAAGCACCGCATTATCACGCTTGGCGTCGGTTTCGCCGTCGTCCTGGCGTTTGTCGCGACAGGGCCGGTGGCGGGCCAGGAGCCGCAGCAGCCGAAGTCCGAGGAGGTGACGCTGACCGGGTGCGTCGTGCAGGGAACCGGGCCCACCGTGTTCATTCTCGAGAACGCCAGGGTTGACAGGCACGACGACACCGAAAAGGGACGGAAGTACATCCTGGTCAGCAACATCGTGACGCTGTCGTTTCGGGAGCACCTGAACCACGAAGTCACGGTGACCGGCCTTGCAGAACGGACCATGACTCCGAACCCGCTCGTCGATGAAAAGGTCAAGGAAGGAGACCTGCCGAAATTCAAGGCGACGAAGCTCATGCAAGTCGCCACGACCTGCAGCTAGGCCCTTCGCGACGATCCAGTCCAGGAAGGGAGAAAGCACGGAGAGGAACGGGGCGAGTCGTGCGCGGCTCGCCCCGCCTCGACGCCAGGGATCAGTGGTGTCGGCCCGATGCCGCCACCGCCTGGCTGTCCACGCGCTCGTGCAGGAGTTGCCGCACGCCTTTCAGAAGGTCCTCGTCCCGCAGGTCGACGAATCGGATGACGCCGTCCGCGTCCAGCACGTAGGTCGTCGGCCAACCGAGCACGTTCCATTCGGACGCGATCGCGCCCCGGCCGCTTCCGGCCTCGGGGGGATCCCACCATGATCGGTAGTTGAGCCCGTGCTTCGCCTTGAGGTGCCTGACGGACTCCGCGACGCCGGTGTCCACGCCCACGATGGCGAAGGGCCAGTTGGAATACAAGTCCTGCATCAGCCGGTAATAGGGATACTGGCTCCGGCAGATCCCGCACCAGTCGGCGGAAAACGTGAGCACGACGACCTTGCCTCGAAACTCACTCAGCTTGAACGCCCGGCCGTCCAGATCCGTCCCGCTCGTCTCGGGGGCCTTCTTGCCGACGGCGAGCGCGCGCAGCATGAAGCTGGATCGTTCGACCGGGCCCTGATAGCTGGCATTCGATCGTCCGATGTCCAGCAGGCGCGAGAGCACCGTCGCCTCCTGGGACGGGGTCAGCCGGCCGGCTTGCAGCCGCCTGGCAAAACTCCACAACGTCTGGCGCGCGTCGTCGACGGAGGGTGCCGGCCGCTGGCGCACGAGCGCGGCCTCGAGCGAATCTACCAGTCCGGCCAGCTCGCGATCGGTGAACCCGGTGACTTCGAGCTCCCGCGCAGCCGGTACTTCGAATACGGGATGCTGGCGGGCCCCGGCCGCGCCCGGCCAGAGCACGACGGCCATGGCAGCGACGATGAATGTGAATGCGTTGCGAACCTTCATGGACTTCACGGGTCGGCCTTCGACCGATTCCTCCCGATCGTGTATCGGCAGAACGGAGATGAACTGTAATCTCTCACGTCAGATCCTGCGCTGCCAGCTGCCAGGCTAGCCTCAGTGACCCGGTACGTTACTCAACATCCACTGTTTGACCCAATACTCAGTGACCGAGCCGGTCATCACGAACGGATCCCCGGAGGCCAGTCTTAGGGTGTTTTCGTCGTCGGCCGCAGAGAATTCTATGAGCCCGCCCGAATGATCCGAGCACGGAGCGGAACCGTGGGACCCGCTGGCGCGTTCTGGCAGTAAGCGGTCATCGATCAACGGTGAAGCGAGAGGTGTCGAATGGTGCGATACCGGATCCCTGTGCTTGTCACTGGAATGTGTCTGGCGGCGCTGGCCGGGGCGTGGGCTCAACGGCCTGATCGGGCCGTCAACCTCCGCGAGCAGGTCGAGCCGCTCGTGCGCAAGGCGTTCGAGAGTGGCGCGTCGCCCGGCCTCGCCATTGCCGTCGTCAGGGGCGGCGAGGTGGCATGGGTCGGGTCGTTCGGCGACGCCGATCGAGAGGCTGGGCGAAGTGTCACGCCGGACACGCGCTTCTACATCGCGTCGACGACGAAGGCCCTGACAGCGCTTGCCGCCGCCAGGCTTGCCGCCCGCGGCGCGCTGGACCTCGACGCCCGTTTGACCCGGACACTGCCGCAAATCGTCTTACCCCCCGGGATCGACCCGTCCACCGTGCTCGTGCGCGATCTCGCGACCCACACCCACGGAATCGACAGCCGGGGCCCCGTTTCGATCCGCGTGGCGTACACGGGCGAGTACACGAATGCCCTTCTGCTCCAGTTGGTCGGCTCGCATGCGGTCGCCAAGACGGGTCGCGCCTTTCAGTACTCCAACCTGGGGTACGACCTCCTCGGGATCGTCCTCGCGCCCGGCGGGCGCGATGGGTGGAAGGCGGTCGTCGAACGCGAAGTGACCGTCCCGATCGGTATGGCCAGCACCACGGCGTGGCGGTCTCGGGTGCCGGCCGACAAGCTCGCGCAGCCCTACGAGTTGGGCCCGGACGGATTCGAGCGAATCCGGCTTGCGAAGGAGGATGCCAACATGGGCCCGGCCGGCGGGCATTTCTCGACGGCCGCCGATCTCGCCCGCCTGCTAATGGTGGAAATGAACGCCGGCAGGATCGACGGCCGAACGGTCATCCCGGCAGACGTCATCGCGAGCACACAGAAGACCCAGGTGCCCCAGGATCGGCAGTTCGCGTTCCTGCACCGGACCGGCTGGGCGCTCGGCTGGGACGTGGGCACGTATGACAAGGAAACGGTGCTTCATCGCTTCGGCGGGTTCGCAGGCTACTACAGCCACGTATCGTTCATGCCCGAACGGAGGATCGGCGTCGTGGTGCTCGCCAACGGCGGTGGCGCCGCCTCGAGCCTCGCCGAGGTGGTGGCAATGGGCGTGTACGATCGGTTGCTCGAGCGGGCGGACGCCGCGGGGCGGTTCGACGCGCGAGCAGCCCAACTGCGAGATCGAATGGCCCAGGGCCCCGCGGCCGCGGCGAAAGAACGCGCGACGCGGGCCGCGCGGCAGCAGCCGCTGCCCCATCCAATCGCGGACTACGCGGGCGTCTTCGAGAATGAGCAGTACGGCCGCCTCGAACTTCGGGTCGCAGGCGGGCGTCTCGAGGCGGTCATGGGCGTCGCCCGGAGCCAGGTTGAGGTCTACGAAGCCGCGACCAACCGCTTGCGCGTCGAGCTGTTCGGCGGCGGGTCCGTGGTCCAGATGGAGTTCCCAGCCGGGGGCGGGCCCGCGATGGTCGCCGTCATGTTGGACGCCCGGTTCGAGAGAAAGTAGCCCGTGACGGCCGGTCGTTTTCAAATCGTTCGACGGACTGCAACTCCAAGCACACATCACACTGACGCCGTGGCTGCCGCATTATCGTACCAGGCGCAACTTTCGTGTTTCAGAACAGCTCGTATCCAGCTTTCGTTGCGGATCGGCATGGAATTGGCGCCCCAACTCCAGGGCACACCGCCTGTACCTGGTACTCTTCCGGTGAGTAGTTATATGTTCTTATGTAGAACTGAACGTGCCCGTTGTTCCTGAAGACCACGTTTCTCGCATTGGCGTAGATCATCTCGATCTTGTAGCCGGCAAGTCCCGAAAGTGTGGGGTCCAGCTCCCCTGTAAAGGCGAGAATGGGCCCGTCGTAGTACACGCGCGTATTCTCGAACGCGTCGGCCCGGCCTGAAGGCCATAACGCGCAGGCTCATGGCGGCGTCGCAATCGACGTCACGTGTCGCTGAACGCGGGTGGTCCTGGCTCACTGCTTCGGAAACCGATCGACGAATCGACGATAGGCGATAGTAGCGCACCGGGCGGCCGCCTGGTGCAGATTCAGCGCGAGGTGAGGTGATGGCTCATTGTGAGGGGGGCATCTCAATAAACGGGCGTACCTCGACCGGCGTCCGGCAGGCGACGACAGCCTTGCGGCCCCATGCGAGCGCTTCGTCCAGGTCAGCGACGTCCAGGATCCAGAAGCCTCCCACGTGCTCCTTCGCTTCCAGATACGGTCCGTCCGTGATGAGCACCTGGCCGTTGGGCTGCGCCCGCAGCGACTTCGCCGTGGTTTCCGGCTGGAGGCCGCCGGCGAAGAACCTGACGCCGACCGCCATCATTTCCTTGTTGAGTGCGCCGATATCGCGCTTGGTCTCTTCCGTTACGGAGGACGGGTCGAAGTTGTCGGGGTGGTGAATGGCAACGAGAGACTGCGGCATGATCCCTCCTGGAACGGTCTCCCTGGCGGACCAGTCCGACCTGCCTTCACTTCGTTCACCAACTGCAGCCCTGGAAGTCTACAAATCGTCGCGGACACTTGGCTCCTCCGCCCGGCGTCGTCGCCGAGACCGTTGCCGAGGTCGGGGGAGGAGCCCGTTTCGCCGGTGGGTGCTTACCGCTTTACCCGGGAGGGGTGAGGTGTGCCGCCCGGCAGGCTGCTGTATGGGATCTCGCGTACCTCGCCCGGCGTCCGTCCGGCGATGGAACCCTTGCGGGCCCACGCCAGCGCCTCGTCCATGCCAGCGGCTTCCAGTATCACAAAACCGCCGACGTGCTCCTTGGCCTCCAGATACGGGCCGTCGGTGATGAGCACTTCGCCATTGGGTTGCACCCGCAGCGACTTCGCGCTGCCGGCTGGGGCGAGGCCGCCAACCAAGAGCCTGACACCGGCAGCGATCATCTCCTCGTTGAGCGCGTTGATATCGCGGACCGTCGCTTCGGTCATTTTGGACGGGTCGAAGTTGTCGGGAAGGTAATTCGTAACCAGATACTGTGGCATGACGTCTCCTTCTATCCTGTTGTGGTCTTCGGGCGGCCGATCTGATCTGCCTTCATTATGTCGACGAATGGCACGACCCGAATTCTACAAAGGGTCCAAGTCTTTCCTTCGCCCGCGCCTCATTTGTGGGAATCAACTCTCTCCATCGATTCAATTCGATCGTTCGGCGGCGTCTGGTTCAGCCTTGCCGTCAGCAAATCCTGCTCGCGACGGTTTTCGGTCATCGCAAGGGCGCGGTGCAGCTCTTCGCGCGCTTCGGCAAAGCGCCCCAGCTTCGTAAGCAAGTCTGCCCTGACGCTGGGCAGCAGATGGTAGTTGGTCAGCGCGGGTTCCCCTGCGAGCGCATCGAGCGCGTGGAGTCCAGCGCCCGGTCCTTGTGCCATTCCAACGGCCACTGCGCGGTTCAGCGCCACGATGGGAGATGGGCTGATCTGAAGCAGGGCGTCATAGTGGAGGACGATCTGCTTCCAGTCGGTTTCCGCTGCAGTCCTGGCTCGTGCGTGGCACGCGGCGATCGCCGCCTGCAGGGCGTATGAGCGGGCGCCGCCACCGAGATCCTGAGCGCGCGCCAGGGCAGCCATTCCTCGCTGAATCTGCGCGTGGTCCCACAAAGAACGGTCCTGCTCGGACAAGAGGACGGCTTCTCCGGTTGGTCCGCGACGGGCTGCGGTGCGCGAGGCCTGCAACTCCATGAGCGCGAGGAGGCCCTGGACCTCGGACTCATCAGGAAGAAGCCTTGCCAGCCTGCGGCCAAGGCGGACGGCTTCCACGCACAGTGTGGCCCGCATCCACTCCTCTCCAGAGGTTGCGGTGTATCCCTCGTTGAAGATCAGGTAGACCACAGACAGGACTGATTCAACCCGCTGTCTCAAGTCGTCGCCGCGCGGAGTCTCAAAGGGAACATGCGCCTCGGACAGTGTCTTCTTGGCTCGGAAGATGCGCTGGCCCAACGTCTTCTCGGGCACCAGGAACGACCGGGCAATCTCGGACGTGGTGAGGCCGCAGGCCACGCGCAGCGTGAGCGCAACGCGGCCCTCGACGGCCAGCACCGGATGGCAGGCGGTGAAGATGAGGCGGAGAACATCATCATCAATGACCTGGTCCAGCGCCTGATCCATTGCTTGACCCAGCCGTCGCTGCTGAAACTCCAGTTCTTCCTTAATCTCTCGGTGCTTTCGTTCCAGCATCCGGCCACGGCGCAGCGCGTCGATGGCGCGCCGTTTTGCCGCTGTCATCAGCCACGCGGCAGGTTTTTCCGGGATTCCTTCGTGCGGCCATCGCTCGAGAGCTGCCACGAGCGCATCCTGAGCCAGTTCCTCCGCAACGCCGATGTCGCGGGTCACGCGGGCAATCCCTGCGATGAGCCGTGTGGACTCAATCTTCCACACGGCCTCGATCGCTTTATGTGTGTCGCTCATGCCTGAATGCCGCTCACGCTGTGGCCGCAGCCGCGTTCGAACGCTCCTCGAAGCCCTCGGCTTCATGCTTCACGTCTGCGGGGAGATCATCCATGTCGTAATCTCAGGAAACACGCGCTCCAGTGAAGGGCGGAACGAGCCCATCGAGCCCCAGCAGTACGCCTGCTTTCTGCCGGCTCTTCTTGTACTCTACATCCTGGCGACCGCCTCCGCGCCAGGGGCTGTGTCGGCAGCTGCCGTCTCAGACCCTTTGCGGATCACCACCATCATGAAGCGCATCCACGTCTCCTTCATCAGACGATCTTCGAGATCAGGTCACCGGGAAGATCCCAGGTCCAAGCTCAACGCAACATAAGATCCCTTCTCAGATTCTGGGAATCGGGGTCTTCCGGTCTCTGGAACCGGACCGGCGGGCACTGTGTGTGACATAGCCCTTCCCGCCGCCTTGACTTCATCGGATCGTTCCGCTAGCCTTGGCCAAATCCGCACTGCATTCGAAGCCGCGAATCGACGAGGGATGACGATCGCCTCGTCGAGTACACGCCTTTCCGGCGGGGGTATCCCAAGCGCTGAACCTGATCGGCCCACGTGGCGGGCCGATCTTCCGGAGGGGGATGCAACAACAGTCCGTTCGAGGGAACACGCCTCCCCAGCGATTCGTCCCGCGTCTCACTCAGCCGTCATTGCAGCGCAAGATTCGCGCACGATTTCCGCGGCCTTCATGAAAGGACAGCCCCGTGCATGCAACTCCTCGCCGACCGATCAGCTGCGTCCTCGTCATTGCGGCGCTGTGGGCAGCGCCGGTTCTCGCGCAAGGTGTCGGCGGCACCACGTCGTTGAACGGTGTCGTCACTGATGCGCAGGGAGGCGTGATCCCTGGTGCCTCGATCGAGGCCAAGAATACGGCGACGGGCGTGGCGGAGACCGTGGTCTCGAACACGACCGGCGCATTTTCCATACCCGGGTTGAGTCCCGGCCTCTATGCGGTGACGGTGTCGCTCAGCGGTTTCAAGACGACGGTCATCACCGACGTGCGGCTGGTCGCCGCCACGCCGGCCCAGATCACGGCGGTGCTGGAGCTGGGCGCGCTGACCGAGACGGTTGAAGTCAGGGGCGGACCCGGCCTCGTGCAGACCACGAGCGTCAAGGTGCAATCCACGATGCTCGCCGAGCAGATCACGAAGCTCCCGCTCAGCTCGCGCAACGGATTGAGCTCGACGATGTTCCTGCCCGGGGTGCAGCAGACCGGCGCAGGAGGCTACCGGGCCGCGACGATCAACGGCCTGCCTCAGAATACGATCAGCATCACTCTCGACGGCATCGGCATCGGCAACAACCGGCAGTCCGGCGACGGATTCTACACGCAGGTGTTTCCCCGCCTCGACGCGGTCGAGGAAGTCACCGTCACGGGCGCGACGCCCGACGCGGCCGGCGGCGCCCAGGGGTCGGTGCAGGTGGCGTTTGTCACCCGCTCTGGCACGAACAAGTTCAGCAGCAGCATCTATCACTACTGGCGATCGCCAAAGTTCAACACGAACTACTACTTCAACGAGATCAACAACCTGCCGGTCAACAACCTCACCGTCCACCAGTTCGGCGGACGGGTCGGCGGGCCGATCGTGCGCAACAGAGCGTTCTTCTTCCTGAACTACGAACAGTTCTATCTGCCGAACGAGTCGACGCGAACCAGGACCGTCATCAATCAGGCGGCACAGCAGGGGATGTTCCGGTACGACGCCGCCGGGCAGGTGCGCGAAGTCAACGTGCTCGATCTGGCGCGCGCGAACAACCAGCTGTCGTCGGTCGACCCGCTCGTGGCCTCGCTGCTCGCGTCCATCCGTACGGCGACGGGCACGACGGGCACCCTCACCCCGCGCACCGATCTCAATACGGAGTCCTACACGTTCCTGGCGCCTTCGAGGCGCGACGAATACGCGCCGACCGCGCGCGTCGACCTGAACGTGACGTCGAAGCACCGGATCTCGGCAACGTATCTCTGGCAGAGGATCAAGTCCAATCCTGACTTCCTGAACTCCGGCGAGGCGGCGTTTCCCGGCTTTCCGAACATCACCGTGCAGTCGTCGTACCGGAGGACCGGTTCGCTGGCCCTGCGGTCGACGCTCTCGTCGACCATCGTCAACGAGTTCAAGGCGGGGTTCCAGTCGTCGCCGGTCGATTTCTACAGCGATCTCAGCAAGAACACCTTCGACAACCAGGGGGGCCGCCAGTTGACCCTCGGCTTCGGGCTGACCAGCGTGACGCAGGGCAATTCGCCGAACCTGGTCAACACGCCGAGCATCAACGTGGTGGACAGCCTGACGTGGCTCCGCGGCAAGCACACCTTCACCTTTGGAGGCGCGTTCACGCGCATCACGAATCAGACCAAGGCGTGGAACATCGTGCCGACAGTGACGCTGGGCTTCACGGAAGCCAACGATCCGGCCGCTTCCATCTTCTCCACGACGAACTTCCCCGGTGCATCGACCACCGTGCTGACCAACGCCCGCGCGCTGTATGCGCTGCTGACGGGCCGCGTGTCAGGCGTCAACGGCACGTCCCGGCTCGATGGCGGCACCGGGAATTACGTCTATCTCGGCGCGCTGGAACAGAAGCTGCGACAGGACGTGTTCGGCGCGTACGCGCAGGACCAGTGGCGCCTGACGCAGGGGCTCACGTTGAACCTCGGCCTGCGGTGGGAAGTGGCGCTGCCGTTCCAGCCGACCACGCCGACCTACTCCACGTCGACGCTGGCCGACCTCTGCGGCGTGTCGGGCGTGGGCTCCGGTCCGGGAGGACGTCAGTGCAACATCTTCAAGCCCTCCACGCTCGGAGCGCCGGCCGCCACACCGCAGTACACGATGTACGAGGACAGCACGCGCGCCTACAAGACCGAATGGAACAACGTCGCTCCCAGCGTGGGTGTGGCGTGGAGGCCGCAGGTCAAGAGCGGGTGGCTGCGGGCGATCCTGGGTGATCCCGAGCAGGCCACGATTCGAGGCGGCTATTCGGTGAGCTTCAACCGGGAGCGCATCGATCGCTTCACGGGCATCTACGGCGTGAATCCGGGAGGCACGACGACGGCCAACCGCAATGTGACCAACGGCAACCTGGTGTACCCGGGCGAGGCGTGGCCAATCCTCCTGCGCGAGGCGTCGCGTCTCGGTCCGCCGGCGATCTGCGCCACGGGTGCCGTGAGCGCCGCGTGCGTCCAGGCCGCGCCCGTGTATCCGATTGGCGCGACAACGGCCAGCAGCCTGAGCATCTTCGACCCGAATATCACGCTGCCGTCCACCCACTCGTGGTCCGTCGGGATTCAGCGGGCGCTGACGAACGACTCCGCCATCGAGGTGCTCTACCTCGGCAACAGGAACGTGAACGCCTGGACGTCCGAGAACTGGAACGAGCGGAACATGGTCGAGAACGGATTCATCGACGAGTTCCAGAAGGCGCGGGTCAACCTCGCCACGAACATGGCGGCCGGACGCGGCAGCTCGTTCGCGTACTTCGGGCCGGGCACCGGCACCGCGCCGCTGCCGATCTACCTTGCCTACCTGACTGGCTCAGGGGCGTCGACCGATCCGACCCGCTATTCGAGCGCCTTCGCGAGCACGACGTGGACGCAGCACCTGAGCAACTTCAACCCCGCTCCGCTGACGGCGGCCACCAATCTGGACAACGATGCCACGCGTCGCGCAAACGCCCGCACAGCCGGCCTGCCGTCGAACTTCTTCGTGATGAACCCCGCGGTCTCCAGCGCGAACATCATGCGGTCCGCAGCCGGCAGCCGCTATAACGCGATCCAGGTGCAGTACCGCCGTCGTCTCTCGCGGGGACTGCTCGTCAACGCAAGCTACACCTACTCGCGCCGCTACGGGTCGTCGCTGCTGACGATTCACCAGCCCCGCCTGTATCTGCAGGACGCGGGCGTGCCGCACGCGTGGAAGTTGAACTGGACCTACGCCCTGCCCTTCGGCAAGGGCCGGCGCTTCGGCACGGGCTGGGGCGGGTTCACCGACGCGGCGCTCGGCGGTTGGGAACTCTCGGGGACGGGCCGCGTGCAGGTCGAGCAGTACGCGATGGACAGCGTCAAGCTGGTCGGCATGTCGCAACAGGATCTGCAGAAGGCGTTCAAGATTCGAATCGTGAGGGATCCCACGTCCGGCGTGACGACCGTCTTCAGCATGGCGCAGGACATCATCGACAACACGCGCAAGGCATTCAGCGTCGACCCCGCGTCGGCCACCGGCTACAGCGCGCTCGGCGTGCCGACCGGCCGGTACATCGCGCCGGCCAGCACGGCATCGTGCATCGCGCTCTACCCTGGCGACTGCGGTTCGCCGAAGAGAATCCTGCTGAACGGCCCGGCGTTCGTACGGTTCGACCTCCGCGCCACGAAGAAGTTCACACTGCCCTGGAGGCGGATCACGCTCGACGTAAGCTTCGAGCTGATGAACCTGCTCGACAACATCAACTTCAACCCCGCGCTCAATCCGGGATCGGGCGCGACGATCTTCCAGGTCACCAGCGCCTATCGAGACACTGGCGTCGACGTGAACGACCCCGGAGGCCGGCTGGGACAGATCGTCTGGCGCATCAGCTGGTAGGGAACACGCGGAGGCAGAGGCGCGGGCGCGTCATAACGCCCGCGCCCTGAGCCTGGAGCCCGTAGCCTGGAGCCTGATCCACTTTGGCCTGATTGTCTCGGTCGAACCGAACCGCCCGTAGCAACTCGATTGAAGTAGCCGCACGTGCCGGGACTCGCCGTTGCGGCGCTGGCTTCAGACCCCGACGTGAGAAGCGTTCCCGGCGCTCCGATCGTCGGCGCCGCCGGCGCGGGCTGCTTGAGTTCCGCGCGCGACGCCGCAAGCGCTGCGGCCACCACAGCACCCGCGATCAGCGCCGTACTGCGCATGCCTCGCTCCCTTCGCGGCGGTCCATCCACTGGACCCGGACTGAGTCTGTCGGACGATAGGCGCTATCAGGGCACCGGGGGACTCCAGAGGTCCAAGCTCAACGCAACATCATGCGCCTTCTCAGACTCTGGGATTCGCGGTTCACTGGCCCAAGGGGCCGGCTGGGCTGACACTGGGACACACGCGGGAATGCTCGCCGACCTTGTGGCCGTGTCTGGCGATCCCACCCGCGACGTATTGGCTTTTTGCGCAACGTCACGTTCGTGATGAAAGAGGGGGCGATCGTCCGGCAGTAGTGTCACGGCCTGCCAGGGCCGCCTCTCCCTACCCTGAGCATCGCCCATGGCCCGACCGATGGCGTGGTATGATTTCCGACAGACTCCGTATGACATCAATTGCGGACACGCACCCGCGCTGCGTGATCTCGGGGGAGGCGGACCCGCGGCCGGCCCCGGCATGCGTCGTTCGTCGCGAGGAGGCTTCGATGACCCGTTCCGCCATCGCGTTTTGCGTCGTTGTTCTGCTGGGCCTGGAGACCCTTTTCGCGCAAACGCCGGCGAAGCCCCCGACGGGCACGCAGGCATTCGGTCCAGCCAAGGTTACCGAGCCCTGGGAACGCGTCGTGTTCACTGAGGCGGTCTCTCATTCGGACATCCCGGTCGACATCACGCTGCTCGAGACGGTCGACGGACTGTTCACGCCAATCGGAATTCGCCACCCGAAGGGCAATGGGCCCTTTCCTGCCGTCCTTTTCTTCAGCGGCAACGGGGGCGCCGGTTTGGCGCAGGTGCGCGAGTACATCAACAACAACGCCTACACCATGGAGCGGTTTCTTGCGGCCGGCTATGCCGTCGCGTGGCTGCAGTATCGCGCGGAGGCGTGGTATGCGTACCCGAAGCTGCCGCCGCTCCAGGTCGGCAAGCAGCAGGCGAACCAGTTGATGAACCGCCCGCCGCTCGAGATCGATGATCTTGCGGCCATCGTCGAGTACGTGAAACGCCTGCCGTATATCGATCCCTCGCGCGTCGGGCTCTGCGGGAACAGCCATGCCGGGGGGATGATTCTCCGGGCCGGCGCGCAAGGACTGGACGTGCGGGCGGCCATCGTCTCCGAGCCCGATGCGAGCGAGTTCCTCGGCCTGCCCGAGGAGTACTTCGCCGTCAAAGAGCCGCTCTTCCGCACCATCGAGTCGGCGGCGCCCTACCTCGACAAGAAGACCGCGATGGAGCGGCTGCGCGCCATCAAGTTTCCGATGTTCTTCTTGAATCGGAATCAGGACGAATTGCAGGGGCTGTTCGAAACGGTGGCCGCGTGGGCGAAGGAGGCGGGGAAGACCATGGAACATGCCACCTACGATCACCCGGTGCACGGCTACATCGTACGCGTCCAGCGGGATGAAAAGGGGATCTACCACCCCGACGAGATCCAACTCAAGGCGATCCAGCAGGCGCTGGATTTCTTCGGGAAGTACATGGGACCGAAGGGGAGTTGAGCGTCGCAGGAGGAGGCCGCACGGTCGAGGCGCGTCGCGCCCTCCGGCGCCAGGAGTCAACGCCGAGATGATCGGGGAGGAAGACATGAAACGCTGTCTTGCGGCGCTCGTCGCGGTCTTCGTTGCCACAGCCATCGGATCGGCTCAGATTGCCTCGCAGACGGTCGAACTGCGGAACGCCAAGGGTGAAAGCGTCGGCACGGCCACGCTCGTGGCCAAAGGGCAGTCGGTCGGCATCACGCTCGACCTCAGGAATTTGCCTCCCGGCGCGCATGCCATCCACATCCATCAGAATGCCGCGTGCGAGGCTCCCGCGTTCACCTCGGCCGGGCCGCATTTCAATCCCAACGGCAAGAAGCACGGAATGCAGAGCCCCGACGGCTCTCACAACGGCGACATGATGAACATCACCGTCGGCGCCGACGGGACGTTGCGGACGGGATTGCTGAACGACCAGGTGACGCTCGAGGACGGTCCGCCGAATTCACTCTACGCCAACGGCGGCACCGCACTCGTGATTCACGCCAAGGCCGACGACATGAAGACCGACCCGTCGGGCAATGCTGGCGACCGCATCGCGTGCGGCGTGATTCGCAAGTAGGGCCGATTCGACAGTCGGCGGCTGACGTTCATCGAACCGGACGACGTGGCCGGACCGTGGGGCGACTCGCGCTTCGCCGGTTCGCCGGTCGAGCCCCAGCCTTCTTCATCGAGTTTCCACACGCCGCCTTCCTTGACGAGCGAGATCGTGCCCTTCATGGGTAACCCGATCGACCCGATTCCCGTGCCCTCGAGCACGCACCTGTTGCCGGTGATGGTCTCCTTGACGATCCTCATGTCCTTGACCCCGACCTCCTTGATCCGCGCCAGCCACGTCGGCTGATCAGCCTTGGGGCGGGACTCGAGCATGGCCCGGTATTCGGCCGACAGGCCCGGCAGGATATCGGCCAGGGTCTTCGCACTGGCCAGCCTCGCCCGGTGTTCGAGATACGCCTGGGTCGGAGTCTTCGGCTGTGCCCACGCCGTCTGGCAGAGCGCGGCACTCGCGAGGCACGCGAAGATGGCCATGGTCGGGATCCTGTCGCATCTCATCTGCATGTCCTTTCCGCGGGAACTGATTCCCATCCGCTCGACGATAGGCAAGGCCTGTACCTGCTTGTCGCAAGCCGGCAGGGCTGTGGGCTCCGCCGGCGCGATCGGCGGCGCCGGAAACTGGTAGAGTTCGGCGCTTGCCAGGTATTCCGTTGGTCTCCAGGTGTAGCCGCCCGCGACCAGCACGTCGCCATTCGCCAGGACGACGGCTCCGTGGCTTGCACGCGAGATCACGAGCGGTGCGAATGGCGACCAGGTATTCGTCGTCGGGTCGAACACCTCGGTGAAGCGCTGATAGCCGTAGAGATTCCTTCCGCCGGTCACGAGCACGCGCCCGTCGAACAGGAGGGTCACGGCAAGGCCGTATCCGCTCATGAGCATCGGAGGACAGAGCGACCATGTCTCGGTCGCGGGATCGAAGAGCTCCGAGGACTGATCGTCGACGGTGAACACGCGGCCGTCCGGCAGGAGGATGGCCTGGAGGGCGGTGTCCGCCCGGAGCATCTTCCCGCTCGTCGACCACGCTCCCGTGGAGGGATCGTAGATCTCAGAGACGCGAAGGTCTCCGTCGCCGACCAAGCTGGGACGATCCCAATGATACTGCATCCCCCCGGCCACGAGGATCCGTCCGTCGGCAAGTCGCGTGGCGGTCGGCCCCGCCCGGCGCACCGCCAGATTGCCGGCAGGTGTCCAGGAATCAGTCGCCGGGTCGTAGATCTCAGCGCTCGTGAACTCGCCGCCCCAGACCATCCCCCCCACGATCAGGACGCGTCCGTCGCTGAGCAGCGCGGCAGCATGTCGGGATCGCGGCGTGGCCGGCGGACTCGCGGGCGTCCAGCTATTCGTCGCCGGATCGAAGATGTCCGCGGTCTCACTCACAACCAGCACGCGGCCGTCCTGCAGCAACGTAGCGGTGTGACCGTCGCGATTCACGGTCTGGTTGAGGGTCGGAGTCCAGGTCCGGGTTGCCGGATCATAGAGCTCCGGGTTGTCGAGTCCTGAGGCTGGCGGTTCAGCAAGCCCTCCGACGACGAGCACGCGGCCGTCGTTCAGTCGTGTCATCGTCGGCGCAACGCGCGGGACCCTCATCGAACCGACGGGCGCGAAGATGCCCACGCGCACGTCGACGAAAATCTCGTTCGAAGCCTCACTCAGCCCGCACAGGTTGCGCGCCCTTATCCGCGCGTAGTAGACGCCCCGTCCGATACCACCTCTCGAATACGACGTGCTCGTGCTAACGAGGTCGGTCCGCTCGATATCCGATCGACCGGGAGCCGATCCGACCTCGAGGACGTAGCTCTGCAACTCGTACACGGCGGCAAGGCGCGGAGAGGTCCACGCGATAACGACGTTGCCGCCCGAGTTGGCGACGATGCGCAGGTCGCGCGGTGCGTTGGGCAACGTCGTGCACGGACCGTTGACGTCGATAGCGACTTCGTTCGACGGCGCGCCCTCGCCGGCGCTGTTGGAACCCCGCACCCTGAGGTAGTAGCGGCCGTGAGGCACGCCCGACGCGAAGTAAACCGTCGCGGCACTGCCGGTCGAGATGCGCGCGAGATTCGCGAGGCCCGGCCCGCTGCCGGCCTCGACGGTGTAGCTCGTCGGCGGATCTCCCGTCGATGGAGCCGTCCACTGGAGCGTGACCCTCGATTCTTGCGGCCAGGCGATCAAGCCGCTCGGCGGATCGGGCGGCCCCAGCCCGACTCTGACTCGCGCCTCGGCGGAAGGTGGGCTCGTTCCGCCTGCATTCACCGCACGGACGCGGATGAAGTACAGACCGTTCGGCACGCCATCAGCGACATAGGTCGTCGCCGTGGTCCCGGTCGAGAACCGGGCGAGGGTCGCGAGGCCGGGAGCGCTGCCGGCTTCGATGATGAAGTCGTCCGGTACGCCTCCATTGGCCGCAACGAGCCATGTCAGGGTGACCGTCGAGTTGACCGATGTCGCGGTCAGGCCCTCTGGCGCACCAGGCAGCGGAGGATCCTTCTCGTACAAGTCGCAGAGCGCGGTCGAGGGGTAGTATCCGCCGGCGACGAGTACTTGTCCGTCGGGCAAGAGAGTCGCCGTGTGCGAATCGCGGAACCTGCCGAGCTTGCCGGCGTCGCTGAAGGTATTCGTCTCGGGATCCCAGCGTTCTGTCGTATCGAGATAGCCCAGGTGCCGCTGGTAGCCCGCCGTCATGAGCACGAGGCCATTTGGCAGAAGCGTCGCTTTGTGCGATTGCCGGGCAGTGGTGAGCGATCCGGTGGCCGACCAGATCCCGGTGACCGGATCGTAGACCTCTGCTGTCGCCAAGGTCACATCCCATTCGAAGTTCCTGCCACCAGCAACGAGCACGCGCCCGTCCAGGAGTCGCGTGGCCGTGTGCTGGCCCCGCGAGCCGGTCGTGAGCGATCCCGTCGACGACCAGGTTCCCTGCACCGGGTCATAGATCTCGGCTGAAGAAAAGCTCCAGGATGAAGTCCATTGGGTATGTCCGCCCACCACCAGCACTCGTCCATCGAGTAGCAGCGTCGCGGTGGCCCAGCCGCGGTCCTGCAACATCGATCCGGTCGCGCTGAACGTTCCGGAGTCCGGGTCATAGAGTTCGACGACGCCTGCGTCGCTCGGGTACATGCTTCCTGCGATCAGGATTCGCCCGTCGGCCAGCAACGTGGCGGTGTGACCGGTTCGCGGGACAATCGGCGGCCCGACCACCGACCACACACCGGAGGCGGGGTCGTAGAGTTCCGCGCTCGAAGCCAGGATGTAGTCCTGCCGCCCGCCGCCGACGACCAGCACCTTGCCGTTCCGAAGCAGCGTCGCGGTGTGGCCCGCGCGCGCCTCATGCATTGAGCCGGTCGGCGTCCATGTGCCGGTCGCGGGGTCGTAGAGCTCCGCGCTCGACAGGATCTGGCAATAGGGCAACTGCTGACAATTGACGCCTGCCGCGACCAGAACCCGACCATTCGGGAGCAGCGTGGCCGAATGTCCCGACCGGGCCACCGTCATCGATGCGGTCGGCGTCCATCCCTCGGCATGTACCGACAGAGGAAGAGCGGCAAGCCCGGCGGCGATCATCAAGAACGGCAGGATTCGTCCGATGCGCATGTCGACGCCCTCCCGTGCGAAGTCTACATCACGCGTGACTGCGCCAAGCACGCGAGCGGGCGCCTCGTGTGCAAATCGCGTATCAATTGCGAGACATCGTGAACGGCGGATCGCCGGGGCTGACCGCATACGCCAAGGCTGCGGCGCCCTTCGACAATGCTCAGGGCGCGGTGAGCCTCGCCGAACCGCGGTCCGCCGAAGCGTTCGGCGAAGGCGGAAGTCCCGGCCTCCACGGCTCACGCTTGGCACAGCCGTAGTCCACAAGCCTCAAGCCCTCAGCCTTCACCGGTAGAGCAAGTACTTCGCCCGCATCAGCCGCCATCCCGTCTCGACACTCGACCAGCCGCTTGCGATGTCCGACGGGTCGTCGCCCGCCTTGATGCAGCTGGCCGTGCGCGCCGAGCAGCCCGGCCGCCTGGTCGACCCTGTAGTCCGTCCTATAGAGGCGATGGAGCGCCGGCGCGGTCTCGATGCCCCTCCGCACGGGCCGAAGCTGCTCGCGGCTCGTCACAACCATGGTCACGCCCTGGCACCGCTGGTTCGCGTAATTGCTCGACGCGGGAGTGAAGCTGACCGGGTAGAAGCCCACCCCCGGCAGTTGCCGCCGATTGGGCTCGCCCGCCAGGGGATCCGGTGACGCACGGGCGGCTGCCGGATGCGGAATCTCGTCCGGCAACCCGAGGTGGTGGAGGATTCGGGACACGACCGCCGCCTGATCGATGACGGCGATGAGCCGCATCGCTGCCCCGCAATGTGGGCACGCGAGAACATTGAAGCCGAAACGGCGTCGCATCAAGTCAGCCCATGACCGCTCTTCCAGTTTCGGCTTGGCCGAGCCGGCGTCGTAATAGAGCCCCGGCTGATCGCGTGTCGCGGCGTAGCCGGTGATTCGGTCGAATTCGTGCGGCCGCTGCGGCCCGACAATGCGGGCTCGCCAAGCGAATCGGGGCCCGAGAATCCCGCGTTACAGGGTGAGATTGACGCGTGGCCTGGAGAGGGTCGTGCCGTCCAACCGAGATGCTAGTCTCGGCCCTGCGCCCGGGTCACAATCTGCTGCTTCTCCTCAGGTGCGGCTTGAGGAACCGTCCCGGTGTGGGACGTGCGGCAGGCGGCGATGTCCTCGGGCGTTCCGGCGGCCACCACCTCGCCGCCCGGCGTGACCGCCTTCGGGCCCCAGATCGACGACATGGTCCGCGACCTTGATCACGTCCATGTGGTGCTCGATGAGCAGCACCGTGTGGCCGGCGTCCACCAGCCGGTTCAGCGCATCGAGCAGCCGCTGGATGTCGGCGAAGTGCAGGCCCGTCGTCGGCTCGTCGAGGATGTAGACGGTGTGGCGCGAGCGCTGCAGCGTGCTCAGCTCGGTCGCGATCTTCACCCGCTGCGCCTCGCCTCCCGACAGCGTCGTCGCCGACTGGCCGAGCGTCAGGTAGCCGAGCCCGAGCTCGGCGAGCACCTGGATCTTCCGCTGCACGGGCGGCTCGCTCGTGAAGAACGCCGCGCCTTCCTCCACCGACATGTTCAGCACATCGTCGATCGTCTTGCCGCGCAGCGTAACCTCGAGCGTCTCGGCGTTGAACCGCGCGCCCTTGCAGGCGCCGCAGGTCACCTCCACGTCGGGCATGAAGTAGAGTTGCGTCGTGATGGTGCCCGTGCCCTGGCACTCCTCGCACCGGCCGCCCTTGACGTTGAAGCTGAACCGCCCCGCCTGGTAGCCGCGCGCCTTCGAGAGGGGCGCGTTCGCGAAGAGATCCCGGATCGTGTCGTAGAAGCCGACGTAGGTGGCCGGGTTCGAGCGGCTGTTGCGGCCGATCGGCGACTGGTCGATGCTCACGACCTTGTGCACGTGCTCGACACCCTCGACTGTGTCGTGATCGCCCGGCAGCGTCCGCGTGTCCACGAGCCGCTTGTAGAGCACCTTGTAGAGGATCTCGTTGATGAGCGTGCTCTTGCCCGAGCCCGAGGCGCCGGTGATGGCCACGAGCCGTCCGAGCGGGAAGGTGACGTCGATGCTCTTGAGGTTGTGCTCGCGCGCCCCGCGCACGACGAGCGCCTTGCCGTTGCCTGGGCGACGGTGCGCTGGGGTCGCGATCGTCAACCGCCCGGACAGGTACTGCCCCGTCAGCGACGCCTTGCACCTGATGATGTCGTCGATCGTCCCCTGCGCGACGACCCGCCCGCCGTGCACGCCGGGCCCGGGTCCGAGTTCGACGATGTGGTCGGCCGCGCGAATGGTCTCCTCGTCGTGCTCGACGACGATGACCGTGTTGCCGATGTCGCGGAGGCGCTCGAGGGTCGCGATCATCTTTACGTTGTCTTTCGGGTGCAGGCCGATGCTCGGCTCGTCGAGCACGTAGAGCATGCCCATCAGCCCGGAACCGATCTGCGTCGAGAGGCGGATGCGCTGGGATTCGCCGCCCGAGAGCGTGCTCGACCGCCGGTCGAAGTTGAGGTAGTCGAGACCGATCCCGAGCAGCAGAGTGAGCCGCCCGCGGATTTCCTTCAGCACCTGGCGCCCGGCGTCGGCGCCGCGGCCCGAGGGGACGACCGTACCCAGCAACGCGTGCAGCTCGTCGAAGTGGAGCCGTCCCATCTCGTGGATGGACTTGCCGTTCACGGTAAAGAGCATCCTCGTCTTCCGGAGGCGCGCGCCGCCGCAGTCGGGGCACGTGCGCTCGACCATCACCTTGTCGAGCCAGGCCTCCATCTGCGAGCTGCCCTCGCCTCGCTGCCGGTAGCGCCGGTACTGGCGCTCGATGCGGCGCGCGATGCCGTGGAAGCCGACCTCCTTGCCCTCCCAGTCCTCGCGCCTCACCTTGGCTTCGGGCGGAAACGCCAGCTGGACTTTTCTCGGCTCGATGCCGTAGAGCACCGCGGCTCGCGCGGGTTCTGGCAATTCGTTCCAGGGCACGTCGAGCGAGAACCCCATGGCCGCAGCGAGGCTGAACATGAGCCGCCCGTCCCACGTGTCGGGGTTGTAGCGGTAGGCCTCGCGCACGAAGCAGCCGCCACGGATGCCGAGCTTCGGGTCGGGGACGAGCAGTTCGGGGTGCGTGAGCTTGTCCACGCCCAGGCCGCCGCAGGTCCGGCAGGCGCTTTCCGGATCGTTGAAGACGAAGTAGCTCGGCCCGATGTCGCCGTAGACGAAGTGATGCGTGGTGCTCGCGCCGAACTCGCGCGAGAAGCGATCGGCGGCCGCCCGGCTCGCGCCCTCCATCACGTGCACGCCAATCAGGCCGTCGCCGACGAGCAAGGCGCTCAGGATCCCGGCCTTGATCGCCTTCTCGTGCGTACGGCCCACGACGAAGCGGTCCACGACCGCATCCATCTCGCGGACTTCGGTGGCCTCGAGGCTGGTCTCCTCAGACAGATCGACCGGCTTGCCGTCGACCATCAGGCGCCGGCAGCCCTTCTTGCGGAGCTCGGTGAAGACGACATCCAGCTCCTCGCCGTAGATCTTGAACACCGGCGCGCGCAGCTCGACGGTGGCGCCCTCGGGCAGCGAGAGGATCGCCTCCAGGATCTGGCTCGACGTGCGGGAAGGTGCCGTCTCGCCCGTGCGCGGGCAGTGGGACTGGCCAATGGTCGCGTAGAGCAGGTTCAGGTATCCGGAGATGTCGGTCATCGTGCCGACGGTCGAGCGCGGGTTGCTCGACAGCGTCTTCTGCTCGATCGAGATCACGGGCGACAGTCCGTAGACGTAGTCGACGTCCGGCTTGGCGACCTGCGACACGAACCGCTTCGCGTAACTCGAAAGCGACTCGAGATAGCGCCGCTGCCCTTCAGCGTAGATCGTGTCGAAGGCGAGGCTCGACTTGCCCGAGCCGGAGAGCCCCGTCAGGACGATGAGGCGATCGCGAGGAAGCTCGATCGACAGATTTCTGAGGTTGTGGACCCGGGCGCCCTGCACCGCGATGGTGCTGCGCACGGCGGGACGCAGGTTCGCAGGTTTCCCCGGACGGCCGGGTTCGGCCTTTCGTTGGCCGCGGGCCGCGCTCACCTGGGCCCTCGCGCCGGCAATGGATCGATGTAGAAGAACGCCTGCTCCTGCACCTGGACGGTGCTCTTCTTCGTGAGGCGCGCAGGGACGGAGGCCTTGCCAAGGAGCCCATGGTCGGCCAGGTACTCGCAGGCGATGCCCACGCCCTCGACGTCGAAGGACCGCCGGAAGTGATCCTCGATCTCGGTGCACGATCGCGCCTCGCCCACCTCCCGCAAGTGCTCGAGCACGAGGGCGAAGAGCGTCGTCGCGCGCTCGGCGAGGTACGCGTCAACCGCGTCGAGCGCGGCCTGCACGCCCTCAGTGGTCTTTGCCACGTTCAGCAAGCCCGAGTAGATGCGCGTGAAGAAGGCCGGGTTGAGCGAGGCCGCCTGCGGAATCACCTCGCGGTCTGCGAGCAGCCCGCGGCCGATGACCTCGATGCGCGCGAGCGGCGTGGCGGCGTAGAGGATCCAGAGCGCGGTGTAGTCGAGGTCTCCGCGGGTGAGCATCCACTTGTGCGCCTTGTCGATCGGTCCGAGCGCGCCGATCGCAGAGCGCAGCAGCTGGAGCTGGCGGTCGTGCGCGCCGAGATCGGCGAGCGACGCGAAGAGGTCGCCAACCGTCGGGTCGTGCGTGTAGAGGAGACGGCCCTTCGCCAGGAACGAGTGCAGGAACGAGTGGCGGATCGAGCCCTCGACGGCCTTGCGGAACTCCGCGCGCGCCACGACCAGCGCGTGGACGTTCACGCCGTCGGCGTAGAGCGCGACACCATCCTTCGGCGCGGCCGCCCCGTCGACGCTCACCAGGACGAGGTCGATATCGGACTTTTCCCAGACCGCGTCGTGCGACAGGCTCCCGCAGAGGATCGCAGCGAGGATGGACGCATCTCGCTTGACCACCTCGACGAGCGCATCGAGCGCCTCCGTGAAGGTCTTCCGGACCGCCGGCTGATCCCTCGGCGCGTTGGGGCCCACCTTCCTACGATACTCACGAAGCGCCCGTCGTGAGAAGGGCAGACGCCGGCGCGAGGTCAGTCTTGCCCTGGCCAGTCGCCCGCCCGGGCCCGGGGCCGTTAGAATTGCCAACCGTGTCTCCCGTCGCGGCATCTACAGATCGAGTGACCGACGCCGAACTGGTCGAACGCGCGCGCGACGGCGACGCCGATGCGTTTGGCGAGCTCGTCGAGCGCCACAAGGTCGTCGTCTACCGCGCGGCGCGGGCGGCACTCAGATCGGCGGCCGAAGCCGATGACGCGACGCAAGAGGCGTTCGTGGCGGCGTTTCGGAAGTTGAGCTCGTTCCGCGCCGAGGCGGCATTCAAGACCTGGCTGCTCGCCATCGCCTGGAATGTTGCCAGGGAGCATCGACGCAGTGCCTGGCGCTGGCTCGACCGGTTCAGGCCTCCACCGGGGCCCGCGGATCCGGACCCTCCAATCGACGAGGTGTCGCAGGAGGACGCGATCGTCCGGCGCGATCTCCACGAGCGGGTCCAGAGGGCCGTCATGAGACTGCCTCGAAAATACAAGGACGTCATGCTGCTTTCGGCCACGGGGGACCACACCGTCGAGGAGATCGCGACGATCCTGGGCATCCCGTCGGGAACGGTGAAGTGGCGGATGAGCAGGGCTCGGCAGCAGCTGAAGGTCAAGCTGGGACGGATGGGCATTCGGGATGAGTGAAGAACCCGGCAAGCTGGACGGCGTGATCGACGAGGCGCTCCGCGATCTGACGAGAGGCGCGCCTGCCGGTGGTCTGCGCCGGCGCGTGCTGGAGCGGGTTACGGCGGCGGAGCCTGCGCCAGGCGGCCACGCCGGAATTGCCGGCCTGCGCGCTCGCCCGCTCGGGTGGGCGGCGATCTCCGTGCTGGCCGCGGTTGCGCTCGCGGGCCCGCTGCTCCTGTCGAGATTCACTCGACCGAGCCAGTCAGGAACGGGCGAGACTGCGACAGCCTCACTCCAGGGCTCGCCGGCTCCACGCGCAACTCCCGCCGCCCGTCCACCGGCGTCCGTCATCCAATCCGTGACGACGAGTCGCGTGGCCACGCGGCCTCTGCCAAGTCCTACCTCGATTCGCGGCGACACGTTGATGCCACCACCCGCGCCGCCAGACGAGGACGCGCACCCGGGCGAGATGATCAAGATCGATCCGTTGCCAAGCCCGAGCCCGATCGCCGACCGCCCGATCGAGATCGCACCGCTGGACATCCAGCCGATCGCCGATCGCGAGATCCAGATTCCGTTGATCGAATCCAACCGGCCGAAGACCGGGCCAGCCCAGTCAGACAAGAGGTGATGTGATGCGAATCCGCCGCGCTCTCATTTTCGTCGTGTGCTCGTTCGTCGCGCTGGCACTCGTCGCGCCGGTCGCCTGGACCCAGGACGTCGAGCAGCGCGCCGTTCAAAGCGAGAAGCCGGCCTCGCAGCCGCCCGCAAAGCCGGCGGCTGCCGCGGCGCCGCCGGCCATCGACTGGAACGCCAACGTCCGCGTGGACGTCACGATCGCCGACTCGACTCGCGGCGGCGCGTCGACGCAGAAGTCGATCAGCGTGACCGTCAGGAACGATGGGCGCGGGTCGGTGCGGTCCGGTGTCTCGCTCCCGATCCCCTCGACGACCTTCGCGCCGCTTGCGCAGGGCGGCGCCGCGCTCAGTCCGATGACCTCGTATCAGTACAAGGACATGGGTCTCAGCCTCGACGTGACCTCCGTGACCATTACGGGCAACTTCGTCAAGCTTCGGCTGGCCGTCGAGTACAACCCGGTGGACGAGAAGACGGCAAATGCAGAGGGAGCCAACGCCGTTTCCCCGGGCCAGATGATGGCATCGTTCTCCCAGTTCCGACAGAATCTCGACGTCGTGCTCGAAAGCGGCAAACCGCTCATTGTCGCGACCTCGTCGGACCCGGTTCCGAGCCGCGACCGCAAGGCCAGCCTCGAGGTGAAGGCGACGATTCTCCGGTAGCGCGGGATGGTCTTGCGGGCAGCGTCGGCCCGGCCGGACCGGAACCTGGGGGTTCCGGCGGTGTCCAATACAGCAGCGGAGAGGCTCGGCGGATTGGAGGCCACCATGCCGACCACGAATCGCTCGCAGCTCATCACCCTCAGCTGGCAGACGTGGTCGATCCTCGCGGTCGTCCTCGTGCTCATGCTGGCATCAGCCGCGTTCCTGCTGTTCGGTTCGGGTCTGTGAGCGGCAATACGCCCGCGCTCATCGCCACGGGGGCACGTTGAGGTCGTCCCGCGGCTCAATTCGTCAGCCACGCCGAAGGAACTGGACATCACCGGCACCGACGGCCCGAACAAGGGGCGGACGATCCTGGCCATCTACGAGCGGGACGGCGATAGGCTGCGGATCTGAAACGACCTCAGCGGGCAGGGGCGCCCGGCGGAATTCAAGACCAGGGACGGCACCCAGCTGTTCCTCGTGACCTACAAGCTGGCCAGGCCCTGATCAGTATTTCACCCTGACGAGCGTCGCGGGACCGGCCTTCTGCGGCACGACGATGTAGAGAGTCGTGTAGTCGAGCGGGGCGACGGTGATCTGACCTTGGACGCCGAGGGCGTTCAGCAGGTCGGGGATGGTGGTGACATGCCCGACCACGAGCACGACGTCGTTCGGATGGTCCCGGCGGAGTTGCGCAGCAAAGGGCCGGGCGTCGAACTTGTCCGGTCCTGCCGAGGTGTCGTAGATTCCGATCTTGAGCTTCCTCGCCTCGGCGAGCGGCGTGGCGGTGCCGATGGTGCGCTTGCTGTCGGTCGAGTACACGGCAGCAATCTCCGCGCCCTCGAGTGCGGCTGACAGCCGCTGCGCCTGGCCGAGACCGTTCTCGGTCAACTTGTCCCCGGCATTCTCGGCGTGCCGGACAACGATCACCGCTTTCTGCGCGGCTGCGCTGCCTGGCACTGCAAGCACCGCAAGGAGCAGCCAGATCGGCAGGTCACGTCTCATGTGATGCGCCCTCTCGCAACAGGATAGCGCGTTCTGCGCGATCGCGTGAGCGGCCGGCGCCAGGCGGTGGTCACGGCGGCGCGCCTCCACGTCCCGCGATCAGTCCTGGCCGTAGTATGATCTCCGCCGACAGGAATTTCCGATTTGCGCTGGCCCCGCGACAACTCCACGCCTTATGACCATTCCCTCCTCTGCGGCGGCCGGCGCGGACGAGGCATCGGCACCTCTGCCGGTTTCGATCCGGTCCGTGTCCAAGAGCTACGGCGACCAGAAGGCGCTCGACGGCGTCTCGCTCGACCTCCGCCGCGGAGAATGCCTCGGGCTTCTCGGGCCCAACGGCGCCGGCAAGACGACGCTCATTCGCAGCATCGTCGGGCGGAGCAGGGCGGACTCCGGCGCGGTCACGGTGCTAGGCTTCGAGCCCGGCACCAGAGAGGCTCGTGCTGCGGTCGGGTACGTTCCACAGGAACTGGCGCTCTATCCGCTGCTGACGCCGCGAGAGAACCTGAAGTCCTTCGGCAGCTACCAGGGTATGAAAGGCGCCGCGTTGGAGTCGGCCGTCCGCTGGTGTCTCGAGTGGTCGGCTCTCGCTGATCGTCAGCACGATCCGGTCAAGACCCTCTCGGGCGGCATGAAGCGGCGCCTGAACATGGCGGCCGGTCTCATCCATCGCCCAGGGGTCGTTCTCATGGATGAGCCGACGGTCGGCGTCGATCCCCAATCCCGGGAACGCATCTACGAGATGATCGAGGCGCTCCGCCGCGACGGGGCGTCACTCATCTACACGACGCACTACATGGAAGAGGCTCAACGACTGTGCGACCGGGTCGCCATCATCGATCGCGGCCGTCTGATTGCGCTCGGGTCTCCGACCGAACTAATCGCCTCCGCCTTCGGCACCCGGCAGCACATCGAGGTCCACTTCCTGCAGGCGCCGTCCCAGGCCGTGAGGGAGTGGGTCGAATCGAACGGTGGAGCGTGCACTGACGAAACCTCGATTGCCGCGTTCTCCTCCGTCAACGCCGCCGAGGACCTGCCGTCCCTGCTGAAGGGCCTTCAATCGATCGGCGCCGGCGTGAAAGACATCGCGCTCAAGTCGCCGACGCTGGAGTCCGTGTTTCTCAAGCTGACCGGAAGGGAGCTGCGCGAGTGATGATTTTCGCCATCGTGCGGACCGCGGTGTACGGCTTGCGCCGCGATCGCGCCTCCCTGCTCCTCTCGTTCGTGCTGCCCATCGCGTTCTTCTCCATTTTCGCGGTGGTGTTCGGATCGCAGGGCGCGCAGGGCACGCCGCGGGTCTCGGTGCTCATCGTCGACGAAGATCGAAGCGATGTCTCCGAGCGGCTCGTCGCCGGGCTCGAGGCAGAAACGGCACTCGAAGCCACGACCGACCGCACGGACGGGAAGCGCGGAGCACCGGCTCCGCACGACCGCCAGTCCGCCGAGTCCGCGGTCAGGAACGGAGATGTGCCGGTCGCCGTGATCATCCCGAAGGGCTTCGGTGCCTCGAAGATGACATTCGGGCCAGCCGGATCGCGGCCCACGATCCAGATGCTGAACGACAGCTCCAATGCGGTCGCTCCGCAGATTGTCACCGGGGTCCTGCAGAAAGTCGCGATGTCCTCCATGCCGGACCTGATGGCGGAGGCTGGCGTGAGGGACATGGCGGCGGCGGCCGGGGGCCTGACCCCGGTCCAGCAGGAGGGCATCGACGCGCAGATCAGCCGACTTCGAGAACTGAGCCGGCGGCGGCAGTCATCTCCGGGCCAGCGCGGCGGCGACTCCGACGGCGGCCCGATCGCGATTACCGCGAGGGACATCGTCGGCGAGAACAAGAAGAGTCCGCTCATTTCCTTCTATGCGGCGGGGATCGGCGTCATGTTCATGCTCTTCACCGCGAGCGCCGCCGGCGGCGTACTGCTCGACGAAGCGGAATCGGGAGCGCTCGATCGGGTACTCGCCTCGCAGGTCTCATTGCCCGTGCTGCTGCTCGGCAAACTCGCCTATCTCGTCATCCTGGGCACCTGTCAGCTGATCGTCATGTTCGCGTGGGGCGCGCTCGTCTTCAAGCTCGATCTGCTCGGTCATCTCCCGGGCTTCCTCGTGATGACCTTCGTGACCGCGCTTGCGGCCTCCACGCTTGGATTGCTCCTCGCTGCGGCCTGTCACACTCGCGCCCAACTTGGCGCCGTCTCGACGCTGGTCATCCTGACCATGTCCGCCCTTGGCGGAAGCATGTTCCCGCGCTTCCTCATGCCCGCCTCCATTCAGAAGGTCGGCCTCGTCACCTTCAATGCCTGGGCGCTGGACGGCTTCGTCAAGGTCTTCTGGCGCGATGCTCCGCTGGTCAACCTCTGGCCGCAGGTGGGAGTGCTCCTGCTCGCCGCCGCCGTGTTCTTCTCGATAGCGCGCCGGCTTGCGGGCCGTTGGGAGTATCTCTAGGTCGACGGATCGCGACCGCCTTCCGCTGGAGATGCGAGCCATGGATGGTGGTCCTGCCGGGGAGCGTCGTTGCCAAACGGCGCAAATGGCTCGATAGCGTCCGGGGTCATCTGGGCTGGAACAGTCTCCGAGAGGCGATGCCAGAGGGTCAGCTGCTCTCGTGTCCGTCCTGCGGATCGACGTTGAATGCGCGGGCCGACTCCGCCGCGACCAGGTGCCAGCACTGCGGCAACACGGTCATCGCGCCGAAGGCGATGCGCCCGCCCCAAGCCTTCGTGCGCCCCGGCGCGCCTTGCGGCCTTCGTTGCGGGCCCGAGCCCCGAACCGAACGCATCAGGCTCCGGCCCTGATGAGACTATCCGGCCCGCGACTGGCGACCTGCGGCCTCGAGTAATCCGGATTGCGCGGTAGTCGGGATGCTTGCCCTTTGCACGATCGTCGGGGGGCCTGCGCCAAGAAGAACAATCCCACCAGCCCTACCCAAGACGCTCCCCCCAGCCCATCGCAGGGCCCGAGCGAAACGGATATAGACGCGATCCTGAGCCGTTCCACGGTGGTCCTCGACTCGGGCCGGGATTGGATCCCCACGGGGCACGACGGGGACAATCCCGGTGTCTACCCGGTCAGCTTCGTGGATATCCGGAAGCTGGGGATCGGCCTCGACAGTTCGTACCTGTATGTCAAGGTCACCACGGACGGGCCGTTCCCGAACGACTTGAGCGACTTCCCGGCATTCGACGGCGATCGGACGAAGGACTTCGCCGTGAACCTGCCGCTCGATACCGACAACAACAGCCACTCCGGATGCATCAGCGACGGCGGGGCCGAGGCCCTGCTCGGCGTTGGCATCAAGAATGTGGACGGCCACGTTGTGGTGCTCACGGGATACGCCGCGGACCCGTCCGGCGTCGAGTCGCCCGAAACGGAACGATACCGGACACGAGTGCCCATCGTTCCCCTCCAGTTCGGAGCGAGGGGAAAAGAACTCCCACACCCAGGCCATCCCGCTTTCCGCCTTGAGGATCTCGGCCGGCCAGGACATCACACTCAGCATGTGGGCCGAAACCGGGAGCGATCGATACCATCACGGAAACGTCGACGTCCTCTGCCCTGACGCCCTGAGGAACGACGCGAATCCGATGTCGTGCCCGATCCGATTCAAGGCCGGAGGGGCGCTGACGATCCAGTAGGAAGCCGGCGACCCGCTTTTCGAGCGACAACGATCGGCTGAACCGCGCGGCTCGAGACGCTCCTGGCGCCCTGAGCCTGCCGAACGGCGCGGGACGGAGTCGGTCGGTCAGTACCTGAACGCGAACTGGAGTTTGACGATCGGCTGGATAGAATAGGATCCATCATGTCCAAGCTCCCCTTCGCGGCGCTGCTCCTGTCGCTCGTGCCAACCGCCGCAGGCGCGCAGGTCAACGCCGGCGCGCTGCCGGACGACCCCAACCAGCCGTTCACGGTGACGAAGGTCGCGACGTTCAATTTGCCCTGGCGCATCGCGTTCCTGCCCGACGGACGCATGCTGATCACGGAGAAAGTCGGCCCCGTCTGGCTGGTCGCGCAGAACGGCGACAAGCTGCCGGTCGCGAACGTGCCGGCCGTGGCGGCGCAGGGCCAGGGCGGGATGCTCGGCGTGTTTTTGGCGCCGGGGTATGCGACCGATCGCTTCGTGTATCTGACTTACGCGGAGCCTGGCGGGGGCGGGTCGAGCCTGGCGCTCGCGCGCGCGAAGCTGTCCGCCGGCAAGGCCGCGGCGAGCCTGGACGGGCTCGAAGTGCTGTGGCGCCAGATGCCGAAGGGCCGCGGCGGGCAGTTCGGCGCGCAGATCGCCTTTTCGCCTGACGGCCAGTACCTGTACCTCGCGGTCGGCGAGCGGCAACGCATGACGCCAGCGCAGGATCCCGATCAGGCCCTCGGCAAGATTCTGCGGCTTACGCTCGACGGCAAGCCGGCGCCCGGCAATCCGAATGCCGGCAAGACCGGCGCGCCGACGGTTCCGCTGATCGATCCGCCGCGGGACACGGAGGTCGCCAAGACCGCGGCGGTGGTCAGCACGTACACGTTCCCGGGACCGAATCTCGCGCCGGCGGAAACGTGGGCCACCGGCTTTCGCACGCCGTACGGCCTGGCGTTCGGGCCAGACGGCCGCCTGTGGGAACTCGAACACGGTCCGAGAGGCGGCGACGAGTTGAATCTCATCGAGCCGGGCAGAAACTACGGCTGGCCGCTCACGTCGTACGGCGTGAACTACGACGGCGTACGGATTCCGAGCCCGGACACGCGGCCCGACCTGGCGAAACCGGTCATCTACTGGACGCCGGTCATCGCGCCGGGCAATCTCGCCTTCTACAAGGGCGCGAAGTTCCCGCACTGGAACGGCTCCGCGCTCATCAGCGGCCTCGCGTCGCGGGCGCTCATCCGGGTCACGTTCGACGGCAAGGGCGGCGCCGCGCAGGCCGAGCGCTGGGCAGTCGGCTTCCGTGTGCGCGACGTCGAAGTTGCGCCCGACGGCGCGATCTGGCTGATTCAGGACTCGAGTGCGGGCGGCCTGTACAGGGTGATTCCGAAGTAGGCCGATAGGACGGATGAGCAGGAGCGTCGCGCCCTGCTCTGAACGGAACGCCCCTGATGCGACACCCGTCCGGGGTCCGGCCGACCCGAGCCCCCCCGGACGCAGCCGACCCGAGAACCCAGGCACAGGGCAGCTCGGGGCCGGTCTCGCGACGCTGTCAAGCACCGGGCAGGCGCCGAGCTGGCGCTCGTCGGCCGACAACATCGAGCCGCTGGAGGACGGGCTCGTGAATCGAAGCGACGAACGGGCAGACGGCGTCCGCCGCGGTGATCGAGGACCGCCGGTGACGCTCTATCTGGAAACCAGCAGCCTGGCGAAACTCTACGTCGCGAAACCCGGAGCGACCGGATCCGAGCGCTCGTCAGCGGGGCCGCAATCGTAGGCACTTCCGCAGTCGCGTACCCCGAGACTCGAGCCGCGCTGGCCGGCATCGACAGCCGACCTCCCGCTACCTCACTGAACCGCTAACGCACGATGTCGCGGTTCCGAACAGCAGGCTGCTGTTCAGTTCCGCGCAATTCTGCCAGTTGCCCCGGAACTGGCCCTTTACGGTGTAGGTAATCGTCTTGGTCTCACCGGGCGTCGCCGGCGTCGACGTGACGACCAGCCCTCCGGAACTGCTCGGAAACGTCCCGGTGCCGTTGAGGTAGTAGTTGACTCCGCGGTTGCCGAGCGCATTCTCCGCGCCCACAGTCAGATAGCCTCCGTCGCCATTGCCGGTCAGCGTGCCGTAGCCGAAGCTGATGTCCTGCGCGCCGTTGAGCCCGATCCAGACCTGGAAGCTGTCGGTCCTGGCCGTGCTGAATTCTCTCACGGCGTCCCAATCGACCACGACCCACTGGTTGACGCTGTCGGTGAGGATCCCCACGCGGATCGCCCCGCCAGCCGGCGGATTGAGATCGGTCCAGAACGGCGCCAGCACGTTGTTCGGCCTCGCAGGATTCGGAAGGCTCTGGTTGACGAAACTTATATCGGCGCCCGATCCTCCTCCGACCACCACATAGCCATCGCTGACGATGCCGATCCGTGTGTACGTCTGGCCGGCATACACGAAAGGCGGGACGGTGAAGTTGGTGATGCTCTCGTCCCCCACGCCCGAGACTGGCGCGATGCCGAACAGCGAGAGCGGCAGATAGCCGCCTGCCGGCGTGCTCCCGACGGCCATGTCCACTCCAGCCGGCTGCGCGGCGGCCAGCGTGCCGCCGAACGACACGCGGCCGAACCCGCTGGTGGTCCCCGCAGGACCGGTCGCCGTCAGGAGCCGAAGTTCCCGCGGCAGGACATCGGTCATGTCGATGGTGGCGTCTTCAAACGCGGTGTTGGCCATCGAGATCGTGCAGGTGCTCGTCGCCCCTCGCGTGATATCGGTCGGCGAACACGACTTGGACACGGTGGTCAGCCCGTCGTTCCTGACGATGGTGATCGGAAAGGTGGCGTTCAAGCCTCCACCCGACGTCAGGGTCAGCCGCGCGTGGCGAACCTCACCGATCGGAACAGCGCTGGCGTCCAGCGAGATTGGCAGGTTGGCCAGTGACATGCCGCGGATCCTCAGCGTCCGAGGCGCCATCACCTTCAGATCGGGTGGCGCGTCGACCGCGATTCGCCATTCGCGCGTCTGCCGGTCCTCACTTTTCGGAACGCGCGTGACGCTCACCTGCCCCGGCATCGTCGGCACGAACAAGCTGGGCGTATTGGCCATCGACAGGCTGCCCTGGTAGGTCAGGAAGTCGGTTGCACTCGCGCTGAAGGTCAGCCCCGGGCGCGAGGCTGTCGACAGGTCCAGCCGGCCGCTTCCCATATCGAATGGAGTGGCCGGTGTGACTCCGTCTTCCTTCACAACCTGTGTCCACGCGGTGGTCATGAGGGCCGACTTGATCTGCCCCGGTGTCCAGGACGGATGGAGGTCCTTCAGGAGCGCGGCGGCCCCTGCCACGTGCGGGCTCGACATGGACGTGCCGGCGATGGCCTGGAAGAACTCGCCCTGCGGCCCCGACGCCACGTCGACGTGGTACGGAGTAAGCCCCGCCAGAATCTGGACGCCGGGTGCCGTGATGTCGGGCTTGCTCACGCCCAGCGTCTGACCGGGCCCTCCTCGGGAACTGAAAGAGGCCATCACGTCGCCAACCGACGACACGGCGGCACCCTGGGTCATCGACGCGCGGACATTGGTGTGCGTCGAGACGAAACTGAGCAGCGCCTGACCCTCCGCAAACTGGATATGTGTCGCTGGCAGGAAGTGGTTGTCGGATTCCTGGTCCGTCACTGCCGCCGACTGGTTGTAAAGGATCATCCCCGCGCCCCCGCCATTCACGACGTTGAGACCCTTTTCGACGCGGCCATTGCTGCCTCGCTGACAGACAACCACCTTCCCAGTCACGCTCCCCGGCGCGAAGGGGCCGAGGCATAGCGGGTCTGTAGGTGGCACGAACACCGGCACGGCCGCGCTGATGCCCCACGTGATGGACGTCCCTATCAGCGTCAGCGTCGCACCGCCGTCCGCCGTCAGCGTCGTCGTGTTCTCGAATGCACGGTTCTGGGTGCTGGCCGCGACCGTCGTCACCCATGGCTCGCGGTGGTCCGTTGTGTCTGCTCCAGGCCCGGAGTTGCCCGCCGACGCGGCCACGAACACGCCGGCGTTATAGGCCGAGAGGAAGGCCACCGAGACGGCATCGTCGTATGGATTGCCGCCGCCGCTGATGGAGAAGTTGATGACGTCAACGCCATCCAGGATGGCCTGCTGGACCGCTGCAGCCGAGTCGCTCTGGAAGCAGCCTGACGCTCCGCAGACCTTGTACATCGCCACGTGGGCCCGCGGCGCGATGCCGGAGAGGACGCCGCGGTTGAGGCCAAAGATGCTGGCCGCGACGTTGGCATTGCCGGCCGCGGTACTCGACGTGTGCGTGCCGTGACCGTCGTCGTCCAGCGCCGACGGAAACTCCCCGGGTCCGAGCCCGATCACGGCATCGTAGGTCGCCATGAACCGCCGCGCACCGATGAGCTTGTTGTTACAGGTGAAGGTGACATTGCCGGGACCCGACCCGAGGTCGCAGACGGTTCCGTGCCAACTCGCCGGTGGCGCGGCGTAGGGCTTCCCGGAAGGGTCCGGGTCGGAAAACGATGGATGTTCCGGCCAGATGCCGGTGTCGAGCACGCCGACAATGACGCCTTGGCCGGCCTTCTCCTGTCCGCCGAGACGGGTCCATAACTGAGGAGCGCCGAGAAACTGCGGGCTGTTGTCGGTCTGCACGTGCTCGAGCTCATCCTCAAAGACCGCCGTGACGCCAGGCAGGCGGCGCAGCGCGGCGACCTCGCTCTCGGGAACCCGCACCGACACCCCGCCGACGACGATGTTGAGGTTGTGGATGATCCGGGCGTGCGGAGCCGCCACAGCGGCCGCCGACTCGAACTTGCGGCGATGCTCGTCCAGGTAGCTGAGGTAGGCCTGCGCCCGGGGCTCCGTCACGTCGAGTCGTGAGGCGCCCGTTGCGGCGGGACTGGTGGCTTCGAGCCCCGAAATTCCGCCCTTATAGGTCGCCAGGGCATCGACGTCGAACTTCACAATGACGCTGATGAGTCGTTGGCCGCTCACCAGCTTGCGGGCACCGCTCTTGAGCGTCTGATCCTGGGAGAGCGGCTTCGCGGTGAACCGCTCCTGCGCGCCCGGAGTGACTTGGAGCATGAGCAACGCAGCGAACACAACGAACACGGACATCCACCCGAGAGCCGGCCGCCACTTGAACTGGCCGGCCCTTTCGCGCCGCTCATGTCTCCGACCGGGATACAACGACTGCATCGACTCTGCGAAGCTCGCGGGGCGGGCCGGGGCCTTGTGTACCTCACTCACGGTGACCTCCTTGTGTGACCGGACCATTCAAGTAGGATTGCCGGCGCTGCCGCGCGCTCACGCCATACAGCCGGCGCACCGGAACGGCCTACAGGATTCACAGGCACCATGCGCGCCAGAAAACAAAACCACTATCGATTGAATAGGCAATTAATAAATAACCGGAGTGAAGCCGCCTTGTCAACGCGCATCTCGCGGACTTCGGAGGATGACGCCGTGGTCGGGGCGCGGCGGGCGGAGGTCGAGTGTTCATTACTCCCTGAAGGCGTCGTCGGGATAGCGGTAGATTCAACGCTCGCCGACCAGCGTGTCGTACCCGTCCGGCCGCTTCGACATCGACTCGCGAGCGTTCGCCCGCCTCGCGACGAAACGCTCGCCCGCTCAGTCCACGGTCAGACGCAGCGTAGGGCTCTGGTTGGCGGTCAGAATGATCTGGTCCATCGAGCCGTTGTAGGATTCCGAATCACTACTGCGCCTCGCCCCTGAGCTTGCGCTTTGGTGACTGGCACGCGAGCGACCGTTGTGAGGTTCAGGGCGCTCGACACGACGCTCCAACGCGACGTCGCGGCCGAGGCGCTACCGGAGTGCTTGGCGTGCGACGACGAAGCGACGGGGAGTGTTGCCCGGTCATCGACGTCAGCGGCGGAGACCGGGCCTGGAACAACACCGGCGGCCGGGGGCTACTTTTCCGCCGGCATCGTGGCGTCGATCAGGCGCGACAGGTTGCGGATCATCTCCGTGGGCGGCTCGTCGGCATCGGGGTTCTGCTTGTAGTACGCGGCAATCGCCCGATCGAGCGCCGCTATCGCTTCCTGCACGTTGCCCGACCGCTCCAGCAGACCAGCCTGCTCAGCAAGCACGACCGGGTCGTCCGGCGTGCGCGCCAGCCGCTCCTGGATGACAGACAGCGCCGTGGCGCGATCCCCGCGCAGTTCGTAGTATCGGGCGCGAACAAGCGCCTTGAGGCGCTCTTCGTCAGCCCCGAGCCTCGCCGGCTCGGCCGCGACCTTCAGCGAGACCTGGCGGGCGCGGCACGCTCCGGACCAGGCGCCATCCTGCGGGGCCTTCCGCGTGTCGAGCGTCAGGCTGATGGTGTAGTCGCCTTCGGCGAGCGCTGAGGCGCGCTCGGGCGCCACCACCCAGAACACGGCCGCCTCACTAAGCGGCTCCAAGACGATTGGCTCCTTGGCGGACCACATCAACTCAACCGGCCGGACCTGCTGAGCGCCGGACGCGTTGTCGATGCGAAGCGTCAGCGCGGCCGTCCATGGCGATCCCTTCAGGCCGAGTGAAGCCTGATCGCCCTGCGCGAGCAGCGCCTTTGCATCGAGGACGAGCGGCCAGCCTTTGTACAACGTCGTCTCGGAGGAACCGTTGGCTGAGAGCGCGATGTCGACTTTTGGACCCTCCGCGACGCGAGCAGTCGTCCTGCCCGACGTGGTGACTGCGTTTGCAGCCCTGGTCCCCTGCGCCTCGAGGACAGCCCCCGTCGTCGACCGCGCTCCCCCACAGCCTCGGCATCCCTGGAGAAGGCCGAGGGCGAGCGCCGCGAGCACGACGTGTCGCGGTATGGATGGACGCATTAGCGTGTCGGCGCCTTGACGCCGTCATTGACCAGGATCTGGTGCCGGCAGTCGCCCACGCCGGCGTCATGGAAGCGGGATTGCGGGCCCCGGCCTGCCTCGTTCACGCCCGTGCCTTTGGCCGAACTGCACAGCTTGGTGCCCGTCACCTCGGCCTGGTAGCGCGTATAGCGGACGTTGGCCTGGTGGTCGTCCTTGTAGGTGTTGGCCACGTCGTAGCGCATGAGGCAGTCTTCGGTGCCCGAGTGCAGGCCGGCACCGATGCCCAGATAGCGGGGAAGACGGCCGCCGATCCCGCTGTGCGAGATCCACCACACGATGTCCGGCGTGCGATCGACACTCGGGTGCTTCTCGCCATGGACAATGATCTTCTGGGTCGCACCGGCCCCGCCGCCAGACTCCTCCACGAGATCGCCGTTCTGGTCGAGGCGCCGGACGACTCGCTGGTCGCCGCTGCCGTGATGGTAGACGTTGACCGTGTGCAGCAGTACGTGGGCGATGGTCGCCGTCGAGTAGCTGACGCTCGCCGAGGTCGTCGGGGTGGGGGGCATCGAGGACAGCAGGCCGACGTATTCGATCGCCCCAGGCGTTCTCGGACCGCCAAAGGCACGGGAGGCAGACCCGTCGCCGATCGTTCGCACGATCACGCCGTGCTGTTCGACCTTGAGGTGGGGGGCGTTGCGGAGATTGGCGTTGATCACGCGGGCAGCGCTCAGTTCGATGCCAAGCAGCTTGCTGTGCACCTTCAGCCCGGTCGTGCGCTCGAAGTGCAGGAGGCCGGCGCCAACCTCCGCGCCCTCTTTGTTCACCGCGAAGTAGTCCTTCTTGGTCGGGTCGCCTTCGATGTGCTCGTTATTCTCGTAGAATCCCCGGTTCTCCTCGTAGAGCGTCGCGTGGTTCGTCGGGTTCCGAGGCGGCCCTCAGTAGATGAACTCATTGGTGTAGGTACACGTCTTATAGGCGTCTTTCCAGATGAACCGGGCAGTTATCGTGTCTTGGGGCACGCCGCGCCAGGAGTGGCCCAGTTCGTCATTGGGTTCGAGCAGCGCACTGCCCGAGGCGCGCACCGAGTAGGTGTATTCGTGGCTGGTTCCGTCGGGGTCGGCGGCCTTGGCGGAACCATCGGCCGAAAACGTGAAACTCATGCGCCATCCCGTGGTCTGCTGGATGGCGGGAGGGATTTAGGCCGCAGGACGGGCGACCTGGCCAAGCATCCACACGACGGCCGTGAGAAGGATGGCCCCAACGCCCGTCAGGGTTGTCGCGGCTCGAAGGCGGGTCGAGCTCAAGTCTCTCCTCCGACCGAAGATGTCAAGCCTGGATGGCGGAGAGTGTAGTCAGAACCCAAGGGTTTGTCACGTGTGTGCCGGGGCGTCGCCACGCGGTACTCGTCAGCCGCCGCGGTCGCCAAGGTAACGAGCGGCGGTGCGGCGAAGGGTGACGGCGCAGGGCGCCGCGTGCCGGTCGAACAGCGCGCGACGGAATCCTCTCATCAGTACCTGAACGCGTACTGAAACTTGATGATCAGCTGATTCGAGTCGAGCTGCCAGCGATCCGCGACGCTCCGAATGTTGTGGTTGTAGATGAAGAACAGGTCACCGAGCGGTTTGTAGGTCCAACGCATCCGGCTGTTCATCCCGACCGACTTGCTGACCGAGTCGTACTGCACGTAGCTGGACACTTCGAGGTTCGGCGACACGTTGAACCGGAGCCGCGTGCCGACCAGGTCCTCGACGAAGTGCCCGGCGGGAAGCCGGCCGATGTCGCGTTCGCCGGAAAACTCCACGGTCAGAAGCGGCGTGGGGCTCCAGTTGGCGGTGAGGGTGATCTGGTCCAGCGTGCCGTTGTAGAAGGTCCCGAACCACCACATCGCCTCGCCCCTGAGCTTGCGCTTGGGCGAGGTGATCGCGTAGACGCGGTAGCGGGTGAACTGGTACTGGCCTGGAGCCAGCACGACGCCCGGGGCGACCTCGAACGGCTTCTCCAGGCGCTGGCCTTCCGGCGCCACGTCGAGCTCCAGGCTGTCTCCGCTCTCGAGGAGCCCCGAGATCGGCGCCAGGAACATTCGCCAGCTTTCCCAGCGGCCGTCCAGATCCCAGACCACGTTGGGATGGAAGTCGATGAGGAGTTGCCGAATGTTCCACCGTCCGGGGCGCGGATGGTACGAGAGCTTCGAGTCGAATACGTAGATGCCTGTTCGATCGATGAATCCCAGTGACGGATCGAAGCCGGTCCCGACGCGCCTGACCCTGATCCAGGACGGGTACCGGTCGTTCGGGTACTCCACGGACGCACCCGCGGCGGTCCGGTCCGTGCCCAATCCGTCCCGCCCCATCGTCATGGCCCAGAGGCCGACGAACAGGTTCTTGTCGCCGGCCAGCTTCGACGTCTTGTAGGTGAAGTCGGCGCCGGTCAGCCAGCTCCCGGACCTCCCGCGTGGATCGCCGAAGGTCGCGATCATCCCGACCGACGACTGGGCGAACACGTTCTGCTTGAGCCGAACGACGCCGAGCGTCGTCGATGGAGCCACGCCGGACGTGTCTTCGGAGCGTACGACCTGCGCGCCGAGATTCGTCTGGCCGAGGCGGCCGTTGACCTTGCCGCCAACCGCGATCGGCACCTCCTGGCCGGACACCAGCCCCACGCGCCGGCTGTAGTACGGAAGAACGGCGCTGCCCAAACCCAGGCCGAACCCGAAGATGTCGGATCCCTCGAGGAAGAACGTCCGCTTCTCGGGGAAGAAGACGGGAAACCGCGTGAAGTTCGTCCTCTTCGTGTCCACCTCAGTCTCGGCGAAGTCGGTGTTCGCCGTGACGGAGGCCGACAGGTTGCTCCCGATTCGTTCGGTGACGTCGAGGCTGGGCTCGAGTGACCGGCTGGCGCGGGCTCCCGGCGATGGGACTCCGTTACTTCCGACGATTGAGGGACGGACGCTCAATCCGGCGCCGAGGTCGAAGTCGGGAAGACCGGTCAACAGTCCCGCGAGGTTCGTCTGCGTCACCTTGTAGTCAGGACCGAAGCCAGCCCACCGATCGACCTCCTGCAGGCGCTGGATATGCCGTTCGACGTTCAGGTTCCACGTCTTCAGGCCCTTCTTGTAGCTCAGCGTCGCGACCGGAATGCGGATCTCGACCGACCACCGTGCCCTCGTCGATGTGCGTGGCGGCTTGCCAGAGGCCGTCCCAGTTGGCATTCTCGGAGCCGCTGCTGGGATCGACCAGTGCGTCGTAACGCGCCCCGCCCGGGTTGACGGCCAACACGTACCCGAAGCGGCCGTCTCTCGACGTGTCGAGGACCACCTTGACGTAGTCCTCGGAGGCCAGTGAGGCGTCGCGGACCTTCGTATGGCTGACGATACCCCGGGGATCGGCGTCGGCACAGACGATGCCGATGGCAACGACGCTGCGGTTGACAAGCACTCGGACGGTGGTTCGGCCGGGCGGGACTCCCCCCTTGGGTCGGTTCCGACATCGTCAGGTTCTCGATCGCCGGGGCAGCGGCCCAGGCTGGCTCGTCGAGGACGCCGTCGATGCGCAGCGACCCGGAGAGGAGGCCGGCCTTCAAGGACGGTTGGGCCCGGTCCTGATCTGACGAGACTTGGGCCCGGCCCCGCACAGAGGGGGCTTGGGCCCGGTCCTGCTGGGCATTGACGAGCGGAGCGCAGACCCCGAGGCCGGCAATGGCGGCCACGGTCGCGAGCAGCGCGCGTGCGCGCGCGACGAGCATAGATGTACCTTCGCCGAGCGGAAGGAGGGGGCTCATCTGGATATTGAGGTCCTGTTGAAGCGCCTACATTACCCCAATTCCATTCAAACGTCAGCCGCGGAATTTGGGCCGCATGCCAAAGGCCGGGTCGCCCCGGCCCGCACTCCTCCCCACGATGCTTCGGCGCGGCAAACCAGCTTCCGCCCTGGAGACGCTTCGTGTCGCGCCCCCTGCCTGACGCGCGGTATGATGGCGCGACATGAACCGCTCATACCGTCCGATCGCACTCGCACTCTCGCTGGCCATCGTGACCCTCGTCCCGCTCGTCTTCGCCGCTGACGCGCCCGAATGGCCCCGATTCCGCGGCCCGCAGGGAAACCCGGTGTCGAAGGTTCGCCTGCCCGACACCTGGTCGAAGACGGAGAACGTCGAATGGAAGGCCGCCATCCCGGGTCGCGGCTGGTCGTCGCCGATCGTCAGCGGCAACAGGGTGTTCGTCACGGCCGCAACGACAGACGGCGCCTCGAAGAAGCCCCAGATCGGCACGCAGTATTCGAACGAGTACGTGGCCGAGCTCCAGAAGCAGGGCCTGTCCATGAAGGACATCGAGGCCAGGGTCGTGGAGAGGGACTTCGAACTGCCCAACGAGGTGACGCTCCACTACCTGCTCTACTGCGTCGACCTCAAGACCGGAAAGGTGAACTGGAAGCAGGAGTATCACGCTGGCCGTCCGCCGGGAGGCCGCCACCGCAAGAACAGCTTCACCTCCGAAACGCCGGTCACTGACGGCAAGCTCGTCTACGTGTATGCGACGAGTCTCGGCCTCTGGGCCTACGACCTGAAGGGCCGCCTCGTCTGGACGACGCCGCTCGAGAACTACCCGATGTACGGCGACTTCGGCACGGGCGCCTCGCCCGTGCTCGCCGGCAATCTGCTGGTGATCGTCAGCGACAACGAAAAGCAGCAGTTCATCGCGGCGTTCGACAAGAAGACAGGCAAGCAGGTCTGGCGCACCAACAGGGACCTCAGGGCCGGGACGAGCGCGGCAGCGAGGCGCACGGGCTGGTCGACGCCGTATGTCTGGACCACACCGGGGCGTACCGAGCTGGTCACGATCGGGCCGGGCTTCGCGGTCAGCTACGACCTCTCCGGCAAGGAACTCTGGCGTCTGGCGGGCATGGGAGGATCACCGATTCCCAGCCCCTACGCGTCGGACGGACTCCTCTTCCTCAACGGCGGGAGCGGCGGCGCGCTGGCGGCCGTGAAGCCCGGCGCAACGGGCATCCTCGTGGCGGGTTCGGGAACGACGCCCAACGAACACGTGGGCTGGGCGATCGAGCGCGCCGGCACGTACCTGGCCACGCAGCTCGCCTATGGCGGCGCCCTCTATTCGCTGACGGACGCCGGAATCCTGAGCCGCTACGACGCGACGACCGGAAAGCTCGGGTACCGCTCGCGCATCGAGGGCGGCGTCGCGTTCTCGTCGTCACCTTGGGCGAGCGACGGAAAGATCTTCTGCCTGAACGAAGAGGGAAAGACATTCGTGATCGCGGCCGGAGAGACGTACGAGCTGTTGAAGGTGAACGATCTGGACGAATTCGCGCTAGCGACGCCGGCGCTGGTCAGCGACCGACTGCTCCTACGCACCGAGACCCAGCTCTACTCGATCAGACAGCGCCGGTAGGGCGCCGCACGACGGGAGTGCACAAGTCGCGGGTGACGGTCCTCGGGCACATCCTGCCGGATGGCCGAAAGGAAACTTCCACACGGCCGAGACCGGCCTTGTCGTCCAACGCCCCGATTGTGACGATGGCGAAGGTGAACACTTCCGTTCCGGGCTCCAGGTGGCCGCCAGTAGCCTTGTCCGGACTCGCGAAGATCGCGTGCGCATGAACCCGGCCGGCAATCACGCAGCCATTCATGCCCGCCAGGTCCGCGGTACCAATTGGGTTCCGCACGAAATTGTCGTCGCGTGGCACTCTGAGATAGTATGAAAGCTCTTCCCGACACCTGCCCTTATTCCGAGATGCGTCCGAAGGACGTTTCCGCGCACTGACGCTGGGGCGTTTCCGCCTGTCCAGTGGGTAGGTCGGCACTCTGCCACCGAAGTCCCAATCGGAGACGATGTTCACCTGTTGAGCCGCGGTCGTGCGCCGGCATGAGAGGCAGGCATGTCTTCACGCCGCGCGATCGGATCCCGCATCTCAGTGACGCTGTCAACCGAAGGTGACGCCAGTGGTCACTCGCGGCTCGATGGATTCGCAGGGCTCGCCCGCGCCTCGATGGCGGTGGCCATGCTTGCGGTGGCAGCGCAGGCGCCCGAGCCACTGTTCGCCGCGCCGCCGGGCGCCGGACAGCGCGGCGCCGAGCACCCCGCCGCCGCGGTTCGACAAGCCCGACTGTCGGCCGGCTACGGCAACTTGCCGCTGAGCTTCGAAGCCAACCAGGGTCAGAGCGAGGAACGCGTCAAGTTCCTCGCCCGCGGACCCGGCTTCGGCCTTTTTCTCACCCCCACCGAACTGGTGCTGAGCCTGCGCGCGGCGGCGCGGCATCCACGGACTGGAGCCGGGCGCGCCGCGACCGGCAAGCTCGCCGCGACCGATGAGGCAGCCCAGCCCGCCGCCGTGGTGCGCATGCGGTTTTTGGGCGCGAACACGCGGCCGCAACCGACGGGCCTCGAACTGCAGCCCGGCAAGAGCAACTACTTCATCGGCGACGACCCCGCAAGGTGGCAGCGCGACGTGCCGAACTACGCCAGGGTGAAATACCCGGCTGTCTATCCGGGCATCGATGTCATCTACTACGGCAACCAGCGGCAGTTGGAGTACGACATCATCGTCGCCGCGGGCGCCGACCCCGGGCGCATCGTGCTCGCGTTCGAGGGTGTGAAGAAGCTCTCGCTCGACGCAGACGGCAACCTCCTGATTCACACACCCCAGGGCGACATTACCCAGCACAGGCCGGTGTGCTACCAGGACATCGGCGGCAAGCGTCGGCCGGTGGATGGGCGCTACGTGTTGGGCGCGAACGACCGCGTGGGCGTTCACGTCGCGAGCTATGACACAACCCAGCCGTTGGTCATCGATCCGGTGCTGTCGTATTCGACCTATCTCGGGGGCAACGGGAATGACATCGGCTACGCCATCGCCGTGGATAGCACCGGCAGCGCGTATGTCGCGGGCGCGACCACGTCCACGAATTTCCCGGGCGCCGGGACGAGTCTCATCCAGCCGAACCGGCTGGGAAGCACTGACGTGTTTGTCACCAAGCTCAACGCCGCGGGCAACGGCCCGGTCTACAGCACGTATCTGGGCGGCAGCGGCGGAGACACCGCCTACGCCATCGCGGTGGACGACATCGGCAATGCGTATGTGACGGGCGAGACAGACTCGCCGACTGTCGCGGGCCCGGGCAATGTCCCCTTTCCCAGGGTTGGAGCCTTTCAGGCGTCGTACGCCGGCGGCGGGGACGCATTCGTGACGAAGATCAATCCTTCAGGAACTGCGCTGGAGTACAGCAGCTATCTGGGCGGCAGCGGGACCGAGAGGGGGTACGGCATCGCGGTGGACAGCTCCTACAGCGCCTATATTGCGGGCCACACCAGTTCCGTCAATGGACCGGGTAATTTCCCAACGGTGGCCCCCTTCCAGCCCCAGAATGGTTCTCCGGGCAGTTTCGACGCCTTTATCACCAAGATCAACCCTTCGGGCGGTGCCCTGGTCTACAGCACGTATCTGGGCGGAAATGGCAGCGAATACAGCCTCGACGGCGGCGCCATTGCCGTTGACGGCAACGGCAACGCCTACGTCGGGGGCACGACCGCCTCGGCCAATTTCCCAGGGGCGAGCGCAAGCACGATCCAAGCGACCAACGGTGGAGGAGCCAACGACGGATTCGTCGTCAAGTTCGACCCGTCGGGCAGCGCGCTCATGTACAGCACGTATCTCGGCGGCACGGGTTACGACGCGGTCAACGGCATCGCGATAGACACAGCCCGGAACGCGTACGTCGTGGGATACACGGATTCCGTCAACTTCCCAACCGCCTCGCCACTGCAGCCGACCAAAGGCGGTCCAGGGGAGGACGCCTTCGTCGCCAGGATCAACGCTGCGGGCAGTGCCCTGGTCTACAGCACGTATCTGGGTGGCAGCGGGGGAGAGCGCGCATACGCCGTGGCGGTGGACGACGGTGGCAACGCCTATCTCTCAGGCTGGACCAACTCCAGCAACTTCCCCACCGTGGCGCCCTTCCAGCCCGCCAACGGTGGATCTGGCGACGCCTTTATCAGCGACATCAACCACGTGGGCAGCGCGCTCGTGTTCAGCTCCTACCTCGGCGGCAGCACAGGGGGTGAGTTCGGCTACGGCATTGCTGTGGACAGCGTCGGCAATGCCTATGTCACGGGCCAGACCAGTTCCACGAATTTCCCCATCCATAACCCCTTCCAGGCGACGATCGGCGGGTCTGGGACCGACGCGTTCGTCGCCAAGGTGACAGGGCCGATAGGGGCACCCACTGGCCTGACGGCCTCGACAAACGGGTCGTCGATCAGCCTCTCATGGTCGGCGCCCGTGGCAGGTGACCCGCCGACGGCCTACATCCTCGAGGTAGGGTCGGCGCCGGGGTTATCGAATCTTGCGACGCTCAACACGGGTAATACGCTGACGACGTTTCAGGCGAGCGGTGTGCCCACCGGCCAGTACTACTTCAGGGTACGGGCGATCAACGCGTTCGCGACGAGTTCGCCGTCCAACGAGGTGAGACTCGTCGTCGGAGATGTGATTCCTGGTGCGCCGAGCGGACTGGTCGGCGCCACCTCCGGGTCGACGTTGAGTCTTTCGTGGACCGCGCCTACGACAGGCGGAGCGCCCATCTCATACCTGGTAGAGGCGGGCTCGGCCACGGGACTGCCGAATCTCGTCGCGTCCGTATTTACCGGTACCACCGCGACGACCTTCAACGCCACTGGCGTGGCCAACGGGAGGTGGTACCTCCGCGTCCGTGCCGTCAACAATGCTGGTACTGGCGGCCCCTCCAATGAGACATTCCTCGTGGTCGGTCCGGTGGCGCCGGATGCGCCGAGCGGTCTGACGTGGAGCGCGGCCGGCTCGTCGATCGCACTGTCGTGGTCCGCGCCGATCGCGGGCGAACGACCGACCGCGTATACCATCGAGGCCGGGTCGGCGCCTGGCCTCGCGAACCTCGCCAACCTGTCGGTCAGCAATGCGGTGACGTTCTTCTCGACGAGCGCGGTCGGGAACGGAACGTATTTCGTGCGGATCAGGGCTACCAACACGGGCGGCTCGAGCGGTCCGTCCAATGAAGTCGCGCTGGTGGTTGGCTGCACGGCGGCGCCAGGGGCGCCGAGCAGTCTCCACACGAACGGCAACGCCGGGGGCACGGTGCAGTTTGCGTGGACCCCGCCCAACTTCGTTGGAACCAGCAACGGGCCCACGACCTATATCCTCGAAGGGGGGAGCGCGCCGGGCCTGTCGAATCTCGCCTTGGTCGACCTTGGGGGACCGGCAACGACCGCAACCTTCAGCGGGATCGTCTCGGGCACTTACTACGTTCGGATCAGGGCGAGGAACTCGTGCGGTACCAGCACGGCGTCGAACGAGTTCATCCTGATCGTGCCGTAGCGACGCACCTTGGGACGGCATGGCAACCGGGCTGCACGCCCAAGGCCATCCGGCATGTCGCCGGCGGGGAGTACTCGGCGCTGCAGCAGGCACTCGTCACGAAGCCGGCCGGCGGCGCAGTGGTTCGCGGGTCCGGTGGGGTTCGGGAACTTCGGAGGGGCGTCGCGGGCCGCAGACAGCGCGGCGGGATCCGGTCACCTCCTATCTGAGGGCGCGAAGACTTCTCGTCCGGCACGGGACGTTCCCACCAAAACCTCATTCGCGCAGAAGCGATGACCTCAGTCCGCGAGCGCGTACTCGGGTGGGCGGGTCGGCTGACTCACCCGGGGTCGGTGATCAGCATATCCCTGCGGCACTTGAGGCGGAATCTTCGCAGCAGTATCATGCGGCGACCTGGGAACCGATTCGCGAAGGGAGCCGATGTGAAGCTCTGTCTTGCGTTCGCCCTTGCTGCGGCCGTGTCCGTTCTGGCGCCGGCCGCAATCGGCGCGCGACCGGCCGACATCCAGAAGGACCAGCCAGCTGGTGAGGTCATCGGCAGCGTCAGGACCGTCAAAGGGGACGCGCGAATCGTGCGGGCCGGTCAGCGCCTCCCTGCGGAGATTGGGACGCGCTTGCTGCTCCACGATGTGCTGGAAACCGGCGCCAGCGCCTCGCTTGGCGTCGTCCTCCGTGACGAGACCGCCATCGCGCTCGGCCCGGGCAGCGAGCTGGCGCTCAAGGACTTCGCGTTCAAGCCAGCCGAGGGCCTGTTCGCCTCGGTGGTCGCCATGGTGAAAGGCACGCTGGTGTACATCACCGGTCGCATCGCCAAGCTCGCCCCCGGTACCGTCAAGGTGGAGACGCCCGTCGGCGTGGCGGCCATACGTGGAACGAAGCTGCTGATCGAAGTGAAGGGGCCGGAGACAGGAGGCCGCCCATGAAACCTCCTGTGTCCGCGTGTGCGCTGGCGTGCCTGCTGGCGGCAGGCTGCGCGGCAAAGAGGAGCGCCTTCGTCCTGGTTCCCGATCGCGACGGTCACGTCGGCGCCGTGACGGTGACCAATTCGAAGGGCAGCGCGGTGGTGGAACGGGCCAGCGAGGCGGTCCTCGTGGCGGGACCGAACTCGGCCCCGGAGCCGCCGGTGCCCGTGAGTGCGGCGCAAATCCAGCGGACCTTCGGCGCCGCGCTGGCCGCAGAGCCGGCCGCGCCGCTCATCGCCATCATCTACTTCGGCAAGGACTCGAGCGATCTCGGCCCGACCGCCACGGCCGAACTGGACAAGGCCGTCGCGGAGATTGTGCGACGGGATTCGCGGGACGTCAGCATCGACGGCCACACCGATACGACCGGCGATCCGCAGACGAACATGCGGCTCTCGCTCGAACGCGCGCGGACGGTGCAGGAGTACCTGGTCCGCGCCGGAGTCAAGGTCGAGTGGATGACGGTGTCGTATCACGGCAAGGGGAACCCGCTGGTGCTGACTGGCGACAACGTGGACGAGCCCCGCAACCGTCGGGTGGAAGTCGTCGTCCGCTGATGAGCTCAGTGACGGGGCGCCGGCGGCGGCTCTTCTCGCTTCTCCAACATCGCCCGGAGCCGAGGGTGCAGCGGATCGTGCTCATCGCGGGCATGCTCGTATTCCTCGCGCTCGGGGGATGGATGCTCGCCGGGCCGCAGGTGCTGGCGCAGTTCGACTTCCTCGCTTACGACAGTCTGCTCCACGATCGCTCACCGGGCGGGTTGCGCTCGGAAGTCGTGATTGTGGACGTGGACGAACCGAGCCTTCGCGCTGAAGGGCAGTGGCCATGGCCCCGGTTCCGCGTGGCGCAGCTCATCGACCTCGTGCATGCCGCTGGCGCCCGGGCGATAGGGATTGACTTCCTGTTCCCCGAAGCCGATCGGCTGTCCCTGGCGCAGATCCGCGACCGTTATCGCGAGGCCCTGCATCTGAACGTCGATCTCGGTGCTGTGCCGGTCGAATACCTCGACAACGATGCCATCCTGGCCGCCAGTCTCGCCAGGAGCGGTGCGGTGCTTGGCGTCTGGCTGCGTTTCTCGGAGGATTCCGGGCAACAGCCTCTTCCGCCCCTCTTCCTGCCGCCCGTCGTCCTCGTGCGCGAGAAGGGCGCGCCGGAGGAGCCGCCGCTCCTGACCGCCACGGGCGTGCTGGCGCCATGCCCCGCGCTCTCCGGCGCCGACCGTCCGGTCGCCTTCGTGAACACGCTTCCCGATGCCGACGGGCGGGTTCGACGCGCGCCGCTGCTGCTTCGGTACGCGAATCGGCTCTATCCCTCGCTGGCACTCGCCACGGTCATGCGTGCCACCGGGGTGAAGAACGCCAGCCTGCGGATGTCTGGAGCCGGTGTCGAGAGCCTCACGCTGGGGAGGATCGTCATCCCGACCGATCGGCAGGGAAACGTGCTGTTGCCGTTTGGTGAGGGCACCTGGCAACGGTTCGATCGGGTGTCGGCGGCCACGCTGCTGGCGGGAACGGTGGATTCGGACCGGCTGCGCGGGAAGGTCGTCTTCCTCGGCGCATCCGCCGCAGCCGAAGGCGACTCGCACCCGACGCCGTTCGACCGCCGGCTGGCAGGCGTGTTCGTCCACGCCGTGACCGCCGACGCGCTGCTCCGGGGCGACGTGCTTCTCCGGCCTTCGTGGTCCCTCGGCGCGCAGGGGGTGCTGGTTGCGCTCTCGCTCGGCGCGACGGTGCTGCTGTTGGCGCGCTCGTCGACGCCGCTCTTCGGTCTCGGTTGTGCGCTTCTCGCCTTCGGATGGTGGTATGGCTCGCAGGCGCTGCTCGTGCGGTGGGGGGTGTATGTCTCACCCGTCCCGCCCATCCTGGCGGTCCTGGCCGGCTTCGTCGTGCTGGGCCTCGCACGGTACTGGGCGGAGGAGCGCGCCGCCATGCGGCAGGCGCGGGAACTGTCGATGGCGCAGGATTGCGCGTTGACCGGCCTGGCCGCCGTGGCCGACACCCGGGATCCAGACACCGGCCAGCACATCGTCCGGACGCGGTACTACGTGCAGGCGCTCGCCGAGCAGCTCGCCACGCACCCGAAGTTCCGCGGCGAGCTATCACCGGGACAGCTCGAGTCGATGGCGAAGAGCGCGCCGCTGCACGATATCGGCAAGGTCGGCATCCCGGACGCGATTCTGCTGAAGCCAGGGAGGCTCACCGATGATGAATTCCGGACCATGCGCCGGCACGCCTCGATCGGTCAGCTGGCGCTCGAGCGCGCGGGCCGGTTCCCGGGGGCCGACCTCAAGCACTCCTTCCTCCGTTTCGGCGGACAGATGGCTCTCTCGCATCACGAACGCTGGGACGGAACGGGGTATCCCCAGCGGCTGACGGGCGATGCGATCCCGATCTCGGCGCGGCTCATGGCGCTTGCAGACGCCTATGACGCGATTCGGTCGAAGCGGTCCTACAAGGATGCGATGTCGCACGAAGAGGCCGTGGCGCGCATTCGCGAGGCCAGCGGCACGCAGTTCGATCCCGATGTCGTGCGCGCGTTCCTGGAGATCGAGCACGTGTTCGCCGACATCGCGGCCCGCCACGCGGACGATCCCGAGGGGTAGTTGACGGCGGCCTCGTTTCCCGCGGGAGTGTCGCGAACGATGGTCAACCTGCCCGCCGGGCGCTCTCGGATGTCCTGCGCCGGGTCCGGAAGATCATGGTTCGGTGCAACGACTACTCGACAGGCCCGATGCCGCGGCGGCGGAAGATCCGCTTGAGCGCCGTCTCGTGCGCCCCACGATACAGATTGCGGTCGGCGTCGAGTATCGCGCGCGCGCCGCGCGCGAACGTGGTGAAGCCGTCCAGCTGGAAATGGCTGTCGACGATGACGCGATCCGCCTTTCTCCGGCCCAGCGCCCCGCGTACTTCCCACAGCGCCGCCGCCCAGATCTCCCCGTTCTCATGCTCGTCGGCGTTGGTCGAGTGGTCGAACGTCTCGTAGGTGTGGGGCGAATCGAGACGTCGCACGCACGGCGGGTCGCCGGGATACAGTACGCCGTCCCACGACATCACCGTCGGCCGATAGCGGGCGGCCTTCTTGGCGTCGAAGAAGCTCGCCGCCCAGTAGTCGCCGAAGCCCTCACCCATCGCAGCGGCCTCGAGCGATTGGCCGAAGTCGGGACAGATGGCGTCCTGCAGCGCGTGCCCGAATTCGTGCAGGACGGTCTCGCCGTCCTCGGCGTCATCGACGCCGCCCAGACCGAACGTCAGGGTACGCTCGCCAGGGCTGTACCACGAGTTGTCCTCGCGCGTGCCGCGCGCGTCAATCTCCAGCGCGCGGGTGAAGATGCGGCGCGAGCCGCTGTAGCCCAGGTCCTCGAGATGTGCGATCGCACGATCCACGTGGTAGTAGGCTGAGACCTCCTCGAAGCCCAGGCGGTTGGAGTCCACTCGAAAGTCGTGGTCGAGGCGGCGCAGGCGCTCTCTGGTGAGCCGCGTGGTGGCGCGGGCTCCATCGAGGTAACCGTTGCCCTTGAGCGCGGCGAGCGCGACGTCGAGGTACGCTGCCGGCCGCGGCCGTTTCACCTCGCCGTCATCGTCGATCGGGTCGAACGTGCGGTCGCGCGCCATCGGGTTGGGCATGAACACGCGCCCACGCCCGCCGAGCGCGGCGAGGTTGTCGTACACCTGGGTCACCGCGCCGGTCTCGGCGTTCACGTAGACGATGTACTCGGCGCGCGGCCTGGTGCGCCGCACCCGCAGGCGCCACGCCGGATGGAGCAGTCGCTTCGCCGGGAACCACAGCAGCTCGGGCGCGCCCACGAGGCGCGTCTGACTGCGGCCCCGGACACGGGCCAACGCGGAACGCGTTGCGCGCGCCTCGCTCACCTGCGCCTCGGGAGCTTTCTCGAGCACGTCCTTCGGCGCCGCGCGGCTCTTGACCAGGTACACACGTCGATCGTGCAGGCCGATGTGGACAGTGACGTAGGCGCGGTGGACGCGGCGGCGCTTCCAGCGCTGCTGGAAGATGACGTGCTCGGCGCCGAGTCCGACCAGGATGCGCGGCGGCTTGCGGAACAATGGCTCGAGGTCAATCCCGAGCGTGTCGCGATTGGCCTCGAGGAATGCTCGCGCCACCGACTCGGCGCGGCCATCGCCTCGCTCGCTGCGGAATCCCCAGAGCTCCTTCGGCGTGTCGTAGAAGCGTCCGGGCACCACGTTGACCGCGCGCCGATCCAGCTTCCTCATGAGTCCTCCCGGTCACAGCCAGGGCTGTGGAAAGTGGCGGTCGCCGTCGACGACGACAGCCAGACCGATCGCGTGGCGGCCCGTCAGCAGGCGCCGAATGGCGGCGAGCACGGCGCGATTCATGGTGGTTTCTCCGGGGCTCTGTCGAGGCCATGCTCTACCGCGACGATTATGTTCGTAAACCGTCGGGCAGCAGGGCCGATTGTGGCGTCCAATCGTCCTGCCAACTTGTCCTCGTGTGGGGACGCCGGCGAGCGGCCATCGCTCCGTCGTCGCGGAAAACGTTAGGGATACCGCGAGTTAGCGTTGGCATCGCGGTTGCGTTACCAGAGAACGTCAGTCCTTCCGATCGTCACATGGCGTGGGAGTCACCGCTTCGGGGAAGGGCCGGCACATGGAGTGATGTATGAACCTCGATAAAACGCTTACCTCCGCCATAGTCGTTGTGGCGCTGAGTCTCGCGACGTTGCCGGCCAGCGCACAGGACAAGCGCAATGAAGGGCGCCGTCGCGGCGGCGAACGTGCGACCGCCAGCCAACCGGCGCCGGGCCAGAACCGGGCACCCCAGGCGATGCAGCGCCAGGCGCCGCGCGAGGCCACGCCCCAGGCGCGCCAGTTCGGATCGCAGCCGCGCAACGTGGCACCCGGCCAGAACCGGGCACCCCAGGCGATGCAGCGCCAGGCGCCGCGCGAGGCCACACCGCAGGCGCGCCAGTTCGGATCGCAGCCGCGCAACGTGGCACCCGGCCAGAACCGGGCGCCCCAGGTGATGCAGCGCCAGGCGCCGCGCGAGGCGATGCCTCAGGCGCGCCAGTTCGGATCGCAGCCGCGCAACGTGGCACCGGGCCAGAACCGGGCACCCCAGGCGATGCAGCGCCAGGCGCCGCGCGAGGCCATACCTCAGGCGCGCCAGTTCGGATCGCAGCCGCGCAACTCGGCGCCGGGTGCGTACGACAGCAGACAGTATCAGCAGCGCGCCGTGCCCCGCGCGAACGACCGGGGGGCATACCAGTCGCCTTCGTATCGCGGCGGCGCCTCGCAAGGGTACGCTCAACCGCGAAGCAACTACGGACGGAATGACTCGCGCTCGTACTCCGCCGGCCGATTCACCAGGCCGTCCAACTACGTGCGCTATCAGCCGCGCTACTTCGCGCGCTCCTACTATTCGTTCCGGCCGCGACTGGACTTCGGATTCGGCCTGTGGCTCGGTTACCCGGTGCCGTACCCCTACTCGGTACATGCGCTCTTACACCCCCAGGGTGTGGGGGTACTATCCGGGGGGCTCACTGAGTGTGTCGATCTACGGCGGGGTGAGCTTCGATATCCAGCCGTCTGACGCCGACCTGTTCGTGGACGGCGAGTATGTCGGACCCGTCGGAGACTTCACGCCGTATGGCGAGCCGCTGACGCTGACGCCGGGTGTCCACCGGATCGACGTGCAGCGGGAAGGCTTCCAGCCGATGTCGTGGGACGTGACGGTTGAGCCTGGTCAGGTGATTCCATACCGTGGGGCGATGGAACGGTCCTGAGCGGCCTTTCAAGCATGGCTCGGGGCTCGAGACCCGAGGCCAGGCACGCGTGAGACGAGAGAGGGGCGGCCCGCCGGCCGCCCTTCGTTTTTCGCCCTCCTCCCATTCGACTTCTCCTTCTCCGGCCGCGCGATTGGCTCCGTCTTCGAGCCGGACGACTGCCGGAGCTTCGAACAGGAAACCTCTCCGACCAGGGGACGGCTCCGTCTTCGAGCCGGAGGAGTGCCGGATCCTCGAGCAGGACACCTCTCCGACCAGAGGACGGCTCCGTCTTCGAGCCGGAGGAGTGCCGGATCCTCGAGCAGGACACCTCTCCGACCAGAGGACGGCTCCGTCTTCGAGCCGGAGGAGTGCCCGATCCTCGAGCAGGACACCTCTCCGACCAGAGGACGGCTCCGTTATCGCGGGCCGGATCGACGGGCTCTATTGGGTTAGAATGTCGGCCGATGGGCCCCTCAGTTCTCAGTGTGTCCAGCCGGGCTATGCTCGATGCGTGCGCCCGCCTTGGCCTCGACACGGCGCAGATCCTCCAGGCCGCGAAGCTCGACCCCGCCACCGTCCAGGACCCCGACGCCCGCATTCCCGTCGAGCGGGTCGAAGCCCTGTGGCAGAAAGCCTACGAGTTATCAAAGGACCCCAACCTGGCCCTCCACGCGGTTGACGTGCTGCAGTTCGGGTCCTATCGCATCGTTGACTTCCTGGCGGCGAATGCGCCGACAATCGGCGCGGCGCTCGCCAAGATCTCGGACTACTTCCCGCTCATTCACAGTGCGATCCGCCTGCCGTATGCGGTAGGAGACAGCCAAGTCACCTTCGGGGTCGAGGCGCCATCGCGCCCCTCGACGATAACCCGGCCGATCGCGGAGTACACGCTGGCCGCGGTATTCGTGCGCTTGCGCAAGGCCACCAACGAACCGTTTCACCTGATGCGGGTCGAGTTCAGCCAGCCGCGCCCGGCGGACATCAGCGAGCACGAGCGCGTCTTCGACTGCCCGATCCGGTTCGACGCGGCGGCCTGCCAGATGGTGATCGACCGCGCCGTCTGGGACACGCCTCGCACGGGCGGTGATCCCGCATTGTTCTCCCTCCTCGACGCCCACGCCAGGATGCTCCTCGAGCAGCGCCCCGGCATTGACGACATCGTCGGCCGCGTGCGCGAGTCGATTGAGGCCGAGCTAAGTGGGGGCAACCCGAAGCTCGAGTCGGTCGCCAAGCGACTGGCCATGAGCCCACGGACGCTGCAGCGACGCCTCAGGGATCGGGGCGTCCCCTTCAACGACGTGCTCGACGCGATGCGCTTTCGGGCCGCAAGGTCGTACCTGTCACAGCGAGACATCGCCGGCATGGAGGTCGCGTATCTCCTCGGGTTCGCCGAGCAGAGCTCGTTCAACCGCGCATTCAAGCGCTGGTCCGGGCAGACGCCTACCGAGTACCGCCGTCGCACCGCCGCCGTCTAGCAGCCGAGGGCGCGGATTGGCGCCAAATGTCAAGGGGCTGTCGCCTGGTGGCAAGTACACAGGCCGCAGCGTCTCGTAACTACCTTCTGAATGGCAATACAGCCAAGGAGGTTCTTATGAGACAGCTCCCGATCGTGATCAGCACCGTCGCACTCGTGGCGATCCTCGCCCCCGCATCCGTCGACGCTCAGGCTCCAGACACCAGCAGGCCGATCCTGCACGTCGACGACGCCTACAAGAGCTGCTTCTTCGACCTGCATCCCGAGCTCACGCGTGGAGAGTTCAAGGAGTTCGCCGCTGAACTCGGCTCGATCCTGCGTTTCCGCCAGCTCGGCGACACCACGACGCTCGGCAAGGGACGCGTCGAGGTCAGTTTGCAGTACACGAGCACTTCGGTCGACGATTCGAAAGGGGCGTGGAACAACACCATGTCCCATCCTGCTGCGGACCACTACCTGGGCTCGTCCATCGCGATCCCGCGCCTGGCCGCCCGGGTCGGCGTGAGCGATCGAGTCGAGCTGGGCGTGTTTGGCACGTTCAATCCCCAGGCGAACTACGGCGCGGTCGGCGTCGACGCCAAGATCGCCCTGCTGAGGCAGGGGTCCGGGCTCCCGGTGTCCGTCTCGATCAGGCCGAGTTTCTCGTCCCTGGTAGGGCCGTCCGAGGTCTGGGCCGGCAACGCGAGTATCGACTTGTCTGTCGGTCGAGCCTTTGGTCCGGTGTCGCCATACGTCGGCTTCGTGACAAGCGCGTCGCTGGCAGTCGAACGGTCGGCGGACGTCGACCTCCGCCCGGTCACTGCCGATGACTCACTTGCTTACGCGGGGCTCTCGTACAGCTGGCGGAGGCTCGTCGTGTCGGCGGAGGTGGAGAAGGGGCGCGAGGTCAGCTACGCCTTTCGCATCGGCACGCGGTTCTGACGCGGCCGTCTGGCATCTGCGCTGGACGACCGCCGCGGTCGAGCCAGCGCGGATTGCCGAAGGCCCACATGCGAGAGGTTGAGGACGTTGCCGTCGTCCTGGCGCCGGCAAGGCTCAACCTCACGCGACGGCACGGTGCGTGCCGCTAGCGCTTGATGAGCCTGAGCACGCGCCAGGCCCACCAACAGAGCGCGGCAGCCGCAGCCGTCAAGAGCATGAATGAAGGTTCTGACGCCAGGCGCGGCCCTTCTTCGACAAGGCGCACGACATGTGCCAGGACGATCAGGCCGAAGACCGAGCCCGTCGTCATGACGTAGGCTTTCATGGAGTCACCTCGGTTCCCCGGCCGGGACGGGCCCTACTTCGTCGCTCGATCGATGAACGCGGCGATGTTGTTGTGCAACAACACACGGTCTTCGTCGCGCAGGTACATCATGTGTCCCGCCGCGTAGTACTTCAGCGTGAGGTTCTTCTGCAGCGCGGCGGGCAGACCGAGGTGCTGCATCGTGAATTCGGTCTCGAAGAACGGCGTCGCCATGTCGTAGTAGCCGTTTTCGACCTGGACCAGGAGCCGCGGGTTGGCCACCATCGCCTGTGCGAGGTCGTCCTGGGTGTTCGGCGCGGTCGGGAAGAAGTTCCCGCTGCCGTGCTTCCAGTTCCACGAGGCGGCGCCGCCGCTGAAGTTGTGGTACGCCTTGTCCTTGCCGAACTTCAACTCGTCGTGGTTGTACATGTTGATGAGGGCGGTGAACGCGCCGCCCACCGCCGGGCCCTCGGGATCGGTCTCGGCACTTTCGGTGAGCAGGTCGTAGGTATACCCCGCGAAACGCGCGTCGATCCGTCCAGCCGTGAGGCCGCGGCCGCGCATCAACTCCGCATTGAACTGGCCGAGATTCACGCGCAGGTTGGCTTTGAGCAGATAGTCTTCGCCGAGCCCGGTGAAGGAGGCGAGCTTTCTGGCGACGGAGGCTTTTTCGGCAGCCGGGAGGCTCGCGCCCTTGAAGAGCGCAGATGCATATTCGCCCTGCGCATATTGCCGCGCCTGTTCGATGAACGCCGCGAGGTCGCCCGGCCGGTCCTTGATGGCCTTGTGGTACCAGGCCACCGCCGCGTAGCTCGGCAGGTAGTACACGAAGCACCGGTCGTCACCCGATCCGAAGGAAATCGTCGCGAGGTCGAGAACCGACGAGATGAGATCGATGCCATTGAGGTGAACGGAATACTTCTGTTGGAGCAGGTTGGCGAGTGCTGCGGACCTGAACGTGCCGTAGCTTTCCCCGATGAGGAACTTCGGCGAGTTCCAGCGATCGTTGCGGCTGAGGTAGGTGACGATGAACTGCGCGAACGCGGCGGCGTCTTCATCGACGCCGTAGAAGTCCTTTTCTTTGGCCTTTCCGGCCGCGTGGCTGTATCCGGTGCCCATCGCATCGATGAACACCAGGTCGGTCTTGTCGAGGAGCGACTCGGTGTTGTCGACGAGCCTGTAGGGCGCCGGCGGCGTGAACTCGCCGTTGACCGTCGACGCGCGGCGCGGACCGAACGCGCCCATGTGCAGCCACATCGTCGCCGACCCCGGTCCGCCGTTGTAGAGGAAGGCGACCGGCCGGGTGCTCGGGTCCTTCACGTCGGAACGCGTGTACGAGACGGAGTAGAGCAGTCCCGTGGGCTCGCCCGCATCGTTGGTGAGCAACGTCGTGCCGGCGGAGGCCTTGTAGGGAATCGTCTGCCCGCCGATCCTGATCGTGTGATCGGTTGCAGACCATTCTTCCTTGGCTTCTTTCGGTGCGGGCGTTTCGGCCGGCGCGGCCTTCATCTCTGGCGATTGTTGTTGGGCGGTCGGCGTCGGTCCGCTCGCGAGCAGCACACCGACACTGGTGGCGACGAAGCACACGGCAACGAGACGTTTCATGGAAGGGCCCCTGTGAGTTGGATACCCCAATATACCAGAGGGCGGGGCCCGCTTCGACGGGTCTGGCAGCAGGAACGGCGACAAAACGCTCTGTCCGCTTCAGGGAGAAGATCCGCTGAATGGCTGTGCTATCCGCGCACTTCCTGGAGGACCTGCGCGAGGTTGATCGTGCGCGCCTTCTCCTGTATCGCGGGCAGGTAGTGGCCCTGCAGGCCCTTCGCCTCGTCCAGCAGACCGCTGTACGTATCCCTCAAGAGCTGCGGCGAGAACGTGCGGCCACCGGCGTAGTAGCGGACAGCCAGCCGCCCGAGGGCATACGTGGTGGCGAACGCCACGCCCGAGCTGACGGCCTGTCCGAGAACACCGCCAATCAGGCCTCGGATGAGACCCCGGCCGAGCAGGTGGCCGACCAGCCCGGCCCCTATCCGCTCCACGTACTGCCCGGCCATGCCGATGCCCGCGGTGGCCAGCAGATCCTTGATGTGGCCGCGGTCCAGCTCGAACCCGTACGACTTCCCGATGCGATAGACCATCCTCATCTGCAGGGGAATGATGGCCATCGTCGCCAGCGAGTCGGGCAGCAGCTCGAGGGCCCCGTTGAAGATGGCGTAGTTGAGGATCAGCCGATCCTGCTCCTCGGGCGTCATCGCGCCGGACGGCGCGGGCGGCTCACTCGACGAGATCGCCGCGAGCGGTACGACCGCCAGGGCGTCGGCCTGCGCCGTCAGCTGGTTCGCAGCCGAGACGGCGGCGGCATCGAATCCCAGCCTGGCCTGCAGCGTGGAAAGGAAGTTCCGCTCAGCGTCGCTGAGCACGCCGTCGGCGTTGCAGACACCGACACAGAGATCGTGGGCCACTCGCCGGTTCTCAGGAGAGGTCAGCACGGCGGCCGCGTCGTCCATGCTGACGCGCTTCTGGAGCACGTCCTGGTACACGGCTGACGAATCGATGCCGCCTCCGAGCGACACGGACTCAGCAGCGCGCTTCACGGCTTCGCGCTCGGCCGGTTCGTCGGTCCCGTCCGCGAGCGAGGCCATGATGGCGAGCGTCAAGATAGCCTGGCGTTCCTGGTCGGTCATATTCGGCATCTGTCTCTTGTCCTGTGTGGGGCTGTTCTGCAGTACCTACGTAGAATAGCCGCAAGCGGTTCTGCGCGCCGCCTGCCCCGCCGGCGTTCGCGATTCCCGCCTGGCAAACCAAGGCGGGCGCACCAATCCTGGACAAGTCTCCCCGTATTGGCCAATCATGTCGGCTTGGCGCCTCGCCTGACACACCTGCGAGGAGGGAACGGCGCTGACGCGCACGGGAGATTCAGGATGAACCGCACTCGCGTGGGATTAACGGCCGTGGCGGCCGTCTCGCTGCTGACCCTCGCCGTTGCACCGCCCCGGCGCGCGCTCGCTGTGGGCAGCCAGGTGCCCGTCATTCCGCTGACGCGATTCACGTCGGTGTCCGAGTGGCAACTCGATATCACCTGGACCGCGAAGGACACGTTCGAGAACGCCGACTTCAGCGCGTCGCTCAACATGACCGCCACCTCGCGCCTCTACCTCGAGCAGAGCGACAAGATGGACGCGTGGGGGCGCTGGCACGTCGAGAAGGTGCACTCGGCGAATCTTTCGATGGCCAGCCTTCTCGTGAACAAGCACGACCATTCGCGAACGGAATACAAGAATGCCGCCGCCCTTCCTGTTGACGGTTCAGTGATCTTCGAGGTCGGCGGGCGCACGCCTGGTTACCAGCTCGTCGGCAACTTCGCGTTTCCCGTCAAGATCAGCAATCCGCTGATGGGGACCTTCGACTCGCTGATCGCTCTCCAGACGACGGATATCTCCGGCGGCGTTCCGGTCTTCCTGACCGGCCCTCTGCCAATCGCGGGGACGCGGATTACCGGTTCCGCCGTAAGCCCGATGACGGTCCCGCCGTTTGGCGCGGAGCCGGTTCCGAAGACGCGTGTGGGCATTCAGTATGTCCTCGAGGAGGTCCCGTTGGCGAAACTGGTCCCGCCCAGGAAGAAGTAGGGTTCGCGCCTGTTTTTCGAAATTGTCAAAGGAGAACCAGATGCCAAGCCAGCCCCCACCCAGGCGACCAGTCGATGATGCGGTCTTGTTGGCGGGTCGTATCGCGCTCGGCGCGATCTTCCTTGAGAGCGGCTTTCAGCAACTCCTGGGCGGCGGTGCGTTCGCGGCCAGTCTTGCCAGCCGCGGCGTCCCGCTGCCCGTGATGTTCGCGGTCATCGGGATGGCGGTGGAACTCGCCGGCGGCTTCCTGATCGTCTCCGGGTACAGGACGCGCGTCGCGGCACCGCCCGTCATTCTCTTCCTGATCGTCGCCACCCTGCTGTCGCACCGCTACTGGGACCTGGGCGAGGCTGCGCGCCGGGGTCAGGAGATCCAGTTCTTCAAGAATCTCTCGATCATCGGCGGTCTTCTGCTCCTGTTTGTCACCGGCCCCGGCCGCTTCAGCATCGACGGGTTGACTCGTCGCACGTGACGTCCCGGGATCTTGGCACCGCGTCAACGACGGCTCAGTCGCTGACGCTCTCCAGCCGGCGCACGCTGATCCTACGCCAAGGGTTCGTGATTGAAAGGGGCTAGATAATCGGCCGGCCGCCGCCGCCCTTGCGGAAGAGGATCTCGCGCATGCCATCTTTCAGCAGGAACGAATCGGACACGCGCATGCCGTCGAACATCTTGATGATGTCGCGGTTCGGCAGCGAGCTGCGGCTCACGGCCGCCGACCCGTACGCCTGCTGGCGCACGTGCGACTCGTCTGCCACGATGAACCGCGTGAAGCCCTTGCGAACGAGACTGGCGCTGCCGAAGAAGCCGAGCAGCGCGCCGCCCACCCGCAGCAGCCTGACCAGCGTCGCCGCCAGCGCCTGCGCGGACGGCCGGTCCAGGTAGTCGTAGAAGTCCCACAGCAGCACGCCGTCCACGGCACCCTCGTCCAGGATGAACCGCTTCGACAGGAACGCCGGCAACTCCTCGAGCCGGCCGTCGCGCAGGTGGCGATCGAGATCCGCGAACAGATCCTCGATGTAGACCTTGCAGTTCAGCTGCTCGCCGAAGAAGGTGACGTTCGATCCCACGACGGGGCCGAGATCCAGCAGGACTGGGGCGGGGCAGGTGCCGAGGTACGAGAGGAACTTGGACAGCGCCTTCGAGTGGACGACCGGGCACTCCTCCGGCTTCCGGCGTGAGCCGGCGTCAGGCCCTGACCCTTCCGCCTGGCGCACCGCTCCCAGGCGTGAGAACAGGCCGCCCAGACTTCGCACCCTGTCGAGGGCCGGCAATGACACTCCTCAACCCGTACAGACGCGGCCGGCACGCGCGGGACCCGACGCCGGACCACGTACGCCTCCGCTATGCGCCGACCATGCGCTGGCCGCCTGGCCCCTGCGGGGCGGACGGAACGGGCGCGGGCTTCACCTCGGGCTTGGCTGCCTGGCCAGGCGGCACAGGCACCAGCACGGGCGTCTTCTTCTGCATGTCCACGCTGCCGCGGAAGTGCGAGCCCTCCGCAATCGCGACGCGCGGCGACACGATGTTGCCGTCGACCGAGCCGTTGTCGCGAATCTCCACCTTCTCGCTCGCGGTGATGTTGCCGATGACCTCACCGAGGATGACCGCGATCTTCGCGAACACCTCGGCCTTGATCTTGGCGTGCGACCCGACCGTCAATACGTGGTCCCGGAGCTCGATCTTTCCCTCGACGCTCCCATCAACGGTGAGATCCTCGCTGCCGTTGAGTTCACCCTTGATGACGACCGACTTGCCGATGTTGATGACGTCTTTGTCCATGTGGCCCTTTGCCCCAATCTCCGGTGCATGAACTGAATGGGCACTCGCGACCGCCGGCGCTGCCGGAGCCGGTTGGCCCGTTGGGTCTCGATAACTGACAGGCGGCTGCACGACCTCCCCCCGTTTCCACATCGTGAACCTCTGCGTCCTCCCCGGGAGCCCGGCGAAGGGGCGCGAGGAGTCGACGCGATCTGACCAACGAATAGAGCCCGCGATCAGAAGGAAGCCGGCCTGGTGCGTCCGGCCCTCATGTTGCGGGAGGTTAGGCGAAGGGGTTCCGGGCGGCCGGCCAACGTATGCGTTCCAAGGCTCTCGCTGATTCAGAAAATAAGGCCAGCCGTGGTGCCGGCAGGTCCGCCTAGACCTCGGCACCTGCACGGTGATTGCAGCACTTGTGCCAGTGCAAGAAGCCCTGCTGGATGGGCAACTGACGCTCGGTGCCTCGCGGGCGACTGACGAAACGGTGCAATAGCTACACGGAGTCCGTAATCTTGGGCCAGGCCGTGACCGACCGAGTGTCGAGGAAGGCGCCGGCGCTTTGGCCCCCTGACGACCTGCCCGTCAGCGGGGCCACTGCCAGCCGGCCGGCTCCGGCCGACCGGCTGCGACAAGGTCGAGGCAGTCGAGGAGGCGCGCGAGGCGCACCTCGACCAAGCCTCGAGCGGGCTCGCGAAACCCCTTTTGCGTGCCTCCGAAATCCCGCACGCGGAGTGCGCGGCGACCTGGGCTATAGTTGCCCAACCCATCGAGCACGGAGACCCTGGCGCTCTCAAAGGAGAACGAAATGGCAGGCGAACCTACGCCCTCGCGGACCATGGACGATGTGACCTTGCTCCTGGGGCGCGTTGCGCTCGGCTTGATCTTCGTCCAGAACGGACTTCAACAGCTCATGGCCCTCGACGCGTTCGCGGCCCAGCTCGCCAGCCGCGGTCTCCCTCTGCCTTTGGCCGGTGCGGGCATCGGAGTGGCGCTGGAAGTGAGCTGCGGGCTTCTGATCGTCTCCGGGTTCAGCACGCGCGTGGCGACGCCGCCGATTATTCTCTTCATGATTGTTGCCACGTTGACCGCGCACCGCTACTGGGAGCTGGCCGAAGGCGCGCGCCGCGGGCAGGAGATCCAGTTCTTCAAGAACATCTCGATTATCGGCGGTCTCCTGCTCCTCTCGGTCGCAGGCCCCGGCCGCTTCAGCTTCGACGCGCTGTTTCGCCGCAAGTGATACCCCACCGACATTTGTGAGGCCCCCTCTCGCTGATCGTTGACTCCGGCAAAACGACGCGGTAATGTCACCCTCGCGCCCGGGGCAGGGCTCTACCAGCGACAGTCCTTTTCACTCCGCCACACGAGTTCCATCGTCTGCGCTCGAGGAGTCACCGTCATGGGGAAAGCGATCGAGCAAATCGGCTTCGTGGGCACAGGCCGGATGGGCGCGGCCGTGACGGAGAACCTTCTCAAGGCCGGGTATCCGGTCAAGGTCTTCAACCGCACCCGGGACAAGCTGCTGCCGCTTCTTGAACGGGGCGCCGTCGAGGCGAACTCGCCGAAGGACGCGGCGATCGGCGCCGATGTGGTCTTCACGTGCCTCATGGACGACCGGTCCATGTTCGACGTGATGAACGGCGAGCGCGGTCTGCTGGCGGGTCTGGCGCCGGGCGCCATCCACCTCGCGACGGCGACGATTTCCCCCGGGTGTTCACGGACGCTGGCCGGCATCCATCGCGAACATGGAAGTCGCTACATCGCAGGACCGCTCTCCGCGCGCCCGGATGCGGCGCGGGCGGGCCAGGCGCTGACCTACCTCTCCGGAGACCAGGAAGCGATTGCCCGTTGTGAGCCGCTGTTCACCGCCTATTCGAAGCGCCACGTCAACCTGGGCGCCGATCCGGCACTGGCGAACAGCGTCAAGCTTGCGCTCAATTTCATGCTGATGACCCAGATCGAGATGATGTCCGAGGTGTTTGCCTTCGCCGAGCGAAGCGGGATCGAGGCGGAACTCGTCGCGGAACTGATCCTGACGGTCCAGGGCCATCCGGCGATGAAGGACTACATCCGGCGCATGCGGGCCAGGGATTTCGACCCCGCGGCCTTCGAGATCACCTCGGGCTACAAGGACCTGGAGATGGTCAGCCAGGCCGCTGGCGACGCGCGCGTCCCCATGCCGTTTGTCGGTGCCCTGCGCGACCAGTTCCTCGCGACAATGGGCAACGGGATGTCGGCCTGGGACTGGACGGCGCTGTCCGAGGCCTCTCGCCTCACGGCGGGCCTGCCTGCGGGCCCCGAATCTCTGAAGGGTGGTTCGCGATGACACTGGGAATGATGGCGTCCGACGTCGAACAACGGGTCGATTTCGAAGCGCTGAGGACCTACAGGCTTTCGCGGGCACGCGAGCAGATGGAGAAGTACGACCTGGGCGCACTGCTGTGCTTCGATCAGGACAACATCCGCTACATCACCAACACCCACCTGGCGGAATGGACACGCGGCAAGTACTTTCGCTGGTGCCTCCTGCCGCGGGGCGGCGAGCCGATCCTGTACGAGGTCGGCACGGCGGCGGTCGTCAAACGCCAACTGTGCCCCTGGCTGAAGCCCGAGAACATCCGCCCGGCCATGACGTGGAATCGCGGCGGGAACGTGCGGGAAGTGAACCTCGCCCTCTCGCGGGGCGCCATCGCGGACATCAAGCGCGTGCTGCAGGAACATCACGTGGCAGACCTGCCGGTGGCCGTCGACGAAGTCGAGATGTACACCCTGAACGCGATGCAGGACGCGGGATTGCGCGTGGCGAATGCCTACGATGCGATGTTCGACGCGCGAAGCGTCAAGTCCCCCGACGAGCTGAAAGTCATCGAGATGTCGGCCGCGCTCGTCGACGGCTGCTACGCCCAGCTGTTCAACGACATCAAGCCGGGCGTCCGGGAATGCGAGCTGGTCGGCAAGATCTACGGGTGGCTCATTGCCAATGGCGCCGATCGCATCAGCGGCGTGAACTGCGTGTCAGGACCGCGCAGCAACCCCCATCCGCACGACTATTCCGACCGGATGATTCGCCCCGGCGAGCTCGTGTTCATCGATATCATGAGCCACTACCTCGGATACGCGACCTGCTACTACCGGACCTTTGCCGTCACGCGTTCCACCCAACGCCAGCGGGACGTCTACAAGCGAGCACTCGAGTGGCTGCTGGCGTCGATCGACGTGGTCCGTCCCGGCGTCACGACAGCCGACATCGCTGCGGCGTGGCCCTCCGCGCGGGAACTGGGGTACGAGAGCGAGGCGGCAGCGTTCGCGCTGGCGGTCGGTCACGGCATCGGGCTGAGCCATCACGAGAAACCATGGATCTCCCGCGCGTATTCGCTCGATCATCCCGTGCCGATTGAAGCGGGCATGCACTTCGCGCTGGAAACGTTCTACGGAGAAGGCGAGGACGGGGCGCGTATTGAATCGCAGATCATCGTCACGCCGAACGGTCACAAGGTCATCACGACATGGCCTTGGGACGAATTGCTGGTCTGCAATCCGTGCGGTGCGAGCGCGGGTGCCATCGGGTAGTCCAACCTCTGAATCCGGGGAGTGAACACGAGGATCACCTGACGCCACCGGAGGCTTCTGAAGGCCTCTGACACGAAATCCGGCACCCTTGGCCGAACCATGACTGGCCGAATCTCGAGGCGGGCTCGAGCGCCGAGCCCGCCTCATTCTCTCTCGTTCCGCCAGAAACCCGAGCGCCTCTGACCTCCCATGACGAGCCAATTACGAGTATTGTAGTAGGGAATAACTCCGTCAGGACCAGGACGCGCGCGACCATGTCGCGGACCGTCATCAGGCCACGTAGGCATCGACGCCAGACCTCAGGGGCCGATTGGCGTCAGGCCACGTGACGATCCGGCTCGTAGCCACGCAGCCCATGTGACGCGTCGCCTTCACACGGAGACGAGTCTGGTGTCCACTTCGACGCTGATGGCCGTGCTCGCGCACCCCGACGACGAGTCCCTGGGCGCGGGCGGCACGCTCGCGAAATACGCCTCCGAAGGCGTCGGCGTCTTCCTGCTGACGGCCACCCGCGGTGACGCCGGCCGCTACCGCGGCCATCGTCCAGACGATCCCAGGCACCCGGGCCCGGTGGCGCTGGCGAGGATTCGCGAGGCGGAGCTGCGCAACGCCGCGTCGGTGCTGGGCGTGCGCGAAGTCGCGTTGCTCGACTACCACGACCAGCAGCTCGACCGCGCGAATCCGCGCGAGGCCGTTGCGGCGATTGTCGGACACCTGAGGCGGGTCCGTCCCGACATCGTCGTGACATTCGGACCCGACGGCGCGTACGGACATCCGGATCACATTGCCATCTCCCAATTCACCACGGCGGCCACCATCGCCGCGGCCGACCCCGCGTTTGCCCACGCCGGGGTCGAGCACGTCCGCCCGCATGCGGTGTCGAAACTGTATTACATGGCATGGCCGGAATCGACCTGGGCCGCCTATCAGGCAGCGGTGCGGACCTTGACCTCGATTGTCGACGGCGTCGAACGACAGGCGACGCCATGGCCGGATTGGGCGATCACCACCGTGATCGATACCCGCACCTTCTGGCCAACGGTGTGGCGGGCCGTCTCATGCCACGAGTCACAAGTCGCCGCCTACGAGCAGCTGAAAGACCTGTCGCCGGAGCACCACGAAGCGGTGTGGGGTTCACAGTCGTACTACCGGGTGTTCAGCACCGTGAATGGCGGACGCGCACGCGAGACCAGTCTCTTCGAGGGGATCAGCATATGAGCAGGGCATCGGGAGAAAGACAGCCCGGGGTGGATGGCGTTTCCACCCGGCAGTCGGCGCTTGCGATGGACTCCGCGACGTTCCGGGCGCTTGGGCACCGACTCGTGGATCAGCTTGCGGGTTTCCTCGAATCGCTGCCCCGCGGACCGGTGAACCGCGACGAATCGCCGTCGGCGGTGCGCGACGCGCTCGACCTCAACGGGCCGCTTCCGGAACTGGGAATGGACCCGGCACCGCTTCTGGAACGGACGGCCCGGCTGTTGTTCGATCACTCGCTGTTCAACGGACACCCGCGCTTCTTCGGGTACATTACCGCGCCGCCGGCGCCCATCGGGATTCTGGGCGACTTCCTGGCCGCGGCGGTCAACCCGAACGTCGGCGCCTGGACGCTGTCGCCAGCCGCCACCGAGATCGAGTCGCAAACGGTGCGGTGGATCGCCGAGTTCATCGGCTACCCGGCCGAGTGCGGCGGACTGCTCGTCAGCGGCGGCAACATGGCGAACCTCGTCGGCTTCCTTGCCGCACGCGCAGCGAAGGCCGGCTGGGATCTCCGCGAGCGCGGCGTCGCCGGCGACTCGGGGCGCAGGCTGCGCGTCTACGGGTCGGTGGAAACCCACACGTGGATACAAAAGGCCGCCGACATCGCGGGCCTCGGCACGGGGTCGATCCGGTGGATCCCGACCGATTCGAAACTCCGCATGGAGGTCGCCGCGCTGCGCCGGCACATCGAGGCTGACGCCGCCGCGGGGGATGTGCCGTGCCTCGTCGTCGGTACGGCCGGATCGGTCAGCACGGGTGCCGTCGATCCGCTGCCCGAGATCGCCGCGCTCTGTCAGGAGTTCGGGGTGTGGTTTCACGTGGATGGGGCCTACGGCGGTTTTGCGGCGGCGCTTCCGGAGGTTCCCGGCGAGTTGCACGGGCTGAGCCTGGCGGATTCTGTGGCGGTCGATCCGCACAAATGGCTGTATGCCCCGCTCGAGGCCGGGTGCGCGCTGGTGCGTGATCAGGACGCGCTGCGAGCCGCCTTCGCCTACCACCCGCCTTACTATCATTTCGACGAGCGTGCGACCAACTTCGTGGATTACGGTCCCCAGAACTCACGCGGTTTCCGCGCCCTCAAGGTGTGGCTCGCCCTGAGGCAGGTCGGAGCCGCGGGCTACCGCACGATGATTGCCGACGATATCCGATTGTCCCAGGCCATGGCTGACGCGGTTGGCCGGCACGCGGAGCTGCAGCTCGTCACGCAGGGCCTGAGCATCGCGACGTTCCGTTACGTACCCCGCGATCTTCGAACGCAGATCGGAGAGGACGCGGTCGAGCGTCATCTCGAGGCGCTGAACCGCGAGCTGCTCGACCGGCTGCAGCACGGAGGCGAGGCGTTCGTCTCCAACGCCATCGTCGGCGGCCGTTATGCGCTGCGCGCATGCATCGTGAACTTCCACACCACGCGAGAGGATGTGGAGGCCGTGCCGGGCATCGTGGCGCGAATCGGCCGGGCGGTGGACGCCGAGTTGCGCCCGACAGTCTCTGGCAGGTCACAAGAGCACTGAGGCCGTCCGCCGTAGCTGCCCGGGAACCGGCGCAATCCCTCGCGGCCGCTGCAGCTCCGTAGGCGCGCTGCGACGGGCCTGCCACGGACCAGACCGCACTCCTGGCCATTCCCGTCGGCGCGTGATGCCCTGACCCGAGCGCTCTCCACCCCGGAAAAAGCGCATAAGAACGCGGGCCGGTGTATACTCTCCGCAATCCGCGCGAAAAAACTGAACGCCCCCTTGATTCCCAGAGGTGTCACGATGCTGCACGCCTGCAACACTCGCCTCGTGCTCGGGGTCCTGCTCGTCTGCGCAGCCCCCGCGCTCGCCCAGAACCACTACCCGGTCCAGGGCCACCCGCAGGGCGGCGACCGGCGGGGAACCTACTACGACGCCAAGGGCCGGCCCGGGGACAAACCGATCCCGCTCTTCAAGGACCCCAAGATCTACCTGGACAACATGACGCTGCTGGCGCACCTCGAGGAGGCGGACGCGGCCGGGCCGCAGATGATGGTCATCGGCGACAGGCGCTACATGGTCGGCGGCCGCAAGATCACCGATGTCACCGATCCCAAGAACCCGGTCGTCGTCAATCGCAGCGCGCCGACCGGCCAGGTCGCCTACAACCAGGCGATGAAGAAGTGGATCGTGATGCAGCCGACCTCGGCTTCCATTCCCAACCAGACGTACCTGACCGCGACGACGCTCCCGAACCCGCCGCCCCATCCGCATCTCGACAAGACGCGGTTCTATGGCGTGATCTTCTCGGACATCACGGATCCCGCAAAGCCCGTTGAAATCTCCCGCGTCAACCCCGGCGGCGCCAGGGGCTGCCACAGCGACGGTGTGTACTACGACGGCGGTCGCTATGCGTATCTCTCCTGCGCGGCCGAGGGAACCCGATCCCAATCACCCTTCGAGGTGTGGTCCCAGATCCTGATCATCCTCGACGTCTCCGACATGGCACACCCGAAAGAGGCGGGGCGATGGTGGGTGCCCGGCCAGATGCTGAACGAGCAGGCCGAGTACGAGAAGTGGCCGGAAGCACGGACGAAGATCAGCAATGTCTGGGACAAGAACGACCCAAGCCTCAGGTTTCACTACGCCGAGCTGCACGGACCGTGCTACGTGCCCACGCGAGTCGAAGACGGCGGCAACCGCGCCTACTGCTCCTGGGGCCAGCTGGGATTTATCCTGCTTGACCTGACAGATATCTCGAAACCCAGGCAGATTGGCCGGCTCGACATGTCTCCGCCGTTCGACAGCGGCGCAACGGTTCATACGGCATATCCGATCCTCTCGCGCAAACTGGTCCTCCTCAACAACGAGCCGCTCTACCAGGACTGCGGGGATGGCGTCGTGCCGCCCTTCGTCGTTGACCTCCGCTACGAGCCCAATCCCGTCTCGATCGCCAGCGTGCCGATTCCACGGCCGCCCGCCGAGGCGCCTTACACCGACTTCTGCTTCAGGGGCCATCGTTTTGGGACTCACAACGCGAACGAGTTCAAGGCGCCGGGCGAGATGAGGATCGATCTGGTCGGGTACACGTGGTTCACCGGCGGATTCCGGATGTACGACATTTCCAATCCGTTCCAGCCTCGCGAGATTGCCTCGCTGCTGCCGGCGCAGGGCGAGAACCGGGGCACCGAAACCGCACTGATCGAGTGGGATCGCAAGCTCATCCACGTGTTCTCCGACACGGGTCACTACATCCTGTCGAGCCCCGTGCTTGGGGATCCGGTGCTCGGCCCCATGAAGGTGAAGCAGTGGACCGCGCCGGGCCTCAATATCGGCGCCCAGTAGGTTGTGTCGTCCCTCGGCAACGCTCGTGCTCGATCGCCGGCGCCATCGTCGGTGTTCCAGGGAGAGAAGTATGAGGAACTATCGCATCCCGTTACTACTCGCGATGCTCGTTGTCGCGGCGGCTGGCGCGCTCGCGTGCGAGGCGCAGAAAGCCGCCCCGGAGAAAGCGAACGCGCCGGCTGCGGCCGCCCCGGCTCCGGCGGCTCTTGATCCGAGCCGCGCCGATGAAGAGGTGTCCGGCGCCTACGAGGTCGACCCGAGCTGGCCCAAGCCGATGTCGACATGGCCCGGCCACGAAGGCTGGACGTGGGGCTCCACCCAGGGCGTGTTCGCGCAGAACCCGAACCGCATCTTCGTTCTGCAGCGCGGCGAACTGCCGGAGATCAAGTCATTCGACTTCCCGAACCTGCCGAAACAGGTTGCCGTCGAGGTCGACATGGGCCTCAAGGGCAAGGTGAGGCTCAGCGTTCCGGTCGCCATGCAGGCCTTGCGCAACGCCTCGATCGACATCACGGGAAGCCCGGGCGAGTATGGCATCGGAAGCGGATCGGCCGGGGTGGAAGGGAAGGACTACCGGTGGGAGCACCTGGTCAACATCTTCGACAGCCAGGGCAACCTCGTCGAGTCGTGGACGCAGTGGGACAAGCTGCTCAAGCGCCCGCACAAGATCTACATCAGCCCGTACGACCCCGAGAAGCGCGTCTGGATCGACGATGACGGCCGCAACGCGATCTTCGTCTTCAGCAACGACGGCAAGAAGCTCCTCCAGACGATCGGCATCCCGAACGAGTTCGGCGAGGACGAGAAGCACTTCCACCGCCAGACCGACCTCGCGTGGCTGCCCGACGGCACCTTCTTCGTGACCGACGGGTACGAGAACACGCGCGTCGTGAAGTTCGACAAGACCGGAAAGTTCCTGATGGCGTGGGGCAGGAAAGGCGTGGCCGGCAAGGAAACGCGTCCCGGGTATTTCAACACCGTGCACGGCATCGCCATCGACAATGAGCACCGCCTCTACATCAACGACCGGGCGAACCGCCGAATCCAGATCTACGACGAGAACGGCAACTTCATCGATCAGTGGTACCAGGGCCCGATTGCGGCGACCTACCACCTCATGATGACAGCCGACCAGAACCTCTGGATCTCCGATGGTCACGAGAACTACAGGTTCTACAAGTACGACCTCACCGGCCGGATGCTGTACAGCTGGGGCGTCTGGGGGCTGAAGCCAGGCGAGGTCTGGGGCGTCCACCAGTTCAGCGTCGACCAGGAGGGAAACCTCTACACGGCCGAAGTGGACACTGGCCGCGCGCAGAAGTTCAGGCCGAAGAAGGGCGCGGATCAGGCGAGGCTGATTGGACAGCCGGCGCATCCCGCGTGGAAGGAATAGACCGTCTCGACCAGTGCCTGGAGGATTTGATGACTTCAACTCGTGCACTCGCCGCCGTCGCCGTCGTGTGCGTCCTGGTTTCGTGCGCAACGGCCACGGCGCAGGTTCCGCCGAAGCCTTCCGACGCCGACACGGCGGCGATCAAGCAGCTCGTGGCGGATTTCTACGGCAGCTTCAGCCGCCACGACGCCCACGCCACGACGATGACATTTGCGCCAGACGCCGACTTCACGAATATGTCAGGGGTCTATGTGAAGGGCCACAAGGACATCGAAGGGCGGTTCACGACGCTGTTCGGCGGCAGGCTCAAGGCCGCGACCCGTACCGACACCGTGAAGAGCATCCGGTTCTTCACGGAAGGGATCGCGCTAGTCGATGCCGACACAGTGATCACGGGCACCAGGGAAAACGACGGGTCGGAGGCTCCGGTGCGCAAGGGCCTGATGATTGTCGTGGTGACAAAGCAGAACGGGCGCTGGCTGATCAGCAACTTCCACGAAGCCGAGTTCCCTCCGCCGCGCCCGGCGCGGTAGTGGGACCCGCTGGATGACAGGTGCCGTTTGACACGAGACAGGAGGCCACAACTCTGGGTCGAGTCCCGGCCGTCAAGCACGGACTGCTGCGCACGGCTCGCTCGCTGACGCGTCTGCGCCTCGTCACTGATCCAGAATCGCGGCCTCGTTCGCAGGAGGGACATCGTATGAAAGGCGTTCGTCGAGCGCTCTTGGTTGCGATCGTGGCGTTGGCAGCCGTCGGTGTGGTCTCACTCGTAAGAGGCTCCGGGACCAGGCTGACGGCCCAACAGACAGGCGGGCAGTGGGTGGACCCCGCCAATCCGAGTGACGAACTGGTGGACGGCCCGTACGTGGTCGACCCGAACTGGCCCAAACCGATGTCGGAATGGCCGAACCACAAGGGCTGGACGTGGGGAGCGGTCCAGGGCATCTTCGTTCAGAACCCGGACCGCATCTTCGTGGCGATGCGAGGCGAACTGCCCGACGTTTCGAACCTCAAGAGCAAGATCGTCGAGGTCGACTCCGAAGACGGGCGGAAGGTGCACGTCCAGGTCCCGGGACGCGGCCTGTATGTCCGGAATGCCTCGGTTGGTCCCTATGCCAGTCCGGGTGAGGCGACCGACCAGTACATGGGCGAGGAGGGGGTCGATTACCGCTGGGAACACATCATCTGTGTCTACGACAGCCAGGGGAATCTGAAAGAGGAGTGGACCCAGTGGGACTCGCTCTTCAAGCCGGACAACCCGAAAGTGCTGTCACAGGGTCGCGTTCACAAGATCCTGATCAGCCCGTACGATCCGGACAAGCGCGTCTGGGCCATTGACGACGGGCACCAGGTCATCCGGATCTTCAGCAACGACGGCAAGAAGCTGCTCCAGACGATCGGGACGAAGGACACCACGACCGAGCGGAACGCGAAGATGACCGGCAATACCGGGCGGCCGTCGCTGACGAGGAAAAGCGGCCCGGCCGACGAGTGCTTCGGTCGTCAGACCGACATCGCGTGGCTGCCCGACGGGACCTTCTTCGTGTCGGACGGCTACGAGGAAACTCGCGTCGTGAAATTCGACAAGAACGGGAAGTTCCTGATGGCGTGGGGCGAGCGAGGCGAGAACGGAAAGGAGAGGCGGCCGAACTACTTCAATACGGTGCACGGCATCGCCATCGATGCCCAGCGCCGGGTCTATGTCAACGACCGCGGCAACCGCCGCATCCAGGTGTTCGACGAGAACGGCCACTTCCTCAAGGAGTGGTATCTCGGCGACGGACCGGTCGCGACGTATCACATCTTCATGACCGCGGACCAGCACCTCTGGATGTCCGACGGCCACGGGAACTTCAAGTTCTACAAGTACGACCTGACGGGGAGGCTGCTGCACACGTGGGGGACCTGGACTCCAGCGCCTGGAGGGCTGTGGGGCACCCATCAGTTCGGGGTCGACCAGGACGGCAATCTCTACACGGCGGAGGTGTGGGGCGGCCGCCCGCAGAAGTTCGTGCCGCGCAAAGGGGCCGATCCGTCGCTACTCATCGGGCAGCCGGTTCGCGCCGCCTGGAACCGGTAGCACGATCGGCACGTCAAGGTCAGCGACGCGGCGGTCTCTCACGGCGAGGGCGAGGAGGCCGCCGCTGGCCAGCACGGCGCCGAGCGCCATGAGACCGATGGCGAAGCTGTTGGTCGTGTCCTTGATGTAGCCGAACGCGTACGGGCCGACGAATCCTCCGATGTTGCCGATGGAGTTGATGAGCGCAATGCCGGCCGCCGCCCCGACGCCGCTGAGGAACGAGGTCGCCTGCGTCCAGAACGGTCCGTACATCGACGACAGGCCCAGCATCGCCACCGACAGGAGCGCGAGCGAGGGCACGAGGCCGTGGACCAGCCCGCTCAGCGCAAAGGCCGTCCCGCCGATCGCTGCGGGGATGGCGATGTGCCACCGCCGTTCGCCGGTCCGATCCGAATGCCGTCCGACGGCCACCATGCCGACCGCCCCGAGCATGTACGGAATCGCGCTCAGCAGCCCGACGAGGAAATCGCTGCCCTTCGAATTCGAACGGATAATCTGAGGCAGCCAGAAGCCCATCCCGTAGAGCGCAATCGGAATCGTCAGGTACACGAGCGCCATCAGCCACACGCGGCCATCACTGAGCGACGCCGCCACGCTGTGCGCCCCGGCGGTTCCCGCCGACTCTTCCGAGAGCTTCGCCTCGAGCGCCGTGCGCTCGTCGGGCGTGAGCCACTTCGCGTCGGCGATCCGGTCCGGCAGGTACACCAGCACGGCGAAGCCGAGCAGGACGGCGGGCAGCCCTTCCATCAGAAACAGCCACTGCCAGCCCTGCAGCCCCCACGCCCCGTGCATCGTCAGCAAGGCGCCCGAGATCGGGCCGCCGACGATGCCGGCCACAAGTGTGGCGGCGACGAACGAGGCGATCGCCCGAGCGCGCTCTCGAGCCGGAAACCAGAGGGTCAGGTAGAAGATCACCCCCGGAAAGAAGCCTGCCTCGGCGATGCCGAGCAGGAAGCGCACGAGGTAGAACGAGGCCGGCCCCTGCACGAGCATCGTCGCAGCCGAGACCAGGCCCCACGAGATCATGATCCGCGCGATCCACAGACGCGCGCCGACGCGCGCCAGGATCACGTTGCTCGGCACCTCGAACACGACATAGCTGAGGAAAAAGATGCCGGCGCCCAGTCCGTAGGTCGTCGCCGTGAGCCCGATGGCCTGGTTCATCTGCAGCGCAGCGAAGCCGATGTTGATGCGGTCGAGGTACGCCACGATGTACAGGAGGAACACGAACGGAATGAGGCGGGCGCGCGCCTTCGCCGTCGCCGACGCGAGCGGATCCCTGCCGGTGCCGGGCGCCGTCATCCGGTCCTCCCCGCGAGCGCCGCGGCTGACCTCCGGCTGACCGGGCGGGACCTGGCCGAGCTCGGGGCGCGCCCCGGCGTCAACGCACGCAGCCAGTTCACGGCTTGAGCCAATCCAGACGGGGCAACACCTCGGGATTGACTGGCGAGCGCGGGCGCTGGCCGGTGAGCGCGCGGGCCACCTCCTCGGCGGCCTTGGTCTGAAGTTCCGTCACGGCCTCCACCGACGACCACGCGGAGTGGGGCGTCAGGATGACATTGTCCAGGCCGGCGAGAGGCGAGTCCGCGGGAGGAGGCTCCTGCGGGAGCACGTCCAGCGCCGCCCCGCCCAGCCGCCCCGTCTTCAGTGCGTCAGCCAGGTCCGAGACGTTCACCATCGGGCCGCGGGAGGTGTTCACGAGAAACGCGCCGGGCTTCATCGACTTGATGGTCGCGGCGTTGATGAGGTTGCGAGTCTCATCCGTCAGCGGCGCGTGCAACGACACCACGTCGCTTTCAGAGAGCAGATCGGCCAGACTCACGAGGCGCACGCCGAGGCCGGCGGCGGTCTCGGGCGACACGTACGGATCGTGAGCGATGACCTGCAGTCCGAACGCCTGCGCCTTCGGCGCGACGGCTCGCGGAATCTTGCCGAAGCCCACCAGGCCGAGGACCCTTCCCCGAAGCCGGTGAATGGGAGCCAGCCCGGGAACGCTCCACGTCCCTGATCGCACACGGCGATCGGACAACGGCACCTTGCGAGCGAGCGCCAGGACGAGCGCCATCGTGTGATCCGAGACCTCGTCCACGCAGTAGTCCGGCACGTTGGTGACCACGATCCCCGCGGCGGTCGCGGCACGCACGTCCACGTTGTCGACGCCTATCCCGTAGCGGGCGATAAGCCGGCAGCCGGAGAGCCTGTTGATGACCTTCGCCGGCACCGGCGCGTAACAGACCAGCAGGGCGTTCGCTCCCTGGACGTGGGCCAGCACCTCCTCCGCCGTCTTGCACTGCGCCGGGCGCAAGTCGACCCCCAAGGGGCCCAGGATCTTCTTCTCCGGATCGAGATTCGGGAAGACGTAATCGGTGATGGGGACAATCGGTGCGCTGCTCATCGTTATGGCCTGAAATCAGGTGCGTGTTCGACGAGGGTGAAGATCCGATTCCCGTCGTCGGTGACCAGCACGTTCTCTTCCAGCCGGACCGTCTGTTCGAGCAGCGGATGCCCGGCGAACGTCTCGACCGCGAAGTACATGTTCGGCTTGATCTCGGCCGGGTAGTCCATCGCGTACGAGCGGGAGATCCACATGCCTTCGTACAGCGTCAGGCCGATGCTGTGGGCGAACTGCTGAAGCGTGACCGTGCCGTACTTGTCGTCGTCATATTCCGGGAACTGGCGCGCCACGTCCGCGGTGGTGTTGCCCGGCTTGAGCTTCTCGATGCCGGCATAGAGGGAGTCGTAGCACTCCTTGTAGAGGTCGAGCTCCTTTGGCGTCGGCTTGGCCGCCACCTTGAAGCAGCGCACGAAGTCGACGAAGTACCCCGACGGGCCGATGGCGTTGATGTCGACGATGACCATGTCGCCCTGCCGGATGATCTTGTCGGTGGCCCAGCGGCGGTAGGGGCTCGTGTTCCCCCCGGAGGCGACGATGATGTCGTAGATCACCTCGCAGCCCTGGGAAATCATGTACTCGTGAACCTTGGCCTCGAGGTCGCGCTCCCGCACGCCGGGCTTGGCCCACTCGTTCATGACGCGCCACATGGCCGCGTCCCCGATCGTGCTGGCCTGTTTGAGCAGCTCGATCTCGTCCGGCGTCTTGACCACGCGGGCCGCCGACATGGCCGGCCACCCGTTGACCACCTTGAGGCCCTTGTCCACGAAGGCGCCGTAGGCCGGCATGTCCAGGTTGTCGATGCCGATGCGTTCCTTCTCGACCTTGTGCTCCTTGAGGACTTCGATCACCGTGTCGGCCATGCGGGCGACCATCATGGGCTGCGCACCCTCGGTCCACTGCCACGTGATGGCGGGCTTGATGCGGCCCTCCATCCACGGCAGATCGATCTTGGCGCACTCCAGGTCGGACCCGGCGGTTTCGAACAGGATCGGCTCGCCGTCCCGCGGCAGCACGCAGTAGCGGATGTTGATGTTGTACTTCCAGTTGCCCTGGTACGACCCGGTGACGTAGCGGATATTGGCTCCCGCAAACAGCACCAGCGCGCCGAGGTCGAACTTCGCCAGCTGTTCCTTGGCCCGCGCCAGCCGCTGCTCGCGCAGCCGGAGCGGGTCCACCCGCGCCTGCCAGTCGGCAATGGTCGTGCTGTAGACACGGCGGGGAAGCGTGTGGTGCGGTTTACCGATGAAACTGATGTCCACGTGGCTCTCCTTTCAACGGGCTCCCTCTTCGGTGCCCCTCACCTGAATCACCTGTCCTTCGGCCCCGGCCCGCCCGGGAGGGCCGACGAGTCCTGGAGCAGCTGCGCCAGGTACCTCTGCCAGGCTGCGGCCTGAAAGAACGCGTAGTGGCCGTGCGCCGGGGACGACGGCGGCAAGAGCACGAACGTGCCGTGCTTCACCTTCTTCATCTCCCGCTCCGCGACGCCAAGCTCGGCGGGATTCCAGAAATCTTCCTGCGGGTTGACCAGCACGAGATGGGCGCGGATCTTCCCGAGGTCCCCGGACGGGTTGTAGTTGCGCGAGGCGTCGTACTGGTAGATGAAGTTGTTGGCGTCGGTCGTCTTCAGGTTGTCTTCGATGTACTTCTCCACGAATCGATCGGCCAGGGCGGCGGTTGGATAGTCCAGCTGCCACAGCGTCGGCACGCTCCCAACCACGAGCAGATGGCCGAGCGCGGCGCGCAGGCCGTAGGGCTGCGCCGCGTAGTTCCCGTTGTTCCAGCCCGGGTCCTTCTTGACGTCGTCGATCATGATTCGCCGGACCATCCGGTTGCGACCGCCGATCTCGACCGGCAGGCACGAGAGCAGCATGAGGGCGTCCATGTCGTCGGGGTCCGATTCCGCCCACATGAATCCCTGCATGCAGCCCATCGAGGTGCCGACGAGAAGGCGAAGGTGCGACACCTGCAGCCCCTGGGTCAGGAGGAGCTGCGATGCGCGGATCATGTCCGAGTAGTCGTAGTGCGGGAACCGGGCCCGCAGACCGTCGCTCGGCTTGGTCGACTTTCCGGCGCCGGCGCCGAGCTGATCGGGAAGGACGACGAAGTACTTCGAGGTGTCCAGCACCTGGCCGGGACCGAAGAGCACGCCGGCGAACGACGGCACCATGAAGACCCCGCCGCGCCGGTTGGTGCCGTGGAGAATCAGCACGGCGTTCTTCGCGCGGCCGCTGCTGTCTCGCTCGAGCGTGCCGATTGTCGTGTAGTGCAGGCGGACTTCGGGCAGCGACTGACCGTCGGAGAACCTGAAGTCGCGCACGACGAAATCGCCTTCCCTGGGCGGGACAGCGGTCAGCGGCGCGTTCTGCTGCGCAACGACGGACGCCGCGGTGCCCGCGAGCACGGCCATCAGGGCGAGCCGTCGCCACACACTGGCTTTCATCCTCGCTCCACCGCTCCGAGGAGACAACCTCACCGAATCGCCACCGCCGTGGATTCCGCTCGCCATCTCAGGCTAACCGCAGCATCTTCGCCGCGTTGCCGCCGAGTATCGCCGCCGTTTCGTCGGGCTTCAGCCCGGCCTCGCGGATGAAGTTGGCGGAGACCTTGTACATGTCACCCGTTTCGTACGGAAAATCAGATCCAAACACCATCTTGTCGGCGCCAAACGCGGCGATCGACGCGTGGAGAGCCGGGACATCGCCGTAATCGACGGTGTCGTAGTACATCCTGCGCAGCGCGAGACTCGGCCGCTCCGGCATCTGCGGGTACTCCCACGTCGAGACGCTGTCCAGGCGCTTCAGCAGCACCGGAAGCGCGCCTCCCAGGTGCGGGACGATGATCGTCACGTTCGGGAATTTCCTGGGAATCCCCTGTTGAATCAGGTGGAGGGCCGCGACCGAGTCCTCGGTGGGCGCGCCGATCATCCATGTCAGATGGTGATCCGCGATGAGGGGTGAGTACACCGAGTTGCCGGCCGGATGGAGGCACAGCGCGGTCGATCGCCGGTTCATCTCCTCGAACACGGGCAGGAAGGCGGGATTGGCGACCGACTTGTCGAGGATCATGGTCGAGAGGCCGACGCCAACCGCTCCCAAGTCGAACGCGCGTTGCAGTTCCTTCAGCGCCTCGTCGACGTGCGGCATCGGCAAGGCAGCGAAGAACCGGAACTTCCTCGGCCAGGTGCGGGCGGCGTCCGCGAGCAGGTCGTTCGCCATCCTGGCCGCGGTGACGGCGTTCGTCTTGTTCTCGAAGTGCGGCACCTGCGGAGAGACCGACAGGATCTGCAGGTCGACAGCGGCGGCGTCCATGAGCGCGAAGCGCGCATCCATCTCGCCCGGCGCAATTCCCGCCTTCCGGCCGCGCTGGGTCCCGGTGTCCAACTTGCCGTAGCGCTGCACGAGATCGAGGTACGCCTCCGGGAAGAGGTGCGCATGCACGTCGATGACGGGACCCTTCTGTTCCCGTCCGGCGGCCCGATTCACGAACTCGGGAAGCCCCGCCCACAAGAAACCGGCCGCGGCCAACGTCCCGGCGCGTAACACGTCGCGGCGTCCCCAGCCTCCGTCATCTCGTTTCATTGGTCCTCTGCCTCCCGCTCATGAGGACATTTCCTTCGGGCGGAGCCCCAGCGCCAGCACTGCGGCGATCATCGAGAACAGCGAGATCTGCACTCCGAACGCGGCCGCCCAGCCGATCCGGTTGGCGAAGAACCCCATCAGGTAGCCGGCCAGCGCGCTCGAGGTGTAGAGGCTCGTGACGAACATGCCGGATCCACGGCTCGAAAGGCTGCGCTGCACGGACCTCACGTGATAGCCGGCCAGATTGACGTAGAGGATCGCGCTCCCGACAACGCCGTAGGTGAACGTCAGCAGGCCCTGCACACCGGTCGACGCCGGCCCTGACACGAAGAGATACCCGAGCACGGAGGTCGACAGGAACGCGCCGCACAACACGGCTCTCGGCGAGAACCTGTCACCCAGCCAGCCGCCCCCAATCGACGCCAGCGCGCCGACGCCGAAGAAGCTGTAGACGAATCCCGCGGTCGCCGCCGGGAACGCCAGGCCCTTTGGATCGCGCAGGAACGTCACGTACATCCCGAGGAACCCGTACAGCACGAGACCGTAGATCAGGCTGATCGCCGTGAGCAGGATCGTGTTCCTGTTCATCAGCGACGATGCGCCGCCCTTCGTCTCCCGCGCGGCGGCCGCCTGCTTCGTCTCGCTGAACCACTGCCGCACGACCAGGCCGATCGCCGCGATCATCACGTAGCCGGCTGCGCCGAACACGAGCATCGGCGTGCGCCAGTTGCCGTAGGTCTTGAGCAGCCAGCTCGCGATGAGCGGTGCGGCGATCCCGCCGAGTCCGTAGCAGAAGTTGACCGAGCCGATCGCGGCGCCGCGATGACGGTGGAAGTAGCTCGCGGCGAGCGCGAACATCACCGTCGCTTCCATGGCCATGCCCACACCCATGACGGCGAGGCACAAGACGAGCGACCAGAAGCCGGTCGCCACGGTCGTCAGCGCGACCGCCGACGAGAAGATCGCGATGCCGGCCAGCAGCACCGTCTTGCGCGGGAAACGCGACAGCAGGAAGCCGGTCGGCAGGCCGCCAAGGCCCAGCCCAAGCGTGAAGATCGTCGTCAGGAGCCCGGTCTGCGCGAGACTGAATTGAAATTCCTGGCGGACATTGGTCGCCACGGTCGGCAGCAGGAACCGGTTGGCCGCCATGAGTGCGTACGACAGCAGCAACACGCAGTACATGACGATGGCGACCGTGGTCCGGCGGGGCTCGTCGGACCCGGTGCTCACGGGGTCGGCCACGGTCGTGGTCACCGGCATCTGCTCTCCTCAGGGCGTCCCGTCAGTGCTCCAGGACGACCTTCATCCGGCCGTCGACATCGGTTCTCATCAGTTCAATCGCCCGCCCGAGATCGGAGACCGGCATCGTGTGCGTGATCAGGGGCCGAAGCCTGACGACGCCCCTGGCAACGAGGCCGATCGAGTCGGGGAAGTCCTCGCCTTTCGCGGCCCGCGAGTTCACGATGTTCAGTTCCTTGTAGTAGAGCTGATAGAACGGCAGCCTCGCTTCGGTGCCGGTCGTGATGCCGAACAGCTGAAGCGTGCCGCCGGGTCGGATCATCGTGATGGCGTCGGCGATCGATTGCACGACGCCGGTGGTCTCGAAGACCACATCCGGGCCCACGGCCGCCGGTCAGCTCGACGACGCGGCGGATCGTGTCCTGGTTGGAGGGCAAGGTGATCTCGGCACCAAGCGCCTCGGCGAGACCGCGTTTCCACTCGCTCCGCGTGATGCCGATGACCGGATACGCCCCGCGCGCCTTCGCGAGCTGCATGTGAAGCTGACCGGCGACGCCAAGCCCCGCGACAACGACCGACTGGCCCGCGAATACGCCGGTGCGGCGCTGCGCGTGCACACACGTCGTCAGCACCTGGATCGCCGGCGCTGACCGCGGATCGATCCCCTCAGGCAGGCGGAACACATGGCTTCGCGGCGCGACGACGTATTCCGCGAAGCCGCCGTCCGAGTCACGCCCGAGCAGTGAGCCGTTCGGGCAGAGATTGGTCAGGCCCGCCCGGCAGCTGAAACAGGAGCCGCAGTACACCGACGGGTCGATGACGACGTGATCGCCGCGCTGGAGGGCCTGGCCGTCGAAGCCCTCGACGACCTCGCCGCTCATCTCGTGACCCATGATGCGGGGGTAGCTCACCGGGATGGCGCCGGTGAAGATCTTGAGGTCCGTGCCGCAGGTTGCGCTGTGCATCACCCGGACCAGGACCTGATGCGGTCCGGGCGCCGGCGTCGGAACCTCTTCGGCGGCGAGGTCGCGCGGCGATCTCAACACCATCGCTTTCATGCCGGCCGTCCCCTCGGATCACGAGCGGGTCCGACCCGGTCGCCCGCACCGCAGTTGCGGCACATGCGTCACGATGATGCCCGGTTCGATCTCGGGCCGGTTGATCGCCGGTCAGAAACCGCTTCGGGAAGATCGGCGCCCCGGGTGCACCCCATCTACTCGACTGTCAGGTAATTGGGGTCCACTATACCTCATGAAGGGGCAACCCATCTCCGTCATCGTCACCGCGTGAAAATCCGTCCGCGGCCCTGTCGGAAGACGTCCGGTCAAAGGGAGTTGTCGGTGCTGGCCGAGACTGACCGCGGAGCCGCCGCGCGACCCCTTCTTGGAAGGAAAGGGGCCGCGCACAGAATGCAATCGGGGCGGTGTCAGTCCTGCAACCGATGGGGCCAGTCCTCTCGAGATCGTGCAGCCGTCGATGCCTGCTACTGCTTGAAGTTGACCGTGACGGTCATGAGAACCGGCACGGGCACGCCGTTCAGGAGCGTTGGGAAGTAGACCCACTGGCGCACCGCGTCAAGCGCGGCCTGATCGAGCAGCGGAATCGAGCGCACGACCCTCGCGTCTATGACTTTCCCGTCGGTTCCAATCGTCGCTTCGATCATGACCTCCCCGGAGACTCGCGCCGACTGCGCAAGGGCCGGGTACACAGGCTCGACGCCGGAGATCTTGATTGGTGCCTTGATCTTGCCCCCGACGCGGAGCGCCGCCTTCCTGGCCTTCTCTATGGCCGCGGCGGCATCAGCTTTGGCTTTGATCGCGGCCGCATCGGCCAGCCCCTTGCCTGCGATAGCATCGGCCGCCGCCTTGTCGCCCGCCGCCTTCGCTGCGACTGCGAGTTCCCTGGTCCTGTCGTACGACTTGAACCACTTGCCTTCCTGGACTTTCAGCTCGGCGTCGAGGGCGGCCCGGGCATCCTGGGCCGCTTTCAGCGACTCGGCGGCATACTGACCCGCAAGCGCAGTCGTGGCCGGGTCGAGGGAGGCCTTGGCGGCCTCCACGTCCGTGTTGGGCGGCGAGGCGCAGCCCGTGACAATGATCGCGAGGCCCAACGCAATCGCCTGGAAGCTGGCAATAGCACGCATGATGTGTCTTCCTTCCTCAAGCGCCGGCTCAACGGTATTCGCACCTGGATGCCCGGGATAGGCAGGCAGTGCACCCGTTCGCGCCTGCTGTAGCGAGTTATCCGTCACCCGCCGACCGGCACCCGAAGGGCTCGCGGTGCAGTCGACAAGCCCGAGGGGCCCGGACGCGACGCGTGCAACGACGGAGCGCGGTGTCTCCGGTTTCATCGGTCGTGGCCGGATGGTCAACGCATCATCGAGCCTCCGCCGAGGCTGCCAGTGAGCCAGACGATCAGCACGATGATCAGCACAAGACCCAGCAGTCCGCCGCCATAGTGCGGCGTGCGCCACCCCGCACCACGGCCGTAGTAGAGGCCACCGCCTCCGCCAACGAGAAGCAGCACAACGACAATCAGGAGGATCAGCATGACGGCACCTGTTTCGTTCCGAGTTCACGGGCCGGACGGGCCCGTCCATGTCAAACCCAGCCACGATCATACGGGCCGCAAAGCGGGGTGTCTGTTCACTCTGGAACACATGCGCATTCCGATGGCGGGCGGCGTGGCTGGCGTCCGGGCGCCCGTCTGCGCTTCCCGTCCCAGATCACGAAGCGCGAAGACGATCGCGGGTCGCACCTCGCCGGACAACCTGACGCTTTGTGGGCCGATGGAGCTGTTCGGCCGACGCTCGACTCGCACGACCTGCTGCCGCCTCTCGTTTGGGGACCACGGCCAGGGCGATTGAATCGACTTCCAGCGATTCTGCGTACGCCCGAGCTCAGAAGGGCGGCCGTGTGATACCCTCTCAGCCCTCACCCAATCCTGATCTCCGGTCACGATTGACGACGCCCACGGGGTTCACGGCGAAGGGCCCGTCGGGCGGCACGAGCACGACGGCGCGCTGACGGCCCGCGAGGATCGCGCTGGACCTCACAGCGCATGACGCCTCTGGAGGAACGCCTGTCGATCTTCCGTCGTTGTCTTGCTGTCGTAGTCATGGCCGCCGCGGGTGTCGTACCGGCCGGCGCGCGGCTGCCGCCGGGCATCACGACGCAGGCGCGCGTGGCGACCACCGGCATCCACCGGAGTGTCATTCAGGACGAGCCTCCATCCGCCATGACGGGTCGGCGGTCGGCCGCCGGACCTCCGCACAGGGCTACGCCCCTCGAGCGATGGTGCCCGCGATGACTCCTCACTTCGCTTCGCCGTCCTCTTGCGCCCGCCTGTCTGCGAGCGGATCCGAGTCAGACGTCACCCCACCGTCCCAAGCGCGGGACAGGTCAAGCAAGGAGACCGCAATAATGCGCCCCATTCAGATTCGGACTCGCATCGTGGCCGTGGTGTGCGCCGTGCTGGCAACCAGCGCCGTCACGCGCGCGCAGTCGCTCGACGTGGGTTTCAACCCGGGCGCGAACCTGGGCGTCCTGGCCCTTGTGGTGCAGGAGGACGGGAAGATCGTGGTCGGCGGCGACTTCACGACGCTGGGCGGCGGCGGTACCGGCACGACGACGCGTAACCGGATTGGCCGGCTCAATCCGGACGGCTCGCTCGACACGAGCTTCAACCCCGGGGCAAATGATACCGTCCGCGCCTTGGCGGTGCAGCAGGATGGAAAGATCCTGGTCTGCGGCGACTTCACGACGCTGGGCGGCGGCGGTACCGGCACGACAACGCGTTACTACATCGGCCGGCTCAATCCGGACGGCTCACTCGACACGAGCTTCGATCCGGGCACGAACAACACCGTCGACGCGGTGGTGCTGCAGCAGGATCAGAAGATCGTGGTCGGCGGCTATTTCACGTCCTTGGGCGGCGGCGGCACCGGTACGACGGTTCGCAATCGAATCGGCCGGCTCAACGCGAATGGCTCGCTCGACACGAGCTTCGGTCCTGGCGCGAACGGTCCCGTCTACGCTCTGGCGTTGCAGCCCGATGAGCGGATCCTCGTCGGCGGCTTCTTCACGACACTCGCCGACGGCGTGATCGGCACGACGCCGCGCTTCAACATCGGTCGGGTCTACGCCGACGGCTCAATCGACACGAGTTTCGATCCCGGCGCGAACAGCTACGTCTACGCCCTGGGGCTGCAGACGGGTGGGAAGATCCTGGTCGGCGGCTCTTTCACGACCCTGGGCGGCGGCGGCACCGGCACGACGTCCCGCAACTACATCGGCCGGCTCGACGCCGACGGATCGATCGACGCGAGCTTCAATCCCGGCGCGAACAACTTCGTCCTGGCCCTGGCAGTGCAGACGGATGAAAAGGTCGTGCTCGGTGGCAACTTCTCGAAGCTGGGCGGCGGCACCGGCACGACGACGCGCAATCGAATCGGCCGGCTCAACGCAAACGGCTCGCTCGACACGAGCTTCGATCCGGGCGTGAACAATTGGGTCGCCGTCTTGGCGTTGCAGACGGATGAGAAGATCCTGCTCGGCGGACAGTTCACCACACTGGGTGGCGGCGGCACGGGCACGACGACGCGCAACTTCATCGGCCGGCTCACAGTGTCGGCTGGCGCGCCCAGCGGCCTGACGGGATCGACGGTCGGAACGACGCTCAATCTGTCGTGGACTGCGCCCGCGAATGGTGAACCGCCTACCGCCTACATCATCGAGGCCGGGTCGGCGCCAGGGTGGTCGGATCTCGCGAACTTCAGCACGGGCAACACGTCGACCTCGTTCGTGGGGACCGGCGTGCCGACCGGTGAGTACTACCTGCGCGTACGGTCGACGAATTCGCACGGGACGAGTTCGCCGTCCAATGAAATCCGTCTGATCGTCGGGACGGTCCTGCCTGGAGCGCCGAGCGCGTTGCGCGGCTGGGCCTCCGGGTCGACGCTGAGCCTTGCATGGGAGGCACCCACGACCGGCAGCCCAGCCAGCGCATACATCATCGAGGTGGGATCGGCTGCCGGACTAAGGGACATCGCGTACTTCTCAACCTACAACACCCTGACGTCCTTCAGCGCGCCAGATGTCCCGAACGGCCGGTACTTCTTCCGCGTCAGCGCGGTCAACAGCGTTGGGACCGGCTTCCCATCCAATGAGGTGCTGGTGGTGGTGGGTCCGCCGGCACCGGGACCGCCGAGCGGGCTGACGTGGAGTTCGGCCGGATCGACCATCCTGCTGACGTGGACGGCGCCGGTTTCGGGCGGCGCCCCGACCGCCTACACGATCGAAGCGGGATCGACCACGGGTTTGGCGAACCTCGCGAACTTCTCGACCGGCAACACTGCGACGTCGTATGCAGCAGTCGGGATCGGAAACGGGACGTACGTCGTGCGGGTCAAGGCGAGCAACACCGGTGGCACGAGCGCGGCGTCCAACGAGGTCCCGCTCGTCGTCGGCTGCACCGGTGCGCCAGATGCGCCGAGCAGCTTCCACACGATCGTCAACAGCGGCGGTACAGTGCAATTCGCATGGACCGCGCCCAGCTTCGCCGCGAGCAGCAATGGGCCGACAACCTACGTGCTCGAGGCGGGGTCGGCTCCGGGGCTCTCGGATCTTGCCGTCAGGGATCTTGGGGGGCCAGCCACGACGGTCACCATTGGCGGCATCGTCTCAGGCATCTACTCCGTGCGTGTAAGAGCGAGAAACGACTGCGGCACCAGCTCGGCGTCGAACGAATTCCTGCTAATCGTGCTGTAGGACGCCGAAGGTCCCATGGAAGCCCCTCGGGGAAGTTGACGTGCGGACACGACTGGGATCAACAGCTCCCCGGCCCGAAATGTTCGGACGAATATCCGCACCGTTGCACACGTTTGCGGCTAGTATCGCGCTACCTCGTTGGCAGACACACTGGCAACCTCGGACCACGCCGTCCCGACGTGGTCCGGGCGGACGCTCATTCCTGAGCGGAAAGGTCACCACATGAAACGCCCCTATGTGCCGTCTTCCTTTCTCGTGCTTGGCGTCATGATCGTCGCGGCCACACTCTCGATCCAGCGGGCCCAGGCCCAGGGCCTGGCGGGGAGCCCGGAGCAGAAGGCCAAACAACTCGCCATCGAAAAGGCCGTGCCGGAGTTGCAGATCGTCGAGGACGTCCTCCACCTCTCGATCCCTGGCCAGACGATGGGTCAAACCGAAGGGGTGTCCAGGAACTCGAAAGGGCACCTGTTCGTGTACTCACGCACGGGCCCGAGCGGAATTTCGCGCGGGGGGACGGCTGCGATGCTGTTCGAGTTCGACGAGAACAACAAGTACGTCAAGACATGGGGCCCCAACAACTACGCGGCGTCCTTTGCGCACTCGGTCCGCGTCGACAAGTACGACAACGTGTGGATGGTCGACGAGGGATCCGGGATGATCGTCAAGTTCGACCCGGGTGCCATGCCCCAGATGCAGTTCGGCCGGACGCTGGAAGCGATCGACTACCTGGAGCGATTCCTCGAACGCGGTGAGAAGATTCCCGAAGCCGAGCGCCATCCCGTCGGAAGGGTGGGCATCTTCAACCGGCCGACCGATGTCACGTGGGATTCGAAGGACAACATCTACGTGTCAGACGGCTACGGCAACTCCCGAGTGGTCAAGATCGCGAAGGGCGGCCATTGGGTGAAGTGGGTGGGGACCTACGGGTCCGGCCCGGACCAGTTCGTCATCCCGCACAGCATCGCCTCGGACAGACAGGACAACATCTACGTGGCCGACCGCAACAACTGGCGCATCCAGGTCTACGACAGCGATCTGAACCTGAAGAAGACCCTCGCCGGCATGGCCTCGCCGTGGGGCATCTGCGTCACCCCCGGTTCTCCCCAGTATCTGTTCAGCGGTGACGGCACCACGGGCAAGATCTACAAGATGGACCTGGATGGCAAGGTGCTCGGGTGGGCGCAGACCAGCCTGGGCCAGGGTGAGGACGACGCCGGCCGCCTGATCCACATGATCCACTGCGACTCCAACAACGTCATCTACAAAGGTTCCGCCATCCTGTGGCAAGTCGAGAAGATCACCATCAAGCAGTGAAAAGGTGACACCCATGAGACTCGCGCTGGTCGTTGTGCTCGCGTCGGTTCTCGTGCCGCAGGCCCCTCCGCCCCCTGCGACCGAGGTGTACCTGGCGCCGCTCTCCGGCAGCGGCAGCGTGTTGACGATCGGGACGCCGATCAACGTCAGCAACAGCCCGGAGTACGACAACCAACCCAGCTTCCTGCCGGACGGCTCCGCAATTCTGTTCACGTCGCGCCGCGACGGCAAGCAGAACGACATCTACCGGTACGACATCACCTCGAAGCTGGTCACGCAGCTGACGCGCTCGGCCGAAAACGAGTACTCCGCCCTCGTGACGCCGGACGGCAGGTCGTTCACGACCGTGCGTGGCGACAAACAGGAGCTTTGGCGCTTCGACCTCGACGGGTCGAATCCCCGGTTGGCCTACGCGCACAAAGGGCTCATTGGTTACTACGTCTGGATAGATGCCAATCGGGCCGCGGTGTTCGTGCTAGGCGCGAGTGGCAGCCCGGCCACGCTGCAGCTAGTCGACACGACGGCCAACGCGGCCGAGGTGATCGAGCCCAACATCGGCCGGTCCCTCCTGATTCGTCCCGGGCGCAAGACCGTCAGCTTCATCGGGCTGCCGCCCGGCGCCCCGCCAATCGTCAAGGAGCTCGATCCAATGACGAAGAAGACGGCGGTCATCACGGAGGCGGTGCCGGGAAGCGAGTACCTGACGTGGCTGCCGGACGGCCGCATCCTGATGGCGTCCGGCACGAAAATCTGGGTCTGGCGCGAGGGCGCTGCAGGCTGGACCGAGACAGGCGATGTGGCATCGGCCGGCCTGACGAAGGTCACGCGTCTCGCCGCGAGTCCGGACGGCAAGTGGCTGGCGCTTGTCGCGGAGACCCTATCGAAGTGAGGCGACCGTCCGAACGTGCCAGCTCCGAGCGAACCTGAGGGGTGCTGCTATCGTTTCTGGCGGACGGCTGCCCGCCAGTTCTGGACGACGGTGATCGAACCCGTGCCGGTGCGCTCAGGCGTCAACGCCAGGAAACGCTGCCGGTCTGGCATGGCATCGATCCAGACGATGTTGGCCGGGAACGTCGCGAGTTGCTTTGGCGTGCCGACGCTCATCGTCGATCCAGGCACCACATCGACGCGCCACAAACTCCGCAGATCATCGCCCACAAACAACAGTTGCCGTCCATCGCGGGTCCACCACGCGCCGATGGCGCCACCTTGCGACACCTGCACCTTGCGGCCCGGCACGGGAAACGACTGCACGTAGAGTTCGACCCGGCCGGTATCGTCTGACGTATAGGCCATCCAGTGTCCGTCGGGTGACGGCGGCCCGCCCTGATCACTCCTGGGTCCGAGGACGAAGGGCTTCAGCTCGCGGCCGTCCGGTACCGGCAGCAGCCAGATATTCTGAGCGGTGACCGGGTCAAGCTCCGTCATGACGATCCATCGTCCATCGGGCGACCACGCCCCCGGCCCTTTGAACGGCACGTCCGATCGAAACAGCGGCTGCTCGGGCGAGGCATCGGCCATGGTCTTCACGAAGATGTCCTGCGCGCCGTCCCGATCGGCTGCAAAGACGATGCGGTTGCCGTCGGGCGACCAGACCGGGCTGTCATTTCGGCCTCTTCCCGCCGTCAGCGGCGACGCGCTGGCGCGAGCGAGGTCCACGAGCCACAGCGCGGACTCGGAGGGGGAGGTGGACCGCACGAGAACGGCGTGTGTGCCGTCGGGCGAGATCGTTGCGGTCTCGTAGTGGCCCGCCGGGATGTTCAGCGTGCCCGTCTTCCGGCCGCTTGCGTCGTACCACTCGGCAGTGGTGTTCGGCGACGGCGCCGAGAAATAGGCCAGGGCTCCCGACCGCGAAATCGAGGTCGACCGCCCTGCCGTCCACGAGGTCGCCGGATCGAGAATGCTGGACGGCTCATCGTCGAGCGACACCGGATCGCCCGTCAGCTTGAGGCGTTTGGCGTCGAACCCCTGGGCCGTCAGGACGCCTTGCCGCGCGAAGAGCAGCCAGCCCGGATCGGCGTACACGGGTGCGGCGTCCATCGATCCGACAAACGTCCGCGAGTCGTCAAGGAGAGAGCCCGCGAAGACGTCGAACTGGCCGTTCTTCCCGGGCAGCGAGACATAGAGGAAATGCTGGCCGTCCGGAAGCAGCGCGGGGAAGCGGTGGCCGTATTCCTTTCGGACCGAATCGAGCTTCGTGACCGGCGTCGGCGTGCCACCGTTCGCCGAGATGCGGCAGATCGGGCCGCCGGCGTCCGGCGCGAAGAGAATCACGTTGGACGGCGTCCACACGGCACCCCTGCCATTCGGTGTGTCGGACAGGACTTCCGCGCGACCGCCAGAAACCGCGATGGTCTTCAACTTGCCGTTCGTAGTGAAGAACCCGATACGGCCTCCGTCGGGCGACCAGAACGGGCAGCGTGGCGCCGTCGCCGCCTTCGAGCCGCCGAGCCACCAGCGAGTCGAGTGAACGAACCCACAACTGGGATTCCGATCGCACGACGCTGCCGACGAGGAACGCGACCATCGTGCCGTCTGGAGAGATGGCGACGCCGGTGGAGTCGGGATAGAGGGATTCGCCAGAGGGCGCCAGAATCGACAGTCGAGTCATGCTGGCGGGATCGGAGCCCGGTGACGCGATCCACAGAACCGCTGCGATGACGGCGGTGATCGCGACGCCGGCGATCGCAGGCCAGAGGCGTGAGAACCGCGACCGACGAGAGGAGGGAGGCGCCGGGACGGCGGGTCCGGCTTCGGCCAACTGGTCGTTCTCGTCCAGGTCGAGTCGCGCGTCACCGATCGCGCTCAGCCGCTTGCGGGGATCCTTCTCGAGGCACCGGCGCAGCAGCCGCTGGACCGATGGCGGGGTGCCGGCCGGCACCGCCGCCCACGCGGGGTCGCTCTTCAGCACCGACGCCAGCACATCCGACACGTCGTCGCCGGGAAACGCGCGGCGGCCGGTCAACATCTCAAACAGCACGACCCCGAACGCCCAGATGTCGGCCCGGCGGTCGACGGCCTTGGCGCGCGCCTGCTCGGGCGCCATGTAGGCGGCCGTGCCGAGGATCATGCCCAGCTGCGTGCCGACCTCGCCGCCCGGGCGGAGGCGAGTCGCGAAGTCGGTGAGCGTTGGCGAGTTCATCGCGCTTGTGCCGGCACCCGACGAGGGGTCGAGCGCCTTGGCGAGGCCGAAGTCGAGCACCTTGACCGTGCCGTCGGGCCGGACCTTGATGTTGGCGGGCTTCAGATCCCGATGGATGATTCCCTGCTCGTGCGCGGCCTCGAGCGCATCGGCAATCTGCTTCGCGACGGGCAGGGCGTCGGCGAGCGGCATCGGCCCGCGGCCGATGAGGGCGGCGAGATCCTCGCCCTCGACCAGCTCCATCACGAGGCCGTGGACGTGCGCGCCGCCGGGCTGCGCGTCCGCGGTCGTGGGCCCTTCGATGATGCCGTAGATTTGCGCGATGTTCGGATGATTGAGCGCGGCGAGCGTCTGTGCCTCGCGCGTGAATCGCTCCACGCGATCCGAATCGTGCGCAAACAGGTCAGGGAGGATCTTGATCGCGACGTCGCGATTCAGCTTCACATCGCGCGCGCGATAGACTTCACCCATTCCGCCTTCGCCCAGCTTGTCGATGACCCGATAGGAGCCGAGAGTCTGGCCGATCACATCCCAGTCCTGTGCTGGCGTTCGGCGAAAGGTCGCCGGGATTGGTGCGCCAAAAGCGGAGGGCCTGCGGCGTCAGTGCCTCCTGCGCCAGGCAGAGACACGACTCGTTGGGCGCCGAGATGGCTGCCAAGCGCGTTCAGCACACACAAGTCCCAATAATAATCATAGCATCAGTTTGGTCGGAGTAAGAACGGACCGCCGAGTACCGCGGGCGGTCCCACTGCCAGGCCTGACCCCACCGGTTCGACCAGGGGCCAGATTCCTGTGCAGGTGTTGTTGCAGGGCGGGCGGCGGCGCGCGAATATCGGTCGCGTCGCACCAAGGAGAACTTGCAGATGCCTACAGATGATCAGATCGTCGCCGCGGAACGGCAAGCCCTGATGGGCCTGCTCGCCATTGTGCCGCTTCGCTCGGTCGATGAGAACGTGCTCATCGCGTCGTGGAACATCGCCCAGTTCTCCGACAGGAAGAAGACGCGCGCGCTGCAGTACATCGCCGACATCTGCGAACGCTTCGATATCGTCGCAATCCAGGAGGTGAAGACCAATCTCCAGGGACTGTCGAAGCTGCAGAAGATGCTGCCCGGGCACTATCAGATCCTGGTGTCGGACCCGACCGGCAACAACGAACGGATGGCCTTCCTGTACGACACCCGGACGGTGGTCAGCACGGGCCTGGTCTGTGAGATCGCCTTCAACGGGACGATCGCCAGCCCGAACGTGTTCCAGTTCCAGCGTTCGCCCTACTGCGCGTCGTTTCGCGCCGGGCGCTTCGACTTCACGCTGGTCTCCGTCCACATCGCCGAGGGGTCCAAGTACGGAACGGTCGGCACCAACCTGAGGGAGCTGGAAATCCAGGAACTGGTGAGATTCATCAAGCACGAGGCCGGGCGGCCGAAGGGGTCGGTGTTCGACCCGGACTTCTTCCTGGTCGGCGATTTCAACATCCAGACCGACGGCGACCGGTTCTTCAAGGCGCTCAGAGGCGGGGACACGCCGCGGTTCGAGATGCCGAAAGCCATGGACAAGCTGGGAACCAACTTCGACCAGACCAGGACATTCGACAAGATCGCCTGGATCCCGAGTGAAGACTTCGAGTTCACCGGGAGGTTCGGGGCCGTCCCGTTCGGCGATGTCCTCTACAAGGAGGCAGGCCAGCCAGCCGACGCAGCCCGGCGGGAGGTGAGCGATCACCTGCCGATCTGGGCTGAGTTCCGCGTCAAGGAACTGGAACACGAGCTGGACCAGATCATCAACCAGTAGTTCTCACCCTCGCCTCTGCAGTAAGCTGACCGGTCGAGAGGACCGCTGGCGGCAGCCGCATGCCCTCCCAGTCGATCGCCATCTACCGGACGGGCAGGTAAGATAGGTTGCCGGACGCCAAGTTCCCCGGGAGCACGCGATGAGGCAGAACTTTCATATCGGCATCATGGGCAACCTGTTCTCAGGCAAGACCACCCTGATGCAGGCGCTTGCGCGCGATCCGTACAAGCGGGACCTCGAGGGAATACTGGATGGCGCTGAGCTGTATACGTTTTCGGAGCGCGTGGACAAAGGATCGCTCATCGACGAGTGCCTGGCGCTCTTCTATCACGATCGCGTGGCGAACATCTTTGCCACGGAGCTGGCGTTCCTCAACATGCGCACCGCGCAACAGCGCGAGATCCGCCACCTCATGACGCGGGAGAGCACGCGCGGCGCGATCATCATCGAAGACCGTCCCTTCATCGACGGCCCCGAGGTGTTCGTCGCGCGCATGATCGACTCGGGCGAGATGCCGCCGGCGCACGCCAAGCTGTACCGCACGCTGTTCCACGAGACGCTGCGCAATGAGCACATCCGCCTGCCCGACCTGACGGTGTACCTGCGGACCGAGCCCGAACTGCTCGAGCGACGGCGCGCGAAAAGGGCAGCCGAGGGCGACGCCTACGCCGGGACGATCAAGGAAGACTACCTGCGGGAAATCCACAACAGCTACGAACGGATTGCCGCCAACTGGAAGCGCACGCTGCTCGGTTATCAGGAACACGCCATCGTCCCGCCCGACGCGGACCTGCTCACGCTTCCAGCCGAGATCGACATGGGCCAGCACCCGGACTACGTCCACGTGGCGGCCGGGACCATCCGCGAAAAGGTCCGCCGCATGATCGTGTCCCGCCGGCAGAACCAGTAAGGCCTCGACCGCTCGGGCACCTCGGCCCGGCTCGGCAAGGCGGAGCCGCAGCCGGCGTCTGCCCTGAACTCGAACTTCCGGCCGCCCGGGCCCGCGGTTACAATGCACCCTTCAGCCCAAGAAGACGGTGGCAGCCCGGCCGGGCACCCGCGTCCGCGTCCGGCCACGATCAGCGAGGAGACGGAAAGATGTTTCGAAGCATTGCGTTCTCGTGTTGCGTGCTGTTGTGCGCGGCCGGTGCAGCGTTCGGCCAGGCGACGCCTCTGCCCAAGTTCGTCCCGCCGGCGATGCCGATCACCGAGCCGTGGGAGGCCTTCATATTCTCGGAGCCCGTCCAGGGGTCCGACATCGCGGTGGACATCACGCTGCTCTCCACGGTCGATGGCCTGTTCACCCCGATCGGCATGCGCCACCCGAAGGGCAAGGGCCCGTTCCCGGTGGTGCTGTTCTTCACGGGCAACGGGGGCGCGGGGGTGAAGGCGGTTCGCGAGTACGTCAACCAGCACGGCTACACGCTCGAGCGGTTCCTGCAGCAGGGCTACGCGGTGGGCTGGCTGAACTACCGGGCCGAGACGTGGTTCGAGTACACGCGGGTGCCGCCCCTTCTCGTGTCGCACCATCAGGCCAACCAGCTGATGAACCGCCCGCCGCTCGAGTACAACGACCTGATGACGATTGTCGACTATGTCAAGCGGCTGCCCTACGTGGACGCGAACCGCGTGGGACTGGTCGGCAACAGCCACGCCGGCGGCATGATTCTGAAGGCCGGGGCCGAAGGGCTGAAGGTCGCGGCGGCCATCTGCTCGGAACCCGACACGAGCGAGTTCCTCCAGATCGACCCGAACGGGTTCGCCGGCGACGAGAACCAGCTTCCCACCGAGGAATCGGTTGCACCGTTCCTGAAGAACAAGGATGTCGCCCTGGCGCGCATCAACCGGGTCAGCTTTCCGATCTTCTTCGTCAACCGGGACCATGACTCGCTGCAGGGACTCTTCGAGACGACCTACAAGTGGATGAAGGAAGCCGGCAAGACGGTCGAGCACGTGTCTTACGATCATCCCGTGCACGGTTACATCGTCCGGATCCCGCGCGACGAGAAGGGTGTCTACAAGCCTGACGAGATTCAGCTGAAGGTGATCCAGCAGGCGTTCGACTTCTTCAAGAAATACATGCCGCCCTCCGCGGCGCCCGCCACCGCCACCAAGGCGCCGTAGTCAGAGCGTCGTCGGCTTCGGGCTACGGGCTACCGGCTACCGGCCTGTCCCCTTGGATCAGACCACGTGCTGCCGGTGTCGGACCTCAACCCGCGACGGGACGAGATGGGCCCGCGTGGAACGCAGAGAAGGCGTGGGTGGTCCGAAGCCACTAGCCGACTCCTGCAGCCCATGGCCGATTGCACACTGTTTTCACGAGTGTGCAATCGGCGAGGCAGGGGCCCGCCCGACCGGGCTATACTCCGGCCGGTTCGCGATCCCATGTGCCCCTCCTCTCCGCTGATCGCGGCGTTCAATCCCGGCCTTTCAGTCATCACAGGACTCCCGCCTTCATGCCGCCGCAATTGACGGGCGTGGAACGCGTCGTGATCCGTTCACACCCCGAGGAGGTGCAACAAGTCTCGCCTGAACCGCCACTCACCGGTCGGATTCGTTGACCCTCGTGCACGGAAGGAGTTGATCCCATGGCGAAGAGGTCCCCGAATGTGAAGGCCACGCGACGCATCTGCAACCTCGTTCCGTCCCGGGCGACGGAAAACGACTGGAAGTTCGAGCACGCCGTCCAGTCGGGCGCGCTCAAGGCCGTATCGGCGCTGCCCACCGACAAGGACCTGCGGCAGGCGTGGTGGACGATCGGCGATCAGGGCGAGACCGGGTCGTGCGTGGGCTGGGCGTCTACCGACGGGGTCATGCGCTACCACCTCGTCACGGCCGGCCGCCTCCCCAAAGACGGGATGGTGTCGCCGCGTTTCACCTGGATGGCGTCGAAGGAGACCGACGAATTCGTCAGCCGGCCGGAAACTTTCATCGAGGAAGCCGGCACCAGCCTGAAGGCGGCTATGGACATCTGCCGCAAGTACGGAGCGGTCCTCGAAGCGGTGCTGCCGTTCCACGTGAACACGCTGATGTACCCGGGCGACGAGAACACGTTCTTCGCAACCGCCGCGCAGCGCAAGGCCGCAGCCTATTTCAACCTGGCCAGGAACCTGAACCAGTGGCGGACGTGGCTCGCCGCGGGTGGGCCCATCATGGCCGGCGTGCAAGTGGATGCCACCTGGGACGCCGCGACGGCGACACACGGCATCCTCGATGCCTTCCAGCCGAACACGGTCCGGGGCGGACACGCCGTCTGCATCGTCGGCTATCGGAAAGACGGCCGTTTCATCATTCGAAACAGCTGGGGAACGTCGTGGGGCGATCAGGGGTTCGCATACGCGAGTGAGGCCTACATCAACGGCGCGTTCTTCCCCGAGAGCTACGGAATCAAGTTGTGAGGGGCGCCGCCGGCGTGAAATCATGCCTGGCGACACCATGACGCTGACCGCAGCCGACAACGGCAGGACCGTCGACGTCCCCATCGGGGAGGCGATCGTGCTTCGCCTTCACGAGAACGCGACCACAGGATATCGCTGGGCGTTCGACGGCCTGGATCGAACGCTGGTCGACGCTCAGGAGGGCGCCTTCCTGCGCAGCTCCGACGCCCTGGGGAGCGGGGGGATGGCGCAGTGGACGCTCGTGCCCGCGAAAGCCTGCAGCGTCGAGGTCCGGCTGAAGCTCTTGCGGCACTGGGAGGGAGACCGGTCCATCCGGGAACGCTTCGCGGTCACGCTGAGAATCGGGTGAGGGGGGCACGCGGGAGCGCGTGCCCCACTGCTGCCTCCACTACCGCTTCTCGATCGACGCCGGCCCGTTGGTGGTCATCGCGCGCACAATTGCGCCGCCCGACCCGATGATGGCCTTGATCGAGCGGACCCGCCCGACCGGGATGTCCCCCTGGAGCGTGATCGGGATGCCCAGCCGGAACGGCCCGTTCATGGTGCCCGCCTCGAGTTGCGCCGAGTAGCCGTCGGGCACTGAAATCGATACCGGGCCGTTCGCCGTCTCGGCATCGAGCCCCCGGCCGTTCCAGAAGCTGCCGGTCAAGGAAACCTTCAGCGGGCCGTTGGTCGTGCGTGCGCGAACATCGCCCCCGAGGTCGTTCAGGGACATCGGTCCGTTTACCGTGGTCGCCCTGGTCTGGCCACTGACGCCCGTAATCGTGATCGGGCCGTTGACCGTCTCGATCTCCAGGTCCGTCTGACGAGGTGCCGACAGCACGAAGCCGACCGACCACGATCGGCCTTCGCTCGTGACCGGACCGTTGGACCGAAGAGTGCCGCCGCTGGTGTCGATGACGATACTGCCGGCTATTCCGAGGGCTTCGGCTTCGCTCCCCGCCTGGACCTGGATTCGGGCGCTTCCCTCAACAGCCCCCTGATCCCAGCCCGTCACCTGCACGCCGCCGTTGGGCCGGGCATCGACGTGAAGCGGGGCGCCTCCTGCCATCTTTACCGGCCGTACCTCACAGTGCCGGACCTGCCCCTCGCTCCGATCCTTGCACTGCGCGAGCCAGTCCGCGTCGGATTGCTGGGCAATGGCGGACCCCGCCAACCCCAGGCTTGCGACGATCGTTGTTGCCACCATCCATCGAGTACGCATCGAAGCTTCTCCTTCTTGCCGCGTGGCTAGGCGTCCTGACTACAGGGCACTGGAGATTTGACGAGATGCGATGGCCGGGGGTTGCCCGGGCCCGGCCGCACGTGCGCGCATCCGTCCGCCAGGCCTCCCAGATGTTGCCGACCAGCACGCCGGCCAGGAGGTAGTACGCGGCGCCGACCCACTCGAAAACCGCGAAGCTGGTCACGGCAACGATCGTCCCGCACACCAGCTGGTGCGGGATCTTCACGGGCGATGTCGGCGGGTCGGTCAGGATGAAGAACGCGAAGAAGATGACCGCCTGGAGGTCCGGCGCGCGGAAGATCTCGGCGACCCGCACGGGGTCGCTCACGAAGGCCGTCGTCGTGAACAACAGGTAGTACCCGCCAAGGAACGCGAGCACCATCGGCATCTTGTTGATCCGGTCCGTGATGTAGATGCCGGTCGCGAACAGGACGATCAGCCCATAGGGCGGCAGGTCGGGGAGCGCGCCCCACCAGCTCAGGCCTGTATCGAAGACAAGGAAGGTCACGACCAGCGCCAGCGCGGCAGGATTGAACGTGTTCGCCGTGCGTGTCCGGATGAGGTACTTGCTGATCACAGCGACTGCGGCCGTGATGGCAACGATGTGCCACGGTTCCTGCGGACTGAGCACCATCGCGACGATCAGGCCGGTGAGGAGTGCGCCGCCGGGGAATTCCCACGCATGGCTCCTCAAGCGAAGAATTGGCGCGTCGATGAGCATCGCGGCGAGGGCGGCGGCCGTGAGGCCCGGCCACACCTGGCCGATCCCCTCGGCCGGCGCGGCCAGCGCGGCCAGCAGGACGAGGACGATCGTCAGCAGGCCCTTAGGCGTCCGGAAGAACCGCTGCATCGCCGACGCCGGCCTCGGAGCGTCTTCGGCCCAGGCTGTAATCACTTCGCATCCCTCGCGTTGCAATACGTTCGAGCGCGGGCGTCACGAGCAGACCATCCACTCCGTGGCGCTCCAGCAGACGGATTCCTTCGTCGGGCCCGAGGACGAACGCGGCGGTCGCCAGTGCGTCGGCGAGCATGGCCGACGGCGCGATAGCTGTCGCGCTCGCGACCCCCTCGGCGGACGTTCCGCGTCGCGGGTCGATGATGTGGTGGCCCGACGCCTCGTCCGGCGCGCGCCGCTCGTAGTCGCCCGAGGTGCATACCGCGGCGTTGGACACCCGGAGTACCTCGATCACCTCGCCGTCCCGCCGAGGGTGTCGAATCCCGACGGACCACGGCTCGCCGCCCGCGTTGCGCCCCGCGAGATATACATCGCCGCCGGCGTCGATGGCGTAGTTCTCGAACCTCTCCAACTCTCGCGCAGCCATGTCGATCGCCAGGCCTTTGGCCACGGCGCCAAGATCCAGCACGAGCGGCCGCAGCAGCGTGACGGTTCGCCGTTCAGGATCGAGGCGGACGTCGCGGAAGCTGACGGGCCCGCCAGGTTCAAGGCCGGTGCTGACGACCTCGCCGGTGCGGTAGTCTCGATTGAAGCCGAGCGTTTCCATCTGCCGGCCGACCGTCGGATCGAATGCCCCTTCGGTTTCCTCCGCCACCGCGATCGCGAACTCGACGGCGGCGTAGAGCATGTCGCTGGCCGGCCGGGAGGCGAGGGGGAGCGCCGCGAGCTGCCTCAGCTCGCTTTGCGGGTCGAACCGATTGCAGCGCCGCTCGGTTTCGCGGAACCACGACAGCGCCCGCTCGATGGCACGCTCTGAGGCTTCGCCCACGACCTCGATGGTGACGATGGTCCCCATCAGCGGGACGGAGCGGCGGCACACGCTGTTCACTTCGCCTTGGAGAGGGCGTCGACCACCGCGTAGTAGAACGCGTTGGCGCTTTGCGTGGCACCCGACACGTAGTCGACATCCGGGCTCTGGCGTGCGACGACCTGGCCCGGGAGGTGTGCCACCCAGGAACACGAGTATCTCGTCCAGCATTTCGAGATCACCGCTGACGCGATGCGGCCGCTTTCGATCACGACGGTGGCCTCGATATCGCCGTGGCGGCACCAGCCCCATCCCGAAAACGTGCCGTCCTTGTACCGAGGCTCCGGCGGGGTTGGCGGGGCGGCGGGCGCGTCGACCGCAGGAGCAAGCGCCGCGGCAACCGGACCGACCGAAGGCGAGGCTGGCGTCTCAGTTGGTGCCGGCACGGGCGCGGCAGACTGGGAAGTCTTGGGCGCCGGTGAGGACAGGTGAGGCGTGCCTGCAGGCGCGGCTCCCTTCTGGTCAGCCACGAGCAGCGAAGCCTTGACTGCATCTGCGTGCTTGGGCACCGCGGGCTTCGATGCTGCGACAGATGGCGCCGCGGGCTGTGTCGCTCCGGCAGAGCTCGCCGCCGGTGCCGGGCTCGACACGGCGAGCGCCGGGTTCGGTGGCGATGTCCTGGCCGGCTCTGCGGAGGCCGCCGGGGCGCCGATCCGACCCGACGCGACACGTGCCTCCGGAATGACGACCCGCGTGCGCTCTGCCGCCTCGAGCCGCTGTGCTGCATCTCGCGTCCGCACGTACCCGGCGGCGTAGACTGTCAGCACCGCGGCCGAACTGAGGGCGACGAGCCGATTCGCAATCTTGCCGCCGGGAGCAGACTTGTCCCGTGGCGCGGGGGATGGGGGCATCTTGTTCACGGACTCGACCTCGCGTGGGCTGTTGTGGCCGCGATTATAGCCCGCCGACGCCGCCACCGGCCAGATGGGGGCCATCACTGTCGGTAGCAGGTCGCCTTGACCGGAGTAATTAGTACGACATCTGTCCGGTCGACTCAGGTCTCAGGGGCCGGAGCGCCCGCCTCACCCCGCCAGGCGGGCCGGGCGCCGCGAGCCGATATAATCCTTGCGATGATCGGCGCCGTTTCGCTTCGCCGGACGTTCTTCTCGCTGGGTATCTGGAACTTCCGCCTTTACTTCGTCGGCCAGGCCATCTCACTGTCGGGCACCTGGATGCAGACCATCGGCCAGTCCTGGCTGGTGCTCCAGATCACCGGATCGGGCACCGCACTGGGCCTGGTCACCGCGCTGCAGTTCCTGCCAATCCTGATCCTCGGTCCGTGGGGCGGCGTGATCGCCGACCGGTTCCCGAAGCGCACGATTCTCTATGGCACCCAGTCTGCAGCCGGCGTGCTGGCGCTGGTGCTCGGCATCCTCGTGGCGACCGGATCGGTGCGCCTCTGGATGGTGGCCGTGCTGGCCCTCTGCCTTGGCCTCGTCAACACCGTGGACAATCCCGCCCGGCAGACCTTCGTCTTCGAGATGGTCGGCAAGGAGCAGATCCAGAACGCCGTCTCGCTGAACTCGGTGCTGGTGAACATCGCGCGGGTCGTCGGCCCCGCGATGGCGGGCATCCTCATCGCCAGCGTCGGCATGGCGTCCTGCTTCCTGGTCAACGCGGCGTCCTACATCGCCGTCCTCATCGCGCTGCGCATGATGCGCGCCGGGCAGCTCCAGCCTGCGCCGCTCGTCGCCCGCGCCGGCGGTCAGCTGCGGGATGCGTTCCGCTACGTGCGGTCCACGCCCGTGCTGCGCAACGCGCTCCTGATGATGGCGATCATCGGGACGCTCTCCTACGAGTTCCAGGTGGTCCTGCCGCTCTTCGCGCAGTTCACGCTGGGCGGCGGCGCGGGCACGTATGCATCGCTCACGGTTGCGATGGGCCTCGGTTCCGTCATCGGCGGCCTGTACACGGCGAGCCGAAAGACGGTCGTGCCGGGCATGCTGGTCAACGCCGCGCTGCTGTTCGGCGTGGTCATTCTTGCCGCAGCCGTCGCGCCCAATCTGATGTTCGCGATGGCCGCCTTGTTCCTCGTCGGCGTCTTCTCGATCAACTTCCTCTCGCTCGGCAACGCCACCTTGCAGCTCGAGAGCGTGCCCGAGATGCGCGGACGCGTAATGGCGCTGTGGGCGGTCGCGTTTCTGGGGTCGACGCCGATTGGCGGCCCCATCGTCGGCTGGATCGGCGAGTATGCGGGACCCCGCTGGGGGTTGGTCGTCGGCGGACTCGCCGCGTTGACGGCGGGAGCGCTGGGCTTCAGGAATCTTGGCAGGAAGGGAGCGTCCCCCATTCCTGACGCCGTGAAGATGGACGCGCAACGGGCCACCGAGAAGGACACGCGGATGTTCTGAAGTTCGCTACCGTCGTCGGTTGGGCTGGATGGGGCGCGCTGTTGACGCGACGGACGGAAAGATGCCATCTTCGTCACACGCCATCAATCGGTGACGCTGCGACTGCAGCCGCTGCCGTCTCGTTTCGGGGGACACCATGACGTACTATGGCGCCAGGGAACTGGCAGAGAGTCTGCGGACCGTCCGGAAGAACACCATCCAGATTGCCGAAGACATCCCGGAAGCACAATACGGTTTCACAGTCACTCCGGGCTGGCGCACGGTCAGCCAGCTGCTGACGCACATCGCCCACGGCTACCGCTTTCAGCAGCAGATCCACGCAGTCGAGCGGCGAACGACGCTGACCGGGTTCGATTTTCCGGCCTGGTCCGAACGTCTCAGGGCAGAGGAAGTTCAGCCTCGCGACAAGGCCCAGATCGTCGACATGCTCAAGCGCGAGGGCGACGCATGGGCGTCCTGGATCGAGTCGCGGTCCGACGAATTTCTTGCCGAGCGCGTGCAGTCACTTGGCGAGCCGCCCTCGAGCAAGAGCCGATTCGAGATGCTGCTGTCGACCAAGGAACACGAGATGCACCATCGCGGCCAGCTGATGCTCATCGAGCGGCTGCTGGGCATCGTGCCCCATCTGACGCGGCAGCGTCAGGCGCGCCTTCACGGGGCACGCTGAACCCTGCCTCGACTACCCGCCGCACGCTGTATCCAGGACCGTCGCCAGCAGAAACTGGCTGGCCCGAGCCTGGTTCGCGCACGCCTCCGCGCCGGTCTCGAGGCGGAACGCGGCGGGGGAGCCGGTGGCAGGGGCAGCCGGGAGTGTGAATGCAGCGGAGGGGAGAAGGCGAGCCGCGGACTCGTGGGCGCCGTGACGTTCGGAATTCCCCGGCGCACACGAGCCCGTGGCTCAGATCGCTCAGGCGCCGGCCTGGGCCGACTTGCCCGGCAGCGTCACGACGCCCAGCTGCTGCAGCAACCCGAGGCTGTCCCAGTTGACGAAGGCCTCGTGAATGCGATCCCCCATGAAGTGGTAGATCGTCAGGCCGGTGCCGTTCACGCGGCGTCCCGTCGGCTGAATCCCCTCGAGCGGCCCATTCTGCGTCCCGCTGTACCGCCAGCGGGTGACGACCTTGTCGCCGGTGGAAATGATCTCGTCGATGTCGAGCCGGCAGTCCGGAAAGGCCGTGCGATATTTCCTGACAAGACCCTTGGTGGCCTCGATTCCGCGAACCGGGTTCATCGGGTCGTTGTTCATGATGTCGCTCGTGCAGAGCTCATCGACCACCTTCAGATTTCCCTTGTTCCATGCTTCGTCAATCAGCCTGCGGACGCTTGCTTCGTGTTTGTCGGACATCAGATCCTCCTGTCATCCAGAGTTGCCACGTCGATCGCGAGCCGTGTTCGCCTGACGTCATGACGGGGAATACGGCCGCCTCCCGACGCTCGCCGGAATGGCGAGCCTCCGGCCCAAGGAGTCGTGTTGGTGGGAGACAACCCTTATAACATAAGTCGGAGTTAATAGTCACGTGCTTCGACAAGGGGATCAGGCAGAGCGCCCGGGCGCGGACCGTCGCGTCAACTCAATGGCTGAAAGCGCAGACCAACGCACACGCGGCCTCGATCGCGGTTCCGCCCGTGAACCGGCGCCAGGCGATGAAGCGTGCGGCCTGATCCGCCGCGAGGCGAGGAAGCGTGCGGCCGGATCCGCCGCCGGGCGATGTAGCGTGCGGCCTGATCCGCCGCCAGGCGATGAAGCGTGCGGCCTAATCCCTCGCCAGGCGAGGAAGCGTGCGGCCTAATCCCTCGCCAGGCGAGGAAGCGTGCGGCCTGATCCGCCGCGAGGCGAGGAAGCGTGCGGCCTGATCCGCCGGTATAATGCAGGCAAGGAGCGAAGAACCAGGTGGACACGGGCGCGCGACAGGGCGAATGTCTGCCCGCGCAGGCTGGAAACCTGCTCGAATTGCTGGCGCGGAAGGTGGTCGGGCAGCCGGCTGCGCTGCAGCGGATCGTCCCGTATGTCCAGATGTACCAGGCCCACCTCAATCCGCCCGACCGCCCGGCCGGCATCTTTCTCCTGCTCGGCCCGACCGGCACCGGGAAGACCCGCACCGTCGAGGCGCTGGCGGAAATCATCCACGGCAGTCCGAAGAACCTGCTGAAAATCGACTGCGCCGAGTACCAATCCGATCATGAGGTGGCCAAGCTCATCGGCGCGCCTCCCGGCTACATCGGGCATCGCGAGTCGAAGCCCATCCTGACGCAGGAACGCCTGCTCGCCGCCATCAGCCCGCACTGCGATCTCGCGCTGGTGCTCTTCGACGAAATCGAAAAGGCCGCGCCGGCCTTCACCGCGCTCCTGCTGGGCATCTTCGACCGGGCCACGCTGCGCCTGGGCGACAACACGCCGGTGAGCTTCGAGAAGACGCTGATCTTTCTCACGAGCAATCTCGGCGCGCGCGAGATGGTCAACGCGGTGGGCCACGACATCGGGTTCCGGGGCGCCAGGCGCCGCGAGCCCGAGCAGGTCACCGACCTGTTGCACTCGGTCGGCTTCAATGCCGTGAAGCGACGATTCTCGCCGGAGTTCGTCAACCGGATCGACGTCGTCATCACCTACGGGACGCTCGGCGCCGAGGCGCTGGGAGAGATCCTCGACCACCACATCGCCGAGTTGCAGGAGCACGTGCACACCCGGCTCGGAAAGCGGTCCTTCGACGTGGCGGTCAGCCCGGCGGCCCGCCAGTTCCTGCTCGGCCACGGGACCAGCGACGAATACGGCGCGCGCGAACTGAAGCGCACCGTTCACCGGATGCTGACGCAGCCGCTGGCCGCTCTGGTCGCCGACAGTGCGATCGCGCCGGGAAGCCTGGTCGACGTCGATGTGGCCGAGGACGGGCGGACGCTCAGCCTGCGTCCGGGCGCTGGTGGGATGCCCATCGAGGAGCCGGAGGCGCCGCGGCCGGTCGTGCTGGCGGTTGACGAGAACGCCCACCTGCTGATGAGACTCGAGGAATCGCTCGGCCGGGCGGGGGTGGCGGCGCTCGTCGCCACCACCGCGGAGGAAGCCCGCGAGATCGCGGCGCGGCAGCAGCCCGACCTGGCGATTGTCGATATGGTGCTCGCCGATGGCGAGGGCCTCTCGGTGGCGCTCGAACTGCAGCGCGCACACCCGCACATGCGAATCGCCGTGACGACCGGAACGGAGTTGTCGTCGGACGAATCGGCGGTGTGCGAACGCCAGGGGTTCTCGGTGCTGCGGAAGCCGTTCCTGCCCGAGGACGTGGTGACCCTGGTGAAGAGCCTCGGCCTCCGCTGGTCGGCCGCTGCCGGCTAGGCTCGCAGCGTCGGGGCTCCATGAGTCACGCGGGTGACAACCTCCGGATGGAGGCCCGGTCTTCAGACTCGGCGCGTCAGCCGGACTCTCGAAGCTAGTACCTCCAGCTCAGATCTGCGCCCGCCGGCGCCGTCAACAGCATCCGCTCGATCATCGTCGGGATGTAGCGCTGCTCGGCGCGCTGACCCGGGAACTCGGCTGCTCCCGAATAGCAGTGCGGCTGGCGCTTGCCGATGTCGAAGCTGCCGGCGTAGTACGGGTCCTTCGTGCTCTCGAGGAACTCCTGCAGCTTGAAGGTGGCCTCTTCCAGCAGATACGTGTCCTGGTCACCGATGAAGATGTGGATCTTGCCGGCCAGCTTCGGACCGATCTTCTTCCAGTCGCGCGCGAGGATGTGCCGGAGGTCGTAGTTCTCGCGCCAGTATTCGACGACGGACTTGTCGATGACGCCGGTCCACTTGTCGTAGAGCAGCTTCGGGTAGCCGTCGGATCCGACCGGGCCGAAAACCGCCATGAAGATGTCCATCTGATCGCCCGAACGCCCCCTGGTGCCCAGTACCTCCTCGAGACGGCTGGCATCGAACTGCGACATGGAGATCTCGTCGTCCAGCCCGCGCTGCCATGCCCTGGCCGGCGTCTTCTTCCACTCGCTGTTCGAGTAGAACGCGTTGTCGTCCCTGTAGATGTCGACCATCTGGAAATAGCGGAAGTCCACCGGGTCGGGACAGAACGTCCACGTGCCGTTCAGATTGTCCGGGTAGAAGATCTGCCAAGCGAGCGATTCCCATCCGCCGGTGGATCCTCCGTAGGTCATTCGCGCCCACGCCTGAGGGATGCCGCGGAATTCCCGCTCCACCCGCGGGACCAGTTCCTGCCATAGCGCGTCGCCGTACGGGCCGTTGTTCGCCGAGTTCACGGCGTACGAGTCGTCGTAGAAGGGTGTCGGGTGCTGGATCAGCACGATCACCACGCGGCCCATCCTGCCGGCCACCCAGTCCTGGTAGAAACGATACGCGGCAGCCTGCTGCCTCTGCTGACCCTCGGTCGCGGCGGGATCGGGAGGCGTCTCGCGAAAGCCGCCGAAGGTGCGCGGGAAGTGGCCCTGGTTGTAGATGACGGGGTAATGCGCGTTCGGATGCTCGTTCCATCCATCCGGCAGCAGGACGACGGCGCCCAGGTCGATGTCGGTGCCCCACCACTTGCTGAGGATGTCGCTTCTGAACTTGATGTGCTTGATGTACTTCGTGTCGTGCGGCGGTTCGATCGCCGGGTTCTTCCTCGCGAACGTCACCTTGATGACACCGCCCGCCCTGGGATCGATGCGAACCTTCTCGACGCTAGAGACGAGATTGCCGGGCGACGTGCGGTAGTTCTGCCCCTCCCAATGGTCGAGGTGCACCTTGATGGTGTGTCCGTCCGCGCGCGTTACCGTGGTGTAAACGTTCAGTGTGGCCTGCACGAAGTAGTCGCCGGGAGGGATGTCCCGAAGGCTCTCCACGGGCCAGCCGCGTGTGCCTGCGTCGATGACTGCCGGCTGACCGGGCTTCAGGCCGTTCACGTCGACGCCGAACATCGGTTGCGCGTTGTTGCCGCGCATCTGCGCCATTCGCGGCTCCGGCGTATCGCGTCGCGAGATCGCCAGGATCACGCGGCCGTCGACGGGCTTCGCCTGGAGCGTCGCCGGGAAGGTGACCTCGATACGAAGGGGTCTGGTCGACTGGGACTCGAGCGCGACGCCGGCGGCGGCGAACGCGACGGCGAGCATCAGGCCTGCAGCGACGCGGGAACGGATCATAAGCGTCTCCATGCGATGTGGCGCGAGGGTATCACAGGGCTTCCCGGCGCGCGATGCCTATCGCCGGCCTGTCGCCGGGCTGGCATTCTCAGCCGCCAGGAGTATCATCCCCCGATGATCAGCCCCGCCATTGCCTCGCTCCTCGCGCTCGTTGCGGCCATCGTGCTGAGCTGCACGTCCCAGCTGAACGTCGGCCTGATCGCGATGGCGCTTGCCTGGGTCATCGGTGTCTTCGTCGCCGGCTGGCCGGCCGACGCCATCGCCGGCGGATTTCCCACGCAGCTCTTCCTGACGCTCTCAGGTGTCACGCTTCTCTTCGCGGTGTCCGAGGTCAACGGGACGCTGGAAGCCGTCGGACGCCGCGCGATGAAGCTGACCAGGGGCAGCATCGGGCTCGTGCCGGTCGTGCTCTTCCTGATCGCGATGCTGGTGTCGACCATCGGTCCCGGATCGGTCGCCGCGACGGCGCTCATTGCGCCTCTCGCGATGGCGATCGGCGCGCGATCCGGCATCTCGCCGCTGTTGTCCGCGCTGATGGTCGCCAACGGCGCGAACGCGGGCAATCTGTCGGCGCTCAGCTCGGTTGGCGTCATCGCGAACTCCAAGATGGCCTCGGTGGGCCTGGGCGGCCACGAGGTCAAGGTCTGGGCCGCCAACTTCCTGGCGTCCGCCCTGGTCGCGGCCGTTGCGCTGGTGCTGTTCGGCGGCCGGCGCTCGGCCAACGCGCCGTCGGGCGCGGAGGGCCTGTCGGCGGATCTCCCGCCGCTCCGCGCATCGCAGTGGCTGACCTCCGCGGTGATCGCAGCGTGGGTCGCCGGCGTGGTCATCCTGAAACTGCACATCGGATTCTCCGCCTTCGCGGCGGCTGTGATCCTGATCGTGTTGCGCGCGGCCGACGACACGGCGTCCGTGAAGCGGATGCCCTGGAGCGCGATCCTGATGATCTCGGGCGTCTCGCTGCTCATCGGCGTCCTCGAGAAGACCGGCGGCATGGACCTGTTCACCGGCGCCCTCGCGCGCTTCGCGACCCCGGGCTCGCTCAACGGCGTGATCGCGTTCGTGACGGGCGCGATCTCGACCTACAGCAGCACGTCGGGAGTGGTCCTCCCGACGTTCCTGCCGATGGTGCCCACGCTGGTCTCCAAGGTCGGCGGCGGCGATCCGCTGGCCGTGGCACTCAGCATCAACGTGGGTGCGTCGCTGGTGGACGTGTCTCCGCTCTCGACGATCGGCGCCCTGTGTGTCGCCGCAGTGTCGGACGCAGCAGTCGCGCGCGACCTGTTTCGCAAGATGCTGATCTGGGGACTCGCGATGACCATTGTCGGCGCCCTGCTGTGCCAGTGGCTGGCGGGGCCGTTCGCCCGCTGGTAGGCCTCCGGCTGCGCCACTTTCCCGCCGGCGGTGTCTATCAAGGCAGGCGAAGGACTCTGGCCAGGGTCGACGCCTTGTTTCGTGAACCCACCACGACACGAGGAGGAGACACCATGCCGCGCGACCTGTTTGGTGACGTCGTGCACCCGCCCGCTGGTATTGGCAATCGCAAGTGGTACAAGTTACCGGTTTCCCTGATCCTTCACACGGCAGTCCTTTCGGTTCTCGTCATCGCACCTCTGATGACCTCGGGCGAACTGCCGTCCACGATTACCCCGATCGACTCCGTGAACCTGACGCCTGTGGCCCCCAATCCCCCGCAGGCGCCACCCGCCCCGTCCGCGGCCAGACACGCAGTCCCGCAACCCAACCCGACTGCGGCGCCGACTGAGGCACCGACGGGCGTCGCCAAAGAGACGGGCCTCGTGACCGAGCCGGAGACCGCGGGCGCCGTGGAGGGTGGCGTCCCCGGCGGGATCGTCGGACCGGTTGTCAGCGGGCTGCCCGAGGCTCTGCCGGCGGCACCCACGCAAACGGTTCCGATCCGGGTGCATAGCGGTATCAAGCCGCCGGCGAAAATCAGGGACGTGCGCCCGATCTATCCGATCGTCGCGCAGGCAGCACAGGTGCAGGGCACCGTGATCCTCGAGGCCGTCATCGGCCCGGACGGCGCGGTGCGAGAGGCGCGCGTGCTGCGGTCGATTCCGCTGCTCGATCAAGCGGCACTCGAGGCCGTGCGGCACTGGACCTTCACGCCGACGCTGTTGAACGGCGTGCCGGTCCCCATCGTCATGACGGTGACGGTGACCTTCGTGCTGAAGTAGATCCGCACGCGTGCTCGCCGGAACGCGCCCGACGATCACTCGTTCTCGCGTGCTATCGCTGCCTTCCTCGTCCCTGAGGGTGACGGGCCGTGCCGGCTGATGCGCCGGGCGAGTGGCGCGTGTGCTGGGACTGGTGCGCTGGCTGGGGCTGGTGCCGCGGCCCACCCGGCCGGCCGTGCGCTGAGGGCCCGTGGCTGGTGCCGCCGCCGGCCCGGGATCGCGCCTGGCCCGCCTTTCGTCCGGCCCGCATCGTGGCGAGGCGCGTCGCCAGCGGAATCTCCAGACGCTCCTGCACGGGCGCGTTGTAGTCGAAGTCGGGAACCGTGACGCGCGGCAGGCGTTTGCCGATGGCGCGCTCGATCCGCGACAGGTCCGCCTCGTCTTCGCGCGAGACGAAGGTGAAGGCATCGCCGACCGCGTCGGCGCGTCCCGTCCGGCCGACCCGGTGGATGTAGTCGTCCGGTACCTTGGGCACGTCGAAGTTCACCACGTGCCCCAGCTCCTGGACGTCGATCCCGCGCGCCGCGATATCGGTCGCCACCAGCACGCGGTGTTTGCCGCTCTTGAACCCGGCGAGCGCCGCCGTCCGTTGTCCCTGCGAGCGGTTCCCGTGGATTCTCTCGGACTCCACACCGTGGCGGACCAGGTATTCCGAGAGCCGGTTCGCCCTGTGCTTGGTGCGCGTGAAGACCAGCGCGTCCCGAATGTCACCGCGCTGCAGCAGGGCCACCAGCAGTGCCGACTTCAGGTGCTGCGGCACAGGATAGACGGCGTGCGTGATGCCGATCGCTGGCGCCGGTTTTCGCTCGAGCTGGATGGTCGCCGGTGACCGCAACAACTCCCGGGTCAGCGCCAGGATCGGCGCCGGCATCGTCGCGCTGAAGAACAGCGTCTGGCGGCGCGCAGGCAGGTGGCGGAGGATGCGGTGGATCTCGGGCAGGAACCCCATGTCGAGCATGCGGTCCGCTTCGTCGATGACGAGGTACTCCAGTCCGCCGAGCTTGGCGTAGGGGTAGCGGAAGTGATCGAGCAGGCGGCCGGGCGTGGCGATGATCACGTCGGCCCCGCTGCGGAACGCGTGCTCCTGCGGCCCCATGCCGACGCCGCCGATGACGGAGGCGCCCGTCACGGAGGTGTGGACCGCCAGCTCGCTGAGGTCCTCGAGAATCTGGGACGCCAGCTCGCGGGTCGGCGTGAGGATCAGCGCCCGCGTAGTCTTGCGGGGCCGCCCGATGAGGCCTTGAAGAATCGGGAGCAGAAACGCCGCCGTCTTGCCGCTGCCGGTCATGGCACAGGCGAGAACATCCTGGCCCGCGAGCGCCGGTGGAATCGCCTCGGCCTGGACGGGCGTCGGGCGGGCGAAGCCGAGTTCCTTGATCGCCTGGAGGAGGCTGGGGTCGAGCTTCAGGCTGTTGAACGGCACGGGTGATTCCTTTGGCAATGGCGTTGACGCGGGGCTGGCTGCGCGGAAACGGGGTTGGGGGTGGCTCGGCGTGACTCGAGTCTCGATGAATGCATCGGAGTCGCCGCCCGAATGCTTCGCGGCTCAGCCGTTCGCATTCAAGCATGTCACAGGGCAGGGGCCATGGCCAGTTTCAGCCGCACGGAGGGGGCTCACTCGTCGCGAAATCACCGGGATCCGCGCGTTGCCCACGTCAGCCCCATTTGCTATAGTCGGGCCCTGCACCAGAGACAACCCGATCAATGTGGCGATCCTCCTCGGAGAACGCCGCAGGAGGACTCCCATGCCGACCTTCACGCCTCGCCCGTTGCCGAACCCGGATCGCCTCGGGTTTTCGTCAAAGGCCGTCCACGCCGGCGAGCGGCTGCCGGGCTTCGATACCAAGCCGGTCACGACGCCGATCTACAGCTCGGTCGCCTTCGAGGCGCCATCAGCAGAGATCCTCGATGTCGTGTTCGGCGGCACGCATCCCGGCTACTGTTACACCCGTCACGGCAACCCGACGCTCGAGGCGCTGGAGGAGACGATCAATCAACTCGAGGGCGGCGCCGGGGCGATCGCGTTCTCATCCGGCATGGCGGCCCTGCACGCGGTGCTGCTGACCTCTGGCGTGCAGAGCGGTGACCGGCTGGTGTCGAGCCAGGATCTCTACGGTGCGACGCAGGCCCTGTTCCGAGACGTGATGACGCCGCTCGGCATCGAGACCCGCTACGCCTCCGCCACCGACCTGCCGGCGTTCGCCCAGGCGGTCGATGCCGCCCGTCCGCGCGCGGTGTTTGTCGAGACCATCTCGAACCCTCTTCTTCGCGTCGTCGATCTGGGCAAGGTCGTGGAGATCGCCCATCGGGCCGGTGCCATTGCCATCGTCGACTCGACCTTCGCCACGCCGCGCCTGGTGACGCCGCTTGCGAGCGGCGCCGATTTCGTGGTTCACAGCACGACGAAGTACCTGAACGGCCACGGCGACGCCACCGGCGGGATCGTGGTCTGTTCGAAGGCCGAGTCGATGACCAAGCTCAGGCAGATCTCGAAGCTGGTGGGCGGGATTCTCGGGCCCTTCGAGGCGTACCTGACATTGCGCGGCGTGAAGACGCTGGCGCTTCGGATGCCGCGGCAGTGCCAGAGCGCGCGGCAGATCGCGGACAGGCTGGCCTCGCATCCAGGCGTCGAACGCGTCCACTACCCTGGCCTGTCCACGCATCCCGACTTCGGCGTCGCCGCGCGGCAGTTGCGCGACGGTCTGGCCGGGGCGGTCGTCGCCTTTGCGATTCGGTCAGCCGCTCAGCCCGACGTGTTCCGCTTCATGAACGCGCTGCGCCTGTGCTGCGTCGGAACAACGGTGGGGGATATCTACAGCCAGCTGCTGTATCCCGCGATCTCGTCGCACCGGGCCTTGAGCGCCGAGGAGCGCCACGCACTCGGCATCGGCGACAACCTCGTGCGCCTGTCGGTCGGCATCGAGGAGCCTGAGGACATCCTGGCGGACGTCGAGCAGGCGATCGAGGCCTCGGCACGCAAGAGCTAGGGAGCAGACGGTCGGCGCGCGTTGGCTCTGGGACACCGCTGGCGCGCTCGCGTCATGCAGGGCGGCTCTTCTGAGCCGCCGGACTCGTCGGGGCTGCCGTCGACTCGGCTTAGGCCAGGGAAGGCCCAGCCCCGGATGTAATCGTGTGTCTCCAAGTTGTAACGATGTGTCTCTGCGAGAGCCGCGCCTGAGGCGGAAGTGCTAGTCTTTGGCGGCAAGCTCACCATAGACAGTCAGGATTCCGAACGACCCCTTTCGGAGGCACTCATGAGGCGACGTCCACGATGTTCGTTTGCGTTAGGGTTGTTGCTGCTCGCCGCCCCGGCGCTCGCCCAACCCCAGACCCTGACTCCGGCCCAGCAGCGTGCGAAAGCGAAAGCGCAGAACGTGCCGGAGATTCCGTTCGACTCGTTGCCGAACTTCCTGAAGATGCCGCCGAACCTCTACCTCGGTGAAGGCATCGGCGTGGCGACCAATTCGAAGGGGCACATCTTCATCTACACGCGCAGCCAGGACACGCGGCTCTTCGAGTTCGACAAGACCGGTGCGTTCATCCGTGAGATCGGCGAGGGGCTTTACGGCTTTTCGTTCGCGCACGCCGTTCGCGTCGATGCCCAGGACAACATCTGGGCGGTGGACGAAGGCGCGAACATGCTCATCAAGTTCACCCCCGACGGCAAGGTGGCGATGCTCATCGGCCGGAAGCCCGAAGCGGTGGGCGGACTCGAGGAAACCCCGCCGCCAGGGACACCGGCTCCCCCGGCGCAGCCGTATCTGCTGAGCCGCCCGACCGACGTGGCCTGGGACGCCGCCGGGAACATCTTCATCTCGGATGGCTACGGCAACTCGCGTGTCGTCAAGTACGACAAGAACGGCAGGTTCGTGAAGGACGTCGGGTCGAGAGGCCCGCTGCCAGGCCAGTTGAGCACCCCGCATGCGATCGCCACCGATGCGCAGGGCAACGTGTATGTCGCGGACCGCGGCAACAACCGGATCCAGGTGTTCAGTAACGACCTGGTGCTCCGGGCCATCTACGACAATGTCGGCGCCCCGTGGGCGGTCTGCATCACCCCTGGGCCGCACCAGTATCTCTACAGCTCGAATTCGAACCCCGACAGCAACAATTCGGAAATCGCGGCCGTCACGGGCGAAATCTACAAGATGGAGCTCGACGGGACCATCCTCGGCAAGTTCGGCAAACCAGGCAAACAACTCGGGGAGTTCGGCACCGTCCATCAGATCGATTGCCGGAACGACAACGAACTCACGATCGTCGAGATCACGAACTGGCGGGCCCAGCGGCTCACCCTGCATCCGCCGGCCGCGGCGAGGGCGGGCACCAAGCAGCAGTAGCGTCGGTTTGCGGCGGGTCACCAGTTCGCGTTCATCATCATTTTCGGAGGCTTCAATGAGGCGCTCTCTTCGACTCTTACTCGTAGCCGCGGCGCTGCTGTATCCCGGCCCACTCATGGCGCAGCTGGCCGTTCCCGAGATCCCGTACGACTCGACACCGAATTTCCTCAAGATGCCCGACCACATCTACATGGGTGAGGCCGTCGGCGTCGCGACCAATTCGAAGGGCGACGTCTTCGTCTACACCCGCACCGGTCACACCAACGTGGGCTTGGGCGCCTCGCGCGCATTCTCGAAAGGCGGCGCGCGGCTCTTCGAGTTCGACAAGACCGGCAAGTACCTCCGCGAGATCGGGGTCGGCGTGTACGGCTTCAATTTCGCGCACGCGGTCCGCGTCGACGCACAGGACAACATCTGGGTCGTCGACGAGGGGTCGAACAACATCATGAGGTTCAACCCCGAGGGTCAGCTCACCATGGTGATGGGACGGAAACCCGAGTCGCTTCGGGTCCCTGCCGCGCCGCCAGCGCCCGCTCCCGCTCCAGCGGCGACGACGGGGCGTGGGGGTGCCGCTGCGCCGGCCCCTGACTTGAGCGGCCGGGCTCCTGCCGGACCTCCCGGATCGGGCCTGCCGGGCGACCTGTTCAACCGCGAAACCGACGTGGCGTGGGACTCCGCCGGCAATATCTTCGTCGCCGACGGGTACGGCAACGCGAGGGTCGCGAAGTTCGACAAGACCGGGAAGTTCATCAAGTCCTGGGGATCGAAGGGCACCGCGCCGGGACAGTTCAATATCGCCCACTCGATCGCTGTCGATGCCAAGGGCAACGTGTATGTCGGCGATCGGGGCAACAACCGGATCCAGGTCTTCGACAACAACGGCGAGTTCAAGAAGCAGATTCAGAGCGTCGGCGCGCCATGGGCGATCTGCATCACGCCCGGGCCGCATCAATACCTGTACAGCTCGAACTCCAACGGGACCGCCAACATGGACAACGGCGAAATCTACAAGCTGGAGCTCGACGGGACGATTCTCGGCAAGTTCGGCAAAGCCGGGAAGCAGCTGAAGGAGTTCGGCTCGGTCCACGAGATCGACTGCCGCTACGACAACGAGCTTCTCGTCGGGGAGATTACGAACTGGCGGGTGCAGAAACTTTCGCTGCACCCTCAGAAGTAGGAAGTCCGGGCGCGCGAGGCCTCAATCCAGGACGGAACCGCCAGAGGGCCCTTCCGGGAACTCTGGCGGAGCGTCCACGGCGAACCGGAGCGGCTGCGCTCCGGCGCCTTCGCGACATCGGGCTCGGACCAGTTCCTGCGCGGCCTCACCGTCCGGATGACCCCTTCTGGCGGCGGCGCGCTGTCGTGTTCCAGTTGCCGTCGTGCGCGGGCCGGTCCGGCTGCCTCCTGGCGGCCTCCGAACTGCGGCAATCGCGGAAACGCACGCGACAACGCCCGCCGCCAGCCCGGCGGCCGAACAGGCCGGCTGCTGTCGCTTCACAATCTCACGCCGAAGTCAGGGGAGGGCGAGGACTCTCGCCGGATGAAGCCGGATGTGTGTCCGAGCCTGGGGGCGTGCCTACTGGCTGGCCGTCGCTCCGGACATCATGACGATGGCCGCTGCAGCCGTCAGCGAGGGGGGATGCCGGAACACCACGCATGCGGCCACCAGGATCCTCTTCAAACGTTCACGCAGACGACGTCTCCGCAGCCTTCGCATGGAATCCCTCCACCGTGCGCGCCATGACCGTCAAGCTGACGGCCGAGACGTCCCGGACATACGCCGGGCGCCCGGCCACAAGATCGAAAGATCCCGGCGCCTGAATCTTCGCCGCCTGCGCCGATACCGCCTCGCCTGTCTCCTGCCTGGCCGCTCCGCCATTCGTCGCGGACGAATGTGCCGGCTGGCGCCCGGCGGGTGGGTCAGACCCGCCGGGGCGCCGATTTGCGGGGGAGGGGAGAGTCCGTTACCAGCGTGCGGGGTACCTGAGCTCCTGGCCCACCAGCTTCGAAGGATCGGCGTTCGGCTTCGGCCTGAATTTCTGCACCCGGCCGCCGAACACCTCGGCAAGGTATAGGTTGCCGTCCTGGTCGGTTGTAATCGAGTGGGGGCCGTTGAACTGTCCCGTCAACGGACCGGGAGCGCCCCACCCGTACAAGGTACTTCCCGTTCAAGTCGTACTTGAGAATCCGGTTCGTGCCGCCGTCGGCCACCCAGATGAACTGATCCGTCGAAATCAGGTGCGCGTAGGGTGACGACCGGACGCCGGTCGACCACATCTCGAGGAACGTACCGTTCTCGTCGAAGACCTGCATCCGCCTGTGGCCCCGATCGACGACGAAGAGCCGGCGATCCTTGCTGATGGCGATGGAGTGGACCGTGTTCCACTCGTTCGGGCCCGGGCTCTTGGGGTCGACCGGGGGACGGCCCCAGTCCTTGATGAACTTGCCATCCTTGTCGAACTTCGCCACGCGGGTGCCCCCGTACCCGTCGCTGACGAAGAACGTCCCGTCCGGCAGCCAGGCGATGTCGGTCGGACGGTCGAAGAGTCTTCCTCCGTCACGACCCCGCTGGCCCTTCGTACCCAGGGTCATCACCAGCTTGCCGTCGTAGGTGAATTTGTAGATGACGTGCAGCTGATCGTCGAAGACCCACACGTGCTTCTCGGGATCGTACGGGTTCATCTTGATCTTGTGCGGCCCGCGGCCGCACCTCATCTCGAAGAGCTTGTCGTGCTGCGTCCATTCCTGGACCACCTTGCCGTTGCGATCCACGACGAAGATGACGTGGTGATACCGCCGCTCCCACCCGCGCAGCGGCACCGGCTCACAGGTCGCGCCCAGCCCATCGTCGTTGCCCGTCGCATTGCCGCGTGATGGCTTGAGCAGGGCGTATGGCGTCCAGGGCGCCGCGCCTTCGGGCAGCGGCAGCTCGCCGCGCTGGGCGATCCAGATCCTGTCGGGCGATTCGGCGTAGACGGCGCCGACCGATCCCCATGTCCACCCGGCGTGCTTCACGCCGTCGGGCCCATCCGGCAGGCCCTGCGGCCAGCCGGGCGAAGGTTCGTAGTAGGGCCCGAACTCCTCCTGCCCGCCCTTGTCCTGTGAGGGAACGGCAGGTCTCGCGGAGGCAGTCTGATGATTGTCGGCCGACAGGCTGGGACCGACCAAGGCCGCTGGCGCACCAAGGACCGCAGCCGCCAGGAACGCGAGTGCCACGTTTCGCGCACGCATCGGGTATCTCCCTCGCGCCATCCGCCCGAGGAGCCGGCGATGACGCGTCAATCCTTCTTCAATGCCTTGACGAAGGCTTCCGCTTCGGTCGCGTCGGCCGTACCCGGCGCCGTCGCGATGACCTGCTGGAAGTACTGAAGGGCCTGGTCGGTATCACCCTTGCTGGCCGCGCACTTGCCGAGGCCGAGCTTTGCGGCGGAGGAGTCCGGCCTTGCCGCCAGGGCCGACGTGAACCGCGCCACGGACTCATCGACTTTCCCGGCGGCGAAGTACACGGCGCCCAGGGTGATGGTGGCCTCGAAGGCGAGGGGATCGGTCAATTCGGGCTTCAGCTTCAGGCCCGTCTCGAACGCGGTAATCGCCTTGGGGTACTGTTTGGCGTCGACATAGGCTCCCCCGAGCTGGAACAGGAACTTGGGCTGGTTGGGTGCCATCGCCGAGGCCTTCTCGAGTTCGGCGATCGCGTCATCCGGACGCTTCACACGCAAGTAGGCGAGGGCGAGGTTCACGTGAACCTCGGGGGCGTCCGGCGCCTTTCTGACTGCCTCTTCGAACGAGGCGACCGCCGCCTGGTTGTCGCCCGCGTTGAACGCGGCGATCCCTTTGGCGAATTCCTCCGCCCCGGGCGGCGCCGCTTTCACCAGCTTGAAGGTGAAGCGCTTGTCCATGCCGGCGCTCAGCTTCAGCTTGTTGCGAATGGGCTGGTAGCCCGCTTTTTCGACGACGAATTCGTACTCGATGGCTTTGAGCCCGCGGCGATAGAACCTGCCGCTCTTGTCACTTTGAAAGATCGTCTCCGTGCCTCGTTCCAGATCTTTCAGCCGCAGCGACACGCCTTCGAGCGGGGCCCCGGCCTCATCGGTGACCGTGCCCGTGATGACGGCCAGTTCCATCTGGCCGGAGGCCACGGTGGCGCCAAGCGAGAGCGCCACCGCGGCCATCACAACGACGACACCGAGCAGTATCGAACGACGTACGCAGAATCCGGCCATAGACCCGTGGACCTCTCGTCAGTTGATCGTCAGAAGCGAACGCGAATGCCGAACTGCATCTGCCGCGGGAACTGGGCGGCGACGAACTTGTTGAACAGCGCCGATGACCGGTTCCCGGTCGGCGCCACGTAATTGACGTGGTTCAGGATGTTGAACACGTCGTAGAAGAGGTCCACGCTCTTGAGCACGCGCTTGATCGGGAACTGATACCGGAACGACATGTCGATCAGGAACGAGCCCGGCCCCGGCATCCCGTTGATGACGGCCCGGCCCTGCGCATCGACCGCCGAGACGATCGGCAGGGTGAGATCGTTGACGCCCTTGATGGGCCGATCGGTGTTGTCGCCGTCCTTGTTGACGTCGGAGCCGACGGTTTCGTTGATCGGCGCGCCGGAGATCGCGCTGACGACGGTGGCGATGTTCAGCGTTCTCCACGGATTCACGCTCGCGCTCATGGCCAGCACGTGCGTGCGGTTGGAGGCGAAGGTGCCGTGGTCCACCAGCGGCTCGTTGTCGAGCCAGACGCGACGGGCGTCGGGGCTCCCGAGCCCGGTGAAGGTGCTCTTCTGCAGCGTGTAGGCGAGGCGCCCGCTCCAGCGGTGCGACATCCGCTTGATGAAGGACACCTGCAGCGACGAGTAGTCACCATTGAACGCCGGGTTCGACTGGTACTCGAGCACTCTTCCGAAGGCCGTGCCGCGGGCATCGGCCGGAATCAGGCTGCTGGTCGGATCGAAGGCCGCCACGCCAGGCCGCACGGTGTTGACGGGTTCGTTGATGTCGATCAGGCCGACCTGGTGGCGCGACCGGTTCCCGACGTAGTCGAGGGTCACGGCCGCCGAGTGACCAATCTCCTGGCTGACACCGATGCTCCAGGAGTCCTGGACCGGCATCCTGCGGCTCGAGCTGTCCAGGTACGGCTGCTTGCTGAAGGTCGCGCCCGACATGATGGACGCGCGCATCGCGGTGAGTTCCGCGATGCCGGCCGGGCTCAGGCTGGCCACTCCGGGGTTCCCGGCCGAGTCGGCGACCATGACCGGACGCAGCACGGCGCTGTTCGGGTCGGTGACGGTGATGGTCGGCATCAGCGTTCGCACCGCATTCTGCAGGAGGTTGATGCCGACCGAAATCGGCATGTAGGCGTAGAAACGGCCCACGCCGCCGCGCACGACCGTCGTCCCGTTGCCCGTCACGTCCCAGGCGAAGCCGACGCGCGGCGCAATGTCGGCCTTGTCGTTGGGCGTCGCGCTCTGGTGGTCGTACCGGAGGCCGAGGTTGAACGTCAGCTTGTTGCTCACCCGCCACTTGTCCTCGACAAACGCGTTCATCCGATGGTCAGTCGTCGAGAGCTTCCACGCGTAGGTTTCGGCCGGGTTGCCGACGGTGATGTCGAATTGAGTCGGGTAGGTGGCCGGATTGTTGGGGTCGTACGGTGCGTCGGTCTTGAACGTGAAGAGGCCCGAGGCGGCCGTCGCGCGCCATGGCGATTTGTTGCTGCTGAATCCGCCGCCGAGCTTGAAGGTGTGCTCGCCGCCCAACAGGTTCGGCACGAAGTAGCTGAACGAGTCGTCGAACGACCACGTCGTGATCCTGGTGTCCAGCGCGCCCTGACCGCCCTTTCCGGTGAGGTAGCTGGGGTGCGAGTTCTGCTGGCCCATGGTGAAGGGGTCCTTGCCGGCGAACCCCACCCATTTCAGCGAGCTCGCGCCAAGCGTCCAGATGCTGCTGTTGACCGGTTCGAAGAACGCCTGGAAGCCGGTGCCGAGATCCTCGGTGATCCGTTCGACGCGCAAGACGTTCGACGCGCGATCGCTGAGGACCGACGTGTAGGTCAACCCATGAAGATGGTCCCAGTCACTTTCCCAGGACCGGGCGTCGGGCGCCGCGTTGTTGATGTTGAAGTTCTCGCCCCGGGTCGGCGCGACCTCGAGGACCCAGCGGTAGCTGACGAAGTTCTTGTCGTTGATCCGCAGATCGCCGCGGGCGAAGTAGTTGACGGCCAGCACCTCGAAGGTGCCGACGAAGTCCTTGGCCAACGGCGCGGCGGCAGCCGGGAACTTCTTCAGGCCCCCGGACTGCTCGTTGTCGCGCTCGATGGTGGCGTAGAAGAACGCGCGATTCTTGACGATCGGGCCGCCGACGGCGATCCCGGTCTGGAAGGTCAGCTCGTGCGGCTTCGCCGCGCCGGCCTGTTTGATGAAGTAGTTGGGCGAGTTGAACTTGTCGTTGCGGTAGTAGTTGTACGCGCGGCCCGAGAGCACGTTGGATCCGCCAACGGTCACCATGTTGATGATGGCGCCCGCGCCACCGCCGTACTCGGCACTGTACTGGTTCGACAGCACCTGGTATTCCTCGATGTTGTCGAGCACCACGCGAACCTGCGTCCCCTGGCTGCCGCCCAGGCGGTCGTCATTGTTGTACATGCCGTCGAGCAGGTAGAGATTCGAGATGGCCGGGGTGCCGTTGGCCACGACCTGCCCGCCCTCGAAGGACGACTGTGCCGGGTTCGGCGTCATGCCCGGGATGAGCTGGGTCAGCGCCGTGAAGTTGCGGAAGTTCGACGGGATTTCGTCGATGTCCTTTCCCGACAGGCTGCCGCCAATCTTGTTGCTGGTGCGCTCGACGAGGGGGACCTCGCCGGTGACGTTCACGACCTCCTTGACGCCGGCCAGCTGCAGCTTGACGTCGTACACGAGTTCCTTGCCGGCCGTCAGCACGAGATCGGTCTGCTTGACGGGCGCGAACCCGGGCATCTCGACAGCCAGCGTGTAGGTGCCGCGCTCGAGCGCGGTCAGCTGGAAGGCGCCGTTGCTGGCCGTGACGGCGGTGCGCGAGAAATTGGTGGCCTGCTCGGTCACGGTCACGATGGCGCCCGGCAGCGCCAGCGCGTCGGCGTCGAGCACCTTGCCGGAAATCGTACCCCGCTGCTGAGCCAGAGCCGGGGCGACCATCGCCGCCAGGCAGAGTAAGACGACTAGACTGCGCCGCGAAAAAGCGAGCATCGGACGCCTCCTCAGAGAATTCACTGACCTTCGGGGGACTAATGCCTCATGCGAATCTGGACATGCGCGAAAAGGTGGCGTGAAGGGACCCCCTCCGCCACGCTGCCTCGCCAACAGCCCCTCGGGCCCCGGCCGGAGAGAACCCCGGCCACCCGATGCCAGGCGGACCCACATTCGGGGCGGCGTGGCAGTCGAGACGGTGCGCCCCGGCTACAGGCCCGCCAGGCGGGCCCACGGGCGCACACGAGTCCCGCCGGATCCAGTTCCACAGGGCGCTGCGACCACGTGAGGTCGTCAGTTCGTGCGGGCGATCTGCCGGGACCTTGGAGGACCTTGATTGACGAATGCAGCGTGAGGCTAACACGGAAGGCTCCGGCCGGATTGTCAAACGATGTCTGTGGAATGTCTCCGAAATGTCTCCCTGCGACGGACACGACCGCCGGGCGGCACCGGCACCATCGTCGCGGAACAGTCGGGGCCGAAGCGGGAGCTTCGTCCTGTTGGCGTCACGCGAGATCGGGCGCCGCACTTTTTACTTCTTGTTACATGACATCGTCGCTGCGGCGGCGATAATCGGCCCGACAGTAGCCAGACAACGAAGCGCGCAGTGTCCGGGGCGGCCCGGGCGCCTGTTGAGTCGGGGCGCCCGAGGCCAGGTGTGCAAGCGTCGCGTGCGCGTCCACGTCGCAGGGCGCGCCGCGGCGGCCGGCCCCGCCGGTGACCGTCGAATAGTTCGGCCCGAATCTCGAAAGGACTGCCCATGAAGCGTCTCGCAATCGTCCTGCTCCTTGTCGTCGTGGCCGCCGTGTACGCTCAGCAGGCTCCGCAGTCGGGGCCCCCTGCGCCAACTCCCGAGCAGCAGGCGCGGCTGGCCAAGCAAGTGGAAGTCGAGAAAACCACGCCGAAGCTCAAAATCAAGGAAGAGGTCCTGCCGCTGGTCGTTCCCGGCCACACGATCGGCGAGGCGACCGGCGTGGCCAAGGACTCCAAGGGCCACCTCTACATCTTCACGCGCAGCGGCAATGCCGGCCCGGCGCGCGGCGCCACCGCCTCGCAGCTGTTCGAATTCGATCAGAACCTCAAGTTCATCAAGCAGTGGGGCGAGGACAATTACGCGGCCTCCTTCGCGCACACGGTCAAGATCGACAAGTACGACAACGTGTGGATGACCGACGAGGGGTCGGGCATGATCGTCAAGTTCAATCCGCAGGCGATGGTGACGATGGTGCTCGGCCGGAAGCCGGAAGGCATCGACTACCTCGAGCGCTTCCTCGAGCGCGGCGAGAAGAACGAGGAACGGCACCCGGTCGGCCGGCCCGGCGTCTTCAACCGCCCGACCGACGTCACCTTCGACACGCAGGACAACGTCTTCATCAGCGACGGCTACGGCAATTCGCGGGTGGCGAAGACGACGAAGACGGGCGACTGGGTGAAGGCCGTCGGCACGTGGGGCAGCGGGCCGAACCAGTTCAACATCCCGCACGGCATCACCTCGGACGCGAAGGGAAATGTCTACGTGGCGGACCGGGGGAACTGGCGCATCCAGGTGTTCGATCCGGAACTGAATCCGGTGAGGATCATCGGCAACGTCCGTGCCCCGTGGTCCGTGTGCGTGACGCCCGGCCCGAAGCAGTATCTGTACAGCGGCGATGGCGGAGGGAACATCTACAAGATGGACCTCGAGGGGAACATCGTCGGCTGGACCGAATCGGGCCTGCACCACGGCCAGTCCGGCTGCCTGGTTCACGAGCTGTACTGCGAATCGGAGAACGTGGTCTACAAGGGTGACTGCTCGACCTGGCAGGTCTACAAGATGACCTTCGGCGGCACGGCGGCTGCGAAGTAGGCGGCGATCGATCTCCTACCGGGGGCGCTCGGCTGCGCTTGCAGCGTTGAGCGCCCCTACTTTTTCGGCGAGGCGAGGCGCCAGACCACCAATGCCGTCAGCACGCCGACGAGCGCGAGGACCTGTCGTTCAGTTCCCGGATCGAACGGGTCCGAGGCGACCTTGAGCACGAGCCGCATCCGCGTCCATCCGCCTTTCGCGTAGAGATCTTCGTACATCCTCGTCTGGAGATCGTGGGCGTTGACGGCTTCGAGGTCGTCCTCCTGGCCCACCGGGAGCGGGCCCGGCAGGACGGGCAGCGCGTTTCCCGGATCGACCGCCCGATTCACCAGCTTGAGGGCGAGACTCCTGTCGCCCTGGGGCGGCCAGGCCGCGACGATGAACAGCGCGACCGCGACCAGTCCCCACCATTGACCATTGCTTGGGTGCCACACGCTTCTGGAACCTCCAGGTCGGACGGCACCTATCGTAACGCCGAAACGATCCACCTCGTCGTGCCGCTCAGGAACGATGCGTCACGGAAACCCGGGAAAGGCGTGAGGCGGATGGCCGGCGTCGCGCCGCGTGCCCCTCTGCCGGCATCGGGGCACTGGTATATAGAGCAAACGGCTCGGAGATCTCCAACGCCCCGATTGACGCCTGGCCGAACAGACCTTGACATCGCCCGCGGCGGCGGATAAGGTCGGCTCATCTCACAACATCTTTGGCGCCCCCGTCGGCCTGGTCCGGTCGCGTATGTCATCGTGGCGCTGCTTGGCGCCGCCATACTCGTGCTGTACCTGGACAGCCAGTCGGTGGCATCGCACGAACATCAGAACAATCTGCTGCGCCACGAAATCTTCGATCACGTGGCGTCCAATGTCGTGGACGAGATCGACAGCACGTTCGAGGGGCCCGTTTTCGACACGCTGGCCGCCGTCAATCACCCTGTCCTGAAAGCGGGCCGGATGGACGTGGTCGCCGGGACCTTCAGCGAGGGGCTGCGAAAATACCCCCAGGTGCAGAGTTTCTTCGTCTGGAACTCGCTGACCGAATCGCTCCGCCCTGGCGAGGCGCTGTTCTTCGACCGCCGTTCGGCGTCGATCCCGGTTCCGGCTCCGCCGACCGGGCGGGCACCCTCCGCGCTGAACTCGCGGGTGCTCACGCAGACCCTGGCCGCCTTTCATCGCGATCCGGCGCTGGCAGCCCTCATCAGGGAGGGCGCGGCGCGCCATGCGAGTTCGCAGCAGATCTACTTCGCGATGGAACGACCGGTCAACGGGACCTACTGCGACATCTTCGCCCGGCTGTTCTGGGTCGATGCGAACCGCAAGCAGTACTTTGCGATTCTCGGCTTCGTCGTCGATCTGAAGGAAGTGCACACGACGCTGTTCCCCGAGCTCTACGGCAAGCGGCTCGCCGCGCTGCTTCGCCGCCAGAACGAGCTGCCCGGCCTCGAGCTGCGCGTGCTCGACGAGGCGGACCGCGTGGTGTTCGGCCCGCCCCTGCCCCTTCCCCCGTTTGCGGGTGAGGCCCGTTTCGCACTCCAGTTCTACCCGGCCGAAGCCATACGCACGCGGACCTCCACGGGCATCACGGAGCGGACCTGGCGCGTCACGATCAGCCAGCAGCGGGAACACGCGAAGCATGCCGGATGGATGCGGCCTCCGCGCTTCCTGCTCTCGGGCCTCTCGGTGGTGCTGATGCTGGTCGCGCTGGCGTTCGTGGTGGTGGGGAACAGGCGGGCGGGGCAGCTGTCCCGGATGCAGTCGGACTTCGTGTCCCACGTGTCCCATCAGCTCAAGACGCCGCTGTCGGTGTTGAGCGCGGTGTGCGAAACGCTCGGCCTCGACCGCGCGCACTCGCCACAGAAGCTGAACGAGTACGTCGGGATCGTCCGGCTGGAAACCGACCGGCTGAAGACGCTGGTCGAACGCATCCTCGAATTCTCGCGCGCCGACGGGGGCGGCCGCCGGTACGAGTTCGGGCCGGTCGACCTGGTGTCGCTCGTCCGGGAAACGGTCGACGCCTTCTCGCGGCCGCTGGGCGAGGACGCCGAGGTCCGCGTCGAAGAGACAGGCGGCCGTCCGATCGTGTCCGCCGACGAGGCCGCGCTCGAACAGGTGCTGGCCAACCTCCTCGACAACGCGCTCAAGTACTCCGACACGCCGAAGAGGGTCGTGGTCCGCGTCGGGAGCGCGGGCGCCGACGCCACCATTGCCGTGATCGATCACGGCATCGGGATCGACGCCCGGGACCGGCGCCGCGTCTTCGAGAAGTTCTACCGCGGGCAGGGCGCCGCGTATTCGCGCAACGGCTTCGGCCTCGGACTGGCGATCGTCAGCCAGCTCGTCAGGGCCCATCAGGGGACGGTCGAGGTCTCCAGCACCCCCGGCGCTGGCAGTACGTTCACCGTCAGGCTTCCCAGGCTGTCGGAGAGTGCCCGGGAGAGGAGCCTGGCAACGGCGCCAGCACGCCGGCGTCGAGAGGCTGGCGTGAAGCCCAACGGGGACCTCACCGACGCGCTGCCTCGGATCCTCATCATCGAGGACGAGCCGGGGATGCGCGTCCTGCTCGCCGACAACCTCGGCTTCGAGGGCTACCAGGTGAGCGCGGTCGCTTCCGCCGAAGAAGGCCTGGCGGAGCTGCAGGCGCGAATGCCGGCAGTCGTCATTCTCGACGTCAATCTGCCGCGCATGAGCGGATTCGAATTCTGCCGGCAGGTCCGCGCGCGAGGCATCTGGGTCCCCATCATCATGCTGACCGCGCGCAGCGAGGAATCCGATCGCGTGGTCGGGCTGGATCTCGGCGCCGACGACTACGTGACCAAGCCGTTTCAGGTACGGGAACTGCTCGCCCGGGTCCGCGCCCAGCTGCGGCGAGGCACCCACGACGCCAGCCCGGCGGGGACGTTCGTGTTCGGCGACGTCACCGTCAACCTGCGGCGGCGCCTGGTGACCCGACACGGACGGCGCGTGGATCTCTCGGCCCGGGAGTTCGAGCTGCTTCGGTATCTCATTGCGCACCGCGGCGAGGTCGTCGAGCGCGAGCAGCTGCTGCAGGAAGTGTGGGGGTACAACGGCCTGGTCGTGACGCGGACGGTCGACAACTTCGTCGCCAAGCTGCGGACGCAGCTGGAGCGCAAGCCTCACGAACCCCGCCACATCATCACCGTGCATGGCAAGGGCTACCAGCTCCTGGTCTGAAAGAGCCCCCCGCGCGGAACCAGACGCCACCCGATGCACAAGAGCCCCTACCCATCCGTCGAGATCCCGTCGATCTCCCTTCCGAGCTTTGTCCTCGATGGGGCAGACGACCGCCGCCACAAGACCGCCATCGTGGATGGCCTGTCCGGGCGCCTGCTCACCTACGGCGACGTGCTGGATGCCTCGGTGCAGACCGCTGCAGGCTTCGCCGCACGGGGGCTCTCCAAGGGCGACGTCGTGGCGATCCACAGTCCCAACACACCCGAGTACCCGGTCGCGGTGTACGGAGCCGTGCTGGCGGGCGGTGTGGTCACGACGATCAACGCGCTCCTCACGCCGATCGACGTGGCGCACCAGCTGAAGGATTCTGGCGCGAAGATCCTGATCACCTCCGGAGAAACGCTCCCCACCGCCAGGACCGCGGCACGAACAGCCGGGGTGTCCGACCTTTACGTGTTCGGTGCCGAGGAGGGCGAAACGCCTTTCAGCGCGCTGCGGCAGCCCGGAGGCAGCGTTCCGAACATCACCGTCGATCCCCGCGAAGATGTCGCAGCGGTCCTGTACTCGAGCGCGACGACCGGCCTGTCCAAAGGCGTGATGCTCACGCACTACAACCTGGTCGCGAACATCCTGCAGACGGTGCCCCTCCGGCAGATGGACGGACGGGAAGTCGTGGTCGCGGTGCTGCCCTTTCATCACGTCTATGGGTTCAACACGGTGATGAACATGACGCTGCACGCCGGCGCGACGCTCGTCACCCTGCCGCGCTTCGAGCTGGAGGGCTTCCTGGACGTGCTGGAGCGCTACGCCGTGACGACGGCGTACCTCGTGCCGCCGATCGTGCGCGCGCTCGCAAGGCACCCGCTGGTCGGCCGCTACGACCTTTCGAAGCTCCGCCGCGTGGTGTCCGGCGCCGCGCCGATGCCGGAGAGCACCGCGAGAGCGTTTACGGATCGTATCGGTTGCGTTGTCGAGCAGGCGTACGGACTGACCGAGACCAGTCCGGTCACGCATTTCAGCCCGCCGGGTCACGTGAAGCCGGCTTCTGTCGGCGTCGCGATTCCCAACACGGAGTTTCGCGTGGTCGACGTCGCCACCCAGCAGGACGTTCCGTCGGGTGAACTGGGAGAGGTGTGGGTGCGGGGTCCCCAGGTCATGAAGGGGTACCTGAACAACCCTGAGATCACGTGCCGGATCATCGACGCCGAGGGCTGGCTCCACACCGGTGACATCGGGTACGCCGATCGAGACGGGTATCTGTACGTCCTGGACCGCGCGAAGGACCTCGTCAAGTTCAAGGGCCTCCAGTATCGCGACGATGAGTTGTTGCTGCAGATGGTGGAGGATCTGACCACCCGTCGTCGAGACGAGGAACGGTTGAGGTTCCAGGCCCTGCTGCTCGACAGCGTCACGGAATCCGTGGTCGGCGTCGGCACCGACCACCGGGTCAGTTTCTGGAACAGGGGCGCGACGGAGCTGTTCGGTTATACCAGCGAAGAAGCCCTCGGCACGCCCGTGGCGTCGCTGATCATCCTCGATGCACCGGGCGCGCGCCGGCAGTGGCAGGATGAGTTGAGCCAGGTGGCAGACCGCGGCCGGTGGCAGGGACAGGTGCGGCGGCGCCGGAAGGACGGCTCAGCCATCTGGACGGATCTGGTCGTGTCGGTCGTGAAGACACCCGAGGGCCAGGTCTCCGGCATGATCGCGATTCATCGCGACATTACCGAACTGCGGACCAACCAGGAGATGCTGCGCGACTCGCACAGCCGGCTGCAGGACTTGACCAAGCGCCTCATGGACGTTCGCGAGCAGGAGCGCACCGCGATCGCGCGCGAGCTGCACGACGAGCTCGGCCAGGCGCTGACTCGCCTGACGATGGACCTGACGTGGTTGACCGAACGGGTGCCGAAGCGGTTTCAGACCAGGAGGGTGGCATCCATGCTGCCGCTGGTCGACGGCATGCTGACGACGGTACAGCACCTGTCATCGCAGCTTCGGCCCGCGATTCTCGACGATCTGGGCCTCGAAGCGGCGATCGAGTGGCAGGCGCAGGAGTTCGAGCGGTGGAACCCGTGCCGCTGTATGCTGGACCTGCAGGTGGGCGCGCTGACGCCGGATCGGGATCGGGACACCGCGGTCTTCCGGATCCTGCAGGAATCCCTCACGAACGCGGCGCGGCACGCCAGGGCCACGACCATTCGGATTCGCGGCGCGCTCGATGCCGGTCAGCTCGTGCTCGAGATCGAGGACGACGGCGTCGGTATCCCGACCAGCGAGATCAGGAGCCCTCACTCGCTGGGCCTGCTCGGCATGCGCGAGCGGGCACGCGGCATCGGGGGCGTCATTGAAATCGGGCGAAGCGCAGGACACGGAACGGCCATCAGCCTGCACGTGCCGCTCGCTTCCGTCCCTGTGAACAAACGACGATGATTCACCTCCTCCTCGCGGATGATCACCCCGTTGTGCGGGAAGGCCTCAAGTTCGTCGTGTCGCAGAGCCGCGACATCCAGGTCGTGGGAGAAGCCGAGGACGGAGACGGCATCCTGGAGATGTGCCAGCGAACCGAGGCCGACGTGCTGTTGCTGGACGTCTCGATGCCGGGCCCCGGGGTCCTCGAGCTCATCCGCAGCCTCCGGACGATCCGGCCAAAGCTGCGGATCCTCGTCTTGAGCGTTCATCCCGAGCAGCACTACGCGCGGCGCGTCCTCAAGGCAGGGGCCGACGGGTACCTCACGAAGAATCAATCGTCGACGGCGCTCGCCGCGGCGATTCGGCAGGTCCACAGCGGTCGCAAGTATGTCAGTCCCTCGCTTGCCGAGGAGCTGGCGCTCGACCTCTCGGTTGGACGAACGAATTCAGCCCACGAAGGGCTGTCCAATCGCGAGTACAAGGGTACTCCTGCAGCTGGGCGCCGGCAGGCGGGTCGATGAGGTGGCGCGGCGGTTGCGGCTCAGCCCGAAGACCGTGCGGACCTACCGGTCGAGGATTCTCGAGAAGATGAGCTTCAAGAGCACCGCCGAGCTCATCTTCTACGCGGTCAGCCATGGGTTGGTTACCGAAATGGCCGCGGCGCAGGAACTCAACACGGGCCGCTCCAGTGAGTCGTCCGCGGACGCTCCGGCCCGGTCGAGCACCGGGATCGCCGCGCCCAAGCCCAAGAGCGTTTCGGTTCGACCCCGTACGCACGCAGCCCCTGAAAAGCGCCGGTAGTCACGCCGAGCCTCGTCCTGCCGCTCGCAAATGACTCCCTGGGAAAATGACCGGTGAAACGACGGCCAGACAGGGGTAGTCCAAATGCCTACATCGCTCGCTGGGATCGGAGTTGCCCGTGGATGCCGGCTGGACGGTCGTACCCGGAGAGAGCCTGACCTCCATCTCCCGCACCCGCGTCATAGCCCGCGGTTGACCGGTGTTTTGACCGCGCTCGTCTTCTGCTGCGACTCGCCCTCGCCGGTCTGACAAGCCATTTCCCGCCGCGGGCCACTCAGTTGAGGTCGCGACCCAGCCCCGGCTTGTGGTGCGCCCTCTCCCGTTCCTGCCGATCCTGGTGTCGTTGTTCTGTCCATTGACAGCCGCGCTGAGAAAACGATAATCGGCCGAACGCGACAATCCCGGGCGGAATGGCTGATGCAGGCTCCTGGTGCCGGAGACCGCGTCCGAGCACCGGCAACTTCGCCCGCGAGAGCCTGTCTGTCTGGTCTGCTCTTCGGATCGGTGAGCGCGTCGAACACGCTCCCACCAGGACGTCCGAACGGACCGGCCCTTTCCGTGCCGCGCTTGGGGAAACACTCCAGTCAGCGGCTTGCAGCGAACAGGACGAGGAGGATGACATGCACGATGACGACACGACAGAGCCTATCGAACGCCCCCACAGGGAAAGAGTCGGCCGGCGCCAGTTCGTCCAAACCGTCGGGGTCGCCGGCGCGCTGAGCGCGATTGCCGGTGCCAAGGGAGGAAGGTTGTTCGCCGCGGAAGGGCCCGCCGAACCGGCCCCGGCGTCACCGCGCCAGACCGCGAAGCCGCGGGCCGCGGGCCCGGCAGACTTCCCGAAACCCGCCAAGCTCCTCACGGGATCGCAGCTGGACTCCCGATTCCCCGTGAGTTTCGCGCCCACGCTCTCAGAGGGATTCAGACTGGTGACGGACTACTTCACAGCCCTGAGCCAGCGCGATCTCGAGGGGATCGCGAAGACACTTCATTTCCCGTTTGCGATCTATGAGGACATCGAGCCGATCGTGATCAATTCGGCAGCGGACCTGATCTCGAATCCGCCGCCAACGCTCAACTGGATCGGGAAGGGCAAGTCGCGCGTCATGCCGGGGTCCTACGATCTGATCGAAAGCGTCAACGTCCACCTCTATTGCCCCATCGGTGGCGCGTTCTCGATGTCGTTCAACCGGTATACGCCCGACGGCCGCCTGCTGCTGGCCTGCGACGGCATCTACTCGGTCACCAACAACGACGGCCGGTGGGCGATTCAGCTCGCCTCCACCATCTTCCACGAAGCCGAATTCCTGAATGTCACCTATCCTGACGCGGAAGAGGCGGCCACCCGGGCCGAGCAGAACTACCTGGCCGCGTTCGGATACGGCAATGAAACGATTCTCAATGACCTCAAGTCGGGCCGGGGCACGTACGAGCGGCCATTGCCGCCCGGGACGAAGACTGCCAGCGTCAATTTCGGATATGGCCCGCGTGAGCGCGCGAGGGACGCGAGGGAAAATCAGCCGATGGCCGGGTGGCGCGCGAAGGGCGTCAAGAGCCGCCTGAGTGTGTCGGTGCGCACCGAGGAGAGTCTCAACCGCGAGTACAAGACGAATCTCCCCGAATTCGTGGAATGGGCCGGCGGCGCGGTGGGCAAGTACGGCTACACCCGGGACCGTCCCATTCGGCCGATCACGATTCACGCGACGCACGACAAGGCACACCTGATCAGCGGGTACCTCCGCTACACGGCGGATGGCCAGCTGATCACCGAGACTCGGGGCGTCAGCATTCGAATCTACAAGGAAGGACACTGGGGCAGTGCGGGAGGGCTCGGCCAGGTCACGCACCACGACCGCTCGAGCTCGAAGGTCTGACGGCTCCGCGGCCCTCACGCGAAGGCCTGCCCGCGCGTGGGGGCCGCGGCTCGAACGCGGCGAGCATCGACCGCCGCGATGCCCGCAGCGCGGCTACTGCTCTCCCTTCAGCAACAGGCCGGCGATCACCAGGTGCTGAAGGTCGTTGGTCCCTTCGTAGATGCGCAGCGCGCGGATCACCCGGTAGAGCCGCTCGACCTCGACGCCACGGACAACGCCCAGGCCGCCGTGAATCTGGACGGCCTGGTCGATGATGCGTTGAGCCGCCTCGGTGGCGAACAGCTTGGCCTGCGAGCTTTCGAGCGTAATCCGGGTCTTGAGCCCCCGGTCGCGTGTCAGCGCAGCCTTGTACACCAGGAGCCGCGCCGCCGCGAGCTCGGTCGCCATCGCGGCCAGCTTCAACTGGATGGCCTGGAACTCCGCGATGGCCTTGCCAAAGGCGTGGCGCCGCCTCGCGTACGCGATCGCCTCGTCCAGCGCCCGCTGCGCCAGCCCTACCGCGCTTGCGGCCACGGTGGTCCTGAAAAAATCCAGCGTGACCATGGCGATCTTGAAACCGGCATTCTCATCGCCGATGCGGTTCGAGGCCGGCACGCGACACTCTGTGAACACCGGATTGGCGATCGCGTGCGGCGCCAGCAGATCGAGGCGCGTCCCCGGGTCGAATCCGGGTGTCCCATTCTCGACGATGAACGCCGAAATCCCCCGGCTGCCAGCCTGTTGATCGGTCCTCGCAAACACACTGTAGATGTCGGCGTCAGGCGCCATGCTGATGAACGCCTTCCGGCCGTTGAGCACGTAGTGGTCGCCGTCTCGCCGCGCGCTGAGCGCCAGAGACGCGACGTCCGACCCGCCTTCGGGCTCGGTCAGCGCAAAGGCAGCCACGAGTTCGCCCGCCGCGATGCGCGGCAGGTAACGACGCCGCTGCTCCTCCGATGCCGAGAACGAGATCGGGCCCGAGCCGAGGCCCTGGATCGTGAAGATCAACTCGGCGTTCGTGCAATACCGTGCGAGCGTTTCGCGGACGAGGCAGCACGACACGAGCGACATCGACGATGGCGCCTTGAGCCCGGCGCACCGGCCCGTGCCATACGCGCCCGGGACCGTCCAGTCGAGAAGGCCGGCACCCGCGAGACATTTCACGATGGCGCGGCTCGTGGTGTTCGTCTCGCCGACCTGACGTTCGAGCGCCCCGAGTTCGCCCTGACACAATGACTCGACACGTTGCTGCAACGCGCGCTGATCCTCGGACACGAGTGTTCGAATGAACTGCATGGTGACACCCCGGCAACCATGTCCGGTCCGCCACAGGCAGGCCGCGACACCGCTGCGCCCGGCCGAGCACCGTCTTGTCCTGTCTAACCGGGAGACAGCGCTGATTATCGCGGCTGCCAGGGCCAAGTCAACAGGAAACGGCGCGGAAAAAGGACGAAGATCGCCTTGTAGTCACAACCACCCTGCCAATGCGGTCCTGAACGCACCGGCATCCTTCCCATTCGGAGACTTGTGATCCGGCGCGTGGATCCATAAGCTCCGCAGGGGTGTTGCCGATGGGCCCGGGGGCTCGGGCCGCCAGGCACGCCCGCTCCGCGACAACCGTCCACTGAGGCGACCTTGAACCTCGTCAACTACGACGTGCGGGATCGTGTTGCGGTGGTCACCATCGACAATCCTCCCGTCAATGCGCTCGGCCCTGGTGTGCGAGAGGCCCTCGAGGAAGCCGTGCGCCGTGCCACCGAGGATGCCGCCATCGACGCCATCGTCGTGAACGGGGCCGGCCGCACGTTCGTCGCGGGCGCAGATATCAACGTGTTCAGGACGCTGACGACGCCTGCGCAGTCCGTCCGGCGGTCGGAGGGGATCCACGCGTCGCTCACGCGCCTGGAAGACACCGGGAAGCCGCTGGTTGCGGCGATTCACGGTCACGCCCTCGGCGGAGGCCTGGAACTCGCCATGGCCTGCCACTACAGAATCGCTACGTCCGACGCGAGAGTCGGACAGCCGGAGATTCACCTCGGGATCATTCCTGGGGCAGGAGGCACACAGCGGCTGCCGCGCCTCTGCGGCGCCAGGCTGGCCCTCGAGCTGTGCACGCAGGGCAAGCCCATGCCAGCACCCCAGGCTCGCGATGCGGGAATCATCGACCTGGTCGTGGCTCAAGGACTTGTCGAGACGGCCATTGAATGGGCCCGCGCGAAAGCCGCCTCGGGCGAGCGGCGCAAGACGCGCGAGATTGCCGTGCCTCCCGCCGATCGAGCCGCGGGCCTGCTGACATGTGCCGAGGCGAGGCACGAGTTGACCGCGCCGCCGCAGAAAGCACGCGCGTTGGCCGCAGTGATAGACGCCATCGAGGCGGCGATGAACCTGGATTTCGACGCGGGGTCCGCGCGCGAGCGGGAATTGTTCGCAGAGTGCGTCGTGTCGACCGAGTCTCGCGCGCTGATTGAGCAGTTCTTTGCCGAACGGGAGGCTGCCAGGCGTCGGTGACTGGTCTGGTGGGTTGGGTGGCCATTGGTGGCCGGCGTCTCTCCCGCAACAACTGGCCGGAGAAGGTCCGGGCTTTCAGGGTGACGTGGCATGATCGAAGTGTCCCCGCAGTCGCTGTCGGATCACCTGGGCGAGGAGATCGCCGTCAGCGATACCATTACCGTCACGCAGCAGCGAATCGATCAGTTCTCGGAAGCTATTGATGATCGACAATGGATCCACACTGACCCGGTACGCGCGGCGGCTGAGTCGCCCTATGGCGGCACAATCGCACACGGGTTCCTCACGCTCTCTCTCGTGAGTGCGCTTTCCAGGCTGGCGATGACCGTCGTCGGGGTCCGCATGGCCGTCAACTACGGCCTCAACCGCGTTCGCTTCATATCTGCTGTGACGGCAGGAAGCCGCATCCGCGCCAGATTCGTGCCCACCTCCGTCGAGCCGATCGGCGATGGGCGAAAGACGACCTGGCGGGTCACCATCGAGCTCGCCGATACGGGGCAGGCGTGTTGTGTGGCGGAGTGGATCATCTGCTACTACCTCTTGCTTGATCCGTAGCATGTATCACCTGGTCGCGTGTCGAATTCATCCTGCCGGTCAGCGATGTCTCCGCCTCGTGTGGAGATCGCCACGAGTGAAAAGGGGAAACGGTGGACATCCATAGCAGAGGCCTCGCGATCGGCATCGTAGGGGGCGGCGTGATGGGTCGCGGCATCGCCCAATTGGCCATCGTCAGCGGCATCGAGACTCGACTCTACGACGTCGCGCCCGGCGCGGCCGAAGCCGCTTGTGAGTTCGTGGCACGCATGCTGCGTCGAAGCGTGGACAAGGGCAAGATGAGCGCCGCCGACGCCGACGGAGCGATCGCCCGCATGAGCGCGGTCGAACGGCTGGAGGACCTGGCCGGGTCGCATGTCGTGATCGAAGCGATTGTCGAGAACCTCGACGCCAAGCGCAGCGTCTTCGTCGAACTCGAACGCGTGGTGGGTGACGGCTGCATCCTGGCGACCAACACCTCGTCGCTCTCGGTGACCGCCATCGCGGCGGCCTGCCGGCTCCCGGAGCGCGTCGGCGGTTTCCACGTGTTCAACCCCGCGCCGCTGATGAAGCTTGTCGAGGTCGTCGGCGGGGCACGCACGCGCGCGGATGTCTGTGACGGGCTGTGTGCCCTCGCGACACGATTTGGCCACCGGCCCGTGCGCGTGAAGGACATGCCGGGCTTCCTGGTCAACCACGCCGGCCGTGGGTACGGGCCTGAGGCGCTCCGGATTCTGGGTGAGGGCGTGGCGGACTGCGGCGACATCGATCGGGTGATGCGCGACGCGGCCGGGTTCAAGATGGGGCCGTTCGAGTTATACGATCTCACCGGGCTCGACGTCTCTCATCCCGTCATGGAGTCGATTTACCACCAGTTCTACGAAGAGCCGCGGTTTCGTCCGTCTCCTGAAACCGCGCTTCGCGTGGCTGGCGGGCTGCTCGGGAGAAAAGCGGGGCAGGGGTTCTACCGCTATTCCGACGGGCAGCGCAAGAGGAGGCGGAACCAGTGCCGCCATCCGCCCGGCCGGATTCCGTATGGACGAGTCGGGCCGTACCCGAGGGGTATCAGCGGCTCAGTGCGTTTCTTGCTGCCCTGCCGCGACCACCCGTGGTCGAAACGGCATCGCGGCCCTCCGATTCGGCGCTTTGCCTCGTCACACCGCTCGGAGACGACGCGAGTTCGGCGGCGTGTGACGAGGGGCTCGATCCCAGACGGACGGTTGCGGTCGACGTGCTCCTGGAACTGAGAGGGCGCATCACGCTCATGTCGACGCCGGTGACCGACTCGCGCGCCCGCAACGCGGCGCTCGGGCTGCTGAGCTCGGGGGGAGTGCCGGTCACGATGATCGCCGACAGCCCGGGATTCGTCGCCCAGCGGATCCTCGCCTCGATCGTCAATGTCGGGTGCGAGATCGCCCAACAGCGCATTGCGACGCCCTCCGACATCGACGACGCAGTCTGCCTGGGCCTGGGATATCCCAAGGGGCCGCTGGCCCTCGGAGACTGGATCGGCCCGGCGCGCGTTCTGGGAATCCTTCAGCGGATGCAGGCCATGACCGGCGACGCACGCTTCCGGCCAAGCCTGTGGCTGCGGCGTCGCGCGATGCTCGGCGTCGGGCTGACCACACCCGATCTGGCGGATTGAGAAGCGGTCATGTTTGGCGCGCATATCTTGGATGGAATTCGGACCCCGTTCGGCGGCCCTGCTCGTCGGCTCGATGCAGGTCGCCGAGCGAACCGGCTCCCGGCCCCTGGCGAGGATCCTGGCGTCGGCGGCTGCCGGCGGGGAACCGCGTCGTGCATCGGCGTCGGCCAGGGACTCACGGGCGTGATCGAACGAGCGTAACGGGGTGACCCGGGACGCACGCAAGACACCAACGTCAGTATCTTCGGTGCGCTCAACTGCCTTCATTCTAAAAGGGACCTGTTCATGGACTTTGCACTGACCGACGAACACCGCATGCTGGAAGAATCCGTGCGCGAGTGGGGGAGGCGCGAAATCGCGCCGCGGATCAAGGATCTCGATCGCGAACATCGGTTCGACCCGGCGATCTTCCCTCAACTGGCCGCGCTCGGCCTGCTCGGGATCTCAGTGCCCGCCGAATACGGCGGGGCCGGCATGGACTACATCAGCCTGGGCCTGGCGAGCGAGGAGCTCGAGTATGTCGATACCTCGCTGCGCGTCATCCTGTCGGTGCACGCGGGCCTGAATTGTCTAAGCCTCCTGACGTGGGGCAACGAGGAGCAGAAACAGCGGTACCTGGTGCCGCAAGCCAAGGGCGAGAAGATCGCGACCTACGGGCTGACCGAGCCCTCGGCGGGAAGCGACGTGCGCGGCATTCAGTCGATCGCCGTGAAACGGGGAGACCGCTACGTGCTGACCGGCGAGAAGATGTGGATCTCGCTGGCCGACGTGGCGGACCACTTCCTCGTCTTCGCCTGGAGCGATCTCGAGAAGAAGAAGCTGCGCGATCCCTCGGGACTGACGGCGTTCCTGGTCGAGCGGAGCTTCAAGGGGTTCTCGAGCGGCACGATCAAGGAGAAGTGGGGAATTCTTGCCGGCAACACGGGATACTTCAAGATGGACGAGATGGAGGTGCCCGCGGAAAACGTCTTGGGCCGGCCGGGTGAGGGGTTCAAGATCGCGATGTTCGCGCTCGACCAGGGGCGGTTCACCGTGGCGGCCGGCGCGACCGGTCTCATCCGCGCCTGCCGGGATGCCAGCGTCAAGTACGCCAGGGAACGGCGGGCGTTCGGCGTCGAGATCGCCCAGCATCAGCTCGTGAAAGAGATGATCGCCCAGATGGAATCCGACTATCAGGCCTCACGGCTGCTCTGGCAAAGAGCCGGCTGGCTGAAGAACACCGGGCGCCGCTGCACCCGGGAAACCGGCCTGGCCAAGTGGTTCGCCACCGTCGCCTCCGAACGTGCGGCCGGGAATGCGGTGGAGGTTCACGGGGCCAATGGCTACTCGGACGACTATCCGGTGGGCCGCTTCTATCGCAACTGCAAGGGAGCGGTGATCTACGAGGGGACTCGGGAAGTGCACACGCTGATGCAGGCTGACTACGTGCTCGGCTATCGAATCGACCGGCCCACGCGCTGCGAACTGCCTGCGGCGGACCACTCGTCGTCGTAATCCTGCCCGAGAGCGCGACGCGGGCCTTCACGCCAGAGCGGGAAGGTCCGCGCCGACAGACTGCACAAGGCCATTGGGGCGGCTACTTGACCTGCAGGGAATCGATGTAGGTCACGAGGTTGACCAGGCGAAGCAGCGCGCCATCGTCGCCATAGACGCTCTTGAAGACCGGCCCCCACATGGGCATCTCCTCGGTGCCATGCGCCGGAATCAGCCTGCCGCGGCCCGTGACGGCCGTCTCCACGTCTGCTCGCGAAAGCTTGCCCCTGGTGCTCTTCGCGAGCAGCGTCAGATCAGGCAGGCGGCTCCTGAGGGCGATGGCGGCCGGACCATCGCCTTTGCCGTCGGTCCCATGGCAGACCGCACAATACGCGTTGTAGAGGTCCGCACCGCCGACCGAATGGATGCTTGGTGCCGGCCCGTTCTTGATGACAGGAGAAAAGTACGGCGACGGCTCCTGCGCCACCGCGGCGAGTGCGACCGACACCAGGACGATGATGAAGCTGAACAGGATTCCTACATAACGACGTCCATGAAGATGCATGATGACCTCCACCCTGGATGAGACACCTGGCCGGCTGGCAGCGCAGGTACGGAAAGCTCGGATCGTGACCGACCGCTCTTGCTGGGGTTTACTCGCCGTCTCAGGGGGGACTCGGGGCGATCGGCGGGTAGATCGAGAAAGGGCATCCGGGCCCTTGTTGCGAAGCCGCTACAGGATACACCCATTGCCGGGTTGGAACAAAGGCAGGTCAGGGCCGGGTCAGGGGCTTGCTTCGACCGCCAGATGTTCGGGCGATGCCAACGGGAGGATGACTCCCGGCAGTGGCCGAGACCTCTTTGGCCCCCGATCGATCTGCGCGGGGTCGATCGACCGGGAAGGCGAGCGTTCCTGGCGGCGGTCGTCTCAGGCTTCCAACGACCGCCCTCGGGTTTCTGGTCCGAGCCACAGCAGCGCGATCAACAGCAGCCCGGATCCCGCGATGCAGGCGGCCATCGCCGCCGGGAGCGTCAGTCCGCGGTCTTGCAGCGATCCCACGAGGAACGGCGCGAACGAGGCGACACCCGCACCGACGTGGTAGGCGAAGCCGGTGCCGGCGGCCCGAGCGGCGGTCGGAAAGCGCTCGGTGAGATAGCTCGGCACGATGCCGAAACTGCCCGCACCGAAGAATCCCATCATCAGCGCTCCGACCCAGAGCAACGACGGGCTCGCCGCGTAGAGATAGAGCGGGATCACGAGGATCCCTGCCAGCGCCGCCAGGCTCGACGCGCCGCGCCGCCCCAGCCGCGTCTCCGACATTCGACCACAGAAGACGTTGCCCGTGAGATTGCCGATGTTGAGGGCGATCAGGTACGGGAGCGTCGCCCGCCCCATCAGGCCAAGGTAAGTCGGGTACCAGAAGCTGATCGCGTAATAGAAGAACAGGAACGCCGCCATGATGAGCGACGCGTGGATGGTCGTGGGAAGGATGCCCCTGTGGAACAGCCGCAGGAGTGACATCGTGTCGTGCTCGCTGCGGTCCTTCAGGTCCTGCCGGCGCTGGAGCCACACCGGGCTCTCAGGCACCCTGGACATGATCCAGAGAACGAGGAATGCGGGCAGGATGCCGATCCACAACATCACCCGCCATCCCATGTCCGTGCCGCCGTTGACCAGCGGATAGCCGAACTGGTACACGATTGCCGACAGGATGAATCCGACGGAGTAGCCGCCCTGCAGGAGCCCGGACATCACGCCGCGGCGATTCGGCGGCCAGTGTTCGAGCGTGAGCGGCATCCCCGCGGCCCAGACCCCGCCCATGCCGATACCGAACAGCGCCCGGCAGGCAAACAGGACGCGGTACAAAGTCGAGAAGCCTCCGAGGAACGAAAACAACGAATACCAGAGGATGGAGAACATCAGGGGCCCTTTGCGCCCCCATCGATCTGCCACGGTGCCGGCTCCAATCCCGCCGGCAATTCTGAAGAAGAGCGTGACCGTCCCGAGCGCCCCCGCCAGGGCCTTGCTGACCGTGAACGAGTGCTGGATGTCGACGAGGAGGAACGAGACGATGGTGAAGTCGAACCCGTCGAGCACCCAGCCGAGGAACGTCGCCCAGAATGCCCTCCACTGAGCGGTTGTCACCCCTTGATACCAGCGCTGGCCGGCTTTCGGGGCGGTGGCGCTCCCTGTCGCCGCTATGCTGGTTGAAGGCACGTTCACGCAAGACCCCCTGTCGACTGCCCGTCAGACACGTCGTGCCGAATCGATCGTCGCCGATGGTGTCGTCTGCGGCCGGGCGCCTGCACCACTGCAGGCGCCCGGTCGAGGAAGGCGCGGCTCTGGCAATCAGAACGCGAACTGGAGTCCCACGCGAGCGATGCGCGGCGGCGTGATCTCCGACTGGGCCCCGTAGGTCTGTCCGGAGAGGAAGCTGATGGTCGTCGGGACATTCGAGTTCAGGACGTTGAACACCTGTACGGACGCCGTGAGGCGCCTCGCCCCGCGGAGGCTGAACACCCGGCTCAGTTTGAAGTTGAGGACGCGCTGATTGGGCAGGCGTTGCGATCCGGGCGGTCCCAGTGCCACGGTCAGCTGGCTGGCGTTGGCCAACGGCGTGCCCCCGAGCGGATCGGCGGTCCGGAAGATATAGGTGCGCGTCGCCGAGGCCCCGGACACGAGGTTGAACATCCCGGCCACCACGAAGTCGAACGGCAGGCGGTAGGTGCCGTACACCTTGCCGGCCCACGGTGACGTGTTGTCGACCGGGTAGATTTCTTCGTTGGGATTGTCCGGAATGGCGACGTTCCACACGTGCTGCTTGTACATCTGGAAGGACGCGGCCAGGTCCCAGGTCTTCGAGGGCCGCTTGGCGATCGCGATCTCGAAGCCTTTGTACGTATTCGGACGATTGGAGGGCCGGTTCATGGGTACCTCGACCACGAATTGGCTGCCGCGGTAATTGGACGTGAAATCCCAGAGCTGCACCGCCCCGCCATCGTCCGCCGTATTGATCACGCCGTCCGGCCCCGGATCGCGCCGTGTGACCGGAATCGTCCATGCGCTGTACGGCCGCCCGATATTGACGTTCTCATACAGGCGATTCTCGGTCTTGTAGAGCAACATCACGCGGAACGAGACCTCCGCCATGAGCTCGTGCTCCAGCGTGACGGACATTTCGCGAGTGTACGGCTGCTTCAGGTTCTTGTTCGCCTGCACACCCTGGCCAAACGAGCCTCCCGCGCCCGCCACGCCGGCCCCGCCGATGCTGACAAAGTCTGGAGAGGTCGGGCTGAAGTCGACTTCTCCCGGGTCATAGAGCCTGTTCCCGTTCAGGTCGTGCCACTTCCATGTCGTGGTAACCAGACCGTTCGGGTTCAGGGTGTTCGACATCTCCTCGGAGATCTCGTGATTGAAATGGCCCCACTGCGCCTTCAGGAGGGTTGTCGCGTGCCCGGTGATGTCCCAGACCACGCCAATGCGCGGTGCCCACGCTGTCCAGTTGTACATGGGCTCGCCGGGGAAGAACCCTGCGGTCGAGAACTCGCCCGCGACCTTGGTCGAGTCCCACGTGTAGCCCTTGTAGTGCTCCCACCGAAGACCGAGGTTCACCGTCGCACGACCGAAACGCCACGTGTCCCTGATATATGCCGCCGGATACAGCGACGTCGCCCCGACGTCGACCGGACGATTCTCGGTCCTGATCTGGATGGGAGTGCCGTTGTCGTACACGCGAATGTAGTTGCCGGAGGGCCGGTTCCATCGCTGGGAGTTGATGGTCCAGATGCCGTATTGGAACCCTGCCTTGAACTCGTGCTTCCCGCCGAGGAACCTGGAAGGGAAGTAACTCACGCTGGTGGAGAATTGAGGGCTGTTCTTGTCGGTGTAGAGCTGGAGAGCAGGACCGGTCCAGATCTTGGTGGCCTGGTCGTAGGTGGGCGGGTTCCCCGCGACGTCGACGCCGTCCTGCGGCCGCCACTTCGCGTCGTATCCCGCCCAGCCGTACTGCGCCGTGACCATCAGCCTGTCGCTCAACATGCTCGAGAACTCGAACTTGTAGGGGTGAGGGTCGTATGGGTAGTCCCAGGTGTTCTCCCACGGCTGATACTGACTCGCGTTGCGTGCAAATTCGTGCTTGAGCGAACGAGAGTAGGTCGCGACGAACCGGTTCTTGGTCGAGATCTGCCACGAGAGCTTGGAGTTCAGGTTCGTGTTGTCCATCTGGTTGTGGCCAAGCACATCGTCGGCAGTCCCGTACTTCCCGTCTGGGCCGGGAGACTTTGCAAAGCCGATGACATTCTCGTTACGCCGGATATGACGTTCGGAGACGAAGAACCACACCCTGTCCCGAATGATCCGGCCGCCCAGCTGGGCGCCCAGGTCCCACTGGTAGTTGAGCTTGTTCGACCCCGTCACGCCCTGGGCTCTCTGCGTCGCATCGATGTTGCTGGCCTGCAGCTGCGGGGCCTGGAACTCGCCCGACGCGAGCCCGTGGAACGTGTTGCCGCCCGATTGCAGCACCGCTTTCCAGGCCACCCCGGGCGGCCCGACTTCCGCGTCGTTTCCGATCGCATTGACCTGCACTTCCTGCAGGGCAGAGGGGTCCATATACGCGCCGCTGCCACCCGTGCCGAGTCGGACGTTGACGCCCTCCATCATCGGCGCGCCCTGGGTCGACCCGAAATTGCTACCGCCGTCGGCCTGGCCCCCGGCCCGGCTGCCCCCGACGTCGAGCTGGCCCCCATAGCGCACTCCGGGCGCCATCGCGATGGCCTCGCCGAAATTCCTGCCTGTCGGAATGGCCGCAATGACGTCCTTGGTCACGTTGGTGGAAACCGTCGTCGACGCGATGTCCACCACCGGGGACTGGCCGGAGACCGTCACAGTTTCGTTGAACTGCCCGACCTTCATCGTCATGTCAACCCGGGCGTTGAAGCCTGCATTGATGGTCAGGCTGTCGCGCACCACGGCTTGAAATCCCTCGAGCTCGAATTTCACCTGATACATGCCGGGCTGCAGGTCTCGGAACTCGTACGCGCCGTCCGAGCCCGTGACTTTGGTGACCGCTCTCAGTTGGAGCGCCGGACTGCTGGCGGTGACGGTGACGCCGGGCACAGCGCCGCCCGTTTCGTCCACGGCTTTGCCAGAAATCGTCGACGACCCAACCGTCTGCGCAGCGGCGGCTCCAGTCCACAGACCCAGAAGCACGACGACCGCCGCAATACGCATCAAGATGTGCCCGCTTCGACTGTGTACTCGGCACTCCATGATCTCTTCCCTCCTACCTTTCCTTCGAACCCGAATTTCTTCTCACCATCGATATCAATCGCACTCTCACCACCTCGTACCCCGACGACGCGCCCGACAGGGCCGCGCGCCGGTGGCGCGGCCGCCACGAGTCATCCGACCGCTACCACACCCGGGTGCCCCAATCCACGTTCTCGCGGAGAGTCTTCTTCAGGATTTTTCCGCCCGGGTTCCTCGGCAGCAGGTCTCCGGTGATGACGACGTATTGAGGGACCTTGTATTCGGCCAGCCGCCCTCTCACGCTGTCGAGAAGCTCGTCCACCTTCACCTGGCGGCCTGGCTTGAGGACGACCAGTGCCGCGACCCGTTCGCCCATCATGTCGTCCTTCACGCCCATCACCGCCGCCTCGAACACGGCCGGATGTGCGGAGAGCACGCCCTCGACCTCGACGCAGTACACGTGTTCGCCGCCGCGGTTCACCATGTCCTTCTTGCGGTCGCAGATCTGGACGAATCCTTCCTCGTCAATCCGCGCGAGGTCCCCGGTGTGCAGCCAGCCGTCGACGAAGGTCGCCGCAGTGGCTTCCGGTTTGTTCCAGTAGCCCTTGACGACATTGGGCCCGCGAACGAGCAGTTCGCCGACGCCGCCATTCGACGACGGGGGTTCCAGCTTCAGGTCGACGACCGGCGCGGAAAAGCCCACGGTCTCCGGCCGCACGCGCGCATAGTCGTGGGGCAGATACGTCGCCATTGCCGATGTCTCTGTCAGGCCGAAGCCATTGCCGACGCGCGCCCTGGGAAATGCCTCGAGGATTCGCTGGACCAGGTCCGGAGCAATCGGCGCTCCTCCGTAGGCGAGAGAGCGGATGCTCGACGTGTCGAACTCGCGGAAGTTGGACTGGTTGATGGCAAGCCAGTAGATCGACGGCACGGCCAGCACCACGTTGATCCGTTCCGCCTCGATCGCGTTCAGGAACGCCTGAATCTGGAAGGCGGGCATGATCACGGTCGTACCCCTGGCCTCGCACGTCGGCAGCAGGAGACTGTTGCAGCCGGTGACATGGAACAGCGGCACCGAGACAAGGGTGCGAGCGGTCCCGTCGAACGGCAGCAGGCCGATTCGCCGGCACGTCTCGATGTTTGAGAGGAATCCCTGGTGCGAGAGCATAGCGCCTTTGGGGAATCCTGTCGTTCCGCTCGTATAGAAGATCGCCGCGACATCCTCTTGCCCGAGATCCTCCTCGGCCATCCCGGCCCGGTCCGGCAGCGGTGCATCAGGGTGGAACACGAACGCGCTGCCCGAGTCACCGACGACGTACTCGGCCTCGGCGTCGGTGAACCGCGTGTTCACCGGCACTGCGATGGCGCCGGCCATCTGGGTGCCAAAGAACGCCAGGCACCAGTTGAGCCCGTTGCGAAGGCGGATCGCCACGCGGTCGCCGCGGGTGATTCCGCCCGCCCGCAGCCCGCCGGCCACGCGGCTCGCGCGATCCCACAGCTGTCGATACGTGACCCGCTGGCCATCCAGCTCGACGATCGCCTCGACATCCGGCGCCTCCTCGACCGTGCGGCGCAGCATCTCGACGAGCGACGAGGGTCGATGCTGATATCGCGCGATCCCGTCCGCGCCGCGCACGATCCCCGACTCATCAAACGGGTGGATTCGCCGCATTACCAGGCCCCTCGTCGCGTCCTACGGCCGCCACGGTCGTCATCGCGCGTCTCCGGTTGTTCGTCTGGCGTGGCCCAGACGAAGACGCGCAGCGGCTCCGCCTGAGGCCGCGGCAGCGCACCGGTCACCTCGCACCATCCGCCATCGGACTCGGACTCCATCCACCACCTCATCCGACTGAATTCGACCTGTCGCGAGGCAACAGTGCACGAGTGGCCTGCGCGAGAGGCGGACGCACCGCGTCACTCCCCGACGAGCCCTGCCCTGAGCTGATCCGGATGCCCGCTCGGGAACACCCGCGCTCCGCGACCTCAATGTGCTTGGATTGCCTGCTTGGTGACAGAGAGTATGGAAGCCGCTTGCGAATTACAAGTCGCAAAAAGGGGAGAATTGAGGCGCTGGCGCGCCCACGGGCATGTAGTCCAAACGCTCACACCGAAATCCCGCGGCCTTCCGTGCCGGCTGGCGGCATATCACCGCACGACAGCGCCCGATCGTGTGATCCTCGAAACCACGGGACCGGGCACCATGCGGCGATATCGTACTGATTCAGCCAGAGTTCGCAGGCTGTACCCGTCCGACTACCAGCGAGTTCGTGCTGACCTCCGACGGCCACGTGCAGTCGAGCGCGGTGTACCGTGCGGTCGTTCGCCACAAAGCGCCGCTCGCCTACAACTCGGTGGGGGCGTGGCTGGAAGGCCACGGCAGAGCGCCCTCGAAGGGCGCAGTGCCTCCGGACCAGCAGTCGCAACTTCGTGTTCAGAACCAGGCCGCGCATAGCCCTCTCGGTCGAGACCGTCTCGCGCACCGCCCGTCGCGTGCGGCCGGTCGCAGGTCCGTTGGCAGACCCATGTCCTCTATTGCACAGACGCGGCCGCCGGCCCTCACGTAGCATTCCAGGTGCAGTCCGACGTCGAGTTCGAGGCGCGATGGATACACGCGCGAGGCGCCTGGCTCGCGAACTCGAGGGCGTTTTGCCCGCCACACCGGAGGGTGCACTATGACAGTCAAGATCTTCAATCGGATGGTCGTCGCCGTCGCCGTCAGCGCGGTTTCGCTGGTCGGAACCAGCGCGTTGACCTCTACGCTGCAGGACACTCGCCAGAATGAGAACGAGAAACAGGGTCAGAGGCAGAAGGAGAACCAGAAGCAGAACAACGGCCAGAACGCGAGGCAGCAGCGCCTGTCACAGCAGGAGCAGCAGGCACGGATCAGTCAGCAGCAGCAGCGCCTGACGCAATACCGTGATCACCTGGTCCAGCAGCGGCAGCCCGCCCAGCAGCGCGCGGCGCAGTTGCAGCAGCAGAAGCGCACCGCACAGTTCCGCTTTCAGCAGGGCTACACCTCGCGCCTGCGCCAGCAGGAATCGCGAGTTCAGAACACGCGCAACTACAACTATGGTCGCGATCCGTACTTCTACACGCCGTCGAGCCTCCGGTACTCTCGTGGCGGCCAGTTCTACGAGACGAACCAGTACGGTGCGACGTTGCTCCGGCAGGCCGTGAACTTCGGCTACGAAGAGGGCTTCCGGGCCGGACAGGCGGACCAGCAGGATCGGTGGGCCTCCGATTACCAGAGCTCCTATGCCTACCAGGATGCCAACTACGGATACACCGGGTACTACGTGGAACGGGACGACTACAACTTCTACTTCCGCGAGGGCTTCCGTCGCGGTTATGAAGATGGCTACAGCCGCCACTACCAGTACGGCACGTACACCGGGGGCAGACCCTCGTTGCTGGGCAGCGTGTTGTCGGTCATTCTCAGCTTCGACTCGATTCGCTAGACGCCGCGAGTCTCTCGCCGGGAACATGCGCCCGGGACCCACCGCGGATAGCGAGTGCGCCCGGGCGCACGTGTTTCGGGACCGTACTGGCGCCGGACGAGGCAGGGAAAGACCACGTGCGGGCCGGGACGCATCGCCCATGCCGGCCAGCCGCTGTGGGACGACGAACCGCTATGACTTCTTGAAGATGCTCTTCGGCAGCCGCACGTGGACGCCGAGGTTCGGCTTGTCGACCAGTTGAGTGATGGCGACGTTTCCCGCGATGCTCGTGAGCTGGTACGCCTGGTGAGCCGTGAGGCCCTTCGTTTCCGCGAGGAAATTCACCATTTCCTGGATCGCCGCCGTCGTCGCGACTTTCAGGTCCGGATCGGTGGCCATGGCGATGTAGTCGGTCGGCGTTTCGGCACGGGGCCACGCCAGCTTCATCCCCTTCCGCACGGTGAGCTGCACCCTGCCGCGGAACGACGTCTCGATGGCCGTCTGGTCCACCTCACCGTCGCCCTGCGCCGCGTGGCCGTCTCCGAGCTCGAAGAGCGCGCCTGGAACGAACACCGGGATGTAAAGGGTCGACCCCACGCCGAGTTCCCGATTGTCGATGTTGCCGGCGTGCCTGCCCGGCGGAACGCTGCTGAGGCGGCCGATCTCGGGCGCCGGCGCTACGCCCATGCTCCCGTAGAACGGGCGCAGGGGAATGACGATCCCGGGCATGAATTCGGCGGTCATCGCCTTCTTGTCGAGCTTGATGATCTTCATGCCCGCGGCCTTGTCGCAGTTCTCGGGCACGAACCCGCTGCATCCGTTGTAGCCGTAGTCGATCGCGAAATCGATCGAGAGGATCTTCACCTCGAGCGCGTCACCCGGCTCGGCCCCTTCGACATACACCGGTCCCGTCAGGATGTGGCCGCCTGGCCCGCGCCGGTCGCCGGTCACCTGCGTCGTGATGGCTTTCAGGGACTCCTGGATCTGATCGGGCGGAACGCCGGCGCGGCCGAGCGCGGCGGGTGTGCTCGCGAGCAGCGTATCGACGTCGATGATCTCGCCCGATGCGATGCGGAGGGCCGGCCTCGCGTCGGACCAGTAGTAGCCGTAGGCCACCGTGTCTGGCGTGGCCTCGAGGCGATGCGTTTTCGGCGTCTGCGGCCGGGCGGCGAGCGTTCCGGCGAGGGCGAGACCCGCGAAGGCGACGGCAAGAGCAGCGCGTTTCATCATGCGCACGATTCTCGGCGATGAACGAGGCGCGGCGCAAGCCCACGCCCGCGCACGGTCTTCGCGCAGGGGCCAGGGGCACCGGGCGCCACCTTGCTCTTCAGTCCACGAGGCGTGCCGGTCTTCTTTGGCCTGCGCGTCGCGTGATGCCGATCCGACTCGTCCCTAGCCCCATGCCGCAAGCCCCGAGCCCCCAGTGCCCGGCCTTTCGCCAACGGTCTCCCACACATCCCTGTTGCCTGCGGGCGCCGGACCGGTTACGATGTCGGTCCTCGGCATCCCAAAACAGCGCTCGTCACGGAATGGGCCCGCTCCATCGCCTGCAGGCCCGTCGATCCGGCGACGTCGGGCGCCTCACCCGCGAGGGTGGTCCGCTCGACCGCCTGACCCGTGCCCGAACGGGAACCGAGTGTCGGGCGAAGAGCGTGGTTCGACTTTCCTGGAGAGGTGAAGCATGCGCAATTTTCTCGGTGGCGTGGCGGCGACGCTGCTCGTGGTCTTCGGCGCGACGTTCCTCATCATCAATCGTGGCTGGATCCCGGTCGGTGCGGACAACCCTCCAGGCTCGATGGAGCGCAGGCTCGCACACATGGCGACCGACGCCTATGTCGCGAGAAACGCTCCCCACCAAGCGAATCCGGCCGAGCCGACCGCCGCCAATCTCATCGAGGGCGCGCGGCAGTACGAGCGGAACTGCGCGCTCTGCCACGGAGGGGCCCTGCAGAAGATCAGCCCGTTGCGCACGAAGTTCAGCCCGCCTGCGCCCCAGATCGTCAACCGCGTGCCGCGCGATGAAGACGGAAACCTGTGGTGGATCACCAAGCACGGCGTCCGGCTGACCGGCATGCCGGCCTGGGACGGCATCCTGAGCGACGATCAGATCTGGAAGATCATCACGTTCCTCAAGCACTCGAACAAGCTGCCGCCGGATGCGCAGGCCGCCTGGCTGCAGGCCGCCGCCGGCCCGAGCGCGATGGTGAGTGACCCCCCTCCGCAAAGTGCCAAGAAATAGTGTACGGAACAGTTCGACCGGGCCGATCGCCGGAAGCCGATAGCCGGCTTCCGGCGGCTCAGTAGTCGTAGACGCCCTTGCCGACTTTTCGGCCGAGGCGGCCAGCCTGGACGTACTGAACGAGCAGCGGGCACGGGCGGTACTTCTCGCCGAGACTCCGGTGCAGGTGCTCGAGCACACTCAGTCTCGTGTCCAGGCCCACGAGATCGACCAGCTCGAAGGGCCCCATCGGGTGATTGAGGCCGAGCTTGAGCGCCTTGTCGATGTCACGGGCCGAGGCGACGCCTTCCTGGAGCATGTAGAACGCTTCGTTGCCGATGAGCGCGTTCACGCGACTGGTGACGAATCCCGCCGAATCGCGCACCACCACGGTTTCTTTGCCCATCCTGCGGGCCACGTACTCGATCGCATCGAGCGCCGCCTGATCCGTGTCGAGCGCCCTCACGATTTCCACCAGCTTCATCTTGTGGACGGGATTGAAGAAGTGCATGCCGGCCAGCCGTGCCGGCCTCGCCAGTGCGGTGGCAAGCTCGGTGAGACTCAGGGCCGAGGTGTTCGAGGCGATGACGCCGTCGGGCGCGATGAGCAGCTCGATCTCGCCGAGCAGCGAGAGCTTGACATCGATCCGTTCGGGCACGGCCTCGATCACGAGATCCACTCCATCCACCGCATCGTCGAGGGTGGTGGTCGGCGTGAGTCTGGCAAGCGTAGGTCCGATATCGCCCGGAGGCAGCCGGCCGAGTTCGACGCTTTTGTGGACGATCTGCTCGATGGCCCTCGTGCCTTTGTCGAGCTGGGCGTCCGACACGTCGAAGAGCCGCGTCGTGAAGCCGGCGGAGATGGCCGCATACGCGATGCCGTGCCCCATGGTCCCGGCGCCGAGGACTGCGATGGTTTCTATCATGACGGGTACCCTCGGAGGCTTGCTGCCAGAGTCCCCGATCCATGTGCTGGATATTGCCCGGTCCGAGACGTGCCGCGGTCGAATCAGCTCAAATCCACCATCACCGTCTTGACCTGCATGTAGCTCTCGAGCGCGTGCTGACCCATTTCACGGCCGAAGCCCGATTGCTTGTAGCCGCCAAACGGCGCCGCCGTGTCGTAGACGTTGTAGGTGTTGATCCACACGGTGCCCGCCTGGAGCGCCCTCGCCACACGGTGGGCCCTCTTGATGTCGCGGGTCCACACGCCCGCCGCCAGCCCGTACTCGGACTGATTGGCCAGGGCCACGGCCTCCTCGGCGTCGGCGAACTCGATGGCGGCCAGGACCGGCCCGAATATTTCCTCGCGCGCGATGGTCATCCCGGGTGTGACCCCGGCGAACACCGTCGGTTCGATGAAGTAGCCCTTTCCCGTTCCGATGTCGGCCCGATGCCCCCCGGCAACCAGGGTTCCCCCTTCGCGCGAGCCCGTTTCGATGTAGCCCATGACCCGGTCGAGCTGGGCCCGTGACGAGATCGCCCCGAGCCGCGTCTTCGGATCCATCGGGTCTCCGGGCGCCAGTTTCTTCGCACGCGCGGCCAGCTTGTCGATGAACTCGTCCCGGATGCTCCGCTCGACGAGGAGGCGCGACCCTGCGGCGCACACCTCGCCCTTGCCGTAGAAGATCCCGATGGATGCGCCGCGCACCGCTGCGTCCAGGTCCGCGTCGGCGAAGACAATGTTGGGCGACTTGCCGCCAAGCTCGAGCGTGACGCGCTTGACCGTTTCGGCCGAACCGCGCGCGATCTCGCGCCCGGTCGACGTGTGGCCGGTGAACGCGATCTTGTCGATGCCAGGGTGCGCGACCAGCAGAGGACCCACCACGCTGCCCGAGCCGGTGACCACGTTGAACACCCCGGGCGGCATGCCCACGTCGTGCGCGATCCTCGCCATCGCGATCGCGGTGAGCGGGGTCTGGCTCGCGGGCTTCAGGATGACCGTGTTGCCGCAGGCCAGCGCTGGCGCGATTTTCCAGACGGCGAGCAGCAGCGGGAAGTTCCAGGGCACGATGGCGGCCACCACGCCGACCGGTTCCCGCAGGGTGTAGGCGAGCATCGCGCCCTTCACGGGGATGGTCTCCCCGTGAATCTTGTCCGCCCAGCCCGCGAAGTACTCGAGGCACTCGGCGGAGGCGGGGATGTCGATCTGCCTGGACTCGAAGATCGGCTTGCCGTTGTGCACGGTCTCGAGGCGCGCGACCTCGTCGGCCCGCTTCAACAATTCCCTGCCGAGCTTCCACACGAACTGTCCCCGTTCGCGCGCGGACATCTGGCCCCACGGCCCCTTCAGTGCCCCTCGTGCCGCGGCCACCGCGCGGTCCACGTCGCTCGCCGACGCCGAGGGCACCGTGGCGACCACTTCTTCGGTGGCAGGGTTGACGACCGGCTGCGTCGTGCCGCTCGACGCATCGATCCACTCGCCGCCGACATACATCTTGAGTGACTCGAGGCTGCTGACGGGCATGGGCACCGCCTACATTTCGGTTCTGACGTATTCGAAATCGAGGGGCTGTTGATTGATGCCCCGGGCCGGTGGCGCGATGTAGTTGGCGAAAATCCCTCGCTCGAAGACGGGCCTGTTCATGAGGCTCAACAGGAACGCCTTGTCGTCGTCAGTCGGCAGCCACTCATCGCGGCGCCGCTCCCATTCCTCGTCGGAAAGGTGCCTGCCGGCCGGGTCGAACTGGAACCCGGCGAACATGCCGATGCGCCTGTTGAACTTCCGATCGGGCAGGCTCAACCGGTCGGAGAGGCCATGGCGCTCGAGGAGGGCATTCCAGCGTTCCACCCCGGCCGCGCAGTCGCCCACGTACCAGTCGCGCAGCACTTCGTTCATCGCGTTGCGCATCGGGACCTCGCGCGACTCGAGATGGCCGTCCTCGACGATGACCATCGGGTAGACCTCGTTGAGCAGCACGTGTTCGTCGTGGTGGGCCTCCTTCGCCCGGCCCTTGAGGCCGTTGGCGAAGTAGGACGCCGCGTTGCTCGACACCTCGCCGCCGTGCAGATCCAGGCTGCGGCTGAACCAGAAGTTCAGATGCCGCTGGATGGTGGGCAGGTCGATCCCCCCGGCGCGGCGGACGTCTCCCGACACGCCGCCTTCCGCCTTCAGCAATTCACAGGTCCGCTGCAGGATCCGCGCGATGCCGGACTCCCCGACGAACATGTGGTGCGCTTCCTCGGTCAGCATGAATCGCGTCGTCCGGGAGAGCGGATCCAGGGCGCTCTCCGACAGTGACATCAGCTGCGACTTGCCGTCACGGTCGGTGAACATCGTGAACATGAAGAAGTCGAGCCAGTTCTCGATCGGCTCGTTGAAGGCCTCGAGGATTCGCGGCTTGTCGGCGTTGCCGCTCGTACGCTCGAGCAGCTCCGCGGCCTCGTCCCGGCCGTCCTTGCCGAAGTGTGAGTGCAGCAGGTAGACCATGGCCCACAGGTGCCGCCCTTCCTCGACATTGACCTGGAACAGGTTGCGGAGATCGTAGAGACTCGGGCAGCGCGTGCCCAGCATGCGCTGCTGCTCGACGCTGGCGGGCTCGGTATCGCCCTGCGTCACGATCAGCCGGCGCAGCGGGTTCCTGAACTCACCCGGAACCTCCTGCCAGGCCGGCTCGCCGTAGAAATCACCAAACCCGATGCGCCGATCCGGCTCGGGCTCCGCGAGGAAGATCCCCCATCGGTACTCGGGGAGCCGGACGTAGTCGAAATGGGCCCACCCGCGGGCATCGACGCTGATGGCGGTGCGCAGGTACACGTGGTGGTAGTCCTGGAAGCCCTGGGGCCCCATCTCGCGCCACCAGTCGAGGTACTTCGGCTGCCAGTGCTCGAGCGCACGCTGAAGCCGCTTGTCGCTGCTCAGGTTGACGTTGTTCGGGATCTTCTCATCGGAGATCATCGTTCACGTCCGCTTCCAGTCGAACACCGCCCGGTTCTCCGACCCGTACACCTTCAAGGCCCCCCGCGGGCCCACGGCATTCGGCCGCTGGAAGATCCAGTTCTGCCAGGCCGTCAGCCGCCCCAGGATCTTCGTCTCCATCGTCTCGGGCCCGACGACGCGGAGGTTGGCCTCCATCGCGGTCAACGCATCGGGTGAGAGCGAGACCCGTTCCTCGATCGCCAGCCTCACCTCGTCGTCCCAGTCGAGACGGTCGGGGGCCATCGAGACCAGGCCCTCCTCACGAGCCTCTTCCGCGACCAATGGCCCTTCATGCGAGAGCAATTCGTCCACGCGCGACGGGTCGGCGAAGTAGCGCGCCTGCAGCCGCGACAATCCATTGCCGGCCGGCAGCAGTCCCGCGTTCATCGGAGACAGCGCGATGGCAACTGGCTCGTCGGGATCGTCCAGCATGTAGGACCGATCTGCGGCAAGGGCCAGTTCGAACAGCGTGCCGCCGAAGCAGGACCCCGGGTCGATCACGGCGAAGATGCTGCGCGCGGTCAGGTCCAGCCGCTTCAGGGTCCGCTTGATGAGCAGGATGATCTCGCGGACCAGCCAGTGGTGCTGGTGCTCGACCAGCACCCGATCGGCTTCGAGGACCGATGCCAGGCTGCCGGTTGTCCTGACGACCAACGTGCCGATTTCAGACTCCTCGAATCTCAACCGCAGCAGCACGTCGTCAAGCTCGCGAAACGCGCGAAGCGGCCAGAACTGGTCGCCCGCACGAAGGATGGCGTCCGGAGTTCCCGGAATGGCGCCTTCGGGTCCGGAGATCATGATCTCGGCGGTGCGGCGCTCGCGGTCGATCGACAGCCTGACGGTCGAATGCCGGACCCCGGTGTCGGTTACGACCGGGTGAAGAGGCTCGAGCGCAATGCCCGGCCCCGACGCCGGCCGATCGGAACGCGCGGCCAGCTCGCGGGTGCGCGCGCCCACGGCCTCGGCGAACTGACTCCGGGAAACCAGCGCGTCCACCAGGCGCCACTCGAGGGCCCGCTTGCCCTTCGCGCCTTCGGCGGTCGTGGCGAAGATGTCGGCGAGATCGCGCCGCACCCGGCGCTTGTCGATCACCCGGGTCAGGCCCCCGGTTCCCGGCAGCACGCCCAGAAGGGGAGTCTCGGGCAGGCTGACGGCCGAGTGCCCGTCGTCGACCAGGAAGATCTCGTCGCAGGCCAACGCCAGTTCGTATCCGCCGCCGGCGCAGATGCCGTTGATCGCCGCGAGAAACGCAATCCCGGAATGCGCGCTCGCGTCCTCCATGGCGAGCCGCGTCTCGTTGGTGAACTTGCAGAAGTTCACCTTGAACTCGTGGCTCGACTGGCCGAGCATCATGATGTTCGCGCCCGCGCAGAAGATTCGTTCTCTGCCGCTCCTGATCACGACCGCGTGGATCTCGGGATGCTCGAAGCGGACGCGCTGCACCGCATCAGAGAGCTCGATATCGACGCCGAGATCGTACGAGTTGAGCTTGAGGCGGTAGCCGGGTACGAGCGGGGCGTCTTCGGTGACCTCGAGCGTCAGCGTGGCGACGGGGCCGTCGAAGGCCAGCGTCCAGTGGCGGTACTCATCTGGACGGGTTTCCCACTGAATCGTGCGGGCGATGGCTGAATCTTCCACGGTAAATCCATTATGGCTATCGCCGATGGATTCGGTCAATCTTGAACGACCGTTCGTCAGACGGGAGGGCTGGACGCCCGGGATCCCGATTCCCGGCCGGTGGTCAACATCCGGGCTGCTAACGGAGCGGTTCGAACTGGACGCGTATCTCGACCAGCGCGCTCAACAGCCCGGGCTGCGCCGTCATGACGTGGGTGACGAGCGTGCCGCTCGAGAGCGTTGTCGACGAGGTCTCGGGTCCTGCGGCGGGTGCGAGGCTTCGAAGGATGCTCCGGCCGCTTCGCGCGCGGACCCGGAAGTCCGACGGCCCGTGCCGGCCGTCGATGAGGCCCGCGATTGTCGTGGTGAGGAGCTCGCGTCGAACCTGGATGCTGGTGGCCTGGTCGGAGTCCTCGACCAGTTCCTCGAGATTCTCGATGGGGTCGTAGCTGGCCACGATGTAGAGGGCGGTCAGCCCGGCCTGTGGATCGACGGTGAACCAACGCGCGTTTCCGGGAGCCTCGTAGACACGCCCCGCCGCGACACGCGCAGCTCCCCGAAGCTCCTGTGGCGGGAAGATGACGGCGATGTCACCGCTCAGATGCCTCGCGAGCACGTAGGCGGAACCCTCGGCGCTCGGGCTGAAGAGCAGGCGGACCTGATCGCCGGGGGCGACCGAACCGCCGTCGCGCAGCTGGAACTCGGCCCAGCCTCCGGCATGTTGACGCTGTGCGAAGCTCGACCAGTAGAGTGACAGCGGCGGGATGGGAGCGGGTTCGGAGCGGCGCGCCAGCATCTTCGGCAGAGCGATCGCAACCTTGATGACGATAAGGGCGAGGATGAACAGCCCCGCCGCGATGAAGGCCCGCCGGGCTGTGCGCATGACGCGGCGGTCATCGACGGTCGTGTCGCTCGATAGCGCATGCGCAAGGCGCGCGATCATCTCAGGGGTGTTCGCCGGATCGTAGACGATGCCCTGGAACCGGGCGAGCCCCGCAAGGTCGGCGGGCAGCCCCCGCACAGGGTACCGGCCGAATCCCGGCGCGATGACCGGCACGACGATGCGGTCGGTCCTCAGTGCGTGGGCAATTTCCAAACGCAATGGGTCCCGATCATCGCCGCAGGAATCCAGCGCGCCCGGCGTCAGCAGGAGGACGCAATCCGGCGCCTCTTCGATGAGCATCAACCGCTGCGGGAGCGAGTCCGCGCCGGACCCCAGATCATGGGGGATGAGGTGGAAGCCGCGTCGCGTCAGACCCGCCGCCACGACGTTCGCAAGGTCCCGGCCTGCCGGGTCCCGGTAGCAGATGTAGACGTCGTGTTCGATGGGTTTCATGGTCCCGGTCCCGGGGGCGCATGGATTGTACAACCGGTTGGGCCGCGCCCGCCGCGGCCCCGGGACGGCAGCCCCGGGAAACGCATCTCAGGGGCCGTTTCGGCGGTGACCGATCGCGCGACACGGGCGCCGCGGTCCGTCCCGGTCCGGCGGGGTCCCCGAAGGGCGGCTCGCCCTGGATCGATGGCGCGGTCAAACCGTCCCGGGGCGGGGCGAAATGTCCCAGAATCCCCCGGATGTGTCATCCTAGGAAGACGGATCTGCCGACTCGGACTTAGCGGACCACCGATGAATGAAGGTTCATCGCGTGGCTCGGTTGTTGCACCTGGTGCGTGCTTGTCGGCAGCGCCATCCAGACCGGCCGTGGGAGCGGAGCTCGATTGCCGGACTCGGTAGCCAGACCGGGCGCGGGGGAGGCAGTCGACTGGCGGATGGCCGCACCCCCACAGCCAGCCAATCCGGGGGTCGCGTCATGTCATGGAGGCGAACGTGAACTACCGCCGACGGCCCGCACATCTGGCCGGGGTGTTCCTGGTCCTGGCAGCCTTCTCAGTGTCGGGATGTGTCAAGACCGACCACTCGAATCTGCCGACCACCCCATTCATCCCGACCACACCGACACCGCCGCCAACGACCAGCGTGACCGAGACGTTCACGGGCAACCTGGATGTCGGCGGATCTTCATCGTTCCCCTTCAATGTGGGAGGAGCCGGAGTGATCACGGGCACGCTGACCAGCCTCGGCCCTGACTCGTCGCTCCAGGTCGGAATCGCGCTGGGTTACTGGAGCGGCACGAGTTGTACCGCGGCGATTCCCAACCCTACCGCCAACCAGGGGGCAACGGTCAGCGGCACCGTGTCCGGCGCAGGCACGTTCTGCGTTGGGGTCTACGACGTCGGCAACCTCCAGTCGACGATGCCCTTCATCATTACCGTCATCCATCCCTAGTGTCCCGGGTCAGACGTTCGCCGACATGTTTCCGGGCGGGGCATCCCGTTCCACCCGAACGCGGCTGCCGCGTCGGGGGTCCCGGCTCGCCCAGATTGCGTCTCCCTCGCATGTGCCTGATTTGCTCGGTCTTCGCGCCTTGCGATCCGGGCGCCGCGCTCCGGACTGGTCGTCACCGACCTTCTGCCTCGGGACACTGGCATCATCGTCTCGGTCCCCGGCCACACGAGATCATCTCGATGCCCGCGTTGCCTTGACAGACGAACGATCGTTCCGTACAGTCGAAATCGGGTCGTCAGGAGACACGTGTGCCGAGAGCGACTCGTCACCGGCATGCCCAGGCCGACATCCTGCAGGCTGCCGCGGGGATTTTCGCGCGCCACGGCTACCACGGCACCTCGATGAGGGTCCTCGCCCGGGCTACGGGGCGCGGCCTGTCCAGCTTCTACAACTATTTCCCCTCGAAAGAAGCCGCCCTCGTCGCGCTCCAGACCGGCGCGGTCGACACGCTCAACGCGTCCGCGTCCGCTGCCGTGTCGGTGGCACAATCAGCCGACGCGCAGCTCTACGCGTTCATCCTGAACCACGTCCGCTACATGACCACGCACTTCGACGTCATGCGCGTGCTGGTGCACGACGCCAAGGAGCTTCCGGCGCGACAGCGGCACCGGGTTCGGTCGCTGAAGGAGCAGGTACTATCGGACCGCGGAGATCGTGGTCCGGCGCCTGCTGGCTGATCGGAAAGTGCCTGCGAAGCCGGCGAACGGCGGGTCGATCCGTTCGGTGCCGGCGATCCCGCGGGATGCCGAGCTCGAGCGCGCGACCTACGCGATCTTCGGGATGCTGAACTGGATCTACGGATGGTACAAGCCCGGGCGGCACGGCTCGGCCGTCGAACTGGCGCGGAGCATTCATCGCATGGCGATGACGGGCGTCATCGGCCGGGGATCGACCGACGGTATCTACGAGAAGGTCGAGCGGGCCTACGATCGGCTCGAGCTCGGATCGCTGATCGCGCGGTAGGGCAGAGGACGGGGCGGCGGGACACGTCACCGTCCCGCGTGATCGTCGGGACGCGGGTGCCGCCGCAGGGCAACGTCGTCGCCCCGATTCGGGCGAACACCAGGGAGAGGTCATCATGGCGGAACCCCCATCGACGAGCGGCCTCATCTACGACTGGAACACGGCCGGCAATGGCTATCCACACCGGGACCACCCGATCGAGTTCGACGATGAGTCGCTGCGGGACGGGCTGCAATCGCCGTCGGTCAAGGATCCCGACATCGGGACAAAGATACGGCTCCTGCACCTGATGGACAGGCTCGGCATCCACAGCGTGGATCTCGGCCTGCCCGGCGCCGGGCCGCGTGCGCGGGCCGACGTCACGGAGCTGTGCCTCGAGATCCAGCGGTCGAACCTGCGCATCCGGCCGAACTGCGCCGTGCGCACGGTCATCGACGACGTGGCCTCGCTCGCGCGGATTTCGCAGCGGGTCGGCATGACCATCGAGTCCGCCATGTTCATCGGGTCGTCGCCCATCCGGCAGCTCGCCGAGGACTGGCCGCTCGACTACATGCTGAAGCTGACCGATGAGGCCGTCTCGTACTCGGTGAAGAACGGCCTGCCCGTCATGTACGTGACCGAGGACACCTGCCGCGCGATGCCGGACACGATCCGCCGGTTGTTCCGGTGCGCGATCAACGCCGGAGCGACCCGGTTGTGCGTCGCCGACACGGTCGGCCACATTACGCCCCGTGGCGTGCGCAACCTGATCCCGTATGTCCTCCAGCTGATCAAGGAGACCGATCCGTCCATCAAGCTCGACTGGCACGGCCACAACGACCGCGGCCTCGGCGTGATCAACACGATCACCGCCATGACCTCGGGCGTCGATCGCCTGCACGCCACGGCGCTCGGGATCGGGGAACGGGTCGGCAACTGCTCGATGGATCAGCTCCTCATCAACCTGCGCCTGATGGGCTACATCGACACCGACCTGTTGCCGCTTCGCGAGTACGTGGAGACAGCCAGCCACGCCACGGGCGTGCCCATTCCGATCAACTACCCCGTCTTCGGCGTGGACGCGTTCCGCACGGCGACCGGCGTGCACGCCGCGGCGATCATCAAGGCAAAGCGGAAGGGCGACGATTACCTGGCAGACCGCATCTACTCGGGCGTGCCGGCCGGCATGGTCGGCACGAGCCAGCGCATCGAGGTCGGCTTCATGTCCGGGATGTCCAATGTGGTCCACTGGCTGCACGAACACGGGATCGAACCGAAAGAGAACCTGGCCGAGGCCATCCTCCGCGCGGCGAAAGAATCGAACCGCGTGCTGACCGAAGAGGAACTGCTGCAGGTCTGCAAGTTCGTGGAGATGCAGGTCGACGAGCCGCTGAAGCTCGACACGCTGCAGAGCTGGAAGAAGGAAGTCGCCGGGTCGTAGGAATGAGGACTATGACGATGATCGACAATGGCATCCGTCGGCGGCGGTTCACTTCGGGCCTGGGACCAGGTTCCGACCGGCCCGGGGCATGGCGTTCATTCACGCTCGCGGCGGGCGCGCTGGCCTGTCTCAGCGTGGCCGTCCTCCCGGCTCAGTCCCCGAAGCAGGTCGCCGTGCCGAAGCCGCCTGCTCCTGCCGCCGCGCCGGCATCGGCGGCGCCGTCCGCGCAACCGCCCATCATCGATCGGACCCTGTTCTTCGGCGACCCCGAGGTGTCGGGCGCGCAGATCTCCCCGGATGGCCGCTTCCTGGCGTTCGTCAAGCCGTTCAAGGGCACCCGCAACGTGTGGGTCAAGGGCATCACGGAACCCTTCAGCGCCGCGCGTCCCGTCACGGCCGACCTCACGCGGCCGGTCAGCGCATACTTCTGGAGCCGCGACGGCAAGTTCATCCTCTACGCCCAGGACCAGGCCGGGGACGAGAACTACAACGTCTACGCGGTCGACCCTGCCGCCAGGCCGGCCGCCGGGGCTGAGGTTCCCGCGGCGCGCAACCTCACGGGGGTGAAAGGCGTGCGGACCTTCATCTACGAAGTGCCCAAGAGCGATCCCGACGCGATGTTCGTCGGCCTGAACGACCGCGACAAGGCCTGGCACGACCTCTACAAGGTGAAGATCTCGACCGGAGAGCGGACGCTCGTTCGCAGGAACTCCGATCGGATCAGCGGCTGGGTCTTCGACCTGAAGGGCAACCTGCGCCTGGCAACCCGGACGGCAGACAGCGGCGACACCGAGGTGCTGCGCGTCGATCCGGGCCGACTGGTGTCCGTCTACTCGTGCTCGGTCTTCGAGACCTGTGGGCCGCTGCGATTCAACAAGGACGGCAGGCGCGTCTACATGGAAACGAACAAGGGCGACCGCGTCGACCTGACGCGGCTGGTGCTGTTCGATCCCGAGACCTCGAAGGAAGAGCTGGTCGAATCCGACCCGTTGAACCGGGTCGACTTCGGCAGCGCCGTCTTCTCCGATCTGACCAACGACCTGCTGCTGACGGTATACACCGACGACAAGGCGCGCCCCTACTTCAAGGACAAGGCGCTCGGGGCCGACTACGCGCGGCTCAAGCAGCAACTGCCGGGCAAGGAGATTACGCTCGGCTCATCGACCGATGACGAGAAGGTGTGGCTCGTGTCGGCCACCAGCGATACCGAGCCCGGCGAGCGATACCTGTTCGACCGTGCGACCAAGCGGCTCACGCTCCAGTACCGCGTCTACGAGAAGCTCGTGAGAGGCGATCTCGCCCCGATGAGGGCGGTGAAGTACGTCTCATCAGATGGACTCGAGATACCTGCCTACCTGACACTGCCGAAGGGCGTGCCCGCGAAGAATCTGCCGGCCGTGATCCTGCCGCATGGCGGGCCCTGGGCGCGTGACACCTGGGGCTACAGCGCGTTCACGCAGTTTCTCGCGAACCGCGGCTACGCCGTGCTCCAGCCGAACTTCCGGGGTTCCACCGGCTACGGCAAGCGGTTCCTGAACGCCGGGAACAGGCAGTGGGGCGACAAGATGCAGGACGACATCACGTGGGGCGCGAAGTACCTCGCGACGCAGGGTGTCGATCCAAAGCGAATCGGCATCATGGGCGGCTCCTATGGCGGGTACGCCACGCTGGCGGGCGTGGCGTTCACGCCCGACGTGTACGCCGCTGCCGTGTCAATCGTCGGCCCGTCCAACCTCATCACTCTGCTCGAGTCGATCCCTCCGTACTGGGAAGCTGGCCGCAAGGTCTTCAACGAGCGGATGGGCGACCCCTCGACGCCCGGCGGCAAGGCCCAACTGGAGCGGCAGTCGCCGCTCAACTCCGCCAACCGGATCAAGACGCCGCTGATGGTCGTGCAGGGCGCAAACGATCCGAGGGTGAACAAGGCGGAGTCGGACCAGATTGTCATCGCGCTCCGGGACAGGGGCTTCCCGGTCGAGTACATCGTCGCGCCGGACGAAGGCCACGGCTTCGCCCGCCCCGTGAACAACCTCGCGATGTTCGCGGCTGCCGAGAAGTTCCTGGCCTCGAGACTCGGCGGCCGGTTTCAGCCCGGCATGACACCGGAAGTCGAAAAGCGTCTCGGCGAGATCTCGGTCGATCCGAAGAGCGTGAAGCTGGCGGCGCGTGCTGCTGCCGAAGCGGACGCCCCGAAGATCGCCGCCGGGCTCCAGCCCGGCACTGCGAACTACAAGGCCAGGATCGACATGGGAGGCCAGGGCATCGACCTCGCGATCGTCTCCGAGATCAAGGACGACGAGAGCGGCTGGGTCGTCACCGAGTCGGCCTCGACCCCGATGGGACAAACCGTGGATCGAACCGTGCTCGCGAAGGACACCCTCGTCGTGATGAAGCGAACCACGACACAGGGCCCGGTGTCGATCGACTTCGAGACCAAGGGCAACCGGGCGACCGGCACCATGAAGCTGCCCGGGCAGGATCGGCCAATCGCCGTGGACTTGGGCGGTCCGCTGTTCGCCGACGGCGCCGGCGGGTACTTTGCCGTTGCGGCGCTGCCGCTCGCCGAGGGCTACACGACCAGCTTCCGGAACTTCGACCTCCAGACTCAGAAGGTCGCCATCGTCGAGTTGAAAGTGACCGGCAGCGAGCAGGTGACGGTGCCGGCCGGCGCCTTCGACTGCTACAGGGTCGAGTTGCTGACGACCGGCAGCGGCGCCAAGACGACCGTGTGGGTGTCCAAGGCCGATCGGAAGCCCGTGAAGATCGCGGCGGTGATGCCGGCGATGAATGGAGCCACGCTGACCGCCGAACTTCAGAAGTAAGCACCCGGTAGGTGCGTGTGCCGACGAGGTTCACGCAGCCGTCAGCCCAGGGCATGCACTGGAACCGGGGACTGTTTCATCATCGCGCACGCCGCGGGGGGCTGAGCCGCCTGACTCCGCGCCTGTGATCTCTCGCTCCCGCCTGCTGTTCGGCCGACTCCCTATCCAGAGTTTTCCGATCGGGCAAAGTGAGGCAGCGACCTATCTTCTGGATGGACTCCGGGTCCGCGAGGTAGGATTCGTGCTTCGTCGTGCGCGTGTACGCACCCACACAGGAAGGAGACCGCACGTGATCCACCCCGCCCTCAGGCCCGACACGGGCCGACGGCTCGCCATACTCCTCGTTGCGCTGGCCGTCTCGCTTGGCCTCGCCTACTCGTGGCCCGCCGCGCAGTCGCCGGCTTCAGCCTCGGCCGCAGCCAAGAAGGCCCTCACAGTCGACGATTACGTGAAGTGGCGGAATATTGCCAACCAGGAACTCTCGGGTGACGGCAACTGGGCCGCCTACGTGCTGCAGCTCTCCAACACGGTGGCCACCGAGGCCAAGCCGGTCCAGCATCTCCTCAACCTTGCGACGGACAAGGACATCGAGATCGCGAACGCGACGGGCGGAAGGTTCTCTGCGGATTCCCGGTGGTTCGCGTACGAGGTCGATCCAAGCGGTGGGCGAGGCGGGCGCGGAGGCCGGGGTGGAACCGGACCCGGCACACCGCCGGCAGGCGGTACGGCCCCCTCGGGCGACACGTCCCCGGGTGGTGGCTCCCAGCCAGGCACGACCAGCCAGCCTCCCGCAGGCGGGCAGCCTGGCGCCGGCGCTTCGTCTGGAAGCGGGAGCCAGGCGGGTGGCGGGCAGGGAACCCAGGGGGGACGTGGAGCGGCCACTCCGCCGCCGCCTCCGCCGCAGCGCGCCGAGTTGCGCAATCTCGCGACGGGCGCCCTGCAATCCTGGCAGGAAGTCGAGTCGTTCACGTTCTCCGCGAATTCCACCCACCTGATCCTCAAGCGTCGCAGGCCTGCGACCGGCTCGGGAACTGGCGGGCGTGGCGGAACGGGCACGGAAGCGCCTGCGGCCCCTGGCATCGCGCCTGGCGCTGCGCCAGGTGCCGGCGCGGCCCAGACACCGGCGGGGCCTGCGGGAGTTGACGTCACCGTCCACAGTCTCTCGACGGGGCGTGATCTGCTGCTCGGCAGTGTCGGCGATATCGCGTTCAACAAGTCGGGCGAGCTGCTGGCCTTCACTGTCGACGCCGCAGCAAAGGACAGCAACGGCCTGTTCATCCTCGATCTGCGGAACGGGAAATTGAACACGCTCGACAACGACGCCCGCACCTACGCACGCCTCGCGTGGAGCGAGGACGGGACGGCGCTTGCGGTGCTCAAGGGCAAGGACGTCGAGAAGATGCGGGAGAAGGACAATCTCCTGGTCGCGTTTCCGAACGTGCAGGCGGCGCTCGACAAGGACCCGTCGCCCGTCGTCCTCGATCCGTCCAAGGCGGCTGGTTTCCAGAAAGGGTGGGTGGTCAGCGATCGGGCGGCGCTCACGTGGAGCGACGACAAGAAGCGGGTGTTCTTCGGGATGAAGGAGCAGGTCGCGGCGCCCGACACGACACGACGGAGGAACACCGACGAGGTCGCCGACGTGGACGTCTGGAACTCGATCGACGAGCGCGTGCAATCGATGCAGATGATCCGCGCCGAACAGGATCGGAACTTCACGTTCCGGCAGGCGTTCGACGTGTCGGCGAACAGGTACGTCCGCCTCGCGGATGCGACGATGCGCGATCTCGACGTGGCGGTAGACGGCCGATGGGCCGTGGGGCGCGACACGCGCGGCTACATCCACGACCACAAACGCGCGGCAGCAGACCTGTACCGGGTGAACACCACAACGGGCGAGCGCACGTTGATCCTGAAGAACCAGATGATCAACACGTCGACCGGCAATCATACGTTCGGCATTTCTCCAGACGGCCACTACTTCCTCTACTGGCGCGACGAAAAACTGCAGGCATACGATCTCGATGCGGCCGCCTCGCGGACCATTGGCATCAGCAAGCCCCCGGTGAGCTTCGTCGACCTGGAATTCGATCATCCGGGCCCGAAGCCCTCCTATGGCATCGCCGGGTACACGAGCGACGGCAAGTCGGCGATCGTCAACAATCAGTACGATCTGTGGCAGGTGCCGCTCGACGGTTCGGCACCAACGAACCTGACCTCCGGCGTCGGCAGCAAGAACGAGATTCGATTCCGGTACGTCAGGACCGAGCCGCTCGATCAGCCCGGCGGCGGCCCAGGCGGAGGCCAGCCCGGCGGCGGGCGCGGGGGCGGTGCCGGCGCGGCACGCGCGACCATCGATTTGTCGAAGCCCGTCACGCTGTCCGCCTTCGGAGAGTGGACCAAGAAGGCGGGGTTCTACGAGCTGGCCGGCGGCAAGCTGAGAGAAATCGTGTACGAGGACGCCGCATTCAGCAACCCCGTGAAAGCGGCCAAGGCGGACAAGTTCCTCTTCACGCGACAGACCTTCGCCGAGTTTCCAGACCTGCGTGTCTCCGGCCCGGATTTCAAGGTCTCCAGGAAGATCAGCAACGCCAACCCGCAGCAGGCGGAGTATCTCTGGGGCCACCGCATCCTGTTCGATTTCAAGAACAAGAAGGGATTGCGACTGCAGGGAATCCTGGCATTGCCCGACGACTTCAAGCCGGGCGAGCGGCGGCCGATGGTCGTCAACTTCTACGAGAAGAACTCCCAGAACCTGCATCGCTACTCCGCGCCGTCCTACCTGAGCAGCATGGGATCCTCGCCGATCCAGCTGGTGACCGAGGGCTACATCACCATGCTTCCCGACGTGCACTTCAATACCGGCGCGTCACACAGCGACATGCTCGAGTGTGTCGAGGCGGCGACGAGGAAAGTCATCGAGATGGGCTACGTCGATCCCAGGCACATCGGGCTCAACGGGCACAGCTACGGCGGCGAAGGTGCGGCGTTCATCGGCACCAGGTCGCGGCTCTTCGCAGCGGTCGGCATGGGAGCGGGCGTGGTCGATCTCTACTTCGATTTCTTCCAGAACTGGGGATGGGCCTACGCCGTGAGCGGCGGATCCGGTGCGAACGCCTTCGACTACTACCTCTACAGCCAGGGCCGGGAGGGCGCGACGCCCTGGGACAAGCCCGAGATGTACATGTTCGAGTCGGCGCTCACGCATGCGCCGGAGGTGACGGCGCCGTTCCTCATCATGCACGGCGGGTCGGATCCCACCGTGCCGTTCACCAACGGGCTCGCCTTCTACAACGCCCTGCGGTACCTGGGGAAGCCGGCCGTCTTCCTCGCGTATCCGAACGAGGGGCACGGTCTGCGCGGGCTGGCCAACCGGAAGGATCTGACGATCCGGTATTTCCAGTTCTTCAATCACTACCTCAAGGGCGCTCCGGCGCCGAAGTGGATGAGCGAAGGCGTGCCATTCCTCGACAAGGACGCGAACCGCGATCCGCGAGCGACGAAGTAGCCCGGTCAGGGGTCGGTGGGGACTCAGCAACGGCATGCGCCGGCCGTGCCGCGTGGGAATCCGCTCCGACCCCTGAACTCGGGCCCGGCACCGGCGCGTCCGCCGTGCCACGATGTTCGGGATCTTGCGCGTCCTCAGCAGGGGGTTGAACGTCTCGAGGGCTTTCTCAACCAGCGCATCGAACTGGCTCTCGCAATACCGGACAAAGCGATCGTCCACGCCTTCGGCCGGGCCGTTGGACTGAAAGTGCGCTGCAAGGAGCCGCTTCGCTTCCTCGCCGTCAATCGGTCATCCGGTGCCCGCCCGCTCACAGCCACAGTCTGACTACTTCAGTCCTTCGATCAGGTGGAGCTCCGACTGCCAGCGGACGACCGAGTACGAGTACGCCTTGCCGTCGGGGGTCATGAGCGCCCAGACGCGGAACAGCCGGCCGTAGCTGTCCGCCGGCGCGATCTCGCTGACCAGCGCGCGCGCGCCGTTCCGCTCATCCACCTGGTAGACCTTCAGGGGAAGCTCGCGCGGGTCGTAGGTGAAGAACGAGTGCCCGTCCGCGCCCCAGCCGGCGACCTCATCGCCATCGCGCAGCCCCTTCAGCGGCCGCGGCTTGCCGCCCGCGACCGGGTACGCCAGCATCTTCCCCCCAGTCCAGCCCCCAGTCACGCCCAGGATGAACGTCCCATCTGGCGGGATCGCCAGCGGGTTCCCCGCTACGACTCCTTCGGTCGTGATCGGCGTGGGCTGCGTCCCGTCTCGACCAACGAGCCAGATTCTGTCACTTCGTGCCAGCTCGGACCCTGTGATGACCACCAGGCGATCATCGGGCGGCAGCAGGCCGGAGACTGCGGTAATGGTAATGCCCTTGACGAGGATCGTCTCGGAGGACCCGGACGGAATCGGATACAGGATGATGCCCGGGGGACTGAATCCCTGAGCGGCGACGATGCGGTCGTTCGCCGAGAATCCCCAGGCCCACCCGGGCCCGAGCTTCATCGGGGGTCTTCCATTGGTTTCTCGAAGGTAGAGGTCTACCGAGTCTGCGGCCTCGTTTCCGCCGCTTTGCTCACTGATGAGGAGCCAGCGGCCATCCCGGGAGAGGCCGGTGCCGATGGAGAAATCGAACCACGACAGCTCGCGATCAGCCGCTGCTCCGATTCGGCGGAAGAAATTGCGGCCCCCAGGTCGGTCCAGGGCCACCAGCACCCGGCCCTCCTTCGACACGTCGAGTAGCCGTGTCGAAACAGGGGCGCTGTAGAGCGGCCTCTGGCGGCCGGCCAGCGTCACGGCCCGCAACTCCTGCATCAGACCGGTCCTGTTCACGCCGAACCAGACTTCGTCTCCTCCGCGGCGCCCAGGCCAGGCAACCCGGATACCCTCTGATGAACTTGTCGGCAAGGACCGCGCTCTTGCCCTGCCTGTCCACGACGACAACCGCCCCGGCACTCTCATCAGGAGACTCGATGAACGCCACGCGGTCGCCCGATGGCGAGACGCGGGGACTGTAGATGCGGCCCCCGGACGTGTACAGGACGTTGCCGCGCGGAAACTCGAGCTGATCGACCCTGTCGGTCTGACGCACGACGGCCATGTCCTTGCCGTCCGGCGACCAGTCGGCAAACGTGATCTGCGTATCCAGCTGCCGGGGCTCCCCGGCAGCGAACGGAACCGTCGCGAGCGTCCCTACACGCGCGAGGCTGTCTCTCTGCAGGTGGGTGTCGAAGGTGAGCGCCAGATCGGTCGTCGGCGCGATCGCCAGCAGGTCGGCCGACGGCGTGGCCGAGGGACTGCGACTCCGGGCTCTCGATGCGCCGGCTGAAGATCTCGCTCGGCCCGCCGTCCCACTCAGCGCTGTACACGACCGTGTGTCCGTCGGGTGCGAAGCGCGCCGCACTCACCCAGCCGCGCCGGTAGGTCATGCGCTTGAAGGAGAGCGGGGGAGTGGGGGCGTCCTGCTGGCGGCCGCGCATGTACCAGGCGAGTCCGCCCGTGCCGGCGACGATCGCGACCAGGACCGCCGCGGTCAGCGCCCGCCGGCGGACCCGGGGAACCGCCGCAGACTCTGCGGTTCGACCCTTCGTCTCCTTCACCCACCGGAGCTCGTCGGCGAGGTCGTGCGCGGAATCGCAGCGCAGGTCCGGGTCCTTGGCCAGGCACCGGCGCACCAGGCGGTCGAGCGACCGGCGGCGTCACCGGCTGCAGGGCGCTGACCGGCGGAGGCTCCGACTGTCATGATCGCGGAGATGATGCTGGCTCGTCGTCTCGCCCGCGAACGCGCCGCTGGCCGGTCAACATCTCGTACAGCACGCACCCGAACGCGAACAGATCCGTCCGCGCGTCCACGTCCTTCCCCTCGAGTTGCTCGGGCGCCATGTAGGGGACCGTGCCCATCACCGCCCCGGGCGTCGTCGCGCGACTCCCGCGTCGGCGACCGCCGACTGCGCACTGCCAGGTGCGCCAGTCTGCGGACGGAGCTTCGCCAGCCCGAAGTCCAGCAGCTTGGCCTGCAGCCCCGCGCCCGACTTCATCAGCATGATGTTGCCCGGCTTGAGGTCGCGGTGGACGATGCCGTGGCGGTGGGCTTTCGCCAGCGCGTCGGCCACCTGCGCGCCGATGTCGAGCGCCTGTTCGAGGGGCATCGCGCCCCTCGGCGCAGCCGTTCGGCCAGCGTCTCGCCGTCGAGGTGCTCCATCACGAGGTAGTCGATCGTGGCCCCGCCGCCTGCGCCGGGCGCGCGAATCGAACCGATATCGTGGAGGACGCAGATGTTCGGATGATTCAGCGCGGACACGGCGCGCGCTTCATGCTCGAAGCGCCGCCGCCGCTCGGGATCACTGGCGAGGTTCGACGGCAGCACCTTGATCGCGACGGTGCGCCCCAGCCGCGTGTCGCGAGCTTTGTAGACCTCACCCATGCCGCCGGCGCCGACGCAGGCTGTCGATCTCGTAGGGGCCCAGGCGCGTCCCAGGCAGAAGCGCCCCCGTGCCAGCCTGCCAGGCCGGCGTGTCGAGAAACCCCACCGCGCGTCTCTGTCCAGCCAGCAGCGACTCCACCTCGCCGCGTAGGGCAGCGTCGCCGCCGCACGCCGCGTCGAGAAACGCCACGCGGTCGGGCCCGGTCTTCGACAGCGCCTCGGCGCACACGGACTCAGCGGAAGGAGCGCAGGCGTCACGGCCTTGACCGCGAAGAACCGCTGGCCGTCGGGCGCGATGTCGTAACAACGCACAGGGGTGCAGTCACCGAGGCGAAGCGAGGATGGGTCGTACTCGAAGAGCTGCCGCGGGCGGCCGATGCGAGGAGGTGATCCGGCTTCGAAATCGGCCGCCATCATCGACGCCTTGCCAGTGGCGCCGCCGGTCGCGAAGAGTAACTCCTTGCTGCCCGATAGGTTCCATACCGGACTTTGGCCGCCGTCGATGGACATGCGCGTCTCCGCCCCTGGGCCTGGGTAAGGTCGGACATAGACCTCCTTCCGCTTGGACACGTCTGAGTCGTACGCGACCCATCGTCCATCTGGCGAGAACGCTGGCCCGGAGTCGTAGCTGGGTCTCTCGAACAGGGGCTGCATCCGGGCCTTCCCATCCTCGACGGTCACGATCTGGATGTCGCGGCCGTAGGTTCCCGCAAGCTGCCGTCGGCCGGACGCCCACGACGAGGGTGAAATCGGGTTATTGGACGCCTCCAGGACAACCTCAGGTGGCGCGGTGCTGCTGTCGGCGGGCGCTGACGCGAGTCGCCACTGGCCGTCCTTGAGCCACGCAAACTCGAGACGCTGCCCGTCCGGCGACCAGGCCGGATAGAGGGACTCTCCGTCTTGGTTCACGGGTGTGAGCGTTCCACGACCGAGGTCGTAGACCCACAGGCCTACATCGGTCACGCTCGTAATCGCCACGGCGAGCCTGTGGCCGTCGGGAGAGACTCGCACGAACGGTCGGTAGCTGCGTACGGGTGCCGACCGCGGTGAAGTCAGCCCGCGTCGGTCGATCGTGACAATCTCATAGTTGAGTTGGGGCGCCACCGCGCCGGGGATCCACGCGAGCGTCCCGGTTGGCCCGATCGCGAACTGCCCCGCCCCGGTGACATCCCAGACGATTCCGGCTGTCAGTCCCTGCGCAACCGCGTCGAGCACGGCCAAAGGGTGCCCGACGACTTCCAACCGGGTGGCGTCGAACCCCACTGCGAACATCTGGCCCCGGCGCAGGAACACCAGGTGACCAGTGGGCACGTACCGCGCGTCGGCTTCGTCCTTCAGGAGGGACTTCCGCTCTCCGGTCGCCAGCGTCTGCGCGACAATCTCCTCATCGCCCCACGACCAGTAACGCTTGCGCACGGTGTAGAGCAGCGTGTTGCCACCCGGCAGCAGCGAGGGGAGCACGTGAGCCAACTCCCCTCCGCCCACCGTCGACACAGGTGCGGGCGCCCCCTCGGGCGGGACCTGCCAGATGCGGCCATCGCGATTGGCGAAGATGATGCGGCCCCGTTCGTCCCACGCCAAGCCCCGAGGGACGATGTCAATGCCTGACGCGACCTCCATCGCCGGGCCGCCGCCGATCGGGATCTTCCTGAGCGTTCGTCTCGCCCAGAATGCAACCCACTGGCCGTCGAGCGAGACTGCCGGCACCTGCGCGCCCTCGGTGCCCGCGATCGGACGGGCCTCGGCTTCATCCAGACGCCGCACGTACAGTTGCCGCACACCGCTCCTGCGTCCGACGAACACGAGCGCCTGACCGTCTGGCGTCCACGCAAGCGCGGTGCGGGTCCCACCGGGTGTGGGCAAGAAGACGTCGCTCTCGCCGCCAGCGTTCAGTTCCTCAGCAGGTCCCACGTCCATGCTCAAGCGCACCATCGACGGTCGGGGCGCGTGCGGACGCAGCATCCACATCAGTCCGGCGCCGGCTGCGATCAGCATGAGGCTGCAGACCGCCATGCCGGTCATCCGCATTCCACGACGACGCGGGGGCTGGACCACCGTCAACATCGCACCCGATCCGCTCGTCTCCCGAATCCAGCGCAGCTCGTCGGCGAGGTCGTGCGCGGAATCGCAACGCAGGTCCGGGTCCTTGGCCAGGCACCGGCGTACGAGGCGGTCGAGGACTGGCGGCATCACCGGCTGCAGGGCGCTGACCGGCGGAGGCTCCGATGTCATGATCGCGGAGATGATGCTGGCTCCCGTCTCGCCCGCGAACGCCCGCTGGCCGGTCAACATCTCGTACAGCACGCACCCGAACGCGAACAGATCCGTCCGCGCGTCCACTTCCTTCCCCTCGAGTTGCTCGGGCGCCATGTAGGGGACCGTGCCCATCACCGCCCCGGGCGTCGTCGCCGACTCCCGCGTCGGGACCGCCGACTGCGCACTGCCAGGTGCGCCTGTCTGCGGACGGAGCTTCGCGAGTCCGAAGTCCAGCAGCTTGGCCTGCAGGCCCGCGCCCGACTTCATCAGCATGACGTTGCCCGGCTTGAGGTCGCGGTGGACGATGCCGTGGCGGTGGGCTTTCGCCAGGGCGTCCGCGATCTGCGCGCCGATGTCGAGCGCCTGTTCGAGGGGCATGGCCCCTCGGCGCAGCCGTTCGGCCAGCGTCTCGCCGTCGAGGTGCTCCATCACGAGGTAGTCGATCGTGGCCCCGCCGCCTGCGCCGGGCGCGCGAATCGAACCGATATCGTGGAGGACGCAGATGTTCGGATGATTCAGCGCGGACACGGCGCGCGCTTCATGCTCGAAGCGCCGCCGCCGCTCGGGATCACTGGCGAGGTTCGACGGCAGGACCTTGACCGCGACGGTGCGCCCCAGCCGCGTGTCGCGAGCTTTGTAGACCTCACCCATGCCGCCGGCGCCGAGCAGGCTGTCGATCTCGTAGGGGCCCAGGCGCGTCCCGGGCAGAAGCGCCCCCGTGCCAGCCTGCCAGGCCGGCGTGTCGAGAAACCCCACTGCGCGTTCCTGTCCAGCCAGCAGCGACTCCACCTCGTCGCGTAGGGCAGCGTCGCCGCCGCACGCCGCATCGAGAAACGCCACGCGGTCGGGCCCGACCTTCGATAGCGCCTCGGCGCACACGGACTCGACCTGCTCGCGGCGATCGGAATTCACGAGCCCTCGCGCGACGCCCTACTCGGGGCGTGCCGGGGCGTCGCCGCGGCGCCAGGCGACGAGCAACGCGGTGGTGTCAGAGGGCGAGTGCGCAGACGCAATACCCCTTGGCGAAGTTCGGCTGCCATCCTACACCCGCGTTGGCATCGTCTCGTGCAGTTTGACCGCGCCCGACGGTCGCTGTCGTCCAGAGGGCGCGGCCGAGCCATCGCGTAACGTGAGGCGCCAAGAGGCGAGTCATCCACTGAACGGCCCTGCGCGCGTAGGGCATCGCCTCCTTCGGATCGTGGGCGATCAGGGTCTTCACCTCCGCCGCGGCGTCGGCGCAGGACAGACTGGGCGCGCGGTCCCCTGTCAGCGCGTGTCCGGGAGGGCTTCAAGGAGGAATCCTTCCTTGGCAGCCGCGTCGCGGAGCCGATCGTCGAAGCTCACGAAGGTCAGCGTCGCCGGTCGGCGTTCGGCGGCGACATGAGCCGCGGCAAGCTGCAAGGCATCGGCGGCACGCAGGGGATGCACGCGCAGAAAGCGCCTCGCCGACTCGCGGATCTCGTCGCTCGGATCAACCTGCATCCAGCTTGGGGCAAGGGCGTCGAGCCGGGAGAAGGACTCGGCCGCATCAGACCCTGACAGTGCTCCCTCCCGCTCCAGTCTGGCGATGGCGGAAGCACACTCGACGGGCGTGCCCCACCAGACCACGACCTCCCGGTCGCGCGTGTACAGCGACTGCACCGCACCGGTGCGCGGTTCGGCGGCAAACAGCGGTACGAGGGCCGAACTGTCCCAGAAGGTCATCGCCCGTCCCGCCGCTCCGCGATCAGGGCGTCGCTCAGGGTCACACCTCCGCGGGGCCTCGGCGGCGAGGTGGTGAGCACCCGTCTGGGCGTTGCCGACAGCGCCGGCCGCAGAACGCCCTGCCGCTGCAGGCGGGCCACGCGCCCTGCGACGTCGCGCCGTCCCGGGGCCGACACGGATTCGAGGCGGGCCACGGGCACACCGCGGTCTTCGATGATGATGGATTCGCCATGGCGCACCCGATCGATCAGGGCGCTCAACCCGTTCTTGGCGGCGGTAATGCTCGTCCTCTTCATTTGGCTATTCTAGCCTGATATAAGAGGCTATTCAAGGCCGACTCGGCCAGCGTGCGAGTTCCCTGCTGCACGGTGAGGCGACGGCGCTCCGCCGCGTCAAGAAACGCCACGCGGTCGGGCCCGACCTTCGATAGCGCCTCGGCGCACACGGACTCGATCTGCTCGCGGCGATCAGAATTCATGCGCCCTCCCGGGCCGCCTTGACCGGCGCGTGCCGCAGCATCCTGATCAGCCACAACTTCGCGAGGCTCCAGTCGCGCATCACGGTCTGTGGCGACACGTTGAGGACTTCGGCCGTCTCTTCAACGGTGAGGCCGCCGAAGTAGCGCAACTCCACGACCCGGCTCTTCCTGGAGTCGACCCTCGCCAACTCGTTCAGCGCCTCGTCGAGGGCCAGCAGATCGACGTCAGGCGCCGGTGACGCCACAAGCGTTTCGTTGAATCCCACGCGCACCACGCCGCGACCGCGCTTGAGCGAGCCGCGCGCCCGCGCAGCGTCCACGAGGATGCAGCGCATCGCCTGCGCACAGACCCCGAAGAAATGGGCGCGGTTTGCCCAAGGCATCTGCTGCTCCTTGACCAGCCGGAGGTACGCCTCGTGAACCAGCGCGGTTGTCTGGAGAGTGACGCCTGGCGACTGCCCACGCATGTGGGCGTGGGCGAGACGGCGCAGTTCGCGGTAGACCAGCGGGACGAGCCGCTCGAATGCCGCGGCGTCGCCTCCTCGCCACGCGACGAGCAGACCGGTCACGTCAGAGGGCGAAGGTACAGACACGTTACCCCCTCCGCGAAGCGTGGGTGCCATCTTACACCGGCCTCGCCGCCGTCGAGTGCCGTTCACGGCGGCGATGGTAGGCGGCGTTCCTCCTTTCCGTTTGAACAGGTGACCGGGTCCGCGACCACGCCCGGCACGGAAGGGGGCGCCATGCGGATTGCAGACTCGATTGGGATGGCAATGATGATGTCGATTGTCAGCGCCTTTCCGTCTTTCGCCCAGGCTCCTGCCGAGGGAGGCAGCAACGCCCGGGGCACCTCGCACGTGCGGGGTCTCGATGCGATGGCGGTCACGCTTCTCGACGATGGGGTGGCCCGCTCCGCGACGTTCAGGCGGCTGGTCGACAGTCTCGAGACGCATGAGGTGATCGTGTGGGTGACCACCGGCTTCCTGCTGTCGGCGCCCGGTCAGCTGACGATCGTGGGAGCGACAGGCGGGTGGCGCCTCCTGCGAATTACGATCAGCAACCTGGACGCGCGCGACCGCCTGCTGGCACACCTCGCGCACGAGTTGCAGCATGCGATGGAGATCGCGGCGGAGCGGACCGTCGTCGATGCCGGGACCCTCCGGCAGTTCTACTTCACGCATGGAAATCAGGTCGGGCGTGACAACTGGTGCACGGCCGCAGCACAGAACGTCAGGACGACGGTGGCCATCGAGCTTGGACGACACCAGCGCCCGTGAGCGGTCGTGGTGGGCGGCGACGGGTTCTCTGCGGACCCGACCTGCGGCCTGCTCGGTCAGCCCGTCGCTCGTCGGGGACTCGTCTGCAGCAGGAGACCCGCCTGCAGTTCCCGCCAGCACCGCTCCGCCCTGGAGCCGCTGATCTATACTCCAGCGTCCGAGACGATCGAGTTCAAAAGGGGTATATCCATGCGACGTGCCGTTGTCCTGTTGCTCTTCCTGCTTGTGATGTCGTCGGCCCCGCGGGCGCACGCTCCCGCACCACAGCCGCCACGCCCGCAGACGATTGCGGCCCCGTCATCACAGGCCGCCCCGCCGGCCTTCACGGCGGAGGACATGCTGAAGGTGTCCACCGCGTCGGTGCTCGACATGACCGACGATGGGCAGTGGGTGGCGGTCTCGGTGAGGCGGGGGTTCGACAACGCGGAAACGGACAATCGGCGATACGGCGACCCGACCTACGTGTCGCCGATCGCAGGCCCGGCTGCTGGTCATCAATACCGAGACGGGTGCGGCGCAATCGCCGTACGCGGACATGGTCGATATCCGCCAGGCTGCCTGGTCCCGCGACGGAAAGCGGCTCGCCATCCTGAGTGTCGTCAGGGCGGGCGGCGCCGCGGCCGCAGCCGAACCGACTGCACGGCTGCAGGTCTGGGACGTCGCGCGATCCCTGCTCGCCGAGGTTCCTCGCCGCGGCGACTCGCGGGTGGCCGTCAACTCGGGACTCGAGTGGTCGGCCGACGACAGGCATCTCGTGGTGAGTCTGCGATCGGCCGAGCGGGATCGCGCCGCGCGCGACACGTTCAAGACGCTGACCGAAGGCCCCATCATCGTTCACAGCGCCAAGGATCCGTTCCTCGAATGGGACGAGCTCGGGAGGTCCAATCGTTCGCGGTCGATCGGGGAGGTCGACGTGGTCTCGGGTGAGGTCCGGACGATCCTGCCCGAACGGAAGATCTCCTCGGTACTCGCTCTCGCGCGATGGATCGTTCGCCACCTTCCAGGAAGACGTCACGGAGAAGACCGACTACGACGTGATCGGAGGCACCGACAATGCCCTTCGACTGGTTCAGGTGGCGGGCGGGGCGGTGAAGAACCTGGCCGAGGCGAAGGACCTCAAGGGCCTTCAGCTGCGCTGGTCGGACGATGGGCGGTCGTTCGCCTACGCGAAGAAGGGCGAGGTGTTCGTTCAGCGGATCGACGAAGCAAAGCCTCGGAGCCTGACCCCGCCGCCCGCGGCGCCGAAAGAGGGCGTCAAGCCGGGCGGGGAGCAGCCGAAGGACGCGCCCGACAACGAGAGCAAGGATGAGAAAGAGAGCTTCTCGGTGGGGCCATTCTGCCGGGACGCTTCGAAGCTGCTCATCATGAGCAAGAAGGGCTGGTACGCGGCGGACACGACGAGCGCCGCGCGGGATCTGCTGGTCTCGTTGAAGGAGGATGAAGAGCAGAACCCGCGGATGACCGCGATCGACTGGAGCCCGGACGGCAAGACCCTCTACGCGACCTACTCCGAGCGCGATCGGTGGGATCGCGGCCTGGTGGCGATCGACGTGGCGACCAAATCGATGAAGCCGCTCGTCAAGGACGCCCGGCTCTATGGCGGATTCCGGATCGCACGCGACGGACGCCGCGTGATCTTCTCTCTCTCCGATGGCGACGGGCCCTCCGAGTTGTATGCGGCGTCGATCGAGTTCGGATCCCTGAAGAAGCTGACGGACCTCAACCCGTGGCTGGCGCAGCGGAGGCTGCCGAAATCGGAACTGGTCACCTACCGCGACGCCGATGGCAAGGTGCTCTACGGGGTCCTGCGGTACCCGGTCGGCTACGAGAAGGGCAAGGCGTACCCAACCGTCTTCGAGCTGTACGAGACCTTCTTCGATAATGGATTCAATGGCCGGGCGGCGTTTCTCACCAACCACGGCTATGCCGTCTTCCATCCGTCGGTCAACCTGGTTATCGGCCGTCCAGGCGAGGCGTGGGTGAAGGGCGTGACCTCAGCGGCCAACAAGCTCATCGAGATGGGCGTCGCCGACCCCGAACGGCTCGGCGTGCACGGCACGAGCTACGGCGGCTATGCCACCGTGTTGCTGCTCACGCAGACCGATCGATTCAAGGCGGCGGTCAACGTGTCGGGGAAGGTCGACATGGTCAGCTTCTACACCGACAGCCCGCGACTCGGCGTTCGCAACACGCACGCACCCGAGAAGAGCCAGGATCGAATCGGGGGAACGCTCTGGGAATTTCCGGAACGTTACGTGGCACATTCCGCGGTGCTCAATGCGGATCGCATCAAGACGCCGCTCCTGTGCATCACCGGCGACCAGGATCCGAACGTGCCGTCGAGCCAGTCGCGCGAGATCTACTATGCGTTGCGGCGCCTCGGAAGGGACGTGCAGTGGGTGCGGTACGTCAACGGCGCGCACCGGCCTCCCAACAGCGTCACGGAAGCGGTCGACTTCGAGCAGCGGATTCTGGGGTGGTACGACAAGTACCTGAAGGCACCGACAAAGTAGGCTTGGGGCCTGGGGCTCGAGACTTGGGGCCGGATCACGCACCGGGGCGGCATCCGGCCGGTCGTGACGCACGCCCCTTGAGCCGAGCCGACAGCGGCAGTCTGCAAAGTGAATCGCAGGGGCCGAAGTCCGCGGTGGGGCGGGGACCCACCGCTTCCGCCGACAGCACCCCGGAGATTCACTTTGCCGGCGAGCGCGAGCGGGGCGGCGGAACGACTGGCCGGATGCCGCCGAGCGTAGCAGGACTCAACCGCCTCCGCTCTCCTTCGCCCTCCTGATCCGACGGCGCTCGTTCCGATCGGGCGTTCGCAGTTGCGACGCCGACCGCGGCATCCGGATCAGGCGATCGAGCTGGCGCAGTGCGAGTTCCTGCGGCGTCGGCGGCGGCGTGCGATCCTCGTAGAGCGTCCGGGCTGCGGCCTTTGGCACGTGCTGTTCCGCCAGTTGGCGCACCACGACGATCTGGCGCCGGCCCAACGGACGGGTGATGCGCAGGGAATCGTCCACGTGGATCAGGCGGTGCGGCTTGGCGACCTGGCCGTTCACGTCGACCTTTCCGCCGTGACACGCCTTCTGTGCTTCCGATCGGGTCTTGAACAGGCAGGCCACATCGAGCCAGACGTCCAGCCGGACTTGAGCGACCTCCGGTTCGTCTTGATTCATCTGGTGCGCGATCCGAGAAGATCCGATCCGCCTTCGTCCAGCCACGAGCGCAGTGCCCGGAAGGCCTGGCCGCGATGGCTGACAACCGCCTTCTCGTCCTCGGTCAGTTCGGCCAGTGTTCGTCCGAGCGGCGGGTAGTAGAAGATCGGGTCGTAGCCGAATCCGCCCGACCCGCGCGGCGTGCGGGTCAGCTCGCCTTCGACAGCGCCCCGCGCTTCGAACACGACGCGTTCGCCGTCGGCCACCGCCAGTGCGCACACGAACCTCGCCGTGCTGCCCTGACGCCCGCGCGCGCGCAGGCTGCTCGAAGATGATCGCGAACTTGTCGGGATACGCCGTGGCGGCTGGCCCGCCATAGCGTGCGGAGTGCACGCCCGGCTCGCCGTCGAGCGCGTCGACCTCGAGGCCGGAGTCCTCGGCGACGGCCGGCAGGCCGGCAAGCAGGGAGTAGTAGGTGGCCTTCGCGCGGGCGTTCTCGGCGAAGGTCGTGCCGTGTTCCTCGGGCTCCGTCAGCGCCGGACACGCATCGAGCGCGACGAGTTCGACCGGCACGCCCTCGAGAATCGCGCGGATCTCCCTCAGCTTGTTCCGGTTCGTGGTCGCGACCAGGACTCGCACGGCCGGTCCTCAGGCGAGCGGGCCCAGCGCGCTCTCCTGGATGGCAATCAGGCGGCTGACGCCCTGATCCGCCAGGTCGAGCAACTCACCCAGGCGGCCGCGATCGAACGGCGTCTTTTCCGCCGTTCCCTGCACCTCGATGTAGCGGCCGTCCGAGGTCTTCACGACGTTCATGTCCACCTCGGCGCGGGAGTCTTCGTCGTAGGCGAGGTCGAGCAGCGGGATGCCGTCGACGATACCGACGCTGATGGCCACGACGTGCTGCTGCACGGGGACGCGCCGGATCTGGCCCTGTTCCACCATTCGCCGCAGCGCGAGCACCAGCGCCACGAAACTGCCCGTGATGGCGGCCGTGCGCGTTCCGCCGTCCGCCTGGATGACGTCGCAGTCCACCCAGATGGTGCGTTCGCCCAGGTCCTCGGTTCGCGTGACCGCCCGGAGCGATCGCCCGATGAGGCGCTGGATCTCGTGGGTGCGCCCGCCGATCTTGCCCGACGAGGCTTCGCGCGTCATGCGGGTGTTGGTGGCGCGCGGGAGCATCCCGTACTCGGACGTGATCCACCCCTTCCCGGAGTTCCGCAAGAACGGCGGCACGCGATCCTCGACGCTCGCCGTGCAGATCACCTTGGTCTGCCCGGCCTCGATCAGGACAGAGCCTTCGGGGTGGATGAGGAAGCGGGGCGTGATGGTGACGGGGCGCAAATCGCCGGGGCCACGGTTGTCGCTACGGGTCATGCACAAGTCCTTGTCGGAACACGCGCGGACATCGCGCGTCGGTTCTATCGGGCCGGCCGGGGTGCGCCAGGGGAGGGTGCGGCCACCGGCGGCTTGCCGCCCGGCTCCCCCAGCCACGTCGTCGTGCGCGGCAAAGGGCGCCGCAAGTCGACATGGCCGGCCAGCGTGTCGACTTCGTGGCCGTCCACGAGGATCTGCGCGGCGGTGATCGACGGCAGATTGGTCGTCAGCGCGTACACGATGGTATACACGGTGAGAATCTCGTTCAACGATCCGCCAGGATGCTGGGAGCTGATCTCGCGGCTCAGATCGACGAAGGCCTCGCCGTGATCCGTGACGAACAGCTCGCGCAACTGCGTGCCTGCGGGGATCGCCGAGACCAGGGGGCGTGGCGCCGGTTCCAGCTGCGCTTCGATGATGCGCTTCGCCTGCTCGACGGGGCCGTCACCGAAGACGACCTCGCGCTGGACGCCCCTGAGCTGAAGCGCCGCGTCGTCCACGTAGAAGAGTGTCGCCTTGATCTTCCGGGACGGTGCCGGCTGGCCGAATCCCTGATCGCCCGTGCCGCCCCCGCCGGACGGGCCGAACGGCCACCACAGGGAGACCGCTCCCCATCCAATCGCGCCAACCGCGACCACCAGGAGGAACGAGGTTACGATGAATCGGCGAGAGACGCTCACCGTTTCGATTCCACGCGATCGCGGTAGCGCACGGTCGCGTCGTAGACCGCCTTCACCACGGCGCTCTTGAACGCGTCGGACGTCAATTGCGCCTCTTGTTCCGGGTTCGTGATGAAGCCCATTTCGACCAGCACGGCCGGCATGTTGGCCCCCACCAGCACGCGGAAGGCTGCCTGCTGGATCGACTGCGAGCGCATCTCGATGCGCGGCCGGAGACTTTCCTCCACCATGCCGGCAAACACCGCCGACTCCGCCAGGTGGCGCGCCTGCGCCATGTCCCACAAGATGAACTCGACGTCGCGGCGGGCGCCGCCCAGCGCCGGCAGGGGATTGGCCTGGGGATTCTCGGCCATCTTGCGTGCTTCTTCCCCGTACCCATCGAGGCTGAGGTAGAAGACCTCTGCGCCGCGGCTCTCACGGCTCGGCGACGCATTGGCGTGCAGGCTGATGAACAGGTCGGCCTTGTTGTTGTTGGCGATCGACGCGCGATCGTCCAGCGGGACCATCCGATCGTCCTCGCGCGCCAGAATGACCCGGATGCCGAGGCCTCCCTCGATGGCGGCCTTGAGCCGGCGCGCGACGTCGAGGGTCACGTCCTTTTCGAGCGTGCCCTTGGGCCCTTTCGCCCCGACATCATCGCCGCCGTGGCCGGGATCGATGACGATCGTGCGGATGCCAGGCGCAGCCGGGCTGCCGGGAGGCATGGGCAGCTCGGCGGGCGCTTGCGGCGGCGCCGTCACGGGTGGAGAGGGCGGCTGGGGGCCCGAGAACTGAAGGTCGAGCACGACGCGCCCGGCCCCGCTGTCGAGCGGCACGGTCGACGCGCGATAGGTTCCGAACCGCTGGCCGAGGCCGAGCGCGAGGGTGGCGGGGTCGGCGACTGAAAACGACTCCACCAGGCCGGTCGGATCGGGGTCGGGGAGTGGGGAGACGTCGAGCGCGGCCGCATCGAACTTCAACAGCAGACGGCGCGCGTCCTGCTGAATCGAACAGGTCGCGCGCGGGTTCATCTCCACGATCAGCCGCAGGCCGCCTGCCGTCCGTTCCTGCTGGACGGAGATGCGTGGGGCAACGATGTCGCCGACCAGGACGAGCCGCGATTGGCGCCGGACCTCGATCCGCGCCGGGTAGACCAGGCCGAGCGCGCGTCCCAGGAAGTCGGGCGGCACGAGCCAGCGCGATCCGTCGCGGATGGGCGCCATGGGCATCGATACGAGCCGGCCGCCAACCGAGGCGAGCGGCTGATCGAGCGACAGCACGACGCTGGCGTTGCGATACGTGATGGTCAGCGCCTTCAGGCCGCGGTCTTCGCGAACGGTCAGTTGGAGGAGATCGGCGAGTTCATCGAGCCGCAGCAGATCCTGGTCGCCGGCGCGTGAAGCGGCGACCGTGTGTCGTCCTTGCGAGTTGAGCACCGTGTACGGCGCGGCGGACCGGGCGGTCTGGCCGGATGCGCCCGACACGGCAACGAGCACGCACGAAACGAGAAAGGCCGGGAGGAATCCCGATTTCAGTAGTCTCACGCCAGCACCATCATAACCTGAGCGCCGGTGACCCACCCGGGGAACGGGCGCGCGCGGAGGCAAACTCCGAGTCCGGGCCACATGAATCAGATGTCCGAATACGGCGAGTGCGGCGGCGGGCGGGGCGCTATCATGGCTTCATGCTGCTCGGAGATGATGTCTGTTACGCCGCGCTTCGCGCCCACGACCCACGGTTCGACGGCCAGTTCTTCGTGGGCGTCTCGTCGACCGGTGTGTATTGCCGGCCGATCTGCTCGGTGCGGGCGCCGAAACGCGAGCATTGCGCGTTCTTTCCGAGCGCCGCGGCCGCCGAACACGACGGCTTCAGGCCGTGCCTGCGATGCCGCCCGGAACTGGCGCCCGGCAGTTCGAGCGTCGACGCCGCCCGCAGGCTGGCGCACGCGGCCGGGAGCCTGATCGAGGACGGTTTCCTGACCGACGGATCGATCGACGCGCTGGCCTCACGCCTGGGCGTGACCGATCGCCATCTGCGCCGGGTGTTCACGGCCGAATTCGGCGTGTCGCCGGTGGATTACGCGCAGACCCAGCGGCTCCTGCTCGCGAAGCGCTTGCTCACCGACACGGACTTTCCCGTGATCGACGTCGCGATGGCGGCAGGCTTCGGCAGCCTCCGCCGGTTCAATGCGCTCTTCCGGGATCGATACCGGCTTCGCCCGACCGCGATCCGGAAGACGCCGGAGGCCGCGCCGCGGACCGAGCTGGTGTTCGAGCTTGGGTACCGCCCCCCGTTCGCGTGGGACGCGCACCTGGAGTTTCTCGCAGCTCGGGCAGTGGCCGGCGTCGAGGCGGTGGTCGACGGGGCCTATCGTCGCACGGCCGCGATCCAGCGCGGGCCGGTGCTGCACGCCGGGTGGATCGCTGTCGACCGGGCGCGGAGGCGAAATGCCGTCCGCCTCACCATGTCTGGATCGCTCGCCAGGGTCGTTCCGGCCGTGCTGGCGCGTGTGAAGCGCGTCTTCGATCTGTCGTGCCGGCCGGACGAAGTGGCCGACGTGCTGGGGCCCCTGGCGCAGGATGAGCCCGGGCTGAGGGTCCCCGGGGCCTTCGACGGATTCGAGATGGCCGTCCGGGCCGTGCTGGGGCAGCAGATCACTGTACGCGCCGCCCGCACGCTGGCCGGCCGTGTCGCCTCCGCGCTTGGTGAGAAGGTGAGCACGCCGTTTCCGGAATGCACGCACGTGTTTCCAGGTCCCGCCGCGCTGGACTCGGCGGGGCCCGGCCGGCTGGCGGGTCTGGGAATCGTGTCGACGCGGGCCCGCGCGATTCACGCGCTCGCTCGGGAGTGCGCGAGCGGCAGACTGGTGCTCGAGCCAGGCACCGACGTGCAGCGAACGCTCGGGATGCTTCGTGAGACCGCCGGCATCGGAGAGTGGACCGCCCAGTACATCGCGATGAGGGCGCTGGCCTGGCCGGACGCGTTTCCGCACACCGACTACGGCGTGAAGAAGGCGCTTGGTGAAACCTCCGCGGCCAGGGTGCTCGCCGCCGCGGAGCAATGGCGTCCATGGCGAGCGTACGCGACGCTGCACTTGTGGCGTCGACTGTAGAGGGGAACATGGCAGCCTGCACGCAGTTCGACACACCGCTGGGCCGCATGCTCGTGACCGCGAGCGGCCAGGGGATTACCGGCGTCTACTTCGTCGGCCAGAAATACGAGCCCGAGATCCATCTGGACCCGTCCCATGACTCGGATCTGGCGTTCCTGGTTGTGGCCCGACGGCAGATTGAGGAGTACTTCCGCGCCGCACGGACACAGTTCACCGTGCCGCTGGCTCCGCAAGGCACGCCGTTCCAGCTCCGCGTCTGGCACGCCTTGCTGGAGATTCCGTTTGGCGAGACCAGAACCTACCGGGACCTCGCCGAGCGTCTCGGGTCTCCCTCCGCGTCGAGGGCCGTTGGCGCGGCAATCGGACGAAACCCGATTTCGATCATCGTGCCGTGCCACCGGGTTCTCGGAACCGATGGATCGCTGACCGGGTACGCGGGAGGACTCGATCGCAAGCGCGCGCTGCTGGCGCTCGAGCGTCCGATCGCGAACCGGCGGCCCGCTGGACCCCTCTTCGACACCGAGCAACGAAGCGCTTAGGGCCGCGCGAAGGGCCGGGACCGGATAAGCGCGATCTTGCGCGCCCTGGTCAGGCGCTTGAGCTGGTACTCGCGCTTCAGCGCCAGCGATCGTGTGTCACAGAGTTCGGCGTACTCAATCCGGACGGGACGTCGCCCGGAGGTGTACCGCGCGCCTCGCCCGACGTTGTGCGTTCGAAGGCGGGCGTCGAGATCGACGGTCGAGCCCGTATAGAGCGTGCCGTCGGCGCATCGGAGGATGTAGACGAAGTACGAATCCATGACTGGCAACGCGTGACGCGACGTGCGGGCCGCGCAGGGAGCCTACAGGCTGAAGCCGGCCGCCGCCGCGTCGTTGTAGAACATCCGGACCGTGTCGAGCGAGTACTGATCGAGATCACGTCCTACGAGCGACAGCTTCTTCAGGATGTCGTTGGTCACGGTGATGACGTGGCAGCCGATGTCATCCGCCTGAAAGATGTTGAGCAGTTCGCGCGGGCTGGCCCAGATGAGCTCCGCCTTCGGGTTCGCCGCCAGGATCCGGACGGCGGCTGCCATGTGCGGGACCGGATCGCGGCCGGTGTCGGCGATCCGGCCGGCGAACACCGACACGTAGCTGGGGACTGCCACGTTCAGCGCGGCGGCCACCTCGCGCACCTGCGCGAGCGACATCACGGCGGTCACGTTGACCTTGACGCCCTCGGCCGCCAGTTGGCGGATGAGATCCGTGCTGGGCTCGCATCGCGTGTTGGTCACCGGGATCTTCACGTAGACGTTGTTGCCCCACCCGGCGATCTCGCGGGCCTGCCTCTCCATCTCGGCGAACTCGTCGGCGAACACCTCGAACGAGATGGGCCTGTCGGGAATCGCCTCCAGCACCTCCTTCGCGAATCGCCGATAGTCGGCGATGCCGGCCTTGCGCATCAGCGTGGGATTGGTCGTCAAGCCCTTGATGAACGGCTTGGCGTACATCTCGAGCATTCCGGCCTTGTCGGCCCCGTCGGCAAAGATCTTCACGTTCAATTCGGACACTGGGGTCATGACTGGTCCTTCTCGGGACACCCGCAGCGCGACGCGCTCCAGAATCAGGCCTGCAGCCTCATCCAGCGAGGCGGCCCGGATGTCGCAATCTTCGGGCTGCCGCTCCTGATAGCCGAAATCGAGAAACACCGTCTGGCATCCCGCTCGCCGGCCAGCCTCGACGTCCCGCCAGCGGTCGCCCACCATGAAGCTCGACGCGAGGTCCACCTGATGACGGGCGGCGGCCTCGAGGATCAGTCCGGGACGCGGCTTCCGGCAGGCGCACTCGTCCTTGTCGTCGTGACAGCACAGGCGGAATTCGTCGATTGGCAGCGATTCGGCCAGGCGGCTGTTGATGGCTTCCACCTGCTCGAGCGAGGTCGTGCCGCGGGCCACGTCGGGCTGATTCGAAACCACCACGAGGAGAAACCCGGCGCGTTTCAGCCGCGCCAGGGCGGGCGCCACGCCAGGCAGGATTTCGACCTCATCGAGCCCGGCAGGCGGGTACGGCTTCCCGTCCCTCACGACCGCGCGATTGAGCACGCCGTCCCGGTCGAGGAACACGGCCCGTCTCATGGAGTCGAAGCCGACTCCCACTTCGTCGGATTGACCTTGAGCGCGGGATGCGACACCAGCAGGTGCCAGATGACCGCCTGGAAGGCCTCGGTGTGCGGCGTGATGGTGTCCGGATTGACGGTCGGCACGATGACGCAGACGTCGGCGACCTGTGCGGTATAGCCTCCGTCGCGGCCCACCACGCCGATGATGCGGGCGCCGACCGACCGCGCGAGCCGCAGCGCGGCCACCAGGTTCGGGGAGATGTTCTTCTCCAGGTTGCCGCCGCCGACGGAGAACACGACGACCGCATCGGTCGAGGTGAGGCGGCTCACCCGGAGCCACTCCACGAAGATCGTGGCCCACCCTTCGTCGTTGATGCGCGCGGTCAGTTCGGACACGTTGTCGGTCGGCGCGTAGCTTTCGATGCCGGCGATCTTCCGGAAGTCGTTCACCGCGTGCGAGCAATTGGCGGCGCTGCCGCCGACGCCGAGGAAGAACAGGCGCCCGCCGTCCCGCCGGACCTGCGCCAGCACCTGAACCGCGCGCTCGATGGCATCTGCATCGAGGCGGCGAAGGACTTCTCCCGCTTCGTCCAGGTGCCGCTGGGCGTATGTCATGAACTCTCCTGCGCGAGGAAGTAGCCTTCGGCGTCCTGCAGCCCGGCGGGCGACCCGATTTCGTAGAACCGCTCGGTCACCTCGAACCCCGCCAGCGTGCCGGCGACGGAGAGCCGGTGATAGATCTCCGCCAGGTCGAACGGCTCGCCGACCTGATGCGAGGCCAGCACGGCGGAGGACAGGATGCCCAGCCCGTAGTCAATGTAGTGCATCTCAGGCCCCGGGGCCACCTTGTCGTATTTCACGACCCGGCCCTCCCGGAACATGACGTTGCTCGTGTCCCATCTTCCGGCGTTGCGGAAGACGGTCATCAAGGCCGGCGCACCCGACTCCGCATACGCCTGCTGGACCCGGCCGAAGTGGCACGGAAGAAACGAATCGCCGTACAGGACGAAGAACGACTCTTCGAGCAGCGGAAGCGCCCGGCGCAGCGCACCGCCGGTGCCGAGCAGCCTGGCGCCGTCGTGAGAGTAGTCCACGTGCAGGCCGAACGCCGACCCGTCGCCGATGGCCTCCTGGATCTGCTCGCCAAGATATCCCGTGCACACCACGACGCTGGAGATGCCTTGCGAGCGGAGGTACCGGAGTTGCCTCGCGATGAACGGCTTCCCGGCGACCGGGACGAGCGCCTTCGGGATCTTCTCGGTCACCGGCCGCAGCCGGGTCGCCAGTCCGCCGGCGAGTATCGCAACCGGCAGCATGTCAGGACAACACGATCTTGGTGCCTTCGAAGTCGAAGCGGAATCGCACTTCTTCGAGACCGGCCTTGGCCATGGCGTGGCGGAGGGCGTTTCGGTCCGACGCGTAGAACATCAGGAAGCCGCCCCCGCCGGCGCCGACCAGCTTGCCGCCGATGGCGCCGTGGCGCATTGCGAGATCGTACCACTCATCGATCCGGGGGTTGCTCATCGCGCCCGACCTGCGCTTCTTGTGCTCCCAGTGCTCGTGCATCAGCTCGCCGAACAGCCGGGTGTCGCCCAGTTCCAGGGCGCGCTGGCTTCGCAGGCCGAGGTCCTTCACGTAGTGCAGGTTCTGGATCATCGACGGATCCGCGTGCTCGGTGCGCGTCTTCTGGTCCTGCAGGATCGATCCGGCGCTCCTCGCAAATCCCGTGAAGAAGAGCAGCAGGTTGTCCTCGAGATCGAGCAGCGTGTCCATGCCCAGCTGCAACGGGCTGGCGCTCACGGTCTCGTCACGGTTGAACCTGAAGCACGTGATGCCGCCATATGCAGCGGCGTACTGATCCTGCTTGCCGATCGGTTCGCCGAGCTTGTTGATCTCGATGTCGCACGCCAGGGCCGCCAGCTCGTCGGGCGGCAGCATGCGCCGCCGATGCGCGTAGAGCGCCTTGAGCAGCGCCGTGGTGAAGCTGCCGGAGGATCCGAGGCCGGTGCCCGACGGAATGTCGGCGAGCGTCGTGATCTCGACCTGCGGCGTCTTGAAATCGAGCAGCCTGATCGCTTCCCTCATGATTGGATGCGCGACGTGATCGACCTGCTCGACGTGCTCGAGCTGGGAGTATTTCAGGTAGATGCCGGGAGCGAACGGACGCATCACCGTCACGTACACGTACTTGTCGATGGCGGCCGCGATCAGGAAGCCCTCGTGCTCGCGGTAATACGAGGCGAGGTCGGTGCCACCCCCACCCAGGGTGATGCGGAGCGGGCTACGGGCGATGATCATCGAGTCCTCACCTCACAGGCCGGGCTTCCCATCCCGCGGTGTCAGCGAGTGGTGCCCGGTTCCGCAAACCGGTACCCCGATTGCCGGTGAATCTCCTCAACCACGGCCATCGCCGCGCGCGCATCCGCCAGGCCCGGCGCCGGTTCGCGCCCGAGGCGCAGGTCCTCCAGGAACGCCGCGAACTCCAGTGACCACGACTCGTCGCCCCGCGGGAATTCCCAGATCGTCGTGTCGGGCGGGCCCATCTCCGGGCGCATCTGGTACAGCGCGATCCGTTCCGGCCCGTAGCTGCCGCCGAGCCCCTCGATGTGCAGCTTCGCCGTGCGGCCGTAGATCTCGAACGAGAACAGGTTCTTCCACTCCGTGCAGCTGACGTGCAGCGAAGCCGCCTGGCCGGCGGCGGTCCGGAGCAGGAGGAATGCGTTGTCGTCGACCGGCATCTGCCAGAAGTAGGTGTGAGCAAAACCCGTGATGGTGGAGAACTCGCCCAGGAACCAGCGTGACAGGTCGATCAGGTGAACGCCCTGGTCGATGAGCTCGCCGCCGCCCGACCTGGCGGGATCGGCCCGCCACTCACGGTCGTATCCAACGCGGCCGCCATGGCCATAGCGGCCGCGGAGGAACATCAACTCCCCGGCCACGCCGGACCGTACCAGCTCGCGGGCCTTCAGCACCGCCGGATGATAGCGATGGTTGAAGCCCACGCGAACCTGGCGCCGATGTGTCCGAGCAGCCTCGATCACCGTGTCGATCTCGGCGACGGAGCGACCCGCAGGCTTTTCGACGATGACGTGGCGGCCCGCTTCGATGGCGGCACGGGAGATTTCCGCCAGCATGTCGTTGGTGGTGGCGACCATGACGATCTCGACCCCATCGGTGGAGACCGCCTGGCGCCAGTCCGTGGTGGCGGCCGCTCCCGGCGCCTTCGCCGCCAGCGATTCCGCCCGCTGCCGATCGAGGTCCGCGCAGATCACCAGTCTCGCGTTCGGGCCGAGCGACGCGGGCCCGCTTCTGACCGATCAGACCGCAGCCGACAATCGCCACCCCGTGCGTCATCGCTCTCCCCACGTGAATCCCCGATCGGACGGGACGATCCGTCGGAGCGCGTAGACGTCGGTGTCCCTCAAGTCGTCGCGGTGCAGGTCGAAGCTCTCCCAGGGGTCCCAAAGGGCGCTGATGAGCTTGCCCGTGATCCCGTCGCTCGCCGCCGAACCCAGGAACACCGCCAGCGCGGCGCCCCGTTCGAGCGGAGCGCCACCCTGATCCCGCTGTTTCAGTGCCCGGTCGTAGAACGCCTGGCCGACCGACCCGGGGCCGGCCCCGAGCACCTCGTCGAGCAGCCTCGTGTTCAAGGCACCCGGCGCGATGGCGTTGACGTCGATGTTGGCGTCCTTCACCTCTTCGGCGAGCGTTTCCGCAAAACGCACGATCGCCGCCTTCGATGCCGCGTAGGCGCTGATTCTCGGGAGCGGGTTGGTGGCGCCTCCGCCCGAGAGCTGCACGATCTTGCCATAGCCGCGCGATCGAAAATGCGGGAGGAGCGCTCGGCAGGTGAGCACCGAGCCGTAGACGTTGATCTCGATCGCCCTCATCCAGGCAGCCCAGTCGACGGTCTCGATCGGCCCCATCGGGCCATAGACGCCGGCATTGTTCACGAGCACGTGGATCTGCGGGAAGGTTGCGAGAGTCTCCTCGACCAGGGCCTCCACCTGGTCCGGCTTCGACACGTCCGCCTCGCGCGACCGTACTTGTTGGCCCGGAGCGATCCCGCGTTCGAGCTCCTCGCGGGCCTGTTCCAGCAGCTGGGCGTCCCGGGCACACAGCATCACGCTCGCGCCCGCACGGAGGTAGGCCCGGGCGATTTCCAGTCCAAGCCCCTGGTTCGCCCCGGTGATCAGCGCCGCCCGGCCCTCGAGAGGCCTGGTCATCCACGCCCCCTTCCCACGCTCACGAACTCGATGCGCGAATCGGCGCCAAGGGTGCCGCCGAGGAACCTCGCGGCGTCGAGCACCAGCGGCCGCACCATCGCCTGGGCGACATTACCGGCACCGATGGTGCGGTACTCCGGCCAGGGCGTGGCGACCACCAGCGCGGAGGCCCCTCGCACGGCGGCGATCGCGTCCTCGGCCAGTCTCACGCCGGGCGCAAGATCCGGAGGCAGCGAGGTGACGGAGGGATCGTGCACCGCGACGCTCGCGCCCTGTTTGCAAAGGTGGCGGCACAGCTCGACCGCACTTGACCGGCGCAGGGTGTCGGTTCCCGGCTTGTAGGTGAGTCCCCAGACGGCGATCGTCCGGCCGGAGAGCGTGCCGAGCAGATCGGCGAGGCGCCGGGCGGCCCAGTGGCGGTGATGGTCGTTGCTCGCCTTGACCGCCGAAATCAGGTGCATCGGGAGGTGATGCGCCTGGCCGAGGCCGGTCAGGAACACGATGTCCCGGGCGAGCGTGCCGCCCGCGAAGGCCCCGCCCGGTGACAGGTAGGCCCGCGGCCCGATGCGGGCCTCGGTCTTCAGCCCGCGTTCGACCTCGGCGGCATCGGCGCCCACCTGCTCGCACACGGCACTGATCTCGTTGATGAAGGTCACCGACGCCGCGAGAAAGGCGTTGACCGCGTGCTTGGTCATCTCCGCCGATTCGACCGACATCCACTCGATGCGGCTCGTGACGGGTTCGAACAGCGCGGCCGCTCGCCGCCGGCCGAAGGCCGATCGCACGCCGACGACCACGCGATCGGGCTCGGAGAAGGCCGCGATGGCCTTTCCGAGGCGGAGGTTCTCAGGTGAGTAGGCGAACTCGACGACGCGATCGGGGAAGGCAATGCCGTACGCGCGTTCCAGCCTCCTGGTGGTCCCGACCGGTACCTGCGACGAGACGAGCACGAGCGTTCCGTCGTTGAGGAACGGGAAGACGCTCGCCGCCTGTTGGACGACGAACTCGGTGTCGGCGTTGTCGGCTTCGTCGACCGGTGTGTCGCAGGTGATCCACACGACGTCGGCCGCCGAGGCGTCTGCCGGATCGGCCGAGAAGTGCAACGTGCCGGCTGAGAGTCCGGCGGCGAGGAGATCGTCGAGGCCGGGTTCGAACAGCGGCGCTTTGCCCGCCCGCAGACGCTCGATGCGCGCGGCATCGTCGTCCAGGCCCGTCACGTGGTGGCCGGCAGAGGCCAGGCAGGCCGCCGTCACGGTTCCAAGGTGCCACAATCCGAGCACGCACACGTTCATGACGCCATCTCACGCGGTCCTGGCGGCCGCGCCTCCGGAGGCCGTTCCGTCGCGGCGGCCGCAATGGGACGCCGACGCTGTCGTCGGAGAGCTCATTGGACGGGACCGTTCGAGGTTCTCTCGAATCGAACGGCGGCGATACGCTGATAGCATAACCGAAGGGGCCGGAGCCTCGTGGCCGAAGATACGGGTTTCGGCTTGCTGCCCGGCCGGGTCGTCACTAGAATCACGTGGGGCGCGAGGCAGCGCCGGCTCACCATCCGGGTTACCCGTCGGATGATGGTTCGTTGTCGCGCCTACGTGGCGCGTCGAGGTGAGGCGTGATCGCGCGGACCCTGCCCGGACCTCGTCGAGTGCGGCGCGCCCGCGTGATACGACCTTCGAGACTCCGACCCCGCAGCCAAGGACACAACCGATGCAGTTGCCGACCGACGTGGGAATCTCCTCGCATCGCCCGGGAATCGGGCCGCTGATCGTCCTGTACAAGAAACTCGTCCGTCTCGTCGTGCGGCCGTACCTCAGGAGCGTGTTCGAGCGCGAGCACGAGCTGCTCGAGGAGCGGTTCGCCGAGGTCGGCAACACGATGAAGGGGTCGGCGCTGCAAGTCGAGGCCATCTCGGAGGCGATGCGAGCCGGCGGGGCGCGGGAACGGACCCGGGACGAGCGGATGGCAGCCATCCAGCACCAGCTCGTTGAGACCCGCCAGGGGCTCGAGGATCGGGCGGCGCAGATCGAGGCCGGGGCAGCCAGCCTCGTGCGCGACACGGTCCACGCCAACACGCAGGACATTCTCAAGCGCACCGACAGCCTGATGATGACGCTCGACAAGCGCATCGAGACGCTGAGCATCATCGAGGACAGGCACGCGAAGCGCATGGACGCGTCGATCGCCTCGCTCGCGCAGCGGGTCGACGCGCTGAGCGATCCGAGGATCGACGCCGCTGGAGCGTGGCGGGCGCACCTCGAGAAGCCGGCCCAGGCCACAGAGCGCAACACGGCCGACAACGCCGGCGCGCCGACAACGCCGACGCTGGACATGCTGCGGCAGTACGTCGACGAGCAGATCCTCGCCCACCGCCGGGACCTGGTGGCCGTCGTCGAAGGCGCGGTGCGGTCCGAAGCGGGCCTGAAGGGACACATCGACGATTATCTCGTCGCCCAGCGCCGGGATCTGGCCGCCGTCGAGGCGGCGTTGGCGCGATCCGAATCCGGCGTGAGGAGCCACATCGACGATCAGATACAGGCGCAGCACCGCGACCTGGTCGCCATCGCCGACGCGATGAACCGCCACCGCGTCGAGCTCGAACTACTGATCACCGAGCGCGTGCGGGATCTGCGGTCGGACGTGAACGACGTGGCGCAGGACGTCACGCTGCAGAAGCGACGGCTCGACCTCATCCTCGACGAGCTGCGATCGAACATCCAACCCGACCACGCGTCGCTCGCCCGGATCGCGGCCCAGAAGGAACGGTTGCTGGACCACGCCTATTTCCTGTTCGAGAACCGGTTTCGCGGCAGCAGCGAGCAGGTCAGGAAACGGCAGGACGTCTATCTGCCCGTCTTCGCGGAAACCCGGGCCGCATTGGCGGGGCGGTTCTCCCAGATCCTCGATATCGGGTGCGGCCGCGGGGAGATGCTCGAGCTGCTGAAGCAGCACGAGATCCCGGCCCGAGGCATCGACCTCAACGAGGATATGGTGCTGGCCTGCCAGAACAAGGGCCTCGCAGTCGTGCACGCCGAGGCGCTCGACCATCTCAGGGGACTGCCGGACGGATCGCTGTCCGGGATCATCTCCTGCCAGCTGGTCGAACACCTCCCATCCGACGTGCTGATCGAGTTCGCCAGGCTGTGTTTCGACAAGGCCGCCAAGGGCGCGCGCGTCATCCTGGAAACGGTGAACCCGGGATCGGTGATCGCGATGCGCGATTTCTACCTCGACCTGACGCACGAGAGGCCGATCCCGCCGCACGCGCTCAGCTTCCTCCTGGAGGCTGTCGGCTTCGCCCGGCCCGAGATCAGGTACCTTGCGCCATTCACGCCCGAAGAAATGCTCGACTCTCACGGCGACAAGAACCTCGAGAAGCTCAACATGTTCCTGTTCGGCCACCAGGACTACGCGGTGATCGTCGAGAAGTAGCTCCCATGCGCCCACAGCGAGTCGCGATCTGTTCGGTCCAGGTCCCGTTCGTGAGGGGAGGGGCCGAAAAGCTGACCTCGGCCCTGCACACGGAACTCGTCCGGCGCGGGCTGGAGGTCGAGACGATTCAGATTCCGTTCAAGTGGTACCCGGTCAGCCGGCTGGCCACCGAGGCGATGCTCTGGCGCATGGTGGACGTGACCGAGGCGGACGGCAAGACGATCGATTGCGTCATCGCGACGAAGTTCCCGTCGACGGCCGTCAGGCATCCGGACAAGCGGATCTGGCTCTGCCACCAGCATCGGCCGGTCTACGATCTGCACGGCACGCACCTCGGCGACGAGTTCGGCGCGGCCACCGAGCAGACCGATGATCACGATTCGATGCGGAAGATCGTCATGGACATCGACAACGTGACGATCCGGGAAGCCACCAGGGTCTTCACGATCTCGAAGAACGTGTCCGGGAGGCTCAAGCGGTTCAACGACGTCGACAGCACGCATCTCTACCCTCCGCCCGAGCACCGCGAGCGCTTCTACGGCGATCGGTACGGAGACTACGTGCTTTTCGTCGGAAGGCTCGACCGGAAGAAGCGGGTGGCACTGCTGCTCGAAGCGTTTCAACGGGTCAAATCCGGCGCGACCTGCGTGATCGCGGGGGCCGGAAGCGAGGCTGCCAGCCTGGCCGAGCAGGCACTCGCCCTCGGGATCGAACGCAAGGTTCGCCTCGTGGGATTCGTCCCGGACGAAGAGGTCTTTCAGCTCTATGCGCAGGCGCTGGCGGTCTACTACGCGCCCTACGACGAAGATTACGGGTACTCGACGGTCGAAGCGTTCCTGTCACGGCGTCCGGTCATCACCACGCGGGATGCCGGCGGCGTCCTGGAATTCGTGCGGGACGGCGAGAGCGGTTGCGTGGCCGATGCGGATCCGGCTGCCATCGCCGACAGAATCGACTTCCTCTACGATCACCGGCAGGCCTGCCAGGAACTGGGCGGGAACGGGTACGACCTGGTGCAGGAGATCACCTGGGACCGGGTGATCGAACGGTTGATCGACTGACATGACCCTTGCCGTCTTCACGCCCCTTCCGCCGGTGCAGTCAGGCATCTCGGGCTACAACGAACACCTCCTGCCGTACCTGTCGAAGTACGCGGACATCGACGTCTTCATCGGGGACTACCAGCCCACCGGCGCCGCGGGTGCCTGCACGACGATCTACCCGCACACCGCCTTCGAGCAGCGCTACGCGACGAAAGCCTACGACATGGTGCTCTATCACATGGGGAACAACCCGCACCATGCCTACATGTACCCGTTCCTCCTCAAGTATCCCGGGGTCGTCGTCCTCCACGACTACGTGCTGCACCACTTCTTCAGCGGTACGACGTGGTGGATCGGCAACCTCGAGGCCTACGTGGACGAGATGCGCTACAACTACGGGGAGACCGGCGCGGAGCTGGCCCGGCTGCTCGGCCGCGGCATCTGGACGCACCTGCAGTTCTTCATGTACCCGGCGAACAAGCGCGTGATGGATGCCAGCCTCGGGATCATCGTTCACAGCGACTACATCCGCAGGGAGATCGAACGGCTGCACCCGGCCGTGACCGTCCGGAAGGTCTCGATGGGGATGCCGCGCCAGGCGGACTCGACCGAGGATCCGGGTGCGGCCAAGGCTCGCATGGGCCTGCCGCCGGACGCCTTCGTCGTCGGTGCATTCGGATTCGTGACCTCGATCAAGCGGATCGACAAGGTCGTGCAGGCCTTCAGCCGGCTGCTGCCGGAAGTGCCGAACGCCAGGCTGCTCATCGTCGGCGAAATCCAGGACGACGAGGTCAAGAGGCTCATCACCGAGCTGAAGCTCGAGGAGAAGGTCAGGGTTACCGGGTATGTCGACGACGGCGTGTTCCACGACTACCTCCGGGCAACCGACATGGCCGTGAATCTCAGGTACCCCACGGCCGGCGAAACGTCGGCCAGCCTGCTGGACCTGATGTCGATGAAGGTGCCGGTCGTGGTGTTCGACTACCGCCAGTTCTCCGAAGTGCCCGACGGATGCTGCGTGAAGATCAACCTGGGGGATCACGAGATCGGCGAGCTGTGTTTCGCGATGAAGACGCTCGCGCTCAACCCCGGAGCCCGACAGAAGATTGGCGAGGCGGCCGCGGCGTACGTTCGCAGCAATTGCCGGCTGGAAGATTCGGCGAAGGCCTACGCGGACTTCATCGAGCTGGTCCGCGTGACGAATCAGCCGGCCATCGAACGGAAGCAGACGGCGGCGCGGATGGTCCACCGGCTCCGGAGCGACCTGGCCGGGATGGGGGTTCCGCTCGATGAGCCGAGTTGTTGGAACGAATTGAATCTCGCGCTTGGTGAGTTCCGCCTCGAGTAGCCGATGAAGCCGGCGGACATCGACGGGCTGGCAGCGTCACGGGCCACACCGCGCGAGCGAGTCTTCGTTGAGGTGCTCGGCCGGTCACGGACCTGGAACAGACACTATCCGGGCTTGAAGCCGTGAACAAGAACGGTTGAACGGGCGTCACCAACGACGGCACCTTCCAGCCGAGCTGGATAACATATCGACCTTTCTGGACCTGACTGGTGCGGCACTCTCCAAAGACACTTCGGATCTTGTGCGCGATCTTCGCCTGTGGATACTGGAACGCCATCGGGTGCGCCGCGAACCTCGAAATCAGATAGTTCAGGACCGGAAACAGCAGCCTCTCCAGGAGATAGACCCGGTTTGGGACGCAGGATTCCACGATGATCAGCTTCCCGCCGGGCTTCATCACCCGGAAACACTCACTGAGGCACCTCTCGAGATTCTCTTCCGTCTCCGACACGTTGGTACCGACGAGATGGTGAATCAGCATGACGAGCAAGACGGCGTCGTATTCTCCGTCCGGCGAGCGCTCGAGAGCGTTCCCCGGCCGAGCGCCACGTTCGGCGGATACTCTGAGCATCGAGCGAGTCCGGAGGAGGTCGACGGCAGTGATTCTCCTCCGGACTCCGGGCCATAGGCGAAGACTTCTCCATTCCCGTGTCGAGGAGGTTGTCAATCCCCCGGACCTCATCATTGACCACCCGGAAGATGTTCTTGTACGTATCCAGGTCATCGACCAGCCGCTTGTACGAATCCAGGTGGGTGAGGAAGAACCCCTCGTTCTTTTGTCTGCTGATGTCCGACTGTTTGGAGTCCATCCACTACCTTCCGTTCTGGCTCACACACGGGTAGCAGTCGTGCATGGCAGAGTCGGTTGAGCCCACGATACCTTCGGCCTGCAACGATGAGACTTCGGGCTAGGCGCGCGCATCGAACACCCAGGGATTCTCCTCGAGAAACCGCACCGTCCTGACGACACCCTCTCGAATCGAGAGCTTCGGCGCCCATCCGAGCGAGCGGATGCGGCTGGTCGCCAGGAAGATGAAGGGATTGTCGCCGATCCATCCGCGCTCACCGCCGCCAAACACCAGGGCAGGCTTCACCCGCAGCGCCTCGCTGATCCAGCCGATTGAGTCCTTGACGGTGCAGTACCCGTCGACGCCCAGATTGAAGATATTGATGCGGCCCGTTGCGCGGTCGACCGCTGCGAGGACGGCATCGATGCAGTCGTGAACATGGAGATACGACTTGCGCTGGGCGCCGTTGCCGAGCACCCGCAGGCGCGACGGATCGTCGGCGGAGCTGCTGACAGAAGTCGAACACGTGGCCGTGCGTGTAACGCTCGCCCAGGATGGACACGAAGCGGAAGATCCAGGACGTGAACCCGAAGCCCTCGCAATACGCGGCGATGAGACCTTCGGCCGCCAGCTTGGACGCGCCGTAGAGCGAGGTCTGCACCGGGAACGGCGCGTCCTCCGGGGTGGGGATGACCTCGGCCTCGCCGTACACCGAACCGGTCGACGAGAACGCGATTCGCGACACACCCGTCGCGCGCATCGCCTCGAGCACGTTGTGCGTGGCGAGGGTGTTCTGCTCGATGTCCTTTCGCGGGTGCGCCGTGCCATATCGCACGTCGGCATTGGCCGCGAAATGCACCACCAGATCCCCGCCCTCGAACCATTCCGGCAGCCGATCGGCCTCCAGCAGATCGCCCTCGACGAGCCGAAACCGCGGATGGCCCAGGGACTTCTCCAGGAACCGTCGGATGCCGGTCGAGAAGTTGTCGATGCCGACGACGGTATGCCCGTCGCCAAGCAGCCGGTCGACCATGTGACTGCCGATGAACCCCGCGCAACCTGTGACGACCACTTTCACGAGCGTTCTCCCTCGAGGCCGATCCGTCGGCCCGAAACGAGACAGCGAATGCCGAGCGGATAGCGTATCCACCGTCCGATCCACGCCTCAATGGCGAGGGCGGCCCCCAGGGCGCGGCTCGATGAGGTCGAGACCACTTGCTGCTCGACGTGCAGGCGCCTCTGCTCCTGCGTGACGCGACCGCGGCCGGACCGTCTCTTGGCGATCGCAAACGCAGGGTACAGCAGGAAGCCGAGATGCGTGTGCCTCACCACGCGGAAACCCGCACGCTCGAGCGTCCGAATCAGGTCAACCATGCGATAGCGCCTGAAGTGCTTGAGGACCCGGTCGTAGTCGTCGAACAGGTGCGGTCCGGCCGGCACCTCGATGACCACCAGGCCTCCGGGCTTCAGCAACCGGTGCACCTGCCTGAGCGCGGCTTCATCGTCCTCGAGGTGCTCGAGCACGTTCAGCATCACGACGGCATCGACCGCGCCTGGCGGCAGCGGGCACGCCTGAATGTCGAACCGGAGCAGCGGCACTCCCGGCAGGCGCTGTGAGAGCCGCTCGAGCGGCTCCCGCACCACGTCCGCGCCTACGATGACCGCGTCCGGAAATGCGGCAACCAGGTCGCGCAGCAGGTGACCTGACGAACAGCCGACTTCGAGAATGGTCGGCCGCGGCGCGTGGAGCCTCGCGCGAAGCTGTCCGACGGCATCGCGGCGGGATGCGAGGTCGATTGGGTGGGATTCGCCCGCGGCATGGTCGTGGAATGCCGTGAGATCGTCGGACCAGCCTGCGAGATTCTCGCCGTAGTCGATGACGCCGACCAATCGGGAGCCGAGGCGAAACCCCGAGCCGGTCCAGACGGGCTCGGCGTCCTCAGAGGGAGGGCTGGGTAATCGAAAGGGGAGGTCCAAGGCTAACCCGTCAGAAGTTGATTCGCTTGTCCACGATGAACAGCGGGCGGCGCTTCACCTCGTCGTAGATGCGCCCGATGTACTCGCCCATCAGCCCGAGACCCAGCAACTGTACGCCGGCGAAGAACGACACCACCAGCACGGTCGTCGACAACCCGGGCGTCAGCGGGACGCCAATGAAGTGCTGGCCCACGTACCAGGCGCCCAGGAGGAAACTGAATCCGGCGACGATGAAGCCGGCGATCGACATCAGCTGGAGTGGACGGCTGCTGAACCCGATCAGGCCGTTCAGCCCGATTCTGAGGGACCCGGTCAGGCGGTTGTACTTCCCGCTTCCCGCGAACCGCTCGTCGCGGTCGTACTCGACAAAGGCCTGCTTGAACCCGACATACGCCACCATGCCGCGCAGGAACCCGTGCGACTCGTTGAGCCGGCGCAGCTCCTCGATGACGCGCCGCGTGACGATGCGGAAATCGCCCGTGTTGCGGGGGATCTGCACGTCGCTCAAGCGCGAGATCACCGAGTAGCCGAGGTAGGAGACGGCCCGCTTGACCAGCGTCTCGCCCTTCCGCGATCGGCGCTTCGCGTACACGACCTCGTAGCCCTCGCGGAGACGAGCCAGCATCGGCACGATGAGCTCGGGCTGATCCTGGAGGTCGACGTCGATCACTGCCGCGACGTCGCCCCTGGCAGCTCAGCAGGCCCGCCATCGTGGCGGCCGGCTGTCCGAACCGGCGCGACATGACGAGCAGCCTGATGGAGGGGTTCCGGGCGATCTCGTTGACGATGACCTCTTCGGTGCGATCGGGCGAAGGGATCGAGCACGAAGAGGATTTCGTACGGCTCTCCAATCCCGTTCAGAACGGACTCGGCCCGCGCGAGGAACGGGCCGATGTTCTGCTCTTCCTTGTAGACCGGCACGACGACGGAGATCACCGGGTTGGGCATGGTCACTTCTCGTTCCATCCTGGCAGGGGCGAAGGCCTATCGGCCGGAGCCGGTGGTCGGCAGCCAAATCCGCCCGCGGGGGCTCGTGCTGATCAGCATCTGCTCGAATCCAATCGCGAGGGGGCGCGTGTCGCCGATCGCGGATCGACAGAGTGAGGCGCCACGCCGCCGGGAAGTTCGATCGAGATGTTCAGCGTCCTGGTGCGTGCGCCCGACCAGTCGCCGATCCGCAAGGGTAGACTGATCCATTCCCGTGCGGCAAGTGTTCCCGCGACCTGGCGCCCCGATCCCCAGGTCATCACCAGCCTGCGCGAACGCGTCCCCGGCGGCAAGGAACGGGCGGACCAGCAGGTTGGCGTACAGCGGCTGCACGACGGGCACCTGCTGATCGTCGGCGGTCAGCGGAGAAGCCGATCTTCGTGTCACGGCCCCAGCGTCCCCAGTCTTCCGGCGGGTAGAGACCCGATGCCGTCGATGCCGTCGATCTCGCGATTGAACCGGTACGGCGTGTCCAGCGCAACGCCCCGGGGAATCGTGCGCCCTGCCGGACGCAGGCTCATCGAGAGTGTTTCGAACGCGACTGCCAGCAATCGTGAATCCGGTGATCGAGGATCGACCGTGCTCGGTGCGACGGCATCAGGCAGGCTGACGGTAATGCCGAGTGTCTTGAATCGATCGCCCGTCCAGTCGGCGCGCCCCACCGGAAGGCTCACCCACTCGGACGCCTGCAGGGCATCGACGGTCTTGTGGCTGGCACCCCAGGCCAGGATGAGCCGCTGGCGTCCGGTTCCCGGAGGCAGGTATGGCCTCAGACGGAGGTTTGCGAAGACGACGTCCTCGACGGGGAACTGCTGAGCATCGACCGCGACCGTGAGTTGGACCAACCTGTCGCCGTTCCACCTGCCGAACGGCTCCGGATCGCTCAGGCCTTTCATCTCCACGAATGGCAGGGTTCCGGAGAAATCGTACGAGGTGTCAAGTGCCGGCGTCGGAGGCATTGACAGGAGGCAGCCCACCTTCGGGATGACCACGCTCCCGCCACGGCCGATGCGCTCACACGGGATGTCGGTCTCGAGGAGGAGCGGCCGCGAAGACGAGACCCGCTCCATCCGTAACGGCTCGGCGTAATAGTAGCTCTTGCTGACGAGATGGAGTTCCTTGTTCCTGATGAAATAGACCGCGAGGAACGTGTTGGCGGGCGGGCCCCCCATCTGAACGTACAGCTCGTCGATTCCGGTGACGCGCTCCACTTGCTCCAGATTGCGGAGCGAACCGCTCACTCGAAACAGCGGCGGTTCAGATACTGCATGAACGCCCACATTGCCGGCGACCATGGCGAAGGCCACACCACCAAGCCCCCCCGTGACGACGCGACGCCGCCACACCGAACGGTCACAGAACATCCCCGGCGAGGACACATGCCACAGCCGGATGAGAGTCGCCGAAAGAACGAATGACAGCGGAAGGGGCAGATACGACGCCAGTTTCCACTGTTGGTATGATGCACCGAGGAAGGAGAACGCCGCGCAGTAGGCGAAAATCGACCCGGTGGCCAGCGCCATCAGGGCCCGTTGGGCCGCGGTGGTTCGCTGGCGAAACCACCCTGCGCCGAGAACCAGGACCCCGGCTGCGGGAAGGCAGAACCCGAGCGTCGCCCAGGCGCGATCACTCGGCGCGCCGACTTGGACGTGGACGACACTGCCTGGGACCCCGAGAATCGAGAGGGGCGAAATCATGTCCAGTGGCCAGCCGGCCACGCCTTGCCGGCTCAGAACGCCAAGAATCTCCAGCACCCATCTCACATGCAGCGGCGCGAACAGCACCATGACGCCCAGCGCGAGGACCACCAGCGCGACGTCACGGGCGGCGCTTCCTGCGCGAACACGCCACATGCGCCGCTCATCAGCATTGGTCAGGATCCCGCAGATGCCGAGCAGCGCGATGGTCGCTAACTGCGTGGCCACGCCGAGGACGAGCAGCACGGGATAGGTGAACAGCAGCAGCAGATAGAGCGCACACAGCCTCGTGAAGACGCGCAGGTTCGTGAGGGCGCGGCCATCGCGGGCCGCGACCGTGATCCACACGAGGTACAGCACCATCGCCGTGGCGATCAGCGAGGCGAGAAAGTAATTCCCCTCGACATGCCGGAAGAACGGCCCGCTGACGAGCACGGCCGCAATCGCGACGGAAGCGGGGCGGGACACGGCAAAGACGGACTGCGAGATGCGCGCCGCCACGACACCGATGAGTCCGACAATCGCAAACAACGCGGGCATCGCGGTCTGGATGAGATCCTGTCCGAACGACATCGACAACATCCCGAGGAACGAGTACACCGCCGGCGCCTGGAAGTACGCGATGTTCAGGAAGGAGTAGCCCCAGATGTTGGTCGGGCCCAGCCGCATCAGGTACCGGGTGATATTCGCGTAGTTCAACAGGTCGGGGTTGCCCAGCCACGCTGGCGTCAGGTACTCCCGGGAGACGCACGGTGTGAAGAACAGGTAGCCCAGCACGTAGAAGATGGCGAACGCGGAAATCCAACCGGCGGCCGGTCGCCACCGGGCAGCGCGGGACCGGAGCACGGTCCAAACCCGCCGGTGCCGGACAGCGGTGAGCGCCGCGATCAACGCCACATATCCGGCGATGAGCGGCCTCAGGGGAATGCCGAGCTTGATCCCGTACCAGCACCACAACACGTAGGCGACCGCCCCCAGGACGATTGGGTACGCCACGCTGTCTGGCTCTTCGTCCCAGCCTCGTGGCATCAGTCCGAGGCCGCTGAGATAGAGGAATCCGAAACAAACGAGACTGGCGGCCACCCCGTGCAGGAGGTACACGAGATGTGCGGCGAGGACGCTGATGTTCATCGGCACCACAAATGTTAGATCGAAGATAGCCGGAGACCCGCGACAATATCGGCGGTTGCCCCGTTGCCCGAGAGGGCTGATTCCCGCCGGAGGGTTGTGAAATGCACCGGCGGCTCGATCGGGTGCCGGTTGGCGCGATACGTACGCTGGACTCGAGCCGGGTGCTAGGTTACCATAGCAGGCCGATTCGCACGCCGGTATCCCTGCTCCGTTGCCGCGGCATCGAGATGGGAGCCCGAGTCCGGCATCCCCATCCGGACCCTGCCACGGGCGGGCGGACGCCTGACGCAGCAAGACATGCAGCCGCGATGCGATCGTGCCACGCAGGATCCCTCGCCTGAGAGATGAACCGCGTCGTTTGGGGGTACGAACCGATGAGAATGCGACTGATTGCGTGCGCGCTCTTGTCCGTGTGGGTTGCCGCGTGCTCCGGAAACAAGAATGAGCCGCCGAAGGTCACCACTGACTCTTCAACGACCGCCGTGCCGATCATGAGCGGCGACTCGTTTGCGTTCTCGGCGCGGCCGAGCGGCAAGATCCCACCCCTGCCGGCCGGATCCGTGACCGTGGTGCGGTTCGTCGTCCGGAACGAGAGCCTTCAGCTGTGGCCGGGAAAGGAGCTCGAGAAGACTGACAAGGCGCTTCGCCTCTCGTACCACATCCTCGACCAGAAGGGACAGGTCGTCACCTTCGAAGGGCTTCGGGCCGTGATAGCCGTCGACGTGGCGGCGGGTGCCGAGGTTGAGGTGGCACTCCAGGTGAAGGCTCCCGACACACCAGGCAAGTACCAACTCCAGCCGGACGTCCTCCAGGAGACGGTCGCGTGGTTCGGGATGACCCCTCCGCCCAAGCAGAATCCGCCCGTGGCAATCGAGGTGACCGCGGCCGCCAAGTAGCGCCAGGCACGCGCGAACACGAGGCGCGATCCGTTCAGCGTCGCTCGCCGCCGCTCATCACCCGGCCGGCCGGGTGTGTGCTGATCGACACTTCTTCGAGCAGCACGGACGCCCGGACAGGAACCTGAGAATCCGAAACCAACGATCCGGGCGCTCCGGCGTCGAAGAGATCGAGGGCGATGGCGAGCGTCCTGATCCGCTCTCCCCGCCAATCCTCTGACCGAACTCCGAGACTGATCCATTCGCGGCTCGAAAGTGCTCCGGAGGCCTTGCGACCCTGTCCCCACGAAAATGCGAGCCGCTGAACGGGTTGGCGATCCGTGAATCGGGGCGTTATCAACAGATTGACCCAGGCGTCCTGGTCTACCGCGATGCGACGCAGGTCCGCGATGAGCTCGAGACCAACGCGCCGGCGGATGCTGCGCCGCCCCTGTGGTTCCCGCCCGCCGAACCCTTCGACGGTCACCGGCATGAACGTGCGATTCAACGAATAGGGAGTGTCGAGCGCGACGCTGGGCGGACTGAAGAGCAGGCAGCCGATGTCGGGGATCGACATCGTATCGCGATGTCCGACTCCTTCGCATCCGAAGTCCTGAACGAACAGCGGCCTGTCGGCCGATATCCGTTCGTAATCGACGGCCTCGCTGGGAAAATCGGCTTGGCCGACCGGGTGCATCAGCTTGGTCCGGACAAAGTACATCGCGAGCATGGTCGACTGGTAGTCCCTCGTCGCGAGATCCATCTCGTGAAAGGAACGCATCGTGTCGAGCACGGCCAGATTTCGGAAAGCGGCTCGTAAACGCAACAACGGAGCCTCCGCCCTGGCGTGAACGGCGAGGTTCCCCCCGACTAGCCCCAGGACGACCAGCAGCAAGCCCGCCGCAGCGGTCCGGCGGCCGAAGGTCGACCGCCGCACTCGCTCGCCCCAAGACGTCAACGCCCAGAGGCGCAGGCACCCGGCCAGCCCCACGAACGAGAACGGCAGCCAGCCGTACGAGGCGAGTTTCCACTGCTGGTACGAGGGTCCCTGCACCAGGAAGTAGACGCAGTAGAGGAGTAGCGAGCCGGAGGCCAGTGCAACGAAGGACCGCTCGGCCACGGTCGTCTCGTGACGGTACTTCCACCAGAACAGCAGGACGAAGCCCACGGCGGCGCCCGATAGGACGGACAGCCCGGCCCACCGCAGTGTTTCTCTGCCGACCGCGATCCGGTCCGGATTACCGGGAACGCCGAGGAGCGCGAGCGGAGAGATGAAATCCAGCGGCCATCCGACGATGCCTGCCTGCGACAATTGGGTCAGCACCAGCAGCGACCACAAGACGTGGTCCGGCGCGCAGACTACGACGAGCCCGGCCGAGGCTGCAATCGTCTTGAGCTGATCGAACCAGGCGCCGAGACAACGGGACCGACCGGGTCCCGGCCGCGGCGCCATCCTGTGCCGACGCCAACCAGGACAGCACGAAGCAACCCACCTGTGCGGCGATTCCCAGACAGAAGAAGAATCGGGTAGAGGAACAACAACAGCAGGTAGTGAGCAAGGTAGCGCCAGACGACGGGCGCTCCCGGGCTCGGCTCGTCGTCCTCCGCGGCGCAGGTCGTCCAGACCAGGTGCAGGAGGACGGGCGCCGACATCAGGGTCGACAGAAAGTAGTTGGTCGACAGGTACCTGAAGAACGGGCCGGAGACTACCACGCAGGCGATGCCGGCCGCGGCGAACGTCGATACTCCGAAGACTGTTCGAGATACCCGCGCGATGAGCACCCCGAGCAGGCCAATGCAGGCGAACAGCGCCGGCATCGTCGCCCGCATGACATCGTTCCCGAAGAAGGTCGAGAACAGCCCGAGCAGGAAGAACACCGCAGGGGTCTGGAAGTACGTGTAGTTCAGGTACGAGAATCCAGCGATATTTGACGGCCCAAGCCGCTGGAGGTAGGTCGTGAAATCGATGTACTGGAAGACGTCGCTGTTACCGCGCCATGCGATTGGCAGGAACTCGCTCGATATGGGGGGCGTCGCGAAGCCGTAGGCCAGCAGGTAGACCAACACGAAGACCGCGAGACACGCCACTGACGACCGGTCGGACACCAATCGAGTTACGGCGGCCGCAACCCGGCGGAATCGCAGGCTCCCGGCGGAGAGCACCAGCCCAGCGAAGATCAGGATGGCCTGCTTCAACGGGATACGGAGCAGGATGGACAGCCAACCGACGAAGACGAACAACGCCGCACCGGCTGCCATGGGAAAACCGAACCTGTCCGGCTTGCGGTCCCATGAAGAGGGAATCGCTGCCACACCCGCGACATAAAAGATGGTCGCCAGCGTCAGGCTTGCCCCAAGACCTCTGAGGATTGCGAGTGCGTGGTCGAGAATCATCGAGGCGGTCATGGTCCGGCGGTGCTCAATCCCGGACGGACGGGGGCGATACCGCCGCGCGTCGGCCTCCGACCGGGGAAGGCAAGCCGTCTTCCGCGACCTGCGCGACCGCCGGCGGGGCATCAGCGGGATCAGAGGGAGGCGGCTGGATGTCGGCACCAGCTGTCACGCCGTCTCCGTCTTTCGTCCTGGCATCCGTGTGCCGGTGTGCCGCGGCCAGCAGCGTCGGGAGCGTGGGCAGCGGCCTCGCGATTATGTAGAATCTGGTACGCGAAGAGGCCGCGGGAGATCTTGATGAGCAGGGACTGCGCACGCATGAGCGCGGTGCTCCAGAACGCGCTCCGCACGACGAGCGGCGCCGGCGCGGGGATGCCGGCTTCCTTCTCGATCACGAACCCCGACTCCTTGAGCAACCGGCGCATCGAGGAGAAGGTGAAGAGCCGGGTGTGCGTGATGTCGAGGATGCCGCGCTTGCCGTAGTTGGCTTGCCCGAGCAGCAGCATGAGGCGGGTGACGAAGAAGCCGACGTTGCCGGTCGAGATGATCATCCGAACGTCGAGGTTCGCCTGCGCCAGATGGCGAAGCCTGTCGCAGAACTCCTCCGGGGCCGCGAGATGCTCGATGATGTCGAGCAGGAGCACGGCCTGCACGTCATGGACCGGCAACGGCAGCTCGCTCCCGTTCAGATCGGCGAGGCGAAACTCATCGAACGCCGAGGCGTCGGCAGGGGCGAACCGATCCACGCCGATGACCCGGCAACCCTTGGCCCGGAGTGCCGATGAGAGGACACCCGGACCGCAGCCGACGTCCATCACGGTCGCGCCGGCGGGCACATCCGCGACCGCCATCGCGTGCGTGCTGGCGAAATGTAACTTGGAAAGGTAATGCCTGTTGTCCGGCGCCGGCGACTCGACGTCGAAATTGCGGCGGTAGGCGAGGCCGTAGTCCTGGAGCCAGGCGACCGTCGAAGCGTTGGCGACATCGAGCGCGTAGCGAAGGCCGTTCACCCGGCAGATCTCGTCACCGTAGTGGGTGGGGATCGGCACCTCGCAGATCCGGAGGTGCGCGCGGAGCACCTGGATGATGATCTCCGTGTCGAAGTGAAAGGCGTTGGAATTGAGGTCGAACGGGATGCGACTCAGGGCCTGGACCGAGTAGAGCTTGTACCCGGTGTGGTACTCGCTGAGGGAGCAGTGGAGTGCCCGGTTCTGGTACCACGTCAGCACCCGGTTCCCGACGAACTTGTACAGCGGCATGCCCCCGCGCAACGCGTCTCGGGGTTTGAGCATGCGCGAGCCGTGAACGACGTCGGCTTCGCCGCGCGCGAGGGGCGCGAGCAGTTCCGGCAGCAGCTCGGGCGCGTACTGCCCGTCACCGTGCACGAGCGCGACGATGTCGAAGCCGTTGTCGATGGCGTAGTGATACCCGAGTTTCTGATTGCCGCCGTATCCCTGGTTGACGGGATTGGAGAGCACGGTGAGCGTGTGCCCGTACTGGCCCGATCGCCGGAGCGCCTCGGAACGCGAGAAGGTCTGATCGGCGGAGCAATCGTCGATGATCAGGACCTCCACGTCGTAGTCCTCGAGCGCCGGGATGCGCCCGAGCACCGAGAGAATCGTCGCTTCGGCGTCGTACGCGACGATGAAGACGAGCACGCGCAGACGGCTATTTCGATTCATGGGCGGTGTCGAAGAGATTGTCCACCCGGGCGCACAACGCACGGTAGTCCCGTGTGACGTCGGCCGGCACGCCCCAGACGAGTTCGCCCTGATAGCGCAGGGTGAGGGCCACGGTCAGGAGAATGGCCGCCGCGGTCAGCACCGTCCACACCGTTCGCGCCGCACGCCGCCACGCGGTAGTCATGCCGTCAACGACGAGCCCGGCGTACGCCGCGGCGCAGATGAGAAACGGACAGAAGTCGGCCGTGTATCGTTGTGAGGTCGCGACCGCGGTGAACATGGCCAGCGACATCGGCACGGCCGCGAGGCCGAGAATCAGCAGCGCACGACGTTCGGTCCGGTACCTGAAGAACGCGGCGACCAGACCCCCGATCGCGGGCCAGAACAGTCCGGGCATCGAGAACGGCAGGCCCAGCATGGGTTCGGCCACGATGACTCTGGCGTCAGGGTAACCAACAGGCTGATGCTCACCGGCGTAGACATACGGGAACGCCGGCCGGAATTGCCACATCGGCCGAATCAGGTAGGCCTCGGCAATGTAGGGCAGATTGCTCAAATGGAAGTTCCGGCCCCCGATCCGATCCAGGTGCGCGGATTCGTACTGGACGTGGTACTTGAGCGGGGCGCCTTCGAACGACCTGAACTTCAGATAACTGACCGCGTTGAAGCTCAGCACTCCGGCGATGCAGAGCAGACCCACGACGAAATGCTTCAGACCGCCCGCCATACGGCGCCGGACCGTCGAGCGCCCGGCCCGCAGGCCGGAGACGTAGCCCCGTACCGAGAACGCCAACGCCGAAAATCCCAGGAATGACAGCGCGAACAGACCCACGGGAGGACGCGCGTGCACCGACAAGGTGCCGCAGATCAAGGCCCCGATCCACCAGCGCCGCTCCGGTTCGGCCCCGTACCGCAACGCACAATAGATGCTCGCCAACGCGAAGGCCGTACCGCACAGGATGGCCTCATGATACGTGAACGCGCGGCTGCTCAGGAAGAAGAGGGTGGAGCCCAACCCGACATTCAGGGTGAGCAGGACAACGGTCCACGCCGCGGGTTCCACATCCTCGCCGCGCGCGGTCCTGTAAACGTGGCGCAGGATCAGGTACGCCGCGACCATGCAGGCCAGATGCTCCGCGAGCATGAATGGGCGGCTCAACTGGCCGACCGCGATCTGGAACAGGACAAACGGGATGCGCAGCAATGCCGGCGTTGGCCCAAAGTACCCGTAGTTCCTGCCTTCGACCACGAACGCTTCCGCGCCGAGCGCGTCTTCGGGCACATCCCAGCGGCCCTGGAGCAGGCTCCCTGCCTGGAAGTCGTAGAACGCCCCGAAGCTCTCCGGATAGATCAGCTGCCCGCGGCCATAGGTGAGCACGTACGCAAAGGCGAACGAGCTGATCGCCGCGCACACGGCAAACCACCGATGACGAGCGAGCGTCGCCCGCGCCATGACTCCGATGAGCGTCAATCGCGCGACCGTGACTTGCCCTAGCCTGAAGACGAACGCTCCAAGTGCCACGCTCAACAGGAGCAGCGCGATGATCTTCGGTCGGGATGTCCTCAGCCAGCCGACAACCCGGTCCATCCGGGTCAGATACCCTGCGACTCCGCCCCGCAGCTCTCGACCGTCGAGGTGGTAGAGCCTGCCACGCAGTTCCGGAGCGAGGCCCGCGCCGCCGTTGGGATTCTGCCCGAAGTTGAGCTCCGTGCTGGCGCGCACGTGATACGGCACGTCGGCTTCCAGAACGGTGGCGCCACCGTAGACGACGGAGAGGCGCCTGGTCTCCGGTTGGAACTGGCCTCGGATTTGAGACAAGCCGGGCATCTCGATGCGCAGGGTGCGCCGGACACCGGGCTCGATGGCGATCGGCGCGGAGAACAACGGAACCGATCCCCAGCTTTCGTATCCAAAGGCGACCGTGCGCTCGTCCAGACGCTTGATCTCGAGCCAATCCGCCGAGCCAGGCCGGCCGCTGAGCAGAATCGGCTCGGGCGGGCCTGGCGCTGCGCGGTTAAGGCTCATCTCGAGCTCCAGCGGACTGGGCAGCGGCGGGTAGTAGTCGCGCAGGCACAGCCCGGACGACACGATCAGCGCGACCAGCCCGGCGGCCCAGGCCCAGGCTCGCGCCGACGACCGTCGAGTTGTGGAGGATGCCGTCATGCTGTCGCGACTTCCATGCTTCGGTGTACTTCGACGCCAGGCGTCACGCCGGGCCCGCGACTCGTCGCCGAGCGTCACTGACGAGGGTCGACCCGCGACGAGTGTGAATCGTATCGGCCGCGCGCAGCAGCCCACCGGATTCTCGCGAGATCGCGCACCATCGACACCGAATCGAGCACGCGCCTCACGGAGCTCTGACTGTAGTTGGCGACAGTGACCGGGACCTCGACGATCCGGAATCCCCGCCGGCGCGCCAGCCAGAGTACCTCGACGTCGAACGCGAAGCGATCGATGCGCTGGGACCCGAACAGATCGCGCGCCGTCTCGCCTCGAAAGGCCTTGAATCCGCACTGGGAATCGGTGATGCCCGGCAGCATCGTCGCCCGCACGAGCAGGTTGAACGCGCGCGTCATCTGGTGGCGGCCGCGCGCCCTCGGGCCGTGCTCCTCGGCCTGCTCCATCAGCCGGGAGGCGATCACCACGTCGGCTCCCGCCTCGAGCGCGGCAAGCGCGGGCCTGGCTGTCTCAATCGGGATGGACAGATCGGCGTCGGTAAACACCACGTACCTGCCCCTCGCCTCCAGCATGCCGCGCCGCACCGAGAATCCCTTTCCTCGATTCCGGTCATTCACGAGGATCCGCAACCCGGGTTGCGACACCGCCTCGAGCACCCTCAGCGTGTCGGGTTCCGACCCGTCCACGACCACGATGATCTCGAATCCCGCAACCGCGCTCCCGCACTCGGCCGCCACGCGCTCGACCGTCTCGCGCAGCCGCTCACCTTCGCGGTAGGCCGGGATCACCACGGTGAGGTCGACCGCCGGGCTCAATATGTCACCGTTCGATGCGGCGATAAAGCACGCCGCCGCCGGGTTGAATCTCCGCGTCGACTTTCGACGCGGGATCGAGTCGCCCGCCCATGACCTTGAACAGGAAATCCGCATCCGTCGTCGGAGGAAGGCGGAACGACGCGCTGATCGATCGAGGAGCGATATCGGCCCGGATCATCTGGCGTGAGCCTTTGACCAGGGCCTCGTACTGAGGGACCCTGCCGAGCAGGCGCGACTGGTGGTACCGGCATCCCTGGGCCAGGAACAGCCCGCAGAGCGCGGCGCATCCCGCCACGGCCCTCCAGCGCGGCCGCGCGATTGACCGCGTCAAGGCGCGCCCGAGCATGACAGCCGTCGCGGGGGCGAGCGCCACGTACCAGTAGTCGAGGCGGTCACGCATCGGTGCGTAGAGCACCACGGCGAGGACCAGGGGAATGACCGTCATCACCAGCCATTCGAACCCGCCGCGCGTCTCGCGCCAGACCAGAACGGCGGCGGCCAGCAGGAAGGCGGCCGGCATCCAGAACGGCGGCCACGGATCGAACAGGATGACGGTGAGAAAGCGTCCCAGGGCCAGCGCGCTTGCCGCGAGCTTCGACAGCAAGTTGCCCTCGAGGAGGCCCTGCATGGCGCCCAGCGCCCGCGCGGGACCACCGCCGCGCGCCGCGCCGTAGATCATGCGATGAAGAACAAACGGCACCTGGAGAACGGAAATGACGGCGACCGTCTGGAAGGCGGCCCACGCAGCGGCCGCGAACCGGCGCTGAGGCAGGTGGCGGAGCACCAGCCACGCGATCGCGGGCAGCACGGCCGGCCACGCGCTCGAGTGGGCCTGGATCGCGAACCATGCGCACGCCACGGTCAGCAGATGCCTGAGGCGAGAGCGATCGCCTTCGTCCGTCAGCACGAGGGCAATCGTGATCTTCGTGAATGCGATCGCGACCTGAGGATTCCAGACGCTGGCCGAGATGGCGGCTTCGAGCGGCGAGGTCGCGATGAGCAGCACGACGGCGGTCGGCGAACGGAACGCTGCCCAGGCGTTTCCACAGAGCTGAGAGCAGCACGACATCCGCCACGGACTGGACGATCGAGAGCCCGATGCCGCCCGCATGCGGCAGGTTGTCCACGAAGGGCCCGATCGTCACCCGCGACAACCACAGGAGCCAGTAGTAAATCGGGCCGAGGCCCCGGCCTCCGGCCATGCTCGGGGCTCCGGCCAGGGGAAGGTCCGAGGCCCGGCCGATCGCGAACACCCAGTCGCGGATCTGGTCCCCCTCGAGCTGGAAGTTCGTGCTGATGCCGTGAATGCGGAACCAGGTGAGGTAGATGAAGACCGCCACGAGCAGCGCGGGCCTGAGGAGGCGCAGCGCGGAGCCGGCTCGCTCTTGCGGAGCGGCCCGATTCACGAGCCACCTGTTCAGGTGCTGCCCAACCCTTCCGAAGGGCAGCCAGGCCGTGAATCGCGGAGGAAGGCTGTTCTCTGACAACGAGCGATTCTACCGCTGGACACCCTGACCGGGACAAATGGCGTCGTCCCGGTCAGGGCCCTCACGGCTGGAACTAGAACGGCATTCCGGGCAGCGGCGGCAGCACCGGGGTCAGCTTGCCCCAGCCGTTGTCCTTCGCTGTCTTCATGTCGGTGACGAGTTGAGGCGGCAGCTTGGCGTTCAGCTTCGGGCGGGTCTTCGAGTTGGCGAGGAGCCACCCCGCGCCGGCCACGGTTCTGGTGATCGCCTGCATGTGATCGAAATCGATCTTGTCCGGGCTGTCGGTCACCCGGTGATAGTCGGTGTGCAGCCCGGTCGTGAAGAACGCGATGGGGATGCCCACCTTGGCGAAGTTATAGTGATCGCTGCGGTAGAAGATCCGCTGGCCGTTCGGCTGCGGGCCGAGGTTGTCGTGCGTGGCGTCGGGCGCGGTCGTGTCGTAGAAGTGGCTGAGCTTCAGCTTGCCGTAGTCGGCGGCCACCCCGTCGACGATCTTGCCGAGCTCGTCGCTGCTGATGTTCGGCCCCACGACGAACACTTCGCCCGGCTCGACCAGCTTGTACTGCGGCGGGTCGACGTAGCCCTGCGGCTTGCTGCGGCCGATCATGTCCATGTTGAGATTGGCCACGACCTTCGTGATGTCGATCGGCGGGAACTGGTTGAAGTACTGGGAGCCCCAGAGCCCTTTCTCTTCACCGGCCACCCACAGGAAGATCATCGTGCGCTTCGGCCTGATCCCCTTCGCCACGCCCTGCGCGTACGACCGCGCGACCGCCATCAGCGCTGCCGACCCGGATGCATCGTCGTCGGCACCGTTGTTGATGACGTCGCCGTTCTGGTCCGGCGCTCCGCTGATGCCGACGTGGTCGAGATGCGCGCTCATCACGACGTACTCGTTCTTGAGCACCGGATCGCTGCCCTCGACGATGCCAATCACGTTCTCGGTCGAGCCCTTCAAACTGGTGACGGCCGTCTTCAGGCTGAGTTTCTTCTCGGCGTTCAACGCGAACGAGTCCAGTTTCGTATTCGCCGTTGCCCCGTCGAAGACTTGCGCACCGCTCAGCTTTTCCCCCTGGAACAGGGCTGTCGTCAACGCGGCCCCGGCGGTGATGGTCGGGACCGACGGCGTTTGGGTGGACTGGAACTTCACGACCTGGTAGGGCGGGCCGTTCGGTCCGGCACCGCGACCGCCGGTGTCGCCGGACATCGCGGCCAGCTGCTGGAACGACGGGATCATGACGATCGCCGCGGCGCCGTTGTCGGCGGCGTACTTGAGCGGTGTCGTGAAGTCCGTGTTCTCGACGCCGAGTGGATTCGCCGCTGCGGCGCCGCGTCCGCCGCCCCCGCGCCCCGCGGCGGCCGGCGCGTTTCGCAGGGCGGCCAGCTCAGGAGGCAGGCCGGCGACGATCAGGACCTTTCCCTTGATGTCGAGGCCCTGATACGGATTCACGTTCGTCTTCTTGATGACGAACCCGTGCCCGACGAAGACCATCTGAGCGCCGGAGATATCCGCCGCAGCGGCCGCTCCGCCTCCGCGTCCGCCCCCGCCGGCGACGGCCCAGTCCTTCGCGTAGTCGAAGCTGCGTGGCCCCGCGGGTCCGGCGGCGCCCCGACCGCCGCCGCGCCCGGCCGGTGGCGGCGGGGTCGTGAGCGAGAGCCTCATCCCGCCCGGGTCGAGCTGGTTGCTCACCAGTTCGATTGGGATGAAGTACGGCTGAAGCGGACCGTTGGTCCCGGCGGTGCTGCCGCCCGGCTTGACGCCCCACTCCTTCAGGTGCGTGGCCACGTAGAGCGCTGCCGTGTCGTAGCCTCGGGAGGGAACGTTTCGGCCCTCGAGCTGGTCGGATGACAGGAAGTACTCGTACAACTTCAATTCGTCGGCGGTGATGGTATTGGCGTTTCCGTAGCCGCCCTTCGGGGCCTGCGCGGTGAGGCTGACCATGGTCAGCGCGAGCAGGCCGGTTCCAACCAGGGCGGCCGATCCCATTGTTCGGCGCATTCCTAACCTCTCTTCGTCAGCACGTGCACGGGTTTGCGGGATTCAAGGACGGGGCAGGATCCCACCGCGGCGGCAGAGGCCCGCCCGTCCCGTTCTCGGACTCTCCGAACTAATACTCATCCGGCCCGTTCAGCGTTTCACGACGGTGATCGTGATCTGCGACGGGTACTGTTTCGAGTGGTGGATGGTGTTGTGCGCCACCACGCCGGACGCCTCGTCGTAGTTGTTGCCGCCGGTGTTCAGGTTGCGATCGAAACGTGGAAAATTGCTGCTCGACACCTCGATTCGCAGCCGGTGGCCGGCCTCGAAGAAGTTGCTTGTCGTGAGAGGCTGAAGGGTGACCTTGTAGGTCTTGCCGGGTTCCATCCAGACGAGCGGCTTGTCGTAGCCGTCGCGGTAGCGCATGCGCTGGATGGACTCGTCCAGGTTGTAGGCGCGACCGTCCGGGTACACGTCGATGACCTTGACGGTGAAGTCGGTGTCCTTCGCATCAGAGGACACGTACAACGTCGGGGTGATGGGCCCGCTGACCTCGGTGCCTTCCTTGAACGGTTCGGTGGTGTAGACGAGGATATCGGGCCGGGTCTCCATCTTGCGCTGGTCGAAGGCGCCCGCCGTGACCGCCGTGCCGGTACAGCAGACGTTTCCGCCGTACGAGGTCACCGGGTGCGCCGGGTCGTAGGTGAACGAGTCGGGCTTGTCGGTGGCCGGCGGGGCCGTCGTCAGCGTGCCGTCACCATCGAGCGTGTTGGCCTTGCCGAGGCTCGAGAGGAAGTACGAGACCGGCTGCGCGCCGGCGGGGGGCCAGGTGTCGGCGGTCTGCCACTTGTTCACGCCCATCGTGAAGTAGGTGACCTTGGGCCGTTTGTCGATGGCGCCGCCGCTCTCGCCCTTGAGGAAGCGATCGAAGAAGCTCCACATGATGTCCTGGTAGTCGAGGCGGGCATCGCCCATGCTGCGCTCGCCGACCATCGTGTTCTCGGAGGCGCGCGTGTAGCCGCAGTGCGTGACCGGCGCGATGATCGCCCACTGCTGGTCGGCGACGTCCGGCTTGGCGCTTTTTCTCACGTGGTTGAACAGCGCCAGGTTCGGGCCGACCGAGACGTCGTACCACGACATGAACCACAGGCCCGGCACATTGAGCGGCATGTCATCGTGATAGAGCCCGCCCTTGTACCACGCCGGGTCGTTCGGCGCGCGCTGGATCATCCGCCCGCCCGTCGCCACCGGCATCGCGTCGGCGAAGATGCCGTGAGGCCCGTCGACCGCCTTGATGATGTCCTGCTCGGGCAGGTGCCACAGCGCTTTCGACCAGTCCACCGGCGGCAGCTGCTGCGCCAGGTCGAATGACTTCGAGGCCCTGACCAGGTCTTCCTGGGACGTCCCCGGCGGGAACGTCGGCCGGACCTGGTTCTGCTCGCCGTAGATCCACGTGATGAACAGCATCTGGACGGCACCGCCCCGGTACCAGTTGCCCTGCTCGAAATACGGGGCGACCCGGCCGACGCCCGCACCGAACCCCTGCACGTTCATCGCCGCATAGGCCGGATTGCTGGTGGCCGCGACGCCCATCTGGTACTCGGCGGTCGAGGAGCAGCCGGTCGTGCCCACCTTGCCGTTGGACCACGGCTGCTTCGCGATCCACGACAGGGCATCGTCTCCGTCGCTGCGCGGCGGGCCGAGGATGTCGTAGTTGCCTTCCGAGAAGAAATGCCCGCGCTCGTTCTGCACGATATACGCGTAGCCCCGCTTGACCGCGTTGAGGGCCGTCGTCATGTCGGAGGGCAGGCCGTTGCGCACGTCCCAGTAGTTGAAGTTGTAGGGGGTGCGAACCCAGACGGTCGGCACCTTCTTCGACCCGTCCTTGGGGCGGTAGATATCCGTCGCGAGCCGCACGCCGTCGCGCATCGGCATCATCACCTTTCGATCGATGACGGCGATCGACTGGAGTTCCTTTTCGACATCCCAGCGCCGGGCCGCCTGCTCCGGCGTCAGCGCGCCACGCTGGGCGAAGGTGACGGCGGTAACGGCGAATGTCGCGGCCAGAATCGTGGCCACGATGAGTGAACGGATAGGCCTGTGCATGCGCGGGCTCCGTGGTTTCGGACAGGCCGAGGCCTTCCGAAGCGTGTCGCGTTCAACCGATTGCGGGTTAGTCTACACCGATCCGGCCGCCGGGGATGCACCTCGGGCCCGGGCGCGGGCTGGCAGCGCGAGCGCACCGGAGACTCGTTGAAGTGGACGGGAAACTCATGAGCACCGGGCAGCGGATATCGATATCCGAGGTCGAATCCTGGCTCGATGTCCTGTACATCGCCGCCCAGGGCGCGGGTCTGCGGGACGAGGACCGGCGCAAGGCCCGCGAAGTGGCCGCCATGCTCGACGAGGTCGCGCAGGCCGCGCGCCGGTTCACGCGGCGGGCACCGCTCGTCCTGGTTGACGCCGCCGCCGGCAAGTCCTATGTCGGCCTGCTCGCGGCCAGGCTCGTGCTGGAGGCCCCGGCCCGTGAGGCCAGCGTGATCACCCTCGAGCACGACCCGGAGAGGGTGGCCCTGAGCCGGCGTGCCGTGGATCGTCTCGGTTCAACGGTTCCCGTGGAATGCCGGCTCGCGGAGGTCGGCGACGCGCACAACTGGCCGGAGCACCCCTCGATCGTGACGGCGCTCCACGCGTGCGGCCCGGCAGCCGACCAGATCATCGACCGGGTGATCGCCAGCCGCGCGCGAGTGCTGCTCCTCGTGCCGTGCTGCACGAGCCACGCCGTCGCCGCGGCCGCCCGCGCAGAAGAGACGGCTGTGCGCCGTGGAATCCCGCGGCACGCGCCCGTGCGGCGGCGCTTCATCCAGGCCATGGTCGACGCCGAGCGGACCTGGCGATTGGAGGCGGCCGGTTACCAGACGGAGGTCGTCGAACTGGTCGGACCGACGGTGACGCCTCATAACCTGCTCTGGCGTGCCCGGCTGGTCGGAGAACCCGTCCGGATGGCCGAGGCGCAGCGCGCGCTCGAGAGGCTCGCTCTGCCCTGATCTTCGGCGAGAGCGGGCCACCCTGCCTCATCTTTCGACCTCCTGCCTGGTTCGACATGCTGATCGGAAGCATCCGAGATGGGCTACAGTACGAGACCGTGTTGTCGACGATGTCGGACCATGCGCGCGGGCTTGAATGGGTGCCGCCGTGCGTTCGAGGCGTTGGCCGGACCGATCCGGCCAGCCGGCGCCGGTCGGGCGTCATTGCGCCGGGACACTCGGAGGACTGAAGAATGATCCCCCTTCAACGACCCGAACTCGGGGAACCCGAACTGCAGGCAGTCGGGCGGGTCTTCGAGAGCCGCTGGCTCGGCATGGGTTCGACGACCAAGGCGTTCGAGGACGAAATCCGGAAGCGGCTTCTGGGAAGGCATGTGTTCGCGGTCAGTACCGGAACTGCGGCTCTTCACCTGGCGCTCCACGTGGCGGGCGTCGGTCCGGGAGACGAAGTCATCCTTCCGTCGCTCACGTTTGTGGCCTCCGCCCAGGCGATCCTGGCGGCCGGGGCGCGTCCCGTCTTCTGCGACATCAACGAGGACTCTCTCACGCTCGATGTCGGGCACGCGGAATCGCTCATCGGCCCGGCCACGCGCGCCATCATGCCGGTACACTTCGGGGGCTGGCCATGCGACATGGACGGCGTGTCCTCGGTCGCCGCCGCTCACGGCATCCGGCTCGTGGAGGACGCGGCCCACGCCTTCGGGTCGAATTACAGGGGCCAGCCGATTGGCAGCTTCGGCGACCTGACCTGCTTCAGCTTTGATCCGATCAAGAACATCACCTGCGGCGAAGGCGGGGCCATCTGCACCGGCGACGCCGAGGCGGCGGGCCGGATCGAGCGGGGACGCATCCTGGGGATCTCGAACGACACATGGAGCCGCTACGCGAACAAGCGCAACTGGCAGTACTCGGTCGTCGAGCCCGGGTTCCGGTACCACATGAGCAACATCAGCGCCGCCATCGGCCTCTCGCAGCTTGATCGCTTCGAGCGGTTCCGGGACGCGAAGCGCCTGATAGCCGAACGCTACGACGAGTCCTTCGAGGATGTCGCGGATCTTCACATCCCGCGACGGAACATCCGGGACATCTTCCCGTTCTTCTATGTCGTGCGCGTTCCCGCCGAGGCGCGCGAGCGATTCATCGCGGCGCTCAGGGACGATGGCGTGTCAACGGGCATTCACTACATCCCCAATCACCAGCAGCCTCTGTTCGAGTCATCGTCGCAGAGCCTCCCGGTGACCGACAGAGTCGGCGCCGAGTTGGTAACGCTGCCGATGTTCACCGAGATGACCGGGGGCCAGGTCGAAGAGGTCGTGTCGTCGGTCCGGCGGTTCTTCGGGAGACAGTAGGTGCAGCCGACCCGCCTGGCGGCGCAGCCATCTCGTGTGGACAGTGCGATTGCCGCTGTGGCACCCTGCGATGTGCTGGCATGTCAGAAACCGGCATGGAATGACGCTGAAGACGGGTCACGTTGGCGGACGCCGCACGACGTCTGCGGCGGGGCCCGCTGCAAGGTCCACTCGATCCTCGTGATTGTGACTGACCGCGTCTTCGCGACGTTCGACAGGAGGTTCCGGTGGAAGCCGGAGGCGTGAGGCGCGGGCCACCAGCCCGCCTTCAGGGAAGGCTGCGCGGGTGGGCGTTCGGCTCGCTCGGCGCGCTCTTCGTCGGCTGGCTGCTCTACGCATCGGCCGCCTCGTCGTTCGGCGCGACCTGGGGAGTCGGGATCGTCGCACTCATCGCGGCGTCGGCTCTCTTGTGGCTCCCCTCGTCGGCCTCCCGCAGCTGGTGGCGTTTCGTCCTCGACACGGCCGACCTGCACCTGCTGGGCGTGGCCCTGGCGTTCGTGCTGGCGGCGCCCGGCATCCCTCCTCCGCCTGGCGGCTTCGGCAGCGGCATCAGCAGTGACGGCGCGGTGTTCTTCGGCTACCTCAGGAGCATGGTCTTCGATCACGACCTGAGCATCGCGCCTGAGCTCGAGTTCCTGGCGTTACCGGCGCGGCACCACTTCATCATGCCGCTTGGCCCGATGGTCATCTGGGCGCCGCTCTACCTGTTGGTGGCAGTGGTTGACTGGGTCTGCTTCCGCCTCGGTCTTCCCGCCAGCGCGCCGTCCGGCAGCCTGGCCCTCGGTCTGACCGGGCCCTACGTCCGTGCCGTGCTTGTCACGACCTGGGCCCTCGTATCGGCGGGGGTGTTCGCCATGCAGTGGCGCCTTCGATCCGAGTTCGGACGGGCGCCCGCGCTGATCACCTCGTTGCTCATCCTCGGGGCGACGCCACTCACGTGGTACCTGCTGCACGAGTACTCGATGACCCACGGGCCGTCGTTTGGCCTGATCGCGCTTGCGCTTGCGGCGACCGCCGCGTGGTTCGGCCCCGGCGTTCCCACATCGCGGCAGGCTGGCGCAGTCGGCGTGCTGATCGGCCTGGCGACCGTCGTGAGGCCTCAGGACGGCCTGTTCGGGCTGTTTCCCCTGGCGGCCGCGGTGGCCCGTATGCGGCGAGAATCGCTCCGGCCGTGGGCCCGGACGCTGGCCGTGCTGGCCGCTGCCTTTGCGCCGTTCGTCATCGCACAGGTGTTGTGGGGGCGGATGCTCGTCGCGCGCGACCCGACTGCATTCGCGCTGGTCGGCGATGCCGGATACCTCAGGCTGGCATCGTCACGATGGCTGGACGTCCTGTTCTCATCGCGCCACGGGCTGCTGTCCTGGACGCCCATCGTCACCGTGGCGCTTTTCGGGACCGTCGCCTACCTGCGCCGCAACGTCGTCTGGGCGGTGCCGGCAGTGGTGGTGTTCGCCGGGATGTGCTGGGTGAACGGCGCAACCGTGGACTGGGCGGCGGGATCAGCGTTCGGCGGACGCCGTTTCGTCAGCTCGCTCGCGGCGCTGGCGCCGGGCCTGGCCCTGGTCGTGGCCTTCGCGTGTCGCCGGCCGATGATTGTCATCGCGCCGCTTGCAGTGGCCGTCATTTTCTGGAATCAGCTCCTGATGCAGCTCCGGGTGGAAGGCATCCTGCCGTCGGACCAGGCCGTCCGCTTCGACTGGTTGATCCGCTCGCAGGTGGAAGCGTACTTGCGGCCGCCGTACTTCTACCCGTTTGCGTTCCCGGCCAACGCCTGGTTCGCATGGCGCGAAGGGCTTCCCATTGACTTCTACGATCTGCTCAGCGAAGAGCCGCTTCACCAGAGGCTGGACCTGCCGCTCGATGACTGGGCCGCACGATTCGCGGTCGATGGCTGGGGCAGGGGAGGCAAGGACGGGTTCGGCCCGCGGTGGTTCGTGATGGAGGACGCCGCGACGCTCGCTGCGCCGCTCGACGTGACCACCGGCGGGGCGTACTCTCTTGCGATCGTGGCGCGAGCCGAACACCCGTCACCGCAGGCGCCCGACTGCGTCGTCACGGTCGAAGTCAACCGGCAGTATCTTGGCACGCTCCAGCTCTCCCCATCCGCTCGAGAGCCCTCGACCAGCGAGTTCGCGACGCCCGCCGACGCCATTCGCCGGATCTGGCGTTCGGGGTACAATCGGGTCACGTTTCGGAGAGCCGTCTCGATTCGGCAGTCGACGAGCGACAACCCTCCGGCCCGTGTGATTATCTACTCTCTGCACTTCGGGCCGAAGGGCCCGACCGCCGCTCAACGATGACCGATACTCAGCCCGCGATTTCTCTCGTCATCCCGGTCTTCAACAACGGCCGGCCGGTCCTCACCGCGCTTGTCAGCGAGCTCGGCGCGGAACTCGACGCCCTCGGTGATCCGAGCGAGATCGTGTTCGTCGACGACGGCAGCGAGGAAGAGACGAAGCAGGCGCTGGCGGATCTGGTGGCGGCCCACGCGCGGGTGCGTGTCGTCGAGCTGGTGACCAACTTCGGACAGCACGCGGCCTTCACGGCGGGATTCGAGCGCGCGCGCGGCCGGTATATCGTCACGATGGACGCAGACGGCCAGGCGGATCCCCGCGACATCCCGAAGCTCATCGCCCCGTTGCGCGAAGGCTACGACCTGGTCAGCGGCATCCGCCGCCATCGTCAGGATCCACGATTCCGCCAGCTGTCGTCGAAGGTGGTGACGTGGCTGGTCGCGAGGCTCACCCCCGTGCAGCTGCGGGATGTCGGGTGCCCGTTCAACGCCTTCACCTCCGAGGTCGCCCAGCGCATCGGGAAATTCGGCGAGCTGAGGCGCTTCCTCAAGCCGCTGGCGGTCCGGGTGGCGCGCAGGGTCACCGAGGTGGAGGTGACGCACCGGCCGCGTCCGGCTGCCAAGCCGCACTCGTCGTATTCGGCCAACCGCCTCGTCCGGCTCTTCATGGACTTCTTCGTCAACAGCCTGGGCGACGTGTTCGCCTGGGTGTTTCTGGTCGGCGTGGGCTCGGCCGGGCTCCTGGCCGTTTCCACCCTCGCGCTGGGAGTGGCCGTGGCAGCCGGTGCCGGCGATGGCGTGTGGGTGCTCATCGCGGCCGCCCTCACCGTGCTGGCGTCGTTGCTGTCGCTGCTCGGGCTGGCAGGTGACTACCTGCAGCGCATCTACCGCCAGAGTTCCGGCCGGCCGTTCTACCTCATCGCACGCGTGCACGAGCACGGAGCGCTTCGGGAAGAGGTCATTCATGTCGACTGATCTTGTGCAGCTGGAAGCCTCGGACCTCGACCCCCTCATCGACGCGTTTCCCTTCAAGCCGTATCGCAACTACCGGGTGTTGTCGCGAGCCCGGCAGGGCGCGGTCATGCGCACCGAGATCGACAACGCCCTCAAGAACCCCGACGCGCGCGTGCTGGGCGTTCGAGTCGACGGCGCGCTGCAGGCGACCGCCGTGTTCCACCGGCTGCCCTGGGACAGCGCCTTCTTCGACCTCCCGATGGCCCGCATCTCGCATCTCCTGCGCGCGCCCGGCTCGTCCCGGGCGTCGCTCAACGCCGCGGTGGCAGCCGCGGTCGACTACGGGCGTTCGATTGGCGTCAAGCACATTGCGGCGCGCGCCGACATCGCCGACACGAGCGCGACCGGCGCGCTGGAGGACCACGGCTTTCGCATGATGGATGCGCTGGCCAGCTACATCTATCATCCCAAACGCGAGGCGCCGGGGCCGATCAAGGAGATGGGTGTCCTGCGGATGTTTCGTCCGGAAGATACCGAGCAGGTGATCGACATCACGCGAGAAGGCTACACGGGATTTCGCGGCCGGTTCCACCTGGACCCGCACCTGCCCGACGATCGATGCGACGCGATGTACCTCGAGTGGGCGCGCCGGGCGTGCCTCTTCGAGCTGGCCGACGTCGTGCTGGTGACCGAAGACGGTCACGGCGAGCTGCACGGGTATACCTGCTACAGGCAGATCGAGCCCGTGTCGACCGCGGGCGGCGTGGTCATGTGCGGGAACGGCATCGGCGCGTGCCGGCGCAAGAGGCCGGGCGCCTACATGGGGCTGATCCGGGAAGCGACCGAGCAGATTCACGGCCGCGGGGCGGTGACCGAGTGCCAGACGCAGAACTTCAACTTCCCGACCGTCCGCATCTACGAGGCCCTCGGCATCCAGTACGTGCGCGCGGACTACACGCTCCACGCGTGGTTGGGGTAGCGCTCAATTCCTGAACCGCGACTGCCAGGCAACACGGCGCGTCTTCTCTCAGGCGCCAGTCCTCCAAATTGTGTAGCGACGATCTCGGTAATCCCGCGCGCGGCGGGATGATTGTGCGGCACGGATCTTTCATTCGCAGCGCCCGAATTCCCGTTGGCGGTCCGGGACTGGAGTGGTAGTCTCTTGTCCGGCCCCCGTTCGCGTAGAGCCGTTCCACGTCATTTACAGGCTCTCAGGTACTCACGGCGCTCGCGTGAATCGCATGCGGCAGCTCGATCTGGCGCACGCATGTTCCCGGCCCGCGCCGAATTCAGAGTCGACAGGAGTCATATATGTTTCCAGGTCGTCACGTCGGAGCCATGGGTATTGCTGTCGTCTTGTCGACAGCGGTCGCCGTCGGCATTGATGGCGGGCACCGATTCCCTCCGCGCCGATGGCCGGCAGGATGAGCAGTCGTCACAGGCACCGTTGCGGCCGGTCATCTACAAGTCCCTGAGACACGACGTGTCGCCGCGACTGGACTCGATGCTGCCGATCGAACCGGTCGCGCAGGACCCGTACAGGGTCCGCATCAACAAGATGCGACCCAATCTTGCGCGCATGGCCGCCGGCGTCTCCAAGCTCGGTCCGGATCGCGTCGCGCAGACTGTGGCATGGCTCCAGCCTGATGCCGTCGCCCAGTGTGAACTTCGAAGGCGTGCCCAACACCTTCGGCGGGTGGCCGCCGGACACACAGGGCGACGTGGGGCCGAATCACTACGTGCAGTGGGTCAACCTGTCGTTTGCGATTTACGACAAGACCGGTGCGAAGGTCTATCCCGCCGGTGCGGGCTTCGCCGCCGGCAACACGCTCTGGTCCGGGATTCGGCGGCGCATGCGAAACCACGAACGACGGCGATCCCATCACGCTGTATGACCGGCAGGCGGGACGGTGGCTGATGGCGCAGTTCGCGCTGCCTAACTACCCGAACGGTCCGTTCTACCAGTGCATGGCCGTGTCGCAGTCGAGCGATCCGACCGGCTCGTGGTATCGCTACGTCTGGCAGGTGCCGGTCGACAAGATGAACGACTACCCGAAGTACGGCATCTGGCCCGACGGGTACTACATGACGGTCAACCAGTTCGCGGGCGGAACGGGCACTGTACGCGGGCGTCGGCGTGGTGGCGTTCGAGCGAGACAAGATGACTGGCCGGCCTTGCCAGCGCAGGCGATCTACTTCGATCTGTACTCGGTCGACCCGAATCTCTGGAGCATGTTGCCGACTGACCTGGATGGCTCCACGCTCCCGCCCGCCGGTTCGCCCAACTACATCGTGCAGTTCGACGACGACGCGTGGGGCTACCCGGCGGATCAGCTCGAGCTCTACAAGTTCCACGTGGACTGGACGACGCCGGCCAATTCGACCTTCACCGGGCCGACCATCATCAACCTGACCACCCTCGGTCTTGGGTTCGACGCCAACCTGTGCGGGTTCTCACGGGACTGCATCGCACAGCCGGGTACGACCCAGAAACTCGACGCGATTTCTGATCGGCTGATGTACCGCCTCGCGTACCGCAACTTCGGCGACCACGAGTCGCTGGTCTTCAACCACACGGTCGATGCAGAATGGCGCCGACCACGCGGGGATTCGGTGGTACGAGATGCGCGCACCGAACGGGACGCCGAGCATCTACCAGGCCGGCACCTATGCGCCCGACGCCGACCAGCGGTGGATGGGCAGCCTCTCGATGGATGCTGCCGGCAACATCGCGCTCGGGTTACTCGGTGTCGAGCGGGACGACGTATCCGTCGGTCCGATATGTCGGCCGGCTCGCCGGGGATGCGCTCGGCACGCTGCCGCAAGGCGAAACCACCCTGATTGCAGGCACGGGGTCGCAGACGGGCAATAACCGGTGGGGCGACTACAGCATGATGGGCATCGACCCCACCGATGACTGCACGTTCTGGTACACGCAGGAGTACGTCGCAGACCACCGGCAGCAACACCTGGAAGACCCGTGTTGGCTCGTTCAAGTTCCCCTCGTGCACCGCCGGCGCCGTGGGCACCATCGCGGGCACGGTCACGGAGAGCGGCAGCGGGCTGCCTCTGCAGGGCGTGCGTGTGCAGGCGGGCCCCTCGCTCGAAACGCTGACGGCCGCCAACGGCACCTATCAGCTCTCCTCGGTGCCCGTCGGCACCTACGACGTGACGTTCTCGAAGCTCGGCTACGTCCCGCAGACGTTCAACGGCGTGGCCGTGTCGAACGGCGCCACCACGACGCGCGACGCGGTACTAGTGGCAGCCGCCGCCGCCACCATCAGCGGCACGGTGACGGACGGGTCCGGCCACGGATGGCCGCTCTACGCCCGCATCGACGTCACGGGCATTCCGTCCAAGACGACGTATACGAACCCGGCCACCGGCCAGTACAGCATCAGCCTTGTGGCGCGGGCGCGACCTATGACCTGACCGCGACCGCTCTCGTGCCCGGCTACCAGACCGGCAACGCGTCGGCGACGCCGTCGGGGATCCATCCACCGCCACCGCGAACTTCAATCTCGCCATCAACGCGGCGAGCTGCACGGCGCCGGGGTACGCGGTGTCGCCGTCACGCGCATTCTGCCGATTTCGAGGCCAACAACGGCAGCTTCGTCGGCGCCGGCACGAGTTCCTCGTGGGCGTGGGGGACACCGACCACCGGGCCGGGCAGCGCTCACTCCGGCACGAGGGTCTGGGCGACCAACCTGACCGGAAACTACAACGTCAACGAGAACAGCACGCTGACCTCGCCGACCATCGACCTCAGCGCCTATGCCGGGCAGATGCGCCGACCGTGAGTCTGGTGGCAGTGGCTGGACACCGAGGCACGGCTGGGACTACGCGTCGGTCGAGGTCAGCAAGAACGGCGGGTCGACGTGGACGACGGTTTACGGACCTGTCTCGGGGACCATCGACAGCGCGTGGACCAGGCACAGCGTGGCACTTGATGCCAGCTACGCGGTCTACGGGTTTCCGCATGCGGTTCCACCTGACATGCGGACGACTCGATCGCAGTACCGAGGCTGGTATGTCGACGACGTCTCGGTGGGGATTCGCCGGCTGCAGCCCGATTGCGGGCGGTATGGTCGTGGGGGCCGTGACCGACGCCAATACGGGCGCTGCCCTGGTGGGGGCCACAGTGACGAGGTGTCGTCTCGGCCCCGGAGATCGGCGATCACCGTGGCGACGCCGGACGACCCCAGCCAGCCGGACGGGGTGTACCAGCTCTTCTCCGCGGCGACCGGCACCGTCGCCATCAACGCCACGATGGCAGGCGGGTACGGAACGCAGCGTCTCAACGTGCCGGTTATCGCCAACCAGGTCGTGACGCAGAACTTCCAGGTTCCTGCCGGGCGCCTCTCGGCGTCGCCGCCGTCGCTCTCGGTCGAACCTGAGTCTTGGAGACGACAACGACCCGGCAGTTCACCCTGACCAACAGCGGCAGCATACCAACACCTACGAAATCAGGGAAATCCAGACCACGGCCCCGCACCACTGTCCGGCGATATGACCAAGCTGTCGGCTACGGGGCAGGTCATGGGGCAGCCACGGTCCGACGATGGGACCAACCAGCCAGCTTCCGGGCAGGTCACGTCCTTGCCGCCGGAGAAGGCGTACTACGATGCCCGCTCCGCCGCGGGACGGGCCCTCGTCTCCAGCCCGTGGCTCCGCCGCTGGCGGCAGGGGACGTCATTCAGTCGTGGTCGAGCGGTCTCGCTGGGACCGTGGGGGATTGCGTTCGACAGCTTCAACAACACCGTCTGGGTGTCGAGCCCGGTGGCCGCCTGGGGTGGCCAGAACAGACTGGCAGAATACTCGCGGGCCGGCGTGGCGACGGGGCGCTACTACGGCTACACGTGGGCTCCGGCCAACGGGCCGGCCGACGGCGCCTTCAATTGGAACACCGGCAAGATCTTCGTCATGAACATCCAGACCGGGGTGGCCAACTGCATCTTCGAGATCGACCCGGCCACCGGACCCACCGGCAACAAGATCTGCCCGGGCGGCGCGACCGGCTTCGCCATCTCGCAGCGAGGGGTCGCCTACGATCCGACCGATGACACGTGGTACGCCGGAGGATGGAACGACGGCGACGATCTACCACTTTTCGAGTGCCGGCACGATTCTGGATTCAAAAGTGGTCAACCTCGCGATCGCCGGCCTGGCCTACAACCCGGACACGCATCACCTGTTCGTGATGGTCAATGCGTCGCCGACTGCGGTCTACGTGCTCGATACGGCGAACTGACTATGCCGTCGTCGGCCAGTTCTCGATCCCGGGCTTTGGAGATTTCGCCGGCGTCGGGCTGGAGATCGGGTGCAATGGCCACCTGTGGGCGAACAACGTCACTGACGGTAAGACCTACGAGATCGACTCCGGCGAGACTACGTCAGTCTGCACGATCGACATTCCCGTGGCTCTCGTCCAGCCCATCAAGTGGGACGGTCCCCGGCCGGCGGGCATCAGGTCATCACCGTCACGTTCGATGCGCGCGCGTCGGCAGGCATTACTCAGGCAGGAGCCTACCAGACCGGCCTGGCCATTCGGCACAGCACGCCCTACAGCGTGCCGATGATCCCCGTCACGATGAACGTCATCAACCCCTTCGTCGCGCCGGGCGCGCCGAGCGGGTTGACGGGCAGCTCAACGGGCTCCACTATCTCGTTCTCCTGGACCGCGCCGACGACGGGCGGCGCGCCGACGGCGTACATCATCGAAGCGGGGTCGGGCCCTGGCCTTTCGAATCTCGCCAACTTCTCGACCGGTAACACAACGACCTCGTTCTCGTCCGGCGGTATCGCCAACGGTCTCTACTACATTCGGGTGAGGGCGACCAACAGCTATGGCACGGGCGGTCCGTCGAACGAGGCCCCGATCCGCGTCGGGCCGGCACCGCCCAACGCCCCGACCGGGCTGAGCGGCAGCGCAGTCGGCAATAACATCAACCTGTCGTGGACCGCCCCGGTCGGAGGCGGCACGCCGACGGCGTACACCATCGAGGCGGGGTCGGCGCCGGGTCTGGCGAACCTCGCGAACTTCTCGACGGGTAACACGGCGACGGCCTTCGCGAGCGGTGGCGTGGCCAACGGGACCTATTACCTCCGCGTGAAGGCCACCAACGCCGTCGGGCCGAGCGGGCCATCGAACGAGGCGATTCTCCAGGTCGGCCCGCCGCCTCCAGGACCACCGAGCGGGTTGACCGCCGGCGCCGTGGGCTCGACGGTGAACCTGGCGTGGAACCCGCCGGCCACCGGCGGGCCGCCGACCTCGTACACGATTGAAGCCGGGTCGGCGCCGGGACTGGCCAACCTGGCGAACTTCGCGACGGGCAACACGGCCACGTCGTACTCGACGGGCGGCGTCGGCAACGGCGCGTACTACCTGCGCGTGCGGGCCAGCAACCCGTACGGCGTCAGCGCGCCGTCGAATGAACGGACGCTGTATGTCGGATGTTCGGGACCTCCGGGAACGCCGAGCATCTATAACTGGTCGGTAACGCAGCCAGGCGGAATCGTCCAGATCAAGTGGACCGCAGCGTCCGGCTCGCCTACCAACTACATCCTGGAGGCGGGTTCTTCACCCGGCCTGTCGGACCTGGCCAGCGTCGAGCTTGGCAATACGCTGGTTTTCAACACGTCCGGAGTGCCGCAAGGGATGTACTACGTCCACGTCCACGCCAAGAACGCGTGCGGCGTGGGTCCCGCGTCCAACGTGGCTGACGTGAACGTGTTCTAGCCACAAGCGTCCGGTCAGCTACAGGCCCGGGTACCAGCCGTCTGGTGCCCGGGCCTTTCCTTTTTTCCGTATCAGAGCCCGGCGCGAAAGCAGTCCAGGCAAACGATCGTTGGAGAAAGAGCCGGCGCTCTGCTGCGTCACACCTCAGCCACCAATGGAGCACGTCGGCGTTCGGCCCCCTTGTCTGGGGCGAGCATGCTCGGCACCGGTGAGTCCAGGGAGATGCTGAGCATGCTGCGCACATCCTCACCCCACTGTAGGTGTGCGCACCGGCCGGCGCGTCACGTAGACGATCGCCCCGATAAGCGAGACCAGCGACGCGATCAGGACGCTCGTGAACGAGACGGCGAGCGCTGACTCGATCGGCACACCCAGCCTGGCGAAGTAGAGCGAGAAGGTCGCTTCGCGCACGCCGAGACCGTTCATCGAGACCGGCACGGCCTGGATCACGAATGACATCGGGACCAGCACGGCGAGGTGGCGCGCGGAAACCGGAACGCTCATGCTGTGGACGATCGCGATGTAGATGACGATCAGCACGCCGTGCACCGCCATCGCCGCGGCCAGCCCTCCGAGAATCGCCGAGGGCCGCTGCCTGAAGCGCGTGAGCGCATCGACCATCCGGCCGAGGCGTACTTCAACCCACTCTCGCCGGGTCAGTCCGGTCAACGCGACCGCCCACCTGAGGGCACCGGGCCACAAGAGCACGGTGATGAGCGCGCCTGCCCCCAGGAGCAGGCACAGGCCCAGCCATCTGATCGAAACGGGAAGCTGCCCGCTGTCGGCGGGCGCCAGGCCCACCGCCACGGCGCCAACCAGGACGAGCCCCAGCAGACCGAGCACCCGGTCCATCATGATGACCGTCGTGGCCAGGGTCTTGGACCCGGCCTGCACGGCTGTGTCCCCGATTCGAATGACGTCGCCGCCGACGGTTCCGGGAAAGAAGTTGTTGAAGAAGAGCGCCACCAGGCACGAGGAGAACAGCGTCCGCGTCCCAATCTCGATGCCCTGCGCCCGCAGCAACAGGCCCCACTTCCACGCCCCGATGAGGAACGAGAACAAGTAGAGGCCGCACGCTGCGGCCAGCCACCAGCCGGAGGCCCGTGAGGCGATGTCCCAGAGCTGGCGCAGATCGATCCTGGTGATCAGCAGGAACAGCAGTCCGCCGCTCACGCCGATCTTGACGAGAAGGGTCAGGGCACGTTTCATGGTGATTCGGCGCGCATGCCGCAGCCGGTTCGATCGACGCGACGACCGAGTATATCGGGTTCGGGCGAGACGGGCGCAAGCCGCTGCTGCCGGCCTGCGACGGGGCCGACAGACCCGCACAGGATGGGGCCGACAGACGCCGCACGGGACGGGGCCGACAGACGTCGCACAGGATGGGGCCGACAGTCGCCGCACAGGACGGGGCCGGCAGGCGCCGCACGGACGAGCCGACAGATGCCGCGCAGGACGCGCGAGGCTCGCTCGGCCTACAATAGACGGCGGCTTCTGGCGCGGCGGGCGTCCGCGCTTCGACGCCACCACCCTCCACACAGGGGACGCGCAGCATGGGCGACCAGTCGGCAACTCCGGAGCGGATCGTGCGGCCATCGGTCGAGGCGCTCGACGCCATCCTCGGCGAGGCGATTCGAGTTCTCGACGAAGGGTTCGTGCGGGTGGTCGACTACATGGGCGACGATGGCGCCATCGTGCAGGCCGCGAGGGTGTCCTACGGGAAGGGCACGAAGCGCGTCAGCGAGGATCGCACGCTCATCCGCTACCTGATGCGCCATGCCCACACGACGCCCTTCGAGATGTGCGAGATCAAGCTGCACGTCCGCGTGCCGATGGACGCCTGGCGCCAGTGGATTCGCCACCGCACCGCCAGCGTGAACGAGTACTCCACGCGCTACTCCGAGGCGATCGACGCGGCGCAGAAGACCTCGCCCGATGCGTGGCGCGTGCAATCGTCCGCGAACCGGCAGGGCAGCGTCGGCGTGCTGCCGCTCGACGTGGGGGAGCGCCTGTCGGCTGAGGAAGCCGAGCTTCAGCGGCGAGCCCGCGAGGCGTACGCCGGCCGGATTGCCACCGGCGTGGCGCGCGAGCAGGCGCGCAAGGACCTGCCGCTTTCCACCTACACCGAGGCGTACTGGAAGATCGACCTGCAGAACCTGCTGCACTTCCTCGAGCTTCGCATGGACTATCACGCGCAGCAGGAGATTCGCGCGTACGCGACGGTGATCGGCGAGCAGATCGTCGCCCGCTGGGTGCCGATGGCGTGGGATGCCTTCCTCGACTACCGCCGCCACGCCGTTCAGTTGTCGAGGTTCGAGGCGGACATCGTCACGGCGCTGGCATCGGGCGACCGGGCACGGGCGTCTGCCATTGCCGCCGAGCACGGCATGCTGTCGCGCGCGGAGGACGGACGGCTCAAACCCAATTACGAACGCCGCGAAGTCGAAGAGCGGCTGCGCCAGCTGGGGTGGTCGGCCCCGTGGCTCGAACCGGCGTGAGTCCCGAGGTGAGGCGCGCCCTCGGCGTCCCGCGTGGAGCCGCCGGCCTGCGAGGACGGCGACATCCGGCGCCGTTCCATCACGCGATCGGCCGTCGTGGAATCCTCGCATTGCTCGTGGCCTGTGCGGCAGCCGGGGTCGCCGGACAGGGCCGCCGAGTGGTAGATGCGGTCACGGTCGGCGACCCGGTTCTCGAGCGGGCCCATGCCTATGCGGGCGAAGGCGTGTCGGAAGGCCTGGCCGACGGGCGCCGGTTCCGCCAGGCGCTCGGCTGGCAACGCTACGCGGTTTCGGTGTACGACGACAGCGAGGTCACGCTCGGATTCACGTTTCGCGGAAGCGAGGGCCGTGCGATCGCGTTCGACCTGATCGTCGAAGGGCAGCGCGTCAGCCGCCCGGTGTTCAACGCGCCTTCGTCGAGCCCTGCGGTGCTGGAGGTGAGGCTCCCGCTGAGCGTGACGTCAGGAAAGACGAGCCTCCTCGTGATCCTCCGAGCCGCCGGAGGTCCGACGCCCGGGTTGATCGAGTTGCGAGCCGTTCAGGAACACCTCGAGCATGAGCGACAGTAGACTCCTCCGCGCGCTTCGCCGCCGACACACTGCCGATGGATGCATGGCCTCCACGACCGTCTACGGGAGAATTCGTCCGATGACTCAGTCCGCACCCTTGTCCCGATTCACACGCCTTGCCTTGTTCGCGGCCCTGCTCGTTCAAGGTGTCGGAATGGCGTCGGCCCAGTCGCCCGTGGCTCCGGCGATGCGCCCGGCGCAGCAGAAGAGCTGGCCGCTCACCAGGCCCGAGTCCACGAAGTTCACCGAGACCAGCCGCTACAGCGACGTCATCGATTTCATGAAGGCGATGGCCGCGGCCTCGCCGCAGATCCACCTCACGACCTACGGGTACACCTACGAAGGCCGGGCGCTGCCGCTGGCGGTCATCGGCGCGCCGGGTGCGACGCCGGAGCAGGTGCTCGCGACGGGGAAGATCCGCATCTACGTCCAGGGCAACATCCATGCGGGCGAGGTCGAGGGAAAAGAGGCGATGCTCTGGCTGCTCCGATCGATTGCGAAGGGCGAGCGCGCGCCGTGGTTCAAGTCCGTCGTGCTGCTCGTCAATCCGATCTACAACGCCGACGGGAACGAGCGCGTGAGCGTCGCGAATCGCGGGACCCAGAACGGGCCGATCGGCGGGATGGGCACCCGCAGCAACGCGCAGGAACTCGACCTGAACAGGGACTGCACGAAACTGGAGACCGCCGAGGCGCGATCGCTGGCGATGCTGCTCAACCGGTACGACCCTCACGTGGCGATCGACCTTCACACCACCGACGGCAGCGCCGACAGCGGCTTCTACCTGACCTACGAGTCGTCGATCAACCCCAACAACTCGAAGGCCACCGAAGGGCTGCTGCGCGACAGCCTCCTGCCGGACATCACGAAGGCGGTCAAGGCGAAGCACGGATGGGACTACTTCTACTACGGCGGCGTGATGCGAGGCGGATCGGAGCGGGCGTGGGCATCAGACGCAGAGCTGGCTCTGCCGCGTTACACGTCGACCTACTTCGGAGTCCGCAACCGGCTCGGGCTCCTGAGCGAAACGTACTCTTACGCCTCGTTCGAGGACCGGATCAAGGCCAGCTACTGGTTCGTCGAGGAAGTGGTCGACTACGTGGCGAGGCACTCCGAGTCGGTCCGGAAGGCCGTGGCCGCCGCCGACGCCGAGTCGATCATCGGCAGGCAGCTCGCCGTGCGCCAGCAACTGGTGAAGGGACCGCAGCCGAAGGAAATCGTGTTCGCCCAGACGGTCACCGAGCGCAACCCGTATGTCCCCGACCGGCCGTTCCGCCGCCGGGTCGCCGGCACCGAGACTCGCGAATCCATGGCTCACTACGGCACGACGGAGGCGACTGAAACGAGCCTTGCCCCGCGCGCGTACGTCATTCCGGCGGTGCTGCCGGCCGTGCAGACGGGGCCTGCCGCCCAGGCTGCCGATGTGCCGCCCGCGGGACGGGGCGGCGGTCGCGGCGGAGCAGCTTGGCGCCGGTCAGGGCGGACGCGGGGGCCCGGGCGGACCAGGCGGCGGACGGGGCGGAGCCGGCGGGTCTCCCATCGCTCGAATCATGGCCAGCGTCACCGACCGGCTCGAAGCCCACGGAATCAAGTACACGAGAACCGACAAGGAGATGCCGTTCAAAGGCGAACGGTTCAAGATCGACGGCAACACGCTCGCCGATCGCGAGTACCAGGGCACTCACAAGATGCGGACGCTTACGGGCAAGTGGGAAGCGTTGGAACTTACGCTTCCCGCGGGCTCGCTCGTCGTGCAGATGGATCAGCCGCTCGCGCGCCTGGCGTTCCTGCTCTTCGACCCGCGCTCGGACGACGGCTTCATGGCATGGAACATCCTCGACCCGGTGCTGGGCGGAACGCCGGCACCCGAGTTCTATCCAGTCCTCCGCACGCTGGAGACGATCGGGAAATAGCCGGCCGCCCTACATCGGTTCGTCGGCGCTCGGCCCGTAGATCTGGGGTACTTTCGATCCCATCGGCCGCAAGTACGTCGAGAGCTGGCCGCGGTGGTGGATCATATCGAGCAGGAATCCCCACGCGTTGTCGTACCCCGGCTCGTTCATGACTTCCTGACCCTGGTACATGAACGGAACCTTCTGTTCCCAGCGTGCGGCGGCGATCGCATGAAGCCGCTTCGTGATGTCGTCATGGTGCCGCTCGTAGGCGGCCATCACTTCACCCATCGTCGCTGGCGCGGGCTCTTCGACCCACTCGAGGGATCCCTTTTCGAGGCCGATGGCAAGCGCGAGCTCCTCGCGAACGATGAGCCACGCGATCTCGCGTGCGGTCCGCGATTTCGGGTCGGGCCGATAATCTGAGTGCTCCGGGATTCGCGAGAGCACTTTGCGCGTGGCCGGTGCTTCCTTGTCCCAGTACTTCATGAACAGCGTCTTCTGATCCATGGCGCCCTCCAGCTTCCGAAAGTCAGACACTCGCGCCGGGATGGCGGCCTGGCGCGAACCCATACGAAACAATGTAGGCGAATAAAACACGAAAGTCAAGAACCTCGCAGCCACCTTGCGCGTCTCCATAGGAAACCCCACGCATGAAGGTCATCATCTTCGGCACGACGGGAATGATCGGCCAGGGAGCCCTGCGCGAATGCCTGCTCGCGCCTGATGTAGAGAAGGTCCTGTCGGTCGTCCGCACCTCCGCCGGACGAGAGCGTCCGAAACTGCGCGAGGTCGTCCACCGCAACTTCCTGGACTTCTCGCCGCTCGAAGGTGAGCTGACCGGCTTCGACGCAGCTTTCTTCTGCCTCGGCGTCTCGTCGGTCGGCATGGACCCGGAGCAGTATCGCGTCGTGACCTTCGACATCAGCGTCGCTGCCGGGAGGCTTCTCGCGAAGCTCAATCCAGGCATGACGTTCATCTACGTTTCCGGCATGGGCACGGACAGCAGCGAGCGCGGGCGCGTCCGATGGGCACGCGTGAAAGGCCAGACCGAGAACGCGCTGCTCCAACTCCCGTTCAAAGCCGCCTACATGCTCCGTCCGGCCCTCATCCAGCCCATGCATGGGATCACATCGAAGACCGGCCTCTATCGAGCGGTCTATGCGATCACCGCGCCGCTCATCCCGGCATTGCGACGAGCGTTACCGAAGTACTTCACGACCACCGAACAGATGGGACGGGCCATGCTCGCGCTCGCCAGGCGTGGCGGCGGCCGAGGAGTGCTCGAGAACGCAGACATCAACCAGCTCTGAGCGATGTGACTCGAGGTGCCGCAGGTGGCGACGCGACGATTCGACCCCCCACTCATCGTGCTCTGGTGGACCAGCGGGGCCCTGCTGTGCTTCTGGAGCGCGCAGACCGCCCTCCACGCCCTCTCTGCCGGCCGCGCGCACAACACTCACATCGCGCTGCTGGCGCTGTTCGAGGCGGTCTCTGCGGTCCTCTTCCTGGTACCGAGAACTCTACGAATAGGCAGCGCCGGGCTGCTCCTGTCCATCGCGTTCGCCCTGTTGGCGCACGGGATGGACGGTCAGTTCCGCGGAGACCTGCTGCTCGACGCCGTCGTCGTGGCCTTCGTCGCGTTGCGCGGGCCCGCACGATGAAGCGGGCCCGGGCGCTTTTTGCGAGCGACCCTCGCCGGCCAGCCAGACTGTCGTGAACGTCAGCTGGGCCGAACGTTCTGATTCAGACGGAACAGGTTGCCCGGATCGTACCGGCGCTTGATGGCCACGAGCCGGTCGTAGTTCGGGCCGTACGCCCCTCCGCGCACGCGATCTCCTTCATCCTCGGGCATGAAGTTCACATACACGCCGCCGGTGGCATGGGGCGCTGCCGCGTCGAACAGATCCCGTGCCCACTTGATGCACTTCGCATCTTCGGCCTGCTCGGTCCATCGCGTGTGGACGTTGAGCACGAAGTTCACGTCGCGGTGCGGGTAGGCCGTCGCCTGCTGCGGAACCCGGCTGATGGCCCCGCCAAGATTGGCGATGGCGAGCTCGCAGTGCGGGGTCGGCAGGCGCCCGGCGGCGTCGATGAAGATGTCGATCACGCCGTCGGAGAGCGACGTGAAATCGTGCGACTTCCAGTAGTTCCTCAGCCCCGGCGTCAGCAGGGGATCGAAGGTCGTCTGCCAGCCGGCAAACGGCCCCGGCCCGATCATCTCGGCGATGGGCTTGCCGAGGGCCTGCAATGGGGCGATCGCCGCGCGGCCCTCTTCGAGCTTGCCCGAGTAGCAGATCGCCAGGACCACGACCTCTTTCCCGTGCACGTCCTGCGGCAGGAACGGCAGCGGCGGAGCCTTGCGCATGACCACCCAGCAGGCGAGATCCTCCGGCGCCTTCGCGATGGCGGCCCGGTACCCGGCGAGCACTTCCTTCGCCCGCGCGAACGGATGGACGATCAGCCCGGAGAGCACCTCCGGCCCGACCGGGTGGAGCCTGAACTCGAAGGAGGTGACGACGCCGAAGTTGCCGCCGCCGCCGCGGATGGCCCAGAAGAGGTCCGCGTTCTCCCTGTCGTTCGCGCGGAGGAGCTTGCCGTCGGCGGTCACGATGTCTACCGAGAGCAGGTTGTCGATCGTCAAACCGTGCTTCTTGCTCAGCCAGCCGAAGCCGCCCCCAAGGGTCAGCCCGGAGATCCCGGTCGTCGAGTTGATCCCAAGCGGCGTGGCCAGCCCGAAGGCCTGGGCCTCGCGATCGAATTCTCCAAGGGTGACGCCCGGCTCGACGCGGGCCGTCCGGTTGGTGGGATCGATGCGCACGGACTTCATCAGCGTCAGGTCGATCATCAGCCCGCCGTCGCAGACGGCGTTGCCCGCGATGTTGTGGCCGCCGCCGCGGATCGCGAGCACGAGGTGCCGCTCGCGCGCGAAATTGACGGCCTGGACCACGTCCGCCGCGCCTACGGCACGCACGACGAGCGCGGGGCGCCGGTCGATCATCGCGTTCCAGATGGTGCGGGCCTGTTCGTAGCCGGGTTCGCCGGGGAGTGCAACCGTGCCCCTGATCTGGGTCCGAAGTGTGTCGACCGCCTCGGGCGGGAACACTGCCATGCCGCTGTCCGTCGTCCGGATCTGCATGTGGGCCATGTGAAGCTCCCTTCTTGCATCACGGGTTGAGGGTTTGTGCGTGCCCGTCTTCGTGCCCGGGCGCACGAATACGAGCGTGAGCGTATATCCTAGGAAACTGGTAGGCAATCAAAATACCATGCGCGGCGGCTGAACTCTAGAGCATTTTTTCAGCCGGATGCAGGTCGGCCTGGAGCTCCTGATCGGGGTCGACAGAAGGGCCGGCGCTGCAGCGACAGCGCCGACCCTCCAGCCGCTATTTCGGCAGGGACGCCTCGACGAACTTGACGAGATCGGCGTGATACTTCCCGGCCGCCTTCTGGTCGATGTAGACCATGTGGCCGGACTCGTAGTACCCGAGCGAGATGTTGTGCTGCTTGATCTCGTCGGACACCTTCATGTGCGCCAGCGTCCACTCCACCGGGTAGAAGGGGCAGGCGAAATCGTAGTATCCAAACCCGACGAACAGCTTCATGTGCGGGTTTTTCGCGAATCCGTTCTCGAGATTGACGACCGTGTTGTATTCGCCGGACCACGGCGGGGCATTGCCCGAGACGTAGTAGAGCGACGGGTTCCGGTAGTTGAGGTCGTTCCGGATGTACGCCTCGAAGGTCGTGAGGAAACAGTTCTCGATGTTGGCGTTGCTGAAATCGAAGCTCGTGCTGTTCGAGCCGCCGTCGATCTGGTAGCCGGCGAACCGGGAGTCGAGCCGCGAGGTCATCAGGTGCTGGTCGCGAAGCAACTCGGTGCTGAACGGGCCAAGGGGAATCAACAGATCGTTGGCGTCGATGAAGCGCTTCGACAGTCCTGTGTAGCGCGACATGTCGCCCAGCACCTTGTCGCGCTGCGCGGGAGTCGCTCGCGCCCCGTCGAACAGGAATTCCAGGTACTCGCCCGACGCGAACTGGCGCGCCCGGTCCGCGATCTGCTCGACGCTCAGCTTCTGCAGATCCGGCGCGAGCTTCTTGTGATAGTGGGCGGTCATGATCTCGGTCGGCAGCGTGGCGAGCTGTCGCTGGATGCCGGCGCTCGCGTTGACGTCGAAGATGGCCGAGAGCAGCATCACGCCGTTGAGGGGGCAGTCGCGATCGGTGAGGTAGCCGGCGAGGCCTGCCGCGCGGGTGGTGCCGTAGCTTTCGCCGCCGACGAAGAGCGGCGATCCCCATCGGTCGTACTCGTTCAGGAAACTCCGGATGAACTCGCCGAAGGCGGCCAGGTCGTTGTCCACCCCGCCGAAGTTGGGTCCCCACGTCGGCCGGTCCGGCCGGCTGAACCCGGTGCCCATCGCGTCGATGAAGACCAGGTCGCCCGTGTCGAGCAGGCAATTGGGATTGTCCACGTAGGTGTAGGGCGGCGGGGTCGCCATGCCGTCGGCGTTCATCTTGACCACCTTCGGCCCGAAGGCGCCCATGTGCAGCCAGATCGATGCGGCACCCGGGCCCCCGTTGAAGAGGAACCACAACGGCCGGCGGGCCTTGTTGGCCACTCCGTCTTTCGCGTAGTAGACGTAGAAGAGGTGGCCCTCGCCGACGCCGGTCGTCGCGTTGCGGATCGGCATGAACCCGACGCGCGCCGTGTACTTGATGAGCTCGCCCTGCAGCGTGATTTGATGCTGCGTGACGATCGGCTGCTTGGGATAGTCGATCGGCTGCATCTCGTCGAGCGTGTAGTTGAACCGGTAGAAATTGTTCGGCGCGGCGCCGCCCCGGCCCTGCGCGGACAAGACGATGCCGGCGGCGGCCGAGGCGATGATCAGGCCGACGACTGCGATGCTCATTCGTCGATGGGTTCTCATGGGCGTGTCCCTTCGGTGCCGCGCGCCTACCGGCGGGCCGATGCCGCCGCATCGGCGATGAATTTCCCCAGGTCGTCCTTCAACTGCGCCCGCGCAGGGCCGTCCAGATACGCCATCCGGCCGGCCTGATAGTGCGCCACGGCGATGTTGCGTGCGCGAACCTCGGGCGACACGTTGAGGTGCGCCAGCGTGAATTCGGTGGCATAGAACGGCACGTCGAGATCGAACAGGTTGACGCCCACGAACAGACGCAGACGGGGGTTTCGCGCGAAGGCGGCGGCCAGGCTTCCTTCGTCGGTCCCGGTCGATGTGAAGGTGCCCACTCCGCCCCCGTCCAGATAGAAGATCGCGCCTGCCGTGTTGGCGAAACCCAGCTCGCGGCGAAGGTAGGATTCGTAGGCTGCCTGGAATCCGCCGGCCACGTTGAACAGGTTGTAGTCGACCGTGGCAGCGGCGCCCCCGCCGAAGCCGCCCCGGCCGCCTCCGCCCGGGGGAGAAACGAACCCCGTCACCCGGGCGTCGGAAGCGGACAAGGCGCGCCGCTGGTCTCGAAGGAGCTCGAGGTTGAAACGCTCGGGCAGGATGCGCAGGTTGTTGCTGACGAGGAACGATTTCGACAACCCGGTCAGACGGGCCATGTTCGAGAGGACGGAGGTGCGCTCCTCCGGCGTCATGCGATCGCCCTTGTAGAGCGCGTGCAGGTACTCGCGCGCGGCGAACTGGCGTGCCTGCTCGGCGATCTTTCCGGCGTCGAGCGCCTGGAGATCCGGCGTCAGCTTCTTGTGATGCCAGGCGGCGAGGACCTGGCTCGGGAACATCGTGATGTACCGCTCGTCCCCCGCAATCGCGTCGGCCGATGGCGTCATCGACAGCAGGACCACGCCGGCCACCGGCGTCTGGTGGTCGATGAGGTAGGACGCCACGCCCGCCGCCCGGGCCGTCCCCGCATCGTCTCCGGCCAGGAACAGCGGCGAGGACTGGCGGTCGGACTCGCGAAGGAAACCTCTCACGAACTCGCCCATCGACCCGACATCGCCCGTCGTGGTCCAGAAGTCGGGAGCCCGCGCAGGCAGGGCGGGCCGGCTCAGCGATGTCCCCACCGGATTGGCGAACACGAGATCGGCGAGGCCGAGCAGCGTGCTGGTGTTGTCGGTCCAGCCATAGGGCGGGGCACCGGCCGTGAGGTCGGCTGCCCACTTCATGCGCTTCGGCCCGAAGCCTCCGAACTCCTGCCACGCGCTCGCGACGCCCGGCGCTCCGCCCAGGAAGACGACGAGCGGGCGAGCCGAAGCGTCACCGATGCCATCCCTGGTGTAGGACGTGTAGAAGATGTACGCGGCCGGCTGGCCGGTCGTCGCGTTGCGCAGCCGAAGGAATCCGGCTCGCGCGGTGTAGGTCATCGACTCCCCGCCCGCCGCGACCTTCTGGTGCGTCTCGACCGGCTGGGCGTCACCAAGCGGCATTCCTGCGGCCGCCGTGGGATCGAAGGCATAGAGCTGGTCTGCGCCCCCGCCCCCTCCGCCGCCTCGTCCGCCGCCGCGGCCCGCCGCAGCGGTCTGCGGGGGAGCCGTTCCCTGCGATGGCGCCGCCTGAGACGCCGCTCCTCGTCCTGCGCCACCGCCTTGCGCCCAGGCGGCGGTGGAGAGCAGCAGCACGATGACCAGCACGATTCCCAAGACACGTGTGTGTCGCATTGTGGCCCGCTCCTGGCTACCCTTCGACTCAGATGAACTGCGCATTCCGCCGCGCCGCGCGGCCCGTTCGCTCCGAAGTCAACGACCGGCGGCCATCCACGAAACAGCCGAGCTCAGGGCTTGGAGTCCGTGTTCGGTCCGTGTCCCGGGCCGAGCGTACACCATCTTGCGGCGCAAGGGTGCGACCTTCTCGGACACCGCCGCACGAGAGATGCAGAGCGACCACCGGGCGGACTCGAACCCGAGGTTCGTGGATGGGCCTCGACCGGACCCGGTTCGGGAATGTTCGCGACAGCCGGATGAGCCGAGCGAATGACGACGAGCGGGCCACGGGCCGAGCAGGACGTCGAGATCCGCTCAAAGGCTGGAGTGCGGACTGTCGGTGAAGGGGAGGAAACAGCTCTGAAGGGATTGCCAGGTGCCGGGAGGCGCTCCAAGCGCCTCCCGGCACGCCAGCCTGTCGGATCGATCTACTGATTGATGTAGCTCGGACGCGGTTTGCCCGACACCCAGATCTGGCGGATGATCATGCCCTCGCACGAGCCCGGCTCGCCGCGGTCGCCGGGCGCATAGGGCGAACCGATGTAGACGTTGTGCGGAGACGGCTGATACACGCCATCGTAGGGCTTGCCGTAGTTATACAGGGTGGTGCCGTTGACGCCGCCTTCCTTGATCAGCACATTGAAGACGCCACCGCTCCAGGTCACCTTGTAGAAGTAGGTGAGGCTCTCGTGCATCTCCAGGACAACGCGCTCGCTGCCGACGGTCTCGATGTAGGCGCCCGACGAGTTGTCTCCCGAAATGAACCGCCACGCCACGGCGCCATTGCCGCGTTTCTCGACGCTCATGCGGTAGGGGTTGTCGTTGAACGCCGCCCGCCCTTCGCGCATCGAGATGACGCGCCACTTGGGGTCTTCGGTCGGACTGATGACCGCGAGGTTGGTGATGAGCGCCGAGTACTCGCCCTCCGTCAGTGCCTGCGGCAGGGTGTACTCGACGTAGGCGTCATCCGCGTCGAGGGCCAGCCCGACACCCGGGACGAAATGGACCGGGCCGTGGATCGTGCCCAATGTCGTTCCGTCAATGAGCGGATCGTAGAGCTCGTTGCCCCGGAGGAACGCGGTCGGCTTGTCCACCGTCTTGAACGAAGCGGTCGAGGACCAGGGCCCAAGGTAGGTGCCGATTTCCGGGCGCACTCTCCACTGGTAGACGGTGCTGACCTCCAGGTCGTCGGTTGTCGTCCACTGCAGGCCAGGGGTCGTGGTCTCCTTCAACAGCGTACCTGTCGCCGTCATCAACTGGGCGCGGTAGCTGAAGGTACTCGACACGTACTTGCCGGACGCCGCCGTCCAAACAAGGGTCGGCTTGGTGGTTTGCAGCTGCACGCCGCCAATGGGAGATACGGGGGTGGGCGCGTTGACTTTCAACGTCGACCCGTCAGCAGCGGCGTCTCCGCCTGGCGCCGTTGGAGTCGGACTCGCGGGGCTCGTTGGTGTTCCGCTCTTGTTCCCGCACGCGACGGCGAGCGCGATTAGTGCCGTTGCCGCTATCCGAAGAAAAGTTCTCTGCTGCATGAACAACTCCCAGCCTCGAGAAAACGGTTTCAGATTCCGACGAAACCTCATATTAGCGTAAGTTGCACGGGAACCGGCATCCGAAAAATCGCGCGGCCCGACCCTGGAGACCCAGGCCAACCCGAGCCACGCGGTCGGATATTCCGGCTCCTTCGCCGAGGAGCGGCTCACTGATGATTCGAACGCGGGACTTGAACGCCAACACGCCTGCTCGACCTCCCGTCGAGCGTGTGCATGGCGGCAACGTGAGAGTCGGGCGCCTGGCTATCGTGCGTACCGGTTGAGCAACTGGTCGGCTTCACTGTAGCCCGTCGGAATCCGCACACCGCGGGTCGTGGCGCCCGCGCGGAGCAGCGCCGCGATCGACTCCGGCGTTCGCCGGTCGGCCCAATACGAGTCCACGCAGGCACGAACGGCCAGCGCGAGGGGCGTGCGTCCCTTCCCGTCTTCCGCATCGACCGGCGCTCCGCGCTCGATGAGCAGCAGCACGATGGCGTGTTGCGCGCGCCACGCAGCGACATGCAGGGCCATGCTGTTCGGCGCGATGCCGAAGTAGCCGTCACCCTCGTCCCAGCGTGCCGTGACCGGCACGCCGAGTTCGAGGAGATGCCGGACCCCGCCGCTGTTGCCATTCCCCGCGAATTGCGCGAGCAGCGTCGCGCCCTCGGCGACGACGCGGCGGACGATTTCCGGCTTCTTTGTCGCGATGGCGTGGACGCCCTGCGCATCGTTGGCGGCGCAGGCGGCTATCAGCCGCTCGATCCCCGCCCAGTCGAGCGAAAAGCCCCGTCGCGCGCAGGATTCCAGGATGTCGCCCCGGCCCCGCCGGATGGCCATCGAGAGTGCAGATGCCCCTCCGACGGTCAGGGTCGGGTCCGCCCCGCGGTCGAAGAGCGCGTCGATCACCGCCAGCGAGTTGTCGCGCTGTACCGCGTGCTGGAGCGGAGTGCGCAGCCATCGCGTCCGTTGATTGGGATCGGCGCCGCGCTCCAGCAGCCACTGGATGCCTTCCAGATCGTGCCAGTCGATCTTGCGCAGCAGCAGCGTCGCCATGCTGTCCTCGGTGAGTGCGCCGCTGTCGACCAGGGCCTTCATCGCGCCGTTGTCGTAGCCTTCCGGCGTGTGATACGTGGCTTCGTCGTCATTGGCGAACGCGCCGCGCTCGAGCAGCAGCCGGGTCAATGGCGCGTTGTGGGCCACGCCGGCCGCTCCGTAGAGGGCGCTCTCCCAAGCGGGGTGGGGCTGGTGGCTGGCCTCGGTGAAACCCGTATTGGGGCTGGCGCCGGCATCGAGCAGGGCCTTCGCCGCCCGTAGGAAGCCGTCGGATCTCCCGCGATCGAGGCGCAGGTAGTTCGAGAAACACAGGTAGGTCAGCGGATCCCATCCTCGCGGGCCTCCCTTCGCCGTCGCGCGCCTCCCGTCGAGAGCCAGGAAGTCGGTCACAGACTCGTCGTCGCCGAGGACGGACGCGACGTGAATATCGCTGTGCCCGAGGTCGGGATGGTCGGCCAGCATCGCGTTGGCGAATTCGAGCGTCTTGGTGGCATGCCCCGTGCCGAGCGGAACGCACGCGGCCTCGATGAAGGCCGCCTTTGGATCCTCCGGTATGATCGTATTCATGTTGTGGCCCCCGTGAGGCCGCCTCTGGCCGGGACCGGCGTGCGGAGGCGGTCGAAGAACGCGGCAGCACGACCGCCGCACCGTGTGTTGTCAGGGGAGCCCTCGCCAGCATCGAACGAACACGCGTCGAAGGGGACCCCGTTGGCAGTCGAGCCGGCCCACCTGTGTTGACAATAATCACATATTAAACGAGTATACGAAAGGGATCCCAGGTACCAGGGTTGTGGCCGGCGCCGCCGCGGGTTTGTCCGTTGGGCGTTCCGGAGGGTGGCGCCAGCGCCACGGCGGCTACGAGATCGGTCAACCGGCTGCCGCCGCGAGAGGGTCCCCAAGGCGGCTCGCTGCAGGGCAGGTGAGTCCGATGACGATCGCACGGAGGGCACTCTCGTCGGCGCTGGTGACGGCGCTTGTGCTTGCCGCGTTCTCCTGCGTGAAGAAGGCCCCGAACCAGGATGTGTTCGACCCGACTGATACGCCGAAGAACGGCGAGGTCGAAGCGACCCAGTTCCTCGGTCAGACGCTGACTCCCATCAGCTTTCAACGGAACAACGCCCTCAAAGGAACACAGTTCATCGACCGGGCGAGTTACAAGCTGACCGTCGACGGGTTGGTGGAGCACCCGCTGACGATCACCTACGACGATCTGCTGGCCCTTCCCCAGACGTCCAAGCTCATGACCTTGAGGTGCGTCATCGGCTGGGAGTTCAACGCCAAGTGGACCGGGCCGTCGCTGACGGCCATCCTGGACCAGGCCGTGGTCAAGCCGGAGGCCACCATCGCCATCTTCTACTCGACTGACGTTCCGGGGAGCGGCTACACCTCCTTGCCCACGAGCTACATCCGGGACCGGAACATCATCCTTGCGCTGAAGGACAACGACGTGACGTTGCCGGCCGGCAGGGGATTCCCGTTTCAGGTGATCGCGGAGAAGAAGTACGGCTACAAGTGGGCCAAATGGGTCACCCGCATCGAGCTGTCCTCGGACACGAACTTCAGGGGGTTCTGGGAGAGTAACGGCTACGACCGGAACGGGGACATCCAGAACTTCGCAATGGACACCTCTCCCCGGTTCCTTCAGTCCTTCCCGGTGATGGGCAAGTAGGGATCTCTTCCTCGCTCCGGCCCTGCCTTGACCCGAGCGGCTGGCGTTGCTATGGTGCGTCCGGCCATCGGAACATCGCCACCAGGCCGGAGGTAGCCCGTGAAGAAGTCCGCATTCGTTCTCGTCCTCATAGCGCTGTGCGCCCCGCTGTCCGCCCAGGGAACCAGGGACCAGGAGGTCGCCGCGTGGCAGCGGCAGGCCGCCGACGTGACCATTCTCCGGGACGACTGGGGGATTCCGCACGTCTACGGGAAGACCGATGCAGACGCCGTCTTCGGCGTGATGTACGCGCAGGCCGAAGACGACTTCAACCGTGTCGAGACCAACTACCTCAACTCCATCGGCCGGCTGGCCGAAGCCGAGGGCGAGTCCGAGGTCTATCGCGATCTGCGGATGAAGATCTTCATCGACCCGGACGACATGAAGGCGCAATACAAGGCCAGTCCGGACTGGCTGAAGAAGTTGATGAACGCGTTTGCCGACGGCCTCAACTACTTTCTCTACAAGCACCCGGACGTGAAACCGAGGGTGATCACCCGATTCGAGCCGTGGATGGCGCTGACCTTCAGCGAGGGCAGCATCGGCGGCGACATCGAACGGGTGGCGCTGAACCAGCTGCAGGCGTTCTACGGGAAAGCCGCCGTCCCGCAGCAGCCGGCAGAGGACGAGAGCCTCCCCGCGGAACCGAAGGGATCCAACGGCATTGCCGTCGCGCCCTCGAACACCACCGGGCGCCACGCACTCCTGCTGATCAATCCCCACACGTCGTTCTTCTTCCGGGCCGAGGCGCAGATGGTGAGCAATGAGGGCCTGAATGCGTACGGCGCGATCACGTGGGGACAGTTCTTCATCTACCAGGGCTTCAACGACCGCGTTGGCTGGATGCACACGTCGAGCGGCGTCGACGCGATCGACGAGTATCTCGAGACGGTCGAGAAGAAGGGCGATGGATTCCTCTATCGCTACGGGACCGAACAACGGCCTGTGACGACATCGACCATCACCGTGCCCTACAAGACGGCCGCCGGGATGGCCCGGAAGACGTTCACCATCTACCGCACCGTTCACGGGCCGATCGTGCGGGAACTGAACGGCAAGTGGGTGAGCATCCGCCTGATGCAGGAGCCGCTGAAGGCGCTGACCCAGTCCTACACGCGAACCAAGGCTGGCAACTACAAGGCATTCCGCCAGACGATGGAACTGCATACCAACTCGTCGAACAATACGATCTACGCGGACGCCGACGGGACCATCGCGTACTTCCACGGCAACTTCATCCCGAAACGCGACACGCGCTTCGACTGGACGAAACCCGTGGACGGCAGCGATCCGGCGACCGAGTGGCACGGGTTGCTCTCGGTCGACGAGTCGCCGCTCCTGCTGAACCCGGCGAGCGGATGGCTCTACAACTGCAACAACTGGCCGTGGTCGGCGGCCGGGCCGAGCAGCCAGAAGCAGGCGGACTATCCTGCGTATGTCGAGACCGGGAGCAGCGAGTCACCGCGCGGCGTGCACGCGATCAGAGTCCTGACGGGCAAGAAGGACTTCACGCTCGACTCTCTGATCCGGGCGGCGTACGACAGCTACCTTCCAGCCTTCGAGCCGCTGATTCCCGCACTGGTCAAGGCGTGGGATGCGACGCCGGACTCCACGCCGCTCAAGACCCGGGTCGCCGCGCAGATCGCGATGGTGCGCGGGTGGGACCTCCGGTGGTCGGCGGCCTCCGTCCCGACATCGCTCGCCGTGTACTGGGCGGAGGAAGCCGGGCGCCGCGTGGGCGCCGATGCCCGCCGGGCTGGCCTGTCGGCAGACGCATATATCGCCGGCAAGGCCGCGCCGGAGACACTGCTCGAGGCGCTCTCGGCAGCGTCGGACAAGCTCGCGAGCGACTTCGGAAAGTGGCAGACCCCGTGGGGCGACATCAACCGCTTCCAGCGGCTCACGGGCGATATCGTCCAGCCCTTCAGCGATGCAGGACCGAGCATCCCCGTGGAATTCACGTCGGCGCGGTGGGGGTCCCTGGCCTCGTTCGGTGCACGGTCCTACAACGGGTCGAAGAAGATCTACGGCACCAGCGGCAACAGTTTCGTGGCCGTGGTCGAATTCGGCGATCGCGTGCGGGCGAAGGCCGTCTCGGCCGGCGGCGAGAGCGGCAACCCGTCCTCTCCGCATTTCAACGATCAGGCGAAGCGGTACAGCACGGGCGACTTGAGGGACGTGTATTTCTACCGCGACCAGCTGGATGGCCACATCGAGCGCCAGTACCATCCGGGTGATGCCCCCGTCGCCGGACACAATCCTTCCGCGAAGTCGCCTTTGCGTTGAGGGGCGGAACCACTACGGGACGCGGTTGGCGATCACTCGAGGTGAAGCCGGCCTTCCGTGTTCAAGCCCGGTTTCTTCAGGTGTGAGGGAGATTCGAACGGCAACCGGAAAAGGAAACGCCCGGCGCCGAGCGAATGCTCGAGCGGCCGGGCGTTCCACGCGTGTCGAGACGCGCATCCTGGCGAGAGCCAGGATTTCGGCAATCGTTGCGATGCTCGATTGTGCAACCGCGCATCCCCGAGAAGCAGTGGTAGGAAGATCAGCCCGTCGCGGATGCGCGCCACCAGCCCGGTGGTCGCTCCATGCGAGCCTCCGTTTCTCGCGTTACGTACTGTATCTAGGGATAGGCCCGCATTGAGGTTTGTCAAGGCCCAGGTTGCGGGGCGGCGGCCCCGCGCAAGGCTCCGAGTGCCCATCCCGGCCCTCCGCTCAGGCGGTGAACAGACCGGCAGATCACGACGGCCGGCGTGCGCGTGTCCCTGACGCCTCGTCAGCAGTCATTCGCCTGCAGCACGGCTCGTTCCGGCGCGCGGGCACATGCTGGCCGGGGCCGATGGTGTCGCCGACGAGGTTACCGCCCGATGCGGAAGACCAGCCCGGCCGTGACCCTGAGATCGCGAGGCTTCCACGCGCCGGCATCCAGCATCGCCTGGCCGGAGGTGTTGATGTCTTTCAGTCCCATGTTGTAGCGGCCGTCCAGCACCAGCGAGGTGTGGGAGGCGAACTGGATCCCGATCCCTCCGCCCAGCTCGAGGGCGACGGAGGTCTTGTCGAGATTCGCCTTGATGTCCTCTGATCCGCCGCCTGGGGTCTCACCGACGGCCTTCATGACCGTCCCGAGATTGGCGCCGGCGAGGCCGTAGATCTGAAACGCGGGCTTCCCGAACGCCAGCTTCAGCGAGACAGGGATCTCGAAGTAATTGAAGCTGTAGGTCGTCGGCGCCGGGTTCGGGAGCCCGGGGGTCGAACGGGTGATCGTGGTGCGTCGCTCGGCGACCTGGACACCCGCCTGGAATGCGAACGGGGGCAGGATCTCGACTTCGATCATGCCGCCGTAGATGGCGGTCGAGTGAGGAGACACTGTCCCCTCCATCCCCGTCGTGGCGCTTGCGCGGTCGACGCCGGCCCTGACACCGAGCGACAAGGACTGCGCGTAGGCGCCCGTTCCGATCGCGCCGAACGCCAGGAGAGTGAGGAGGGGGATTCTCTTCATAGCAGTCTCCGTGCCACCCAACGCCCGTCGATCGTCGGTGGCGGTTTACGACGGACCTGCACGCGCCGCGAGCACGTGTCCGCGGGTCGAGCAATCCGTCAGGTCGATGGGTGGTGCCGGTGGCCCAGACCCCAGCAGTACGTGGCAGGACGCGCGCGGATGTCAATCGAAATCGGAGATCCGGCGGACAAGATGGCGAGCGACGTAGACGGCCGCCTCTCCGCGGAAGCACGGTCGAACTTCGGACGTTCGCCGCCAGCCGGCCCGTGCTCGAGGCCGATAAGCCGCGGCCAGCTGGATGGTGCTCCTCAGGAGACCCCGGCCTCCCGGCCCGGACTGCAAACCACGCTTGATTTGGCTACCATGGACCTGAGTCCAGCGAGCGGAATTGCGCATACACAGGAAAGGCGGTCGTCCATGGCCATTCTCGCCCCACTCCTCCTCGCGACGGTGACCGTTGCGCTGCCGGCGCAGGAATCACAGCCGCCCTCGATTCAGAGCCTGTTCGAGAGCGGACAGTACACCCAGCTCATCGAGCGGGTCCACGCCGAGGAGGCGCCCCCGCCGGATCAGCTCTACCTGGCCGGCCTGAGCGCACGCAAGCTGAGCCCGCCCGACAACGACCAGGCGCGGAACTGGTTCGGCCGGCTTGGCGCGGATGACGCCAATGCCTGGGCGTGGATCGGGAAATCGGCGACGGCGGTGGTCGCCGGTGACAAGGCCAACGCGGTTGCCGGCGCGCGGAAGGCGGTCGAACTTGCGTCCGACAGTTTCTATGCCCAGTACCAGCTCGGGCTGGCGCTCGCCGAGGCGAACGACTTCGGCAGCAGTGCCACGGCTCTCGAGAAGGCCACGACCCTGAACCCGTCGTTCGCCTACGGGCACTACTATGCCGGGATGGCGTATTACAAGGCACGGCGCGTCGACAAGATGTCGACCTTCTTCGAGCGCTTCCTGAAGCTCGCCCCGAAGGCCCCGGAGCGCCCGGCGATTGAATCCTTGATGAAGAGCGTCAGGGGGAAATAGAAACTCAGAACGTCTCGCCGAAGGAAAAGTACCAGCGGCTGCGCCGCGCGCCGGCATCGCGTGACAATGGCACGCCGAAGTCGACGCGCAGCAGCGCAAAGGGCGTGTTGAGGCGCAGGCCCAGCCCGGCGCCCACCTTCAACCCGCCAATCGATACATCGCGGACCTTCGCAAATACGTTGCCGGCGTCCACGAATCCCACCCCCCGCAGCCAGCGGAACACGGGGAACCGCGCCTCCTGGTTGAGGACGAGCATCGCATCGCCCCCCGACGGACCGAGGATCTCGTCGATCGGACCGAGCCCGTTCTGCGCGTAGCCCCGCACCGAGGTGCCGCCCCCCGTATAGAACTTCTCCGTGGGAATCAGATCCTGCCCGATGCCATGCCCGATGCCGAGCCTTACGGCGGAGGCCAGTGTCACCGGCCCGACTGTGTGGAAGTAGTACTGCTGGGCGAGGTACTTGATGAAGTGAAGATCCGAGCCGAGGCGCCGCGCCGAGTACCTCGAAATTCGACGAGTGAAACGTCCCGCCCGTCGGATTGAACGGATCCGTCCGGGTGTCGACGACGACGGCCGCGTTGAGGCGCGCGATTCTCACGGTCACGTCAAGCGCCAGCTCTTCGCTCGGGTCCGCCTTCGGATTGAACGTGTGGTCGCGTTCGAATCGGTAGCCGTAGGTGACCTTGACCCTGCGCAGCGGCTGGAATCCCTGCTCGGTGGACAGGATGATCTTGTCCACGATGAAGGGCAGTGCGCTGTCGCTGCTCACGTCCTGGCGCAGCCTGGTGAGGAAGAAGCTCGTCGTCACGGGCAGCGAGGCGAGGCGGGGCAGCGTCAGCGACGCGCGCGCGAGCTTGGCGGCGCTCTGGTAGCTGCCGGTGACGCCGAAACGAATCGCGCGCCCGAACAGGTTGCGATGCTGCAGGTCGACGAGCACGCCTGGCGACAACTCGCGGCCGCTGCCGGATTCCGCTGCGCGGTCCTCGAGCCTGAAGCCGTAGCGCACTTTCCAGCGCGGCCATTCCTGCAGCGTGACCTGCGCGCGCACGGGCTGCCTGGTCACGCCGCCCGCGACGGTCGCCGCCCCGGCCGGTGCGAACTCGATGTCCGCGCCTTTGAACACGCCCGTGTCGTAGAGCCGCCGGCGCGCCTGGTACCACGACTCGGGGTCGACCGGCTCGCCGGGCGTCGCCTGGAGCGCACGATCCACGACGCCGCGGCTGGTTCCCGATCCTCCCGCGATGTCGACGCCTTCCAGCACGCGCTCCGGTCCCTCCTGAACGGCGAGTGCAAGCGCGACCTCGGGCCGTTCGCGCGACGACTCGGCCGTGACGTTGACATGAACCTCGGCGAATCCCAGATGACGGTACGCCTGCTCGACCCGCTCCCGTCCTTCCTCGATCCGCGCGGGCTCGTACGGCGCGCCGGAGGCGATGCCAAACGATTTCAGCGCCTCGGCCTCGGAAAGCCGGTGTGTCCCCGCAACACGTACTCCGGCCACATGGAACAGCGGCCCCTCGTCGATGACGACGGGCACGGTCGACCCGGCACCGTCGTAGTCCGGCCGATCCACTCGGACCGTTGCCTGCAGCATGGCCTCGCTTCGGTACACGGCGGAGAGAGCGGCCTGAACCGCTGACGGATCCAGCCAAGCCGACAGTTCCAGGCCCTGGGCTGCCAGGATGGACGCAAGGCGGTCCGACGCCAGCCGCGCGTTGCCGCGAAATGCGATCCGGCGCGTCGTGCTCGGCGGCCCCGGATCGACGCGGAGCGCAATCGTCTTCTGCTCACCCTCGCCGGCGCCGCTCTTTTGAACGGTCGCAGTCACCACCGACCGCAGGTAGCCGTCGCGCGCGAGCGTCGTCTTCACCACCTGCTGCAGATCCCCGAGCAGGAAGCCGTCGAACACGGCCTCGGCCCAGCGATCGCGCAGCTGGCTGCGCGCCGCAGCCGGCAGGCCGACTCCGGTCACCTCGAGTATCGTCTTCGGGCCGCGAGTGAGGTCATAGGTCAGGCTGACGCTGCCCGCGCCGCGCTCCTCGCGGGATGCGGCGACTCTCGCCTCGAAGTAGCCGCGATCGCGGTAGAGGCTCTGCAACCGATCGCGATCGGCCTGCCACTTGAAGAAGTCGAACCGGTCGCCCTCGCGGACCGTGAGCCTGGAAGTCAGCTCACGCTCGTCGAAGCCGGGCGAGCCGGTGAAGCGCACGGCCGCTACCCGGAGGTCGCGGGGACGCGGGGTCGCGACTCCGGTCGCCCCTCCGCCGAAGGCGAGCTGATGGAACGCGTCGTAGGAACGGCCGCCATCGTCGAACGTCACCCCGCGCACTTCCACGCTTGGAACAGGGCGGTAGGTGGCGATCCAGGTGAGACCCCCGCTTTGACGAAGGCTCTGCGACAGGAGGATCTCGACCTGGCGGCTCAGGCGCTTGGTCACGGTCACGCGGGCAGCCGGATCGGTTTCCGGGGCGATGAGACTCGAGTCGGTCGTGAACGGATCGACGAGCTCGCCGCGGGTGAGACGCAGTGTGTCCACGCCAATCGCCCGGCCGGCGAAGCCCAGCAGGTCGCCGGACAACAGGCGCAGCGCCTGGTCGCGCGCGGCTGAGGACTGTTCGGCTCCTGTCTCGGAGAGCGTCCGGCCCGTGACGAGCATCGAGACGATGTCGGCCTGGCTGAGGTTGTCAGAGGAGGAGAGGTCCGTCTTGAAGCGATCGGGTGTGCCGGTGACCGAGAGCGTGATGTCGCGCGAACCGATGCGCGTCTGGGCCGTGAAGTTCATGTCGGGCTTGATGCCGCTCGGGTCCACGAAGTCGATCGTGCCGCGCTGCACCCTGTACGTGTTGCCGCCCAGAAACATCTGCCCGCCCTCACGCAGGGTGACGCGGCCGCCGACTGCCGGTCTCGTCGCCGTGCCGCCCACCCGCAGATCGGCGCCGATGCTGAACTGACCGTAGTTGTTGTTTACCAGCAGGTCGGTTGCGGTCACAACCGACACGTCGAGCCGGACGCGGTCGAGAACCGGCATTCCGGCGACCGAGAGGGCGCCGTAGTTTCCCGATCGCAGCAGATCCAGCACCCGGCCGGTCAGAACGATGGGCGTCCGGTACGCGCCGCGCTGGATCGTCACCTTGCCGCGGACCGTCATCGTTCCGTCGGCATTCACGTCGAGCTTCATGTCCGCGTCGGTCTCGGTGCGGAACCCCTCGGGCGCGTCGAGCGCGATGCCTCTGCCGGTGAGCGTCATCGCTCCGCCGCGCAGCTCCATCGCGCCGTGTTCGAGCTCGCCGCTGATCGTGATCCGGCCCCCGTTGGCGCTGCCGCTCACGCCGGGCACGACGATTCGGTCGCGCGCGAGTTCGATGGTGCCGGCCAGGTCGGTCAGCGCGAAGCGCGGGCTGCTCAGGCTCACCCCGGCGCCGGCGAGCGCGACACGGCCCTCGAAGTCAGGGTTGTCAGCCGTCCCACGCACGCGAAGGTCGAGGTCGGCGGTGCCGGCGGCCGCTCCAGCCGGAAGGAACACCGAGAGCACACGCAGATCCGATCTGCCGTTCACCGAAAGGTCGAGTTGTCGATCGGCGAGACTTGCGCCTCCGCTGATCGACAGATGCGTGCCGCTACCGGTCCATGCCCAGTCCGTCACCGTCAGCTTGCCGCCGGCGATGGTCAGCCGGGTTGGCCGCTCCCCCGTGATCGGCACACGGGCCACGGAAAGTGAAAGCGGATCGACGACGAGTTCACCCGACAGCGCGTCGAGAGACGGCCGGCTTGCTTCCAGCGTCAACGATGCCCCTGCCGACACGTCCAGCATCGAGAGCATGTCGGCCGGCACGAACGGCTCCAGCGCCGCTCGAGTGACGGGCCGCAACTGAGCGGTGATCCGCGCCGTGCCGTCACCATTTGGGAGCGCCGCCAGATATCCGCTCGGCAACCAATCGGCAGCCAGCCTCGCGGGCACCCGCCCGGATCCCACCAGCACCGCACCTTGCCAGACGCCGCGCAGATTGCTCAGCTCGAGGACGCCCGCACGAACTGTGGCCGTCAGGCCGAGACCCGTCGCCGGCGGCAACCCCCTCGCGGCCAGGCGGCCGCGCTCGAGCCGAAAATCACCGATGATGTCGGGCCGGTCGAGCGAGCCGGCTGCCGTCAGCTTCACGCTCAGGGCGCCGGATGCCTCGAGTCCCTGGATCCCCTCTTTCCCCGGCACGAACGGGAGAATGTCTTTCAGGTCGCCGTCCACCGCGAGGTCGAGCCTGCCGTCGGTGACGCCGCGAGAGAGCCGTCCGGACGATGTGATGGACGTGCCGCCCGCGAGCAAGGCGACCTGCCCGGCGGTGAGCTCGCCGTTGCGGTACGTGATGAGCGCGGGCCGCGCCAGCGCAATGCCGCCCGACTCGTAGGTCGCCTCGAACCGCCGGAGGTCGATCTCGACCGTGGAAGTCTCGAGATGCTGCACGTCACCCGACGCCGTACCCGACAGTGCAAGCACACCAGCGAGGCCCGTTTCGCCGGCCTTGAAGGCCGCGGCGAATCGCGAAAGGTCGAGGTCCGCAACTTCGCCCTTCATCGTGAATCGGTGCGGCGCCGGAATCGACACGGTCCCGTGCGCTGAGAGCCGCAGGTCTGCCGCCGAGGCATCAATGGTCGCCGTTCCCCGATCGAGTGACACGTCCAGGCGGCTCGAGCCCGCCTCGACCCCGTTCCACGCCAGGCGATTCACTTCGATAGAGCCGTTTCCCGAGGGCTGGCCGAGCGAACCGCTCCCCGCGAAGCGCACGCCGAACACCGCGTCGAGCGGCATCGCTCCGGCGCCGGCGTCGTCTCCTGGGATCGGCGTCACCGCCAGGCCTTTTCCCTCCATGTCGACTGCAAAGCGTTGGCTGTCGAGAAGGTAACTCGCCTTGGCGGTGAAGACGCCGCCGCCCGGCTGCGTCAGCTCGGCGGAATCGACGGTCAGCGTGCGCCCCAGGAGCCGCACCGCCGCGCGCGCTGAGCCCAGGTGCTGGCCGGCGCCCTCGAGATCGGTGGCCGCAAGGTCCGCGTCGATCCGGGGGGCGGAGAACGTGCCTCCCAGCCGGGCTGAGAACGTGGCCTTGCCACTGGGCCGCCACCGCGCAGGGATCGCAGCGAGCGCGGCGCCGAAGGCGGGAAGTTCGCCGGACAGCTCACCCGATAGTGACTTGCGCTCCAGCGATGCGGACACGTTTCCGCGAATCCGGTTCGTGCCATCGCTCACCTCAATCTCCTCGGCCCGCACCTCGCGAGGTGTCGCCGTCAGGTTCACCGAGAGTGCAGCCGCCGGCGCGCCGGCAACGCGCACGCCCGTGGCGGCGATGAGGCCTTCGAGACGCGGCGCAACGAATGTCCCGGACAGAGCGAACTCGGCGTGTGCCCGGCCTCCCGGCTCGAGTTTCTCGAGTTGGGTGACATCGAAGCCGGCGGCTTTGAGTCGGCGGACAGTCGCCGCCAGATCGTCCGAGGTCAAACGTGCCGTACCGCGCAGGCCAGACTCACCGGGTGCCCCGGCCGCCAGCTTTCCCTCGGCGGATGCCGCGATCGCCACCGCGTCGCCGATGCGATGCTCCTGATCGAAGCGGTAGCTGCCGTCGACGAGACGCAGCCGTGCCCATCCGATCATCGATAGCGTGCCGGCCGCCGGTGTCGCCATGGGGCGAGTCGTGGTCTCCAGCCGGACGTCGAGTCCCTCGAGTCGAGCCTCGCGCCATGCCGCGTCGGCCTTCCCGTCGAGGTAGCCCGAAACGGGGGCGCGCGCCTTCGTGTCCGCCGCCGCCACGAGGCTGGCGATCGCGACATCGTGCCACTCAGCGTGGAGACGCCCGCCGCTCTTGCCCGTGAAATCCAGCGCCCCCGAGATTTGCGCGCGTCCGTCGGGCGAAGTCGCGCGCAGCGAATGGACCGTCGCACCGTCCGGGGATGCCGACGCCTCCCCTCGAATCGACACGCCTCGCAGTGTCTCCCACGACAATCCATCTCCCGACATGGTGACGGTCACCTGTGGGGCCGTCAGCGATCCCGAAACGTGGCCTGACGCCACCAGAGTCCCGGATGGCGGGCGGGGAATCGACAGGAGCGGGGCGACCTTGTCCAGCTCGATCGAGGCGCGGTAGCGCAGAGTGGTCAGCATCGAGCTGTAGATCGACCTGATGTTCGCGTCGATCTGAAGCGTGCCCTCGGGCGAGGTCATCCTGAAGCTGTCGAGCCAGAGGTTGGCGCCGTCGTACCGCACGCCACCGTCAATCCTGGCCGTGACGGTCCCTCGAGTGCCGGCGCGCAGGACGAGTGAGGCAACCGACAGCGGGCCTTCGCAGACACCCCGCTCAACGGGCCGCATGGCCACGCTCAGGCCGCGTGCCTCGATCGAATAGCCGCCCCGGCGATCGACGAACCGGGCTGCGCCGTCTGCGAGCCGGATCGCACCGACGATCACCCGGTCGAGCTCGCCGCTCGATTTCGGCAGGTTGAGTCGTCCGTTCTCGTCGCGCACGAGCGTCAGCCGCGGGCGGTCCAGCTCGACGGCGGCAATCGCGATCGTTCCGGTGAGAATCGACCACGGCAGCGCGATGCGGACCTGGTCGGCTTCGAAGAAGGGGGCTGGAACCGAGGTCGCGCCATTGCCGGCGGAGGTTGCCAGGCTGACGTTCTGGAGGCGCGCCGACAACGAAAAGGGGCCGTACTCGAGGCGTGTCGCCGAGAGTTCGATGCCGAAATCGGCGCGCATTCTGGCGGCGACCAGGGCGAGCACCCGAGCGCGCACCGGTCCGAGCTGCGCCAGCAACAGCAGCGCCAGTACCGTGGCCGCGAGGGTTGCCGGCACGATGAACCGCCATCGCCGCCGAAATGCCATGCCCTCTTAGTATAGGGTCATGCGGCGGGCCGGGGTGCGAGCGTGGCTGCATCGAAAACCCGGTGACCCGCCTCCGTCTGACATAAAATAGCGACCACAAAGGAGACCACCGCATGAAGAAATGGGCCATCGGCTGCGGGCTTGCACTGCTCATCGTCGTTGTCCTCGGGGTCGGCCTGGGATACTGGTTCGTGTACCGCCCGGCTCGGGCGTACATCGCGAGCTTCCAGCAACTGGGCCAGATCGTGGAGCTCAACAAGAGCATCTCCAACACGTCGGCGTTCACGGCGCCCGGGAGCGGCGAGCTGACCGAGTCGATGGTGGCGCGCTTCGTAAAGGTCCAGGAGGAAATCCAGGCGAAACTCGGAAGCAGGACGGAGATGCTGAAGGCCAAGTACGACCTTATCGAGCGCGCTCAGAAGGGCGAAAACCGATCGGCGTCGTTCGTCGAGGTGCTCGGTGCCGTCAAGGACCTCGCGGGGCTCATCGTCGAAGCCAAGCGTGCCCAGGTCGAAGCGCTCAATCAGGCTCAGTTCTCACTGGATGAGTATCAGTGGGTGCGCCAGCAGGTCTACGCGGCGGCGGGCATGGCACTGTCGGAGATCGACCTGCAGAACTTCGCCGGGGCGATCAAGTCCGGGCAACGGGAAGTGGAAATCAAGAAGGCCGAGGTCGAAGGGGAGGTTCCGGAGCACAACAAGGAACTGGTGAAGCCGTACGCCAGCAAGCTCCAGGAATGGGTCTCCCTGTCGTTCTTTGGTCTCTAGAACCGCGGCTCACCTGGGTTGGGAGCACTCGCCCCGGGCACGCGGGCCAAGAGCCCAGGTGCTCCATGCCCGGCGCGTACCCAATTCAACCGAGCGCCTGGTTTCGTCGGCCGACTGACGTCAGCCGGGAGTTGGGTTCCGGGGTTGCGTTGGAACTTCGGCTCCCGGCCATGCGTCGTATCAGAACAGCGGCGAACTCATCCCGCGCAAGGTCCGGGTGTGCACGGCGGGGCATTGTCGTGAGCGGCTGATCCTGATTCCGTCGCGCCCGCCCGGACCCGCGAAGCATGCGTCGAATCAAGACCCTGGTCTCACGTTCCTTTGCGGGGCAGCCCGACAGGTGCCGCGCGTTCGGCACCTCGTTGTGATGGTCTTCGAACCAGACACGCCGATGACGCGCTCGAGACGGACTCCGCCAGCCGCGGCGCGTGACCGAAAATCCGAGGAGATCGCCATGCGAACACTGCTCATCCCGCTCGTCGCGTGTCTCGTGTCTGCCGTGCCGCTTCACGCGCAGACCGTTGACGAGATCGTCGCCAGGTATCAGCAACGGATCGGCGGTGCCGAGCGCATCCAGACGATTCAGTCGCTGCGTCGAACGGGGAAGTTCTATGGCGGCGGCGGCTTCGAGGCTGAGGTGAAGAACGAGAGCCGGCGCCCCAACAAGGTGCGCGAGGAATTCGCCTTCGGCGGCATGGTGGGTGTGAACGCGTACGACGGCAAGGACGGCTGGAAGATCGAGCCGTGGCAGGGAAAGAAGGACGCCGAGTCGCTCAGCGAGGACGAGCTGAAGGGCATCGTCGAGGACGCCGAGTTCGACGATCCGCTCCTGGACTACAAGAAGAAGGGCAATACCGTCGAGTTCATCGGCCGGGATCAGATCGAGGGCACCGAGGTGTTCAAGCTGAAGGCGACGCTCAAGAGCAACGGCGACGTGCGCACCTACTACCTCGATGCCGATTCGTGCGTGCCGATCAAGTACGAGGTCAAGCGCATCGTGCGGGGCGCGGAACGCGAGTTCGAAGTCGAGCTGGGAGACTACAAGGAAGTGAACGGCGTGTTCTTTCCCTTTTCCTACGCCAGCGGCCCCAAGGGCAGCTCGAGCGCGGCCAAGGCTCAGTATGCCTGGGACCGCATCGAAGCCAACGTGACGCTGAACGAGTCGGCCTTCGCCAAGCCCGGACCTGGAGCGCCCGCTCCCACCCTCGGAGAGATCCGAAGGGAGGCCGTCCCAAAGGCGGCGCAGGCCGGAGCGAAGCCGGGCGCGATGAAGGCCCAGGGAAGCCCCGCCGCCGCGAAGCCTCCGGCGGCGGCACCCCAGGCGGCCGAGGCGAAGCCGGAACAGGCGCCTCCACGGGTCGACTCCGAGACGACGTCCGGCCTTGGCGCCAGGAACATCGGCTCGGCCGTGATGAGCGGGCGGATCGCCGCGCTGGCTGGCACGCACGAAAACGGCCGCCTCACGATCTACGTGGGATCGGCCAGCGGCGGCGTCTGGAAATCCATGAACGGCGGAACGACCTACAAGCCCGTCTTCGACAAGCAGCCAGTGCAGTCGATTGGCGCCGTGACCATCGATCCCACCAATCCCAAGGTCGTCTGGGTCGGGACGGGTGAGTCGTGGGTGCGGAACAGCGTCTCGATCGGAGACGGCGTCTACAAGTCCACCGACGGCGGCGACACCTGGACCAACATGGGACTCAAGGAGTCCGAGCGCATCTCCAGGATCCTCGTCGACCCCTCCGACGCGAATTCGGTGTATGTCTGCGTGCCGGGCAAGCTGTTCAGCGACAGCGACGACCGCGGCGTCTACAAGACGTCGGACGGCGGCAAGACGTGGGTGAAAATCCTCGCGGGTTCGAACGCGTCCACGGGATGCTCGATGATCTCGATGGACGCCCGGAATCCGAAGACCCTTTTCGCGGGCATGTGGGACTTTCGCCGCCAGAGCTGGACGTTTCGCTCCGGCGGCGACGGACCGGATCGCACGAGCGGCAGCGGGCTGTTCAAGACGACCGACGGCGGCGCCACCTGGGCGGCGCTCGACGACAAGTCGGCCAAGGGCCTTCCTCCCAAGCCGTGGGGACGCATCGCGGTGAGCCGTCGCGCCGTCGAAGCCGAGCGTCGTGTACGCGTTTGTCGAGGCGGTCGCGCCCAACGATGCGCTCTATCGATCCGATGACGGCGGAAGGACGTGGGAGAAGAAGGACCGCAGCCAGAACATGATCTGGCGCCCCTTCTATTTCGCAAACCTCATCGTCGATCCGAAGAACGAGAACCGGCTGTTCAAGCCCGACGGTCCGCTCATCATGAGCACCGACGGCGGCGCGACCTTCAACAACGTCAGTGGCGGCACCCACGGCGACCACCACGACGTCTGGATCGATCCGGAGAACACCGATCACGTGATTACCGGTGACGATGGCGGGATCTGGTACTCGTACGACGGCGGCGACAGGTGGTGGAAGGGGGAGAACCTGCCCATCTCGCAGTTCTACCACGTGAGCCTGGACATGGAGCGGCCCTACGAGGTCTACGGCGGGCTCCAGGACAACAGCTCCTGGGTCGGCGCGTCGCAGTTTCCGGGCGGCATCGCCAGCGCCCAGTGGGAGAACATGTACGGCGGCGACGGGTTCTGGATGTTCGCCGATCCCACCAACCATGACTACCTCTACGCGGAGTCACAGGGCGGCTACATCGGGAGAGTGAACCGGAAGACGCACGAGACACGCGACATCAAGCCGCTGCCGGAATTCGGAGAAGGCAAGCTGAGGTTCAACTGGAACACGCCGATCCACATCAGCCCGACCAGGAGCGGGACGATCTACATCGGGTCGCAGTTCCTGCACCGCTCGAGGGATTTCGGTCAGACCTGGGAACGCATCTCGCCCGATCTCACCACCAACGATCCCGAAAAGCAGAAGCAGGAGCAGGCGGGCGGCGTCACCGTCGACAATTCGTCAGCAGAGATGCACACGACGATCTACGCGATCGGCGAGTCGCCGAAGGACCCGCAGGTCATCTGGGTGGGGACCGACGACGGGAATCTCCAGCTGACCCGCGACGGCGGGAAGACGTGGACCAATGTTGCGGGCAATATCTCCGGGCTGCCGAAGTTCGCGTGGGTCTCGACGGTGGAGCCGAGCCCCTTCGATGCCGGGACGATCCTGGCCACGTTCGACCGGCACATGTTCGGCGACATGAAGCCCTACGCGTACCGGTCGACCGACTACGGGCGCACATGGACCAACCTGATTGCGGGGGATTCGCCGGTGCGCGGGTACGCGCACGTGATCAAGCAGGACCTGGTGAACCCCAGGCTCCTGTTCATGGGTACGGAATTCGGCCTCTGGCTCTCCGTGGACGACGGTGCGGCGTGGTCGCAGTACAAGGGCGGCGAGTTCCCATGCGTCGCCGTGCGGGATCTGGCGATTCACCCGCGCGACAACGACCTCGTGATCGCAACGCACGGCCGGGGCATCTGGATCATCGACGACATCACGCCGCTGCGGACGCTGACGCCTCAGACGCTGGGCATGCGCGCGGCATTTGTTCAGACCGCGCCGGTCGTGCAGCGGATCGGCGCGTTCGGCGGCTGGGCGAATGGTGACGCCGAGTTCATCGGGCAGAACCCGCCCGGCGACGCGGTGATCACCTACTACCTGCAGAAGCGGCACATCTTCGGCGACATGAAACTCGAGGTCTACGACCCGGCCGGAAAGCTGGTGCAGGCGCTGCCCACGAGCAAGCGCCGAGGCTTGAGCCGCGTCGCGTGGCCGATGCGGCTGCCGCCGCCCCGGATCCCGCCTGCTGCGACGGCCGGCTTCGGCGTCGGGCCGCGCTTGCTGCCGGGCACCTATACCGTGAAGCTCGTCGAAGGCGATCAGGAAGTGACCGCTCCGCTGCGCGTGGAGAGCGACCCGCGCATCACCCACACGATCGCGGACCGTAAGGCGCAATTCGACCTGTCCATGCGGCTCTACGGCATGCTCAACGACATGACGTCGGTTGTGGAGCGGATGAACGGGGTGCGAGGCGCGCTCGAAAACCGGGCCGCGACGCTCCCGGCCAGTGACCCTCTGGCGGCCAGTCTGCGCCGCGCGTCCAGCGCGGTTGATGACCTGCGAAGGCAGATCGTCGCGACCAAGGAGGGCGGAGCGATCACGGGTGAGGAGCGGTTGCGCGAGTTCCTCGTCGAGCTGTACGGCAGCGTCGTCGGGTACGAGGGACGGCCGTCGGCGACGCAGGTGTCGCGCACCGACGCGCTGGCCCGCGAAATGACGGACGTGAACGGCGCGTTTCAGGCCTGGGCGGCGAAGGACCTTGGCCCGATCAACGCTCAGCTCGCCGCTCACAAGCTCCAGCGGATTGAGCTGCCGGCGCGATAGCAGCCTCGAATCGCCTCCCCGGGCCCGGCCGCGATCCGGGGAGGCGTCCTCCTCAGTGAACGACCAGCCCGATGCTCACGCGCGAGAAGGTGAGCTTGCTGGACGGAAGCGCGAGGCCCAGGATCGAGATGTCGCTGCCCGACCTGAAGTGCCGGAAGTCGCCGCGCACTCCGAGGTGACCACCAGACAGGAACAGCATGACGCCGGCCCCGAGGTTGTAGCCGAACGTGCTGTCGTGGAAGCTCAGCACGTCAGCCGCGGTGAATGCCACCTTGGTTCGGAGCATTCCGACGCCGGCCGTCGCGTACGGCCGGATCGGGCCGACAGGAATGGAGACGAGGAGGTTGCCCATCAGGCTGAGCACGCTGTTCGAGCTGAGCTCGGCGCTCTTCCCGAAGAAGTCCGGCGCGTACGCGAAGTCGATCTCGAAGCCCAACAGCCCGGTCGGAAACTTGCCGGCCGCCAGGCCGTACGACGTGCGTTTCTCCTGGCAGTCGCTGAAAAGCGACGGGCACTTGCCCGCGTTGCCGCCGATGTCCACGCCGATATTCGGCGACACGAACAGCTGCGCGCGTGCGGGGGAGGGTGCCACGGCGAGCCACGCGGACGCCACGAGAGCGACCGACAGATAGCGAGAGCGCGAGCGCATAGGAATCTCCTGTCGTCGGGCCGAATTCCCGGATCCAATCCGGGCACTTGCCACCAAGGGCCACCCCGACTGACGGTTGCAGGCGCTGCAGGAACTAAGAGTTCCCCTGCTGAGGTAGGTGCAAACCCCGCGCCACTGGCTGGCCTGCCCCAAGTGCCCGTCAAGCCTTCGAGGCGGAGCAGGTTACGGGATCGCATCCAGTGTCGGCCGAGCGCTCGGCGCGACGGCGGTCGCCGTCCGTGTAACGATTACCAGACCATCTAACCCGATCGGCAGACGCGCGCCGAATCCGCGCACGCAACGATCGCCGGAACCGGCCCGGCGATATTCCCTCGAGCAGGCACGCCCGAAGGCGGACACGCGGTGGTCGGAACGGGCCGTATTTCCCTTGCCATCTCGACGCACGCGAGGTACAAGGGAGTCAATTCGTCGAATCAGTCGAGGGCAATCGAGACAGACGCTCGCGCGGCGCTTCACTCGTCCCCGAGGAGGTCACGCAATGAGCCGGTGGTCCGTTCGGCAATCGCTCGTGTTCGTCGCTCTCCTGTCAGCGGCCACGCTGGCTGCCGGCGATGTCTTCGCACAACGGTCGGTCGGCGCCGACATCGCGGGTGTCGTCAAGGACGAGACCGGCGCCGTTCTGCCCGGCGTCACGGTCACGGTCACGTCTAACTCGACCGGCGTGTCGCGCTCGCTGGTGACCGACGAGCGAGGGGCCTTCCTCGCGCTCAACCTCCAATCCGGGAGCTTCACGGTCAAGGCAGAGCTGCCGGGGTTCGCGCCGGTGACGCTCACCCAGGTGACGACGACGCTCGGCGAGCGCGTCAACCTCTCGATTCAGCTCAAGGTCGGGTCGCTGAACGAGTCCATCACGGTGACCGGCGAGTCCGCGACGGTGGTGGAGACGACCAAGACGAACATGAGCACGCTGGTCAGCGAGAAGCAGCTGAGCGATCTGCCGATCAACGTCCGCAACCCGCTGCAGTTCATCCTGACGGCGCCGGCGACTACGCCGCAGCGCACCACTACCGGCAGCGGGTACTCCTTCGGGGGCACGCGCGCACGGAGCAACCTGTCGATCGTGGACGGCGTCGACAACAACGACGACGCGACGCGCAGCTTCATGGCGCAGCCGAACCTCGACGCGGTGAAGGAGTTCCAGGTCCTCGCCAGCAACTACTCCGCGGAGTTCGGACGGGCGAGCGGCGGGGTCGTGAACACGATCCTCAAGTCGGGGACGAACAACTTCGAAGGCAGCGCGTCCTTCTACTTCCGCGACCAGAGCCTGATGGCGACCCCGTATTTCACGAAGCTGGCGAAGGGCAGCACGCCGCCCTACCGCCAGTTGCAGCCTGGCGCCACGCTGGGCGGGCCGATCGTGAGGAACAAGCTGTTCTTCTTTGGCTCGTACGAGTTGTTCCAGACCGACGCGTTCAACACCGTCACGATCAGCCAGAAGAACACCGACATCATGAACGCCGTGTTGTCGGGCAATTTCGACAGCCTGCCGGCGCTGGGCGTCGCCCTCGGGCCGAACTATCCCCGCAACATTACGTACGGCTACACGTCGGTCGGCGGCCCCGGGACGTTTCCCACCTCGACCAAGCGTCATGGGGTGGTCGGGAAGGCCGACTGGCAGGCTTCGCAGAACAATTCTTTCTACGTCCGGTACATCTACAGTCGGCAGCGCACGACCGGCAGCGGCAGCGGCCTGAACGATCTCACGCGCGCCGGCACCGCGGGCATGAACGATTCGAACGCCGTGGTCGGGTCGTATTCGCACATCTTCTCCTCGTCGATGCTGAATGAGACGCGTGTGCAGTACTCCACCTACACCTCCGGCGGAAAGCTGGGAGACTCGGTCGGGCCGGGCGTCAATATCTCCGGCGTGGGAAACTTCGGACGCAACCTGAATCAGCCGCAGGGCCGGACGCAGAAGCGCTACCAGATCATCGACACGTTCAGCCGGCTGTCCGGGATGCACGAGTTCAAGGCGGGCTTCGACATCAACCGGGTCAACCTGGTCAGCTCGCTCCCCGGCACCAACGCGGGCCCGCTGGGGGGCCTGGGCGGCGTGTTCTCGTTCTCCAACATGGCCGCGTTCCTCGACGGCAACTCGAACAACTTCCTCCAGGGTTTCGGGTCGTCGGGCACCGACCAGACCTACACGACCTACGGGTTCTTCGTGCAGGACAATCTCAAGCCGGTGCACAACGCGACGGTGTCGATCGGCCTCCGCTATGACGTGTCGATCAATCCCGCGGTCGCCAACATCCTCGACTCGAAGCCGGTGCGCATCCACACCGACAAGAACAACATCGCGCCGCGGCTCGGCATTTCCTACAACCCCGACGGCGCAGGCAGGACGGTGATCCGCGCCGGGTACGGCCTCTACTACGACATGCTGCTGACCAACATGGCCAGCAACGCGGGCCAGTTCAACGGCCTCACCGTGAAAACGATCACCTTGACCGGCGCCGCGGCGGCGTCGCGGTTCCGCGGGCAGAACCTCGGCTTCCCTCCGGGCGCGCTGCCGAACGTCCCGCCGCCGGACGGCTACGGCAACATCATCTGGACCAGCCCGTCGCCGATCGCCGACTCGGTGTTCCCGCTGCAGAGCATTACGACGATGGATCCGAACCTGCCCGTGCCGTACACCCACCAGGCGCACGTCACCATTGAGCGCGCCGTCACTTCGAACCTGGCCGTGAGCGTCGGGTACATGATGAATCGGGCGAAGGCCCTGCCGGCACTGGTGAACCTGAACCTGCCGCCGCCCATCGCGGACGCGTCGGGCCGGAACATCTACAACCTGTCGCAGCGCACGGCTGAGATGCCCGACCCGCGCATCCTGATCAACAACCAGTTCCAGGCAATCGCCTACTCCAGCTACGACGCGCTGGTCGTCTCGGTGAAGCAGCGGCTCAGCCGGGGCCTGCAGTTCAACGCGTCCTACACGTTGGCGAAGGCGAAGGACCTGGTGCCCGACCCGATCTTCGACAACCCGTCGACAGCCGACCAGCGGAACCCCCGGCAGGACTGGGGCAGCTCGCTGCAGGACGAGCGGCACCGGTTCGTCTTCAACGGCGTGTACATCACGCCTTCGGGGACGGGCATCATCGGCCGCATCTTCGGGGACATCGCCATTTCGCCGATCGTCACGATCGGCTCGCCGTTCTTCGGGAACATCGTGGTCGGCGGCGATACCAACGGCGACGGCGTGCAGAACGATCGCCCGATGGGAGTCGGCCGCGACACGTACGCGCAGGATTCGAACTCTCAGGTCGACCTGCGGCTCTCGAAGGCCGTCAAGCTGCACGGCCGTCACGAAATCCAGGTGCTGGTGGACGCCTTCAACATCTTCAACACGGTCAACTTCACCAGCTACAACATGACGTGGGGCTCGGGCGCCTATCCGTCAACCCCGGTCTCGACCTTCGGCCAGCCGACGGGAGCCGGCGCGATGCGGATCCTCCAGCTGGGAATCAGGTATCGGTTCTGACCCGGGAGATAGGGTGAGCTGACCACGCGCCGGGACTCGAGCACGCGGGCTTTGGCCCGCGTGCCCGGGTTCTCAGAACCTGACCTTCGCCCTTGCCGCTCCGAAGCCCGGGGCCGACGAACTGTCGAGCACCAAGACGATCAAGTCGGAAGTTGTCGCGCCGGAGCGCGGTACGTGTGGTGTGGTGATGGCTGGTCCCATTCGGCATGTGTCCGCGGGCGGAGTCTGGTCGATTTGACGGGACGACTCTCGTGACGACGCGCGTCCCCGGGAGAGACCTTCCCCGTGGCGTCCTCGCGGCCGGCATTCTGGTCTTCGCCACGATGACCCTGATTCTCGTCGCGATATCCGAAGAAGTGATTCGCCACGAGCCGCTGACCGCCGCAGATTCTTTCCTCAGCACCTGGCTCTACGCGCACAGGTCCCCGTTTCTCACGAGCGCGATGCGTGTGGCGACCTCGCTCGGCTCGCCGGTCACCGTGACGTGTCTGGCTGTATCGCTCGGAATCTACCTGCTGTTGAGAAGAAGCGCGTATTGGCTGGCGGCGCTGGTGCTGGCCGTTCCCGGCGGGGCGCTGCTCAACATTCTGCTGAAGTACGCGGTCCATCGTCCGCGACCCTCCCTCGACGATCCGATCGTCATGCTCAGCGGCTATAGCTTTCCCAGCGGCCACACGATGATTGCGTCCGTCCTCTACGGCGTCATCGCGGCCTACCTATGCGCACGTGTTCAGGACTGGCGCCGGCGCGTGCTCGCGGTGATGTCGGCGGGTGTCGTGATCGGGCTGGTGGGTTTCAGCCGAATCTATCTTGGCGCGCACTACCTGACCGACGTGCTGGCCGCCATGGCAGAAGGGGTGGCCTGGCTGTCGCTGTGTGTGATGGTCGTGCACGCCCTTCGCCAGCGGCGCAACCGGAGCGACGGGGCGGGCAGAGGCTGACCGCCCTGTCCATCTCGGGAGGGACGCATCGGTCGTGTCCACTCTCGCGACTTCGTAATCGAAGGCAGCCTTCAACGCCCCGAGACACAGCTCGGTCGGAGCCGGTGTCGAGGTATCGCTCGAACCGAGTCACCAACGATCGCAAGAACTGCCCGAGAGCCGCGAGACCCACAGGGCCCGCGTCCGCGACGTGCGAGCGTTCGCGCACGCCCGGAACAAGCCACCGGCTCCAGCTTGGAGCTGATTCGTCAGGGGACCGACCTCATCGGCTACGTGAACCAGGCCGCGGCCGAGGATGAAGTGGGGAGGCGCTTGCGGCGCGGCGGCTTGGGGTAGACTCAGGCTAGCCCGAATGGCTCGCACGCGTTGGCGGCTCGCTCATCACGGGCCGGCGGCGCAGGCGGATTGTTCGTCGTCATAACGGGCAATCCGGGCTGGCGGGCGTGCAGTCCGCCGGAACCGACGTCGAGTCACCATCGTGAGGAGTGCGCCGTGAGCGAGCCCGAAGAAGATTTTGCCTCGATGTTCGAGGCCTCAGTCCAGGCGACGCACTTCGAGAAGGGTCAGACCATCGAGGGCACCATCGTCGCGATCGGTCCAGAGGTGGCGTTTGTCAACGTCGGCGGCAAGGGCGAGGCCGTCATCGACATCGCCGAACTGAAGAACGCCGATGGCGATCTCGAAGTCGCTGCCGGCGACCGCATTCAGGCGGTCGTGGTCGCGACCGGGGGAGGGATCACGCTCTCGCGGAAGCTGGCCCGCGGGGCCGCGACCGATCGGCAGCTCGAAGACGCGTTCCACGCGCGCCTTCCGGTGGAAGGCAAGGTCGAACGCGCGGTCAAGGGCGGATACGAGGTGCGAATCGCGCATCAGCGCGCCTTCTGCCCGATGTCGCAGATCGACGTCCGGAACGCCGCTCCCACCGAGCACGAAGGCCACGTCTACGCATTCCGCATCATCGAGTACAAGGAAGGCGGCAGGAATCTCGTCGTCTCGCGGCGCGCGCTCCTCGAGGAGGAGCAGCGCGTGAACGCCGCCGAGATCCGGCGATCGATCGTCGTCGGCGCGGTGCTGACCGGGCGCGTCACCTCCGTGCGCGAGTTCGGGGCCTTCGTGGACCTCGGGGCCGGCGTGCAGGGCCTGCTCCACGTGTCCGAGATGGGGTGGTCCCGCGTCGTCCGACACCTCGCAGGTCGTGACGCCCGGCCAGGAGATCACCGTCAAAGTCCTGCGCGTCGAGGCCGACACGCAGAAGATCGCGCTCGGGTTGAAACAGCTCACCGCCGATCCCTGGACGACGATCGGCGACAGGTACGAGGTGGGTCAGGTGCGCACCGGCCGCGTCACGCGCCTGGCAGAGTTCGGGGCGTTCGTCGAGTTGGAGCCGGGGATCGAGGGGCTGGCCCACGCCTCCACCTTCGCGCCGACAGGGCGTGCGGACGGATGGTCCCGATCGGTGGCGCTTGGGATGAAAGGGGCATTCGAGATCCTGACCATCGATCCCGAGAAGAAGAGGATTGGCGTCGCGCTCGTTCCGGACCTCTCAGCGCAGGCCGACGCGGCCGTTCGGCCTCAGGCCGAGATTGTTCCTGGCGCGCGTCTCACGGGCAAGGTCGAACGCTGCGAGAAGATCGGCGTGTTCGTGTTTCTCGCCCCTGGGCGCACCGGTCTCATCCCGTTCAGCGAAACCGGCGTCGCCCAGGACGCCGACGTGGCGAGAACGTTTCCCGTCGGCGCCGACGTCGAGGTCGTCGTCCTCGAGGTCGATCCGGCAGGCCGCCGCATTCGCCTCAGCCGCAAGGCGGTGCTGGCTGCGCAAGAGGCCGATGAGTTGCGCGAGTACTCCGAGCGCCAGGATACGGCCCCGGCGGAGGGGTTCGGATCGCTCGCCGACAAGTTCCGCGGCGTCCTCAAGCCACGGGAGAAGTGAGGCCGCGGCAACGCCCGCCTGCTAAACGCTTCAGATCCAAGATGTCGACGATGGAGAGCGTGCCGCCCCGCAACACCGCTGCGTGGCCCTCGCGTGTCAACCCCGCATTTTCCTCATTCGGTCACAGGCCGGCTGCATCCCCGCCATCGGGGCGGAGCATCATAGGACGGCACACGGCCGCTCGTGGCCTGGGTCTGCGCGCGGCTCCCCGGTGAGCAGTCGGCCGCGAACTTCCGGGCGCTCCGGACCGTCAATCTCTGGGAGTAACTCAGCACGTTGGGGATGCCCCTGGGTCGGATAGGCATGGAGGTGGTCGATCATGATGACTTCACCGGGCAACGACGACGTGACAGAGGCGTTCGAAGAACTCGAGCGGGGCGTGCATGCGGCGCTGGAGACCTACTCCAACGTCCACCGCGGTCGCGGGCACCACTCGATGGTGTCGACGCACTTGTTCGAGCGGGCCAGGGGCATCGTTCTGGAACACATAGGGCTCGGCAAAGGCAAGTACGTCGTCATATTCGGCACGCCGAGAACCGCAGACAAGCTGATCGCACAACTCGCGCATGGTAGCTATCGAACAGCTTCAAGCCGCGACGTCGGCCTGCCACTGGGCGTTCGCGCTCTTGCGGTCGAACGAAAGGCGCTGCCCAGGAGCGTTCCGTTCCTCACCGGGGGAGGGACCGCGAGGCTCGTGTCTCCTGACTGGGTCATGTGGGCCGCTGCACCGGACCGATTCGAGGCCGGCACGCCAGCGATCGTCAACATCATCGCGTTTGCCAAGGCTCTGCTGTTGACGCAGCAGCACGGAGATGACACTTTCGGGGACCCGACCGCCGAGAAGCTGACGGCTACCGAGATCCTGCGCCACGACGAACTCGACCGCTACACCGGCCGAGAGCTGCTGCACGAACTTCGGCAGACCTTGATCGGTCGCGGAGTGCGCGTTCCTACGGCGGAAGGCGCCCGACCCTACGTCAACCTGGACAACGCCGCCAGCACGCCCACATTCGAGCCGATATGGACCGCTGTCCGCCGGACGTGGCGCCAGCCCAGGCACGTTCAAGAGGCGGTCGTCCAGGAGGTCAAATCCGTCGTCGCCGATGTACTGGGCGCGCCCTCGGCCGCGTACGACGTGATCTTCACGTCCAACACGACTGAAGCCATCAACCTGGTGGCCGAAAGTTCGAGCCGCGAAGCCGGGCAGGGCACCGAACCGGTCGTGGTCAACACACTCCTCGAGCACAACTCCAACGAGCTGCCGTGGCGCCTGGGGTCCGGCTCGTCGCTTGTCCGGCTGCCGATGGACGCCGAAGGGTTCGTGGATTCCAGCGAGCTGGAATCGCTCCTGCGCGCGTACAACGAGAGAGGTGAACACGGAGAGAAGCGAGTCAGGCTTGTGGCTGTGAGCGGCGCCTCCAATGTCCTCGGCGTCTTCAACGATCTGGCCGAGATCAGTCGCATCGTGCATCGATACGGGGCACGCCTGCTGGTGGATGCGGCGCAGCTCGTCGCCCACCGCAAGGTCGCGATGGAGAGCATCGGCATCGACTACCTCGCTTTCTCCGCCCACAAGGCGTACGCACCGTTCGGCACCGGAGTGCTGTTGGCCAGGAAGGGGCTGCTCAACTTCAGCCCCGACGAGATGGACCTGATCCGGTCGTCCGGCGAGGAGAACGCCGGGGGCATCGCTGCGCTCGGCAAGGCGCTCGTGCTCCTGCAGCGGATCGGCCTGGACGTCATCCAGGAGGAGGAGCAGACTCTGACCGCGCGAGCATTGCTCGGCATGGGGCGAGTCCCTGGCCTCACGATCTACGGGATCAGCGAACCCGGAGTCGATCACGTTCGCCCAGAAGGGCGGTGTCATTCCCTTCGACCTGAAGGGCGTCATCTCCCACAAGGTGGCTCGGAAACTGGCCGCACGCGGCGGGATCGGCGTGCGATCCGGCTGCCACTGCGCTCATCTGACGGTCAAGCGCATGCTCCGGGTCCCACCATGGGCGGAGCGACTTCAGGGCGTGATCCTGACTGTGCTCCGTCGTCTCGAGCTGCCCGGCGTCGTCCGGGTGAGCCTGGGCATCGAGAACAGCGAAGAGGACGTGGACACGCTGATTCGCGTGCTGGGCGCTATCGCTCGGCAGCCGAAGGGCGGGTCTCCCGAGAAGAACGTCAAGCAGTTGCTGGACGAGTGCGCGCAGGCTGCGTTCCAGACAGTCTACTGCTGACCGACGACGCGAAGATCGCGTCGAAGGTGAACTGGGGGACTACTGCAGGATCTTCGTTAGCAGCTGGTGGTATTGCCGGGCCACCGGGATCTTCAATCCGGTGCGGGTCAGGAGAATCCAGCCGCCCTTGGTCCAGGGTCGCGCCTCGCGCGCCTGCTCGAGGTTGACGACCCAGGATCGGTGAATGCGGACGAAGCGTTGCGGATCGAGCTTCGCTTCGACCGCTGCGAGCGTGCTGCGCAGGAGATGGCTCGCGCGTTCGCATTGGATGCGGACGTAATTGCCAGTCGCCTCGAGGCAGTGGATCTCGGACGTTGGCACGAGCACGTATCGTTCGCGTTCGCGCACGACCAGGTGCGGCCGTACCGACTGCCGGCGCTCGTGCATCTCGATCATGGCCTGATTACGCTGATCGAGTTCGTCCCGGTTCGGTCAGAAGTAGCGATGAAGCGTCGGATCCGGCTCCGATCTTCAATCGGCCTGGACCGAGCTTCCCGGACAACCAAGCCCATGTGCTGCTGATGTGCAATGCGGGCGCGGCGTGCGTCGAGCGGGTCGAGGCGCCCGGCGCGACCAAAACGTCGATGAAGCTGCTCGCGTTCAGCTTCAACTCGCTGGAGATGGGTGACTCGGTGCTCCGCCTCTTTCAGGAAGTCCAGGCGTCCGTCGTGAAGTCGCGCGAGTGATTGCGCCCTTTCACGCGGTCCGTCGAGCAGGCCGCGAGACGCCGGCGGAGAGCCGGGAAGGGGCGGCCGGCCGCTTCGCCCTCCCGGCTCCCCGTTGACGCTCTGATCAGAAGCCGAACCGAAGGCCCAGCTGCGCCGTACGAGGGGCGGCGCCGTCGCGAAGCGCCGAGATCACCAGGAAGGTGGCCGCCGACGCCAGATTCGTTCCCGGGTTCGCGAAGTTCGCCCGGTTGGTCAGATTGAACACGTCGGCCGACACATCCAGCGTCATTCGCCGGCGCAGGTTGAAGCGGTAGCCGAACCGCGCGTCCAACTGGAAGAAGCCCGGCCCGACCGCGCCGTTGCGGCGACCGTTGAAGTTCTCGACCGTGTAGTTGTTCGACGCGCCCGCGCCGGTGTACTTGCCGGCAGGAACCGGATCGAACAACGTCCCGTTGCGGTCGGTGTCGACATCGTTGTTCAACAGCGTGAATGGCAGGCCGCTCAGGACCCGGGCCACACAACTGAACGTCATGCCGCCCGTATACGGCACAATGACGCGGCCGCTTATCACGAGGTTGTGGCGACGATCGAAATCCGTCGGGCCCTCGTTGAGCGCCAGGTTCATGTCCTGGCCCACCTGGAAGTTGCTGGCGGGAAAGCCGTTCCCGCTGTTGTTGCCGCGAGCCCTTGATAGCGTGTAGGACACGCGCAGGCTCAGGTTGCCGCTGAACCGTTTTTCCACCTGGGCGAGCAGCGCGTCGTAGTCGGTCTTGCCAACGTTGACCGGCGTGTTGACCGCGTTGCTGAAATTCGGATCCGGTCGCACGACAGGTGCCGTCGCGGAGGTCGTCGCACGGCTCCCCTTGTTCAGGTCCTTCGTCATCAGGAGCGACCGGCCGAACACGTGCACGTAGTCCACACTGGCCGAGATCGTGCCACCAATCTGGTGCTCATACCCCACAGTGACCTGGTCCGAGCGCGGGACCACACGGCCGGGGTTGTCGAGCGTCACGTTGCCCGTGTTCTTGAGGCGGGTGCCTGCAGGGAACAACTGGCTGAGCAACGTGCGATTGATGGTCGGGCCGTTCACAAGAAAGGGATCCGTCGGTAACTGCCCGATGCGAGGCCCGGGGTCCGCAGCCGAGTTGGGGAACGTTGCCGTGAACGAGTCCGAGAAGACACCACCGTTGTAGATCGCGCCAATGAGCTCGAAGTGGGTCTTCTCGTAGAACCGGCCGTATCCTCCGCGCACGACCGAGCGGCCGGCCTGGTCCAGCGAGTACGAGACACCGAGGCGAGGCTGGATATTGTTCTTGTCCTTGGGGTAGGCGTTCGGGTTGGAGAACGACGGGTTGTCCCGCTCGACGATCGGGATGATCTCCACGTCATAGCGCATCCCGAGACTCAGCGTCATGCGCTGGTTGATCCTCCACTTGTCCTGTGCGAAGGCCGAGACATAGTGCGCCTTCTCGATGACACGCCCCTGCCCCGGCACACGAATCGAGAACCGATCCGGATAGGTGCGGGGATCCGAAGCGTTGAACGGCTGATCGCTGCGGCCGAACGAGAACGTGCCGTTCAGGTTGTCTTGCGCGATGTTGTCGGCCTTCACGTACTGATATTGCACGCCGACTTTGAGGTCGTGGTCCCCAAGATGACCCGGCAGAAACCAGGAGAACGTGTCCTCCACCTGGAACGCATCGTCCACACGCGCCTGGGCCGTGGTGGCCTGCTGGTCGGTGAAGGTCTGGAACGCCAGCGTGGGCTTGCAGGCGGCCTGGTTGCGGCCGTTTGCATTGAAGCAGGGGTTGCCAAACGAGACGTCCTCCTGCGTCCACACGGCACGCAACGTGTTCAGCTTCGTGTTGCCGAACACCGAATTCAGCCGGATCTGCGCCGACTGATCCTTGTCATCCTCTTCGCGCCCGGCACTGGGCGTGACGGCGCCGATCGCCTGGTTGCGCTGGGGCGACAGTTCGCGGAGGTAGCTCACGCTCCAGGTGTGGCCGGCCGCAATCTGATGATCCACTTTGACGAGGGTGTTCCAGACGCGGTCCTGGGTCGTCGGGCTCCAGTTGAGGTCCGGCCGGCTCGGGAAGACGTTTGCCGCGCCGCGGTCAATCATGACCCGCTCGAGGCTGACGAAGAAGTGCATCCTGTCCTTGAGGATCGGGCCTCCGAACGTACCGCCGAACTCACGACGTTTGGTGTCGGGCTTCGCCAGGTTCCTGGCTTTGGCGAAATAGTCCTTGGCGGTGAGCCTCGCGTCCTGCCCGAAGGCGAAGGCGCTGCCGTGAAACTGGTTCGTCCCCGACTTGGTCACCGCGTTGATGATCGCTCCGGCCGTGCGGCCAAACTGCGCGTCGAACTGGTTGGTGATGACCTGGAATTCCTGGACCGATTCAAGAGCGGTTCTCGCTTGCGTCCCGGCCCGTTGCCCGATGACATCGTCGTTGTTGTTTCCGCCGTCGAGCAGGTAGTTGTTGTTCCGGGGATCCCCCCCATTGACGCTAATCGAATCGGAACCGAACGACTCGGTGCTGATGCTTGGAACGATGCCTGGCAGCAGCCCGATGAAACCGATGAAGTTCCGGTTGATCGAGGGCAGATCGATGAGCTCCTGTGCGGCGATGTTGCCGCCGACTTCTTTCGAGGTGACGTCCACCAGCGGTGCCTCCGCCGAAACGTTGATGACCTCTTCGAGCGACCCAACCTGGAGCGTCAGGTCCACAGTCGCGGTCTTGCCTATCTCGAGCCGCACATCCCGCCGGGTGAACTTCTTGAACCCCTCCAGCTCGGCGGTGATCTCAAACACCCCGGGGACGAGGCCGCCTACGAAATAGACACCCTCCCCACTGCTGACCGTCTGGCGGAACATCCCGGTGTTCTGGTCGCGAACGATCAGTGTCACGCCGGGAAGTACCCCCCCTTGCGTGTCGAGCACTCGGCCGCGCACCTCGGTGGTGCCCTGCTGTGCGGCAGCTCCCGTTGCGATGAGCACGCCGGCGACAATCAAACCCGCAACGCGTGCCTTCATGTGGCCTCCCTCCCTTACAGTGGCGCCTGTTGTTGGCAGCATACCGGGGGGGCTGGCGACGCCCGACCGCCGAGCGAGCCAGGTATCGGCGCTTCGTGTCCGGAACGCCGACCTGGATGGCGTGAGTCTGGCCCAGGCGAAGGCCCTTGTCAATCCAGGGGGATCCGAGTTGGACGCCTGGATTTCGCAGGCGTTGTGGCCGGACGCCCGACGGGCGGCCGGAACGCCGGATGCGCGTCAGGCGGCCGGCTTTGATGGCAGAGATGACATCCTTGCGCTCGATCTTCCCTCAGGCAACCGCACGCGGCATCGCGACATCGTCGCGCTCGTGGACCGGGAAGGGCGCGCCGGCACGACGAAGGATACCCACGTCGTCCACCCCCATGTCGTCGGCGGCCGTCCACTGCGCATGGTGTTGATTTCGACGGTCAACATCGGGAATGAAGTTCTGAGCGCCGGCTGATTGTACGCCTGTCGGACATCGAACGAGCCGTGATGGAACGCGGCTTGGTCAAGCTGACCGCTGAGGGACTCGCAAGCAGCTCGCGCAGTATCGCTACCTGCGGACGAGCCACTTGCACGCGCGGCTGGGTACGGGCGACGCCGTCACCGACCAGACGCCGTTGGAGGCTGCCTGCCGTTCACCGCGAAATGCCGCCGCGCGAATGCCCGACCGGATGGGGTGCCCTCAGACTCGGCGACGAGCGAGTTCGTGGAGCCTCGCGGTATTCCCAGCGACCAGCGCATTCTTCTTGGTGCGGGTCCAGCGTTTGATCTGCCGTTCACGGGCAGCGGCGGCACTCGGCGATTCGAATTCCTCCGAGAACACCAGTTCGACTGGGCGCCTGGCGGCGGTGTAGGCGGGGCCGCGTCCGTCGTTGTGCCGCGCGATGCTCCCGTCCAGGTCGGACGCATGGCCCACATAGTAGGAGCCATCTCGACAACGGAGGATGTACGTGAAGCAGGGCATGGAAAGGTGCCCTTCGACTCACGTGGAATGGTCCGCTCGCTCAGGACACCATTCGGCTCGGTCGACGATCTGCCCTGCCATGAGCGAGGAAGCGTGGCGACCGAGTCGAATGGTGGAGGCGGCGAGAGTCGAACCCCAACTGGCACGTCCCGATAACTGGTTGATGGCGTTACGCTTCTGGTCCAAGTGCTTGATAGCGCGAGCCTTCTCAGCCGCCTCGTTGTCCACTGGCGTCCTCTCGGGTTCTCTGGAATCGACCCGGGTTGTGGAGACATTGTGGAGACGGAAAACTCCCGAGGGGAGCGCGGGGAGCGTACTGTTCAAGCCCGTGAATCTCCGGCAGCACGGGGTCCAGCCACTCCGCGAGCAATTGACGTGCCTCTTCAAGTTCGGCGACCGCGGAGACTCTCGCGCTTCTCTGCGCTACGCCATGGCCAGCGGAGCCGGAGGAGAGGGCAAGTGGGCACCGCATGGTCGCACGGGTCGAAGATGCACTGGATGGTCACGTGCAACAGGCGGAGGTTGACCGCTCGTACTGACGGATGAGGAGAGATCGAAGATCTCTGCTCGCGTCGGCCGCCGCCTCGGTAGGTCCCCGGGTCCTCTGGAATCGACCCCGGTTGTGGAGACATTGTGGAGACGGAAAACTCCCGATGGGAGCGCGGCGGAGCGCTACCGTGCAAGCCTGTGAATCTCCGCCAGCACGGGGTCCAGCCACTCCGCGAGCAGTTGATGTGCTTCTTCCAGTTCGGCAACCGCCGAGACCTCTCGCGCTTCCCTGCGGTACGCCATGGCCAGCGCAGCCGGTGGAGAGGGCAAGCGCTCGGGCACCGCATGTGTCGCACGGCGGTGGAAGACGCGCTGGATGGTCTCGTGCAACAGACGGAGGTCGACCTGCTCGTACTGACGGATGAGGAGTAGATCCACAAGATCTCTTGCTCGCGTGGTGCCGCCGCCTCGGTAGGTCCGCGTGTACGCGTGCAGCTTCTCGGCAATCTGCCGCTCCAACGGAATCAGTAGGATTTTGAATGGGTCGAGGCCCAACGCGGCGAGCAGGCCTGGTCGCCACAACGGTTCAGCATCCCAGGGATCAGGTGGTGCGATCGTGACATCCACCTGGAGTGGCTCAAACGGCCGCCCAGCGAGGTGGCTTTCCAGCTGGTACCGGACAGCCAGGCGGACATCCCCATCGCGGAGCTCTTCGCTGCCAACGAGGGCGAAGCCAAAGTGGTCACCCACATCCTCAATGGCGGCACGTTGGAGATCGGCCCGGGCTGCCTCGGCGCCGTGCAGGTGATCGGCGTCCAAGTCGATCGAGACACGTGCGCGCTCGCCGAGCCTGGCCTCGAGCGCCAACCCACCCTTGAGGGCCCATCGATCTGGTGCGACTTTCGACAGGCGCGCGAGCAGACGATCGAGGGCGGCCTGGCGACGGATAATGTACGCGGGCGCCGAGAGGCGACGGGCGCGCTCGCGCAGTCGGGCCTCGACGGCGGCTCGAAATGCGGCAGGCGTGGCGTACTCACGCACGGACGCCAACCTCCTGGAGAGCCCTCGCGACGAGTTGTCGGACTCGAGCAGAGCGGCGCCGCACCGCTGCGCGCAGTTCCTTGGGAGACACGAGGCCGGTCGCGACGGCGCGCCCGGTCGCTTCGATGACGACGCTGGGGTCGGCACCGATATCGGCGACGTCAGCGATGGTTCTCGCGGCCGATGTCAACTGCACACCAAAACGGTTCGTCACTTCATCGCGCCGGAGCGGAACGGTTGTTGTGTGCAGTGCGACGGCGAAGGCGGTGTGCGGCGCGCGGGGTCGGCTTTTCCGGGGCAGCGTCAGGTGAATCTCATGCGATCGGGACGGCGCCAATTCGTACAAGGCAAGGGCGGTGTCATGCGACACTACTGCGCGGCGGGGAACGAGCCGTAGCCATGCCGCCACGATGTCTTCGTGCGGGCCGACGGGCACGCCCACGAGCCGGTAGAAGCCGCGGCTCACTCGTTCGACATGCCCGGCGTTGACGTGGTGCACCAGGCTGCGGGCGCTGTAGCCCAGTTCGCGGGCCTGCGCCGACGTAAAATGGCCAGCCTGGCCGGCCGCCAGTTCAAAGAGTCGTTGGAGTTTCTCCGTCCGTGACGGACGCGCCACCGTGTTCGTCATGTCCCATTTAGTATACGCCATACGTATGTAAATATGGACACAACATCGTGTCGCTGCCCCCCGGCGCTCGGCGACGGCCGGCGCGTGGGCGGCTGGTCGACGAAGGTGGAGGGAATCGCCATCGCAACGCCCGGCATGGCCACATGGACGAGGGAGCTTCCCTGCCGACGTGGCGGGGACGCGTCCCGCCGCACCCGTCGTTTCCCGTCCGTGCCTCGCTCCGACGCCAGCGTAAGATAGCACCATGAACAACGGCCAGGTCACGGATTCCGGCAATCGGTATTGCCGACGGCTCGGAATACCGTTGCCCGATCTTGACGCCGCAGTGACGCACCCGGACCTGAAACTCACGCACTTGCTGGCCCTCGCTCTGCTCGAGGCGGGCGGACCGCTGACGCTCGAGGCCATTGCCGAACGACTGGCGCGGCTTGCCCTCCAGCCTCGCCTAGCCGCCGCCGGGCTCCCCGCGTCGCTGCGCAAGGCCTGGCACGGCCAGCCGCCTGTCGTCCGTGATCCGGTGGACGGGCGTTTCTATCTCGACCTGCTGTCTCACCACGACATGGGCTACATCGCCTACCTGGCCGATCCCCTTCGCGCGCCGGCCGCACGCTCGCGGCCGGAGGACTTCCGGCAGCCGTCAGACAGCGAGCCGCTCTCGCAGGTCGAGGTCGACGCCGCATTCGGTAGCCGAACGCTCTACGCCTACTCGTCCATTCGACGAGCCGCAGCCGTCCTCGAGGCGTCGGGCGGCGGGCCGCAGTCGTTGGAGGAAATCAATCGGCGCCTGGTCGCTCCGGGCAACCGTGGCGCCGCGATCGACGAGCGCGCCGTCACGCTCTGGCAGTCGGACCTCGTGATTGTCGGGGCAGACGGCATGCTGCGCCTCAACGCGGCGTCGCCAGATGTTCCCGCACTTCGTCGGGACATCCGCCGGATGGCGTCCGCGCGCCTCCAGCAGCAAGCCGAGGCAGAAAAGGCCCGCGCCTGGCGCGCCGAGCACGAGTTGGTCCGCGCCGAGGAGGAACGCCGGGATATGGACGCGGCACGCCGCGCACGACGCTCGCTCGTGCACATCGTGGCGGTGGACGGCGTCCCTCGTGCGGCCGCGGTGATCGACGCCACGGCCCGCGAACAACGGCTGTTCATCGGCGAGGCGATGAGCGAACTGCCCGCCCATCTCGAGGCCTTCGACTTCCTCGCGGGCGTTGATCTCCGGCCGTCGCTGCGGTCGATCGGCCTCAATCCGGACCGCTGGTGGCTCGCGGAACTGCGACCGACACAGCGGACCCTGCGCCCCTCTGATCAGGGGTCGGTGGCCGTGAGCCTGACGGCGACCGTCCAGGCGACGACGGGCAAGAGCCGCATTCCCGCCGACGCGGAAGCCTGGAAGCCCCTGCTTGCCGGACGATCGACGACGCGTCTCGCGGCCCGGCTCGAAGAGGAAGCGCAGGCGTTGTTCGCGCTCTACGAGTACGGCGCGCTCCACGGCGGCGTGCGCATTCGGCGGCGCCCGGGTGACCGCCTGCTGCCAGTGGCCTGGTCGTTGGCCGGCGACCCGGACTTCGAGTCGTTCGTGAGCGCGTCGGCGAGGCACTGGCTGCCCGTCGAGATCGTCGTCGGTCCCTCGGCCGATCTCGCCGACCCTTGGCCGGCCGCCGCCTCCGTCACCATCGTCGAGCGTGATCGCGACGTGTTCTTTGTCAGGGAGGGCGACGAGGTGCGCGCGCTCGACCCCTCCGACATCCGCGCGATTCGCCTGCCGGCCGGGCCAACCACCCCGATCGTCGGCCCCAGGCACTGGTTCCACTACGATCGCCGCACCTGTCGGTTGACAGCGACGCTCGACGAGATCCAGCCGCCCATCTGGCGGAGGCTCGAGGTGCCGGCGTCCGTCACGCTTGCGAAGCTCCACGAGTTGCTGCAGGCGGCGCTCGGCTGGACGAACAGCCACCTCCACGTGTTCGAGATCGGCGACGAGCGCATCGCGATTCCGTACGACCTGGACCAGTTGACGGAAGGCGAGCTCACCCGCAGTGCCCGGCTGGTGAAGCTTGGTGACGTGGTGGACCACGGCTTCCGGCGCTTCGGCTACGAGTACGACTTCGGCGACTCGTGGCACCACACGATCGAGATCGAGGACGTTCGGGACGAGCGCGACGGCGACAGTTGGGCGCGCTGCCTGGGCGGCGCGCGGGCCTGTCCGCCCGAGGATTGCGGCGGTACGGACGGATACGCCCGACTGCTCGAGATCCTCTTCGACCCGCGGCACCCCGAGTTCGAGGAGATGCGGACCTGGGCCGGACGCTTCGAGCCGGATCGGTTTGACCTTCGGGCGGTCAACGCGGCCCTGGCCGCCGTTCCGTGGCACTGAGGATGGGGAGACGGCGTTCGGCGCGAATCAGACGAACTCAGCCACGTCGATGCGCGAGGGCACCTGATGAGCGAGTACCGAGTACTACGAATTCCAGGCAGTTGACCGGCCACTCTCGGCAGACGAGATGCGGGCATTGCGCGCGATCTCGTCGCGGGCGACCATCACCCCGACGCGCTTCAGCAACGTCTACAACTTCGGCAGCCTGAAGGCGAATCCGCACGACCTGTTGGCCAGGTATTTCGACGTGTTCGTGTACCTCGCGAACTGGCGCTATCGGGAACTCGCCTTTCGGTTTCCCAGAGGAGTGCTCGAGGCGAAGACGGCGAAGCTCTACGCGCAGCCGAACGGGATGACGGTGCGGACGCAGGGTACCCATACGCTCGTCGTCGTCTCGGCCGAGAGTCCGGATGACGAGAATGGGCTCGAGGATGACGAAGGGAGAGGGTGGCTGCCCACGCTGGCATGCCTCCGGGCGGACCTGTCTGCTGGCGACCACCGACTGCTCTATCTGGCCTGGCTGATGGGCGTGCAGGCGGGGGACACTGACGACGACGCCGTCGAGCCACCCTGTCCGCCGGGTCTCAACGACCTGTCAGGGGCGCTCGAGGCCTTCGTCGACTTCGTCTGGCTCGACCCTGACCTCGTGGCGGCGGCGGCCGAGGGCAGCCAGTCGTCGCAGGAGACATCGGACACGGACTTCCAACAGTGGATCGCGTCACTGAGTGACACCGAGAAGACTCAATTGCTTGTAAGGGTGGCCCGGCGCGACGGCGCGGTGGCTGCTGAACTGTCGGGACGTTTTCGACGGGTGACGAAGGCGACTCAGCCGCCCGTCCGAGGTCGACGCGTCAGCGAGTTGCGCGCGTCGGCGGAACGTCGGGCTGATGAGCGACAGCGGGCCGCGGACAAGCGGGCGGCTGATGCTGACCGGCGCCGGAAGGCCGAGGAGCAGCGGGCACGCAGCGAGTACCTCGATGCCTTGGCCCGCCGCCAGGATGCCACGTGGCGCGAGGTGGAGCAGTTGATCGGCTCGCACCAGCCGAAGTCGTACGTCCGAGCGACGACACTTCTTGTCGATCTGCGCGACGTTGCCGAGCGCGCAGGCCGTGGGGACGAGTTCGCGCTGCAGCTGGCGGCGCTCCGTGCCAGGCACGCGGCGAAGCCCGCGTTCCAGAGTCGGCTGCGGGCCGCGGGGCTGGGATTCGACGCCGCGTCCCGGCGTTGAGAGTGTTCTCCGATTACTCGACTGTGTGTCGTCGCCGGCGGGGGGCTGGACGCCGCCGGCAGTTGTGTGACTCCACTCAAGCGCGCGTCCAAATAGCGCCGGCGCACGGCAGGCATCGGGACGCCCGATCCGCCGCTACTCAGCGCGGGTGCTATCCCGCCGCCTGCCCGTTTGGCTAACTGGCTGAGATCTCAGGACTTACGGATCTCGCACCCACGACGAGTACAGCGACTGGCTGCCGTCGTCGTCGACTGGCGTTCTCCTGCGTCCGCTGGAGTCGACACCTGTCGTGGAGATATTGTGGATACGGATTTCGCTGGTGATGCAAGTCGTTTATAATCAATAAGTTATGGTGGAGGCGGCGGGAGTCGAACTTGACAGGGTTTTCAAGAACCGGCCTGTTTCTGCATTTTGGCCGAAAACCGCGACCTCGCAACACGCGTGATCCGCAGGTACACGCGCTCCAAACCCCCAAATCAGCCCCAGCACGCCAACCTTCCGCGGCCACGGTGGCACCCGGTCGCGCACTCGGAATTGAACTCCCGTAGCACCTTGAGCCGGCATACACCTCCCGGAACGTAGCTCCTCGCTGGACGGCGCCCGACCGCGCCTGGCCGCTTCCTGGAGCGACACGAACGCCCGCTCTTTCGTAAAGTGCCGCATCGACCCACGTGGTATGTTCTGCGACAGCACGTCTACCAGTTCGAATCCTCGTGGCGGCCGGGACGCACGGCCGTCAGCCGAGTGAGCATGATTGATTTCGACCGCCAGCGCATCGACCTCGAATGCCCACGGTGCCGATTCCCGGCGCGGGTCTTTCTGCGTCAGGTCAGGCTCTGCGACGTCATTGTGTGCGGCGGCTGCAAGGGCAACATCCAGCTCGTTGACCACGGGACGTCGTTCCGCAAGGCCACTCGCGACATCGAGGAGGCGTTTGACGATCTGATGTCGACACTCAGCAACTTCGGAAGGTGAACCGTGAACACGAACGTCATGCAGGCGCTCCGCTACAAGCTGCAAAAGCGGCTCAAGCGTGTCAATACGGCGGATTTCCAAATCTATCACAGCATTGTGGTGCAAACGTTCAAGTTCCTGCGCGAGAACCCAGTGGTGCGCGGCATCCTCGACGACCTTGAGCGGCGTGTGCCGTCAGTGGCGGCCGACAGCGAGCGGCTGTTCAACGGTGAGCTGATAACCGGCGAGGACGAGATCGAGCACATCGCGCTCGCCTACGCTTTGATTAAGCGTACCGTGGCAAACGCCGGCGACCCCGAGATTCACCTCGGATGCGGATTCTCTCACAAGACGAAGTACAGGGAGGGCGCCGATGCCTTCACCGAGATGTTTATCGAGCCGGTGTTCGAGTACATCGACGAGCAGATCGATGACCGGCGCACGCTGCTCGGCCTGCTGCTCAAGTACAAGCACCATGTCGAGTGGTTTCGCCGCGACGAACTGCGTCACAGGTTCGAGGCGGACACAAGACGCGGCGAGAAGAACTTGGCACGCGACTTCTACGCCTATCTGCACGACCAAGGCATTGATTTCTCGATCGAGCCCTCATCGATCTCGGGCGAAGCCGACCTCATCTCCGCGCAGACGGGCGACGATCGGTTGGTTGCAGACGTCAAGGTCTTCGATCCCGCCAATGGCAAGAACGTCGCGTACTTGTGCCGGGGATACGCGCAGGTCTATCGCTACACACAGGACTACAACGATCCGTTCGGCTATCTAGTGATCTTTAAGGTTTGCCGCGAGGACCTGGCCGTCAACGCCCGCGACCAGGAGGGTGCGATTCCCTATTTCACGCACAACAACAAGACGCTCTTCGTGCTCGTCATTGATATCTTCGATTATCCGGAGCCAGCCTCGAAAAATAATAAAAAATAAATAATAAATAATATTAAATAAAATTTAAAAATATAGAAAAAATAATAAAAATAATAATAAAAAAAATTAATAAATAAATAATATATAAACAAACAATTAAAAAATTAAATAAAATTTAAAATATCTGACATCTCCCTCCGGCAGCTACGGCGCGGCACCAGCCTTCTGGTGAGCCTGCGGCCCACGCGTGTGGCGCGCTCGCCTGACTTTGGTTCACCGAGCCGTCCGCCTTCGCCGCGCTGCGGCCCGCGATAGGATGCTCGCGCAGCTTCGGCGCGACAGGATGTGGTTCACCGAGCCGTAGCTCGCCGAGGACGGGCGTCAGGGACCCGCAGGCGAGCGAAGGCTGGTGGAGGCGGCGGGAGTCGAACCCGCGTCCGAAAGCACGTCACCGGTAGACTCTACATGCGTGTCCTCTTCTGATGGGTTCGCGGGCTGCGTGAAGAAGAGGCGAAAAACCGCCGCCCACTAGATCCGAGGACGATTCGCCGCGGCACGTCGGAACCGCTTGCCGCAACTAGCCTGCGAAAATGACATCCAGTCCCGCCGTACAGGCCCGAACGAGGTGGACGTCGCGGTTAGTTAAGCCGCGAGAGCGTACTGCTGATTCGCAGTTAGGTTGTTTCCACCGGATTAACGAGACGATGGCGCTCGGCATGCGTCCCCCGGCCCTATGCCCCCGTCGAAGCCGTATCGCCCCCACAAGGTGAGGCCACCTGAGCCCGAACGTGGCTGGCCAAGAAGCTACTCTTTGATTGTGGGGCCTCGGGGGCGGAGTGTCAAACGCACGGAGGCTATTTGTACGGAGGCTATTGACTAGGGCTTGGGGCACGGGGCTCGGGGCTTGGGGCCTGGGGCTTGTGTCTGGAGCCGGAAGCCGGTTCGTCGGGATGACGCGCTCCGCGAGCACGAGAGAGTCCTGAAGCCCGAAGCCTGCAGCGGTTGGCCGGAACTCGGTTGCCCTACAACCTGTAACCTGTAACCTGTAACCTGAACCCAGTCGCCGGTCGCGGGCCGCCGTCCGGCTGACGCCGATCGGGAACCGCGGGCCGCCAGTCGCCGGTCGCGGGCCGCCATAAGCCAGTCGCCGATCGCGGGCGGCCACAAGCCAGTTGCCGATCGCGCGCCGCCATAAGCCAGTCGCCGATCGCGCGCCGCCGTCCGCCTGGCGCCGATCCGGAGCAGCGGGCCGCCGGTCGCCGGCCTCCGGTCGCCGATCGCGCGCCCGCCAGTCGCCGGTCGCCAGCCGCCAGTCGCCAGCCGCGGGCTCGGAGATCTCGAGCGCCGGATCTGCAGACGCGGCTGCCAGTCGCCAGCCGCAGGGTTCCGCCCTAACTAGTGTCCAGTCGGGCTTTGTCCGATACGATATCTTGACTGGTTCTCGTTCTGGCTTCCATAATGCGGACCGAGCGGTATTCCGGGCCGGACATCGGGGGTGTTCTGGTATGACACTCGAACAGCAAATAAAAGAGGTCATCGACAAGGCGACTCGCGAGCTGTCGAGCCAGATCGAATCCCAACTCAACGGCCTGGCCACCGACATCGGCCAGGCGGCTGCCGATGATCGGGCTGCGGTCGTTCGCGACCTTCGAATGGCCGCAGAGGCCGAGACCGCCCGCCGATCGCAGGAAGCGGTTGCCGCGGCCCAGACCGACGCCGCACGCCGCCTCGAGGAAGCCGTTTCGGCGGCACGTGCGGAGGGCGCGCGGCGAACCGACGAAGCGGTCGGCGCCATCAAGGCCGACATCGCCCGCCGCATCGACGAGGGGATTGCGGGCGCCCGCGTCGAACACGCCCGCCAGCTCGAAGCGACCGTCGCGGCGATGCGTGGCGATCATGCTCGCCAGCTCGACGCCGCCGTCGCTGCGGCGCACGACGAAGTCTCGCGGCGCGTCGAGGAAGCGGTCAGCGCCGTCCGGGGCGAGGCCGAACGGGCCCGCGCGGAGGCGCTCGTGCAAGCCCGCGACGAGGCCGAACGGGCCCACGCGGAGGCGCTCGTGCAAGCCCGCGACGAGGCCGAACGGGCCCACGCGGAAGCGCTCGTTCAAGCTCGGGACGAAGCCGAACGGGCCCGCGCGGAGGCGCTCGTTCAGGCTCGGGACGAAGCGGAACGGGCCCACGCCGACGCGCTCGTGCAGGCCCGGGACGAAGCGGAACGGGCCCACGCGGAGGCGCTCGGTCAAGCCCGGGACGAAGCCGAACGGGCCCACGCCGACGCGCTCGAACAGGCCAGGGCCGAGGCCGATCAGCGGACCGAGGCGGCCCTCGACGCGGTTCGCCGCGAGGCCGCCGATGGCGTGCAGGTGACGGTGGTCGAAGCCCAGGCGGCCGAGCGCCAGGTCGAGCTTCTGCAGCTCGAACGGCTGCTGGACGCGATGCGGCGCCTCGACGCGGCGAAGTCGCTCAGCGAAGTGCTCGACGTGCTGGCCGATTCCTCGGCCAGGGAGGCTCCGCGCGTCGCCGTGTTTCTCGTTCGCGGCCAGCGGTTGCAGGGCTGGCGATTCGCCGGTTTCGGCGCCGAGTTCGATCCGCGCCAGATGGACCTGCCGCTCGACCAGGCGGGCCTCGTCACCCGCGCGCTCCGAGCCGGGCGGTCGTTTGCCACCTCCGAGCTCAACGGCGAGGTCGCATCCACCCCGTTTGGCGTACTGCATGCCGATTGCGCAGGCCTCGCGGTGCCGGTCCGGGTCGGCGGCGATCCAGTGGCCATGGTCTACGCCGACGACGCCTTGGCCGCGTCGAAGGAAGTTCCGAGCGCCTGGCCCGAAGTCGTCGAGATGCTCTCACGCCACGCGGCGCGATGCCTCGAGGTGGTGACGGTCGCCCGGGTGACCCACCCGGCGATCCCGGTTCCCGAGGGGGCGCCCAGCCCGCGCTACGCGCCGCATACGCGCAGTTTTCAACCGACGGGCGACGAAGACGACGATGCGGCCCGTCGATACGCCCGATTGCTGGTGTCGGAAATCAAGCTCTATCACGAGGCTGCCGTCAGCCAGGGTCGTCGGGACCACAACCTGGTGGAACGGCTTCGTCCCGAGATCGACCGGGCGCGCAGGCTCTACGAGGAACGCGTGCCGGCCGCCGTCAGGGCGCGCGGAGACCATTTCGGACAGGAGCTCGTCCGCACGCTGGCCAGCGGCGATGCGAGCCTGCTGGGAAGCCGCTAGCCTCTTCGTTCGCCGGCTCAATCCGATGTGCCCACCTCACCGCATCTTCTTCGTTGCCAGCTGTGTTGTGCTTGCCCTTTCCGGTGAGGTGCTGCCCTCGACCGGCGCCGGCAGAACCCGGGCGCCGCAGGCATCCGCTCGCGCTCAGGCCGGAGAGCTGAAGCCGACGGCCCATCCGCCAGTCCCTTCCGATCCGGCTCGCCTCTGGTTCGTCCCGGACCCGGCGTGGAAGCCGGCGACTTCCGACGGCGCCGCCGCCCTCCGGGGCCTCGCGGAAGGCGCACGGTTGATCGCGAAGGACCAGTTCGCGCAGGCCCTTCCCCTGGTGAGTGCGCCGGCGCTCTCGACGCCGGCGCTGGCCGATCATGCGACATACCTTCGAGGCCTGGCGGAGCAGGGGCTCAATCACCACGATCTGGCGCGCAAGGCCTTCTCCGCGCTCCGCGCGAAGAAGCCGGATGGCGCGCTGCTCGAGCTGGCGACGCTTCGCGAAGCCGAGTCCGCCGAGGCCCTTGGCGACTTCGCCGGAGCCCTGGCGCTCTATGAAACGTTGACGGCTCAGAAGACCGCCGCCCCCGACGAGCTCCTGGCTCGCCTTGCCCACGCGGCGCAGCAGGCCGGCAACCGTGCACGCGCACTCGCCGCATACGAACGCCTCTATTTCGACTTCCCCCTGAGCGATCAGGTCGCCGAGGTCCCGGCGGATCTCGGCCCGAGCGATCTCGAGCCCGTCGCGGCGGGAAACGCGCGGTACAAGGCGGAACTGGCCCGCGGCGAGCGGATGTTCGGCGCACACCGCTACGCGCAGGCGCGGGAAGCCTTCGCCCTGGTGCACCCCTTCGCCGCCCTCGACGAGCGCGAGCTGGTCGCGCTTCGAATCGCGGAGTGCGACCACTATCTCCGCCGCTACCAGGCGGCTCGCGAGGAGCTGCGCCCGTTGCTCGAATCGGCAACGCGCCGGGCGGAGGCGCAGTTCTTCTGGCTGTCCGCCACGCGCGGGCTCGGCGAGGTCGACGAGTACCTACGGCTGGTTCGGCGCCTGGTGGACGAATTCCCGTCCGACGCGTGGGCCGAGGAGGCGCTCAACAACCTCGGCTCCCACTACATCCTCGCCAATGACGATGACCAGGCGGACGAGGTGTTCCGGGAACAGCTCACGCGCTTCCCGGCCGGCCGATATGCGTCACGCGCGGGCTGGAAAGCCGGCTGGTGGGCCTTCAAGCACGGCCGCTACGAGGATGCCGCCAGGGTCTTCGAGCAGGTCGCCGTCACCTTCCCCCGGGGCGATACGCGGCCGGCGTTCCTCTATTGGGCGGGGAAGGCGCGGGAGCGCCTCAACGACGCCGGGACCGCGGTCGAGCGCTACCGGATCGTCGTGAGCGACTACGCGAACACCTACTACGGCCGGCTCGCGGCGAGCGCCCTGCAGTCACTCAAGGCAGAACTGCCGCGCCCGATGCCCGCGGCAGGCAGGGGCGCCGACTCGCGAGCGGCGTCATCGCCTGACCCGTCGATTCCGACCGAGCCCGTGATCAGGCAGCTCATCGGCCTCGGCATCTACGATCTTGCGATGGAAGAAGTGCAGTACGCGGAGCGGGCCTGGGGCCCCTCACCGGCCCTTCTGGCCACGCGGGCGTGGCTGCTCAATCGCCGGGGCGACCTGAGGCCCGGCATCAACCTCATGCGCCAGGCGTACCCGCAGTTCATGACATCCGGAGGAGAAGCGCTGCCCGCCGATCTGCTGAGGGTGATCTTCCCGATCGATTTCCTGCCGCTCATCCGCCAGTACTCGTCATCTCACGGCCTGGATCCGTGGCTGATCGCGGCGCTGATCGCGCAGGAGTCGACATTCGATCCTGCCGCGCGCTCGGCCGCCAATGCGATTGGAATGATGCAGATCGTGCCGGCCACCGGGCGCCGCTACGCCGCCAAGCTCGGCATCAGGGGATTCTCGGTCAGAAGCCTCACGGTCGCCGACACGAACATCCGCATCGGGACCGCCTATTTCGCCGACATGGTGCGACGCTTCGGAGGAACCTATTTCGCCCTGGCCGGGTACAACGCAGGCGAGTACAGGGTGTCGCGGTGGATGGCGGAACGCCCCGACCTGGCCCGCGACGAGTTCATCGACGACATCCCGTTTCCCGAAACGCAGAACTACATCAAGCGCATCCTCGGAACGGCCGAGGACTACCGCAGGCTCTACGGCGCGACGCCAGCACCTGCTGTTGCCAAGGCGCCTCGCGTCCAGGCCCCTTCATCGGCGAGAACGATCAGAAGACGCTGAACTCCCGGGCTCAGGTGCTGCCGCCCGCACGCCGGATTTCACGGCCACGCGACAATCTCGTACAGCCACACCGACCCCTCCTTGCAGAGCGGCCTCAGGTAATCCTTGTATTGCTCGAGCCGCTCGGTGACGCCGCTCCACGCCAGGTGATGGTAGAGGTTGATGTGGAACACGACGTATCTCGCGCTGAGGCCGTGGAGGATGTCGAACGACTCCGCAGTCGGGAAGGAGCTGACCGGAATCCGCATCTTCGCGAAATCGAGCGGGATGTAGTCGCTGTACCCGTTGATGAGCGGACGCCAGTGAAAGGTCGACGTCAGCATGTAGTCGGCGTGGCGGTGCTGGTCGATGGACCGGTAGTAGAACGGGAACTCGGCGACCGCACCCGATGGCGACTGCGCGAGCACGCGATAGGCCTGCGGCAGGGGAGGCGCCTCATTGAAGAACAGCGGCGCGACGAACAGATCGGCCAGCGCCAGTACGACGAGTCCTGCGACTGCGATGTTGCGGCGCCGGAGGTTTCGGACCAGAACGTCGACCGCGAAGCCCGCGAGGACGCAGAGCGCCATGGTGACCACGATGCCGATGCGTGCGGGCGCGCGAAGCCAGGAGAACAGCACGATGCTCTCGTGCAGGACGCTGTAGAGCCCGCCTTTCGGCCCGAACGATGCCCACAACGCCAGGGCGCCCATCGCGCCGTAGAACACCACGTCGTCTCCGTGCCCGTTGCGCGGGGCAGCCTTCCGGCCCATCACCAGGGCTGCGATGCCCCCGACGAGCGCGACGGTGCCCGGGTACAGGACGTCGGCCCACGTGCCCAGGAGAGGAAGCCGCCACCGGTGGAGCCACGCGCCCGCAGCGAGATACGACCGCCAGTCGGCCGAGTAGATCTCGGTTTCGCCGAGCGCCCGTCCGAAGCCGGTCGTCGCCTTGAGTTGGAGGTACGGCACGAAGAAGGGCAGCACGACCAGGATCGCGACCGCGCCTGCGCCGAGCGCGAGCGCCCAGTAGCGCGCTGACCGCCACAGTCCGCGCGTGATGGCGTAGAAGATGACGGCCCCGCCGATGATCAACCCGGCATAGATGCCGTAGTACCCACAGGCGAGCGCCTGGATGGCGATGACGAGCCCGAGGACGAGCGAGCGCTTCGTCGAGGGGCGCTCGATGAATCGATGCAGCGCGAGCAGGGAGAAAGGCAGGCCCGCCGTCATCAGGAGCTGGATGTGGGGGAGGCGCCCGAATATGAACGGGCAGAACGCGAAGCCCACCGCGGCCACGGCGGCGGGGCCGCGCTGACCCGTCAGGTGCCGGACCAGGAGGTACATCCCCAGCTGGGCCAGCACGAATCCCAGGAGGACGGCGACGTTATGAACCAGGTACGGGTTGCGGGAGGCCCACCACACCGGAGCCACCATGGCGCCCGCCACCAGGTTCGGCTCGGAGTACGCCAGCGTACGGCGGTGCGGGTAGAAGATGTTCGCGTCGTAGAGCGACGCGGGGTCCTCGACCAGCGTCCTGGCGACCCACGCCGTGCTCCAGATGCTCCACTTGCCATCGTTGGTGTTGAGGCGGCCAGAGTGCCCCGCGTCCGGGGCCAGCGGCCACGACATGAGAATGGTCAGCAGGGCTGCGACGAGGACCGTGAGTACAGCTTCCGACGCTCGGGACCGCATTGGGCGGCATGGTAACATATGCGCCCCATGGGACCTCTCGCGCGACGCACGTCGCCTCTCGCTGCGATCGCATCAGGGTGTGCGGGCGTTGCGCTCTGGTGCTCGGGCGGCGTGATGATGGTGTCCGACTCCGGGCCGCTGGCCGCGCGCGCAGGGCTGTTGCCTCCCTGGTGGCTGCTCGCCGCTTACGTCGTGGGTCTGATGGCGCTCTCAGTCGCGGTGCGCCTCTCGCCGGCCCGGGCGCTGCCCCTGTTTGTCACGGCGGTGATCGTCGTGCCGTGGCTCCCCGTGCCGGTGCCCGCGATCGCCCTGCTGTTCTCGGGCCCCGCGGTGTGGCTCGTGTGGATGGTCGCGATTGCCGGCACGATCGTAGCCGGCGGCGTCCCGGATCGGGTGAAGGGCTGGTACTACTCCCTGCGCATCGGCGGCGATCGAGCGCCGTTCATCGCGGCAACCCTCGCGCTGGTCGTTTTCTCGCTCTCGGCCTGGAACGTGTCGCCGATCCTGCCGATCGGTGACGAACCCCACTACCTCGTGATCGCGCAGAGCCTGATGAAGGACGGCGATCTCAAGATCGAGAACAACCATCGGCAGGGCGACTATCGCAGCTACTGGAAGGGCGCCTTGCGCCCCGACTACCTGCGGCGCGGCAGAGACGGTGAAATCTACTCGATTCACATGCCGGGACTCTCCGTGGTGGTGCTCCCGGCCCTGGCGCTGGCCGGATACGCAGGAGTCCAGGCCCTGCTGATTCTGTTGTCGGCCGCGGTAGCCTTCGTGGTGTGGCGCGCCGCGCGGACGCTCACCGGCGATGGCGGCGCCGCGTGGTTTGCCTGGGCGGCAACGACGCTGACCACGCCATTCGTGTTCCTGTCATTCACGGTCTTCCCCGACGGGGTCGGCGCCATGCTCGTGATGGCGGTCGTCGCGATGCTCGTCAGCCTCGACGGCGATGCCCGAGAGGCGGCTCAACGAGCCGGCGGATCGCAGGAGCCCGGGAGCCGGCAACCCGAACGGCCCTGGCGGTGGTGGCTCGCCGCGGGCATGGCCTGCGCCGCTCTGCCGTGGCTGCACCCTCGCTACGCCGTGCTGGCCGCGTCACTTGGCGTCATCCTGCTCGGCAGGATCATGTCGCGGCCGCGGGCGTTGGTTCGTGCGTGTGCATTCCTGGCGCTGCCCGTGCTGAGCGCGGCGGGATGGTTCGCGTACTTCTACCTCATCTACGGCAGCACGGATCCGTCCAGCGCCTACGGACGCTACACGCAGATGGCGTCGGGCAACATCGCCCGAGGCATTCCCGGGCTCCTGTTCGACCAGCAGTTCGGCCTCCTGCCAAACGCGCCCGTGTATGCGCTCGCCCTTCTCGGACTGGTCCCGCTTCTTCGTTCGCGGCGCAGGCTTGGCGTCGAGCTCCTCGTTCTGATCCTGCCTTACACGCTTATCACGGCGGCGTATCACATGTGGTGGGGAGGCAGCAGTTCGCCGGCCCGATTCCTGGGGCCCGTCCTGTTGCCGCTCGCCCTTCCCGTCGCGATGTCGTGGGCGGCCTCCGTTCGTCGAACCACCCGGGCCATGAGCATCTCGCTGCTGGCGACGAGCCTGGCGCTGACCGCCGTGTTCGTGTGTGTCGAACAGGGGCGGTTCGCCTACAACACTCGTGACGGGTACGCGCTGTGGCTCGAGTGGGCAAGCCCGACCGTCGGTGCCGCGCGCGGATTGCCAAGCCTGTTCCGCACGCCGCTCGGAACGACCGCGGCCGAAATCGCCGTGTGGGTCGCCTGCGGACTGGCTGTGTGGCTCATCGCCAGATCGATCGAGACACGTGCCCGACCTTCGGCCGGATGGGCCGGGTTGATGGCCTCGGCCGGGATCGTCGCGATCGCCGCGATTGGGGTTGGCGCCTCATGGCGCGTCGAGCACTCCGACGGACTCTCTCCGGCATCCAGCCAGTTGACGGTCCTGCGCACGGCCGCCGCGAGCCGGCATCCCGTAGCCATCGCCTATCGTCCGCTGACGCTGACCACCGCCGAAGCGATCGCCCGAACCATGCGATTGAAAGCAGCCGGCGTCGTGGGGACGGCCACCGAGACGTGGCTGTTGTTTCCTCGCGTCCCTGCCGGCCGCTACCGGGTGGGTCTGGTGAACCAGGTGGCGGGCGCCTCGCTGAGCCTCTCGCTCATCGTCGGACGCGAGACCGATCCGCTCGTCACGTGGACCTTCGAGCACCTGGAGCCTGGCCAGGTCACCCAGGTCCTCGATCTTCCGGTCGACGTCAGGTCGATTTCGATTCGGGGACAGGCGTCTCCTCCGCGATCGTTTGCCGATATCTGGCTCGAGCCCGTCTCACTGCGGGCCGCTCGGCCCGGCATATCGGGCCACGCCACCTCGGCCCGGCGGTATGGAGAGGCGCTTGTCTACGGCATCGGCGAGAACATCTATCTGGAGCCCCCCGGCATGTGGGCCGCTGCCGAAGCGGACGCGGAGCTCGTCATCCAGTCGCCGGAAGGTGCTGCCGTGCAGAAGATGCTGGTGCGGGCGGGTCCCGTGCGGACCACGATCAGGCTTGCAGCCGGGTCGTGGCAGCAGGCCCTCGATCTCCAACCGGGCGAGACGCGAGACGTCGAGATTCCCGTGGTGCCCGGCGGGACGCTGCTGCGCGTGCATGCCGACCAGGGATTCCGACCCGCCGACATCGATCCGCGCAGCGCCGACAACCGCTACCTGGGCGTCTGGATGGAAATCCGGTGACGCTCAGAACTTGACGATCGCCCCAAGGTAGGGCGCCCGGGTCGTCGTCTTCACCGAGTCGGTCTTGACGCGGAACTGTGCGCTGATCGATCGGTAGCCGGCAATGGCGCCGACGTTCTTGGTGAAGTAATACGAGCCGTAGAAATCGTAATCGACGTATCGCGCGTAGTAGTCCTTTGCGGCCTTGTCCGGGATGCCGAACCCCGTCAGCTCACCGGTGAAACAGAGCTCGGGCATCGGGCAGTATCGGCCGATCAAGCCGATGGCCGGCAGCGGCGCCTTTGCGCGCACGAACTCGTGGTCGGTGGAGTTCTTGATCTCGAGATTCGCGTTCGTGTACTTCGCTTCGAGCACCAGTCCGAAGAAGCCCGAGTCATTGGACACGAAGTCGTATTCGTAGCTGAATCGCCAGCCGATCCAGTTGTAGGTCGAATCGGCGACCGTACCCTGCGAGAACCTGATTCCGTTGAAGATCAGATCGCGCTTCAGCGTGTACTTGCTCGTGAAGGACTGCGGCAGGTAGCTGACGCGAAGTTTCTGGCGTTTGGTCGGGCGCAGGACGAGGCGGGCCTCGAAACGGGCCGCGTTGGTCATGCCGAGATCAGTGTCGAGCGTGATTGGCGTACCCGGAATGCCGAAGTTCGAGCTGGTGACCGTCGCATCGAGCGGCGGGCTGAGCAGCACGAGCGCGAATTCGACATGGTACATGTCGCCCGTGCCGGCCGGCTTGGGCACCGGCAGCGGGCGGTACTGACCGAACGCCGACGAAGCGGTCAGGACGAGCGCTGGCACGCATAGAGCACCGCAGCAGACGCGTGTGGTGAGTTTCATGCTCGGGTTCCCCGGACTTCAAGAAGGTTAGATCGATACAAAGCTACGCCGAAGGCGCCCGCTGGGGAGAGGCACTGTCAGGATAGCACACTCCCCATGTCCGGGGGCGCGCGGGTAGTGGGTCAGTTTGCTCCGCGTCCCCGCTCACACTCGCCGGCAAATCGAGCCTTCCGGGACTCGTAGCTGACCTGACGATCCCGGGGGCCCCCATCCCCGGCAGCGTGACTCGGCCCTCACGGCTCGATTTGCGAACTGACGCCCGGGCGGCTCGGTTCGAGGGGCCGCGGAGCAAACTGACCCACTACCGACGCGCGACCGCGTCCTCCCTGTCGGTCGCAAATCAGGTTGGCCGCGTCCGGGCGTCTCCCTGCCGAGCCGCGTTTCCGTTTGGATTCGTGGTCCTGTATGCTGGATTTCTGCCATGAATGTGTCGCCCGCTCGTCGTCTGCTGGAGTACGCCCTTCGATACCGAGGCCAGTTCCTCCTCGGGTTGGGGTGCGTCCTGGTGTCCACCGCGGTCGGGCTGCTCGCGCCGTGGGTGCTCAAGCACGCGGTGGATGATCTCGCGCGCAGCGTGTCCGGCACAAAGCTGATGCAGTACGCGGGGCTGCTGCTTGGCATCGCGCTCATCGGCGGGCTGTTCCGCTTCCTGATGCGGCGGATCATCGTCGGGATCTCCCGCCACATCGAGTACGACCTGCGGAACGACTTCTTCGCGCATCTCGAGAAGCTGCCGCCGTCGTTCTACCACGCGCACCGGACCGGCGACCTGATGTCGCGCGCGACCAACGACCTCAACGCGGTGCGCATGATGATCGGCCCGGCGGTGATGTACTCGGCCACCACGGTGCTGGTGTTCGTCGTGGCGCTCGCGCTCATGCTCTCGCTCGACTGGCGCCTGACCCTGATCGCGCTCATTCCGATGCCGGCCGTGTCCGTCGCGGTGAAGTACTTCGGGGGAGCCATCCACAGGCGATTCGAACGGATCCAGGCTCAGCTGTCGGACCTCTCTGCGGTCGCCCAGGAGGCGCTGGCCGGCGTGCGCGTGGTCCGGGCCTACCGCCAGGAATCGGCCGAGATCGACCGCTTCGAGGCCGCCAACCAGGAGTACGTCAAGCGAAGCCTGATCCTCATCCGGCTCCAGGGGATGTTCTACCCGAGCATGGGGCTGTTCCTCGGGCTGGGCAGCCTGCTCGTCCTCTGGCTGGGGAGCCAGGACGTGATCCGGGGCCGGTTGACGGTCGGCGAATTCGTGGCGTTCAACGCGTACCTGGCGATGTTGAGCTGGCCGATGATCGCGTTCGGCTGGGTGACGAACATGCTCCAGCGCGGCATGGCCTCGTGGAAGCGCATGCTGGAGATCATGACGACCGCGCCCGCGATTGCCGACGGGCCGGCCGCGGAGCTTGCGGGAAGCCCGCGCGATATTCGAGGGGCGATCGAGTTCCGCAACCTCTCGTTCGCCTACAACGGGACCCCGGTCCTCACCGACATCTCGATCCGCGTCGAACCCGGTGAAACGCTGGCGGTCGTCGGTCCCACCGGGTCGGGAAAATCGACCCTGATCAACCTGCTGCCGAGGCTCAACGATCCGCCGCCGGGGACCGTGTTCATCGACGGGACCGACATCCGTTCGATGCCGCTCGCCACGCTCCGGGCCGCCATCGGATTCGTGCCGCAGGAGCCGTTCCTCTTCTCGGAGACCATCGGAGGCAATGTCGCCTTCGGCGTGCCGGAACCTGATGGCGGCAAGGACGCCATCCAGGCTGCCATTCGCCGCGCCGGGTCTATCGCCCGGCTGGACAAGGACGTGGCGGACTTCCCCCATGGCTACGACACCGTGGTGGGCGAGCGCGGGATCACGCTCTCGGGCGGCCAGAAACAGCGGACCGCGCTGGCCAGGGCCGTGATGACCGATCCCAGGATCCTGATCCTCGACGACGCGCTGTCGGCCGTTGACACTTATACCGAATCCGAGATCCTCACGGAGTTGCGGAAGGTGATGCGGCAGCGGACTTCAATCGTCGTGTCGCACCGCGTTTCAACGGTGCGTGACGCGGATCAGATCGTCGTGCTCGCAGGCGGCCGCATCGTCGAGCGCGGGCGGCACGAGGAGCTGATCGCCCGGAACGGGCCCTATGCCGAGCTGTATCGCAAGCAGCTGCTCGAGGAAGAGCTGGAGGAGGCCTGAAGCCCCGGGCGTGCCGCGGGGTGGCACGCGAATCCGGAGCGAGGACCCGGCCATGACCCAAGGACGCTGATGGCGGAGCACGAAGAAGAGATCCTCGGCAAAGCTTACGACGCCGTGCTCATGCGGCGCCTGCTGGGATACCTGCGCCCGTATCGTCTCAGCGCACTCGGCGCGCTCTCGGCCATCATCGGGGGGGCCGTGCTGCAACTGGCGCAGCCGTACCTGATGAAGGTCGCGATCGACACGTACATCGCCAAGGGCAACCTGGCCGGGATGAACCGGATCGCGCTGCTGTTCCTCGCAATCCTGGTGGGATCGTTCCTGCTCGAATTCGCGCAGACCTGGGTGCTGCAGCTCGTCGGCCAGCGAATCATGTACGACCTGCGGATGCAGATCTACCGGCACCTCCAGCGGCTCGACGTGGCCTTCTACGATCGCAACCCGGTCGGGCGGCTGATGACGCGGGTCACCACCGATGTGGACGTGCTCAACGACCTCTTCACCTCCGGGGTGGTGTCGGTGTTCGGCGACGTCTTCACGCTTGTCGGCATCATGATCGTGCTGCTGATCATGGACTGGCGCCTGGCGCTGGTGGCCTTCTCGGTGCTGCCGCTCATCGTGGTCATCACCCAGTGGTTCCGTCGCAACGTGCGGGACTCGTACCGGAACGTGCGGACGTGGATCGCGAAGATCAACGCGTTCCTGCAGGAGAACATCACCGGGATGGCGACCGTCCAGCTGTTCCGGCGCGAGGCCAGGAACTTCGCGCGTTTCGACGAGATCAACGGGGGCCACCGCAACGCCAACATCGACTCGATCTTCTATTACGCCACCTTCTACCCCGCGGTCGAAATCGTCGGCGCCCTTGCCTCGGCGCTGATCATCTGGTGGGGCGGCGGCTGGGTGCTGTCCGGAACGCTGACCCTCGGGTCGCTGGTCGCCTTCATCCAGTATTCGCAGCGGTTCTTCAGGCCGATCTCGGACATGTCCGAGAAGTTCAACGTCCTCCAGTCCGCCATGGCTTCGTCCGAGCGGATCTTCACGCTGCTCGACACGCCGGTTTCGATTTCGAGCCCGGCGACGCCGGTCCGCGCGCCCGGCCGCGGCCACGTCGTGTTCGACCACGTGTGGTTCGCCTACGCCGGCGAGGACTACGTGCTGCGCGACGTGTCCTTCGAGGTGAGGGCCGGAGAGCGCCTCGGAATCGTGGGGGCGACCGGCGCCGGCAAGACCACGATCATCAGCCTCCTGCTGCGCTACTACGACGTCTCGCGAGGGCGAATCCTCGTCGACGGCGTCGACGTCAGGGACATGGATCTCCCGGCCCTGCGATCGCTCTTCAGCCTCGTGCTCCAGGACGTCCACCTGTTTTCAGGGACGGTGGCGAGCAACGTGAGGCTTGGCGATCTCTCGATCGACGAGCCCCGGGTGCAGAGCGCGATCAGGGCGGTGCACGCCGACGGGTTCGTGGGCCGGCTGCCGCACGGGCTGGACTCGGTAGTCGTCGAACGGGGCGCCACATTGTCGGTGGGTCAGAAGCAGCTGCTGTCGTTCGCGCGTGCGCTGGCGTTCGATCCCCGGGTCCTCATCCTGGACGAGGCGACGTCCAGCGTGGACACCGAGACGGAAATCCTGATCCGGGATGCCCTGCACGCCATCATGGCCGGCCGCACCACGATTGCCATCGCCCACCGGCTCTCGACCATCCAGGACATGGACATGATCCTGGTCCTTCACAAGGGGAAGGTCAGGGAGTCCGGTTCGCACCAGGAACTGCTCGCCTCGCGCGGCCTCTACTATCGCCTCTACCAGCTGCAGTACAAGGACCAGGAACGGATCGAGAGCCTGGCGATGCAGCCGGTCCACAAACACGAAGAGCCGGCCCGAGCCGGCTCTCCATCCGAAGCGTAGCCGTCCAACCCGCCCTATTTCCTGTTGATTCTGATATCCCCGCTGAAGCTCCGCAGGATGAGCACCGCGCTGCCGTCGCCAAAGGTGGCGCGGACCTGCTGGCGCCTCATCGGCCGCATGCCTTCCTCGCCCCCTCCGGTGCGCAGCGTGAGTGGAACGTCGCTCTTGAAATCGCCGCTGAACGTGCTCGCCGTGAGCTCGAAGCCCGTCTTCTCGCCGGTGTTCACGATGACGTCACCCGAATGCGAGACGATCTCGTACCGGCCGCCCTTCGCAAGGGGGCCCGTGAAGGTCACCGATCCGCTGGTCGCGCGGGCGATGGCTCGCTCGCAGATGACGTCGACCAGGTCCAGGTCGCCGCTGATCGACGAGGTTTCCACGCTCCGGGCCTTGACGCCCTTGAGCGAAACCTCGCCGCTGATCGAGCTCGCCGCCAGGGTGTCGGTGCTGGATGTCGATTGCACCATGACCGTCCCCGAGATCGACTTGGCCATCGACAGTCGCGCGGCGCCCGACACGGTGACCCCGCCGCTGATCGTCTCCGCGATGAGTTCGCCGTCGACGCCGGTGACCTTCAGGTCACCTGACACGGAGTGCACGATGACGCACGCGCCAGCCGGGACGATCACGTTGAAATCCACCGAGGCGCCTTCCCGCGAATCCCGCGGGTACTGCACCTGCACCTCGACCCGGTTTGCGGTCTGGTTGACCTCGATCCGCGCGTTCTTCAGCGACTCGGCCGTGCGCCCTCGCTTGACGGCCTCGATCTGAACCTGCTCCGCCTGGCCCGACGTGATGACGATGTCGCCCGAGATGTTCCGCAGCTCGAACGTGCCGTTGCGCGAGAGCGGCACCGACCTGGAGAACTTCTCGAGCTGGTCGCCGCCCCTGACTCGAGGAGATCCGAACGCGAGCGTTCCCAGGCGTTCGATGGCCGTCCCGAGGTGGGCGACCATCGACTCGATGTGCTGGCCGAACCCCTCGGCCGGTGGGGGCTGACCCTGGGCTGCCTGCGCGGCGGCCGGCGCGACCTGGCTCAGCGCCAGCCCCAGCGCAAGTGACGACGCGACGAAGAATCTGGTGTGCATAGTCAGCCTGTTCATGTCTTGTTCAACCCTCGAATCACTCGGGCAGCCCCGGCCTGGTTGCCCTTTCGCATCTCATTGATGAGTGCAATCGTGTCCTCGAGCAGCGCCACCTTCCGTCGCAGGGCCTCGAAGAGGCTCTCCTGCGCCAACTGGCTGGTGGGCTGCGACTTCAACGCGCCTCGGCTGTCACCGATCGCCTGGTCGATGATGCCCATGTTCTTCTGCAGCGTGTCGGCGATTTTCGGATCGAGCGACGACTGGCCGTCTTTCGCGATCTGTTCCAGACCGGCGATGGCCTTGTCGTAGTGCGATTCTGCCAGTCGCAGTTCCTCGCCGATTGATTTGACGAGATCGCCGCTGGACGCGTTTGCCGCCTGGTTCGATGTGCCGGACGCGGGGCCGCCTGCAGCCGGCGTGGCAGCGGGGGTCTGCGGGTGGCGGAGCAGCAGGAAGCTCGCGCCGACCCCGATGACCAGCACGGCCGCCATCGCCAGGATCATCCGCGAGCCGAAGACGGTGCGGTGCTGGATCGGCGCGGGCTCCTTGGCCAGGCGAGCGGCGAGGGTGGCCCACCCATCGGGCCGGGGTGTCATCTTCGGCAGTCGCACGGCGGTTTCGCGGATACGACGCACATCGTCCGCCAACGCGCGGCAGGCCTCGCAGCCCGCGACGTGCCGGTCGAACTCCCGCCGCTCCTCGGCGGACAGTTCCCCGTCGGCCTCCGCGAGGGCCATCGCGCGATACCGCTCGCAGCTCTGTTCGGTCCCTGGGTGGCTCATTTCAGTCATCGCTCAACAGGGCCTTGCCCTGGAAACGCCAGTGCCGAAGCACTCCGGGCGCGGCCGGGCGCCTCTTCACCTCGCAGCAATCGCCGCAGCCGGAAGCGCGCCTTGTGCAGCAGCGACTTCGACGTGCCCTCGGCGATGCCCAGTTGCCGCCCCACTTCGGCATGGTCGAATCCTTCGATGTCGTGCAGCACGAAGGTCGCCCGGTAGCTCGGCGGCAATTGCGCAATCGCCCGCTCGAGATCGAGCCGATCCAGTGCAGCGTCCGGACGCCAGCTCCCCGGTCCAACCGGCTCGAACGACTCGAGGTCTTCGATCGAGTCGGTTACGTGCTGTTGGCGCCCCTGCCGGCTTCGGAGGAAGTCCAGGCAATGGTTCGTCGCCAGCCGGTAGAGCCACGTTCCGAGCGAGGATTCTCCGCGGAAGCTGTCGATCCGGCGGTAGACCTGCAGGAAAATCTCCTGCAGCAGCTCGTCGGCATCCGCGGCATTGCCCGCCATCCGATACGCGACGTTGTAAAGCCTGCCGCTGTACTGCCGGTAGAGCTTCTCGAAGGCCGGCAACTCGTGGCGCTTGCAGCCATTCACCACGTCGCGTGGGACCCGGACCGCCTCACTATCTTCAGACGAGAACATGGGCATGAAGGGTTGCCCGCGTGCCAATTGTGCCACGCAGGCGCCTGCTACCGGGATACGTTGCGATTTGGGCCGATGTTCCCCCGTCGACCCGGCTTGTCCGCCCCGCCGCGGGGCGAGGTCCAGCGATACGCGGCCCAGTTCCTGATGCGCCCGCCGGAAACCGGGACGCCCTCTGCGCCAAGCAGGGCGCGCTTGAGCTGCAGCTGTCCGCCGTACCCTCCGAGCCGGCCGCCGGCTGCGATGACCCTGTGACAGGGTACCTCGGGCCGATGGCACTCGCGCATGATGTTTCCCACTGCGCGGGCGGCTCGCGGGAGGCCCGCGCGGGCCGCGATGTCCCCATAGGTCGCGACGCGCCCTGGCGGGATGCGGCACGTAGCTGCGAGCACGCGTTGCGCAAACAGGGTCAGCATGGCTTCAGAATCTGAATCGAAGTCCTGCACCGAACTGGAAACCGCCGCCGACCACGCTCGACCGGGACGTCGTGCTCTGGCCGTCGATCGCTTCGAGGGCCAGTCTCGCCCGGCTGTACCGCGCCAGGACGCCCAGGCCAACCCGCTTCGACAGCATGTGCGTCAGGTCGCCGCCAAGATGGAATCCGAAGGCGGTCTTGCTGGCAGGCGCCGACTCCACCCCGGTGTACCGGACGGTATCGTAGGGATAGGCGTCGACGAACCGAAGATGGGTGACGAGATCGACCCTGACCTTCAACGCGCTCGGACCGACAAACAGCATGAGCTCGCTCCGGGGCCAGGGTCGAATCAGCCAGCCCAGTTCCAGATGGGCGCCCACGTCCACCCGTGTCAGGCCGCCGGAAGTGCCGGCGATCGGACGTGTCTGGTCGAAGTAGAACGGGTGCGGCAGCTGCGCGTCGGTCGACGCGCTGGTGGACCTGTTGAGATAGCTGAGGCCGATGCCGACGACGAAGCTGCGCCCGATTCGAATGCCGGCCCGGCCCCCGACAAACGCCCCGACCTTCGCGCGGTAGCGGCTGGCAAAGGCCAGCGGCTCGACATACAACGTCGAGTCAACCGTCGCGGTGAAGGCGGCCGCGGGACCCTGGATTCCGGCATTCAGGTCCACATAGCCGCCGGTGAGCCACGACGGCTTCACCGATGCGCGCCGGGCTGGCGGGGCCGCCGGGGCCGGGTCGGTCTGGGCCGCGGCCCGCTCGACACCGGTCGGGAGACAGGCCACTCCCAGCAGCACGATCGCCGCGCCTCGGGTCATGCGGATCACCTCGGGGGCCACCCCGGCATGCCGGTCAATTCACGCCCACCGCGAGCCACGCCTGGCTCACGGCGCGTTCAGCCGCCGATCCCGCGCCGTAGAGGTCGCGGGCAGACTGCTCGCACGCGGCACGGGCCACCGAGAATGTGGCTGAGGCCGGCATCAACTGGGTGAACGCGCGGTAGAAGATTTTCTCGATCTGATCGCGATTGGCGCTGCCCACGCCCGTGACGGCGATGCCGGAGGTGCGGTTGGTGCCGCCCTCGATGGCCAGGTAGAAGGCGTTGTTGGCGATCCCCGAATTCAGATGCACGCCGCCGTTGTCCGCCGTGCCGAGGTACCGTCGCAAGTAGTGATCGGGACTGCCGAAGGCCTGGGGATTGGCCATCGACCGGAACGCGATCATCGGGCTGGTCAGGTCCTCACCGATAAAGTAGTCGGCCTTCATGTACCCCGTCCCGGCCGGCTGGAAGAAGAACTCGACGCTGGTGCCCATCATGTCCGAGAAGGCTTCGTTCAACGCCCCGGATTCATTCCGGTAGACCAGGCCCGACGTGTAGTCCGTCACCCCGTGAGTCAATTCGTGCGCGACCACGTCGAGGGCGCCCGAGAAGTAGTTCCAATGTACGCCGCCGGAGGTCAGGTCGCTCGGCAGGCCCTCGCCGTAGACCATCACGCCGCCGCCGGCATAGAACGCGTTCAGATAGTAGAGTCCGAAGACGTCGGACGGCGCGATCAAGGCGTCCTCCCGCCGGACGGGGTGCACCAGGCTGGTCATGGCCAGATTGCGATTGTCCAGGCCGAGACGGCTGAATCGCTTGTAGTAGAAGTCGTAGGTCCAGCCCGCATAGGTGTGTGCATCAACCGCGGCAGGATCCGTCCACAAATTGTCGGCATCCGAACTGAGATCGGCCTGCGACAGGTCGACCAGCCCGTTGATGTAGTCGCGGGTTCGTTGGAGGCTGCCGCCCATGTCGTAGGTGTACACGTTGGCCGGCCGCATCCGATCCCAGGCAAGGTACCTCCCTCCCGACGGGGTCGTGCTGATCTTCTTGGGATCGCCGAGCACGCCCGTGCCGGCGCCGATCACCGTCTTCAGGTCGCTGTACTCCAGCACGACGCTGCCGGTCCGGGCGTCGACGAAGTACACCCTGAGATCGCCGTGCGCCAGGGCTCGGGCGCGGTACGCGAGCACGAATCCGCCGGTGTCTTGCGGCAGCACGACCAGTATGGGCCGCCGCGCCGGCCCGATTTCGGCGCCAGCCAGCCGTTCCACGACAGCGGTGGCATCTTCGGGCGTCAACGCGGGAGTCGTGTCGAGATCGATGCCCGCGTACAGCTCGCCGAAGACCGACACGGCCTGCCCCCGGTCGGATTGGCGCGTCACGCCTCCGCCGACGACTGGGATTCCACGGTAGAACTGATCGAAATGCTCGTGGGTCCGCCCGGCGACCAGCGTGTCCTCCTCGACCAGGCGCAGAGCGAGGTTGCCGTCGCGCGCCATGCGCTGCACTTCCGCGTCCCAGCGACGCAGCTCGGAGGTCGACGCGGCCGCGACAGCCAGCCGCCCTCGGAGGCCATCGCCCCACCTGCTGACGGGTTGTTGCGGATCGGGCCGCTCGGCCAGGCCGAGCCAGGGGATGGCGATGATGAGCGCGAGGAATGTCCAGAACCGCTGACGCGATGGCGACGGGCGCATACCCATTCCTGTTCAGGCCCGCAACGCGCGGGCCGCGATGTCAACCCGCGCACCCAAGTGATGGATCGAGGCGGTCAGGTCGCGATCGTGTGGCTGTTCCAAGACGGTAGGACACGGCCAGACGGCCTGTCAAGACGACGAGACGGGGATCCTCCGGCTCTCTCCTATGCGGCGCGCGAGTCCAGGCAGGTGAGGGGATTGAAATCGACCTCAGCCGGGTCCACCACGCAGACGATCGTCTTCGCCGACAGGACGGGATCGTCCTCGTTCCACAACGCCAGGTCGTAGCCGGTCGCCAGGTGCTGGCCCTCGGCGTTGGTGACGACCCGCACGGCCGGCCGGCGCGGGTCCGCCGCGTGTGTCTGGATGACGACGGCCAGCTCGCCCGAGTCGAGCCGGACGATCGTGCCGGGCGGGTACACCCCCATCAGCTGGCAGAATCGCCGGACCAGGTGCTGATCGAACTGCTGGCCGTCGCTCTTCTCCAGCACGGCCAGAATTCGATCGGTCGGGTAGGCGGTCTGGTATGCCCGCTTCGATCGCATCGCATCATAGGTGTCCGCGATCGAGCACAGCTGCGTTGCGAGATTGAGGATCGGCCTCTTGATGTCGGGGTAGCCCGTACCGTCGATCCGGACGTGGTGCTCGAGGGCGACCGCGGCCGCCAGTGGAGGGATCTCGGACCTCCGCCGGAGGATCTCGGCGCCGTCGACCGGGTGGCGGCGGATGATCGCGAACTCGCGGTCGGTGAGCTTGTCGGCCTTGGTCAGGATCTCCTTCGGGACGACGATCTTCCCGATGTCGTGCAGGAAGCCCGCCAGCCCGAAGTCACGCAGCAGCCGGCCCTCGATTCCCAGGCTCCGCGCCTGTGCCATCGTCAGGATGGCCACGTTGACCACGTGCGTGAAGGTGTAGTTGTCGTAGTACTTCAGCGCGGTGAGCGAGAGCAGCGCCGTGCGGTTCTGGGCGAGGGACTTCGCCAGGCCGTCGACCACGGCCTGGGCCTGCTTGTGGTCGGGTGTTCCGTTGAGGCGCGCCTCCTCCAGCATGACTTCGGCCTGCGCGACCGACTCGCGGTATTGCTGCTGGACCGCAGCGCAGTCGACCACCACCGACTCGATGCGATGTTGCGTATGCAGCCGGCCCAGCCTGATGTGATCTCCCAGCGCGAGGTTCGCCGCCTCGGCCGACGCTTTCTCGCCACCGGCCTGCAGTCTGGCGAGCGTCTCGACCAGCGCCCGGACTTCCTCCGCGATCGCCCCACGTTCGATGGTAATCCGCTCGACGCCGGCCGCCCGCAGCCGCTGGACGATTTCGCTGATCCCGGCGGCGATTGGCACCGGCGCGCGGCCCACCACGAGTTCGTTTCCCACCAGTCCGATGATGAGCGCCGGCTCGTAGGCGTGGCTGCGGTCCAAGGCCTCCCGAAGGCGCTCGACGCTGCGAACGACCAGAGGGTGCTCGGGGGAGTAGAACTGGCTCGCCCTCATCGTTGCGAAGAGCTGCTTGACGACCTCCTCGTTGATCTGGGCCCGGCGCGCGTCATCGTTCATCTGCGTGGCTCGCCTTTCCGAGTTTCTCGAGCGCGGCCTGCGCCGCGCGGCGCACGCCGCCGGGGCCGCTCTCAATGGCCTCTTCCAGCACCCGGACCGCCGGAACCGTTCCGACCCTGGCCAGTCCCTCGGCCGCGGCGGCGCGAATCGCCGCGGTGCGGAATGGCGCCCACCATTCGCCCCGCTTCAGCGCGCGGGTCAAGGGCGCCACCGCGTCGTCGCCCCCGACGGCCGCCAGCCGCTGAATCGTTCTCTCGTAGATCGGCCGCATCGCGCCGCGCGGTTCGAGGTTCGCCAGGAGATACTCGAACAGCGCCCACACGCTCTCGTCGTGCAGGGCCCAGAGGGCCCCGGTAATCACCCTGCGCGTCTGGCCGCTTCCCCGAAGCAACGCGTGCGTCAGAATGGCAAACGCCGCGTTCGACCCGAGCAGGGCGATCGCGCGCGTCGCGTCGCTTTGCACGTCAGGTTCCTTGTCATCCAGCAGGAGTTCGAGATCGGGCAGGGCCTCATGTCCGCCGAATTCGCGGAGCAGTTGAACGGCCGTGCGGCGAACGGCGGGATTGGGCGACTGCCTCAGCCGCTCCACGGCCTGCCGGCCGTCGGCGCCGAACCCCAGCAGCAGCGTGACGAGCCGCTCCCGCGCCCGCTGGCGCTCCTCGGTCGACAGCACCTCAGCGAGCGGCCTGATCGCGCGCGTGCCGAGAGTCTGACAGAACCGTCGCACCTCGGCCGCCGTCTTCTCGTCGGCTTCGGCGAGATGCTGAACCACGTGGCGGATGATCGGGCCCTCGATGAGCGGCCCAAGCGCGTCGTCGGCGCCCCGGTGCGGGTCATGTCCTCCCGAGGCGCCAGAGCGGCCGTTGAGGGCTTCGACGAGGCTGCCTGCAGCCTTGAAATGCCCGCGCAGCACCAGGTCGTCAACCTTCGCCGCGGAGAGGGCCACGAACTCGTGTCTCCGCACCTTGTCGGCCTCGAGTTGCAGGAGATCTTCGAGCAGCTGCGCGTCGAGCGCCTGAACCCCGTCGTCGGAGACCGTGTCGAGCCAGGCCGCGACCCGATCGGGCGGGTCCGGGTTGAGGTGTTCGAGATCGACGGCCTCCGCCTGAAGATGCCCGAACTCGACGCCGTACGACTCGTCGACCCACCCTTGGTCGGAATAGTTCAACAACAGGTCGCGGGTCCTGGTCCACAGATCGGAGAACGCCGGATCCTGACCGGCCGGTGCTTCCGAGAGCCGGTCGTGCGCCATCGTGAGGACCGGGTCGCGCTGATCCATCTCGGGTACCAGTGCCGAGAACGCCTGCGCGAGCCGGGCGCTCGCCCCTTCACCCTCGGCGATCGAGCGGGCCACGACCTGCGCTGCCGTGACCGGGCTCATGCGCCTGGCGAGGGTCGCGACGAATCGGCCGAGCTCCGGCAGTTCCTGATCCAGCCGCAGGCTGAACAGCGGCAGGAGTGTTTCGATCCGAAGGTGGCCGGCGGCCTCGGACATCGAGGATAGCGCGGTCTCGAGCCGGTCGGGGTGCGTGCGACCCACCAGCTCGGCGACCGATCGCATCAGGCCCGCCAACACCACCGGGATCCTGACGCCTCGCCCGGCGGCCAGGTGTTCGACGGCCGTCTCGAGGTCGTTGATGCGCGAGGGGCTGTCGAGGATCGCCAGCAGCAGGTCCAGCGTCGCACCGTCGACCTCGACCTCCTCTCCCTCGAGACAGTCGGCGATGATGGAATCCCACGTGGCCCGGTCACCGCGCAGCCGCTCGAGAAGCACCAGGCTGTAGTCAATCTCCTTGACCTCGATGCCCGACCGGCCCTCCAGGGCCCAGAGCCGCGCCACCCCGCCACGTGATCGGACCTGGTCGGGCGTCGCCGCGATCAGGCCCAGGAAGCGCCGCCACGACTCGGGGCTGGTCGAATCGTGCACCGTCAGCTGGCCGATGATATGCGTGTGCATCAGCGCCGCGAGCTCGCTGACGGCGGCGTCGTCCCTCGACAGTTTCCCGTCTTCGAGCGTGAGTGTGTCGGGCAGGACGCCCAGTCGGAGCGGCCCGCTGGAGGCTGCGGCGTGCGAAGCCCTGGCGACCGATTCGAGCGCGGCCGCCACGGAAGGATGGTCAGGCGGGTACAGGCCCACGAACCGCGCGGCGGTCTTGCATGCGCGAGCGAAGGCGATGATCTGGGGCTCCAGGGCGCGCGAGGGCGCTGGATGGAGCGCCGAGTTGACGCCGCCTGAGTCTCGTTGATCGGGCATGTGTCGGCAGCCACCCGATGGCGCAGGACCCCCTGCATGCATATCGGCCGGACGCGCATTGCTCATCAGTCCGGACGCGACTGACTCCCTATTCTCCGCCCGATCGCGGTCTGGTGGGGAGTCCCCCCGCGGCGCGTGGTCGCGGGCGGCCTCCGCCTCGCCTCCCGGGGTTGAAGCGCCGCGTCGAAGGCCCCGGGCGACGCCCCGGCGGGGTATACTTTCACACTCATGCGTGCAGTCGACCTGATTCGAATCAAGCGCGACGGCGGGCTCCTTTCCCGGGAGGACGTGGAGAATTTCATCTCGGGCGTCACCGACGGCAGCTGGCCGGACTATCAGATCTCCGCCCTGTTGATGGCGATCGTGTTGCGCGGGATGAACGACGAAGAGACTGCCTGGCTGACCGAGGCCATGGCGCGCTCCGGAACTCGATTGGATCTCTCGCGCATCCCCGGCCGCAAGATTGACAAGCACAGCACGGGCGGCGTGGGGGACAAGACCTCGCTCATCCTCGCACCGCTGGCGGCCGCCTGCGGCGTCATCGTGCCGATGATGTCCGGGCGGGGCCTGGGCCACACGGGCGGCACGCTCGACAAGCTGGAGGCGATCCCGGGCTTCCGCGTGGACTTCGCACCCGCCGAGGTCCTGGCGGCGCTCGAAGCCAATGGTCTCGTGATCGTCGGACAGACGCGCGACATCGCGCCGGCCGACCGGCGCCTCTACCGGCTGCGCGATGTGACGGCGACCGTCGAGAGCATCCCGCTCATCACCGCGTCCATCATGAGCAAGAAGCTGGCCGAGGGCATCGACGGGCTCGTCCTCGACGTGAAGGTCGGCCGCGGCGCGTTCATGAAGACCGAAGATGACGCCCGCAAGCTGGCGCTGGCCATGGTCTCGGCCGGCCGGATGGCCAAGGTCGACACCGAGGCGATGCTGACCAGGATGGACGCGCCTCTCGGACGCGCGGTCGGCAACGCCCTCGAGGTCATCGAGTCGGTCGAGACGCTGAAAGGGCAGGGCCCGGCCGATCTGACAGAGCTGTCGATCCTGTTCGCGACACGCCTGGTGTGGCTCTCCGGAGTGGCCTCGTCGGTTGAGGATGCCGACGCCCGGGTCCGCGAGGCGCTGGCGTCGGGCGCGGGTCTCGATCGATTTGCGCGGATGGTCGAGCGGCAGGGCGGGGACCCTCGGGCTGTCGACGATCCCTCGCGGCTCGAATTGGCGCCGGGGCGCGCCTACGTGAAGGCGCAGCGTTCCGGTTACCTGACCGGGCTCGACGCGCTGCTCATCGGGCGGGCTGCCGCGGCGCTCGGTGCCGGCCGCGCCACGGCGGAGGACCGCGTGGATGCCGGGGTCGGGCTCAAGGTGGTCGTGCCGCTCGGCGTGCTGGTGCGGGGAGGCGACCCGATCGTCGAGATCTTCCATCGCGACAGCAAGGGCCTGGCGGACGCGATGAGCCTGGCAGGCCAGGCGGTCGAATTGGGCGGCGCGCCGCCGGCCCCGTTGCCGCTGGTCGTCGGCTCGGTGAATTGACCGGGGCCATTCGACACGAAGGAGCCGGCATGAGCATGACATCAGACCCCGTCCCGCCAGCCAATCAGTCGAGACAGCGCCAGGCTGGCACGGATCGGTGGATCATCGGCGGTGCCGCCGTCCTGGCGCTGGCCGCCATCGCGGCAGCCGCCATGGGTGTGACCAAGGCGCAGCCGCTGGCGGGCGCGATCGTGATTCTCGCCATCCCGTACGCGTTGTCGACAAATCGCCGTGCGATCGATCTCAAGACGGTGGCGTGGGGACTCGGCCTTCAGTTCCTGTTCGCCCTGCTCGTGCTGAAGAACCCGGTCGGGCAGCAGGTGTTCAAGACGCTCGGCGACGGCATCACGCGTCTGCTCGCGTTCGCCAACGTCGGCGCCTCGTTCGTCTTCGGGCCGCTCGGCGACAAGGCGGCGTGGCCGATGATCATGACCAAGGTGCTCGGCGAGGAGGGCGTGCGCTACAGCGTAATCTTCGCCTTCCAGGTCCTGCCGACCATCATCTTCATCGCCGCGCTGTTCGCCATCCTGTATTACTTCGGGGTGATGCAGCTGGTGGTGCGGTTCTTCGCGTGGATGATGCGCAAGGTGATGAAGGCGAGCGGCGCGGAATCGCTCAACGTCGCCGCCAGCATCTTCATGGGACAGACAGAGGCGCCGCTGACGATCCGGCCGTATCTGCCGGAGATGACGCAGTCCGAGTTGATGACGGTCATGACCTCCGGGATGGCCCACATCTCGGGCGGCATCATGGCGGCCTACATCCTGTTCGGCATCGAGGCGAGGCACCTGCTGACGGCGGTCATCATGACGGCGCCGGGCACGATCATGATGGCCAAGATGTTCGTGCCTGAAACCGACATGCCCAAGACGATGGGCACCGTGCGGCTGGAAGTGGAACGGACCGACGTCAACGTGATCGACGCGGCCGGGCGCGGCACGGGCGAGGGCCTGCACCTCGCCCTGAATGTCGGCGCGATGCTCATCTCGTTCCTCGCGCTGGTGGCCATGCTCAATGCCGGGCTTGGCGTGATCGGCGATGCCAGCGCGCGGTACCTCGGGCTGACCGCGATCGGGCAGCTGAGCCTGCAGCAGATCTTCGGGTGGGTGTTCGCGCCGGTCGCGTGGGTGATGGGGGTGCCGTGGCAGGACGCGCCGGTGATCGGCAACCTGCTCGGCACGCGGATGGTGCTCAACGAGTTCGTCGCGTATTCGCAGCTGGGGCCGCTCAAGGAGGCGCTGGACCCGCGGTCCTTCACCATCGCCACCTTCGCGCTGTGCGGCTTCGCGAACTTCAGCTCCATCGGGATCCAGATCGGCGGCATCGGATCGCTTGCCCCGGGCCGGCGCCACGATCTCGCCCGCCTCGGGCTGCGCGCCATGCTGGCGGGGACGCTGGCCAACTTCATGACCGCGACCATCGCGGGGTTCCTCCTGTGACGACCGACTACGAACGCGTGCAGCAGGCCGCCTCGTACGTGCGCGATCGACTGGGCTCGGTGCCCGATGTCGCGATCGTACTCGGGTCCGGCCTCGGCGATTTCGCCGACCGGGTCGGCGACGCCGTGTCGCTGCCCTACGAGTCGATTCCGGGCTGGCCGCCGGCGACGGTGGTTGGCCACGCGGGCCGCCTCGTGTGCGGAACCGTACGCGGACACCAGGTCGCCGTGCTCTCTGGCCGCGCGCACTTCTACGAGGGCCACCCGATGAACGTGGTGGTCTTCGGCACGCGGGTCATGGCGGCGCTCGGCGTAAAGGTGCTGATCCTGACCAATGCCGCCGGCGGCGTGAACACGTCGTTCTCGCAGGGCGCGCTGATGGTCATCGACGACCACCTCAACCTGATGGGCACCAACCCGCTCATCGGGCCCAACGACGAGCGCTTCGGCCCGCGGTTCCCCGACATGACCGGCGTCTATTCCAGGCGCCTTCGCGCCATCACCGACCAGGTGGCGTTGGCGCTGGCGGCGCCCGTCGCGCATGGCGTGTACGCGGGGCTCCACGGCCCGAGCTACGAGACACCGGCCGAAATCCGCTATCTGCGGATCATCGGCGCAGACGCGGTCGGGATGTCCACGGTGGCCGAAGCCATCGCAGCGCGCCACGCCGGCATGGAAGTCCTCGGCATCTCGTGCATCACCAACATGGCGGCGGGCGTGCTGCCGCAGCCGCTCGACCACTCGGAGGTCATGGCCACGGGCCAGCGCGTGAAAGGCGCGTTCATCGCGTTGCTGGAAGGCATAGTGGAGAAGATCTGAGTCGCGGCCGACGACCGTGCGCAGACGCGGAGACTGGTCCGTCGTTCCGCAGTCCCGCTCGCGCTCGCCGCCCCTCGACCTCGCTCGGGGCGCCCTGAGCAACGTCGAAGGGCGGCAAAACGCACCTCCAGGGTTCTGTCGGCGGCAGCGGCGGGTCCCCAACCCACCGCGGATTTCGGCCCCTTCGGTGCGTTTTGCGGGTCGGCTCCGATCGGCTCGGCTCAAGGGACCGCTTCACGACTGACCAGTCTCCGCGCTCGCCGGGTGTCAGATCCGTGGGGCGAGGATCTTCGGCGTTGGCCGCCAGCCTCCAGCCGCCAGCCGTCAAGGAGCAGTGATGAGCGATGATTCCCTGATCGAAGCCGCCCGCCAGGCCCGCGAGCTGGCCGTTGCGCCGTTTTCGAAATTCAAGGTCGGCGCCGCGCTCGAGGCCGAGGATGGCACCGTGACGACCGGCTGCAACATCGAGAATTCGACCTACGGCCTGACGATCTGCGCCGAGCGGGTTGCCGTGTTCAAGGCGGTGTCGGAAGGTCTCCGGGTATTCCGCCGCATCGTCGTCGTGGCGGACACGCAGGCCCCGACTCCGCCGTGCGGACCCTGCCGCCAGATCCTCTGGGAGTTCGCCGGCGATATCGAGATCATTCTCGCCAACCTCGACCGCGAAACCGGGCGCTACCGCCTCAAGGACCTGCTGCCGCTGCCTTTCGACGCCCGCCTGCTCGGGTAGTATCATCGGACCTGGACGAGAGATGCACCCCACCATCGACTGGCAAGACGACGCCGTCGTCATGATCGATCAGCGGAAGCTGCCCGGCTCCGAAGTGTACGTGCGCTGCCGGACCTCCGCCGAAGTGGCGAAGGCCATCAAGAGCATGGTGATCCGCGGCGCCCCTGCCATTGGCGTGGCCGCCGCGATGGGCATCGCCCTGGGGCTGCGGCGCAGCAAGGCCACCGGGACGAAGCAGCTGACGACCGAGTTCCAGAAGACCTGCGACCTGATGGCCGCGACGCGCCCGACCGCGGTCAACCTGTTCTGGGCGATCGAGCGGATGAAGCGGACCTTTGCGGTTGCCGCGCAGGACGGGCGGTCGGTCGACGAGATCAAGGCGAGTCTCGAAGCGGCCGCCCGCGATATCGACGCCGAGGATGTTCAGAGCTGCCGCACGATGGGTGCCCACGGCGCGGCGCTCGTGCCCGATGGCGCGCGGGTGCTGACCCACTGCAACGCGGGCGCCCTGGCCACTGCCGGCTACGGTTCGGCGCTGGGCGTGATCCGCGCGGCCGTCGAACAGGGGAAGCACGTCTCGGTCGTCGCCGACGAGACACGCCCGTTTCTGCAGGGAGCCCGGCTCACCGCGTGGGAACTGGTTCGCGACGGGATCGACACCACCGTGATCACCGACAACATGGCCGGAGCGCTGATGCAGGCCGGGGCGCTGGACCTGGTCGTGGTCGGTGCCGATCGCATCGCTGCCAACGGCGATGTCGCCAACAAGATCGGCACCTACAGCGTGGCCGTGCTCGCCCGGGAGCACAACCTCCCGTTCTACGTGGCCGCCCCGATCTCGACGATCGATCTGGCGACCCCGGACGGATCGCACATCCCGATCGAGGAACGCCAGGCGCGGGAGGTGACGCATATCGGCCCGATGCGAATCGCCGCCGACGGCGCACGGGTGCGAAACCCGGCGTTCGATGTCACGCCGCATCGTTTCGTCACCGCCATCATCACCGAGCGCGGCATCTGCCGCCCGCCGTTCGCCGACTCGCTGCGGCAGGCGGTCGAGTCGGACGGCCGCGCGCCCGCCGAACTTCAGCATGCTCATCCTGGGCGTTGAATCGTCGTGCGACGAAACGGCAGCCGCCGTTGTCGCTGAGACGGGCGATGCTGCCCGACCCTGGGAGATTCGCTCGAGCATCGTCGCGTCGCAGGTGGAGATCCACCGCGAGTGGGGCGGCGTGGTGCCCGAACTCGCCTCCCGCCAGCACGTGCGCGACATCTGCGGCGTCGTCGAGCGGGCACTTGGAGACGCGCACACGAGGCCGGGCGAACTCGGCGCGGTGGCGGTGACGCAGGGACCCGGACTGGTCGGATCGCTGCTGGTCGGGCTTTCGTTCGCGAAGGCGCTTGCGGCGTCCTGGGGTCTCCCGCTCGTGCCGGTCAATCACCTGGCGGGCCACATCGAGTCGCTCAGCCTCCAGCACGGCGCCATCCCGCTGCCGGCAATCGTGCTGGTTGTCTCGGGGGGCCACACGAGTCTGTACGAAGTCCGGACGCCGGGGTCTTACCACCTTCTCGGCAAGACCCGTGACGATGCGGCCGGGGAGGCGTATGACAAGGTGGCGAAGCTCATCGGCCTCGGGTATCCGGGCGGGCCCGTGATCGACAGGATCGCGCGCACCGGCAACGATCACGCCATCGAGTTCCCGGTCGCGCGGATGACGCATGCCGATCGCAATGCGCCGCTCATGAAAGGGCAGTGGGACTTCAGCTTCAGCGGCCTGAAGACGGCCGTCTTGCGCCATGTGAAGGCCCGGCCCGCAGGAGCGACCTTCACCGAGATGGAGATTGCCGACCTGTGCGCCAGCTTCCAGCGGGCCGTGGTCGACGCGTTGCTGGATCGGCTCTTTGGTGCCGCCCGCTGGTTTGGGGCGCGAAGCGTGGGCATCGCAGGGGGCGTGTCGGCCAACAGCCGGCTGCGGAGCGAGGCTGCCGCGCGCGGCGAACACCTGGAGCTGCCGGTGTTCGTGCCGAGCCTGGCGCTCTCCACCGACAACGCCGCCATGATTGCCGCGGCCGGCCTGCGCGCGTTTCACGCCGGCGTCCGCGCGCCGGATAACTTGAACGCGGATCCGGCGTTGAAGCTGTGAGCGTGTCAAGGCTGGCGGCTGGAGGCTGGCGGCCTGAGGCCTGAGGCCTGGAGCTTGGGGCCCGGGACTCGGCGCGCTGGTCGACGGAGCAGTCGGGCACGGCCGCCAGCCGCCAGCCTCCGGCCTCAAGCATATGCATCCTGATGCGAGGCGACCCATGAAGGTCTACACCGACTACCTGTGGTTCAACACGAAGAGCCGGCGCGAGTTCATCCGGATCACGGACGAGGTCGCGGCCATCGTCAGAAAGAGCGGGGTGGCGGAGGGCATGGTGCTGGTGTCGGCCATGCACATCACGGCCGGCGTCTACGTCAACGACTGGGAGGGTGGCCTCATCCAGGATTTCCAGGACTGGGTGGAGAAGCTCGCCCCTTCGGGGGTCGACTACCGCCATCATCGGACGGGCGAGGACAACGGCGATGCCCACCTGAAGCGGACCCTTATGGGCCACCAGGTCACGCTGCCGATCACGGCGGGCGCGCTGGATCTCGGCCCGTGGGAGCAGGTGTTCTACGCCGAGTTCGACGGCCAGCGCAAGAAGCGGGTCGTCGTCAAGGTGATGGGGGAGTAGAGCTGAACCCAACGGTTACGTGGGTGAAACTCGGTATCCGTGTGAAGCTCGGCTCGCGGCGCCTGGGCTCTTCGGGCCCCGGCCAAGACAATGCCGCCAGCCGCCAGCCTCCGGCCCCCAGCCAATTAGGCCGCGGGAGCGCTCCCCGCCCGTCTTTCCATCGCGGCCGTTCTGAGCAGCGACAGCGCGGCGTAGATGACGACCACGAACACGAGCCACACCACGTACCTGAGGTCGAGCTCCTTGACGACCAGCAGCGCCAGCGCCGAGCCGAACACGCCGCCGATCGCCAGGCCGAGCGACGCGCGGTGGCTGTGCCGGTTCTTCTGGACGAACTCCATGCCCGCAACCGGCATCAGGAACGCGCACGCGCCCATCATGATCGGGAACGCCGCCCGCGGGCTCATGCCGACCATGCTGATGAGCACCATGCACGGCGCGTAGTAGCCGATGCCGAGCGGCATGATCGAACCGAGCAGGAAGCTGCCGACGAGCGCGATGCCCCATGTCGGGCCGCTGAGGCCGAGCGTGTTGCCGCCCGACGGCATCATGCCGGTGGCCTTCGCGAACATGAACCCGGCCGCCACCAGTAGCGCGACCCCCATGCCGACCTGGATCGCGCGGCGAGGCATCCTGGAGACGACGCCCGCGCCGAACCAGGAGCCGGCGACGGCGGTTGCGATCATGAGGATGAGCGTCCAGACGTCGACCTCGATGAAGGCGATCGAGATGAACGCCTGGGTCACCGTCGGCAGGCAGTGTCCGGTGTTCAGCGTCCCGGGAATCAGCTCGTCACGCACGAGCTTGCGGAACCGGTAGTACGACGTCGTCGTGGCGAAGCTGCCGATGCCGAGCGCGTCGAAGAAGTTCGCGAAGAAACCGACGGCGATGCGCTCGCCGTCCGGGAATCCTGGATCGAGCGTGTTCGGGCTGGTGCGTGTCTCGCGAACCCACACCGCGATGAAGACGAGCGTCAGCACGCCCAGGGCAACGAACAGAGCTGCAATCACGCGCGGCCTCCGTCATGGAAGTCCGAAAAGGGGTAGTTGGCGGCAACTGGCGCCCGAATATATCATGCACGGAACCCGGAAACCCATGGGCGCGACGCCCGGAGGCGACCGGAAGCCCCGGGCACCCGCCGGCCTGAGACTCCCCCCGGCCTGTCGTCGCGCGGGGCACGCGGAGGTACCGATGACGGTTTCACGCGAGGCGGCTTGGGCGCTGTTGACGGAGTATACCCAGAACGAGAACCTGCGGAAACACGGGCTCGCCGTCGAATGCGCCGTGCGCGGATACGCGCGCCGGTTCGGCGAGGACGAGGAACTGTGGGGCGTCACGGCGCTGCTGCACGATTTCGACTATGAGCGGTACCCCGACTTGAAGGATCATCCGTTCCGCGGCGCCGAGATTCTCCGCGGGCTCGGCTATCCCGAGGTGATTGTCCGCGCGGTCCTGTCGCACGCCGATCACACCGGCGTCGCCCGCGAGTCGAGGCTCGAGCATACCCTGTTCGCCTGCGACGAGATGGCCGGGTTCGTCACCGCCGCGGCGCTGGTGCGTCCTTCGAAGAGCCTGCTCGATCTTGAGGCGAAGTCGGTGGTGAAGCGGATGAAAGAGAAGGCCTTCGCGCGCGCCGTCAACCGCGACGATCTGCGTCGCGGCGCGGAGGAGATCGGTATTCCGCTCGACGAGCATGTCGCGCTCGTCATCGGGTTCATGCGCGAGCAGGCGGACCAGCTGGGGCTGCGCGGGACGCTGTGATGCTTCGAATCTTGCTGGCTGGCGGCTGGCGGCTGGCGGCGGGAGGCCAGCACGCGCGAGGGCTGCATCCGAGTTGAACGACCAAGGTCTCTATGTCCTTATCCAGTGTGAGTCGGCCCCTGGCCTCGAGCCCCCAGCCTCCAGACCATCGTTCGCGAATTCGTGAACTGCGCCTTTGCTTCGCCCGTATTGACATGTAGACATGAGCGATCCACCTGCCGACGCCATCGTTCTCATCGACAATCTTTCGGTCCTGTTCGGTCGTCAACCGGCCTTGCGGGATACCAGTGCCGTGTTCCCGGCCGGCGCGGTGGGGCTGCTCGGCCCCAACGGCGCCGGCAAGAGCACGATGCTGAAGTCGCTGCTCGGATTCGTGCGGCCCACTCGCGGCCGCATGACGGTGTTCGGGCTGGACGTGGCGGTGTCGCCGGTCGAGATTCGGCGGCGGCTGGGCTACATGCCCGAGATCGACGCCCACATTCCCGGGATGAACGCCGTGTCGTTTGTCGCCTACTGCGGCCAGCTGGCCGGGCTGCCCCGAGTCGACGCCATGCAGCGGGCGCACGAAGTGCTCTATTACGTGGGCCTGGGCGAAGCGCGCTACCGCAACATCGAGACCTACTCGACCGGCATGAAGCAGCGGATCAAGCTCGCGCAGGCGCTCGTGCACGATCCGGATCTCCTGTTCCTCGACGAGCCCACCAACGGGATGGACCCGAAGGGCCGCGAGGAAATGCTGGACCTCATCCGCGACCTCGCGCACAACAAGGGCATGAACCTCATCCTCTCCTCGCACCTGCTCCCGGATGTGGAGTTCACCTGCGACCACGTCGTGGTGCTCAACCAGGGCGCCGTGGCCACGCAGGGCCCGATCAACGAGCTCAAGGGACCGACCGGCAGCGTGTTCGAACTCCGGGTGAAGGGCGATCGCGTGGCCTTCGCCGACGTGCTGCGCCGCGAGGGCATGACCTGCAAGGCCGCCGAAGACGACGTCATGCGGGTGTTCGTACCGGACCAGCGCGGCGCCGGCGCGCTCTTCACCCTGGCAGCCCGTGAAGGCGTGCAGGTCAGGCATCTCCGCCCGAGCGTCCCGACCCTCGAAGACGTGTTCGCGCACGCGGTCGGAGAGGAGTAGCCCATGCCCATCCATGATCAGAGCTATCGTCGATACAAGGGCGAGCGTTCGCCGGAGGGGCGGGCCTGGACTGTCATCGCCGTGGCCGGCATCCGGATGATGCTCGCAAAGCGGAAGTTCCTCGCGTTGCTGGTGCTCGCCTGGCTGCCCTTCATCGTCCGGGCCGTGCAGCTGTACCTGGCGGCCAACTTCTCGCAGATGGCGTCGATCATCGCGCCCAGCGGCGAGACGTTCCGCGAGTTCCTCGAACAGCAGAACGTGTTCGTGTTCTTCATCACGATCTTCACGGGCGCCGGCCTGATCTCCAACGACATGCGGGCCAACGCCCTGCAGATCTACCTGTCGAAGCCGATGAGCCGCACCGAGTATGTCGCGGGCAAGTTCGCGGTGCTCGCCTTCTTCCTGCTGCTGGTGACCTGGCTGCCCGCCATCGTCCTCGTGTTCCTCCAGGTCGCCTTCGCCGGCAACGTCACGTTCCTGAAATCCAACCTGTTCGTCCTGCCGGCCATCACGGTGTTCTCGATTGCGCAGATCCTGCTGGCGGCCTTCTCGATGCTGGCGCTCTCGTCGCTCTCGAAGAGCGCCAGGTTCGTCGGCATCATGTACGCCGGGTTGATCTTCTTCACCGACGCGCTCTACGGCGTGGTGTTCGTGGTCACGCGCAGCAGCGCCTTCTCGTGGATCTCGGCGCCGGCGAGCCTGCGGCAGCTCGGCGATCTGATCTTCAGGCTGCAGCCCCGCTACGAGACCTCGCCGGTCGTCACGGTGCTGGCGGTGCTGGCCCTCATCGGGCTGTCGATCCTCGTGCTCGAGCGCCGCGTGCGCGGCGTGGAGGTGGTGACATGACGCCTCCCGCCACCGCCGCCGCAACGCCGATTGCCGTCTCCGATCACCTCTCCAAGTGGTACGGGCAGGTCATCGGCCTCAACGACGTGAGCGTATCGATTCCGCCGGGTGTCACCGGGCTGCTCGGGCCAAACGGCGCCGGCAAGTCGACGCTGCTCAAGCTGCTCACGGGCCAGCTGCAGCCCAGCAAGGGCACCATCAACGTGCTCGGCGAGCCGATCTGGGGCAACGCGCGGCTGTACTTCCGGCTGGGCTTCTGCCCGGAGCAGGATGCCTTCTACGATCGGATGACGGGCCTGGAGTGGGTCGCCGGACTGGTGCGCCTCAACGGCTTCGGCGAGAAGGAAGCCAACACGGCCGCCCACGACGCCCTCGGCCGCGTGGACCTGCTCGAGGCCGCCGGGAAGAAGATTGGCAGCTACAGCAAGGGCATGCGCCAGAGGGTGAAGCTGGCGCAGGCCATCGTGCACGACCCGGAGCTGCTGATCCTCGATGAGCCGCTGGCGGGGATGGATCCGATCGGGCGCCGGAAGACGATTCGCCTCATCAAGGACTGGGGCCACGCCGGCAAGAGCATCATCGTGTCGAGCCACATCCTCTACGAGATCGAGGCGATGACGTCGAACATCCTCCTGATCAACAACGGACGCATCCTGGCCGAGGGCGACGTTCACGCGATCCGCGATCTCATCGACGAGCACCCCCACACCGTTCACATCCGTGCGCTGGAGCCGCGGACGCTCGCGCGCGACTTCCTCACACGCGACGATGTGCTGAGCCTGCGCCTGGAACAGGACGCGCTGGTCATCGAAACGTCCAGGCCGGATGCGTTCTACCGGCACCTGACCGAGCTCGCCGCCTCAGGCGACGGCGGCACGATCACCGAGGTGACCTCGCCTGACGACAATCTCCAGGCCGTCTTCAAGTTCCTCGTCAAGTGAGCGCCACCATGACCGAACCAACCGCCAGTTCGCACGTCCCCGCCACGACGCTTTCCCCGGCGGCCCGGCGCGCACCGTCATACCTGGAGGCGTCGTTCCGGATTTTCGACCTGTCGCTCGGGCAGATGCTGTGGTCGCGACGGACGATCTTCCTGGGGCTCGTCGTGGGATCGCCGCTGGCGCTGGGCATCCTCTTCAGAGTGCTCGAGGCGATCGGCGTAGGCTCGGTGCAGGTCGAGAACATGCGGGTGCCCGGCCCGACCGTGTTCGGCGGGATGATGTGGCTGCTGTACCTGCGGTTCATGGTGCCGGTGCTGGGCGTCTTCTACGGCACCGCGCTCATCGCAGACGAGGTGGACGACAAGACGCTGACCTACCTGTTTGTCCGGCCGATTCCCCGGGGAGCGGTCATCATCGGCAAGTACCTCGCCTACCTGGTCACGACCGTGCTCGTGGTGCTGCCCTCGGTGGTGATCCTGTATCTGCTGGTGGTGCCCCTCGGAAACGGCTCGCTTGCCGCGTCCTTCCCGGCACTGCTCAAGGACCTCGGCCTGCTCGCGCTCGGCCTCGCCGCGTACGGCGCGCTGTTCACGCTCATCGGCGCGCGCCTGAAGCACCCCCTGGTCATTGGCCTGGTGTTCGCGTTCGGGTGGGAGCAAATCGCGCTCATGCTTCCCGGCTACCTGCGCCGGATTACCCTCGCGTTCTATCTCCAGGCCCTGGTTCCGCACGCCATGCCGATGGAAGGCGCGGGCGACGTGCTGAAGGCGTTCTTCACGGACGTGCCGACGCCGCTGGCTGCGACCGGCTGGCTCATCATCTTCATCGCGGTGTTTCTGGCGCTGGCGGCGTGGACGGTCGAGCGACGGGAGTACGTCCTGGAGCAGTAGCGATCTCGATCGGTCGGCGGACACCATCGTCTTCGGCCCCGCCAGTCCCGCGGCGGTCCTCGAGTCTGGCCGCCAACTAAGTCCTTCGATTCACAAGTTCGGTGACGAACTTGTTCCCTCAGGGCTAAGTGCTGAGCGAGCGTTTTCACCGCTTGCCAAGCATGAATACACAACCGTACTCGCGAGTCGAAGCACTAAGCGCCATAATATCAACAGGTTGTGGACGCATAGCCCCTCGTGTCACAGTTGGGGGGCCAGGCCGCGCCGAATGATCGGGGGCGCGCCACGGATCGGGGCTATCATGCTGGAAGGTAAGTTGTAGACCTCAAAGGAACTAGGGAACTTTTGCTCCCCCGTTTCGTCATAAAGGCCAGAGGGGGGTCACTGATGACTGCGAAAACCCGGTATTTCATCCTTGGGTCGGTCCTGGTCCTGATAGTTGGCCTGTCGATCGGCGTCGTCGCCTATTACGGCGGGGTGCCCGGCAAACTGTTCAGCAGTGGAGCACCTGGCCCGGACGACCTTCGTTACCTTCCGGAAGACGCTGCGGTCGTGGCCTATGCGGATGTGCGGCAGGTCATGACGTCCGATCTCCGCCAGCGTCTGCGCCAGATGCCCGGCCAGTCGGACCAGGGGCGGAAGGAATTCGCCGACAAGACCGGCATCGACATCGAGCGCGACATCGACAGCGTGGTCGGGTGCGTCGGGGCGAACGCCGAGGGCGTCTCCCATGCGACCGGGCTGCTGCTGGCGCGCGGCAGGTTCGACGCCGCCCGGATCGAACAGTTCGCCAAGACCAACGATGCCCAGATCAGCGACTACAAGGGCGTTCGCATCATCACGCACCGCGGGAACCCGGATAGGAGCGAGTCCGGCCCCGGCGACACGGAGATGGCGGTGGCGTTCATGGAGCCCGGTCTGGTCGCCATCGGCAGCGGCCAGTCCGTGCGGCGGGCCATCGATCAGAAGGCCAGCCGAAGCAAGAGCATCGCCGACAACCAGGACATGATGAAGCTGGTCACCGACAACGGGGCCGGCAGCATGTGGGCGGTCGGGCGTTTCGACGCGATCACCCGGCAGGCGCACCTGCCGGCTGAGGTGTCGAGCCGGATCCCCCCGATCACGTGGTTCTCGGCAAGCGGCCGCATCAACGGCGGCGTGCATGCGACGGTGAAGGCACAGACCACCGACGAGCAGGCGGCCAACAATCTGCGCGATATCGTCCGCGGGTTCGTGGCGCTGGCGAAGATGCAGGCAGGCAGCAAGCCCGAGGCGCAGGCGCTGTGGCCCACGATCGAGTTGGGCGGCAGCGGCAACGAAGTCTCGGTGTCATTTGCCGTGTCGTCCGCGTTGCTCGACGCGATTGGCAGCGTGTCGAAGCAGGCCCCGAAGAAGATGCTCAGGACTCCGGGAGCCGGCGAAGGCGAGTAGGCGGGCGGTACGGCTCGCACGATTCGAACGTGACCCCATGACGCAGCGGCCCGGGAATCGAAGGATTCCCGGGCCGTTGCCGTTTGCGGGGATGGCGCACCAGGCCGCTGAGTACGCGCCCGATTGTGGCCAGCGACCATCGCGTATCCAGCGCCTCGTTGAGCCGCGAAAGGCCAGCCTGGCGGCCTTGACTAACATCCTCGAGTTCCCTACACTTCTGCGATACCGGTGTCATTCGTTCCTGCCCCTGCTGCATTCCTACTCATCGTGTGTTCGGAGCAGCCACCCGCCGGGTGTATTGCTCAGTCGCCGCTGTCGGTCGTCGCGCGGGCAAGTGAAACGCATCGAGGGGGCCGGTCGTATCCTGCCTAAGTCCTTCGATTCACAAGTTCGGTGACGAACTTGTTCCCTCAGGGCTAAGTGCTGAGCGAGCGTTTTCACCGGTTGCCGAGCATGCATACGCAACCGTATTTGCGAGTCGAAGCACTATGCGGGTGAATGCGCAATGAGTGACAAGGTCTTCGTGTACGGGACCCTGATGGCGGGGTTCGACCGCCGCCGGCGCGCCGGTATCGACACCAAGATGTCGTTTATCGGCCGCGGGTGGATCGAGGCAGCCCTCTTCGACCTCGGAATCTTCCCTGCCGCGGTGCCCGCTCCGGGCGGACGCGTCTGGGGTGAAGTCTACGAGACCGACGAATCGGCGACCGTGCTCGCCATTCTCGATGACATCGAGGGCTACCGGCCCTCCGAGCCCGACACCAGCCTCTACACCCGGGTCGAAACCAGCGTGGTCTTCGAGGACGGACGGGTGGACACGGCCTGGGTGTACTTCTACAACGCGCCGCTTGGCCGCGCTGAGCAGATTTCCTCCGGGGACTACCTCGAGCACCTGCGCGTCAAATAGCCCCGGGCTGAACCCCCCTTGCCCCGGGCCACGTCCTACCGGAGAGGACCTCAGACACCCTCCGCTGCCCCGAAGGCTTGTCTTCGCAGGCCAAATCGCTGACATTTCACGTGATACAGGCGGGTCGCCATGTTCCGAACGACCTCGAGGGTGGCAGCCATCGTCCTGGCTGGCGGGGTTTGGCTGCAGGGTGAGGCTCAGCAGCCCGTGTTCAGGGCTCGAACCGATGTCGTCCCGGTCGACGTGATTGTCGTCGACGCGGACGGCCGGCCGATCACCGACCTGAAGCTCGAGGAGTTTACGCTGACGGTCGATGGCAAGGTCAGGCCGCTCTCGTCGCTGGAGCTGGTGCGCTACAACGATCGCCGGGCGCCGGTGCCCGATCCGAGATCCCTTCCGACACTCCGCCCGGACCTGAAACCGGCCGCCTCGGCTGAGTTCACCTCGAACACCGCCGCGTCACCCGGCCGGATGTTCGTCCTGGTCGTCGACGAGGGCAACATCAGGCGTGGCGGCGGGCGCGCGGCCATGCAGGCCGCCAGCCAGTTCGTGGACAAGCTCGCTCCCAATGATCTGGTGGGGCTGGTGTCGCTGCCGGTCGGCGTCACGGTGGACTTCACGGCCGATCGATCGGTGATACGGACGGCGCTGCACAAGATCGTGGGCGGAGGCGCCAACAAGTATCAGTCGTTCATCAACACCAGCATGGCCGAGTCCTTCGCGCTCGTGACCGGCAACGAGAAACGGCTCTGGGACGAGGCGCTGCGGCAGGAATGCGACTGGACGCGCAACGAGACCGAGTACCAGACCTGCAAGTCGCAGCTCGAAGCCGATGCCCGGTACAAGTTCGCGGCGGCTCGAACCTCGGCCGAGCAGAGCGAGGAGGCTCTGAAGATCCTGATCGGGCAGCTTGGTCGCGTCGAAGGCCAGAAACACGTGATCTTCATCAGCGAAGGCCTGGTGACCGGCAGCTCGTTCGGCTACATGGACGGATTCGGCGACCTGGCGTGGCTTGGATCGCTCGCGCAGGCCGCGCGCGTGAACCTCTACGTGCTCCATCTCGACCGCGCGTTCCTCGAGGCCTTCAACGTCACTGAACGCTTCCCGACCCGGACGCCGATCGAGGACGCGCACCTGGTCAGCGACGGCCTCGGCCAGCTGGCCGGCCTCTCCGGCGGGGCCTATTTCAAGCTCATCACCGCGATGGACCCGGCCTTCGATCGCATCGCGCGCGAGACCTCGGTGGCGTACGTGGTCAGCTTCGACACCCAGGACAGCGACCGCGACGGGAAGCGCCACTCGATCGGCGTGAAGGTGGCCCGCCCCCGCGTCGCGGTGCGTGCGCGCACGCAGTTCGTCGCAGACCCGTCCGCCGCCGGCGCCAGCGCTGCCGAGCGCATCACGAAGGCCCTGAACTCGCCATTCCTGCCGCCCACCCTGCGTGTCGGGGTGGCCACCTACGTGGTCGGCGACTCGCAGGACGCGGGGCTGCACGTGCTGCTCGCCGCGGAGATCGGCTGCGCCGCAACCGATCCGGGCGGATTCGACGTCGGCTACACGGTCACCGACGCCGCCGGGCGCGGCACGGGCTCGGCGGTCGATCGCGCCGCCTCGACGGTTCCCGCCGCGAACGGCGAGCGATGCGCCTACTACACGTCGAGCTTCACGACGAAGCCGGGGGACTACACCGTGAAGCTTGCCGGCCTGGACTCCGGGTTCCGGCTTGGCGGCGTCGAACATCACGTGAGCGCCAGGCTCGTGCCCGCCGGTCCGTTCGGGCTGAGCAGCCTCGTGTTGACCGATCCGGCCACGAGAGTCGACGGGAAGATGAAGCTGCTCATCGACGGATACCTGACAGGCCGCACCGTGGCCGCCTACCTCGCCATGCAGCGCATGCAGCCCGATCCGGGCGGCGGGACCGGCGAGATGCCATCGGTGAGATTCGAGGTCGTGTCGACATCCGGCGATGGCGTGCTCACCGGCTCGAAGATCACCGTCAAGGACGATTCCGCTCCGGGGCGGTGGTACGCCGAAGGGGAGATCGACCTGGCGGCCCTGCCCCCAGGCGTTTACGAGATTCGAGCCGTGGTTTCGATTGACGGAAGGGACGCGGGCCGGGTCAGCCGGCAGATCACAACCAACCCGAAGCCGCAGACCGGGATCCCCGAGGTCAGGTAGCCGGCGTCGTCAGGCCGCGCTCGCGGCGGACCATCTCGATATAGCCCTCGACGGCTGCGACGACGTGGTCGGACGGCTCGATGAATTCCAGGCCGGCCCGGTACACGACGACATCCTGATCGACGTCGACGATCCGGCAGTGGGCGATGCGCCCGCGGAGCACGACCGGGCGCCCGCCGAGCTCGAGCCGGAACTCGTGGAGGGAATTCAGCTGCAGCGGAAAGGACGTCTCGACCAGCGCCCCTCCGCGGCTGATTTCCTTGATGGTGAGCGGCGCGAGAATCGCGACCTCGCCCTGCAACTCACCGAGAATGTCGAGCCGCGCAGCATCGCGCGTGTCAGCCGGCATACCGCGGAACTATACCACGAGCGTTGTCATTCTCCAGGCGGGCCGCCTCTCGCGCCGTTCAGTTCATCTGCGCGCCGAGTTCCGCCGACTGCCGCCAGAATTCGCTGTCGGGAACATCGACCAGCTCGTCGATTCGCTTGGGATACTCACCCTCGATGGTATACGTGACGACCGGCAGGCGATTGGTGTCCGGGTCGAGGCGGAGCATCGAGAGCACCTGGAGCGAGGCCGGGTCGTCCATTCTCACGCAGAGAATGACCAGATCCGGCTGGACCGCCTTGATCTGGGAGTACGCCCGATCAGCGGATTCCACCACGACGACATCGTAGTGGCCCGGCTCGAGGATCGACTCGAAGAGCTCAAGGACGGCGCCAGGGCCGTTGACGACCATCACGCTCCGGCTTGGAATAGCTCTCAAATCCATCTCGCTGCAGGTGGTGAGGTTCATTGGGATTCCCTCCCTGCCCACCACAGTCTTCAAGAATCGGGCCACACGCCCTTTGAGAAATTCCTCAGAAAAAGCCCTGCCCGCCAGAACCTTCACGTGTGCGCTTACGCCCCGCGTGGGACGTACTTGACCAGAGAGGTGGGCAATTTCCGCGTGGGGCCCGCACGCCCCGAGGAAGTCGAGTGCGACAGTCCTGCGGTGCGGCCTGGCCGATTGCGATCTCAAACCAGTTTCAGTCCTGGGTGGCGAGGCCGGCTCAGGGCAAAAAAAAGGCCCGGCACACCAGATAGAAGTGCCGGGCCAGAACGCAACACGAGAGCGTCGGGAAACCGGATGGCTTCCCGACGTCCTCGTCTGACCGAGGAAACTAGAAGATGAACTTCACGCCGACGCGAGCGTTGATGGCGCCCTGGTAACCGTTGGCCATCATGTAGCGGGGGTCCTTCGAGGTCCCGGCCGCCAGCGTATCGAACGGCTGCAGGCCGTGCTGGTAGAAGACCGCCTCGTCGATGCTCAGCGTCTTGCCGGAGGCCAGCACGGTCGGCGAGAAGTTGGTCGCCGTCTTCTGGTTGAGCAGGTTCAGCACGTTGACGATGAGCTGAACTCGCTTGGCGCCGCCCAGCTTGAACTCCTGCATGAGCTGGAGGTCGGTCTGGGAGTACATCGGCAGCCGGCCCTGATCGCCACGGCCCTTGTAGAACAGCGGATAGCCGCTCGACTGCGGTCCGACGGCCATCTCGGACGTCTTGGGGATGCCGCTCGCGACGAACTGGTTGAGGCCGATGCTCGTGCCCTCCGCCAGCTGGTAGATGAACTGCGCCTTCACCTGGTGCGTGCGGTCGGTGGCCAGCAAACCGTTCACGGGGTTGCCGGTCTGGTCGAACGACATGAGCGGGTAGTCGTACAGACGGCCGACGTTGGGGCTCGTGCGGCCGTTCTCGTCGGACTGCGACAGGCCCGAGTAGTTCCCGTAGAGGCGGCTCCACAGGTAGCTGGTGCGGAGATACCAGCTGTGCGAGAAGTTCTTCGTAAAGGTCAGCTCGACGCCGTTGTAGGTCCGTGAGGGCTTGGGCAGCGGCACGCCCGGGTACGCGCTTGCGGTCAGCCCCTCGCCGGGGTTGGCGATGATGTAGATCTCGTTGTTGTCCGCGTCGAGCGACCCGGTGTCGTCAATCGCGCGGACGAGCCACTTGCGGACGTACCGCACGCTCAACGCCATGGTCGAGGAGAGCTGGTGCTCGAGGCCGACCGACGCCTCCTGCGACTGCATGGGCTTGATGCCCGGCTGGATCGTGTCCGCGCCGAGCGACACGTGCCGCATGTCGATCCCGTTGGGTGAGCTCAGCAGCGTGCCCTTGCAGGTCGGGGGGCACCCGGAGTAACCCACGAGGCTCGACCAGTTGGTCGTGTCGAGCGTGTAGTAGTAATACAGCCACTTGTCGCCGCCGAACGAACCGCGCGGCAACTCGAGCTTGAAGATGTCGTAGAAGACACCCCAGGAGCCGTACGCCTTCCACTTGCCGTCGCCGCGGAGGTCATACGCGAATCCCGCGCGGGGCGCCAGCTTGTCGCCGAACTTGAACGTGATCCCGTCCTTGGGAACGCCCACGGCGGTGGAATAGGTCGGGACGTGCTCGTTCTCGGTGCGGATGCCCAGGTTGATGGTCAGCTTGTTGCTGATCGTCCAGGCGTCCTGCAGGAACAGCCCCAGGTTGTTCGTGGAGACATTGCCCTCGGTGACGAACCCGAGCTGGGGATACGGGCCGTTGCTGCGGACCCGGTAGTACCCGTATGTGCCGGCCTGCCCGTTGTAGGTCTGTGGGTTGGTCGGGGACGTCCAGTACAGGGTCACGAGGTTCCCCTGCTCACCCGACAGAACGTCGTTGCCGATCTTGTCGAGCTGCGCGCCGCCCTTCAGGGTGTGCTGGCCGCCGAGATTTCCGTACCAGGTCGCATCCACCTGGAACGCGGTGCGCTTCTGCTGGTCGCGCGCGGTCGAGGAGTTCGACGGGACGCTCGCGAAGCCGCTCGCGCAGTAGTTCGGATCCGTCGCCGGGAGGATCGCCGAATTGCTGGTGCTGCAGGTGTACCTGGGCACCGACGGGATCCCGAAGCTGTGCACATTGGACGTGTAGTACGCGGCGCGGGCGCCGATGTACAGTGTCGGCGTGGCAACCCAGTCGAGCTGTCCGGCGAGGCTCCAGTTCGGATACGTCGCGCCGGTGGCGTAGTTGGTCGTGAGCGGGTCGGTGCCGGTGAGCGCCGGCAGGTTCCCGTCCGTCTTGCTCCAGCTGTTGTTGAACGCAATGCGCGTGCGCAGGCTCGAGCCGAGCTGCGCCGTGTTGTTGGCCGAGAGGTACTGAACCGGCTCGTTCCGGGTCGCCGTCTTGGCATTGGCGTTCGGGTTGCCGGTCGTCGAGGGGCTCACAGACCGCTCGGTCTTGTTGAACGTGGGCTGGTAGGCGATGTAGAACCAGGTCTTGTCCTTCAGGATCGGACCGCCGAAGGAGGCGCCCGGCTCCAGGCGTGTGTTGGTGTCCTTCGGGTAGGTGATGTACTCGGACTTGGTCGCGTCGGCCAGTTGCAGCCGCAGCGACGGACGCGACGCACCCGACAGGGCGCTGCCCTGGAAGTTGAACAGCACGTTGCCGCGCCACGTGTTCGTTCCGCTCCTCGTGATGACGCTGATGACGCCGCCGGTCGCGCCGCCGTATTCAGCGGTGTACCCCGACGACTTGACCTGGACCTCTTCGACGAAGTCGGCGATGACATTCTTGCCCGACGTGCCGTTCTGGAGGTTGGTCGTCTCGGCGCCGTCGACGATGTAGCGGTTCTCGGCCGCGCTCGCGCCGTCGATCATGACGCCGCCCGACTTGGCCTCGTTGTTCGCGCCGGCCGCCTGCGTGACGATCGTCGTGAAGTCGCGGCCCTTGGGCAGCAGGTCGATCTGCTCGTTGCGGATGCTGGTCGCGCGTGCGCTCTGCTTGACGTCCACCAGCGGCGTGTCGGCCGTCACCACGACGTTCTCGGTGACGCCGCCGACCGTCAGGGACATGTCGATGCTCTTCAACTGTCCAAGAGCCAGCCGCACCGGCTGTGACTTGGCGGTATTGAATCCCTGCAGCGCCGCCGTGAGCTCATAGTTGCCTGGCGCGAGTGCGGGGAATCGATAGACGCCGTTTGCGTCGGTCGTCGTGCTGACAACCGCTCCGACTGACAGGTTCTTGGCTTCGACGGTGACGCCGGGAAGCACAGCCCCCGACGCGTCCTTGACGATGCCCTCAATCGACGCCCGCTGTTCCTGAGCGGCCACCGGTAGGGCTACCAGTGCCACCAGACACAGCAAAGCGAGAGTCCGAAATCGCATAGCCATCCTCCTCAGTGATACCTTTGGCGAGTAAGCCAGACCAAACAACCCCGGGTTGCCGCCATCATCTACAGGGGTACCCCGAGGTCCCACTCCTCATAGCATCCCGGATGCCAACTGCATGAACGGTGCAAACCACGTAAATTCTGGTAGTTACTGGTGATTGGAGACTACGTTGCGGTGGATTATCCAAATCGATGGTGGTATTCGATCCGGACCCATGGATCCAATGCATTGGATGGCTTTGCCACCCTCTCTCAGTCCCTCCGAACAGCGCCTTTGGTATCATGAGCAACCGGCCAAAACGCGGAGTTGCCCATGAGAATAGCGGTCATCCCGGGTGACGGAATCGGCAAGGACGTGACCACCGAAGCCGTCAAGGTGCTGCGCGCGGTCAGCGAGGTCTACGGGCGCCGGCTCGACCTCGAGTTGCTGCCCTACGGCGCCGATCACTACCTCGAGACCGGCGTCAGCCTGCCTCCTGGCCTGTACTCCACGTTCCGATCGGACTTTCAGGCGATCTACATCGGGGCGCTCGGAGATCCGCGCGTCCCCGACATGCGCCACGCGCGCGACATCCTGCTGGGGATTCGCTTCGAGCTGGATCTCTACGTCAACCATCGGCCCGTGCGCCTGCTCGACGCGCGGCTCTGTCCTCTCAAGGACCGCGGCCCCGCGGATGTGAATTTCGTCGTGTTCCGGGAAAATACCGAGGGCCTCTACGTCGGCGTCGGCGGCCGGTTCAAGCCAGGGACCGACGATGAGATCGCGGTTCAGGAGGAGATCAACACCTACAAGGGCGTGCGCCGCATCGTGCTGCACGCCTTCGAGTACGCGGCCGCCCATGGCCTGACGCGCGTCTGCATGGCCGACAAGAGCAACGCCATGACCCATGGACATGCCCTCTGGCAACGCGTGTTCCACGAGCTCGCGCCGCGCTACCCGGGCATCGAATCCTCGCACCTGTTCATCGATGCGCTCGCGATGCAGATGATCAAGAATCCCGGGCAGTTCCAGGTGATCGTCACCAACAATCTGTTCGGCGACATCGTCACCGACCTCGGCGCACAGCTCCAGGGCGGGCTCGGCATGGCCGCGTCGGGCAACCTGCATCCGGGCCGCACCTCGATGTTCGAGCCCGTGCACGGCTCGGCGCCGAAGTACGCCGGGAAGAACGTGGCGAACCCGATGGGGGCCATCCTCTCGGCCGCGCTGATGCTCGAGAACCTGGGACTGACCACCGAGTCGGCCGATGTGGAGTCGGCGGTCGAGTGGGCCGTACGCAGCGGGAACGGCACGGCCGAGATCGGCGGCTCGCTCGGCACGAAGGAAACCGGGGACCTCATCGTCGAGCGCATTCGCCATCGAGTCTGAGCGACGGCCGTACGGCGAATCCAAGGCCCGCGGCTGGGGGCTGGAGGCTGGCGGCGGGCGGCTGGCGGCTTGGGGCTTGAGGCTCGAGGCTCGCGGCTGGAGGCTGGCGGCCCACGACTGGCGGCTCGCGGCTGGTGGCTGGCGGCTGGTGGCTCGCGGCTGGCGGATGGTGGCCGGAGGCCACATGCTGGCGGCTCGCGGCCGTGCGCCTGTGGAATTCGGCCAGCGACCAGGGACCGGTCGGTTCAGGATGACGCACCCTTGAAGCCGCCCAACGCCCAGCCCCTCAGCGAGTCCGTCATCCAGTCCCATGAGCAACCTCCTCAGCGCCCCGCAGGTCTAACCACTGAAGTCATGAGGCGCACAGTCGAGATCCTCGTCGCGGGCGTTGCGGTCACGATCCTCGCCGTTGCGTGTGGCAAGAGCGGCGCTCCGGCTTCTCCGGTTTCGCCTGCTCCCGATCCCATTCCCGCTGATGCAACCGGTTGCGCGCGGACCTCGGTTGGTTTCGCGCCGCTCTCCGAACTCGGAACGGGCAGCTACAAGGCGCAGCCCGGAGGACTGTATCCCGGCGGGGGCTCGACCCGTCCGCCGCCACACGAGATGGCGGGTCTGGCGCGTGCCCGGTCCATCGTGCCGATGGACGGCAACGGGCAGCCAGCCGCCGGCGGCCGCTACGCCCTGCTGTCGCTGGGGATGTCGAACACGACGCAGGAATTCTCGATGTTCAAGACACTGGCCGACGCCGACGCGGCGAAAGATCCGCACCTGGTGGTGGTGGACGGAGCACAGGGCGGCCAGACCGCGCGATTGTGGGCCTCGCCCGGCTGCGCCTGCTGGTCGACACTCGACAGCAGGCTCGCGAGCGCCGGCATTTCGTCGAAGCAGGTTGCGGTGATGTGGGTCAAGCAGGCCGACTCGAATCCCAACACGGGGTGGCCGGCCCACGCACAGACACTCCGCGACGAGCTCAACACCATCCTGCACCTGCTGGCGGCCCGATTTCCCAACCTGCAGCTCGTCTATCTCTCCAGCCGAATCTACGCCGGTTACGCGACGACCAGTCTCAACCCCGAGCCCTACGCCTACGAAGGCGCGTTTTCGGTGCGGTGGCTGATCGAGGATCAGTTGAGCGGCCGATCCGGGATGAACTACGACGCCGGCCCGGGTTCGGTGCCGTGGATTGCCTGGGGACCATACCTGTGGGCCGACGGCTTGAGGCCGCGCGGCGATGGGCTCATCTGGGCCTGCTCGGATCTGACCGCAACCGACGGCACGCATCCAAGTTCCACCGGGCAGCGCAAGGTTGCAGACCTGCTGCTGAACTTCTTCAAGACCGACAGCACGGCGCGGGAGTGGTATCTCGGACAGTGACGGCGGGCGGCTGGAGGCTGGCGGCTCGCGGCCTGTGGCTGGAGGCTGGAGGCTGGCGGCTCGAGGCTTCTGGCTTGACGCTCGAGGCCTGTGGCTGGCGCCTGGAGGCTCGAGGCTTCTGGCTTGAGGCTCAAGGCCTGTGGCTCGAGGCTGGAAGCTCGATGGCCCCGGCTGGCGGCTGGCGGCTGGCGGCTGGCGGCCGCGCACGCCGCAAGGACAGATTCTCGTTCGACTCTACGGTAGGTTGGTAGGATATTGGCGATGCGGCGGGCGTCGCTGGGTCGACGGCTCACGGCTCGAGAGCGTGCGCCCGGGGCCGCACATGCCGCGTGGCGTCCTTCTCGCTCTCCGCGGTACCGGTCTATGCCGCCAGCCGCCAGCCTCCAGCCACCGTCTCTCTCCGTGCAGTAAACTAGGCGAATGCAGTCTCTCATCACACAGCTGCTGGTACAGATGGGTGAGGATCCGGCCAGGGAAGGGCTCCGGGACACGCCCCGCCGGGTCGAGAAGTCGCTGTCGTTCCTGACGAGCGGGTACCGCGAGAACATCGACGAGGTCCTCAACAACGCCCTGTTCACGGTGGACTACAGCGAGATGGTGATCGTCAAGGACATCGATTTCTTCAGTCTTTGCGAGCACCACATGCTGCCGTTCTTCGGGAAGTGCCACGTGGCGTACATCCCGAGAACGAAGGTCATCGGGCTGAGCAAGATCCCACGCCTGGTCGACGTCTTCTCCCGGCGCCTCCAGGTACAGGAGCGCCTCACGAACCAGATCGCGGAAACGATCCGGGAGAAGACCGATCCAATGGGCGTGGCCGTCGTGATGGAGGCCACGCATCTCTGCATGGCCATGCGCGGCGTGGAGAAACAGCGATCATTCTGCGTCACCAGCGCGATGCTGGGAGCCTTCCGCGAGCGGGACCGCACCCGGGCGGAGTTCCTCGAGTTGATCCGGCGCGTGACGCCCTGAATGAGAGAACTCGAGCGTGAGTAGTCGAGCGGGTGACCGATCGTCAGGCACCTGAACGGCCGGCAGGCCGCCCGAGCGAGCGGGAGTCGTCGGCGAGACCAGACGCCGCAGGCGGTCGCGAGCTTCGGCCGCTCGTCGAGGGGCCAGACAGAGTTGCGCCTGCAGCCCCTGCTGGGCGGCCAGTGTGCCTGATGATCGGGCAGGACCCGCGAGACGGGCGGCGGATCACCGTCGTGGCCTGCCGCACCCTGGCAAGCGGGTCGCGTTCTCCGGCGGACTGACGGGCAGCGAGCGAGAGCGAGGGTATACTGGCATGGTGCGACGCGCGGCCCTGATCGTGATCCTTGCATCCGTCGCGTTCGGCCCGCTCTCCGCGCAGGCGCCGAAGGCGAAGCGCCCAGCGGCGCCGACTCCCGCACCTGTCAAGGTCGTCCCGAAGACTGAACCCGCCGAGGTCGACTGCCCGTCCCCGCTCGGGATCGGCGTAACGACCAAGCGGGTGTTCTGCGATGTTCCGATCGGACGGACCTCGGCTGACGGGGTCGTGATCAAGATTCCCCCGCACAAAGGGCCGGCCTATCTCGTCTTCGATCTGCACAACCGCCAGACCTACTCCGAGGAACAGGTGAAGGCCCGCAAGGCCTACGCTCGCCTGACGGCGACAATCGGCATCCTGACGATGGACAACACGCTGCTGACACGAGCGATCGTGCAGAACGAGTTCCGGTCGGCCGCCGATCTGTTCGATCGAGTCGCGGGCGGTGCAGGGCCCTCTGGCGTGAAGGCCGTCGCGCCCACCGGGGAGGAAAGTGTCCGGGCAGAAATCCCCGAAGGGACCAACGAAGTCTGCGTCCTCGGAGAGAAGCTCAGCGTCAGGCGAGTCGACGGCGATGAGCTCTTCGTGGCGCCGGGGCGTCCCATCGCCCTCATCAGCGACATCAACGTTCAGTACGTGGAGCCTCCCAGGAAGGTCCCGCCGAAGAAGGCCGCCGTGAAGAAAGCCCCCGCGAAGAAATAGATGCCGGTTCAGCATCGCGATCTCATCATCGTCGGCGCGGGTCCGGCCGGGCTGGCGACTGCCATTGCCGCCGGTTCGCACGGCCTCGACTACCTGGTGATCGACAAAGGCGGGCTGGTCGAGAACATCTATCGCTTCCCGCGGCAGATGGTGTTCTTCACGACGCCCGAGCTGCTCGAGATCGGCGGCCTGCCGTTTGTGACGCCCTACGACAAGCCCACGCGGCACGAGGTGTTGAGATACTACCGCCGGGTGGTGGACACGTTCCATCTCTCGATTGCCTTCGATCAGGGAGTCTTCCGGATTGCGGCCGGGCAGGGCGTGGTGGACGCGACGCCGGGTTTCGCCGTGTGGACGCGATCACCATCGGGACAGGAGCGTGAGCATCACGCGCGCGCGGTCGTGCTGGCGACCGGCTACTACGACCACCCGAATCTGCTCGGCGTGCCGGGTGAGGACCTGCCGCACGTGTCGCACTACTACACCGAGGCGCACCCCTACTTCCGGAAAGACGTCGTGGTGATCGGAGGCGAGAACTCCGCCGCCGAGGCCGCGCTGGATCTGTTCCGAACGGGCGCGCGGGTGACGCTGGTTCATCGGGGCGCCGCTCCGGGCGGACGAATCAAGTACTGGGTGAAGCCGGATCTGGAGAACCGGATTGCGGACGGCTCGATCGTCGCGCGATTCTCGAGCACGGTGCGCGAGATCCAGGCCTCGCACGTGGTGATCGAGCACGAGGGAGCGAGCGAGCATCTCCGGGCCGACGCCGTGTTCCTGCTGACCGGGTACCACCCGGATTTCGACCTGCTGGCGTCGGCGGGCGTTCACGTCGATCCGGTTCGAAGGATTGCGACGTTCGATCCTGACACGCTCGAAACCAATGTCCGGAACCTGTTCCTCGCCGGCGGCGTGATTTCGAGCCGCGACACCAGCCCCATCTTCATCGAGAACGGGCGCTACCACGGCGAACGCATCGTCCGGGTGCTCCTGGAGCGGTGGGCGCCGGTCGACCCTCAGCCTGCGGCCTGACACGCTCCGGGGCGCATCCGCGACCAGCCCCGTGGCCTTCGTGAGGCAGACGCGCATCACGCGAGCCACATCGGTCTGGCTCGTCCCGCACGCTGTTCTCTGGAGTCAGTTCGACGTCCAGCTCTTGCCCTGGGCGTTGGAGTTCAACAGGACTTTCATCTCGAGCAGTTCGACCAGTGCGTTGCAGCGAGCCGCGATGCCCTGCCGTTCGAGGAGGGCCTGGCGCTCGACCGGTTCGAGATCCAGGTATTGCGCCAGCGCGTTCACCACGTCATCGTCGGGCATGGTCGCCGGCAGCGGCGGCTCGGTTCCCGCCAGAGCAGGTGCCACGAGCGTCTCCAGCCGGCGCCGGCCCTGGCGAACGGTCTCGCGGTCGGTGTCCGAGGTGGACTCCGGCAGGTACTCGACGATGGCCCGGCGGTACGATCTCCCGCTCTCCTCGCCGGTGATGCGAAATCTCACGATGCCGCGAAGGACCAGGTTGTAGCAGCCGTCAGGCCTGCGCTCGACGTGGCTGATAAGCCCGACGCAGCCGACAGAGTAGACCGGAGGCTGGCCTTCGTACTCGTGCTCCCATCCGGGCCGCAAGAGCGCCATGCCGATCAGCCGGTCCCCCGCGAGGGCGTCCTTCACCATGTCGCAGTACCGGGACTCGAAGACATGCAGCGGGAGAAACACGGTGGGGAAGAGCACCGCGTCGGGCAGAGGAAAGATCGGAATCGTGGCAGGCAGCATGAGTGTTCCCCGATTCTGGTACGGAACGGCCGGCCAAGTCCACTCGGGCACGAACCGCCACGACTGTGTTCGATCGCCAGTCGTGCCGGCGATGGAGAGATGTCGGGCGACTGAACGGTGTGGCCGGTGCGGCCGGACGCCGGTACGGCGGCCGACTGGAGGGCACACGGTGCGACGTGCGAAGATAGGGGCCAAGCCGTGCCGACTACTTCGTCCCGACCCGATCGACCATCCGTTTTCGCACATCGAGGGGGCGCCGCCCTGGCGCCTGAGAACACGCTGGTGGCCTTCGATCGCGGGCTGGCGCTCGGCGCAGACGGCCTCGAGATGGACGTCCGCCTGTCGCGCGACGGGGTCGTCGTCGTTCATCACGACCCGACGCTCGATCGCATCACGGAAGGCCACGGGCCGCTCTCGGAGCGGACCGCTGCAGAGCTGGTCGAACTGGATGCCGCCTACAGGTTCGGGGTGGATGGCGGCTATCCGTTGAGGGGCCGGGGCATACGAATTCCCACGCTCCGGGACGTCCTGGCACGATACGCTGACGTGCGCTGCGTCATCGAGTTGAAGATGGACAGCCCTGAACTGGCACGGGCGACGATCGAGGTGATCAGGGCTGCGGGGGCCGTCGGCCGCGTCAGCCTCGGATCGTTTCACGGCAAGGCGCTCTCTGCCGCGCGGGCCGCGGAGCCTCGGATCCCCACCGGCGCATCGACCGACGAGATCCGGCGTGAACTGACGCCCGCGTGGCTTCGGCCGTGGCGCCGCCCGCCGCGCTTCCAGACGCTCTATGTCCCGGAAAGCTGGACGGGGGTGCGGATCGTATCGCCGGCGTTCATTGCCAGGGCCCACCGCAAGGGCGTCGCCGTCTGGGTGTGGACCGTGAATGCGGCAGATGACATCCGGCGGTTGCTGGACTGGGGCGTCGATGGCATCATGACCGATCGTCCCGACGTGGCCGTGCCTGCCGTACACGAGTGGTATCGAGGTCGCACATGAATCCGCCAACTCTTCACGACATCTACGACGCACGGTCGCGCGTGGCTCGCCACCTGCGGCCGACTCCGCTCATCCGGTACCCGCTCCTGGTGGCGGAGCTCGGGTGCGAAGTGTTCGTCAAGCACGAGAACCACAATCCCACCGGCGCGTTCAAGATCCGGGGCGGGCTCAACCTGGTGTCCAGGCTCGGGCCCGACGAGCGCGAACGCGGGGTCGTGACGGCGTCGACCGGCAATCACGGCCAGTCGATTGCCCTGGCGTGCGCCCTCGAGCACGTGCCGTGCACGATCTACGTGCCGGTCGGGAACAACCCGGAGAAGAACGCCGCCATGCGCGGCTACGGCGCGTCGCTGGTCGAATTCGGGACGGACTTCGACCAGGCCCGCGAGCGCTGCGAGCACGATGCACACGAGAACGGCAGCCGCTACGTGCACCCTGCCAACGAGCCGCTGCTCATCGCCGGGGTCGCCACCTACGCGCTCGAGGTCTTCGAGGATCTGCCCCGGGTCGATGCGGTGTTCGTGGCCATCGGCGGCGGGAGCGGGGCCTCCGGGCTCTGCACGGTCCGCACGGCGGTGGGCAGTTCCGCCCGGATCATCGGGGTGCAGGCCCAGCGGGCCGACGCGTTCACCCGATCGTGGCGCACCGGGGTCCGCGTCACCGGAGAGCGGGCCGACACGTTTGCCGAGGGGATCGCCACGCGCGTGACCTTCGACTACACCTTCGGCATCCTCACGCGCGAGCTCGACGACATCGTGACCCTGTCGGAAGAGGAGCTGTCCGAGGGCGTTCGCCTGGCACTGCGCGCGACGCACAACCTGGCCGAGGGGGCCGGGGCCGCGCCGCTGATGGCCGCGTGGAGACTGCGCCACGAGCTGGCCGGCAAGACGATCGTGTGCGTGATGAGCGGCGGCAACATGGACACCGAGCTGCTCAAGCGCATCCTTGCCGCCGGACGATAGGCCCCTCTTCCGCCCGGCTCAGCGGTCGAGTACGCGGCGTGCCTGGCGGAACACCTCGTCGAACATCGCCTCGGTCAGCCGCCCGGTGTTGGTGTTCTGCCGGCTCGGGTGGTACGAGGTCACCACCACCGCACCACTTCCGAGATCGTGGACGGCCGCGTGCCGGAATGCCGGCTTCGGACGGATCGGGCGTCCCCGGCGGGTCTCGAGCGCCAGCCATGCGTCGAACGCCACTCGCCCGAGCGCGACGACCACGCGAAGCCGGGGCAGCGCCCGGGTCTCGGCGTCGAGGTGGCCGAGGCAGGCTGCCAGCTCCTCGCGTGTCGGCTTGTTGTCGGGGGGCGCGCACCGCGCGGCGGCCGAGATGAACGCGTCGATCAGCCGCAGTCCATCGTCCGCGTGGTCGGAGACCGGCGCGTTGGCGAACCCTGCCCGGTGCAGCGCGCGCATGAGAAACGCGCCGGAGCTGTCTCCGGTGAAGAGCCGCCCGGTCCTGTTCGCGCCGTGGGCGGCGGGCGCCAGGCCGAGGACGAGCACCCGGGCCTGGGAGTCGCCGAACCCCGGGACCGGCTTGCCCCAGTAGACCTCGTCCCGATACGCCGCCTTTTTCGCGCGGGCGACTTCGAGGCAGTATTGCCGCAGCCGCGGGCAGCGCTCGCACGCGATGATGCGTGCGCGTGCCGCGCCCAGCGCGGACGGTACATTAGTCTGGGCCATCGTTGGAAGGTGGAACCCTGGAGCGTGAGTGGAAACCTGTGTTTGATCCCGCGGCGAGAACCGATCAGGCGCATCGTGCGGACTTGTCAAGCCGCCGGTCCCCGGCCGCCAGCCCCCAGCCTCTCACCTCTGACCTGCCGCCCTACACCATCAGCAGTGGGTGCTCCAGGTATTTCTGGAGGGTCTGCATGAACCGCGCGCCCATGGCGCCGTCGGCGACACGGTGATCCACCGACAGCGTCAGCTTCATCCGGCGGCCGATTCCGAGCGTCCCGTCCACGACCACGGGCACTTCGCGCACCGCACCCACCGCGAGGATCGCCGCTTCGGGCGGGTTGATGATCGCCGAGAACTCCTCGATGCCCATCATCCCGAGGTTCGAGATCGAGAAGGTCGCGCCCGTGTATTCGTCGGGCTGCAGCTTCCGGGCCCTGGCGCGCTCGGCGAGCGCCCGTGACTCTCCGGAGATCTCCTCGAGCGACTTGATGTCGGCGTCCCGAATGACCGGCGTAATCAGCCCGTCATCGATGGCGACTGCCAGACCGACATGAACCCGCGAGTATCGCCTGACGTGATCGCCGGCGAACGAGGCATTGATCTCGGGGTGGTGGCTGAGCGCAATCGCCGTGGCCTTGACCACGATGTCGTTGAGGGTGATCGAGGATCGCCCGTCGCGCAGCGCCTGGTAGGCCTCCCAGACCCGGTCCATCGCCACCTCGATGGTCAGGTAGAAATGGGGAACCGGGCCCTTGCTCTGCACGAGCCGCTTCGCGATGGTGCGCCGGACGGCGTTGAGTTCGATATCGGCGTAATCTGCGCCCGGCTCGCTCGCGGTGCGGAACGCCAGGGTCCGTCGCCTTGCCGGGAGCGCGCTCGCTCCGGATCCCGCTGGCGAGACCGCCAGCGCGCGCGCCGCCTCGATGTCTCGCTTGATGATGCGGCCCAGCGGACCGGTGCCGCGAAGGCTGGTGACATCCACGCCCGCCTCGGCGGCCATGCGCAGGGCGAGCGGCGAGGCGCGCAACGAGTGGCCGGCCGCCGCTCCTTCGTCCGCGCCCTGCCGCGCCCTGGAGGCATCCGGGACCGGCGCGGGCCGGGCGGAGGCTGACGCCACCGGCGACGGCGAAGAAGCCGCCGCCGCGGCATCGGCCGGTCCGGGCAGCAGTGCGGCGATGTCTTCTCCCGGCGAGCCCACGACGGCGATCAGCTGGCCGACCTTGATGACCTGGCCTTCCGGTGCCACGAGCTTGCGGATCACGCCGTTGGTGTAGGACTCCATCTCGACGGTGGCCTTGTCGGTCTCGACCTCGGCGAGCGCCTGTCCCGTTTCGACGGTGTCGCCCTCCTTCTTGAGCCACCGGAGAATGCGGCCTTCTTCCATGGTGTCACTGAGCTTGGGCATCACGACGCGGGAAGCCATATTGGTGATCCTTCCGGGGGGCCGGCTTGACCTCAACGAACCCTTCCGGCTCGCGGCCATCGGCTATCGGCCTGTCACGCCACCGCGCTGGCGATCTCGGTGTTGCCTGTCTCGCTGCGCGCCAGGGCCTCGTATCTCCAGGAATGCGCTATAAACAGCGTTTCGAATCGAGGCGCCAGCTGCCGGACGCGCCGGGGCTGCCTTCGACTCCGCTCAGGCCAGGGAAGCCCCGGCCTTCATCTGAAGCGCTGGCCATGAGCCGCCAGCCGCGAGCCGCCGGCCGCCAGCCGGACTCTCCCGTCGCCATCAGTCCAGGTACATCACTTCTCGCACCGCCGCCACGACGCGAGGCGCCGATGGCATGGCCAGGTGTTCGAGATTCTTCGCGTAGGGCATGGGTACGTCGGCGCCCGTGACCCGCGTCACCGGCGCGTCGAGATCGCCGAACGCCTCCTGCTGAATCTGGTAGGCGAGCTGCGCCCCAAGTCCGGCATAGGGCCAGCCTTCCTCGACAATGACGCAGCGATTGGTCTTCCGGACCGATGCGACGATCGGTGCGATGTCAATCGGCCGCAGCGTCCGCGGGTCGATGACCTCGCAGGAAATGCCGTCCTCGGACAGCGTCTCCGCCGCCTTGAGCGCGACGGTGACCATCTTCGACCAGGCGACGAGGGTCACGTCCTGGCCCTCGCGCTTCAGATCGCTGACGCCGATGGGGACGGTGTAGTCGCCGTCGGGCACCTCGCCCTTCGATCCGTAGAGCGTCTCGCCCTCGAAGAAGATCACCGGGTCGTCGTCACGGATGGCGCTCTTGAGCAGGCCCTTGGCGTCGTAGGGCGTCGAAGGCGCGACGACCTTCAGGCCGGGGACGTGCGCGTACCAGGACTCGATGGACTGCGAGTGCTGCGCGGCCAGCTGGTGCGCCGCCCCGCCCGGGCCGCGCACCACGATCGGAATGCTGAACTGTCCGCCGGACATGTAGAGCATCTTCGCCGCGCCGTTGATGATCTGGTCCATCGCCAGCAGGGAGAAATTCCAGGTCATCATCTCGATGACCGGCCGCAGGCCCACCATCGCTGCGCCCACGCCGATGCCGGCGAAACCCTCCTCGGTGATCGGCGTGTCGATGATGCGCTTCTCGCCGAATTCCTGCAGCATGCCCCGGCTCACCTTGTAGGCGCCCTGGTAGACGCCGACTTCCTCCCCCATGAGGAAGACACGCGGATCGCGCCGCATCTCTTCCCGCAGTGCCTGGTTCAGTGCATCGCGATAGGTGGTGACTGGCATATCAGGGCCGTCCTAGCGCCCGCTCTTCTGAAAGGGGCCGTAGGGCACACGGTAGACGTCCTCGTAGAGAGCGTCGCTCGAGGGTTCGGGGCTCGCATCCGCGAACTGGATTGCCTCTTCGACGAGATCCCGGACCTCTTTGTCCATCGCCTCGAGACCCGGCTGGTCGATGACGCCCTGGATCTTCAGGCGCTCGAAGTAGGTCTTGATCGGATCCTGGAGCTTCTGCTCCTCGACCTCTTCCTTCGTCCTGTAGTGGCCGTGAACCGGGTCCGACATCGAGTGGCCCATGAAGCGGTAGCAGCGCGCCTCGATCAGGGTGGGCTCGTTCTCGGTGCGGGCCAGCTCGACGGCGCGGCCGACCACCTCTCGAACGGCCAGCACATCCATGCCATCGACCGTCTCGCTCGCCATGTCGTAGGCGCAGGCCCGTGCCGCGATGTCGTAGATGGCCGAAGCCCGCTCGATGGCCGTGCCCATCCCGTACCGGTTGTTCTCGACCACGTAGACGCAGGGGAGCTTCCAGAGCGCCGCCATGTTGAGCGACTCGTGAAAGGCGCCGATGTTCACCGCGGCCTCGCCGAAGAAGCAGACCACGACCTGCTTGCGCTGTTCGTACTTGATGGCGAAGGCCACGCCGGTGGCCAGCGGGATGTGGCCTCCCACGATCGCGTGGCCGCCGAGCACGCCCTTCTCCCGGTCGAACAGGTGCATCGATCCGCCCTTCCCCTTCGAGACGCCGTCCTGGCGGCCGAAGAGTTCAGCCATCACGCGCCCCGGGTCGACCCCCTTGCAGAGGGCGTGGACGTGATCGCGATACGACGCCAGGATGTAGTCGTCGGGCTGGAGCGTCGAGATGGCGCCGACCGAGACGGCTTCCTGCCCGATGCCGAGGTGGCAGAACCCGCCGATTTTCTGCAGCGCGTACATCTCGGCCGCACGCTCCTCGAACCGCCGCCCGAGGAGCATCTTCCGGAGCATGTCGAGCAGCACGGGGGTCGGCGCGTTTGCGATATGGGGGGTCGTTGTCTCGGCCGCGCCCGGCCGCTCTACCTTGGTCGCCATCAGTCAACCGCCTCCGGCGCCTGGCCTGCGCCGCGAAATGCGTCGGTCTGTTCGTGCGCGTGGTACGAACTGCGGACGAGCGGGCCGCAGGCCACGTGGCCGAATCCCATGCTCTGGGCCGTGGCCTTCAACATTTCGAACTCGTCCGGGTGGTAGTACCGCACCACGGGCAGGTGAGACGCCGAGGGACTGAGGTACTGCCCGATGGTGACGATCCCGACGCCGACCGCCCGCAGGTCCGCGAGCGTCGCAACAACCTCGTCCCATTGTTCGCCCAGCCCCACCATGATCCCGGACTTGGTGGGAATGCCCGGCGCGTAGCGGCGCGCGCGGTCGAGCAGCTCGAGCGCACGCGGGTAACGCCCTCCGGGACGCGCAATCCGGTACAGGCGGGGCACGGTCTCGGTGTTGTGATTGAGCACGTCGGGCCGCGCGTCGAGCACGGTCCGCAGGGGCGACTCCTCACCCTTGAAATCGGGAATCAACACTTCGATCTGGCAGTCGGCGCGAGCGTCCCGGATGCGGCCGATCGTGTCGGCAAAGATCGAGGCGCCGCCATCACTGAGATCGTCGCGATCGACCGAGGTGATGACGACATACTGCAGGCCCATCGTGCGCACGGCGTCGGCCACGCGTGCGGGCTCCTCGGTGTCCAGGCCGACAGGCTTTCCGTGCAGCACGGCACAGAAGCCGCACGCCCGGGTGCACACATCGCCGAGAATCATGAAGGTGGCCGTCCCGTGATGCCAGCACTCCCCGATGTTCGGGCAGTGCGCTTCCTCGCACACGGTGTGGAGCCCCTCCTGCCGCATCAGGCTCTTGAGCCGGAGGTAGGCGGGGGACCCCGGCGCGCGCACCTTCAGCCACTCGGGTTTCTTCTCGCGAGGACGGACCACGACGGCAGGCGAAACGCTGTTCATAGGACCTTCTGCAGCGGCGTCAACACAAGATCGATGATAACACTATCCATTCTCCTGAATAGAGCCGCCAGGCGTTCGGCCTGGAGCCTTCGGCCGGCGGCTCCCGGCTTGCTGCCTATCACAAGCTTGCAGCACGAAGGACGTGATCCTGAGCGGGTCCGACGGCGGCGGGCATCGTTTCCGGCGCCTCACAAGCTGGCAACCTCATCCGGCGCCGTTGCTGACCGATTCTCGCCACAGTGTCTGACGGCGAGTTCTCGAGGCAGGAGGAGGGAGACCGTCTGCGCCGCCTGAAACCATGAGGACGACATCTTTTGACCTGTCCTTCGTGCGGCTTGCTGTCTGGCGGCCGGGATTCCTATACTCGTGGCCAGGGTCGGCGGCCCGAACGCCGGCGACCTGCCGTTTACCAGTGGTTCCGAAGAACAGCGAGGTGAGTTCCCATGCGACTCTCCGGTTTGTCCGTCACGTGGCTGGGCCATACCACGTTCCTGATGACGTCGCCCAACGGCCGCCGCATCCTCTTCGACCCGTTCCTCGAGGGCAACCCCGCGTGCCCGCCGGACAAGAAGAAGATCGACAAGCTCGATCTGATCCTGGTGACGCACGGCCACTCCGATCACGTCGGCGACGCCGCGCCGGTGGCCAAGCGCACGGGCGCCACGGTGGTCGGCATCTTCGACCTGTGCCAGTGGCTCGCCCGTCAGGGCGTCTCGAAGACCTCCGGCATGAACAAGGGGGGCTCGCAGGAACTCTGCGGCATCCGCATCACGATGGTGGACGCCCGCCACAGCTCGAGCCACATCGACGAGAGCGGCATCACGTATCTCGGCGAGGCGGCCGGGTACGTGGTGCGATTCGAGAATGGTCTGACGATCTACTTCGCCGGCGACACGGCGGTCTTCAGCGACATGCAGCTCATCAAGGAAATCTACAAACCCTCGATCGCGTTCCTCCCGATCGGCGGGTTCTTCACGATGGATCCGGTCGAGGCTGCCAAGGCGGTCGAGTTGCTCGGGGTCAAGCTGGTGATCCCGATGCACTACGAGACGTTCCCGGTCCTTGCCGGGAGGCCGTCGCAGTTGCGGGAGCTGGTCGCGCCGCTCGGCGTCGAGGTTCTGGAAATGAAGCCGGGCGAGACGGTGGACTGAGGAGACACGGACGATTGGCTGGCGGGGTCGCCGCCAGCCGCGCGTCTCGCCGACGTCTCCTGCTGCCCCGCGCATCGGCGGGCCGTCCTGGTGCTGGCCGCCCGGTCACCCGCTCGGCGAGGGCTCTGTCGCGACCTTCCTGCTAGTAGAACTTCCGCGACAGGTTGAATCCGAGGTACCAGTGGCGGGGCAGGGCCTCCTCGCGGGCAAGCTGTCCGAAGGTGGTCCCGTGATCCGTCGAGACGTTGAGCTGAAAGCTGTGCCCGCCAACTCTCTTCTCGATGCCGAACGAAATGTGCGGGTTCGATCCGGTTGTCGACCTGGTCCGAGGCGCGGTTTCCGCCACCAGGTAGGTCGACTTCATCACCCGGATGCGTGCGCCGAGTCCGACAATCAGCGTCGAGGTGCGGTCGGTGGGGGAACCCGCCACCGGGACGCTGTTTCCCACCCAGATCGGCTGGACGTAGATCGCGCCGTGCTCGCCGATCTCGTGCGAGACGATGGCACCGATCGCAGGCGAGTAGGTGTCCTGGAAGTTGTGCGCACCCTCGATCGAGACGAGCGCCGCGACTCCGACCGGGACGCTGGCCTTCTGCTGGAGCAGCGAGTACTCCGAGAAGAACTCGATGGTGTGATCGGAGGTGCGAGCGAATCCGAGCTGCACGCCCCGAAACAGGCCGAACCTGAACTCGAGGCCGACCTGCGCGCCCGCGTCGAGGCCGTACAGGTTCCCGATGCCGGCCTCACCGATGGGTTCGAAGAAGCGGTGCGTCAGGTGAAACGCCATCGCGTGCAGCGGCAGGCGCAGCGTCGTCGGCAGCGCGATGACGCTGAAGTCGGGCTGCGACGGGTTCAACTCGAGATCCGGATCGTCGGCGACCACGGCACGTGTCGACGTGGAGCCGGCTGACGCGTCGGCCGGGCGCGAGGCGGGTTCCTTCTTCGACTGCGGCTTCGCGCCGCCAACCGCGACGGCTCCCGGCGTCTCGACCCGTGCCGCCGCGCCGCCAACCGCGACGGCTCCCGGCGTCTCGACCCGTGTCGCCGCGCCGGCCGCCGGCCCGCTGATGTCAGGACGATCCTGTGCCGGCGACGAGGTGGCGACCGCAAGGCTGAAGAGCAGCGAGGCTGCCAGCGAACTCACCGACGGCGCGAGACGGCGGACTCGCTGGTGCCCTGCGAGAGGTGCGGCTTGTGTCATGATGTGGTCCCGTGCTTGCTCCGCGGGTTGACGACGAGTACGGCTTCCATGTCGTCGTGCCCTTTCCCACAGTACTCCGAACAGGTGATGTCATACGATCCGGGGGGACCCGCGGTGAACGTGATGGTGACGGGCTCTCCGCCCCGCGGTATCTCGCGCGTGATCTTGAATTCTCTGATCCTGAAGCCGTGAATCGTATCGGCGGAGCGCACGATGAGCGTCACCTGGTCGCCTTCGTTGACCTCGATCCGCGACGGGGTGAAGCTGAACCGCCTGGCTGTGATCTCGATGGTCTTCGATTCCTGGCGCAGGTCGGACCCGCCCCGGGTCGGCGACGCCACCAGCGTCGCGAAGACCGCGGTCATCGCGATCATCGTCCGGTATCGTTGTCGTCGCTGACGGGCCATCGCGCTGCTCCCGAGTCCTTGTGGGGGCCCACACGGACACGCCGGACGGGTCGCTCCCTGCCGACCCTGCCCTGTCGACAGAGGCGGCACGCCGAGGTGGTGTCCGCGTGGGATTCCCGTGAGGACCATCAGCAACCATCGTGCCGGGGCGGGGCGCCCGTGAAGTCGACTGAAATCCTGGGGTTGTCGTTGCGCCTCCCCAATCGCCGATTACGGGTCCCGAACGGCCTTACGCCGAAGGTAAGGCACAGGCGGCCAGTCAGTCATGGCCGATTCGGTACTTCGCGAGGTAGTAACTCAGCGCGCGCTGTGAGATGCCCATCAAATGGGCCGCGTCCTTCTTGATGCCGCCCGAGCTCTCGAGCGCGCGACGGACCGTTTCCTGCTCCGCCCACTCGGTATTCTCCCGGAGCCTCAGCGAGGGCAATCCGGACACCGGCGGCGCGATGGTGCCGAGGCTCGTGATCTCGCGGGCGCCGATGATCGGGGTCTGGGACAGCACGACCGCGCGTTCGATCGTGTTCTCGAGCTCACGCACGTTGCCGGGCCAGTCGTAGCTCTGCAGCACGGCCAGGGCATCTGGACCGACCCCGTCCACGCGCTTGCCGCACCGCTGGGCGTGCTTGCGGATGAAATGTTCCGCGAGCGGCGCCACGTCTTCGCGGCGCTCGCGCAGCGGCGGAATGGAGATCGGAATCACGTGAAGGCGGTAGAACAGGTCTTCGAGGAAGCGGCCCTCGGTGACCATCTGGCGGATGTCGCGGCTGGTCGCCGCGATGACGCGCACGTCCACCTTCTCGGACCGTTCCGACCCGAGCGGTTCGAACTCACGCTCCTGCAGCACCCGCAGCAGCTTGGCCTGGAGTGGGGTCGGCATCATCGCGATCTCGTCCAGGAAGATCGATCCGCCGTCGGCCAGCGCGAACTTGCCCTTCTTGTTGGACGTCGCGCCGGTGAACGCGCCGCGGACGTGGCCGAACAGCTCGGATTCGAGCAGCGTCTCTGGAATCGCCGCGCAGTTCACCTTGATGAGCGGCATGTGCCGCTGCGCGCTGCGATCGTGGATGGCGCGGGCCACCAGTTCCTTTCCGGTGCCGGTCTCGCCCAGGATCATCACCGTGCTTCTCGACTGCGAGACCAGCTCCGCGGTCCGGATGACCTCCTGGATCTGGCGGCTCCGGCCGACGATCCCGTAGTGGTTGAAATCCTCGTCGCGCTCGCTGATGAGGTACCGATGCTCGGTCCGCAGCCGCTGCAGTTCCACCGCCCGCCGCACGACGACGAGCAGCTCGTCGATCTCGAAGGGCTTCTGCAGGTAGTCGAGCGCCCCGAGCTTCATGGCCTCGATGGCACTCTCCACCGTCGCGTGCGCCGTCATCATCACCATCTGCGGCCGCTCGGCCTCGGGCACCGTGGCGGCGATGTCCCGGACCAGGTCGAGCCCGGTCAGCTCGGGCATCACGTTGTCGACCACGATGACATCGAAGGTGCGATCCGCCAGCAGCTTCTGGGCCCGGCGCGAGCTGTTGCTCTCCACCACCTGGTGGCCGTCATCGCGAAGGGCGCGCCCCAGCGTCTTGAGGATCTTCTCCTCGTCGTCGACCAGCAGGATGGTTCCCGTTGCGGACATGAGGCACCCTCAAGTGTTGGCGCGCGGCGCCGGGCTCATTGCAGGACCGGGGGCTGAGAGCGGCAGCTCGATCCGCACCTCGGTCCCGACGTTCAACTCGCTGCGGACCGTGATGCCGCCGCCCAGCCCGTTGATCACGTTCTTGGCAATGGCCAGGCCCAGTCCGGTGCCGCTGCGCCTGGTCGTGAAGAACGGATCGAACACCCTCGGCAGGACGGCCGGGTCGATTCCCGCACCGGCATCCGCCACGACTGCGACCACGTGACCGGGATCGAGGCACGAGGTCCGCACCTGGATCGGCGCGGCGCCGGAGGCGCCATCAGGTCGCGTCCCGGGCGCGCTCGCCCGCGCGCGCACCGCCAGCCTCGCATTGGTAATGACGTTGATCAGGACCGTTCGGATGCGCTCGGCGTCGGTCGTCACCTGCGGCAGATTCGAATCGAGGTGCAGATCGATCCCAGGCTCGGTCTCGCCCGCCTGGGCCGCCGCGACCGCATCCGCGCAGACCGCGTTGAGGTCGGCGGGCGCGAGATCGAACCGGAGCGGCTTGGCATAGTCGAGGACCTCGTTCACCACGCGGTTCAACCGGGTGACCTCACCATCGATGTCGGAGGCGGCCTCCGCGACCGACGACGAGGACGCGTCCACGCGCGTCAGCGCGCGGAGCGAGGCCTTGATGATCATGAGCGGGTTGCGGATCTCGTGGGCGACGATGGCCGACAATCGGCCGAGCGACGACAGGCGCTCCCGCTGGGCCACTTCCTCCTGGAACCGGGCAATGGATTCGGTCAGCGTGTTGAACGTGGCGGCAAGCAGGCGCGCATCTTCGTCGTCCCAGTGGGATGGCGGGGTGATCTTGCGGGCGAGATCTCCGGTCACCGCGATTTCGCGCATCACGGCGGTGATCGCGCCGAGCGGCCGGGTGACCGTGCGGGCGATCGCGTAGGCCAGGACCGTGGCGAGCAGCACGGTGACCACCAGCGTGAGCACGGTCACCTTGTTGACCGTCTGCAGGAATCGCAGCCGCTCGGTGCTCGATCGCAGCACGATCGCCACCGGCACCTGCGCCCGCGAGCCCGAGGCCGGAGCCGGGGCGTTGGCAGCCGCCTGGGACCCGAGAGGCGAGACCGGGGGCAACCTCTGCAGCACCCCCACGAATTCCTCTCCTCCCATCATCACGTGCGAAATCCCGGAGCTCCCAAGCAGCGCTTCGAGCGCCGTGTCCGACCCGGCGGCCAGCGTCGAGGCCCGTACGCGGCCATCGAAGGCAAAGGCGATTTCGCTGCCCGTCAGCTGCTTGAATTGCGCCGCCAGGCGCCGGTCCAGCAGGAAGCCCACGCTGAGCGTCCCGATAATCTCCGGCGGATTCTGGCCGGCTGTGACCGGGACCGTCACCAGTTGCAGGACGCCGGATGGCTGGGTCCAATAGGCCGTCGAGGCCATGCCGTCCAGGGCGCCCCGAACCGAGGCGAGGCCGCCGACTTCCTCGGAGGTGAGCTGGGTTCCGCCGGACACGGCCAGCACGCGTCCGCTCCGATCGGTCACCGCCACGACGTCCGCCTTCGTCAGCAGCCGGCGGTAATCCTCCACCAGTGAATGCACCGTCGGCGGATCGCCGGTCCCGATGGCGGCCTTCAGGATTGGAATATCGGCGATGAGCTTGGCCAGCAGCGAGAAGGTGTCGAAGATGTCGCGGCCGTGATTCTCGACGAGCGCTCCGGCTTCGACCAGGCCGCGCTCGAGCTCGACTTCGGCCGAGGCGGTGACCCGCGTGCTGACGAAGACGACCGTGAATCCGATGGCCAGAACCGCCAGGAGCGTCGTCGCCAGGAAGATCCGGTTGGTCAGCGATGAGAGGAGCTTCATGGCCGGCGCGCCCGATCGGCGGGACGGACGGTGAAGTCGAGGTCGACGACGCCGCCAGCCTCCGGGACGGTGGTCGCGCGCGTGTCGCGAATCAGGCCTTCATACCACATCGCCACCGTATAGCTCCCCGGCGGCACGCCCTCGATTCGATAGCGCCCGTCATCGTCGGTGACCGCGAAGAACCGATGGGCGAACACCAGGATGTAGGCGCTCATGTGCGAATGAATGTCGCAGAACACCTGGACGACGCCGGGCCGATCGAACTTCACGGCCTTGGACGTCCCCGATGCATACCTCCCGAGATCGAACGGCCGTGTCCGGGAGAGGGAAAAGACGTTGTGGTAGACGTGATCGACGTTCGGAAAATCCACCGTGGTGCCAACCGTAATCGCCAGGACGTGCGGCACGAACGTCTCGTCCCGCTGCACCATCGAGGCCCGGTTCTCCTCGCGCTCGAAGGCGCCCCGCGGGGCCGCCTCGAGATAGAGGACGGCCGGCCGCAATTCCGGCGTCGGGTTCCGATCGGCCATGCCCAGCGACGCGACGTTCGGGCGCGGTTCCACCACCGTGGGCCCGCGCCTGACGTCCACCCGGCCCCGGATCGTGCCGCCTGCTGCGGCGATCGCGGCGGCCGCGCTGGATCGGATGGCCGGCGGAGCCGGCACGAGCAGCCCCAGCGTCGCCGTCAACGCGATGGGTGCAAGTCTGTTTCTCATCAGAACCAATAGAGCAGCTGGACCGACCCGAGATCGTTCCGGTGAAGCCGGCCACCGTCGCGCGTGTTGTGCTGCCATGCGCCCTTGAGAATCACATTCCGCTGGAGGTAGTACCCGAGGCCGGCCTCCGTTCGCGTGACATTCGCATCCCAGGTCTCCGAACGTAACGTGCCCGCGATCGTCCCGAACCCGAGATGGTCGACGCGCGCGGCTGCATAGAGCTGCGGCAACAGCCGGTACCGGCCCTCGATGTACCAGCCGAGCACGCCGAGGGGATCCGAAAGAGCCGGCGACTGCAGGCTGGGCAGCCGCCATTGATTGGCGATGAGCTCGCCTCTGATCAACCAGTGATCGCGGGAGTATTCCAGATCCATTCCCAGTGCCCGTTGCAGGAGCGAACTGGTGGGTGTGCCGGGCGGAAGCGCGTCGAGAACCGAGTCGGCGAGAATCGGACCCTGTTCTGCCGACACGCCGACTATCAGGCCGGCCGATGGCGTGAAGGTCGCTCGCGCGGCAACTTCGGGGGTCGTGAAATGACCGCCACGCCCCGGCTGGCTGAGGCTTCCCGACGTGATGGCGGCGGCGATCTCCACGGGCGATGAGCCCACTCGAACTCCCACGCCCGTGTTCCAGGCGAGCACCGATGCGACCGGCACGCCGCCTTCCGCGTACGCGTCACCGATGGGGTACGACACGAGCCAGCCGCGACCGCGCATCCGCAACACGTCGTCGGCGGAGGCCGGCACGGCTTCGGTTCGGACCGACGTCAGGTACTGATAGAGGAGCGGGTCCCCGATAAGGGGATTGTCCTGTGGATAGCTCCGCCGGGGGTACGCGCCGAAGGTCGGGGGAATCAGGCCGGCCTGGATGTCGAAGCTGCGTGTCGGCCATGGCCTGACGCGCAGAAAGAGCGCATAGAGCTGGAGCGGCGCACCCGTCTGGATGCGCGCCTCGCCGAGAACCGACATCCAGGCCGCAGGCTTCCACGACGCGGACAGCCCGGCCCGAATGCGACGCAGCGCGCTGACTTCGTAGCTGGTGTAGTTGAAGTAGCCGGTGTCGTTGCTGCCCCAGGTTGCCGAGAACTCGGCGCCGAATGTGATCGAGCCGTTCGCGAAGCTGATGGGGCGCGAGGGAAGGATCTGGGCAGAGACTGCCGCGGATGATGCCAGCAGCACAATCGAGCCTCTGATCCACGACGAGAACCGAAAGGCTGTTCGCAAGTTATTGCATCCCAGGTTCATATGATTATAGACCGCAGTTCTTGACAGCCCGTCAGCTGGTGGCGTAGTGTTTGAATAGTGAAACTCGATTCCGACATGTGGAACGCACTGGTATGACGGGTAGCAGCCCATCCCCGGCGACGACCTCAATCGACAAGGCGCTCGAGGTCTGCGAGACCCTCAGTCTTGCGCCGCGCGGCATGAGCCTGACCGAGGTCGCGAAAGCGCTCGGGCAACCGCGGCCGACCGTTCATCGGCTGTTGTCAGTCCTCAGGCGGCGAGGCTACGTCCGGCAGGACGAGGATACGCAGCGCTACGGGTTGACGCTGAAGATGCTGGACCTGAGTTTCCGGCTGCTCGGGCGATCGGAGATCCGGCTGCACGCGTATCCGATCCTCCGTGAGTACACGCTGAAGGCCGGCCAGCGCAGCTTCATCGCCGTGCCGGCGGCCGAGGAAGTGACCTACATCTGGAGTGCGGGCCCGGATGAAGTCGCTATGCGAACGGCGTATGGCAAGCAGATGCCCGCGCACTGCTCGGTTTATTTCGAAGCCGGACAGACCGGGCGCCGATTGAGCTGTCTCCGCCTGGCGAGTCGGGCGGACGTCACGGCGGGGAACCCGCCAATGCTGAGGCTGGGCCCGGCTGAGCTTGCCGGCGCCCAGAGGTTGTTCTGCACCTGTGCTCCGGTGTATGACTACACGGGGCGGGAGGTCGCGCGGGTCGGCGTGTTCGGTCACGGGCCCGATGACCGGCCGCTCGTGCAGGAGCACAACCGCAGCGCCTGGGAACTGGGACACGCGGTATCGACCCGGCTGGGCTACCTGCCCGCGCCGGCGCTGGAGAGCCGGTAGTCGCGCGGCGCGAGCGAACCGCGCGTGAGTGGAGGATCAAGGCCATGGCGTATATCATTTGCGAGCCGTGCATCGGCACCAAGGACACCGCCTGCGTCGATGTCTGTCCGGTCGATTGCATCCACCCGCGGAAAGACGAGGCGGAGTTCCAGTCAGCCGAACTGCTGTACATCCACCCGGATGAGTGCATCGACTGCGGGGCCTGCGTGCCGGCGTGTCCGGTCGAGGCGATCTTCGCGCTCGACGAAGTCCCGGACAAATGGAAGAGTTTCGTGCCGAAGAATGCCGAGTACTACCAGAAGTAGCTGGGAAGGGCGCCGACGATGGGACTGATCGATCATAAGTTCAGTGACAACATCATTACGACCAATGTGGACCATGTCCTGGCCTGGGCCCGCGCGAATTCTCTGTGGCCCATGGGCTTCGGCCTCGCCTGCTGCGCGATCGAGATGATTGCCGCCGGCGGATCGCGTTTCGACATCGCGCGATTCGGCAGCGAAGTCTTCCGGGCGTCGCCCCGCCAGGCTGATCTGATGATCGTGGCCGGCACGGTGACCAAGAAGATGGCGCCGGTGCTCCGGCGCCTGTACGATCAGATGCCCGAGCCGCGCTGGGTCATCTCGATGGGCAGTTGCTCGAACGCGGGCGGGCCGTTTCCGACCTACAGCGTGGTCCAGGGCGTGGACAAGGTCGTGCCGGTCGACGTGTACGTGTCAGGCTGTCCGCCGCGCCCCGAGGCGCTGTTCTATGGCCTGATGCGGCTGCAGGACAAGATCAAGAAAGAAAGCACGGTGCTGCGCCGGGATCGCGTCGTACCGGTTGGACAGATCGAACCCATCATCATCGACGATCGCGGCTAACCCGATTGGGTGGACGTTTAGCATGCTGAAGGACTTTCTCCGTTCCATCTTCCTCGTCGACCTCATCAAGGGCCTCTGGCTGACGCTGAAGTACACGCCGCAGCCGGCGTTCACCTTCCAGTACCCGACGGAACGCCGCCCGGTGGCGCCCCGTTTCCGCGGCGTGCTGCGGCTGCAGGTCGAGCCCGCGACGGGCGCGCAGACCTGCATCGTCTGCGATCAGTGCGCCAAGGCGTGTCCCGATGACCTGCTGTCGCTTGGCGGGCACCGCGAGCCGGGCATCAAGATCAAGGTGCTGGACTACTTCGACTTCAACCTGTCGCGATGCAGCTTCTGCGGGCTGTGCGCCGAGGTGTGCCCGACCAAGCCCATCAAGGCGCTGGTGATGAGCGAAGACTACGAGCTTGGCACCTACAGCCGCGATGCGCAGTTGCTGCGCATCGACGAGATGTATGACGGGCTGCCCATCCAGGTCTATACGCGCTGAGTGTTTCGGCGGGCCGTGCCGCGCCGACAGTGCCGGCCTGCCGCGGTCCGGTAATCTCTTATTTCTTCACTTGGTAATTCTGCGCCACTCCGGTATCCTGTCAGAGGACCTGCCAATTCGCACGGCACGCTGGCTGGAGGAGGCTTCATGCGCAGGAGGCGTCTCGGGCTCGCGGTTGCAGTTTCGGCTCTGATCGCCGTCCCGGTGATGCGCGGGGACGCGGTCCGCCCGGCAGAAACGCTCGAGGCCCAGTTGCAGCGCGGAGCCTCGCTGGCGGCGGCAGGCCGCTGCCTCGAGGCGCTGCCGGCGTATCGGCTGGCGGCGCAGGCCGACGATCCCCTGGTCCAGGTCCCCGCACAGATGGGCGTGGTTCGCTGCTCGCTGAAGACCGCGCAGTTTCTGCAGGCGCGCACGGTGGCGACCACCCTGTTGGCAGATCACCCGAATGATGCGGGCGTGCGCGCGCTCTACGGCGACGCCCTCTGGTCCGCCGGGCTCTTCGATTCGGCGGAGCGGGCCTACCGGGACACGCTGGCCCTCCAGCCCGATGTCGCCCGGGCTCACAACGGCCTGGCGCGGGCGCTGCTCGCGCGCGGGCGATTCGACGAAGCGCTGGATCACGCCGAAACCGCGGTGAGCCTGACGCCCGGCGATGCGGACGTGCACCAGACGGCCGGCTTCGTGCTCGAGCGCATGCGGCGCTACCCGGACGCCGTGACGGCCTACCAGGTCTACGTCAGCCTCCTGCCGGGGAAGGAACAGGGAGAGACCTCGACGTGGGCCCGGGCCAAGCTGCTGGCGCTCAAGGCATTCGGGCGGCGCACGCCCTACGATATCGCCGGCCCTCCCGACCAGCCGTACGTCATTCCGTTTCGCGTGTCGAACGACAAGATCGTCGTGAACGGGCGATTCAACGGCGGTCCCGAAACCGACATCGTCATCGACACAGGGGCAGAACTGCCGGTGGTGACGCGTGCGATGGCCGAACGCCGCGGCATCGTGCCCGTGTCGTATACCGTCAGTGCCGGGGTCGGTGATATCGGATTCCGAACTCAGCAGATCGGCCTGATCGACAGGCTCTACATCGAGCGCCTGGGCATCAACAACGTTCCGTGCCTCATCCGGAGCGTGCCAGCGCGGGAACGGACGCTTGGACGCGATCTCGAGAGCTTCTCCCCGCTGGCAGCGGGCCTGTCGATGTCGGTCGACTACCAGCATCACCGTCTGACGATCGGCCGTCACCTGCCTCCGGAATCGGCGCCGGACTTCGAACTGCCGCTGTGGCTCTACCGCCTCGCCACGGTGCACGGAGTGGTGGGCACGGACAAGGGCACCGAGTCGGCATTCGTCGTGGATACCGGAGGCCAGGTCATCTCGATCAGCCGGGTGACGGCCCAGGCGCTGGAGCTTCCGGCGGGCTTCCGCCGGATTCCGCTCAAGGTGTACGGGCTGTCTGGCGTCGATGCCAGCGCATTCCTGCTGACCGGCATGAATCTCGCCTTCGACGCGCTTCACCTCGAGCGTACGCCCCTGGTCGTGCTGAACCTGGACGCACCGAGCGCGCTGCTCGGCTTCGAGCTTGGCGGCACCATGGGGCACCGGCTCCTGAGCCGGTACCGGGCATCGATCGATCTCGATCGCAGCGTGCTGACACTCAAGTCGCAATAGACGATCCAGTCCGCTCACGCTCCCCGTGCGGCGCGTTTCAGGAGGCGTTCGGCCCTCCTGGCGTGCGCCTCCTCGCACCGCCTCCGATCCCGGTCGGTCTCGATGATGAGCGGGGGAACGGGCAGGTGGCGCCCGTCCCGGTCGATGGCCGCGAAGGTCAGGAAGGCGTGGCTGGTCAGGCGGCGCTCACCGGTCAGCGTTTCCTCCGAAAACACCTCCACCTCCACCTCGAGCGACGTCGTGAAGGTGCACGTGACGCGCGACTCGAGGATGATCAGGTCCCCGACCTTGATCGGGTGGAGAAACTGGAGTCCGTCGACCGCGGCCGTGACCAGCAGTGTGCGCGTATGACGGTGCCCGGCGATCGCGCCCGCGATGTCGATCAGGTGCATCACGGTGCCGCCCAGGATGTACCCCAGCGGATTCGCGTCGTTCGGCAGCACCACCTGCACCATCTCGGTGGCGGACTCGGCGGATCGTTTCGGTGTCAGGTCCATCAGACAGCAAACCCCGGAGCGGCGTGGCCGCTCCGGGGTTCCTCGTGATCGCCCGGGCTCGAGCTTGTGTGGTCAGCTCACGCGCCGGCGTTAGAAATCGAAACCAATCCAGAACTGGAAACGCGACTTCCGGTAGGCATCGCTCCCGCCGGGCCCGAACACGGCATCCTCCCACGCCTGATTGAACAGCGTCCGCTTCGTCCAGTCGAGGTGGATCGGGAAGCCCAGGGCGAAGGTTTCGAGGCCGACGCCGTAGGAGGCGCGCCCTCCGACGAGACGGAACCCGCTGATGGGCACCGGGTCGCCGTAGACGGGGACCGAGGCCCCGCTCAGGGGGTCGGTCTGGAAGCCCACCACGGGGTTGACCAGTTCGTCGTTGCGCGCCGAGAACTTGAAGCCGCTGTTGTCGAACCAGCCGCCCCCGATGTTGAAGTAGAACACGCCGCGTACGCCGCCGAGCACTCCGAGCGGCGTGGCCATCGCGTTGATGATCGGGAAGCGGAGCTCGGCGTTGGCAAAGACGCCGTTCTGCCCGAGGAATTGCAGGTAGTCGAACCCGCGCATTTCGGAGTTGCCCCCGAAGTAGGTGAAGTCGGGCGTCTTGCCCCAGCTCCTGAAGGTGCGGACTCGCAGCGCCAGGAGGCTGGATCCGGCCAGGCGCAGGTACTTCCGGACATCGGCGTCCACCGTCTGCCACGACATCGAATTGCCGCCGCCGCCGAGCGAAGGCGCGATCGTATAGGCGGCCCGCATCGTATTGCCTGACAGCGGACCGAACTCCCGGAAGATCGTGGTCTCCTGGACGAAGGCGACCGTCAGCGGGATCGCCCAGCCGTTCCGGAACAACTGACGTCCGTAGAGCGACTGCTGGTACTGCTGTGAGACGGCGGCGACATCGGAGTTGTTGTACTGCTCCTTGGTGTAGGAGATGCCGCCGCTCACCTCGATCCGCCGGTATCGATCGAGCGGGTAGATGCCGAACCCGGTGGCGCCGCGGTTGGTCCGGACGGCCACCGCCATGTCGCGGCTGATGTACGGGCCGTAGGACGGGTCGTAGAAGGAGCTGTTCTGGGCGTAGAAGAACTGGTCCATCCAGTAGGCCTGCAGCGCGTACTGGAACCGGCGCGACATGTTCGTCATCGACAGGGCGAACTGCCGGTACTGGGACACCGAGGCCGCGTAGAACGAGAAGTCCTTGTCGCCGAGCACGTCGCTGAAGGAAATCGCCGTGCCGCCGAACAGCTCGCCGCCGCTGGTGACGCCAACGCTCACCGGCGGGCGGCCGTCGAGGAACATCTTCTCGAACGGGCCCTTCTTCTTCTGATTCGCCTTCACCAGGGTGTGGCTGAGGGGCGCCTGAAAGTCGATGACCGGCCCCGGCGCGCCGAAGTCGGTGGCCATCGCGATCACCGCGGGCTCCTTCGGCTCGAGCATGTGCAGCTCGTAGTCGCCCTTGTAGTAGGTGACGAACGCGAACTTCGTGGTCTTGCCGTCGCGGACGACGACCGGCGAGAAGTTGCCGCCCAGTGCGTCGGTGTACTGCCGGAGCTCGCCGTTCTTGAGGTTCAGCGTCCACAGGTTGTAGATGTTGCCGTTGCGCGCCACCTCGGGCTCGACTGTCTTGTTCGGATCGAGGGCGGTCGACGGGAAGAGCACCGTGTCCGCGTCCACGAACTGCGCGCCCCCGTCGTCGTGGGTGCCGAAGGTGAGCTGGGTCTTCTTGCGGGTCGCGAGATCGAGCCTGAAGATCTTCTCGTTGCCGCTGATCCGCGAGACGCACACGATGGACTTGCCGTCCGGCGAGAACACCGGCGCGTAGTCGTCGAACGGATCGTTGGTGAGGTTCTCGATCTGGCCCGTCGCGATGTTGATCAGGAAGATGTCGCCGACCGAGTTCTTGCGCCCGGACACGGCGATGGACTTGCCGTCGGGCGAGAACCGCGGTGATTCGGGCTCGTCGATTTCGTTGTTCAGGTTGAAGCGCTTCTCGATCTTCTTGTTGAGGACGTTCTGGACGATGATCGACTTGCCGCGCTCGTGGCGGACCACGTAGGCGAGCCGGTCGCCGGCGGGCGACCACGAGAGCCATGGCACCGTGATCCAGCGGCTGCCCGGCGTCACCACGTAGTCGAACCCCATGTTCTGATCGAAGCCGGGGGTCAGATCGCGGATGACCTTGCCGTCCTTGGCCGACAGCAGCACGATGTCCACCTCGCGATCGTTGCGATTGACCGTGGCCGCCGCGATCAGGTCACCGGTCGGCGACGGCTCGAGCGAGAGCGCGCCCTGGAACGCGCCTTTTTCCGGGCGGGGCGCCATGTTCTTGCCGTAGTCGGCCGGACGCTCCTTGTCCCGGAACGGCTTGAACCGGTCCTTGAGGTACTTCTCGAACTGCTGGTCGAAGTCCTCGCCCTTGAGCTGGAACGCATCCTCGAAGGCGTTCTCGCCGCCGCCGACGACCGACTTGCGGAGGGCGAACAGGTACTGCCGGATGCCTTCCTTCCCCCAGCGGGATTCGATGAACTCGAAGCAGGCATGGCCCATGTTGTAGACCATGCGGGGATTGTTGGTGTTCCCGTAGCCTTCGAGCTCGCTCATCTTCGGCACGATGTCGGCCACCGCGGCGTCGCGTACCGTCATCAGGTCGATGGGCTGCCAGTCGCCCGCGACGTAGTCCGACAGGCCTTCCGCCACCCAGAGCGGGACGCTCCGGCGGATCAGTCCCTGCGGGATGATGTCGAACTCGAAGATGTGCGTGAGCTCGTGCGTGATGAGCCGGTAGAGTTGATCCGGCGGGTCGTCGAGCGGCAGCAGCATCCGGTTGCGTGTCGGCTCGGCGAAGGCACCCACGCCTTCCTCGGCCGCCCCGGGGATGACGTTCTCCTGTTCGAACTCGGCGTGGGTCTTGAACAGGATGAGCGGGATCTTTTGTGCGATGTCGTGCTTGAGATCCGCGCTGACCTTCTGATACGCGCTCTCCGCATAGCCCGAGACCCGCTCGAGCTGCGCCTCGATCGCCGGGTAGTAGAAGATCTCGAAGTGTTCGGTGTTGTAGATACGCCAGTCGAACCGGTCGTACCGAACCAGGTTCTTCCCGAAGTACGGGACAAACGGCGTTTGAGCCGCGAGCGGCGGGGCCGCGACCAGCAGGGCAAAGGCTGATACGGCCGCTACCCTCGTCACCAGGGCGGTGCGCGTCAGGCGCATGCGTTCACCTCGAGGACGGAAATGCACGGGGATGTTCAACTCGTGCACGATGTTACTGCCTCTACGACGGGTGCTGCAACGCTTCGGATCCAGGGAAACCGACCTACTGAGAGCAAATCCCGTACCTCGAGCCACAGCGCCCAAGGCGGGATTCCACGCCGATACGGGTCGGATTTCGGTTGAATCCTGTCCACCTCACCGGGCGTACTTGTCTCCTGCGGGGACACCGGGCGTCCCGCCGGCCTCGCCCGCGGTCCCCGGCCCGCGGAATGTGCCCTATACTGATGGACTGGCCGTTGGCGCCGGGGTCTTTCGCTAAACGTCGCGCAACCGGGGAGGCCTGTGTTCGGTCGACGTCCGTCCACTTCCGCGAACGACCGCGAACCTGAGGGGTTCGAGGCGCAGGCGCTGGCACTGGTCGACCGCCTGTACGCCACGGCCCTGCGGCTGACGCGGAACGAGGCCGACGCCGAGGACCTCGTCCAGGAGACCTACCTCCGCGCGTTCCGGTCGATGGGCCAGTTCGAGCCGGGGACCAATCTCCGGGCGTGGCTCCATACCATTCTGCACAACCTGCACCTGAACTCGCGGCGCGACGAGGGCCGTAATCCGGTGGATGCCGACGCCGATGCGGCCGACCGGGCCGGCGAGGTGCCCGACCGCGACGCCAACCCCGAAGAGCTGCTGCTCCAGCGTGCTCGGGATGCCGACGTGCGGGAGGTGCTCGACAGCCTCCCCGGCGCGTTCCGCGCCGCCGTGTGGTTGCGCGACGTGGAGCAGTTTTCCTACGCCGAGATCGCCAGGATCGTCGACGTGCCTGTCGGGACCGTGATGTCTCGAATCTCGCGTGGCCGGCGCCTGCTGCACGATCGGCTGCTGGCCCGCGCGGAACGGTTCGGCGGTCAGGCGCGGCTGCCCGGGGCCGTTCCCGCCACGCGCAGCGTCTAACAGGGGGAGAACATCCGACATGGCGAACTGCCCGCAGGTTGACCCGCTCATTACGCCGTATGTCGACGGCGAGGCGTCGGAAACCGAGCGGGCGGAAGTCGAGACGCATCTCGGCCGGTGTCCTCCGTGCCAGCGTCAGGCCGAGGCGGAATCCACGACACGGACCCTGTTGCGGGAGCGGTCCGACACGCTGGTCGGCCCGGTGTCCCGGCGGCTGCGGGAGCGGTGTCAGGACACCGCCCGCCACTGGTCCGAGCTCGGCACCCCGGGGCGGCGGTCACCTCGCCTTGCGCGGCCGCTGGCGCTGGCGGCCGTGACACTGCTCGCCGTGCTGGGCGCCGCAGCCTACGGCCTCGTGTTTCATCCCGCCGAGGCCTTGTCTGCTCAATTGACGCTGGATCATCTGGTGTGCTTCTCGCGGCCTGGCGCGGCAGGGACGAAGACGGCTGCCGCGGTCAGCAGCGACTTGCGCGTCCGCTACGGCTGGGACGTTCCGGTGCCGGAGGGGCCGGCGCCAGCAGGCTTGACGTTTCTCGGGGGGCGGCGGTGCTTCGTGCTGCACGGCGCGCTGGCGCATCTCCTCTTCAGGCGCGGAGCGCTCCCCGTGTCGGTCTACGTCATGCCGCGCGGCACCGCGCTGCAGGGCGACGTCGCGATCCTGGGATACACCTCCGTGATTTTTCGCCGGGGCGACGAGACAGTGGTGGTGCTCTCGCGCGATTCGCGGGAGAATGTACGACAGGTGGCTCAGTACTTCGGGATGCGTCAGTAGCGCGGACTCATGCATGAAGGCCGGCATCAATCCCGTGCCGGCCCGGGAAATGTTCAGGAGCCACGCCAACTCCAGAACGAGGAAGACCTGGTATGAATCGACGGTGGGTCATTGTTCTGCTTCTGGTCGCGGGTGTGACGCTGCTCGTGTGGGGCGGCATGCGGGGGCCTGGCGCCAGCCGGACCACGTCAGCCGGGCCCGGGTGCGACGCCAACGCGAAGCCGGCCGACCTGAAATTCACGCTGAAGGACATCGACGGGAACCCGGTGAATCTCGCCGCGTACAAGGGCAAGGTGATCCTGCTCGATTTCTGGGCGACGTGGTGCGGTCCGTGCAAGATCGAGATTCCCGGGTTCGTGGACCTTCAGAACAAGTATCGCGACAAAGGGCTAATCGTCATCGGCGTCTCGGTTGACGACACCCTCGAGCAACTGCGGCCCTTCGCGGCGGCCTACAAGATGAACTACCCGGTGCTGCTCGGCAACGGCCGCGACGACGTGCAGCAGGCGTACGGGCCCATCTGGGGATTGCCGACGACCTATATCATCGGGCGCGATGGCAGGCTCTGCAAGAAACACATGGGGCTCAATCCCAAGGAGACGTTCGAAAAGGATATCCTCGGGCTCCTGTAGTATGATGCGACCAGGAAGGACGAGCGGGGAGACCGGCGCACCTCGCGACGCCATGGTCACCGTCTCCGGTGGTTGGTGCCCGACATGCTGAAAGGGTTCGTTCACGCGCGGCTGGCCTGTGGATGCCGGCTCTCCTTCAGGGATGGCGTCGAAGGAAGCCCGGTGACCGTGGTGCTCGACGAAAAGGCGCCCGGGTGCGTGTCATCGCTCCACGTTCGCGGCCTTCCGCTGTTCGACCACCGGGAAGCGATGCGTCCTCCGACCCGCCTCGGTCCTCCCGAAGAGATCGATTTCGAAGAAGAGGGCTAGCCGCCCAGTCTCAGCTCGGCCGGCTTTCGGATTCCGCAATCAACCCTGCCCGCCCTCGTCCTTGTGGCGGCGTCCCTTCGCCCCGGACTCACGACCCAGCCGCCCGGCGTCCTGCAGGACACGGCGCAGCAGGAACTCGATCTGCGCATTGACACTGCGCAGATCCTCGTTCGCCCAGCGCTGCACCGCGTCCAGGATGACCGTGTCGATCCGAATCAGGAACGGCTTGCGATCGGCCACGGCGGCTATTGATAGAGCGTCCCGGTGTTGACCACGGGCTGCGCCGCCCGTTCACCGCACAACACGACGAGCAGGTTGCTGACCATGGTGGCCTTCCGCTCTTCGTCCAGTTTGACGATGCTCTTCTTCGACAGCATCTCGAGCGCCATCTCGACCATGCCGACGGCCCCTTCCACGATGCGCTGGCGGGCGGCGATGATGGCGCCCGCCTGCTGGCGCTGCAACATCGCGGCGGCGATCTCTGCGGCATAGGCCAGATGGCTGATCCGCGCTTCGATGACTTCGACACCCGCCTTCGCGAGGCGGTCCTGGATTTCCTTCTTGAGGTGCTCGGCCACCGCGCCGGTGTGCCCCCTGAGCGACATCACATGCTCGTCGTGGGAATCATAGGGATAGCTGGTGGCCAGGTTCCGCAGCGCAGCCTCGCTCTGGACGTGCACGTAGTTATTGTAGTCGTCGACCTCGAAGCAGGCTTCCGCCGTTTCGACGACGCGCCACACGACCACCGCGGCGATCTCGATCGGGTTGCCTTCGTTGTCGTTGACCTTGAGATGCTGGCTCTCGAAGTTGCGGATCCGCTGCGAGATCCTCCGCTTCGAGTAGAACGGGCTGGCCCAGCGCAGGCCGGGCTTCTTGACGGTGCCCACGTAGTTGCCGAACAGCTGGAGCACCTTGGCTTCGTTGGGGTTCACCAGGAACAGGCCCATCATCAGGAGTACGTCGATCAGCCAGACCAGGACCCACCCGAGGATGGCCCAGACGCTGGGTTCGGCCGGGGTGACCGCCTGGATGAAACCGTAGATGCTGGCGAGCAGCACGAACACCAGTACCGGCAGGACCAGAAGTCCCGACACCGCGTCCCGTTCGATCTCGCGAACCATGTTCGACCTCCTGTGCTTTCGTAATGATATCAAATTGCAATCTGATGTCAAGGGCACATTCGATCCGCGGGGCCGACGGGTGCCCTCACGAGCTGACGCACGAGTGTTGGCCTGTCATTCGGAGCAGCGCGGGGTGCCGGCCGGTGCGCAGCGAACGGGCCCGATCCGTGCCGGGCAGGTTCGGCACGGCGTGCGCCCCCAATAAACGGTTGAGGGGGGCCGGCATCGGATGTCGTGCGAGGTGAATCCCGGGTATCCTAGCGGGAAGTGTGTCCAGTGTCCACGCGACACCGGCGAGGTCGGCGCCGATTGTCCGCGGTATGATGGAGCCTGGTCGGGCCCATCGCCCCCGATGGAGTCACATGACTGATTGGCGGCAACATCTGAGGCGGAGGAGCGTCGGGCTGGCCGTGATCCTCGTGGCGCTCTCAGCCGCCTGCAGCAGCCGGGAGGGACCCAGGCCGATCCGCTTCAACGCGAATACGATGATCGTGCAGAACCAATCCGCGGACGAATGGACTGGCGTCGAAGTCTGGGTCAACGATCACTACCGGGTGACCAAGGCGTCGATGGCGCCCGGAGAACAGTTCAACATCCCGCTCACGGCCTTCGTGGCGGGGTTCGGACAGCGATTCGACCCGAAGCGGCAGGTCGTGCAGGGGGTGGAGGTCACGGCGCGGGCCAGGTCCGGCGCGAGCATCACGCTCGTGCACGGTCGCGGGCGTCGTCGATAGCAACGCGTGGAGAAGCGGCATGGCGAAGCTGATATCGGAATTCGAAGTGACCTGCCCGTGCTGTTCGGCCACCCTCGTGGTCGACAAGAACCTGCAGCGCGTCATCTCGCACAAGGAGCCGGAACGCGAGGACAAGCCGGACCTCGACATGGCGGCCCGGCTGGTCGCCGAAGAGGCCGAGCGGCGGGAGGCGGCGTTCCAGCAGTCGGTCGCCGCTGAGAGGACGCGAGGGGACGCGTTGTCGCGCCGATTCGAAGAGGCGCTGAAACAGGCGCGAGAGGAACCGGTCACCAAGCCGAAGCGGGACTTCGACCTTGACTAGGCGCGACCTGTCCTACCACGCAACGTCGTAGCCAGGCCCCGTGAACTGGCGAGGCAGATCGGTCCACGCCGAGCGCCCTTCGTAGCGCACCGGCTTGCGGTCGGGATAGGCCGCCTTGAAGGCGACATAGCGCTTCCGCAGCGCGCGCTCTCTCGCCCAGTCCACTCGCAGCGGCCGGTGCGGGCAGTCGATCAGCATCTGCTCGGCCTTCCACAGGTTCTTCTCCGACAATCGCCAGTCGTAGGCGCCAAGGACGCGCAGGTCCACGACCTGGTAGGCCGTGATGCACCCGGACAGGTCGACATACGGTTCGAAGTAGCTCATCGCGAGCGCGCGGGGTGAGTTGAAGACGGCCTTTCGCCCGTGAAGGCCCGGATCGCGCGATCGGGCGACGGACCCCCATCTGCCCGCCCGCCGATAGACGAAGATCACGTGATCGAGCTTGTCAATCGACTCGAAGCTGAGCACGAGCGGAGGGTAGCCGTGCTGTTCCAGAATCACGGCGGCCGACAGCGCCGCCTCCAGGCAATGCGCCGTTCCCGTCCTCACCACGCCGCGGAAACTCCGCAACGTTTCCCCGCGCGGGGCGGGCTCGGTGTTGTAGGGCAGGCGGTTCAGGAATGTCTGCACGAGGCGCGGGGTGCGCAGCCGCCTGATGAGGCGCCGTTCTTCCGCCGTAAACGACGACAGGGGCGGAGGGCCTTCAGTCATCGAGTCGCAGCCGGCACGTCGAGACCTTTCAGTGCGGCGTGCCTCGACGCGACCCGCTCGTCCCGGCGCCGGCGATGGGCACAGAACGCATTGAACAGCCGCAGCGCGCGATCCGCGGACCGGAACGTCGGCACACCATGCGCGGCCAGATCGCGCGCCATCGGATCGTACAGGGCGCCCGCGTCGACCACGGCCACCCAGGGTTTCCGTGTCGTCCGCCTCAGGTCGGCCAGCCGGCGCGCCAGCGATCCGTCGCGTCCGATGTCCTCACCATGTCCGGCGTCCCGGGCCAGGGTGTTGAGCGCCGCCGTGAGGGGCACGCAGCCTACGCAGACGGCGTCAAGCGCCGGATCGGCGAGCAGCGCCTCGACCACCTGCGCGTACGGCTCATCCGACATCATCGGCGTGAGATCGAGCGGATTGTGCACGTCGACCACCTGCTCCAGGCGCGCGCGTGCGAAGAGTTCCTGGACCCGGCGACGGGTCTGGTCCGAGAATCGTCCAAGCGTGAACTCGCCGAGGTTGTCCGCGATCGCCACGCACTCGAACCCGGCATTGGAGACGGCGCCGAGCCGCCGGCCCGAGATCTCGGTGTCGCGCAGCTGCGAGAAGAGCAGCGCGAGATCCTCGAAATCCTCGAGCGTGTCCGCGACGACCACTCCCTGCGACTCTCCGAGCAATCTGGTCACGGCGTAATCGCCGGCGATCGACGCCGTGTGGCTCGCCGACGCCTTCGCGCCGGCCGCGGTCCGTCCGGCTCGGTACAGGATAACGGTTCGTCCGCTCGTGACGATATCGCGCGCCGCGCGCAGGAATTTCAGGCCATCCAGCGGGCGAAAGCCTTCGACGTAGACCGCGAACAGTTCGATCTCCGGATCGTCCTTGAGGTACGCCAGGTAGTCCCCGACGGTCAGATCCATCTGGTTGCCGAGCGTCACCGAGTACTTGGGATTCAGCAACCCGAGCTTGCTGGCCTTCGACACGGCGAACGCACCGCTCTGCGAGATGAACGCAACAGGCGACCTCGGCCCCGACGGAACGGGAAGCTTGTACTCGGGGATGAATGTCGTGTCGTAGCGCCCGGGCAGGGACCTGATGCCCAGGCAGTTACCGCCATTGATGAGCGGCCCGCGCCACTCGCTCGCCCGCGCCTCGGCGAGCGCCGCGTGCATCCGCGCGACGATCTGTTCGCTGCCGGCCTTTTCCTCGAGGCCGCCGGGGATGAGCACGACGCTCTCGGCCTTGCGCGTCTCGATGATCTCCGAGAGCGCTCCGGCCGACTGGGCCGCATCGATGCACAGGACGAAGAGATCGACGCGCTCGGGAACCGAGGCGATGTCGGGCACGCAGGGACAGCCCTCTATGGAGGCGATGCCAGGCTTCACGATGTGAATCCGCCGGCGGTCGAATCCCTCGCGGATGAGGTTGTTGACGATGATGTGGCCGGGATTCAAGCGCTCGGAGACACCCATGATCGCGGCGGATCGCGGTTCGAGCAGGCGCTTCAGCTTCCAGAGCGGCTTCTCGACGGCAACGCCGCCGCTCGACGGATCACGCAGCGTGGCCAACGCATCGAGGGCGACCAGGCGTCCATCGGGTGTGACCGCGAAAGGATTGACCTCGAACTCGGCGAGCTCGCCGCCCATCGCGCCGGCCAGCGACAGGAACGCCCCGACGGTCCTCGAGAGTGTTGCCATCGCCAACCGCGGCGACTGACCACGCCGGGATTTGGTGATGAGGTCGACGACGGCGATGCTGCCAAGAGCGGTCTCGAGGCCGCCGGCCTCGACCAGATCCGGCGAGAGCACGGCCATCTCACGGCCCGGCCGGATGTTGCCCGCCAGGAACTCGGCGTAGATTCCGCCCGCCCCGCAGGTGACCACCGGCCCCACGTCCCCGGTCCAGCGCAGGCCGATGAGCAGTTCGTGGCCGAGTCCCGCGTCGTGCTCGATGTATTCGTTCACTGTGAACCCGACGAGGCCCTGGCCCTGAAGCCGCTCCTCCATGGCGGCCACCGCAGAGGCGATCTCGTCACGCGTGTTCGGCACGACCACGACGCCGCCGGCCTCGCTCTTGTGCACGATCTGCGGCGACTGCACCTTGACCACCACGCGGCGTCCCGGCAGGTCACCATCCCGCCAGAGTGCGGCCGCGGCGGCATCGCGGATCACGACGTGGCGGGGCGCGTCGAGCCCCATCAGGCGGACCAGCGCAAGGCCCTCGGCCTCGAGGAGGCCGAGACGGCCGTCGTGCCGCGCCGTGGCGAAAAGTGCCCGGATGCCGGCGAGATCCATACGCTCCTACTCCTGCTGCGCCGCGTCGCGGCCCGCCCTCAACGCCTTGAGATTGGTCTCGACCACCTTGTCGCCCTTGGAGGCGAACATCGATCGCGCGAAGTGCTCGATGGTCTCCAGCTTCACCGGAAGCAGGGACGATGCCGCGCCGACCATCACCATGTTGGTGGCCCGCAGCGACCCGGCCTGCCGGGCCAATTGTTCGCTGTCCACGAGAACCGCGTGCGGCAGCGAACGGATCGTGGCGAGGATGCCGTCGAGCGGCGGATAGGCCGCGAAGTTCTTGACCGGGTTGGTCGACGTGACGATGGCGCCCTCGGGTGACAGGTAATCCAGGTATCGAAGGCTTTCGACGGGTTCCATGCTCAGGATCATCGCGGCGCCGCCCCTGGGAATGAGGTCGCTGGCGATCGCGTGATCCGCCAGGCGCAGGTTGGCCAGCACGCTGCCGCCCCGCTGCGACATGCCGTGGACCTCCGACTGCTTGACGGAGAGTCCCTCCCTCATGGCGCTCGACGCGATGATCGCCGACAGTGACACGACGCCCTGACCGCCAACTCCCGCAACGATGATGTCAAATGTCATGGCTCTCTTCCTAGGCGGTGGTCTCGACCTTCTGCCGGCGGCCGCGCTTCGCGGTTTCGATGCACTCGCGCACGGCCACGATGACCGAGAGCCCCTGGTGACTCAGTTCGCGGCGGAGCAGGGCGCCGTTGGCCGCGGCGTGGCGCGGGTGCGCCTCGACGATGTGGAGATGATCGCGCGGGACACCGAGGCCGCGAAGCAGCGGTTCGAGCTCGGACGAGGGCCGGATCGTGGGTTGCCCGCCCGTCATGCCGACGGTCTTGTTGTCCAGGATCAGCACCGTCATCGGCGTGTTCGCCGAGATGGCATCCATCAGCGGCGTGACGCCGGAGTGGAGGAACGTGCTGTCGCCGATCACGGCGACAACCGGGTGCAGCCCGGCATCGGACGCGCCGCGGGCCATGCCGATCGACGCTCCCATGCAGACGCACGACTCGATGGCGGTGTAGGGCGGCAGCGCGCCGAGCGTGTAGCAGCCGATGTCCGAGGTCACCACCGCGCCCGGGAACTCAGCGAGGGCGCTGGTCACGGCGTGGAAGCTGTCGCCGTGCGGGCAACCGGCGCAGAGCTGGGGCGGCCGGTTCGGCAGCGACAGGCCGGGGACGGTCATGCTCGGGCGCAGCGGCAGTCCGAGCGCGGTGCGCACGATGTCCGGCGTCAACTCGCCGTCGGGCGGCACGTGCCCCGATTCCCGTCCCCGGATGTCGGCTTCCGGCGGAACGACGCCGCGCAGGGCGTGCTCGAGTAACGGATACCCTTCTTCGAGCACGAGAATCTTCGGAAATCGCCGCACGAACTCGCGCACGCGATCGACCGGAAACGGGTACGCGCCGACGTGGAGGTGGGCCGGCCGGCGCTCGAGGTCCGCGATGTTCTCGAAGAGATAGTTGCGAGCCAGCCCGGTCGTGATCACGCCGAATGCCGACTGGCCCTCCGGAATGTCCACGGTGTTGTACCGGCAAGCAGACGTGTACGCGCGCAGGCCGGCTTGCCGCTCGATGAGCGACCGCCACTGGCGGCGGGCGTTGGCCGGCAACAGCGTCCACGCCGCCGAATCCGGCGGTTTCCGCGCCGGGTTCTCGGGGCGGGCGTCTCCGGCCTGCACGATGCCCCGGCTGTGAGCGAGCCGCGTCACCAGGCGGAGCATCACCGGGATCGTGAACCGTTCGGAAAGGTCGAACGCCTCGCGCGTCATCTCGTAGGCTTCCTGATGGGTGGCCGGTTCGAGGCAGATGATCCTGGCGAAGTCCGCGAAGAAGCGGCTGTCCTGTTCGTTCTGCGAGCTGTGCATGCCCGGATCGTCCGCAACGGCCACCACCAGCCCGCCATGGATGGACAAGAGCGCCGAGTTCATGAACGGATCCGCCGCCACGTTGAGGCCGACGTGCTTCATCGCCGCCAGCGCCCGCCGTCCCGCGAACGACACGCCGAGAGCCTCTTCATACGCCGTCTTCTCGTTGGCGCACCACGCCGCGAGCGGCCGCCCGTGCCGCTGTTGATGGCGAAGCAGGTACTCGAGGATCTCGGTCGACGGCGTGCCAGGGTAGGCGTACGCGCCGGTCAGGCCGGCGTGGACGGCGCCGAGCGCAACTGCCTCGTCACCGAGCAAAACCATCTCAGCCATGGGAATCTCCAAAGGGGGGCGGGAGGCAGGACCAGAGAAGCCGTCTGCCGGGACCGGTGCCCGGGCGCGGGCCTTATTTCACTGCCGCGGCGAGGTCAGCGAGCACGACCTCGGGGCTCCAGTCATTACCATTGTACGTCTTCACGAGCCGTCCATCACGATCGACGAGCACCGTGCGCAGGTTGTGGGTAATCTGGCGCCCGCTCTTGCCTTCGCGGATGACTGCCAGGCCGACCTTCGCGCCGAACTCGTCGATGGCCTTGCGATCGCCAGTGGCGAATCGCCAGACCGGGTCATACGCCCCGACGTCCTTCGCGTGCTGCAGCAGGACGCCCGGCTTGTCGACGTCAGGATCGAAGGAGATCGACAGGAGCCGGACCGCGGAGCGCAGGGGCGGTGACACCAGGATCCCGCGCTGGAGCGCGAGGAAGTACTGGTCCATGCGCGGGCAATAGTCAGGCAGCGGACAACTCGTGTATATGAACGTCATCAGCACGAAGGAGCCGCGATACGAGGAGAACGCCCGCGAGCGCCCGTCCTGAAGCTCCAGCTCGATCTCGGGCAGCGCCATGCCGGGCCGGAGCTCAACGCTTGGAGGCTCGCCGGAGGGGCCGGACCGCTGCTCGGGGGGCAATGTACCGGTCTTCTGGATGCCCGCCAGCCAGGACTCCTCGTCGGTGACCATCAGCGTCGCGTGGACCAGATCGCCGACCGCGATGGCATCCAGCTGCTCGGGCTCCTTGACGGTGAACGCCATGGTCATGGCCGGCATGAACCCGACCACGTCCTCGTGTTTGACCGTCACCTGGGTCCGGTCCGGCTTGACGGCCAGGACCTCGCCGGTCAACTGGAAGGATCTGGCCTGGGATTCGGCCGGCTTTCCGCCGCACGAGACGATGAGGGAGGCCAGTGCCGCCAGAACGGCCCACGCCCCGATCGTCCGGATGGTTGGACGATGATGCATCCTCTTCACTCTAGATCGATGTCGAGGCGGGGGAGAAGGGTGCGCCTCGACGGATCAGACCGGCTCGCGGCTGGCGGCTGGAGGCTCGCGGCTGGCGACTGGCGGCTGGCGGCAGAAGGGCAGCCGGAGCGAACTTGACGGTCCTTGTCGACCCCTGATCCGAATATCCCTTGACTTCTGCTATACTTCCGGCCGTTCTGGTGAGACCGCGCCGAAGAAGTCTGCGTGGGTGGTGCATCAGCCGCGTCAGATTCGCGTGAGTTTTCGCCGCGGCGACAGCTCGTAGGCGCGACGGGCTCGTCGCCGTCAGATCAGCGCGCGAAGGTGTCAGGAGCAGGGTCAAGCATGGGCCGCAGACTCTACGTCGGAAACCTCCCCTACAAGTGTACGGACGACGACCTCCGCAACCTGTTCAGCCAGGCGGGCGCGGTGGAGAACGTCCAGGTGATGCGTGACACGGCCACGGGCCGCGCACGCGGATTCGCCTTCGTCGAGATGGCGACCGATGAAGGCGCCCAGAAGGCGGTCGCCGATTTCCACCAGCACCAGATGGACGGTCGGGCGCTGGTGGTCAACGAGGCCAGGCCGAAGTCGCCCGGTGGCGCCGGCCGTGGATTCGGCGCAGGGCCAGGCGGTGGCGGTGGGCGCGGGCGGGATTTCGGCGGGGACTTCGGCGGGGGCCGCGGTCGCGAGCCTCGCTGGTAGGCGGCGCCCTCAGTCGCCGCGCGTCGCGATCACCCGGGTGTCCGGGTCGGCATGTCCGGGTACGAGTACCCGACATGAAGGGGGACATTCTACCCGCCAGGGCTGGCGTCCCGCCTTCTGCTGCTGATCCGCGTCCGTCGCCTTCCGACCTTCGAGATCAACGCCACATTCAAGGATACCGGCACGGGCGGTGGTTGCCGCCCGTGCGTGATGCCATGCCGCCTCCCGCCCTGTTTGCCATGAGTGATTCCTTTCGCGGCATCCACCGTGCACCGCAGCGCGACCGAACTCGCCGCCCGCGCAGGCTGCCATCCTGCCTCCCGCCCGGTTTGCCGCGGAGGTTTCCTACCACGTCATCCACAGGGCATCTCTGCGCGAGTAATCGGGCCGGAGAGAGCCTGCTCGGCGAACTCCACGATGGCGGCCTCGGCCCAGTAGCCGTCGTAGCCGTCCTGCGGCGACTCGATGAAGCCGCAGTGCCCTCCATGGCGCGTGATGACGCGCGTGATGCACGGGTTGGCGGCGAGGCTGGAGTGCTGCAACGGCCCAACGGGGATGAACGGATCGTCTTCGGCGGTAATGATGAGCGTGGGAACCCGAATGCGATCGATGACCCGCATCGACGCCGCGCGGTGATAGTAGTCGGCGGAGTCCCTGAAGCCGTGGTGAGGGGCCGTGAATCGATCGTCGAACTGGCGGACGCGCCGAACACGCCACAATGATCTGACGTCGTAGCGGCCGGGAAACTGCCGGGCCTTTCGCCGGATGCGCCCCCGCAATCCCCACATGAAGTTCCACTCGTACAGGCGATTCTGCCGCCGCTCGAGCATGTCGATGCACCAGGAGAGCTCGATGGTCGGCGAGACGGCCGCCACGGCGCGAAGCCATCCCGGCCTGTTCGCTCCGAGTTCCCCGGCGAGCTTCAGCGCCAGGTTCCCGCCGAGCGAGTAGCCGGCGACCACCATCGCCTCGAGCCCGTCGCGCGCGGCGAGTTCGTTCAGCACCGCGATCGGGTCGGCCGTCAGCCCGGAATGGTACAGGCCCTCGGAGAGCGCCTCGGTGCCGCCGCAGTTCCGCTGGTTCAGCCGCACGACATTGAAGCCGCGACCAAAGGCCTTGTCGGCCATCCCGAGCATGTAGTGAGCCTGGCTCGAACCCTCCAGGCCGTGCAGGGCGAGCAGCGTCGGGTGTGCTTCGGGGCGGTCCTGCCAGTGGCAGTGCGCCAGGACGCGCGAGTTCGGCGCGACGTCGAACACGCGAGCCACCGCCGGCGGCAGCGTCGGGAAACGGCGGGGTCTCGCCCACGCGAGGATGGTCATGCGGTGGCCGCCGCGCAGCCAGGCGGGCGGTGAGAAGGGACGCATACGGTTTCAGTCTACCTTCGATGACACGTGCCGGCTGCGGGCGTCTGGCAGGTGACAGGAACCCGGCGGCCGAGACCGTCCGGGCGAGACGGTCGTCCTCCAACGTGCCGGGTCGCGCAAGGCGGTTGAAAGCGGACAGCCAGCAGCCCATTTCGTCGTGACCGAGTGAAGACCACGCGACGTCAGTGTCCGATTCGAGACGTCAGCCTTGTCTTGTGCCGCGATGCCCCCGGCCGCCAGCCGCCAGCCCAACAACTCTCTCTCGAAATGTTCTGCGCGGCCTGCTGTAGACTATGCCGTCGTCTGACCGACGAGAGGCGACGGGAGGGGGACTCGATGAATGGCTCAAGGAGAGTGCTGACAATCGTTGCGGCCGTATGCCTCGGTTCCGTGTTGACGGCATCGCCCCAGCAAGGCAAGCCATCAGCGCCGGCCAAAGCCAGGATCGACCCGGCCGAGGCGAGGGTGCAGACGCTGAAGAAGGAGGCGGCATCGGACATCGACGCGATGAAGGACTCGCTGCAGCAGATGATCGATCAGGTCTACAGCTACGGCGAGCTCGGGTTCCAGGAATTCGAGACGTCGAAGTACCTCGTCGGCGTGCTGAAGAAGAACGGTTTTTCCGTCGAAGAGGGCGTTGCGGGCATGCCGACCGCCTGGGTGGCGACCTGGGGCTCGGGCAAGCCGGTCATTGCGCTCGGATCCGACATCGACTGCCTGCCGCAGACGAGTCAGAAGCCCGGTGTGCCCCGGCACGAGCCCCTCGTCGATGGGGCGCCGGGCCACGGCGAAGGCCACAACTCGGGCGTGCCGATGAACATCGCCGCGGCGCTCGCGGTGAAGAAGATCATGGAGCGCGACAAGCTGTCCGGCACGCTGAAGCTCTGGGCTGGCGTGGCAGAGGAGCTGGTCGCGGGCAAGGCGTTCCTCGTGCGGGCCGGGGTGTTCAAGGACGTTGACGTCGTGCTCTTCTCGCACGTGGCGAACACGATGAGCGTGTCGTGGGGATCCGACAGCGGCAACGGGCTGGTGTCGGTCGAATACCAGTTCAAGGGCCAGACGGCGCACAGCGCCGCCATGCCCTGGCGCGGGCGCAGCGCGCTCGACGCGGTCGAGCTGATGGATGTCGGCTGGAATTTCCGCCGCGAGCACCTGCGGATCCAGCAGCGATCGCACTACGTGATCACCGACGGGGGCGATCAGCCCAACGTGGTGCCGGGGACCGCCTCGGTCTGGTACTACTTTCGCGAGACCGACTATCCGCTCATCAAGGAGATGTGGAACATCGGCAATCGGATGGCCGATGCGGCCGCGATGATGACCGACACGACCGTCTCCTCGCGCGTCCTCGGCGCGGCCTGGCCGCAGCACTTCAGCAAGCCGCTCGCCGAAGCCACCTACGCCAACATCACGCAGGTCGGCATGCCGAAATGGGACGAGGCCGATCAGACGCTGGCCAAGGCGGTGCAGCGCGAGCTCGACCAGCCGGAGCGGGGCCTGGGGGCCGAGGTGGGCAGGCTCGGGTCGCCGATCAGGGACGAGGACAAGCGCGGCGGCGGGTCGGACGACATCGGTGACGTGTCGTGGAACGTTCCGACCATCACGTTGCGGTATCCGGCGAACATTCCGGGCACGACGGGCCACCACTGGTCGAGCGGGATTGCGATGGCGACCCCCATCGCGCACAAGGGCTGCGTGCAGGGCGCGAAGGTCCACGCCTTCACGATGCTCGACGTGCTGTTGAAGCCCGCGCTCGTCCAGCAGGCCTGGGACTACTTCAACACCGTGCAGACGAAGGACATGAAGTACACGCCCCTCATCCGGCCCGAGGACAAGCCGCCGATCTGGTTGAACACCAAGATCATGGCCGAGTACCGGGAGCGGATGAAGCCGTTCTACTTCGATCCGACGAAGTACAGGACGTACCTCGAACAGCTCGGCGTGCCGTACCCGCCTGTTGGGAAGCCGGGGAGCGCGAAGTAGAGCCGGCCGCTGAAGGGCCCCATCAGCGTGACGGGCCCTTCAGCCCGTAGATCCAGAACCGCGCGTTGCGGTAGGCAACGGGCAGATCCAGCGCGTGCTCCGTTACGAGATAGTCGACGTCGTATCGCGCGGCGACCTGCCGCGCGTGCACGGGGGTGAGATCCTGAAAATCGCCGAGCGCGCGCGTGCGCTCCAGGACGCGCGCGGCGACGCGCCGCGAATACATCGCCATGGCGCTGTCCTTGACCTCTTCGAGGAAGGTGTCTCGCTCGCCTGAAACACGCGCGCTGGTGCCGTAGCGGTACGAGTGGCCTGGATCGACGAGTACGTGGGTCGAGGGAGGCGTCCGGGCAATCCATCCCATCGCGTCTTCCCACTCGCCGGTACCGGGTCCCATGCGCACGACCGCCTGCCCGGCGTGCTCGACCAGCGTCACATACGCGCCGCGGCCAAGCGCTGCCGCGACGACGATCAGCGCGACGGCGGCCCGACCGCTCCACGCCGGCCGCGCCTGCATCGCCGCGCGCGATCGCGCGTCCACCGCCAGCCACACGGCGTAGAGGATCGCCATGAAATCGACCATCCAGAACACGCGCGAGATCTGCAATTGGACGGCGATGGCGAGTCGGGCGTGCACGAGGGGAAGCGTCACGGCGAAGATCAGGAGCAGCACGAGCACCCCGCCGACCAGCCCGCGTTCCTGGGGCGTCGACACGCCAAGCCTCCGCCGCCGCACAAACACCAGCGGGACGACGATCGCATAGAGCGCGGTGACGAGCCACATGGACACCGGCCACGTCGTCGGGAAGAGGTAGCCTTTGCCCGAGAGCACCTGCAGCCAGTCGGGATCCATCCGCACCACTTGCGCCGCCAGCGGTCCCGCCGTCAGGGCCCAGGCACCGGCCAGTGCGCAGGCCGCACCCGCACCAAGCAGCCACGGCCGGGCCGCCCGATCCGAAATCATGATCGCGGCGCCCAGCCAGATGCCAAACCACATGCCCGTCGTCGGGTGGACCAGAACTGCGAGCGCCGCCAGGACCACCGCGACGATGTGCCGGCCGCGCAGGAATGCCGCGACCGCCACGATGCCGATGCCCCAGGCCAGCATGCGCGGGTGCGCGTAGCCTTCCAGCGAGTTCACGGCGGTCATCCCGATCCGGTGGCGCAGGGTGAGCGCGAAGGCGAATGCCGCCTGTGACCATGCGGACAGGCGGAGCGAACGGGCAACGAGCATTGACCCGGCAAAGGCAAGGCCGAGGCTGGCGAGATACAAGACGGCGAAGATGGAGGGAATCGAAATCCCGGTTGTTCGCACCACACCGGCAATGGCCCGGTTGGTGACTGTCAACCGGTCCTGGTCGTCGATGAGCTGACGATCACGAGGAAAGAAATCAGGGTGGAGGTGGCGCAGGATCCCGGGAATGTAAAACGCCTGGTCGCCGACGCCATAGCGATACGCGCCGCAGTTGAGTGTGGCGACGCCGGCGAAGACCAGCGCCGCCAGCGTCCAGGCCGCAAGGGTTCGAAACGTCATTGGCTTTCAGCGATTCGTCCTTTGGCGCACGGCCGTCGCGGTCCACCCTCCATGCGTCATGCGATGCACCGTCAGCAACCGGCTCGTGGGCGTCGGTTTGGCGTTACGATGAAGCCTCATTCGGGGTGTCCTCCAGAAAGAACGGGTTGGCTTGGTCGCTCCCATTCTTTCCAGGGAGCCCCGAATGGACAACGTGTCTGGCAAACACACCTAGCTCGTAGTCCCCAGCCCCTGGCCTCAATCCCCTGGTGCCTCGTCCGCACTAGGTCCGTAGATGCCCGGAACGAGCGACCCGGTCTGCCTCAGGTACACACTGAGCTGACCGCGATGATGGATCATGTGGTTCATGACCCAGCCTCGGAACGCTGCTGCGCGCGGCATCGTCATCAGCGCACGATCTCCGCGCTTGAACGTCCAGGTCCCGTTCCACTCGGCATCAGTCATGGTTCCGATCCGGGCGCGAACCTCTGCCACGGCCTCATCAAACGCCCGCAGCATCTGATCGACCGAGTCGAGACTTCGATCGGTGCGGCCTTCGTCTGCTCGCTCGTACATCGCATCGCGGAGGATCGCGTCTCCGAACTTCGGGATTTCCACCACGTGCGTCGCCAGCCGCCCGAGCGTCATCGATTTCCGATGCGGACTCCAGCCCAACTGGCCCGGGTTCACGCGCTCGATGACGCGCCGGGTGACCGCGGTCTCATGGTCGAACTCGGGCAGCACGCTTTCGGATATCGACATCTACATCCTCTACTCGGGTTCTGAGGGCCAGCGATCAGGCGCCGGTTCGCGCGTCGCGGGCCGGCAAGTTGCCTGTCTTCGTCGCCTGAATTCTGCGTGATCCCAGTCTGACTCGCCCCAAGCCCCGCCCGAAGCCCCGAGCCCCGAGCCTCCAGCCGCCGGCCTCCAGCCGACTCTTCCGCCCTTCGCTACTGAGGCACGTCCACCCAGCATCCTAGTAACCGCCGATCGTCGCTCGTCGGATCCCTGTCTGCCGGTACCCATCCACGTTCTGCCGTGAAGGTCAGGCGCAGCGTGCCGTCGAGCGCGACGGGGGAAAGGCGGACCTCGGTCGCCTGTCCAGCGACGAGGCCGACTCTCTGAACTCCACCGCCCCCTTCGATGACGATCGTGTTGTCGATAGGGCCGGGCCGCATTCTCAGGACGACGTCGCCCGAGAGCCGCCCGGTCGGCGACACGAGTGAGACACGGCCGGTGGCGTTTCCGCGAAGCCAGAATCCCTTCCGCTCCGGGTAGGAGACGTCGTCGTGGAACAAGGCAATCACCCGGCCGTACGACGCTGCGGCGAGCACCTCGGAGGTGGCAATCCGCTCGAAGGTGGGGATCACACTCACGGGGCGGACTCGCATCGATCCGACGGACTTCTCGAGATCCTCCGATGCTCTGAAGCCGATGAACGCGCCGTCCACGGGGAGGTCGAAGACCTGTTCCCACGACGTTCCCGAAACCGTCCACTCCGCAAGCGGAGGCCCGATTCGCCCGAACTGCAGATCGAGCGTCCCTGCAAGGGGCCGAGGCGATGCGGGCGGCCCGGCGGGCTCGAGCCGCAGGAGATAGCGGCCGGCCGGCAGGATGAACCGAGCATTGAGCAGCAGCCGCATGGGTTGGCGCGCCACGCGAGTGCCGGAAGCGGCCGAGAATGCGACGAGCTGCGGCAGCTGCTGGGCGTCGAGACGCGTGAGGGGATCGAATCGCAGCGCGATCGGGCGCGCGTAGGGGTCGAAACTCTCGAGCAGTCCGTCGCGCGGGCGGATTTCCGGCGGCACGTCGGATCGAAGGCCCGCGCCGAGCAGGGGCGGGCTCACGATGGTGACCACGAGAAAGGTCGACAGGACGGCGGCGCTGGCGCGAAGGAACGCCGCGCCGCGCCTGGTTCGCGACCGGGCCTGGCCCGGGTCCGTCCGTCTCCCGATGAGGCTCATCAACCCGCAGCAGAGGGCCGCTGCAAGCCCCCAGATGGCCGTCTGCTCGAGCGCGGTGCGCGTGCCCTGCACCACGAAGTCCGGCACATACGCCCACAGGTTCCAGTCCGGCGAGAAGTACTCGAGCAGGCGCGAGGTTCCGTCGTGGCGGCCCGCCACCAGGGCGCCGTTCTGCGCCACCAGCGCCGCCACGCTCACACACAAGCCAACCAGGAGCAGCATGCGGTGCACCGCGCGCTTCGACGGCGCGGTCGCGGCCTGTCGGAATCGCCACGCAATGGGAGGCGCCAGCAGCAGCACGGCTGCGGTGATCTGGCGCCCTGGCATCGGCTGGTCACCCCACCAGGAGGTCTGGGCGCCCACGACGGCGAGCAGGCCGCCGCTGACGATGATCAGCTCGGTGGCGAGCAGGCGAGCGCGACCTCCGCTCCGCCACATCGAAAGGAAACCGGTCAGGCTGAGCAACAGCACCGGCGCGTACGCCACGATTCCATACTCCTGGTCGAACACGAGACCGGGCAGGCTCGACAGCCACGTCCACGCGCTCAATGGCGTTTCCGGCGAGCCGCCCAATGCCGGCGGAATGAGCGATCCCCACATCCACGCGTTGAAGGCCAGCCAGCCCAGCGAGGCGGCGACAAACGGCACGATCACCCACGCAATGAGCGTCAGCCGGGTGCGCCCCGACAATGCAGACCGTCGCCACACGCGCCACACCGTCACCAGCCCCACGGCGACGGCCATGAGCGCATACAGAGGATTCAGCCACAGGATTCCGCCGGCGAGCACGCCCACCATGGCGCTGCGCCATGCCGAATACGTCACATGATCGCGGGCGCGGATCGCCTCGTCCTCCAGTGGCTGCGATCCACCGGGACCAAGCGCCAGCGCCGCAACGACGCACAGCGCGGCAGGGATTCCCGGAAGCACGGCCGAGGCGTTGAAGGCCACTGGCAGGCTGAGCGCCGTCGCGGCCCAGGCGAAGGTGGCCGTCGACACCGATCCGGTCAGGCGACGCACCCACTGCCACAGCAGCCCCGCGGCGAGGGCCGACATGCCAAGCAGCAGGCTCACGACGCCGAGGTAACCGAACGAGGCAGCGACCGGCGCGATCAGGGCGGGCAGGCCGGCGGGGTAGGTCGATCCGCTTCGGCCGTCTCTTCCAGGCTTGACGTGGTCGGCGAGCGTCTCGCGTTCGACGAATTCCGGTCGGCCACGCTCCACGAGATTGTCCTCGATGTGCAGATCGCCGTCCCGCCACAGGCTTTCCGCTGCGACGAGCACGTACGGCTCGTCGCCCGACGGGTGGATGCCGGACGGCATCGCCGCGAGTGCCCCGGCGCCAAACAGCGCCGCGCTCGCGAGGCTGACAATCAGCACTCCGCGCGCCGGCGTCCAGCCGCGCATCGCGGTCACCACGCGCTGGAACCGGCCCATGCCGAGGAATGCCCAGACCATCTGACTGACGACGATGATCCAGACGAAGTAGCGGCCGGGCCCGGCAAACAGCCTGAGCGCAGGAACGGCATCGGCAACCCACGGCAGGTACGGCAGGATCAGGACGGCGAGCGTGAACAGCGGCAGAAAGGGATCGCCAGTCTCGGGCTGTCGCCGGGGACGCCGGATACTGAGCGCAAAGCCGGCCGCCAGTGCCAGCAACACCGAGGCGGCGAGTTTGTGCCAGCCGGGGAGCATGGCGACGCGCATCACGCCGGAGGTGCCCTGCACGATCGTCAGTTCACCTTGCGTGCACCACAGCGCCACGCCCGTCGTCGCCCACGCGAACACAGACCTGTAACTCACACCAGCACCTCACCGTCGCCAAACCGATCGCCAACCGCGGCGTTCATTCTACCTGTCGGCGGGCGTTCGAGCGCGCCGCGATTTGAGGCGGAAAGGCTGCCGGAATCTGCCCCAAGTGGTATCACTACCTTCGCCGGAAACCCGGCACGAGCCCAAGGACCGCCCTGATGGCTCATCTGTAAGGTCTGAGAGGACAATGCGTTACACGCCACAAACGGAGTGGCAGTCGCCTTGCTCTAATGAGCCGTGCCGGCCGGGATTCGCTCGCCGGGCATAGACCAGGCGGGCCCTTCTCGGCCGGGCTGTTCCCGAGTCGCACCCCCCGTAGCCTCCTCGCTCCCATCTGGTTTGGCTGATCGCGTGGTCCTTGCGTGAAGCGAGGAAACCTGGGTGCCTCGCTCCCACATGATGGCTACGGCCGGGTCGAGCTGACGCCCCGTCGGGCGGACGCGACCCTTGGCTGCTTCGAGCCCCTGTCTGGATGCGCCATGAAGGATGTCTCGACCGAGACACAGGATCCCCTGATTCTCGCGCCCTCCGCGCTGCAGCAACTGATCGACGCGCTGAAGGATGCGGGCCACCGTGTGTTCGGGCCGGTCGTCGGCAACGGCGCCATCGTCTACGACGAGCTGTCGTCGGTGGGACAGTTGCCGGCCGGCAAGACCGACGTTCAGCTGCCGGGTTCGTACAAGCTGGTGCTGCGCGACGATGAGGCGTGGTTCGGATTTGCGCTCGGGCCGCATACCTGGAAACGGATGATTCACCCGCCCGTGGCGCGGTTGTGGCGAGCGGAGCGGAAAGGCAGTTCGGTCAAGTTCATTCCTGAAGATGCCTCACCCGTCAAGATGGCATTCATTGGCGTGCGGGCGTGCGAGCTGGCGGCCATCGCCATACAGGACCGCGTGTTTCTTCAGGGCCCGTATGTCGATCCCGCCTACCAGCAGCGGCGGGAACACTGCTTCCTGGTTGCCGTGAATTGCGGGAAGGCAGGGGGCACCTGCTTCTGCGCCTCGATGGGGACAGGGCCGAGAGTCTCCGGCGGGTTCGACATCGCCCTGACCGAAGTCGTGGATGCCGGCACGCACCACTTCGTCGCGGTCTCGGGGACCGAAATCGGCGCAGCGGTTCTCTCGCGGCTCGAGTCCCGCAAGGCCACCGGGGCCGAGATCGCCAGGGCCGACGCGATGGTCGAGGACGTTTCCGGCCGCATGGGGCGCAGCGTGTCGAAAACGGGCCAGCGCGACCTGCTGGCCGAGAGCCACGAGCATCCGAGGTGGGAACACGTCGCCAGGCGGTGCCTCGCCTGCTCGAACTGCACGATGGTGTGCCCGACCTGTTTCTGCCAGACCGTCGAGGACGAGACCGATCTCTCGGGGACCCACGCGGCGCGGTGGCGCCGGTGGGATTCCTGCTTCGGGCTGGACTTCTCTTATATCCACGGCGGAAGCCTGCGGCCTTCGGGCCTCTCGCGCTACCGCCAGTGGCTGACCCACAAGTTCGGAAGCTGGATCGATCAGTTCGGGACGCCGGGCTGCGTCGGCTGCGGCCGGTGCATCACCTGGTGCCCGGTCGGCATCGATGTCACCGAGGAACTTCGCGCACTCGGTGAGGACCACCTGACGGAAACCTCCGCCGTTTCGGTCTAGGGAGACACCTCATGCATTCGCTTCAACCGATCCTCGCCGAGCATCCGTTCCTCAAGGGCATGAAGCCCGAGCACCTCGAAGTGCTGGCCGGATGCGCCTCGAATGTCCGCTTCGAGCCGGGCTCGTTCATCTTCCGGCAGGGTCAGGAGGCCAACGCCTTCTACATCCTGCGCGATGGCAAGGTCGCCATCGAGGTGTTCGGGGCGCAGCGCGGCGCCATCGCGATCGACACGGCCGGCGAAGGCGACGTGCTGGGCTGGTCGTGGCTCATCCCGCCCTATCACTGGCACTTCGACGCGAAGACGGTCGAGCCGACGCGCGCGATCGCGCTCGACGGACGGTGCATGCGGACCAAGTGCGATTCGGACCACGAGCTGGGCTACGAGCTGATGAAGCGGTTCGCCCAGGTGATTGAACAGCGGCTCGATGCGACGCGCTGGCAGTTGTTGGACGTCTACGGCGTGCGGGCGTGACGGCGAAAGGACCGGACGCGATGAGCGGCAGCCATGCGAGCCCCATGCTCCCTGATCTGTTCAGGGTGCAGCACATCCGGCGGGAGACCGACGATACCTTCACGCTCGAGCTCGGCCCGACCAACGGGCGGCCGCCGCTCGCGTTTGCGGCCGGCCAGTTCAACATGCTCTACGTGCTTGGCGTGGGCGAAGTCCCGATCTCGATCAGCGGCGACCCCGAGCGGCCCGAAGTGCTCGTCCACACGACGCGCGCGGTCGGAGCCGTCACCAGGGCGATGCGCAATCTCAAGAAGGGCGAGGTGCTCGGTGTGCGCGGGCCCTTCGGAGCCGGCTGGCCCGTCGAACCGGCGGTGGGCCACGACGTGGTCATCGTGGCCGGCGGCATCGGCCTCGCGCCGCTGCGCCCGTCGATCTACCAGCTGCTGAGCCGCCGCGATCGGTACGGCAAGATCGTGCTGCTCTACGGCACGCGCACGCCGGCCGACATCCTGTTCCGCAAGGAGCTCGAGGCGTGGCGGGCCCGCCTGGACGTCGAGGTCTACGTCACCGTCGATCGGGCGATCGAGCGCTGGCACGGCAACGTGGGCGTGGTCACCAAGCTCATCCCGAAGGCGCCGTTCGACCCGTCCCGCGCGGTTGCCATGGTCTGCGGGCCGGAAATCATGATGCGGTTCACGGCACTCGAGCTCGAGAAGCGCGGCATCGGGACCGATCACATCTACCTGTCGATGGAACGCAACATGAAGTGCGGGATCGGGCTCTGCGGCCACTGCCAGTTCGGGCCGACCTTCATCTGCAAGGACGGTCCCGTGTTCCGATACGACACCATCAAGCACCTCGTGTCCCTTCGGGAGATCTGACATGGCGCGCACGCACAGACCGAAACTGGCCGTCTGGAAGTTCTCGTCGTGCGACGGCTGCCAGCTCAGCCTGCTCGACTGCGAGGACGAGCTGCTAGTGGTCGCCGGCGCCGTCGAGATCGCCAATTTCCCGGAGGCATCCCGCGAGGTCGTCAAGGGGCCCTACGATCTGTCGCTGGTCGAGGGGTCGATCACCACGCCGCACGACGCGGAGCGCATCCACTCGATTCGCCGGTCCTCGAAAGTGCTGGTCACCATCGGCGCCTGCGCCACGGCCGGCGGCATCCAGGCGCTCCGCAATTTCAAGGACGTGAAGGACTTCATCTCCATCGTCTACGCGAACCCGGCGTACATCGACACGCTGAACAAGTCCACGCCGATCCGGGATCACGTGTTCGTCGATTTCGAGCTGCGCGGGTGCCCGATCAGCAAGAAGCAGCTGGTCGAGGTGCTCAGTGCGTACCTCAACGGGCGCAAGCCGAACATCCCGAACTACAGCGTGTGCGTCGAGTGCAAGTCGAAGGGGACCGTCTGCGGTCTGGTGACCTTCGGGCCGCCGTGCCTCGGCCCGGTCACGCAGGCGGGATGCGACGCGCTGTGTCCGGCGTTCCACCGCGGGTGCTTTGGATGCTTCGGCCCCAAGGAGACGGTCAACACCGAGGCGCTTGCCGCGGTCTGGCACCGGCAGGGCATGAGCAACGAGGCGCTGGTCCGTCAGTTCCGGGGCTTCAATGCGTACGCGGAACCGTTCCGCAAGGCGAGCGAGGCCCATGAAAAGTAGAACCATCAAGGTCGATGAGCTGGCACGCGTCGAGGGCGAGGGGGCATTGCTCGTCAAGGTGAAGGGCGACCGGGTCACCGACGTGAAGTTCAGGATCTTCGAGCCGCCGCGCTTCTTCGAGGCCTTCCTTCGCGGGCGGCACTACGACGAGATCGCCGACATCACGTCGAGGATCTGCGGCATCTGCCCGATCGCGTACCAGATGAGCGCCGTGCACGCGATCGAAGACGCGTTCAACATCCGGGTGGATGGCCAGCTCCGCGCATTGCGGCGGCTGATGTACTGCGGGGAATGGATCGAGAGCCACACGCTCCATGTCTTCATGCTGCACGCGCCGGATTTCCTCGGCTACCAAGACGCCATCAGGATGGCGAAGGACCACGGCGATCTGGTCCGCCAGGCCTTGCGCCTCAAGAAGATTGGCAACGACCTGGTCACCGTGATCGGCGGCCGCGAGATTCACCCGATCTCGGTCCGCGTCGGCGGCTTCTACAAGGTGCCCGAGAGGGCAGATCTCGAGGGTCTGCTCGAGAGGTTGAAGTGGGCGCGCGACTTCGCGCTCGAAGCGGTCAAGTTCACCGGAACGCTGCCGTTTCCCGACTTCGAGCAGGACTACGAGTTCGTCGCGCTTCGGCACCCCGACGAGTATCCGATCAACGAGGGCCGGCTGGTGTCGAGCAAGGGGCTCGACATTCCGGTGCGGGAGTACGACCTCCACTTTCAGGAGGAACACGTCGCGCATTCGAACGCCCTTCAGTCCATCATGCCGGGGCGCGGCATCTATCACGTCGGGCCGCTTGCCCGCTATGCGCTCAACCACGACAGGCTGTCACCCTCGGCTCGCGAGGCGGCGAGAGCCGCCGGCCTCGACACGGTCTGCCGCAATCCGTTCAAGAGCATCATCGTGCGCGCCGTCGAGACGGTAGAAGCCTGCGACGAGGCGATTCGGATCATCGAGCAGTACGAAAAGCCGGACAGGCCGGTCGTCGATGTCCATCCGGCATCGGAAGTCGGCCACGGATGCACGGAGGCGCCTCGGGGCATCCTCTACCACCGGTACCGGATCGACGCGAAGGGGCACGTGCTCGACGCCAAGATCGTCCCGCCCACGGCCCAGAACCAGAAGATGATCGAGAGTGACCTGCGCGCGTTCGCGAGTACGCGTCTGGACCTGTCCAACGACAAGCTGACATGGCAGTGCGAGCAGGCCATCCGGAACTACGACCCGTGCATTTCCTGCGCAACGCATGTCGTGAAGTTGACGAGGGAACGCGACTGAGAGGATCTCGCTCATGCCCTCCGATCCCGGCCACGTGAACCCGGCTTCGCTGCCCCGGTCGAGTCCGCCCGAACGTGTCCTCGGCCGCGAACGCCGTCTCCCTCTGGTCATCGGCATCGGCCATCCGCTCCGTCACGACGATGCGGTCGGGCTGACCGTGGCCCGCCGCGTCGGCGAGCTCGCCGCCGGGAAAGTGCGAATTGCCGAGCGGTCCGGCGAGGGCACGGACCTGCTGGAGACCTGGCGCGGTGAAGAGACGGTGGCCCTCGTCGATGCGGCATCGGGAGACGGCATACCAGGCACTGTTCACCGGTTCGAGATCGTCAACGGCATTCCGGTGCGACCTGGACTGCCAGGCGCACCCTCCGATGCGAGGGTACTTCCGCTGTCGTTCTTTCGAAGCTCTTCTCATCAGGTCGGCCTGGCCGAAGCCGTCGAACTCGGCCGCGCGCTGGGGGCCCTGCCGGGCCGGCTCGTCATCTTTGCGATTGAAGGCGCCGATTTCACGATGGGGCAGGGCCTCACCGGGCCGGTGGCCGCGAGCGTGGACGGAGTGGCCAGCGCCGTCATCTTCGAACTGGAGCTGTAGAGAGCAGCGCCCCGACGGACGGGCCTTGGCGGGGTTTGCTAGGCGCCAGGATGTCGAAGGGTGATCGTCCCGCTGAAGGTTTCGAGGTCGAGTCGCGCGGCGCCGGTCCCCAGGACGAGGCTGAATCGCTGGCGGCGGCCGGCTTCTTCGGGCACCTTCAAGGGGAACATCGTTCGGAAGCGCCCGTTGAACGGACGCACGGACACCGTGGCGTTTGTGGGATCGGCCAGCATCACGTCCACGTCGCCGTCGTGGGTGCCGAACTGATACTTTCCGCCGGCTGCCATCTCGCCGTCCCATCGGATATCCCCGCTGACGGTGCTGACCTCGACTGAGCTCGAGGCGATCCCCTGGAGCCTCACCGTCCCGCTCACGCTGTCGGCGAGGAGCGCCCCGCGCAGGCCCGTGACTCGGATGCCGTTGTTCACGGAACTCAGCGTGGCGCGGCCCTGCGCCTGGTCGAGCACGATTTCCCCTTCGACCGATTTCAGCAAGAGTATTCCGGCGCCGCCCTTGACGTTGACGTCGCCGCGCACCGTTTCGGCGGTGATGTCGGCCCGCGTTCCCTCAACCGAGATCTCGAGGTAGGTCCCGCTGAGATCGACGGCCATCCACGCGGGAACATCAATCTGGAAGTCGATGGCATGCGCGAGACCGCGCAGCGCGTGAGCGCCCACGCGAAAGACCGGTCCGCCGGAACGGACGTCGATCACGTCTGTGCTGAAGTGGACGGCGCGTACCCGTACCGCATCCCGATCCCACCCGCGCACCACGACCTCGCCCCCGAAGAGCCGAACCTCGAGCCGGGTTCCTCGCGCCGCCGCAAACGTCCGGTCGAAGTCCGCGCCATGGGCCACACCGCAAACGGCCATCCAGGCCACCAGCGAGGCGGCAACCCGTAATCCGGTCAGCATCTGTCCGAGACCCTGCGGCATCTCAGTTCGCCCCATCGGAGGCGAGCGCGGCCGCCTGGCGCAGCACCGTGAGTTTCCGGTTCCTCGCCGCCGCCAGCCTCTCGCCGAGCACGGCGTTGCCCGGCTGCTGCACAAGCGCGTCCTGGTACTGGGCGATGGCCATGTCGATCACAGCAAGATTGTCCTCGATGACCTCGACGACGCGGGGATCCCGGGTGAGTCGAGTGCGCACGATGCGCCGAAGCTCGGCAAGGGAATCCTGGTAGTCGCGCTCGGACTGCTCGGACCATGCCCGGACCGCGACCGGCGCGGGCGACGATGCGTCTGGTATCCGACCGGGCTGCCGCGGCGAGAGCCACACGGCCAGTGCCACGCACGCAATGCCCAGCGTCGCCGCAGCAGCCACGGTGAACGGGTTGCGCCACAGGACGGGAAGGCGAGCCATCATGAACCGGCGGTTCGTCAGCGCGCGGGGCCGATCGCGGAGCCTGTCGTGAATTCCCGGCCAGAGATCGCGCTCCGGATCGGAGGGAACCGCCAGGCCCGGGGCCCGGGCAACCACCTGGCGCAGGTCCTCCAGGACCGCGGAGCACTCCGCACAGGTGGCCAGGTGTTCCTCGACCTGCCGGCGATCCGGCCCCGGCATGTCCTCGTCGAGGTAGTCGGAGAGCCGGTCGGTCCAGGGGTCGGGGACTCCTCCCCGAAGCGTCGTTGAATAGTCGGTTGAGTTCATGTCCGTTGCCCGTCGCGTGCCGGCTGCGATCCGCGCGCGCCCAGGTGCTTCCTCAGGAGCATCCGCGCCCGATGCAGTTGGGCCTTGGAGGTTCCCGTCGCGATTCCCATCAGCGAGCCAATCTCGTCGTGTTGGTACCCCTCCACGTCGTGCAGCAGGAACACCTGCCGCGCGCCGTCCGGCAGGCGGTCAACGGCCTCGCGGAGGTCGATGGCCGAGACGCCGTCCGCCGCCGCGACCGACGCGTTCCGGATGGCATCCTCATCGTCTTCCTGCCTGGTGGCATGCCTGGCCGACGCCCGGTGACTCTCGATGATGACGTTGACGGCCAGGCGATACAGCCACGTGATGAACCGCGAGTCGCCGCGAAACGTGCCCAGCTTCTCCCAGGCGCGGACGAACACGTCCTGCGTCAGCAGGTCGGCAGCGTCGAGGCCTGCCATCCGCCGGGCCAGGCCCCGAATCCGCGGCACGTGGACCCGGTAGAGGCGTTCGAAGGCCTGCTGGTCGCCCCGGCACGCCAGCGCGACGTCGGCCGCGTCGTCGATCGGCGGCGCAGGGGTCCAGTGGGCGTTCAGATTCGCCTCGTTTCGCGCCAACCGCTGCGAGTTGGCCCATGTTCCAACCACCTTAACGACTTAGATGCCGCTGGAGGCTGCCGGGTTGACATCTGATTCAAACGTTTTTCGGCCGCCGGGCCATCTAATGGGTAGTCGGACGCGATTTCCTCCGTGAAAGGGTTGAACGCCATGTCGAGACATCATCTGATGATAGCCGTTGTCGCCAGCCTGGCCTTTGCCGCCACCTCCGCCGGCCAGACGCCAGGACGAGCAGGCTCGTCGGCGACGGTCGAGGGCGAGTGGACTGCCCGAATCGGTGAGGGAAAGGTGTACCTCCAACTGCACACCGGAGACCTGGGCCGCCCAGGCGAGACCAGGCGCGAAGGGGGCGGCGACTGGAACTTCGGCCGCACCGTTCCAATCGCAGAGCTGTCCGGCCTGCCGGCGGGCCCACAGCCGCTCACGGCCGACAACGTCCGGTTCGAATTGAACCGCGAGGCCGGTGCGATTCGGCTTCGGGGCAGCTTCAGCAACGGCCGAGGGGCGGGCCTGTTTGCCTTCGTCCCCAGCTCGACCTACCAGGGAGAGATGAAGGGGCTCGGGTACTCGATTGTCGACACCTCACCCGCCGGGCTGTTCCGAATGGCAGCGCTCGATGTCGGCCAGCGATTCGTGGCCGAGCTGAAGTCGCTGGGCTACAGTGGCCTCACTCTCGACACGCTCGTACGCATGCGAACGCACGGGGCCGACCTCGCCTACATCAGCAGCCTGCAAGCCGCCGGCTTTCGCGGCGTCAGCGCTGAGGACGTGATCCGGGCGAAGGACCACGGCGTTACCAAGGAGTACATCGATCAACTGCAGGCCGCCGGTTACAAGGGCAGCTCGCTCGAGGTCCTGGTCCGGGTGAGAGATCACGGCGTCACCAGGGAGTTTATCGATCAGTTGCAGGCTGCGGGCTACAAGGGGCTGCCGATTGAAGACGTCGTGCGGGTCCGGGACCACGGCGTCACCGGGGAGTTCATCGCTCAGTTGCAGGCTGCTGGGTACAAGGGCCTGTCGATCGAAGACGTCGTGCGCGTCCGGGACCACGGCGTCACCAAGGAGTTCATCGATCAACTCCAGGCCGCAGGCTACAAGGGCATGCCCATCGACGAGGTCGTGCGGGTCCGGGACCACGGTGTCACCAAGGCGTTCATCGATGAACTGCAGGCGGCTGGCTACAAGGGTCTACCAATCGATGAGATCGTGCAGGCACGCGATCACGGCGTGACCCCGGAGTTCACGCGGGAGTTTCGGACCCTGGGATATGCGCTGCCGTCGCTGGAATCGTTGAGGAAACTCCGGGATCGGGGGGTGACGCCGGCCTACATCAAGGAATTCCGGGCGCTCGGCTACGACAAGATCACCCTCGACGACTCGGTCCGCCTCCGCGACCGGGGCATCTCAGCGTCGTTCGTAAAGGCGTTGTCCGACCAGGGGTACCAGCGTCTGCCGATCGACATGCTCATTCGAATGCGCGACAACGGGGTCAGTGTGGACTACATCAAGGAGCTGGCCGACCTCGGATTCAAGTCGGTGACACCGGAGGATCTCGTCCGTCTCCGCAATCACGGCGTGACGGCCAGCTGGATTCGCCGCGCCCGGGAGCAGGGGTACCGCAATACGTCAATCGATGAGTTGATCAGGCTTCGCTCCAGCGGTGTCGTCAGGGATCACGAGTAGCTCAAGGCGGGCCCCAGGCGTTGTCCCACGCCCTGGATGCTGCGGTCCATGGCCTCTGCGCGGCCGGCCGACGAGCGCATGGCAAGTCGGCCGACTCGGGCGTCGACTTGTACGAACCCTGGCCGGTCGCGCTGCCCACCCATCGAACTTCCTCTGCCGAGCGTGCGTATTGTCGTGAGTGAGGCCATCCCGCCGGGCGTACAGCGAAAGGTCCACTTCATGACGCGAGCGACGGGCGGATTCTGGCGCCGACTCGGCGCGGGTTATCTTCCGCGATTCGTTCTTCTGGCCTGCCTGGAACAACACGAACTTCTTCGAGTACCTGAAGAAGCTCTACCGGCTCAATCAGGCACTGCCGCCCTCTGATCGTATCCACCACTACTTCAGCGACATCGACATCCGGTGGGACGCGATCTCGTCGCGGCCGGAATTCTGGTACCAGTTGCGGGGAAGAGGCGATCGCGACAAGCGGATGGCCGACTATATTGCCGAGAAGTTCCGCAGTATTCAGAACGAGCCGCGCAAGAAGTGCCTGGTCATCATGAACTACAGGCACGCGTTCGGCCCAACCCGGTATGCGTCAGGCAGGCTCGCCACCAACGTCGGCGCGTTTCTCTACGGGGCGTTTCCAGGACGGACGGCCAACGTGCTGCTGGTTCCCTTGATGCCGTTCTTGAACGCCCCCGTGCAGGGCGGCGCGTGGGAGGCGGCGTTCAGGGAGACTGGCAATCGGCCTGTTGGATTCAACTTCGCCGGCTCGCCATTCGGCCACGACTGGTTCGACCTCTTCTACTTCTCGCCCTGGATGGCGTACCACTACCGGTACGAAGACGTCTTCACAGGATACGTGTTCGATCGGCCGTTGGATGAACAGTTTCTCGAGACCGGCATTCCGGGGCTCATGAAAGGATACGAAGACGTGCTGCTTCAGCGGGCAAATAAGATTGACGACGCCAACGTCCAGGAAGCCAGGGAACTGATACGCACCTCGCCGGCCAGGGTGCAAGAACAGATGTGGCACAAGCCGACCCAGACCCGGGCAGAATCCGGGTTGATGTCGATAGCGGCGGTGGGATTCCTCATTGCGCTCGCGGCGTTTGCGAGGCGCGAGACGGCGCGTCAGAAGCGGTAGATGCCCTGACACCTCCGTCCCTGCAGAGCGCCCGACTGGCCGAAACGCCCACCGCAAGTCGTCCGCCCGGCGTCCTCGGGACTCCGTCAGCCTTGGTGTTGCGGGCCACCGGGAGCCCGGCCGGCGCTAGAATGGTAAAAGGCCCCGGCACGGCCACCACCACCCATGGTCGTTCGCACGATTGCTCGTCCGCTTGCTCTAGTGGTCCTCCTGGCGGCGTGGACCACGATGAATGTGGCGTGTTCTCCGGTCGTGCAGCCTCGGTTGACGACCGGCGCTCAGCCCGTCACCCGAATCGTGTTCGTCGGCGACTCGCTGGTTCGCCGGTCGGAAGCCGATCACGCCATGCTCGCCGCCGTCCGCAGAGAGCTTGCGCGGCGCCATCCGTCCCTGAACCTGGAGGTTGTTGATGCGAGCGTGAATGGCGACCGCATCGCCGACATCTCTGACCGGCTGGACAGTGACGTCCTGTTCCTGCACCCGGCAGCCGTCGTCCTCTACTTCGACAGCGACGTGAGCAACGTTGACGACGTGCGGATGTCCGAATCGGAGCGGCGCGCCGTCCGCGCGGCCTATGAGCGCGACCTGCGAGACGTCCTCACCCGGCTGGTTGCGGCCGGGGTGCGTGTGTTCCTGAGCGGGCCGACCGTCATCGGCGAGCGGCCGCGTGGGCTCAATGGAAAGGACCCGCAACTCGACGCCTATCGCCGCATGAACCGGCGGATCGCCTCTTCGCTCAAAGTCGCCTACATCGATACCCGGCGCCTGTTCTTCGCCAAGCGCCCGGCCGGGGCGTCTCCCACCCTGGATCGCGGCCTGCTGACTGAAGACGGCGAACATCTGAATCAGCACGGGGCCGACGTCGCAGGGGATCTGTTCGTCCGTTCGCTCGATGCGTGGCTGGGGACCCTGTCGTTCATTCCGTGAGCGCAGTGCTCTTTCTGCGACGCAAACCGGCCTGGCGCTGGCACGTGACACGCCGATTGGCGAAGGGAGTCCGGGCGCTGGGGGGCTCAGGTCGACGGGTGTGGCATGCATCGGTCCGGCTGGATGACTCGGACGAGGTAGGCTTTGAGGAAGGGACTTTCTTGCCGACGAGAAACGGGCGGAGGAGGCCGGCGAACGGCGTCCTCCGCCCGGTTGGTGTTACAGCGCGCAGTTACTGAATGCGCGTGATACTCGATGTCTTCGTGCCACCGAGGCTCGACGTGACGGTGACGTTCGGAGGCAGCGGAACGCCCAGCACATCAGCCGACGGCACGCCGGCGACCAGCACCATGGGGACGCTGACGATCTTCCCGGTCGCGGTGTTGAGGAACGTCAGGGTCAACTGAGCCGCCGCCTGGTTCGAGGTTGCCGTCACCTTCAGTCGTGACTGGCTGATGCGGTACACCGCCGACGTGATCTGGACGGTATCCGGTGTCACGACAGTAATCGTGACGATTGAGGTCGTGCTCAAGTATCCGTTGCTCACCGAGAGCAGGAACCCGAGCGCCCCCGCGTTGCCTGGCGCTCTGAACGTCGGCTTCACGGTCGTGGCCCCGTTCAACGCGACCCCGGCGCCCGACACCTGTGACCACGTGTAGGTCAGCGGTAACCCGTTCGGATCCGAGCTGAGCGATCCATCCAGGGTGACCACGGCGGTGTTCACCAGCACCGACTGCGGCGGGCCCGCGTTGGCGAGTGGCGCCAGCACCGGGTTCACGGTGATCGTCACGCTGGCGAGCGAAACGAGACCAGCCGAATTGGTCACCGTCAGGCCGAAGGCGATCGCCACCGGCGCTCCAGTCGTGTTGATCGGGGCCGCGAAGATCGGCGTCGCCGAGGCTGCGTTGGACAGCACCGCTGCCGAGAGGCCTCCGGTTTGCGTCTGCGCCCACGCGTAGGTGAGCGTGAGCGGCGGCGTATTCGGATCGGAGCTGGCCGACCCGTTCAGTGTCACCAGCACGCCGGACCCCGCCGTCTGCGCGGCGCCCGCGTCGGCGACTGGCGGAAGCGTCGGGGCGTTCAGCTGCGGATTCACGATGATGTTGACGGTGTCGCTCGCCGAGCCCACCGCGTTGGTCACCGTCAGTTGGAAGGTGAGCGTCTGGGCGAGGTTGGACCCCCCGGGCGCCACGAACGTGGGTTCCGCACTCGACGCACTGGACAGGACCACGGCGGCGCCGGCTGTCTGGACCCATGCGAAGGTCAGCGCTCCGCCGTTGGGATCCGAACTCAGCGTGCCATTCAGCAGGACCGTGTCTCCCGCGGTGACGGTCTCGTCCTGGCCGGCGTTCGCAAGCGGTAGAACCGGAACACCGCCAGCTCCCGGAGGCGCAACCGCGCCCGGCCACGGAACCAGCTGTCCGACGACGGGCCCGGTGCCATTGAGGGGCCCTGAGCCCTGTGCCAGGAACGGGAAGGTCTCGAGGTTCTCCGGGACGGGCGGACCACCAATGCCCAGATTCTCCGGGAAGATGAACTCGAAGACCGGTGCACGATACTGCCCCGTGATCAGCCCGTTGGCGAGCACCAGCTGGCCCCCCTCGCTCGAGGCTCTCAGTTCACGGCTGGGAGGCAGGAAGAACCCTGCCTTGCCGGGCCGGAAACGCCACCGGCCCATGACGGCTCCGGTCGGCGGGCCCTGATCGACCGGCACGACGACAGGCAACTGGTTGCTGTCAATCCATGGCCGATCGGTCGTGGCGCCCGTCGTCGGATCTACATCAATGGCCAGGATGTGAATTGGCATCGAAGCATCGGTCGTAAATCCCTCGACGCGTGTCCGGGTCGTGGCTTCGGCAGCCGCGCCGGGAACCGAGCCGCCGCCGACGCCCTGGAGCATCACGTCGATGCCTACGTAGACTGGCTGGGTACCCGACGTCGTGTAGGCCCCGATATTCGCGATGACGGTATTCGCGGAGAAGTAGCTCCCTCTTGCGTCCTGCATCAGGATGCCGTTGAAGTCAACGTAGTCCCCGATCTCGAAAGGGATCATCAACTGCGGATCCCGAGGGTCTGCAGCCGTTGGCGCCGCGGGCATCGTGAAGGTGGTCATGTACGCGCCGGTCGCAGGATCGATCGTCCGATTGAACTGCGGGCACGCGGCATCGGCCTGGACGTGCGGATCGAACCGCGGCAGGCACATGGGGTAGCCGGTTTCCGCCCGAACGGTCGGGTTGTCTTCGTCGATCGTGAACCGGACATCCGGAGACTTGGCGGGGCCGAACCGGCCGATCGGATCGTTGATCTGGACGCGGCTGCCGCTGTTCGGATCGCCAATCGTCCCGCCGACGCGCATCTCGCCGTTTGCGTAGTCGATGTAGTTGATGAACCCTTCACCGACCATCAGCGAATGCTGCGAGATGAAGATCAACCCGGCGATGTACGAGTCGCCCACGCGGTTGCCCTGCGCGTGAATCTCGTAGTTGTTCGCGGGCTTCGGCAGATCGGCGATCGCCAGGCCGGTCTGGCTCGGGCCGTACGGGCTCGGGGCCAGCGCGAAGAGCTGCTGCCAGGTCAGCGCGGCTGCCGGCATCTGCAGGATCGTGTTGCGCGGAACGATGATCGTGTGACCGTTCACCGTGACGGTCCCGCCGGCGAGTACGTCACCCGGCGCATCCAGCGTCGCGGCCTGGATGAAGCCGGTGATGTCGAACGGCGACGCCGGTTGGAGGGGAAGCTGCGCGCTGGCGTTCGCCGCCAGGCACATGATCCCGACCCAGAGCGCGGTCGCGATGACCCCTTTGTGCGACCCGTGCACACGCGCTCCTCTGAACACACTTCGGCAGAGCATTGGAGTGTCCCGCTTTCAAATGGTGAGGGTGAGGAGGACTGGGTGCGGACACGGCACCACGTCGACGCCGCAGTGGCCTCTGCGAGCAATCCTCCTCGTCGCTCGCGTCCTACCACCCCCGGGCCTTCAGTTGGCCGGTCATCACTCGACAGTGCGATAGGACGCGCCCGACAGCGACGAAGTTGTCATCTCGCACTGCATGGTGCGTGCCGACCGCGTCGGCGGAGCCGCGTGCTTCAAAAAGCGCCCAGTTTTCAGAGTGGAGTCATCAGGTATTGTCTGCCGCGTCGGATCGGGGAGCGAAAGAACGCCAACGAGATTTTCGCGGCTCGAAAAGCAGTTTTCAAATCTTGGAAAACGATCGGACGAAAATCGGCGACCCGCGCGCCGCGAGAAGAGTCGCGTCGGCGTGCTTGTTGGGCGAGAGTGATCACGTCACTGCGCACCAGCGCAGGCGGTGCTTATCTCAGATGTCAGCCCTTTGTGATGAACTCCGGTTCGGGCGAGCCGATGCTCGCCGCCGGCGGGGAAGTGACGTCTGTGCGGGAGGGCGCGGTGGATCCGCTACCAGCGGTTGCGCAGAACGGTGGGTGCTGCCGACGCCGGGACCACCGCGGCAGGCAGCGGACTCGCTGCGGATTCGTTGGCGACCGGCGCCTCCTCCTCGCGAAGGTCGAGACGCTTGTTGAATGCGAGGCCCAGATGGTAGCGCAGCGAACTGTCGCTCCGGATGGAGGCGACTTCGCATCGCACCACCCGGCCGGTTATCGAGGACGGCGTGAACGTCCCTTCGAAGACGACGGTGAGCGGCATCCCCGGCGCCACGCGGCTGGCGCAATCGACCAGCACGCCGCTGGTCGAGATGTTGAGCAGGGTGGCCTCGCCTCCGACAGGCACCAGTCGGATTCCGGCAATTTCAGGAACCTCCGACGCTCGTCGCCGCGTTGCGATCCGGCTGCCTTTCATCCGCGCCTCCTGGAATTACGATCGGACGGAGGGGTTTCCTGATCCGCCCCGCGCTGGTCGATCCCGGTCATCAGGAATTCGGAGATCAGTGCGGCTGCCTGGACGGCTTCGGCCCTCAGCAGCTCCAGCTCGGGCACGACCGAGGCGTCGAGCGAGCCGCCGACCAGCACGCCGGCGGCCGCCTTGTCGATCCGTCCCACGTGCTGCTGCAGCTGTGACGCGATGTCGCGAGCGGCCCGCCCCACCGTAGCGAGCTGCATCAGACGGCGCTCGTGCTCAGAACGGGCGTTCGACTGCACCGCCTGGTCTGCCATCGTCCTGCCGAGCCGGTCGCGCTCGGCGGAGGCGGCCTTCAACTCGGTGACGAGCTTCTGTTGGGCGGTGTCGCGCTGCGTGATCGCCGACTCGAGCCGTTCGCGCTCGGCGGAGGCGGCCTTCAACTCGGTGACGAGTTCCTGTTGAGCGGTGTCCCGCTGCGTGATCGCCGACTCGAGCCGGAGGCACTCGGCCAGGGCCTGATCGAGCCTGCCCTGGAGCTCCTCGAACGTCTGCCGGGTCTCGCGCTCCGCTTGCTGCACCTCCGCAAGACGTCCCAGCGCGTCCCGCTCGAACGCCTGACGTTCGACGATGTTCTGCTGCGTCAGTAATTCGAGGGCCAGCTCGAGCCGCGCGCGTTCGGCGTCGGCGTCGGCGGCGCGGCGTTCCAGGCGGGCGTCGGCCTCCTGCAGCTCGGCTTCCAGGCGGAGACGATCGGCGACGGCCTGATCCCGCTCGGTCTGCGCGTCGGCCATCGCCGTGTCGAGCTGCCGGCGGGCCTCGTCGCGGTCCTCGAGCGCGGCCTGCAGCTCCTGTTGTCGCTCCGGCGAGTTGTTGGCATTCCGGAGTTCCTGCTCGTGCTGCTCCGCGATCGAGCCGAGCATCTGCAGGACGCGGTCGCGCTGCGCGGCACGTTCCGCCGTCAGCGTCTGGTTCTGCGTTTCCAGCTCCTCGATGGCCAGCTCGCAGCGGCGGCGGTCGGCGAGCGCCTGGTCGCGCTGTTCCTCCGCGACGGCCCGCGCCGCGGACGCGATGCTGAGATCGGTTTCGCGCGCCTCGAGATCCACCTGGAGCTGGCGAACCTGCTCGATGTCGATCACCGGCCGCAATTCCAGCTCACGCTGCCGTGCACTCTCGGCCAGCTCCCGGTTGCGCGCCCGCTCCACTTCGCAGTCGTCTTCGAGCTGCCGCTTGTGTGCATCCAGCTCGTGCACCATGGCTTCGAGCTTCCGCCGATCCGCCTCGGCTTCCTCCAGCCGTTGCATGGCCTCCATCCGGTCGGCTTCGGCCTGGTACAGCTGGGTCCCGCGAGTTTCCAGGGCGGTTTCGAGTTGCCGCCGGTCGGACACCGCCCGGGCCATGACGGCCATCGACTCGATTCCGTCCGGATGCCCGGAGAGCGGCACCGCGTGCAGCAACGTGGTGCGTCGATCGCCCGACGGCGTCAGGAGGTCGCATTCGATGGACGCAGCGGATCCCTGAATGACCCATGCGCTGAATTCATTCCACTTGTCATGCTGGTCGGACGGGATCCAGACGGTGAACTGCTGGCCCAGCGCGTGTCCGAGGGCGTCGATGCCAAGCAGTTTCAGCGTGGCTTCGTTCGCCGCGAGCACCTGGCCGTCCGCGCCCAAGCGCATCAGGCAGCCCGGCTGGATGTCGAGCAGGCGCCGCAGATGTTCGACTTCGGTCGCCGGATCCATATCCTGAATGCTCACCGTCCAACCCCTCCCCAGCTGCCACGGGCGAGTTGCAGCTGCGGCTCCTGTCGGCTTGGTTTCGAGCGTCTCGCCGGACGAACGCCGCCACCGTATCGCAACGACGCTAAGGGCCCCCGCCCAACCGGTGTCGAGCGTAGCATGGGACCAACGCCCGTGCCGCTATTGGTTTATCGGCACTCCCGATGCTCGTCAGCAGTCCACCCGTGGGGCCCCGCGGCCAGTCTACCCACTATCTGTTGTATCAGCATTGAGACCAATCCGCGGATCCGTTCGTCCGCCAGACCGCCCATTCAACCCCTCGATACCAACGGCGGTGGCATCGCCTCGTCGTCGGTGGTGCCGGACCGTGCATGATGCCGCGAGTCAGCGGTGCGGACAGTCCGGAGCACCGCGCCTGGGAACGCAAGGCGCGACCGCCGAGACTATCGGGAAGACGCGAGGGAGAAGCACCCTGTCCGAGGCAGGATGCCCCGCCCGGAACAGGTCGGGGAACGTCCGACCTGAGGCACCAAATCGAATTGCCACTTTCGCGGCGGGCCCGCGCGATCCGGCCAGGGGGTACGCATCTGTGGTAGGGTGAACGCGCACAAAGTGAGGCCCTATGTTTGCATCGGACATCGTGGCGACAGGCGTCCTCATTTCGTCTCTCGTCCTTGCCGCTCCTGCCGGCGAGGTGTCGGGCGAGTTCAAGGCGGGCACGCGCAAGCCAATCCGCCCGAAGTTTGCAGCAGCCTTCGACTGCCGCGACCAGCGCGACCCCCGCAAACACATCGTCGAGGTCGTGCTGTCCGAGATGCCGGTGGATGTTGCCGCAGCCATCGCCGAACTGGATCCCCACACCAATGTCATCAACCAGGACGGTCTGCAGCGACACAACTACGTGTTGCTCTGGGTGCGGCCCGACGGCGAAGTGAGCATGAACGCGACCTACACCGAGAAGATGACGCAGTTCATGGACACCTCGAAGATGTCCCTGAAGGCCGACTTGACGGTGAACACGCCCGAGAAGGTTGCCGGCCGCCTCGTCACGCCGAAAACGGTGAAGACCATGGACGGGGAAGTGTACTCGGTCGATCTGAAATTCTCCGCTGACGTCTCGAGGCTCCCGGCCGCCGCCAGGCTGGCCGCGGACGGAGGCGCGCCGGGCAAGGCGTTCGGGTTGCTCTTCTCCGCGATCACCAGGAAGAACTGGCAGGGGATCATCCAGAACGTCACGGAGCAGAACCGCAAGACCTTCACGGATTCCGACAGGACGCCCAAGGAGAACCTGGACGACGCGATCGAGACGCTGGGATTCTGGCTGCCGAAGAAGGCTGCAAAGATCACCGGCGGCGAGTTGCGCGGCGAGCGCGCGGTGCTGGAGGTCGAGGGCGAGGTCTTCGCGGGCCAGAAGACGCTGTTTCTTGTGCGGATGGTCAACAACGGGAAGCAGTGGCTCTTCGACCGCGCCACCAATGCCGGGTTCATCGACTGAGCCGCCCGTCTCAACGCCGCCGTAGTGGATATCGGCACAGAGGACGACCCAGGGATTGTTCGGTGACACGTCGCAGGACGCCTCGGTGCGCTGCTTGTGTCTCGGGTTGCCAATCAGGGCCGGATTCGGCCCAGCCGGCGTGGGACCGAGGGTATTCACGTTCCGGCCCGGAACGAAGAAGAGGTCGGCCTACCTCGTGTGGCGCAGGCCGAGGGCATTGTGCGTCGCCGCCAGGCCCTGCACGGCAACGATAAGGACTGCCGCGATCACGGCGCTCCTTCGACCCCCGCTGGCGTTCGCCTTGAGGATGGCCAGGTCCGATCCCACGACGAATACTGCCTTCACGCCGAGCAGCAACACCGGGTGCCGAGCCAGGGACCGGAGGATCGGGTTGCCCTCACGGCAATCGCCCTCGCGCACGCAGTCGATGGTCGCAAGGGCATCGGCGCCCGGACAGGTCAGCGGGCACGCGCTCTCGATGCGGCCGATCCGGAGGCTGAGGCGGCCTTTCGTGCGGACGGGGGGACCGGGCCAGATTTCACGGGTGGGGGAGTCGCAGGCGGGCGCCGTTCGAGAACCGGGTCCCGATCCACGGAAGTCTGGAGGATGACAAACGTCTCGGTGGACTGGATTTCCGTGATGCTCTGAAGGCGCTCCGACAGCAGTGCATAAAGATCCGGGATGCCACGCGTCTGAATCTTCGCCAGCAGGCTGTAGGTTCCCGTCGTGTAGTGCACCTCTACGATTTCGGGGATCGCCCTGAGCCGCTCCTGTGCCTGGGCGCTCAGGCCTGCCTTGGCGAGCGTGATGCCCACGAAGGCCGAGACACCGAAACCCAACCGCCCATAGTCGAGGACGGCCTTCGACCCTCTGATCACGCCGAGCTCTCGAAGCCGGTTGACCCGCTGGTGGATCGTGCCGCCGGACACGCCGAGCTCGCGCGCAATTTCGAGGAACGGCTTGCGCGCATCCTCCACCAGGGCGCGCAGGATCGAACGGTCGAGACTATCGATCTCGTAGTTCATCGGCCAGCCTCGTGAATCCAGTTAACAAACTGATGTCGAGAGAGGCACTCTACTATCAATATGATATTGTAGACGCATTATCACCATATTGTCTAACACAATAGTGCGTTCTTTGCTATCATTTCACATCATCAAACCAGAGAGTGATCCGCCGACCTCTCCGAAGCGGATTCACGCTGACGTGAACATCAGGAGGACTATCGTGGCCACCCCAGCCCGGCGGGAGTCGTCGCTTACCCTTGGCATCCAGCGGATCGAGCCCGTCGACCTCCAGGACCCGATGGTCCTCGGCTCGCTCGAACAGGCGCGCCGGGCCATGTCCAATCCGAACCTCCACGATATTCTGGCCGTTCGCACCACGATTCAGCATTATCTCTGCGGCGAACTGGTCAGCCGCGGCTACGTGCATCCGCCGGTCTACATGCTGGCGGGTTGCACGGACCCCCTGAATCACTGGACCTACCCGGCCAGGGTCAACTACTACGGCGAGGAGGTCTCGGTCACGCAGTCGCTCATCCTCCAGAAAATTCTGATGGTGATGCTCTCCCCGGTTCCCCAGGTGTTCTGGGCGTCTCCGAACATCCGCATGGAGATGCGCATCGGCCGGAAGGAATACAAGTACACGTCCGAGTTCATGCAGGTGGACTTCGAGAAGCGTGGCGGAACCTACGACGAGATGCTCGGCTTGATCTCGGACCTGATACGGGGCCTCTATCGTCGTCTCTCCGAGATCCACGGCGACGCCATCACGCGCCTGCGCGGATCCCCGCTGCCCGACTTGCCGGAACCGCTCGCCGTGATCGATGTCCAGGAGGCCAGGCGGCGGGAGCGGCTCGACGATGATGATGCGGTCGAGCGGTGGGCCTCGTCACGGTCGCAGGGCCGTCCGTTCATCCTCGTGAACCTGACGAGGGAAGCGTACGACTGCTACGACACCGAAGCGGGGCGGTTCCTCAACTACGATGTCGTGCTCCCGCCTGCCGGAAACAACCCCCACCCGATCGAATGCCTCTCGGGGGCCGAGCGGACCCGCTCGATCGAAGACCTCGAGCGCAGGATGCAGGATCTCAACTACCCGATGGCGTACTTCGCGCCGTTTTTCGAATTGTTCTCATCGCTCGACGCCAACCGGGGGATGATTGCCTGCGCAGGCGCCGGATTCGGCGTGGAGCGGCTGGCCTACGCCGTGCTGGGGCTCAAAGACATCCACGATGTCTACCCGTTTCCCCGCATGGCGGAGGGCAGGATCGCGATTTAGCGCGCGGGCCGCCCGGGCCCGCAGCCGTATCGGTCAAGTCCGCCAGATTCCCGATCAGGCCGTCGGGAGTGCCAGCAACCGCGCGGCGTTGCCGCCACGAATCCCGGTCTTCGACGCTTCCGGGATGTCCAGGGCATCGATGCTCTGGATCATCTTCGGGATACTGCCTATCTGGTGAGGGTAGTCGCTGCCGGCCAGGATGTGATCCGCGCCCGCGAAGGCGATGGCCAGTTTCAGGGCGTCGGTATCGAAGTTCACGGTGTCGAAGTAGAAGGCCTTCAGGTACTCGCTGGGCAGCCTGTCGATGTGCTGCCGGCATTCCTTGAAGGCGTGGAATCCCCGATCCAGGCGTTCGGCCAGGTAGGGTATCGCGCCGCCGAGGTGGCAAAGCGCCCACCTGATGCGCGGGAACCGCTCGGGCACGCCTGCAAACACCAGGTGCGACGCCGCCAGCGTCGTGTCGAACAGGAACCCGACCAGCGGCATCAGCCAGTACTCGGTCATCGCCTCGACGCTCACCGGGTGGTTCGGATGGATGTAGAGCACGGCGCCGAGCTCGTTGGCCTTCTCGTAGATCGGCCAGAATCGGCGGTCTGCGAGCGCCTGGCCGTTGACGTTGCTGAACAGCATCGCCCCGGGCATCTGCAGCTGCGTCATCGCGCGCTCGAGCTCCCGCACCGAGGCGGCCGGGTCGTTGAGCGGCAGGGTCGCCAGGGCGGAGAAGTGGCGTCCCCGCGTGGACATGACGCCGGCAAACTCGTCGTTCACGAGCCGCGCCAGATCCGCCGCTCGCGCCGGCGTCTCCACGTGGGTTCCCGGCGTCGTCAGCGTGATGACCTGGCGATCCACGCCGAGCTCATCGAGCACGTCTTGCCGGTACGCGATGTCCCGGTGCCCCCGCACGGCGATGTTGTAGTCGCCCGGGTAGTGGATGAGCGGGTTGCCCTCGCCGTCGATCGTCACCTTGACGGCCGTGTTCCCCGATTGCAGCGCGTTCAGGTACGCGGGCGGATAGTAGTGATTGTGAAAGTCGATGGTTGCCATTCGAGGATCTCCTACGCCGTTGTTCGCCTGCCCAGATAGTACGCCGGGAGCCCGATGACCACCAGCAGCAGGCCGAAGAGGGCTTCGATCGGATTCGACACGAGCTGATTCACGGCGATGGTGAGCGAGACCGCCGCGAATGCCGCGGGCACGTACGGATAGCCGGGGACGCGATAGGTGGCCGGGTAGTCCCGCCGTCGGCGCGCCACGAAGAGGCCGATGGCCATCAGCGCGAAGAAGATCCACTCGGTGTAAACGACGCGCGTCACCAGCGTGCGATACGTTCCGGTCGCGACCAGCACCGAGGCCCAGACGCCCTGTGCTGCGATGGCGCGATAGGGCGTCAGATGGCGCGGATGGACGGCGCCAAGCCATCTGAACCAGCGGCTGTCGCCGGCCATGGAGAAATACACGCGCGGCCCGAGCAGCACGATGCCGCTCAGTGCGCCAAAGGTGGAGAACACCACCAGCGTGGACATCACGGCGCCGCCGCCGTGCCCGAGCACGGCATCGGCCGCGTCGGCAGCGACACGGGTCGAGGACACGACGGCCCCGAGCGGAAGCACGTAGAGGTAGACGACGTTGAGCGCGATGTAGCACAGGGTGACAATCGCGGTCCCGATCATCAGGGCCCGCGGGATGGTCGTTCGGGCTTCGACCGTCTCGCCGGCGACGTAGGTCACCATGTGCCATCCGCCGAAGGCGAACAGGCCCGCGGCCACCGCGCCCGGAAGGTGCACCAGGAAATCAGGCGCTTCGCCGCCGCCCGAGAAATGAACCAGGGGCGCCCCGAGCACGAAGCCCAGCACGATCATCAGCCCGATCGCGAGCACCTTCCCGAGCGTGAAGGCGGCCTGCACCCGGCTGCCGAGCCGGACGCCGAAGTGGTTCACGACCGACAGGGCCAGGATGGCTGCAATCGCGACACCGCGCTGCTCCCACAAGGACAGCGGGATGAAGTAGCCGACGTACCGCGCGAAGATGACGGCGATGGCGGCAATGATGCCCGCGTGCATGGTCCAGAACATGGCCCACGCCCACAGGAATCCGATCGCGGGCGACAGCGTCTCCGACAGGAAGACATAGACGCCGCCCGTGCGCGGGAAGGCCGAGGACAGCTCGGCGCAGATGAGCGCTCCGGCAATGGTCAGCAGCCCGGCGAGCGTCCACGCAGCCAGCAGGCCCGGAATCGACGGCAGCGCTCCGCTCATCTCGGAGGGCTGGACGAAGATCGACGCCCCGATGATCGTGCCTACCACCATTGCGGTGGCATGACGCAGGCGGATGGCCTGTTGCAGGGCTGGCCGGGAGGGTGGGGGCGAGGTGCTCACGGGTCTGGCATGCTACCACGCGCGGGCGCCCGAGGATGACCGCCTCCGCTCGCTGCGCCTACACCAGCTGGAACACCGCGAGCGAGTGCCCGGACAAGGGATACAGGTGGCCGCCTTCGAACACGGTGACCGTCGTCGCCTCCTGTGACGTGTCGGTCACCAGATCCCACGATGTCCCGGGAACCGGCGCTGGAAGCCTGAAGGGGACGGCGGGCTCGCCCGCGTTCATCAGGATCAGGAACGTGTTGTCGGTGATGGGGACGCCCCGGCGGTCGACTTCGTCGATGGCGTCGCCCGCCAGCAGCGCTCCCAGTGCGCGGACCTCGTGTGAGCCCCAGAGCGCCGCGGCCATCTCGCGCCCGTTGGGCTGCAGCCACGTGATGTCCTTTTCATGGGCCTTCCGGTGGCTGACGCCCTCGAAGAACTTCTGCCGGCGCAGCACCGGGTGGGCCTGGCGCAGGCGCATCATGCGTCTAGCGAAATCGACCAGCGCGAGTTTGTCGGGCGAGGGCGACCAGTCGAGCCACGTGAGCTCGTTGTCCTGGCAGTAGGCGTTGTTGTTGCCGCCTTGCGTCCGTCCGAACTCATCGCCTGCGCACAGCATCGGGACGCCCTGCGAGAGGAGGAGCGTCGCCAGGAGATTGCGGACCTGCCTGGCGCGCAGCGCGCTCACCGCCGGGTCGGCTGTCGATCCCTCGACCCCGCAGTTCCAGCTCAGGTTGTTGTTCTCACCGTCGAGATTCTGCTCGCCGTTGGCTTCGTTGTGCTTCTTCTCGTAGGAGACCAGGTCCTGCAGTGTGAAGCCGTCGTGCGAGACCACGAAGTTGATGCTGGCATACGGGCGCCGGCCGCCCGGTGCGTATAGATCGCTGCTCCCGGCGAGCCGGCTGGCCAGTTCCGGAACCTGTCCCGGGTCGCCGCGCCAGAATCGCCGGACCGCGTCTCGATACCTCGCGTTCCACTCGGTCCAGCCGACCGGAAAATTGCCGACCTGGTAGCCGCCTTCGCCGAGATCCCAGGGCTCGGCCACCAGCTTCACCTGTGAGAGCACAGGGTCCTGCTGGATGATGTCGAAGAAGGACCCGAGCTTGTCGACTTCGAACAGTTCCCGCGCCAGCGCGCTCGCCAGGTCGAACCGGAACCCGTCCACGTGCATGTCGACCACCCAGTAGCGCAGGCTGTCCATGATGAGCTGCAGCACCCGCGGATGGAGCATGTTCAGCGTGTTGCCGCACCCGGTGAAGTCCTGGTAGTGCCGGCGATCGCGCGGTTTCAGCCTGTAGTAGCACGCGTTGTCCACGCCCCGCATCGAGAGGGTCGGTCCGAGATGATCGCCTTCCGCGGTGTGGTTGTAGACCACGTCGAGGATCACCTCGAGGCCCGCTGCATGGAGCGAGCGCACCATCATCTTGAATTCGCGCACCGCGCTCAGCCTGCCCCCGCTCGACGCAAACCTTGGATCGGGCGCGAAGTAGGCCAGCGAGTTGTAGCCCCAATAGTTGGTGAGCCCGCGCACCGACAGTGCCGGCTCATCTGAATGGACGTGCACCGGCATCAGCTCGACGGCCGTGACCCCGAGATCCTTCAGGTGGCGAATCGCCGCCTCCGACGCCAGGCCCAGGAAGGTGCCACGCTGTTCGGGCGGTACCTCGGGATGGCGGAAGGTGAATCCCTTGACGTGCAGCTCGTAGATGACCGTCTGGTGCCAGGGCGTGCGGGGCGGGCCGTCGTCGCCCCACGTGAACGGCTGATCGATCACCGCCGCCAGCGGCGCATGCGCGCCATCGTCGCGATCGTCTGCAACCAGGTCCTGGCCAGGATCACCGGCCTGGTACCCGAACAACGAGTCGTGCCAGCGCACCCGGCGCCCGATCGCTTTGGCGTACGGATCCAGCAGCACCTTCGAGGGGTTGAATCGGTGGCCGGCCTGTGGATCGTACGGGCCGTGCACGCGATACCCGTAGAGCTGGCCGGGCCGCAGATCCGGCAGGTATCCGTGCCAGATATAGTCGGTGCGATCCGGCAGCGGGATTCTCAGGCTCTCCTTCGCCGCGTCGGTCGAGTCGAACAGGCAGAGATCGACGCCCGTCGCGTGCTCCGAGAAGATCGCGAAGTTGACGCCGAGACCGTCCCAGGTAGCCCCGTGCGGATGCGGGCGTCCAGGCCAGATTCTCATGACACGCTATTTTCCGAACTCGACCTTGGGAACCGGCTTCGCTTCGGCTGGAGCCTGGAAGTAGGGGTATTCCTTGAAGCGAAACACGGTGGCGGTGACATTCGACGGAAACTTGCGGCGCTTGGTGTTGTAGTCCTGCACCTTCTCGTTGTACCGCTTGCGTTCGGTCGCGATGCGGTTCTCGGTTCCGGCCAGCTCGTCGCTCAGCCGGTTGAACTGCTCGTTGGCTTTGAGCTGCGGGTAATTCTCGACCACCGCCAGCAACCGTGCCAGCGCGGACGATTGGTCGTTGGCCGCGGCAATCTTGTCCTCGGGGGTCTTGGCGCCGGCCAGTTTCGCACGCGAGGCGGCGACCGCTTCGAACACGCCGCTTTCGTGCGCGGCGTATCCCTTCACGGTCGAGACCAGGTTGGGAATCAAGTCGTTGCGGCGCTGGAGCTGGTTCTCGACCTGCGCCCACTGGCTCTTGATCGCCTCCTCCTGGCTCACGAACGTGTTATAGGAGCATCCCGACAACGTGGCGGCGATGGCCGCCACCAGTACCGCCTGCAACGCTCTTCGAGTCATGTCGTTTCCCCTATCTTCGCGTGACGCGTGCTCGCGATCCTCGAGGCCTCCTGCGCGAGGCGCTCGTTGGATCTTACCCCCGCGCTCAATCGCGGTCCCGAAGGACGCGCGCGCTGCGTGATCCCAAGTATGACTGGCGCCTGCCCCGAGCCCCGAGGTCCGAGCCCCGAGGTCCAAGCCCCGATCCCCGAGTCCCGAGCCGCAAGCCCCAAGCCCCAAGCCCCGAGCCCTCTACCAGCTCGCGCCGCCCCCGCCCCCGCCGCTGCCGCCGCCGCCAAACCCGCCGAATCCGCCGCCGCCCAACCCGCCGCCGCCACCGAATCCACCTCCTCCGAACCCGCCGAACCCGCCCCCGAAGGGCCCGACGCCGCTCCGCCACCCGCGTCGAAGCCCGCGGCCGCCCCCAAGCCCGCCGCCGCCGGTCCAGTTGGTGAGGATGACAAAGAGAATGATGCCGACGATGGTGAAAAGCGTGCTCACGCCGCTGGACCGCCGCCGGGCCCTCTCTGGCGGCGGGACCGGCATGCCCTCGAGTCTGACGTTTCGACCCTCGGCAATGCGCGCGATGATCCGGGCGACGCCGGCCCGCAGACCCTGTCCGTACTCACCCTGCGTGAAGAAGGGCCGCATCACCTGGCGGCTGGTCTCGCCGGCAAATCCATCGGTGACGAATCCCTCGAGCTCGTACCCGACCTCGACGCGAACCTCCCGCTGCCTGACGGCTAGCAGCACGAGCAAGCCGTTGTCGCGTCCCTTCTGGCCTATGCCGCGGCCGTGGTTCTCGAACATCCTGACCGCGTACTCGCGGGTATCGGCGTACGGATTCGATGGTGTCCACCGTCGCGACGACGACCACGTCGGCTGTCGCAGCCTGGAGAACTCGAATCATGCGGTCGAGTTCCGCGGCGCTCGCCGGGTCGATCACCCGCGCGAAATCGTTGACCGGCGCGATCAGCTCGGGCGGCAGCGGCTGCGAGGTGAGCGCGATGGCGCGCGCCGCGAGCAGGACGGCTCCAAGACCGACCCCTGCGCGCTTCACTGCGGAGCGGAGGGGACGGCTAGCCTCGCCAGGCATCGATGTACCGCACCAGTCGCTCGGCGAGATCCAGGTAGGTCGGGAACAACGCCTCGGCATCCGACGGGCCGAGCACGCCTGATTCGGCGATGTTCAGGACCTGGGTGACGGCCCCGGCCGGCAGCCCGGCCGTGGACTCGAAGTGGGGAGCGAGCTGGTCCGGGGTGTCCGCCTCCGCGCCCTGCAGTTGCGCGATATTCGACAGCAGCAGGCGGAAGGGATGCAGGGAAAGCAGGAACAGTTGCGCGACGGCCTTCGGGTGACCTCCCGATTCGAGGTAGCCCTCGCGCAGGTGGAGCAGGTGGCTGCGCGCCTGCAGCTCGCACGCGCGTCTCAAATCGTCAGGCTTGACCGACAGGCCAGTGAACGGCGACGGGCCATCCACGACGAGGTGGTGCGTGATGATCTCGTTGAGCTCGAGGGGAAAGGCGTCGAGGGAGTGGATCAACTCGTCGGCGGTCATGATGAGCGGTACGGCGAAACCGCGTGTCGACCAGCTGCCGGAGAGTGCCGCACAGGCGCGAAGATCCTGGGCGTCGAGTGATTCGACAACTGCCAGTGTGTGAATCTGAGCCGGGCCGCCCGACATTCGGTCCGCCGTGAGCGCCTCGGCCGAGCCGTGCCCCCCGGCCCCCTGCCGCCCGTAGACGACCAGCGAGAACAGCCTTCGCGAGAACACTGCACGCAGGTCGCCGAGCAGCGCGTCGACCTCCCGTGGTTTCAGGGCATCCTGGCTCATAGCCGCTATTGTAACGGGGATTCCCCGAGTCCGAAGGGCCGCGATTTGGCGGCCGCGCCACCCGGACCGCTCCGGCTCGGGCAAGAGCATTCGGGCATCGACACTGCTACAATGCCGCCGATGCGATTGAGGGTCATGAAGGTCGGCTGCTTTGGCGGCGGGACCGGGCTGCCGAGCCTCCTCGGCGGGCTCAAGCGAAATCCCTGGCTCGACATCAACGCCATCGTGACGATGTTCGACAACGGGGGCAGTTCCGGCGTCCTGCGCGACGAGCTCGGCGTGCTCCCGCCGGGCGACGTGCTCAAGTGCGCGCTCGCCCTGTCGCGCAACGAGCGCGAGGCGCGCCGCCTGCTCCTGTCGAGGCTGCCGACCCTCGAGGATTCGCGGTTGTCGGGCCATACGGGCGGAAACCTGCTGCTCTCGATGATGGAGCAGTTCAGCGGGAATTTCCTGGCGGCGGTCGAAGGGCTGCGGGCCCTGCTCGGCTGCAAGGGCCACGTCTGGCCGGTCAGCGTCGACGCGGCGAGCCTCTGCGCGCGGTACCACGACGGCTCGGAGGCCCGCGGAGAGGCCCAGGTCGACGCGAGGCAGTTCGAAGGCCGGTCGGTCGAACGGATCTGGCTCGAGCCCGAGGTGCAGATCCACGATGCCGTCGCACAGGCCATCGCGGAGCTCGACGCGGTCGTGATCGGCCCCGGCAGCTTCTACACGAGCCTGATGCCGATCTTCGCGGTCAAGGGCGTGCGGAAGGCGATGGCCGAGGTGCACGGCCCGGTCGTGTTGATTGCGAATCTGCTGACCGAGGGCTGCGGCATGGCCGGTTTCACGGCTGCCGACGCCGTGAAGCAGACCGAGGAGAGCATCGGCCGGCCCATTGACGTGGTCGTGTTCAACGAGGGCCATCCCGCCGCGGATGTCCTGGCGCGCTACGAGGCGGAACACAAGATGCCGCTCGGACTGGGAGAGCTGCCGCCGCACTGTCGCCTGATCAGCGGCCGGTTCTGGCGGAAGGACATCGCCCGGCACGATCGGGCCCGCCTGGCCTACGCCATCTGGAGCGTCATTGGAGATGAGCTGGCCGTGTTGGCGCACGGCGGGGGACCTGCAGCAAAGCGCCGCGCCCGGCCAGCGATATCCGAAGCCTGACACGCCAGTGGACGAAACACTGCTCCGCAACCTCGGCATCCTGATCGCCGCGCTGGGCGGCGCCGCGATCGGCGTCGAACGGCAGCGATCCGGGCACGCGACGGGACCCGACGCCCGATTCGGCGGCGTGCGCACCTTCACGTTGCTCGGCGGCCTCGCCGGCATGTGCGGGTGGCTGTGGACCGCAGGCTACATGCTGCCGGCCACCGTGCTGCTGGCCGGGGCGACCGGCCTGGTGATCGTGGGCTATGCGGCGGCCAGCCGCCACGACATCGACGGGACGACCGAGATGGCCGCACTGGTCGTGCTTGGCGCCGGCGGGCTGTCGGGAGCCGGGCACCTGGCGCTCGGCAGCGCCGTCATCGCGATCGCCTCGCTCCTGCTGGTCGAGAAGTCGCGCGTGCACGATCTCGTCGATCGCATGGACGACACGGCACTGCGGGCCGGCATCAGGTTCGCGGTGATGGCCGTGGTGATCCTGCCGTTGCTGCCCGAAGGTCCGTTCGGGCCGTTTGGCGGGATACGGCCACGGGAACTGTGGATCTTCGTCCTGTTCTTCTCGGGCCTGAGCTTTGTCGGCTACATCGCACGGATCTTCGTCGGAGCCCGCCAGGGGTACCTGATCGCCGGGCTGCTCGGAGGGCTGATCTCCTCGACGAGCGTGACCGCCACCTTCTCGCGGGCCAGCCGAACCGAGGACCCGGAGGTTGGCCAGCCCCTGGGCTATGGCGTGATTGCCGCCTGCACGATGCTGTTCGTCAGGGTGGCCGGCGCGACCGCCGTGCTGAACCCCGACCTGGCGGTCCGGCTCATCCCGCTGCTGGCGCCGCCATTCGTGATCGGCGCCGCGATGGTGACCATCCGCCTCCGGGTGCCCCGGAGCGAACGCCAGGACATCCACTCGCACACCAATCCCCTCCAGGTGTGGGCGGCACTCCAGATGGCTGTCCTGTTTCAGGCCGTCCTGTATGCCGTGGAAATCGTCCGATCGGTGTGGGGCGACGTGGGCCTGATCGTGTCGGGCGCGATCCTGGGGCTCGCCGACGTCGACGCCCTGATGATCTCGATGTCGAAGATCGCCGCGTCAGGATCGGCCGTGCAGACCGCCGCGCTGGCGATCGCGGTAGGCATTCTCTCGAACAACGTCCTGAAATTCGGGCTGGCGATGGGGATCGGCCGGCCGCCGTTTCGTCGCGTCGCAACGAGCGGTCTCGCCCTGTTGACCGCCGCGGGCGTTCTCGCGATTGTCCTGTTCGGATAGGGGATGCAAGAGCGCCTTTCGGGCGCGCCGGCGCTTGACATCAGCGGCAGCCGTGCCCCAGCGGTGTCTCCCTCCAGCCTGCTACGGCGTGTCCTGACGGGCGACCGGCAGCGCCAGCGTGAAGATCGTCCCGCCTACCTCCGCGTTCGATTCGAACGAGACGGCGCCTCCCAGGTAGCGTTCAGCCAGCAGCTTCACGCTGTAGGTGCCGATGCCCCGTCCTCGCGCCGCCTTCGTGCTGAACGATCGCTTGAACATCTGAAGCTGGACCGGGAGCGGCATCACGCCGGGGTTCCGGATTCGGAACCGGACAAACGCGTCGTCCGGCTCGGTCCAGATGGACACCTCACCGCCTTGAGGCGTGGCTTCAATCGCGTTCTTGACGAGGTTGCCGAGGCATCGGACCGCCTGGACCGAGTCGGTATCGACCATCGAGGAAGGCGACGTCTCGCCGCGCGTCAGGACTCGGCCATCGAGCATCATCGACCTGAGATACAGGTTGTGGACGGTTCGAACCAGATCGTCGGCACACACCGGGCGCCGGTCGACCGTCAGTTCGCCCCGTTCGGCATTCAACAGGTCACGCTGGCTGAGGATCTCCCGGATCAGTTGACCAGACGACTCATTCAGCAATTCGCTCAGTTCGCTCAGGGCGGCGGGCTCGTCGGCCAGGGGAATCAGCCGGGCCACCCCTTCGATGCCGTTGGCCGTATTCAGCACATCGTGGAAGAAGATCCGCTCGAGCGCCTGCCGGCGTTTCTCGTCGGCGATGTCTTGGATGGCGAACAGCGTCAGCCTCTCGCCCTCCACCTCGAGCGGCGAGGCCTGCACGCGGAGGTCGAGGGAATCGAATCCGGCCCTGGCGCCGACCGAGATCCTGCACTCACGGATTTCTTTCGAGTTGTTCTCGCGCGACGCCCTCATGGCCCTGGCCGCGCCGCACTCCGCGCAGAACTCCGAGGTTCCGCACCCGCCGGGCATGTCGGCCGCGTGGATGCAATTGAGGGCCTCTCCGATCCGCTGCCCGATCAGCCGGTCGAGCGGTGCGCCCCCGAACATGCCCAGCGCCGCGTGGTTGCAGGCGACGATCTGCCGGTCGCAATCGACCACCACCACCGGGGACGGGAATCCGTCGAGCAGCGCCGTCACCAGGGGCGCCCGAGCGACCGCCGCCGCCCGTTCCGCGAGTTCCTCGGTTGTGCTGCGGTCCGGGGTATCGAACCACGTCGCCCGGCCGCTGCGCTCGGATTCGGATGCCAACCTGTTCCTCCCACTCGGGACTCTCGCGCCCGCCCGGTGCCTTTCCCGCTTGTCTCATTGTAGACCAGCGCCGGTCGTCACCCTCGTCGACGGCCGGTCCGCGGGACCTTCCCACGAGGGCGCATCTGCCCGCCGATGGGCTATAGTGCTGACCGTGCCCGGTTCCGGCCCCTGCCCGAGCCCGCGGGCGTGGAGGCGAGACCCTATGCGAGCACGAATCGACTTGAATTGCGACATGGGTGAGAGCTTCGGGGCCTACACGATGGGCCACGATGCCGAGGTGCTCTCACACGTGACGTCTGCCAACATCGCCTGCGGATTCCACGCGGGCGATCCGAACTGGATGCGACAAACGGTGCGGCTGGCTGAAGAGCGCGGCGTCGGCGTTGGCGCTCATCCCGGGTTTCCCGACCTGCGCGGATTCGGGCGAAGGAACATGCTCGTGACGGCGACCGAGGTTCGGGACGATGTGGTCTATCAGGTGGGTGCCTTGACGGCGTTCACCAGGGAAAAGCGCTTGCAGCACGTGAAGCCGCACGGGGCGCTTTACAACATGGCCGTCGGCGGCAACGACCTGGCATCGGCAATCTGCGACGCCGTGCTCGAGGTCGACCCGTCGATGATTCTCGTCGTCCTGGCGGGTTCCCCGTGGGCGGAGCTGGCCGCGCGGCGCGGGGTGCGTGTGGCGCACGAGGCGTTCGCCGACCGGGCCGTGCATGCCGACGGAACGCTGGTGCAGCGTTCGAAGCCGGGCGCGGTGATTATCGATCGTTCTCAGGTGATCGAGCGGAGCCTGCAGCTGGTGACCGAGCACCGCGTGAGGGCCGTCACGGGGGAGATCGTGGAATTCCACGCCGATACCCTCTGTCTGCACGGCGACACGCCAGGGGCGGTCGATCTCGCGTCCGCCATCCGGCAGGCGTTCGAGCAGGCAGGCGTGGACCTGGCGCCATTGAGCCGCACACTGGCGCGGTAGGCGGCCATGTACCCGCAGCCGCGATACCTTCCGGCCGGTGAGCGCGCGCTTGTCGTGGAGCTTGGCGACGACATCGATGTCGCCACCCATTCCCGCATTCGCGCTCTTGCCGTCGCGCTCGACCGTCACCCCGTCGCGGGCATCATCGAAACGGTTCCGACGTACCGATCGCTGCTCGTCCACTACAACCCGCTGGACGTGTCAGTGACGGGGCTGACTGAACAGCTCGCAGAGATTGAGCACCACCTCGGCGAGACCGAGCTGCCTCCGCCCCGGCGCGTAGAGGTGCCGACCGCCTACGGCGGGGAGTTCGGGCCGGACATGCCTGACGTCATGTCGCACACCGGCCTGACCGAGGACGAGGTGATCGCCATCCACGCCGGCACCGACTATCTGGTGTACATGATGGGATTCATCGCCGGCTACCCGTACCTGGGCGGCTTGTCAGCGCGTTTGGCCACGCCGCGCCTGGACACGCCACGCACCAAGGTGCCGGCCGGGGCGGTAGCGATCGCGCAGCAGCAGACGGGCCTCTACCCGGTGGAGAGCCCCGGAGGCTGGAGGTTGATCGGGCGTACCCCCGTGCGCTGGTTCGATCCGGCCCGCCATCCGCCTGTTCCGGTCGAGATCGGCGACTACGTTCGATTCGTGCCGGTCTCGGCCGCCGACTACGAGCGGATTCGCGGGCGGGTCGAGGCGGGTGCGTTTACGCTGGCGGCGACGCCCTTCGAGCCGTGAGTCATGAGCATCATTGAAGTCGTTGACGGTGGGATGCTGACCACGGTGCAGGACGCCGGGCGCACCGGGTATCAGAAATATGGTGTGCCTGTGTCGGGCGCGATGGACGTCTTCGCCCTGCGTGTCGCCAACAGGCTTGCCGGCAACGACGGGGCGGCAGCGGGTCTGGAACTGACACTGCAGGGGCCGGAGCTGCGGCTTCCGGGCGGCGCGGTGCTTGCGATGACCGGAGGAGATTTCGCCCCGCGGCTGAACGGGCAGCCGATGCCGTCGTGGCGGACGATAGTCGCGCCAGCCGGCTCGACGCTCGTGTGCGGGTCTGCGCGAGACGGGCTTCGCGCCTATCTGGCGTTTTGCGGCGGGATTGACGTCGCGGTGCTTCTCAACAGCCGTTCGACGTTCACGCGGGCGGGATTTGGCGGATTCCAGGGCCGGAAGATCCGGGCGGGCGATGTCCTCTCCATCGGCGATGCGCCTGGTGCCGCGCCCTCGATTCTCGCGATACCCAGGGCCCGGATTCCACGGCACGGTCATGAGCATCGGCTGCGCGTTGTTCTCGGCCCCCAGGATGACGCGTTTACCGACGAAGGGATCGCAACGTTCTTCTCATCGGTCTACGAGCTGACGTCTCAGTCGGATCGGATAGGATGTCGTCTCACCGGACCGCCGGTACAGCATCGAGCCGGGGCCGACATTGTCTCGGACGGCATCGTCTGCGGCGCGGTGCAGATCAGCGGTGACCGGATGCCGATCGTGCTGATGGCGGATTGCGGTACGACCGGCGGGTACACGAAGATCGCGACCGTCATCAGCGTTGACATCGGAAGGCTGGCGCAGGCCGTGCCCGGCGATCGCGTGAGGTTCGTCGCGGTTACGGTCGCCGACGCGGTCGAGGCGATTCGGGAACACGAGCGATGGTTCGCGGCCATCGGGGACGGACCGGCGGGTGACGCCGCCAGGCTGTTCGAGCCCGTCTACGACGAGGATGCGGCCGGACCCCTGGTGGCCGAGACGGTCGATGCGTTTGCCGAAGCGCTGCGGAACACGCGCAAGCCGTCTTCTGCCGGTCGCGAGCCGTGAGGCGGGCGGGGGCGGGCGCTTTGGAAACGCGCGGCGATCGGCGCCGCGTGAAAGGCCCCAGCCGCCAGCCGCCAGGCTGACACGATCTGTTCTAGCAACGAGGTCCGTGATGCTCTCTGCTCCTGCAGTTTCCGGCGGTCTGTTCGGCTGGTGGCGCGCGGGCACGCCGGAAGGCCGCCGAGCGCTCATCGCAGGCGGGATGGGCTGGATGCTCGACAGCTTCGACGTGATGCTCTATGCGCTGGTGACCGCCGCGCTGATCGGGGAGCTTGGCATCAGCAAGCCCACAGCGGGCCTGCTCAGCTCGGTGACGCTGGTGGCGTCGGCGGTCGGCGGACTGATCTTCGGCGTGGTTGCAGATCGGTACGGCCGGACGCGCGCGCTCATTTCGAGCATCCTCATCTATTCCGTCTTCACGGCTGCGTGCGGGTTTGCGCAGACGGTCCTGCAGCTGGCGGTGTTCCGCGTGTTTCTCGGCCTGGGCATGGGTGGCGAGTGGGCCAGCGGCGCGGCGCTGGTCTCCGAGACCTGGCCGGCGGAACATCGCGGCAAGGCGCTCGGCTTCATGCAGAGCGCGTGGGCCATCGGCTACGGAGCAGCGGCGCTCGTGACGGCCATCGTGATGCCCATCTGGGGCTGGCGTGCAGTGTTCTTCGTCGGCGTGATTCCGGCGGTCTTCACCATGTGGATCCAGCGGAAGGTCGAAGAGCCGGCCATGTGGCGCGAGCGGAAGGCCGAAGGATCGGTGAGGCGCGCGAAGTTCACGGACATCTTCCGGGGCGACTTGCTGTGGCTGACCGTGCCGGTCACGCTGATGAACGCCTGCACCATGTTCGCGTGGTGGGGATTCAACCAGTGGATTCCGGCCTACCTGTCACTGCCGGTTGCCGATGGGGGCGTGGGCCTCTCGACCCGCGTCATGTCGGCCTTCATCATCGCCATGCAGGTTGGCATGTGGTTCGGCTACGTCTCGTTCGGTTTCATCGCCGACGCGATCGGGCGCAAGCGCGCCTACGTCATCTATGTCCTCACCGCCGCCGTCCTGCTGCTTGGCTACGCGGCGACGCGCAATCCGGCCGTGCTGCTGGTGCTGGGGCCCGTGACGGCGTTCTTCGCGACCGGGTATTTCACGGGCTTCGGCGCGGTGACGGCCGAGATCTACCCGACCGACATTCGCGCGACCGCGCAGGGGTTCACCTACAACATCGGGCGGCTGGCAAGCGCCGTCGCGCCATTCGTTGTCGGCTCGCTCGCGGCCTCGAACGGATTCGGCGCGGCGTTCTCCGTGGCTGCAGCGGCCTTCGTCCTGGCGGCCTTCGCGTGGTTGTGGATTCCCGAGACGCGCGGGCGCGTGCTGGCGTAGCGAAGACCGGGGCCGGAGGTGCCGCCGCGGCGCCCGCACTTCCGTTGTTCAGATAAACGGCAACCGCGGAAATAGCTCGGTGAGAACATCGGTCGCCTGACATCATTGACAGCCGGCGGCTTGCCTGACGAGGAACGCGCGCACGGCCTGACCAGCGCGCTGATTTGGGAGACGGGCGACTTGCGTCAGTCTTCCGCTCACGCGTCAAGTGATGCCGAGTGGACATGCGGCCCGGCCACGCGATCCATCCGACCGTCGCAGGTGCTATCGTGAGTGAGGGCGGGTCCACCGTCACCGAAAAAGCCAACGCGCCGATCGCGAGCCCGTCATCGACCTCTCGAGGAGACACGGGATGCCAGCCAAGCCCAAGACCATCGACGAGTACCTTGCCCCTTTGAGCCGGGAGAAGCGGGCCGCGCTCGAGAAACTCCGCAAGGCCATCAAGTCCGTGGCGCCGAAGGCTGAAGAATGCATCAGCTACGGGGTCCCCGCCTTCCGCCTTGGCGGGAAGTGGCTGGTGGCCTTCGGCGCAGCGACGAACCACTGCGCTTTCTACCCCGGCGCGCTACCCGTGGAAGCGCACAAGGAAGCCCTCAGGGCCTACGATACGAGCAAGGGCACCATCCGATTTCCAGCCGACAGCCCGTTGCCGGCCGCACTGGTGCGAAAACTCGTCAAGACCCGGATCGCGGAGAGAGCCGATCGCTAGCGACCCGGCAGGACGCCTACCCGGTCGAATGCAGATGGCCTTGCACCGCGGGCTGCCAGGGTCTGCTACGTTACTTCGACCGGAGATCGTCGAGTAACGGTAATTTCAGCTGCTCGCGAAGTGTCCGGGCAGCGCGCGATGGCCCCGAGGACCAAGGGCTGCGCGACAGGCACTGTCAGGTGAAGGCGGCCACACACCCTCGTTGGATCGCCGCGGCCTCCGCACCGGTCTTAGAGGGCAGCGAAAACCAATGACCAGCAATGTCGAGGTGAAAGCCAGGGTTCCCGATTTAGACGGGATCCGTGCAAGAGCGGCGTCGCTCTCCTCTGGCCCCAGCCAGGTCCTCGAACAGTCCGATACATTCTTTGATGTGTCCCGTGGGCGCCTCAAGGTACGAGAGTTCCCGGATGGCTCCGGGGAGCTGATTTCCTACGAGCGGCCAGATCTACAGGGACCCAAAGTGTCCGCCTATTCCCGGTTCGCCTGCGCCGACGCGCGGGGCCTGTCTGAAACCCTTGGTCGTGTCCTTGCCGTTCGCGGCATCGTCTCCAAACGGCGAGAGGTGTTCCTGATTGGCAGAACACGGGTTCACCTGGATCAGGTCGAGAAGCTCGGGTCCTTTGTCGAGCTCGAAGTCGTGGTGGGTGACGGAGAACTGGTGGAACATGCGGATCGGGAGGCACGTGAGCTCCTCGTTGCGCTGGGCCTGTCCTCGGCGACCCTGATTGCCGGAGCCTATGTCGACTTGCTGGAGCAGGGCTCCCGTTGAAAGGCCAGGCGATCGACGGTGCCGCGATGTTCGGCTGTCGCAGCGTTTCGAGGGACGTTACACTCTGAGCGTGAAGAGACTCATCCTCGAACTGCTCAACTACGCGCTCCTGGCCCTGGGTATCCTGTCCGCCGGCATGGGGCTGAAGGGCTTCCTGCTGTCGAGCAACTACATCGACGGCGGCGTCACGGGCGTATCCATGCTGCTGTCGAAGACGACTGGACTGCCGCTCGCCTTGCTGCTGCCGCTCGTGAACCTGCCGTTCATTGCGATCGGGTGGCGCCAGCTCGGGCGCGCATTTGCCATCCGCAGCGTGCTCGGCATCGCCGGACTGGCCGTCGCCCTGCTCGTGATCCCCTACCCCGACGTGACCCCGGACCGCGTGCTGACCGCCGTGTTCGGAGGGTTCTTCCTCGGAGCGGGCATCGGCCTGGCGGTTCGCGGCGGCGCCGTCCTCGATGGCACGGAGATCGCCGCACTGGTGATCAGCAAGCGCAGCGCCCTCCTGAAGGTGGGCGACGTGATTCTCGGCTTCAACGTCGTGCTGTTTCTCGCCGCCATGTCCGTCCTGGGCGTCGACGCGGCTCTCTACTCGATCCTGACGTATGTGGCTGCATCGAAGACGCTCGACTTCGTGCTGAACGGCATCGACGAGTTCACCGCGATCACGATCGTGTCGGACGAAGGCGCCGCCATTCGGGAGCGGATCACCGGCGAGCTCGGCCGGGGCGTGACCGTTTACCGCGGCTCGGGCGGCATGAGCGGCGCCGACAAGGTGATCCTCTACTGCGTCGTGACGCGTCTCGAGATCGGCAGGGTCAAGGCCATCGTTCGAGACGTGGACGGGCGCGCCTTCGTGGTCCATCACCCCCTGGCCGGCGCCGAGGGCGGACTGGTCAGAAGGACAATGCCGCACACAGGAGCATGACATGACGGTTTCTGTCTTCGTGGGCATCAGTGTCGACGGCTTCCTCGCGCGCCCGAACGGCGAGCTCGACTTTCTTCCCGAGGGCGGCGAACCCCACGGCTACGACGAGTTCATCGCCAGTGTCGACGCGATCGTGATAGGCCGCAAGACGTTCGAGACGGTGCTTTCATTCGGGGGCTGGGTCTATGGCCGCAGGCGCGTCGTCGTGTTGAGCAGCCGCCCAGTCGACTTGTCCGCGGCCCGCGGCGGCGTGGTCGAACAGATGGCGGGGCCTCCGGCCGAGATCATTTCCAGGCTCGCTGCCACTGGTGCAGACCACTTGTATGTCGATGGCGGGATCACGATTCAAGGATTCCTTCGCGCGGGAGCCGTTCACCGCCTCGTGATCACGCGCGTGCCCGTGCTGATCGGATCCGGAATTCCTCTGTTCGGCTCCCTTCCGCACGACATCCGGCTCCATCACGTGGCGACACGGCAGTACCCAAGCGGCCTGGTTCAGAGCGAGTACCAGATCGCCGGCTGAAGGGGATCCGCCTGCTCATGCTGCAGATATTTCCATTCGTCGTCTATCTTGCCGCCATCACGTCGGCCATCCTCCTCGCCGTCCTGTGGAGCCTCGGCGAGTTGAGTCGACTGACAATGGGGTTCCTCCTCACCTGGTTCGTCGCGGCCGCATACTGCCAGTTCCTGGCCGGATCGCAAATCGTGGCAGCCTCGGGACTTCTGTTTCAGACGATCCTGGCTGTCTATCTCATCGCGCGTTGGAGGCTTTCCAGCTGATCGGATGACGCTGAGTACGCGGGCCAAGGCCGGTGACTGCCGGTGACGGCCCCGGCCGCCGGGACAGGGTCTGACACCAACGGGGTAGATCATGAGCGACATCGAAGTCCGGCAATCGTCCATTGAGGGCCTCGGCATCTTTGCCGCGCGGCTCTTTCGGGCTGGCGATCGGATCGCAACGATCAGTATCGTCCGGGAGGTCACGCCCGAAGCGCCGCTGCGTGAGGACCTCGGAGAGCGGGTCGTTCATTGCGCGTACCCGGACGGCAGGGTCGTGCTCGTTGCATTCCCCGAGCGACACGTGAATCATTCGTGCGATCCGAACGCCTACGAGGCCTTCGAGGGTCTCACCTCGTTTCTGGTTGCCCTTCGTGATATCGGCCCGGGCCTGGAAATCACGATCGACTACAACATCAACATCGACGAAGGCAGCGCGTGGCCGTGCCGATGCGGCGCAACGAGGTGCACCGGCGAAGTCGTGGGTGGGTTCTTCCGGCTGCCCGCCGAACGCCAGCGCGAGTACCGACCGCTGCTGGCTGAGTGGTTCGTCCGGCGCCACAGCAGCCGGCTCCTGGCCCTGCATGTGCCGCGGGTATCCGAACGCCCGCATGAGCCTGATTCACCGAGCCGCAACGCACGGCCGCGAGACTAGGATGACACGCCGATTCTCGCGTACGATCCTGGCCGAAATCGGTGAGAGCTCGGCGCTGAGGATCCGGGCAGGTGCCCGATCCGAGCACCGATTCATCGGAATCTGGGCCGTTGTCGCGGGCGGCCGGGTGTTCGTGCGGTCCTGGACGCGGAAACGCGGCGGATGGTATCGGGCTTTGCTCGACGACCCGGTCGGCACGATCCGGATCGGTGACCGCACCATTCCTGTTCTCGCAGTCCGGGTGCGCGGCAGCCGCATCAACGACGCCGTCGAGCGAGCCTACGCAGATAAGTACTCGACCCCGGGGTCACTCAAGTATGTCCGCGGTTTCCGCTCACCGCGGCGACGCGAAACGACACTTGAGTTGCGTCCGAATCCTCGGCGCTGTGGGTGGTGAGGCCTGGGCGATGAGCGTTGCATCCCCGATGTGCCGGGAGTAGCCTGCTCCCGACACCGCCGCCCGCATCGATGGCGGGCTGCGGGCAACCTGCTGAATCGCCCTGACCAGGGCAGGTGACGCATGGACGATCAGACGCTCTGCGTATTCGTCGCGAACGGTCAGATTCAGGCGCACCAGGTGCGGACCTTCCTCGAGGCATCGGGCGTGCCGAGCATCCTGCGCGGAGAATCCCTGTCCAAGACACATGGGCTCACGCTGGACGGCCTGGGGAGGGTAGAGGTCCTCGTCGCTGCTGCCGATGAGAAGCGGGCGCTGGACTTACTCGCCTCCGCCGAACTCGGCGATTTCCAGCTGAAAGACGACGCCGACGTCGAACCGCAGTAACGCCGAAGCCGCTCCCGGCACGCGGGCTCGACACTGGTCGCGTCCGATGGTTTCTCAGGTGATCTTCTACGCAGTCAACGCCGCGACGACCGGCTCGTTCCCGAAGGGTTGGGCGTGGCTGGTGTTTGCCGCGCCGGGTCTGCTGTTTCTCTTCCTGTCTCGGATCGCTCGAAAGCCGAAACTGGCGTCGGCCTGAAGAGGATTCTGGATCCCCCTCAGGTCGAGTTCGTTTATACTCCTACTATATCGCTCGCATAATCGGAATCCCGTCCCGTGGGTGCCGGCTTGACACACCCCGGGGCATTGGATGGCGCTCGATCTCCGCCCTCGGCCGTGCCGGCGGCGGAGGTACTTACGGCGGTGGCTGACGGGCTCGCCGGCGCACAGCCCAGGAAGGAGTGACGCTATGTACGGGGTCCGCGTACTGGTTGGCACACGCAAGGGCGCGTTCATCCTGACATCCAATGCGAAGCGCAGGAATTGGGAAGTCAGCGGGCCCCACTTTGGGGGCTGGGAAATCTACCACCTCAAGGGGTCTCCCGCGGACCCGGACCGCATCTACGTGTCGCAATCGAGCGGCTGGTTCGGACAGATGATCCAGCGCTCCAGCGACGGCGGCAAGACCTGGGAGGCCGTGGGCAACCGATTCGCCTACGAAGGGGTTCCGGGTACCCACCAGTGGTACGATGGCACTCCTCACCCCTGGGAGTTTGCGCGAGTCTGGCACCTGGAACCTTCGCCGACCGATCCGGACACGGTCTATGCCGGCGTCCAGGACGCTGCCTTGTTCCAGTCGACCGACGGCGGCCAGACCTGGCACGAGTTGCCCGGACTGCGCGAGCACGAAACGGGGCCCAAGTGGACGCCAGGCGCGGGCGGGATGTGCCTGCATACGATCGTCCTCGATCCGGCAAACCCCGGCAGGATGTTCATCGCGATTTCCGCCGCGGGTGCGTTTCGAACCGACGACGGGGGCAAGACGTGGAGGCCGATCAATCGCGGCCTGAAATCGGAGGGGATCCCGGACCCGGATGCCGAGGTCGGCCACTGCGTGCACCGCATCGCGATGAACCCGCTCCGCCCCGGCGTACTGTTCATGCAGAAGCACTGGGACGTGATGCGCAGCGACGATGCGGGGGAGTCGTGGCGGGAGGTCAGCGGGAACCTGCCGACGGATTTTGGTTTCTCGATCGACGTCCACTCACACGAGCCCGACACCATCTACGTCGTGCCCATCAAGAGCGACTCGGAGCACTATCCGCCGGACGGCAAGCTGCGCGTGTTCCGCAGCCGCACGGGCGGAACCGAGTGGGAAGCTCTCAGCAACGGATTGCCGCAGCAGGATTGTTACGTGAACGTGCTGCGCGACGCGATGGCCGTGGACCAGCTCGAGTCGTGCGGCGTGTATTTCGGCACCACCGGCGGCCAGGTGTACGCGTCGGCCGACGCCGGCGATACCTGGGCGCCCATCGTCCGGGATCTCCCGGCCGTGTTATCTGTCGAGGTCCAGACACTGACATGATCCGGGTCGTGCTTCCGGCACATCTGCGGACGCTCACGCAGGTCACCGGCGAGGTGTTGCTCCCGGTCGAGGGCCAGGTCACGCAACGATCCGTCCTCGACGCGCTGGAGTCCCGCTATCCCGTGCTGCGCGGGACGATCCGCGACCACGATACGCTCAGGCGGCGGGCATTCGTGCGGTTCTTTGCGTGCGAGGAGGATCTGTCGCACGAGCCACCGGATGCCCCGCTGCCCGACGCGGTCGCGACCGGCACCGAGCCGTTCCTCGTCGTGGGGGCGATGTCAGGCGGCTGACGCCCGCACGCGCCCCGCAGCGGCCCCGGCAGGCGGGCTCTCGCCCGGGCGAATCAAACACGATCACTGTGTGTCACGTCGGATACAACCCGCCGGACTCGCGGGGCGTTCGAGGGCGGGAGTCTGTCTGGTTGGTGCGACAATGGCGAAGACCGGCGCCAGGTGCAGGCGTCCGCATCGAGACCGGTGTTGGTGCGCTCGAAGCACACGGAGGCATCAGTGAATCGACACGGTGTCGCGAGAGCCGAAACGGGCCACGCCACGGTTGGGGCTGCCACGTTCATGGCCGCGATCGCGCTGGCGGTGGTGCTGGCTCAGCCGCCTGCCGGGCCGCCGGCTGGCGGCGGTCCGTATCGAGCCAGTGCCCTGGTTGAACTGGTGAGGCTGGATTCGACGATCAAGCTCGACATCCGCTACGCCACGCCCAACAACTTCGTCGGCAGGCCGGTGTACCCGGAGGCGCGCGCCTTTCTCCAGCGGCCGGCGGCCGAGGCGCTGCTCTCGGCGCACGGGTGGCTGAAGACGCAGGGATACGGGATTCTCGTCTACGACGCGTATCGCCCGTGGTCGATCACGAAGATCTTCTGGGACATCACGCCGCCCGACAAACGAATCTTCGTGGCCGACCCGGCGACCGGGTCGGTGCACAACCGTGGATGCGCCGCCGACGTCGGGCTCTTCGATCTTCGCACAGGGCGCGAGATCGAGATGCCCAGCGCCTACGACGAAATGACCGAACGCGCCTTCATCACCTACAAGGGAGGGACGGTCGAACAGCGGGCCCGGCGGGACCTGCTCCGAAAGGCCATGACCCGCGAGGGCTTGTTCTTTCCGTATCCCGAAGAGTGGTGGCACTTCGACTTCAAGGACTCCCGGGAGTACGCGGTCCAGGACATCCCGTTTTCTGCCATCGCCCCTCCGGTTGGACCCAGTGGAGCCAAATAGCATCTGGCGCAGACAGGTGCTCGGGCGGGCCCGGGGCTCGCGCGGCGCGAAGGGGTCACCCGCGATGTTCGACCGTGACCGGGCGGAAAACTCGAGGGCGGAGATGACAGGCATCAAGGGGTGGACCGGCGCTCGAGGCGAGTGGCTCGTTGTGGCGCAGGTCGGCTTGATTGGCCTCGTCGCGTTCGGACCCCGGACGGTGAATGGGTTTCCGGACTGGCCATTCCCGCTCGCCCGCGAATGCGGGATCGCAGGAGCGATCCTCGTGATCCTCGGAGGCACCTTGTTTCTCTCCGGGCTGGTCACTCTTGGCCCCGCGCTGACGCCCTTGCCGTACCCCAAGGACGGCGCGACCCTGGTGCGCGCGGGGCCGTATCGATTCGTCCGCCACCCCATTTACGCTGCCATCCTGATCGTCGCGCTGGGCTGGGCGCTGCTGGTGCAGGGCTGGCTCACCCTCGCGTATGTCGGCCTGCTGTTCCTGTTCTTCGATGCAAAAGCGCGACAGGAAGAGAAGTGGCTGTCGGAACGGTACCCTGAGTACGAGAGCTACCGGCGAAAAGTACGGAAGCTGGTCCCGTTCGTCTACTAGGCGGCGCGGGGCTCCCGGCGCTGCGGTCGGCGGAGATGTCGGCCGGGCGCCACGGCGGTTCCCGAGGAAGCTGTCAGAACCATGGCCGGGCTGGCATCGTAGTAGTCAAGCGGAGGGATGCGCGTGACCAACTCAATACTCGGCACGGTGATCACCTTCATGATCTTCGCCGGGCTCGGTGCACTCATCGCGACGCGGCTCTCGCTGCCAGTGCGGCTGATGACGTGGATTCTGCTGGCCGTGGGCATTGTCGTCGGCGCGTATGTCGGGGTGCACGCGAGTCTCGTCTCGGTCTTCGGTGTCGGGATCTACGTGAACTGGGCCATTCAGTCCTGGTGCATCGGCACGCTCTTCGTGCTGATCGTGCGAACGGTTGCGCGTCGCCGGCTGCTCAAGGACATGGCTTGAATCCGCGGCAGTCGCGCTACATCGGCGTCGGGTCGCCAGACGATGGCCGGGAGCGAGGGTCCATGAATCTCGTCGAGCAGGATGTCGCGGATCTCGACTACGCCAGGTCACTCCTCGACAATCCAAGCCTGGCTGCCAGGATCGCGAACGCCATCGGGACGCCGATTGAAAAACTGTTCGACCTGCTGCCGTCTGGCGCGTCCGAGTTCATCACCTCGGCGACGACCAAGGCGCTCGAAACGGGTCTGGGTTTCGCGTTGACGACGATGGGCGAGCGGCATCGCGGCTCGACCGAGTGGATCCACAAAGCCGCAGTGACCTTGACCGGCGCTGCGGGCGGAGCGTTCGGCCTGCCTGCCCTGGGCATCGAGTTGCCGGTATCGACGGTCATCATGCTTCGCTCGATCGCCGACATCGCCAGGAGCGAGGGCGAGCCCATTCGATCTCCCGACGGCAGGCTTGCCTGCCTCGAGGTCTTCGCGCTCGGCGGCCGCAGGCGGGGCGATGACGCCGCAGAGTCAGGCTATTTCGCCGTGCGCGCCGCACTCGCCAGGGTGATGTCGGAGGCTGCCGAGTACATCGCCCAACGAGGGACCGTCCAGGAAGGAGCCCCGGCGCTTGTTCGAGTCATTACCCAGATCGCCGCCCGCTTCGGAATACCCGTGTCGGAGAAGGTCATGGCGCAGTCGGTCCCGGTGATCGGTGCCGCGGGCGGGGCCGTGATCAACGCGCTCTTCATGGATCATTTCCAGGACATCGCACGCGGCCACTTCATCGTGCGACGTCTCGAGCGGGCCTTCGGCGCCGACACCATCCGCCGCGCATACCTGGCGCTCCCCGATCCGGCAGAGCAGGCGCCGGGAGTCACCCGTCGCTGACCACGGTCGCGCCCGAACGAGACCGGGGGGCTCCCGAACGTCATGATGACGCCCCAGGTCGACACACTCCCACCCAACGTTGCGGAGCAGGGACGCACCCATCAACGGCGATGCAGACCGGAAGCGCACCGCGCACGCTGCGCGGCGCTACTTCACCGGCTCTGCCAGGGGTTTGCCCTTTTCGACGAGGTAGACGGCCAGCAGCCTGGCTGGCGCGCTGCCGGGGTTGCGGGCATCGTGTGCGCCGACGTTCTTGAGCGCCTCGCCCGACTTGACGGTGAGGTTCGGCTGACCCTCGCGCTCGACCACAACGGATCCTTCGAGCACGTAGGCGAGCTCGATGCCGTAGTGGCGGTGCTTTCCGATGCTGGCTCCTGGCGCCAGCTCGGCAACGCCCATCACGGCTTCGTATCCGGGTCCCGCCGGATCATCCGCCCTCATGAGGATGGTGCGCTTGACGCCTTCCTGGCGGGCGATTACGGCCCGGTCGACACCGATGCCGAGTGTGGCACCGGCAACGACTGCCGCAAGGACGAGAATCGTGAGCCTGTGTCGGGGCGGAGTTGGTGGCATCGACGGATCTCCTGGTTGATGAGGGGCGCATCTTGTGGAGCAGTGGCCGTGGCCATGCTAGCGCCGGCGGCAGATCCCGCGCAAGGCGCCCGAATCCGACGCGCTCCGGCCGGAGTCCTTACAAACGGGCACCTCTGCCCGGCCCTGCTCGACAGGCCAGTCCCTACGCGATTGGCTAGCGCGGGGCGCCGGCGTTCTCGGCTACAATGTCCGACACGACGAAAGGCCCGTTCCACGCCAGCGAAGCCAGGCCCGGCTGCGGTCGGCCTGTCGCGTCCTGAGCTTCGGCGAGCGGCGACGGCATGCTCAAGGGGTGTAGCCCGCACGTGACCGGCGCCGCGGATGGCATGGCTGCATGAGCCTCCTGATGAGGCTCAGCTGGAGGTGGCGATGTTTGTCGGCCACACGGCGGTTGCACTCGCGGCGAAATCCAGCGCGCCGCGCACGTCCCTCGGTGTCTTCGTCGCGGCGGCGTACGCGCTCGACTTGCTCTGGCCCGTGCTGGTGGTGCTCGGCATCGAGCGGGTCCGCATCGATCCCGGAAACACGGCGTTCACGCCGCTCGACTTCGAATCGTACCCGTGGTCCCACAGCCTGCTCATGGCCGCCGTGATCGGCCTGGTCGGGGTGGTCCTCGTGCGCGCGCGCAAGGCCGATCGCCAGACGCAGATGCTCGTCTTCCTGCTGGTCGTCAGTCACTGGGTCCTCGACTTCTTCTCGCATCGCGCCGACATGCCGCTCTGGCCGGGGCCCTCGCCGCGCGTCGGGCTCGGCCTCTGGAATTCGGTCGCAGCCACGCTCGTGATCGAGGGCACCCTGTTCGCCGTTGCGGTGGCGTTCTATGCCCGCGCAACCATGGCCCGTGACCGGGTCGGCGTGATCGCCTTCTGGCTGTTCGTCGCGGTGCAGACCCTGCTCTGGGCGTCGTCACCGTGGTCGCCGCCGCCCCCCAGCTCGGCTGTCCTCGGCTGGGCGGGCCTCGTCACCTGGCTGTTCGTCTTGTGGGCGTGGTGGCTGGACCGTCATCGAGTGCCCGCGGCCTCGAGATGACGATGCGTCGGGCGTCGCTCCGTGTCACCTTGGAGGAACCGAGGTCGAACATGACTGAGACAAATGCAACGAGACATGCATCGCGACGGACGGAACATGCATCGCGACGGTCGGAATCCGCGCCATGGTTGATTGGATCAGGAGCGGCCACGCTGCTGGCGGTCGTGCTCTCGTTCCTGGCGTTTCATGACGTCCACGCCGGCGAAGCGGACCTGACGCTGGAGTACACGATCCTGATCGCGAGCGCCGGGTGGATTCTCCTTTTGGCGATCGCGCTTGTCTGGCAGGGCCGGCTCGCTTTCGGCGTGATCTCGCTCGTTGCCCTGGCGACGATCGCCTGGCTCGCCCGTGACGCGGGACCGTTGGCGCCCGCCAGCCTGGCGCGCGATCTCGTTGCCACCGCGGTATTCGTCTGGTTCATCGTCCTGTCGGGCACGCTGTTGCGAACGGGGTTCGTCGCGCTCGGCGAGGCCGGTCGTCCACCAGTCAGCTAGTTCGCGCCGCATGGGTCAGTCCCGCCTCGTCATCCTGGTCGTCTAGATCCGCGGGTACGGCGTGGACCGCGGAGCGATTCGCGTTGTCCTCATTCCCGCCTGCTCGCGCTGCCTGTAGAATGGAAAGGTGGATGCGAGTCCTCCTGATTTCAACCTACGAGCTTGGCCGCCAGCCGTTCGGCCTTGCGTCAGCCGCCGCCTGGCTGCGCCGGGCCGGTTTTGACGTGGCGTGCGCGGACGTGAGCCGCTCATCGTTGGACGAGAGCGAGATTCGATCCTCGGGCCTGATCGCATTCTCGCTGCCGATGCACACCGCGACCAGGCTCGCGCTGCCGCTCATCGACTCCTCGCGCCGCCTCAATCCCACGGCCCACCTGTGCGCGTTCGGGATCTACGCGCCGCTCAATGCCAAGCTGCTCCGCGCGCGGGGCGTCGAGACCATTCTGAACGGGGAATTCGAGGCCGATCTGACGGCCCTCGCCCAGGGACTGGCGAAGGGCGTGCCCTTGGTCGATGGGCCATCGGGGGACAGCGGCTCAATCGGCCAGAACTCGAACCTTTCGCTTCCGAGAGGCGGCGATGAACAGTCGGGATCGAGATCTCGCTTTCGTCTCGGCCCTCCGTTGCCCAGACTCGCGTTCCTTCCTCCGGACCGCAGCACCCTGCCTCCGCTCGGACAGTACGCGGGCCTGCAGACCGCGCCGGGCCACACCCGTCTGGCCGGATACACGGAGGCCAGCCGTGGCTGCAAGCATCTGTGCCGGCATTGCCCCGTCGTGCCCGTCTACGGCGGGACGTTCAGAATCGTGCCCGTCGAGACGGTCATGGCGGATATCCGGAACCAGGTGGAGGCCGGGGCCCGGCACATCAGCTTCGGCGATCCGGATTTCTTCAACGGTATCGGGCACGCGCTGCGGATCGTAGAAGGGCTGTCCCGCCAGTTCGCCGGCCTGACCTATGATGTCGTCATCAAGATCGAGCACCTGCTGAAGTACCGGCAGTATCTGCACGCGTTGCGCGACTCGGGCTGCCTGTTCGTGACCAGTGCTGTCGAGTCGATTGACGACCACGTACTCGCGCTCATCGACAAGGGACACACGGCCGCCGACTTCGAGAGGGCCGTTTCGCTGTGCCGTGAGGCGCGCCTCACGCTTGCGCCCACTTTCGTGCCGTTCACGCCGTGGACAACGATGGCTGGCTACTGCGAGCTGCTCGACACGATCAGGAGACTGGATCTGGTCGACGAGGTCGCGCCGATCCAGTGGGCCATCAGGCTGCTCGTGCCCGAAGGCTCGCTCATGATCGATGTTCCGGGCGTTCGCGAGCGGCTGGGGCGGTTCGACCCGGGCATGCTGATGTACCCGTGGACGCATGCCGACCCGAGCGTCGATGCGCTGCAGCGCGAGATCCATCGGGTTGTTGCGCGAAGCCTCCGTGGATCTCGCCGCGAGGTGTTCGAGGCCATCTCCGGGCTTGCGCACGATCGCGCCGGCATCGACGATCCCGCCGTGACGAGGCGCGACACACCCCGCCTCGACCGCGCGGCTGTCCCCTTCATCACCGAGCCCTGGTACTGTTGAGCGGAGCCTTCCGAAGAGCAGGTGGCTCTTCTATAGTGACAAGGGGCCAGGCGCCAGCCGGACACGATGGCCACACGACGAGTCCTCTTGCTCTCGACGACGACGGGCTACCAGGCGAGGTCGTTCGGCGAGGCGGCCGCCAGGATCGGCATCGACCTGGTGTCGGCGAGGGATCACTGCTGCTCGCTCGACGACCCATGGGGCGATCAGGCACTCGCCGTTCACTTCTTCGATGATCCCGAATCGCTCGACACCATCGTCGACGCAGCCCGGGAGTCTGCGCTTTCCGGCGTGCTGGCCGTTGGAGACCAGCCCACGCTGCTCGCCGCCCGGGCAGCCGCCGCACTCGGACTGCCGTTCCACAGGCCCGAGGCCGCACGGGTCACCCGAAGCAAGCTCGAGACGCGGCAGCATCTTCGCGATGCCGGATTGAGGGTGCCCTGGTTCGAGTGCGTCGCGCTCGAGGCCGATCCCCGGACGGTGGCGCGCCGCGTGCCCTACCCATGCGTGGTCAAGCCGCTGGCTCTGTCCGGGAGCCGCGGTGTCATCCGGGCGGATGATGAGGCGTCATTCGCCGCGGCATTCGTGCGGCTTCGCGGCATCCTGTCGGCACCTGACGTGCGGGTGCAGCGCAACGCGCTGCACGATCGGGTGATGATCGAGTCGTACATCGACGGCACGGAGTTCGCGGTCGAAGGTCTGATGACCAACGGCGACTTTCGTCCGCTCGCGCTGTTCGACAAGCCGGACCCGCTTCAAGGGCCGTTCTTCGAGGAGACGATCTACGTGACGCCCTCGAGCCAGACGTACCCCGAGCAGGAGCGCATCATGGCCGGCGTCAGGGACGCGGCGCTTGCCCTCGGGCTCTCTCACGGCCCGGTCCACGCCGAATGTCGCGTCAACCTGTCCGGGGTGTATCTCCTCGAGGCGGCCGCCAGGCCAATCGGCGGGCTGTGTGCCCGGGCGCTGCGATTCGAGGGACCGGATGGGTCAGACGCGTCGTTTGAAGAGGTCTTGCTGCGCCACGCGGTGGGGGAGTCCGTCGAAGGCTGGCATCGCCAACGCGAGGCGTCGGGCGTGATGATGATCCCGATTCCCGGCAACGGCATCTATCGAGGTGTCGAGGGCGTCGATGCGGCGTCGACCGTCCCGGGAGTGGTCGAGCTCATCATCACGGCCAAGCAGGACCAAGCCCTGGTCAGGCTGCCGGAAGGGGCGACCTACCTGGGCTTCCTCTTCGCGAGGGGGAAAAGCAGCGCCGGGGTCGTGTCCGCGCTGCGCACGGCGCACGGCCGGCTTCGATTCATGATCGACCGGCCGGTTCCCGTGCGGGTGAGGGACTGAAGCTGGCGCGCAGACCGGCGAGGTCCAGCGGAACAGCCGCCGGCCGCCCTCGAACTCCTCGACCTCGCTGCGCGTTCCCCCGGCGACTTTCGAAGGGATCGCACAACGAGAGTCGAAGGGACATCATCCGTCGTGTCCCGCTACTTCTGCCTGGGAGGGACGTAGCCTTCGGGCGCCCCGCCGCCCTGGCCAAAGAAGAACTCTTCCATTTGACGGGCCACGAGCTCCTGGGCTTCCTTCTGAAACGGCAAGAGCCGGTACTCGTTGAGAATCATCTTCATCCGTTCTTCCCACATCTTCCACGCGTCTGCCGAAACGTTTTCGAACACGCGCTGGCCGAGCTCGCCGGGCCAGGGCGGCGCCTCGAGGCCCGGGAGGTCCTTGCCGAGTTTCACGCAGTGCACGATGCGGCTCATCACTCCTCCAGTTTCGCCACCTCGACGCGCGCGTCGTTGAAGCATGCGCCGCCGCCGATGTCGCTCAGGGTATCCGGCGCAAGCGCGTTGGCGGTTGCGCCGTTCTCGGAACTCCGACACCACAGCCCCTTCGGAATCACCGCCACGCCCGTCCTCACGTTGCGGTCCACGGCGAGGACGCATCTCATCTCACCGAGATCGTTGAAGATCCTCACTCGGTCCCCGTCCGCCAGGTTCCGGCTGGAGGCCTCGATGGGGTGAAGCGTCACCGAGGCCTTCAGGTGGCCGAGTTCGCCGAGCGTCGAGCTGATGGTCTTCTCGGTCGCCGGCGAGATCAGCGCCAGCCGATAGGTTGAGGTCGCCGGGTCGGGCTGATACGAATAGAGCCCGAGAGGCGCTTGCCGCTCCAACGCCTCGGGAAACAGATCGATCGTGCGGTCCGGCGTCTGCGGCCACACGTCGAGGCATTGCACGGGCGTTCCGCCCCAGGGCGGATCCGCGCGGCCGCTGTCGCGAAGGCCGTTGCCGACCGACGCGGGCATGTCGTTCAGCACCCGCATCATCATCTCGAGCTCGTCGGACGGATCGGCCTCGGTGCCCAGCCCGAGCCGTCGCTCCAGCTCCGCGAACACATCGACGTTGGGGCGGGCAAGCCCGACGGCGTCGATGGCCGGCGGCGCCAGTTGAAGGCTGATTGGCCCATACGCCCTGGCGAAGTCGTAGTGCTCCATGAACGTCGTGGCGGGAAGCACGACGTCGGCATACCGTGCGGTGTCTGTCATGACCTGGTCGAAGACGATTGTCGCCAGATCCTCGCGCTCGAGCCCCTTGCGGACCCGATTCTGATCGGGCATGGTCGCCAGCGGGTTGCAGTTGTAGACGAACAGCACCTTGACGGGCGGATCGGTCGCCTCGAGCAGCGTCCGGCCCAGATGATTCATGTTGATGACGCGTGTCGGCGGTTCCTCCGCGCCAATCCACGACTTGTCCAGGTTCCAGGTGGCTGAATTGCTCATCGAGTAGCCGCCGCCCCGCACACCGAACTTGCCGGCGACGGCCGGCAGGGCGAGGACGGCCATGGCCGCGTTGCCGCCATTGCGGTTTCGTTCGAGCCCCCAGCCGCAACGCACGACGGCAGGAGAGGCGTCGGCGTACATCTCAGCGAACCGTTGCAGCTCTCCGGCCGTGACGCCGGAGATCTCGGCGGCGCGCTCGAATGTCCATCCCAGCGCTCGCTCGCGCAGCTTGTCCGCGCCCCGCGTGTGTGCGGCCAGGAAGGCCTGATCGGCCCGGCCGCTCTCGAACAGGAATCGATGGACTGAGAGGGCCACGGCCACGTCGGTGCCGGGCTTCACGGCGAGGTGAAGATCTGCCAGACGGGCCAGGGGCGTGCTCCTCGGATCGACCACGACCAGCGTCGCGCCCAGGCGCTGCGCCTCGCGGATGTAGGGCACCAGATGGATCGAGGATGCCGAGGGATTCGCGCCCCAGATCACGATCAGCCGGGCGTGCACGTAGTCCTGGTACACCACCGACGCCATCTTGCCGTAGAGCGCAAGATTGGCCTCGGAGGTCGGCGCCGCGCAGACGGTGCGCGCCAGGCGCGATGCGCCAAACCGCCGGAAGAGCCGCGCGTCTGCCGTGCACTGGGTCAGAAGCCCATTGGATCCGCCGTAGTAGAACGGCAGCACCGTCTCTCCGCCCAACTGCTCCTTGGCCGCCCGCATGACGGTCGCGACGTGATCCAGGGCCCGTTCCCACGAGACCCACTCGAAGTGTCCGGCGCCTTTCGGACCGGTCCGGATGCCGGGTGAGCGCAGGCGATCGGGGCCGTAGACGCGATCGGCGAACTGGCGGACCTTGGCGCAGATGAATCCGCCGGTGACGGGATTGGCGTGACTGCCATCGATGATCTCGATCTTGCTCTTGTTGATCGTGACGGTCAGCGAGCACGAATCCGGACAATCCAGGGGACACGCGGTCTCGACGTGGTGGCGGGTGACTTCGATCACAGGCGTCTCGTGTGCGAAAGCGGCTCTCTGTCCAACTCTACCATGCGCCCGGCGCCGGACTGCACCCTCACCAGCGGACGGGCCTGGAGCTAAGGCCCGAACCATGTCACCCGACAGCGATGCCGGTGGAGGAGTCGGAGCGGACAGGGGAGATCCACGAACGGGCCGCAGGGAAACGCGACGGATCGGGCGGCGCGAGACGGGGCCGGCGGTCGGCCCCGTCAAGGTGATCGATCTGTTCGCCGGGGCCTCGCGCCGGCCCGGCTACAGCTGCTGCATCCGCCCGGCCTTGGGGTCCCAGTACTCGGTGCGATTCAACTCGACCCTGATCAGCGAAAGTTCAGGGTCGCCGGGTCCCGCCGGGAACCACTTGGAAAAGGCAGGGGTCCAGAGCCGGTTTGCCACCGCCGTGTCGCGAACGACTTCCGCCCGGCCGGTGACCGAGATGAAGCGATCTTCCGGTGCCGACACGTACGCGACGTTGACATGAGAGTTGGCGGCGATTTCGATCGCCACCGGCGAGGTCGCACGAGTGACGAACCAGAGCATACCGTCGTAGGCATCGGCAAGCGCAACCATCGGGCGGCTGCGCAGGCTGCCGTCATTGATGACGGTGGTGAACATCGCGAACGGGATGTCCTTCACCATGTCGCGGAACGCCTGGGGATCGACCCGACCCTTCAGTTGATCCTGCATCGCTGTTCCTCCTGCAGTACCGACGCGTGCCGCCCGGGCCGTGTACGCCCCTGACCGGACGCCTCGGCCTTGCACGAATCCGTTCTGCTAGCCTAGCATTTCCGGGCCTTCGATCCACGCTCTGGCCCGCACTATTCACCAACGCTGCCCGTCAGCTCATCGTGCGCCGGCGGCATGCGGGTGTCTCTCGCCGCCGACTTTCGACACCACGCAACGCGCGGTGCTTCCTTCGACACGCTCAGGAAGCCCCGAGCGCCGTCGAGGGGTTCAAGACGACGCCCGGGCTGGTCCTGACCCTTCGGCAGGCTCAGGGTCATCCCGAGCACTGTCGAGGGATGACCGAAGGCCCGAAGATCGGGCCTTCGGTCGAAGCCCGACGGACGGATTATTCGGACCTTCGCGAGTAATCCGGGCTGGCGCGAGGTCCGAGTCGTGCCGCCCCGAGTGACCCGGAAGAGAGACAGGGCCCCATTACTCGGCGTGTGCGATTCCGGCGGCTCCATCTGACAGGCGGGCGCCGAGGCGGAGCCCCGGGTCCGCCGAGCGGGTTCGGGCGCTATAATGCGGCCCTCGGTTCAGCGGCTCGTTCGAGTGCCCCCGATGCCGGTCCAGGAAAGGATGGTCCCATGAAGGCAACCCAGGCGGACATCAAGGAGTTCCTCGCCCAGCGTGCACTGGCCGTTGTGGGAGTGTCGCGATCGGGGAAGGGCTTCGGCATTGCCGCGTATCGCGAGCTGAAACAGAAGGGCTACACCGTGTATCCCGTGCACCGCGAAGCGGCGACGATCGACGGCGACCCCTGCTACTCGAGTCTGGGAGCCCTGCCAGGCCCCGTCGGCGGCGTGCTCGTGGTCACACCGCCTCTCGAGAGCGACCAGGTCGTGCAGGACGCGATCAAGGCCGGTATCAAACGCGTCTGGCTCCAGCAGGGTGCCGACTCAGAGAGCGCCGTCAAGACCTGCCTGGATCATGGCCTCAGCGTCATTCCGGGCCAGTGTGTGCTGATGTTCGCGGAGCCCGCCGCGTCATTCCACAAGGTTCACCGATTCTTCGTCCGGGTCTTCGGGCGTCTGCCCGCCTGAGGAAGCGGCGCTGTTTCGCGAGGAAAGAGCGTGCCCTGTTCCAGGTCAAGCAGGAACTGCTTGGCCTCGAGGCCCCCGCCATACCCGGTGAGGCTGCCGTTGCTGCCAATCACACGGTGACAGGGCACGACGATGGGCAGCGGATTCTGGCCGTTGGCGAGGCCGACGGCCCGAACCGACGAAGGGGCACCGATCTGACGGGCAATGTCTCCGTAGGTGCGCGTCTCGCCGTACGGAATGTCGGCCAGCGCCGACCAGACCTGGAGTTGGAACGCCGTACCCCGCATTCCGAGTTGCAGCGCGAAGCGCCGGCGCGATCCGGCGAAGTACTCCTCGAGTTGCTGCACGACCGCCCCGAGCGGCGCGGCCTCGGGCCGCCATGATGGGTCAGGGCTCACCGCGTGCGCGCCGTTCGGGAAGCTCACGCAGGTCAGCACGCGTTCGCGGGTGCCGGCCAGGAGAAGCCGCCCCACCGGGCTGTTCAAGTATGTGAAGACGATCTCGCCGGGCTGTGCGTGGGCCATGACCTGAGTGTACTCCCTCTGGCGCAGGCCTCCCCGAACCGCGGGTCCTGCGCAAGTGGCCAAGCAACTCCCGTCAGGCCCGAGTGAGGAGCACCGGGACGCGACCGGGATCGCGTTCGCCTGACGAAAGGCGATCGGGCTCACGCCGATGCGCTCGGTCCTTCTGCGAGATTCGATCTCGACGATATAATCCGACCGACTGGATCCCTGGGGCGATGCGCACGTCGCCGGCATGTCCCGGGCCCTGGGGCGCCGTGCCTCGTGGTGACTCGTATCGGAGAACCGTCGGTTCTCGAGGCGTAGCACGCTATGAGCGGAGAGGTTCCGGCCGGACGGCCAACGCGGGTTGCGGTGGTGATCAATCCGCGATCGGGCTCGGCGCGGACCCATCGCCTTGCCGGCGAGCGGCAGGAGGAGGCGACACGACTCTTCCGCTCTCACGGCATCGATCCCGTCGTGTGGATGACCGAACGGGGCGGCCATGCGCGCGAACTGGCCCAGCGCGCCGTCCAGGAAGGCATGGAGTGGGTGGTCGCGTGGGGCGGTGACGGGACGGTCAATGAAGTGGCGTCGGCCCTCGTGCACTCGCCGACTGTCCTGGCGATCATCCCGAGCGGCTCCGGCAACGGTCTCGCCAGGGAGTTCGGCCTGCCGCGAACACCCGCCGCGGCCGTGCGCGAGGCGATCGACGGGCGCGACATCACGATCGACGCAGGCGAGGTCGACAACCGCCTCTTCTTCAATGCCGCGGGCCTGGGGTTCGATGCGCACGTGGCGTTGCACTTCAGCACGGCCGTCGGAGGGCGGAGAGGACCGATTCCCTACATCTGGACGACGATCAAGGAAGCGACTCGGTACCGCCCGCAGGAGATGGTCATCGAAACCGGGGATGAACGCTTCACGATGCGACCCCTCCTGGTCGCCGTGGCGAATGGACGCCAGTGGGGCATCGGCGCCAGCATCGCTCCTCGCGCCCGGCCCGACGACGGACGACTCGAGCTGGTGATGGTATCCGGCCGCCGGCCCCTGGCAACGTTGCTGGGTGGATGGCGCCTCTTCACGGGGACCTTCGACCGATCGGCTTCCGCGCGGAGCCTGGCGGTCGAGTCCGTCTCGATTCGATCGGCGGCACCGGTCGCGGTTCACGTAGACGGAGAGCCGATCGGCGAGCGAACCGAGGTCAACATCCGGGTCGTTCCATCAGCGCTCACGATCAGAGTGCCTCGAACTCATCGTCGGTGAATCGCCGGGTGGGGGGATCCCGCGCATGCCTCAGACGGCGGCAGAGGCAGGGAAGGAGCAGGTCCGGGTCAGCATCAGGTTTCAGCCGGGCTCTCTTCGTCGAACGGCAACAGCGTATCGGGGGCGACCGCCGGGGCGTCACGTGCCGAGTCGGTGAGTCCGTGCAGCGACACGCCGAGCAGGCGCACCGGTCGCGTCCCCGCCTCGGTTCGATCGAGCAGAGACAACGCACGCGCCACAAGTTCCGCGGCCTCGCGCGTCGGCGGGCCGGAGTGGCTGCGCGTGATCGTGACGAATCCCGCGTACCGCACCTTCAATGTGATCGTCCGCGCAAACTGCTGCTTGCGGGCCAGCCAGTCCGCGTTGTCCATCACCATCGACTCCACCTCGGCTCGAATCCGCGACAGGTCGGTCAGGTCCTGCACGAACGTGTTTTCCGTGCCCACCGATTTTCGAGGCCGGTCGGGAACGACCTCGCGGTCGTCTTCTCCCTGTGCGAGTCTGACGAGCCAGTCAGCGGAGTTGCCGATCGCCTGCCGAAGTGCCGCCGGGTCGGCGGACCGCAGGTCCACGAGACGCTCGAGGCCGATTGCGCGCAGCTTGCGGGCCGTGACCGGCCCGACGCCCCAGAGCGCGTCGATTGGCAGCCCGCGGAGGAATGACTCGACGCGGCCCGGAGCGATGACCGTGAGACCATCAGGCTTCTGCCAGCCCGACGCGATCTTCGCGAGGAACTTGTTCGGCGCGACACCCGCCGAGGCGGTCAGGCCCGTGTCGGTCCTGATGGAGGCCTTCAGACGGGCCGCCACGCGCATGCCGAGCTCTTCGCCCCAGGCGTTCTCCGTCACGTCGAGATAGGCTTCGTCGAGCGAGAGCGGCTCCACCAGCGGCGTCACCTGGCTGAAAATCGCGAAGATCCTGTGAGAAACCGACCGGTACTTGGCAAAGTCCGGAGGTACGATGACAAGCGACGGACATTGCCGGACGGCCATGGCCATCGACATCGCCGAGCGGACGCCGAAGGCTCTGGCCTCATAGCTCGAGGCAGCGACCACGCCCCGCTGGTCGGGCCTTCCGCCGACGACGACCGGAACTCCACGCAGCGCCGGATTGTCGCGCTGCTCGATCGACGCGTAGAAGGCGTCCATGTCGATATGGAGGATTCGCCGAATCTTCGCGGCCACAATTGGAGTCTACTACTCTAGGGCTGGCGGCTGGCGGCTGGCGGCTGGAGGCTGGGGCTGGCGGCTGGACGCCAGTCAGAAGGGACTTGAGACGAGGCGCCGGCCAGCTCAATATCACGCAGTGTGTCAGCTAGCGAAGACAGGCAATCGGACCAAACCATCGCAGAGCCCCTTACGCAGAGACTCTGGTGTCGCGATGAAGGCCGGGTGGTTGGACCCGGCAGGCAGGAACCGGGGATCAGGCGCACGGCACGCCAAGGTGACGCGCGGGTGATCGAGGCAGGAGAGCCATGAATGGCTGACGAAAAGAAGCGCCTGCGGTGGTCGGACGTCTGGGAAGAGGCGAGAGGGCTCGTATGGACCCATCGCGGGAGGCTCGGCGTCGGCTTCGTTCTCATGCTCATCAACCGGCTGGTCGGCCTCGTGCTCCCCGGGACATCGAAATACCTGGTCGACGAGGTCATCGGCAAGCACCGGGGCGATCTCCTGCCCGTGCTGGCGCTGGCCGCCGGGGCAGCGACGCTCGTCCAGGCCGTGACCGCCTTCGCACTGGCGCAAGTCCTGAGCGTCGCCGCGCAGCGCGCCATCACCGACATGCGCAAGACGGTCCACGGTCACGTGATGCGCCTGCCGATTGGCTACTTCGACAGCACGCAGACGGGCCAGCTGATCTCGCGGATCATGACCGACGCCGAGGGCATCCGGAACCTGATCGGCACCGGGCTGGTGCAGCTGGTGGGAGGATTCGTGACCGCCGGGATGGCGCTCGGCATCCTCTTCTACCTCAACTGGCGCCTCACCTCGATGACGCTGGTCGTCCTGCTGGCGTTCGCGGGCGTCATGGCGGTTGCCTTCACTCGACTTCGTCCGCTGTTCCGGGAGCGCGGCCAGATCAACGCGGAGGTCACCGGCCGCCTCAACCAGTCGCTCGGCGGTGTCCGCATCGTCAAGGCCTACGTCGCCGAGAAGCGCGAGCAGATCGTCTTCGCCCACGGGGCGCACCGGCTGTTCCGGAACGTGGCGAAGTCCATCACGGGCGTGTCGACGATCACGGCGATCTCGACGGTCATCGTCGGCATCATCAGCGTGATCATGATCGTGATGGGCGGTGACGCGATCCTCACGGGGGCGATGACGCTGGGCGACTTCGTGATGTACCTGTTCTTCACGGGCCTCACGGTCGCGCCGCTTGTCCAGATTGCTTCCATCGGGACGCAGCTCAGCGAGGCCTTTGCGGGGCTGGATCGGATCCGCGAGATCACGCGCATGGCGACCGAGGACCAGGTGGACGGCTCGCGCCGTGAACTGGCCGACGTGGCGGGCGATGTGCAGTTCGATGGCGTCTGGTTCGAGTATGCGGCCGGCGTGCCCGTGCTGAAGAACGTGTCGTTCCGCGCGCCGGCCGGGACCACGACCGCACTGGTCGGTTCCAGCGGTTCAGGCAAGAGCACCTTGATCTCTCTGATCATGACGTTCAACCGACCGACCTCCGGGCACGTGATCGTGGACGGCTTCGACCTCGAGTCGGTCCGGCTCCGGGACTACCGCGAGCGTCTGGGCGTGGTGTTGCAGGACAACTTCCTGTTCGACGGCACCGTCGCCGAGAACATCGCCTATGCGAGGCCTCACGCCAGCCGCCAGGAGATACAGGCGGTCAGCCGGGTGGCGCATTGCGAGGAGTTCATCGAGGCATTCAAGGACAAGTACGAGACCGTGGTCGGTGAGCGCGGAATCCGGCTGTCGGGCGGCCAGAGGCAGCGCGTGGCGATCGCCAGGGCGCTATTGGCGGATCCCCGGATCCTGATCCTGGACGAGGCTACCTCGAGCCTCGACAGCGAGAGCGAAGCCCTGATCCAGGACGGGTTGCGCTCGCTGCGCCAGGGCCGCACGACGTTCGTCATCGCGCACCGCCTGTCGACCATCCAGAGCGCGGACCAGATCCTCGTGCTCGAAGGCGGCGAGATCGTCGAGCGCGGCACCCACCAGGAGCTGCTCGCGCTTCGCGGCCGATACCGCCAGCTCTACGACAAGCAGTACAAATTCGAGCAGGACCGATTCATCAATCCCGGCGAGGATTTCACGCCGGAACCGCCCAAACCGGAGCTGCCGAAGGTGCCTGTCGCCGCGGGCTTCCGCTCAGGGGCACTGTGATCACACGTCTCCCGTGAGGATGGTGGCGTCCGAGCGCGGTCTGCGTGTCGGTCAACGATGGATCCGCACGGCTCGGTGGACCCCGCGTGTCGCTGCCCGTTCGAGGCGATATACACTCGCTGGGAGTTGTCCTTCGACAGGCATCAGATAGAACCCCGCGAGCGCAGCGATCCCGGCCGTGCGCATCCGGACCATGGACGTGCGAGCCCTGTCCGGCGCCGGACGCCGCATCGGGAATGAGCAGAACGCAGCCTCCACCTCCTCGACGAACCAACCGGAGAGGTCTGACGGCACGGCGTGCTCCGGAGTGTTTCATCGGCAACCGGCCGGGCGTATGCTCGGATCCATGAGCCAGGCCGACATCACCATCCGTCGCGCCGAATCCAGGGACCTGCCGATGCTCGGCATGTTCGGGGCGGCGTTGTTGCGCGCGCACCACGAATTCGATCAAGACCGGTTCATTGCGCCCAGGCCGGACTCCGAAGCCGGATACGCCTGGTTCCTCGGCACGCAGATCGCGCGAGATGACGCCGTCGTGCTGGTGGCGGAACGGGACGGATCACCGGTTGGATACGCGTACGCCGGCATCGAACCGATGTCATGGAAAGAACTGCGTGACGAATGCGGATTCATCCACGACGTCTACGTGCACGAGTCGGCGCGGAGGGAGGGCGTGGCCAGGGCCCTGTTGAACGCGGCGGCGGCCTGGTTCACCGATCGGCACATTCCCCGAATCGTCCTCTGGACCGCATCTCGCAACGAAGGAGCCCGCCGCCTCTTCGAGCGGATGGGATTTCGCCACACGATGAGCGAGATGACCAGGGAACTGGGCGAATAGCCCACCGTGGATCCGACGGCGTATGGTCGCTGGAGTGTGCTGGGCCGCGAGTACCTGCGCGTCACCGCCTGCGAATGAAGTCCTCGGTCAGCACCACGGTCCGGCTTCGGGCGCCGATGCCGAATGGCTTCATCTGTGGATCGTAGAAGCGCACATCCATCCTCGCCTGGACTTCCACGGACGGAGCCCAGTCGAGCTTGCCGAATTCACTGGTCCCGCCGAATCTGGAGCGGAACTGCTCCTCTTCCCACGACTCCAGGGCGATGTACGGATGGATGCCGGCCGCCTGCAGCGCGCCAATCGTGCGATCGAGCCACTCCGGCGCGATCTCGTCGTAGCGAAGGGTCGGGCTTCCGGAGTAGTACCGAAGGCTGCCGCTTTCCTGCATGGACAGGAACACGGCGGGCCCGGGGATCACCATGCGAGCTGCCCGCCCGGCCGACTCGTATCGCGACTCGATGGACCGGAGATTTCGGACTTCCCAGGTGCCGCCGGGGCCGAACTGGTACCCGACGATGACCGCGATGACAATTCCAAGAACGGGAACCCGCACGGAAACGGGAAGCAGACGGATTACGCCGACGCTCACACTGACGCTGAGGATCAGCAGGATCGGCAATGCCGGAAGCAGGAATCGAAGATATGTCCAATCGGCGAAGACGAGGTAAGGCAGGTAACTCCCGAAGACGACGAGGCACGTGCCGATCGCGATGGTCATCGGTCGCGGCTGCGGGCGATATTCGGCGCCCCACCGGCTGTGCGTCGCGAGCCAGAGGAAGGCTGGTGCGCAGAGTCCCACAAACGGGAAGATCGTCTGCGTCTGGAGGAGCCACCGCGGGTACAGAACGAAATTCTCCGGAACGTGAGACACCGCGAACAGATACTGAGTGGCGCCGTACCCGCTGGCCAGCGGGCTTCCAAACCGGTAGTTGTTCAGCCACAGGATGAAGGCGATTCCGAGCGCGACGGGAATGGAGTAGGCGACCAGCGAACGGAGCATCCGTTCCGCCGGCGTCCTGCGGCCACGCTCGACGATGACGATTCCAATGGCCAGCCATGCGGCCATCGGCGTGAGATTCGGCCGCGTCAGCAGCGCTGCCGCGGCGCAGGCGCCTGCCAGCGTTGGCATCCTCGCGGCCAGGAGCGCGATCGCTCCGAGCCACCACGCGGAGGTGGCCACGTCGCTCATCGGCACGACCAACTGGTGTACGAAGATCGGGCTCGACGCCACGATGATCGCGGCGATGGCGCCGACAAGCGCGCCGTCAATCCACCGCCCCAGGAGATATGTGAGCCAGACCACGGCCAGGCCCGCGAGAGGAAGGACCCAGAAGAGCGCGGAGCGGCCTCCAATGGTCGCCGCCGCAGCCATGGCGAGCGGCAGGCCAGGAGGGTACTGCGGCACAATCGCGCCAGGTACGGTGGCCGGCTTGTAGCCTAAGGGGGTGACCGTCCACTCGCTGCGCGGCCAGATGGCGATCTTCAGCAGCGGCTGCGGGACGCGAAGTTCTCCCCGCATCCAGTCTTCGGCCTGGCTCACGTAGCCGTAGGCGTCAGCTCCCGAGGCAATCCAGGTTTGCCACTTCAGGCCGACGACCAGCGTGGCCACCACGGCCAGGAGGGCGCCCCATGCCGCCAGCCGGTCCCGTCGGCTCCACACCGCGTCGCACGCTCTCTCGAACGCACCGGGTGAACCAACAGGCCTCAGCTCCATCGAGAATCTCCAGACCGATTGGCATCCAACGCTGCCGGGAGCGGATGGAACGGCTGCGCGCGCGAGCGCGACCCGGACGGCCCGGGCATCGGCCCCTATCCCCGAAGCACAGCCCCGAGCTGATCCTGCAGTGCCTTGATGATTCGTGCGCGGATCTTTGCTCCCTCGACGTCGGTCAGCGTCCGATCCGGAGCCTGGTAGGTCAGGCCGAATGCGAGGCTCTTCCTGCCCGCGCCGATCTGGTCGCCCCGGTACACGTCGAACAGTGTCACGCCGGCCAGCAGGGCTCCGCCCGCTTCGACGATGGCGTGACGGACCTGGGCCGCGGGTGTGCCCTCGTCCACCACGACGGCGATGTCCTCCTTGACGGGCGGGAACGAGGGAACCGGCCGGATCGTGTGACGGGCGGTCACCGACGCCGACAGCCTGGTCAGATCGAGCTCGGCCGCGACCAGTGTGGTGAGGTCGATCCCGAATCGGCGCGCAAGGTCGGGGTGCAGGTCACCCATCCATCCAATCGCCTCGCGGCCCACCCACAGTTCTGCGGTGCGCCCGGGCGTGCAGGACGGGTGCACCGCCGGCTGGAACGACACCGCGTCGAGGTGCAGCGCTGCGGTCAACGACTCGAGAATGCCCTTGAGATCGAAGAAGCCAACGGGGCTGCGGTCCGTACCTTGCCAGCCCTGCAGGTCGCGTGGACCCGAGAGCAGCAGCGCAAGGCGCAGCGGTTCGTCGGGAAGCGCCTGATCTGCGCGTGTCAGGTAGACGGCGCCAATCTCGAATACCGCCAGCCGCTCGGCGTGGCGGGCGTTCGCCGCCGCCACTTCGAGCACACCCGGCATCAGGTGCCGCCGCATGACGACTCTGTCGACCACGATCGGATTGGCCAGCCTGACATACGACGCGGCGTCGGCCGCGTCCGCGGCCGACGGACCTCCAAACCGCGCCTCACGCTCCGGCGAGGTCAGGCTGTAGGTGACGATCTCCTGCAGCCCGAGGCTGACCAATACGTCGCGGACCTGCTCCTCGATTTCGAGATCGGGGTGCGGACGCGGCGGCGGGAGCACATCGGCGAGCTGAGTCTCGGGTATGCGCTCGTACCCGTAGATGCGCGCGATCTCTTCGACCAGGTCCGCCTGACCCACGACCCCGCTGCCGATATCCAGGCGATGGTCCGGCGCGGTTGCGCGGATGGCCACGCCGGGCGCATCAGCGGTGCCGATGAGTTCGCAGTGGAACTCGAGCGCCTTCAGGATTCGCACGATCTCGTCGGCGCTGAGGCGCAAGCCGAGCTGCCGCTCGACCAGCGCCGGCGACACGTCGACCACGACCGGCGCGGCCTTGCCGGGATACTGATCGACGAGCCCCTCGGCCACTGTGCCTCCGGCCCACCGCCGCATGAGATCGATCCCCCGGCGCACCCCGCGCTCCGCCATGGCCGGGTGAACGCCCCGCGAGAAACGATAGGACGCCTCCGACGGCAGGTTCTGCGATTTGACGGTCCGCCGGACGTTGATGAAATCCCACGCCGCGCCCTCGAGCAGGACATTGGTCGTTCGCTCGCTGACCTCTGACTCCGCGCCGCCCATTACGCCGGCGATCGACAGCGCGCCCGCCTCGTCGCAGACGAGCACGCTGAAGGCGTCCAGCTTCCGATCGACGCCGTCCAGGGTCTTCAGCGCCTCTCCTGGCTGCGGCAGCCGGGTGACGATGGCCGGCGGGCGGCCGCCGGCGCGTCGCCGGAGCACATCCCAGTCGAAGGCGTGCAGCGGCTGGCCGATCTCGAACATCACGTAGTTGGTCGCATCGACGATGTTGTTGATCGGACGGGTCCCGGAGAGCCGCAGCCGCCGCTGGACGAGATAGGGGCTCGGCCCGATCCGGACGCCTTCGATGAGGCCTGCCACGAACCGGGAGTTCAGGGCGGCGTCACGAATCTCGACCGACAGGCGTCCGGCAATGGACGGACCCGACGCCTTCACCCGGTAGTCGACCTCCTCGAGCGCCACGCCGGTCAACGCCGCGATCTCCCGCGCGATGCCGTGAATGCACGCGTTGCGGGCCATGTTGGGGTTGATCTTCACCTCGAAGACCGCGTCGCCCATGTACTCGGCGGCCGGCCTGCCGACCGGCGCATCCTCGTCGAGGATGATGATGCCGTCGTGGTCGTCGGAGATCCCGAGCTCCTTCTCGGAGCAGACCATCGACCTGGATTCGACGCCGCGGATCTTCGCGCGCTTGAGCGTCATCAGCTCGCGCCCGGGCTTGTGGCCGTCGTAGAGCACCGCGCCCTCGCGGGCGTAGACGACCTTCAGCGGCGTCGCCAGGGGACCCGTCCCCTTGAACGCGAAGAGGTTGGGCGCCCCCGTCAGCACGATCTGCTCGTCGGAGGTCCCATCGTCCACGCGCAGCAGCGTGAGGCGATCCGCGTTCGGATGGGGCATCACCTCCAGGATCCGTGCGATGACGATCGTGGCCGGGTCCCAGGCGATGCCCTTGGCGGGCGGGCCGGTCGCCTCCTTGCGCGCCAGGCCCGCGACGGGACGGTCGGAGGGCGCCGTCCCCACATACTCGAGATCTTCCACTTCCAGACCGGCGAAGGTCAGGCGCGATGCCAGCGCCTCGGGCGTATCGGAGATCGCGACGAAGTCGCGGAGCCAGCTCAACGGGACACGCATGTTCGTCGCTCGCCTTAGAACTGTTCCAGGAACCGCAGGTCGTTGGTGAAGAAGTACCTGATGTCCTCGATCTTGTGCATCAGCATCGTGAGCCGCTGTGGCCCCATGCCGAACGCGAAGCCCGAGTACACGTGCGGGTCGTAGCCGCCGTTCTCGAGGACGACGGGGTGGACCATGCCGCATCCGAGAATTTCGAGCCACCCGTTCTGTTTGCAGACCGGGCAGCCGGTTCCGTCGCACACGAAGCACTCGATGTCCATCTCGGCGGACGGCTCGGTGAACGGGAAGTGGTCCGCGCGGAACCGGGTCCGGACCTTTCTGCCGAACAGCGATTCGGCGAAGGCCGAGAGCGTGCCCTTGAGGTCCGCCATCGTGATGTGGCGGCCGACCGCCAGGCCCTCGATCTGGTAGAACTGGATGTCCTTGCTCGCGGTGATCTGCTCGTAGCGATAGCACATGCCCGGCAGGATGACGCGGATCGGTTCGGGCGCGCGCTGGCGCATCACGTGAACCTGGCCGGGCGAGGTGTGCGTCCGGAGAATGACATTGGGCGCGGTCGTGTAGAAGGTGTCCCACATGTCCCGCGCCGGATGGTGCGGGGGGATGTTGAGCAGGGTGAAATTGTACTCGTCGGACTCGACCTCTCGCGACCGATAGATCTGGAATCCCATCTCCGCGAAAATCGCATAGATCCTGCGAAGGGTCTGGGTCGTCGGGTGCAGGCGGCCGCGGGCGCGTGGCCTGCCCGGCAGGGTCACGTCAATCGTGCCGGCCGCGATGGCCGTCGCCAGCTCCGAGGTGCGCAGGCGTTCGACGGCCTCCTCGTGCGCGCGCTCGAGCGCCTGCTTGGCCTGGTTGGCACGAAGGCCAACGGCCTTCCGGTCCTCTTTCGGCAGGGTGCCCAGCGCGCCGAGGGCCGTCTGCAGCGCAGAACTCCTGCCCAGGTGCGTGGACCGCCACTCCGCGAGCGACGCCGAATCCCCGACCTGACGCAGCGCCGCCAGCGCGTCGCGCTCTATCTGATCGAACTCGATGGACATGTTGGCTCCCGACAGCAACTTCCTAGAGTATCCCAGTCGGGCGCCTGATCCCTATTTGATCCTCGCGCCGTCCGCCTCGTTGATGAACACCCAGGCGGCAATCGCGCCGAGCGAAATCGGCGTCCCGCCGGGATCGCCAGCTGACGGGTCGGCCAGCTCGGGCATGTTCTCCTCGAAGAGATACGAGGATGACACGATGGCCGCGGAGCCGCCTCCGAGCCTGTGCGACTCGTCGAGAATGCGCGCGAACCGCTGCCGCCATCGATCGAACGACGCGGGCCTCAAGTCGACCCAGCCCTTGCGCGCCCACTCGTTCATCGACGCCGGGGTGACCGGCACCGACTCGCCGCGCCTGAGCTTCGGGATGCGCACGAACGGTCCGCGACGCAGTCCGCGCCCGTCCGCCACGAGGATCGGCAGTCCCACCGCCGTGATGAAGTCGGCGAGCTCGGGCCGGCGTTCGAACAGCTGGCCGATCCGATCGGAGATCTGCTGCGAGCTGAATTGCAGGACGCGCTCCACCGTTCCGTACTCGAGCCGCAGCAGGTAGGCTTCCCACAGCAGCTTGCCGAGCTCCGGCGGACCCAGCTGGCCGTGGGCCACCGACGGGCACATGGCGGGGTCGTCGGCAACGCGCCGCTCTTCAGCGGTCAGCTGCCGCATGGCCACCGGCCGAAGGTACGCCCCGCGGTAGGTCGGATTCATGACGGAGCTGTCGATGGCGGCAATCACGTCGTAGCCGGTATTGCTGCCCTTGATCTCCAGCACGGCCTGATCGGCGATTTCCTCGGGCGTGATGAATTCCATCTGGCGCAGGTGCGTGATGGCTTCGAACTCCGCCCGGCCGAACACGCCGTTTTCACCCGTGTCGACCGTGATCATGCGCAGCGGATCCGGACGTATCTGCTCGAATCCATCGGGGTCCTCGTCGGGAACGAGCCGGTCGCCGACAGGCGCCACACGGCTCCGATAGACGAAGACCGGTTTCCCTGCGCGCGTGATCGATTTGGGCCCCACCGCCTTCCACCCGATCATGGCGCCGGGTTTCAGTTCCTTGACGACAGGACTGCCCGGCGTCCGGGCCATGAGAAAGAGCAGCCCCGTCTGGGCGAACGCGATGGAGGATTTCGCCATCAGGTTCTCCGACGGCTTGTCCTCGGAGTGCGTGTAGGGAATGTTGAGCCCCATGCCCCCCGTGCCGGTGGTGCCCACTTTCAGGTACAGGCGCGGCTTCACCCCGTGCGTCTTTGCCTGCAGTTCCTTCATGACCCGGTGAAGCAGCAGCACGTGCCGCACCAGCTCGGGTACCGATTGCGACAGCACCAGGGATTCCATCTCGGGACCGATGCGAGCGATCGCGACCTTGGGGTCGAGGCGTCCTGCGTTCAAGTCGCTGGCGGCCTGATCGAACGCCTGCCTCACCGCACGCGACAGATCCGGCAAGTCCTGGTAGCTGATGCCTGTGGCGGTGTTGATGCTGTCGACGATGACGTCGGGTTGGTGCCGACGTATCATCTGGACCAGGTGCGAGCGCTCGTACGCGGCGTCGAGATCGCCGAACAGGTCCTCGAACAGCTTCGCTCGAGACTCGGGACCAGCCAGCAAGTCCTTCCGCCGGACAGGCTCCCCCCGGTCTGCCGGATTCCACTCCGCGCGGATGAAGATGTCTCCCCAATCCGGGATGAACCGGTCGGCCCCGGGATCGGCGTGCCGGCGCCGCAGCTCCGTCACGGCCTGATCGGCTTCGGCGCTGGTCAAGGCCGCGACCACGACGCGCCGGGGCCCGAGGTCCCTGGCAATGGCGTCGGCAATCTGAAAGCCCGTCATGCCGCCGCCGCCGAGAATCAAGTAGGTTTCATCGCGCATGGCAATCCCTCGAACGTGAGACGGGGGCCATGAAGCTGGTGCCGTTGGTGGACCGGTGATGAACGGCGCCCTGAAGAAAGGCAGGCCGAGTGTTGATCGCGACGGCGGAGGTGTCAAGCCGTCCGAAGGCGCCGATCTCGGCAACCGACCGGGCTCGACTCTTCGGACCGTGGATCACCGTCGTCTGGGCCGAACAGCCCACCCAGGCCCGGCATCCTGCCTTGGACTTTCGCCGCCGTTGAAACCCCGGCGGACCTGCACTAAGGTTACGACAGCACTCGCCGATCCACCCGGTCACGCGGCCAGAGGAGATCGAATCTGATGAAACGTCTTGCGCTTGCCATCGCCCTGACGAGCTTCTTCGGATGTCAACCCGCTTCGCATTCCGCTGCGCCTGATTCCGGCGCCGCTGCCGCCAAGGACCCGGCGCCTGCAGACCGGCTCCAGGGCGCGTACCGGTTCGAACGGAGCGGATGGATCTTCGTGCACCTCGAAGGAACGCCGGATCGCGTGGGCTACCAGCACGGCACGCTGCTGGCACCCGAGATTGCGGATCTGCTGCGTGTGACCAAGCCGTTCCTGCAGCACGCGACCGGAAAGGACTGGGCCTTCTACCGGGATGCGGCCGAGAAGATCATGTGGCCCGGCATCGACGCCGAGTACCGCGAAGAACTGGATGGCATCGTGGCCGGGCTCGCGGACAAGGGCGAGAAGATCGATCGGTGGGACATCGTGGCGCTCAACGCGATGGAGGAGCTGCCGTACTACTACGTGCCGTGGCTCGACAAGAAAGCGGCCAGGAAGCCGACCGTGCACAGCCCGGGCAACTGCAGCGCGTTCATCGCCACCGGTGACTGGACCAGGGACCGCAAGATCGTCATCGGCCACAATGCGTGGACCAACTACATCGTGGGTGAACGGTGGAACATCGTGTTCGACATCGCCCCCGCGCGCGGCCACCACCTGCTGATGGACGGGCTGCCCGGTGTCATTACGAGCGACGATGACTTCGGCGTCAACGACGCAGGAATCGTCATCACCGAGACCACGATCACCCAGTTCGAGGGGTTCGATCCGGCGGGCACCCCGGAGTTCTACCGCGCCAGGCGAGCGATGCAGTATGCCGAGTCGATCGACGACTATGTTCGCATCATGGTGGAGCGCAACAACGGCGGATATGCGAACGACTGGCTGGTTGGCGACACCAAGACCGGCGAGATTGCGGTCTTCGAGCTCGGTCTGAAGAACTGGACGGTCGACAAGTCGAAGAACGGGTACTTCGTCGGGTCGAACTTCCCGGTCAAGCCAAAGCTCACGAGAGAAGAAACCACCTTCAACGTCAATGACAAAGGGAACTCTCCGAATGCCAGGCACACGAGGTGGGAGCAGCTGATGGCCCGGCACAAGGGTGAGATCGATGCCGAACTTGGGAAGAAGTTCGAGGCCGACTCATACGACGTGATCACCAAGCGCGAGGCCCCGAGCGAACGAACCCTGTGCGGCGTGGTCGACGGATCCCCCGGGGCATCAAGGAGTGGGACTGGGCGCCGTATTACCCGGGAGGCACCACGCAGGCGAAGGTCATGGACGCCGGGATGGCGAGCCGGCTGGAGATGTGGGCGGCGATGGGCCATCCGTGCGCGCCGGACTTCAAGGCCGAGGAGTTCCTGACCCGTCAGCCCCAATACGGCTGGATGCGTGGCCTGCTGCGAGACATGAAGACCGAACCCTGGACGCGTTTTGCCACGGGCATGAAGGCCGGCGGGCAGTAGACGCCGGACCCGCCCGCCCGGCAGGCGGATGGCCGTCCGTTCTGGGCGAGGGCCCCGTCCCGAGCTTCCGGAGAGATCTCGTGCGCGCTCATCAAACCCTCGGAGTGATGCTCCCGTCGCTCGTCGTGGCTCTTGCGGCCATCTCGTGCGACGGGTCGATTCCATCGCCGCAACCGATCGTCCTCGGGCAGACTGCCTGCGCCCGGTGTGGGAGCGTCATTCAAAGCCTCGATGCCGCCGCTGAGGCGATCTACCCGGATGCCCCGCCGCGCTTCTACGATGACCTTGGCTGCCTGGCCACCGATCCGTCAGCCGATCGACCCGGGGCGCAATTCTACGTCCAGCAGGCCGGCGGCAAGGGCTGGGTGCGTGTGCAGGACATCACGTTTGCCTCACCGCCCGGGACACACACTCCCCGCGGCTACAATTACCTGGCTTTTCCCGAAGATGAGTCCCGCAACCTCGCGCCCGATCACTGGGCGCGGGGGTGGGACGACCTGAGGCGGGAGCTGCTCAAGCGATAGGCTGCACGCCCGCTACCCATCGATGGATGTAAGCCGGTCGCCGAAATCTGTACGCGACAGGTGTCCGGGAGCAGGAAATCAAACGGTTTTGCGTGGGATCGGAGATTGCACCTGACGGATCATTGGAGGTGACCACTCGGGAGGGGCACCTCTTGGGGGCGTCAGGGTCTGGCCGCCAGGATGTCCGGCGTGACGCGAGGCACGCCAGACCACGACTTGCGGTCCGGCCCTTGACGCCACGTTCGCAGCGCGTCCTGCGCGATCAGGCACGCTGGTAGTCGGCCTGCCAGTTCTTCACCATCCGCTTGATGACCTTCTGGTCGTCGAGCCCCTGTTCCAGCACCGTGCGGGCGATCGCAGGCAGTTCATCGTCGCCGGCGAACCGCAGCGCGACCAGCTGCCGGACCGAAAACTCGTTGATGCGAGCCTGAAGGTCGGCGGGCAAGAGCTCCTTCATGCGCAGCCGCATTTCCATGCGGATGACGCGGTCCTGTACCGTGATTGCCATGACGCGAGCCATGAAGAAGAGCAGGATGAGCGCGACGGCCAGAATGAACTCAACCAGATTCGACCACGAGAAGTGGACGACGACCTGGTAGAGCGCCCAGAAGAAATTGACACCGAACAGCGGGAACGCCACGTAGTGGTACGCGGGCACGATCCGGGTGTGATTCTGATAGGTCTGAGGCACTTGCGCTGCCATACACGAGCCTCCCATCCGGCGATCGGCGTGCCGAAACGTGTCGAGTATACCTCGCACAAATGGACTCGGAAGGGCGTTGGCCCTGGAATACTCGTCTTCCAGGCGCGCCCATTCGCGTTTCGGTCCACCGTGAGGCGTCAGGGTAACATGGTTGCCGCTTCAGCAGGACGGACCTGGAGCGCCGAGATTGGCGGGCGAAGGGGCCTACTCCGGCCAGAGCGCGGCTCGCGGGCGGAGGTTGGATCCAGCGATGAAAGAGTGGACGATCACCGAGGAAGACGCCGGTTCACGGCTCGACGCCTGGCTCGCGCGCCGGAGGGAGGTGCAGTCTCGCGGCCGCGCGACGGAGTGGATCGCGCGCGGCAAGGTGTTCCTGAACGGGCAGCCGGTAGATGTGTCGGCGGCTGGCCGGCGGATTCGCGGAGGCGATCAGGTAGGGCTGTGGATCGATCGCCCAGGGTCATCGACCGTGGTCGACCACGCGGTCCGAGACGCGCGTTCTTTTCTGCATATCCTGTTCGAGGACGCAGCCATCGTCGTCGTGGACAAGCCGCCTGGGTTGATTGTCGAGCCGCTCCCCGGGTATCGGGATGAGGAAATCACGCTGGTGCACCTGCTGGAGGACCACGGACGGTACCGGGTTCGAGCGCATTTTCACGTTGTCCACCGCATCGATCGCGACACGAGCGGCCTCGTGCTCTTTGCGAAGAGCGCCTCTGCCCGGGACGCGCTCAAGTCGCAGTTCGAGGCACACACGCCGACCCGCCTCTATCAGGCTGTCCTCCGGGGACGCGTCATGCCTGCGTCGGGAGAGTGGCGTGATCTCCTGTCGTGGGACAAGGACCAACTGATCCAGCGCCGGGCGCACGGTCGCGATGCGCGGGCAAAGGAGGCGGTTGCCACTTACCGCGTAGTCGAGCAGTTCGATCGGGCAGCGCTGGTCGAGGTGTCGCTCGTCACGGGCAAGCGGAACCAGATTCGCGTCCAGGCGGGGCTTCGAAGGTTTCCCGTTGTCGGAGAGCGCCAGTATCGGTTTGGCGCGCCGCCCGACCCGGCAGACGAGCCCACGCTGGACCGCCAGGCGCTCCATGCGTGGCGTCTCTCGTTTGTCCATCCGACGACCGGTGCTGATGTGACGTTCACGGCTCCCGTACCGCCGGACATGGCGGCGCTGATCGAGGCGTTACGCGGTCAGGGCAGGAGACGAAGCTGAACCAATCGACAGTCCGGGGGCGGGTGGACCCGCCGGCGTCACTGCTGGGAGCCGCCCGCCGCGGAACTCGCGGCGACAGGACCGATGTCGACCGAGATATGGCGCCACTTGCCTTGCCTGAACCGCGCCACGCTGAGCCCGCAGCGCGTCACGTGGCCCAGCACGATCGCCAGCCAGATGTCGGAGGGCTGGAGCGCGCGCATCGACGACACCGCGAAACACAGCCCGAGAGGCACGACGATCTGCGAGACAAGTGAGATGTAGAAGGGACTGCGAGTGTCTCCGGTTCCCTGGAGCGCACCGGTGTGCGTGAGCGCCACGGTGATGAAGAAACCGGACACGCTGAGGTAGCCCAGCAGCTCGGCGCCCAGCCGCACCACCGTGTCGTCGTTCAGGCCGAACACAGCCAGCAGCGCTCGCGGCATGGCGAGGAACATCGCGCCGACCACGGTCGCCACACCCAGCCCGATTCGTGACGCGACCCACGCAGACTCGAGGCTCCGCTCGGGATGTCCCGCGCCGAGGTTCTGGCCCGCCACGGCCGCGGTGGCCCCCATCAGGCCGACCGAGGTCCACGTGATCAGCGAGAACAGCTCCGTGTAGCCGACGGCGTAGGCCGCCTGCGCCTCGGCGCTGGTCGGCAGCGACCCGATGAAGCGCAACAGGAGAACGCCCGCCACGTTCATGGCGATCCCCTGCATCCCGGTCGGAAGGCCGAACTTGAACAGCGATCGGATGATCGCCCAATCGGGCTTCCATGACGCACCGGGCGATGGCCTGACCACGAGCTTGCCGCTGAACATCATCGCCATCCCGATGCTCGAGACGATCGCACCCGCCATCGTGGTGCCGAGCGCCGCACCAAATGCCCCAAGCCGCGGAATCGGCCCGAGCCCCGGAATGAGCACCAGGTTGAAGGCGGCGTTGAGGGCCGTGGTCGCAACCCCTAGCCTCAGCGGGGTGCGTGCATCACCAGCCGCTCGCAGTGCGCCGCCCAGCATGAAGAACACCAGCATGCCGATGCTGCCGACGAACATCGTCCGAAGGAACGGCAGGGCCGCCGCCTTCACGGCCGGTGTCGCACGCACCACGTCGAGCAGGGAGGGCGCCAGCACCCATCCGGCCGGAGCCAGGACGAACACCCCCAGGACGATGGAGGTCAGGAACGCCTGGTAAACCACGCGGTTGACCTTTTCGGTCTCGCCTGCACCTGCAAATCGGGCGACCAGCACGCCCATGCCGCTGTAGAGCGAGGCGATGAAGACGACGACCACCAGGAAGATCTGGAGGCTGACGCCGATGGCGGCGTTGGCGGTGAACCCGATGAAGTGGCCCACCATCGTGTGATCGATGATTCCTTGAAGCCCGGCGATGACATTCTGGAGCATCGTCGGCCAGGCCAGCTTCCAGACCGCGGAGGGAAGGGGCCCGTCGACAATCGAGCGATCGAATCGCTGAATCGCTGAGGCGGGGACAGACATCGCGTTCAGTTTATTCTACCCTTCTCTGACGGATGTGATCAGATTTTCAGCAGGTCCAGCCCGGCGGCCTCAGCCCGAACGGTCCCCGCCATCGCGGGGCCGGACCGCATGCTAGGATGCTCGCTATGCCCGACAGCGTTCGACGCGCGATCTTCTGGACGAGCGATGCCGTCTGGGGGCCCTGGAACACGCCTGTCGGGGAGGTGCCCGGCCCGCTGATGGTGCTGCTCATCCTGACCGGGCTCTTCCTCACCTTCAGGACCCGGTTCGTGCAGGTGCGCCGATTTCCTGAGGCGTCCCGCACGATGATTCCGGCCGAGAGTGCCACCGCCAAGGGCGCGCTGTCACCGTTCCAGGCGTTCATGACGGCGCTGGCGGCCTCCATCGGGACGGGCAATATCGCCGGGGTGGCGACGGCCATCGTCTCAGGTGGGCCGGGCGCGCTGTTCTGGATCTGGGCCTACGGGTTCATCGCCATGGCGATCAAGTTCGCCGAGGCGGTGCTGGGCGTCACGTTCAGGAACGCACGGGAGGGCGCCAGCTCGTCGGGCCCGATGTACTACCTTCGCGACGGCCTGCGTTCGCCGGCGCTGGCCGGGACCTACGCCACCGTCGCCGCGCTGGCGGCGCTCTTCACGACCCCCTTCACGCAGCCGAATTCGATGGCGATCGTGCTCAAGAGCCAGTTCGACATCCCGACCTGGGCGTCGGGCGTCGTGATTGCCGTCCTGACGTGGCTGGTGATCATCGGCGGCGTGAAGACGATCGGGCGGGCAGCCGAGAAACTCTCTCCGCTGAAGGTGGGACTGTATCTGACCGGCGGACTGTTCGTGATCCTCTCGCATGCAGCCGCGCTGCCGTCGGTCATCGCGACGGTGTTCCGCGAGGCGTTCTCCTTCAAGGCGGCGGTGGGCAGTTCGGCGGGCATCGGCATCATGATCGCGATGCGATACGGGCTCGCGCGCGGCATCTATGCGAACGAAGCGGGCTACGGCACCGCGGCCGTCGCGTATGGCACGGCGCGATCGACTCAGCCGGTCCAACAGGGCCTGAACGCGATGATCGAGGTGTTCGTCGTGTCCTTCGTGACATCCTCGATCAGCGCGCTGACGATCCTGGTGAGCGGCGTCTGGCAGTCGGGTCAGACGAGCACGGCCGTCGTGGCCCAGGCGTTCAACACGGCGATCCCGGGCGCCGGAGGCTGGATCGTCGCCTTCTGTGCGTTCCTGTTCGGCTACACGACGCTGATTGGCTGGGCGTACTACGGCGAGCAGTTCTTCGAGTACCTGCTGGGAAAGCGGATCGCCCTTCCGTATCGCTGGATCTACTGCCTGCTCATCCCGCTTGGGGCCACACTGAGCGTGGAAACGGTCTGGGCCTGGGGAGACTTGATGAACGGTCTCCAGGTGTTCCCGAACCTGATAGGCCTGATCGGGCTCAGCGGTATTGTGGCGGTTGCGGCGCGGACGGCGCTCGGGAAGATATCACCGGCGGCAACCCGGGAATCGCACCGCCCTTGATGTGGTTGGCGTGAACGCAGGTGTCGGCATGCCAGTCCAGCACTTCCACGACCTCCCCGCCATAGGTCTCGTAGATGCCCGTCAGGCAGCCGCATTCCAGCCGTCTGCCCCCAAGACCACGCAGGATTCTCATCGGGTGCTCTCCACCCATGTTTGACCCGATTGGGCGGCAGGAGGTTACAAACCGAGGAGAAAGTCGCGGAAAGTCCCGTCCCCGGCATCGGGCAGGTCCACCGCAAGCAGCGGCCGGTCCTTCCAGCCGCGCTCGCCGGGGGGCAGGTCGGGCTCGAAGCCCAGTTCCTGGCGGATGGCGTCCCCGAACTTGGCCGGGTGCGCCGTCTGGAGCACGATGATCGGTTCCTCGACCGCAGGGTTGGCCTGCTTCCACCGCATGGCTGCGGCGTAGCCGACGGCGCCGTGCGGATCCAACACGTGCTGATGGCGGGCGTAGGCGGTTCGGATAGCGTGGCGCGTTTCAGCCTCGCTGATGAGAACGCCATCGATCTGCGCCCGCACGCCTTCGACCGACCCGCCGCAGAGATGGAGCACCCGGGGGAAGTTGCTCGGATCGCCCACGTCCATGGCGTTCGAGAGGGTGGCGACCGACGGGCGGGCCCGGTACACGCCCGTCGCCAGAAATTCCGGCAGCACGCCGTTGGCGTTGGTGGCGGCGATGAGCTGCCGGATCGGCAATCCCATGCGTTTCGCCATCAGGCCCGCGGTCAGGTCTCCGAGGTTGCCGGATGGGACCGAAAACACCACCCGTGCTTCTGGTGCGTCGGTCGCCGCGAGGTAGCTCGCCACGTAGTAGAAGCTCTGCGGCAGCAGCCTTCCGACATTGATCGAGTTTGCCGACGAGAGACGCAGATGCGCCAGAGCCGGGTTCCGGAAGGCGGACTTCACGAGCCGCTGACAATCGTCAAACGCACCGGGGACGCGTACGGCCGCGACATTTCCCCCGAGGGTCGCCATCTGCGCTTCCTGGAAGGGCGAGACCTTGCCCGCGGGATACAGGACGACGACGCGCACGCTTTGTACGCCAGCGAAGCCGTGGGCAACCGCGCCGCCTGTGTCCCCTGAGGTGGCAACCAGGATGGTCGCGCGCTCGCCACGTTCCGCCAGCAAGTGGCCGAAGAACTGTCCAAGGAACCGCGCCCCGAAATCCTTGAACGCCATGGTCGGGCCATGGAACAGCTCCAGGAGGAACAGGCCCTCGGAGAGGGGGACCGTCGGCACCGGGAAGTCGAGCGACGCGCGCACGAGGCGTTCGATGAGGTCGGGCGGGAATTCGTCTGAGAGGAATCGATGGGCGAGGCGCACGGCCAGCGACGGGAAGTTCTGTCCGCGCCATGACTCCAGCTCGGAGGGTGTCACCGCGGGCCAGCTGACCGGAATGTAGAGTCCACCGTCAGGGGCGAGGCCCTGCAACAGGGCTTCGCGAAAGGTCACTCGAGGCGCACGGCCAGCCGTACTGATCAGCTGCATGGTCAGGTGGCCGAGGCGGACGGGGGTTGCCGCAAGACTTGAGCGCCGGTCGGGTTCACCGCTCCCACGTACGCGTCGCTGCCGATGCCGGCCTGCTCCTTGAAGGTCCGGCGCATCTCCAGCGCGATCGCCGCCGCACCGTCGGGGGAGTCCGCCAGTGCAAACACCGACGGGCCCGATCCTGACAGCGAGCAGCCGAGTGCCCCGGCCCCGAGGGCGGCGTGCCTGACCGCTGCGTATCCAGGGACCAGCGCAGCACGGACCGGTTCAACCAGACGGTCCTCGATGCAGCGGCCGAGCAGTTCGAGATCTCCCCGGTACAATGCGGCGACCAGCGCGCCGAGATTTCCGCTGTTCGAGACGATGTCTGCAAGCGGGAAGTGACGGTCCACGAGCATGCTTCTCGCCTCGGCCGTGGAGACTTCGCAGTGAGGATGGACCACTGCGACATGCAGGCCGTCGGGGATCGGCAACTCGATGAGGTCGAGCGGCGTATAGCTTCGAATCAGCACGAATCCGCCAAGGATTGAAGGCGCCACGTTGTCAGCGTGCGCCGATCCGCACGCCGCCAGCTCCCCGGCCATGGCGCTTTGGACCAGCTCCCTGCGGGTGAACGGCCTGCCGAGCAACTCGTTGGCGGCCACGGCTCCGGCGGCGGCAGATGCGCCCGAGCTGCCGAGCCCGCTCGAGAGGGGCATGCGCTTGTGAAGCCGAAGGCGCAGTCCCTGCCCCGCAATCCTGCCTGACCCGTCCGACCGGCCCAGCTCGCGCGCGCGCGTGAACACGTCGCCGGCGGCCACACCCGCGGCGTTTCGGCCGGGGTCCCGGCTCAGAAGCCCGCCATCACCGGTGACCTCCGCGATCTCGATGCCCTGGCGATCTACCCATTCCGCCTCGAGCAGGTCGCCTGGCCGGTGCAGGCAGAACCCCAGCACATCGAAGCCAGGACCGACGTTGGACACCGACGCCGGCGCAAAGACCGAGACGCGAGTCAACGGGGCGACGGGGCTCACTGTTCGTTTCTCATGACGCGAGACAACCAGTCCGAATGATGACAGATTGCGAGTTCCTGGCGCCCGGTTTCAGGGCGTTTCGATCGTGTGAATGCACGTCCGGTCGTATGCGGCAACCTCCACGTCCCCCGGCCGACCCGCTAATTCGTAGTGATCTGACCGCAATCCCAGCTCGAACACCCCATCTTCGGTTCCGCTGCGGCGGAACTGGGGTCCGAACATGAACTCCCACTCGCTCGTCACGGCCAGCCTCTCACCCCCGCGGTACAGGTTCAGCAGCACGCCAGCCGCATCGCCCCATTGGCCGCGAATATCCAGCAGGGGACGATGGATGCCGCGTTTCGCCATGTAGATGCGCAACCCGTCGACCAGCCTCGGCACGGTCGGCACGACCAGCGCGCGACGCTCTGCAGCGAGCCGCTGATTCTGGAGCTCCATGGAGCCCAGCACCGCGACAATCGCGACGCCTGCAATGGCGATTCCGTGCACCAGCCACGCGCTCGGCGCCGACTCCGGAACTCGCAACCGGTCCGCGAGCCAGGCCGCCCCGAGCCCGCCGAGCGCGGCCACGCCGAGCACCCCGAGTGACGAAATCCAGAACACGCTGTACCCGTTGATGCCGCCCTCGATGCGTGTGCAGGACCACAACGCCACCAGTGATCCGACGAGCACGAGTGTGCCGAGCGATCTGAGCAGCGGGTGCTCGCGGCTCAGCCTCGTGTGGCTCGTCGCGTACAGCAGGCCGACCATGCCGAGGGCCTCGAGCGACGCCGTCCAGCCGCCGCTCGGCTCGAACGACGCGCCCCAGGGAATGACGGGCTTTGCCCGGATGAACAGCGACAGGCTGTCTGCCCAGGCCCTCCACGCGTCGATCGCGAGCTGACCGCGATGCCCGGGGTCGCTGAAGAAAGCCATGAGCAGACCCAGGTTCCCGCGCCGGCTGCGGAACTGCTCCAGCAGGGGAGGCGCCCACAACACGAGACTGACCAGCGCCGAGACCGCGAGGGGGCGAATCGTCCGCCTCATGGCGTCGGCGAAGCGGAGCTTGTCGTCCTGGATGAGCCGGCGGTAGAGCAGGACCATGGCCGTCAGGGCGATCGCCGCAGAGACCGGAGCCAGCGACAGGTTGGTCTGCGCGACAAACGACGCGACGACGGCAAGCGCCGGCAGATACCGGGCGTTTCCGCTCCCCGCCGCTGCGGCCACCACGATGCTCAGCGCAAAGGGAAGCATGATGACGTGCGGGTTCCATACGCTGGGCAACGCTTCGGCGATAAGCGCCGCGAACAGGCAGATCGACCCGATGACCGCCAGCCGGGGGACGCGGGCGGCATGCCGGGTTGCCACCCAGGCGATGAGCGCGAGGGAGGTGAGGTTGATCAGCAGCGCGCCGAGCTTGAGCGCCGCCGAATTGAACCCTCCCAGTGCATAGACCGGCGCAAGCAGGTAGAAGTAGAGCGGGCCGGGGTGCCGCCAGCCGTAGCGGGAGTATGGTCCGTAGGTCCAGAAGGCGTTGACCGACCCCGACGAGAGGCCTCTGATCGCGTGGAGCGTGTCGATCTCGAGGATGGCCTCGTCCGATCCCTGGTACCAGTCGGGTATGGTGGCGACCAGCCGGGCGGCGGCCACGACGGCACATGCGACCACGGCCGCCACGACGATCCAGGTCCTCACGCGACCCGGGCGGCGATATGATCGACGCTCAGGTCCCGGCATAGTCATCGGGCGATCTTATGTGGCGCCGGCCGCAGGCCGCAAGCCTTCGAAGCTGAGATCGCCGGCCTGGACCGTCGCTCACTTATCTTTTCGGGACAACCGATGATCGACTGGCTCACCACTCCTCAGACCTGGATCGCACTCTTCACGCTGACCTCGCTCGAGATCGTGCTGGGCGTGGACAACGTGATCTTCATCTCGATCCTCGCCGGCAAATTGCCCCGCTCGCAGCAGGCGCGCGCGCGGCGGGTCGGGCTCTTCCTGGCGATGTTCATGCGCATCGGCCTGCTGCTGGCGCTCGCCTGGATGATCCGGCTGACCCGGCCCCTGTTCGATGTGCTGGGACATCCGTTCGCCGGCCGCGACCTGATCCTGATTGTCGGCGGCCTGTTCCTCGTCGCGAAGAGTACCTTCGAGATTCACGACAAGCTCGAGGGAGACGAAGGACACGAATCGGCGAGGGTCCTTCCATCATTCACGGCGGTCATCATCCAGGTCATGTTGCTCGACGTCGTCTTCTCGCTGGACTCGGTGATTACCGCCGTCGGGATGGCGAACGACCTGGGCGTCATGGTGACGGCGGTGGTGGCCGCGGTGGGCGTGATGATGGTGGCGGCCGACCTGATTGGATCGTTCGTGGAGAAGCACCCGACCGTCAAAGTCCTCGCCCTCAGTTTTCTCCTGCTGATCGGCGTGTCGCTCATCGCCGACGGGTTCGGCCAGCACATCTCGAAGGGCTATATCTACTTCGCGATGGGATTCTCGGTCTTCGTCGAGATGATCAACCTGCGAGTGCGGCCCGCATCGCCGCCGATCTCGCTTCGACACCCCTATGTCGATCGGCAGAATCCGCCGGGGTGATTCACCTTCGGCGATCAGAGCAACCGGAGAAGACCCTCGAGTGCGCTGATCACGACTTGTGCGACCGCGTCTCCCGTCATTTGTGGGTCGCGTCGAGCCAGCGACTGCGGGACCCGGTGCCGGACTCAGTGGGCGCCGCTCGCGCCGCCGCCGGCCGCTCCCGCCCCGCCGACGCCGGCGGTACCGGCATCCACGTGTCCGCCGGCTGAACTTGCGGCGCCGAGCGTCGCGATCACCCCGCCGATCCCTCGGTCGGACTCCGGGGACAGCGACTGGATCCACGGCGGCGCGGCGCCCACGCCGTTCTTCCTGAGCCGCTTGGCCCATCCCAGGGCAGCGCCGAATGCAGCGGCGTAAGGAAGGAGATCCGCGAACCGCTCCGGCTCGGGTGACGAGGTTCGGTCACGGGCGACGTCATGCAGGTGGCGATTGAAGGCTTGCCAGTTCGATGCCTGGCGCAGGCCTTCATCCGAGAGAGGCGACAGTGACGACGACACCGCGAAGGCCGCGACGCCAATCAGCATGATGCTGCCGGGAACGAGCAACGGCCAGCCCTGGAAACGTCCCACCGCGACAGCCGCCGCCGCGAAGGCGAGGGCGGCGACAACGACCAGCGCGATGCCCACTCCCTGCAGAGACTTGACGGCTCGTTCCCGCTCGGCATTGATGAGACCGCGGCTGCGGAGGTCCTCTCGAACCTGACGGCGAAACGCTTTCCAGTGACGGGCAGCCCCGCGCTTCAGCTCATCGAAGCTGGTCGCTGTGGACGTTTCCTTGCGGCGGGTGAAGAGCATGTCCATGACGATCCGGTCGTGCCCGGACAGTCCACGGGCCTCCGAGACCTTCGCGACCCGGAATTGTCGCTGCCCCCAGCGTTTCTCCGTCTCGTCGATGCGGACAATACCGCGCCTGGCCAGATCCAGGATGACGCCAAGCGCGGTGGGCCAGGACGGAGCCGCCCCAGGGCGCGTGAGGACTCCTGCCAGTGCGACGGGGAGGTCGTCAGGGGGAATCGGCTGCCGCACCGTGCGGTCGGTGGAACCGACGGTGGCTCGATGGTTGTTCGCGAAGAAGAACAGGCCCATGAGCCCCGTCGCCAGGAAGACGCCGGCGATGGTCGCGAAGACTGGCGCCCACTGGCGCCCTCGCGCGGCCGTCTGTTGCCAGCCCGGCGCAACCTGAGCGATGGATCCCGCCGGGAATCGCATCGTGATCTGCCACGACTGGTCGGGGCCGAACTGGCACCGCTCGTAACTGCCTCGGTCGGGATCCACCCGATCGCCGGGCACGGGCGGATCCAGCCGGGCCGGCTCGAGCGGCACTGCGCCCATCGGCGGCGAGACGATCACCTGGCTGCACCCGATCGCATACTCGTGCCTGGTCGGCAGGATGCGCCAGGCGAGCAGGTCCGCCTCAGCAGAGTGTTCGGTGATGCCCGCGACGCGGTAGGTCAACCCGAAGGAATGAGACGACTCGCCGACCGGTGCGAAGTGCCAGGTGACCCGGGGGAGACCCTTGCTCTTGTCACTGCGCCTGAGATCGAATTGTCCCGGCCCCGTGCCCCGCGAAAATGCGATCCCGTCCATGCTGGCCGAGAGGATCAGGATTCCGTCGGTGCGCCGCGTCGGCACGTCCCTGAAGACGGTGGTGAACGAGTCCGCGCCGAACTCGAACACGATTCGTTCGGTGACCACCATCGAGCCGTCCGCGCCCAGCCCCAGCGTGACGTCGAATCGGGAGGCTCGATACGGCTTGGCGGCCGCCGCATCGGTCGCGGCTCCGACCGCGCCGACAAACGTGAGAGCCAGAATGAGACGCCAGCCACGCATGATCTTCTCCCAGGCCGCCCCTGGCGGAACGGCCGATCGCGGGCCACCATGCCCGTATGCTTTCGAAATGATATCAAATAGCAATCGTTTGTCAAGCGGGCGGGGGTGTCCGCTGCGGCCGGGCTTCAACCCGCGAGCCGCCGGCCGCCAGCCGGCTCATGAGGCTGGCGTCGTTCAGCAGACCGTCGCCACCTCGTCAGCACTCGACTCCGGCTGATCCGTCCAGCGTGTGATGGGAATCGACAGGAGGGGGTATCGCATTCTCAATTCGACGACGAGGCCGAAATATGCCGGCTTCGGGAACTCGCGGCGCAGCAGGCGGTTCTTGAGCCGCCTCAACTCGTAGCGGTAGAGATCGTTGAGAAAAGACCTCACCAGTGAGGGCGGCGTGTTCGCATCCGGCCGCACCCCGTGTCCCGCCAGTTGACGCAGCACCTCGTCCCGGTAGGTGTAGGACATGGGGCTATCCGAGTCAGCGGAATACCGTCGCATGGATCGCAGGTCACGGGGCAGAGGTGACAGGTTACAGGTTACAGGTGACAGGTTACAGGCTACCGTGAACGCGTCACAGGAGCCCGAGTTGCAGCCGGGCCGCCTCGGACATCCGGGATTGATCCCACGGCGGATCCCAGACGACCTCCACCGACGCGTCGGTCACGCCTGGAATGCCGAGGATCTTGTATTGCACTTCGGGCGGAAGGGTCTGAGCAGACGGGCACGACGGCGAGGTCAGCGTCATCCGGATTCGTACGGCACCGCGTGGCTCGATCTCGATGTCGTACACCAGGCCAAGCTCGTAGATGTTGACCGGGATTTCCGGGTCGAAGACCGTCTCCAGGACTCTCACGACCTGGGGCCTCAGTTCGGCGTCCTTGCTGGAGTCGGCAGCCACGGGCTCGTCGATCACGATCCCGCCTCGCTTCCTGGCCGGAGCATGAGCTCCAGACGGTCCTGGAGCACCGTTTCCAGTTCGCTTCGAAGGACAGGAATCCGGACCCGGCCCAGCAGGTCACCGACGAACGCCCCGATCAACATGCGTCTGGCGTCATCGGCTCCAACGCCCCTGGCTCGAAGATAGAACACCGCCTCGTCATCCAACTGGCCGACGGCGGCGCCGTGCGTACATTTGACGTCGTTGGCGAAGATCTCCAGTTGTGGCTTCGAATTGACCTGAGCCTGATCCGACAGCAGCAGCGCCTTGTTGGTCTGCTTGGCGTCGGTTTTCTGCGCGTCGGGCCGCACGACGATCTTGCCATGGAAGACGCCTCGCGCGTGGCCGCCGAGGACACCCTTGTAGAACTCGTGGCTCTCGCAGTGAGGACTGGCGTGGTCGATGGTCGTGTGATTGTCCACCAGCGTCTCATCGTCGGCCAGATAGAGGCCGTTCAGGACGCAGCTGCCGCCCTCGTCTGCGAGGACCGCCGAGACCTCGTTGCGCACGAGGGCGCCGCCAAGGCTGAGCGAGTGCGACGAAAAACTGCTCTGACGCCCGCAGCGGACCCGTAGCGCGCCCAGGTGGAACGCCCGCGAGCTTTCCCGCTGCACGCGATAGTGGTCGAGGTTGGCCCCTTCCGAGACGACGATCTCGGTCACCGCGTTGGTGAAATACTCCTGCCCGTCGCGGCCGATGAAGCTCTCGACGATTCGAACCTCGCTGCCTGCTCCGGCGACGATCAGCGCCCGCGGATAGACGGCAATCCTCGGCCCGGCGTTGCTCGCGACGTAGACTAGATGAATCGGGGCTGCGACGCGGGCACCCGGCGGGATGAGCACGACCGCCGCATCTCCGAAGAGCGCCGCGTTCATCGCCGCGAACGGATTGCCTTCCGGCTCGGAGAGTCGTCCCAGCGAGCCTGCGAGGTCGGCTCCGTTCACGCCGAGCGTCGTCGCGAGGCTTTCGACGCGCACCCCTGCAGGGAGGCCGGCCGCGGACGACTTCGAGGGCGCCAAGACGCCGTTGACGAACACGAGCTCTGCCGCCGCCTGCAGCGCGGGGAATCCCGGAAGGTCTGAAGGCAGTTCTGCGTTCGCCGTTGCGGCAGCCTGCGGGATCGGCCGAGAGGCGATGGGGGAGACATTGGTGAACCGCCACTCTTCCTGCCTGGTTGTCGGAAAACCCATGCGGCCAAACGCCTCGATGGCGCCTTGCCGGTAATCGCGCAGCCAGCTGGGCTCGGCCGCGAGTTGCGAGCGGCGCGCGCCGAATTCACGCAGGTAGAAGTCCACCACTGGCGCGACGAGGCCCGAAGGATGGTCCATCAGTTCAGGCACGACCGCCTCCTCAGGCTCCCGCGGATTGCGCTTCGAGCCAGCCGTAGCCGCGCTGCTCGAGTTCCAGGGCCAGTTCCTTCTGGCCCGAACGCACGATTCGGCCGTCGGCCAGCACGTGGACGAAGTCGGGCACGATGTAGTCGAGCAGCCGCTGGTAATGCGTGACCACGACGATGGCGCGAGCGGGGTCGCGGAGGGAGTTGACGCCGGCGGCGACGACCTTCAGCGCGTCGATGTCGAGGCCGGAATCGGTTTCGTCGAGAATGCCCAGCGTCGGTTCGAGCACCGACATCTGGAACACCTCGTTCCGCTTCTTCTCGCCGCCGGAGAAGCCCTCGTTCACCGATCGGTTCAGCATCGCGGGATCCATGTCGAGCTTCTTCGCAATGGCCTTGACCGATTTCATGAAGGCGACGGCATCGACCTCGGGCAGTCCCCGGTGCCTGCGAATCGCGTTGAGCGCCGACCGGAGGAAGTACGCGTTGTTGACGCCCGGGATCTCGACCGGGTACTGGAACGCCATGAACACGCCTTCGCGCGCGCGGTCTTCCGGCGAGAGCGCCAGCAGGTCCCGGCCCTTGAACGTAATCGTGCCTGCCGTGACCTGGTAGCCATCGCGCCCGGCAATCACATTGGCGAGCGTGCTCTTGCCCGATCCGTTGGGCCCCATGATCGCGTGGATTTCGCCGGCTCGGACCGACAGGGATATCCCGCGAAGAATCGGCTTGTCTCCCACCGACACATGAAGGTTTTCAATCTCGAGCATGGGTTCCAATCCCGGCGGGCACATGGCGAGTCCCGCCCTGTCCGGTTGATGCCTTATCCGACCGAGCCTTCCAGGCTCACGCTCAGGAGCTTCTGGGCCTCGACGGCGAACTCCATGGGGAGTTCCCTGAAGACCTCCTTGCAGAAGCCGCTCACGATCAGGCTCACCGCGTCCTCGGTCGACAGGCCGCGCTGGCGCAGGTAGAAAATCTGGTCGTCGCCGATTTTCGAGATCGACGCTTCGTGCTCGACGCGCGCCGACGTGTTGTGAATCTCGAGGTACGGGAACGTGTGCGCGCCGCACTGATCGCCGATGAGCAGCGAGTCGCACTGCGAGTAGTTCCGTGCGGCCTTCGCGTTCTTGCCGATCCGCACGAGGCCTCGATAGGTGTTCTGGCCATGGCCCGCGGAGATCCCCTTCGACACGATGGTGCTGCGCGAGTTCCTGCCGATGTGGATCATCTTCGTCCCGGTGTCGGCCTGCTGGTGGTTGTTGGTCACGGCGACCGAGTAGAACTCGCCCACCGAGTCGTCGCCCTGCAGGATGCAGCTCGGGTACTTCCAGGTAATGGCCGAACCGGTTTCGACCTGCGTCCACGTGATCTTGGAGTGGTGGCCGGCGCACCTGCCGCGCTTGGTCACGAAGTTGTAGATGCCGCCCCTGCCGTCCTTGTCGCCCGGGTACCAGTTCTGGATGGTCGAGTACTTGATGGTGGCGCTGTCGTGCGCGACCAGCTCAACCACGGCCGCATGAAGCTGGTTCTCGTCCCGGATTGGCGCCGTGCAGCCTTCGAGGTAGCTCACGTAGGCGCCCTCCTCCGCGATGATCAGCGTCCGTTCGAACTGGCCGGTCTGCGCCGCGTTGATGCGGAAATAGGTGGACAGTTCCATCGGGCAGCGCACGCCCTTGGGCACATACACGAAGGACCCGTCGCTGAAGACGGCAGAGTTGAGCGCCGCATAGAAGTTATCGGTGTGCGGAACGACCGATCCGAGATACTGCCGGACCAGGTCCGGGTGCTGCTGAACGGCCTCGGAGAACGAACAGAAGATGATCCCGAGCTCGGCCAGTTGCGAGGTGAAGGTCGTGGCGACCGACACGCTGTCGAACACCGCGTCCACCGCGACCCCGGCCAGACGCTTCCGTTCCTCGAGCGGAACGCCCAGCTTGTCGAAGGTCGCCAGAATTTCTGGAGGCACGTCTTCGAGGCTCGTGTACCGCTTCCGCCCCTTCGGTTCCGAATAGTAGACAATGGACTGGAAGTCGATCGGGTCGATCTTCAGGTTGTGCCACTGGGGGTCTGAGATCTTCTGCCAGGCCCGGTACCCGCCCAGGCGCCATTCGAGCAGCCACTCCGGCTCGTTCTTGCGCGCCGAGATCATCCGGACGACGTCCTCGCTCAATCCGCGAGGGATGGCATCGGCCTCCACCTCGGTGACAAAACCGTACTTATAGTCCTGGGTGGCCAGTTGCTCAATCGTGTCCTGCGACGTGCTCATCACGGGGCCTCATTCAGGGTCCAAACATACCGGACCAAACTAGTCCTATATTAGACTCACGTAGGGCTTCCGTCAATCTCGGCGCCGGAATGCCGTCCAGAGCAGGGCCTGGACGCGCTGAGCTGGCCGAGCGCGCCCACACTCCCACAGGCGTGGGGTCGGGACGTAAGGTCATGACTACGGGAAATCCTGACGAGGTTTGAGGGTCACGGGTATTCGGCGTGGAGTGGGCTGCGATGAACGCTTGCTCAAAGCAGATGTCCTCGTCGCGCCCCTGGCCCAAAAGGAGTGCCGCGGGCGGATGAACCCGGTTCGAGCCTCGGATTACACCCGGAAAACCCTGCGCCAGCAAAGGTCCCGCGCGTCGAGTGTCGGCGAATCGGTGCCGGAGACGGTTCCGACCGGACGTGGCGGGATCGCCTCGGCGAACTCGCCGTGAGCCGTCTGGCGAGCGGCGTAACGAAACAAACGTCACCCATCGCGGTGTAGTATTTTGTAGTGCGACTGGACGCGTCGGGCGTTTCAGGCCGAGCGGCCTCTCCCCGGCGCAATCGAGCCCGAAGCTTGGCCGGTACAGTCACGTCCATTACCAAGGGGCCAAATGCCGAGCGACAAACCATCCCTGAAGGACCTTCGCATCGACGAGGCCTCCCGCGAAGGCTCCGGTGGGCGCATTGGAATCTGGATCCTGCTCGCGGTGCTCCTGCTGGGGATCGGCGCCGGCGGGTGGTGGATGATGCGCGGTCCTTCACCACTCGTGGTCCAGGCGTACACCGTCGTCGAACAACGCGGGAGCGCCGACGCGGGTGCCTCGGCGGTGCTGAATGCCTCGGGCTACGTGACCGCGCGGCGGCGTGCGACAGTGTCGTCGAAGGTGACGGGAAAAGTTGCCGAGGTGCTCGTCGAGGAGGGGCTGGCTGTCACGCGCGGCCAGGTGCTCGCTCGCCTGGACGACGCCACGGCGAGGCGGTATCTCGACCTGGCGCAGGCTGAACTGGCGGCGTCGCGGCGCAGCGCCGCCGAAACCGAGGTCCGGCTCAAGGAAGCCCTTCAGACGCAGGTCCGATCGCGTGCGCTCGTGAAGGACGGCATCGCCGGACAGGCGGATCTCGACAAGGCGGACGCCGAGGTCGGCGCGCTGGAGGCCCGGCTGGCACTCAGCCGCGAGCAGGTGCTCGTGTCGGAGCGGCAGGTCGCCGTCAGGCAGAACGATCTGGACGACACCGTCATCCGGGCGCCGTTCTCAGGCGTGGCGATCTCCAAGGACGCCCAGCCGGGCGAGATGGTGTCGCCGATGTCCGCGGGCGGCGGATTCACCCGCACCGGCCTGTGCACGATCGTTGACATGTCCTCGCTCGAGATCGAAGTGGACGTCAACGAGAGCTACATCAACCGCGTGACGTCAAACCAGCACGTCGAGGCGACGCTCGATGCCTATCCGGACTGGAAGATTCCGGCGCATGTCATCACGATGGTGCCCACGGCCGATCGCCAGAAGGCCACCGTGCTGGTTCGAATCGGGTTCGAGACGCTGGATCCGCGCCTGCTGCCGGACATGGGCGTGAAGGTGGCGTTTCTCGGCGTGGCGCCGCCGCCCGATGCGCAGCCGCGTGCGCGCCTGCTGCTGCCGCGCGGCGCCGTCCGGAACGAGGACGGCCAGGCGGTCGTGTTCGTCGTCAACGACGACGTCGCAAAGCGGCGGGCCGTGCGAGTGGGATCGGCGCAGGGCGAGCAGATCGAAATCATGTCGGGTGTAACGGCCGGCGAGCGGGTCGTGGTCGGCGGGCCACCCGATCTCGCCGAGGGGCGCAGGCTGACGGTTCGCTGAAGGGTGGAGCAGAGATGACCGCGAGCGCAACAGGCAATCTGGTTCACGTGTCCGATCTCCACAAGGTATTCCACCGCGGGGGCGAGCGCATCGACGTGCTGCAGGGGCTCCACCTGGACATTCCGCAGGGAGACTTCCTGGCGCTCATGGGGCCCTCCGGGTCGGGCAAGTCCACCCTGCTCAATCTCCTGGGCGGGCTCGATCGGCCGACGCAGGGCCGGATCTCGATCGACGGCGAGCAGATCGACCAGATGTCCGGGGGACGGCTGGCCGCGTGGCGGTCCCGTCATGTCGGATTCGTGTTCCAGCTCTATAACCTCATTCCGGTGCTCACCGCGGAGCGCAACGTGGAGCTGCCGCTCCTGTTGACGCGCCTGTCACGATCCGAGCGGCGGAGTCACGTGCGCACCGCGCTGTCGGTGGTCGGGCTGACCGACCGCGCGAAGCACTATCCCCGCCAGCTCTCGGGCGGGCAGGAGCAGCGCGTCGGCATCGCCCGGGCGATCGTGACCGATCCGACGCTGTTGCTCTGTGACGAGCCGACCGGCGACCTCGACCGGAAGTCCGGCGACGAAGTGCTGGATCTGCTCCAGGCCCTGAACCGCGACCACGGCAAGACGATCGTCATGGTGACCCACGATCCGCACGCCGCCGTCCGAGCCAAGCGAACGTTACACCTCGAGAAGGGCGCGCTCGCAGCGGAGTCGGCCGTATGAAGTACCTGCCGCTGGTCTGGCACAATCTGTTTCGCCGGAAAGTGCGGACCCTGTTCACGGTCCTGTCGATTCTGGTGGCGTTCATCCTGTTCGGGGTCCTCGCCGCGCTCAACACCGGCTTCAACATCGGCATCGAGCTCGCCGGCAACGATCGCCTCGTCATCACGCACAAGGTTTCCATCATCCAGTTGCTGCCCGAGAGCTACCAGGCGCGGCTGGAGGCGATTCCCGGCGTGGTCGGCGTCCTCCATCAGACCTACTTCGGCGGGATCTACCAGAAGCCCAGCAACTTCTTCATGCAGTGCCCTGTCGAGCCGGAGCGGCTGCTCGCCCTGTACCCGGAGTTCCTCCTTCCGGAAGACCAGAAGAAGGCGTGGCTGGCCGACCGCAGCTGCGCCATTGTCGGGCGCCAGACGGCAACGCGCTTCGGCTGGAAGGTCGGCGATCGCATTCCCATCCAGGCGACGATCTGGCGCAAGAAAGACGGCAGCAGCAACTGGGAATTCAACATCTGCGGCATCTACGACGGAGCGAAGCAGGGCACCGACACCACGGCGTTGTTCTTCAACTACAAGTACTTCGACGAAGCCCGCCAATTCGGCCAGGGCCAGGTCGGCTGGTACGTCATCCGCATCGACGACGCGTCGAAGGCGCCGCAGATCGCGGAGAAGATCGATGCGACCTTCGCCAACTCGTTCGCGGAAACGAAAACGGCGACCGAGAAGGCCTTCGTCCAGGCGTTTGCCAGGCAAATCGGCGACATCGCGTCGATTATCCGCGCAATTGTCACGGCGGTGTTCTTTACGATCCTCCTGGTCGCCGCCAATACCATGGCGCAGTCGGTGCGCGAGCGGACGAGCGAGTTGGCCGTGCTCAAGACGCTGGGGTACTCGGATGGGCTGATCCTGGTGCTCGTGCTCGCCGAGTCGTGCGCGATCGCGGTGGTCGGCGGTGGGCTGGGATTGCTGCTCGCGTGGATGATCGCGCTCGGCGGCGATCCGACAGGCGGCCTGCTCCCGGCCTTCTTTCTGCCGGCGAGCGATCTGACGCTGGGCGCGCTGCTGGCCGTGTTCCTGGGATTGATCTCCGGCATCCTGCCCGCCGTGCAGGCCATGCGGCTTCGCATCGTGGACGCGCTGAGGAGGACCTGACGTGGGGAGGCTGACCGGCTGGATGTTCGAGGTCGTCGTGGTGTCGTGGCTGAACCTGCGGACCCTGACGCAGCGCCTCACCTCCTCTCTGGTCGCCGTGGTCGGCATTGCCGGAGTGGTGGCGGTGTTTGTCGCCGTGCTGTCGATGGCCGAGGGCTTCCGAGCGACCATGGCCACAACCGGATCCGCCGACACGGCCGTTGTCATGCGGTCCGGCGCCGATAGCGAGATGGTCAGCATCCTCACGCGCGACGACACTCGCATCATCGCTGATGCGCCAGGCGTGCTCCGGAATGCACAGGGCCCGGTCGTCTCGCCCGAGCTTTTCGTGATCGTCGACCTGCCCAAGCGCGACACGGGGACGACGGCGAACGTCGGATTGCGCGGTGTGCACGACGCCGTGTTCGACGTCCGGCCGCGAGTGCGGATCGTCGAGGGACGCAGGTTCCAGACCGGCCGCAACGAGATCATCGCCGGACGCGGAGCGGCACGCGAGTTTGCGGGCCTCGATCTCGGCCGCAAGCTGAAGTGGGGCCAGAACGAGTGGACGGTCGTCGGGATCTTCGACGCGGGCGGCACCTTGTCCGACTCCGAGGTGTGGTGCGACGCCGGCGTGCTCGCGCCGGCCTATCGCCGGGGCAACACGTACCAGACCGTGTACGCCAAGCTCGAATCCCCGGCGGCGTTCACCCGGTTCAAGGACGCGCTGACCACGGACCCGCGCCTGAATCTCAAGGTCGTTCGTGAGACGGATTACTACGCGGAACAGTCCACGATGGTGTCCATGCTCATCACGACGCTTGGAACGCTTATCGCCGGCCTGATGGCCATCGGTGCGATCTTCGGCGCCGTCAACACGATGTACACCGCGGTGGCGTCGCGGACACGGGAGATCGCCACGCTGCGCGCCCTGGGGTTCGGCGGAGGTCCGGTCGTGGTCTCGGTCCTGGCGGAGTCCCTCGTGCTGGCCCTGGTTGGAGGGGTCCTTGGCGGTACACTCGCGTACGCCGCGTTCAACGGGTATCAGACCTCGACCATCAACTTTCAGACGTTCAGCCAGGTGGCGTTTGCGTTCGCCGTGACCCCGAGGCTGGTCGTACGGGGCGTCATTTACGCCCTTCTGATTGGCGTGGCTGGAGGGGTCCTTCCGGCAATTCGGGCGGCGCGGCTCCCGATCGTGACCGCGTTGCGCGAACTCTAGCCCGCCTCATTCAGAAACACTGCGCGTAAGCTCATCGTGCGCCGGCGGCATGCGGGTTTCTCACGCCGCCGACGTTCGACACCGAGCAACGCGCGGTGCTCGAGACCTCGTCCGGGCTTGCAGCCGCCTTCAGCGCCGCTCGAGCGGAGTTGATCCGGCAGGCTCAAGCCGCGGCCGGTCCGGAGCCCGGCCGTCGAGCGCGAACCGCGCCGTTACCTGGCGGCGAGGATCCCGTCCAACGCCTGTCTGATCATCCCGTACGGTACGGCTCCGGTGATCACCTTCAAGACCTTGACCGCGCCATCGGGCCGCAGGGTACCGAGGAGAAACACCGGCGTGCCGGTCACCCCGATCTGCGCGCCGAGATTGGCGTCCTGCCGGACGATGGCCGTCATCTGGCCCGAGTCCAGGCACCGATCGAAGGCCGCGGTGTCCGCACCGATCGCCTGCGCGTATCGCTTCAGGTCGGATGGTTCCAGCGCGGTCTGGTGCCCGAACAGCTGCGCGTGCATGAGCCAGTACTTCCCCTGCGCTCCGGCACAGGCTGCCGCTTCGTGGGCCTTGAAGGACTGCTTGTGGATGGACTCGAGCGGAAAACTGCGAAACACGTACCGCAGCTTGCCGGTCTGGACGTAATCCCTGTCAATCGACGGCCACGAGTCTCTGACATAGCGTCCGCAGTACGGGCACTGGTAATCCGAGAACTCGATCATCACCACGTTGGCTGCCGCATCGCCCTTGGTCGGGGCACCGGAGATCTGAACGACGGCATTGGGCGGCGCGTCCATCACGGGGTCCGGCTGAGACGGCCGGAGCATGTTCTTGATTTCCTGCATCTGCTTCTCGAGGGCGGCCTGGCCGGCCTTGAGTGCGTCGATCTCCTTTCTGATGGCCGCGAGATCGTCCTGCGACTGGGCCCGCGCCGCTCCCGCGAGGGCCAGCACCACCAGGCATCCTGCGGCGACGGCCGGGACTCGTCGAATCACTAGCTTCATCAGGCAGCCCCCCACCTTACTTGACACCCGCGCCCACTGACGGGCGCCGACGGGCCATCATGGTTTCGAGCACCCGGGCCAGGCGGCGGATTCCTTCCGCGATCATGTCCGGCGATGCATTGGAGAAGTTCAACCGGGCCGTATTGGCGCCCGACCCGTCGGCGAAGAAGGACTGGCCCGGCACGAGCGCGACCTTTTGCTCCACGGCGAGGCGGAGCACCTCGGTCGCATCCATCCAGTCCGGGAGCGTCAGCCACAGGAAGAGTCCGCCCTGCGGCTTGGTCCAGCGCACCTCCGGCGGGAAGTGCGCCGCCATCGCCTCGAGCATGGCGTCACGGCGGGTCCGGTAGATGGCCCTGATCAGCTTGACGTGCTGATCCAGGAATCCGCCCGAGGCCACTTCGCAGGCGACCATCTGACTGAGCGTGCTCGTATGCAGGTCTGCGCCCTGCTTGGCCTGGACCAGCTTCCTGATGACTTCGGCGGGGGCGACGATCCATCCCAGGCGTACTCCGGGCGACAGCGTCTTCGAGAAGGTGCTCAGGTAGATGACGTTGCCGGAGTACTGGGCGCCGTTGGTCGACCGGAACTGCGAGTCGAGCGTGACGAGCGACGGCAGGTGGTCCCCTTCGTAGCGCAACTGGCCGTACGGATCGTCCTCCAGGATGGGCACCCCGTAGTGATCGGCAATCTCGATCAGGCGATGGCGCCGCTCGATCGACAGCGTGACGCCACTCGGATTCTGGAAATTCGGCAGGGCGTACACGAATTTCGGGCCGGTCCGCATCTGGCGATCGACCGACTCCATCAGATAGCCGTCCTGGTCGGTGTCGGCCGCCACGTACTCGGCGGCGTAGGCATTCCAGGCCTGCAGGGCTCCCAGGTAGGTCGGGCTCTCCATCATGATGTGATCGCCCGGATTGATGAAGACCTTGCCGATCAGATCCAGCGCCTGCTGAGAGCCGCTGGTGATGAGCACGTTGTCCGGCTCGATGTGCATGTCGTACCGGTTGGCGTGGCGCGCGATCAGCTCCCTGAGCGGCCGGTACCCCTCGGTGGTGCTGTATTGGAGCGCGGTGGCCCCGTACTGTGCCATCACCCGGTTGGTGGCCTCGGCGAATCGATCGACCGGGAACGTTTCGGGCGCCGGAAGGCCGCCAGCAAATGAGATGATGTCCGGCTGCTCGGTGAGCTTCAGCAGCTCGCGGACGGCCGAACTGCGCATGCGCTGTGTTCGCTGGGCGAAGCGCTGCGCCCACAAGGTCTCCATCGCACCCTCCGGAACCGGGAACAGGAATCAACCGCGAGGCCCGCGTGAGGGGACCCGAGAGGTCTCCTGGGAATTCAGATTGCACGCATCAACACCCAAGCGCGCATCGATCGGCGAAAACGAGTCCGCCCTTGTCCCTGCGGCTAGTCTAGCAGGAACGCTCGCTCCCGGCCGGATCGCGGGGCCATGCGTGATACGCGGAGTCATTTGGTGCGAGATCACGGCGCGTTGCGGCTGGGCTATCGCCCGACGCGCATGATGGCGCGCACGCCCGATTCACGGGGGTCTTTCGCGTAGTAGACGCGTTCCAGGAACAGGCCCGACGCCGGCGCAGTCAGCCTCGCAGGAAGGTCCGACCGCTCGGTCAGCATTGCAGCGGCCTCGCGAGGCGTCAACCCTCCTCGTCCCACTTCGACCAGCACGCCGACCATGCGCCGCACCATCTTCCAGAGAAAGTGCGAGCCCTCGATGCGCACCAGGAGCAATGGCCCCTCCTCGGCGAGCTCCACGCGATCGACCAGCACGGTTCGTGAGACCTCGTCCCTGTCCTCGGCGGTGAACGACGCGAAGTTCCGCATGCCGACAAACCCCGCGCAGGCCGTCCTCATGGAGGCGACGTCGAGCTGGTCTCGCACCCACCACACGAAGGGCTTGGCGAAGGCCGTACGCCGGCGCGCGATCTGGTACAGATAGCTGCGGGCCACCGCATCGTGGCGCGCGTGGAAGCGCTGCGGCGCCCGTTCCATCGTGAGGATGTTGATGTCGGCGGGGAGCTCGTCGTTGATTCGCGCGGCGAGCAGGGCGGGGGCCTCTCGCGTGTCGAGCTGCAGGTGCGCCACCTGGCCGATCGCGTGGACACCGGCGTCGGTTCGCCCGGATCCATACAGCTCGAAGGAGGTTCGTCCCGACGCGGTTCGGATGGCACGCTCGAGTTCGCCGGCCACCGTACGCGCATTGGTCTGGATCTGCCATCCGCTGTAGCGGGTGCCGGCGTACTCAACGGTCAGGATGAATCGTGGCATCGGTCGTTCCGGCACGGGCGGGGAGGTGGACGGCGACTCCGAGTATTCTATAGTCAGTGGAGCGGCAAGACCCGAGGCGGCCATCTCCCGGAAGCGACGCGGTGTGATGGCCGTTCTGCAACGCGCAAGCTGCCCTGGGGGGTGACATGGCATGTCGTCGTTCGGTCGTAACGTGGACTCGACGCCTGGCAGTGATCGGAATCGGGCTCGTTGCGGCGCTCGGTCCATTGTCGGCGGCCCCGGCCGGCTCCGGCCCGAAACTGGTCGTGGTCCTCGTCGTGGATCAGATGCGGGCCGACTACATCGACCGGTTCAGCTCCCAGTGGACAAAGGGCCTGCACCGGCTGGTCGAGAGCGGCGCCTGGTTCAGACAGGCCGCGTATCCGTATTTCAACACGGTGACCTGCGCCGGCCATACGGCCATCTCGACGGGTACCTATCCCTCGTCGAACGGCATCGTCGGCAACGTCTGGTACGAGCGCGACACCAACAAGCGCGTCGCATGCGCTGAGGACCCGGCCGCCACGACGATCTCGTACGGCCGCCCGGTTGCGGGCGGCTTCAGCGCCTCCCGATTAAAGAGGCCGACCTTCGCCGACGAGCTCCGTGCGCAGAACCAGGGTCCCACGCGCGTCGTGACGCTGTCGATGAAGGAGCGGACGGCCATCACGCTTGCGGGCCAGCGCGGCGACGCCGTGACGTGGTTCAACCCGGCGGCCCATGGGCTGGTGACCTCCTCGGCCTACTCGAAGGAGCCCGTGCCGTTCGTGCAGGCCTTTGCACAAGCGAATCCAATCGACGCAGAGTTTGCGACGCCGTGGACGCTCGCCCTCCCGCCCGACCGCTATCTCTACGAGGACGCCGGGGTTGGAGAAAAGCCGCCGGTGTACTGGACGTCGGTGTTTCCCCATCCCATCAAGGGCAAGGCCGATGCGCCGGAGCTGCAGGCGTACCTGGCCTGGGAAGAAAGCCCGTACTCCGATCGGTATCTCGGCAAGCTGGCCACAGCCGCCGTCGATGCGCTTCAACTGGGAGGGGGCCGAGGCACCGACTTCCTCGGCATCAGCTTCTCGGCTCTCGATCTGGTCGGTCACGATTTCGGGCCGAACAGTCTCGAGGTCCAGGACATCCTGGTTCGGCTCGACGACACCATCGGCACGCTGCTGTCGTCTCTCGACAGGAAAGTCGGCGAGGGGAACTACGTGGTGGCCCTCAGCGCGGACCACGGTGTGTCGGAGATACCCGAGCAGGTTGCCGCCAAGGGGAACAACGCCGGGCGCGCCAGCGCCAATGCCGTCGCTGACGCTGCGGCGGCCGCCCTAGAGCGATCGATTGGCCCAGGCGACAGCCTGATGAGCTTCAGCCAATCAGACCTCTACCTGACGGCGGCAGCCCTCGCCAAGCTGCGCGGCAACGTCGAGGCTCGCGAGGCGCTGCTCAACGCGCTCGCTGCCGTGCCGGGCGTCGAGAAGGCCTATTTCGGGGACTCGCTCGCCGCACTGATTGCCGGCGGCGATCGCGACGCGCTGGCTGTGGCGAGGAGCTATTTTCCGGGTCGCAGCGGAGACGTGGTCGTGGTGCCGAAGCCGAACTGGTTCTTCGTGAGCGCTGACGGGTCGCCGCAGCCAGGGCTGGCCGACACACACGGCACGCTCTACCAGTACGACCGGGACGTGCCGGTCCTCCTCTTCGGTGCCGGGATCAAGCCGGGCGAGTATTGGCGACCGGTGGCGCCGGTCGACATCGCCCCGACGCTGGCCGCGATCTGCGGGATCACGCTGCCGAAGCCCGACGGCCAGGTGTTGAGCGAGGCGCTGGCGGGCCCGATTCCTCCGCCGGTTCGGCCGATCGCGCGAACCCCTGCGGCTCCTCCCATTAAGAAATAGGTACGGAGCTACGTCCTGGCCGCGCCGCAACTGACGACGGCGAGCAGGCGGCGTCTGATCTCCTCGGGAGACCCCACGCCGTCGATCCGCCGGACGAGTCCGCCGCGCTCGTAGTAGGGCACCAGCGGAGCCGTCTTCTCGCGGAATTCGTGGAGCCGCCTGGTCAGGACTTCGGCGGTGTCGTCGGCGCGCTGCACGAGGCGACCCGCGATCTCGGCCGGCGGCGGGTCGAACTTGACGTGATAGATGATGCCGGTCACCGGATCGGTGCGCCGCCCGGTGATCCGATCGAGGATGTGCTCGTCCGCCACCTCGAGCAGCAGCACGTGGTCGAGCCGCTTGCCGTGGCCCGCGAGCATCTCATCGAGCCACTCGGCCTGCGCGACGGTTCGTGGATAGCCGTCCATCAGGAATCCGCCACGGCAATCCGGCGCCGCCAGCCGATCTTCGACGAGCGCGTTGACGAGGGAATCCGGCACGAGCGATCCGGCCTCCGAGTACCGCTTGAACTGCATCCCGAGCGGATGTCCCGTCCGGATGGCCGTGCGGATGATATCGCCGGTCGAGATGCTCGGGACGTTGCACGCCTGGCACAGTGCCTCCGCTTGCGTGCCCTTCCCAGCTCCCGGCGGCCCCAGCAGGATGAGATTCATGGGCTGACCTTGTATGAAGAGGGTCAGTGGCTCAGGCTGGAGGCCTGAGTCGGATGCCGAATCGTAGAGCAAAGCGCCGCGCAGCACAACATCGCGATTGAAGCGCCACGGTGCGCCGCCGGCGCCATTACTCTGAAGAAGTGAGCTGCTACCGTCGCTTCGCGGCTACGGCCGGATGATCTCCAGCGCCTGCTCGAATGTCTCGCAGTAATGCTGGCAGAGCGCCCGGGTGCCGCTGGTGAGGATGTTGCCCCCGCTGACGCCGATCGTCGTGAAGCCTGCCAGCCGGATGGCGCACACGCCGGCTCCGCTGTCCTCGATGCCCACCACGTGGCTCCGCTCCTCGAACGGAATGCCCAGGCCGACGCGAGAGACTTCCGCATAGAGCCAGGGGTGGGGCTTGGGTGACAGTTCACCAAGCGTGCCGATCTCGCCGTGCCTGAGCGGGAAGCCCGCCGTGACGATCGCGTCGTAGAACTCCCGCGGGTCGCCGAGATCCAGTGTCCGGAACGCCGCGACGATCTCGGGATACGCCTTCTCGTACAGCCCGGAGGTGACGAGGCCGATTCTGATGCCGCCGGCCTTCAGCGCGAGCAGGAACTCCTTCAGGCCCGGCGCGGGCACGAATGCGTCGGCGCGGCCGTGGCCGTCGAGGATGGCGCGCATCTCCCGATGCGTGTGCTCGAAGTAGAAGCGGCGGGCGTCTTCCACGCTCTTGTCCGGACAGTACTTGTGGATACAGTGCTGCAGGTGCTCCGAGACGCTGAATCCCGAGACAAACGGACGGTCCGAGGCCTCGAGCTGAAACCCCGGATCGCCGAGCAGCGAGCCGGTCGCCTTCTCGATCATCCAGATCCAGAAATGCTCGCTGCGGACGGTCGTTCCGTCGAGATCCATCAACACGGCCTTGACGGGCCTGTCCAGACGCACCGGGTGGACGGGATAGTACGCGCCGTAGCCCATCGTCGAGGTCACACCGGCCAGCGTACGATCGGCGAACGCGACGAACTCGACGCGGCGGTCACTCGGCGCGGCGATCGCGAGCACGCCGTCCCGACCCGTGCGAAAGAGCCCGTCGCTGGTGTGCCCGAGCCGCTGGAGGCCCGAGTCCGCAGCGAATGTGCCGAGGTCGGGAATCGTGATCGGTGCGGTCATGCGGTGAGTATCACGTGAATGGCCTTCGGGCCGTGCACGCCATGGCTGAGGGTCATCTCGATGTCTGCCGTCCGGCTCGGTCCCGCGACGACGACCAGGTTGCTGCAATCGGCGATCGAGCGCGGCAGGGCGCGCAGAAACACAGGGAGTGAGGGATAGATCAGCCGGCGGCTGAGAATCGCGACGTGAACCGGAGGCAGCAGCGACGTCAGGCGGCCGCGTCCGGCCCCGCTTGTGAGCACGATGCCGCCGGTATCTGCCAGACCCGCCACGGCACCGGTCAGGCCAAGCGGGACATCGTCGAGCGCCAGCACGTCACGACCCCGTGCCGCAGGCTCCGGTGACAGGTTGTACGGCACTCTCGACAGGCCGGCCGCCGCGAGGCGCTCGATCAGGCCTTCGCACCCGAGTTCATCACCATCCCAACTCAGGTAGCGCGTCGCCTGGTGCGTGCCCGCAATCTCGGCCACGAGTCGTGCGACCTCCGACGCCGAATCGGCCTCGTGCAGCTCGCCGGTCAAGGACCTGACGGCCTCGGCAAACGGTGCCATTAGCTGAGGGCTGCCAGGCGAGGGGGCGCCCGAACCGACCCACGAGAGATCCGGCCGATCGGGGAAGGCATCCGGCAACTTCGCCCGCGAGAGCCCGTCTCGTACGGCGCCGAGGATCCGCTCGCGAGCCGTGGTCATCTGACCTCCGTAGGCTTCGCAAGAGAGTCGTGCCACTGTGCGGTGAACGATCGCTTCGCGAATACGGGGAAGTCCCTTGCCGCCGACCACGCACCGAGGGGGCCGACTATCCGCCTGACCCACCCGTCGCGCGCGATCATCCGCGTCAGGCGGCCCGCCACGGCGCCGGCCGCCCGGAAGAGCAGTGGTCGCGTGGCGATGGCGCTGAAGATGGCCATGCCGATCTTGAGCCAGAGCGGGCCGATCCCCTCGCGGTTGCCCCGGGCTCGCAGGTCGAGCAGTAGGCGCGGCAAATCGATGCACACCGGGCACACGTCCCGGCACGCGCCGCACAGCGTGCTGGCGTGAGGAAGATCGCCCCAGGCCTCGAGCCCGTACAACCCGGGACTCACGACCGATCCGACCGGCCCGGGATAGACGCCTCCATAAGCATGCCCGCCAATCTGCCGGTACACGGGGCAGACATTGAGGCAGGCACCGCAACGAATGCAGTACAGGATTTCGGCCAGATCGCTGCCGAGCATGCGACTGCGCCCGTTGTCCACGACGACGACATGCAGCTCGGAGGGCCCGTCGGGATCTCCGTCCGAAGTCCCGGCGGACTCCGAGCCGATGCGCCGCGGACCCGTCATCACGTTGGTGTAGACCGGGGCAGCCTGCCCGGTCGCGCTCCGGGCAATCAGCTGCATCATCACGCCGAGATCCGCCGCACCCGGCAGCACACGCTCGAGTCCGAGCAGCGCAACGTGCATCCGCGGCACGGTCGTGGTCAGCCGGCCGTTTCCCTCGTTGGTGACGACGCACAGGCTTCCGGATTCGGCAATGGCGAAGTTCGCGCCGCTGACGCCCATGCCGGAGTTCAGGAACTCCGTGCGCAGGATGCGGCGCGCGAACGCGGTGATGGCGGGAACGTCAGCCACGTCCTCGTCACGCGCTCCGAGCTTCTCCTTGAAGAGCGCGGCCACGTCCTCCCGGCGCTTGTGGATGATCGGGGTGATGATGTGCGAGGGCCGGTCGCCGGCCACCTGGACGACGAACTCGCCGAGATCCGATTCGACCACGCGGATGCCGGCCTGCTCGAGCGCGCGGTTCAGCTCGATCTCCTCGGTGACCATCGACTTGGATTTCACGGCGAGCGTGACGCCTCGATCTCTCGCGATCGATACCACCGTCGCCGCGGCAGCTTCCGCCGTCTCCGCCCAATGCAGAACGCAGCCGTGCCGCTCTGCCTCGTCGGCGAACTGGGCCAGGTAGCGATCGAGATTGGCCACGGTGTGCGCACGGATCCGCCGCGCGGCCTGGCGCAGGGCCTCGCCGTCGGGGAGCGCCGCGAAGGCCCGGGCTCTGGCGTCAGCGAGGCGATCGGTGGCCATCGCCAGCGCGCCGTGCAGACGGGCATCGGCCAGCGCCTTCTCGACGCGACCGAGGAACGGGCCGGCGGGCGCCGAAGCGTGGAGGGGGAGCGAGGCGGTGGCGACGGGGCGTCCGGGCTCAGTCATCCCGTGTTCCCGCGAGCACTTCGGCGATGTGCCGTGCCCTGACCAGGCTGCCCCTGCGGTGCAATCCTCCTGCGATGTGCATGAGGCAGCTCACGTCGGTCGCGACGACCGTGTCGGCGCCGCTTCGCTCGATCCGTGCGAGTTTCTCGTTCAGCATCGCGCCAGAAATCGGCGCCATCTTGATCGCGAACAGCCCTCCGAACCCGCAGCAGGTCTCGGCCTCCGGCAGCGGAGCAGCCTGGACGCCGCTGACGCGCTGCAGCAGGGCCATCGGCTGAGTTCGAAGGCCCATCCCGCGCAGACCGTGACAGGAGGCGTGGTAGGCCACGCGTCCCGTGCCTGAGGCGCCGAGCTCGGTGCGCCCGAGCTGGTCGACGAGGAACTGGGTCAACTCGTAGGTGCGAGCCGACAGCGATCTTGCGCGAACGGCGTAGGACGGGTCGTGCGCCAGAAGCTCGGGGTAATGATGCACGATCATGTCGGCGCACGAACCGGACGGCACGACCACCGGAAGGTCCGATTTCGACAGGACGTCGACCGTGTGGCGCGCCATCGCCGTCGCTTCTTCGGTGAACCCGCCATTGAACGCCGGCTGACCGCAGCAGGTCTGGCCGGCGGGAACCTCGACAACGACTCCGAGGCGCTGAAGCAGCTTCACTGTCGCCTCGGCGACCTGCGGGAACAGGTGGTCGACCAGGCAGGTGACAAACAGCTGCACCCTGTCGATGGACGGTTTCGGCGGTAGGTCAGGTTCAGGAGGTTGGCTCACGGCTTGCCGACTCGGCGGTCAGACGCTACCATACCATGCCCCCGAATTGAGAGACTCATGCGGCTCTTCGTTTCAGCGGTGACATGCATCCTCTGTGCGGCCGGCCCTGCGAGTGCTCAGGCTCCCCAATCCCAGCCGCCTTCCGCGAATGCCAAAAAGCTAGCCACCGCAATCGCAGTGCCAGCGGGTGCATCGCTGCGCGTCGACGGGCATGTGGACGAGGCAGCCTGGCAGCAGGCGACCCCGATTGCGGACTTCATCCAGACCGAACCCGATCAGGGCCAGCCGATGACCGAGCGCACCGAAGTGCGGGTCATGTTCGACGCGTCCAACCTCTACTTCGGGATCACCTGCTTCGACCGCGAGCCCCGGGCGATTGTATCGACCCAGCTGACGCGCGATGCCGAGCTCGACGTCGACGATCGCATCCGGATTGTCATCGATCCGTTTCTCGACAGTCGCAACGGGTTCTTCTTCGAGACCAATCCCGCCGGCGCTCGCGTGGATGGCCAGATTGCGAACAACTCCGAGGATGCCAGCCGGGACTGGGACGGTATCTGGACGGCCGTAGCCCGGATGAGCGAAGCGGGTTGGGTCGCCGAGATCGCCATTCCGTTCAAGACCTTGCGGTTCAAGCCGGGCCAGAGCACGTGGGGGCTGAACATCGAGCGCACGATCAAACGCCGCAGGGAAATCGCCCGCTGGGCTTCGCCCCGCCGCGACATCTGGTTCACGAACCTGGCAGAGGCGGGTCGCCTCGACGGTCTGGTCGGCATTCAGCAGGGCAAAGGCCTCGACCTTCGACCGTACGGATCGGCCGCCCGCGTCGACGGCGACGGCAGGATGGCCGCCGGCCTCGATGTATCCCAGAACCTGACGCCCAACCTCAACGTCTCGCTGACGGTCAACACCGACTTTGCCGAGACCGAGGCCGACTCCCGCCAGGTGAACCTGACGCGCTTTCCGCTCTTCTACCCCGAGAAGCGCGCGTTCTTCCTCGAGGGCGCGGGCGTCTTCGACGTGGCCGGGGCAGGAGGATGGTCCCAGGACGTCATTCCGTTCTTCAGCCGCCGCATCGGCTTGTACCAGGGGCGCGAAGTGCCGATCCTGCTCGGCGCGAAGATGACCGGCCGCCAGGGCGATTTCAACATCGGCGTGCTCGACGTGCAGACCAGATCGCTGAAGAACACTGATGGCCGCCCGGGCGATGACGATGAGGGCGGAGCGGCAGCCACGCTCGGCGGGCAGAACCTGCTGGTCGCGCGGGTGGCGCGCAACCTCGGGCGCCAGTCGTCGATCGGCGCCATCCTCACGCATGGAAATCCCGCGGGGACTGGCGCCAACACGTTGCTCGGCGTGGACGCACGGCTTGCGACGTCGAGCTTCCGTGAAGACAAGAACCTCAGCCTCGACCTCTTCCTGTTGCGCACCGATGACCGGGCGTCGCGAAAGGTGGACTACGCGGGTGGCTTCGCCGTCGACTATCCCAACGACTTGATCGGTGCGGACCTCAGCTGGAAACAGATCGGGGAGGACTTCCGGCCCGCGCTTGGCTTCGTTCCACGAAGCGGCATCAGGAAGATCGACGCGGGCGTCGAGTATCGGCCGCGGCCGGGAAAGTGGGGCGTCCGCCAGCTCTCGTTCGAACTGCGGCCGGAGATCGTGATGGACCTTCACAACACGGTCCAGAACTGGAACCTGCAGATCGTGCCGGTGAACATCGAGTGGGACTCCGGCGAGGTCATCGAATTCGGCATCGAGCCGCAGTTCGAACTGCTTCCCGAGCCCTTCGACATCACCGACGGGATCGTCGTCAAGACCGACCGGTATCGATGGACGCGATACGAGGTGCACGGCGAGACCGCCAGCAAACGTCGGGTGGTCGTGGAAGGCGGGTTCGGGTGGGGCGGGTTCTACAACGGCACGATGAAGAACGCCGAGCTGGGGATCAGCCTGAAGCCGAACTCGAATCTCGCGCTGGAGCTCAGCACCGAGCGGAACGACGTGTCACTGCCTGGCGGGGACTTCTACACCCAGGTGGTGGAGGTGTTGGCGGACTACAACTTCTCCACCAACGTATTCTGGGCCAACCTCCTGCAGTACGACACCGAATCGCGCGAGCTCGGCGTGCAGAGCCGGTTCCGCTGGATCCTGAAACCTGGCAACGACATCTTCCTCGTGCTGAACCGCGGGTGGCATCGCGAGCTGGATGCGCGGTGGACCCAGGTCTTCGACAAGCTGTCGGCCAAGCTGTCCTACACGGTGCGTTTCTGATTCGGAGGCCGGCAGCGCGCCGCCCGCCGGACCCGGCGGGCCGGACCTACACCTTGGCCCTCAGATACTGACTTGGCCACGGCCCTTCGTGCCCGAGCGCCTTCGCCGCGTGCAGTGGAAAATACGGATCGCGCAGCGATTCCCTGGCCAGCAACACCATGTCTGCCTGTTCGTTTCGAATGATCTGGTCCGCCTGGGCGGGGGACGTGATGAAGCCGACGGCCGCTGTCAGCATCGGCACCGTGTCCTTGATGCGCTGGGAGAACGGCACCTGGTAGCCCGGACCGGCCGGGATGCTGATCCCGGGTGCAATCCCGCCTGACGAGCAGTCCACCAGATCGACACCGGAGCCCGACAGGTGATGGGCGAGCGCCACCGAGTCGTCGGGGCCCCAGCCGCCGTCAACCCAGTCGGTGGCGGAGATCCGCACGAACAGCGGGAGCGTGTCGGGCCACTCGGTCCGCACGGCCTTGCAGATGGCCTTCAACAGGCGCGTCCGATTGTCGTACGATCCGCCGTATTCATCCTCGCGATGGTTGGAAATGGGCGACAGGAACTGATGAACCAGGTAGCCGTGCGCCGCGTGAATCTCGATGACCTGGAACCCTGCCTCTCGCGCCCGGCGCGCGGCCTGGCGATAGGCCTCGATGACTGTGCCGATGCCTGGACCGTCCAGCACTTCGGGCGTCTGAAACTTCGCATCGAACCTCAGCGCGCTGGGACCGACGCCGCGCCAGCCGCCGTCCTCGGGGGACACGGGCTGGCCGCCCATCCAGGGCGGCGTGGTGCTGGCCTTGCGGCCGGCATGGGCGAGCTGGATACCTGCGACGGCGCCATTCGCCGTGACGAAGTCCGCCACGCGGCTCAGTCCCTCCACCTGCGAGTCGTCCCAGAGGCCGAGGTCCGATGAGCTGATTCGCCCGCGGGCTTCGACCGCAGTGGCTTCGGTCATGACCAGGCCGGCACCTCCAACCGCCCGGCTGCCCAGGTGGACCAGGTGCCAGGCGGTCGCGACGCCGTCGGTGCACGAGTACTGGCACATGGGAGAGACGCCGATCCGATTTCGGAAGGTCACGGTCCGGATCGTCAGCGGTGTGAACAGGTGTGGGATGGACACGTGCGTCGCCTCCTGAGGTGCCACAATCCCTGTTAGGATATCGCGACTGGGACAGGAGCCGCATATGGCGCAGCTGGCAATCGGCACGATGGTCGGCAACTACCGCATCACCGAGGAGCCTCGGGGACGGTGGCGCGGGTGCCGTCTTCCGCGCGGTCGACGAGCTGACCTCACGCGAGGTCGCCGTGAGGCGCCTTCGGCGGGAGCTGGCCGGGGACTCGCACCTGGTCGACTCGCTGGCCGGCATCTCGGCCCAGCTGGGCCGGCTCAACGACCCGCAGATCTCCACGCCTCTCGGTGTCTTCAGGTTCGACGCCGACGTTCTCGTGATGACCGAATTCGTGACAGGTGAGCCCCTCGGTCATCTCCTCACGCGAGTCGGCCGGATTCCGTGGCGGGTGGCGGTCGACTACGTGAGCCAGACGCTCCGGGCGCTCGAACATGCCCATGCGGCAGGGGTCGTGCATGGCGGCATCCGGCCGTCGAACCTCGTGCTCGGCGACCATGGCCGCATGAAAGTCGTCGATTTCGGCGTGGCCCGCGTGGCGGTGACGCAGGCCCTCGCGGGCGGAGAACGCATCGGCCCGCGGCTGACTCACTTCTCTCCCGAACAGCTCCGAGGCGAACCAGGCGATCTGCGCTCCGATCTCTACGCGGTCGCCAGCGTGCTCTTCGAGCTGGTCGCCGGCCGCTCGCCTTATCCGTTCAGCGACTTCAGCTCGTTCCTGCTCGAGGTAACTTCCGGCCCGGCGCCAAGCCTGCGCACCATCGTGCCGGGAGTACCAGAGTGGATCGAAGACGTCGTGCTGCGCGCATCCGCGAAGACCCCGGCCGATCGCTACCAATCGGCCGCGGAGGCGCGTGAGGCGATCGAGAGCGGCCTTCACAACGTCACGCAGGGCGCGGCGCGAGACCCCATGGCGCCTCTCACCGTGGTCGCGCCCTCTGGCCCGGCCCGCACGGGCAACGCGCCGACGCAGGCACCGCCTGCGACGGTGACTCCTGTTGAGCCCGTTCCGGGCGCGCCCCCGCTGGCGACGGCGCCCGGCACCTCGCCATTCTCGGACGAGACGATTCTCGTGATTCCCAGCGCGGCGCCGCAGACGAGGGCTCCACGGATCGACAGGGCCGCAGACCCCGACCGCACGGTCCTGGTTTCGCCTGCCGATCTGCCGCCGATTCCTGTCGTCGAGCCGGCCCGGGCCGCGGCCTCACCAGGACTGCCACAGGCACCAGCCAGTCAAGCCGCCGAACGGCACGACCGGGCGAAGCGGCTCACCTGGGTCCACATGGTCTGGATAGCCGTGGCACTGGCGATCCTCGTCGTTGGGGCCCTTGTCGTCCTGGTTCGACTTGGAGTCCTGCCAGGGCCGCGACGCCCGGAGTCGATCGTTCCGTCGGCGGCCGCGAGCGCGGCCGATCCGATGGCGTCGCCGCAAGAACCGGCGCCGTCTCCGCCCGCGGCCGAGATGCCACCGTCAGGCATCCCGGCGCCGGCTCCCGCGGCGGCTCCAGCCGCACCGCCGGTGACGTCGACCGTCGGGACAAGCGCGCCGTCGAATACCGCGCCGGTCAGGCAGGCGGCTCCATTGCTCGCGTCGAGACCAGCATCCGATCCCGGCGTGCCACCGCCCGATTCCGCGGCGTCACGGCCCGCGGCGCGTGAAGCGCCGCCGGCGATCCCGGATCGGTCCTTCGCCCGTCTCAAGTTCCTCACGCAGATCGACAAACAGGCCAAGGAGCTGGACGCCGTACTGGTCCTTCGCGCCGGCGACATGGTTCTGAATCCGGCGAAGGCGGGATCCCCGCTCCGCACGATTCTCTATCACGAGGTGTCCTCGCTCGGTTATACGCAGAAGCAGGAGACGGGCCTGTTCAGCAAGCGAACGCGGCACCTGGTGAGCCTCGATGCAGCGGGTGAGACGATCGTGCTGCGTGTGGAGAAGGACGCGGTTGAGGGCATCCTCGCGGCGCTCGAGGAGCGCACGGGCCTGAGCGCTTCACGGCCCTCCGCGAAGTAGCGCGGGCTATTTCCCAGGGCTTGTGCGGTGGGTCCACCCGAGCAGGACAATCACCTGGTGCGCGGGCCGGTCGCTCGCCTCTCTGGCGACCATGAGGAACCTGGCGCCGTCTGCGCTCACATCGAACACGGGCCGCGAAGCCACGCCCGCATCGAAGCGGCTCGCGTCGAACAGAACATGTGGCGGCTCGGTGACCAGGGTCGGTGCGAGCCTGACCTTCGCCGCCATCATCTTGTTGCCCTGGCGGAAGAACAGTTCAGTGCCGTCGCGCCGCCAGACCGGCTCCGACCCGCCGTCGGATGAAACCCTGACTGGCCTCGCCGGCCCGTCGACCGGGGTCAGATACACCTCGTCGCGGCCCGATTGGTCGGACACATACGCGAGCCACCGTCCGTCGGGCGAGAAGGCAGGGGCTGATTCGTTGGCGACCGTCGTGAGAAACTTCCGGGTCGTGCGATCGACCGGATCGAGCAGCACGACGTCGCGCCCGTAGTTCGGATCGCTTTCGACGTAGGCGATCGTTCGCTGCCGGGCTGAAGACGAGGAGGCGGGTGTATCCGTGTGGGGCGTGTTGGTCAGCCGCTCGTCGGTGCTCTGGGCCCCGATCTTCCTCCAGAACAGGTTCGGCCGCCCTCCGCGGCTCGCACTGAAGATGATGCGATCGCCGTCTCTCGACCACACCGGCGAACTGCCGCCGTCGAAGGTGATCTGGGTCAGCGCGCTTCGCTCGATGTCGTAGGTCCAGATGTCTTCCTGCATGGGGCCGGCGATGGAGACGGCGAGCGTGCGTTCGTCGGGCGAAATCCTCGGCGACCCGTACGCGCGTTTGGCAGCCGCAAGCGGTTGAACATTGCCCTGCCGGTCGACCCAGACCAGTGTGCGCGCGTTGCGGCCCGCCTCACCGGCGAGGTACGCAAGGCTCCCAGCGCGCGAGGCGCCCAGTTCCAGCGCGCCGTCGCTCGACTCGAGCACGCCCGACAGAACCTGGGTGGCACTTCCGGTTGCGCGCAGCGTCCCCTTGTCAAAGGGTACCGCGAACACCGCGCCGCCACGGGCGAAGAGGAGCGTACCGTCGGAGATGTACCTGGGACTGGTTCCACCCTGCACGACCGTGTGCCGCTCGCCGCTCTCGAGCGACTGGACCACGATCTCGGCATCGTCCCAGCTGCCCTCGGTGCCGACCGTGTAGAGGATCGCGCCAGCGTTGGGCACCTGTTCGGGCCACCGGTGGCTGAATTCGCCTCGCGACGCGTCGAGCTTCGTGATCGCGCGCGCCGTGCCGCCGTCGGCCGGCACTTCCCAGATTGCCGATCCGTTGTCCGGTGCGTAGATGATCGTGTTGCGTTCGGTCCAGGTGCCGCCAAATCCAATCGGCGCATCCGAGATTGTGAGGACGGGCCCGCCGGACACCTGCACCTTCTTCAGCTTGCCGCCCGCGAAGAACCCGATCCACAGCCCATCCGGCGAGAAGAAAGGGCCGAGTGCGCCTTCCGTTCCGGCAACCGGGTGCGCCTCCATGTCCGACAGCCCTCGTACGAAGATCTGCTGCGCTCCTCCTGTCGATGCGGTGTAGGCCACGTGCGTGTCGAGCGGCGAGACGGCAATGACCGGGAAATCCAGGCCGTCGAAGTGCTGGCCGTCGGGGAGCGGCAGCGTGAACTGCACGGGCGGCCGCTCGGCGATCGCGCGTGACGGCTTCAGCGTCCATCCCGCGGCAGCAGACAGCGCGGCGAGAGCGACGGCCCCAAGGGCGAGCCACCGCCAGTCGAGGAGGCCTCTCCGGGCGAGCACCTGCATCCCCGAAGCGGCCGGGTCGGCATCGGGCGCGGCCGCGAGAACGTCCTCGATCTCGATCCGCGCGTCGCCGATGTCCCTGAGGCGGCGATGCGGGTCCTTCGCGAACGCCCGGCGAAGGAGGCAGCGTATCGGTGCAGGGAGGTCGCCGGGCAGCAACGACCAGTCCGGGTCGCGCGTCAGGATCGCAGCCATCGTGTCCGACGCCGTGCCGCCGTCGAACGCCGCCTTGCCGGTGAGCATGTCGTACAGGACGCAGCCGAACGCCCAGATATCGGTGCGCGCATCCACTTCCTGGCCGCGCGCCTGTTCGGGGCTCATGTAGGCCGGCGTGCCGAGGATTGACCCGAGCGTGGTACGTGAAAATCCGATGGTCGGGGTATCCGCCGTCGTCTGCTCGACGGGATCGGGTGAAAGCGCCTTCGCGAGACCGAAATCCAGCACCTTCACGATCCCGTCCGGGGTGACCTTGATGTTGCCCGGCTTCAGATCGCGATGGATGATGCCACGCGCATGCGCCGCCTCGATGGCGGCGGCAATCTGGCCCGCCAGCTCCAGGCATTCCCGGGTCGGGAGGGGACCGCGCACGAGACGTTCGGCAAGCGTGGCGCCCCGCACCAGCTCGAGGACCAGAAACGGCTCGCCGTCGGATTCCTCGAAGCCATGAATGGTGGCGATGTGGGGATGGTTGAGGGCGGCGAGCAGGCGCGCCTCGCGCGTGAGCCGCGCCATCACCGCCGGGTCTTCGGCGAATTCTCTCCGGATGACCTTGAGCGCCACCTCGCGGCCCAGGCGCGTGTCAGTGGCTCGATAGACCGAACCCATGCCTCCTTCGCCGATCAGTTCTTCGACGTCGTACGCACCGCTCCGGGTACCGGCCTGCATGCTCATTCGGGTGCCCGAAGTATAGTGTAATATTGCGCGCACACGACTGAATATGGACTGCTCCGTATAGAGGAGGACGAAGTGAGGTTCTCGATCGCACTGGCGGCCGTGCTGATTGCGGGTGGACTCCCGCCTGCGGTTGGTGAGCCGGCGGGTTCGCCCGCTGTCAGCCTTGCCGCGCTGTCGCCCGGCGATGCCGCTCCGCCGTTCACGCTCAAAGGTTCGGACGGACGAACCCACCGCCTGTCGGACTATCGCGGAAAGCAGGCGGTCGTGCTGGCATGGTTTGCGAAGGCGTTCACAGGCGGTTGAACCGCCGAGTGCCAGTCGCTCCGTGCGAGCGGCGATGCGATCCGGGCCTTCGACGTCGTGTACTTCGCAGCGAGCGTGGATACCCCCGACGACAACGCGAACTTCGCCGGCAAGCTCGGCGTGGACTTTCCGATTCTGAGCGATCCGACCCGCGAGGTCGCCATGGCCTACGGGGTGGTCCGCGACCCACAATCGTATGCGGCGCGTTGGACGTTTTACATCGGCGCCGACGGGAAGATCCTGCATATCGACAAGGCCGTCAGGCCAGCCAATGCCGGCGAGGAAATCGCGCGCCGACTCGCCGAACTGGGCGTAGCCCGGCGTACTCCTCGCAAGTAGCGGGCTGGAGCCCGGCGCGATCAGCCTGCTGCTGTCTGGCGGCACCGGTCGCGCCCGGCGGGCACGCAACCGCGCTGGTCGCGCCCGGCGGGCACGCAGCCGCGCTGGTCGCGCCGCTCCCGCCTGAGGCACGCCCGTCCGCCGATCGCCCGACGGGTGCCGCCACGGCGGGCGTCGTCACGCTCGATCGCAAGCCGAATCAGGCGCCAACGCGCGCTCGGCCCATTGACAGATTCCCTCAAGGCGAAGTACTTAAAGTAGTTCCACTCCATCCAATCGGCATCGAGCCCCGGCGAGAAAGGACTGTCCGATGGCACCCGGCGTGACCCACCAGGTCGAGACCCTCCGCACGCTCCCAGACGATGAGGTGCGGCAGATCTTGTGGCGGTTCCCGGACCGCTACGACCTGCAGATGCTCGTGCAATCCGCCCGGTCGGTTGCGCGAGGCCCCGTCGCCCGGCTCGTGGCCCAGGGCGGGCGGCTGACGCACGAGTGGACACCCGAGAAGGCCGAGCTGCTGAAGGCCAGCGACGAAGCCGGGTTGACCGCGGTCGGGCTCGACATCGAACACGGCGGGTTCCTCGAGGGGCCGAAGAATCTCGCGCTGGCCCTCGCCGCGTTCGAGATCGCCTGGGTCGACGCCGGCGCGGCCACCTCGAACCTCGCCAACTTCCTCGCGCTGGCGCCCATTCACGAGCGGGGGACCGACGAGCAGCGCGCGACCTATATGCGCGCCTCCGCGCCGGAGCCCGGCAAGGAGCCGATGCGCGGCGCCTTCGCGCTGACCGAGCCCATCCCGTATGTCGGCGTGGAGACGGGCCTGCTCGGCGGCAAGATGCGGGTGGCCGAATGGGAAGCGGGCAAGGAGCCGATCCTTCAGGTCGACAAGCGCGGGCGCTTCATCACCGGCATGGGTTTCGCGGATTTCGTCACGGCAGCCGTGGATTCGGGCGACGATCGCATCAAGGGCAGCTGCATGATCATCCTCGAGCGCAACGACCCGGGCGTCTTCGACCGCGGCGTGCCCACGCGCAAGCTCGTGCACCAGCTCTCCTCCACGCGCGACCCCGTGTTCAACCTGCGCGTGCCGGCCAGCCGCATCATCGGCGGGTACACGATCAAGAACGGCCAGATTGTCCCCAACTTTCCGCACGGGGACGTGATCGAAGCCGTCTTCCGCCGCACGCGCGTGGCCGTCGGGCTGATGACATCGGCCAAGCTCCTGTCCGCCGTCGAACCCATCATCAGGTACCACCGTGGCCGGTTTCGCGGCGGCGAGAACATTACCCAGGGTTCGCCCCGATACGAACTCGGGCTTCAGCAGAAAGAAGACGTGCTGCACCGCCTCGTCGACATCTGGGCGACCGGGGAAGCCGGAGCGTCCCTCGGCTTTGCGACCGCACGGCTCTTCGACGAGTTGGACCCGATCGAACGCCGTAAGGACATTCACTTCGCAGAAGCAGGCGTCGACCGCGGCCGCCAGCAGATCCGTGCGCTCCAGAAGGTCTCGGCCGACGCGCTGGAGTGGCTTGCCGAGCGGGCCAAGCCGGAGGCGAAGCGCAACCGCGAGCGCTACGACGCGCTGTCAGGCGACTGGCTGGTGCGGTTTGTCATGCTGGACGCGGAAGCCGGGGTCGTGTGCCCGGCCACCAAGCTCTGGAACACCGGCTACGGCGCCAACGTGATGCGCGAGGCGGTCAGCCTCATGGGCGGCTACGGCATCACCGAGGATTGCCCCGGATTCCTCGGCAACAAGTGGATGGACGCCCAGCTCGAGGCCACCTACGAGGGCCCCGAGGCCGTGCAGCGTCGTCATCTGTCGATGACGATGACCAACGACCTGTTCCTGGCGCAGTTCAGGCTGTGGATCCAGGACATGCGGCGGATTGCCTCGGAAAAGCCCGGCACCGGCGCCTGCACGATCGCCACCGCGATGCAGATGTGGATGTGGACGCTGGAGTACCTGCAGCGGGCCACCGACCCGGACGGCAACAAGCTCTATCAGAGCAGCCGGCAGGGCGTGACGTTTCCGATCGCCGATGCGCTCTGCTGGGTCCTGGCGTCGCGCCAGCAGATCCTCGATGTGATCGAGCTCGAGGAGAAGGGCCCTCTCAACCCCGTCGTGGCGGAGCAGCTTCCCGGCCTCCTGCCGTTCCTGACCGACCTCTGCCACGTGCAAAGCGCCCGCGCCGCAGGCGAGGTGGGCCGCATCTGTGCGGAGCTGGTGTTCGGGTATCGAAGCCACCCCGCGTGGGACGAGGCAGGTTGCGCCGCGTGCTACGGTGCGGACGAACTCGACGCGCTCGAGATGGTGATGCCGGGCATCGCGGCGACGGCCCACCTGCACAGCGACGTGATCGAGGCCGACGGGACGCACCCGGTGAAGGCCGGACCGTGTGTGAACGTGGAGGGCCTCGACCCGTTCATCCGGATGCGCGCCAAGATGGACGGCTGCCTCGCAGGTGCGCGGATCGCCAAGGACCGCGCGGCCGATGCCCTGACGCGGGTCATGATTCCCGAGGCGCTCGGGTATCCCGTGTAGGGAGCCCGCGGGTCGGAGCGGAGCGCGCTTCGACCTTGTCCGGCTCGTGCGCGGAGGTGCCAGAGCGCGGTCTGCCGGGCTGTCGACTTCTCGACTCCCACGCTTGGTGGAGAGGCCGCCCTCGGGGCGGGGCATTGAACTCTCGTTTGCGGACATCGACCGAATGAGCGACCAGACTCCCCGCCAGACGATGGACGTGGACATCGTGTGCGTGGGCTTCGGCCCGGCTGCCGCCGGCTTCCTGTCCACGCTCGCGCGTGCCATTCCGAATGACGATGGCACCCCGGCGCTGCAGAGCACGGTGATGCCGGGCATGCCCTTGCAGGTCACCTGCTTCGAGCGTGCAGACGACATCGGTACCGCTGTCTCGGGCGTGGTCACGCGGGCGCGGGCGATTCGAGAGAGTTTTCCGGACTTCGATCCCTCTCAGATTCCGATGTCTGCAGAGGTGCGGCACGAGCGTGTGCTGTATCTGCTCGATCCAATCGGCGCGAGCCGCCGCTCCGCCGCGCTGAGGATGGCGGACCGGGCGATCCGAGCGCTCAAGGGCGTGATGCCATACGAGCTCGACGCCGTGGCGCTTCCGTACATCCCGGGATTCCTGCGGAAGGAGCCCGGCCTGATCCTGTCGCTCGGTCAGTTCATGCAGTGGGTCGGCGCACAGGTGATGGGGTCGGGCCTGATCCAGGTGTGGCCCGGCACGCCCGTTTCAGAAGCGCTCATCGAGGGTGATCGGGTCACGGGCGTTCGCCTCATCGACCAGGGCGTGGACCGTGCCGGCGCACCCGCGCAGGGCTACATGCCCGGCATGGATGTCCACGCCAGCCTGACGGTGGTCGCCGACGGTCCGGTCGGCGCGGTCGGGCGCCAGCTCGATTCGCACTTCGGCATGCCGGAGGGCCACGACATTCGCGACTGGGCCATCGGCATGAAGATGGTGGTGGATCTGCGCCCGGACTCGGGGCTCGAGCCGGGGACCGTCATCCATACGTTCGGCTATCCCGAGCCGGAGATCTTCGGCTTCATGTATGTGAGCGACGCGCGCACGGCCTCGCTAGGCATCTTCGTGCCGTCGTGGTTCGACAGCCCCGTACGAACGGCCTACCGGTACCTTCAGCACTGGATGCTTCACCCGTACCTCTGGCGCTACCTCGAGGGCGGGACGCTGCGCTCGTGGGGCGCGAAGTCGCTCCAGGAATCCGGCAGGCACGGCGAGCCGGTGCTTGCCGGCGACGGCTATGCGCGAATCGGGGAGGGATCGGGCAGCACCAACGTCCTGACGGGATCCGGGGTGGACGAGGCCTGGATGACCGGTCGCCTGCTCGCGCACGCCGTGATTGAGCTCTGGAAGGCCGGCAAGCCCTTTACGCGCGGGAACCTCGATGCGGCCTACGTCGGCCGGCGCCGCGCGAGCTTCGTCGAGCAGGAGGGCCGCGTCGCCGAACGGGCTCGCGACGGTTTCCACCGGGGCGTCGTCACCGGGCTCATCGGGATGGGCCTCGCGGGCCTGACCGGAGGACGCCTGACGCTGAGGGTCGAACCCAGGCGTCCGTACGAGCGGGTGCGAAGCCTGCAGGACTACTACTCGGGCATCATCAGCGCCGAGGATCTCGAGCAGATTCGGCAGGCGTGTGCGGCCGCCGGGCAACCGCTTCATGACGCACTCATGGACCGCAGCGGCTGGCCGGCAATCCCGTGCGACGGAACGCTGCTGGTCTCACACCAGGATGCGCTGCTGATGGGCGGCAAAGTGCAGGCGCCCTCCGGCTACGCGGATCACGTGGTGTTCACGGATCCCGCCGTGTGCGCCTCGTGCCAGGCACGGTTGTGCATCGAGGCCTGCTCCGCACAGGCGATCATGCCCGGCGAGGGCGGGGTGCCGGCGTTCGATCGCGAGAAATGCGTGCATTGCGGCGCGTGCTTCTGGAATTGCACACGGCCTCAGCCGGGGAGCGCGACCCGGATGAACCTCGACTTCCGTGCCGGCGCGGGCGGGCTGCACTCGACGGAGAATTGAATCCTGCTACAGTTGGAGACGGAGACACGTCCTTGAGCCAACCTTTTCACATCGTCGTGTGCGGCAGCGTCGTGCCCGATCCGCTGCAAACGCTCGAGCCGGTCGTCGGGCCGAACGGGCCGGGTCTGAAGAACGAGATGCTGTTGCCGCACGTGCTCGACCCGTGGGCCGCACACGCCCTTTTCGAAGCCGCGCACCTGGCGAAGCAGGTGCCTGGATCGAAAGTGTGGCTGGTGAGCATCGGGCCGAAGGCGAAGCTGCAGCAGGTGATGATGACCGTTGCCCAGAAGGCGCCCTTCGAGCTGGTGGCCCTCGACGGGCCGGCCGGCGGATTCACCGATGCGTTCGAGACGGCGGCGAGCCTCGCCGGGGCTATCGAGGGGATCCAGGGGCTGGATCGGACACGCCTGATGATCTTCGGCGGCTGGGAATCGGCCACGCGGTGCGCCAGCTCGACGATGCAGATGGTGGGCGAACGGCTGGGCATCGTCGATCAGTTCCAGGGCGTCGATCGGCTGACCGTCGCCGAAGACGGATCGCTGCGCGTGCTCGAACGGATCGAAGGCGGCCGGCATCAGGTGTCGACGTGCACCGATACGCCCTTGCTCGTCGGCTGGGCGACGGGGCACCTCCCGGAACCGCCGAACAACCCGCAAGTGGGGATGGCCAACATGCGGGCGATCATGCCGGCATTGCAGCGCGCGAAGCCCTCGCCGCAGGCTCAACAGGGCCTGAGCTTCCTGAGCGTCGCACTTCCGAAGCAGGTTCGCGAGACGCGCGTGGAGCACGACATGAGCGTCGACGAAATCGCGCGCGAGATCGTCGCGTGGGTGCGGGGAGCGTAATGGAACAGATCCTGGTGGTCGTTCACACGGAAGGTGACGGGTCCCTTGCCAAGCCCGCGCTCGAGGCGCTTGGCGCGGCGGTGCGGCTGTCCGGAGAGCTCGGCGGCGCCTCACTCGCCGTCGGTGCCATCGGCGAGGCGCCTGAGGCTGCGCTCGCCAGCGTCGGCGGCTGCGGCGCGGCGAGGTTCCTCGCCGTGGCGGGACACGAGTTTTCGCACTCGCGGTACGCGAGCGACGCGATCGCGGTCGAGGCGATCTGTCGAGCCGCCGGAGCCACGCTGGTCGTGGCGCCCATGACGTCGCGGTTTGCCCGGACGGCCCCCGGCGTGGCGTACCGGCTCGGCGGGCGAGTCGATACACACATCACCGCGCTGACCGGCGCGGGCGGAACGTTGTCGGTGTCGAGATGGTTCTATCGGCAGCGGATGGAAGGCACCCTGCTGCGTGCCCAGCGGCCGTGGGTCATGCTCGTCGACCCCGGGTCACAGCCTGCCTGGTCGGGCCCGTCGAAGGCCGTCAAGGTCGAAGCGGTCGGTGTCGAACCAATCGGTACACCGGCGCGGACGACCGTCGTGGGCATCGAAGCTCCCGCGACCGAGCAACAGACCATTCGACCGGATGCCGAGGTCCTGTTGGTTGCGGGCGCCGGCTGGACCAAGAAGCAGGCCGACGGCAAGGCCCACGCCGACGAGGCCGAGACGCTCATCCTGACATTTCTCGCGAAGACCCGCGCCTCCCTGGGCAGCAGCAAATCGCTGGTCGACTTGAGCGGCGAGGGACAGGACGTGCTTCGATTCATGTCGCACATGAACCAGATAGGACAGACGGGCGCCACACCGCGCCACCCCAAGGGACTTGCGACCTGCTGCCACGGCGAGGAGCCTCACGTCGTTGGCTGGCGCTTCATCACCGAGCGCCGGGCGGTCAACACGGATCCCAACTGCGGCTGGGCGCGCGGGAAGGCCGACGTCCTCTACGTCGCCGACGCGTTCGCCGTGATGAGAAAGGTCAACGAGCTGCTCGGCTGACGGAGCCGACCCGCGCGCGCGGCCGCTGATGGGACTGAGATCGCCCTTCGCGGACCGTCCCCCGGCGGAGGCGCGGCGACGCGGTCCGGCGTGCAACCAGTGCGTTTCGGCTCGATTCGAGGTACGATCACCGTGCCAGTGATTATCGAACCCGCCCTCCAACTCGCATGGTCCCCCCGGCGCCTCGGCGCTCTGAGCGCGGGGCTCTGACCGCGCTCCTTCAGCGTTCTTCCCCTTTTCTTCCTCGGCATCGTTCTCATCGCGATTAGCAGATTGATGGAGGTCATGATGCGCTACTCGTACGCCGTCATCGGGGCGGGCCGGCAGGGCGTGGCCGCGGGCTACGACCTGGCGAAACACGGAGAGGCCGCGCGTGTGCTGTTTGTCGACGCCAGTGAGGACGCCTCCCGTTCAGCCGCGGCGACGGTGAATCACCTGGTCGGCCGTGAGCTGGCCGAGGCGGCGGTGTGCGACGCGCGCGAGACCGCAAGGCTCGCGGGATTGTTGGGGGGCACGCAGGCCGTGATCAGCGCGGCTCACTACGAGGTGAATCTCGGCCTGACGGAGCTGGCCATTCATCTTGGCGCGCACATGTGTGATCTTGGAGGCCACACCGGCGTCGTCCGGCAGCAGCATGCCTTTGACGAGGCAGCGCGGCGCGCGGGCGTCACGGTCGTCCCTGACACCGGCATGGGCCCTGGGCTGAATGTGTCGCTGGCGGCCTACGCGATGTCGCTGCTCGATGCGCCGCGCGAGGTGCTGATCTGGGACGGCGGTCTTCCGCAGGATCCCGAGCCGCCGTGGAACTACCGCTCGACCTTCGCGATGGGCGGGCTCACCAACGAGTACGCGGGCCACGCCTTCTTCATCCGCCACGGCGAGGTCACCGAGGTGCCGTGCTTCGAGGACCTCGAAGCGGTCGAGTTCGCGCCCCCCATCGGACAGCTCGAGGCGTTTGTGACCTCAGGCGGACTGTCGACCTCGCCCTGGACGTGGCGCGGCATCCTCGACCGGCTCGAAAACAAGACCCTCCGCTATGCGGGGCACTGCGCCCGGTTCAAGGCGTACGAGCAACTCGGACTGCTCAGGCTCGATCCGCTCAGCGTCAACGGCCAGTCGGTCGTGCCACGGGAAGTCTTCCACGCGCTGCTCGAGCCGCGTATCGGGCCTTCCGCCGAGACCATCCGCGATGTCTGCGTCATGAGGGTAAAAGCCATCGGCATTCGCGACGGCAAACCCGCCGAGGCCGTCGTCGAGCTCGTGGATCGGTTCGACGATGCGACGGGATTCATGGCCATGCAGCGGCTGACTGGCTGGCACGCGTCGATCGCCATCCACCTCGCCGTCAGCGGGCTGATTCCGCCCGGCGTGAACGCGGTGGAGACCATCCCTGGAGCGCTTGTTGTCGCCGAGGGACGTAAGAGGGGTTGGGCCATCACCGAGCGGCGGTCCGGCGAGGGCGGCGATTCGTGACAAAAATTGTGAAGAAGTGTAAATCTTGCGTGCTGGAAGTACTTGACAATCGGCTATTTGGGCGCGACACTGCGTTCCTGTCGAGATTGTAACCCGGCCTGTCTCTTGCAAGGGACTCCGAACTGGGGGACGTCGATACTCTCGGTGTCATACAAGTGATACAGCGGTCAGGGGGCGTAGGGTCGATGTTCAGTCGGATCGGCTGCTATCTTTCTGGTCACGATTACGGCGTCAAGTCGGAGGCCGGTCGCATGTATCTGCGATGTTCGGTGTGCGGTCACACCTCCGACGGCTGGTCAGTCGACCGCGGCCCGCAGCCACGCATTCGCGTGCAGCGGCCGTCCGGGATGAAGCCCGCCAATGCCCGTGAAGTGACGGGCGCCGTGGCTCGTTGATCGTCCGTACCCGCTGCGCGTGGGCCGGCAGCGAACCCGTGTACGTTGACTACCACGACCGCGAGTGGGGTGTCCCGCTCCACGACGATCGTGCGCTGTTCGAAATGCTCGTGCTCGAGGGTGCGCAAGCCGGCTTGAGCTGGATCACGATTTTGCGCCGGCGCGAACATTATCGGCGTGTCTTTGCCGGCTTCGATCCCCGCCAGGTCGCCCGCTTCACTCCCGCCAGGATCGAACGGTTGCTCCAGGATCCCGGCATCATCCGCAATCGTCTCAAGGTCACCTCCGCCGTCAACAACGCGAAGCGGTTCCTGGAGGTCCAGGACGCCTTCGGCAGTTTCGACGCCTATGTCTGGCAATTCGTGGGCGGGGGCCCCCGGGTGAATCAGTGGAAGACGCTGAAAGAGGTCCCAGCGCGCACGCCGGAGTCCGACGTGATGAGCCGCGACATGAAGTCGCGGGGGTTTACCTTCGTCGGGTCGACCATTTGCTACGCCCACATGCAGGCGACCGGGATGGTGAACGATCACATCGTTGACTGTTTCCGCCACGAGCCCTGCGCCGCGCCCGCTCGCCGGTAGCCCCACCCGTTCGACGTTCCCCGACGCCACGCCGACGCCCCGGAACTAGAGCACGCCCCACCTCAGCGCCAGATCGCGGATATTCAGGAGGTGAAGCACCGGGACGCCGCGCTCGACGAACCGCGCGGTCACGCCTCGGCCAGAAGACAGGTCGAACGGGAGTCTTGCCAGCCAGCCGCTGCGCTGGCGCAGGATGGCGGGGGAGTCGCCGAGACTCGCGACGTGACCTCCCACGTTGACATACGCCGCAATCGGCTGGCGGCCGGCGGCGCGCTGATACGCCGCGAGTCGCGCACCGATGGCAGCCTCCAGCGTCCCGGTCTGGATGACCGGCACCCCAAGCCGATCGGCTGTGCGATCCCTGATGTGCACCGCCATCGCCCGTCCCTCCGGTTCAAGATCGAAGGCCTGGTCGAGGTCGCCGCCGGTTGTGACCGCGATGGTCGCGGGCCTGATGAGGCGCGCGCCGACCAGACGCACCTCCATCTCCGGCCACGTGAAGCCCGGCTGATTGGCGCCCCAGGACGAGGCTGTCACCGAGGACACCGCAATCACGCGCGCCCCGAGGGCATCGGCTGCAGCCGCGACCGCCAGGTTCAATCCGGGAAACGATCCGGAAAACGATGCGGCCACCACGTCATCGGCCCCGACACCCGCCTGATGAAGCTGGACGACCAGCACGCGCGCCCATGCCGGGCGGCTCGAAAGTGACTTCGCCTCGGGACTGCCGAGGGTGGTGACAAGCGGCGTCAGTTCCGCGCCCACGAGACCGGCATTCTCGGCATCGATGCCGGGTTCGGCCACGATGCCGGCCTCGGCCTTGGCGTCGCGCAGCAGGCGTGCGGCAACGGTCATCGCGCGCTCGGCCCGTTCTGAAGCCTCGACAATCGCCCGGGGAGCCGGGCGTGTCGGGGCGGTCGAAAACAGCCTTCCTGGCGCGACCCCGGTCGACGCCGCAACGAGCAGGCCAAGGGACAGGACCCCGAGCCAGGTGAACACGGGCCGTGGCAACGGGACCCACCCGGCCGGCCGTCCCGGCGGGTCGTCGACGCGTCTCACGTCGTCCATCCCAAAATGAGCATGAGCGCCACCCGCACGAGCACGGCGGCGACCAGGGTCAAACCCAGGGTCGGCCATACGCCCTGCGCGAGCGCCGTATTGGCAATCAAGCCCGGCACGAGATATCCGATCGCGCGCAAGTCCACCGGGCCGAGGGGAATCTCACCGACCAGCCGGGTGCCCAGGGCGTTGAGCACGAACCCGGTGAGCACCGTCACGCCGAATCGCCTGCGCCCATACAGCACGACGAGACGCATGAAGCCGTGTCGCACGAGCGCCCAGGTTGCCAGCGCGACCGCAAAGGTGGCCAGCACGCGGGCCGGCTGGTTCAAGTAGAGCGCCAGGTACCCGGGCACGACCAGCCCGGCCGACGCCAGGCCGAAGAGTTCGGTGAAGACCAGGTTCAGCGTGATGCCGAGCGCCAGAGCCATCTCGACCATGATCACCGCTCCCCGCGCGTGAGCGCGTTCAGGCTGAAGCCCTTCGAGTTCCCGCAGAACACCACCACGACGTCGCCATCCGGGCAGGTGAGGCGCGATGTCAACCGATGACGCGGGATGAATTGCACGCGGTCGCGTGCGTGCCCCTTCACGAGGCGATGCCAGGTGAGGGCGTCCGGGCGGTCGCCTGTGACGACCACCTGGTCGCCGGGCCCCGCCCAGACCCCTGAGCGCTCGAACTGGCTGAGACGGACGGGGCGATCGGAGCGGTGGTTGAAGACGAACACGCGCCTGGCCATTCTGGTCGTCGTGTCGGCGTCGACCACGGACCGAAGCGATTCGGGATCATTGGCGGCGGTGGCGTCGATGCAGGGCATCGTGCGGCCACCGACCGACAGCGTGCCGGACCGCGCGGCGCCCGGATCGGGGGCGGCGGCGAGCATCCCGGCGATCGCGGTCTCATCCGGAATCCCCAGCTGTCTGGTCACGGCGACCGCGGTCCGGATGTTCTCGTGCATCCAGGACGGGAGGCGCGCATCCAGCTCCGGGATCGGGCCCGCGGTGGCATCGACGATGGTCGCGCCGAGCGCAGCTGCACGTTCGAGGATAGGCCCGCTCGACGCCGGGTCGCCCAGCACGAGAAGCCCATCGCCAGGAACCGTTGAGGCGAGCGCCCGCGCGACGTGCTCGCGGCTGGTTCCCATCACCTCGGCGTGGTCGCTGCGCGCGTTGGTGATGACGCCGATGGAAGCGCCGACCATGTCGTGTTCCGACACCCGCTGCAGCGCCGGATCGATGGCCATGCACTCGACGACAAGGGCGCGCGCGCCGTGGCGCGCGGCGACGCGGAGCAGCCACAGCTGCTCCCGAATGCTGGCGGGCGCTCGCCTGCGAATCTCGCGTTCAGTCCCGTCCGGAAGAATCAGTCGCGGGACGGTGCCCGTGGTTTTCGCCATCGTCGGGATGCCGGCGGCGCGCAGCGCCCCGGCGATCAAACGCGTGACGGTGGACTTGCCACGGGTGCCGTTGACGTGGACGCGGATCGGGACCGTCGAGCGGGCCCGATCGCGGCGCCAGCGCTCCAGGCCCCCGAGGCCGAGCAACAGGCCGAGGCAGATGGCAACCACGCCGATGTCCGTCACGGGCGCGGCCTCCCCGGCCGCTTCACGCCTGCATGCCCGGCCGTGCCGGATCGCGAAGGGGACTCGCGGCCGATGCGTCTATCCAGTCGGGGACTCGAGACATCAGCAGTGCCGACGCCAGATCGCCGACCGCCGCGCTGGTCATCATGCCGAATCCGCCCAGGCCGGACACGTGGAAGAGGCCCGGGATCCCGGCGTCGAAGCCGATGATGGGACGGCGATCGGGGGCGAAAGTGCGAAGGCAGGCCCAGCTGCGCCTGATCTCGATATCGGCCAGCCCAGGGGCGTTGCGGCTGAGTTTCTCGGCGAGCAGCTCAGCCGCCGCCGAATCGGTCGGCGGCACGCACGGCTCCATCGATGTCTCGTCGCAGGGCGAGAGCAGCAGCCCGTCGCCCTCGGGTTTGAAGTAGAACGCCGCGTCCTCGACCCAGACGAACGGGCTGTCGCGCGAGACGCGGGCTACCGGCCCGGAGACGAACAGGTGTCTCCGCTTGGGCTGCAACGGCAGCCTCCGGCCGGATGGCCCGAGCCTGCCGGCCCACGCGCCTGAGGCATCGATGACGACCTCGGCCCGCACCCTGCCGCGCGGCGTCTCCACTCCGGTGACCCGGCCGCCTTCGATCACGACGTCGACAACCGGCGTCTCGGTATGAAGAGCGAAGCGCGAGTCGCGTGCCAGCTGGACATACAGAGTCAGCAGCGCGTGCACGTCGACCACCCCTTCGCCGGGGCACCAGAGCGCAGCGTCGAACTTGACGCCGTCGAGCAGCGGGAGCCGGGCGCGTGCCGCGGCGGGAGACAGGATCGAGGCCTCGATGCCGCTCTCGTTCAGGGCCGCGCCCGGAACGGCCAGATGCCCGGCGCCATCGCCCGACGCGATCGAAAGCCCGCCGGTGCGCCGCAGAAAGCCGTCACCGCGATCGCTGAGTTCACCGATCATGGACTGGGACCGGATGGCCAGCGTCCTGACGAAGGGATCGTCCTCGCCGAGCTTCAGCAGGCCGGCATTGCGCCCCGACGCGTGAACGCCATAACTCGGCTCGCGTTCGAGGACCACACCCGGGCCGGCGCCGGCGCGCCCGAGCGCCCACGCCGTCGCAGCGCCGGCGAAACCCGCACCGACGATCACGTAGCGTGTCGAGGCCGGAAGCGGCCGAGTCGATCCCACCTCTACATCCTCCGGTGGAAACGGTCCAGGCGGCGACTCACGCCTTGAACCAGCCACTCCGGTGCGTAGCGCGCCAGCACCACGATCGTCCTGTAGAGGCCGCCCGTCACGGCCACCGGCCGGCCCCGCTCGACCGCGTCGAACCCGGCGCGCGCGACCCGGCGGGCGTCGAGCCACATCCATCCCGGCAACTGGTTCACCTGCTCGCGCATCCCGTTCACGTCGTGAAACTCGGTATGGGTGAATCCCGGGCACAGCGCCGTGACGTTGACGCCGAGGTGCGCGACTTCGCCGGAGAGCGCCTGTGAGAACTTGAGCACGAGCGACTTGCTCGCGCCGTAGAGGGTGTGGCCTGCGGTGGGGGGCAGCATGCCCGCGACAGACCCGACATTGATGATCCAGCCGTGGCGCCGTGCGATCATCCCGGGCAGGACGAGGTGAGTCAGCTCGGCCACCGCGCCCACCATCACCTGGAGAAACTCGGCGTGCTCGCGCCACGTGCTGTCGAGGAACGCCCCGGTCCGGCCGTACCCGGCGTTGTTGACGAGCGCGTCGATCGACAGGCCCGCCGCGGATACCTCGTGCATGATGCTCGACGGCGCTGAGGGATCCGCGAGATCGGCCACCACGACATGCGTTCTGATTCCGTGCTTCTCGCTAAGATCGAGGGCCAGCGCCCGAAGACGATCTTCGCGCCGGGCCGTCAGCACGAGATCGAAGCCGTGTTCCGCGAACACCGTGGCCAGCGCCTCGCCGATGCCGGCGGAGGCTCCCGTCACCAACGCTGTCCGTCGCGACGCGGTCTCGCTCATCGCCCCAGTCTATCCGATACGCGCCGCCGACCGATGCCGGGCCCAGCCCTCTGTCGCAACGGTGCCGTCCCCGGCGATGTCCCGGAGATCGTGCAGATACCGCCTATGCCGGATGTCCTGGCCCGCAAGGCGCGCGAAGTGATCGACCACCGTGGTGACGATCCGGCGTCCGGCTTCCCCGTGTCCGGTATACTGGGAGGATGTCTGAACAGGATCAAGCCCCTCCGATGGTCGCCAACCCCCGCCGGCGAAACGTGGCCATCATCGCCCATGTCGATCACGGCAAGACCACGCTGGTGGACGCGATGCTCTACCAGAGCGGAACGTTCCGGGCCAACGAGCGCGTGGCCGAACGCGCGATGGACAACACCGACCTCGAACGCGAGCGTGGCATCACGATTCTCGCCAAGAACACTGCCGTGCACTACCACGACACGCTGGTCAACATCGTCGACACGCCCGGGCACGCCGACTTCGGCGGGGAGGTCGAACGGACCCTGTCGATGGTCGACGGCGTGCTGCTGCTGGTCGACGCGTCGGAAGGCCCCCTGCCGCAGACGCGCTACGTCCTTCGAAAGGCCCTCGAGCGGCAGCTGACGCCCATTGTCGTGATCAACAAGATCGATCGCCACGACGCCCGGTCCCAGGAGGTGCTCAGCGAGGTCTACGATCTGTTCATCGATCTCGATGCCGGCGAGCACCAGTTGGATTTCCCGGTCATCTATACCAACGCGAGAGTGGGAACCGCCACCACTGATCTCGCGAACCCGGGCACCGATCTTCGGCCATTGTTCGAAGCCATCATCAATGCGGTACCGCCGCCTCGCGGCGACCCGTCGGCCCCGCTCCAGCTGTTCGTGGCCAATCTCGACTCCAACGACTATCTCGGCCGCATCGCCGTCGGGCGTGTGTTCAACGGCCGGGTCCGCCTGGGTGACACGGTGGCCGTCAGCAAACTCGACGGGCGGCTCGAGACCACGCGGGTGACGAAGCTGTACGCGTTCGACGGCCTGAAGCGGATCGAAGTCGACTCCGCGTCGGCCGGCGACATCGTGTGTTTGGCGGGCATCGCGGACATCACGATCGGCGAGACGATCACCGATGCCGAGCACCCCGATCCGCTCGCGCCGCTGGCCATCGACGAACCGACCGTGTCGATGATCTTCGGCGTCAACACGTCGCCCATGGCCGGACGCGAGGGTCAGTTCGTAACCTCGCGGCAGCTTCGCGAGCGCCTCGAGCGGGAGCTGCTCGGCAACGTCTCGATCCGCGTCGAGAACACCGATTCCCCCGAGCAGATGAAGGTCATCGGCCGAGGCGAGCTGCAGCTGTCGATCCTCATCGAGATGATGCGGCGCGAAGGCTACGAACTGCAGGTCTCGCGGCCGGAAATCGTCACCCGCGAAGAACACGGCACGACGCTCGAGCCGGTGGAAGAACTCATCATCGACTCACCAGAGGAGTATCAGGGCGTGATCATGGCCCAGATCGGGACGCGCAAGGGGATCATGTCCAAGATGGTCAACCACGGGAGCGGCCGCGTGCGCATGGAGTTCCTCGTGCCGACCCGGGGGCTCATCGGGCTCCGGTCGCAATTCCTCACCGACACGCGCGGCACCGGGATCATGAACCACCTCTTCCACAGCTGGAGCCCGTGGCATGGCCCGATTCCAGCCCGGCTGACGGGCGCACTGGTGGCCGATCGACCGGGCGTCGCGACGGCCTACGCGATCTACAACCTCCAGGAGCGGGGCGAGATCTTCCTCGAGGCCGGAACGGCTGTCTACGAAGGTATGATCATCGGCGAGAACGCGCGCGCTCGCGACATGGACGTGAACGTGACGAAGGAGAAGAAGCAGACGAACATGCGGGCGTCGACGGCCGACGAGGCCATCCGCCTCGTGCCGCCGCGCAAGCTGAACCTGGAGCAGTCGATCGAGTTCATCAACGACGATGAGCTGGTGGAGATCACGCCGAAATCGAGCCGGATCCGGAAGCGCATCCTCGCCGCCAACCAGCGCCCGAAGCCGAAGGACTGAGGCTGGCCCCAGCCGCCGTGCTCACACGGCGGGGATCATCCACGGCACCAGGTACGCCTGGGCCATCACGATAAGGCCCACGATCGCGGCAAGAACCAGGCTGTGCCAGAAGACCGAGCGCAGGATGTCGCCTTCGTGGCCCTGCTGGCCCGTCGCCGCGGTTGCGATCACGATCGTCTGCGCGTCGATCATCTTGCCCATCACGCCCCCGGTGCTGTTCGCCGTGGTGATGAGCACCGGGTTCAGCCCGAGCTGCTCGGCCGTGATCCGCTGCAGGCTTCCGAACAGCACGTTCGAACTCGTGTCCGAGCCCGTCAGGGCAACCCCCAGCCACCCGAGCAGCGCGGCGAAGAACGGGTAGCACCAGCCCGTCCTGGTGAACGCGAGTCCGAGCGTCGCGTCGGTGCCGCCGTAGCGGGTGATGAACCCGAGCGACAACATCAAGGCGATCGTCAGCAGCGACCGGCGCATCTGGCGGAGAGTGTCGCGGCCGATCCTGAGGACATCCCGTCGCGGGATGCCGAGGAACCACGCGGTGACGAGTGCCGCGAGGAAAATCGCGGTGCCGGTTGCCGAGAGCCAGTTGAACACGAAGACGGCAGCCTCGGCCCGGACGGCGCGATAGGCTGGATCGTCGATGCGTGACCGGTCCACTCGCGTGGGCTCGACGGGGAATTCCCGATACACCATTCGATGGAGGCCGGGAACGTCGAACCGGGGCGAGAGCAGCGGCGACATGGCTGGCGGCCGATGCGTGCGCGAGTAGGCTGCGAGCCCTGCCGGTCCTCCATTGAGGAGCGCCCGCACCGGCTGCATGCCCCACAAGGTCACAAACGTGCTCAGGAAGATCCACGGCATCCACGCGCGAAGGACGGCGCGGCCCGAGGCGTGAGGAGGCAGCTTCGCGGCATCGCTCGCAGCGTCTGAATCGGCCTGCCCCCCTGCCCCGATACCGCGTCTCACACCCGCCGATTCGCTCCGTGTCAGTGGTTCCTCGGAATCGCGTGGCCGCCACCAGAGGCAGAACACGCCCAGGCACGCAATCGAGCACAGCCCTCCGACGACGTCGACCAGCTCGGGGCCAACCAGGTTGCTCCACAAGAACTGGACCGCCGCGAAGGATCCGCCGCAGACGAGCACGGCCGGCCAGACCCCTCGAAGGCCTCGAAACCCGGCCATCGCCGCGACGAGCCACGCGGGAATCAGCAACGACACCAGCGGCAGCTGGCGCCCCGCCATCGCGCCCAGGACGTTGGCGGGCAGCCCGGTCACCGCCGCAAGGGTGAGAATCGGCGTGCCGATCGCGCCGAAGGCGACCGGCGCCGTGTTCGCAATCAAGGTCAGCGACGCGGCCTCCCGCGGCGCGAATCCGAGCCCCATCAGGAGCGCGGCCGAGATGGCGACTGGTGTGCCGAAACCGGCCGCGCCTTCGATGAAGGCGCCGAACGAAAAGGCGATGAGCAACGCCTGGATTCGCCGGTCGCCCGACAGCCGCGCGACCGATCGCTTCACGACCTCGAAGGTGCCAGACCGCACGCTGAGGTTGTAGAGGAAGATCGCAGAGACCACGATCCAGCCGATCGGGAAGAGCCCGTAGACCGCGCCGTAGATTGCCGTCGCGGCGGCCGCACGGACAGGCATCCCGTAGATGGCAATCGACACGGCCATTGCGGCGGCCAACCCGGCGAACGCCGCGCGATGAGCCGGCCACCGGAGGAGGCCAAGCGTCGCCAACAGCAGAACGATGGGCAGCGCGGCGGCGATCGTGCTCGCCGCCAGGCCGCCGATCGGCTCGTAGACCTGCACCCATCCCATGAAGCGCTCCCTGCCGGCTGGCGATTCGGACGACGCGCCCGAGGCGGGATGCGATGGGAGGGCACCCCGAGGGCCGGCGTTCAAGAGCCAAAGCGGGCACTATAATCCAAACTGGCGGCGGCCGAACGACAGCCTCTCTTCCCGCGGAAAAACGCCCAGGCGAGGAGCCACCATGGACTCAATCCTGAACGACCTGTTGCTGCCCGGCATCCCGTTGCTCGAAAAGTTCTTCCGGCCCGTCGCCGTCTACGTGTTCCTCATCGTCGGCATCCGCCTGGCCGGAAAACGAGAACTGGCGCAGTTGAACCCGTTCGACCTCGTCGTGCTGCTGACGCTGTCCAACACCGTGCAGAACGCGATCATCGGCAACGACAACAGCCTGACGGGCGGCATCATTGGGGCGACGACGCTCCTGGTGGTGAATTACCTGGTGGTGCGGTGGACCTACGGCCATCCCAAGGTTGCACGGCTGGTCGAGGGATCGCCGGCCGTCCTCATCGAGCATGGCAAGGTGCTGGAGGGCACGCTCGAAAAGGAACTCATCACCGTGAGTGATCTCGAGATCGCCCTTCGGCGTCAGAACTTCCTGTCGATCGACGATGTGGAGAAGGCGGTCCTGGAGCCCGGTGGGTTCATCGTGTTCGAGCCCAGGAAGCACACCACACGAATCAGGCACCACCACGAGCTGCTGGACAAACTCGACGCCATCCAGCGCATGGTCGAGCAGCTCCGCCAGGACGTCGTGAAGGACCGGGGGTAGCTCTCGTCGCCCGCCCCGCGCGGTCTTGTCCTATGGCCTCGAGTGCAGATCAATCACGCGCGCGATCGCACGCCGGCACACCCGGCAGAAGCTGGTCGCACGCGTGAACATGATGCAGTCGGCTTCGGGGCGGAAGAGCCCTTTCGGTTCGTAGGAAGCCCCTTCGAAGGCCCCGACCTTGCCGGAATACGTCATCGACGAGAGGAACTTCGCCTCCCATTCGCGCTGCGCGGCGAACAGCGTGTCCATCTCGGTTTCAGGCAGGCCTTGGGCCCGGATGCGTCTGCGCTCGGCCTGAATCTGGGCCGACTTCGTCTCGTACGCCTCCTTGTCCCACGGCGTCGGCAGCGGCGTGCCGGGATCGACGAGGTCCTTCCACTTCAGCCTGGCGGGATCGTGCAGGGCGGTGATATTGGGTTCCCACGGCTCGACCTTCTCGGCGCCGCCCGTTTCGTAGGCCACCTCAGACGTGTAGTACTCGTCGCCAAGCCCGGCGAAGTGGTGGCCGAACTCGTGGACAAAGACGTAGGCTGCCGAACCCGAGTCCACCGCGACGGTCGCGTGGTCGTTGAAGATGCCCCCTCCGCCGTAGTAGCGGTTGTTGATCAGGATTTCCACGGCGTCGTACGGCGCCGCGGCGGCGAGGTCGCGCCACGCGCGGTTGTCGAGGCTGAGCGCGTAGCGCTCGCTGTCGAAGATGTTGTACTCGGTGCCCAGGCGGCCCCGGCGATGGGTGCCCGTGCGAGGATTGTGGATGCCGCTGTCGGAGGTCGGCAGGTCGATCGCCCGCACGTTGAAATCCGCGCGCCGTGACTTGTACGGCTCGACCGCGAACATGGTGTCCACGAGCCGCTTGACGTCGGCATGGAACTTCGGGAGCTCGCTCTCGGTGTACCCATCGCCCAGCAGGAGCAGGTCCACCTTCGTCGCGGCCGGGCCGCTGTCGATGAAGGTCCAGACCTTGCCAGCCGGCGCCAAGCGCGCCGAGTTCACACTGCGCGACTGCGGATCGACGATGGTCGTCCAGATCTCGCGGAAGCTCTGATCCGCCACGCGCTTCTTCACCACGACTTGCACGGGGCGCTTCGGCCACGGGAACCGGACGGACTCCTGGTAGGTCCGGTGGGCGAGCTTCGACTCGTCGGTTGTTTCCCACTCGCCGAAGATGGACGCAAAGCCGCGCGAGAAGATGCATCGATTCGTGTCGCGGTCGAGCACCTCGACGAGGTACTTGCCGAGATTCGAGTCGTCAATCAGCCGGGTGCGGCTGCCCGGCCACGGCCCGTCGTTGACCACGCGGTCGAGCGCCACGACCTCGGATCCGAGTCCCCCGGTGTGGTAGAAGTCGACCCTCATCGTGGAGTCGATGAAGAGGTCGTCGAACGGGCCCGGCGACTGCGCGCCCGGCGCGGACCAAAGCGCGATGAGTGCGAGGAAGACGGCCAGAACCAATCGCCTGGTGTCTAATGGCATGGTCGATCTCCTGGGCGAGGCGGACCTCGGGAGGGCTCGACCAGTATAGTGCGAGGCCGGGCAGGCCGTTCCAACCGAAGCGGCCCGCCGGTCGTCTGAATAGGGCATCGACGGACGGTCCGGGCGGCGGTCGCCCTGATCGTTCATCATCTTCTGCCGAGCGGGGCCGCGGGAGGTCCGCGGCCGGAGCGGGAAGTGGGGGCTCGATGAGGAGACTGGCGCTCGCCTTCGTGGCGACGATCTGTGCATGGGCCGCCTGGCCGATCGCATCAGGCGCGCAATCTCCGCCCCCGCCCGTCCACATCAAGGTCTTCATCGACTGCTCGAATACGTGGTGCGACACCGACTACCTGCGCACCGAGCTTCCCCTGATCGACCACGTGCTCGATCGGGAGGAAGCGGACCTGCACATCCTCATCACGAGCCAGAGCACCGGGGCAGGCGGTGAGGAATATACGCTGGCGTTCATCGGCAGGCGCGCCTTCAACGGCGCCAACGACACGCTCACCTACGTGGCGCCCCCCGCGCAATCGAGCGACGCGACCCGGGCGGGTCTGGTCCGCGCCATACGGCTCGGCCTGGTGCGGTACATCAGCCATTCGTCGGTGGCCGACGCGATCACGGTGTCGTTTGCGGCGAAGAAGACCGAGGCGAAAAGCACGGCCCCGGATCGATGGGATCACTGGGTGATGCGCGTCAGGTTCAGCGGATACGGGTACGCCGAGAGCCTGTCGAGCAGCTTCTCGATGTCGGGCAGTGCGTCGGGCAATCGCATAACCGACGCGTGGAAGGTCAAACTGTCCTCGAGCCTTTCATACCGCCAGAGCACGTACGATCTTGGAGACGGCGAGACCTTCACGAGCATCACCCGCGACTCCAGCGTCAGCGGTCTGGTCGTCAAGAGCCTGAGCCCGAAGTGGTCGGTGGGCGCGCGCACCTCGTTCAGCACGTCCACCTACACGAACCAGAAGCGCAAGCTGTCTGCCGCGCCGGCGGTCGAGTACGATTTCTTTCCCTATTCCCAGTCGACGCGAAGGCTGCTCACGCTCCAGTACAGCATCGGCGTGACCGACTACAAGTACTCTGAGGTCACGATCTACGACAAGATGGCCGAGACCCTGCCGGACCACAAGCTGAGCCTGGTCTTCGACTCCCGTCAGCCCTGGGGGCAGCTCAACCTCTCACTCGATGCCACTCACCACCTGTCGTTGAACGGGAAGTACCGGCTCGAGGGAGGATCGTCGATCGAGCTGCGCGTGGCCAAAGGGCTCTCGATCGACTTCGGCGGCTGGGCGTCGTTCATCAGGGATCAACTCTATCTGCCTCGGGGTGACGCGACCACCGAGGAGATCCTCGTGCGGCAGCGGCAGTTGAAGACGTCGTACCAGGTACTCGGTGTCGTTCGGCATCTCGTACACGTTCGGGTCCCTCAACAACAACATCGTCAATCCGCGGTTCGGCAACTACTAGGCCGAACCGGATCCGGCTGGCGACCGGCGGCTCGCGGCACCTGCGAGCTGGACGGTCGATCGTCCACAGACCCGCGTTGCGTTCGGGGCGATCCCCTGCCGGATTCTGACGCGACAGGAGGACAGGGGTCGCTCGGGGTATGATCCCGGGTAGGACCTCACCCATGCTTGGACGAAAAACCACCGGTTCGGTCGTCTGCACCTCTTGCGGATCCCTGGTCGGCGTGAACGACGAGGTGTGCTACACGTGCGGCAGGAGGAATCCCGGGCTCTGGGGGTTCTCGCCCGTGCTGCGCAGCCTCGGGAACGACATGGGATTCGTGCCGCTGCTCGTCACCGGCTGCATCGGGCTGTACGCGGCGATGCTGCTGGCGTCCGGGGGCGGCATCCGGATGACGGGCCTCTTCTCGTTTCTCTCACCCAACACGACGAGCCTGTTTCTCTTCGGCGCGAGTGGCGGGCTGCCCGTCTTCGAGTACGGCCGGTGGTGGACGGTCCTCAGCGCCGGGTGGCTGCACGCGGGGCTGCTTCACATCCTGTTCAACATGATGTGGGTGAGACAACTCGGGCCCGCGTGTGCGGATCTCTACGGCGCGGGCCGCATGGTCATCATCTACACCGTGGCCGGGGTCGCCGGCTTCTCGGCCAGCTCGGTCGCGTGGCTGATGTTCGGGGGCATTCCGATTCTCGGCGGCGCCGGCTTCACGGTTGGCGCCTCGGCGCCCATTTTCGGGCTGCTCGGCGCGCTCGTGTTCTACGGCAACCGATCGGGAAGCAGCCTCATTCGACGCGAGGCCCTGGGCTACGCGTTGGCGATGGGCGTGTTCGGTCTCATCATGCCCGGGGTCGACAACTGGGCCCACGCCGGCGGGTTTGCCGGAGGCTACCTTGCGGGGCGCATCCTCGATCCGCTCAAACCGGAGCGCATCGATCACCTCCTGATGGCCGTCGTGTGCGTGCTGGCCACGGTGGCGGCGATCGCCGCGTCGATTCTCCACGGCATGGCGCTGTTCGCCCGCTCGTAGGTGAGGCCAGGCGGGTTCGACGAGGAGGGGGCCGCGAGGGGCCCCAGGCGCCGCCCGAGGCCCCCTCGATTGCGGCTACTTGACGCTCTTCAGGATCGCCAGAAGGAAGTTCCAGTACTTTTCGACCGTGTCGATGTAGATCTTCTCGTCCGGCGAGTGCACCCCTTCCAGCGTCGGGCCGAACGACACCATGTCCATCCCCGGGAACTTCTCGCCGATGATCCCGCACTCCAGGCCGGCGTGCACGGCCTTCACCTCGGGCTCCTTGCCGTAGAGCTGCTGATAGGTGGCCTTGGCGACTTTCAGGATCGGCGAAGCGAGATTCGGCTTCCAGCCGGGATAGCCATCCGACCCGGTTGCGGACGCGCCCGCCAGCTCGAAAATGGTCCGCACCGTGTCGTTGATCTCGACGATCTCGGAGGCCACCGAGCTGCGCTGGCTCGTGGCGAACGCGACGTCTTTTTTCGAGGTCGTGATCACGGCGACGTTGGTCGAGGTCTCGACCAGCCCCGGAATCTCGGCGCTCATCTTGATGACGCCGTGCGGGAGCGCGCTCGTCGCCTGCATGATCTTCTTCTGCAGCGCGCGCTTGAACACCTTGCCGCGTATCTTCACGACCGCTGCGGTCACCTGAAGGCCGGGCTCCACGGTGGGCAGTTCGGCGCGGAGTGTCCCGTTGACGGCGGCGATTTCCTTGATCGCGTCCGGTGCCTTGGCCTTGGGGATGAACAGGAGCGCCGCGGCGTCACGCGGAATGGCGTTCCGTTTGTTGCCGCCATCGATGCGGGCCAGCCGGCCGCCGAGCGCGGTCACCCGGGCAATCGCGCGATTGAGGATCTTGAGCGCATTGCCCCGGCCCTTGTCGATCTCCAGGCCCGAGTGGCCACCCTTGAGGCCGCCAACCTTGATCTCCAGTGCGACCGTCCCGGCGGGCGCCGGATCCGTTTCCAGCTTCCACGTGCCCGTCATGTCGCGGCCCCCGGAACAGCCGACGTAGAGCGCTCCCTCTTCCTCCGAGTCGAGGTTCAGCAGCGTCTTGGCCTTCAGGAAGCCCGGCTCCAGATTGTTCGCCCCGGTCAGACCCGTCTCTTCGTCGATGGTGAAGAGGAACTCGAGGGGCCCGTGCACGAGCGACTTGTCCTCCATGATCGCCAGGCTGGTCGCGACGGCGACCCCGTTGTCGGCGCCGAGCGTCGTGTCGTCCGCCATCATGACGTTGCCGTGGCGCACCAGCGTGATCGGGTCCTTCAGGAAGTCGTGCACCTTCTCCGGCCGTTTCTCGCACACCATGTCGAGATGGCCCTGCAGGCAGACCATGGGGGCCTTTTCGTACCCCGCGGACGCCGGCTTGCGGACGACCACCGTCCCGTGCGAGTCCTGGTGGTGTTCGAGGCCGAGTTTCTTCGCCTGGCCCACGACCCATGCCGCGACCGCCTTCTCGTTCTTCGAGCCTCGCGGGATCTGCGACAGGTCGGCGAAGTACTTCCAGAGCAATGCCGGCTTGAGTCCTTCGATCGCATTTGGCATGTCCTGAACTCCTTGGAAACGTGGTGGGTCGCCCGGATACGCACCGGCCGAAGGGGCGTGCCCCCGTACTGTAACACGCGGCGGGCGTCCGCCGCGGGGCGCGCCAGAAAGGCGGTAGAATGCCCGGATGTCGATCTCATCCGCACTTCGTTCCGCCGCCCTCATCGCCGTCCGGGACTGCATGGGCCTTCGCCCGGGCGAGCGCGTGCTTGTCGTGACCGACGAGCCGCTTCGAATGATTGGCGAGGCCCTCCGACTCGCCGCACGCGATCTCGGCAACGACGTCCTGCTGGTGGAAATGGTCCCCCGCAAGACCAACGGCGAAGAGCCACCGCCGGAGGTCGCCGGCCTGATGCAGGCGTTCGACGTCGTCTTCTGTCCGACCTCGAAGTCGCTGACGCACACCGATTCGCGCCGCGCGGCGAGCGCATCGGGCGCGCGGGTGGCCACGCTTCCCGGCGTCACCGAGGAGGTCATGGTCCGCTGCATGAACGCGGACTACCACCAGATCGCCGCGCGCACCTATCGGATCTGCGACCTGATGCGCGCGACGAAAGTCGTTCGCGTCACGGCGCCGGCCGGCACCGACATCGTGCTGCCCATCGAGGGCCGCGAGGCGCACGCCAGTTCCGGCATCTTCACCGAGAAGGGCCTCTTCGGCAACCTGCCGACCGGCGAGGCGTACCTGGCGCCGCTCGAAGGCAGGTCGAACGGGGTTGTCGTGGTGGACGGGTCGATGGCGAGCGTCGGCATGGTCGATCGGCCGATTCGCATCGTCGTGAAGGACGGGTACGCGACCGAGATCACCGGCGGCGAGTCGGCGACGCGCCTCGTCGCGCTCCTCGAACCGCACGGGATCGACGCACGCACGGTGGCGGAATTCGGCATCGGCACCAACGACAAGGCGATCCTGACCGGCGTCATCCTCGAGGACGAGAAGGTCATGGGCACGATCCACATCGCCTTCGGGGACAACAAGTCGATGGGCGGGAGCGTCCGGGTTGCCAGCCACCTCGACGGCCTCGTGAAGAGCCCGACCGTGTGGTTCGACGACCGGAAGGTGATGGAAGGCGGCAAGCTGCTCGTGTAGCGGATGGCGTCGCCATCGCTGCGCGGGAGATTCGGCGTGCCACGGTCTGACGGCGGGAGCAGGCGGCCACGAGGTCGGTTCTCACGTGATGGAGGCAGGCCTGTTCGGGATGCCGGCGAGACCCCAGAGGGCAAAAGACATGAACCGTCAGGTTACAGTCTCTGCGTCCGTGATAGCTCTCGCGCTGGCGATGGCATCCTCGCCGGCGGCCGGAGCTTCCCGGCAGTCCACGCCGTCGCGCCCTTCACAAACCCAGCGCCCGCCGCAGTACCCCGCGCCGGTTGCCGGCGACTACGTGATCAAAGAGTTCAAGTTCGCCAGTGGGGAAGTGCTGCCTGAATTGCGGCAGCACTACCTCACGATCGGCACGCCACGAAAGGACTCCACCGGCCGCGTGATGAACGCGGTCCTCATCGGTCATGGCACCGGGGGCAGCGGCAGGAGCTTCCTGAGCGCGAGCTTCGCGGGCGTGCTGTTCGTTCCCGGCGGGCTGCTCGACGCACAGAACTACTTCATCATCCTGCCGGACGGGATCGGCCACGGTGCATCGAGCAAGCCGAGCAACGGACTGCACATGAAGTTTCCGCACTACAGCTACGACGACATGGTGGACGCGCAATACCGGCTGCTCACCGAGCATCTCGGCGTCAATCACCTTCGTCTCGTCATGGGCACGTCGATGGGTGGGATGCACACCTGGGTGTGGGGCGAACGGTATCCGGACTTCATGGACGGCCTCGTGCCCCTCGCCTCGGTCCCTACCCAGATCGCGGGCCGCAATCGCATGATGCGGAAGATGATCCAGGACAGCATCCGGAATGACCCGAGCTGGACTGACGGCGAGTACACGTCGCAGCCGCGCGGCCTCGAGAATGCCGTGCACATCCTGCTCTTCATGGTCAGCAGCCCGCTGCAGTGGCAGAAGAGCGCGGCGACCAGGGATGCCGCCGACAAGTTCCTTGCCGATCAGATGCGCAGTCGGCTCTCAGGCAACGACGCCAATGACATGCTGTACCAGTTCGACGCGTCCCGGGACTACGACCCGTCACCGAAGCTGGAACAGATTGCCGCTCCGTTGCTCGCGATCAACTCGGCCGACGATCAGGTGAATCCACCTGAGCTCGGCCTGATGGAAAGACTGATGCCCCGCGTCAAGCGCGGCCACTACGTGCTGCTCCCCATCACCGAGCAGACGCGCGGACACGGGACGCACTCGCTCCCTGCCGTCTGGGGTTCTCATTTCAAGGTGTTTCTGGACAGTCTCCCGCCCATCGCCGGGCGCTGAGGCGCCGCGCGTCGAGTGCCAGCGGCGTCGTGTCAGGACCGCGATTCCGGTTGAGGATTCTCGCGCGGGTCGAATCCGGCGGGCCGGCAGGCATGCCACCAATCACGACTGGGGTCCAGTTTGCGGCCCATCCCTAACCTTCTCGTGCAGGTCTGTCGATACCAATAATGTTGCCCGTGCCCCAATTTTTGCAGGTATGTCCCGGGCGTCCGGAATCTCTGCAGAGACAAGTCTTTTGTCTGGTTATACTTAGACGGCGTTGTCGAGCGACTGATTCGGCCTTCGTCTTGCACGCTTCACTGGAGGAGTCTGAGGAGATGTGTACCCACGATCTGCTTGGTGTTGCTCGCACGCCGGTTGTCGTGCGCGGCGCATGCCCCGGTGCGTCCGGCTTCACCCTGATCGAAATGGTCGTGGTCGTGGGGCTCATCGGGGTCCTTGTCGGCGTCAGCGTCATGATGATGCCCGGGGTGATTCAGTCGGCCCAGGCGGATGGCGGCTCGGCCCGCTTGGCGTCCATCCTGCGTACTGCCCGCGAACAGTCCATCGCCCAGCGCCGCAGCGTGCGGGTGACATTCACCGCCCCGAGCCAGATCGTCATCACGAGGATGGAGGTCCCGGGGCCGGGCACGACGATAATCAGCAGCACCGTGCTCGAGGGCGGTATGGAGTTCCGGCTCTTTCCTGGACTTCCCGATACGCCGGATGCGTTCGGCAACGCCACCGCGACGGCCTTCGGCACCGCCACGGCACTCTCCTTCACAAGCGAGGGTTGGTTCGTCGACCAGAACGGCGACCCCGTAAATGGCACCGTCTTCGTCGGCAGGAATGGTCAGCCGCTGAGCGCCCGCGCAGTCTCGATCTTCGGGCCCACTGCGCTGGTCAGCGAGTGGCACTGGAACGGAAACCGATGGACACGATGAACACCCCCACGCGCCGTGGTGAAGGCTTCACGCTGATCGAAGCCGTCATCGCCATGTCAATCCTCACGGTCGGATTGCTCGCGCTCGCCCAGGCGTTCTACGTGGGCATGCAACATATGTCCGCCTCGTCGGCGAATCTCACCGCCCGCGAGAAGGCACGCGAGGCCGTTGAGAGCGTGCACACCGCGCGCGATACGCGCACCATCGTCTGGGCCCAGATTCGAAACGTGTCCGCCGGCGGTGTCTTCCTCGACGGACCGCAGGCCCTCAACGCGGCGGGTGTCGACGGACTGATCAACACGGCCGACGACGCGGCTGCCGGCGTGGAGACGCAGCGCGATCCTGGACCCAACGGCATTCTCGGAGACGCCGACGACCTGGTGACACCGATGACAGGGTTCCTGCGCGAAATCCGAATCCGTGAGCTGGTGCCGGCAAAACCGGACCTGCGTGAACTGGTTGTCACCATCACCTACAGCGTCGGGAGACAACAGCGCACCTACACGCTGCGCACGGTGATCTCCGCGTTTTCCTAGAGGCGAACATGCGCATCCCCGATCGCTCCACCTCGCGCGACGCCGGATTCACCCTGGCCGAACTGCTCATCGCCATGGTCATCGTGCTCGTCGTCATGGGCGGGACACTGAGGGTGCTCACCGACGGATACCGCGCGGCCGAGAGCTCGACCAGCATTCTGGGTCTCAACAACAACCTCCGCATCGCGGTGGACCTGCTGGTCCGCGACCTCATCCAGGTCGGGCAGGGCCTGCCGCCCGGCCGAACGGTCCAGGTGCCCAACGGCAATGGAGCGCTGGCGATTCTGCGGCCCCACCCCGCGGGGAGTCTCTGCACGCAGTGGCCGGCGGGCACGACCACGATATCGGCCGTTACCCCTGGACCGGGATGCGGGCCCGACGTGAACGGCGTGGCCACCGGCCTGCTGACCACGCTCGCGGTCGACTCGGCGCTGGAAGCGCTTCCCGTCTTCAGCTTCAACCTGGCCGGGCACACGGCAACCGTCGCGCTGCCGGCCCAGTCTCCGTCCGGGAGGGATATCAGCGTCGGCGGAAACGACGATGTGCGAGTGGGCGACCTGATGATGTTCACCAAGGGCAGCGGGAGCGCGCTGGCATACGTGACAGCGGTCAACGGCGGCCAGTCGTTCACCTTCGGCACCGGCGACCCGATGCACCTGAACCAGTTCGCCGCGGTCCTGAACGGCACGGTGGACGACCTCGCCACGGCGGCACCGACGGCCGCCAACTCCGCCAACGTCTCCCGGGTCCGGATGATCACCTACTACCTCGACAACACGCTCGACCCGACGACGCCGAGGCTGATCCGCCACATGAACTGGGGCGACCCGCTGGCGGCGGTCAATCGTCGCGGGCAGACCGTGGCCTTTTCGGTCGAGAACCTGCAATTCACCTACGACATGCTGGATGGCGTCACCAATCCGTCGAATGTCCGCATGGTGGCCGCCGACCTGACCAATGGGGGCGCCTGCGCTCCGAACCCGTGCTCACCGAATCAGATTCGCAAGGTGAATCTGTTCCTCGCCGGGCGCTCGGCGCAGCGGTTTTCGGAGACCAACCGGTTCTTTCGAAGCACGTTGAGCACGCAGGTGAGCCTGCGCAGTCTGGCTCTGGTGGATCGGTATCGATAGGCGGATTCCGGGACCGCGAGTTGTAGAGAGTGCGCCGCCGCGGGCGGCGCGTGGAAAGGCACGACGATGAGGCGCAATCGCGAATCGGGCATGGCACTACTGTCAGCGCTGCTGATCATGATGTTGCTCTCCGCCCTGTTGGTCGGCTTCTTCGCGGTGATCGTGTCCGACCAGCAGGTGACCGGCGTGACTCGCGATCAGACGCAGGCATACGCTGCCGCTCACGCCGGCCTGGAGACGCTCACTGCAGACCTTGGCGAGTTGTTCGTCGGTGGCAACTACAGCCCGTCGGCCGCCGAGCTCAACGCGCTGATGGCGACGCCGCCCGTCCTTCCTGGCTTCCAGTTCCTGGCGCCGGCCGGCGGCTCCGGGTACACGATCACGCCAGGAGCGGTGGTCACCGCCACGATTCCCAACGGCCCGTTCCAGGGGCTGCAGGCGCTGATCACGCCCTACGTCATCAACGTGACGGCGCGGGCCTCGGGCGGGGCCATGACCGGAGCCGCCGAAGTTCGGATGCGGCGCGAGGTGCAGACGGTGGCTGTGCCCGTGTTCCAGTTCGGCGTCTACTCGGAGAACGACCTGAGCTTCTTTGCAGGGCCGGACTTCGACTTCGGCGGGCGGGTTCATTCCAACCAGAACATCTACCTGGCCCAGGATGGAGCCGCGACGCTGACGATGCGCGACGTGGTGACGGCGGTGGGCGAAGTCGTCAGGACCCACCTACCCAACGGGCTGTCGATCGCCACCAGCGGCCATCAGGGCTATGTCAGTCTGGCGACCACCAGCGGATCCAATCCGGTGTTTCGGCGCCTGAGCTGCGGCAACCAGGGCGGCAACTGTGGGGGCGGCACCCAGGAAGGCAGCGTCAGGGTGGCGAGTGTGCCCCCGAGCACCCTGCAGATGGTGAACGGCCGTCCGACGATGGTCCTGGTGCCGGGAAACGTGCCGAACGAAAACACGTGGACCAGCGTCTCGACGGGCACCTATTCGAATCGAATCCGAAACGGCACGACTCGGTGCGAAGCGGCTCGATCTGCCGCTGGTCACCGACGGCGCGCTGCCCGTCGACCTGATTCGCCGGCCCTCCCTTGCGGTGCCAGACGCCCAGGTCGTGCTCGACCAGCGGTTCTTCTCGATGGCGAGTCTTCGCATCCTGCTGTCGGATCGCGCGGCCGACATCACCGGCCTGCAGACGGTCACGGCGACCGACCCAGTCGACCTTGCAAGACTGTCGCGCGACGCGGCCTACCGCGCGGGACAAGGCGTGAACTGGGTAAGCGGCGTTCCACTGGCCTGGGCGGGGGCTTACCCGGTGAACATGGCAGGTAACCAGGACGCCGTTGCTGCGGCCGCCTCCGGCAAAGGATATCGCGTTCCTCCAGGCACGCCGATCGCCGATGGGTTCCTGAAGATCGAGCGGCAGACGCGTGACGGTGCCTGGTCCGACGTGACGGTCGAGATCCTCAATCGCGGATTCACCGGGCGCAATCTCGCCAACGCCGGCGCGTGGAACACGGTGGGCAACACATGTGCTGGTGCGGCCGGCGACGACCCCAGCCCGAATGCCGTGATCCATCTGCAGCGCGTCCGCGACAACCCGTCGGCCGGCTTCACCAATTGCGGCCACTCGGGCGCGGGTGTGTGGTCAACGCTCCAGACGGACTATCTGCCGCTGGTGCTATATGACGCCCGCGAGGGTGCTCGCCGAGACGACTCCGCCGGCACCGGAGTCGTGCCATGGATGGACGGCGTGATGCACTACATCGAGCTTGACGTGAACAACCTGCGGCTCTGGATTTCGACCCACCCCGACACGATGGACGTGACCGGCTACGTGGTCTATTTCTCCGATCGCCGCGGCAACAAGGACCTTGGCGCCGATGGAGCGGCGTCGCCGCGCGCCGGGGCGGACGGGATTCTCTACACCGCAGACGACTTTGTCGGCGACGATCGCGAGACCGGCGAACTAGGATTCGAGGACTTCGTCAATCCGGCCTCCGGACAGAGTGTGTCGAATGGCGTGCTCGACACCGGCGAAGACATGAACGGCAACGGCGTGCTCGACGTGTATGGCGGCGTGCCGCGGCTGTACCCGGCGGTTGTAACCGCGTACCCATGGCTGAACCCGGCCACCGCGACCGCCGCGACCTGTGCGGTCGGCTTGACCTGCGCGACCGGCGCCTGGGCAGCGGGTGCGGCAACCAGTCTGACGACACCTGTACCGGTGGCCGAGGCCCGGGTCAATCCGCCGGTGTTCTTCCGCCGCGCGCTCAAGGTCGTCAACGGCGGCTATACGGCCGGCTTGCTCCGGCTCCCGCGCAACGGAACGCAGGGGCTTTCGATCGTGGCCGAGAATCCGCTGTACGTGCAGGGCAATTTCAACGCGCCCAACGCGGCCGGCACCGATTTCGGCAACACACCCGGCGCCGACCACGCCTCTGCATCGGTCATCGCGGATGCCGTGACGTTGCTGTCCAACGGCTACAACGACATCGGGTCGTTCAGGTCGCCGCACGTCGTGGCGGTCGCCGACAGGGCGGGCACGACCACGTGGTACCGCGTGGCGGTTATCTCGGGCAAGGGGCTCAATTTTCCACGTCCAAACAGCAACGCCCAGGACCACACCGACTTCGGCACCGACGGCGGGGCACACAACTTCCTGCGCTACATCGAGGACTGGAACGGCACGCTCAACTTCCGGGGCTCGATCGTCAGCTTCTACACCAGCCGCCAGGCGGTGGGCACCTACAAGTGCTGCGACGTGGTCTACTCGCCTCCAACCCGCGGATACAAGTTCGACACCGACTTCCTGACCCCGGCGCTGCTGCCCCCGCGGACGCCGATGTTCCGCGACATCAACACCTTGACCTTCAGGCAGTTGCTCCGACCGAATCAGTGAGGCCACCCGGGGTCCAGCGACCGCACCGCGGCCGAAACTCTGGACCTCGGATCCCCGGTCCCGTCGTATAATCCGGGCGGCAGGCCCGACCGGCGGTCGACGCCGCCGCGGGAGCTGGCCGTCCGTCCCGCATGCATCTATTCCACGAGAGTTGAATCTCCGGCCCGAGCTAGGGCCGGAGTGCAGCCGGAGGCACTCATGGATCACGAAGACCGAGACAAGGATGCGAAGCCTGCGCCCGGCGTCAGTCGCCGGGGCTTCATCACCAGCGTCGGCACCGGCGCGATAGGCGTTGCGGCCGCCGGGGCGCTGGTCAATGCCGCGCCGGCCGAGCAGGCCGGCCCGGAGGTCGTCAAGGCGGGAGAGATGAGCCCGGTGACGCTCGTCGTCAACGGGCGCAAGCAGCGCCTGCTGGTCGAGCCCCGCTGGTCGTTGCTGCACGTCCTCCGCGATCAGTTCGGGATGACCGGCACCAAGGTCGGGTGCGAGCGCGGTGAATGCGGCGCGTGCACCGTCCTCATCGACGGCCAGCCGCGGTATGCGTGCATGACGCTGGCCCTGGAGGCCGACGGCCGCACAATCACGACGATCGAAGGCCTGATGAACGGCGAAGAGCTTGGGACCACCCAGCGCGCCTTTGCCGACGAGGATGGGTTCCAGTGCGGCTACTGCACGGCGGGCCAGGTGATGGCCGCCGAGGGGCTGCTGAAGACCAATCCATCGCCCAACATCGACGAGATTCGGCAGGGGATGGCCGGCAACATCTGCCGATGCGGGACATACGCGAACATCTTCAGGGCCGTGGCGAAAGCGGCCGACCTGAAACGGCAGGGGAGGTAGGCCATGAAACCAGAGGACATGTATTGGGTGAATGGCCCGCTCCCCGAGGCTCAGCCGCCTGCGGGCACGGCGACACCGTTCCCGTGGGGCGAGACGAGAATCGTCGGCAAGCCGATCGTCCGCGTCGATGCGTACGACCGCGTGAGCGGCACGGCCGAGTACCCGTCGGACGTCGTGCTGCCGCAGATGCTGCACGCCGCGATCCTCAACTGCCCGCACGCACATGCCACGGTCAGGAAGGTCGACACCAGCGCGGCCGAGAAGATGCCGGGCGTCAGGGCGATTCTGAAGGACGGTTCGCCGGGAGCGAGCATTTCATGGTTCGGCGGGCGCGGCGGGTTTGCCAGCCGCCTGTTCGACCCGCACTGCCGCTACCATGGTGACGAGGTGGCCGTGGTGGCCGCCGACACCATCTACCAGGCCTGGGATGCGGTGCGCGCGATCGCCGTCGAGTACGACGTGCTGCCCAACGCCGTCACCATCGAGGAGGCGGAGAAGCCGGGCGCAGCGAAGATCCGCGATGCCGGCAATGCGCCGCAAGCGCCGCAGCCCTACCAGCGCGGGGATGTCGAGGCCGCCTTCAAGACGGCAGACGTCGTGCTGGAGAACACCTTCCACACGCCGTGCGAGCTGCACAACCCGATGGAACTGCACGGGGCCGTGGCGAAGTGGGACGGTCCGCGCCTGACGGTCTGGGAATCGACGCAAGGGGTCTACCCGGTCCAGTCCGGGTTGGCGCGCGCGCTCAACCTCCCGCTCGCCAATGTCCGGGTCATCGGCTCGTACATGGGCGGCGGATTCGGCAGCAAGCTCGAAACCGGAAAGTACGCTGCCATGGCCGCGGTTCTCGCCAGGCAAACGGGCCGCCCGGTCCGCCTGTTCCTGACGCGTGAACAGGTTTGCATGACGATGGGCAATCGACCGGCGAATACGATCACGTTGAAGGCCGGGGCCAGGAAGGACGGTACGCTCGTCGCCCTGCAGTCGTCGGTGACCGGCACCGGCGGCGCGTATGCCGACGACGGCACGGGCGGCGTCGACTTCGTCGTCCGCGAGCTCTACAAGTGCGCGAACGTCAAGTGCGAGAACCGGAGCGCCTACATCAATGCCGGGCCGCAGCGCGCCTTCCGGGCACCGGGTCATCCGCAGGGCGCCTGGGCGCTCGAGAGCATGATGGACGCCCTCGCGGCCAGGCTCGGCTTGGATCCGGTCGAGTTCAGGCTCAAGAACATCACGCTGGTCAGCCAGTCGCGCGAGACCCCCGTGCCGTACACGAGCACCGGCCTGGCAGATTGCCTGCGGGAAGGCGCGAAGGCGTTCGGCTGGGCGGAGGCGCGGAAGCGAGCGCCGCTGGCGAGCCACATCAAGCGCGGCGTCGGCGTTGCGGCCGGCCTGTGGCGCGGCGGCGGCGGCAGCCCGCCGGCGACAGCCATCGTCAAGCTGTTCTCCGACGGCAGCGCCAACCTCAACATGGGCGCGAGCGACATCGGCTGCGGCACCAAGACCTGGGGCGCGCAAATCGTGTCCGAGGAGCTCGGCGTGCCGGTGGACAAGATCTCGATCGAGCACGCCGACACGGCGACCACCCAGTTCGCCACGGCGAGCGGGGGCAGCAAGACGGCGCCGACCGAATCGCCGGCGATTCGCGCTGCGGCCTTCGACGTGAAACAGCAACTGCTCGGCATGGCCGCGGAGCAGTTGAAGGTTCCCGCCTCCGATTTGGAGCTGCGCGGAGCGGAGGTCGTGTCCAAGTCCGACGCGACCAAGAAGGTCGCGCTCGGGCAGATTCGGCAATTCGGCCAGCGAGCGCTGCTCGTCGGGGTCGGCTACCGCGTGCCGAATCCGCCGGGCAAGGTGACCAATCCGTTCGGGGTGCAGTTCGCCGAGGTCGAGGTCGACACCAAGACCGGCGAGACCAGGGTGCTCAGGTTCCTGGCGGCTCAGGACAGCGGCCGCATCCTGAATCTCAAGACGTTCGAGAACCAGGTGTTCGGCGGCATCACGATGGGCATCGGCTTCGGCCTGACCGAGGAGCGTGTGCTCGACAGCGGTCAGCTGGGCCGCCTGCTCTCCGCCAACCTGCACGACTACAAGCTGCCAACCGCGCTCGATGCGCCGGCCGACAAGAAAGTGGTGGTGGTCGATCCGCACGACAACGAGTTCAGCTCGACCGGCGCCAAGGGCGTCGGGGAGCCGGCCACGATTCCCACGGCGCCGGCCATCGCGAACGCTGTGTTCCACGCGATTGGCGTTCGGATGACGGACGCCCCGATGAGCCCGCCGCGAATACTGGATGCGCTGGCCGCGGCGAAAACCGCCCCGAAGGGCCAGAAGGGGAGGGAGTAATGCTTCGCAACTTCGCATACGTTCGGGCGAACTCCCTCAACGAGGCGCTCAAGCAGCTCGAGGCTCCGGGTTCGCGGATCCACGCGGGCGGGACCGATTTGCTCGGATGCCTGCGCGATAACGTGATGCAGGCGCAGACGCTGGTCAGCATCGGCCGGGTCGACGATCTCAAGGGCATCACGCCCCTGCCGGATGGCGGGCTCAGGATCGGTGCGCTGGCGACGATCACCGAAATCGCCACCAACGCGACCGTGAAGGAGAAATACGGCGCGCTCGCCCAGGCGGCTTCGCTCGTCGCGAGCCCGCAGCTTCGCAACCAGGGGACCATCGGCGGCAATCTCTGCCAGCGGCCGCGCTGCTGGTATTTCCGCGGCGACTACAACTGCTCGCGCAAGGGCGGCGACATGTGCTACGCCGTCGGCGGCCAGAATCAGTATCACTGCATCTTCGGCGGCGGCGCGTGCGTGATCGTGCATCCGTCGGACACCGCGCCGGCGTTGATGGCGCTCGACGCGAAGGTCCGGATCGCGAGCGCGAAGGGAAGCCGCACGGTCGCGTTGGATCAGTTCTTCGTGCTGCCCGAGAAGAGCGCGACCCGGGAGACCGTGGTCGAGCCGGGCGAGATCGTCACCGACGTGCTCCTGCCTCCGCCGGCCGCGGGGCAGGTCAGTTCGTATCGGAAGGTCCGGGCGCGGGGTTCTTGGGATTTCGCGCTCGCCGGCATCGCCATTGCCGTCTCGCTGAAGGCCGCGAAGGTGGAGAAAGCGCGCGTCGTCTTGTCCGGGGTGGCGCCGACCCCGTGGCGGGCGCTCGAGGTCGAGAAGGCCATCTCGGGGCAGCGCCTCGACGCGAAGACCGTGACCGCGGCGGCCGCGGCGTCGGTGAAGGGTGCCACGCCGCTCGCCTACAACGGCTACAAGGTCAGCCTCGTGCGGGGCATCGTCGAGGAGGCGCTGCTCGGCCTCCAGACGGCGCCGTCGACTGGTGACTAAGGAACTGGAACTTTGACGATCTGAGTGTCTGTCGCAACCTGGAACCGGCGGACGTTCCGGTAGCGTGCCTCGCATTCGAGCCGGAGGCCAGGGCTCGTGTAGATCTCCTGCATGTCGGCAGGAACCAGCGCCCCGGCCTGCCTTCGAATCCGGCCGGTAATCGCGTCGGCCTGGCCACCTTGCCGGCGGCCGTCACCCCAGGCTCAGCTGGTCCCTCCACCCGGAGCCGCCGCTCGACGCCTCATCCACGCGACCGCGGCGGTGACCGCGCGCTCGTAGACCACCACCTGCGGCACCGGCCAGCGCTTCAGTACGGTGTAGGAATGATCTCCGCCCTCGACGACGTGCAGCGTGCAAGGGGAGGGCAGAACGTCGATGAACGCCTGAATCTCCGCCGGCGTGCCGAAGGCATCCTTCGCTCCCTGAATGAAGAGCATCGGAACCGTAATGCGCGAAAGGTGAGAGACGCGAAGCTGCTGCGGCTTGGCCGGCGGATGCAGGGGATAGCCGAAAAAGACCAGGCCTTTCAGGCGCTCCGACCACGGCGGCGAATCGGTCTGGTCGGCGTCCGGCGCGGCGGCCACGTGCGAACTGATGCGGCCGCCGAGTGACTTGCCTCCGATGAACAGCGGCCTCGAACCCAGCACAGGGTCGGCCGCCACCTGCGCGAGCACGGTGCGGTAGCACGACTCGAGCACGGGTTGAGGGTCCGGAAGCCGCCGCCGCTGTTCCGTGTAGGGAAAGTTGAACGTGACCACATCCAGGCCGTGCGAGGCGAGGCTGGTTGCGAAGTCCACCATGAACTCGCTCGTCTGACCCGCACCGGCCCCGTGCCCAAGAACGAGCGTGGCGGCCGACCCGTGGGAACCCGCGGGGTAGTGCAGGGCCGTCACGTGCCTCCCGCCGTCGAGCTCGATCGTGCGTTCATCCGCCATGTCGCATCCCTTGAGTCGCTCTTGCAAAGGAGCATACGCTAGGAGGGCAGGGCGGCGCGAATGTCGCGGCCGCCCGCTGAGGCGGGCACGGGAATCCGCATCCAGGCGAGGTCATGTCGCGTATGGCGGCGCAATACATCTTCACGATGAAGGGCCTCGGCAAGGTCTATCCTCCCGATGCCCAGGTTCTCAAGGACATCTGGCTGTCATTCCTGCCCGGCGCCAAGATCGGCGTCCTCGGCCTGAACGGCGCCGGCAAGAGCACCCTTCTCAAGATCATGGCCGGGGTTGAAACCGAGTTCCTGGGTGAGGCGTTTCCGGCGGAAGGGATTTCGGTCGGCTACCTCCCGCAGGAGCCCCAGCTCGATCCGTCGAAGGACGTGCAGGGCAACGTCGAGGAGGGCGTGGCGGAGACGCGGGCGCTGCTTCACCAGTACGACGAGTTGAACGCAAAGCTCGGCGAGAACCTGGACCCTGACCAGATGGAGAAGGTCCTCGAGGCCCTCGGCAAGCTGCAGGACCGCATCGACGCCGTTGGCGCATGGGAGCTCGACTCGACGCTCGAGCTCGCGATGGACGCGCTGCGGCTGCCGCCCGCCGAGGCCGACGTGTCCACGCTGTCGGGCGGCGAACGGCGCCGCGTGGCGCTGTGCCGGCTGCTGCTGAAGTCGCCCGACCTGCTCCTGCTCGACGAGCCGACCAATCACCTCGACGCCGAGTCGGTCGCCTGGCTCGAACACTTCCTCAAGGACTACCCAGGCACCGTCGTCGCCGTCACGCACGACCGTTACTTCCTCGACAACGTGGCCGGCTGGATCCTCGAACTCGATCGGGGCTCGGGCATCCCCTGGGAAGGGAACTACTCGTCGTGGCTCGAGCAGAAGCATCGTCGCCTGGAAATCGAGGAGAAACAGGAGGCCCGGCGCGCACGCACGCTGCAGCGTGAGCTCGAGTGGATCCGGATGTCGCCGCGTGCGCGCCAGGCGAAAGGCAAGGCGCGACTCAACGCCTACGAGGCCATGCTCGCCGAGGAGACCGCCCAGAAGATCGAAACCGCGGAGATCTACATTCCGCCGGGCCCCCGCCTTGGCGACATCGTCGTGGAGGCGCGCGATCTGAAGAAGGGGTACGGCGACGTGCTGCTGATGGATGGCGTCAACTTCACGCTGCCGCGGGGCGGGATCGTCGGGGTCATCGGCCCGAACGGTGCCGGCAAGACGACGCTCTTCAGGATGATCACCGGGCAGGAGCAGCCGGATGCCGGCACGCTGCGCATCGGCGAGACCGTGCAGGTCGGCTACGTCGATCAGAGCCGCGACGCGCTGCATCCCGACAAGACCGTCTGGGAGGAGATCTCAGGCGGGCACGACGAGGTCGAGCTGGGCAAACGCACGGTCGCCTCGCGCGCCTACGTCTCGTGGTTCAACTTCAAGGGACGGGACCAGCAGCGCACGGTCGGGTCGCTGTCGGGCGGGGAGCGCAATCGCGTGCACCTCGCGAAGCTGCTGAAGAAGGGCTGCAACCTGCTGCTGCTCGACGAGCCGACCAACGATCTGGACGTCGACACGCTCCGGGCCCTCGAGGAGGCCGTGCTGAATTTCGCGGGGTGCGTGGCCGTCATCAGCCACGACCGCTGGTTCCTCGACCGCATTGCCACGCACATGCTGGCCTTCGAGGGCGACAGCGCCGTCGTGTGGTTCGAAGGGAACTACCAGGACTACGAGGCCGACCTGCATCGACGGATCGGGGCCGAGGCGGACCGGCCGCACCGGATCAAGTACAGGAAACTGACGCGGTGATATCCGTCGCCTTCAGGCTGCCGGCTGATGGCCCCCGTCGAGTGCCTCGCGAAGATCAGCTTCCAGCCCACTACAACAGCTCGCGGCCGGGCCGGTCAGTCCCGGGGCGGGCCCTGCGAGCAAGCCGATGACAGCGCTCGCAAACTGCACCGAGAGGGCCGGAACCGTGCGTGGGGATGGGGGTCCCCACGCGAGATCGGCGACACGCCCCGGCAAGGTGCAGTTTGCCGGCTTGCCGAGCCGGGCATGCACCGGGATTGACCCGCACGGCGCGTGCGCCTGGGTACAACGCCGCCAGCAGCCTGCCACTGCGACAAGCCGCAGCCGATTGCCGTCAGCCGTGCACCGCAATCGCGCATTGAGGATAGAATTCGTACGCCCCCCGGCTTCATACCGTTCATCCTGAAAGGGGTCCGATTGTGAGAAGACCTGGCGTGCTCATTACCGGGGCCAGCGGCGAGATCGGCCACGGCCTCATTACCCGCCTTGCCGCCGCCAATCACGTGTCCGTCATCACGCTCGACGTGCGGGCGCTCGAGCCCGAGCTGGCGAAGCTGGTGCACCGCGAGGTCATCGGTTCCATCACCGACAACGCGGTGCTGGACCGAATCCTCGCCGAGTTCAACATCGATCACGTCTATCACCTGGCGGCGTACCTCTCGACCCGCAGCGAATTCACCCCGGTGACCGCGCACCACGTCAATGTCGAGGGGACGCTGAACCTGCTGGAGTTCGCGCAGAAGCAAGGCGAGTCGCACGGCCGTCCCGTCGTGTTCCTGTATCCGTCGTCGATTGCGGCATACGGGATGCCGAATCTCGAGACCAAGGCGCGCGCGGGGAAGGTCAAGGAAGACCAGTACACCCACCCCACCACGATGTACGGCTGCAACAAGCTGTATTGCGAGCAGCTCGGCAACTACTACGCGCACCACTACAAGCAGCTCGCGGCCGAGCCCCTCAGCGGCAAGGTCGATTTCCGGGCGGTCAGATTCCCGGGCCTGATCTCCGCCGTGACGGTCCCGTCGGGGGGCACCTCGGACTATGCGCCAGAGATGATTCACGCGGCCGCGCAGGGCGAGCCCTACGCCTGCTTCGTGAGACCCGACACGAGAATCCCGTTCATGGCCATGCCTGACGGCGTGGAAGCGCTGCTGAAGCTGGCCGCAGCGCCGCGCGAACGGCTCACGCGGACCGCCTACAACGTCGGGGCCTTCAACCCGTCCGCCGCCGAGATTCGAGAGCTCGTCCTGAAATCGTTTCCGGACGCGAGCCTGGGCTGGGAAGAGGACGTCAAACGGCAGGGCATCGTCGACTCCTGGCCGGCGGACGTGGATGACTCGGCCGCGCAGCACGACTTCGGGTTCGTGCCCGCGTTCGATTTCGAGCGGGCCTTTTCCGAGTACCTGATCCCGACGATTCGACAGCGATACGCCCCAGTGCAGGCCCCGGCTCCTCCCGTTTCGCGGTGAGGGCGGCGCAGGGACCTGTTGACAACGGCACCGGCTTCGCGGCAGGGTCGAGTATGGATCTGAAGTCCCTCATCGCCCACGCGCGCGGCAGCGAACCGGCGGACGTTCTCATCACCAACGCCCGGGTCGTCAACGTCTTCAGCGGAGAAGTCGTTCCCTCCAGCGTCGCCCTGGTCGGCTCGTACATCGCAGGCTTCGGCGAGTATGACGCACGCTCGGTCATCGACGCCGAAGGCGCGTACCTGGCGCCCGGGTTCATCGACGCGCACGTGCACATCGAAAGCGCGCTCGTGCCGCCGGCCGAGTTCGCCCGGGCCGTCGTGCCGCGCGGGACCACCACCGTCATTACCGATCCCCACGAGATCGCGAATGTGCTCGGCCTCGAGGGCATCCGGTTCATGTTCGAGAGCGCCAAATACGGGCCGCTGAGCATGTTCGTCATGGTGTCCTCCTGCGTTCCGGCTTCGGCGATGTCGACCAACGGGGCGGTGCTCCACGGCTACGACCTGTTTCCGCTCAAGTCCGATCCGTGGGTGCTGGGCCTGGCCGAAGTCATGAACTTCCACGCCACCATCAGGGGCGAGGATGCGGTGCTCGAGAAGATCGGCGCGTTCAGGGATCGGGTCATCGACGGCCACGCGCCCGGATTGTCCGGCCGGCCCCTGCAGGCGTATGTCGCGGCCGGCATCGGATCGGACCACGAAGCGACAACGCCCGAGGAGGCGGTCGAGAAGCTCCGGCTCGGCATGATGCTGTTCGTCCGGGAGGGCACCGTGGCGCGCAACCTCGATGCCCTGCTGCCGATGATCACATCGGCCAACCACCACCGGGTCTGTTTCTGCACCGACGACTGCCAGCCCGCTGACCTCATCGACCGCGGCGGCATCGACCACGCGATCAGGACCGCGATCGCGCGAGGGCTCGATCCCGTGATGGTGCTCCGCATGGCGTCCTGGAACGTCGCGAATCACTTCCGGCTGTACGACCGTGGTGCGATCGCGCCGGGGTACCTGGCCGACCTTGTCGCCTTCGACGACCTGGAGTCGCCGCGGGCGCGCCTGGTGTTCAGGCACGGCCAGATCGTGGCGCGCGACGGGGAGATGACCGTTCCGGCGCGGCCGACCTCGCGGAGCCTTCGCAGCACGATGAACATCGCGTGGGACCGCGTGGACATGCGCATCCCGGTCGACGGCCGGCGTGTGCGGGTCATCGGCCTGATGCCCAATCAGCTGACGACCAGTGCCTTGATTGGCGAGCCGCAGCGCATCGACGGGCTGGCCCAGGCCGATCCCTCTCGCGACCTGCTGAAGATAGCGGTCATCGAGCGGCACATGGCGTCGGGCGGCATCGGGAAAGGATTCGTCAGAGGCATGGGGCTCACGCGCGGGGCGATCGCCTCGTCGGTCGCCCATGATCATCACAACCTGGTTGTGGCGGGAGCCGACGACGAGTCCATGGCCACGGCGGCGCGGCGCGTCAGCGACCTTCATGGCGGAATGGTCGTCGCCCAGGGCGACCGCGTGCTGGCCGAGCTGCCGCTCCCGCTGGGCGGCCTGATGAGCCCGGCACCGGTCGAATCCGTCCGCCGCCAGCTCGATGAGGTGGTCCGCCAGGCGAAGGCCCTCGGGTCGCCGCTGCACGACCCGTTCATGGCGATGAGCTTCCTCGCGCTCGAGGTCATCCCGGCCTTGAAGCTGACCGATCGCGGCCTGGTGGACGTGGACCGATTCGAGATCGTGCCGCTCTGGGTGGATTGAGTCGACTGAGGAACCGCCCGCCCGGAGCCTGTAACCTCTCGCGGGTTTCGTGAATCATAGTTCACGGCCCTGCCTCCACGCGGTGCCCGCCGATACTGCCCCCCTTGGTTCGGTTCCACGACGCCCCCGAGGAATCCTGGCCGAGCCCCCCTGAGGTTCAGATGGATACGGTCTCCCGCAGACGCTTCCTCAAGATCTCCACAGCCACCGTTGGTGTAGCGGCCGCGGGCGGATCACTGGCGCATCTTTCCGGTCAAGCCAGGAACGGCACGAAGTCGGAGGCCGGACTACGGAAGGTGCCGACCTACTGCGACATGTGCTTCTGGAAGTGCGGGGCGATTGCCTACGTGCAGGACGGGATGCTGTGGAAGGTCGAAGGCAACCCGGAAGATCCGCTGAGCCGGGGCCGCCTGTGCCCTCGAGGGACCGGCAGCGTCGGCGCCCACACGGACCCCGATCGCCTCAAGGTCCCGCTCATCCGGCGTCGCGGGAGAGGGCAGGACGAGTGGAGCCAGGTCACCTGGGACGAGGCGCTCACCTACATCGCCGAGCGGATGCAGAGGATCAAGGCGCAATATGGGCCCGAGTCGGTCGCGCTGTTCTCGCACGGCATCGGCGGCACATTTCTCAAACACACGCTCAAGGCGTTTGGCTCTCCGAACATCGCCGCGCCGTCGTTTGCGCAATGCCGGGGCCCAAGGGACGTCGGGTTCAGTCTGACCTTCGGTGAGGAAATCGGATCGCCCGAGCGCACCGACATTCGCAACAGCCGCTGCCTGGTGCTCATCGGATCGCACCTCGGCGAAAACATGCACAACACGCAGGTGCAGGAATTCGCCGACGCGGTCGGCAGCGGCGCGAGCCTCATCGTTGTCGACCCGAGGTTTTCGGTGGCCGCCAGCAAGGCCAAGTTCTACCTGCCGATCCGGCCGGGCACGGACCTGGCGCTCGTGCTCGCCTGGATGAACGTGCTGGTGGCCGAGCAGCTCTACGACCGGGAGTACGTCGGAAAGTACGGGTTCGGATTCGAGGCGTTCGCAGCCGAGATCGCGCCGTACACGCCCGAGTGGGCGTATCCCGAGACGGGCATCGAACCCGCCGTCATTCGCGAAACCGCACGGGAGATGGCCAGGTATCGCCCGGCGACGCTCGTGCACCCGGGTCGCCATGCGACGTGGTACGGCGACGATGCACAGAGAAGCCGCGCGGTGGCGCTGTTGAACGCGTTGCTCGGGAGTTGGGGACGCAAGGGCGGGTTCTACCAGCCGCGGAGCATGGATGTGCCCGGCTATCCCTACCCGCCGTACCCGGCATCCCGGCAGGGCAAGGTCGACAACCCCGGCGGGAAGCATCCATTCGCCTCGGAGTCGATCACCACGGGCATCCGCGAGGCGACCGTGAGCGGCCGGCCCTATCCGGTGAAGGGCTGGATCACCTACGCGACCAACCTCATGATGGCGCTGCCCAACGAGGCGGAGACAATCAAGGCCATCCAGGCGCTCGATCTCCTCGTGGTCGTCGACGTGATCCCAAGCGAAATGGCGGGTTGGGCGGATGTCGTGCTGCCCGAGGCCACCTTCCTGGAGCGGTACGACGAATTGAACGTCGAGCTGTTCCGGGAGCCGTTCGTCGCGCTGCGCCAGCCGGTTGTCGACGCCCCCGATGATCAGAAACCGAACTGGTGGATCGCGAAGGAACTCGCCACCAAGCTCGGGCTAGAGGCGTACTTCCCGTGGAAGCACATCGAGGAGTACCTGGGTGCGCGACTGTCGAAGGCGGGGCTGAGCTTCGCCGATCTGAAGCAGAAGGGAATCATCGCCGGCAAGCCCCAGCCGATCTATTTCGAGGACGGTGTCCCACCCGAGTTCGGCACTCCCTCGGGCAAGATCGAGTTCTACTCGACCAGCCTGCGCGACCGCGGCTTCGATCCGGTGCCGAAGTATACGAAACACCCGCAACCTCCGCCGGGATCGTTCCGGCTGCTGTTCGGGCGGGCGCCCGTTCACACGTTCGGCCGGACGCAGTCCAATCCGATTCTGCACGACATGATGGCGGAGAACGAGGTGTGGGTGAACGCTGATGCCGCGGCCCGCCTGGGCTTCCGGGACGGAGAACGCGTGCGGCTGAAGAACCAGGACGGCATCGTGAGCAACCTCGTGCGCATGAAGGCGACCAACCGCATCCGTCCGGATTGCGTGTACATGGTGCACGGCTTCGGACATACGGCGGTGCGATTGCGGCGGGCGCTGGGCCGGGGCGCGAGCGACGGCCAGCTCGTCACGCGGTACGCCACCGATCCCCTGATGGGCGGCACGGGCATGAACGTGAACTTCGTCACGCTGGAAACGGAGGCCTGACGCGATGGCGCGGTACGGCATGGCGATCGACACCCGCCGGTGCGTCGGGTGCATGGACTGCGTGGTGGCCTGCAAGACCGAGAACCGGGTGCCCGAGGGCTTCACCCGGGACTGGATCGCCACCGAGGCCACCGGGCGGTTCCCGACCATCCAGCTGGAGATCCGGAGCGAGCGGTGCAATCACTGCGACAACCCGCCGTGCGTGGCGTGCTGCCCGACCGGGGCGAGCCACGTCGCATCGCCCGGCCAACTCGTGCTGGTGACGCACGAGGCGTGCATCGGCTGCAAGGCCTGCCTCGCCTCGTGTCCGTACGGCGCGAGGTTCGTCCATCCCGACGGGTACGCAGACAAGTGCTCATTCTGCGCTCATCGCCTGGAGGAGGGGCTCGACCCCGCCTGCGTGACCGTGTGTCCGACCAGGTGCATGACATTCGGCGACCTCGACGACCCGAACGCTCCGATCAGCCGGCTGCTGGCCTCGCGCAAGGCACACGCACTTCAGCCGGCTTCGGGCACCGAGCCGCGCATCTTCTATCTCGTCTAGGGGGCCTTTGGTGACGCCAGAATTCTTCATCACTCGCCACAATCCGCTCGTGGATCCGAGCCTGAGCGTCTGGGGCTGGGAAATCGCCGTCTACCTGTTCCTGGGAGGCTGGGTCGCCGGGATGATGATTCTTACCGGCTATTTCATACTCGGCGGGCGCCACCAGCGCCCGTCGCCTCTGCTTTCGGCCTTGCCCGGCGTCGGCCTGGTCCTGCTCAGCCTCGGCATGCTGGCGCTGTTCCTCGACCTCGAGCACAAGAGCAATGTCTGGCGTCTCTATGTGACCTTTCAGCCCAGCTCGCCGATGTCGTGGGGCGCCTGGATCCTCCTGCTCGTGTACCCGGTGCTCATGCTCAGCTGGATGACGCGGCCGCCAGCGTTGTTGCGGGATGCGAGCCCCCCGGTCGATCATGCGTCGCGATGGCTCCGCGCCCGCCCGCGGGCGGTCAGCCTGATCGGCGCGACCAGCATCGCACTGGGCGCCGCACTCGGCGTCTACACGGGGGTGCTCCTGAGCGCCCTCGGTGCGCGGCCGCTCTGGAATAGCGGAGCGTTGGGCATTCTCTTCCTGGCTTCAGGGGTATCAACCGCTGCCGCATTCGCCCACCTGGTGACGCGCAGCCTCGACGAGCGGGCCCTGACGGTACGCATCGACAACATCGTGCTGGCATCAGAACTTGGGGTGCTCGCGCTGTTCCTGTTCGGGCTGCTCTCGGGTAGTGCCCCGCAGATTGATGCAGCGCGATTGCTCCTGGGTGGAGCCTACACGGCGCCGTTCTGGGTCTTCGTCATCGGACTCGGCCTCGTCGTTCCTCTCGTGATCCAGACCCTCGCCGCACGTCACATCGTGCCGCACACGCCGATCGCCCCGCTGCTGGTCATGGCGGGTGGGCTGGCGCTCCGGTTCGTGTTCGTTTACGCGGGCCAGGCCAGCCACTGGGCCAGGGGCTTGGGCTAGGGGAGGGGCCAGGCGCTGGGTACCGGCGCTGGTCAGTCGCGGGCTAGGGACAAGGGCCTGGGCGCTGGCGGCTCGTCAGACACGGGCTTCGGAAGGGCGGGGCTGGTCGACAGGACGGCGAGCAGAGATCGTGAATCCAAGGAGTGCACGATGACAACAACAACTGCCGAAGGGCTCGGCGTCCCCGTAGAAGCGGCGGGCGAGCGGGAGACCGCCGCGGCGCAGCCCTACATGAATCCCTACCTGGCCGGCATCGGTCTCGGCCTGACGCTGCTCGCCGCCTTCGTGCTCGTCGGACGGGGACTTGGCGCATCGGGCGCATTCAACGCCGTGGTCGCCTGGGCAGTGAACTCAGTGGCGCCTGCGCACGCACAGGGAAACGAGTTCATCGCGGGCTACCTTGGTGACGGCAGCTCGTCGCCGCTCAAGGCCTGGCTGCTCTTCGAGGTCGTGGGTGTCTTCTTCGGCGCGCTCGTCTCAGGGCTCCTGGCGCGTCGCGTGCAGGTCATGGTGGAAAAAGGCCCGCGCGTTTCGACGGCGCCTCGACTGATCGCCGCCTTCGCCGGCGGTGCGTTGATGGCCATCGGAGCCGCGCTGGCGCGGGGCTGCACCAGCGGCCAGGCGCTCACCGGCGGCTCGCTCCTCAACCTCGGCAGCTGGGCCGCCATGATGATGATCTTCGCCGGGGCTTACGCCGTGGCGTACTTCGTAAGGTGGCAATGGCGATGATGGCACCATTCCTGAAATTCGGCGCGTTCGGCGACGAGACCAGCCTGGTGGTCGCGTTCCTCATTGGCATCGGCTTCGGCTTCTTCCTCGAGCGGGCGGGCTTCGGCAGCGCCCGCAAGCTGGTGTCACAGTTCTACCTGAACGATCTTGCAGTCTTCAAAGTCATGTTCACCGCGATCGTCACGGCGATGCTGGGCGTGACCTACCTCGCATGGATGGGTTGGCTGGATCTTTCTCTCGTGTATCTGACGCCGACATTCCTCTGGCCGCAGATCGTCGGCGGCCTGATCCTCGGTGCGGGATTCGTTGTCGGCGGATATTGTCCCGGAACGTCAGTTGCCGCGACGGCGACCGGCAAGGTTGATGCGATGGTCTTCCTCTCGGGCATCCTCGTCGGCTCGCTGCTGTTCGCCGAAGGTTATCCGTGGGTCAAGGGCTTCTACGACAGCTCGTCACTCGGAGTCCGCACGCTTCCGCAGACGCTCGGCCTGCCATACGGCGTCGTCGTGTTCGGCGTGGTCCTCATGGCGATCGGCGGATTCTACGGGGCGGGGCTGCTCGAACGGAAGTTCGGCGCCCGCACGGGAGCGTAGGCGATGAGGAACTGGTTGATTCGACTGACGCTGAACCAGAAGCTGGCGGTGCTCGCGCTGGTCCTGGGCGCGGCCGCAGTGTCGGCGTCGCCCTATCGCGGCGCGCGGGTGACGCTGGACACGAGGGAACTCACCGCCATCGTGCAGAAGGACCAGGACCACGTGGCGCCACTCGAACTCGCGTCGTGGATCATCGCGAATCGATCGGATTACAGGCTGGTCGATCTGCGAAGCGACACCGAGTTCGGTGCGTACCACATCCCTGGCGCCGAGAACATACCGATCGCGCACCTGACCGATGCCCAGTTGGGCCGGCTGGAGACGATCATTCTCTGTTCGGAGGGCGGAGAGCACTCAGCCCAAGGCTGGATGCTCCTCAAGGCGATGGGCTATCGGGGCGTGTACGTGCTGCGCGGCGGAATGGAAGGCTGGAGAAACGAAGTGCTCTGGCCGGTGCTCGCAGTCGACACATCATCCGGCGACGCCGCCAGAATCGAACGCCTGAAGTCGATCAGCGCCTTCTTCGGCGGAACGCCGCGGGCCTCCGGCGATGCGCGAGCCACAGAACCTGCAGCTTCTTTGCCGAAGGTCGAGGCGCCGGCCTCGGTTCCAGGTCCGGCCAAGGCCGCGGTCAGGAAGAAGAAGGAAGGGTGCTAGGTCTCACCTGATCAGTTCCAGATCGGCGAAACGCACCTTGGACTTCGGCGGGACAGGACCGCCTCGAAACCCAGCACCGAGTCTCTCATCACGCGAGACGAGGCGGCGTGACAGGTCAGGCATGCGCCCACCCGCAGGATGCGACGTTGCTCCTCCGCCGTGAATGGCCGGACATCCTCTCGAGTCGAGACCATGCCGTCGCGCGTCTGAAGGAACGGAATCCAGGCGTCGGCGGGCAGGCGGTCTTCGGGCAGAGGCGGCGCCGCCGGCTTGAATATCCAGCGCCCGCCGGCCGGAGTCCGGTCGTACCGTAGTTCTCCGCGACCGTACCCCAGCGCCACCGGGTCGTTGTGGCACGACTCACAGGATCGCGCCTCGCGCCGGGTCGTGTGAGGCTCGATGCGCGCGTACAGCCTCCGGAACACCGCGTCGGACGGATATCCGGGTTCGCGGCTGCGGTCGATGGTGAGGATCATGCCGGGCACGAATGTCTCGATGACGTCTCGAGATGCGCCGGACTTCATCAGGACGCGGCGAACGCCGAGTGTGGGCAGGTCGGAGGAAAACGAACCGGACTTCTCTTCCCAGGCCCCTCGAACGTCGATCCCCGCGACCCAATCGTAGGCCTCCGCGGCCGCGTCGAATGCGGTATGGCAGGTCGGGCAACGAGGTGCCCACGTCGTATGGCAGCTGCCACACGACAGCCTCAGGTGCCCTCCGCCCTCGACGCACACGCGGGCGGCAGGCTTGAGTTCCCTCCGCCCGCCAGTCCTCTTCCGTACCAGGCGCGGTGCGCCAGTCTCGTCGATGACGAGGTTGACCAGCACCTCGCCGTTCGCCATTCGCACGTAGCGGCTGAATGAGGGCCCCGGCCATCCGCGCAGCGCAAGGATGCGCCTGGACTCTGGATCGAGACCTGCAGCGGAAACGACGGGCAAGGTGGTTCCCGGTCGCGCGTGGCAGTCCTCGCAGGTCACCCGGACCTGATCGCTCTTGCGTCCATGCGCGATGCCGTCTCCCATTACTTCGATCGCCGTGTGACAGTCGATGCAGTCGAGCCCGCGCTGCTGGTGCACATCGGGCATGACGCGCTCGAACACCCGGTCATCCTCGAGCCTGCGGAATCGGGAAGGCGCTACGGTGGAGCGCCCGGCCGCTTCCGTGGGCGGTTCGTTCAACTCGTGCCACCCTTCGAAGTTGGTCGAGATGCGGCCGGACCGGCTGTGGCAGCCGAAGCACTGTGTATTGCCGATATCGAGGGAGAGCGCCGGATGCACGACCGGGGCGTCGGCGGCGCCGCGCGCCTTCTGAGCCTGGTACCGGCGCAATGCGTCCAGCGCGGCAGGACTGTAGGCGAGATGACACGCCGTGCACCCTCCGCCCCGCGCGCTCTCGTCGTTCGGGCCGAGCGCGGTCTTGGCCGTTCCGAGGTGACACGACGCGCACAATTGACGCAGGTGGGTATCGGCGGCCGATTGCCCGATGCTCTGCACGTGCGATGCACCGCTTCCAGTCGTTCCCCCGTTCTCACCAAAGACGATCCGATCGACGCTCACGATTCCGCTCATCGTGGCCATGACGGAGCCTTGGACGCGCGGGACGATTGGCTCGTGGCAGACCGACTGGCCGCAGCGGCGAGTTGCGGTGGCCAGGTTGCCCGCGATGACATCCATGCCTGCATGGGCCCGGTCCTTGTCGATCGTGAACACGTCGCCGCCATGGCATGCCGCACAGCCGACGGCCTCAGGCCGGTGGGCATTACCCAGGCCGGTCACCGCGCGGTGGCAGATCAGGCACCCTTCGGGCCGACCCATGACGACCGGAAGCGGCACCGGAAGTGCCGGCGGAGCATTGGAAGTCGCATGCAGCAGCCATCCCGCGCGCAGGTTGCCAGCCCCGGTCGGCCAACCCGGCTGCCACGCCCAGTTTTCGCCGCGCAGGAACCCTCCGACGCCGCACATTCCGAGATACCCGACGGTCAGCACCAGCAGGAGCGCTTTCGTCCACGCCGCACGTGGACCGGGGAAAACTCGGACGGCGTAGAGCGCGCCGGCGATAGCCGCACCCGCTGCAACGACGATCAGCGGCCGTGTCGCCCAGTGCAGCATCTCCTGGAGACCGAGGAAGTACCAGGGGCCCTTGACGATGGGATCGAGCCCGTCGTGCAATCCCGGCGACAGGAACAGCGAGAGCCCGCTTGTGAGGAGGGTGATCGCGACAAACGCCTCCCGACGAGGCCACACGCGGCGCGAATGCTCGATGATGAACAGCCACGCGACAATGGTCGCGGTGGCCGCGTGCTGCACGTAGATCAGGTCGAGGTGCTCGCCTGCGCCAAACACCATCGTGGCGGCAAGCGGCCCGATGATCGGCACCTGTGAGGTGGCGCCGGCCAGTATCCGAAGCGCCTGTCGGCCCTCCGGATCGCCGCGCAGCATGAACCCGGAGAGCATGATGAAGACGAGCACCGGCAGCGTCAGCGTAAGCCGCAACCACATGCCCTTGCCGACGCGATGCTCGGTTCGTGCGCGCAGGTGATCCCAGAGGTGGAGCAACGTCAGCACCAGGCAAAGCTGGCCCGCCCAGTAGTGCGCGTTGCGAAAAAACGCCGCGGCCGGGTTCGCAAGCATGACCGCGGCGATGGATCCGTAACTGTCCTTCACGTCGTAGGGGACGGCCACGAGCACGCCAGTTACGGCCGCGATGACGAAGGCGGCGACGGCGAAGTCGCCGAACGAGCCCCAACGGAAGGTGAGGATGGCGGAGGGCTCGCGGGCGTCAGGTCGCACGGGCGGTCCACCCACCGGAGGCCGGGTCCGGATCGATCCGGAGCGGCACGAGCGGCCGTCTCGCGGGACCTGCCGATACCGTGCCGTCCGCACGGAAGTGCGATCCGTGGCACGGACAGACGGCCTCGTTCTCGATGATGCGGTCGATGCGACATCCCAGGTGCGTGCAGGACGCGGAGAATGCACGGAGGGTGCCACCGGAGTCTCGATGGACGATGGCCGAGTCGACCACCGACAGGCCGCCGGGCACGTCGGGCGGGATGCTGATCGAGGCTGGGACGCGCGTGGCCTCTACACCTCGCACCATTGCATAGAGTGAGCCCAGAAACGGAAGGCTCAACGCGGTCGCGAGCAAGCGTTTCAGCACCGTGCGGCGTGTGCGGTGGTCGCTGCGCGGAGAACCGACGGTGGGTGCGTGGCGCTGGTTCTCTTCGACCATCATGCGATTCTACCCTGGGGAGTCGTGCACCCGGCTGGCATCATGGTAACGTCCAACCGCCGTGGGTACTGGTTTCGACGGCCCGACAGGTCATAATGGTCCGGGCCCGGCTCGAGGGGGGGTGTTCGCATTCGAGCCGGCCGCTTGTCTGACCTCCGGCGGCTGATCCGACAGGAACGTCTGGAACTCCAGCCAGGACATCGATTCGAGGTGCGCCTGTGACCCAATACGAGACAATGACGCGGGAAGAACTGCTCGACGCCTTGAAAGCTTTCGCCAAGAACTGGCTCGCCCACGATGGATGCTGGTTCCTGGCGGCGGAAGAGCGCCTGGGTCTCGAGACGGCCATCGAGCTCGACGCTGCCGCCTGGAAGCGGTTTGCCGTGGCGGAGGCGCGACGGATCATCGATCTGTTCGGTGTCGGCCAAGGCGGGGGACTGCAGGCGCTGCGGCGCGCGCTGTCCCTGCGGATGTACGCCTTGCTCAACGACCAGCGCCTCGAATGGTCGGACGGTACCCAGACGTTACGCCTCGTGATGGACGGGTGCCGCGTGCAAGAGACGAGGCGCCGCAAAGGCCTCCCGGAGTTTCCCTGCCGGCCGGTGGGAGACGTGGAATTTGCCTCGTTCGCCACCACGATCGATTCCCGGATCGTGACGCGCTGCGTCCACTGCCCCCCGGACGCCAATGCGGGCGGCGCGTGCACGTGGGAATTCACGCTCGGACTCTAGTGTCCCGAGTCAGAAGTTCGCCGACATATTCCGGGCGGGGCATCCCGCCTCGCTCAGATTGCTTCTCCCTCGCATATTCCCGATAGTCTCGGTCGTCGCGCCTTGCGATCCGGGCGCCGCGCTCCGGACTATTTGTCACCGAACTTCTGACTCGGGACACTAGACGACTCGGCGGGGAAGCATCGCGGGGTGTGACGGGGAGGTCCGTCGCGCCCACACCAGCATCAGCGTCAGGCCGACGATGGTCAGGCTCGTCGCGAGCCCGGCCCAGAGCCCCTGGACTCCCCACCCCCACCAGAAGCAGGCCGCGTAGCCGAGCGGCAGGCCGATCGCCCAATGGCCGGCGAGATTGGCCACCATCGGGATCCTCGTCTCTCCGATGCCGCGCAGGATGCCGGTGGAAATCGTCTGCGTGCCGTCGAAGATCAGGCAGACGCCGGCGATCGTCAACAGCGACGGGCCGATCGCCAGCACGGCTGCATCGCGTGAAAAGGCGGACACCAGCGTCCGGCCGGCTGTGAGAAAGACCATCGCGGCCATTCCTGTCGAGGCCGCGCCCAGCGCGAGCGCCGTCCAGCCTGCCCGGCGGATTCCCCCGGGGTCGAGTCGTCCGACGGCGTGGCCGACGCGAACGGCTCCAGCAGCATTGAGGCCGAGCGGAACCATGAACACGACCGACCACAGGTTGAGCGCGATCTGATGTGCCGCCAGGGCCGCCGGGGCGATTCGGCTCACCAGCGCCGTGGCCACCGCGAAGACGCCGACCTCGAAGGTCAGCTGAAATGACGCGGGAATGCCCAATCCGAGCATCCTCCGAATTCCTGCCCAATCCACCTGCCTCGGCGTGCCGGACAGGCCGGTGTCCCGTCGCCGTTCCCGCATCCTGATGGCGAGCCCGAGCACCACCACGAGGTAGACACGCGAGAGCACGGTCGCCCACCCGGTTCCGATGCCTCCGAGCGTCGGAAGGCCGAAGCGGCCGTGGACCAGGCTCCACCCTACGGCGGCATTCACGAGGTTGGCGGACAGCAACGCAATGGTGATCGGGCGGACCACGTTCATCGCCTGGAGGTACCGGCGGAACACCGTGTAGACGAGCAGCGGGGGCACGCTCAGCGAGATCGTGCGCAGGTAGGGCACGACCAGCGCCGCGACGTCCGGCGCCAGGTTCCATGACGCCATCGACCTGGACACCGCGAAGAGCATCGCCATCAGCGGCAGGCTGGCCAGCAGGCTGAGGTAGATGCCCTGATGGAGCCAGTGGTGGCACCGATCGAGGCGCCCGGCGCCGAAGGCCTGTGCCACCAGGGTGTCGAGCCCGAGCAGCAGGCCCATGCCGAAGATGGCGAACGCCAGGAACACGATGCTGCCGAGGCCGACCGCGCCGATGGCGGCCGGACCCAGGGGACCCACGATCAGCGTGTCGACCAGACCCATCATGCTCCAGCCGATTTCGGCGAGCACGACCGGGACGGCCAGCGTGACCATGGGGCGCAGTTCCGCTCTCAGCGCGGCGTACACCGTTCCATCTTGTCGTACGGTCTCTCGTGGTGTCACGGGAACGCGTTCCCGCCTGGCGGGGACGCGGACGCGCGGCCCGGCCGCGCCGCGATTGAGGCGCCACGTGCCTGTCGCGGTAGAATGGCCCGGGCCCGCTCGAGGGCCGGCCGCGGCGTGCGTGTCATCGGGAGGTCCTTCGTGTCGAAATTGCCCGCGTATCTCGGCGTGATTCGCGCCCCGTTTCTGCTGTTGCCCGTCACGCTGGTCGCCTCCGGAGCAGCCGCCGCCGCGTATGACGACCACGTCGTGGCATCGCGGGCACTCCTCGCGCTGGTGGGCCTGTTGGCGCTTCACGCCTCGGTCAACGCGCTCAACGAATCGAGCGACATGCGCACCGGCATCGACGAGCACACCGTGCGCACGCCGTTCAGCGGCGGCAGCGGCACGCTGCCCTCGGGTGCGCTCTCGACACGCGCCGCGACGATGACCGGGCTCGCCGGTGCCGCGATCGGCCTTGGCATCGGGCTCTGGCTTCTGCCCCGCATCGGATGGCCCCTCGTGCCGGTCATGGCGATCGGCGGGCTGGGCGTGCTGGCGTACACCGATGTTCTCGCCCGTATCGGGCTTGGAGAATTCTTCGCCGGGCTTGGACTCGGCGCGCTTCCCGTGGTCGGCACGGCGCTGGTGCAGCGGGGCCATGTCGGGCCCGCCGCGTGGACTGCTGCCGCGCCCGCCTTCTTCATGACGTTCAATCTGCTGCTCCTGAACGAGTTTCCCGATCAGGAAGCGGATCGCGCCGGCGGGCGCCGGAATCTCGTGCTGATCTTCGGCCGGCGCGGGGCGGCCGTGATCTATGCGCTTGCGGCGATCGCCACGCCGGGATCGATCATCGCGGCGGTGGTCATCGGCGCGCTTCCGCCGCTCGCGCTGATCGCCGTGCTGCCCTTCCAGTTCTGTTTTCCGGCGGTCCGCTGGGCCTTCACCAAGCCTTACGAGCCCGTGCCGATTCCGAGCCTCGCCGGCAACGTGAGTTGGAACCTGGCGACCAACACCACGCTCGCCCTCACGCTGGCGGTCGCCACGTGGCTGAAACTGTGACGCCCCGCATGTCGAGGTGGCATGAACGCTGACGATCCGAAGGCCAACACCAACCTCTACTTCCCTTACAAGGGCACGCGGAGTGCCTCCGCATCTGACGCGACGGCATCCGGGAAGATCCGGCTGACCCATCGCCTCGGGCAGAACCTCGACGTGTTTGCCAGCGTGGGCCACACCGAGCGCGTGCCGGATCCGCAGGACCGATAGTTCGCGCTCAAGCGATCGGGCAGCGACTGGACTGTCCTCCTATGGGCGCCTCGGAGTGCTCCCTGCCCGCACGGCGCGAGACCGGCTCAGCCCGGACACACCGCCGCCTGTCGGCCGGAGCCAGCCGGGGCCTGCGTCGCCGGCGCGGCCTGCTTCGGCCAGGCGTTGTCACTCGTGTCTTTGTCCGGAAAGCGGCAATCCGGGTCGAGAAGAATCGACTTGATGGGGCGGGCGCCGAAGTCGAGCGTTGCCTGGAACGTCCGGCTGCCGCCGAACCACACGTCGACCGGCCAGGTGACGACCGCTGTGGTCCCGTCGGCCATGTGCGCGTTCTTCATCGGCTTGATCGCCGGACCGCTATCCGCGAACTTCACCTTGAGGACCACCGGTGAGGGCATCTGCCCGCCCTGCCTCACCGTCACCGTCGTCCGCCCGCCTGTTGTCGTGACGCCGGCAATCGAACCATCCACCGATTCGGTCGTCCAGAGCCAGTAGTACCAGAACCAGCTCAGATCCTGCTTGAGCGCGTTGTTCATGAAGAACACGAAGTCCCAGGGTGACGGATGTTTGAAGGCCCACGTCTTCGTGTACTCGCTCATCGCGCGCTGGACCTCGGCATCGCCGACGATTCCGCCCAGCATCGACAGCATGAGCGGCGTCTTCGAGTAGGTCTGGAAGCTGTACATGTTGCCGGCGTAGTTGGCGATCCACATCATGGGCGGCTCCTCTTCGTTGCCGCTCATCCGGCCGTAGCTCTGACCCAGGCCGTTCAGGCTCGGCGGGAGGCTCCTGGTGTCGGCGGCCGACAGGATGTTCATGTACTGGTTGAAGCCCTCGTCCATCCAGCCGTACCAGGTTTCGTTGGTGCCGAGCATCATCGGCCACCACTGGTGCCCGGCCTCGTGGTCGGCCGCGCCCTGGTTCGAGTTGATGACCATCGGGTACTCCATCCCCGCGCTGGGCCCGTCCTGAAGCGTCAGTTGCGGAAACGGATATGGCGCCCACAGCCGCGAGTAGAACTCGAGCGCGTGGCGGGCGACCTGGCCCGCGCGCGTGTACAGGTTCGCATGTTCGGGCTGGTAGACCATGTGGACAGGGATCGCGCCCTTGCCGGGAATCGTCGCGCGCGTCGCGCGCCAGACGTAGTTCTTCGCTGTTGCCCATGCGAAGTCGTTCACCATGTCCGCCACGTGGTGCCACACGAGCCGGTCGCCGGGCGCGGTGGCCGCGCCAGGCCCGACTTCGTCCTCGCCGACGATGGTGATCACCTCGTCAGACTCGAGCACGTGCGAGAGCCGCTCGCGCGCCTTCGGCGTCAGCACGTCCTGGGGATTCTGAAGGACTCCGGTGCCGCTGACGACCCAGCCGGCGGGGACGTCGATCGTCACGTCGAAGCGACCGAAGTTGTTGTAGAACTCCGCGGGGCCGAGATAGAGGCTGGTGTCCCACCCGCGAAGGTCGTCGTACTTCGCCACGCGCGGATACCACTGCGTCGGCTGAAACAGCGCGTCGTCGAACCGTTGCGTCATGCGGTGGCCCCGCCCGTTCGGGCCGCCGGGCAATTTCGTGTGCCAGGCGATCTCGAGCGTCGCATTCGATCGTGCCGAGATCGGCGTCGCGAGCGAGATTCGGGCCACCGTCTGGTCCAGGCCCGACGCCGCGAGTCGTCGCGCCGTCGTTCCACCTCTGCCCCGGCCGCCCTGCGGCGGCGCGGCGAGATCCACGGTCTCGCCGTTGACGCCGATGCGCGTCACCACCATGCCGTCGGTGTTCTCGGCCGGAACCGACATGCCTCGAGGCACGAGCCCCCTGAAGATGTTGTGATCCAGGCGGAGGAGGATCTCGGTCAGGTTCTGCGGGCCATCGTTGTGCAGCACGATCGTCTCGGTGCCCGTGAGCGTGTCGGTCGCCGGGTCCAGGCTCGCGCTGATGGTGTAATCCGTCTGGAGTTGCCAGTAGTTCGGCCCTGGCCGGCCGGTGGTGTCGCGGGTGCCGGCCTCGAACGCGCGGCGAATGGAGTTGGTGAGCGGAACCTCGCGCCTGATGGCGCGCGGAACCTCGGCCCTGGCCTGTGCGCCCGCGCCGCTTCCGGCCTGTGCGCGAATCGGCGACTCGTGGACACTCAGGAGCACGATCGGGCAGATCAGTGTCAGGACCAATGCTACGCGGCGAATCATGGGGGCTCTCCTGCCTGAGGACACGCCTTCCGTGACCTGGATGGTGATGGAGTGCATGGTATCGGCGCGACCGCATCACGGTCAACCCGGACCGCTCGAGTCCCGGCCTGCGTCGCCCTCGGTCGATGGTCCTGGCCGGCCCACCTCGGGCGAGACGATTGCCTGATGGCGCTCTGCCAGCTGGATGCCGCCTCGCCTCGGCTATAATCGGCCGTCGCTGGTCAGCAATGTCATGCTCACCGGCCCTGCGGATCGCAAAACGGCGTGGATCAGGCCGCGCACCGGCATCAAGTGGCGACGGCTGGAATCGCGGGAGCGCAGCATGCACACCCTGACTCATCTGGCGTTTGACTCATTCCCGGCGGGGCGGGCCGGCGTGGCGCTCCTCGCGCTCAGGGCCTTCGTGGGCGTCGCGTTCATCCTTCATGGATTGGGCCGGATTCGCGATCTGCCAGGCTTCGCGGCGACGTACCACATCTCTTATGTGCAGGCGCTGGCAGCCAAGCTGATCCAACTCATCGGCGGCGCGTGTCTCATCGTCGGGTTCTTGACGCCGGTGGCGGGACTTGGCATTGCCGCGACGATGGTTGTAGCCACGCGGATCCTGCTTCGAAAAGGCGAGACCTTCATCAACCCGGTCGGGCACAGCTGGGAGAACTCCTCGTTCTACGTGCTGGCGGGAATCGTCATCGCGCTGCTTGGACCGGGCGGCTTCTCGATAGATGCGCTCCTGTTCTCGGGCCGCCTGTTGCAGCCTTGATCGGTCCCGCGAACGGGCCTTTCCATCCGTCGGCTCAGATGTTACTGCGGCGTGCTTCTTGCGGCGTTGACACCGCCCGGCTGCGGAGTATCATCCGCAGGACTTCTTCCTCCGGCCTCTGGTCGGACCCTCGCGGGAGAGGTCTGGTATTGCCCTGACTCAGGGGCCAGCAATGTTGTCGCCCGACCCCCGGATCCGCGCAAGCCACAAGCACTCTTCTTGAACTGAGGTCGATCGTGAGGTTGAAGTCTCGCCATCATCTGTTGGGTGTTCGCTCGCCTTTGCCCACAGCCGCTGTCAGCGTGTTGGCCGTCGTGCTGGCGTTTGCTGGCGCTTCAGAACCCCGCCGCCGGTGTTTCATCGAACATTGTGATCAGCGAGTTCCGCGTGCGAGGCCCTGTTGGGGGCAACGACGAGTTCGTTGAGCTGTACAACCTGTCGTCGTCTCCGGTAGACATCAGCGGCTGGAAGATCAAGGGATCGAACAACGCTGCCGGCACGAGCGTTCGCCTGACCGTCCAGGCAGGGACGGTGCTCAATCCCGGATGCCACTTCCTGGCCACCAATTCGAATATCGGCGGACCTTACAGCGGGAGTGTCCCTGGGGACCAGAGATACGGCACGGGAATCACCGATGACGGCGGTATCGTGCTGACCCGAGGCGATGATTCAGTGGTCGACCAGGTCGGCATGAGCTCCGGGTCAGCGTTCAAAGAGGGGACGCCGTTGACCAGCCTCGGCAGCTTGAACCTGGACCGCGAATACGAACGAATGCCGGGCTCACTCGCCGGCAACGGTACAGACACCGACAACAACGCCGGTGATTTCTTGCTCGTCTCACCGAGCAACCCCCAGAACCTGTCCTCAGCGTGCATCGCAGATACCGGTCCGACACCGCCAACCGGCGTAGGTGCGGCATCGCCGGCGTCGTTGGTCGCTGGAGAACAGGCCACGCTCGTCGTGACGGTGACGCCGGGCGCGAATCCGATCAGCTCGGGGATCGCCGTTGCAGCCGACCTGGGCGCGATCGGTGGATCCTCCACACAGTCGTTCTTCGACGATGGATCCAACGGCGACGTGACGGCTGGAGATAACGTGTGTTCCTTCAACGCCACGGTCTCCCCTGGCACATCAGTGGGCGCCAAGTCGCTGCCGTTCGTCGTCAGCGATGTCCAGGTGCGATCGAGCCCAGGGTCGATCATCCTGATGGTCGTCCCTCCCCCCATGCCGATTCACTCCATCCAGGGAGCAGGCAGCACCTCCCCCTTCGTCGGGCAACTCGTGACCACGCATGGGATCGTCACCGCCAGGCGATTCAACAACGGCTTCTTCATCCAGACGCCGGATGCGTTGGTCGACGGCGACCCGAACACATCCGAAGGGATCTTCGTGTTCACGAGCAGTGTGCCGCCGGCCATGGCGTCGGTCGGCGCCTACGTCCAGGTGACCGGCACGGCAGCAGAGTTCGTACCCGACGCAAACGGTCCATCGACCACCGAGATCGCGTCGCCGATCGTCTCGGCGCTGTGCTCCACGTATCCGATGCAATTGGCGGTGACGCTGACGGCGGCTGACCTTCCGGCCGACGGGACGCTCGACCAGCTCGAGCGGATCGAAGGCATGCGCGTGCTGGTGCCGTCGCTGCGAACCGTGAGCCCGACACAGGGGTCGGTCAACGAACCTAACGCGACGAGCACGTCCAACGGCGTCTTCTATGCGGTCATCGACGGCGTCGCGCGACCCTTTCGGGAGCCCGGCATCCAGGTGGGCGATCCGCTTCCGCCCGGCGCGCCGCCGACGGTCCCTCGATTCGACTTCAACCCGGAGCGTCTGCGCGTCGACAGCGACGGACAGATTGGAGCGACGCGGATCGAGGCGACCTCCGGGGCGCTGTTGACTGATGTGACTGGCGTTCTCGACTACGGAGCGCGGACCTGGACGATTCTGCCCGACGTCGCGGCGCCGCCCGTGGTTTCAGGGCTAATCGATGCCACGCCGGTGCCGGTGCCCGACACCAATGAGTTCACCGTCGCCTCGTTCAACCTCGAGCGTTTCTACGACACGGTTAACGACCCGGGCGTCAGCGACGTAGCGCTCACGCCTGCCGCGTTCGCGAACAGGTTGAACAAGGCATCGCTCGCTATCCGGGGCGTCATGCTTTCACCCGACATCCTCGGCGTCGAGGAGGTCGAGAACCTCACGACCCTGCAGGCATTGGCGACGAAGCTCAACACCGACACCGTTGCGGCGGGCGACCCGGATCCCGGCTACATCGCTCACCTGCACGAAGGTAACGATATCGGCGGAATCGACGTCGGGATCCTGGTCAAGACTTCGCGAGTCGGGGTCGTTGGCGTCACGCACGAAGGGAAGGACACGACATTCATCGAACCCGGCGGCGCTCAGGCGATCCTCAACGACCGGCCTCCGCTGGTGCTTGAGGCGCTTGTGCACGGGCCGACCGGATTGCTGCCGGTTACGGTGATCGTGAACCACCTCCGTTCGCTTGGTGCCATCGACGACCCGGTCGACGGCCCCCGCGTGCGGGCGAAGCGGTTGGCGCAGGCCGAGTTCCTGGCGACTCTGATCCAGGTGCGGCAGGCTGCGCACCCGGCCGAGCGCATCATCTCGGTAGGTGACTACAACGCCTTCCAGGTCAACGACGGTTACGTCGACGTGATTAGCAGCGTCAAGGGGACGCCGGCACCCGCCGACCAGGTCGTCCTTGCGGGCGCGGATCTCGTGAACCCGGACCTGACCGACCTGGTGGACCTCGTGCCTGCCAGCGAGCGCTACTCGTACTCATTTGACGGCTCGGCGCAGGTGCTGGACCACATCATTGTGAACAGCGCCGCGCTCAAGCGCCTGAGCCAGATCCACTTCGCACGGTCCAACTCGGACTTCCCGGAGTCCTATCGATCGGATGCGACGCGGCCCGAACGGCTGTCCGACCACGACATGCCGGTGGCGTACTTCTCGTCGGCGCCGATTCTCCACCTGCTCGGCCTCAATCCGATGACCGTCGAACTGGGCGCCGACTTCACGGATCCGGGCGCGACAGCGTTCGACGACGATCTGGGCGACATCTCATCGTCGATTATCGTGACGGGAACCGTTGGTACCCACACCATCGGGAGCTACACGCTCACCTACAGCGTGAGCAACGGCTACACGACGACGACCGTCACCAGGACCGTCAACGTGGTGGATACGACGTCGCCCGTCATCGCGGCGGTCTCGCCGAACCCGTCGATCCTGTGGCCCCCGAACCACCAGTTCACCAGGGTTGGCCTGGCCTACTCGGTTACCGACAACAGCGGCGTGGCCGTCTGCTCGGCGGCGGTATTGAGCAATGAGCCGATCGACGGAACTGGCGACGGCGACACCTCGCCGGACTGGCTGGTGTTCGACGGCACCACCCTTCAATTGCGAGCGGAGCGGGCCGGGGGAGGGTCCGGCCGCAGCTACACCATCACCGTGACGTGTCGAGACGCGTCGGGCAACGCCGCGACACAGAGCGCGGCAGTGAATGTGCCGAAGAGCAAGGGCAAATAGGCGAAGAAAGAGGACGGGCGAGTTGTCCGCGGGTCACGTGGGCAACTCGCCCGTCCCTACCAGCCACAGCGCCAGACCTTGACGATTCCCGCCCGCCGAAGCGCGATCGGGCCTCAGTTCATCCGCCGCAGACGCACCACCGTGTGATAGCATGTCGGCCTTCATCCGATCCGACCGGCTGCCACCATTGATCACGCCAATAGGGCTGACGCCGAATGGGCCCCTGCGGCATGAGCGCATTGGCGCGCCGCTCCCCTCGGAGTTGACAGCCTTCGAACCGATCGCGTTTCCCGAATAGCAGCACGACCGCTTTGGCAGGAGCGGAGACGGACTCGAGCGCCGGCTGGTTTGAGTCGCGGTGTGCGTTCATGTCGAGTTCTGTTCGACGAAGGCCGCCGTCAGGTTTCGGCATCGGGTCGATGGCTCGGATGCAGGTAACTGCCGTGGACCCGTCCTGTTGATCGTGATGAATGACCCCAGGGAGGTGAACGGAAGCTCGGCGCAAAGGGGGCGGGCCTTTCGGGCCATGGTGGCGCCAGCCGGACTGTGCGGATCGCACTGGATGTCGCGGCGCAGTACGCCGCGGGAGGAGCGCAAGGTGAAACTCCAGAATGGTGTTGCCGCCGTCGTGATCGTCGCAGTGTGCGTCATCCCGGTCGCTGCGCAGTTCCTGCCTGGAACCACCACGCGGGTGAGCAGGGCGAACGACGCCATCCAGTCGAATGGGCCTTCATCCAGGCCCGCGATCAGCGCGGACGGGCGGTACGTCGCATTCGACTCCTTGGCCAGCACCCTGGTGCCGGGCGACACCAACGGCGCCTATGACATCTTCGTCCACGACCGCGACACCAGCATGACCACTCGGGTCAGTGTGGCAACCGGCGGCACGCAGGGGAATTCATCCTCCTTCGCCCCCGCGATCAGCGCGGACGGGCGGTACGTCGCGTTCGGCTCCGGCGCCAGCAACCTGGCAGCGGGCGACACGAACCTCTGGGGCGATGTGTTCGTGCACGATCGCGTCACAGGCATCACCACGCGGGTCAGCGTGGCGAGCGACGGCACCCAGGGGGATTCAGACTCCACCTCTCCCGCGATCAGCGCGGACGGGCGATTTGTCGCGTTCTACTCCTACGCCGACAACTTGGTGGCGGGCGACACCAACGGGGCGTATGACGTCTTCGTCCATGATCGCGACACAGGCGTCACGACGCGCGTCAGTGTAGCGTCCAACGGAACCCAGGGAAACGGCCAGTCCCTCAACTCCGCGATCAGCGCGGACGGACGGTACGTCACGTTTGAGTCCAGGGCGAGCAACCTCGTGACGGGCGACACCAATGGCTGGGCGGATGTGTTCGTCCACGATCGCGCGACGGGCGCTACGACACGGGTGAGTGCGGGGAGCAACGGCACCGAGTGGGACTCACCCTCCAGCCTTCCCGCGATCAGCGCGGACGGGCGGTACGTCGCGTTCGGATCCTCGGCCACCAACCTGGTGCCGGGCGATACGAACAACTCGGACGATGTCTTCGTTCACGACCGCGCGACCGGCGCCACGACGCGGGTGAGTGTGGCATTCGACGGCACGGAAGGGAACGGCCATTCCTTCCCGTCGGCGATCAGCGCGGACGGGCGGAATGTCGTGTTCGCGTCTGACTCCAACAACCTGGTGGCGGGCGACACCAACGGCGTCCGTGACGTCTTTGTCCACGATCGCGAGACTGGCGCGACGTTGCGGGTGAGCGTGGCAACCGGCGGCGTCCAGGGGAATGACGGTTCCGAGTACGTCGCCGCAATCAGCGCGGACGGGCGGAGCATCGCGTTCGTATCCTCAGCCAGCAACCTGGTGTGGAGCGACAGCAATGGTTACATGGACGTCTTTGTCCACGTCGTGGGGGCGCCGCCGACATTAGCGGGCATCGAGCCGGCGGAGGGGCCGACTCCAGGTGGGACCGGCGTCACGCTGACCGGTACGGACTTCGTGACGGGTGCCACTGTGGCCTTTGGCGGTGCGCCAGCAGCGGTGGTGACCGTGCTCGACGCCAACACGATCACAGCCACCGCGCCGGCTCACGCGGCGGGTCCCGTGGATGTGGTGGTGACCAATCCCGACACGCAACCGGGGAGGCTGGCAGGCGGGTTCACCTACATGGCGTGCACGTTCACTATTGACCCGAGCTCCACCAATCCGGGCGCCGCTGGCGGAGCCGGCGGCGTTGCGGTGACGGCGAACAGATCGGACTGCAGCTGGGCTGCGGTCAGCAACGGTGCATGGATCGCCGTCAGCCCGGGCAGCGCGGTCGGAACCGGCAGTGGGACGGTGAACTACTCCATTGCGGCGAACCCGCTGCATGCGAGCCGGCTGGGAACGATGACCGTCGCGGGGCAGACCTTCACGGTCACCCAGGCGGGCGTCGTCTGCGCGTTCACGATCGATCCGACGGCGGTGAGTCTTGGCGCGTCTGGCGGGGCCGGCAGCGTGGCGCTGACAACCAACGCCACGGACTGCGGCTGGACGGCGGTCAGTCAAGTGTCGTGGATCCAGGTTACCGGAGGCGGAAGCGGGACGGGCAATGGGACAGTGCAGTATCAGGTCCCCGCGAATCTGACGCCCGGGGCGCGCCAGGGCGGTGTCCTGATTGGGGGGCGAAGCTTCAGCGTGTCTCAGGCGAATCCAAGTACGGTGCCCGGGCCACCCGGCGGACTGATTGGATCGTCAACCGGGTCATCACTCACGTTGTCGTGGACGGCGCCGAGCACCGGGGGCCTGCCCACGGCCTTCATCATCGAGGCGGGATCATCTCCTGGCCTGTTGAATCTCGCGAACTTTTCGACGGGCAACTCGTTCACCTTCTTCTCTGCGAACGGCGTCCCCAACGGTCTCTACTTCGTGCGGGTTCGCGCGACAAACGGATTCGGCACGAGCGGGCCCTCAAACGAAGTGCAGGTCCGCGTGGGCCCACCGCCGCCTGGCGCCCCGACTGGATTGACGGCAGGTGCTGCCGGGTCGACCGTCACGCTTTCGTGGAATGCTCCAACGGGAGGCGCCGCGCCGACGGCCTACATAATCGAGGCCGGGTCCGCTGCCGGCCTGGCGGACCTGGCCAACTTCTCGACGGGCAACACGCTGACCGCCTTTTCGGCAGCCGGCGTAGCCAACGGGACCTACCACGTTCGGGTGCGCGCCACCAACGTGGTAGGACCAGGCGAACCGTCGAACGAGGTCATTCTTCAGGTTGGGCCTCCGCCGCCAGGTCCGCCGAGCGGTTTCAGCGCGTCGGCCATCGGGTGGACGGTGAGCATGTCCTGGAACGCGCCGACGACGGGCGGTCCGCCGAACTCGTACACGATTGAAGCGGGAACGGGACCAGGCTTGTCGAATCTGGCCAATCTCGCGACCAACAACGTGCTCACCACGTTTTCGACGAGTGGGGTGGCGGATGGCGCGTATTACCTGCGGGTGCGCGCGAGCAACGCGTACGGCTCGAGCGCCCCATCGAATGAAGCGTTACTCTACGTCGGCTGCCCGGGACCTCCCGGAACGCCGGCCAATCTCCACGTGACGGCCAATAGTGGAGGCACCCTCGCTTTCGCTTGGAACGCGGCAAGCGGATCGCCAAGCTCATACATCTTCCACGCCGGATCGACCTCAGGTGAAAACGACCTCGCGAGCATCGACGTTGGCAATACGCTGTCGTTCAACGCGTCGGGAGTGCCAAGCGGGACCTACTTCATTCACGTCCACGGCGAGAACGCGTGTGGCGTAGGCGGCGCGTCGAACGTCGCAACGGTGATCGTGCCCTAGGGCACCACCTCGCGAGGCATGAAGTCCCGAGCACCAGGCAGCAAGCGCCCGCGCCACGATTCGGTTGCGGCTCTAATCGGCCAACAGCCTCGTACATTCGCTGGCGAGGATGCCAACACGATGCTTCCGCGATCGGTACGAATGAGCGCCGCCCGGTTCTGCTGGAGCGCTGACACGTCGTCACGCGCGGTTGTCACGCGAGCACGTCGTCACGCGAGCCGTCACGCGAGCATTGACACCGTGCCTTTCCGTCGTATGATTGGCCCGGCGGCGCGCGCTGATTGCTCGTGCAAGGCCGATTTCACGCCCCCAGCATCACGACCGTTTGCCACGTCACGTTCGGCCCGGCGTTATCAGCCTGGCCTTTTCCGACGAACATGAACACTGGCATCCTCATCGCGGTACTCGCCTACGAACTGCTCGTGACGGTTGGCCTGGGCCTGTGGCTTGCGCGTCGCGAGGCTCGGGCCGTGCGCGGGGAGGGCGAGTTCACGCTGGGCGGTCGAAGTCTGCCCGTCAGCATCGTCGCGGTGACATTGGCCCTCACCGTTCTCGGCACCGCGCACATCCTCGGCATCTTCGAGATGTCGTGGTTCATGGGGGCCGCCGCCGTCTGGTTCGGCCTTGCGCACGTCATCCTGCTGGTCGTCGTGTGCCTGGCGACGGGCGTCTGGGTTCGGCGCCTGAAGGCAACCACGGTGCCCGAAATCCTGGAACGGTTCTACGGGAAGGGCACAAGGCTGGCCGTCAGCTGCGTCATGGCGGGCGTCATCTTCGGGATTCTGACGCTGGAAACCCAGGGAGTGGGGATCGTTCTCTCCGTCATGACGGGGTGGAGCATCCGCACCGGCGCAATCGTCGGGGGAGTGCTGGGGGTCTGCTATGTCGTGTTCGCCGGGATGAAGGAGGTCGGCTGGATCAACCTCGTCAACGCGGTCGTGATGTATGTCGGGATCGTGCTTGCGACTTTCGTGCTGGCCACCAGGCTCCCCGGCGGGGACTTTCACGTCGTCGCGGACTACTACCGGCAGTCGGGCGCCGAGTACATGTTGAGCATCTATGGCACGCCGCAAATCCTGTTGACCTTCGCGCTCGGAACCGTCGTGGCTGTAGTCTTCAGCCAGGGCATCAACCAGATGCTGCTGCAGCCGGCGATGTCGGCTGACTCGGAGTCGTCGATCCGAAAGGCGCTCTGGATCGCAGCCCCGGTCAACGGCCTGTTCGGCGTGTTCACCGTGGTGATCGGACTCACGGCTAAAGCGATACCCGAGTTCCACGCGCTCGGCCCAAAGGTCGCGGCGACGACCATGATCGTGCAATACCTGCCAGGCTGGCTGTCGGCCCTGGTGCTGGCGTCGTTCCTCGCTGCCATCCTGTCGACCTTCGCGATGACGGCGCTCAGCCCGGCCACGATCTTCAGCATGGACATTTACAAGAACCTGTTCAATCCGGGCGCGTCCGAAGCCCAGATCACGCGGGTTACGCGAGCGGCCATCGTGGTGCTCGCGGCGATCGCGATGGGGGTGGCGGCCTTCCTTCCGCCAATCCTGGCGGCCATCAATTGGCTGTTCGCGTGGCTGGTCCCGGTGTTCTGGATTGTCGTGTTCGGATTCCTGTGGAAGCGCAATGCCACGACGGCGATGGCCACGCTGCTGGCGGCATGGACTGCGAACTCGGCCTGGTCGTTCACCTCGCTCCCTGCGGTACTGCACCTGGCCGAGATTCCGAATGCCTATGTCACGCTGGCCGTCACGCTTGTCGTCAGCGTCGCGATGAACAGCTTCCTCGGCGGTGAACCCGGGTATTTTCGATCGAACGAATATCGGGCGCATCTGGCCGCGCCGTCATCCGGGGCATAGTCGGGTCGCTCGCGCGCCTTGCACCGAGATTGGCCGAAGTGCCAGCCGCGGAACGGGATATGGGTGGGCGCCGCGCGCGTTGCCTGGTGCGTAGCCAGCGCATTCGCGCATTGCCGACAGGAGAGTGAGTGTGTTCTGGAAGATTCTTCTCGAGAGCGTGTCGGTCATCGCGGCTGCCATGGCGATCGGCTGGCTGATCACGAAGTTCAGGCCGACTCCGCCGCGTTAGGGACGTCATGAGATTCATGAGGCACATTGCGGCCGCGCTGCAGAGGAAGGGGATTCGTTCGGCCGGGCGCTCCAGCCCGGCAGTCGCGGAGACATGCGTATGGAAGAGCTGACAGTCACGCGGCTCTGGATGGCCGGCGTCGTCGGGATGATGCTGGTGTTCGTCGCCTTTGCCCTGATCGGCGTGTACCGCAAGAAGCACTGATCCGCCGGAGCTGACGGTGTCTGCTCATCGACGCTCGTGTCCCGAAGCATGAACCCGACGCTGGCGGCCAGGCTGGCGTTCGTAGAGTCGTTCTCGCCCGGTCCGACTCGTCCGCGATGATGCTCCGAGGTCCCACACGGCATGGTGAAGGGCTGCTTGTAGACGGCGGAGAGCACATCGTAGGATGAATCGCATGACGCAAGAACTGGAACTGGACTGCCTCGACCAGTTGGAAGCGACCCCCGCGATCCTGCGCGGGTTGTTGTGCGACCTGTCGGTCGAAGATACCGAATGGAAGCCCGCGCCCGACCGCTTTTCGGTAGCCGAAGTGCTCGCGCATCTTTCCCATTCCGAGGGCCACTGCTATCGAACACGCGTGGACCGGTTCGTGAGTGAGGCACTGCCGGAGTTCGAGCCGGATGATGCGCAGATGTTCCTGGAGTTGTACCGCAATGCCAATGCGGAGGATGCCTTCGGCCAATTTGAAGAGCAGCGCGAGACCAACGTGAAGTATCTGCGGACCTTGTCGCGAAGCGCCGGTGAACGGCGCGCGAGGCACCAGGAGGCCGGAGAAATCACCCTGCAACAGATGCTGCATGAGTGGACCATGCACGATCTGGGACATATCCGGCAGATCGCCGAGCTGGTGAGAGCGCGAAAACACTTGCAGGCAGCGGGAAGACTGGGCGATAGCTATCGCCTGAAACCATAGGGCCGCCGCTGTCTTCTACGAGACCTTCTTTACGATTTCAGAGAATTCACTCTCTGTGAACGCCCTCATCGTCGTGGTCTTGGCATTGCCCTTCGAGGCGATGGAGAGCGCGGTGGCGGAAGCCACCTCGTCGCTCGGACCTTCCGTCACAGCGACGATGTCGTATTCGCCCATCGTGACGTAGAGGCCAAGGACCTTTCCTCCCATCGATTCAGTGAGCTTCTTGGATGCGGCGAACCGGGCAGGGGCATTCTTCACATCCTTGGCGCCTTGCTCGGTCCACTTGAAGAGCGTCACATAGGTTGGCATCGGACACCTTCTTTCACTGCGCTGTTTACGGCATTATCCGACTCAGACGGGATCCCCACCTGGGCTCCCAGCCCGAGGCGAGCATACACCCCTTTGTCCCGCGCGCGTTGCCTCGGCCCGCCTTCGGACTACTTCAGCGCTTCCTGACCGCCGAATCGGCGATACGGCGTCAACTCGTCGAGCGCGATGCGGTCGTCACGCGACTCGTTGTGCAGCAGCATGCGCGTGAGCAGTTTCCCGACGCCCGGGCCGAGCATGTACCCCTGGCCGCACATCCCGACCGCCTGGATGTAGCCCTCGAGTTCGTTCGAGCGGCCGATGATCGGCGACCCGTCCGGCGTCATCGGGTAAAGGCCCCGCCACGTGCGCCGCACCTTGATGTTGGCGAGCTTCGGCATCAGGTCGACCATGCGGCGGGCAATCATCGGAAGATAGGTGGACGTTTCGCGCCGATCGGTGCCGGCGATTGGCGGATCGGGCGTGATGCAGAACACGATCCCGCCTGGCTTGTGCTGGTAGAAGTAGTAGTTGGCCGACCCGTCGGCCGGCCTGATGTCCACGACCATCGGGCGCATGAAGTCCGCCACCGGTTCCGTGATGCCGGCTTCGTGGCTGTCGGGTACAACCGGAACGTCTTCGCCGGCCATGGCGGAAACGCTCTGCGCCCAGGGCCCTGCCGCGTTGATGACGGTCTCGGTCGCGTATCCGCCCTTGTCGGTTCGGATGCCGACCACCGTGCCGCGGCGCCGGATGAGGCCGGTCACACGCTCGTTGAATCGAAACGTGACGCCAAGTTCGACTGCGCGGCGATGGAACGCATGTCCGGACAGCATCGGCGACGCCGATCCGTCCTCGGGTGAAAAGGTTCCGCCTCGCAACCCGGCCCGGTTCAGGTCCGGAACGACCTTCAGCAGATCCTCACAATCGAGCCAGTTGATGTTCAGGCCTGCCTGCTGCTGGATGCGGAGGAGCTTCTTCAGCGCGATCTCCTCGCGCTCGCGGTACGCCACGAAGACATAGCCGCCCTGCGCCCACTCGATGTTGTCCCCGTGCGCCTGTTCCCAGGTTGAAAACACTCGGAGAGACTCCAGGCACAGGTGAATCTTGGCCGGAGTGGAATGCGTGGCGCGGATTCCTCCGATGGCGGCCTTGTTGCTCCCTTGACCGGCGCTCGGAAACTGGTCGATGACCAGGACGCGGACACCCTCTTCCGCCAGGAACACCGCGGTCGGAAGCCCCACGCTGCCCGCGCCGACGATGGCGACGTCGAAGGTCTCGGTGGACATCAGAGGCCTCCCTTGTCGGCATCGGTGGCGTGGCGCCGTTCGACATCCCTTGGCGGGCCCCCATCGGTGATCACGCCCGCAAACGCGCCAAGCGGGACCTCCATGAACAGCGGCCGTCGCGTCAGCTCGGTAATCTGGCTGACCGGCACGCCCTCCTCGCGGAAGATCCGCTTGATCAGGTTCGGGCAGGTCTTGCCGCCGCAGGCGCCCATGCCTGCGCGGGTGGCGGCCTTGAGCTGGTTCAGGTCTCGCAGCCCGCCACGAATGAGCGAGCGAATCTCTCCAGCCGTCACCCGCTCGCAGCGGCAGACAATCTGATCGTCGGGCAGCTCGCCGGCCGATACCGCACGCGGAATCGGCCGCCCACGGCTCCTGCACGCGGATGCCGGCGATGCGCGTCGCGATATCCCGCGGTGCCCGCACGCGCACGAGCAGGCAGCGATCGGCGATCTTCGCGGCGCGCACCCGCGCAACTTCGACGTTGCCGATGATCGCCCCTTCCGTGTCGAGCACGGTCACGACGTCGCCGGCCTTGATGGACTTCGACCGTGAACTCGTGCGGGATCGTGACGATGGGGTTCGCCGGATCCTTGCGGGCATCGACCAGCGTGACGGCGAGGCCCGGGCAGATGGCCACGCACTTCTCGCACGCGTCGCACTGCTCGCCCACGAACTCGGGCAGCCCGCACAGATCATCACCCTCGATCCGGATTCCGTCGTGAGGGCAGATCGACGTGCAGGGGTTGCACGGGATCTCCTGGGAGCAGTGAAATACCGGAAACGCGCCGCTCGGATCCGCCGGGATGTCTTCGGTCACCGTCGCGCCCGGCCTGGACTTCAGCACCTCCGCGATACGATGCCATTCCGGCGGGACCTCGCCCACGTCGCGGCCGAGCGCGCGTGCGATCTCCAGCCCGCGGATTCGGCCCGTGAACATCGCCGCCGACGCTTCAGCAATCTCCTCCGAGTCCCCCGCCGCGTAGACGGGGAGCCCGAATTCCTTCGCCTTGTGCACGAACTCATCGACAGGATCCAGGCCGACCGCGACGAGCACCGTATCGCACTGGAACGTCTTCTCGGTTCCGGGAACCGGTTTCCACTTGTCGTCGACCCTGGCGATGGTGACCGACTCCACCTCCTCGATACCGTTGGCGCGGAGAACCGTGTGCGAGGTGAAGACCGGGACGCCCATGCGGACCAGCTTGTCCTTGTGCACCTTGTACCCGCCGCACTCGGGCAGCGCTTCGCACAGCCCGGCGACTTCGATTCCCGCCTGCAACGCGTGGTAGCCGGCGATGAGGCCGACGTTCCCGCCGCCGACGATGAAGAGGCGCGAGGCGGAGCGAACCAGGTCGCGGTTCACCAGCGTCTGGAACGCACCGGCGCCGTAGACGCCCGGCAGCGTATTGCCGCCGAAGACGAACGACTTCTCGCGGGCGCCGGCGGCGACCAGCAGCACCTGGGGCCGCAGGATGAAGTAGTGGCCGTCGCGAAGGACGCCGACACGCCGGTCCGAGAAGACGGCGAGCGCGGTGCTGTTCAGCCAGACCTTCACGTGTTCGAAGGCGCGGACCTCACTCTCGAGACGGGTGGCAATGTCGATGCCGCGGGTCCCCGCGTGGCACGCGTCGATGGACCCGAAGAACTTGTGGGTCTGCAGGACCAGCTTGCCGCCAAGGCGGTGCTTGTCGTCCACGATCACCGTGCGGACGCCCGCGCGCGCAAGCTCGATCGCCGCCGTCAGGCCCGCAGGCCCGCCGCCGATGATCAGGCACTCGGTCTCGATCGTTTCAATGTCCCGCATCTCCAGCCCGCCTGCGACGTCCGGCAACACGGGCTTGCCGTCGAGCGGTTCGACGCGCATGCCGGGCAGGACCGGGGCCATGCAGGACTTCACTGGAAGGCCGTCGGCCACAACGGCACACTGGGCGCACTGGCCGTTGGCGCAGTAGATGCCTTGCGGGGCGCCGTCCTTGTGGTGGTGGCCGAAGACGCGAACGCCGTTAGCAAAGAGCGCGGAGGCGATGGTTTCGCCCGGACGGCCCGCGAGAGTTTGCCCGGCCCATGTGAACGCGAACGGCACGATCGCCGGCACGGCGAGGATCGGGTGCTCGTGAATCCGCTGATCGGTCAAGAGGGATCACTCCTCGTCTCTGGGGCGAGTTCAGCGGCGGCTTGACCCGGGAGTGACGAAGACCGTGGGACCCAGGAGATCACCGCGTGGTTCGTGTCGGGAGGGGGGACCAGGGTGCGTGCTGGCCGAACCAAACAGCCCGCAGTCAGACACTTTATCAAACTCGGCCGGCGGAAGTCAGCTACGAGCCGGGCCGCCAGCCGTGCGCCCTACATCGTGAGTGCCATGACCGCCTTGCAGGTGTGAAGGCGGTTCTCGGCTTCGGGGAACACGCGAGACTGCGGGCCGTCGAGCACCTGGTCGCTGACTTCGTTGTTACGGTCCGCCGGCAGACAGTGCATGTAGATGGCGTCCTTCTTCGCCAGCTTCATGCGGCGCTCGTCGCAGATCCAGCTCTTGTACTGCTTCGAGAGTTCGAGGGCCTCCTGCGGCTTGTGGAACAACTCCTCGATGCCCCATGACTTGGCGTACACGATGTCCGCACCGCGGCACGCGTCGTCCATGTCGTGGGTGACTTCGAATGTGGTCCCGTGTTCCTTGGCGGCGGCCCGGGCGTACTCCATCGGGCCCTTCATCAGCTTCCACTCGGGCGGGTGGGCGAGGACCACATCGAGGCCGAACCGCGGCATCAGCGTGATGAGCCCCTGCGGGACCGACATCGGCTTGGCGTAACTCGGCGCGTAGGCCCAGGTCACCGCGATCTTCCGGCCCTTCAGGTTCCGCCCGAACTCCTCGCGAATCGTCATGAGATCCGCCAGGGTCTGGAACGGGTGGTCGATGTCGCACTGCATGTTGAACACCGGGACCCGGGCGTGTTCGGCCACTTCGCGCATGTAGGCATTGCCCTCGCCGGGGACCAGGTCGTGCCGGATCGCGATGGCGTGCCCGTAGCTCGAGAGAATGATGCCCATGTCCTTCGGCGACTCGCCGTGTGCGACCTGCGAGGTCTCCGCCGAAATGAAGTGGGCGTGCGCGCCGAGCTGCGTGGCGCCCGCTTCGAACGAGTTGCGGGTTCGCGTCGACTTGTCGAAGAAGAACAGGAAGACCGTCTTGTCGGGAAGATACCGGTGCGGCCTGCCCGCACGAAAGGCCTTCTTCAAATCCGCAGCCGTCTTGAGCGCCAGATCGATCTGCCTGTCGCTCCAGTCCCTGGATTCGATGTAGTCCCTGCCTCGAACCGTGTCGGGCAGCTTCAGTCGTTTCGCTGGCATGTGCTGATCCTCGTGCTCGCCGGTCAGGCGCGAGCGCTGTAGACACCCGGAAACGCGGCGTACCACGCCGCAGCCTTCACGAGGTGCTCGATCGGAACCTGCTCGGTCGCCATGTGCGCGTAGATTTCGTTGCCCGGCCCGAACCCGATGCAGGGGATGCCGTGCATGCCCATCACCGCGACCCCATTGGTGCTGAAAACCCAACGCCCGACGACCGGTGGCTCGCCGAACATCTGCCGGCACGTGTCGACGCCCGCGGTCAGCAGCGGATGCCCTTCGGGCAGGAGCCAGGTCGGGTAGTACTTCTTTGTCGGATACGTCAGGCCCCGCCAGCTCGGCACGGCGTAGTCGAGCACCACGACCTCGGCTCCTGCCGACTGCACGCCCGGCAGCGCCTTGATCTCGGCGACCGCCGACTCGAGCGTATCGGTCGCAGCCAAACGCCGGTCGAGATGGATCGTCGTCGAGTCGGCGACGGCACAGAGCGACGGGGAGGTCGATCGAATCTCGGAGATGGTGACGGTGCCCTTACCCAGGAACGGCTCACCGCCCAGCCGGCCGTTCAGCCGCTCGATGTCCCCGACGATCGGGGCCATCTTGTAGACCGCATTCACGCCGCGCTCGGGCGCCGACCCGTGGCACGACACGCCGCTTGTCCGCACCTCGATTTCCATCCGTCCGCGGTGACCCCGATAGACTGCGAGATTGGTCGGCTCGGTGATGACGACCGCCTCCGGTCGAAGGCCATCCTCGTTGATGATGTACTGCCAGCAGAGCCCGTCACAGTCCTCTTCCTGCACGCTGCCGACCACCCAGACCGTGCAGTCGTGCTCGACGCCGAGTTCCTTGATGATCCGCCCTCCGTAGACGATGGAGGCGAGAGCGCCCTTCATGTCGCAGGCGCCGCGCCCGTAGATGATGCCGTCGCGCTCTGCGCCCTTGAAGGGGTCGACTGTCCAGTTCGCCGCGTTGCCGACGTCGACCGTGTCGACATGGGCGTCGAGTGCGATGACGCGGGGGCCGCTCCCGATCCTCCCGAGGATGTTGCCCATCGGATCGATGCGGACCTCGTCGTATCCGCTGTCGTGCATCTCCCGCTCAATCCGGCGGATGACCTGCTCCTCCTGCGAACTGACCGATCGAATCGCGATGAGATCGCGCAGGAAGCCGGCCACCTTCCGTTCGTGTGCCTTCGCGCGCTCGAGAATGTGGTTCAGCATAGACGGTCGTGCTCCCCTTGGTCAGATGGCGTCGAGAACGTTTCGTCGAGCGGGTGACCGGGCGTCGAACACCTGGGCGACCGGCAGGCCCCCTGAGCGCGCGGGAGTCGTCGGCGAGACCAGACGCGCCAGCGACCGCGAGCTTCGGCCGCGCGTCGAAGGGCCAGACACCAGTCGCACAGGCAATCCCTGACGGCCGACCAGCGTGTCCGATGCCCGGGCAGGACCCGCGAGACGAGCCCCGGTTCTTCGTCCCGGAAACCGCCCACGCAGGCGATCTACCGCCTCGACCGACGATCGCTGCTAGTCGTCCAGGTGCCTGACGCTCGGTCACCCGCCCGACGAGCCCGACCACCGGTCACCGCCGCGAGCCGCCAGCCTCCAGCCGAAATGGCGCCAGCAGGCTAGTCGATAATCTCCCACTTCGACTGGTACCGATCGAGCTGCTGCACCGTGTAGCGATCCATCGGGTGCTCGCGCTCCGGGATGTCAACGTGCTTCGGCATGCCGCACAGCTCGGTGGAGAAGTAGCGCTGGCCCGTGTCGCAGATGAGCGTGACGATCATCTTCATCTCCGGATGGGCCTTCGCCAGCTTGATCGCCCCCGCGACGTTGGCGCCTGACGAGATGCCGCAGAAGATCCCTTCTTCCTTGGCCAGCCGGCGCGCCATCTCCATCGACTCGGGCGTGGTGGTCGTCACGATGCCGTTCAGGTGACTGACGTCGAGGTTGCGGGGCACGAATCCATCACCAATGCCCTCGATACCGTGGGGCCCCCAGGCTCGACGGCTGAGCAACGGGCACTCGGACGGCTCGATGGCATAGAGCTTCACCCGCTTCTTGTGCTTGTGCACGAAGCGCCCGACCCCGGTCAACGTGCCGCCGGTGCCCTGCGTCATGATGAACGCGTCGAGCTTGCCGCCCGTCTGCTCCCAGATCTCTGGCCCGGTGGTCTTGAGGTGCGCATCGATGTTGTCCGGGTTGTCGAACTGCGCCGGCACGAAGTACTTCTTTGGATCCTGCTTGCGAATCCCCGCGAGCTTCTCGAGCGCCAGGTCCACGTCGCTTTCACCGCCCGGCGTGTAGACCATCCGCGCGCCGTACGCAATGTCGAGCTTCTTGCGTTCTTCCGACATGCCCTCGGGCATCACGATGATGCACGGGTAGCCTTTCACGGCCGACACGAACGAGCACCCGATGCCGGCGTTGCCCGTCGAGCACTCGAGGATCGTCATGCCTTTCTTGAGTGCGCCCCGCTTCTCGGCGCGCGTGAACATGTTCCAGTAGATGCGGTCCTTCAGGCTGCCAGACGGGCTGAAGTACTCGACCTTGACCAGGATCTTCGCGCCGATCTTCTCAGCGGCCGGGATGCTGTTCAGCTGTACGAGCGGCGTGCGTCCGATCGCGTCAAAGATGCTCTTGTGATACCTCTTCGCGGCGTTCCACTTGACGGGCATGTGATGACTCCTGAGAAACGGGGTATCGGGGGCCTTCTTTCTACACCGGTTCGCGCTGATCTGCCGCTGCGCCCGGGCCGGCGGCTCCCGCGCTCCCTCGAAGGATGGCGCGCGCGGCAGGCGAGTCCTTCATCGGCAATCGGAGGCGGCGGATTCCGTCGAACCGGTACAAGGCATTGGCGACGGCCGGCGCAGTCGGCACCAGGCCGATCTCGCCGACCCCCTTCGCGCCGAACGGCCCCTCACGCTCCGGAACCTCGACGAGGATGACCTCGAGCCGCGGCATATCGCGAGCCCGAAGCAATCCGAGCGACCGCAGCTTGTAGGAGACGGGGATCCCCTTCTCCTGGCGCAGCTCCTCGGTCAGTGCGTAACCGAGGCCCATGTGGATCGACCCCTCGATCTGCCCTTCGAGCAGCTTGCGATTGATGACGCGGCCGACGTCGTGCGCTGCGACGAACCGGGCGAGGTGTCCATGCTCGTCGAGGATGCAGACCTGCGTCGCGAATCCGTAGGTGAGGTGCGTGACGGGCTGCTGGACCTCGGCGCCAAGCGCCGTCGTGTGATCGACGACGAACTCGCCGAAGTACCGGCGGCCCGCAAGGGTCTTCAGGCTCTCCCCACCGTCCAGATCCCGCCGGAGTTGCCCGGCCGCGCGCTGCACGGCGCGCCCGCCCAGCACGGTCGCCCTCGACGCGGTCGTCATGCCGCACGGCGTCGGGAAGCTGGTGTCCACCTCGACCCTGACCTGCCGGGGATCGACCGGGGCGATGTCACACAGGCACTGGATCATGGCCGTATAGAACCCCTGGCCCATCTCCGTGAACCCCGTGTGAATCGTCAGCCGTTCATCGCCGTGGACTTCGATCAGGGCGTGTCCGTGCTCCGGCATGCCGTTGCCGATGCCGACATTCTTGATTCCGCACGCGATGCCCGCGTACGGGCTGCTGTAGAACGCCTCCTTGACGGCCAATAGCGTGGGCTTGATGCCCACCGATTCGTCGAACACCTGGCCTGTGGCAAACCTGTCACCCACGTCGACCGCATTGCGCCACCGGATTTCCCACGGGTCCACGCCTGTGCGCTCGGCGAGGATGTCGATCATGCTCTCGAGTGCGAACGCCGCCTGGTTTGCGCCGAAGCCCCTCATGGCGCCGCACGGCAGATTGTTGGTGTAGACCGAGAGCGCCACGACATCGACATCGGGAACCCGGTATGGCCCGCAGGCGTGTCCGGCCGCGCGCTCCAGCACCTTGGTGCCGACCGATGCGAACGCGCCCTTGTCTCCCAGGATTCGCGCACGAATCGCGGTGAGCCGGCCTTCGCGGTCGCACCCGACCGTGTAGGTCAGCTTCATGGCGTGGCGCTTGGGGTGGAGCCGGATGCTCTCCTCGCGGTTCAGTGTGGCTTTCACGGGCCGGCCGGTCAGGTACGCCATCAGCGCCACCTGCGCCTGGATGCTCAAGTCCTCCTTGCCGCCGAACGCACCGCCGTTGGACACCAGCGTGACCTGAACCTGCTCGACGGGCAGCCCGAGGCACGACGCAATTTGCGTCCGGTCGTCGAAGACTCCCTGGCCGGGGGAAAAGACATGGATTCGGCTGGCGGCCGGCGACTGGCGGCTGGCGGCTGGCGACCCTTCGACTCGGCCTGCCTCGCTCAGGGCAGGCTGGCGGCTGGCGGCCGGGGGCCCCACCACACTTTCGAGCCCCGACTCTGCGCCGGTGTCACGCTGCGGAACGGCCAGGCACGATTCCGGCTCGAGGAACGCGTGCTCGATCACCTGCGTTGTGAAGGTCCGCGTCTCGACATGCGCCGATTCGGCGAGCGCCTTGCCGGCGTCTCCACGGCGAACCACGGACGTCGACAGGAGATTCTCGTGATCGTGGTGGACGCGCGGCGCACCCTCTTCGAGCGCCTCCTCCGGTGTGAATACGCCCGGAAGTTCCTCGACAGCGACACTGACCCGGCGAGCCGCGGCTCGCGCTTCGCGATCGCTGGTGGCAACGACGCAGGCCAGCATGTCGCCGATGCAGTGGGTGATTTCCCCTTCTGCCACGAGCACCGGCCAGTCTTTGTAGATGAGACCCTGGAACCGCTGACCCGGGACGTCCGCCGCCGTGACGCAGCGAACGACACCCGGCATGGACGCGGCATCGGCCGTGTCGATCCTGATGACTCGGGCACGGGCGTTCGGCGAGAACACGAAGGCCCCATGGAGGAGTCCGGGCACGCTCATGTCGTCGATGTACGGGCGCTCGCCGAGCACGAACGCCTCGCCATCCATCCTGGGCAGGCTCGTGCCGACCTTGCCGGACCAGTCGGGCTCGGGAAGCGGCGCCCCCTGGAGCGCGCGCGCCGCCAGGTCGATGGCGTCGATGATCTTCACGTAGCCCGTGCATCGGCAGATGTGATTGTTGAGCGCGTGCGCAATCTCGGCGCGCGTGGGCACGGGCGTCCGATCGATCAGCCGCTTCGCGCTCATGACGATGCCCGGGATGCAGAAGCCGCACTGGAGGCCGCCGGCCACCGAGAAGGCCTTGGCGAAGACGTGCCGTTCGCGCGGCGGGAGCCCTTCGAGCGTCACGACAGTCCCGCCGGCAACCTTGCCTGCGGGCACGGCGCACGACGAGAGCGCGCGGCCGTTGACGAGCACCGTGCAGCACCCGCACGACCCTTGCGGCGCGCAGCCGTTCTTGGGCGAAATCAGTCCCGCCTGATCGCGCAACACGTCCATCAACGACTCGCCGTGATCGATTCGGGCCGAGAACGGCTTGCCGTTGAGGCTGAATTCAATTGGAGAGTTGGGAGGGTCGGTCCGCATGCATCACTCGAACAACGTCGCGTTCACAAAGTTTACCCGGTCGGGGCGGATCAGGGCATCCAGCAGCAGACGCATCGACATGTAGTATGACAGGTCAACCTGCGTGGACCCGGTCGCGCCGCCGCCGGTTGCCGATACCGGGGCGTGGGTCAGCCGGTCCACCTCGACCGTCACCGATCCCGCCTTGAACGAGGCGGTCGGTGCGCCCGGGCGGTCCGTCAGCGAATAGGCGTCATTCCCGAATCGGCCTCGCAGGGTGAAGAGGCCCGCCTCTCGCGTCAGAACAAATCCGCCGGTGTCGGCCGCGCGCTGCCATGCGTCGAGGCTGCCGAAGAAACGCGGCTTCTCGATGTACGGGCCGCCGTCCTCCGGGCAGAACACGTCGCAGTTCCCGCACAGGTTGCAGGCGTCGGCGAAGGTCGCAATCTGCAGACGCTTGGCCACCTGGTAGGGGCGCCAGGCGACCGGGCGCCACCCTGCGCCATCGATCTCGATGACGGGCACCTGCCGGTTCACGGGCTCCACTTCGATCGCGAAGTTGGCGTCGTTCGGGCAGACAGGAATGCACTTGTCGCAATTCAGGCAGTCCCAGAAGACCAGGTGCGAGCCCACCTTGCGCGGTGGCTTCCGGTTGACCGGCGCGCGGTATCTCTCCTCTTCGAGGACCCTCGCCAGCAATCGGCGCGTATTGCGGACGGCCGCCTGATCGCGCCCTGCCGATTTGGCGCGGGCCTCTTCACCGGCCGCGCCATGGCCAGCCTCTGACTCATCGGTCTTGACCACGAGATCGGGAATGGACGCCGCTCCGAGCAGACGCATTCGTGATTCGAGATTCGTGATGTAGCGAGGCAGCCGGCCGTACCCGCCCTGGCGGAGCAGGTCGGTGCAGGTCGTGACGGCGGCAAGCCCGGTCGCGACGCAGTCGGCGACATTGATCGCGTCCACGCCCGCGGAGAATGAAATCGGCAGGCTGCTGCCGAACGCTTCGCGCCACCGCAAGACCAGCGCCAGGTGCAGCAGGTGCAGGGGCTGTCCCGAGAGATACTGGACGGGCTCCTTCAGGAATCGGCCCTTGTTGATCACCTCGAGCGTGTTGCCGCACTTCACGCCAACGGTCACACCCCGGGCGGCAGCGAGGACTTGAAGCCGCCGGACCATGTCGACCGCGTCCTCGAAGCCGAGATTGTGCTGATAGCAGCCAGGATTGACCGCGATCTCCGTGTACCCGAGCGTGTCGTGGAGGAGGGATTCGAGGCGTTCCCGGCCGAGCATCGGCGGGTTCAGCTTGACGATCACGTGGAAGCCCAGCTCCCCGATCAGGAACTCGCAGACGCGTTCGATTTCGCCGGCGGGGGTTCCGTGGAACGTGGAGAGCGTAATGCTGCGCGAGATCTCCGTCCTGAACTCGAGGTCGCGCCACTGGGAAAACTCGCCCGGAATCTGCTGGCGAAGCTCCTCGACCAGGGCTTCCGCGTTTCTCATGGTGGCGAGCCACCTCACGATCCGATCGCTCCTGATGCCGGCAAGGTCGTATCCGACACTGATGTCGAAAACCACGCGGCTTCGCGGCACGCCGACCAGGCCCGATGCGCCCAGCAGGTCGATCAGCATCGACGCCTTGACGTACTCGCGCGCCGAATCGTCGAGCCTCAGCTCCTGCGACCACTCGGTGTTGTAGCCGACGGTGGCCATGTCGATGCAGGGCCGCGAAAGCGTCAGCCGATCGTTGGCCTGGACGGTCTTCAGTTCGATGATCCGTGCGCCAGCCAGCCAGCAGAGCACGATGTTCTGTGCGAGCTGCGTATGGGGCCCGGCGGCCGGCCCGATGGGATTGTCCGCGACCGATCCGCCAAACGGCACCGACAGATCGACATCGCCGGCTGCGCGGTGGAATCGCCGGTCCGGCAGATCGAAAACGGCGCGGCGCGTCGCGAATTCATGAACCGCCCTGCTCGCCAGACGCTCGAACGGGACGGGCTCCAGCTCAGCCACTCATCCGCCTCCACAGGCGTGCCGCCACATCGGTCGCGCGCCGGCAGACTTCCCCCGCGTCGACACCGAGCACCCGCCCCTCCCTCACCACCCAGCGTCCCGCCACCATGACCGACTGGATGTCGGCGGAAGTGAGGCCACCAAGCATGTGAGCGGCCACGGTTCCTCGATCGAGGGGAGTTGGCGACGCATAGTCCAGCACCACGAGATCGGCCGCCGACCCAGGCCCGACCGACCCCATTGGCATCCCGAACAGGCTCGACGCCAGCTGCTGTCCGCCGGCCAGGAGCCGCAGGATGTCGAAGTGCCTGCGCGGGCCCAGCGACTCGCGCATCCGGAATTGGCCGGCCCGGGCTTCAGCCAGCATATCCGCCGGGAACCCATCCGTGCCAAGCGCGGCTCGTTGGCCAAACCGGTGCACGGGCGCGTGACCGACGCCGTTGTTCATGTTGGAGCGGGGGTTGTGGACCAGCCACGAGCGGGATCTGCCGATGCGTGCAATCTCCCGGTCGGTCAGGTGCACGCCGTGCGCCAGAACCGATCGGGCATTCAACAGGCCGGCGTCTTCGAGCCGGTCAATCACGCCACGGGCGCCGCGTGCGCGGGCGTCGGCTACATCGTCGACGGCCTCTGCCGCGTGGATGTGTATGCCGGTGCGATGACGAAGCACGAGCTCCGCGCAGGCCCGGAGCGCCCCGTCCCCCAGCGTGAAGGAGGCGTGCGCCCCAACCAGCCCACGGAACGCCGGATCGGTACGGGTCGCAGACAGAAACCGATCGTTCTCGGCCAGGCCGGCATCGAGGCGCCGCTTTCCGCCGCGTTCGGTCACCTCGTAGCTCAGCACGCCGCGAACGCCGACCTCCGCGAGACCCTGGCGAATGAGATCGAGCGAGCCGGGAATCGCGTTTGGCGACGCGTGGTGATCGATGATGGTCGTCGTGCCGCATCGGACCGCCTCGATCGCGCCGATGAGCGCGCTGTAATAGACCGCCTCGGGGTTGAGCGCCTGATCGAGCCGCCACCAGACTCGCTCCAGGATCTCCGGGAAGTTCCGCGGAGCCTGCCGGGGCCCGGGCATGCCTCGGGACAGCGCGGAGTAGAGGTGCGTGTGGGCGCAGACAAGACCCGGCAGGATCAGCCTGCCGGCGACATCCTCGACCGGCTCCCGGCGATTCGCGGTCAGGTGGCGCGCGCGCGCGACGATCACGCCGCCGTCGATGCGGAGGTCTGCCGGTTGAAGGCCGGCCGGCCACAGCGACACCACGCGCGCATTCTTCATCAGCATCGGCTCAGTACTCCGTCCATGGTGTGAGGACGTCTGTCGGGCGGGCATCCCGCCTCCCGCGTGAACGCGCATCAGCCGGCCGAACGCCACGAGCGCCCGGCCGATGACCTTCTGACAGGACCGGCGCCCGCTAGCCCGCACTCTTCACAAACGCTGCGCGTAAGCTCATCGTGCGTCGGCGGCATGCGGGTTTCTCACTCCGCCTGCTTTCGACACCGCGCAACAAGCGGTGCTGAAGACGTCGCCCGGGCTAGCTGGCGCCGAGGGCGGCCCGAACCGCGTCGAGCCGGGGGGCGATGTCGTGCGGCTGGCCAGCCGCCTGTCGAGCCGACTGCACGTCCTTCAGGCCATTGCCGGTGACGACGACCAACGCGGTGTCGCCGCTTCGAACCAGCCTGAGCTCTGCCGCTCGTTTCAACCCGGCGACCGCGGCGACGCCTGCCGGCTCGCCGAAGACGCCTCCGAGCCGCGCCGTGGTCCTCATCGCGTCGAGGATTTCGTCGTCGGAGACGGTCACCATCGTGCCCCGCGAGGCCAGCGTCCAGGCGATCGCCCGGCGCCAATTCCTCGGGGTTCCGACGGCGATGCTGTCTGCCACCGTGTTCGCGGGTGACGGCTCGAGGCCCTTGCCCGACGCGAACGCACGGACCAGCGGGCTTGCGCCCTCCGCCTGGACACCGAGCAGCCGCGGCAGTGCCGGAGACAGACCGAGGCGCCGGGCTTCGTGCAGGCCCTTTCCGATCCCGCCGATGGTGCATCCGTCGCCGACCGAGACTACGACCCAATCCGGCAGGGCTCCGCCGTTGAGCGAGGCATCGGTGACGAACTGCTCCGCGAGCTCGAGCCCGGCGGTCTTCTTGCCCTCGACGAGGTACGGGTTGATGCCGCTGTTGCGGTTGTACCAGCCGAATTCGCGGCAGGCGCCGCAACACAGATCGAAGGCGTCCTCGTAGGACCCCTTCACGCGGAAGACCGTCGCCCCGAAGATCAGCAACTGCGCGATCTTCGGTTCAGGAGCCCGTTCCGGTACGAAGATCACCGCCCGCAGGCCGGTCGATGCGGCCAGGCAGGCGAGAGACGAGGCGGCGTTTCCGGTCGACGCGCAGGCGACCGTGTCGAACCCGAACTCGCGGGCCTTGATGACCCCGATCGAACTGGCCCGGTCCTTGAACGACGCCGACGGATTCCGCCCGTCGTCTTTCAGGAACAGCCGATGGACTCCGACGAGGCTCGCCAGCCGTGGCGCCGCGAGGACGGGCGTCCAGCCGACGTGGACCGGAGGCAGGATGGCGTCCGATTCGATGGGCAGGACTTCCTTGTACCGCCAGTGATCCTGCGGCCGAAGAGCGAGCGCCTCCCTGGTCAGCGTCGCACGCGCCTGATCGTAGTCGTACCGGACATCCAGCACGCCGGTCGGCCCGCAGACGGTACAGGTCAGCAGATTGCCATGGGGGTACGGCTTTCCACAACTGATGCAGACCAGCTCTGTGACATGGCTACCCATCACCGGCAACAGTAGTTCCGGGACGTTGCGCGGGTCAACACTCCGGCATGGCTGAGCGCCGCGCCGGCTGCTCGATGGCCGTTCCGGGGCTGAATTGAATCCTGGAAGTGGCGAGGGATCAGTCCCCGTGCAGGATGAAACGGGCCGCGCCGTAAACGAAGAACCACGAGAGGACGAACAGCGTCACGGCGAGCCAGCGATAGATCGACCCCATCGCCCTGATCGGGATGTTGTGCTTGACTCGGTACATCACGATTCCCAGTGCCGACAGGTACCCTCCCAGGCCGAGCGCGCCGCCGCCGATGAACAGGATCTTCGCGGTATCGGAGAACGGCGTCGCGAGCCCCAGGCGTTTCGCCAGGGTGGCGCCCACCAGCCAGGACACGATCATGGGCGGGTTGCTCATGGCGACGGAAAACCCCGTGAGGTAGGCCCAGCGCTTGCTCTTGAGCGACGAATTCTCCAGGTTCACATCGTGCGGTTTCTTGGATTCCTTCCACGTCAGGTAGGTGAGCACCCACAGGATGATCGCCCCGACGATGTGGAACGCCCCCAGGACCTCGCGGATTTCGAGGAACGGTGCGATGCCGAACAGGGCGACCGTGCCGTAGATCACGTCCGAGCTCACCGATCCCAGGACGACCATCTGCGCCGCCCGAAGGTGCCCCTTGATGGCGCGCTTCGCCATTTCGATCTGGGAAGGGCCGATGGGGATCGCCGCAACGAATCCCAGGGCAAACGCCAGCAGGACGAGGAGGAGATTCTCCATCAGCCGTGATGTTGCGCGGAGAGGCCGTCCAGATAGCCTCCTATCATCGTTGCGAGCCCGTCGGTGTCGACGTCCTCAAAGCACCGCACGGACGCACAGGTCTTGAACATCTTGTTCAGGCATGTGATGTTCCTGCAGGGGCTGCCGGCGATGTAGCACCAGGACGGCGCATCCTGGTTGGCAGGCAGGTACCCGGGCCTGGCCGAATCGTAACCCGACATGCGCGGCGTTGTCGCGCCGAAAAGGGACAGGACCGCCGTCCGGTTGCGAAACTGATGGGCGCCCGACCGCGAGTAACGGCGCGACGCCGCCAGGTGAAGGGGGCCCGTGTCGCCGGACACGAAGACGTCGGAGAGGTCGACCAGCGCCGTGTAGGCGTCGAGCGGCAGATCGGCGGGAATGATGTGCGTGCGTGCGCGGAGTTCGACCGGTAACGCGCCGACGAGGCGCGCGCCGATTCCCGCCGATGTCTGTCCCGCGCCGATCAGGATCGTCGCATCGAGCCTGACCAGTCGCGCGAGCAGGGACGCCTGTGTCTCGAACGGAATGGTCGTGAAGCGGGACGCGGCGTCGGGGTTGAGGTGAATGACGCGGCCCGCGCCGTTGATGCCGGCATCCACCGCGTACTGCCGCGCACGGTCGACGGCCTCGTCACTGAGGATGGTGCGGGCACCCTTGAATTCGTCCAAGCGGGCGGGGGTGGACACGGTGGACAGAAGATCTCGAAGGAACCGGTACCCCTGATAGATGAAGTGGTTGATCTCGTTGCCGTCCTGTTCGTTTCGTACGATGACGGAACTGTGGCTCATGAAGTTCAAGATCGCCTGTCCCCGTGCGGACAGGACTGAATCGGAAATGAACGGGCTCAGGTTGACGCACAGGTCGTACCGGCCGGTGCTGATGATGCTCCTCAGCTGCGAGACGTCGTGGGGGGACGGGAACTGGCCCCCGGAGAACACGGGCACGACGTTGGTGGCCTCCGGGTGGCCGAGAAGAACGGACGCGGCCGTGTGGTTCACCACGAAATCGACGTGGGCGTCAGGGAAGAAGTCGCGCAGCGCCGCCATGATGGCCTGGGCGAACATCGCGTCGCCGATATGGATGTCCGGGACCACGACGAAGCGCTGAAATGATCGGATCGTCCGGATCTTCCGACGGTTGCTCCTGGAGAACACCCACGACACCGCGCGGTTTCCGACCGCGGGCCTGAAGGTGGCATCGAGCAGCCGGGCGCCGGCTCGAGGAAAGCGATCGGTCAGCCGGCTCGTCGCGTCGAACAGGACCCGCTGGAACGTCGGATTCACCATGGACAGCCTGTCAGTCTCCCGTTCGCGCTGACATCACAATAGTCCAGGAGCATCCCCGCGACTCTATCACACGTGCTGATGCACAGCCGGCGGAGCGACGCCCGAGGACAGGCGCATCCTCGTGCCATGGCTCGCCAGCCAGGTTGCGATCGCGGTTCGCCGGGCCGAAGGCCCGCATCGCGGCGCCCGTCTCTTGCGGTCAGGTGAAGGTCAGGTGCGGGACGCTCGATCGCCCGCGAATCGATACCGCAGCAGGACGCGCACGGCATGGATGCCGTCGCGCCAGTTGATCTTCTTTCCCTCGGAGCGGAGGCGCGGCTGAAAGGTCACAGGAAGTTCGTGAATGCGGTAGCCGTGGAGCAGAAGCTTCGCCGTGATCTCCGGTTCGATGTCGAATCGGTTCGACTCCAGGCCCAGGGACCGCGCGACACTGGCTCGCATGATCTTGTAGCAGGTCTCCATGTCGGTCAGTCTGCCGCCGAACAGCAGATTGGTCACGGCGGTCAGGAACCGGTTTGCGGCGATGGTGACAATGGGGGCGGAGGATCGTCCATTGAGGAAGCGCGAGCCGTAGACCACTTCCGCGGCCCCGCTGACAATCGGCGCGACCAGCGAGGAGAGTTGGGCCGGATCGAGCTCGAGGTCGGCATCCTGGATCGCGATGATCGAGCCGTTCGACTGGGCGAGACCGAGCCGAACGGCCGCGCCCTTGCCCGCGTTGCGTTCCGCGTGAACGATCTTCAGGACCCCGGGCCGTTGCGGGAGGGCATCAAGGACTTCCCGGGTACGGTCGGTCGATCCATCGTTGACCACCACGATTTCTCGGGGCACCGGCAGATCGACGGCGAGCAGTCGTTGGATGACCGCTGTAACCGTACTGGCTTCGTTGTAGACCGGCACGATGATGGAGAGGGTGTCGGGAGGGGCGGAGGTCACGACGGGTAGTCTATCCTGATTTTCGGGCAGCTTCGGCCGCCCTCGGCGAACGCGGCCTCGCGATTCCCGGTCCGCACGCAGACACTCACTCCGCGAGCCGGCGGCCAACGGCCCGTGCCAGCATCCGCATCCGGTCTGAGAGCGGCAGTCGCCAGAACGTCGTGGAAACGACCCCGCGCGTGAAGAACGTCTTGCGGGAATAGTCGATGGCGATCTCGACCATGACCGGTCTGCCTGCGCGGGCCAGATCGAAACTCCGCCCGAGCGCCTGCTCGAGGTGATCGTCGTTGGCGATGTGGATGTACTCCGCCCCGACGCCATTGGCGAATGCCTCCACGGCGTAGGGCGCCAGCACACTACACGTGTCGCGATTGAACGCCGTTCGCTGGAACTGGGCGATTTGGGCGAGCTCGCCGTCGCGCAGCACGCACACGACCGGCGCGAGGCCGTAGGAAGCCGCCGTCAGCATCTCGAGCCCGGTCATGAGGAGGGCGCCGTCGCCGGCGAGGGCCACCACGTCGCGATCCGGGTTGGCGAGCTTTGCGCCGATGGCTGCCGGCACGGAATACCCCATGCAGGAGAAGTCAATCGGGCCGATGAAACATCCCGGCTCGGCCAGCCGCAGGTGTTCCATGGCCAGAAAGGTGCCGTTGCCGCTGTCGGTGGCGTAGATCGCGCGGGGCGCGATGCGCTGCAACTCGTCGAAAAGCGCGGCAGGCGTCACGCGATCGAGGCTCCGGGATCGCTGCCACGACTCCCGCAGGTCCCGGTGGCCCGAAAGCAGCCGCTCGAGATAGGGCCGGTCTTCCTTCCGGGGCGTCACCAGGGGCAGCAGGGCTTCCACGAATTCGGCGGCGTCGGCCTCGATGGCCAGCCTGGCGGGGTAGTTGCGGTTGAAGACGTCGCGATTGATGTCCACGTGGATGAGACTCGCCGGAGGCGTGAAGCCATAGCTTGCGGTCGCCAGCTCGCCGAACCGGCAGCCGATGGCGAGCATCGCATCGCACGCGCTCGTCGCATCGCGCACGAAGGGCGGCGCCGACGGGCCCAGGCCATTCCACAGCCAGAGCGGGTTGGTCTCGGGGAACACGCCCTTTCCCTGAATCGTCGTGGCCACCGGTGAACCCAGACGCTGTGCCAGTTCCACGAGCAGGGGCGCGGCCTCTCGGGCGCCATACCCGACATACATCACGGGCAAGCGTGACGCGTTGAGGATATCGGCCGCCGCTCGCAGGTCGGCCTCGCCAAACGACGGCGGGCCGGCCGGCGCGGGACTGTAGTCGAGCTCCGGGACGTCGTGCGCCAGCAGGTAGAAATTGGCCGGAATGACGACCGCGACCGGTCCGGGCGTGCCCTGAAGGGCCAGGTCGAACGCCCGACGCACCGTCGGGTAGATCTCTGCCGGCGATGCCGGACAGAACACGGCTTTCGTGACCGGCCGCAGCAGGGCGACCTGGTCGATGTCGTGCAACTGGTACGACTTTCCCGTGTCGGTGCGAATCCCGCAGGTCAGGACGACAAGGGGAATGCCGTCCATGAACGCCTCGGCAACGCCCGAGAGGCAATGGGTGACGCCCGCGCCGGGCACGACGTTCACGACGCCGGCGCGGCCCGTGGTTCGGGCTTCGCCGTCCGCCATGAACGACGCGCTCTGCTCGTCGGTGACGAGGATCGGCAGGATCGACGATCGCTCGAGCGCGTCGTAGAGCTCGATGTTGTGCGTCCCGGGGATGCCGAAGGTGAATTGCGCGCCCGCGTCCTCGAGCGCCCGAACGACGATGTCGGCGCCCCGCCGTTTCATGATGTCAGCAATCCCGGCAGCTGCCGGCGGACATGTTCGGCAACGCGATCGGCCAGCGCCATGATTGTCACGTACGGATTGATTCCCGCGCAGTGCGGAAACAGGCTGGCATCGGCGACAAACAGCCACGGCACGCCGTGGACCTGACCCCAGGCGTCGGTCACGGAATCGGCCGGGGACGCACCCATCCGGCATCCTCCCATGAGATGGGCGCTCGAGATGGTGACCTTGCCGAGCTTCAGACCCGAGCTGGGAATCATCTCATCCACGCGATTGGCGTCGCGTGCCTCGATGAAGAACTGCCTGGCGGCCGGCGCGTGCACGCGGTCGGCCCCGGCGGCGAAGAAGATCCGTGCGCTTGCCCGCATCGACGCGATGAGCGCGCGGCGAACCTCGGGCGAGAATGCGTAGTCGACGACCGGGTTGCCCTGCCGGTCAATCGTGATGCGGTTCTCCGGCCGTGCCGGGTCGAGCGCCAGCACGAGAATCATCTGCATCCGATCCATCGACGCCATCAGCCTGCTGTGTTCGGCGCCGAATCCGGTGAGGTTCTTTGCGGTCACAAACGGGAAGTACATGCACGTTTCGAGCAGGAACCCGTCCGACTCGGCGAACTGATCGCAATAGAAGCTCTTCGGGTGTCCGTGATAATTCGAAATGCGCCTCCCGTGCTGGGCGACCAGGATGAGCGCCGGATGGCACGTGAAGTACCGCCCGAGGGCGGGAAGCTCGGCAGGCAGCCGCGATCGCAAGAGCAGCGCGGGCGAATTGAGGGCCCCCGCTGCCACGACAACGGCCTTGGCCCTGATCCGGTAATCGCCCGACGCCCACATCGATGGAATTCCGAACCCTGGCTCGGTCACCGTTGCGAAAATCGTTCGCTCGTCGAGCCGGTCGACCCGGCAATTGGTCACGACGCAGACGCCGTTGCGTTCGGCTTCGGGAAGTTGCACGCGATTGGTGCCCATCTTCGCCGCGTTCGGGCAGCCCAGGTTGCACAAGCCAGCGCCCTGGCAATTCTTCAGGTTCAGCGGAAACTGCTCGACCCGGTATCCAAGGCGGCGGCACCCTTCTGCAAACAGCCGGTTGTTGTCGTTCAGCAGTTCGGGCGCGAGCAGGTGGACGTTGTTTTCGGCCAGGTACCGGCTCGATCGGCGCGAGATATCGTCGAAGGCCAGGCCCGGAACGCCCCACTTCCGAATCGTCTCTTCGGCAATGGGCAAGGAGGTTCCCGTGTAGACGACCGTCGAACCGCCGTAAGCTCGCCCGAGCGCGAGCGTCATGCTCTTGTCCTTGGTGAGGACGCCGCCCGAGTCGAAATACAGACGCTTCGCCATCTCGGACTCACGGCCCGTAAACTCATCCTCTCGGAGTTTCGGGCCCCATTCGAGCAGCGCGATGCGAAGGCCGTCGCGGCAGAGCGCGGACAGTTCCTTGGCGATGGTGCCGCCCCCGGCGCCGGATCCGACGATGACGAGATCGAACTCCTTATCGATCATGAAGAAGGGAGTTCCCGTGTCGCGACGGACGGTAGGCGAGCGCCCCGCCCGTTTCAGTCCTGCCGTAGTAGCCCATGAGTATCAGCGTCCGTACTCCCCAGAATCCCGACCGGAGCAGTTGAATCGGGGCATCCTGGAACCAGCGGAGGACGGCATCCTGCCGGGCGCCGTCAAGGTGGTCCAGACGACGGCCGAATCGAACCAGGGGCGCGGACCGGAGAATGGAGAGGAACAGCGAGAACTGACGCCTCATCGACTCCGGCCTCGTCGCCAGGGCGTCCTCGACGAGATCGATGAAGCCCGCCTCGCCCTCAGGTGTCAGTGTGGCGGATTCGGGCACGATGCGGCGCGCGATCGCCAGCAGGAAGGCCTGTTGTCCGGTTGTCAGAACGCCCACGGCGCCTATTAGAACAGATTGGCGGCCGGAACGTCATCACCTGCGTGGCGATGTTCCGGCGTCGCTGCTGCCGAACAGCTGCTCGATCGCCCCGGCGGGTGGCGCGGTGCCCGGCACGGGATCAGGGATGCTGTGCGGGACCGGTGTGAGGTGGCGCAGATAGACGATGACCGCGTGCAGGTCCTCGTCGGTCAAGTTCGACACGAGGGCCCACGGCATCACGGCTGGGGAAATTTGCCTCCCTGAGCGATGGATTCCACTCCTCAGCGTTCGTTTGATCTCTTCGTCGGTGGCGGTGCCCAGCCCCGTCTCACGGTCCGGCGTTAGGTTCCGCGTGACGACTCGTCCGTCGGTGGCATTCACAAAGGTCATTCCGCCAGCCAGGTACTTGTCGGGATCCGGTCCCTTCGGCCCCGGGGTCTGGTGGCACCCCATGCAGTCGCTGGTCGTCACGATGTACTTCCCGCGCTCCGCGAGCAGGCGCTCAGCCGGATCGCCGATGCGGTCGAGTGCCGGGGACCCGGCGTCGGCCGCCTTGATGAACTCCTCCGGCGCCATGCTCGTCAGCGGCGGGATGAAGTAGAGAAAGGCCAGGAATCCCACCGCCGCCAGCACCACCAGTCCACCGATCGACCACTTTGTGATTCGACTCATGATGTGTCCTCGTCAGTGCGACTGGTTCGCCGCGCTCTTGGCTGGGCCGGCGGTTCCGGCGTTGCCTGTGAAGATGGTGACGGGCGGATCCTGCTTCAGGATCAACCAGCGGAATTTGCCGGCGAGGAACTGGAAGATGCCGGTCGATTGCGGCGGCGGAATCTTGTTCGCGACGGGCGGCAGGCTGCGGAGGTACGCCACGATGGCTTTGAGATCACCGTCCGAGAGCCGTGCATATGCTGGCCACCCCATCGGAAACGGGAGCAACCGCGTGCCGTCTGGCCGCGTTCCGCGAGTGAGGACGGCCTTGATCTCACCGTCGGACCAGTTGCCGAGGCCCGTGTCCTTGTCCGACGTCAGGTTGTACGAGACGAAGTCCCCGAAGGGCGCAATCTGAAAGCGCATGCCGCCCGCGAACATCATGCCTGGAAGTGCGATGCCGTCAGCTCCTACCGGCGTGTGGCAATGCGCGCAGGCGAGCGAACTCACCAGGTAGCGGCCTCGCTCGATTGGGTTGTCCGCGGCGCGAGCGGCCTGCCGGGTGTAGAACGCTTTGAGCTCGTCCGCGCTCATCTTCCAGACGGGCTTCCTGGCGAGCGACACGACGTAGTTGGCGAGCTGTTGCTGTTCCTTTTCGGTCGCCACATCGTCGAACGCCGGCATCGGCGTCCCCGCGATTCCGGTCCTGAGTCGAATCATGATCGCCAGCGCCGTCGCTCCGCCACGGAACGTCCACGGCTGAGTCAGGTCGGTGGACCTGATGGCATGCCCCCAGTCGTCCCTGAGTTCCTCGTTGGCGGCGCCGTCCTCGCCGTGGCAGGTGGCGCAGGCCAGTCGCTCGTACACCTTGCGCCCGGCCTCCACGCTCTGGGAGGTCGGCTCCGAATCGACGGGATTCGCCGCGGGCGTCACCTTCTCGACCTCGAACCTGGATGAGAACCGCTTGATATACGCGATCACACTCTGGCGCTGCGCGTCGGTCAGCAGGTTCCTGAAACCAGGCATGGAGGTGCCCGGCAGACCATCTGCAACGGTGCGCGCCAGGTCACCGTCAGTCGGGAGGCTGTCGGCCGTCGTCGTGCGGAACTTGTAGACTCCGCGCGTGAAGTCGCGCGGCACGGGCGACAGGAAGTCGGCTGCCGGACCGTCGCCTCGGCCCCTGACGCCGTGACAGGTGGCGCACGAACGATCGTAGATGGCCTTTCCCGTCGTCGTGGCTGCGATTGGCTGCGGCTGCACGCGGGCAGCGGTCAGCGTCAGGGCGGCAACACCCAGCATGAAAGCGGACACGGTCAGCAGTGTCCAAGGCACTGCCCGGGCACGGATTGACATCGAGGTCCTCCGGTCGATCGCACGCGTCAAGACGGCGCGACGGGTTGTCCGAATTGTCGGATTGTACACCAAAGGTCCTACAAATACCGTAGGGTTTATGCTGATCAGGCCGTTGCGGCGATAGATTCGCCGCTGGAACGCCGGCGCTCCGCCGCCGGCGGTCGCTGCACCAATCCCCGCCGGGGAGCGACGGAAAGCTCGGATGGTATGATCGGAGCCGGGCTCCTCAACGTGAAGGCCGGGACCCGGGGACACGAGCAGGACCGCGCGACGGGAGCAGCATGCTGGAACGGCATCGAACGATCGGGGTCAAAGTCGGTGAGGTCACCATCGGGGGCGGTGCCCCGATCGCCGTGCAATCGATGTGCAACACCGATACGGCGGATGTCGCGGCCACGGTCCGTCAGTGCCTCGAGTTGTGGCGTGCGGGCTCCGAGCTGCTGAGAGTGACCGTCAACCTGCCCGAGGCAGCCGCCGCCGTTCCCGAGATCAAGCGCCGCCTGACCGACCAGGGATGTACCGCGCCGCTCATCGGCGATTTCCATTACAACGGCCACATCCTGCTGACCCGGGTACCCGACTGCGCGCGGGCGCTCGACAAGTACCGCATCAATCCCGGCAACGTCGGAACCGGCCGCCGGCGCGACGAGCAGTTCTCGACGATCTGCAAGGTGGCAGTGGACCACGGCAAGCCCATCCGCATCGGCGTCAATGGCGGGTCCCTCAACCAGGACCTCGTCATGCGCAAGATGCAGGAGAACACCGATCTGAACGCCGGCCGGACCTCAGACGAGATCATCAGGGAGTGCATGGTGCTCTCTGCGATCGAGTCCACCGAGCTGGCGCTCGAGTCGGGGGTCGGCCGGAATCAGATCATCATTTCCTGCAAGATGTCGAAGCCGCGCGAGCTGGTCGCCGTCTACCGCGACCTGGCCCGGCGGACCGACCAGCCACTCCACCTCGGGCTGACCGAAGCGGGGATGGGAATCAAGGGCGTCGTGTGGTCGGCTTCCGCGATGTCCATCCTGCTGGCCGAAGGCATCGGTGACACCATCCGCGTGTCGCTGACGCCCCGCCCGAACGGCGACCGGCGCGACGAAGTGGACGCGGCGCGCGAGATGCTCCAGGCACTGGGCATCCGCGCGTTTGCGCCGAGCGTCACGGCGTGTCCCGGATGCGGGCGGACGACGAGCACGACCTTCCAGGAACTCGCCGAGCGGATCCAGGCTTACATCCGCGAGATGATGCCGGTGTGGTCCGGGCGTTACGAGGGGGTCGAGCAGATGAGCCTGGCCGTGATGGGCTGCGTCGTCAACGGGCCAGGAGAATCCCGCGCGGCGAATATCGGAATCAGCCTTCCCGGAACCGGGGAAGCCCCCACCTGCCCGGTCTTCATCGATGGCCAGCACTTCACGACGCTTCGAGGCAGTTATGCGGAGCTGTCCGTAGCCTTCCAGAAGCTGGTCGATGACTACGTCGAGGGGCACTATCAACTCAAGCCTGTCACACAGCCCTGACGCCGCACTACCGGACGCACGGCTCGAGGTTGCAGGCCAGCGGCTATCGGCCGGTCACGCTGCCAGGCCGCTTCAAACGATGTTGCCGGATCGACTTGCCGTCGAGAATTGCTTCCGCTCCGCGGACCCCTCCGCACGCGGGCAATTCAAGACCGGATACCGCTGACCGGAGGCCGGCCAGTTTCCGGCTCCGCGTCGCTCCTTCAGTCCCGCCGTTCGGCAGGAACGACGCGCAGTTCCCGCAGTTCGTTCCCTCGGACGATCGTCATCGTGGTCTCGACGCCGATCTGCGCATCAGTCAGCATGCGCTGGAGCGTCTCGACCCTGTCGACCGCCCGATCGCCGAAGCGGACCATGATGTCCCCTTCGAGCAGGCCGGCGGCGGCGGCCGGTGAGTCAGGCTCGGTGGTCACCACGAGGATCCCAGACGCCAGCGGCAGCTTGTAGAATCTGGTCACGGCCCGCAGCAATGGCACAGCCTGACCGCCGAATCCCACGTAGGCGCGCCGCAACCGGCCGTCCTTGATCAGGCGGCCGGCGACGAACTTCGCGGTGTTGATGGGAATTGCGAAACAGAGTCCCTGCGCCATGGCGATCACCGCGGTGTTCACGCCGATCACCGCACCCTGCGAGGTCACCAGCGGCCCGCCCGAATTACCGGGATTGAGCGGTGCGTCGGTCTGGATGATGCCGTCCATGAGCCGTCCGGACTGCGCGCGCAACGACCGGCCGAGCGCGCTGACGATGCCCGAGGTCACCGTGCACTGGAACCCGAACGGGCATCCGACCGCGACGGCGACCTGACCGGGCCTGATGTGGTCGGAATCGCCGAGCCTCGCCGGCACAAGGTCCGGCGCGTCGATGCGGATGACCGCCAGGTCGGTGTCCTGGTCATCACCGATCTTTTCGGCCTCGAGCCTCCTGCCGTCCGTGAGCGTGACTCGCAGGCGGTCCGCGTCGTGGACGACGTGGCTGTTGGTCAGCGCGAACCCGTCAGGCGTGAAGATGAATCCGCTGCCCGCACCGGCCACCTCGCCGCCGGCGCGCACTCCCGTGCCCCGGCTCTTGACGATCTCGATCGCGAGCACGGATGGCGTGATGGATTCCACCGCGGATGTCACGGCCGCAGAATAGGCGTCGAGCAGCGACCCGTCGTTCAGGCGTGAGGCCTGCGCTGCTGCGATGGACACCACGTTGGACGGCTCGCGCTGGGGACTGGCCATGATTCAGTTGCCTCCGCGGACGGCCCGGCGTCGATGTGGCCCGTCCTACTCATTTGGACGCCCCCGTCGAGGTCCAGGTTGCGAACCGATCATTCAGAGCGCTTCGCGCCTCCATTCTCGGCGGAGTCTGAAGCGCGAGCCTCTGGCCTGTTGCTATGCGAGGGATGGGAGGAGTGCCGAGGGAATCCTGAGGCGGGCTGACGGCGCCGCCCGAGTCGCGTATCAGGGGGTTCGGGGAGGGGCTACGCGATCCCGGGCGGCGACAAACGAATCTCGTTCGAGCTACTTCTTCGGGCTCTTGTGGGCCATGGTCTGGGCCATCGCGGGCTTGGCGGCCTTGATGTTGACGATCGCCTGGTGCTCGCCCTTGTCGTTGTCCCTGCAGGTCAGATCGACCTTCTCTCCGACCTTGACGGCCTTGAGCTCGGTCAGCGCCTTGCCTGCAAGCGGCATCGTCATCTCGCTGCCCTTGTCGTCCTTGACCGTGAGGGTCTTGGCCTCGGCGTCGATCTTGACCACTTCGGCAACGACCACGTGGGTCTTCGCCTTGGCGGCAACCGTGGCCGACTTCGAGGGCTGGCTGGCTGAGGCGAGCGTCGCTGACATGAGCAGCGCCATCGCCGCAACGGTGTACTTCTTCATCGTGTCCACTCCTTCGGTTTCGATATGTAGAGACAGTCTCAACTGGCCGTTCGCGTGAGGGCGCCGCCAGGGGACACTGCCATCACTGGCAAGGGACGTGCCACGGAGGTGAACGGGCGACAAACATCTAACTCATTGAAGAACAAGCCTATAAGGCACGAGTACTGCCGCGATCCGTGGACCGCATTCGGAGCCAACCCGCCACGGCGTGGCGGCCGTGCTGGCGACCTCATCCATGGCGCTGCCCGGATGCCGGCCCTGATGGCCCATCTGCAAGCACTCGGGCCCGGGAATCCAGCACGCGAGAACGCGCTGTCGCATCAGATGGCCGCCGAAGGCCAGGCCTCGTGCCGGCCACGGCGCCTTGACATCAGATAGTTTGAATATTAGGATATTACTATATGCCAATTGCCGAGCTCCAGGTCTTCAAGGCCGAGTTCTTCCGCGCGCTCGGTCACCCGATCCGCGTCCGGATCCTGGAAACCCTGGTGAACGGCGAGCGCAGCGTCCAGGAGCTGCAGGACACCCTGAACGTGGACCAGCCCGTGATGTCTCAGCAACTGGCCGTGCTGCGGGCCAAGAACATCGTGGTCGCGCGCAAGGAAGGCACCACCGTGCGCTATTCGCTTCGGGATCCGCTCGTGGCCGACCTGCTCGACGCGGCCCGCCGGATCTTCAACAGTCAACTCATCGGCACCCAGAGCCTTCTGCGCGAACTTCGGCGCGAAACGCGAACCCGTTGATGCAGCTCTTCGCCAAGATCCTCAGGACCGGCCTGGTCACCACGCCGCTCACCGCTCAGCACGACGAAGCGATTCGAATCGCCCGGACGATCGAGGAGCGCAGCCGGCGCCTCTTTGGCCGTGCGCTGGCGATTCGGGCGGTGGACGCAGGCTCCTGCAACGGCTGCGAGCTCGAGATCGGCGGCATGGCGGGGCCCGTCTATGACATGGAGCGCTTCGGCATGCATTTCGTGGCCTCGCCACGCCACGCCGACCTGCTGCTGGTGACGGGGCCGGTGACCGTGAACATGGCGGCGCCGCTCCGCAAGACCTGGGAGGCCACGCCGGATCCGAAACTGGTGGTCGGCGTGGGCGACTGCGCGCGAACCTGCGGTGTCTTCCGCGGAGGCTACGCGGTCGCCGGCAGCGTGGATGCCGTGATCCCCGTCGACGCGTGGATCGACGGGTGCCCGCCGGAACCTGCCGACATTCTTCGCGGCATCCTGGCCGCGCTCGGCCGATTGCCGAAGCCTCCGCTCCGGCGGGGCCCCGCGGCGCCTTCGCGCGAGGAGCCAGCGTGAGCCTCGCAGAATTCCTCCTGGCCGTGCTCGTCGGCGCCTATGCCTGCGCCACGCTGATTGCGCTGCTGGCCCCGAGCCGATTTGGCAGGGCAGTGGCGACGGTTGCCACGACGGTCGGCGCAGCCACCAGTTTGATCCTCGGAGGCGCCGTGATCGCCGGCCTCGCGTCGCCCGTCGCCTCGATTCCGTGGTTCCTCCTCGGGCCGCTCAGGTTCCACCTCGACCCGCTCGGGGCCTTCTTCCTCATCGTCGTCGGACTGATCACCCTGGCCGCCGGGCTCTATGGGTTCGGCTACCTGCGCGACTCCCCCGCGGCCACTCGTCGCAGCGCCGACGGGCTGGTCAACCTCCTGGTGCTCGCCATGAGCCTCCAGGTCATGGCCGACAATCCGCTGACGTTCCTGTTCGTGTGGGAGCTCGTCTCGCTCGCCGCCTGCTTCCTGGTTCTGGCGGAGCACGACCATCCCGATGCCATCTCGGCCGCCAACTGGTACCTTGGCGTGACCCACGCGGGTTTCCTGGCGCTGGTCGCGATGTTCCTCCTGCTCTCAGGCGGGAACCTGTCGGTCCCGTTCGCCGACCTGCGGGGCGCCGGACCGGCTGGCGGGCTGCGTGACGTCGTCTTCATCCTCGCGGTGCTGGGATTCGGCACCAAGGCCGGCATCATTCCTCTCCACGTGTGGCTGCCCCGCGCGCACCCGGTGGCGCCCAGCCACGGCTCGGCGCTCATGTCCGGCGTCGTGCTCAAGATGGGCGTCTACGGCATCGTGCGGGTGGTCTTCGACGTGATGGGGACGGGGCCCGCGTGGTGGGGCGTGAGCCTGCTGGCCCTCGGCACGGCATCGGCGCTCTTCGGCGTGCTCTACGCGCTGATGCAGCACGATCTGAAACGGCTCCTGGCGTTTCACTCGATCGAGAACATCGGGATCATCTTCATGGGCCTGGGGGCCGCGCAGCTGTTCCTGACCTACAGCCTGCCTTTGCTCGGCCGCCGTGGCGCTCATTGCCGCCCTGTATCACACCCTGAACCACGCCGTCTTCAAGGGGCTGCTCTTTCTCGCGGCTGGCGCGGTCGTCCACGCCGTCCACAGCCGGAACATCGAGGAGATGGGAGGCCTCATCAAGCGGATGCCACGCACGGCGTTCGCGTTTCTCATCGGTTCGGCTGCGATTTCTGCGCTCCCGCCGCTGAACGGTTTCGCCTCCGAGTGGCTGCTGTTCCAGTCGCTGCTTGGCGGCATCCGGATTCCCGATCCGGCTGTCGCGCTGCTGATGCCAGTGGCGGTTGGCCTGCTGGCGTTGACCAGTGGCCTGGCCGCCGCGTGCTTCGTGAAAGCCTTCGGCATCACGTTCCTGGCCATTCCGCGATCACCGGAGGCTGAGCACGCCACCGAGGCCGCGCCGTCCCTGCAGGCGGGCATGCTGATCCTGGTCGTCGCATGCGTCGCGCTCGGCCTCGGGCCGTTCATCGTGGTGCCGGTGCTCGGAGGAATCGTGTCGCGCCTGCCGGGGCTGGAGGCGGCGGCCGGCCTGGGTTCGAATCACGCGTTCTTCACGGGCCTGCCGGACGGGCTTGGTCAGATGTCCTCGCCCTACCTCGCGCTCGGATTGCTCGGACTCGGGGTCATCGTGCCGCTGGCGCTGCGGGTTCTCACGCCGGCCTTCCGCATGCGGCGGGACGCGACGTGGGGCTGCGGGCGTCTGGTCCAGACACCGCGGATGCAATACACGGCCGCCGCGTTTGCCGAGCCGCTGAGGCGGGTGTTCAGCCAGCTGTTCCGGCCCTCCGAGGATCTGACGGTCGAGGTCCACCCCGATTCCCGGTACTTCATCCGCGCGATCAGCTACGACCACAAGGTCTCGCCGCTGTTCGATCGGCTGGTGTACACGCCGTCGCTCGCCATCGTGCACCGATTGGGCGCCCTGGCGCGTTCGGTCCAGGGCGGATCGGTTCATCTCTATCTCGCCTATCTCTGCCTCGCGCTGGTCGCGATGCTGGTGGCGTCACGGTGGCTGCCATGACCGGCTGGATCATCGAACTCGGCCAGGCGCTGCTGTGCCTGGCGTTGTCGCCGCTCCTGGTCGGAACGATACGAACGCTCAAGGCACGGATGCAGAACCGGCGCGGGGCGCCGGTCTGGCAGCCGTACGCCGAGCTCCGCAAGCTCTTCGCCAAGGAGGTCGTGGTGTCGACCAATGCCTCCTGGCTGTTCCGCGCGGCGCCATACATCGTCTTCATCAGCACGGTCGCCGTCACCATGGTGATTCCCCTGGTGACCGTGCCGTTGCCATTCGGCCAGGTGGCGGACCTGCTGGTGGTCGTCTACCTTTTGCTGCTCGGCACGTTCTTCCTGGCGCTGGCCGGGCTCGACCCGGGCTCTCCCTTCGGCGGCATGGGCTCGAGCCGCGAGATGACGGTTGCGGCGCTGGCCGAGCCGACCATTGCCGTGGCCATCTTCGCGCTGGCCTCGGGCGCGGGATCGACCAATCTCGGCCAGATGACGCTGCACATCATCCAGTCTCCCGAGGTGGCACTCTCGCCGGGGCACGCGCTCGCCTTCGCGTCCCTCTTCGTCGTCACGCTGGCCGAGACGAGCCGCCTGCCGATCGACAACCCGGCCACGCATCTGGAGCTGACGATGATCCACGAGGCGATGGTGCTGGAGTACTCCGGCCGGTACCTGGCGCTCATCGAGTGGGCGTCGGCGCTCAAACTCCTCGTGTTCTTCACGCTGCTGGCGAATCTGTTCCTGCCGGTAGGGATTGCGACAACGCTCGCCCCGCAGGCGCTCGGCCTTGCGGCGATCGCGCTCGTGGTCAAGCTGCTGGTCCTGGCGGTCGCGGTCGCGGTCCTCGAGACTCGGGTCGCGAAACTCCGGCTGTTCCGGGTGCCTGAGCTGCTCAGCGCGTCGTTCGTGCTGGCGCTGCTCGCGGTGACGTCGGCCTTCCTGTTGAGGTAGCGGTGGGCACCTTCTCGCAGATCTCCGTGCTCGGCTCCAGCGTGGCGTTGCTCTGCGCGATGACCGTGCTGTGGCGGCGCGGCGTCCACGCCTACATTGTGGCCTTCACCTGGCAGTCGGTGTTCCTGGTCGGGATTACCGCCGCCGTGGCGTTTTTCAGCGGGGATCGGTGGCTCTATTTTGTCGCGGCGCTCCTGGTCGGCCTGAAAGTCATCGCCATCCCCTGGCTGCTCCTGCGGATGGAACGCCGTTTCGGCGGCGAGCGCGAGACCCGGCCGTACCTGAACACGACCGCCTCGCTGCTGATTGCGACCGTGCTCGTCATCGTGGCGGCCTTCGTCACGCAGCCGCTCGTGGCCGTGAGTGACATGCCGACTCGAGGCGGGATGCCGCTCGCGATGGGACTGGTGTTTGTCGGCATGTTCATCGTCGTAAGCCGGAAGAAGGCGCTGACCCAGATCATCGGTTTTCTGATGCTCGAGAACGGCGTCGCGCTGCTGGCCGTGCTGGGCACCTACGGCATTCCGTTCATCGTCGAGATCGGCGTGTTCCTCGATGCGCTGATGGGGTTCCTCGTGATGCAGGTGTTCGTCTACCGCATCCACGAGACCTTCGAGTCCATCGACATCGAACAATTGAGCCAGCTGAAGCACTGAAGTTCGGCCCCGTTACCGTTTTGGTCCCGTTTCATGGAACTTCTGGTCTTGCTCGGCGCACCGCTGCTGGCAGCCCTCCTTGGCCTGCTGCCGGGATCCTTTGCCCGATTCGCCGCGCGCGCCGCGGCATGGCTGTCGCTCGTTTCGCTTGGTGCGGCCCTGAGCCTGTGGAGGGCCGTGGACGGGGGCGAGGTCACCACCTTCGCGGGCGGATTCCTGCGAGCCGATGCGCTCTCGACGCTTCTGGCTGTCTGCACGAGCCTGGTCGTGGCCTTGGCGGCCTGGATGGGACCGGATCTCGGAGGCCGCGTGGCGCTTCAGGACCGCCAGGTGCGGCAGTTCGTGGTGCTGTCGAATCTGCTGGCGTTCACGATGCTCCTGGCGGTGACGGTCGACAACGTCGGCCTGATGTGGGTCGCCATCGAGGCCACGACGATCGTGTCCGCGATGCTGATCCCGCTTCGCGTGGGCAAGGCCTCGGTGGAGGCCTCCTGGAAATACATCATGATCGCGTCGGTCGGCATCGCCCTGGCCTTCGTGGGGACGGTGCTGGCGTACTTCGACTTCGTACATAGAGCCGGCTTGCCTGAAGGGGCGCTCAACTGGTCCGTGCTCATGACGGCGGCGACCCGCCTGCAGCCGGACGTCATGCGCCTGGCGTTCGTGTTCCTGCTGGTGGGATACGGGACCAAAGCGGGCCTGGCGCCGATGCACACGTGGCTGCCCGATGCGCACTCCGAGGCGCCCGCGCCGCTCTCGGCCGTGATGTCGGGTGTCCTGCTGGCGGTCGCGATGTACGCGATCATGCGGTGGAAGGCGGTGGTGGACCTGTCGCTGGGCCCATCGTTCACCAGCACGCTGATGATCGGGCTCGGCGTGATCTCATTGGGGATCGCCGCCTTCAGCCTCGTCGCGCAGCGGAGCTACAAACGCATGCTCGCCTACTCGAGCATCGAGCACACCGGATTGACCTGCCTTGGCGTGGCACTCGGGCCGGCAGGTGCCTTCGCGGCGATGCTGCACCTGGTCAATCACAGCCTGGCCAAGTCGGTGCTGTTCCTGCTGAGCGGCCGAATCTATCGGCGGTACGGCACCGCCGATGTGGACGGCGTGTCGGGGTTGCGGCGCGCCATGCCGTTGACCGCGGCGCTGTTCGCGGCCGGGATTCTCGCCGTGGTGGGCCTTCCGCCGTTCGGCATGTTCATTTCCGAGCTGGCGCTGCTGCGGGCCGGGTTCGAGACCGGTCACTATGCGCTCATGGCGTTCGTGCTGGGATTCCTGCTTCTCGTGTTCGTGTCGCTCATCTGGCATCTGAACCGCATGCTTCACGGCGGCGCGCCGGCAGGGACAGCCATTGGCGAGGATGATCGGCCGGCTCTCGTCCCCCTGGTGGCGTGCCTGGCCGCCGTGGTGGTGCTCGGCATCATGGTGCCTCCCGCATTGGTGAGGCTGTTGACGATGAGCGCGGAGATCGTGGCGAAATGAACGGATTCCCTGGCGTGTCAACGCGGCTGATCGAGATACTGGGCGACCGGGTCGACCGGCTGCGCACCATCGGCGCGAACCAGCTTCACCTGAACGTCTCGGCCCGGAACGTGCCCGCCCTTGCCGCATGCCTTCGCGACCAGTTCGGCTGCGAGCTCTGGATCATGCTCGGGGAGGACCGATTGCCGGCGGCAGATCGTTTCCGCGTGCACTACCTGTTCGCGCATTCGGGCGAGAACTGGTTCGTGCATGCGACAGCCGTGCTGGACCACGAAGCATCCATTCCGTCGCTGGCCACGTTCCACTACCCGGCGTCGCGGTTCGAGCGGGAGATCTTCGACCTCTTCGGCATCGCGGCGTCGAACCACCCGGACCCCAGGCCGCTTGTGCGCCACGGGTTCTGGCCCGAGGACTTCTTCGCGCTTCGAAAGGACGCGAAGACGCCGTCGGTCGAGGACGACGGCCGCGGGTTCCCGTTCGGGCAGGTGAGCGGGGAGGGGGTCTTCGAGATTCCCGTCGGGCCGGTTCATGCCGGCGTGATCGAACCTGGTCACTTCCGCTTCAGCGTGGTGGGGGAGACCATCATCGACATGAAGTCGCGCCTCTACTTCACGCACAAGGGCGTGGAGAAACTCTTCGAGGGGCGCAATCCCGAGGACGGCGTCGAACTGGCGGAACGGATTTCTGGCGACACCACCGTCGGGCATGCGCTCGCATACTGCCAGGCGATCGAGTCGGCGTCCGCCGTGGAGGTGCCTGCCCGGGCCCGTTACCTGCGCGTGATCCTGCTCGAGCTGGAGCGGATCTACAACCACATCGCTGATGTCGGCGCCATCGCCAACGACACGGGATTCGCCGTCGCTCAATCGCATTGCCTGCGACTGCGTGAAAGCCTGTTCGTCCTGAACAAGCGGTTGACCGGCAGCCGGTTGATGCGCGGCGCGCTCTGTCCTGGAGGCGTGCGCATCGACCTGCCGCCCTCATTCGATCTGGCGGGGCAGGTGAGCGCCGTCACGGCCGACTTCGAGTCGGTCGTCGACATCTGCCTGCGCAATACGCTGCTGCTTGACCGCCTCGAGGGGACCGGTCAGTTGTTCACCAAGACCGGGCGCGATCATGGTGTCCTCGGATATGTCGCGCGAGCCTCGGGCATCGACCGCGACGTGCGGCGCGATCACCCCTTTGCCGCGTATCGCGAGCTGCAGGTCCGGGTTCCGATCCAGACTGGGGGCGACGTCAAGGCGCGGGCACTGATCCGCGTCGAGGAAGTCCGCGAGTCGAATCGCCTGATTCGAGAGGCCCAGGCGGCGCTGCCGGGAGGCGCACTGGCGTCGCCGCTGACTCCACTGCCCGCATTCGAGCCGGCGTTTTCGCTGGTCGAAGGCTGGCGCGGCGCTATTACTCACTGGGTGATGGCCGACGCGGCGGGACGATTGCATCGGGTCAAGGTCGTCGATCCGTCGTTCCTGAACTGGCCGCCCCTTTCCTACGCGCTGCTCGGAAACATCGTCCCCGACTTCCCGCTGTGCAATAAGTCGTTCAACCAGTCGTACGCCGGAAACGATCTGTAGCGTGATGTCGTTAGCCCGGCTGGCGGCTGGCGGCTGGCGGCTGGCGGCTGGCGGCTGGCGCGGTGTTCGCGCCATCGCGGCCTTCGAGTGCCTCAGGCCGATCTCAATGCGTCGCATGGCGTTTCCGCCTGCCAAGGGCGCCAGGCGGGATCGCACTACGCGATCATGGAATTAATGGGGGCCAGGTCTTCCCTGGCCTGAGCGGAGTCGAAGGCAGACCCGGCAAGCCCGGATCGCGCCGGCGTGGGCGGGCTGTGTCGCCCAGTCCTCGCATTCGCCACCACGAACTGCGTCGCAGACCTGCATCGAGCTTGCGATACCATAGGGCGAGGAGCGCCGCCTGTTGTGACGTGGGACGAAGTCGTTGGACGAGTCGAAACCGGGCTCCGGGCTCTGCCTGGTCCGGATGCGCATGTGCGGATGGCTCCGAGGCCGAGGCCCGGCTGGAAGCCCGGCCACTCGCCTGAGACCTCGAGACCGGCGGCTGCGTTGCTCCTGCTGTACCCGAGGGACGGCCAGGTCACGGTGCTGCTCACGGTGAGGGCCGGCCATCTGCCGCAGCACAGCGGGCAGGTCTCGCTGCCTGGCGGCATGGTGGAACCCGGCGAAACGCTGACCGACGCGGCGTTGCGCGAGGCGTACGAAGAAGTCGGGATTGATCCGGCCGCCGTCACGGTGCGGGGGACACTGACGCCGATTCACATCCCCGTGAGCGGGTTCACGCTGCATCCGATCGTCGGGACCACGCCGGTTCGGCCGAATCTGAAGGCCGAGAAAGACGAGGTCGCGCGGGTGCTCGAGATCGCGCTCGTCGACGTCATCGACCCCACTCGACATCGCCGCACCCATCGCGTGCGCGACGGCGCCGATATCGAGGTGCCGTACTTCGATCTGGACGGCGAGACCGTGTGGGGCGCCACGGCGATGGTGCTTGCCGAATTCGCGACGATGCTGGGCCACGCGCCCGATCCCTGGGGCGACCCGGTCGCGTGAATCGCCGGACCATGCCCACGTCGCGTCGGGATGGGCGGCGCGGCGTCAACCGCGATCAACCGGCACACTCGGGTGCCGGCGGCCAGGAGGAATTCTCCGTTGTCTCCAACCGACAAGGCTGACGATCCTTCCCTGTTCGATGTCATCGAGGCGGGCGCCGGCAAGGCCGGGGCCCAATGGCCGCCCGCCGGCGGGGCGTGGCCTCCCGTGGCGAAGCTCGGCAGGCCAGGCGGCGAGGGCCGCGACGATGCCGTGGCGCTGCACGAAGCGGCGCAGGAGAAGTATCTCAACTACGCGCTGTCGGTCATCACCTCTCGCGCACTGCCCGATGTCCGGGACGGGCTGAAGCCGGTCCAGCGCCGCATCCTGTACACGATGTGGCAGCAGAACTTGACCGCGGACGCCCGTCACCGGAAATGCGCCAAGGTCGTCGGCGACGTGATGGGGAACTACCATCCCCACGGCGACGCCGCGATCTACGAGACCCTCGCGCGCATGGCGCAGTCCTTCTCGCTCCGCTATCCGCTCGTCGATGGGTCGGGCAATTTCGGATCGCTCGACGGGGACGCTCCCGCCGCCATGCGCTACACCGAGTGCCGCCTGGCGAGGTTGAGCGACGAGATGCTCCAGGAGATCGAGCAGGACACGGTCCCATTCCGCCCCAACTACGACGGCACCAAGCAGGAGCCGGTCGTGCTTCCGGCGCGCCTGCCGAATCTCCTCGTCAACGGCGCCACCGGAATCGCGGTCGGCATGGCGACCAGCATTCCGCCTCACAACCTCAACGAGGTGTGCGCGGCGCTACTCAAGCTGCTCGAGAATCCCGACCTGACCAGCGCGCAGCTCTGCCGCTGGATCAAGGGACCGGACTTCCCGACCGGAGGTCAGATCCTCAACAGCCCCGACGAAATCAGGGAGATCTACAAGACCGGGTCAGGCTCCATTCGGCTGCGCGCCACGTGGGAACCGGGCGCACCGACGCGGTCGGGACGCGTTATCAACATCACCAGCGTGCCCTACATGGTGAACAAGTCCCAGCTGGTCGAGCGGATCGCCGAGGTCGTCGTCGGCCGGAAGCTCCCGCCGCTCCTCGATATCAGGGACGTCTCGACCGACGATGTCCGGATCCAGCTCGAGCTCAAGCGCGACGCCGACGAGCGCATGGTGATGGCGTACCTGTTCAAGCACACGCCGCTGCAGACGACGTTCCCGGTCAATCTCACGTGCCTGATTCCCACCGAGATTCCTGAGGTCGGACGCCCGGAGCGCCTCGACCTGAAGTCGATACTCTGGCACTTCCTGCATTTCCGGCTGGACGTGGTTACCAGGCGCCTCGAGCACGAGCTGGCCGCGCTCAGGAAGCGCATCCACGTGCTGGAAGGCTTCGAGAAGGTCTTCGACCTTCTCGACGACATCATCAAGCTCATCCGGAAATCGGACGGCAAGCAGGATGCGGCGAAGAAGATCATCGCGCGATTCGGCCTGGACGAGGAGCAGACCGACGCCATCCTCGAGCTGAAACTGTACCGCCTGGCACGGCTGGAGATTCTGGCGATCAGGACCGAACTCGAGGAGCGGCGCAAACGGGCGAAACAGATCGGCTCCCTGCTGAAGAGCGAGGAGGCGCGCTGGACGCTCGTGCGCGAGGAGCTCGAGTCGATCGCGAAGCAATACGGAGGACCGAAGGTCGACCCGAGGCGCACCCTGATCGAATCGGCCGAGGAGGTCGAGTTCTCGGCCGACGATTTCATCGTCGACGAAGACAACGTCGTGATCGTGTCCCGCGACGGGTGGGTGAAGCGCCAGAAAGAAGTGCGCGACCTCGCGACCACCCGGCTGCGGGAGGGTGACGGCGTGCTGGCCGTTCTTCCCGGCAGCACGCGGTCAACCGTCGTGTTCTTCACGAACTTCGGCGTGGCCTACACCGCGCGCATCGTGGACGTGCCGGCGTCGACGGGCTACGGCGAGCCGATTCAGCGGCTGTTCAAGCTCAAAGACGGAGAGAAAGTCATTGCGGCCGTCAGCCTCGATCCGCGCGTCGCGCCCGGCATCGAGGCCGCCCGCGAAGGGGAGGCGCCGCCGTTGCACGGGCTGGCGGTGACCAGCGACGGCTACAGCCTGCGGTTCGGGTTCCAGCCGCTTCTCGAGCCCAGCACGAGGGCCGGCCGGCGTTTTGCCAGACCTGCCGCCCAAGCCGAAGTGGTCGGCGTGTCGAAGGTCGATGGGAGCGAGACGGTCATCGCCGCCACCTCTCAGGCTCGGGCGATGCTGTGCCGCGTCGATGAGATCAACTATCTGTCCGGCCCGGGAAAGGGCGTGATTCTCATCAAGCTGAACCCGAAAGAAGACCGGGTGCTCGGGTTCCTGGCATCGACCGGGGACCGCGACCTGATGACGGTCGAGACCAGCCGGGGCGCGGAACAGACTATCAGCACCGCCAAGTACGAAGTGACCAGCCGTGGAGGCAAGGGCCGCGAATTGCTGCAGCGCGGGCAGTTCATGCGCATCGTCTGGCCCGATCTGGCGGCTCCCGTCGCGCTCGAACCGAACGGCAAGGAATGAGTCCTGCTTCTTCTCGATCCTGATCCGACGAAGCTCGATCCACGGTAGCCGGTCTGAATCACGAATCCTGGCGCGACGCGATGGAACGGCGTGCGGCCGATGACCCCGGCCTGGCCTGAGCGCCTGCGTTCGAAGGAACCGTCATCAGCGTGACCGCGGCAAGGATGAAGAATGAGTGCTTCATGCGCCTTGCCCCATTCTGCCGCACCGGAGAGCGGCAGTCGTCCGAGCCCTGATGATGTGCGCTGCCGCTGGATGGCCATGGCGAGCGCTACGTGTCGAGCCGGAGTCTCCTCAGGAGTGCCGCGAACCGCGGTTCGCCTCGCAGGGCGTCGTACGCCGGGTGCACCTTGAGCCCGGAGAGCGGCAACTCCCGTTGATCGCAGCCGCGCTCGAGCCAGCCGAGTGCACGATCGAGTTCACCGAGGCCGGCGTGGACGAGGGCGAAACAGGTCGTGGGCACGTAACGAGCTGCCGACAGGTCGGACAGATCCTTCAGAATCTCACGAGCCTTGCCAGACTCGCCCGCCAGTGCGTGTGCCTGGCCAAGCGCTCCCAGGATGGACGGCATCTCGCCGACCAGACCGCGCCCCTTCTGCAGCATCGCGATGCCGTCGCGATACGCGCCCTGCTGAACCATGGCCCGCCCCATCGACGTGTAGGCCTTGTAGAAGGTCGGGTCGAATTCGAGCAGGTTGCGGTACGCGGCGATCGCCTCGTCGAACCGGCGCTCGAGCATCAGCAGATACCCGTGCCCTTCGAGAATGATCTGAGAGAGCGGATCCAGCTGATGAGCCTGCTCGATCTCGTCGTGCGCCTCGGCAAACCTGCCGACCGACGACAGGAAATCGATTGCGAACCAGTGGTGGGCGGTCGAGTAGCCCGGGTTCAACTCGAGCGCGCGATGGAAGAATGCCTCCGCCTCCTCCCATTCCCAGTCATAGATCGCCCGAATGAGCCCGTACGACGCGTGCGCTTCGGCCGATCGCGGATCGAGTTCGAGTGCGCGCTGCGCGGCTTCACTCGCGCGGGGCATGGCGTCGCGGGGACGCATGAAACCGTAGTCGACCAGCAGGCAGAGGGCGTCGGCCAGGCCCGCGTGTGCGAGCGCTGACGTCGCATCGACGGCGATCGCCTGTTCGAAGCACTCGACGCCGGTGCGAAGCCCTTCGTTGGTGCGCTTGTTCCAGTGAAACCGGCCCTTCAGGTAGAGGTTGTACGCCTCAGCGCTCCCGGGCCGGCGGGCGAGCGCCGCCGGCCGGCGCAGCGAGAGCGAGTCGGCCAGTGTGGCGACGATCTCGCGGGCGATTTCCTCCTGCACCGCGATGAGGTCCTGGATTTGGCGATCATACGCCTGCGACCATTTGTGGATGCCCGTCGAGGCGTCGACCAGCCGGACGGTGATGCGCACGCGCTCATTCGCGCGGCGAACGCTGCCGACCAGGGCCGCTCCCGCACCGAGCTGACGGGCGACGGCCTGTACATCGTCAGTCCGGCCTTTGAGCTTGGCGGCTGAGTTCCACGCCACCACGCGCAGGCCCCGAACGCGGGTCAGCTCGTGAATGAGTTCCTCGGTCAGCCCGTCGCTGAAATATTCCTCGTCGGTTCCCGGGCCCACGTCGGCAAACGGCAACACGGCAATGGTCCGTTCGGGCTCCGAGGCAGGCACCCGCGCAGCCGGCCGGTCTGCTCCCGGCCCGACGGTCACCGCGGGCCGCGCGACGGCCTGGTTGAGTGCGGTGACGAATTCACCGAGCGATCCGAACCGATCGTTCCGGTCCTTGGCCAGGCACCGGCGAATGACGGCGTCGATCGCGGGCGGCACTTTCAGAAGCGGCTGGGGATCGTCGCGCAGGATCGAGGCAATCAGTTCCGCGGAGGTCCGGCCACGAAACGGCCGCTCACCGGCGATCATCTCGTAGTAGAGCGTGCCGAGGCTGAAGATGTCGCTCCGGTGATCGACCACGTCGCCGCGGACCTGCTCCGGCGACATGTAGGCGACGGTGCCCATCACCACGCCCGGCCGCGTCGGGCTGTCGCCGGCGGGCGGCTTCGTGTCGGCGTCGATCGCGGAGAGCGGCGCATCGATCTTCGCCACGCCGAAGTCGAGGATCTTCGCGCGCCCGTCGCGGGTGACCATCACGTTCTCAGGCTTGAGATCCCGATGGACCACGCCGTGCGCGTGCGCCGCGGCCAGGCCGTTGGCGATCTGCGTGGCCAGTTCGCTCGCGGGGCCCGCGGCCAGTGGTCCCTGGCGCAGCCGCTCGCGCAGCGTCTCGCCCTCGACCAGCTCGGAGACAACGAAGAACACGCCGTCATCGGATCCGATGTCGTAGACCGAGACCACGTTCGGGTGATTGAGCGCGCTGGCGGCCTGCGCCTCGCGCTGGAACCGCCGGACAAGGTCGTCGTCGGCGCACAGCCGATCGGCAAGCACCTTGACCGCGACGTGGCGGCCGAGCCGCGTATCGCGAGCCCGGTACACCTCTCCGATCCCACCGCTTCCGAGCAGGCTCAGGATTTCGTACGGGCCGAGGCGCGAGGCGGGTTGCAGCAGCATGGCCCCCAATACGCCAGTCTAGCGCACCGGCGGGCGCCCCGGGGATCGGGCCTAGTGTCCGACCGGTTCGTCGGCGAAGTCGTCGGGATCGCCGACGGTCTTCGACGGAGGCATGCGGTCCATGACGGCCTTGACCAGCCGCTGGTGTTCTTTCTCCTCCTCGCGGAGCTCCTCCAGCAGCGTTTTCACGTCGGCGTCGTCGACATACTTCAGGGCATCATCGAAGAAGTCGTGAGCCTTGATCTCGCACTCGAGCGCGACCTCCATGGCCTGGTGGACCGACATGAACATCCGGGACTGATCATAGTCGGGGGCCTCGATGTCCCACAGCATCGCGCGAGTCACCCTCGTCGGGCGGTCACCGAACAGATCCTGGCGGCGCAACGAGAGGTCCTCGCCGTGCCTGGTTTCGTTGGCGGCCATGGTCCTGAAGAACGAGGCGGCTTCGGGCGTGTGGTGCTCGCCCAACTGGTGCGCGAACTCTTCGTAGCGCTCCTTGGCCTCTTCTTCGATCAGGATGGCGAGATCCAGCGCGTCCTGCAATGAGAGCTTGGCGAAATCGATCACGGGCGGCATCGAAGCTCCTTGTCTGCGGTCGGATTCGCTCGAGCAGGCGCCATGCGATCCGGACATGCCCGCCGCTCGTACCCTCGTACTGTGCCGACCGGCAACGCGGGCTGTCAAGCCCCGGGCGCGCACAGGTGCGGTGCTGCTTGCTCCGACATGTTCGCGCCCGGTCGACCAGCCGCGGTGGCGGTTCTGTTAGTATGGGCCCGGTCCCCCTGAGGAGGGCTTGGAACGACGATGGTGCGCGGGTTTCGGACGGCGCTGGCGGCCGGACTGCTGTGGCTGGTTCCTGTGCCGGCCGCACCGCCGCTGACCGTGTTCGCGGCGGCCAGCCTGGCCACCGCGCTCGAGGAGCTTCGCGGCGTCTACGCGCAGCAATCGGGTCGCCAGGTCAGCCTCTCCTGTGCCGCTTCGTCGACGCTCGCCCGGCAGATCGAGTCGGGGGCCGGGGCCGGCGTGTTCATCTCCGCGGACCAGGAGTGGATCGACTATCTCGTCGAGCGCCGCCTGGTCGTCGAGTCCAGCCGCGTGGCCCTGCTGGGGAACCGCCTTGTGCTCGTGGCTCCGGCGGATCGTGCCAGGCCTGTGGAGATCAAACCGGGATTCGACCTTGCCGGCCTGCTCGGCGGAGGGCGCCTGTCGACCGGGGACCCGGCCCATGTACCCGTCGGCCGGTATGCGCGTGAGGCACTGATGAGCCTGGGGGCGTGGCCGGGAGTCGAACACCGGCTCGTCAGCGCCGACTCGGTCCGCGCGGCGCTCGTGCTGGTCGAGCGCGGCGAGGTGCCGTACGGCATCGTCTATGAGACGGACGCGCGCTCGAGCCGAAAGGTGCGGACCGTCGGCGTGTTCCCGGCGAGCTCGCATCGGCCGATCGTGTATCCGATGGTGCTCGTCGCCGGGCGGGACGGGCCCGACGCGCGCGACTTCTACCGGTTCATGCTGAGTGAGCGGGCACGGGCCGTGTTCCGCTCGTATGGATTCTCGATCCCATGACCAGCCCGATCGGGCCCATCGAATTCGAGGCGGTGCGGCTCAGTCTCTACGTCGCGGCCGTGAGCACCCTCGTCAGCCTCCCGCTGGCGGTACTCATCGCGTGGGTGCTCGGCCGCACCAGGTGGTGGGGCAGGCAGGCGCTCGACGCCCTCGTGCACGCCCCGCTGGTGCTGCCGCCGGTGGTCGTTGGATACCTGCTCCTGATCGCGATGGGCACGCGCGGGCCGATCGGCGGCTTCCTGGATCGCACCTTTGGCGTGCGGCTCATCTTCACGACCGCCGGCGCCACGCTTGCGGCAGGCGTCATGTCGTTCCCGCTGATGGTGCGGGCCATCCGGCTCTCGCTCGAGGCCGTTGACGCCGGGCTCGAACTCGCCGCGCGAACACTCGGTGCGAGCCGGCTGGACGCCTTCTTCACGGTGACACTTCCCCTGATGCTGCCGGGCATTCTGTCCGGCTGCATCGTGGCCTTTGCGTCGAGCCTGGGTGAGTTCGGGGCCACCATCACGTTCGCGTCGAACATCGAAGGCGAAACGCGGACACTGCCGCTGGCCATCTACACCGCAATCCAGACGCCCGACGGCGACCAGGTTGCGATCCGCCTGGTGGTCGTCGCGCTGGTGCTGGCCCTTGGGGCGTTGCTCATGGCCGACTGGGTGGACCGGCGCCTGCGGCGGCTGCTGGGGCGGGCATGATCGAAGTCAGCGTCGCCAAGCGGATCGGGTCGTTCTCGGTGCGCGCGACCTTCGCCGCGCCCGACCGCGGCGTGACGGCGCTGTTCGGGCGCAGCGGCGCCGGCAAGACGACGATCGTCAACCTGATTGCCGGGATTGCGCGGCCCGACACCGGGCGCATCAGTATCGGGTCTCGGGTGTACTTCGACTCCGCGCGGGGCGTGGACGAGCCCGTCGAGCGCCGGCGGGTCGGCTATGTGTTCCAGGACAGCCGGCTCTTTCCGCACCTCACCGTGAAGCGCAACCTGCGGTACGGCCTGGAGCGCAGCCCCGCCGCAGAGCGTCCCATCGCGTTCGATCCCGTCGTCGACGTGCTCGGCATTCGCGGCCTGCTGCATCGCCGCCCGCACGGGCTGTCCGGAGGCGAGCGCCAGCGTGTCGCCCTTGGACGGGCGCTCCTGGCACAACCGCAGCTGCTGCTGCTCGACGAGCCGCTCGCCGCGCTCGACGCCCCGCGAAAGGCCGAGATCCTGCCCTACATCGAGCGTCTCCGGGATGAGTTCGACACGCCCATCCTGTATGTGAGCCATTCCCTCGACGAGGTCATCCGCCTGGCCGACACGGTGGTGGTCGTCTCGGATGGGGAGATCGCCGCCTGCGGCGAGCTGACCGAGATCATGTCGCGCGCCGATCTGCAGCACTTGCTCGGCCGATTCGAATCCGGTTCGGTGCTCGACTGTACGGTGAGCCACCACGACCAGGCGTACCAACTCACGAGGCTGGCCTTCTCGGACGGCGAGCTGCGGGTTCCCCTCATCGATGTTCCCGCGGGCGCCAGGGTACGGGCGCGGATTCGAGCGCGAGACGTGTCGCTGTCACGGTCGCGCAACGACGAGATCAGCATCAGCAACCGCCTGCCGGGCGTCGTGTCGGGAGTGATCGCGAGGGACGGCCCCTACCTGGACGTGACCGTGAGCCTGGGGCAGGCGACCATCCGGGCGCTCATCACCGGAGAGTCATGGGAACGGCTCGGTCTGCAGATCGGGCAGTCGGTCTGGGTCCTGGTGAAGGCCGTTGCGCTCGACAGCCGATCGGTCGGGTTCGTGCGCCGTTCCCGCGACGAACACCCGCCGACTACCGTGCTGACGTGAGACGGTCGGGCGCCTTGCCTTCGACGATCTTGAGCAACAGGCCCTGAGCCCGCTCGTAGGTTGGTGCCACGTCGATGGCCGACAGGACGGATCGCTTGGCCTCCGCGCGATCTCCCGCGAGCAGAAACGCTTCCGCCAGATCGCAGTGGGCCGGGGCGACGTCCGAGGGCCCGGCTGAGAGCGCCGCGCGGAACTCCCGGAGCGCCAGCGTGGCATTGTGTCGTGCCAGCGCTATCCGTCCGTACGCCGTATGTGCGGCTGCATCGAACGGATCGATCGTGACAATGCGATCGAGTGCCGCCGCTACGGCGTCTTCATCACCGACTCGCCGTGCCAGCACGACAAGCTTGCGCGCCGCATCCACGTTGGTATGGTCGTCGGCGACCAGCGACTTCAGGTAGCGGGCCGCGCGAGGGAAGTCACCGCTCCGCTCGGCGAGATCGGCCAGCAGCGCCCGCGGACTCGAGGTGCCGGTCGCCGAGGGCGCCAGGACCGCGGCGCGTTCGAGCGGGGCAATCGCTTCGTCGCGGGCGCCGGCAGTCACCAGTGCCCGGCCGACCTGGAGCTGGACGGCATAGCTGTCGCGGAAACGCGCCGCCGCGGCCGACAGGGCAGCCACTCCGCTGTCTGGCTTGAGATCGAAGCCTTGGGGGATCTGCAACGACCGCCCGAGGGCCGCGTAACGCTGCGTGACCCGCTCGTCGAACGCGGCCTGGAGTTGGTCGAGTGTCAATCCGGTTGCGGCCTTGAGGGCCGCCGGTGTATCCAGTCCAGCGGCATAGCCCTGCACCATCGCGCGCAACGCGTCGTCTCCGAAGCGATCGACAATCAACCCGACCACGACGGAAGACTGGAAGTACGCCAGTTCGATCGTGTCGTGCCTCGTGAATGCGCCGTTCAGATCGGCCAGTTTCGCGATCTTGCCGTCCGCGACGGCCCTCGCAAACGGCAGCTCCGAATCCCTGGCCCACTCGGGGCGCACGCGGCCTTCCTCGTAGACGGAGATGCCTTCAGTGAGCCATCGCGGCACGCGCTGGTTCGACAGCTGGAGCGTGAACACGTGGCCCAGTTCGTGCCAGAGCGTCGCCTGCCAGTTGAAGGAGCCAGGCTGCCTCGCGTGCGGGGAATCGAGCGTCACGACACGGCCGAAGCACGCACCCAGCGCGCCGAGCAATCCCGGCAGCCCGAGGGCGCGTACGGCGAAGTCGTCGTGCTTCGGGAAGATCTCGACGACAAGCGGGCCCTTCGGGGTGATCCCGTAGCGCAAGGCCATCCTGGACATGGCCTCTTCGACAATCGGCAGCGCGTAGTACTTCAGCACGGGCGCTTCGTCGCGGTCGAGACGGACCACGACCTTGCCAACGTCGAACGACTGGAATGTGTCCAGCGTGTCGAGCATCTGGAGCAGGTTGTGAGTGACCACGTCGTACGGGTCGGCGCGGAACGCGTCCTCGAGAGCGCGGCGCGCTTCCCGCTCTTCGCCGATCCTCAGCAGGTGCAGGCCAAGTTCGGCTCCCGCGCGGGTGTTGTCCGGTTCGAGCGCCAGCGCCTTCCTCAGCAGGCCCACGGCGTCCTCGAATCGGTAGCGATTCGCGGCTTGAGCCGCCACGACGCGGTAGGCATCGCCGTCGGTCGGGTTCATGGCGAAAATCGCAGTCATCTCGGCGTCGAACTCGGCGGTGCGGCCGTCGACATAGGCCATCGCCGCGAGGAGTGCGTGGCCCTCGAGGCTCCGAGGATTGATCTCGAGCGCCCGGTCAATCTCCGCGCGCGCCTCGATCGCACGATCCGCATCGAGCGCAACGCGGGCGAGGGCGATGTGCGCCTCGAAGAGCGCCGGGTCCAGCTCCAGGGCCCGTCGGGCCGCGGCAGCGGCCGCCGAGGCGTCCTCATCCGCGAGCGCACGCGCGAGCCCAAGATGCGCGGGCGCCCAGTCTCCATCCGCCGCAAGGGCTGCGCGGAAGGAACGAACGGCCTCGGCTGGGTTGAATTTCTCGAAGAACAGGTCGCCCCACGCCGTGTTGATCCCGGGGTCGCCTGCCGACATCGCCAGCGCGTCGCCGAACAACGAACTCGCGCTTCGAGTCTGTCCCAGGGCTCGTGCTGCCCTGGCTGCGCGAAACGCCTCGGACGCGTCGGCCGGGCGCCGCACGTAGGCAATCCGCCCGAGAATCGGGCCGGCATCCTCGCTCCGGCCAAGGCGCTGCAGCAGCAAGCCGAGCTCGAGCGCGGCCTCACCCGTGGATTCCGCCGATGCGGCCGGCTGCAGGAGCGCCAGCGCCTCGTCATTCTTCCCGCGATCGGCAGCCAATCGTCCCAGCACCGCTGCTGCGGCGGGATCCCCGGTTCCTCGACTTCGCGCCTGGGTTTCCGCTTCGGCACGCTTTCCATGGGCGATCAGGCGAGCCGCGTCGCGGACAAATACCTGCCGCGCCTTCGCCTCGGCCGCCAGCCGTGCCCTCGCCTGGGCGTCGTCCTGGGCGCCGCCAGCCTGGGGCACGACGAAGATCGGCCTGGCCGGGAGACGGACTTCCTGCCTGCGCGGCGTGTCGCCCTCGACCATCGCCGATCGGTTGACGATGAATGCGCTCGCCAGCAACAGGCTTGCGCCCGCGATTCGCCACCGGCGGGCGGTCATCGATGCGACCTCACTCGTATCACGGTGGTTCCCCTACGACGGATTGTAACCCCTCTGGCGAGCCAACCCGTCGACTGCGTGGCCCGTGCTATCCTTCGAGGGTCAACTCAGATTCCAGCAACCAGGCTCCCGGAAGCCTTGGCGCGTCGGTCAAGCGCCTGGGTCGCTTTGGAGGATGGTCCAGGACCGGGACCCCTGGCGTCATCCGGCTCGAGGTGCCGTTGTTCGAACGGCTTTTCGAACTCGCGTTCAAGTACCGGCCCGTGGTCTTCCAGCAGGGGGCGGTCGGCACCCGTCCGCCTGTGCCGGGTGCCTTCCTGGCCGTGCTTGCGGCTGCGGCTACCCTGATCATCTTGTGGGTGTATGTGCGCTCGAGCCGAGGGACGGTGCGCCTGAGCAGGGTCACGTTGCTGGCGCTCCGCCTGGCGGTGATCGCGCTGATGGTCTTCTGCCTGCTGCGGCCGGTGCTGGTGGTGCGGACCGTAGAGCCGCAGCGCAATTTCCTGGCCGTCCTTCTCGACGACTCGCGCAGCATGTCCATCGCCGAGCGGAACTCGGCGGCCCGCGGGGCGTTTGTCGAAGAAGCATTCGGCCCGGAAGGCCGGCTCAGAAGAGCGCTCGCAGACCGGTTCTCGCTGCGCTTCTTTCGCTTCGCGGCCTCGAGCGATCGACTCGCAGATCCGCGGAACCTGACGTTCACCGGAACCCGATCGAATCTCAGCCAGGCGCTCGAGCGCACGGCGGAGGCGATGTCCGGCCTGCCCACGTCCGGCATCGTCGTCCTCACCGACGGAGCTGACACGTCCCGATCACCGTTGGGCGATACGGTCCGTCGGCTGAAGAGTGCCAGTTTTCCGGTCTTCGCGGTTGGACTCGGGCGCGAGACCTTTGACAGGGACATCCAACTCGGCCGGATTGATCCGCCTACAGCCGTGTTGAAGGGCACCACGCTGATGGTCGAGGCGCTGGTCGCTCAGACCGGGTATGCGGGCCAGAAAGTGCCGCTCGTGGTCGAGGACGAAGGCCAGACCATCGCGACGCAGGAGCTGACGCTGCCCCGCGACGGCGAACCTGCCACCGTGCGCGTGAGTGTTCCCCTCTCCGAGGCCGGACCGCGGGTCCTTCGATTCCGCATCCCTGTCCAACCTGGCGAGCAGGTGAAGGAGAACAACCAGCGCGAGGCGCTGGTGCGCGTCGAGGACAGCCGCGAAAAGCTGCTCTACATCGAAGGCGAGCCGCGGTACGAAATGAAGTTCCTGCGGCAGGCGGTTGCGGAGGACAAGAACCTCCAGATCGTCACGCTGCAGCGGACCGCGGAGCGGAAATTCCTGCGCCTCGACATTGATACGCCCGAAGACCTCGGCGGGGGCTTTCCAAAGACCCGCGAAGAGCTCTACGCGTATCGCGGCGTCATTCTCGGGAGCATCGAGGCGAGCGCATTCACCCAGGACCAGTTGCGGATGCTGGCAGACTTCGTCAGTCTGCGTGGAGGCGGCCTGCTTGCGCTGGGAGGCCGTCGCGCCTTCGCCGAGGGAGGCTTCGCCGGAACGCCCGTTGCCGAGATGCTTCCCGTCATGATCGATGGGCCGAAGGCGGCCGACACGTTCGTCGCACGCGTTCAGGTCGTGCCGACGCGCCTGGGCCAGATTCACCCGGTGACCCGGATTGCCCCCACCGAAGAGGCGTCGCTCGGCCGCTGGAAGACGCTCCCGATGTTGACGACGGTGAATCCGGTCACGCGGGTGAAACCGGGCGCGGCCGTCCTGCTTGGGGGGGGGCCATCGGGACGCGACAACCAGGTCGTGCTCGCCTATCAACGCTACGGCGCCGGCAAGGCCATTGCGATGCCGGTCCAGGACGTCTGGACCTGGCAGATGGACGTGTCGATGCCAATCGAGGACCAGACGCACGAAACGCTGTGGAGGAGGCTGCTGCGTTGGACGGTTGACGCCGTTCCGCGACGGGTGGACGTCGTCCCCGACCGCGAGCGCGTAGAGGCAGGGGACCAGGTGAAGGTGACCGCCTCGGTCCGCGATGCGCGCTACATCGGCGTGAACGACGCGTCGATTCACGCAAAGGTGATTGGACCAGGCGGCGCCGAGCAGGACCTGCCGATGGCAGCCTCCGTCGACCATGACGGCGAATACACGGCGACCTTCGTCGCAGGGCACGACGGTCTCCACGAAATCGCCGTCGAAGCTGCCCAGGGTAAGGACGCCCCGATTGCCGCGCGGGCGTTTGTGCGCGCCGCGCCAGACGATGCCGAATACTTCGACGCGGCCATGCGCGGGACCTTGCTTCGGAGAGTTGCCGAGGACACCGGGGGACGGTTCTACACGCCGGAGTCCGCATCGACGCTGCCGGACGACATCACCTATCTCGGCAAGGGCGTGACCGTCCTGCAGGAGAAGGAACTCTGGGACATGCCGATCGTTCTGATCCTGATGATCGCGTTTCTCAGCGGCGAGTGGCTGCTTCGCCGGGGAACCGGCCTCGCATGAAGGCCGTGCTGCGCGCCGCCGTGCTGATGCTGGCCCTGCCGGTCGCTGCCTCGGCGCAGCCGGCGAGTCATCTGCTCGTCATCGTCGGCCTGGCAGGGGATCAGGAGAACGCCGAGCTGTTCCACCGATGGGCCGTCACGATGGTCGATGCCGCGCGCGACCGGTTCGGCCTCGCGGCCGACAGCGTGGTTTACCTGGGAGAGGATCCCGCCCGTGACCCCAGGCGGATCGGAGGGCGCTCGACGCGTGAGTCGATTGCGGCCACCGTGGATCGATTCGCGCGCCTCGCCAGGCCGGGCGATCGGGTCTTCATCGTCCTCATCGGACACGGCGCGTCCGCGACGGGCGGAGCCAGATTCAACCTGCCCGGGCCGGATCTGACCGCGGCGGAGTTCGCGGCCCTGCTGGGGAAGCTCGCGGCGTGTCAGGTGGTCTTCGTCAACACCGCCAGTGCGAGCGGCGGGTTCATCGCGGCGCTGGCGGGGCAGAACAGGGTGATCGTCACGGCCACCCGCTCGGAGGGAGAACGGAACCAGACCCGCTTCGGCGAGTTCTTTGCCGAGGCGATCGCCACCGACGAGGCAGACGCCGACAAGGACGGACGGGTGTCAATCCTCGAGGCGTTCGAGTTCGCCAAGCGACGCGTCGAGGAAGTCTATCAGCGTGACGGCCAGTTGTTGACCGAGCACGCGGTGATCGAGGACAGGGCAGAACCGATCGAGAGTGACGCTCCTGCAGGGAAAGGGACGGCCGGTGTGCTCGCGCGAACCGTCTTCATGACCTCCGGCGATCGAGGCAACGAGAGCCTGGCGCAATCGGCCGATCCCGAGCTGCGCGCGCTGGTCGCCCAGCGGACCGCCATCGAAGATCGCCTCGCCAAGCTGAAGGCGGCGAAGGAACAGATGGACGAAGCTGACTACCTGCGCCAGCTCGAGCAATTGGCCATCGAGCTGGCTCGGACCAACCGCACGATTCGGGAGAAGCAGAAGAAATGAAAACCGCCCCCGTCATCGCGCTCGCCCTGGCATCCGCTGCGGCCGGCGTGCTCGCTCTCGTGCAGCCCCCCAGGTTCCCGCCGCGCTCCGGTCAACAGGGCTCGGGCGTCCTGCAGCTCGACCGGCCCGGGACCAGCGGGGTCGATCTGAGTCCCGTGCAGGTGCCGTACGACGGCCGTTTCATCTTCGCGAGGCTGCGCTTCAACGACGCCAGCGGCGAGCTTGGGGGCGGACGGTTCGGCGGCCGCCGCGGCGGGCGGGGCCAGGGCCCGCCGTGGTCGCACGACTACCCGCGCGCCGAGCGGCATTTCATGAAGATCCTGAAGGAGATCACGACGATTGACACCTACACGGGCCAGGCCGGTGGCAACATCGTCGAGATCGGATCGCCGGAGTTGTTCAAGTATCCCGTGTCGTACATGTGTGAGCCCGGCTACTGGACTCAAACCGACCAGGAGGCCTCGAACCTCCGCGCGTACCTGACCAAGGGCGGTTTCATCATCTTCGACGACTTCCGGGGCAGCGACTGGGATAACTTCGAGGCCCAGATCAAGCGGGTGCTCCCCGATGTCCGGATGGTCGACCTGGAGCTGTCCAACCCGGTGTTCCACTCCTTCTTCGACGTCGCCACGCTGGAATTCAAGCAGTACTACGACCGCGGGAAGGCCGTGTTCATTGGGGCCTACGAGCGCAACGATCCCGCAAGGCGGCTCCTGTTCGTCGCCAACTTCAACAACGACGTCGGCGAGTACTGGGAGTGGTCGGACACCGGGTGGACACCAATCGACCTGTCGAACGAAGCCTACAAGCTGGGCGTGAACTACATCGTCTACGGACTGACACACTGACCTGCGTTGCCGCGAGGCTCCCTGCCGCACCAGTGGGCCTTGCGGGCGCGCCTTCCCGGGAGACCATCGTGAGTGTGAACGATCGCGCCGAACCCGCCCTCGAATCCCAGGACGACGTGGCGCTGGCGGACCGGATGAAGGCCGGACGCGAGCGGATTGTCGCCGAGTTGGGCAAGGTCATCATCGGCCAGGCGGGCGTCATCGAGCAGGTCATGCTGACGCTGTTCGTGGGCGGCAACAGCCTGATTGTCGGTGTCCCCGGCCTGGCGAAAACCCTGCTCATTCGCACGATGGCCGACGTGCTGGACCTGAAATTCTCGCGGATTCAGTTCACCCCCGACCTGATGCCGTCGGATATCACCGGCACCGACATCATCCAGGACGATCCGCAGACCGGCAGGCGGCACATGGTGTTTTCGCCGGGGCCCGTCTTCACCAACGTGCTGCTGGCCGACGAGATCAACCGGACGCCGCCGAAGACCCAGTCGGCGCTGCTCGAGGCGATGCAGGAGCATCGGGTCACCATCCAGGGGCGGACCTACACGCTGGACGAGCCGTTCCACGTGTTCGCCACGCAGAATCCGATCGAGCTGGAGGGGACCTATCCGCTCCCGGAGGCGCAGCTCGACCGGTTCATGTTCCACATCGTGATCGATCACCCCCCGATTGACGAGGAACTCGAGGTCCTTCGCACGACGACCGCGATCCAGGACGCGCGTGTGCAGCGCACGATCGGGGGAGCGGAGCTGGTTGAATTTCAACGCCTGGTGAGGCGCGTTCCCGTGTCGGAGCCGGTGATGCAGTATGCGCTGGCGCTGGTCCGCGCGAGCCGCAGGCATCCGACGGGCACGCTCGACTTCATCGAGAAGTGGGTGGCGTACGGGGCGAGCGTCCGCGCCGCGCAGTACCTCATTCTCGGGGCGAAGGCGCGGGCGGTGACGCGGGGGCGCTATCACGTGAGCCTCGAGGATGTGCGGGCTCTCGCTCATCCGGTGCTGCGGCACCGGGTGCTGATTAACTTCCACGCCGAGTCGGAGGGCGTGACGACCGACCAGATCATCAATCGGCTGCTCGACGCGGTGGCCGCGCCGCGGTCGGGGATGTAGCCATGCCGCGTGTCGGAGAGCAGACCACCATGCGCGGGGCGCGGTTCATCGATCCCGATGCGCTCGCCCGGATCCGGAACCTCGAACTGCTGGCCCGGACGGTGGTGGACGGGTTCGTCAACGGGCTGCACCGCGCACCGCACCTGGGGTTCTCGCTGGACTTCGCCGAGCATCGCGGCTACGAGCCCGGCGACGATCTGCGCCGCGTCGACTGGAGGCTGTTCGCGCGCACGGACCGGTACTACGTCAAGCAGTTCGAGGCGGACTCCAACGCCAATTGCGTCGTGGCCCTCGACATTTCGACATCCATGCGGTACGGCAGCGGCCCGGTCACGAAGCTCGACTACGGGCGTTTCCTTGCCGCGTCGCTGCTGTACTTCTCCCACCAACAGCGCGACCGCGTTGGGCTGGCGACCTTCGACACCAGGGTGGTCGACTACGTCCCGCCGTCTGCCCGTCACCTGGAGTTCGGCCTGTTTGCGCTCGACCGGATCGGCGAGCCCGGTCCCGGAGCGTTGGCTGGCCCGATGCTGACGCTGACCGAACGGCTGACGCGCCGCGGCATCGTCGCCGTGATCTCCGATTTCTACGACGAGCCCGAGCGGGTCGCAGCGGCCTTGAGACCGTTGCGCTCCAGGGGGCACGACGTCATCGTGTTCCACGTGCTGGATTCGGCGGAGATCGAGTTCCCCTTCAACGAAGCGGCGAGCTTCGAGGACCTGGAGAGCGGCGACAGGCTGAGCCTCGTCCCCGAGGCGCTCGCTGACCAGTATCGCGCCCTGGTGCGACATCACGTCCAGCAGCTCGGCGAGCTGCTCGCTGGAAGCCGCATCGACTACGCCCTCCTGAATACCTCGATCCCGCTGGACCAGGCATTGTTCCACTACCTCGCGACGCGCGAGCGACTCATGCGGGCGCGCTGATGGCCCTGCTGGCCCCGGTCCTGCTCGTCGCCCTGTCGGCCATCGCCGTTCCAATCCTGGTGCATCTGGTGCAGCGGGAACGGAAGACGGTGGTGCCATTCCCGTCGCTGATGTTCCTCAGGAGGATTCCTCACCAGTCAGTCCGCCGGCGCGCGATCCGGCACTGGCCGCTTCTGGCGTTGCGAATCCTCGCCGTCGCGTTGATCGTGTTGGCCTTCGCGCGCCCTTACCAGCGCCGCCTCGAGGGCGCAGCAATCTTCTCCGGCGGCGCGCGCGAAGTCGTCATCCTGCTGGACCGCTCCTTCAGCATGGGCTACTCGGGCCATTGGGACCAGGCACGAGAGGCCGCGCGTCGGATGGTCCGGGGCCTCGGACCGGGCGACCTGGGGACGGTCATCTTCTTTGGCCGCCAGGCCGAGATCGGGCCTCGGTCGAGCCCGGATCGCGCGGCATTGCTTCACGCCATCGACGCGGCCGTTCCCGGACCGTCCGGCACGCGGTACGGTCCAGCCCTGCGTGCGGCGGCGGGCGTGCTGGACGCGTCGAAGCTGGGCCGCCGCGAAGTCGTCCTGATCTCGGACTTTCAGAAATCTGGCTGGGACCGGACGGAAGACAGCCGGCTCCCGCCGGGCGTGAGCCTGACCGCCCTGCCTGTCGGTGACCAGACCTCGGCCAACGCTGCACTCGCCGGCCTGTCGTTTGATCGCACGGGCGCTCCGGGAGCAGAGCGGGTAACCACCTCGGCGCGCATTGTCAATTATGCGGCCGCTCCGGTGAGCGATCGCGAGGTGACGCTCGAGGTCGACGGCATCCGCGTCGACTCCAGGCGAGTGTCGATCGGTGCCCGCGCGGCTGCCACCGTGACGTTTTCGCCCTTCACGCTCGCCGGCCCGTCCGCCCGTGTGCGGGCGCGGCTCTCGCCGGACAACCTCAGCGCCGACGACACGAGCTGCGCCGTCGTAAGATCCGGGGATCCGTTGAAAGTGCTGATCGTCGAGAGCAGCAATCCCGCTCCGGAGTCGAGTCTCTACCTGGTCCGCGCATTGTCGGTCGGCGCGGCGCCGGCGTTCGACACCACTGTCACACGTGTGGACCGGACAACGGCTTCCGACATCGCGTCGGCGGATGCCGTGATCCTCAACGACTCTCGACCCCCGCCGGGTGGCGCGGGCCGTGCCCTCGACGCGCGCGTGCGAGGCGGAACGGGCCTGCTCGTTGCGCTGGGCGAACGAAGCGCGTGGACCGCCGATGATCCCGACCTGCTGCCGGGCCGGATCGGCGAAGCCGTCGACCGGAGCGGCAGCCGGGGCGCCACCCTCGGGTATGTCGACTACAGCCATCCCGTGTTCGAGACCTTCAGCGCACCGCGCAGCGGCGACCTCACAGCGCCGCATGTTTTCCGATACCGCCGGCTGGCATCGGCCGCGAGCATCGTTGCGAGGTTCGATGACGGGGCGACAGCCGTTGCCGAGCGTCGGGTCGGGCAGGGCACCGTGATGGTCTGGACCTCGGCCTTCGACAGCTACTGGAACGACTTCGCGCTGACTCCGGTATTCGTGCCGTTCGTGCATCAGGCGATCAAATACCTGGCGCGGTATGTCGAACCCCGGCTGTGGCACGTCGTAGGCGACGCGTTCGACCCTGCCGAGTTGCTCGCGAAGGCCGCAGGCGGCGGTTCGAGTGACCAGCCTGAACCGGCGCTCTTCGCGCCCGACGGGCGCCCGGCTCCAGTCAGTCCGAGCGGCTCGATCCGTGGCACGACGCTGTCGGAACCGGGGTTCTATGAGCTTCGGCCTGCCCTCGCCGCCCGAGGCAATCCCGGCTGGGTGGCGGTCAACCTCGACCCGTCCGAGTCCGACCTCGACAGCTTCGATCCGGCCGATCTCGTCAAGACCGTGTCTTCTTCCGGCACCGTGTCGGGCCAGGGGACGGCTCACGAATTGACCGACGAGGAACGCGAGCGATCTCAGGCGTGGTGGTGGTATCTTCTGATTGGGGGATTCCTTCTGCTGTTTGTCGAGGTCGTCGTCGCAGGCCGACTGCCGAGGATTGCCTGACGCCATGACACCTGTCTTCCTGCCCGATCGCGAAAAACTCCTCCGGACCATTCGCGAGGTCCGTACGCGCTGGCGCTGGAAGGTGGTCCTGCGCAGCCTGTGCGTGCTGGTAGGCGCCGGGATCGCCGCCGTGCTCGTGGCGGCCCTGGGCCTCGAGCGGTTCCGCTTCAGTCCGGCCGCGATCGTGGTCGCGCGCATCGCGACCTACCTGGTGCTCGTCGCGCTCGGGTGGGTGTTCTTCGTGCGGCCCCTTGCGCGCCGTGTCTCGGACCAGCAGGTCGCGCTGTACCTCGAGGAACACGAGAGGTCCCTTCAGGAGTTGCTGGTCAGCGCGGTTGACGTCGGCGGGCCGACGCACCCGATCGAACGCTCCGGCGAGTCGGCAGAGCTGTTGCGGCAGGTGATTGACTCGGCGGTCGATCGGTGCGCACGAGGTGATCTCGGCCGTGAGCTCGAGCGACAGAGCCTGCGACGGTCGGTCGCCGTGATGGCCGGCATCGCCGTGGTCACCGCCATCATCCTCGGGGCGGGGCCGGCTTTCCTGAGGCGCGGCGCCTTCGCCGTGCTGGTGCCGCTCGGCGGCGTCGAGGCCGCCAGCCCGTACCGCATCGAGGTGAGGCCCGGCAATGTGACGATCGCGCGCGGCTCCGACGTGTCGATCACCGCCCGTGTCAACGGATTCACCGCGACCCAGGCGGATCTGTTCACGCGAGCCAGGGCAGCCGCCGACTTCGAGCGCGCTCCGCTCGTCGCCCGGCCCGATGGGTCCGCCTACGACGGCATGCTGTTCGCCGTGCGCGAAGATACGGAGTACTTCGTCCAATCGGCCGGAGTCCGGTCGGCGATCTTCACCATCCAGGCGGCGGAACTGCCCTTCGTCGACCGGATCGACCTCGAGTTCGTGTTTCCGGCCTACACGGGGCTTGCGCCCAGGCAGGCCGAGAACGCCGGCGACATCGCCGCGCTGCGCGGCACGACGGTGCGGCTCCGCGTCCACTCGACGGTGCCGACCAAGGCCGGACGAATCGTCGTCGACGAAAACACACGTCTGCCACTGACCGTCAACCAGGATGGCACCCTGTCTGGCAGCCTCGAGGTGAAGGCGGACGGCCTCTATCGCATCGAGCTGGCGAACGCCGCGGGAAGCCTCATCACCGCCTCGCCGCAATACACGATTGATGTGCTGCCGGATGAGGCACCGACCGTTTCGTTCGCGAAGCCGGGCCGGGACCTGCGCGCCACCAGCATCGACGAAGTGTTCGTAGAGGCGTCGGCCGACGATGACTTCGGGATCGGCCAGCTCGGCCTGGTCTACTCCGTGAATGGCGGGCCTGAGAAGACCGTCCCGCTGGCAGGCGGCGGAAAGGCCCTGAAGGAACTCACCGCAGGCCACACCTTCTTCCTCGAGGAGCTGGGGCTGAAGCCGGGTGACGTCGTGTCCTACTACGCGCGGGCGACCGACAACGACGCGGTGCAGGGCGCGAAGAGCGTCACGAGCGACATCTACTTCGTCCAGATTCAGCCGTTCCGCAAGGACTATCGCGCGGCCGAGAGCCAGGCCGGCGGCGCGCCGCAGGGCGGGCGCGGAGGCGCCAACGACACCTCGGCGCTCTCCGAGCAGCAGCGGCGCATCGTCGCCGGCACCTTCAACGTCGTTCGCGACCGGGACAAGATCGGCGCGGAAAAATTCAGGCAGGACGTCGTCTTCCTGGCGCTCACGCAGGGGCAGCTGCGCGAACGGGCCCAGGAGCTGGCGATGCAGATTCCGGTGCGCGTCGGCGGCGTCGATCCGGCGATGAACGTCGTCGCGGCCGGGCTGGCCGAGGCATCCAGGGCCATGGCTGCCGCCGAGTCCAAGCTCCAGGCGCGCGACGCCCGGAACGCGCTGCCCCCCGAACAGCAGGCGCTGGCCAGCCTGCAGCGTGCCGAGGAGGCCTATCGGGACGTGCGTATTCGCATGGAGCAACAGCAGGGCGGCGGTGGCGGCGGGGGAGGACAGCAGTCGGCGGCGGCAGAGGAACTGGCCGATCTCTTCCAGCTCGAGATGGACAAGCTGCGGAACCAGTATGAAACGTTCCAGCGCAGCCAGCAGGAGTCTGCGGATAACCAGGTCGACGCGATGCTCGAACGCCTGCGTGAACTGGCGCGGCGCCAGGAGCAGGAGGCGCAGCGACAGCGTACGATGGCGGGGAATCGCCAGAACGGAGGAGGCGCATCCGGGGCACGGCAGCGCCAGTTGGCGGAGGAAACCGAGGAGGCTGCCCGGCAACTCGAGCGGCTCTCGCGCGAGGACCGCCGCCCAGAGCTTGCGGAGACGGCACGACGGATGCGAGAGGCTGCCACCGCCATGCGGCGAGCGGCCGCCAGCGGCGACGCCACGGCCTTTGCCGAGGCGCAGGCTGCCGCGGATCGGCTTTCCCAGGCCCGAGACCGGCTCGATCAACAACGTTCCGATCGGATGACGCGTGACATTCAGGATGCGCTCTCGCGCGTCGGCCGGCTCGCCGAGCAGCAGAAGGCCATCGAGGAAGGCGTGCGTTCGCTCGACCGGGCCGGTGCGGAACGCGGGACGCAGGTGCAGCAGCTGATCGATCGGAAGGACGGCCAGGCCAAGGAGGTCGGCGACATCGAGAAGCAGCTCGACCGGACCGCTTCGGACTTCCAGCGCGAAAGGCGGCAGGCGTCACAGGCGGTGAGAGCGGCGGCCGATGCGATTCGCGAGAGCAGGTTGAAAGAGAAGATCAACTACTCGAAGGGCCTGGTGCAAGGCGCGCCGCCGGACACCGCGGCCGGTTTCGAAGAACAGATCGCGTCGGACATTGCCTCGATCGAACAGCAACTCCGCAAGGCCGCCGGCGCCGCCGGCACGCCAGAGAAGGATCGGCGCGCCGAGGCCCTTGCCCGGGCGCGTGAGCTGGTGCGCGGCGCAGAGTCGATGGACCAGCGGATGCGCGAGCAGCGACAGCAGGCCGAAGGAGCGGAGCCTGGAGGCCGGGGCGGCCAGGAAGGCGGCCGCGGAGGTCGTGGGGAAGGCCGCGACGCAGGCCAGGCCCAGTCCGGCGGCCGTCAGGGTGGCGGGCGACCGGGGGACGCACAGCCAGGCGCCGACCGCCAGGCAGGTGCCGCGGGCGCCCCCCGGGACTCGCGGCCGGGGTCGAATGACGCGCGCCCATCCGCGGACGGCCGGCAGTTTCAGCGAGAGGCCCGAGAACGCCGGACGGAGGCCGAATCCCTCAGGCGCGATCTCCAGGCGCTCGGCGTCGATCCTGCTGAACTCGACAGCCTCATTCGCCAGATGAGCGCCCTTGACTCCGATCGGGTCTACTCCGACGTTGCCGAGATCTCACGGCTGCAGGCCCAACTCATCGAGGGGTTGCGGCGATTCGAATTCAATCTGAGGCGGGAACTGGGTGAGACGCCAGCCGATCAGCTGCTGCTCTCGGGGTCGGACCAGACGCCGGCCGCGTACCGCAAGCTGGTTGAGGCGTACTACCGATCGCTCGCGAAAGGCCCCAAGAAATAGCCGGCGAGACGTCAGATCTTCCTGAACAGCAGCACGCCGTTCTGGCCGCCGAAGCCGAACGAATTGGAGATGGCGGCGTCCACCCGTGTCTCCCTCGCCTGATTAGGCACGACATCGAGCGGGCACTCCTCGTCGGGAGTCTCGTAGTTGATCGTCGGGGGGATGACGTCATGCTTCACGGCGAGCGCCGTGGCGGCCGCTTCGATCGCGCCGGCGGCACCCAGTGTGTGTCCGATCATCGACTTGCTTGAACTCACCGCGATTGCGCCGCTGAAGACCGCGTTGATGGCACGCGATTCGGTTCTGTCGTTCGCCGGCGTCGAGGTGCCGTGCGCGTTGACGTACTGGACCTCGTCGGGATTCACGCGGGCCTCGTCGAGGGCCAGCCGCATCGCCTCGGCCGCAAACCGTCCATCGGGTTCCGGCAGGGCGATGCTGAAGGCGTCGCACGTCATCCCGAATCCGGCCAGCTCGGCGATCGGCGCCGCGCCGCGCGCTCTCGCGTGGTCGAGCGTTTCCAGCACCAGCACGCCGGCACCTTCTCCGATCACGAATCCATCGCGGTTCTTGTCGAAGGGCCGGCTGGCGCCGGCGGGATTGTCGTTGCGCCGCGAGAGCACGCCCATCGCCGCATAGCCGTTCACCACGAACGAAGTCATCGTCGATTCGACGCCTCCGGCCAGCATCACGTCCGCCTGACCCGCCCGCAGGACATTCAGGGCCATGCCGATCGAATGAGCGCCAGTCGCGCAGGCCGACACCGCGCCGAAATTCGGCCCGTGAATATCCAGCGCGATCGCCACGTTGCAGGACGGCATGTTCGGGATGATCTTCGGAACGGCAAACGGGCTGAGGGCGGTCGGGCCCTTCGCCAGGAATTTCCGGTACTGGTCGTCGAGCGTCAGGTAATCGCCGGCGGCCGATCCCACGATGCACCCGACCCTGAAAGGGTTCATCCGCTCGAGCTCGAGGCCTGCGTCCCTGGCCGCTTCGATGGCCGCACAGACCGCCAGCTGGGAGTTGCGCGCCATTCGGCCCGCAAGTTTTCTGGGAATGTGGATGAGCGGATCGAACTGCCGGACCTCGGATGCGATTCGGCACGGATGGCCGGTGGAGTCGTACGAGGTAATGAGATCTACGCCAGACGTTCCGGAGACCAGCGCCTGCCAGAACGACTCCCGCAGGCAGCCGATCGAGGTCTGAACACCGATTCCCGTCACGACGATCTTCATCTGCGCATCCATCCCGTTTCTCGCGGCCCATCACCAGTGTAGTCAACCGCACGCCGCCGTGCATGCTTCGACGCGCGCGATAGTCTAACTCAGGCGACAACACCGGGCGCCGCGCCCCGCCGCACCGGCCCGGGCCCGATGCCGGCGCGTCACGGTGAGCAGAGGCGCGATCTCACGCCGGTGGGCCGATGGTCCCCAGGGCCGCTGGTCCGAACGACCCGGTGGCCAACCGGGCTATAATCCGGTCCGAGCTTCCTCGAACCGCGACGTGGGCGATCGCGGGAAGAACCCCTCCGAAATCCCCGGCGACCAGACCACGACGCGGCCCTAGAGTGAGGAGGCGGAGACACCTGTGGAGATTCGATGACCGACGCGACCCGCCACGCCCGGATGCGGGCCATCACCCGGCCGTCCCTGTCCGTGCTGTGCGGGATCCACGGCAACGGCGCCCTGACCGCGGGCTGCCTCACGCCGTTGCGTGAGCTCGCCGACGAGATCATCGTCGCCTTCGACGCCCGGACCGACCCGACGGAACTGGGCCCGCTGGAGCCGATCGCGGATCGGCTGATCGGATATCAGTGCACGGTGCCCGGCCGCTTTCAACCATGGCTGCGCGAGCAGGCCAGCGGCGAGTGGCTTCTCCTGCTCGACGGCGATGAAACGGTCAGCGACCAACTGCTCCGCCTGCTGCCTGCGCTCGTCGAGGACAGGAACGTGGCCGGCTACTACCTGCCTCGTCGCTGGTCGTACCGGGCGCCGGGGATGTTTCTGGCCTGTCGGCCCTGGGACGGAGATCGGCGGCTTCGACTCGTTCGCAACGACGGCAGGCTGTGGTTTCCGGAAGGAGAGCACGCGGGCGCCCGATGTGATCCACCCACCCGCATCGCCGGTGCGCCCATCATCCACCTCGCGCTGCTGGTCAACGACGAAAACACCCGGCGCGCCAGAGTCATTCAGTCCGAAGACCCGCACGCCGATGCACCCGCAGCGGAGGGGCGTTCGCTCCGCCGAATCTACGACCTCCCGGAGGACTCGCCGGCGGTGACCGTCGCGGCGATCGCGGAGGCTGACGCGCTCCGGATCCAGAAGATCCTCGCCTCGCTCGGCGCGCGACAGGCTCCGGCCTCCCGACTGCCGGTGGTCCCCGCAGAGGAGGTGGAGCAGTGGTGGCCCGGGCGGTCATTCAGCGAGTCCGACTATTCGGCGCGGATGCAGGCGCGTCCGCTCCCCTCACCGGTGGCGGCCGAGTCGAACATGATGCTCGACGTGGAGGTGACCAACACGGGCGGCCATGTCTGGCCGGCCTCCGCGCTCGACCACTCGGGGCATCCCGTCAAGCTCTGTTACCACTGGAAGCACAAGGACGGTTCGACGGCTGTCTGGGACGGGCTGCGATCATCGCTTCCGTGCCGGCTGATTCCCGGATCGAGCGCGACGGTCGAGCTTCGCCTCAGTACCCCGAAGGAACCAGGGGCCTACCTGTTATGCCTCGACCTGGTTCACGAGGGTGTCCGCTGGTTCGGCCTCGATCAGGCGGTGCCAGTCACCGTAGCGCCGCAAGTCGGCCGCTAGGCCCCCGCCCCCCCACCCTTTTCCTCGACGGGAGACGTTCTGGCGGGATAGACTAACCTTGGCAGTCCGTGGTTCACGGGTGTGAACTGAAGCGAGGCGACGTGCGCGCACGGCCTGCCCGATGATTAGCCGGCGACCCGACGGACCGCGAGTGCGCGGGCTCGGGGGCCGAGCCGCATAGCCTGGTACCCGACTGGGTTTCGGCGCCCGTCCCGCTGTCCCGTTCTTCCAGAACGGCCCGGGCCGGAGAGCCAGACGATCCTCCGAAACTCCAGGTCCGCGCCGTTCCTGACTTCCGTGCAGATGGCGAATTACACCGCGAAGGACATCACCGTACTCGAAGGCCTTGAGCCGGTCCGAAAACGCCCCGGCATGTACATTGGCGGGGTCGGCAGCACCGGCCTGCACCACCTGGTCTGGGAACTGGTCGACAACGCCATCGACGAAGCCATGAACGGCTTTGCCTCGAACATCGGCGTCACCCTCCACGCCGACCATTCTTCGATCACGGTCAGCGACGATGGCCGCGGGATTCCGGTGGACAAGCACCCGCAGAGCAAGACGAGCGCTCTCGAGGTCGTCTTCACGAAACTCCACGCCGGCGGCAAGTTCGAGCCCGGAAGCTACAGGACCGCTGGCGGCCTTCACGGTGTGGGCGCCAGCGTCGTCTGTGCGCTGTCGAAGGAACTGGTGGCGACCGTCAGGCGCGACGGGGCGACCTGGGAGCAGGTCTACCGGCAGGGCAAGCCGACCGGGCCGGTCCGCAAGACCGGGCCCGCGCGCGGATCGGGCACCACCGTGTTCTTCCGGCCCGACGCGACGATCTTTCCGAGAGTCGAATTCGAACCGGACACGATTCGGGAGCGCCTGGAGGTCGCCAGCTACCTGCACAAAGGCGTCAAGGTCGTCTTCGAGGACGAGGCCGCCGGATCGCGCGAGGTGTTCTCGCACGACGAAGGGCTGGTCGCGTATCTCGAGAAGATCGTGACCGACGCCGGGAAACGCGCGGTGCACGAAATGCCGTTCGTCCTGGCGAAGGAGAACGGCGTCCGGCTCGATCTCGCGATGCGCTGGACCGAGTCGACCGACGAGCAGATCCGCAGTTACGTCAACGGGATTCCCACCGGGTCGGGCGGCACGCACGAGAACGGCCTGCGGGCGGGTCTGGGCAAGGCCGTACGCAACTTCATCGAGACGCACAACCTGTCGCCCAAGGGCGTCACGCTCACCGCCGAGGACATCCGCGAGGGCCTGGTCGGCGTATTGAGCGTGTTCCTCGAGGACCCGCAGTTCCAGGGACAGACGAAGGATCGGCTGAACAACCCCGAGGTGCTGTCGGTCGTCGATTCGATGGTGCGCCCGGCGCTCGAGCACTGGCTGAATCACAACATCAGCGTCGCCGAGGCGATCGTGGCGCGCATCATCCTCGCGGCGCGGGCGCGCGAGGCGAGCCGGGCCGCACAGGCGGAGGTCAGCCGGAAGAGCGCGACGTCGAACCGGCTCAACCTGCCGGGCAAGCTGAGCGACTGTACCGCGGCCGGCCGCGAGGACTCCGAGCTGTTCATCGTCGAGGGCGACTCGGCGGGCGGGTCGGCCAAGCAGGGCCGCGATCGCACGCGTCAGGCCATCCTGCCCCTGCGCGGCAAGGTGCTCAACGCGGAGAGCGCGTCGCTGGCAAAAGTACTCGAGAACAAGGAGCTCACCGACCTGGTGACGGCGCTCGGCTGCGGCCTCGGCAAGGGCTTCGACCTGGCACGGCTCCGTTACGGCCGCGTGATCATCCTGGCCGACGCGGACTCGGACGGGAATCACATCGCAACGCTGCTCCTCACCTTCATCTACCGCCACATGCCGCAACTGATCTGGTCCGGCAAGGTCTACCTGGCCCAGCCGCCGCTGTTCCGCATCGACATCGGCAAGGACACCCACTGGGCGCTGGACGAGCCTCAGCGCGATCAGATCCTGAAGCAGCATGGCAAGGGCCGCGCAACGCCCGAGATTTCGCGCTTCAAGGGCCTGGGCGAGATGATGCCGAAGGTGCTGTGGGAGACGACGCTGAATCCAAAGACGCGCCGGCTGCTCCGCGTAGAGATCGCGGATCACCTCGTGACCGACCGCGTCATCAACGAACTGATGGGCAAGGACGCCTCGGCCCGGTTCCGCTTCATCATGGAGCGGGCCGAGGACGCCCGGGAACTCGATGTCTAGTGAGAGGAAGAACCCCTGTGTCAGATGAGAACCTGAAGATCGCAGTCTTCATCGATTACGACAACATCGAAATCGGCGTGAAGACGACACTGAACCGCGAATTCGACGTGGGCGCCGTGCTGGAAGCCGTCAAGGAACGCGGCGAAGTGATTACCAAGGTGGCCTATGGCGACTGGAAGCGCGCCGGCGACTATAGCCGCATGCTGACCCAGCACGCCGTGCGCATGGTGCAGCGCAACATGACGCCCGGCGGCGACAAGAACGGCGCCGACATCAACCTGGCGCTCGACGCGCTGGAGCTGGCCTTCACCCACGACCACATCAACGCCTTCGTCATCGTCGGCGGCGACAGCGACTTCATCAGCCTGGTGGAGAAGCTGAAGCAGTACGATCGCAAGGTGTTCGTCGTCGGCGGCCGCCAGTTCACCGCGATGGTGCTGCAGAAGAACTGCTACGAGTTCATCGCGTATGAGAACCTGGTGGGCCTCTCGCGCGGGTCGCGCCAGCAACAGCAACAGCCGCAGGGCCAGGGGCGGGAGCGCCAGTCGGCCGCGCCGCAGCAGGCCTCGCAGCCCACGCCGCTTGCCCGGGCCTTTCCGCTCGTCACCCGCGCTTTGCAGGTGCTGACCGACCGCGAGGTCACGCCGCAGCTCGGCCTGCTGAAGAGCACCCTGCTGCAGCTCGACTCGACATTCTCCGAACGCGACTACGGGGCGTCGAGCTTCCGGAACTTCGTCGAGAAACTTGCCTCGGCCGGGCTCGTCAACGTGCGCAGTTCGGGTCGCAGCCTTCTGGTCGACCTCCGCGACAGCGAAGGGCCGGCGCCGCACACGGCGGAATTGCCGGCGGGTGTCCAGGCTCCTGAGCCGGCCGAAGCTTCGCAGGGCACGCAGAGCGAGGCCCCGGCGGAGAGCAGCAGCGCGGCGCCTGCGCCGGAGCCGGCCGGCCCGGTGACCTTCGTCGACGGCCTCCGCCTGCTGGAGAAAGCCCTCAATACGCCGGGTGCGGTCACGCGTTGGCCCATGTACATCCGCAACGTCAAGCAGATGCTCCGCTCGATCGAGCCAGGCTTCGACGAGCGGCGATATGGGGGTCTCGTCGAGCTGCTGCGGGCCGCTCAGCGCGAGGGGTGGGTCCGCATCGAGCGCGATCGGCAGGGCGTGCTGCGAGTGTTCCAGGGCACACACGCTCGTCCGGCTCCCGTGCCCGCTCCGGAGGAGGCGGGTGAACCGGTCGACGCGGCGTCAGCCGGTTCGACGCCGGCCGAGGGTTCCGGTCTCGAGCCGCCCGCGCCTGGGCAACTCCCGTCCGAGCCCACCGGCGCTGCGGTGGAGTTTGCACAGAGGGAATCGAGGGAATCGCAGGACGAGTCGGGGCCCAAACTCGAGGGCACCTCGCCGGCAGAGATGGGAGAAGAGTCAGGGACCGGCGTCAAGCCGCGGCGTCGGCGCAGAACGGGAGCGGCTGTACCCAAGACGGCAGTGACCCGCAAGCCGCGGGTCCGCACGGCGATCACGAAGAAGAAGGGAAAGGACGAAGAATGATTCGCGTTCGCACACGTAATTTGTTCATCCTGGCTTGCCTGTTCGTAGTGGTAGCGGGCGTCGCCCTTCCAGGGGCAGCCTCGCAGCAGACGCCAGCGCAGCAGGCTGCTCCGGCTCAGGCGCCTCTGGCGCGCCCGTTGCCGGCTCCTCCGGACCTTACCGATCCTCCCGCGGATGCTGTCAAGAGCAAGACTGGCCTCATCACCAAGGTCATCACGCCTGGCTCCGGCACGACCAAGCCCGCGGACAACGATACCGTGACGGTGAACTACACCGGGTGGCTGACCGACGGGAAAATGTTCGACAGCTCGTACGCGCGCGGCAGGGCCAGCACGTTCCCGCTCAAGAACGTCATCAAGGGTTGGAGCGAGGGCGTGCAGTTGATGGTGGTGGGTGAGAAGCGCCGCATGTGGATCCCGGACTCCCTGGCGTACAAGGGCATGGCGAATCGGCCGCAGGGCACACTGGTGTTCGACGTCGAGCTCATGTCGATCACCGAGGCGCCCAAGGCCCCGCCCGACGTGGCGAAGGCCCCCGCGGACGGGCAGAAGACCAGGTCCGGACTCGTGAGCAGGATCCTCGCTCCGGGAACGGGCTCCGACCACCCGAAGAAGAACAGTACGGTTACCGTCCACTACACGGGCTGGACGACCGACGGCAAGATGTTCGACAGCTCCGTGAGCCGCGGACAGGCCGCCTCGTTCCCCTTGGACCAGGTCATTCCCGGCTGGACTGAGGGCGTGCAACTGATGGTCGTCGGCGAGAAGCGCCGCCTGTGGATCCCCGAGCGCCTCGCCTACGATGGCCAGGATGGCAAGCCGAAGGGCATGCTGGTGTTCGACATCGAGCTCATCTCGATCCAGTAGCCTGCCGGATCGAGCCTGGGCCGGACGGGCTCGGCTCGGAACCGGTCGAGGATTCGCGCGACAGGCCCGAACGTCCTCCACGACGTCCGGGCCTGCCCCGCACTCGTCAAGAATCCAGGGAGATGGGCCGCACGGTGAGCGGTAACCACCGGGATGACCGGCGGCGGCGTTGTGCTAGAATCTCTGGATTCATCCCGCCAGAGCGGGCGAGGTGACGGTGGCGCAGCATGGGCTTCGGAAGGGGCCGGGTTGCGACAGCGTCCGGTCGTGTAAGTCAGCCGTGAGGATGTGCATGATGAAGCGTGTGTTGATGATGTCGGCGCTGTTGAGCGCCTTTGCCCTCGTACTGGCACCAGAGGTTCAGGCTCAGACAGGCGTGGTGGCGCAGAGCGGGACCAGCAGCGGCTTGTTCAGTCCGTGGACGGACCGCATTTTTGTCAACTTGAACCTGAACGGGTCGACCTCGTCGCGGTCGCCGCTGGATCTCACCGGAGGATCGACCTTCACGAAATACGACGAGCAGGGCAGCACGACGAGCAGCCAGACGATCACCTTCAAGAAGCCCAAAGCCTTCGACGTGTCGGGCGGCGTCCGGGTGTGGTGGAACCTGGGCGTCGGCGTGGGGTACTCGAGTTCGTCCACGCTGGGTGATGGCGTCGTGAGCGCCTCGGTACCGCATCCCCTCGTGTACAACATGCCGCGTACCGCCGGCGGCACGATGAGCGGGCTCGATCATTTCGAATCCGCCTTTCACGTGTCGGCGATCTACGTGGCCAAACTGCCCATGAACTTCGAGGTGGCCGTGTCAGCAGGGCCGAGCTTCTTCAAGGTATCGCAGGACACCATTGGCGCCATTGGGGAAGACTCGATCGGTCCCGAGGCGTCGCCGTACACGACCATCACGCTGACCCAGCCCAAGGTCATTGCGACGACCGCGAACAAGACCGGATTCAACGTCGGCGTTGACGTGGCGTACTTTTCGAACCTGTCCGTGTCGATCCTGTCGAATGTCGGCGTGGGCGTGTTCGTGAAATACGCGGGGACGACGATCGACCTGAAGCCGGAAGGATCGGCGACACCGATCTCGATGAAGCTCGGGGGCGTGCAGGCCGGTGCCGGCCTGCGTATCCGATTCAAGATCGGGCCCTGAACCAGAGAGACGTCTCGATGACCGTCATCGTCGCCGGATCCCGTCCGGCCTCGACGACGCGACGACCGCAGAGACGGTGAATCGCCGGGGGATCAAGACTGATCCTCAGGCCGGCGAGTCCCTTCTGCGGTCGTTTGCTGTACGGGCTCATCCTCGATTCGCCGCGAGGCAGGCGGCGCGGCGGCGTCAGGACCTCTGGCGCGCGTTGCTGCATCTCAACGCAATATCAGCCATGATGACAGCATGACGCATCTCCTGGGCGCGCTTGGCCTCGCAGCGGCGGCCTTCGTCGCCGGCGCGGTGAACTCAGTGGCCGGCGGCGGCAGCCTCATCTCGTTTCCCGCGCTCGTCGCGTTCGGGCAGCCCGCCATTCTCGCCAACGCGACCAACACGGCCGCGCTGTGGCCGGGGACGCTGTCGAGTGCGCTGGCGTACCAGCGCCACACGACGGTGCACCGAAGCTTGCTCATCACCCTGACGCTGCCAAGCGTGCTCGGCGGCCTGATCGGGGCCTTCACGCTGATCCATACGCCTCCTGAGCTGTTCGATCACGTCGTGCCGTTTCTCGTCCTGTTCGCCACGGCCCTCTTCGCCCTTCGTGATCCCATCACGCGGTGGACCGGTGTCACGGCTCGAAGCGACGAGCAGGTCGGCACACTCGGCCGGTTGTGGGGATTCACCTTCCAGCTGGGCGTCGCCATCTACGGCGGCTATTTCGGAGCCGGGATCGGGATTCTGATGCTGGCCTCGCTGAGCCTCATGGGCCTGCGTGACATCCACCGGATGAACGCGCTGAAGACGATTCTCGGGACGCTCATCAACGTGATCGCGTTCGTCTTCTTCGCCATCGGCGGCCTGGTGGTGTGGCCGCTCGCGCTGTTGATGGCTGCGGGGGCCATAGCAGGAGGATACCTGGGCGCCCGAATGGCCCTGCGCGTCGATCAGCGCCTGCTCCGCGGATTTGTGATCGCGGTAGGCCTGGTGGTGTCGGTCTGGCTGTTCGGCCGGCGATGAGAGGAGTGAGGGGCTGGCGCCGCGGGGCCCTACTCGCGCGTCGCGTCGCGCCGGCGCGGCGATGATCGGGCGAGGGCGTCGTTGATGCCGCGCAGTTCCAGCCACCATTGGGTCTTCGGCCGCCGGTTCTCGTCGTCGACCATGCGCGGCAGATCCTCCAGGGCGTGAAACTCGACCTTCCCCGCAAGCATGCCGATGAATGCGGCGGCCGGCTTCTGCCCGGATGCCTGCTCGACGAGGAACCCGACGCATCGCCGGGCGAGCCTCGTCGCCTGAATGCGATCGAAGGGGGACGGATCGCCACCCTGCTGAAGGTGGCCGAGGATGCTCTGCCGGACGTCGAACACGCCGCCGCTCTCCTCCTCGAACAGGGCGCACATGAACGCCGTGGTGTAGGTCGGATTGGCCTGCTCGTTCCGAATCACCAGCCCCAGCCGCTTGCCGTCCTGGAACCCTCGCACGAGCAGGTCGAGGTCTTCCTTCATCGTCTTGAGCGTGACGCCCTCCTCGTGGAGGTAGACGCGTTCGGCGCCCGTGGCAAGCCCGCTCATCAGGGCAAGGTATCCGCAGCGCCGCCCCATGACCTCGACCACGTAACAGCGGCGCTCGGCGACGGCGGACTGCTTGATCTTGTCGACCACCCCCACGATGTTGTTGAGGGCCGTGTCGGCCCCGATGCTCAGCTCGGTCCCGGGCAGATTGTTGTCGATGGTGGCCGGCAGGCAGACGATGGGGATGTCGAACGCCGGGAAGTTGGTCCGTTCCTGGAACAGCCGGTAGGCTCCCTGGTAGCCTTCCCACCCGCCGATGATGAGCAGGCCGTCCAGCGCGTGCGTCTCGATCGATTTGGCGATGGCGTAGAAGTCGCGGCCGTTGGGAATGTCGCGGTCGGTACCCAGTTCGGCTCCGCCGGTCGAGGCCCAGCCATTCACGCTCATCCAGTCCATCTCCTGGATGTCGCCGGCCGCGAGACCCTGGAACCCCCGTCTGATTCCGTAGACGATGTGGCCCTGATCAATCGCGACGCGGACGGCCGCGCGGACAGCGGTATTCATGCCTGGTGCGGGCGCGCCGGCGTGGAGGATGCCGAGGCGCAGGCGGCGCTGACCCGGTTGCGGCGGATGGGGCAGGGCCCGCAGGAAAGTCCGCATCGTGCGGAGTGCGGTGTTGAAACTCGATCCTCTCAGCTCCAGCGCCCGGTCGTACTGCTGCGCCTCGAGCAGCGAGTTGATCTCGCGGGTCCTGAACACACACTCGGCGAGCGGAAGCCGGACGGCGCGATTGCCGCGAATGCCGATGATCTGGGAATCCAGATCCGCCCCGCCCGTGATGAGCGCCTCGACGGCCGCATGGCCCATGATGGTGCCGAGATTGCGATCGAAGGCGCTCGGTGATCCGCCGCGCTGGACGTGCCCGAGCACCGTGACGCGTACCGACTCGCCGAATCCGGCCTCGAGCACCTGCCGCACGTGCTCGCTGGTAATGCGCTGCCCGCGGCGATCGGTCGCTCCCTCGGCCAGCACCACGATGGCGTCGCGCCGGCCGGCCTGGCGGCCCGCCTTGAGCGCAGCCACCATCTCTTGCTCCCAGCTGTCGCTGGCCGGCGGGTGTTCTGGGACCAGGACCCAGTCGGCGCCGGTGGCGATCGCGCTCATCAACGCCAGGTAGCCGCAGTGGCGGCCCATCACCTCGACGATGAACGTCCTCCGATGGCTCGATGCGGTGCTGCCGATCGCGTCGATCGCCTCGGTGATGCGGTGAAGCGCCGTGTCGGCGCCGATCGTCATGTCGGTGCCGAAGGCATCGTTGTCGATGGACCCGATCAGCCCGACCACCGTCAATCGAGGATGCCGCTTCGAGGCTTCGGCATCGACCGCGCCTTTCGCCGCCAGCTCGGCGAGGAGCCCGGGCCATTCGCGGCGGAACACGTCGGCCCCGGTCAGGCTGCCGTCGCCGCCGATCACCACGAGGCTGTCGATCTGGTTCGCGACGAGCGTCCGCGCGGCCTGGAGGCGGCCTTCGCGCTGCAGAAATGCTTCCGATCGCGCGGTGCCGATCATCGTGCCGCCGCGATGGATGATGCCGCCGACCGAGTTCCAGGTGAGCGGCCGCACGCGATCGCCGCCTTCGATCAGGCCCCGGTAGCCTTCGTAGATCCCATAGACCTCGAGGCCACTGTCCAGGGCGGTCCGGACGACGGCCCGGACCGCGGCGTTCATGCCGGAGGCATCGCCTCCACTGGTCAACACACCTACGCGCTTGATGGCCACCGCGTATGACTCCTCGAGCATCCGAAATGTACTCCCGCAACGATAGCACGGCCGTGTCGGGGCCGGGATGGCGCGCGCTGGCGCCGCGTGTCGCGATCGCTGACGCTCGCTCGACGTCTGCGATAGAGTAGCGCTGGCCCACCGGCCCGCGCGCCGGCAGGTCCGCCGGAGATCCTGATCATGACCATCCTGAGAACGACGGGCTCCCAGCATGTGGCACTCCTCGTATCCGCATTCACCGCGCTGGTGATGAGCGCGCCCGCCGGTCCGGTCGTCGATGCTCAAGGCGGCGCCATGCCCGCCGCCGTCCGGGCGTGGCAGGACCAGGTCGTAATCCCCACCTATGACGAAGGCCCGCCCGACCCGAATCCGCCGTTCGACCTGTTTCGAGCCGGCCGGTTCGACTATCCCTACACACTTCGCCAGAGCCTGACGGACCATCGGATCGACAAGTCGCACCGGGCTCTGTTTCTCGAGAACGAGTACCTCAAGTGCACGGTGCTGCCGGATATCGGCGGGCACCTCTACGGGTGCGTCGACAAGCGGAACGGCAGGCAGATGTTCTACGCGAACCCATCGCTGAAGTTCGCGGCGATCGCGTATCGCGGCGCATGGGCCGCCTTTGGCGTCGAGTTCAACTTCCCGGTGTCACACAACTGGATGACGGTCTCGCCGGTGGACTTCGCAATTACTACCGGCCAGGATGGCAGCGCGTCGATCTGGGTCGGCAATATCGATCGGCCGTACGGCATGCAGTGGCGCGTGCAGTTGACGCTTCGCCCCGGCCGGGCCGTGCTCGAACAGGCGACGACCTTGTACAACCGCAATGATGTCCGCCACCGGTTCTACTGGTGGACCAACGCCGGCGTTCAGGTCGCAGACGATTCGCAGATCATCTACCCCATGGACTACACCGCGTCGCACGGCTTTACCTTCGTCGACACGTGGCCCATCGACTCCGCCGGTCACGACCTCCGCAGGGTCGGCAACCACAAGTACGGTCCCGTGTCGCGGTTCGCGCACCTCAGCCGGGAGCCGTACATGGCCGTCTACCACCCGACGACGAAATCGGGCGTCGTCCACTACTCGGCACCGGATCAGGCGCCGTCCAAGAAGCTCTGGTCCTGGAGCAGCGACGCCGACGGGCTCGACTGGCGGCGGGCGCTCTCGGACGATGACAGCGCATATGTCGAGATCCAGGCCGGCCTGTTTCGAAATCAGGAGACCTACGGCTTCCTCGATCCCCAGCAGTCTCTGTCGTTCACCGAGTTCTGGATGCCGATGCTCGACCTGGGCGGACTCTCGCGGGCCAACCCCGATGCGCTCGTCAACCTGTCCCGCACGCCCGAACGGCCGGGGTTCGTCACCCTCGATCTCGCACTGAACGTCACGGCAGATTTTCGCGGCGCCCGCGTCACGATCGCGGATGGCGCGCGGATCGTCTCGACCCAGATTGCAGATCTCTCGCCGTCGGCGACGTTTCGGAGACGGGTTCCGGGTCAGATGTCCGCCGGCACGTATACCGTCAAGGTGGTCGACCAGTCCGGCAAAGCCGTGGTCAGCCACACCGAAGGCGCGTACGACTTCGCGGGAAGAGGAGAAGTCAGATCCGGCGATCAGAAAGCGTATGCGTTCCCAGCTCCGAACAGCCGGAGCGACGGCGAGTTCGCGGCACTCGGTACACAACAGGAACTTGATGGGCTCCTTCTGGTCGCGCTCGCGACGTACACGGACGGCCTCGAGCGGTTTCCCGACAGCGTGGATCTGAACCGCTCGGCGGGCCGGCTCCTGGTTGCCCTGAAACGGTACGACGAAGCGACGCCGCTCCTCGTGAGGGCGCTCTCGCGGGTCAGCAACGATCACGAATCGGCGTATTACCTCGGCCTCGCCGATGCGGCGCTGGGCCGCGCCAGGCGCGCACGGCTGAACTGGGAGTCCTCTCAGCAATTCGGGACCCTTCGAGCCGCCTCTCTGATGAACCTTGCAGCGATGTCCGCTCGCGAGGGGCGGGTCGACGAGGCGCTCGACCTGCTGGCGAGGGCCGGACGCGAGTCTCCCGGCGCGACGAGGGCGCGCGCGTTTCGAGGTCGCGCTGCTGAGAGCCTCAGGGCGAAGCGAGGTCGCGCGCGCCCGCCTGGAGGATGCGGTCCGCCTCGACCCGACTGGTTCCTTCCTCCGCCACGAGCGCGTGCTGCTCGGCACGCCAGATGAAGCGCTGTGGGCGCACCTCGCCGCGGATCCGGAGCGCATCATCGAACTCGTCGTCGACTACATGCGGATCGGGCGATTCGCGGACGCGCTGGCGCTGCTGTCGCGCCAGTACCCGGCAGGAGCGTCCGTCATCAGCGAGCCCGGAATGCCTCGGCCTGAATCGTACCCGCTCATCGCGTACTACCGCGGGTACTGCCGGGTGATGTCCGGTGGCGACGGTCAAGCGGACTTCGACGCGGCGTCGAAGCTGCCGACGACCTACGTGTTTCCGCATAGACCAGAATCAATCGGCGTATTGAAGCAGGCCAGCGAGAAGAACCCATCGGACGCCACGGCCCACTTCCTGCTGGGATCGCTGTACTTGTCTGGCGGCATGGCCGACGCGGCGATGAAGTCCTGGGAGGCCGCCCGCACCCTCAATCCGGGGATCCCGACGCTGCACCGCAATATGGGCTACACACTCCTCAGCACGGGTGGACCACCGGTGCGCGCGGCTGAGATTTTCCAGGAGGGCACCAGGTACGACGCCGCCAATGTCGATCTCTACGTTGGACTCGACCAGGCGCTGGCGCTGACGGGCCGGCCGGCCGACGAGCGTGCGCGGGCGATCTTGAGCTATCCCGATCAGAAAGCCCTTCCCGCCTCCCTCGTCTACAAGCTCGCACTCGCCCTGGCCGAAGCGGGGCGGTTCGACGAGGCGGACCGGCAGTTCTACGGACGCTTCTTCCCGCGCGAAGAGGGCGGCATCAACGTCCGGCAGGTCTACCTTGAAGCGAGGATCCGCCGCGCGATCGCCCTGGCGGCATCGAAGGACTGCCGCACGGCGCTCGAGATCACGAACAGCCTGACATCGAAGGTAGCCGGCCTCGCGTTCACACGCGATGGCCTCGACGCCATCCTGGAGACGACGAAGTTCAAGACGCTGCTCGGGAGCGTCAAGACGGTGTGCGGCGCGCCCGACCCCGCGCCCGACCTCCCGTACACCACGGGTTCGTGGGATGCCGACACGCTCGGCAATCACCGCGTGGTTCTACGCATCGAGAATCCCGCCGACGCCGTGTGGGCCCATATTCCATGGCGCCGGCGCGATCTTCTCCCTGACCGCAAGAACCTCATCGTCGTCGAGGGCCGAACCGGCGGGCGAGTCCTCAACGTCGCGAGGCTCGAGATCAACCGGGAGACCGGAGACATCGCATTCCAGGCGCCGTCTGCGGGCGCGTACTACGTCTATTACCTGCCGAATGTCGGTGCCGGGCGGTCAAACTATCCGAAGGTCACGTATCCTGAGCCGGAGCAGACCGCTGATGTTCGCTGGCTGGGAGCCCACGACCTTACAGGCGGGAACCTGGCAAAGCAGTCCTGGCGGGCCTTCCCGCGCGCGACGGTGGTCGAGATGCAGGCCATCGACCAGCTCAACAGTTTCTTTCCGATGGAAGTGATCGCAACCCAATCCGAGATGGGCGACCTCATCGCCAGGCACCCGAGTGCATCGTATCTCGTCTTTCCCGAGGACCGCACGAATCCGATCAAGATGACCGACGACCTGCCTCTGAAGTGGATCAGAAGCGGTGCAGCCGCACCGTTCCGGGGGACCGCAGATCGCGGGGAGTATTACTCGTTCCAACTGGGTATCCACGCGCTGCGCACGGCGGTCGAGGGCGTGAACGTCCGTTTCAGCGGGATGAAGCGCATCGGCGGTGGTGGATCGATCGGGGCGCCGGCATTCCGATGCATCAATCTCGGCGGGGTCGATTCCGCAGGGCGTCCGTTCACACGACAGGTGCGGGTCGAGAAGGGCAAGGTGCAATCGCTCTGGTGCGGTGTGCAGGTTCCGCGCGAGGCCGCGCCGGGCGAATACATGACGACCCTCAGCGTCGAGCCGCGCGGCGTTGAGAAGACGCCAGTGCGGCTTACGCTGGCGGTATCGAAGACCACGATTGCCTCATCCGGCGACAACGAGCCATGGAGGCTGTCGCGGTTACGCTGGCTCGACTCTACGCTGGCATTCGACGACGACCTGGTCGCACCCTTCACGCCGGTTCAGGCGGCGGGTAGGACCCTGTCCGTGCTCGGACGTTCGGTCACACTCGGGACAAACGGATTCCCGGAGCGCATCGAAAGCCGATTTGCGATCGAGATGACGCACCTGGCGGACAAGGGACGCCAGGTCCTGTCTGCTCCAATCGCGCTCGCCGTTCACAGCCCTGATCCCGAGGTCGGGGCGATGAAGAGCGGCGGCCTGTCGTTCGTGAAGCAGGCGCGCGGTGTCGCCGCGTGGCACTCGAGGAGCACGACCGGTCCGATTTCCGTCGATACCAGCGCGCAGCTGGAATTCGACGGGAACATGGAATACACGGTTCGCGTCAGCAGCTCGCGAGCGACCGCGGTGAACGATATCCGGCTCGAGATTCCGCTGGATCGCCAGGTCGCGAAGTACATGATGGGCCTTGGCATCAAGGGGGGCGTGCGGCCGGCGAGCTTCGAGTGGAAGTGGGACGTCCTGAAGAACAACCAGGACGCGGCCTGGATTGGCGACATCAACGCCGGTCTGCAGTTCACCCTCAAGGACGACAGGTACGTCCGGCCGCTCAACACGAACTTCTACACGCTCAAGCCGCTGGTTCCGCCGGCCTCGTGGGTCAACGGCGGAAAGGGCGGCTGCCGGCTGGCAGAAACGAACTCCGCGACCGTGCTCGTCACCTGCTACAGCGGTGCGCGCATGCTCGGCCGTGATGAACCGCTGTTCTTCAACTTCCGGCTTCTTCTGACTCCGTTCAAGCTCATCGACACCAAAGCACAGTTCACGACACGTTTCTATCACGCGTTCAAACCGGCCGACGAGGTGCTCGGATTCGGGGCCAACGCGATCAACGTCCATCACGCGAACCCGGTCAACCCGTACATCAACTACCCGTTCCTGCGGCCGGCGGAGATGAAGGCCTACATCGACCAGGCGCACGACCTGGGCATGAAGGTGAAGATCTACTACACGGTTCGCGAGCTGACCAATCGTGCGCCGGAGCTGTTCGCGCTGCGAAGCCTCGGCGACGAAGTGCTGTCGGGCGGCCCGGGCGGGGGATTCTCGTGGCTGCAGGAACACCTCGGTTCGAACTACATCGCCGCGTGGTTCGTTCCCGAGCTCAAGGACGCCGCCGTCGTCAATAGCGGTGTCTCGAGATGGCACAACTTCTACGTCGAAGGTCTCGCCTGGCTGGTCAAGAACGTCGGCATCGATGGCCTCTACATCGACGATGTGGCGTTCGATCGGCTGACGATGCAGCGGGTGAGGAAGGTGCTGGATCGGGGACGCCCTGGCGCGCTGATCGACCTGCATTCGGCGAACCAGTACAACCCGCGCGACGGGTTCGCGAGCAGCGCCAACCTGTACCTCGAGCACTTCCCGTATCTGAATCGGCTGTGGTTCGGCGAGTACTTCGACTACAACTCGCCGCCCGACTACTGGCTGACGGAGATCTCCGGCATACCTTTCGGCCTGATGGGCGAAATGCTCGAAGGGGGCGGCAATCCGTGGCGCGGGATGGTCTATGGCATGACCGGGCGGCTGCCGTGGTCCGGCGACCCGCGATCGATGTGGAAGGCGTGGGACGAGTTCGGGATGGCCGATGCGAAGATGATCGGCTACTGGGTGCCCGCCAATCCGGTAAAGCCGGACCGGCCCGACGTGCTGGCGACGACGTTCCTTCGAGAGGGACGTGTGATGGTGGCGGTGGCAAGCTGGGCGAAGGACAAAGTCGACGTTCGATTGTCGATCGACTGGAAGTCGCTTGGAATCGACCCCGCCCGGGCCCGCGTGAGCGCTCCGGACATAGCCGGGTTCCAGTCCGGCCGCGCGTTCGCTCTCGACGGCGGCATTCCGATCGAGCCCGGCAAGGGATGGCTGCTTGTCATCGACCAGGACCTGCGCGCCCCGGAGCGCTGAACAGGAATTCGGTTCGGCGTTCCACGAGAATCGGGCTAGCATGAACCTATGCTGGCCCCAGCGATCGCGCGCCGCCTGGCGTCGCTGAACACCAGGTTCGGCGCTTTCCTGGCTGAGCGATATCCATTTGCCATGCAGACGGCGCTCGCGGCCTTCGAGCAGGTCGCGACCGGGGTCCAGCCTGTTAACGCGGACGACCTCGACCAGCTTCGGCCACGGGTGTGTCGTGCGATAGCCGCCGCCGCCTTCGCTCCAAGGGTCACCGCGGAAACGACGCCGGGCGTGGCTGCGGCAGCGCGCCTCGCCTCGGCCGTGCGCGAGCTGGTCGATGGATGCGATGGATTCCTGCGGCGTGAGGTGATCGCGTGGTCGCTGACCCCGGAGGAACGTCGTGAGATCCTCCGTGGCATCTTCCTGACACGATCCACCGACAACAGGCTGAAATCTCTCTTCACGGGGGGAGAGGTTCGCTACGAAGCAACGGCGTTCCAGGGCAAGGGGTTCCGGTCGCTTGGGCAGGAGGCCATTTACGCGGCCGCCATCCGGCTGCGGCGTGGTGCCGCGTATCGCGGGGCGGACGGGTCGTGGGCTGGTGATGTCGTGGCGCCGCTCATTCGGGACCTTGGCGTCGTGCTGGGAATGCGGCCCGGTCCTGAAACCGTGAGGATGGTGCTCTCGGCGCAGATGGGGAAGGCCGGGCCTCCAATGGACGGCCGGGACCTCCACGTCGGCGACTTCTCGTGGGGGATTCTCCCGGCATCGGCGCCACTGGCCATCCCGACGTTGACCGTGGCGGGCATGGCCCTGGCCTTCGCGAAACAGGGAGACGGGCGCATCGCGCTCTCCTTCATCGGCGAGGGCGGAACCTCGCTCGGCGAGTGGCACGAGGCCATCAACGCGTGCGCGGTCCGGCGCCTGCCCGTCATCTTCTGTGTCCAGGACAATCAGACCGCGCTGTCGACCCCTGTATCCCAGCAATCGGCCGTGCGCGTGTTCGCCGACAAGGCGTTGGGCTACGGCGTGCCCGGAATCACGATTGACGGCACGGATGCCGACGAGATTGCCGCCGCCTTCGCGTGGGCCGCGGAGCGGGCCCGGTCGGGACTCGGGCCGACGCTCATCGAACTGGTCTGCATGCGGATGTGCGGCCACGCTCACCACGATGACATGCTCTACCTCGGGCGCGATCCACAACCATCGTGGGCCTACCCGGCGCCGACCGAACAGGGATACGTGGATCGGGAGCGGTATGCCTACTGGGCGCAACGCGACCCGGTCAGGCGATATGCGGAGCGCCTCGTCGAAGATCGCGTGATCGACGCCGCCGGCATCGACGGTCTGAGGCGTGAGGTCGACGAACTGGTCGAAGCCCAGGCGCGAACCGTGATCGCCGCGCCCTGGCCCGATGCTGCGGAGGTCAGGAACAGGGTCTTTGCCGTCGGGCCGGTGCGGGAGCGGACCGAGCCTCTCGCCCTGGAATCGCGCCGTGTCGTCGACGCGCCTCCAACGCTGCCCCGGATCGAGGCTGGCGCGCCCTTCGATCCCAAGGGACACACGTTTCTCGAGGGGGTCATGCGGGGGATTGGTGACGCCCTCGCGGCCGATGAGCGGGTGTTCGTCTACGGCGAAGATGTGGGCGGCCGCTATGGAAACGCGTTTCTGCTGCTTCGGCCGCTGCTCGAGCGCTTCGGCGACCGCATCCTGAACTCGACGCTTGCCGAAGGCGCCGTGATCGGGATGTGTGCGGGAGCCGCCCTCGCCGGCCTGCGGCCGATCGGCGAGATTCAATTCAACGATTTCGTGGCGACAGGTTTCAACCAGCTGGTCAACAACGCGGCGAAGATTAGGTACAGATGGGACGGCTCGGTGCCCATGGTGCTTCGGATGCCATGGGGCGGCCTGCGTCATGCCGGACCGTTCCACAGCCAGAACACCGAAGCGTGGTTCTACCGGACGCCGGGGCTGAAGATCGTGGTGCCGTCGACCCCGCAGGACGCGCGCGCGCTGATGGCGTCGGCCGTGAACGACCCGGATCCGGTCCTCTACTTCGAGCACATCGCGCTCTACCGCGATCCCCGCATCAAGCAGATGCTGGCCGATGAGCCTCCCGAACCGATCCCGCTGGGCCGCGCAGCAGTGCGCCGGCTCGGCGGCGACCTCGCGATCATCAGCTACGGCGCCTACCTTCACGTGGCCATGCGAGTTGCCGAGCGCCTGGCGGCCGACCGGATCGAGTCGACCGTCGTCGATCTTCGAAGCCTCGTTCCACTCGACCGGGAGGCGATTCTTGCCGCGGCCTGTCACTGCAACCGCGTGTTGATCGTGCACGAAGATTCGAGAACCGGTGGGATTGGGGAAAGCGTGGCCGCGATCATCCAGGAGGAGGCGTTCGAGGCGCTCGACGCCCCGGTGCGCATCATCGGCGCACTCGACACGCCGGTGCCATATGCGCCACCGCTCGAGGCGGCGTTCCTGCCGAGCGAAGAAGAGATCGAGCGGGCGGCAAGGATGCTGGTTGCGTACTAGCTGCGGTTGGCGGCTTGCGGCTGACGGCTCGCGACCGGCGGTGCAACGATGGGGACAGCCTACATGACTCGTGTGTGGCGAATGATCGCCGTGGGAATGCTCGGTGCGACGCTTGCTGGCGGCATGAGCATTTCGGCTCGTGTGCAGACTGGTGAGCCGGCAGGTATCGTTGCGGCACGCGCGCTTCCGGACCTTCTGCCGCCTCGAACGACAGCGCTGCTGAAGGCGGTCGACCTACGATTCGATCAGAAGGCCGCCATGGACCTGGTCGTGTTCATGGATCGATTCTGGCGAAACGCGGGCAACGCGGGGTTCAACGCGTCCAGTGAACGCATCCGGGAACGGCTCGTCGCGACTGGGTTCGTCGCGCGCGCGACCGATGCGCCCGTGACCCAGCCATCCGTGTGGAACGAGGACTATCCGGCCGGTGGTCACGGCTGGGACTATGCCGTCGGGACACTGACCCTTCTCGGCGCGCACGGCGTGGCCGACGAGATACTGCTCTCGCGCGATCGCCAGCGCGTCGCGTTGTGCATCAACTCTTTCTCGACGCCGCCCGGCGGGATCTCGGCGCCGATCATCGACGTCGGCAACGGCGGCAGCGACGCGGACTACGAGAAGTTCGACGTCAAGGGCGCCGTCGTCCTGGGCGATGCCGGAACGGGGCGGCTGTGGCAACTCGGCGTCGCGAAGCGAGGAGCCCTCGGTGTGGTCTCGACATCGATGGCCCCTTATGTACGGCCCGGTACGACCGACGCGGAGAACAACACTCCCCGCGACACCTGGAACGTCCTGCAGTGGGGAAGCGTGCCCTATGACGAAGCCCGGCATGGATTCGGGTTCAAGGCCACTCCCCGAGCGGCGGCGAGGATTCGAGAGCGGCTCAAGTCCGGGCCGGCCCAGGTCAAAGTCGAGATCGCCGCGAGCTTTGCAGGCGGCCAGGCACGAACGCTGGTCGCTGAGATACCCGGCGCGACTGCACCCGGTGAGCGCATACTCCTCGCGGCTCACATCCAGGAGCCAGGGGCCAACGACAACGCCAGCGGTTGCGCGTCCCTGATGGAATTGGCCCGCGCGATCCGTCTCGGCATCAAGGACGGCACGATTCCACCACCTGCACGGACGCTGACCTTCCTGTGGGTCGACGAGATCCGCGGCAGCCGCCGCTGGATGGCCGACCATCCGGACCACGCGAAGAACGTCCGCTACATGTTCTCGCTCGACATGACGGGCGAGGATACGGGCAAGACCGGAGGATCGTTTCTCATCGAGAAGGCTCCCGACCCGACGGCAGTGTGGGCGCGTCCCTCGGACCCTCACACGGAGTGGGGCCAAAGCGAGGTCAAGGCGGAGACCCTCAAGGGAACGTTGCTGAACGATCTCTTCCTGGCGGTCTGCCTCCGGCATGCCCGGCAGTCGGATTGGATCGTGCGAACCAACCCGTACGAGGGCGGGAGCGACCACTCGGTTTTCCTGGCGTCGGGCGTGCCGGCGGTGCTGGCGTGGCACTTCCCGGACCGCTTCTACCACGCCAGCCTGGATCGGCCTGACAAGACGAGCCCGCTCGAAATGCGCCGGGTTGGCGTCGCCCTTGCCGCAACCGCACTGCTGCTGGCCGGGCCATCTCCGGACGATGCGGTGAACATCCTGCAGATGCTTGCTGAGGCGGCGCGCGCGCGGCTTGCCCTCGAAGACACGCAGGGCCGTCAGCTGGTTGCGGGCGAGAAAGACGCCGCGGCCGCGACGGCGCGTGAGGCCGCCGTGCGGTCGGCATGGATCAACTGGTACGCGGATGCGCTCAGATCTGTCCTGACGCTTTCACCGGCAGGGCCCACGCCGGACTTGATTCAGCGCGTGGACCACGCGATCGCGCAGCTCGGGACGTAGCCGCCTCGGACGTCTCGGGCCGACCGGACGTCGGGTTCAGGGTCCGCCGCGCGCCACCACCCCGAACATCGAGAATGCCGGCGTGGCACCTGCCGCCTCGAAGATCTGAACGCCCTTGGGCTTCATACCCGAGGCGCGCATCTTCTCGAGGGCTTCGCGGCTGCTCCAGACGGTCATGATCCTGAAGTCGGTCGGGTCGTTCGCGTCACGAACCAGGTAGGTCTCAACGATGCCAGGATCCAGGTTCGAGATGGCCTCGCGGTATGCGCGCTCGAGATCTGTGACGCGGTCGGCTGCCACGTGAGCAAACAGAACGGTCATCAACATTGGTGCCTCCCTCGCCCGGTACGCTGGAACCGTCATGCCCGACAGGAACACTCCCACCGGGACTGCTCGCAGCAATCCGACGGCCGGTTTATTCCTGGGCCTCCGTCGTGACACGGTTGGGCTGGTACGAGTGTAGCCCGGCGACAGGCGCAACGCCTACTGGAAAACTCAGTGTTCTTTTGGATCCTCGAGGTAGGTGTAGCCCTGCAGTCCGTCTTCATAGAACCGAAGCAGGCGGCCCGCCTCCTCGTAGGTAATGCGACCTTCTCGAACGGCGGACTCGACGTCAGTCCGCAAGCTGCTGACGAGCGCATCGACGTTGTAATTCACGTAGTTGAGCACTTCGCGCACGGTGTCGCCCTTGATGACCGCATCGAGCACGACCGCTCCGTTGTCATCGAGCCGCACGTGAACCGCGTGGGTGTCCCCGAACAGGTTGTGCAGATCGCCGAGTATTTCCTGGTACGCGCCGACCAGGAATACGCCCAGGTAGTACGGGTCGCCGTTCATCGGGTGGAGCGCCAGGGTGCGCTTCACGTCCCGGCGGTCGATGAACTGGTCGATCTTGCCGTCCGAGTCGCAGGTGATGTCGCCGAGCACGGCATGCACCGTCGGCGGCTTGAGCATTCCATGGATGGGCATCACCGGGAACAGCTGCTTGATGGCCCAGCTGTCCGGGATCGACTGGAAGAGCGAGAAGTTGCAGAAATAGGTGTCCGCCAGCATCTCGTCCAGGGCCTGGAGGTCCTCGGGCACCTCGTCCATCTGGCGGATCAGGCGCTGCAGCCGCGAGCAGATGGCCCAGTAGAGGGTTTCGGCCTGGCAGCGCTGTTCGAGCGGCAGGTAGCCGCCGGTGAACAGGTTCAGCGCCATGTCGAGCGCCTGCTGCGCGTCGTGGTAACTCTCGAGCGCGTTGCGCACGCTGATGTTTTGGTAGGTCTCGCGCAGGTCCACCAGCGGCTGTTCCTGCTCCTCGAGCGCGGGCGCCGGAGGGATCTCCTGCTCCCGGTATCCCGACACGCCGAGCACGTTGAACACCAGCACGCTGTGGTACGCCGCGATGGCGCGCCCGCTCTCCGACACGATTGTCGGATGCTTCACGCCCGCATCGTCACACACCGTCTGGACGTGGTAGACCACGTCGGCCGCGTACTCCTCCAGCGTGTAGTTGGCGCTCGATTCGAAGTTGGTCTGCGAGCCGTCGTAGTCCACGCCCAGCCCGCCGCCGATATCGAGGTACTCCAGCCCCGCACCCGCCTTGACCAGCTCGACGTAGATGCGGGCCGCCTCGTTGAGCGCCGCCTTGACGATGCGGATGTTGGGAATCTGGCTGCCGAGGTGGAAGTGGAGCAGCTTGAAGCAGTCGCCCATCCCGAGCGACTTCAGCTCCTCGAGCCCCTTGAGGATCTCGTTCACCGTCAGGCCGAACTTCGACTTGTAGCCGCCCGAGGACTGCCAGCGGCCGCTGCCGCGCGAGGCAAGCTTGACGCGCATGCCGATCTTCGGACGGACTCCGACCTTGGCCGCGTAGTCGAGAATCAGGCCGAGTTCGGTGTACTTCTCGACGACCGGGATGATGTGACGGCCCATCTTCTCGGCCAGCATCGCCATCTCGATGAACTCGGCGTCCTTGAAGCCGTTGCAGATGATGGGCGTCTCGTTGGAGGCGAGCGCCGCCACCGCCAGCAGCTCGGGCTTCGAGCCTGCCTCGAGGCCAAAGCCGAACGGTTGCCCGTATTTGAGCACCTCCTCGACGACGCCGCGCTGCTGGTTGACCTTGATCGGGAAGACGAACTGGTAACCGCCCTGGTAGCCATGCTGGGCGATGGCGTTCTGGAATGCGTCGTGGATATCCTTGACGCGGTGGTGCAGGATATCGCTGAAGCGAATCAGGATCGGCAGGTCGATGCCGCGCAGCAGCATCTGATCCGTCAGGTCCTTGAGGTCGATGTAGCGCTGCGGGTCCTTCGTCGGGTGGACGTGGACGTTGCCATCGTCGCCGAGCGAAAAGTAGCCCTGTCCCCAGCGGGCGATCTCGTACAATTCAGCGGCGTCGGACGTCGTCCACGGATCGCCGACGCGCCAGGTCCGCGGCAGCTTGCTGGCTTGGGTGCTCACGCGATCATGATACAGAAGAATGCCCGGCGTGTGATGGCGGATCTTGCGGGAACTTGATCGGAGGCACAGCATGGCGACGCGAGTGAGGCGGTCGGGCTCGGTCTACGAGGGGCGTCGGTGGCGCGCGCTCCGAGCGGAAGCGCGGGGCTGCACGTTCGACGACTTCCTGCTCGCGCCGCAGTTCAGCGTGCTCGCCAGGCGCGACCCCGCCGCGATCGACCTGTCCTGCCGGTTCTCTACGGGCCTCCTCCTGAAACGGCCCATCGTATCGGCCAACATGGACACGGTGACGCGCGCGCCGATGGCGATCGTGCAGGCCGAGGAAGGCGGATTGGGCGTCATCGACCGCGGATTCCGGCCCGGCGACATCGAGCCGCAGGTCGTCGAGGTGGCGGCCGTCAAGCGGACGCAGCACCTGGTCATCGCCGACCCCTACACGATCGATCCCGGCTCCAGCCTCGCCGATGCGGTGGCGATGATGGAGCGCCGCAAGGTCGGCACGCTGGTCGTCGTCGACGACAAGCGCCGGCTGCTGGGCCTGCTGACGCAACGGGACGTGCGGTTTCTGGAGGCGGCTCGCGCGGGCCGGCGGACCACGGTCGCCGGCCGGATGACCCCGATGGAGAAGCTGGTCGTGCACGTCGGCACCCTGCTGCCGGAGCGGGCGGAACGCCTGATGGTCGATCACAAGGTCAAGAAACTGCCGCTGACCGACCGCAGCGGGGTGCTGACGGGACTCATCACCGCGAGGGACCTCCTGCACCTCAAACGTCTCCCGTTTGCGACCCGGGACGAGTTCGGGCGCCTGCGGGTGGGCGCGGCCATTGGCGCGACCGGCGACTACCTCGAGCGAGGCGCCGAGCTCGTCAAGGCCGGCGTCGATGTCATCATCATCGACATCGCGCACGGCCATTCAGTCGTGATGGGCAGGGCGCTCGAACAGTTCCGGAAGCGGTGGCCCGAGGTGGAGCTGGTCGCCGGCAACGTCGCGACCGCCGAGGGGGCGCTGTTCCTCGCCGAACGGGGCGTCAACGGGATCAAGGTGGGGATCGGGCCGGGCGGCGGATGCACCACGCGCCTCACGACGTCGTTCGGCGTGCCTCAGCTGCAGGCCCTGGTCGAGTGCAGGACGGCGCTGGGCGACCGCCTTCCCATTGTCGCGGACGGCGGGGTTCGTCGCGACGGCAGCATCGCGGAAGCGCTATTGTTCGGAGGCGATTCGGTGATGCTGGGGAGCGCGTTTGCCGGCACGTCCGAGGCTCCCGGCGAGATCGTGCACAAGCCGGTCGTGCTGCCGGAGTCGCAGAAAGTCGTGCAGGTGCCGTTCAAGGTCCTGCGCGGGATGGCTTCGATCCAGGCGATCAAAGACAGGCTGGACGTCGAGGATGCCGATGAGCTCGATCTCGAAGCGCTCGGCGCGGAAGGGATGGAGGTCAGCGTGCCGGCCCGGGGGACAGCCAGGCTCGTCGTTCAGGACATGCTCAAGCACCTCTGCTCATCGATCAGCTACGGCGGGGCCCGGTCGCTTTCCGATCTCCAGGAACGATTCCGCCGTCAGCCCGACCGATATCTGATCCGGCTCTCGGCCGCGGGGCGGAGGGAGTCGTACGAGCGTTAGGACGCCAGACCGGAGGGCGGAGTCATCTCGCCGGGCAGGCGGGCGGTCGAAACCGGGCCTCGAGCCACGCGTTGACGGTGTCGAAGAAGACCAGGTTGGCCTGCCGTTCGAGCCACGGCGAATGCCCGCAGTGCGGGAGTTCCCGGTACTCGAGATGGGGGATGTGCACTCGCAGGTCCTGGCTGATCAAGCGGCCGGGATGCGGGTCCTGTTCCCCATGAATCATCAAGACCGGCACCCCGATCGCCGCAAACGCTGCGGGATAGGTACCGTCGCGCTGCAGGCGCAGCATGTCCGCCCAGCTCTGCTGGTGGGCCGCAGCATCAACGACGGCAATGTCTTCGCCGATCTCCTCGACATCGTAGCCAAACACCCGCGCCATCACGCGGCCCTGTTCAGCCAGCCTGCGATCGGCGCCCGCCTCAGTGTGTGTGAGGCCCTCCAGGCATTCGCGGTCCCGTGGATTGATCCGAGCCTCGACCCGCGTCTCGAACTCCGCTCGAGCAGCCACTGAAAACGTCCCACAGCCGATCAGCACCAGACCAGCCGAATCCTTCGGATGCGCTGCGGCATACGCCAGAGCCAGCATGGCGCCCCATGAATGGCCCACGAGGACGGGACGGCACCCGCCGCAAGTGTGGATGACGAGATTCTCGAGATCCGCGACATGCGTGGCGACGGTGAGCGGGCGGCCTCCGCTCCCTCGCTGAAACGGCTCCAGCACATGCCACTTCTTGCCCAATTCGCGCGCGACTGGCGCAACGTCTCCGGCGGCTGCAGGCCCGCCGTGCAACGTGATCACGAGGCCCGGGCCGATGTGCCCGTACTCACGCACGACAAGGTCGGTCATGGCGCTGCGTTTCCGGGTGGGTGACGTTCGAGCACTGGCCCGAAAGCGTATGGTGCGGACCGTTCGGTGTACGTCTTCACCGATGTCCTTGAACTACTTCGTTACCTATCTCGCCGCGGGTTCATCTTCCGGCCGTGCTCAGGCCCGATGCGGCGCGACCACCGCGAAATACCCGTAGCCGGACGCCAGTGCGCCGTATATGACGATGTTCGACCATCCGATTGGTGCGATCTCACCGTCGAGTTGGATGGCGAGCGACGCCAGCAGGCCCACGCTGTCCTGAATGAACAGTGCAAATGCGATAGCCCGGCGCGTCTCCGAGGATGGAGACCGCCGGCGCGCAGCATACCACCAGCGCCGGTCGGGTGCACCGCGTTGTTAGGCTGAGGCTGATCTTGCTGATATGTCTGTCCTGACATATACTGTTTCCGACCGATGCCGTCGACCGACAAGCCGCTCGCTTGGCTGCATGGCGAGGTGAAGTCGCCTCCGTTCAGCCCCGCCGCTCGCATCGAGGCCGGCATGCTGCTTAGCCGCCTTCAAGCCGGCGAGTCTCTCGGGCTTCCGCACTCGCGGCCGATGCCGGTCGTAGGCGCTGGCTGTCATGAACTTCGCGTGGTCGACGGTAACGTGTCGTGGCGGCTTGTTTACTACATTGACCGCGACGCGGTCGTTATGCTCGACGTCTTCCAGAAGAAGACGGAAGCGACTCCCAAGTCGGTCATTTCGAACTGTCAACGACGATTGGCGGCGTACTTGAAGATCGTCAGAGAGAGATCCCGATGAAACCCGAACAGCAGAGGCGCTTGGAGCAAGCGGGTTGGCGAGTCGCTGATGTCGGCGACTTTCTGGCGTTGAGTCCCGACGAGCGACGGTTCGTCGAGGTGAAGTTGGCATTGGCCATCGGACTTCGAGCACGCCGGGCAAGACAAGGACTGACCCAAGCTGCCTTGGCCAGACAGCTGAAGTCCAGCCAGTCTCGTGTGGCGAAGATGGAAGCCGCCGATGCCACGGTCAGCCTCGACCTTCTCGTCCGTGCCCTGCTGTCGCTCGGTGTGACGCGCGTCGAACTGGCGCGGTTGATTCGAGTATCCGATGGAGTTCGAGCAGCCTAACGTTCGCGCATCACGCGCCGGCGCTCTCGACACCGCTTGCGCCGGTCGCGTGCATGCGCTTGTTCGGCGGCGAGTCCACGCGGCGGAGAAGCTCCGCGTGGTACCTCTGCACCAGGTCAACAAACCCGCGGCGCTCCCACTGCCCGAAGAGAGCCATCATCAAGAACACAATCCACGCTATCTCCAACGGCGCAACCGCTCGGTCCGACAACCAGTCCAAGAACCACATCAGAATGAATGAGACCAAATAGAGGCATCCGACCAGCCACCAGCGCGGTCGGTCCTGTCCCAGGCGTCGGACGCAGCTCGCCGCCCTTTGCTCTGCGAGTGTTGGCGGGGTTGTCACGACCGTCCACGCCTCGTAGATGTCGCCTGATGTGCGCGCAATGCCCACGGCGTATGAATCGAGCTCTGGCATGCAATGCCTCCAGTGAGGTGTGAATTCCTCTGCGTCCGATCTTGACGGCCGAGCGCTTGCTCCAGTATTGAGACCGCGTCGGTCGGTTGTCCGCCGAATTTGTTATTCAGCTGCAACGGGATCCGCGCGGCAATCGGCGTTATGTTGCAGGCCCCGCAGGATAACGCTGCCGCCGCGTCCCCGTACCCTATGCGCTAAACGATTGCAGCAGAAGACAAACGACGAAAGACGGGGACGGAATCCAGTTCAGTCGGCGAAGCTCGAGCTGTGCGGCCGGGCTGCCCCCAACACAATCGGCTTGGCGCTACTGCCGCGGCGTCTGCGCTGCCGTTCGGTACCCCGGTCCCCTTAGCGGACGCCCAGGGCGCTCGGTCGTGATCGTTCCGTCGGCAACGACCGCGCGGCCATTGACGAACACGAACTTCACGCCCACCGGGTAGTGGTTCGGGTCTTCGAACGTCGCGATGTCGCGGATGGTCGCCGGGTCGAACACCGTGACATCGGCTGCCATGCCCGGGCGCAGGATGCCGCGATCGCCCAGGCCCACGCGGTCAGCCGCGCGAGAGGTCATCTTGCGCACGGCCTCTTCGAGCGTGATGAGCCTTTCGTCCCGGACGTACTTGCCGAGAATCCTCGGAAAGGACCCCCAGCCGCGCGGGTGGGACCTCGACTCGGAGAGGGGACCATCCTCGGCCTTGGCGCCCGAGTCGGATCCGACGGACACCAGTGGGTTCCTCAAGGCCGTCCGCACGTCCTCCTCCGTCATGATGGAGGTGATGCACGAGGTCTGGCCCTGGTCGGCGATGACGACGTCAATGAGGGCGTCGCGTGGATCGAGCGTCATCATCTGGCCGATCTGAGTCAGGTTCTTCCCCTCGTACTTGCGAAGCTCGGCGTTGAGGACCGACGACACCATCACGCCGTCTCCGCCCCCGGACCCGTACCACTGGTTCTCCCATCCGGTCACGTCCGGATCGTCCATCTCGCGCTTGATGCGATCCCGCAGTGAGGGATCCTTGAGGCGTGTGAGCATCTGGTCGCGGCTGCCTTCACGGACCCACAGGGGCAGGCACGAGGCGAGATCATTCGAGGCGCGCGTGTAGGGATATTGGTTGGCCGTGATGTCGAGCCCGCGCGCGCGAGCGGCCTCGATACGCCTCAGCACTTCCGGCATCTTGCCCCAGTTGGCCTTGTAGGCCGTCTTGAGATGCCAGATCTCGGCCGGGATGTTGGCGGCCTCGGCGATGCGGAACGTCTCGTCGAGCGAATCGAAGATGGCGCCGCTCTCCGACCGCACGTGCGTCAGGTAGACGCCGCCGTACTGCCGGGCGACTTTCGCCAGTTCGATGATCTCGTCGGTCGTCGCGAACCTGTCCGGCACGTACTGGAGCGACGTGCTCAGGCCAAGCGCCCCGTCCTCCATCGCCTGAGCCGCGAGCGCCTTCATCTGCGACAGATCGGCGGCGGTGGCCGGCTTGTTCTCGCGCCCGATGACGTACTCGCGCAGGCCGCCCTCTCCGACGAATGAGCCGATATTGATGGCCGGCTTCGACCTGGTCTCGAGGCGCGAGAAGTACTGGGCCAGCGTTCTGAAATCCTGGACGAGGCCGAAGTGTTCCCACTGCGGACGGCCGTCCTGGATCATTCGGTCGTTGACCGGCGCGATCGCCGAGCCCTCCCCGGTGATCTCAGTAGTCACGCCCTGCATGATCTTGGACGCGGCCCGCCCGTCGACCAATACGTTGAACTCGGACTGGCCCAGCATGTCGATGAACCCCGGCGCGACAACCAGCTTGCGCGCGTCGATGCGCCGCGGCGCCTCGCGTCCCGACAGATCGCCAATGGCCACGATGCGGTCGCCTCGTATGCCGACATCACCCACGAACCACGGCGCACCGGTACCATCGACGATTCGGCCGCCTGCGATGACGACATCGAATGCAGGTTGTGGAGCCTGGCGCCCGAAGATGACTGCAGCAAGCGCGGCCACGACGAGAACCGACGTGCTGACCAGGCGGCGGATGGTGTTCGTGGTCATGATGGGCTCATGCTAACAGAGTCTGGCAGACCCCGGCGCGCGCCGGATCTGGCCGCCTGCGCCGAGGCTTCGGGCGTCCGCCGGGTCCTTCGGCTGACCCAGCCGTAGTAGGATGACTCGATGCGAGTTGAAATCCGGCACGAATTGGGAGAGTCGGAAGCCATCCGGCGCGTCGATGAGTTCCTCGACGATCTCGTACGCCGGGATTTCCACGGTGGGGTCAAGATCAAGAACGCAACTCGAAGCTGGACCGGCAACCGCCTGGCGCTGTCATGCACGCTCGCCAAGGGGCTGTTCGACACCCGGTTGTCGGGCACGGTCGAAGTGACCGATCGAATCGTCACGTTGGACACCGTCATTCCCGGCCTGCTCGCCACCTTCGTCGGCGAGGACCGGGTCCGGACCGTGGTCGAACACGAGCTGACACCCATCCTCGGCGCCAAGTGACGTAATCGTGTTCATGCAACCCCGCCCCGTCTTCGGAGGCATCGCGCGAGTATTCGTCTCGCCCGGCGCCATATTCCCCCAGGGAGATTAGTCGTGGCCAAGCCCGTCATCGATTTGAGAAGCGACACACTGAGCCTGCCCACCAAGGAGATGCTCGAGAGCATCCTGACCGCCAGGTTGGGCGATGACTCACGCGACGGCGATCCAACGGTGCTCGAACTCGAGGCGGAAGCCGCGAAGCTGATGGGCAAGGAAGCGGCGTTGCTGACGGTCAGCGGCACGATGTCGAACACCGTTGCGCTGCGCACGCACGCCGAGCCGGGCGCGACGGCGATTGTCGAGGCGAGCGCCCACCTGTATCACATGGAGTTCGCCAGCGTGGCTGCAGCGTGCGGCCTGCTCGTGATGCCGGTGCCCGGCCACCGCGGCGCTCCCGACCTGAGCGCGCTGAAGATGGCCGTTCGCAAGGCCGGCACGGGATTCCCGGCGCGGGGCGTCGTCTGCCTCGAGAACACCCACAATGCCGCGGGCGGAACGGTCATCCCCGTCGGACACGTCGAACAGTGTGCGGCGATTGCGCACGAGGCCGGATTGCCGGTGCACCTCGATGGCGCGCGCATCTTCAACGCAGCCGTTGCCCTGGGAGTTGAGGCCCGCGAGATCGTGCGGTCCGTCGATTCGGTGTCGCTGTGCCTGTCCAAGGGCCTCTCGGCTCCGGTCGGTTCTCTGCTGGCCGGCTCCCGACGATTCGTGGACCGGGCGCGCGCTATCCGGCGGGCGCTCGGCGGCACGATGCGCCAGGCCGGCATCATCGCCGCCCCCGGACTGGTCGCGCTGCGGACGATGGTCGAGCGGCTGCGCGAGGACCACCAGAACGCGCGCGCCCTTGCAGAGGCCATTTCCAGCGTTCCCGGCCTGGCCGTCGATCTCGCGACGGTTCAATCGAACATCGTCAACCTCGACGTGCAGGGGCTCGGCCTGACCGCGGCCGAATTCGCCCGGCACCTCGATGCGCTCGGCGTCCGGGGCCTGCCTGGGCTCGGAACCTCCATTCGATTCGTGACATACCGCGGCATCACCAGGGCCGACATCGATTCGGCAATCCAGGCAATCGGTTCGATGGTGGCCGCCGCGCCGTGGGTCTCGAATTGAGTCTGGCGGAGGGAATCGCGACGTCGGAGCACTCTCGATGAGCGCGTCGGATACCCGCGCGGTGCTCTTCGATCTCGACGACACGCTGGTCGATCACTCGGGCAGCAGCCGCGTGGCTCTGGCCCGGCTCCATCGTCGAGTTGCGTGCTTCGGACGGCTGGAGTTCGAGTCGTTCGTGCGCCTTCACGCCGGCCTCCTCGATGACCTGCACGCCGAGGTGCTCGGCGAGACCCTGTCGGTCGATGATGCCCGGTTCGAGCGCTTCCGCAGGCTGTTCGCCGCGGCGGGCGAGCACCCGCCAGCCGCTGAGGTCGCGCGGGTTGCGCGGAACTACCGCGCGGCTTACGTCAAGAGCTGGAAGCCCGTGCCGGGAGCGCTGGAACTGCTCGGGTCGCTCCACGGGCGGGTGCGCACCGGCGTCGTCACCAACAACGTCGTCGCCGAGCAGGTGCAGAAGGTGCGACGGTGCGGGTTGAGACCGCACCTCGACGCGCTGGTCATCTCGGCAGAGGTCGGGCTCACGAAGCCGGATCCCGCGATCTTCCGCATCGCGCTCGAGCGGCTGGACGTGGACGCAACACGTGCGGTGATGGTCGGTGACGCGTGGGCAACCGACGTGGTCGGCGCGATCGGTGCGGGTATTCGCGCGATATGGTTCAACCGGAACGGGTCGAACCGGCCGGATTCCCGGTTGCCTGTCGTCGAGATCAAGAGTCTGGACTCTGCCTGCGTGGTGATCGAGAACGTTCTGGGCCTCGAGTAGGCGTCGTCGTCGTCACCAACTCGAGTGAGTGGGGGAGCGCGGTATGAACATCTATTTGGCCTGCACGGTTCGCGGAGACCGCAGTTCGACGGCGGCGGCTCGGCACGTCAGCGACCTTCTCAGCTCGCGCGGCCACACCATTCTGACCACCCACCTGCTCGCCGACAACGTGGAGCAGGCTGAGCGGGCATTGGCAAACGAGGATGTTTACAGGCGCGACCTGGCGTGGCTCGATCGCTGCGACGTTCTGGTTGCAGAGGCGTCCGGCTCGTCGTATGGTGTCGGCTTCGAGGTCGGCTACGTGCTGGGCCGCGCCGAACAATCAGGACAGCGTGCGCTTGTGATGTACGACGTGTCGCGGCAGGACAACATCTCGCGGCTCATCTCGGGGCTGGTCAGCCCCTACGCCAAGGTACTGGGATATCGCAGCCTCAGCGACATCGAGGCGTTCCTGTCGAAGCACATCGACTGAGACTGCCGGCCGCCCGAGGTGCCCGACACTCGGTCACCCGTGTCCACGCCGGCCGGCCGGAGCTGACGTGGGGGATCCGCACGCGAGTCGGTACACCATCTCTCCGTTGAGGAACGCGCGCGTTCGGGGGTCGACAGGCGCATGGAAGAAGGCAGGCGAGGGCTGAATCTCGATCATCGAGCCCGCAACGAGCAAGGCGGTGCGATCGGCCAGCCTGCGAGCCTCGAACGCATTGTGCGTGACGAGAATGATGGTGGTTCCGCGCTGCTGCTCTTCGCGGACGAGTTGCTCGACCAGCGAGACGTTCGCCGGGTCGAGGTTTGCAGCCGGTTCATCCAGCAGCAACACCTCGGGCTCGACGGCGAGGGCGCGCGCGAGGGCGACCCGCTGAATCTCCCCGCCCGACAGCGTAGCGCGCCGCGGACCTGGCAAGCGAGGCCAGGCCGAGGCGCTCGAGTAACTGCCCGACGCGCGGCCCGTTCGACGGCTTCCCCCGCAGCCGCAGCCCGTAGCCGACGTTTTCGCGGACCGAGCAGTCGAGAAGCAGCGGATGCTGGAAGACGGTCGTGATTCGCCGGCGGACCTTCAGCGCCGCGGGAGCGACGACCGCCTCATCGTGGAACGCGATCCGCCCGGCCGTGGGAGGCTCCAGGAACTGCAGGAGCCGGAGCAGCGTGCTCTTACCAGCCCCGCTCGGCCCGACAATCCCGAGCGTTTCGCCAGCATCGACCGCCAGCTCGCGGATCTCCAGTACGGTCCGGTCCCCGTAGCGGTGAGCCAGTTCGGTGATGGCGTAAACAGGGATCGCCACGGCTGTCCTCAGCGCACCCGGCCCTGAAGCTGGATGAGCACCGCGTTGGCGGCCAGCGTCAGCGCGATCAGCACGATGCCGAGCGCCATGGCCGGGCCGAAATCCCCCTGGCGCGTGGACAGCACGATGGAGGTCGTGAGCACGCGGGTGCTGCCTTCGATGTTGCCGCCCACCATCATCACCGCGCCGACCTCGGAAATGATGCCGCCAAACGCCGCAACGATCGCAGAGGTCACGCCCACGCGTGCCTCGCGGAGAATGGCCCACGCACTCTGACTCCGTGACGCGCCGAGCGCTGCCAACTGGAGCCGCAGTTCGCGATCCACTCCAGCCACCGAGCTCATGGTCAGCCCCGCGACGAGCGGGAAGGCGATGATGGTCTGAGCCACGATCATCGCCGATGGCGTGAAGAGCCAGCCCAGCGTGCCGAGCGGGCCCGATCGCGAGAGCATGAGATAGACGGCGAGCCCGACGACGACTGGAGGCAGGCCCATGCCCGTGTAGAGGAGCAGCGCGACCAGCTTCCTGCCGCGAAAGGGCCTCATCCCCAGCAGCGCTCCCACCGGAACACCCACCAGCGTGCTGATGAGCAGGGCGCTGCCCGTGACGCGGAAGGTCAGCGCGACAATCTGCAACAAGGCAGGAGTGGCGAACGCCTCACCGATTGAGTTGATGACGGCCCCCTCAGGTGCGACTGCGGCGCAAGAAGTCTGGCTCAGGATCGGAGCCGGAGGCAAGCGCAGCGCGGCGAGACCCGGGTCACTGGACGTGAATCGCCGACACCCAATGCGCGTATCGCCCCGCGAACTCGTCGGTGCCGACGACAAGCTGCAGAAGCCCACCGGCGCCGTCGAGCGGTTGTCCGTCCCGTTCGAACGCCAGCATGATGGTCCGGCGCTTCCTGTCCGCCACCGTCTGCGAGCCCGAGACCGAGCCGGACGCGGGATTTGCGAGATAGGCCGCCATCTGCTTCAGGTCGGCGTCGGTGAGCTGCGTGTCGGAGTACGGGTTCAGCCCGCCGTGCCTGGACCCGCCAGCCCGCAAGACCGATTTCAAAAAGTCGAACGGTCGGGCGGCCTTTCCCGCGATGGCCGGCACAGGTCGTTTGCCCGCCGGCGCGCTCCCTTCTCCATCGACGCCGTGGCACTCGTTGCATCCCTTTGCGTTGTACAGAGCGTCACCCGCGGTCAGCGTTCCGAACACTTCTCCCCACTTCAGCGTCGAGGTCCAGCCGTCGCGGCTGACAACCAGGACGCGCGCGGCAGCGCGTCCGGGCCGGGCGATGGCCGGATCGACCGCTGTGAGCAAGTCGGCGAGCGCGACACCCGCAAAGGAGTAGCTCCCTACCTTCCCTCGCTTGACCCCGAGCACGGTGTAGTCGTTGAGCACGACTCGCGGCATCTTTCGCAGATCGCCGAGCGTGAATGTCCGTGACGCACCACCCACGCGCACGGTCACTTCGCGCGTGACGCGCATGGCTTCGGCCTGTCCGTAGAACAGTTGCTGGCCGAACCTGTCTTGCCCGAACGACTCGATTCGTCGCTGGGTATCGGCCGAGAGCAGCCACTTGGCGAACTGCTTCGCAAGGTCCTCTCGGACGCCCGGGTGCTTCGCGGCGTCCACCACCAGCACCGCATACATGTTCAGGAGCCCCGGGTCCGGATTGTCGACCGGTCTGCTGCCGCCGACGATCACGTCCAACCGCGGAAGTCGCGCACGCATGGACAGCCAGGTCGCGCGATCGGACAGCGTGTACGCCCCGCGCTCGTTGGCGAAGGCCAGTGTCTCTCCCATGCCCTGCCCCACCGACTGGTACCACGTGTCAGAGGCGGTTGGCAGGGAGCCACTCTCGCGCCAAAGCCTGAGCTCGCGGCTGTTCGTGCCGGATCGATCGCCACGGCTGACGAACGGCGACCGGGTCCTCGCGACGGAGCGCAGCGCGTCGGAGGCATGCAGCGCCCGGCGCGCTCCAGCGGGGTCAGCCTTCGGTCCCACGACGACGAAGTCGTTGGACATCACCTCGGTCCTGGCCTTGCTGTGGCCCTCGCCGAGGAACGTCTCCTCGGCCTCGCGGTCGTGGACGAGCAGCACGTCCGCGTCGCCTCGGCGGCCGATTTCGATGGCCTGGCCGGTGCCAACCGCCACCACCTGCACCTGGCACTGACACGTCTTCTCGAACTCGGGGAGGATTGCCGACAACAGCCCCGTGTCAGCCGTGCTCGTGGTCGTCGCCAGGCGAAGCAGGGACGCCTGAACCGCCGAATGTGTCGCGGAGGACCCCGCTATCAGTGAGACTGCGAGCGAGCCAAGAATGGCCGCAGTCGAGAAGGAGGTGAAAACGGTGCGCCTCGTCATGATCGGATCGTATGACAGATCGGGCCTTGCCACGAATCGCATCACCCGGACGAGCATTCCGCGCGCTCGGTCACCCGCTTCGCCGACCGTCGGCGGCGCTCTCGTCAGTGAGATCGAGCAGTCGCTCCACGCGATCGACCTCGACTTCGGTGGTGTGCGGTGATGCTGTCGCGTAGAAGCCGACGCGATCGACGATGAGCCCTGCGGCGGCGACGAGAGCGGCCGCGACGGGCTGGACGGCGAGCAGAAGTGCTGCCGGCACGAGATCGAGCAGCAGAAGCCTCCAGGCCAGCCACTTCGGCAAGCCTTCTAAAGACACGGACACGGCACGCGGTAACAGGGACATGCGGTGCCACGCCCGCCACCTCACCAGCGCGACCGCGACATCGGCAGCCGCGACGAGAAGCACGAGAGGGACGAACGCACCGCGACTGATCGGACAAAGTGCAGCGACAGCCAGCGAGCCTGTCCACACGCCCGACGTGAGCGGTACCCACATGACGGCGCCGCTCCACGACAGCTGGCCGGGTATCCGATAGACGAGGCCGATGGACACCAGCAGCCCCAGCGACGCGCCAAGCGCACCGAAGCGTGCGATGAGCCAACTGGCCGCCCCGCCGGCACCGGAGGCGACCAGCACGGCGAGCGCAATGGCTATCAGGGCCAGGGTCACTTCGTTGCTGATCGGACTCGGTCCGATGCCGCGGCGGGCCATTGAGGCGCGGGCCGGCCGGCCGAGGTGCGCGAGCGACGCGGCGACACCTGCGCCGAGCAAGGTGGTGCCGACGCCAAGGGCCATCGCAGCCGGCGCCTGCCAGATCAGCTCGGCAAATACTGACGCGGCGATCGTGCCGCCGCCGGCGATGGCGAGGCCCGTGAACGCTACCAGCGGTGCGTCAGATCGTGCGCGGCTCATCGCTTCAGGAACTCCTCGAGTGCGCGATGCATGGAGGCACGCCTGCTGCCGCGTGGCTGCAGGAACCGAAGATGCGGCCCGCAATGTCCGGCATCCACAAATCCGGGCACGGTCTGACTGGCATCAGGCGGAGAGGTCTCATCGCGGAGCAGCCGGAGTGCGCCGGTCGGACACGCGGCGACGCACGCCGGATCGCGCCCCTCATCGAGGCGGTGGTAGCAGAGGTGGCACTTGGACTCGACGCCCCGGGCTTGGTCGAATCGTGGCGCGCCGAACGGGCACGTCATTTCGCAGTACCGGCACCCCAGGCAACGCTCTTCGTGGTGAATGACGACTCCATCGGCGCGCTTCTCGTAGGCCCGTGACGGGCAGCCCCGCAGGCAGGCCGGATGCTCGCAGTGGTGACAGGCGACCGACAGGAAGTAGGTCGGTCCATTCCGACGCCGGCCCAGGTTGAGCGGGATCACGCGGCGCCACGCCGCCTCGCCTGCTCGCTGGTTCTCGATGCGGCACGCCAGCACGCATGCGCCGCACCCGACGCAACGGTGCAGGTCGACGAGGAACCCCGTGCCGGTCATGCGGGCCCCACCTCCACCAGGCACTCGTAGAAGGTCGCACCGTGATTCATGTCGGTGATGCCCTCGTCCACCAGGGCGTTGATGTCGGCATCACCGGGATGACAGCGGCCCTCGATCACGTGCACCACGCCGGGCCGAATGCCCTGCGTGATGCGCGCGGACAGCTCGATACGTCCCCGGTCGTTCCACACGGCGACCTTCGTGCCGTCGCCGATGGCGCGTGCGCGGGCGTCGATCGGATGGATGTCGAGCACGCCGGGCCGTTCGACCTCGCGGATCCACGCGAGATTCCCGAACTGCGAGTGAATGCGTTCCCGCGTCTTGCAGGAGAGGAGCTGCAGAGGAAAGCGCCGGGCCGCTTCCGCCGCGTGACCTTCCCCCAGCGGAACATACTCGGGAACAGGCGCGGCCGCCCATCGGGTATGTGCTTCAGCCGAGAAGAACTCGATCTTCCCCGAGGGAGTCGGGAACCGGCCGTCTGCAAATACCACGTCGCCGTGCCCGGACAAGTCGAGCGGTCCGTGCGCGAGCCGCTCGAACGCGTCTGCGTGCCCCTCGGGGAACAGGCGGCGGAGCAGCGCCCCCCGGTCAGCAGGGAAGTAGTGCGTCTGGAAGCCGAAGCCCTCGCACATGAGGCGCCAAATCTCGCTCTCGGGCTTGACCTCGCCCGGCGGATCGAGGACCTTCGCACGCCACTGGAGATACGGGTGCCAGTAGGCTGTCACCAGGTCCTCTTCCTCGAACAGCGTCTTGGCCGGCAGCACATAATCGGCCGACGCGGACGTGTCGGTCATGAATTGATCGACCACCACGACGAGATCGAGTTTCGACAGGGCGCGGCGAAGCCGGTCGGCAGCGGGGTTCTGGCTGCCGGGGTTGCCGCGCTCAATCCAGGCTGCGCGGATTGGCGGGTCGGCCAGCGATTCCAGGTGAGTCGCCACTTGCGACACCGGCACCGACCGCATGGATGGCGGCTTGGGCGGCAGCGGCAGCTCGCGCAGGCAGTGACTGGCGAGGTTGGCATACTGCCATCCCCCTCCTGCCATGCCCACGTTTCCGGTGAGGGCCGGCAGCAGTGCGACCGCCCGCATGGCCTGACCCGCGTGATGGTGCCGCTGCAAGCCGAAGCCGGCGATGAGCAGCGCAGGCCTGGTCCGCGCATAGCCGAGCGCCAGCTCGCAGATGGCCGCCGCAGGAACGCCGGTGATGTCAGCGACACGATCCACCGGGTAGTCAGCGAGGCGAGCCCGATAGTGTTCAAAGCCTGTCGCATGCCGGGCGAGGAATGGCGCGTCTTCGAGCCCCTCGTCGACGATGATCCGCGCCATGCCAAGCGCGAGCGCGGCATCGGTGCCCGGCCGCGGCTGCACGTGCAGGTCGGCCGCATCGGTCGAGTCGGTGCTCCGGGGATCGACGACGGCGATCCGCGCGCCGCGCTCCTGCGCGTCGAGGATCAAACGCCACTGGTGGACGTTGGTCTCGGCGGGATTGTGGCCCCAGATCAGGATGAATCTGCTCTCGCTGGTCAGCCGGGGATGGTTGTGCCGGTTGTCGCCGTAGGTGAGCCGCGTCGCTTCCAGGCCCGCTGGCCAGCACAGATCGCCGTAGGTCGTCGTGCAGCCGCCGAACTGCCGCCAGAACGCCAACGACAAGCCGTTCAGGGCGCCGTGCGAGCCCGACCCTTCGTAGTAGAGCACCGCCGACGGACCGTGCGCGTCGCGGATTGAGGCAAGTCGCCCGCTGATGTCCGCCATCGCATCATCCCAACTCACCGGTTCGAAGCCGGATCCGCTGGGTCTTCGCTTCTGAGGCCGGAGAAGGCGGTCGGTCGCGGTGACGCGTTGAACGTAGCTGAGGCCCTTCAGGCAGACGCGTCCGCCGGTCGCCGGATTGGCAGGATCGCCCTCGATGCTGACGATGCGGCCCTGATCGACCGTGACGAGCATCCCGCAGGTGCAATAGCAGTTGCGCGGGCAGACCGTGCGGATGGTCCGCGGTCCGTTCATCGCCCGCCAGTCTACCGCGGTTTCAGTCGACAGCCCGTTCGATTGCTGGAAGTCCGAATGGGATCGGGATGCAGCACCCCGGAATGACGTGAGTGGACGTCGGGCGGACCGCGGAGAAGGAGATCCGGGGGCGCCCCGGCCATCTCTCAGGCCGCGTGCCTGTGGAGGAGCGGTTCGGGCTTCAGCTCGGCAGCCTCACACCACATGCGGTACCACTGGTCGCCTTCGAGAAACGCCTGGGCATCTGCCCGAACCTGGCTGGGGGTGGTCGGGCCGAGCGCGTCCTCCAATGCCTGCATGATGACGGCGCGTGCAAGCGTCCGCGCTGCCACGTCGGGAATGTGCGCAAGCAGAGCGTTGCGATACGGCATCGGTCACCCCCCAACAGAACAGACCGGCCTGCCTGTTCTCTCCCCTTTATCGGCAAGCCGGGCGAACCCATGAGCGAAGAGCCCAACCGCCGGTGAGTCGAAAAGCAAGACTGATGCCTGAGAGTGGCGGCCTGGCACCGGGCGGATCGCAGCCAATCGCTCGGACCCGCAGCGAATCGCACGCGTGCACGGCTGCTTGGGCGAGCGCAGATGCCGGGTGGGCGAGACACCGGTCGGTCGTGGGTGACGGCTTCGAAAAGAGGGAGGCGTTAGCGGCCGCTCAGGGAATCCCTGCGTACACCGTGGCTCTGCGATGTTGCGGAAAACACCAGCGTGGTTCGTGAGGCGGCCGGAAACTGGCGCGCCGGCCGCCTCCGCACGAGGCTCTCGATAACTGCGAAGTTCGGATTAGCGCTCGATCGAGTCCACCAACTTCACGTACTCGATGTGCATCAACTCGATGGCCTCGACAATTCTTGCTTCATCCTTCGACGGGATCAGAGCCAGCAGCGCGTCCACGGACCTCGAGAGCCGCTCTCGCTGGGCCGCAAACGCCGGCTTCTTTGCCTGAAGGTCCTCCGGCAGCTGGGCCTGGTTGAGCGCGTCCATGTGTGCCCTGAGTTCGGGAGCCCCGCTGGCGACCTTCGCGAGCTGCAACGGGTTCACCTGGTAGTGGTAGATGACGTAGATCGCCGCATGGACCGGTTCGAGCTCCGGAACAGGCAGGCGGATGACGCGCCCGAGCGCTTCGTACTGTGCATGGAGCGCCTCAGCGGCGATCAGGATGGCGTCGCTGCTGCCGTCCTTGACAGCGGCCCTGTAGTCGCTGACGGCCGACTGGAGGTTCGAAACACCCGCCCCCCACTGGTTCCGTTTGTCGCGAAGCACGCCAGGAAGTTCGGCCCTCGACACGGCGGCGGCGTGCCTCTCAATTGACGGCAGCATCTTGGCCAGCGCTCTGGTGTCTCTGGCCGGGAAGGCGTCGTGCCACATCGGTCCGATGACGTCGTGCATCTTCGTATAGGCGGGTACATCAGTCCGGAGCTCGGACGGTTTCGGCTCCTGAGCCAGGACGACCTGGAACGCTGCCGAGCAGAGCAGGGCGATCGATGCCGCGAGTACGGCAGGAGACGACTTCATGCATGACCTCCAATGAAAGGCCGGCAGACGAAGCGACGTCCGTCGGCTCGCGGCGCCGAGCAGGCCGCCTGCGGCTGGCCAGGCCGGCCGCGAGGGGCGAGTCGGGGAGACTGGGGCGCGCACCGACCCGACAAGGGTAGCACGCTCGGGCGTCGCAGCTTGAGTGGAACGCCGGAATGCGCTAGAACTACGGGGCGCCCTGGCTGCCAGAGGCTCAAGGAGGGTGATCCCGTGCGTGTTGCGGCTCGTTGGTTGCTGGCGTCTTGTCTCCTGCTGTCCGCGGGCTTCGGCCCGGTGCTCTCGGGGGCACCGAGCGCCCAGGCCCCGGCACGCGTCGAGCCCGCGACGCTCGTCGTTCACAATGGAACGATCTACACGGTCGAGCAGGGCCTGCCCAGGGCCCAGGCCATCGCCGCTCGTGGCGACACGATCGTCGCGGTCGGCACCGAGAGCGACATCAAGCCCTACATCGGCGCCGCCACCCAGGTGATCGATCTGCGGGGCGCCACGGCGATTCCGGGGTTCATCGACAGCCACGGCCACTTCACCGGGATCGGGCAGGCGAAGCTGTCGCTCGATCTGACCAAGGTGAAGGACTGGGACGAGATCGTCGCCATGGTCGCCGCGGCGGTGAAGAAGGCGAAGCCGGGCGAGGTGATCCTCGGCCGGGGCTGGCACCAGGAGAAATGGACAAAACCTCCACAGCCGAACCAGGAAGGGTTTCCCATCCACGATTCTCTCAGCAAGGTCTCGCCCGATAACCCTGTCATCCTGACGCACGCAAGCGGTCACGCCACCATCGGCAACGCGAAGGCGATGCAGATGGCCGGGATCACCAGCGCCACGCCGAATCCGCCCGGGGGCGAGGTCCTGAAGGACAAGGCCGGCAATCCGATCGGCGTCTTTCGCGAGACGGCCTCAGGCCTGCTGCGCCGGGCCGACGCGATCGCCCGCGCCGCGATGACGCCCGCGCAGATCGCCGATGAGCAGCGGCGGATCGTCGAGCTGGCCGACCGGGAGTGCCTGTCGAAGGGGGTCACGACGTTCCACGACGCCGGCTCGTCGTTTGCGACGATCGACCGGTTCAAGCAGATGGCCGCCGAAGGGCGTCTCGGCATCCGCATCTACGCGATGGTCGGCGAATCGAACAAGAGCCTCGCGTCCAGCCTGGTGAAGAACCGGGTCATCGGAGCGGCGGGCAATCACGTGACGGTACGGGCGATCAAGGTCGTCCTCGACGGCGCGCTCGGCTCGCGCGGGGCGTGGCTCCTCGAGCCCTATGCGGATTCACCGGAGAGCACGGGACTCAACACGGTCCCGCTCGACTCGTTCCGTGAAACGGCCAGGCTGGCGATCGCGAACGACTATCAGCTGAACACCCACGCCATCGGCGATCGCGCGAACCGTGAGGTGCTGAACGTCTACGAGGAGGCGTTCAAGGCGAACCCTGACAAGAAGGGCCTGCGGTGGCGCGACGAACACACGCAGCACCTCAACGCCGCCGATATCGCGCGCTTCGGCCAGCTGGGTGTCATCGCCTCGATGCAGGGTATCCACTGCACCTCGGACGCGCTGTTCGTGCTGGCGCGCCTCGGCCAGAAGCGGGCCGAGGAAGGCGCGTATGTCTGGCAGAAGCTGATGAAGAGCGGCGCGCTCATCGCCAACGGCACCGACGCCCCGGTCGAGGACGTGGATCCCATCCCCAACTTCTACGCGACCGTCACGCGCAGGCTCAAGGACGGGACGGTGTTCTTCGGCGATCAGAAGATGACACGCGAGGAGGCGCTGCGGTCCTACACGATCAACGGAGCCTTCGCGGCCTTCGAGGAGAGCGTGAAAGGCTCACTGAAGGCGGGGAAGCTCGCGGACATGACGATCCTCTCGAAAGACATCATGTCGGTGCCCGACAACGAGATTCCGACGGCGAGGGTGCTGTACACGATTGTCGGGGGCAAAGTCGTGTATACGGCGAAGTGACGAGCCCGAAACGCTAGCCCCCGGCCTTCGCCGGCTCCACGTCGTACGCCAGGTTCTGAGCCAGCCATCGCTCGGTCTCGGCGAGGCTGGCTCCCTTCCGCGCCGCGTAGGCTGCTGCCTGATCACGGCCGATCCTGCCGACGGAGAAGTACTTCGCGTGCGGGCTCGAGAAGTAGAGCCCGCTGACACTCGCCGCCGGTGTCATGGCAAAACTCTCGGTCAGATCCAGGCCCGCCTGCCGCGCGTCGAGCAGGGCGAAAAGTGTCGTCTTCTGGCTGTGGTCCGGGCACGCAGGATAGCCGAATGCGGGCCGGATTCCCTGGTATCTCTCCGCGAACAGTTCCTCGGGGGTCAATCGCTCTCCGGCGCCAAAGCCCCACTCGGTTCGGACGCGGGCGTGCAAATACTCGGCAAAGGCCTCGGCCAGCCGGTCTGCGAGCGCCTTGGCCATGATGGCGTGGTAGTCGTCGTGCGCGGCGGCCATTCGCTCGACGATCCGGTCGGTGCCGATGCCCGCGGTGATCGCGAAGGCCCCGATGTGATCGGCCACCGGACCCTCCCGAGGCCCGACGAAGTCCGAGAGCGAGAGGCTCGGGCGATCGTCGTCTTCGACATCCTGCTGGCGCAGCATCGGAAACCGCGCGACTTCAGTCGTTCGCGACGCATCCGCGAAGAGCACGAGGTCGTCGTCCTCGCTTGCAGCTGGCCAGAGTCCGTAGGCCCCACGAGCCTTCAACGTCCCTTCGTCGATGATGATTCGCAGGAAGCGCTGCGCCTCCTCGAGAAGCTCCTGGGCGGCCTTGCCGTATTCCGGGTGCGAGAGAATCGCCGGGTACCGGCCCTTCAGTCCCCACGCGGAGAAGAACAGGGTCCAGTCGATGAATCCTGCCAGGTCGGCGATCCGCACATCGTCCAGGGCGCGCCTTCCAGTGAAGGCGGGCACGGGAGGGTGTTCCCGGCTCCAGTCGATCTGAAGTCGCCGGCGCCGGGCGTCATCATAGGGCCGCAGCGGCCGCGACTGCCTCCCGGCGTGCCGTTCGCGATCCTGCTGCTGGACCTGTCGATTGTGTGCCTCGAACTCCTCGTGCTGCGATTCGCTCAACAGGCTGGACACCACGTCGACGACCCGGGACGCGTCCGGCACGTAAACGGTCGTCCCGCTGTATTCCGGAGCGATCTTCACCGCCGTGTGCGGGCGGCTGGTCGTGGCCCCGCCGATGAGCAGTGGAACGTTCAGTCCGATCCGTTCCATCTCGCGCGCGACGGTGACCATCTCGTCGAGTGACGGGGTGATCAGGCCGCTCAGCCCGACCATCGCGGCCTTCTCGTCCGCGGCGGCCTGGAGGATGCGCGAGGCTGGCACCATCACACCGAGATCGACGACACGGTAGTTGTTGCAGCCGAGCACGACGCCGACGATGTTCTTGCCGATGTCGTGGACGTCGCCCTTGACGGTCGCCATCACGATCGTGGCGCGCGCCTTGGCCTCGCCGCCAAGACGCCGCTGCTCCTCCTCCATGAACGGCTGAAGGTAGGCCACCGCGAGTTTCATCGCCCGTGCGCTTTTCACGACCTGCGGCAGGAACATCTTTCCCGCGCCAAACAGCGCGCCGACCGTCCTCATCCCATCCATCAGCGGGCCTTCGATGATCTCCAGCGGCCGGGCGTAGGCCTGGCGGGCTTCCTCGACGTCAGGCTCGATGAACTCGACGATGCCGTGCACCAGCGCGTGCGCAAGACGGGCCTGGACCGTGCCTGATCGCCAGCCCAGGTCCGCGCCGCGATGGGCCACCTCTCCCGTGACCGTCTGGGCGAACTGCACCAGGCGCTCGGTGGCGTCGGGACGGCGGTTGAAGATCAGATCCTCCACGCGCTCCAGCAGGTCGGCGGGGATATCTTCGTACACCATCAACTGGCCGGCGTTGACGATGCCCATGTCGAGCCCGGCCCGAATCGCGTGGTAGAGAAACGCCGCGTGGATGGCCTCGCGAACCCGGTCGTTCCCGCGGAACGCGAACGAGAGATTCGAGATGCCCCCGCTGATCTTCGCTCCCGGGCAGGTGGCCTTCAGGATGCGCGCGGCCTCGATGAAATCGACGGCGTAGGCGCGGTGCTCCTCGAGCCCCGTTCCGATGGCGAGTACGTTGGGGTCGAGAATGACGTCGGTGGGATCGAAGCCCGCCTCCCGCGTCAGCAGGCCGTACGCCCGCTGGAGGATCCGCACCCGCCGCTCGACGGTGTCGGCCTGGCCGGCTTCGTCGAACGCCATCACGATCGCGGCGGCGCCGTACCGCCTGATCGACCTGGCCTTGTTCAGGAAGTCGGCCTCGCCCTCTTTCAGGCTGATCGAATTGACGATGGGCTTGCCCTGGATGCACTGGAGCCCGGCCTCGATGACGGACCAGCGGGAGCTGTCGATCATGAACGGCAGGCGCGCGATTTCCGGATCCGCCGCGATGAGGTTCAGGAACTCGTGCATGGCCCGCTCGGATTCGAGCAGGCCTTCGTCCATGTTGACGTCGAGGATGTTGGCGCCGCCGCGCACCTGATCGAGCGCGACGCCGGCCGCCTCGCTGAGCTTGCCCTCCTTGATGAGCCGGCGGAACTTGGCCGAACCAGCGACGTTGGTCCGTTCGCCGACCATCGTGAAGTTGCTGTCCGGCCGGAACGTGTACACCTCGAGCCCGGCAACCTGCGACAGCGCGGGCGAGGGTTCCGCCTGGCCCGCGGCCGGATGGGCCCCGAGAAGCGGGCGCGGCCGAAGCCCGGAGACCGCGCGTGCGATCGCCCCGATGTGGGCCGGGGTCGTCCCGCAACAGCCGCCGACGATATTGACGAGGCCGGCGCTGGCGAATTGCCGGATGAGATCCGCCGTGTCGCCGGGCTGCTCGTCGTACGCGCCGAACGCGTTCGGCAATCCCGCGTTCGGGTAGGCGCTGACGCGGCAACTCGCGACGCGGGCAAGGTCGGCCAGGTACGGCCGCATCTCGCGGGCGCCGAGCGCGCAGTTGATCCCCACGCTGAGCGGGCGCGCATGGCGGATGGAAACCCAGAAGGCCTCGATCGTCTGTCCGGAAAGCGTGCGCCCGCTCTTGTCGGTAATCGTGACCGAAATCATGACGGGCACCCGGGCGCCGCGCTCGTCGAAGACGTCTTCGAGGGCGACCAGCGCCGCTTTCGCGTTCAGGGTGTCGAAGATCGTCTCGACCAGCAGCGTGTCGCACCCGCCGTCGAGCAGGCCGCGCGCCTGCTGGGCATAGGCGGTCCGCAACTGCACGAACGAGATGGCGCGGAACGCCGGGTTGTTGACATCCGGCGACAGCGACAGGGTCCGGTTGGTCGGCCCGATCGCGCCTGCCACGAACCTCGGGCGGTCGGGCGTCTTCGCCGTCCACTGTTCCGCAGCCTCGTGCGCCAGTTGCGCCGCGGCGCGGTTCATGTCGTAGACGAGGGGCTCGAGGCCGTAGTCGGCCTGCGCGACCGCCGTGCCGTTGAACGTGTTGGTCTCGATGATGTCGGCCCCGGCCTCGAGATACTGGTGATGGATGGCCGAGATGACGTCGGGCCGCGTCAGGGACAGGACGTCGTTATCGCCCTTCAGGTCGCGGGAATGGTCGAGGAACCTGGACCCCCTGAAGTCCGCCTCCGTAAGCCCGTGGCGCTGGACCATCGTCCCCATGGCGCCGTCGAGCACCATGATCCGCCGATCGAGGATCTGCTCGAGCCTCTCGCGAACCGTGTCAGTCGCCATCACCTCACCTCGATTCCGGGGACCCGTCCGGGCTTGCGGCCGCTGGCCACCACGACCGTGAAGGGATCCCCGGCTTTCCGTGCGCCGACCAGGACGTGCACCTCGCGCAGCCCCGCGCGCTGGAGCAGCGCCTTGAGATCGCGATCGCTGAAGCCCAGCCAGCGATCGCCGAGGCGATCCCGCACCCACGCCTGGTCGTGCGAGCGGAGGTCGAGCAGCAGGACCCGTCCCCCGGGGCGGAGGATTCGGGCCGATTCTCTCATGGCGCGCGACGGGTCGGATGCATGATGCAGCGCTTGGGAGAGCAGCGCGACGTCGACCGCGGCGTCCTCGATCGGAAGGCGCTCGATCTCGCCTTTCTTCCACGTGATGTTCGACACCCGACGGCGCTTCGCCAGCGCCCGGGCTCGCCGGAGGACGTCGGAGGACCGATCGACTGCCACGACGCGGGACGCCCACCGGGCGGCTTCGATCGTCAGGTAGCCTTCACCGCACCCGAGGTCGGCGACCGTCAGGGCGGGCAGCAGCTGCCCCAGCGCGCGGGCCCACGCGGCCCAGCTCCGCCCCGGCTCCAGCTGGCCGTCCTGGGCGCCGTGCCGGTCGAAGTTCTCCTTGCGCAGTCGCCGTATCTCCTGAAGCCGCGCCTCGTCGCCGCGCACCAGCGCGGTCGAGGCCGCCGCGTCCCACTGTGCCTCGAGCAGCTCGCGCAGGGGCGCCAGGGAGCCGCCAGGCTGGGCGGGCACCAGGCGGAAGTAGGTGAACCCGCCCGAGGGTTCCTCGCGCAGCAGCCCCGCGTCACGCAGCAGCCCGAGGTGGCGCGAGACGCCGGACTGCGCGATTCCCAAGATGGCCGTCAGCTCGGAGACGTTGAGAGGGTCGGTCCTCAACAGCCGCAGGATCCGGAGCCTGACCTCGTCGCCGAGCAGACGGTAGAGCGAGGCGGCCACAGTCATATACATAAATCTACATGAACTGATGTCATGTTCGCAATGCCGCGCGCCGGCGAACACACCGCCCCGGCCGATCTACAATGCCCGGGTGGCCCGACGATCCCGCCCGACCCGTCATCCTGACGCCCAGGCCATGCCCATCCGCATCCTCGTGACCGGCGGTACCTTCGACAAGCTGTACGACGAGATCAGCGCCAAGCTCTATTTCAAGGACACCCAGGTTCCCGAGATGCTGCGCCTGGGCCGGTGCAGGCTCGACGTGTCGATTCGGACCGTGATGATGGTGGACAGCCTCGACATGACCGACGCCGACCGCGCACTCATCGTCGACACCTGCCGGCGGGCGCCCGAGTCGCGACTCGTCGTGACCCACGGCACCGACACCATGTGCGAAACGGCGCGCGTGCTGGCCGATGCCGCGACCGGCAAGACCATCGTGCTCACCGGCGCCATGGTTCCCTATGCGTTTGGCAGTTCCGACGGCATGTTCAACCTCGGCAGCGCGATGTCCTTCGTCCAGGTGCTGCCGCCGGGCGTGTATGTGGCGATGAACGGCCGCTGCTTCGCCGCGGAAGGCGTTCGGAAGAACCGGGAAACAGGGGTGTTCGAAGAAGTCACCTAGGGGGCATTCATCATCATGACGAGTCGATCGATTCATCTCGCTGCCGCCATGCTCGTTGCCGGAAGCATCGTCTGCGCGCAATCGTCGCCGCAGAACACCAGGCTGACCGTCACCACGCCGGCGTTCGACGCCGCCGCGGTGCTCTCGCACGTGAAGGTGCTCGCCTCCGACGAATACGAAGGACGGGCGCCCGGAACGAAAGGCGAGGAACTGACCGTCGCCTACATCACCGACCAGTTGAGGAAGGCGGGTGTCAAGCCCGGGATGCCGGACGGGACCTATGTTCAGAAGGTCCCGATGGTGGGAATCACTGCCGATCCGTCGGCTGCCCTGACATTCCAGAAGGGCGACGCGCTCCAGACACTGAAGTTCAAGGACGACGCGGTGGTGTGGACCAAGCGGGTGGCCGAGACCGTCAGCCTGGACAAGTCCGACATCATGTTCGTGGGCTACGGCGTCCAGGCACCGGAGTACCAGTGGGACGACTTCAAGGGTGTCGACTTGACCGGAAAGACCATGGTCGTGCTGATTGGCGACCCGCCGGTGCCGGACCCGGCCGACGCATCGAAACTCGATCCCAAGGTCTTCGGCGGACGCGCCATGACCTACTACGGGCGCTGGACCTACAAGTTCGAGGTGGGTGCGGCGAAAAAGGCCGCAGCGGTGATCATCGTGCACGAGACGGGACCGGCTGCCTACCCGTTCTCCGTCGTGCAGGGCAAGGTGACCGAACAGTTCGACCTCGTCGCGCCCGACAAGAACATGAGCCGTTGCGCCATCGAGGGCTGGATCACGCTCGACCAGGCCCGGAAGCTCTTCTCGATGGCCGGCCAGGACTTCGAGACGCTCAAGAAGCAGGCGTTGACCCGTGCGTTCAAGCCGGTGCCGTTCGGGGTCACGGCATCCCTCACGCTGAAAAGCAAGATCCGGACGATCGACTCACGGAACATCGTCGGCACGGTAGAGGGCAGCGATCCCACGCTGAAGAACGAATACGTGATCTTCACCTCACACTGGGATCACTTTGGAATTGGCCCTGCGGTCAACGGCGACAGGATCTACCACGGCGCACTGGACAACGCGACCGGCATCGGCGGCCTGATTGAGCTCGGGCGCGCGTTTGCCGGGCTGCGCGTCGCGCCGAAGCGATCGATCCTGTTTCTCGCGGTCACCGCCGAGGAGCAGGGCCTGCTCGGATCAGAGTACTACGCCGTCAACCCCGTCTATCCGCTGAACCGGACGCTGGGCGCCATCAACATGGACGCGCTGAACATCTACGGCAAGACCAGCGACCTGAGCGTGGTCGGGCTCGGCAATTCGGATCTCGATGATTACGCGCGGGACGCGGCGGCGGAGCAGCATCGGGTGCTCAGCCCCGATTCCAAGCCGGAGAACGGCGGGTACTTCCGCTCCGACCACTTCCCGTTCGCCAAGCAGGGTGTGCCGGCGATCAATGCCGGTGGGGGCGACGCCTTCCTGGGCCGGCCCGCCGGCTGGGGGCGGCAGGCGAAGGATGAATACACCGCGTTGCACTATCACAAGCCATCGGACGTGATCCGACCCGACTGGGATCTGAGTGGCGCGATGCAGGACCTCCAGATCTACTACGTCATGGCGTATCGGTTGGCCCAGGCGAGTGCTTATCCGGAATGGAAGCCGGGCACCGAGTTCAAAGCGCGCCGCGATGCGATGATGAAGAAATAGCGGCCGATGGACGTGTGCTAGCCCGGGTAATTCGCGAAGGTCCGAGTAATCCGCCCTCCGGGCTTCGACCGACGGCCCGATCTTCGGGCCTTCGCTCATCCCTCGACAGTGCTCGGGATGACCCTGAGCCTGCCGAAGGGTCGGGACTGGCCCGGGCGACGTCGTGAGCCCCTCGCGTTGCGCGGTGTCGTAAGTCGGCGGCGTGAGTAACCCGCATGCCGGTGGGGCACGATGAACTTACGCGCAGCGTTTGTGAAGAGTGCGGGCTAGGGCAGAGGCAAGAGCGGCCGGCCGTACGAGAAGAACGGCCAGGGAATCGACGTCAGAATGATCACCAGCGCGAGGCCGAAATAGAGAAGCGCGTAGCGCTGCGCGGCGGTGCCCCCCGTGCGCTTCGCCTTCGCGAATCCCACGTGGGCGAGCACCACGGCTGCCACGAGCGCAATCGGGTGCTCGACCACCCAGAACCGCATCGTCCGATTCTGCATCGCCAGGCTGAGATTCGTCATCGCGGCCTTGACCACCGGGCTCAACCCCACGTACATCGCGGCGCCGAGCAGGAACTGGACGTCGAGCGCGATGACGAGCAGGCGGCCGACCTGCTCGTCGGTGCCCGACCATGGCCGGCCTCCCTGCCGAGCCAACAGGGCGCGCGCAACTGCCGTCAGTACCAGTGCCACAATGGCCCAGCGCATCAGGGAGTGAAGGCCGAGAACGGTTCCGTAGATGCCGTAGGCGCTGTACATGTTCCACCTCTGCGAGGGCGACTGATCCCGTCGTCGGACGACGGTGAGAGTCTACCGCAGGAAGACCGATCGAGCGGACTGGTGGGCGGCCGATGTACACGGAAAGGGGGCGTCAATACGCCCCCTGCTGACTGGTCGCGTCATGGCCGACCGCGTCGCCACCACTCCCGTCCCGCACACACGCGTTACTTGGCAGGCGGAGGCTGCGACAGCTCCACGTCGATGATGATCGACACCTCATCACCCACGACGACGCCGCCACCGTCGAGCGCGCGGCTCCATGTGATGCCGAATTCCTGCCTGTTGATCTTGCTGGTCGCCGAGGTTCCCATCTTCGCCCCCCCGCGCTGGTCCTTGATGGGCGCGCTAGGAGCCGCCACGTCGAGCACGACCTGCTTGGTGATGCCCTTGATGGTGAGGTCGCCGGCCACTTTGAATCCGCCACCCGGCACCACGTCCACCTTGGTCGACTTGAAAGTCATGGTGGGGAACTTCTCGACGTCGAAGAAGTTCGCGCTGCGAAGGTCGTTGTCTCGACCGGCCACGCGCGTGTCGATGCCTGCCACGTCGATGGTCGCGTCGATCTTCATGGACTGCGGCTGAGCCGGGTCGAACGTCACCGTTCCGGTGACCTTGCCGAGTTGGCCCCTGACTGTCGAGATCATCATGTGCCGGACTGCGAACTGCGCGGCCGTGTGCGACGGATCGATCGTCCACGTCTGCGCCTGCGTCGCACTCGCAGCACCCACCAGCGCGGTGATTCCAATGACAACTGAACGAAACATCTGGCCCTCCCGATTGCTGTCGTCACGAGCCCGGACTCACCAGTTAGGACGCCCTCAGCCGCGCGTTGGATCCGTTTGCGCGCCGGATCGGGGGGCCAGGCGTACCTGGTGGAGAATTCCACGCTACGTGATCGGGGCGTGAGATCGCGCGGCCCGGGTTGGCCGGGGTATCGCAGTCAGCACGCTTCGGGGCGTTGGCCGGGCGTGTGCTACGCTCGTATCGTGAGTCTCCGTGATTTCGGCTGGGACGTGTCTTTCGAGCAGCACTTCGCCACAGTGGCCGCACCCGGCCAGTTCCAAGGGCGGGTGACGCTCGACCACCAGCAGATCTATACGGTCCATGACGGCACCGCGGAGTTGCTGGCCACCCTGGCGGGCCGGCTGCGGCATCGCACCGCCGAGCGCCATGAGTTGCCGGCCGTCGGAGACTGGGTCGTGCTGGATCCGCTGCAGGGCGGATCGCGCGGAGTGATCCAGGCCGTGCTGCCTCGTCGCAGCAAGTTCTCGAGGAAAGTGGCGGGCGAGGAGACCCAGGAACAGGTAGTCGCGGCTAATGTCGACACCGTGTTCCTCATGATGGGGCTGGACCGCGACTACAGCCTGCGGCGGATCGAACGCTACCTCATCACCGCCCGCGACGGCGGAGCGCTGCCCGTCGTCGTGCTGAACAAGGCCGACATCTGCGAGGAAGTGGTGCTTCGGATTGCGGAGGTCGAGTCGGTGGCTGCCGGCGCGCCGGTCGTCGCCCTCAGCGTCAGGACGAGCCTGTCGCTCGACGTCCTGGATCCGCACCTGTTGCCCGGACAGACGGTTGCGCTGCTTGGCTCATCGGGAGTGGGCAAGTCGACCCTGGTGAACCGGCTCATCGGGCAGGAGGTGCAGCGCACGCGCGAGGTGCGGGAAAGCGACCAGCGCGGACGCCACACGACGTCGCGTCGTGAGTTGATCCGCCTGCCCGGAGGCGCATTGCTCATCGACACGCCGGGCATGCGCGAACTCCAGTTGTGGGACGGTGGTCTTTCGCTGCCGGTCACCTTCGACGATGTCGCCGCGATCGGGCTCGACTGCCGCTTCACCGATTGTCGCCACGACTCCGAACCCGGCTGCGCCGTCAAGGTGGCGGTGGAGGAGGGGCGGCTGCCCGCCGACCGGCTCGAAGCATTCCGGTCGCTGCAACGGGAATCCGACTACATGGTCTCCCGGCAGGACCAGCGTGCCCAGATTGAACGGAAGCGCCGCTGGAAAGTGATCTCGAAGGTGGCCCGCGACTTCAAGCCCAGGGAATAGGCCGGGGCCCGATCGATGGTCGGGCCCCGCACATCTGATCGGAAGCACGCTCTCTACCGCGCGGCCGGACCGGGGCCGCCGGCAGCCGACTGGTACAATGCGTTGAACAGCATCGGGAAGGTCGCCTGCGTCTGGGCACGATGCTGCGGACGCAGGCCGAACAGCACGACCCGTCCCGGGTTCATCTCCACCGAGACCACCGCCGCACGTCCCGTCATCAACTCTTCGCCCTTCAGCCAGCCGGACGCCACGACGTCAGCGTTCGGATAGCGAGCCACCACCGAGGCCCGCTGCGAATTGAACCCCTCGATCAGCGTGAAGAACGGGCTGTTCACGTAGAACCCGTAGGTGTCCGCGTCCATGCCGAAGCCGAGCGGGCTGGCGGTGTCGACCTGGACCTTGAGAATCGTCCCGGGCGCGAAATGCTGGTCCCGGGTCAGCCCGCGCTTCACGTTTCGGACCGGCAGCGGCAGCCGGTCAATCGCCAGATCGCAGGCAGCGCCAAGCGTGATGAGTGTGCCCCCCTGGGACACGAACTCCTGCAGCGCCTTGAGCCCTGCCTCGCCGATGCCGCCGCGGTACTCCGGACGGACCGACGGGGACTCGCTGCCCGACAGAATGTCGCGCGGCTGCTGGTCGGCGAGGATGATCGCGTCGAACCGGTCGTGCAGCCTGCCCGCTTTCACATCCGCGTTGTGAAGGGACACGTATGGGAACTCGTACTGCTCGATCACCCACCGCGTCCATCCCTCGTCCATCGACGCGGTCCACGACTGGTACAACCCGACGCGCGGGGCCTTGAGCAGCACGGCACCCGCGGATGGCGCGGTCTTGTCGTCGATCGCCCGCACGTTCAGGCCGAGAGCCGACGACACCGTTTCAATCGTCGCGCGGGGCACGCCTGACACCTCGGCCCGGGTGACACGGCCGCCCCTGTCCGGAACGTTGACCAGGCTGAGCTTCGCGCCGGCCTTGAGGAGTCGGTTGATGGCGATCGCGCCGGCCGGTCCGGCGTAGTCGAAGGTGAATCGCCTTCCGGATCCCGTCACGTCGCCGGCGATTCGCGGCGCCTCGTTCAGCCGAGTGAGGCGAACCGTGTCCGCGAGCGGCTTCTTGACGAAGGTCGTGTCGACACCCATCAGCATGCCGAGCGACCAGGCCGTGACATCGTACGGAGGCTCCGGTGGTGAGGTCGGAGAACGGCGGACCTCGGGGTAGGTCTGCTTTTCGAGCATGTCCTTTGCGTAGCGGGCGAACACCTGAGCCATCGGGATGACAAATGTGCCAGCCGGCACATCCGCGCCGTCAGCCTGGAATGCGGCATCGGCACGGTAGACCTGGACGCCGCCGATTTGAAGGCGATCCACCAGCCGGCCGGCGGCCGATGGGTCGTGCTGCGCGTCGGGTCGAATGAGGATCGCGGCCGGGTCGCCCTTCCTGCCGGCCTCGATGGTCGAGCGGTTCACCTCGTAGATCTGGCGGAGCAGCGTCTCGCGCTGGTCGGCGGCGCTCTCGAGCAGCGCCATCGTTGCGATCAGCTCGTAGTCGACGATGTCGCGCAGCGTCCACCTGCCGCCCAGCCACGGGCGGGGATACTCGGTGCGCGGCATGACATCGCGAGGAGCCGCCAGCGGCGCGTTCGCGCCCTCGCCGCCCCGTCCGCCTCCGCCCGCGCCGCGCCCTTCGGCAGGCGCAGCCGCCGGCGGTCGGCCCAGCTCGGCACGCCGCTGTTCGGTCGGGGATGCGACGCGCACCGAGGCCACCTCGGTCAGCAGACCGATCTCGTTGTGCCACCAGCCGCTCCACGCCATGGCGCCTTCCCAGAAATTCGTATAGGTGGAGTTGTAGATGATGCCGTCCTTGCCGGCCGCCTCGAGCGCGGCCGCCTGGCTCTGGCCGAGGATGCCGTTCCACCGATAGATGAGCGGGTGCACGTTCAGGTTGATCGGGTCGGTGGCCGGCATGACGAAGATTCGCGCTCCGCCCGAGCCCATCTGGTGCTCGTCGAGCCAGACCGCGGGGAACCAGTCCTGCCAGAGGAGCCGGGCGGTCAGCACGCTTTCCTTCTGCGTGAACATGTACATGTCACGGTTGTCGTCGTGCCCGACATAGGGGTGATACAGCCACGGCATCGAGCCGTTCTCGAACTCGGTCCCGAGATTCTTGTTGTACCAGTCGACGACCATGATCTGCCCGTCCGGATTCAGGCTCGGCACGAGCACGAAGATGACGTTGTCGAGAATCTTCTGCACGCGCGGGGAGCTGTCGGTCGCGAGCTTGTATACGAGGTCGAGCGCCATCTGCGAGGACCCGATCTCGGTCGAGTGAATGTTGCACGTCACCGCGACGACCGCCTTGCCGGACTTGAAGATCTCGTCGCGCTGATCGTCGGTCGGCAGTCCGTCCTGCAGGTAGAGGCGCCGCTCGAGTCCGCGGTAGTACTCGCGCCTCTGTAGCGTCGCGGGCGCGCTGATCTCCACGGCGATGAACGGATGATCGAGCGTCGACCTGCCCAGCTCGCGAACCTGGACGCGATCGGAGGATCCCGCCACGATCTTCATGTATTCGACGATCTTGTCCCAGCGGGCCAGCTTCGTATCGGCGCCAACCTTGAATCCCAGGAACTGCTCGGGTGTCTGGACCGTGCCCGGTGCGGATGCCCGGAGGTGCGCAGACGGCCAGGGCGTCGAGATCAGGGACGCGATGAGGACGGCAGCGAGCGCGAGTCGTCGAGGATGCATCTGGCGATCTCCTTGAGGTCGGACCAGCACGGCGTGGCAGACCCCGGCGCCGCGCTGGTCGGGGAACTATACCACCGCGGTGGCTGCCGGGCGCCCGTCCGCGGGGGGGAACTTTCAGGAGCGAGGCGGCCGCCTCCGCAGTTGATCCCCGCCCGCCGGCCGTGTCACCGTACGCACATGGCCGCAGCAGGCATCGAACTGGTCAGACGCGCGTCGGAGTGGACCCACCGTACGGCGATGATCGCGAAGGGGCACGCGTCGACTTACGGCGAATTGCTCGACAGGTCGGCCCGCCTCGCCCGGGAATTGCTGGATGGCAGCTCGGATCTGGGCGAGCAGCGCGTCGTCCTGCTGGTCGCTCCCGGCGAAGACTACGTCGTGGCGCAGTGGGCCATCTGGCAAGCGGGAGGCATTGTTGTCCCCGTCACCGCAGCGCAGGCGCCCAGGGAGTGGACCCACGTCCTGGATGACAGCAGCGCGTCGGCTGCCGTCGTCGACCCGTCGTGCCCCGCATTCCGCGGCCTCGCGCAGGCGCGGGGCCTGCGGGTGGTTGACGTGGAGGCGGGCGGAGCCCTCCGTGCCGACCTGCCCGGCGTAGGGCCCGAACGCCGCGCCATGATCCTCTACACGAGCGGCACGACCAGCACACCGAAAGGCGTCGTGCTGACCCACGCGAACATCGAGGCCGAGATCACGTGCCTCATCGAGGCGTGGGCCTGGACCCGGGACGATCGGATCCTCCACGTGTTGCCGCTGAACCACACGCACGGCATCATCAACGTTCTGGGCTGCGCGCTGTGGGCCGGTGCCGCCTGCGAGCTGTTGCCGCGGGCGGATGCGGACGCGATCTGGGATCGCCTCGGCAGTGGAGAACTGACCCTGTTCATGGCGGTGCCCACCATCTATCGCCGGCTCGTCACCGCGTGGGAGGCCGCCCCGCCGGATCGGCAACGGGCCTGGTCCAGGGGAGCGGGTCAGCTGCGGCTGATGGTGTCGGGATCCGCGGCGCTGCCCGTGGGGGTGCTCGAGCGGTGGCGGGAGATCACCGGCCACGTCCTCCTCGAGCGTTACGGGATGACCGAGATCGGCATGGCGTTGTCCAACTCAATCGACGGTGAGCGACGGCCCGGCTTCGTCGGGGCGCCGTTGCCGAGGGTGGAGGTCCGATTGCGGGATGAGTCGGGCGACGAGGTCCCGGCGGGGCAGCCCGGCGAGATCCAGGTGAAGGGGCCAGGCGTCTTTCTGGAGTACTGGGGCCGTGGGGACGCTTCCGCGAGTGCCTTTGTCGACGGGTGGTTCCGTACCGGCGACATCGCCGTCTGCGAGGGGGGCATGTACCGGATCCTGGGCCGCAGTTCGGTGGACATCATCAAGACCGGGGGCTACAAAGTGTCGGCGCTGGAGGTCGAGGAGGTGCTGCGCGAGCATCCCGACGTTTCTGACTGCGCGGTGGTCGGAATCGACGATCCGGAGTGGGGAGAGCGCGTGTCGGTTGCCGTCGTGTCCCGGTCGGGCGGGCCGATCGGGCTCGACCAGATCCGGCAGTGGGCCCGAACGCGGATGGCAGGCTACAAGATGCCCGGCCGTCTGATCATGGTCGGCGATCTGCCTCGCAACCTGATGGGCAAGGTCTCCAAGCCCGAGGTGAAACGCCTGTTCGAAACCGCGGGCCAGGGCTGAGGTCCCCGGGCCCGTTGGGAGCCGGGGAGTGGAGAGAATCGGCCCGCTTGCATTACACTGAAGAAATCCCCGGGCTGAAGGCCCCCCGGCCGCTCCCTGGGCCTCGAGGTAGCGTGTATGTTTGCCAGTGTTCTCGCGCTCGCGCTATCGTTGGCCACTGCTGCCGGACCCGATCCACAGGTCCTCGAACAGCAGGCCCGCCAGCTCGAGGCGAAGTTGATTGCCCCGTGCTGCTGGACCCAGCAGGTGTCGTTGCACCAGTCCGCGGCCGCTGACGAAATAAAGCAGAACATTCGGGTGATGCTCGCGACCGGCCAGACGAACCAGCAGATCCTGGATTACTACGTGGCTCGCTACGGTGATCGGATCCTCGCCGAACCGCCTGCCCGCGGGTTCTCGGCCTCGCTCTACGTGCTGCCGTGGTTCTTCCTCGCCGGCAGCGTCGGCCTGGTCGTGTTCATCGTGCGCCGGTTGCGGACGCCCGAGCCCGAGCTCCGGCCGAGTGTCGAACCGGCGGAGGTGAACGAGACGGAAGCCGATCGCATCGACGAGGAACTGCGGAATCTTGAGTGACGACACCTTGAGCCTGCAGGCGCGCTTCGCTCCGCAGACGACGTGTTTCGGCTGCGGCCCGGCCAACTCGCAGGGGTTGCAGATCGGCAGCTACGTCGAAGGCGACGAGATCGTCCTCGACTGGACGCCGAAGCCGCACCACGAGGCGTTTCCGGGATTCGTCAGCGGCGGCATCATCGGCGTGCTCTTCGATTGCCACTGCAACTGGACTGCCGCCTATCACCTGATGCGCCAGGCAGGCGCGGAGCGGCCGCCGGTTACCGTGACCTCCGAATACAGCGTGAAGCTGAAGAAGCCGACCCCGAGCCATGGACCGGTACGCCTGCGGGCGCGTGTCGTCGAATCGACCGGGGACCGCGCGGTCGTCGAGTCCACACTCGAAGCCGACGGCGTGCTGTGTGCCAGCTGCCGCGGCACGTTCGTCGCCGTGAAGCCGGGACACCCGGCGTACCAACGGTGGTAAGGAGAGTCGATTCCATGCGCAGACAGCTCATTGGCACACTCGTTGTCGCGCTGCAACTGGGGGCGGCAGCCATGGCGAATGTCGGAGCAGCGGTCGAGTTGAAGCCAGGAGATCCCGCGCCGGATTTCAGCCTGATCGGGACCGATGGCCGGACCTACCATCTCGCCGAGTTCAAGGGCAAGCGCGCCGTCGTGCTGGCGTGGTACCCGAAGGCGTTCACCGGCGGTTGAACGGCCGAGTGCAAGTCGCTCCGTGCGAGCGGCGACGGGATCAAGGCATTCGACGTCATGCACTTCGCGGCAAGCGTGGACACGCCCGAAGTGAACAAGAAATTCGCCGAGTCGCTCGAGGTCGACTATCCGATCCTGAGCGACCCCGGCAAGCAGGTGGCGACCGCCTACGGCGTCGTCACGCCCGAACGGGCCACGGCCTTCAGGTGGACCTTCTATATCGGCGTCGACGGGAAGATTCTCTTCATCGACAAGAAGGTCAACCCGGAGACGGCCGGTCCGGACATCGCCGCGAAGCTGGCTGAACTCGGTGTGGCCAGGAAGCGGTGAGTGCTGACGCCCCGCGCGATGTGACGGGGAGACGAGGACACGTGGGAATCATCGATCGACTGCGCCCGACGCCACGGTGGAAGAGTGCCGATCCCCAGGTCCGCCTGGAGGCGATCCGGGAACTCGGGACCGGCGATCAGGCCGTGCTGGCCGAACTGGCCGGTGCCGATCTCGATCCACGCGTCAGGCGGGCCGCGGTGGCGAAGGTGGACGAACCCGCGCGGCTCGGTGAAATGCTCGGCCGGGAAGCGGATACTGCCGTGCGGGACGATCTCCGCGCCCGGCTGCAGTCGATCGCCGTGGAGGAGGACGTCGCCGACCGCGTACTGGCTGCCGTCTCCGCGCTTCGAGCTGCAGGGGAGCAACGGCCGCTGGCGGCGATCGCCAAGAGCGCCCGGCTGGAGGCCGCCGGTCTGGCGGCCCTGGAGGACCTGCACGAGGCAAAAACCCTGAGCGCGGTGGCGCGCCAGGCTCTGCACGAGAAGGTCGCGCGCGCAGCCGGCGAGCGGTTGAACGACGCGGCCGAGTTGGCGCAAGTGGCGCTCAAGAGCGAACACCGTGATGTCGCGCTTGCCGCGCTCGAACATGTGTCGGATCCCGAGCACCTCAAGGCCATCGCGATCCGCGCGAAACACAAAATAGTTGCCCGCCGGGCGAAGGCGATCTTGCGCGTTCCCGACGAGCCCGAACAGCCAGTCGGTGCCGACCATGGCTCCATCCCGGCGGAGCGGCCCGATGAGGCTGGCGAGACATCCGTGGCACCTCACCACAACGATGTACGGCGTTCAATCAATGAGCTCTGCGAGCGGCTGGAATCACAGGTTCGAGACGAGTCGGTTGTGCCCGGCCTCGCCGATCTCGACACGGCGGCCGGCGAGCTCGCCGGGCTGGCCGCGACCGAGGCGCTCGAGCCGGATCTCGCCGAGCGCGTCGAGTCCGCCATCGCGGCGCTGCGAGCGCGCGTGACCGGGCCGCGTGGGGAGCCCGCGTTGCCGGTCGACGCCGGGGTTCTCGCCGAGGCGGAGCCGCAGGCCGAGCCGGCCGTGGAGCCGGCCGTTGAGCCGGCGGCTGAGGATGCCGCCGAGCCAGCCGCCGAGGCGGCTGGAACGCTCGCGGGGGCCGAACCGCCCCCAGGGGACGCGACGGTGACCGAGGCTCCCGCCACGCCGCAGCCGATCTCGCCGGAGGAGGTCGCGGAACGCCGGGTCCGGCTGGAACAGGTCCTTGGAGGAGCGGAGCAACTGCTCGAGGCGCATGACTTGCCTGACGTCCGTGCGCGGTGGTCCGCACTTCGCCGCGAATGGACATCCCTGGCAGGAAGCCTGGAACTGGACGAAGACGTCTCGGCGCGAATCCGGAACATCGAGGCGAAGCTGGATGCGCGCGAGGCGGAACTCAGGGAACTGCGAACGCAGCAGCAGCGGGAGAACCTGGTCCGCCTCCAGCAACTGTGCGAACGGCTCGAACACCTGGCGCAGGGCGAACACGTGGCGCTGCGCGACGCCGAGCAGGGGTTGCGCGACGCCCGTGCCGCGCTGGATGCGCCTGGTCCGCTGCCGAGCCGACAGGACCAGCAGCAGATCGTCAGCCGCCTGAAGGCGGTCCAGGCCGGGCTGTTCCCCAGGGTCCAGGACCTTCGCGAGGCCGACGAGTGGGAGCGGTGGGCCAATGCCGGCGTGCAGGAATCGATCATCCGGCGGCTCGAGGCGCTGCGCGAGGAACCGGACCTGGGCGTGGTCGCGAAACAGCTGCGCGCCGCGCAGGACGAATGGCACAAGGTGCGCGCCGTGCCGCGGGAGAAGGGCCGGGAACTCTGGCAGCGCTACAAGTCGATTGAGACCGACATCCGCGGCCGCTGTGAAACCTATTTCCAGCAGCAGGCTGTTGAACGCGGCGAAAACCTGAAGAAGAAGGAAGCCCTCTGCGGCGAGGTTGAAGCCCTGGCGGAGTCGACCGACTGGATCCGCACGGCCGAGACGATCAAAGGTCTGCAGGCGCAGTGGAAGACGATCGGCCCGGTCACCCCCGGCCACGAGAAGGCCGTGTGGGAGCGTTTCCGGCAGGCGTGCGACCGCTTCTTCACGCGGCGGAAAGACGATCTGACGCAGCGCAAGTCGGCGTGGACCGTGAACCTCCAGAAGAAGGAGGCCATCTGCGCCGAGATCGAGGCGCTGGCGGGATCGACCGACTGGGACAAGGCGCTTGCCGACGTCAAGAGGATGCAGGCCGACTGGCGGATGGTCGGACCGGTCAAGCGCACGCGTGCCGAGGCCATCCTGTTGCGCTTCAGGACCGCGTGCGAGCAGTTCTTCGAGCGCTACGCCCACCGCAACGAGATGGAATTCGCCGAGCACGCGGCAGCGCGGGAGCGTATCTGCCAGGAATTGGAGTCGCTGCTCCCCGAGTCGGACCAGGCCGACGCGCCCGCCCCGCCCGAGGGGCTCTCGAAGAAGGTGCAGGCGCTCAAGCGGCAGTGGGATCAGGCACCGTCGCTTCCACATGCCCAGGCCGAACCGCTCGCCGTGCGGTTCGGAGCGGCGCTGACCCGGCTGGGCGCGCTGCATCCTGACGTGTTCAGGGGTACGGACCTCGACCCGGAGGCCAATCGGAAGAAGCTCGAACAGCTCTGCGCGCAGGTGGAGAGCTACGTGTCGGCGGAGGACCCCGCGCTTGCCAACGCATCGCCGGCTGAAATCCTGGCGATGCAGTGGCGCGAGGCCCTGGCAGCCAACACGATCGGGGGCCGCGTCGACGACGAAGCCAAGTGGCGCAACGCGGCCGAGGAAATCCGCAAGGCGCAGTCGGCATGGAAGCGGGTCGGACCGGTGCCAGACCCGGCCGCAGGCGAGCTCCATGACCGGTTCCAGCGCGCCTGCAACCGGTTTTTCAAACAGCGGGATCAGCGGCGCAAGCCTGCGACCCCCCCACGATAGGCAGCGCCGTTTGCCGGCGCCCGGGATGTCCCGATGGGCGAGGGAGCCACCTGGCCGCTTGCCCGAGCTGGCCCCACGGGCTCAGCGCCGCTGTAATGGCGGCCGTCGTCGTTCCGCTTCGTCGTCCCTGGGACCGGCCGCGGCCCGGGGGGCCCGAGGAGACCGTCCTGAAACCGCAAACCCGTCATCGAGCCGAGATCCCCGCCGAGTACAAGTGGGACACCAGCAGCATTTTTCCGAATTGGCAGGCGTGGTCAGACGGCTACACGCGCCTGGAGGCGTCGATCGCTGGTTTTGCGGCTCTCCGCGGGACGCTTGCCGGTGGGCCGGATGCGATGCTGACCGCCTATCGCGCGGCTGACGAGCTTGGACAGCTCGCCTACCGGGTCTGGTATTTCCCGTCGCTGCAGCACGACGAGGACCAGCGCGACAACGACGTCGATGCCCGGCGGCAGCAGGTGCAGATCCTGCTCGCCAGGTGGCAGCAAGCGACGTCGTGGTTCAATCCCGAACTGCTGACGATTCCGCTCGAGACGGTTCGCGGATGGATGGAGGCGAACGCCGACCTCGCCCTTTACCGGTTCGCCATCGAGAATCTCTTCCGCCTGCAGGAGCACGTGCTCGACGAAAAGGGCGAGCGGCTGCTCTCCCTCGCCAGCCGGTTCGACGAGGCGCCCGGGGAACTCTACTCGGCCCTCTCGACAGCCGACGCACGATTCCCGCAGATCACGCTCTCAGACGGCCGCAGCGTCACCGTGACCTACGGCGAGTACCGGTCGATCCTCGCGACCTCGCGGCGCCAATCCGACCGGGCTGAGGCCTTTCGCGCGTACCACAAGACTTTCGAGGCCGTGGAGAATACCTACGCGGCACTCTACAACGCCGTCTGCCAGCGGGACTGGTACCTGGCCCAGGCGCGCGGCTACGGGTCGACGCTCGAGGGGGCGCTTCACGGCAACAACATCCCGACCCGCGTCGTGGCCACCTTGATCGAGGTTGCCCGGGCCGGCGCCGGGCCGCTGCGGCGCTACCACCGGCTTCGCAGGAAGACGCTCGGACTCGATCAGTACTACCTGTACGACGAGCAGATCCCGCTCATCGACTACGACCGGCGCTACGACTACAGCGAGGCGCGCGAGTGGGTCATCGAGTCGGTGGCCCCGCTCGGCCCGGCCTATCAAAAGGCCATGCGCGACAGCTTTCGCAGCCGATCCATCGACGTCTACGAGAACGACGGAAAGCGATCAGGAGCCTACTCCGCCGCCGTCTATGGCGTGCATCCCTACGTGCTGCTGAACCACAACGACACGCTGGACGCCGTGTTCACGCTGGCGCACGAGATGGGACACACCATGCACACCGTGCTGGCGCACGCCCACCAGCCGTTCGTCTACTCGGACTACACGATCTTCGTGGCCGAGGTCCCGTCAACGCTGAACGAAGCCCTGCTGCTCGAGTACCTGCTCGCGCGCTCGACCGATCCGCGGGAACGCGTGGTGCTGCTGCAGCACGCCATCGACAACATCGTCGCCACCTTCTATCGGCAGGTGCTGTTCGCCGACTTCGAGCTGGAAGCCCACCGCCAGGTGGAGCGCGACGAGCCCATGACCGCATCGGGCCTGTGTCAGCTCTACGGCAGGCTGCTGACCGACTACCACGGCGATGCCCTGGACGATGAATCGCTCTCTCGCCTCACCTGGGCGCGGGTGCCGCACTTTCACCACACACCGTACTACGTGTATCAGTATGCGACCTGCTTCGCCTCCGCCGCCAGGCTGGTCCAGTCCATGACGGGGCCGGCCGGGTCCGACCACGATCGCGCCGTGGAGCGCTATCTCGACCTGCTCCGCGCCGGAGGGAACGACTACCCGATGGAACAGTTGAAGCGGGCGGGCGTAGACTTGAGTGAACCGGCCACGGTCCAGGCCGTGGTCGATCAACTCGACAGCCTCGTGTCCCAGCTGGAACAGGATCTTGGCGCCCTCGGCGGCGTCCGCTGACGGGTTGGAAGGCCCCCGTGTCGCGGTTTCGAGTGAACGTATCGCACGGGTGGGCCGCGGTGAGACTGGTAGTGGTCCGGACGTTGCTCGGCGCCTTGGTCTGCGTCGCACTGGTCACTCCGGTCTCGGCGTTGCCCGGCGCGTCCCCGAATCCCTCCGTACAAGAGTCCGGGCTCTCGGACTCCCTGCCGATCCCAGGCGGAACCGGCGCGATCGCTCGAGCGGTCGGCCTCGACGGCACCATGCCCAGCGGCCGCGCACTGCTGGAGGTCATCCGCTCCATCTACGAGGTCGAGGAGGGGATTGACAAGCAGCTCGACGCCCGGCGCAGACGCATGCGCGAGTATCTCGAAGCCGTCTCACGCTTGGAGTCCGTGCGCTCGCGACTCGAGGACAGCAAGGTCACACTGGCCCCGCCCGATGGCAAGGCGCAGCTGGCGCTGCTGGAAGAGTTTGCTCGAGCGATTGGCTGCAGCCTCGAACGGCTGAGCCGGCCGCCTGGTGAGCCGTCTGCCCACTCGAGGGCCGTCAGCCAGGGGGACGTCGCACCTTCGCTCCGTTTGGTGGAAACCAATGCCGCCAGCGAGACGAGGCGGCGTCAATGGCTCAAGGAAGCCGGCCTCGACCTTTCTGCCATCGTCCGCGGGCTCAACCTCGGTGAGACGGTGACCGTCGGCCTGCCGACCGATATGGCACCAATGCCGCTCACCGTCTCGACCTGGAAAGCGCTGGCCCCGCCGGGCGGCGAGATGGCCGGCTGTCTCTTCACGGCGCTTCTGAGCGATCGCCGGCTCTCGCTCCTCTATTTCGGCTTTTCGAGCATGGACAAGCCGACCCGTGACGCACTCGGTGAGTCTTCCCGCCGCCTCGCGCAGCTGCTCGTGGGCTCACGGCCGGGTGTCATGGCGTCGAGTGGCCGGAGCCTGCGCGTGCGTGCCGGGCGAATCGAGGTGCCGGGCGGCGAGCAGGCGATTCCGCTGTGGGAAGGACTCGTCGGCGAGTCCACTCGTGAGCCGATGACCTTCATCTGGGCATTGATCGATCGGCACGCCGGCCGGCTGGCGTTGCTCTACGACTCCGTCGCGCATCTCGAAGGACCGGCCCTTCGGTTCGCGCTGGGGCTCTCGCTTGCCGATCCGAACGATCGACTCGATCGCCTGAAGAGTCTGTACCGGGCGTTCGAGCCGGCCATGGCCGATTGGGATGCGGAAGCCCGGCCGTTCTTTCGCGCGCCAGACGACGGTGGGCGGCTGCTGATGGTGACGCGAATGGCGCCGAACGACGAGCCGGCGCCGCCCGCCGGACGGAACTTCTGGCGCCTCGTCTTCGCGGACGCGGCACTCTGGGAACGCCCGGCAGGCGAAGATCGGACCGCCGACCGCGATGAACCTCTGGATGCGGCATCGCTTGTCGAGCTGATCGCCGTCAGCAACACTGCGGTCCGGATGCAGCGAACCGAGACCTGGCAGTTCGGGCAGCGAGTGTTCGGGGTCGCGCCGGCAGCCGCGATTCCCGACCTCCTCGTGACCCTGCGCGGATACTCGCCGTTTCGCCTCCTCCTGCTGACCCTCGAGCGGATGGGGATACAGGATCCGTCGATCTACGCGGCGGCCGTGCGGCACGCCTGGCGCCTGTCCCGAATCGGCGATCGCGATCGACTGGCCGCTGCACTGGGCCAGTTCCAGGGCGGGCTGGCGCTTCTTGAGCGAGCGCGCTACGGCCGGGCTCTCACGGCTGACACGGCCGGGGAGCTTGTGCGGTCCCTGTCGAACGTGACGATGTCGGCGGAGGATGAGTACCAGGGCAACGTGGCGGAGTGGCTCGAATCGAGGCTGCTTCCCGCCCTCGATCCCTCATCCTGCGGGTCAGCTAGGACCGCTCAGGATCTTGGGCCGGCCGAACTTCGCGTGCTTGCGGCCATCGCCGGTTGCGGGCCGGACCAATCAGTGCCTCCTACGATTTCCTGGGAAGGACAGCGGTACGCGGTGGATCTCGCAGGCGCGGAGTTCAGCCGCCTCGTGGCGGTTCGCCGAAAACAGCGCGGACTGTCGCTCGATCGCGTGCTGGCCTTCAATCGGCGGGCCCGGACCTTGCCGTCCACGGTCACCAGCGCGTCGACGGTGTCTGCGGCCGTGACCGCGATCCGCGCGGCCTTCGCCGACTCCGCGAAGGAGCCGGGGCCGGGGACCAGCCCGGCGTCGAACCTCGAGGCCCCCCGCCGTCGCCTGGAGGACGGCCTCAAGGCTCTAGAGCGGCTCGAACAGAGCTGGGGGCCGTTCGCATTCACGGCCGCTGCGGCGATGGTCTGCCAAGTGGCTGACGAGATGCTGGCCTCGTCGCTCCAGTCGCTTGCCTACGTGCCGCACCTCGGTGATCCGGACGGCCTGGCGCTGATGGCCGGGGATCCGGCCGCCCGCCATGATTTCGGCCTGGATGAGCGGCCGAACCTACGGCTTGCCGCTGCCTGGCGTCTGCCCGAAGAGCGAACCGGAAGTGCCGGAGGCTGGCGCGTGAGCGGATCGCTGCTGGGGCTCGATCTGGGCCTGGCGCGCCTCTCGCTGCGGCGCGTGGCCAACGACACCCTGCCGGTCCCGCCCACCGTGCCGGAGCACGAGCGCCTGGCGATCACCCAATCCGCGGTTCTGCTCAACTCGCATGACATGGCCGACGCCGCGATGTCCGCGGCTGCTGACGCGATCCGCCGCGGACGCGCCCGGGTGACCGGGCTCAGGCCCAACCAGCCCGGTCTGGACCGCATTCTCGACCTCGTTCGTGCCGGCGAATGGAGGCGAGAGGTGCTGCCCTGGGTGCTTGACCGCGAGCCCGACCGCGTGCTGGAGTACTTTTCGGTCGTCGACCTGCTCCGGATCGGCGCGCCGGAATCCGCGCCGCTGCCGAACCTCGACGCATGGGGCATCTCGCGGTACCCGGTCGACGGGTGCATCTGCGTGCGCTTTCCCGCGAACGAGCCGTGGGAGAACCACGCGGGCATGAAAGGGAAGGTGCTGGTGGTGTCCCAAGTCGCCGATCTCGTGCTGAGCATTGCCGAGGCGCTTGCCGATCTGGGATTGCCGGCGCGGCTGGCGCGCCCTGTGATGGCCTACGCGACCCAGGATCTGCTCGATGGGTTGCGCCCCGCCCACGCCGATGACTGGGCGACGCTGGTCGCTGCGGTGCGCCGCATGCCCCGCTCGCGCGTGGAAGACTACGTCGCGGCGCTGACGACCGCAGGACCGCTGGTGCCGATCGAACGAGATGGCCGAGAATGATCCGCCTGGCTGAATATCGTCGCCGCCGCCGGGCCCTCCTTCTTGCGGCCGCGTGTGTGGGCGCGGTCGGCCTGGCCGCGCAGAAACCTGCCGTCGCCATCAGGTTCACGTCTCCCGCGGACGGCGACTACGCCAGCGGCCCCATCACGGTCACGGTTCGCCTCGATCCGCCCGGCGCCTCGATCACGAGTCTCAGCATCTTTGCTGACGGGCGGCTGGTGTGCACGCTGGATCGTCCGCCGTTCGAATGCCCATGGGACGCCGGGCCGAAAGTCGAGGAGCACTCCCTGCGGGCCGTCGCGACTCTCGCCGACGGCCGCCGTGTCGCGCAGGTCATTCGTACCCGGGGCGTGGCCTACGCGGAGAGTGTCGATGTGGACGTGGTGCAGATCACGGCGACGGTCGTCGATGCCGGAGGCCGATTCGCCAAAGGCCTCCGCCGACAGGATTTCCGGGTGGTCGAGGACGGCGTCCCTCAGGAGATTTCGAATTTTGCCGCCGAGGACGTGCCGCTCGAGCTGATCGTGGCTGTTGACGTCAGCGGCAGCATGACCGACGCCATGCCACAGGTCCAGGAATCGGTCAAACGCTTCCTGGGCGCGCTGCGGCCAACCGACCGGGTGACGGTCCTCGGATTCAACGACAACATCTTCACCGTGGCGCGTCCGACCGTCGACCTGTCCACGCGGCTGGGCGCCATCGACCGGCTCGCGCCGTGGGGCGGCACCGCGCTCTACGACGTGATCGTCCAGGCGTTCGACCAACTCGGGCGCCAGACAGGCCGGCGTGCGCTGGTGGTCTTCACGGACGGGGAAGATCTGAACAGCCGCATTCCCATTGAGGTGGCCGAGCTGCGGCTCGAGTCCAGCGACGCGGTGCTGTACCCGCTCGGCATGGGCCGTGCCCCGGACCTGCGCGCACTGAAGGACGTACTGGCACGCCTCGCCAGGAAGAGCGGGGGCCGGGCGTTCTTCGGAGACAAGGTCGACAAGCTCGACGAGGCGTTCGGCGAAATCATCAAGGAGCTTTCCAACCAGTACCTGTTGGGCTACGTCTCGAAGGACGCGCGGCGCGACGGGCGCTGGCGGACCATCAAGGTCGAGCTGCCGGGCAAGGACCTTCGCGTTCGTGCCCGCCAGGGCTACAGGACGGTTCAACGCTGAGGCGCGGGTCGCGGGGCCGATCGATCACGAGCGACCGGCGCTCTGCGCGAGGAAGATCATGAACGCGACGGCGACGCTGATGTCGTTGGTGGCAGCCGGCGGAGTCCTCATCGGACAAGGCCAGCCCGCTCGAACACAGGTCTTTCGATCGGGTGTCGACGTGGTGACGGTCACCGTCAGCGTGGTCGACCGGAACGGACGACCGCAGACGGATCTGGCCCCGAGCCAGTTCGAGGTGACCCTGGACGGCCGGCCTCGAAAGGTCGTCTCTGCCGACTTCGTCGCCTTCTCGACGAGGACCACGGCTGCCGCCTCCGGCGGCGAAAGCCCGGCTCCCTCGTTGAACATGTACAGTTCGAACGAGAAAGACCGCCGGGCGGCCCCGCAGTTTCGCCGGATCATCGTGGCGATTGACCAGGACAGCTTCAGGCCGGAAGCCGCGCGGTCCGTGGTGGCGGCCACGAAACGATTCATCAACAGCCTCGGTCCCGACGACCGGGTCGCGTTGATCAGTGTCCCGCCGCCGGGTCCCACGGTCGGCTTCACCAGGAGGCACGATGACATCCGGGCCGCGCTCGATGGCGTGACGGGCCGGTTCGAAGCGCCTCGCCCCGGGACCTACAACCTGAGCCTCTCGGAGGCGTTCGCCTTCGAGCGGGGGGACTCGACCGTCACCTCGGCGGTGATCGAGCGCGAGTGCACGCCCTCGGTCGGCCGCGGCGCCGCCCCCGTCGTGACCGGTCGAGGATGCGGCGAAGTGATTCAGGTCCAGTCGCGTGAGATGGTCCAGCTGAGCACACGGCAATCCCAGCAGTCGTTGATCGCGCTGCGCCGGTACATGGATTCGCTGCGGCTGCTCAACGGCCCGAAGACGATGGTGCTCGTGAGCAGCGGCCTCGTCCTGGGTGACCTGACGTCGCGCACCAATTCCCAGGGCGACGTCTCGGCCATCAGCGAGGCGGCCGCGGCTGCCGAGGTCGAGCTGTATGTGCTGCAAATGTCAGCAGGCTACCTGGGCAGTTTCGACATGTCCCGCACGCGCATCAACACGACGCCGTGGGAGGACGACACGCTTCGCACGACCGGACTCGAGACCCTGGCCGGTCGCCTGCGGGGGGCTGTGTTCAAGCTCCTCAGCGATGCCGACAGCGCATTCAATCGCATCCTGCTCGAGACCTCTGGCTACTACCTGCTCGGTGTGGAGGCGGCTCGCGCTGATTTCGACGGGAAGTCCCACCGGATACGTGTGCGAGTGCTGAAGCCCGCGCTCGTCGTGCGGAGCAGAGACGACCTCGTCGTCCCGTTCGCGGCCGCGTCGGGCCGCGCCCACGCCGATCTTGTCGGTGACGCGCTCCAGTCCGCCCAGATCTCCTCCGATCTCCCGGTGCGGCTGGCGACCACGGCGCTCGGCGAAGGGGGAGGTGGCCGCGTCAAGCTCGTGATGAGCGCGATGGTCGGCCGGGGCGTGAAGCGCCCGGCGGATCTCGACGTCGGGTATCTCCTGACCGACGCCAATGGCCGTCCGGCGGGCCGGGTCGTGGAGAAACAGACGCTCAGCCTGCAAGGATCTGGCGAGGAAGCGGCGTGGAGCTACGTGTCGGTCGCGGTGGTCGACCCCGGCCTGTACCTGCTGAAGCTTGCGGCGGTGGACAGCGAAGGCAGGATTGGATCGGTCGAGCACCCCGTGAACGCCCAACTCACGCGCGGCGCCGGGATGGTGGTCAGCGACCTTCTGCTGAACGACCCGGCGCGAGCGGAGCGAGCCGACCAGCTGGCGCTCATCCCGGACGGGCGGCTGATCGGCAAATCGCTCGGCGCGTACCTCGAGATGTATCCGAGCGCGGGGCGCCGCCCGACCGAGGTCGATGTCCAGATCATCGAGGCCGAGGATTCCCCGCCACTGCTGACGGCCGGCATGCCTTTGAAAGAGAGTACGCCGGGCCAGCGCTGGAGTTCGGCGGGTGAGATCGATCTCAGTGCCCTGCCGCCCGGCGAATACACCGCGGTGGCGGTCGTCCGCGTGGGTGATCAAGTCGCGGCGCGCGTGGCGCGGCCGTTCCGGATCGATCGCCTGGCGTCGGCGCCATCTGGCGGCCCGAGTGCGCCGCTTGCGTTCAACGCCACCGGGACGCTGCTTCGGCGGTTCCGGCGGGATGACGTGCTGCGGCCCGACATCCTGTCGTTCTTCGTGTCGCGCATGCAGGCCACCGACACGGATCGGCCCTCGGCCGCCGTCAGCCAGGCGATCGACAACGCGCGCGGCGCGAAATTCGACACGATGCTGGCCGATCTCGCGGGGGCCGGATCGAACCAGCTGTCCGTAGCGTTTCTTCGCGGTCTGGCCGCATTCTCCAAGGGTGACCTGGAGGTCGCGGCAGGGCACTTCCGGACCTCGATGCGCATCTCCGCCGACTTCCTGCCGGCCGCCTTCTATCTCGGCGCCTGCTACGCGGCGGGCGGCCGGGATCGTGAAGCGGCCGGCGCCTGGAAGACCTCTCTCATCACCGAAAGCGACGCGATGGTCGTCTACGAGGTGCTCGCGGATGCGCTCCTGCGGCTGCAGGACAGCGCCGCGGCGCTGGCGATCCTGAACGAGGCGCGGGGACGCTGGCCCGACGCCGACGTATTCCTGCCGAGGCTTGCCGCCGCGCATGCCATCGGCAACCATCGAGACGAGGCGTTCCGGACGCTGAAGCCGTACCTCGAGCGCCACGCTGACGCACAGGAGCCACTGTTCCTGGCCATGCGTCTCATCTACGATGCCCATGCGGAGGGCAGGAACATCCTGTCGGAGGCCGAGGATCGGGAACTCATGGCTCGCTACGCCGAATCCTACAGGGCAGCCGGGGGACCAAGCACCGCGCTGGTCGGCCGCTGGGTGCGGTTCGTTCAGCAGAACAGCGCGAAGAAGTGACGACTCGGCTACACTAGCTTGGTGTGGCCTCTCCGGGTCCTTTCTGCGGTCATTCTCATCGTCGTCTCGCCAGACAGCACGTTGGCGCAGTCCGCCAGCCGGGCGTCAGCTACCGGGGCCGTCGCCGGAGGATGGTACGCGTTGTCTGTGCCCGGCGGCACGGCCAACCTGGAGAAGGCCGTTGGCCTCGACCCCGGCCGGCCGCGCGGTCTCGCCCTCTCGGACGTGATCCGCGTCGTTTACGGGGTAGATGCCGGCAAGGACAAGACCGTCGACCAGCTCAAACAACGACTGATTGAGTACCTCGAGGCGATCTCGCGGTTCGAACGCGCGCGCGGCAATCTCTCCAACCACCAAGTCTCTCTCGCACTGCATGGTCAACCGCCCGGACGGCGCGCGGCCGACGAATTCGCCCGCGCGATCGGCGCGAGATTCGTCCGGGAGAAGGCCAGCTACCGCCTCATTGCTTCGGCAGCCGCACCCGATGTCCGCCGACGTGAAGTGATGGAGGCAGCCGGGCTCGACATCCAGGCGCTGTTGCGTGAAGTGAATGCCGGCGCAGGAGCGACGCCGGCTCTGCCGGCCGACGAGGTGCCCATGCCCTTGCCCCCGGCATCGTGGGATTGGATTGCCCATCCACCGGACAGGATGAGCGGGTGCCTGATGACGCTCCTGCTGAGCGACCGCCGCTCGGCCTTGCTCTACTACGGCCTGTCGAGCGCCGACGCACCGACACGATCATTTCTCGCGACGAGTCGCGACCTTCTCGTCGGATTGTCGTCCGACTCGAGGCTGGGCGTCATTGCAACGGTGGGCCGAAGCATCAAGGTCCAGGATGGGCGCGTGGAGGTGCCGGGGGGGGCGGGCGCCGTGGCGTCATGGGAGTCGCTGGCGGGTGCTCCCGTGATGGACGCCTCGCGATTCATTCTGGCGTTGACGGGACGCGATGACGGCCGCCTCGCGCTCTTCTATGACACCGTGAGCCATCTGGATCGCCCGATGCAAGCCGTCGTCCTGGGCGACGGGCCAGCACCTGAATCATCTCGAATCGACAGGCTCCGCCGCGTCTACCGCGCGTTCGCGCTCACCCTCGACAACTGGGACGTCGGCACTCGCCCGTTCATGCGGGTGACCGATGATGCGGGTCAGCTGTTGCTCCGCACTCGCGCCGAGTCAACCGGTGTCCTCGCGCCGCCCTCCGGTGGCCGATTCTGGGAGGCGGTCTTCGAGAGCGGGGAGATCACGAGCGGCGCGCCTCGACTTGCGAACGCCACCGGTGACGACGAGGCGCTCGATCCGGCCGCCATGATCGGGCTGGTCTGCGTCTCCGACACCGTCGAGAGAGCCCGGCGGGTCGATACCTGGCTGTTCGCCCACCGCGTGTTCGCCCGGACGCCACCCTCCGGCAGGAATGACGCCCTGCTGACCCTTCGCGCGTTTTCCAGGTTTCGGCTGCTGGCACTGACCCTCGAGCGCATGGGCATCGTCGACGCCTCGATTTACGCGGCGGCGGTGCGGCATGCGCTCCGGCTGTCCGAGAACACGGACCATGAGCGCCTTGTCACCCGTCTGGCGCTTTTCCAGGGCTCCCTGGCTCTTCTCGAACGAGCGAGATTCAGTCGCGTCGTCACCGAAGAGGACGCCGCTCGCCTCGTGCTGTCGCTGACGAGCCTGCCGCTCTCTGACAGCGGCGAGTACCTGGGTGAGGTCGCTGAGTGGCTCGAGCTGCAGATGCTGCCCGCGTTGGGCGAGCCCCCGGCTGCGCAGTCAGGCGCGCACCCGAGTCTTGGCCCGATCGAGTCTCGGGTGATGGCGGCTCTCGCCGGCTTGATCGGGAATCGCCTGCCCGCGCCGGAGGTTGAGTGGGAGGGTTTGAAATACCGGATCGACGTCGAGGGATCAGAGTACGCGCGCCTTGCCAGGATCCGGACGAAACAGGGCGGGATCTCGCTCGACTCCGTCGTTGGGTTCTGCCGGCTCCTCAGGAGTCTTCGTGTGACCGTGACGAGCCGGCAGAGCGCCTCTGATGGCGTCACCGCGATCCAGGCTGCGGTCCGCGATCTCGTCCCGGCCGGAGTCTCCGCCGGCAGCCCTGCCGTTCCGATGCCGGATCTCCGAGATGCGGCCAACGAGGTGATCGGTGCCTTGCGCGGCATGAGTCGGCCCTCCGATTTCGCGCACGTTGCACGTGCACTTCAGCCGCTCGAGCGCGAGTGTGACACCCTTCTGGCACGGGTGCTGACCTCGGTCGCCTACACCCCGCATCTTGGCGACCCTGACGGTCCTGCGCTCCTCGCGGGCGATCCGGCGTCGCGGCACGACTTCGGCATCGAGCAGATCGTCCAGCGGCTCCGTGACGGATCGCCTTGGCGCCTGGCCGAGGAGGTGACCGGCGAGCCCGCGGGCTGGCGGGCGACCGGCTCGCTGCTCGCACTGGACATCGGCCTCGCGCGGCTCTCGCTTCGACGGGCGCCGTCAGAGAACATGCCGCTCGCACCGACCGCGAGTGACGCCGAGCGGGCCGCGATCACCGGGATGGCCGCGGTCGTCAATCCGTTCGTGCTGAATGACGCCGGCCAGCACGTCATCGCGGATGCGCTGCGTCGCGGGCGCTCCGTGGTTGCCGGGCTGCCGGAGCACAAGGAACAGCTCGCCCGGGTCCTCGACCTCGCACCGGTCTGGGAACGGCGGCGGCAGATCCTGCCCTGGGTGCTTGACCGGGAGCCGCAGAGCGTGTTGGAGTACTTCTCTGCGGCCGACCTGATCAGAATCGCCGAGGCGGAGGGCGTTCCTGCTCCACGTCTTTCCTCTTGGGGCGCTTCCGGCCTCGTCTTCGAAGGGTGTCTCTGTTCGTCCTATCCGGACTCCGGCGCATGGGAATCGTATGCGGGCGTTCGGGGCCGGCCGATCGTCGTGTCGCGAGTGCCGGACCTGGTGCTGAAGACGGCGGAAGTCCTGGATGATCTCGGACTGCCCGCGCGATTGACGCGATCGATGTTGGAATTCGCTGTGCAGGAACTGGTCGACCGGCTTCACCCCGCATATCCTGACGACTGGGTGTCGCTGGTTGGGGAAGTCCGGAGGTTACCGCGGGCCCGCCTCGAGGACTTCATTGCCGCATTGACCGTTGCCGGGCCGCTGGTGCCCGCCGGACGAGACCACCAGGATGCAATTCGCCCGTGACATGGCCGCCGGTTGGATCGCGGGGCGACTCGCCGTCAGCGTTGCGTTGGCCATCGCGGCGTCCGCGCAGGGACCCGGGCCGACCGTGGTCTTCGAGTCGCCCGCCGACGGCGAGTATGCGAGCGGGCCCACCCCGCTGAGAGTCCATCTGGATCCCGCCAGCACCAGCCCGACCAGCCTCAGCCTGTTCGCGGACGGCAGCCTCGTGTGCACGTTGAACCGGCCGCCGTTCGAGTGCCGCTGGGACGCCGGTCCCAGAATCGTCGAACACACGCTCCGCGCGGTGGCGGCACTGGAGGATGGCCGGCGCGTGGCCGCGTCCATCCGGACCAAGGGCGTCTCCTACGCCGAGACGGTCGAGGTCGACGCGGTCCAGGTGACCGCCACGGTGACCGACGATCAGGGCAGATTCATGAAGGGGCTTCGCCGCGAGGATTTCCGGGTTTTCGAGGACGGCGTTCGTCAGGAGATTGCCAGTTTCGGATCCGAGAACATCCCCCTCGAACTCACCGTCGCGGTCGACGTCAGCGGCAGCATGAAGGCCGCGATGCCGCGGGTGAAAGACTCGGCCAAGCGGTTCCTGAGCGCGCTCCGGCCGACTGATCGAGTGACCGTGCTCGGCTTCAACGACAGTGTCTTCACGCTGGTGCGATCGTCGGCCGACCTGGCGACGCGGCTCAAGGCAATCGATCGGCTGGCCCCCTGGGGCGGTACCGCGCTCTATGACGTGATTGTCCAGGCCATCGACCAGCTGGGTCGACAAACCGGGCGCCGAGCCCTGGTGGTCTTCACCGATGGCGAGGACCTCAACAGCCGGGCGCCGATCGGCGTTGCCGAGCGACGGCTCGAAAGCTCTGACGCGGTCCTCTATCCGATGGGAATGGGGCGGGCGCCGCAACTCAAGGCGCTGAAGGACATCCTGGAACGGCTCGCCCGGAAGAGCGGGGGCAGGGCGTTTTTCGGGGACCGGGCCGAGAAGCTCGATTCCGCCTTCGGCGAGATCCTGGACGAGCTGTCGAATCAGTACCTGCTGGGATATTCCCCTCGCGACATGAGCCGGGACGGGCGCTGGCGCACCCTTCGCGTCGAGGTCGGCAACAGGGATTTTCGCGTGCGCGCCCGCCAGGGCTACCGCGCGGAGGCCCGATGACGAGCCGAGCGCGGGCTGGGGGATCGCTCTGCGTGGCCGCGATGCTTGCCGCATCCATCGCCGAGGTCGTCCCTGCCCAGGTCCAGAAGCCGACGGTGTTCAAGTCGGGCGTCGAACTGGTCGCCGTTGACGTCAACGTCGTCGACAGGAGCGGCCAACCGGTCTCGCAACTGCGCGCCGATCAGTTCGAGGTGACGCTCGACGGAAAGGCCAGGCGGGTCGTGTCAGCCGATCTGGTCGAAGTCGCCCCGGGGGGCGCGTCCTCCCCGGTTTCGCCCGGCAAGCCGCCTGCGGCCGCGCGCCAAGGCTACAGCGACAACGCCGAGGAACGGTCCACGTCCTCGCCCGGCCGGCTGATCATCCTCGCCGTCGACCAGGGCAGCTTTCGGCCTGCCGGGGCGATGGCCGCGATTGCGGCGACACGCCGCTTCCTGGATCAGCTGCAACCCTGGGATCGCGTCGGCCTCGTGGCGTTTCCTCCGCCGGGGCCCGAGGTCGCTCCGACCCGTAATCATGCGGCCATTCGCATGGCGCTCGAGAAGGTCATTGGGTCGGCCGAACCGGGAACGTCGCTGGCGGGACCCTCGAGATTCAACATCAGCGTGTCCGAGGCGCTCGACCTTGCGGATCGGGATGCCGGTCAGTTTCAAATCGTCGCGAGCCGGGAATGCGCGAACGTCAGGACCGCCCTGGAAACCCAGGCCTGCCGCGCCGAGGTTCAGATGACGGCCGACGCCATCGCCTCCGTCGTGGCGATGCGCAGCCAGAAGAGCGTTCAGGGGATCGGCGACGTGATGGCCGTGACCTCCGGGATCCGCGAGCACAAGGCGCTGATCCTGATCAGCGCGGGTCTGGTCACGAGCGATCGCCCGGGCAGCCGTGCCGCGTTCACCGAGGACATGGCCGTGATCGGCCGGCTGGCGGCGGCAGCGAACACCAACATCTACGCCCTGCATTTCGACTCGAGCTTCCTCGATTCGTACTCGCCGGAATCGCGATCGATGAGTCAGACCCTGTTTCGCGATTCCTCGATCGCTGCCATGGGCCTCGAAGCGATCGCGGGAGGCAGCGGCGGCAGCGTCTTCCGGGTGGTCACCGGCCCGGAGTCCGCGTTTGGCAGGATCCTGCGCGAGACATCCGCCTACTACGTGCTCGGGGTCGAACCGGAAGAGGCGGATCGTGACGGCAAGGCCCATCGGATCAAAGTCGCCGTGAAGCTGCCCGGCGTCGCCGTGCGCGGTCGTACCGAGGTCGTGCTCCCGCGATCCTCGACCGAACCAGTCACGCCCGAGCGAGCCGTCGTTGACGCACTCGCGGCTCCCCGTCTCTCGACGGCCCTTCCCGTCCGCCTCACGACGTCCACGACGGCAAGGCTCGATGGCGACACGTATCAGGTCCTGTTGAGCGCGGATATCGGCGAAGGACTCTCAGGCAAGGTGGACATCCGTGTCGGCTACGTGGTCACCGATTCGATGGGCCGGCCTTCGAAGCCCGTTTTCGAGACCAGGCAAGCATGGTCTCGCGCGTCCGGACCGGCCGGGTCGGTGTCATGCCTTGTGGGACTTGCGATGACGGCGGGCACCTATCTTGTCCGCATGGCGGCTGCAGATCCGGCGGGACGAGTAGGCAGCGTGGAGCATCGGTTCGAGGTGCGCCTGACCGAGGCCCCGGGCGTGGCCATTGGCGAACTGCTGCTCGCCGATGCGGCTCGCGGTCCCGACGATCCGATCGCCCCGGTCAGTGACGGCCGGATACGGGGAAATGCCGTTGCGGCCTATGTCGAAGCCTTGCCGGCGGCTGGTTCGGCCATCACGGGCATCACCTTCGGTGTAGCGGACAGTCCAGACGGGCCCCCTCTCCTGACCGCACCAGGCAAGCTGACCAGGCGGAACAAGTCGATCGCGACCGCGGCCGAGTCGCGGCTCGATCTGTCGCTGCTCCCGCCGGGCGACTATTTCGCGGTCGCCATCGTCGCAGACCGCAGCAAGCGCGTGACGCGGGTCAGCCGTCCGTTCAGCGTCGAACGCCCTGCGGTCCCGATCAATCCGTCGGGCCCGAGCGCTCCGCTTGCCATCGGAGCCTCCGGTGGATTGTTGCGGCCCTTCAGCCGGGTCGATGTTCTCAGCCCGGAGGTGCTGGAGTTCTTCCTCGGGCGGATGCGGAGCCTGGACGGGACTCCAGCGTCGGGCAGCGTCACCGCGGCGATCGAGGATGCCCGCAACGGCAGGTACGATGCCATGTTGAGCGATCTCGCCAGCGCCGAGTCGGAACAACTCTCGGTCGCGTTCCTGCGGGGGATCGCGCTCTTCTCGAAGGGCGAACTCAACGCAGCCGCCGACCAGTTCCGGACATCGCTTCGCGTCTCCTCCGATTTCCTGCCGGCGGCCTTCTACCTGGGGTCCTGCTTCGCGGCAGCCGGCAAGGACGAGGAGGCGGTGGGCGCGTGGCAGACCTCGCTCGTGACCGAGAGCGAGGTTCGCATCATTTACGAGATGATTGCCGACGCCCGGATGCGGCTGCGCGACGCGGCGGCCGCGATCGAGATCCTGGGCGAGGCTCGCGATCGGTGGCCGGACGACGACGCGTTCCTGCCTCGTCTCGGGGTTGCCCTGGCAACAGCTGATCGACGGGACGTGGCGATGAAGACGCTCGGACAGTTTCTCGACCGCCACCCGGAAGCGGACGAAGTCCTCTTCCTCGCGATGCGGCTGATTTACGAAGCCCGATCGGCGGGCGGCGCCATGCTGTCGGCCGGAGAGGACAAGGACCTGATGACCCGCTACGCCGGACTCTACAGGGCTGCCGGCGGTTCAAACCTGCAATTGGTCGAGCGCTGGGCGCGGTTCGTGCGGTAGGCCGGCGCGACACGCTCGCCGCGCAACCGGCTGGCGCGGGGTGTGAAGCCACGATAGAATTGATCGGATCCCGTCGATCTGCCAGGCCCGTGGTGGGCACATTCGCGCCCCGGGTACCGATCACCTCGAAAGACGTATGGCCGGAGAACATGAATCATGAGCACAGCGACTGAAGCGACACACCCGTTCCAGGCCGCAACCCGGGCCGGGCGCACGCCGTTCAAGGTTGCCGACTTGAAACTTGCGGAATTCGGGCGAAAGGAAATCCGCCTGGCCGAGCAGGAAATGCCCGGCCTGATGGCGGTTCGTGCGCGCTACCAGGGGCACAAGCCGCTTGCGGGCGTCCGCATCACGGGCAGCCTCCACATGACCGTTCAGACGGCCGTGCTGATCGAAACGCTGGCCGAGCTCGGCGCCGACGTGCGTTGGGCGTCGTGCAACATCTTCTCGACGCAGGACCACGCGGCTGCCGCGGTCGTGGTCGGGCGCCCCGAGACCGGCGGGACGGCCGAACGTCCCTCGGGCACGCCCGTCTTCGCATGGAAAGGCGAGTCGCTCAGCGAGTACTGGTGGTGCACGCGCGAGGCGCTCGTCTGGCCGGACGGATCCGGGCCGACCCAGATCGTCGACGACGGGGGAGATGCAACGCTGCTGGTGCACAAGGCGGCGGAGTTCGAGAAGGCCGGCGTCGTTCCTGCGTTCAAGCCGGACGGAGACCCCGAAGAGTGGGGCGTCATCCTCGACGTGATTCGCGAGGAACTGAAGGGGAATCCGGGCCGCTGGACCGGCCTGGCGGCCGGCGTGAAGGGCGTCAGCGAAGAGACGACGACCGGCGTGCACCGGCTCTACCAGATGGTCGAGAATGGCTCGCTGTTGTTTCCGGCCATCAACGTCAACGATTCGGTGACCAAGAGCAAGTTCGACAACATCTACGGATGCCGGCATTCGCTGCCAGACGGCTTGATGCGCGCCACCGATGTGATGCTCGGCGGCAAGGTGGCCGTCGTGTGCGGCTACGGAGAGGTGGGGAAGGGGTGCGCCCAGGCTCTGCGCGGACAGGGCTGCCGCGTGGTTGTGACCGAGATCGATCCGATCTGTGCGCTACAGGCCGCGATGGAAGGATACGAAGTCTCAACGGTCGAGGAATGGGTCTCGCGCGCCGACATCTTCGTGACGGCGACCGGGAACTACAACGTGATCGACGTCACGCACATGGCCCGGATGAAGGACAAGGCGATCGTCGGCAACATCGGCCATTTCGACAACGAGATCGACATGGCCGGCCTGAAGAAGGTCTCGGGCATCCAGCACATCAACATCAAGCCGCAGTACGACGAATGGCGATTCCCGGACGGTCACAGTGTCATGGTGCTGGCCGAAGGGCGCCTCTTGAATCTCGGCTGCGCCACCGGGCACCCGAGCTTCGTGATGTCAGCGTCGTTCTCGAACCAGGTGCTGGCACAGCTCGACCTCCACGCCAACGGCGCGACCTACGAGAAGAAGGTCTACATGCTGCCGAAGCACCTGGACGAAGAGGTCGCACGGCTGCACCTGGCTCACCTCGGCGTGAAGTTGACGGTCATGAGCCGTGAGCAGTCGGACTACGTCGGGGTGCCGGTCGAGGGGCCATACAAACCCGCCCACTATCGGTACTAGCGTCGGAAGGGCTTTCGCCTCGGGCCGTTCAGGCTGTCAGGCGCGACGTTCGCGCAAGTCTCGCGCCAGGGCCTGGACGGTCTGGACCATCGCGGTCAGCCCCATTCCCTTGCCCATCGAGATGTTCTGCCTGAAGATCTGCGGCACGATGTCGGCCGAGACCCGCTCGACCTCCGCCGCCGGGAGGCCGGAGAGCGTTTGTTGGAGCACCGCGGCCAGGGCCTTGGCCGATACGCCGGAAGGATTGTCGACGGCGAAGTGCAGCGCGACGGTGCCATCTGTCTGACGGGTTGCCCAGACGTAGGCCTCGGACTCGCAGTACGGGACGAGATGTTCGGCCGGATACGGCCGCGACGCCACCTCGGCGGGAACCTCGCGGAACTGGTCCGCATAGCTGATGAGCAGATTGACGCGGTCGGCCGGATCGTCAACCGACGCAAACACGTCGAGGAGGTCCTGCAGCGGCTCAGGGTAATCAGACATGGCCGTGACGAGCCTCAATCGTATGATGCCGGACCGAGGCCGTATCGCGCAGGCCTCGGCACTTTCGGGCGTCCTACCGCTCGATTGGGACACCCACGAGGTTGCCCCATTCGGTCCACGAGCCGTCGTAGTTCCTGATCTTGCCGAATCCCAGCAGGTACTTCAGGACGAACCACGTGTGGCTGCTACGTTCGCCGATCCGGCAGTACGCAATCGTCTCCTTGCCGGGGTTGAGGGCCTGTTCGCTCAGGTAGATGGCCTTCAGCTCCGTCGTGGTTTTGAAGGTGCCGTCGTCGGCGTTGACCGCCCGCGCCCACGGGATGCTCTTGGCGCCGGGAATATGACCGCCCCTCAAGGCGCCCTCATTTGGATAGCCCGGCATGTGCATGCGTTCGCCTGAGAATTCCTCGGGGCTTCGAACGTCGACCAGCTGGCCCTTTGTCTCGACGTGCGCCAGCACGTCAGCCCGGAACGCCCGGTGCTGCCGATCGTTCCGATCGCTGCTCTTGTAGATCGCCCGGGGGACCTGGGGCACTTCGCGCGTCATCACACGGCGCTCCCGTTCCCACTTCAGCCGGCCCCCGTCCATCACTTTGGCCCGGGAGTGGTTGAAGAGCTGGAACACCCAGAACGCATAGCAGGCCCACCAGTTGTTCTTGTCACCGTAGAACACCACGGTCGTTTCCGGCGAAATGCCGCTCCGGGAGCACAGGGCTTCGAACGCGGCCCGGTCGAGATAGTCGCGCCGAATCTGGTCGTTGAGATCGCGGGTCCAGTCGATTTGGATCGCGTCCGGGATGTGCCCCGAGGAGTAGAGCAGCGTGTCCTCGTTCGACTCGACCAGACGAATGCCCGGGTCGGCTGCGTGAGCAGAAACCCAGTCGGTATCGACGAGGACATCGGAATTCGCGTAGCCGCGGTCCTTAATGGCAGGGTTCATGTGTGCATCCTCTTGGTTTCACAGTGATTTCTATTATATAGGACCAAATAGGTCCGTAATCAAGTACGAACACACCGACGGGCTGCGCCGGAACCCCGCCGGGATAGCCATGGGAGCCTGACGTTCTCCCGTGGGGCACCCGCCGGGGCGGTTTGGGTCTGGCGCGGGGCGCGTATCTGTCATATGCTGCCGTTCCGTTGATGCCCCACGCGGCGCCTTGGCAGCCTCCCTCCAGAAAACGCTCGGGTGATGCTCGGTGGACCATAAGCAGCGGATCCTGATCGTTGCCGAAGACAGCGCCAAGCCCGGGCGCATTCGCGACGAGATCCTGCGCGAAGTGCCGGCGTCGGATGTGACCGTCGTCGGTTCCGCCGGAGCGTGGGGCGACGCGCTCGAGCATGGACCGTTCGATCTCGTGGTTGGTGATGCGGCGAGCTTGCGCGGCCACTGGTCGAAGATCCTGACCCCGATTCGAGAGGGGCCTGTTTCGGCTCCGGCGACGGCCCTGGTGTCGCAGGCGCAGAGGATGGAAGCCGTCGGGGAGCTGGCCGGCGGTGTCGCCCACCAGTTCAACAACCTGCTGACCACCATTCTCGGCTATGGGCGGATCCTGCTCGATCGGATGGCCCCCGACGATCCGGACCGCGCGGACATCGCCGAGATCTACTCCTCCGGCGAGCGCGCCGCAGCGTTGACCCGTCAGCTGCTGGCATTCAGCCGGCGGCAGATCCTTGAGCCGAGCGTCGTGGACGTCAACGCGGTGGTCGTCAACCTCGAGACCGCGCTCGCCAACCTGATGTCCGAGAAGGTCAACGTCGTCATGCAACTCGGCGCCGGGCTGCCGGCCGTCAGGGCCGACTCGAGCCAATTGGAGCAGGCGCTGGTCAACCTTGCGGCAAACGCCCGTGACGCCATGCCGGCGGGGGGGACCCTGAAAATCTCCACCTCTGTCGTGGAGATAGACGAGCCGGCCGCCGCGCGTCACGCCGGCCTGACACCCGGCCGACACGTGTGCATCTCGGTTGTCGATTCGGGCGTCGGCATCGCCCCCGAGATCGCCCCGCGAGTCTTCGAGCCGTTCTTCACGACGAAGCCCGTGGGGCATGGGACCGGGCTCGGGCTCTCGGCGGTGTACGGCATCGTCAAGCAGACCGGTGGATACGTCTTCGTCGAGAGCACGCCAGGCTCCGGTTCGGTCTTCACCATTTACCTGCCGGCACTCGACGTCAAGGTTCCCGGCCAGGTGTCAGGCGACGCCACGCCGCCCGCCCTGCTTCAGGGCTCCGAGACGGTCCTGCTCGTCGAGGACGAAACAGGCGTGCGGGAAGTCATGCGCAGAATCCTCCAGCGTCACGGCTACACGGTGATCAGCGTGGAGGACGCCGCGGCCGCGCTTGACGCGGTGAAGCAATACCCGGGGCACGTTCACGTCCTGGTCACCGATGTCGTCATGCCCGGCCAGCAGGGGCCCGACCTCGCCCGTGAGCTGGCGACGCTGAAGCCCGAACTGGCCGTGCTCTACGTCTCCGGCTACGCGGACCGGCTCGAGGATGTTCTTGCGACCTCGGTGCCCTCGGCTGGAATCCTGCACAAGCCGTTCTCGCCAGAGGCTCTCGTGCGTGCCGTCCGACGGGTGGTGGACGATCGCCCGCCGCGTGCCGCGTCCCAGGGGTAGTGTCCTATGGCCGATACCGAAGCCCGAATTCTGCTCGTCGATGATGAGCCTCAGATCCTGCGACTGCTCGAACGCTTCGCGCGCGGGTTGCGCTTCGATGTGGTGGCCTGCGGCGGCGGGGAGGCAGCGCTGGCTCAGCTGCGCAAGGAACGGTTCGACCTCGCGATGATCGACGTACGGATGCCCGACATCGGCGGCCTCGACGTCCTGCGCGTCATCCGTCAGGAAGCCCCGGACTGCCAGGTCGTGCTGATGACCGGGTACGCGGCGATCGACTCGGCGATCGAAGCGATCAAGCTCGGCGCGCTCGACTACCTGACCAAGCCCCTTGACCTCGACCGGGTCGGCGCCCTGCTGACCAGCGTTCGCGAGGAGGCGTCGCGTCAGCGCCGGTTGCGGATCGTCGAGCAGGACATGGCGGCCCAGCTCGAGTACCACGGGATGATCGGGCGCAGTCCGGTGATGCAGGAGCTGTTCGGGTTGATCCGGCGCCTCGCGCCCCACGTCAGAACGGCGCTCATTTCGGGCGAGACCGGCACCGGCAAGGAACTGGCGGCACGAGCGCTGCACCTCGCGGGCCCGAGACGGATCAAGCGATTCGTGACCGTCAACTGCTCGGCGGTCGTCGAGACCCTGTTCGAAAGCGAGTTGTTCGGGCACGTGCGCGGGGCATTCACGGGCGCCACCGAGAACAAGGTCGGCATGTTCGAGTTCGCGGACGGCGGAACGCTGTTCCTCGACGAAATCGGCGAGTTGCCGTCGAGCGTCCAGGCGAAGCTGCTGCGGGTGCTGGAAACCGGCGAGGTCCAGCGGGTGGGTTCGCTCGAGAGCCGCAAATCGGATGTTCACGTCATCGCCGCGACCAACCGGGACCTGATGGCGGAAGTCAACGGCGGGCGGTTTCGCGCGGACCTGTTCTACCGGCTGAACGTCGTCGAGATCGTGCTGCCTCCGTTACGGGATCGCCGGGAGGACATCCCGTTCCTGACGGCGTCCTTCGTGCGGGATGCCTCGGTGCGATTCAGCAAAAGGCTGGTGGGCCTGACGCCCGGCGCCGAACGCCTGCTGGCCGGAGCGCCTTGGAAAGGCAATATCCGCGAGCTGCGTAACGCCGTCGAACGCGCCTCGATGCTGGCGGAAAGCGAGTTCATCACCGAACGCGATCTCGGGGCGTTTGCGAAGTCTGCCCAGGCAGCAGCCTCGTCCCGGACGGTTCCGACGCCGGATGAGTCCGACCATACAGACGAGGCGGCGGTCGATATCGACCGGGAACTCCTCGAACGGGTCCTCTCCGAGGTCAACGGCAACAAGAAACTCGCCGCCGATCGCCTGGGCATCAGCAGGCGGGCGCTGTATCGTCTGCTCGAGCGCCACAGCCTCGACTCGTCCATCCAGCGCAGACCAGTGGCCGGGCCTTCCTAGACACCCTACCGCCGGCGGATCGGGGCGGTGGGCCGGCAGTGCCGGCCCTCCGCGGTCCGGTGTGCGCGCACGTGTACCGTTCGTCCCGGGCGTGTCCGGGGCCCCCAGGTGCCCGCCAATTCGCAATATGGACCGGCATCGAATCTGGCATTTCTCTTGCTGGCTCCGACCGGTTGGAGGCCAGTATGACCAGCGTACTGGTGGTCGATGACCACCCAGCCGTTCGAACACTCGTGGGCAGGTGGCTAGGATCCGCGGGATTTGATTCGCGCGAGGCGACCACCGCCGAAGAAGCGCTGGCAATCATGTCGGACGACCCGGCCCCTGTTGCATTGTGCGACATCACGATGCCCGGTCACGACGGCTTGTGGCTGGCCGAACAGCTCCGTCGCCATTACCCGAAGACGGCGCTGATCATGGCCACGGGCCAGGACAGCTCAGAGTGTGTCATCACCAGTTTGAGAACCGGCGTCCTGGACTACCTGGTCAAACCGTTCAAGTCCGACCGGCTGCTGCAGGCGGTGGAGCGCGGCGTCCGTTGGCACCAGGAGGCCGTCGCGGTGGACGAGCGTCTCTCAAGGCTCGAGCAGGAAGCTGAAGGCAGGCGCCAACAGCTGGCCGAAGCGCTCGGCATGACCCAGATCAACTCGCGAGCGACGGTGAGAGCATTGCTCGCGATGCTGACCCTGCACGACCCGGACGCTTACCAGCACGGGCTGCGGGTTGCCGCCCTGTCGGTCGCGATTGCGAAAGATCTGGGAATCGGTGAACCGACGCTGGAACAGCTCGAGGTCGGAGCGCTCCTGCATGATGTCGGAAAGGTCGCCGTGCCCTGCGACGTGCTCGCCAAGCCGGCGCGCCTGACGGAGTTCGAGATCGGCGTGATGCAGTCACACGCCAACTGGGGCGGGCGCATCATGCGATCGGTTCCCTTCCTCGCGGGCTCGGCGGTGCTCGTGGAATCGTCGCACGAGCGATTCGACGGGTCCGGCTACCCGCGCGGCATGCGGGGCGAAGAGATCCCTGTCGCAGCGCGGATCCTCGCCGTTGCAGACAGCTACGACGCCATGACCTCGCCCCGGCCCTATCGTGACTTGCGGCCGTCAGAGGATGCGGTGGATGAAGTGATCGCCTGCCAGGGGACGCTGTACGATCCGCAGGTCGTTGGCGCACTTCAGCGAGTAGTGCACGAATTCGTCGTCGCCATGCCCCGCACTCCGTCCCCGCTCATTCCGTTCTGAAGACCCTGACCGCCGGCGCGGACCGCGCGCCGGCGCCAATCCAGCCCGGCTTCATTGTGATCGATCGGGCGCAGCCGGTATGCTGGCTGGGTCGCCCGGCGGGTGCGAGCGCGTCCCCGCGCTTGCGCCGTCCTCCTCACGCCAGACATGACGAGCGAGCCTTCACCGATTGTTGCCCTGCGGCATCGCAACTTCCGCCTGCTCTGGCTCGGGCAGCTCGTCTCGATGTCCGGGTCGACGATGCAGACGGCGGCCATCCTGTGGCACGTGTCGCTGCTCGTCGATCCGGAACACAAGGGGATCGCGCTCGGGCTGGTCGGCCTGGCGCGGGTGCTGCCCGTCGTCGGCTTCTCGATGGTGAGCGGCGTGATCGCCGACGTCTACGATCGACGCCGCGTCATGCTGGTGACGCAGGGCATGATGGCGGTGCTGGCGGCCGTGCTCGCCGTCTTGACGGTCCGCGGTCTCTCCACCGTGTGGCCCATTTACGTGCTTGCCGCACTGTCGTCCGCGGCGGGCGCCTTCGACGGCCCCGCCCGTCAGGCGCTGATCCCGAACCTGGTGCCGCGCGAACACCTCGCCAACGCCATTGGCCTGAACACGATCATGTTTCAGGTGGCGTCGGTGACAGGCCCGTCCATCGGCGGCATTCTCATCGCGGTCTCCGGCGTCGCCGCGGTCTACTGGCTGAATGCGGCGTCATTCCTCTTCGTCATCGGGGCGCTTGTCGCGATGCGAGGCCTCGTACCCCGCGAGGTGCGGCCCGGTCATCCGGCTCCTGAGGTGAGCCTGCGAGCGGCATGGGAGGGACTCCGATTCGTGTTTGGGGCGCCGATCATCCGATCGTCGATGTTGCTCGACTTCTTCGCCACGTTCTTCTCCTCGGCGACCGCGCTGCTGCCGATCTATGCGCAGGACATCCTCCAGGTCGGCGCGCACGGCTACGGCTGGCTGTACGCCGCCCCCTCGGCCGGTGCGCTGCTGGCCAGCGCGGCGATGGTCCGGCTGGTGGACCGGGTCGAACGCCGCGGCGCGATTCTGCTCTTGACAGTCGCCAGCTACGGGCTGGCCACGGTCGCCTTCGGGATCTCGCAGCAGTTCTGGCTGACGTTGGTCTGCCTGGCCCTGACCGGGGCCACCGACACGGTTGGCATGGTGCTGCGAAACGTCATCCGGCAGATGGAAACGCCGGATCACATCCGCGGCCGCATGGTTGGCGTCAACATGGTCTTCTTCATGGGAGGCCCGCAGCTGGGCGAGCTGGAAGCCGGTCTGGTCGCCAACTGGTTCGGGGCGCCGTTCTCGGTCGTGAGCGGGGGCGTGGGCTGCCTGGCGGCCGTCGCATGGATTGCGGCGCGCACGCCCGACTTGCGCCGTTACCGCCGTCACTGATTCTCCCGCCAGCCTCCGTCCAGGCCAGGCTGGTCTTCGCGAGCAGCCCATCATCCGACCGGCGAAAGAACTACGAGTCATTGGATAGGAGATTCCAGCCGTTTGGATACCCGAGCGAATCGACGATCAGGAATCGCAGCATTCGGCCGAAATCCGACACGTTTTCACTGGTGCGGAGCTTGCTTTCCTTAGGGATAACCCGTAGTCCATCTCCCAAGCTCTAAACAGTGCCTGGCGACCTCCGTGGGTTGGAGGGCGCTCAGACGCCGATTGTCCCTCGGACTCGCCAGGGGCTTGGTGGGGGCGGGATTGTGTTGAACGCGGTAATGAGGAGGCTCCCATGAAGGTTCGTTCGGCCGTGATTGTCGCCATGGCGCTTTGCTGCCTGGCGTCGGCGGGGTTCGCTCAACAGACCGGTGAGATGTACGGCAAGGTCACCGACCCGTCTGGCGCTGTGCTTCCGGGCGTGACGGTGACGCTTCACAGCACCGTGCTGCTCCAGCCACTGACCGCACTGACCACAGCCACCGGGACCTATCGGTTCCCGCAGTTGCCGATCGGTCTTTACAGCGTGAGGTTCGAACTGCCCGGATTCAAGTCGGTGCTCAAGTCGAACTTCCGGCTCGAGATCGGCCTGAACGTCCAGGTGAACCAGACGCTCGAGTTGTCGACTGTCTCAGAGACGGTCACCGTGGTTGGCGAGACTCCGCTTGTCGACACCAAGGACACGAGCAAGACCGCGCGCCTGACGCAGGAGACGCTGCAGAGCATCCCGTCAGCGCGCGATCCGTGGGTCATGCTGGAGCAGACGGCCTCGGTGGTCGTGGACCGCTCGAATGTCGGCGGCAGCCAGTCGGGGCAGCAGTCGAACTTCATCGCGCGCGGGGCAGCCTTCAGCCAGCAGAAGTGGAACCTCGACGGCGTTGATATCACCGATATGTCGGCCACGGGCGGATCGCCCGTGTATTTCGACTTCGACGCCTTCGAAGAAATGCAGATTTCGACCGGCGGCGCCGACGTGACGATGATGACCCCCGGGGTTGGCCTGAACCTGGTCACCAAGAGCGGCACCGACAAGTTCAGGGGTTCGGCCCGGTTCTACCTCACGCCCCAGAAGTTCGAGGCCGTCAACATCACCGATGCCCTGCGGAAAGAGGGGGCGACGTCGGGCAATCCGATTCAGAACATCCAGGACTTCGGGGCCGAACTCGGGGGTCCGATCGTGCTCGGACGAGCCTGGTTCTGGGGGGCCTACGGCGAGCAGAACATCAAGGCCGGTGTCAACAACTTCTACAAGCCGGACGCGTCGTGCCAGACGATGAAGGCGGACCTCAAAGCCGATCCGCTGTCGCATCCGATCAAGGACGTCTGGGGATGCCTGAGCACCGATCTGACGACGCTCAAGAATTACAACGGCAAACTTGCCGTGGCGCCGTTCAGGAGCAACCAGTTCGAGTTCTTCTTCAACATGGCGGGCAAGGTCCGTAACGCCCGCGGGGCCGACGATCTCCACCCGATCGAAACGACCTACCGCCAGAAGGATGTGCCGTCCAGCCTGGGCCTCGGTTCGTCGCTCTGGAAGACCGGATTGCCGAAGACCTACAAGTGGAGCGATCGGCACGTCTTCAGCGATCGCCTCATGATGGAGTTGCAGTACGCGCACGTCGGGAACAACTTCATCCTCGACTTTCACGACGACTCCCTCGCCGGTGTTCAGCCCATCCAGGAGCAGTACAGCCCGGCAGGACTCTGGGGCCGGTCGCTGAATCGCAGCGTCTACGTGCGGCCAACCGACAGCATCGACCTTTCGGGCAGCTTCTTCGCGCCAGGCTTCCTGGGCGGCGACCACTCGATCAAGTTCGGGGGCAAGTACCGAAATGACGTCGCGCACTCCGAGACGCACTACGGCGGCAACGCCGTGGATCAGCTGGCGTACGGTCAGCCCTGGAGGGTGCAGATCTACCGCGACTCGTACAGCGAGTACCAGTTGCGCAATCGCAACTTCTACATCCAGGACAGCTACTCGCGGCAACGGCTGACAGTCAACGCAGGATTCCGGTTCGACTACCAGACCGACGAGTCTCGCCCGGGCAAGGTGCCCGGTGTGCCCTTTGTGGGCCAGGCCACGTTCAACGGTGCGATGAACTTCTGCCCCAGCCCCACCCCGACCGGGTGCCAGGTCGCACCGATTGTCTACGTCGGAACCGGCCAGATCTTCGATCAGCTCCCGTCAGTGCAGTTCAACGGCGCGAAGGCGCTCGGCGACGGGACCTACGCGTTCAAGAACTGGTCGCCGCGTGTGGGACTGACCTACGACGTGCTGGGCAACGGCCGCAACGTCGTCAAGGTGAACTACGCGCGCTACATCGCCCAGGAGGGCACCGGCGACCTGTCGAGTTCGTACACGCTGACCGGGTCGAACTCGAACGTGATCTACCCTTGGGTCGATCTCAACGGCGACACCGTCGCCCAGGCGAACGAGATCGTCATGCTCCCGGTGCCGCTCGGTTCCGGGGGCAACTACGACTACCGGAACCCGACCGCCATTGCGACCCCGGTCGTCAAGAACGATCCGAATATCAAGCTCGAGCACACCGACGAGGTCGTGGTTGGCTTCGAGAGGCAGTTCGGTTCGGACTTCGCGGCGGAAGCCAGCTTCATCGCGCGGAGGTCGTCCAACTTCCGGACCAACTGGATCACCGACGGCACCTACGACCCGAACAGCTGGACCTCCGCCAACTACTCCGGACCCGTGAGCTACACGCCGGCCGCCTCGAGCTGTCCGGCCAACTCCCTCTGCAACCCGGTTCAGTACTACGCGACCACGAGCACCATCCCGGTCTACAGGCTGTACCGGAACCTCCCTGGCTACTATCGGGTGTATCAGGGCGTCGATGTCACGTTGCGCAAGCGGATGTCGCACGGCTGGATGGCGAACGCCAGCTTCTCGTGGAACAACGCGCCCGAGTACTACCCCGCCGGGTCGTACCAGGATCCGACCAACATCAGCAACCTCAACGGCGGGCAGTACGCGCCGCAGTCGACGACCAGCGGCATCGACAACGTGTTCGTCAACGCGAAATGGATCGCCCGGCTCTCGGGGGTGTACCAGGTGCCCGTCGTCAAGGCTGACGTGGCCGCGTTCGTCAACGTCCGGAGCGGATTCCCTCTGCTGCAGTTCGTGCAGACTCCTTCGCGGGCGCCCCAGTTCAGCCAGGGCGCAGCCAGCGTGTACGTGGCGGAAGAGGGCTCCGTGCGGCTCCCGACCGTCGCACAGGTCGACTTCAGGGTCGACCGGCCTGTCACCATCGCGCGCGTGAAGGCGACGCTCAGCATCGACGTGTTCAACCTGCTTGACGCCAACACGATTCTCTCGCAGCGGCGCCAGCAGAACGCGACCAACGCCAACACGGTGTCGGCCATTCTCGCGCCGCGCGTCTTGCGGTTTGGTGTGCGCATGACCTGGTAGGACCACAGGCAGGGCGCGATCCGACTGATCGCAGCGCCTGCCACGCACGCAGCCGGTAGAATAGGGGCGGGTCAATTCGGGGCCCGCCCCTTTTCTTGTCTGAAGCCAGCCAGCGGCTGCTCAAGTTCCGCGCCTCGAGGTGTCGCCTGCAGGGCACCCGGGCTTGTTCGGGAGACCCGAGATGAGGAGGTCATGGAAGACCCGCCTGCGAGCCGGCGGCCTGGCGGCGTCCGTTTGCATGGCTCTGGCGCTCGTGGCAGGCAGCCAGGACCTGGACTACCTCCGCGGGGCGTACGGGAAATCCGAGTATCGGGTGCCGATGAGAGACGGCGTGAAGCTGTTCACGTCGGTCTACGTTCCGAGGGCCCGGTCCGCGAGCTATCCAATCCTGCTGACCCGCACACCCTACAGCGTCGCGCCATATGGCGAGGACGCCTATCGCGCGAGCCTCGGGCCATCGGATCTCTTCGCGCGCGAGGGCTTCATCTTCGTCTACCAGGACGTGCGCGGCCGGATGATGTCGGAAGGCGAGTTCACCGACATGCGGCCGCAACTGGATGTCAAGCACGGTCCGACTGACATCGACGAGAGCACGGACACCTACGACACGATCGACTGGCTGGTGAAGCACATCCCGAACAACAACGGCCGGGTCGGCTTGTACGGGATCTCGTATCCGGGTTTCTATACCGCGGCAGGAATGATCGACGCGCACCCGGCGCTCAAGGCCGCGTCGCCACAGGCCCCGATCTCCGACTGGTTCATCGGCGACGATTTTCATCACAACGGCGCCCTCTACCTGCCTCATGCGTTCAATTTCTTCTTCGGCTTCGGGCGCCCTCGACCGGTCCCGACGACGGCCTCGGGCCCTCGGCTCGACTACCGAACCTCCGACGGTTATGCGTTCTACCTGAAGCTCGGCCCGATGCCGAACATCAACGCCAGGTTCTTCAAAGGCGAGATCGCGTTCTGGAACCAGATGATGGAGCACGAGGCCTACGACGCGTTCTGGCAGGCGCGCAATCTGCGTCCGCACCTCAGGAACATCAAGCCGGCCGTGCTGACGGTCGGCGGCTGGTTCGACGCGGAGGATCTGTTCGGCGCCTTGGAGACCTTCAAGAACGTGGAGCGCCAGCACCCGCTCTCATCGAATACGCTCGTCATGGGACCCTGGGTCCACGGCGGGTGGGCGCGGTCCGACGGAGACCGCCTTGGCGATGTCCGCTTTGGTACGAAGACCGGCCCTTTCTACCGGGAGAAGATGGAGTTGCCGTTCTTCGTCCGCCACCTGAAAGGCGGGCCGGATCCGAATCTTCCAAAGGCGTGGGTGTTCGAGACCGGGCGAAACGCGTGGCGCAGGTTCGATGCGTGGCCGCCGGCTGGGGCGGCCACCCGCTCGCTCTATCTCCGCGCGGGGGGACGCCTCGCGTTCGACCCGCCGACCGACGCCGGGAACGTGTACGACGAGTATGTCAGCGACCCCGGGAACCCGGTTCCGTACACGAAGGCCCTGTCGGTGACGATGACGCGCGAGCACATGATCGAGGACCAGCGCTTCGCGGCGGAGCGGTCCGATGTGCTGACCTACGTGACCGACGTCCTCGCCGAGGACGTGACGGTGGCCGGCCCCGCTTCTCCGAGCCTCCAGGTATCGACCAGCGGAACCGATTCCGACTGGGTCGTGAAGCTCATCGACGTGTACCCCGACACGCCTGCCGACCCGAACCTCGTGCCGGGCCCCGGTCCAAAGCCTGCGCGAGCCGGCGGCGCGGGGGGCTACCAGCAGCTGGTGCGCGGCGAGGCGATGAGAGGCAAGTTCAGGACGAGCTACGAGAAGCCCGAGCCGTTCGTGCCCGGACAGCTGGCCAAGATCGAATACGCCATGCCCGATGTGTTTCACACGTTCCGTCGCGGCCATCGGATTGGCGTGCAGATCCAGAGCTCGTGGTTCCCGCTCGTCAACCTCAACCCCCAGACGTTCTGCAACATCAACACGGCGACAGCCGCCATGTTCCAGAAAGCCGTGCAGCGGGTGTACCGGGGCGAGCATTCCGCCTCACACGTGCGCCTGACGATTCTCGGCGGGAATTGAACGGAAAGCCGCGCCGGCGACCTCGGCCGGGCGGTTTCGCTGCTCCCTCGACTGGACACGCAGTGGGATCTGCTGCTCCGCGTGCTCGCGGGGTAGTTCCCATGGGGTCACGCCCTCGCGCGCACGGGAGGGCGCGGCTTTCAGCCGATCCTATCGCCTGCTGCCGACGGTTGCCCGAAGAAGCCTCAGCCGGGCATCGAGTTCGTCGGGTGTCATCGCGGCGTACTTCGCGGGCAACAGGCGGCGGCTCGACGTCTCGAACACCGCGAGCAATTCCATGTACTCGAGCAGTTCTGAGTCCCGGCTCGGGAAGTAGTCCGCGGCCGCCCGCGCGAGGTGTCTCGCCTCGACCTCCGGGTCGCCTCCCGCTTCGCGCGCGGCATCGTCGTTGGCCATGAGCACCACGGCCTCGACATCGGCGTTGCTGTAGCCGACCAGCTTGGCGGAGAACTCAGCGCGAATCGTCGTCAAATCGACCTGGGTGCGGACCTTGTTCTTGCGAATGCTGGCCCGCGCGACGTTCTCGACTTCGTCGGGTGTCTGCGAGTAGAGGAACGGGATCTTGCGGTCCAGCCTGCCGGCGCGCTTGAGGTCCACGTCGAGCTTGTCGGGCCGGTTGGTCATGACAAGGAACAGGATCCGGCCCCGGTTCGACGTGTCCGACATGAATTCCTTGATGCGGGCGATGACGCGGGACGAGGTGCCGCCGTCGCCCTCGCCATCGGTGTTGCCGAAGGCGCGGTCGCCTTCGTCCACGATGACCACCACCTGGCCGATGGCCCGGATGACGGTGAGAATCTTCTCGAGGTTGCCTTCGGTGGCACCGACCCACTTCGACCTGAAGTTCTTGAGCTTGATCGTCGTCAGCCCGCATTCCTTCGCAAAGGCCTCGGCGACGAACGTCTTGCCGGTGCCCATCGGGCCGGTGAACAGGATGCCCATCGGCACGCGGCTGGTGAGACCATCCTTGATGCTCTGGGCGATGACTCCCAGGTCCTTCTTGACCTCGTCCATGCCGCCGACGACCTCGAAGCCGTGTTCCGGCTCGACGAACTCGACCAGGCCGAAGCACTCCCGTTCGAGGATCTCCCGCTTGCGCCTGGCGATGAGGCGGTCGACGTCCTGGCGGGCCCGATCGGCGGCGACAGTGGCCTCGGACGCGGGTGTGGCAGCCGAAGGCGCGATGAGCCGGCGAATCTCGTCGGGCGGCAGGCCGGCCGTCAGCGTGGCGAGCTTCTTCGCACGGGCCGGCACGTCGGCTCCAGGGCCGAGGATTCCGGCGATGAAGGCCTCGCGCTGCGCGGCTTCTTCCTCGGAGGCCGGCGGGGGAGTCAGAATCGAGGCGATTTGGACGGCCTTCAGGCCGGCCGTGATCTCGGCGTAGCGATCGACGTCCCTGTCGGTGAGCCGGGCGTCGGAGATCCGCGCCACGACGCGGCGGGTGTCGCGATCCGGCATCGGGATCTCGACGACAGCGACGCGGGGGTTGGAGACGATCTTCGGCGCCAGGTCGCTCAGGTTCTCGGCGACGAGCAGGATGATGTTGTCGCCCTTTTCGATGGCCGGCAGCGACGACCACCGATGCAGGGTGATGATGGCGGCCCGGTCGGCGTCAGCCTGGAACGACGGATCCCCGGCGGGCGCAAGCGCCTCCGAGTATTCGAGGATCACCGCCACGCGCGTGGAGCCGACCAGCAGCCGCTCGAGCCCCGGCAGCACCTTGTCCTTCTGGGTCTCGAGCAGCAGGTCGTCTGTGCCGGGCAACGACGTCCCTCGCTTGGCGAAACGGGCGCCGGTCGCCAGGTTGTAGGTGGCGATGGTCTCGCGCGTGTCCTTGAGCAGCACCTCGCTCAGGAATTCCACCAGGCTCGATGTCTTCTGTCCGTGCACCACCACGTCGTAGACGTTGCCGTGGAGCACGAACATGGAGGCTTCACCCCGGAGGTAGCGGCGCCGCAGATCCTCCGCCCATGCCGGAAGCAGACGAGGTTCGTTCATAGGAGCCTTTGGCATCAGACGTTGGTCGGCAGTCCCATGCTTGCCAGCAGGCGCTCGGTATCGGCGGTGCTGTCCTTGATGGCCTGGACGCCGTTGAGCATCTCGTCGAGCTGGCCGGAGAGCTCCTGCGGCGACTGCATCGTGACGATCTGGTCCGCGAGCAGCTGGAACGAGTTCTCGATGAGGTCCAGCTGCCCTCTGGCCACGCCCAGGTATTTCCTGATCTCCTGCACCTTCTCGAACCGCTTCATGATGATCGCGAGGTTCTTTTTCGCGATGTCGACCTGCTGGTCCCCGGCGGCGCCGCCCCGGATGGCCTTGTCCCAGCGATCGCGCTCCCGGTCGAGCCCGGTGATGTCGATGGTGCCGAGGTATTGTTCGTAGCGGGCGCAGGTCACGGCCATGTCGAGGAACGACTCGACAAGTCGATCGGTCTTGACCAGCTCACCGCGCAGCAGGTCGGCGGTGAAGGACGGGTTCTGGGCCGCGAGGCGCTGGATGTCCCGTTTCTGTTTGACGAGCCGATCGACGCGCTGCCGATCGCCGGGCGCCAGAATCTGCATCCGCTCGGCACGGGCCTGCTCGTCGTAGGCGAGTTTGAGCTGTTCGAATCTCGGATCCCAGAGCAGGTGCCGCAGGCGCTTGGACTCGGGCGCGTGCAGGAGCCAGATCGCCTCGCCGCCCAGGGCGACCAGCGCGAGCAGCGGGTTCGCCGTGAGGACGGCCGCCGCCAGGCCGCCGAGTACCAGGGAGAGATTGTAGGGGTTGGCGAAGGCGAACTTCAGGTACGGGCGCTTCTGGAGAATGCTCTCCTTGATCGCTGACGAGGTGGCCTGGAGCATGGTCGGCTGAGGCGGCGAGGACTGGGCCGCCTCGGGCGGCGACGCGGATACCCGCGCGGCGGGGGCCTCCTGGACCGGTCGGGCCTTCCTGTCAGTCGATGCCATGGGCCTATTCTATGCGCCCGGCGCGGCGGACGTGTAGAGAAGGTCCAGGAGCTGTTTTTCGACCTGCCTGAAATCATTCGAGGATTTCAGGGCGATGTCCCGATTCGCGAAGAAGGGCACGTTCACGCGGTGCAGGATGCGCGCGGGGCGCGCCGAGAGCACATACACGGTGTCGGCGAGGTACACGGCCTCCGACACGTCGTGGGTGACGAAGAGAATCGTGTTGTCTTCGGAACGCGACACGTCGAGCAGCAGCCCCTGCATGCCCCACCGCGTCTGCGGATCGAGGGCGCCGAACGGCTCGTCCATCAGCACCACGCGAGGCTCGTTCATCAGCGTCCGGGCAATCGCGACCCGCTGCTTCATACCGCCCGACAGATCCTTCGGATAGCGTCCCGCGAAATCCGTCAGGCCTACGGCGTCGAGGTACTTGTCGGACAGCTTGCGGCGCGCGGCTTTCGGCGTGCCGCGCAATCTCAAGCCGTACTCGAGGTTATCGCGCACCGTGAGCCAGCCGAACGAGGTGTAGGCCTGGAACACCATGCCCCGTTCGCGCCCGGGTGACTCGACCGCCTGGCCGTCGATCAGGATCGTGCCCTTGGTCGGACGGAGCAGGCCGGCGACGGCCTTCAGGATGGTCGATTTTCCGCAGCCGGACGGGCCAAGGAACACGACAATTTCCCCGCACCCGGGCTTGTCGTCGATATCGATGGACACGTCGCGGACCGCCTCGGTGTCGTGCCCGTCCCGGCCCGTGTAGGTGATGCCCAGATCGCTGATGCGGACCTTCGGGGCCGCGCCTGCCAGGTCGGCGCGATAGGTGGCGCCGGTCGTGGCCTTGCGGCCTTCGACGGTGACGGCGACGGTTCCGGGTTCGCCAGCCTGTGACGGGGAAGACGGGTGCTTGGCGTCGCTCATGCCGTCTTCTCCCGCCAGCGGAAGGCGATGCTCGACAGGGCGCGGATCAGGAAGTCGGTGAGCAAGCCGATTCCGCCGATGACGAGAAGCCCGGCGAACGACCAGGACGCTTTCTGGTGCGTCCTGGCGAGCTCCACCATGTAGCCGAGCCCGTGCTCGGGATTCACGGCCTCCGCCAGGATCACGTAGGTCCACGAAATGGCGTTCATGACGCGGAAGGAATCGAAAATCTCCGGAAGCGCCGCCGGCAGCAGGATCGTCCTGATCACCTGGACCCGGCTCGCGCCCAGCGTGAGGCCGGTCTGCACGAGCTCGTCGGGCACCGCCCTGATGGCCGTGACGACCACCGGCAGCAGGTAGACGAAGACCCCGAGGAACAGGAACGCAATTTTCTGCTTCTCGTAGATGCCGAACCACAAGATGAGCAGCGGGATGAATGCCGAGATCGGCATGTAGCGCAGCGGCGCCATGATGGGTTCGAACAGCCGGTTGACCGGCTCGAACGCGCCCATCAGCACGCCGAGCGGCAGCGCGAGCGCCGAGGCGAGGAAGAACGCCAGGAAGATGCGCTGGGTCGAGACGAGAATCGCCCGCGCGAGGTCGTGCTCGATGAACAACTGGAGCGTGCCCTTGACGACCTCGGTTGGCGACGGCAGGAAGTCGGGAGGCGCCAGTCCCCCGTACGACGCGGCGCACCACGCCCCCAGCACGAGTGCCGGCATGACGAGACCCAGGACGAGGCTCGTCATGCGCGGCAGCGGTGTTCTCAATGCAAACAGGTCGCTCGGCTTCTTGGCCATCGAGATGATCCGGTCACGCCGAATTACTGAGCCGCCAGGATCACCTTGATGTCCGTCCGGCGGTTGAGCTGCCGGCCGGTTTCAGTTTCGTTCGGCGCCACCGGGTTGCTCGAACCGCGTCCGATCGTCTGGAATCGCGTGGCCTGGATGTTCGGGAAGTTCTTCAGCACGTAGGTCTTCACGGCCAGCGCGCGGCGCTCCGACAGCGTCAGGTTCACCGTGGACGGGCCGGTCGAATCGGTGTTGCCTTCGACTCTGAGGTACGTGTTGCCGAAGGAGGTCATGGTTTCGCCGAGCGCGTCGAGCACGAAGTACGAGCCGGCCATGATTTCGTCGGACCCCGGCGTGAAGTGAATCTGGATCTGCTTGTTGATGATCGCGCGGTCCTGCGCCGAAGCTGGCCGGCTGGCGATCCTGGGCTCGTCGACCGATTGCCCGGGGTAGGCGGCGGCCAGCGCCGAGATGAACCGGGTATCGGCCCAGTCACGGGCCTCGACAGGGCGGGTGACCAGGCCCTTCTTCCGCCAGATCACGAAGGAGGTGTCGAACAGCGTTTCGTAGTGGGCCTTGCCGCCGGTCAAGCCGTAGAACTGGGCATTGTCGGCGTAGGGCGTCAGTTTCAGGCCCGACAACATGCCGGAGATCGTGTCGCTGTCGAGCTTGAGCGCCTTGGCGACGACCGCGTACGAAGCCGCCGGATCGGCCTTCATCAGGTCGATGCCGTCGAACCAGCCGTGGACGAAGTCCCTGATCGTCTCGGGCGCCTGGTCGATGACGTCCTGCCGGGCGCAGAGCGTGTCGGCGATGATATTGCTGGCCGCCGTCGTCGAGACCAGCACCCGCGCCGCATCTCCGCGCGCGGCCACGGCGGCCGAGAGGTCGGGCTCCCAGGTTACCGCGGCATCCACCTGGCCGGCCTTGAACATCGCGGCGGCCGCCGGTGCATCCTGCGTGAAGATGATGTTCTTCTCGACCGCGATCCGATCCTCGGTCGACAGGCCCGACTGTGCCAGCAGGTAGAGAAGCAGGAAGTGGGACGGGGTGAACTGCGTACAGGAGATCTTGCGGCCCTTCAGGTCCTCGATGGACTTGATGCTCGAGAGCGACACGATCCCGTCTCCGCCACGGGACCAGTCCTGCATGATGATCGACTTCGCCTTCTGGTTCTGCTCGGAGAGGATCGACGCCTCGCGGGCCCAGTTGTCCACCGTGTTCCACATGATGTCGACGTCACCCTTGCGGAACGCGGCCAGCTTGGCGGAGGGGTCTTCGAGGAGCACGAACTTCACGTCGAAGCCGTAGCGCTTCCGGAAGTTCGATGCGGGGCTCGGGTCGAGGCCGGCGTTGAACACGATGCCCGGTGCGTGGCCGGCCCAGGTGTTGATTCCGACCACGAGCGGCCGCGAGAGCCTTCCGCCGCTGCCAAGCGTCGTGCCCGTGACGCCGGTGGCGCCGATGTTGCGGGCGGGGTCGGCCGGCGCGGTGCGGAGCGGATCGAAATCGCCCCGGCCGACATCCTGTGACGCGGCCGTCCCGGCGGGCTTGTCACCGACCGCCCACTTCCGGATGTCCGCGCCCTTGTAATGATAGAACGCGTACCCGATCACGCCGACGATGACCAGCGTGATGAACAACTTGGCGAACGGAGTTAGCTTCATGATCCTGGTCCTCTACAGTGTCTTCTGACCCTGAGCCGCCTGCTGGGCCGCGCGCTTGGCCTTGAGTTCAGCCAGTTGCTGGCGGGCCTGGACGTCGCCGGCCTGCGTCTTGAGCGCGGCCAGCCGCGAGTCGAGCGACGACTCGGAGAGTTCGCGCCCGAGATTGGCCTCGGCAATCTTCGTCTTGATGTGCTCGCGGACGTTGTCGAGCGCCTTCACCTCGGCGTCGACCGACAGGCCCTCGAGCTGCTCCTGGATCCTGATACGGGCATCGGCCGACTGGAGCTTCGCCAGCTGCGAGTCCCGTTCGGCCTTCAGCTTTCTGATCTCGGCCTGCACGCTCAGCAGCGACGTCTTCGCGGAATCGGCGTCCTTCTGGGCGCGGTCCAGCTCCTCGCGGAGGTCGGCCAGTTCCTTGGTCAGCTCGTTCTTCTTCTGGAGCAGCACCACGGCGAGGTCGTCCTGGTTGGTTTCGACCGCCACGTTGAGCTGGGCGTCGACGTCGGCCATCTCGGCGATGGCGTGCTTGTTGCGCGCGTCGAAGTCCTCGCGCTGGCGGATGATGGCCGCCGTGGCATTCTTCAGGCGCGAGTACTTCTCGATCATCGAGTTGATCGCGTTCTCATACGCGATCTCGGGATGCGCCTTTTCCACGTCTGCGATCCAAAGCGACAGGAATCCCCGCCAGAGATTCCCGAGGCGCCGGAAGAATCCACCCTCTGCCATTCTGGCCACCTTTCGTTACGAATCGTCAGTCCACGATGTCCGGCGTCTACGCCTGATCGGATGGGGACCGCAGCTTGGGCGAGTCCCGAACGACACGCGCGACCGCCTCCTGGCCGAAGAACTCCAGGATCTGCTGGATCCCGAGCTTCCGGTCGTTGCAGCTCTTCACCACCGCCTGCTGCTCCTGCACGCGCTCGTCCATCACCGTGCGCAGTTGGCGGATTTCGTCCTCGTGTTCCTTGATGCGCTTCGCGGATTCCGCCAGCAGCGTCTGCGTGTCGGCGGCGCCGTTCCGAATGTAGCCCTCCAGCGCCTGGATCTCGCCGACTCCGGCTTCGATGATCTTGTCGATCGGCACGCCGAAGGCTTTCAGGGACGCCTCGACGATCTGTTTCTTGACGGGGACCGGCGTGTCGGCAGGCAGGCTCGCCAGCAGGTCGGTGGCCTTGGCCACCCGTTGACGTTCCTCGCCGGCGATTCCGGCGGCTTCGAACACGCCGTCGAAGTCCACCTTGCCGCCCGGAGCTGACGGAGGCTGCTTGGCGAACAGGGACGGGTCTGGGGCCGTGTCCGGAGCTGCGGCTTGGTCGGCCGCAGATTCGCTCGAACCGGTCTCCTGACCGGATTCCCCTTCCTGGACGACGAACCAGCCGAGCACGGTCGAACCCCAGCTTTTCTTGTTGTCGCTCATGGCAGTTGACACCAGTGTGGAATCACCCGGTTCGCGCGGCCGGGACGATTCCGAAGGAGAAAGAGCGCCTGTCGGATTGGGATTGTACGACTACGGCCCATCGGGCCGCAAACGCGGGCCATTACTGTTCCGAACGAGTCGAAGCCCTCCAGGGTTTCAACTACGCCCTTTCACACGCGGGGTGCGCGGCAACGATCCCGGAGGCGCGAGGTCGGCTTCAGCCGACGGCGGGGCGGGCACGGGCGGGGTTCACGAGCCCGATGTCGTACCGGGCGCCGCGGGAGTGAGGAGGAACTGGTTGGATTTCGACCGCGTTTCGCCCGCGCTGGTCACGTAGACGGCGGGCCGGCCCTTGATCGGACACGCAAACTCGCACGCGCCGCAACCCGTGCAACGGTGCGGATCCACGTACGGCTGCCTGACCGTCTTCACGGCGCCGTTGACGTCAGCGACTTCCGCAGGAACGAGGTAGATGGCTTTCGGCGACGTGGGGCACCACTCCTCGCACACGATGCACTCGGTGGCCATGCCCCACGGCAGGCAACGGCCACGGTCGTAGAAAGCCGTGCCGATGCGGATTGGCGGCGCCTCCGGCTGCGGCGGATGCCCGTTCGGCCGCGCGGGGCGGCCAATCTTCTCGAGACGGGTGATCTCCCAGATCGCACCCGTCGGGCAGACCTGGCCGCAGAGCGTGCAGTTGGGCTCGCAGAATCCGATGGACGGAATGAGCACCGGGCTCCAGAGACCCTCGAACCCGGCTTCAGAGAGCGCCGGATGCAGCGCATTGGTCGGACACACCTTCATGCACTCGCCGCACCTGACACACCGCTCGAGGAAGTGCGGCTCGTCGACCGAGCCCGGCGGGCGAATCAGCCGCGGGTCGGCGGCGGCCGCCAGTCCGGGAGCGCTGCGCATCAGCGGTATCAGTCCGACGCCGGCGGCCAGTCCCGTGATCACCTTGCGCCGCTGGAGCTGGGGCACTTCGCGAGCGGTTCCGTCCGCCCGCGACGACCACGTGAAGGTGATGCCGCCCTCCCGGCACTCCGAGAGGCAATTGAGGCACAGATGACACTCGGACTTGCGCCAGGCGGCTCCCGGAATCGGATCGTCCCCGCCCTGGCAGCGCAGCAGGCAGCGCCGGCAGTCGTCGCATCGGCTCTCGTGTTTGCGAAGTTGCACCAGGGACCACCGGGAGACGACGCCCAGCAGGGCGCCAAGCGGACAGATGGCGCGGCACCAGAACCGGGTGATCCGGAAATTGAGCGCCGCGATCAGCACGAACAGGCCGCCGATCACGAGCGCCTGGCTGAAGTACGGCTGCTTGAAACTGAGGACAAACAGGTTCAGCACGTAAGTCACGCCATCGAGCACGATACGGCCGCGTCCGATTGGAAGTGCGTACGCCGCGTCGAGCGTCGCCCGGCTCGCGTAGTTCAGTGCCGGCAGGACCGCCGCGGTCATCGAGCGAACGAGGAACGAGATCGGATCGAGCAGCAGGCCGACCGCGGATCCCATCAACGCGAGCATCAGGACGCCGGCCAGCAGGTAGTACTTGAACGCCTGCCACCGCTTGTAGCGATTCGACTCGATGAGCCGTGCGCCGCGCTTGGTCTCCGATCGCAGGCTGCTGAAGAAGTGGAGCACCGACCCCAGCGGACAGATCCAGCCGCAGAAGGCGCGGCCGACGACGAGGGCCAGCAGGAGCAGCGGGACGGCCCACACCAGATTCCGGTAGAGCGATCCCGTCGAGAGAGAGGTTCCGACGGCAACCAACGGATTGGTCTCGAGAAAGACGCCGACCGGGTAGGGCAGCCGGATGTCACCCGTCGTCGCGCGAACCGAGCCGGCAAACTCGGTCCTCAACAGCAGCGCCATGAACAGGCAGAAGAAGGCGACCTGCGAAACGAGGCGCGCGCGACGGAGGGCGATGGCGGGCACCTTCATCACAGGCTGACCATCTGCACACGAAGCGCCGCGAAGTCCGCACGCCCGATGCCGCGTTGGTGAGCCAGTTGCAGGAACCGCAGCCGGCCAGCGTCGAGGTTCCACCACGCCTTGGCCACGTAGGCATCGACCGCCACCTGGTCGGTGCTCACGATGACGGTCTTCTTCTCCACGACGTCGGCCACGCTGCCGCCCGTCGGGCCGCTGCGCACCAGGACGCGGTATCCGTCGAGCACCGTGAGCGTCGGCCGGGCAAAGGCCGAGAGGTCCGCGATGCTCTCGTGAATCCGCTGGTGGAGCCGGTTCCGATCGCCGCCGATCATGCCGTACCAGTTCTTCATGCCGAGCGTGACCCCGGTCAGGCTATGGTGCTTGGCGATCGGCACGTTGATGATCTTGTCCGCGATCAGAAACGGTTCCAGCACCGGCCACGCACCGAGCACCTGGCCCTTGATGTCGACCTGCCTGAAGAGTCGAGGGTGCGGATAGATGACGTCCGCACCCGCCGCCCTGGCCGCCTCCGCGATGCCGCTGCGTGCGAAACAGCTCTCGGCGTCGTTGCAGGGGACATCCGTCACGATGACCGAGCCGGCACCCGCGCCCCGGCACAGGCGGACCAGTTCGGCGACGATCTCGGGGTTGGTGGTCGCAGCCTGTTCGGGCGAACGGTCCCAGGCGATGTTCGGCTTGATCAGCACGACCTCCCCGCGGGCCACGAATCGCGAGATCCCGCCTGCCTCTGCGAGGCCGCGCTGCACGAGGGTCCGCGGTTCGGCGCCCTGGACGACGACCAGGTCCGGCTTCGAGGCATCAGGGGCGACGGCGTGGTCCTTGACGGCGCCGAGCGGCGCCTTCTCCCGTGGCCGGGCGCTCCGGCGGGACAGGTACGCACCGAGGCCGACGGTGGCCACGCCGGCGCCGCCCAGTCTCAGGGCGCGCAGCAGGAATCGGCGGCGATCGTCGAGAGAGACCGGTGTCGTCAAACCTCCCACCTGACGATCGTCTGAGACTCATTCGGCATCGAGGGGTGATCCGGGGTGCGGGTACGGAAGGGCCTATGATAGCGTGCCTCGGACCGAATTCCCTCCTCGCTGTGCTGTCACTCCGATCGTCGCGGATGGAGATCCTGGGGCGTGCTGATTCTGCGATAGACTCTGCCAGACCGCAGGAGGACGCTTCGTGATGCCTGACACCCACACCGGACTCGACACAAGCACGTTGCCCGCCAACGCGTACCAGCGCCTGTCGTCCGGCGAACGGTACATGCCGATCGTCCCTCCCGAAGCGCACCTGCCGGAATCGACCTGGCGTTCGGTGCTCTGGGGCCTGTTCCTCTGCGTGCTGTTCACGCTCGCGTCCGCGTACTCGGGGCTGAAAGTCGGCCAGGTCATGGAGGCCGCTATCCCGATCTCGATCCTCGCGATCGGTCTGGCGCGCATGTACCGCCGCCGCTCGACGCTCCTCGAGAACGTCATCATTACGGGTATCGGGGGCACCTCGGGCGCGGTCGTCGCAGGCGCGATCTTCACGCTGCCCGCGCTCTACATCCTGGAGCTCGACCCGCACCCGGTGCAGACCATCTTCATCTGCCTCGCGGGCGGATGCCTCGGGATGCTCTTCCTGATTCCGCTCCGGCGGTATTTCGTGCGGGAGATGCACGGAGAGTTCCCCTATCCGGAAGCCACCGCGATCACCGAGGTGCTGGTCACCGGCGAGAAGGGCGGGTCGCAGGCGAAGCTGCTGCTGCTGGCGACCTTCATCGCCGGCATCTACGACTTCTTCGTCACGACGTTCCAGGTCTGGAAGGAGTACGTGGATCTTCGATTCATCCCCGTGGTCAAGGATCTGGCCGAGCGGGCGAGGATCGCCACCAGCTTCGACGCCGTGGCCTTCATCCTGGGCCTGGGCTACGTCATGGGCCTGCGGTCGTCGTTGATTCTCTGCCTGGGCGGCTTCCTCTCGAATTTCATCCTGGTGCCGCTCCTCTGGGTTGGGAGCAACTCGTTTCCGGATCTCCTCCGCTCGGCCGGCCTGGCGCCCGACACCATCATCGGCATGACGAGCACGCAGATTTTCCGCAACTACGTGCGGTTCATCGGCGTCGGCGCGATCGCGACCGCGGGAATCTTCGGCATCATCAAATCGCTGAAGATCGTGGCGGGCTCCTTCTCCATCGCGGCGCGCGCGTTCACGTCCGGCACGAAAGCGTCCGAGGAGCGAACGGACATGGACGTGTCGCTGGTCGCCATCCTGATCGGGATCGTCGCCACGACGCTGGGGATCGCGGTCTTCTTCGGCAGCCTTGCATCGTCACCCGCCGTGCTGGTGGCCGGCGTCGTGCTGACGGTGGTGTTTGCGTTCTTCTTCGCCTCGGTCGCGGCGAATGCGATCGCGACGGTGGCGCGCAACCCGGTGTCCGGGATGACGATGCTCACCATCATCATCTCGTCGGTGGTGCTGCTGCGATTCGGCCTCTCGGGCCAGACCGGAATGTTCTTCGTGATGGCCATCGCCGGCATGGTCTGCACGGCCCTCGCGGTGTCGGGACAGTTCATCACGGACCTGAAGACCGGCTACTGGCTCGGATCGACACCCGCGGCCCAGCAGCGCGCCAAGCTGCTGGGCGTGATCGCGTCCTCGCTTGCGGCCGGGCTCGCGATTGTCATGCTGGCGAGGGTCTTTCAGTTCGGCGAGGCCGTCGCGGGGGATGCCCGGCCCATCCTGGCGTCACCGCAGGCCTCGATCATGAAGGAACTGGTCGAGGGCTTCATGAGCCACGAGCCGGTCGCCTACATGCTGTTCGGTACGGGTGCGCTGGTGTCGGTATTGATGGAGGTGATCGGTGTGCCGGCGCTGTTGTTCGCGCTGGGCATGTATCTCCCGCTCGAGCTGAACCTGCCGGCGCTGGTCGGCGGCATTCTGGCCCACTGGATCACGGGCAGGTCGGGGCGGATCGGCGGTCGGACGGGAAGCCGGATGCGGGAGCGTGCCACGATCATCGCGTCGGGCTTCATGGCCGGCGGCGCGCTCGGAGGCGTGTTCGGCTCCGCGCTTCGACTGTTCCCGTGGTTCAGGGAGGACCTGGTGACGACGCCCTTCTTCAACATCGACATCACTTCGCAGCTGGTGTCGGCGGTGCTCTTCAGCGGGCTGTGCATCTACCTGTGGTGGGACTCGACGCGCGTGGTGGGCGAACAGTAGCCAGTGGATTTCCTGCAGCACATGGAGGCATGCTTGAGGTCGTGAGCGACAAGACATCACCACGGTCGGAGAGTCCGGAGTCGGGCGTCATCGTTCCGGGTGTCCGGCGCACAACGGTGCAGGCGCGCCTGGCGGACGGGCGGGTCTTCGACGCGCCTATCGGAACGCCCCTTGCCGACATCATTCACACCGCCAGCGGCGGCCGCCCCTGTCCCGTGATGGCGGCCATCGTCGATGGACTGCTCTGCGAGCTGGCGACGCCGCTGTTGTCGGACGCCGACGTGATTCCCCTCGATACGGCGACAACCGACGGAGCCCGGATCTACCGGCGTTCACTGTCATTCGTCATGGTGGTGGCCGCGGCGGAGGTCTTTCCCGAGGCCGAGATCTATGTCGAGCACTCGGCCACGACGATCGGCGGCTACTACTGCGAAGTGCGCGGCCATGCGCCATTCACCCAGGCCGACCTGGACGTGGTCGAGCGCCGGATGCGGGCCATCGTGGCGGCCAACGATCCAATCGTACGCAAACCGATGGCGGTGGCAGACGCCATCGAGCTGTTTCGCAGCCGCGGAGAGGACGACAAGGCCCGCCTGCTTGCCCACCGCTTGAAGGCCCGGCTGGAGCTCCACACGCTTCGCGGGCAGCAGAACTACTTCCAGGGCTACATGGTGCCCTCCACGGCCTGTCTTCAGTACTTTGCGCTTCGCGCGTTCCCGCCGGGATTCATCCTGCAGTTCCCCCATCAGTCGGCGCCGACCGAGATTGGGCCGTTCCAGCCCTACCCGAAGGTCTTCGCGGCGTTCGAGCAGGCCGGGCACTGGCTGGACCGCCTGGGGATCCGGGGCGCAGGCGCCCTCAACGACGCGATCGTCGCGGGCCGGGGGCGGGAGGTGTCACTGGTGGCCGAGGCCTTTCATGAGGCCGGGCTCGCGAGAATTGCCGCCGACATCGCCAGCCGGCCCGAGGTGAAGGTGGTGCTGGTGGCCGGCCCGACCTCGTCCGGCAAGACGACGTTCGCCAAGCGGCTTGGAGTCCAGTTGCTGGCCAACGGGATCAGGCCGTTTCCGGTGGGCCTGGACGACTACTTCGTCGACCGCGATCTGACTCCCCGCGACGAGCGTGGGGAGTACGACTACGAGACGATCGGTGCGCTGGACATCGGGCTGTTCAACCGGGACCTGGCCTCGCTCGTCGCCGGCAAGCCGACACCGCTGCCGCACTACAACTTCCTGACCGGCGGTCGCGAAGCGGGCCCGACGATCAGCCTCGGACCCGGCCACGTGATCATCGTCGAGGGCATCCACGGCCTCAATCCCGAGCTGGTGCCGCACCTGGCGCCGGAGTCCGTGTATCGCGTCTACGTTTCGGCGCTGACTCAATTGAACCTGGATCGCCACAACCGCGTGGCGACGTCGGACTGCCGGCTGATTCGCCGGGTGGTGCGGGACGCCCGTGCCCGCGGGTACACATCGATTGAGACCCTGCGACGCTGGCCATCGGTCGTTCGGGGCGAGAAGCAGCACATCTTTGCGTTCCAGGAAAACGCCGACGCGATCTTCAACTCGGCGATGGTCCACGAACTGGCGGTGCTCAGGCCGATGGCCGAGCCGCTGCTGCTCCAGGTCCGGCCCAACACACCTGAGTTCCTCGAAGCGAACCGGCTGCTGTCGTTCCTGCAGTGGTTCCGTCCGGCGCCGCCCGACCTGGTGCCGGACAACTCGATCCTCCGCGAGTTCACGGGCGGGTCGATCCTGGAACGGTTCGACCTGTGGCCGACCCCGCCCCCCCAGCGAGACGACGACCCGCACTCGTAGCACCGTTGTCAAGCCGGCTGGAGGCCGGAGGCTGGCGGCGCTCGACTCAGATGCGGTCGAGATCGTCGCGCCCGGTCCGAACGTTCCACGCCAGCAGTTCGTATTGCGCCACGCCGGCCTTCCAATACGGGTCGTTGTCCCGGACGGCGTCCAACGCCGGGGCGACGTTGGTGTCGGGCACTCGCACGAGCAAGGCCCCGCCGTATCTCGGATCCAGGGGCCCGGACGCAATCAGGGTGCCTTCCGCCTTCAGCCGCTGGAGATATGCGTGGTGCGCGTCGTAGTGAAGCAGGACTTCTTCGATCGGCCGTCGATATCGGACCAATGCCAGTGCGTACATGAGGACTCCTTCCTCGCCATTCTCGTTGGAACGCACGGCCGCGATCCAGCATGAAACGTCGGAGGCATCGTTGGGAACAGCGGGCACGGCGGCCCGGCACGCTGGTATAATCCCCGACCGAGCCGGACAGTCGGAGGGATGAGGAGGCAGCCGTGCGCATGCTGAGGGGTTTCGGTCTCGGGATGGTCATGGCCGTCGGCGCCTTCACCATGGCGGCTGGCCAGGCGCCCGATCGGTTTGACCTGGTCATTCGCGGAGGCCGCGTGCTCGACGGCGCGGGAAATCCGTGGGCGTTCGCCGATGTGGCGATCACCGGGGACACCATCGCGGCCGTCGGGCCCCGCTTGCCGGGCAAGGGCCAGCGCGAACTCGATGCAACCGGTCAGGTTGTCTCGCCCGGGTTCATCGACATCCACACGCACGCGCGGCGCGGCATCTTCCAGGTCCCCACGGCCGAGAACTACGTCCGCCAGGGCGTGACGACGGTCTTCGAGGGACCGGACGGCGGTTCTCCCGTGCCGCTCAAGCCATTCCTGGATCGACTGGCCGCGAGCGGGATGACGCCGAATTTCGGAATGTTCATCGGGCAGGGCAGCGTGCGCGAAGCGGTAATCGGCCGGGCCGATCGGCGCGCCACGCCCGCCGAAATCGCGAAGATGAAAGATCTGGTCCGCGACGGCATGCTGCAGGGCGCCTTCGGGATGAGTTCCGGGCTGGTGTACGTGCCCGGCATCTTCACGCCGCCCGACGAGGTCGAGGCGCTCGCCGAGGTCGCCGGGCGGATGGGCGGCATCTACATCTCGCACATGCGCAACGAGGCGGCCGGGGTCATCGACAGCGTGCGCGAGACGATCGCCGTCGGCGAGAAGGGCCGCATGCCGACGCAGGTCACGCATCACAAGGTGATCGGCACCGGCAACTGGGGCCGGAGCGCCGAGACGCTGAGGTTGATCGCCGAAGCGCGAGCGCGCGGCGTCGATGCGACCATCGACGCGTACCCGTACACGGCGTCGAAGACGAGTATCGGCGTGCTGATGCCGCCATGGGCCCTGGAGGGCGAGGACGCGAAGGTGGTGGCACGCCTGAAGGACCCGGCCCAGCGCCCGAAGATCCGAGACGCGGTGGTCGAGGCGCTCAGGAACGAGCGCGGGGGCGGCGATCCCAAGAACGTCGTCATCTCGAACTGCGCCTGGGACACGAGCCTGGAGGGCAAGAACCTGGCTGACATCACGCGCGGCCGCGGGGTGCCGGTCACCCTCGAGAGCGCCGCCGAAACCGCGATGTGGATGGTCGAACGCGGGAATGCGGGCGCGATCTTCCACGCCATTGGCGAAGATGACGTGGTTCAGATCCTGCGGGATCCGAACACGATGGTGGCCTCCGATGGGGAAGTCGTGAAGTTCGGGCAGTCGGCTCCGCATCCCCGGAGCTACGGCACCTTCGTCCGCGTGCTCGCCCGGTACGTGCGCGAGAAACACGTCCTCACGCTGCAGGAGGCCGTCCGCAAGATGACCTCGATGCCCGCAGCGCGCGTCGGCCTCGCCGACCGTGGGATTCTGAGGGCCGGCATGAAAGCGGATGTGGCAATCTGGGACCCGGACCGCATACTGGACACGGCGACCTTCGACAAGCCGCACCAGTACGCGGAAGGAGTCAGGTGCGTGATCGTGAACGGCGTGATCGTATTCGACGGAAAGGCCATGACGCCCGCACGACCCGGACGAATCCTGTACGGGCCGGCTTTCACGGGGAAGTAGGCGGGGCCATTCGGTTGGTGGAGGGATTTCGATGAGAACCCGGTTGTTGGCGATCCTGGTGCTGGCGGCGCTGGTGGTGGCGCCTGTCTGGACGGCGTCGGTGCCCGTGCGCGCCTCGACAGGCATGGTGGTGTCGCAGAACGCCATCGCGTCGGCCATCGGCACCGATGTCCTGCGGGAGGGCGGAAATGCGATCGATGCGGCCGTGGCGACCGCCCTCGCGCTTGCGGTCGTGCATCCGACGGCGGGCAACATCGGCGGCGGGGGCTTTATCGTCTTCCGGCCAAACGCGGGCGAACCGGTTGCCTACGATTTCCGGGAGATGGCGCCGTCAGGGTCGTCGCCGACCATGTTCATGAAGGACGGCAAGTACGACTCGACCATTCATCACCAGGGCTACCTCTCCGTGGGCGTTCCTGGGACGGTCGCCGGCCTTCACCTCGCTTGGAAGCAGCAAGGGAAACTGCCGTGGAAGCGACTCGTGGACCCGGCCGTGCGGCTCGCCCGCGACGGATTCGTCGTCAGCGAAGGACTCTCGCGGTCGCTTCGCGGCGCCTTGCAGCAGATGAAGAAGTTCCCGGCCTCTCTTGCCCAATTCTCGAAAGCCGGGGTGCCCTACGAACCGGGCGAGACGCTGAAACAGCCGGACCTGGCCCATACGCTTGGCTTGATTGCGGCCTCCGGGCCGGAGGGCTTCTACGAAGGTGAGACGGCTGCGCTGGTCGAGAAGGAAATGAAGGCGCACGGTGGCCTCATCACCCGAGCGGACCTGCACGCCTACAAGCCGGAGCGGCGCACCCCCGTCCGAGGAACGTATCGCGGGTACGAGGTCATCTCGATGCCGCCGATCAGCTCGGGCGGGACGGCCCTGATCGAGATGCTGAACGTGCTCGAAGGATACGACCTCTCGGCGTCCGGTTTCGGCTCGGCCCGCACCGTGCACCTGATGGTGGAAGCGATGCGGCGCGCCTACGCCGATCGCGCGCGGTACCTCGGAGATCCCGGCTTCAATCCGCAGATGCCCGTCAGCATGCTGACATCGAAGGAGCACGGCGCCGATCTGCGCAAGACCATCAGCCTCGAACACGCCTCGGTGTCGTCGCCAGCCAGTTTTGAGTGGCCCGCGGAGTCCGCCGAGACCACGCATCTCTCGGTGGTGGACGCGGACAGAAACGCCGTGTCGCTCACCTTCACGCTCGAGGGCGGATACGGGTCGTTCATCGTGGCCCCGGGCACCGGCTTCCTGCTCAACAACGAAATGGGCGATTTCAACGCCGGACCGGGCCTGACGACGGCCGATGGGTTGATCGGCACCGATCCAAACATGGCAGCCCCGGGGAAACGGATGTTGTCGAGCATGACGCCGACCATTCTCGTGCGGGACGGCCGGCTGTTCATGGTGACCGGCAGCCCCGGTGGTCGCACGATCATCAACACGGTCCTCCACACCATTTTGAATGTCGTCGACTTCGGCATGAACGTGCAGGATGCGATCGACGCGCCACGGTTCCATCATCAGTGGCTGCCGGATCGCACCACCTTCGAGCGCAACGGCCTGTCGCCCGATACGCTGGCGCTGCTCAAGAAACTCGGCCACACCTTCGCCCCGGGCGGGGCGCAAGGCGTTGCGGAGGCAATTGTGGTTAACTGGAAGGACAGCAAGCTCGAAGGAGGGTGTGACCGCCGCGCGCCAGACGGGGGAGCCATCGGGTACTAGTTCAGGCTTTCGGCCTTCGGCGGCGCCACCCGCCAGCCGAGTGCCGCGGGTCCCCCCGGCTCCAGCGACGCGCCTCAGGCAGCCCGACCCGGGCGTGCGCCTTCGGAGCCGGCAGCCATGCAAATCCCTCGACCCGCAGTGCTTCGCCCCGGCGTTCGACTCGAAGACCTTCCCGGTCCGGATCCGGCCGGCCCTCTGAGCCCGCGGTCGCGAGGTGGCGACGGCCTCGTTCGCGGCCAGGCGCTCATCATCTGGGATCCGCGTGCACCCGGGAAGAAGCTCGACGCCATCGACACCGATCAAATTACGCCGTCGGCGGATTGCGTGTCGGAGAGCCTCGACACGCTGGATGAGCGCTGGAAAGCCGGAGCATTCCGCTACCTGGTGCCCGATTTCCGCGACAGGGTCCACCGCGGCGAGACATTCGTCATCGCCGGAGACCGCTTCGCCATCGGCTCGTCGCGCGAGATGAGCCCCGCCGGGCTGAAGGGGGTCGCCGATGAGGCAGGCCTCGAGCTGGTCATCGTGTGCGGCCGCGGCATCGGGGACATCTTTCGCCGCAATGCGCTCAATCTCGGCCTGCACGTGGTGCAGTCGCCCGAGGCCGTGGCGGATGCCCGGGACGGCGACCAGTTCAGCTTCGATCCGGTCACCCGCCAGTTGGCCAATCTCACGCAGAACCGGACCTACCAGCCTGCGCCGCTCTCGGCGAAGGAGGACGAGATCCGGCAGACCGGAGGGATCTTCGCGGCGGGAAGGCGCGAGTTCAGGGAATCGGTCCTTCGGCATCCGCTCATCGGATGGCCCGAACCGGAGGTGGCTCGCCGGCTCACGACGACGCAGCAAATCATCCTGGCTCACCGGGTGGACCCAGGGGGGCAGGTCGAGCCAGGGTCGACGTTGCGTGTCTACGCGGACCTGCTGCCCGCCTCGGACGGCACCGCGCCCTTCGCCATCCACACGTTCAATCAGATTACCGGGGGCCGTGCGATCGCGCCGCGACAGGCAGCGATCGCGAACGATCACTTCGTGTTCACCGGGCATGACGCCGACACCCGTCAGACCGCTATCGGCCAGGCCTTCGCCGCGATGCATGGCATCGAGCGGCCGTACTACGCGACGCCCGGTGACGGGATCTTCCACTTCTTCTTCCCGGAGCAGGGCCTGGTGCTGCCAGGGCAGTTCATTCCCGGGGCGGATTCGCACAGCCGCGCGTACGGGGCCTACGGTGCGGTTGGATTCGGTGTCGGGTCCACCACGCTCGGGTTCGGATGGGCGACGGGCTACGTCTATTTCACCGTGCCACGCCAGCGACGCGTGGTGTTCTCGGGGTCGCTTCAGCCGTGGGTGACCGGCAAAGACATCGTGCTCGAGCTGCTGCGTCGCTGGGGCGCGAAGCAGGCGCAGGGAATGTCGGTCGAGCTGGTGGATCGCAACCAGCAGCTTCCCATCACGTATCGCAATACCATCGCCAACATGATGGCCGAGGCAGAGGCGCAAAACGGCGTCTTCGCGGCCGACCCGGTCACCCTCGCGTGGTATCGCGCAAAGGGCATGATCGAATTGCCGTATCCGGTGCTGGCGCCCGGCGACAATGCGGCATACGACCTGGATGAGACCCTCGTGCTCTCCGAGGTCCTGCCGATGATCGCCAAGCCGTTCAGCCCCGGCAATGCGTTTCCCGCCGCCGAGGTGGCCGCCGAGAGGGTTTCATTCGACAAGGCGATGATCGGGTCCTGCACAAACGGCAGCTACGACGATTTGCTGTCGGCAGCGCGCGTGATCCGCGCCGCTGCCGGCACCGGCGTCACGCGGGTGAAGACGCCGCTCATCGTGTTTCCCGGTTCTGGAGGAGTTGGACGCCAGATCGAGCATCCGGACGCACGGCTGAAGGGAGACTCGATCGCCGAAGTGATCCGACGGGCGGGAGGCGAAATCAGGCAGTCATGGTGCGGTCCGTGTTTCGGCCAGGGACCCGACGCGTTGACAATCGGGCAGCGTGCCATCACGTCGTTCAACAGGAACTGGCAGAACCGCATGGGGGTCGGAGGCGAAGGCTACCTCGCGAGTCCGATGGTGGTCGCCTCCTCGGCGCTCCTCGGGTACATGGCCCCGCCCGACGAGCTTGGCCTTCGCTGGGACCCTGCCTCCTTCGGGCTGTAGGCACCCTGCGCCGCGTCCTCTGTCCGTCGCCGTAACGGCCGCCGGGCTGAGTCGTGCCAGGGCACCCCAACACACAGGATTCGGATGAACGCCAACGACGATCAACATCCGGGCAGGACGGCGCCGTGGGATGTCGTCGGCGTCGGCGCCAGTTGCGTGGACGACGTGTACCGGATCCCGGTATTTCCACAGGCGGGTTCGTCCCGTTCCAAGGTCCGCGTGCGATCGCATCTGGTCGTCTGCGGTGGCCAGACGGCGACGACGATGGCGACCTGCAGCCGCTTCGGCCTGCACGCGACGTATGTCGGCGTCGTGGGCCGCGACGAGCGTGGACGGATCGTGCAGCAGGCGCTCAGCCGGCGGGGCGTGGACATCTCTGATCTCGTCGTCACCGAAGGTGAAACGCCATCCTCCGTCGTCCTGGTCGATGACGCGGGGGACCGGCTCGTCCTGTGGCATCGCGATGACCAGCTCGTCTTTCCGCCAGACGCCCTACCGGTCAGGTCAATCGCCGCCGCCCGGCTCGTGCACGTGGACGATGTCGATTATCCCTCGGCCATCGCTGCGGCACGGCTGGCCCGTGACGCCGGGATCCCGGTCACGTGCGATATCGACCGTGTCACTGACCGAACCCTCGAGCTGTTCGAATTGTCGAGCGTCCCGATCCTGGCCGACCACATCCCCCTGGCGTTGACCGGTGCGCCAGATCACGAACGGGCGCTGAGAGCACTCCGCCGCCGCCACGCCGGGTTGTTATGCGTCACGCTGGGTTCCAACGGGGTCATGGCGCTCGAAGGGGATACGGTGCATCGCGTTCCCGCCTTCGCCGTGAAGGAAGTGGACACGACAGGCGCCGGAGATGTGTTCAGAGGCGGCCTGATCCACGCGCTGCTTCGGGGCGTGCCCACCGACGAGGCCCTTCGATTCGCAAACGCGGCCGCCGCCGTCAGCTGCACGCGCCTCGGGGCGCTTCAATCGGTGCCTTCGCTCGAGGAAGTCGAGGGTCTGATGGCCACCGGGAACGCTCGGGTCTGAAGACTCCGGCAGCCGCCAGACGACTCCCGGGAGGCCGCTGACACCACCCTCCGCAGTGTCTGGGGTAGAATGAAGCGTCCCTAGCCTCGGGCACTCGTCGTACCCAAGGCACCCGGGAGCCCCGCCTGGCGGACTTGCCCCCCCGATCAGCCGCGCAATCAGACTGTTCGTCACTTGCCAGCTCGTCCCGGGTCTTCGCACAACCGTCCCGCCATTGCCAGCGCGATCGGCGGATCCAGCAGGAGGACTCATGAACATCGGTGTACCCCGGGAGCGGCGCGCCGAAGAGCATCGGGTGGGACTGACGCCAGCCGGGGTCGAACTGTTGACCTCTTCGGGCCACGTCTGCTCGGTCGAGAAGGACGCGGGGCGAGGCGCCGGCTTCGCCGACATCGAGTACGAGAAGGCCGGAGCACGAATCGTGTACTCGGGTGAAGAGGCCTACGGACGGGCCGATCTGGTCGTCAAGGTCTCGAAGCCAACCAAGGAAGAAGTCGAGTGGCTGCGGCAGCACTCGACCCTGATGGGCTTCATGCACCTGGCGGCCGGGCGTCGCGACCGCGTCGACGCGCTCATCGACAAGGAAGTGACCGCTATCGCCTACGAAACCATCCAGTGCGACGACGGGTCGCTGCCCGTCCTGTCGGCCCTGAGCCACCTCGGCGGTCTGATGACGCCGCAGGTTGCGGCGAACCTGCTGCAGAACAACCGCGGCGGCAAGGGCATTCTGCTCTCCGGGATCCCCGGTGTCCCGCCGGCGGAAGTCGCGATTCTCGGCGCCGGCACGTTCGGAACCGCCGCCGCCAGGGCGTTCCTCGGGCTGGGCGCGAGCGTCTACGTGCTCGATCAGGACCTCGGCCGATTGCAGATACTGGAGGAGAAACTGGGCCTCGGCAGTCACGTGGTGATGATGGTCGCGCACGCCGCGAACATCCGCAAGGTGACCGCGTTTGCCGACGTGCTGGTCGGGGCGATCCACATTCCCGGCGTGCGCAGCGCCATCGTGGTGAGCCGCGAGATGGTCAAGGGCATGAAGCCGCGGTCGGTCATCATGGACATCGCGATCGACCAGGGGGGCTGCGTCGAGACCAGCCGGCCGACGACGCACCGTGATCCCACGTTCATCGCCGAGAACATCATTCACTACTGCGTTCCGAACATGACCTCCGTCGTGGCGCGCTCGGCATCCTATGCGTTGACCAATGCCGCGTGGCCCTTCATCGCCGAGGTCGCCGATCACGGCTTCGAGACCGCGCTGAACTCTCTTCCCGCCCTCAGACGCGGCGTCGCCACGCACCAGGGGCACGTCGTCAATCCAATGCTGGCATCCCACCTGGGCGTTCGGGAGGAACCGCTGTGAACTGGATGGATACGTATCGTCGGAAAATTGTAACGGCCGAGGAGGCTGTTCAGCAGATCCACTCGGGACAGCGCGTCTTCCTGACCGGCAACTGCTCGGTGCCGCAGACGGTGGTCGGCGCGCTGGTCGAGCGCGCGATGGGCCTGACCGATGTCGAGCTGGTGCAGGTGCTGACCTTCGGCAAGGCGGCCTACGCCGATCCGAAGCTGGTCGGCCACCTGCGGATCAACACGTTGTTCATCAGCGATACCCAGCGCGCGGCCGTGCAGGAGGGGCGCGGGGACTTCACGCCGTGCTTCCTGTCCGAGATTCCGGGACTCTTCAAGAACGGCAACCTGCCGCTCGACGCCGCCCTCATCCACGTCAGCCCGCCCGACGAGCACGGGTTCTGTTCGTTCGGCGTCGAGATCAGCGTGACCAAGACCGCGGCGCAGTCCTCGCGGCTCGTCATCGCCGAAGTGAACCCGAACATGCCTCGGACCCTGGGCGACTCATTCATACACGTCTCGAAACTGAACTACATCATCCCGGTCGACTACCCGCTTCCGGAAGTCACCATGGCGGCGACCTCCGAGTTGTCGGTCAAGATTGCCAGCCACGTGGCGAAACTCATCCCGGATGGGGCGACGCTTCAAACCGGCATCGGGGCGATTCCCGACGCCGTGCTCAAGCAGCTGACCGACCGGAAGCACCTCGGCGTTCACACGGAGCTCTTCTCGGACGGCGTGATCGACCTGGTCGAGCGCGGCGTCATCGATGGCGAGGCCAAGACGCTTCATACCGGAAAGATCATCTCCGGGTTCATGATCGGGACCCAGCGATTGTACGACTTCGTGAACGACAACCCCATCATCGAAATGCATCCGACCGAGTATGTGAACGATCCGTTCGTCGTCGCGCAAAACGATCGGATGGTCGCCATCAACTCGGCCATCGAGGTGGACCTGACCGGCCAAGTGTGCGCCGACAGCATCGGCCCGAAGATCTACAGCGGGGTCGGCGGCCAGGTCGACATGATCTACGGAGCGTCGCGCAGCAAGGGCGGGCTGCCCATCATCGCCTTGCCGTCCTCGGCGGTGATCAAAGGGCAGAATATCAGCAAGATCGTGGCGATGCTCAAGCAGGGCGCGGGCGTGGTGACCACGCGCAACCACGTCCACTACATCGTGACCGAGTACGGGGTGGCCGACCTCTACGCGAAGACGCTGCGTCAGCGGGCGCGGGCGCTCATTGACGTCGCCGCGCCCGAGTTCCGGGCCGAGCTGGAGCAGAAGGCGATCGAGTTGAGATACCTGTAGCCGGACAGGAGACCAGGCTGGAGGCTGGCGACCGCCCGCCCAGGTCGCGTGTGACAGGCCTCCGGCCCCCGGCCTCCACCCGCTCACCGCGCGCGTGGCTAACCCTTGCGAGCGGACCGCGTCATCGCCAGCCCGCCACTTCCGAGCGCCAGGAAGATCAACGCCTGGAAGGCCTGCTTGTACTTCACGGCATCCGCCGAAAACGCGTCGTAGCAGAACACTGCGCCGAGCAGGAGGATCACCACATAGACCACCCGCATCGCGAAGCGCGCGCGGTTCCGCGTGTCCGGAGTATCCGTTCCGAAGGAGCGATGGAACCACACCAGGCCGATCGCGGCGATGACGTCGAGCGCCATGAACATCAGCCAGAACACCCGGGTCGTCGAGCCGGCGCCCTCCACGCCGATGACTGGCTTCAGCATCCGCTCGTAGAGGTAGGCGCCCACACTCGAGCCGATGAGTGCGCCGATGACCCCGTACAGGAACGCATAGCCCATATAGACCGCTTTGCGCTCAGCCGGCGCCACCAGGCCGACAAAGCTGTAGTACTTGGGATGGGCCGTCATCTCGCCGATTGAGAACACCGCGATGCCGGCGATGAAGACCCAAGGGTTCCTCGACAGCGAAAGCAGCAGAAATCCCAGTGCCCCGATGCACATCCCGGTCACCATCGTCGGCAGTGCGGGCTTCGTCTTCACAATCCGGCTGACGAACACCTGGAGAAGGATGATCGTGCCGGCATTGATGCTCGTGACGTGCTCCGCGTCGAAGCTGAACGTCCAGTTGAGCCCGATCGACGCAAGCAGCGAGGTCACCGCGGCGCTGACCGGCGCCTTGTCCACGAAATCGCGGAGATACCACAGCACGGAGCCGAAGTTCTGGAAGTACAGGATCCAGAAGCCCGAATAGACGACGATCATCAACATGAACCGCGCGTCGCCCAGGACTTCAGCCGCTCCGAGCATGACCTCCTTGAAGGACTTCGTGCTCTGGGGACGGGCGGGATCCTTGTACACAAAGAGCGTCGGCAACAGCATCAGCCCCGTGTAGAGCGCAGATGCCGCGAAGACGTAGTGCCAGGAGAACCCCTTCAGATAGCTGACGACCAGGGGCGCGATGAATGCGCCGAGATTGATCATCCAGTAGTAGATGCCGAATCCGAACGCCGAGTTGCTGTCGTCGGTCGTGCGCGCAATGGTCCCCGAGATGATCGGTTTGAAGAGGCCCGATCCTGTCGCCATGACAAGCAGCGCCAGGAAGATCATCATGTAGGTCGACGTATAGCCCGCAAGGAAGTAGCCGGCGGTCAGAAACGAAAACGCCACCATCAGCATGCGGCGGTAGCCGTACCGATCTGCCAGCGCGCCCCCCAGGATGGGCAATACGTAGGTCATCGCGTAGACGATGCTCTGCAGGAAACCTGCGGCGCTCTCTCCGAACCCAAGCCCGCCGTCTGCCACCTTCCCCGTGAGGTAGACAGCGAGCACCGAGTTCATGCCGTAGTACGCTGCCCGCTCGAACAGCTCCATGACGTTGGCGACCCAGAATGTGCGGGGGAAACTGGCGCGTGGCTGGCTCTCGGGCATCATCACACTCCTCGATTGCGTCCGGATTCACCCGACGACCGACAGACGGCGGGTTGGAGGGGCCTGTTCAGCGATCGGCCTGGAAGGGAGGCTGGCCGGGTCGAAGGATTCTAGCGCGAATGGGCTCGATTTCCAGTACGTGATGGCTACCGATGCCAACCGATGGCAGCCGAATCTCGACCGACGATAGAATGAACGAAGGGGAAAACGCTCATCGGAGCGGAACGCAGGCAATGTGGCTGGGCGACGGCCAGGCGGGGCGACTGTAGCCGTGCCGAGACAGTTGGTATCAGTTGTGATACCCAACATGGGGTGCGAACTTTGGACATGGACGATCAGACACCGGCCGCCAACCCGCCGCCGGCCCCGGGCCGTCAGGGCGCCGTCAAGGCTGGAATCCCCACCGCCAGGCGCCACATCTTCCTCTGCTGCGACCAGACGACACCGAAATGCAGCGAGCGAGAACGGTCCGTCGCGGCGTGGCACTACCTCAAGGCTCGCCTCGCAGAACTCGGGCTGTCTGGCACCGACGGAACGGTGCTTCGGAGCCGGGCCAACTGCCTCCGGGTGTGTGAAGGCGGGCCCATCGCCGTCGTCTACCCGGAGGGGGCCTGGTATTCAGAATGTGACCCCGCCGTGCTCGAGCGAATCATTCAGGAACACCTCATTGGCGGACGGATCGTCGAAGATCACCTCATCCTCCGCCACCCGCTTACGGGAGACGATGACTGACTCGAGGGGGACCCCAAGCCAGGACTTCCGGCCGGTTTCTGGCCAGCGTGAAGGGCGCGGGGGCGCTTGCGGAGATCCGGCAGGTGACGGAAATTCGCAAACTCCCGAAACGACGTTACGCGGACGCGGCGCAGGAATTGGCTGATTTGATGGGGTTTTGAGCGTTTCCCCTCCCGACTGACTTGGCACCCCGATTGAAGGAGTAGACGGCAGCAGCCCGCCGCCTGGGGCTGGGGGTTTCCGATGGGGGCCGGAAGCTTCTGGTACCGGGCGACGGGCTACTGTTTTGTACGCCCGACTCGAATGACGCCGCCCGCCTGGCACGATCGATCGTTCGTCCGAAGCACGAACGCTCCGGCCGCAATGCGGAGCTGATCCGCCGACTCCCAGCCGAATACGCGAACCCTGACCTGACCTGCCTACTGCACCGGCGCCTCGCAGGGCGGACTCGTTGTCGGACCCCGCCGGTCCCGCGGTTCCTGAGATGTTCCGCGCGGCGCCAAGTCAGCGCGAAGCTCCTGTGGGAACGCATGCCGAAGAGGACCCCCGTCGCGGTCGTGGATGGGGGGTGCTCCGACGCCCGCACGCGGGGATGTCGACGCCGTCCAAGCTGTGGTAGCGTGTCAGGGAAGCCTCCACTTCACACCACGGAGACCACTATGCTGATCAGCAAGGAACTTGCCGCGGCGTTCAACGAAGAAATCGGCCTCGAGATGTTTGCCTCGCACCAGTACCTCAATATCGGGTCGTACTTCCAGGGCCAGGGCCTCAGGAAACTGGCGGCGATGTTCTTCAAGCAGGGCGACGAAGAGCGCGGTCACGGTATCAAGCTGCTCCACTACCTGGACGAGGTTGGCGGCGCGGTTGAGATCCCGGCCGTCAAGGCTCCGAAGGCCGGCTTCAGGTCGGTCGAAGAGGCCGTCCAGCTCTCCCTCGACTGGGAACTCGAAGTGACCCGGCGCATCAACGCGATGATGTCCATGGCGGTGGATCAGAAGGATTATGCGGCCCAGGACTTCCTGCGCTGGTTCGTGACCGAGCAGGTCGAAGAAGTGGCGACGATGGAAAACCTGCTGAAGGTCGTGAAGGCAGCGGGCGACCGCAGCCTGCTGGTCGTCGAAGCGTACCTGGTGCACACGGCATAACGGCGGGCCCGGCACCCTGCGTCGCGACCGAGCCGGCCCGCGACGTCGAGCCGACCAGTCTATGACGGGCGTCCCTCTGCAGAGGCCCCCCGCGAGGGGCGCACGGCGCCGCGCGGGCGGCTGGCCATGCCCGCGAGATGGCGTTCCGCGAGAAACGAACGGATGCATGGAGCCTGCTGTTCCGCATCCATCAGGAACCCGTCGTGGCCGTGGTCACTCTGCACCTCGTGATACACCACTGAGCGTCCCGCCCGGGATGCCGCCCGCGCGACCTCTTCGAGCTGGCTCGGCGGATAGAGCCAGTCCGACGAAAACGTCAGGGCCAGCAGCCTCGCCGAGGTGGCGCGAAACGCCTCGGTGAGCGAATCGAATCCCTCCGCGAGATCGAAATCATCGAGCGCCCGCGTGATATAGAGAAACGAGTTCGCGTCGAATCGATCGACGAAGCTCGCGCCCTGGTGATCGAGGTAGTGTTCGACCTCGAACTCCGGGTCGAGGCTGAAGGTGGCGGCCGCGTCTCGCGATCGGCGGCCGAACTTCCGCTGCATGGCCTGATCGCAAAGATACGTGATGTGCCCGAGCATCCGCGCGGCCGCCAGGCCGCGGCGCGGGCCCGGGGTGCCGTAGTAGTCGCCGTCGCGCCAGTCCGGATCGGCCGTAAGTGCCCGGCGCGCGACCTGGTTCAGGGCAATCTGCCGGGGCGAGTGCGCCGCAGTCGACGCGATGGCGATGACGGATCGGACGCGGTCGGGATGCGACACTGCCCACTGCAGCGCCTGCATGCCGCCCATCGATCCGCCTGCCACGGCGGCGAGCCGGCTGATGCCGAGCCGGTCGAGCAGGCGCCCTTGAACCTCGACCATGTCGGCGACGGTCACGCGCGGAAAGCGCGCTCCGTACGGTCGCTGGGTCGATGGGTCGGGCGAGGACGGCCCGGTCGTCCCATAGCAGCCGCCCAGCACGTTCGACGAGATGACGCAAAATCGATCCGTGTCGAATGGCTTGCCGGGCCCGATCATCGAGTCCCACCATCCCGGTCGCCCGCCTGCCTCATGGAGCCCCGCCGCGTGCGCGCCACCGGACAGGGCGTGGCACACCAGGATGACGTTGTCCCGCGCCCGGCTGAGGCGGCCGTAGCGTTCATAGGCCACCGAGATTGGGCCGAGCAGGCCGCCGCGCCGGAGGCGGATCCCCTCCTGGCAGAGCGTGACCGACTCGGTGCTCGTGAATCCGACGCTACCGCCGAGGCTGTTCATCGGGCCCTACTCCTGCGATGCCAGGATCGCCTGGTCGAGATCCGCGATGATGTCGGCCACGTCCTCGAGACCGACGGACAGCCGGATGAAGTCGTCGGTGACGCCGGCCTTGACCCGATCCTCGGGCGAGAGCTGCTGGTGGGTCGTCGAGGCCGGATGAATGATCAGGCTGCGCGCATCGCCGATGTTCGCCAGGTGGCTGAGCAGGCGAGTGGCGTTGATGAGCTTCCGCCCCGCCTCGATGCCGCCTCTGATGCCAAAGCCGACGATGGCGCCGCCTCCGCTGCCAAGCAGCCGGCATGCGCGGGTGTAGTCCGGATGGGTCGGAAGCAGCGGATAGTTCACCCAATTCACCGCCGGCCGTGACGTGAGCCACTCCGCGACTCGCAGCGCGTTCTCGCAATGCGCCCTCATCCGCAGCGGCAGCGTCTCGAGCCCCTGGAGGAACAGGAACGCGTTGAACGGAGAGAGGCAGGGCCCGAGATCCCGCAGCAGCTGCACCCGGGCCTTGACGATGAAGGCCGCGCCGCGCAGCGACGCCCGGTCGTGCAGGCCGAACTGCTCCCAGAACCGCAGTCCGTGATAGGACGGATCCGGCTCGGTGAACTCGGGGAAGATCCCGTTGGCCCAGTCGAATCCGCCCGAGTCGACGATTGCCCCGCCGATGGAGGTTCCGTGACCACCGATGAACTTCGTGAGCGAGTACACGCTGATGTCAGCGCCGTGCTCGAAGGGCCGGAAGATGCTGGGCGCTACCGTGTTGTCGACGATGAGCGGCAGCCCGCGGAGATGGGCGAGGTCGGCGATGGCATCGATGTCATCGACATTGTTCCGCGGGTTCCCGATGGTCTCCGTGTAGACGAGCCTCGTGTTGCCGTCGATGGCGGCCGCGACGTTCTTCGGACTGGACGAGTCGACGAAGCGCGTTTCGATTCCGAAGCGGGCAAAGGTGTGCTTGAACAGGTTGACGGTGCCGCCGTAGAGCGACGATGTGGAGACGATGTTCTGGCCGGAGCGGGCCAGCGTCAGCACGGCAAGCGTGATGGCTGCCTGGCCCGACGCGGTCGCAAGCGCCCCGACGCCGCCGTCCATCGAGGCCAGGCGCTGTTCCAGCGCCTCAGTGGTCGGATTGCCGATGCGGGTGTAGATGTACCCGGGCTCCTCCAGCGCGAACAGCCTCGCGGCGTGCTCGGCCGACTCGAACACGAAAGACGACGACTGGTAGATGGGTACCGCACAGGCATGCGTCTGCGAGTCCGGCGTGTGGCCCGCGTGAAGGGCGCGCGTCGATGCGCCAAGGGCGGGCGGGTTGAGCGTGGCGATCTCAGACATGGAGGGCTCCTTCGGGACGCGCCGGGGGCGCAAGTGGGCCAGACTCCCGGTGAAGCTGGCCGGATGACGAATCGAGTTGTGCCTGGGTGAAGTACGGAAGAGCGAGGATCGTCCGGCGGGTCCTCGAATCGAGACCCAGCCGGTCGAGGGCGGAATCGAGCCGCGCGCGCGTGCACGAGTCGACGATCCACGAGTCGCATGCCGCGGTATCGCGACAACGGCCTTGTGAGACCACCAGGCGCGTGGCGAGGCCATGGGCCTGGAGCGTATTCGGGATCGTCACGCGAAACCCGAGAGGTGCCCGGAGATAGTGGCGGGCGGGCAAATCAACTGTGAGCGCTTCCTGGCCATCTTGCGGCCACCTCCCGGTTTGGGCGCCCGGGATTCTCGCGACTGACAGCAGGTCTGACATCACCGCCACAGCAGTGGCGTCGCCTCCAGCCCCGGTTCCGGAGAGGACGGTGGCTCCGCCTCGACGCCCGGTGACGACCACGACGTTCTGCGCGCCTCGTGCGTGCGCCAACGGTGAGGAATTGGCGACGAGCGCCGGCCCGACTCCGGCTGCGAGCGGGCTTCGGGTTCCGCCGCTCTCGACCCACGCGAGCTGGCGAAGGGTGCAGCCCAGGGCCCTGGCGGCATCGAAGTCCCCCGGCTCGAGCGGGACAATTGAGTCGGTCCGGATGAGCGACGGCGAAACCAGCCGGTTCAAGGCGATGGCCGCAAGAATGCTGAGCTTCGCGCGCGAGTCGAAGCCATCGACATCAGCGCTCGGGTCAGCCTCAGCCAGGCCCAATGACTGGGCTTCCGCAAGGGCGTCCTCGTACGGGATCCCGTCCTCTTCCATCCGGGACAGCACGTAGGTGCAGGTGCCGTTCAGCACGCCGATGACGCGCTGCAAGCGGTCGCCGGCCAGGCCCTCCTGGATGGCGCGGATGACCGGAATGCCGCCGCCGACCGCTGCCTCGAATCGAAGCTGCCGGCGATAGCGGCGGGCCGTGGCGAGGAGTGGACCACCCTGATGGGCGATCAACTGCTTGTTGGCCGTCACGACCGACTTGCCGGCCGAGAGCGCGTCGCTGACCAGCGTGCCGGCGGGCGAGAGGCCGCCGATGAGCTCGACGACGACGTCGATCCGGCTCGCGAGCGCCGCCGACAGGTCCGTGGTGCGCTGGACCTCGGCAGGCAGCCACCCGACGTCGGTGCGCGCAAGCGTCCGGGTGCAGATGCACGACAGGCGGAGCTCGGGATGCTGGCGCTCGACGAGCAGCCGGGCGACCGAGCGGCCGACGGTCCCGAATCCCACCAACGCCACGGCGAGGGGCTCACCTGTCACGAGTCACCTCGAGTTCAGCCAGGTGACCACCCCGTCGGGTGCAGCCCGCTCCGGCGTCGCACCCTCCGCACCAGGCGTCGCGGGAGGCGAGGCCGTGGCCGGCCGGATAAACGACCTCGCGCGCGTCGTCCGAGATCTGCAGGTTCATACGATGCACTCCCGTTCCGGGGAAGAAACAAAACCCGTCGACCAGCCATTGCCGGTTCGACGGGTTGGAGGTGCACCGATGCGGTACAGAAAAAAACCCGCCGACCGGCTCGTGCCAGGTTGGCGGGTTTGTCGGCTCGCTGCTGTTGTCGTCTAGGTCCCGAGCGCGACTCCATCAACCTGGCACATGCGCATATCCATGCGCATGCTAACGGCCATGCTCATGCACATGGAGCCGGCCGCCAGGGAAATGGTGCAACGCTTCGACATTGACATCACCCTACAGGATTCCCGGCCGCCTCGTCAAGCGCACATCGTCTCCGCATCGTCGCCACGCGGCCGAGCGCTCGAGGCGGCAGCCGGGGCCCAGCCTGGATGCGGGGGCGCGTTGGTGGCGTGATGCGACGCGGTCTCCGCGCAGGTTTCGCTGGATCGGGGCTACAATCTGTCCGCCCCCGTGAACCGAGGTCTCCCCGAGGAGGAGGCATGTCCAGCCTGTCCTGGAAGGCGCGGTTGGTGCTGCTGGTCGCGCTCATCGCGATCGTCATGTCGATTCGGGTGGTGTCCGATGCGCCCGCGGCGCGCGCAGCGACGCTCCAGGGCGGCGCGAGTGCACCGGCCCTGGAACCGAATCGACCGTCGATTCTCACGCTTCGTGAGCAGGCGGCCGTCTACAACACATGGTTGAAGCTGCGGCTCGAACGACTCCTGCCCGAGCTGATGAGGCAGGAAGGCTTCGACATGTGGATCGTGCTCTGTCGCGAGAACAACGAGGACCCGGTCTTCTTCTCGCTGATGCCGTTCACGACCATGTACGCCAGCCGCACGACGATTCTCGTGTTCTACGACCCCGGGGCCGAGACGGTCGAGCGACTGACCGTGACCAGGTCGGGGAACCAGTTCTACAAGAGCGTGTGGGAGCCCGACAAGATCGACCAGTGGGCGCGCCTCGGGCAGATCGTCAGGGAGCGGAATCCGAAACGCATCGGGGTCGACGAGTCCGACACGTTCGGCTACGGCGACGGCCTCACCTCCTCGTTGAAGCAGCGGCTGATGTCGGCACTCTCGCCCGACTTCGTGCCGCGCGTGCGATCGGCCGAGCGGCTGGCGATTCGCTGGCTGGAGCGGAGGTCCGCCGAGGAACTCGAAACGTATCCCCAGATCGTGGCGATTGCGCACGGCATCATCGCGCAGGCCTTCTCGCGCGCCGTCATCACGCCCGGCGTCACGACCACCGAGGACGTGGTGTGGTGGATGCGGGAGCGGTCACGCCAGCTCGGCCTGACCAACTGGTTCCAGCCGTCGGTTGACATCCAGCGACCGAAGTCGAGTCCGTACAAGGAAAGCCCGGTCGTGCACGAGGGCGATCTCCTGCACTGCGACTTCGGGATCACCTACCTGAAGTTGTGCACCGACACCCAGCAGATGGCTTACGTTCCGAAGGGCGGGGAGACCGACGCGCCCAAGGGGCTGAAGGACGCGATGGCTCAGGGAAACCGCCTCCAGGACATCCTTCTCGCCGAAATGAAGGCGGGCCGCTCGGGAAATGAAATCCTGTCGTCGGCCCTGGCGCGCGCGAAAGGCGAGGGCCTCACGCCGAGCATCTACACGCATCCGCTCGGCGTGCACGGCCACGCGGCCGGGCCGACCATCGGGCTCTGGGACAAACAGGACGGCGTACCGGGGTGGGGCGACTACCCGCTGTACGAAGACACCGTGCACTCCATCGAGTTGAACATCCGCGCCACGGTCCCTGAGTGGGGGAACCAGGAGGTGAGGATTTCGCTGGAGCAGGATGCCGCGTTCACCCGCGCGGGTGCGTCCTTCATTCACGACCGGCCAACGTCGATCCGGCTGGTCAAGTAGCCGCACATGCTGGCGCGTGCGGGGGGAAGGGACGTGGACGGGATCCCGCCGGTGGTGGTGATGGTGGTGGTGAGAGGCAGCGGCCCGGAATGAGGAATCGGTGGGCCCTGTTGGGCCTCGCGCTGTCGCTGCTCGCTCTCGGCGCCCTGGCGACCCGCCTCAGCCTGGCGCATGTCGTGCAGGCGCTGGCCCACGCGAACTGGTGGTGGGCCGGAGCCTCTGCGCTCGCGCACATCGCCAGCATGATCATCGAATCGGCCAGGTGGAACATCATCATCAGCAGCGTGAATCCGCGCTCGAAGCTGCGGGATGCGTTCGTGTCGCTGTCGATCGGTACGGTTGCGAACCTCCTGCTGCCGCTGAAGCTCGGCGAAGGCGCGCGTGCGTGGGCCTTGTCGCGCCTGGGCGGCCTGCCGTTTTCCAGCGCGATCTCAACCGTGATCGCCGATCGCGTCGTCGATTCGGGAGTGTTTCTCCTCCTGTCGCTCCTGGTCGCGGCCACCTACCCGCCCGCCAGTAGTGTGCTCGGTCCGATCCTGATCTGCCTGGCGGCGCTGGCGTGCGCGGGCGGCGTGCTGTTCTTTTCGAGCAGATACGTGAGGCGGCGGAGTCCCCTGGGGGCCGAGCTGTCCGGGGGCTGGATCATCCGCGTCCAGGCGGCGATCCACCGCGGCCTTCTCAGCCTGCAATCCACGAGACACCTCGGGCCGGCCTTTTTCGTGTCGGTGGCGTTGTGGGTGACCAGGACCCTCGTCGTCTGGACCATGTTCAAGGCGTTCGGCTTCGACCTGTCGTTCATCGCCGCCGGGGCGAGCCTGACGATCATCATCCTGGGTGTGGTCACCGTGAGCACGCCCGGCAACGTCGGGATGTTCGAACTGTCCGCCGTGCTGGCGGTGGCCATTCACCAGGTGCCGGGAGACATCGCGCTGGGCTTTGCAGTCGCGCTCCACGCAGCGGAACTCGGACCGACCATCCTCATTGGATCCGGCGCGATGTGGAAGCTCGGCATCCACATGAGTGATCTGCGGGTCCGGTACACCGAGGCAAACGAGGCCTGAGCTTCACGCTACAATGGGCGCCACCAATGGACGCGGCGAGCCCCCAACCGGCGAAGAAGCTCTGGCGACTGAGGAGCACGTGGCTGGCGGCGTGTCTCTATGGTCTGCTCACGCTGCTGTTCGCGTATCCGCTCAGCCTGGATCCCGCCCGTCTCAGGCTCCCGAGCGGTCCTGATCCGGACCTGTTCCTCTGGACGCTCGCCTGGGACGCGCACGCCTTCACCAGCCAGCCGTTGTCGATCTTCGAGGCCAACATCTACTACCCCCAGCACGACACGCTGGCGTATTCAGAGAGCCTGATCGGCAGTGCGCTGCTGGCGGCTCCGGTGATCTGGCTCACGGGCAACCTGCCGCTGGCCTACAACCTGGTGGCGCTCCTCTCCTGCGTGCTCTGCGGGGTCGGGGCTTACCTCCTCGCGCGCCGCGTCGGCATCGGCCCGGCCGGTGCCTTCCTGTGCGGATTGATCTTCGCGTTCTCGCCGACGAGGTTCTTCCGCATTTCCCAGCTGCACCTCGGGCCCATACAATGGGTGCCCTTCGGTCTGGCCTCTCTGCACGCCTACCTGGACGGCGGCTTGAAGCGCGATCTGCGGCTGGCCATCGCGTTCTTCACGCTGCAGGCGATCACCAGCGGGCACGGCGCGGTCTTCCTCGGCGTCGCGATGGCAGGCCTGGTTGCCTTCCGCGTGTTCCTGGGTGAGCCGGTTGCCGTGACCTCGCGATTGCGCGATGTCGGACTGACTGGGCTTCTCCTGTTGTCGCCGTGTGTGCCCCTGATGATGCCGTACCTCGCCGTACAGGGTGAGGTCGGCCTGCGGCGCACGCTCGAAGGATGGGGCGTCAACTGGATCAGTTTCCTCGCGTCTCCGGCGCACGTGCCGATCTTCGTGCTCTCACTATTCGGCCACTCTCGCATCAACGACGTGGCTGACGCATTCCTCTTTCCAGGCTACCTGCCGCTGGTGCTGGCTGCGGCGGCCATCTCCTGGCGCGCAACGAGCCAGATCCCCGGGGAACACCCCCGTCCTCGAGTGGCGTGGCGCGCGCTGGCGCTCGCGCTCGATGTCGCGGCAATCGCGCTGGTGGCGATCGGCGCCGTGGTGACGCTGCGCGGGCCGATCAAATGGCGCGTCGGTGCCGTGGTCCTCTTTTCGGCCAGGAGTGCATGGCGCGCATGGGTGGCTGGCGCGGTGGCCGCAGGTCTACGGGCGGCGCTGACCGGGAAGGTGCCGGTTGACGTGGCGCCTCGCCTGCGCCGCTGGCGGCACGCCCTCCGTCGGGTTCCCGCCCGGTTCCGATCCTGGGCTGATCGCCATCGACGGGACCCGGCGTTGTTCTACGGGCTCTTGACGGCGACATCCTTCTGGCTTGCGATCGGTCCGCCGTTCGGGCTCTGGCAATTCGTGTACTGGTTGCCCGGGTTGAATTTCATCCGCGAGGACTCGCGTTTCACGATGCTGGCCCTTCTGGGGCTGGCCGTGCTCTCGGGCATCGGATTCGAGCGGCTGACCCGTCGGGTGAGCGTGACGGCCCGCAGGGCCGTAGCAATCCTGGCCGCGGCGCTCCTGATCGGAGAGTTTGCCGCCATGCCGCTCTCCGTGGCACCGAACAACCTCGAGTTGCCCGCCATCGATCGGTGGCTGGATCAGCGGCCAAAGCCATTTGCGATCGCGGAGGTGCCATTGCCCCGGCCGACACAATCCGGGGCGTTCGAGAGACGCCAGACCACCTTCATGTTGCACTCGACCGCGCACTTCCAGAAGACCGTGCATGGCTACAGCGGGATTCGAACCCAACTGCACACCGACCTGTACTGGGCCATGCTGGGGTTCCCCGATCAGAAGAGCCTGACCGCACTCTCCAGCCTCGGCGTGAACTACGTCGTCGTCCACACCGAACTGTATCCGCCGGGTGAATGGTCCCGAGTCGAAGAGAGGCTGCCGCAGTTCAGCGCGTGGCTGCGCCTCGAGCACGTGGCGGGTGAAGGGCGTGTGTACTCCCTCGTCGCGCAGCGTCCGGGAATCGCGCAGTGACCGCGGACAGGGCCCTGTTCGCGGCCTCGCATCGTCGCACCGGCTGGCACCTGCCTTGCGGGCACGCTAACATGGGCGGCACGCATGAGTAGTCCCATGCACGATGGCGCGGACAGACGCGCTCGAGCCCGCGACCTCTGGCTCGTGATTCTCCTCTACGGCTCGCTCACCCTGCTGCTGGCGTACCCGCTCTCGCTGAATCCCACAACCCTCAGGCTTCCGACAGGCCCGGATGGCGATCTGTGCATGTGGATTCTCGCCTGGGACGCCCACGCGTTCATCCACCAGCCCTTGGCGATCTTCGACGCAAATATCTACTACCCGCAGCATCTGACGCTCGCATACGCCGAGAACCTGATCGGCAGTGCGTTGTTCGCGGCCCCCGTGCTCTGGCTGACCGGCAATCTCACCCTCGCCAGCAATTTCGTCGGGCTGTTCTCGTGCTTGCTCTGCGGCGTGGGCGCCTATGTGCTGGCGCGCCGGCTCGGTGTCGGGCTGGCTGGCGCCGTCGTGAGCGGGCTCATCTTCGCGTTCTCGCCGCCCAGGTTCTTTCGAATCGGCCAATTGCATCTGGCCGCCGTGCAGTGGATTCCATTCGGCCTCTCGGCGCTGCACGCCTACCTCGATCGCGGGCGCAAACGTGACTTGCGGCTGGCCGTGGGGTTTTTCACGCTTCAGGCGCTGTCGAGCGGGTACGGTGCCGTGTTCATGAGCGTGTCGATGGCGGGCCTGTTGGCGTATCGGGTGGTCCTCGGCGAGCCGATCCGTCCCTTCAGGCGGATTCGCGACCTCGGGCTGACAGGCGTGGTGTTGCTGCTGCCGACCGTCTACGTGTTTCTCCAGTATCGAGCCGTACAACTGGACGTGGGCCTGAGGCGCGGATTGGGCGGCTGGGGAGTGGACCCGGCTTCGTTCATTGCCTCACCATCTCACCTGCAGAGGTTCGTGCTTTCGGCGTTCGGCGCCGAGGGTGTCTATCAGGCAGCGAACGCCTTCCTGTTTCCGGGCTACCTGCCGCTCTTGCTTGCCGCGGCCGCGCTGCTCTTGCGCCGGCGGTCGTTCGGGACGGACGCACGCACGTGGGCCGACATCCCGGATGAGATTGGTTCGCCGACGCAAAGCGGATCTGGCGAGTTGCCGCGATTGGCGGTTGGGGAACCCACAGAACGCACGTCCAAGGGATGGAAATATCCGAGCCAGGCTCGAAACTCACCAGTGGGGGAGTCACCGCTCGCAGCCAACTCGGAGCAGAAGGTCGGCGCGCTACGGGATCGGCGAATCGGCACAGCCGAACCGTCGCCGATTCCAGAACTCCCGAGGGGCGCCACGAGCTGGGCCCGCGTCGCGGTCCTCCTCGACCTCCTGGTACTCGGTACTTTGACGCTGGCCGTCGTTGTCGGTCGAAGCGGCCCGGTCAAGCTGAGGCTTTGGTCCGTGATGCTATTCTCGGCACGAAACGCCACACGCCTCTGGATCGCGTGTGCCATCCTGGTCGCCATTCGGCTGGCCCTTCTCCGAAGTGCGCCTTTCAGCGTTCTGAGACGTGTTCGACAGGCGTGGACCCGCGGCGTCCGGATGGCCGCAGAAAGCTGGCGCCTGGTGGTCCGTGTGGGGCGTGCTCTGCGATCGATCTGGCGGTGGCTCGGCACGGTGCGCCGCCGCGCAGTGTCCGCGGCGCGCAATGCGGTCGAGTCGATGCGGCGTTCGACCGAGCCGGTTCGCCGAAGGATGTCGGCATTCGGGGAGCGGTTCGCTCCGGTCCGACGCTGGGCCGATGTGCGGCGCCGTGACACGACGATCTTCTACGGCCTCCTGACGCTCTTGAGCTATTGGCTCGCGGTCGGGCCGCCATATGGGCTCTGGCAGTTCGTCTACTGGCTGCCCGGATTCACCTTCATCCGCGAGTGCTCCCGGTTCACGATCGTCGGCGTCCTTGGCCTGGCGATTCTCGCGGGCATCGGATTCGATCGGTTGACCGGAGGTCTGACCATGCGCAGGCGTGTCGTGATGACGTTGCTGGCTGGGACCTTCCTCATCGCCGAGTTCGCGGCGATGCCGCTCGCGGTGCAGCCGACGACGGCCATCGTGCCGGCCATCGACCGGTGGCTCGACACCCAGCCGAAACCGTTCGTGGTAGCGGAGGTTCCCTCGCCGCGTCCGAGCCAGATGGGCCCGTTCGAACGGCAACAGGCGGCCTTCATGATCCATTCGACCGCGCATTGGCAGAAGACCATGCAGGGCTACAGCGGCTGGCGGACGCCATTGCACGAGGTGCTGTATTGGGAGATGCTTGACTTTCCCAATGACAAGCTTCTCGACACTCTCGCCGGGTTCGGCGTTACGCTCATCGTCGTGCACACCGAGCTCTACCCCGAGGGAGAATGGGCGAAGGTCGAGGGCCTCATCGGACGATTCACCCACTGGTTGACGCTCGTGCACGTCGAGGGGACGGGCCGCGTCTACGCTCTGAGGCGGCCAGCGCCCGGGATGAGTTCTCCGCGCGCCAATCGTGGGACACCCTGAGCCTCGGGCTCACGGTGTCGAGTGAGTGCGCCGGCTGGCAGGCGGGCCGAATCTTCAGGCGCGATATTCCCGGCGTGTCACCATGACATGCCGTGCTCCCTGGCCAGCGCTGCCCCTCGCAGTGAAGATGAAGGACCTTGATGACCCATCGTGACGCTGTTCGTACCCCGCCAGGCGGCGGTCTGGTGTCTCCTCACGGATCGACCTTGTTTGACATGCGCAGCCTCGATGGCCGGATGCCCGAGCCCGAGGCGCTCGCGGAGCGCTGGCCTTCGTGGCACCTGACTCCGAGGCAGACCTGCGACCTCGAACTGCTTGTGAATGGCGCGTTCTCGCCTCTGTGCGGGTTCATGTCCCGCCCCGACTATGAATCCGTGTGCGCTGACATGCGGCTGCAGGATGGCACGCTCTGGCCCATTCCTGTCGTGCTGGACGTAACCGAAGAGATTGCGTCCGCGCTTCGAGCCGGTGGACGCCTGGCGCTGCGGGATGCCGAGGGTACGATGCTGGCCGCCCTGCGTGTGTCCGACGTGTGGCAAGCCGACCGTCAGGCAGAGGCTGCGCAGGTGTACGGCTCAACATCCGCAGAGCACGCCGGCGTTGCCCACCTGCTCAATCGGACGCACCCGTTCTATGTCGGAGGCACGATCGAGGCGGGCATTCTGCCCGTCCATCACGACTTCCGCTGGCTACGACGGACCCCATCAGAGCTGCGAGCCGAGTTTACGCGGCGGGGGTGGAGCCGCGTCATCGCGTTTCAAACGCGGAACCCGCTGCATCGGGCCCATTTCGAGCTGACCTCGAGGGCCGCGGCCGAAGCGAATGCGCACCTGCTGGTTCACCCGGTCGTGGGCATGACGAAACCTGGTGACGTCGACCACTACACTCGCGTGCGGTGCTACCAGTCGGTGATGGGCCGTTACCCGGAGGGGGCCGCCATGCTCTCGCTGCTCCCGCTGGCGATGCGCATGGGCGGTCCCCGTGAGGCGCTTCTGCACGCGATCGTCCGGAAGAACTACGGCTGCTCTCACCTCATTGTCGGGCGGGACCATGCCGGACCCGGCGTCGATCGCCTCGGCAAACCATTCTACGGGCCGTACGAGGCTCAGGACCTCCTGCGACGGCACGAGGCCGAACTCGGCGTGACGATGGTGCCGTTCCGCAACATGGTCTACGCGAAGGAACTCGATCGGTATTTCCCGGACGACCAGGTGCCGGCCGGGGCGTCGGTGCTCGAGTTGTCGGGTACCGAGTTGCGCGGGCTGTTGATGTCCGGCCAGCCAATCCCCGAGTGGTTCTCGTTCCCCGAGGTGGCGCACGAGCTCACCTCCGCGCACCCGCCTGCTTCGCGGCGAGGATTCACGGTCTTCTTCACCGGCCTGTCGGGCGCCGGGAAGTCCACCATCGCGAAGGTGCTCGTCGACCGGCTGCTCGAGTGCGGCCGCCGGGTGAGCCTGCTCGACGGTGACGAGGTGCGCAGGCACCTGTCATCAGAGTTGGGCTTTTCGAAGGAGCATCGCGACCTGAACATCCGGCGTATCGGGTTCGTCGCCTCGGAGATTACGCGCCATGGCGGCACGGCGCTCTGCGCCGCGATCGCTCCCTATGATGCCGTGAGGAAGGACGTGCGGCAGATGATCGAGCCGCACGGTGGATTCATCCTGGTCCACGTGGCGACATCGCTGGAGGTCTGCGAATCTCGAGACCGCAAGGGTCTGTACGCGAAGGCTCGGGCAGGGATCCTGCAGCAGTTCACGGGCATCTCAGACCCCTATGAGGCGCCGGCAGATGCCGAGGTGGTGGTGGAGGGGTCGACAACAACCCCCGACGCGGCGGCCGAGGAAATCTTGAAGATCCTCGTTGCCAGAGGATTGGTCGATCCGCCCTCAGGCGCCCGCGTTGGCGGATCGTAGGCTCCGGCGACCGCGCAGGTATGCAGGGGGCATCCGGCCAGGTCTCCGGGGCCCGATGGCCCGGCCCTAATCGGCCACGAGGCGGAGGCTCGCAAATCCGGCGCCGATTCGCCGCGGATCCGGCGATTCCTTGAGTTCGAGCGGCGACACCGGATTCAGGTTCCGGAACGTGAACGCCGGGGCACGATCATCGGTGATGCGGCCAGCCGGGATGGCGACTCGCTTCTCGGCGGGTCCCGAGCTGTCGAGCACCCACTCGTCGATGAGCTGGCCCCGATAGAGCACCTGCGTCCGGCATACCGGGTGACGCGGGCCCACAAACGCCTGAACGACCGCGACCAGCGTCGCACCCCCACCCCACGGCTCGTCGAGAGCCAGCCACAGGTCCGCGTCCTGGTCGACGGTCCAGGTACCCCACGATTCCGGCTCACTCCAGCCGCCAAGCGTGTAGTCGGCCGCGTTCCCGCCCGCGCGGAAATCGAGCTCCGACCCGGGATCGTACGGCACGCGCGCGTGAAACCGCCCCATACCCGGGTCGAGTGTGTCCAGCGCGGCCACTGCGGACTTGCTCGTCGGCACCAGTTGCAGGTCCCTGCCTTCGTAGAGATAGAAATCGGCCAGGTCGTGATCGGGCCGCAGCTCGGCGTAGCGCCTGCACTTGGCTTCGCGCTCAGCCCGCGAGGAGAGCACCAGGTTGTAGTGATCGATCCACCGATCGTAGAGCACGAGCGACCTGCCGCTGACCCTCAGATGTTCGTGCACCTGGGTGGGGAACGACAGCATTCGCGGGTTCTTCATGAAGAGCCGCATGTTCAGACTTCGGCCCCACGGCGACGAAGCGATGAACTGATCTCCCGGCGGCACGACCCAGCGCGTGGGCGTCCAGAAGTGCGTGATGTCGTTGAACCTGACCAGCAGTTCGAAGATCTCTTTGTCCCAGCTCCCGCCGAGCTGCTCGTCGTCGTCCACCCTGAGGACGAAATCCCCGGGACAGAGCGAGACGCCTCCTTTCAGCTTCCCGCCGACCTCAGGGATCCCGGCTGGCCCGACGTGAACATGCGGCGTGAAGCTACGCGCGACCTCCACCGAATCATCGGTGGACTCCGCATCCACACACACCACGATATCCGAGGCGAAGCCGGACGCTCGAATCGACTCGAGGCAGGCAGGCAGCCTGGCCGCTCCGTTCCTGGTGAACACCAGGGCGCTGACCGTCGGCGCTGCACCGTGCGGCTGCGCGGTCGGCACCCTCGACGCAGAGGCCGCGAGCGTCGTGTCGAGACTTGCTTCGAGCTCGACGGCCGTGTCTTCGGCTGGGGGCATGACGGGGACCGGCATCATCGGCTCGGTAACCGGCTCGATCGGCTGGCCGAGCGCGTCGGACAGGAACCGGACGAATCGCCCGGCGACCGGCGTGACGTCCATCTCCACCGGTTCGTCGTAGGAAAAACCCAGCCAGTGGAGCAGGTCGAGCCGGCTCCTGTCGGACAGGTCGCGATACTCGTTCAGCGGGAACATGACCGGCGTTCCAAACGCGAGACAGGGCAGGATCACGTGGAGGCGGCGGGTGTAGACCAGTTCGGCCTTGCGAAGCTGATCGAGCCGGTGCAGCGCCAGCTCCCACTGGTCGGGCCACGACATGTCGGCGATGATGCTGGATTCGAACTCGGTTCCGGCCACCTGTTCCACGTCGACGCTGAGTCGCCCGTGACGGGGCCCGCTATAGCGAGGCAGCGTCAAGGTGGCGCAGCCGATGAGCTCCGAGGCGATGCCGTTGGCTTGAAGGAACCCTTGTGTATGTGGATCGCGCGCGCCTACGGGATAGTTCGACTGTCGAATCCACTTCACGTACTCCGGCTCCCGGTAGCCCAGGTGGATGCCTGCGAAGAGGCAGTTTCTGTCGGGGAGCGGCGTGCCCCTTCCAAGGAATCCGTTGACGACGAACGGAACGTCGCTGCAAAGGTCGGACATCGGCGCGTCTCGCCACACGCCTGCGCAGGTTCCGCCGAGCAGCCTGGTGAGTGCAACGGTCTGTACGGCATCCCCGATGTTTCCGCAATTTCCGTAGATGAGCACTCTTGCACGCGGGTGGAACCCCTGAACGACGGTGGACATCGATGATTCCTCGAAAGCGGAAGTGCGGACCGACAACTTGGCACTTTGCTCCCTATGCTACTCGATTCACGCGTCGGCCCAGGCGATCCGGCGCCGGCCCACCTCGAAACGCGCGCAACCAGCGGTGACCGTCAAGGTCCGGCGGGCCCGAGGGCACCGCCCAAGCCGAGATGAGGATCGAGGACATGGGGTTCAATGCCCTCGCGATGCTGGTCGGCGTGGTGGCGGGGGCTTCCCTGCACGGCTCGATCCCATCCCGGCGGTGAGGCACGACTGAGGTTGGTTCGCGCCTAGCGCTTCAGCAGCCTGCCGTAGGCGTCCTTGTCGAAGCCGAAGATGACCTTGGCCCCCTTGATCAGGATCGGGCGCTTGATCAGGTTCGGCTGTTCGAGCATCAGGTCGATGGCCTCACGCTTGGATTTCGGAAGCGGGCGTTCTTTCCACACCGGGCTGCGGCGACTGAGGAAGTCCTCAAACCGGCTTGCGTCGACCTGCTCCTCGAGAAATGCCCTTGCGGGAGGTGTCTTCGTCAGGTCGCGCTCCTCGATGTCCACGCCGATCTCCGCCAGGTAACTCCTGGCGTTGCGGCAGGTCGTTCAGGTGGGCTTGCAGTAGAAGATCGGTCTGGCCATGACGCCTCCCGGCAGCATTGTAGTCCACGTCGGTCGGCTAAACTGGTACCCGGGCGAGAAACCGGGCCTACTTCCGGCGCACGGACTCGAAGGTGACCGAGGGCGGCTGCCACGTCACCCGGTCGTTGAGGATCTTGCGCTTCGGGCTGACGACTTCGATTCGCTCTGGGGTGACCTCGACCAGCAGATATCCTTCGCCGCGATCAGGCCAGAAGGCCCGGAAGCTGTCCTTCCAGTGTTTCTGCTTCTCGGCGGGGTCATTGACCAGTCGTGCTCTGCCAAGCAGCGTCACATATTCCATCGCCGACGGGTCGTAGTAGTACAGGGTGACACGCGGGTCCCTCCTGATTTGGGCAACCTTGCGCGTCTTCGGATTGGTGGCGAACCAGACGACCAGCCCTTCATCGGGGGGCAAGGCATCGATGGCCCGCGCCTGAGGGCGGCCGGTTTCATCGACGGTGATCACCGAGCAGATGCCGACCTTGGACATGATGTCGCGCGCGGCGTCGATCATGGCTTTGCGATCGACCTGAGGTCCGGAGGGCGCCTGCGCCATCAAGGCACCCCCTGGTCCGACCACCAGTAGACCCGCCAGAGCCAGGCCCACAATCAGGGGGCGGCGGGCAGCGACTCCAGAGAGAACGGCACCTGCCGTCGAGCCGACAACCGCACGGTTCGCCAGGATTCGAATCACGACATTCCTCCCTAGGGCCGCACGGCAGGGCGAGGCCCGCCGGTGCAGCCGACAATCGCACTTGCACTCGATTTCACTTGACGATAGGGTAGCCCGCATCAGTCTCGCACGCCCAAGACCCGATACGCGAGTCCATTTGTTCCAAGCGGAGTATCTCAAATGCGCAGGATCGTGTCGCTGATTCTGGTCTGTCTCGTGGGTCAGGCCACGCTCGTCGGCCGCGCGCCGGGGCTGCCGACGCCCGAGTCGGTCTTCGGATTCAAGCCTGGAGCCGACAACAAGCTGGCCACCTACGACCAGACGATCGCCTATCTCAAGAAACTCGCAGCCGCCAGCCCTTACATCAGGCTGGTGGATGCCGGCAGGACAACACTCGGCCGCTCGATGTACTTCGCGCTGATATCAGATCCGAAGAACCTGTCCCGGCTCGACCGCAATCGTGAGATTGCCAGGCGCCTCGCGCATCCTCAAGGCCTGACCGATCAAGAGGCCCACGCGCTCGCCCGCGAGGGCCGGGTGTTCGTGCATATCGACGGCGGCTGCCACGCTACCGAGGTGGCCGGCGCGCAGATGGCCCCGCAACTCGCGTACGACCTGGTGAGCCGCGCCTCGGACCCGCTGACCCGAACCATCCTCGAGAACGACATCGTCATGCTGTGGCCGACGATGAACCCGGACGGGCAGCAGATGGTGGGGGAGTGGCTCGCGAAGAACGCCGGCACGCCGTACGAGCAGTCGAGCCTGCCGCGCCTCTACCAGGAGTTTGTCGGCCACGACAACAACCGCGACGCCTACATGCTGAACATGATCGAGTCGCGCGTGATGGAGCACTTCTGGCGCCAGTGGGAGCCTCAGATCGTCTATGTGTTTCACCAGACGGGGCCGTTCCCTACGCGGATCTGGTTGCCGCCCTTCTCCGAGCCGGTCGGTCTCCACGCGCCGTTCCTCGTCTCGCGCGAGATCAACATGATCGGCATGGCGATCGCGCAGGGGCTTGAAGAACGTGGCCAGGTCGGTGCTACGCACATGGGCACCTCGTTCGATGCGTGGTATCCGGGATACATCGACTACGCGCCGGTGTTCAAGAACGTCCCGGCATTCTGGACCGAGACCGCAGGCAACCTGGCAGCGCCGCGAGAGTACACGCTGGAGGACTTCCCGGCAGCATACCGCGATCTCCGTCCCCAGAGCCTGTACTCGAGCCCGTGGCGGCCGGGCTGGTGGAGACTGTCGGACGCCGTCAGCTATGACGAGACCGCGGCGATCTCGACGCTCGAGTACGCGGCGAAGTACCGCGAATCGGTGCTCTACAACCGCTACCAGGCCGGACGCGATCAGATCGCTGGCGGAAGAACCAAGGCGCCGTACGCCTACGTGATTCCGCAATCCCAGCGCGATCCGGTGGCGCCGGTCGAATTGCTCCGCCGCCTCGCCTTCGGCGGCGTCCGTGTGTCACAGCTGACCGCTCCGCTCACGGTGGGGAGTGCCACCTATCCGGCCGGCAGCTGGATCGTTCCGACCGATCAGGAATTTGCCGCGATGGCGCGCGAGGTGCTCGACGTCCAGCAATACCCGGACCTGCGGCAGTATCCGGGCGGCCCTCCGCTGCGGCCGTACGATGCGGCAGGGTGGACCTTGCCGCTTCAGATGGGTGTGGAGGTGGCTGCCATCTCGACGCCGCTGACCGACGAGATGAGGTCAAAGCTCATGCTGCTCGGCCCGGCGCCCGGCCCGCGCGTCACGCCAGCGCCGTACCTCTCGGCCTCGACCAGCGACCCCGCACCGTTCGACAGCGTTCCCGGAATCGGGTTCGACGCCAGTCCCGCCGCGGCTGCGATTGTGCCGCCGAAAGGGTCGCTGACTGGAAACGGCCCGGCGCTCGCGGTCAACCCCGCCCAGAACAACGCCTTCCGCGCGATCAATCGCGCCTGGAAATCCGGGGCGAGCGTGCAGTTCGTTGCGAGTAAGGCTGGCGCGGGATCGCGCTACGTGATCTCAGGGCTGACCGACGCCGCGCAGCAGGACATCGTGCAGTCGCTGTCGCTAGCGGCCGAACGCACGACAGTGGGTGCGGGCGGCGCGGCCGTGAAGAAACCGCGCATCGGCCTGTATCAGCCGTGGAGCGGCAGCATGGACGAAGGCTGGACGCGTTGGCTGCTGCTCCAGTACGGCTTCGACTTCGTCACCCTGCATCCCGAGGACTTCCACCAGCCACTGCGCGACAAGGTCGACGTGGTGATCCTGGCCGACGATGCCCGCATCCCGGTGGAAGGCGGACAGGGCGGCGGCCGTGCGGGTGGTGGTGGCGCCCCGGCAGCGGGCCGAGGACAGGCGGGCGGTGCTGCAGGAGGGGGCCGCACGACGCGCCCCGAGTACGCCTACATGCTCACGCAAGCCGATCTGCAGGCGTTCGAGGCATTCGTGCGGAGCGGCGGCACGGTCGTGTGTTTCAGCAGCGCGTGCCGTTTCGCAATTCAGCAGTTCAAGCTGCCCGTGAAGAATGTGGTCGAGGGGCTTCGACCAGAGGAGTTCTTCCTGCGGGGATCGATCGTGAGCGTCATCACCGATGCAACCCATCCTGTGATGGCGGGCATGGCGGAAAATTCGCCGGTGTTCGTGGACGGCAGCCCGGTTTTCGAGCCGCTGGTGGGTTTCAAAGGAACCATTCTCGCCAAGTACCGCGACGCCCCCTCGCCGCTGTTGTCAGGCTACCTCATCGGCGAGAAGTACCTGCAGGGCAAGGCGGCCGCTCTCGACGTGGAGCTTGACCAGGGTCACGTCGTGCTGATTGGTTTCCGCCCGCAATGGCGCGGCCAGTCGTTCGGCACGTTCCGAGTGGTGTTCAACTCGGCGATCTATGCGAGGTGACCGGGGCAGGCAGGCGCACGACACCCCAGGCGTCAATCGTCCACCCGGGCGCTCAGCCCGCGATGGTCACCTGGTAGGTCGCGACCGTCCCACTGCTCCGTTCGTCGAGGTGCTGGAAGGTGAACGAGACCACGGTTCCCGGCGCCGCGTCGGCGACGGCCAGGTCCGCGACCCAAGGGCCGAGGCCGGTCTCGCGCGTCTCCGCGTCGTGTGAGGTCATCCAGTTATCGAGGCTCCAGTGGACGAGCGCCTTCGACGGGCACGCGAGGCGGAGGCTCTGGCCTGCCGAGATCTTCCGGACTTTCTGATGCGTGGCCCACAACGCGAACTGCGCCCGCCGTTTCTCCACGACGTAGCGCTTGAACGGTTGTGGAGGTGAGTCGAACACTCGGCCGTCCTGAAGAGAACGGCGAAGCTTGACGTACTCGGCGTGGGCCCACACGAGGGGCATCGCCGCGCCGGTGGGCCGGCCCGGCGCCAGTTCCCGGTCGGGTAGCTGTGCGGCATCCCACACCTGTTCGGGCAGCATGCCGCCATCGCTGGCGAACGCCTCCATCGTGTGGAGCAGCTCGACGGCGTTGTCCATCCTGCCTGCCGCCAACTCGTAATGCGCCCGCTCGCCGGTCAGCAGGGGCCACGCCCGACCCACGCCGGTGCCGTCAAACGGTGAGCCGTCGTCGTGCTCGCCGTAGCCGTCTCCGTTGTAGCGGCGCCACGATCGCCCGCGCGGCGTCTCGACCAGCAGCACGGCGTCGAGGATCTTCACGGTGTTGAGGATGCGGGGATCGTCGGCGGCCCGCAGGCCGAACCGCACCAGGGCCAGCGCGTCGGGGCTGACCAGCTGCGAGGCTGGCGCGCCGGTCTCGCCGGGCGGCCGGTTCTTGATCGGCACGAACCCGTCGGCCGGCGATTCGGCTTCCGCCTCATCCGGCGGTGCGATGCGCACATAGTAGCCGCCAACCCCATGCTGTCGCGCCAGGCCGGTGTCCGTCACGTAGGTCCAGCGTTCAACGCCGTCGTTCCAGGCGTCGGCCGTTTCCCGGAGGTACTCGGCCGTCAGAGGCTCGCCGTTGAGATCGGCGAGATCGGCCGCGGCCAGCAGCGCGGCGATCTCGACCGCGAGGGTGAACGGTGAGAATCCCGGGTCCTCTTCCCAGCGGTCCTGCGGGGTAACCGGGCCGGCTGACACGAGGAACGAGGCGGCCTTTCGCACCATGCGCCACAAACGCGCGAGATCGCCCGGCTCGAGTGCCCCCGTTCGCCGAGCCAGATCGACGAGCAGGATGGGGAATGCCGTCTCGTCCATCTGCACGCCGGTCCAGTAGGGATCACCGTCCAGCCACATGTTCTGGGGCCAGTGCCCGTCGTCTTCCTGGGTCGACTCCAGGTAGTGGATCACGCGGTCCGCATCCTCGGCCGCGCCCGCCGCGAGCAAGCCTCCCGCCACCTCGGCCAGATCGCGCGGCCACACCAGGTGGTAGCCGCCAAGATCCTCATCGCCCTTCGACTGGCCCCACGGGATCGACAGGCTGGCGATGAGCCCGCCCGGAAATCGCTTGGCTTCGTGCGTGCGCATGACCGCGGTGCTGACCCGGTACAGATCGCGGCGGCCATCCGAGCTGGCGGGCTCCACCATCTCGCCGAGGACCTGGTGCCATCTCGTCCATTCACTCGCAAAGAGCGCCTCGGCCACGTCGTACCCGTCCTGGAGACTCGCGCGTGCGCGCTGTCCGGCCTCGGCCGCAGTGCTTCCAAACGCCAGCGCCAGCGTGAAGGTCCCGCCGGCGGCGGCCAGGTTCACTTCGCCAGTCAACGCGACGTTGCCGTGCTCGGCGCGCTCGAAGGTCTGCGTCAGGATGCCGTCTCGCGAGAGCTGCTGCCACCCGTCCGAGATTCCGACGAACCCCGCCGATCCGAGCAGCCAGTCCGGAGAACACGCCAACGCCAGTGCCGTGTCCCCCCGCGAGGCGAACAGCATCGGCACGCCCTTGTACTCGCCGACCCAGGCCGTGTTGTCCGCGCCCTGATTGTTGAGGTGCGGCGCCAACAGCGCGTAGAGATGGTAGTCCTGCAACACGCCCTGCATCGGCGTGAACCGGACACGCTGGAGGACGGTGTCCCGCACAGGATCGGCCACGATCTCCTTGTCGATGCGAAACCGCCCGCCGACGCCGGTGTTGGTGAGCCGGTAGGCCGGCACGCCATCGGCAAGCTGCGCGACCGCGCAGGTCGAATGGCGCTTCTCCTCGGCGAAGAACGTGCCGCCGTCGGTCACAATCAATCCGAGGTCACGCGTGCAGGCGCGATCGACGCGAGGGTAGTAGACCTCATTCAGGATGCCGTGGCTGAGCGTGAACCAGACGCGGCTGGATCGATTGAGCGCCGTGCCCACGCCGTCCTTGGCGCTCGACGTCCACCGGGGCTCGATGCCCGGCCATCCCGGAGCCATGCGATCGGTCGTCGTCATGCCTGCTCCTCACACACCAGTTGCACATTCGACGACCGCCCTGGTCTCGTCCGGCGGCGGGAGATTGGCGATCGCGATCGGCGCGTCTGCGACGGTGTGGCGATGCGCGATCAACTGGTCCGAATGATGGCTCCACTCCCGCTCAGCCGCAACCGTGTCCTCTCGGCTGGGGCCTGGCCGCCATGGCCTCCAAACACGCCGTTCGCTGCCGGCAGCGCCGCCCCAATGGTCACTTCGCGATGTGGCGTCGTATGACTAAGACGAGCGTCGGGCCGGTCAGGGATCCCGCCAATTGCCGCGAGGGCCTGGCCGGACGGCCGAAATGCGCAAGAATACGCCTCCGATCACATAACCTGCCGGGCCGGCGCCAGACGGGTCAACTGCGCGATAATTGGCCCCGAGATCGTCGTCGGCCACTCCCGTGCCGAACGGCGGCGGCCGCTTGTCCGACCTTGCGACACCTGCCGGCGCGTGACGTCTGCAGCGAGGAGCCTGGTGGATATGGGAACACGGATTGTCTCGATCCTGACGTGCCTCGTCCTTGTCGCGACTGGCACCGCGTTCGAGCCCGGCGCCGTGGTCGTCGCGCGTGGCGAGCGCCAGTCGGCCCCGGCCCCATCTCCGCAGTCCTCCGACGCTGCGGACCTTGTCGTCCAGGGAGCGGTGGACTCGGAACTGCAGCCGCTCCTCGCGGCGCTCGAGGGCAGGGAGACGATACAGATTGCCGCGTGGACATTCTGGCGCGGGCGCATGGGCGGCAAGCGCGTCGTTGTTTCGCGCACCGAGGTCGGCCCCATCAACGCCGCTGCAGCCACGACGTTGGCCATTGTCAACTTCCGACCGAAGCTCATCATCAATCAGGGCACGGCAGGCGCCACCGATCCCGATTTGAAGGTCTTCGACATCGTCGTGGGCTCGGCGACGGTGGACTACGGCGCGTTCCGCTCCGCACACGCCGAGGCCGGCGGCGGCGTCGATCTGGCGCGTTGGGCGCCGATGCCGCATCGGCTGCGGCTGGACGGCAAGGATCGAATCGAATTCAAGAGCTTCGCCGGCGACGCAACGGTGCTCGAGGCCGCACTGGCCGCCGCCAACCCTCGCGGGCGGGTCATCAAGGGGATCATCGGATCAGCCTACGAGTTCAACCGCGAGGTCGATCGGCTCACGTGGATCCGGAAGACCTACGGTGCCGTCTCGGAAGACATGGAGAGCGCATACGCGGCCGGTGTGGCTGCCGGGTTCGGAACACGCTTCGCCGCGATCCGCATCATCTCGGATTCCGATTTCCGCGACGCGGTGTTCCAGCCCGTTGCCGGCGAGCACTGCGCGGCGTTTGTCGTCACGGTGATCAAGGCATTGCCCAATGCCGGCATGAGCGCACCGCCGGCGCTCAAGTGACCGACGGCGGGCTGACCAACGGCGCCGGTGGCTGCTGCAGCCCGTTGGCTGCCTTCGCCGTTCCGGAAAGTCCGGGCGCGAAGTGCCTGGGCAGCAGAGGCAATGACCAGATCGGGCGGTCCGCGCAACGCTCCCGCGCGTTTTTCTTGACCACGAGCGGGGCGTTCCCTATACTCAGAACGGGCATGCCTTCCAGCAACCTCGCTGACCGTCGAAAGCGACTGATGCGCAAGCGGGGCGTCGTGTCGGAGGAAGCCTGCATGTCTACATAGCAGCAACGCAAAAGTAGCCAGAGCAGAACCCGCCGACGCACACACACGTCGGCGGGTTTTTTTTTGCGCGGAGCAGACGTCCGGGAACGACGGAGGAGAAACCTCGCATGGCAGCCCCCATTGAGGTCGGTGTCCTTGGCGCGACGGGGATGGTCGGGCAGTACTTCGTCTCGAAGCTCGCCAGGCACCCGTGGTTCCGACTCTCGTGGCTTGCGGCCAGCGGCCGGTCGGAAGGCCGCCGCTATGGAGAGGTGGTCGCCTGGCGGCTGCCGGACCCGCTCCCCGCCGCGGCTTCGGGCCTCACCGTCGCGGCCGCCTCCCCAGGCGGGGCTCCGCACCTCCTGTTTTCCGCTCTCGATTCGAGCGTCGCGGGCGAGGTGGAAACCGCCTTCGCATCGGCCGGGCACATCGTGGTCAGCAATTCAAGGAACCACCGGATGGACCCCGACGTGCCGCTCCTCATCCCCGAAATCAACCCAGACCATGTGAAGCTTGTCGCCAGTCAGCGGCGAGAGCGCGGCTGGGGCGGCGCAATCGTCACCAATCCAAACTGTTCGACCGTCGTGCTGGCGATGTCGCTGGCCCCGCTCTGCCGGTTTGGCCTTCGGCGTGTCATGGTCACGACGCTGCAGGCCGTGTCGGGCGCGGGTTACCCGGGCGTGCCGTCGCTCGACGTGCTGGGCAACGTGATTCCTTTCATCGATGGTGAGGAAGAGAAGGTCGAATCGGAGAGCTTGAAGATCCTCGGGACACTGGCAAACGGACGGGTCGAGCCACATGCCGCAGTCATCAGTGCCCAGACCACGAGGGTGCCCGTGTCGAACGGTCACACCATGACCGTGTCGGTGGAACTGGCCGAGCGGCCCTCGGTGCTCGACATTCGCCGGGCCTTCGAGGAATTCTCCGGCCGTCCGCAGCAGCTGCGTCTTCCGTCGGCACCAACCCAGCCGCTCGTGTATCTGGACGGGCCTGCACGACCGCAGCCTCGGCTCGATGTCAGCCTGGGAGACGGCATGACCGTGTCGATCGGGCGTCTGCGGCCCTGCCCGGTATTGACTGTGAAGTACGTCGCGCTCGGCGACAACCTCGTCCGCGGCGCGGCAGGAGCCGCGCTGCTGAATGCGGAATTGATGTCGGTAGAAGGGATGCTGTCATGATTACGGCAAAGTTCGGCGGCACCTCCGTGGCGGACGCTTCCGCGATCGGGCGGCTGGTGGCCATCGTTGGCGGCCAGCCCGAGGTTCGTGTCGTCGTCGTCTCGGCGCTCGCCGGCGTCACCGACCAGCTCGTCGCGTGCCTGAACGCGGCGGCTTCCGGTGACGCGATTGACGTCGAACGGGTGGTGGGGGAGCTGCGCGACCGGCACACGGCCCTCGCGTCTGAATCGGGTGCGGGAGAGGCCGTTCGACAGCGCCTCGACAGGGACCTTGCCGCCCTCGAGCGGCTCGTGGCGGGCGTCGCCAGGCGGGCGTCGGCGACCCCTTCCGATCGGGACAAGGTGATGGCCCTCGGCGAGGTCCTGAGCAGCCGGATCGTGGCGGAGGCCCTCAGCCGAAAGGGCATTGCCTCGGTCTGGGTCGACGCCCGTTCGGTCGTGGTCACCGATGCCCAGCACACGCGGGCGGTCGCGCTCGAGGCCGAGACCAGCGCCCAGCTGGCGGCCACGGTCCGGCCCGAGATCGACAAGGGCCGCGTGGTCGTCGTGGGCGGCTTCGTCGGGGCGACCGTGACGGGTGCAACGACGACGCTCGGCCGCGGCGGATCCGACTACTCGGCCGCCGTCATCGGCTCTCTGCTCGGGTCGCGCGAGATCCACATCTGGACCGACGTCGACGGCATGCTCACCGCCGACCCCCGGATCATCCCGAATTCGCAGCTGGTGCCCCACCTTTCGTTCGCGGAGGCATCGGAGCTCGCCTACTTCGGGGCGAAGGTCCTGCACCCGAGCACCATCATTCCGGCAATGACGCGCGACATCCCGGTACGGATCCTGAACTCGCGCCGGCCCGGCGCGCCGAGCACGCTCATCACGGCGCGGGCGCCTGCTTCGCCGACCCCGCTTCGGGCGATCGCGTGCAAGCGGGATGTCACCGTCATCGACATCGAATCGACGCGCATGCTGATGGCACATGGGTTCCTGAAGCGCGTCTTCGAGGTCTTCGATCGCCACCAGACGGCGGTGGACGTGGTGACGACCTCTGAGGTGAGCATGTCGGTGACCATCGACGATGTCCGATCGCTCCACGAGCTGGTCGCGGACCTGCGAGCTTTTGCCGAGGTGTCCCACGAGAGCGGGCTGGGGCTCGTGTGCGCGGTGGGGGAGCAGCTGCGGACCGACTTCACGCTCTGCGCCCGGATTCTCCACGCGCTGGGCGGGTTGCCGATTCGAATGGTGTCCCAGGCAGCCTCCCGCCAGAACGTGACCTTCGTCGTGGCGCAGCCGGACCTGATTCCGGCCATGCAGCGCCTGCATCACGCGTTCTTCGAGTCGCACGCGCGCGGGCGCGACGAAGCAAGCCGGATGGACGCCGGGCTGAGGGCATCGTGATGGGTGAACCGGATGCACTTCGCGTCGTGCTGGTCGGGCATGGCCGGATGGGTCAGATCGTGGAATCGATGTGCCCTTCTTACCACTGCCAGGTCGTGGGGTGGCTCGACGACACGAACAACATCGGCGGCAGCGGTGTGCGGCCTGACGCGTGGCCCGGCGCGGATGTCGCGATAGACTTCTCGATCGCGCCGGCATTCGTCGAAAACTTCCCGCGCCTCGCCGCGCTTGGCGTCGATGTGGTCGTCGGGACGACCGGCTGGCAGTCGCACGAGCAGGGCTTTCGCGAGGTGGCCGCGCGGACAGGGATTGGCGTGGTCGCGGCGCCGAACTTCTCGGTTGGCGTCGCACTGTTCGAGGCGATCGCCGGCTACGCGGCGCGATTGTTCAGCGACCAGCCGCAGTACGGCGCGTGGCTGCACGAAATCCACCACGCGGCGAAGCGCGACGCGCCGTCGGGCACGGCACTGGCCATCAAGTCGGCGATGGAGAGGGCCGGGTTCGCCCGTCCCATTGACGTGGCCTCGAGCCGCGCCGGCTCGATACCAGGCACGCACACCGTGGGCTTCGACGGCCCGTGCGAAACGGTGACCCTGTCTCATGCGACGCGCGACCGCGCCACCTTCGCTCACGGCGCGCTGCTGGCCGCAAGGTGGATTCACGGCCGCAAGGGTTGGTATGGCATTCGTGACGTTCTCGGCCTGACGGCGGTAACGACAGAAGGAGAGCACCGATGAATCGAGCCCCCTGGACCGGCTGCGGCACCGCGCTGGTCACCCCGTTCACCAAGTCCGGAGACCTCGACGAGCCGGCGTTGCGCCGTTTGACGCGCCGCCAGGTGGAGGCCGGGATCCACTTTCTCGTCCCGTGCGGCACGACAGGCGAGAGCCCGACTCTGACGCCCAGGGAACGCGTGCGTGTCGTCGAAACCGTCATCGAGGAATCCGCCGGGCGCGTGCCCGTGCTCGCGGGTGCCGGCGGCAACAACACCGCGGAAGTCATCGAGATGGCCGAGGAGATGAAGCGCGCCGGCGCGAACGGAATTCTCTCGGTGACCCCGTACTACAACAAGCCAAGCCAGGAAGGCCTCTTCCAGCACTATCGCGCGATCTCGGACCGCGTGGGCCTTCCGATCATCGTCTACAACGTGCCGAGCCGGACCGGGTGCAACGTGGAAGTGGCAACCCTCGTGCGCCTCGCGGGCTTGACAGGCATCGTGGGCGTCAAGGAGGCGTCGGGAAACATGACCCAGATCTGCGAGGTCTGCCGATCGGTGCCCGACACGTTCGTGGTGCTCTCAGGGGACGACGCGTTGACGCTGCCGGCCATGGCCGTCGGCGCGCGAGGCATCATTTCGGTGGCGTCCAATGAGGTTCCCGCCGACATGGCCCAATTGGTCGAGACCGCCGAGTCGGGGGACTTCACCCGGGCGCGGACGCTCCATGCGCGCCTGATGCCGCTCATGCAGATCAACTTCGTCGAGGCGAACCCGATTCCGGTCAAGGCCGCGATGGCGATGATGGGGCTGCTGGAGGAACGTTATCGGCTGCCGCTGGTGTCGCCATCCGACCAGGCGCGAGCCCGATTGGCCGCCGTGCTCCGGAACTTCGGGCTCATCGAAGCGGCCAGCGCCGCCTGACCGTGAATACCGCGATCAAGGAGTAGCGATGAGCAGCCTGATGTCAGAACTTCGCGCCGAGATCGAGCGCCTGGCCGACCAGGGCGCCGATGGAGATCGCATGGCCGCGCGTGCCGCCTTCGGGCGGCTGCGCGAGGCATTGTCGCGCGGAGAGGTGCGCGCGGCCGAGCCGGATGGCGCCAGCCCCGGCGGGTGGCGGGTCAACGCCTGGGTCAAGCGCGGCATCCTGCTGGGCTTCCGCTGCGGCGCGATCGGCGACGCGTCCGTGCACCCCGAACGCCTGCCGTTCTTCGACAAGGACACGCTGCCGCTGAAGAAGATGGACGTCTCGATGGGCGTGCGGCTCGTGCCGGGGGGGTCGTCGATTCGCGACGGCGCGTACATCGGGCGCGGCGTCATCTGCATGCCGCCGATGTACATCAACATCGGCGCCCACGTGGACGACGACACGCTGATCGATTCCCACGCGCTGGTCGGCTCCTGCGCACAGGTCGGGCGGCGCGTGCACGTGAGCGCCGGCGCGCAGATCGGCGGCGTCCTCGAGCCGGTTGGCGCGCTGCCGGTCATCGTCGAGGACGACGTCCTGGTTGGCGGCAATACGGGCATCTACGAGGGGGCCATCGTCCAGGCGCGCGCCGTCATCGCCGCCGGAACCGTGCTGACCGGGTCCACGCCGGTCTACGATCTCGTGAAGGAAGTCGTGCTGAAGCCGACCGCGTCCACGCCGCTGGTGATTCCGCCTTCCGCCGTCGTCGTGCCGGGCGCGAGGGCGATCAAGACCGGCGCCGGCGCCGCGTGGGGGCTGTCGCTGTCCACACCGGTCATCGTGAAGTACCGCGACTCGCGCACCGATACCAGGACGGAGCTCGAGGCGTGGCTCCGATAGACGTCGTGCGCTTCACGCGCGAGCTGGTGGACATCGATTCCACGACAGGCCATGAACACGCAGCGGGCCTGTTCCTTGCGAATCGGCTGCGGGAACGCGGGTACCGTGTGGTCGAGCAGCCCGTCGAGGGCGAGCGGGTCAATCTCTACGCGGCGCGGGCCGATCCGGTCGTGGTGCTGTCCACGCATTACGACTGTGTGCCGCCGTTCTTCTCGAGCTCCGAGCAGGACGGAAAGCTCTTCGGGCGGGGAAGCTGCGATGCGAAGGGCATTCTCGCCGCGCAGGTCGCCGCGGCCGATGCGCTCTCGGCGTCGGGGGAGAATCGGGTCGGGCTGCTCTTCGTGGTGGGGGAGGAGCGCGGCAGCGACGGTGCGCACCGCGCCAACGAACTCGCGCCAGGGTCACGCTACCTGGTCAATGGCGAGCCCACGGACAATCGGCTCGGCATCGCGACCAGAGGCGTCCTGCGCGTCCGGATGGAAGCCGCGGGCCGCGCGGCCCATTCCGCGTATGCGGAACGCGGCGAGTCTGCAATCGAAAAACTCATCGACGCGCTGGTCGCCCTTCGCACGCTGCGGCTCCCGGAAGCCTGCGACCTCGGGCAGACGACGTATTCGGTCGGACTCGTGGCCGGCGGCGTCGCGCCCAACGTCGTGCCGCCGTCGGCCGAGGCCGAGGTCGTCTTTCGAACCGTCGAAGACGCCTCGTCACTGCGGACGGTCCTTTCGGCCCTGGACCGGTTTGTAAACCTCGACGAGGTGCTCGAGATACCGCCGGTCCGGATGAGGACCGTGCCGGGCTTCGAGACGGCGGCGTTCTCGTTCACGACCGATGTCCCGCTGCTGAATCGCTGGGGCACACCGCTGCTGCTCGGGCCCGGTTCGATTCACGCCGCCCACACGGACCGGGAACACATCGACATGGCGGAGCTGCTCGAGGCGGTTCCGCTCTACGTGCGGCTGGTGCGGACGCTGCTGGCTGACTGAGCACCGAGGCGGCAGTCCGCCGTAATCCTGCCCGTGCGCGATGGAATCTCGACCGAATCGTCTTCCTGGCTACTGCCAGATGACGGACACCAGGAAGGCTCCAGAGTTGTCGTCCACGTAGTCGTCATTGATGCCGAGCATCAGGCGGCCGGACGCCGGCATCGTGATTGGCTGCGTACCCGCGCCGATCATGAACGGCGCGCCGTTGCCGACGGCTCCGATGAGGGCCCCGAACGGCGCGTTCCGGATCGGGTAGTTGGGGCCTCTGGTTGGCGCGCCCCCCTCCGGTCCGACCGCGGTCCCTCGTCCGTCCACCGTAATCCTTCCCCGGCTGTCGAAGACGATCCGATCGCCTCGCCGGACGTCGAATCCGGTGTCGACCCACTGCTGGTTTCCCGCGATGCGGATGCGATCCCCAGACTGGTTGCCAGCCCTGTCGCCTCTCTGGCGCTGAGCCGCCGTTCCAGTCGTCTGGCGTTGACGCGCGGCTCCGGTCGCCTGGCGCTGCTGGCCAGCGGTTCCCGTCCTCTGGCCCTGAGCCGCCGCAGCGTCGTAGGCTGATCGCGCGACCGGCGGATTCAAGTACAGGCGGCTCACGTCACGGATGGGGTAGTCGAGGCGCTGTCCCGACTGGTTGACCCATTGAACGTTGTCATTGCCGATGATGTTGTGCAGGTGCCCGCGCACGGTCGATCCGTTCCGCATCACCATCACGCCTGTGTTGCTGTCTCCAGGAAGGGCATCCAACTCGGCTCTCGACGGGTCGCCGCCGATGAAGTCGATGGCGGCGACCTGGTTCATGGGGATGGCCACGTCGTTTCCGGATACGTTGACGTGAAACTGCAGGTCCACGATGTTGTTCTCACCGCGGCCGTAGATGAGGCTGCCGCTGTGTCGTTGTCCGTTGGTCAACAGGAATGTCGCGGATTCGGCCGCCCAGAGAGAGGCGACCCCACCGGCGATGAGAACGACTGCGAGGAGCGCTCGACGAACCATGATGTCCTCCTGATGGGTGTCGTGCAGTAGAAGGGCTTGGCTGGTGAACCAGAGTCACCCCAACCATTCTCGTCGAACCAGGATCAGGACCCTGTGCACTTGTGAACACCCTCCGACGGTGTGCTTCGCCCTGCCAGATCTTCACGCGCTCGGGCCGGGTCGATGTACAGCTTGTCGCCGCCGTTCGGCCGGAACGCGGCCAGCTGGTGCCCACACTATCCTCGACGCCGGGCGGCGCCCGGACGATCCGCCTTGTCGCCGAATCGTCCTCGGATCAGAGGCTTTCTCCCCTTCCTCCGGGGGTGGAACGCCGCAAGGCGCCCGAGTTCGAGCGCCACCGCCGTAGGGTCTATTCAGCGCCGTCAGATTTGAGGCGAACCTTCGTCCAGCCTCGCGGCCGGCCAGGTTGCCTCCTTGTTGTGTGCAACCTTGCGGGCGCCGGGGCCAGAACCCCTATAGAATCGGCCCCGAAAGACCGTCAGTGGCCGCCAACGCCCCGGACACCGCGCCCCCTCTGGACTCGAACGCGGATCCGAGGCACATTGACCCGGCCCTGCAGACTGCATTGACGCGCACCGCCCGATGCGGCTCGATTCGGCACGCCACGCCGTGGGCCCATGGATGCGTGACATGCCCCTGCCGAACCTCTGCCGCGATGGAGGAGACATGGATACGACATTCTCGGCGGAGCCGTTGACATTGCGTCAAGTCGTCGAGGAGGAAGCGAAGAGCATCAGGCATCGGCGCGGGCATTCACCGGACGGGACCGACAGCCCAGAGGCAGGCGGACGGCCGCCGGATTTGTGCGGGCTTGCGTTGTCGGGCGGCGGGATTCGGAGTGCGACGTTCTGTCTCGGCGTGCTGCAGGCCTTCCATGCCCGTGGGTTGCTCAGCGCCTTCGACTACCTGTCGACTGTGTCGGGAGGCGGGTTCGTCGGCGGATGGCTGATGGCGTGGCTGGCGAGAGGAGAGGCAAATGTCGGGTTTCCCCTGCCGGAACGGGTGGCCAGGGGCGCCGAAGTCGCCGGCAGCAGCGAACGCGCGGTCAAGGCGGGAGAGGCCAGGGCCGATGCAGACGACCCCATCCACCACCTGCGAAGGTTCTCCAACTACCTCACGCCGCGCAAGGGACTGCTGAGCGGAGACACATGGAGGGCGGCAACCGTCGTCACCCGTAACCTCGCGCTGACCTGGGCGGTGCTCCTTCCGATTCTCTTCGGGCTCCTCCTCCTGGGGCACCTCTATTTCGTGACGTGTGATCCGACGTGGCTGGCATCTGCGCCCGGGTCGGAGAGCCTGGTCGGACGATTGCGGTTGATTGCCATCCCGATCGGTGCACTCGCGGGCTGGCTCGTCGTGCTCACGGCGGTCTGGCTGCATTTCGGTCGAGATCGCCGTCCCGTGGCCGTGTACGCGCCATATCTCGCGATATCCATCGTGGTGCTGGTGGTGTCGGCGCTGGCGAGGACGCCGTATCAAGGCCCGGTCAGGCCCGGTGAGCTCATTTCAGGTTCCGAGAGCATCGTGCAGTGGCCTCCTGCGTTCGCAACGTGGTTGGTATCCACCGCGCCCGGAATCGGCTGCCTCATCTGGTTCCTGGCTTCGATCGCTCTCTGGAAATACGCCACCCGGCGGTCGAAGGCCGGGAAGAGTGAGGACCCATCGGGCGGAGACACCGTCCGTAACCAGATTACCAGGGTCCACGGGACATTCCTCGTGATCCTCGTCGCGACGACATTCGTCCTCCTCCTGAGTGGATATGCCCACAATCTCATGGCGTTCCTGCTGATTGGCGATCGGCCTCGAGTCCTCGTCAGGGAGTATGTCGCCGCCGCCGGCGGCTGGGCTGTCGTCATCTCCGCGGTCGCTGGGACCCTGTTCACTGCTCTGAAAACCGCCCCGACGACAACAGCCGAGTGCCGAAGTGTCGAGACACCCCGCCGGGTGCCGACCATGGTGATCTCGGTCACGCCGGTGCTGCTTCTCGTTGTGGGCGGCCTGATGCTCGCCTGGGCCGGGCGCGAGTTGATCAGCCTGCTGGCGCAACGAACAGGCCCCGGTTCCCTTCGGTCGCTGATGCTCGCGTCGAGCATCTGCTTCCTTCTCTGCGGGGCCTACGCGTGGGACGAGGTCAACCGGGAGCGCGAGCGCTGGGGGACGACCGGCAGATGGATCACACTCGGCGCCATCTGGCTTGGGGCGTGTACCGTCGTCACCCTCGTTGTGCTGCGAGTCGACCTGCCGGCGTCCTCGTTCGCCGGCCAAGCCGTGGTGGCGGGCCTCGCGTTGCTGCTGCTGGCGAGCGCGGTGCTGGTGGCGGTGGCAGGAACCAGAGCTCGACGTCGCGAACCGGCAACCAACACCCGGCCGTACTGGCTGCTCGGGTTCGCGTATGTCTGGCTGGCGGTTCTCCTGTTTCTCGGCGTCCCGGCGGACAGCAGGTTCGGCACGATCCGCCTCACGCTTGCGGTCATCAGCACGGTCATGGCGTGGGCGTTGGCTGTCGGCTGGACCGTGGATCCGAACCTGATTTCGCTGCACCATTTCTACAAGTCCAGACTCACCCGCGCGTACCTGGGAGCGTCCAATCCCAAACGCACGAGAGACGGGCGCAGGATCACCGAGGCTGACGAGGGTGATGACGTGCCGCTCTGGAAGGTGCTGGACGCCGTACACAGAGGAGCGCCGTATCCCCTGATTAACACGACCCTGAACCTGATCGGTGCCCGCGATCTGGCCACCGAGCAGCGCCGCTCGGATCGGTTTCTCCTGTCGCCGGGGTTCTGTGGTTCCTCCCGGACAAGCTACCGGCCCACGAGAGAGTACATGGGAGGGAGCCTCGGGCTTGGGACCGCTGTGGCAGTCTCGGGCGCAGCGGTGAGTCCCGTGATGGGATCGCTCACGCCGAATGCGGCCCTCACTGTCGTGATGGCGCTGCTGAATGTGCGGCTGGGGTACTGGATTCCAACACCGGGCAAGTCCCGCTGGAGGGCGGTAACCGCAACAGTCTGGCCCTGGTACATGATGAAGGAAGTGCTCTCGCAAACCAACGACCTCTCCAGCTATTGCTACCTGACCGACGGTGGGCATTTCGACAACACCGGTGTGTACTCGTTGATCGAGCGGTGTTGCCGCCACATCGTCTTTGTCGACTGTGGTGCGGATCCGAACCGGCGCCTCGACGATCTCGCAATTGTGATACGTCGTTGTCGAATCGACTTTGGCACTGAGGTCGATATCGATTTGAGCGCGTTGCATTCGGAGCAGGGGCCTGCAGAGGACCGGTGCCTTGCCGCCGGCCGCATCTTGTATTCCGACGAACATGCCAACAGGCTGGGGATCGCGCAAGAGGGGAGGGAGGGGTCGCTGACCGTGATCAAGCCAACGATGATCCCGCTCGCGACGGTAGATGTCGAGCAATACCACTCATCCAACGCGATTTTCCCTCAGCAGACGACAGCTGACCAGTGGTTTGACGAGGCGCAATTCGAAAGTTACAGGAATCTCGGGGAATCAATCGCCGGTCTGCTGTTCACTCACGCGAAGAGCAAACTGACGTGGTTCAACGGCGAGGCTTCACAGACCTCAGAGGCCGTGGACCTCCGCTCCGAAGGCAGCGAGGAGGGGGCCGGGGACCAGGCCTGAGCTGCTGGGCATTCGCGGCACCCGACGGGCAGGTCGCCGCCCGGTGCCGAGACCGGCCGCGTCCGGCTGACAATCTGGTGGTGGCAACGGAAGGGAGGCCAGGCGGGCCAGGTCGCGCGCCGATTTCGTACGGGCCGACGCGTGAACCTGGCGCGAGGCGATGCAGGTTCCGTCAAGCGGATTCTCGGTCGGGTCCTCACGGGCGGCGGCGGTGATTGCGCAACAGAGATTTCACCCTACAATGCTCTGGAGCACCGGCCACGTGCGACGGTTCGATCCGCCAGGTCGTGCGAAGGGCATCCGGCTCGAGTGCGTGGAGATCTCGATGCGACACGTCCTTGGACGAGGCTGGCTGGGAGTCGTTGTTGTCGCGTTGATCGCGAGCGCCTCACCTGGCGTTTGCGCAAACAGATGAAATCCAGGTGTACGACGGCGGTCTGGCCAAGCCGGGCATCATCAATCTCACGCTCCACTCCAACTTCACTCCACGCGGGGCGAACACTCCCCGCGTTTCCGGGGGCCGTGGTGGCCGACAGGTCGCTTGAACGGGGTACCGGAATGGGCGCTGGGCGTCAGCCGATGGTTCGAGGTTGGACTTTACCTGCCACTCCTCACCCGGGACAAGAACATCGGATGGGGAGTAGACGGCCTAAAATTGCGGGCGCTCTTCGCCGTGCCGGACGCTGACGACCGCCGGTTCTTCTACGGCGCGAACGTGGAGTTCAGCTACAACGCGAGACAATGGGATTCCACGCGAATCACCTCGGAGGTTCGGCTTGATTGCCGGGTGGCACTTCGATCGGGTGGACGTCATCCTCAATCCGATCTCTCGACACCGCCTACGACGGCCTTGGAAACCTCGATTTCGCACCGTCGGTGCGCGTCGCCTACAAGGTCTCGCCCGTCTGGACGATGGCCGTCGAGGAGTACGCCGATTACGGGCGGGTGAGCGTTTTGAGTCGAGCCGTGGTCAATCGCACATGCTCTACGGCGTGGTGGATTACGCGGGCAAGTGGCTCGACATCGAGGCCGGAGTCGGCGTCGGCCTGACCGCGTAGTCAGACACGCTCACCTTCAAGCTCATCCTGTCGCGCGACCTCAACTGCAGGAAGTGACGGGCATGCGCGTGACGCTGGCACGCTGGTTCGCCCGGACGTAGCTCGCGATCACTGCTTGGCGGCCGAACGCTCCGTCCTCAGCGTCTCAAACCAGTTGAAGACCAGATGAATCTGCGTGGGCGGCGACGGCAGCTCCACCTTGTTGACCAGGAACCGCTGGCCGTCGGGCGATACGTCGAATGACTGCCCGTAGTGGTCGGGTACCGGAGACGGCCCCTCAAACAAGATCCTGGGCGGATCGGGGCGGAATCCGGACGTGGTGTCGACGCGCACGGCGTAGACTCGGGATGTCCAGCCTGGCGCTTGCCCGTATTGATAGTAAATCTCGCGGCCATCGCGCGACCAGACCGGCGCCAGGCCGCCTTCGGCCGACACCTTCCACCGCTCGTCGGTGAACGGGAACGCTTTCACGTAGACTTCCGGCTGCCCCGACTCCTCAGATACGTACGCCATCCACCTGCCATCACGGGAAAGTGAGGCGTGGAACTCGTCGACACGTCCGCGCAGCAACGGACGGGGAGTGGCTCCGTGCTCAAGCGCCACTGCCCAGATGTCGAAACCTGTTTGAGGGTCGATGTCCTGTTGGTAGATTAGCTCCCGGCCGTTGGGAGTGAACGCCCTCGGCTGGTGGAAGTACGGCCCCGATGTCAGCTCCTCAGCTGGTCCGTTGGCGTCGGCGCGCTGCCAGAAGACGTGGCCATACCCCTTCTTGAACATGGTGAACGCGACCCGCGTGCCGTCTGGCGACCAGATCGGCCACCATGTCGTCGCTTCGTTCGACAGGCGCGTGGTGACGTTGCGGTCCAACTCGACGACGGCAACATGTGGCGACGCCATGTCCAGTGCCCAAGCGACACGTCTGCCGTTGGGGGAGAGCCGCGCACCGAACGCGCCTCGGCCGGATTGGGTGACAGCGGGAAGCTCACGACCCGCTCGATCGACCCAGACCGTTCTCTCTGTCGGCCTCGACCAGAGGTCGGACGGAACGTAGGCGAGCAATCCGCTGCCGGATAGCGCGAGTGTCACCTTTTCAGCGAACAAAGGTACGGCCACGCGTTCATCCAGCGGGACCGGGTCTCCCAGCGGTTCAGCTCTGGCGGCGTCGAACGGGACGACCAGCATCCGGCGCCCTCGTCTGAAGACAAGGTGACCCGTCGGAACGTAGAGCGCACCGCTGGCCCCTTCGAGCACCGTCCGACTCTTGCCGCCATTGACGGACTGGGCCACGACACGCGTTCCGTCATCCGTCGCATCACTAGTCGTGACCAGCAGCGTGCGGCCGTCAGGAAGGACCTCCGGCAATCCCAGCCACCATTCCCCGCGCGCTCGATCAGCCTCCATCACCAGTGAAGGAGGGGTGCCGCCTTTCGCGGGAATCCTGAACAGCCCCCACGTCCCGAGCCGATCGGCGGGATAGACGATGGTGTCGTCCAATCCCCAGGCTGGCGCGCCGGCCGTGTTCAGGTTGGACACGATCACCTCGGCTGGCCCCTTAGGCATCAGGACTCTCTTGAGCGCCCCGGCAACACTGAAGGCAAGCCACTTGCTGTCAGGCGAAAACCTCAAATAGAGCGCATCCTCGGTTTCTGGCACAGGCAACGCCTCGTCCACATCGAGCGCGCGGAGTAGGATTCGCCGGCGGCCGTCGACCTGTCCGATGTAGGCAATCAATCGACCATCCGGTGACACCGCCACCGATGCGTTGAACGCATCGAGGCCAGCGCTGATCTCGGCGCGAACCACGTGCGCTTCCGGCGAGACAGGGCCTCTCCACGGCGCCCCCAGCCAAGTGAGTCCAGCAATGCCCGCCGCCGCCACCCCCAGCACCACGGCCGTCCAGGCGACTATGGCTCGGCGGCCCACGCGGCGTCGTCGGCCGATGCCATCAGGCTCCGAGGCGGTCAGCAGGGTGCGCACCCACCCCAATTGCTGCCCGACGTCTGCCGCGGATTGCCAGCGCGCATCAGGGTCCTTCGCGATGCACGATCGCACCACGTGCTCGAGTCCCGGCGGAGTCTGCGGCACCCGCAGCGCCAGCGGCGGCGGTTCGGTGGTCATGATGGCCGAGATGAGGCTCGCCGAGCTCCCGCCCTCGAATGGGGCGCGCCCGGCAACCAGTTCGAAGAGCACGCAGCCCATCGCCCAGATGTCGGACCGCGCGTCCGCCTCCCGGCCGTCCAGTTGCTCGGGGGCCATGTAGGGCAGAGTGCCGAGAATCGTCCCTTCCGCCGTGGCCGATTCCTCGTTCGTCGTGACCCGCGAGAGAAGGCCTGACACGAGTCCGGATGCGCGCAGCTTTGCCAGGCCGAAGTCGAGCAACTTCGCGCCCGTCTTCGTCAGCATCACGTTGCCGGGCTTCAGATCGCGGTGGACGACGCCGGCGCGGTGCGCGGCGGCGAGCGCCTCGGCGACGTCGATTCCCACGCCGAGCGCCTGCCCAAGCGGAAGAGCTCCTCTCCGCAGCCGTGCGGCCAGCGACTCACCTTCGAGCAATTCCATCACCAAGAACATCGAGCCGTCGTGGTCGCCGACGTCGTGCAGCGTGCAGATGTGGGGGTGATTGAGGCTGGCAATCGTCTTTGCCTCGCGCTGGAAACGCGCGCGGCGCTTCGGGTCCGCCGTCACCGCGGACGGCAGCACTTTGATGGCGACCGCGCGATCGAGTCGCGTGTCGCGGGCTTTGTAGACTTCGCCCATCCCACCGGCGCCGATCAGGTCGTCGATCTCGTAGGGCCCAAGCCTCGTCCCCGGCGGTAGGGGCGCAGCACCCGCGGCCCACGGGGGCGCCTCGAGGAACTCGCCGGCCTCGGACCGCGCAGCGAGTATTGACTCGACCTCCCGGCGCAGCGCCGCATCCGCGCCGCAGGCCGCTTCGAGAAAGGCTGCGCGGTCCGGCGCGTCCTTCGACAGCGCCTCGAGACACAGCGACTCTACCCTTTCAAGGTCGTTGGGGCTCATGCGGTGGACTCTCCGAACAGCTCGAAGTTCCCAATTCCTCCAGCCGGGTATTCACGGTCGGCGCGCGGCCCTCCCGCGTCGCCTACCCCACTTTGCCCAGGTAGCGATCCAGCCACGCGAGGTGTTCCTTCATCATGGCGGGGCGGTAGCCCGACAGGGCGTGGTCGGTCGGAAACAGCGCGTGCCTCTTGTCGGCAGCCCGCGTTCCCAGGGCATCGAACAACGGCTGCTGGCTTTCGAGAGGCGGCAGCACCGTGTCATAGAGGCCATTGATCATCAGCACCGGAATGGTCACCCGCCGTGCCCACCCCAGCACCTCCGGGTACGGCGAGCCGCCGCAGACAAGGGTGCAGGTCTTGATTCGGGGGTCCACCGCGCACGGCAACGGCGCGTAGTACGCGCCCGAGCTGAAGCCCATCATCGCGATTCGGCTGATGTCGATGTCCGGTCGCGTCGCGAGGTAGTCGATGGACCGGAAGACGTCTCTCGCACCCATGAGGGTCAGTTCCATGCTGTGCCAGATCTTGTCTCGTGCGTCGAAGATACCCTCCTTCCCGTCGAGGTATGTCCCTCGTCTTTCGAATGTGCCTTTGAGGATTGGGTAGATCACGGCGCGACCGGCCTTTACGAGGTAGTCCCACGTGGCCGGGAAGGACAGGTTCCTCCCGTCATCGCTCGAAGGCGTGAACCAGTCGTTGGCGGGGCCCCAATAGACGACGGTCTGGTAGGGAGGCCTCGTCTGCTTGGGGAGGAAGAGGTACGCCACGACGCGATCGCCTTCGTATGCAGCCGCAAACGACACCTTTTCCATGCGCCACCACGGCGAGTCGTCGGCGACGAGTTCCGTCTTGGCGTTGAGCGCCGTCGTCGGGCCGGCGTTGGAGAGGAACCGCAGCCACGTCGCCCACGCCGCATCGTCCATGAGAGAGGCCCGGTCCGGTGCCGGCCGCGGTCTCCTCGAAATTGGCTGCTCGAGTTCGGCCGGCGCCGCGCCAGGCGTCCCCGACAACATGCAACGGAAGCCGTTCATCGGAGCCCGGTCGAAAGGCGGACGAGGTTCGGGCATCAGGTAGAAATAGGTGGGACCGTCCGCTGCGCCGCCAAGGGTGAAGCGCAACTCGCCCGTCGCGTTTGAGCACCATTCTCTGGCGTTGCCCGCCATGTCGTAGAGTCCCTTGGTGTTCAGACTGTCCGTAGACGCGCCAACGTGCTCGATCTTCCCCGAGAAGTTGCTGCCCGGGATGACGTTCCCCGACGCGTATATCCCGCTGGCCACGTCCCAGTGGTAGACGGTGGGCAGCCGCTTACCGGCGAACGCCGCGTATGCCGAAGCCTCGTACCAGCTGACGCCGGTCACCGGGTACTCACCCTGCCCGTCAGGAAACGATCCCAGTTCCCATGTCGCCGGCCCCGGGCGTCCGGTCGGGTCTCGGAAGAGCGACATCGCCCCGTCCCAGGTGAGGAGCCTGCCGTCCTTCACGAACGTCTCCTTCCAGAACTCCGGCCGCTTGTAGCCTCCAGCGTCCACGAACCGCTTGAAGTCCGCGTTTGTAACCTCGTAACGGTCCAAGAGGAATGGTTCGATCGTCGCGGATTGCGGACGCTGGTAGTTGAAGAAGTTCACGAAGAAGTCCGCCTGGTTGCCTGGCAGCGCGACCCGGACCATGCCAGAAGGTGCGCTGGCTATCCTCGGCAGATCGACAGGGAAGTACGCCGTCATCTCATCCGACAGCGTGGCTTCAACCGTCTCGTAGCCCAGGTAATCGAAACGAAATGCCCACCAGCCCCTGGGAACTCGCATCGGTTCGCCGTTGGCGCTGCCCAGGTGAACCCACCCGGTGTTCTCATCTTTGTGGCCTCGAACGGCCACGTCTGCGCCCTTGGGGGTCACATTCATCCGGACTTCGGCGGCAATTCTTGGCCAGATGTCTCCGAGCAGCTGATTCCCGGCGATGCGGGCATCGACCTGTTGTGCGAGTTTGAATGCCAGAACATTCTCCTGTTGCTCGGCCAGTCTCAGGATCTCGGGGATCGCCGTCGTCCTGGCCCAGGTCATGTTCTGCCGCCGCCTGACCTGCTGGACTGAAAGAACGGTCCCCACCGTCAGGAGCAGCAGCAGCGGCACGACCACGATGGGCCGCACCAACGCGCGCGCTCGGTCGCGGACCGACGTGGGAGTCACAGGCAGACTGGCGGCCTGCGCAGGCTGGTCAGTACGCACACGCACGTCGCGCAGCGCGGACGCGACATCGCGCGCGCGGGCGAAGCGATCGTCTGGCTGCTTCTGGAGGCACCGGCGAACGATGGCATCCAGTGCCGGCGGCACGGGCTCGGTGTCGCTCGAAAGCGGAGGCGGCTCGCTCGAGAGAATGGCGGCCATCGTGTCCACGGGGGTGTTTCCGTGAAAGGCCCGCTTCCCGGACGCCATCTCGTACAGGAGGCAGCCAAGCGCGAAGATGTCCATCCTGGCGTCCGATGGCAAACCACGGATCTGCTCCGGGGCCATGTACCCGACCGTACCGAGCACGGCCCCGGCGCCCGTGGAGGGGAACGCCGCCCCGGCCGTCGCTGCCGAAGCGCTCTCGGGGTGGGTCACCTTGGCGATGCCAAAGTCCACGACCTTGACCCGTGCATCCGTCGTCAGGAAGACGTTCGACGGTTTGAGGTCGCGGTGGATGACGCCCTTGTCGTGCGCCGCCGCGAGTCCCGTCGCGATCTGCTCGCCCATCTCGAGCGTGTGAGCGATCGTCAGCCCTCCGCGCCGGAGACGATCGGCCAGCGTCTCGCCCTCCAGCAGCTCCATCACGATGTAGGGACGTTCCTGGTGGCTGCCGAAGTCGTGGATGTCGAGGATATTAGGGTGGGAGAGCGCGGCGACAGCGCGCGCCTCCTGCTCGAACCGCCGGAGCCGGTCAGGATTTGTCGCCCACTCGGCCGGCAGCACTTTGATGGCGACCGCGCGACCGAGTCGCGTGTCGCGGGCTTTGTAGACTTCGCCCATCCCACCGGCGCCGATCAGGGCGTCGATCTCGTAGGGCCCAAGCCTCGTCCCCGGCTCTAGGGGCGCAGCGCCCGCGGCCCACGGGGGCGCCTCGAGGAACTCGCCGGCCTCGGACCGAGCAGCGAGTATTGACTCGACCTCCCGTCGGAGCGCCGCATCCGCGCCGCAGGCCGCGTCGAGAAAGGCCGCGCGGTCCGGCGCGTCCTTCGACAGCGCCTGGAGGCACAGCGACTCGACCCTCTCACGGTCGTTGGGGCTCATGCGATTGCCGCTCCTGCTTCGGATCGCAGGCCCGCGTTTTGCGGCGGCCTACGGTCACAATCCTCAAGCCACCTGCCTGCGTTCCTACCCTCCGCCTGGATGGCCGCGGTCCCCGGTCCTTGGAACTCTTGGCGTTCGGACTCAGCGCACCGGAATCAGAAGTCTGTCGAGACGGCGACGTCGATGTTCATCGGCGAGAGGGCACTTTCGCTTTCAACTCTTCGAACCAGTTCTGGATGAGCTGAATGCGGGTGACTCGCGGAGGCGACGGGGGGGCTTGCCGCATGACCGCGTAGAACCGCTGCCCGTCGGGTGCAACATCGAAGCATCGCGTCGGGATACAGGACAAGGGGAGTTCGCGCGAATCGAATTCGAAGAGTACGCGCGGGCGACCGATGCGGGGCGAGGCCCCTGCCCCAAGCTCGACCACCATCATTCGCTGCCTTCCGGCCGAGTCGCGTGGACCCAAGAAGAAGAGCTCGCGCCCGTTCTGATGCCACGCCGGGCTTTGCCCTCCGTCGAGTGACACTTGCACCGCCGCTCCCGGCCCTGGAAACGGCCGGAGCCACACCTCAAACCGGGCTGCCACGTCAGAACCGAACGCCAGCCATCGGCCGTCGGGTGAGATCTCCGGCCACACCTCGGTGTCCCGAGTCTCGAACAAAGGCTGCACCGTGGCTTTGGCCGACCTGAGCGTCGCGATCATCACGTCGGTAGAACCGCTCTGAGTTGCCGCAATCGTTCGTCCATCCGGTGACCAGGAGGACGGAGCCAAGCTGCCCACGGCAAGGATCTGCGGCAGTGTGCTCCCGTCGGCCAGTTGCGACGCGATCGATGACCGGCCATTCTTGCGCCATAAGAACGCAAGGCGCTGGCCATCAGGTGCCCAGATCGGCCAGGAGGCCTCACCCCCGCGAACTACCGGCGTCAGGTTCTCACGCGGGAGGTCGTAGATCCAGAGGCCTCCCTCGGTGAGTGTCCGAACAACCACGACGAGGCGCCTGCCGTCCGGGGAGAGCCGCACCGTTGGCCCATAGTTCCTCTCGGGCGCCGACAATCGTGAGACCTGGCCCCTCCGGTCCACCGTAATCAGCGCCGATGGTCTCTCCGGCGGCACCGCGCCCGGCAGCCAGGCCAGCGTCCCTGTTGCCGAAATGGCGAATTGCCCCGCACCGGTGATGTCGGAAGCGTTGCCGGCGACGAGCGCTTGCGCCACCGCGTCGAGTAGAGCCACCTCCCGCCCGTTGGTTTCGAGCAGTCTCGGATCGAACGCCACGGCCATCAACTGGCCCCGGCGCAGGAAAACCAAGTGCCCGGTGGCGACGTACCGTGCATCGGCGGCGTCGGTAAGCAGGAGCGTTCTCGTTCCCGTGGACAGATTCTGCGCGACGACTTCCTCGTCGCCCCAGGTCGTTTCGCGTTTTCGAACCGTGTACAAGATCGTGTGGTCGCCTGGCAGCACACAGGGAAGGCTATGCGACTGCTCCGATTCGCGTCGTGTCGTCACCACGGCCTGGGTCCCGCCTGGTGGAACGTGCCAGATGCGTCCGTTCCTCCCAAAGAAGACCCGGCCTCGCGCGTCCCAGGCCAAGCCTTTGGGGGCAAGGGCGACGCCCGATACAAGGTTAGTGACCGGTCCTCCGCTGAGTGGCACATGCTTGATCGCACCTTGAGCCCAGAAGGCGATGTCACGGCCGTCCGGCGAGACCGCGGGCACCTGTGCGCCCTCGGTACCCGTCAGAGGACGGGCCTCGGCGGCATCGAGCCGCCGCACGTAGAGCTGCTGTGCCCCGCCACGGCGGCCAACGAAGACGAGCGCCTGCCCGTCCGGGGTCCACGCGAGCGCCGTGAGGGAACCTCCGGGAGTGGGTAAGTAGAGAGACTGGTATCCACCGGCGTCCAGTGTCTCGGCCGGGAGCACCTCCAGGCTCACTCGCGAAACCGAGGGCCGAGGCGCGGGCGAGCGCAGCCGCCATATTGCGCCTGCGCCGATGGCCGCGCCGACGATGGCTGCCGTTCCCACGAACGCCGCCAGTCGGCCCCGTCGGAACTGTTGCGCAGCCCCGGTCACGGAGCCGCTTCCGCTCGCTTCATGCATCCACCGCAACTCGTCCGCGATGTCGTGCGCCGAGTCCCAGCGCGCGTCCGGGTCTTTCGCCAGGCAGCGGGTGACCACTCGCGCGAGCGCCGGCGGCGTCAGCGGTTGGAACGTCGCCAGCGGCTCCGGATCGCGCTCCAGGATGGCACCCATCAGGCTGACTGAACTCTCGCCCGTGAACGCCCGGCGCCCGGCTACCATCTCGTACAGGATTGCGCCGAGTGCCCACAGATCCGTGCGCGCGTCGGCGGACCTGCCCTCCAGTTGCTCCGGAGCCATGTAGGGAAGTGTGCCGACAATCATCCCCTCGCTCGTGACCAAACCCGACAGCGTGGGCGATGATGCCAGGTGCGTGGCGGCCGGCTGCTCGCCATGGCGCTTCAGTTTCGCCAAGCCGAAGTCGAGCAGTTTCGCGCCGGACTTGGTCAACATCACATTACCGGGCTTGAGATCGCGGTGGACGATCCCCTGCCGGTGCGCTGTCGACAAGGCGTCGGCAATCTGCGCGCTCACCTCGAGCGCACGGGTGAGCGGCAAGGGGCCCTTGGAAAGGCAGGCCGCCAGCGACTCACCTTCGAGCAACTCCATCACCAGAAACATCGAGCCGTCGTGGTCGCCGACGTCGTGCAGTGTGCAGATGTGCGGGTGGTTGAGGCTGGCAATCGTCTTCGCCTCGCGCTGGAAACGCGCGCGGCGCTCCGGGTCCGCCGTCACCGCGGCCGGCAGCACTTTGATGGCGACCGCGCGATCGAGTCGCGTGTCGCGAGCCTTGTAGACCTCGCCCATGCCGCCTGCGCCAATGAGGGTCTCGATCTCGTAAGGCCCAACTCTCGTCCCCGAAGGTAACCGCGCTGCGCCCGCGGCCCACGGGGGCGCCTCGAGGAACTCGCCGGCCTCGGACCGCGCAGCGAGTATTGACTCGACCTCCCGTCGGAGCGCTGCATCCGCGCCGCAGGAGGCGTCGAGAAAAGCCACGCGGTCCGGTGCCGTCTTCGACAGCGCCTTGAGACACAGCGACTCGACCCTTTCACGGTCGATGGGGCTCATGGGCTGGTTTCCCTCGGTGACACATGATCGGTCGCATGGCGAAGCGTTCGCAGCAACAGTAGTTTCGCCATCTTCCATTCGCGCATCACAGTGGGAGGCGACACCTGAAGAGCTTCGGCGGTTTCCTCGACGCTCAGACCGCCGAAGTAGCGCAACTGGACAACCTGGCTCTTCCTCGGCTCCACCTTTGCCAACGCGGTCAGCGCTTCGTCCAGTGCCAGCAGGTCGGCGTCAAATGCCGGCGTGACGGCAAGCGATTCGTCGAAGGCCACGCGCCTGCCGCGACCGCCACGCTTGAGCGCCCTGCGCGCGCGCGCCTCGTCCACGAGAATGCATCGCATCGCCTGGGCACAAACGCCGAAGAACTGCGCACGGTTCTGCCACGGCATGTGCCGGGCATCGACCATCTTTAGGTAGGCTTCGTGGACGAGCGCCGTGGTCTGCAGCGTGGCGCCAGGGGGTTGGCCGCGCATCCGGGCGTGGGCCAGACGATGCAGTTGGCGATAGACAAGCGGGACTAGGCGGGCGAGCGCTCCGTCATCGCCCTCCCGCCAGGCGATCAGCAACCGGGTGACGTCAGCGGTTGAAGGCCCGGACATCTGTGCCCCCTTCCCGCGCGTGACCGGCGAAATCCTCGCAAATCATACCACCAAGACGGAAGCGCCACACCCGTACCGCCTGAGGTTGGATTTCAAGCGTGATAGTCGGCGTCCGCCTTTTCCGTTCTAGCGGCTGACAGCCGGTTCGAGACGAACCGGTGAACGGAAAGGGGGCGCCATGACACCCCGCGCACCAACGCCATCCGCCCGGCCCGAGGGACCTGGCACCTCTGGTCCGGCGGCGATCGCGGCGATAATTGGAACGCTCGTGGGGCTTGCCGCCGGAGTCGAGGCGGTACCTCAAACGGCCGTTACGTCGTCCCCATCGGCTGTCACCCGCGTCCGTGGCCTTGACGGCCGGGTCCGCGCCCTCCTGGACGACGGCCGGGAGCGCTCTCCGACGTTCCGGCGCCTGTGCGACACGTTAGAGCGAAGCGACCTTGTCGTCGTGGTGGACGTTCGGCCCCTGAAGGCTCCGGCGCAGACCTCGTTTGTCGCGGCAACACCGGCCGGCCGCGTCGTTCGGATCACGCTCAGCAGCATCCCTCAGGTGGACGACGTTCTTCTGGCCCTGCTCGCCCACGAGCTGCAGCACGCGGTCGAAATCGCGGCGGCGCCTCAGGTCGTCAACTCGGCAAGCATGCTTGGGCTCTACGGAGAACCTGGTGGGTGCACTCTGGAGGCACAGAAAGTGAAGTACATCGTCGCCTATGAACTGGGGATGAGCCCCAAGCCCCAGCCGCGCCGCCGCATGGTCGTTACAAACCGCGGCGTCCTCGCACAGCTGAGCCAAGCCGCCGCTCGCGAGTCTCGGAACAAGTGGCGATGAAGGTCTCGAGACACTGGACGCGGTCGGTCTTCGACCATCACGACACCAGCTGTTCGGCGGATCTGTGCGAGGCTGGCGGGTGAGTGAAAGGTCCGCCTGTAAGTCCGGCGATACCCTTCTGATACGTGGGCAGGCCGATACCCTGCGAGTGCAGCCGCGGCAGGGACACAGGCGAGATGAGGACGAGACTACGACGAGACAACGAGGAGGACAGTGCGACAGTGCGTCGTAAGCACCACATTCACGACGGGTCGCGAGTCTACCGAGCGAGCGTCGGCACCTTCACTTGACCTCTGCCGCGCCAGGAAAGATCCACGGGAACACGATCCCGGTCGTGTACATGCACCGATCGTTGTGTCCGCATTCGGGCACGATCACGATCCTGTGCTTCGCGCCAAGTTCCTCGTTGACGTACTTGACCAACGCCTCGCCTCGCGCGCGGCGGACCGGCCTGCGACTGCTGGCGATGAGGCGATTGGGCGAACGAGAGGGTAGCCGCCAGAAGGGGAGTCGAGGTTCGAATGGCGAGACGTTACACGAACGATCCGTCTATGGCGCACGGAATCGAACGGGGTGAGCCAAGCTGGCGCGGCCGGCTGCTGTCGGCCGCGCGCGGAGGCTCACCCCGGTCAGCCTGAACCCTCGAACCGTTACCTCTTCGCGTTCTGCTCGACGATCCACCGCGCCACCTGCGGCATCACGGTTGGGTAGTACTCCACCGCGCAATGCTCGCCGAGGCCGAGAAGCCACAGGTCACCAACTTTCGCCGCCTGCCAAGTCGCCATCAGGTCGGCCGGCGTGCTGCCGGAATCGCGCGTACCGTTGACTACGAGCAGCGGTCCGTTGATCAGCTTGTCGCCGACCTTGGCGTCCGGCGCGAGCGAGTTCTTCATACCAATGTGCAGCGCCCCGCAGAAGGCCACCGTCGCGGTGACGCGCGGGTCGTTCTTCAAGGCTGCGCGCAGGGAAGCGCCCGCACCATAGCTCTGCCCGAACAGGCTGATGTGCTTGGTGTCGATATCCGTTCGCTTCAGGTAACCGTCCAAGAGGGCGAGGTGGGCGTCCGTCTTGGTGTCTCGCTCCCAATTCCTGCTCTCGCCGAATCCGGGCAGATCGAAGGTGGCGACGGCCAGCCCTTGGGCAAGAAAGTCCTGGACGGGCTTGAAGTGGTTCGCCTTGTACTGATCGACGCCCCCGGCGTAGAGGACGAGCGGCGGCTTCTCGACGCCCACCGGCTTGTGCAGATAGCTGGTGATGAAGCCGTCCCTGAACGGGATCTTCACGACCTCCAGCGGAACGTCCATCAGCTTTCCGAGCTTCTGATACGCGCGCAGCTGCTGATCGTAGTCCTTCGCCTCCTCGGCGTTGGTGACCCTCGGGAACCAGCCGAGTGCGTAGTAGGCGACCGACGCCACGTAGGCGTCCCAAGCTGCCCGGCGCGGCCCGGTCTTGACGAACTTGTCGCCGAGGTTCTCGTAGTACTCGCCGAGCACCCGCCACTCGTAGACCCAGGAGCCGGGGGCATCGCCGTCCTGCTTGGTGATTCGCGCGACCGTCTGGCGGATGATGTTCTCGTCTCCGCCGAGCGCGATCGAGTAGGCGCGAACCCGGCGCTCTTCCAGCACCGCGTGCCCGTCCTTGATGTTGCTTGTGTTCTGGGAGGGCTGGGCGAAGCCGGCCGACGCGGCCAGCAGTGAGAACAGGGGTACAGCTACGCCGATCGCCGCCGATTTGTAGAGTGCCCGCGTAAGGGTCTTCCTGAGAGGAGGCATGGGGTAATCCTTTCAATTGGCCGATGAGCCGACCGGCGCAGTATACACTCGGTGCCCCGCGGAAGGGGAGAGGAAGTCGTTTGGCGAGGCCGACCGGGAGTTGATCCGCCTTCGCCCCTCGCGGGGCTTCGGCGAGACAGCCTTCGCGCGGCTGTGCCTCGCTCTGGATTTCCAGGCTGAAACGCGCCTGCCTCTCGACACGCCGACGCGGTCGGGTCGCTCGAGTCCTGAATTCGGGTTGTTGACATACATAGAACAACGATGTATAAGACTGCTACGTATGGACCTGAGTAAGGACCTGGTTGCTGCCTCGGCCACGCCGCTCGTCCTGGCGATCCTCGCCGAAGGCGACAGTTACGGCTACGCCATCATCAAGCGGGTGGCCGAGCTGTCCGGCGGGCACCTGCAGTGGACCGACGGCATGCTCTATCCCGTGCTGCACCGCCTCGAGCGGCAGGGCCATGTCGCGGCGAAGTGGGCCTCCGCCGAGAACGGCCGCAAGCGGAAGTACTACCGGATCACGAAAGAAGGCAGGGCGCTCCTCGCGGCCCAGCGGCAGCAGTGGAAGGCCGTGGACGGGACCCTGCGCGGTATCTGGATGGAGGCGTGCACGGTATGACGACATTCGCCGATCGACCGCTGGAGGAGCAAATCGCGCAGTGGCGGGAGTTCTTACGCCGCCGGCAGGCCATCCACGGTCCCGACGTGGAGGAGCTCGAGGGCCATCTGCGCGACCAGCTGGCGGCGCTCACCGACGCCGGCCTGGCAGGGGATGAAGCGTTCCTGGTCGCAGTCAAGCGCATGGGCAGCCTCGATGCGCTCTCACGAGAGTTCGCTCGCGCGCACTCCGAGCGGCTGTGGAAGCAGTTGGTCATGGCCCCCGACGCTGCCGATGCGCCAGCCACGACCGCACGCGCCGAGACGCTCGTCGTCCTGGGCCTTGCCATCGCCGCGGCGCTTGCCATCAAGGTGCCGGCGTTGTTCGGCCTTCGGCTCGACACGGGCGACGAGGCCTTCTACCTCCGGAACGCCAGCCTGTTCGTGTTCCCGCTGCTCGCGGTCTACTTCGTGTGGAAGCGTGGGTCGGGGGTTGTCAGCGGCCTCTGGCTCGCGCTGCCCTTCGCGGCCGCGGCTGTGTTCGCCAACGTCTTCCCCTTCCCCAAGGGCGCCCGAGGGTGCTGCAGCAGTAACACCGAGGTGCTGACCATCCTGCACCTGCCAATCGCCCTCTGGCTGGCCATCGGCTTCGCGTATGTCCGGAACCGCTGGTTCGACGACGGCGGGCGCATGAACTTCGTCCGGTTCTCGGGCGAGCTGGTCATCTACTACGTGCTCATCGCGCTCGGCGGGGGCGTCCTCACCGGCTTTACTGTCATGATGTTCAAGGCCATCGGGATGAACGCCGAGTGGTTCGTCGCGGGCTGGCTGGTCCCGTGCGGGGCGGCGGGCGCCGTCATCATCGGATCCTGGCTGGTGGAGGCGAAGCAGAGTGTCATCGAGAACATGGCACCGGTGCTGACCAGGCTGTTCACGCCGCTCTTCACGGTTCTGCTCCTGGTGTTTCTGGGGACGATGGTGTGGACGGGCAGCCCGATCAACGTGAAGCGGGAGGTGCTCATCGGCTTCGATCTGCTGCTGGTGGTCGTCGTCGGGCTGGTGCTCTACGCCGCCTCCGCGCGCGACCCGCAAGCGCCGCCCGACCTCTTCGACCTCCTGCAACTGCTTCTCGTGGCCAGCGCGCTCGTGGTCGATGGGGTGGCGCTCTCGGCGATCGCGGCCCGCATCTCAGAGTTTGGCTTCACGCCCAACCGAGTTGCGGCGCTTGGCGAGAATCTCATCCTGCTCGTCAACCTGGCGTGGTCGGCGTGGCTCTATGCGCGCTTCCTGCGTCACCGGGGCTCGTTTGCCGTCCTGGAGCGATGGCAGATCGCCTACCTGCCCGTGTACTTCCTCTGGGCGGGACTGGTGGTTGTCGTGTTCCCGCCCGTGTTCGGCTACCGGTGATACGCGCTCCACGCGGGCGATGCACCGGCCGATAGGCCTGACGAATCGCCCAGCGCTTGCAGAATGTCCGACGTGTCGAGAGCATGGTGCGCGCTGGATTGCGGACCGGTCCGCCTTCGCGCCTACGCTCATCGAGTTTCGGCGCGGCAGGCGCATGACGGTTGGCTGGCCGAGCCGAAGCCCGGCGAAGCCGAGGCAGAGTCCGCCTTCGCCGCTCGCGCGGCTCAAGTCGCGTGGATATCTCCCGAAGCGCTCGGTCAGCGCACTCGCCTTGCCCGATCTGCCGGCTGCCATGAGCGAGGCTGATGACGGTGCCCCTCGACTCCCTGGCTTCAATGGGTCGCTCGGGACACCACTCGACTCAGTCGAATGGCCTGCCACGAGCGAAGGAGCGGAGCGACTGAGTCGAGTGGTGCCGGAGGAGGGAATTGAACCCACACGGGGGGTGAACCCCACGGGATTTTGAGTCCCGCGCGTCTGCCAGTTTCGCCACTCCGGCACATCGAGAGATGGGAACGCAGACAGGACGGCCAGTATATCGCAGCCCTCCGGCCCCGCGCCACGCCAGACGCGTTCACGGGCAGAGCTCATGCCGTCGTAATCGAACACGCCGCGCGGGAACCGGGAACCGCTCTAGGGTGGCGAGACAACCTTCGAGTTGAGGCCATGCGCGCGAACGCGACGGCCGCGCTGCCGGAGTTGACAGCCAGCGCACCAGGTCAGCTAAGCCGACGCGCGAACGCGACGAGCCCGTAGGCGGAGGTTATCGCCCGCGTGGCGCGTCGGCGGCCCCAGTGCTCGACCGCGAACAGCTTCCCACACTGGGCGCGCGACCGCGCACGGTTCTCGAAGGGGCGGCGCGAGGGTGCCCGCGACGGCACCCTCGTCAGCGCCGGGCCACCGGCCTACTGGTGGCTCCGCGTGAAGACGATTTCCATCGTCTTGGCTTCCTTGCCGTTGCGGGTCTCGTACCACGACATCTCATGATGGTCGTCGTCGACGATGCGAAGCGTCTGTCGAATCCGCACCTTCGACATCGGCTTCGTCATGTCGGCCATCTCGCCGCTGTAGGTGATCGTCTTCGTTGCCGGATCGTACTTTCCAGAGAAGGTCGTGATGCCCGTGCCGAAGTTGTCGATCCATGTCGAGACGAACTGGCCAGTGACGTTGTCGAATCCGTCGATGCCACCGCCCTCGAACGGCATGCCCATCATCATGGCCTTGGCGGTGCTTCGCACATACCTGCCGCCCATGATGGACTCGTAGGTAGCGGTGCCGTTCGACTCGGTCGGCGGCGCGGAAGGATTGGTCCACATCCTGGTGGTGAACATCCAATTGCCCGCGAACGAGGAAAGCAACTGGTGATTCGCCCCCGGGGTCATCGCCTTCGTCATGGCTTCCATCATGGCCATCTGCTCTTTGGACATCGGCGGGGCCTTGGTTTCCTGCTGGGCGGCGAGCGCCGGGGCGAGCGTCAGAGCCAGCGCGGCGGCGAACAGAAGCGGAGCGATTGCACGGCGGTGCACGCGGTCCATTGGGAGCCTCCTTGAAGGGTCGAGTTTCAAACGATCGTAATCCGACAATTATCATCGGATCAAGGTGGAGGCCTCGAGCGCCGCTCGTGTCAGATTGTCAGCCCCCTGGGGCGAACCAGGAAGGAGCTCGTGCGCGTGGAGGTATGCGGAGGCAGCAGTCTACCGGCGCGCGATCCAAATTGTCGAACTTATGCCCTGACCACCCTAGGAGCCTCGGGGCAGGCTGGTGTGGCTGAGCCGCGCGAGGCCCAGCCCGGGAGGGGAGCCTCTGGACGGATTTTGTCACTGGACTGCGCAAGGCGTGCCAATCCACACACACCCCGATCAGAATTTGCACGGACAATCGCCCGCGTGCAGCCGCGCGGGTAAAGAGTTGATTTGAAGCGGGTTGCGCCACTGTGGTCGCGGGGAACAAACGGCGAAACTTGGCCGTTTCTCGGCCAATTCCGTTGCGATCAGGTGCCGGCTCAGGTATAATGAGGAAGTTGTAAGCACCCTCGGCGCTGCGACTGTCTGCCAACTCTCCAGAGAAGCGAGGAATCCCAGTGACATTTGAGATCGGCGACAAGGTCATCTACCCAAATCATGGTCTTGGCATTGTCGAGCGGATCGAGGACAAGACCATTCTGGGCACCACCTGCGGCTTCTATCATCTCCGAATCGCTGCCAACGACACCACCGTGCTCGTACCGCTGAGCAACGTGGATGGCGTGGGCCTGCGGCGGGCCATCGATGATGGCGAAGTCGATCGTCTCTTCAAACTGCTCGGCGATGGCAAGATTGACGCTCAGCAGAACTGGAAGGGTCGTTTCAAGGACAACTCCGAAAAGATGCGGACCGGCTCCATCTACGACGTCGCCGACGTCCTGAAGAGTCTCACATTGCTCAGCAAGTCCAAGAGTCTCTCGTTCCGCGAGAAGCGCATGCTCGATCGCGCCCGGTTCCTCATCATTACCGAGGTCTCCGAGGTCGTGCGCGAGTCGGCCACCAACATCGAATCGCGACTCGACCAGGCGCTGGATCGCTGCCTCTCCACTCGCGTGAAGATTGCCGCCCGCGCCAAGGCGGTCAAGGACACCACCAAGACTGCGGCAGCCCGTCGCCCGGTCCGCGCGTCGTAGCGGGCGCGAGAGGTTCGCGCCTGGATGACACCCGGGCGCACCGCAGCATCATTACACGGCCACGAACTGGCCCGACCCGGCACGACCGGCTCGGGCCTTTTCGTTGTCAGGGCGCGCGGCACCTCGAGCTCGACCGGTGATGAGGACGTCCGATCTCCGAGGTCGAGGCCCTCCTGCGACGCTCCGTCCCTGGCAAACCGAAAAACTCCCCAACACGCGTGGCCCCTGCGGCCCTCCCTCCGTGGCCAAACGCAAGACAGCGCAACTCGCTCGGCTCTCGCGACCTGACCGGCGCGGCTGGCCGCGGGAAGGGTGTAGCATGGTGACCGTGCACCACCGCCTCCCTCCGCTGGCGTTCGGGTCGGCCCTGCGTCGGCTGCGCCCGATCGGGATCGGATTGATCGTGGCTGTCGGCGTGGCGACCTCCGGGCACGCGATCGTCTCGGGCCAGGAGGTCCGAGCCGCGCATCAGGCGCCACAACAGCCGCCCGCGCAGCAGCCGCCGCCCCAACAACCTCCGCCGCAACAGCCGCCGCCGGCAACACCGCCAACCGGGGGCACCAAGCCGCCTTCGACTGGAGCCCAGGCAGCGGCCTTCGGCACCCAGGGACAGCAACCGCCGGTGTTCCGCGCCGGGGCGAACTTCGTGCGGGTTGACATCTACGCCACGCGGAAGGACGCAGCCGTCCAGGACATGCGAAAGGAAGAATTCGAGGTTCTCGAGGACGGGGTGCCCCAGAGGATCGAGACCTTCGAGCACGTCGTGGTTCGCGGCGGCGGCTCCCCGGCCGAGCGGGTCGAACCGCGCTCGATCGCCGAGGGCAACCAGATGGCGGGCGATCCGCGGAGCCGCGTCTTCATCCTGTTTCTGGACACGCTGCACGTCCGGATGATGTCGTCCCGGTCCGTCCAGACTGCGCTGACACGGCTGCTCGACCAGGTGATCGGCCCCGAAGACCTGGTGGCGCTGATGACGCCGTTGATGTCGGCCGCCGAGATGACCTTCACGCGCCGCACGGACAGCATCAGCCGCTTGCTGATGAGCAACCCATGGTGGGGCGATCGCAACAACCTGATCAAGACAGACGAAACCGAGCAGCTCTACGAGAGCTGCTACCCGCCCTCAATCTCTCCGATGGCCCAGATGATGATCGAGCGCCGCAGGGAACGCATGACGCTCGACGCCCTCGAAGACGTGGTCACCCATCTCGACGGCTTGCGGGAAGAGCGGAAGGCGATCCTCACGGTGACCGAGGGCTGGCGCCTGTTTCAGCCCGACCGCTCGCTGGCGGAGGCCCGCACACCCGCGCCGCCTGGGATCTATGTCGGCCCCACGGGTCGCATCTCCACGACCGACACGCGCAATCCGGGCTCCGGCTACGCCGCCAAGTGCGACCAGGACCGGTTGATGCTCTCGGACATCGACGACCTGCGCCGCTTCCGCGACCTGACCGAAGTCGCGAACCGGGCCAACGCCAGCTTCTATCCGATCAACCCGAGAGGTCTCTCGGTGTTCGACTCGGACCTCGGGCCCGCGGCGCCGCCGCCGCTTGCGGTCGACATGGACAACGCGCGAACGCGCGTGGACACCCTGCTCACGCTGGCCGATGCGACAGACGGGGTGCCGGTCGTCAACACGAACGACCTGGCGGGGGGAATCCAGCGAGTGGTCTCAGATCTCACGTCCTACTACCTGATCGGATATAGCTCGACCAACTCCAAGCTGGACGGCCGCTATCGCACGATCAAGGTCCGGTCGAAGCGTCCCGGGGTCGACATCCGCTCACGCCGCGGTTACAAAGCGCCGACCGAAGAAGAAGTGGCGGCGCGGGCGCGGGCAACTGTCGCCTCGACCTCGGCGGACGAAGCGGCCCCGATCAAGAGGGCTGTGAGCACCCTCGACAGCATTCGCCCCGACACGCCCTTCCGATTGTGGGTCGCGCCCGGCTGGTGGAAGCCTTCGCCGGATGTGCCCACGGCCAAGGCCGGGCGTCCGGAGCCGGCCGTGTGGATCGTCGGCGAAATCAACACGCGGCGCCCGGGCGACGACTGGAGCAAGGGAGCCGAGGCAGAGGTGATCGTGTCGCGCGAGGCCGGCGAGCAACTCGCGACTTACCGCCTCGAGGTTCAGCCGGGTGACGCGCGGTTCATGACGAAATTCCCCCGCACCAGTGACGATGTGTGGCTCGACCCCGGCAAGTATGCGGTTCGAGTCAGGGTGCGGGCGCTGGCGGGCGGCGGGTTGCCGACGACAGATACGGTGCGCTTCGCCCTCGACGCCCCGCCCGAAGTCGCGCGTCCCGTGCTGGGTCAGCCGATTTACCTCAGGCGGGGAAGCGCGGCCGTCTCGAAGGAGCAGCCGACCGCCGACTTGCGATACCGCCGCGCTGAGCGCGTGGTGATCGATGTGACGGCCTCGGACGGGTTCGAGCAGATGTCCGGCACGCTGCTCGATCGGAGCGGGCGGCCGATCGACGTGCCGGTCATCGTCAGCAGCCGCGACGACCTCGGCGTGCGCTGGATCCGGCTCGAGGTGGCGCTCGCTCCGCTCGCCGCGGGCGACTACGTGATCAGGCTCAGTGCCACCGCTCACGGACGCCAGGAACAGGTGCTCGCCCCGTTCCGGATCATCCCTTAGCCGGAACCCACGCGAAGGCCCTCTTGAATACCTCCGCCAACACGCTCAGCTGATACGGCTTGTGCGCGAATCCGGCCAGGTCCTGGCTCGCGATGTCCAGCGTGGCCTGCTCGGCGAGATAGCCGCTCGACAGCACCACGCGAATCCCGGGTTTCAGCTTCCGCAATTCAGCGAACGTCTCGGCGCCGTCGAGGCGCGGCATCGTCAGGTCGAGCAGGACGCACGCGATCTCGTCCGCGTGCGCGCGGAACACGTCGACGGCTTCCATGCCATCGGCGGCCAGCATCACGGTGAATCCCAGCCGCTCCAGCATGGCCTTCGCCAGCTTCCTCACGCCCTCTTCGTCGTCGACGACGAGAACCGTGCCGGAGCCGCGCCATGCGGTGGAGGAGGGGACGGGGCGATCCGCCTCGACGGGCCGCTCGAACGACGGGAACAGGATGCGGAAGCTGGATCCCTGGCCCGGCGCGGTCTTGACCTTGATGACGCCGTTGTGCCCGCGCACGATGCCGAGCACGGCCGGAAGCCCGAGGCCGCGGCCCGTGAACTTCGTGGTGAAGAAGGGATCGAAGATGCGCGCCAGCGTGGCGCTGTCCATCCCGCAGCCCGTGTCGGAGACTTCGATGTAGACGTACCGGCCCGGCGGCGGGTCGCCGGCCGGGATCGCATCGAGCAGGTCCTCACGGCGGCAGGTCAGCTCGCCGGTTGTCACGGAAACCGTGCCCGGGATGTCCCCGATGGCCTCGGCGGCATTCACGGCGAGGTTCATGACGATTTGGCGAATCTGCGTCGCGTCGGCCTCGATCGATGGCAGCCCCTCGGCAAGACGGCTCTGGAGCACAGCCTTCTTCGGGATGGACACCTCGACCAGCGAGGTCATGGCGCCGACCAGTTGTGACACGTCGACCGGCTCGACGACGAGCCGGCCCTTGCCGGAGTAGGCGAGCATCTGGCGGCACAGCTCCGCGGCGCGCCTGGACGCCGTCGTGATGTCGTCGAGGCACTCGCGGGCGGGGCTGCCGGGAGGCAACTCCATCTGGGCCAGATCCGCGTTGCCGAGGATCGCGGTGAGGATGTTGCTGAAATCGTGTGCGACCCCGCCGGCCAGGACGCCGAGGCTGTCCAGCTTCTGGGCGTGCAGGAGCTGGCGTTCGATCGCCAGGCGCGCTTCCTCTGCCTTCTTACGCTCGGTGACGTTTCTCGAGACGCCGAGCAACTCGGTGACCCGGCCGTCCGCGCCGACGAGCAGGGTCGTCACGACCTCGGTCGGCACCATCGAGCCGTCCTTGCAGGGCTGGTCGACCTCCGAACGCATGGTGCGCATCGACTCGTCACCCTCCTCGAACAGGGCGATTCGGCGCGGAAGTTCTTCCCTGAGGAGCTGATACGCGCTGGGGGCGACGACCTGTTCGAGCGTTTGTTGCAGCACTTCCTCGGCCGTGAAGCCTCGCAGCCGGCGAACCGACGGGCTCACGTAGTTGAATCGCAGCGTGCCCACGTCCAGCAGCCAGATCACATCCTCAGTGTTCTCCGAGAGCAATCGGTAGCGCCGCTCGCTGCGGCGCAGGTCTTCCTCGGCGTTCCGGCGCATCGTGATGTCGCGCACCAGGACGACCGTCCTGTGGTCGGACCGCTTTCGGGCCGTGGTCGCGGCGACCGACAGCTCGAACCAGCGTTCCCCGGACGGCATGGTGAGAGGGTAGCAGGCACCGGTGTCCCGCCCGTTATCCTGAGCGCGGGCGACGGCGGCGTCCACGATCTCGGCGACCTGCGCGGGGAGGACGTCGCGGAAGCGTTTGCCGAGGAACGAGGTCGGCGCCGTGAACAGCGCGTCGGCATGCGGCGCGCGGAAGTCGCGGATGCGCCCCTGGCCGTCGAGATCGAACAGCAGATCCGGCAGGGCATCGAGCATCAGGCGCAAGTGTTCGCGGGCATCGCGCAGATCGCGCTTGGCCTTCACCAGTTCCTCGACCCGCTGGGTGAGGTGCGCGACCTTCCGCTGCAGTTCGGCGTTCTTCTCTCGCAGCCGCTCGTTGGAGGTGTCGGTCATTGTGTAATGGACTGCGTCCCGCGTGTTGACCAGCGAATCCGCCTAGCCACCCATCGAAAATGTCAGGCTCCAGGGTTTCAACGGGGTTTTGTCAGGCGAGGTGATTCCATCGTTCAGTTCTATCTGGACCATTCGGAAATGCTGCAGCGGGCGAGTGAAGTGAATCTCGATCACCAGGTTCACCGGGTCGTAGGTGGTCGTGAATGACGGAGGCTCGCCTTTGGCCTCGTCTCCGGCCGGGATGGCCGCCCCCTGGTAGGCTACCTTGATGTGGCCCGCGAAGGAGAGCGGATCGAGCGTCCTGGAGACCTGAATGCGGACGGAGGTTCCCGGCTTGACGTCGGTTTCCCCTTCGGACGGCACGCTGAACAGGACCTCCGGATTCGGGCGGGGGGCAGGCGGTCCGGGGGGCAACTCCGGGGCCGCTGGCGCCGGCTGCGTGAGCCGGACGGCCCGTCCCTCGATCCAGAGGATTCCGCCCCGGTGGTGAACCGTACCCTCGACCTCCAGCCACTTCCCGGTGTCGGCGCGGACCGCTGGGTCGAAGCTGAATCCCTGTCCGCGCGGCCTGGCGTGAGTCACCCATATTGAGCCGCCGCCGTTGGCCAGCACGAACTCGCCGCGATCGAATCCGATGGCCTCGGGGAGATCGCCAAACAGGTTCCTGCCGCGGAACTGGCCCGAGACAGTAACGGGAGTGTCGAGGTAGCGGGCCGGGTCGAGCACGATCGCGCGGATCGAGGGCGCTGGAAAACTCACAGCGGTTGCGACACTGTGGGCCACGCACACCACCAGATCCCCGGGATTCGGCCAATCGTCATCGTCGGGGGCGGGCAGCAGGGCCTTCAACTCTGCTATGCCCAGGCGCGGGTCGTCACGACGCAGCCGGCCGATGTCGAGCACTTGGCCGACGACATCCACGCGTCGGGCGGTGAGGGGGATCCCGGGCGCCACCATTCGAAGCGGCAAGTCGCCCAGGCCCTCGAGACGCCACCGGTCGTCGGTCGCCTCGAGGAGTCCCTGGATCCTGACCGTGCGCCCGTTGTAGAACTCCGGGTGCGCCATGATGGCGGCGACGTGCGTGACGACCGGGGTCTCGCCCTGCGCCAGCAGGAGGGATGTGGCGAGCCAAAGGAGGGTCACGGCGGGCGCCGCGCGGACCGCGCGCAACGCCCGCTGAACGACTCGAAACGAACCGTCTATCGATTGATGCTGGTCGGGCACGATCCCGACTCCCATCATTACATAACCGCGGTCGGCGGGGCCGGCTCGTCCGCCGCGCCCGCCTTCCGGAGCGGGACGGCTATCAGGTACCAGACGAGGAACGCCGCGATGGGAATCGCCATCCAGGGCGCGAGGTCGGCGAATCCGGGCACGCTCCAGAACGTGTGCGACTCACGGGTGCCGACCACCGCCGCGATGAAGAGCCCGATGAGCGCCTCGCCCGCGATGAGCCCCGAAGCGGCCAGGACCCCTGCGTTCTCGACGCGCGCCTTCTGCGCGTTGTTGTAGCCCCTCTTGTCGCGGATCCTGTCCACGATACCGCGAACCATGCCCCCGCAGAAGATCGCGAAGGTGGTTCCGAGCGGCAGGTACATCCCGACCGAGAACAGCATCGGGCTGCGGACCTTGATCAGGATCAGTGAAATCCCCATCAGGATGCCCACCACGACCAGCGGCCACGCCATCTCGCCGCCGACGATGCCCTGCGAGAGCGCCGCCATCAGGCCGGCCTGCGGTGCCGCATAGGTCCTGCCGCCGAATCCTCCCGCGTCGCCGAACTGGGCGACATCAGAGGTGTGCATCATGTAGAGCGGGAAGAACATCACGAGGCTGGCGAACACCACGCCGATGAGGTCGCCAACCTGCATCTTCCACGGCGTGCCGCCGAGAATGTGCCCGACCTTGAGGTCCTGGAGCATCTCGCCGGCGACCGCCGCCGTCACGCAGCCGACCGCCGCCACCCCGAGCACGGCCGCCACGCCTTCCACGCCTTTCATTCCCACAATGACCATGGTCAGCGCAGCGATGATGACGGTCGTCAGGGTCAACCCGGACAGCGGATTGTTGGACGAGCCGATCATGCCGACCAGGTTGCCCGAGACGGCCGAGAAGAAGAAGCCGGTCACGAGCATCACGACGGCCGCCAGGATCGCGGCGCCGATGGCATGGGTGAAGTAGAAGTAGAGTGCCGTGATGAGGATGGCAATCACCAGGACGCCCTGGCCGACGAACTTCAGGTTCAGGTCCTGCTCGGTCCGTTTGGTCTCGACCTTCGCCGTGGCGGACTTCCGGACGTCGGCGATGCTGCGCTTGACGCCGCCGATGAGGTTCTTCCTCATGCGATACAGCGTGTTGAACGCGCCGACCAGCATGCCGCCGACCGCGATCGGGCGGACGATGAACTTCCAGAGGTCCCCGACCATCGAGGCCCACGCCGCGTCCTCGCCTCCCCTTTGGGCGACGTATTGATCGATGAGTCCCGGTCCCAGGAAATAGACGAGCGTCGGCACGAGCAGGCCCCAGGCCAGCAGGCCGCCGGCAAAGTTGAGAGAGCCGAGCTCGGGACCGATGATGTATCCCACCCCGAAGTAGGCCGGCGTGATGTCGGGCGCCGAGAAGTGTGTGACCCCTCCGGTCACAGCCTTCGGAGCGGTGTCTCCCAACCCGAGGCGCACGAAGGTCTGCTTCACCGTGCCGATGCCGACGGCGGCTTCGTTCGAGGCGCGGAAGATGCCGAACCCGTCGAGCAGCTTCACGAAGGCCCCGACGCCCATCGCGCGGAACAGCTGCAGCGCCGCCTCGGCGCCTCGCTGGCCCGCCTTGTGGATTTCCGACGCCGCGACCGACTCGGGGAACGGCAGGCCCTTGTCTTCGACCATCACCCGGCGCAGCACGGTGACGAACATGATGCCGAGCGTGCCGCCGAGGATCATCAGCGCCGACGACAGGAGGTACTCGTTCCAGAAGTGCTCGCGGTCGAAGTGCCAGAGCTTCAGGATCACGAACGCCGGAATCGTGAAGATGGCCCCCGCGGCCACCGACTCGCCGATGGAGCCGACGGTTCGGGCGAAGTTCTCTTCGAGTACGCTGCCCTTGAAGATACGCAGCACGGCCATCCCAATGACGGCCGCAGGGTAGGTGGCGGCGATGGTCATCCCGGCCCGAAGGCCGAGATAGGCATTGGCCGCTCCGAGGATGACGCACATGAGCAGGCCAAGCACGAGCGCCCGCACGGTGAACTCGGTCTGGCTCATGTCGGCGCTGACGTAGGGTTTGAAACCCTCGTCGGAGGGGGCCGGTTTTGTATCAGAGTTCTGACTCATGCGGCGAATCTTAGCATGAGGCGGCTGGATGACTCGCGGCCTTCAAGAGCCGGAGGATCGGGCCGGACCGGGATGGTGCAATTCGGCGTCCCATCAACTGGAGGCCCCCGGACGGCCCCGAGTCGACCCGATTGGGACGGCCGCCGCTCTTGACGCTCCGGACGACCCGACCCTAAGATGGCCGCCGTGCCCATGGGATCAACCAAGTCACTCAAGCCCCGTCTTTCGCACCTCGACCCGGCCGGGCGCGCCAGGATGGTGGATGTGTCCGACAAGCCAGCGACAGCTCGAGTTGCTGTCGCGCGCGGGCACGTCCGTCTGTCGGCCGCCACGTTGCGCCTGATCCGCGCCGGGCGGCTCGCCAAGGGCGACCCCCTCCAGACGGCGAGGCTGGCCGGTATCATGGCCGCCAAGCGCACGAGCGAGCTGATTCCGCTCTGCCATCCGCTGGCCCTCAGCCATTGCGACATCGACCTGCTGCCGCGAGCGGACGGCTACGACATCGAGGCGCGCGCCCGGACGACCGGGCCTACCGGCGTCGAGATGGAGGCCCTCACCGCGGTGGCTGTCTCAGCCCTGACGATCTACGACATGGTCAAGGCCGTCGATCGGGGCGTCGTCATCGGAAAAATCCGCCTGATGGCGAAGAGCGGCGGCCGTTCCGGTGCCTGGGTCCGGCGGCGGGGACGCTGATGCAGGTCCTGGTGGCCATTTACAGCGACAACCTCGCCTGGACCTTGCCGACCGCCCAATTCGACGACCTCCGGCGGCGCTTTCCCGACGTGACGTTTCACTATGCCGCGAACGAGGACGAGATGGTGCGCCTCATCGCGGAGGCCGACGTCGCGTTCACCTCGTGCCTGACCGCGCGCGCCTTCGCGGCGGCCGGCAGGCTCCAATGGGTCCACAGCCCCGCCGCCGGCGTGGGCAGCATGCTGTTTCCCGCCATGCGCGACAGCCACGTGCTTCTGACCAACTCCCGAGGCATCGCCGCGGTCGCGGTTGCCGAGCACGCCTTCGCGCTGCTGCTTGCCTTGACGAGGGGCATCGGAACGGCCGTCCGGCGCCAGCAGGAACACCGGTGGGCGCAGGACGAGCTGTCCAGCCTGCCGACGCTGCAAGGGCGCTGCCTGGGTATCGTGGGCGTCGGGGCGATCGGAAAAGAGATGGCTCGCCTCGGCTCCGCCTTCGGCATGCGCGTCATCGGCGCCAGGCGGCGTCCTGGCCTGCCGCTGCCGCGCGGGGTCGAGCGGATGGTCGGGCCCGCGGCTCTCTCGGGCCTGCTTCGTGAGTCGGACGTCGTGATGCTGGCCTCGCCGCTGACGGCCGCCACCCGAGCCCTGATCGGCGCGCGCGAACTCCGGCAAATGAAGCCGACTGCGTTTCTGATCAACGTGGCCAGGGGCAAACTCGTTCGTGAAACCGATCTGATTGAAGCGCTGCAGTCCCATGCCCTGGCGGGAGCCGGGCTCGACGTGTTCGAGCACGAACCGCTCGATGACGCCAGCCCGCTGTGGACGCTGCCCCATGTCGTCATCAGCCCGCACGTCGCGGGGTTTCGCGAAGGGTACTGGGACGCCGCGGTCGAGGTGTTCTCGGCGAACCTCGCCGCCTTCCTCAGCGGCGGCAGCCTCGCGAACCAGGTTGACCGGGAGGCGGGCTATTGAGGACCGAGCCGAGTGAACCACGGGGCTTGGTGTTGACGCAATTCGCGCAACTGGTCTAGGGTTATGCGGACGATCGGATTTCATGGACACCAGCGCCGATGTGCCCGCCGCGGTCAGGACGCTGGCCGACCTGCCAGCCAGGATCGCCGCGCGCCGAAAGCCCGCCCAACTGCGCCGGTGCATGGCCGACGGCTTTCGCACGTTTTCCAGCACCGAGGTGCTCGAGCTGACGCGGGACCTGAGCCTCGGGCTGCGAGCGCTCGGCATCCAGCGCGGAGACCGGGTGGCGATCGCGTCGGATAGCCGCCCCGAGTGGAGCCTCTCGGACTTCGCCATCCTGACCTCGGGCGCAATCACGGTTCCGGTGTATCCGACACTCTCGGCGGCGCAGACCCTGGTCATCCTGGCCGACAGCGGCGCGCGCGTCGCCATCGTCTCTGACGGGATTCAGGCAGCAAAACTCGAGAGCATCGCGTCCAGACTTCCTGACCTGAAATCGATTGTCATCATCGAACCGATCGAGCGCGCAACCCGCCCGGGCGTCCTGCCGGTGCGGAGCTGGGCCCAGGTCCATCGCGAAGGACGATCGCAGATCGAGGCCGATCCCTCGGCCCAGGGGCGCTTCGACGAGATGGTCGGGTCGATTCAACCGTCGGATGTGGCGACCATCATCTACACGTCGGGGACCTCCGGCTCGCCGAAAGGCGTGGTGCTCACGCACCACAACCTGATTTCGAACCTGCTGGCGACCAGGCACGCCTTCACGCTCGACGATGGCGACGTGGCGTTTTCGTACCTGCCGCTCAGCCACACGCTGGAACGGATGGCGGTCTACCGCTTTCTGTACGAAGGCGTGGAGGTGAGTTTCGCCGAGTCCCTGCAAACCGTCTCACGCGACCTCGCGCGGGTCGCCCCGACAATCATGACGGGTGTGCCCCGCGTGTTCGAGAAGTTCCACGCCGCCGTACTCGAGACGGCCGGCCGGGCGTCACCGTTCCTGAGGCGGATCTTCGAGTGGGCACTGGAAGTGGGCCGCGCCGCCGTGGTCGCGAGGCTGGAAGGGCGTCGCCCCGGCCCATGGCTCTCGGTGCAGTTACCGCTCGCCGACCTGCTCGTGCTGCGGAAGGTTCGGGCTCGCACCGGAGGTCGCCTCCAGTTCGTGCTGTCAGGAAGCGCGCCGCTGGCGCGTCAGACCGCGGAGTTCTGCTACACGATCGGCATGCCCATCTACGAAGGGTACGGCCTGACGGAAACCTCGCCCGTGTTGACGCTGAATTCGCCGCGGGCCGTCCGTCTCGGCACCGTCGGCCGGGCGCTGCCGGGCGTCGAGCTTCGGATCGCGGAGGACGGCGAGATCCTGGCGCGTGGCCCCAACGTCATGTCGGGCTACTACAACCGGCCGGAGGACACGCGGGAGGCGCTGCGCGACGGGTGGTTTCACACAGGCGATATCGGGAGGCTGTCAAACGACGGCTACCTGACCATCACGGATCGCAAGAAGGACCTGATCATCACCTCAGGCGGGAAGAACATCGCGCCTCAACCGATCGAGCTGCGGCTCAAGGCCAGTCCCCTCGTGCAGGAAGCCATTCTCGTCGGCGACCGGAGGAGCTTCCCGGCGGCCTTGATCGTGCCAGATTTCGCCGCGCTCGAGATGAAACTCCGGCAGCGCGGCGCTCCCTCGGGCACGCGCGAGCAGCTCGTCGAGCGCGCCGACGTGCTGGCGATGTACCAGGAACTGGTCGACGAGATCAACCTCGACCTCGCACAGTTCGAGCGCATCAAGAGAACCGCGCTGCTGCCCTCGGATCTGACCGTCGAAGGAGGGGAGTTGACGCCCACCATGAAGCTGCGCCGCAAGGTCGTCGAGCAGCAGTGGGCATCGGTCATCGAAGCGCTCTACGCCCGGGAGGGCAAGAGCGCGCTGGAACCCGAAACGCTCACCCTGCGTTGAGGCCAATCCCGCGGCTGAACGTCAGAACACCTTGGCTTGCGGCATCGGCCACCAGCGGACCTGCACCTTGCCGATGATGTATTTCTTCGGGACCAGGCCCCAATGCCGGCTGTCGGAACTGTTGTTTCGATGGTCGCCCATCACGAAGTAGTAGCCTTCCTGAACGACCAGCGGCCCCAGGTTGTCGTGGCTGCGGTACTCTTCCGGCACGTAGCTGTCGTCGATGGGGATGTCGTTCACGTACACGCGCCCGTCGATGATTCGGACCGTGTCACCTTCTTCGGCGACTACCCGCTTGACGAACGACTTGTCCGGGTTCAGGGGGTAGTAGAGCATCACGATGTCGTTGCGGCGCGGCGAACTCAACCGGTAGATCAGCTTGTTGACGATCAGCCGATCCTGGTCCTGCAGCGTCGGCGCCATGCTGAGGCCTTCGACGCGTGCGACCTGGAAGCCGAAGGTCACGATCAGCGTCGCGTACACGGCCGCGGAAAACAGCGTCTTCACCCAGGCGAACAGTTCATCGCGCAACACCACGAACTTGTCGAGCGAGGTGGGGCCCTTCGGCTGGGGCGGCGTCAGGAGCTGAAAGCCCGGCTCGGCCGGCGGCTGTGGGTTGTCCCACGCGTCTGGAACGGCATCAGGAGGAGTTATAGCCTCAAATACTCCCTGAGCCGCCTGGTCTGCGACCGGCTGACCGGTATCTCCGTCTGCCTGGCGTCCCGCATCCTCAGGACGAAATTCCGACTGAGCCAAGGCACTATCTCCTTGATCTGGCTGATATTGACGAGATACGACCGGTGCACCCGCCAGAACAACTCCGGGTCGAGCCGAGTCTGCAACTCGTCGAGCGTCCTATAGTTGGACGATCCAGCAGCGGCATTCGTTACAAGGTGAATTGTATCGCCTTCGAGCGTTGCAAAGATCAACTCACTCACGGGGACCAGGTGGAACCCGGCCCCAATCTTGAGTGCCAGCTGCGCAGGTCGCTCCGAGCGGTCGTCCAGCACCCGGGCCAGGCGCTCCAGGCGATCCTGCGACAACATCTCCGACGAAACCGCTTCACGGACCCTTCCGAGCGCGTGATCGAGCCGATCGCGCTCGACCGGTTTGAGCAGGTAGTCGACGGCGTTCACCTCGAAAGCTCCCACCGCGTACTGATCGAATGCCGTGACGAACACGATGTGCGTCGATGAGTGCCCGCCGAGCAGGCGGCGGGCGACCTCGAACCCGGTCAGCCCGGGCATCTGCACGTCCACGAAGGCGACCTCCGGCCGGAGCCGTTCGACGAGCTCGACGCCCTCCAGGCCGTTGCCCGCCTGTCCCACGATCGTCACGTTGCCGTCCTGCTCGAGCAGGTAGCACAGCTCCTCGCGCGCCAGCGGCTCGTCATCGATGACGATGGCGTGAAGCTCCATGTCAGGCCACCACCCGTTCCACCTGCAGGGGAAACTCGATGCGGGCAACCGTGCCGAGCCCCGGTGCGCTTTGCAGCGTGAGCGCACCGGCATCGCCGTAGAGCACACGCAGCCGCTCGCGCACGTTGGCCAGCCCGATTCCGGAGCCGATCGCCGAGCGCAGCCGATCCGGTTCCATGCCGCCTCCGTCGTCCTCGACCTCGATCACCGATCGATCGGCCTGGCGCATGCTGCGGATGATAATGCGGCCTCCTTCGACCTTGGTCGAGATGCCATGCCGGATGGCATTCTCGACCAGCGGCTGCAGCACGGTGCTGGGCACCATCAGATCGAGGGTGGTCGTGGCGATCTGCTTCTCGATGCGAAGGCGATCGCCGAATCGGACCAGTTCGATCTCCAGGTATTCCTCAACGGCCGAAAGCTCGTCGCGCAGCGGCACGAGCGGTTCATGGTGGCGAAGGCGCCGCCGCAGCAGGGCCGACAGACGGACGATGAGTGCGCGAGCGGTATCCGGCTGCGAGCGGATCAACGAGGCGATCGAGGTCAGGGTGTTGAAGAGGAAGTGCGGATTGATCTGGCTGGTGAGCGCCTCGATGCGGGCGCTGAGCAGCAGCCTTTCCTGCTCGGCCAGCCGGTGCTCGATCCGCGAGTTGTTCCAGATCCGAATCGGCGCGGTGACGCAAATCACCGTGGTCAGCACCACGACCATCTCGATCCACGCCGCCTGCGCCGGAGGATGGAACAGCCCTCCGGGCCAGCGGTGGCCGATGGCCTGACGGAGCAGCTCCAACCCGATGGGCGCAGAGAGCAGCACGACCTGCCAGTCCACCTGAAGACGCCGAACAAGCCGCCACACATACCGCGGGACCCCGAGGAGCACGAAGGTCGACAGCTTCCAGACCTCTTCGATCGGGCAGAGCGCCCGCAGCCCGCCCCCGACCAGGCCGCAGCCGATGGCGAAGGGGAGTGCCGCGAATTCGCCGCCTGCCAGCGCCGGCGACCCGACCATGACCCCGACCACCGCGCCCGCAATCGGGCCGGCGATCAGCCCCGAGAGCAGCGCGCCTTCGAGCGACACGTCCGCCGCGTCGTAGCCGAGCAGGATCCGCGCGCCGACGCCGGCGGCCAGCGGGAGGCCGAGGCTGCACGCGAACACGAGGCGGGTCCTCCACGACCGGTGCTCATGGATCAGGATGTCGCGGAACCGGTGGTAGCGCACCAGCGTGATCGAGAGGAGCAGGATCACCCCGATCTTGACGATCAGCGTGATGAGCAGGGACTGATGCGGCGAGAGGAACGCTGGAACCTGTGTCACATCATGAACCCGAAGAGGTGCGCTGGACCGGCCATCAGCGCCGACTATAGCGACCGGCCGGAGGGGGTGTCAATCACATGGCACGCTCAACGAACGTGTTATGATCGAGAGGGTTAGACCAGCACTCGAGGTCAGGCGTTGGGATGACTGAAGGCACGGAGGCCCGATGTGATCCGTCCATTTCTGGTAGGTTTTGCGACAACCCTCAAGCACATCTTCAAGCCGGCGGTGACGGTCAACTACCCGGCGCAGAAGGTGCCGGTATTTCCGAAGTACCGCGGCAAACAGGTGTTGATGCGGGATGAGAACGGGCTCGAGAAGTGCGTGGCATGCGGCCTGTGCGCCGTGGCGTGCCCGGCCGACGCCATCTATCTCGAGGCGGCCGAGAACGACGGAACCGTCGCGGCAGGCCCCCGCTACGCCAGCACGTACCAGATCAACAAGGTCCGATGCATCTTCTGTGGCTATTGTGAAGAGGCCTGTCCGGTCTCGGCCATCTTCATGGGCAAGGACTATGAGCTGGCCGTCTACAGCAAGACGGACTTCGTCTGGGACAAGTCCGAGCTGCTCGTGCCGGCGCTCGCGTCGACTGCCGACTGAGGTCGCGCCCAGGGGCCCGGCGTGATGAAGCTCGGTGCGTTCGGCGACGTGCACGGCGAGTTTGCGATCCTTCGCACGATTGCCGGTCGCCACCCGGACGTGGAGGTCTGGGTGTCGGTTGGCGATCTGGGCGATGGACTGGGGCGCTACGAGGCGTTGCCGTTTCCGCTCTACTGGATCAAGGGCAACAACGACAACCTCGAGGTCATCGCCGGCATCCTGGCAGGCGAGCGCAGTATCTCGAACCTCCACCACATTCCGAACGGCGTCGTGGTTCCGGTCGGCCCCATTCGCGTCGTCGGGCTGGGCGGCACGCTGGCGCCCACCTGGTACGACAAGGCCCCCGATGAGCTGCCGCGGCCGAGAGTGCCCGTGGTGGGGCCGGACGGCTATCCGCCTCTCGTCAGGGACGACAAGCGGCGCCACTTCGTGCGGGCAGAGGTCGAGGCGTGCAAGCGCCAGACCGGCGTCGATCTGCTGCTCACCCATGAGGCCGCGCGCCCGTTCTACGTGGAGGTGCGGGGCCGAATGCACGATGTCGGCAAGACGCCCATCAACGAAGTGCTGGCCTCGATGCACCCGCGCCTTCATCTGTCGGGTCATCACCACCAGTACAGCGACGAGGTCCGGCAGGGCGTGCGGTCCATCGGACTCGATCCGGTGGCCAAGTCCTATCTGATCGTGAATCTCGAGACCTGGAAATACGAGCGGCTCGAGACCTGAAACCCCGTCCGGCAGGCCGTAACGGCGGGCAGGACCACGGGCGAGCGCCGCCCCATGGCATGCCGTGGCGCGGCCCGGACCGGGCCGCCAAGCTTGTCCGGGGGGGCAGGTCAGTATATAGTCCCAGAGGATCATCCATCACGGCGCGAGAGGCTCGCCTGGGAGTACCCGTACTATGGCTTTGTTCGAGCATCCGACACCACCTAGCGCCCGCGAATTGTTGTCGACCGCCGACGCCATGTCCCGCAGCTTGTCGGTCACCGAAGTCGAGACCGATTTCGTGTTCGGCGTATACGAGAAACTCGCAAAGGTCTACGATCTCATCTTCGGGCCCTCGCTTCACCCGGGACGGCTGCGCGCCATCGAGCGCATGGCGATCCAGCCTCGAGATCGCGTGCTCGAGGTCGGGGTCGGCACCGGGATCAACGTGGGACTCTATCCCAGGCACTGCACCGTTACGGGCATCGACCTCTCGGCGTCAATGCTGGACAAGGCGCGTGAACGGGTCGCGAAGAAGGGCCTCAGCCATGTCCGGCTCTTCGAGATGGACGCGACCAACCTCGAGTTCGCCGACGACTCCTTCGACATCGTGTACGCGCCGTACGTCATCAGCGTCGTGCCCGATCCCGTCGCCGTGGCGCGAGAGATGCGACGCGTGTGCAGGAGCGGCGGCCGGATCATCGTGCTGAACCACTTCCGGAGCCCCAACCCGATCGTGTCTCGAGTGGAACGTCTGATCTCGCCGATGACCATCCACGCCGGTTTCAAGTGCGACCTCGACCTGCCCGGATTCCTCGCGCAGGCACAGCTGCAGCCGATCTCGATCGAAAAGGTGAACGTCCCGAGGATGTGGTCACTGGTGACCTGCGTCAAGGATTGACACTCGGGCGGTCGTCACACCCCATCGCGCACTCGCACAGATCACATCAACTCGCAGGCACCGCTCGCGGCGTCGGTACGCCGCGGCGCCCGCCGGATCGGTGACCTCAGCCCGACGGGTTGCGTGGCGACGTGTCGGGCGGCGGCGCGGCGCGGTCCAGCCTGATGTCATCCCACGCCGTCGGGTCGTCCAGCGATTCGAGGTGCGTCAGCACGTGGACGCCCGGCATCACGCGCCGGATGTCCGCCTCGATACGCTCCAGCCACTCGTGCCCGGCGTGGACCGTCCATTCTCCCGGCACCAGCACGTGCACCGCCACGAACTTCCGCGATCCGCCCTGACGGGTGCGCATGGCGTGAAACGAGATGCCGTGTTCGTGATAACCCGCGAGGGTGTTCTCCAGCAGGTCGATGTCGCCCTGCGGCAGGGAGGCGTCCATCAGGCCCAGCACGGACTTTCGAACGATGTTCACGCCGGTCCGCACGATGTTCACGGCGACCATGAGCGCGGTCAGCGGGTCGAGGCGCTGCCAGCCCGTGATCGACACGAGGCCGACCCCGACCAGGACGCCGGCTGACGTCCAGACGTCGGTGAGCAGGTGATGGGCATTGGCTTCGAGCGTAATCGAGTCGTGCTGCCGGGCCGCGCGCGCGAGAATGATCGCGACGCCGAGATTGATCGCCGACGCCAGGACGGACACGGCCACGCCGACACCGATGCGGTCGAGCGGCCTGGGGGCGAGAAAGCGGCCAATCGCCGCGACGGCGATGCTGACGGCGGCGAGCAGGATGAGCGTGCCCTCGACGCCGCTCGAGAAGTACTCGGCCTTGCTGTGGCCAAACGCGTGATCGTCGTCTTCGGGACGCGCGGCGATCGTGAGCATGGCCAGGGCCATGATTGCGCCGACCAGGTTGACGACCGATTCCAGCGCGTCTGACAGCAGGCCGACCGACCCCGTGAGCAGGTAGGCGATCGATTTGAGCGCGATGGTCGCGATGGCGGCCGCGATCGACAGCCACGCGAAACGCTTGAGTCTGGCTCGGGGCGTGGTCACGTTGTCAAGCCGGCGGCACGCAGGATCGCGCCGGCGGCAACCTCCGCTCCGTTCGTGGCGGGGCGCTCGAGCGGTGCGGGCCGTGCGAGCACGCGGTTCAAGGCGTCAGCCCACCGTCCGGCGAACAGGTGATCGTGGTCGATGTATTCGCAGCGCAGGAACCGCGGCATGGCATCGACCAGCACGTCGTACTCGGCGAAGCGTCCGCGCGACGTGTAGACGAGGGCCGTGTCGTTGGCCAGGCACTCGGCGATGATGCCATACCCCGGCTTGGTGACCACCACATCGGCCGCCCGCACCAGATCTTCGTACCTCAGTCCGGATGCGTAGAGGTCGCTGTCCGGCAGTACAGTCACGCCGGCCGGAATGTCCCCGGCGGTCCCGAGCGCGTGGCCGGTGGAGACAACATGGTACCCTGCAAGGGATCCCAGCAACCGGAGATCGAGCCGCGCGATCCCGAGTCCGCCGAATGACGCCAGCACCATGCGACATCCGGGCCGGATGCCGAGTCGATCCCGCACCGACTCGGCCCCGCGCTGCGACCGGCGGGCGATGAAGGGCAGATCAATCACCGGGCACTGCCAGCCCTCGAAGCCGCCCCACATCGGCAGGCGCAGCGCGAGCGAGGCGCAGGCATACGCCTGACGAATCCGAGGCCCCAGGTCGGGTGCCATGGTGGCGGCCTCGGGGTAGGCTTCGTAGATCCAATCCCACGTGAAATTCCCCAGTCCGACGGCGGGAATCGCGGCTTGCGAGGCGGCCGCAAACGCGAGCGGCGGAATGTCGGCCACCACCAGCGTCGTGCCAAGCGCTTCGAGCGAGCGCGCCTCGCTGGCGGCCCGTTCCTGGAGGCGCTCCTGGAACTGCCACGCGTCACGAATGGAGGCCGCCTCGTCCAGGTGCAGGCTGTCGGTCTGGACCACCCCCGTGTCGCAACGTGCCTGCTGGAACTCGATTGGACCGCGTACAGTGAGGTCGAACAGCCAGCGTGCTGCAGAGGTACGCACGACGACCCTGACACCGGGCGCACGTGCTTGAAGCGCGTTGATGACCTCGATCACGCGCGAAGCATGGCCGAACCCGTGCCCCGAGATGTAGAAGACGACAGTCGGTCCGGCCATGGCCTGCGGCACGCCTGGTAAGCGGTGCGTTCGGGTGCCCGGTGGCCTGCTACCGGGTCCCTGCGTCCGGCTTCGGAAGGGTCCGGCGAAACACGAGCGTCAGCGTGACGTCTTCGGACCCTCGCCGCACGACCAGCATCGAAGAGTCGGCCCAGCGCCGTTCGGACATCAGGCGGTTGAGGGTCTCGCGGTCCTTGAGCGGCGTGCCGTCCATCGACACGAGCACGTCGCCGACCTTGACACCCGCCTTCGCGCCGACCGAATCCTTGGGCACGTCGATGACCACGAGCGGCGTCGGGCCAGCCTGATCCCGCGTCGAGAACCCGAGCGACGGGTAGAGCGGCTCCTCTTCCGGAGGCAGGCCCCAGATGTAGTCCGCGTAGGAGGCCTGCACCTCCAGGATCGGCTGGCCGGTCGAGCCTTCGACGGCGATCGGAATGACCGACGCCATCTTGCCGTCGAACCAGAGCGCGGCCTGCCGCTGAATCCCGAGCCCGTACGCGACGTGGCCCGAGCCGATCAGCACCACCATGATGGCCTTGGCGTCCCCGAATTTCTTGAGCGACTGCACCGCGTTGTAGCCCATCGAGGCGTCCCACGTGCACTGGGCGGCGAACATGCCGTCGAACATCTGGGCGCTCATCGTGTGCATCATGCCCTCGTCGCCGGCGAAGAACGCCCTGAAAAGGCGCTTGTGCTCGTCGTTGTTCGTGTCGATCCTGGGCGGGATCGCCGCGGTCTCCTGCGGGGTCAGGTTCTGGAATCCCTTCTTACGGACGGCCGTCACGACCTCGCGCGGTGTATTGACCGCGAACATCCGGATCTTGTGATCCCGCGCGAAGAGGAAGATGTCGCGGTAGTAGTACCAGTGATAGCCCCAGTTCTTGTACCAGTGGGACTTCACCAGGAAGTCGAACTCGCTCTCCTTGGACGAGTTCCACACGTCCAGCGCCGCCTGCTCCGTGTACGGGTACATCTCGAGCCCGATCAGCACGGTGCGGCCGCGCTTCTGGAGTTCGTTGAGGACCTGGTATTGCACGCGGTGGAACGCCATGTCCGTGTGGCTCTCGCCGATGAACACGACCTTCACGTCATCCAGCTTCGCCGCGAGCTCACCGGGAGTCAGGACCGATCCCGAGGCCGTGTCGGTGATGGCATCGAGCACGATCGATACCGTCTTGTCCTTGCGAGCCGGGTCGCCAATCGGCAGGCGCATCGGTTCCTGCGCCACGGCGAGACCGGAGACGGCAAGGGCGGCGAGCATCGTCGGCAACGTTCGAATGAGGTTTCGGCGCATGGGTTCCTCGAATCAGTGGATGAGTCCTACCGCTCGGCGAGCGTCACCGACAGGCGAAGGTCCTTGCCCGATCGCTGAAGCGCAACATCAACGGTCTGGCCCGGCGCCAACGTACGAAGGATATCTGAGAACCCCTGCAGGTTGGCAACAGGCTTTCCGGCGATCGACAGGATGACGTCACCTTCGACGAAGCCGGCCTTGGCAGCCGGCGAATCCGGGGTCGTTCCGGTGATGCGGACGCCGGGGCCGGCGAATGCAAAATCCGGAACGGTGCCGAAGCTGACGCGGCGGGCGGGAGGCTGGCCCGGCGGCGTCGGCGCCGCCGTACTCTTTCCTTGGGCCGGGGCAGAGGCAGGCTTGAGCGTGTTGGTGAGCGGCTCGGCGCGCTCAGCCAGGTACACGATTCCCTCGTTGACGAACGCCGCGACCTTCACGAGCCCTGCCGCGTCGATCTTGTCTGGCGTATCGCTCGGCCGGTGGTAATCGGAGTGGGCGACCGTGAAGATCTGAACCGCAGGAACGCCCCTCTCAGTAAAGCTGGCCTGGTCCGATCCATCCACGGCTTCGGGCAACGTTGCGGCTGTCGACGCCGGTCACGAACCCCGCGCCGCGGAAGATGTGCTGCCACTCGGTTGCCGACCCCGTGCCGAGCACGGACAGCTTCTGCGTGCCGAGACGGCCAACGGTGTCGAGGTTGATGACACCCATGATCTGATCGAGGGGCCCCACCGGGTGATCGACGTAGTACTTCGATCCGAGACGGCCGGCTTCCTCGCCGGTGAACGCCACGAAGACGATGGTGCGCTGCGGCTTCCCGGCGGCGCCAAGCGCGCGCGCCAGCTCGAGCATGACCGCGACGCCGCTCGCGTTGTCGTCCGCCCCCGGGTGCACCTTGCCTTCGTCGCCTTTGCGGACGTCGGGCCAGCCGAGGCCCAGATGATCGTAGTGAGCCGACACGATCACGGTCTGGCCCTTCCACTCGGCCCGCGAGCCGGGCAGCACGCCAATGATGTTCGCCACCTCGTGCGGCTGTCCGTCTTCGCCCCGCGCGACCTGGAACGACTGGAGGTAGGTGCCACCGTCGCCGCCCGGAGCAAGACCGGCCGCCCCGAACTTTGCCGCGATGTATCGGCCGGCAGCCTCGAGGCCTGCGCTGCCAAGGCCCCGCCCCATCAGCTCGGGAGAGGCGAGGTAGTTGACGTGATCGGCCATCGCCCTCTGCGAAAAGACCGGCGGCAGCTCCGCCAGCGCCTTTCGCGGATCGGGCGCAAGGGCCGGGATGCGGTCGTTGCGCGCGGCGGCAGGTCTGAGGTCGACCCGAAGCGGCGAATCGGACTGAAGCCACTGCCCCTTGATCGTGTTGACCGGCTCGTCACCCTCGAACCCGAGGAAGGAGTACTTGCCGTAGTGCGGAAGCTTTCGCCCGAGGCCCGGGCCCGCCGACGCCGGATCGACGGCAATCCAACCCACCGTCCTCTCCACCCCGGACGGATGGCGCGTCGTGACGACCAGCGTGTGGCCGGCGTAGGCCATCGCGTCGCCGTCGAGCTCGACGCCCTGCGGTGTCAGGCGAAGCCCGGCCTGTTTCGAGAACAGCGCGTCGGCGAACCGGTTGGACCGGCCCAGCAGCCACACGGATCGATTGGGCGGAAGCGCCGGGACGTCCGAGTCGAGCTTGACCTCGATGGCGTGGCTCTGACTCTGCCAGCCCGCCATCAGGTCGCGGTACAGCTTGATCTCCTCCGGACCCGCCTTGGACGGAAGGAGCGCGACAATCGCGGGCTCGCCGAACAGCTGTCCGATTGAGGGCGGTGTTTCGCGTGGATCGAGGCGGCGAAAGACATCGAAGTGAGGATCGACGTTGAGCGCCAGCGGCCGGGCCGGCGAGACGATGCGGAAACTCTGCTGCGCGCCTTCCAGCCTCACCACCTGGGTGACCTCGCTCTTCTCGGTCTGGAGGACGACCGGCACCTCGAGGACGAATGGCTTGCCAGGCTGCGTCTGGCGCAACGTCGCGCGAACCGTGAATCCGCCGGGTGCCACTTCGACGGCGGGTACGCCGGGCATCACGCGCAGCTCCGGCGCTCCCGGTCTCGTGATGAGGTCATCGAAGAGCCAGCCGAGCCTCGTTCCGCTGACCGCTTCAGCCGTGCGCTGGAGGTCGCGGAAGGTCGCTCGCTTGCCCCTGAAGTCGTGATAGAACCTCGCCACCACCTTGCGGAAGCCTTCGTCTCCGATGGCCCGGCGCAGCATGTGGTCACCCATCAGCGCCTTACCGTACCCGACGGCTTCCTCGGCGGCGCTCGATCGGGCACGGAACTCCGAAAGGGGGAAATCCCGTCCCGCCTTCACGTAGTCTCGATATCTCTGCAGCGTGGACCGCCGGTATTCATCGCCGGCGCCGCGTTGCTCGGCGATGAGGTGATCGGCCAGATACGCGGTGAGACCTTCGCACCAGTTGCCGGACTGGTAGTCGACAAAGACGGAATTGCCCCACCAGTTGTGCAGGATCTCGTGCGGATAGGAGGAGTTGATGATGAAGGGGAACCGGACGACCTCGGGCCCCAGAAGCGTGAAGGTGGGCATGCCGTAGCCGGTTTCCCAGAAATTCTCGACCAGCGCGAACTTGCCGTAGGGGTACGGCCCGATCAGGGACCGGTACATCTCGATGTATTGAGCCGTGGCCGCAAGGTACTTCCCGGCCAGTGACGCGTCGGACTCGTGGAGATACACCAGGGACTCGACCTCTCCGGCTGAGTCCTTGAAGACGCGGAGCGGCCCCCCGACGAGGTAAATCTCGTCCATGGCTCCGGCGGAGTCCCAGTTCGCGCGGCCCTCTCCGTCGCGGGACGTACCGTTCCCCTGGCTGATGAGGTGCCAGCCAGGCGGATCGAACGCGTTCAGGGAGAACGTGATCAGGGCGTCGTCTGATCTTGGATACCAGTAGGACGAGGCCGCGAGGTACACACCCTTCGCGTCGATGAGGCCCGGGGTGTCGCGGAACCCCCGGGTGTACTGTTCCTTCTCGTCGGACAACGCAAGGTTGATGACGCCGTCGTAGGTGAGCGTCACGGTCCGCGCCTCGAGTCCTTCCTTGACGCGATAGCGCTTCACCGTGATTCGGGCATCGAGCCCGGATGCCGGGCCGCGAACTCCGGCGGCCTCGCGCACTTCTTCGACTGGCGGCACCGAGCGGGTGATGGTCAGCTGATCGTTCAGGGCGAACACCCAGGCGGTGGTCCGGTTTCCGGCGGGGAGGTGGACCTCGTCGGTGGCACTCAAGTGGTGTGTCGCCGGATCGATCCTCACATCGAGCACGTGGTGCAGCAGTTCGCCGGATTCAGGAGATGTCTGTGCTGACACCGACTCCCGGCCGGGCGTGCCGAGGCCGGCCAGGACGAGGAGCAACCCCGCCGCTCGCGCTGTGCGCATCCGTGTTCCTTTCTGCGTGACGCAGGCCGTCACTGGCTCCACCACTCCGGCCTTACCCGCTCGGGGCGGCGAAACAGGAAGATCAGTCCGGCGCCGGAGACGAACCCCGCGATGTGGGCCCAGAACGCAATTCCTCCCGATGTGGCGTCGGCGCGCCCCAGCGTGCCCACGCCGCTCAGGAACTGCAGGAGGAACCAGAATCCCAGAAAGAGGATGGCCGGCACTTCAACGATGTCGAAGAACACGATCAACGGAATCAGGGTGAGGATCCGCGAACGCGGGTACAGCACGAAGTACGCGCCCATGACACCTGCAATCGCGCCGCTCGCCCCGACGGTGGGTACGACCGAGAGAGGATTGGTGAAGACGTGTGCGAGGCCCGCTGTGATTCCGCAGCCCAGGTAGAACACCAGGAACCGTCCATGCCCGACGCGGTCTTCGACGTTGTCGCCGAAGATCCACAGGTACAGCATGTTGCCGATCAGGTGGAGCCATCCGCTGTGCAGGAACATCGAGGTCACCAGCGTCGGGATCTCGAGGCCGGCCGGCACCATGCTCCACGCGTACAAGAAATCCAGCGATGCCCGTGGCGGCAACGTGATCTGGTAGAGGAAGACCAGCGCGTTGGCCGCGATGAGGCCCATCGTCACAACCGGCGTGGTGCGCGAGGGAATGATGTCCCGCAGCGGGATCATGTCAGCAGTATATCGCCAGGGTCGCTCCCGCGACTGATCGCGCGGGCCTGCGAGCGCCCCCGGAAGGTCCCCCAGGGTTCGCAGGCCTGCCGCTCTGCCAGAGCGGGCTGCCCCCGGGGGGCCGTGGAGAGGTCGACTCCCGGCGCGCCGCCCCGAGCGGACGGATGGTTCGGCTCCTTGTGGCCCCTGTTGCCGCCGAAAAAGAGATCGCCGACACGTTCACGCTCTTCGATTACGATGTGACGATGCTCGTCAGCGGAATCCTCGGGTCCGGCGCCAGCCGTCTCATGAATGTGTCGGCGGCCCGGTTCCTGGAAGCGCCATTTGCGGGGAGCCTCGACCCGAGGGCGGGGGAGCGGCCGAACGCGCGCCGAAACGCCCGGGGCCACGTGGAGGCTGCGTGATCTGCACGCAGTGCGGAGCAGAGATCGCCGACAAGGCGATCGTCTGCTATCGTTGTGGCCGGGCGACCTCTGACCCGGCGCGGTCGACTGCGCCCGGGCCGGCCCGGCCCGCGCGGGTGAGCCTGGTGGCGATCGCGTCGCTGCTGGTCCTGATCGTGGCGGGCCTGTTCATGGGCACGGCATCGACGGGGCAGGTGCCTCGGGTGGTGGCCTGGACCCTGGCGGGCCTTGGGGTGATCATTCTCGGCTGGCGACTTCTTCGGAGAAAATAAATATGGGCTCTCCCCGCCTGGAAGTGAACGATCCGCTCGGTCGACGCACGGTGCCCCTTGATCGGGACTCCATCTCGATCGGACGGCGCAACGAGGCCGATGTCCGATTGACGGGCACCGACGTGTCGCGGGACCACGCCGAGCTGGTTCGGGTGAGCGGGCACTTCGTGGTCAAGGACCACGGGTCCCGGTTCGGCACCTTCGTCAACGGCGAACAGGTGTCCGATCGTGAGCTGAAACACGGCGACACGATCCGATTCGGCCGAAGCGGCGGCAGCGAGGTCGTGTTCCTGGCCGACGAGGACACCGTCAACATCAGCCGGGCCAGCTCGGCGGTCGGCGACCTTCGCCAGGTCGCGTCGCTGCTGGTCGGCCTCCGCGCGCTGGGCTCCGGGCGGGTGCTCGACGAGGTGCTGGCGATGGTGATGGACTCGGCCATCGACGTGACCGGGGCGGAGCGCGGGTTCATCATGCTGGCCGGGCCCGACGGCGTGCTCGAGTTCAAGCTGGGCCGTGCGCGCGGCAAGGTCACGCTGCCTGGACGATCGTTCCAGACCAGCCGCAAGATCCCGGAAGAGGTGTTCGAGACGGGCGTGTCCAAGATCGTGGCCGATCTGCTCGACGGCGATCTCGCCAGCGCGCACATGGGCACCGTGGCGCTCGGCATCCGGCACGTGCTCTGCGTGCCGCTCGTCCTGGTGCGATACGTCGAACAGGCGGAGGCCTCCGACGAGCAGAAACGGATCGGGGTGCTCTATCTCGACAGCCGCGAGAAGGGGTCCCTCCTCGCCCCGGTGACGCGCGGCGGCCTGGAGACACTCGCGACCGAGGCCGCGGTCGCCATCGAGAACGCCCGCCTCTACAAGGAGGCGGCCGAGAAGGCCAAGCTCGAGCACGAGCTGAGGATCGCCGCCGACATCCAGCAGGCGCTGATGCCGCAGCCGCAGCATCGCGGCGCGTTCTTCGACGCGGCGGGCGCCACGGTGCCGTGCCGGTCCATCGGCGGAGACTTCTTTGACTACGTCGATCTGCCTGGCGACCGCGTGGGCTTCGCGCTCGGTGATGTCGCGGGCAAGGGCGCGCCGGCCGCGCTGCTCACCGCGATGATACAGGGCATGTTCTCGACGCAGTCCGTGGCGGCCGAAGGCCCTGCGACCGTGCTCGGATCGATCAACCGCGCCCTGCTTCGGCGGTGCGTGGAGTCCCGGTTCGCCACGCTGCTCTACGGCACGCTCGGGCCGGATGGCGTGCTGACCTACAGCAACGGCGGCCACAACCCGCCGTTCCTGCTGGGGCGGCAGGGCGTGAGACGGCTGGAAACAGGCGGCATGATCGTCGGGCTCTTCGAGATGGCGAAGTACGAGCAGGAATCGCTGCAACTCGAGCCGGGCGACACGCTGGTCGTTTTCAGCGACGGTGTCTCGGAAGCCCAGAGCGCCTCGGGCGAGGAGTTCGGCGAGGAACGGCTGCTGGCGAGCGTCGCCGCGAACACAGGCGCGACGCCGGCCGAGATGCGCGATCGCCTGGTCGCGGCGGTCCGGGAATTCACGGCGGGAGCCAATCAGAGCGACGACATCACGGTCCTGGTCCTGCGCTATGGGCCAGCCTGATCACGACTCGCCCGGCCGCGCGCGAAGGCGCCGGCGGCTCGCGGTGTTTCTGTGGCTCGGACTGGCATTCCTGGTCTGGAACGACGTCTTTGATTTGGTCATCATCAATGCCGGGAGGGACTACCTGCGCCTTGAAGCTCTGGCCCGCCAGGGCAGGGGCAGCGGTGTGACCGTCTTCGGCACCATGCGCCCCGCGGTGTCGCGCGGAGTGATTGAGGCCACCGCCTGGTCGGTCCCTCTGGCGCTTGCCGGAGTGGCGGCCGTCTGGCTTGCCGCCAGGAGAGCGGAACGGGCGGAACGTGCTCGAGAGTCGAGCCGCAAGGCGATCGGGCCCGTCGGGCCGGGCCCGGGAGACTGAATCGTCCGCTCCTATTTTCCCCCGAGCCGTGCCTCGATTTTCGGCAACGCGTCGAGCAGCACCTTGCCGACCACTTCCAGGCTCCGCGCGCTGACCTTGTCGAGCGTGTCGCCGGCGGTGTGCCACGGCTCGTAGTCCAGGTCGATGATGTCCACCGCCTGAACGCCCGCCTGCAGGAACGGCACGTGATCGTCCTCGACGGCCAGCACTTCCGGCACGAAGGCATCGTCCAGCCCAAGGCGCTGCGCCGTGGACCAGAGGATCTCGGTCAGCCAGGGGGATGAGTAGGATTCGCGCCGGATGTTCAACTGGCGATCACCGATCATGTCCACCAGCACCAGTGCTTTGATCGAGGAGAGCGTGCCCGCGCGCCTGGCGGCGTCGACGTAGTAGCGGCTGCCGTAGGTGTGATCGGTTCCCGCCCACTCGCCGAACGCCTCTTCCCCGTCGAGGAACAGCAGCTCGATCGAAAATGCATTGGAGCGCGGCTTCAGGACGCGCGCGATTTCGAGCAGGAACGCGGTGCTGGATCCGCCGTCGTTCGCGCCGACGAATCGGAACTCGCGGAACAGCTTCGTGTCGTAGTGGCCGGCAATGATGACGCGGCCCGGCCTGGCGCCCGGGATGGTCGCGACCAGGTTGATCATCTTCACCTTGCCGACCGGGGTGTCGGCGTCGAAGGCCTGATCGACGACCTTGATGCCGAGCGCGCCCAGCTGTTCGCGGATGTACTTCCGCGTCTCGCCGAGCGCGGCTGAGCCGGCGGGCCGTGGGCCGAAACCCACCAGCGCGCGCAGGTGATCCATCGCGCGTCCGCCATCGAAGGCCGCACGGCCCTGAGCCGATGACACGCGGGAGTTTCCAAGCAGGGCAGCCGCAGTCAGACAGAGCAGCGTCACTGCCGTGCGGGGCCAGGAAGGCGACACGATGATGGTCATGCGTCGGGGTCCTCGACTGGGGGATCGACCGGATCGTCCGGCACCGGTTCACCAGGGATGCGATAGGCACCGTCGAGCCAGCGGGACAGGTCTACCATCTTGCAGCGCTGGCTGCAGAACGGCGTCCACGGCGGCGTGACCGCTCGCTGGCGGCACACCGCGCACAGCCAGCGTTCAGGCTCGGGGTGCACAAAGATATTCTAGCAGCCCGCGGTGCGGGACGCCCGGTGTCAGCGGACGCGGCGTCGCGCGGGCGGCCGCCCCGTGCCAGGCCGGCGCGCCGGGCCCGACCTCTTCGAACGGTTTGGCGCGGCGCGCGGGCGGGGCCCATGATCGATCTCAATGCGCACCGGCCCCCCGAGCAGATCCTCCAGGGCCCCGATGTTTCGCTGAGCCGCCCAGGCCTCGAGCTCCGCGTCGCCGCGCGCCCACAGGCGAAGCTGCCGTGCCGGGCCGCGCGGCTGCAGCACCACGGCGCCGACGACCTGGCAGTGCGTGCGGTCGAGACTCTCGGCCACCCTGAGCATGGCGGCGAGCCAGCGGACGACGCCGCGGTGACCCCGCGGGAGCGAGTCGATCTCGTGGTGCGTCTTCTTGGGCGTGCCCCGCCGGTGGTACCTCGCGATCGAGGCGATCACGTCGATCTCGTCGGGCTCGAAGCCGCGAAGACCGCCGTTCTTGATGAGGTAGTACGAATGCCGGTGGTGGTTCTCGTAGCTGATGTGTTCGCCGACGTCGTGGAGCAGGGAGGCGAGCTCCAGCCACTCGCGGGCGCGCGCGTCGAGCAAGTGGACGGCTCGTGTCTGATCGAACAGCGAGAGGGCCAGTCCGGCGACGTGTTGCGCATGATCGGCGGTGTAGTGGCAGCGTTGCGCCAGCTCGATGACGCTGCGCCGCCGGATGTCCGGATACCGCTCGATCCGTTCGATATCCGGGCGGTGCCGGTCGATGTAGTCCAGCACGACGCCTTCTCGCAGCGAGACATCGCACAGGGTGATCTCGGTGGCCCGCAGCTGGCGCAGAACGGCGTCGAGCAGGATGGCGCCCGACACGACCAGGTCGGCCCGCCGGGAATCCAGGCCCGGCAGCCGAAGCCTGTCGGCCAGCGGCAGACCGACAATGTCCTGCCTCAGCTTGTGCAGCGCCCGGGCCGTCACGCGGGAATGATGGAGCTGCAGATCGGTCGGGACCGGTCCTCCGCCTCCTGCGAGCGCCAGGGCGCCGAGGCTCAGGATGGTACCCGAGGTCCCAATCACCCGATCGAAACCCTTCCGGGCGAGCTGCTCCAGCCCGTCGCCCAGTTCCCGGTTCACATGCCGCACCAGCCGCCGCTCATCCTGGTCGCTGAGCGGGTCGCTCTGGACGAACCGTTCGCTCAGCCGGATGACGCCGAGGTGGAAGCTGCGCGCGTCCTGCGCGCCCTCCGCGGTGCCGACGGCGGCCTCCGTGCTGCCGCCGCCGATGTCGATCACGACGGCTGTGCCCGTGCCGATGTCCACCGCGTGGACGGCGGCGCGATGGATCAGCCTGGCCTCCTCGAGGCCCGAGATGATGCGCGCGCGAATTCCGGTCTGACGCTCGACGGTCCTGAGGAAATCTCCGGCGTTGGGCGCCTCGCGAACGGCACTGGTCGCCACGGCGACCACCTCGTCGACCGCCCGCGAGTCGGCGAGCCGCTTGAACCGGGTCAGGGTCTGAAGGGCGGCCGTCATGGTCGGCTCGCCCAGCGGCCGGCCGTCGAGCCCGCCCGCGCCGAGGCGGACCATGTCCTTCTCGCGGCCCACGATCTCGAACGACCCGTCGGCGCCCGTGCGCGCGATGATCATGTGCAGCGAGTTTGTGCCGATGTCGATGGCCGCGATCTGCATCAGGTCACGAACCTCGTCGGGGCCTCACGCCGGGCTGTCTCCTGTGCCAGGCTTGACTATAATGATGCGAGTCCGGCCCCTTGCGCTACCTTGATTGTTCCCTCCGGCTGGCCCGGTTCGAATAGGCGATCCGTTCATGCCCGTGCTGGCGCCGCGTGCCCTCGTCGAGAAGCGTCTCCAGGCGCTTCATCTGCACCTGCCGAATGCCCTCTCGGGGGCGGTCGAAGGCATCCATCAGGCCCGCGTGGCGTCGCGCCGGCTTCGCGAATTGCTCCCGATCCTTCCGCCGAGCGAAGGTCACGTGGTTGCGAGGATCCTCCGGCGTGACGTGCGGCTCATCACCCGGGCGCTCGGGCCGGTGCGAGAACTGGACGTCTCGTTGATCCTGCTCACCGACCTGGCGGAGGCCGACACCTCGCCCCGGGCGGCCGTCAACTCCGTCCGCCGCGTCCTGGAACGGCAGCGCGCGATCGCGTTCGACCAGATGATGGCCACCGTCGATGCCATCAGCCTCGACCGCCTGTCCGAGGCGTCGGTCGCGATGGCAGATGCGGCCGCCGGACGGGTTGCGCGGCGCCGCTGCCGGATGCTCCTGGCGAGACGGCTCTCGGCGCGCACGACGATGCTGGCCTCGGCCGTCGAGGCGGCGGGCCTGCTCTACGCCGCCGATCGGCTCCATGCCATCCGAATCGCGGTGAAGAAACTCCGATACGCGGTCGAGATCGCGCAGGAGCTTCGCGGGGCGCCCGCCGTCATAGCGCTCGCCCGCTTGAAGACCGCGCAGGACCTGCTCGGGAGCCTTCACGATCTCCAAGTGCTGGTGCGGCGGGTGCGCGATACGAAGCCCGGCACGCAGCGCCGCCACGCGCAGTTCGAGGAACTGGCGGCCGGGCTCGATCACCGGGTGCGCTTGCTGCATGGCGAGTTCCTGCAGGTGCGCCCGTCGCTCGTCGTCGTGTACGATCGCTGCCGGCGCATCAAGGCGTGCGTGGCCCCGGCTCCGCAGAAACCAGGCCGGGGTGGCGCCCCCGCCTTCGAGAGGCGGGTGGTCTCGGGCCGGTAGGCGGCGAGTTCACAGGAGGGAAGGAATGTCGGAATCGGTAACGCTGTACCTGGTGCGGCATGCCGTGGCTGCCGAGGCGGGACGGGAGTACCCGGACGACTCATTGCGGCCGCTGACGCCCGACGGGATGGCCAAGTTCGGCAAGGAAGCCGGCGCGCTCGCCTCGATGGAGGTGACCATCGACCGCATCTACTCGAGCCCGCTCGTCCGGGCCAGGCAGACGGCGGAGATCCTCGCCGACAGCCTGTCGAATCATCCGCCGGTTCAGATCATTGACGCGCTCGCGCCGGATGGGACCGTCAACGAGGTGATGAATGCGATAGCCCGCGCCGGCCGCGACACCAGGATCGCGCTGGTCGGCCACGAACCGGGCATGGGTGCGATGGCCGCGCGGCTCATCGGCGGGTCGGCCGCGATCCCGTTCAAGAAGGGCGCGGTGTGCCGGATCGACGTCGACGGGCTGCCGCCGGGGTCTCCGGGTGAGTTGCGCTGGTTTCTCACGCCGAAGCTCATGCGGCTCATAGTGGGCTGATCGCTGGGCTGGCGGCGCATCCCGCCGTCCCGATGAGCGCCCGATCTCATCGGAACGGAGGATGCCTGGCGACCATCACTTTTTGCCGATACGCGTGGCTGGCCTCCAGTCGCCAGCCGCCTGCCCCCGGCCTACACTTCCGTCCCGTCCGGCACGATGGCGTCCTTGGGGACGACGATGATGCCGTTCCGGATGTAGTAGCTCCCGGCATCGGCGTGGTCGATGCCGCGCGCGTTGACCAACCGCACCCCGTTGCCGATCCTCGCGTTCTTGTCCACGATGACGCGGTCCAGCACGCACCCCCGCCCGATGCCGAGTGGAATCGATCGCTTCTCCGGCTCACGTTCGTCGTCGGCATCGTAGTAGTCCGCGCCGAGCAGTACCGACCGGCTGACCGTCGACCGCTCCTCGATCATCATCCTGATGCCGACGATGCTCGACTGGACGTTGCAGCGATTGAGATAGCTGCCTTCGGCGACCATCGCGTGATCGACCGTGCACTCGATCAATCGCGAGGCTGCCAGGAAACGGGGCCGGGTGAAGATGGGTTTCTTCGGGTCGTGGAACCGGAACCGCGGGTGGTCCCGGGTCAGCATGATGTTCGCCTCGTAGAACGATTCGATCGTGCCGACATCAGCCCAGTAGCCGTTGAAAAGGTACGCGCTGACGCGGTGCGTCTGCAGCGCCGCGGGGATGATCTCGCGGCCGAAGTCGATCCCGGGATGACGATCGAGGATGTCCAGCAGCACCTCGCGGGAGAAGACGTAGATGCCCATCGAGGCGACAAACGGCTTGTCCGGGGTACAACCTCCGGACGGCGATCCGATCGGAACACTCTGGCCAATCTGCGAGAGGCGCTCGGGGCCGGGCTTCTCGTCGAATCCGACGATCTGCCCCTCGCGGTCGAACGTGAAGATTCCCATTTCCGACGCGTCGGCCGGGGAAACCGGCTGCGCCGCGATGGTGACGTCGGCGCGCCGATCGACGTGGACGTCGATCATTTCACCGAAGTCCATTCGATAGAGATGGTCCCCGGCGAGGATCAGGTAGTAGTCGGCGCCGTACCCGACGAAGTGGCGCGCGGCCTGGCGGACCGCGTCGGCCGTGCCCTGGAACCAGTTCGGGTTGTCGGGCGTCTGTTCGGCCGCGAGGATATCGACGAATCCCCCCGAGAACACGTCCATCCGATAGGTCTGCGCCACGTGCCGGTTGAGCGAGGCCGAGTTGAACTGCGTCAGGATGAAAATGCGGCGCAAGTCGGCGTGCAGGCAGTTGCTGATGGGGATGTCAATCAGCCGGTACTTGCCGCCGATGGGCACCGCCGGCTTCGATCGCATCAGCGTCAGCGGGTGAAGGCGCTGTCCGCGACCCCCACCGAGGATGATGGCGAGTACGTCCCTCATGAGCCCTAGCCTAGGCGAAGCGCGATCGCGCGGCAAGCGTAGAGGTTGCCTTTACCGTCGACTGCCGCATCCCGCATCGACTCACCGCACCGCAGATGCTGCCGGCATGTTACGTTGGTCGAGGATGGGAGAAACCTCCGTGGTCCAGGTCCGCGATGAAGCCGTTGCGCAGCGCCCCGAGCGCGTCGGTGTCTCGGGCGAGCGCGATGGCTACCATGTCCGCTACGGTCCGGGACGCGGATCCGCTCTGCCCGACCCGTTGCGATAGATCCTCCGCCGAGCAGCGGTCGAGAATGGCAAGGTTGGCGCGTCGCAATAGGAAGAAGCGGCCAAGACGCATCTCCTCGCCCGCAAGGGGTGAATTCTGCGGCCTCGCGTGTGGGAAATCGCTTCCAGGCGCCAGCGCCGGGCCGCCGGGAAGTGCATCCTGGAGCTGGGCGGCCAGCTCCTCCTCAGCCGCGATCAACCAAGCCGGGACACCCGACTCACCTTTGGCCGCGCCGATCGAGCATCCCGGCGTCGCATCGCTCGTCACTTCCGCCAGGCGGTTCGTCGTGTGGCGAAGCGCGCTGATTTGAAGAAGGCACTCGAGGAGATCCGCCACCCGTAGCTCCATCCAGTGGGCGAGTCGGCCCGCTGGCGTGAGTGTACTTCCGGTCCGAGGCGCTTGCGTCGCCGGAACGTAACTCTCATGTTTCCGGACTGTTAAATTGATAGAATGGCTGGTCGCGCCGTGGGTAGCGGCCCCGGCGGGCGGGTTTGCGGTGCGGCGTCGGGTCGCGCCACCTTGCCTGAGGAACACTGGCTGTGACCAATCCCCCTTCGTCCCATTTCGAAGCCGCGCTGACGCGCGATATCGATCTCATCCGCACGAAAGTGCTGGAAATGGCGGCTCTCGATGAGCAGGCGCTGACGAAGGCATTTCAAGCCTTCATGACTCGGGATCGACAGCTCGCGTACTCGGTGATTCTGTGCGACCAGGACGTGGACGCACTTGAGACCGAGTTGGACCGGCTCTGTCTGGAGTTCATTCTCCGGCACCAGCCGGCCGCGAGTCACCTCCGCTTCGTCTATTCCGCCAGTAAGATCGTCAACGAACTGGAACGCTGCGGGGACTACGCGGAGAGCATCGCGCGGGGCGTGCTCACGCTCAGTTCCCTCACCTTCGAGGTGCCTCTCGACCAGTTCAGCGAGATGGCTAACCTGGCGATTCCCATGCTGCACAACGCAGTGCGGGCCTTCGTCGAACGGAACCCGGATCTTGCCCGCACGACGATGGAGACCGAACCACGCGTCAACCAGGTGCGCGACAGTCTGAGCACGGAACTGGTGGACTGGCGCGAGCAGGGCCTCTTGCCGCTCGAGGCACTGCCGTCTCTGATCAATGTCGCGCGCCGATTCGAACGGGTCTCCGACCAGGCCACCAACATCTGCGAGGAGGCGCTGTATTTCGCCACAGGCGAATACCTGAAGCACCTGCCGCGTGAGGGCTTCCGTGTCCTCTTCGTCGATGAGACCAATGGCTGTCTGAGCCGTCTGGCGGAGGCCATCGGGAATGGGCTGGCAGCGAAGCGCTTTTCCTTCGGAAGTGCGGGCCTGATTGCGGGACCGGTGGATCCGCAGACGATTCGGTTCCTCGCCGACAAGGGTGTGGACATCTCGCATCAGCCGTCGAGGGGCATCGATGACGTGCCCCAGCTCGATCAGACGCAAGTCATCGTCAGCCTGTGCAAGGGAGGCGCGCGCGCCCTCCCGAAGCGGCCGGCAAAGAAGACGGTCGGCTTGGACTGGATTCTGCCCGATCCGTCGAAGGCCATAGGCACCGCGGCAGAGGTACAGGTTGCCTACGAACAGGCCTACGACACGCTGACCACGCATGTCCGGGACCTCGTGCAGGCCATTCTTGGAAAGGATGAACGTCAGAATCATGCAGAAATCTCTTCGTCGTACTAGCGGATCCGCCACCGGACCGACCATCAGCGTGACCCTGGTCGCCGTATTGCTGGCGTGCGGCACACTGGCGTGCTCCGGTCCATCGTCGAAACAGCCTGAGAAGACCGTGATTCAGAACACCGGGTCCGACACCATGGTCAATCTCGCGCAGGCGTGGGCGGAGGAGTATGCGAAGGTCGCGCCCAGCGTGTCCGTCGAGGTGTCCGGCGGCGGGTCGGGGACGGGAATCGCCGCTCTGGAGAACGGAACCGTGGACATCGCGAATGCCAGTCGTCAGGTAGAGCCGCAGGAGGCGGCGACCGCCAAGAAGAACACCGGCAAGGAGCCCCGCGAATTCATGGTCGGCTACGATGCGCTCGCGGTGTATGTCAACAAGAGCAATCCGATCGAGGAGATCACGTTCGAACAACTCGCCTCGATCTACGCCGAAGGCGGGACGGCGATGAAGTGGTCGGAGCTCGGAGTGAAGATGCCCGGTGGGGCTGATGAGATCATCCGCGTCAGCCGGCAGTCCAATTCAGGCACCTACGCCTATTTCCGGGAGGCCGTGCTCGGCAAAGGACGAGACTTCAAGCTTGGCTCGCGGGACATGCAGGGATCGAAGGACGTGGTGGAACTGGTGTCCAAGACCCCGGGTGCGATCGGCTACAGCGGCATGGGGTACGCCATTCCAGAGGTCAAGATGCTCCGCGTCACCCGACAGGCTGGCGAGCCCGCGTTCGCGCCGACGGTCGAGAACACCCTGAATCACACGTATCCAATTGCGCGCCCGCTGCTCATGTATACGCTGGGTGAACCGACGGGCGAGGTGAAGAAGTATCTGGACTGGGTGCACTCTGACGCCGGCCAGAACATCGTCCGGTCCACCGGCTACGTACCGCTCCCGAAGACTGGCGCCAAGAAGTAGAACCCGAGAGACTCGACTTTCAACCTCCATGCAGACGCGGCGCCGGTGGGAGATCCTTGTCGAAGCGGCGATTGAGGGGCTGATCCGCCTGTGCGGCGTCAGTGCCATCTTGTTCGTCTTCGGGATCTTCTTCTTCGTGTTTCGCGAAGGAGCCGGGTTCCTGTTCTCAGGCTTCAATCCGCTCGAGTTCTTCACGAGTCCCGAGTGGTATCCAACCTCCCAGAGCCACGTGCGCTACGGGGTGCTCGCGCTGATCGCAGGGACGGCGAGCGTGACGGCTCTGGCGATGGCGATCGCCGTGCCGTTCGGTGTGGGTGCAGCGATCTTCGTCTCCGAGTTCTGCGGTCCAAAGTGGAAAGAAGCCCTCAAGATCACCATAGAGTTGCTGGCAGCCATTCCCTCGGTGGTGTGGGGATTCATCGGCCTCACCGTGATGAATCCGCTCATCATGACGGTCTTCAAGGTCCCGATCGGCCTGAACGTGTTGAACGGCGGCGTGGTGCTCGCCCTGATGAGCGTTCCCATCATCGTCTCGATCGGTGAGGACGCGCTCCGCGCCGTGCCGGACTCCTACCGTGAGGCGGGGCTCGCGCTCGGCGTGACGCGATGGCAGCTCGTCTACCGCGTGCTGCTGCCGGCGGCGAAGAACGGCATGCTGGCGGCGGTGCTGCTCGGCGTAGGCCGGGCCGTGGGCGAGACGATGGCCGTGCTCATGGCGACCGGGCACGCCGTCACGATCCCGACCGGCGTGATGGACTCAGTGCGGACCTTGACCGCGACGATCGCCGCCGAGCTCGGGGAAGCGCCGGTGAAGTCCGAGCACTACCAGGTGCTGTTCATCATCGGCATTCTCCTGTTTTCAATCACGTTCATCGTCAACCTGACGGCTGACCTCGTCGTTCGCGGGATCCGGCGCCGGTCATGATCATCCAGTCCCAGGGGTAGTCGCAGCGTGTTCCAAGCCACTCCGTTGAGCCGTCGGAAACGATACAGCGAGGGCGTCGCTCAGACGATCCTGCTCGCGATGACGTTGACGATGGTGCTGCCGCTCATCCTCATCGTGGGGTACCTCTTTTACCAGGCGTGGCCGGTCCTGTCGCTGGACTTCCTCTTCACGGTCCCCAAACACGGAATGCGGGCGGGCGGCATCTGGTCTCCATTGCTGGGCACGTTGTATCTCGTTGTCCTCTCACTGCTCATCGCCACGCCGATCGGCGTGCTGGCGGCGATATTCCTCAACGAGTACGCCCGCGAGAGCTGGTTCACACGCGTCATCAACCTCGCCGTCGTCAATCTGGCGGGCGTGCCGAGCATCGTCCACGCGCTGTTTGGCCTCGGCGCATTCGTGCTGTTCGCCCACCTGGGCAAGTCCATTCTCGCCGCGTCGCTGACCCTGGCGATCATGACCTTACCGGTGATTATTGCGAGCACGAAGGAAGCGCTTGCGTCGGTGCCGATGGCGTTTCGTGAGGCCTGCTGGAATGTCGGTGCCACCCGGTGGCAGACGATTCGGCACGTGGTACTGCCCAACTCCATTAGCGGCATTCTCACGGGTGTGATCCTGCAGGTGTCGCGCGCCGCAGGGGAGACCGCGCCTATCATGTTCACCGGCGCCGTGTTCTTCAAGGCCATCCCGGAAGGCAAGCTGTTCGCGTACGGGCTGTTCGACCAGTGCATGGCGCTCTCCATGCATCTCTTCACGATTTCGACCCAGGTGCCGGACCTGCCCAAGGCGCTCCCGTACGGGACCGCCGTCGTGCTGCTCGGCGTGGTTCTGCTCGTCAATGCCATGGCGATTGTGCTGCGCGTCTACCTTCGCGCACGGAAGAAATGGTGATGTCCGACGGTAAGGTCGAGTTCGTGGATCTGCGGGTCCGATACGGACGCCGGGAGGCGCTGAAGGGCGTGACCTTCAACGTTCGCCATCACGAGATTCTGGGCATCATCGGACCGGCGCAGTCAGGCAAGACCACGTTGCTGAGGACCATCAACCGCACCATTGACAACGTGCCCGGCGCGGTGGTGGCTGGCAGCGTTCGTGTCGACGGCGAGGATGTGCGTCAGACCAGGGACCTTTTCGGCCTCAGACGGAAGATCGGCATGGTCGCGCCCCTGCCGGTCGGGCTGCCCCTCTCGATCTTCGACAACGTGTCGTTCGCCCCACGCATGGCCGGCATTCGCGACCGAGCCGAGCTTGAACGCCGGGTCGAGCGCTGTCTGCGCCAGGCGGCGCTGTGGGATGAAGTGAAAGACCGTCTCACCAGCCTCGGCACCAAGCTCTCGGGCGGCCAGCAACAGCGGCTGACCATTGCCCGCGCACTGTCGCACGATCCCGAAGTTCTGTGCCTGGATGAGTTCTCGATTGCCATCGACCCGGTAACCACGATGCGCATCGAGGACGTCCTGAGAAACCTTCGGTCGACCATGACAATCATCCTCGTGACGAACCTCGTCCAGCAGGCGCGCCGGCTGGCGGATCGCACCGCATTCCTGTTCAACGGTGAGCTGGTGGAGATCGACGCAACCGAGACGGTGTTCTCCGAGAAGCCTGCCAGTCAGAAGACCTATGACTACGTGAACGGGATATTCGGATGAGCCCGATTACGACCACCGACTTGTGCATCGTGACAAGGGGTCTCAGCCTCTGGTATGGCGACTTCCAGGCCCTGAAAGACGTCGAGCTCGGCGTCCGACACGGTCAGATTCAGGCGTTGATCGGACCGTCAGGCTGCGGCAAGACGACACTGCTCAGGTGCTTCAACCGCATTAACGAGCGATACGGGTACGTGAGAACGACCGGCGAGATTGCGGTCCTCGGCCAGAACATCTACGCTGCGGACGTCTCTCTCATCGAGTTGCGCAAGGCCGTCGGCATGGTGTTTCAGCGCCCCAACCCTCTTCCGATTTCGGTGTATGAGAACGTGGTCTTCGGCCTGCGCATTCACAGCGGATTTGGCGGGCTCAAGAAGTCCCATCTGGACGAAGCCGTCGAAAAGGCGTTGACCGAGGTGTCGCTCTGGAAGGACCTCAAAGACCGCCTGCACACCCGGGCGACCTCGCTCCAGCTCGAACAGCAGCAGAAGCTCTGCATCGCGCGCCTGCTCCCGCTGAAGCCTGAAGTGATCCTGATGGACGAGCCCTGCTCGGCGCTGGACGTCGAGGCGACGCTCGGCATCGAGGAGTTGATGCGGACGCTGGCGGGCCGCTACACGATCCTCATCGTGACCCACAACATGGCCCAGGCCAGGCGCGTCAGCCAGGAATGCGCGTTCATGCTGATGGGCGAACTGGTCGAACACGCGCGCACCGAAGAGCTGTTCCTCACGCCGCGCGACGAGCGGACCGCAGACTACATCGAGGGCCGGTACGGATAGGACGCGGCCGGCCGTCACGGTCTTGCCTGGACGCGACCTGTCTGCAACACGCCGGCACAACCAGAATGGTCTACTGATACCGCCCGCGAGACAGCGCCCTTTCGGCCAGGCATAAGGGGTGCTCTGGCCGACCGGACGCTGCCGGCGGGCAATCCCTCCTCCCAGGCTCCCGTTGGGCCGGCACAACGGTGCTGCCGAACAAGTCGTTACAACCAATTAGCATCCTGCTGTCATTGCCGAAACGCCGGAGTTGTTTCATGAAGGCATGAAGAACTTCGCGCTCCTACGGACGGCATTGCGTTCAGACAGCACGATTGCCTACGCATCAGACCGCATTCCGTACCAGCTTCACATCTACACCCAAAACGCCTTCGGCGTGCCCTTTACCCGACGGCCACGACGATTTCGAGCACTCGCGCATCTGATCCGCAACCTGGCGCCGGACGTGGTATTCCTGCAGGAGGTGCTCTTCGCCGGGGATGAGAGCTACTTCGAGATCGACGGTTACCACGCAGCCTACGCTCCACACGGGATATTCAACCAGGGCGGCCTCCTCACCCTATGCCGGGTGCCCCTGACCAGGGTCCAGTTCCACCCGTTTCGCGCGCAAGGGGCGTGGCACAACTTCCAGCTCTCGGACCGTCTCCTTGGAAAGGGCTGGCTCGAGGCCGAGGCGCCGGAGTGGGGTATCACGCTCGTCAATACCCACCTCGTGTCGACATACCAGGAGTCCGCTGGATTCGTCCACGACACCGAGCAGGAATCTCAACTGGATCAAGTGTTGGGCAGGGTGGGGCAACTGGGTCCGTCGGTCCTGGCCGGAGACTTCAACTTCACCGAGGGGACGCCATTTCATCGCATGGCACTCGACCGCGTCGAGGACGTCGCGAGGGGCCTCCACCCGTCGAGCCTCGGCCGCCTTCTACCCAAGCTCGACCACGTCTTCGTGCGCCGTCTGGGCTGGCAGGAAGCCCGGGCCAGGAGGGTGCCCCCCGGTACGCTGGCCGATCTTCGGGACGCGGTGTCTGTGTCTGATCACGCGGGCGTGTCGGTGGAACTCGAATTGGCGTGGCAGAGCTGGGCTCCTCCGGCCCAGGACTCGCCAAATTGAGTCGCCTGGCCGGACCAGGATAGGTCGGCCTGTGCGATCACAATCCTCGAGCACTTCGTTGTATCCGCTTTCGAAGTAACCCCTGTGGCGCCGGTGGAGTTCGCGTCCACGACGGCGTCGTCATGACCCGATTAACTCAGAATTGACCCACACGTCACGTCCCCAGCACGTGCGGGCTGCAGGATGTGATCATGGATCTCACACTTCAGAAGACCGTTTTCGGTCTGTCGAGTTCGATCACCAATCGGTTTCCACGGGTCGGGGCCCGCGCCCTGGATGCGACGATCCGGCCTCTGGTGGCCAACCGGTGGCTCGATGCCCGCTTCCGCCGGCGCAATCGGGCCGTGCTGAACAAGGTCGGCCAACCACGCAGCATTGTCGTGCTGTCCGATGTCCATCTGGGTGATGCCCTGAATTCGCAGGGGTTGGTCGCGGCGGTTCGCGACTTCTTCCCTGAAGCCCGGATCCACTACGTGGTCTCGCGCGCCGCCCGGCCGTTCATCGAAGGACATCCCGACGTATCGCACCTCTGGCCCGTCTACACGGGATCGCCCTTTCCATCCGAGCGTGACCTGCTGGCGGTGGGCGAGCTGATCTCGAGGACTGGCTGTGACCTGATCGTGAACGCGTGCCCCTTCTTCGTGCCCGGCCGTCCCCTGCCTAGAGAGCGGCGTGTCCTGGACTTCATCACGCATGCGCCCCGCCTCCTCCGGAACGAGGCCGACCCGACCGAGCCAAACCACTTCCTGTTCCAGGGCCATAGATTCCTGACGGATTTGTTCATCGAACGATGGCCGCTCCGGCGGTCAGGGGTCGTGCGAGGCGCTCGCATCTTCCTGGATGACGAAGCCGTAGACTCCGCGGACGCATTCGTCGACTCGCTGCAGGCCGACCGGGACGAGCCGTGGGTGTTGCTTAATCCAGACGGTGCCTCGCCCTACACACGCCCGCCCGAAGATCTTCTCGCGGCGTTGCTGCGGCGCCTCGTGGAAGGAGGAGCATTCGTCCTGGTAGGGGAGGGCCACACGGATTCGGGTGTTGGCATACGGCTCAGAGACCGGCTTGCGGGGGTCTTTCTCGACAGAACCCGACTGGTTCCCGCTTCGCTCGCAGCCCCCGCCTATGCAGCGCTGCTGGACCGGATGGACGCCTTCGTCTCCGGCGACACCGGTCCGCTCCACTGGGGCGCAGCTCGCAAGATCTCTCGCACGGGCAGGCGCTTCTTCTGGAATCGCACGGCCGTGTTCTCCTTGTTTGGCGCCACCCCGGCCCGTCTGTCGGGCTACGACTCGTCGCAACCGGGATTCCTCCCGGCTTGGCAGGATGCCCCGTCGGCGGCGTTCCAGTCCCATGCGGAGTGCCTCAATATCACGTGCGTCAACAAGCTGTTCAAGACCTGCCCGACCATCCGATGCTTCGAGGCATGCTCTCCACTCTCGCTCGCGGATGCGGTCCTCTCCCATCTCGAGGGCACCAGGTCCATCGACGCATCGCGTCCACTCCGCGTACCGGCATGAGTCAGCAACTACTGGTCCTTCCGTTTGCGTACGGTCTGGGATTCCTGGCAGCGATCCCCATCGGCGCCTCCCAGGTGGAAGTCGTCAAGCGGGCGCTGGCAGAACGGTACCACTCCGCCCTTCTCTCGGCGGCGGGCTCCGTCACCTCGGACATGACCTACGGATTCCTTGCGCTTTTCGGGCTGGCCAGGTTCCTGGACAACCACATCTTCCTCGCCGGCTTCCACTGGACGGCCTCCGTCATCTTGTTGGCGCTCGCACGCCTCACGTGGAGGCAATCCGCGGGCGCTCTCGATTCGAGCGGAAGTGCGGCCTGGCATGGGGGCAGGGCGTGCTACCTCGCGGGAGTCACGATCGGCATTTCCTACCCTCCAATCATGCTGAGCTGGCTGATGGGTGCGGCGCTACTGAAGGGTTGCGAGTAGTAGATTCCTTTCATCCATACGTGGCGCTTGAACGGATGAAAGTGCTGGGCTTGTACACCCGCAACTTCTGGTCCGAGACAATGTACCGCCGGCCGAGGGACACATGGCACACGGTCGTGCCGCCCTCGTCCTGATCGCCTCGGCCTCCATCGATCGTAGCGAGGTGACGCTCGCCATGAAAGAGGAAGGCGACATCGCAAGCCTCCCACGATGCCCCGGCGCTCGCCACTGTCATGGTTGAGTGCCGTACAACCGGAGGCAGCAGCAGGAGGGCCGAGTTGCGCCCGCCTCACGGCGTGTGAATGACGGAACGTGCCCGTCGACCGGCCGCTGAAGCTCAATCTACGAACGGAGAGCCGTTCGAGGTTTTGCCAGCCGGCTGGTTCCGCGGCATGTCTCGCACTGAGTTCGCCCCAGGACACACGTGTACAGGTCGACGCGAGCGATCGATCGCGCCGCACGTAGCGGCCGTCATCCGTAGTCGTCAGAAACCGCACGTCGACCAGCGCCGCGAGCACCGCCTCGCACATGAGCATGTCGAGGGCGTAGAGTCGCTGAACCTGACCCGCAGTCAGGCAGAGACCTGGTAGTGCCACGTAGTCGCTCCGAATTGTAAGGGCAGCCAGCTGGACCGGTACACTGCTCACATGTCACCCCGCGATCCAGCGTAGTGGCGCAGGGTGTCGAACGCGTGTCGGGAACGTAAAATGATCGTAACGGATCCGAGGTCCAGGCTCTAGCCTACTTCTTCAGATAGGCCTCCGGGCTCGCGACGCGTTCGGCCACGTAGCCGATCGGTTCACCCTTGCTGATGGGCGGCGTCGCGACGACGTAGAGCACTTCGCCCGCAAACGGGGATCGAATCTGTTCGAGCGTCTTCCCGAAGAAATCCGTGACCCTCCCGATGAGCGTGCCTTCAGCGACCGTCACCCCGGGCTCGACGGCCGGATAGAACAACCCGGTGAAGCCGCTCGTGAGCACCTGGTTTCGTCCCAGCCACACCGGCTGACCGAGCGGTTCCGGACCACCCGCGCGCATCTTGAGGAACCTCATCAGGCCCGCCACCCCGCGCTCAATCCTCACCACGTCCTCTTCGCTCGTACGTGCCCACCCGCCTGATTCAGCCGTGAACGCCGGCTTGCCCCTGGTGATCGCGGTGTTGGACAGGTAGGTCGACGTCTTCGGATCCGTCGGGCGCGAGGTATCGATGATGATGTGGTCCATGCCGAATGCGAGCACCATCTCGCGGCCGGCCGCTGCGACTTCAGGCGTGCCCGTCGTCTCCCAGTAGACGTAGGGCCGCAGCCACTCGTTTCCGTCGCCGCAGTGGATATCCACCAGGTGCGTGGCGCGGTCGATGACCTCGCTTGTCAGCACCCACGCGATCCGGTCGGAGAGTGTCCCGTCCTTCTTGCCGGGAAACACCCGGTTGAGATTCTTCCCGTCGGTCGGGCCGTAGTAGATCGTGCGCTTGAGGTACGACGGCATGTTGGCGACGTGCACCATGATCACCGTGCCCGACAAGGCCTGCGGATCGATGGCGGTGCGCAGGCGCTGCAGGGCGAGGATCGGCGGGTACTCGTGGCCGTGGGTGCCCGCGACGAGCGCAAGGACAGGGCCAGGCCTGGAGCCGTGTACGACCGTGAAGGGGATGACGGTGCCCTCATCACCGGCGCCGGAGGGCACTTTCAGCTCGCCGGAGACAATTGATCCGGGCGAGACCGTCTTGTCGCCGATCGTGAAAGGCTGCTGCGCCCGGGCTATCTGCGCCGTGCCACCCACTCCGACCATCAGAACGATCGCGAGAATCCCGACGCGCTGCCACATCGTCATGACACCCTCCACGGTACGAGGAAAAACGGCGGCCGATTATTGCACGAAGTTGAGAGGGAGAGGGAGGAGCAGTCGGTGGCAGAAGAGCGGAGGTGTTGTTGATCACGCACGAAACGGCGCGACGCCAACCATCATCCCCGATCCTGGAACAGGCGACAGACGTCCGTTCCTGGCGCCGCCTGTCGGGGGCTGCAGGCCGCCCGCCGTGAGCCGGTCCGTGATCACCCATCCGCCAGTGCGCGGAGCGCGCGGCCCTTGACGGCGACGCCGACGACGAGCACCGTCAGCAATGCGCCCGTGATCGAGAGCGTGATCGGTGCCGAGGTGAGATTCGCCACGTAGCCGGCCATCAGGCTGCCGAGCGGCATCCCGCCGCGAAATGCCATCATGTAGATGCTGACCACGCGGCCGCGCAGCTCGTCGGGGGCGGCCAGCTGCACGAGCGACATCAGCAGCGAGAACCCCATCATGAGCACGATGCTCGTCAGGAAGATCAAGACGTAGCTCAGCCACAGCACGCGCGAGGACGCAAAGGCCACCAGCAGCACGCCCAGCGACATCTGCACGCCGAGCGCGACCCGATCCATGCGCGGGAATCGCCCGAGCCACGCCACCAGCATGCCTCCCACCACCGCGCCGGCGCCCGAGAACGCCATCATCCAGCTGTAGCCCTCCACTCCCGCGTGAAACACCTGCTGGGCGAAGACCGGCATCAGCGTCGTGACCGGCGACCCGAGCATGGCGCCGCCGAAGGCGAGTCCCGTCAGGATGAGCAGCGCGCGTTCGCGCCGCACATACGTCAGCCCGCCGCGCAGTTCGGTGAGGAGCGATCGCCGGATCGGCGGCGCGACAAACATGATGCGCATCGACAGCAGCGCGACGATGACGAAGAGGAACGAGATGGCGTTCAGGCCGAAGCAGGCGGCCGACCCGAACTCGGCCAGCGCGACGCCGGCCAGCACCGGGCCGACCATGCGCGCCAGGTTGAACTGAATCGAATTCAGCGCGATCGCATTCGGCACATCGTCCTTGCGCACGAGCGAGGGCAGCAGCGACTGATACGCCGGTCCGCCAAACGCCTGGGCGGTGCCGGTCATGAACGACAGCGCGAGCACGTGTCCGATGTGGACCGCCTGAGCGTAGACGAGCGCCGCCAGGGCGAGAGCGGAGCTCATCTGCACGAACTGCGAAATCAGCAGGACTCGCCGCCGATCGACGCGATCGGCCACCACGCCTCCGATGAGCGTGAAGAGAAGGATCGGCAGCTCGCCGAGAAAGGCGTCGAGGCCCAGGTAGAACGGGGATCCCGTCAGCGTCAGGACGAGCCAGCTCTGGGCGACCTTCTGCATCCAGGTGCCGATGCTGGACAGGCAGGCGCCGCTCCAGATGACGCGGAAGTCGCGGTAGGTGAAGGCGGTGGTGATGCGCTGGACGGCGTTGGGAACCTGCACGGTTCGGCGATCTTATCCCAGCGCGGACATTCCAGGGACCGGGGCCCGCCTACCTCGCGACGGGGTAGCCGCGATCAGCCCAGTCGGTGCCGAAGTTGTTCGGAATCAGCAGTACGCGCAGGTGCGTGAATCCCATTTCCTTCAGGGCCTGGAATGCCGGCCGGAGGTTGGGGCAGTCTCTGAGCGGGCAGCACCCACAGTAGACGACGAGGTTGGTCGAGCGCGGTAATGCCTGAGCCCAGTTCGTCAGATCGCTGAGCCCTTCGGGCGAGGACGTCGGCCCGTGCAGCACGGCGCCAGGAATATGGCCCATTCGATACATGAACTCGGGGGCGGTGCAGACGATGACCGGCTTGTCGGCTCCCTGGGCGGCGGCGATCTCCCGGTCGAACGCTGCGGGCGCGACGGTATTGGTTCCCCAGGGCTCACCCGAAGAGGCCGACCCTGCTCCGCCGTCGGCGCATGCGGTCGATAGCAGCACCAGCGCGGCTGCGGCCAAGGCGGCCTGCAGGCTGGGCCGCCATCTGACGGGGCTGGAACAAACGGGTCGAGTCCATGCCATCGAGGCTCCTTCGGGCAAAAGCGTCATGCGATCAGGATGCCGGACTGGCCTCTTTCGTTTCACTCGAATTCCCCTTGCGCCCGCCCGCCCAGTGCACTATATTTCGTATGGCGAAGATAAAGCGAAACACATCAGGAGGCCAATCATGCCTGCTGCCTGCCGTGCCGATGTGGAAGCCCTGTTGCGTGCGCGGAAGCTGGATCGGACGCTCATTCCCGCCTGGGAACAGGCGCCGGCCGTTCATGGAGAAACCGTGTCGACCGGGGTGGCCGAGGTGGACGGCCGGCTTGGCGGGGGACTTCCGCGCGGGCAGTTGTCGGAACTGACCGGGGCCCGGTCCTCGGGGCGAACCAGCCTGTTGCTGGCGGTGCTCTCTGCGGCCACCTCGCGCGGGGAACTGGTGGCCCTGGTCGACACCTTCGACATGTTCGACCCCCACTCGGCTGCCGCCGCGGGGGTGGATCTGGAGCGGCTGCTGTGGATCCGCGGTGATGCCTGCACGCCGGCCTTTCCCGCGCTGGCCAGCCGCCAGGCCGGGCCCGATCGGGTGATCGAACGAGCGTTGAAGGCGTTGAACCTGGTGCTGCAGGCGGGAGGATTCGGCGTGGTGGCGCTCGACCTGGCGGACGCGCCCGCCTTATCACTGCGCCACGTACCGCTCAGCACGTGGATCCGGCTTCAGCGCGTCATCGAAGGGCAGGAAACCGTGGGGCTCGTGGTGGGCACGACACCCGTGAGCCGAAGCGCCGGCGGCGTCAGCCTCGTGCTCGAACCGAGGCGGCTGCATCACGACTCGTCTCCCGCCGGGCTCCAGGTTTCGCATGTTCGCGCTGAATCCGCAGTCCCGCCGTCCGTGAATCCCGTCGGCCGGTGGTCGGGGAGCGTGCAGGGCCTGCGGGTGTTCCGTGGCCTGGAAAGCGAGGTGCGGATCCAGCGGGCGCGGATCGTTCCGGGGCGCGATGGCTGCCTGATGCAGATGGCGGCGAATGCATAACTTCGATGTGACCCGGCTGGCGGCTCGCGGCTATCGGCTTTCGGCCAGTCACGGATACCTCGAGGCTCTGGCCGCTGTCGCCGTAGTCCTGACCGGCGGTGAGAGGAACACTCGGGCCATCTCTGGCAAGAGAAGCGTTCGGTTTGGCCGGTAGCCGATAGCCGAAAGCCTGACTTGCGCCGACCAAGCCGGTGATGAGCGCGCCGGCGAAGTCGCGAGCCTCAAGCCTGCCCGAAGCCCGAAACCTGCACGCTCGTGTCTGGGGGTCGTTCGTGTTCGCTTGTCTCTACGTGCCGCCGTCGCCTCGAGATTCCGGCCGCGAGCCTGCCCTGAGCCTCTCGACCGTGCTCGCCCTTCGATTCGCTCAGGGCGTGGTGAGCTTGTCGAACCACGAGGCTCCCCGAGCGACAGTCGAGGGGAGCGGAGTCGAAGGGCCCCTGGCCCCTGGATTGGCCGCCATCGCCCGCAGTGTTTCGCCGCGGGTCGAAGTCCATACCGGCCGTCTGGTGACACTGGATGTATCCGGGCTGGCGCGTTTGATCGGCGAGGGAAAAGAAGTGGCGGAGCGCTTGCGGCGGGCCGCTGCCGATCACGGGATCCTGCCGGTGCGTGTCGCGATAGCCGGCACGCGCACGGCGGCAATCCTGCTGGCGCGGGCCCGCGTGGGCATCACGGTCGTGCCTGCTGGTCACGAAGCCTCGGCGCTCTCGACGCTGCCGCTCAGCACGCTGGCGGTATTGCTAGAGCTGGAAACAGGCTGGCGGCCGAGGGCTGGAGGCCGGAGGCCAGAGGCTGGTTCGCCATCGACGACAGGCGACAGGCCGGAAGAAGAGGGGACACTCGCCACTCGCTCCCAGCCTGAAGCCCGAAGCCTGAAGCCCGAAGCCGGCAGCCTGAAGCCTGTCGCCGAAGGCCGCCAGCCGCCAGTCGCCAGCCGCCAGTCGCCAGTCGCCAGCCGCCAGCCGCCAGCCGCCAGCCGCCAGCCGGACATGGTGTCCACGTTCTTCCGTTGGGGCCTGACGACACTTGGCGACCTCGCGGCGTTGCCTTCGGCGGATTTGTCGGAACGGCTCGGGCAGCAGGGGATCTGGTGGCAGCGCGTGGCGCGGGGCGAAGACGCCGGCCCGCTGGTGCCGACACCGGACGAGGAGCAGTTCGAGAGCACGCTCGAGCTGGAATGGCCCATCGAAGGGCTCGAGCCGCTGTCGTTCGTGCTCGGGCGGCTGCTCGAGCCGCTCTGCCAGCGCCTCGAACGGCGCGATCGCGGCGCGGCCGTGCTGCACATCCGGTTGCGGCTCGTGACGCGCGAGACGCACGCGCGCAGCCTGCAGCTGCCCGCGCCGATGCGCGACCCGCGCGTGCTGCGCACGCTGCTGCTTCTGGATCTCGAGTCGCACCCCGCTCCGGCCGGCATCGATGCGGTCACCGTCGCGATCGATCCCACCCCGGGGCGCATCGTGCAGGAGTCGCTGCTGACGCGCGCGCTGCCGACGCCCGAGCAGATGTCGACCTTGCTGGCGCGATTGACCGCGCTGATGGGGGAGCGCCGCATTGGCGCGCCGGTCGTGCTGGATTCGCACCGGCCCGACGGCTGCGCGCTCGCGCCCTTTCGGGTGCCGGACGAAGAACGTGTGCATACGTCAGGCGGGCGGCTGGCGGCTGGCGGCGGGCGGCCGGATCACGCCGTCCCGATGGAGGTCGGGTCTTTAGACCCGACGACGGGCGTCAGAACCGGTTCACCACAGAGGCACGCTGCATCCGGATCGCCGGGGCTATCGACCCGGCCTGCATCTGACAGCGGCGAAGTTGCCGGGCTTGGCCTCCAGCCTCCAGCCGCCAGCCCCCAGCCTCCAGCCTCCGGCCCCAAGCCCCTGGCCCCTGGCCTGCCCGCCAGCCGCCAGCTCTTGGCACGCCGAAGCGCCGTGGGCGCGGAGGCGGCGCCAGCCGCCAGCCGCCCTTGCGTCGCCCTTCGCCGCTTCCGCCTTCCCATTGCCGTGTCCGTTGTCGTCGATCACGGGCACCCGGTGAGCGTCAGGATCGATCGGCAGGGATTGCGCGGGGGGCGCGTGGAGTCGTTTGCGGGACCGTGGCGCACCTCCGGGGAATGGTGGAAGGTCGAAGGCGCGCGCGGTCATGAGCCTTCGACTGTGCCTGGAATGGGTCGGGGGCCGGGGGCTGGAGGCTGGAGGCCGAATCACGACTGCGATCACGCACGGAAATCGGCCGGGGAATGGCGGGGCTCGATCGAAGGGCTATCACCCTCTACGCCGCCAGCCGCCAGCCGCCAGCCGCCAGCCGATCATCATGTGCCCTGGCGTGGTGCTCTCGGTTGGAATCGCGAGGAATGGGAGGTCGCGCTCGGTGACGGCGGCGTCTATCGCATCTTCGAGGATCGGGATCTCGGGCGGTGGTTCATCGAGGGGATCCTGGATTGATCGAACTCCACTGCTCGTCCGCCTTCAGCTTTCTCGAAGCGGCCTCGCTGCCCGAAACGCTCGTCGAGCGCGCGGCGGCCCTGGGCTATCCGGCGCTGGCGCTGCTCGATCGCGACGGGGTGTATGGCGCCCCGCGCTTTCACAAGGCGGCCCGCGCGGCGGGCATCAAGCCGATCATCGGATGTGAGCTCACGCTAGGGGCTGGGGGCTGGAGGCTGGAGGCTGGAGGCCTGTCTACACGCGGGCTTCGGGGTGTTGCGACGCGAGTCCCTCGAGCCGAGCCGCTCGGCGTCAGTTCGACAAACGCACCGCAGGGGCCGAAATCCGGGATGGGCTGGGGACCCATCCCTGCCGCCGACAGCACCCCGGAGGCGCGTTTGACCGGCGAGTGCGAGCGGGACCGCGGAACAACATCCCGCAGCCCGCGCCAGCCGCTGGCCGCCAGCCGCCGGCCGCCAGCCGCCAGCCTCCAGTCTTCCGCCTGGCGTCTCCCCGTCCTGGTCGAATCCCGCGAGGGCTACCGGAGTCTCTGCCGCCTCCTCACGCTCATGAAGCTTCGTTCGCCCAAGGGCGAAGGTGCGCTCACCTTGGGTGAACTCGAGGGACGGACCGCGGGGCTGATTGCGATCGCGGGCCGCGAGGTGCTTTCGGCGAACCGCCACGGCGTGGGCGGCCTGCTCGATCGGCTCGTCGGGATGTTCGGCCGCGCCAACGTCTGCCTGGAGATGCAGCGTCACTTCCTCCGAGACGAGGAAACCGACAACGAGGTGCTGCGCGATCTGGCCGCGGCGTTTCACGTGCCGCTCATCGTCTCGAACGGCGTCCGGTTCGCGGATCCCGTCGAGCGTCCGCTCTACGACGTGCTCACGTGCATCCGTCACAAGACCACGCTCGATCGGGCCGGGCGCCGGCTGGCGCGGAATGCCGAGCGATACCTGAAGCCGCCCGCCGAGATGATCGAGTTGTTCCGTGATTGCCCCGAGGCGGTCGCCGCCACGCGGGAGCTGGCCGATCGCATCGAGTACTCGATGGCGGACCTCGGTTATCGGTTTCCGGACTACCCGGTGCCGGACGGGGAGACGCCCAGCTCGTTCCTGCGCGCCATCACGCTGGTCGGGGCGCGCGAACGCTACCGCCCGTTCCACGACAAGGCGCGGGCGCAGATCACACGCGAGCTCGACCTGATCGAAAAGCTCGACCTCGCCGGCTACTTCCTGATCGTCTGGGACATCGTCAACTTCTGCCGGCAGGAACAGATCCTCGTGCAGGGGCGCGGGTCGGCCGCCAACAGCGCCGTCTGCTACAGCCTGGGGATCACGGCCGTCGATCCGGTGGGCATGGACCTGCTCTTCGAGCGGTTCCTGTCGGAGGAGCGCGGCGAGTGGCCCGACATCGATCTCGATCTGCCGAGCGGGGATCGGCGGGAGCGCGTCATCCAGCACGTCTACGAAAAGTACGGCCGGCACGGCGCCGCCATGACGGCCAACGTCATCACCTACCGGGGGCGGAGCGCCGCGCGCGAGGTCGGGAAGACGCTGGGAATGGAGGCCGCGCAGATCGATCGCCTCTCCAGGGTCCTGGGCCATTTCGAGTTCATCGACCAGGACGAAAGCCTGCCCCGCGATCTGCGCGCTTCCGGCTTCGACCCCGATCACGCGCAGGTGAAGCTGTTCGCCGATCTCTGGCGGCGCATCCAGGATCTGCCGCGCCACCTCGGCCAGCACTCGGGCGGCATGGTGCTCTGCCAGGGCCGCCTCGACGATGTGGTGCCGCTGGAGAATGCGTCGATGCCGGGCCGCGTGGTGGTGCAGTGGGACAAGGAGGACTGCGCCGACATGGGCCTCATCAAGATCGATCTGCTGGGCCTCGGGATGATGGCGGCCCTGCAGGACGCATTCGAGACCATCAATCGGCGCCGTACCCCCGGGACCCTGCCGGTCGAGCTGTGGACGCTGCCGCCCGACGACCCGACCGTCTACGACATGTTCCAGCGCGCCGACACGGTGGGCGTGTTCCAGATCGAATCGCGCGCGCAGATGGCGACCCTGCCGCGCCTCAAGCCCGCGCACTTCTACGACCTGGTGGTCGAAGTCGCGCTCATCCGCCCCGGGCCCATCGTCGGCCAGATGGTGCATCCGTACCTGAACCGGCGGGCGGGCCGCGAGGAGGTGACCTATCCGCATCCGTCGCTGGAGCCGATCCTGAAGCGCACAATGGGCGTGCCGCTCTTCCAGGAGCAGTTGCTGCGCATCGCGATGGTGGCGGCGGGGTTTTCGGGTGGGCAGGCCGAGGAGCTGCGGCGCGCGATGGGCTTCAAACGGTCCGAGCAGCGGATGAAGAAGATCGAGGTGCAGCTGCGGGAGGGCATGGCGCGGAAGGGCATCACCGGGGAGGCTGCCGACGCCATCGTCAAGTCGATCAGCTCGTTTGCGCTCTACGGCTTTCCCGAGTCGCACGCGGCGAGCTTCGCGCTGCTGGTCTATGCGAGCGGGTACCTGAAGGCGCATTTCCCGGGCGCGTTCTATGCGGCGCTGCTCAACAACCAGCCGATGGGGTTCTACCATCCCGCCTCGCTCGTGAAGGACGCGCAGCGGCACGGCGTGCGGTTCGCGAGCATCGATGTCCTGCACTCGGACTGGGACTGCCAGGTGGCAGCCGACGGGACCATTCGCCTGGGGCTGCGCTACGTGAATGGGTTGCGCCAGACGGTTGGAAGGGCAATAGAGCAGGCGCAGGAATGGCTGGCGGCTGACGGCTGGAGGCTGGCGGCGGCCCAACACGCGCCAGATGTAAGCCATGTCCTGAGACGGGACGGAGAAAGCGAACCAGTGCCCGGCCGCCAGCCTCCGGCCTCCAGCCTCCGGCCTGATCTGAGTGCACCCGAAGGGCCGCCAGCCTCCATCCCCCAGCCTCCAGCCCCCCGCTGTCCCAAGTGCGGCTGCGACGATCCGTCCATGCTCGAGCGTGTGGAAACCGGCCGCGCGGTGGCGTGGTTCTGCAATACCTGCGCGCACGACTGGGAGGAGCCGCGCCAGGTCCGCCGGTTCCGCTCGATCGAGGATCTGATTCGCCGGACCGGCGTCAATCGGGAGGAGTTGGCCGTCCTGGCGGAGATCGGCGCGCTCAACGCGTTCGGGCATCATCGGCGCGAAGCGCTGTGGCAGATCGAGCGGGCGGTGCGGCCGGCGGGGGAGTTGTTCGAGGAGGACAGCGAGGGCGCGCCGGAATCAGATGCAGGCCGGGCCCTCGGCGGAGGGGCTGGGGACTCGCCAGGCGCTGGTGCAGAGGGCTGGGAGCTGGAGACTGGGGGCTGGAGGCCAGATCTCGGCGGGGATCGCGGGCGACAACAAGGGGCGTCCCTGGACAAACTGAACGGTGTAGGAGGCGAACCAGCGCCGAGCGCCCAGCGCCTGGCCCCTGATGTTCGGCGCAGCCGTGGCGAACCAGCGTCGCCGCCAGCCGCCAGCCGCCAACCGCCAGCCGCCAGCCGCCGGCCGCCAGCCGCCAGCCGCCAACCGCCAGCCGCCAGCCGCCAGCCGCCAGCCGTGTCAGATGCCAGCGTCTGCCCGTTGCGGCCGATGAACCTGTCGGAGCGGCTCGTGGCCGACTATGCCGGGACCAGCCTGACCATCGGGCCGCATCCGATGGCGCTGCGCCGCCAGGAGCTGGCGCTGCGCGGGGTGCTGCGGTCGGGCAATCTCCCGCGTGAGCGGCAGGGCAGGCGGGTTCGCGTGGCGGGCACGGTGATTACCCGCCAGCGCCCCGGGACGGCCAAGGGATTCGTGTTCCTGACGCTCGAAGATGAAACCGGCATCGCCAACATCATCGTCCGGCCGGACCTGTTCGCACGCCAGCGCCTCACGATTCTCGAAGAAGCGTTCCTGCTGGTGGAAGGCGTCCTCCAGAACCAGGAAGGCGTGGTCTCGGTAAGGGCCGAGCGGCTGGAAGGCATTCCCGGCGTGCCCATCGACATCGACTCGCACGATTTCTATTAGGGGCCTGACGCTCGCTCGGCTGGGGGCCGGAGGCTGGAGGCTGGCGGCCTGCATGCCGGAATCTCGACTCCGCAGCGGCTTGACACGACCGTTGAGGTGACACACGATGACTTGCTGGCTGCATGACACCCCGACCTTCGCACCCGGACAGGCAGGCGACGCTCGAGTATGACGCGCCCCCTCGGCATCGAACCTGCGACGCCTTCGAACACGATCTCCGGACGTTTCGCTGGGAGGGCAAACCGACCGCGGTGGGCTCGACCGCCGTTGAGGTTGGTGACGGGAGGAGGCAGGCAGTCCCGACCTATACGAACGAATTCTGGACGAGCCGCCAGCGAGTCGCCCACAGCCTCCATGAGATTTCCTATCGCGCCTGTTTCAAGCCCCAACTGCCGGGATTCTTCATCGAGCGGCTGACCGGGCCGGGGGACGTCGTCTACGATCCGTTCATGGGGCGCGGCACGACGCTGCTCGAGGCCGCGCTTTGTGGGCGCGTCCCCGCCGGCTGCGACACCAATCCCCTCAGCGCCGTGCTGCTGGCCCCGCGTCTCGACCCGCCGGCGCTCGCCGAGGTCAGGGACCGTCTCGACGCCATCCCCCTCGAGCACACGTCTGCAATCCGCGAAGACCTGCTCGTCTTCTATCACCGGGCGACGCTTCGTGCGATCTGCGCGCTGCGCGAGTACCTGCTGGCCCGTGCGACAACGGGAACCCTCGACCGCGTCGATCGATGGATCAGGATGGTGGCCGTCAATCGCCTCACTGGCCACTCACCAGGGTTCTTCTCGGTGTACACGCTGCCGCCCAATCAGGCGACCTCCGTGGGCGCGCAACGGAAGATCAACCACGCAAGGAATCAGAAGCCGACGTTGCGCGACGTGCCCGAACTGATCCTGCGCAAGACCCGGACGCTGCTGAAGGACTGCGACGGGGCGAGTCGCGTCGCGCTCGGGCTGAGGTCGGGCTCCGCCCGCATCCTGACTGGCCAGGCCGATTCGACCCCGGACTTGCCCGCGGGGTCGGTCGACCTGGTTGTGACCTCGCCGCCGTTTCTCAACGTGGTCAACTACACGGCTGACAACTGGCTGCGCTGCTGGTTCTGCGACATTGATCCCGACACGGTCCGCCTGACCGTTCCGGTCAGCCTCAACAGCTGGCGGCAGGCGATGACGCTGGTGCTGCGCGAACTGGAGCGTGTGCTCGCGCCGGGTGGCTGGGTGGCATTCGAAGTCGGAGAGGTCCGCGGCGGCAGCGTCAAGCTCGAGGAGACCGTGGTCCGGTGCGGCGTCGACGCCGCGCTCGAACCGGCCCTGATCCTCATCAATGCGCAGCGATTCACCAAGACGTCCAATGTCTGGGGCGTCGCGAACAACCGCCTTGGGACCAACACGAACCGCGTCGTGGTGTTCAGGAAGCGATGAGATCGCGCGTTGACGCTTGGCCAACCAGCCTCGAGTGCCCTGGCTATTCGCCGGGGCGCCTGGCCTCCTGTGGGACTCAGAGATGAACTGCTGGGAGTTCAAGAAGTGCGGTCGTGACGCGGGCGGGGCCATGGTCGCCCGGCTCGGTCCGTGCCCGGCGTATCCGGACCACGGCACAACCTGCGCGAGCACGGCCGGGACCCTGTGTGGCGGCACCGTGCAGGGGACCTTCGCGTCGAAGCTGGCGACCTGCCTGGAATGCGACTTCTTCCGAAGCCAGCACTACGCAAAACAGAGCTAGCCCGCACTACTCACAAACGCTGCGCGCAAGATCATCGTGCGCCGGCGGCATGCGGGTTTCTCACGCCGCCTGCTTTCGACACCCCCAAAGCGCAGTGCTCAAGACCTCGCCCGGGCGAGTCCTGACCCTTCGGCAGGCTCAGGGTCATCCCGAGCACGGTCGAGGGATGAGCGAAGGCCCGAAGATCGAACCTTCGATCGAGGCCCGAAGGGCGGACTGTTCGGACCTTCGCGAATAATCCGGGCCAGTGGCCCGTCTCCGCTGAAGCGCGAGTGCGACGCGGAACGCGGCGCCCGGATGGCTATGCGCGAGACGCCAGATCATTGGCAGGACCTGAGCGTTCGGCAACGCAGCGAGAAGAGTTGAAGCGCCGGTTGAATGCAGACAGACCTTCACCACGGGCTGCTAGTCCATCGAAGGAACGACCCGGCGGAAATCCTGGCGCGCGGCCTGCAGTTGGAGGACGTGCTCAGCTTCCTGCGCGGGATCCGGTGGCTGCTTGTCTCGTGCCGCCCGCTGTCGGAGGAATGCCAGTTCGCTGGCCGCGTGGTGATAGGACCGGCTGGCTCGCAAGGCGGCGCGTCCGCCACGAGACCATGCGTTCAGCGACTCGCGGGCGCGCTCGCTCATGCTGGCCAGTCGCTGGAGCTCCGCCGGGGCCATCTGCCCGGACGCGACTTCCGGGGCCAGCCTCACTGCGACGATCCGCCCTTCCCGGCGAAGTGAGAATCCCACGAGCGCAGCCAGGGCAACCAGCAGCGGCACCATGACGATCGCGTAGATCGCGAAGAACACGCAGCCCGCTGACGCACCCGCGTTCCACAACGCGTGGAGGGTAATGGCCGCGATGAGCCCGGCGGGCGGTGCGGCGATTCTGATCCACCGGCGGTGGGTCTGCTGGGCAATTCCCATCCCGACTCCGGACATGGCGGTGAATAACGGGTGCGAGAACGGCGCCATGACGCCGCGCAGGGTGAAGGTGACCGCGAGCCCCCGTGGACCGTCCTGGACCAGGGCGTTGCCGTAGTACTCGACATTCTCCATCAACGCGAACCCAAGGCCGACCATCGCCGCGTAGATGACGCCGTCGATGACGCCGTCGAACTCATCGGGCTTCATGAAGAAGAAGGCGAACAGCACGAACGCCTTCACGGTTTCCTCGATGACGGGCGTCAGGACAATCGTCGAAACAGACTCGCCGGCCAGAATGTCCGCCATCCCATTGAGAAACCCGGCGCCGACGACCGCCACCGACGCGCCCCAGAGAAAGGCAATCGCCAGCATCCATCGGGGCTCGGGTTCGAAACGGTCCATCAGCAGGAAGATGGCCAGGTAGGCGGGCAGCGGCGCGAAGGCGACCAGCAGGGCCGACACCATCGCCGCAAGGCCGAAGGATACCTCCGTCACGAGCAGCACCAGCCCGGCGGTCGCCGCCAGCGCTACGATGAGGCCAACGACGGCTGTGCGCCTCCTGCCGTTCGACAGGTTCGATGCCCCGACGCCACGGTGCAGCGCGGCCTCCGTCGTGTCAGCACGGGCGGGGGCGGACTCGGTCCGGTTTGATTGGTAGGGCAGACCGGGCGTGCGATCGGATTCTGGGGTTGTCGCCATGAATGGCCGCGGGGCGTCTGCCAGCATAGCAGACCGCATGAGTGAAGCCGGCGCGGAATCTGGCTCACGGAGCGATCTGCCCGGATCGCGGGAACAGCGCGGCGGCTCCGCGGAACGGAAGAACTCCATCTCACGGAGTACGACAAGGGCGGGCCGCAAGACGCTCGACTTCACAGGTTCGATGCGCCAGGCGGTGCCGTCGCCCTGAGCGACCCGACCACCTGAGAGCGGAGGCTACTTCGCCGCCGATACCATGATCTCGACCTTGGCCTCGGGTCTGACGAGGCCGACTCCCATGAGCGCGACCGCCGGAAGCTGCCCGCCGCGGGCCGCCTTGAGCTGTTCGAGTATCGGGCCCGCCGCCGACAAATCAGTCACGTAGACGAGGCTGTCGGTGACGTGGCTCCAGTCGAAGCCCGCGGCCTTGAGCGTCCGGCCGATGCGCGCCAGCAACTCCGTTGTTTCGGCCCGCGCGTCGCCCTTCGTTTCGGGCGTGCTGCCCAGCATGCCGGAGGCGAACAGGCGCGGGCCTGCGACGATGGCCGCGCTGAGGTTCGGGTTGGGCGTTGCCGCCGTGCCGTCGGCGTTGGGCGTGGCGACGGCCCGCTTGATCGCAGACTTGACGGCGATGAGCGTGACCTCCACGAGATAGTCGGGACCGGTCAGCGCGGCGCGGACGGTGGCCCGGGCCGGCGGATCGCGCGGGAACCATGTGCGATAGACGGCATTCATCGGCTCGGCTTGCGCGGTGTCGGTGAGAAACACCCGTGCACTCACGACGTCGCGAAGCGTCATGCCCGCCGCGCCGAGAATGGCCGCCGCGTTCTCGCCAATCACTTTCATCTGTGCGGCCATGTCACCCTTGAGAAGGGTGTAGTCCTGGCCTTTTCTCGACACGAGGCCCGAGAGGTAGACCGTATCTCCCGAGCGGATGGCGTAGGTATAGGGGCTGTCGGGACGCTTCCACCCGGCGGGCTGCACGACCTCGCGCGGCGCGCCCCTTCGAAGCGCCACCGCCGATATCCCCAGCTTGGCATCCGCATCAGCCAGATCGGCGACGATCGTCGTGCGTGACGGGGGATCCTTCGGCCAGAACTTCGCGTACGCCTCGTTCATGGCCTTGAAGTCGTCCGGCTTGCGCAGCACCACGTTGACGGTGACCACCTGGGACAGGCTGGTTTCGGCCTGTTTCAGCACCCCCTCGAGCGCAGTCAGCACACGGGCGGTCTGATCGGCGATCTCGTCTGGGCCCGATCCCGGCGCCTTCCCCGGAAGGATCATCGAGACGTGCACGAACGGGCCGCCGGTAGTGAACGCGGCCGCGTCGGGCAGGGGCGGCCGAGGCGGCGTCAGCACCCGATCGGCTTCCATGCTGGCCCAGTCGCCGACCACGCTCTTGTCGGAGTCGGAGAGCCTGGCGTCCTTGTGCAGCATCAGGTATTGCTTGAGCGGCATGTCGCCCTTCATGACCTCGTCGTTGATGGCTGTCAGCTTGCGGGACATCAGCTTGGGCGGATAGGTGGTCCACCGGGAGAAGTCGACCTTCTTGCGCGCCGAGGTGACGTCATCCGCAATCATCCAGGACATCGGTGCGATGTTGCTGTACCAGGGCCAGCGCGTGCGGCTCGAGTGGCAGTCGTAACAGCTGCGCTCGAGAATCGCGGTGACATCCGCCGGCGCGCGGCCGGTTTCGAGCGCCTGCGCAGGATCGAACGGGGGGTTGGAGCGATCCGGGCGGTAGAGCTGGATCACCACGAAGAGCCCCACCACGGCCAAGCCGACGCGCGAGAGCAGCCTTCGATTCATCAGGTGTCTCCTGCGAGGACAGTTGTCGGTATTTTACACCTTGCCGCTAGGTGCATCCGGGTGCCCGAGGCGACGCGCTGGCGCCCCAATCGCGCGCCTCATGGGCATGCGCGGTATCACGCGATCTTCAGTGGGCCGGCTCGTGATTGGCCGCCGCACCGTGGTATAAGTCGAATCCGAGGGGCACAAGTGAACAACCCGCGCTCGGCCGGCGCGAAGCCGGTGACCCGTCGCGTCTACTACGTCCACGGGTTTGCATCTTCTGCGGCGTCGGCCAAGGCAACCTACTTCTCCGAGCGCCTCCGCGCATCCGGCGTCCCGTTCTGGTGTCCGGACTTCAACGAGCCGGAGTTCTTTTCGCTGACGGTCTCGCGAATGCTGGAACGGATCGAGGGCGATCTGGCCGGGTTCGATCCGGGGCCGGTTGCGCTGGTCGGCTCGAGTCTTGGAGGCCTGGTTGCGTTTCATGCGGCGGCGCGGCAGTCGGCGGCCCGGCGTGTAGCGGGTTCGACGCTCCCGACGGCGCCGATCGATCGGCTGGTCCTGCTCGCGCCGGCGCTGGACTTCTGCCGCGGCAACTCGGGCGGGTTCGAACCGGCAGTGCTGGAGCGGTGGCGCACGACCGGCCAACTAGAGGTGTTCCACCACGGCGACCAGGTGATGCGATCGGTGGGATACCGGCTCTACCTGGATGCCCAGCGGTACGAGTCTTTCACGGCCATCGTGCCCGTGCCGACGCTGATCTTCCAGGGACGAGGCGACACGCTGGTCGACCCTGTCATGGTGCAGCGGTTCGCCGAATCCAGGCCGCATGTCTCGCTACGGCTGCTCGCGGATGATCACCGGTTGACGTCGAGCCTCGAGACGATCTGGCGGGAAACCAAGGCCTTCCTCGGTCTGGCCCTGGCGTGATTCCAGGGCCCAGTCGACCTGACAGCCTGCCTCACGGGTGTCGCGGAGCCGAACGCGGTTCAGCGCCACCGCACCGGCCATGGGGAGGATTCGCTCGAGCGCCGCCGCTATCCGTCCAGGCCGGACCACCGTGTTTGCGGCGGGCGCAGCACGTCGATATTGGCGACCAGCGGTTCGTTGAGGAATGCCACCAGCGGCGCGATGGCCTTGAACACACCGACCACACCTCGATAGAAGCCCGGCGAGATGGCGAATTCCGCAGGCTGCTCCAGGAAGGCGAGAAACTGCCGGTGCTTCAGGAACTCGGCTGCGGGGTGATCGGCGGGAAACCCTCGGGGAGCCCGCTGCAGCTTGTCGCCCTCGAGCGCCCCGACGGCCTTGCGGAAGGACCGCGCAGACACGATGCGACGAAACCGGGGGTACTGCTCCGCAATGTGCTCCCGCACGAGGTGGAGTTGGGAGGTGGACGGCATGTACATGCCGCCGCCGACCCAGACGTGTTTCGGGGCGACCTCGAGATAGCACCCCGCGCCCTCGTGCTTGGGGAGCAGGCGATGGGGAAACACCGCGGAGACGTTGGTCTTGAGGGGCGACTTGTCGGCGCTGAACCGCGTGTCGCGGTAGATGCGGTACATGGACACGCGAGGGGAGGCCACAAGGTCCGGCGCGAATCCCGCAAACGCCTCGGCCAGGCGCTCGATGAGGGCGATCATCGGGGCTCGAACCAGCTCCTCGTGCTGCGCCTTGCGCGGGGCGAACCACTCCCGGCGGTTGTTGCGGGCGAGCGCGCGGAGAAAGGCGAGCGATGCTGCCGTAAACCGGGGAGCAGGGCCCCCGGATCCCTTGCGTTCGACGATGCTCCGAACTGACACGCGTGCCCTCCAGAGTGGGGTGATTCGGGGACGAGTGTAACGCGACGGAGCCTGATGTGCCAGCCCCTGCGCGGCTTTCGGAATAACCGACCACTAAAGTGGGTTATTCTAGACAGGAGGCCCCATGGTCATCTGGTCGGCTCCGGACGTCAGGTCCTCGGAAATGACGGACGAGTCGCTCTATCTTCGTCGACGGGAATTCCTGCGGTTGGCGGCCCTGCCGCTTGTCGGAGCGGCGGCCGCTGGAGTTCCATTGCTCGGTGCGGCGCCGGAACAGGACCTCATCCCCGGCGTCAGGCCCGGACCGTTCAGCACCGACGAGAAGCGGACGCCGTACGGCGACATCACCAGCTACAACAACTTCTACGAGTTCGGCACCGACAAGTCGTCGCCCGCTCGAACCGCCGGCTCGCTCCGGACCCGGCCCTGGAGTGTGGTCGTGGACGGGGAGGTGAACAAGCCGGCCACCTACAACCTGGAGGATCTGCTGAAGCCCCATCCGCTCGAGGAGCGCGTCTACCGCCACCGCTGCGTGGAGGGGTGGTCGATGGTGATTCCGTGGGTCGGGTTCCCGCTCGGCAATTTCATCAAGCGCGTCGAGCCCTCGTCAAAGGCGCGGTTCGTCGAGTTCACGACGCTGTTCGATCCCGCCCAGATGCCCGGTCAGCACGTCCCGATCCTGAAATGGCCCTATGTCGAAGGGCTTCGGTTGGACGAGGCGATGAATCCCCTCGCGCTGCTCGCGGTGGGGCTGTACGGCAAGGTTCTGCCCAATCAGGACGGGGCGCCGCTGCGGCTGGTGGTGCCGTGGAAGTACGGGTTCAAGAGCATCAAGTCGATCGTGCGAATCAGGTTCGTCGAGCAGCAGCCGGTCAACTCCTGGCAGCTCTACGCACCCCGGGAATACGGCTTCTACTCGAACGTCAATCCGGAGGTCGATCACCCGCGCTGGAGCCAGGCGAGCGAGCGCCGCATCGGGGAGTTCTTCAAGCGGAAGACGCTCATGTTCAACGGCTACGGCGACCAGGTGGCGTCGATGTACGCGGGGATGGACCTGCGCCGGAACTACTGACCGGCCTTGGCGATTGACTGGGGACCTCTTGATCAAGATCCTGAAGATCCTGACGTTTGTCGCAGCGCTCGTGCCCGTCGGGTGGCTCGGCTGGGGAGCATGGGCGGGGGACCTGGGCGCCAATCCGATCGAGACCATCACCTGGGAAACCGGAATCTGGACGCTGCGCCTGGTGGTGTGTACCATCGCGGTCACGCCCATGAGGCGACTGACGGGCTGGAACGACCTGATCCGGTTCCGCCGGATGCTGGGGCTGTTCGCCTTCTTCTACGGGTCGCTGCACTTTTTGACCTATCTCTGGCTCGACAAGTTCTTTGCGCTGGATGAGATCGTGAAGGATGTTTACAAGAGGCCCTTCATCACGGTCGGTTTCACCGCGCTCACGCTCATGGTGCCGCTGGCGCTGACCTCGACAACCGGCATGATCCGCCGGCTGGGAGGCCGCGTCTGGCGGCGGCTGCACCGCCTGGTCTACGTGGTTGCCGTGGCGGGAGTGGTCCACTACTGGTGGCTCGTCAAGGCCGACATCAGGCGGCCTCGCATCTACGCCCTCATCGTCGCGGCGTTGCTGGGTTACCGGCTGGTCGTGTGGCTGACACGCCGCCGGCCCGCCCGGTCGACCTTTGCTGTTCAAAGAACTTGACACAGTCTCCGCCCAGGTGGTTCACTAGCCGGCAGAGAAGCGTGGACGATCCGTCTCCGATTCAGCAGCCCGTCCAGGACCCGGCGGCGCTTCACGCGTACGCGCTGGATCACCTGCGCTACATCCGCGACACCATGGAACGGGCGGTGTCGTTTACGGCCATCTCGGGCAAGGCTCAGGTGCTGGTCGGCGTCATCGGGCTCTGCGCGGCGGTGGTGGCCCGGATGGCAGCCAGCAGAGCGCTCTGGCTGGAGATATGGCTCGCCTCAGCCGTCCTGTCGGCGGCAGTGGCCGGCGTCGGGTTGTGGCGAAAGTCGAAGCGGCTCCGGGTCCCGCTGTTCACGGGCCCGGCCCGCAAATTCGCGCTGAGCTTCCTGCCGCCGATCTTTGCGGGGGCAGTGCTCACGCTCGTGCTCGCCCGCGCCGGCCTGCACGGGACGCTGCCGGCCGTGTGGCTGCTCCTGTTCGGGGCCGGCGTCATCGCCGGCGGCGCGTTCTCCGTTCCGCCGGTGCCGGTGATGGGCGCGTGCTTCCTGGCGCTGGGCACGGTGGCCGCATTGGGACCTCCCGGCTGGGGCGACCTGCTGATGGCGCTTGGATTCGGGGTGATGCACCTGGTCTTCGGGACTGTCATTGCGATGAGGTACGGTGGCTAGACACAGCACGGCAAGTCGTGTTCACGCGCGCAAGGACAGCGACGAGGACGCCCCGGCGCGCCCGGTCCGCGCGGGGGTGGCCATCGAACCGGCCGTCCCGAAACTGGACCGCGTCATCCACGAGCGCGTCCGCCTCGGGGTGTTGTCCGCCCTGGCGGTCAACTCCGCGCTCACCTTCACCGAGCTCAAGGCGCTGCTCGGCACGACCGACGGCAACCTCAGCGTACATGCGCGGAAGCTCGAGGACGCCGGCTACGTCACCTGCACGAAGTCGTTCGAGGGACGGCATCCGCGCACGGAATACCGGCTCGCCGCCTCCGGCCGCCGGGCGCTGGACCGCTATCTCGATCACATGGAGGCGCTCATCCGCGCCATGCGGGACCGCTAGGTCGTTTCCTTCTTCGGCTCTTCGCCGCCCGACGCCCGCCGCTTCTGCCGCCACGAGTTCAGATACGCGATGATGCCCGGCAGCAAGGACAGGAAGATCACGATCGCCACGACGATGTGAATCCGGCTTTCGATGTTCGGCACGATCCGCCCGAGGAAGTAGCCGGTCAAGGTCATGCTGTTGATCCACAGGACCGCGCCGACCACGTTGAAGGTCGCGAAGCGCCGGTAGGTCATCCCCGCCGCACCCGCCACGACCGGCGCGAAGGTCCGCACGATCGGCATGAACTGCGCGAGAATGATCGTTTTCCCGCCGTGCCGCTCGTAGAACTCGTGGGTACGTACCAGGTGCTCCCGCCTGAAGAAGAAGGAGTTCGGCCTGTTGTACAGCGCCTGGCCGGCCCGGCTGCCGATGAAGTAACCCGTGCCGTTTCCAACGACCGCGGCCGCCATCAGGCACGGAAGCAGCCACGCGATCTGCAGATCCCCGCGCGCGGCAAACAGCCCTGCCGTCACGAGCAGCGAATCGCCAGGGAGAAAGAAGCCGACCATCAATCCGGTTTCTGCGAAGATGATGAAGATCAGGCCGGCCAGCCCGACCAACCGTATGAGCTCGGGCACGTTGTAGACGAGTCGAAAGAATTCCTGGATCAGATCCACGAAAGCTCCTTGCCTTGCCGCTTGGGAGGGACCGCGCTGGCGGACCGTCAAGTATACAACGCTCTGGTATGCTGATGGCGCGATGGCCAACGCCCACGACGCATCCCTTCGCTCCGCGTCCGGTTCAGGTTCACGGGACGTCGAGTCGCTGGAAACGGCCCTCCGGTCCCGCCTCCGCGGCGAAGTGCGATTCGACGCGGGGACCCGCGCGCTTTACGCGACCGATGCCTCGAATTACCGGCAGGTACCGGTCGGTGTCGTGCTGCCTCGTGATGCCGACGACATCATCGCGACCATCGAAGAATGCCGGCGTGCCGATGTGCCGGTCCTGCCGCGCGGCGCCGGCACGAGCCTGGCGGGCCAGGGGTGCAACGTCGCGGTCGTCATCGACACGTCGAGGTACTACAACGCCATCCTCTCGGTCGATCCGGCGAGGCGGCAGGCGCGCATTCAGCCCGGCGTCGTCCTGGACCGGCTTCGAGATGAAGCCGAGCGCCACCATCTGACCTTCGCACCGGACCCCGCGACGCACCGCTGGTGCGCCGTCGGAGGCATGATCGGGAACAACTCGTGCGGCGTCCATTCGGTCATGGCGGGCAAGACCGATGACAACGTCGACGAGTTGGACATCCTTACCTACGGCGGCCTGCGCATGCGAGTCGGCCCGACCGATCCTGCCGAAATCGATCGGATCATTCGTGACGGCGGGCCGAAGGGCGAGATCTATGCCCGGTTGGTGCGGCTGCGCGACACCTATGCCGATCTGATCCGCGCCCGGTATCCCGCGATCCCGCGACGGGTCTCCGGGTACAACCTCGACTACCTGCTCCCCGAACATGGTTTTCACGTCGCCCGTGCACTGGTCGGTTCGGAGGGGACCTGTGTCACGGTGCTCGAGGCCACCGTCAGGCTCGTGCCGAGTCCTCCGGCCCGGTCGCTGCTCCTGCTCGGGTACGGGGACGTGTACCTGGCTGGCGATGCCGTGCCGCAGGTCGTCGCATCCGGACCGATTGGCCTTGAAGGCATCGACCAGCTCCTCGTCGAGCACACCCGGCGAAAAGGGCTGAACGCCAAGGGGCTCGCGCTCCTGCCCGAAGGCGGAGCCTGGCTCTATGTCGAGTTCGGCGCCGACACGCTGGCGCAGGCCGAGGACCAGGCGCAGCGCCTGATGAACGCGCTTGCCGGCGCTCCCGGGGCGCCGTCGATGAAGCTGTTCCGCGACCCGGTCGAGACCGCGCACGCGTGGACGGTGCGGGAGTCCGCGCTCGGCGCCACCTCCTTCGTCCCGGGCGAGGCGAAGAACTGGGAAGGGTGGGAAGATGCGGCGGTACCTCCGGAGCGGCTGGGCGACTACCTGAGAGCGTTCAGGAAGCTGCTCGCGCAGCACGGCTTCAAAGGTGCGCTGTACGGTCACTTCGGCCAGGGCTGCATCCACACCCGCATCGATTTCGATCTGAAGACCACCGCGGGAATCGCGAGGTACCGCCGATTCGTGGAGGAGGCGGCGGACATGGTGGTGGGCTTCGGCGGATCCCTGTCCGGTGAGCACGGCGACGGCCAGTCCCGCGCCGAGCTGCTGCCGCGGATGTTCGGGCCCGAGCTCGTGAAGGCGTTCGAGGAGTTCAAGGCGATCTGGGATCCCGCGTTCCGGATGAACCCCGGCAAAGTCGTGCGGCCGAACCGTCTCGACGCGGACCTGCGGCTGCCGCAGTATCACCCATCCGAGGTGGCGACGCATTTCTCGTATCCGGTCGAGGGCAGCTTCTCCAACGCCGCACTCAGGTGCGTCGGGGTGGGGAAGTGCCGCAAGACCGACACCGGAGCCATGTGCCCCTCCTACATGGTGACGCACGACGAGCGCCACTCAACGCGGGGGCGCGCGCGCCTGCTGTTCGAGATGATGCAGGGCGACATCGTGCGCGGAGGGCTCCAGGACGAGGCGGTGCGTGACGCGCTCGATTTGTGCCTGTCGTGCAAGAGCTGCAAGACCGAATGCCCGGTCGGCGTGGATATGTCGACTTACCGCGCCGAGTTCTTCGCCCACTACTATGAGCATGTCCGCCGGCCCCTCCGGGCATACGCATTCGGCTTCATGCACGTGTGGGCGCGGCTGGCTGAGTACCTGCCCTGGCTGGCCAATCTCGTCACACAGGTTCGGCCGATGAGCACGCTGGTGAAGGCCCTCCTCGGTCTGCATCCGAAGCGGCGGATCCCGCCGTTCGCGGCTCGCAGCTTTCGTCGCACGTTCAAGCCGGTTGCCGGGAACCAGTTGCGCGATCGTGTCCTGCTGTGGCCCGACACCTGGAACAATCACTTCCACCCCGAAGTCGCACACGCCGCCGTAGAGGTGCTCGAGGCTTCCGGGTTCCATGTTGAGATTCCCCGCGAACATCTCTGCTGCGGGCGGCCGCTCTACGATTACGGGATGCTGGATGTCGCGAGGCGCCGGCTGGAGCGAATCCTGAAGAGCCTGGGACCCGAGATCGAGGCCGGGGTTCCGCTGGTCGGTCTCGAGCCGAGCTGCGTGTCGGTCTTTCGCGACGAACTGCCCAACCTTCTCCCCGGCAACGCACTGGCCCGTCGATTGAGCAACCAGACCTATCTGCTCACTGAGTTCCTCCATCACTCCGGCAAGCCGGTGCCGGCGCGCTTCGACGCTCGAACCATCCTGCACCCGCACTGTCACCAGAGAGCGGTGCTTCGTCTCGACGATGAGGTCGCGGTGATGAAGGATGCCGGGCTGGAGGTGACCGTCCTGGATTCCGGATGCTGCGGCATGGCCGGCGCGTTCGGCTTCGAACGCGAGCACTACGAGGTCTCAATGGGAGCGGGGGAGCGGGTGCTGCTGCCTGCGGTGCGCGAGGCCCTCCCAGGCACGCTGGTGGTCACCAGCGGCTTCAGCTGTCGAGAGCAGATCGAGCAGGCCACCGGGCGCCGGGTGTGGCACGTCGCCGAGGTTCTGCGGGAAGCGATCCGGCGCCGGCCTTCGTAGCGAGAGCTCTGGGAGCGGACCAAGCCGAGTGATTCCAGCGAGAGTCGGCTAGAGATTCCTGGTCGCGAGCACTTCCCGGACCGGCGTGCGGTCGCCGTTGCAGCTGATGCGGCGCGGCCCCGACAGGCTGGTCAGCCGGTAGCCGAGGCGCCTGTACAGGCGGCGAATCCTGGAAGTGGCCTGATTGACCAGCACGACGGGACCTCTGTGGCGTGAGAGCCATTCGGCCGTCCGCACCTGGTCGTCCCAGGTGAAGCCGCCGCTCGAGTACTGCCGGAACTCCACGTCGTAGGGCGGGTCGGCATACACGAAATCGTCCGGCTGAAGGTCCACGCGTTCGAAGTCGGCCGACCCCAATGTCCAGCGCCTGAACACAGATCGAAACGCACCGAAGTCGCGTAGGTAGTTGATGTGCCGATATCGGCCGAACGGCACGTTGAAGGAGCCTCGCCGGTTGAATCTGCACAATCCGTTGTAGCCCGTGCGGTTGAGATAGTAGAAGAGCGCCGCGCTCTCGCACCCGGAGGCCTCGCCAGCCTGCTGCAGGTCGTTGAACCGCGAACGGTGGCGATAATACGCATCGCGATCGTTCTCCATGGGGAGATCGATGTGGAGCCCTCGTTTGAGCCAGGCGTAGAAATTGACGAGGTGTGGATTGATATCGTTGAGGAGTGCCCGCTCGGGCCGCAGCGCCAGGCTCAAGGCCGCCCCCCCGCAGAAGGGCTCGACGAGGCGCCGGCTCGTGTGCCCGGCCCACAGCGGCTCGAGCATCGGGACCTGCCAACGCTTACCGCCCGCCCACTTGAGGGGGGGACGGATGGCCGGCGGAGGCGCCGTCCCGGGAACCGACACGCGGCCGGGCGCGAGGTGCATGGACGACGAGTATAGCGAAGAAAGCGCGGCGGGGCTGCGTGGCGGTCGCGAAGCTCAGCACCGCAGTGCTGCTGGACGTCGGCCTGCACAATCCATCGGCGGCCGCAATTGCGCGGAGTCAGGAGTCGGAGTGGGTCTTGGCCCGGCGCCTGCTCGCGCCGCTGCCCCCGGGCGTGCTGCTGCTGGCCGACCGCCTCGATGGCTGCGCCGCGTTTGCCGTCCACCCGCTCGTCGCGTGTCAGCGCGTGGGGAGTGGCTTTCTCATTCGCGCGCGCACCGGGATCGCGGTGACCACGCGCGACCGACTGCGTATGTACTGCGGTAGAGTCTCGCGCGTGCCGGAAACCTCAGATGGGCAAGTACAAGACTCTCCTCGGCCCGGCGAATGTCCTCCCTTCCTGATGCGTTGTTGCGCGCCGCGCACGCCGAGTTCTTGAAGATCTGGGCCTCGCGCGTTCCCCTCGTCTTCCTGCTCTCGATCCCGGTCGGCTGTTATCTCGTGGTGTTCGAGCTCTACCACCAGGAGCACGTGGACGTGAATCTTCCCGTGCGCCACGCCTTGCACGCGGTGCCGATGCTGTTCTACGTGACGTGGAAGATGTTGCTCTTCGAGGCGGCGGTGCTGGCGTTCGCGGCCTTCTGGGCCACCGTTGACAGCCAATATGGAATGGTGCGAGTCGTGGGCGCGCAACCGCTCTCGCGAGTCGAGTATCTGCTGAGTAAGTGGCTCGGCATCAGCGGCCACCTTGTACTCGTGACAGGTGCGCTGATCCTCTCGCTCGTGGGCTGGGCCGTGATCTACTCCGGCGTGCGCGGTATCGGTGCGCAGGACGTGGCGATGCTCCTGCGTTTCAGTCTCGAGCTCCTCGTGCTGACGCTGGCACTTGGCGGGATAGGAATGGCCACCGCTTCATTCCGACGCACGATTGGCTCGGGCATGGTGACGTCCATGGGGGCATTCATCGGCCTGTCGGTCATGATGATGCTGCCGTTCGACGTTGTTCCGCCGCGCTTCGTGTTCGTCAGGTACTTCTTCTTCCCGACGCAGGAGTTTCCGAGCCCGATCCCGGGCCTGGACATATTCCTGAGGCTGTACTCGCGCTCCGACTTCTACACCGTCGTCATCCGGACTCCGCTGATCCTCGCGATTCCGGCCGTGCTGTACTTTCGACGGCGCGATATCACCGAGTGAGTCGAAGCACAGGTCGCGTTGGTTGGCTCGGGTCCACAGCGCAGAAAGTGACGAGGTGTGGATTGATATCGTCGACGAGTGCCCGCTCAGGCCGCAGCGCCAGGCTCAAGGCCGCACCGCCGCAGAAGGGCTCGACGAGCCGGCGGCTCGTACGCCCGGCCGATGGCGGCTCGAGCATCGGGACCTGCCAACGCTTACCGCCCGCTCATTCGAGCAGGGGACGGATGGCGAGAGCGCTGGTGCGCGGAGGCAGGTGAGCGGCTGGGTCGGCGCTATGCACGTGAGTCGACGGCGGCGGCGACAGGTGCCGTACGTGGAGAGGGCCGCACGGTTTGCCATGCGGCCCTTGTGGTTGCGGGGGCGTGCAACCAGCGGTACTTGCAGCTGTGGAGGGGGGCGGCGTGAGATAGCGTCCCTAGTAAACATCCAACTGCTGCGATGCTCGCCCCGTCGGGGGTTTACCCGCGTTGCGGCTGCGAGTCGGGGGACTTCCCTAGTTAGGGGGGAACGGATCCAGTTCGTGATCCGGCTTGTAGTCATCAGGGTGGCGGTCGCCCTTCGTGCCTTGCGGCTGTGCCGTCCCATCGGCCCGGACATACATCCCGACGCAACCACGTCGACCGAAGCGATCGACATCGCCAAGGTGAACCCAGCCGTACAGATCGAGGCCGTAGGCGCAGAACCATACGCCTGGAGTGTCCGACTCGATCCAGACGCACTCGTACACGCACTTCCCGTTGCGCGTCACCAGACGATCCACTCTGCCGAGTCCGCGATTGAATCGAAGCACCCGCACCATCTCCGGCACGATCGCATGAACCGGCTGAAACTTACCGGTCTCCTTGTCGCCTTCAGCGAGCGGCGGGAACGTCATGAATTGCTGACCAGCATTCAGAAACTCTCCGTACAGCGCGGCGTGAAAGCCGAAGACCCATCGCCTGATGATGGCGCGGAGGTCGAAGCCGCCCGCGGCGACGAATAGCTGCCCGTCCACGGCGATGCCCGCCATGAACTGCATCCTCAGATGCTCGGGATCGGGCGCTTGGTTGTGCAGAATGCCGACCAGTTGTCCTATGGTCTGATCCTCTAGATGACGATCGTGGTTGCAGAGGTAGTGTGTCGGGAGAATCAGCGGAAAATGTCGATCAGCCTCCAGAAAGATCGCCGATGGCGGGACGTGATCCCGATTTTTCTGATCGCCGTCCTGAAATGGCAAGCCGCAGAGATAGCAGAACGCGAGTTCCTGGGCGGGTCGTATGGCCTGTTGCGTTCGCAGTTCGATCGGCACGACGAAGCTCCGCGATCGACTAGGGCAGCCTCCGGGTCTTTCCTTGATCGTGCGGAAAATCCCGCCAGTCGAAGTAGTCGCCCGAATAGCCGAATAGCTTCAGGAACACGCGGTCAAGAAAACTGATCAGAAAGCAGAATTCTTCGAGCGGCGTCGCCGCTGGTGTCACCTTCGCCCATTCCTCGGCGGTCCCACCCTGGCAGTAGAACTGGCCGGTGTGAACCAGGTAGTCCCGGCACAGAATGAACAGCTCGATCTCCTTCGACGGGACCGTCAGCGACGTGTGCCGACAGAGCGCCTTGAGGATTCCGCGAAATGCCGCTCTGTTCAGACCTCGGACCTTTCCTTCTGACGCGATCATCTCCACCCTGTCGGCTGGAATCCCGGCATTCTCAAGGATTGGGCGTATCGTGTTCACGATGCCCCCGACGAGCGGCTGAAACGTGGCGTCTGGCACGGCGTATTCGCCGACGTCCGACACGCCAGAGCGCAGGAAGGTGTGCTTCAGCTTTTCGATCGCGAGGGCGAGCTTTCCTGCGCGCGTTTCGAGGAAATCGTGCTCAACCTTCGCGTCGAGGTAGGCATCCACTACCGAGCGGTCGGATTTCAGTACAGCCGACGTTGATAACGCCGCAGCCCCGCTCTGAACGAAAGCCGCGCTGGCTGCACGGTTGTCATGGTCGCCGCGAAGTGGAGCCCACGGCGAGTACGCTTTCACGATGCTCGAGCGATGCGTCGTATGAACAATCTGGTTACCGCTGAAGTCGTGCCGGTAGATCCACACGACCTTCGTACCGCGCATCACTGACAACGCCACGCCGAGATCGCTCACGGCACCGACGAGGTCCGCACCGTTGACACCGTCCGTCTTCGGAACCACAAGCTCTGCGAGCACTTCGGCCGACTTGTGCGTCATGACGCGCCGATGCAGATGATCCGCCTCTTCGACAGGCACGATCGCTCCTTTGATCGTTCGGTCTCCGACCGTCAGCGTCACGGGCAGACCGCGCGTGTGGTGGGTCCCGCCTGGCCGCGGGATAGTGACGCCGACCGTGCCGTCGAAATCAAAGTTCACGAGGCCGAAGCGGTGATCCGTCACTGCGAGCGTCGTCACGCGGGAGCACTCAAGCTGGTTCAGTCGGAGCGCGGCGTAACGTCCTTCGATGGACGTCTTCGGTAGGTAGTTCGTCGATCGAGCATTTCCCTCGCTGGTCAGGGTCCACCCTTCCGACGTGACGCCCGTGAAGCCTGTCGGCTCGGATTGGTCACCGCCACCGAACCAGCGAAACGCGCCGTCATTCGCATAGTGGCCGAGCACGACGATCCGCCCATCGGGAAACTGCGCAGCGTTGAAAGTCAACACATTCGACGCTCCGTCGTCCCAGGTGACCGTCCCGGTTCCCGAATACGAAATGAGCGCCCGGCCATAGTCATCGAGCGGAAGATCGATAGACGCCTGTAATGGTTGAACAAGAGGCGCGGACATGCATTCTTCTCCGACGCGACCGTGATTCTGATTCGTTATAACGTCGTATCCGTCATTGGCGACTACTCATCACGCGGCAACGACCGTGATTCGACCACCCTTGCGCGAACGAGCCTTGCGACGAATGACGATCTCGACGTCCTGGTCGAGTGCCGTCAACAGGTTCATCAGGCGTTCGACGGAGAAGCCCTCCAGCTTGTAGCGACGAAGCGCGGAAACCTTCGGCTGCGTCACTCCCAACACCTTGGCGGCATCCGCCTGCGAGATCTTGCGCGCTTCAAGCTCCTGATTCAACGCATACGCTAGGCGCAGCCTGGCCTGCCGCTCGGCAGCATCAGAAAACCCGAGATCCGCGAAGACGTTTCCGGTCCCACGGGTTACCGGTTCTTTCCCTTCAGCGCTTTTGCCTGCCATGGTGTTCCTCGTAATCCCTCTCAGCGGTTTTCAACCGTTCTGCGACAAGATCGACATCCCGCTTGGCCGTCCGGATGCCGGACGGGGACTTCTTCTGGAACGCGTGGAGGACGTACAACGCCTTCTCGAATCGAACGGTGTACACCGCTCGATAGGCGTTTCCGTCGTGCGACTCGACGATCTCCAGCACTCCAGGACCGAGCCCCTTCCAAGGCTTCGCCGTTGGCGCGGTACCGCCGAACTGCGCGATACCCAGAGCGTTGCCCATTTCCTCCTTGGCCGCCGCAGGAAAGCCCAGGAAATCGCGCTTGGAGGACCCCACCCAATGCAGCGGTCTCTCGTCGGCCGCCAGGACACGTCGCACCTCACGATTATCCCAGTTCTGGAATATTCAAGCAAGCATGTGATCTCGCCGCCGACCTCCAGAGGGGGAACAGGAGGGGAATAGGGCCCCGGGCGAGGTGTTCCCCCTCTCCTGTATCCAGTTCATCGGTCACAGCGAGCGACGCGGAAGCGGCACCGTCTGGCGCAGATCGAAACCGAGTGGCCGTATTAGAAATGGGCCACGTGGCTTCACCACGGGTTCTTTGTCGGTAGGGGGATATGCAACGCCCTACGACCCACGTACCGGCTCCGGCTCGCCCCGATCCGCTTCGAGAGGTGACAGGCTCAGGGAGACTGCCGGCAACGAACGGGTTCAAATCCCCTGGCCCGTACATGGCGAGGGCCGCACGGTTTGCCATGCGGCCCTTCTGGTTGCGGGGGAAAGGCAACGCGGCCCCTCGAGTGGGCTCGGGGCCGTGGTTGCCGGCAAGGAAGGGTTCAAATCCCCTGAGCGCAAATGGAAAAGGCCACGAGGTTGATCCTCGTGGCCTTCATGGTTGCGGGGGGGGGATTTGAACCCCCGACCTTTGGGTTATGAGCCCAACGAGCTACCGGACTGCTCCACCCCGCGTCAAAGAGGCAGCCACCTGCCTCACAATCGATCTACTTTAGCACGTCGTCACCGGCCGGCGCAATTTCCGGCGCCCGAACGGCTAGTTGGCTTTCTTGGCTGCCCGGACGTCGCGAACGATGAAGACCTTCTCTCCGGGCTTGATCATGCCAAGATCACCCCTCGCGCGCTCCTCGATGGTGGCGGGGTCGGTCAAGAGGCGGTCCTTCATTCCGCGCATTCGCGTGTTCTCGGCCTTGGTGCGCAGGTTCCGTTCAACGAGCCGCGCATAGTCCTGGCGAGTGCGCATCAGGGCCAGCAGGCCCTTCTCGCCGACCAGGCTGTCCATCACGAACACGCAGAACAGGAAGACCAGCACCGTGTAAAGGGTGCGACGGCCACGGCCCGCCTTGGCGGCGGGAGGGCGGGCTGAGGAGGATGACGTCTTTGAGCCTGGCATGAGTCGAATTGGGGTGGGCCAGGGTCTGCCGGAGGTACAGATCCCCCCACGCCAGCATCTGTTGTACCCTAAGTCGGAAAAAAAGTACAGGCCCAAATTTCTTAGCTTGCCGGATTCCTTCGAGGCACCCATGGAAGCCACCGACGCGCTGGTTGTGCTGACGACGCTGCCCGATACGGGCGATCCCTTCGATCTGGCACGCACGCTGGTCGAAGAGCGGCTGGCGGCTTGTGTGAGCGTGCTCGCGGGAATGGACTCGACGTATCGCTGGCAGGGGAGCATCGAATCCGCGCGAGAGCGCCAGCTCATCATCAAGACCACCCGTCCGCGTGTCGCGGAACTCGAAGCGCGGCTGCGGGCCCTCCACCCCTACGAGACGCCGGAGTTCCTGGTCCTCCAGGTCTCGTCCGGTGCCGCGGCGTACATGCGCTGGCTGCGCGAGTCGACGACCTCTGAGCTATGATGCTGTCCGGAACGCCGCGATGCCATCCCCGTTGCCCGAATCTGAATCGTCGGGGTCGTCGAAACCCAACGGCCTGACCAGGCTGCGAGTCTTTTTTGTCGATCGGTGGGCGGGGCGCCTGATCGCGGTCGGAGCCGCCACCAAGCTGATCATCCTCGGGCTGAACCTGGCGGGCATCGGCACGGGCCCGGCTGGGCAGTTCATCAGTTCGCTGGGCGGGGCGTGCCTGGCGGTTGGCGTCGGGATCGTGCTCTACGGCCTCATCGCCGTCGCCCGACGGCATCTCCTGTGGCGCGTCCGGAGCAAGCTCATCCTGTCGTACATCTTCATCGGGGTCATGCCCGCGCTGCTCATCGCCACCTTCTTCGTGCTGCTCGGTTTGCTGCTCTTCGCGAACCTGAGTTCATACATGATCCGCGCCGAGTTGAAGGAGTTCGGGGCGGATGCGACGCTCATTGCGCGGTCGGCGGCGCTCGAAATCGGCCAGGGAACCGACCGCGCGAGAGCGCTCGCCGCAATCACCAGGCGGCAGGCTGCTGCGGATTCGACCTACCCCGGTCTCTCGATGGCAGTGGTTCCCCTCAACCCGGGACGCTGTGGCAACGGCGGGCCGGCGTTGCCTGCCGGCCATCCCGTTCCCGGGGGGACCGCCCCAACCAGGGTTCCCGTTTCAACGGGTCCCTGGGAGCATCAGGATGCGCCAAGTACGTTGCCGGCCTGGGTACCCTGCGTGGGCTTCAGCGGCCTGCTCGCGTACCAGATTCCGGTGACCGGGAACGACGCTGACCCGGGTACTCCCGCGTCCGGGGGCGTCGACGACATGCAGATGCTCGTTCGTACCGTGGCGTTCCCCGACGGTTCATCACCCTCGTATGCCGTCGTCGTGGATCTTCCGGTGACAGCGATGGTGAAGGCACGGTTGCGGGACGAGACCACCATCGACGTGGGCCGGGCGAGCCTCGTGATCGGCGACGATCCGGTGGTGCCAGGGCGCGGCCGCGCGATGAACAGCGGGCGCGATGTGCCGTCGACCAGCGCGGCGCCGCCGCGAACGTACCGCTTTCCCTGGGTCGCGGTGCTCGATCTCGTGGACTGGACCACCGGGCGGAGCCACGGTCTCACCGTCCACATCGGGATGAATGCGTCCGACATCTATCAGCGGCTGTCGTCGGCACAGGGCACGTTTGGGAACCGCAGGCTGGGCGACTACCTCATGATCGTGCTCATGGTGGTGGCAGGGCTGTTCCTGGTCATCCAGGCAGGCGCGCTCGGCATGGGCATGGCGCTCGCCAGATCGGTCACCGGGTCGGTCCATGAGCTGTTCACCGGGACCGAACGAGTCCGGCAAGGCGATTTCGGCCACCGCATTGCGGTTCGCGCGAGGGACCAGCTCGGCGAGCTGGCTGATTCGTTCAATTCGATGACGGCGAGCATCGAGGACCTGCTGCGGCAGCAACAGGAGAAGAAGCGGCTCGAGGAGGAAATGCGGCTGGCGCGGGATATCCAGACCTCGCTGCTGCCGAGCGGTCCGCTGTCGAGTCCGGGCATCGAAATCGCGGCGGTCTGCGTCCCGGCCCGGGAAGTCGGCGGCGACTACTACGACGTGCTGCCTCTTCGTGACGGGCGCGTCGGCGTGCTCATCGCGGACGTGTCGGGCAAGGGCATGTCGGCCGCACTCTACATGGCGGAGATGAAGGGGCTGATCCTGTCGCTGAGCGAGATTCATCAATCGCCAAAGGCGCTGCTGATTGCCGCGAACCGGATCATCTCTCACCACCTCGACAGCCGCAGTTTCATCACGATGACCTATGCGGTGTTCGACCCCGCTGCCCGGACGATGACCTACGCGCGGGCGGGGCACACGCCGCTCATCGTGCTGCCGAACGGGAACGGCCGCAACGGCCACGCGCAGCTGCTCGCGCCCGACGGCATGGTGCTCGGGCTTCGCATCGACGGCGGCGAGCGATTCGATGCGCTGCTCCAGGAAGAGACGCTGAACCTCGCGCTTGGCGATGTCCTCGTGTTCTACACCGACGGCATCAGCGAGGCGATGAACACGGATTCCGATTGCTTCGGTGAGCCGCGGCTCTGCCAGCTGGTCGAGGAACACGGCCACCTGGCCTTCGAGGAGCTCCGCGAGCGCATCCTGAGGGAAATCGATGCCTTCGTGGGCGGCGCACCGCAGCACGACGACATGACCATGATCCTGGTGAAGTTCCCGGCCAGCGTCGCGGCCTGAGGCCATCCGCATCCCGCTCTCGCGCTACCCGCATCGATTGGCAGCCATGGCAGACCCGATTGTGATCTTCCGCACGCACTCCGACGTCGAGGCCAGTGTCGTCAAGAGCCTGCTCGACGCTCATGGCGTCGTCGCCATGGTGTCCTCGGACGTGACGCACTCGGTGCTGCCGCTCACCATCGACGGCCTCGGCGAGGTTCGGATCACGGTCAGCGCGGAGGAGGCCGACGAAGCGCGGCGGCTGATCGAGGGCTTTCGAGACGATGCCGAGCGCGGGCAGGTCGTGAGGATTCGGGACGAGTTCGAGGAACTGCAGGCGGCGCTCGGGTACCGTTTCCGCGACCGCGGCCTGCTCGAGCACGCCCTGACGCATCGTTCGAAGGCCAACGAAGACGTCACCGGCGGCGTGACCGACAACGAGTCGCTCGAATTCCTCGGGGATGCCATCCTGGGATTCGTCATCGCGGAATTGCTGTTCCACCAGTTTCCGGCCTACGACGAGGGACAGAAATCGAAGTTGAAATCCGCCCTCGTCTCCGCCCCGACGCTGGCGCGACTATCCGAGACGCTCGATCTGGGCCCGCACCTGCTGCTCGGCCGCGGAGAGGAGAAGAGTGGAGGCCGGCGGAAACTCGCCCTGCTGGCGGATGGCTACGAAGCGCTCATCGCGGCCATCTACCTGGATGGCGGGCTGGATGCGGTTCGGACGTTTCTCACGCGGGAGTACGCCGGAATGGTCGAACAGCTCGCCACTTCCGCATCCGGGGGCCAGGATCACAAGTCCGCCCTCCAGGAGCTGCTGCAGGCCAGCGGCGAGCCGCTCCCGGACTACCGGGTGACCGCGGAGATCGGACCCGCGCATCGGCGTCAGTTTCGCGTCGCGCTCGTGCTGCGCGGCGAGGTCGTCGCCAGCGCCGAGGGGCACACCAAGAAGGAAGCGGAGCAGGAGGCGGCACGGCTCGCCATCGAGCAACTCGACGGCCTCAGTCGATCTCAATAATGCCGGAATCCCGGTGTCGATCCCTGGATCCGCGGCCAGAGAGCGCGGGATCGGGCTGCAACGGTTCGGTCGCGGGCAGCTTGGAGAGCGCGTAGCGCTGAACCTCCCGGGCGACGGTTTCGTCTTTCGGCGGTTCCGTTCTGCAGTGGAGCCGTATCCACAGGCGGAGAATCGGGTCGGTCATCGCGTATCGCTTCTGGTGCGACCTGACCAGGTCCACGTCCTCCAGCCACGAGAGATAGTCCTTGGTCGAGCCGGGGGTCCGGTGCAGGCGCATCGCGATCGCGGTGAGCGTGAGGGGCTCCTCGTCGGAGAGGATGTCCAGGATGGCCTTCAGCGCCCCGTAGCCGCGCGCGCGGTGGAGCCGGATCTCGTAGGAGTGGCAGCACCAGGCCGCCAGTTCTCCGCCCTCGGACATCAGCGCCGCGAGCGCGGCGATCGGATCGGTGCTGCGGTGCGCGTCGGACCGAAGGCGGCGCAGGATCATCGCGACATACGCCTGGCGCCCCTCGGTGAGCAGGACGGCGGCGCTGGCGAACTCCTCGGCGTCGGCGAGGCGGAGCCCGGGGATTTCGGCGATCTCCTGCGCCGCGTCGGACGGGGACACCGGCGGGACATGGAGGACGAGATAGCGATCGCTTCCGTCCCGCAACAGACGGAGCGCCCTCGAGACGTAGCGGGAGGTGACGACGAACCGGTTCGCGGACGCTGCCAGGGCGTCAAGCGCGCGGCGCGTAATGCCGCGCAGGCCGGGGAAGCTGTCGAACGTCCGAAGTTCGAGGACCTCGTCGAGCAGCATGAGCGCGGGGCCGCCGCGAGGCGCGCGGGCAGAGGCGAGGTACGAGAGGACCTGGGCGAAGGCCGACTCCGGGCCGTCATCAGGCGCGTCCCGCGCCGGAGAGTCGAAGCGGGATCCGGCGAGCAACTCGCCGAGCAACCGCTCCGGAGTCGTCAACGTGCGCTCGAGATCGACATACTGCGCGTGGTCGGGACCTGCCGCGTCCCGCAGGCGCCGCAAGAGCGCCGAACGGCCGGTACCGTCGCCGCCCAGCACGACCGGGATGCGCGAGGGATCGGCGTCAAGGGCGGACACGATACGCGCATCGAGCGCCGAGCCGGGAGGACGCATCAACTGGTGCCGCCTGACCCGGTGTCCTGTGTCTGCTCACCCAGCATCGGGATCCGGACGCCGCGCTCGCGCGCGGTGGCAATGGCCTCCGGGTAGCCTGCGTCGGCGTGCCGGGCGACGCCGAGCCCCGGGTCGCCGGTCAGCACGCGGTCGAGCTTCTCGTCGGCCTCCTTCGATCCGTCGGCGAGAATCACCATGCCGGCGTGCAGCGAGTACCCGATGCCGACGCCCCCGCCGTGGTGGACCGACACCCAGGTCGCGCCATTGGCCGTGTTCAGCATCGCGTTGAGGATCGGCCAGTCCGCGATCGCATCGCTGCCGTCGCGCATGCCCTCGGTCTCGCGGTTGGGAGAGGCCACCGACCCGGTATCGAGGTGATCGCGTCCGATCACGATCGGCGCGGAGATCACGCCGCGGCGCACCAGGTCGTTGATCTTGAGGCCGAAGCGCGCCCGCTCGCCGTAGCCGAGCCAGCAGATGCGGGCGGGTAGTCCCTGGAAGGCGACGCGTTCGCCGGCGAGCTTGATCCACCGGCAGAGCCCGACGTCGTCGCGGAACATCTCGAGCGCTGCCTGGTCGGTCGCGCGAATGTCGGCCGGATCGCCCGACAGCGCCGCCCACCGGAAGGGCCCCTTGCCCTCGCAGAAGAGCGGGCGGATATAGGCAGGCACGAAGCCGGGAATGTCGAAGGCGTTGCCCACGCCGGCCTTGACCGCCTGGGCGCGGATGTTGTTCCCGTAGTCGAACGTGATCGCGCCGCGGGTCTGGAGCTCGAGCATGGCGCGGAGGTGAACGCCCATCGACTCGACGGATCGCTTCACATACTGCACGGGATCGGCCCGCCTGAGGGCGCCGGCCTCGTCGAGCGAGAGGCCGTTGGGCACATAGCCATTCAACGGGTCGTGCGCCGAGGTCTGGTCGGTCAGCACGTCGGGCACGATGCCCCGCGCCACCAGGGCCGGCAGGACGTCAGCGGCATTGGCGGCGAGAGCCAGGGAGCGCGCCACCTTGTCTCGACGCCATCGCCAGACCGTCTCGATAGCCTGATCCAGATTGTCCGTGGCCTCATCCACGTAGTGCGTCGCCAGCCGGCGCTCGATCCGGTGCGGGTCGACTTCGATCACCAGCGCGGCCGCCCCGTTCATCGTTGCCGCCAGCGGCTGGGCCCCGCCCATGCCCCCGAGGCCGGCGGACACGAACACGCGGCCCGACAGGTCGGATCCGAAGTGCCTGGCGGCGACCGACGACAGCGTCTCGTAGGTGCCCTGGAGAATGCCCTGAGTGCCGATATAGATCCAGCTGCCGGCCGTCATCTGGCCGAACATGGTCAGCCCGCGATCCTCCAGGTCGCGAAACGTCTCCCAGTTGGCCCAGGCAGGCACCAGCAGCGAGTTGGCGATCAGGACCCGGGGCGCGCCCGGGTGGGTCCGGAAGACACCGACGGGCTTGCCCGACTGCACGAGCAGTGTCTCGTCGTGTTCGAGTTCGCGGAGCGCGCGCACGATGGCGTGATAGCACGCCCAGTTGCGCGCAGCCTTGCCGGTGCCGCCGTAGACGATCAGCTGATCCGGACGCTCCGCCACATCGGGATCGAGGTTGTTCATCAGCATGCGCATCGCGGCTTCCTGGGGCCACCCCTTGCAGGAAATGGACCGGCCGCGCGGTGCATGGATTGTCGGAGCAAGTTGCGTGGTCATTGGTATGGCGTGCGAGGCGTGTACGAACCGGCCACCGAAGATAAGAAGGTATGGAGCGGCACGGTGGATGTCAATCTCAAAAAAAAGCGCGCGTCCCTCGACGCGCCCCTCCCGCGGCACCCGTCGGGAGCGGATGCGAGGCCCCGGGGGCTCGGCGAAGATCCTCACCGGTCCTGTGCTAACATCCGCGATTGCGCGCGTCGCGCGCCGCAGTCGGGTCCGGAGCACCAGGGCACATGAATATTGCCATTGTCGGTGCGCAGTGGGGAGACGAGGGGAAAGGCAAGATCGTCGACCTGCTCGCGCCCCGCTTCTCCATCGTCGCCCGTTCTCAGGGCGGTCACAATGCGGGCCACACCGTCTACGTCGGGGGACGCAAGTTCGTCCTCCGCCTGATCCCCACGGGCATCCTGCACCCGACGATCACCTGCATCATCGGCAACGGTGTCGTCGTGGATCTGCAGGCGCTCTTCGAGGAGGTCGAGGAACTCGGGCGCGCGGGCATCAGCGTCGCCGGACGTCTGATGGTGAGCGACCGGGCTCACCTGGTGCTGCCGTACCATCGCGATCGCGATCGCCTCAACGAGGCGGCACGCGGTTCGGCCCGCATCGGGACGACGTCGCGGGGTATCGGGCCGGCCTACGAGGACAAGATCGGGCGGCGGGGCATCCGGATGTGCGATCTGGCCGAGCCGGATCGGCTCGCCGACCTGCTGCGCGAGCGCGTCGCGGAGTGCAACAGGCTCGAGGGAACCGAATCGCTCGACTGGAAGGACATCCTTGCGCGTACCGAAGCGTTCGGGGCGCGAGTGGCGCCGTGGATCGTCGACGCGTCCGTGGAGCTCGCCAGAGCCATGGCGGCGGGCCAGTCGATCATGTTCGAGGGTGCACAGGGCACCATGCTCGACATCGATCACGGAACCTACCCCTACGTCACCTCGTCGAACGCAACGGCTGGAGGCATATCCACCGGCCTCGGCGTCGGACCCCGCGCCGTGCACGCCGTGATCGGGATCGCGAAAGCCTATACCACCCGGGTGGGCGAAGGGCCGTTCCCGAGCGAGTTGACGGGGGAGGAAGGGACCTTGCTGCGCGACCGCGGGCAGGAGTATGGATCGGTCACCGGTCGCCCGAGGCGCTGCGGATGGTTCGATGCCGTCGAAGTGCGCCACGCTGTCCGCGTCAATGGCATGGACGGACTGGTCCTCACCAAGCTCGATGTCCTCGACACGCTGCCGCGCGTGCCCATTTGCACCGGCTACGCCGATGGGAACATGGTGCGGACGGAGTTTCCCGCGAGTCTGAGCATCCTGCAGCGCTGCCGGCCGGTCCTCGAGTGGATGCCCGGGTGGAGCAGGCCGACCGCCGGCGTCTCTGAAGCGGGGCAGCTGCCGGATGAGGCGCGGAAGTATGTGGAGCGCCTCGAGCGGCTCACCGGTGTGCCCGTCGTGCTGGTTTCGACGGGGACAGCGCGAGAGGACACAATCGTCTACAACCGCGCGCGCGCGGCGGAGTGGTTCGGGGTGAGCTCGCTACGAGAGGCGGGGGCAGCTAATACTTGATGCTGGCCGGGATGATGGCCCCGGCGTCTCGAGGCAGCGTCAGGGCATCGAGCGCCATCAGCTCAGGCGTGCGCGGCCCTGCGACTGCATCGCTCAACTCTGAGAGGAACTCTTCATCCGACACCGCGTCGCCGCGCGTCGCCTGACGCGCGCGGAATGCCGCGTCGGCGGTCGGCTTGATGCTGACGATCCGAGGTGGTGCCGACGAGCCGAGCCCGCCCCGATCGTCGAGCACGCGCCCGGCGCTGAGGCCGATCATCAAGCCCACCAGCGCGGCAGCGGCGACCCACCGAAGGCCGGGGCGCGATCGGACATCCCCGTGCTGATCGGCCGAGGCCACCGGAAACGACAGCACGCGCGCACGCTGTCCGTGCGCCTCGATTCTCCGCAGTATCCTGTCCCGCTGATGGCTCAGCCGCTCGGCCGAGAAGGCGGCGTCCGCCTGGGACACCGCATCGCCCGCGGCCACCTCGAGTGTCTCCACCAGCTCGCGATATCGGGCCTCGCAGGCAGAGCACTGGGCCAGGTGCCGGACGACCCGTTCGTCACGGACCGACAACGCCCGCCATCCGCGCTCCGCCATGTAGCGCCGAATCAGCCGGTCAGCAGTGGTGTGACGACTAGCGCCGAGCACGGGTGCCCTCCAGCGCGGCACGCAGTTTCCGGATCGCCCGGAACAGGTGCACGCGAACAGTCGACTCGTTCAAGCCGGTCAGATTCCCGACGTCGCGCGACGAGCGTCCGTCGGCGTGGCACAACAGGAACACCTCCCGCTGCCGGTCCGGCAGCGCATCGATCGCGGCGGCGATGATCTGGCGCCGCTCCTCGCCGAGGACCTGCTCCTCGGGTGACGGCGTGAGGGCGGCCGCCGTTTCCACCAGTCGAGTTCCGTCGCTCGAGCTGTCCAGCCCTCCCACCTGCCAACGGTCCCGCCGGCGGCGCGCCTTCTGGCGATCCCGGCAGGTGTTGACGAGGATGCGGGTGAACCAGGCCTCAAACGGCAGGTCCTCACGATACGAGCCGATGTGCGTGAAGACCTTGACGAAGGCATCCTGCACGGCCTCATCGGCTTCGGCCGCATCCCGCAACAGGTACAACGCCAGCCGGGACGCCTGTCGCTGGTGGCGGGCGACGAGGCTGGCGAACGCCTCCCGGCCCTCTTCGTGCTGGCCGGCCAGCAGCAGCGCCTTGACCCGCCGGGCCTCGCCGGACTCTTCACCCCTGGACGGGCCGGCCCCTGACCAGTCCTGTGGGTCGGAAGCAGACCGCTCCGTGCCCGTCCACTCGGGCTGCGAGGGCGTCGCCGCAGGGCTGCCGTTCAGGCCTATCACCTTGTCCATAGGGAGTTACGACGCCTCCCAAGGCCCCGTTTACGGCTGGCGCCTCGGGAGTGTCCTTCCCATAGTAGCGCCGGACGGGCCTCGAAACCACACCTGAAGGGCCTTTACACCCCTGAATTCAAAAGAGATACACGGTCGGGTGCCGTGGGCGGGACAGGCAGATTGACCTTTGCCAGCGGCGCCGATGACGCGGCGCGCATGCCCGGCGGCCAGCCGCTTCGTCGTGTTGTTCAGAAGTGAATTGCCCGGGTGTGTTTGACAAGTGATCTGACCGCTTTCGCTGAAGCGTTGCCGTGAGGGCCCGGGGGAGCGGTGGCCCTACGGCTATCTTCGATCGGCGGTCCAAGCGGCTGGTGCGCGGCCGGCAGCCTTCAGAACGGCGCTACGCTCGAGGCGCCCGCAGCCGGGTTCGCATGCGATGCAGTCCCAAGCAGCCGCGTGCCCGGAAAGTAATGCGTGATGATGTCGGCCGCGGACTGCCCGGCCCGGGCGCGCAACGCGGCGCCAGTCTGGCAGAGTCCGACGCCGTGGCCGTAGCCGACGCCGGCGAACACGAACTGATCACCGTTCCGCGTAACGCTGAACCACGTGCTCTTCAGGGACCGGGGCCCGAACGCCTGCAGGAGCACCGTCCGGAACTCTTCGGCCCGAACCAGTGGAGCACGTTCGCCCACGGCCGCGACAATCACCGCCCGGCCCGCGACGTCGCGCTCGGCCACGTCGACCCGAGCCAGCCGCGCGCCAACCCTCGTGCGCGGATCACTGTTGAGCACGGTTCTCAGGCGTTCGGCCGAGGTGGTGAACTCCCAGTGCAGCCCGGGCGCGCGCAGGCAGAGCGGATCGTCCACCGGCTTGAGATACGGAACCGGTGCTCCCCCCCACACGGCTCCGGCGTCGGCAGTGTAGCCGCCGCAATTGGAATGGAACAGCGCCTGGATCGGCTGGCCCGCGAAGCCGATGATCAGCCCCCCGGTTTCGGCAACGGCTTGCGTCGCCAGGTCCGGACCCGGTCCCGGCGCCGTCGCTCGATAGAGCTGGCAGTGGGTCGTGTCGCAGAGATCGAATCCCTCTGCGGCGTGCCGCCCCCGGTTGGCGAGGGCATAGGTGCGGGAGACAATAGCCTGCACGCGCATGACATCGAGGCCCGAGGGCGATTGCCACGTCTCGGGCGCCAGTTCGGCCCTGACGCAACCGGCCACGTACTGATCCACCGGGACGGTGACCACGCGAGTGCCCCGACCGTCGGTGACGCGAATGCGAAGGGCTTCCGTGGAGATACGGCCTTCCGCACCGGTTGCGGATGGTGGAGTCAACAGTTGAATCGGACCGCGCGGGGGAGCGACAGGGACCCGCCGTGGAGGATTCGAGGCAGCGGTCCACGTGCACGCCGCGGCCGACAACGCCGCCAGTGCGAGACCCAACAATCTGGTTCGGGCCTTCCACCGAGCGGATGCGCGCCCCAGGCCCGGCGTTGCAGAATTGCCCATGATTGCCCTATCGGCTGGTGCCGGCCAGGCCGTTAGAGTCGGCCGGTCGAGTCGCGACGGGTGAAGGATCGTCTCTTCGCGGCGACTGACCGAAGCCTGCGCGTGGAAGTCGCCGGCGCTCGCTCAAAAGGCGTTTGGAGCGCCACGACCCCCAGGGACCCATCTCACGGCGAACAGGGCTGGCCCTCGCGAGCTCACGGTCGGTCGTGTGCGCGGCCCGCACATTTCAGTCTCAACGCACACCCTTCACGAGACTCCCGCCGGGAAACAGTGCGAAAACCCCAGGAAATAGCGCGTTCTGCTGAGCTTCCGGGTTTGGCAGTGAGGTTGCTCTACGAGGTGGCGAGATTGATCCAGCCCTCTGGAGGGGCACCTCGTCATGTCGTTGAAGACGCGCCGTCGGTCGCACCTGGGTTTCACACTGGCAGAGACCACGATCATCCTGGCCACCCTGTCGGTGCTCGGAGCGGTCGTGAGTCCGTCCATCAACGACTATGTGAATGACGCCCGCCGCATCAAGGCCCAGAGCGACGTTCGCGTCGTGGCAGCCACGCTCGCGCGGTTTCTCTACGACGTCGGCGGCGACATCAGGCCGCGCTCGGGCAACTCTCCCGTTGCGCTCCTGGTCGGGGCGGGAGACACACCCGGGCTCGGTGCGCAGGCCGAGGCCGAGTGGGCGCTGCCTGTCGACGGAAAGCGCGTCGTGCTGCTCGATGACTACCTCGTGACCAACGCGGCCGGCTACAGGCAGGGATCGAGGGAGTGGTTCGGCGGAAGAGGCTGGAGCGGTCCCTATGTCGAGTCCGGTGTGGGGCCCGACCCATGGGGACATCGATACGCGGTCAACGTGCGCGCCTTGTCAGGGCCAGCCGGCTCGTCCGCCATCATGCTCTGCGCCGGGCCGAACGGCGTGGTCGAGACATCGTTTTCGGGCAGCGGGCTTGTCCTCGGTGATGATGCCATCGGTCAGATCGGTGCAGGAGGTCGATAATGTTTTCAGTCATGGTCGTCGACGACGAGCCCGCGGTCAGGGCGCTGACTACACGCTGGCTCGAGATCATCGGCTACGCCCCCAGGGCCGCGAGCGGTGCGGAACAGGCCCTGGAATCGATGGCGTCCGAACCAGCCGGCGTCGTCGTGTGCGACGTGCGGATGCCGCGCCATGACGGCCTCTGGCTGGCCGAGCAGCTCCGCCTGCATTATCCCGATACGGCGGTCATCATGGCGACTGGCGGCCAGGACCTGGACGCGGCCGTCGCAAGCTTGAGGCTCGGGGTCCTCGACTACCTCGTCAAGCCCTACAGCCGCGAGCGCCTGCGCGAGTCGGTCGAGCGCGGCGTCGACTGGCATCATGCGGCCATCGAGGCGCGGCAGAAGCGCGAGGTGCTGCATCACCGGGCGAAGATCCGCCACGATCATCTGGCAACCGCACTGGCCGGGCTGCGCGTCGAAACGGCGGAGGCCATCGATGCGCTGTTGATCATGCTGACGTTGCGTGATCGCGCCGCCTACGATCACGCCCACCGCGTTGCGAAGCTGGCCCAACGTCTGGCACTCGCGCTCGACGCGGATCCGGAAGTGATACAGGATCTCGAACCGGCCGCGCTGTTCCACGAACTCGGGCGGCTCACGCTGCCCGACGAATTGGGCGAGAAGAGGGGCGGGCTCTCTGCAGACGAGCGGGAACTGGTCAAGGAGCACCCAAGGTTCGCATTCGAGGTCCTTCGGAACGTGCCCGCGCTGCGCAATGCCGCCGACCTCGTCCTGGCGTTGCACGAGCGGTACGACGGGACCGGGTACCCGTTCGGCTTGAGTGGTGACACGATCCCGGTAGGGAGCCGCATCCTGGCGGTGGCCGATGCATTCGACATGCTGTCCCAGGTCGAAAGCGTCCCGGGATCGGTCGCTCGCAACGACGCGCTTCTGGAGTTGTCGCGCCGCCGAGGGCTTCAGTTCGATCCTCTCGTGCTCGACGCGCTCGTGACGCTGACCTCCGTGCAGTGACGCAGCAGCCCCGTCCGGCCTTCCACGACAGGGCCGATCCGAAGCAACGCGGAACGGCCCGTCGGTCCTCTTCCCGAATCCGACCTGTCCTCGAGCGGGATGCAGCCCGGTCGACGCGTCCGGCGATGGTGAGCAGCCATCGGAGACCAACTGCGCCAGCGCTGTGCACCTGACCTCTGAGCGGGGCGGCTCTTCCTGAGCGTGCCCCTGGACGGAACGCTCCTGAGCGGTTTTCGACCTGGGTTGATTCTTCCCGGGACACTGCCGCGTGTGCGCCAGCCGCCGGAGTGTGCGATTCCGGGCGATTCAAGTGAGCCCCGGCGCTCAGTTCGAGGGACTGGAATTCGTGAAGGACCTCGTTTTGCCCGCAATGTGGCGCCCTCCAACGGCACGTCGTCTTGGCAAGTCGTTTGCTCATATGGAAACGGACGGAAGCGAATCGGAGGCAAAGCGATGTTGAGGCGGCTGCTGGGCGCTCGGGGGTTATCGGCGGTGGAGGCCACGGCGGTGCTGGCGGCCATGTCCATTATCGGCGCGGCCGCTGCGCCGGCCATCCAGGACTACGTGACCGACGCGCGCCTGGCGAAAGCGCGGCAGGATACCCACACCATCGCAAGCGCACTCGTACGACTTTTCGGTGACGTCGCCTCACAGGGCAGCAGAGCCGGCGGCTGGGCGACCTACGACCTGCTGGTGGGTGTCGGGGACATCCCCGAGCTCGGCCCTGGAGGAGACCTCGCCTGGACCTCTGAACCTGGCACATCCCGGGTCGGAGCGCTGGTGGAACAACTTGTCGTCAACGGTCCTGCGTATCCCACCCATCCCGTGACGATGGTGAACTGGATAAAGGGATGGCACGGACCGTACCTCGAGTCCGGGGTTGGACCGGATCCGTGGGGACACCGCTACGCAGCCAATGTGCACTGGCTGGCAGCGGGTGCGGAATTCGACACGATCGTGCTCACGGCGGGCGCCAACGGGAGTGTCGAGACGTCGTATCGAGCGGATGGCACGGTCGCCGGCGGCGATGACATCATCGCGCTGGTTTCGTCGGGGGGGTAGTCCAGGTCCCCGATTTTCGCGGTCTGCGCCGGATGTGCGCGACCGTCAGGCGCCCGGGCCCGATATTCGGGACCGGGCGCCTTCGCGTTGTACGCCGGGAATCCCGGCCGGGTCGGGCCGGCTGCTATACTCGTCAGTCGTGGCCCGCACCCCTCAGGCGATGGCCGACCCGGCCCGGCATGATTGAAGCAATCATCGGACTCGAAATCCACGCGCAGCTCCGCACGCGATCCAAGCTGTTCTGCGGATGCCCGGTGCGGTTTGGCGCGCCCCCCAATACCCTTACCTGCCCCGTCTGTCTCGGTCTCCCCGGGGCCCTGCCGGTGCTCAACACGCGAGCCGTCGACCTCGCCGTGACTGCCGCCCTCGCGCTCGGGTGTTCTGTCAACGAGTCGTCTGCATTCGCCCGCAAGAACTACTTCTACCCCGACCTCCCGAAGGGCTATCAGATCACACAGTACGACCAGCCGCTCGCGCGCGGCGGCCGCCTCGGCGTGCCGGCGGCGGGGGGCGTCCGCGAAGTCGAGATCGTACGGCTCCACCTCGAGGAGGATGCCGGCAAATCGATCCACGACGATGAGACGGGCGGCGAGCCCGCAACGCTGGTCGATTTCAACAGGAGTGGAGTGGCCCTGGTCGAGATCGTAACGGGGCCCGATCTGCGGTCCGGCGCCGAAGCGGCGGCGTTCCTCAGGCAGCTTCGCGCGATCCTGATGGCGGTCGAGGTGAACGACGGCAGCATGGAGGACGGCAGCCTGCGCTGCGACGCCAACGTGTCGGTGCGGCCCGAGGGCCAGTCGGCGCTTGGGACGAAGGTCGAGATCAAGAACCTGAACTCGTTCCGGTTTCTTCAGAAGGCGATCGAGCACGAAATCGGGCGCCAGGCCGGCCTGGTCGGGACCGGCGCGGCCGTCCAGGCGGAGACGCGTGGGTGGGATGCGGCAGCCGCGCGGACAGTCGCGATGCGAGGCAAGGAAGGCGAGCACGACTACCGGTACTTCCCGGAACCGGACCTCCCGTCACTGGTGGTCGTCGCGTCGCGCGTGGACGCGCTGCGCGCCACCATTCCCGAGCTCCCGGCCGGGCGCCGGGCGCGCCTGGCCGACCAGTTCGGCCTCAGCGCGGAGTCGGCCGCAATCCTGGCGGAGTCCAAAGGCCTGACCGACTACTTCGAGGCCGCGGCGCGGGAATCCGGTGACTCCAGGGCCGCATCCGAGTGGGTCCGCGGTGAGGTGCTGCGACGGCTCGGCGAATCCGGACTCGAGATTGGTGACGTGAAGGTTCATCCGCGCTCCCTCGGACACTTGATGCGCGTGGCCGCGGAGGGGACCATCAGCGGGCAGGCCGCAAAGAAGGTGTTCGCGACGATGTTCGCGACCGGCGAAGAGCCCGACGCAATCATCGCGCGTGAGGGGCTTGGCCAGCTGTCCGATGCCGGTTCGTTGGAGGCCCTCGTGACGGGCGTCCTCGACGAACAGACGCGAGCCGTCGCGCAGTATCGTGCCGGCAAGACCGCGACGCTCGGGTTCCTGGTGGGTGCGGTGATGAAGGCAAGTGGAGGACGGGCCAATCCCAAAGCCGTCGAGCAGGTGCTTCGGGCGAGGCTGGACACTCCGTCCGGGCCATGAGCGACACAGGTTCATCTCCGCCACGGCTGCCGATCGGGACCGAAACCGCCGCGCCCCGAAGAGGGATCGAGGCCGGTTGGCGGCTGGCGGTTGCGCTCTATCTCCTGTTCGCGTTGCTCTACACGTGGCCGCTCGTCCTGCATCCGCTCTCGACGATTCCTGCGCCGAACGGACTGGACGACTCAACCCTGAGCCTGTGGACGCTGGCGTGGGATCTCGACACCCTCAGTCGGTCCCCGTTGGCCCTGCTGACGGGCCGCGTGTTCGACGCCAACATCTTCTATCCGGCGCCGCACGCGTTGGCGTACACCGATCACCTGTTGCTGCAGGCCGTGCTGGCCTGGCCGCTCTATGCGGTGACGGGAAACGCGACGGCGTGCTTCAATGCGGTCCTCATCTTCTCGCTCGTGGCGGGGGCGCTCGCAATGTTCGCCTTCGCACGCGCGATTACCGGGTCCGCTTCGGGCGCGCTCGTCGCGGGGCTCTGCTGGGGATTCTGGCCGTATCACACCGCTCACTTGGGCGATCTGCCCCTGCAATCGCTCTACCTGCTGCCGCTCGCGTTTCTGTGTCTCCACCGCGTCGTCGCCGGCCGGCGGCTTCGCGACGGGCTGCTGCTGGGCGTGACATCGGGCGCTCAGGTGGTCTCCTCGATGTCGTGCGCGGTGGTCAGCGGTGTGGCGTTGACGGTCGGGGCCATTGGGCTCCTCGTGGCGGTCGGACGGTGGCGGAGCGTGTCCGTGCTGACGCGCCTCATGCTGGCGGTGGTGCTCTGCGTGCTCGTGGTCGCGCCAGTGATGCGACCCTATCTGCAGGTGCACAGGCGGGGCACAGCGGAGGTCGTCTCCGACGCGTTGACGCCGCAGCCCGCCCGACTCGCGAGTTTCCTGACGGTCACGCCCTCGAGTGCGGTCTACGGCGCATCAGGATGGCTTCGATCGAGCCCGCCGGAGGCGGCGCGGCCCGACCAGGTGCTGTTCGTCGGGTTCGTGGTTACTGCGCTGGCAGCCGTGGGCGTGTGGCGGTCCGGGAGGCATCGGTTTCGGGCGGTGGTCTGGCCGCTCGGAGCCATCGCAATCGTCGGGTTCGTGCTGTCGCTCGGACCGGGAATCGAATCTCGCATCGCAACGCTGTTCGGCGACAGCCTCTTCGGATCTCAGCTCGCTCGATCCCCAGCCAGGTTCGGCACGCTGGTGGCATTCGGCCTTGCGGGCCTTGCATCGCTTGGCCTTGGTCGACTGACGGCGCGGCGAGGCCTCTGGGTCATGGTCGTTGTCGCTGCGGGGCTCGAATATGCGAATCTGCCGATCGCGGTCGTCGACGCGCCGTTATCCAGTACAGAGACTGGTAGGTGGTTGGCCTCGGCTCCGGCCCCGGGACCGGTGGTGTACCTTCCGCTGGCGTTCGACGCGAAGAACGCGTCGTTCATGCTCGACTCCCTGCAGCACGGCCGTCCGATTCTGAACGGATACGGCTGGCAGAGCCCGTACGCCTATTCCGAGATCACAGAAGCCCTGCGCGAATTCCCTGGCAATGACTCGCTGTGGGCGTTGAGGCGGCTCGACGTCCGGTACGTCGTCTCGCCGCACGCCGCCGCGATCTCCACGCCAGGCCCTCTCGTCGAGCGTGCGTCGCTTGGCGATGCTCGCATCTACGAGCTGGTGTGGACCGAAATGGCCCAGGCTGCAGTGATTCCTCCCGAACCACCGCCGGCGCCAGCGGCTCCCGCCGTCATGCTTCCTCCCGCCGAGCTCGCGTCGTATGAAATCGCCTGGGCAAGCAGCGGCATCAACCTTCCGGCCGGGGACGCCAGGATCACGCTCGGGACCGGCGGTGCAGGGTCTCCACCCGGCGCCGCGTACCGTCTCGATCTGATGTTCTCGACGGCCTCGTGGGTGTCCCAGTATTTCGACGCGCAGGATCGGTTCACGACGTGGACCAACGCGAGTTTCATGCCGCTGCTGCACGTCGAGCATCTGCGGGAAGGGGATCGCACGGCTCAGTTCACTGCGAGGTTCGACGCGTCAGCCCGCGTGTTGCGCATCATCAGGGGCCCGCAGGAAGGCGGGGCAGCCGAGGAGGTGTTGCCGCTGCCGACGGGGGTTCGCGACCCGCTCGGCGCGCTGTTCTACGCGAGGACCCGGTTGATCCTGCCGGGCACCCGCCTGCGATTGGCAGTCAACCACCTGGGCAGCGGCCTGCGGGTCGAACTGGTCGCGCGACGCGCCGAGGTCGTCAGATACGGCGACCGGCACGAGGCGGCGCTGCCGATCGACGTCCTGATCAGCTACGAGACGGAGGTGCGCGACGCTCCGCGCGCAACGATATGGCTGAGCCAGGATGCACGCCGCGTGCCTCTCGTCATCCAGATCGAAACGGAGTTTGGTTCCTTCCGTGCGACTCTGGTCGAGTACGAGGCGGGCCAGGGGGCCCGGCGCTGATACCGCCGCGCGGCTGGCGGCGGTTCCAGGCCGGGGAGCGTTCGACCCCTCGCTGCACGAGTCGGCGCCGGAGGCGCTCGCCACCGGTGAGAACGGTCGATCGGGAGCGCCGGCTCATCTTCGAGGCGTGTGCTATGCTCCGAGGAACTCGGGGCGATTCTGCCCATAACCCGGCTGAGGCGACGTGATCGAGACTTCGCGCTTGTCGAAGATGTACAGCCGGGGCGTGTACGCGCTGCGCGATCTCACCGTCACGATCGACAAGGGTGAGTTCGTTTTCCTCACGGGTCCGAGCGGCGCCGGCAAGTCGACGTTCCTTCGCATCCTGCTTCGGCAGGAGTTGCCGACCGAGGGGCGTGTCCGCGTCGGCGGCCGCGACCTGGCCAGCCTCTCGCCGCGCCAGGTCCAGACCTACCGGCGCAGCGTGGGATTCGTCTTCCAGGACTTCAAGCTGATTCCGACCAAGACTGTTCACGAGAACGTCTGCCTGGTGCCGCGCGTGCTGGGCGCCACCAGCGTGCAGCAGCAGCGGCGCACCTTCCAGGTGCTCAAGTGGGTAGGCCTTCAGCACCGGATGAACGCGGCACCGCTCGAGCTGTCGGGCGGCGAGCAGCAACGGGTCGCGATTGCGCGTGCGCTCGCGACCGAGCCTGCGCTGATCCTCGCCGACGAGCCCACCGGCAACCTGGACCCTGATCTTGCGTTCGAGATCATGAACCTCCTGCGTGACGTCAACGCACAAGGCACGACCGTCGTGGTGGCGACACACGACCGCGAGCTCATTCGGCGAGTGGGACGGCGGACGATCAGCCTCGACAACGGCCGGCTGGTGGATGCCCGGTAGGAAGGCTGCCGATGCATTGGATCAGCTACTGTCTCGAAGAGGCGCTGGCCAGCCTGTGGCGGCAGCGAGGCGGCACCGCCATGGCCGTGGCGACCATCGCGGCCGCGATGGCGATTCTCGGCGGCTTCGTCCTCGCGACTGAGAACGTCGATCGGCTCATCACGCGGTGGAGCGCAGCCGCGGAGGTGTCGATTTACCTCAAGGACGCCATCACCGACGCGGAACGCATGGCCTTGAACCGCCTCCTGGCGGAAAGTCCCGTCGTGTCGTCCCGTATCTATGTGTCGAAGGCGGAAGCCGCGGCGCGGTTCAAGCGCGATTTCCCAGACCTGGCGGGCGGCATGGAGGCGCTCGAGCAGAATCCGCTTCCGGCATCGATTGAAGTCCGGTTGCGGCCTCAGACCGCCCGCGGTGCGGCGGTGGACGAGCTGGCGAAGGAGGTGACCGAGGTCGGCGGCATCGCCGACGTTCGATTCGATCGGCGCTGGCTGGAGAGGCTTGGGACCGTCGTGGCGGCGGTCCGCTGGGCCGGGTGGGCCCTCTCGAGTGTGCTGATGCTCGCAGCGGTCCTGACGGTGGCGACAGTGGTTCGGCTGACGTTGTATGCGCGGCGCGACGAAATCGAGATCATGCAGCTGATGGGGGCGCCGCTCGGCCTGTTGCGCGGACCCCTGGTCACCGAGGGGTTGCTGCAGGGCGGGCTGGGCGCCGGGCTGGCGCTCGCGCTTCTCTACGCCGCGCTCCGCGGGATCCGGATGAGGTACGCGACCACTTTGGTCGGACTGGTCGATCCGTCCGTACTGGGATTTCTGTCGCCCGCGGCTTCGTCCCTGCTGGTCGTCGGAGGGATGATCGTCGGATGCCTCGGCGGCCTGGCCGCGGCGCGCCGCGTACGGTAATTCCGGAGCGCTGAACTGGCCTCGTGACATTGACACACCGCGCGGACGAGCACTACACTTGAATTGCCTTATCCTGTGTCGTCAAAGGAGTCGCATGCCACCCTGGGTATTCGGAAGGCAACCCGCCCTTCCCGCGATGACGATGATCACGGATTTCTACAAGGAAGAATTCCTCAAACAGCAGCAGTTCCTGCAAACCCAGCGCGAGTACTATTCGGAGCGTGCCGTGGCGAGCGCCGAGGCAGCCATCGATCGGATCCTCGAACAGATCGACGTGCTGTGTACCAAGCGGGATGCAAACCGGCTCGTCAGCCGGCTGTTGAGGAGCTTCGACGTCGTGACGGGCATGTCGGCGTTGTCTGATCCGAAAAAAGTAAACTGACGTCCGACTCATCCTCCCTTCGCCGGGATGTGCTCGCGATCGCGCATGCCGCGATCGCGGCGGCAGATCCCTCCACGCTGACCAAGCGCGCGTTGACACCTGAGGCGGAGTCGCGCCTCGGCGACGGCCCGGTCCGATTGATAGCCGCCGGCAAGGCATCGGCCGCGATGGCCAGAGCCTTCCTGTCCGCACGCCCCCGACTCCTCGCCTCGGCCTGCATCGTCGGCATCGGACCGGCCGGTCGATGGCCGTCGAACATCACCTGGCATGGCGGGGGGCACCCCGTGCCGACCCAGGCGAGTGTGGACGCGGGACTCTCGGCGCTCGCCCTGGCCAGCCGGGCCGGTTCGCAAGAACTACTGGTCGTCCTCCTCTCGGGCGGGGCGTCTTCGCTGATGGCGGTGCCCGCCGGCGGTCTCTCGCTCGGCGACAAACAGCAGACGACGCGTCGCCTGCTGGAGCAGGGAGCCGGCATCTGGGAACTCAATGCAGTCAGGAAGCATCTATCGGGCATCAAAGGAGGGCGGCTGGCGGCGGCCGCCCCGGGTCGCGTTCACAGCATGATCATCTCGGACGTGGTTGGTGACGACCTCTCCGTCATCGGGTCGGGACCAACCGTCGCGGACCCGACGACGTATCGCGACGCACTCGACGTGCTCGATGCCCACGGCGGCCGATCACGCTACCCCCGGGCAGCCGTCCGGGTGCTCGAGCGCGGTGCGGCTGGGGAACTTGCTGAAACACCGAAACCGGGAGGGACGTCGCTGCGAGAATCGACGACCGTGCTTATCGGCGGGTCCCACGACGCCATGGAGGGCGCGCGTCTCGAAGCGGTTCGCCGCGGCTATCACGTTCACGTGTGCGACGCGCCCATCGTCGGGGAGGCCAGAACGGCTGCGCACGCACACGCCCGGCGGCTTCAAGAACTCGTCGCGAAATCGGAACGCCCTCTTTGTGTGGTCTCGGGCGGGGAGACGACGGTGAAGGTCGTGGGATCCGGCTCTGGAGGGCGTAACCAGGAATTCGCCCTGGCCCTCGCCGCACCTCTGCGAGAACTGGGCTGCCCTGCGGCTGCCATTTCGATTGGCACCGATGGCATCGACGGCCCCACCGACGCCGCGGGTGCCGTCGTCGACGACACAACGCTCGACCGCGCGCGCGCCGCTGGAATTGGAGATCCGATCACGTACTTGACCAACAACGACACTTACCGATTCTTCCGGGCCATGGGCGACCTGGTCGTCATCGGACCAACCGGCACCAACGTCGGTGACATCCAGGTTGTCGCCCTGGCGGGCGGGACATCGCAGCACGGAGGAATCGCCCCGTGACGCGTGAACAACTTCTTGAAGCGCTTCGGGAGCGGGTGAACCACCCTGCGTCGTCGCGCGAATTGATCCAGCTTCTCAAGATTCCCCGTGAGAGTCGCGTCGCGTTCAAACGCCAGCTTCGCGCGCTCGCGGCCGACGGAGAGATCGTCCAGATCCACGGCGGCCGGTTCGGCCTGCCTGCGAAGATGGATCTCGTCGTGGGCCGGCTCGTGATGCACCCGGACGGATTCGGATTCGTCGCTCCGGAGCGGACCGATCCGGAAGGCGATGTGTATGTGGCCAGCGCCAATCTGATCGAGGCGATGCACGGCGACCGCGTGGTCGCTCGAGTCGAGCGCCGAAGGGGTGACCGGAGGCGCGAAGGACGCATTCTGCGGATTCTGGAACGGCGGAACCAGCTTCTCATCGGCCGATACGAGTCGGACGGCTCCGGGCTCGGCGTGGTGGTGCCATTCGAGCGACGGCAGGTCCTGGACGTGCAGGTGCCGCGGGGCGAGGAACGCGGGGCGGTCCCGGGCGACATGGTAATGGTGGAAATCACGCGCTGGCCAACCGCGACGCGCGGTCCCCTCGGCCGGGTGGTCGAGGTGCTGGGTCCCGTCGACGCGCCAGGTGTGGACACCCGGATCATCATCCGCAAGCACGGCATTCCGGACGAGCACAGCCACGAGGCGGTGACCGAGGCCCGCAGGCTGGGCGGCGAAGTGGCTGCCCGCGATCTCGACGAGCGCACGGATTTCCGCGCCACTCAGACGGTCACGATCGACGGCGAGCATGCGCGTGACTTTGACGATGCGATCACCCTCGAGCGCCGCGCGAACGGACACTACTGGCTCGGCGTGCACATCGCCGACGTGTCGCATTACGTGCGAGAGGGCAGTGCGCTCGACGCCGACGCCCGGGAGCGGGGGACCTCGGTCTATTTTCCCGATCGCGCGGTCCACATGTTTCCCTCGGAGCTGTCCACGGGACTGTGCAGCCTCAATCCCGGCGTAGATCGCCTAGTCCAGTCATGCCAGATGGAGGTTGACGGGCAGGGCAGCGTCGTCAGGTACGAATTGCACGACGGGGTCATCAACAGCGACGCGCGCATGACCTACACGGCGGTCAACGCAATCCTCACCCATCAGGATCCCCAGACGACCGCCCAGTATGAAGCGCTGGTTCCTCTGTTCGGCAGGATGAAGGAGCTGTTCGAGATCCTGAGGGAACGGCGGCATCGGCGCGGGTCCATCGACTTCGACCTGCCGGAGGCCGAGCTGGTCCTCGACGAGGAAGGCATGGTCGAGGAGGTGATCGCCGCGGAGCGCAACGTGGCCCATCGAATCATCGAGGAATTCATGCTGCTCGCCAATGAGACCGTGGCGGGCCACCTCGAGGCGAGCGGCATGCCTGCGATCTACCGGGTTCACGACACGCCCGATCCACTCCGAGTCCAGGAATTCGAGTCATTCGTGGCGGGGCTGGGCTACAGTCTCGCAGCTCCGCCTGGCGGGGTAACCCCGCGTCATTTCCAGAAGCTGATCGAGCGCCTCCAGGGAAAGCCGGAAGAACGGCCCGTGGCGTTTCTGATGCTGCGCACCATGGCGCTTGCCCGGTACGACGCCTCGAACACCGGGCACTTTGGCCTTGCTGCCCGGACCTACACGCACTTCACGTCGCCCATCCGCCGCTACCCCGATCTGGTCGTGCATCGTCTGCTCAGGGAGGTGCGAGGCGGAGTGCCCCCCGCGGCGCGCCAGGAGGAGCTGGCCGAGACTCTGCCCGAACTCGCGCGTCACGCGTCGGAACGCGAACGCCGCGCGGTCGAAGCCGAACGCGAGCTGGTGCACTGGAAGAAAGTCCGGTTCATGGCCGACAAGGTCGGAGACGAGTTCGGCGGCTACGTGACCGGCGCTGGTCCGATGGGGCTGTTTGTCGAGCTGGTCGAGCATTACGTGGAAGGGCTCGTCCACGTCTCCACCATGGCCGACGACTACTACCGGTATCTGGAGGTCTCCCACTCGTTGCGCGGCGAGCACACCGGGAAGGAGTACCGGCTGGGCGACCGCATCAGGGTGCAGGTGGTGCGGGTGGACCTCGAGCAGCGGCGCATCGACTTGGGGCTGGTCGAGGTGCTCGATGGGATCCGCACCAGGCGTCCGAGCCCGGCCACCAGGCGCGTCCGCAGCCCTGTCAGCCGCGATCGACCGGCTCGACGCCGAGCCAAGGCTCAGCCTCCTCGCGGGAGGCGGCGGAGATGAAGCACATCGTCGTCGGAACGGCCGGACATATCGATCACGGGAAGAGCGCTCTTGTGCTGGCGCTGACCGGGACGGATCCCGACCGGCTGAAGGAGGAGAAGGAACGCGGCATCACGATCGATCTCGGGTTCGCCCATTGGCGCGCCAGTGACCTGACCGTGGCGCTGGTGGACGTGCCAGGCCACGAGCGGTTCGTCAAGAACATGCTCGCCGGCGTGGGCGGGATCGACGCCGTGCTGCTCGTCGTGGCGGCCGACGAGTCGATCATGCCTCAAACACGGGAGCACTTCGACATCTGCCGGCTGCTTCGCGTGCCGGCCGGGATTGTCGCGGTAACCAAGGCCGATCTCGTTGACGACGACACGCTGGAGCTGGTCAAGCTCGAGATCCGAGAGCTCGTGCGCGGCTCGTTCCTGGAGTCCGCGCCAGTCATCCCCGTCTCCTCGAGGACCGGCAGCGGGCTGGATTCGCTTCGCGCGGCGCTCGTCGATATCGGTGCTCGGGTGTCCCGGCCTTCGAGCGAGGGCGTCGTGCGCCTGCCGGTGGACCGGGCCTTCAGCGTGAAGGGGTTCGGAACCGTGGTGACCGGCACGCTGGTATCGGGTTCGCTGCGCGTCGACGACGAACTGGCCGTTCTGCCGGTGGCCATTCGGGTCAAGGTCCGAGGGCTCCAGGTCCATGGCGAACCGACGGAGGTGGCGGTGGCCGGGCAACGCGCAGCCGTCAATCTGGGCGGCATCGAGGTCACCGACCTTGCGCGCGGGGACACCCTGGCCGTGGCCGGCACGGTGACGATCACGCGCGTGGTCGACGTCCGAATCGAGACGCTCGAGTCGGTGAAGCCCCTTCGCCATGGTGCGAGGATACGATTCCATCACGCTACCAGCGAGGCGCTCGGCCGCGTCGCGATCTCCTCGGCAAGCACCAGCGAGGGCAATCTGACCGGGACTGCCTCCGAGATCGGCCCGGGACAGTCCGCGTTCGCACGGATCCGGCTCGAATCCGACAACGTCCTGACCCGCGGCGATCGCTTCATTCTTCGCGCGTATTCTCCGCCGACGACCATCGCCGGGGGAGTCGTTCTCGATCCACTCCCGCCGAAAACGGGCATTCGCACACCGGCCGGCCTCGCGCGATTCGCGCGGCTCGACACGGATGACGCACCCCCCGGCGATCTGCGTCGCGGGCAGCGCGCCGTGCTCCTGATGCTCGATGAGGCCGGGCTGACAGGTCTGCCGGTATCGGAACTCGTGAGTCGTGGAGGACTCTCTCCTGCTGAAGGGTCTGCAATGGCCGACACGCTCACGCAGCGGCACGACGCCGTCCGGATCGGAGATTCGCTGTTTGCCGACGCGGCGATCGCGGCGCTGGGCACGGCCGTCAAGTCACTGCTGGGCGCCTATCATCGCGCACAGCCGCTGTCAGACGGCATCCCACGCGAGGAGGTGCGTGAACGGCTCTGCGGACATGCCGCGGCGGGGGTGTTCGAACGAGTGCTGGCCAACCTGGCCGGTGCGCACGAAATCGCGCTGCGCGATCGTCTCGCGCTCTCGGATCATCGTGTCGCGCTCTCCGACCAGGATGCGCGGGCGCGGGACCTCACGGCAAAGGCCTTTCTGGATGCAGGGTTCGCGCCCCCGCTTGCCGGAGACGTGGCGGCCTCGATTGGCGTTCCCCGGGAGGCCGCCGAGCGACTCGTTACCTTGCTGGTCCGGCAGAAGATTCTCGTCAAGGTCGAGACGCTGATCTTCCACGCGGAGACACTCGATCGGTTGAAGCGGGACATCGCGGCGATGAAGTCTTCGGCCGGTGCGGGCGGCCTGCGCCTCGATGTCGCCGCATTCAAGGCCCGGTACGGGATCACGCGAAAGTATGCCATTCCGCTGCTCGAGTACCTGGATCGGGAGCGGGTCACGCGGCGCGTGGGCGAGGTGAGGGTCGTGATCTGATGCGGAGTCAGCAGGCGTCAGGCGCGTCGGTCGTTGGGCTTGTCGGCCGGATCGTCGTTGGCGTCCTTGAAGTTGCGAATCGCCTTGCCGATGCCACGCCCGATTTCGGGCAGCCGGTTGGCTCCGAACACGAGAATCACGATCGCGAGGATCACGAGCAGTTCCGGTAGGCCTAGTCTTCCCATCCCAGGATTGTAACATCAAGCGCCCGACGGATATTCTGGAAAGTCGCGGTGTTGTCAGGGTTCGTTGGAACTGTCCCCGGTCCTCGATTGTTGGAAATGTCCTCTTCTCGTGTGGTCGTCAACGCCAGCGAGCAGCCCGCCCGACCCAATGGCGGGGCCCGCGCAGGCGGCCGGCCGCATTCCGAGGCCATGGTAGGCCCTGAAGCGTGGTTCAAGGTCGACGGCATCATGGTCGAAGCCGGAGGCGGAGCAAATCCGACGCCCGTGCTCCCTTGATGCCGGCTTCCCATCAAGCGTACAGTTAGCCAGGCTTGGCGACCCGCGCCACGGCAGTCGATCAGTGACCGGACAGGCGAGGCACAGAGCCTCAGTGGGGCTGGATTGATTCGGCCGGCGAGGCCAAATGGCGCGCGGTGGCGTCGAATCCATAAGGTGGGGGAATGATGGCTGAATTCGAACGTATGCTGTTCACGGTGGGAGTCTTCAAGGACATCGACTGTGCTGAACGTGGCATCGAAGCCCTCAAGCAGCAGGGATTCACGCCGGAGGAGATGTCGGTGCTGGCCAAGGACACGCCCGAGACGGTGGCCCTGGTTCAGCGCGTGCTGGGAGGAGCGCCGGCGAAACTCCAGTTGCCGAAGATTGGCCCGGCGGTGGGGAAGGGCAGCCTGCTCGAAGCGCTCCAGGGCGCCGAGGGTGACCTCGCGAAGCTCGGCGTGGCAGGGGCGATGCGGCGCGTGGGCTTCCAGCCTCATGACGGCCTCATCTACGAGACTCTGACCGAACGCGGAGGCATTTGCGTGGCGATTGGCGGGGCTCCTCGAGTGGCCGATGCTTTGCAGGTGATGTTCTCGTATGGCGGCGGGAATGCCGCGATCGGGGCCTGGAACGACCGCGTTTGAGGTCAGCCTGGGCGCCCGGTGCCGTCGCGGGGTGACGCACCGCCGGGTTCGGGGACAGCCACCCGGCAAGGCGGTTGCTCCCCGCAGGCTGGTAAACAGCCGAAGGTGCTCGGCGGTATGAAGTATTGGGGAGGCGCGGCGCTCGGTTAGTCCTTGCACCGTGCCGGCGGTGGCGCCACAATGGAATTGAAGAGCCCCAAGCGTATGCCTGATCCAACGCCCGACACCCAGCTGGCCGCCGCTCCGGTCGGCCACGTTTCGGTGCATCTGGAAGAGATGCATCCGCGTGAAGTCCGCTTCTCGTTCGAAACCCAAGGCCCGCGGATGTCCCGCGCCTTCAGCGTCTCGTTCGTCGTCCACTGCGTGCTCGTGGCCACCGCGCTCTACGTGGCGCTGGCAGGGCCGGCCATCATCGATGCGACCAAGGCACCGGACCCGATTCCGCAGGTCACCTGGCTTGCGACGCCCGGCCCGGGTGGCGGCGGTGGCGGCGGCGGCAACAAGTCGCCCGAACCCCCGCGCAAGACGGAACTGCGTCCGGCCAAACCGCCCGACATCCAGCCGTTCAAGCCACCCGAGGACATTCCCGCGCCAGAGCTGACCATCCCCTTGAGGCAGGTCCTGACGACCGAGTTGATTCAGCCCGGCACGTTGGACGGTGGAATCACGACTTCGCAGGGTACCGGCAGCGGCGGCGGCGGCGGAACCGGCACGGGCACCGGCGTCGGGCCCGGTTCGGGTTCAGGTGTCGGTCCGGGATGGGGCGGCGGGTTTGGCGGCGGAGCGTACCGGCCCGGCTCGGGCATCGATTTGCCTCGCCTCATTCACGACGAGAAGCCTCAGTACACGGCTGACGCGATGCGGGCGAAGATCCAGGGCACGGTGGTCCTCGAGTGTGTCGTGAACCCTGACGGCACCGTCGGCGACGTCACGGTCGTGAAGTCGCTCGATGCGACGTTCGGTCTCGATCAGGAGGCCGTCAAGGCTGCCCGCAAATGGCGCTTTGTGCCAGGCCGTCGGCTCGGCCAGCCCGTTCCGGTGCTGGTCACCCTCGAACTCACCTTTACCCTCAGATAGCCGGCGGGGCGTGCCCGACGCGTGGTCCGCGCCGCGGCTTCGTCGCGAGTCCGCCACTCAAGGCAGCCGCCAAGCGGACTTGAGACGCTCGTACTCGGGACGCGGCAGTTGCACCAGCAGCGGTGTCCTCGCCGGATCGAGCCACGCGATGACGGCGACAAGATTCGATTCCGCCATCGCGGTACAACCGGCGGTTCCCCTGGACGGGCCGGACCAGATATGCAGGAAGATGCACGATCCGCCCGCCGGCTGGATCGTGCCTGTGTTGTGTTCCACCACGACTCCCCACTTGTAGAGCGGCTGCTCCCACATCCGCTCCGAGCTCTTCCAGTCGCCGCCGCTCGCCTGTGCTCTGACGACGAGGCGGTTGTACTGTGCCGAGGCGGCATCATCGACGCACTCGATCTGGTCCCCGAGGTAGCGGTAGGGGAGTCGCCACGAGGCGGGCCGCTCGGTCGCCAACCCGAAGGCGACACCCAGCCGGTACGCACCCGCGGGCGCCTTTCCGTCGCCTTCCATCTTGTCCGGCCCACCCGCTGAGCCGACTCGCACGCCGCGCCCCCACGCAAGGCCGGCGCGGCCGACGACGACCGGGAGGCTGGACCCGATCTCGCTCCACGCCGAGGAAGACGCCTTCCGCTCGAATCGGCGCATCGTGCCGTCGACCGCCTGCCACGAGTCCGTGACGACGAGCAGCAGCTGTCGCGATCCGTCGAATGCGGGATCGGGTGACTGCGGGCTCCTCGCGGGCGCCTGTCCGCTTGCCGCGACCGAGATGGCCAGCGCAAGCGCCACGCCGATGCCTGCGAGAATTCGGCCGACTCTGCCGATGTCGATGCTCAAGGGTCGATCCTCATCGATCGGGCGATGTTGTTGACAGGCGAACGCTTCTCGCCGAGCACTGCGGCCCGTCGCTCAGGATACCGCGAACTGCGGCATTGCGCGCGACCCCGCCCCCCGCGCCCCGTGGGCCCGTCGCGCATGCCCGTCCCGCTGCGGTGGAGATGACGCACCTGGATGAGGCGCGCCGATGAATCTCGATTCCGGAATCGCCCAGGCACGGTGGCCGAAAAGGTTCGCGTCTTCCGTACAGCCGAAAGGCCCGGCAGGCATGTCGCCTGACCGGGCCTTTCGTGATACCGCGTATCTGCCTGGCGATGGGCGCGTCGTCTCTGCTGACGAGCCGCTGGTCCGTGCAGACCAGCGCCTAGCCCCGAGCCCCAGGCCCCGAGCCCTAGTACATCCCGCCCATTCCGCCGCCAGGTCCACCCTGCATCGGCGCGTCCTTCTTCTCCTCGGGGATCTCGGCCACCACGGCCTCGGTCGTCAGGAGCAGGGACGCGATCGATGACGCGTTCTGGAGCGCGGTGCGCACGACCTTTGCCGGGTCGATGACGCCGGCCTGCACCAGGTTCTCGTAGGTGTCGTTCTGCGCGTTGAAGCCGGACTCGTCGTCCATTTCCTTGACCTTCTGGACGACGATCGAGCCTTCCTGGCCGGCGTTCTGCGCGATCCACCGCAGCGGCTCTTCGATGGCGCGCTTGACGATGTTGATGCCGATCTGCTGATCGCCGTCGGCCTTGAGGGCGGCCAGCGCCTTGAGCGAGCGGATCAGGGCGACGCCGCCGCCGGGCACGATGCCCTCTTCGACGGCCGCCTTGGTCGCGTGCATCGCGTCCTCGACGCGCGCCTTCTTCTCCTTCATCTCGGTCTCGGTGGCCGCGCCGACCTTGATCACGGCCACGCCGCCGACCAGCTTCGCAAGCCGCTCCTGCAGCTTCTCCCGGTCGTAGTCCGAGGTGGTCTCGTCGACCTGCGTCCGGATCTGCTTCACGCGGCCCTCGATCTGCGCCTGGCTGCCGCCACCCTCGACAATAGTGGTGTTGTCCTTGTCGATGGTGATCTTCTTCGCCTTGCCGAGGTCGTCGATCTTGATGTTCTCGAGCTTGATGCCGAGGTCCTCGGTGATGGCCCGGCCGCCGGTCAGGGTCGCGATGTCTTCCAGCATGGCTTTCCGGCGATCGCCGAAGCCCGGGGCCTTGACGGCCGCGGCCTGCAGCGTGCCGCGCAGCTTGTTGACCACCAGCGTGGCCAGCGCTTCACCCTCGACGTCCTCGGCGATGATGAGCAGCGGGCGGCTCATGCGGGCGACCTGCTCCAGGACCGGCAGGAGGTCCTTCATCGAGGCGATCTTCTTCTCGTGGATCAGGATGACGGGGTTCTCGAGCACCACCTCCATCCGCTCGGGATCGGTCACGAAGTAGGGCGAGAGGTAGCCGCGGTCGAACTGCATGCCCTCGACGACCTCGAGCGAGGTCTCGAGCGTCTTCGCCTCTTCGACCGTGATGACGCCGTCCTTGCCGACCTTCTCCATGGCCTCGGCGATGATCTTGCCGATGGTCTCGTCGTTGTTGGCGGAAATCGTTCCGACCTGCGCGATCATGTGGCCCTTGACCGGTTTGGAGCGCTTCTTGAGGTCGGCCACGATGGCTTCCACCGCGCGCTCGATGCCGCGTTTGAGGTCCATCGGGTTCGCGCCGGCCGTGACGTTCTTCGCGCCCTCACGGTAGATGGCTTGCGCCAGCACGGTCGCGGTGGTGGTGCCGTCGCCCGCGATGTCGGACGTCTTGCTCGCCACTTCGCGAACCATCTGCGCGCCCATGTTCTCGAGCGGATCCTTGAGGTCGATTTCCTTGGCGACGGTGACGCCGTCCTTGGTGATGAGCGGCGATCCGAATTTCTTGTCGAGCACGACGTTGCGGCCCTTGGGGCCCAGGGTGACCTTGACGGCGTCCGCCAGCTTGTTCACGCCGTGCAGAATCGCCTGTCGCGACTGCTCCCCATACACAATCTGCTTTGCCATGTCCTTGTACTCCTTCTACTCCCGGCGCAATGCGGCGCGTTCACGAGTGGCCAGTCATCGCCGAAGAGCGATTCAATCGATCGGATGCCTACTTCTCGATCACGCCGAGAACCTCGTCCTCGCGCATGATCAAGAACTCCTCGCCCTCCAGCTTGATTTCCTGGCCGGAGTACTTTCCGAACAGGATCGTGTCGCCTTCCTTCACATCGAGCGCGATGCGCTTGCCCTTGTCGTCGAGCTTGCCGGCGCCGACCGCGGCGACCTTCCCCTGCTGGGGCTTTTCCTTCGCGGTGTCGGGGATGATGATGCCGCCAACGACCTGTTCACCTTCCTCGATGCGCTTGACGACGATTCGATCGTGCAGTGGTCTGACTTTCATCGTGGTACTGCTCCAATGAGAGAAGCGATGGAACGTAACGGCCTGACTCACCAGGGGAACGCCCCGAGGCGAGGGCCAGGAGACGAGACGGCGACGGTGCGCCGGGGCGCGCGCTGGCACTCACCAGGAGGCTGCGCTAGCACTCGTCACTACCGACTGCCAAGTATGGAACGGCCCCGTCCGGCCTGTCAAGGCTCGCCGCCGCAGGTTTCCGGTGCAGAGCGTGGACCAGGGAGTTGGCAGGTGAGGCAACGCCCTGGCCCGGATTATTCGCGAAGGTCCGAATAGTCCGCCTGTGGAGGAGTGCGGGCTAGCCCCGTCGCTTGAGCCGGTACGCCGCGATCTTGCGGGTCAGGGTGTTGCGGTGGATGCCGAGGAGGGCCGAGGCGCGGGAGAGGTTCCCGCCGGCCCGCAGGAGGGCCTTCGCGATGTATTTCCGCTCGAATTCCCGTTGGGCTTCCTCGTAGAGAATGCCCTTGTCCACCATTTCGCCGACCAGTTGTTCGAGCCGTTCGTGCACGGTCGCCCCCGGGGCGCGTTTCTGGCGCCCGTTCGAATTACTCCAGTTCCCGCCCCGTGAGCCGGCGAAAGGCATCGACGTACTTGTCCCGCGTGCGCTCGACGACCTCGACAGGCAGCGACGGCGCCGGCGGCTGCTTGTTCCAGCCGATGGCCTCCAGGTAGTCGCGCACGAATTGCTTGTCGAAGCTCGCCTGGGGGCCGCCCGGTTTGTAGCGATCCATCGGCCAGAACCGGGACGAGTCGGGAGTGAGCACCTCGTCGATCAGCAGCAGCGTCGGGCGCCCGCCCGGATCTCCGGCAAGGCCGAACTCGAACTTGGTGTCTGCGACGATGATGCCCTTCGATTCGGCGTGGGCCAGGCCGCGGGCATAGATGCGCAGCGAGTACTCGCGCACCTGCGCCAGCACGTCGGCGCCGACCAGCCGCTCCGCCTGCGCCTCGGTGAGGTTCTCGTCGTGCCCGGACTCAGCCTTGGACGACGGCGTGAAGATCGGCTGCGGCAGCCGGTCCGACTGCCTGAGGCCGCGCGGCAGGGCCAGCCCGCAAATCTCCCCGGTTCGCTGGTAGTCCTTCCATCCCGAGCCGGACAGGTAGCCGCGAACCACGCACTCGAGCGGCAGCGGGATGGTCCGGCGCACCAGCATCGATCGTCCGCGGAGCAGACCGGCATGACGGCGCGCGGGTTCGGGATATCGATCGGGGTCGGTGCTGATGACGTGGTGCGGGACGATATCGGCCATCATCCCGAACCAGAAGGCGGACAACTGGTTGAGGACTGCGCCCTTGTCGGGAATGCCCGAGCCCAGGATGTAGTCGAACGCCGAGATGCGATCGGTCGCGATGACCAGCAGGGCGTCGCCCACTTCGTAGAGGTCTCGGACCTTGCCGGTCCGGTGCGGCGTGAGTCCCGGCAGCGATGTCGCGATGAGTGGTTCGCCCATGGCAGGACGGATCGTTTGCCGAAGCGGCTCCAAAGGATGCCCATGTTACCGGCCGCGCGGAGGCCAACGCAAGCGCGGTCTGCCGGGCGGGCGCAACATAGACCTCCACGGGCCGATGTAGTAGAGTTCCAACGGTTTGGCCACCAGCACGGCAGTCGGGCCGCAGCCTGTCCCGAGGTCCCTCTTTTCGAGTGGCGCTGCCGCGATGGGCCTTGATCAGCATGCGGACTCACCTCCGAACTGTATTCGTTGTTGCCCTGGCACTGGGTTTGCTGGCGTGGTTCCTCCGAGGCGCGGACCTGGCCGGCGTGTCGCGTGAGATCCAGGGCGGACGGGTCGCGTTTCTGATCCTCGCGCTCTGCGCGACGATGTCCACCTACTTCATCAGAACACTCCGGTGGCTGTACCTGCTGCGGCCGCTGGGGCGGCCGCGTTTCGGCGTCGCACTCCGGGCGACGCTGATCGGATTCGGCGCGTTGACGCTGCTGCCGGCGCGGGCCGGTGAGGTGATCCGGCCGTACCTGCTGGCGCGGCACGAAGGCATGAGCACCACGGCGGTGTTCGCCACCATCATCGTCGAACGCCTGCTCGACATGCTGACGGTGCTCATCCTGTTCGCGCTGTTCCTCCTCATGTTCGATCCGGGGATCGCGTCGCTCGATCCGGCCGTGTACCGCGCGCTCAAGATCGGTGGGATCTCGGTTGGGGCCGGCGCGGTGGCGATCCTGGTCGTGCTCTTCTTCCTGGCGGGAGATCCCGGGCGCCTCGCAGGGCTGGCCAGACGTGCCGATCGGTTCCTGCCGGCGCGCATCGCCCACGGCGTCGCGCGCCTGGTTGAACTGTTCTCCGAAGGACTGGCGATCGTCCGGCAGCCCAAACGGCTGGCGCTCGCGCTGGTGTTCTCGTTCCCGCTCTGGCTGTCGATTTCGATCCCGATCTGGGCGACCACCCATGCGTTTCACATCGACATGCCGTACACGGGGTCGTACCTGCTGATGACGCTGCTGGTGGTCGGCGTGGCCGTGCCGACCCCCGGCGCCGTGGGCGGGTTCCATGAGATGTACCGCATCGGGGTCACGACGTTCTACGGCGTGGCGAACGATCGCGCGGTCGGCGCGGCGATCGTGCTGCACGCGATCTCGTTCATGCCGGTTGCGATCACGGCCGTCGCGCTGATGGCCCACGAAGGCCTCAATTTCACCGGGATTCGGCGCATGGCGGACCCCGCCGCCGGGGGACAGGCGCCATGAAATGCCCGTACTGCGGACACATGGGCGACAAGGTCGTCGATTCGCGCGAGAGCAAGGAAGGCGACGTCATCCGGCGCCGCCGCGAGTGCCTCGAGTGCGAGCGCCGCTTCACGAGCTATGAGCGGATCGACGAGATCCCCTACATGGTGATCAAGAAGGACGGGCGCCGCGAGCGGTTCGAACGGCAGAAACTCGTCGCCGGCCTGCTGAAGGCGTGCGAGAAGCGCCCGGTGACCGTCTCGGCGCTCGAAGCCATCGCCGACCGCGTGGAGGAAGCGCTGCAGAACAGGCCCGAGCGCGAGATCGCGACGGCGGAGATCGGCTCGTTCGTGATGCAGGAACTCAAGCGCCTCGACAAGGTCGCCTACGTGCGCTTCGCATCGGTCTATCGGGACTTCCGGGACATCGGGGAGTTCATGACCGAGTTGAAGGACCTGATCAGCGCCAAGGAATGACTGCGACCCGGCTTCTGTCCCTCGTCCTTGCCTTCACGCTCGTCGACCTGAGCGCACCGGACGGGATCCAGGTTTCCACGCTCATTCGGGACGGCCGGGTCCTCGTGTCGTTTGCCCTCGCCGAGCAGGCGATGACGGATGCGGAATCGACCATCCAGGCGGGCCTGCCGACGACCTTCACCTACGATGTCGAGCTCAAGCACTCGGTCAGCCTGTGGTTCGACCGCTCGCTCGGCAGCGCCAGCGTCACCGCGACCGACCAGTACGACACGTTGACCGGCCGGCACCACCTGTCGCGCAGCGTCGACGGCCGCCTCGAGGACAGCCGGGTCACCGACGACAGGGCCGAGGTGCGCCGCTACGTGACCGAGTTCGATCGCCTGCCCCTGTTCAGCACATCGGATCTCGAGCCGAACACAGAGTATTACGTCCAGGTGCGGGCCCATACGAGACCGAGGGTCACCTGGTTTTTCTGGCCGTGGGATCGGGGCCTCGCCTCGGGCCGCGCCCAGTTCACGTTCATCCCATGACCGGGTGCCACGGGTCGCCATGAACGAAGGCCGCTCGTCGCTCACATCGCTCCAGCTCTCCCGGCCGGCACCGCCGGCTCCGACCAAAGGCCCCGCCTCGCCTCGGCGGCGGCGCGCCATGCGCGACAAGCCCGCGGTGCTGCTGGTGGGGATTCTGCTGCTCGGGGCCGCGCTGGCCGGCACGATGACGCTGGCCAACCGCTCGGCGACGCTGGCGCCGGCCTTCCTGAGCGAGTTCGTCCTCTACGCGTTGTCGGTGGTCGACCTGACGATGCTGATGGCGCTCACATTCGTGCTGGCCAGAAGTGTCGTCAAGCTGGTCGTCGAGAGGCGCCGGGCCCTGCCGTTTGCCCGGTTCCGCGCGAAGCTCGTCACGCTGCTGCTGGCGATGACCCTGGTGCCCGCGGTGCTCGTGCTGCTGGTGGGCAGCGAACTCATCCGGACCAGCGTCGAACGCTGGTTCACCGCACCCCTGGACGACGTGCTGGACTCGGCGCGCAGGATTGCCAGCGACTACTACCACGAGCGCCAGGGCCAGGTGACGGCCGAGGCGGCCCGGCTCGCGAAGGCGCTGGGGGATGTCGATCTGTCCGGATCCGACGTGCGCCAGGCGAGAGAGGTGGTGGCGCCGGAGGTCACGCAGCAAAGGGCGGGCCTGGTCGAAGTCTACCGGGTGGTTCGGGTCGGGGGCGCGCTCCCGCAGGTCGTCCCGGTTGTCGACGTCGCGTCACCGTCGATGCCCCCGGCTGTGAGCCGGGCGGCCGCAGATCGGATCGCAGCCAGAGCGGCGGCCGGCCAGCCGGACACGTGGGTGCGGGAGCCCCTGGAGGGCGGCGGCGAACTGATCCGGGCGGCGGCCGTCGTGCGCAAGGCTGACGGCGTGGTGATCGGCGTCGTCGTGGCGAGCGACCATCTGACCGGGGATCTGGCGACGCGCTCCCGACGCATGACGAACGCCTACGAGTCGTACACGCAGCTCCAGGTCCTGAAGCGCCCGTTGACGGGCGTGTATCTCTCGTTCTTTCTCATGGTCACGCTCATGATTCTGGTGGGCGCGACCTGGATGGGGCTCTACCTCGCCAAGCGCATCACGCGTCCGGTCCTGCTGCTGGCGGCAGCCGCACGGGAAATCGGCGCCGGCCACTACGAGCACCGCGTCGAGCGCGAGACGGCGGACGAGTTCGGGTCGCTGGTCGATGCCTTCAACAGCATGGCCGACGAGCTGGCGACCAGCCGCCGCAGGCTCGAGCGGTTCACCGTGGACCTGCAGCGGAAACACACGGAGGTGGAGGAGCGCCGCCGGTACACCGAAGCGATCCTCGAGCGCATTGCGACCGGGGTGGTGTCGATTGACGCGGCCGGCCGGGTGACGACAGTCAACGCGGCGGCCACCCGGCTCCTCGGGCTCGATCAGGGCGTGATCGGGCAATCCGCCTCCGCCGTGTTCAGCCGGCCCGAGCTCGAAGGGCTGGCTGAGCTGGTGCTCGGCGCGGCGTCGGTGAAAGGCGATCAGCCGGCGCAGGAGATCGCGCTCGCCCGAGAGGGTCGTGAAGTGCACCTCGCGGCAGCGGCGACGCCGCTGCACGGCGAGGGCGGCCAGGCCGAGGGCAGCGTGCTCGTCTTCGACGACATCACGCCCCTGATGCGCGCGCAGAAGGTCGCGGCCTGGCGTGAGGTGGCGCGGCGGCTCGCCCACGAGATCAAGAATCCCCTGACGCCGATCCAGCTCTGTGCGCAGCGGCTTCAGCGGCAGTTTGCCACGGCCCCGCCGAACGTGCGGTCGCTGGTGGATGAGTGCACCTCGACGATTGTCGGAGAGGTCGAATCGCTGAAGGCCCTGGTCGACGAGTTCTCGCAGTTTGCGCGAATGCCGTCCCCGAGGCGGGTGCCCACCGACCTGCACGAGCTGCTGCGGACCACGCTGGCACTCTACGACGGCCTGTTCAAGGACGTGAAGATCGACACGCTGTTCGCCGTGTCGCTGCCCAAGGTCCGGCTGGATCCCGACCAGGTCCGTCGCGTGATCATCAACCTGCTCGACAACGCGATCGAGGCGTTCAACCAGCGCGGCCAGATCGTCGTCGAGACGCAGCACGACGCGGGGAACAGCCTCGTGCGGATCATCGTGGCGGACAGCGGGCCTGGCATCCCGTCGGACGAGCGCGACAAGCTCTTCATGCCGTATTACTCGACCAAGCGGCGGGGCAGCGGCCTCGGGCTGGCGATTGTCCGCCGAATCGTCGCGGAGCACGGCGGGAGCATCGAGGTCGGGGACAATCAGCCGAGGGGCACGCGGTTCACGGTCGAGTTGCCCGTGTAGCGCCGCTCCGGACCATCGCGTAGCGTGGCGAGGTGATGTGAAGGCAGCCGTTCTCATCGTCGACGATGAACCGGGAGTCCGCGCGGCGCTGACCGGCGTCCTGCGCGACGAGGGCTATGCCGTCGAGGCCGTCGAGAGCGGCGAGGCCTGCCTCGATCGAATGACGCGCACCGCCTACGACATCGTGCTGCTCGACATCTGGCTGCCCGGCGTCGATGGCCTGGCCACCCTGGAGCGGATGCGCGAGCGCCAGGTCGACTCCACCGTCGTGATGATCTCGGGGCACGGGAACATCGAGTCGGCCGTCCGCGCGATCAAGCTCGGCGCGTACGATTTCCTCGAGAAGCCGCTCTCGCTCGAGAAGACGGTGCTCGTGGTCGCCAACGCGGTACGCCAGCGCAGGCTCGAAGCCGAGAACAAGGCGCTTCGTGCGCGGGTCGACCAGGACCTGACCATGGTGGGCGAGAGCTATGCCATGAACCAGCTGCGGGAGCAGGTGGCCATGGCCGCCCCGACCAACGGGCGCGTGCTCATCAGCGGCGAGAACGGGACCGGCAAGGAGCTGGTCGCGCGCACGGTCCACAACCTGAGCAAGCGCCGCGGCGGCGCGTTCGTGGAAGTCAACTGCGCGGCGATTCCCGAGGAGCTGATCGAGTCGGAGCTCTTCGGTCACGTCCGCGGCGCCTATACCGGCGCGGTGTCGGACCGGCGAGGCAAGTTCGAGCTGGCCGACGGCGGCACGATCTTCCTGGACGAGATCGCCGACATGAGCCTGAAGACCCAGGCCAAGGTGCTGCGCGTGCTCCAGGAGCAGGTGGTCGAGCCTGTCGGCGGCAGCGCCCGGGTGCGGGTGGACACGCGGGTGCTCACCGCCACGAACAAGGACCTCCCGGCCGAGATCAAGGCCGGCCGGTTTCGGGAGGACCTGTACTTCCGCCTGAACGTGATCCCGATCTTCGTGCCGCCGCTTCGGGAACGCCGCGAGGACATCCAGCTGCTGGCGCGGCATTTCGTGCGGGTGTTCGCGCGCGAGTACGGCCGGCGGCCGAAGACGCTCGGCGATGATGCGTTGGACGTCCTGACGAACTATGCGTGGCCGGGCAACGTGCGAGAACTCCGGAACGTCCTCGAGCGACTCATGATCATGGTGCCCGGCGAGATGATCGACGCCTCTCACCTGGCGTTTCTCGATTCGGCCGGCACGCCCAGAACCGATGAGGAGGTCCCCGAGCTGGTGACGCTCCACGAGGCGCGGGACCAGTTCGAGCGCACCTACATCCTCCGCGCCCTTGCGCTGCAGCAGGGCAACATCTCCAGGACCGCGGACGTGCTCGGCGTGGAACGCAGCAATCTCTATCGCAAGATGCGGTCGCTTGGCATACCCCCGGCGCGGCAGGGCGATCGCGACGACGAGTCGGCGTAAGTCCCCGAATCGCGTCGTGACCCGATTGACTGTCTCTCCGTCTTTGGCCGACAATAGCGACCAGTTCTCCTGACGATCATGTCCGATCCCATTAGCAGACCGGCAGGGCCGAACGAGGCCCACGACAACGCCGAACGCGACGCGAAGATCGACGAGTTGCTGCTGGTGGGCCTCGATCACTATTTCGCTGGCCGGTACCAGGAAGCGATCAACGTCTGGGGTCGGGTCCTGTTCCTCGATCGCGTGCACGCCAGGGCGCGCGCCTACATCGAACGCGCCCGGAGCGCGCTGGCCGAACGCCAACGCAAAGCCGAGGAGTTGCTGCACGAGGGGGTCGCGGCCTTCCAGAGAGGGGACGGCGACAGCGCGCGGGAGTTGTTGACCTCGGCAGTCGACCAGGGCGGACCGCAGGACGTTGCGCTTGCGTATCTTGGCCGCCTGGAGCGGCTCGAAGGCCCGGCGGCGTCGGCCGAGCCCGCCTCGGCCGGGGCGAAACCCGCCAGGCGCAAGCGCCTCGCCAGCGCGGATCGATTGTTCCGTCGCGGGGGTCCCCGGCCGGTTCGAGCCTGGCCGCTGGTCGGCCTGGCGATCGCCATCGCCGCCCTGATCGTGTTCGCGGCCTCACGCGACCTGTTCGGTCCGCTGCTCTCGGTCGATCTGAGCTGGGGCGGTCCGACATCGGCCACGTCCGCCGCCGGACCGGCCGATCAACTTCCCGTTCCCCGCTCGGGCGAAATGATCCTCTCCCGGGTGCGAACCCTGTACGCGTCAGGTCGCTTGAAGGACGCGTTGGCCTCGCTCGATGACGTGGCGCAGGGCGACCCGTTGTTCGCCGAGGCGTCGCGGTTGCGAAGTGACATCCAGCGCGCGTTGCTGGAGGCCACCGACACGACCCGCCTGCCCTTGGCGCCCGCGCGCCCGGCGCAGGATGAGACCGGCCGAGGTGGAGCAGGGCGCGAATGAAGTGTCCGAAGTGCGGCTATCTCGGCTTCGATGACGTAGACCGTTGCAAGAACTGCGGCTACACGTTTGCCTTGTCGTCGGTCGAGTCTCCCGTGCCCCGTCTCCCGCCGCGTGACCGACCGCCGCTTCGGGATTCGACCAGCCACGGGCTTCCGGACCCTGCGGAGGCGGGCGCCAGGAGAGGCAGACCGCATCCAGCCGCGCCGCGTGCGGCCTCCGCATTCGACAGAACGATTCAGGCGCCACCCGACAGCGGGCCGCTCGATCTGCCGCTGTTCGACGTGCCGGAGATCGGAGCCCCTCGTCCGACGCCGCCTGCCCGGCCGCCCCTCTCGGTTAGGAAGGCCACGCCGAGCCCGACCCGGGTCCGGCAGCGATACGAGCAATCGACGCCAACAGAACTCGACCTTGGATTTCAGCTTCCTTCGCCGTCGTCGGTGGGGCCCGATGCCGGGCCGGCCCCGCCGGTCGAGACGCTCCCGACGCCGGCACGCGGTGAGCGTACCGGTCCGGCCCGCCGGGTGCTCGCAGCCCTGATCGACGTGACGCTGATGGCGGCCATTGACCTGGCCGTGCTCTACTTCACGATTCGCATCGCCGGCCTCGCGCCGTCCGAGGTCGGGCTCCTGCCGCGCGCGCCGCTCGCGGCGTTTTTCCTCCTGCTGGATCTCGGCTACGTGTGGGTCTTCACGGGAACGGTGGGACAGACCCTCGGCAAGATGGCCACCGGCATCGCGGTCGTTCCCGACGACCGGTCGCGCCTGGATCTGGGGCGGAGCGCGCTGCGCACGGCGTGCTCCCTCGTCACGGTGGCGACGCTCGGCCTGGGTTTCCTGCCCGCGCTGCTCGGCGAGGAGCGGTCGCTCCACGATCGTCTTGCGCGCACGCGCGTCTTCCGCAGGGCATCCTGACGACTTCAGCCCGTCCCGAACCTGATCCGCGTATGACCACCGTCCCGACCAAGATGACACGAGTCGCGCTGCTGCTGGCTACGTGGCTCAATCTCGGCTACTCGCCTGTTGCGCCGGGCACCGTCGGAACGCTCGGCGGGCTGGTGCTGCTCGCCGCCATCCGCTGGACCGGGTCACTGCCGCTCGAGATCGCCGCCATAGGGGTCCTGCTCGCGCTCGGGGTCTGGAGCGCCCACGTCGCGGAGCGGCATTTCGGCCTCGAGGATCCCGGTCCCGTGGTCATCGACGAGGTCGCCGGCATTCTCATCACGCTGGTCCTTCTCCCCTCCGTCTGGCAGGTGTTCCTGGCGGGCTTCGTGCTGTTTCGGATTTTCGACATCGTCAAGCCCTATCCCGCCGGCCGGCTCGAGCGGCTGCGAGGCGGGGTGGGCATCATGGCAGACGATGTCATGGCGGCCATCTATGCGAACCTGGTGCTCCAGGTCGCGGTATGGGCACGGCCAGGATGGTTCGTGTGAGCAGCCCGCCGGAGTTCGCGCCGCGATGGGCCGAGGTCATCGCCGTCGGGACGGAACTGCTGGTCCCTCCGAAGCTGGACACCAACTCGGTCTTCATCACCGAACGCCTGAACGAGATCGGAGTCCAGGTTCGCGCGAAGACGGTCGTCGGCGACGTTCGGGCGGATCTCGAGTCGGTGCTGCGCGGCGCCCTTGCGCGGACCGAGCTCGTGGTGGTCAGCGGGGGACTCGGGCCGACCGACGACGATCTGACGCGTGAGTCGGTCGCCGCCGTGCTGGGAGTCGGACTGGACGAGGATGCCGCCATCGTCGAGCGCATCCGGCGCCGGTTCGTGAACCGCGGCATGGTCATGCCAGAGGTCAATCGGCGCCAGGCGCTCGTTCCGCGCGGGGCGACCGTCCTCGAGAACGAGAGGGGCACGGCGCCCGGCTTGTGGATCCCGCATGGCGACTGCGTAATCGTCGTTCTTCCTGGGCCGCCGCGCGAGCTGCGTGCGCTGTTCGATCGCGTGGTGCGGGAACGCCTGACGCCGACCGCGGGCGCACGGCGACTGTATCGTTGCGTGATCAGGACCGCCGGCCGGAGCGAGTCGCACATCGAGGAAATCGCACAGCCGATCTACTCGCGATGGACCGAGGGCTCGTTGCCGATCACGACCACCGTGCTGGCCTCCCCGAGCCAGATCGAGCTGCACCTCACGGTAGCTGCCGCCTCCGAGCAGGACGGGCGCTCGCGGCTCGACGAGGCAATCGCGGAGCTCTCCCCAGCCCTGGGCCGGGATCTGGTCAGCGCTGACGGCTCAACTCTCGAAGAAGTCGTCGGCCGCGAACTCAGCGCGCGGCACTGGCGCATCGGCGTCGCCGAGTCCTGCACCGGCGGATTGGTCTCGTCGCGGCTGACGGATGTGTCGGGCAGCTCGAACTACGTGGCGTTCAACACGGTGTGCTACAGCAACGAATCGAAGATCCGTGAGCTGGGCGTAGCGGAGACGGTCATTGCGGAGCACGGCGCGGTGAGCGAACCGGTGGCGCTCGCGATGGCCAGGGGGGCGCGGGAGCGCGCGTCCTCCCAGGTTGGAGTGGGCGTAACGGGGATCGCAGGGCCGACGGGTGGTACGCCGTTGAAGCCGGTCGGCACGGTTGCCATTGCGGTTGTGGCCGATCATCGAACCCGCGTTCATACGTTTCTGTTCCCCGGAAATCGGACACTCGTCAAGTCGTTCGCGGCCCAAACGGCCCTCGACATGGTTCGCCGACTGCTCCTGGATCTCGCGGAGGGCCAGCCCGATGGTAGCGAGGGACCGCCGGCGGCGGGGCAGTGATGCGGCTCTTCATTGCCGTGGAACTCGGCCTGGAGATGCGAAGCGCGTTGATGACATTCGCCGGACAGGCCAGAGAGGAACTCGGACGAGGATCGCCTGAAGCGGCCCGGGCCATCAAGTGGGTGGGAGAGAACCAGCTGCACCTGACGCTCCACTTCCTTGGCGATACAGCCAGTGAGCGGGCGGAAGCTCTTGCAGCACGCCTGGCCGGCCCGTCGGACCAGGCGTCGTTCGCCGTCGGGCTTGGCGGGATCGGCTGGTTTCCGCCCGTTGGTGCCCCGCGCGTCATCTGGGTCGAGGTCGTCCGCGGCCAGGCCGAATTGGCTGCTCTGCATCAGGAAGTCGGGCGCCGGCTCGTCGACCTCGGGTTCGTGCTGGAATCACGGAGATTCCAGCCGCACCTGACCCTGGGAAGGGTCAAGCGGCCGATTGGCCCAGCGTCGCTGAACCTCATCCGCCCGCTTGTGTTCGACCGGCCCGAGACGACGCGCGTCGACCACGCCACGCTCTACGAGAGCCTGTTGACGCCGGCGGGGCCGGTGTACACTTCCGCTTGCTCGAATGAACCTGGCACCATGACGACGGCTGCGATCGTCGCAACGGCGTATTTCCTCGGATCGATACCCTTCGCGTGGCTGTTTGCGTGGGGCGTCGGAGGTGTCGACGTCCGGGTGGCGGGCAGCGGCAATGTCGGGGCGACCAACGTACTTCGCACGAGCGGTTCGACGGCGGCGTTCTTCACGGCCGCGCTCGACATTGCGAAGGGCGCCGCGGCGGTTTCGCTGGCGCGCTGGCTGGGAGCGAGCGACGGGGTCGCGGCCGCGGCCGGCGTGGCCGTCGTGCTCGGCCACGTCTACCCGGTCTGGCTGCGATTCAGGGGCGGCAAGGGTGTGGCGGCCGCGTGCGGCGCCTTCGCGGTGCTCGCGCCACCCGCGACCGCCATGGCGGTCGCGCTGTTCGTGCTGACCGTGTGGGGTTCACGGTTCGTCTCGCTCGGGTCGATCGCCGCAGCCATCGCCCTCGCACCGCTCGTCTACCTGGTTCACGCCCCGCGCTCGACGGTGGCCGCGGCGACCGTCGCAGGGTTCTGGATTCTGATCCGCCATCGCGCCAACATCACACGTCTGCTCGACGGCAGCGAGCCGAGACTGGGTGTGAACGATCGCCTGGATATCACCGACGAGGAATAGCGCGCCCGGGCCCTTGCCGGGGCTCTGACGACTTGGGGGAAACAGGAGTGGCCATCGAATCGGTAACCGTGCTCGGTGCAGGAAGCTGGGGCACGGCGCTCGCCGTGCATCTCGCCCGTGTCGGGCACACGGTGCGCATCTGGTCGATCGAGTCCGAAATCGTGGCGGAAATGGCGACGCGCCGGGCCAATGCGGTGTATCTGCCGGATGTGGCCCTGCCGCCGTCGGTGCATCCGACGACCTCGATCGAAGACGCGCTGGACGGCGCCGAACTGGTCATCTCGACGGTGCCCTCGCATGCGACGCGGAGCGTGATGCGAACCTCTGCGCCCTTGCTTGGGCCCTCGACAACCATCGTCAGCGCAGCGAAGGGCCTCGAACTGGAGACGCTGCACCGGATGTCGCAGGTCATCGAGCAGGAGGTCGGAGACTCCCACCAGGTCGTCGTCATGTCCGGGCCGAGCTTCGCCGTCGAGGTGGCGCGCGAGATGCCGACCGCCGTCTCGGTGGCGTGCGCGGATCTGGCCGCGGCCAAGCGCGTTCAGGCCGAGCTGCGCGGCCGGCTGTTCCGTCTGTATGCGACGACCGACGTGCCCGGCGTCGAGATCGGCGGTGCGTTGAAGAACGTGATCGCGATTGCCGCGGGCGTCGTCGAAGGCCTCGGCCTCGGCCACAACACGCTGGCGGCGCTCATCACGCGGGGGCTGGCGGAGATCATGAGACTGGCGGCGGCCGAGGGCGGCCGGCGGGAGACCCTCGCAGGATTGAGCGGGCTCGGCGATCTCGTGCTGACGTGCACCGGGCCGTACAGTCGAAACCGGCATGTCGGCATCGAGCTGTCGAAGGGACGTCCGCTCAGCGAGATCCTCGCCGGCATGAAGATGGTGGCCGAGGGCGTCAGGACGACCGAGGCCGCGCTGTCGCTCGGGGATCGCCGCGGCGTGGAGCTGCCGATTACCGCGCAGATGGCCGAACTGCTTCGAGGACGCAAGACCGCGCGCTCGGCCGTCGAGGAACTGATGCTCCGCCCGCAGCGGGTCGAGGCCGATGGCGGATGGTAGAATGAGCGGATGGGGCTGCTCAGCAGGGTCCGAGAAGGGCTGCGGCGTACCGCGGAGCAGCTGGTAGGCCGCTTCGACGAGCTCGTACGGATCGCGGACGAACCAGAGCGCCGGACCCGGCCGATCGAGGTCGAGACGATCGACGCGCTCGAGGAGATCCTCATCGGCGCAGACGTCGGCGTGGCGGCGTCCGAGCGCATCGTCCACGCCGTTGCCGCCAGGAGCCGCCGGGGCGAGAGCCTGCGGGAACTGGTCAAGGACGAGATCCGGTCGATCTTCGACGGCGTTGACGGGCAATCACCGCGCACGGGTTCACCAACCATCATCCTGGTCGTCGGCGTCAACGGGACCGGCAAGACCACGACCGTTGCGAAGCTCGCCAATCTGATGAAGGAGAACGGCGCGAGCCCTCTCGTGTGCGCGGCCGACACGTTCCGGGCGGCCGCGGTCGCGCAGCTCGAGATCTGGGCGACTCGCGCCGGCGTGGACATCATCCGTGCGCGAGAGGGCGCCGATCCGGCTGCCGTCGTCTTCGATGCGGTCGCCGCGGGCAAGGCACGACACCGCGATCCGATCATCGTCGACACTGCCGGCCGGCTGCATACCCGCACCAATCTGATGAACGAGCTGGACAAGATACGGCGAGTGGCCGCGCGGGACGTCGAGGGTGCGCCCCACGAGGTGCTGCTCGTCCTCGACGCGACGGTCGGACAGAACGGGCTGACCCAGGCGCGCGAGTTCACCGCCGTCGCGGGCGTGACGGGCATCGTGCTGGCGAAACTCGACGGAACGGCAAAAGGCGGCGTCGCGGTGGCGATTGCCCACGATCTCAAGCTCCCCATCCGCTACGTCGGCATCGGGGAAGGCATCGACGACCTGGTGCCGTTCTCGGCCCGCGAATACGTGGATGCCCTCTTCGAAGAGAGTTGGTAGAACGACGTGCTCTCCGACCAGTTCTACATGGCGCGCGCGTCGTTCATGGCGGCCAGGGGGCGCGGGCGCACCTCGCCGAACCCGATGGTCGGTGCGGTCGTCGTGTCCGCGGACGGCGTCGTGGTCGGGTCCGGCTATCACGAACAGGCTGGCGGGCCCCACGCCGAGGTTCGCGCGCTCGATGCGGCGGGCGGGCGGGCGAGGGGCGCCACGCTCTATTGCACCCTCGAACCCTGCACGCACACCGGCCGCACGCCGCCATGCGTTGATCGGATCGTCGCCGCCGGGATCGCTCGTCTCGTCGCATCGGTCGAGGATCCCAACCCGAACGTCTCGGGTGGAGGCTTCCGCGTGTTGCGCGAGCACGGCATCGAGGTCGAGGTCGGGCCGGGGCGCGAGGAAGCCATCCGGCTCAATCGCGCCTTCCGGACCGCCATGCGGCTCGGCCGGCCGTACGTGATCGCGAAAATCGCCTTGAGCCTCGACGGCCGCATTGCTGCCCGATCAGGCGGGCGTACCGACCTGTCGTCGCCCCAGGCGAATCGCCGGAGCCAGCGGCTGCGCGCCGAGGTCGACGCGATTGGCGTCGGGTCGGGCACCGTGGTGGCCGACGATCCGCTGCTGACGGTGCGGGAGGTCTACCGGGCGCGGCCGCTGTCGCGCGTGGTGTTCGACCGGCGCTTGCGAATCGGGCCCGATGCCCGGCTTTTCGGTACGCTGGCGAGCGGGCCGGTCTACGTGGTGACGACCAAAAGCGAGGCGGCCCGCCAGGCCGACCGCGTGCGGAGACTCGAAACGGCCGGAGCTCGCATGGTCGCCACCGACTCCGGAGACATTGCCGCAGCGCTCCGGCACCTTGCGGGGCTCGACGTTCAGTCGCTGCTGATCGAGGGCGGCGCCGCGCTCCACGAGGCTGCGCTGAAGGAGGACCTGGTCGATGCGGTGCGCATGGTGATCACCCCTCGCATCGTCGGCGAGGCCGGAGTACCATGGGTCCCGCTATCCCGGCTTTCCGCAATCGGCCTGGTTGAGGCTTCAGTCGAGGCGTGCGGAGCCGACGTCATCATCGAGGGATATGTTCACAGGCCTGATTGAACGCGTCGGGAGGGTCGCGGCGCTCGCCGCGATGGAGGGCGGGTACCGGCTCGAGGTCGACACGGACCTGGCGGCCGACCTGCATCCGGGCGACAGCATCGCGGTCAACGGCGTCTGCCTGACGGTGGTCCGCGCAGAGCACGGGTCGTTCACGACCGAGATCGGTCCTGAGACCGCGCGGGTCACGACGCTTGGAGGTTTCAGGCGTGGCAGCCTGGTCAACCTCGAGCGGCCGATGCGTCCAGACGGTCACATGGGAGGCCACTTCGTCCTCGGTCACGTCGATGCGACCGGGGTGCTCACCTCGATCGTGCCGGAAGCCGAGTTCTGGTGGATCACGGTGAGCTTTGATCGGGCACTCGCGCCCTACTTCATTTCCAAGGGGTCGGTGGCGGTTGACGGCATCAGCCTCACCATCGCCAGCCTGGCCGATAGCGGTTTCACCGTCCAAATCATCCCGTTCACGTGGGAGCACACCAACCTGCAGGCGAGCCGTGTCGGAGACCCCGTCAATCTCGAAGTCGACGTCATCGGCAAGTACGTGGTCCGGGTCGCCGAGCTGACCGGGCTCTGGAAGGGCGGGGCTGGCTCCGTGCAGGTCTCATCATGACGAAATCGGTTCCGCCCCCGAAGCGTCCGGCGCGCCCGCGGGCTCGCACGGGCGCCACGCCATTTGCCTCCATCGAGGACGCGATCGACGCCATCCGCGCCGGCAAGATGATCATTGTCTGCGACGACGAAGATCGCGAGAACGAAGGCGATCTGACCATCGCGGCCTCCGCGGTCTCGCCCGCGGCGATCAATTTCATGGCGAAACACGGCCGGGGGCTCATCTGCCTGCCGATGACCGTGCAGCGCCTCGACGAGCTCGAGCTGCCGCAGATGGTGTCGCAGAACACGGCGACGTTCGACACGGCGTTCGCGGTGTCCATCGAGGCGCGCGGGCGCACGAGCACGGGGATTTCCGCGGCCGACCGCGCCACGACGGTGCTGGCAGCAATCGATCCGAAGACGAAGCCCTCCGACCTGAACCGGCCGGGTCACATGTTCCCGCTGCGGGCGCGGGACGGCGGCGTGCTGGTCCGGGCGGGCCAGACCGAGGCGGCCGTCGACCTCGCGAGAATCGCCGGCCTGTATCCGGCGGGCGTGATCTGCGAGGTCATGAACCCGGACGGCACGATGGCCCGGGTGCCCCAGCTCGCGAGGTTCGCGCGCCGCCATCATCTGCTGATGATCACGATCGCCGACCTCATCAAGTACCGGATGCGGACCGAGCGGATGGTGCGGCGCGTCGCCGACGCCAATCTGCCGACGCGCTACGGCCACTACAGGGTGATGGCCTACGAGAGCATCATCGACCACGAGACACACGTGGCCCTGGTGCTCGGCGACATCGGCGCGGGCAAGGACGTGATGGTGCGCGTCCACTCGAGGTGCCTGACAGGCGACGTGTTCCACTCGGCAAGGTGCGACTGCGGGGAGCAGCTGGAAACCGCCCTGCACCGGATCTCCAAGGAGGGGCGCGGCATCCTGCTCTACCTGAACCAGGAGGGGCGGGGCATCGGGCTGTCGAACAAGATTCGCGCCTACGCGCTTCAGGACCAGGGTCTCGACACGGTGGAGGCCAACGAGAGGCTGGGTTTCAAGCCAGACCAGCGCGACTACGGCATCGGCGCCCAGATTCTGGGTGATCTCGGCGTCAAGACCATGCACCTGCTGACCAACAATCCCCGGAAGTTCGTCGGCCTCGAGGGTTACGGGCTGTCGGTGACGAGGACAGTGCCGCTCGAAATCCCCGCGTCGGATACCAACAGGCGCTATTTGAAGGCGAAGAAAGAAAAGCTCGGCCACCATCTGACCACCGTCTGAGCCTGCGGCGCTTCGTTGACAGATCGGCGCCTGGGGCGCTACGATAAGGGTTTGCGCCACAGGGTGTTACGAGCTCCTGCTGGTTGTGGGGCGGCTCCGGGCCGAAGCCCGGGTTCGGGACCTCCGGCCCCTTCTGGAACCTGATGTTCGATTCTCTCAGCACTCGCCTGCAGGACGTATTCCGCACCCTACGCGGCGAGACGCGGCTGTCGGAGTCCGTCGTCGAGACCGCGCTGCGCGAAATCCGCATGGCGCTGCTCGAAGCGGACGTGAACTTCAAGGTCGTGAAGGCCTTCGTCGATCGCGTCCGCGAGCGGGCCATCGGCCAGGACGTGCTGCGGAGCCTGACGCCGGGCCAGCAGGTCATCAAGATCGTCCGCGACGAGCTCATCGCGCTCTTCGGCGACGCCCAGGGAGGGCTGGTGCCCTCCGCGAAGGTTCCGCGCGTCATCCTGCTGCTCGGCCTGCAGGGATCGGGCAAGACGACGACGGCGGCGAAGTTGGGCCGCCTGCTGACGAAGCAGGGCCGCCATCCGCTGCTCGTGTCCACCGATGTGCGCCGGCCTGCCGCCATCGAGCAGCTCAACGTGCTCGGACAGCAGGCGTCGCTGCGCGTTCACGACCCCGCGGGGGAGATGGACCCGGTTCGGCGCGCGACCGGCGCCCTCGCCGAAGCCAGGAACACCGGGTTCGACGTCGTCATGGTCGACACCGCGGGCCGGCTCCACATCGACGACGAGCTGATGCAGGAGCTCCGGGCGATCCGCGACGCGGTCGAGCCGACCGACGCGCTCTATGTCGCTGATGCGATGACGGGTCAGGACGCGATCAAGAGCGCCGGCGAGTTCAACCACCAGATCGGCGTGACCGGCGTGGTGCTGAGCAAGCTGGATGGCGACGCGCGGGGCGGGGCGGCGCTGTCGGTCGTGGCGGTGGTGGGCGTGCCGATCGCGTATGTCGGGATGGGCGAGCGGATTGAGGACCTCGAGCCCTTCCATGCCGAACGCCTGGTTTCCCGGCTGCTTGGCATGGGCGACGTGCTCTCGCTCATCGAGCGGGCCGAGGATGCGATAGGCCAGGACGAGGCGGAACAGCTCGCGAAGAAGCTGCGGAGCGAGGACTTCACGCTGGAGGATTTCATGTCCCAGCTGCGCACGGTGCGCAAGCTGGGCCCGCTCGAGCAGGTCATCGGCATGCTGCCCGGCCTGGGCAATCTGAAGCAGATGGCGGACACCCAGCCCGACGAGCGGCAGTTGAGCCGCGTGGAGGCGATCATCAACTCGATGACGCCATCCGAGCGGCGCAATTCGAAAGTGATCGACGGGAGCAGGCGGCGGCGGATCGCGCGCGGAAGCGGCACCACCGTGCAGGACGTGAACCAGCTGCTGCGGCAATTCGTGCAGATGCGAAAGATGGTGAAGATGATGGGCGGCGTAGCCGGCGGTGCCGGCGGACGCAGGCGGCTGCAGCAGGCGATGGGCCTGCTCCGCGGCCGCGGCCTGGGTGCGTGACCCTGCAGCTACCGGTGGACAGCCTGGAAGGAGAGAGATGCTCGCAATTCGCTTGACGAAGATCGGATCGAAGAAGCGCGCGACGTACCGCATGGTCGTGCTCGAGGCTCGGTCGGCCCGCGACGGCCGGGTCATCGAGACGCTCGGCTATTACAACCCGAAGACGAAGCCGGCGACCGTGAAGCTGGATCGGGAGCGGGTGTCGCACTGGGTCAAGGTGGGCGCACGCCCGTCGAACACCGTCCGCAACCTTGTGGCTCAGTACAAGGAGCCGGCGGTCGTGGCCGCGGAGACGCCGGCCGCGGCCCCTGAAGCGCAGTGAGCCACGCTCGCGAGGTCGTCGAGGTCATCGCGCGTGCGTTGGTCGACGCGCCCGACGAGGTGAAGGTCACCGATACGGAGCACCGCGGCATGTCGGTCATCGAACTGCACGTCGCGCCCGACGATCTGGGCCGCGTGATAGGCCGGCAGGGACGCACGGCCGCGGCCATGCGGACGCTGGTCGCCGCCGCCGCGGAGCACGACGGTCAGCGCGCGACGCTGGAAATCCGGGATGAGCGAGGCCGACGGTAGACGTGGCGCCAGACTGGGACGAGATGGCGGTGGTGGCGCGCGTCGCGAGGCCGCACGGGTTACGGGGCGAGGTCGTGCTCAACCCCGAGACCGACTTCCCGGAAACGCGATTCCAGGCCGGGCGCACGCTCTACGTTCGGCGCGCAGGCCCGACCGAGGAACTGACGCTGCGATCGAGCCGGTTCCAGCGCGAGCGTCCGGTGGTGGCCTTCGAGGGACTCGAGACGATCGAAAGCATCGAGTCACTGGTGGGGGCGGAACTGCGGGTGCCCGCCGACGCGCTGGCGCCCCTGCCGGACGGATCGTACTACCGCCACGATCTGGTCGGCTGTGTGGTCGAGAGCAGGGACGGCGCGCGGATCGGCCCGGTGCTTCGCGTCGAGGGCAGCATGGTCTCGAGCCTCCTCGTGGTTCAGCACGGCTCGGATGAAGTGCTGATCCCGCTGGTCGGGGACATCTGCCAGGTGGTCGACGCGGCGGCGCGCCGGATTGTGATAGACGCTCCGGAAGGGCTGCTCGACGTGAACGTGACCCGGAGGTCGATGAGACAGACGCGCGGCAGGCACACGTGAGATTCGATGTCATCACGATCTTTCCGCGCCTGTTCGACGGGCCGCTCGGGGACGGGATCGTGCGCCGCGCCATCGAGCGCGGCCTGGTGGACGTCAGGATCCACGACCTGCGCGACCACGCGACCGATCGTCACCGCACGGTCGACGATGTGCCGTTTGGCGGCGGGCCCGGCATGGTGTTCAAGGCCGAACCCATGTTCCGGGCGATCGAGGCGATTGCGGCCGACGGCCCACCGCCAGAAGCGGTGGTCCTGACGACGCCCCAAGGCAGGCCATTCCGCCAGTCGGAGGCCGCCAGGCTGGCGGCCATGAACCGGGTCGTCGTCATCTGCGGCCGCTACGAGGGTGTCGACGAGCGCGTCCGGGAGGCGCTGGTCACCGACGAGATCTCGATCGGTGACTACGTGGTGTCGGGCGGAGAGCTGCCGGCGCTCGTGATCGTGGACGCCGTGGTGAGGCTGTTGCCGGGAGCGGTCGGCGACGAGCAGTCGGTCGAAGCGGATTCGTTCAGCCGCGGACTGCTGGACTTTCCGCACTATACCCGGCCGGCTGAATTCAGGGACCTGAAGGTCCCCGAGGTCCTCCTGTCGGGGCACCACGAGCTGATACGACGGTGGCGAATGCGGGAGGCGTTGCGCAGGACGCTCGAGCGTCGGCCGGACCTGCTGTCGACCGCGGAGTTGGACAACGAACAGCGCGACATCTTGCGCGACTTGAAGGGTGAGAAGGGAGCCGACCATGGGCGCGATTGAAGCGGTTGAAAAGGCGCAGCTCGCCGAGCGGCCGTCGATGAAGACCGGCGACACCGTGAAGGTGCACGTGAAAGTGCGCGAGGGCGACAAGGAGCGCATCCAGGTCTTCGAGGGCATCGTCATCGGCATGCACCGGGGAGGGGCTCGCGCCTCGTTCACCGTCCGCAAGGTGTCGTTCAGCCAGGGCGTCGAGCGAATCTTCCCGCTGCATTCGCCCATCATCGACCGAATCGAAATCGTGCGGTCGGCACGGGTGCGGCGCGCCAAGCTCTACTTCCTGCGGAAGCTGAAGGGCAAGGCCGCGCGCATGAAGGAAACCAAGCGGTCGGCCTGACGCCGCAGGCGAGATCGTGGGGCGGACTGCAGCCAGGCGGACGCTGGAGAACGCCTACCGGCGTGCGGGATTTGCGCACGTCGCGGGCGCTGACGAGGTGGGCCGCGGGTGCCTGGCCGGGCCGGTGGTCGCCGCGGCGGTCGTGCTCGATCCGGCGAAACCCATCGCCGGACTGGCGGACTCGAAGCTGCTGTCGCCCGCCCGGCGCGAACACTTGTGCGCCAGGATCCAGGAGGATGCCGTGACCTGGGCGATTGGCCAGGTCAGCGCACACGAGATCGATCTCATCAACATCCACCATGCGTCGCTCGAGGCCATGCGCCGGGCCGTCATGGCGCTGGTGCCCCTGCCCGGCTTCGTGCTCGTCGACGCCTTCCGGATCCCGAACCTCCCGATGGCCCAACGCGGCGTAATCCACGGCGACCGGCTGTGCGCCGCCATCGCGGCCGCGTCAATCGTGGCCAAGGTGCACCGCGATCGCGACATGGCCGCGCTCCACCAGGACGATCCGCGCTACGGCTTCGACCGCCACAAGGGGTACGCCACACCCGACCACCTGGCCGCGGTGGCGCGGTACGGCTACTCGACGGCTCATCGACGGTCGTTTCGGCCCCCCTCGCTCTTTGATACCATCGGGGGGACAAACGACGACCACGGAACGGGGTGAGGTCGAGTGGCATTCGATCGCGAGGACGCGCTGCGGAAGGCCGAGAAGCTGCTCAGGCAAGGCCGCCTGGATGCGGCCATCCATGAGTACCTGCGCGTCGTCGAACACCAGCCCGGGGACCTGAACACGGCCAATGTGCTCGGGGACCTCTACATCCGGGCGGGCCAGACCGACAAGGCCGTTGCTCAATACAGCCGCATTGCGGAACACCTCGCGCAGCTGGGATTCGTTCCGAAAGCTGCCGCACTCTACAAGAAGATCGTCAAGATCACGCCCGAAGACGAGTCCGCTCTGTTGCGGGCCAGCGAGCTGTCCGCAACGCAGGGCTTGAGTGCCGACGCGAGGTTCTACCTCAGCGCCGCGTACCAGCTGCGCCTCCGGCGCGGCGATCGATTCGGCGCGGCGCAGCTGGCCACGAGGCTGGCGGCGCTCGACCCGTCGGACCTCGCCGGGCGGATCAACGCGGCCAGAGCCAACGCCGAGTGGGGCGACTCGGCCGCCGCGGCCAGACAATTCAAGGAAGTGGCCCTCGAGTTGACGCAGCGCGGCCAGGCCAGCGAGGCCGCGCAGGCTCTGGCCGAGGCGGTCAGGCTTGATCCCTCGGATTCCGAGGCCCGGCGGCTGCTGGTTCGAGGCCTCCTCGACCGCGGCGACATCGACGGGGCGCGCAGGTTTGCGACGGCCCCTGAAGACCTTCGCACCATCGCGTCCGAACTGCTCGTCCAGGGCCGCGAGGACGAGGCCCTGCAGTTGCTCGCGCAGGTGCTCGCGGCGGACCCGGAGGACATCGACGCCAGGTTGCGGCTCGCCCGGGCCCACATTTCCCGCCGGGACCTCGCGCAGGCCGCTTGCGTGCTGGAGGAGGTGGCGGCGAGAGAGAACCCGCAGGTGTTGCTGACGCTGGCGGAAATCGAGCTGCGCGCCCGGCACGTGAATGAAGCCGGCCGCGTGCTTCGCAACCTGCTGGCCAAGGACCACGAACAGTCCACCCAGATTGTCATGCTCGGATGCGCGCTCGGTGAAACGCATCCGGATGCCGGGTTCGAGTGCATTTCGGCCGTGGTCGACATGTCGGTCGCCTCGGGCGATCTGGAGTTCGCGCTGTCGGTCCTCGAGCGGTTCGTGGCTCGCGCGAAGACCAGCGTGCCTGCGTTGCTCAGGCTGGTCGAAATCTGCGTCGACGGCGACTTCGAACACAATCTCTACAGGGCCCAGGTGCAACTGGCCGACGCCTACCTCGCTGCCGAGCAGTGGGCCGAGGCGCGAACCCTCTGCGAAGACCTCGTCGACCGGCGTCCGGATGAGGCTGCGAACATCACCCGACTGATGACCGCCCTTGGTCATCTGGGGGTGCCCGATGCCGAGGGTGTCGTAGCCAGGCGGCTGCAGCGCCGGGATCTTCCCGGGCAGGACCTCTTCGGAGAGCCTCTCGACTTCGGTCCGCCGGGCGCTGCGCCCCCGCCCGGCGAATTGCAGGGGTCGGCCCCGACAGGCAGCGAGCTGCTGGAGCAAGCCCCTGCATCCGTCGAGCAACTCGAGCCGTATCCGAGCGCCGCCGGTCACTTCGAGCAATCAACTCCGACACCTGGCGAGAGGCAGAATCAGGTTCAGATATCGGACGGGCCGCAGCAGGCCAATCCTGCAATCCGCCAGGAGCACGGGCCGTCCTACGCCCGCATGACGTCGCTGGAGCCGGCCCTCGCACGCGTTTCCCCGCCGGAGCCGACCCCTGTACTCGTTGCGCCGCCGGAGCCAGTCCTCGAACGCCTTGCGTCGCCGGAGCCAGTCCTCGCAGGCGTTGCGCCGCCGGAGCCGGACCCCGCATACGTTGCGCCGCCGGAGCCCGCCCTTGCACGTGTTTCCCCGCCGGAGCTAGCCCTCGAACGCGTTGCGCCGCCGGAGCCGGACCCCGCATACGTTGCGCCGCCGGAGCCGGACCCCCGCATACGTTGCGCCGCCGGAGCCGGACCTCGCATACGCTGCGCCGCCGGAGCCCGCCCTCGCATTCGGTGCGCCATCGGTTCCGTCCCTGGCTGCTTTGGAACTCGAGCCGACTGTCGATGCGCCGACATCGGCCGTACAGAACACAAACCAACAGACGGGGCCCCCGAGCGTGATACCGCTGGCCGTGGAGCCCGAACCCTGGGCCGGGGACGAGACCCCTCCGGACGCTTCCCGCGGATCTGAACCCGATCGCGAAGGGGTCCCGGCGGAAGCGGAACGGATCGAGCCCATCCCGGCGCCCGAGATGATCGAGGTCGATTTGAGCGAGGCGCTGGCGGCCCTGTTCTCCGAAACCGTTGCGCCCGTGCTGCCGGTGGCGAGCGGTACGTCGTCGCCGGCCGAGGTGGCCGGCGCTCCACATGCCTCCGAGGGTGAGCGGCCGGTCGACCAATCTCCGGAGGCCGACCTCGAGCATCTCTTCGGCCGCTTGCGCGGCGAGGGCCAGCGTTCAAGTGATCGCGAATTCGCCGTCCGTCAGTTCGCGCAGGCCCAAGTCTCGCTCAGACTTGGGCTGGTGGAGGAGGCGCGCGAGTCACTCAAAATTGCCGTGCGATCACCAGCCGTCCGATTTGACGCCGCCTCGCTGCTCGGGCGGCTCGCGCGGGACAGCGGGGATGCGGCCGGCGCGGTCGACTGGTTCGAGCGGGCCGCGGAGGCTCCTGCGCCGTCTCCATCGGCCGGCCAGGCGTTGCTCTACGAACTGGGCGATACGCTGGAGGGGCTGGGCGAGCGGGCCCGGGCCCTGGCGGTGTTCATCGAGCTGCATTCGTCGGCACCGGAGTATCGCGATGTCGCCCAGCGCGTCGAATGGCTCTCCGGCCCGCGTGCCCGGAGCTGAGGGTCTCCGTAGACGAACATGAAATCGATGCCCGGGCTGACACGGTTGTTGCTGGTTGCCTATTTCATCGAGGCGGGAGTCTTGCTGGTCGTGGTGCCGTGGTCCACCTTCTGGGAGCGGAACTACTTCGTCCAGGCGTGGCCGATGCTCGAAACCCTGGTTCGCAACTATTACGTTCGCGGCGCCGTATCCGGGCTCGGGGTCGTCAACCTCTGCGCGGGGCTCGTCGAACTCTCCGGACTGTTCTCCATGCGGCGGGCGTGAAGGTGACAGTCTCGCTCTCGCCCGCGAGCGTCAGTTCGCCCCAGCCAGCGACGAACCGGGGGTCTGCGTGATCCGGCCGGTGATTTGCTGGGTCACCGACAGGCGCCGGCTGTCGACGCAAGCTGCGCCGGTCGAGTCATTCGGCGCGCTGGTCGAGCACGCGGTGGTGCTGGCCGAGGCCGGCGTGAACGTGGTGCAGATCCGCGAGCGCGACCTGGAGGGCGGTGCGCTGTCGGAGGTGGTCGAACGCTGCGTTGAAGCCTTGAAGGGCCTGCCGACGCGCGTTCTGGTCAACGATCGGTTCGACGTGGCCGTCACCGCCGGGGCTCATGGAGTCCACCTTCGAGGTGACTCGATCCCGTCCCGGGCCGCCCGTTCGATTGCCCCCCCGGGATTTCTCATCGGACGATCCGTTCACAGTGCCGGCGAAGCCGTGGCCGCAGCCGAGGGCGGCGGCCTCGACTACGTCGTGCTGGGCACCGTCTTCCCGTCCGCCTCGAAACCGACGCCGGACACGGCCATCGGGGCACAGGAACTCGAGAGAGCCGCCAAAGGGACCGGGCTTCCTGTGATAGCCATTGGAGGCATCACCGAGGAGCGGCTCCAGGTGGTGGCCCGGACGGGCGCGGCGGGCTTTGCGGCGATCGGCCTGTTTACCGGCCCCGGCGACCGTTCGGCGCTGGCGGCGCGCGCGCGGCGAATCGTCGAAGCCTCGCAGCGGTTGTTTGACACCGGGGATTGCGTTCCCCGACAATAGGGCTTCTGACGCGCGACGATCCGGCCAGGATACACCGCACGGATCAGGCCCGGGGCCCCGCAGAATCAATGACTGACGAACAGCCCGTCGATTTCGGCACCCATCTCAGGCTCGCTCGGGAAAAGCGCGGCATGACGCTGCAGCAGATCGCCGCCACGACCAAGATATCGGCCCGCGTCCTGGCGTCGCTCGAGCGGAACGACATCTCGATCCTGCCGGGGGGGATCTTCTCGCGAGCGTTCGTGCGCTCGTACGCGCGCGAGATCGGGCTGGATCCCGACGCGACCGTTGAGATGTTCGTCGAGAGCTTCCCGACCGAGTCGGCGCCGGAAGCCCCACCGACCGCAGCGCCGGAAGACTTCGTGGAGTTCGAGAGCGGCCGCAAGGTGGCGACCACATTGCTCCAGCTCCTCGGGCTGAGTGTTGTTGTGGTGGTCGCCGTGCTGATCTATTTCAATTTTCGGGGCTCTTCGAAGGCAGCGGCGCCGCCCGAGAGCCCGCGACCGGCGGCGGCTCCCGCGCGTACCACAGATCCCTCACCTCCGCCGGTCATTCCGCCGGCGGGGGAGGGCGTGGCCCAACCATCCACGGATCCGAACGGCACGCCGCCGCTGGACTCGAGCGCGACTGTCCCCTCGAACACGGCTCCTGCCAACGCTGCTGCTGCGCCCGGCACCGCCCAGCCAGCCGGAACCGATTCGGCGGGCGCGACGCCCGCCGCCGCGACGCCCTCTTCCACAGCGCCCCTTCGCGTGACGCTGACGACGAAGTCGCCGTGCTGGGTATCGATGACCGTGGACGGCACCCGGACCGTCGCCCGGATCGTGCAGCCAGGGGAGCGGTTGTCGTTCGAGTCGCACGGGGAGGTTGTCCTGAACGTCGGCGATGCCGCCGCCGTGTCCCTGACGATCAACGAGGCCCCGGCCAAGCCGCTCGGCGCGCCGGGCGCCGTGGTGACCACCCGGATCACCACCGACAACTACAGGTCCCTCCTCGGGCGCCAGTAGATCGAGGCCCGCCCGTGGACTCGCTCCAACACACCCCGTTCCTCGATCTCTTCCGCCGTGGCGACGTCGCGCCGGATGTCCGCCTGCTCGCTGCCCAGGGTGCGCTGGCGCCGAGGGCTCAGGAGCAGCTGGCGCTGCTCGTGCTGCTCACCTCGGACGCCGACCCGACGATCCGCGAGACCGCTAACCGAACCATCGATCGGATTCCTCCGGATCTCCTCTCCGCGTTCCTGGCGCGGCCGGATGTGGATGAGGGCATCAGAGGATTCTTCGAGAAGCGCGGCGTGGTCGCCGCTGAGGTGCCGGCCGGAGACTTCGACGATCCTCTGGTCACCGCCGAGACGCTGCCGGGCGACGGGCCAGCCGAAGGCGTTGCCGCGCAGAGCATGGCCGAGGAGCCGACGGCGATCTCTTCGGAGACGACGGGCGAATCGAAGGGTGTCACGGAGGGTGCCACGGCGGGTGGCACGGAGGGTGTCACGGAGGTCGACGATCCCGATGCTGCCATGGTTGCTGCCGCGCGGGAGCGAATCCCGACCGTGCAGCGGCTGTCGTTGCTCAACATCACCGAGCGGATCAAGGTGGCGATGCGCGGAAACCGCGAGGAGCGGATGGTGCTCATCCGCGATCCGAACAAGCTGGTCGCGCTGGCGGTGCTCGCGAGCCCGAAGGTGACCGAGCAGGAGATCGAGGGCTTCGCGCGCCTGGCGGCCGTCAGCGAAGACGTGCTGCGCGTGATCGGAACCAGCCGGTCGTGGACCAAGAACTACGCGGTGCTGTCGGGCCTTGCGTTCAATCCGAAAACGCCCATCGGGATTTCCATGGGCTTCGTCAATCGCCTCACCGAGCGCGACGTCCGGATGCTGGCGACTGATCGAAACGTTCCCGAACCGATCAAGATCCTCGCGCGGAAATTCGCCCGGGCCGGTCAGGCCCGCAAGCGTTGATCCTGGACGGCTTTCAACTGCGGCGCTTCCCGGTGGCCGGTCCCGTCTTCCGGGATTTAGGCGTCGGCGTGGCGCGCGCGCCGGTCTCCGGTCCGCCCGGCGGCCTCGCACCCCATTCCGATCGCATCTGCGAGAGACCGTCCATGTAAACCGCAGCCCGCTCGCGGTCTTCCTCGGAGGTCAGCGATTTCAGCAACGCGATGGCTCGCGTCAGGTCGCGCTGGATCGTGGTGCGAGTCGCGGTGTGGTAGATCCGTTTGATCTCGGCAATGGGATCCATGAGTCCTCTCATCGATACCGTAAACCCTCGGCCTCGACGCGGCAGTCGAGCAGGCGGGCGCCGCCGGCGACGAGGGCCTCGCGCACACGGGGGACCGCGTCAGGTTCACTCAGGCAGAACAGGCAACCTCCTCCGCCGGCTCCACAGACCTTCGCGGCCGCGGCGCCGGAGGCGATTGCCCGGCCGATCAGGTCATCAATCGACGGTGTGGTCACGCCAGGGGCCAGCTGCTTCCTGTTGTTCCACTCGGCTGCGAGCTGCCGCCCGACCTCCGGCCAGTCGCCGCGCTCGAGTGCCCGACGCATGGCGACGGCGGTGTCGCGGATGCGCTCGAAGCAGTCGATGACGTGCTGGTCCCCGTCGAGATGCCGCTTGGTGATTTCCCAGTTATTCGTGCCGGACTGGCGCGGCGCGCCCGTATAGGCGACGACGATTCGCCGCTCGAGTTCCGCAGGGTCCACATCGATCGGAACGCGCCTGGTGCCGGCCACACCGAGTTCGACCGCCGCGATCCCGCCGTACATCGCCGGCCGATAGTCCTGCACCCCGGTTGGCACCCTGATGGCTTGCGCTTCGACGTTCCTGGCGATCTCGAGAAGATCCTCCGCCGCAATCGAGAGGCCATCCCATCGGGCCATCGCGGCGCACACGGCGACGTTGAGGGCGGAAGATCCCGCAATTCCCGCGCCGGCCGGCGACTCGGCCCGCGTCGTCAGCGTGAGGTTTTCTGCTCGGAAGTGGCGCAGCACCCTTCCCAGCAGGCCAAGGTCGCCGGTGCCGTCAAGATCGGTCCAACTCGCGACCGTAGCCCGATGACCCGTGTCGATCGACTGGATCGACACCCGGCCGTCGGTACGAGCCTCCAGGCGGGCGTGGGCCCGCAGGCTGATGGCGGCGTTGAGCGTCTGCGCGCCGTCGTGGAACAGATAGAGCGGCCAGATGTCGATGGTGCCGCCCGCCAGGTCGATGCGGGTCGGCGCGGAGGTCTCGATGAGCACCGGGCCATTATAATGGGTTTCGATGTCGCCTTCTGGCGTGCGCCGGCAGCTCGGACAACTCGTGATGCTCGGATTCGACGGCCTCAGCCTGCCGATCGAGATTCGCTCGCTCGCGCGCGACTTCGACATCGGCGGGATCATCCTCTTCTCGAGAAACGTCGACAGCCCGGAGCAGGTGGCCGAGCTGTCCCGTGACGCCGCGGGCCTCTGGTCGGACCCGCCCGCCTGGGTCGCTGTCGACCAGGAGGGAGGGCGCGTCGCCAGACTGAGGCGACCCTTCACGGAGTGGCCGCCGATGGCGACGCTCGGCGCGAGCGGCGACAGGTCGCTCGCGCGGCGATTTGGCGAGGCGCTCGCGCGCGAGCTTCGCTCGGTCGGCGTGACACTCGACTTTGCGCCAGTGCTCGACGTGCTGACCAACCCGGCCAACCCCGTGATCGGCGATCGAGCGCTCGCCGGGAAACCTGAGGACGTCGCGCGACTCGGGACCGCGATCATCGAAGCGCTGCAGGCCGGAGGGGTCGCCGCCTGCGGAAAGCACTTCCCGGGTCATGGCGACACCAGCGTCGATTCCCATCATGCGCTGCCGCGTGTCGATCATGGACCGGACCGTCTCGAGGCGATCGAACTGGTTCCCTTCAAGGCGGCCATCGAGGCCGGCGTCGCGGCGATCATGACCGGGCACCTCCTGGTCTCCTCCGTGGACGAGGCGCGGCCGGCCAGCATGTCGCGTGCGGTCGTGACCGGACTGCTCCGCGAACAGATCCGATTCGACCGCCTCGTGTTCACCGACGACATCAGCATGCGCGCGTGCGCCGACGCGTACACGCCCGAAGAAGCCACCATCTCGGCGGTCAACGCCGGCACCGACGGTGTACTGTTGTGCCAGCCTGACCATGCCAGCCAGGCCGCCGCGCTCGAGGCCCTGGTGCACGCCGTCGAGCGCGGCGACGTGGCGTTCACGACCATCGAGCACGCCATCGCGCGGCAGCGTCGCGCCAAGGAACGGTTCCTCGGGACACCGCACGCACCGGCCCCGTCAGCGGCCAACTGGCGTGGCACGATCGGGTGCGAGGTTCACCAGTTGGTCGCTCGAGAAATGGAGAAGTACTCATCGTGTCACTCCTGAAACCCAGGGCCCTCGAGTTCGGCGATCGCGTCGCCGTCATCGCGCCAGCCAGCCCGTTCGTGAAGGACGAACTGGAAGCCGGCCTGGCCGAATTGCGCCGCCTGGGTTTCGAGCCGGTCATCGACCCGTCGGTCTTCGAACGCCGGGGCTATCTCGCAGGCTCGACGGAGCACCGCGCGCGTGCATTCAAATCGGCGTGGGCGGAGGAGGGGGTCAAGGGCATTCTCGCGGTCAGGGGCGGGTACGGAAGCGTGCAGATTCTGCCGGAGCTCAATCGCACCGACCTCCGCGCCAGGCCCTGCATCTTCGTCGGCTACAGCGACATCACGGCCGTGCTGACCTATCTGACCACGTATTGCGGGATCGTGGCGTTCCATGGGCCGACCGTCGCGGGTCGCCTCGGGCGGGGAGAGGCGGGGTACGACCGGTTCTCGTTCCTCCGCGCCGTGATGGATCGCGGCCCGCTCGGGGAACTGCAGGTGGACGCGCTCGAGGCGTTCGCCGACGGGGACGCGGCCGGGCCGATGCTCGGCGGCAACCTCACGCAGCTGGCGGCGTCGCTTGGCACGCCGTACGCGTTCGATCCTCCGCAGGGCTGCGTGCTGTTTCTCGAAGACATCAACGAACGGCCGTATCGTCTCGACCGGATGATGACGCAGCTGAAGTTCGCGGGCGTCCTCGCGCGGGCCTCGGCCCTGGTGTTCGGCGAGATGCCTGACTGTGATGAGCCGGACGGATCGATCACCGCGCGCCAGGTGCTGGCCGACGTGACCGGCGGCTTTGCCGGCCCCGTGCTGTTCGGGCTGCCGTCCGGGCACACCGCTGGCGCCGCGCTGACGGTGCCGCTGGGGGTGCAGGCGCGTGTCATCGGCGGGCCGCGCCCGACGATTTCCATCGAGGAGTCGGCGGTCTGCTGACCCTCGCGGAACAGTGATCCCGGTCAGTAACCCTTGGGACAGGAGCGCCGGAGGACGGCGCCTCCACGGAGACAATCGTGACCCGTGTGCACTTTATCGGCATCTGTGGGACGGCCATGGCCACGCTGGCCGCCATGCTCAAGCGCAAGGGCCTCGACGTGCGGGGATCGGATCATGACGTGTATCCGCCGATGAGCACGTTTCTCGAGCGCGAGGGCATCCCCTTCGATTCCGGTTATCAGAGTGCCCACATCACCGGCAATCTCGACCTGGTCGTGGTCGGCAACGCCATTTCGCGGGGCAACCCCGAACTCGAGGAGGTGCTCGATCGAAAGATCCGGTACTGCTCCCTGCCCGAGGCCATCCGCGAACACTTCCTCTGGGGCGCGCGGTCGATCGTCATAGCCGGCACCCACGGAAAGACCACGACCACCGCGTTGACCTCGCACCTGCTCATCGCCGGAGGACTCGATCCGAGCGTGCTGGTGGGGGGCGTTGCGGCCGATCTCGGCGAGGGCGGATCGAGCTACCGGCTGGGCTCGGGCCGCGATTTCGTCATCGAAGGCGACGAGTACGACAGCGCGTTCTTCGACAAGACGGCGAAGTTCCTCAAGTACCTCCCCGACATCGCAGTCGTCGGCAACATCGAGTTCGATCACGCCGATATCTACCCGGACCTCGACGCGGTGAAGCTCGCCTTCAAGCGGCTCGTCAATCTGGTGCCTCGCCGCGGCCTGCTCGTACTCGGGGCGGACAGCCCGGACGCCCTCGCGCTCAAGGACTTGGCGCGATCGCCGGTCGAGACCTTCGGGCTGGCAGACGAAGCGGACTGGCACGGATACGATCTCGAGCCGGGCCCGGAGACGACACGGTTCCGCGTGCGGCACAAGGGTGAGGCCGTGGGCCTGGTCGAGATTCCGCTGGTCGGCTCCCACAACGTGCGGAACGCGCTGGCGGCCATGGCAGTGGCCGAGGCCGTCGGCGTCAACGAGTGGCTGGTGACCTCAGCGCTCAGGGACTTCGGCGGGGTCAAGCGCCGGCTGGAAGAGGTCGGGACCGAGCAGGGCGTGACCGTCTATGACGACTTCGCGCACCACCCAACCGCGGTCAAGGAGACGCTGTCGGCCGTCCGCATTGCCAATCCCGATCGGCGCGTCTGGGCGATTTTCGAGCCGCGATCGGCGTCAGCCTGCCGGCGCATCTTTCAGGACGCGTTCGCCGATGCGTTTGTCGCCGCAGACGAGACGATCATCGCGGCCGTATATCGATCGTCGCTGCCCGAGGACGACAGGCTGTCACCCCAGCGCCTCGTGAGTGACCTCGAGTCGAAGGGGCTGCACGCCCGATACGTGCCGACCGTCGACGAGATCGTCGGCATCGCATCTTCCGAGCTCAGGAGTGGCGACCTCGTGGTGGTGATGTCAAACGGCGGATTCGGCGGGATTCACGCCAGGCTGCTGGCCGCTCTGGCAACGCGCAAAGTCTAGCAGCCCGTGGCCTGATTTCCGTTGCTACTGATCGATGATGCCGCCAGGCCCGCCTGGCAGCTTGGGGGGCTTGAGGGGCAGCGGCGTGATCTCTTTCTGCGGTTCTGGGAGGGGCATCTCAATCGGCGAGCCGGAGGAATCACGCCCGACCATGAAGGGGCGCAGGTCGGCTTCGGTCACGTCGAGCACGCGCACGATGTGCGGCGTGAGCGTGACGATGATGTCGGTTTCGAGCGTCTCTTTCTTGGTGTGGGCAAACAGCCGGCCGAGCAGGGGAATGTCGCTCAGCCCGGGCACCCCCTCGAGGACGTTCCGGTCTTCATCGCGTATCAATCCGCCCAGCACACTCGTCTCGCCGTCCCGCAGCCGGATCAGGGAGCTCACGGACCGGTTGCCGAAGGTCGGCAGGCCGCCGTATCCGGTTCCCGACAGCGCACTGATTTCGACCTTCAGCGCCAGCGACACATCATCGTCGTGGTGAATTCGCGGGGTGATGTCGATGTTGACGCCGATGTTCTCGTAGGAGAACGACGTGATGGGCTGCTGGTTGACGCCGCCGGTTGCGATGGGAGCGAACGTCGTGCTGGGCACCGGAACCCGGTCGCCGAATCTGGCCTGAGCCGGCGTTCCCTCCGAGGTCCGCAGCTGGGGATTCGCGAGCGTGCGCGTATTCGTATCGGTCTTCAGCAGGCGGTAGAAGAGCGCCGGCACGTTCGACAGGAAGACCCCCGCGCCGCTGAGCGTCTGCACCTCCTGCAGCGTGAGACCGGTGCGGTTGGCATCCAGCGTCCCATCGATGCCCGCGGAGCCAGGCGAGGCGATCTGGAGTCCGTACTCCCTCATCTTCGTCCGATTGACCTCCAGGACCTCGACCTCGATCACCACCTCGGCCCGTGCCTTGTCGATGGCGCTGATGATGCGCCCTGCCGCAGCCACGCGCTCCGGGGTGTCTTTCAGCGTGATGGCGTTGGCGGCTGCCGTCGGAGCGATGCGGCGGGCGTCGACCACGATGCGAAGCAGGTCGATGGTTTCCTTGATGTCGGCGTTCGACAGGAAGAAGGTCCGCACGACCTCTTCTTCGTATTCGCGTCGCTTGGCCGGCGTGTCCGGGATGATCGTGATCGTCCGTGGCGCGGTCACGCGGTAGAAATTCCGCGTACTGGCAGCCACCGAGGCGAGCGCCTGGTCGAAATTGCTGCGCCGCAGGTCGACCGTCACCTGGGTGTCGCGAAACGCCGGGTCGAAGATGACGTTGATCTCCGCCAGGCGGGCCAGGGCCGTGAACACGTCCCGGCTGCTGGCGTCGCGGAAGGCCAGCGAATCTGGCAGCTTGATGTCGGTCGGCACGTCGAGCCCAGGCGAGGGAAGCTCCCGTGAGCGCTCCACCAGGGACTCGAGCTGCGTCTTGCCCTCCCGGGTGACGGCCACCTTGGCCCGAAGCTTCGTGCGGGTCTCCCTGACCGCATCATCCATGGCCGTGTTGGCGGGGCTGAGCTGCGACGCGATCTGATATTCGATCAGCGCCTCGTCCAGCTTGCCGAGCGATGCCGCCCGCAGGCCCTTGGCGAAGTGGGCGTCGGCCGCGCGCAGCCTGGCGCGTTCGAGCGCAAGGCGGATCGACGTGTCGTTGGGATGGAGCCGGCGCGCCTCGGTGTATTCGACGACCGCCCGGTCGTAGTCCTGCCGCTGCTCGGCGAGCTCGCCAAGCCTGCTGTTCGACAGGGCGGTGGCACAGGCCATCAAGCCGGCCGCGAGAAGAATCGCCAGCCAGCAGGCCCCCCGACGAGCCCGAAACCATCCACCCGCCGCCACGCGCCTAGCGGATTCGCTGGCCATCGGTGATCACCTCCACCCCGCGGGGAATCGTGAAGTGGAACTCCTTGTCGGGGATGCGGGTGTTCTCGCGGAGGTTCGTGAAGGTGAAGCTGGACTCTCCCCCTTGGGCGTCCTCAGTGACGAGTTTCATGAGCCGCAGTGTGCCGCGCGCCACCACGAGCGTCAGCGCGTCGTACTCGGCTTCCTGTTTCTTCGGCGTGAGCCGCAGGGTGATACTGCCGGGCGAGGGGTCCGGCGTCGCCGGATACGACGCAATGAAGTCACGCGTGATGCTGCCCTTCCCGGCCAGGAACAGCGCGGAGCTCGTCGCCTGATTCCCGGTCGGAAGCTCGGAGACGATCACCTGCCGGTCCTCCGGGATGTAGGCGTACATCCGGCGGCCGTCCGACACGAAGATCTTGGCTTCGGGCGACGTGTAGGTCCAGCGCATCATCCCGGGCTTCCTGATGAGCACCGTGCCGCGCTCGGTGGCTTCCTTGCGGAGGACCCCGCCGCGGTATCGATGCACGAACTCCGCCGAGAAATCCTGAACGGCGTCGTATTTCAGCTGGACCGCGCGCGCCAGATCGCTGGCGGGCGGAGAGCCGGCCTGTGTGCCGATCGGCGCATTCAGAACGAGGAAGAGCAGGATTGTGAGCAGCACGACCATCCGTGTTCGGGCCCGGCCGAGTTCCCGCGTGCCCCCTCAGGCCTTCGCGGCGGTGGAGTCGGCGAGGAACAGCCGCGACGAGTCCTTCGGCTCGGTCGGCAGGTTCGCGGCGATCCACTCGCCGATCCCGCCCTTGAGAACCTGGACGCGATAACCGGCCGCGATGAGGGCGGCGGCAACTCTGCTGCTCGTGATCTCGTCGGGATCCGAGCAATACACCACGAGATCCCGGTCCTTCGGAAGCCCGGAGGGTGACGCCGCGGAGGGCGACAGACGCACGGCGCCGGGCAGCTTGAGGGTGCTGTGTTCGAACGGGTATTTCAACCGGGCATCGACGGGCAGGGGTTTTGCGGTGTCGTCGCCCGTGTCGAGCCTCTGTTTCAATTCTTCCTTGGTGATCCGGGTCACGGCCATGGTCGTATTGTGTTCGTCCCGTGCGCAGGGTGTCAACAGCAGACGTCGCGTCATGCGGTAAGATCGAGTTCTTTGCGGCCCTCAACGCCAGGCTCTTCCAACATCGGGCCTGGCACCCGCACGCGATGACACCGGGCCTGTTCCTGATTCTCGGATGCTCACGACGTGAACCAATTGCCACCGCCGTTTCGCGACACGCTCCCGCCGGGCCGTCTGCGCGCGATGGTGCCGCTCGCCGGCCTGACGACGTTCAAGTCGGGAGGACCAGCCGACTGGTTGTTCGAGGCGCGAAGCTCTGCCGAGCTGATTGCGGCGGTGCGGGCCGCGAGGGTCGCATCGCTGCCGCTGACGGTTCTCGGCGGCGGATCAAACGTCCTGATTGGTGACCGCGGCATCCGCGGGCTCGTCGTGAAGGCAGACATGGCCGGCGTAGACATGATCGGTGATGCCAAGGTCCGGGCAGAAGCCGGCCTCACCCTGAACGGGCTCATCCGCTGGACCATGACCCGCGGGCTCGGGGGACTTGAAGCCTGGGCTGGAACGCCAGGCCGGGTAGGCGGGGCCGTCGCCGGCAACGCGCACTTCGGCGGCCGATCGATTGGCGAGCTGATTGATGAGGTGCAGACGGTCTCGCGCGACGGGACCGTCGCCGCCATCCCGGGCAATGAGATGGAGTTCGCATACGACCGGAGCCGGCTCCAGCGGACGGGTGAAATCCTGCTGACGGCGGTGTTCCACATGCAGACGGGCTGCAACCCCGCTGAGCTCCGATCGATCGCGCGGCAGTCGCTTGCGCACCGGAAGCGGACCCAGCCGCTCGACGGGGCAAGTGCAGGCTGCGTGTTCCGGAATCCGGATCCCCGGATCGACAAGATCCCCGACGGCGTACCCGCGTCGGCCGGCGCACTGGTCGATCGGGCAGGCCTGAAGGGGCGCGCGATCGGCGCGGCACGCGTTTCGGAGGTGCACGCCAACTTCATCGTCAACCAGGGCGGTGCCACATCCGCGGACATCCGGGCGCTGATCGATCTGTGCCGCCAGGAAGTCCGCGCACGCTTCGGGGTCGAGCTTCGTGAGGAGATTCACTATCTCGGCGAGTTCTGAAGGGGAGTGCATCGCAGGCTGGCGCCAGGCGGCCGGAGGCTGGTGGCCGGAGGTCGGCGGGAAGCGCAGATGGAGGCCCGGTCGTTAGACTCCGGGCTCTCCGGGTCACACGCGAACTGCGGTTGGAGGCCGGTCGTCAGACGTCCGATGGAGGCCGGGTCATTAGACCCTGCGACAGGCGGCTGTGACTGGGGCACGGCTGCGAATCGTCGGATCGTTACAGGAGTCATCACGTGTCGACATTGGTCATCGAGGGAGGGCATCGGCTGTCGGGCCGGGTGAACGTCGAGGGAAACAAGAACGCCGCATTGCCGCTGCTGGCCGCGTGCCTGCTCACCGATCAGGAGTGCATCCTGACCAACGTCCCCCGCATCGTGGACGTTGAAGTCATGACGGCGCTGCTTCGCGAGCTTGGGGCCGAGGTCGACGGGGCCGGAACCTCGACCCTGCACGTCCGTTGCGCCGAGGTCTCGAGTGACGAGCCGGATCCGGCACTGGTCGGGCGGCTCCGCGGGTCCGTCCTGCTGCTCGGGCCGCTACTCGCGCGAAAGGGGTCGGCACGCCTGGCGCAGCCAGGCGGTGACTTTCCCGCGCGACGCACCATCTCGACGCATCTCCAGGCGCTCGGCGCGCTCGGTGCGCGGGTTGTCGAAGGCCCGGGGCACCCGCTCGAAGCCCCTGACGGCTTGCGCGCGGCGTCCATCTACCTCGACGAAGCGTCGGTGACCGGTACCGAGACGGCGCTGTTGGCAGCGGCGGCGGCGCCGGGCAGATCCGAGATTCGTCACGCGGCCTGCGAGCCGCACGTTGTGGAATTGTGCCAGTTCCTCGGTCAGCTCGGCGCGGGGATTGCCGGCGCCGGCACGTCAACCATCATCGTTGAGGGGTGCGCGCGTTTCGGGGGTGCCCGCCACAGGTTGAACGGCGACTACATCGAAGCCGCAAGCTGGGTCGTGGTGACGGCGATCACCGGCGGTGAGGCCGAAATTGGCGGTGCGCGGCCTCAGGACGTCGAGCCGATCGTCTCGGTGCTCTCGCGCATGAACGTGCGATGCCAGGTCGACGATGCGGTGATCCGAATCGAACCTTCGTCACCACGGGGGATTCCGCGCGTCACGACCGGCCTCTGGCCCGGGTTTCCGAGCGATGTCGTCAGCCTCGTCACGGTCCTGGCGACCCAGGCCGCCGGGAGCACGCTGATCCACGACTGGATGTACGAGCTGCGGCTGTTTGCACTCGAGCAGTTGAGCGGGATGGGTGCTGACCTGTTCCTTTGCGATCCGCACCGCATCATCATCAGCGGGCCGACCCGCCTGCGCGGCCGCGCCCTCGACGGCAGGGACCTGCGATCCGGCATGGCGCTGATCGCCGCCGGGCTCGCGGCGGATGGCGAGAGCCGCGTCCGTCCGCTCGAAACCGTCGAGCGCGGGTATGGGCGGGTCGTGGACAACCTGCGTGCTCTTGGCGCGCAGGTCGACCGGGTCGACAGCAAGACATGACGGTGGGGCGGGCGTCCTGGACGTGAGACCCGCCCCACGACGGGCTGGCGCCGTGCGAGGTGTCGTGCGCGGCGACGGTTTGCGCTACTTCAGCCAGAAACTCGCCGAGACCCCAGCGTGATCTGAAGGCCAGAACGGAGGCTGCAGGCGTGGCAAGCCCACGTCGACGGTCTCCGCGCTGCGCGGCTCGAAGATGCGTCCCTTGGACAGCACAAGGTCGATTCGCCAGACAAGCTCCACGCTCGGGTCGGCGAGGTATGGGTCGTGCCCCCAGGTCAAACCCGGCCAATCCGGATGGAGCGCCGTCCAGGCGTCGGTGAACCCGCCTTCAATCAGGCTGGGGTAGGAGAACGTTTCGTTTCGCCCGTACGGATCGGCGTTGAAATCTCCCACCATCATGACCGGCATGTTCGTGTTGGCTGCGACCGCCAGAATCTCTTGCGCCTGAAGGAACTGGATCAGCGGTACTGACTCATCCTGCAGATGCGTGTTGATGAAGCGGAACCGCTCGCCCCGGACAAACACGTCCACCGAGCACCAGCCCTGCAGCACTTCCAGGCCATTGACCGTGACGTGGTAGAAGAAGTGGCCGCCTAGCGGATTCGACACGCGGAACTGGCCGGGCGGCAGGTCGGTCCGGACAAGGATGATGTCGCGATCGGTCAGCCGCGCATCGTCGAGCTGGCCCTCGACCTCCGGGTTGAACATCGGCAGCTCGACGTCCAGCTCGGTGGTCATGGCCGCTACCGCATAGTGCGCGCCCCGGTCCGCGAGCCGGTTCATCAGGCCCTGCAGGAAATCCACCACGACTTCGGTCGCCGGGATGCCGCCGCCGGGCGTGAGCAGGTCGCCCGGGGACTGCTTCCGCAGCATGTACATTTCCTGCAGCGCCACGACATCCGGCATCCGATCCGCAATCCTGTCCGCGATCCCCATCATGCGGGCGTCAGGCTCGGATGCCAGCAGTTCGTAGTAGGTGGTGGTGACGGCGGTGATGAGTCCGACGGGATCGCCGGGATCGGCGAGCACCACGCGCGTGAGATCGGCTCCGACATACGCGTTCTGGGTGAAGGTGGTGAACGATTTCTTGCCGCCGACATCATCGCGGCCCGCGGCCAGCGGCGCCGCGAACGCGAGCACGATGGCTATCAGCGCCAGCGGCGCAACGCGCCAAACGCCAGCCCCGAGTGGCCCGCACCTGTGGGTCGAACGCGTCCTGTCCCGGGAGCCGCCGTTCCCGAGCGCCGAATGAAGACTGCCGGCCAGGGAACTCATGGTACCTGCTCCTCTTGCGGTGGCTTGTGGTCGACGCCGGCACCGCCCACCGTGCGTACGTGCCGGCGGCCCAGGCTGTTCCAGTCACGGACAGAACGCCGCGGGGCATCTGACGGCCCCGTTCGACGGTGCGCCGATCTGCGACGCATTCCGGTTGATCGGTGCGTTCCCGACCCGCCCGAGGCCGCTGAGACTCCCAGTCAGACCTTCGAGTCCAGCACCTCCCGAACCTTTCCAAGCAACGCCGCCGCGGTGAACGGCTTGCTGAGGAAAGGCACCTGCCCCTCCAACACCCCGTGTCGCACGACGGTGTCGCTCGTGTAGCCTGACATGAACAGCACCTTCATTGCCGGATGACTCTGCGCGAGCCGCTCCGCGAGCTGGCGTCCGCTCATACCAGGCATCACCACATCGCTGAGTAGAAGGTGCACCGGTCCTTCGGGACGCTCCAGCAGGCGCAGCGCCTCCTCGCCTGTAGCCACCTCGAGTACGGTGTAGCCGGCGGGTTCAAGAATGCGCGTGACCAGCTTGCGGAGTCCGGCGTCGTCTTCCGCGAGGAGGATGGTCTCGGTGCCGGAACTGGGCACAACGGATTGCTTCGACTGGTTCGGGCCCGCCGCCTCGATCACGTGTGGCAGGATTATCTTGAAGGTGGTCCCCCGGCCCACCTCGCTATAGACCCAGACGAATCCCTGGCTTTGCTTGACGATACCGTAGACGGTCGACAGCCCCAGCCCCGTGCCCTTGCCCGGAGCCTTGGTGGTGAAGAACGGCTCAAAGATGCGCGCGCGCGTAGCCTCGTCCATGCCGAGGCCGGAGTCGCTTACGGTCAGCATGACGTAGGATCCCGGCGGCACGGCCACGCCGTGCAGGCGGGCGTAGTCCTCGTCGGTGATGACGTTCTGCATCTCGATCGTCAGCTGGCCGCCCCGCGGCATGGCGTCTCGCGCATTCACGGCCAAGTTGGTGATCACTTGCTCGAGTTGTCCGGGGTCCGCCTTGACGTAACCCAAGTCGGGTGCCGGCACGACGATGAGGTCGATATCCTCGCCGAGTAACCGCCGGAGCAGACTCCCCATCTCTGCCACCACCGTGTTGCAGTTCAGCACCTGTGGCGTCAAGAGCTGCTGGCGGCTGAATGCCAGCAGCTGGCGAGTCAACAGAGCGGCTCGCTCCCCGGCGCTGCGAATCTCCTGCACATCGGCGTACACTGGACTGTCCTGACGGACCTGCGTCAGCAGCAGGTCCGCCATGCCGTTGATCACCGTGAGCAGGTTGTTGAAGTCGTGCGCGACGCCACTGGCGAGCTGCCCGACACTTTCCATCCTCTGCGCCTGGCGGAACTGGATCTCGACGTGCGCACGCGTGGTCTCGGCCTGCTCGCGCGCAATGGCTTCGCCCAGGATCCGCGCCGCGGTGAAGAGCGCCTCCGATTCGCGCTCGTCCCAGGCGCGTTCGGTCACGCAGGCATCGAGGCCGATGAACCCCCACAATCGCTCCTCAACGAAGATCGGGACCGCCGCCACCGAGAGGATGCCTTGGGCGACCAGGGCCTGCTGCTCGCTGGCCGGCAAGTCACGGACATGCTGGAAAATGCCCTGACCGGTGAAGAGCACCTCACTCCAGCGGCCGAATCCCATTGCGCGAAGCGGGAGGTCGGTCAAGGCTGAATCTGGCCGCGCCTCCATTCCAGCGGCCCGCCATTCATGCCGTCGGCTTATCAGGTTCTCGTTGCCGGGGCCGGGCTGGATCTCGAAGATCACCACGCGGCTGACGGCGGTGGCTTCCCCGATGCGTGCGAGCACACTCCCGATCGCCTGGCGCCAGTTGCCCCCCTGGAGGAACTGTTCGGCGGCCAGAGCAACCGCGCTCAAGATCCCGTCGCGGCGCCGCAACGACTCTTCCACCCTCTTGCGCTCGGTGATGTCCTGCACCGTGCCAGCGAGGTGGGCTGGCCTGTTTCCAACACCGCCGACCGCTTTGCCCCGGCCCAGCAGAACTCGGACCGCGCCGTCCGGCCTGTTGATCCGAAACTCCAATTCGTGCTCTTCTCCCCCCAGGGGGCCGACCAGCCATGCCTGCATCGCGGGTCGGTCGTCCGGGTGTATCAGGCTCACCAACCCCTCAGGAGTCGGCGTGAACGTCTGGGGTGAAACTCCGTAGATGCGATAGGTCTCCTCCGACCACTGCAACGGGCCTGTCAGATCCCAGAACCAACTGCCGACATGACCGAGGCGTTGGGATTCAACCAGAAGCCGCTCGTTCGCACGACGCGCCTCCTCCGACCGCGTGCGGTCGGTGATGTCCTGAAACGCGCCATAGACACGAATGGTCTTGCCATCGCGGCGCTCGGCGGTCCCCACGACGTGCGCCATGATGTGCCGGCCCCGCGCGGTCATCAGCGGAAGTTCAAGATCGAAGGAGTTGCCCGTCTCAATCGCGGCCTGTACGGCGGCGGTGATGACCGGCCGTGCTTCAGGGGTGTAGAACTGGATCGCCTCGGCAAGGGTCAGGCTGATGGCGGGATCGACCTCATGGATGCGATAGGTCTCCTCGGTCCAGATGAGGGTCTGCGTGTCCACATCCAGCTGCCATCCGCCGACATTCGCCGTCCGACCGGTCTGGTCGAGCAGGTCCTTGGTGATTTGTGCGGTCTCAACCCATGCACCGGCCGCGTCTTCGCGCAGAGCGGCCGTGTCCTCACGAAGCGCTGAGGTCGCCTCGCGCGAACCGGCGGCCTCTTCCCGTACACCCGCCGCGTCTTCACGCAACGTGGCGGCGTCCTCACGGAGCGTCGACGCCTCCTCGCGCAGACCGGCGGCCTCTTCCCGTACACCCGCCGCGTCTTCGCGCAGAGCGGCCGTGTCCTCACGGGCCGTCACGGCGCCTTCACGTTCCTCACGGAGCGTCGACGTCACCTCGCGCAGACCGGCGGCCTCTTCCCGTACACCCGCCGCGTCTTCGCGCAGAGCGGCCGTGTCCTCACGGGCTGTCACGGCGCCTTCCAGATCCTCGCGAGCGGTGCGCTTCCTCACCGTCTTCTGACGGTCACTTCGCGGCCGCCGCGTGGAGGCTCGACGAGCAGGCTTCGTCATCGCGTCCTGGCAGTTGCGGCAAATGGCATGAGCGGCACCCACCGGTTGACTGGTGGCGGCGGTGGGAGGGCGGATCGAGTCAGTATATGCCCGCCTCGTCCGCCCAATTGGCCGATTGCACAAATTGTTCTGGGTCCACGGATGATCCGCACGGGGGGTATTTGTCGGGCAGCCTCCAGCCCGAAGGCTGAAGCCGAACGGGCGGGCGGGTGCTTGCCGGGCGTACCGTCGATGCTGATCCTGGAGTCAAGCGGAGAAACCGTGCGAGCCGCAAGGAACTCTATGATGGCGGCTGCAATGATATCCCGCGGGTTCGGCTCTCCAGGTTTCAGTTCGTCGCGCTCAACTCCATGGCCAGCGCCATGGAACTGACGGCCCCAGAAGCTCTCCGATGCGCGATCAACGGTCTGGCCGATGAGATGTGGACCGGGCGCCCGTTTCCGCGCAGCGCAGGGACTCGGGCTGCTCTCAGGATGGGCACGCGAATGGCTAGAAGGAGCCATGACGACTGGAGGCGCTGCGGCCCATCGAGGCAGGGAACGCCCGGCAGAGCACGGGAAGGGGCCGTCTACGGGGCGTCGGTGCGGATACTGCGGGCGGCGTTTCGAGTTGACGAGCCGGGACCGGCGGTATTGTCGGCCGTCCTGCCGCGCCGCATCCAGTCGAAAGGCCCAGGCGGACCGGCTTCGATCGGGCGGGAGCCTTCCGGGGTTGCTCGGGTGATGACCGTGGAGGACTCTGGAGTGGCGGGATCGAGTGCAATCGATCGCGCGTTGCACGGCGGGCGAAGCTCATGGATCAGCTCGTTCCGACGCTTCACTCGCCGATCCGCCGGCCACAACTCAAAGAGGAACCCGGTAGGCTCACGTTGCTGAATGCAATGCTCAGGCTGATTGAGATGTTGCAGGAGTCGCGCTTGGATGTCGCCGCTCTCGCCAACGTAGAGCCAGGCGCCCTGCTTGAAGATGGCGTACACGCCGGAACCCTTCGGCGCGTTCGCGAGGATCGCGTCCTGTGTGAAGTTCCACCCGGCGAAGGTCGCAAACGGCATGAGAGGCACCGTCCAGTTGAGTGGTGGCCGCCGCACGGAGGCAGACCGACTCAATATAGACTCCGCCTCGTCTGCACAATCGGCCACTTGCACAACTTATTTTGCGCTCGAGACGTTCCGGTCGTGCGTGGTCACAATCCGGTCACAAAGGACAGACGACGACTCCGAGGCTGACGTAACAGCCTCGAAAATCGCCGATTTGCTGAGGGATTGTGGTGGACGGCAGGAGGCTCGAACTCCCGACCTCCGCGTTGCGAACGCGGCGCTCTCCCAGCTGAGCTAGCCGCCCAGTCGAAACAACATTTGATCTTACCACGCGGCGCGGAACACGGGCAATCATCGGGCTTCGCGGGCAGACCAGTCTCGCACGCTCGCCTGCACCGCTCGGCTGGTTCTGAGCTACAGTAATCGGCGCATCGCGCCGCTCCCGAGCGAACGCGTGCGACGCGACACTGGACCGGCCGCCAGCCGCCGGTCTCCGGCCTGATTCCCCGTGAGTGTGCCATGCCTACCATCAAACGCCTCGGCGTGCTCACCGGCGGCGGCGACGCACCCGGCCTGAACGCGGTCATCCGCGCCGTCGTCAAATCGTCGATCAACAACGGCCTCGAGATCTTCGGTATCGAGGACAGCTTCGGCGGCTTGTTCGATGCGTCGCACTGCCGGCCCCTCACGGCTCGTCACGTGACGGGAATCCTGCGCATCGGCGGCACGATGCTCGGCACCACCAACCGCGGCGACCCGTTCAAATACCCCGATCCCGCCACCGGCAAGATTGGCGACTTGTCGTCGACCTGCGTGCGCACGTTCCACGATCTCGGCCTGGACGGATTGATCGTCATCGGGGGAGACGGGACGCTGGCCATCGGCCACGACTTCTGGAAACGCGGCTTGCCGATTGTCGGTGTCCCGAAGACCATCGACAACGACATCTTCGGCACCCTCAATTGTTTCGGGTTCGACACCGCCGTGCAGTTCGCCACCGAGGCCATCGACCGTCTGCACACGACAGCCGAATCACACCACCGCGTGATGGTGGTCGAGGTCATGGGCCGCAACGCAGGCTGGATCGCCCTGCATGCCGGCGTCGCGGGCGGGGCGGACGTGATCCTGATTCCCGAGATCCCCTTCAGCCTGGACGCCGTCGCCGCGCGAATCCGCCAGCGTGATGCCTGGGGCGCGCACTTCAGCATTGTCGTCGTGGCCGAAGGCTCCAAGCCGGTCGGAGGCCAGGTGGCATTGCAGTGCGAGGCGCGGCCGGGCGTGAACGAACGGCTGGGCGGCATGGGGCAGCGCGTCGCGACCGAGCTCGAACCGCTGGCCGGAAAGGAATGCCGGTCGGTCGTGCTCGGCCACCTTCAGCGAGGAGGTGCGCCCACCAGCTTCGACCGCGTGCTCTCGACCCGGTTCGGGGCAAGGGCCGTCGAGCTGGCGCTCAACCGCGATTTCGGAAAGGTCGTGGTGTCGAGGCCACCGGTGCTCGAGGCCATTCCCCTCGAAGAGGTGGTGGGGAAGATCCGCGCGGTGCCGCTCGACAGCGACCTGATGCGGGCCGCGCGAGCGATGGGCATCTGCTTCGGAGATGAGGATCCGGCTCAGCACGAGCGGTCGCCGCTCTAGGGTCGGGGCCAGGGGTCAGGCGCCGGGTCCGGGCGATGATTCGCTTTGGGCCAGTTGCTGGTTCGCCGGGACACGACGCCATTCAGGACACTCCACACCGGGAACAGGGCCAGCACACCGGGCACGAGTTCACCCTTCGCGTGTGCTGCCGTCATGCCATGCCCGTTGCTGGACAACACGCCGGTCCTCCGGGCGCCTCGCGAGCCGCCGGCGATGCGAGACATGACGCAGCCGCGTCCACGCGACGAACGGGCGCCATGCGGCGTGGACGAGCCGCCTCTTGATCAGAACGCGCCAGAGACGGTTCGAATGTTTGTAGAGCACCGACATGGCCAGGTAGGGCAGCACCGCCGTTACATCCTGGGGCCGGCGGCGCCAGACCGATTGCGCCGAAAACAACCGCCGGTACAGCCAGTCGTATCCGAGCTCCAGCTGCTCGGCCGTCATGTGCCTGGGACGGAACACGACGTGTGCCGTGTCGTACTTGGACCACTCGCGATGGAGCAGGCGGCCCTCTGCCTCGAGCTGGCGGAACAACGGCGTGCCCGGGTAGGGCGTCAGCACGTGAAACGTTGCGCATTCAAGCCGGTTGGAGTCAATCCAGTCTGCGGTCCGCTGGAACACGTCCGTGCGGTCGCCGTCGAAGCCGACGACGAAGCTGCCGTTTACCGCGATCCCGTGATCGTGAAGCACACGCACGCGCGCGGCATACTCCTCGGGGCGCGGGCCGCGCTTGCCGAAGGCCGACAGGTTGTCGTCCGAGAGCGACTCGAACCCGATGAAGACGCCGGTACAGCCCGACATAGCCATCTCACGAACCAGTCGGGGATCGTCGGTCACGTCCAGGGTCACCGCGGCGCTCCAGATAATGGTCGACGTCTTCAGCGCGCCGCAGAGCGCCGAGAGATAGTCATGCCTGGCGCCGAGGTTGTTGTCGACGAACACGGCATACGGCTGGCCGCTTGTTTCGATTTCCCGGCGGACCGCGTCGACCTCTCGCACGCGATACGGAGTTTGGAGGCCGACGCTGGACAAGTAGCAGAATGAGCACCGGTTGCGGCATCCCCGCGTGGCGATCAGGCTGGTCGTCGTCAGGAAGCTCGAGCGGGGCACGAGTGCGCGGCGCGGCGGCGGATCCAGATTGAAGTCGCGGTCGTAGGATGCGGCGTACCGAGGCCGGAGTGCGCCGCGTTCGATGTCGCCGAGGATCTCCGGCCAGAGTTGGACTCCGTCGCCGATGGCGATCGCGTCCGCATGTGGCGCGGCCTCCTCGGGGCATGACTGTACGTGCAGCCCGCCGAGGACCACCTTGGTGCCGCGGTCCCGAAACCATCGGGCCAGTTCGTATGCGCGGCCGGCGAAGGTCAGGTGCACGGTGATGCCGACGACTTCCGGCAGGACTTCCAGCCGAGGCACTCCCTGCAGCAGGTTTTCGTCCCAGTAGTCGACTCGCCAGTGCGGAGGCGTGGCGGCGGCGAGGCTCGTCAGCGCGAGGGAAGGCGTCAGCACGTGCTTGGCGTAGCTTCCGTGTGGATCCTTCGGATAGAAGGGGCTCAGGAGCAGCGCGCGCCTGGGCTCGATCCGCCTGGGGCCACCCGCCTGGGGCCACGCGGGCGGCTCGACCATCTCCGGCGGCAGCCACAAGGGGCGGCGCGGCTGGTAGAAGGGATCGTCGGGCACGCGTTCGAACAACCGGGGGATCAGAGGACTCCTCACGCGTGCGTCGCTCCTGGAAAAGGCTGTCCAGCGTAAACAACTTTGCAAGGCAAAGCATCATACCGTACTACCGGGCGGCCACTGCCAGATCATTCCCGCGGGTGGGGCATCAGTCAGGAAACGGGCGGCCGCCTGTCCCTCAGGCACCAAGGCGCCGCAGGTCGCGAAGGCGACGCCCGTCCCTGTCCGTTCGGGTGCCTACGCGAGCACGTCCAGATACTTCAACGCGCCGCCGGTGTTGAAGAGGACGACCGTTTCCTGAGGCTTGACGAGCCCGTCGGCCAGCATCTTCTTCAGTGCGGTGAGCGTCGCGCCCCCTTCCGGAGCCGCGCTGATACCCTCGAGCGATCCAATCGCTTTCATGTCGCGAACCAGGTCGGCGTCGCTGACGGCGAGAGCGGTGCCCCCGCTTTCCCTGACGGCCCGGAGAATGAGGAAGTCACCGATCGCCTTCGGCACGCGCAGGCCGTCGGCACAGGTGTGGGCATTCTCCCACATGTCGGCTTTTTCCTTGCCCTGCTGGAACGCGCGGATGATCGGTGCGCATCCGTCGGCCTGCACGCTGACCATATGCGGCCGGCGACCGGGCTTCAGCCAGCCCAGCTGTTCCATCTCCTCGAACGCCTTCCACATCCCGATGATGCCTGTGCCACCGCCGGTCGGGTACAGGATCCAGTCCGGCACGCGCCACTCGAACTGTTCGGCCAGCTCGTAGGCCATCGTCTTCTTGCCCTCGATGCGATACGGTTCTTTCAGCGTCGACACGTCGTACCAGCCGAGCGGCTTGCCCTTCTCGGCCGCCACGCGCCCGGCATCGGTGATCAGGCCCTCGACAAGCGTGACGTCCGCGCCATAGAGCTGGCATTCGCGAATGAACGGCACCTTCACGTCGCGAGGCATGAAGACCTTCGCCTCGAGGCCCGCGCAGGCGGCGTAGGCCGCCATTGCGTTGGCGGCGTTCCCGGCGGAAGGCACCGAGAGGACCTTGGCGCCCAGGTAGCTCGCCCTCGTCACGGCCGCCGAGAGACCGCGCGCCTTGAACGAATTGGTGGGGTTCGGCGATTCGTCCTTGATGTACAGCGATGACAGGCCGAGCTGTGCCCCGAGCCGCTTGGCGTGGACGAGCGGCGTGAAGCCCTCACCGAGCGTCACGGGCTCTTCGCCGTCGAACAGGGGCATGACTTCGCGGTACCGCCACATGTTCGACGGTCTGCCGCGAAGCGATTCCTTCGACCACTTCGACGCAGCCGCGAGATCGTACCTGGCGAGCAGGGGAGCGCCGCACGTGCAGAGGTGCTGTGACTGGCGCGGATCGAACGGGCCCGCGCCGCACGGCACGGAACATTCAAGATGAGTGAAATATGACACGGATTGGCCGCTCCCTTACGGCCTGGAGGCAGGTGAGGGGAGCGCCGGCCAGATGCCGGCGTTCGCCTCGATGAGCATGGCTGAGGCGACTATGAATCGAACACGAGAAGGATCCCGACTGTATCAACCAGGTCGGACAACGGGCGTCTGGTTTCGGGCCGGTATCGAATGCGCGGTCGGCCGCTAGCCCCAGCCGACTGGCGCCCGGCCGCCAAGTTCCAAGCCCCAAGTCCCGAGCCCCGAGTCTCAAGCCCCGAGCCCCAAGCCCCGAGCCCCAAGCCCCGAGCCCCAAGCCCCGAGCCCCAGCGCTAGTGTCCGAGCAAGTCTGTGTCCTTCTTTTTCTGAAGATCGTCAACCAGCCGAACGTGCTGATCGGTGAGCTTCTGGATTTCGTCGATGCCCTTCCGCTCGTCATCCTCCGACACCAGCTTGTCCTTGAGCAGCTTCTTCAGCCGCTCGTTGCCGTCGCGGCGGACCTGGCGGACGCTGTTCCGGCCGTCCTCGGACAGCTTGTGAACGTGCCGCGACAGTTCCTTGCGGCGGTCCTCGGTCAGCGACGGAATCGGAATCCGGACGAGCTTGCCGTCGTTGGTCGGGTTGAGGCCGAGATCCGACGCGCGGATCGCCTTGTCGATGGCGCCGAGCAGCGAGGGATCGAACGGCTGCGCGACGATCGTCGTCGGGTCGGGAACCGAGAGCGTCGCCACCTGGTTGAGCGGCATCCGCGATCCGTAGGCATCCACGTGCACCGGGTCGAGGATGTTGATGGTGGCGCGCCCCGTCCGAACGCCTGCCAGCTCGTGGCGCAGGTGTTCGATGATGCCGTCCATCCGCTTCTTGCACTCCGCGAACAGGCCCTTCAGATCGGTGACATCCATGCTGTTGTCCACTCCGCTCATTCTGGCGCGCCACCCGGGGTCGCCTTCGACCTCGACCGGTGCGGCGGCCGTCTGTGCCAGCCTCTTACACCTTCACGGTCGTGCCGATCGTCTCTCCCATGATGGCCCGTTTCATGTTGCCGGGCGCCAGCAAGTCGAACACGATGATCGGAAGGCGGTTGTCCATGCAGAGTGAGATGGCGGTCGCATCCATCACCTGCAGCTCACGCTGGAGGACCTCGAGATAGGTAATCGTCTCGAACCGGGTGGCGTCCGGGTCCTTCTTGGGATCGGCCGTGTAGATGCCGTCCACCTTGGTCGCCTTGAGGATGACCTCGGCCTTGATCTCCGCCGCGCGCAGGGCGGCGGCCGTGTCGGTCGTGAAGTAGGGGTTGCCGGTGCCCGCCGCGAAGACCACCACGCGGCCCTTCTCGAGGTGCCGGAGGGCGCGCCTGCGGATGAACGGCTCGGCCACCTGGCGCATCTCGATCGCCGAGAGCACGCGCGAGACGACGTTCTCCTGCTCGAGCGCATCCTGCAGCGCGAGGCCGTTGATCACGGTGGCCAGCATGCCCATGTAGTCCGCCTGGGCACGATCCATCCCCTTCGCGCTGGCCGCGACGCCGCGGAAGATGTTGCCGCCGCCGATCACGATGGCGATCTGGACCCCGAGTTGCTGGATTTCGCCGACTTCGCGGGCAATCTGGCGCGCGATCTCGCGATCGATCCCGTATGCCTGGCTGCCCATGAGGGCCTCACCCGACAGTTTCAGCAGGACCCGGGCGTAGGCGGGTTTGGCTCCCGTAGTCATCACGGGATCGAATTATAGATCAGGCGACTTCCCTCAGGCGCCTTCACCGAGCTTGAAGCGCGAGAACCGTGAGATCACCATGTTCTCGCCGGTGCGCGCCACGGCCTGCGCCATCAGCTGCGAGATGGTCAGGCTCGGGTCCTTCACGAACACCTGGTCGAGCAGCACCGTCTGCTCGTAGAAGGCGCCGAGCTTCCCCTCGACGATCTTCTCGACGACGGCGGGAGGCTTGCCGGAGCCCTCGAACTGGGCGCGGTAGATGGACTTCTCGCGCTCCAGCACGTCGCCCGGCACGTCTTCGCGCCGGACGTACCTCGGGTCGGCCGCCGCAACGTGCATGGCGATGTCGTGGACCAGCGCGCCGAACTCGTCGGTGCGCGCCACGAAGTCGGACTCGCAATTCACCTCGACCAGCACACCCAGCTTGCCGCCCATGTGGATATAGGCGGCGACCTGTCCCTGCGAGGTCGACCGGCCCGCGCGCTTGGCCGCGTTGGCCAGCCCGCGCTTGCGCAGGACGGTAATCGCCTCGTCCATGTTGCCGTTGGTCTCGCTGAGCGCCGCCTTGCACTCCATCATGCCGGCGCCAGTCTTCTCGCGAAGGGCTTTGACCTGTTCTGCCGTGATTGCCATGACTCTCTCTCTTCCGCGGTACACAGCACGCGCCGGTCGGAGGGGTTCCGGCCGGCGCGGGTTGCCAATCAATTCGTCGAGCGGCCGGCCCTGCACCTGAGGACCCGCCGGACGAGGGGACGGCTCAGGCCGACGCCGCTGCAGGCCCCGATTCCGGACGCGGCCGGCGGACCGGCGGGCGGCCCGAGCGGCGCGAGGCGTCGTCGCCATCCGTCTCGGAGTCGGTCTGCTCCACGCGGGCGGATTCGCGCATGCTCCGGCCGGACATGATCGCGTCGGCCACCCGCGAGGTGAAGAGGCGGATGGACCGCAGGGCATCGTCATTGCCCGGGATCACGAAGTCCACTTCTTCCGGATCGCAGTTGGTGTCGACGATGCCCACGACGGGGATTTTCAGCTTGCGGGCCTCGTCCACCGCGATCTTCTCTTTCTTGGTGTCCACCACGAAGATCGCGTCCGGCAGGCGGGACATCAGGCGAATCCCGTCGAGGTTCTTCTGGAGCTTCTTCTTCTCCTTCTCGACCTTGGCGATCTCTTTCTTGGTGATGGTCTCGTAGCGCCCGTCGGTGGCCATCGCTTCCAGCTCGCGGAGCCGCCCGAGGCTCTTCTGGATGGTCAGGAAGTTGGTCAGCAGGCCGCCCAGCCAGCGCTGGTTCACGTAGAACATCCCGCACCGCTGCGCTTCATCCGAGACGGCGTCCTGCGCCTGGCGCTTGGTGCCCACGAAGAGCACCGTGCCGCCCTGCGACGCCACGCCGGTCACGAATTCCTCTGCATCCCGGAAAAGCCTGGCTGTCTTGCCCAGGTCGATGATGTAGATGCCGTTCCGCTCGCCGAAGATGAACTGCTTCATCTTCGGGTTCCAGCGCTTGGTCTGATGGCCGAAGTGGACCCCGGCCTCCAGCAGTTCCTTGATGGCGATCCCGCTCAAGCGTCCTCCATGACAGTCGCGATGGCGTGCCAGCCAGCGCGCCCCAACTAGCGTTTGCTGAACTGGAAGCGCTTCCGTGCGCCTGCCAACCCGTACTTCTTCCGTTCCTTGGCCCGCGCGTCGCGCGTGAGCAGCCCTTCCTTCTTCAGACGACCGCGCAGCTCCGCGTTGTACTCGACCAGCGCGCGCGTGATGCCGAGCCGCATGGCGCCGGCCTGGCCCGAGACCCCGCCGCCGTCGACCGTGGCGAGGATGTCGAACTTGTCCGCCGTTTCGGTCAGCAGCAGCGGCTGGCGAATGGCCATCCGGAGCGTCTCGGTGGGGAAGAAGTTGGCGAACTCGCGATCGTTCACCTTGATGGCGCCTGCGCCGGGGCGCAGGAACACCCGGGCCGCTGACTTCTTACGGCGCCCGGTCCCGTAGTACTGAATCACAGCCAAGTTATGCAACCTCGAGCTTGGAGGGTTTCTGGGCGGCGTGCGGATGCGTCGGGCCGGCGTAGACCTTCAGCTTGCGGTACATGGCGTCACCGAGCTTGGTCTTGGGCAGCATGCCTCGAATCGCTTCCTCCACCAGCCGGTTCGGATTGCGCTGGCGGACGATCGTTGCCCGTTCTTCGCGCAGCCCGCCTTCGTAGCCGCTGTGCCGCCGGTAGATCTTCTGTTCCTCTTTCCGGCCGGTCAGCTTCGCCTTCTTCGAGTTGATGACCACGACGTGATCGCCAGTGTCGATGTGCGGGGTGTAGGTTGCGTGATGCTTGCCCTGGAGGAGGCGCGCCGCCTGGGTCGCGATCCGGCCCAATACCTTTCCGTCCGCGTCAATCACGTGCCAGCGTCGTTGGACGCCTTGAGGTTTCGCCGTAAACGTTTGCATCAGATCGTCTCTGCCTGGGGTTATTCCGACAACGGCAAACCAAAAGCGTACCAGCCTTTCCGGGTGCTGTCAAGGTCGCCGGCGGGGTCAGGCAGCCCGGAAATTGCGGGCGGAGACGGCGAAAGTGAGGACGATCGGCCCCCGTACCCGGCTTTGCACAACTTTGCCTGTAGAGGCGAGCCATTGTGTCCGATAAGAGATTCGGCCGGGGGTCTTCGGGAGTAAGCTGTGCGGGGCAAAAGGGGGGCTGATTCTGCACCCCGGGCCGATTCGACGAGACGACGATTTTGCATCTTTGTACTCGGGCTCGTTTGGTCGAGCACGCAAGACCGGTGAAAACGAGCCCGAATTCAGCGGGTTTGCCCCTGTGGCATCAACCTTGCGCGTGCTAGATCGGCAGGAGGCCGCAGCGGGCCTCGGAAAGGGTGGGACAGCCGCGTGTTCCGCAGAAGCAAAACGCTGGTCGGACTCGACATCGGTTCGAGCGCCGTCAAGGCCATCGAACTGAAACCGGCGGGCCGGTCCTTCCGGGTCGTTTCGTACGGCAGCCAGCCGATCTCGCCCGACAGCATCGTCGACGGCGCGATCATCGATGGCGCGAGCGTGGCCGACGCCATCCGCCGCACCTTCGAGGGCAGCCGCATCAAGACGATCGAGGTGGCCGCCTCGCTCTCGGGCAACGCGGTGATCGTCAAGAAGATCAGCCTGCCCGTCATGACCGAGGCCGAGCTGGCCGACTCCATTCAGTGGGAAGCCGAGCAGTACATCCCCTTCGACATCCAGGATGTCAACCTCGACTACCAGATTCTCGATGCCGGCGGCGATGGGCGCGGCACGATGGACGTGCTGCTGGTCGCGGCCAAGAAGGAAAAGATCGCCGACTATACCGGCGTGATCAGCCAGGCCGGCCGGACGCCGGTCGTGGTCGACGTGGACGCCTTCGCGCTGCAGAACGCCTACGAGGCGAACTACGACATGGAGCCCGATCGGGTGACCGTGCTGATGAACGTCGGGGCGAGCGCCATCAACATCAATATCGTGATGGGCTCGGTCTCGCTCTTCACCCGCGACATCTCGATCGGCGGCAATGCGTACACCGAGGCGGTCCAGCGCGAGCTGAATCTGCCGTTCGAGAGCGCCGAGCAGCTCAAGCACGGCATCCCGGTCGACGGCGCGTCCAGCGAAGAGGTGGGGCCCGTCCTGCGGGCGGTCACCGAGAACGTGCTGCTCGAGACGCAGAAGACGTTCGACTTCTTCAAGGCAACGGCCTCGGCCGATCGTATCGATCGCATCGTGATGTGCGGCGGAGGCTCGAAGCTCCACGATTTTCAGGCGGCCGTCAGCGAGCGATTCGGTGCGCCGGTCGAGCCCTTCAAGCCATTCCAGCGCATCGCGTTCGACGGTCACAAGCTGGGCGTCGATCCGAACGAGATCGCCGCGACCTCTGTCGTCGCGGTCGGCCTGGCACTCAGACGGGCGGGCGACCGATGATCCGCATCAATCTCCTCGCACGCGAAAGGAAGGCGCGCGCCCCGCGCCGGGAATCCTCGTTCCAGCCCGGCCAGCAGGTCACCGTGGCCTGCACGCTGATCCTGCTTGCGGCGTTTCTCGGATCCGGCTGGTGGTTCTGGTCGCTGCGCAAGGACTCCGCCCGGCTCAACGAGGAGCTCGTGGCCGCGCAGCAGGAAACCGACCGCCTGCGGACGATCATCGTCCAGGTGCGGCAGTACGAAACGCGCAAGGGCCAGCTCCAGCAGCGCGTGACGCTCATCGAACAGCTCCGGCGAGGGCAGAGCGGCCCGGTCCACATGCTCGACCAGATCAGCCGCAGCCTGCCCGACATGCTCTGGCTGACCGAGATGAAACAGACCGCCAGCGACGTGTCGATCACCGGCCGCTGCACGGTGCTGACCTCGTTGTCCGACTTCGTCGGCAACCTCGAGAACACCGGCTGGTTCAAGAAGCCCGTTGAGATTGTCGACAGCCAGGTCGAGAAGGCCGCGGCGACCGGTGCGGAAATCATCAGGTTCACGATCAAGGCCCAGTTCGCGCCCCCTCCAGGTTAGCGAGCGAGAACGGAGCACGCCCTGGCCTCCGGGCAGGGGCTTTCGATGGGGCCGGCAGTAGATTCCGTGCAACCGTGTAATGCCCGGTGGGGTAGACCCCGATACGATACGTGACGCCATGGAACTGAACCTCAACAAGATGCCGTGGTACGCCCAGGTGGGACTGTTCGCGGCGATCGCGATCGCTGGCGTGGCGGCGTTCTATTACATGTATGCCGCCGGCGCGATGGCCGACATGAACTCACGCCGGCAGCAGCTCGAGGCCCTGCGCACCGACATCAACAAGGGCCTCGCCACCGCGCGCCAGCTGCCTCAGTTCAGGTCCCAGGTTGCGGAGCTCGAGGCCCGGCTCAACAGCCTGAAGGCCGTGCTTCCCGAGGAGAAGGACTTCGGCGACCTGCTGCGCAACCTGCAGACGCTGGCCACGCAGTCGAGCCTGGCCATCAACGTGTTCAAGCCGGCCCCGGTGGTGACCAAGCAGCTGCACGCCGAGTGGCCCATCAACATCGAGCTCGAAGGGACCTATCACAACCTCGGCCTCTTCTTCGATCGGATCAGCCGCTTCTCCCGCATCATCAACGTCGGCAACGTCGTCATTCGCGCCAGAGACCGGCAGGAGCCCAACGCGACCATCCAGGTGGCGTGCGTCGCCACGACCTTCGTCCTCCTCGCCGAGAGCGCCGTCAAAGCGGCACCTGCGCCAGGTGCGCCTCCGGTCGCACCCGCAGGCGCGACATTCCCAGCCGGTGGAGGTGGGCACTGATGAGGCGCACCTCACGTCGCGTCGGTCGGAATCCCGGGCGGTTGAGCGTCTGGGTTTCGTGCGCCCTGCTGTTCGGTGCCGCGTCCGCCGGAGTGGCCGCCGCGGTCCAGTCCGGCCAGCCATCATCCGCTGCTTCCCAGGCCAAGCCCGGGGAGACAGCCACCGGCGCGGGGGCGCAGGCCGGTGCCTATACCTACAACCCTGAGGGACGGCGCGATCCGTTCGTGAGCCTGATCTCGCGCGGATTCGACAGCAGCGGCCGCCGGCAGGGGAAGCCTGCCGAAGGCGTGTCGGGCATGGCCGTCGCCGATCTCATCCTCAAGGGCGTCTTCCAGAGCCGCGGACGGTACGTTGCGATCGTGCAAGGACCGGATAACAGGTCGTACAACATCCGGGTCAACGATCGTCTCTTCGATGGTTTCGTCAGGGCGATCACGTCCAACGAGATCGTGTTGATCCAGGAAGTCAACGATCCATTGTCGGTGTCCAAGCAGCGTGAAGTGCGGAAGTCACTTCGCGCACCCTCGGAGCCGAAGTGATGGCACACAAGGAATCCGCAATGTCGAAGGCGGTGGCTCGCCCCAGTTCGTTCCCCGGCCGGCCCGCTCTCGCGGGCTGGCTGCTGGCACTCGCCGGCTCCTTCGCGATCCTGGCCGCGCCGCTCGAAGCGGTGGCGCCCAGCCAGGCGCCGCTGCCGCATCTGACGGCGGTGTCGGGCAAGGTTGACGGCAAGACCACGACGGTCGTCATCGAGGTATCCGAGCCGGTGCCCTACGTGGCCACTCAGCCGGATCCTTTCACCGTCCTGGTGGAGCTGCGCAACGTGGACGGCTCGCGTGCGTCGAATCCGCTCGCGCGGAAGGAGCTCGAGCAGGTCTCAGGCGTAGCCATCGAAGAGGGCAAGGCCGACGATGGGGCGACGGTCTGCAGGGTGAGGATCGTGCTGCTGAAGCCCTTGAGATTCATGGTGCGAAGCAGCAAGAACCTGATCTTCGTGCAGTTCGACGCCACCCAGGCGGTCGCACCGGCCGCCTCGGCCGAGCAGCCTGCTGTTGCGCCTCCTGCCGCTCCGACGTCGGCCTCGGCCGAAGCCGCGACGCCGACCGAGCGCGCCGATCCGGCACAGCACGCCGAGGCCCCGGCGGCCCCGGCAAAGCCCGCCCCTTCGGTGCCTCCTGCGGCACCGCCACAGGTCGCGCAACAGGCGACCTCGTCCAAGGCTGCAACCGCGTTGACGATGATCCAGGCCACCCCGGAAGCTGACGGCGTGCGGATCACGCTGACCGGCAACGGCAAGCTGGTCCCGAGCTCGGTGGCGCCGGTCAAGAACCCGCCTCCGCGCCTGGTGCTCGACTTCGCGAATGTCCGGCCGTCGGTTCCGGCCCTCCTGGCCGTCGGGGAAGGACCAGTCAAGCAGATTCGGGTCGCCACCTTCTCGCAACAGCCGCTGGTGACTCGAGTGGTGGTCGACCTGACCGAGCGTGTCGCGCACCGCGTCGAGAACGACGGCGATGCACTGGTGTTGCTGGTCGGCGAGGCCGCGGCGGCCGCGCCGGGCGCGATTCCCGCGTCGACAGCTGCGGCGCCGCCCAAGCCGGCGGTCCCAGCCGCCAAGGCCGCGGCACCAGCCGAACGCCGAGCCGAGGCCCCTGCGCCGTCGGCCGCCAAGGGAGCACCGGAACAGAAGACGACGCCGGCCAGGCCGGAGCCGCCACGGACGCCGCCTCCGACGGCCGAGCCGGCCCGCACCGAGGCGGCGAAGATGGAGCCGCAGAAGCCGGATTCGCCGGCAGCGGCCTCTGCTCCGACTTCCGTCCAGACCTCCGCAGCCGCGATGGGACAGATGGTGGCGCAGGCGCGAGGCGAGAAGCAGGTACTCGGGATTCCCGGTCAGCTTCGACTTCACCGGGGCCGACCTGCGATCGGTCATCCGTACCTTCGCCGAGGATGCCGGGCTCAACATCGTCCTCGACCCCGCCGTCCAGGGGTCGGTGGATGTGAATTTCCGAGACGTGCCGTGGGACCAGGCGCTGGATCTCATCCTGCGGTCGAACAAGCTCGGGTACACGATCGAGGGCAGCGTGGTTCGCATCGCGCCCCTGACGGTCCTGTCCGAAGAAGAGAAACAGCGCCAGCAACTCTCCGATGCGCAGGCCATGTCCGGACAGCTCAGCGTGCTCACCCGGTCGCTCAGCTACGCGAAGGCTGAGGACTTGAGCGAACTGCTGTTGAAGAGCACGTTGACCACGCGCGGACAGGTCCAGGTGGACAAACGGACCAACACGATTATCATCCGCGACCTGCCTGCCGCGCTGGCGATGGCCGAAAACCTGCTGACCACACTCGACCGGCCGCAGCCACAGGTGGAGATCGAGGCGCGGATCGTCCAGACCACGCGTGACGCGTCGCGGGCACTCGGCGTGCAGTGGGGCGTGAACGCCCGCGCGGGATCCGAGCTGGGTAATACGCTGCCGACGGCGTTCCCCGCGCAGGGCAGCCTCGCGGGACGCATGGGCACGCTGACTCAAGGCAATCCGGCCGGTCCGGCGCGGTCCAACGTGCCGACCGCCATCAACCTCCCCGTCTCGGGCGCGACCAGCGGGATCGGGATCGCGATGGGATCGTTGACCGGCGCCTTCAACCTCGACATGGCCCTGTCCGCGCTCGAGAAGAAGGGCCAGGGTCGCGTGCTGTCGACGCCTCGCGTCGTGATGCAGAACAACGTCGAGGCCGAGATGTATCAGGGCATCCAGATCCCGATCCAGACGATAGCGAACAACACCGTCACCGTCTCGTTCAAGGATGCGGCGCTGAGCCTGAAGGTGACCCCCCAAATCACGGCGTCCAATACCGTCATCATGACCATCGCGCTCGAAAATGCGACGCCCGACTTCAGCCGCAGTGTCAACGGCATCCCGCCGATCGACACCCAGCGGGCCCGCACCCAGGTGCTGGTGAAGGACAACGAGACCACCGTGCTCGGCGGCGTCGTCGTCAGTCAGTCGCAGTCGACCAACGACAAGGTGCCGTTCTTGAGCCGCATTCCGCTGCTCGGGTGGCTCTTCAAGCGGGATGCGACCGACGATTCGGATCGCGAACTGCTGATCTTCATCACGCCCAGGATCGTCAAGCAGTAGGACCAGGGAAGCGACGACAGGGAGACTACGGATATGCACGGCACACGGAAGACTCTCGCAGGCATGGCGCGCCGGCCGCTGGTCGGAGCCATCGCCGTGGCATGGTTGATGTCCAGCGCGTCGTGCGGCTACCTGAACAAGAACGGCCGCTCGCCGGTGTACCTGGTCATCGACGCCCTGACGGCGGCCTCCGGGGCACAGGCTGACAAGTTCAGCAACATCCTCGACTCTGACGTGGTCACCAACGTCAAGGTGCTGGTCGACAACCAGGACCTCCTGGTGCCGACCGTGTTCGAGGATCTGGCCAAAATCGCCCTCCACATGTCGTTGAAGGACCCGGGGACGGCCACCTCGCCGACCACACCGACCCTGACCAACGACATCACCGTCACGCGCTATCACGTGGAATTCAAGCGATCCGACGGGCGCAACACGCCGGGCGTCGACGTGCCGTACGGGTTCGACGGCGGGGCGACCGGCACCTTTGGCACCAACGGCGGCTCGATCGTCATTGTGCTCGTGCGGGCGCAGTCGAAGCTCGAGGCCCCGCTGATGGCGCTGGCCGGGCGGGGCGGGGCGATCATCATCTCGACCATCGCCGAGGTCACGCTCTACGGGCACGATCAGAACGGGAACGACATCTCGGTGGTCGGGAGCATCTCGGTCAACTTCGCCGACTGGGGCGATCCCGCGGCGGCGTAGTGAGGCCGGATTTCGGCGAACGGGAACCGACGGCCAAGGGACCGGGCGCCCTGGCCATGAGTCACTTCTTGATTGATTGAGGCACGGACTATGTGGCGCTGGAAACCGGTCGTGGTGGTGCTCGCAGGCGTCGTGCTGCTGATACCCGCCTGCACGTCGAAAAAACAGACGCCGCCGGCCCTGACCGGCCCCTCCGAGTTGGGGCTGTCCTTCACGGTTCAGGCCGTTCCGGACACGCTGCGCCAGGACGGCGCCTCGCAATCACGGGTCAACGTCCTCGCCCGCGATGGGGCCAGCCAGCCGGTCAGGAACCTCACCCTGCGGGCTGACATCGCCGTGGGAGGCGTCATCGTGGACTTCGGACAGCTGTCCGCGAAGAACCTCGTGACCGGATCCGACGGTACGACGCAGGTCGTGTACACCGCGCCGAACGCGCCGGCGGACCCGTCCAACCAGGGCGCGCTGATCGATATCCTGTTCACGCCGGTCGGAACCAACTACGCCAACGACCTGACTCGCTCGGTCACGATCCGGCTCGTGCCGCCCGGCGTCATCCTGCCGCCTGGCACGCCGCCAGTGCCGGCCTTCGTCTTCTCACCGAGCGGGCCGTTCTCGCTGAGCGACGTGACCTTCGACGCATCGTCGAGCACATCCTCGAGCCCGATCGCGTCCTTCATGTGGAACTTCGGTGACGGGACGACGGCGAGCGGGGTGGTGGTGAAGCACGCGTTCCAGAACACCGGCAACTACACCGTGACGCTGACGACGACTGATGCGAACGGTCTCTCTGCCTCCGTCACACATCCGGTCATCGTCGTTGGCAACACCAAGCCGACCGCGTCGTTCGTCACATCACCGACTACGCCGGCCGCTGGCCAGCCCATCTACTTCAATGCGAGCGCGTCGCAGGCAGGCACCGGACGCTTCCTGGTCGGCTACGATTGGGACTTCGGGACCGGCCGGACGGGCACGGGCGTCACGACGAGCAAGGCCTATGACACGTCGGGTGAGTACACGGTGACGCTGGTCGTCACCGACGACATCGGGCAGACGGCGAGCACGAGCAAGACCGTGAAGGTCGGAGCGGATCCGGTGGCCGACTTCAGCTTCGCGCCCGGTTCGCCAACAACTGCAACACTGGTGACCTTCAACTCGGCCGCGTCGACAAGCATCGCCGGCCTCAAGTCGGTAACTTGGGACTTCGGTGACGGCACAGCGCCGGTGACGAGCACGACGAGCTTCACGATAGCGCACACGTTTACAACCGCCGGAACCTACGTTGTCCGGCTGACGGTGACGGACAATAACGACCGGACCGCGACGGCAACCAAGACCGTAACTGTCACGTGACCGAGAACGACCGCATCGAGGACCTTCGACGCCGGCTCCAGAAGGACCCGGCGTCGATCGCCTTCGCCCAACTCGCGGAGGAGCTTCGGCGCGCGGGCCGCTTCAAGGAGGCCATCGACGCGTGCCGCGCCGGCCTCGCGCGCCACCCCGGCTACCTTTCTGCTCACGTCACGCTCGGAAGGGCGCTCCTGGAAGCCGGGGATCTGGACGCCGCCTTCGCGGAACTGACCGGCGTCCTGCGCATGGCGCCCGAGAATCTCGCAGCCATTCGCGGCCTTGCCGAGGTCCACAGGCGAAAGGGCGAGCTGCCGGAGGCGCTCGAGCAGTACCGCGCGGCCTTCGAGCTCGCCCGAAACGATCCGGGCATCGATCAGATCGTCCGCGAAATCCGCAAAGAGATTGAGCCGACCGCCGCCAGGCCATCTGAGCTCGCGCCGGCTGCCCGGGACGCTTCGCTGCCGTCACCGCCAGTGGACGCCGCAGCATTGGCTTCGAACCGGCGTGCGCAGCACATCGTCCAGCACTTCGAACGCTGGCTGGCCGCCATCCTGACCGATCGCCGGGCGAGGCTCTTGAAAGCCTGACGAGTCCCAAGCCCTTAGTCTCGGTCGTCTGCCCTAGACCTGCGGGGCCCGAGCCGTGGGCCTTCAATACCGTTCTGTGCGACAATACCCGTCCTCATGAACCTGCCGTCGTTGGATCAGTTCTCGACCCGACATGCCCGCGTGCGAGGGGCGCTCCAGAGGGAACGTCTCGACGCCTTGATCCTGGTCCACCTGCCGAATGTCCGCTACCTGACGGGGTACTCCGGAAGCGCCGCGGTGGTCGTGATCACCGCGAATCGCGTCGTGTTCATTACCGACGCCCGGTACGCCACCGAGGTGGAGCGGGATCTGGTTCCGAGGTGTCCTGGGCTCGAGCTGGTCCGGGTTGCACCAACCTACGATCAGACGATCTGCGAGGTCGTCACGGGTCTGAAGGCGGGCAGAACGGGCATCGAGTCGGCATATCTCCCGGTCGGCCGATACAATTGGCTGAAGTCGGCATTTGCGGCCCTCGTTGCGGAGGGCAGACCGAGTGTCGAACTGGTCGAGACCGAGCGTCTGCTCGAGGCCGAACGCCTCGAGAAGGATGCCTTCGAACAGGCCGCGCTCCGGCGGGCAGGGGCCATGCTCAGCGTGGTCACCGGCGAGGTCATCGCCGACCTCCGGCCTGGATTGTCCGAGTCACAAGTGGCGGCCGACATCGACTGGGCCATGAAACACGCCGGTTTCGAGCAGCCCGCCTTCGACACCATCGTGGCCTCGGGGCCGAACGGGGCGCTTCCGCACGCCCGTCCCGGCGCCAGGCTGCTCCAGGCGGGTGACCTCGTGGTATTGGACTTCGGCGGCGTTCTCGACGGATACTGCGTCGATCTCACCCGCACGGTCAGCGTCGGAGCCCCCGGGGCCGAGGCCAGCCGGGTATACGAGGCCGTGCTCGCGGCCCAGGAGGCGGCGATTCGTTCGGTTCGGCCAGGCACCAGGGTCAGCCAGGTGGACGAGGCGGCGCGCGAAGAGTTGAGCAGGCGCGGCCTGGGACAGGCGTTCGTGCATGCGACCGGGCACGGGCTTGGCCTCGAGGTCCATGAAGAGCCTCGGGTTGGTCCGGCCAAGGCGGGGATCCCCGGCGTCGCACCGGTCGGCAGGGACGAGGTGTTGCGGCCGGGCATCGTGATCACGATCGAACCTGGCGCGTACCTCCCGGATTGGGGCGGTGTGCGCATCGAAGACGACGTCCTGGTGACGGACCAGGGCTGCGATGTGCTGACAAGCGCCCCGCGGGCGCTCTCGGTGGTGTGACGCGATGAATGTTGACGACCTGAAAGAGATCCTCGACCTGGTGCGCGAGCACGACTTGACGGAGTTCGAACTGGAGCGTGAGGGACTCAAGCTGAAAGTCAAGAAAGCCGCGCCCTGGTCAGGCGGCGCTCCTCCCGTCGGGTACGCTCCGCTGCCTGCCGTCGCGTTGCCTGCCCAGCCGATGTCTCCCGCCCAGTTGGCGGCCCCTACGCCCGCTCGGGCGGCCGCTGAGGCCCCTGCCGGAGAGGGCGTCGACCTGGCGGTGGTCAAGTCGCCCATCGTGGGGACCTTCTACCGTGCGCCCGAACCTGGTGCACCGCCCTTTGTGGATGAAGGCGCCCCGGTCAAGAAGGGCCAGGTGCTGTGCATCATCGAAGCCATGAAGCTCATGAACGAGATCGAGTCCGACTACGAGGGCGAGGTCGTGACGATCTACGTTGAGAACGGCCAGCCCGTGCAGTATGGTGAGCGGCTCTTCGCGATCAGGGTGAAGTGATGTTCAAGAAGATTCTCATCGCAAATCGCGGCGAGATCGCCCTGCGCATCATCCTGGCGTGCCGCGAGATGGGCATCCGGACGGTCGCGGTGTACTCCGAAGCCGACGAGAACTCGTTGCACGTGCGGTTTGCCGACGAGGACGTCTGCATCGGGCCGGCGCGCGCCACAGACAGCTACCTGAACGTGCCGGCCGTCATCAGCGCCGCCGAGATCACCGGCGCCGATGCCATTCACCCCGGATACGGCTTCCTGGCCGAGAGTGCGTACCTGGCCGAGGTCTGCGAGGCGTGCCATATCAAGTTCATCGGGCCCGACCCGCAGGTGATCCGGCTGATGGGTGACAAGGCCCGGGCCCGGCGCGTCATGAAGAAGGCGGGCGTGCCGGTGCTGCCCGGTTCCGAGGGCATCGTGGAGACCGAGGAGAAGGCGCTGAAGATCGCCCGCGACATCGGGTTTCCCGTGTTGATCAAGGCCACCGCCGGCGGCGGCGGTCGAGGGATGCGGCTGGTCAACGCCGCGTCGGAACTCTCGCGGGCGTTCCGGACCGCCTCCCGGGAGGCCGAAGCGGCCTTCGGCGTGGGCGACGTCTACGTGGAGAAGTACCTCCAGTCGCCGCGCCACATCGAGTTCCAGATCCTCGGCGATCATCACGGCGCGGTGGTGCACCTGGGCGAACGCGAGTGCTCGATCCAGCGGCGCCATCAGAAACTGCTCGAGGAGTCGCCCTCTCCGGCGCTGACCGACAAGATGCGGCGCAAGATCGGTGGCGTCGTCGTGGACGCGGCGAAGGAAGTCCAGTACACGAACGCCGGGACGTTCGAATTCCTGATGGATCCCGACGGCCATTTCTATTTCATGGAGGCCAATACCCGCCTCCAGGTCGAACACGGCGTCACCGAGCTCGTGACGGGGATCGACATCGTGAAGGAGCAGATTCGCATCGCGGCGGGCGAGCGGCTCTCGTTCAAGCAGAGCGAGGTGACCTTCTCGGGGCACGCGATCGAGTGCCGCGTGAACGCCGAGGACCCTGTGACCTTCACCCCATCGCCAGGCACCGTCAGCGCCTTCAGCGCGCCGGGCGGACCGGGCACCCGCATCGACACCGCGATGCACGCGGAGGCGGTGATTTCTCCGTACTACGACTCGATGGTCGCCAAGATCCTGGCGCATGGACGTGACCGCCAGGAAGCGATTGCCCGGATGCGACGCACGCTCGAGATGACCGTCGTCGAGGGGATCCGTACTACGATTCCCCTGCAGTTGCGGATTCTGAACGACCCGGATTTCCAGGCTGGCCGATTCAGCACGGCGTTCATGGAGCGGTTTGCTGCGAAGGAGCCCGTCTCGAACAACCTGGCCGCCGCGGGGTAGCGGCCTGTCCCGGCCGTCAGGATGGTGCGGTGGTGGCAACGCGGCCCGAATTCGACCCACCGCCAGCGGCCTCATCTCCTGGCCCGCCCGCCTCGATTCCTCCCCTCTACTGCATCGTCGATCACGATCTCGCCGGCCGCGCCGGGTGGCGCAGCGTTGATCTGGCGCAGGCATTCCTGGATGGCGGCGCACTGCAATTGCAGGTTCGCGCGAAACACCTTGGCGCTGGAGACCTGCTGAAGCTGTGCGAGGAGGTCGTGGGCCTTGCGCGCGGCGGCCGGGCCCGCGTCATCGTCAACGATCGAGTCGATGTGGCCCTGCTGTCGCACGCCGACGGCGTGCACGTGGGTCAGCAGGATGTCCCGGTGGCCCACGCGAGGACCATGCTGGGCCCTGAGCGCGTCGTGGGCCTGTCAACGCACAGCGAGGCGCAGGTGATGGCCGCTCTCGGCAGTGCGATTTCCTATCTCGCGGTCGGTCCCATCTACAGGACCGGGACCAAGGAGACCGGCTACGATGAGGTCGGCCTCGAGCTCGTGCGATTCGCGACCCGGGCGGCCCGCGCGGCTGCCGATCGGGCCGGACGATCCCCGATTCCCGTGATCGCCATCGGCGGTATCACCCTGGACCGCGCGCAGGACGTGCTCGCCGCTGGCGCCTCGTCTGTGGCTGTGATTTCCGACCTGCTCGCGCTGGGCGATCCGGCTGGCCGGGTTCGCGCCTACATGGCGCGCCTGGCCCGCTGAGCCGCGATCCCGGCCCGGGCAAGACCATCGACGCCATGACGAACCGTGGCCCCGGAACCACGAGGCGGCGGTCGATTCTGCCCGCGCCGATTGGGCCATCTTGCAGACCGTGTCCCGGGTATAATGCCCCGACCTGCCAACTCAGGCGCGCCTGAAGTGCGACCGTCCGAGCCTGGATTCTGGCGTGTCGCGGAATGTGTCACTGGAGGTTTATTCGATGTCATCGCTCTTCGCAGTGAAATCGATGGAGACGTTGAGGGCCGAGGCGGCCGAGACGGGAGAGCACAGCCTGAAGCGCGTGCTCGGGCCCGTCAACCTCATCACCCTCGGGATAGGCGCGATTATCGGCACGGGCATCTTCGTGCTGACGGGGCAGGCGGCCGCGCAGTACGCGGGCCCTGCGATCGTGTTGTCGATGTTGCTGGCCGGGCTGGCAAGCGCGCTGGCCGGTCTGTGTTATGCGGAGTTTGCGTCGAGTGTCCCCATCGCCGGTTCGGCCTACACCTACGGCTACGCCACGCTGGGTGAGTTCTTCGCGTGGATCATCGGGTGGGACCTGATCCTCGAGTATGCGTTGGGCGCCGCGACGGTTGCCGTCGGGTGGTCCGGCTACGTCGTGAGCTTCCTGGCGGACTTCGGGCTCCTCATCCCGCCGGCCTACACCGCGCCCTTCAACGCGGACCTGGTCGAAACCTCGCCTGGACACTGGCAGATCCTCGCGGCGAACCTGGCGGAGCAACTGAGAGGGCAGGGGATCGACCCGGCCAGCCTGCAGCACGTCACCGGGATCATCAACCTGCCGGCCATGCTCATCGCCGTGCTGGTGACGATCCTGCTGGTTATCGGCATCAAGGAGTCGGCCAACGTCAACTCCGTCATCGTGATCGTCAAGGTGGCGGTCGTGCTGCTCGTGATCGTCGCCGGCGCCGCGTTCGTGAAGACGGCCAACTGGCATCCGCTCATTCCGCCGAACCGGGGATCGTTTGGCGACTTCGGATGGAGCGGGATCGCCCGCGGGGCGGGGGTGATCTTCTTCGCCTACATCGGGTTCGACGCAGTGTCCACCGCGGCGCAGGAGGCGAAGAACCCGCAACGCGACATGCCGATCGGCATTCTCGGGTCGCTCGTGATCTGCACCGTCCTCTACGTGGCGGTGTCGCTGGTCATGGTGGGTCTGGTGCCCTACACCGAGCTCGGCGTCGCGGCCCCGATGGCGGTCGCGATTGATGCCGCGCGCGTGTCTTCGGCCGGGACAGTCTGGTCCGGCCTGATCAGCACCCTGCCGTTCCTGGTCAAGCTGGGAGCGATTGCAGGCCTCAGCTCGGTCATGGTCGTCATGATGCTCGGGCAGCCGCGCATCTTCTACTCGATGGCCCACGACGGACTGCTGCCCGCCTGGGCGAAGAAGATCCACCCGCGGTTCCGGACGCCGCACATCACCACGATTGTGACGGGCGTCGCCGTGGCGCTCGCCGCGGGCTTCACGCCCATCACCATCCTGGGCGAACTGGTCAGCGTGGGCACCTTGCTGGCCTTCGTGATCGTGTCGCTTGGGATCATCTTCCTCCGGAAGAACCGTCCTGACGTGAAGGCGCCGTTCCGGACCCCGTTCGTGCCGTGGGTGCCGATTCTCTCGGCGCTGGTGTCTCTGGCCCTGATGGCCAGCCTGCCGCTCCCGACCTGGGAACGGCTGATCGTCTGGATGATCCTCGGCATTGCGATCTACTTCGGCTACGGCTACAGCCACAGCGAGCTTCGCAAACGCGTCCTGGCGGGCGGGAAGTAGGACTCGAAGGCAAGCGCCATGGTGAAGGGCGAACGTCCAGGGCGGCTGGTCGGGCCGCGGTTGGCCGTCGCCCTTCTCGTCACGGTCGTGGCCGGGGGCACCCTCGGCTACGTGGTGATCGAGGGATGGAACGCGTGGGACGCGTTCTTCATGACGGTCACCACCATCACTACGGTCGGATACCGCGAGATCCATCCTCTCTCCCTGGCGGGGCAGGTGTTCACGGTCGCGCTCATCGCGGCCGGCGTCGGCACTGCGTTCTACACCTTCACGCTGCTCGCCACCATCGTGGTCGAAGGCGGCCTGCACAAGACACTGTCCGATCGACGGCGGACCCGCATGCTGGACGAACTGAAGGACCATTTCATCGTCTGCGGCTACGGCCGCATCGGCAGCACCATTGTCGAGGAGTTCAAGCGTCAGCACGTGCCCTGCGTGGTGATCGAGAAATCGCCGGAGCGCGTGCACGAGGTGATCGCGCGGGGCGGTATCGCGGTCGAAGCCGACGCCAGCCGGGAAGAGGTGCTCAAGCGAGTGGGCATCGACGCCGCCCGGGGGCTCATCGCTGCCGTCGGCACCGATGCGGAAAACGTCTACACCGTGCTGACCGCGCGGGTGCTGCGCCCCGACCTCTACATCATCGGCCGCGCCGAAACCGAGGACGCCGAACGCAAGCTGCTTCGGGCCGGGGCCGACCGGGTCGTCTCGCCCTACCGCATCGGGGCCTCCCATCTCGCGCAGACGGCGCTGAGGCCGGCGGTGGTGGACTTCTTCGCCATTGCCACCAGCTCGGAGCACCTGGAACTTGCCATCGAGCAGGTCACGATTGCCGAACGCGCGGCCATGGCCGGTCAGTCGATCATCGAAGCCAACCTGCGGCAGCGGTTCGGTGCGATCGCGGTCGGCATCAAGCGCCGCCAGGGGCGCATGGAGTTCAATCCACCGGGCGAGGCACGGATGCAGGCCGGCGATCAGCTGGTCGTGCTGGGCCCGGTTGACGGGTTGCGCCAGCTCGAACTGGCTGCCGCCCGGGACGAGTGAGAACCAGGACGCATGGCAGCACGGATTCTTGACGGCAACGCGGTCGCGCGCGCGATCCGAATGGAGCTCGCGCCGCGGGTCGAGGCGTTCACCAGGAGGAAGGGCAGGCCGCCGGGGCTCGGCATCGTGCTCGCCGGCGAGGATCCGGCCTCGGAGGTCTACGTCCGGAACAAGCTCAAGTCAGCCGCCGAAATCGGCCTGCACGCCCAACTCGAGCGCCTGCCCGCAACCTCCGGCCTGGGCGAGGTTCTGGCCCTGGTCGAACGGCTCAACGGGCGTTCGGACATCGACGGGATGATCGTCCAGTCGCCGCTGCCCGAGGCGATGGGCGCCGACGCCGAGGCGCGGGTGGTCGAGGCGATGGACCCCGCCAAGGATGTTGACGGATTCACAGCCGTCAACCTCGGGCGGCTGGTCCAGAATCGGCCGGGCCTGGCGGCCTGCACGCCGTCGGGCATCATGGAACTGCTGGATCGATCCGGCATTCAGCTCTCCGGGGCCCGTGCCGTGGTCATCGGCCGAAGCGACATCGTCGGCAAACCGATGGCCTTCCTGCTGCTGCATCGCCACGCCACCGTCACGATCTGTCATTCGAGGACGCGGGACCTGGCATCGATCGCGAAAACGGCGGATATCCTGGTCGCGGCCATCGGGCGACCGGCCTTCGTGACATCCGAGTTCGTGAAGCCGGGGGCCACCGTGATCGACGTCGGAACCTCGCGCGTGACCGACTCCGAGCTGGTCGGGCGCTGGTTTCCAGCGGGATCGCCTCGCCTGGCCGTTTTCGCGAAGAACGGATCGCTGATGGTCGGTGACGTCCACCCGGAGGTCGCCGAAGTCGCAGGCGCGCTGACGCCTGTGCCCGGCGGGGTCGGGCCGCTCACCGTCGCGATGCTGCTGTCGAATACCGTGCGCGCTGCCGAAGGGGGCGGCGACCGCTGATGCTCCGCGTCGCGCTCACCGGCGGCATCGCGACGGGGAAGTCCGGCGTGCTCGCCCGATTTCGCGGCCTGGGTGTGAGCGTCATCGAGTCGGACTCGCTCTCACGCGAGGTGATCGCGCCGGGCACGCCAGGAGCCGATGCGGTGCGCCGCCGGTTCGGTCCGCAGATCATCGGAGCCGACGGCACGGTCGATCGTGCCAGGCTTGGTGACATCGTGTTTGGCGATGCGGAGGCGCGCACCGATCTCGAGTCCATCATCCATCCGGCCGTGTACGCGCGTATCGGGCGGTGGTTCGAGCACCTGGCTGCCTCGGGGCAGGGGCTGGGATTGGCCGAGATCCCGCTGCTCTATGAAACCGGACACCAGTCCGACTTCGATCGCGTGGTGGTGACGGTGTGCGAGACCGCAGAGCAGGTCCGCCGGGTCCGGGAGCGCAGCGGCCTGAGCGAGGCGCAGGCCCTCCAGCGAATCGCCGCGCAGATGCCGCCGGAAGAGAAGGCGCGCCTGGCCGATTACGTGATCAGGACCGACGGCTCGATCGAAGACAGCAATCGACGAACCGATGAGGTCTACCAGGCGCTAGTCGGCATCGCCGGCCAATAGCCGCTCCATTCGCAAATGACGTTGTGTAATACTGATTCGGCCGTGAAGCACCAGCGAACATCGCGCATCCTCGAGTCCGTGCTCGCCCTGGCTGCAACCGGCCTGATCGTTGCCGGTTGTGGCGGATCGACTCCAGGTCCCATCGTGCCTCCAACTCCGGTTCTTGCGGTCACCGCAATCTCTCCGCCTCGCGGGGCTACCATCGGCACGACCGAAGTGACCGTGACCGGCACCCTGTTCGGCGCCGGCATGACCGTCACCATCGGCGGGGTGGCGGCCACCAACGTGCGGGTGCAGAGCGCGACAACGGTGCTGGCGACGGCCGGCCCGCACGATGCCGGCCCGGTAGACGTGGCCGTTTCGCTCGACGGAAAGAGCGCGACGCTGCCGGGCGGGTTCACCTACCTGGCGCCGGCGGCGGGCACGCTGCCTGTCATCACCGGGTTCACCACGCAGGGGAGCCAACTCGGTCAGCGTGAGGGGGGATTCGTGGAGGCCGGCGACGAGATCACCGTCACCGCCCTCCTGCAGCCACCCGGCACGCCCCCGGATGGTCTCACCTTCGAGTGGAGCGCCGAATCAGGCACGATAACCGGCAGCGGTCCATCTGTTCGCTGGAGGGCCCCGGCTTCACGACAGGTCGTGACGCCGGCCAACGTGAAGATCACGGTCAAGATCACCAAGACGATCGACGTGGTTCTCCCGTATCCAAGTGCATCGATCGTCAGCGTGTCGGGGAACACCAGCGTTGTGCTTCACGACTCGGTCAAGGAGGTCTCGGACCTGTCGGTGCTGTTCCTGGAGGATTTCTCGGACTCGAGTATCCCCCCGCAGCAGGTGGTTCGCAACTTCTGGGACGAATGCCCCGGCAAGGCGAGTGAACAGGGAGACATTCAGAACAACCGGAACCTCTTCCTGATCTTCGAGCACAGAATCTCGCCGCCCAGCGTGGCGACGATTAACTTCGGGGGCGTCTGCTCGCTGTTGCCCGAGAGGCCGAGAAGCGGCGACGCGTGCGTCGCGGTGCCCGTCTACTGGCATTCCCTGCGGTTCTCGAACAACCAGACCGAAACCACAATCGGCACCGACTACCTGGCGGCGGTCTACCGCAGCTCGAGATGGTGGTTGTGCGACAGCGACTTCGGCAACTACGAAGTGACGAACCCGCTGCTTCCGGCCTTCAAACGGTAGGCTGTTCGAGTTCGCTGCCCGCCTCGGCTTCTTTGGCCGGCGCGATCCGATCCTCGACGAAGGTGTCCCATTCATGGCAGTGGGGACACTGCCAGAGCAGTTCCGTGCTCCTGTAGTGGCAGCGCTGGCACACGTGCGGGTCGAGATAGAACACGGACTGTCGTGTCAGGTCGATGTAGCGCTGGACGAGACCACGATCGAGACGCATCGAGAGCAGCGTCTGCCAGATCGCCTGGTGGATCGTCAGCGCGTGGGGGTTGTGCGCGAGCGCCTCGAAGAGCAGCTCCAGCGCCTCGGCGTCGCCGCCGCGAGCCGACAGGTGGCGCGAAAGCGCCAGCCGCGCGCGCCAGTCGGCCGGAGTGACGGCGATGAGCCGCCGGCAGAGCTCCTGGAACCGCTGGCCCGGGCTGTTGGCGTACATCGACTCCAGCCGATCGAAGGCCAGGTAGGCGCGTTCCGGTGACACCTGGAGGACGCGTTCCCACGCCTCGGTCGCGGCCGCGAGGTTCCCTTCGTACGAACGCAGATCACCCAGGTTCAGGTGGGCCGGTATCGCCCGGACATCGCGATCGATGGCGGCCGAGAAGCGCGCGGCCGCCGCCGCGTAGTCCATCCGTTTCAGGTCCTGCTTGCCGAGTTCGGTTTCCAGAAACGCCAGGATCTGCTGATTGCGCGGCTGGTCGATCTCGTCCGCCGTCTTCACCAGTTGCTGACGCAGCTCGTAGGCCTCACCCCAGCGATGCTGCTCTTCGCTCAGCTTCTGGAGATTGACCAGGGCGTACTTGTTTCCGGGATCCAGCCTCAAGACCTCGTGAAACGCCTCGTACGCGCGATCAACGAACCCGCCGCGCTTGTAGTCCAGGCCGAGGCAGAGCAGCGCGTAGGCGTGCTCCAGCTTGCGGAGCTTCGGCCGTTGCAGCAGCGACTGATGGATGGTGATGGCGCGGCCGACCTGCCCCTTCTCGCGGAACAGGTTGCCGAGAATCATGTGAATCTCGAGCGCGTCCTGCATTCGGGCGGCGCGAGTCAGCTCGTCGATGGCCAGGTCAAGGTGGTTCGACACGAGCGCGTTCAGCCCCAGGATGAAGTGAGGCGATTCGCGGGCCCGACGCCGATCGATCCATCGCCCTTCCTGGATCTTGTAGCGCTCCCACAGTTTGCCGCCAAGGATGCCGATGAGCAGCGCGAGAACGGCCGAAATCAGCTGGCCGTAGTCTTGAATCACGACGCCTCCCGTCCCCGGTACGACGCGACGATGGAGGCCCATCGGCCCTGCGCGCGGAGGATGAGCTCGACCAGCTCGCGCACGGCCCCGCGTCCGCCGCGCCTGGATGCGACCCAGTCCGCGCGCTCGCGCACTTCTGCGGCGCCATCCGACGGCGTGGCCGAGAGACCGACCCGCTCGATCACGGGCAAGTCGAGCAGATCGTCGCCCATGTAGGCAACCTCGTCTTCATCGAATCCGTGGGCTTCCAGGATCTTCCCGAATGCATCGAGCTTGTCGCCGGCGCCCTGGACGACGATCCGGATCCCGAGCTGCGAGGCGCGCCGGGCCGTGGCCGCTGACTGGCGGCCCGACAGCAAGCCGGTTGTAAGGCCCGCAGTGCCCGCCCAGACGACCGCCGTGCCGTCACGGATGTCGAATCGCTTCTGCTCGGTGCCGTCGTCGGCGAGCAGGATCGTGCCGTCGGTCAGCACACCGTCGACATCCAGCAGCAACAGCCGGATGCGCCTGGCTTTGCGATCGAAGATTTCAGGGTCCACCGGCACGGCGTCAGGTTACTCCGCGAGGGATCGGCGCTCCACCCTGGATCCCCGGGTTACGTGCTCCATTCCAGGCTGATGCTCGACGCAACCGGCCGCCGGGCCTCAGAACAACTGCACGCGCCACAGGTCGTGAAGGTGCAGCACACCTTCGACGCGTTGGGAGGCGTCCACCACGACGAGCGACGTGATCTGGCGCTCCTCCATGACGCGAAGGGCGTCGACGGCGAACTGGTGACGGGCAATGGTCACCGGGTTGCGCGTCATCACGTCCTCCGCCACACGACGATGGAGATCCGGCTCGATCAGGTGGCGTCGCAGATCGCCGTCGGTGATGATGCCCGCCAGCCGCCCGTCCTCCTCGAGGACGCACGTCATGCCGCGCCGCTTCTCCGAGATCTCGCGAATCACATCCGGCATCGGCGTGCGGCGGACCACCGAAGGCATCTCCTGGCCCGCGTGCATCAGCCGCTCGACCCTCAGCAGCCGCTTGCCCAGCTTGCCGCCCGGGTGAAGATTGGCGAAGTCCTCGGGCTGGAATCCCTTTTCGACCAGCAGCGTGATCGCCAGCGCATCACCCATGGCGAGCGCCGCCGTGGTGCTCGCGGTCGGGACCAGGTTCATCGGGCAGGCTTCCTCGCTCACGCCGCAGTCGAGCACGACGTCGGCGGCCTGGCCGAGGGTCGAGTCGACCTCGCCTGTCAGGGCGATGAGCCGGGCCCCAAGCCGCCGCACCGTTTCGAGCAACCGGACGATTTCCTCGGTCTCGCCGCTCTGGGAGAGCGCCACCACCACATCGTCGGCCTGGATGACGCCGAGGTCGCCATGGAACGCCTCGGCCGGATGGAGGAAGAACGCGGGCGTGCCGGTGCTGGAAAGCGTGGCCGCGATCTTCCGGCTGATGATGCCGGACTTGCCCATCCCGGTGACAATCACGCGGCCCTTGCATTCGAACAGCAGCTGGATCGCCCGCACGAACCGATCGTCGAGCCGGTCGGCGAGGGCGAGAATGGCCGCCGACTCGGTCCGAAAGACCCTGTTGGCCAGCGAAAAATCCATCATGTGCGAGTTCCCTCGCGCCGGATCGTATCGATGCGGACCAGCCGCCGCAACAGCGGCTCGAGGCGGTCGAGCGCAAGGGCATTCTGCGCGTCGCTCCTGGCCCGCGGCGGATCGTCGTGAATCTCGAGGAAGATGCCGTCTGCCCCGGCCGCGAGGCCCGAGGGCGCGAGGGTGCCGATGTACTGCCCGAGGCCGGAGGTGACGCCCTCGCCGCCGCCCGGCAGCTGGAGGCTGTGCGTGACGTCGAAGACGACCGGTACGCCCAGCCCCTGCATCATGGGAATGGCGCGCATGTCGACGACCAGGTTGTTGTAGCCGAAGCTGGTGCCGCGCTCCGTGACGAAGACGCGCGGGTTGCCGCAGGAAGTGACTTTCTCGACCGCGTGACGCATGTCGAGAGGCGCGAGGAACTGTCCCTTCTTCAGATTGACCGTACGGCCCGTCCTGGCGGCTGCAACGATCAGATCCGTCTGCCGGCAGAGGAACGCAGGAATCTGGAGCACGTCGGCGACTTCAGCGGCCGGTGCCGCCTGGTGCGGTTCGTGGATGTCGGTCAGGATCGGCACGCCCAGCCGGGCCTTGACCTCGGCGAGCACGCGGAGACCGTTCTCGAGGCCCGGTCCGCGGAACGAGCGCACTGACGTGCGATTCGCCTTGTCGAACGAGGCCTTGAAGACCAGCGGCACTCCGCAGCGATTCGCGATGGACAGGATCGCCGAGCCCAGTTCGAGCGCGTGAGCCTCGCTCTCGATGACGCACGGCCCGGCAATGAGAACGAAGGGAAGCCCGCCGCCGAGCGAATGAGGTCCGATTGGAACCGGAGTCACGCCCGACATTATACGTCGAGGATGGCGAAGCCCAAGCCCGTTCGGGTGACCTCAGCCGGCGTGCGGCACCAGGCCCGCATGGTCGTACGACATGCCGGTGCGGGCCGCCTGGTGCGCCAGGCTCGCCTCCACGAAGCTGGCAAACAGCGGGTGCGGGCGAAGCGGCTTCGACTGGAACTCGGGGTGAAACTGCACCGCCACGCACCACGGGTGATTCGCGAGCTCCATGATCTCGACGAACTTGCCGTCGGGTGACCGTCCCGAGATCCGTGCCCCGTGGGCGATCAGGGTGGGCTCGTAGAGCCGGTTGAACTCGTAGCGGTGTCTGTGCCGCTCGTGCACCACGGTTGTCCCGTAGATGCGCTGCGCGAGCGAGCCCGGCTCCAGTTCGCACGCGTACTGCCCGAGCCTCATCGTGCCGCCGAGTTCCTCCACCCCGAGCAGGTCGCGGAGCTTGTAGATGACCTTGTGCGGGGCCTGCTCGTCGCATTCCGTTGAATCCGCGCCTTCCAGCCCGCACACGCTGCGTGCAAAATCGACCGCCGCCCACTGGAACCCGTAGCAGATCCCGAAGTACGGAATCGCCTGCTCCCGTGCGATCCTGGCCGCGCGCATCATGCCGCGGGTGCCCCGGATCCCGAACCCGCCAGGCACCAGGATGCCGTCCGCGCCATCGAGCAGCTGTTCCCCGCCCTCTTCTTCGAGCGCCTCGGCCTCGACCCAATGGATGGTGACCCGCGCGCGGTGCGCGAACCCGCCGTGGTAGAGCGCCTCGTTGAGGCTCTTGTACGAGTCCTCCAGGCCCACGTACTTGCCGACGATGTGAATGGTCACGTCGCGTTCGGGGTTCTTGATCCGGTCGACCAGACGCTGCCAGGTGCTCATGTCGCGATCGGTGGGCGGCAGGTGGAGGTATTTCAGGACGATGTGGTCGAGCCCTTCTTCGGCGAAGGCGAGCGGCACCTCGTAGATGGACTCGACGTCGCGCGCCGTAATGACCGCTTCCTCGTTGACGTCACAGAAGAGCGCGATCTTCTGCTTGATGTCCTGCGGCAGCCGCCGGTCCGTCCGGCAGAGGAGGATGTCGGGCTGGATGCCGATCGATCGCAGGTCGCGAACGCTGTGCTGCGTGGGCTTGGTCTTCAGCTCGCCCGCCGTTCCGATGTAGGGCACCAGGGTGAGGTGGATGAACAGCGTGTTCTCGCGCCCGAGGTCCTGGCGGAGCTGGCGGATGGCCTCGAGGAACGGCTGGCTCTCGATGTCTCCCACCGTGCCGCCGATCTCGACCATGACCACGTCCACGTCGTGGGCCACGCCCCTGATGCCCTGCTTGATCTCGTCGGTGATGTGCGGAATCACCTGGACCGTGCGGCCGAGATAATCACCCCGCCGCTCCTTCTGGATGACCGACAGGTAGATCTTGCCGGTTGTCCAGTTGTGATTGCGCGTGGTCTTCGTGTTCGTGAAGCGTTCGTAGTGGCCCAGGTCGAGGTCGGTTTCGGCCCCGTCGTCGGTGACATACACCTCGCCGTGCTGGTACGGGCTCATCGTGCCCGGGTCGACGTTGATGTAGGGATCGAGCTTCATCAGCGTCACTTTGTACCCGTGACTTTCGAGCAGGCTGCCGATCGAGGCGGCCGCCAGCCCCTTTCCCAAGGCCGACACGACGCCGCCGGTGACGAATATGTACTTGATCCGCTTTGAATTGGTGTTGTCCATATGGGGCCTGCTCTACAGTGTCGCCACGCCTTGCGCCATGCGGCGGGCGCGCTCCAAGTCCTCGGACGTATCGACAGAAACTGAATCGTATGAAGTTTCGACGGCCCGGATCCGGTATCCGTGTTCGAGCACGCGCAATTGCTCGAGCGCTTCGGCGCGCTCGAGCGGCGTCTGGTCCAACGTAGTCATGGTCAGCAGGAACTCCCTGCGGTAGGCGTAAAGCCCGACATGCCGGAACGCCGGGATATCGGCTGGCCTGGCCGCGCCGATCTGATCACGTGCGAACGGAATTGGAGCGCGAGAGAAGTAGAGCGCATCGCCCCTGCCGTCCACGACGACCTTGACCACGTTCGGGTTCGCCAGGTCGGCCTGATCCGTGATCCGGCGCCGGAGCGTGGTCATCAGGACGGTCGGGTCGTCCGCAAATGGCCCAAGGGCCTGTTCGATCATCGAAGGCTCGATGAACGGTTCATCACCCTGGATGTTGACCACGACATCGTAATTCATTCCGCGGGCCACCTCGGCGATGCGATCGGAGCCGGTCGGGTGCGTCGGCAGGGTGAGGCGCGCGACACCTCCGAAGGCCTCGACTGCCCGGACGATCCGCAGATCGTCGGTCGCCACGACGACCTGCGCGATCCCGCGGGCTTGCGACGCCCGCCGGTACACGTGTTCGATCATCGGACGGCCCGCGATATCGGCCAGCGGCTTGCCGGGGAGACGTGTCGAGTGATACCGGGCGGGGATGATCGCGACGGCGGTCAGTGAACCAGCGGGTGATCGGGCACCTGACTCGGATCTGGGGTGCACGACGAATCATAGCATGGAGGGGGGCGGCACGAGATCATCCAGTGTGCTACGATCCGCCCCGACGCCTGCATGAGTACTACCCGCAATGTCGTGCTGGTCGTAGGGGGCGGGCTGGTGGCCGCCTGGCTGGCCGCGACCATTGGCGGTGTCGGCGGTCCGTCATCCCCTCACGTTGTGACGGCAGCCCCGGCTGATGGCGTGAAGGCTCCGGCCGCGTCCTCACTCGAAGTGGCTCGACTCTCAACGGACCAGCAAAGCGCCGGGGCCTCCCGTCCGTTGCGCCGCAATCTGTTTCAGTTCACCCGCGCCGAGCGTCCTCAGGTACAGGCCGCTGCCGAAGATGTCGTGTCGGCCTTCGTTTCGGCAGCTGCCACGCTGCTCTCCCCGCCACCGCCGCCAGAGTGGCGGCTGATCGGCATCGCCGAGGACACGACGCCCAACGGCGCGGCGCGCACGGCGATCATCAGCGGCGCCAACGACGTCTTCGTCGTGAAGGAGGGCGCGAAGTTCTCCGGCACGTTCGAGGTGGTTCGTATCCAACGTGAGACAGTCGAGCTTCGCGGCCTCAAAGACGGAAGCCTCCTCACCCTCAGCCTCAAGCCGCGCTGAAGATCGGCCGGGCCGATCCGGTGCCATGCGGTATAATCTCCGGCGGTCGTGACGTGGCGGGTTTCCGTCGTGTCGTCGTCGCACCAGTATGGTGCAAACCGCAGTTCGCCCCGGATTCCCGCGGATGTTTCGCCGTCCCGCGGGCAATCTTCAACAGGGTTTTCCACAGTTCCTGTTGAAGATCGTCCATGGTGCTCCGGGGGGTGCCCTAACAACCGAGCCAGTGTGCAAGGAACACCCCTGTGCCGCGATTCACGTTTCTGAAACCGCCGACCGAAGGCGCCCCCATCACGCGCAAGAACGACGAGCTCGTCATTCCTGACGAACCCATCATTCCCTTCATCGAAGGCGATGGGGTCGGAGCGGATATCTGGAAAGCTTCCGTGCGAGTGTTCGATGCGGCGGTCAAGAAAGCGTACGGCGATCGGCGGAAGGTCGCCTGGTTCGAGGTGCTCGCCGGTGAGAAGGCCAAGGACCTGACCGGTGAATGGCTGCCGACCGACACGCTCGAGGCCGTGAAGGCGTTCAAGATCGCCATCAAGGGCCCGTTGACGACGCCGGTCGGGGGTGGGATTCGAAGTTTGAACGTGACGCTGCGGCAGGTGCTCGATCTCTACGCGTGCGTCCGGCCGGTGAAGTACTACGCGGGCACGCCCTCGCCGGTCAAGGCTCCCGAGCGGATGAACATCGTCATCTTCCGCGAGAACACCGAGGACGTCTACGCCGGCATCGAGTGGGCGAAGGGGACGCCTCAGGCCGAGAAGGTGATCGAGTTCATCGCCAAGGAAATGGGCAAGCGCATCCGCGTGGATTCGGGCATCGGCATCAAGCCGATCTCCGAAACCGGCAGCAAGCGGCTGGTCCGGATGGCGATCAAGTACGCGCTTGCCAACAGCCGCACGAGCGTCACCCTGGTGCACAAGGGCAACATCATGAAGTTCACCGAGGGGGCGTTTCGCGACTGGGGCTACGAGGTGGCGAAGGCCGAATTCCGTGATCGGATCGTGACCGAAGACGAACTCGCCAACGGCGCGTCAGCCGCCGGAAAGCTGCTCGTCAAGGACCGCATCGCCGACAGCATGTTCCAGCAGATTCTGACCCGCACGGACGAGTACGCCGTGCTGGCCACCCCCAACCTGAATGGCGACTACCTGTCCGACGCCTCCGCCGCGCAGGTGGGCGGGCTCGGCATGGCGCCCGGCGCGAACATGGGCGATGAGATCGGGTTCTTCGAAGCGACCCACGGCACCGCTCCGAAGTACGCGGGCAAGGATGTCATCAACCCCGCCTCGATGATCCTGTCGGGCGTCATGATGTTCGAATACATGGGCTGGAAGGAAGTCGGGGGCCTGATCGAGAAGGGCCTCGCGCAGGCGATTCAGAACAAGACCGTCACCTACGATCTGGCGCGACAGATGCAGGGCGCGACGGAAGTCAAGACCTCGGAGTTCGCGGACGCCATCATCGGTAACATCTAAACGGACAGGCGGCGTCGGGATGACGTCCCGGCGCGCGCACGGTGGAGGACTCGTACCATGCTGAACAAGATCGGCCTGATCGGCGGCGGGAACATTGGCGGAGTGCTGGCCCAGGAGCTGTTCCATCGCAAACTGGCTGCCACCGTCGCCATGGTGGACGTAAAGGGCCCGGATGTGGCCAAGGGCAAGTGCCTGGACATCGCGGAGGGCACGCCCATCATCAGCAGCGACGTCAAATTCGTGGCCGGCAAGGACTACGACGTGCTGAAGGGCGCCGATCTCATCATCAACACGGCCGGCGTTCCACGCACCGTGCGGCCCGATGGGACCTACCCCAGCCGCGAGGAGCTGCTCACGGTCAACCTGCAGATCACCGACAAGGTGGCCGCGGCCATCCTCGAGCAGTGCCCGAAGGCCATCGTGATCTCGATCGCCAACCCGCTCGACGCCATCGTGTACCGCCTGTATCAGAAGATGAGCCCGCCGAAGAACCGGCTGGTGGGCATGGCCGGCGCGCTCGACTCGGCGAGGTACCGGTACTTCGTCGCGGAGGCGGCTGGCGTATCGGTGGACAACGTCGAAGCGCTCGTGCTCGGCGGCCACGGCGACGACATGGTGCCGATCCGGAGCTGCTGCCGTGTGGCGGGCATGCCGGTCGAGAAGTTCGTCGATGACAAGACGCTCGGGGCCATCGAGGCGCGGACCCGCAAGGCCGGTGGAGAGATCGTCGGCCTGCTGGGTGTGTCTGCCTTCTGGTCGCCCGCCATTGCGGCGATCGAGATGGTGGAAGCGGTCGTCTACGACAAGAAGAAGATCATTCCGTCTTGCGTCCTCCTCGAGGGCGAGTACGGCGTGAAGGGCCTGTTCGTGGGCGTGCCGGTCGTGCTCGGCAAGAACGGCGTCGAGCGGATCATCGAAATCGACATGAACGAGACCGAGAAGGCAGCCTTCGCCAAGTCGATCGACGCGGTCAGGAAGACGACCAGCGAGGTGCTGGCCGCCAAGTAACCGCACCGGACAGCGCGTCTCGCGCGGGGATCCGTCACGCACGCAGCCCGGGCCGGCACCATGGTGCTCGCCCGGGCTTTCCGTTCGCCGGGCAGGCATTCGCGGTCCGGGAACCTCCCTGGCGTCGTTCGGCGTCATAATCGTCGTGAGCAGGCAGCGGCCGGTGCGTGTGGCAGGGCGGCCGGGAACCGGCGGTTCGGGGTGGGGTGAGACATCGCGGGCCTCCGGAGACTCCGGCGTCTGGCGCGGAGGGGCAGGCGGATCGCAAGCGTCGTTCCCGCAGCGAATCCTGGAGCGGAGGCTCGGACCTACGACGGTGGTGCCCCTCAACGGCCGCGCCACGAAGTTCGTCGACGATCTGCTCAAGCTGCTGTTCCCGCATTTCTCACAGGACACTTACTATTCGGCAGACGAGGTCGCCGGCCAGCTGAATCTGCTGCTGCGCGACCTGACCACCATCCTGCGCCCGCTGGCGCCACGGATCCCGCAGACCCTGTCGGACACCGTCCAGTCGTTCGCGGACGCGATCCCCGCCATCGACGACAAGCTGTGGATGGACGCCCGGGCCATCCATGAAGGTGATCCCGCTGCCGAGAGCGTGGACGAAGTCATCTCCGCCTACCCTGGTTTCCTCGCGATCGCCGTCTACCGCATCGCCCACGAGTTCAGCCGCCTCGGCGTGCCGGTCTTTCCGCGGGTCCTGACCGAGTACGCCCACCAGAAGACCGGCATTGATATCCATCCCGGCGCCCGGATCGGCACCTCGTTCTGCATCGACCATGGCACCGGCATCGTGGTGGGCGAGACCACGGACATCGGGGACCACGTGAAGCTGTACCAGGGCGTGACGCTCGGGGCACTGAGCGTGGACAAGTCGCAGTCCGCGTCCAAGCGGCACCCGACCATCGAGGACCGCGTCGTCATCTACTCGAATGCGACGATCCTCGGCGGGGCGACGCGCGTCGGGCACGACAGCGTCATCGGTGGAAACGTGTGGCTGACCGACAGCGTACCCCCGTTTTCGGTCGTCTATCAGAAGCACGAGGTGCGGGTCCGCAACCTGGAACGCGGACCCGAGGAGTCGAGCTGACGCTCGTCAACAAAGGAGTCGAGCCGTGAACGCCTTGTCCATCCTCGATGTCATCGGGAAGACGCCCCACCTGAAGATCAACCGCCTGTTCGACTCCAGGGCCGAGGTCTGGATGAAGCTCGAGCGATCGAATCCGGGGGGCAGCATCAAGGATCGGATTGCGCTGGCGATGGTCGAGGATGCCGAGCGCCAGGGAACGCTGAAGCCCGGGGGCGTGGTGATCGAGCCGACATCGGGCAACACCGGCATTGGCCTCGCCATGGTCTGCGCGGTGAAGCGCTATCGGCTGATCCTCGTGATGCCCGATTCGATGTCGGTGGAGCGACGGTCGCTGATGGCCGCCTACGGGGCCAGCTTTGAGTTGACGCCGCGCGCGGAGGGGATGAAGGGTGCCATGGCGAGGGCGGAGGCCCTGGCCAAGGAAACCCCGAACTCGTGGATACCCAGCCAGTTCGACAATCCGTCCAACATCAGGATTCACCAGCAGACGACCGCCAAGGAGATCCTCGATGACTTTCCTCGCGGCTTTGACTACCTGATCACCGGCGTCGGCACGGGCGGACACATCACGGCGTGCGGTGAAGTGCTCAAGCGGGTCTTTCCCAAGCTGAAGGTGCTCGCGGTCGAGCCTGCGGCCTCACCGGTGATCAGCGGGGGTGCGGCCGGTCCCCATCCACTCCAGGGACTCGGGGCGGGGTTCATCCCGGAGAACCTCCATACGGCCATTCTCGACGGCGTGGTCCAGGTCACCAAGGAGGAGGCGTTCACCTACGCCTCCCGATGCGCGAAGGAAGAGGGTGTGCTGGTGGGGATCTCGTCGGGCGCTGCGCTGGCCGCCGTGGCCAAGACGTTGCTGTCCTGCCCGCCGGCGAGCCGGATTCTGACGTTCTGCTACGACACGGGCGAACGCTACCTGTCGATTGAGGGACTCTTCAGCTAGCCCTAGACCGTTCTCGCCGGCGCATCGGGCACATCGGCCCGTCGCTTGATCTCGACCGGCGTCGGCACCACCGCCGAGGGGCGCTGGCCCTTCCAGAGGTGCAGGTAGTCGAGCACCATCTGGCGCTTCATGATTTGAATGGCCCGGGCCGGGTCCACGCCCTTCGGGCACGCCTTCGAACACTCACCGGCAAAGTGGCACTTCCAGGGGCCGTCGGCCGTGGCCAGCGCCTGCTTGCGGGTCTTGAACCCGCCGTCCCGCCGGTCGGCGTTGTAGCGATGAGCCTGGCCGAGCGGCATCGGCCCCGAGTAGCTCGCGTCGGTCGCCACCGTCGGGCACGCGGCCATGCAGCAGCCGCACTTGATGCAGTACCGAGAACTGCAGATACTGCTCGAGCTCGTGCGGCGACTGCCAGTACTCGAAGGTCGGGTTGGTGAACTCTTCCGTGTCGTCTCGGATGATGTGCGGATGCAGGTTCTGGTGTTTCTCGAACATCGGGACCAGGTCCGGCACCAGGTCGCGGATGATGTTGAAGTTTGGCAGCGGCGCGACCGTGACCAGGTTCGTGCCGAGTTCGGTCACCTGCGTGTTGCAGGCGAGACGCGGGTGCCCGTTGATGAACATCCCGCACGATCCGCACACGCCCATGCGGCACGACGACCGCCAGGCGAGCGACGGCGCCTGCGTCTCCTTGAGCTTGCGCAGGCCATCCAGCACGGTCATGCCATGCCAGTAGGGCAGTCGATAGTCTTCCCACGTCGGCCGGTCCTGCCTGGCGGGATCGAATCGCCGAATCCGGAAGATCACCTGAGCATTGGTGTTGGTCGCCATCGTTGTCCTCGAGTTCCGCCAGCCGGCCGGCGCCGGGTTACCGCGCTACGCGCCAGGAATCGCTCGCACCGCCCATGCCGCCCATGCGCCGTAGCCGAAGAGACCGACGCCCAAGAGCACCAGCACGGCACCGATGGCCTTCCTCAGCGCCGGGCCGGGGCCGAGTTCGAGAAGGATGTTCCGCAGCCCATACAGGCCATGAAAGAGCGCCGCACCGAGCAGCACGACATAGGTCACCGCGAAGAACGCGGATTGGCTGCGGGCAATCACGTTGTCCCAGTCGATGGGGGCCTTGTCGGGCGCCACGTTGAACAGCCCCAGGAGGGTATTCAGGTGCATGACGCCCATGTGAAGGCCCAGGAACACCAGGATCGTGACGCCGGCGATCAGGTGCCAGGTCCAGAGTCGTTGGTCGCGCATGGCTCCAGTCTCCCCCTCAGTGCTGGTTCAGGAAGTTGAGGCCGCCCAGCGCGGCCACCACGGCGGCCGCCAACATGACGACGATCGCGATGGGCCGCTGCACGTCGACCGACGTCTTGTAGGGGTAGACGGGCTCAATGGGCCTGCCGATGCCGACGCCCAGCTCCACCAGGACGAGGCGCACCCCGTTGATCGCGTGGAAGGCGAACGCAACGAAGACCAGGAACTCGCCGGCCGTGAAGAGCGGCCCCTTGACCATCCCCATCGCGGCATCCCACGACGTCTTGCCGAGGGCTCGCGACGAGGTGACCAGGATGTGCAGGAGGAAGTACGCGAGCAGGCCGAGCCCGGTGACGCGGTGGAGCGAGTAGAGATAACGCTCAGCGCCCCAGCGTCCGCCGCCGACCCAGCCTCGGATCCCGAGGCGATTGGGATGCCCCTTGATGTCGATCATGACCTCCTCCGGATCAGTACTTGCGTTCGACCGGCTTCCAGGTATCGATGGTCACCGGTTTGTAGTCCAGTCGGGGACCCTGCGGCGTGTGCCACGCCAGCGTGTGCCTCAGCCACTTCTCATCGTCTCGAGTCGGGAAATCCCGCCGGGCATGCGCCCCTCGGGATTCTTCCCGGGTCAGCGCGCCCTTGACGGTGACCTCCGCGAGATCGAGGAGGTTCTCGAGCTCGAGCGCGTGGAACAGGTTCGAGTTGTAGACCGCGCCTTTGTCGTGCACCGGCGCGAACTGGGACCGGTCGCGGATCGCACGAATCGTCGAGAGCGCCCTCGCGAGATCCTCTTTCTTCCGGAATACGCCGACGCAGTCGTCCATCATCGTCCGCAGCTCGCGCCGCAGCTCGTAGAGATTCTCGGTGCCCTCCCGCTCGAGCAGGGCCGCGGTCTTGACGGCCCTGGCACGGACCTGGCTGTCGGGGACCGGAAGCGGCGCCGGAAGCGTGGCCAATGACTTCGAGATTTCCTCGCCCGTGATGCCGCCCCACACGAGACACTCGGCCGTCGAGTTGGATCCCAGCCGATTGCCTCCGTGCAGCGACACGCAGGCCGCCTCGCCGGCCACCCACACGCCGGGAAGACGCGTCAGGCCATTGATGTCGCACTCGATGCCGCCCATCGAGTAATGCGCCACGGGGCGTATCGGGATCGGCTTCTCGATCGGATCGAGGCCGATGAACTTGATGCACACCTCGCGGATGAGCGGCAGCCGCTGATTGATCCGGTCCGCGCCGAGGTGCGTGAGGTCCAGGTGCAGGTAGTCCTTGCCGTCCGTGCCGGGAAAGCCGCGGCCTTCCAGGATCTCGGTCGTCTCGGCACGCGAGACCATGTCGCGCGGGGCCAGCTCCATCTTGCTGGCCGCATACCGCTCCATGAACCGCTCGCCCTTGTTGTTTTTCAGGTAGCCGCCTTCTCCGCGGCACGCTTCGGTCATCAGGATGCCGGACGGCACGAGACCGGTCGGATGAAACTGCAGGAACTCCATGTCCTCGAGGGGCAAACCGGCCCGGTAGGCCATGGCCATGCCGTCGCCGGTGACCGTCTCCGAGTAGGTCGTAAACCCGTACAGGGTCCCGCCGCCGCCCGAGGCGATGAGCAGCGCCTTGCCTCTCATCACGACCGTCTCTCCGGTCGGCGCGAAGATGCCCAGCAGGCCCGCGAATCGGCCGTCCTGGACCAGGATGTCGGTGATGAACATCTCGTCGTAGCGCTGGAAGGACCGATAGCGCAGCAACTGGTCGTAGAGCGTCTGCATCTCGAAGAAGCCGGTCTTGTCGGCCGCCAGGGTGGCCCGGGGGAACGAATGTCCTCCAAACGGCCGCTGCGAGATGCGCCCGTTCGATTCTCTCGTCCACGGAATGCCCCAGTGGTCGAGCAGGCGGATTTCGCGAGGCATCGCCTTCACGAAGCGGCGCACCACGTCCTGGTCGGCGAGAAAATCCGATCCCTTGACGCTGTCCCACGCGTGCAGGTCGAGCGAGTCGCCCTCGTCGGTCCTGAGGACGGCCGCCGTGCCGCCTTCCGCGCAGACCGAGTGCGCCCGCATCAGCTGCACCTTGGAGACGATGCCGATATCAACCCGTCCGTCGAATCGCTGTGAGATTTCGACCGCGGCTCGCAACCCCGCCAGCCCCGCGCCCAGGATCAGGACATCGTGGGTCAGGCTCTGAGCCATGCGGGACCTCCTTCAGAAGTCAGCAGGAAAACGTGGATGAGCAGGGGCCGATAGCCAGCGACACCGGGCTTCGACGGCAGATTGTCCTCGGGGGGCGTGCGGCGCGGACTCGGGCGCCTGAGGACGTTCGCGAATTCTATGCCGTCTCAGTCGGATGGCGCAAGTCCGATGCTGCGGCGCGCCTCGGTGAGCGCCCGGGCTGCTGCCGATCAGTCTCGCCGTGGCGGGCTCCCGCGCACGTGAGGCTTTCGAGGCAATGACCGCCTCCGCATCGTGGCATTCGCGGCGTTGCCGGGTGTATGCTTCGCTCCTCCCGGTTGCTCGTTTCCAACCAGTGATACGGGCAGGTTATCGACGGGTGAACTGTAGTGTGGTGTGGACCGGATGCATCGCGTTGGCTGGAGGAGAGATCGTGACGACACCTGAGGACACCTTCGAACCCACGCAAGCTGAATCAGAGTCAGTCGCCGGCGCCCCGGAATCCGTTTCGGGCGTGGACCGCCGGACGTTCATGTTTCTGTCGCTCGCCGCGACGGCGGCCAGCACGCTTGGCGTCGACACGGCGCGCGCGCAGGGGGGAACCACGGTTGCGGGAGCCCGCGGACAGGCCGCGCAGCAACCGCCCCCGCCGCCAGTACCTCTCGCCAACGGTGAGGCGCCGGCGCTGCAGTTCCAGCCGTATCCCGGTGGCACGGGGGCGTTGATGGAGAAGCTGGCCCGTGAACGGGGGCGCGCGGCGTTCGATCGATCGGTCTTCACCGTCGAACCGTGGCGCGGCACGGTGCCGACCTCACCCGACGATATCGCGTTTCTTCCTGCCCACCGGCTCGCCGCCCTGATCAAGGAACGGAAGATCACCCCGTCACAGCTGACCGACATCTATCTGAACCGGTTGAAGCGCCTCAATCCGACGCTGCTGTGCGCGGTCACGATCATGGAGGAACAGGCGCGGGCGGAGGCGGCGAAGGCGGATGCCGAGATCAAGGCCGGGAAGTACCGCGGCCCGCTCCATGGTCTGCCCTGGGGGGTGAAGGACCTCTTCTCGACCAAGGGTGTGCCGACCACGTGGGGTGCCGCAGACTTCGAGAACCGCATCATCGACGAAGACGCCGAAGTGATCGTGCGTCTCAGGAATGCCGGCGCGATCCTGATCGCCAAGCTCGCAACGGGGCTCTTCGCGCAGAACGACCAGTGGTTTCGCGGGCGCACGAACAACCCGTGGAACCTGGTGCAGGGATCGAGCGGTTCGTCGGCGGGCCCGGCCTCAGCGACGGTGGCCGGCTGCGTGGCATTCTCGATCGGCACCGAGACCCAAGGCTCCATCGTGTCGCCGTCACTCCGGTGTGGGGTGACCGCGCTGCGTCCGACCTTCGGCCGGGTGAGCCGGGTGGGTGCCATGACGCTGGCCTGGTCGATGGACCGCGTCGGGCCGATCTGCCGAACGGTTGAAGACTGCGCGATGGTGTTCAACGCCATCCACGGCGTCGATGAGAAGGATCCGTCGACGGTGATGGCTCCGTTCCGGTTCGACCGCAACGTCGCGCTTGCGTCGTTGCGCATCGGCGTGGATCCGAACGCGCCGAAGGAACTCGTGGCGAAGCTGCGGGAACTCGGCGTGAAGCTCAGGGAGGTGGGTCCGCGACCGACGGTCCCCGGGATTGGCGGGGGCGCGCTCGGCGTCGAAGGTGCGGCCGCCTTCGACCAGTACGTCCAGCGGAAGGCCCAGGAGACGGGACTGGATCTGACGAAGCTGCCTGAGCCTGTCGGCCGTGGCGGCGGGCGAGGCGCCGGCGGTGGAGAAGCGGGCGGCGCGGGGCGAGGCGGGGAAGCCGCGGCTGGAAGAGGGGGAGAAGCCGGCGGCGGGAGAGGCGGAGAAGCTGCCGGGAGAGGCCCGGGAGGTCCGCCGGCCAACCCGATGGCTCCGGCAGATTGGAACCCCCGCTTCGTCAACGGCCGGACGACGCGCGCCTTCGAGTACGTGCAGAGCCAGCGGCGGCGCTACCTGCTCATGAGCAAGTGGGCCGAGTACATGAAGGACCTCGACATGTTCATCGGCAATCCGTCGGCCGATGTCGGCGCCAACGCCCAAACCGGTCACCCCTGCGTGGTCGTGCCCTACAAGTTCGACGTACCGCCGCAGGGTGGCGGCCGTGGCGCGGCAGCGCAGCCGCCGCCGGAGTTGAAGCCTCAGCCGATCTGCGCCGTGATTGTCGGGAACCTGTTCGCAGACGATGCGATCCTCGCGGTCGCACATCAGCTGCAGGTGCACACCGACGTCCATCTCAAGCGCCCGGCGCTGTAGGGAAGTCCTACTTCGGGTCCGGCACTTTCGGCACGCCGTAGGTCTTTTCGAGCGCTGCTTGGTACTCGGAGAAGAGCGCCTTGATGCCGTCGAACTCCTTCTTGACGGCCGTTCGGTAGTCGGGCCGTGTGGCGAAGTCGAACAACAGGGCCGTCATCGCCTGCGCGTCGACCAGGAAGCCTTGGTGGCCGACCTCGCCGAGCGCATCGGCCTCCATCTCGTAGGTGTGGCCAGCTCCGTTTGACGAGAACGCGCTGAACCCCAGGCCGGGGATCGCGCTCGACACGCTGCCGGTCTCCTCGTATCCCTGGGGCTTTCCAGGCTCGGGCTGGACCTTTGTCGCGCCGAACATCTTCATGTAGGCGAAGCCGACTTCGCCCAAGGTGGCGACCGCGATCCCGTCGCGCGTGCTGCCATAGTGGTCGATCTTCACCTTCGTGCCGGTCGAGAGCGCTGCGGCCTTCGCGGCGTTGTCCACGAACTCCCGCACCTGCCGAAGGTACACCTCGTCCGGATAGCGGATGTAGAAATCCGCTACGGCACGATCCGGCACGACGTTCGGCGCCGCGCCGCCTTCGGTGATGACGCCCTGGATCCGGGCCTCCTGGCGGATGCTGCTGCGCACGCTGTCGATGTTGTCGAACAGGTGGATGACACCCTCGAGGGCGTTCCGGCCGTTCCACGACTGTAACTGGTGAGCGGGCGCGCCCGAGAAGACGTACTTTACGCCGTCGATGTTCATGCAGCAGGTGCCAAACCCCGGTGCCGGGCGCGTGGTCGCCCCGCTCGAGTGGCTCCGCACCAGCACATCTGCGCCAGTAAAGACGCCAGCCTTGAACATGTCGGTCTTGGCGTTGGGCGGCATCATCTCTTCGCCGGGCGTGCCGTAGACCACGACGCTGCCGGGCAGTTTGGCCTTCGTCAGGTATTCCGCCAGGGCTACGGCCGCCGCGATGCCAACCGGGCCCTGCGTGCTGTGCTGATCGCCGTGGAATGCCCGCTCGGTGCCGCGCAACGCATCGTATTCGACGATGATCCCAAGGGTGGGCGCACCGCTGTTGCGCCGGTAGCGTGCGACAAACGCGGTCTCCAGTCCCGCGAGCCCCACCTGCACGTCGAACTCGTGCCTCTTCAGGTAGTCGACCAGCTTGGCGACGGACTGCTTCTCGGTGAACCCGATCTCGGGATGGCGGGTGATGTCGTCCCCAAGCGAGAGGAGCTCCTTGTCCATCAGCTCTCTTGCGCGGGCCACCGCCTGGTCGCGCGCCGGATTCGCGCCGGTCAGCGTCGTCACGAGCCTCGGCACGTCGAGCGAGGCCTCCAGCGCCTGCATCTTCTGCAACACACCCCGAGCCGCGTCACGTTCGGTCGGGGTCTCCTGTGCGAAGGCCGTCGTGGCAATGAGGACGAAGGTCGACAGCAGGAACAGGCGCCTCATGTCTCCTCCACGTGATTGCGCGGCGAGCGCCGCGGGATTGGCTCCAGGAAGTCGGCCGCCGTAGCCTCGGCCGCCGATGGCAGGTAGCTTATGTCGCCGAATGTCGCACTGGCAAGGCTGGGGCGAAGAGTCGCCGGCCGCGGCGGCAGGGATGTCGCCGCCAAAGCGGCTCAGTGCGATTGAATCCGGTTGGACGACACCGCCGGGACGAGCCAGGCAGGGAACCTGCCCGGTCGCCTACCGCGCGCCGACAAGCAACGCGCGGATGTACTCGCGGCGCATGCGCGCGATGTTCGAAATCGGAATTTCCTTCGGGCACACCGCTTCGCACTCGGCCTCGTTCGAGCAGTTGCCGAAGCCCAGCTCGTCCATGGCCGAGACCATGGCCAGGGCTCGCCTGGTCCGCTCCGCGTGCCCCTGGGGCAGCAACGCGAGCTGGGAGATCTTGGCGCTGACGAAGAGCGCCGCCGATGCGTTCTTGCACGCCGCGACGCAGGCCCCGCAGCCGATGCAGGCCGCGGCGTCCATGGCCAGCTCGGCCTTGTCCTTCGGAATCGGGATCGCGTTGGCGTCCGGCGCGCTGCCTGTGTTGACCGACACGTAGCCGCCGCTGGCGATGATCGTGTCGAATGCGCCGCGATCGACGATCAGGTCCTTCTGGACCGGGAACGGTTTCGCCCGCCACGGTTCGATCGTGATGGTGTCGCCGTTCTTGAACTTGCGCATGTGGAGCTGGCACACCGTCGACCCGCGGTCGGGGCCGTGCGGCACGCCGTTGACGACGAGGCTGCACATCCCGCAGATGCCTTCGCGGCAGTCGGAATCGAACGCGATGGGCGGTTCGCCCTTCCTGATGAGTCCCTCGTTGACCACGTCGATCATCTCGAGGAACGACATCTCCGAGGAGATGTCCTCGGCGGTATAGGGGACCATCCGTCCCGGGTCCGCAGAATTCGCCTGCCGCCAGACGAGGAGCTTCAGGGTCATCGTCTCCATGGTGGTCTTCCGCCCTATTTGTAGCTGCGCTGACTCGGTTTCACGTGTTCAAACGCCAACGGCTCGACGTTCCGTATCGGGAGCTTGCCCTCTCCCGGGTACTCCCAGGCCGCGGCGTGCGCAAAGTTCTCGTCGTCCCGGCGCGCCTCGTTGTCGGGCGTCTGGGACTCCTCGCGGAAGTGGCCTCCGCAGGACTCGCGCCGCTCCAGGGCGTCGAGCGCGATCAGTTCAGCCAGCTCCAGGTAGTCACTGACCCGGCCGGCGTATTCAAGGGCCTGGTTGAGCTCTTCACCCACGCCGGGCACCGAGACCGACTTCCAGAACTGCTCCCGCAGCTCGGGGATTCCGGCCAGCGCGCGCTTCAGACCGGCCTCGTTGCGGCCCATTCCGACTTCGTTCCACATGAGCTTGCCGAGCGACCGGTGAATCTCGCGCGGCGTCGTTTTGCCCTTGATGGCGAGAAGACGAGCGACGCGATCGCGGACCGCGGCCTCCGCCTGGCGGAACGCCTCGTGATCGGTGGTGACCTTCGGCAGCGGCGCGCTGGCCAGGTAGTTCGGCACCGTTGCCGGGGCGACGAAATAGCCGTCGGCCAATCCCTGCATCAGTGCGCTTGCGCCCAGCCGGTTGGCCCCGTGATCCGAGAAGTTGGCCTCGCCGAGCACGAACATCCCCGGGATGGTGGACATCAGGTGGTAATCCACCCACAAGCCGCCCATCACGTAGTGCATGGCGGGGTAGATGCGCATCGGCGACTTGTACGGATTCTCGTCGGTGATCTTCTCGTACATCTGGAAGAGGTTGCCGTACCGCTCCCGGATCACATCCTCGCCCAGGCGTTTGATGGCATCGGCAAAATCGAGAAAGACCGCAAGGCCGGTGTCGCCCACGCCGCGGCCTTCGTCGCACACGGCCTTGGCCGCCCGTGACGCCACGTCTCTCGGGACCAGGTTGCCAAACGCCGGGTAACGACGCTCGAGGTAGTAGTCGCGCTCGTCCTCGGGAATCTGCATCGCCGGCCGCTTGTCGCCCTTCGTCTTCGGCACCCACACCCGGCCGTCGTTCCGCAGGCTCTCGCTCATCAGCGTGAGCTTGGACTGGTGGTCGCCCGAGACGGGAATGCACGTGGGGTGAATCTGCGTGAAGCACGGGTTCGCGAAGAGGGCGCCCCGCTTGTAGGCACGCCAGATCGCCGTCGCGTTCGAGTTGACCGCGTTGGTCGAGAGAAAGTACGCGTTCCCGTATCCGCCGGTCGCGAGCAGCACGGCGTGAGCCTCGAACCGCTCGATGGCGCCCGTCATCAGGTTGCGGGCGATGATGCCCCTGGCCCGGCCGTCGATCACGACGAGATCCAGCATCTCGTAGCGCGGCATGATCTTGACCGTGCCGGCGGCCACCTGCCGCATCAGCGCCTGGTAGGCGCCCAGCAGCAGCTGCTGCCCCGTCTGGCCCCTGGCGTAGAAGGTGCGCGACACCTGGGCGCCGCCAAACGATCGGTTGTCGAGCAGGCCGCCGTACTCGCGCGCGAACGGCACGCCCTGCGCGACGCACTGATCGATGATGTTCACGCTGATCTGGGCGAGCCGGTAGACATTGGCCTCGCGCGCCCGGTAGTCGCCGCCCTTCACCGTGTCGTAGAAGAGCCGCTCGATGCTGTCGCCGTCGTTCTTGTAGTTCTTCGCGGCGTTGATGCCGCCCTGCGCGGCGATGCTGTGCGCGCGGCGCGGGCTGTCCTGAATGCAGAAATCCAGGACGTTGTACCCCGCCTCGCCCAGCGTGGCCGCCGCCGCGCCGCCGGCCAGGCCGGTGCCGACGACGATGACCGTGAACTTGCGGCGGTTGGCAGGGTTCACCAGCTTGGCGTCGAAGCGGTAGCGATCCCACTTGTCGGCCAGCGGCCCCGATGGAATGCGGGCGTCGAGCTGGCGGGTTCCAGCAGGCGCAAGGCGCGGCTCGGCGCTCATGATCGGCCCCCGAAGAAGAACAGGAAGACTGGGATGGACAGGAATCCGCCGCCCACGATCACCGCGAGCACTTTGCCGATCGCGATGACGCGCGGCGTGAGCTTCGGATGGTTGACCCCGAGCGATTCGAACGCGCTCGAGAAGCCATGCCACAGGTGGAACCCGACCAGGGCCATGCACGGGACGTAGACGGCGACCCACAACGGCCGCTTGAACGCCTCGAGGACCATGCGGTACAGGTCGCGGCCCTCCTCGCCGTGGATGAGGGTCGGGTAGAACGGCCCGTACTTGAAGGTGGCCACGTGGACGGCGACGAACACGAACGTCACCCCGCCCGTCCAGATCATCGTCGCCGAGGCCAGCGACTTTCGGCTCGCGCCGCCGGCCCAGTGCGTGTTCTCGTAGGCGATCGGCCGCGCGCCGCGATTGGTCCACCACATGGTGGCCGCCTCGAGCACGTGGATGACGAAGATGGCGAGCAGGCCGATCTCGGCCGGAACCGTGAATGGGTTCGAGATGAGGAAGTGCGAGTACGCGTTGAACGTGGCCGGGCCGAAGTACAGGAGGAGGTTCCCGGCCAGGTGCATGCACAGGAATCCGACCAGGCTCAAACCGGTCAACGCGATGAGGAGTTTCGTAGCGACGGTGGAAAACAATGAATTCCGGGGCGGTGCCATGTCAATCTCCAGCCCGGGGCAGTCGGACGCCCGGCGCGCGAGAGTGGGGGACTCGGCGGGTCGTATGATCGTGGAGTCCAGCCGTAGATTGTAGTGATCCGCACTTGCCAGAGCAAGCCGGCCTCTGACAGATAGTGTACCGTTCCTGTGCGTCAGACGTCATCAGGCGGCGCTACCTGCGATCGATCGCGGCGAGAATCTGGCCGAGCAACGAGTCCAGCTCCTTGGCGCCCTTGATCCATCTCACCACCACGACCAGGTCGTTCTCCCAGTCCATGTAGATGATGTTCTGCCCGCTGCCGACGAAGCACACGGCCGACTCCGGTGCAGACGGCCACGCGGCCCGCTTGGTGTTCAGGAACCAGTTCATGAAGCCGTATCCCGCGTTGGCGGTGCCCGGCGTGCGCGCCATCTTGATCCAGGCGTCAGAGACGATCTGGCGCTCCTTCCATCGGCCGTTTCTGAGGAACAGGTACCCGAATCGGGCCATGTCCCACGCGTTGATGAACATGCCGCCGCCGAAGTGTCCGCCTCCCGAGACCGACTGCACGCGCTGCCCGTCGAGTTCGACCCACGAGTTGTCGTACCCGTACCATCGCCAGGCGTTGGACGCGCCGATCGGCTCCATCACTTCTTCGCGAAGGACAACCGGCAGCGGGCGCCGCCACACCTGGAGCGCCAGAAGCGCGAGCAGGTTGACGCGCGTGTCGTTGTATTTGTAGCGCGTGCCGGGGTCGTTCAGCTTGCGGTTCGGCCAGTCGGATGGCTTCTGGCCCTCGGGCCGGTCGGCCCAGTCGGGCTTTCCCCACAGCGTCCCCTGCCAGTCGCTCGTCTGGCGTAGGAGGTGATCCCAGGTGATGGTGGCGTTGTGGCCGTCGAAGTACCCCGGAAGCGGCATGTAGTCTGCCGCGCGGTCGTTGATGTCGCGGATGAGACCCTTCTGCCACCCGAGCCCGACGACGGTCGACAGGAAGCTTTTGGTCACGCTGAAGGTCATGTCGACGCGCTTCGTGTCGCCCCATTCCGCCACCACGTACCCGCGCCTGATGACGATTCCGTTGGCTGCGCCTCGCTCCTTGGCGGGGCCGATCAGCGTATCGAACGGCTCGCGCGCGCCGAAGGTCAGCGCGAGATCGAGGGTCAGATCCTTCGGCCCCGGATTCTCGTTCGCCACGGCGTAGGCCGCCGCAGCGTCCAGCGCCGGCGCGTTCATGCCGACCTCGCCGGCAGGCTTGCGGGCCCACTCGAATCGGTCGGGGAAGTACACGGCCGGCTGCGTGGCCTGCGCGGGCACGGCGGCGGGCTTGACGCCCTTGCGCTGCGGCGCTTGAGCGTTCAGCGCGCCGGCACACATCATCACGCAGAGAACCGCGCCAGGCATCAGCGCGGCACGAGGTCCGATACGGCGAGGCGATTGCGTCGACATGACCACTCCTTCGTGTGCCGCACATTCTACACGCAGGACTCCGCATCGCACGTGGACGTGCCGAAAGCCGGCGTCAATGCGGCTTGGAGAGCTCGAGAGCAGGGGAGAGGGCGAGCGACATCGAATGCGGCGGCTTGACGCCTACCGCGTCGGCTCGATAGCATCACGTGTTGGCTTGGTCCCCAAACGTCGTGGCGAAGTGGACGGCGGGCCCCTTCGCACTCGCGGCGTGACCTTTCCATTGGGCCCGTCAGACCCGACATCCAGTGAAAATCCACGAATACCAGGCAAAGGCGGTGATCGCCAAGTACGGCGTGCCGGTGCCGCGCGGCGAGGTGGCGTTCAACGCCGACGAAGCCGTCGCCATCGCGCAGCGCCTCGGCCTTCCCGTTGTCGTGAAGGCACAGATTCACGCCGGCGGGCGAGGCAAGGGGGGCGGCGTCAAGGTCGCCAAGACCATGGAGGAGGTCGCGAGTCTGACCTCGGCCATGATCGGCATGAAGCTGGTCACGCACCAGACCGGCCCCGAAGGCAAGCTGGTGCAGCGCGTCCTGGTGGAGCAGGGCCTGCAGATTGCCCGTGAACTCTACCTCGGTCTCGTGCTCGACCGCGCGGCAGGACGGCCCGTCGTGATGGCCAGCTCCGCCGGGGGAATGGAAATCGAGAAAGTCGCCGCGGAGACCCCGGAGCTCATCTTCAAGGAATACATCCATCCAACCGCCGGCTTCGAAGCCTTCCAGGCGCAGAAGCTGGCGTTCGCCCTCGGGCTGCAGGGGCCCGCGGTGAAGCAGGCCGTCAAGATGATGCTGGCGCTCTACGAGGCCTACAAGGCCACCGACGCCTCGCTCATCGAGATCAATCCCCTCATCGTCACCAAGGACGGAAATCTCCTCGCGCTCGACGCCAAGATGAACTTCGACGACAACGCGCTCTACAGGCATCCCGACCTGCGCGAGCTGCGCGACCTGAGCGAAGAGGATCCGCTCGAGATCGAGGCCTCGAAGTTCTCGCTGAACTACATCCGGCTGGACGGCACCATCGGCTGCATGGTGAACGGCGCCGGGCTGGCGATGGCGACCATGGACATCATCAAGCTGGCGGGCGGCGAGCCGGCCAATTTCCTGGACGTGGGCGGCGGGGCCACCGCGGATCAGATCCGGAATGCGTTCAAGATCCTGATGTCGGACGGCAATGTGAAGGCGGTCTTCATCAATATCTTCGGCGGCATCCTCCGGTGTGATGTCCTGGCCGAAGGCGTGGTCGCCGCGGTCAAGGAGCTGTCGGTCAAGGTGCCGATTGTGATTCGGATGGAAGGCACCAACGTCGAGACCGGCAAGAAACTGCTCCGCGAGAGCGGGTTGAATTTCACTACGGCCGACGCCATGGACGAAGGCGCCACCAAGGTCGTCGCGCTGGCGCGCGGGTGAGGGGGACAACATGGCGGTACTGATTGACAAAGCCACGCGCCTGCTGGTGCAAGGCCTCACCGGCCGCGAGGGAACGTTTCACGCCAGGCAGGCCGCGCAATACGGTACGACCGTCGTCGGCGGCGTGACGCCCGGCAAGGGTGGCACGACGCACGAGGGCTGGCCGATCTTCAACACGGTGGCCGATGCGGTGGCCAAGACCGGCGCCAACGCCAGCGTGAGCTTCGTGCCGCCGGCCTTTTCGGCCGACGCCATCCTCGAGGCGGCGGATGCGGGGCTGGCGCTCGTCGTCTGCATCTCGGAGGGCATTCCGACGCTCGACATGATGCGGGTGATGGCGGTCCTGAAGGAGAAGAAGACGCGGCTGATCGGCCCGAACTGTCCCGGCCTGATTTCTCCGGGCAAGGCCAAGGCGGGGATCATCCCGGCGCACATCTGCAAGGAGGGCCGGGTCGGGATCGTGTCGCGCAGCGGAACGTTGACCTACGAGGCCATCCACCAGTTGACCCAGCTCGGCCTCGGCCAGACGACGTGCATCGGAATCGGCGGCGACCCGCTCATCGGGACGAACTTCATCGACGCGCTGACACTCTTCCAGGCCGACCGCGAGACCGAAGCGATCGTGATGATTGGCGAGATCGGAGGCACGGCCGAGGAAGAGGCGGCGGCCTTCATCAAGAAGAACGTGAACAAGCCGGTCGTCAGCTTCATCTGCGGCCAGACGGCGCCTCCGGGACGCCGGATGGGGCATGCAGGCGCCATCATCGCGGGTGGAAAGGGCACCGCCGCGGAGAAGATGACGGCGTTGATCGCCGCCGGAGTCCGCGTGGTCAAGAGCCCGGCCGACATCGGGCGCGCGATCGTCGAGGCGATGAAGAAATAGGGGCCAGGGGCTTGGGGCCCCAAGCCCCGAGTCCCAAGTCCCAAGCCCCAAGCCCTTCGCGACGTGCCACCCTGGGGCGCATGATATACTGACTACAATCGTGTGAGAATGTGCCACTCGCGGCGTACGGCGCGTGGAACACGAGGGTGTGTCCCGCCGCCTGAGCGGCGGCAACGTGTACCTGGGTATCCCGCATGTCATCTGGCCAAACCGCCGAGTCGGTCGCTCCAATTGCCTCGCCAGCAGGCGAGGTCGTCAATGATTTCAGCATCCAGATTGCGACCGTGAACGGCTCCGGCAGCCAGACCGCAAACCTGGTCCTGCTCAGATCGCTGTTCCAGATGGGAATCCCGGTATCAGGCAAGAACCTGTTCCCATCCAATATCGCGGGGCTGCCCACCTGGTACACGATTCGCGCGAATCGGAACGGGTACATCGCCCGAAAGAAGGAACTGGATCTGCTGGTCGCGATGAATCCGGAGACGGCGCAGGAAGACGTCAGGGCGCTCCGGCCCGGCGCGGCGGTCATCTACGACGAGCCGTTGAAGCTGGACGCCGTCCGCGATGATGTCATCTTCTACCCGGTGCCGTTCGACAAGCTGGTGGCTCCGGTCTGCCCCGAGGCGAAACTGCGGCGCCTGGTGCGCAACCTGGTGTACGACGGGGTGCTCGCGCGCCTGCTCGACATCGATCTCGGAGAGATGGACAAGGCGCTCGGACGGCAGCTAGGGAAGAAACCCAAGGCCGTTGCGCTCAACCTCGCCGCGCTCAAGGCCGGGTTCGAGTATGCCGATCGCAGCCTGCCCAAACGCGATCCGTTCCGCGCGCACCGGATGGACCTGACCAGCGGCAAGATCATGATCGAGGGCAACGCCGCGGTCGCCATCGGCGCCATGATGGCCGGCGTCACCGTCGTCACCTGGTATCCGATCACTCCCTCGTCTTCGGTGTGCGAGACGCTCATCGACTACATGGGCAAGTACCGGATGGATCCCGCGACCGGCAAGGCGACCTTCGCGATCGTGCAGGCCGAGGATGAACTGGCATCAGTCGGGACGGCCATCGGGGCCGGGTGGGCGGGAGCGCGTGCCATGACCGCCACCTCCGGGCCCGGCATCTCGCTGATGGCCGAGTTCACCGGCCTCGCGTACTACTCGGAGGTGCCCGTCGTCATCATCGACGTTCAGCGCGTCGGGCCCTCGACCGGCTTGCCGACCCGGACGGCGCAGGGAGACATTCTGTCCACCGCGGTCCTGTCGCACGGTGACACGAAGCACGTGCTGTTGATCCCGGCGTCTCCTGAAGAGTGCTATGCGCTGACCGTGCAGGCCTTCGACGTGGCCGAGCGTCTCCAGACGCCGGTGTTCGTCATGACCGACCTGGACCTCGGGATGAACACGTGGATGTCCGATCCGTTCGCATACCCCGATCGGCCGCTCGATCGGGGGAAGCGCCTGGACCGCGACACGCTCGAGAAACTCGGTGCCTGGGGGCGTTACAAAGACGTCGACGGTGACGGCGTCGGCTGGCGGACCATCCCCGGCGACGGCATGCCCGCGTATTTCAACAGGGGTTCCGGCCACAATGCCGCAGCCCACTACAGCGAACGTCCAGACGATTACACGATGAACGTGGATCGCCTGGCGCGGAAATTCGACACGGCGCGCACGCTGGTGCCGCGGGAAGTCGTGCAGGTCGCGCCGGATGCCAGGATCGGCATCATCGGCTACGGCTCGAGCCATTGGGCGATCCAGGAGGCCTGCGACCAGCTTCGGCTGGAGGCCGGGCTCGGGGTCTCGTACCTGAGAATGCGCGCCTATCCATTCACCGAGGAGGTCGATCGATTCATCGATCAGCACGCCCGGGTGTACGTGGTCGAGCAGAATCGCGATGGGCAGATGCTCAGCCTGCTCAAGCACCACCTCACGGCGAACCAGATCGGCAAGCTGCGCAGTGTTCTGCACTACAACGGGCTGCCGATCGACGCGCGGTCGATCTCCGACGAGGTGACAGGACAGGAAGCGGACGCGGATCGGGCGCTGGCCGCCGGGGCGGCGGGCCGAACGTCAAGGAGCAGCTAGATGGCGACCGACATGCCGGCGCCGCCCGTGGCGGGCCGGAAGCTGAACCGGATCAACCTGGACGTGCAGGCGTACAAGGGGTCCAAGACGACCTTGTGCGCGGGATGCGGCCACAACGCGATCTCGGAACGCATCCTCGAGGCGTTTTTCGAGATGGGCGTGGACCCGTCGCGGGTGATCAAGATGTCGGGCATCGGCTGTTCCAGCAAGAGCCCGGCCTACTTCCTCGGATCGTCGCACGGCTTCAACGCGGTTCACGGCCGGATGCCCGCCGTGACAACCGGAGCGCTGCTGGCGAACAAGCACCTGCTGGCCATCGGCGTGAGCGGCGATGGCGACACCGGTGCGATTGGCGCGGGCCACTTCGTGCACCTGATGCGCCGCAACCTCCCGATGATCTACATCGTCGAGAACAACGGCGTCTACGGCCTCACCAAGGGCCAGGTCTCGCCGACCGCCGATCCCGGATCCACGCTCAAGAACGGCATCGTCAACCTGCTGCCGGCACTTGACCTCTGTGCCCTGGCGATCGAACTGGGAGCGACCTTTGTCGCGCGGTCGTTCAGCGGCGACAAGAAGCAGCTCGCCTCGCTGATGAAGGCGGCCATCGCCCACAACGGCACGGCGCTGCTGGACGTGATCTCGCCCTGTGTGACCTTCAACGATCACGAGGGATCGACCAAGAGCTACTCGTACGTGAAGGACCACGACGACGTGCTGGGCGAGATGACCTTCGTGCCGTACTTCGAGGACATCTCGGTCGAATTCGATCCCGGGACCACCCGCGAGGTGACGCTGCACGACGGATCGCGCATCTATCTGAGGAAGCTCGACGACACCTACAATCCAACCGACAAGATGGCGGCGTTGACGCTCTTGAACGACGCCACTCGAAAAGGCGAGTTCGCCACCGGCCTGCTCTATCTCGTGCCGGATCAGCCGAGCTTCATCGACGTGCTCAACACCGTCGACGAACCGCTCGCGATGCTGTCCGAGGCGAGAACCCGGCCTTCGAAAGCGGCGCTCGACGAAATCATGGACAGCTTGAGGTAGAGCCGCGCCGGATCGGGTCTCTCCGTCGAAAGGCCGCGCTGCAACGGTCTCGCGCGATCGGCCCTTGTTGCTATAATCGTTCGAATATGGACACCACACTTGCCATCGTCAAGCCAGACGCCGTCGAGCGGCGCCTGACGGGACAGATCCTCCACCGAATCGAAGAGAGCGGGTTCCGCATCAAGGCCATGCGGCTGGTTCGCCTGAGCAAGCGCGACGCCGAGGGTTTCTACGCGGTGCATCGGGAGCGGCCGTTCTTCGCGGGACTGACCGCCTTCATGTCGTCCGGGCCAGCCGTGGTTCTCGTGCTGGAGGCCGAGGGCGCCATCAAGAAGTGGCGAGACGTCATGGGCGCGACCGATCCAGCCAAGGCCGCATCGGGCACGATCAGGAAGGAGTTCGGCTCTTCAATTGAGCGGAACGCCACGCACGGCTCCGATGCCCCGGAAACGGCGGCGTTCGAAATCGGCTACTTCTTCCCCGGGATCGAGCTGATTTGAGCTGATCATCAGATCGGCTGGCGGCTGGCGGCCCGATCCGGGGCCTGAAGACCCCGGGCTCCATCGGTCACACGCGAGGCGCGCTCGGGCTGGCGGCTGGCGGGCAGGGAGCACTTTGGATGGCACTGGGCAAGCTGCTGGTCCTCATCGGGCTGCTCCTCGTCTTTGGCGGGCTGCTGCTCTGGTGGGGGATTCCGGTCGGCCGGCTGCCTGGCGACTTCGTCATCCGGCGCGGTCCGGTGACGTTCTATTTTCCGCTCACGACTGCGGTCATCGCGAGCCTGCTCGTGACACTGGTCTTGGCGCTGTTTCGACGATAGCCGAACCCGGCCGGCCCCCGGCTCCGGTCGCTTCTGGAGAATCACACGACGATGTCCATCAAACCCGATCGCTGGATTGCGCGGATGGCACGCGAACACCGGATGATTGAGCCGTTCATCGAGGGACAGGTCCGCGAGGGCGTCATCTCGTACGGCGTCTCGTCGTACGGCTACGACATTCGCGTCGCCGACGAGTTCAAGGTGTTCACCAACATCAACAACACCCTGATCGATCCGAAGCAGTTCGATCCGCGTTCGTTCGTGGACATCAAGGCCGACTCCTGCATCATCCCGCCCAACTCGTTCGCGCTCGCGCGGACGATCGAGTACTTCCGGATCCCGCGTAACGTGCTGACCGTTTGCCTCGGCAAATCCACCTACGCGCGGTGCGGCATCATCGTGAACGTGACCCCGTTCGAGCCCGAATGGGAAGGGACCGCGACCCTCGAGATTTCGAACACCACGCCGCTGCCCGCGCGGATCTACGCGAACGAGGGGATTGCCCAGGTGCTCTTCTTCGAGAGCGACGAGGAGTGCGCGATCTCCTATCGTGACAAGAAGGGGAAGTACCAGGCCCAGCAGCAGGTGACGCTGCCCAGGATCTAGCCATGATTCCAGCCATTCGAGGCACGCGCGACATCCTCCCCGGCGAAGTCGAGCGATGGCAGCGCGTCGAGGCGGTCTCGCGCCGCGTGTTCGAGCGCTACGGGTACGCCGAGGTCCGGACGCCGATCATCGAGCGGGAAGAGCTGTTCGCGAAGGGTACCGGCGAAACGACGGACATCGTTCAGAAGGAGATGTACGCGTTCACCGACAAGGGCGGCGAGCGGATTACGCTCCGGCCCGAGGCGACGCCGAGCCTGGTCCGGGCGTTTGTCGAGCACAGCCTCGAGCAGAGCCTTCCGGTCCCCAAGGTGTACCTGATGGGGCCGATGTTCAGGTACGAACGTCCGCAGAAGGGACGCTACCGGCAGTTCCACCAGCTCGACGTCGAAGTGTTCGGCATGGCGGATCCCGCCATCGACGCGGAAGTGATTGACCTCGCCTGGACGCTCGTGTCCGATCTCGGCATCACGCAGGTCGAGCTGGTTGTCAACTCCGTGGGCTGCCCGGTGTGCCGACCGGCCTTTTCCGAGGCGCTGGTCAAGGCGCTCGGTGCCGACGTGGCGAAACTGTGCGGAGACTGCCAGCGGCGCGCCGCCACCAACCCGTTGCGCATCTTCGACTGCAAGGTTTCCGAGGATCAGGCCATCATCGATCGCCTTCCCCATTCGATCGACTTCCTGTGCGAGTCGTGCCGGACGCACTTCGAGGCCGTCGAGCGGTACCTGGGAGCCTTCGGGATCCCCTACCGGGTTTCACATCGGCTCGTGCGCGGGCTCGACTACTACACGCGCACCACCTTCGAGATCCTGGCCGGGAACCTGGGCGCGCAGAATGCCATCCTGGGCGGAGGCCGCTACGACGGCCTGGTGAAACAGCTCGGAGGGCCCGACCGCGTCGGCATCGGGTTCGCTGCCGGCATCGAGCGGCTGGTCCTCGCGATGCCCGAACCGCCGGTCGCGGGCCGGGGCGGTCGCGTCTTTGTCGCCGCGATGGGCGAGGCCGCCCGCGATTCGGCCATCGCGCTGCTTCGGGATCTGCGCCGGGCCGGTCTCGAGGCGCACATGGAGTACGAGGGCCGCAGCATCAAGTCGCAGATGAAACGCGCCGACCGGCTGGGCGCCGCCTTCACCCTCATCATCGGCGACAATGAGCTGGAGCGCGGCGAGGTCACCATCAAGGACATGGCCCGGAGCGAGCAGCACGCGGTGCCGCGCGAGGGCGTGGTCGCGCAGGTCGGCGCCCTGTGCGCGGGCGTGACGGAGAGCAGCCGTGATTGACAAACTCGGGGAGTGGACACGGACGGATACCTGTGGCGGACTTCGTGCGGAGCATGCCGGGCGGGAGGTCCTCCTGCTCGGATGGGTCCACCGCGTCCGGGATCTCGGGTCGCTGGTCTTCATCGACGTGCGCGATCGCTGGGGCCTGACCCAGATCGTCGTTGACACGGCCGAGCTGGCCGAACGGGCCAAGCACTGGCGCGCCGAATTCGTCATCGGCGTGAAGGGCACGGTGCGCCCCCGCGCCCCGGAAGCCCGCAACGCGAAGATGCCGACCGGCGACATCGAGGTCCACGCCGTCGAACTCAGACTCTTCAGCGAAGCCAGGGTTCCCCCCTTCGTCGTCGCCGACGAGGTGGCCGCGTCCGATGAGCTGCGATTGCGGCATCGTTACCTCGACCTTCGCCGTCCCGTGCTGCAGAAGAACCTGGGGCTGCGTCACCGGGTCACGATGGCGGTCAGGCGGTACTTCGACAGCGAGGGTTTCTGGGAGATCGAGACACCCATCCTCACCAAGTCCACGCCCGAGGGCGCCCGGGATTACCTCGTCCCCAGCCGGGTGCATCCCGGCGAGTTTTTCGCCCTGCCGCAGTCGCCGCAACTGTTCAAACAGATCCTCATGATTGCGGGCATGGACCGGTACTTCCAGATCGCCAGGTGTTTCCGCGACGAGGACCTGCGGGCCGATCGTCAGCCCGAGTTCACGCAGATCGACGTCGAGATGTCCTTCGCCACGCGCGACCTCGTGTTTGCCGTGATCGAGCCGCTCATCAGGGACATCTTCCGGGTCATCGGGCGCGAGGTGGCGACGCCGTTCCCGCAGATGTCGTACGCAGACGCGATGGCGAAATACGGGTCGGACAAGCCCGACCTGCGCGTCGGGATGGAGATTGCCGACCTGTCGCCGCTGTTCGGCGATTCCACCTTTACCCCGTTCCAGAGCGCCGTCGCCCGCAAGGAAGCCGTGCGCGGGCTGGTCGTGCCCGGCGGCGCAGCCTTCTCGCGCAAGCAACTGGACGAGCTCGGGGCCCAGGCCAAGTCGCTTGGGGCCTCCGGCCTGGTGTGGGCGAGGCAGAGCGGCGACACGATTCAGAGCCCGGCGCTGAAAAGCGCTGGTGAGGCCGCGCTCAAGGCCGCGCTCACGCAGGTGGGCGCCTCGACGTCCGACCTGCTCCTGATGGTCGCCGGGCCGTCGCTGGACGCGTCCCGGGTCCTGGGCCAGCTGCGCCTGGATGTTGCGAAGCAGCAGGGCTGGCTCAAGCCCGACGAGTTCACCTTCACGTGGGTCGTCGACTTCCCATTGCTCGATTGGGACAAAGACGAAAAGCGGTGGGTCGCGATGCACCACCCGTTCACCTCGCCGGTCGAGGCCGACATGGACGGCATGGAACAGGATCCGGCCTCGGCCCGGGCGCAGGCCTACGACCTGGTGCTCAACGGGACCGAGATCGGGGGCGGTAGCATCAGAATCCACGATAGCGCCCTGCAGCGACGGGTGTTCCGGCTGCTGGGCATCAGCGAGGAAGATGCGAGGCTGCGTTTCGGGTTCTTCACCGAGGCGCTGGAGTATGGCACGCCCCCGCATGGCGGCATTGCGTTCGGGCTCGACCGGATCGTCGCAATTCTGGCGGGCGAGCCGTCGATTCGGGACGTCATCGCGTTTCCGAAGACGGCTGCCGCGGTTGACCTGATGTCGCAGGCTCCGTCGGCGGTCGACGCCAAACAACTGCGGGAGTTGAAGTTGCGACTCGAACCGTGACGGAATCGCGCGCGCTTCCCGCTTGACCTCGCGGGCCCGCCATGGTACGATGCGTAGCTGTTAAGTCTTGCTAGTTCAAGGAGATACGAGCCACGTCCGACCCGCTCCGCACGATCGTTCTGCCCGACGAAGGGCTCGAAATCCTGTTTGGCTCGCTCGACGAGAACCTCCGTTACATCGAATCGCAGATGGGAGTGCGGCTCACCACTCAGGGGCATGACTTGCTGGTGGGAGGCGACCCGCCGGCTGTGTCCCGCGTGGAGCGGCTCGTCGAGCAGCTCGTGGCCCTTCAGCGGGATGGATACCGGATCTCGAATGGCGATGTGAAGACCGCCTGCGACCTCATCGGCCAGGACGGGAATGTCGAACTGCGCGATTATTTCCTCAAGGTCGCCGGCAAGCCGACCGGGCGCCGGCAGGTGGCGGCCAAGAGCATCAACCAGCGCCGGTATCTCGAGGCGATCGAGCGGTTCGACATGGTGTTCGGCATCGGCCCGGCCGGCACGGGCAAGACCTATCTCGCCATGGCGCAAGCGGTCTCGTTCCTGATCGCCAAGAAGGTGAGCCGCATCATCCTCGCGAGGCCGGCGGTCGAAGCCGGCGAGAAGCTGGGGTTTCTTCCCGGAGACCTGCAGGAGAAGGTGAACCCGTACCTGCGCCCGCTCTACGACGCCCTCTACGACATGCTCGACGGCGAGCGTGTCGAGCGCCTCCTCGAGAAGGGGACGATCGAGATTGCGCCGCTTGCCTTCATGAGAGGCCGCACGCTGAACGACTCGTTCGTCATCCTGGACGAGGCCCAGAACACCACATCGGAGCAGATGAAGATGTTCCTGACGCGGCTGGGCTTCGGGTCGAAGGCCGTGATTACGGGCGACATCACGCAAATCGATCTGCCCAGCGGCCGGATCTCGGGACTGGTCGAAGCCATGAAGGTGGTGGGCCAGGTCGAGGGCGTGTCGTTCGTGTATTTCGACGAACGCGACGTGGTGCGAAACAAGCTCGTCCAGCTGATCGTCAAGGCGTACGAATCGTACACAAACGGCGGCGGGGCCGGGCCTCGCGCCTCGTGAGAGCCATGTCGCCCGAACCACCGCGCCGCGGCGCAGCGCTCCGCGTCACGGTCACCACGTCGCGGGAAGGACGGATTCGCGCGCCCGGCCTCGGAGGCTGGCTGGCGAAGGTGGCGCCCGCGCGGGCCAGGGGCGAGGTGTCGGTGGCGATTGCGAGCGACGCGCTGGTCCGGCGCCTCAACCGCGACTTCCGCGGCATCGACGCGACGACCGACGTGCTGTCCTTCCCGGCACAGCACGATCCGCACGTTCCCGAGCCGGGGCTTCCCCCTCAGCACCGGCTGCTCGGCGACATCGTCATCGCGGCGGGGGTGGCTCGAAGACAGGCGCGCGAGGCGGGGCATAGCCTCCAGGCAGAGCTGAAGGTGCTCTGCCTGCACGGCCTCCTGCACCTGCTCGGCTACGACCACGAATCGGATCACGGAACGATGGCCAGGCTGGAGCGCCGGTTGCGGCGAAAGGGCGGCCTCGAGTCCGGGCTCATCGAGCGGGAGACGCCATGACGGCGCTCGTGCTCGCCCTGCTGGCAGTGGCCGCGATGGTCCTGGGAACGGTCGACGCGGCGTTTTCGGCGTTGATGCGCCTGTCGCAGAGACTGCTGGCCGAACGCGGCGCGCGCTCGGGAAGCCTGGGCAGCTACCTGGACGATCCCGTTCAACTCTTCCTGCCCGTCCGCATGCTGCAGGGCGTGCTGCTCACCCTGGCGGTGATCACGCTCGTCCAGCTCTTCAGCGTGGAGGGGCCGAACAACCTGGCGGTGGTGCTCGGCTCGTCGATCGCGTTTGTCCTCGTGTGCCAGCACCTCATTCCGCTGGCGGTCGTGCGGCGAAACCCGGAAAGCGTCCTGAGCCATGTGCTGCCGTGGTGCGACCCGATCGTGAAGGCGCTTTGGAAGGTGCTGAGCCTGCTGACCGTCCCCCGCCGGGATCGCGACGCGGCCGCCAGCGCTGAGGTCGCCGGAGACGATCAGGGACAGGCGACCGACGCCTATCTCGATGCCGGCGAGCAGCAGGGCCTGATCGAGCGGGACGAGCGGAAACTGCTTCAGTCCGTGGTCGAGTTCAGCGACACGCTCGTGCACGAGGTGATGACGCCCCGGCCCGACATCTGCGCGATCCGCGCGGACGCCAGCCTGGACGACCTGCGCACCTGCTTCCGCGAGCAGGGGTACTCGCGCGTGCCGGTCTACGCCGATTCGCTCGACAACATCCTCGGATTCGTGTTCGTCAAGGATCTGATCCGCCTGCCGCAGCTTCAGCCGGCGGCCACGCCGCTGACCGAACTCAAGACGACGCAGATGACCTCTCTCATCCGTGCCGCGCATGTCGTGCCGGAAACGAAGAAGGTGTCGGACCTGCTGCGTGAATTCCAGCGCGGTCGCGTTCAGATCGCCATCGTGGTCGACGAGTACGGCGGCACCGCCGGCCTGGTGACGGTGGAGGATCTGATCGAGGAACTGGTCGGCGAAATTCGGGACGAAGACGACGAAGAGGTCGATCCCATCGTGGACGAGCCGGACGGCGCCTTCGTCATCAGCGGCCGGGCCGACATCGAATCGGTCGCCGAGCGTCTCGGCGTCGAGATCGAGCCGGGGGGCTTCGAAACCGCGGGGGGCTACATCCTGGCGCGGCTCGGCCGGGTGCCCGTGACCGGTGAAGTGGTGGACATCGACGGTCTGACGGTTGAAGTGCTCGATGCCGAACGGCGTCGCGTGCGCAAGGTGCGGGCGCGGCGCAAGCCCGGACCATCCGAGGAGAACACCGCCGTGCTCGCCTCCGAAGACGAAGGGCTGGACTCGACATGAAGTTCGGCTTCGTCGCGCTCGTCGGGAGGCCCAATGCCGGGAAATCCACGCTGGTCAACCGGCTGATCGGCACCAAGATTGCCATCGTCTCGGACAAACCTCAGACGACCCGGAATCGGATCCTGGGAGTCCGCACGACGCCGGTCGGTCAGATGGTGCTCATCGACACGCCGGGCATCCATCGCCCGCTGCACCGGATGAACGTCCGGATGGTCGACTCCGCGGTCCAGAGCATGAGCCAGGCCGACGTGGTGGCGGCGGTGGCCGACGCGACGGCCCCGGCCGGGGGCGGCGACCGGTACGTGGCGGACCTGTTGAGCCGCGTGCGCGCGCCCCTGGTCCTGGTGCTCAACAAGATCGATCTGCTGGCCAGACCGGCGCTGCTGCCGCTGATGGACCGTTGGCGGACCGCCGCGACCTTCGCCGATATCGTGCCCGTCTCGGCGCTGACCGGCGACAACCTCGACCGGCTCGACGACGTCCTCGTGAGCCACCTGCCGGACGGGGATCCGATGTATCCGGCCGACTTCGTCACCGATCTGCCCGAATCCGTGCTGGTGGCCGAGATCGTGCGCGAGAAGGTGCTGCAGCACACGCACGACGAGCTGCCGTTCACGAGCGCGGTGATCGTGGACCGCCTCGAGGAGCCGGATGATCGGGGGCTGATGCGCCTCTACTGCACCATCCTGGTCGAACGGGATTCCCAGAAAGGCATCGTCGTCGGCCGCGGCGGCTCCATGATCAAGCAGATCGGCACCGAGGCGCGGATCGAACTGGAGCAGTTCTTCGGCGCGAGGGTGCACCTGGATCTTCGGGTCAAGGCCAAGGACCGATGGCGGGACGACGAGCGGACGCTGGACCAGCTGGGCCTGCCGCAGGACTCGTAATATTTCGGATAGAATAGCTAGGCGCGTTGTTGCGCCAGTGCTGGCCGCTGATGCCGCTCTACACCACTGAAGCGCTCATCCTGCGCACCTACAAGCTGAAAGAAGCCGATCGGATCGTGGTGTTCTTGACGCGCGACCGCGGCAAGAAACGCGGGGTGGCACACGGCGCGCGCCGCATGCTGTCGCGATTCGGCGGCGCGCTCGAGCCCCTGTCGCGCGTGGGCGTCACCTACTTCGAGAAGGAACAGCGCGAGCTGGTGTCGCTCAATTACGCGGAGACGATCAGTTCGCCCTTGTGGGCGGGGCGGGCCGACGCGCTGGGACACACGGGCTACTTCGCCGAGCTGCTCGACGAATGGGCGCCGGAGGGAGACCCGAACGAGACCCTCTTCCGTCTCGGATCCTCGGTGGTCGAGGCGATCGGCGCGGGCGTTCGCATCGAGCCGCTGGCCCGGTACTTCGAATACTGGCTGCTGCGCCTGCAGGGGGTGTATCCGTCCCTGCTGGCGTGCCAGACCTGTGGCGCCCCGCTCGGCCGCGAGACGGCCTGCGCTGCGGTGCTGGTGCCGGGCGATCACGCCTTCCGGTGCCAGGCGTGCGGCGGAGGGCCCGACGGCCCGCGAGGCGTGGGGATGTCGGGTGAGGCCCTCGCCTTTCTGCGGCTCGCCGCCGGAACACGGCCGTCGGCGCTCGACGGTCTCGAGGTGCCCGCGTCGGCCCTGCGGGAGTTGGAGCATGTTCACGGGATGCTGATTCGGATGCACCTCGAGAAGGACCTGAGGTCGTCCCGCGTGTTGAGAGACATGCGGCAAGGGGAGTGAGGACGGGATCGTGACATTCCAGGATCTGATCTTCAAGCTCTCGACCTTCTGGGGAGCGCACGGATGCCTGATCCAGCAGCCGCTCGACCTCGAGGTCGGCGCCGGCACGTCGCACTGGGAAACCGTGCTGCGCGTGCTGGGACCGCGGCACTGGAACGTGGCCTACGTGCAGCCGTCGCGGCGTCCTGACGACGGCCGCTTCGGCGAGAATCCGAACCGGCTGTTCAAGCACCATCAGTTCCAGGTGATGCTCAAGCCGTCGCCCGACGAGGTTCAGCAGATCTACCTCGAGAGCCTGGAAGCCTGCGGCATCGTGCCGCGCGAGCACGACATCCGGTTCGAAGAAGACAACTGGGAGTCGCCCACCCTGGGCGCGTGGGGCATTGGCTGGCAGGTCATGCTCGACGGACTCGAGATCACCCAGTTCACCTACTTCCAGCAGGTGGGAGGGATCGATCTCAGTCCCGTCCCGACCGAAATCACGTACGGCCTCGAACGAATCGCGATGTTCCTGCAGAAGGTCGACAACGTGTTCGATCTCGAGTGGGCACCCGGCGTGACGTACCGGGAGGTCCGGCTGCGGGAAGAGGTCGAACAATCGAAGTACTCGTTCGGCCAGGTTGACATGCCGCGCAGCGAGTTCGTCTCGCTGCACCGGGATCTGTTCGACCGCTATTTCGAGTTCTCCGGCATCCTGCTTCGATCGGGCCTGATCCTGCCGGCCCTCGAACACGCGCTGAAATGCTCCCACATCTTCAACATCCTCGATGCGAGCGGAGGCATGGGCGTGACCGAGCGCACCTCCTACATCCTGCGCGTGCGGCAACTCGCGGTTGAGATCTCCCGCGCGTATGCCGACGCGGAGATTGCGCTGGCCGAGGCGGCACCGGCCACGACCGAGGCGTGAGGGACTCCGTATGGACCGCGAACTGCTCATCGAGGTTGGATGCGAAGAGATTCCCGCAAGCTGGCTGCCTCCGCTGACCATGCAGCTGGGTGAGCGGGCGTCGGCGCGGCTGCTCGAGTTCAGGCTCACGCCCGAGGCCCCGGTGGAGTCCTTCAGCACTCCGCGTCGGCTGACGGTGCGCGTGGCGAAGCTCGCCGAGCGACAGACGGATCTCGAGGACCTGCTGATGGGGCCGCCGATCTCCGCCGGGTTCGATGCGTCGGGCCAGCCCACGCCGGCCTCGGCCGGGTTTGCGCGGAAACATGGCGTGACCGCCGCGGAGCTCGAGCGCGTCGACACGCCCAAGGGCACCTACCTGGCGTTCCGGAACCGGGTGCGCGGCAAGGCGGCGGTCGATGTGCTGCCGGACGTCCTGGCGGGCCTGCTCCGGGACCTGTCGTTTCCAAAGCAGATGCACTGGGACGCCTTGCTCGGGGATGGGCGCGGCGAACTGCTGTTCGGCCGGCCGATCCGCTGGATCGTGTTCCTCTACGGCGGCCGCGTGGTGCCCTTCACGATTCAGCGCTCCGTCCAGGCGCAGGCGCCGCTCGTGCAGGAAGTTCGATCGGGCGCCGTCACGTTCGGCCATCGCTTCCTGGCGACCACAGGCCGGGCGGGGCGCGCCATCAAGGTCAAGACCTTCGACGAGTACCGCGCGCGGCTGGGCGAGAACTTCGTCATCCTGGACCGCGAGGAACGTCACGCGAAGATCGCCCGCGAGCTGGACGTGCACGCGCGGCGGATCGGTGGGCGCGTCGGTGGCGCGGCGTCCGCATCGTCCCGCCTGCTGCAGGAGGTGCCGGACCTGGTCGAATACCCGTCGGTTCTCGCGGGTGCGTTCCCGGCTGACCTGATGACGCTGCCGGAAGAGGTGCTGACGACGACGATGATCCACCACCAGCACTTCTTCCCGGTGACGAACGACGCGGGACGTCTGATGCCGTCGTTCCTGGCGGTGGTGAACACCGAAACCGCCAACGAGAAGATCATCGCGCGCAACCTGGAGCGCGCCTTGGTGGCGCGGCTCCGGGATGCACGCTTTTTCTGGGACGCCGATCGTCGGACCACGCTCGAGGACCATCTGCCGCGGCTCGGGACCGTCCTGTTCCACAAGCGCCTGGGCAGCTACAGGGACAAGGCGACCCGCATCGAGCGGCTGGCGGGAATCCTGGCGGCCGATGTCTTCAAGGCACCAGAATCCCGCGCTGACGCCGAACGGGCCGGCCGCCTGGCCAAGGTCGATCTGGCGACCGACATGGTTCGCGAGTTGACCGAGCTGCAGGGCACCATGGGTGGCATCTACGCCCGCGAGGAAGGGCTGCCGGAGACGGTGTGGCGCGCGATCTATCACCATTACCAGCCGACCGGCGTCGAGGCTGACGGTCCTCCCTCGCGCCAGGATCTCAAGGGCGCCGGCGTGACGTGGGCCGCCGTGTCGCTTGCCGACAAGCTGGACACGCTGGTCGGGCTGTTTGCCGCGGGCGAGCGTCCGACGGGAACCCGCGATCCGTTCGGCCTCAGGCGGCAGGCACATGGCGCGCTCAGGCTGCTGGTCGACCTTCCCGATCTCACAGGCATCGAGGTGCCGATCGACTTGCCCTCGCTCATCGGGCTGGCCCGGGAGAGCCTTGGATCACTCGACGCGAGCCCCGGGGTCGACGCCGAAGCCTCGTGGCGGAGCGCGCTCGACACGTTCCTGCTCGATCGCATGCGGTACCTGTTCGAGCAGCGCGGATTTGCCTACGACGAGCTCAACGCGGTGCTGGTGCGCGGCGCAGCGCTGCCGGACCCGCTCGACGCCCGGCGCCGGTTGGAAGCCATCCAGGGTATTCGCGGCTCCGCCGACTTCGAAGCGCTCGCGGTGGCGTTCAAGCGCGTCAGGAACCTGTCTCGCGAGTTGAAGGGACAGGGGACCGACCGGTTCGAGCGGCTGACCGAGCCGGCCGAGCGCGACCTGATCGCGGACTATCGCACCCGTTCGACGGACATACGCAACGCCGTCGCGCTTCGTCAGTACGGTCAGGCCCTTCGCGTCGCCTCGGGTCTGCGCCCGGCCGTGGATCGGTTCTTCACTGACATCTTCGTGATGGTCGACGACGCCGACCTGCGCGAAGCCAGACTGTCCCTCCTCCGGCGGCTCCATGAGCTCCTACTGGAGTTGGCCGATATCTCGGAAATAGTCCCCCGAACGGAGTCCTAGGTCGATGGCAAAGCACACCGCGAAGAAGCCGAAAGTGACGAAGAAGCCTGCAAGGGCCGCCGCAAAGAAGACTGCACGAGGAGCGACGAAGGCTGCGAAGAAGTACATCTACGCGTTCGCCAAGGGCAAGGCTGACGGAAACCGCACGATGAAGGACCTGCTGGGCGGCAAGGGATCCGGCCTGGCCGAGATGACCAACGCGGGTTTACCGGTGCCGCCGGGATTCACGATTTCGACCGAGGCCTGCAATCTCTGGTACGAGACCGGGCACAAGCTGCCGCAGGCGATTGAAGGCGAGATGCGGGCGCACGTTCAGACCCTGGAGAAAGCCGCCGGGGCGCGCTTCGGTTCCACGGAGAACCCGTTGCTCGTGTCGGTTCGATCGGGCGCGAAGTTTTCGATGCCTGGGATGATGGACACGATCCTGAACCTCGGCCTCAACGACGCATCGGTCGAAGGACTCAAGGCGCGGACCGGGAACGGGCGATTCGCGTACGACAGCTACCGCCGGTTCATCCAGATGTACGGAAATGTCGTGCTCGAGATTCCGAAGGAGAAATTCGAGCACGAATTCGAGGCGGTCAAGCACGCCCAGGGAGCCAAGGTCGACACGGAGCTCAACGAGGCCGGCTTGCGCGAGGTGGTCGAACGCTACAAGGCGGTCGTCAAGCACGAGACCAGGAAAGACTTTCCGCAGGAGCCCTTCGTCCAGCTCCGCGGCGCGCGCGACGCGGTCTTTCGCTCGTGGAACAACCCGCGGGCCAAGCAGTACCGCCGCATCTACGAGATTCCCGATCACATCGGGACGGCGGTCAACGTCCAGAAGATGGTCTTCGGCAACACCGGCGACCGGTCCGCGACCGGCGTGGGCTTCACACGGAATCCCGCGAACGGCGCCAGGGAGTTCTTCGGCGAGTTCCTGGTGAACGCGCAGGGCGAGGACGTCGTGGCCGGCATCCGCACCCCTCGGCCGATCGCCGAGCTGGAAGCCGTGATGCCCAAGGCCTACAAGGAGCTCCGCCAGTTCACCTCGCGGCTCGAGAAGCACTACAAGGACATCCAGGACTTCGAGTTCACGATCGAGGACGAGAAGCTGTTCATGCTGCAGACCCGCAGCGGCAAGCGGACCGGCTATGCCGCGGTCGTCATCGCCACCGACATGGTCGCCGAGAAGGCCCTGACGCCGCGGGAGGCCCTGCTCCTGGTCGAGCCCGCGTCGCTCTCGCAGTTGCTCTCGCCGGTGTTCGATCCGGCGGAATGGAAGAAGCTGCCGGTGGCCGCCAGGGGCCTGCCGGCGTCGCCGGGCGCGGCATCCGGGCAGGCCGTCTTCACGGCGGAGGCCGCCGTGGCGTGGGCGGGTGCGGGCAAGAAAGTCGTGCTGGTGCGGAAGGAAACGGCCCCCGACGACATCCACGGCATGGAAGTCGCCCAGGGCGTGTTGACGGCAACGGGTGGCATGACCTCCCACGCGGCCGTGGTCGGCCGGCAAATGGGCAAGCCATCGGTGGTCGGCGCCGGCGCCCTGATCATCGACGAGAAGGGCAAAGTGTTCTCGGTGGACGGCCGCACCATCCACGAGGGTGAACACGTGTCGTTCGATGGCCTGAGCGGGGAAGTCAAGATTGGCCAGGCCGCGACCAAGCCCAGCGAGATTCTCCAGGTCCTCGCCGGGAAGATGAAACCCGAGGAGTCGGACATCTACCAGCGGTTCCACACGCTGCTCGGCTGGGCGGACAAGGTCCGCACGCTGGGCATCCGCGCCAACGCGGATCTGCCTGACCAATCCGAGCTGGCGTATGCCTTCGGCGCGCGCGGCATCGGATTGTGCCGCACCGAGCACATGTTCTTCGGCGAGGGCCGGATCGAGAAGGTCCAGCGCATGATTCTGGCCGACAACGAAGCCGATCGCCGCGCCGCGCTCGCCGAGTTGCTGCCGCTCCAGCGCGGGGACTTCTACGGGGTGCTGAAGGCGATGCACGGCGAGCCGGTCACCATCCGGACCATCGACCCGCCCCTGCACGAATTCCTGCCCAAGCGCGAAGACCTGATGGTGGAGATCGCCAAGCTCGAGGCCAAGGGCGGCCACGAGGCAACCCTGGCCGGGAAGAAGACGCTGTTGCAGCGGGTCGAGCAGCTCCACGAATTCAACCCGATGCTCGGTCATCGGGGCGTCCGCCTGGGCGTGACCTACCCCGAGATTACCGAGATGCAGGCGCGCGCCATCTTCGAGGCCGCGTGCCAGCTCCACAAGGAAGGCCTCAAGGTGCAGCCGGAGGTCATGATTCCGCTGGTGGGCCACGTCAAGGAGCTGCGCGATCAGCGCGAGGTGGTCGAGCGCGTGGCGGCGGAGGTCATGAAGGAGCAGGGCGTCAAGCTCAAGTACCTCGTGGGCACCATGATCGAGGTGCCGCGCGGCGCCCTGACGGCCGACGAGATCGCCGGAGAGGCGCAGTTCTTCTCGTTCGGGACCAACGACCTCACGCAGATGACCTTCGGCTTCTCGCGCGACGACGCCGGGAAGTTCCTCGGCATCTACCAGACGAAGAAGATTCTCGACCGGGACCCGTTCCAGTCCATCGACGTGGGCGGGGTCGGGCAGCTGGTGGCCATGGCGTGCGAGAAGGGGCGCAAGACGCGGCCCGATATCAAGCTCGGCGTCTGCGGCGAGCACGGCGGCGATCCGTCGTCGATCCACTTCTTCCACAAGGTCGGCCTGGCCTACGTGAGCGCGTCTCCCTACCGCGTTCCGGTCGCGCGGCTGGCGGCAGCGCACGCGGCGATGTCGGTGAAGGTGGGCGACTAGAGAGTCGCGTCGGCTGCGCTTCGGCGATTGCGTGTCCAAGGCAGAACCTGCGGCGTGCCGGCGGTCCTCGAGGGCCGGTCCGGCACGTCGCTCGTCGGGCCCGCGACTGCATCAATGGGACAACCAGCATGATGACGGTGATCGTCAGGCAGGAAGGCCGGACCCGTCAGGTCGAGCAATTCGATCCGCAGTGGCTGGCCGCTGACAGCGGCGTGAGCATATGGGTCGACTTGACCGAGCCGACCCCGGACGAGGCGCGGATTCTGTCCGAGGTGTTCCGCTTCCACGAACTGTCTGTCGAGGACGCGCTCTCCGAGGTGCACTTTCCCAAGGTCGAGACCTACGAAGGCTATCTCTACCTGATTCTCCACGGGATCGACTTCGAGGCGTCGCAGCATCACCTGGCCACGCACGACTATGATTTCTTCCTGGGCCCGAACTACCTCGTGACCGTTCACGATGGGTCCGCCCGGTCCATTCCGGAGGTGGCCGCGACCTGTCTTCGCAACGATCGCGCCTTGTCGAAGGCCCGGCGGCCGTCGTGCACCGCATCATCGACACGATGGTGGACCACTACCGGCCCGAGGTGGACAAACTGGAGGACAGGCTCGACGAAATCGAGGAGTCAATCTTCGAGAACGCGGATGCGCGCGAGATCACGCGGCGCATCCTCGAACTGAAACGGGATGTCGCGTCGCTGCGCCGGGTGGTCCTTCCTCAGCGCGACGTCGTCGGGCGGCTGGCGCGCCGGGAGTTCCCGCAGATCACCGAAGAGATGTCGTACCGGTTCCGGGACGTGCACGATCACGTGATTCGCGTCGCCGACGAAGCGTCGCTGTTTCACGACCGGGTCACGTCGCTGCTCGAAGCGCATCTCTCGAACGTGTCGAACCGCCTGAACGAAGTGATGAAGGTGCTGACGATCATTGCCACCATGTTCATGCCCCTGGGCGTGCTCACGGGGATGTACGGCATGAACGTTCCTCTGGTGCATTTCCCCGGCGGGGAAGGCGCCCAGTTCTGGTGGATCCTCGGCATCATGGTCGCAAACTGCGGGCTGATGCTCTGGTATTTCCGCCGGCGGCGCTGGATTTAGGCACCCCCATGGGCAGGATCCATCGTCTTCCCTCCGACCTCTCGAATCAGATCGCCGCAGGCGAAGTCGTGGAGCGGCCGGCCTCCGTCGTCAAGGAGCTCGTCGAGAACGCCATCGATGCGGGAGCAGAACGCATCAGCGTGGCCGTCGAGCTCGGCGGGAAGAAGATCATCCGCGTTGAGGACGACGGGACCGGCATGGCCGCCGACGATGCGGAGCTTGCGCTCGAGCGGCATGCGACCAGCAAGATATCCACCTCCGACGACCTCGAGAACATCCGCACGCTGGGGTTTCGCGGCGAAGCGCTGCCGTCCATCGCATCGGTCTCGCACCTGACGCTCGCGACGCGCCCGCGCGATGAGGACGGCGGAACCGAGATCAAGGTCAATGGGGGAGTGATCGCGTCGGTGAAAGAGGCGGGCATGCCGGTCGGCACTCGCGTCGAAGTCGGCGACCTGTTCTACAACCTGCCCGCGCGGCGCAAGTTCCTCAAGTCCGACGTGGCGGAAACGACCCAGGTCTCCCGGATGGTGACCCTGCTCGCGCTGTCGCATCCGGAGATCGGATTCACGTTCAGCAGCGGGCCGCGCGTCTTGCTGAGGTGCCCGCCCACCCGCGATCTCGCCGAGCGGTTCTACCAGATCTACGGCGACCGGCCCGACCTCGTGCCGCTCCGGAAGGACGCCGCCGGCATCGCCATCACCGGGTGGGTGGCCGCGCTGACCGAGCAAGGGCCGACCCGCGGCGCGCAGCAGTTCTTCATCAACGGCCGCATCATCAAGGACCGTACGATCGCCCACGCGGTCATCGACGCGTACGCACAGGCCACCGCCAAGGAGCGCAGTCCTGAGGTCCACCTGTTCTTCGAGATGATGCCGGACGCGGTTGACGTCAATGTCCATCCGACCAAGGCCGAGGTGCGATTTCGCCAGCAGTCGCTCGTGCACGAGGTCGTGCGCCGTGCCGTGCAGGAAGCCCTCGGGTCGGGCTCGGCGCCTGAACTGACTCTGACGGCGCCTCCCTCCGCCGATCGCCTGCCCCAGCTGGTGTCCATCCCGGGCCTGACGCCCGGCGTGCCGTTGTCGTCCCGGTGGTCGCCGGCAGTGCCGACCTCGGGCCGCGGGCCTCTGTCGTCAGACACGGGACTGGAGGGTGAGGCCTCTGCCTGGCAGGGGAGCGGCGAGCGGACAGCCGGCGGAGATTCAGCACCGTCCGGGTATGCGGGATCCCCCGGCCATGAGACGATGAGCGGCCGGGCCCCGATACCGCCGCGAGAGGGTGACATCCCGCTCAAACCACTGATGCCGCTCGGCCAGTTCCGAAACACCTTCATTCTCGCGGTTGACGACGACGGGGTCGCCGTCATCGACCAGCACGTCGCTCACGAGCGCGTGTTGTACGAGCGCGCCATGGCTCGCCTCACCGAGGGCAGGCTCGAGAGCCAGCGGTTGCTGACGCCCATGCTGATCGAACTGCCGATCGACAGCCTGCAGGTGATACTCGGCCACCGCGAGGCGCTCGATCGTTTCGGATTCGAGGTGGAGGAGTTCGGTGAGGGCTGCCTGCGCGTCACGGCCGTTCCGGCGATTCTCAGTCACGAGGAGTCTGCGGCCGCGCTGCGCGACATCGGGCGTGACCTCGACGGGCTGGACCGGGGCAGCCGGGCAGACGAAGCGCTCAGGCGGATTGCCGCGACGACGGCGTGCCACGCTGCCGTGAAAGCCAACGACCCGCTGACCTACGAGAAGATGGTGCACATCCTCGAGGAACTTCGGCTGACCGCGTACTCCACCGTGTGCCCCCACGGTCGGCCGGTGATGCTGCGGCTGTCCCGCCGCGAAATCGAGAAGAATTTCCAGCGGATCTGACGAGCGGCGATCACCCTCCGGCCAGGGTCGCCCCAGTGCTCGCCGGTAGTCTATTCCTTGTCCGGCCGTTTTCCTCGCCTCTCGGCCTTCAGCGTGGCCCACCCATCGAGGCGACGCTTGATCTCCTTCTCGAAACCGCGGCTGGTCGGCCGGTAGTAGGTTCGGCCGGAGAGGCCGGGCGGCAGGCACTCCATGTCGGTCACGGCGGCAGGTTCGTCGTGGGCGTACTGGTAGCCGCGCCCGTAGTCGAGCGACTTCATCAGGCTGGTTGGCGCGTTGCGAAGATGGAGCGGCACGGGTTCTGCCCGATCGTGATGGGCATCGCTTGCGGCCCCGAGGTAGGCCTGATACACCGCGTTGCTCTTGGGGGCCGTCGAGAGGAAGATGACGGCCTGGGCCAGCGCGGTGTTGCCCTCGGGCATGCCGATGAAATGCACGGCGTCCTTGGCGGCGACGGCGACGGTCAGGGCCTGGGGATCGGCGTTGCCGATGTCTTCCGAGGCGAAGCGTACGAGCCGGCGGGCAATGTAGAGCGGGTCCTCACCGGATTCGATCATCCTGGCCAGCCAGTAGACGGCGGCGTCCGGATCGCTGTTGCGCATCGACTTGTGCAGGGCCGAGATGAGGTTGTAGTGCTCTTCGCCGGCCTTGTCGTACAGCAGGGCCCGCCGTTCGATCGAGGTGCGCAGGAACGCCTCGTCGACGTGCCGGCGGCCCGATACCTCCGGCGCGGAGGCCGCCGCGAACTCCAGCAGGTTGAGTGCCACGCGGGCATCGCCGCTGGCGTGTCTCGCGATGGCGGCCAGCGCAGCCTCGTCCACGTCGACTGTCTCGGCACCCAGGCCGCGTTCGGCATCGCCGACCGCCCGCTGCAGCACGACCAGGAGGTCGTCATCGGTGAGGGGCTGCAGCACGAACACCTGGGAGCGTGAGAGGAGCGGGGCGTTCACCTCGAAGGACGGATTCTCGGTCGTCGCGCCGATGAGCACGATGTCACCGGCCTCGACACGCGGAAGGAACGCATCCTGCTGCGCCTTGTTGAAGCGATGAATCTCGTCGACGAACACGATCGTCCGCCTGCCGAGCGCGGCCCTGGCGCGCTGGGCCTCGGTCATTACCTCCTTGATTTCCTTGATGCCCGACAGGACCGCGCTGAACGCGATGAAGTGGGCCTTGGTCATCTCGGCGACCAGCCGGGCCAGCGACGTCTTGCCCGTGCCCGGTGGCCCCCACAGGATGACCGACTGCAGGAGGTCCCTGGTAATCGCTTCGCGCAGCGGCTTGCCCGGGGCCATCAGCGACTGCTGCCCGACGTACTCGTCGAAGCTTCGCGGCCGCATGCGCTCGGCGAGCGGCGGGCGTCCCGGCGCGGCGGCGTCTTCGTCACGTCCGAACAGGTGTCCGCTGTTCATGGCTGATGGGTCACCCTCGGGCCCGTCGAGCCGGCGGCCACGCGCTGCCGGTGTGCCTCGAACACGATCACGGCCGTTGCGGCCGCGACATTGAGGGACTCGACGGGCGCGTTCATGGGGACCACGAGGCGCATATCGGATTGCTCGATCGCCCCGGGATCGAGTCCTCCGCCCTCGCTGCCCACCAGCACCGCGAGCGGCACGGTCATGTCCGCCTCGAAGACGCTCGTTCCATCCCGTGGGACGGTTGCTGAGATCCGAAGACCGCCCTTGCGCAGCGCATCGATCGCGTCAGCGAGTGGCATGCGATCAGTGACGGGCACTCGAAACGTGCTTCCCATCGATCCCCGGAGCGCCTTCCATCCGAAGGGATCGGCTGATGCACCGGCGCAGATCACGCCGGTTGCGAAGCCAGCCTCTACGACACGAACGATCGCGCCGAGGTTGCCGGGGTCCTGCACGTCCACGGCCACGATGACCAGCGGGCGCGAGCCCTCGACGGCGCGTTTCAAGCTCGCGGGAGGTACACGGGCCACGGCCACAATCCCGGCGGGGGAGCGGACCGGGCTCATCGCTTCGAGCGTGCCTTCAGAAGCCTCGGCGACCTCCACGCCCTGCCGCACCAACCGGCGCACAAGTTCGTCTCCGCCGGGCGAGGTTCTGAGCTTGGGAGCGATCGCCGCGCGCTCGATCGTGATTCCTGCCGAAAGCGCCTCGCCAACCAGGTGCAGGCCATCCAGCAGGACGAGGTCGGAGCCGGGGATCCGCTCGCGTGCCAGCGTCCGACACTGCTGAACGAACTCGTGCCGACGGCTGGTGATGGTGGTCACGGTGGGGTTGGTCCCGGGCGTCCCGACGAGCATAGCAGATATGGTACACTGCGTTCTTTGATCCCCTGACAGCGGCCGTTGCCGTGACCCCCGAGATCGGGCGTCCGGTGCCCGGCAGCGCGCGGGGCTCGGGCCGGGCGTTGCCGCCGAAGCCGCCGGACGGTCGAAAGAGAGACGATGAAAGCGCGCATCCTGAAGAAATTCGAAGACGAACTCGCGGGGCTCGATCGGGAGCTCCATCACGAGCTTCCCAAGGAGATCAAGCGCGCGCGCGAGCTGGGCGATCTGCGCGAGAACGCCGAGTACCAGGCCGCCAAGGAACGCCAGACCATGGTGCAGGCCCGCATGGCGATGCTGCGCAAGCGGATGGCCGAAATCTCGCTGATGAACCTCGACAAGCTGCCGAAAGACCGCGCAGCGTTCGGTTCGACCGTGCACGTGCGAGCCGAGTCCGGCGACACCATGGTCTACCAGCTCGTGATGCCCGAGGACGCCGATGCGACCAAGGGACTGATCTCCACCAGCTCGCCCATCGGAAAGTCCCTGATGGGCACGCAGGCGGGCGACGAGGTCACGGTTCCGACACCGACCGGGGTCCGCCGGTTCGAGGTCGTGAAGCTCATCACCATCCACGACGAGGTCGCGTGACGGGACGACCCGGTCACGACTCGTACTCACCCCGCCTTCGTACCGCGCTCGTCCTCAGCGGCACCGGCACGCAAGGGGCCTACCACGCCGGCGTGATGAGGGCCCTGCGCGAGGCCGGCGTCAAGATCGATCTGGTGGCCGGTCGCGGGATTGGCGTGGTCGGCGCGCTGTTTGCCGCGGTCGACGGCGGCGCCCGGCTGTGGTCATCGGATGGATGCTGGCTCCAGCCGGCGGTGGCCGGGTTCTATCCCTGGCGCGCGACGCTGCGTGTCCTTGGATGGACCCTGTGGGCGGCTCTGGCCCTGACCCTGGTGCCGCTGGCCGTCCTGGCCATCGGACTCTTCGTGTATCCCCTCACCTTCGGCCTGACGCTGCTGCACCTGCATGCAGGCGCCGATCTCGCCGATGGCTATGCCAGGCTGGTCGGTGCCGCCTTCCGGCCCGGTGCCCTGCCGACGATCGTGCCGCAGATCGTGGTCTTCCTGTGCGGGGCGCTGCTCGTGCAGCTCATGCTGGCGTCGCGCCGGACGGCGTCGCGGGGCGGGCGCCGGCGCGCGCGCGGCCATTTCTGGTGGAGGGTGGCTGGCGCCCCGCTCAGCAGCCGCGGGGTCATCGCGTACTGGCAATCGGCCTTGTGGCGACTGATGATTGGCGGGTCGAAGGTCGCGCAGCCGGGTTCGGTCGAGCTCAGCCGGCGGTTCGCGGAGGTGCTGGCAGACGGGCTGGGTCAGCCCGGTTTCCGGGAGTTCATCGCGGTCGTGCACGACCTCGACGCGCGACGCGACATCGTGGTGGCGCTGCTCGCCGAGGCTCATCGTCCGGCGTTTTTTGGACGGGGCCCCGGCGGGATGTGGGCGCAGCGATCCGGCGAGGCGCTCGACCTGGCGGGAGTCGGCCGCGACCACGGCGTCGACCTGCTCTCTGCTGCGCTCTCGGTGCCTGTCGCGAGCGACGCGTGGCCGGTGACCTTTTCAGCCGAGAGCTATTGGCGCGGGGAGACGCACCGGCTGTGCGATCGGCCTGAGTCGATCGCCCGGGTGCTGGAAGAGGTCCAGGAGGCTGGTGTCGAACAGGTGATCCTGGTCCTGCCCGCCCCCGAGATCAGCGCACCGCATGCGCTGGCCGATCAGAGGCTCGATGGACGCGCCAGGCTGGGCGAGTGGCTCGCCGCCGCTGAGGCCGCCGCGTCTCGCGATGCGATCCGGAGCCAGGGCCGCGGGTTCCGGAACCTGTTTCTGATCGGCGCCGACCACAACCCGATCGGGCCGTTCGATTTCTCGGGCGCGTACGACGAGCGGTCGGATCGGGTGTCGAAGGTGGCGGAACTGATCGATCGGGGCTACGAGGATGCCTACCGGCAGTTCATCGAGCCGGAGGTCGGCGCAGGCGGCGACCACCTCACGCCTTGACGGGTTCCTTCTTCTTGTCCACGGACCCGTGTTCCTGCAGGAACTGCAGGGCCAGCTCCCTGATCTTCTCGTTGATCCGTTCGTTGGGCAGTGGGCCGTACTTGTCCTGGAACGCCTGGAGCGGCATCACGGCCTTGGCCATCGACCGGTGGCCCCCCGCGCTGCCGATGTCCATGAACAGCTTCCGCACCAGCTCGCCGGCGTTCCTCGAGTAGCCCAGGTTGCGGATCGACACGCTGAGGGTGTCGTTGACGATGCCCGAGATGACGGTCCACTTCACGTCCTCGACCTGGAGGAAGAAGTCGGCGACATACGGAATGAAATCCTCTCGGGAGACCGTTCCGAGGAAGACCGAGAACATCTGGTCGCCGAGCACGCCGGCCGCGTGCGCGCGCTCGACGTACTCCAGCCGCTCGAGCGTGATCTCACTGCCCTCCATCTTCCGGATCATCGCCGCGTCGGCCAGCGGATAGAGATACGAGAACGCCTCGACGTCCACCCGGTTCGCCTGCCGGTTGAAGAACAGCGTGTCGGACTTGATGGCGTAGAGCATGGCCGTCGCCGTGCGCTCCGAGATGTTCACGTCCACGGCGCGCAGCTGCTCGGTCATGATGGTGCACGTCGATCCGTAGTCGGGCCGGATGTCGCGGAAGACGGCGCTGTAGCCGGTCTGGGGGGGATGGTGATCGATCACCAGGTCTACCCGATCGATCAGGCCGCTGAAGTAGTGCGGCTGCACGTCGACCATCGCGATGCGCTCGTACTCCCCGAGCGCCGCCGCGTTGATCGCCTCGACCTGGATGTCGAGGAGGTTGATCATCCGGAGATTCTCGGGCCGCGTCACACCGTGGATCGCACCGATGATGGCCGTGGCCTTGGTGCGCCGCAGGATGTTGCGCAGGGCCAGGCCGCTGGCGAGCGCGTCGGGGTCGGGATCGTTGTGGAGCAGGATCAGGACGCGGTCGGCGTCGTTGAAATAGCGCTGGTACTGCTGAACCCTGGCGCGGGTCAGCGACCGGCTGACTTCGGTGACCAGGGGGCCGCCCAGCAGCTCGGGCAACGACAGGATCGCGAGCTCGGGGAACTGCGTGCGCAGCTGTTCTTCGCGGCGGTCGCCGTCTTTGGAGAGGGCCGCGCCGGTGTTCAGCAGGTAGACCAGCGTCACGCCGGCGTCGCGGATGGCCTGCAGGCTCCGCTTCACGCTCAGGCGGCCGGTGTCCTCGACGATGATGCAGGTGTTCGGGGAGACGTCGGCCTTGATGAACGTGTCGGTCCGATGGGTATCGCCGGTCGCGACGGGCAGGCCGGCGTCGTGGAGCTTTCGCGCCAGCGGCCGGCTCTCGACCAGAAAGTCGACCTCGAAGCTGGGCGGCAGGATCTGCTCGAGCAGCCTGACGACCAGTTCACTGTGGCAGACCGCCAGGCACCTCATCGGTCAGTCGCCGCCACCCGCCGGAATGAAACGAGGAAATCCATACGCGAGAACTTCTTATTATACGATGGTTTTGCCCCGGCCCGGCGCCCGGCCTCCCGGTATAGAATGCCCGGATGGGTCCTCATTCGGGGCAACACCCTGATCGCGGGCGCGCCGCGTGGCGATCTCCCGCAGCCGCCCTCGCCGTCGTGCTGCTGGCGTGCGGGGCGCTCTGGGCCCAGACGTTCCGGAGCGCGATCGATCTCGCAAGCTTTGGCGTGACCGTCGTGGACCGCAAGGGCGGCCTGGTCACGGATCTGTCCGCCGCCGACTTCGACGTGACCGAGGACTCCAAGGCGCAGCAGATCAAGCTGTTCGCCCGGGGCGACAGCTCATCGTCCGAGTCCGGTCCGGATTCGACCCCGGAGCTGCACCTGGGCCTCCTGTTCGACACGAGCGGCAGCATGGAGGAGGACATCAAGTTCTCCCGGAGCGCGGCCGTGAAGTTTCTCAACCAGCTGTCGCAGGCCGTGGACATCACCCTGGTCGACTTCGACTCGGAGGTCCGCGTGGCCCGCTACGACCAGAAGAACTTCGCGAGCCTCATCGAGCGCATTCGTGGCCGCCGGCCGGACGGGTGGACGGCGCTCTACGACGCGCTGGGCGTGTACCTGGATGGCGCGGCCTATCAGGAAGGACGCCGGGTGCTGGTGGTCTACACGGACGGGGACGACACCAACAGCTCAATGAGCTATGCCGAGATGATCGAGTTGCTCAAGGCGTCGGACGTCACGGTGTACGTGGTGGGATTCCTGGAGCACCAGTCTCGATCGCTGCAGCCCGAACTGCGAATGCGGCTGCGTGAGATCACGGAGCTGACCGGCGGGCAGGTGTTCTTTCCCGGCTCGATGAAGGAACTCGATGCCACCTACGACAAGGTGCTGGCCGAGATCAGGGCCCAGTACACGTTGGGCTATGTCTCCACCAACATCCGCGCAGACGGGACGTGGCGCAAGGTCCAGATCACGGTCAAGCGGCCCGGGCTGAAGATTCGCACGCGCCGCGGGTATTTCGCCCCGTTCCGGAAGTCGCCCTAGCCCGGTCGCGCGGCAAGCACCGCGCGACTGCCCGTATCGCCATGCCGTCTGTCTACGACCACTTCAAGCTGGTATCGGACTTCGAGCTCCGGGGAGACCAGGAGCGCGCCATTGCGGAGTTGACCGCCGGCCTCGACCGCGGCGATCCGTGCCAGGTGCTGCTCGGCGTGACCGGGTCGGGCAAGACCTTCACGATGGCCCAGGTGGTGGCGCGCGTGAACCGGCCGACCCTGGTCATGGTGCACAACAAGACGCTGGCCGCGCAGCTCTACCAGGAATTCCGCCGGTTCTTCCCCGAGAACGCCGTCGAATACTTCGTCAGCTACTACGACTACTACCAGCCGGAGGCCTACGTGCCTTCGTCGGACACCTACATCGAGAAGGAGGCGACGACCAACGACGACATCGACCGCATGCGGCTGTCGGCCACCCGGTCGCTCTTCGAACGCAGGGACGTGCTGATTGTCGCCAGCGTCTCGTGCATCTACGGCCTCGGATCGCCGGAGGCCTACTACGGCATGCTGCTGCCGCTCGAGCGCGGCCAGCGCATCGGCCGTGATCAGATCCTGCGGAAACTGGTTGAAATCCAATACGAACGCAACGACTACGAGTTCGGCCGGGGCACCTTCCGCGTGCGGGGGGACATCATCGAGGTCTACCCGTCCTACGAGGAGTACGGCGTGCGCATCGGGCTGTTCGGCGACGACATCGACGAGCTGGTGTCGTTCGACCCGCTCACCGGCAAGGCGTTTCGGCAGCACGATCGCCTCGCCATCTACCCGAAGACCCATTTCGTGACGTCGCGCGACCGGACCAGAGTTGCGGTAGAGACCATCAAGACCGAGCTCGAGGAATGCCGCGGCCGGCTCGAGGCGGACGGGAAGCTGCTCGAGGCTCAGCGCCTGCACCAGCGCACGATGTTCGACCTCGAGATGATCAAGGAAATCGGCTACTGCCACGGGATCGAGAACTACGCGAGGCATCTCACGGGCCGGGCGCCGGGCGAGCCGCCGCCGACGCTGGTGGACTACCTGCCGAGTGACGCCCTGGTGATCGTCGACGAGAGCCACCAGACCGTGCCGCAGGTCCGCGGGATGTACCACGGCGACCGATCGCGCAAGGAAGTGCTGGTGTCCTACGGGTTCCGCCTGCCCTCGGCACTCGACAACCGCCCGTTGACGTTTGCCGAGTGGGAAACACGCGTGCACCAGGTCGTGTTCGTGTCGGCGACGCCCGGACCGTACGAGCTCCAGAAGTCGGGCGGGGTGGTCGTGGAACAGATCATCCGGCCGACCGGGCTGGTGGATCCGGTCGTCGACGTGCGGCCCGTCAAAGGGCAGGTCGACGATCTGCTGCAGGAAATCAGGGCGCGGGTCGACGCGAAGGAGCGAGTGCTGGTCACCACGCTCACCAAGCGGATGGCCGAGGATCTGACGCAGGACTACCACGAGCTCGGCGTCCGCGTTCGGTACCTGCACTCCGACATCGAGACCCTCGAGCGGGTGGAAATCCTGCGCGATCTGCGGCGCGGCGCCTTCGACGTCCTCATCGGGATCAACCTGCTGCGCGAAGGCCTCGATCTGCCCGAAGTCTCGCTGGTCGCCATCCTGGATGCGGACAAGGAAGGCTTCCTTCGGTCGGCGGGCTCGTTGATTCAGACCTCGGGGCGCGCGGCTCGGAACATCAACGGCAAGGTCATCATGTACGCCGACGTGATGACCGACAGCATGAAAGCCGCCATCGCCGAAACCGACCGTCGTCGGCGCACACAGGAAACCTACAACCAGGTCAACGGGATCACGCCGGCCTCGATCATCAAGGCGATAGACGACGTGATGACCAGCGTGTACGAGCGGGACTACGTCCAGATCCCCGGCGCCCGCGAGGACGCCGACCCGTTCCTGACGATGGGGCAGATCGAGAGCCGGATCAGCCAGTTGAGCCGGGAGATGAAGGAGGCCGCTGCCAACCTGGAGTTCGAAAAAGCCGCCTCGCTGCGCGACCAGGTCAGGAAGCTGCGCGCCCGCAGCATGGGGGTGGACGATCCCCACCTTCTCTCACCGCCCGCCTCGCCATAAGAGCCGGCGGACAAGCACGCCGGGCCAATGTGTGAGAAGATAAAAGGGCTGCAAGTTGGCGCACACGCGCGGAACGGATGGCCTGCGACACGAAGGAGTCCATCATGTCTGACGATCGAAACAACGGAGCGGGGGGCGTCGTCATCGCGTTTGGGGTTGGGGCGTTGGTGGGTGCGGCACTGGCGTTGCTGTTCGCCCCGGCGTCCGGGACCGAGACGCGTGAGTTCCTGAGCGAGAAGGCCAAGGAAGGCCGCGACAAGGCCACCGAAGCGGCCAAGCGCACCAAGGACTACCTGGCCCGCCAGAAGGAGACCCTGACCTCCGCCGTCGAACGGGGCCGCGACGCCTTCCGCGACGCGCGGGAGAAGGAGCAGGCGTGAGCACGGTCTTTCTGGGAGCGATCGCAGTCGCGACCATCGTCATGGCGGTCGTTCAGATAGGCGTGATCGTGTTTGCGGCGCGCCTGGCCCGCCGCGTCGACCAGTTGTCGGACCAGATCCAGCACGACATCGTCCCGGTGATGGCCAGCCTCAAGACGGTGGGCCAGAATCTCGAGCACATGTCGAGCGTGGCCGCGCTGCAGGTCGAGCGGGTCGATCGGCTCGTCGGCGACCTCAGCGGGCGCATCCAGGAAACACTGGCGGTCGTGCAGGGGGCCGTGGTCGGGCCGCTGCGCGAGGGCATGGCCGTGGTGGCCGCCCTTCGCGGGGTGATCGCGGCGTTTCGGTCGTTCCGGGGCGGTGACCGCCATCGCCCCAGCCGTTTCGACGATGAAGACCCCCTCTTCATCGGCTGACGGAGAGTGGTCCAGCAGGCCCCGGGCGGCCGTGCCTGGACCCGCGTGAGAGGACAGCCTTCGGCCCGATCGTCTGGACCCTCGCCGCGGTCCCCGAGTGCAGCCCCCGCGAAAGTATGGCTCCGCCCGTTGACGCAGGGCGTCGACGGTGATAGAACCTACCACAACCACACGGCCCCTCACGCTATGGTGACGCTCATGATCACAATCCCACGCTGGATCTCCTACCTCGCACTCGTCTTGCTCGTCGTCGGCGTGACGAGCACGGTGGCTACCGCCCAGGAGCCCAAGTCGGTAGCGCTGGCCAAGCAGCTCGCCGCGTCCCTCGACGCCGCCAAGCTGGATGCCATCGCCGCCAAAGACGGTGCCGATCCCGAGTCATATGTGGCGGCTTTGTACTTTCCGGGCAGCCAGCTGCTCGTGGTGGCGGCGAAATACGCGCCGGCCGTTCTGCTCAAGGACAAGCTGGAGAAGAAGGATTACCGGGAGATCTACATCGACCTCAACAGCGCCGCCGTCGCCGGATCGCGGCTGATGTTCGAGGACATGGGAGTCGACGGCCTGCTGCTGGACCATCCTGAAGGCAAGGCATTCGACTCGCTGGAGATCGGGGGCAAGCGCACCGTGTTCGATGAGGATTGGCGCAAAGCCCAGAAGATTGCGAACGAGGTGATGGCCAAGACCTACGCCGACGGCGAGGCCGTCTACGTGCGCCTGCTGACCGCACTGATCGCGCAGGTCAAGAAATAGCCGTTCGGCCCTCTCCCCCGGCTTTCCGGAACCCCTCCGTCAACCGCACTCTGACGCAGCGATGGCGGTAGCTCGCGGCGAGGCGGGCTCTCGCGTCGCGCCGCGGCCCGGACCATGCCCGGGCCGCCGGCCGTGCGCTTCTTAGGCGTCCCACCCGGCATTGAGGTGGGGCCTCGTCCAGTGCGAGATGGCCCGCGGCTCGAGCACGGGCTCGCCCAGGGCGGGGCACGACAGGCAGTACGCCCCGGCATGGGTGCCGAGCCAGATCAGGTTGCGATCCCACTCGACGAAGACCGTCTCGGAGTCGCCCCTGAACCAGGTGGCGTAGTCTTCCAGCTTGCCGCCGCGCGGCGGAATGAAATAGGCGAGCTCTCGAGGTTGCGTCGGTTCGGAGATGTCGAACACCCGTATGCCCGCGTTGAAGAACGACAGCACCACGATCTCCGGGCGGGCCGTGCCGGGCGCGACCCAGCACTGAATGTTGTGTGATCCGAATCGTCCGCGCGAGACGCAGAAGTCGGCATACGGCGCCTCTGCAGGCGGCTTCGGACGCGGAAACACGCCGATGACGCGGGGGTCACGCGGGTTCTTCACGTCGATGATCTGGATCGACTTGTAGGGCTCCCGGCAGTCGGAGAGCAGCGTCTCGGGCACGCCGATGACGAGATTCTGGAGCTTCGGGTGCTGGCTGTCGGCGATGACGGGATAGCAGGTGTGGTACGGGCAACCGCCAAGCGTTTCGTAGTCCCACCGGGCGATCCCGTACGGCTTCGGGTTCTTGATGTCGGTGAGGTCGAAGCAGATCATGCCGAAATGGCCGAAGCCCCCGTAGCCGATCGTTCCCCCGTCCTCGACGCGCACCGGCACGGTCGGGCCGCCGTGAGAGACAATCCAGGCGCACTGGCTGTCGGCGAACCAGTACTTCTTGTACTCGTCTTCCTCTCCGATCATCTGCCCCGGGACGTGGTAGGTGGAGACCTGCTTCACGTTGGCAGGGTCCGTCATGTCGACGATCATGAGCCCGGATCCGCTGGCGCGTCCGACGTCCTCCACTCGGAGCTTGTCCGACCAGCCGGCATCGAGATAGGCGTATTTCCCTCCGTCATAGAAGTTCATGTGCGTTCCCACCCCGACCTTGCCTGTGCTGAACTCGCTCAGCAGGCTGGGCTCGGCGGGATTGGTGATGTCGAAGACTCGAATGCCGCGCAGGCCCGTGTAGCTCTGAAGCCGCCGGTGGATCTCCGGGTCGAACTGTCCGAGGGGGGCCCTGGGAGTCCGCTCGGCATGCGGCTCGGTCGCGGTCGCCACCATCAGCCACTTCTTCAGCTTCGTGTTGTAGGCGACACAGCCCCCGATGCGGTTCTTCCCGGCGCTGATGAAGACCGGCTTCGTCGGGTCGCTCACGTCGACCCAGCCCGCGCCGCTCGGCAGCAACCGCTGCCGGCCCTTCGCCCACATCGCCATGAGCGGCTCGCCGCCGGCGGTCGCGTGCTCCGGCAGGAAGGAGATGACCTTCATGTTGGAGATGTACTGGTTCTGGTCCAGGTAGTTCAGCGCGCCCAGCGGCAGCCGGAACGGAATGACGCCGCCTCCCGGCGCGATCCCCGTGAATTGAGCCCGCGCGGTGGCGGCGCCTGCCAGCCCCGCCAGCGCAGCGCCGGCGGTGCTCCTGAGAAGCGCCCGCCGGCTGATGAGCCGCCCGCGGGCATTGTCAGTACGTGCTGATGGACCGGAACCGGCATCGACCTTGGACATGGCGAGTTCCTCTCTGTGGTGATGTGCTCCTGACCGGGGGCATGTTCGCGTACCAATCCTCTGCTGTGACTCGCGCGGCAGACGGCGCCCGAAGGTCGGCCCGGCTGTCTTCCGCCGCTGCCGGCTCGAAGATCCCTGGCATCATCGAACGCACAGCGGAGGATCGGCCGGGGCTGCAGACGGCGAGCGCCGTCGCGATCGGCACAACGTGATTGTTGGAACGGGCGGAGTATAGCACGAGGCGGGATCACGAAGGCGAGGCGCCCCGCAACGGAGGCCCCGACAACGATGCCGGCACCTGGTCGACCCGGCGGAACATTCCGTACGACATCTGTCTGGTCGACCAGGTTCTGAGTGGCCGGTGTCCAACAGGGTAGAGGGGCGGCCCTGGCGTCATGGCCGGACGCCCGGGATTGTCGCCGTCAGGCCTGGACGCCTCCCTAGGCGTCCCCAATCGCCCGGATTGGAGGCATTGATGCCCACCACGAGTCCCTCGCCGCTCATCACGCTCGGCTGGCAGACCTGGTCGATCCTCGCGATCGTCGTCGTGCTCGTGCTGAGCGCAGCCGCGCTCCTGTTGCTCGGCTGATGACTGAACACGACAGCCTCGATCGGGTGCCGCCGCTGCCGTTTCTCGCGAGGCCCCAAGCGGCCCGACAACCTGCTGATTGACTGTCTACTTGACGGTGACGCTCACGCACACCTGGGGTCCTGACCTTGAATGGCGTCCGCCGGCGAATCTGGGCCGCGCGTGACCACCATTTGTCCACCAGTCATCCTGACCGTACAGGCCTATGGCGGCCAAGGATCGAATTAGCCGCGTATTCATTGGGTGGATTTGGTGGGCGCTAGTGGATTCGAACCACTGACCCCCGCCGTGTGAAGGCGGTGCTCTACCGCTGAGCCAAGCGCCCACCCGAGGACAAACGTCTCGTTAGTCTAGTGGATTCCCGGTCCGTCCTGCAATCGGTCCACGCCGAGGATTCGTCTCGCCGAGGGTCCGGACTTCCTCGCCTGCGACAGGGATCGCCCTCTCACGGAGGGCCGGCACGTCCGAGCCTGCGGCACGATCCACCGCGCCGACGGTGCAGACTTCCGCGCCTACGACGCAAATAGTGGCCGCCTCGCCGAGGCGCTCCTACTTTCGCGTCTGTGGCAAACGCCGCCGCGCCGGGCCGTCATACACGTGATCCCGGGGATCGATTTGCCGCATGCGCTTCTGGCGGACCTGCTCCTCGAACGCATGGGCCACCAGGCCCGGCAGGCGCGCGATGATGAACAGCCCGTTCGCCACGTCGGCCTCGAACCCGAGATCGCCGCAGATGGCCGCAATCGCACCGTCCACGTTGACCGGCAGCGGACTGTCCGCGCGCTCGGGCCTGGCGTTCACCACCCGCTCGACGACGCGCAGCAATTGCAGGTGCTCGCCATCGAGCTCGAGCTCGTGCGCCATCTGGAACAACCGCGCGGCCCTCGGATCGCGCGTGTGAATGCGGTGGCCGAAGCCCGGCGGAACTCGATCGGTCAGATTGAACCCGGCGATCAGTTTCGAGGCGGCCGCGTCAAACGCCATGCCCTGCCTGCGAAGCGCGAGGCCTCGCTGGAGGAAGCGCAGGCAGGTCTCGATGTCGCCGCCGTGCAGCGGGCCGCAGCCGATGATCCCGGCCGCAACGCTCGACCGAAGCGACGCCCCCGTGGTAGCCACATTCCTCGCCGCCAGCGTCGAGGGCGGCGTCACCCCGTGGTCGATTGACGAGACGAGCACCGCCGAGAGGAGCCGCCCGATCGCGGGCGACGGCAGTTCGCCGCGCAGGATCAGGTAGACGGCTTCGGCAAACGAGACGCGGCCCATCATCTCGTCGACCGGGTATCCCCGGATGTCAATCTCGTTCGGCGCGATCCGCGTGATGGAGGTGGCCCAGCGGTGCGTTGCCGGTTTCTCGGGAGCAGGCACCACAGCGTTGTGCGTGTCGGCGGGCGATCGTCCGTTTGCCATCGTCGTCTCTCAAGAACTGTCGGGCACCGGTCGGACGCGTGCGCGTCAACGTCGGAGCTGGAGCCCCGTTGCAGGCCAGCGACGAAACCGCTTACAGGGTGCCGTACAGGCGATCGCCGAAATCCCCGAGCCCTGGAAGAATGAACTTCCGATCGTTCAGGCCCTGGTCGATCACCGGCGTGTAGATGGAAACATCCGGATGGTGGCGCTCGACGAGCGCAACGCCCTCCGGAGCGGCAACGATGCAGATCATCTGAATGCTGCGGGCACCGGCGGCCTTGAGCAGGTCGAGTGCCGCGACGGCGGATCCGCCGGTGGCCAGCATGGGATCGATCATCAGCACGTGGCAGTCGGCCAGCCCGTCCGGCAGCTTCGAATAATACTGGGAAGCGATGGCCGTCATCTCGTCCCGCTGCAGGCCGATGTGGCCAACGCGTGCGCCTGGTACGAGCTCGAGCACGGCGTCGAGCATGCCAAGACCCGCTCGAAGAACGGGCACGACCACCACATCGGTGGCAACCCGCTGGCCGCCAGCCTCGCCGAGCGGCGACTGCACCGTGGCCGCCTTCACCGGCAGGACCCGCAGCGCCTCGGTCGCGAGCAGCACGCTGATCCGGACCGCCATCCGGCGGAATTCCTCGGGGGCCGTCCGCCGGTCGCGCAGCGAAAGCAGGATGTCCTGGACCAGCGGATGTTGAACGAGGATGACCGCCACGGGGCCACTATACACGAAGCCGGCAGGGCCTTCCAGATGCGGTAAGATCGCCGGCATGATGCTGCGCACTCATCGTCATCTCGCGTCCCGGTTCGCGTTCCTGGCGCTCGGCGTGTGCCTTGCGGCCTTCGGAGAACGCGCCTCCGCTCAGGCCGTTCCTCGGATGGTGACGATCATCGTCACGGGCGGAACGGTGCTCACGATGGACCCGGCGAGGCGCGCGATCACGCCCGGGGCCGTGGCGATCGATGGCGACACGATCGTGGGCGTCGACACGGCGGAGGTGATTGCCCGGCGGTTCCGCGCTAAGACAACCATCGACGCGCATGGGCAGGTCGTGCTGCCCGGGCTCATCAATACGCACACCCACGCCCCCATGGTGATGTACCGCGGCCTGGCCGACGATCTGGCCTTGATGGACTGGCTGCAGAAGTACATCTTCCCGGCGGAAGCGAAGACGGTTTCCCCCGAAATGGTGCGCATCGGCACCCGGCTGGCTGCACTCGAGATGATCCAGTCCGGGACGACGCTTTTCACGGACATGTACTACTTCGAGGAAGTCATCGGCCGTGCGACGAAGGAAGCCGGTCTGAGGGGCGTGCTCGGGGAAACCATCATCGGCTTTCCGGTGGCCGATGCGAAGACGCCCGACGAAAGCCTGGCTCGCGCCGAGCGCTTCATCCAGGAGTTCCGAACCGATCCCCTCATCGTGCCGGCCGTCGCGCCGCACTCGATGTACACGGTGGACGCGGCGCACCTGACGGCCGCGCGCGATCTCGCGCGGAAGTACAACGTGCCCCTCATCACGCACCTGGCCGAGACGCTCGACGAAATCAAGACTTCGGAAGAGCAGCACAAGATGTCACCCGCCGCCTACCTGGACTCCCTGGGATTCTGGGGGCCCAAAACGCTCGCGGCTCATGGGGTCCACTTGACCGATGCGGACCTCAGCATGCTGAAGGCCCGGGGGGCCGCGCTGTCGCACAACCCCGCGAGCAACATGAAGCTGGCGAGCGGCACCGCGCCGGTGTCGAAATGGCTGGCCGCCGGCATCCCGGCAGGCCTTGGTACCGACGGCGCGGCGAGTAACAACGACCTCGACATGTTCGAAACCATGAAGCTGACGGCGCTGCTCCACAAGCTCATCGAGAAGGACCCCAGGGCGTTGCCGGCGCAGACGGTACTCGAGATGGCGACGATCGGAGGGGCCCGTGCGCTGGGGCTCTCGGAGACGATCGGATCGCTGGAGGTCGGGAAGAAGGCGGACTTGATCGTCGTGTCGATGGGCTCGGCCCGGCAGACGCCGGCCTACAACCCGGTCTCACACCTGGTCTATGCGACCCACGGCGACGATGTGCAGACCACCATCGTCAACGGGCGAGTGCTGATGCGGAATCGTCGGGTGCTGACGCTGGACGAACCCTCGGTACTGGCCGAGGCGCGGGCCCTGGCCGAGAAGGTCAAGGCGGCGGTGGAGCCCGCACGCGATCCCGGGTCTATTCCATCTCGGCGATATACGGCAGGTTTCTGAACTGCTCGGCGAAGTCGAGGCCGTAGCCGACCACGAACCGGTCTTCGATGGTGAAGCCGATGTAATCGACCTTGACCTCGATCACGCGCCGTGACGGCTTGCTGAGGAGGCATGCGGTCTTGAGCTGCTTCGGCCCACGCGCGTGAAGGATCTCCTGCAGGTAGGCCAGGGTCAGACCCGTGTCGACGATATCTTCGACGATGACGACGTTGCGGCCCTCCAGCCCGGTATCGAGGTCCTTCAGTACGCGCACCTCACCCGACGAGGTGGTGCTCTTGCCGTAGCTGGAGACGGCCATGAAGTCGATCGTGACCGGCCTGTCCATCGCGCGGATCAGGTCTCCGAGGAACATGAACGCGCCCTTGAGCACGCTGACGAAATGGAGCTGGGCTTCGTTCGCGAAGTCGCGCCGGATTTCGGCAGCCAGCTCGCGGACGCGCGCCTGGATGACCTCGGAACTGAGCAGGATGGATTTCGGCTGATCGGCTGGCATAGGGCGATAATCTCTGGTAACGTTCGGGGCGGCGGTAGTGGTCAGCCTAGCACACAGCCGGTTGCAGATGAAACGATACGAGCTCATCAGCGAAGTCGAGGCCCGCACGATCGAAGAGGGCACCACAGTTGCCCTCGTGCCCGGAGGCCTGGTGACGCCGCTCGCCCGGGACACGTTGAAGGCGCGGCGGGTCACCATCGTTCGGGATGGGGAGCTCGACGAAGAGACAGCGTCGCTCGCGCCGACGTCAACGATCAAGCGGGTGGCGGTGGGCAGCGATCATACGGGCATCGCGCTCCGGCGGGCGGTCGTTCGGCACTTGCGTGGGCGCGGGCTCTGCGTTGACGACCAGGGGACTGACGGAACCGAGTCGGTTGACTATCCCGACATCGCCGGGCGCGTGGCGTTCTCCGTCGCGATAGGGGAGGCGGACGCCGGCATCGTGATCGACGGCGCCGGTCTCGGGTCGGCGATCGCGGCGAACAAGATCGACGGCATCCGCGCGGCGATGTGCGTGAACGAGACCCTGGCGCGATACGCGCGCGAACACAACGGCGCCAACGTCCTGGCGCTGGGCGCCACGTTGGTGGAAGAGGAGCAGGCGCTCGCCATCGTCGACAAATTCCTGTCCACCTCGATGCGGGAGCCGCGCTACATTCGCCGCCTGGTCAAGATCCGGCGCCTGGAACTGGGTGAAATCCCCCGGCGCTGAGCTGATGCCGTGCCAGGGAGGCCGCGTGGCCCGCGAACCGCGGTACAACATGGAAACGCACGATCTTCAACGCCTGATCCAGATCATCACCGAGGAAGTCGTCGCGGCCGTGTCGCAGGGCGGCGACTCGGCGCAGTGCCGGTGCCACTCGGTGCTCTCGGAGTGCTGCCCCAACCGCCTGCAGGGCGTGCTCGACGCCGGCGCGTCGCGGATCGGGCTCCACGCCTCGGGCGGACCGGCCGGCAACGTGGCGAAGCTCATCGACCACACGCTGCTCAAGGCCGACGCGACGCAGGCGGACATCGAGCGCATCTGCCGCGAGGCCAGGGACTCGGGGTTCGCGGCGGTGTGCGTCAACCCGGTCTGGGTGGCGCTGGCGGCAAAGCTGTTGCGCGGCGCTCCAGTCGCAGTCTGCTCGGTGGTCGGGTTCCCGCTCGGCGCCACCACGTCCGACGTGAAGCACTACGAGACGCATCGGGCGATCTTCGACGGCGCCTCCGAGATCGACATGGTGATCAACATCGGCGCCCTCAAGTCCGGCGACTTGCGTACGGTTCAACGGGACATCGAAGCCGTGGTGGGGCCGTGCCAGGAGCGCAACGTCCTGACGAAGGTCATCATCGAGGCCGCGCTCCTCAGCGACGAAGAGAAGATCAAGGCCTGCACCATCGCGAAGGCGGCCGGAGCGGACTACGTGAAGACGTCAACCGGGTTCGGCCCGGGAGGCGCCACGGCGGCCGATGTGGCCCTGATGCGGCGGGTCGTCGGCGAGGACATGGGGGTCAAGGCGGCCGGCGGCGTGCGCGACTACCAGTCGATGAAGACGCTGGTCGAGGCGGGCGCGACCAGAGTCGGCGCCAGCGCGGGCGTGAAGATCCTTCAGGAGGCGCGGGGCCAGAAGGCGGCCTTGCCCGGCGGTGCGTGAGACGCGCCCGATCCCGGGTCAATCAATAGACATACGACGGGGGCTCCAGATAGGATGTATCTGAATGGATACGTCTCCGGCCCTCCAGCCTGACCCACGAGGAGAGTTCATGCCCAAGTCGTTGAGTCCAGTCGAGTTGAAGCAGCTCGCGCGGATCGGAGCGGCGGCCCGCATCAAGGAACTCGAGCGCGAGATCGCGTCGCTCAGGCGGGCATTCCCGTCCCTGGGAACCTCGTCGGCGTCCGCAGCTGTCGCCCCGGAGCTCAACGCACCCAAGGCTGGGCGGAAGGCCAAGGCCGGTCGGCGCGGCAGGCGCAGCCCGATGAGCGCCGCCGAGCGCAAGGCCGTGTCCCAACGCATGCAGAAGTACTGGGCCGAACGGCGGAAGGCCAAGGAAAAGGCATAGCGTCTCCGCCGATCCCTCGCGGGCGATGACGCAGCGCGGCCACCGCTCGAATAGTCGAATTGCTCTGATGAGGAATGTGGAGCGGGCTACGGGAATCGGACCCGTCTAGCCGGCTTGGGAAGCCGGAGCATTACCACTATGCTAAGCCCGCCTGCCTTGGAAACGCGCGTCGCCGGTCAGGAACCGGCGACCGCGTTATTGTAGCAGAACTCGTATTGCCTCGAGGCGCCGGCCGACAGCCGGCCGACTAAGCCTGGCTGGGGTTTCGGGGCTGGGCGCTGCTGGGCACCGCCGCAAGTCGCCGGCCGCCCAAGCCTGACCAGGGTCTCGGGTCTCGGGGCTCGGCACTCGTAAGATCCGGCTGAGTCGAGAACCCATTCAACCGACCCGCGTGCGCTGCCAGGTAACGCCGCCAGTCGTCCGCCGCCAGCCTCCAGCCGCCGCCAGTCGCCGCCAGTCGCCCGCCGCCAGTCGCCAGCCTCCAGCCGCCAGCCGCCAGTCGCCAGCCGCCAGGCGCCAGCCGCCAGCCGCCAGCCTCCAGCCGTTGGTTAGCTCCGAATGAATCCCAGCACCTCGTCCCGCTTCGTTTCCATCATCTTCTGGGTCGTAGCCTCGAGGTTGAGGCGCAGGAGCGGCTCGGTGTTCGACGGGCGGACGTTGAAGTGCCAGTCCGCCGCCTCGACCGAGATACCGTCCATCCGGTAGAGGTGTTCTCCTGAGTACCGCGCGGCCAGGCCATCGAGCTTCTCGTCAACCGCCTTCATGCTGCCGACCTTGGTGTTGATCTCGCCCGAGATGAAGTACTTCGCGCGCAAGGGCTCGAGCAGTTCGTGCAGCGACTTGTCCTTCCTGGACATCAGTTCGAGGATGAGCAGCGCCGGGATGAATCCGTTGTCGGCGTAGAAGTTGTCGCGGAAGTAGTAGTGCCCGGTCACCTCGCCGCCAAACACCGCGTTCTCCTCGCGCATCCGCTTCTTGAAGAACGCGTGCCCGACCCGGTTCATCAGCGCCTGCCCGCCGTAGCGTGCGACGACGTCCTTCACGGCATAGCTCGCCCGGAGGTCGTAGACGATCTTCGATCCCGGGGCCTTGAGCAGGAAGGCCTCGGCCAGCAGGGCCGTCACGAAGTCTCCGGCGATGAACTCGCCGGCCCTGTCGACAAAGAAGCATCGGTCGGCATCGCCGTCCCAGGCGATGCCGATGTCCGCACCCTCGGCGACGACGCGCTCGACCAGGTCCCGTCGGTTCTCCTCGATGAGCGGATTGGCTTCGTGGTTGGGAAACGTGCCGTCGATGTCGAAGCACAGGCGCGTGGTCCGGCAGGGAAGCCGCTCGAAGAGCTTCGGCGCGACAAGCCCGCCCATGCCGCTTCCCGCATCGAGGACGACCTTGAACGGCTTGACGACCTTCGGGTCGATGAACGTCAGGACGTGATCCACATACGCCGGGAGGAGGCTGGTGTTGGCCTCCAGCGTGCCTCTCGAGGCTGCCGGCGCCGGCAGGGTGCGGCCGCACACCATGTCGCGAATCTGGCCGATGCCGGCCTCGCCGCTCAGCGGAAACGCCTCGGCGCGGACCAGTTTCATGCCGTTGTACTGCTTGGGATTGTGCGAGGCCGTGATCATGGCGCCGCCGTCGTGGCGGTCCCGCGCGACGGCGAAATACAGCATGTCGGTGGCCATCATGCCGTAGTCCACCACGTCGGCGCCCTGCAGCCGCGCGCCCTCGACAAACGCCTCGGCCAGAGCGCCGCCAGAGGTCCGCATGTCGCGTCCGATCGCAATCCGCCGCGCCCCCAGGTAGGCGACGAACCCTCGGCCGATGTCGCGTGCAACCGCCTCGTCCAGCTCGCCGGGGTAGATCCCGCGAACGTCGTACACCTTGAAGATCTCCGGATTCACGCTTTCTCGGCTCATGGAACAACCTGAGTTGGGAGATATGACTCGGCCCTCGAGGCAGGCGCGCTACCGCGCCGGGCCCTCGAGCTTGGAGTAGTCCGTGATGGCCGACTTGTCGCCGATCACGAGCCCGGCCCCGAGGGTCGCATTGCGCCCGACGTGGCAATGGCGCCCGACAATCGACTCGCGCACGACGGTGTCCCGGCCGAGCCGGGAGTTGGGCCAGATGATCGAACGGTCCACGACGGAGCCCTCTTCGATGATGCAGTGATGACCCACCACGCTGTAGGGCCCGATGTGGGCGCCTGCCTTCACGACAACGCCCTCGTCGATGAAGCTCGGGGCCTCGACGTCGGCCCCTTCCTCGATCTTCGCATCCGGCGCGATCACGAGCGACCCGCGCGGGTGCGACCCGAACGGGTGGGCGACGAACCGCCGGTCCATGATGTCGCGATGAACCTGGACGTACTTTTCCGGGGTGCCGATGTCGATCCAGTATCCGCGGTAGACGAAGGCCACGAAGGTCTCGCCGCGCTCCACCAGGGACGGGAAGTAGCTCTTTTCGATCGACCAGGCCGTGTCCTTCGGGATCCGATCGAAGGTGTCCGGCTCGAGCACGTAGATGCCGGCATTGATCGTATCGCTGGTGATTTCTTCCGGCTTCGGCTTCTCGACAAACGCCCTCACGTTGCTCTCATCGTCGGTTTCCACCAGGCCGTAGGCCGTGGGGTTCTCGACCGGCGTCAGCACGATCGTCGCCTTCGCGCGGCGATCACGGTGCAGCTTCAGGACGGTGGCGAGATCCACCTGCGTCATGACGTCGCCGTTGAACACGATCACGGTGTCGGTGGTAGGCCCGGCGGCGAACTTGATCGCGCCGCCCGTGCCGAGCGGGTTCGGCTCGACGACGTAGCTGATCTTGATGCCGATGTCGCGCCCGTCGCCGAACACCTCGTTGATGCGGCGAGGCTGGTAGTTCAGACTGAGCACCACCTCGTCGATCTCGGGAATCTGGCGCACGAGATCGATCTGGTAATGGAGGAACGGCCGGTCGAAGATCGGGACGATCGGCTTGGGCGTGTGCAACGTGAGGGGTCGCAGGCGCGTGCCCTTACCCCCTGCAAGCAGGATGGCCTTCATACAAGTTAACCATCTTACCTCAATCCCTTCCGCACCGGTCCGGCGCCTGGGTGAGGGCCGCGACACCGGGACGCGCGGACAAGCCTGGCGCCCGCTAGGGCGGACTCGGCCGGTCGCGATACAATGGTGCGCGTTCGCCCGGGTCTGGTGCTGGTTCGACACCGTGATGAATCTGCCGAACAGTCTGACGCTGACGAGGATCTTCCTCGTCCCGCTGCTCGTGGTGGTCCTGCTGACCAAGTTCGAGGGACGCCTGATCCTGGGCTTCCCCCGGGGCGTCATCGGCGCGGCCATCTTCGGGCTGGCCGCCCTCACGGACTGGGCCGACGGGTACCTCGCCCGGCGACGGAAGCAGATCACCGCGCTCGGCCAGTTGATGGATCCGGTGGCCGACAAGCTGCTGATTTCCGCGGCCCTGATCTCCCTCGTGCAGATGGGCGCGGCTTCCGCGTGGATGGTGGCCGTGATCATCGGACGCGAATTCGCGGTCACGGCCCTGAGGGGCATCGCCTACGCCCGCGGCCTCATCATTCCGTCCTCGCCCCTGGGCAAGATCAAGATGGTCAGCGAAGTGGCGTCGATCCTCCTGCTGATCCTGGGCCACGACCAGAGCCGGAGCCTCTTCGTGCTCGGGCAGATCGGCCTGTGGATCGTGCTGGCGACGGCAGTGCTCTCCGCGATGGACTACTACCGCAAGTTCAACCGCGCCCCGGCGATCCGGGCCGACAGCGAGGCGCTCTCGGCCGGCCGCGATCCGAGCCAGGGCCCTCCGGCCTGAGGGCTGACGGCTATTTCTTCTTGACGGGCGGGGCGGGCGGCTTTGCGGTCTTGCCGCTCTTGAGATCTTCGATCGCACGGCGGGCGAGCAGGAGATAGTCGCTCTTGTCGAACTCGTCGAGGATCTTCTGATAGTAGGGAAGCGCCGCAGCCTGCAGGTTCATCTTGACCAGCGCCTCAGCCATGTAGAAGTAGACGGCGTCGCGATAGGTATACTGCGGGTCGTTGTCGAGCACGACCTTGAACCGGTCCACCGCACCCGGGATACCAGCGCGATCGGAAATAGAACAGGCCGACCCGGTAGTCGGACATGCTGAGCCTGTCCTTCGTATCGCGCAGCACCTTCCTGACTTCACCGAGCAGCGCGCTGTTCGGATATCGCTGCAAGAACGCGTTGACTTCGGTGAGCGCCTCTTTCGTCTCCGTCTGGTCGCGGTCCGGCGACAGCACCTGCTTGTAGTGCGTCATCGAGAGCCGGTACTGCGCATAGTCGGCTCGCCGGTTGGTCGGGTAGTAGGTCAGGAATTCCTTGAACTCGTTCTGACCAAGGACGAGCGCCTCCGCGGTCCCCTCGCCGACATACGTGTCGCCCAGGGCCAGCTTCGCGTCGGGGCGATACGTGCTCTGGGGATAGCTGTCGATCAACTGCATCAGGTACTGGCGCGCCGTCAGCCACTTGCCCTTGACCAGCAGCTCCGACGCGCGGTCGAACAGGTACTTGTCGGCCTCGAGCATGCCGGTCGGAATCACATCACGCCTTGGTGCGCATCCGCCCAGCAGTAGTGCGGAGAGAACCACGCCCAGCCCGATCCGTCCCATTCGTGTTCGAACAAACGCCATGATGACCTTTGACGTGGCTTGGAAGACGACTCAGAGGACGTCCAGATTGGCGGTCAGCCAGCGGTACTCGGCTTCGAGTCCCTGCTCGAGTGAGACGGACGGAGCGAACCCGAGTTCCCGCCTGGCCCGGGACGTGTCGGCGTAGGTATCCCTCATGTCGCCCTTCTGGACAGGCTCCCGGCGCACCGTGACGGGCCGGCCGGTCACTTTTCCCACCAGCTCGAGCACGTGGTTGATCGAAACGCGCGAACCCCCGCCAATATTGTATACGTGTCCCGGGATTCCCTGCAGGCCTCCCGCCAGGGTCGCCGCCACGGCGTCGGCCACGAAGGTGAAGTCGCGGGTCTGCTCTCCGTCGCCGTAGAGCGCGATGGGAAGCCCGTCGGCGGCAGCCCTGAGAAACCGGTGAAATCCCATGTCCGGGCGCTGGCGGGGGCCATAGACCGTGAAGTACCGCATGGCGACGGTCGGCAGCGCGTAGTTCACGTGATAGAGGTAGCAGAGCTGCTCGGCCGCCAGCTTGGTGACGCCGTAGGGCGACACCGGCTGCGGCAGCGCGTCTTCGCGCATCGGGATGGCGACCAGGTCCCCATAGACCGACGAGCTCGAGGCGTACACGAAGCGGTCGAGGGGTAGATGGCAGCACGCCTCGAGGAGCACCTGCGTGGCCTCGACGTTGTTCGTGGTGTAGACCTGGAAGTCCTGCCCCCAGCTCTTGCGCACCCCGGCTTGAGCGGCCAGGTGGAAGACGTGGGTCACCCCGTCGAGCAGCTTCGGCAGGTCCGCGGCCTGGATGGTGGATTCCACCAGGTCGAACTGCGGACGCCGCCCGAGCGCGGACACGTTCCGTTCCTTGATCCGCCGGGCGTAGTAGTCCGTAAAGCAGTCGAGTCCCGTGACGGTGGCCCCGCCATCGAGCAGCTTCTCGGCGAGCGTGGATCCGATGAACCCGGCGGCGCCGGTCACAAGAGCCTTCATTCGAATAGACTCCTCACGCGATCCGGCAGCCGCCTGGGCCGGCCGGACAGGTCGGTCGAGGCATGTACCGTGTGCCCGGTAGCCGTCACCACCCCGTCGGCACGTCGAACGACATCGTACGAGAACTGCAGGCGCACCGGCGAGAGCAACTTGGCACGCGTCCGGATCTCGATCTCATCATCGTAGCGCGCCGGCTTCCGGTAGTCGCAGTGCGCTTCAATCACCGGCAACTGGCAGCCGGCATTCTCCATCTCGCGATAACTCCAACCCAGGCTGCGCAGCCACTCGCAACGCCCGACCTCGAACCAGGCCAGGTAGTTGCCGTAGTAGACGTAGCCCATCTGATCGGTTTCGGCGTAGCGGACCCGCACGATGGCCGCGTGCTGATGTCCGCTCACCTCGATTGGCCGCCCCCAAGCCGGATCGCACGCCGCGCAGCGGCAGCTTCTGCAGCCGCTTTCAAGGCCCTGGCTGCCTCGGCCGGGTCGGGCGCATGGAACACCGCCACCCCGGCCACCAGGATCTCGGCGCCCGCGTCGACGACCTGGGCGACCGTCTGGATGTCGATGCCTCCGTCGACCTCGATGGGCGCCCGGCTCCCGAACCGGTCCAGCAGCGCCCGGGTCGCTTCTATTTTGGACGTGCTTCGGGGGATGAAGGTCTGGCCTCCGAACCCGGGATTCACCGTCATGAGCAGGACGTAGTCCACATCGCCGGCAATTTCCTCGAGCGCCACGACCGGGGTCGACGGGTTCAGCACGACGCCGGCCCTGGCGCCGAAGCTCTTGATGAACCCGACGGTGCGATGCAGGTGCGTGACCGCCTCCACGTGGACCGAGATCATGTTCGCCCCCGCTTCCACAAACGCGGGGATGAACCGGTCGGGATCCTCGATCATGAGGTGCACGTCGAGGGGCACGGTCGCGACTTTCTTCACACACTTGACGACGGGGGGGCCGAGGGTCAGATTGGGCACGAAGTGGCCGTCCATCACGTCGACGTGAATGTAGTCGGCGCCGCCGCGCTCGGCCGCCGCGATGGCGGAGCCGAGGGCAGCGAAATCGGCGGCGAGGATCGAAGGCGCCAGGCGGATGCTCATCGGCTGACCTCGAGAGATACGGCCAGCTCGGCGGTGACCTGGTAGCCGGCGGTCGGATGCTGGCGAAGCACGATGCCGGGGGGGACGCCGGGATAGGGCTGTTGCGCGACGACGGTCGCTCGCAAGCCGTGGCTCCTCAAGGCTTCGATGGCCGCCTCGCCCGCGACGCCAATCAGATCCGGCATGACGTACCCGGATGCGCGCTCTCCGCGGCTCACGAGGAGCGAGACGGACTCGCCGGGCATGCCCGGCGGCGGATCCTGGGAGATGACGGTGTCTGCCTGGTACTGGTCGGATCGCACGTCAGCCACTTCCCGGACGATCATCCCTTCCTCGGCGATGCGCCGCTGGGCGGATTGCTCCGATTCGCCGACCAGCCTCGGCGCCACGGTGACCTTGGCGCCCCGGCTCAGCCACACTTTCACGCTTCGCCCGCGCCGGACGGCCGTGCCGGGCACGGGATCCTGTCCGGCGACGTGCCCGGCAGGCACTTTGGGGTCGAACCGCCGGTTGTCGTCGACGCGGACCGTGAGCCCGACGCTGCTGAGGATGCTGGTGGCTTGCGAAATTTCACGCCCTGTCAGATTGGGCAGCTGGACCTCGCGTGCGCGAAACGCCACCCGCATGGTGGCCACGGCAAACAGCAGGTAGGTCGCGACCAGGGCAGCGACGAGCAGCAGCAGCTTGCCCGCGGTCCAGACTCGTGTCTTGATGGCCATCCGCCAAAACTGTACTACAACTGCTCGGGCGCTCACCAGACGAGCAGCGTCACGACTCGCGTCCGGATCGCCGAACCGCCATCGCCGCGAAGAACGCCTCCAGCCCGTGCTGGTGGGGCGTCGTCTTGAGCCGCCCCTGCAGATCAAGGCAAGGGTCGAGTCCCGCGGCTGTGAGGAGTCCGAGGCGCCGGGGATCGGCGGCGGCGAACTCGGGGTGACGCGCGAGAAACGAATCGAACACGTCGTCGTTCTCGACCGGCTCGCTCGAACACGTGCTGTACACGAGGCGTCCGCCTGGCTTGACGACGGATGCAGCCTGCTCGAGCATCTGGAGCTCGTTTGCCGCCAGACCCTCGAGCTGATTTTCGAGGACTCGCCATTTCACATCGGGATCGCGTCGAAGCGTGCCGAGACCCGAACACGGTGCGTCGAGCAACACCGCGTCGAACACGGGGCCGAAGGGAAGCGGCTTCCTGACGTCGAGCCTGACGATCGGCACGCGCACCGCGCCGCTCGTCTCGAGCCTGTCCTTCAGCACACGCAGGCGGCGCCCGCGCAGGTCGGATGCGACCAGCAGTCCACGGTTCTCCATCCCGGCGGCCAGTTGCGTGGTCTTGCTCCCGGGAGCCGCGCACGCGTCGAGCGCCAGTTCGCCGGGCTGAGCCGCGGCAAAGACACCGACAAGTTGCGAGGCCTCGTCCTGGATGACGAAGTGGCCCTGATCGACGAGCTCGACAACCCGGCTCTGTCCGTCCGTGACGATGAGTCCGTCGGGCGCGTAGGAGGTGCGTTGAACGGTCACTCCCTCGCCGGCGAGTCGCGATGCCAGCTCGTCGGCGGTCGTAACCAGCGTATTGGCCCGAATCGTCATCGGCGCGGGTTGATTGTCGAAATTCACCCAGGCCCGGGTTGCGATCTCACCGTACCGGGCCACCCAGCGCTCTACGAGCCAGCGCGGATGCGAGCAGGTCACGCTCAGGTAGTCCAGCGGCGCGGTGTCGGACGGGAGAGGCAAGCCGTTTCGCGATCGACTGAGGCGGCGAAGAATCGCATTGACCGTCCCCGCCGCACTCCGCCGCATCGCCTTCTTAGTGAGGTTGACGGCATCGTTGACGACGGCGGCGGCCGGGACCCGGTCCAGGTGCAGGAGTTGGTACGCGCCAATCCGCAGGATGTCGAGCACCTCGGCGTCGAACCGGTCGATGGCCCGATCGCCGGCCCACGCGATGACGTGGTCGAGTTCGGCCCGCCAGCGTAGCGTTCCGAGGACCAGCTCCGACAGAAGGGCCCTGTCGCGCGGATCTACGAGGCCGTCCCGGCGCCGGGCCAGGGCGGTTGCCGCGTCGGCCCGGCCGAGATGGACGGACCGCAGCACCTCGAACGCCGCGAGCCTGGCTGGTGCAAGCATGGGATTTCCTGCGGGACCCGGCGACGCCTCAGGCCGGGGAAGAGGGCGGCGTGTCGAACCGCGCTACCTGGCGCGAGGGGATGGCCAGCCGTGAATTCGCGAATGGTCATCGCGCGCCGCCCCTCCGGCTGAACCACGAGCAGCTCGACTGTCCGTCCATCGCCAGCTCTGACCGTCACCGCTTCGGGGGTCACGCCGACAATCTCGCCGGAGGAGGCCGCGTGGGCGGCAGCCCCGCCTGGCCGTGTGCGCACGACAATCAGCCGATGACCAGCGAGGTGGGTCCAGGCCATGGGCCACGGCTGGAGTCCCCGCACCTGGTTGTGGATGGTGGCCGCGGCGGCATTCCAATCGATCACGCCTTCTTCCTTGCGCAGGCGAGACGCATAGCTGACCACCTGATCGTCCTGTGGCTCCGCATGCCGATGTCCTGAGGCCAGATCGTTGACGACCTCGAGGAGAAGGCCGGCGCCGAGATGGGCGAGCCGCTCCTCGACCGTTTCGCTGGTTTCGTCGGGGTGGATGGGCGTTTCAGCGACCGCGTAGACGGCGCCGGCGTCGAGTTCCGACACGACGTGCATGATGGAGACGCCCGTGTCGGTTTCGCCGGCCATCACGGCCCGGTGCACCGGGGCCGCGCCCCGGTATCGAGGCAAGAGCGACGCGTGCACGTTGATCAGCCCGAGCCGTGGCACTGCGAGCACCGAGTCCGGCAGGATCTTCCCGTATGCGGCGACCACGCCGAGATCCGGGGCCAGCGCGCGCAGCTGCTCGAGGAACGCCGGGTCTTTGAGGCGATCGGGCTGGAGCACTGGAATCCCGTGCTCCGAGGCGAGCTGCTTTACGGGAGACCCGGTGACGAGGTGGCCCCGCCCGCGCGGCTTGTCGGGCTGTGTCACCGCGCCGACCACGCGGTGATGCGACCCGAGCAGGGCGGCCAGCGAGGGAACGGCGAACTCGGGCGTGCCGAAATACACGAGGCGCAGGCCGTTCGAGGCGTCTACCATTTTCCCGAGCGGGTCATCTTCCTGATCTTGCGCACGATCAGGTCCCGCTTGATGCCTCGGAGGCGATCCACGAAGACCTTGCCATCCAGGTGGTCCATTTCGTGCTGAAAGGCCCTGGCGAGCAGATCGGTCCCCTCGATCACCTGCTCCTTCCCATGGCGATCCCAGCCCTTCACAACCGCCCGGGCCGGACGCGCGACGGTCGCGTTGAAGCCCGGAAGGCTCAGGCAGCCTTCTTCCTCGAGCTGCATGCCATCCCGCTCTGCGAATTCCGGGTTGATGAAGGCGACCAGGCCGCCCGACTTGCGCCCGACCGACACGTCGATGACGAATACCCGGAGCGGGACTCCGATCTGAGTGGCCGCCAGGCCGACGCCCGGCGCGGCGTACATGGTTTCCACCATGTCGTCGATCAACGTCTGGATGTCACCCGTGACATTGGCGACCTCCTCCGCCGGCGTGTGCAGGACGTGGTCCCCATATTTCACGATCGGCCGAATCATGATCGCGAGCCCTCCGGCGGGGGTGTGAGCCGCTGCTTCAGGCGATCGCTCCACTCGTGGTGCTGGCGGACCAGGTCGTCGATCGAGTCTCCGCCGAACTTTTCCAGGAGGGCGTCGGCGAGCACCAGCGCCACCACGGCCTCGCCGACCACCGCCGCGGCCGGAACGGCGCAGACGTCGCTGCGTTCAACTGCTGCGGGCTGCTCGGTCATGGTCTCCAGATCGACCGACCGCAAGGGCCGCATCAACGTCGCGATGGGCTTCATATAGGCGCTGATCCTGAGATCGGTGCCGTTTGTGACGCCACCTTCGAGCCCGCCCGCGTGGTTGGTTGGTCGCGCGAGGTAGGGGACCTGCGAACGACTGGCCTCCTGAGGAGCCTCCCTCACGATCTCGTCGTGGAGGAGCGAGCCCGGCACCCGTGAGGCTTCGACGCCGAGGCCGATGCCGACGGCCTTGATGGCCGGGATCGACATCATCGCCTGCGCCAGCCGGCCATCCAGGCGCCGATCCCATTGCGCATAGCTGCCGAGCCCCGGCGGCACGCCCGTGGCCACCACCTCGAAGGCACCGCCGAGCGTATCTCCGGCCTCCCGCGCGCGATCGACCGCGGCGATCATCCGCTGTTCGGCGTCGGCATCGACACAGTGAAAAGGGGAGTCCGGCAGGAGGGCCTCGATGCGCTCGAAACCGACCTCAGTGGCGCCGCTTACGACGACCTCGCCCACAGAGAAGACGTGGCTCGCGATTCGGACCCCGACGACGGCGAGCAGTTGCGCGGCTACGGCGCCTGCGGCGACTCGCGCCGCCGTTTCGCGGGCGCTGGCGCGCTCGAGCACGTCGCGCAGGTCGTGGTGGCCGTATTTCAGCGCGCCTGCCAGATCGGCGTGCCCCGGCCTGGGCCGTGTCACCATCGCGCGGTGAGCCCCCGTCGCATCGGGGGGCGGTTCGGCCTCGCTGTGCATCGTTGCCGCCCAGTTCACCCAGTCGCGGTTCTCGATGGACAGCGTGATCGGCGCGCCGGTCGTCAGACCGCGGCGAATCCCGGAGATCGGGGTCGCGGCATCGGCCTCGATTGCCATTCGCCGGCCGCGCCCGTATCCGCCCTGCCTCCGGCGCAACTGGGCCCGCACCAGGTCGAGGTCGAGCGCCAGGCCCGCAGGGACTCCGTCGAGAATCACCATGACCGCGCGGCCATGCGACTCACCGGCTGTCAGAAATCGCAGCATGCCATCGCTATTCTATACGAAGTTTCTGCGCCCGCCCCGGCGCCCGCCAGCGCGAAATGGCCGTCAATGCGCCTCGTTAGGCCGGGTCGCCGCGGGCGTTCTTCTTGCACAGGATGGCGGGCGATGACCTCGCCCGCCCGCACCGGATGGCGCGACGACCTGGTGCTCGATCGGTTCGCGCATCGGCCCGGCGCGTCACTAGTGGATCTGGCCACGGGCGGTCGCGCGTGGATTCGTCAGCGCCGTGACGTCCTGCCCGAGTGCCGGAACGCCTGGTCGGAGCACTGCTGCTCTCTGCTGCGCCTTCGACACCCGTCCGTCGTGAGAATGCTGGACTTCGGGATCGCTGGAAACGGGACCGCGATCGAGGTGTTCGATCTGCCTGCGGTTCCTCAGATCTGGCGGGGCCGCGCGGGCGACGCCCGCCGCGTGCATCGTCGGATCGCTGCCGCGACGCAGGCGCTGGAGATTCCTCACGACTGGATGAATGGCGCATGCCTCGTGAATCGATGCGGTGCGCCGGCCCTGCTTCCAAGGCCAGCGCTCGATCCGTCAACGGCGGCGCCCCGACGTGACCGTTCGAAGTCAGAGTCGAGCGCCGGCCGACGCGGTGATGGTGTCTTGCTCGTTTGGCCGGCAGAGCTGGACGGCGTATTGGAGGCCCTGGAGACGGGCTCGTCGTGCGGCGCGCGCGTGTTGTTCATTTCGAGCGAACCGGGTCCGATCGTGAATACGGCCTGGCTGCAGCTGGCGCGCGAGGTGCGGCTGCGCGGGTATGTCCCGGTTGCCGCTCGATGTCTTGCGGAGGATGCCGTCTCCGGATCGGTCCCGTTCGTGCGGAGACTGACTCGCTGCCTGCGGGGCCGACATCTCGTTGTCTTCCATGACGCACGCCGAAACCCCAGCGCGCCGTCTCCTGATCACTGCCGTTCGGCGCTCGCCAGGTTGCTCCCGATGCTGGCCGAGGCTGGGCGTCCGCACCTGGTCCTGGTGGCGCGCAATGCTCCCCGGGATCCTGGGGTCAGCCTTCGTCCGGGACCTGTCCTCACACCGGTAGCGTTGTCCGGGGGCGCCTCACACGAATCCGGCCGATGGTCCGTGGCCGCCGAATCTTCGGCGTCCTACGAGGCGCCGCCGCGGACCCAGGTCGACCATTCAGCTGATACTCCGGGCGTGCGCGAGGCGCTGGCCCAGGCTCGCCGGGGCCTTTCCCTGGTTGCCAGCGGCCGGCATGCGCCGGGCGATCGCCTGATGCGCCGCGGGATGGGCGCCCTGGAGCGCCGGGAGGCTCCCGGCCACGCCGGCTGGACGGCACTGCGGCTTGGCGCGTTCACGCTGCGGCGCGGGTCGACCGCCGACGCGCTCGCGTTGTTCTCACGCGCCCGCCGGGCGTTCGAACGTGCAGGCCTGGCCGGCGCCGCGGGCGAAGCGGCGGTGGCTGAAGGGCTGGCCCACACGGATGCGGATCACCTGGCGTTATCCGAATCAACCCTGCGCGCGGCGTTGGCAGTCTCCGCGGCCATCGAGGACCGCGCGCTTGGCAGCCGCGCTCGCGTCGCGCTGGCGCGGTGCCTCTACTGGCAGGGGAAGCTCGACGAAGCTGCGCTTGAAATCGAACGGTCGTGGTCGATGCCGACGCGGCGTCACCGGTCAGCCTGGACGACAGGCCGATCGATGTTCGTTGCCGACGCGCCTGCTCCCGTGGGCCAGCCGCAGGATTGCGGTTCCGGTTGCTCAGAACTCTGGGATGACCCGGTGGCGGCGTCGATGGACGTGAGCACGAGCGTCGCCGCGTTCGCCCTGTCCTGCCGGGTCGCGGTTGCCGCAGGGAGGATTCCATCGGCAGCCCTGACCGGACGACAGGCACTCGAGGCGGCTGAGCGCACGGGCTCTGCGCTCGACCTGTGGACCGCCGAGCGCGCCATGGCGGAGGTTCAGGCCGTCGTCGGGGACGCGGTGGCTCTTCGCCTTCACGCCACGCGGGGCCTGAAGGCGGCGCGAGATCTGCACCTGCCCCTGCTGCGGCTGCGACTCCGCCTCACGCTGATCGAAGGGCTTCGCCGGGCCGGGCGGCCGGCCCAGTCCGTGCGCGTGGCCAACGTTCTCCGCCGAGTCGACCCCGCTCATGTTCCAGCGCTGCTGCATCGCCGAATCCGGCGCCTCCGGGAGGAGTTCGAGATGGGATCCCATGCCGCGGCTGGGGCTTCCTCGGGGACGGCCGGGCCGCTGCTCAGGATGAATCGTCATTCGGCTCCTGACTTCGAGCCTCCGCTTCGTCTTGCGCCGCCGCCCGACATCGTGCCCGAGATCATCGAGTTCTTCCGGATGTGCCAGGAGGCCGATGATTCCCGCCTGCTTCTCGGGCAGGTCTGCACACGGGTGCTGGAGCGGCTCGAGTCGGTCTCTGTGGCAGTGATCGCACCATCACCGGCCGGGCCCGCGACACTGGCGGCGGTTGGCCGCCGGCTGGGGCCGACCGACCTGGTGGATCGCGCCATCGCGCTCGGGGCCACGATTGGCCCGGAGGTGAGCCGGATGGGACACGAAGCGGCGTCACCGATCCGCCGCGGAGGCGAGTACCTCGCGGCGCTTGCGGTCAGGTGGGCCGTTGATCGGATCCCGGACTCGGTTCGAAGCGCGGCCGTCCTGACGGCGGCTGGAGCGGCCCTCTCGTCCGTCGTTCACGCGCTGCTGAACGAAACGGCGACGCGGGAGGCGGAGGCGGCATCGCAGCCGAGCGGCCTGCTCGGCATCAGCAAGTCGATGGCCGACCTGCGGCGCATGCTGTCGCGGGCGGCGGGATCGCCGTTTCCCGTGCTGATCCAGGGCGAGAGCGGAACGGGGAAGGAACTGGCAGCCAGGGCCATCCACGAAGCCAGCCCGCGGCGACACCGGCGATTCTGCGCCGTCAACTGCGCCGCGCTCGGGGACGACCTGCTCGAGGCGGAGCTTTTCGGTCACGCGCGGGGCGCCTTCACCGGGGCGGTGACGGACCGGCCTGGCCTCTTCGAGGCCGCCGACGGGGGCACGCTCTTTCTCGACGAAGTCGGGGAGCTCTCACCCCGCGCGCAGGCCAAGCTGCTGCGCGCCATCCAGGAAGGGGAGGTCCGGCGGATTGGAGAGAACGCGTGCCGGGCGGTGGACGTGCGCCTGGTGGCCGCGACGAACCGGCCGCTGCGCGAGGCGGCGAGAAACGGGCGATTCCGGCAGGACCTGCTGTACCGGCTCGATGTGATCGGCATCTGCGTGCCGCCGTTGCGTCATCGTCCCGAGGACATTCCCGTGCTGGCCTCGCGCTTCTGGGACGAGGCGCGCACCCGCACGGGCAGCCGTGCGGAGATGGCGCCGGCCGTCATCGCCGCCCTGTGTCGGTACGACTGGCCGGGCAATGCCCGCGAGCTCCAGAACGTGATGGCGGCCCTCGCGGTGGCGGCGCCGGGCCGAGGGGTGGTCGGCCGCGACGCGTTGCCGGATATCCTGCGCGGCCCCGCGTCCGCCCCGTCCCTCGAGGCGGGCACGCTCGACCATGCGCGACGGCGATTCGAAGAAGGGTTCGTACGCGCAGCTCTCGCCCGGGCCGGCGGTCGCCGTTCGCGCGCGGCGGCCGATCTCGGCCTCACCCGGCAGGGGCTCGCGAAGATGCTGACGCGCCTCGGCATCGAGCCGGCGGACTGAGGAAACGACACGACGCGAACAATTCAGCACCGGCCTGTAGACGCGGAGCCGCTGAGAATCTGACGGGTCTATGTTGTTGAAAACTGACCGGCCCGCTTTCGATTGACACCCGCACGGTCCCGGCTCCAGAATATCCGCAGATAGTTGCCCGGCACTCCCGCGCAGGACCGTCGAACGGTCGTCCGCGATTCCTGGCAAGCCCTCCATCTCGGTTAGTAGTCCTCCTGTCGGCGCGAAGTCGCCCCCCAGTAACACTCGCACGCCGCACCGGAATCGTCGTCTGCGCCAGCCCCCATAGTTGGTTCCACTCAACCCATGCCCGTTGAACCTTGCATCGATCTGCATCGTAGGCTCCTGCCCATCCACCTACGACAGGAGACTACTCAGCCATGAAGATCCCGGTGACCCTCCTCCTCGTCGCGGCCGTGTCCGTGTCGGCGAATGGCTACGCACAGCAGAATCCCGCCGCCAGGCGCGCAGCCAACAGGGATGCGGTCGAGAAGGCTCTTAAAGCCAATCGCGACCGAATTGAGTTTCCGCTCGTGCGGAGCGAATCCGCTCCGTTCAGCATCGTGGGCAATCTCACCGAGGGCCTCGCTCACGTCGACGCGCTCGAGGTCATCATCGGTGTGAGCAGCGCTGACACCATCAGCGTCTCGGCCTACCCGCATTATCGAGGGGGCTACATCAACATCGATCGGCTCCAGAACGCCCCGGGGTTGATGCGCCAGCTCCTGCGGATGAACGACACGAACTTCATGTTCTGGGCGGTGGACGGGTCGGGTGACCTCTACGCGCGCTATACCTTCACGCTGGAGTCCGGAATCCCCGACGAAAGCCTCGTCGTCGTGCTCCGAAGCCTGAAGAACCTCGACCAGTTCGTCGGAGACATGCGGCCAAACATCGACGGAACATCCGCTCCCACACGGTAACGAACACACTCGGGCGCTTCACCGCGAACCGAAGCAGGCCCCCTCCCGCATTCCAACCCTTTCCGCGCCCTTCGATCCTGGCGGCGCCGGGCCAACCTCGCTCGCCAACATCTCGTCGACAGGCCCTGCATGACAAATTCCGGACAGGCAGATCCCGGCACGACAATTCCCGGCATGGCAGATCCCGGTACGACAAATCCCATCACGACAGATCTCGGGACGGCAGATCCCGAGACGACAGATCCCGACAGACAGATCCCGACATTGACAGCGCCCAAGCACGGCGTATGATGGCCCCGGGTCCCAACATGCTGTGTCCAAACGCCAGTCGTCGCGCGGCGCGTTGACGCTCCGCTCGGCGGCTCGGCGCCTCTGGTATCGCTCGGGTTCCTTCGCAAGACGGAGCCTCGCGCGAGGAGCACCCGACCCATGGGCTCACTCGAGCTGATTGTGTTCGCCCGGGGTGTCGCGCTCCCTGTTGCCGGCCCGCGTCAACGGTCGGATGGCCATTCAGGCGACGAGGTGGACGTATGACGACGATGCGCAAAGGTGACGAGGCATTCGGCAGCCAGGCAGGAGAATCCGCGAATGCTCCCCACGGCATCAGCCGAAGGGCATTGCTCAAGGGCACGGCGACGGCAGCGCTGGCGGCTGCCGGGGCGGGTCTCGCAGGCGCTGTCGGCGCGCGGGCCCAGGTCACCGGCATCAGCCCTGGCGGCGGGACCGTGCCGTTCCGCCAGCCGCTCGGGTCGCTCTCGTACCTCGACCAGAAGCAGTACATCAGCAACATGGAAGTCGTCTCGTACCTTCCGGGCGCCACGATCAGCAGCGGCGAACCGCTGATGGCGTTGTGGGCGAGAGGCAGGCAACGTCTGCTCCCATGCAACGGCGGGTGGGTCGACATCAGCGAGCCGAAGAAACCCGTTGTCGTTCCCACCTCGAAGCGGGCCGGTGGCTGCATCGCGTTCAACACCAGGCTGAAGAAGTGGATCGCAATGTCCTCGGCTCAGGCGCCGCTGTTCGGCAGCGGTTCGCCGGAGCATCCGCTGGGGAAGTACGACCCCGAGAGCATGAAGATCTACGACAGCTTCAAAGGGCTGCGCGGTATTCGCACCTGGGACATCACCGATCCCGCCAACCCGAATCTGCTGCAGGAATACAGCACCGGGGCGAAGGGCATGGGCACCCACATGAACTTCTACGACGGCGGGAAGTACGCCTACCTGGAGTGCGGGTGGGACGAATCGCTCCGGATGGAGATGTCGGGCCGCCCGTACAGCAATGGCTTGATGATCGTCGACCTGACGGATCCGGCCGACGTCAAGGAAGTTTCAAGATGGTGGGTGCCGGGTCAGAGGTTCGGGGAGGAGGAGGAGTACAAGAATTACCCGTTCGCCAACGATCAGTCTTCCTGGACGAGTTGCCATGGATCGATGACCGTCCCGAAGCGGCCCGAGGACGGGGGAACGGTGGGCTACACGGGTTTCGGGGCGTTCGGGATGTTCGTCATGGATCTGACGGACATCACCAGGCCCAAGCCGCTCTCGCAGCTCCGCTACCAGTACGAAACGATCGGCGGCGTGCCGTTCCACACGATCTACCCGGTCATAGCCGATGCCACACGTCCCAGGCTTCAGAATCTCGTGCTCGGGATTCCCGAGACGATCAATGCGGATTGCCGGGAGCCGGTCAAGATCCCATACGTCATCGACGTGAAGGATCCGCGCAATCCGAGGATCATCGGTTTCTTCCCGCGGCCGCGAGCGCCGAAGGACGCGCCGTACCCGGACTTCTGCATGGCGCGAGGCCGGTTCGGCACGCACAACTGCCAGTGTTGGATAGCGCCGGGCACCTCACGACCCGAGTTCTTCGCGGTGGCGTGGTTCGTGGCAGGCGTGCGGACATTCGACCTCACCGATCCGACCAGCCCGCGTGAGACGGCCTGGTTCGTGCCGCCCCGCGACGGCGACATCAACAAGTACGACTCGTGGTGGCGCGGAACGTCCGAAGGCGCCTTCGTGGAATGGGATCGAAATCTGATCTGGCTCGGGACCCACGCGGGAACCTACTGCCTGTCGTCGCCGGCGCTCGGGAAGCCGGTGCTCGAACCACGCAGGATCGAAAAGTGGACGGTCGCTCACGCCAACCTCGGCTGGGATGACCAGACGCCCAAGACGTTTTCCTTCGGGCGATCGATCCGTCAGCTCAGCCAGGAGGTCTGACCGGCCGCGAATCACGACGAGAGTCGTCGCCATTGGTTCGCCGCGTTCGATCGTTGTGATACGCTCTCGCCACATCCGACCAGGTCAGAGACCGGCACTGCCCCCCCACGCCGACAGGCTCCCAAAATCTGGAGCCTGAACGGCAGGGGCGCGTCCGTGCCCCCGCGGCCCGAGTCGTTCTCATATATCTCGCGGCGCGGCCGCCGCCGGAGGAACGCATGCAGCTCCGCCATCGTCGTCTTGCCATCTGCGTCATCACTCTGGCCTGTGTCATTCCGGTCGGGGCCCAATTGCCGCCCGGCATCACGACGCGGGTCAGCGTGGCGAACGACGGCACCGAAGGGAATTGGCACTCATCCAAACCCGCAATCAGCGCCGACGGGCGATACGTCGCATTCGCATCCCTTGCCAGCAACCTGGTGGACGGCGACAGCAACACGGGCCTGGACGTGTTCGTCCACGATCGCAACGCGGGAATCACGACGCGGGTCAGCGTGTCGACCGAAGGCACTCAGGGCAACGGGGACTCGTACATGCCCGCAATCAGCGGGGACGGGCGTCTCGTCGCGTTCTACTCGACCGCCAGCAACCTGGTGCCCGACGACACGAACCTCTCGGGCGACATCTTCGTCCACGATCGGGACACAGGGATCACGACCCGGGTCAGCGTGGCCTCCGGCGGCGCACAAGCCAATGACGAGTCCTGGTACCCCGCGATCAGCGGGGACGGGCGGTACGTCGCGTTCATCTCCAACGCCACCAACCTCGTGCCGGACGACACCAACCTCGTGCAGGACATCTTCGTGCACGACATAAACACGGGCAGCACGACGCGCGTGAGTGTCGCCACCAGCGGCGCTCAAGCGACGGGCGCATCCTGGTACCCCTCGATCACCACAGAGGGGCGATACGTGGCGTTCTCGTCGTACGCCAGCAACCTGGTGACGGGTGACGCCAACGGATTCCAGGACATCTTCGTTCACGATCGCACGACCGGCTCCACCACACGGGTCAACGTGACGGGCGACGGCACCGAAGCCGATGCCGACTCACAGAACGCCGCGATCAGTGCCAACGGTCGGTTCGTCGCCTTTGCCTCCGGAGCCAGCACCCTGGTGGCAGGCGCGGCCTCCGGGTTCTGGGACATCTTCGTCAAGGATCGTGACACCGGGGCGACGACCCGGGTGAGCGTCTCGACCTCGGGGCTGCTGGAGAACGAGTCCTCCGGGTGGCCGGCGCTCAGCGCGGACGGCCGGTATGTCGCGTTCCACTCCATCGCCAACAACCTGGTGACTGGGGACACCAACTTCACGTCCGACATCTTCGTCCACGATCGCGACACTGCCGCCACGACGCGGGTCAGCCTGACTTCAGGCGGCGTCCAGGGGAACAACGGTTCTGCCTACGCCGCGCTCAGCGCAGACGGCCACATCGTCGCGTTCGAATCGGCAGCCACCGACCTGGTGACTGGCGACACCAACGGCTCAATCGACGTGTTCGTGTATGCCAGCGCCGCGCCGGCCCCGACTCTGACCGACGCTGTGCCCGGTCAAGGGCCGGCCCCGGGCGGGACCGATGTCACGCTGACCGGTACCGGCTTCGTCCCCGGGGCCACCGTAACCTTCGGCGGAACGCCTGCCACGGCGGCGGCGGTCGTCGATGCCACCACGATTACGGCGACAACGCCCGCCCACGCGGCGGGCGCGGTGGACGTCGTCGTCACCAACCCCGATACGTCGCACGCGACCTTGACGGGCGGCTTCACCTTCGTGCCGTGCACCTTCACGATTGACCCGGCCTCAACGACGCCAGGCGCTCCTGGCGGGCCCGGCAGCGTGGCGGTGATGGCGAGTGCCTCGGTCTGCGGCTGGACGGCGGTCAGCAATGACAGTTGGATGACGGTGAGTCCCGCTTCGGCGTCAGGAACGGGAAACGGCACCGTCAACTACACGGTTGCGGCCAATGCGGTGAATGCTAGCCGCGGCGGGACAGTGACGATCGGCGGTAAGACCCTGTCGGTGCAACAGGCAGCAGCCAATGCGGTGCCTGGAGCCCCAATCGGCCTCGGTGGTTCCTCGAGCGGATCGTCGTTGTCACTGTCGTGGAGTGCACCATCCATGGGCGGCTATCCGACCTCGTATACCGTCGAAGCGGGATCCGGACCAGGGCTCACAAATCTGGCGAACGTCTCGACCGGCAACACACTGACCACTTTCTCGGTGAGCGGCGTCGCGTTCCGACTCTACTTCCTTCGAATTCGGGCCACCAACGCATCCGGATCGAGCGCGACCTCCAACGAAATTCAAGTGCGCGTGGGACCGGCCCCTCCCAATGCCCCGACCGGATTATCCGCGGGCGCCACCGGTTCGAGCATCACACTGTCGTGGACCGCGCCAGTTGGCGCCGGCGTCCCGACGGCCTACATCATCGAAGCTGGCTCAGCCACCGGCCTTTCTGACCTTGGCAACTTCTCGACCGGCAACACCGGGGTCTCGTACAGCACGTCGGGCGTGGCCAATGGGCGCTACGTCCTGCGTGTCCGTGCGACCAACCCGGGAGGCACGAGCGGGCCATCCAACGAGGTGCTGCTCGTGGTGGGTCCGGCAGCGCCCGGCGCGCCGACCGGGCTGACGTGGAGCTCGGCCGGATCGTCGATTTCGTTGTCGTGGACCGCGCCAGGCTCGGGCGGCCCGGCTGCCGCTTACATCATCGAGGCCGGGTCTTCCAGCGGGCTCGCGAACCTCGCCAATTTCTCGACCGGCACCTCCGCAACGTCATATTCGGCCGGCGGGATCGCGAACGGGACGTATTTCGTACGAGTGAACGCCTCCAACACGGGCGGCACCAGCGGACCGTCCAATGAAGTGGCGCTTCGGGTCGGCTGCACGTCGGCGCCAGTCGCGCCGGGCAGCCTCCACACGAACAGCAACAGCGGCGGCACGGTGCAGTTCGGCTGGACGGCACCCAACTACTCGGGCACGAGCAACGGGCCGACAAGCTACGTGCTCGAGGCGGGGTCCGGTCCAGGACTGTCGAATCTCGCGGTCATGGACCTCGGCAGCGCTGCCACGAGTTTCACGGCAAGCGGGATCGCCCCGGGCACCTATTACGTGCGAGTGAAGGCGAAGAACCTGTGCGGTACCGGATCGGCGTCGAACGAGTTCCAGCTGATCGTGCCGTAGACGACGGCTGAGAGCATTCCCGCCAGGCCCCGGCGCCGCCGCTGCTGCGCCGGGGCAGCGTGCATCGTCCCGCACATTCAGTTCCGAGACGTGTCCGGCCGGCGGGGCGCCTGCACTATGATGGCAGCAGATGGGCCGCTACCTGCTCCGTCGCATCTTCATGACGATCCCCGTGTTGATCGGGGTCGCGACGCTGGTCTTTTCCCTGATTCACCTCGTACCCGGGGACCCGGCCCAGGCCATGCTGGGGGAGGGCGCCTCTCCGCAGGACGTCGCGGCGCTGCGCACCCGCCTCGGCCTCAATCAACCGCTGGTGTCCCAGTACGGCCGGTTCATGTGGGGCGCTGTCCGCGGTGATCTCGGTTCATCGCTGCGGACCGGCCGGCCCGTGTCAACCTCGATTCTCGAGCGTATGCCGGCGACCTCCGAGCTGGCGATCGCCTCGATGGCCGTGGCCATCCTGTTCGCGTTGCCGCTCGGCGTGGCCGCTGCCGTCTGGCGTGGCACGACGATCGACCACGCGGCCATGACGGCGGCGCTTGTCGGCGTGTCGATGCCCAACTTCTGGCTCGGGCCCATGCTCGCCATCGTGTTTGCGGTCCAGCTCGGGTGGCTGCCCGTCTCCGGGCGCGGGACCCTTGCGCATCTGGTGCTGCCCGCCATCACGCTCGGAGCTTCGCTGGCCGCCATCCTCGCCCGCATGACCCGCACAAGCCTGCTCGAGGAGCTGAGGGAGCCCTACGTCGCTGCCGCTCGGGCCCGAGGTGTCTCGAGGTGGCACTCCGTGTGGCGCCACGCTCTGCGCAACAGTCTGGTGCCGGTCGTGACGATCATCGGGCTTCAGCTCGGGGCGGTGCTGACCGGCGCGATCATCACCGAGACGATCTTTTCCTGGCCGGGGGTCGGGCGACTGCTGATTCAGTCCATCAGCTTTCGAGACTATCCCATGGTGCAGGGCTGCATCCTGCTGATCGCGGTGACCTACGTGGCAGTCAACGTGCTGACCGACCTCGCATACGGATGGCTGGACCCGCGGGTCCGGCTGGGCTGATCACGCTGAATCATGCTTCGAACTGGCGCGCTGATCGTGCTCGTCGCCGTGGCTGCGGCCCTGGTGGGACCCGTGCTCGCACCCTTCGATCCGGCGGATCAGCAGCTCTCCGAACGGCTTGCCGGGCCTTCGCGTGCACACCCGTTCGGGCTTGACGAGCTCGGGCGCGACATCTTCTCGCGCGTACTGGCGGGCGCCCGGATCTCGCTCCTGGTCGGGCTTGCCGTGGTGTCTTCGTCCGCCCTGATTGGCCTGCTGATTGGTGCGACGGCCGGCTACCTCGGTGGGTGGGTCGACGACCTGATCGGCCGCGTGATCGACGTCCTGCTCGCGTTTCCCGGCATCCTGCTCGCCATCGCCCTGGTCGCGGTCCTTGGGCCGAGCCTCGGCAACGTCGTGCTTGCGCTGGCGTCGATCGGCTGGGTCGGGTACGCGCGGCTGGTGCGCGGGCAGGTGTTGCGCGTGCGGGAACTCGATTTCGTGCAGGCCGTCCGAGCGCTCGGCGCGCGGACACCGAGAATCCTGCTGAGACACGTCATCCCGGCCACGCTGCCCGCGGTGATCGTGCAGGCCAGCCTGGGCATGGCGGCGGCCGTGATTTCAGAAGCGGCGCTGAGCTTCCTGGGCCTTGGCGTCCAGCCGCCGACCCCCAGCTGGGGGACGATGCTGGCCGGTGGACGGGGGCATCTGATGGAGGCCCCGCACCTGACCGTATTCCCCGGCCTGGCGGTCGCCCTCCTGGTGCTCGGATTCAACTTCCTGGGCGATGGGCTGAGGGATTGGCTCGATCCCAGGAGCCTGGAGCGGAGCGAGTAGATACGCTGTCCGTCTACTTGAGCCGGCGGCGAAGCGCGAGGAGGGTCGCCGACACGGGGTCCCGGATCAGTCCGTCCGCGATCGCCGTCCTGGCCGCGTCAGTGTCTCCCGCGGCGAGTTCCGCTTCGGCCAGTCGCGCGTAGGTTTCCAGTCTGGTGGTCCCGACCTGGATGGCCTTCCGGAATGCTGGGGCCGCCCGGCGGACCTCTCCCAGCCGGATCGAGAGTTCCCCAACCCGTTCGTAAGCGGCTGCCAACTCGGGGTGCGATTCCGGCGCGAGCACCGTCCATCGATCCAGAGCGTCACGAGCCCGGGCCAGATGACCGAGCCGCTCGGCCGCGGTCGCGAGGTCTCGCAGGGTCGCGAGGTCGACTGGAAGGGTCACCGAGGCCTGAAACAGGACCTGCTCGGCTCGCACCCAGTCCCCTGAGTCCATCAAGGCGCGGCCATAGAGCGCGAGCGCCTCGCTCGAGGGCGCGGCCCGGCGCGCGAGCGGTTCCAGGGCCTCGAGCGCCTTGCTGAGCGCGCTCTTGTCGTGGCGCGGCTCTGCCGATTCCAGCCACACGCGGCCAAGCGTCAGGTAGATGCCCGTGTTGTCGAGATACTGTTCGGTGGCCCGGCCAAGAATGCCGACGGCGCGGTCCGTTCGACCGCTTCGGGCGTAGGCAAGGGCCAGCACCGCCTGACGATCCGGCCGGGTTGGTTCCAGTTTCGCCAGCGCTTCCAACTGGTCGATGACTTCGCGTTCTCGACCGAGTGACCGATAGAGCGACGCCAGCTCTTCCCGAGGCGGCAGCAGGGATGGCGCGAGCCGGATCGCCTGCAGGAGCGCCTCGATCGCCTCGGCGGGCTTTCCGCCCTCACGCAGGCAGACGCCGAGCAGGTAGTGGGCGACCGCCAGGTGGTCGTCTATGGCGACCGCGCGCCGCAGGGCATCGATGGCAGCCTGGCGGTTTCCTGACCGGTATTGGGACAGGCCGAGCTTGTACCAGACCCGGGAGAGTCGATCGTCCAGCTCGACGCAGGCCTGGTAGTTCTCGATGGCGCGGGAGTACCGCTCGAGGCCGTAGTTGATATCCCCGAGCAATTCGGCAGGTCTTACGGCCCTGGGGTCCAGGCGGGCAGCGACCCTCAAGTCTCGAATCGACGCGTCGGTTTCGCCTCGCCGGCGGTAGGTCTCGCCGCGCTTGAGAAAGGCGATCATCGAGTCGTTCTTCAGAGCGATGGCCCCACTGAACGCCTCGATAGCGATGAAAGTTTCATCGGAAGCGAGGGCCTGCTCGCCCCGGGCGAAGAGCCGCTGGAACTCGCGTTCCCTGGTCACCAGGCCGGCAATCAGCAGGACGCCGACCGCCAACAGGGTCAGGAACATCGCGAGCAGGATGCTGCGCCTCATGCGGGGTACATGGTAGCAGCGACTGGAACTTCCGCTCCACTTTCGTGTCTAACCATAGTGCAGGCAACGACCGGGCACGGTAGGGGAGTCTTGTCGTTGTCCCCGGGAAGCGACAGCGGGCTGCCGAGTGGTATAGTTCAAGGAGCACGAGTAGTGTCCAAGGAACTGACCGTGAAACAAGCGCCCGCCCTGAGTTGGCCGGAAGTCGCGGATCGGGAGGCCGTGCTGGTCCGCCGCTGCGCGGATCATGACGAGCAGGCCTGCGCGGAGCTGGTGAGCGATCACCAGCGCATGGTGTTCCAACTCGCCCTCCACCTGCTCTCCGACCCCGAGGAGGCCCGGGACCTGTCGCAGGACGTCTTCCTGCAGGTCTTCAGGACCATCCACAGGTTCCGCGGCCAGTCGGCCCTGAGGACCTGGATCTACCGGATCGCGGTCAACCAGGCGCGCAACCGGCAGCGGTGGTGGCGGCGTCGCCACCGGTCGAGCCAGGTGTCGCTCGATGAGCACATCGAGCAGCACGGCGAGCTTGTCGCCTCCGACGGAGGTGGCAAGCCGGACGTGGTCCTGGGGCGGAAGGAACTCGCGTCGCGGATCTGGACGGCCCTGGAGTCCCTGCCGTTCGATCAACGCACGGCCGTCGTGCTGCGGGAAATAGACGGGTTGAGCTACGACGAGATTGCGTTCTCGTTGGGCATCGCAATAGGCACGGTCAAGTCGCGGCTGACGCGCGCGCGAGAGGCGTTGCGCAGTGAGCTGCGGGAATCGAAGGCACTATGACCCCGATGGTTTGTTCCGGCGTGCAGCGCCGATTGTCGGCATGCCACGACGGCGAGCTCCCGGTGGACGAGCAGATCGCCGTCGAGTCCCACCTTCGCGAGTGCCGGGAGTGCGGGGAAGAAGCAGAGGCTCTCCGCGCCATTGGCGAGGCACTGCGCGGGCGCGCAGCGGCGATGCGGCCTCCGTCATCGGCCGACCTCACCGAGTTGCAGGCGGATGTGATGAGCCGGGTGCGCGTGGAGCACGACGAGTCGGTGACGATGCAGGTCGTGCGGGTGTTCGACGACATGCGGCTGAGCTTCGCCGCCCTGGGCGCGACGGCGGCAACACTGGCGTCGATTCTGATCATCACGGGTATCTTCTATTTCGGGCCCCGCAGCGAGCGTCCGGATTCGCTGGCTGCGATGATGGAGACCCTGGGCGCGACCTCGGCGAGTGTTGACGGCATCCTGCTGCCGAGGGCGTATCCGACTCCGGAGACTCCGGGGACGGTCCGGGTCAATGAAGAGGACGCTGTCTTCGCGCTTGCGGCCGTCGTGACGCGCCAGGGCCGCATCGCGAATCTCGAACTGGTCCTGGCCGAGCAGCCGACCGGATCCGACCGGGAACGCGTGCTGCGCCTGCTCGACGATCTGTCCCGCTCGCGCTTCGAGCCTGCTCGCTTCGGTGGATCGCCGGTGGCCGTGAATGTCGTGCTGCTCGTGGCCCACACGACGGTTCGCGGCAAGCCTCTGCCTGGCAACGGGAAACAGAGCTCGATGCCCCAGAGCCGGCAGGCCGTCCTGACCGGCTGATTCCGGCGCTCTCCTGCGTTGCAGAATCGCCTGGAAGACTGACAGGTGGGCTGGGGCCGACTGCGTCTCGACGCGCACCCCGACCGCGAGTGACTGGGATTCCCTGCCCGCGCCTGAGCTACCGCTTGGCCGGAGGCGGCTCGGCTTTTACCGACGCCGAGTTGTCGAACGCGTCCACCGCCCTGATCACCACCCGGCCCGTCGCGTCCCCGTCCACGGTCAACTCGTACCCCTGAGATTTCGAGTCGCCGAGCCCGTCGACCGGGTAGACCGTCTGCCACCGGCTTCCGTCGAGCGAGTACTCCACCTTGTCAATCGGTGAGTGGGCGTCGCGGACTTCGAACTGGATGCGCGTCTGGTTTCCGCTGCGCACCAGGCCGGTCGTCGTGATGACGGGCGGCGTGTTGTCTATCTCGAAACTCACGCTCTCGGCATCACCGGTGAGCGCAGTCGCCGTCGGATTGGCCGGAGAGTCTGAGGCCGCGACCCGGATCGTGTAGGTGCCATCCTGCACCGACGTCGTATCCCAGACCAGCACGGGATCGGACAATCCGCGCCGGAGCGTGCGCCAGGCCGTTTCGCCCTCGCGCCGATACAGCACGTCGTAGACCAGCTTGTCGTCGTTCTCGTCCTCGGCGCGCCAGACGAATGTCTGGAGCCCCTTCTGGTAGATGCGCCGGCCGAGCGACGGGCTCGCACCGGCGGTTGAGGTTCCCGACGAGAGCGGCATGGAGAAGGCGGGCAGTCGAGCGTCACCCGCGGCGTCGAGTCCCGCAATTTCCAACTCGCCGCTCGAGTACGGTCGCTGGAACACGATGCCCGGCGGGTGAACGGTGATGCTGGTGACCTTCGGCCGGAGATTGCGCTGGAGGTAGCCGACCGTGACCGATGTCAACGCCGGTCCGGGCTCCGCGCGGGTGAGGACGGCTTTCCACTGGAAGTACCTCGCCCGTGGGCTTTGGACCGAGTCGCCGTCAGGGCGCTGGTAGGGCCCCGCCCAATTGCTCCACGCCTCGTCTGGCGTCTCCGTGTTTCCGGTTCGCGTGAAGAGCTGGACACGCGAGGCGCCCTCGGCGGCAGCCCGCCAGCTCAGCGTGCCCCAGGAGGCGAAGGTCTCGGCATCCTTGACCTCGGAGATGTAAGTGCCCTGCGCCGAGAGTTCGCCCGGGAGGAGATAGAGCTTGGCTGGATTGGAAGTCGCCAGCACGCGTCCGGTTCCGGCGCCGCTCGTGAAGGCCGTCACCTGCTGGCCCCCAGCGCGGAGCAGCAGCGTGGCGCGGGACGGTTCTCCGGCGACGCGATAGACCTTGCCGGCGTTGCCCGTACCGATCAGCACGGCGCCCGGGCCGTCGGGCGCGACGTCGTACGGCATGTCCTCGCGGGACTCCCAGATGATGTCCCAGGATCCGTCCGGGTTGATGCGGTACACGGCCCCCTTCCCGGCCGCCGCGCGATCTTCGCGGCGCCCGCTGCGCGCGTCGCCGCCGGGAGTCACGGGCGCGTCGATCACCGTCACCGAGGTGATTTCGGTGGAGACCGACGGGATCGGCATCGGCCTGGCTGACTCGCCGCCGGAGGGCAGCGCCGACGGACCGATGCCGGGCTTGCCGTCGATCGCGGCGGCGTAGATCTGACCCGCCGGCGCGACGCGAATCGCGTGGATCTCGCGGTACGGCGAGTCCAGGAGCACGAACCCTTTGCTGTCGCCGTCGATCCGGACCACGCGACCCGGCGATTCGGTCCCCGCAAGCAACCGCCCTTCGCCATCGATGGCGAGCGAGGTCACGTGCGTGGACTTGGTTTTGTAGAACACCTCACCTTTGCCGTCCGGCGTGATCCGGTAGATGAGGCCTTTCTCGCCCGTCGCCGCGAAGACGCGGCCTTTCGAGTCCACTGACAGCGCCCAAATGTACTTGTCCTCGGGATCGAAGAAGACCGAGGACGAGCCGCTCTTGTCCACGCGATAGATCTTCCCGTCAGGCGAGGTGCCAACGTAGAGCAGGCCATCTGGCGAGAAGGCGAGCGCGTGGACCTCCAGATCAGGCGTATCGAGCAGCACCGAAGTTGCGCCCTGCTTGTCGGTCTTGAACACCTGGCCCTGATTGCCGCTGCCTGCGTAGATCGTCCCGTCGGGGCCCGTGACGAGCGTCCAGATGAACGGCACCGTGGCGTCGTAGATGGGCCGAACCACCGGCCCGATGACCAGGCGCCCGTCGCTGTCGATCGAGAGCCCGTCGACTTCGCCCTTGAGAAACCCGGACTGGGTCGCGACCTGCCAGAATCGGGGCGTCGAGGCCGACGCGATGGCCAGGCACGACACCAGGAGCGTCGCGACGGCACCGGCGCGCAGAGTGTGTCTCATGTCTTACTCATGGGGGTTCAGGCTGAGCGTCAACACGCGAAGGCCGGCCACGGCCTGATCCATGGCCACGTCCCAGGCACCGAGCACGGAGTAGCGCAGCGGGGCCATGCTCGAGCTGCCGCGGTCGCCCTCGTAGACCGACAAGGCCGAGGCCGGTAGCGAGGTCAAGTACTCGCCGGCCACCACCGCGCCGGCCTCCTGGCTCAGCAGGCGCACGTAGAGGTGGTTGTTCCTGCGCAGGCGGTTCATCTGCTTGATCATCTGCGCGAGCGTTTCCGGTTCGAGGGCCTGCCTGACGTCGCGTTGTTCCCACTGCGCCAGCCTGGCTCCGTCGGCCACCAGGACGGACAGCGGCCCGCGCGCATTTGACGGCAGGTCAAGCGGGAACGTCTTCACGATGGACTCGCCCCGGTAGCTTCGAAGCAGAACCTTGAGTGGAACGGTTCGGCCTGGATGCAGATCCACCGCATCGAGCCAGATCCTCTCGATGCTGGCGACCCGCGGCCGTTCGCTGGTCGTGACGCTGAGATCGATTGACTCGATTCGTGCCCGCTCGAGGTCGTTGGCGAGCAGGGCGGCGATGGGCATCGCCACCGAAGCCGCCGCGGCCACGCCGGGCGAATCGCCCGTGAAGACGTTGCTGAACTCGAGGCGCCCGCCCTGCTGGAGGCCGGCGTGGCCGGAAATGGTGAAGGTGGCGGCACCGAAGTCGCGCTCGTACGCGCTCATGGCGTTGGCCAGCGACGCGTACAGCAGAAGCGGCGTCAGCAGTTGATCGTCCGCGACGCTGAATCGAAACGACTTCCGCACTCCGCGCTCGGTTTCCAGCAACAACTGAACCGCGACGCGAGGCGGCGGCGGGCCGATCGTGCCGGCGATGGCGGTGGACCGATCCTGGACGAACATCCCGATGACATCGCCGGTCGACGACAGCTTCGAGGAACTCAGGAGGCTGGGCAGGATCGTGTGGACGTAGGCGCGGGTCATCGGAAAGTGGGCCGGCCCGATGTTGTAGAGCGGGTGGCCGAACGCGTAGACCCGCTGCCCGTCGACCTCGGTGACCGTCCCGGTCGCGCCCATGACGAGATCGCCATCGACCAGCGAGACCCCGATGGGGTCGCCCGGCTTGAGCGGCGGTTCCCCTGCCGCAGGGCTCGCCTGGCTGCTTCCCGGCATCGACGCGCCGTTCACCGGAACGAACCCGCGGTCCTCGAAGGCCGAAAGCACCGGCTCCATTCCACGCGGGTCGTAGCCCGCAAACACGAGCGGGGTGGCAATCGGGCGCAGCATCGTGCCGAGCCGTTCGTCCGCGCCGGGCAACAGCGCGCCGAGCGCCGTGACATCTGAAGCCCGCGCCGCGAACGGGCTGGCGACTCCGAGGGCGTTCCGTACGGCGGCGACGACGGCGGCTGGCGTCGGAACCCCATCCCAGTGAGGGCGGGACGCAGCCGCGCGGGGTGCAGAGGAGGAGGTCGCCTCCACCATCTCGGCAAAGGGCGTGATCCCGGCGATGGGTTCGGTCGAGAACTGCCCGAGCGCGTAGGAGACCGCACCGATCAGGCGGCCGTCGATGTACACCGGGCTTCCGCTCATCCCCGCGATGACGCCGGACTTTGCGAGGGGACCTCCGCTGAGGCGCGCGAGGATCAGATCACGCTTCGGGCCCATGATGTTGCGCAGGACGCCGAGGACCTCGACCTTGAACTCCTCGACGGCCGTGCCCTGGAACACCGTCCGGCCGACACCGACCATGCCGGGCCGAATCTCGTCGATTGGCATGACCCGGCTCGACGCGGACAACGCGAGGAAGCCACAGCCCCACGCAACCAGAACGAGAAGAAAGCGGTGCACTCTCATGGGTTACAGGGAAGCTGGCTCCTACGGGGGCGTCAGAATGGTGTCATCGACTGGATGCTCACCCCTTATAGCGAAGAAACGACGTGTGGGTCAAGGCGACCCCGCCCGCACGCGTTGACAGCAGCCGATCGCCTCTGCTACGCTCGTGCCTCACAGCGCTTCGGCACCCATGCCATCCTTCACGTCTTCACCGCGGCGACCCGCCTACGCGACCCTGTCGCGCAGGGTGTCGACCGGCTACTGGTGGTGGCGCCGCTCACGCGGCTGAAGGGGCAGGATCCGGAGCCCGTCGACCTACTGACCGGAGCCACAATCAAGCCTCTTCAGCCACTCGGCTGGAGAGGCTTTTTTCGTTTGTGAGCGATATGGCCCGACCGCCCATCTGCGCAACCGTCGTGGGATCGACGATGGACGAGCTGCGCGCGCGGCGCGACCGTGCGGCCGCCGACGCGGACATGGTCGAGCTTCGCCTGGACAGCGTGGGCTCCCCCGATGTCGAGAGCGGGCTTGCCGGCCGGACCCGCCCGGCGATCGTCACGTGCCGGTCCAGGCTCGAAGGCGGGAGCTTCGCGGGCAGCGAGACCGAGCGGCGCCAGGTGCTGGCCGCCGCCGTCGCGAGCGACGCCGAGTATGTCGATCTCGAATGGAGCGCCGGTTTCACCGATCTCATCGCGCAGCGAGCCGGCAGAGGAATCGTGCTGTCGATGCACGACTTCGACGGCATGCCCGACGACCTCGACGACAGAGTCCGCGCCATGGTCGCGACGGGTGCGGAAATCGTGAAGGTCGCCGTCCGTGCGCGCCACCTGCGGGATTGCGTGCGCCTGCTGGAGATGCGCCGGAGGTTCGCTGCCGCGCGGATGGTCGTCATCGGCATGGGAGAGGCCGGGCTGCCGACACGCGTGCTGGCTGCGCGATTCCAGTCTGCATGGATCTATGCGGGCGATGGGGTGGCGCCGGGCCAGGCGCCCGTCTGGGAACTGAAGACGGAGTTCGGCATCGACAGGATCTCCGAGATCACCGTCGTCTTTGGAGTGGTGGGGGCGCCGGCGAGACACTCGGTCTCCCCCGCGATGCACAACGCTGGATTCGCCGAGCTGGGAATCGACGCCGCGTATCTTCCCCTTCCGACGACGGACCTGGAGGATTTCTTTGCGTTCGCGCGTGGGATGCATCTCGCGGGGGCGAGCGTCACGATTCCCTTCAAGGTTGACGTGCTCGCGCACCTCGACCAGGTCGATGAACGGGCGCGCCGTATCGGCGCGGTGAACACCATCGCCCTGAGGGACGGGCGTTGGGTGGGCACCAATACGGACGGGGACGGATTCCTCGCCTCGCTTGGTACCGAGCCCGTGGCGGGCGTCAGGGCGACAATCCTCGGTACTGGCGGGGCTGCACGCGCGGTTGCCGCCGCTCTGCGGTCGAGCGGAGCCACGGTGACACTGGCGGGCCGAGACGCGTCGCGAGCGCGCACGGTGGCAGCCGACCTTGGGGTCGTGGGTGCCGGACGGCCGATTCCACCCGGGTCATGGGACCTGCTCGTCAACGCCACACCGGTTGGCATGGTGCCCGCAATCGGTGACACGCCGTTTGCTGAAGGGCGGTTCGACGGGCGGCTGGTGTATGACCTGATCTACAACCCCTCGCAGACCCGGTTCATGCGCGAGGCAGCCGAGGCTGGTTGTCGGGTCATCGGGGGCCTCGTGATGCTCGTCGCCCAGGCCCGGCGGCAGGCCGAATGGTGGACCGGGCGGGCGCCCTCGGCCAACGTGCTGCGCCAGGCGGCTGCCTGGCGCCTCGAAACGTTTGAACGGAATCCGAGATGAACACCACGACCTTCGAGCAATTCGTCGAGCTGTCCCGGCGCGGCACCTTCGTGCCGGTGTGCCGCGAGATCATGGCTGACCTGCTGACGCCGGTCTCGGCGTTCCTGAAGATCGCCGAACACTCCGACTACGCGTTCCTGCTGGAAAGCGTCGAGGGCGGAGAACAGGTCGGCCGCTACTCGTTCCTTGGCAAGGATCCGTTCCTCATCGCGCGGGCCGCGAGGGGACGGGTGACCATCGAGCGCGCCGGAGTCATCACGGACAGCGACGAGGCGTTCATGCCGACGGTTCGGCGACTGATGGCCGGCTTTCGGGCGCCCTATGTGCCGGGATTGCCACGGTTCACGGGCGGCGCCGTCGGCTACCTCGGCTACGACGCCGCGGCCTGGTTCGAACCGGTGCCCGTCACGCCGGCGGCCGAAGACGACCCGGCGGTCGACGAAGCCGGGTTCATGCTCTTCGACACCGTGCTGGCCTTCGACCACGTCCAGCATCGAATCCTGATCATTGCCAATGCGAGGATAGGCGGCGAGGACGATCTCGAGGCGTTGTACCAGTTTGCCCTGGCCAAGATCGACTTCCTCGAGCGTGAGCTGGAGCGCAGTCTTTCCCAGGCTGAGCGCACGCCGGCGTCCTCGCTGGACGTCAGATCGAACATGACGCGCGAGGAGTACGAACAGAGCGTTCGGGCGGCGAAAGAGTACATCGCGTCGGGAGACATCTACCAGGTCGTGGTGTCGCAACGATTCGAGGCGGATCTCTCGGCGGACCCGTTCACGGTCTACCGGGCGCTCAGGCACGTGAATCCGTCGCCGTACATGTTCTTCCTGCGGATGGGAGCGCTCTCGATGATCGGAGCGTCCCCCGAGATGTTAGTCCGGGTGGAAGGGCGCCGGGTCGAGACGCATCCGATCGCAGGCACGCGGCCGCGCGGCAACTCTCCGGAAGAAGACGTCAGGCTGGCCGAGGAGCTCAAGGCCAACGAAAAGGAGCGCTCCGAGCACGTCATGCTCGTCGACCTGGGGCGGAATGATCTGGGCCGCGTGTGCGACTACGGCAGCGTGCGCGTCCCGCAATACATGGCCCTCGAGAAGTACTCCCACGTGATGCACCTGGTGTCGATTGTCGAAGGAAAGCTTGCCGAGGACCGAGATCGGCTCGATGCGCTGGCGGCGTGCTTCCCGGCCGGGACCGTGTCAGGTGCGCCGAAGGTCAGGGCCATGGAGATCATCGCCGAGCTCGAGAAAGGGCGGCGCGGCGTGTACGCCGGTGCGGTCGGGTACCTCGACTTCGCGGGCAACCTCGATTTCTGCATCGCCATCCGGACAATCGTGGTCATTGGCGGCAAGCGCGCGCTCGTCCAGGCGGGTGCGGGCATCGTGGCCGACTCGAATCCGTCGGCCGAGTTCGACGAGACGCGCGACAAGGCGAAGGCACTCTTCCGTGCCCTGGAGATGGCGCAGCGCGGTCTGTAATTCGCACGCGGCCTGCGCGCGGCGCGCGGCGCGGAATGGACAAGAGATGATCCTTGTCATCGACAACTTCGACTCGTTCACCTACAACCTGGTCCAGTTCCTCGGAGAGCTCGGCGCACAGCCGGTGGTGCATCGAAACAACGCGGTGACGCTCGATCAGATAGAGGCGCTGCAGCCTGAGCGCATCGTGATCTCGCCGGGCCCCGGCCATCCGAAGGCCGCCGGCATCACGACGGAGGTGGTCCGTCGATTCGGCCGAACGATCCCGATTCTCGGCGTCTGCCTCGGCCACCAGGCGATCGGGTATGCCTTCGGGGGGCGAATCGCTCGCGCCCCGACGCCGATGCACGGGAAGACCTCAGAGATCGACCACGATGGCCGCGGGGTGTTCCAGGGTCTCACGCGGGGTTTCGTCGCCGGCCGGTACCACTCGCTGGTCGTGCTGGAAGACGGCTTGCCGCCGGAGCTGGAAGTAACCGGTCGCGCTCGAGACGACGGCTGCGTGATGGGCATTCGCCATCGCGAGTGGCCGGTCCATGGCGTCCAGTTCCATCCCGAGTCCGTCCTGACACCGGAAGGACGCCACCTGTTGAGGAATTTTCTCGTGCTGAACTAGCGATCGTCCGTGGCCCTTGACTCGGTCTGCGAAAGCCGAGCCTGATGCGGACCACGCCCGCGAGAGGGATCGAACGTGTTCACCAACCACTTGGACAAGCTGCTGCGGCGCCAGGACCTGACCTCAGACGAGGCCTTCGAGGCGATGGACGACATCATCGAGGCCCGCGTCAAGCCGGCGCAAGTCGCGGCGTTGCTCGTGAGCCTCGCGCTGAAGGGCGAGCGGCCGCCGGAGATTGTCGGGTTTGCCAGGTGCATGCGCCACCGCGCCGTGAAGCTTGGCTCGGTGCCGCCCGGGGTGACCGACATGTGCGGAACCGGGGGTGACCGGTCCGGGACCTTCAACATCTCGTCGGCTGCCTCCATCGTCGTCGCCGCGTGCGGCGTGCCCGTTGCCAAGCACGGCAACCGATCGGTCTCCAGCCGTTGCGGCAGCGCGGACGTGTTCGAGGAACTTGGTGTGAAGATAACCGCCGCGCCGGAGGTGGTCGAGCAGTGCCTCCACCAGGTGGGGCTGGCGTTCCTGTTCGCGCCCACCTTTCACCCGTCGATGCGGAACGTGGCAGAAGTCAGGCGCGACCTCGGCATCCGCACCGCGTTCAACATCCTCGGCCCACTGACGAATCCCGCCTCGCCCGGGCGCCAGATTGTCGGCGTTCCCAGGCCGGAGTTGACCGAGCTGCTTGCCAGGTCGCTGCTGCTGCTCGGGTCCGAGCGGGCCTGGGTGGTGCATGGCGCCGATGGGCTGGACGAGATCTCGACAACCGGGTACACGAAGGTGTCGGAGTGCAGAGACGGCGCCGTGAATACCTTCTACCTGCACCCGGCCGAGCTCGGGCTCGCCAAGGCGAGCCTGTCGTCGCTCATCGGAGGGGAGCGCGCGGACAACGCGGCGATCGTTCGCAGCGTGCTGGCGGGCGAACCTGGTCCGGCGCGCGACATTGTCGTGCTGAATGCCGGCGCGGCCCTGCTGGTTGCGAACCGCGCGCCCACCATCCGGCGGGGGATCGCGGATGCGGAAGCGGCGCTCGACAGCGGAGCTGCCCGCCTGACGCTGGAGCGGCTGAGATCGATGTCGAACGGCGAGACCCCCAATCAGGCCAGGCAGGCATGAACGCGCATTCATCACCGGCGTCTCCGGACCTGCTGGAGGCAGTCGTCGGCGCTGCGCGGCGGATTGTCGAATCCCGCCGCGCCCGCATTCCGCTCGATCGCATGATCGAACGGGCCGCGGTGCGCCCTCCGCGTGGGATGGAGTTTCGTGCGAGGCTGATGCGTCCTGGTGGCGTGAACGTGATCGCCGAGTGCAAGCGGCGCTCCCCGTCTCGGGGCGTGCTCGTGCAGGACTACGACCCGGCGAAACTCGCCGAGCTCTACGAGCGGGGTGGCGCGGCGGCAATATCGGTGCTGACTGAGCCGACCTTCTTCGACGGGTCGCTTGGAGACCTTGAAGCCGTCCGGAGCCGGGTGGCACTCCCGTTGCTCCGGAAGGACTTCATCGTCGATCCCTACCAACTCTACGAGGCGTGCTCCTCCGGTGCCGACGCGGTGCTGCTGATCGTCGCGGCGCTCTCCGGCGACGCGTTGCGGCAGCTGCTGAGAACGGCAGAAAGCATGGGTCTGGCCGCGCTGGTCGAGGTCCACGACCGATCCGAACTCGAGACGGCCCTTCAAGCGGGCGCGTCGATCGTCGGAGTGAACAACCGCAGCCTGAAGACGCTCTCCGTGGACACAACCGTGTGCGACGAGCTGGTGGCGAGCATCCCCTCGTCGGTCGTGGCGGTTGCCGAGAGCGGCCTGCGGTCGGAGTCCGACATCGTCCGGATGGGGGCCGCCGGCTACTCCGCGGTCCTGGTCGGCGAGTTCCTGGCCACGCACGAGGATCCCGCCGGCGTGCTGCGTCGCATCAGGCAGAGCACTCGACCGGCGCGTGCGGGAGCGGACCGTCCATGATCGCGCCTGTTCCGCGCATCAAGATCTGCGGGATCACCCGAATCGAGGATGCGCGGGCTGCCGTCGAACTCGGGGTGGAGATGCTGGGATTCGTGTGCTGGCCAGGGAGCCCCCGATTCGTCGAGCCGGCCGCCGTCAAGGCGATCGTCAGCGGCCTGCCTGCATCGGTCGCGACGGTCGGGGTCTTCGTGGATCAGACGGTCGACTCTATCGTCAGCATATGCTCGGCGACCGGGCTCTCCGTCGTCCAGTTGCACGGGAATGAACCAAGGTCCGAGTGGGGCCGGATCGGACGGCCGGTCATCAAGGCCGTCGGGGTGACAGAGCGCTTGGACGTGCGAGAACTGTCGACGTGGCCCGACGAGGTGACGCCCTTGCTCGATGCGAGCGACCCGGTTCGGCGAGGCGGCACGGGTCGAGTGGTCGACTGGGGAATCGCCGGCGCGGCGTCGTTGATGCGTCCGATCGTGCTCTCGGGCGGTCTGGCGCCGGACAATGTGGCACGAGCCGTAGCAACAGTCCGGCCGTGGGCCGTGGATGTCTCGTCCGGGGTCGAGCAGAGTCCCGGCGTGAAGGACGCCCGTCTGCTGCGGGCTTTTGTTGAAGCCGCCCGCGGGCGGTGCGAGGTGGACGGAGCATGATGATGAGCGAGCAGACCACGGCCGCAACGCTGCGGAGAGATCCCGACAAGGCCGGCTACTTCGGCGCCTTCGGGGGGCGGTTCGTGCCTGACACGCTGATGGCGCCTCTCGAAGCCATCGAGCGAGCCTACATGGAGCTCCGCTCTGACTCGTCGTTCCAGGAGGAGCTGAAATCGCTGCTGACGCATTATGCCGGGCGTCCCACCCCGCTCTACGAGGCAGTCCGGCTGTCGAAGCAGTGCGGCGGCGCCCGCCTGTTCTTCAAGCGGGAAGACCTCACGCACACCGGCGCGCACAAGATCAACAACGCGCTCGGTCAGGCACTACTCGCCGTCCGAATGGGTAAGACGCGAATCGTTGCCGAGACCGGTGCCGGTCAGCACGGCGTCGCCTCCGCTACCTCGTCGGCGCTGTTCGGCCTCGAGTGCTGCGTCTATATGGGTTCAGAGGACATGCGGCGCCAGGCGCTGAACGTCGTACGGATGCAGTTGCTCGGCGCAACGGTGGTGAGGGTCGATGCCGGCAGCCGGACGCTGAAGGACGCCATCAACGAGGCGATGCGGGATTGGGTCGCCAGTCCGGAGACCACGCACTATCTGCTCGGGTCGGTCCTGGGGCCGCACCCGTATCCGCTGATGGTGCGCGAGTTTCAGTCGGTCATCGGCAGGGAAGCCCGGGCGCAGTTCACCGAGCGCGTCGGGAGTCTGCCCGACGTGATCGTGGCATGCGTGGGAGGGGGCAGCAATGCCATCGGGATCTTCGACGCATTCGTCGCGGACCAGTCGGTTCGCCTTGTTGGCGTGGAAGCAGGCGGCACGGCCATCGAACCCGGACGCCATGCGGCACGCTTCGCCGGAGGCGAAATCGGCGTGTTCCAGGGCACGAAGACCTACATTCTGCAGGACGCCGATGGCAACATCTCTCCAACCCACTCGGTATCCGCTGGCCTCGACTATGCAGCGGTCGGGCCCGAGCACGCATGGCTCCGGGAGGCCGGGCGGGCCGAGTACGCACATGTCAGTGACGCCGAGGCCCTTGAGGGGTTCCAGCAACTGGCGAAGCTGGAAGGCATCCTGCCGGCGCTCGAATCGGCCCACGCGGTGGCATACGCCTGCAGGCTCGCGCGAACACTGGGTGCAGGGAAGACCGTTCTCGTCAACCTCTCCGGCCGCGGAGACAAGGACGTGGAGTCGGTTGCCGCTCATCTTGGAATGACCACGGAGTAGTCCGCTGCCATGTCCCGCATTGATGACGTGTTTGCCGCGCTTCGGCAGGAGGGGCGGACCGGCCTGGTGACCTACGTCACCGCCGGCGATCCGGATCTGAGCCGATCCGGGGAGATCCTGCTGGCCCTCGATCGCGGGGGGGCCGATCTGATCGAGGTGGGCGTGCCATTCTCGGACCCGCTCGCGGACGGCCCCGTCATTCAGCGGGCGAGCGAGCGCGCGATCGCGGCCGGTGCGACACTCGCCAGGACGCTCGATCTGCTGGGAAGCGTCAGGCCGCGCATCAAGGCCCCGATCGTGCTCTTTTCCTATGCCAACCCGATCTACCGGATGGGCCTGACCGGCTTCGCGACCCGTGCCGCGCAAGCGGGCGCCGACGGGGTGCTGGTGCTCGACTGGCCTCCTGAGGAAGGCCGTGATTTCCGTGCGGCGATCGGCGCAGCCGGGCTCGATGTGATCTATCTGGTCAGCCCGACAACGAACCCGGAGCGGATGCGGCTGGTCGCGCAGTGGGGCACCGGGTTCATCTACGCGATCTCGAGGCTTGGCGTGACCGGGGCCCGCCAGGAACTGTCGTCCGGGATCGATGCGCTGGTGTCGCGGATCAGGTCGGCGAGTTCGTTGCCGGTCGCGGTCGGCTTTGGCCTCTCGCAGCCGGAACACGTTCGAGCGGTCGGGCGGGTCGCCGACGCGGCCGTCGTTGGGAGCGCACTGGTGCAGTTCATCGCAGATCAGGCGTCAGCGCCAGATCTCGGCGATCGCGTCCAGGGCTACGTCGAATGGCTGCGCGGCGGACGCCGGTACGCGACGTAGAACGGCACCCGACGCCGCCGTGTCTGACGATCCGGCTCGGCGAGAGATGAGCGATCACGGGTTGCGCGGTTCCGGGCCTGCGGGATAGTCTGAAAGGAAGCCGGTCACCACTGGATATCCTGCCGCAAAGTCGTCCTGTTCGCGGCCACTGCCGCCACCAGCCCGCCTCGGGCCCTGAGGAGTAGTCGAGTGATTGTCGTAATGGTGGATGGAGCGACGCCCGATCAGATCGAGAAGGTCGTGACCCAACTCGAGGAAATGGGCTACGCCGTACATCGGTCGGTCGGCGCCAACCGGACCGTGCTCGGCGCAGTTGGCACCCAGGGCCACGGCGACTACCGCCTCATCGAACTCTGCGAGGGAGTGCAGGAAGTCGTTCCCATCACCGAGCCCTACAAACTCGCCAGCCGGACCTTCCGCCCGCAGGGCACCGTCATCGTGCTCGATGACGTGCGGATCGGCGGCGACGAGGTCATCGTGATGGCCGGACCCTGCTCGGCTGAAACCGAGGACCAGGTCCACCTAACGGCGGCGGCCGTCAAGCGAGCCGGGGCAAAGGTGCTGCGCGGAGGTGCCTTCAAGCCGCGCAGCTCTCCCTACAGCTTCCAGGGGCTCGGAGAGCTGGGCTTGAAGATGCTGCGTGACGCGGCCATCGTGCACGGGCTGAAGCTGGTTTCCGAAGTCATGGACGTGACGCAGATCGAGGCCGTCGAGCGCTACGCGGACATCCTGCAGGTGGGAGCGCGCAACATGCAGAACTTCTCGCTGCTGCGCGAGCTGGGGCACTCCCGCAAGCCCATCCTGCTGAAGCGGGGAATTTCCGCGACGATCGAAGAATGGCTGCTCTCGGCCGAGTACGTCCTCGCGGGAGGCAATATGCAGGTGATGCTCTGCGAGCGGGGCATCCGGACCTTCGAGACCTACACGCGCAATACCCTGGACATATCGGCCATCCCGATCGTGAAGAAGCTCAGCCACCTGCCGGTGCTCGTCGACCCGAGTCACGGAACGGGCCGGCGGGACAAGGTCGCGCCGATGGCGAGAGCCGCGGTGGCCGCAGGGGCCGACGGTCTGATCATCGAAGTCCACCAGGACCCGGACCACGCGCTCAGCGATGGGGCGCAGTCGCTCTTTCCTGCGCAATTCGATCGGCTGATGGCCGAACTGCGCATCATCGCCCCCGCCATTGGCCGGACCATCTGCACCGAACCCGTTGCACGGCGAGGGTGGGGCCACTGATGGCGGCCGGCGGAGTCCCTCTGCCGGTCGTACGCGATGCCGCTCCGGCTGGCGAGCCGGTGTTCCGGAAGATCGCGATCGTCGGCGTGGGCCTGATGGGCGGCTCACTCGGTCTCGCCGCGCGGCGGGCCTGGCCGGATGCACTCGTCATCGGCGTCGATCGGAATGACGTCCTCGAAACGGCGATGCGCCTGCACGCCGTCGATCTCGGAGCCGACGATCTCGTGGTGGCCGCCGAGGCGGATCTGGTCGTGCTGGCCGCGCCCGTCTCCGCGTGCCTGGCCCTGCTGGACGATCTCCCTGATGACATTCCGGGCAATGCTGTCGTGACCGATCTCGGAGACTCCAAGCGGGCTGTCGTCGCCGCCGCGCGTCGGCTGCCGGAGCGGCTGGCGTTCGTCGGTGGCCACCCGCTCGCCGGTGCCCCGCGATCCGGTATCGAGTTCGCGAGGGCCGATCTGTTTACGGGCCGGCCGTGGATCCTGACGCCGGCCACCGCGCCGCCCGAAGTTCTCGAGCGCCTCTCGGAATTCGTCCGCGGTGTGGGCGCGAAGCCGATTGTGCAATCGCCGGAGGACCACGATCACATGCTCGCGTACCTGGGACACCTGCCCCAGTTGGTCGCCAGCGCGTTGATGCAGGTCGTCGGCGAGGCGGTGGGAGAGAGTGGGCTCGCACTGGCCGGGCGGGGGCTGGCCGACACCACGCGGTTGGCGTCCAGTTCTTCCGAGGTCTGGGCCGACGTGCTGACAACCAACCGCGACGAGATCGGCCGGGCGCTCGACCTGCTGGGCGCCCTCCTAGGCTCGCTCCGGACGGGCCTCGATTCGCGCGCAGACATCGAAGAGTTCTTCAGGTCTGCCAACCTCTGGCGCGAGCGGCTCGTCGCACAGGGCTCAACCGATCGCTCGAGCACTCAGCATCGCCAGGACTGACCCGCCGGTCCTCGGACCCGGCCCCAGATCAAACCGGAGCGTTCACGTCCGGATGGCAGGCACACCTGCCCCGCGGCAGCACACGCAACGTCGGGAGGAACCTGCGCCACCGCGTGCGAGCGGGCCGGCGATGGCCATATAATGCGGCCATGACCAAAGTGATAGGCGGCGCCGCGGAAGCGGTTGCGTTGATCGGGGATGGGGCCGTCGTGATGGTCGGCGGCTTCGGCCTGTGCGGGATCCCCGAGAACCTGATCCTTGCGCTGCGCGAGCGTGGCGTGCGCGATCTCACGATCATCTCCAACAACGCCGGGGTGGACGGCTTCGGCCTGGGCATCCTGCTCGAAAGCCGCCAGGTGACGCGCATCATCGCGACCTACGTCGGAGAAAACCAGGAATTCGAACGCCAGTTCCTGAGCGGCGAGCTCCATGTCGAACTCGTGCCACAAGGCACCTTCGCCGAGCGCATTCGGGCCGGCGGCGCCGGCATCGCCGGGTTCTTCACACCGACGGGCTATGGGACGGTGGTTTCCGAGGGGAAGGAAACCCGCGTGATCGACGGCGTGCCCTGTGTGCTCGAGGCCCCGCTGAAAGCGGATTTCGCACTGGTGAAGGCCTTCAAGGGCGATGCCGAAGGGAACCTCGTCTATCGCCGCACCGCGCGGAACTTCAATCCGATGATGGCCACCGCCGCGCGCACGACGATCGCCGAAGTGGAGCACCTCGTGCCGGTTGGCGAACTGGATCCAGACGCCGTCATCACGCCCGGGATCTTCGTCAGCCACATCTTCGAAGGACCGCGATACGAGAAACGCATCGAGCGGCGTACGATCCGGAAGAACTGATCGCTCGGCAGTTCTTCCATTCCAGCCCGGCGTGATCGCAATAGGGACCCCGGCCGGTCTAGGGAGCAGGACGTGGACAAGCGGGAACGGATCGTGCGGCGTGTGGCTCGCGAACTCAAGGATGGCGACTACGTCAATCTCGGCATCGGCATGCCTACGCTGGTCGCCAACTTCGTGCCCCCGAGCGTGCACATCACCCTGCATTCCGAGAACGGCATGCTCGGTGTCGGGCCATACCCGCTCGACGCCGACATCGATCCCGATCTGATCAATGCAGGCAAGGAGACCGTCAGCGAACTTCCCGGCTGCTCGTACTTCAGCAGCGCCGACTCGTTCGCCATGGTTCGCGGGGGGCACATCGATCTTACGGTGCTCGGCGCGCTCCAGGTCGACGAGAAGGGCAACCTGGCAAACTGGATGGTCCCGGGCAAGATGGTCAAGGGGATGGGCGGAGCAATGGACCTTGTGGCGGGTGCTCGCCGGGTGATCGTCGCGATGGAGCACACGACGCGTGAGGGAGAGCCGAAGATTCTGCGCGCCTGCAACCTCCCGCTGACGGGCATGGGGGTCGTGGACCTGATCGTGACCGACCTCGCCGTCATCGAAGTCACCCCATCAGGCCTGGCGTTGCGGGAACTGGCCGAAGACACCAGCCTGGAGAAGGTCCAGGCCGCGACCGAACCCAGACTGCTCGTCGAATCGCCTCCGGGGCGCTTCTAGCCGTGGCCGACACCGAACCGGAGGGAGAGCCGCCCAGGCCGACGCGCGTCACGATGGCTCGACGAGCGCTCGAGGATATCCGTCGTCATGCCGTCGACGACGCCCCGCTCGAGTGCTGCGGTCTCCTGATCGGGTCAACCGGCCACGCACAGCAAGCCGTTCGGACGCGCAACGCACTCGCGAGCCCCACCCGGTTTCTCGTGCATCCGGAGGACCACTTCTCCGCGATTCGATCGGCGCGGCAGAGCGGAGCGCTGGTCATGGGCACGTACCACTCGCACCCGGCGACGTCCGTGTTGCCGTCGCCGACCGACATCGCCGAATCTGAAGCAGACCCGCAGCTGGTCTGGGTCATTGTCTCCCTGCTGCACGGGCCGGACGCAATCGACGTGCGCGCGTACCGGCCGGGCGAGGGGCGCTTCGACCCGATCGAGCTGCGCATCGTGGACTGACGGTGGGGAATCCCCGCCCTGGTCGAGGTGACGTGACCGACGCCGAGCTGGTTGGACAGGTGCTCGCAGGCTCCCAGGACGCGGCGCGCCGCCTGGTTGAACAGCACCAACAGGCCGTGTTCAATCTGGTGTGCCGCATGGTCCGCGACCCCGGTGTCGCCGAGGAGCTGGCCCAGGACGCTTTTGCCAAGGCGTTCGCCGCGCTCCGCACCTTCGACCCGCAGTACCGGCTCATCAGCTGGTTGCTCCGAATCGCCCAGAACACCGCCATCGACTACCTTCGTCGAAGCCGTCCTGACACCGTATCGCTCGACGACGACCGAGGCGGGCGCGAGCTCGAATCCGTGCTGATCGACGCCCATGCAACCTCACCCCTGGTCCACGCCGAGCGTGCCGACCTGGCCCGCGCGATCGATGCCGCATTGGCCAGGCTTCGCCCGGAATACCGCCGGCTGGTGGTCCTGCGTTACCAGGAAGACCAGTCCTACGACGAGATCTCCGAGATGCTCGGCCTGCCTCTCGGTACGGTCAAGAGTCACCTCCATCGGGCCCGCCACGAACTGGCCCGGCTCATGGTCGATTCCGGATGGGGCCCTCAGGCTTCCACCCCGGGATCGCCGGCTGAAACCCCCCAGAGGACTGTCACGTAGGAACGGATGGAAGAGCCATGAAGTCCCGGAATGCCAAATCCCTCGAATCGTGGCTGAAAGCCGAGCAGGACGGTCCGGACGACCGGGCCGACCAGTTGTTTCGCAGTGTGATGATCGAGGTGCCCCGCCTGGCGCCGAGCCGCGAGTTCGTCGCGCGTGTCCTGCAGGCGTCCGGCTTGCACCACGTGCCCGCCGCGCCCGCCATCTGGGCCGCGTGGTGGATGTACGCGCTGGTCGGAACCGCCCTCACGCTGACAGCGTTCGCCGTCGCCTCGCTTTCCGGTCTGCGCCTCCTCAATTCCGCGCTGGGCGTGATCGATTTCGTGGCCGTCTCCGCGGGCCACGCCTGGACGCTGGCTGCGACGTGGGCCACGGCGGGATGGTCCATGTGGAGAGTCTTCGCGCAACTCGGCGGGGCGGTGGCTTCCGTGCTCTCGGTGCCTGCTGCGGGCGCCTTCGTGGTGCTCAATCTCGTCCTAGCGTCGGCCTCGTTGCTTGCACTCCGACGCCTGCTGGTCCCTCAGGAAGGGTGACGTCATGAGGTTGCGAATTCCCGGATTGCCGATTGGCCGCGGGGTCATCCCGGTCCTGTGCGCCGTGGCGGTCCTGATCGGCGGGCGGGTTCCGCCCGCTACTGCCGCGACGCTCGATAGCCAGGTCACCCTGTCGCCGGCCGACGGGGCCCAGCTCAAACAAAGGGTGGAACGACGGTACACGGTTGTCAGATTGAGGCAGAGCGTGGTGCTCGTGCCGCGCTACGAGCCCAAGACGGTCAACAACATCGAGATCAGCAACGGGATCGTGCTGATTGATGGAACACCCGTAACCGGGCGGGAACTCCGGGGACGACTGCCGGAAGACGCGGACCTGATTGCCCAGCTCTCATTCCTGACCGACGATGCACGCCTCGCGCTCTTCGCGCCGTCTTCTCCGGCACCAGCTGCGCCTGCGCCACCTGCACCGGGTCCGGCGCCTGCCATCGAGTCTCCGGCGGCCCCTCAGCCGTCAGCGCCGCCCTCCACGGGATCCGGTGACGACTCGTTCGGAATCACCGAGCGACGCGGCGGTGCCCGGGTGCGGATTGGCGGCGATGTCCACGTCGGCGAGAACGAGACGGTCGGCGATGCGGTCGTGGTCGTACTGGGACGGGCGCGAATCGACGGGCGCGTCAACGGGGACGTCGTGGCCGTCGGCGGCGGCGTGTCGCTCGGGCCCAAGTCGAACGTGCTCGGAAGCGTGACCGCCGTCGGCGGCGATATCCAGCGGTCGGACGGGGCCAGGGTCGGCGGCGAGGTCAACGAGGTTCGCGTGAACCTGCCGCGCATGGGCCCGATGGTCAACTTCTCGCCGAGGCACATGGACTCGTGGCTCTGGTGGCCGTTCTCGGCAGGTGACCGGCTGGTCGCGACCCTGCTGCGGCTGGCGGTCGTCGGTCTCTTCGCCTCGATTGTGGTGCTCGTGGCCCCGGTCAAGGTCAGGCGGGTGTCCGAGCGCGTTGCGGTCGAACCGCTGAAGGCTGGCATCGTCGGACTGGCAGCACAACTGTTGTTCGTACCGCTCATCGTCCTGACGGTGCTGATCCTTATCGTGTCCATTGTCGGCATCCCGCTGCTCGTACTCGTTCCGGTTGGCGTCGTGGTCCTTTTGCTGGCCTTCCTGCTCGGATTCACGAGCACGGGTTTCGCTGTTGGCGATCTCGTCAGCCGCCGGTTCGCCTCGTCGCGGATGACCATGATCGGGGCGCTGGCCGTCGGCCTGGCGCTCGTCTGGGGGCTGACCGTTGTGGCCCGGTTTGCCGGAATGGCCGGTGCACCCGTCCGCGCGCTGTTCAGCCTGGTGCTCTTCGCCGGCTTCGTCGTGGAGTACGTGGCCTGGACCGTCGGTCTGGGTGGAGTCCTGCTCAGCCGATTCGGCCGGCGGGGTCTTCCGCAGACCACGTCCACGTCGAGCGCCGCTTCGTTCGAGGATTCGCCCGGGGGTGGCTCTCCCGTGGCCGGTCTCTGAGTCCGGTGCCCGGGATCAGGGTGCCGCCTGACCCGGGCTCTGCGTCCGCCAGCCCTCCTCGCAGGCCCCGCCGCATCTGCGCATCGACTTGAACGATAATCACGCCATGCTGCCACCAGAGGATGCGTCATCGATGTCGGTGTGCTTCGATGTGCCCGGCCAGGTCGAGACCGACTGGCTCGTCGTTCCGCTCTTCGAGGGCGACGGCGTGGAGTCGTGGCCTTGGTTGGCGGGATCAACCCGCGCAGAAGTGGAGCGCGCCTTGCGCACCAAGGAGGCGGTCGCCAAGCCTTATGGCGTCTTCCTCGCGCCCGTGACCGATAGGGCGCTCAACGCGTCGCGCTTCGTGCTGGTGGGTGCGGGCAGCCGCGAGTCATTCGACGGCGACCGCGCGCGGAAGCTCGCCACGACTGCCGCCCTCGCTGCGCGCGAGCGATCTGCCTCGCGCGTTTCGCTCATGACGAGCGGCGTCATGGCGCTCGCAGACGAAGCGCAAGCGGCGGCCGAGGGCTTGACCCTCGCGAAGTTCCGGGCCTCGGCGTACAAGACCGATGCCGAAGTCCGAAAGGAGCAACCGTCGCTGACGGTGTTGGCTGGTTCCGGGCTCTCCCCCTCGGACCGAATGGTCGTCGAGCGCGCCGTCGCGAAGGGAAGTGTGCTGGGGACCTGCAGCAATCTTGCGAGGGATCTGGTCAACGAACCAGCCAATCGCATGACCCCGAAGATATTCGCCGAGCGAGCCCGGCAACTGGCGGAGGGAGCCGGTCTGTCGGTCGACATCCTCGACGAACGCGGAATCGCCGATCAGCAGATGGGCCTGCTGCTGGCCGTCGCGCAGGGAAGCGGCGAACCGCCTCGCGTGGTCGTCCTGCGGTACGAGCCGGCAGAGCCTGCGGTTGGCGGCGTTCTCGGCTTCGTCGGTAAGGGAGTGACGTTCGATTCCGGAGGGATCTCGATCAAGCCGTCCGACGGCATGTTCAAGATGAAGACCGACATGACGGGCGGCGCGGCCGTCGTCGCGGCGATGCTCGCCATTGTCCACCTGAAGCCCACGATCCGGGTTATTGGCGTCGTGCCGCTTGCGGAGAACATGCCGGGCGGCGGTGCGATGAGACCGGGAGATGTCGTTCGAAGTGCCGAGGGCAAGACGGTCGAAGTCATCGACACCGACGCGGAAGGCCGGCTGCTGCTGGCCGATGGGCTGTGGTACGCGAGGAGGCTGGGTGCGACGCACCTGGTCGATGTCGCGACACTGACTGGTGCCGTCCAGATTGCGCTGGGACGCACGACGAGCGGCCTGTTCGGCGGCCCGGAGTGGTGGCTGGACCTGATCGAGAAGACGGCGAATCGGGCGGGTGATCGGGCGTGGATCTTGCCGACGTTCGACGACTACAAGGACTTGCTGCGAAGCGAGATCGCCGACCTGGCCAACGTCGGGGGACGCGCAGGCGGGGCCATCTCGGCGGCAATGTTCCTGAAGGAATTCACTGGCGGATTGCCGTGGGCCCATCTCGACGTCGCCGGGACCGCCTGGGCGGAAGAGGCCCTGCCTTATCAGCCCAAGGGACCTACCGGCGTGGCTGTTCGCACCCTGGCGGAACTGGCGTTCACGACGTCATCCTGGAAGATCTAGTCGGGCGGAGCGTTGAGCTTCAGTTCGATGGCGGCCCGGGGGTCGCCATCATCGCCTCGCGCTTCTCTTCGCCGGCTGATCCAGATGAAGAAGAGCCCCAGCAGTCCGCCGAGCAGCAGCGATCCGATCAAGATGACCCCTGTCAGCCCGAGCGAACTCATGATGACGTCGACCACGCCAACTTCAGGCGTGGCAGGAGGCACCACCTTGATGATGACGGGGGTGATCGGGCCAGGGTCGATCATGTTCCAATTGTACTCCCGCGCACGAGACACCGCGGCCGAAGGCTGCTCGATGCGTGAACGCGGGACAGGCCGCGCGGCGCCCTATCTCGCGATCGGTTGTCGCAGGGGGACAGAATCCTTCTTGAGGGAACGCTGGTATCGATTGATGCCCTCGAGCAACGCCTCGGCTGCGCGTTGCCGGTAACTCGCGCTCGCCAGCAGCCGGCCCTCCTGCCTGTTCGTGATGAAGGCGACCTCCGCGAGCACGCTCGGCATTGAGGCCCCGATCAAAACGACAAACGGCGCCTGCTTCACGCCGAGGTCCCTGAGCGCCTGGAACTGAACCCGCAATCGCCGCACCAGGGCCAGCTGAACCTGTCGTGCCAGGTCTCGCGACTCGTCGACCTTGCTGTTGAGTGCGATCACGCGGACGATTTCCGACAGGCTGCCCATGGGAAGCGCGGCAGCAGCGTTCTCGCGCGCGGCGACGGTGGCCGCGTGGGCCGTCGATGCGAAGTTGAGGGAGTAGGTTTCCACGCCGTGAATGGAGGCATCCCGCGCGGCGTTGCAGTGGATGGAGAGGAACAGGTCAGCACCGGCGCGGTTGGCGATGGCGGTCCGCTCTTCGAGGGGCACGTACACGTCGGTCCGCCTCGTCATGACGACGTCGATCCCTGGCTCCTTCAGCAGGAGCTTCTCGAGGCGCAGCGCGATGTCGAGGGTCATGTCGGCCTCGGTCGCACCCGCACCCAACGCGCCGGGGTCGCGCCCGCCGTGACCCGGATCGATGACGATGCGCCCGACTCCCAGACCAAGCTGGCGGGCGAGCGAATAGCCGCCCGAAAGATTCGACGCGGGGGCTTCAGGAAGCGTCGGTGCCGGAGGCGCAGCCGCCCTGCCCGGGGCCGGATGCGCCCCTCGGGGAGGGGAGATCTCCAAGCTCGTGCCTGATTCCAATGGCAGCAGGATCCCGTGGATCGTGGGCGGAGCCAGTGGCGGTTCTGGGTTGGTCAGCGCGGCGATCGGCGCACGACGAGGGGCGGCGGGAGCCGGCACCCCGTGCGCTCCCGCGTCGGGGGTGGCCTTCGGCTTTGGAAGCGTCGGGTTGGCCGCGCCCTCGGTGGCCGGGGCCTGCGTGGGCGCGCCTGTGCCCGCCTCGGGCGAGGTTGCCGCTCGATAACAGTCGACGACGAGACGGTAGGGTCCGGGAAGAATCCTGGCGCGGTATCGCCGGACGCCCTCGAGGTCGAGCACGACCCGCGTGACCTGGTTCGGGTGCCGGCCGACCCGAATCTGACGGACGATGTCCGTTTCGTAGGCCAGGACCGCATCACGAAGGGCATCGACCGTGCGGGTGTTGGCGAGATCGAAGAAGACGCGTGGCGGCTGCTCCAGGCGCTCCTCGTGGTAGGTGACCGGGCCGTCGAGCTCGATGGTGACCTGGACCGCCTCCGGACCCACTATTCGGCTGATGGCCTGGACTGACACAACGCCGGGCTCGCGGACCCCCGAAGCGTCCTTCCGGCCGGTCGAATCGCGCACCGCCTCGCTCGTCGAGGGCGGGGCTCCGGCCTTGGGCGTCGGCGCCGCGACGGGAGGGGCCTTCGATGATGGCGCCTCGAGATCAGCCGCTTCAGCCCTGGCCTTCTCAACGAACCCGCTCGACGGGTACTCCGAGACGAGCGCCCTCAGCATCGACGCGGCGAGCTGTCGGTCGCGATCCTGACCGAATCGGTCGAAGGCATCGGCGGCGAGATGCGCACCCTGCCAGAGCGCGTTATCGCAGTAGCCGCTGGTTGGATAGCGCCAGACCACGGCGCGGTAGGAGTCGATGGCTGCCCGGAACTCGCGCAGCCCGGCGCTTCCTTCGCCAGGGTGTTGCGCGAGCGCGGTTCTCAGTTGCTGCTCTCGCGACTGGGCCGCCTCGTACATCTCTTTCGGAGACGGAGACTGCGCCTGACGGGCGGCAGACGGCCCGGCGACGGCCCACGCGGCCAACACCGGCACGAGCAGCCACCGGCACGTCGATTTCGACGTGCTCGTTCGCCACGGCCGGGTCGAGGCGCGGATGGTCACCGCGGTTGCGAGTCCACCTCGTCGAAGTAACCCTTGTCGACCAGGACATCCCGTGGCTTACCACCGGCCGCCGGCGAAACCAGGCCCTCGGCCTCCATCATGTCGACCAGGCGGGCAGCCCGGCTGAACCCGATCCGCAATCGCCGTTGGAGATAGGAAATCGAGGCCTGGCCGCTCGACACCACGATACGGGCGGCTTCGTCGTAGAGATCGTCCTTGTCGAACTCGAGCGCTTCCTGCGCTTGCGCTTCCTGAGTAATCGAGGTGTTGAATACGGGCTTGCCCTGTTTCCGCAGGTAGCTCGCGAGACGGGCCGTTTCCTGCTCCGAGATATACGGCCCGTGGAGCCTGACGAGCCTGGCGGTGGCAGGAGCAAGGAACAGCATGTCGCCCCGTCCAAGGAGCTGCTCGGCGCCGTTGCCGTCCAGGATCGTCCGGGAGTCGACCTTGGATGAGACCCGGAACGAGATGCGAGCGGGCAGGTTCGCTTTGATCAGCCCGGTGATGACGTCCACCGACGGCCGCTGTGTCGCCAGGATGAGATGGATGCCAACGGCGCGCGCCATCTGCGCAAGCCGGCAAATCGATTCCTCCACCTCGTTGCCCGCCACCATCATCAGGTCCGCCAGCTCGTCGATCACCAGCAGGATGTAGGGGAGCGGCCGAATCTCCTCATCGTCTTTGGAACGTGATCGGTCTTCGAGCGCGTGCCGGACGTTCCGGTTGTACTGATCGATGTTCCGGACTCCTTCGGCCGCCAGCGTCTTGTACCGATCTTCCATCTCGCGGACGGCCCAGTTCAGGGCGTTCGACGCCTGTTTGGGCTCGACGACAACCGGCGTGAGCAGATGTGGGATGTCCTCGTACATGCCAAGCTCGAGGCGCTTGGGGTCGATCAGGATCAGGCGCACCTCTTCAGGTGTCGCCCGATACAGGATGCTGGTCAGCATCGCGTTCATCGCGACCGACTTGCCCGTCCCGGTCGAGCCGGCGATGAGCAGGTGCGGCATCAGCGCGAGATCGCCCATCATCGGGTCCCCGTGGATCGTCTTGCCCAGCGCCACGGTCAGTTTCGATCCGGCGCGCCGATATCCATCGGATTCCAGCAGTTCGCGAAGTGAGATCGTGTCGCGGTCCGGGTTCGGGATCTGGATCCCGACCGTCGACTTTCCAGGCAGCCGCTCAATCAGCACGGACTCGGCCTGCATCGCCAGGCAGAGATCGTCGGCCAGCCCTGTGATCTTGCTGTACTTGACGCCCGCATCAGGCTTGAACTCGAAGGTGGTGACCACCGGCCCGGGGTGGATCTTGACGACCGACCCGTCGACCGCGAACTCCCTGCACTTCTCCTCGAGCAGGCGGGCGGACTCCATCAGCGCCCGCTCGTCGATCTTGCGCTCGGTGCGCGGCGGATCGAGGAGCGAGAGCGGCGGGAGGACGAACCCGTCGCGCCGGCGTTCGACGGGCGCACGTCCCGCAGCGGGCTGAGGCGTCGGCTGCGCGACCGGCGGGGGGACCAGCACCTTCGGGTCCCTGCCCTTGTCCCTCGGCGGCAGCCAACTCGAGTCGGACGCGCGTGCGGGGGCCGGCTTGGCCGGAATGGCCGGGCGCAACGCCGGCGCGGGCACGTTCGATGTTCCGCCGTTGACCGGGATGTTCGGCGCCGCGACGGCCTTCGATGGCTTGGGGCTCTGCTCGGACTCCTGCGCGTGGCGCTGGGTGTGCTTGGCAATCACCTCGCGCCTCTGGCGATCGCGACGGCGCGCATCACGCCACGCACGAATGGCCGCGGTCAGCCGTGTCGCGGCCGACACGATCCACCGCCCGACCGTCGCGAACATCCGGCCGAACGAGAACTGTGTCGCCAGGATCGCGCTCAGGAAGAGCAGGGCGGTGATGACGATGAGCGAGCCGGTTCGGTTGAACTCCTTCAGGAGCCCGCCCGCGAGCTGGTCGCCGAGGAATCCGCCGGCCTTGAACGGCTGGCCGGCCAGCGGCACGGTTCCGAGCGCCAGGCAGAAGAACGAACTCAGGCACCCGAACAGCAGCACGACGCCGATGAGCTTCGTGTACGCGGCATCGAGCGATCGGCACCAGAACAGCTGCCAGCCCAGGGTCAGGAAGACTGCAGGGACCAGGTAGGCCGCGAAGCCCAGGATCTGAAAGGCGAGTTCCGCGAAGAACGACCCGACGCGTCCGACCAGGTTGGAGGGCACGCCAGGGGCGCCCGCGTTGAAGAACCAGGCCGGGTCCGACGGCTCGTAGGTGACCAGCGCAACCAGGCACAGCAGCCCGGCCGCAAAGCACACCACGCCGATGAGTTCGCTGATCCGCCGGGAAAAAGTGGAGGAGGCAGTCACGGTCTCAGATCTCCATGATGACCGGAAGCACCATCGGACGCTGGCCAAACCGCTTGCGGAAGAACCGTCGCATCTCGACGCCGATCTTGTCCTTGATGATTCCGTAATCGGTCCGCTCTTCCACGCTGGCCTCCTCGAGCAGGTCCGCGATGATCCTGGTCGCCTCGCGCAGCACGCCGTCCGGATCCTGCTCGAGGGCGAATCCGCGGGTGATCAGGTCGGGGACCCCTTCGATGCAGCCGGTCTGTTTGTTGATCGCGAGCACCGGCACGACCAGGCCGTCTTCGGCCAGGTGCCGGCGATCCCGGAGGACTTCGTCGTCCAGCCCGCTCACCCCGGTGCCGTCGATGAGCACCCTCCCGGCAGCGACCTTTCCAGCGATGCGGCCGCCGCCGCCGTCGAACTGCAGCCGGTCGCCGTTCTCCGCGATGATGATGTCCACGCGGCTGGGCAGGTTGCGGGTCAATCGCTCGGCGACGCGCGCGTAGCGAGATCGCTGCCGGAACTCGCCGTGGATCGGCACGAAGGTACGGGGCCGGACCAGCGACAGCATCAGCTTCAGCTCTTCCTCGCTGCCGTGGCCGGACACGTGCACGTGCTTGATGCCCTCGTGAATCACCTCCGCGCCGCGTCGCGCGACGTGATTGATGACGCGATCGATGGCGCGCTCGTTGCCCGGGATCTCCCTGGACGAGAAGACCACCACATCGTCGGGCGTGAGCGAGACATGACGATGGTCGTCAATCGCGATGCGCGCCAGCGCGGACAACGATTCGCCCTGGCTGCCCGTGGTCAGGCACAGCACCGAGTGGGGATCGTGGTTCCTGACCTCCGAGTCGCGGATGGTAATGCCCGGCGGGATCTTCAGGTACCCCAGCCGCTGCGCAATCTGGGAGTTCTCGACCATCCCGCGCCCGACAAACGCGACTTTCCGGTTGAATCGCGCGGCCAGGTCGACCAGGATCTGGATGCGAAACAGGCTCGTCGCAAACGCCGTGACGATGAGTTTGCCCTTGGTGCTCGCGAAGATTTCCTCGAAGGCCTCGATGACGTCGACCTCGGACCCCGTGAAGCCTTGCCGCTCGATGTTGGTGCTGTCGGCGAACAGCGCCAGGACTCCGGCGGCCCCGAGCTCGGCGAAGCGGTGAAAGTCGAAGTGCTCGCCATCGAGAGGTGTCTGATCGATCTTGTAGTCGCCCGTGTGGATGAGCACGCCCTCCGGGGTGTGGATCGCGACCGCCACGCAGTCGGGCATGCTGTGCGTGACGCGCAGGAATTCGATCTTGAAGTCGCCGACTTCGATCGTGTCCCGCGGCCGAATCGGCACGAGCCGGTCCGCGTACGGGATGCGCAGTTCGTCGAGCTTGGACTCGAGCAGGGCCAGGGTCAGCGGGGTGCCGTACACGGGGCCCGGCCACTGGCGCATGACGTGCGGCACGGCGCCGATGTGGTCCTCGTGTCCGTGCGTCAGGACGAGCGCGGAGATCTGGTCGGTGCGCTGCTGGAGGAAGGAGAGATCGGGGATGATCAGATCGACCCCGAGGAACTCCGGCTCCGGGAACATCGCTCCGGCATCGATCAAGACGACCGTCCTGCCCCAGGTCACGGCCATCATGTTCATGCCGAACTCCGACAGACCACCAAGCGGGATGACCTCGAGAGTCGGCCTGGTCGAGTCGCCGTCAGGATTCGGGCTTGGCATCGCCGTGCGCGTTCCTCATGTTGGGCTGGGAGAATCCGATGGGGCGGCGGACTGTCCCAGCGACCTGACAACCCACGAGCTGGCGGAACGATACGGCCGGCGGGCCCGGGGAGTCGGGCGCACCTCGCGTGTGGCGGCTCGAGGCACACCACACTCCGCATCGCCCGACCGGGCGCCTGCAGGCTGCTGGGATAGCCTGGAAGACAGACTGGATCAGGCGAAACTTGACACGCGCACTATACCACAGGCCGGGAATCGCCGGCACTCAGCTGGTCCGCAAGCCTAGCCAGCTCCGCAAGATGGAGCGTTTCCGGACGGCGAGCCGGGTCGATGCCAGCCGACGCGAGGACGCTCCCGGGTTGAAGGCCCCGCGACGACACGTAGGGCTTGAGCGCGTTGGCCAGCGTCTTCCGGCGGTACATGAAGAGGGCCTTCACGAGAGCGTCGAATTCAGCGCGGTCGCGTATCGCCACCGCCGGGGGATGGAACCGGAGGCGAACCAGCGCAGAGGTCACCTTGGGCGGCGGCTTGAATGCCCCGGGCGGCAAACGAAACAGGCACTCGACGTCGGCCTCCAGCTGCACCATGACCGACAAGACCCCCGAGTCGCGCGAACCCTCTGCGGCCGCGAGTCGATCGGCGACCTCTCGTTGCACCATGAGGGTTGCGTCGGAGAACGCGCCCGTCCGGCGCTGGATGTCGATCAGCCGGAAGATGATCGGGGACGACACATAGTAGGGGAGGTTCCCCACGACGCGAAGGCCGCCTGAAACGGGTGCCGCGCCAAGAAACGCGTTCGGATCGAGCGAGAGGAAGTCACCCTGGACGAGGCGAACATGCGCGGGAAGACGCCGCGCGAGGTCCGCCACGAGATCGCGATCAATTTCGACCCCCGTCAGCGATCCGACCAGGGGAGCCAGGGCCAGCGTCAGCCCGCCGCGGCCGGGCCCAATCTCGATCACGTGATCGGTCGGCCTCGGAGCAATGGCTGAGACGACCTTGCTGACCCATGGAGGTGCGAGGAAGTGCTGACCGAAACGGCGCCGAGGCTTCACCGCTCCCCCTCGGCCGGGCCGGATTCGCCTGCCTCGGAGTCGTCGCCGTTCCAGTAGCGCTCTTCGATCTCCTCGATCTCCTCTTCCGAGAGCCCGAAGTAGTGTCCAACTTCGTGAATGAGCGTCTCGCCGATTTCGGCGATCACCTCGTCGTCGGACTCGCAGACCTCTTCGATCGGGCCCTGAAAGATCAGGATGCGATCGGGCAGCGTGTTGCCGTAATCCCAGCGGCGCTCCGGGAGGGGCGTTCCCTGGTACAGGCCGAACAGCGTGTCGGGGGGATCGATTTCCATCTCGTCGAGGAGCTCGGCCGAGGGCTCGTCCTCGACCATGATCGCGATGTTCTTCATCTGATCCCGGAATTGCCGCGGCAGCGTGCGGATGGCGTCTGCAGCGAGTTCTTCGAATCGTTGGCGCGTCATCGGCGTCGCGGTTTGCGAGCGGATTTCGACGTGGCCTTGGGCGTGGCCCTGAGCTTGGCCTTGGCCCTGGGCTGGACCTTGGGCTTGGGCGATCGCCGGCCCGCAAGCTTCGGGGCGGCAGTGGCCTGCCATCTGTAGTCGCACCGGGAACTGACCATGCACTTGTCGCAGAGCGGAGTCGGCTTGCAGATGCGTCGCCCGTGCAGGATCAGGATGTCGGATGAAACGGTCCACTGCGAGGGGGGAAAGGCCCCGCACAACTGCTGTTCCACGCGCTCCGGGTCGTCCGAGTGTGCCAGACCAATCCGGTTGCTGACTCGCAGGACGTGACGATCCACGGGCAACCCCGGCACACCGAGCGCGTGGCCAAGCACGACATTGGCCGTCTTCCTCCCGACCCCGGGAAGCTGGACCAGGGCCTCCATGGTCCGCGGCACCTGGCCCTGGTGGCGATCGCACAGCGCGTTCGAGATGCCCAGCAAGGCCCGCGTCTTCTGCCTGAAGAACCCGGTCGCCACGATCAGCTTCTCGACGTCGGCGGGATCGGCGGACGCCAGGCTCCGGGCGTCCGGATAGCGGGCGAAGAGCTGGGGAGTGACCCGGTTCACGCCCACGTCGGTCGTCTGCGCAGAGAGCACCGTCGCGATCAGCAGCTCGAAGGCATTGGTGTAATGGAGCTCGGTGTCGGCATTCGGATGCTGGCGACCGAGCGTTTCGATGATTTGCTGCGCTTCGGCAGGGGACTTCACGGCCACGGCGATCGCTCCCTTGGCCCGGGGGCAGCCTTAGTGGACCGGGCCGTTGGTCCAGCCCGGCTTGTCCTGCGACTCGGTGAACCCGCGGAGCTGTTCCTGCAGCGCCGCGATCAGGCCGGGAATGACCTGCGGCGGCAGCGCAACCCGGGCACGGACGGGGGCCCGGACGATGTGCTCGGCGGCCGCCTCGCGGATGTCCTTGTCCGAGAGCGGCATGACCTCGCAGAAGGTCAGGGTGAAATCGAACGGTGTATGCGACAGCGCGCAGAAGTTCGCATACACGCGATCTTTGGCGGTGGACTCATCCGCAACGATCGTGAAATTGATCTGGCGCGTTTGTTCGTCAGACATGGCTGCCTTGGGGCGGGACGGTACCCGCCGGGGAGTGACGTCAGTAGCGTCGCATCACGGCGACCACGACGCCCTGGATCTGCACGTGGTCTGCCTGCACCACCAGCGGCTGCATCGCGGAGTTGGCCGGCTGGAGGCGGATACGCCCATTGTCGCGGTAGAACTTCTTCAGCGTGACTTCCGCGCCGCCAAGCAGCGCGATGACCATCTCGCCGTTTTCGGCGGTCTTGCGATCCTCGACGACCACGAAGTCGCCGTCGCGGATCTGCTCGTCGATCATCGAGTCGCCCTTGACTTTCAGGACGTAGGTCTCCCGCTTGCCTACGAGATCCTCCGGAACGGCGATCGTCTCATTGGACGCCACCGCCTCGATCGGGATTCCAGCCGCCACATACCCCAGCAGCGGCAGCTCCAGCGCCCGTCCGCCCACGCGGGTCGGCATCAGCTCCACCGACCGGCTCCGGTTCCACGCACGCCTGATGAAGCCCTTTTCCTGCAGGTTCGTCAGGTGCTTGTGGACGGTCGCGAGCGAAGACAGGGAGAACCGACGCCCGATTTCCTCGAGGCTCGGCGCGTAGCCGTGCTGCTCGATGAACTGGCCGAGGTAGTCGAGAATCTCGCGCTGGCGTTTGGTGAGTGGCAACACCGGCAGCACCCTCCTGCAGGCGACCGCGTCGGCCTGACACGACAACTGTATGCAAAGGAAAGGCGAAAATCAACGCCTCATGCTAGGATTTCTGCCGTGGCGATGTTACAGCCCACCCGGAGGCCGGTCTAATTGACTAGGAAGCCCGGCAGGTACGCCCGGGTCACGGATTCGGGCGAGCCCATGCTCTCCGCCCGGTGTCTTGCGAGGGTTGACGCACGATGGGCCATTCGCTCGAGGAGACCTGGCCGGCCGTCGGGACGGCGTGGACGATAGCGGTGGCGTCGCCGGACCAGGAGCGGGGCGTGGGGGAGCTTGCAGCCCTCGACGACCAGGCACTGGTCGCGGCCTGCGTCGGCGGGCGCAAGGAAGCGTTCGACGTCCTGGTCGAGCGTCACCGCCGCGCGGTCTACCTGCTGTGTTACCGGTTCGTCGGCAACCACGAGGACGCCGCGGATCTCGCGCAGGACGTCTTCCTGCGCGCGTACCGGGCGATCGGCAGGTTCCGCGGGAACTCGTCGCTCTCGACGTGGCTGTATCGCATCGGCGTCAACGTGTGCCTCAACCGCGTCTCCGCGAAGACCCCGGTATTGTCGCCACTTGATGAAGTTGCCGAGCTCAGCGGCCCGGCCGAGGATCCGGCCGCTGCGATGATCCGGGCGGACCAGGCCGCCGAAGTGCGGTTGGCCATCGCGAGATTGCCGGAACGACAGCGAGTCACCGTGATTCTGCGAACCTACCACGAGCTGTCGCACAGGGAAATTGCCGAACTGATGGGCAGCACCGTCGGTGCGGTGAAGGCGAATTTCTTTCACGCGATGGGCAGTCTGAAAAGGACGCTGGGGCGCGCGAAATGAGAATCAGCATGAGGGGCCACCTGTCCGCGGAAGAACTGGTCGATGCGCTGGACGCGACTCTTCCGGCACTGCGATCGGCGCACCTGGCCTCATGCGAAGCGTGCCGGGAGCGAGCGGGAGACCTGCGGCGGCTTGCCGACGTGGCGCGCAACGCCAAGGTACCGGAGCCGTCGCCGCTTTTCTGGGATCGTTTTTCCGCCCGCGTGTCGGCGGCGATCCGGACAGAGCCCGCGCCGAGCCAGCGGGGGCTGATTCTCGACTGGACCCGGCGCGTGGCGCCCTTCGCCGCGACGGCGGTCATCGTCGTCGCCCTGGTCGCCGGACTGCTGCCAAGGGGGACGTCGCCGCACACGCCGGCCGTCAGCACAGGTTCCGGCTCAGCGCCAGTGCTGGATGCGGCCGGCAGCGGCGCGGACGCCCTGATGGGCCCGACCGAAGACCCGTCCTGGACCCTGGTGACCGAACTGTCGGCGAGTGTCTCCGCGGACCAGGTGGAGAACACCGCGTTCGACCCGAAGCCGGGTTCGGCCGACCAGGCCGCGACGCAGTTGTCGGGCCAGGAGCGGCGCGAACTGGTGCGCCTGTTGAGGGCTGAACTGCGTGGGTCCGCGACGCCGAGTTTGAAGGAATAGGGGAACAGCCATGAGCGTACGCGCGTGGATGGCGGTCGGGATGGTGTGGTGCGTGTCGTCGGTTGCCGCCGCGGGCGTCCAGCAGGCTCCCAAGGCCGCGCCGCGCCCGAGGCCGCCGATGGCGGAGGGCGATCTCGCCCCCGGCGAGCTGGAGCGGCTCTTCGACGCCTACGCCTTGATGCAGGCACAAAACGCCCTCAAGCTGACCGACGCGCAGTTCACCGAGTTCCTGCCGAAGTTGAAGGCGCTTCACGACACGCGCAGGCGCAACGAGCAGGCGCGGCGCCAGACGGTCATGGAACTCAACAAGCTCTCGATGCAGCCGGACGGCAATGAAGGCCCGGTGCGCGAGAAGCTGAAGGAACTACAGGACCTCGAGGGCCGCGCGGCCGCCGAGCTGCGGCGCGCCTACGAGAACCTCGACCAGGTGCTCGAGTTGCGGCAGCAGGCGCGATTCCGGGTGTTCGAACTGCAGATGGAACGGCGGAAGTTCGACCTGATGATACGCGCCAGGCTGAATCAGGCGAACCGCGCCCCGAAGTAGGCGAAGGGCCCCGGGGCCGGGCCGTGCTACACTCCCGGCAGAGGGCTCCGGTCTCCCTGACGACTTCATGTGGTACCCGCCGCGCTTTCGGGCTGCGCTCCTTGCCATCGCACTCGTCGTGCCGTCGCCGTCCGCGCTCCAGCGGCAGCCGCCATCATCGTTCTCCGTCTCTGATGCGGATCACTTCGACGCGAAGTTGACCGCCATGCTGGAGCGCGCCGCTGGACGGTCGCGTGTGCCCCTCCGCACCGCCGTCGCGGAAAACGAGCTGAACGCGTACCTGGTCCACCGGGCCCGCGCGCAGATGTCGCCAGGCGTCCTCGACCCGAGGGTTCGTTTTCTCGGTGGCGGCCGGCTGATCTGCCAGGCCATAGTCGATCTGGACGCGGTCAGGGAGTCGCGCCCGCGCAGCTGGTTCGATCCGATGCAGCTGGTGAGCGGCAGGATGCCGGTCGTGGCGACCGGCGTGTTGCAGGCCCGCGGGGGCCTCGGGATGATTGCTGTCGAGTCGGTGCTGGTGTCGGGAATCCAGGTTCCTCGAATCGTCCTGCAGGAACTGGTGGCGTATTACTCGAAGTCGCCGTTCTACCCGGATGGTATTCCCCTGGATGCGAGCTTCGCACTACCGGCAGGAATCCGCGAGATCGAGGTCTGGGTTGGTCAGGCCATCATCATCCAGTGAGCACTGCCGCGCACGCCGGCCCCTGGGCCGAACGACCGCTCGGTGAACTGAAAGGCATAGGCCCGCGCCGGGCCGCCGACCTCGAACGGGCGGGGTTGCGAACCTTCTCCGACCTCCTGTCGCGGCTGCCAATCCGCTACGAGGACCGCAGTCACTTCCAGCCGATCGGCAGCCTCGGCGAGGGCGACCTCGCCACCATCGCGGGTGAGCTCGTTCACTGCACGACGCGTCTCACACGCAGGCGGGGATTCCGGATCTTCGAGGCGACCATCCGCGACGAGACCGGTCCGATTCGGGCGGTCTGGCTCAACCAGCCGTTCATGGCGGACGTCCTTCACCGCGGGCAGCGCGTCATGCTGTACGGGTCAGTCGAGCGGCTCTCGTCGGGCTCGCTTCAACTGACCAATCCCGCCTACGAGATTCTCGACAACGAACGCGAGACGATCCATGCCGGCAGGATCGTTCCGGTCTACGAGCGGGTCGGGACCCTGACGCCGAAGATGCAGAGGAGGCTGATCTTCGACCTGATCCAGCAGGTGCCCGACATCGAGGATCCCCTGCCGCCCTGGCTGCGGTCGGAGCTCGACCTGCCAGGCAGGCAGTCGGCCATCGCGCAGGCGCACTTCCCCGAGCCCGAGAGCCCGGTGGCCCTGCTGAATGCGTTTCGACACCCGGCGCAAGTGCGCCTGATACTCGAGGAGTTCTTTCTCTTCCAGGCAGGCCTCCTGCTGCGCCGCCGTCTGGCACGAGAGGAGCGAAAGGCTCGGGTGCCGATTGTCGATGACCGGATCCGTGAGGCGGCCAGGGCGATGTTGCCGTTTCACCTGACCGGCGGACAGAAGATCGCACTTCGGGAGATCGTCGATGACATGAAACGCGAGCACCCGATGAACCGGCTGCTGCAGGGCGACGTGGGCGCGGGCAAGACGATTGTCGCGGTGCTTGCCGCGCTGGTCGCCATGGAGAACGGACTTCAGGTAGCCTTCATGGCGCCGACCGAGATCCTGGCCGAACAGCACTTCCGCGTCATCCGCCGCCTGCTGGCGGGATCGCGATTCAACGTGGCGCTGCTCTCGGGCTCGACCAGGGCGGCGGGGCGCCGCGAGACGCTTGCCGGGCTCGCCGACGGGACGGCTGACCTGGCCGTCGGCACACACGCGCTGGTGCAGCAGGCGGTCACCTTCAAGGCGCTCGGTCTGGTCATCGTGGACGAGCAGCATCGCTTCGGCGTGATCCAGCGCGCGACACTTCGCCGCAAGGGCTGGTGCCCGGATGTGCTCGTGATGACGGCCACACCCATTCCGCGCACGCTCGCGCTCACGACCTACGGCGATCTGGACGTCTCGGTCATCCGGGATCTGCCTCCCGGCCGGACACCGGTCCGGACAGAGGTCCGGCCGGACACCGAGCGGGACGCGGTCCACCAGCTGCTTCGAGACCAGATCCAGGCCGGGCGGCAGGCCTACGTCGTCTACCCGCTGGTGGAAGAGTCGGCGAAGATCGATCTGCGCGCTGCGACGGAGATGGCGGACCACCTCGCACACGACATTTTCCCCACGTGCCGGGTTGCGCTGCTGCACGGCCGGCTGAAGGCCGAGGAGAAGGACCGGGTGATGCGGGCGTTTCTGGCACGGGACATCGACATCCTGGTGGCGACCACGGTCATCGAAGTCGGCATCGACGTGCCCAATGCGTCGGTGATGGTCGTCGAGCACGCGGAACGATTCGGGCTCGCCCAGCTTCATCAGTTGAGGGGCCGGGTCGGACGGGCCGCGCACGCGTCGCACTGCATCCTGCTGCACCAGACGCCCTTGTCGGCCGACGGGCGCGCCCGGCTGGAGGCGATGGCAGAGACGACGGACGGTTTCGTCATCGCCGAACGCGATCTCACGCTGCGCGGTCCCGGTGACTTCTTCGGGACCCGGCAGGCTGGTGCGCCGACGTTGAGGACCGGAGACCTGCTCCGTGATCACGCCCTGATGGAGGACGCCCGCCGGCTTGCGGGGTTGGCGCTCGATCGACCGGAGGATGCGGCACGACTCGAATCGGCGGTGGCGCGCAGCTGGGCCGATCGCTTCGGCCTGGCGCGAGTCGGGTAGGGGAGCGGACTGGATGCGGGTGATCGCTGGACGGTACAAGGGCCGTCGCCTGGCTTCGCCGGCGTGGCCGGGGCTTCGTCCGTCCTCGGACAAGTTGAAGGGCTCGCTCTTCGAGATCCTCGGCGCGGCCGTTCCGGGCGCACGCGTGCTCGACGGGTTCGCGGGCAGCGGTGCGCTGGGGATCGAAGCACTGAGCCGCGGGGCTTCCGAGGTGCTCTTCATCGACGCGGATGCGCGAGCGATTGCGCTCACTGAAGAGAACCTGCGCCGGTGTGGGGTCGCGCGCGGCTATGCTATGATGCGCGGCGAGCTGGCGGGAACCCTGCTCCAGCTGCCCGCGACCCTGCTGTTCGACGTGATCCTGCTCGATCCTCCCTACGACGATCCGGCGGCGGGTGCGGCGGTTGAGGCGGCGGCGTCGAGGGTGACGCCGGACGGCCTGCTGGTGCTCGAGCACGCGCGACGCACGGCGCCGCCGAAGGCCGCGGGGGACCTCGTTCTGGCGCGCCAGGTGCGGTCGGGCGACAGTGTCCTCTCGTTCTACCGGCGACCGGCGGGTCCGCGCGGCACGAGTCGCGCTGAAGGTCACGCGAGATCTGGAGGAGTCATGACCAACCAGGGTGGACGAATCGCGGTCTATCCGGGGTCGTTCGATCCGTTGACCAACGGGCACGTCGATATCATCCTGCGCGGCGCCAGGCTGTTCGACCGCATCGTGGTGGCCATCCTGCGCAACGCCGAAAAGCAGCCGCTGTTCTCGACCGAGGAGCGCGTGGACACCGCGCGCGAGGTGTTCCGCGCGTGGCCGAATGTGGAGGTGGAGGATTTCGACGGCCTGCTGGTCGACTATGCCGTGCGCAAACAGGCCTCCGTCATCGTGCGCGGCCTCCGGGCCGTTTCCGATTTCGAGTACGAGCTGCAGATGGCGCTCATGAACCGGCGCATGGGTCCTGCGATCGAAACGGTCTTTATGATGCCCGCCGAGCAGTATACTTACGTCAGCTCGAGGCTCATCAAGGAGGTCTTCGGGCTAGGCGGTCCGGTCACCGGCCTGGTGCCCGAGATCGTGGAAACGCGGCTTCGCGAAAAACGGTCCGAGCACAAGGTCTAGGTCCCTCGACAGGCCACCCCCAAGAGCGGCGGTTCGTTGTATAGTAGATGATCATTTCGCGGGCTGGTGCGGCCCGCCCCCGCCGGAACAGCACCGACTCCACCGCAAGTTGCACCCGGACCACCGTCGAGGCACGGCCCGGGTGACGGACGGGCGACCCCAGGCGGCGCCGCAGAATCGGGCGGCCGCAGTCAGAGGAGTATTCCATGAGCGTCAGTGAACTGGCCGGGTCCATCATCGAGTCGCCAACGCTGCGGCTGAACGAGGAGGCGCGGCTCCTTCGAGAACGGGGCGAGCCCGTCATACACCTCGGCATCGGCGAGCCGAAGAACAAGACACCCATCACGGCGATTCTGAGCTCCGCCTCGAAGCTCAGCCAGGGCGACGTCAAGTACTGTCCGACCGACGGGCTGCCATCCCTGAAGAAGGCGATCATCCGCTATACCGAGGAGCAGTACGACAAGATGGTGGCCCCCGAGAACGTCATCGTCTCGTCCGGGGCGAAGCAGGCGATCTTCAACCTGCTCTACACCATCGTGAATCCGCAGGACGAGGTCGTGATCCTCGCGCCCTACTGGGTCAGCTATCCCGAGATGGTGAAGATGGTGTACGGGATTCCGGTGATCGTCGCGCCGGAAGACGGCTCGTTCCATCCCCGGATGGTGGATATCGAGCGTGTCGTGAGCTCGTCGACCAAGGCCATCATCATCAACTCGCCGAACAATCCGAGCGGCACGGTCTACTCGGAGGAGTTCATCGCCCAGATCATCGACTTCTGCGAACGCCGGAAGATCTACGTGATCATGGACGACATCTACCACAAGCTCGTGTTCGACGGGAAAGTCGCACCGCCGTGCTACCGGTTCACCACGCGGCAGCTCGAGGACTCGCGCGTGATCGTGGTCAACGGGATCGCGAAGCTCTACGGCATGACGGGGTTCCGGATCGGCTGGTGCGTCGCGCCGAAGCGGCTGGTCACGGTGATGAACAATGTGCAGGCGCAGACGACCTCGTGCAGTTCGCCGGTCATGCAGGCCGGCGCGGAGGGCGCGCTGCTCGGCCTTCAGAGCTTCGTCGAAGGCCTGCGCCTGCAGATCCAGAACAACCGCGACGTGATCATGCGGGAGCTGAACTCGTTCAACGGCGTGAAGACGGTGCGCCCCGACGGCACGTTCTACTGCCTGCCGGATTTCCGCGCCTACAACGGCAACTCGGTGGAACTCTCGCAGTTCCTGCTCAAGAAGGCGCTGGTCGTGACCGTGCCGGGGCGGGAGTTCGGGATGGAAGGCCACCTGCGCCTGAGCTACGCCGGCTCGATCAAGGACGTGACCGAGGGCGTCGCCCGGATGAAATGGGCGCTCGACCCGACCTCCCCGAACGACATCTACATCGGCGACAAGAAGCTCATCAGGGACTGGCTATGATCAACCTACTCGACATCAAGACGCCGGCGCAGGCGCAGGCGCTGGCCCTCAAGAGCGACTACGGGCTGGACAACATCGGCTTGTTCAACATCGGCCAGGCTTACTGGAATCTGCCGACCGAGGCGTTGTACGAGGAAATCACGTTCCGCCGCGAGGCTGCCATCACGCGCGGCGGGCCGATCATCGCCAACACGGGGAAGCACACCGGGCGATCGGCCAACGACAAGTTCATCGTCCGCGAGCCGAGTTCGGAGCAGCACGTCTGGTGGGGCCAGTACAACCGCCCGATGGCTCAGGAAAAGTTCAACGAGCTCTACAACCGGGTGCAAGGCTACCTCCAGGACCGTGATCTCTTCGTGACCGACTGTTACGTGGGCGCCGACCCGGACTATCGGATGCCGGTCCGGATCATCACTGAGAAAGCCTGGCACAGCCTGTTCGCCCGCAACATGTTCCTCAACCCGCGGACCAACGAGGAGTACCGGCGGCACGTGCCGGACTTCACGGTGATCTCGCTTCCGGGATTCAAGGGCATCCAGCAGATCGACGCCACGGCGTCCAACACGTTCATCGCCCTGAATTTCGATCAGCGGCTGTGCGTGATTGGCAACACCGCCTACGCCGGGGAGATCAAGAAGTCGGTCTTCACGGTCATGAACTACCTGATGCCGCTCCAGGGCGTGCTCCCGATGCACTGCTCGGCGAATGTCGGGAAAGACGGGGACGTCGCGCTCTTCTTCGGCCTCTCCGGCACCGGGAAAACCACGTTGTCGGCCGACCCGACCCGTGGCCTGATCGGCGACGACGAGCACGGCTGGGCCGACGGCGGGGTGTTCAACTTCGAAGGCGGGTGTTACGCGAAGGTCATTCAGCTCTCGCCGTCGGCTGAACCGGAGATCTACGCCTGCACGCACCGGTTCGGCTCCATCCTCGAGAACGTCGTGTTCGATCCGGTCACCAGGGTCATTGATCTCGACGATGAGAGCCTCACCGAGAACACGCGCGCCTCGTACCCGCTCGAGTACATCGACAACGCGATTGACACCAAGCGGGCGGGCCACCCGAAGAACATCATCTTCCTGACCTGCGACGCCTCGGGCGTCATGCCGCCCATCGCGCGGCTCACCGTCGACCAGGCGCGCTACCAGTTCATCTCGGGATACACCTCGAAGCTCGCCGGCACCGAGGCGGGCCTGGGCAAGGAGCCCGAGATTACCTTCAGCACGTGCTTCGGCGGTCCGTTCATGGTGCACGCGCCTGACTTCTACGCGCGGCTGCTGAAGGACAAGGTCGTGCGGTACGGCGTGAACTGCTGGTTGTTGAACACCGGGTGGGTCGGCGGTCCCTACGGCGTCGGCAAGCGGATCAGCATCCGGCACACGCGGGCCATGTTGAACTCGGTCTTGAGCGGCAAGCTCGAGGGGGTGGAGTTCAAGACGGATCCGATCTTCGGGTTCGAGGTGCCGAAGACCTGCCCGGACGTGCCCGATCATGTGATGGATCCGGCAAACTCGTGGCCCGACCGTAACCTCTACAACCAGCGGTACCGGGGGCTGGCCGCGCGGTTCATCGACAACTTCAAGAAGTTCGATACGCCGGATGCCCGCGAGCTCGCGAAAGTCGGCCCGCACATCGACTGATCGAGTCCGTCTGGAGCCCGGGGTCTTCTTGATCCCGGGCGGCACGGGATCGGCCCTCCGCCTTGGGCCGGTTCGCGCCTGACTTGCGCTGGAGCTATCATCGTACTCATGAGCAAGGTCGTGGCGGTCATCGGCGCTTCGTCGGATCGAACCAAGTTCGGCAACAAGGCCGTGCGGGCCTATCTCCACCAGGGATTCACCGTCGTCCCAATCAATCCGAAGGAGACGCAGATCGAGGGACTTCAGGTGTATCGCTCGGTGCGCGACGTTCCGGGCCACATCGATCTGGCCTCGATGTATGTGCCGCCCGCGGTCGGCCAGGCGCTTCTTGACGAGATTGCCGCGAAGGGCATCACCGAGGTGTGGTTCAATCCGGGGACCGACAGTCCCGCCGCCGTCGCGCGCGCCCGTGCACTGAATCTCACGCCCGTCGTCGCGTGCAGCATCCTGGCGATGGGTGAGGAGCCGTCGGCCTACTGATGTCCGGGGTTCTGGTGCCCCGGGCCGGCCAGGCAGGCAGGGGACGAGACTCTGGCAGTTGACACCTGCCGAATACCTGCCCTATAGTCGGTGAAGTCAAAGGGACACCCCTCGGGGCTTTCATGGCCGCCGGGGCCTTCCGCCCCCCGAACTCAATCTCAACCGCTCGTATCAACGCTCCGGGATCAGACACCATCCATGCCAACCAACCACAAGCGTCAGTCCATGCCGGCGCGCGCGTCGAACGGCCAGTCTCCCGTCGCTGACGCGCCGGTGGCCGAGCCCACACCCGACGCCGCCCGTCCCGCCGTCAACGGGAGCGCCCGCCGACCCGGCGAGGGGCTCAACATTGGCGAACTGAAGGACATGAGCATCCAGAAGCTCACCCAGATCGCCAAGGATCTCAACGTCGCCGGGGCCACCGGCATGCGCAAGCAGGAACTGATCTTCCAGATCCTGAAGGCGCAGACGGAGCAGAGCGGGTTCATCTTCTCGGAAGGCGTGCTGGAGGTTCTGCCCGACGGGTTCGGGTTCCTGCGGGCGCCCGACTACAACTACCTGCCTGGCCCGGACGACATCTACGTGTCCCCGTCGCAGATCCGCAAGTTCGATCTGCAGACCGGCGACACCGTGTCGGGGCAGATTCGCCCGCCCAAGGAAGGGGAACGGTACTTCGCGCTCATCAAGGTCGAAGCCGTCAACTTCGAATCGCCAGAGATGGCGCGCGACAAGCTCTTCTTCGAGAATCTCACGCCGCTCTACCCTCAGGAGGTCTTCCGGCTGGAGACCGCGGCAGAAAATCTGTCGGCCCGGGTCATGGACCTGATGACGCCGATTGGCAAGGGCCAGCGCGGCTTGATCGTCGCGCCGCCCCGGACCGGCAAGACGATGCTGCTCCAGAACATCGCCCAGTCGGTGTCTGCCAATCACCCCGAGGTGTTCCTGATCGTCCTGCTGATCGACGAGCGGCCCGAGGAAGTCACCGACATGCAGCGGTCGGTCGACGGGGAAGTGATCTCGTCGACCTTCGACGAGCCGGCCCAGCGCCACGTGCAGGTCGCCGAGATGGTGATCGAGAAGGCCAAGCGGCTGGTCGAGCACAAGAAGGACGTGCTGATCCTGCTCGATTCGATCACCCGCCTGGCCCGGGCCTACAACACCGTCATTCCCCCGTCGGGCAAGGTGCTCTCCGGCGGTCTCGATTCGAACGCGCTCCAGAAGCCCAAGCGGTTCTTCGGCGCCGCGCGCAACATCGAGGAGGGCGGTTCGCTCACGATCATCGCCACCGCGCTCATCGACACCGGATCGCGGATGGACGACGTGATCTTCGAGGAGTTCAAAGGCACCGGCAATCTCGAAATCCACCTCGATCGCAAGCTGGTCGACAAGCGCGTGTTCCCGGCCATCGACATCCAGAAGAGCGGCACACGAAAAGAAGAGCTGCTCATCGCGCGCGAGGACCTGAACCGGATCTGGGTCCTCCGAAAGGTGCTCAACCCGCTGTCGCCCGTCGAGGCCATGGAATTGCTGCTCGACAAGATGTCGAAGACCAAGTCCAACGGGGATTTCCTCTCGTCCATGCAGCGGATGGGATAGGCCCGTCCGTTTCCGGGACTTCCACCCGCTCGAGCACGCGCGGAGCCCTTCCCCTCGGGCCGCTGCGCCGCATTGCCATCCTGGTGCAGGCTCGGTCTGTCACCTGCCTGAACGTCACACGAGCCCGGCGAGGCGCGCCTCCCGCGTGATTCCCACGGCCGCCACCAGCACCAGGCGGCGATTCATCAGGGTTAGATCGCTGCGTCCCTTGGGGATTGTGGATTGAACCGGTCAGCCGTTTCGGAGTATCTTCGTCCCGCTGGCATTCGGGCCAGTCCTCGGTCTGCGGATCGTGATGACTGGCGTCGGGACGCGCCCGACGGCCAGGGCCGTTCGACGAACCCGGCGTTCAACTCACGGGGGCGCAGGGGCAGGCGATGGTTTCGCCGCTGCGTCGGGAAGCCGCCCCAATTCTCCGGATTCATGCTGAATAGTCGACATCCAACCAAGACATGTGGAGGGAGCTATGGTGAAGCTGAATAGAAGGGTGGGCCGGGTCGCAGTGACAGCCCTGGTTGCTGCAGTCCTGACCGCCGTTCCCGTCATGGCTCAGACGCTCAGCGTGACGGCTGACAGAGTGAATCTGCGGGCAAAGCCGACGACGGACAGCGCAATCGTGGCGACCGTCGAGCGGGGCGCGGAGTTGGCGGTGATTGAGACCGCGGGCAGCTGGTACAAAGTGCGCGACAAGGTCAGCGGCAAGGAAGGCTACGTGCACAGCCTGACCGTGAAGGTCATCAGTGGTGCCACCAGCCCGGCGTCTCCGGCGGCCCCGGCTGCCGCGCCGCCCGCACCGCCGTCCCGGGTCACTCCACGCTCGGCTCCGCCGCCACCGCCGAGTTCCTCGGAAGAGAAGTCGATGTCCATCGTGCCGATGGCAGGCCTGATAAGCGGCGGCGGGACGACCACGTGGCTCATTGGTGCGGGCGTCGGCTTCAAGCCCTTCTCCAATCCCGCGATCCGGGTCCAGGCCGATGTGCTCTACCACCGTTTCTCGGAGAGCGCACCGGAGGGCTTCGCCAATGACCTGAAGATGACGGCGAACGCGTTCTGGATCTCGGCCAACGGGCACTACTTGTTCTCGGCGGGCGAGACGATCAAGCCCTACGTGGGGGCCGGCCTCACGCTCGGGTACGCGACGCTCGGGTGCAGTGGCTCGCTCTGCTCCAGCCTCCCGACCGGGACCCTCAACAGCTCCACGAACGTCGGGTTCCAGGGGCTGGGCGGTCTCGACTACCCGATGGGGAGCATCACCCTCAGGGGTGAGGCGCGCATCATCATCATTTCGGGCGAGACGAGCTTTGCCGTTCTCGGAGGCGTGGTGTTCTAGGCGGTCGTAGGGCGCTCGTGCCCTGGCTGAGAACCGCGGTCGGCCCCGTCTTCACCGGGCGGGGTCTGCCGCGTCGGACTGCCGTAGTAGAGTAGGGGGCGCGGTCCGCGCATGAGGGCGGCGATTCTCGCGTCGGGCCACGGAAAAGAGGCCTCCCTCGTTTCGGGATGCTATCGCGGAGGGGAATCCAATGAGCGAACGATGCAGCCGATGTGGGGCCGAACTGGACCCCGGTGCGAGGGTCTGCCCTCAGTGCGGCGTACCGGTCGCGCCACAGGCGGCCGGTGCGACCGACGCCGGCACGACGATCAGGATGGCGCAGCCGCCGGACACCGCCCGGACCCAGGTGCGTCAGCCCGCAGGCCAGGCGGGCTCCCCGAAGGGCGCTTCGCCACGAGCGCCGATTCCGTCGTGGGTATGGGGCGCCGTCGGCCTGGTGCTCCTCGCCGGCATCGTCGCCGCCGGCTACCTCTGGTACACGCGCTCGCTGGCCACGCAGACCCAGCCTGGACAGGCTGGAGCGCAGGGACCCGCGAGCGCTGCGCCGGCAGCCGAAGTCCAGACCGTCATGGATCTCGCGGCCCAGTACGAGGCCCTTCAGGCAAAGGCCGACGACACCAACCGGCAGATTGCCGGCCTCCTGTCGCAGGCCCAGAAGCGCGGGGGATCGCTGCCCGCCAACTTCGGACCTGACCTTACGGAGGACCAGCGGCGCCTGCTGGCCGAGCGCATCCAGCAGGAGAAGTCGGGCGTGCGTGACCTGCTGCAGGAGATCCTCACCAAGGATCAGCAGGTGCAGGACTTGAAGAAGCAGGCGGCCAGCCTCGAACAGAAGCTGCCGGCCTATGTGGTGGCCCAGGACGGAAGCCGACACGACCGGATCGCGATGGACTTCCTGATCAAACAGGGCGTGCCGGCCGAGAAGGCGTACGGCATCGTGTCGAGCATCAACCTCGAGGACGCACTGCTTCCGGGCTACCGCGTGTGGACCTACTACAACAACGGCCAATTCGGCACCTGGGTGAGCCAGGGGACCGCGTCAGTATCACCTCAGGAACATCAGCGCCGCGTCAAGCAACTGCTGACCGACGAGCGCGACGAAGCCGTCAAGACCGCGGAGACCGCAAAGGCCGAGGCGCAGCAGTCCGAGGCCGGGCGGAAGGAAGCCGAGCAGCAGGCCGCTGCTGCCAGTGCCGAATCCGGCGCGATGCTGAAGCTGGCCGAAGAGGAGCGCGCGAAAGCGGATGCGGCCGAGAACACGGTGCGATATGCCATCGGACCGAAGAAGATCCTCGTGGAAGCCGGCGTGATCGACAAGAACAACCGGATCCGGGCCATCGATCAGATCCCGCTGCTCACGCTGAATCTGCGGGAGTCGTCCGATATCTCCGTTGACGCGAGCACTCAGGGGATGAAATCGCTGAAGAAGGTCACCCTGCTCCCGGACATGTTCATCCTGAACAGCGACTACCAGGTGCAGCGGGACGGCCTGTTGCTGCAGCTGAAGATCCTGAATCCTTCGAAATTTGCACGCATGAAGTTCATCATCGTGCTGGAGTAGCCCTCGGTCGTGTCCAACGTTCCAACCGCCACCGGACAAGGTGGAACCCTGTCGGGCCAGGAGACCATTGCGCTCCTCAACCGGCTTCGCGCAGAAATTGCCCGATTCATCGTCGGGCAGGACGAGGTCGTCACCCGCCTGCTGGTCGGCCTGCTCGCCGGCGGCCATGTCCTGATTGAAGGGGTTCCCGGGCTCGCCAAGTCGCTCGTGGTCAAGCTGCTCGGGGACGCGTGCGGGCTGTCCTTCAAGCGGATTCAATTCACGCCGGACCTCCTGCCGTCGGATGTGACGGGAACGCTGGTCTTCAACCCGCACAGCGGCGGCTTCTCCGTGCACAAGGGGCCGGTCTTCGCGCACATGGTGCTCGCCGACGAAATCAATCGCGCCCCTGCAAAGGTCCAGAGCGCGCTGCTCGAGTCGATGCAGGAGCAGCAGGTGACCATCGGCCAGACCACGTTTCCCATCGAAGATCCGTTCATGGTGGTGGCGACACAGAACCCGCTCGAGCACGAGGGCACCTATGCGCTGCCGGAGGCCCAGCTCGATCGGTTCATGCTGCATATCGCCAGCCGCTACCCGGACCAACGGCAGGAAATCCAGGTGATTGATCGCCACCTCGAGCCGAGCGAGACGCCTGTGACGCCCGTCCTGACTCCAGAGCTCGTCATGGGAGCCCGGCGCGCGGTCACCGGCGTGCACGTGGACCCGCTGATCCGCGCCTACATTGTGAGCATCGTGCGGGCGACCCGAACGAGCCAGAGCGGCGGCGCGGGCGGAGCGCTGGTGGCAAGGGTCCGCCTGGGGGCATCTCCGCGAGCCGGAGTCCACCTGTCGCTCGCGGCGCGGGCGCATGCGTTCCTCGCCGGGCGCGGGCACGTGCTGCCGGAGGACGTCCGTTCGATGTCCTCCGACGTGCTCCGGCACCGCGTCCTGCTGACCTACGAGGCGGAAGCCGACGGTCTGAGCGTCGAAACGGCGGTGCAGCAGATCGTCGACGCCGTTCCCATTCCGTGACTGATCTCCAGAGGCTCCTTCGGACCCTCCGCCAGATGTGGCTGCCGACCCGGCTGGTTGAGGCGGGCAGCGAGCCGGGACAGCACCTTTCAACGATCCGGGGCAACGGCCTGTGCTTCGCCGAGCACCGCGAGTACCAATACGGTGACGATGTCCGGCACCTGGACTGGAATGTCACGGCGAGGCTCGGCAAGCCGTTCGTGAAGGTGTTCGAGGCGGAACGCGCCTCGACAGTCATCATCGTCGTCGACCTGAGCACCTCGATGTCTGCCATGACCGGCCTCCGCAGCAAGCGCCGGGTCGCGCACGAGGTTGTTCGGCTCCTGGCCGCGTTCGGCAAGAAGGTCGGCGATCGGGTCGGCGCCGTGATCGTGGGCGACGACTACCTCACGCGGGTCTGGCCGAGCCGCCGGGCCTCGGTGGGCGCCCGGATTCTTCACGCGCTGTCGGAGCAGCTGGAACAGACGGGACCGGTGAGCCTGGCGCACGCCTGCAAGATTGCGAACCAGATGGCCAGGAGGCACGGCCTCGTGGCCATCGTGTCGGATTTCCTCGACGAGTCCTCCGGCGTCGCGCTCGAGACGCTGGCCGCTCGTCACAGCGTCGTCGGCATCGCCGTCATCGACCCGCACGAAGGCGAGCTTCCGGCAGCCGGCCTGCTGCGGATGCGGGATGCCGAATCGGGAGCGACCAGGGTGATCGACGCGGGCAGCCCGCGCGTCCGCGAACGCTATGCGTCCCTCTGGCGCGAGGTCCAGGAGCAGCGGCGCCGCACCTTCTTCCTGGCGGGCGTGCCGTGCGTCGAGGTGTCAGTCGCGGCCGTGGCGAGCCGTCCATGAGCCCCGTCCCCGCACGGATGGCGAAGAGGCACCTGACTCGCCGCGCGTCAGCAGGGCAGTGCAGGCCTCGCCGGACCGCAGCTCACGTTGTCATCCTGCTCCTGATCCACTCCGCACTCCTGGCCGGTCGCCAGCCTCCGCCGAAAGTCGTCGAAGTCCTGATTTCGAACGCGCAGCCCAAGATCGCCGAACCGGTGACGCTGCGGATCGACCTGTCGGGCATCGATGGCGGGACGCGGCTCAGCCCGTCGGTTGGTCCGGAACTCGGGCCATTCCAGGTCCTCGCCGTTCGCCGTCCCGGGCAGCGCCAGAGCGCCCAGGAGCAAAGCCAGCCGGCGTGGGAAATCGTCGTCTCGACGCTCGAGTCGGGCAAGCTCCAGCTGCCAGCCATTCGCTTCGAAGAGGCGGGCCCCGACACGCGGACCATCACCGGAGCCGAGACCAAACCGATCACAATCGACGTCACCTCACCAGATGTGGATCTGAAGGGTGGGTTGAAACCCTTGAAGCCTCCAATCGAGCGATCGCTTGGAGCGATGATCGTCGCGGTCGCAGGCTTGGGCGTTCTTGGCGCTGTCGGAGTTGGTGCGCTCGCAGTTGACCTCTGGCGGTACCTTCGGAAGAAGGTTCACGCAACTCATGCCGGCAGACGCGATCCGGCTGAAGTGTTGCTGGCCAGTCTCGAGGCGCTGCGTACGATGCCGGCAACGACCGAGGAACAGCGCCGGGCCATCCGCGCGCGGATGTTTCACGGGGTGCGCCAACTGCTTCATTCCTGGTTTGGCGTCGGCGCCGAGGGCCTTTCGTCACCCGAACTGGTAAGCGCGAGCGCGCGCCACGGATGCTCCGATGGCGTCGCACATTCGCTCGGGCTCGCGCTCGGGCAGATAGACGAGGCCCGGTTCGCGAAGAGGCTGCAGGCGACCGACGAACTCTCTTCTCTGATCGGCCGGACGCTGGGGGCCGTAGGGTCGATGCGGCGAGAGATCGAACACACCGGCCGGAGGAAATCCTGACGTCATGGTGATGCCGGGCGGATTCGCGATGGAACTGGAGCACCCGGAGCGGCTCGCGCTGCTGGCGCTGGCCGCTGTGGCCTGGGCCCTGATGCGGTGGCGGAGGCGGGGAGTGCTTCCGGCGGTGGCGTCTCCGACCTACCGCCTGTTTCAGCCGCTTCCCCGGACGCTTGCCGTTCGAGCCCGTCACCTGCCCGCCGTGCTCCGAACCATCGGGGTCGTGTTGCTCGGCATTTCCCTTTCTGGCCCTGTCACCGTGCGCACGGCCGCGGAGCAGGTATACGAGACCACGGATATCGTGTTCCTCGTCGATTCGTCCGGGAGCATGCTGGCGCAGGACCTCTCGCCGAGCCGGCTCGGCGCGGCCCAGAGTTTCATCGAGAAGGTCGTGAGAGCGCGGCCGCGATCACGCTTCGGCCTGGTGACGTTTGCAGCGACGACGGTCGTCGAGTGCCCGGTGACCAGCGATCATCGGGCGTTCCTCGAGCGTCTTCGCGGCGTGTCGCATCGCGACGAGGAGGAGGGAACGGCACTTGGAGGCGCCATCGCCGAGTGCTGCCGCAGGATCAAGACGGGCCTGTCGGAGGCGCGCGCCATCGTGCTCCTCACCGACGGTGCAGAGAACAGCACCGGCATGAGCCCGGAGCTCGGCGCCCGCCTGGCACGCGAACTCGGAATTCGGATTCACGCCGTCGGCCTCGGAAGCGATGCTCCCGCCCCGTATCCGACCGAATTCGGCACGGTGTCGGTCCGACTGGCCCCTGACTACCGGGCCCTGACGATGATCGCCTCGGTGACCGCCGGCCGGTTCTTCAAGGCATCGGACTCGTCAAGCCTCGACATGGTGCTCCACGAGCTCGACCGCATGGAGTCGACCGAGCGACGGCTGAGCGGGCGCGAGACCCGCGACGATACGAGCGGCTGGTGGGTGATCGCGGCCACCTGCTGCCTGGCACTCGAGATGCTGCTGCGGGCGATGTGGATTATCGGAGCGGCCTAGATGTCGATCGAACCGCGCGTGCTGGAGCTCGCGATTCTGGTGACCGCCTCGGTGGCGGCCGCAGCGGGCGCCCTCGTGCATGCGAGGCGGGCGAGGCAGGCGGCGGGCCGCCTGGCGGACGGGTCATGGCGCTGGCTGCCAGGCCCTCCGCCGTCGAGTACGGGGGCCGGATCCCCGTGGCTCATCGGCGGAGCGTGCATCTGCTTCGTGGCTGCGTTGGTCCTGATTCTCTTGCACGAGCCCGGCGAGCGGGACGTCGGTGGGGCCCGAGTCATCGTGCTGGCGATGGACGTGTCGCAGAGCATGTATGCCGGCGATGCCGAACCGTCACGCATCGAACGAGGCAGAGCTCAGATGCTCGAGTTGGTCGGCCGCGCGCCCGGCTACTCGTTCGGCGTCGTGGCATTTGCCGGAGACGGGGCCCTGGCGCTCCCAGTCACGCCGGACAGGGAATCGGTCGTCGCGGCCCTGAAGATGCTGGGGCCCGCAAGCGTCGCGACGCGCGGATCGTCGCTCGGTCAGGGGTTGGCGCTCGCGGTGGAGACGGCGCGGCTCGCCGAGGGCCAGGACGTCATCGTCGTCAGCGACGGCGAGTCGACGCAGGACGACGACCTCCTGGCGCCCACCGTCAAGCGGGCTGCCGAACTCGGGGTCCGGATTCACTCGGTTTCGGTGGGGACCTCCGAAGGGTCACCGGTGCCTGCGGACGCGGAAGAAGGATCGGCCGGGGCCAGGACTTACCCCGACGGGCGGCCCGTCGTGACGCGTATGGACGAGGAAAAGCTGCGCCGGATCTCGGTCGCGACCTCCGGCTATCACGCCAGCGCCGACCGGTCGGGGGCGTATCTTGGCGGGCTGGTCCGGGCAACAACGGACCCGGCTTCAGCAAGACGCGACGTGATCAAGCCCGAGCAGGCCTTGATCCTGTTCGGCGCGTTGCTCGTCAGCTTCGACGGGTTGAGGGGTCTCAGACGACGAGTGCGAGTCAGGGTCCGGCCAGGCGGATGAAAGGGCCGGCGGACGATTGACGCCCAATGACCAGCACAACGACCATATGACAAGGCAGCATCGGGACGGCTTCACGACACGTGGCAACCGCACGAGCCTGATCTGGAAGGCGGGCCTCTGCCTGGGTGTCGCCACGTTCATGACGGGCGTGCTCGCCATGCTTGTCGGCCAGAGAAACCTGTTCGCTGCGCTCGGCACGTGGGCCATCGGGAGAGGACGGGCCACGCTGGCTGAGAACTGGCTCGGCCGCGCGCAGCAACGCGCACCCGAATCGGGCGAGGCGCCGTTCAACCTCGGAGTGGTCCTCTATGGACAGCGTCGATTCGAGCCTGCGGCCGACTCGTTCTCGAAAGCGTTGTCGAGAAGCCAGACAGACGTGGATCGATCAGCCTCTCTCTACAATCTCGCAAGCAGCTACGTCGGCGCGGGCCGGCTCGCAGAGGCGCTCGACTGCCTCGAAGGCTCGCTTCGCGCGAATCCCGCAGACGAATCCGCTCGATACAACTACGTCCTGGTGAAACGGTGGCTGGCAGAAAACAACTCCGGACCCGCACAGGCCCTCAGCCCGCCTCCCGAAATGACGAAGGAAGAGGTCGAGCGCCTGCTGAACCAATTGGGCGCGGTGCCCCTTCGAGCAAAGTCGCGCAAGGCGCCCGTCCCGACAGGGAAGCCGGACTGGTAGACTGTCGGGTGAGGTCCCGACCACAGGCGCTCGCGTGAGCGCCTGGCGTCGCGCGCGTGACCGGATGCCATGGAGGTATTCATGGTGCTGCGCTGGCGGCCAAGCACGTCGGCGATTCGAACGGCCAGTCTGTCGGTGACGCTGGCGCTCCTGGTCGGCGCGTGCGGCGGTGGGCAGAAGACCGGGCCGGCCTCTCCAGCGCCGCAACAGGAGAGAGCCTCAATTCTCCTGGTGACGCTCGACACGACCCGCGCTGACGCGATTGGCCCCGAGGCGACCGGCATCCGCACACCGGCGTTCGACGCGCTGGCGGCTCGTGGCAGGCGGTTCCGGCAGGCCTACGCCACCGTTCCCGAAACGCTGCCCTCACACGCTTCGATCATGACGGGGCTCTATCCAGCCGGCCACCTGATCCACGAGAACGGCCGATTCCTGGCGGCAACCTATCCCGTCCTGGCCGAGCGGCTCCGCCAGGCCGGGTATCGCACGGCGGCGTTCGTGTCCTCCTTCATCCTGGCTCGCAGATTCGGACTCGCCCGTGGATTCGACCTGTACGACGATCAGATGACGCCAGGCCGGGCGGAACGATCGGATGCCGACACCACTGAGCGGGCCCTCGCCTTTTTGCGCGAGGAGTTCCGCCGGCCGCTGTTCGTCTGGGTGCACTACTTCGACCCGCACCATCCGTACGAACCTCCTGAGCCATTCCGTCGACAATACGCCAGGAATCCGTATCTTGGTGAGGTCGCGGCCATGGATGAGCAATTGGGAAGGCTGGTTCAGGCCTTCGAGCAGCAGGCGCACGGACCAAAGGCCATGGTGGTGGCCGGCGATCACGGTGAGGGCCTCGGTGAACACGGCGAGGCCCTTCACGGCAACCTCCTCTATCAGTCGACGATGCACGTGCCCCTGCTGGTGGTGGCTCCGAACCTGCCGCCGGGAATCAGCGACGAAGCCGTGAGTACGCGGAAGGTGTTCCACACGGTGCTGGACCTTGCCGGAATCGACCCGGCCGGCAGCCTCCGCGGCTCTCAGGTGGAGGCCGTGCTGGGCGAGGCGATGAAACCGTTCCTGGAGTACGGATGGCAGCCGCAGGTGATGGCTGTCGAACGAGGACGCAAGACGATTCTCGCGGGCAGGGCGGAAACCTACGACGTGCTGGCCGACCCGAATGAAGCCCGCGACCTCCAGTCCGGGCCAGGCGCGACGCCGCCGGTGCCCGCGGCTCTTCGGGATTATCCTGTGCCATCAGCGGCAGCGGCTCAGAATCCGGCGAGCCTTGACGAGGAGACTCGCCGTTCATTGGCGAGCCTCGGCTACGTGAATGCGGGAACCACGCCCATCGTCCGGAAGAACGCGCCGCGCCCGGTAGAGATGGTCCGCCTGTTCGACGTGATGGAACAAGCCTCTGGGCTCTTCGTCGACGAGCAGTACGCCCGTGTCATTCCCTTGCTCGAGCGAATCCTCGCGGCGGATTCGTTCAACCTCGACGCGATGCTTCGGCTGGCAACCGCGCACTCGGCCCTTGGTCACGACGCCCAGGCTGTCGCAATGTTCAAGCGCGCGGCGGCCATCGCGCCCGACTCGCAGGATGTGCGTATCTACCTCGGGCTCCACTACGCAAAGGGGGCCGGGTGGGAGCGAGCGGTGCCGTTGCTCGAGCGAGTCGTCGCGGAGAGTCCGGAGCGGTTGCCGGCCCTCGAGGCGCTCGCGGTTCTCAGGGAGCGGCAGGGGAGGCCTGGCGAAGCGAACGAACTCCGCAAGCGTGTCTTCGCGCTTCGTCCGGCTACCGCGGCCGAACTCGTGAGCCTGGGCCGGTCCGGCATGGAATCTGGAGAAACGGCGTTGGCGATCGAATCGTTGGAAAAGGCCAGGGGGATGCTCGGGCAGGCGTTCACCCACGACCTGGAGTTGGGCGTCCTCTACCTCGCAGCGCGCAAGTACGAGGACGCCCGAGCGTGCCTGGACCGGGTTCCTACAACACATCCCGAATACCCGATGGCGCTCTTCAAGCGCGCGCAGGTCAGTGTTCTGCTCAACGAGCCCGACCGGCGTGCCCGCATCGAGGCTGCGAAGCAGCACGCCGACGCCTCGATCCGGGAGCTCATCTCGCGAGAGCGGCTCTTTCAGGATATTCGCCTGCCGTAGGCGTGGTGCAAGCGCGTCGGTTTCCTCTCTATTGCGGGGATGGCAGACGTGCGAGCCGGCGCAGACGAAAAAGGGCCCGGCGGCGGTTTCGCTGCCGGGCCCTTCGACTCTCGAGCGCCGCCGGACGCTAGAACTGGAACCGCGCCGCGATCTGGAATCGACGTGGATCGTAGAACGATCGGTACTGCCCGAACACCGGGCTGCGCAGGCTCGGCTGCGGGTTGTACCCGGTCTGCTTGTTGAACACGTTGAACATGTCCGCCGCCAACTGGAAGTTGAAGCGTTGAGCAATGCGGAAGTTCTGCGTGTAGTTGAGGTCCAGCTGGTAGTGATTGGGCGTCATGCGCGAGCCGGCCGGCTCGGCGTTGCGCGCGCTGTCGCTCGTGCTCGTGGTCAGGAGGATATACGGTTCGTAGCTCTGGGCTTCCCACGGCTGGCCCGACTGATAGATGGCATACGCGCCGACACTGCCGTTCCACTTGAACCCGTAGTAGCCATAGACCTTCAGCATGTGCCGGCGGTCGCCCCGCAGGTTGCCGTACTTCATGTCCCAGACCTGTCGGCCCGCGCCGTCGCCAAGGGTGGACGAGCCGATGAAGGTGTTCATGTCGTTGGCGGCGCCCGTCGTGTTGTCCTGGTCGAAGTTGCCGAAGTAGTGGCTCCAGGTGTACGAACCCCGCACGAACGCCCTGGTCCCGCGCCACTCAGAATCCATGGTGACCTCGTAGAACTTGGTGAAGGCCCCGTCGAGTTCCGTGATGACGTAGGAGTTCTGAGTGCCGCCAGTCGCGATCTGCGTGAGCTGATCCAGGAGGTTCGGGATGTAGTAGGCGCGCGGCACCCAGGAAGGCGGGCCGAATGCAAGGCGCGCGTTGTTGTTGGTGTCCTCCCAGAAGTGAGTCGCGTGGCGATAGCGGCCGTAGAGGCGCGCCGACCAGTTCGGCGTGATCTGCCGGGCGGTCCCGATCAGGAACTCGTCAACCTGGCGCGGCTTCAGGTCGGGAACGAAGAGCTTCCCGGTGGACGAGGCGTTTGGCGCGACGCCGTAGAGGACGCCGTTCTGGTCGAAGTACGCGTTGATGGTGACTGCCAGGTTGCGGGCCCACGAGGCCGCCCGAGGCAGCGAACTCGCGGCGGGCGTGTACTTCGCGAAGCTGCCGTAAATCGTGTCCCGCCCGTTGTAGGACCAGGTCGCCCCGAGGCGCGGCTGGATCATGCGCTTGAAGGGAACCTCGTACATCTTGTACTTACTCCCGGCCGACGCGACGAATCCGGACAGGGCCGACGAGTCATTGCGCAGCCCCTGGCCGTAAAGCGTGTCGCGGCTGGCGAGGACGCCGAGATTCAACGAGAAGTTCCGCCACGCGATCGTGTCGTTGAACTCGACGTTGATCGACTTGTATTCGGAGTGGATCGTGGCCACCTTGCCGGTTGACTGCTGCTGGAAGGCCGCGATGTAGTAGGCCGGGATGCCATTGATCCCGAGACTCGCGCTGCGCCCTCCCGGGACGGTGATCGAACCCCAGCCGTTGGAGCTCCGCAGCAGATCCTCGGAGTCGGTGTACCACTGAATGCCGAGGTGTACATCGTTTCGCACGACGCTGCCGAGGGTGACGTCGTAGGCGACCTGAGCAGCGTTGCGGAAGAAATCGTCCTTGTCGAACTGGAAGTAGTAGCCGACCGATCCCCCTCCGGTTCGCACGCCGTTGGCCACGTAACCGTAGCGGTCGATCAGCGGCTGAACGAACTGATTGTAGGCGTCCTGCCCGGAGATCAGGGCGGGTACTGTCAAGGCTCCCAGCCGGTCCAGGTTTCCCGTGTCGATTCGGGTGCCGAGATCCGTGCTGATTGTCGTGTTCGCCACATTGTCGGGGCGTCCCTGTGTGGGGTTCTTGAAGTTCGTGTACTTGAACGAGATGACGCTTCGCCCGCCAATGATCCACGAACCGTCCGCCGTGAAGACCTTCTGCCAGGACTCATTGCCCGACCCAGTGGTGGACGCCGCGTTCGACGCAAACAAATCGCTCCTGGCGAGCGTGTGCGAGTAGCGATAGCTCGCATTGACCAGCACGGTGTTGATCGGCGTGAAGGTCAGCTTGCCGAACCCTTCATCGCGCGTGCTCGAGTAGTCGGGAAGGTTGCCGTACAGGTTCGCGCGGTTCACGCGCGTACGGTAGGGCCGGTAATACGAACCGTAGAAGAACAGCTTGTTCGCGAGGATCGGGCCGCCAGCGTTGCCGACAACCCAGGTGCGATCCTGGTTGTACAACGACTGACTGCCGGTGGTGAGCGGTGCCGTCGTCTTGTTGCTCAAGATCTGGAAGCTGGCCTCGCCCGAGTAGCGGCTGGTTCCCGACTTGCTGACCGAGTCGATTGAGAAGCCTCCGGAGCGGTCGAAGTCGATGGCTTTCGCGCCGCCCTTGACCGTGGTGACCTGTGCGATGTCATGGGTTGAAGGTTCGGCAGAGAGCGTGCCGAAGAGGGGCAGCGTGACGTTCACGCCGTCGAACTTGTAGACGTTGTCCTGTCCGCTTCCACCCGCGCTCGGACCGCGAACCGAGTCCGCGGTGATCTGGACGCCCGGGATCAGCTTGAGGATGTCCCGGTATTCCTGGCCGACCGGAATCGACTGGACCTGTTCGGAAGAGATGCCGCTCTTGAGCTCGGTCGAGTTCCGCTGGACGACAGGCACGACTTGCGCCGTCACCGTGACCGTCTCCGCAAGCCCCTGTATTTTGAGAGAGACGTCAACCACGGTGTCCTGCGCGAGCTGGACCCGGACCTGCCTCGTCAAGGTGCTCATGCCCGACAGCTCGAACTTCACCGTGTAGGTGCCCGGCGGAAGCACCGGGAGTCGGTAGTCGCCGACGCGGTCGGTGACCGCCACGCGGGGCGCCGGCAGCACGTCGGATCGCGCCTCGACGGTGACGCCGGGGAGTACCAGGCCGTCCGAATCAGTCACCTTGCCGCTGATGGCCCCGGTCTGCTGGGCGAGCGCAAGGGCGGGTACCAGCCCCAGGCACACCAAGGCCAGAAGCCCAATTCTGAACCGCATGATCCCTCCAGTAGGTCTGGATGTTCCATCGGATCTCGGGGACATACGTCCGAAGGTCATCGCAAAAGGGGCGATTGCTTTCGATGCTACCCCCGCGGTTTCAGGGCGTCAAGAACGACGCTGCTAGGCCTCGGCCGGTGCGGCGGGGGGCAGGGGGGCGAGCAGCCGTCTGAGTTCGTCACCGTCCATGACCTCGACTTCGAGCAGCCTGTGGGCGACCGCGTCGAGCGCGGCGCGGCGTTCAGCGAGGATGGACTTGGCCTGCGCGTGCGCCTCGCTCATGATGCGCTTGATCTCGCTGTCGATGAGGCGCGCGGTTTCGTCGCCGTACAGACGTTCGGACGGCAGGTGGATGTCCAGGAACTGACTGCCCTGGTTCACGTCGTAGGCCAGCGCCCCCAGTTGTTCGCTCATTCCGAACTCGGTGACCATGGCCCGGGCGATGTCCGTCGCGCGCTGCAGGTCGTTCTGCGCGCCGGTCGACACATCGCCGAACGCCGTTTCCTCTGCCGATCGACCGCCCAGCAGGACCGCCAACTGGCCGAGGAGGTCAGTGCGGGTGCGCAGGTAGCGATCCTCGAGCGGCAACTGCATCGTATACCCCAGCGCGCCGAATCCGCGCTGCACGATGGAGATCTTGTGCACGGGATCCAGGCCGGGCATGACGCTCGCCACGATGGCATGTCCGGACTCGTGATACGCCACGATCTCGCGCTCCCGCGGGCTCATCACGCGTTTCTTTTCGAGCCCGGCGATGACCCGGTCGATGGCCTCGTCGAAATCGGTCATCTCGACCTGGGTCTTGTCCCGGCGGGCGGCCAGCAGGGCCGCCTCGTTGACGAGATTGGCCAAATCGGCGCCGGCGAAACCCGCTGTCCGGCTTGCGAGCACCCTGAGCTCGACATCCGGCGCCGTCCGGACGCCCTTGGCGTGCAGCCTCAGGATTTCCTCGCGGCCCTTGATGTCCGGCTTGTCGACCAGCACCTGGCGATCGAACCGGCCCGGCCGGAGCAGGGCGGGATCCAGCACCTCGGGCCGGTTGGTCGCGCCCATGATGATCACACCCTTGCGCGCATCGAAGCCGTCCATCTCGGCGAGCAGCTGGTTCAGCGTCTGCTCGCGCTCTTCGTGGCTGCCCATCGAGCTCTGTACACGCGTCTTGCCCAGCGCGTCCAGTTCGTCGATGAAGACGATGCACGGAGCCTTCGCCTCGGCCTGCTGAAACAGATCGCGCACCCGCGCGGCCCCGACGCCCACGAACATCTCGACGAACTCCGAGCCGCTGAGGCTGAAGAAGGGAACCTTGGCTTCCCCGGCGACCGCCCTGGCGAGCAGTGTCTTGCCCGTGCCGGGAGGGCCAACCAGCAGGACGCCCTTCGGGATGCGGCCGCCGAGGTTCGTGTACTTCTTCGGCGTCTTGAGGAACTCGACAATCTCGCGTAATTCGTCCTCGGCCTCGTCGACCCCAGCCACGTCGTCGAAGCTGACCTTGACGTCGTCTTCGGCATAGACCTTGGAGCGGCTGCGGGCGAAGGACATCGCGCCGCCGTCGGGGGAGCCCATGCGCCGGAAGAAATAGCTCGACACGAGCAGGATCAGCGCGACCGGCAGCAACCAGCCAATCAGCTCAGGCAGCCAACGGCTCACGACCTCGCCCCGGTAGCTGGCGCCGAACTTGTCCAGGTCCTCGACCAGCTTGGGGTCCTCGATCCGGGTCGTGGTGAAGGAATTCGCCTTGGTGTCGCTGGATCCCTTGGGTTTCAGCGTGCCGCGGATCGTCTGCTCGCTGATGGCGACTTCGGCGACGCGACCCTCCCGAAGCATCGACTTGAACTGGCTGTACGAAATCGGATCGCCCTGGGGCGCCCAGAAGTAGGCCTGAGCAAGCCCGATGACAACGATGAAGCCGAGCATCAGCCAGAAGGAGGGCGTCGGCTTACCGGCGCCAAGGGGCGAACGCTTGACGGGCCGCCTTCGACCGCCTGAGGGGCGTTGATCCTGGTCAGGAGCCACCTAATACCTCACTCCGAACACCATTCCGGGATGGCACGGCACGACGAGTCGACCCGAAACGCCTTCATGGCCTTTCTCCAGAATATGCGTGTTCCGCTCGCAGTGGAAGTGCGCAGTGGATGGCGTCGCCCCGCGCCGGCGTTCGATTCGTTGCACACTGAATTTGCCAATCGCGGGTCGGGGGCACTCCGGCGGTGGTAGGATCGAGCCTGTCGAGTGGCCGAACCCGGTCATTCAGGCGGCTCACCGCCCCCTTTTCTGGTCAACGGACAACGTGCCGGTTATCGGCCGCACCTGCCGAACGGAGACCAGGACCATGCCTCCAGGAAGGCACACCGAGACGTCTCGCTGTGCTCCGGCAGAGGTGACCTGCGCCATCCGCCGATGAGTAGAGAATCCCACGTGCCATCTCGCTCGGAGGCCGGCTTCCTGGGCAGTGGCGACAGCTTTCGACTGCTGGTCGACAGTGTCCAGGACTACGCCATCATCATGCTGGATCGTGGCGGTCACGTCGCCAGCTGGAACGAAGGCGCCGAGCGCCTCAAAGGCTATCGGTCCGAAGAGATTCTCGGCCGTCCGGTTTCCTGTTTCTACTCGCCGGACGCGGTCCAGCGCGGTTTGCCCGAGCAGGATTTGGCGGCCGCCTTCGACAACGGGAGGTTCGAGGACGAAGGCTGGCGCGTGCGCAAGGACGGGACGCGATTCTGGGCAAGCGTCGTGATCACGGCGTTGCGCGGCCAGGACGGCGCGCTGCGCGGTTTCTCGAACGTGACGCGCGACCTGACCGAGCACAAACAGGCAAAGGACGCACAACGCGCTTCAGCTGCCGCCGGATACGTGCGCAGCCTGATCGAGGCCAGCCTCGATCCGCTGGTGACCATCAGCGCCGAAGGCACGATCACCGACGTCAACTCTGCCTCGGTCGAGGCGACCGGCGTGCCGCGGGAGCGACTCATCGGGACGGACTTCTCCAGCTACTTCACCGAACCTGAGAAGGCGCGTGAGGGCTACCTGCACGTCTTTTCGGACGGCTTTGTCCGAGACTATCCGCTCGCCTTACGGCACGTCTCGGGACGCGTCACCCACGTCCTCTACAACGCCAGCGTGTACAAAGACGAGAACGGGAACGTACTCGGCGTCTTTGCCGCCGCCCGCGACGTCACGGCGCGAAAGAAGGATGAGGCGCGGATTCAGCGCCTGACGCAGCTCTACGCCGCGCTGAGCGAGTGCAACGAGGCCATTGCGCGCTGCACGAACGAACACGAACTGTTCCGGCAGGTCTGCTGGGCAGCGGTGCGTTTCGGCGGCATGAAGATGGCGTGGATCGGCATGGTCGATGAGTCGAGCCGGCTGGTCAGGCCGGTCGCGTCATACGGCGACCAGCTCGCCTACCTGGACGGCGCCACCATTTCGGTGAACCCCGATCACGAGAGCGGGAAGGGCCCGACGGGCACCTCGATTCGCGACAATTGCCCGTTCTGGTGCCAGGATTTCCTGCACCACCCGGCGACCGAGCCCTGGCACGACCGGGGACGACGGGCCGGCTGGAGTTCCTCCGCGTCGCTGCCGTTGCTGAAAAAAGGCGTCCCCGTCGGCGCGCTCACGATCTACTCCGACACGGTCAATGCCTTCGACGAAGAAGCCCGTACACTCCTGCTCGAGATGGCGATGGACATCAGCTTCGCGCTGGACAACTTTGCCCGCGACGCTGAGCGCAGGGATGCGGAATCGGCCCTTCGCCAGAACGAGCTGTACTTCCGATCGCTCATCGAGAATGCGTCGGACATCATCTCCGTGGTGGATCGAGACGGAATCATCCAGTTCGAAAGCCCGGCGGTCGAACAGGTGCTCGGCTACCAGCCCGATGAACTGGTCGGACGTCCCGCATTGGAGTTCGTACATCCGGAGGATGCGCCGATCATCCTGGACCTGTTCGCCCGCGGTTTTGCCGCTCCAGGCTCCTCCGCGTCAGCCGAGGTGCGGTTCCGGCACCGGGACGGCTCCCAGCGAATCCTCGAGGCCACGGGCAAGGCGATTGTCGACGCGCAGGGCAGGGTCAACGGGGTCATCAACTCGCGCGACGTCACCGAGCGCAGGAGGGCTGAACGCGAGCTTCGCCTGCAGAGTGCCGCGCTCAACGCGGCGGCCGATGCGATTGTCATCACCGATCGCGATGCGAAGCTGGTGTGGTGCAATCCGGCCTTTTCCGCGCTGACCGGCTACGGCGCCGAGGAAGCGATCGGCAGAAACGTGAAGGATCTCGTCAAGTCCGGCGCCCATGACCCGGCATTCTACAAGCGCCTGTGGGAGACCATCCTGGCAGGAGACGTCTGGCGCGGTGAGCTGACCAATCGCCGCAAGGACGGCAGCCTGTATTCCGAGGAGCAGACCATCACGCCCGTCAGGGATGCCCGCGGGGACATCACGCATTTCATCGGCATCAAGCGGGATCTTACCGAACAGAAACGGCTGGAGTCCCAGCTGCTCCAGGTCCAGAAGATGGAGAGCGTCGGACGCCTCGCCGGTGGCATTGCGCACGACTTCAACAACCTGCTCACGGTCATCAACGGCACGTCGGCGCTCGCCATGTCGAGTCTGCGCAAGGATGACCCGCTGCGGCAGGACCTGCAGGTCATTCTCCAGTCCGGAGAACAGGCGGCCTCGCTGACCCGGCAGCTGCTGGCCTTCAGCCGCAAGCAGATCATGAAACCGGACATCCTGGACCTTGGCGCGCTGGTCGAGAACATGCGCGGCATGCTCCGGCGCCTGCTGGGCGAGGACGTCGAGCTGGTCGTGACGGCACCTCAGCACCTGGGCAGTGTCCAGGCCGACCCCGGACAAGTCGAGCAGGTGATTCTGAACCTGGCCGTCAACGCCCGGGATGCGATGCCCACGGGCGGAAGGCTGACGATTGAACTGCGCAACGTCGAGCTCGACCAGGCCTATGGGGTGGACCACCCTTCCGTCAGGCCCGGGGCTTACGTGATGCTGGCGGTGAGCGACACCGGCGTTGGCATGGACAGGGCCACGCTGACAAGAGTGTTCGAACCCTTCTTCACCACAAAGGAGTCCGGCAAGGGAACCGGTCTCGGCCTGGCCACCGTCTACGGCATCGTCAAGCAGAGCGGCGGGTCCATCTGGGCCTACAGCGAACCCGGCAAGGGAACAGCCTTCAAGGTGTACTTGCCCCGCGTCGACGAATCCGCGCGGCCGGAACCCACGGCTCGCCCCAGGGAAGCGGCCCGCGGATCCGAAACAATCCTGGTCGTGGAGGACGACCAGGTCCTGTGTCGACTGGCCACCCGGATGCTGCAGGCAGCGGGCTACACGGTGCTGACCGCCCACAGCGGGAACGACGCGATGGCCACGCTTGCGCACCACCAGGGCCCCGTGCATCTGATGCTCACCGACGTGGTGATGCCTGGCATGAGTGGCCGGGAACTGGCGGCCAGTGTGGCGGCGGGCCGCGGAGAGATCAGGGTCATCTACACGTCCGGCTATACCGACGACGCCATGCTCCGCCACGGGGTGCTCGACAGCACCGCCCGCTTCATCGCCAAGCCCTACACGGCCGAGGCGTTGACACGCACGGTGCGGGAGGTACTCGACGAGTAGCGCTCCGCCCGCCTGAACAGCAGCGCGCGCAGTCGCACCCCGTCTCGATTCCTTCGAAGATGCCCCCGGAGGCTCAGCGTTTCCGCCCTGATCGTCAGCCGTCCCGGACCAGGCTTCGCGGGTATGCACCGGGCCGATGGGTCACGAGCGGTCTGCACTGGTTCCGGCCTGACCGGTCACCTTGAAAAACCCGAGTTCGTGATCGATGACGTCGACCCGCACGTTGTCGCCTTCGGCGAATTCGTGCTGGAGAACTCGCCACGCAAGCGGATCGAGCACCCGGCGCTGAATCGTCCGCTTCAGGGGCCGGGCGCCGTACGCGGGATCGAACCCTTCCTCAACCAGCAGGTCCTTTGCAGCGTCGGTCAGCTCGATGTGGATCTTCCGATCCTCCAGCCTTCGGGCCAGGGATCGAAGCTGGATGTCGATGATCTGCTTCATGTGATCCCGGCCGAGCGGATGGAAGAAGATGATGTCGTCGAGCCGGTTGAGGAACTCGGGCCGGAAGTGCGCGCGCAACGCGTCGCTGACGAGGCGCTGGGTGCCCGGATCGAGGCGGTTGCCGTCGGCGGCGGGCGCCTCGGCCATGTACTGGCTGCCGAGGTTCGAGGTCATGATCACGAGGGTGTTCTTGAAGTCCACGGTCCGCCCCTTGCCGTCGGTGAGGCGCCCGTCGTCGAGAAGCTGCAGCAGGACGTTCAGGACCTCGGCGTGCGCCTTCTCGACCTCGTCGAAGAGCACCACCGCGTACGGCCGGCGGCGAACGGCCTCGGTGAGCTGTCCGGCTTCCTCGTATCCGACGTATCCGGGCGGCGCCCCGAGCATCCGGGACACGGTGTGTTTCTCCTGGTACTCGGACATGTCGATGCGGATCACGGCCTGCTCGTCGTCGAACAGCAGTTCCGCCAGGGCGCGCGCAAGCTCGGTCTTGCCGACGCCGGTCGGACCGAGGAAGAGGAAGCTGCCGAGCGGACGCTTGGGGTCGTGGAGCCCGGCCCGCGCACGCCGGATGGCGTTGGAGACCGCGACGATGGCTTCGTCCTGGCCGATGATACGAAGGTGAAGCCGATCCTCCATCTTGAGGAGCTTCTGCACTTCACTTTCCATGATGCGGCTGACTGGCACGCCGGTCCACTTGCTCACGACCTCGGCGATGTCCTCTTCGTCGACCTCCTCCTTGAGCATCCGGGTCTGGCTCTGCAGGGCCGCCAGGCGGTCGCTGGCCTCTCGAATCTGCCGTTCGATGTCGGGCAGCCGGCCGTACTGGAGCTCCGAGGCCTTGGCGTAATCCCCGGACCGCTGTGCCCGATCGATGTCGATGCGCACCCGCTCCAATTCTTCCTTCAGCAGGCGTGAGGCCTGGATCGCCTCCTTCTCCTGCTGCCAGTGCGTACGGAGCCGGTTTCGATCCTCCTTGAGATCCGCAAGGTCGCGCTCGAGGCGCGCGAGCCGATCGATCGAGGCCGGATCGCGTTCTTTTCTGAGGGCCTGGGCCTCGATCTCGAGCTGCATGATCCGCCGCTCGACCTCGTCCAACTCCGCCGGCAGCGAGTCGATCTCCATCCGCAGCTTGGATGCCGCCTCGTCGACCAGGTCGATGGCCTTGTCCGGGAGGAAGCGATCGGCGATGTACCGGTGGGACAACACCGCCGCCGCGACCAGCGCGGTGTCTTTCAGCCGGACGCCGTGGTGGATTTCATATCGTTCGCGCAGGCCCCGGAGGATGCTGATGGTGTCCTCGACGGTCGGCTGATCGACCAGCACCGGCTGGAAGCGCCGTTCGAGCGCGGCGTCCTTCTCGATGTACTTCCGGTACTCGTCGAGCGTCGTCGCGCCGATGGTGTGCAACTCTCCGCGCGCGAGCATCGGCTTGAGCATGTTGGACGCATCGATGGACCCTTCGGCCGCGCCCGCGCCAACCACCGTGTGCAGCTCGTCGATGAAGAGGATGACGAGCCCGTCGGCGTCCACGATTTCCTTCAGGACGGCCTTCAGGCGTTCTTCGAATTCTCCCCGGTACTTGGCACCGGCGATCAAGGCGCCCATGTCGAGCGCCACGATCCGCTTGTTCTTGAGGCCCTCCGGCACGTCTCCGCGTACGATGCGCTGGGCGAGGCCTTCGACGATCGCAGTCTTGCCGACACCGGGTTCGCCGATCAACACCGGGTTGTTCTTCGTGCGCCGCGACAGGACCTGGATGACCCGGCGCACCTCCTCATCGCGGCCGATGACGGGATCGAGCTTTCCCTTGCGGGCCAGATCCGTGAGGTCCCGGCCGTAGCGCTCGAGCGCCTGGTACTTGCCCTCGGGATTCTGGTCCGTGACGCGCTGCGACCCGCGAATGGCCATCAGGGCCTCGAGAATTCTGTCGTGCGTCACGCCTCGCGCGGCCAGCAGGCGGGCCGACTCGCTGCGTTTCGCGCGGGAGGTCAGCGCCAGCAGCAGGTGTTCGGTGCTGACGAACTCGTCCTTCATCCGCGTCGCTTCCGCCTGCGAAAGGTCGAGCACCTCGCGCAGCCCGGGTGAGGCGTCCGGGGGCGCGCCTCCGTGGGCCTGGGGAAGGCGGGACAGCGCTTCGCGGGCGGCGGCGGCAATCTCCCGCGGATCGACGTTGAGTTTCCGCAGCACGTCGGGCGCGATGCCGGCGCTCTGTTCGAGCAGCGCGATCAGCAGGTGATCCGGCTCGACCTGCGGATGACCTGATGATTCGGCGGCCTGCTGGGCGCCGAGGACCGCTTCCTGCGCCTTCTCGGTGAGTCGGTTGAGGTTCATCCCTTATGCAGCCGAGGTCTTCGAGCTGTCCTCCAGCTTGGCGAGCGCCTCGTAGTGTTTGCGTTGATCGGCCGACAGATCGCGGGGCACGTCGATTTCAACGGTGGCGTACAGGTCGCCCTGGCCGTCCGGCCTCCCGATGGCGGGCATGCCGTGACCCTTCAGCCGGAACACCTGCGAGTTCTGCGTCGAGGCCGGGATCTTCAGCCGAAGTTGGCGTCCGCCAATGGTCGCCACCTCGGCTTCTCCGCCGAGCACCGCGGTGGTGACCGGGATCCGGACCCGCACGTAGAGGTCGCGGCCTTTGCGGTCGAACCGCGGGTGCGGAGCGAGGCGGACCCGAAGGTAGAGGTCGCCCGAGGCGGCACCGCTCGTTCCGTGCTCACCCTCGGCGGCGACGCGGACGCGCGACCCATCCGCCACCCCAGCCGGAATTCGAACGTCCAGGCTGCGCGCGTGCCCGTCGTGCTTGATCGTCAGCCGCCGGGTCACGCCGTGGAACGCCTCTTCGAGCGTCAGGTCGATTTCCTGCTCGAGATCCTGTCCGCGACGGGTTCGCGCGGTGCGTGACCCGCGGCCACGCCGCCCGAGGTCCGGCTCCGCGCCCCCGAAGAATGTCCTGAAGAAATCCGAGAACGGATCGGCATCGCCGAAGATGCGATGCATTTCCTCCTCGGTCATGGTCCGGAAGCCGCCCCTTTCGCCACCGGACGCCGAGGACCAATCCGCGCCAAACGGCGATCCGGCGCCCGGCTGCTGAGCCTGGTCGTACATCCGCCAGTTGCTTCCCAGTTCGTCGTACCGTCGGCGCTTTTCCGGGTCGCCCAGGACTTCGTAGGCCTCGTTGATGGCCTTGAACCGGGTTTCGGCATTCTTGTCGCCGGGGTTCAGGTCCGGATGGTGCTTGCGCGCCAGCTTGCGGTAGGCCTGCTTGATTTCCTTCTCGCTCGCGTTCTTGCCGACCCCAAGCGCCGCGTAGTAGTCCTTGAATTCCAACGTGCCCCCCTTTTCCCGGGCCTCTGCGCACCGTGCACGCGCCGCTAGCCCGCGAGCATGTCCGCGAGACGCGCGATCTCTCGGGCCAGGCGGCGGCGGCCGACGCTGCGGGCCAGCGATTCGTCGCGCGCCATGGGCCGCAGACGCTCGAGCGCCTCGGCGATCGAGAGCAGCCGCTGGACGCCCGCCAGATTGATGCCCACTTCGTCGACCAGGTGCTTGATCAGGCGCAGGCGATCGATCTCCTCGGTGGAGTAGACGCGGACGCTGCCGATGAGCCTGGTGGGCTGGACCAGCCCGAGCCGCTCGTACTTGCGCAACGTCTGGGGGTGCATCCCCAGGAGTCGAGCCGCCATGCTGATGAAGTAGAGCTCGTCCTTGTTGGCCATCAGGTCCCGGCACTTGCTATGACCTGAATATAGGGCTTGATACGAGGCGAGTCAAGGCCACGGCGGTCAGGGAGCGGGGTGGGTGCCGGCGTCCTGAGCGGTGCCGGCGGGCCGGCTGGGCGAGAGCCCACCCCAGGGCGCCCGTCCGGCTGGGGCCACGGACCAGGCACCGGCCAGGCATCATCCGCTGATGATGCCTGGCAGGCCTTCGGTGCCCGGGGGGGCGAACCGTGCTACTTCTTGGGGGCTTTGGCCGGCGGTGCCGGGGCTTTCGGCTGCTTCGCGATGATGAGTTCGACGATCTTGGCGTAGGTCTTCTCGGGGAGGATCTTCGAGAGCTCGGTCTTGGCCTTGTACGGGCGGCCGTCGACGATCTTCTGCGAGTAGACGTCGCCGATGCCGGGCAGCTCGGCGAGCTGCGCCTTGGTGGCCGTGTTGATGTCCAGCAGTTCCTTCTGGGCCTTGACCGCCGCCTTCACGGACTCAGACTTGGTCGGCGGCTGGCTGGCCCTGGCTGGCGCAGCCGCAAGAACGACGGTCAACACGCCGAGGACGCCGAACAACAGGAACTTCTTCATGGAATGCACTCCCTTGGGCCTCAGGTTGAGCGCGAACGCCACACTCCGGCGCGCGCCCCAGACGTGCCCGCCGCGACGGGCAAGCCGTGAAGAAGTACTCAAGAGGCGTGCCGTCGTGCCGCCCGCGAGAATCACCTGAAACGAGCCAGTTTCGGTTCGAGCTGGGCCAGTTGACCTGCGTCGTTCTTGACCCTATCGGGGCAATGTGGCCCGGGCGAGGCGGTTCGGCTGGCGACCGGGCGGGCCTGTCGGGCTTGACCGTCCTGGCCTGCGGGCCACATCATCTCAGGAAACTGCCGACCCCAGGCCGGAGTGCCGGTCACGAGAAGAGGCCCGCTGTGCGACTGTTGTTGTTCTCCGACCTCCATCTCGACTCGCCATTTGTCTGGGCGACTCCGGCGGTGGCCCGCAAGCGGCGCCAGCACCTCCGCGACGTGCTGGTGCGCATCGTGCGGCTTGCCGTCGACCAACAGGCGGACGCACTGCTCTGCGGCGGCGACCTGTTCGAGCAGGACCGCGTGGCGGCCGACACCGGGGAGTTCCTGCGCGGGACGTTTGCGGGCATCGATCCGATTCGGGTCGTGCTGGCGCCGGGCAACCACGACTGGCTGGGATCGACCGGCCTCTACGCCCAAACGAGCTGGCCCGAGAACGTTCATCTGTTCACCGAGAGCCGGTTCACCCCGCTGGAACTGGGCGACGGAGTGACCCTGTGGGGCGCTGCGCACCGGACCTCGAGCGGAACGCCGGACCTGCTGGAAGGATTTCGGGCGGACAGGGGCGGCCTCAACCTCGCGCTGTTCCATGGTTCGGAGCTCTCGGGCCTCGCGCGGCAGCTCGAGGGGAAGCAACCCCACGCCCCTTTCAGTTCGGCCGAGATCGTGGGCGCAGGGCTCAGCCATGCGTGCCTTGGCCACTACCACGCACCGCAGGATGCCGACCTGTTCACGTATCCGGGGAATCCTGATCCCTTGAGTTTCGGGGAAACCGGGCCGCGCGGCGCCGTGCTGCTCGCTCCTGGCGCCGACGGGTCGATGAACCGCGCCAGGCACACCGTGGCCGTGTCTGAGGTACACGACGTCACCGTCGATCTCACCGGCTGCCCGGGCCGCCAGGCGGTTCGAGACATGGTCGCCGCCGCGCTCGAAGGTCTTGGCGGTGACGTGCGATTGACGGTCGGGGGCGACCTGGCGCCCGAGGTCGTCTTCGATCGGCACGATCTGGACGGCCTGGGCGGTCAGCTGGACGGCCTGGTGGTCCGCGTGGCCTCGCTGCGTCCGGGCTACGATCTGGATGCCATCGCGCGTGAGCCGACGGTGCGCGGCCAGTTCGTGCGAGACGTGCAAGGCGCTGCGGTGCCCGACGAAGAAAGGCGCCGCGTCATCGTGACCGGGCTCCGTGCGCTCGAAGGGCGCGAAGATCTCGAGGTGGAGTGAGGTGAGAATCATCTCGGTCACGGCCCGGCAGTTTGGGCCCTTCACCGACCGGACTCTTGATCTGGCCGAGGGGCTGACACTCGTCTGGGGCAGCAACGAGGCGGGAAAATCCTCCTGGCATGCGGCGCTGTATGCAGGCCTGTGCGGCGTCAGACGAAGCAAGGGTGGCACGCGAACCGAGGACCGGACCTTTCGCGATCGCCATCGCCCGTGGGAGGGCAGCGGCTGGTCAGTCGAGGCGCTGGTCGAGCTGGCAGGGGGCCGGCGGATTCGCCTCCAGCAGGATCTCGACGGGAGCCGGGAGTCGAAGGCCTGGGATGACTCGCTCGGGCGCGACGTGTCGGCGGAAATCGCCCACGACGGCACGCCCGATGGAGCCCGTTGGCTCGGTCTGGATCGCCGGACGTTCCTCTCGGTAGCCTGCGTCCGCCAGGGCGACATCCTCGCGGTTCGAGACGACAGTGCGACGCTTCAGGAATACCTGCAGAGGGCGGCCGCGACGGCGAGCTCGGCAGGGACGGCGGCCGCGGCCATTGAGAAGATCAGAGGGGCGCTCTCGGAGCTGGTCGGCGTGGATCGCACGACTGCCACAAAGCCGCTGCGCCGGGCAATCGATCGCGTCGCACGAGCGCGCGGCGCGCTGGAGGCGTCGAGGCAGCAGCACGACGAGTACCGGCACGGGGTCGAGGAGGCCGACGCGTTGCGACTGGCTGCGGAACAGGCCGACCTCCGGCTCGCCGCGGCCCGCCTGACCCGTGCCATGGCGGATCTCGAGGGATTCCATGCGCGCCTGGCCCGTGTGCGTGAGTTGCTGTCGCGCCACCCGGAAGGCCCGCCGGTCAGTCGCCTGAGCGATGAGACCATAGAAGCCGCGGCCGCCGCGCTGCGATCCTGGGACACGCGCCCGGCCGAGGTCGAACTCAGCGGGGTCTCCGCCGCAGAGTTGCATCGGCAGATCGAGGAGCTGCCGGACGCTCCGGCAGGCGACTGCGTAGTGCACCCGGCCGTGCTCGATGCGCATCGGGCGCTCGCCCGATCGCTCCAGGCTCTCGAGATCCACGACGCCCAGCAACCGCCGCACGCCGGTTCGTCGCGCCCCAGCGACTTGTCCGCCTCCGTGCTCCGCGATCTCGCCAGAGCCCTGGAGCAGCCGGTTCCGGTGTTGGATCCTGTGCTCGAACAACGGCGGCGCCAGCGGCAGCAGGAGCTCGATCGCCTCCGGGCGCGCCAGAAATGGGGCCGCGCCATTCTGGCGCTTGCCTGCACGTGCCTGGCGGGCGGCGTGGCAGCCTTGCTCGTCACTCAGATCGTCGTGGCGGCCGTGCTGCTGCTGATCTCGGCGGGAGCCTTCGCCTGGTGGATGAGCCAGGCGGGCCGCGGGGCCGAAGTTCGAATCCTCGAAGATCTGCGCGGGGTGGACTCGCAATTGGGTGATGACCGGCACGCGATCGCCCTGACCCTTCGCCAGCAACAGGCGGCTCGCGAGGAGGCGGCTGCCCGCGGGGTCAAGGCCGATGCGTCTGCATTGCAGGCGCTCGCCGACAGCGTGGACGCGGCGGAGCGCCTGCGGGCGGACCACAGCCGATGGAACGATGTCCGCCGGCGCCTGGTCGATGAGGTCTCGCAGGCCCAGCACGTGCTCGAGAGCGCCTTGCGCGACAGGGGCGTGGACCCCCCCGCGGAGGGCGTGGACCCGGCGCTTCGGCAATACGAGGAGGCCTGCCTGCGGCGCTCAGAGCAGGCGGCAGGCGCCGCTCGGCGCGCAGGCCTGATGCGCGAGCTGGCCGCCCTGGAGGTCGCCGAACGCCTGCGGGAAGAAGGGATGGCCCGTCGAGCGTCGGCGGAGCGCGAGCTGGTCGATGTCGCAGGGCGGTGCGGCGTTGTGGGCCAGGACGCGGCAGAACTCTCTGCCAGGCTCCGAGAGTGGCAGTCGGAGCGGCTGCGTTCGGCCCGGCAGTTCGAGGCGGATTCCCGCGAGTGGGCCGAGCTGGATCACCTGCTGGATGGTGCCAGCCTCGAGCGCCTGGATCACGAGGAAACCGAACTGGCGCTGCGCGTCGAGGCCATGCGCGGGCGTTTGAACCTGCAGGAGGGCGCCTCCCTCGACTGGGCGGCGCTCGACGGGGATCTGCCGGCACTGGAGACCGCGGCCCAGCGGCGGGCTGAAGAGGCCGCGGAGGCCCGCGGCAAGTCCGCGCAACGCGCTCGTGACCTGACGAGTGTGGTTGAGGCTGAAGAGGAAGTGGCGCTGGCTGAGGCCGAGCTGGCCCGCGTGCGTCGCCTCGAGCAGACGTTGACGACGACGCTGGAGTATCTCAAGCGCGCTCAGGATCGCGTGCATCGTGACCTGGCGCCGGTTCTAGCCAGCACGATCAGGAACTGGCTTCCCGTCGTGACCGACGGTCGATATGTCGATGTCCGTGTCGATCCTGAATCTCTGGTGGTCAACGTCTGCGATCCAGAAGGGCACTGGAGGGACGCGGGCCTGCTCTCGCAGGGCACATCCGAGCAGGTCTACCTCGTGCTGAGGATGGCCATGGCCGTTCACCTCACGCCTCCCGGTGAGCCTTGCCCCCTCCTGTTCGACGAGGTCACCGTCCAGAGCGATCAACCTCGTACGGAGGCCATGCTCCGGACGCTCCAGAGCCTGGCCGAGGAGCGACAGGTGGTCCTGTTCAGCCAGGAACAACACGTTCTCGAATGGATGGAGCGCCACGCGACGACGCGCGATCGTGTCGTGCGCCTGGATGCGCCGCTCTACTCAAGGAGCCGGAGTCAAGCAGAAGGACGGACCACGTGACGCCGACTGGGGAGCGCCACGCGACGACGCGCGATCGAGTCGTGGGTCTGGATGCGCCGCTCTACTCGAAGAGCCGGATTCCAGGAGAAGGACGGACCGCGTGACGCCGGCCGTCGAGTCGGCGCTCAGTCGTCTCTCGCAGCAGCGCGGCCGGTGGACGGCGCTCGGCGCCAAAGAGCGGGCCCGTCTGCTGCGGCGCTGCCTCGAGAAGGTTCCGCGGGCGTCCCGCGAGTGGGTCCGGCTGGGCTGCCGGGCGAAAGGCATCGACCTGGAATCAGCCCTCGCCGGCGAAGAGTGGCTCTCGGGGCCGATGGTCGTGGCGCGGAGCCTGCGCCTCTTCATCGATACGCTCGAGTCCGGCGGAGCCGCGGCTCCTGGCCCGACCCGCCGGCTGATGAACGGCCAGCTGGCCGTCGAGGTGTTTCCGCGGTCACTGTACGATCGGATCCTGTTTCCAGCGATGCGCGCGGAGGTGTGGATTCAGCCGGGTCGAGCCGGGTCGCAAGGGTCCCTGTATCGTCGGAAGGATGCAGGCGAGGGCGGCACGGGCGGGCTGGCACTCGTCCTCGGCGCGGGAAACGTCTCCGCCATCGGGCCTCTCGATGCATTGACGCTCCTCCTCTCCGACGACCACGTCGTGCTGCTGAAACTGAACCCGGTCAACGACTACCTGCTGCCCGTGATCGAGGAGGTCTTCGAGCCGCTGATTGCGGCTGGATACCTGGCGGTCGTGACCGGGGGCGCGGAAGTTGGAGCCGAACTGTGCCGGCACCCGCAGGTCGATCGAATCCACCTGACCGGTTCCGTGCGCACCTACGACGCCGTTCTCTGGGGGAACACTCCCGAGGAGCGCTCCAGGCGGCGAGCCGCCGGCGATCCCGTGATCCGCGTTCCGGTCTCGGCCGAGCTCGGTTGCGTCACTCCCGTTCTGGTCGTGCCAGGTCCGTGGACCGATGGGGACCTCGCGTTTCAGGCCCGGCACGTGGCAGCGATGGTGGCTCACAACGCGAGCTTCAATTGTGTGGCGGCGAAGGTCGTGGTGCTGCCGGCGCGGTGGGGCCTGCGCGACGCGTTCCTGGACCACCTCCGCGCGGCACTCTCCAGCACGCCGGCGCGCAAGGCGTACTACCCCGGGGCCTCCGACCGGCACTCGGCATTTCTCTCCAGGTACCCATCATCCGAAATTCTGACGGACCGGGCCCCGGGAGTCGTGCCTTGGACGCTCGCTCAGAATGTCAAGCCTGAGGCGGGTGAGTATGCGCTCACCGAGGAGTCGTTCTGCGGTGTGCTGTCGACCCTCGAGGTGGATGCGGCGGACGCTGCCGGATTCCTCGCGCGCGCCGTACCGCTGGTGAACGAGAACCTCTGGGGAACGCTGTCCTGTGTGCTGCTCGTCCACCCGCGGACGCGCGAGGAGTGTGCGCCCCAACTGGATCGAGCGCTGCTGGATCTGCGATACGGTGCCATCGGCATCAACGTGTGGAGCGGGGTCATCTTCTCGATCGGCACGGCGACGTGGGGTGCCTACCCGGTCGGGCCAGCCGACGAGGTGCAATCGGGATGCGGCGTGGTGCACAACACGCTCTTGATCGATTATCCGCAGAAATCCGTCATGTGGGCGCCGTTCCGCATCCGACCCACACCGGTATGGTTCGCCGACCACCGGACGCTCTCGGAAGTCGGACGAAGGATGACGGCCTTCGAAGCGCGCCCCAGCCCGTTCCAGCTGCCTGGAATCATCTCAGCCGGCCTGCGCGGCTAGGTCTGTTGCGCTGAGGCCGGGGCGCGACGTCCGTCCGGACGCGGCGGATCGCAGCTGCTCCCCGCGAACTTGTCGGACTACGAGAAGCCGTTCCGCTCGGCAAGAGCCGGTCACACCCCGGCCTCGGCGGGGAAATTCGCCTTGACACCCGGCGTTCGGGGTGCGCATAGTGGGATGGTCGTCAGGCGCGGCGATTTCTACGACTTGATGGGCCGCGCGTGCCGGTCGGTCTGTGACCGGCCAACACTCTATCTAAGTCGCGGGCAGGCTCGCGACACGAAGTCGCGGGCCTTTCGTGTTTCAGGAGGCTGCTGTCCGCGCGGTGCCTCCACCTGTCGAAGAATGGGAGCCAAGATTCACCATGCAACACCTGCCGTACACCGTGTCGTCCGAGTCCGTTTCGGAAGGCCACCCCGACAAGGTCTGTGACTTCATCGCCGACTCGGTCCTCGACGCCTACATTGCTCAGGACAAAGAAAGTCACGTCGCCTGCGAGGTGATGTGTAAGAACAACTTCGTCATTCTTGGCGGCGAGATCACGTCGAGAGGGAAGGTCAACTACGAGGAACTGGTGCGCGGCGCGATCCGCGACATCGGGTACGTGGATGAGACGGAGCCGTTCGCGGCGGACTCGGTGCACTTGCTGATCGGCATCAGCAAGCAGGCGGCCGAGATCGACCAGGGCGTGACCGCGGCAAAGAACAAGGAAGGCGAGCAGGGCGCCGGCGACCAGGGCATGATGTACGGCTACGCGACCGACGAGACGCCGGAGTTGATGCCCATGCCGATCCACCTGGCCCACGCGCTGACTCGCGGGCTTGCCGAGGATCGCAAGGCCGGCACGCATGCCTGGATTCGGCCCGACGCGAAGTCCCAGGTGTCGGTGGTCTACGAGAACGGCGCGCCGGTGCGCGTGTCCCACGTCCTCGTGTCGACCCAGCATTCACCTCAGATCGATCAGGGCGGGATTCGCGACTACGTGAAGTTCGTCCTCGCGCCGCGTGTTTTGGGCCAGTGGTTCAACAAGGACGTCCAGGTCCTGGTCAACCCGACGGGCAGCTTCATCCAAGGGGGGCCGTCGGCAGACTGCGGCGTCACGGGGCGCAAGATCATCGTCGACACCTACGGCGGCGTCGGCAGACACGGCGGAGGGGCCTTCAGCGGCAAGGATCCGTCGAAGGTGGATCGCACCGGCGCGTACTTCTGCCGCTTCGTCGCCCGGCAGCTTGTGAAGAAGGGGATCGCCAAGCGGGCGGAGATCCAGGTGGCCTACGCTATCGGCATGGCGCAGCCGATCTCGGTCAAAGTCGATACGTTTGGCACCGGCGACGAGAGAGCGGCGGTCGATTTCGTGAAGACGTTTGATTTCCGGCCACGCGCCATCATCGAGCGGCTGGATCTGTTGCGCCCAATCTACCGCCAGACGACCAACTACGGGCACTTCGGCAAGGCCGGTCTGCCCTGGGAGGCCTGATCCGTCGTTGCCTGCTCATGACTTGCCCGTCCGGTCGGCGGTGACGTCAGGGTGATGCGCCGCCGACCCGGGCTCGCGGCCTTCGCCGCTCCCCAGGCGATCGGCCCGCAGCCCGAGCCACATCGATTCAACCGCCGATCTGAGGCGATCAGTCAGCCGGAGGTACTTGTCCTCCGGGCGCACAGCCGCGACCTCATCGGGAGCCACGGGCGGGCCGAACCTGACGTGAGACCTCGTGCCTCGCCCCGGGATCAGTGCACGCCAGTTCAAAGGCAGATTGCGGGGCCAGACCTCGAAGGCGCCCTCGATGGCGACCGGCACGACCGGGACGCCAATCTGGAGTGACAGGATGGCGGCGCCCTTCTTGAAGCGTCGGACCGTGCCGTCGGGGGACCGCTCGCCCTCGGGAAAGAGCACGAGCACTTTGCCGTTCCTGAGCCCGCACGCACCGGCCTGCATCGCACGCACCAGGTTGACGTCGGGATCGACCGGAACGACGTTGAGGCACCAGGCCAGCCATCTCATGAAAGGCGTCTCGAAGTACTCGGTCGCGCCGACGAAGAAGAGCTGCCTGAACGTCCGCCAGGGCAGCGCGCTGACCAGCAGGAAGGCGTCCAGATAGCTCTGGTGATTCGGGCTGATGAGATACGGGCCTCGTTCGGGCAGGTGCTGGAGTCCTGAGGACTTCAACCCCATCAGCACCCGTGCAACCGCACCGACCAGCTTCATCACCATCCAGGCGAACGGGAAGAACAGCCGTTTCGGATGCAGGAGGCCCGCGAGCAGCGGATCGCCGGGATTCTCGCCCAGCAGTCGCTCCCATGGATCCACGGATGCCCCTGCGGCATCGGGAGCACCCGACGCCGGGCGGATGGCGTCGACCAGCTGTCTCACGGTGTGGATGTGTTGAACGCGGTCCTCCGGGACATCCGCACCGAACTGGGCCTCGAGCGAGGTGAGCAGTTCGACCCGCTCCATTGAATCGAGCCCCAGATCGAGATCAAGGTTGGCGTCGGGGTTCACGACCGAACCCGGTTTGGCTGCAGCCGAAATCGTGGCGAGGGCACGAGCAGCCACCGGATCGGAGGCCCACACCTGGTCTTCTTCGGACAGCGGTCTGGCTGGGCGGCCGGAGGCGGATTCCTTGAGGCGGGAGCGGTACATCCGCTCGATCTCGAAGCGCTTCAGCTTGCGCGTGGTCGTGCGGGGGAGTTCCTCCTGCCACACATCGAAGCTGAGGACTCGTTTGTGGGCCGGCAGCTTGATCGAAATGCCCTCTATCTCGAATCGCAGCAAGTCGCGCGCGTTGACGATCTTGCGATCGCGCAACGTGTCATGGTCCGGAACCACGATGGCGTGCAGGCGCTCGGATGACGGCTCGTCGGGCCGCGCAATCCCCATGACGCAGATGTCCTTGATGATCGGGGACTGCGAGTAGTAGGCCTCGACTTCCTCCGGGTAGATGTTCTTGCCGTTGGCCAGGACGATGATCTCTTTCTTGCGCCCCGTGATGTGCAGGCGCCCGGACGGATCGAGATATCCCAGGTCTCCCGAATGCAGCCACCCGTCCTTCAGTGCCGCCTCGCTCGCGTCAGGCCGGTTGTAGTAGCCCTTCATGACGATGGCGCCGCGAATGAGCACCTCGCCATCCTTGATCTCATCGCCGGACGGCTCCCGGCCGTCCGCGACGATTTGCAGGTCAACCCCTCGGATGGGCTGTCCGACCGAGTCGACATGGATGTCGCCCTGGCGCGTCACGGTGGCGGCGCCAGAGCACTCGGTGAGGCCATACGCCTGGATGATGTTGAACCCCAGGCGGTACAGCGACAGGCCGACGCCGGGATCGAGTCTTGACCCGCCCGAGACGAGGATGCGCATCCGCGTCCCGAGGGCCCGGTGGACGTCCGGAAACAGGAACCGGCCGAGGTTCACCCGCAAGGCAGCCCGCGCCAGCCCGTTCAGCCGCATCAGCCCGTAAGCGAGCAGGCGTATCGGAAGGGCCGATTGGCCGATCCGCTGAGCGACGCGCTGGTAGATCAGGTAATAGAACTGCGGGACGCAACAAAACGCCGTCACCTGCCGCTCGGCGAGGCCGCGGATGATCTCCGAGGTGCTGAGCGTTTCGAGGAACACGATCCGGGCGCCCACCGAGAGGGGCAGCAGCAGGTTCGCGATCTGCGCGAGCGCGTGGAACAAGGGCAGCACGCCGAGGATGCTGTCGTCCTCGTTGAGGTCCACCACCAGCAGGGCCCCTTCGCGTTCGGCGATCAGGTTGCGATGGGTCAACATCACGCCCTTTGGATCGCTCGTCGTACCCGAGGTGTAGAGGATGACTGCGGTGTCGTCGAGCCTGGACGGACACGAGCCTGCCAGCGCCGGGCCGGGCCCATCGACGACAGGATCGAGGCTGGGCAGGTCGTCGTGGGTTCCGGACAGCAGGATGACTCGAGGCGGCGTGGCCAGGCCCGCGACCGCATCGCGAAGCCCGCCAAGGTACCGCACGGAAACGAACACCACTGTGGCGCCGCAGTCCGCCAGGATCGCGCGAAGCTGTGACGGGCCGTACGACGTATCGAGTGGAACGGCGATGGCGCCCAGCCGCATGAGCGCGAGGTAGGCCGCGCACCAGCGAGCATCGTTGTCCGAGAGGATGGCGCAACAGGCGCCCGGTCCGACCCCGTCGCCGGACAGCGTCCCGCTGATGCGTCCGACCATGCCTTGCAGGGTCTCGTAGTCGCAGGACTCGACGCGGTCGCGGCGCTGAATCTCGATGGCCGGATGACGAGGCACCCGTCCCGCCGACGCGACAAACAGCTCGTAGAAGTTGTCCATCAAGGTTACCGACGTCCGCCAGATCCTAGCAGGAGCCGGAGGCGGCCGCCAACACGGGAGTCCTGCAGATGAGATGGCGAGGCCCGAGGGAGCGGAGCCGCCCGCCCGGCGGACGACGACCAGTCTCCTGTGGGATGAATGCGTACGCCCCGGCGTGTCAACCCCGGGACGATCGTTCGAGCCCGTCTCGCCAATCGCGAGACGTCAGGCTCCAGACCGATCCGTCGACAAGCGGTGCGCCGGCAAGCGTGCTGTGCGTGAGGAACCCGGTCTGGACGGCGCCGACTCTTCGCATGACCGCGTGGGCCCGATCGTTTCCGAGCGGGATGGTCGCGTCCAGCCGATTGATCTCGAGTGATTCGAACGCGAATCGAAGCACTGCCTGGGCGCATGGATCGAACAGCCCGGTGCCCCAGAACGGGCGGCCGATCACGCCGCCCCACTCGGCGAGCCGTCCGCGGGAATCGAGACGCCTGATCTGCATCAGGCCCACCGCCTCGGTCCCGCCCAGGGGCACGATCCCGAAGCAACAGCATTCGGCCGCACGACGGCGGTCGTGAGACCACTGGATGAATCGTGCGAAGGCCTCCACCGACGCAGGTGGAGGCGCGAGGTGCTCGGCCACCGCCGGGTCGGCGAGCAACCGGGTGAGCAGTCCGGCGTCCCCGGGGCGAAGCTCGCGAAGCACCGCGCGTCCTGCCGCAACATCGGGCAGGCCGCCGGCAAATCGCGCCCACGCCTGCGGAACCTCGCCCGGATCGGAGACGACTCCCGGCCAGGTCACGGCCCCGAGGCCGGGGCATTCATCGCGCGGTGGCAGCGTCGTTGCCATGGAGCGTCTCTCTCAGCCTGCTGACGGCCAGGCCGGAGGCTGGCGTCGCTAGAGGATCCGAAATTCCATGGGATGAAGGACCGGCTCGGGCTCGCGCCCGTCCCGCTGCGCCTTGTCCAGGTACATGCGGCGATCGGCTTCGCCGATCAGGTCGCCGGGCGTGTCGCCATCGCCGGGATACGTGGCGGCGCCCGCACTGATCTGCAGCGGGGCGCGCCTGCCGAGAACCGGCTCGAACACGATGGCCCCTACGGCATCCTGCAACTCCCGCCGCCGCCGCTCCGCCAGCGCAGGGTCGCAGTTGCCCATGACGATGACGAACTCGTCGCCGGCGTATCGCCCACAGACGTCGTAGACGCGCAGTGAGCTCCTGAGAACGCGTGCGACCTCCTGGAGCGCCCGATCGCCTGCCTGATGGCCGAACTCGTCATTGATGCTCTTGAACCGATCCATGTCGAGCAGCAGGACCGCAACGGGCTCGACTCGCCGGACGGCGCGAGCGAGATACTGCGCCAGGTGCCGATCCACGTATCGACGGTTCGGCAGGCCGGTCAACACGTCGGTGAGCGACTGCTCCTGGGTCTCCTCGAACACGGCCGAATTGGCGAGCACGGCGGCAGCCTGCGCCGCAACACGCGAGAGCAGCCGGCTGTGGTCGGATCCGTACACGCCCTTCGCCGTGTGATAGACGGCCAGGGCCCCGATGGTCCGGCCCGACATGACGAGCGGACACACGAGCGCGGAGTGAAAGGCCGGGATCGCATCGGACCAGACCGACGCACCCTCCCGGAACCAGCCAGCCAGCACGTCGGCGGAAGAGGCGAACATGGTTCGCAGCATGTCCTGGTGGACGCCCGTCGCATGTCGGCACACGAAGCGGCCGCTCGATCGGTCGAGCAAGAAGACAGCCAGCGACGAGAACGGGACCAGACTTACCAGCCGCGCCGAGATCAACGCCACCGTGTCCGACACCCTCAGGCTTGTTCCCAGAGCCTGGGCAATTTCGCGAAGCACCTGATCTTCGTGGTGCGCGACCGCGATGTCTTCGAGCGCCTCAGGTGAGGCCGGTCGCGGGATCGTGGAATCGGCCGTGGCGGCGGCGTCCTCAGCGAGCTCGCGGTGCTGGTAGCGGCGCTCGATCGCCGGAAGCATGTCGATGAACGCTTCCACCAGCGCGGGATCAAGGGCCGATCCGGCATTCTCGCGCAGCGTGGCAATCGCCTCCGCAAAGGTGCGGGCCGGCCGATGGGGGCGGTTTGAAAGCAGGGACGTGAAGCAGTCGATTACCGCCAGCACGCGCGCGCCAAGTGGAATGTCCTGCCCGCGCAGGCCGAGCGGGTAGCCTCGGCCGTCCCATCGTTCATGGTGGCCAAGAATGAGGGGGGCCACCAGATAGGGATACGGAACCGCACGGACGACGGCCTCGCCGACCCGCGGGTGGATCTTGACCTTCTCGAACTCTTCGTGCGTGAGGCGCGAGGCCTTCGACAGGATGTGTTCAGGGACGGCCAGGTTGCCGATGTCGTGAAGGAGCGCCGCGGTCCTGAGCCCGGCAAGCTCGGTCGACGACATGCCGATCGAGGCACCCAGGCCTTCGGCGTACGAACGGAATCGCTGGAGGTCGGTGTGCGAGGTGCCGTCACGGGCCTCGATGGCAAGCGCGAGAGCCTCGATGGTCGCCAGGTTGGCATTGGCGGCCTCCAGGCTGTGGCCTCGGCCCTTCGCCGATTGGCCGATTCTTCCGCGGTACGCCTTCCAGCCGAGATACGAAGGCAAGGCCAGCAGCGCAGGGACTGACAGAGCCAGCACGGCCGCGATCCTGAAAAGCCTCGAGTAGATGAGCACGGCCGCGACGCCCACCACGCCGGACACAGCCAGCGCCGACACCGCTGCCGCCAGTGCAAGGGAGTTGGCATCGGCGTCCGGAAATTCGCCGTGGAACCACGCCAGGAGCCCGCGACTTCCGCCGTCGCGGTTCCGGCCGCTCATGGTCGGCCCCCCGGGGTCGTTGAGGGCGCGGCTCGGTCGAGTCCCGGCCGCACGTCCATCTGGAGCCGATTCCGGGCCGACGCAAGCAGAACGTCGAGGGTCTCGCCATCCTCAGGCCCACACGCGAATGCGACCCTGAGCGAGCCATGCGTATGCCCGGCGATCTCGTTGGGGACCAGCGCGACAAGGCGATCGGCGACCAGTTCTCCGGCGGATCGGTCGCAGTGCGGCATGAGCACGACCATTTCCCGCTCGCTCGTACGGAAGACGAGGTCGGCAATTCGAGTCGCCTGTGTGGCCGTCACCGAGGCGGACGACATCAGGGACTCGTCGCCGTCGACATACAGGCACAGCACCCCGAGCGACCGCTGGAGGTCTCCGGTCCAGAGTCGCCCGGACTCGAGCAGTTTCCGCTGCAGCGCCATGTCCGTCGATGCGCGCAGCCCGCCCAACGCCAGTTCGGGGTGCTGCACCGGGGGCACCGCACGCGCCAGGGCGTCAGCGACGCCGGCACTGACGGCCTCGAGCAGCTGGCGATGTTCGTCGGTGAACGCGTTGGACTCGGTGGCATACAGCGCCAGCGCGCCAACGACGATGCCATCGCTGATCAGTGGAACCGCCAGCATGCTCTTGAGCCTCGGAAGCAAGCCGTCGGTCCGCCCTCCCAGATCGAGCGCGGGGTCTGCGTTCAGCACGATCTCGCGCGTGGCCGCAACCCATCCGCTCGCGCCGCGGCCGACTCGAATTCGCAGGCCGCCGATGAGCGTGTCGCCAAATCCCGATGCCCAGGACAGCACGACTTCGTCTGCTGGCTGGTCGACCCAGTAGAGTGCCACGAGGGACGAAGGGGCCATCTGGCGGACGTGACGCCCGATCGCTTCGCCCGTTTCGCTGACGCTGGCGTTTCTCGGAAGCGACGCCAGGCTCTGATAGAGCTGCAGGACGGCCTCGCGGGCATTGAGCCGCGCCTGGAGCTGGATCGTGTCCGGGGCATCGGCCGTCTCTCGCGTTTCCCGGGCGCTGGCCGAGATGCGATCCAGCAGTTCCGGGATGGCGGCGGGCTCGTCGGGCTCGGTCGCAATGTCGACAGTCATGAAGGCGTCGACCACGCGTGGATCGTACATGGTGGCCCGGCGTGTCCTGATGATCTCCAGCGACTCCTCGCGTGAGAGCGCCCGGCGGTAGGGCCGGTGCGACGTGAGGGCGTCATAGCAGTCCACGACGGAGAGAATCCGCGCGGCGAGCGGGATGGCCTCTCCCTGGAGCCCGTCCGGGTACCCGGTGCCGTCCCAATTCTCGTGGTGGTGCCTGACGATGGGCACGACGGGGTATGGGAAGTCCACCGCCGCCAGGATATCGGCCCCGAGCGGCGCGTGCAGCTTGATGCGCTCGAACTCGGCGGTCGTCAGTTTGCCCGGCTTGTTGAGTATGTGCTCGGGGACGGCAATCTTCCCCATATCGTGCAGGAGCGCCGCGGCCTTGATGGCGCGAATCTCCGCCGGATCAATGATCCCGAGCCTGGTCGCCAGCTCCGCCGCAGCCGACTGCACGCGACGAATGTGACCGTGGGTCACCTGGTCCTTGGCGTCAATGGCCATGGCGAGTGTTTCGACTACTCGCAGGTAGAGTTTGTTGAGCTGCGCGAGGTGGACGTTTTCGTCCTCGACGCGGCCCATCGACGACTTGAAGGTGAGGTACGAGACGAGCAGCAACGGCGCAATGAACGCCATCGTCTTCAGTGACACGTCCGGCGAGTTCACCACCACGAGCATCGCGATCGACGCGCCTCCGAAGAAGTTCAGCGAGACCCAGAGGAAGTACTTCCTCCAAAGGACCAGCGGCGAGGTGCCGGATTCGGTCGCCACCGCGAGGGCATTCAACGAGCTGTTCAGGAGAAAGTACAGACTGGCCAGCGCAAGAACCGGAAGCCCGATCGTGCCCAGGTCCGTCTTTGCGACCGACAGGGGCGGGATGCCGACCATCCAGTAAAAGACGCTGGACGAGATCCACACCGACAGGGCCGGCTCCGCCACGTTGAAGGCGAGATGCCGGATGTTCCAGTGACGGCGCGCGATGGAGACCGCCAGGCCATCGATGGCGGCGGTGACGGTCGCAGGCCCGGTGCCGAAGAGCAGCACCATGATGAACACAAACGTTTCCGAGACCGAGAGCCGCGCGTTGAGGGCCGGGATCTTGACCGCAAAGGTCCCGCTCACGAGCATCAGGACCAGCAGGAGGAACCACTGAAAGGCGAAACTCGAGGCGTGAAGCGTTTCGATCGAGTGCAGCGTGACGGCAAGGCCACAGGTGACGACCGTGGCAATCAGCGTGTAGTGGACGGGTTTCAACCAGCGTGGTTTCATGGTTCGTAATCGCCGTGCGGCCAGGGAACGGCATCCGAGGCCGACACTCGAGGCGAACGAACCCAAGACTCGTGCCATCCGTCGGGCGCCAACGCGGACGTGCAGCCGCGTGCCAGGATGGCGGGCATGGGCAAGTCTGGCGGGGAGGAGGCTCCACAGAATGTAGGTCAGGGGCCGGAAGAGCGCCAGTCCGTGTCGTTCGCCGTGCCTACCGGGGGGAGGTCAGGAACGCGCGCCCAATCAACTGGCCCGAGTCCGTCACGACATCGAGCCGGAGCGATGTTCCCGGCGAGGTGTCGGCGACGGGTGCGCTCGTCCAGAGCAGAAACCCCTCTCGCCGTCCACCGATGATGTCGTGGGAGGCCGACGAGGCGAGATGACGGTCATCGCGGTACCAATGAAGCAGGACGTTGTCCCGCATCCCCAGCGGAGCGACCAGACCGGTGACGGCATACACGCGGCCAGACCACTCAGATGGAAGGCTATCCATCGGTGCGACGACGCTCAATGCGACCCGGTCGATCCCTCGGCCGAACGTCGTGTTCGTCAGACGCATGGGCGCTGGCGGAATGAAGGGCTTGGCGAACTCCACGCCGGCCAGTACCACCGCGGCGCCGGCCAGGGTCCGGATCCAGGTTGCCCGACGTGCCAGGTCGGAGGGCCGCCGGGCAATCGTGACGAAGCCGGCCACGGCCGTCACCGTGGCCACCCTCATCGACGCGCCGTTGCTGATGCTCCAGAGGAGCGGCAGGGCGAGGTTGACGCACGCGAACAGGTTGAACGCGAAGAAGGTGGCACTCGCCAGCGGCCGTGCCGACAGGTGCCGGTCGTAGATCACGTCGAGGGTGGAAAGAACGGCCGAAGCGGCGAGCATCCCGACAAACACCATGTTTCGGGACCACCCGGTAGCGCTGGCGTAGTAGATCGGCAGGATGAAGAACAGGATCTGCTGGTAGAAGTTCTTGTTGACGTAGTTGATGGCGAGCCGGATCCAGCTCCACCACGCGTGGGCCGCCTGCCGCGCGGGCGTCACGCGGACCAGTAACAGACTTGTCGTCCAGATGAAAAGGATGTGAAACGCCGCGATGCGAAGAAACGTGTGGTGGCGGGAGCCGACCCACATGAAGCCGACGCCCAAGGCCAAGGCGTACAGACTGTGCAGCCACCACAAGAGGCCCTCGTGACGGTGCACGAAAGCCCAGCAACGTTGGAGCGGTTCCGGCAATCGCACGTGTGCGATGGCGAGCGGGCGCACGGCCCGCTAGTGGATGCCTCAACCACCGCCCGAGGAACAGGAACCGCCAGCCGAGGCGGAGCCATAGCCATACGTGGAATTACCACCCATTCCGAACGTGGAGAACTGCTTTTCGAGTTCCTGGCTCTGGCACTTGGGACACACGGGCTTGCGCGAACCGACCACGAGCGTTTCGAACTGGTGATTGCACGTCTTACACAGGTATTCATACATCGGCATGAGGCAGACCTCCGACCATCAACACAGCACTGCCAGAATGGATTCAGGATACCCGAATCCGTCACAGCGCGGAAGGGTCGAGGGCGGTCGAAAGCGGCAGGGCCGACTCGGATCTCGCCTCCGTGGCGCGACTGCAGGGCCGTTTCCCTAGGGCTCCTGTGGTACAGTGGGACCTCCGGTCCCGCACCTGACGTCCCCCGCCTGACGAGGATCACTCCCGATGAACTTCCGCACCATCATCGAGCCGTTTCGCATCAAGTCCGTTGAAGCGCTCAAGTTCACGCGCCGGGAAGATCGCGCCGCCGCGCTGAAGGAGGCCGGCTACAACGTGTTCCGGCTGAAGGCCGAGGACGTGCTGATCGACCTGCTGACCGATTCCGGAACCGGGGCCATGTCGTCGGCGCAGTGGGGCGCTCTGATGCAGGGCGACGAGTCCTATGCGGGGAGCCGGTCTTTCTATCGCTTCGAAGCGGTCGTCAAGGACCTCACCGGATTTGCGCACATCATTCCGACTCACCAGGGACGAGCCGCTGAACGGATCCTCTTCCACACGATCCTGCATCCTGGCGATGTCGTTCCGAACAACAACCATTTCGACACGACGCGCGCCAACATCGAGGCCGAGCGCGCCGAGGCCCGGGACCTGGTCATCCCGGAGGGACGCGTGCCGCACCTCGAGCACCCGTTCAAGGGCAACGTGGACCTGGAGGAGCTCGACCGGCTGCTGGCCCGGGAGGCGGATCGCATTCCACTGGTGATGGTCACCGTCACGAACAACTCCGGCGGAGGGCAGCCGGTGTCGCTCGCGAACCTGCGTGGGGTCCGAGCGCTCTGCACCAGGTATCGAAAGCCGTTGTTTCTCGACGCGTGCCGCTTCGCCGAGAACGCGTATTTCATCAAGACGCGCGAGGACGGGCAGTCGCATCGCTCGCCGAAGGACATCGCGCGCGAGATGTTCTCGCTGGCCGATGGCTGCACGATGTCGGCGAAGAAGGATGGCCTCGCCAACATCGGGGGCTTCCTGGCGATGAACGACGAGTCGTGGGCCGAGTCCGCGCGGAACCTGTTGATCCTGACCGAGGGATTTCCGACCTACGGGGGATTGGCGGGCTACGACCTGGAAGCGATCGCCCGGGGGCTCGAAGAGGTCGTCGAAGAGCCTTACCTCCGGTACCGCATTCGGTCGACCGAGTACCTGGGAGACAAGCTCGAGGCGGCCGGTGTGCCCGCCATCAGGCCTTCGGGCGGGCACGCGATCTACCTGGACGCGCGGGCCCTGCTGACTCACATTCCGCCCCTGCAGTACCCCGGAATCGCGCTGGTGGCCGCACTTTACGTCGAGGCGGGAATCCGGGGCGTGGAGATTGGCAGCGTGATGTTCGGCCTCCACACGGACGGGACCGAAAGCCCGGCCGCGATGGAGTTGGTGCGGCTGGCGATTCCGAGGCGGGTCTACACGCAATCGCATATCGACTACGTCGCCGAGGCGGTCATCGCCGTCGCCGCCCTCCGCGATCGCCTACCGGGCTATCGCATCGTCCGTGCTCCGAAAGTGCTGAGGCACTTCACAGCCGTCTTTGAACCGGTGACATAGACCGTCCGGGCGCCAGAGATCTCAAGGGTGTCGTGGGCGTTGCAGCGCCCGTGGCTGGGGCGGCTTCGGGGCGAGGTGTCGCTGGTGGTGGCGACGCTTGCCGGCGCTACCGTGCTCCCGGAGGGTGGAGGAGAGGAGCCGGGAGATCACACGGTGGCCAGTCGCGCCGCCACCACCAGTAGAGGTCGTGCCGCTCGACGAAATCTCGGTTGGTGCCCGACCCCCGGGACGCGGCGGCATCTCCTTCCTCGAGGGAGCACGCCACTCCCCCCGATGCGCCTCGTCCCGGGTCCGGGTTCACCCAACTGGCCGCCCGTTCTGTGTCTTCAGGCGGCCACCGAATCCTCGCTCTAGCGGTTCGCCAGGAACTCCTGCGTGAGGCGAACCCACTGCTCGTCTTTCAGCAGCGTCGGAGGCGGGACCACGAACTCGCCGCCGTCGGCAGCCGCCACCCCGAGCTCCGCTTCGAAGAACCGGGAAAGCCGCTCGCCTTCCTTGCGCAACCACGTGCGGGCGTCCTCGCCGGTCCGGTAGCGATCGACTCCGGCGTCGGTCGGAACCACGACGAAGAGCCATCCGCGCTCGTATGGGTCGCGGTGGAGCAGTGCCGGGTCGTGGCGGACGGTATCGTTGACGGCCGAGATCGTGCCGGCGATTGGCGACACGATTTCCGCCTGTCGCCCGGAGTTGCGAATGACGCCGACTCGGTCGCCTTCCCGGACGACGGTCCCCGGTGCGGCCAGGCTGATGCCGCTCGGCCCGGGGAAGATCCGCTGCGCGAGATCGTCGAGCCCGACCGTGATGCGGCGCAGTCCGGTGCGGCGCAGCCAGGTGTGTCCCGGCGCGTAGTACGTGCGGTCCCGCCAGAACAGCCCGCCGACCCGCACCACGCCGAGCGCGCGCCGCCTGATCGCCTCGAAGCTCTTGAGCCCAGACAGGAACAGGAACACCGGGACCGACAGGACGGCGAGAACGATGAGCAGAAGGCCGAAGCGAATCGTCATCCCCGCGATGAGGACGCCGAGCGATTCGAGCGCGCTATAGAAGGTATCCATGGTCGTGCCTCTTGTGATGGCGTGTACGAGTCCCTAGTGCCCCTGCTGCGCCGTGTGGCACATGCTGCAGTCGTCGACCCCGAAAGCCTTCTTGCCGTCGTGGCAGGCGCCGCACGCGCGGCCAGCCTTCATCTTGTCGTGAGTGATCGCGCCGCCCTCGGCCGGCAGCCCTGGCGTGAGGATCTTGAACAGCCTGGGATGACAAGGCGTGCAGCTCGGCTGTGCCTCGTCAACGTGGGTTTCGTGATTGAAGGTGACCTTGCCAGGGCTGTCGCCCGTCTGGTGGAACTCGAACGCCTTGGGCAGACGGGGGAGCCGCGACTGTGCCGCAACCGTTGCGGCCGCCAGGACACCCACCAGCAGAATCAGCGCAACGCGAGACCGTGTGCTATGCATGGGAATCCTCGCCGTCAGTCAGGAAGAAGGTCCGCGCCAGCTCGTCCCAGTGCTCGGGATCGATGCTCCGCGCCATGCCGGGCATCGGTGCGCCACCGTCCTGGGCTACCTCGCCGAGGCCTGGCGCGAGCCGCAGGCGGAGATTCTCTGACACCTGCTCCATCCACTGGCGGGCGACCTTGCCGGACAACAGGTTCGTGATATTGGCGCGGAGCCGGCTCGGCTGCACGCGGAACAGCCAGCCCGCCCCATACGGATCGTCGTGGATGCCTGCCGGGTGCTGCATCGCGTCGGGGTTGACCTCGACGACGGTGCCGTCTACCGGCGAGAGCATGTCGATCGCTCGCCCGTCCGCGCGCAGCTGCCACGCCCGGTCGCCCTGGCTGACCCGCGTGCCCGCTTCCGGCAGCGACATCGACATCGAAGGTCCGACCAGCTTGGCGGCGAAGTCGGTCATCCCGACCGTGACGAGGCCGGAGGCGCCTGCCTGCGCCCAGGCGTGGCCCTTGTGGAACAAGCGGTCCGCCGGCAGCGAGAACCACTCGGCCAGGCTCGGCCGGGGCGCGTGGGCGCCCGCCGTCGCGCGAGCCTTCACGGCGGAGGGCGGGAACACGAAACGCCAGAACGGAACGAACGCAATCAGGAAGACCACGCCCAGCACGTATTCGACCATCTTGGCCGAGTAGAGCGTCAGAATGTCATGCGGAATCATGCACGCCTCCGTTAGTGGCTGCGGTACTCGGGCAACTCGCTCAGCACGGGCATCCGGTTCACGATCCACCTGAACACCTGGACCCCGAGAGTGACCAGAGCCAGCGACCCGGCAATTTCCATCCAGTGCGGGAAGTACCGCTCCGGGGCATTCCAGTTCATGGCGATGACCGAGACGTTGAGCCGGTTGATGACGATGCCGAGGACCGTCCAGGCCGCGGTAATGCGAACCAGCCGGACATTGCCGACCCGAGAGCCCCACGCGAACAACGCGCAGGGCAGCAGGACGAAGCCGAGCATCTCGACCAGGAACCAGTACCCGTAGGGCGTATTGAGCAGCTCCCAGCGGCCGAGGTCCGCAACGCCCTGGAGTTTCACGAAGAAGTAGGCAAAGAGCACGACCGCGGCGGCGCGGGCGAGCCCGAGCGCGAGACGGTCGAGGTCCACCTTGTGGTCGACGCGGCTTTGGAAGGCCTTGTGAGACACGGCGCTCTCGAAGATGACCATGCTCAGGCCGGCGACGATCGCGGAGATGAAGAAGTATGCCGGTATGAAGGGCGAGTACCAGAGCGGGTGAAGCTTGGTCGGCGCCATGAGGAACAGGCCGCCGAGCGATGATTGGTGCAGGGTCGAGAGCACGACACTGAGAATCGTGAGGGGGAGCGTGAGCTTCAGCGCCCACACTCGCGCCTTCGACAGATGGAGCCACTCGAAGACCGGCGGAAGGAATTCGAGCGCGAGCACGGTGGTGTAGAGGCACACGCACCAGGCAATCTCGAACATGACCGACGGGCCACCCCAGGACACGAAGATCGGGACGATCAGGTTCCACGGACGGCCGAGGTCGGCGGTCAATCCCAGGACGGCGAAGATGTACCCGAGGAACGCCGTCAGCATCGCGGGCCGGACAATCGGGTGGTACTCCTCCATCCCGAAGATGTAGACGGTGGTCGCGATGGTGAATCCGCCTGCCGCCAGCGCGACGCCGCTCAGCATGTCGAAGCCGATCCAGATGCCCCACGGATTGATCTGGGACAGGTTGGTCGCCGCGCCGAGGCCGTAGACGAACCGGTAGACCAGCGCAGGAATCCCGACCGCGAGAATCAGCCCGATGACGACGTTGCCCGGTGTCACCAGGCTCTTGGCGTAGTCGGTGGCCGACATGCCGAGGAAGAGCTTCTCGGACATCCAGCTCCGCGACGGAAAGGTGGCCGCCATGGGGCTACTCATCGTGGTGCTCCTTGGAAGTGGACTCGGCCTTGGCCGCCTCCGACCGTCTTTGGCTGAACGTATAGAGACCCATCAGCAGCGGCGGCCAGAGAGTGAGCACGAAGGGAACGGCCGCCAGCGAGGCCTGGGTCAGCGACGAGTAGGCATAGGAGCCGAGCCCGGCCGGCAGGCCGAGCCGCTCGAACGGCACATCGGTGAGGTAGAGCCAGCTGGTGCCGCCGACTTCCTGCTCGCCGTAGATGTGGCGCACGTACTTGCTGCCGGCCTGATAGAGCCGCTCGCGCGCGATCTCGAGCAGTTCTTCGCGCTTGCCGAACAGGAGTGCGCCGCTCGGGCAGACCGACGCGCAGGCTGGCGGCTTGCCTTCGGCCTGCCGCGCCGCGCAGAAAGTGCACTTCTGGATGTAGGGCGCGGCTTTCTCGTACTCGAATCTCGGCACGCCGAAGGGGCAGGCCACCATGCAGTAGCGGCACCCAAGGCAGCGGCTCTTGTTGTAGACCACCGGGCCGGTCGGCGTCTTGTCGAGCGCCCGGACCAGGCAGGCCGACGCGCAGGCCGGTTCAACACAGTGCATGCACTGCCGCTTGACGAACCGCACCTGTTCGGTGCCAGCCGACCCCGCCGCGCGGTTGACGACGGTCAACGTGTGAGTGTCGGTGGTGCGGGTCTTGTCGAAGATGGCGGCGTTGCCTGCCATCGCAGGCTCGGGCAGGCCGTTCGCCTCCGCGCAGGCTGCCTCGCACCCGCGGCACCCGGTGCAGAGCGTCGTGTCGACCAGAACGCCCCGGCGTTCAGCGTTGAGCGCGGCCGGCTCCGAAGCCCGCGCGGGCCTCGGGCTGGCAACCACGGCAGCAGCTCCCGTGGCGCCGGCGACCTTGAAGAAGGTGCGTCGACTGAGTTTCATATCCGATTCTCCGTTCGGCAGTAGTGGTCGGCGGCCATGGCCATCAACGCGCAGCCAATAGCCGTGAGCCGCCGATGAGCATGAGTCCGGCAAGCGCAAGCAGGAGGCCGATAATCATCGGAATACCTCCGTTCTGTGCGGTTGGTCGGCGACGGGCCTGGCGCTGGCCTGGCTGTGCGCGCGCATCTTCGCCAGCACATCCTGGAACAGCGGGCAGGCCTCGAAGTCCTGGCCGAGGCACGGATTGGCAGACGCGATCCGGTCGAGCGGAACCATCTTCTTGACCGGATAGGCCTGGCAGAACAGCATCACGACTTCCTTGAGATATGGGCAGGACATCTTGCAGCCCCTTCCCCTCCGCCCGACTCTTCAGCAAGGTGCCTGCCACGCATCTTGCGAGAGGAGACAACAGCTATAACTGTCTATAAATAAATATGTTACGAGGACACGTCAGCAACCAAGTCCGCGAGCGGTCATCTCGCGACCGTTGTGAAATTCAACGTGTCTTGAGGTCAGCGCGGGGCAATTATCGATAGATCGAGCCGATTTGGCGGGAGAAACCCGACTGAGTTGAGAAACTCAACGCCACCGTATAACTCCTCATCGCATCTGGGCGCGTCGTCCCCGGAACTCATTGATTCCGCTCGCCGGGTGCTCGCCGCGTGCTCTGGCTAGCCCAATGCGAACCGGATATCATGTCTCACGCTATGCCATCGGCCGGTCAGCCAGACGACGCCGCGTCCGGGCCGCCAATTTCGGAGGGCGACGGCCTCTGCCCGCGGTGCAGAGGCCCCGTCTCTCAACGCGATGCGACCTGCCCGGCTTGCGGCGTGGACTTGGCGCTCAACTCCGTGCTGGTCGAGCGGCTGGCGATCAGTCAGGTGCCGGCCGAGCCGGGTACCCCGTATGTTGGCGACGTCATGCTCCCGCGCTTCGGGGAGTTCCTGATCGGGAAGGGCTACATCACCGAGGCTCAGCTGCAGTCGGCGCTTGCGAGGCAACGAGAGCTGACCTCCGCCGGGCAGCATGAGACGCTGGGTCAGGTGCTGCTGGAGCTGGGCGTCCTGAGCAGGCACCAACTGGAAGTGGCCAGCGTTGAGCAGGTTCAGGAACTCCAGGGCGCATTGCGGAAGATGAACGCGCAACTCGAGGAGCGCGTCGCAGCACGAACGCGGGAGTTGCGCGAGGCCTACCGGAAGCTCTCGGAGCTCGACACGCTCAAGGGGAACTTCATCGCCAACGTGTCCCACGAGCTCAGGACGCCCCTGACGAAGATCAAAGGCTTCAACTCCCTGCTGGCCAGCGGGGATCTCGGGGCGCTGACGGAGGAGCAGAACCAGGCCGTCCAGGTGATGAGCCGCGGTGTCGGCGAGCTCGAGCGGCTGATTGCCGACCTCATTCAGTTCGCCTCGGGCGCGCGTGGAGAGATGCTCCTCCACACTTCCTCTTTCTCGGTGGCGGAGGTCGCCGAGTGGGCCATTGCCAACCACACCAGCCGCGCCGCGAAGCACGGTATCACCCTCGAGGTGCTCGCGCCCTCGTCGCTGCCGTATGTCATGGCCGACGCGGAGAAGATCCGGTGGGTGCTGAATCAGCTGCTGGACAACGCCTTGAAGTTCACGCCGTCTGGTGGCCGCGTACGGGTCCGCGCCGATGCACAAGACGATCGGGTCCAGGTGTCTGTCGAGGACAGCGGGTCAGGAATCGCTGGCGATCGGATACCGGAGCTGTTCGAGCCGTTCCACCAGCTCGATGGATCCTCGACCCGCCGGCAGGGCGGAGCGGGCCTTGGGCTCGCGCTCGTCAAGCTGATCCTCGAGGCGCATGACACCTCGGTTCAGGTCTCGTCGGAACCCGGCGTCGGAAGTCGGTTCTGGTTCGAACTGCCCGTCGACGCCAGCCAGGCCGTGTCCTGAATCCCGCCTGTCAAGGGGCCGCTTGCTGGAAGCGCTCACTGTTCAACATGCGTCGGAGCCTCCTCGAACCGGCGCAGGTTGTATTTCTTGATCTTGTTGTAGAGCGTGACCCGATCGATATCCAGGATGCGCGCGGCCTGCGTGACGTTGCCGCCCGCCTGGTGCAGGATCGCGGCGATGTGACGTCGTTCGATGTCGTCGAGTGTCGCTCCCGTGTCGGCATGCTCACCCGACCGAGGCGCGTCGGCCAGGCCGAGGTCGTCTGCCTGCAGCAGGCTGCCCGTGGCGACCACCAACCCCCGTTCGAGGATGTTTCGAAGCTCCCTGACATTGCCGGGCCAGTCGTGCCGCATCAGGAGGGTCATCGCTTCAGCGCTGACGCCTTCGACCTTGCGGTTCATCTCCACGCCAAGCTGCTCCAGGAAATGCTCCACCAGCAACGGGATGTCCTCGCGCCGATCCCGGAGCGGAGGCAGCGTAATCGGGATCACGTTGAGACGGTAGAACAGGTCCTCGCGGAACTGGCCTTCCTGGACGGCTTTGTTGAGGTCACGGTTGGTGGCCGCGATGATGCGGACATCCACGTCGATGGAATCGGAGCCCCCGACCCGCATGAACCGGCGCTCTTCGAGCACGCGCAGGAGGTCGACCTGGAGCTTGGCGCTGACATCGCCGATTTCGTCCAGGAACAGCGTGCCGAGATTGGCGGCCTCGAACTTGCCTTTGCGGCGCGTGATCGCGCCGGTGAAGGATCCCTTCTCGTGGCCGAACAGCTCGGACTCCAGCAGCGTTTCGGTCAGCGCGGCACACGACACCGCCACGAACGGCTCCTGATGCCTCGGGCTCTCGGCATGGATGGCCCGGGCCAGGAGTTCCTTGCCGGTCCCGCTCTCGCCGAGCACCAGGACGGTCGACTGGCTTCTGGCGGCGCTGCGCGCAAGATCGAAGATCTTCTGCATCCCCGGGTTCTTGCTGATCAGGTCCCGGAAGTGATACTCGCGCTTGAGCACTTTTCGAAGCAGGACGTTCTCGCGCACCAACGCCTGCTGGGCGACAATCTTGACCATCATCAGGCTGAGCTCTTCGGGATCGAAGGGCTTGACCAGGTAGTCATACGCGCCCATCTTCATGGCCGAGACGGCGGTGTCGACCGTGGCGTAGGCCGTCATGATGACCACGGCCACGTCGGGCTGAATCTGCTTGGCGGCTTCGAGCACCTGCAGGCCGTCCATGCCGGGCATCTTGAGATCCACCAGCAGGATCGACCACTGCTCGCTTCGCAGCTTGTCGATCGCCGACTGGCCGTCCGGCGCGGTGCCCAAGGTGTAGCCGTCCTTCTCGAGCCAGCCCGACAGCGATTCCCGGACGATCTCCTCATCGTCGACAACCAGGACGTGCGTCCGATCCCTACTCATGGTCTCCACCCTTCTGCCTGAGGTCGAGATACCGAACGTGACAGTCGTGACATAACGCGATGCTCTTGGTGTCCACTTCGAGCAGGCTGACCGACCTGGTCATCACGCACCCGGGGGTCTCGCAGTGGAGGAGCCCGAAGGTGTGGCCCAGCTCGTGAACGCACTCTTTGACGACGCGCTCCGCGAAGAGCGCCTGGGGGGCTCCCACCTGTCCGCCAGGCACCAGCCTGGCGGTCGATACGACGGCGGCCGTTCCGCCAAGCTGCGCCTCGCCGTACACGAACGTCAGGACGGGAATGAACAGGTCCATGTCCGTGACGGCGAGTACCCGCCCGCCGGGCTGATCCCGGCCGACCAGCCACCGAAGAATCTCGGTCGACGAATGCTGTCCCCGGCGAGGATCCAACGCGTGCGTCGGCCGCTCGACGCCTCGATACGGCCGCACCTTCACGCCGAACACCCGCTCGACGTTGTGCCGGGCCTGATCGAGCACCAGCACGTCCGGTGCGTCTGCGCCAATCCACCACAGGTGCACGTCGGCGGTCATCGAGTCTCAGCTTCTCCGGACCTACGCCTGGACGAGCGCGGCGACCGGCAGGTGAACCACCATCTGAGTGCCCTTGCCGACCTCGCTCTTGATGTCGATGTTGCCCCCGTGCCGCTCGATGATGCCGTAGACGACCGAGAGCCCGAGCCCGGTCCCCATCTCCTTCGTGGTGAAGAAGGGATCGAAGATCTTCGCGAGCCGGTCGGGCGGAATCCCCACGCCCGTGTCCGAGAAGGAGATTTCCACCACGTTGTCCCCGGCCGGCACGCGCGAAGAAATCGTCAGCGTGCCGCCCCGCTGCATGGCTTCGCACGCGTTGAGCATGATGTTGACGAAGGCCTGCCGAAGCTGGCCGAAGTCCGCCTGGATGGTCGGCAGGCGATCCGCCTGTTTGTCGACCTTCACGTTCTGGAGGGCGACCTGGTGCCCGATCAGGCTGAGCGCCTCGTCCACCACCGCCATCACATCGACTTCCTTGAGCGTCAGCGGACGCTGACGGGCGAACTCGAGCAGGTTCCGGACGATCGCGGTGCACCGTTCCGTCTCGCGCTGGACCAGGCGCAACTGGCGCACGCAGGTCGCGCGGCCCTGGTCGTCGACGGCCCCTTCCTCGAGCGTGCGAATGAGCAGCTTCGCATAGGTGAGGATGCCGGCCAGCGGGTTGTTGATCTCATGGGCGATCGACGCCGACAGCCGTCCGAGCGAGGAGAGCTTCTCGGACTGCACCAGCTGCGCCTGGGCCTCACGCAGGGCCGCGGTGCGTTCTTCGACCTGGTGTTCGAGCGTCTCGAGCAGCTGCAGCCGCTCGGCCCGCGACTTGGACATCGCCTCGAGCATCTCGTTGAATGACGACTCCAGCGCGCCGAGCTCATCATTGCCCGCCACGTGGATTTTCTGCCTGAGATCGCCCGCAGCGACCTGGCGAGTTGCCTGAACCAGGCCGCGCAGGGGCCTGACGACCGACCGCTGGGCGAAGAACGCGACGAACAGGCCCATCACCAGCACGCCGATGGCCGACATCACGAGGCTGTTGCGGCGGAATGCGCCGAGGTCGCGATCGATCTCGGCGAGCGAAATGCCGATGTCGATCACACCCAGGACCCGCTTGGACTCCGGGTGGACGTGGCACGCGGCCGACGAGCACGCCGACTCGTTGTAGATCGGCGTGATCATGCTCAGGACGCGATGTCCCCTGGTCTCGTAGATCCGGCTCCGGCTCGGGACGGTGAGCCGCTCGATCGGGCGATTGGCCTCGTGGCATTGGTAGCAGGACTCGGCACGCTTGTCGACCATCGCCCCGATCTCGTTCCGGTCGGTGGAGAAGGTGACGCGGCCTTCCTTGTTGAAGAACCGCACCCGCTCGATGCCCGACTGGCCCCCGATGGTTTGCATCACCAGGTAGGCGTTGTCGCGGCGGTCGAGCAGCATGTCGTGGTACGTGCTGCTGCGGATCGTCTCGCTGAACAGCGCCGCCCCGCGCACAACCTCGGTGAGCAGGTGGCGCTCTTGTGCCCGGAGGCCGAGAAACGCCACCGCCGCACTTCCTCCCAGGGTGGCGATCGCGATGACGGCCGGCAGCTTGAATGCCAGCCTGTTCCACCATCGAACGGATGCCAACGGCATGGGCGGATGCTCCCCGGGAACGCACGGCCTCAGGACCTTGAACGGGCCTGACGGGCTAAGGAATCAGGGGGCGGGTGACCACGGGCGTCCGGACTGATCTGAAGGGGCTTCGGAGGGGGTGAGCGGCAATCCGCAATCAGTAAGACGCCTGACAGCCCGAATTGTAGAGCAATTCAACTGTCGAGGGGAAGGGGGTCTGTAGAAAGACTTTACAGTGCGACCCTCGGGCCGGCCGGCGCGCCCCTGCCGGCGGTCTCGGGTGTTTTCCTTGCCGTTGCTCGGTGGTCCCGGATGCCGCCACTCTGGAGTTAAGGACAGGCAGGCACCGGACGCATACCGCTTCAATTCGGACGTTCTCCCAATTGCCGGGGCGCGTTGTGCGGACTACATTACAGGTGAAGGATGGAACCGTAGACAGGCGACATCATCAACCGCACAGCACTCATACAGGAGAGTCATCATGGCAACCAAGGGCGGCACACAGGTCAAGACCGGGTTCTACTGGAGTCCGGGAGCGTGGGAAATGGCGATGATACCGGCCGGGGGCGGCACCCTTCCTGGCAGCGCCGAGCACGAGTTCCTCCGCGTTCCGACCGTGTTGTTCCTGCTGCTCGCCCCTCTCATGGGCGCGTGTTACGTCTTCTTCCTGCCAGTGGTGGGCTTCGTGCTCGTGGCGAACTGGGGAGCCAGGAAGCTCGGCGCGATGGCGAAGGACGCGTTCATGTTGATTGCGGTCGCCGTGAGCCCCAAATGGGCGCCCGGAGAGGCCTATCTTGCAGGCCGGCGCCGGGAACGGGAAGCGAAGCAGGCCGCGCGCGAGAAGCGGGCCGACCGGTCCGACGACAACGCATAGGCGGGTCCGGGCGCCGGCCTGGCAGCCGAGCCTGACCCCTGGGGACTACAGACTGGGGGCGGAACGCCGCACGAAAGTACGGTGCTCCGCCGTTGATGTCGCGGGTGGGATTCGGCCCTAGCCTTCGACTCGGATGACGCCCTGCTTGATTGCGAACCGGATGAGCTCGGTCCTGCTGTGGAGTCCGAGCTTTTCCATGATGCGCTCGCGGTGAGACATGGCCGTCTTCACGCTGATGCCCAGCAGTTCGGCGACTTCCTTGTTGCTCTTTCCGTCGGCGACCAGCTTCAGCACCTGTTTCTCGCGATCGGTGAGCGATTCGTAGGGATCGACTGAATCCTCACCGGCAGGCCCGGCCTCCTGCTCCCGCATGGCCTCGCGCGCGATGTCGGGATCCAGCACCAATCCTCCGCGCTGAACGGCCCGTATGGATGCCGTCAGGTCGGCACCCGCCGTCTTCTTCAGCACGTAGCCGGAGACCCCGGCCTTCAGGAACCGGCGCACGTACTCGCGATCTTCGTACTGCGACAGGACGAGGATCCTGGTTCGAGGAACCGCCTTCCTGATCTCGAGTGTGGCCTCGAGGCCTCCGAGACCGGGCATCGCGATATCCATCAGGACGATGTCGGGTTCCAGCTTGATGGTCCGTTCGATGGCTTCGCGGCCGTCTGCCGCCTCACCGACGACCTCCATGTCGTCGGCCAGGTTCAGCAGCGCCTTGATGCCCTCGCGGACAATGGCGTGGTCGTCGGCGATGAGAATGCGGATCTTAGCCACGTGTGGCCTCCGGAGGCACCCGCACGGTAAGGACGAGTCTGACGCCCTGGCCGGGCGCCGTGTCGAGTTGAGCCTGGCCGCCGAGCAGTTCGGCCCGCTCGGTGATGCCGAGCAGCCCCCATCCGCGGCCTTCGTCGTCTGGTTTCTTGACGAGGGCGGGATCGAATCCGCGGCCGTCGTCTTCGATCTCGATGGTCAGCACGTCGTCGCTGATCCCGCACTGGATGAGCACGGCTTCCGCCTCGGCATGCCGCGCGATGTTGCTGATCGCCTCCTGGCAGATTCGGAACAGGGCGGTCTCCATGGCGGAGGGGAGGCGGCGGTCGACGTCGCTGAACTCGCACCGAACGGCGATGCCGTGCGGCTTGAGGTGCCGCTCCGCGTACCACTGGATGGCCGACCACAGCCCCAGGTCGTCGAGCACCGACGGACGCAGGTCATAGATGAGCCGGTGCAGCTCATCGAGCGAGCGTATCGCGAGCGTGCGCGCCTCGGCAATCGGGGCGCTGGCCGTCCCGGGCGGGAGCGTCGCCATCGCGGTTTCGAGCCTCATGACCAGCGCGCTGAGCGTCTGGCTCGTCTCGTCGTGAAGCTCGCGGGCCATGCGCTTCCGTTCGTCCTCCTGCGCCGAGATGACCTTCCTCAGCATCCTGACCCGCGCCTCGTCTCGATCGGCGAGCTGCCGATAGAGGAGGTCCAGTTCGTGCGTGCGTTCCTCCACGCGCTTCTCGAGCGTCTGGTTGACCCCTTCGATGGCCTCCATCGACGTCTGGAGTGCGGTGCGCATGTGATCGAGCGCCCGCCCGAGGCGGCCGACCTCGTCGGTGCCGAGCGGCGGAATCGGACGGTCGAGCTGGCCCGACGCCAGCCGTTCTGCGGTGTCGGTCAGCACCTTGATGGGACGCCTCACGCTGCGAGCGGTGCCCCACGCGAACAGGAGCCCGATGCCGAGCAGCACGGGGGCCATGACGAGCAGGGAACGGCGCAGCCGGATGACATCGCCGAGGGCATCACTCTCGAGTTCTCGAACGCTGATGCCCCAGGGCGCCTGTGTCAGCGGCACGAACGCCATCACTTCGCGCGGCCGGCTCGCCAGTATCGTTCGCTCGTGACAGCCGACGCATGTCCCCCGGGCCGGTTTGCCGTTCTGGATCAGGTTGGCCAGGAACGGGCCGTGATCCGTCTTGTGGCCCCGCCGATGCGGATCGGTGCTGCTGATCACGGTTCCCTGGTAGTCCACCAGGTCGATCGAGCCCGGCGGCTGGCTCGGAAGACCCGCCATCAAGGTGGCGAAGCGCGGGCTGACCGGATCGATCTCGCCGATGGCGAGTCCCGAGAGGCTGCCTGACCAGTGGCGCATCGGGACGAAAAGATACAGGCGGGATCCCGCCTGATCCGCGACGAGGCCGCTCGCACCAGGGCGCCCGGCCTGCAGTGCGGCCGCAATCGCGCTGGTGAACCCGGCCGGCACGTTCGCGTCGGGTGGTTCCTGCCAGCGCGGGGCCCCCCGCTCGTCAACAATGAGCGTCCTGTCGAGGAACTCCGAGCGCAGGTACGCGGCCTTGAGCGCCGCGAGCTTGGCCGGTTCGTCCTCGAGTTGAGGGTCGGTCCCCGGCGCTGCGGCGATCTGCTGCAGGTTTTTCAGCTCGCGCAGCACCGCCTGATCGACCTGCACGGCGACCGAGGCGGCCAGCGTTTCGCGTCCCTGCAGCACGCGATCGCTGAACAGGGTCAGGCTTCGCCACGCGATCCAGCCCAGGACGACGATCGTCGAGAGCACGCCGAGGCCGACCAGCAGGAAGACCCGCGCCTGGATGCCGGCGATGTTCCAACGTGTGGTGGCGACCGTGTTGGGCGTCACCTGAGCCGTCCCTGGAGGCTGGACGCCATCATTTCGAGCTCATGCAGAGGTCCTCGGTACCGCATCACGGCAAGCCGGCCACGCGTGTGCCACGCCAGTTCGGTCCACACAACCCCGTCACCGTCCCGGACACGGCGCACAACCGCGGGCGCGCCGTTCACCTGGCTGGGCCCGTCCTGCAGGACCAGGGGGTGAGCCACCAGCTCGGCTGGCAGCGACTCATTCTGACCGGAACCGATGCCGAGCAGCAACCACGGCGCCGAGTTGTCTCGTCGGGCGAAGAGGAGCATTGCCGCAGACTGGCCGTAGCCTCGGACTTCGACCGGCGGCCATCCGAGACTGTCCGGGAAATATGAGGGAAGCGGCACACGCCAGCCGAGGGCGTGTTCCAGGGCTTCGATATCGCGGAACTGTCGGACGCCCCGGACGGTGCCGGTCAGGAGACCGGGAACCGCATCCGCCGCTCGCAGGCATGCGGCTGCCACGGCCAGCACCACCACGAGCCGCACCAGCGCACGCCCCGGCGCGAGCGCCCCGGCAGGCGGCACGGGTGAGCCTGGAGTGTGCCGGAGGCGCTCAGGATGGGCCATTGGTCCTCGCACCGACGCCGCTAGACGACGAAGAAGAGAAGCGTTGCCAGGCCGGCGGCCGCCAACCCCACCCGCATCGGCGCCGCGCGAGCGGCCCGTCCCGGGATTTCGTCCAGCAGGCGGTCGCAACGAAGGTCGAGTTCGGCGGTCGCGGCCTTCGCGGCCAGGCGCCGCGACAGCCCCAACCGGTCCGAAGGAGACGTCCCGGCCTCGTCATCTCGGCGTCCCGAGAGCTTGATCAGGGCGGACGCCAGCTGGCCGTGCTGGCCCGTGGCAGCGACGGCCGCGTCTGCCCGGCGCTCGATTTCCTGGACGGCCTGCCGGCCGACGACCTGCGTGACCGGATTGAATGCCTGGAGCACACGAAAGGCCATCAGCGTCCATCCCAGCAGCGTGTCCCGGTGGGAGACGTGCGCCATCTCGTGCGTCAGGGCCGCGCGCAGTTCGTCGTCATTGAGCCGGCGAAGCGTGCCGTACGAAACGACGAGCGTCGGCCGCACCACGCCGGTGCAAAAGAGCACGGGCGCGGACAGGGCAAGGACCTCGACCGATGGCGGGCGGACTCCCATCCGGGTCCCGATCTCCGCCAGGACCCGATCGATCGCGGCGGCATCCGCGAGGGACTCGGGATCGCCCGCGGGCGCGTCGCGGCGCACTCGGTCGACCAGAAAGCCAACCACGTCGCGCAGGCAGAGAACCAGGCCTGCGGCCCCAAGGATTGTGACTGAGAGCGTCCACAGCCCGATTCCCGCCACGCGCAGTTGATTCCAGTGGTCGCGCGAGAACAGCGCCCACCGTACGCCGAACCAGTCCTCACCGCGGAAGGGCGCGGCGATGGCGAAGGCCGGCGTCAGGACCAGGGGAAGGACGAGCACCAGCAGGCGCAGCGCCAGACGCTCGTCGGCATGATTCGAATGCCAGGTCCGGAGCAGCGCCTCGATGACGACCGCGGCGATAACGGAGTGGAGGATGGCCTGGCCCGCGTAGGCGCCCACGATCCTACGACTCCTCGTTTCCCTCGAGGGCCTTCAGCCGCTCGTATTCGAGCGGGTGCTCGTGGTGCATCCGTTCAGCGCTGATCTTGCCGGAGAAGATCGTGGTGTCGAACGGGAAGACGTCCGGGTTGAGGTGCGCATTGTAGATGTGCCAGAGGATGACGACCAGGAACGCCATCAGCCCCTCGTTGCCGTGCGCCGCCTTGGCAGCCGGGACCAGCTCGCCGGGGAAGAACCGCGTGAAGAGGATCGGGAAGTAGAGGATCAGACCCGTCGAGATGACGACCACGGCTCCGAGCACCAGTCCCCAGTATTCGAACTTCTGTCGATAGTCGAAGCGGTCGAAGCGGGACGGCTGATCGTTGAGGCCAAGATAGTAGCGCAGCGTCTGGATGGCGTCGGTGAAGTCCTTGCGGTTCGGCACGATCGAGAACGCCGAGCGGCCGGTGGCGACCAGGCCGATGGCCGTCATCAGGTGCACCGAGGTCAGCACCGCGAAGGAGACTCCGGCCGCGCGGTGAAACCACCGCACGCGGTCGATGCCCCCCAGGGCCTGCAGCATCCATGAGGCCCAGCTGGCTTCGAAGAACTTCTGGGGGAGGCCGGTGACCGACAGGATGATGAACAGCGACATCACGCAGAAATGCTCGACACGCTGACGCAGCGAGAACCGGGTGTAGTACTTGCTCATCGATTGACCACCATGCGCCACAGGTGCAGGAGGACCTGGAGGACCAGTCCAATCATCATGAACGGGATGAGGACCGCGTAGAAGACCTGAACCCCGTAGACCAGCGGTGCTTTCTTCCAGCTGGGCTCATAGTGGGACAGCCAGGCGGCGGGGAAGTTCTCGTTGGCTCCGGGATGGCAGCGGGCGCAGGTCTTGACCAGGTTCGATCGCAGCACGTGCGAGCCCGGCTCGTCCACTTTCATGATGTCGTGTACGCCGTGACAGTCGGTGCAGAGAGCGGTGACGCTCATGCCCTCCTTGGTATCGGCGCGCTGGAGGGACGCGGTCATGCCGTGGAAGTCGGAGACATAGGTTTTCGTCACGGCGGTCGACAGGCCGTAGCGATCCATCAGCGTCTTGTTGGAATGGCAGTTGCCGCAGATCTCCGGCGTCGAGCGCAGCCAGTTGGCCGCCTTCGGTCCGGCGATGTCGTGGGAGCGGTGGCAGTCGGTGCAGACGGGAACGTCACCGTTGCGGTTGATCGACCGGCCGTGGACGCTCTTGGCGAAGATGGCCGACACCCCCTGATGACACCTGGCGCAGGTTTCCGAGACGTGGGTGCGCGGCTGATCGGGCCTCGTCACGTCGTGTGATCCGTGACAGTCGACGCACAGCGGCGCCGTGCGGTCGCCCCGCGCGAGCGCCTGGTAGTGCACGCTGTCGAGCGTCTTCGTGTAGTTGGCGAAATGGCAGCGCTTGCACTGCTCGTAATACGCCACCGTGAATTCACGCAGAGTCTTGAACGGCCTCGAGGCGTGCGGAATGTCCTGGATGTCCTGGTGGCAGTCGGTGCACCCGAGCTTGTTCCCGTGCACCGAGTGCGTGAAGACCTGGACATCGACATACAACGACCGCGTTTCTCCGCTCGGAAGCGTGACCGACAGCGCCTTGTCCCCGTGACAGGAGAGGCACGTGTCGACGACATCGGCTTTCGACGCGGCGCCGATCCCGCCACTCTGGATCGACAGCGACGTGAGCAGCAGCAGGTTGAACAGCATGCGCCTATGAGTTCCACAGACGGAATGAATGCACGACCGAACCCGCCCGGCCGCGCACGGCCCGATGGACTGGCCCGGAACTCTGGGATTGGAAGCACGACGAGGCGAGTGCGCACAAGAAGGCGCACTCGGGCCCCCACCCGCACGACAGGCGGAGCAAGCGAGTTGCCATCCGGGAGGCCTGGCTGAACTGATTGAACCACATAGACTTAGCTGAGCCTTGGCCGCGGGTGGTCATACTCATGCCGGTAATCCGGCACGGGATCCCATTCCGCTCGGACCACCTGCACGCCCTGCCGCAACGGGGATTATGCGTTGGAGGGAAAGCGCGGGGGACGTTTTTCGAAGAAGGCGCTGATGCCTTCGGCGAAGTCCTGGCTGTCGGCGATGCGGGTGAGGTGATCGAGTTCCTGGTCCAGGTGGAAGTCGAGCCGGTCGACGCCCGCGGCCTGATTCAACAAGCCCTTCGCAATTCCCAACGCGGGCGCCGGCCCTTCCGCGATACGCGCCGCGATGGCCAGGATCCGATCGTCGAATCCCTCGGCCGGGTAGACCTCGTTGATGAGGCCCCAGTCGCACGCGGCGCGTGCGTCCAGCCGGGGATTGAGCAGCGCCAGACCCATGGCCCGGCGCAGCCCGATCAGCCGTGGGAGGAAGAACGTCGAGCTCTCGGCACCGGTCAGGCTCGTCTTGCCGTACGCCCATTCGAACGACGAGCGGTCCGACGCGAACACGAGGTCGCAGGCCATCGCGAGGCCGAACCCGCCAGCGGCTGCCATGCCGTCGACGGCGGCGATGAACGGTTTGGGCGCCCGCTTGATTTCAGAAATCGTGCTGTGGATGTATTCGAGGATCTGCTTGAAGACCGATCCGTATCCGTGATCGGCGGGCCGCGCCTCGGGTTTCAGGTAGGCGAGATCGACCTCGGCGCCGCCGTCCCGGATGTACTTGAGATCCGCCCCGCTGCAGAACACCCCGCCTTCCGCGCGGAGAATCACGGCTCGCACCTGCGGGTCGCGCGCCATCTGCAGCCCGGCCTTCCGCAGGTCGCGCGCGGTGTCCACGTCGAGCGAGTTCAGCCGCGACCGGCGGTCGATCGTGATGCGTCCGACCGCGTCGTGACGGTCCACCAGGATGTGCGTCATCAGCAGATCCTCGGAAGCGGCTCTCCGTCAGGCTCGACCAGGATCCGGCGCCCGAAGCCCGTGTCGAGGATGACCGTGCCGACGTGTTGATCGAGACAGCGCCCGACAATCGCGGCCTCCCGGCCCAGCGGGTGGGACCGGAGCGCAGCCAGGACGCGATCGGCCGAATCCGCCCTCACGCCGATCGCGGCTTTGCCCTCGTTGGCGACAATCAGCGGGTCGATCCCCAGCAGGTCGGAGGCCGCGCGCACCTCGGCCCGAACCGGCACGGCCGGCTCGCTGAGCAGCACGCCGACGCCGCCCTTCTCCGCCATTTCGTGCAGGGCGCTCGACAGGCCTCCCCGCGTCGGGTCCTTCATGGCCACCACATCCGTGCCGCCCGCATCGAGGGCGAGCCGGATGAGGCCGTTGAGAGGCGCCACGTCGGACCGCAGGTCGCCCTCGAGGGCGAGCGAGTGCCGCGCCGCCATGATCGCCATGCCGTGGTCGCCGATCGTTCCGGTCACGATGATTCGGTCGCCGGGCCTCAAACCCGCATCGGAGACGACCCGGGCCGTGAACCCGATGCCGGCGGTGTTCAGCACGAGCCCGTCGATTTCGCCCTTGCCCATCACCTTGGTGTCGCCGGTGACGACCTCTGCGCCCGCCTCGGCGCAGGCCTCCCTGATGGAGCGGTAGACGCGTTCCAGGTCGGAGCGAAGGAATCCCTCTTCCACGATCACGGCGCAGGTGAGCGCGGTCACCTCGGTGGCACCCATCATCGACAGGTCGTTGACCGTGCCGGCTACCGCCAGGCGGCCGATGTCGCCGCCCGGAAAGAAGATGGGCTTCACGACGTGAGAATCGGTCGTGACCACGAGCCAGCGGTCGCCAATCTTCAGCGCCGCCCCGTCGTCCATGGCCTCGGGCCCGATGCCGCCGGCCAGGCCGGGGCCCGCACCCGGCAGGCACACCTGTTGGATGAGCGTGCGCATGGCGCGGCCGCCGGCGCCGTGCTTCATCGCGATCCGGTCGTCGAGCAGCCGGCCGAGCTTCATGCGACATCTCCCAGATCGGGGTGCCCGCCGTAGGTGTGCCAGATCTTGCAGGCACCTTCGCTGCTGACCATGCACGCGCCGACCGGCTTGTCCGGCGTGCACTCGCGCCCGAAGAGCGAACAGTCCTTCGGCGACGAAAGGCCGGCCATGATGTCGCCGCAGATGCAGGACTGGGCCAGCGCGGGCGGCGCGTAGTCCCAGAGCGTCGTCAAATCGATCTTGAAGCGGCGTCGGGCATCGAGGTGCGCCCACTCGTCGCGGAGGCGCAGGTTGCCGCTGGGCACGTGAGCGATCCCGCGCCATCGGCCTCCCACCGGCCGGAACACCTTCCAGAGCAGTTCCTGCGCGCGAAGGTTGCCTTCGCGGGTGACGCAGCGGGGGAACATGTTGACGACCTTGGGAGTCCGGTCGCGAATCAGTTCCAGGAGCTTGACGAGGCCCGCCAGGATGTCGAGCGGTTCGAAGCCCGCCACGACCACCGGGAGCCCGTGGCGCGCCACGAACGGCTCGAACACCGCCCAGCCGGTGATGGTCGCTGCGTGGCCGGCCGCCAGGAAGCCTTCCACCTTCGAATCAGGCATCTCGGCGACGATTTCCATGACGGGCGGAATGTACTTGTGCGCGGACAGCACCGAGAAATTCTTCGGGATGTCCCGCAAGACGATCGCGGCGGTCGCAACCGCCGTCGTTTCGAAGCCGGTCGCGAAGAACACCACCTCGTCGGTGGTTGATCTGGCAAGATCGAGCGCCTGGTCCACGCTGTAGATCACGTGGACGTGCGCGCCCTCCGCCTGCGTGTCGGCCAGCGACATCACCGTGCCCGGCACGCGCAGCATGTCGCCGTAGGTGGCGATGTGCACGCCCTGGCGGGCAAGCACCACGCCCTCGTCCACCTCAGGCGTGTCGGTGATGCACACGGGGCACCCCGGGCCCATGATGACGTTGAGTTCACGGGGGAAGGTCGTCCTCAAGCCGTACTTGGCGATCGCCTGCTCGTGACTGCCGCAGACGTGCATGATCGAGACGGGGGAGCGCCCGATCTGCGCCCTGATCCGGGTGAGGGCGTCGACCATCTCGCCAGCGCGGGCCGGATCCCGGAACTTGAGCTGCCGGGAGAGGTCGGCCTCGGGCGACGGCATCATTTGTCTCCTCGAGCCGCGGAGATTTCGTTGCGCACGTCGTTGGCCATCAGGTCCTCGCGTTCGGCCTCCTGCATCAACTGCTCGTAGAGAGCCAGCGTCTCCTGGACTTCAGTCTCGGGGATTCTGCGAATGGCAAATCCCACGTGGTTGAGCACGTAATCGCCGGGCGAGACCGGCTCGTCCACCACGTCGAGCAGCACCCGCCGGCGGACGCCCCAGAAATCGACCGTGGCGATGTTCCCGTCGACCGAGATCACTTTGCCCGGCACACCTAGGCACATGAATCCTCCGTCACGCCGGTCCGCCCGGACCGGACGACTGCATTCGCGATCACGACCTGGCCGAGCGACACGCCGCCATCGCCCGGCGGCACCGCGCCGTGGAGGTACACGTCGACATCCACCCGCAGCTCCCGAGCGATGAACTCAGCGAGCCGCGCATTCTGGAAGCAGCCGCCCGTCAGAACCACGGGCAGGCGACCGTGGGCCTCGAGGAGCTGCCGCACCAACTCAACCGTTGCCCACCCGATCGTATTGTGAAACCGCGCTGAGACGAGAGATGCGGGGCGATGCCCGAGCAGGTCCGCCGCCACCGCGCGGATCATCGGGCGGCCATCGACCGTGATCAGGCCGCCCGAGTTCCCCATGGCCACATCGTATCTCGTTTGTTCGACAGGATCAGCGGCAAGGTTCCATTCGAGCGCCACCTGACCCTCGTAACGCGACTGCGCCCGGGCCAGGCCGAGCGCGCCGATCGCGTCGAAATACCGTCCGATCCCGTGGGCGGGCACGACGCCGACGCCCTTCTCGATCATCTGGCGGACGACGGCGATGTCGGCGGCCGGGATACCGGAGAACAGAGCCAGCTCCTCGACCGGTACGTTGCCTCCGAACGCGTCGTGCAGCGCAGCGTAGGCCTGGCGCCACACCTGTCGGATCGCCGTATCGCCCCCGGCCAGCGGAACCGCCCTCCACGTGGCCAGCCGTTGGAAGCGGGTGTAGTCGGCGAGCAGCACCTCACCGCCCCAGGCGGTGCCGTCGGTGCCCAGGCCGGTGCCATCGTAGGCCACGCCCAGGACGGGCCCCTTCAAGCCGTGTTCGGCCATGACGCTGGCAACGTGGGCGTGATGGTGCTGCACCCCGATCGCGATCAGACCGCTCCGCGATTCGGCATACCGTGTGGACAGGTACGAAGGGTGTAGATCGTGCGCGACGACCTCCGGCTCGATGTCCAGGAAGCGTTCGAGGCGGGCGATGGCCCGCTCATAGGATTCGAAGGTCTCCAGGTTCTCCAGGTCACCGATGTGCGGCCCCAGGAAGGCCCGGTCATCGCGGGCCAGGCAGAAGGTGTTCTTCAGTAACGCTCCGCAACCCAGAACGGGCCGCGCGAAGGCCGGCGCCACCCGTATGGCACGCGGCACGAAACCACGCGAACGCCTGAACACCACGGGGCGGCCGGCGATCGTCCTCGCCACCGAGTCGTCGCAGGCGCTTTCGATCGGCCGGTCGTGGAGCAGAAAGCCATCCGCGATGTCGCCCAGGCGTTCGAGCGCCTCAGCATCCCTGTGCGCCAGTGGTTCCTCGGCGAGATTGCCTGAAGTCATCACGAGCGGACGATCCGCCAGCGCGAGCAGCAGGTGGTGCAGTGGGGTGTAGGGAAGCATCAATCCGACCAAGGGGTTTCCGGGCGCAACCTCATCGCAGAGCATCGTTCCCGGACGCCGTTGCACGAGGACAATCGGGCGCTCGACCGAGCAGAGAAGCTCCCGCTCGCCATCGTCGAGTACCGCCAGGGATTCGGCGGCGGCCAGGTCAGGCACCATGACCGCGAAGGGCTTCTCGTCGCGACGTTTCCGTACGCGGAGCGTTCTGACGGCTTCGCTGTTGGTCGCGTCGCAGGCAAGATGGAAGCCTCCGAGCCCTTTGAGTGCGAGGATGCGGCCACCGAGGAGCGCGGTGACCGAAGCCGCCAACGGATCCGCCGTGTCGACCTTGCGTCCGTACCGGTCGGCCAATGTCAGGCGCGGACCGCAGGCCGGACAGGCATTGGGTTGCGCGTGGAATCGTCGATCGGACGGGTCGTCGTACTCGCGCTGGCACGCGGGACACATCGTGAAGCCGGCCATCGTGGTCGAGGCGCGGTCGTAGGGGACCCCGCAGGCAATCGTGTAGCGCGGGCCACAGTTGGTGCAGTTGGTGAACGCGTAGCCATACCGACGATTGGCAGGGTCCCGGATTTCGGCGAGGCAGGCGTCGCAGGTCGCCAGATCCGGCGGGATCGACACGTCTCGCCGGTCCCCCGACTCACTGATCGCGATGGTGAACGATGCGTCCGGAAGAAACGGAATGGCCGCGCACTCGAGGGAATGGATCTCGGCCGCGGGCGGAGGCGTGGCGCGAAGATCCGCGAGGAAGGCGTCGAGGCGCTCAGGTGGGCCGAACGCCTCGATGGTGACGCCCGAGCTGAGGTTGCGGACCCGGCCGGTCAGCCCGTGCAGCGTGGCAAGCCGAAACACCCAGGGCCGGAATCCGACACCCTGCACGACTCCCGTAATCGAGATCCGGCGGCCTTCGCCCATCCTCGGCGTTATAGCGCGTTGGCTCCCGTCGAGTCCAGCGCCTCATGCCGCGGAAGGTCGGCGTGTCGGCCTGGCACCAGTGGCCGCGCCGGGGAGTGGACTGGCCGCACAGGCACTGCAAACCCCGCTCGAGCCAACCTGATCGTCTGGCGCGCGGGCGGGCTTGAGCGAAGCAGGGCGAGACCGAGCGTCTAGGATTCCCGGGGGCTCGGCGGGTTCTTCAGGACGATTCAGCCGGTGCAGCTTGTCGATGAGCGTCGTTCGGCTCAGGTGCAGCAATCGAGCAGCCCGACAGCCGTGAAGTCGGCTTCCATGCGCCGAAGCACCTGCTCGGCGTCGGGCGCGGTCAATCGAGCCGCTCCCTCCGTCCCAAGTCCCGTTGAGGAGGATTGCGTATGAGAGAATGGCCTCCGTGAAGCCAGGAGGCGGTAATCACCGGTGGTGGCACGGGCAGCTCCTGAGGGTTCTGGCCGTCGTTGCGGCCGGGCTCGGGCTTGTCGTTCCCATTCCGGCACGCATGGTCGAGCCGTGGTACGGGGCCGCGCTCTATCCTGCTTTGCAGCGCGTCCTGACGACGTCATCCAACCTTGTTCCGCTGGCATTCCTCGATATCGCAGTCCTGGTACTGGCCGTGTCGGCGGGCGTCGCCGCGGTTCGCCTGTGGAAAAGAAGAGCAGGCGGACTCCTGGCGACCGGACTTCGCTTCGCATGGAAATCAGCCGTGGCGGCGGCTTTCGTCTACCTTGCGTTCCTGCTGACGTGGGGTCTGAACTACCGACGAGAGTCACTGATGGACCGTCTCGACTTCGACAGCGCCCGCGTGACCGCACGGGCGGCGGTGCAGCTTGCCCGCGACTCGGTCCGGAGTCTGAACGAGCTGTGGCCGACCAGCCGTCCACTCGCGGTCGGATCTCCAGCGTGGACCGAAATCCTCGGTCCTGGATTCGCTCGGGCGCAGACGATGCTCGGCTTGCCGGGCGGGGCAGTGCCGGGTCGGCCGAAGTGGACGGTGCTCGACCTCTACTTCACCCGGTCCGGCGTGAGTGCCATGACCGATCCGTTCTTTCTCGAGACGCTCGTCGCGAGCAACTTGCTGCCGTTCGAGCAGCCCGCGACCCTGGCGCACGAGTGGGGCCACCTGGCCGGGCTCGCCAGGGAATCCGACGCGTCGTTTTTCGGCTGGATGGTCTGTCTGAGGTCCGGCCCGATCGCGCGATACAGCGGAGAACTGGAACTGCTGCTGCGCGAGATTCCCGCATTGGATCCGGCTGGACGCCGTGAAACTCTCGCCGCCCTCCGGCCCGAGGTCCGCGAGGACATTCGCGCGATTGTCGATCGCAATCGGCGCGACCAGGTGCGTGTCGTGTCGCTCGCGGCCTGGCGCGTGTACGACAGGTATCTGCGGGCGAACCGAGTGCCGTCGGGGATGCGGAATTATGACGAGGTCGTGAGCCTGGTGCTCGGCACACGATTCATTGAAGCGGGCGTGCCCGCCCTTCGATCCGCCGGTGGGCCAGCCGGGCCCCGCTAGGCCGCACTATTCACAATCGCTGCGCGTGCGCTCATAGTGAACGGGCGGCTTGCGGGTTTCTCGCGCCGCAGATTTTCGACACCGGGCAGCGCGCGCTGCTGCCTTCGACAGGCTCAGGAAGCCCCGAGCGCCGTCGAGGGGCTCGACGTCGCGGGCTAGCCGCCGCGGTTGTGCATTTCGAGGTGCGGATCGGCCCTCAGCGCGGAGACGGGCACGAAGGCCGTTCGCTCCCTCACGCCAAGCCGCTCCTCGGCGCCGCGATCGCGCCGCCTGGACCAGCGTTCCCCGACGATGCGCGCAATTTCGGGGCGGGGCACCTTCTGCCGCACCAGCTCACGCAGCGAGAGGCCGTCCTGCGCGTAGAGGCAGGTATAGAACACGCCATCCGCCGTCAGGCGCGCGCGATCGCAGGTCCCGCAGAATGGCTCGGTGGTCGACGAGATGACACCGAACGTTCGTCCGTCATCAAGGCGATAGCGATCCGCCGGAGCAGTTGATGCCGGTTCTTCAATCGGCTCGACCCGTCCGAAGTGCTCCCGCAGGCGGGCGAGGACTTCTCGCCGCGGGACGACGAGGTCGGAAGCCCACCGTGTCGCGCCGCCGACATCCATGTACTCGATGAACCGGACTTCTGCGCCGTGCTCCGCGCCGTAATCCAGCAGCGGGACCAGTTCATCGTCGTTGACACCGCGCATGATGACCGCGTCGAGTTTCACTCCCGTAAACAGGCGGCTGGCGGCGTCGATGCCCCGCAGCACGCGCGCATGGGAGTTCGATCGCGTGAGAGCCTGGAAGCGTTCCGGTCGAAGCGTGTCGAGGCTGATGTTCAGGCGCCGGAGGCCAGCATCGCGGAGCATGGGTGCAGCATCCTCGAGCAGCATCCCGTTTGTCGTCATGGCCAGGTCGTTGAGTGCAGGCTTTGCGGCCAGCAGCCGAACCAGCGCCGGAAGATCCCGCCGCAGCAGAGGCTCGCCGCCGGTGAGACGGATCTTGTCGACACCCAGGTCGATCATGACGTCGACAAGGCCGCTGATCTCCTCGTAGTGCAGGAGGTCGTCGTGCGCCAGCCACACGTACTCCTCCTCCGGCATGCAGTACTCGCAGCGGAGGTTGCACCGATCCGTCACCGAGACGCGCAGCGCCCGGAGCGGCCGACCGAAGGTGTCAACGAGGGACATCTGATCCCATTATGGCAGAAGGACGGCCGTCAGGCGCGCGCGGGCCGCGGCAGGTGGGACTACGCATGCCGGGAAGGCCGAGGCGCAAAGGGAACAGAAGTCACCTGGCCGTCGAATGCACACGCCCAGCGACCGGGGATCGCCGCCCCGCACCCGGGGCACGCACCCTCCGCGGTAAGGTGATAGGCGCCAATTCGATAGGCGTACCGTTCGACGAGTGTCTTGCCGCAGGCGGGGCAGGTGGTGTCCTCCAGCGACCCGACCGAGCCGGGAAGGTTCCCCGCATACACGAACCGAAGCCCCTCGCGATGCCCGATCGAAGCAGCCTGGAGCAGCGAGTCGGGGGAGGTGCTCTTCGTGCCGGTCATGTGATAGTCGGCGTGAAACGCCGTCACGTGCCACGGGATGTCCGGCGAGACCCCTGCGATGAATCGGGCCAGCTGCCGGAGTTCGTCGGCCGAGTCGTTGAAGCCCGGCACGATCAGGGTGACGATTTCGACCCAGGTACCCATGTCGTGCAGCGCCTCGATGGTCTCGAGGATTGGCTGCAGGCGCCCGCCCAGGCTGCGGTAGCGCCGATCGTCGAACCCCTTGAGGTCGACCTTGTAGAGGTCGATCCACGGCGCGAGGTACTCGAGCACTTCCGGGGTCCCGTTGCCGTTCGACACGAAACCCGTCAGCAGTCCAGCCGCCCGCGCTTCCTTGAACACGGCCACGGCCCACTCGCTCGTGATGAGAGGCTCGTTGTAGGTGCTGATAACGGCTGACGCACGATGCCGAACAGCGTCCCTGACGAGGTCCTGTGGCTCGGCAGCCCATACGGGGGAGACGGCGTCCGGGTCCCGAATCGCCTGAGAGGTGATCCAGTTCTGACAGTACGAGCAATGGAGGTCGCATCCGACCATCCCGAAGCTGTAAGCCAGCGAGCCAGGCCGGACGTGGAAGAAGGGCTTCTTTTCAATCGGATCACACTGGGTTCCCGCGACATAACCCCAGGGCACCATCAGGTGTCCGCCGTCGTTGAACCGGACCTTGCAGACGCCTTGAGAGCCTGGAGGTATGGGGCAGCGATGACTGCAGGCGGTACAGCGGATCCAGTTTCCGTTGTAGCGCTCGAACAGCTCTCCCTCGCGGGTTCGCGCCGCAAGGGCCTCAGCCAGGCTCGCCATACGACAGTTGTAACGCCGACCGCCCTCCCGTGGCAAACTGCCTCTTTCAATCGCCGCGGAAACGGCACAGAATCTCGGCCTGGGCCGGCTCGCCATGGCCGCGCGCCAGACAGTCACAAGAATCGGCACGGGAGCGCGTCGAGGCGTCGGGTGAGCCTTGCGGAAATGACACCCGCCGGCGCCCACGTGAATCGGCAGCGAGGAGGCAGCGCGTGAAACCTTCAACTCGTCTTGTCTCGCTGGACGTGTTCCGTGGCCTGACGATGGCGGCGATGGTCATCGTGAACAATCCAGGGGATTGGGGTCACGCTTACGCGCCACTTCTGCACGCCGATTGGAACGGGTGCACGTTCACCGATCTCATCTTCCCGTTCTTCCTGTTCATCGTCGGCGTTTCGCTCACGCTCTCGCGCGGCACGATGGGCCACCCGTGGAAGATCGCCAGGCGGGCACTCACGATCTTCGCGCTGGGGGTCTTCCTGTCGTTCTTCCTGAGGTGGGACTTCTCGGTCGTGCGGATACCCGGCGTCTTGCAGCGAATCGCATGGTGCTACCTGGCGGTGGCCTTCCTGTTTCGGATGACGTCTCCAGCAGCGGCCGATCCCGATTCGCGATTCCGGAGGCAGGGGACGATGCTCGGCCTCTGGGCCATCGGGCTGACGCTCGGGTACTGGGCAGTGATGGTCCTGGTGCCGGCGCCGGGCGGAACGGCAGGCGATCTGACGCCGACGGGCAATCTCGGCGCGTACATCGATCGCGACGTTGTTCGGCCGTCACCTGTGGGTGCAGTCGAAGACCTGGGATCCCGAGGGCCTGCTGAGCACGATTCCGGCGATCGGCACGACGCTGCTCGGCGCGGTCACCGGGCTTGTGGCTGGCAACGAGCCGAACCGGAAGGCAGAAAGGCGATCGGCATGGTGGCGGCGGGGCGTGGCGGCGATGGCCATCGGATACCTCTGGGACGCGGCGTTTCCCATCAACAAGAACCTGTGGACGAGCTCGTATGTCTGGTTCACGGGCGGCGCCGCGCTCATCACGCTGGCATTCTGTTACGCGATATTCGACCTGCGCGGGTGGAGGCGGCTGGCGTATCCCGCCGTGGTCCTCGGCCTGAACGCGATCACGCTCTTCGTGCTGTCGGGGATGATCGCCAAAGCCCTTGGCTACATCAAGGTGACCGGTGCCGCCGGGAAGCTGATCTCGCTGCAGCGCTACATCTATACGTCGCTTTTCGTGCCGATTGCGGATCCCTACAACGCCTCGCTCCTCTACGCGCTGGCGAACCTGGTCGTGCTCTGGGCGATCCTGTTCTGGATGGACCGGAAGGGGCTCTACCTCAAGGCGTAGTGCCCGCAGGGCGTTCGGACCGGGGCCGCCTCCCTCGTCCGATATAATGAAGCTCATACGATGAAGAAGATCCTCGTCACCAACGATGATGGTGTGCGCGCCGACGGACTGGGCGCCCTGGCGCGGGCGCTGGCGCCGCTCGGGGACGTGCTTGTCGTGGCCCCCTCGAAGGAGGCGAGCGCGGTCGGCCACGCGCTGACGCTTCATCACCCGCTTCGGCTCGAGAAGATCGCCGATTCGGTGTACGCGGTCGACGGGACGCCGACCGACTGCGTCAACATCGCGTTTGCCGTCCTCCTGAAAGGGCGGCCGGACCTGGTCGTGTCGGGCATCAACTCGGGCTGGAACCTGGGGGACGATGTGACCTACTCGGGAACCGTGGCAGGCGCGCTCGAAGGGGCCTTGCTCGGGGTGCCGAGCATAGCCGTGTCGCTGCAGCGGAGCCGGCTGGGGATGGACTATACCGTCGCGGCCGAGGCGGCCGCACGCATCGCCGCGCAGGTTCTCGCGCAGGGTCTGCCGCCGCGCACCTTTCTGAACATCAATCTGCCCAGGGCCGTGACGCGCGGCTTCAAGATCACGGTGCAGGCCCGGCGCAATCACGTGACGTCGGTGGCCAAGCGCATCGATCCGAAGCACCGCCCGTACTACTGGATCGACGAGGCTCAGGACGAGTGGGAGCCCGTAGATCGATCGGATTACCAGGCCGTGCGCGACGGGTACATCTCCATCACGCCTCTGCAGCCGGATCTGACCGATCGGGACGCACTGGGCCTGGTGGAGCGGTTGGTCGGCGCCGCGAACAAGTCCGGAGGCCCTGCCCGCAGCGTCACAACGGCGGCGCGCGAGGCAATCGCCGCCAACGGAACCAAGACGCGCACGAAGAAGCGTTTGGGAAAGCGGCCAATCTAGAGTAGGATCACTAGACCGTCGGGGCGTGGCTCAGCCTGGTAGAGCACTCGGTTCGGGACCGAGGGGTCGGTGGTTCGAATCCACTCGCCCCGACCAACTTCCCTCGCACGAAACGGCTCGGGCATCCGGGCCGTTTTGCTGTACGGTCGGCCTCAGGTCCCTCCCAACCAGATTGCCGCAAGATCGCGCCTTCAGCGAGATCTCAGTTTCGGTGGCCAAGAACTCCAAGGCTGACCTCCAAGTCGAGGTGCGGCTTGCGGCCGACGTCGCAAGTTATTGGCCGCGCGCTGCACCACGTCCCGACCGCTCGCGGGCCCTGGCCGCTCCTCCGCGTCGGACCGGTGTAGACTGGCTCCATCGCCTATGCTCCCGATCGAGGTTCGGGACCAGCGCCCATTTCGCACGGAGGACTGCCGTGAGTTCCAAGCTCGTCTCCTGTCTCCTGGTCGCCGTTCTTGTCGCGGTCGGCCTTGCGGCTGCCTTCTCCTGGATTGCCTGCTCGCGCACCGCCGCGCCAACCGCCACACCGCCGGCCGCCGACGTCACGAAGTTCCTCGAGGACGCCAACGCCACCCTGCTGAGGCTGGGCATCCTTGGTCAGCAGGCCGCGTGGGTGATGGAGAACTTCATCACGCCGGATACCGAGGCGGTCAACGCCCGGATCAACCAGGAGTCCAGCGACGCAACGATGAGGCTGGCGAAGGCCTCGACCTCGTTCAACAACGTGAAGGTCCCGGCCGATGAACGCCGCCAGCTGGATCTCCTCAAGCTCGCGCTCGTCATGCCGACCCCGTCGGATCCGAAGGAGGCAGAGGAGCTGACGAGGATCGCGGCCAAGCTCGACGCCGACTACGGAAGGGGAACGTGGTGCCCCGACCCGGCGAAGCCCGACTCCTGTCTGAACATCGACAAGATCACGGAGATCATGGCCACCTCGCGTGATCCGAAGAGGCTGCGCGAGGTCTGGGAGGGGTGGCACACGATTTCACCGCCGATGCGACCCGGCTACACACGCTTCGTCGAACTGTCGAACAAGGGGTCGCGAGAGCTGGGCTTCACGGACACCGGGGCGCTCTGGCGGGCGAAGTACGACATGCCGGCCGACGACTTCTCCAAAGAGCTCGACCGGCTGTGGAATCAGGTCCGGCCGCTCTACGTGGAACTGCACGCCTATGTCCGGATGAAGCTGCACGAGAAGTATGGCGACGCCGTGCCGGCAGCCGGCCCGATCCCTGCTCACCTGCTGGGCAACATCTGGGCGCAGGACTGGTCGAACATCGATTCGCTGGTGGCGCCGGCCCATGCCGACGCTGGCTATTCACTTACCGACATCCTCAAGGCGCGGAAGGCCGATGCGCTCGACATGGTGCGAACCGGCGAGCGCTTCTACACCTCGCTCGGGTTCGACCCGCTGCCGAAGACGTTCTGGGAACGATCGCTCTTCGTCCGCCCGAAGGATCGCGACGTCGTCTGCCACGCCAGCGCGTGGGACATCGACCTCGACACCGACCTCCGCGTCAAGATGTGCATCGAGCCGACATCCGACGACTTCTCGACGATTCACCACGAACTGGGGCACAACTTCTACCAGCGTGCGTATCGGAAGTTGCCGGTGCTGTACCGCGACAGCGCCAACGACGGGTTTCACGAGGCGATCGGGGACACGATCGCGCTGTCGGTCACGCCCGAGTACCTCGTCCGGATCGGCCTGCTCAACAAGGCGCCTGACCCGTCACGCGACATCGGGCTGCTGATGTCACGCGCGCTCGACAAGATCGCCTTCCTCCCCTTCGGCCTGCTCATCGACCAGTGGCGATGGGACGTGTTCTCGGGCAAGGTGCCTCCCGCCTCCTACAACAAGGCCTGGTGGGACCTGCGCCTGAAGTACCAAGGCATAGCCCCGCCGTCGGAACGCGGCGAGGAGTTCTTCGATCCCGGCGCAAAGTACCACGTCCCCGGCAACACGCCGTACATGCGGTACTTCCTCGCGGACATCCTGCAGTTCCAGTTCCATCGGGCGCTCTCGAAGATCGCAGACTGCACCACGCCGCTTCACCGTTGCTCGATATACGAGAGCAAGGAAGCGGGGAAGCGCCTGAACGCCATGCTGTCGATGGGGCTGTCCAGGCCCTGGCCCGACGCGCTCGAGGCGCTGACCGGATCGCGGCAGATGGACGCAACGGCGATTCTGGACTATTTCGCGCCGCTCAAGCAGTATCTGGACGAGCAACTGAAGGGTAAACCGGTCGGCTGGTAGCCGGCTCGATCTCAGGCTGGCGACCGGTCTGCCGTACCCGGGGCGCGCGAGGCGCGAGCACCATCGTCACGTCTCACGTCGCCTCGAGCCCGATCCGCTTCGGCTGCAGGAGACCACCATGAAGAGACCCGATAAGGTGCTGCTGCGCCTCGCGATTCCTGTCGTCCTCGTGTCGGTCCTGTCAGGGAGTTCCCGCTCCATTCAGGAACCGGCCGCGAACCCGGCCGCCCGATTCGACGTGACTGACGTCATGGTCCCTGCGCGCGACGGGGTCAAGCTGCACACGATGATCTACGTGCCGAAGGGCGCGACCGAGCCTCTTCCCTTCATCTTCACGCGAACGCCCTACGGCATCGATGGTTCGGCGGGTGCGTTCAGGTTGCGCTTCAAGGAGCTGGCAGACGAGGGCTACATCTTCGTCTTCCAGGACATCCGCGGCCGCTATCGATCCGAGGGCACGTTCGTCATGCAGCGCCCGGCCCGCGATCCGAAGGATGCCAGGGCGATCGACGAGGGCACCGACACCTACGACACCATCGAGTGGCTGCTCAGGAACGTGCAGCCGAACAACGGCCGCGTCGGCATGCTCGGTGTCTCCTACGATGGCTGGACGACCGCCATGGCCACGCTCGAGCCTCATCCGGCCCTCAAGGCCGTTTCACCGCAGGCCTCGCCTGCCGACATGTGGCTCGGCGACGATTTCCACCACAATGGCGCCTTCCGCCTGAGTTACGGCTTCGAGTACGCCGCAATGATGGAGACGACGAAGGAGAGCACCAACTTCGCCTTCGATCGCTACGATACCTACCAGTGGTACCTGTCGCTGGGGCCGCTGTCGAACGTCAACACCAAGTATCTGCACGGAAAGATCCCGACGTGGAACGACTACGTCGCACACCCGAACTACGATGCGTTCTGGAAGCGACAGACGCTCATCCCGTTCATTCGGGACAGCAAGGTGCCATCGCTCAGCGTCGCCGGATGGTGGGACCAGGAGGATTTCTACGGACCGATCCGCATCTACGACGAGCTCGAGAGGTACGATGCCCAGAAGCACCTGAGCTTCGTCGTCGTAGGTCCCTGGAGGCACGGCGGCTGGAATGTGGCCGACGGCCAGAAGCTCGGCGACATCGACTTTGGCAGCCCGACCGCACGGTACTTCCGCGAGAGCGTTCAGGCCCCGTGGTTTGCCTACTGGCTCAAGAACAAAGGTCAGCTCATTCAGCCCGAAGCACTCACCTTCGAAGGCGGAACGAATCAGTGGCGAAAGTGGAACGCCTGGCCGCCCCGGCAGGAGACGACAGACCGCAACCTCTATTTTGGCGCCGCTGGAAAGCTCTCGTTCGACGCGCCGAAGGATGCCGATCCGCAGGCATTCGACAGCTACGTCTCCGATCCGGCGCACCCGGTGCCGTACCGCCACCGGCCGATTCAGGCGACCTACTTCCCGGGGGGCTCCGGGTGGCCCGTCTGGCTCCTGGAGGATCAGCGATTCGTCGAAGGCCGGGCTGACGTACTGAGCTGGGAAACCGAGGTCCTCGACGCGGATGTGACGATCGCCGGCAACATCGCGGCGCACCTGTTCGCTTCGACCTCGGGAAGCGACAGCGACTTCGTGGTCAAGCTCATCGACGTCTATCCGGAGCAGATCCCGGACAATTGGAAGCTGGCGGGCTGGCAGCTGATGGTCGCCAACGAGGTGTTTCGCGCCCGGTACCGTAACGGCTTCGAAAAGCCGGAGCCGATGGTGCCCGGCCGCGTCACGCCAATCACGTTCAGCCTGCACACCCAGGACTACTGCTTCCGGAAGGGCCACCGCATCATGGTGCAGGTCCAGAGCACGTGGTTCCCTCTCATCGACCGGAACCCGCAGACCTTCGTGCCGAATATCTTCGAGGCGAAGGCGGGCGATTTCCGTGAGGCCACGCAGCGCATCTACCGAGGCGCGACCCAGGCGTCACACGTCACGGTGCCTGTGGTAGGAAAGTAGAAAGGGAGGGTCCTCATGCAGTGCGATAGATGCGGCGCGGGTCCGGCCGGAGCAGATTTGTTCGACCATTGCGCGCTTTGTTGGATGCGGCTGTGTGACGAGTGCATGGCGGCCGGATGTTGCGGGCAGGTGCCGGCCATCCCCGGGCTGAAGCAGGACGAGGCGGGGCCGCGCGAAGGGGCGGGCGATTCTTGGATGGCCGGGAGGCCCGCTGCCTCCCAGCCACCTGATGAGCGCTGACTACTTCTTGGCCGCAGCCGCCGCCTTCACGCCCGTGATCTCGTCGGCAATCGCGTTGGCCTTGTACACCTTGCGCAAGGCTTCGACAATCGCCCGCGAGTCCACTGAGACCGCGCGGTTGATGTACTCCTCGAAGACGAAGTAGCCGGTGTTCGACTGGATGTTGCCGTCGAAGATCAGCCCGACGACCTCGCCCTTCTTGTTCACCACCGCCGACCCGCTGTTGCCGCCGACGATGTCGTTGGTGCTGACCATGTCGAACTGCGTCTTCGGATTGAGCGTCGCCTTCGCCTCGGCCCAGCGCGGTGCCACGTCGTAGGGCGGCTGGCCGTTGTGCTGAGCGGAGCGCTCATACAATCCGGCGAAGAACGTGTAGGGCGGAATCTTCTTGCCCTCTTCCATGTAGCTCTTCACCGTGCCGTAGGAGAGCCGCAGCGTTCCGGTCGCGTCCGGGTAGGCCTTTGCGCCGTCAACGGCGAACACGGCCTGGCCGATCTTGGGGTATGCCGCGGCCTGAACGGACGACACTTCCTGCTCGTACCGACGAGTGATGGCCTGAGCATCGGTCTCGAGCGAACGGGCGAGCACGATCATGGGGTCGGTCGAAGCGTCGATGGTTGCCTTGCCGCCGGCCTGCAGCAGGTTCCGGATCTCCGCGTCTGTGATCCGGGTGCCCTTGAGCAGCTCTTCCGCACGCGCCTCGGGAGTCTTGTCGCCGAGAATCCGCTTCGTGATGGCGTGGGTCGGCCCGAGGTACTTCTGCATGAAGGCGAGCGAATCGGTCAGATTGAGCATCTCGCGGGCCATGTTGAGCGCCGGCTGCGCACCACCGCGACCGCCGCCGGGGGCGCCTGCCGCGCCGCCACGACCGCCCCGGCCACCGCGTCCTTCGGCTGGGGCCGGGCTGTAGGCCGCACGGACCATCTGCCGGGCCTGCGCAAACAGCGTCGAGTTCAGCCCTGCCGCGTTCGCGATGAAGTTGCGCTCGGCGTCCACCTGCCGGGCGACCTCGATCGATTTCGCGATGATGTCCCACGCGTCGCCCAGGTCCTTCTGTTTGTCCGCGATTCTTGCCAGGCCGTCGCGCAGACGTTTCTCCGAGGCTTCCTTGACGGACATCACCGCGGGGTCCTGCAGGCCCTTGAGGCGACCGCGGTCCCGCTTCAGCGTGTTCTGGATGCCGAACAGTTCGCTGGTCGTCTGACGCGCATTCTCAGCGCTGAGCGCCATCCATTTCTTCACCGCGGCTTCGCGCATCTCGTTGTTGGCGATGGCGAACGGAATCGTCAGGTCGCGAAAGTACTTCACGTGCGCAACCGTGTTCAGCCGCTGGGTGGCGCCGGGATGGCCGGTCGTGAACACCAGCTCGTTTTCCTTGCTCCCCGCAGGCGAGAACTTGAGGTAGTTCGGCGTCTGCGCGGGCTTGTCATTCTCGTACAGGCGGAACATCCCGACGTCGAGGCAGTACCGCGGATAGGTGAAATTGTCCGGGTCGCCGCCGTAGAATCCGGTCTGATACTCCACGCCGAACACCAGGCGGACATCGGTGTACACCTTGTAGACGTAGAGGTTGTACCGGGCCCCGGCATAGAGCGCCACCACCTGCCTGGTCACGCCCGTCTGCGCCTCGCCCTGGATTCCCTGAATGGCCTTCTGGCGCGCGGCGCCGGCTTCCTGCGGTGTCATCGTCGGAGTGACCGCGCCACTGACCTTGTCGGTCACGTCTTCAATGCTCTGCAATACGCTGAGCGACATGCCCGCGACCTTCAGCTCGTCTGCGTAGGTCGGCGCATAGAAGCCGTTCTTGACATAGTCCTTGTCGGGCGTGCTCAGCCGCTGGAGCGAGCCCAGAGCGATGTGGTGGTTGGTCAGCACGAGACCATTGGCTGACACGATCGAACCGGTGCCGCCGCCGAATCGCACGGTGGCCAGCTGCAGGTGGTTCAGCCACGGGTCGGTGACATCGAAGCCATACTTCGCCTTGATCGCAGCCTTGGGAACGCTGTTGTACGGCCAGAAGCCTTCTTCGGCGCGTGGGACGACGCTGAACACGATGGCGCAAGCCACCATGGCCAGCAGCGGAGCGAGGAACTTCTTGTTCTTCATGCCTTGCCCTCGAGATGAATGTTGAGGCGAGACGAACGACTGGGTATCCAGGCATTAACCCTGGCACATGAGACCGGGCACTCGTGATTGGGGCTGGCGCTGATACGCAAGTCGACACGAACGATGGGGCTGCCGAAAAGGGGCGCACTCGACTCTAGTGACCCGCCTGCAGTCCTGTCAAGTCGCGTCGGCGTCTGGTAGTGGATCAGTTTGCTCCGCGCCCCCGCTCACGCTCGCCGGCAAATCGAGCCTTCCGGGACTCGAAGCTGACCTGACGATCCCGGGGGCCCCCATCCCCGGCAGCGTGACTCGGCCCTCACGGCTTGATTTGCGAACTGACGCCCGAACGGCTCGGTTCGAGGGGCCGCTTCGCGAACTGACCCACTACCCGCCGCCCGCCCGCGCGCCGGTTTACGGCGTGCGGGAGCCCTGAATCGCCTCCCACAGGTATGCCTTCGCGCCGTCTGAGCCCGCGAAGACGTTCACCGGAGGGCGGCGGTAGGCGAGCATGGCGGTGTAGATGGCCTGGCTTTCCGAGGCGTTGACGCCCATGCCGGCGAGGTACTGCAGGCGAAGGTTCCGGTCGCGATTGATCGCGGCATCTTTGAGCCACGGAGCCATGTCGCGGGCCTGGCCGGCGTAGGTGGCCAGCAACTCCATGGCTGAGCGGAATCCAATCGACTGGAGTGACTGGGCGATTGTCGCGAACTCAGGGCGTCGCAGGCGGGCTTCCATCTCGTCGATGTTGATCGGCGCGGGATCGACCTGGCCGAGCAACACGAGATCGTAGCCGCCGCCGTCGTAGGTATTGCCCCACACGATGCCGCCCGGGAAGGCTTCGAAGAAGGTGGCGAGTTCGCTCTTGACCGCCTCCTCGTTGCTCCAGTAGAGCTGCACGAAGAGGGTTATCACGCCGCCGGGATTGAGGTGCTGCTTGGCCGATTCGAAGAACTCCTTCGAATAGAGCATCGCCGCGCCCTTGACCCACGGGTCCAGCGGATCCGAGGTGATGGCGTCGTACTTCTCCCGGCTCGTCTGCACGTAGTGGCGCGCGTCGTCGATGAACACGTGCGTCTTCGGGTTACGCACCACATCGAAATTGTAGGCGCTGAAGTAGGTCGAGACGGTCTTCGGCACCAGCGGCTCGATCTCGACAATGGTGAGCTTCTCCACCCTGGGATCGACCGACACCGCACCTGCCGTGACCCCGGCGCCGCACCCGATGACCAGCACCGACTTCGGATTTTCCGGAACGAGCGTCGTCAGGTGACCCAGCATCCGCTGGAGGCGCATGTCCTGCGGCTCGCTCGACGCCTGGACCTTTCCGGCGTTGTGGTAGTTGAGCGTGCCATTGGCAAGACGCGAGACGGCGACCGATGCGTTGATGCCTTCCCCGACGTAGATGAACTCTGCCTGGCCGACCCGCGTTGCGGCGTACCGGCCGTAGGCGATGAGCAGCCCGGGCACCCCGCGGACGACCCCTGCGATCAGCGCGCCGCCGGCGAGCACGATGACGAGCGCCGACGTCACGAACTGGCGCTTGCCGGGCGAGGTCGCGGCCTTCCAGGACACGGGCACGAGGACGAGGAGGGCCGAGACCGCGCAGACGATGATGAGGAAGTCGTGCGCGAGCTGCGTCCCGAGCCACGCCACCAGCAGGAGGCCCGCACCGAGCGAACCTACGATGGCGCCAATCGTGTTGGCACCGTACAGCGTGCCGACGAGATGAGCCGGGTCGTCGTCCGGGGTCGCGACGGAGGCAAGCGCGAGCGGGAAGGTCGCGCCCCAGAGAATGGACGCCGGCAGTACGGTCCAGAGGGTCCTGGCGAAGTCGAGCTGGAAGTTGAACCACGGGCTCATCGAGATCGAGGGTTCGACGGGCCAGTAGGGCAGCGAATCCGCGAGCATGTAGGACGCCCACGCGATGGTGACGCACAGCAGCGCCTGGACCCATCCGAGCGCGATCCGAGGACGTTCGACGGCGCGGCCGATGAGCGACCCGAGCCCGCTCCCAATGCCGAGGCCGAGCAGGAATCCCGCGAGGATGAGCGAGAAGGTGTAGGTCGTGCCGCCGAAGAGCAGCGACAGGTGGCGCGTCCAGATGACTTCGGCCGCCAGCGCGGTCATCCCCGACAGCGCGATGGCGATGTGGACCGGCAGGATCCCGGGCTTTCGCGGGGCCGCGGCGGTCTTCGAGGCGGCCTCCTTGTAGGGAAGCATCGTTCCCAGCAAGAGGGCCAGAAGGGCGACGCCAGCATTGATGGCCACGGCAACAAACGTGGCTGTCGCAAGATCGTAGACGCGCAACAGATAGAAGCCCGCGAGCAGACTTCCGACGACCGCTCCAATCGTGTTGCCCGCGTAGAAGAATCCCAGCCAGGACACCCCTGAGGGCGACGTCTCGACGGCCCGCGACAGGGCAGGAAGCGTCGCGCCCATCAGGATGGTCGGGGGAAGGAGACAAATCGCCGCGATGATCGCGCGCAACACGATCCCGGCCAGCCCCGATCCCGCCCAGGCGGTGTAGATGCCATTGATGAGCGGCATCCCGACCAGCACGAGAAGGCCGATCACCCCGATTCCCGCTTCGAGCACGGCGTAGACGCGCAGGGGATGATGCCGCGCCCCGATGTACCTCGGAAGCGCCAGGCTGCCGAGGCACAGGCCGCCCATGAAGGTGCCCAGCAGTACGGCCAGCGAAATGGCGGACGAGCCGATCACCAGCTGGAGGAGCTGAAACCAGACAACCTCGTAGATCAACGCCGCACACCCGCTTGCGACGAACAACAGCAGCAGAATCGGAAGGATGCGGCGCGAATTCATCTGCGAGACCTCTTGTCAGGCGCCCTTCAGAAGGGCGCATGTTCCCGCTCGGCCCGACTCGGGCGCGGGCCAGACTTCTCGTTGCCGACCGATCATCGCGAGGGAACGCGGCGAAGGCGGGCGTCTCGAGTACGCGTGACCAGCCTTCTGACCATCCGCGAAGGGCTCGACCGAGGCGTGAGAACCGGACGCACGAAACGGCACGTACGGATAGGCGATCCTATACCGGGACATCCGGAGCGACAACACGAGACTTCGAGATGTGCAGCCGGCCACGAAGGCCGCTGGCCTGCCTGTGGAGGCCTACCGGTCTACGCATTCGGTGACCGCGTCGTGCAGCGCGGGGCGGACCGCGTTGATCTTCTGATTGTCGCGCGTCGGATGGACGCGATTGGTCAGGAATACGACGTAAAGGTCCCGATCCGGATCAACCCACAGGCTCGTCCCGGTGAACCCCGTATGGCCGAACGAAGCGGGTGACATTCGCGTGCCGCACGACGAGGTCGGCAGCATCGTGTCCCAGCCCAGCGCTCGCGAACTTCCGGGAACCGTTGATCGCGCCGTGAACACCGCCATCGTATCGGCACGAACGAGCCGGGCCCCTTCCTGGTCAAGGCCACGATGCGCTCGCAGCACCGCGCGCGCGAAACGCCCCAGTTCTGAGGCGGATCCAAAGAGCCCGGCGTGTCCGGCGACCCCTCCGAGCGCCCACGCGTTCTCGTCGTGAACCTCGCCGACGAGCAGCCGGCCCCGCCACGGGTCGACTTCCGTCGGTGCGATCCGCGATCGCCATCGGGCGGGCGGACTGAACACGAGGGGGATTCCCGCTGGATCCCCCGGCAGGCGGGCGAAGCAGCCTTCGGCCAGCTGGTCGAGGGGCGCGCCGCCAGCCCGTTCGAGCAGGCACCCCAGCACGATGTATCCCAGATCGCTGTAGATGGACCGGCCCCGCGGAGGGTATTCGAGCGGCCAGCGGCAGATCTCGGCCAGGTAGTCGGCCCGTCCCCGGCATCGCTCGTAGAGGGCCAGGTAGCCTGGAAGACCCGACGCATGTTCCAGCAGGTCGCGAACCTGCACGCCGGCGCGGTCGTCTCCGCGCCATGCCGGAATCCAGTCCCCCACGAGATCGTCGAGGCCGACCCGTCGCTCTTCGACCAGCGTCATCGCGACCGTCGTTGTGGCGACAACCTTGGTCAGCGACGCGAGATCGTACATCGTCCGGTCATCGGCCGCCGCCGCCCCTTCGTCGTAGGTGAGCGTGCCGAATGCCTCGCTCCACAGCGCGGCCGAGGAGGTCCCGACCTCGATGGCGGCGGCCGGGTACGCCCGATGCTCGAGGCCCTGCACGATCACGCCACGAGCCCGGTCAAATGACTTCACGGACTGTTCCCTCGCGATCGAAGAACAACCTGCTCGCCAGCACGCCCGCCGCGAACGTCACGACCGACCCGACCAGCACGTACCACTGCCAGGTCGTCGAGGTGAGAAACTTGACCGCCAGCATCGCGGTGGTACCCGCGATGATGCCCGCGAACGCCGCATTCTGCCGCACTCGGGGAGCCAGGGTCCCGAGCAGGAACACACCGAGAATGATCCCGTTTGTGAACGACGCGATCCCGAGCACTTCGTCCACGACCCGGTTCGAGAACCGAATGGCGGCAAGCGCCACCGCTACCTGCACCACGCCCCAGAATGCCGTCAGCCCTTTCGACACGCGCAGATAGTGAGCCTCGTCGCGCTTGACGGCCGGCATGTAGAAGTCGGCCATGGCGGTCGCCGACGAGGAGTTCAGCGACGAGGACAGCGTCGACATGGCGGCCGCGAAGATGGCGGCAATCACGAGGCCGACCACGCCGGGGGGGAGGCTGCTCACGATGAAGTGCGGGAAGATCCGGTCGCTCTGGATGCGCCCGTTCAACGTGAAGGCTGCAGCCTCATCCGCGCCCGGGCCGGAATAGAACACGTAGAGCATCGTGCCAATCAGCAGGAACAGCACGAACTGCGCGAAGACGACGACCCCGCTCGACAGCAGCGCGAGACGCGCCTGGCGCAGCGAACGGCTGCACAGGTAGCGCTGGACCATCAACTGATCGGTGCCGTGCGTCGCCGTGGTCAGGAACGCGCCGCCGATCACCCCCGACCAGAACGTGTAGCCGCGGGCCACATCCCACGTGAAGTCGAACACGCGGAACTTGCCGGCCGGGCCTGCCACGCGCACGACCCCGTCCCAGCCTCCGGGAATCCGCTCGAGCAGGATGATCGCCGCGACCAGGGCTCCGACCACGTAGATGACGAACTGGATCACGTCGGTCCAGATCACGGCGGACATCCCGCCAAGGTAGGTATAGATGATGGTCGTGATCCCCATGACGAGGACCGACGCGATCAGAATGGTGATCGTCGGATCCCACGCCGGAACCCACGCACGCGCGGCGTCCATCGTTCCGGGCATGGCCAGCAGCAGCGCGGCCAGGACGAGGCCGGTCGCGAACAACCGGACGCCGTCGGCCAGGCTTCGCGTGAGGAGGAACAGGCCTGCCGCGAACCGTTTGACGCCGCCGCCGAATCGATGCCCGAGGATCTGGTAGACCGTGATCAGCTCGCCGCGAAAGTAGGCCGGGACGAACAGGATGCTGACGACGATCCGCCCGAGCATGTACCCCATCACCAGCTGGAGGAACGTCAGATTGCCGGTGAATGCGACGCCCGGAACGCTAATGAAGGTGACTGTGCTCGTTTCGGTCGCGACGATCGATCCGGTGATGGCCCACCAGGGCACGCTCCGGCCCGACACGAAGTAGTCCTTCACGCTGCGCTGGCCGCGCGACACCCACGCTCCGAAGGCCACCGTGCCGGCCAGGTAGAAGATGACGATGACCAGGTCCAGGGTAGCCATGGCTCATCCTGCGAAGTGGAACGGGCAGCCTACTGGCCGAAGGCCGCGCGGCCAATCCGTGACAGCGTGTCGATGCCGTTCGGCGGCCTCACCAGCGCATCGTACGAGAAGAGGGCGACGCCGTCGGCGCCGGCCTCGCGCGCCAGCGAGATATTCGTCAGCGTCTGCTCGGGCGTGAGCCGGTAGGCGCCGATTCCGGCCCACACGCGGAGGCCGGACGCAGCCGATCGCACGCTGCCGATTTGCGTCCGAAATGCCGACGGATCGGCGGTGTACGACATCGGGCAGACACCATCGAGCAGTTTCTGATCGATCCAGCCCCGCCAGTCCTGGAATCGATCTGAGGCCGCCTCGGCCGCGTCGGGGACCACGGCAGCCGACAGAAAGGCCGTCGGCCGCTTCGCCCGCAAGGCAACGCCGACGCGGCGGACCAGTCCTGTCAGCCGCAATGTCCGGAACTCCTGCCAGCGTTCCGGAAAGCGATCGACATACGCATAGATGTCGCGCCGGCTGTCCTGCTGGAGCTGCGGCTTCAACCCGCGCGGCAGGTCCCGCGAGACGACCTCCTGGAACATCGCCAGGGCGTCCCGGCTGTAGTCGAATGCCCTGGACGGGTAGCGCGCGTAGTCGAGGTGAAGCCCGTCGATAGGATACCGCGCCGCGAGCTCCGAGACGACGCCGACCACGTGGTCGGCCGCCCGGTCCGAGATCGGCGACGCGTAAAGTCCCTCCACGGCCGCGTTCTGCCCGCGTGTCCACGTGGCCAATCGGGCGAGGTAGGCGGGGTTGCGCGGATCCATCCGGCCGAGCGCGCCGGCGAGCTCGCGCGGGAGCATCAGCCATTCAGGATGACGGTAGATGAGATGCCGGCGTGACACCGGCAGGTCGTTCACGTCTGCCACCAGGTTCACGTTGAACCAGGCGTGCACCTGGATGCCGGCGTGGTGGGCGAGCCGGATGGTGAGCCCCAGTGGATCGAAGGAATCGGGCTGGGCCGAGAGCGCGTTGGCCCTCGGCTCAATCGAGCTCCGGTAGAACGCGTCGCCGCGGCCGCGGATCTGCACGAGCAGCGTGTTGAAACCGCTGGACCTCGCCGATTCGACCATCGCGGCGATCGAGGCGGGGCTCGTGAGGGTCGTGCGGACGACCCAGATGGCCCGGACCTCCTCTGACGGCGGCGCCGCGCCCGGGCAGATCCAGGGCAGCAACGAAAGAAGGACCGCCAGCACGAGTGGAACGCCGTGGCGCCGGGCCGGGAGGGGATTGGTGGGGCGTATGGCCGGGCGGCGCATGGAGTGCCGCGAATGTAGCAGCAAGGTGCCAATGGCGCAAGTCCGCCTTCGGGCGGGTCCGGATGGGATACGCGCGACACGCTCGGTACGCGATGCTCGGTACGCGATGTGTTCGGTTAGCGTGTTCGGTTAGCGATGTTGACAGCGCGAAGTCCACACCCTATGCTCGCGCCGGAAGGAGCGCCACGTGGCAGAGACACTTCATGTGCTGGGAATCGACGCCGGCGGCACCAAGACGGTGTGCCTGCTCGCCGATCTCGATGGCCACGTCGTGTCGCAGGCGAGAGGCGCGGGAGCGAACCTGCAGGCGGCCGGCGAGCTGGAGGTCGAGAAGGTCCTGCACGGCGTCATGGATGCCGCCATCGGCGATCGCACGGGCATGCCGTCCGCAATTTGCCTCGGCATCGCGGGGGTCGATCGCGACGACGACGTGGCCATCATCCGCGGCATCCTCAGGCGGATCGGCTTCATGGCCCGGACCCTCGTGGTGAACGACGCGCTGGTGGCGTTGGTCGCCGGCGCGGAAGACGGTGCGGGGGTCGTCATCATCGCGGGCACAGGGTCGATTGCCTACGGGCGCAATGCGGCCGGGCTGGCCGCCAGGGCCGGAGGCTGGGGCTACGTGCTGGGCGACGAGGGCAGCGGCTACTGGATGGGGCGCCTGGCATTGCGCGCCGTCGTGCGAGAAGCCGATCGGCGGGGAAGGCCCACCGCGCTCACGGGCCACATCCTCGGCCACTTCGGCATCGCCAGGCCCCAGGATCTCGTGCGGGTGATCTATCACCAGAACCTGAAGCCCACCGCCATCGCCGGGCTAGCCGCCTGCGTGCAACGGGCATTCGACGAAGGCGACGAGGCGGCGCGCCAGATTCTCAATGGTGCGGCGAACGAACTGGTCAGCTCGGCCAGATCGGTGATGACGCGCCTGCAGATGGAACTGGATTCGTTCACCTTCGTCCTGGCGGGCGGGATCTTCCAGGCCGTACCGTGGCTGGCGGGGGAGTTGCGAGAGCGCCTGCTGCAGCAGGCGCCGCAAAGTGCCGTCAAGCTCCTCGAGGTCGAGCCCGCCATCGGCGCCGTGCGCCTGGCCATCGATGAAGTGCGCGGCGGTGCCCGCATTCCGACCTACGCCTGAACCGTGGGTCGGTGGCGCCTCACTCTGATCGCGGCGTTTCGGGTTTCGGCGTTCGACCCTCTGAACCCGCCGCCTCCCGGGATGGCGCGGCGGTGCCAAGCAGCTCTCGAAGCCTCGGCTCGATGTCCTGTCCGAGCGCTTCCCGCACGACCCCGCCGGCCTTGCGGAGGCGGGAAAGGGCCTTGGCGGGTGAGAGCCCGGTCTTCTGCATTACGATCGCGGCCTTCACGTTCCATCGCGCCCGGATCAAGAGCCGGTCGGCCCCTTCATAGTCCAGGCCGGTGACGAACCCGATGATGCGGCGTGCGCGATCCTTGAGCTTCTCCGACGTGGCCTGCACGTCCACCATCAGGTTCCCGTAGGTCTTTCCGACGCGGATCATCGCGGCCGTGGTGAGCATGTTCAGCGCCAGCTTGGTGGCGGAGCCGGCCTTGAGGCGCGTCGAGCCCGCGATGATCTCCGGCCCGACCGCCAGCGCGATGGTGAGGTCCACGAAGGTCTGGAGCTCGTTGGCCGGATCGCAGGTGACGAAGAGGATGCGGGCGCCGGCCTTGCGCGCGACGGCAAGCGCCCCGCGCACGAACGGCGTCATGCCGCTGGCCGAGACGCCCACGAAGACGTCGCGCTTCGACGGATGCACGCGCGCCACCGATCGACCGCCTTCCTCATAATTGTCTTCGACGCCTTCGCGCGCGAGGAACACGGCGGGCTTCCCGCCGGCCATGATCGCCTGCACGAGGTCGGGCGACGTGCCGAAGGTGGGCGGCATCTCCGAGGCTTCCAGCACGCCGAGCCGGCCGCTGGTGCCCGCCCCGACGAAGAACAGACGCCCCCCGCGGCGGAGCGCCTGAGTAATAATGTCGACAGCCAGCGCGATGCGCTCCTTCTCGTGCGCGACGGCCGCCAGCACGCGGCGGTCCTCGCTGATCATCAACTCGATGATGTCCGCCGACGAGAGCTTGTCGACGCCGAGACTGGCAGGATTGATGGCCTCAGTCGGCAACTGTTGCCACTTGGATTGCGGCATGACCCACCCCGTTCCCACGAAAAGGCAATCGGTGATACTAGCGCCGCCTCGCCGGGGTGTCAAACCGCCGCCCGGCCGGCCGGCCGCGTTGGAGGGCCAATCCGGGTTGCTGGTCGACGAGTACGTGAACCACCTGCGAGTGGAACGGCGCCTGGCGGGAAATTCGGTCGAGAGCTACGCGCGGGACCTGACCCGCCTGCTGGAATTCGCCGCCGGGCGCGGCAAGCCGGTCGAGCGGCTCGGCCGGGCCGAGCTCGAGGAACTGGTCCGCGAGATGCTCTCCGGCGGACTCTCCCCGCGCTCGGCGGCCCGGGCGGTCGCCTGCGTGCGGGGGTTCTACCGGTTTCTGGCAAGAAACGGGCGGCTGGACGCGAGTCCGGCCGACGACCTTCATGCGCCGCGCGCCTGGCCATCGCTGCCGAAGTTCCTGAGCACCGACGAGGTCGACCTCCTGATGGCGCAGCCCGACCCGGGTTCGCCCGCGGGGTTGCGCGACAAGGCGCTGCTGGAGCTGCTCTACGCGACCGGCATGCGCGTGTCCGAGCTGGTGGGCCTTCGCCCGACCGACGTCAACCTCTCGGCCGGGTACCTGACCTGCCTGGGCAAGGGCGGCAAGCAGCGCCTCGTGCCGATCGGCGACGAGGCGGCCTCGTGGGTCGAACGCTACCAGCGCGGCGGCCGGCCGGCGATCGTCAAGAAGAAAACCACCCCGCGGCTGTTCGTCAACCTCCGGGGCGGGCCGCTGTCACGCGTCGGTTTCTGGAAGATCCTCAAGGGGTACGGCCGGCGGGCCGGGCTCCGGCGCGATCTGAGCCCGCACGTGCTCCGGCATTCCTTCGCGACGCACCTGCTGGAGCGCGGCGCCGACCTGCGGGCGATCCAGATGATGCTCGGGCACGCCGACCTGTCGACCACGCAGATCTACACGCACATCCTGGATACCCGCATGCGGGCGCTCTACGATCGGTTCCATCCCCGGGCGTGATCGCGCGAGGGCCGGCTTGACCGTCGGCGAATCGCTGGGGTACGGTGGAGCCACCTTGCCGTACCACTCTTCGACGCTCGTGAGCACGTGCCGATGCCTGCCTCCGGCCGTTCTCTGAGGCGCGTCCTCCTGTCGCTGGCGGCGCTTCTGGCCGCGTGGGTGCTCTGGGGGATCGCGGGGCTGCCCCCGCGCGTGGTGCGATCGAGCCCGCACGCGGCACCGGCCGGCGGCCCGGTCATCGTTCGAGGCGCCTATCACGTCCATTCCCGGGAGTCCGACGGCACGGGGACCGTCGCCGAGATCGCGGCCGCAGCCGGGCGGGCCGGGCTCCAGTTCGTGATCCTCACCGACCACCTCGACGGTTCCCGCGCGGAGCGTCCGCCCCGTTACGAGAGCGGCGTCCTGCTGATCGAAGCTATCGAGATCAGCGCGGCGCCGGGCCACTACGTGGCGCTCGGCCTGGGCCAGTCGCCGTACCCGCTGGCGGGCGAGGCACGCGACGTGGTGGCCGACGTGCGCCGGCTTGGGGGATTCGGCATCGCGGCCCACCCTGACTCGCCGCGCGCCGGACTCCGGTGGTCCGAGTGGGCCGCCGAGACGGACGGGATCGAATGGTTCAACGCCGACAGCCAGTGGCGATCGCAGCCGCTCGGGCGGATCCTGCGCGCGGTGCCGCAGTATCCGATCCGGCCGGCAGAGACGGTGGCGTCGATCTTCACGCGCCCGGACACCACGCTGGCCCGTTGGGATGAGATGACCAAGGCGAGGAGGGTGGTCGGCCTGGCGGCGGCCGACGCCCACGCGCGGTTCGGCATCGGGGGAGGCAGCGATCCCTACGAGGGCGGGTTGACCGTCTCTGCGCCGTCCTACGAATCCGTCTTCCGTGCGATGAGCCTCAACGTCGAGTTGGACAGGGCGTTCGCAAACGACGCGGCCCGGGACGCGGGGGACCTGCTGGCCGCACTGCGCGCAGGCCACGTGCACACGGTCGTCGACGGGTACCGCACGCCGGGATGGCTCTCGTTCGAGGGCCGGTCGGGTTCGGCACGCGCCCGCGAGGGCGACATCCTCCCGATTCGCGACTCCGTGTACCTGCGCGCAGAGACAGACGCCCCGCCGGGATCGGTGATCACGCTCATTCGCGACGGCCTGCCGGTACGGACCTCCTCGACGCCGGTACTCGAGTGGACGATCGAGGGCACCGAGACCAGCCCGCCCATGGGCGGCACGTTTCGGGTCGAGGTCCAGCTCGGCGACCGGAGGTCACCGCAAGCGGTCCCCTGGATTCTGTCGAATCCCATCTACGTCGGGATGGGCGACTCGCGCCCCGCTGAGGCGGCCTCGCGAGAGGCGCCTCACGTCTCGTGGCGCGACACCGAGGCCACGGCGTGGCGGATCGAGAAAGACGATGCATCGAAGGGAACGGTGGAGCGTCAGGGCGCGAAGACCGACGTCGTGCGGGTCTTCCGCTTCACGCTCGGGACGTGGCGGAGCCCGTTTGCGGCCCTCTCGACCTCGGAGGTCGAAGGCCTCCGAGGCGCCAGCCGCATCGTGTTCACTGCGCGTGCGGACCGGCCGCTCCGACTCTCCGTGCAGTTGCGCGCGCCGAGCGCGGGTGCCGGCGACCGCTGGTGGCGATCGGTGTACCTCGACACCCAACCGCGCGATATCTCCGTATCGCTCGACGACATGCGCCCGATCGGCGACACCCCGGTGCCGCATCCTGCACGCAAGCGAATTGACACGCTGCTGTTCGTGGCCGACACGACCAATGCGAGCCCGGGGTTTTCGGCGAGCGTGTGGATCGGCGGCCTGCGCGCGGAGCGGTAGGGGAGTCCGAGAGAATCGCGCCGCGGCGCGGTCTTCAGGTCCGAACCGTCATCAGCAAGACGACGGCACCCAGCCCGAACAGCACGTTGGCGGCCCACGCGGCCAGCAGGGGCGTCACCAGCCCGCCCTGGCCGATCGCGGCGAAGATGCTGGTGGCCGTCCAGTACACGATGGCGATGACGATCCCCATGCCGATGCCGTAGAGCGCCCCGCGCCGGCCCGTCGTGACCGCGAAGGGAACCGCGATGAACGTCATGATGACGGTGACCCAGGGGAACGAGAGCTTCCGGTGAAGTTCGACCTCGTAGGGCACCACGTTGTAGCCGCTCGATCGCAACTCGGAGATGTAGTGGCGCAGCTGGCCGTAGGTCATGCGGTCGGCATCCGGCTGTTCCGCCACGAAGAACTGAGGCGGCTCCAGGGGCAGGTCGCCGGCCGGGATCATCGTGAATGAGCGCTCGTTGACGGCGCGGTCGAACTCGCGCGTCCAGCCCGCGCGCCCGCTCCAGACGACCGACGGTTCCTCGCCGGTCGAGCGGCCGGTGAAGGTCAGGCTCCGATAGAACGTCCGGCTCTGCAGGCGCCACGCCTTCGGCGCGAACCGGAACACCGAGAAGCCGTTCAACTCGCGGTTTCGCGAGTCGAAGTACACGTAGTTGTAGATCTCGCCGCCGCGCCCCACCATCCACTTGCGATTGAGCACGTTGAACGTCTGGGCCGACCCGCTGCGCATCACCTGGTTGAGGCTCTCGGCCCGCTGGTTGGCGTAGGCGAGCACGTTTTCTTCGATCAGGAAAATCACGGCACCGGCCGTGGCGGCGAAGACCAGCAGCGGCACCGCGGACCGATACAGGCTGATGCCGCAGGCCCGCATGATGATCAGCTCGCTGTTCTTGGTGAGGATGCCGACCGTCACCAGGGCCCCGATGAGCACCGAGAGCGGAATGCAGTAGTACACGTATTGAGGCGTCGCGTACCAGAAGTACTGCATCAGCATCGCGGGCGTTGCGAAGCCCTTCAGCAGTTTTTCCGACAGGTCGAAGAACTTGGAAATGTAGAACAGCGACAGAAGCCCCGCGAAGGTGAGGGCGAAGACCCGGAGATGCGTCCGCACGATGTAGCCGTCGAGCAGGCTGGCGCGCGGCAGCCACAGGTGGGGGAGCCTGATGACGAGCCTGACCCGCGAGACCTTCGATGGCGTCTTGGCCACCGCGGTTCCGGCTTCGGCTGCCCTGGGCCTCAACCGCAGCCGCAACGCGCGCCAGCGACCCGTGAACGCCTCGGGGCGGCGGGACGAGCTGGCACGGGCGACGAGCAGGGCGACGCCGACGGCGCCCAGGATGATATCGGGCAGCCACATCGCAATCCAGCCGGGCAGGATGAGTCCCTTCGCCGCGTTCTGGGCGCCCAGCATGATCATGTAGTACGCGAAGATCACGCCGATGCCGAGCACGAAGCTGGCGAGCTTGCCGTCCTTCCGGTTGGTCAGGCCGAGGACCATCGCCAGCAAGGCGAACACCAAACACGCGGCCGGAATCGAGAACCGTTTCTGGATCGCCATCTCGGCGTTGTGCGTCGAGACGCGGCGGGCCTTGGAGTCCTTGATGAGCGCGCGCAGCTCGGCGATGGTCTTTTCGTTGTCACCCCTGTCCGGCGCGACGCGGGGAAAGACCCGGTCCGGGTCCATGCTGAGACGGATGGTCGTGAAGCGGTTGACCGTGTAGGCATCCGGCGTGTCGGCCGCGGTCACGTGCGAGGTCCCGTCCTCGAGCACGATCTCGACGGTCCGCTTCCCGCGATCGAGCACCAGATGGCCCGACCTGGCGAGGTAGATCGCGGGGTGCTCGGGCCTCGTCGTGTCCGCCAGGAAGACGTCCTGCCAGCCGTGGCCCTCCTTCGGCAGGTCCCGCACGTACAGCACCCAGTTCGGGAAGTCCTCGAAAAAGACCCGCGGCTTGACCTCGCCCTCGGTGCGCGCCGCCACGATGTTGAAGGTGATTTCGCGAAACGTCTGGTTGGCGTCGGGAACCGCCCAGATGATCACATACGTCGTCGCGGCCCACGCGAGGGCGGCGACCAGCCCGACGGGCCGCAGGATCCGGAAGACGCTGACGCCGCACGCCTGCAGGGCAACCCATTCCCGGTCGCCCGAGAGCCGGCCGAGGCTGATGAGGAGGCTTACGAGCAGCGCCATCGGGAGGGTGATGGCCAGGGCCTGAGGCACCAGCGTGAGCATGATCTGGAGAATGACGGTTCCCGGGACGCCCTTGGCGATGAGCTGCTCGGCCTGTTCGATCAGGTAGGGGACGATCAGGATGAAGGTGAAGACCAGGAGCGAAATGAGGAACGGCGCGATGAGCGCCTTGATGATGTAGCGGTCGATCGTCCTGAACATCGGCAAGCCGAAGATACCACAGCGATGAGGGGGTTCGGTCGGGCGGGCGCTCGTGGGATTGCGGATAGCGCCAACGCGGGCTCGCTCGGAGGTGGCGGAAAGCTCCATCGGCGAGGGCTGGCGCGGGCAGAAAAAGGAGTTGGAACCGCGGCGGGGGCAGGGCTAGGGCGAACGCCGGATTCGGCGGGAGAGGGGCGCGCACAAAGCATGCACAGGGTCCAAACGGGCCACGCACGCAATGGGTCTGATAATGTATGTTATGTTAACTTCAACAACTAGGCAGGCCTCAAAATCGGCCCAATTCCCCCTGACACCAGGAACTTCCCCTCTCGCCTCGGAGGCCTCACTGACGCGCTCGCGACTTTCCCACTGCACCTGCCTGACGCAGCCGCGCCTGGCGCTCACCGTCCGGGGATGAGGTCCGCTGAATCGCCCGTTTGCAGACAGCCTGCGCGCCCACCGACCCCTCTGGCACGTACGCTTTCAAGCGATCTGATTCATTGGGGCCCGCCCGCGCGGGATTTCTCACGCGGAGGACTCGGGTCCCTGCGCCCGCGCGTGAGCCACGCACGTCGGGTGTCACCCGAGTGACGGCAATGGGCGCTGCTAGCGGGCCTGCCGGAGTTCCTGGATGATTGCGTGCAACGCGCTGATGATCTCCTCGCGGTCGACGCGGCTCTTGGCGAAGGTCAGCCTGAGGTTGAAGGCCTTGGTTGGCGGCCGGTACTTGAACGTGAAGGCACGCGGCCGGCCGCGCTGCGGCTTCTTCGCTTCGTCGCGGACCTTCTGGCGGGTGGCGCCCCCGTCGCGCGCGATGCGTTCGACAAGTGCGAGCATTTTCTGCGCATCTGACTGCCTAACTATCTCTAAAAGCAATGATTTAGAGGAAATGTCGGCCAGCCGACAGAGATTCTTGACCTCTTCCGGCATCTTGTGGAGGGCCAGGCTCTCCGTGACCGACGACCGCGACTTCCCCAGCTTCCTGGCGAGGTCCTCGTGGGTGTAGCCGTTGTGGTCGGCAAGCGCCTGCATGGCCTCCCCCTCTTCGAACGGGGTCAGGTCCTTGCGCTGGAGGTTCTCCACGAGCGCCAGCTCGACGACTTCCCCATCGTCGGCGTCGCGGATCACGACCGGCAGCTCGTGCAGGCCAACCTGCACGGCCGCCTGGTAGCGCCGCTCACCGGCGATGATCTGGAAACGCCCGCCGCGCGTGCGGACGATGAGCGGCTCGAGCACCCCCTTCTCGGCGATCGAGGCCATCAGTTCCGAAAGGTCGCCCATGGTCTGCCTGGGCTGATCCGGGTTCGGATCGATCTCCTCGATCGGCACGAGACGGCCGATAGGCGTCCCGGCCGGCCCCGCCAGCGTCTCGACGTAGTGCACGTCATGCCGCATGTGCACGCCTTCGGGCAGTCCGGCTCGCTTAGCCACGATCGATGACCTCCTCGCAGAGCCGATAGTACTCGGTTGCGCCTGACGAGTCGGGTGCGAAGGTGAAGATGGGCTCCTTGTAAGCCGGGCTCTCCTCCAACCGCACGCTCTTGGTGATGATGGTGCTGAAGACCTTGTCGGCGAACACCCGCTGGATCTGTGCCCGGATGTCGCGCGCGATCGCCGTCCGCCGGTCGTGCATCGTGATCAGCACCCCCAGCAGCCTCAAGTCGGGATTGGCCCGCGCTCTCACCTTCTCGATGGTCTCGAGCAGGTCGTCGGTGCCCTCGAGCGCGAAGTACGACGACTGGATGGGCACCAGGATGTGCGTCGACGCCACCAGCGCGTTCACCGTCAGCAGGCCGAGAGTCGGCGGGCAGTCGATCACGATGTGATCGTAGGTGTCGCGCAGCGGCGCCAGCCGGTCCTTCAGCCGGAAGTGCGAGTCGAGCTCCCCGACCAGCCTGGCTTCGAGCTTCGCGAGCGAAATCCTCGAGGGCACGATCCACAGGTTCGCGACCTTCGTGGGCAACACGATATCGGCGATCGAGCAGGTGTCGTCGATCATCGCGTCGTAGAGGTTGCGCGTGACCTCGCGCACATCCACGAACGACATCGTGCTGTTGGACTGGGGATCCAGATCGATGAGGAGCGCGCGCTTGCCGCGCATCGCCAGGGCGGCCGCCAGGTTGATCGCGGTCGTCGTCTTTCCGACGCCGCCCTTCTGATTAGCGATGGCAACGATCATGGATGGTCCGGCCTGGCATCAACCGCGGGCCGGGCCATTCTAGGCAGCTGATCGACGGAGTGTCAAGGCGTCGCCGGGCCGATGCGCCGGGGCTCGCCTACATCTTGTACTTGCCGAGTTCCTCGGGATCGAGGCTCTCGAGCCATTTCTGGAGGCGTTCGGAGTCGTTCTTCTCCGGGGCGAAGTCGACCGTCTTGGCGTTGTCGATGACGTGGTCCTCGACGAAGATCGGCGCCTGCGTGCGAAGGGCGAGCGCGATGGCATCGCTCGGCCGCGCGTCCACCGCCATCGATTCGCCGTTCACCCGCACGTAGATGAGCGCGTAGAACGTGTTCTCCTTCAGGTCCGACACGACGATCTTCTGCACGGCCCCGTGGAGATCCTGGATGACGTTCCGCAACAGGTCGTGCGTCATCGGACGGGGCGTGCTGATGTTCTCGATCTGGAGCGCGATCGCATTGGCTTCGAAGATGCCCACCCAGATAGGGAGCACCCGATCGCCGTCCTTGTCACGCAGGATGATGATGGGCATGTTCGTGACCGGATCCACCATCAATCCCTTGATCACCATCTCGATCTGCATCGCGACTCCTTCTGACTGCCGGAATCGGAGCCGGCACCCGCCGCTGTCCACAACGTAGGACCCGCCCCACCCGCTGTCAAGCCGCGCCGGAAGCCAGCACCCCTTGCAGGCTGTTCGGTCCCGCGCGCGTGATGTCGACCCGCACGAGTTGCCCGAGGAGATCCTCGGAGCCCGGGAAATTCACCACCGTGTTGCCGCTCGTGCGCCCGGTCAGGTCGGTCGAGTGGCGGCGGCTGACGCCGTCGACGAGCACCTCAACCCGGCTGCCGACACACGCCTGGTGGAGACCAGTCTGAATCTCGCGCTGACAGGCCTGCAGCGCGGCGAGCCGCGCCGTCTTCCGGTCCTCGCCCACATCGTCTGGCATCCGCAACGCCGCGAGCGTGTTCGGGCGCTCTGAGTACTTGAACGAGAACATGCTGTGGAACCCGACTGCCCTGGCGAGCGACAGGGTGTCCGCGAAGTCCGTTTCCGACTCGCCCGGAAACCCGACGATCATGTCGGTCGACAGCTGCACCGCGGGCACGCGGGCTCGAATCCTCGACACCAGGTCGAGATACTCCTCGCGCGTATGGCGCCGCCGCATGGACTTCAGCACGCGCGTCGAGCCCGATTGAACCGGCAGGTGAAGGTGTTTGCAGACGTGCGGCAGCGTCCCAAGCGCCTCGATCAGGCGCCCGGTCACGTGTCGGGGGTGCGGGCTGGCAAATCTGATTCGCGCGACTCCCTGCACCCGGTCCACCAGCTCGAGCAGCCCCGCGAAGTCGCACGCGTTGTCGTCGGGCGCCTGGTAGTGGTTGACGATTTGCCCCAGCAGGTGAATCTCGGGGTGCCCGGAGTCGACGGCCTCGCGCACCTCGTCGAGGATGGCGCGCATCGGGCGCATCCGCTCGTGGCCGCGCGTGTGCGGGACCACGCAGAAGGCGCAGTAGTCGTTGCAGCCCTCGATGATAGTGACATACGCCCTGACCGGATCGTGCCGGCGCGCCAGGCCGAGCGGGAACGACACGTCGTCGTACGGGTTGACGTCCACCTGCGGCGCGCGCTCGCGAACGGCATCCGCGACAAGAGCCGGCAGCCGTTTCTCCGCCTGAGTGCCGACCACCACGTCGATGAACGACGATCGGCGGAACAGCCCCGGGCCCTCCTGCTGAGCCAGGCAACCGGTGACCGCCAGAATCGGATCCCGTCCCGCCGCCGTGGCGCCGGCCTTGAGTTCTCCGACACGGCTGAAGACCTTGTCCTCGGCGTGCTCCCGCACCGAGCAGGTGTTGAGCACCAGCAGGTCCGCGTCGAGCGCCTCGGTGGCGGGCTCGTATCCTGCGGCCTCGAGCAGGCCAGCCATCCTCTCCGAGTCGTGGACGTTCATCTGACAGCCGTAGGTCTCGATCAGGTATTTCCGTCCCATGGCTTTCTCGAGCGCGTCTTCTGGCGAGACGTCTCGCGGCCTCCCTACCTTTGCTTTCGTCTTTCGCTTTCGCCTTTTGCTTTATGTTCGCCTGGCAATTGCCTCGATCCGATCATCTCCCGTGCGCTCGCCAGCGTGCCGCTCGTGACGATGGCGCCTGCCATCATCCTCGCCACTTCCTCGGCGCGCGCGTCGCCGTCGAGACGCTCCACCGAGGTCAGCGTGCGGTCGTGCTTCACCGACTTGGTAACCCGGAAGTGCGTGCACGCGCAGGCGGCGATGTGCGGCAGGTGCGTGATGCACAGGACCTGGAACCCTTTGCCGAGGCCCTGGAGCTTCCGTCCAACGACATCGGCCACCCTTCCTCCGATCCCCGCGTCCACCTCGTCGAAGATGAGGGTCTTGCCAGGCGCGTCAGTCGACGCGAGCGTCTTCAGGCCCAGCATCAGCCGTGACAACTCGCCTCCTGAGACAATCCGCGCCAGCGGTCGCAGTTCCTCTCCGGGATTGGGCGAGACGTAGAACTCCGCGATGTCGATGCCGCGTGACGTGCGGCGGTCCGCCTCAGGACGCCCGTCTGCGAATCGCACCTCGAGGCGGGTCCGTTCCATCGCCAGCTCGGCGAGGCCGGCCTCGAGCGCCCGCGCGAACCGCGGCGCCGCCTTGTGCCGCGCCGCCGACAGCTCGGCCGCCTGCCGGTCGTAGGCCTGCGCGGCAATCGCCACCGCGCGCTCGAGCTCGGCCGCCCGCTCCCCTGTCGCCTCGAGCGTCTGCAGTTCGGTCCGGCAGTCCGCCCGCCTCGCCATCACATCTCCGAGTGCCGGCCCATACTTTCTCTTGAGACGATCGAGCGCGGCGAGACGGTCCTCAACTTCCTGCAGGTGGGCCGGCGCGGCGTCGATGTCCGCGGCGTACTCTCTCAGGAACGCGGCCAGGTCCTCGAGCTGAGCGCGCACCGCGTCACGGCTCTCGAGGTGGGGCGCAAACCGGGCGTCGAGTGCCGCCAGGTCGGCCACGCGTTTCCAGACCTGGGCGAGCCCGCCTAGCACGGCTTCGTCACTCTCGTAGAGCCGCGAGTAGGCCTCGTCGCACAGCCGCTTGAGCTTCTCTGCATTGGCGAGCAGCTGGCGGGTTGCCGCAAGCTCGTCGTCCTCGCCGTCGCGCGGATTCACGCGCTCGATCTCGCCGAGCTGGAACTTGAGGAAATCGGTCCTGGCGGACTTGTCGCGTTCCTGCCGGCGAACCTCATCGAGCTCGCTCGTCAGCCGCGACCATTCGGCGAAATCCGCTGCCACACGATCGCGCTGCTCCGCTTGTCCGGCGTACTGATCGAGCAGATCGATGTGCAGGTCCGGATTGAGCAGCGCCTGGTGCTCGTGCTGTCCGTGGAGGTCGACGAGCCGCTCGCCAAGCTCTCTGAGCGTGCCGGCGGTGGCGAGCGTTCCATCGATGAACGCGCGGCTCCGGCCCTGGGAGGTGACTTCCCTTCGAACGACCACCTCGCGGCCGTCGGTTTCAAAGATCGCTTGTACGATCGCCGTATCTTCGCCGGTTCGGACCAGGTCGGGAGACGCGCGGCCGCCGAGCAGCAGGCTGACCGCCTCGACGAGGATCGACTTTCCTGCGCCGGTCTCCCCGGTCAGTACGTTGAGACCCGGCTCGAAGGTGACCTCGAGGGCCTCGATCACGGCGAGGTTTCGGATGTTCAAATAGCGCAGCATGCGTCGCGTCCGCGAGCGCCGGCGATCGGCAGAACTTCCATCATATCACGGGTTTGACAGGCTTTCTGGCGCGTGGTACTCTGTCCCGATTCTGTTCCCCCGCCCGCTATTGGCGAGCCATATGTTCCGGAGGCATGTTTGCGCACGCTCGTGTTCCTGGCTCTTGCGCTGCACCTGCAGGGCACCAATGGCTACGCGCCTAGTGACGATGTCCTGGGACTGGTGTTGCGGTCCGGCCCCGTCGCCAAGGCGGTGCTCGCGGTGCTCGCCGTGTTTTCGGTAGCATCCTGGGCCATCGTTTTCCACAAACTGTGGTCGCTCCAGCGCGCCAACAGCCACACCGCGCGGTTCCTCGACATCTTCAGGCGGAGCACGAAATTCTCGGAGGTGCAAGCCGTCTGCCGTACATTCGACGAGAGCCCGCTGGTGGGGATCTTCCAGGCCGGCTACGCCGAGCTCAGCACCCAGCTCAAGCAGGCCGGCACCGCGCCCGCCAATCCATCCGGGGCGGCGGGTCGTCCAACTCTGAAGAGCCTCCCCTCGGTTGACCGTGCGCTGCTTCGCGCGGCGACCGTCGAGGTGGCGAAGCTCGAGCGGCGGATGTCGCTGCTGGCGACGACGGCGAGCATCACCCCCTTCATCGGGCTGTTCGGCACCGTCTGGGGCATCATGTCCTCGTTCCAGCGGATTGCCAGCGTCGGCTCGACCAATCTGGGCGTGGTGGCGCCGGGGATCGCCGAGGCGCTGATCGCGACGGCCGCGGGGCTGTTCGCGGCGATCCCGGCCGTGTACTTCTACAATCACTTCACGGCCCAGGTGAAGCGAATGACGTCCGAAATGGACGATTTCTCGCTCGAGTTCCTCAACATCGCGGAGCGGAACTTCACGTAGGAAGTCGCCGAAGAGTCCCGTCACGCCATGCCGAAGGTCACCAGCACCGAGGAACCCCAGACCGGCCGGGGCATGAGAGGCCGGCGCGTGTCGAGCTCGCTCGCCGAGATCAACGTCGTGCCGCTGGTGGACGTCATGCTGGTCCTGCTCATCATCTTCATGGTGACGGCGCCGATGCTCCAGCGCGGCGTCGAGGTAAACCTGCCGGTCGCGCGGCGCGCCGAACAGATCATCGATGAGCGCATCTTCGTCACGGTTCCGATTTCGTACCGGCAGAATCACATCGTGCGGATCGGAGACGAACCGGTCCGTCTCGACCTGCTGAACGAGCGGATGCGACAGGCGCTGCAGGGACGCCCCGACCGCGAGGTCTTCCTGCGGGGCGACGGGGGCGTGACCCTGCAGGAAGTGATCGAGGTCATGGATCGCCTCAAGGACGCGGGCGTCGAGAAGGTCGGCATCGTCTCCCGACTCCCGGAGGAGCGTTAAGGGTGGATGCGGTCACCGCCGTCCTGGTCGAGCGCTCGCAGGCGGGCCGTGGTCTGCCGAGGATGCTCACCGTGTCGACCCTGGCACACGTCCTGCTGTTCGGGGCGATGGTGATCGTGCCGGCGATCTGGGGGACCCGGCACGGCCAGGACGAACGCACCATCATGACGATCAGCCTCGGCAGCGCGCCCGGCCCTCGCGCCGGAGGCATGGCACTGGAAGGCCGGCCACCGAGCCGGGAGCCTGCACCGCCGGCGGAGACGAAGCGCCCGGCGGCCGCCAGGCCTGAGCCGCGCAAGCCGGCGATGGTCCTGCCGACGCCGAATGCCAAGGCTGTGCGCAAGCCCGCCTCGACGACGATCGAGCCCGCCGAGAAACCGGAGCGCGCGGCCCCGCGCGAGACCGTCCCGTTCGGGGCCCAGGCCACCGGGCCCGACAATCCGGCGCGGGGCATGGGGTTTGGCGGCCTGTCGACCGGCGGGATGGGAGGCGCGGGCGGGTACCTCGAGATCTCCAACTTCTGCTGTCCCGAGTACCTCGACGCCATGCTCCAGGTCGTGCAGCGGAACTGGAGCGCCAAGCAGGGCCTCGCGGGCGAGACGCTGCTGAAATTCCAGATCCTGCGCGACGGCCGGATCACCAATATCGAGCTCGAGCAATCGAGCGGCTACGCCCCGCTCGATCTCACCGCGCAACGCGCCCTGTTCATGACGCAGCGGGTTCAGCCGTTGCCCGCGGCGTTTCCAGACAGACAACTGACGATCCACCTTCGCTTCGAGTATCACCGGTGACGATGCGCGATCGCGTTCTCTCAACGTGCGGCGTGCTGGGTGTGGTGGGCGTGCTGGTCGCTGCCGGGTCGGCACGGCCGCCGGCCGCCGATCCCCCGCTCCAGCAGCAGCAGTCCGAGATCATTCTCAGCCTGTCGGGCGAACCCGGCGCGCGCCCGCGCTACGCGGTGCCGGATTTCCTGGTCCGGGGCAGCGATGCGGCCCTCTCCGACGCCGCCCGGACCATCGGGAGCGTGTTGTGGGACGACCTCGCCTTCGAGCGCGAGTTCTACATGGTCCCGCGCGATACCTACAAGACGATCCCCGTGCCCGCCTCACTCACCGACATCGCCTTCGACCGCTGGCGGGAGATCGGGGCCGACGGCCTCGTCACGGGCACGGTCGAGCGGACCTCGCCCACCACGTTCCGGGTCGAGATGCGGCTGTACGACGTCAAGACCCGGCGTTCGGTGATGGCGCGGGAGTACACCGGGTCGACCAACAATCCCCGCGCGTACGCCCACTCGGCAGCCGACGACATTCACCAGCAGCAGCGGGCGTTGCGCGGCGTGGCGCGGACCAAGCTGGCCTTCGCATCGGATCGCGACCTGGAGCGCGTCAGCGGAACCGTCCAGAACAGGGAAGCGAAGGAGATCTACGTGTCGGACTACGACGGCGCGAACCAGGCCCGGGTCACCGTGACCCGCAAGCTGAACATGACGCCCAGCTGGTCGCCCGACGGGCGTGCCATCGCCTACACGTCCTTCCGCCGCGACTACCCGGACATCTTCGTGTCGCTCATCTACCAGGGCACCCTGGAGAACCCGACCGCAGGCAAGTTCCAGAACTGGCTTCCGGCCTGGTCGCCCGACGGCACGCGGATCTGCTTCACGTCCAACCGCGACGGCAACGCCGAGCTGTACGTCATGAACCGCGACGGGTCCGGCATCCGCCGCCTGACGGCCAACCCGGCCATCGACACCACGCCGACCTGGTCGCCGAGCGGCACCCAGATCGCGTTCACGTCGGATCGGTCGGGCTCGCCGCAGATCTACATCATCGACGCCGACGGCCTGAACACGGTGAAGGCCACCTCGGAATCGTACTGCGATCGCCCGACGTGGTCCCCCGCCCCGTTCAATGAGATTGCCTATTGTTCGAGGACCGGGCGGGGCTACGATATCAAGATCTACGATCTGGCCACCGGTGAGCGGCGCCAGATCACGTTCGGGGAAGGCTCCAACGAAAGTCCGGCCTACGCCCCGAACGGCCGGCACGTGGCGTTCACCTCGACGCGAAGCGGAAAGACCCAGGTCTACGTGATCGGCCGCGACGGCCAGGACCTCAAGCAGATCACCCGGGTCGGCAACAACTACACGCCGGACTGGTCGAAGTAGAGGTGAGGAGAGACACGATGAGGAGTCGAGCAATCATGCGGATGGTGTGGGTGGCGGTCACCGTGGCGGGAGCTGTCACGATCGCCGGGTGCGGGTCCAAGAAGCCGCCGGTTGCGAGGCCCGTGGCGCCGCCCTCCGCCGTCGCCATCCCCGACCAGGTGCCCGTGACGCCCGCTGCCCCGCCGCCTCCTGTATCCGAACCGGCGGCGCCGGAGACTCCGGCCGCCCGGCCCGACATGACGGTCAAGGACGATCCGCTGGCCACGCGGTCGATCGACGATGTGAACCGCGAATCGCCTCTCCAACCCGCGTACTTCGTGTTTGACAGCGCCGAATTGTCGGCCGAGGCGCGCTCCGCCCTGGATGCCGATGCGGCGATCCTCAAGAAGTACCCGACCTGGGTGGTCACCATCGAAGGTCACTGCGACGAACGCGGCACGGCCGAGTACAACCTCGCGCTCGGTGAGCGCCGCGCCGTGGCCGCGCAGGCCTACCTCGTTTCTCTCGCCATCGCGCCGTCACGGTTGCGCACCGTGAGCTATGGCAAGGAGTTCCCGTTCGATCCCGCGTCCAACGAAGCCGCGTGGGCCAAGAACCGGCGCGCGCACTTCGTGCTGACGGCCAAGTAGCGGCGAGAACCATCAACGGCACTTTTTCCGGGTTGAGACTTATGGTGCGACGAGCAAGCGCGATTGGAATGGTGGTCCTGGCGTTGGCCCTCTCGGGCACGGTGCCGATGGCGGCCGCCGACAAGGAACACCGGCAGATGATGGCGGACATCCGCATGCTGCAGGAGCAGAACCAGCAGTTGCAGCTTCAGCTGGCGACCCTGGTCGACGCCCTGCGGGCGGTCTCGGCGAAACTGGACGACCAGGCGGGCGTCACCCGCAAGGCGTTCGCCGATCAGCACCTGGCGGTCGACAACCTCGGCACCGATCTGCGCGTCGTGCGCGAGAAGGTGGACGAGACCAACGTGCGGCTGACCTCGCTGTCGCAGGAGGTCGAGGCGCTGCGCGTGGCGGTGCCGGCGACCACCAGCCCGGCTCCGGCCGGCACGCCCGATGCCGGGGCGTCGGGCACTCCCCAGGGTGCGCCGACCCTGCCCGCCCCGCCGGTCAACCCGGGGGTGTCGCCGCAGCGCATGTTCGAATCGGCACGGGCTGACTACTACGCCGGGCAATGGACGCTCGCGATCCAGGGCTTCGAGTCCTACATGAAGACGTTCCCGAAGTCCGACGTCGCCGACGACGCGCAGTTCTATATCGGCGAGACGTATTACAGCGCCGGGAAATTCAGGGAGGCCGTCACGGCCTACGATCGGCTCATCGCGAACTACCCGGCCAGCAACACGCTGCCCGACGCGTACTACAAGCGCGGGCTTGCGCTGAACTCGCTCGGCCAGGTCCCGCAAGCCCGGGAATCGTTCGAGTACGTGACGAAGAACTTCCCGGACAGCGATGCGGGCCGGCTGGCCAGGCAGGCACTGGATCGATTGAATCGAATCGGACGCTAGACCGGATCAGGATCGGAGGCCGGGGTGCACGCCGTCCGGGCGCCGGCCTCGTGATGACATCTGCTGCCCGGCGTCGGGGATGGCTGCCCCGGGCCGAAGGCGCGCGGACCACGAAAGGATCGCGACATGGCGAGCTTCAACAAGATCATCCTCGTCGGAAACCTCGGACGCGATGCGGAGCTGCGGTACACGCCGGCCGGCAAGCCGGTGGCCACGGTCAGCATCGCGATTGACGATCCCTTCGTGAAAGACGAGGCGACGGGCCGTCCCGTGACCGAATGGTATCGGGTCAAGATCTGGGGCAAGCAGGCCGAGACCCTCAAGAGCTACCTGGTGAAGGGCAAGCAGGTTTACGTCGAAGGCCGCCTGTCGATCCAGCGGTGGAACGGCCGCGAAGGCGACAAGCGGTATACGCCTGAGGTGTCCGCTGATCGCGTCCAGTTGCTCGGGAGCCCGGGCGGCGGCGCGGCCCGGCCGGCGGCGGCGGCGGTGGATCGCGAGGCAACGCCGCCCGATGAACTGGGACAGGAACCGGAAGTCACCGACGACGACATTCCGTTCTAGATCGACGAGGCGGCCAGGCTGGCAGGCGGCGACCCTGCCAGCCGTGTGCCGCGCGAGCCGCCGCCTCGCTTCGCCGGCTCGCGGCCCGGCCTACGTCGTTTCCCGGCCGTACCGATCTTCGAGCCTGACCACATCGTCCACTTCAGGGGTGGACACCTCGAAGATGTCGGAGTCCTCGAGCGCGGTCATCCGGTGGATCGTGCCGGACGGCACATGGATGCGCTCGCCCGGCAGCATCTCCCGGCCGACCAGCCCCTCCCCTTCCTGGATCTCGAAGAGCAGCTTCCCCGAGTACAGCAGGATCGTCTCGACCTTCCGGTTGTGATACTGCAGGCTCAAGGCGTGACCTGCGGTCACGTGGATGACTTTTCCGACGTACTTGTCCGTCCTGGCCCACCACAGCTCGTAGCCCCACGGCTTGTCGACCCGCAGCACGCCGGGCTTGGCTTCAACCGTCACGGTTCTCTCCTTGGCAGCGCCGTCGCAGCCGCCCCGATCGGCGGGAGCAGGGCGTGCCCCAGTGTCCAGCTTACGTACGCCTCGACGTCCCGCGTGGTCCGCAGCCGCAGCGAGGCGGCGGCCGCCTTGCGCAGGTCGGCGACGCGAATGCCCCTCATCATCTGGCGGGCCCTGGGAATCGCCGCCGGATACATGCTGAACTCCCTCACGCCGAGGCCGAGCAGCAGCAGCATCGCGAGCGGATCCGAGGCCATCTCCCCGCAGACCGATACCGGGCGCCCGCGCCGGCCAGCGGCCCTCACCACGTGCCGAATCACCCGGAGGATCGCGGGATGCATCGGCTCGTACGACCCGGCGACGCGGATGTCGGTCCTGTCCACGGCCAGGCAGTATTGAATCAGGTCGTTGGTGCCGATGCTGAAAAAGTCCGCCTCGTCCGCCAGCACGTCGATCGTAAGCGCGGCCGACGGCACTTCGATCATGATGCCGACCTCGATGACCGGCAACTCCGGCTCCGGCTCCCGCTCGCGGAGCTGCTCGACGACTGTTCGGAGCATCGATCGGGCCGCCCGCAATTCGTCCACCGACGAGACGAACGGGAACAGGATGCGCAGCCGGCCGTACCTCGCGGCGCGCGCGAGCGCCCGCAGTTGCGCCCTGAAGATCTCGGCCTGGCGCAGGCTCAGCCGGATGCCGCGCAGCCCCATGGGCCCCCGGGACAACCCGCCGTCGATGCCGGAGACTGCCGCATCCTGTCCCTCTGCCGGGCCGGCCGCCTGGACTTCGTCGAGATCGAACGTGCGAATCGTCACGGGCAGCGGAGCCATCCGCTCGACGATGTCGCGGTAGGCGGCGTACTGGGCGTCTTCGCTGAAGTCGAGAACCGGCTGCCCCCCGAGCAGGAACTCCGATCGGAAGAGGCCGACGCCGGAAGCCCCCTGCGCCCTGGCGAATTCGAGGTCATCCGGGAGTTCGACGTTCGCTTCGATCTGGACCCGAACCCCGTCCAGCGTGGTGACCGGCGAACTCTGATCGGCGGGCGGCGCCAGGCTCACCGAGGTCCGCCCGGCCGATAGCGCCTTCAGATCGCCCATGACCTCGTCGGTCGGGTCGAGGACGACTTCCCCGGTGGTGCCATCCACCGCGACGATCGAACCGGGCGTGAACCGGGAGGTGGCGGCCCCGAGGCCCACGACCGCCGGGATCTTGAGCGAGCGGGCGATGATGGCGGTGTGGAAGGTCCGGCTGCCGGTGCCGACGACCAGCGCGAGGACGCGCTGCCGATCGAGCTGGCCGGCCACCGAGGGCGCGAGATCGTCGGCGATGAGGACGCTCGGCTGATCGAGGTTGGCCAGCAGGTCGCGTGCCTCGTTCCGGCCGGGGTGGAGGTTCATGCTGAGCCGGCCGACGACGTCCGCAATGTCTCCGCGCCGCTCGCGGAGATACGGATCCTCGACGTCCCGGAAGACCTCAGCCACCTCGTCGAACGCCCGCTGCACCGCCCACTCGGCGTTGACGTGATCCTCTCCGATGATGGCGGCGGCCCTCGGAACGATGAGCGGGTCGTCCAGCATCAGGATCTGGACTTCGAACAGGCGCCCGAGCTCGGCCCCTCCGCTGCGCGTGACGCGCGACCTGATGTCGCGCAGCTGCCGGCGCGAGGCTTCGCGCGCCGCATCGAGCCGCGCACCCTCGCGCCCCACCCGGTCCGGGGAAATGGTGTAGCGCAGCGCCAGAGGGTGCTGCATCAGCAGCGCTGCCGGCCCGGACGCCAGCCCGCCCGACACCCCGATGCCCGTCATGCGCTCCACGTGCCCTCACCAAACCCCGACTCGACCAGCCGGCAGAGGGTCTCGACGGCTTCGCGCTCGTCGCGGCCCGTGGCGGCGATGGTGATCGGTGTGCCCCGCGACGCGGACAGCAGGAGAATGCCCAGGATGCTCTTCCCGTCCATGACCCGGCCGCCGTTCGCCACGGTGATGTGCGACTCGAAGGCGGTGGCCGCATGCACGAACTTGGCGGCGGCCCGGGCGTGCAGGCCCAGCGGGTTCCGGACTTCGATCGATTTCGATTCCATCTCAGCCCTTCGCCTCGCCATGGAGCAGGTCGGAGGCGACCCAGATGGCGTTCCGGCCGTGCTCGCGCATCTCTCGCGCGACGCCGAGCAGGTCCTGGGAGCTCTTGAGGCTGGTCAGCTTGATCAGCATCGGCAGGTTCACGCCCGTGATCACCTCGACCTTGTTCGGCTCGAGGAACGTCATTCCCAGGTTTGCAGGCGTTCCGCCGAACATGTCGGTCAGGACGAGCACGCCGCTTGTCCCCTGCACGCGCGCGATGGCCTGGCGAATCTCCTCGCGGGCGTCGTCGGCATCGTCGTGCCAGCCGATCGACACCGCGGCGAATTGCGGCAGGTCACCGACGATGGCCTCGGCCGCGTTCAGCAGCTCGGTGGCCAGCTGGCCGTGTGTGACGACCACCACTCCAATCACAGGGCGTCCCTCCTCTTCTCCGGTTTCCGGGCGTGTCACCCGACAGGCCCGAGGTCGCGGTGACGCACCCTGACCAGTACGCCGGCCGGCACGGAGAGCACGCGCCGCATCGCCTCGGCCACGTACACGGACCGATGGTGTCCTCCGGTGCACCCGATTGACACCGTAAGGTAGCTCTTTCCCTCCTCGACGTAGCGCGGGATGAGGTAGCCGAGCAGGGACACGAATTCGTCGACCGCGAGGGAGGTCTCGGCGTGCGACTCCATGAACTGCGCAACCTGCGCGTCCTTGCCGGTCAGCGCCCGCAGCCCGCGCACGAAATGGGGATTCGGCAGGAAACGCACGTCGAAGACCAGGTCCGACTCCAGCGGCAGGCCATGTTTGAATCCGAAGCTCAGGATGGTCACCAGCATGCGCCGGCCCTGGCTGTCCCCGCGCGACATCTCGGTGAAGACATCACGCAGTTCGTGCACGGTCAGGCGGCTGGTGTCGACGATCTGATCCGCCATGCGGCGGATCGGCGCGAGCAGGCGGCGCTCTTCCCGGATGCCGTCCCGAATCGGGCGATTGGCCGCCAGGGGATGAGGCCGCCGCGTTTCGCTGAAGCGACGGACGAGCGCCGCGTCCCCCGCCTCGAGGAAGATCACGGTCGGCCTGCCCGAGCGGTGCCTGCGCAGTTTCCGCAGCACCGCCGGGAACCGGGACAGGAAGGCCCCCTCTCGGACATCCACGACGATGGCAATCTTCTCGAAGTCGGAGCCCGCGCGGCCTGCCAGTTCCGCCAGCGCCGGGATCAGCGTCGCGGGCAGGTTGTCGACGCAGAAGTAGCCCAGGTCCTCGAGCGCCCGGATCGCCTGCGACTTGCCGGCGCCGGACAGACCCGTCAGGATGACGAATCGCTCGAGCTTGGGGATCTTCGACTCTCCGCGCGGCGCCCGCGGTGGCCTCATCCGTCCTCCTGGTCGTGGTCGTCCGGGCCCTCGTCCGGTTCTTTCAGGACGTCTTCCGCCTGGCGGAGCTCGCGGTCGATTCGATCGACCAGCTTGCGCGCGGCGTGATGGCCGCGGGTCCGCAGCAGCTGGTTTCGCGCCGCGACCTCCACCAGGTTCGCCAGGCTGCGGCCCGGCGCCACCGGTGTCGTGATGAGCGGAATGCGGATGCCGAGCACGTCTTCGAACTGGTCGTCGATGCCCAGCCGCTCGTAGGCGCGGCCGGGCTCCCAGCGTTCGAGCCTGACGACCAGTTCCACGCGTTTCGAGGTCCGGGTGGAGGCCACTCCGAAGAGGTCCCTGACGTTGATCAGGCCCAGGCCCCGGATCTCCATGTGGTGCCTCGTGAGGTCCGGGCAGGTGCCAATCAGCACGGACTCGGCGCGGCGGCGGACCTCGACCGTGTCGTCGGCCACCAGGCGGTGGCCGCGCAGGATCAGATCCAGCGCGCATTCGCTTTTTCCGATGCCGCTCTCGCCGGCAATCAGGACGCCCAGGCCCAGGATGTCCATCAGCACCGCGTGGAGAATCGTGCGTTCGGCGAGGATATCCTCGAGGAAGCCTTCGAGCTTCGTGATGAGCACGGGGGTCGTGAGTGCGGTGCCCATCACCGGGACGGCCGCGCGGACGGCCTCCTCTTTCACTTCGTCAGGCACGACCTGACCGCCGGTGATGATCACGCACGGGATGGGATGGCTGAAGGCCCGGAACAAGGACGCGTGACGCCCGTCCGGCGGCAGGCTGCGGAGATAGCCGAGCTCGCTCTGGCCGAAAATCAGGACGCGCCCGGCCTGCAGGTAGACGTCGAATCCGGCGAGCGCCAGGCCCGTCTTCTGCACGCGCGGGCTGGTGATCGCCCGCTCCAGCCCGTTCTCGCCGGCGACGAGATCGAGCCCGAGGTTGAGCGCCTCGGCGCGGGCGCGCAGCAATGCGCCGACGGTCACGTTCAGCGGAGCGGCTGGCATCAGTTCTGGCAAGAGCGACCGAGGCTACAGCCCGGTCCGCCTCAGGCCTCCGGCTCGATCAGTCCCAGATCACCGCCCTTGCGCCGGTAGAGCACGTTGATGGCGTCGGTCTCGGTGTTGCGGAACACGACAAACGCGTCGGGCGTCTCGCCGACGCCCTGCGCGGCCTCGTCGAGGCCCATGGGCCTGACCTCGTAGCGCGAGGCCCGCACGATGCGCCGGCGGCGCGCGGCAGCGCCCGGCAGCCGCGGCGGACGCCCGGCCGGGACGCGCTTGCTGGTGCGCGCCTCGCGGACGCGGACCTCCCACTTGCCCTTCAGCTTCTGGGCCTGCTGGGTGAGCTTGTCGAACGCGTCGGTGAGCGAGGTCGGCCAGGCCGTGGTGCCGGAGATGGCCCGGAGCATATGATCCCCGCGCACGTGCACGACGATTTCCACGACGTGCCGGTACTTCTCAACCGACAGGATCACCTGACCCGAAACGACGCCGCCGTGCAGCAGCCGGTCGAGCTTGTCGAGCCTGAGCTCGGCCGCTCGATGCAGCGGGGGCGTGACGTCGACATGCCTTCCGGTCATGACGAGACGCATGGAATCCCTCAGTACAGCACCTTGCGCTGGTTGGAGGTGGGAATCTTCAGTTCCTCGCGGTACTTGGCGATGGTCCGCCGCGCCAGCACCAGGCCTTCCTTGTGGAGCATGCTGACGATCTTCGAATCACTGAGCGGCTTGCGCGGGTCCTCGGCTTCGATGATTTTCCGGATTCGCTGCTTGATGGTCACCGACGACACGCTCTCGCCGTAGGAACTGCTGATCCCGCTGTGGAAGAAGTACTTCATCTCGAACACGCCCTGGGGCGTGTGCATGTACTTGTTGGTCACCACGCGGCTGACCGTCGACTCGTGCATGCCGATGTCGTTGGCCACGTCCCTCAGCACGAGGGGGCGAAGGTGTTCGATGCCATGGTCCAGGAAATCGCGCTGGAAGTTGATGATGCTGGTGGCGACCTTGTGGATGGTCCGCTGGCGCTGCTCGACCGACTTGATGAGCCAGAGCGCCGAGCGGAACTTGTCCTTGACGTAGGCGCGGGTCTCGTCGGTGTTCTCGGCGCCCTTGTCCAGGAGCCGGCGATAGACCGGGCTGATGCGAAGCTGAGGGAGCCCCTCCTCGTTGAGCGCCGCGACATACTGGTCCTCGACCTTGACCACGTAGACGTCCGGGATCACGTAGTGCGAATCGGTGCGGTTGTAGTGGCTGCCCGGCTTGGGATCGAGGTGGCGAATCGTCTCGATATGCGGTTTCAGCTCGTCGATCGTCATGCCGAGCTTGCGTGCCAGCTCCGGGATCTGGTGGTTCTGCAGCAACCGGAGGTGTTCGGTCACGATCTTCTCTGCGGGGGTCGCCTCCTGGCCGAGCTGCCGCAGCTGCAGCCAGAGGCACTCCTGGAGGTCCCGCGCGGCGACGCCGATCGGGTCGAAGCCCTGCACCATCCGGAGCACCCGCTCGACCTCGTCGACCGGCCAGTTTCCCATGGCGGCGATTTCGTCCACCGAGGCCACCAGGTAGCCGTCGTCATCCAGGTTGCCGATGATGGCGCCGCCAATCTCGCGCACCACCCCGTCGTCGCTCGCCAGCGAGAGCTGCCACATCAGGTGGTCGGAGAGCGAGGTGGCCGAGGACAACGTGTTCTCGATCGGGGGAAGTTCCTTGACCTCCTGCTGCGTCCGGGGCCGGTAGCCGTCGTCGAGGTACTCGCCGAAGAAGTACTCGTAGTCGCTGTCGTTCCAGGGATCGCCCGTCCCCGCCGGGGTCTGCGCCTCGCCGTCCGGTTTGTCCACGGTCAGCGCCGGATCGGAGGGCTGCAAATCCTCGGTCGGGACCTCTTCCAGAAGCGGATTCTCCACGACCTCCTGATTCAGCAGGTCCGCCAGCTCGAGCGTCGACATCGGCAGCAGCTTGATCGCCTGCTGGAGCGACGGCGTCAGGATCAGCTTCTGAACGAGCTTCGTGTGGAGCTTCTGCTGTATTGCCATGTCCGCTTTCGCGAGTGTAGTGCCGCCCCCGGCCTTCAGTCCAGCCGGAAGTCGGCCCCCAGGTAAATCCTTCGGACTTCCTCGTCTGCGGCGAGACTTTCCGGCGTGCCGCTCTTGAAGATCACGCCGTCGGTCACGATATAGGCCCTGTCGGTGATGCGCAGCGTCTCGCGGACGTTGTGGTCCGTGATGAGCACCCCGATGCCTCGTTGCTTGAGATGGAAGATGATTTTCTGGATGTCGCCCACCGCGATCGGGTCGATTCCAGCGAAAGGTTCGTCGAGCAGGATGAACTTCGGCGAGATGACCAGCGCCCGGGTGATCTCGACCCGCCGGCGCTCGCCGCCCGACAGCGTGTAGGCCGGCGCATCGGCCAGGGGCGTCAGGTTCAGCTCCGCCAGCAGCTCGCGGCACCGCGCCCGCCGCGCCGACGCGGCCAGATCGAGCGTTTCGAGAATCGCCAGGATGTTCTGTTCGACCGTGAGCCCCCTGAAGATCGAGGGCTCCTGGGGCAGGTAGCCGATGCCCTTGCGTGCCCTGATGTACATCGGGTCGCCAGTGACGTCGTCACCGTTGAGCAGCACGCGCCCCGCGTCGGGTGCGGTCAGCCCAACCGCCATGTAGAAGGTTGTCGTCTTGCCCGCACCGTTGGGCCCTAGCAGGCCCACGACCTCGCCGGAGGCGACTTCGAGGCACACGCCCTTGACCACCGTGCGCCCGCCGTAGGACTTCGTGAGTGCGTCAGTCTGGAGGGTGGCCATTCAGCGCGGCTCCCCGCACTTTGCGCCGCCCTTTGTCTCAGTGCGACGTTCCTCTTTGCCGTCGACGAGAATCCTATCAGACGACCTGAAGAATTTCAAAGTTCTGCCCGTCGTTTCGCGGCATTCCGACACGATCTTCACGGGCGCGCCCATCATGTCGTATCGCTGGTCGGCCGAGAAGTAGGTGAGCCGATCGCCGGTCGCCGTCCGGCCCTCGGATTTCAGCGAGACCTTGGCGTACGCTTCGACCCGGTCCAGCTCGCTGCCCGATGCGCTCAAGTACACCTCAATCCTGTCGCCCTGCAGGTCCCCCTGATCGCCGGCCAGGTGCGCGTTGCCCGTGTAGGTCGCCCGGCGCACCGCGTCCTCGTAGCGCATGTCGTCAGCCCGCCCGATGCTCTGCGTCTTCGTGGTCTTCTTCGTCTCGGCGTCCGCGTGGTCCAGCATGAAGACCGAGCGCACCGATCCATGCGCCACCAGGTCTCCGGTCTGGTCGTCCATCGTCAGCCGGTCTCCCTGAATCGTCGTATCCCCTTGCCACAATCGGGTGCTGCCGGCGTAGACGGCCTTGCCGGATGCGCCGTCGTAGTCCATCGTCTCTGAGGTCGCGAACACCGGCTGGTCCGCCTTGAGCATCGCCGGACGGTGAACCGCCGTCCGCCCGGGCGCGGTCGAGGTTGGCGCGGCGAGGATCACGCTGCGGACGTCGCCGCGAGCCGTGATCTTCCTTCCCTCGAGTGTGACCTCCACGTGCTGGCCCTGGATCGAGACCTGATCGTCGCTGACCTGTGGTTTCAGGCCGGTCGTTGAATCCACGCCGTCCAGAATCAGCTGCCCGGCGGGAACCGCGTACTTTGCCTGGCCGGCGGCCGCCCGGGTCTGACCATCCTCGAACCGGACGGCTCCTTCGAATCGGGCGTCATCGATCGAGCTGAACCCCGGCTTCACCGCCACGACGAGAGTCTTGGAGCGGGCGATTCGCGTCGCCCTCTGCCCGCCAGGCTTGGCCGGGACCGCCTCGCGGTACTCGACATTGTCGGTGAACGTCGCGGAGTTCAGCCCTTTTCCCGGCTCACCGCTTGCCGACGCCGAGTCCGATCGAATCGTCCGCGCGGGACTGGTCGTCTCGGCGGGCAGCTCCAGGCTGGCCCGCCCGCGCGCCGTCAGTCCGGATACCGTCACGCCGTCGGGCGCGAGCCGGACATCGATCCACTCCCCCTTGAACTGCCGGTCGGAGGTTCCTTCGCCCCCGAGCTGGATGACGGCCCCTCCGATCAGGACGGCGACCGACAGCGTCCGTCCGTCGTCGCGGAATTCCAGGTTGATGCTGTTGCCGGCGAGGTCCTTCAGCGCGCCTCCGCCTTCTCCCAGACCGCTGATTCGCGCGTGGCCGGTCATCTCCAAGGTTCGCATGCGCGATCCGTCGTCGACGAGCAGCGCGGTGGCCGAGTCCGAGTCGAACCTGCGCGCTCCGCTCCGTGCCGAGAACGTCCTGTCGAAGACGATTCGGTTTTCGCCGCGCAGGAACACGGCCGCCCCCGAGCTGATGTCGATCGGGTCTTCCTCGGGCTTGGTCGGCGTGGTCTTCAGCACCACCTTGTCGAGCAGCGACAAGGTGTCGCCCGTCCGGTCGTAGATCATGCCGACCGAGGTCCCCGATACCCCGCGCTCTGTGAACCGGAACGGTCCCGGGGCCCGGATGATGCCAGTGGCCTGCTCGTAGGTGGCTTCGTCGGTGTTCGCTTTGAGGCCATCGTCTGAGGTGAACTCCACCTGGCCCTTGATGAGCACCCGATCCTGCTTCTCGCCGATGGCTTCCGCCTCCTGCCCGGTGATCCTGAACTTGCGGCCGGAGCGCTGATCCGCGAACACGCGCACCTTCCGGAACTTCTGGCGATTGTCGGCGTAGCTCAGGATGCTCTCGTATTCGACGCGATAGTCTTCTTTGTCCCCTTTGAAATGCCTGTAGACGCCGCCGGTCGTTTCGACCGACGCCTTGGGGTCCAGGCGTTCGCCGCCCGGAGATGGGGCCGGGGGGCTGGTCTTCCGAATCGACAGGTATACGAACAGCGCGAATCCAACGCCAAGCGCCGCGATGCCGATTCGGACTCGACGCTGCCACGTGGTCATCGGCCGTCTCTACCGGCTGGGGCGGAGGTCCGAGATGGTAAGCTCGACGCGGGTCTCACCGTTGAACGTATTCTGATCAAGGCCGAAGGCCACGTCCAGCCCGTTCCGGGCGGCGGACACGAGGCCCTCGCGTTCGCCTCCCCGCCAGTAGATGCTCCGGAAGATGGCGCCTTCGTGACGGAGTGTCATGGCCAGGTGGCGTTCCTTGATTCGGCGCGGTCCATTCGCCACGCTGACGCCCAGAGCGTAGAACAACGGCCGCGGGTTGCCGGTCCCGAACGGCGCCAGGCGGGCGACGGCCTGCACGAGGTCGCCCCGGATCGACCTGAAGCCGAGGGGCGCGTCGATCCGAAGCCTTGGCCGCAAGTCGTCGGGGCCCAGACGTGGCTCGGCGAATGCGTTGACGGCCTTCCTGAACGCCCTGATCCGCGAGGTCTCGATGGTCAGCCCTGCCGCCGACTTGTGGCCGCCGAACTTGACCAGCTCGTCTCCCGCGGCCTGCAGCGCCGCCAGGATGTCGAACCCGGGAATGCTGCGGCAGGACCCATGCGCCACCTCGCCCTCGATCGAGAGCACGATCGCGGGCCGGTGGAAGATCTCGACCAGCTTCGACGCGACGATGCCGATGACGCCCCGGTGCCAGTTGTCACCGCCGACCACCAGCACCGGCAGCGCGCCGATGTCGGGATCGCTCTCCACGATCTTCCGCGCCTCGGCCGTAATCGACTGCTCCTCGAGGCGCCGGCGGTCGTTTTCCAGGTTGAGCTGCTGCGCGAGCCCGCGGGCTTCGTCGATCATGCCCTCGTCGGAGGCCAGCAGGAGCCTCATGGCTACATCCGGCGTTCCCATGCGCCCGGCCGCATTGACGCGGGGCGCGAGCATGTAGGCGACGTGATAGCTGTCGATGAGCTTGTCGGAGAGCCCCGCGGCCTCTAGCAACATGCGCAGCCCGACCTTGTGTGGCCCGCGCGACAGGCCGTCGAGACCGAGCTTGGCGATGACGCGATTCTCACCGGTGAGCGGGACCACGTCGGCCAGTGTGCCCATCGCGGCCAGCTTGATGAAGCCGGGCATCCAACCCGCCCGGCCGGTCTTCTCGCAGAGCGCCTGGACGAGCTTCAGCGCGACGCCGGCCCCGGCAAGGTTCTTTTCCGGATAGGAGCAGTCCTCGCGCTTGGGGTCGATGACGGCCAGCGCCCGAGGCAGCTCGTCGCCGGGTTCGTGGTGATCCGTGATGATCAGATCGACGCCGAGTTCCCGCGCACGGCGTGCGGCGTCGATCGCGCGGATGCCGCAGTCGGCCGACACGATGACGCGGGCCCCTTCCGCGTGCAGCCGCTCGATCGCGGCGAGGTTGAGCCCGTACCCGTCGCGAACCCGCTCGGGAATGAAGTGCACCACTTTTCCGCCGAGCAGCTCGAGCGTCCGGCGAAGGATGACGGTGGAGGTGATGCCGTCGACGTCGAAGTCTCCGTGGATCGCCACCTGCTCGCCGCGCGCGATCGCCGCGAGCAGGCGCTCGACCGCCACGCCCATGTCGGCCAGCTGCATCGGATCGTGAAGCTGATCGATGGCGGGAGTGAGGAAGCGGGCCACGGACTCCGGATCGGCGATCCCGCGGAGGATCAGGAGGCGGGCCATCAGGGGATCGACGCCCGCCGAGGTGGCCAGTGACAGGACCGCCGCTTCGTCGCACTCGAGGTGGGTCCAGACAAACGGCACCATCAGCGCGCGCCGTCGCCTCCGACCGGATCGCCGTCCCCCTCGCCGCCGGCGTCCGGCGCCTCCACGAAGTCGATCCCGAATCGGCCCATGCTGCGGAATTTCTCGTAGCGTCGAGCCAGCCGCGTCTCGGCCGGCAGGGCGGACACCTCGATCAAGGCCTCGTGCACGGCGCGGTCGAGCAGGCGTGCCGCGCCGGCGGCGTCCTGGTGGGCGCCTCCCACGGGCTCGGGGACGATCGCGTCGACGATTCCGAGGCCGAGCAGGTCGGGTGCCGTCAGCTTCAACGCGTCGGCCGCCTCGACCTTCCGCCCGGAGTCCCGCCAGAGAATGGCGGAGCAGCCCTCAGGCGGAATGACACTGTAGATGGCGTTGGACTGGATGAGCACCCGGTCCCCGATCGCGATCCCCAGCGCTCCCCCGCTTCCGCCCTCGCCGCTCACCATGACGATGATGGGCACATTGAGCACCGCCATTTCCCTGAGGTTGTAGGCGATGGCTTCGGCAACCCCGCGTTCTTCCGACTCGATCCCGGGGAATGCGGCCGGCGTATCGATGAACACGATGACGGGACGTTCGAACTTCTCGGCGATCTTCATGACCCGGATGGCCTTCCGGTAGCCTTCCGGGCGGGCGTACCCGAAGTTGCGGTAGATCTTCTGCTTGGTGTCCCGGCCCTTCTGGTGGCCGATGACGCACACGTGGGTGCCATGATAGCGCGCGAAACCGCAGATCATGGCGTGGTCGTCGGCGAAGCGGCGGTCCCCGTGGATCTCGTGGAACTCCGTGAAGAGCGTCTCGATATAGTCCAGTGTGCTCGGCCGGTTGGGATGGCGCGCGACCAGCACGCGTTGCCAGGGCGTCAGGTGAGCGTAGATCTCGACACGCACCGCCTCGATGCGCCGATTCAGCCGCGCAATCTCCGCGTCACGCGCTTCGGTCAGCGGCAACAGCGACAGCGCCTCGATTTCCTTCTGAAGCACCGCGATCGGCTCTTCGAATTCCAGCAACTCAGCGGGCACGAGGACCTCCTGGACACCCGATCCTATCGCACATGGACCGATCCCTGGCCACAGATCCGCTCGATCTCCGCGACCAGCCGCTCGGTGGGCCGGACTCTGCACTGTCCCGACAGGTCGGCCCGCACGCGAAGCGGCCGCGAGCCGGAGGTCACCGCAATCTCGAAGGTGACACGGCGATCGCCCTTGTGGCGGGCGAACAGATCCGAGAGCGCCTCGAGGGTCCGCCGATCGTGCGGGGGCATCCTCAGCGTGATCGCCACCTCACGCGCCAGCTGCTCACGCACGGTCTCGATGGGCAGGACCTCGGAGGCCAGGATCCGCATGCTCTCGTCGTCGCGCTCGAACCGTCCCTTGACGAGCACCAGCATGTCGTTCTCGATCAGGCGCGCGGCCTTGCCGAACGCATCGGGAAAGACCACCACTTCGATCGACCCGCCGGGATCGTCCAGCGTGAAGGCGCACATGCGATCGCCCTTCCGGGTCTTCAGCGGGCGAAGGCCCGCAATCGCACCGCCGACCGAGACCTCCTCGCTGGTCTTCACGGGTGCGGCCACCTCGGCCTCACTGCCGTCCGCGGCGGGCTCGGCGGCCTCCTGTGCGGCGGTGAGCTCACCGAGCGTCCGGGCGCCGAAGGCGAGCAGGTCGCCCGCGAAGCGATCGATGGGATGGCCGCTCAAGTACAGCCCCAGGGCCTCCTTCTCGAAGGCCAGCTGCTGGGCTTCGGTGAGCGGCGTCGCCTGCGGCAGCGATCGGGACGCCTCCTCACCCACATCATCGCCGGCGCCGCCGAAGAGCTGCACCTGGCCCTTGTCGCGGTCGCGCTGGTGCCGGTTGCCGTGCTCGACCGCTCCGTCGAGCGCCGCCAGCAGCCGCGCGCGCTCGGTCGAGGCCCTCCCGCCCCCCGGGGCGGTGCTCCCGTCAGAAGACGCACACGAATCGAATACGCCGGCCTTGATGAGGCTTTCGAGCACCCGCTTGTTCACCAGCCGGAGGTCGACCTCCTCGCACAGCCGGTAGAGCGACGTGATGCGCCCCTGCGCGCGGCGCACCTCGAGAATGGATCGGATCGCGCCTTCGCCGACGTTCTTCACGGCGCCCAGGCCGAACCGCACGCCGTCCGGCTTCACCGAGAACGCGAGGTCGCTGGCATTCACATCGGGCCGCAGCAGCGGGACAGTGCGCTCCCGGCACTCGCCCAGGTACATCGCGAGCTTCTCGGTGTTCTGCGATTCGATCGTCAGCAACGCGGCCATGAAGTGCCACGGGTAGTTGGCCTTGAGGTACGCCGTCTGGTAGGCCAGCAGCGCGTAGGCCGTCGAATGGGACTTGTTGAACCCGTAGCCGGCGAAGTGCAGGATCAGATCGAAGGTGCGCGTCGCCTTCTTCTCCGAAATGCCTCGGTCCCTGGCGCCCTGGACGAACTTCTGGCGTTGGGCTTCCATGACCTCGACGTTCTTCTTGCCCATCGCCTTGCGCAGCAGATCGGCTTCTCCGAGGGTGAAGCCCGCCAGCACGGCGGCAACCCGCATGACCTGTTCCTGGTAGGCCATGACGCCGTAGGTCTCGCTCAGGATCGGCTCGAGCTGCGGCAGCTCGTAGGTGATCTCGACCTTGCCGTGCTTGCGGCTGATGAAATCGTCGATCATGCCGCTGCGAAGCGGACCCGGCCGGTAGAGGGCGTTGAGGGCGATCAGGTCCTCGAACCGCTGGGGCTTGGCGCGCCGCAGGATGTCGCGCATGCCCGAACTCTCGAACTGGAAGATCCCGAGCGTCTGTCCGTCGCAGAACAGCTGGAAGGTTCTTGCGTCGTCCATGGGAATCGCGTCGAGATCGAGCGGCGCACCCGTGGTGGCGGCGATCTGCTCCAGCGCGTCGTGGATGAGCGTCAGCGTGCTCAGGCCCAGGAAGTCCATCTTGAGGAGGCCGATCCGCTCGATCTCCTTCATGCCCCACTGCGTCGTGATTTCGTCGCGCTGGCCCTTGTAGAGCGGGGCGAACTCGGTGATGGCCCTCGGCGCGATCACCACCCCCGCCGCGTGAACGGACGCATGACGCGTCATGCCCTCGAGCCGCCTGGCCACCCCCAGCAACTCGGCAACCCGCGCGTCGTTCTGCTCCATGTCTCTGAGCGCCGGGGTTTCCTCGAGCGCCTTGTCCAGCGTCATGTCCAGCGTCGGCGGGATCGATTTCGCGACCCGGTCCGCATCCGCGTACGGCATGTCCATCACGCGGGCGACATCCCGAACGACCGCCCGGGCTTTCATGGTGCCGAAGGTGATGATCTGCGCGACGTTTTCCCGCCCGTACTTGCGCGTCACGTACTCGATGACCTCGCCCCGGCGGCGCTCGCAGAAGTCGATGTCGATGTCGGGCAGCGAGATGCGCTCCGGGTTCAGGAAGCGCTCGAACAGCAGGTCGAACTCCAGCGGATCGACATTGGTGATCTTGAGGCTGTAGGCGACCAGGCTCCCGGCGGCCGATCCTCGCCCGGGCCCGACGGGGATACCCTGATCGCGCGCATACCGGATGAAGTCCCAGACGATCAGGAAATAGCCCGGGTATTTCATCTTCTTGATGATGTCGATCTCGTACTGCAGGCGCTGCTCGTACTCCTCGACGGAGTGGTGCAATCGACCAGAGGCGATGAGGGCACGGACCTTGGGGAGGCGCTGCGCGAAGCCCTCCCGCACCATGTGCTCGAAGTAGTCGTCCAGCGTGAACGGTTCGGGCACGTCGAAGTTGGGGAGGTGGTTGACCGTCTTGCCGAGATCGACGTTGCAGCGATCGGCAATGGCCACCGTGTTGCGCAGGGCCTCGGGGAACTCGCCGAAGACCTCCCACATTTCCTCGGGCGTCTTCAGGTAGAACTGGTCCCCGTGATACCGGAGACGTTCCCGCTCGGCCACGCTCTTGCCCGTGCCGATGCACAGCAGGATGTCGTGCGGCTTGAAATCGTCGCGCCGGAGGTAGTGGACGTCGTTGGTGCACACCAGCGGCAGCCCGAGGTCGCGTGCGAGCGGCACCAGGCCCTTGTTGACCGCCAGCTGTTCCTCGATGCCCTGGTACTGCAGCTCGAGAAAGAAGTTCCCCGGCCCGAGGATGTCACGGTACGCGGCCGCCGCCGCCCTGGCGCGGATGGTCTGCTCGGCGCGCAACTCGCTGGGGATCTCCCCTTTCAGGCAGCTGCTCAGGCCGATAAGCCCCTTACTGTGCGCGGCGAGTATCTCTTTATCGATCCGGGGCCGGTAGTAGAACCCCTCGGTGAACCCCACCGACACGAGCTTGACCAGGTTGTGGAACCCCTCGTTGGTCTCGGCGAGCAGCACCAGATGATTGTTGGTCTCCCCGGGCGAGCCGCTCTTGTCGAGCCTCGACCTCGGCGCCACGTAGACCTCGCACCCGAGGATGGGCTTGATGCCCCTCTGGCGCGCCTTGTCGTGGAACACCACCGAGGAGAACAGGTTGCCGTGCTCGGTCACCGCCATGGCCGGCACGTGCGTCTGGGACGCGTGCTCCAGCAGTTCATCGACGCGGCAGGCGCCGTCGAGCAGCGAGTACTCCGTGTGCAGGTGCAGGTGAACGAATTCAGCCATGTCACTCCCACTCGATGGTCGACGGCGGCTTGGAGCTGATGTCGTAGACGACGCGGTTGACGCCCTTCACCTCGTTCACGATGCGCGTCGACATCGTCGCGAGCAGGTCGAGCGGCAGCCTCGCCCAATCGGCCGTCATCCCGTCACGGCTGTCGACGGCGCGAATCGCCACGGTGCAGTCGTAGGTCCGCTCGTCGCCCATCACCCCGACGCTGCGAACGGGCAGGAGCACCGCGAAGCTCTGCCACAGGCGTTGGTAGAGCCCGTGCCGCTTCACTTCTTCGACGACAATGGAGTCGGCGCGCCGCACGAGATCGAGGCGATCGGGCGTGACCTCTCCGACGATCCGGACAGCGAGCCCGGGCCCGGGGAACGGCTGGCGCCGCACGAATTCCTCGTCCAGCCCGAGTTCGCGCCCCAGCGCGCGCACCTCGTCTTTGAACAGCTGCCGCAGCGGCTCCACCAGCCGCAGCTTCATCCGGTCCGGCAGGCCTCCGACGTTGTGATGGCTCTTGATCGCCGCGGCGGGCCCGACCACTGACACCGACTCGATCACGTCCGGATAGAGGGTGCCCTGGGCCAGGAACTCGAAGCCGCCCAGCGCGGCCGCCTGCTCGTCGAAGATCTCGACGAACAGCGCCCCGATGATCTTCCGCTTCCGCTCGGGGTCGCTCACGCCCGAGAGCCCGGCCAGGAATCGCGCCGATGCGTCCACGAACACGACGGGAAGCTGGAACTTGTCAGCCAGCCGGCGCCTGACCTGCACGGCTTCGTCGAGGCGCAGCACGCCGTTGTCCACGAACACGCACGTCAGTCGATCGCCGATCGCCCGATGGACGATGAGCGCGGCCACCGCTGAATCCACGCCGCCGCTCAGCGCGCAAATCACCCGCCCGTCCCCCACTGTCTCGCGGACGCGGGCCACCGACTCTTTCACGATCGCCGTCAGATCCCAGTCTCCGACGCACCCGCACGCGTCAAAGACGAATCGTCGAAGCATGGCGGTGCCGTGCTCGGTGTGGGCCACCTCGGGGTGAAACAACAGTCCATAGCATCGGCTCGCGCGATGCTCGATGGCCGAGATGGGCGCGTTCGCGCTGGTCGCCACCACGGTGAAGCCGGGCGGCGCCGTCACAATGGCATCACCATGGCTGGCCCAGACATGCTGGCGCGTGTCCAGCCCCTCGAAGAGGAATCCAGCCCCTCCGTCTCGCTGCACGTCGATCACCGCCGGGCCGAACTCCCGCCGGCTGGCCGCCTCGACACGCCCGCCGAGCAGCTTCGTCATCAATTGCATGCCGTAGCAGAGGCCGAGCACCGGCACGCCGGACCGGAGCAGCTCCGGATCGCACAGCGGTGCGTCCGGGTCCGAGACGCTGCGCGGCCCGCCCGACAGGATCAGGCCGCTCGGCTGACGCGCGAGGATGTCGGCCTTCGGCGTCGAGTGCGGCAGGATCTCCAGAGTACACGGACAACTCGCGGAGCCGTCTGGCGATGAGCTGCGTGTACTGCGAGCCGAAGTCGAGGACGATGATGACTTGATGGGTCACTCGATGAACCGTGGATCAGCGGTCGGACGCAAGGGCGCCGGGGTTGGTGGTATTCGGTCGGGTCCTTGCCCTTGTCGTATTATACCGGGGTGCGCGCGCCACCCACCACGGACTCATCCCTTCCTGATCAATCACCTCATCGATATCTGGCGTGGCGCTCCCGCCCTCGACGGTTCGCGTGCGCCATCCTGCTGACGGCCCTCTGTTGCGGGGGATGCGCGAGCGCGCCCGCCCGAACGCCGGGTCCCGCGGCCCTCGCGTTTCCGGGCGGACTGCTCTGGACCGTAGACCTGGCGGCGCCCCCGTCATCGCCGGCAGCGTTCGACGACACCACCGCATACGTCCCGATGCGCAACGGCGAGCTGGTCGCCGTCCATCACGCTGACGGGTCCGTGCGGTGGACCATCAAGCAGGCGGCGACGGTCAGCCCTGTTCCCGCCGGTCACGCGCTCATCGTGGCGGACGGCAACACGGTCGTCGCGATTGACACGTCCTCCGGCAAGACCCTGTGGCTGGCCTCGCCGGATGCGCCAGTGACCGTGACGCCGGTCGCGACCGAAGCAGTCATCTTCGTCGCGACCGCATCGGGCAGGGCGATCGGTCTCGATCCGGCCTCGGGTCGCCAGGTCTGGAGCGCGGAACTGGGTGCGGCCATCCGCGCCAATCCGGGCGTGGCAGGCGACGTGATCTACGCGCCGCTCGAGGACGGCAGGGTGATGGCGCTCAATCTCAAGGACGGCCACCTCATCTGGGTCCGCAAGCTCGGCGGGGCGCCTGCCGACCCTCAGCCCGCCGGGGACCGCGTGTTCGTCGGGTCGAAGGACAAGTACTTCTACTGCCTGGCCGCGTCATCCGGGCGCGTGAAATGGCGATGGCGAACGGGTGGGGATCTCGTGGGCCGTCCGTTGGTCGACCCGCGTGACGTGGTCTTTCTCTCGCTCGACAATCTGCTTCGCGACGCGCGCCGCGGGAACGGCAACATGCGGTGGAAGACCGAGGTGGACTCACGGCCGATCGGGTCGCCGCTGCGGGCGGACGACTTGATCCTGGTCGCGACCGTGTCGCAGGACATTCTGGCCTACAAGGCGGCAACCGGCCGGCCCTCCGGCACCGTCACCGTGCCCGAGCGGCTGATGGGCGTCCCGTTCTTCGCAGCCGCCGGACCGCAGACGCCCTCACGGCTCGTCGTCCTGACCGCAACCGGCCGCTTGCAGGCGCTTGGCGCAACGGTGGAACCAACGATCGTCCCGCTGGACTTCCTGCCGGGGACGCGGCTGGCGCCCGAGACCTTGCCCTCCGGGCGAGGACCCGGAAGGCCGTCGTAGCCAGCCCCCTGCAGCTTAGGCGCCGCCACGGCGACGTGCTCCGGACGGATTCGTCGCGCCCGGGCGCTAGCTTCGCGCCGCGTGGGCGGCCGGAACCGACGCCAGCTCTTCACGAATCACACCCGCCAGGCGCCGCACGCCTTCGACGATTCGCTCAGGCGTCGGGGCGGAGAACGACAGCCTGATCAGGTTGGCGCCGGAGCCATCGACGAAGAACGGCGCGCCCGCGACGTAGATGACCTTCCCGGCCATCGCGCGCGTCAGCATGGCCTCAGCGCTCACCTCCGGCGGGAGCGTGGCCCACAAGAAGAATCCTCCGCGCGGCTCCTGCCACTGCACGAGATCCCCGAGCTGCTCGTGCATCGCCTGCTGCATGACGTCCTTCTTGTGGCGATAGTACGCCCGAAGTTCCGGCACACGCTCACCGAGCAGGTTACGCCGCAGCGCTTCGTGGACAATGCGCTGGTCGAGCGACCCCGTGCACAGGTCCGCAGCCTGCTTGGCGACCTCGAGCTTGGCGACCAGCGGGGCGGGCCCGACAAGCCACGCCACGCGGAATCCCGGGGCCAGCGTCTTCGAGAAGCTGCTGAGGTAGAGGACCCGGCCTTCGTCGTCGCCGGCCTTGACCGGACGGGTCAGGTGGCCTTCGTCCTGACCGAAGTAGAGCTCGCCGTAAGGATCGTCCTCGACGATGAGCAGGTTGTGACGCGCCGCCGCCTCGAGCAGACGTCGCCGCTTCTCGATGCTGAGGAGCAGTCCCGTCGGGTTCTGGAAGTTCGGCACGACATAGACGAACGGGATGCGCCGGCCCTGCGACCTGATCTGCGCGATGAGCGATTCCATGTGGTCGAGGTCGATACCGTCGGCCTGTTGCCTCACGCCCACGATCGTTGCCTGCGCGTCCCTGAACGCCGTGATGCCTCCCGTGTAGGCTGGCAGCTCGACGAGCACGACATCGCCCGGGTCGCACAGGATCCGCGCGACCAGGTCGAGACCCTGCTGTGAGCCGGTGGTGATGAGCAGCTCGTCCTCGGCCGCCGTGATGCCGCGGCCCGCCAGGACTGACGGCAGGCTCTCTATCAACGGGTGGTAGCCGCGGGTCGGCCCGTACTGGAGGGCGTTGGCGTCGCGGCTCTCGAGAATCGAGTCCGCGATCTCCCGGAATTCGGCCCACGCAAACACCTTCGGATCCGGATAGCCAGGGGCGAACGAAATCATGTCGTGTACGCGCGCTGCCATCACGCCCATTTGCCGGATTGCCGATCCCTCCATCGCCGCTCCGGCCCGTGAGAGGAACTCTCCGTATTCACGCATCATGCACTCGCTTTCACGGGGACCTGTGTTCGTAACCCGAGGGTACCGCAACGCTCACCGTCCGCGCCATATACCGCCGATACAGGAACAGGTACGCCCCGAGCGCGCTCATGTCCAGGAACTGAAACACGATGCCCCTGAAGAGCCAGGCCAGCAGCTGAAGCGGGACGACCGCCAGGCCGGCGACGGGGACAAAGGCGACCAGGCCCAGGCTGGTGGTCGCAATCAACGAGACGATGGTCGCCCCGAGCACGAGAACCAGGACGACGCCCACCACGCCGAACACGACACGCGGCTCCGATCGGAGAAAGCGGGCGACGTGGCCGGCGGCGGTTCGCACGCTTCGATCCTCGACAACGACCGCCATCTGAACCAGCAGGTAGAGAAAGTTGACGAGCGATATCCAGCCCGCCAGCAGAGTCGAGCCCAGGCCTGCCAGCGCCGTCCACTTGATCCCGAGCCCGCCATCGCCGGCTCGGACATAGGCGGCATAGAGCAGCGCCAGGTACGCCGCCGCCGACAGCACGTAGACGAGGATCAGCAGGAGGCCCAGCCGGAGGTACCGGCGGAACATGCCCGCACACCCGGCCTTGAACGGCTCGAGACCGAACCGGGCGGCCCGCATGAAGGCCGGCAGACGCAGCGGCGGATGCTCGACAGGGCCCGCCAGTCGCTCCGCCTGGGCCATGACCGAGACGGTTCCACCCTTGATCAGGAACATCATCACGGAGCCCGCCAGGGCCACCAGTGAGAAGGCCGCCAGGAAGGCACCGAGGGCCACGGGTTCCGCCAGAAGGGCCGACGCGACGGCAGCGATGTTCGTGCGAAGGTCGCCGCTCATCAGTCCCGGCAGATCCCGCCCGAGCACCAGCGCAACCAGCAGCGCGCCTCCCACGACGGGGATGCTCAGGAGGAGCTTGAACGTCGAGTCGCCGACGAACTGGACAGCCATCACCTGCCAGTTGGCTGCGGCGACCAATGCGCCGCGTTTGAGCGCCGTCTTGACCGAAACGGTTCCCTCCATCGCAACGTTCTATATAACACGCTTCCGGCTCGCCGCGCGGACGCGCACAGGCCGTCATCTGGCCATCCTGGGCGACACCCGTCCAACGGAGAGGCCACCTGCGCCCCGGACAGGCACCGAACGCATCAAGCCTGCGTGGCCAATTCGGCCCACCGGAATCAGGCATCATCCTTGCGTTGAACACTGATTGCCTGAATGTGACGGCCGTGCCGGCGGTCCACCTTCCGCTCTGGGACGGGTCGGAGGGTCTGGAACGATCGGCCGAGTGTGCCGCACGGCTCCCCCGGGCGCCGGCCCCCTCCGGTGCTGCCGGGCACGATGCGAGGAGCGTCGGTGAATCGAGGCCGTTGCCAGGCCGCGGGCAACCGGCTGCTTGTCCCGGAAAGCTGCGGTCGGTATGCTGGCAGCACACAACGGCGTGACTGACCATTCCACTGCCCGCTCGCGCCCCCGCTTCTCCCTTCGCGCCGTCGCCCTACGCTCTCGCCGGCTGATCATCGTGATCCTGGGTCTGGTGCTGGTCGTCGCGGCGGCGACTGTCGCCATCGAGCGCGTACGGCTCGGCAGGAACGACGACGAGGCGGCATCGAAGGTCGCGGCCGAGGTTCGGGGCGACTTTGCGAGCATGGCTGCGTCACTCCGCCGCGTGGCGGACTACCTGTCCGCGCATGGTGCCTCGACCACGCTCACCTCAGCCGATTCACGATCGATCAGACAGTTGTTCGATGCGGCGGCCTCGGCCGTCGCTCTTGCCGGGGGCAGCGGCCTCGCAACGACGGTCTACTCGCCCGTCGGCGCGCCCCTGGCGTGGGCCGGCCGTCCTTCCGAGCTGCCCCCGTCGCGAATCAACGGACCGGCGTCCCTGTTTGTTGCACCCGGACTTCCCGGACCGCGGCTCGTCATGGTACGCCCGGTCCTCGAGGATGCTGGAGGCCGAAGCGTCCGGGCTGCCACGATCGTGGCGGAGCAGGTCCTTCCCCTGGCGGCCGATGCCCGTGACTCCGTTTCGGCAACCTTTGTCCTCGAGACCGCCATCGCACCGGTCGTGCTTCGGACCCGGTACGAGGGTGCCGGCGAGGTGCGTGATCAGTCCGGCTTCGTCATCGAGGGCCCGGACGGCGTTCCGCTGCTCGAGGGCCACATTCGGCCCGCCGACGTGGCGGCCTCTCGTGCAGCGCTTCGTCGAGTCAGTCTCGGGCTGGTGCTGACGATCCTTGCCTTGGCGTGCGTGCTGCTCCCGATTCCGCTCGGTGAGTGGCGAGTTCGCGCGCCGTCGATCCCGTCCTACGCGCTGGTGACGCTGCTGTCGGCCGCGTCCATCTGCATCGCCAGGGTGCTGCTGTGGGTCGCCGTGCCGCCCGAGATGTCCGGCCCTCCCGTGATGCAGGGCGCCGTCGAGTCGGCCGGACGCCTCGCGTTGTTGCTGCGCTCTCCCCTCGACTTCTTGCTGACGGCGCTCACCGCTCTCGGCCTGGTGACGCTTGCCGCAGGCGTCGTGGACCGCGCCAGGCTTGTCCGCAGGCCGACCCGCCCTGGAGTGCTGGCGGTCGGGATACCGGGTCTCGCTGTCCTGACCGGTGCGGCCCTCCTCAGCGCCCTCGCACTCGGTGCGTATCAGTACTTCCTCAGCGCGATCATGGCGACTGCGTCGATCGATCTGCTGCGGTTCTCGCTGCACCCCTTTCGGGTGCCGCGCCTGGAGATGGCCGCGGGAATGATCGTCGGCCATGCGGCCGTCGTCTGGGCCTGCGCGACAGGACTTCGCGTCGCCGCGGAGTCGGTCAGGCTCGGTCACCGGCCCCGGGATCGCCGTGGTCTTGCCTTCGTGTGGATTCTGCCCATCGCAGGCGCGGCTGTTTTCGTCGCGTTCGCGCTTCCCGTGATTCCTGCCGTCGGAATCTGGCTCCCGGGCCTGCTCGCGGTGGCGCTGGCGTGGATCGCTCCCGAGATCGGGCTCAGGTATCGACATGCCTCGCAGGTCAGCCGCCTGCTCGCGCTGTTCCTCGCGCTCGCCCTTCCCGCGATGTCCGTCTATCCGTCGCTGTTCGTTCACGCGGAGCGGGCGAAGTACCGGCTCATCGAAACCCGATTCGCCCCGCAAGCCACGAGTCAGCGTGATGAGCTCCAGCGTATCGTTCGCCACGCCCTGATTCAGATCGATGCGCTCCGGGGCCTGTCGGACGTCGTGGCGGCTGCGGCCCCTGTCGAGGGTGGCCCGGTGCCGACCGATGCCGCATTCCGGGTGTGGACGCAGACCGATCTGGCCTCGTTTCGGGTCACCTCGGCCATCGAGCTCTATGGCCGGAACGGCTCGTTGGTGAGCCGGTTCGCCCTGAATCTGCCCGAGTACACGTCCACCCAGCAGAAATGGCAGGAGCCGGGTTGCCAGTGGGACCTCTTCGAAGAAGTCTCCCCGTTCGGCTCCGAGGAACGCCGGCTCCTGCACGCCGGTCGCGGCATCTGTGTCGAGGATCCTCCCGGCTCGGGCCGGCAGGTGACCGTCGGGGCGATTGTCATCCACTCGATGCTCGACTACGGCACGCTCCCGTTCATCACGTCGCAGAACCCCTATGTCGAGTTGCTGCGCGGCAATCGGGACTTGATCTCCGAATCGATGTCCGGCAGAGACGTCGAATTCGTGGTCTACGGGTGGAGCCGGAGGCCGCTCTACACGTCGGGCACACGCGCGTGGACCCTGAGCGAAGAGACCTTCGACCGCATCTACGCGTCGCGTCAGCCCTTCTGGACCGGGCTCGAGCAGGGCGGGCGGGCCTACCACGTGTACCTGGCGAACGACCGAGGCGGCATCTACGCGCTGGGATATCCCGCGGTCTCGCCGATCGGGCACTTGATCAACCTGGCGGAGTTGTGCACGCTGTCCGCATCCGTCTACGTCGGACTGCTCCTGGCGATGGTGGCCGGCGGCACGATCACGGGACGGAAGGCCTCGCGGGGGCGCGACCTGCTGCGGGAGATCCGCGCGAGTTTCTACCGGAAGCTGTTTCTGGCTTTCGTCGCGGCAGCGGTCATCCCGGTCCTGACGCTGGCCTTCGTGGCCCGCGCCTACATGACGGCCCGGCTCCGGGCGGACATCGAGGATGCCGCGACCCGCACGACGGCCGTCGCGCAGCGCGTGGTCGAGGAGACGGGACGGCTTCAGGAGCGGGAACGCGGCCCCCTCACGCTCGACGACGACGTCCTGGTGTGGCTGGGGCGCGCGATCGACCAGGACGTCAACGTGTTCGACGGGGCCTACCTGTTGGCCACCAGCGAACGGGATCTGTTCGCGTCGGGGCTGCTCCCTACCCGGACGTCAGCGGATGTCTACCGCGCCATCGCCATCGATCGGCGCGCCAGCCTCGTCGGCGAGGAACGCGCGGGACAGTCGACCTACATGCTGGCGGCCGCGCCCGTGCGAGCCGGCGGACGCGAGGCGATTCTCACCGTGCCGCTGACGCTTCGCCAACAGGCCATCGAGCGTGAGATCGACGATCTGACTCGGCGCATCCTGCTCGCCGTGGTGGCCTTCATCCTGGCCGGCTCCGGGCTCGGGTACTGGATGGCCGAGCGGATCGCGGACCCGGTGAACCGGCTGCGCCGCGCGACCTCCCGGATTGCCCGGGGCGAGCTGGATGCGCGTGTGGCCCTCACCTCGTCGGACGAGCTGCGGCGCCTGGTCGAGGCGTTCAACAGCATGGCCTCCGAACTGCAGCGCCAGCAGGCCCAACTCGAACGCACCCACCGGCTCGAAGCGTGGGCCGACATGGCGCGCCAGGTCGCCCACGAGATCAAGAACCCGCTGACGCCCATTCAACTCTCGGCCGAACATCTCAGGCGCGTCAACCTCGACCGCGGCAGCCCGCTGTCCCCGATTCTCGAGGACTGCATCAACTCCATCCTGAGCCAGGTCAGGCTGCTCAGGCAGATCGCCGGAGAGTTCTCGAGTTTCGCCTCTTCGCCGACCCCGCGCCCGGTGGCGACCTCCATCGCCGAACTGGTCGATGAAGTCGTGCATCCGTACCGGACCGGCGTGTCCGACCGCATGACGCTGCAGATCGACGTCCCCGAGGGCCTGCCGCTCATCTGGATCGATCGCACGCTCATTGGACGCGCGCTGACCAACATCCTCGACAACGCCCTCCACGCGATGCCGAGCGGGGGCGAGCTGCGGATCTCGGCGCACGCGTCCTCTGAGGGCGGGGCCGTCGAGCTCGAAGTGCGCGACACCGGAGCCGGCATGGATCCTGAGGCGCTCAGGCGGGTCTTCGAGCCCTATTTCTCGACGAAGGCTGTGGGAACGGGCCTGGGGCTGACCATCGCCAAGCGCAACATCGACCTGCACGGCGGCAGCATCACGGTGACGAGCGCGTCGGGCAAGGGGACGACCGTGACCCTGAGGATCCCGATCGGCGAGTCCCCGGGCGAAGGGAACGCTGGAGCCCCGGGCGGGGCGTAGACCGCCTGCGGAATCACGCCGATGGGGTTGGGGCCGGCGGCACGGACCGATGCATCCGGTGCCTGATCCGCTGCACGACCCACTCGACAAACGCGCTCAACAAGTACGCATACGCGAGAACGACCAGCACCACCCTCGGGTGCCATTGGATGAGCGCGATGATGAGCGCCAGCACCGCCAGCACCTTGTAGGACCGGCGGGCCTGAAGATCGATGGTCTTGAAGCTTCGGAAGCGAACGGTGGTGACCATCAACAGCCCGGGTACGACGACCACCGCCAGCGCGATGAGCGCGCCGAGCTGGCCCTGAACGCCTTGCGGATACAGGTAGATGGTGCCGGCCACGATGGCGGCCGCCGCGGGGCTGGGCAACCCGGCGAAGTACCGCTTGTCGGAAGCCGTCACGCTCTGGATGTTGAACCGCGCGAGCCGCATGGCGGCGGCCGTGACGAAGAGGAACCCGGCGGCCCAGCCGAGTCGATTCAACGGTTCGAGTCCCCAGATGAAGGCCATGATCGCCGGCGCGATGCCGAACGAGATGACGTCGGCCAGCGAATCGAATTCACGCCCGAACGCACTCTCGGTCCCCGTCATTCTGGCGATTCGCCCGTCGAGCACGTCCAGGAGAATGGCGGCCCCGATGAAGGGCGCCGCCGTCTCGAGGTCGCGTCGCATGGCGTAGAGCACGCAGGCATAGCCGCAGAACAGGTTGCCGAGCGTGAAGAGGCTCGGCAGCAGGTACACGCCACGGCGCAACCGCGCCTTGGCGTCTCCCCTGCGCCGCAACGGACCGAGGGCGGTGCGCCGCCGGTCATGCGATGCCGGCAGGTCGGAGCGGTCGGTGTTCAACATGCCAGGTCCCCGGGGCGTGCGTCCCACGCCGCCAGAATCGTCTCGCCTCCCCGAACCCTGTCGCCAACGCCCACCAGCAGCCGGAGGTGACCGGGCAGGAAGAGATCGATGCGAGAGCCAAACTTCATGAGCCCGAACCGCTGGCCCGTCTCGACCGCGTCGCCCGGGGCGACGCGGCACACCAGCCTCCTGGCGAGGACCCCGACGACCTGGCGGCACACGACGGACTCGCCGGCGTGATCGATCCAGATCTCGTTCCGCTCGTTGGCGGATCCCGATTCAGGGCGATAGGCGGCGAGGTACTTGCCGGCGGTGCGCTCGACTCGCGCCACCCGGCCGCCGACGGGAATGCGGTTGATATGGACGTCGACCGGTGAGAGAAAAATGCTGATCTGCCGCCACTGCCCTGGAGGAGCGACACCTGGCTGGCCGTCGCCCGCAACCATGACACGGCCGTCAGCCGGCGAAACCACTTGTCCGGGTCCGGCCGGAATCCGGCGCTCCGGATCGCGAAAGAAAAACGCCATGAACGCGGCGACGCAGAAGAATGCGCCGCCCGCCACCCACCATCCGGCCGCTATCGAGAGTACCGCCGGCACCAACCCCAATCCGATGAACGGCCACCCGGCAGAGTCGAGTCGCATTGCTGCCTATTCTACATGCCGCGCCACCACGATGCCCACTTCGCGACCCCTGCCAGTCGCCGGCGAGCAATGGCCGCCTAAATGAAAACGGCGGCCGGAGCTCGTCTCGAGCGCCAGCCGCCGTTTGTATCCAGTCGTCGTGAGGCGTCAGACATGCGCCCCGCGCGCGCGACGTCTACGCCGACATCGTGTGCGGCTCCGCCAGTCCGCGATTCCTGCGGATGATGTCTTCCATGCGATCCTTGAGTTGGAGCTTCCGCTTCTTCAGTGTCACCTGCTCGACCTGTTCGGGTTCGGATAGGTACTGCTTGTCGGTCAGTTCGTGGAGTCGGTCTTCCAGTTCGCGGTGCCGGGTTGCGAGTTGACGAAACTCGCCGTCGGTTTGGATCAGCAGCGATCTCAGATCGGTTGAGTCTGCCGTCATTCCCTCCGCCTCCTTCTATAGGGCTTGCAGAAGCGCGCGGGTGCACCGGTGCAGGTACATCGGTTGGGCCCTCGATCAGAGTCTGTCCGACGCGACGCGTTCGGGTGTCAGACTCCTGTGTACTCGAAACCTACCACAAGGCCAGAGTCGATTCAAGCACCTGGATTTACTTCAATCTTTTGGATCTGGGGCCTCAGACGGGACAATTCCATGCCTCCACAGCACAAGCGCATCCTCGACTGGTGCGGTGTAGTAATTCCTGCGAACGCCTTCCTCGAGAAACCCTGCCCGGGCGTACAGACGGCGAGCGGCAAGATTCGATCGCCGCACTTCAAGCGTGGCGCTTCGGGCGCCGCGACCAGCGCACGCTTCGACGACATACTCGATGAGCGCCGATCCGATTCCTCTTCCCCGCCACGCGTCGAGGACCGCCAGGTTGTTGATGTGGATTTCGTCCACGACGAGCATGTACGAGCAATAGCCGAGGAGTCCCGGGGCGCGCGCCCGCGCCACGCAGACGCGGGCCACCTCGTGATTCGAGAGGAACTGCTGGTACATCGGCCGGGTCCATGGCGAGCTGAACGTCGACGCATCGAGATCGACGATGGCGCCGAGATCACGCTCGACGTCCACCTCCTCGATGACCCAGCCCTCCATGTCAGACAATCGGGCGCCTGTCACGCGCCAGCTCGGCGTCCGGCCGCCGGACGTAGATGGGGCGGATCGCATGTGGGGAGACGGCCTCTCCGCGAGCCGCCCGCCGCATGGCAATCTCGCCGACCACTGGCGCCAACGCCGGCGTGGGGTCAATGAGGCGCACCGACGGCCCCAGCGACACGAGAATCTGCTCCCGATAGGCGAGCGCCCCATCTCCGACAAACCGCAGAAGCCTGCCCCAAGGCGACCCGGACCACCGTTCGAGCGTCTCATTCGGGTTGCCGACCTCGGCCTGCTCGAGCACGGCCACCTCCGGAGCAATGTCGTGGCCTGACGGGCGGGCCGCGTCCTCGGCCGGAGCCGCCCTTCGGTAGACGGCGGAAAACACCTCGCCGCGTTGCGCGTCCATCCAGACGCCAACCGGATTGTCGCCCGTCAGCAGTCCTGGCCCCAGGGCGGCGGCAGCCAGCGCCTCGAGCGCCGACACGGCGACGACGGGCCTGCCGGTTGCGAAGGCGAGCCCCTGAACGGTAGCGATGCCGATTCGAAGGCCGGTAAAGGACCCGGGGCCAGCCGTCACGGCGAACAGATCCACGTCGCGCGGCTGATACCCGTGCTGTCTCGCCAGCGCAATCAGATCGCCCGGAAGGCGCTCGGCGTGACCGCGCGTCGCGTCGCCGACTCCCACGGCCAGGATCCGGCCGTCCAGCAGCAGGGCGATGCTGCCGGCGCGGGTCGTGGTATCGAGCGCGGCGATGAGCATCGAATCATTGTTTCACCTTCCTCCAGCCTGACGCCACTCTGATCCGGCAAACGGCTGCTCCGAACGGCTTGACGGGTTGAAAGCGCGACACCTATGCTGAAGGCGTCCATGGGCGATCTTCAGGGCTCACCTCCATCGTTGCGATCGGACTCGCAGGCCACGCCCGCGATGCGGCAGTACCTCGACGCCAAGCGCCAGTACCGCGACGCCATCGTGTTCTTCCGGATGGGTGATTTCTACGAGATGTTCTACGAGGACGCCCTGGTGGCCTCTCGTGCCCTGGATCTCACCCTGACCTCGCGCAGCAAGGATTCCGACGGCGGCACCATTCCGATGTGTGGCGTCCCGTATCACGCGGCGGAAAGCTATCTCGCCCGCCTGGTGAAAAAGGGCTTTCGAGTCGCCATCTGCGAACAGGTCGAGGATCCGCGAAAGGCCAAAGGCCTGGTGCGACGCGAGGTGGTCCGGGTGGTCTCGCCGGGGACCTTCACGGAGGGCGGGTACCTCGACGCGCGAGAGCCGGCCTTTACGCTCGCCGTCGTTCGGCATGACGACGCGCCGACCTTCGGGGCCGCCCTGCTGGACCTGTCGACCGGGGAATTCATGGCGGCCGAATACGTCGGCCGCGACAGCCTCCAGGCGCTCGCGGACGAAGTCGCCGTGCTGCGGCCCCGCGAGATCATCGTGCCTTCCGACGTGTCGATCGATGAGATGATCCCGCCCGCCTCGCGGCCAGGCATCGCGGTGACCGCGGCCGAGGGCTGGACCTTCGAGGCCGAGAGTGCACGCCGGGCGCTGCTCGATCAGTTCCGCACCCAGACGCTCGACGGATTCGGCGTCGAGTCGCATCCGGCCGCGATCCGCGCCGCCGGGGCGCTGCTCCACTACCTGCGCGACACGCAGAAGGCCGACCTGCTCCACGTCCGCGGCCTGGTGTTCAAGGAACATTCGGATCGGATGATCATCGATCCGCTGACGGTCCGGCACCTGGAACTGATCGAGTCCGCCGACGGGGGGCGCACGGGGTCCCTGCTCCACGAGATCGACCAGACCGCCACGCCAATGGGTGCGCGGCTGTTGCGCTCGTGGATCCTCAGGCCGCTGGCGGCGCTCGAACCGGTTCGCAACCGGCTCGACGCGGTGGAGGACTTCGCCTTTCGCACGACGGAGCGCGGCAAGTTCAGGGATACGCTGAGAGTGGTGCACGACCTGGAGCGGCTGGTGGCCCGCACGGCGCTGGGAACGGCCGGCCCTCGCGACCTGGTGGCAATGAAGCAGTCGCTCGCGGCGGTCCCACGGCTGCGGATGTTGCTCGAGATTCTCCAGGCGCCGCTCGTGACGAGCCTGGTAGCCCAGCTGGACGAGGTCGACGAGGTGCGGCGCGCGATCGACGACACCATCATCGATCAGCCGCCGGTCCTGGCGAGGGAGGGAGGCTTTGTCCGCGACGGCGTCGATCCGGAGCTCGACGAGCTCCGCACGATTTCCAGGTCGGGAAAGCAGATCATCGCGGAGATGGAAGCCCGCGAGCGCGAGCGAACGGGCATCTCGTCGCTGAAAGTGCGCTACAACCGCGTGTTCGGCTACTACATCGAGGTCTCGAAGTCGAACCTGCATGCGGTGCCGCCCGACTACCATCGCAAACAGACCATCGCCGGGGGCGAGCGGTTCATTACACCGGCGCTCAAGGAGTACGAAGAGAAGATCCTCGGCGCGGATGAGCGGATCCTCGAACGCGAGGTCGAGCTGTTCGACGCGCTGCGCGGGCGTGTCGCCGCCGAGGCCCCGCGCATCCAGGACACCGCGCGCGCGATGGCCACCCTGGACGTGCTCGCGGCGCTGGCCGAGACGGCGGCGCTCGCCAACTACATCAAGCCCCAGGTGGACGATGGCGACACGATCGCGATCGTCGATGGCCGGCATCCCGTCGTCGAGCGCCACTGCCCGGATCCGTTCGTGCCGAATGATGTCGACCTCGGCATGCCTTCGCGTCAGGTCATCCTGCTGACGGGCCCGAACATGGGCGGCAAGTCGACCTACCTGCGCCAGGTGGCGGTCTCCTGCGTTCTGGCACAGGCCGGCTCCTTCGTGCCTGCGCGAGAGGCGAAGATGGGCCTCGTCGACCGCGTGTTCGCGCGGGTCGGCGCCTCCGACAACATTGCGCGTGGACAGTCGACCTTCATGGTCGAGATGCAGGAAACCGCGAACATCCTGCACTCGGCGACCTCGCGCAGCCTGGTGATCCTCGACGAAATCGGACGCGGGACCTCGACCTTCGACGGCCTCAGCATTGCGTGGGCGGTGGCCGAGCACCTGGCGACCAATCGGCACGCGCGGCCCAAGACGCTGTTCGCCACGCACTACCACGAGCTCACCGAGATGGCCGACTCGCTGCCGGGCGTGGTCAACTGCCATGTGTCCGCGCGCGAGTGGCGTGACGAGATCGTGTTCCTGCGAAAAGTCGTGCCGGGGCGCGCCGATCGCAGCTATGGCATCCAGGTCGCCAGGCTGGCCGGTCTGCCGCCCGAGGTCATTGCCCGAGCGCGGACCATCCTCGACGCCCTCGAGCAGGACGCGCTGTCCAAAGGCGGCCGACCCTCGCTCGACGCGGAACGGCCTGCGTCTCAGCAGCAGCTGGGCCTCTTCGAGCACGCGACCGCTCACGACGCCATTGCGAAGCGCCTGGCGGACCTGGACGTCAACCGGCTGACGCCGCTCGAAGCGCTGACCGTGCTTGCCGATCTCAAACGCGACATCGAAGCATGACACCCCGCCTTCTGGCCTGCCTCTGTCTGGCAGCGGGGATGACGGCATGCGCCACCGGCGCCTCGCCAGATCCCGCGGTCATCCGTGTCGCCGTGGTCACCTCTCCGAACAATCTCGATCCGCGAGTCGGCACCGACGAAGCATCCCAGCGCGTGCATCAGTTGATATTCGATCAGCTCATGCGCGTCGACGGCAGGCTGCGGGTGGTGCCGGGCCTGGCCGAGAGCCTGACGCAGGCCGACGCCCTCACCTACCTCGTCCGCCTGCGGCGCGGGGTGCGCTTTCACGACGGGCGCGAACTGACCTCCGCGGACGTCGTGTACACGTTCGGCAGCTTTCTCGATCCGGCGTTTGTCTCGGCCAAGAAGGGCGCCTACCGGATGCTGGACGGCGTCCGGGCCATCGATCGATACACGGTGTCGTTCACGCTCAAGGAGCCGTTCGGTTCGTTTCCCGTCAACCTGGTGATGGCGGTCGTGCCGGCCGGCGCCGGTCTCTCGCCCCAGTCGTCGCCGATTGGCACCGGCCCGTATCGCTTCGTCCGGAACGACACCGACGATCGCCTGATCCTTTCCGCCAATCGCGCGTACTACGACGGCCCACCAGGCAACGGCGGGCTGGAGCTCCGGGTCGTGCCCGACGACATCATGCGCGGCCTCGAGTTGAGGCAGGGCGCCATCGACCTGGTCGTCAACGATCTTGCCCCGGACATCGTCGAGGAGTTCCGCCGCGAGCACCGATTGCAGGTGATCACCTCGCCAGGCACCGACTACGCGTATGTCGGGATCAACCTGAGGGATCCGATCCTGCGGGACCTTCGCGTCCGCCAGGCGCTCGCGCACGCGATCGACCGTGACGCCATCGTGAAGTATTTGCGCCGCGGCCTGGCGTCGCCCTCGGTCGGCATCGTCCCTCCCATGTCATGGGCCTTTGAACCCGGAGTGGTCGACTTCAAGCACGATCCGGAATTGGCGAAGCGGCTGCTCGATCAGGCCGGGTATCCGGACCCCGACGGCGACGGCCCGCGGCCCCGATTCACGCTGTCCCTCAAGGTCTCGTCCACCGAGTTCAACCGGCTGCAGTCTGCGGTCATCCAGCAGGACCTGCGGCGAGTCGGCATCGGCGTCGATGTGCGGGCCTATGAGTTCGCCACGCTGTATGCCGACGTGCTGAGCGGGAACTTCCAGCTGTTCACCCTGCAGTGGGTGGGCGTGTCGGACCCCGACATGTTGCGCCGCGTCTTTCACTCCAGACAGATGCCCCCGTCAGGTTTCAACCGGGGCTTCTTCTCGGACCCGCGGGTTGATGCCTTGATAGACGAGGCGACCTTCTCCACCGACGATCGGCTGCGGCAGGAACTCTACGGCCGCGCCCAGCGCGTGGTGGCCGAGGAGGTTCCTTACGTCAGCCTGTGGTACAAGACCAACGTGGCAGTCGCCCAGCCAGATCTTCGAGGCATCACGCTGTCACCCTCGGCTGAGTTCCGGAACCTGAAGGACGTGCGGCGGGAGGTCCAGCCCCGGTCATGAGGCGTCCGCGCCTGCGCGCCTGTGCGCTCCTGCTGGTACTCGGTGCGGCCACCGCGGTGCCGGCAGCCGGCCAGTACGAGCCTCGCTTGCGGTTTCGCGTCCTGGAGACGACGCATTTCCGCATCTACTTCCATCAGGGCGAGGAGGCCGCGGCGAATCACCTCGCGGAGATCGCCGAAGACACCCGCCCGAAACTGGCCGCGCGTCTGGGCCTGCCCGCCCCTGCGCTGACGCACGTCATCCTGGTGGACCAGACGGACCTCCCCAACGGGTGGGCGACGCCACTCCCCTACGACACAATCGAGATCACCGCGATCCCGCCCCAGCCGAAATCATTCCTCGGCAATACCGACGATTGGCTTCGGCTCGTGTTCACGCACGAATACACCCATATCCTCCACCTCGACCGATCCGGCGGGGTGATGGCCGCGCTGCGAACGCTGTTCGGACGGACACCGCCGGCGTTTCCCAATCTGTATTTGCCGATCTGGCAGATCGAGGGAATTGCCACCTATGCGGAGAGCGAGCTGACCGGCCGCGGCCGGCTTCACGCCGGGGACTTCGCCGGCATCATGTCGCAGGCGGCCCGCGCAGGCCGATTCGAGCCAATCGACCGCGCCGGAGGCGGCCTCGTCGGCTGGCCGTCCGGTAACGGTCCTTATCTGTATGGCGGATTCTTCACGCAGTATCTCGCCGAGAAGTACGGAGAATCGACGCTTGGCGAGCTGGCACGGCAGAGTGCGCGCCGCCTGCCACTGCTCGGCGCAGGAGCCTTCAAGGCGACCTTCGGGAAAAGCGCAAGCCAGCTATGGACCGAGTTCCAGAAAGAGCGCACGGGCGCGGTCGTCGCGTCAACGTCAACGCCAACCGCCGTGCGACGCCTGACAGCCCACGGGTACAACGTTTCCAACCCTCGCTTCATCCGCGATCGCGGCAATGAGGCCGGAGGAGCGGTCTGGTACTCCGTGCAGACTCCTGAAGGTTTTCCCGGCTTATTCCGCGTCAGGCTCGAAGGCGGGTCGCCGGAACGTCTTGGCGATCGATTCCAGGGTGACGGCCTGACCGCATCGAGGAACTGGGCCTACTTCGATCAGCTCGAGATATCCGGAGCCGTTTCACTGTTCAGCGATCTCTACGCACGAGATCTGTCGTCGGGCCGGACTTGGCGCCTCACGACGGGATCACGTATCGCAGATCCTGATGTGTCTCCCGATGCGAGCCGTCTCGCGGTTGTGATCGCGAACGCCGGGCACCGTTTCATCGCCATCCTTCGCTTGCGCGAGCCGACGGAGTCCGGACGACCCCCCGTGGTCGATCTGAGGCCGGTCGTGACCCTCGCTGCCGCTGACGCGCAATACCTGTCCCCGCGCTGGGCACCCGATGGTACACGGCTTGTCGCAGAACGCCAGGGCCCCAACGGCGTCTCCGACATCGTCCTTGTCGATGCGAGTAGCGGGACCGTCTCCACGCTCGTCACGTCGCTCGAGTCGAGAAACGTCACGCCTAGCTGGAGCCCCGACGGACGGTTCGTCGTGTTCGCCTCGGCGAAGGGCCAGGAGCCCTTCCAGCTCTTCAGGGTTCCTGTTGATGACCGCCCCGGCCTCGCGGAGCCATCCGTCGTGCCCTTGCTCAGCCTCGAGGGTGGGGCCATGTCGCCCGAGATTGCACCGGACGGGCGGACCGTCGTATTCGTCGGGTTGACCGATCGGGGCTATGACCTCTTTTCCGCTCCCCTGCCCGCACCTAGTCAGCGGGAGGACGCCACGGTCGATTCGGCCGGGCAGGCGCGACCCGACCCCGCCAGAGCGAAGCACGGTCCGGCCCCTCCTTCTGGCGAGGTGACCATTCGGTCGTACTCGCCCTGGGCGACGCTGGCGCCACGGTCGTGGGAGCCACGCCTCCAGAGTGATAGCAGCAGGTGGCAGGCCGGCGCTTCCGTCACCGGGCGGGATGTGCTGGGCTACCACAACTACGCCATCGACGTGCTCTGGCCGGTTTCAGCGATTGCCAACCTCGGGCCTGGAAGGACGCACCGTCGGCCCGACTGGAGCGTCAACTACTACTACGCCCGCTGGCGGCCGGCCTTCTTCGCCGGCGTCTCCGAGTCCACGACGCCGTATTTCAACCAGATCCTTGCGCGGGGCCGCGCGCCCGAAGACCTCGAAGAGCAAAGCCGCGAAATCGAAGCCGGCGTGCAGATCGTGACGCGCCGAGTGCGGTACTCGCACAACCTGATCGCCGCCGTCGACCTCATCCAGGATACGCTGCGGTCCACCACCAGCACGGTGAGGGCCTCACGCAACGCGATCCGGCTCGGCTTTGCGTTCACGACCGCCCGGTTCTACGGTTACTCGGTGAGCCCGGAACACGGCTTGACGACACGCCTGACCTTTGAGGCGGTCACCCCATCGCTTGGCGCCGATGGTGCGGCACGATCGGGCACCCTCGACGCGCGCTTCTATCTTCCGGCCCGCCTTCCCCACTCCGTTCTCGCGCTTCGAGCGGCCGGCGGCTATTCCTCAGGCGACTTCCTGGTCAGCCGCGCATTCAGCCTCGGGGGGAACCAGGCCTCATCGGGCTATGATTTCGGACGGCACGCAGTGGGTCTGCTCCGCGGCTTCCCGGACGACGCGGTGGTGGGCCGTCGCATCGCGGTCGTCAATCTCGACTTCCGCGCGCCGCTGGTGCGGCTGGAACGCGGGTCGGGCACCTTGCCCATCTTCATGAATCAGCTCCACGCTGCGGCCTTTGTCGACGCCGGCGATGCCTGGTCCGATCGCAGGCCGGCCTGGGGCGACATCCGGACGTCGGTCGGGGCGGAGTTGGCCTTCGACGTGACGCTGGGCTACTCCTACCCGCTCACGATTGCGACCGGCGCAGCATGGACGCGTGACCCGGCGAGGGGATCCGTGCAGAATGCCCCGGTAGTCTTCGTCCGCCTGGGCCGTGCCTTCTGACGGACGAACTCGAAGAGGATGATCCCATGACCCGACCGCTGCCCTACCATCCGGGACTGCCGCTGACCTTCGGCGGACTCGACCCGAAGGAGTGGACCTTCGAGAAGAGTCGAGCGGTGATTCTGCCGATTCCGTTCGAGCGAACGACGTCCTACATGCCGGGAACCAAGAATGGTCCCAGGGACATCCTGCTGGCGTCCACCCAGATGGAGCTCTACGAAGAGGAAAACGGCGTCGAGGTCAGCGACATCGGGATTCACACCCTGCCGGAAATGGAGCTGCCCTTCTCCGCGACATCAGAAGCCTTCGAGGAGATCTCCCGTACGGCAGGGTGGCTGCTTGACGAGGGGAAGTTCTTCGTGGCGCTTGGGGGCGAGCATTCGATCAGCGGCCCTCTCGTGTCGGCAGTCGCCCGCCGGACGCCCGGGCTCTCGGTGCTGCAGATTGATGCGCACGCCGACTTGAGAGCGGACTACCTCGGCGAACCTCTCAGCCACGCATCGGCCATGCGCCGTGTGCTCGACCACGCCCCGTGCGTGCAGGTCGGGATTCGGAGCCTGTCGGCCCCCGAGGCGGGTGCCCTCCCGGGCCTGCGCACGCGCGTGTTCTACGACTGGAACATGCGCGATGACCCGGACTGGATGGCTCGAGCCGTCGATGCGCTCAGTGATCAGGTTTATCTGACGATCGACGTCGACGGGCTCGATCCGGCCATCATGCCGGCAACCGGCACGCCCGAGCCCGGCGGGTTGAGCTGGAGAGAACTGCTCGCGCTCTTGAGGCTGTTGAATGCGCGGACGCACGTCGTCGCGTGCGACGTGGTCGAACTCAGTCCGCTGGCCGGCATGGTGGCGCCGTCGTTCCTGTGCGCGAAGCTCGTCTACAAGATCCTGAGCTACCGTTTCTTCACAAGGACGGCGTGAACGGCGCCTGAAGGAGCTGAGGGCGAGAAAACACGGTGCCCACGGGCCGTGTGGGCGTTACCGGCCTGAGGTAACCGTGCCGTCGGCGAGCGTCTCGATCTCGCGGCGCGCGGCGGTCGCATAGCTGGACTGCGGGAACTCGTCAACGACCCGCTTGAAGGTCTGGCGCGCTTCGGTGTCCTTGCCGGCCATCCGGTACGCGCGACCCAGTCCCATCAGTACTCCATCGAGCGGCGCTTCATCAGTGTTCTTGACGGAGATGTCCTTGTAGGTGGTAATCGCCTGGTCGAACTTGCCGGCGAGCACCTGCGCGTCGGCAATTCCAAGGCGCGCCATCACGGGATACACGCCCTTGCCCTGATCGACGACCGCCTGGTACTGCTTGATTCCTTCATCGACCCGGCCGAGCGCCACCAGAGCCGAAGCCGCCCTGTAGCGGGCAATGATCGCCGCGTCGGTGCCCGGGTAGGCGTCAGCCGCGGCCTGGAGCTTCGGGAGCGCCGCCTCGAGCCTCGCCCTCTCCGTTGGGAACGTCCCGGGGCCCTGGACGGCCGGCTTGCCGGCTTCCGCGGCAGTCGGGGGTGCCACGGGCGCCTCGGCTACGGACATGGCTGCGGCGAGCTGGGCACGCGAGCTCGACTCCACGCTCTGCCGCCAGGCCAGGTACGCGAGCAGGCCCACAATCACGACCAGGATGGCCAAGCCGCTGTACACGATGGCCGATCGGTTCTGCTCGAAGGTGTCCTTCGCCTGCATGACCCATTCGGCGACTTCGTTCTCTTTCAGATGGTGACGTTCGGTTCGCTTCATAGAAAGGTCTGTCCCAACAAGGTTGACCCGCTATTATACCCGCAACCGGGCGCGCAACGATGGCCCCTCGCCGGGGTCGTGAGTCAGTTTGCTCCGCGTCCCCGCTCACACTTGCCGGCAAATCGAGCCTTCCGGGACTCGTAGCTGACCTGGCGATCCCGGGGACCCCCATCCCCGGCAGCGTGACTCGGCCCTCACGGCTCGATTTGCGAACTGACGCCCAGCGGCTCGGTTCGAGGGGCCGCTTCGCGAACTGACCCACTACCCTCGCCGGACCACGGAGTGATGCTTCCGCCGCTGCCAGGTGGATTCCGTGTCGCCGCTGCGTTCGGCGCCGGAAGAGAGGGTGGTGCGCGTGAGCGGATTTGAACCGCTGGCCTGCCGCTTAGGAGGCGGCTGCTCTATCCCCTGAGCTACACGCGCCCGAAGAAGGACCTTTCATTATGGATCAGGACGGCGCCGCGAAACACGCGTGGCGCGCCGCCGCAGACGGCCCCGCGAGGACGTGAATTGAAATGCAAGAGGCCGGCGGGCGGGGCGCCCGTGCCCGGCCTGCCGGCCTCCATCCGTGCGTTCGCTGCGGCGGACGCTCTACTTCTCGGTGATGACGAATCGTGCGCGCCGGTTCCGGGCCCAGCACGCTTCGGTCTGCTCGGAGCAGAACACTTCGGTCTTCCCCATCGACGCCACGGCGATACGGTCGGCCGGCACGCCCTCGCTCACCAGGTATGCCTTGACCGCCTCGGCGCGGCGCTCGCCGAGTACGAGGTTGTACTCGTTACTGCCCCGGACATCGGCGTAGCCCTCGGCGCGGATCTTCACGCTCGTCCACTTCGCGAGCCACTGCGCATTGCGTTGCAGAACCGTGACCGCTTCGACTCGCAGGTCCGACTTGTCGAAATCGAAGAACACGTCGAGTAACGGTGCCTCCGCATTCAACTGGTCAATGGTCTTCCTGGCGAACTCCTCCTGGCTGGTGAGCGCACGCACAACTCCGCTGCCCGCCGAGGCTCCACGAGCCGGCGTCGCCGGCAGCACGGCCGCGGCCGGCGCCACCGGCGCAGGGGGTGGCGGCAGGATTTCTCGGGGCGGAACGGGTGGGCCCGGCATCACCGGCTCGCCGGGACTGTCGCCAAAGACGATTCGATAGAGACTTTGCCCCCGGTCTGGCAGTATCGCCGGCAACAGGTACCACTCGACGCCACGGCTGACGCCTCGCATGTTCACGATGTCGAGCGTGCCCATGCGCGTGTCGAGCTTGCCGAAGATCCGCGCCTCGTACTGCGCGATATCGCCGCGTGCAAGACCGAGAAATTTCGTCAACTCGACGGACTCGATCGTCTCGAACGGAAACTTGAACGCCCCTTCCGGCGTGTGCAGCCAGAAGTACTGAACGCCCCCCTGATCGGTGACCGTCTCGTTGACGCGGAAATCTTCGACGGGGACGGAGGCGGCGGGCTGGGTTCGATTGTGGAACACGTAGACCAGATAGCGCCTGGAGTCGGCCGACGGGGAGCCCAGACTCGCGACGCCGAGCGCAATGGCCAATATCAGAACCGCGCTGGTTCGGGCCGGTCGTCTCTTCATGCCTTTCGTATCGGTCAGTAGCTCAGCAAACTGAAGATCTCCTCTTCGCTCACCTTCTCCCGGCCCTTCAAAAACGTCAATTCGATCAGGAACGCCAGTGCGCACACCCGGCCGCCCAAACGCTTGACCAGCCTGGCCGCGGCTCGAGCCGTTCCCCCGGTCGCCAGCACGTCGTCGACGATGAGCACGCGCTGAGCCGGCCGGACGCCGTCTTCGTGAATCTCGATGGCGTCGCTGCCGTACTCGAGGTCGAACGACTCGCGAATCGCCTTCCACGGGAGCTTGCCCGGCTTCCGTACCGGGCAGAAGCCTGCCCCGAGGCGATCAGCGACCGCCCCGCCCAGGATGAACCCCCGGCTCTCGATCCCGACGACGACCTCGATCCCCTCGCCCTTGAACGGATCCGCCAGCGCCTCGATGGCACGGCCGAATCCGCCGGGATTGCTGAGCAAGGTTGTGATGTCGTAGAACTCGATGCCTGGCTTCGGAAAATCCGGTACGCTCCGGATGAGCGACTTCAGGTGGTCGACCACCTGCGAACCTGGACCTGTTGGCACCATCCTGAACCTCGCTGCTGAGTCCCGCGCCCGCCTGCGTTCAGCATCGGCCGGGAATGGAGCGCGTGGGCCATGCGCCCGCGTGCCCTCGGGGTGTCCGAGAAGTCTTTACACGTCAATCCCAGGATATGAGGAACTCCTGATCGAGAATCCTGCGTGGCGGCCCGTCGCCGGTACTTCTTGGGGATCCACGCCTTCGACGCGTGCCCCGGCAGGACCGTGCCAGAGGGCGGTGTGAAGTCGGGCCAGCGCCTCCCGGTCACCCTCCGCCAGCACCTCGACGCTGCCGTCGGAGAGATTGCGCACGTACCCGGTCACGCCTTCCCGGCAGGCGGCATCGCAAGCAAACATGCGAAATCCTACGCCCTGAACCCGGCCGGTCACCCGATAGATCCGCGCTTCAATCACGACTTCGGCCTCGCACCGCGAGGAATTATAGCGGATTCACGGGTCCCACTCCCCGGGGCGCGTCCTCGGCAGACCAGCGGGCAGACCGACAGGCGTCCGAGGCCGGCGGTCCGGCTCGAGCCGCACTTGCGCGATGGCGCCCGAATATGCGAACGTACGTTCAGGACCTCCCGAAAAGACAACCGATGCGTTCCAATCCGCTGCGGTTGAAGAGCATCCATCACGTCGAGTTCTGGGTGGGCAACGCCCGGCAGGCAGCCTACTACTATCGCCACGCGTTCGGCTTCTCGCAGTTCGCGTACGCGGGCCTCGAGACGGGCCGCCGCGATTCGTCATCCTACGCGATGCGCCAGGGCAAGGCCTGCCTGGTCTTCACGACGCCGCTTGGGTCCGACGGGCAAATGGCCGAGCACCTTCGGGTTCACGGGGATGGGGTCCGCGACATCGCGTTTCATGTCGAGGACGCCGACGCGGCGTTCGCCCTCGCGGTCGAGCGCGGCGCACGGCCGGTCAGCCAGCCAGCAGAACGTCGCGACGGCCACGGTGCCATCAGGCACGCGTCGATCGCCACCTACGGGGACACCATCCACTCGTTCATTTCGTACCGGGGCTACGATGGCCCGTTCCTCCCCGGGTTCGAGAGCCGCGAAGTCCCCGGCCATGATGCCGGCATCCTGCGAATCGACCACATCGTGGGCAACGTCGAACTGGGCCGGATGAACACCTGGGCGGACTGGTACAGCAGCGTGCTGGGGTTCTCGCGATATCTCACCTTCGACGACAAGGACATCTCGACCGAGTACAGCGCGCTCATGTCGGTGGTCATGTCCGATGATTCGCACGCCGTCCTGTTTCCGCTCAACGAACCGGCACCGGGGAAGAAGAAGAGCCAGATCGACGAGTATCTCCAGTTCTACCGCGGCCCTGGAGTCCAGCACATTGCCCTGCTGACCGCGGACATTGTCAGCACGGTCGGCCAGCTGCGCCAGAGCGGCGTCGAGTTCCTGTCGGTGCCCCCGAGCTACTACGACCTGGTGCCGGACCGCGTGGGCAAGATCGACGAGCCGTTCGAAGAAGTGCGCGCCCTGGGGCTGCTCGTCGATCGAGACGAGGAAGGATATCTGCTCCAGCTCTTCTCCAAGCCTGTCGAGGACCGGCCGACGCTGTTCTACGAGATCATCGAACGCAAAGGCAGCCGGGGCTTCGGCAAGGGCAACTTCAGGGCGCTGTTCGAGTCGATCGAACGCGAGCAGGCGCTGCGGGGCAATCTCTGAAGCGGGCTCCCGGGTCACTCGGCGGGGTGCGCTGATGCCGACCTATCATTCGCTCGGACAGATCCCGAGGAAGCGCCACACCGTCTTCCGCCGGCCCGACGGAGGTCTCTACGCCGAAGAGCTCATCGGCAACAAGGGGTTCACCGGGCCTTCGTCGCTGCTCTACCACCTGCGTCAGCCGACGCGTGTCGCCAGCGTGGCGGTGATGAAAGAACTGGAATGGAACGCCGATCCCGAACCGGCGTTTCGACACCGCCACTTTCGGACGGCCCTGCTCGAGCCGGGCCGGAGCATGACGGCCGATCGCGTGCCACTCCTGTTCAACGAAGACGTGGCGTTGCTCTTCGCGCAGCCCCAGGAAGACGACAGCTATTTCTACCGAAACGCGCAGGGCGACGAACTCGTTTACGTGAGCGACGGGGCCGGCACACTTGAATCCGCGCTGGGCGACCTGAAGTTCACCCGCGGCGACTACCTGGTCGTCCCTCGCGGCGTACTCCACCGGTTTCGTTTCTCGCAACGCCCGGCTCGATGTCTCGTCGTAGAGAGCCGGGGGGATCTGCGGGTGCCTGCCCGATACCGGAACGAGCACGGCCAGCTCATGGAGAATGCGCCGTTCTCGGAGCGCGACATTCGCCTGCCCGACAACCTCCGTACCGTGGATGAGGCCGGCGAATTCACGATCGTGATCAAGAAAGACAATCGATTGATCAACGTGGTGGTCGACCACCACCCGTTCGACGTGGTGGGGTGGGACGGCTGCTACTATCCATGGGCCTTCAGCATCCACGACTTCGAGCCCCGCGTAGGGCGCGTCCACTTGCCGCCGCCGACGCATCAGACTTTCGAAGGGGACGGCTTCGTCGTCTGCTCGTTCTGTCCGAGGCCCTACGACTTCGACCCGGCCGCCATTCCGGTTCCCTACAACCATTCGAACGTGATGTCCGACGAAGTGCTGTACTACGCGACGCCCGAGTTCATGAGCCGCAAGGGCATCGAGTACGGGTCAATCACGCTGCACCCGGACGGCATTCCTCACGGGCCGCATCCGGGGCGCACCGAGGCCTCGATCGGCCAGGCCAGGACCGACGAGCTGGCGGTCATGGTGGATACGTTCCGTCCCCTCAGGGTCGCCACCTCCGCCCTGACCATCGAAGACCCGCACTACTACCGGTCGTGGATCGAGGGAGAGAGCCTGTGACCCGCCGTCCTGTCCCGGCCTGAACCCGTGGTGAACCGCACGCATGACCCTCGGGCGCGAAGCTGGGTCGACTCCGCGAACGCGGCCGGGACCGACTTCCCGATCCAGAACCTGCCGTTCGGCGTGTTCAGCAGGCGGGATGCACCGGAGGCCCCGCGCGTGGGCGTCGCCATCGGGTCGTTCGTGCTCGACGTCTCGGCGTGCCGATCCGATGGGCTCTTCGACGGGGACGCGGCCCGGGCGGCCGACGCCTGTTCGTCCTCGACGCTGAACAGTGTGATGACCCTCAGCCGCCCCGACTGGAGTGCGCTGCGACTGGCGCTGCACGATGTGCTCAGTGCCCACCACCCGGAGGCGGCCCGCCACCGCCGCATCGCCGGGGCCCATCTCGTGCCGCAACAGGAGATTGGTCTCTCGCTGCCGGCGTCCATCGGAGATTTCACGGACTTCTACGCCTCCGTGTTCCATGCGACCAACGTCGGCCGGATGTTCCGGCCTGATCATCCCCTGCTCGACAACTACAAGTACGTCCCGATTGGCTACCACGGCCGCGCCTCGTCTGTGGTGACCAGCGGGACGCCGGTTGTCCGGCCGCTCGGCCAGCTCAGGCCTGATCCGGCCAGCCCGCCTGTGTTCGCACCAGCTCGACGGCTCGACTACGAGGCTGAAGTCGGGGCGTTCATCGGGCCTGGCAACCAGCAGGGTTCGCCGTTCACGCTGGCAGATGTCGACGACCACCTGTTTGGACTCTGCCTGGTCAATGATTGGTCGGCCCGCGATATTCAGCAGTGGGAATATCAGCCGCTCGGGCCGTTCCTCGCGAAGAGTTTCGCGACGACCGTCTCGCCGTGGGTGGTCACCATGGAGGCCCTCGAGCCATTCCGGCGGCCACCGTTCGAGCGGCCAGCGGGCGATCCGGCTCCCCTGGACTATCTGGATGCGGCGTCGAACCGGGAGCACGGCGGCATCGATTTGGCCATCGAGGTATACCTGCAGAGTGGCGGGATGCGAGAGGCCCGGATGGAGCCGGTGCGGGTCAGCCGCGGCTCGCTCGCAGACCTCTATTGGACCATCGGTCAGCTCGCCACCCACCACGCCAGCAACGGGTGCAATCTCAGGCCCGGCGACCTGCTCGCCACTGGCACCGTGTCAGGACCTGACCGATCGTCTTGGGGCTGCCTGCTGGAACTCACAGGCCGCGGGTCCGACCCTCTGACGCTTCCTACCGGAGAGCGGCGGACATTCCTCGAAGATGGCGACGAAGTGATTCTCACGGGACGCTGCGAACGACGCGGCGCGGCGACCATCGGATTCGGGGAGTGCCGCGGCCGAGTTGTTCCAGCCCGGGCCTGACGAAACGTCAAGTCCCTGCCAATCCAGCAGCAGGTGCTGGCAGGCGCCTGTGCGCCGCCCACCGACCCGTGTACTTTTCGGCCGTATCGGGCGTCCGTCGTCTGGCCCGGTTCTTGCTTTATCGCCGGAGAGAAGGAGCCGTTATGGTATTCGCCATTTTGGCCATCGGATCAATCGCGCTGATGTCGATCATCGACTGTCTCTTTGACGGCCCCGAGGACCGGCATCGCGACCTGCACAGCCATTCGGCCGGCCGAGTCCGCGCTCGCTGGCGGTAGGCTGCCGGTCAATAAGCACCCCCCCGTCGCTCCCCGGGCCGAATCCCGCCAAGTCCCTTTCATCCGCAGTGGAACCCGGCATAGGATGGCGTCATGACACCGGACGCCCCGAATCCCGGCACCGCCGTGCCGTCCCTGGTGGACCAGCTCGCTCAGATTCTCGAGGGCCGGGAGGATCGGCCATCCTGGGACGAGTATTTCATGGCGACATCGCTCCTGATGGCATCACGATCGGCGTGCGGGCGGCTGCATGTCGGCTGCGTGCTCGTCTCAGGGGGCGAGCATCGAAACCGGATCGTCGCGGCCGGGTACAACGGGTTCCTGCCAGGCACGCCGCACCATTCACGCGTGCGGGACGGCCACGAGCAGGCGACGGTCCATGCCGAACAGAATGCCATCGCGGATGCCGCGCGGCGAGGCGTCAGCGTGGCGGGCTCCTCGGCGTACATCTCCCACTTCCCGTGCATCAACTGCGCAAAGGTGCTGGCGGCCGCAGGTGTGCGGACGATTCACTACCACTTCGACTACAACAATGATCCGCTCGTGGCGGACCTCCTCTCCGAAGCCGGCGCAACCATCCGCCAGCTGTAGACAAACGGCGGCGCACCGGCCGGCAACGGCGTGCAATCCTGGCAGACACCCCCCCGTCCGATCTGATGATCGAAGGGTCGACATGCCGATAAGGATCAGGAGTTGACGATCATGAACCCATCCAAGCCCCGGAACCGTGGACCGTCAGTCATCCTGCGGACACTGCTCCTGCTCGCCCTGACCGGCTCCTTGGTGTCGCCGACCGCGTGCGAGCGTGCGTTGATGGTGGCGCCGTCCAACGCCTTGATGTCGCTCTCAGCAGAGTCGTTCACGCTCGCCAACAACAGCAGTACCACGATCACCGCCATTCTCACGGACTCGGCCGGGAGCGCCGTGGCGGACGGGACGCTTGTCCTGTTCCGTTCCACCCTGGGGAGCATGGATCCCACGACGTCCAACACGAGCAATGGCCGGGCCTTCGCCAAGCTCGTCGCGGGCAACCTTTCCGGCACCGCCTCGATCACCGCCAGTTCGGGATCGGTCCAGGCCGCGGCGCTCCAGGTGCAGATTGGCATGGTGCCGGCGCGCATCCTGCTGTCCTCAACGCCCTCCTCCACCAACGCGTCGGACGTCACAGCCACGGTGTACGACAGCTCCGGCGCACCGATCATGGGGGCGTCGGTGGCCTTCACCGCTGCCAGCGGCACGCTGTCCAGCCCCGTCGCCCTGACCGACGCGAATGGGCAGGCCCGCACCACGCTGTTCTCCCCGGTTGACGCGCTCGTCACGGCCCAGGCAGGCGGACTGACTGCCAATGTGACAGCCCGGGTCGGCGGCAGCACGACCCTGGCGGTCAACGTCAGAATCGACCCGTCAGCGCCGGCGCGTTTGCAGAGCATCTCGTTTACAGCAACCGTGCAAACGATCGGAGGCGCGGCAGCGCTGGTCGAGCGGTATGAGTGGGATTTTGGCGATCTCGTGATGACCACCACGGGCAACACGACGTCCAGGTTCTGGGAAACCTCCGGCCGCTACGGTGTCACGTTGCGGGTGTTTGGGGCGGGAGGAGCGACCGGACAGACCCACCTGGAGTTCTACGTGAATTGAGCCGAGCTCCACCGGGCGGGGCCACGGGGAACGCAGGCGCCGTATACTCGCCGCGCGACCCTGGCCCCCCGGTGACGTGCCCCGGGCACCAAGCTGAGCCCGTATCGCCGCGCGACCCTCGCCCGCCGGTGACGTCCCCAGGCGCCAAGCTGATTGCGTATCGCCGCGCGACCCTGCCTCTTCTGACCAGCCGCTACAACAATCGAGTCGCGAGAAGCACGCGCGGTCTGCTGGTCCAGGGGCTCACCGCCATCCCTGACCTAGTCGTTCCCGCCTCCGCGTCCGCTGCCCCGGCCGAATGGCGGCTGCCCACCGCCTGGCCCGCGCTGGCCTCCCGACCGGCCGTCACCGCGGCCCTGTCCGCGGCCGTCGCCGAATCCCCGGCCGCCACCAGGGCGAGCACCGCCGCCTTCACCCGTCGTGGGAAACCCGAACCCCTGACCGGGACCGCCTCCCCTGCCACCGCCGGGGCCTCGTCCACCGCCGGGGCTGATGAGGGTCGGAATGTAGATGAACTGCCACTCGTTGTAGACGGTGCGGCCGTTGTAAATGCGAAGCGACTCGTCCGTACTCTTGCTCGCGACGCCGATCATGCCCCGCCCGCCGGCTCCCGCAGCGCCTGGCTGGCTGCCGAATGACCCGGGGGCGCCGGTGCTTCCGCCCAACTGCGTGGCGCCTGCGCCCGACCCGAATCCCTGTCCCGGCTGGTTCACCTGGCCGCCTGGTTGGCCGCCGGTTCCCGCTCGGCCCCCCATCCTCACGGGCGTCTGTTGACCCTGGAACAGCACCTGGAACTCGCCGTCCTTGGTCATCGGGTCCTTGAACTTCTTCCTCAGGAAACGCTGCTCCACCAGGAAGTCGACCGTCGGCGGATAGGCACCTGGGAACTTGCGCTGGAACAGTTCGATCGCGCGCACGTATTGCCGGCCGCGAAACACCAGCTCCTCTTCCTTTTCGCGCTTGACCCAGGTTCGCCACACGGGAAGGGCGACCGACACGAGGACGGACATGATCGCGAGGCCGACCAGCAGTGCGGCCATCGCGTAGCCCCACTCACAACGCCGTCGCTCGCCGCGATCCATCGTTCGATACTCCTCCGACTCCATCAGACGCGTGTTCGCAGCCGGCGGGGCCCTCCGGGGCCCAGCCGGCTGAACGTTCCTCTATTGCACGATCACGTTGAGCGAGGCCGTCGCGAACGTCTGGTCTGCGAGGACCGCCCGAACGCTCACGGATTTCTGGCCCGCCGTCGTGTATTGGTGAACCGTAGTGCCCGTGCCGGTCGTCGAAATCCCGCTACCGTCGCCGAAGTCCCACTCGAAGCGAGTCGGCACGAATCCAAACGTCACCGTGGCCGTGAACGTCACGATTTCGCCGACGGCGGGCGTCAGGTTGCTCGCGGTCAGCTGCACGTTGAACGGACTGGCCAGCACGCGCACGTCGATCACGGCGTTTCCCGTCGCACCATCGGTGGTGGTGACGCGCACGCTCGCCGCGAAAATGCCTGCGGACTGGTAGACGCGGGTCGTCACCGGCGAGGTGGTCGTGCGCCCGCTGCCATCTCCGAAGTCCCAGTCGAAGCTGGCGATGGCGTCCCCGGGCGGAAGGGTCACGTTGGCGTTGAATGTCGTGACCTGGCCGACGCTGGGGTTCGCGCTCACGCTCAGTGTCACGGTAATTGGCGCCAGAGGCTTGATGACGATCGGCGCCGTCGCCTGGACCGTCTCCCCGGCCGCATCGACAGCCGTCACGGTCGCCGTGAAGGTCCCTGCAGTCCGATAGGTATGCACGGCGTTGGTCGTCCCCGCCGTGCTGAGCGTCTGCTGCGCGGTGAAGTCCCCGAAGTCGATGGTCGCCGTGCGCACCTGCGCACCGCCGGCGCCCGCCGTGATCGTCACCGAGATGGTCACGGGCTGCCCGGCCGCGCCTGGATTCGGGGAGATGTTGCCGATCGTCACCACGGGCGCCACCCGCAGGGTGATGTCGAGGGTGGCCGGTGTCGGCGCCGGCGTCGCGCCGGAAATCGTGGCCGTGACCTTCGAGTTGCTGGTTGTCGTCAGTGAGGTTTGCGCCTCGCCATTCGAGTCGGACGTGACCGACGCCTGGCCCAACGTGCCTGTCGTGGCCGAGAACGACACGATGACGCCGGGCAGACGGTTGCCGGCGATGTCGAACACGACGGCGAGCAGTTGAACGGTCCCGCCCGCCGCCGGCAAGGTCGCCGAGCTGGCGCTCAGGTCCACGCGCCCGGCGGCTGCGCTGCCGATCTTGATGACGAGGGCGTCGGCGTCTTTCGTCTGGTAGGACCCGGATGCCGCGCGGACCCTCGCCTCGCCGGATTGAGTCCCGGCCAGCAGCTTGACCGTGGCCTGGCCGTCGCGCGTGGTCGCCTCGGAGGCCGACAGTGTCCCGAGCGTGGTGAAGAAGTAGACCGTGGTGCCGTTGTGCACGGGCGTCCCGGAACTCTCGACCACCGTCGCCATGATGTCGGCCGACCCGTTGGCCGGCACGATCGACGTGCTGGTAAACAGCGAAATGGCCGAGCCGGACGGCGCCAGCAGCGGCACCTTGTCGCAGGACGGCCCCGAGAGGCCTGCCACCATCACGAGCAGTGCGGCGACAACCCATCGCGCGGCACGTGACCGTTCACCAGATGAGATGCTCATATCGTCTCGCCCTACCAGTCCGAGTATTTCGACCCGTCGAGTGCGGTCTGATCCGACCCGCTGTGGACATTGGTGATGCCGGTCTCGACCGTGGGGTTGTTCGGATCGGGGTCGGCCTTCTCGACCTGCCACGTTTCGGAGGAAGTCGTGATGGGATCCTTCGGGACCTGGCGGATATAGCCGTCAGTCGCCAGCGATTCGAGCGACGGCGGGTACTGGTTCTTGTCCGCATAGTACTGATCGATCGCCCCGCGCATCCGGAACAGATCTTCGTGCAGGGTGGCCTCGCGGGCCTGGATGACGCTGTTCTTGTACTGGACCAGCCCGAGGCTCGCGAGAATCACGATGAGCGAGAGCACCACCATCAGCTCGATCAGCGTGAATCCCGCGATACCGCGGCGGCCTCGTTCGCCCGGCCGATGGTTCATGGCATCCTCACTGGAAGTCGCGGTACTTGGTGCCGTCGATGGCGACGCCGCTCGACGTCGTGTACACGTCGAACACGTTCTGCCCGCCCCAACTGGTCGCGTCCGGCTTGTCCTGGTACGAGCGCAGCCCCCACTCGATGCCCTTGGTCATCGGGTCGATGGGCACGCGCCGGAGGAATCTCAGCTTGCGCCCCGTCGCGTCGTTGAGGGGCGTGACGCCGGTCACCAGCGTCTCCAGGTCGGGAGGGTACCCTTCGCTCCCGAGCTGGACGTCCCTGCCGCCGATCTGACCTCGATCGACCGCGTCCTTGTACTTGTCGATCGCGATCCGGATCTCGCGCAGCGCCGCCCGCAGCTCCCCTTCCCGCTGCCGCTGGATCGTCAGCCTGGTGAGCGGCATCACCGCCGACGCCAGGATCAGGATGATCGTCGTGACGACGAGCAGCTCGACGAAGGAGTACCCGCGCGAGAACCCGTCGCACGTGGATCGATTCGCCCGTATCCACCTTCTCATCGTTGCCTCGACTGCCTACCGGACCACCACCGAGGCCGGGGTGAACTGAAGCGCGATACCTGCGCCACCGGCTGCGGTCGCCGCTCCGCTCACGGTAATCGGCGAGGTGCCCGTGGCGATCGCGTCGAACACCAGTGAGGCGATGATGCCCGAGCCCGACGCGCCCACGGTGTCTGCCGTCCGGGTTGCCGTGATGTCGACCCGGCCGCGCGTCGCGTCGATCTGCTGGGTGAAGCTGACCGTCGCGCCGCCCTGCCGCATGAAGCTGCCCTCCTGCACGACCCGCACCCGTACCACCGCCGGATTGAATGTCACCGTCACGGCGGCTGTGCTGAGCCGGGAGACGTTCTCGATCGAGATGGGAACGTTGTACGGTCCGCCGGCCATCATCCATTCCCCTGCGGGAATCGAGGCTCTCACCATCGCCGTCGCGACGGCCGGAGCCGGCGCAGGCGTGGTCGCGGCCTCTCCGGGCGGCGTCGCAGGTTTCGCCGCCGGGGGTGTTGCCGGAGGCGTCGCAGGTTTCGCCGTCGGCGGGGTTGCCGGTTGGGCTCCAGTGACCGGAGCCGGTGGGAACGTCTGCGGCGGCGGTTGCCCGGCAGGCGGCGTCACGGGCGGGGCCTGCGGTGGCTGCGCCGCTGGCGCAACGGCCGGAGGCGTCACGCCGATCGTCCCGGGGATCGGCGAGCTCCCTGGCGGCACCACGGGAAGCGTCTGCGAACCCGGCCAGCCTGGCGTCACACCCTGCACCCCCGGCCTCGTCTGGCCGCCGGGAGCCGCCGTGGGCGGCGCCGCGGGCACAGATGCCGGCGTTTCGCCAGAGGTCGCAATCAGCGGAGGCGGCCCGACCACGCCGAGGCTCGTCTGCGGACCGATGTAGAACGGGTTCAGATCTTTCTGCGTCAGCTCGTGCGTCCGCACGATGCGCGGCGTGAGAAGCATCACGATGTCGGTCTGCGCGATCTGCCGGTCGTTCGCCGCGAACAGGTCCTTGACGATGGGCGTGTGGATGACGCCGGGGAAGCCGCTGAGCGATTTCCGCTCGTCCTCGCGCAGCAGCCCGGCCAGCAGGTTGGACTCGCCATCGCGCAGGCGCAATGTCGTGGTGACCTTGCGCGATCCGAACGAGGGCAGGTTCTGCCCGCTGATGTTCACGTCCCGCCCGAGGGCGCTGCTCTCGACGCTGAGCTTCATCCGGATGTCGCCCTCGTAGGTGACGCGGGGCTCGATCTCCACGATGACGCCCACCGATCGATACTGGAACGACGTCATCGGATTGAATGCGGCGCCGCCCGCGGCGACCGGCGTGAAGGTGGTCGATGGGACGGGGATGTCGTCGCCCAGGTTCAGCGTGAGCTTCTCACCCTCGGTTCCCCGAAGCTGAGGCCTCGCGATGACCTTCGACTCGGAGTCGCTCTCGAGGAAGCGCATGATGGCCGAGGGCACCGTCGCGTAGAAGTCCGCCGTGCTGATGCCCTTGCTGATCGTGTTCAGGTTGAACGCTCCGCCCGCGGTCGATGCGCCGCTTCCGCCGGTGCCGCCCGTGCCCGTGCCCGTCCCGGTGCTGCCCCCGCCGGGAGCCGACTCGGGTGAGAACAACAGCCCGATCGAGTAACCGGACAGGTCCAGGCCGTACTGCTTGGCCCGGTTCCTGTTGATTTCCATGATCTCGACGTCGATGACGATCTCGGCCCGCGGCTTGTCGTTGGCCTGGATGATCCGGTCGATGATGTCCAGCACCGGCAGCGAAGCCCTCGCGGTAATCGAGTTGGCCGTCTTGTTGGGGACCACCACCGGCTGCACGGGCAGCTGCACGCGGAGCACGCTGTTCACGAGCGTCGCCAGCTCGGTCACGTCCGCGTGCGACACGAAAAACGTCTGGATCGCCTGCTCCTCGTATGCGGCCCGCTTGCTCTGGTTGTCGGGCACGATGATGATCGTGCGCTCGTTGAGGACCTTGTAGAAGAGGCCGTTGGCCGTCGTGATCTCGAACAACGCCTGTTCGAGCGTCACGTCCTTGAGCTTCACGGCGTAGTTCTTGTCCTGGTACGTGCTGTCGAACATGATGTTGATGCCGGTCGACGCCGAGATGAAGCTGAACACGCTCTTGAGCGGCGTGTCCGGGAATTCCCATTCGATCGGCTCACGAGACGCCGGGTTGAGCTGCGGTTCGGCCCGGCTGCGCCGCGCCTGGTCCTTCATCGTTTCGATCTGCGGGCGCGGGCGCGACGCCTCGATGCGGTCCCGGATGGTCTTTTCCAGCTCCTGCACGCGCGCGGCCGCGCTTCGATTCGCCCCGTCGTACTCCACGACTTTCCTGTACTCGCGCAGCGCCAGATCGAGCTCGTCCTTCTGTTCGTAGGATCGTGCCTGATCCAGGTGGATGCGCGCCGCGTTGTTCATCGCGCGCTCGAGCGCGATGTGGCACTTCGGGTTGTTGGGAGAGCTCTGCAGCGCCTTGCGGTAGTAGCTGACCGCTTCGTCCCAGTTGCCCGCAAGGGCCGCCTTCTCGCCGTTCCGGAATTCGCGGCCGGTAGCGCACGCCGCCAGCCCAACCAGGGCGATCGCGACCAGGCTCAGTCGCATCGCCCGGCCCGCTCGGAGCCTGACGGCCGGGTGGCGGTTCAGCATCTCGGGTTTCACGCGTGGCTCCACAGATGATGACGTTGTCATGACGATCCTGACAGCGGGATGGTCCTCTGCCCGGTCCCGTCCACGTAAGACACGACGATCGACTCGGCGCCGATGCGGGAGATCCGGTACCGCCCCTCGATCACCTCTCCCTCGCGTCCGAAGTAGACGCCTTTCGAATCGCTGACGACCGCCAGTTTCAACCCCCGGTCGGGCACCTGGACGATGCCGATGAACTTCAGCGTGATGGGCGGCGGAGGCGGTACGGGCGGCGGTGCGTTCGGATCCACAGCCACCGGCACCGGCGGTGCCCCCGCTCCGGGCGGCCGAATGACTCCTCGCCCCGCGAAGGCGGGGGGTGCGGGAGGACGCCGCACGTTGTACCGGAACGGATCCCGCCTTGCGTCGAGGGGGCTCGGCCTCGGCTGCTTCAGCGCGTCGAGTTCCAGGGCCGGAACGCTCGACCGTCGCGATGCCTGGCTCGTCTGCCCCGCCGGCCTTGCCTGCGCGGTCTGGCCCTTCGCGTCCTTCCCTGCTGTCGAGGCCGTGCCCGGCCCCGGCGAGGCCGCCTCCGGCGGCGCCGCGCCCCAGCCTTCGCTTGCGCGCCACCACAGAAGCGCCACCACCACGAGGGCCAGCATCGAAAGGACGACGACCTCGAGGCGGCTACGGGACATTGGGTTCGGCCCGGTAGTAGGTGGACAGGTCGAGCGACAGCACCAGAGTCGATCCGGGTTCGGCCCCCTCCGTCAGCGAGATGTTGTCGATGACGATGAACTCGGGCGCCGTTTCGATCGCGTGCAGGAACCGCCGTACCCCGTCGTACTGCCCCTTGAGCACCATCGAGATCTCGAACTTCGATAACCGTCCCTTCTCGTTGCGCTCCTGCCGCTGACCCGGGTCCTTGGACTCCTCGACGCGCCGTCCGTAGACCAGGTTGGACTCGCGCGCCAGGTCGGCCAGCCTCACGTAGGTCGCCCTCCGCGCCCCGGCGAGACCCACCGGCAGGATCTCGGCATAGAACCGATCCAGATCCGCCGCGGTCCGGGCCTTTCCCGTCAGCGTCCCCACCGCCGACTCGTGTTCCTGCTGTGCCCCGCGAAGGGCCTGGGCGGCCGCGGCTTCCCGGCCCTCGGCGTCGGCCACTCGCCGGTTGAGCGGGTACACCTCGAAGGCATAGAGGCCCGCATTGAGGACCAGGGCCGCCGAGAGGGGCAGGACCCATGCGCGCTTGTCGACGACGGCTCGTTTCAGCAGCGTCCAGGTCACGGCTTTGCCTCCCCGGCGCTGCGCCCGCCCGGGGTACCGAGGTAGCGTCCTTCGATGGTCGCCTTCAGCTCGCCACCTTCGTCGACGAACTCCTCGCGCGAGATCAGCCCGGCAAAGCTCCCGTCTTTTTCCAGGTTCTCGATGAATGCGTTCACGCCGCGCACATCCTTCGCCACCACGAGCATGACGATCGTCATGGACCCGTCCCGTTCCACGGTGGGGCGCACGGCCGAGACCCGCACGTCGTCGGGCAGCGTGTTCTCGAACCGGTTGAACAACTCGGTCCACGAAAACACCCGCTTGTCGATCACGGCGTTGGCCTCACGCGCGGCGGCGGCAACCTCCTCGAGCTCGCGGGGATTGATCGCGCTCCGGGTGCGCGCCGCCTCGGCTCGAAGGTCCCGCGCCCGGAGGTCGGCCTGTTCGATGCTCGTCCGCACCCGGGCGTCGCGGCCCGACAGCGAGTAGATCTCCCACAGGTTGAACGTCGTCAGCGCGACCACCAGGATCGCGGAGAGCGCCAGGCAGACGTGCACCGCACGTTCGTTGTAGAAGGGGCGCGTCGAAAGGTTGGTGCGCAGCATGTGAATCCCGGCCTCACCGCAGAGCGTGCTGCGCCAGCACCAGGCCAAGGGCGGGCGTCAGCGTGTGCACCAGGTCCTGCGGCGGGCTGACCCGGTCGGACAGGGGCACGGCCTGCATCGGGTTCATGGACTCGACCGGAACTCCGACACGGGTTTCGATGCTCCGCCGAAGGTCCGTCGCCGATCCGGGCGAGGCCGCGTCGGCCAGCACCACTCGGCCGAACCCGGAGCCGCCCAGCCGGTCCTGGTAGTACATGGCCGTCTGATGCACGAGGTCGGCCAGCTGGCCGTCGCCATCCGCTCCCCTGTTTCGGAAAAAGACAAGGTCCTGGTCACGCATGATGGCGATGGCGGCGTACTCGGGCGTCACGTACACGAGCAGCCAGTCGCGCGACAGTTTCGGGGAGGTTGCCATCACGGCATGGAGCACGTTGAACGAGGCCAGGTCCACCAGCCCCGCTGCGGCGCCGGCACGGGCGCAGGCGTCCTCGTACTCCTTGATGATGTCGCGGCGGGCCTGCACGACGATGAACTCCCGCCCTCCGTCTCCCACAGCTCCCTGGCTGTAGCTGACCACGGCCTCTTCGGGCTTGAAGGGCGCCGCCTTGCGGACCTGGAAGCGGACCATTTCGTCGAGGTCGGACGCGCGATCGGGCACCTTGGCGAACTTCACCAGCGACACCTTGGCCACCGGGTCCGGCACGACCAGGCCGACTCGATGCGGGTGCGCGCCAAGCGCGGCGAAGGCGCGCGTGATGGCGGCCGTCACCAGCCCGGGGTTCGTGATGTTGGACGCGGTGAGCGAGGGCGCCACCGCGCCCTCGGGCAACGCCTCCACGGCGTGCGCGGCCACCCTGAAGGAACCGGCCCGGCCGGTCAGCGACAAGGCGACCACATGCCGCGACGCGATTTCCACGGCGAACTGGAGGGGCGGCGTTTGGAGCAGGGAGAATCGTCTCATGTCATTCGACGAAGGTCACCTTGTTGATCTCGCGCAACGTCGTCGTGCCCGACATCACGCGCTCCACCGCGCATTCGCGCAGGAAGCGCATGCCCTCCTCCCGGGCCGCCTTCTTGATCTCCGAGGTCGGCTTGCGGGCAAGAATCAGCTCTCGAATGCTATCAGACAGATCGAGCAACTCACAGATGGCCGTGCGCCCCTTGTAGCCGGTGCCGCCGCACTCGATGCAGCCGACCCCCTCGTAGAAGGTCGCCTTCCCGGCCACGTCCGGGTCGAGCCCCGACTCCTCGAGCAGGGCCCGGCTCACCTTGGCCGCCCGACGGCAGTGCGGGCAAATCGTCCGCACCAGGCGCTGGGCGAGCACGCAGTTGAGCGCCGACACGAACTGGTAGGGTTCCACGCCCATGTTCAGGAAGCGCCCGAGCACGTCGACGACGTTGTTGGCGTGGACCGTCGTGAAGACCAGGTGCCCGGTCAGCGCGGACTGGATGGCGATCTGCGCCGTTTCGGGGTCGCGGATCTCGCCGACCATGATCTTGTCGGGGTCGTGGCGCAGGATCGACCGGAGGCCCCGCGCGAAGGTGAGACCCTTCTTCTCGTTGATGGGAATCTGCGTGATGCCCTTCAGCTGGTATTCGACCGGGTCCTCGATGGTGATGATCTTGTCCTCGGGCGACTTGATTTCGGAGAGCGCCGCATACAGCGTCGTCGTCTTCCCGCTGCCGGTCGGCCCGGTCACGAGGACCATCCCGTACGGCTCGGCGATGTACTTGCGGAAGCGCTTCAGCTCGGACTCGGGGAAGCCGAGGATGTCGAGTCGGAGTTCGCTGAACTGCTCGCTGATCGATTCCTTGTCGAGGATGCGGATGACCGCGTCCTCGCCGTGCACGCTCGGCATGATCGACACGCGGAAGTCGATCGTCTTGCCGGGCAGCCTCAGCTTGAACCGCCCGTCCTGCGGGACGCGCTTCTCGGCGATGTCCAGCTCGGCCATGACCTTGATGCGCGAGATGATGGCGCTGTGGTGCTGCTTGGCGATCGGCCGCATCGCCGCCTGCAGGACGCCGTCGATCCGGTACTTGACGTTGACCGCCTCGTCCTGCGTCTCGATGTGGATGTCGCTCGCCCGCCGCTGGATGGCCGTGTAGATCGTCGAGTCGACCAGCCGGATCATCGGGCTGATGTCGCTCGTCAGCCGCTCGACCGTCAGGCTGTCGTCGCCGTTGTCATCGTCCTTGAGAAGCTGGAGCTGGAACCCTTCGGTGGCCTCCTCGAGCACGCGCTGCGAGCTCTCGCTCTTCTTGAGGATCGACTCGATCGACGAGCGCGGCCCGACCATCACCTTCAGCCGCGTCGCCAGCAGGACCTCCAGCTCGTCGATCATCGGCAGATCGGTCGGATCCGACACCACGATGACCAGCGCCTTGCCCTCGCGGCCGTACGGCACGAAGCCGTACCTGAGCATGAGGTCGGCCGGAATGGATCGGAACAGGTCGTGATCGATCCGGAACTGCTCGAGGTCCACGAACTCGAGGCCATACCGTTCGGCGAGGCGTTGCGCGTTCTCCAACTCGGCGACCGCGTCGATCGGCGCCTGGGGTCCGCCCTTGTCGAGGTACAGGTCGGCCTGGCCGATCGGCGGCGTCGCGCTTGCGTGTTCGTCCACGATGGCTCCCTAGTGCTGCCCGATGACCGACGTCAGATGGAACAGGGGCATGTACAGCGCGAGCAGCAGGCTGGCGATGACCAGGCCCATGACAATCAGGAGCGCCGGCTCGATGACGCTGACAAATCGGCCGAGTTCGGTCTCGATCTCCTCGTCATAGAAGTCGGCCAGGCTCGACAGCATTTCCTGCAACGCGCCTGTCGACTCCCCGACCTCCGCCATCTTGACGGCCACGTCCGGAAAAACCCTCCGGGCGGACAGCGCGGCGGAGAACGGTTCGCCCTCCCGGACCCGCTGCCCGACCACCCGCAACTCCTGACCGAGGAACTGGTTGCTGGTCGACCGTGCGCCAATCTCGATGGCGTTCACGAGCGGTAACCCGCCGCCAAGCAGCGTCGACAACGTCCTCGCGATCTGGGAGGTCGCAAACCGCCTCGCAATCGACCCGGCCCACGGCACGCGCAGCACCCCGTGATCGAACCGCGCGCGCTGCGCGGGCTGCTTCAACCAGCCCCAGAATCCACCGCCAATCAGGATGGCCGCGGCGAGCAGCAGGAGGAGCTGGCTGCGAACGACCGTCGAGATCTTGAGAATCACCCGCGTCGCCAGCGGCAGTTCTGCGTTGAAGCTCTCGTAGAAGGAGGAGAACTCCGGAATGACCTTCAGCACGATGATGCCCACGACGACCAGCGCCAGCGAAATCAAGACGGCTGGGTAGACAAGCGCCGAAATCACCCTCCGGCGAACGCCTTCGATCACCTTCGTATAGGCGACGAAGCGCCGCAGCACGCCTTCGAGGCTGCCGCTCTTCTCTCCGGCGAGCAGCGAAGCGACGTAGGTGCCTGGAATCAGCTCCCCGTGCGCCGTGAACGCGTCGGACAGCGAGCTGCCCGCCTTGACGCGCTCGTGCACGTCGTCGATGACCGTCCGGAACGTCGCATCGGCGACGCGCCCGCGCAGGATGTCCAGCGACTGGACGAGCGGCATCCCGGCCTTGAGCAGCGTGGCCAGCTCCTGGTTGAAGATCAGGAACTCGCGGGCCGGGATCCGCCCGGGTCCGCGCCGGCCGATGCGCATGCCTCCCAGGCTCTTCCGGGAATGCATCGCGATGACGCACATCCCCCGTTGCTCGAGGTCGTGCCTCAGCCGCGCCTCGCTGTCGGCCAGGTGCGTCTCTTCAATGATTTCACCGGTCGGCGTGCCGAGCCTGCAGCGGTATTCCATCGCAAGTGACTGTCGTATCAGTGATTAGCGTCGTCGAGGAACCTGCGTGATTATAGCAGACTCCCCCCATCGCCCCTTCCACACACTTTAGACAGGACCACAACCGAAAAGGACGGGAATCTGTTCAGTGGCCGCTCGACCCCACCAGCGCGAGCACCTGGCGCACATACGCGCGGGTCTCCGCGAAGGGCGGGATGCCCTGGAAGCGGGCAACGGCCGACTCCCCGGCGTTGTAGGCGGCCACGGCGAGCGGAAGTTCGAACTGACCGAGCAGGAATTTCAGGTACCGAATCCCGCCATCGAGATTGGCGAGCGGATCGTACGGATTGACGACGCCGAACCTGTTGGCCGTGCCAGGCATCAACTGCATCAGGCCCATCGCTCCGCGCCTGGACAGCGCGTCGGGCCGGTAGCCGGACTCGACCCGCACGATGGCGTGCACCAGCCGCGCATCGACGCCGTGCTGAGCCGAGAGCCGCTCGATGGCGTCGCCGTAGGGCACCTCGATTCGCCCCGCGGGAAGCGCCGCCATCTGCAGTGACACCAGCGGCCGGGGAACCTCGTCGGGGCCGACCGCCACGACCTGGTCCCGCCGGCACACCACGACGCCGCCGCTTCGCAGGACGAGAATCGCCGAGTCGCCGTCCTCGTGGTAGCCCTGAACCGACAGCACGCCGCCGCCACGAAGCGTCACAAGCTCCGCGGAGGCCAGCGATGCGGCCGCGAGGAAGATAGCCACGACGAGCAGCGACACAGCCCGACTCATAGTGGACAGTGTACCACCCGTGGTGACCAACCGACAAACCTCGGCCGAAAGCCGAGGCGCGCCATAGGTAGGCCGATTATTGAGGCTCGACGAACGCGTGGAAGACCCGGATGCCGAGCTCCCGCGAATCGCGGTTGCCGGGCATCCTAAGCGAGGGAATGAACGTCTTGTCGACACTAATCCTGATCTGAACCATATCGTCGGTGCCGAACTGCTCCGCTTTCAACGGAACCTTGCGGACCATCGCCTCGGTGCTCGCGATCTGGAACGTGTCGATGACCTGATCGCGGAGGTAGACGTTCACCGTTTGCGGGATGTCGAAGCCCGCCGGCTGTCCGTCGGCGTGCAGGTAGAAGATCGCGGTCCGTTTCGGGTTGCGGAACTTCAGCGTCGCGTCCTTCTTGGTCCACTGCCACTCGACCGAGGAGTTCCCGGTCGCCGACTCGGGCGGATTCCAGCCGTCCTGGTACATCAGGAACACGTTCTCGGTTTGAGGCAGCAACTGCAGGCGCGCGACGCGATAGGCGCGGTGCCCTTGGGATTCGCCGGCCATCGGCACGCGTTCGTCCGATCCGGTTTCGTAGAGCCCGACTTCAACCGTCGCCTCGCCCACATACGGGTACAGCGGAACGAACAGCGTCCGAGAGTATTCGACGGTCTGGCCGGGTTTCCACTGCGTGGTCGGGACCGGGGGCAGGTGATCGTCGGTCCACATCATCTCTTCGTTGGCGTCCAGGAAGTGGACCAGGACCCGGTAGTTCTTCTTCAAGGGCTGCGCCGTGGGCTCGATCTTGAACCGGTATGTCAGCTCGAGCGGGCTCCCGAGCGGCGCGCGCGGGTGGTTGACGGTCAGACCTGGCGTCGCGAAGGGTTGTGCGGTGTCGGCTTTCTTCTGGCATCCCGCCGCGGCAAGTGCGGCGAGCATCAGGATCGGGACACATCTTTTCATGGTGTTCTCGTAACAGGCGCAGACTGAAGAGCGCTCGCATTCTAGCCCAGTTGTCGCGTAACCGGCAATATGCTACAGTCGCGCTCGGTCTTCGTTTCCGCCTGTCATCCATGCCGGACGATCAACCCTCCTCGACGCACACCGACCGGGACAAGATCTCCATCGAACAGGCCCGCACGCTGGCCACCGAGGCCAAGCGCGCGCAGGGTGAACTCGCGGAATTCTCACAGGAACAGATCGACGCCATCGTGGACGCGATGGCCGCCGCGGGCCGGCAGCACGCCGAGGCGCTCGCGCGCCTTGCCGTCGAAGAGACAGGGTACGGCGTCTACGAAGACAAGATTCTCAAGAACCGCTTTTCGTGCGACCGGGTGTACCGCTACATCCGGCCGATGAAGACCGTCGGACAGGTCAGCCGGGACGACGTATCCGGCATCATTGAGTTCGCCGAACCCTTCGGCGTTGTCGCGGGGATCATTCCATCGACCAATCCGACCTCCACGGCTCTCTACAAGGCGCTTATCGCCATCAAGGCGCGCTGCGCCATCGTGCTCAGCCCGCACCCGGCGGCGATTCGCTGCATTGGCCGGTCCGCCGAGGTCCTCGCGGAGGCGGCCGTCAAGGCGGGCGCACCCGACGGTTCGATTCGTTGGATGACAGAGGTCACCCTCGCCGGCACCGAAGAACTGATGCGCCACCGCGACATCGCCGTCATTCTGGCGACGGGCGGAATGGGGCTCGTGCGGGCGGCCTACAGCGCCGGCAAGCCGGCCTACGGCGTCGGGCCGGGCAATGCCCCGGCCTACATCGAGCGCACGGCAGATGTGCCCAAGGCGGTCCGCGACATCATCCGGGGCAAGACGTTCGACAACGGCCTGATCTGCGCCTCGGAGAATTCGGTTGTCGTGGACGCAGCCATCGCAGACGAGGCCCGCCAGCTGTTCATCAACCAGGGTGGTTACTTCCTGACCCCGGACGAGACGAACGCGGTGGCCAAGGTTCTCGTCACACCGCAGCGGCTGCCCAACCCCGAACTGGTCGGCAAGTCGGCGACCTTCATCGCTGCGCGAGCCGGACTCAACGTTCCGGCGCGAACCACCGTTCTTCTGGCTCCGCTCGCGGGCGTCGGCCGGGACTATCCGTTGTCGATCGAGAAACTCTGTCCGGTGCTGGCCTACTACGTCGTCGAGAACTGGCAGGAGGGCTGTGAACGCTGCAAGCAGCTCCTCCGCTACGGTGGCCTCGGCCACACCATGGCCATCCACTCCCGCAACGAGCAGGTCATCCTGGAGTTCGGCCTGAAGAAGCCGGCGTTTCGAATCTGCGTGAACACGCCGGCGACGCTCGGCGCGATCGGCATGACGACGGGGCTTCCGCCCGCCATGACGCTCGGATGCGGCGGCTTCGGCGGCAACATCACGTCCGACAACATCACGCCGCGCCACCTCCTCAATATCAAGCGTCTCGCGTTCGAGCGGCTCGAGCCCGACGCGGCTGGCCAGCGTGTGGAGGCTGCCTCTGTCCCGGTCACCCATTTGGAGGTCGACACGAAGGTCGAGGCGGCCGCCAGGCCGGTGGACTTCGTGTGTGAGTCCGACGTGCGGATGGCCATGCGCGACAATCGGAAGATCCTGCTGGCCGACCGCGCCATTGTGACCCCGGCGGCACGGGATCTGGGCGAGCCGGCACGCGTGTTCGTCCGATCCCGCCCCTGAATCTACGGCTCGAATCGGTCGGCTTTAATTCCCCGTATTGTTGATGGCATGAGAGTTAGGGTTGACCACCCTTCGGGACGCGTGTTACTGTGCCTGCGGTTCGCCGCCCTGCACGAAGTGCCGCGCGCCCCGACGAGATAATGGCACAACGATCCTGGTCGCTTGCGCTCGCCGCGGTTCTTCTGGGCAGCCTGCTGGTCGGCTGTGGGGGGGCAATCTCCCGTACGGCCGTGGCGACGCAGCCACCGGCAGCAAAGACTCCTCCGGCTCCACCGCCCTCGCCGCCCGCTCCTGCTCCTGATCCGATCGAACTGCTTGTCCGAGCCTCTCAGGTCCGCTTCGAGTCCGGGCAGGCCCAACTCCAGGCTGGTCACCTCGAGCAGGCGAAATCAGAGTTCAACGCCGCGCTCGACGTGCTGCTCGAGTCTCCCTACGGCGCGCGATCCAACGTCCGGCTGCAGGAGCACTTCGACCGGCTGGTGGACCGCATCAGCAGCTACGAGATCCAGGCGCTGGCCGAGGGTGATGGGTTCAGCGAGAAACCGAGCGAGCCGGCGTCGATCGACCGCCTGCTCGACATGTCGGCCACCGAGATGCCCGCGGCGCCCGCCGAGTTGAAGGCGACAGTCGAGAACGACCTCGCCAGAACGACCCACGACATCCCAATCCCGCTCAACGGCAAGGTGCTGGCCTACATCGATTTGTTCCAGGGCCGGCTGCGCGACTGGTTCCAGGAGTCGATGCAGCGCGGACTGCAGCACATGCCCATGATTCAGAGCACGCTCAAGGCAGAGGGCCTGCCGCTCGACCTGGCGTTTGTCCCGCTGGTGGAAAGCGCGTTCCGCACCAATGCGCTCTCGCGGGCCAAGGCCAAGGGATTCTGGCAGTTCATCGCCACGACGGGACGTGAGCACGGCCTGACGACCAACTGGTTCGTCGACGAGCGATCCGATCCGGAGAAAGCCACCGCCGCGGCCGCCAAGTACCTCGCGGAGCTTCGAGACGCGTTCAAAGGCGACTGGCACCTCGCGATGGCGTCCTACAACACCGGCCCCGGATACGTGCTGAAGGCCATCAGGCGGAAAGGCAGCGCGGATTTCTGGGCACTCGCTGAGAAGGGCCGGTACCTGGCGAGGGAGACAAAGGAGTACGTGCCCATGATTCTGGCGGCGATCGTCGTCGGCCGGAATCCAGCACAGTACGGATTCAGCTTCGAACCGGCGGCCCTGCCCGAGTACGACATCGTCAATGTGAAGGGACCCGTCGATCTCCGGCGTGTGGCGGAGTGGGCGCAGACCACCGTCGATCGCATCCAGGAACTGAATCCCGAGCTCCGCCGATGGACGACGCCGCTGAAGACCGAAGGTGACGGTTATCCGCTGCGAGTACCGAAAGGCACGGCGGAGGCCCTGCAGGCTCGACTGGCCGAATCTTCCCCCGAGGAATTGACCACGCTCCAGTGGTACACCGTGAAGCGCGGCGACACGATCAGCTCGATCGCCAACAAGCTCGTCGTCAGGCGCAACGATCTCGCGGAAGCCAACGATCTGAGTCTGCGCGCGCCGGTGAAACCCGGCCAGAAGCTCGTGGTGCCCAGGGACCCCACTGTGCTGCTCGCCGCGCAACCTGCCCGGTCGGCGCCGGTGGCCGAGGCTCGCACGGTCGTGGCCGCGGGGCCGGCGACGGGCCAGTCCGATTCGTCCAGTGCAGAGCGGCAGAAGACGACCTACGTGGTCAAACGCGGCGATTCGCTCTACTCCATCGCCGCGGCCTTCCGTACAACGGTTGACGCATTGAAGGCGCTCAATCGCCTCAGAGGCGACGTCATCGCGCCGGGCGACCGGCTGACCGTGCTCGCGCTCCGCCGGGCTGACGGCGGGCAACCGTACTAATCACGGACAGTAGGCTGGGGCTGGGGCTGGCGGCTGGCGGCGCCAGGCTACGGGCTTCAGGCCTGCGGCTGACGCCGATTGGCTCTCGGCCGCAGGCTGTGCGCGTTCGGATGGCTCCCGCTGATTTGCTGGCGGCTGGACAACGCGCAGGGCCGACGGCGGGCAGCCGTACTAATCACGGACAGTAGGCTGGCGGCTGGAGGCTGGCGGCCATTGGCCGCCGACCATAGGCATTCGGCTGGCACCCTTCGACTCGCTGAGGGCAGGCTGGCGGCTAGCGGCGCCAGAGTACGGGTTTCACGCCTGCGGCAGACGCCGATTGGCTCTCGGCCGCTGGCGGTACGCGTTCGGATGGCTCCCGCTGGCCTCCCGGCGGCTCGACAGCGATCGCCAGCCGGTGTGCGCCACCGGCATGGCCATGAGCACTAGCGCCGCGCCGAACACCGGCCAGTTGAAAGAGGTCGGCAGAACCTGACGAACCGCGTCGAGCCCTTCGGGCAGGGCACGAATCGAATCGGCCATGAAGACCCCCAGCGCCAGCAGGATGCCGGCCCCACTCACACCCCACGAGGCCCGAGTGAAGCGATTCGCCGGCATGCGGCCTTGCCGTTGCGTGACGAGGGTGCCCCACACGATCATCAGTAACGCGATGCAGACGGGCGCGAGCACCGGCCCCCACCACGGCAGCGGCAAGAGAAAGAGCACGTCCCAGTCGAACAGAGAGCCGGGCCAGCCGCAAATGATGCGCAGGAAGACGTAGTACAGAATGTCCCAGAATCCGAACGCAATCGCTGCGTAGCCCAGTCGCGCCCGCCACGTTCGGCCGGCGAGCATGCCCGTCATCGCCAGCATGACCAGCGTCGCGCCCTCGCGTACGAGCTCGACCTCCCCGAGGATGCCGCGGATCGGCAAGGGGTCCAGTTGATAGGGCTCAACGCGATCGACCAGGACGCGAAGGAAGTAGACGCAGGCCGCTTCGACCCAGGCCATTCCGGCGGCGAACGTCACGACGAGCATCCAGCGTGCGCAGTCGCGGCTTGCCCTGAGCGAGTGAATGTGAGTCGTAGGGCCTACCCAGAGTGACCGGGTGGCAGTCGATGGGCCCGCCCTGAGCGAGCGAACCACCGTCGATGCGCCCGCCCTGAGCGAGCGGATGGCAGTCGAAGGGCCTGCCCTGAGCGAGCGGATGGCAGTCGAAGGGCCTGCCCAGAGTGACCGGGTGGCAGTCGAAGGACCTGCCCTGAGTGAGCGGATCACCGTCGATGCGCCCGCCCTGAGCGAGCGAAGGCGAGTCGAGGGGTGCTGGCCGGTCATCGGGCACACTCCGCCATGTCCAGCGCGTCGAATCCTTGTCCGCGGCCAAGCGTCCGGATGCGCCCTTCAACTCGATCGATGACTTCGTCTGGCGTCGAGGTGCCGGCGGTGATCCCTACGGTTTGCGCCCCGCGGAACCACGCCGGGCTCAGGTCCGCCTCGGTCTGGACGTGGTGGACGCGGGAGCAATAGCGCCCGCACGTCTTCACCAGTTCGCGCGTGTTGTTGCTGGCCTCCCCACCGATGACGATGACGATATCAGAGGCGCGGGCCAGATCGACGGCGGCGTGCTGTCGCTCTTTGGTCGGCTTGCAGACCGTGTCGAGGAAGCGAACATCCGAGCGCGGGAACCGCCTCCGGATCGATGCGACCAGGAGCCGCACCTTCTCGATTGACTGAGTCGTCTGTGCGGCGATGCCGATGCGTGGGTGCTCCTCGAGCGCCAGCACCCCCGCCTCATCGATCACCACATCGAAGACGTCGAGATCGCCGGTCAACCCGCGCACCTCCACGTGATCGCGCTGCCCGATGATCACGACGTGGTACCCATCGCGGAAGAGTGCCGCCACCGCCCGATGGGCCACGTGCACGAGCGGACACGTCGCCTCCACGACATTCAAGCCGAGCGCCCGAGTGCTGGCGAGGGCGCGCGCCGACGCACCGTGCGCGGTGACCATCAGGGTGTGCGTCGTCACGTGCGCGACATCGTTGGCAACGGCGATGCCCCTGGCCGCGAGCGCGGCTGAGGACGGTCGGGTTGTGGACCAGGTCACCGAGGATGGTGAGCGGGCCGGCTTCGGCGCTGGCGAGCGCCAGCGCGATCGCGTCGCGCACGCCGAAGCACATGCCCAGGTGCGTGGCTCGGATGATTCTCATGGCGTGTTGGTCCTCTTCTTTGCATGGACGTATACTTTGCTATACAAAGTATACTCACCTGAGGAGTCTGTCAACACCCGTGCGGGGAAGGTCGACTTGCCTGCGCGTTGCGTCGGGATTCTCGGCTGGGCCTAATCCAAGGCCAGCCGGCCGTCTCGACCTGCGTGGATCGGTCGGCGACTTCGGACTGACGAAGCGTCTATCCGGGCGGAGTCTGCCAGCCTTCGGTCGCGCTCCAATCGCACAGGGGTCACGACTCAGGGCCGCAGCTGGTCTTTGAGATCGGGAAGTGGAAACCGAAACTGCTGCGCGCAAAGGCGGAGAGTGATCCTGTGTTGGCGTTCGAGCATTCCCGGCAAAACGCGGAACGCCGGTGCCCTATTGCCGAGTAGCGTGCCCACTCCCTCAACTCTGAGGACGCATTGGAATGCTCGGCGATCAACGTCATAGTCAAGTTTTGCACACCGAAGGCCGCCAGTTCCGAGATCGTATTGTCCTTTGTCGCACTGCACGTGTGACCCCTACCGGTCTCGGCGTGCCGAGCCTCGTGCATGATCACCGTCTGGAGCAGCGTGTTCGGGGCACGCCGCCAGTTAGATTCCGCTGACAAAGAACGAGGGGAAAAGCCGATGTGAATGACTTTTGCCGGACCGCAGCAGAAGCTATGGTCTCCGGTCTCAACAACGATGCCAGCTATCGCATGGCGAAGCCAATCCCACAGCGGCAGGTTCGTCCAAGGCAACGGAGTGTCGATTTGGACAGTGCGGAACATCAGGAGCTGAGCGTACAGACGCTCCTCATAGTAGTTCAGCCCGTCCGGTAGACCTTCGCCTCGACACACAGTGGGAGAAGGCGGAGGGTTGTCGAAGGTGATGTTGATTTCCTGCCGGATGATCGCGATTTCTTCTGGCGTTGGGCAAGGCGTGTCAGCCCAAGCGGAAAACGGAGGCGCCTGATCCGCTCCCTCCCAAATAGGCAACGGGTCAGGAGAGGCAGGCAACCGCTTCGAGCATGCACAGGGCAGGCCGAGCGACCACACGAAACCCACAAGGAGGCAAGTCCCGAGCGCTGTACGAATTCTTCTATTCGTCGCCATGCCGCCTCCTGCCAAGCTCCTACCGCAGCGGCCACACAACCGCCTGCAGGTCGACCGCACGCCGCTCCCCCTGGCGGAAGGAAACTCGCATGGCGCGATTTGTCAGTAGCTCTAGAACAAGGGGGTCGAAGATGTCCACGGGGTCCAGTCCCAGCACTGCAGCCACACAGTATTCGCCTGGAGGTAGTCCAAGTAGGCGAAACTTGCCGGACTCTCCAGACCTCGTGACGACAGTGCGGCGGGAAAACGGGCGCCAACCGGTGGAGCCCGCGGGGAACACAACTACGGTTACCTGCGGAACACCCGAATCCCCATCCGACACGGAGCCCAGAAGTTCCGTGGGACGGCTGGTGAGGGCAATCTGCAAGCCGCTTACCTGTTCGCCGCTCTCCACCCGAATTGGTGCGTCGGACGCGTCGATTCCATGTAACCACGCGTGTTCCACGCTCCACCGTTGCGTGGCCGCCACCCGAATCATATACTCACCGGGCGGCACTGCGGAGACATGAAAAACCCCAGCGCTCTGGACACGCGCGGCCGGGGTCCCCACGTGTCGGGGAAGGATGCGGAGCGGAACTAGGTTGACCTGAATCTCACCGGAACGAACCGGTATTCTAGTGTCAGTCGACACCTGGCCTTCAACAGCGCCTGACCGAGCAAGTGCCAATGGCAACTCCACGTCTTCTCTCGTCACCTCGAGCGCTGATTCTCCGAACCACGCGTCACCGCTGCCGCCATCGTGTACCGATCCGACGATTCGATAACGGCCTAGGGCGACTCCCGCGAAGCGGAAGCCTCTTACGGCAGAACTCAATGCTGCCTCCGCCACCAGTCGCTCGCCACCACCGGTCACTGTCTGGGTCAAGACTACGCTTCCAGATACCAAGGACACTTGGGTATTCACCGACCCCGATACCGTGTAGGCCGCGAGGTCCTGCATCCTGATCAGCACCCCGCTGGACTCGATGCCGGCCTCGACGGCTACTCCCACGGCCTCGTCCACACCAGCTGCCGACGGATAGTACGTCGGAGCGGGCGACCGTAGCAGCTTTGAAGCCACAGACCCGCCAGATGCTGGCGGTGCTCCCGGCTCGGGTCCGGCAACAGCAGAGACCAAATACGAGCCCGGTGCAAGGCCGAAGAGCCGAAACGCTCCCAGGTCATCAGTTTGTGCTGTGGCAGCAACATCTAGACGAAGGCCGGAGCCAGCGGAACTACGCCGGAAGGCCTTGACTGCGGCCCACGGCATCGGCTCGCCCGGCGAACCCAACGGCCCACACCGACCGCGATTCGTCGGTCGCGCACCAATAGACTTGGCCGCCACTCAATCAGCCGCTGCACGAAGAAGGCCAGACGATAGGACGCATTAACTGGGGCGTCGCGAGCTGTTGTTAACGCAACGTCCCTTATGCGACACGCGTCCGGGTCGGGAACCGCTCCCGGACGGCCCCGGATGCCTCCCGGACGGCTCCAGATGCCCAGACACAGCCTGTCCCAGCTAAAACGGTAGCGGATTCCGGAGCGCGGCGCCCGGATCGCAAGGCGCGAAACGCGAGAATACTGGGAGTATTTGAGCGTTGAGCAACGCAGCGAGGCGGGATGCCCCGCCCGGAAAGCACTGCCATTTCAGCTGGGACAGGCCACTAGGTGGGTCCGCTGCGTTCGCGTTTCTCCTGAGTTGTCCGCCTCCGCCTCACGAGCAGTTCGACGCTGGGCAAATCGCACCCGGATACGATGATGGCCGGCAACGCCAGGCCGAGCAGGTCGACGATGTCGTCGCGGACCTCGGGCGTGGCCGTGGCGGTGAACGTGGCGAGGAGGCGGCCCCACGTCTGCCGTCTTCGCCCAGGACCAACCTCCGTCAATACCTGGTCAGTACCTGAACGTGTACTGGAACTTGACGATCAGCTGATTCGAGTCGAGCTGCCAGCGATCCGCGGCGCTCCGGTCCGTGCCCAGTCCGTCACGCCCCCTCGTCATCGCCCAGAGGCCGACGGCTGTCGATTCAGCCATCCGTGCCCGTTGAGACACAGATTCGTTGGATAAGGGAAGTACGTGCGGAACTTCAGTAAACGCGGCCCCAGATCCCAGTAACCGAGGGGACATACGCGTTCAGATACATCCGGTCGATACAACACTCCAACGCGAACGTGACGTGCTTTTCCAGAATGTCCGCAACCGATTGGCGTACTATCACGGTGGAGTTCCTGGAGCACTCGACCCACGTGGCCACCGACCCCAACAGGGTCCAATACTCCGGCGGAGGGGGCAATCCCTCCCGGCGCCCACGGGCTCCTCCACCGAGACCTGCCTCAGACCGTCTCACGATAGGCGTGTCCCCATATGCTCGAAGGTCTGAGGCATGACCTCGTGAGTTCTCACAGGATCCGACGCCCCCCTTGATCGGTTTCTCGACACGGCGGCCAGCGTGACGGAGTCGGGGAGCGCGTGTCCGGGCATGCCCGAGGCAACCCGCATCGCGAACGGCCGCGGGGAGGATATCCCCGCCGCCGTTTCTGGTCTCAGCGCCCGGCCCGCACGATCAGATACTTCTTCGCGTACGCGTTCGGGTCGACATTTGGCGTGCGGACGACCTGTCGCCCACCCGCCGTCATCGAGGTGACCTCGACATCCACGGGGCCGGCGGCGGCCAGACCGAAATGCGCCGGCATGGCGTTCTGCGAGCAATAGCCGCTTCCGGTGTCCAGGATCCTGGTCCCGAGGAGCCTGCGCGTGCCGGCTGCGAACACGCGCACCTCGGATCCCGCTTTCGAATAGCGGCCGCGGTCATCGAGCACGAGAACCTGGAGCGATTGCCGTGCGCGATCGGGCGGCAACAGGTTGCGGAAGAGGAAGTGGCCTCCGCGCGGCCCATTGTCGGCGAACGACAGGTCGATCGCGCCGTCCTGGTCGAAGTCGGCCCACTGCACGCCGTGCGACGCGTCGTGCTTGAGGAGCAGGGCCGAAGCGACCTCGGAGAAGCTTGCGCCGTCGTTGTGGTACAGGTAGTCGCGGTAGTTGGCGATCGCCGTCAGAAACCCTCCCGAGTAGAGGTCCGAACGGCCATCGTTGTCGTAGTCGCCCCAGCTCGACGCGACGAGGTGATGGTCGCCAGCGACACCCATCTTCACGGCCACGTCCTTGAACCGGCCGCCGCCCTCGTTGTGCCAGAGGGCGCTCGGCCCATAGCCCGCCACGAAGAGATCCAGGCGGCCGTCGTTGTCGAAATCAGCCAGGCTCGGCCCGACGCCCCCGTAGACCGAGGGCCTCCCCAGTCCGTCCATGCCCAGGTCGCGCGCGACATCGACGAACCTGTTCCCGTCGTTGCGATAGAAGCCGTTGGTATCGCCGTCCTGGTTCGCCACGAAGAGATCGAGATCGCCGTCCTCGTCCATGTCGAACCACACCGCGCCCACGGTCTTCCTCGGGTCGGCCACGCCCAGAGCCTTCGCCACGTCCGTGAAGCGGCCCTTCTCGTTGTGGAACAGCATGTTCGGCCGGTCTCTGAAGGCCACGAACAGATCCATCTCTCCGTCGCTGTCGAAGTCGACGAACGAAACCTGGCGGCTCTCGCCCGTCGCGTCCACGCCCTGCGCGCGGGCGAGGTCGGTGAAGTGCTTGCCGTTTCCGTCGTTGCGATAGAGCCTGTTGGGCACGCTCGATGAGCGAGCGAACCCAACGTACAGATCGAGGTTCCCGTCGCTGTCGAAGTCGCCCCACCCGCACGCCCTGGTGTCTTCCGCGTCGGCTAGTCCGACCGACGAGGCGATCTCGGCGAACGTGCCGCCGTCGTTCCGGTAGAGCTTGTTGAGTTCGCCGCGCCGGAAGCCGATGAACAGGTCCAGGTCGCCGTCGTTGTCGAAGTCTCCCCAGGCGCTGCACTGGCCGCCCGCCGCCGCGAACAGCTCGGGCTGCACCATCGCGAAGCGCGGCTCATTGGCCGGGTTCGCGGCTGCCGAAGGATCCTTCAGCGGTTCGAGCGTCAGGCGGCTCCTGGCGTGCTCGTCGACGCTCTTCCGACTGTACGCCAGCGGGAAGTACTTGCCCTCCCCCCAGTAGGGGATCATGTCCGCGTAGTGCGGGCTGCCGGGCTGCGCCGAGTTGCCGGGAACGCTGAGGCCGGTCGAGCGATCCCAATCCTTCACGTCGAACACGAACATGAACGACGCGCCCGAGAGCTGTTTGCTCCCGGACTCGGTCGCGCCGGACGCCGCCATCACCGTGTAGGCGTCGCCACCCCGGCGAACCGGCTCGATTTGGAACAGGCGCTTCGTCTCCGGTGTCGTCGCGAGCGGGTGCACGAAGTCGGTCGTGTGCACGTCGCCCCACTTCCACTTCGCCGGATCCGTGCCGAAGCGCTTGCGGATCTCGGCGAGCCCCTGGCTGAGCGCATCCAGCAGCATCCTGTCCCGGGCCTCGGTGCGCGCCCGGGCTCCGCTCCCGTAGGCCGCGTCGGGCGCCTTCATCCAGGTGACGACGCGAGTGACGTCGTACTGCCGGAACGTTGTCGGCGCCCCCGCGGGAATACGGGGCGCGTAGGCCAGCGGTCCGAGCTTCAGCATCCAGAACTCGTAGATCGTCGCGGCGTCAGACTCGCGATCCATGTCGAAGTTCCAGGCGAGCAGCCGATCGATCGCACGACGCACGTCCGGATCCTTCGTCACGAGCTTTCGCAAGAGCGGGACCATCTCCCTCGCCGGGATCGACAGCGTGTCCTGCTGGAGTTTCTCGAAGTCGCCGACGGCGAACTTCCGGGGCGCGGCGAGGACCTCGGCGACGCGATCGTAGCGGTACGGCGCGCCGTACTCGTAGCCGAGCGGCATGTAGTAGCCGGGCAGGATCTTCGGCACGACGTCGTTGTTCGACGAGTTGTAGAAGCCTTTCGGCGAATTGAAGCTGGACGGCAGTTTGTCGTACGGCACGAAGCCGTCCCACTCGTACTTGCCGTCCTTCCCCGGCACGGGAAGCAGGCCATCCCAGCCCTTGCGCACAGGCGTCAGCGCCACGCCGCGGTAGCCGATGTTGCCAGCCGTGTCCGCGTAGACCAGGCTGTGGGACGGGATGTACCAGGCCTTCGGCAGCGCGTCGTTGAACTGCTTCCAGTCGCCCGTCTGCATGACGTTCAGCGAGCCGAGGTACCCTGCCCCGCCCGGCTCAGCGCCGACCCACCTGAGCGCAAACGCCCGGTGACGGGTGGCGTTCTCGTAGAGCACCGGCCCGTGGCGCGTGATCTTGACGTCGTACTCCAGGGGCGCGGACCCGCCCTTGACGAAGATGATCTCGCGCTCGAGCTTCATGTCGAGCCACTCGCCCTTGTACTGATAGCGGTTCGGATTGGCCGGGTCGGTCTCCTCAACGTAGAGATCCTGTTGGTCCATGCCGAGGATGGTGAAGCCCCAGGCGAGCTTCTCGTTGTGGCCGATGCTGATGCCCGGCAGCCCCGGTTCGGTGGCGCCGAGCGCGTTCCAGCCTGGCGCAACGAGGTGCACGACGTAGCGGAGGGCGGGATTGACGACTTCGCGGTGCGGGTCATTCGCCAGCAGCGGCCCGCCCGTTACGGACTTGGCTCCCGACACCACCCAGTTGTTGCTCCCGAGGGCGGACTTGAGGCTCCAACGGATGTCGTTGGCGCCACGAGCGATGTCGAGGATGGAGGATTCGATGTCTGCCAGGTCGAGGCCCGGAGGAATCTCCAGCTTCTTGCGCGGCGTGGTGGGCTTGAGCTCCTCGACCTTCCCCAGACCAAGGGCCTTGATGTCGAGCGCGCGGTTCACCTCGCTCGACGCATTGCGCGAGAGCGTCCACCCGGGCATTCGCGTCAGCACCGTCTTCGCGGTCCAGACCGGCTGCGGCTGAAATCCGAGGATCTCGAATTCAACCGGGACCTTTCGCTCGTCGATGGCCTTCTGGATCGCCGCGTTGATGCCCGCGGCAAACGACGTGAAGATCGTCTTTCCCTCGGGATGGTAGCGGCGGAACTCCTCCTCCCAGTCTCCGCGGTAGGCGAGAAGCCTGGCGAATTTGTCACGCGTAACGTAGTCGGGGCCAAGCACTTCGGCCAGCCGGCCCTCGCCGTTGCGCCGCCACATTTCGAGCTGCCACATGCGGTCCTGCGCCACGACGAATCCCTGCGCGAAGAAGAGATCCGCAGTGCTCTGCGCGTAGATATGGGGGATGCCCCAAGTGTCGCGCACGACCTCGACCGGCTGCGACAGCCCGCGCACCATGATGGTGCCCGTGTGCTGCGCGAGCACGGCCTTCGCCTGCGCGCCCCGGTCCGGGGCCTGCGCCACCTGCGCGGCCGCGGTCATCCACGCGGCGCCCGCGACGCACACCACGATCAGCACCGACCAGACGGCGATCGCCATCCGGCGCGGCAAACGCATCTGTTGCCTGCGTGTCATCGTTCTCCTCCAGGGAGGAGGCGCCCGAGGGCCCCGTCGGGCCCGCGGACGCCTGCCGGCCGACGGATCAGAATACGATCTTCGCTCCCCACTGAATCTGGCGCGGGTCGCGAGCGGACTGACGGATGGCAAAGCTCGCCGACGAGATGGCGCCGCTCGGCGGCTCGTAGTTCACGGTGTTGAGGACGTTGTAGCCCTCGATGAACAGATCGACCCGCCTGGTCCCGCCGAGGTTGATCGACTTGGTCAGCCGGATGTCCAGCAGCTTGTCACCGCTCCCCTGGATGAGCTGGTCCATGGTGATCGGCGCCAGATTCCGGCTGGCGCGGAAGGCGTTGATGACGTCGAGGTTCGCCTGGCTCTTCGTGCCGCCCGCGTTCTTGGGGAGGCCCGACGGCCGCTCGGTGCGGTCCGCAGTGTAGCCATCCAGGTCGACGCCCGCGTTGATCTCCCACGGGTTGCCCGTGCGGAGCGAGACAATCGCCGACAGCTGGACGCCGAACGGCAGAGTGAACATCGAGGACCACGACAGCGCGTGCCGGCGATCGTTCTCGTCGAGCCCGTTGTCGTTGTTTCCCAGGAGGTGGAGCGGGTCGGTGCTGACATTTGCGTTGTCGTTCGTGCCGTCCGAGGTCATCTTCGCCAGGGTGTACGACACGCGGAAGGTCGCCCAGTCGAACCGGGTGTTGATCTGCGTCTGAACGGCGTTGTAGGACGAGGTGGTCAGCGGCTCAATGAGCGTCACGGTCGAGAACTGCGGGTAGGGCCTGACGAACGGCTTGACCATGTCCAGCGAGATGTTCCCGTCCCGTCCCGTCTGGAGGTCGACCTGCTTCGAGTGGATGAGGTCCACTTCGACGGTCGTGTTCTTGAAGAGCGTCTTCGCCACGCCGATGGTGTAGTTGTACACCGAGGGGATCATCAGGTTGTCGCCCGGCAGGTACATTGCCCGGCCCCCGGCCGTCTTGATGTAGTCCTGGATGCTCTTCCCCCCGAGCACGCCCCGCTGATCCGGATAGAACTGGAGGAGGTTCGGATCGGCGATTTCCGCGGTGTACTGGCCCGCCAGCACCTGGCCGCGCACATTGAACCATGGGCGGTTGCGGGCCGCGTAGATGCCGAAGCCCGCGCGGAGGATCGTCTGCGCGTTGCCGGTGACGTCCCACGCAAGCCCCAGCCGCGGCTGAATGTGGCTGTAGTCGTTGCCCCGCGGCGCCTTGATCATGTTGCCGAGGCCGTTGAACTGCGGGTCGGCTAGCAGCGAGGCGATGAAGTCGTTGCTTCGCAGGTTGGTGTCGAGATCGTAGCGGAGCCCGAGGTTGACGGTCAGCCTGTCGACGGGCTTCCAGTCGTCCTGCACGAAGGCGCCCAGTTCGTAGTTCTTGTAGGTCCGCGTGGAAGGCCCCGACCCGATGATGTAGCTCTTGGGCCACGTCGTCGGGTCGTTCCGATCGAACGGCCGGTCGGTGTTGAACGTCCACGACCCGCCGCCGTACCAGTCGGCTAGGTAGTCGAGCGTTTCGTGCGCCACCGACACACCCACCTTGACTGCATGGCGTTGCGGGGCCCAGAAGAACGTCTCGTTCACCGAAATGTGGTCCCGGGGAAACGCCTGAGGCAGGTTCGTCGCGCGGCCGGACGTGAACGAAGGCCGGATGACCTGCGGGTCCGTCGTCTTGTCGAACCGGTTCGTGTACTGGTGGGAGTACTGCACGGAGACGGTGTTCAGCCGCGAGCCCGACATGGTCCAGTTCCACTGGGCGGCCACATCGTGGACCCTGTTGTCGTAGTTCTGCGCGAGCACGTAGCTGTAGTCCTGGTTCAGCAGGTCCAGCAGATACCGCACCGAGAGTGCGTGTGCGTTGCTGGCCTGGTAGTTGAGCTTTGCCTGCACGGTCTTCTCACGGTCGCCGCTCGTGTACGAGCCGTTCCACGCCGACGCGAACGGATTGGACGCGGCGAGCGAGATGAGCGTCGCAGACTTGGTCCGGAGATACTCACCGGCGACGAAGAAGTGCATCCGGTCCAGCTGGAGCGGGCCGCCCACCGTGGCGCTCAGGCGCGTCAGGCTGAACGGGGGCTTGCTGGTCGCAAAGTAGTTCTTCTCGTTCAGCGCGTCGTCCCGACCGAAGTACGAGGCGGAGGCATGGAGAAGGTTCGTGCCGGACCGCGTCAGGACGTTGACGACCGCGGTCCCCGCCCTGGAGTACTGGGCGTCGTACTGGTTTCGCATCACGCGGAATTCCTGCACGGCGTCCTGGTTCACGTTGACGATCGAGAATCCGTAGACGGGGTGATCCATGTTGCTGCCGTCGACCACCGTCGAGTACATGCTGCGGACGTTCGTGCCGCCGAACGCAGTCTGGATCCCGAACCGGCTGTCACCCGTGCGCGACGGGCCGCCGCCCGGCAGCAGCTGGGCGAGCCCGATGAACCCGCGGTTGAGGACGGGCAGGGAATCAAGCTGCTTGGTGGTGACGACCGCCGAGAGGTCGGACTTGGTCGCGTCCACCGTTTCGACCGTGCCTCTGACTTCGACCGTCTCCGCGAGCGTGCCGACCTGGAGCGCGATCCGCAGCTCGGCCACTTGGCCGACCGTGAGCGTGATCGTCCTGACGTCGGTCTTGAAGCCCATCAGCTCGGATGTCACCCGGTAGGGGCCGGGAACGAGCGACGGGGCGCGGAACGCTCCCGTTGCGTCGGTGGCGAGCGTGCGCTCGACACCGGTTTCGACGCCCTTGATGACCACGCTCACACCCGGAAGCACCCCGGCGCTCGCGTCGGTCACCACTCCCCGCAGCTCCGCGTTCTGCGCGGCGGCATGCGAAGCGAACAGCACGATCCCCAGCGTCACGACGAGCGGACGCCACCCGCACTGCGGCTTGCTCCACTTCATGTGAGTCCTCCGTGACTGAATAGCCATTCCCGAATCGAACGTTCCAGACCTTCGGACCTGCTCCGATGTCGCCCCGAGCGCCCCGGCAGGCGCCACGGCTACCGGTCGACAGGACGAAACAAGCGCGCTCGCACGGAGGGGGGCCGTGACGGGATGCCGCGATGGCGAGGGCGCTCAGCCGCCGATCTCATAGTTCGACACACCATGGGGGACTACTCGTGCCGCCCAATCGCCGAGTGGCGCTTGGTGTCGCGCATCGTCGAGTAGACGATGAGCGATGTCGCAATGAGGCCCGTGAGGTAATAGTAGAACCAGGTCTCGTGACCGATTGACTTGAACCACAGCGCGACCGATTCGGCCGTGCCGCCGAACACCGACACGGTGATGGCGTACGGCAGGCCGACACCGGTCGCGCGCACCTTGGTCGGGAACAGCTCGGCCTTCACCACGGCGTTGATCGACGTATACCCGGCCACGATCATCCACGCCCCGGCGATCAGCAGGAACGCGGCGAACGCGCTCTTGGTCGCCTGCAGCGAATTCAGGATCGGGATCGTGCAGACGGTGCCCATGACGCCAAACCCGATGAGCAGCGGCTTCCGGCCGATCCTGTCCGACAGCGCCCCGTATGTCGGCTGCAGGAACAGCGCGAACACGAGCGACCCGGCCGTCACCATCGTCGTCTGGATGTCGCTCAGGCCGACCGACAGCTTGAGGAATTTCTGCATGTAGGTCGTGTAGGTGTAGAACGCCGTCGTGCCGCCCATGGTGAGTCCCACAACAACCAGCACCTCGCGCGGGTACCTCATGAGCGCCCTGACGGAGCTTTCCTTCTTCCGCACCATCGATTTTGCAGCGATGAAATCGTCGGTCTCGAGCAGGTTGCGCCGCATGACGAGCGCGGTCACCGCCAGCAGTGCCCCGACGACGAACGGAATGCGCCACCCCCAGGCCCGCAACTGCTCCCCGGTGAGGAAGACCTGCTGCAGGAGCAGCAGCACGAGGATGGCGCACAACTGGCCGCCGATGAGCGTCACGTACTGGAAGCTCGAATAGAAGCCCCGGTGCTTTTCGTCCGCGATCTCCGTGAGATAGGTGGCGCTGGTGCCGTACTCGCCGCCCAGGCTCAGGCCCTGGATCATGCGCGCCAGCCCCAGGAGCACCGGCGCCGCGACGCCGATCGAGGCATAGGTCGGCGTAACCGCGATCATCAGCGACCCGAAGCACATGAGGAGGACCGAGAGCATCAGCGCGTTTCGCCGGCCGTAGTGATCCGCGAGATGGCCGAACAGCCAACCGCCGACGGGGCGGATGATGAATCCAAACGCGAACAGGACGGCCGCGTTCAGCTGCTGCACCACGGGATCGTGGCCCGGGAAGAACGCGCCGGCAAAGTAGAGCGCGAAGGCCGCGTAGGCGTAGAAATCGTACCACTCGACCAGGTTGCCGACCGAGCCGATGAAGATCGCCTTGAGGCGACGGCGCATGTCGGCGACATCGAGTTGGTCGGGGGCAGCCGCCGATGTCACGGGCATGGTATCGGGCTCCACCGGACGATAGGACGCATTAACTGGGGCGTCGCGAGCTGTTGTTAACGCAACGTCCCGTATGCGACACGCGTCCGGGGTCGGGAACCGCTCCCGGACGGCCCCGGATGCCTCCCGGACGGCTCCGGATGCCCAGACACAGGGCAGACTACGGCTGCTGTGACGACGCTGTCAAGCACAGGGCGGGCGCTTTCTGCCGGGACGCAGGTGTCGGAGCACGCCTCCGGCGTCGCGGCGCCCCTCGTGCGCCGGCGTCGCGAGCGAGACTCGCCAGAAACCCCGCCACCCGCCTCAGGTGGGCCGCTGGTCAGGTGTCAGGGGGCGGCGACCTCGTCCAGGATGGGCGGAGCACGGCCGGGCCGCGTCGCCGGGAGCGCGGGGGGTAGCCCGAGGTGCCGGAGGATGCGCTCGATGACCGATCGTTCCTCAATCAACGAGATGAGCCGGAGGCGCGCCCCGCAGCGTGGGCACGCGAGGACGTCGATGCCGTAACTCCTGCGCATCAGGTTGGCCCATCGCCGTCCGCCCGGCGTCCTGGGGCGTGTCTAGGGGAGTGGTTGCGGGCGGCGGACCCACGCACGATAGTGAGGGCGGCTCGGCTGGCTGGCACTCCGGACAACAGCAGTTTCCACAGGCGGTTTCCACCGCACAGGCACAAGTCGTGATTCCGTCGCAGATGACGCAGCACTTCTGGCAAGGACCATTGGGGACGGGTGGTTGCGCTCCAGCGGCCGAGATGCCGACGAGCTTGATTTCGACCGGAACGACCGCACCGTCGAAGCGGACGGTCTGTCCCACCTTGAGCTCGACGTGCCAAAGATCCTGTAGCGTCTCCTCGCCAGTCGCCGGGTCGAGGGTGATCTGAACAATCGCCAGGCAAGGCCCATTCGTGGCGCAGGTATCGATCGCCGGAATCACGCCCAATACCTGCTCGCCACGGATGTCGATTCGAGCCATTTCGCCCTCACGTTCTGACAGCACCACCGGCGTCGTGTCGACAACCAGCCGGAGCCGAACGATCTGGGACGAGCCGGCGGTGATCCGGCCCTCTCCCGACAGCGCAGTTGCCACCAGGGCGATCGCGACCACGCCCCATCTTGCGAGCTGCATGCACCCCCCTCTCCTCGTCCGGACCGGCCCGGGCGTTGACTGGAAGATACGTCCGAACACAACGAGTTCAAGCCCCATCGCGCGAACTGTGGTGCATGTCGTCACTTGTCGCCCCATGTCGTGAGATGCGACACGGGTGGGAAAGACTGTAGCCAGGGTGATCGCGACAGTCGAAATGATCGGGCCGGTAGTGACAGCTGATATTCCACACCCGATTGACGACCGGGAATCCAGGCCGGACCGGGCGCGACGATCGCACATATTCCGGAGTGGCGCCGCTTCACACCTCGCAGAATCTGCACTTCCCCAGCGCTTTGCGTGGTGGTCACCGCAGTGGTAGGCAGCCCTCCCACTGCCGAATCCGCCCGAATCGGCAATACACGCGTTCGAGGAAGTCTGAGGCAGCATCCTTGCACGTGCCGTCGTCATGCGGGCGGCATTGCGCAGCGCCGCGCTGAATCACTTGTCACCCCTGTCTGTCGACTGGACCGTGACTCATTTCCCGGAAAGCCAAGGCCTCGGACTTCGCCGCACGTCGACTGACGGCCAGGACGCTCGACGCAAGGGCTTGGTTTCGTTCGGAAATCACGCGTCGGCGCCTCCGACATCGTCTGCAAGGAGTGCGTGCATGCGATTGCCGGACCGCATTGGGCGCGCGTATACTGGACTGATGACTCGCTCACTGAACGCGGCGGTCACCAAGCTTGCCGAGCTGCCGGCCGATGAGCAGGATCGCTTCGCCACGTGGCTCCTCGACGAACTCCACGACGAAGAGGAGTGGGCCGCCGAGTTCCGGGCGTCGCGTGATGCCTTGGCGACGCTCGCTGCCGAGGCACGTGCCGACGACCTGGCTGGTCGCACCACCGATCTGGACCCTGACAACCTGTGACCTCCCGCGCGACGCCGCGCTTCTGGACGGCGTTTCGAAATCTGCCGCCCGAGATCCAGGCTCTTGCGCGAAAGGCCTACCGCCTGTTCCGACAAGACCCCGACCATCCCAGCCTGCAGTTCAAGCGGATCCATGACGTCGAGCCGGTGTACTCCGTTCGCGTCACGCTCGGCTATCGGGCGCTCGGAGTTGTTCACGCCGATCGCGTCGTGTGGTTCTGGATTGGCAGTCATGCCGACTACGATCGGGTGTTGACTCGCCTGTAGTCCCGTCGGCACACTTCGACGATCGCACATCCTTCCGAGCGGCGCCTGTTCGAGCATCCCAGTTTCTGCACTCCCCCGCCGAGTGCGGTGTTGGCCACTGCCCTGGATCCTGCGCGTCCACCGCCGAAATCCCTGGGATTGGCCTGGCACACGTTCGGGAATGTCCGAGGCAACATCCTTGCAGCGCGATCGGTCATGCTCGCGGCGCTTCGCAGTGCGGCCGTCATCGGCGTGGACGCGTCCGCCGTTGTGATCGAGGTCGACGTGTCGCCCGGACTGCCCGGCTTCACGATGGTGGGCCTGCCCGACGCCAGCGTTCGCGAGAGCCGCGACCGCGTGCGTTCGGCCATCCGCAACTCCGGGTTCGAGGTGCCGGACCGGCGGGTCACGATCAACCTGGCGCCGGCCGACGTCCGCAAGGCCGGTTCGGCATTCGACCTCCCCATCGCCCTGGGCGTGCTCGCGGCAACCGGCGTCGTCAACCGCCGCCAGATCGATGACCCGCTCGTCATCGGGGAGCTTTCCCTCGACGGCGGCATTCAGCCGACCAGGGGCGTGCTTCCCGTGGCTGTCGCCGCCCGCCGTGGCGGACAGAAGAGTCTGCTATTGCCCTTCAGGAACGCCGCCGAGGCCCAGGTGGTCAGCGATGTTGAGATCCTCGCGGTCGAGTCGCTAGCCGAGGCGGTGGCGGTCCTCAACGGCACCAGCCAGCCTCGACCCGTGACCAGCCCACTGGGGACTGATAGTGAGGCGGGCAGCGCCAACGCGCACGGGGACTTCGCCGACGTGCACGGGCAGGCACTCGCCAAGCGGGCGCTCGAGGTGGCGGCCGCAGGCGGCCACAACGCGCTCCTCATCGGGCCGCCCGGCTCTGGAAAGACGATGATGGCGAGGCGGCTTGCCGGCGTCCTCCCGCCCATGACCTTTGAGGAGGCACTCGAAAGCAGCTGTATCCATTCAGTGGCTGGGCTGCTTCCCTCAGGCGCCGGGCTGTTGGCGTCGCGCCCGTTCAGGGCGCCCCACCATACGATCTCTCAGGCGGCGCTCGTCGGCGGCGGCGCTCAGCCGCGTCCGGGCGAGATTAGCCTCTCGCATCTTGGCATCCTGTTCCTCGACGAACTGCCCGAGTTCGAACGGCGGTCGCTGGAAGCGCTCCGGCAGCCCCTGGAGGAGGGTGTCGTCCGCATTGCCAGGGCCGCGCGCACGGTCGAGTTGCCAGCGCGGTTCACGCTGATAGCGGCCATGAACCCGTGTCCGTGCGGCTATGTCGGCCACCCGACACGGACATGCCGGTGCACCCCTCTCCAACGCCAGGGGTACGCCGGCCGAATCTCGGGGCCTCTGCTCGATCGCATCGACCTGGTGGCCGAGGTGCCATGGGTGCCACCCCAGACGCTCGAGGGCCAGCCCGACGGCGCGACCTCGGCAGAGATCCGCGAACGGGTCGTTCGGGCGCGGCAGCGACAGGCCCTCCGCGCGGCCGATGCCAACGCCCCGATCAACGCCCAGCTCTCCGGGCGCGCTCTGCGCCGCCTGGCGCGGCCCGACCCAGACGGCCGGCGGCTGCTGGACGCCGCCATCCGGCGGCTTTCGCTGAGCGCCCGCGCCTACGACCGAACCCTGCGCGTGGCGCGCACCATCGCGGATCTTGGAGATTCGGAATCGGTCGCCGCCGCCCACATCGCCGAGGCCCTGCAATACCGGTCAACGTGGTAGGAGTAGAGCCGATGTTCGCCGCATGTTCGCCCGTTGCGCCCGAAGTTCTTCTTTTCGGCGACTTGCTGTGTTACATTCACGTGTCCCGTGCCGATAGACGGGCCTGTCGTCGACCGGAATCGTTCGGCCCGCGTCGGGATGTGAAGGTGGCCGAAATTCCTCCGGAACCGTGATGCACCGCCTGTTATCAAAGCGCTACACCATCGTCGTCGTTGACCGCTCCAGCGGGATCGGCCGGCGGTTCACCGTCCGGCTGGGCTGGACGCTGGCCGTGGTGGCATTCATGTTTGCCATGCCGGTCCTGATTGGACTCGGGATCCGCTGGGGCACCATGGCCGAGCTGTCGGCGCTGCAGTCCGACACCACCTCCCTCGACCTGCAGAATTCCAGCTACCGCGCGGCGACCGGCGAGCTGACCCAGCAGATTACGTCCCTTCAGGCCGTGATCGACGAACTGACGACCAAGTCCAACCTGGACCCGGAAGTCGTGCGTGCGATGCAGAAGCTGCCGGCGGTCATCAGGGCACGGGCGATGGGCGGCAGCACGACCAGCCAGCCACCCACCTTCATTGCCGCGGCACTCTCGTCACCTGACGACACGTTCGGTCTGCTGCGCGACATGCTCGGGCGCCTGGAAAGCCGCCTCCGCGTGGTGAGGACCGATGTCGAACGCCGCGAGGCCTTGGCAGCCTCGACACCGTCGATCTGGCCGACCATTGGCTGGCTCACCGCCGGGTTCGGCTCCCGGGCGGACCCATTTACCGGCGATCCCGGCTACCACCAGGGCCTCGACATCTCGACCGAAAAGGGCCAGTCCGTGTTCGCAACGGCGAACGCGATCGTCGAGAGCGCGTCGTGGAGCGGCAATTACGGCAACCTGCTGGTGCTCGACCACGGATTCGGTCTGCAGACCCGCTACGGCCACCTTTCGGGGTTCGCGGTCAAGGTCGGCGACATGGTGAAGCGCGGCGACGTCGTCGGCTACGTCGGCACCACCGGCCGGACGACCGGCGCACACCTGCACTACGAGGTGATCGCCAGCGGACACCTCATCGATCCGATGCAACTGCTCATCGCCCGTCAGCCCTGACCATCCATTGCGGCGGCTCCATCACCTGATTGTGCGGCAGCAACCGATGTGGTTGGATGGCGTTGCCTGCCTTGACGCATCAGGTCGCGGTCCCCTAGAATCGACGGATACCCCCGCAGGCACGAGCCTTACATGCTTGGTACCCTCCTAGCCAAAGTCATCGGAACCCAGAACGATCGAGATCTGAAGCGGTTACGGCCGATGATCGCCGAGATCAACGACCGCGAGGAGAAGGTCCGCGCGTTGAGCGATGCGGACCTCAGGGGCCAGACCGCCGCCTTCCGGGCAAGGGTTGCCGCGGGCGAGACGCTCGACGACCTGCTGCCCGACGCCTTTGCGGTCGTGCGCGAGGCCGGTCGCCGCACGCTCAACATGCGGCACTTCGACATGCAGCTCCTGGGCGGGATGGTGCTGCACCAGGGCCGCATCGCCGAGATGAAGACCGGCGAGGGCAAGACGCTGGTCGCGACGCTGCCCGCGTATCTCAATGCGCTGTCGGGCAAGGGCGTCCACGTGGTCACGGTGAACGACTACCTCGCCCGCCGCGACTCCGAGTGGATGGGGCGCATCTATCGCTTCCTCGGCATGAGCGTCGGCGTCATCCAGCACGAGTTGAACGACCTGGAGCGCCAGACAGCCTACGGCTCGGACATCACCTACGGCACCAACAACGAGTTCGGGTTCGACTATCTCCGCGACAACATGAAGTTCGAGCTGGCCCACTACGTCCAGCGAGGGCACAACTTTGCCATCGTGGACGAGGTGGACAGCATCCTGATAGACGAGGCGCGGACGCCGCTGATCATCTCGGGCCCCGCCGAAGAATCGACCGACCTGTACTACGAGGTCGATCGCGTCATTCCGAAGCTCAAGGCCGGAGCCGTCACACGGGGCGACACGAAGGCCGAAGAACGCGAGGCGCTCGAGGCCACCGGCGACTACCTGGTCGACGAGAAGCACAAGACCGTGACGCTGACCGAGAGCGGAATGGCGAAGTGCGAGAAGCTGCTGGCGCATCGGCTCGAGCCCGGGGGCCTCTACGACCCCATCAACATGCCCCTGCTCCACCACATCAACCAGGGGCTGCGGGCGCACACGCTCTTCAAGCTCGACGTCGACTACATGGTCAAGGAAGGTGAAGTCGTCATCGTCGACGAGTTCACCGGCCGCCTGATGCCCGGCAGGCGGTGGAGCGACGGCCTGCACCAGGCGGTGGAGGCCAAGGAGAAGGTGAAGATCGAGCGCGAGAACCAGACGCTGGCGACCATCACCTTCCAGAATTACTTCCGCAAGTACACCAAGCTCGCCGGGATGACCGGCACCGCGGAGACCGAGGCCGAGGAATTCGGGAAGATCTACAACCTCGAGGTCAACGTCATCCCGACCAACCGGCCCCTGCGCCGGGAGGAAATGCCCGACGCGATCTACCGCACGGCCGGCGAGAAGAACGACGCGATTGTCACCGACATCATCGCCACTCAGGAGACCGGCCGGCCCTCGCTGGTCGGCACCATCTCGATCGAAAAGTCCGAGAAGCTGTCGAGCATGCTCCGGCGGCGTGGCATCAAGCACGTCGTCCTGAACGCGAAGTTCCATGCACAGGAGGCCGAGATCGTCGCCCAGGCCGGCCGCAAGGGCACGGTCACCATCGCCACCAACATGGCGGGCCGCGGCACCGACATCCTGCTTGGCGGAAACGCCGAGTTCATGGCGAGGCAGAAATGCCTGGCGGACGAACTCGCCGAGCGGCTTCCCAAGGGCGAAGAGAAGTTCATCGACGATGAAGACTACGTCTACTTCTTCCACATCGACGCGTTCTACCGGGCCCCTCGGAAGGACTGGGAACGGATCTTCAGCCGCCTGAAGGATCAGTGCGACGAGGAGCACGAAGTCGTCGTGGGGCTGGGCGGCCTCCACATCGTCGGCACCGAACGGCACGAGGCGCGGCGCATCGACAACCAGTTGCGCGGCCGCGCCGGGCGGCAGGGCGACCCCGGATCGTCGCGCTTCTACCTGTCACTTGAAGACGACCTGATGCGCATCTTCGGGTCGGATCGCATCAGCGGCCTCATGGAGCGCCTCGGGATGGAAGAGGGCGTGCCGATCGAGCACGGCATGGTGACCCGCGCCATCGAGCGTGCGCAGAAGCAGGTCGAGGGCCAGAACTTCTCGATCCGCAAACATCTCCTCGAGTACGACGATGTCATGAACAAGCAGCGCGAGAACATCTACGCGCTGCGCCGCGAGCTGCTGGATGGCCGCATCCGGATTGCCGAGGACGGGGAGTCGGTCGACTCCCGCGGGTACCTGATGACGCTCTCCGAGGACCTCCTCGACGACACGGTCGAGACCTTCTGTCCCAAGGGCGCCGATGCCGAGGAATGGGACCTGGAGGCGATGAAGCGCGAAATCTCGCGCATCTTCGGCCTCGAGGCTCAGGACTACGCCACATTCGATTTCGGGGGCCTCACCAGAGAACAGATTGAAGACGGGCTCTGGGATCGCGTCAAGGCCAAGTACGCCGAGAAGGAGCAGGCGATTCCGCGCGACGTGCTCCAGCGCATCGAACAGAACATCATGCTCCAGGTCGTGGACGTGCAGTGGAAAGACCACCTGTACAGCCTCGATCACCTGAAGGAGGGCATCGGGCTGCGCGGCTACGGGCAGCGCGATCCGCTGGTCGAATACAAGAAAGAGAGCTTCGCGCTGTTCCAGGACATGAAGGCCCGGATCGACGAAGAATCGGTCCGCTACCTGTTCTGGCTGCGGCCGGCCGGCTCCGAGGAGGCCACGCCGGCGGTTCGCCGGGGAGCCACGCGCCGCACTGCACCGCTGACACTGAACGCTCCTGGCCGGTCGGGCGGATTTTTCGGTTCGAGCAGCGACACTGAAGGCGCGTCGCGACCCGCCAGGACGGGCGGCGACGATGCGGCGATCAAGACCGTGAGGCGCGAGGAACCGAAGGTGGGACGCAACGACCCGTGCCCCTGCGGCAGCGGGAAGAAGTACAAGAAATGCCACGGCGCCGAAGCGTAGATCCGCGCGATGACGAGCGAACGAGGGATTGTCGGGCCGACCAGAGGGTCGGCCCTTTCCGTATTCCGAAGGCCGGCGGACTGTCCGTCTCGCCAACCCTGGAGTCATAGAAACTCATGGACCTGAATGCCCTCACCCCCGCGATGCTGCAGACGGGCGCCGAACTGCCCACCGGCCTGACGTTCGACGATGTGCTGCTCGTGCCCTCTCACTCGCACGTGCTGCCGAACCAGGTCGACGTCGCCAGCCGGCTGACCCGGAACATCACGCTGAATGTTCCGATCCTCAGCGCGGCGATGGACACGGTGACCGAGTCGCAGCTGGCCATCGCGATGGCGCAGCAGGGCGGGTTGGGCGTCATCCACAAGAACCTCACGGTCGAGGAGCAGGCCTCGGAAGTCGACCGCGTGAAGCGGTCGGAGAGCGGGATGATCGTCAACCCGATCACCCTGTCGCCGTCGAACAAGATCGACGAGGCGCTGGCCCTGATGAACCGGTTCAAGATCTCGGGCGTGCCCATCACGGAGGACGGCAGCAAAGAGGGCAAGCTCGTCGGCATCCTGACCAACCGTGATCTCCGGTTCGAGACACGTCTCGAGCGTCCGATCTCGGAGGTGATGACCAAGGAGAATCTGATCACGGTCGCCGTCGGCACCACGCTGGACCAGGCGCGCGAGATCCTGCACGAGCACAAGGTCGAGAAGCTGCTCGTGGTGGATCACGACTACATGCTGAAGGGGCTCATCACCGTCAAGGACATCCAGAAGGTCATCAAGTACCCCAACGCGTGCAAGGATGGACTGGGCCGCCTGCGGGTGGGCGCCGCCGTCGGCGTCGGCAAGGACGTGTTCGATCGTGCCGCGGCCCTGGTGGCCGCTCACGTGGACGTGCTGGTCGTGGACACCGCGCACGGCCATTCGCAGAAGGTCATGGACACCGTGCGGGAGTTGCGGAAGCGGTTCCCCGCAATCGATCTCATCGCCGGCAACGTGGCGACCGGACAGGCCACCATGGACCTGATCGCGCTCGGTGTCGACGCCGTCAAGGTGGGCATCGGGGCCGGGTCGATCTGCACGACGCGCGTGGTGGCCGGCATCGGCGTCCCGATGATCAGCGCCGTGCTCGACTGCGCGCGCGCGGCCGCGCGGGAACAGGTGCCGATCATCGCCGACGGAGGGATTCGGTACTCCGGTGACATCGCCAAGGCGCTGGCCGTCGGGGCCAATTGCGTCATGATCGGCGGCCTCTTCGCCGGGACCGACGAGAGCCCGGGCGAGGTCGTCCTCTACCAGGGCCGCAGTTTCAAGGAGTACCGCGGGATGGGCTCGATCGGCGCCATGCGAGCCGGATCGCGCGACCGCTATTTCCAGGACGAGTTCGACCTGGAGTCGGCGGTACCCGTGTCGGAGAAGCTCGTGCCCGAGGGGATCGAGGGCCGGGTTCCCTACCGCGGAACCGTCGCCGCGATGATTCATCAACTGACGGGCGGCCTGCGAGCGGGCATGGGGTACTGCGGATGCGGGACCGTGAAGCAGCTGCAGGACCAGGCAAGGCTGATTCGTGTCACGCCGGCCGGATGGCGTGAGGGCCACGTGCACGACGTCGTGATCACGAAGGAAGCGCCGAACTACCGCTCGGAGTAGGATTCAGGCGACAGCGTCCGGCTCGCTGATCGTGACCAGGCGCTCTTCGCCGCCCAAGTCCTCCATCTGCACCCGAAGCGCGCCCGGAACGGGCCGAGGCAGCTTCTCCGCCCACTCGATCGCGACCACACCCGTCTCGGCCAGCTCTTCGAGTCCAAGCTCGTCCGCCTCGAGGCCTTCGATCCTGTAGAGGTCGACGTGATGCAGCGTCGTCTGCCCGTGATACTCCTGGACCAGCGTGAAGGTCGGGCTGCTGACCTCGTCTTCGGGCACGCCGAGCCCAGACGCCAACCCCCTGACAAACGCCGTCTTCCCCGCGCCAAGCTCGCCTGAGAGCAGCACGACCGCGCCAGGCCGCAATCGCTCCCCGATCGAGCGTCCCAGTGCGACGGTGTCGGCTTCCGACCGCGAGACAATCTGCCTAGGCATCGGATCGGCGTACGGACGACCGGCGGCGAGCGGTCAACTCGAGGACCGCGTCGCCGAGGTGCGCGAGGATATCGCCGGCCGTCATGGCAATCTCTCCCTCGTCGGCCTCCGCCAGGTCGCCCGCTGCGCCGTGCAGGTACACCGCGAGCTTGCAGGCCGCCTCGGCATCGCGCAACTGCGCCAGCCATGCGGCGATCATGCCGGTGAGCACGTCGCCGCTCCCGCCGGTCGCCATGCCGGGGTTCCCGGTCCGGTTGATGAACACGCGCCCGTCGGGGGTGGCCACCAGCGTCCGGTGACCCTTGAGCACGACGAACAAGCGGTGCGCGACGGCGAAATCCCGGGCCACGCCAAGTCGGCGGCTCTGAACGTCGGCCACCGTCGTGCCCAGCAGGCGCGCCATCTCTCCGGGGTGCGGCGTGATGATGAGCGTCTGGCCATCCCGAGCGATCAGATGGCCGGGCTGGCCGCTGATTACATTGAGCGCGTCGGCGTCGAGAATCAGCGGCACCTCACAACGCTCGACCAGTCCCTCGATGAAGGCCTGTTGCTCGACGCCCGTTCCCAACCCCGGGCCCGCAGCGATGACATCGTACGAGCCTTGGAGGACGCGTCCCACACCCGCGGCGGCCACGGCTCCCTCGGCGGTTTCCGGCAGATCGACGGTCATGTACTCCGCCCCGAGCGCGGCCACGATGGGGAGGCAGCTGGCTGGGGTCGCCACGGTGGACAGGCCGGCACCCGAGCGCAGCGCCGCCGTGGCGGCGAGGTGGGCGGCCCCGGTCTTTCCGCGCGAGCCCGCCACGATCAGCACGTGGCCGAACGACCCCTTGTGGGCATCGCGCGCCCGCGCCGGCACCAACGGTCGAAGGTCGTCCGGCGTCAGCAGCTCAATCCGAGGGCCGTCGACTTCGTCGATGACGCTGAGAGGGATCCCGATCTCGGCGACGACCAGCTTGCCGGCCAGTCGATCGCCAGGCGGCAGGACCAGCGCCAGCTTCGGCGCACCGAGTGTGACCGTCACGTCCGCGTCGACCGTGCTCCCAATCGGATCCGGCGTGTCCGCGGACAGGCCGCTCGGCAGATCGACGGACACGATGGGTTTGCCTGACTCGTTGATGTCCGCCACGATCGTCTCGAAGATGCCGCCGAGAGGCGTCGTGAGGCCCGTGCCGAACATCGCGTCGACGATGAGGTCGCAGCGCAGCGCTTCGGTAGTGTGAAGTTCCCAGTCCTCTTCTCCCGCCAGCTCGATCACCGTGAGGCCCAGTCGCGCGATGATGTCGAGATTGACCCGCGCGTCGCCGCGCACGCCGGACGAGGTTCCGACCAGGAAGGTGATCACGTCGATTCCGCGCTGCGCCAGCGTCCGCGCCACCACGAACCCATCCCCGCCGTTATTGCCGGGGCCGCAGAGGACCGCCACGCGCAGATGGTCGAGGTCCTCGAATGAGGCTTCCATCGCGGCCACCACCTGCCGGCCCGCGTTCTCCATGAGCACCAGCGACGGCACCCCGAGATCGGAGATGGTGCGGCGGTCGGCCTCGCGCATCTGGCTGGCGTTGAGCACGCGCATCGTTCACCTGCTCTCTGTCACGTGTCACCGGCACGGGCGAGGCGCCCCAGGCGGCCTTGCACACGGGATCCCGGGCCGTCCCTGCACCTTGCGCGAACTCTATCATAAGGGGTACGCTGCTCGTCTTGTGACGCCCCAGTCGGCACGATGAACGACGAAGCGCCCGGCCCCAGGGAGACTCTCAGCATGGTCGCGATCGCGAATATCAATGGCCGCATCTGCAGTGAACGGGACGCCGTGGTGTCGGTATTCGACCACGGATTTCTGTTCGGGGAAGGTGTCTACGAGGTCGTTCGCACCTACAACGAGCAGCCGTTCCTGCTCGACCGGCATCTCAGGCGGCTGCGCAACTCGGCCGGCATGATCTCGTTGACCGTCCCCATGTCTGATGCGGACATCGCCCGCGCCATTCGGGAGACGACGGCGGCATTCGAGTCCGGGCCCGGCGCGGGACGCCCCCGTCCGGACTACTACGTGCGGATGCTCCTGACGCGGGGCGTCGGCGACGGCACCTACAATCCGGCATCGAGTCCGGCGCCGACCTTCGTGGTGATCGTCAAGGCCCTGGTTCCGCCAAAGCCGGAGGCGTACACGCACGGTGTGAAGGTCTCCATGGTCTCAGTCATCCGGAATCACCCGGGATCGGTCAACCCCCTGATCAAGTCCAACAACCTGTTGAACAACGCGCTGGCGATGCAGGAAGCGCTTCGCAAGGGGTGCTACGAGGCCGTTCTCCGGAACTACCGGGGCGAGCTTTCGGAGTGCTCGCAGTCGAACCTGTTCGTGGTCAAGGATGGCGTTGCGGCGACGCCCGTGCTCGCGGCCGGGTTGCTGGAAGGTATTACGCGAGACTACCTGCACGAGGTCGGCACCGATGCAGGGATCGTGACCGAAGATCGGGTGCTCCACGATGACGATCTGTATGGGGCGGACGAGGCGTTCCTCACCAGCACCACACGGGAGATCGTCCCGATTGTTCGCGTGGACGATCGGGTGATCGGCACGGGCGCGCCGGGGCCGGTGACGCTCAAGCTGCTGCAGGCGTTCCGCGACAGGGCCAATCAATTGACTGCCAGGCAGCCGGATAGCCGTTAGCCGCGTAAACAACGAGGGGCGCGACGGCGCGCGCCCCTTCATCGCAACCGACATCCAGCAGAGACTGACGGCCTACCGGTCTTCCTCGATCGGAGGGCAGGTGCACATCAGGTTCCGATCCCCGTACGGGTTGTCGATCCGGCCCACGCTCGGCCAGAACTTGTTGGCCTTGACGAACGCCAGCGGGAAGACTGCCTGGGTGCGGGTGTAGGGGTGCGACCATTCATCGCCCGATGCCACCAGCATGGTGTGCGGCGAATGCTTCAGGACGTTGTCCTTCGGGTCCGCCCTGCCGTCCAGCACCGCCTGAATTTCGCCGCGAATGGCAATCAGCGCGTCGCAGAACCGGTCGAGTTCCTGTTTCGGCTCGCTCTCGGTCGGCTCGATCATCAGTGTGCCCGGAACGGGGAACGACACGGTCGGCGCGTGGAAGCCGTAGTCCATCAGGCGCTTCGCGACGTCGATCTCCTCGATCCCGTCCTTCTTGAAGGCGCGCAGGTCGAAGATCATCTCGTGCGCGACTCTCCCCTTCGGGTTCGTATAGAGCACCGGGTAGTGCCCCTCGAGCCGCGACTTGATGTAATTCGCGTTCAAGATCGCGTACTTCGTCGCCTCGGTGACACCCTCGCCTCCGAGCAGGCAGATGTACGCGTACGAGATCAGCAGCACGCTCGCGCTGCCCCACGGCGCCCCGGCAACGGCGTGGATCGCCTTGTCGCCGCCGACCGGGACGAGGGCATGGCCCGGCAGGTACGGCGCCAGGTGATCGGCCACGGCGATCGGTCCCATGCCCGGGTCCCCCGCCGCCGTGCGGGATGGCAAACGTCTTGTGCAGGTTCAGGTGACAGACATCCGCGCCAATCCGGCCGGGGCTCGTCAGCCCGACCTGGGCGTTCAGATTCGCCCCGTCCATGTAGACCTGACCACCGTTTTCGTGGACGACGCGGCACAGTTCGATAATGGCATCCTCGAACACGCCGTGAGTCGAGGGGTAGGTGATCATCAGGGCGGCCAGGTTGGCGCGGTGTTCGGTCGCCTTCGCTTTCAGGTCGGCGACATCGACGTTGCCGTTCGAGTCGCAGGCCACGACGACGACCGTCATTCCCGCCATCACGGCGCTGGCGGGATTGGTACCGTGGGCGGACGAGGGAATCAGCACGACGTTCCGATGATGATCGCCGCGCGCCTGGTGGTACGCGCGAATGACCATCAGGCCGGTGAATTCGCCTTGCGCCCCGGAATTCGGCTGCAGGCTGACCGCCGCCAGCCCCGTGATCTTCTCGAGCGAAGCCGAGAGGCTCTTGAACACGAAGGCGTATCCCGCGGCCTGGTCGGTGGGCACGAAGGGATGCAGCCCCGCGAACTCCGGCCACGAGACCGGAACGATCTCGGTCGCGCCCGTCAGCTTCATCGTGCAGGAGCCGAGCGGGATCATCGACGTATCGAGCCCGACGTCCTTCTTCTCGAGGTTCTTGATGAACCGCATCATCGCGGTTTCCGACCGATGCGAATGGAATACCGGGTGCGTGAGGTAGGTCGTCTGTCGCACGAGTGCGGCCGGCCAGGACGGCATCCCGGCGTGTGCATCCGGTCTCTTCACGACGACGGTGTGGCGTCCCAATCCCGACGCGACGGCCTCGACGATCGCCAGGACGTCGGCCGCGGTGGATGTCTCATCGAGCGCGATAGTGAACTCCGACGCCTCGGGCAGGTACCTGAAGTTCATGCCGGCTTTCAGCGCCGCCTGCCGAACCTGCTCCCGCCGTCCGTCGGGCACCGCGAACCGCACCGTATCGAAGTACGCGGCATTCACCTGACGGCAGCCAATGCCCGTCAACGCCGCGTCGAGGGAGGTCGCCAGCGCGTGGACGCGGCGGCCGATACCATGGAGTCCATCCGGGCCGTGGTAGACGGCGTACATCCCGGCCATGGTGGCGAGCAGCGCCTGGGCCGTGCAGATGTTGGATGTGGCCTTCTCGCGGCGGATGTGCTGTTCGCGAGTCTGGAGCGCCATGCGGTACGCGCGATTGCCCTGCGCGTCGACGGACACTCCGATGATCCGGCCCGGCGCCTGTCTGACGAACGCCTCGCGCGTCGCAAAGAACGCGGCGTGCGGCCCGCCGTAGCCCATCGGCACGCCGAATCGCTGCGCGTTGCCGAGCACCACGTCTGCGCCCATCTCCCCTGGCGGTTTCATCAACGTCAGGCTCAGCAGATCGGTCGCCACGGCGACCAGGGCCCCCGCGGCATGAGCACGCTCGATGAGCGCCGTCAGGTCGACAATGGCGCCGTTGGCGTCGGGATTCTGCACGAGCACGCCGAACACCTTGGCGTCGACGACCAGGGAGTCGATCGGGGCGACGACGACGGAGATCCCCGCCGGTTCGGCGCGCCCGCGGACCACGTCAACCGTCTGCGGATAGCACTGGTCGGACACCAGGAGCACATTTCGCTCGTCACCGCCCTGCCGCGCCTGCACGCGGTGCATCATCGTCATCGCTTCAGCGGCTGCGGTCGGCTCGTCGAGCAACGACGCGTTGGCGATCTCCATCGCCGTGAGGTCGCGCACGACCGTCTGAAACGTCAGCAGGGCTTCGAGCCGGCCTTGGGAAATCTCGGCCTGGTACGGGGTATACGGCGTGTACCAACTCGGATTCTCGAAGATCGTCCTCAGAATGACGCCGGGCGTGATGGTGTCGTAGTAGCCGAGCCCGATGTACGAGCGGAACACGCGATTCCGGCGTGCGACGTCGCGAAGCCGCGCAAGGAACTGGTGTTCGCTCTCTCCCTCGGGAAGCGCCAACGGCTTGTCCAGGCGGATGGAGGCCGGAATGGCCTCGTCCATCAAGGCATCGAGCGTCGGGACGCCGATGGTCGCCAGCATCTGGTCGCGCTCAGCCGGACGCGGGCCGAGGTGACGGTCCGCAAACGAGCCTGTCTCGGGATTCATGAAGTACCTCACGTCGGGCCCGGCCATTCGGGCGGCCGCGATGGTCGCGCCGCGATGGCCGGAGTGGAATATCGGAGGACGGGCGAGAGCGGCCCGCTACTTGATTTGATCCTCGTATGTAGCCGCGTCGGCCAGCACCTTCAGATCGGCGGGATTGGCAATCCTGACCTCGATCATCCAGCTGTCGTGCGGCTCGCTGTTCACCCGCTCCGGCTTCTCGGAGAGCGCCGTGTTGACGGCGACCACCTGGCCGCTGACCGGGCTGAACAACTCTGACACCGCCTTGACGGATTCGACCGTGCCGAAGCTCTCGCCCTGCTTCAGGGTCCGACCGACCTGCGGCAGCTCGAGGTAGACGACGTCCCCGAGCTGCTTCTGCGCGTAGTCGGTAATCCCGACCTTGCCCAGATCGCCGGCGACCCGGATCCACTCGTGGTCCTTGGTGTACTTGAGATCGTTGGGATACATGATCAACCTCTTGGTCGTTTGTAGAATGGCAGTGGGACCACTCGGGCCCGGCATCGACGGCCGCGGATGTCGACGTCGAACTCGGTGCCCGACGCGGTATGGCCGATCGGCAGGTACGCCATGCCAATCGCCTTCTTGAGGAACGGAGTCTGTGTGCCGCTGGTCACGTGCCCTTGCGGCGTGCCGTCGACGATTGCCTGGTGACCGTGTCGAGCGATGGCGCGGTCAATCATTTCGAATCCGACCAGCCGGGAAGGCACGCCGGCGTCCTTCTGATTCTGGAGCGCACCGCGGCCGAGGAACTCGCCCTTGTTCCACGCGAGGATCCACTCCAGGTCGGCCTGGAGGATCGTCGTCGTCTCGTCGATGTCGTTGCCGTAGAGGCGCATGGCGGCTTCGAGTCGCAACGTGTCGCGCGCGCCAAGTCCGGCCGGAACGACACCGTGCGGTTTGCCCGCTTCAAGGATGGCATCCCAGGCGCGAACCGCCATCGGCGGCGGCACGAACACTTCGAAGCCGTCTTCGCCAGTGTAGCCCGTTCGGGAAAGCGTCGCGCGCACGCCGGCCACTTCCCCGTGCGCGAACCAATAGTACTTGAGGGCGGATAGATCGATTTCGGTAAGCGTCTGCATCACCTGCCTGGCCACGGGGCCCTGCAGGGCGATGAGCGCGTAGCGTGAGGTGGTGTTGACGGCGGCCACGTCTCCGAACTGCCGGATGTGGTCGACGATCCAGGCGTAGTCCTTGTCGAGGTTCGACGCATTGACGACGAGCAGGAAGTGGGCGTCGGCGAACCGGTAAACGAGCAGGTCGTCGACGAACGTCCCCTGCGGTGTCGTGAGCGCCGAGTAGTGGGCCTGGCCGACCTTCAGCCGCGACGCGTCGTTGCTGCAGATCCACTGCACCGCGTCGAGCGCACGGGGGCCGGCGATTTCGACCTCGCCCATGTGGGTGACGTCGAACAGACCGGCGCGCGTCCGCACCGCCAGGTGCTCGTCGGAGAGGCCGGAATACTCGACCGGCATCTCCCAGCCCGCAAACTCGACCATCCGTCCGCCGAGGGCGCGGTGGCGGGCACTGAGCGGAGTCTGCTTGTGGCCTGCGTGCGGGCTGTCAGTCATTGGGAATGCGCGAGCGGGGCCGAAAACCTGCTCACGGTACTATGCCCGCGGCGATCCGGTCAAGCCGCGGGCCGGCCGGGTCGGGCAGGTTTCGGCCCCACGCGCAGGGTCCCGAGGCTCACTCGCCGGGCTTGTCCGGCTCTGCCAGCACGTAGCGGATCAGGAACACCCCGCCGACACACAGCGCGATGAGGGTCCAGAGCGTTCCGGCTCCCTGCCACTTCTCCGGCAAGGCCATCGTGGCGGGCGCCACGACGCCGGCCACGACCAGGCCGATCAGGACATCGACGAGCCACGACGAGGATGTGTTGGACACGTGTCGCCTCGCTCTCACCGTATGGGGACCGACGAGCAGCCCAGGAACTGGAACCACGCCGATTCGACCTTCAGGGCCCATTCCATCCCGCAGAGGTTGACCAAGGGCTGCCAGTAGAAGAAGGACGCGCAGCAGGATTCGTAGTCGACCCAGGCAGCCACCACCTCATCGCGGTACTTCTCGTAGCAGGTCGCCCCGCCGTCGACTTCTTCTTCATCCGACATGGCCGTCACCGCGCCGGCGGGCGCTGGACGCGAGGATTGTCGTCCGCGGTCCGCCAGCCGCCTGGCGGCGCCGAGATCGCCGTCCAACAGGCTCAGGAACGTCGCCGTTACCTGGAGGCCCGCGCCTGCCGGTGAGGACGCGTCGGCCGCGGACATGCCGTAGGCCATCGCGCGAAACTGGCGGACCGCCTTCGAGTTCGCCAGCAGCGATCGGGCCTGGTCGAGCGCGCTCTCGTCCCGGCTGGCCAGATGCACCGCGACTTTTCGTCCGGGCTTTGAGACCGTCAGGATGCCGGGGACAGCCGACAGGGCGATCTCGTCGGCTCCGGCGCTGATCTGAATCTCGAACCGCCCATCCGCTTCAGTCACCTTTCGAATCGTCAGTCCGTGAACCGTCCACCGGATTTCCGGAAGTCCGACCCCGTCGCGAGTCACCGCCATCGCGATGTCCCCGGCCTGTGCCGGGCGCGACTGCCACACCGCGGGATTCGGGCCGGCCGAAGGGGCCGGCTCGACCGCGCCCCGCGCCGTGGCGCAGAGGCATCCATCGCTCGCCATGACCCCCGATACCGTCATGACCAATCCCACCAGACACCCTCCAGCCACCTGACCGATCCATCGACCGTGCATGTCTCCCTCCGTCACGTGCAGGTGACGGGCCGTTCGACCCGTCGGCTGGACTGCGACCCGCAGTGCAGCGAATGCCGCACCCTGCCAGAGCCAGCCTTCAATCGCCGGAGGCATCCCGGCGTGCGCGGAAAGTCCCCCGCGCGGGTCGACCTCGAATCGCGGCGGGCCGCGCCCCGCCCTCTTATGACTCGGTTCCTATTCCCAGCCTCACGCCGTCCGCCCGGTCGTGCACGAACTGGGGCGCGCCGTTCAGCCACTGCCCCGGTTTCGCACCATCCGGCCGATCGCAACCCTGCCGCGCGTAGCACGGTGAGGACGAGGCCACAGGAACCGGATCTTCCAGAATTCCCTCCTTGAGATATGCCTGGAGCGTGTGATAACTGATGTCGAGCGCTCGACACGTCTCCCGCTTGTTGCGTCCGCACCGGTCGAACATGAGCCGCACATACCGCGTGCCCCAATGGCGCAGCGTTTCGCACGCATTGAGCGACGGGAGAATGGTTTCCGAGTAGGTGCCCCGCACGATCGGCGGCAGATCGTCCAGCTCGATTCGCGGCCCCCGCACCAGGGCAACGGCTCCCTCCATCAGGCGCTCGAGCTCGCGCACGTTGCCCGGCCAATCGTAGGTGGCCAGGGCATCGGCAGCGGCCGAGGAAAGCTCGAGGCAGCGCGTCTGGTGATGTTTCTGCAGGAAGTAGCGCGCCAGTTCCAGGATGTCCTCACGCCGCGTGCGCAAGGGCGGGACGGCCAGATCGATTCCGCTGAGCCGATAGAACAAGTCCTCGCGGAACAGTCCACGCTCCACCATCTCGCTCAACCGCTTGTTTGTCGCAACTACCAGCCTGAGGTCCACGCGGTAGGTCTGATTGCCGCCTACCCGCTCGACCGCGCATTCCTGAATCGCCCTCAGGAGCTTGGCCTGAGCGGACATCGACAGGTCCGACACCTCGTCCAGGAAAAGCGTACCGCTCGCCGCATGCTCGAACTTTCCGCGGCGGCCTCGCACTCCCGTCGCCGTCCGGTCCTCGATGCCGAACAGCTCGGCCTCGAGCAGGGACTCGACGAGTGCCGCGCAGTTGATCGCGACAAACGGGCCACGCCGGCGGCGGCTGAGCTCATGAATCTGGCGGGCCACCAGTTCCTTGCCGGTTCCGCTCTCACCCTCGATCAACACGGTGAAATCGGTCGCAGCCAGCCGCTCGATCCGCTCGCGCAGTCCCTTCATCACTGCGCTCGCGCCAATCAGAGGCGCCGCACCATCCCGACTTCGAACAGGGCTCAGGCCGAACTCCCGCCAGGACTGCGCGCGTTCGACTTCGAGGACCAGCGCGGCCAGGTCCGCGGCCCGGCTGATGACCTGCCGGTCCCATGCGTCGAATTGCCGCCCGGGCGGCACGACGATCTCGAGGACGGCCCCTTCGGACGCCGCGGGGGCTCGAACGGGGACACGGAGAATCCCAATCGGATCGGGCACGAGCGGCGATCCCTGCGCGTGAATCTCGGTGCACGAGAGCAGCCGGACCCCGGGCGCGAGCAGCACTCTCCTGAACGACTCCTCGAAAGCTCCCCGAAGTCCGGCGGCCCCGGGCGCGCTTCGCAGGCTGAGCATCACGGCAGCGACGACCGAATCGAGACCTTGTCGTCGTTCGTGCCGACGCGCCCGAGTGACGCTCTGATCGCCGACAATGGCGCTTGTCATATGGCCGCCGTCTTCGATGATCGACGTGGGACCGTCCATATCAAGTTGGGTGCCAGACCCTCGATCCGCGCCTTTCCGCCCATTCGACCGCTCATCCCGCTGGCGAGGCCTCAACGGGCCTCTTATTGCGGGTAGCTGCTACTCAATCCCTGTGGCATCTGTGGGAATCCGGGTAGCATCTGCCCAACGCTCGGGCCACACGCTGCCGTCGTCGAGTGGCATCTCGAACGCCACGGCTGCCGTGTACCGGGGACCCTGCTCAGGATGAACGGCGGACACGTAGCAGCGGGCGACGATCCCCCGAACGACGCGCGTCGCCGAACACGTCGTCAACAGCAAGTCCACGGCTGCCCCGGGCAGCAACCGCGTTTCCGTTTCGAGCAGGAGGCCTCCAGAGGAGAGATCGAGCAGCGAGGCCTGAACCCCGGGTCGAATGCGAAGTCCGGTGACGGCCTGGCAGCAACTCGATCCGACACGCCCGAAGGCCCGTCGCTCGCGGCGCATGGTCACGGCACGCTCCAGCGCAGCGTCTGGAAGTCGTACTTCAGCATGCGAACCCGGCCGGTGCCACCGAGCACCCGGATTGCGCACTGCTGCCGCCCGGCGCCTCTGATGTAGAGCGTGCCGGAACTCGCCGCCCCGGACGGGCCGAACGACAGGATGTCGGATGCCCCGAGCCGGATCGGGTCACCGGACATGAACGCTCCCGTATCAGGATCGACGACGCCGTCCCACATACCGAATCCGACATCACCAAAGTGATCTTCGAGTCGATCAGCGAATCCCAACGGCCGGTCTGCTCCCCTGGCAATATCGGTGCTTCTTACGCCGTTTCCGTTCCCATCGGCGTACATCGACACGACGAAGGACGCGCCCTGCCGCTCGAAACGCAGGCCGACGTGCGTGCTCCGCTTGGCGGCCTCGAGGCGAGCGAGCTGCACGCGACCCGCCAGGTACCGGCACGCTGCCGCGGTTCGAACGTAATTCGCGCCGTTCACCGTGGTCGCAATGGCAATCGACGCCATCACCATCGTCAGGGCCAGCACGAGCATCAGTTCGAGCAACGTGAATCCGGAAGGCGTGCGAGAGCATCGCCGCATCCTCGTCACGGGACTTGGTGTGCCGCGGCCGGTGAAGCACCGATGAGGCACCTGCATTTGCCGACGAGTGTCCCGCACGCCGTCCGATCTCACGACGACGCCTAGAATCGGGGCATGCCGGGCGGAGGCGCCGTTACCGTCAGCTGGCTCTTCAGCTTCAGGAAGCTCTTCTCGCCGATGCCCTTGACGTTCATCAGCTCTTCGACCTTCTTGAACTGGCCATTCTTCTGGCGGTACTCGATGATGCGCGCGGCAACGGCCGGGCCGATACCCGGCAGCTTGTCGAGCTGCGCAGCGGTCGCGGTGTTGATGTTGACGATCGTCGATGGGGTCGACTTCGTCTCGGACGCGGACGAAGACTGCTGAGGCGCCGCCTGGGCGAGCGATGCCAGCAGCATGACGACACTGAGCGCGGTGATTGCACGAGTTGTCAGTAAGCGCACGCGTATCTCCTTGTTGGCGCAGGCCGGAAGGCCCGCGGGTGTCGCGCCTCGTCCCCCCCGGTTCCGTGATGCGGCGGAGGTCGGGCACCGCGTCGGGCGGTAGGGACGAGGCTCGCCCTTGAGCGTGGCAAGAGCGGCGCCACGAAACCCCGCGCGGACGCGTCAGGCCATCCGGTTGAACAGCCTCGGCTTGTGCGCCGGAATCGGGTTCGGCGGATGAAGCAGACAGACGACGCGCCCACCGAAGGGAACCTGTGGTTGCGTCGGGACGGGGATGTGTTCGGGAATTCCCCGGCAACGAACGCGCTACTCGAGAGGACGGCCACGGCAACTCAGGTTGCCGTGGCGCACGACCCGCGAACGCTAACGCTGCCGCGGTCCAAATCTGATGACGGTGAGGTCGGAATCCGACACCGTGACCTCGCCGCCATAGGTCGCCGTCGCGTCGGCGGCCAGGGTTCGGTACATCTGGTAATCCGACTTGCCCGTGTTCATGAGCACCACGCGGAAGGTCATACTCGCTACCCTGCCGCCAAGTGTTCGGTTGAAGGCGTCGGGCGTCGAGATCACGGCTGCTCCGGTATATGCGCTGCGAGTCTCACCGCGATCACGCGCGACGAACCTCAGCAGCTCTCTCGATCCGAACGTCAGCCACAGATCGACCCTTCCGATGACATACCGGCACGCCACGTCGTCGTTGCAGATCACCGTTTCGCCAGGCGAGATCGATCTCGCAACGGCAGACCACTGTTCGTGGTATGAGGTTCCCGGGACCAGACATCGCCTGAACGCGCATGGCTCGCGCGGATCGCCCAGGTCGCTGCGCGAGGTCACGATGAACTGCTCTGCCCCGAGTGCGGCCGTCGCGACCACGCAGCCCACAACGATCGCGACCGCCCGCCCTCGTCGATATTCCTGGAGCACCAGGCCCGAATCCGATGCTTTCTTTGCGAACCAGACACAGGCCAGTAGCGTCAAGGCAATGGGGGTCAGCAGTCCAAGGTACCTTTCTGCCAGCGGCACGGTGAGCAGGCCGAGCAGTACCAGGGTTGACACCAGCAGCGCGGCCATCACTCGAGGTCCGATCGTCCGATCCCAATCAGGCCGACGGACCACCATCACAAACAGACACCCGAGCGCAATCGACAGCAATGGCCGGCTCTTGACGAACAGCACCAACGCGTCGGTCGGATACGCCAGGCTGGACTCGAGGAGCGATCGAACCAGGTTTGCTGAAAGGCTCGCGTGTGTGGTCGCCACGGCCGACGCCGTCCAGAGCCCGAGAGAAACGATGCCCAGCGATCCGCTCACGATCAGCGTAGAACGGAGTCGGGACGGCCTCAGCACAACGACGAGGACCGACAGCACTGCAAGACATCCCAACTGGAAGAACGACGCCATAATCCACGCCGCGATGGCGACCGTCCAAGGCATCGCCGTCCGACGCCGCGCGACCCACACAAGGAGTCCGAGCGCCAGGCCCACGATCACGGTGACCAGGAGGCCTGCGTGTTCCAGCACGGCGACCGGGGGCGTGGCGAAGGCCCCGCCCAACCGCGCGCGGAAGAAATCGACGAGGCCTGGCACAGCCGGCCTCGCAACGGACAGCAGATCGGCGGAACCACGCGTGGCCGATGCCGAACCGGCCATCCTTCCTGCCAGGACCAGCAGTTCGGCAAGGACCGCCAGTCCCGTCGAGATCCACATCACCCGCCACGCACGCGCCCGGAGATCGGAAGAGTCGGTCGAGATGGCCATCGCGGCAGGCATAAGCAGCAACGTCAGCCCGAACTCGTGAAGGAGGCAGGCCAGGACCAGCGTGATGGCGTAGGCGACTGTTCGCGACCCGCTCTTTACCACGTCCGGCAGAAGCACCACCGCCGCCAGATAAACCGCCACGAAGGGTGCGTAGAACCTTGCCCACTGGGAGAAGATCACCTGGGTGGGACTGAACGCCATCAGCGCAGCAGCCACCAGGGCGCCTTCCGTGCCGGCACCCCACCGCCGCGCCGCGAGAAACACCAACGGGATGGCGCAAATGCCCGCCAGCACGGCCGGCACCCTCCACGCCTCCATGGTCTGGCCCAGCACGGCTCCTGATGCCCACGCCGCATACGAATACGGCAGGCCCCGATGATAGAACACGCCGGAGGGCAAGACGGGCAGGGCTGACGCTGCGATGCCGCGAACCGCGAGTCCCGTCAGTTCCTCGTCGAGAGAGAAACCTGGACGGGCGACGCTGCCGACCCGGAGCGCGGTCCCGGCGACGACGAGCAGGACCAGCACGACGGCCGCGGGCCGGCTGGTCATCTCAACTTGACGACGGCTGACACCACCACCTCACGGGCCTTCCGGCTCAGACTGAACGCCGCGTCGACCTGCACTCGGTTTCGAACGGCAACGCCGACACCAAGGGTTCCGCCGACATCTGTTCGCGGCTTCACGCTGTTGAACCTGAAGTCCAGGAAGCGATCGGCGACGTGCTCGAGGTTGTTCCCGGCACGCCGGTAGTGCATCTGATGATCGGGATCCGTGAACGCGCCGCCGCGAAACGCCCATGTCGTCGAAGCCGCGTAGACGCGGTACTCGACTCCGGCATGCACCTCGGTGACATCATCGACATAGAAATTGCGGTAGCTGAGGCCGGCAGCCGAATCCATAAAGTCCACGACGAGGAAGTTCGGCGTGACCAGGCGCGAATAGCGCACCCGGGCCACGTCGGCGAGCACGGTGAGACGGCTGCGCACGCGCCAGGAGGCACCGAGCGAGTAACGGTCCGGGATGACGTAGTCGACCCGGCGTTTGACGCCCGTCATGTCGCGATCGGCCCCCTGCTCCAGGAACAACCCGAAGAGGGTCGTCTCGAGCGAGAAGCGGGCACCCCCGTGGTAGGCGGCTCCCAGGGAGAGGCGCGGACTCACCTTGAAGAGCACGCCACCCACCCCAGTCCAGCCGACGCCCGAATCCGCCGTGTCGGTGCCGTTGCGGGGATTGAGGGGGGTGCCTGATCGCCCCTGGCTGGCCACATTGAGCGCCGTGATGACAACCGCCCCGCCAACCGCGAGCCGCCGGTTCACGACATACGACAGCCCCACGCCGTAGTTCGCGGCGGCGATGTCGACGTGGCCAAACGCCCCGTCTTCGGAAGACGGCGCGAAGGGTAGCGGCCGTCCTTCGAACGCGAACTGCTCCTTGTACTCCTGGGCGACATTGCGGAACAACAGGACGGTGAAGCGCCGGACCGGAATCGCATACCCCACGAACGCCGGCACTGCGACGGTCTGGCCGAACGGCCTGGTCGCCGATGGCTCTCCGGGCGTCAGGCTCGTCAGCCGGTAGTGCTGGTTCTTCGTCCAATTGAATTCAAAGGAGACCTCCTGCTCGAGCAGATTCGACAGCCCTGCGGGATTGCTGTTGGCTGCAGTGGCGTCGTCGGCAAGGCCTATGAACGTCTTGCCCATGCCAACGGCTCGCGCCCCGGGCGTCACGAACCGAAAATCGAGCGCTTCGTAGATGCGTTCGTTCGTCTGTGCAGACACCGAGGCGGCGCATGCCAGGCAGACCCCCAGCGCAACCAGCATCCACGACGGGCAGGCGTGTGGGCTAGCGTCTGAGGTGGAGTCGTTCATAGGACTCAATCAATGCGAGGTGGAAGTACGGGTCGTACTCCTTCGCGCTCCACAGGCCGCGCCCGGGCTGCTCGCACCTTGGCAGCGCCGACGATCGAACTGCCGTGACCAGCAATTGCCTCGCGCGCTGGAACTCGGGCAGCCTCTTCGCGACCGGCAGGCCGATCGCACGGCGGATGGCTTCGATGGCCTGCTGGTAGATCGAGGCCGTGTCGCCGCTGAACGCCGCGCGAACCTCCGTCCGCGGCGCCCCGGGAAGCAGCCACGGCAGCAATCGGGAGGCGTCGGTCCCGGGAAGCGCCTGTTCCCTCTGCAACACGCCCTCAACCAGTTGCGCCTGCTCATCAAATCGCTTTGCATCGATCTGAGGCGTCGTGCTCATGAGCAGGTGATGGGCCAGCAGCCCGATGCTCTTGAATCGGTTCGTCGGGTCCCCGAGGTACGCGTTCAGCAGATATGTTCCGTACACGTCAGACGAAGCACCACGGCAGCGCCCACCGAAGGTGACCCCCCCTTCGAATAGCGCAATCAGGTACACGTCCGTGAGCGCCTTGAAGAGTGCTCCGGAGTCGGCCTTCTGAAGTGTCGAGCGTGAGTTGGTGAGCACGACCGGGAAGTTCTCGGGTCCGGTGCGAGCCGAAGCCAGTCTCGAGATCGCAATCACTCCCGAATCGTCGGCCGGGACCTTGAACTCGTCGTAGCCGTAGAATCGCTGATCGTTGTATCTGACGATTACGTAGTCCAGCACCCCGCTGGCGACGCGAACACGGTTCGGCTCGAAGCCGCGCTCGGATGTCGGCATGACCCAGAGCCGGGCCGCCAACTCCTTTCCAGCCTCACCCGCGGGTCTCATGCGGTTGTAGAACGTGAGGAACCGATGGAGGAACAACGACGGTTCATCCTCGAGGACCCCAGCCAGGTCGATCCGGTTCTGATTGTCGGCCAACAGCCGCTGCGCCATCAGTGAAGGGCTGTCAATCCGTATCGCATCGACGTTCGCCAGGCCGGTCAACGGCCTGAGCATGTTCTCGATGTCCGTCTCCGTCGCCTTGCCTGCCCGGTCCGAGAATCCCACACGCAGCCGGGAGCCGCGCGCCCGGCCGATCGCCGCCAGCGTGTCGGTGCGGCCGAGCAGATAGAACGGAGCGCTCGCCAGTCGGGGGTTGACCAGTTCGAGGTTGAGGCGGCCGAGGGGAGTCCCGACGTCCTCTGACGCCAGGCTGGCGTCGAGCGAACGCAGTTCGCCGAACACGAAGACGGTCTCGTCCGGTTGGCGCCGACTGAGCGCCGCTGGAAGCTGTCCCGCTCCGATCCGCGCGGTCTCCACGCGCAGGCCGCGGCCTCCCAGGTAGTCCTTCAGGAGGCCCTCGATTCGGCCGGGCAGCGGAGTCGCGCTGCCGGCACCGACGGAATACCAGTAGACGATGCGTTCCTGGGCGACAAGGGTCGGCCTGGCAGTCCTGCACAGGACGACTGCCGCCAGCACGACTACCGACCACGAAGCAAGACTACGAGCGCGGTGTCCAGGCATCTTTCGTGTACTTGCGCACGTCTCGGGCCACTGGGTGTCCGTCGATGAACACTGTCGCCTCGATTTCTATCTCGTCGGGAGGCCGCGCGTGACTCCAGTAGGTGCACGTGAACCTGATCTGGCGCCGCCCGGTGAAGCCGTTCCTAGTCCCCTTGATCGAGAACAGCCCGCTCTGCGACCCATCGTCGAGCGCGAGCGCGAGCGGTTGCGACGAATTCGGGTACTCCCGATCGATGTAGAACGACCCGAATTCGACCTCGCCGTATCTCCGGAGCGATACGCGAACCTCATACGGCCCGTCCGTATTGAACGGCCCGGTGAAGGTCGTGACCACGAAGTGGGATTCGTTCTGCACGACGTAGTCTGGTTCGGACAGCTGGTACTTCTTCTCGAGCGCTCCGGACTCGGCGGGTCCTGGTGCGAGCGAGACGCGGACTGGCAGAGGCACGAGCAGCAACCCCGTGACGGGAAGTGCCGCGACCAGCCAGGCCGATACGACACGGAAACGGCTGGAACGGCCGTCTCGCCGGCGGGACACCGCGCGCAGGATTGTCCCGCCGTCCACCCGGTGGTCGTCGTAGTAGTCCCAGGCCAGAACGACCGCGAGCACGGCAAGGCATGTGCCCACCACGTACGGGTCCGACAGCACGCCCCCCCAGGGCCGGAGATTGAACCACATCTGCCGCGCCAGCACGACCAGCCCGACGGCCGATACGAGCACTGCGGCGCCGGCGGCCGCCGCGTGCCATGTCCGGACCGATCGTCCATTGGTCGCGGGGCTGCTCGCGACCTCGGCTTGCAGCCCGACGAGCACATCCTGAACCGTCTCTCCGAGCGACGGCCCTGCCGTCGGGGCGCGGCGGCTCCGAATCTGGCGCAGTTGGTCGCGGACCTCCCCGGCCGATCCCGGCCTGCTGAGGGGATCCTTGGCGAGCAACCGGTCGGCCAACGCGCTCAGTTCCGGCGCCAGTCCCGGAACGCGATCGCAGAGGGGCTGGTGCGGCGAGTTCGTGATTTCGAAAAACACGCCGGGGACCGAGTCGGAGTGAAACGGCCGATCGCCACTGATGAACTCGTAGAGCATCACTCCGAAGGAGAAGAGGTCGGAGCGGATGTCGCCGGCGTGGAGACCGCTGATCTGTTCGGGCGCCAGGTACTCGGGCGTCCCCGCGACGCCGGACGGTCCGGGGCCTCCCCCTCCGGCGAGCGTCGCAATGCCGAAATCGACGATCTTGACGACGCCGTCAGGGCACAGCAGGACGTTGCCGGGCTTGATGTCGCGATGGACCACGCCGTGCGCGTGGGCATAGGCGAGGCCGTCGCACACCTGCGCCAGGATGTCGAGCCGAAGGTCGAAGGTCAGCGGGATGCGTCTGCGGATCGCGGTCGCCAGGTCCACGCCTTCGACGAACTCCATCACGATGCAGACTTCGTCGCCGGCTTCTTCGAACTCGTGGATCGTGACGATGTTCGGATGGCTGAGCCTCGCGGCAGCGCGAGCTTCCTCGAGCAGGCGTCGCCGGGCCACCTCGTCGCCGATACGGGAGGCCCGCAGCCGCTTGATCGCCACGACCCTGTCGAGGATCGGATCGTGGGCGCGATGGATCACGCCCATCCCGCCCGGCTTGCCCGGTCCCAGCACCGTGTAGCGACCTGCCACCACCTCGGCGTCGATGACGGTGCTCCCCGTCCGCGTCGGCGGAAGTGATTCCGGCGAAGCCGACTCGTCGAGCCGAGGTCCGGGATTGTCGCCACTCATCGGGATGCGGTATCTCCGTTCGGATCGAACGCCAGTCGGCCGGATGGGACGAGCGGGCTAGTAGTTGTGCGTCACCAGAACGGTCGTCGACCGGCTCGAAGACGTCGTCCCGCGATTGTCGACGATTGTGAGCGTGATGGTGAACGTCCGCTGAGTACCCTGTGGTACGAGGGCTTCTGCATAGATCTTGGTGGGCGTCGGGCCACTACCGGTTGTTCCGTCGCCGAAGTCCCACCGGTAGTCGCTGATTCCGAACGACGCCCGCGAGGACAGGCCGGTCAACTGGAGCGTGCGCCCGACCTCGATCGGCCCGTAGGGTACCGCCGGGTTCGCCTCCAGGACGACCGCCACGGTGACGGTGGCCTGACCGCTGACGCCCTGGTAGGTGGCTTTGATTACCGACTGCCCCGCTCCAACCCCGGAGACCACGCCCCGCGAAACCGTCGCGACTGCCGCGTTGGTGGTGTCCCATGTCGCGTCGTTGGTGACGACCTGTGGTCCCCCCTTCGATAGCTGCGCGGTTGCGACCAACTGCGCGGTCGAGCCGGCCTCAACCAGGGAGGTTCCCGTGACAGTCATGCCGGTGACGGTCACCTCCGTCGGTCCAGCTGCCGTCTTCTTGCAGGAAGACGCGCCGGCGGCGCACACGATCACGGCCAGGAGCCCCACCCGTCGAGACATGCTGGCGGCAATGCGCATCATCATGGAGATGTCGGGTAGTCTTATAGACCCAATTCCGAATCGCCGCAACCGGAAAGGACCGACCGACTGCCGGCCTTCAGGCGCGGGCGCCGCCCTTGCGCATCCAGGCGAGCGTGTTCGAGAGACCCTGCTCGAAGCCCACGATCGGCTTGTACCCGAGCAGCCGGCCTGCCTTCGAGATGTCGGCTTGCGAGTGCTTCACGTCCCCGGCGCGCGGCGGGCCGTAGGTCGGGGCGAGCTTCGCCCCGGTGAGGGTGTTGAGGGCCGCGAAGAGCTGATTGAGCGAAATGCGCCCGCTGGTTGCGACGTTGATGACCTGGCCCGACGCGTCGGGCGCCACGCAGGCCCTCAAGACGCCGTCGACGACGTTGTCGACGTAGGTGAAGTCGCGTGTCTGTTCTCCATCGCCATGAATCGTCGGGGATCGGCCTTCCACAAGCGCCTTGATGAAGACCGAGATGACCCCCGAGTACGGCGACGAAGGATCCTGGCGCGGGCCGAAGACGTTGAAGTACCGGATCGTGACCGTCTCGAATCCGTAGAGCGCGGTGAAGAGCTTGCAGTACTCCTCGCCCATGTATTTCTGAAGCGCATAGGGAGAGAGCGGATTGGGAGGCGCATCCTCGCGCTTGGGCAGGGTCGCGGCGTCGCCATAGACAGACGATGAGCCGGCAAAGACCAGGCGGCGCACCTTCGCGTCGCGTGCGGCAAGCAGCACGTTGAGCGTCGCGTCCACGTTCGCGCGGTGCGAGGTCGCCGGATCGGTCACCGATCGGGGCACCGACGGAATCGCCGCCTCGTGGAGGACGAAGTCCATCCCCGCCACCGCCCGCCGCGCCACCGCCATGTCGGCGAGGTCCGCCTCGATGAAATCGACCCCCGCGAGGTGCTCGATGTTGGCGCGCTTCCCCGTGCTCAAATTGTCGACGATCCGCACACCTTCGCCGCGCCGAAGCAGTTCCTCAGCGAGGTGCGAGCCGATGAAGCCTGCGCCGCCCGTGACCAGATACGCCGCCATGTCGGCTCCTTGTGTCGAGGTTGAACGAGAACCGCCGCAGCCGGCCCGTAAGCCGAATCCTGTGTCCTTCGACTCGGCCCTCGGCGCCGGTGTTTCCACCGAACGCCGAGGACCTCGCCTCGGGCTGACGACCATTCCTCTGGACCCGCCATCGCTGGCGGGCTCTAGCGACCTACCCGGAGGCATCGGACGGGCCGTCCTGATGGCGCCTCCCTATTTGGTCTTGCTCCGTGCGGGGTTTTGCCTGCCACCCGCGTTGCCGCGGGCGCGGTGCGCTCTTACCGCACCTTTTCACCCTTACCCTCCTTCGCTCGCCGTTCCTTGCGGAGGCGGCGAGCTACGGCGGGCTGGCCGAACGGCTCGGCCAGCCCCTCCTTCGCGACCCGATACTGCCGGTCGGGCTCGCTACCCAGATTCAGGTAGCTCACCCGCCGCACTTGGTAGGAGTTGCCGCGCGCGTTCAATCCGCGCGGCCACTCCGGTCCCGGCACTACCGGGCCGCGAAGGAGGGCGGTATATTTTCTGTGCCACTTTCCTTCAGGTCACCCTGACCGGGCGTTACCCGGCGCACTGCCCTGTGGAGTTCGGACTTTCCTCTCCCCCCGGCTGGTGCCGGCGCCCCGTGGGCACCGGTCAAGCCAGGGCAAGCGGTCGTCTGGTCCGACTGCGGCGGAAGTTGTCAAAGAACTGCGCGACCCAGGTTGTCGGGACGCCTACGAGTCCTGCTCCTGCTTGATATTGTACTGCTCGAGCTTCTTATAGAGATTGCTTCGCGGCGTGCCGATGGCTTCGGCCGTCTTCGAGATGTTCCACCCGTTCTCCCGGAGCTTCCCGATCAGAAAGGTCCGCTCCGCCGACTCCTTGAATCCCCTCAGCGTCGCGGGCCGGTCCTGCCCCTGATCGGCAGGCGCCTGCCGCTGTTCGGAACGGACCGGTTCGGGGAGATCCCCGATGTTGATGACATCGCCCGGGCTCATGATGATGACGCGTTCGACCGTGTTGCGCAACTCGCGCACGTTGCCCTTCCACCGGTAGCGCTGCAGCGCCTCCATGGCCTCCGGCGCAAACCGCTTGGGGCGGAAGTTGTTCTCGCGGCTGAACTGGTCGGCGAAGTGACGGATGAGCAGCGGGATGTCGTCCGGACGCTCGCGCAGCGCCGGCACCTGAATCGGGATCACGCTGAGGCGGAAGAACAGGTCCTCGCGGAACGCGCCCTTCTCGATCTCGGCCTCCAGGTCCTTGTTGGTGGCCGCGATCACGCGCACGTCGACCTTGATCGTGCGCGCCGACCCGAGGCGCTCCACCTCGCCCTCCTGCAGCACCCGCAGGACCTTGGCCTGCGTCTTGGCGCTCATGTCGCCGACTTCGTCCAGGAAGATCGTGCCGCGATCGGCCTGCTCGAACTTGCCAATCTGCTTCTCGGTGGCGCCGGTGAACGACCCCTTTTCGTGCCCGAACAGTTCGGATTCGATCAGCTCCTCCGGGATGGCCGCGCAGTTGACCTGCACGAACCGCTCGCGGCTGCGCAGGCTGTTCTTGTGGATCATCCGCGCCACCAGCTCCTTGCCCACGCCGCTCTCGCCGCGAATGAGCACGGTGGCGCCGGTCGGCGCCGCCCGCCGGACCGACTCGAGGACCTCCTTGAGCAGGGGGCTGGCGCCCACCATCTCGTGGCGCACTTCGACCACGCGCTTCAGGGATCGGTTCTCGTCGTTGAGGCGGCTGAAGCCGATCGCGTTCCGGATGGTGAGCAGGATCCGCTCGGTTGCCAGCGGCTTCTCGATGAAGTCGAACGCCCCGAGCTTGGTGGCCTCGACTGCCGTCGACACCGTGCCGTGGCCCGAGATGATCACGACCGGAAGCGGCTCGGCGATGGACTTGATTCGGCTGAGGGTCTCGAGGCCGTCCATGCCGGGCATCTTGATGTCCAGGAAGACGAGATCGAACGAGTCGCGCTGCACCAGCGCAATCCCCTCTTCGCCGGTTCCCGCACCGAAGAACTCGTAGCCCTCGTACTCGAGGATCATCCGCATCGAGTCCCGGATCGCCGACTCATCGTCAATGACCAGGATGCGTGGCTTCATCACCTGTCCTTCGTCGCCGTTTCGTGTCCCGGACGTGCGGCCGGCCGTATCGCGGACGCACGCACTGCCGGTGCAGCATCCGCCGTACGCGATCGCTGGAAGTTACGATCCGGAAGACATTATAAGCTGGGCAAATGCGGGCTCATCCAGCGTTTCGATCCCGAGGTCCCGTGCCTTGTCGATCTTGCTTCCCGGGTCGGCGCCGACCACCACGTAGCTGGTCTTCTTGCTGACCGACTTCGTGACCTTGCCCCCGAGGGACGCGATGGCGGCCTCGGCTTCCTCGCGCGTCATCGATTCGAGCGTCCCGGTCAGCACGAACGTCTTGCCGGCAAGAGGCCGCGGAGCGGCCTTGGCAGGGGCGGGCTGCTGTGATTCCATCCGCACGCCGGCGTTCCGCAGTCGCTCGATCAGCTCCAGATTGGAGGACACCGAGAAGAACTCACGGATCGACGCGGCCACCACGGGCCCGATGTCGGGCGTCGCCTCGAGCTGCCCGATGGTGGCGCGTTCGAGCCCGTCCATCGTTCGGAACGAGGCCGCGAGCGCCTGGGCCCCCCGCTCGCCCACGTGGCGAATCCCCAGGCCGAAGACGACGCGCCACAGGTCGTTCTCCCGGCTGCTGGCGATTTCGGCGACCAGGTTCGTTCCGACCTTTCCGAGCTTGCGAGGTTTGGCACGCTCGGATTTCGCCTCTTTCGGCGCCACCACCATCTCGGCCAGCTGTTCGCCTGTCAGGCGGTAGAGGTCTGCGAAGTCCTTCACCAGGCCCTTCTCCACCAGCTGGTCGACGATGGCCTCGCCGAGGCCGTCGATGTTCATGGCACGCCGGGACGCGAAGTGCTGGAGACTCCGGCGCAGCCGGGCCGGGCAGGCCGCGTTGACGCAGCGCCACACGACCTCGTCCTCGGGCCTGTGCAAGGGGCTTCCGCAGGCCGGGCACGCGGTGGGCATCGTCCATTTCCGGCTGTCGGCCGGCCGCTTGCTGAGAACCGGCATCACCACCTTGGGGATGACGTCTCCGCCCTTCTCGACGAGCACGGTGTCACCGGGGCGAAGGTCGCGCCGTTCGATCTCCTGGGCGTTGTGCAGGGTGGCCTGGCTGATGGTCGAGCCCGACAGACGCACCGGGTCGAGCACGGCATACGGGGTGACGGCGCCCGTGCGGCCCACCTGCACCTCGATCCGCTTGAGGGTCGTCGTGGCCTGCTCCGGCGGGAACTTGTAGGCGATCGCCCAGCGCGGAAACTTGGACGTCGCCCCCAGTTGATCCCGCAGGGCCAGTGTGCCCAGCTTGATGACCACACCGTCGGTGTCGAAGTCGAGCTGATGCCGCCGCTCGCCCCACTCGCGGCAATACGCGATGACCTCGTCGATGCCCTGGCAGCGCTGCCAGTGCGGCTCGACCGGCAATCCCCATCGGCGCATCAGTTCGAGGGTCTCAGCGTGGGTCGCCGGCGTGACCGCGGGCGGCGCCACCAGCTGGTACACGAACGAGGCGAGCCCTCGTCGGGCGACGGCCGACGGGTCGAGGTTGCGCATCGCGCCGGCCGCCGCGTTCCGCGGGTTGGCGAACAGCGGCTCTTCCGCTTCCTCACGCTCCCGATTGATGCGGTCGAACGCCCGCCGCGGCAGATACACCTCACCGCGCACTTCGACGCGATTCGATGGCCCGGCGTGAAGCGCGAGCGGGACGGTCCGAATCGTCCGCACGTTGGACGTCACGTCCTCGCCGCGCGTGCCGTCGCCCCTGGTCACGCCTCGAACCAGCACGCCGTCCTGGTAGGTCAGGGCGATGCTCAAGCCGTCGATCTTGAGCTCGGCGACATAGGCCAGCATCTCCGTGCCGTCCGCCGGACCTCCCAGCCCGCGCCTGGCTCGGTCGTCGAACGCGCGAAGTTCGTCTTCGCTGTACGCGTTGTCGAGGCTGAGGAGCGGTGAGGAGTGCTCGACCGTTTCGAAACCCTCGACCGGGCGGCCGCCCACCCGCTGGGTGGGCGAGTCGGGAGTCACCAGTTCCGGATGGCGGGCCTCCAGGGCCCGCAATTCGGACATCAGGGTGTCGAAGTCGGCGTCGGTGATTTCCGGATCGTTGAGGACGTAGTAGCGCTCCTCGTGGTACCGAAGGAGCGCGCGAAGCTCGGTGATGCGCTCGACCTCGCCCATGGCTCTCGTCTCGTCGCGGTTCGATGTTTCGTCTGGAACGGCCTGAGCACTCGGGGCCGGATGCGGGTCTCGGGGACGCGGCTACCGATCGCGCGACAGCACGTAACCGGGCAACGCCATCAGCGCATCACGCTCCGGGCCGGGGGCAAAGACGTGGAGCTGGCGCTTTGCGTCCTCCGCGACGTCGACGGCCTTCTGGTAGGCCCGATCGAGCACGCCGTGTGCGTTCAGCTGCCGGCTGATTTCCGCCCACTGATCCGCGGAGAGCGCGCGTTCGCGCACGACGCGGCGGACCAGTTCCCTGGCGGCCGCGTCCCCGTCCTGGAGCAGGTAGATCAGCGGCAGGGTGATCTTCCCTTCGCGCAGGTCGCTGGCCACCGGCTTCCCGAGCGACTCGGTGTTGCCCGTCAGGTCGAGCAGATCGTCCACCAGCTGGAAGGCGATCCCCAGCTTGAATCCGTACTCGCCCAGGGCCCGGACCTTTTCCTCGTCGAGCCCGGCCAGCATGCCGCCAATCCTGGTGCAGCCGCTGAAGAGGCACGCCGTCTTGCGCCGGATGATCTCGAAATGCTCCTCTTCGGTGATGTCGGGGTCGCCGTTCTTGGTGAGCTGATACAGCTCGCCCTCGATCATCTGGAGCGTGACGTCGCACAGTAGCTGGATGATGTGCAGCTCGCCCTGGGTCAGCGCGAGCGCCATCGACTTGATGTAGAGGTAGTCGCCGAGCAGCACGGTGACATCGTTGCCCCACTGCGAGTGCACCGCCAGGCGCCCGCGCCGCAGGTCGGAATCATCGATGATGTCGTCGTGCACGATGGTCGCGGTGTGAATGAACTCGACGACCGACGCATACACGACGCCCCGATCGCCCGTGTACCCGGCGAGCCGCGCAGCCATCAGCAGGACCGCGGGACGGATGCGCTTGCCGCCGCTGGACTGAATGTACTTCCCGATTTGCGGGATGACGTCGACGTGGGACTGAACGTGGCGGTCGAACTCACGATTGACCCGCTCCAGGTCATCACGGATCGGCTCGAAGATCTGGGCGAGGTCGAGAGAAGTGTGTGCCACTTGGTTCTTGAGGCGTAAAGAATCATCAGACCATACTTGCAGACGGGGTGTCAACGCGCCGGATGGTCGATTCGACGCGCATTTTCAGACCTTTCACCGCCCTCCCGTCGAAACAGCGCGTGGAAGTTTCCCGTCAGCGCCGCCTCCATGGCGTTCGACTCCAGGCCTCGCACCGCGGCGAGCGCGTCGATGACGTACCGCACCCACACGGGCTCGTTCCGCTTGCCGCGCATCGGAACCGGCGCGAGGTACGGACAGTCGGTCTCGGCCAGCAGCCGATCGAGCGGCACGATGGCGGCCGCCTCGCGGATGGCCGCGCCCTTCGGAAAGGTGACGATGCCCGAAAACGAGACGTGAAAGCCCATCGAGACAGCCCGCTGCGCCATCGCCGCATCGCCCGAGAAACAATGGAACACGCCGCGGACCTTCCCGGCCCCTGCCTCTTCGAGTATCGAGAAGGTGTCTGCGTCGGCTTCGCGCGTGTGAATGACGATCGGGAGATTGACCTCGCGCGCCAGTGCCACCTGCGCGGCGAACACGGCGCGCTGCACGCCGCGCGGCGAGAAGTCGTAGTGATAGTCGAGGCCGATTTCGCCGATGGCGCGCACGCTGCGATCGACCCTCACCCGGTCGAGCGTCAGCCGCGCGGCCCGATCCGGGCTGTCCTCGCAGGTGCTGGCCCGATGGGGATGGACACCGGCCGCAGTGAGGACGCCGGGCCAGAGTGACTTGACGCGCACGAGCCGCTGCGCTTCGTCCGCGTCGCTGGCGTCGACGACGCAGAGAACGTCGGACAGCCCCCCCTCGCGCGCCCGGTGGATCACCTCGCTGAGGTCGGCCTCGAACGCGTCGTCGGCAAGGTGACAATGCGAATCGATCATCCCGCTACTTGATGCGTGCGCCGAGCGGCAGGTCCTTGTCGAAGGTCACCAGCACGGGAAGGCCGCCCTGCACGCTGGCGGCCAGCACCATGCCGTTCGACTCGATTCCCATCAGCGTCGCGGGCTTGAGGTTCACGACGACGCCCACCATCCGTCCCGGAAGCGCCTCGGCCTCGTAGGCTTCACCGATCCCGGCCACCAGCGTGCGGCGTTCCGACCCGAGATCGACCTCCATCCTCACCAGTCTCCGCGACTTCGGCACACGCTCCGCCGTCACGATCCTGGCGACGCGCATCTCGACTTTCATGAAGTCGTCGATGCCAATCCGGTCAGAGGCCGCCGCCGGGGCAGGCGGCTGCGGACTGTCCGCTCCCGCCGGTGCCGCCGCCTGCGCGTCCGAGCGTTGATCATCCATGGTTCCTCCCTGTCAGCCCGTGATCCGGCGCGGATTCGGCCGGCGAGCCCACCTGCGTCCGATACGCCTGAATGGCCATGGCCTGCACCTCTCTCGGCGACAGATGGCGCTCAGCAGCCAGGCGGATGCAGTCCTCGAATTCCGGCGCCGCGTTCATCACGACCCCGGCGCGGCTCGCGACCTTGAAGCGGACGACGCCCGCCGGCGTCGACACCGGCACGATCTCGCGTGCAAGGCACTCGCGCCGCATTGTCGCGTATCGCAGGCCGATGGTCGTGGTCTCGCGAAACAGCGTGGCGGCGATCGCCTCTCGCGTGCCGGGCGCCGCAAGCACGGTGACGAGCGTCCCAGGCCTGTTCTTCTTCATCTGCACCGCGGTGTAGAAGACCTCCAGCGCCCCGACGGCGTACAACTGATCCATCACCACGCCGTAGAGCTGCGGGTTCATGTCGTCGATCTCGCACTCCACCACGACGACCTCGTCGCTTTCCGCCTCTGTGTCGGTCTCCCCGAGCAGCAGGCGCAACACGTTCGGACTGCCCGCCACATCCCTCGAACCGGCGCCATAGCCTGTCTGCCGGATCCGCATCGGCGGGATCGGTCCGAACTGCTGCGCGTAGGCGGTCACGACGAGCGCACCGGTCGGCGTCACCAGCTCCACTGGAGTGCCGCTCGAGTACACGGGCGCTCCCGAGAGCAGCCGGATCGTGGCTGGCGCCGGCACCGGGAGGACGCCGTGCGCGGTGTGCACGGTGCCGCCACCGACATTGAGCGACGACGAGACGATGCGATCGGCGTTCAGCCACTCGAACCCGTACACGATCCCGACGATATCGATGATCGAGTCCAGCGCGCCGACCTCGTGAAGGTGAATCTGATCGACGGGCATCTGGTGGATATCGGCCTCGACCGAGGCGAGACGATCGAACAGCCCGTGGGCCTGCTTTCGACCGGCCTCCGACAGCGCCGCCTTCTCGATCAGCTCATGAATCGAGTGGAGGCTCCGGTGAGCACCCGTCTCGCGCGCCGGATGCGCGTGTCCATGGACGCCATCATGGCCCGTTGTGTGCGGGTCCGGGGGGTGCCCCGAGCCTGGAGGGACGCGCTCTTCGACGAGCCTGAACTGCGTCGCGGAGATCCCTGACCGGAGCACGCGCACGGCCTCGAGGCGGTAGCCTTCCACCCCGAGGCTTCCAAGCGCCTGACGGAGCAGGTCGAGCGGCAGCCCGAGGTCGATGAGCGCGCCGAGGATCATGTCGCCCGACGCACCCGAGAAGCAGTCCATGTACAGGATCTTCGCCATCGCACTCCCGTGTCAGGTCAGCCGGCCGATCTCGCGAACGCTGCAGTAGCGCGTGGCCGAAAGGATCACGTGATCCAGGACTTCAATCCCCATCAATTCTCCGGCCTCCACCAGGCGCCTGGTCAGGGCCAGATCCTCGTTGCTCGGCGCGGGATCACCCGAAGGATGATTATGGAACAGAACGATGCCCGAGGCACGCGCCGCCGCGGCTTCGCGGAAGACCTCTCGCGGATGCACGACGCTCCGGTCCAGGGTGCCCACCGAGAGCACGGTGATCTTCATCACCCGGTGCTTCGTATCGAGCAGGACGATCCCAAAATGTTCGACGGCCCTGCCTCCGTATTCCGGCAGCAGGTGCTCGGCCACGTCACGGGGACTGCGCATGGGCATCCGCTCGTCGGGACTGCGTGCCAGGGTCCGTCGTCCCAGTTCGACCGCGGCGAGAACCTGGGCGGCGCGCGCAGCCCCGACACCCGCCACGTGGCACAAGTCCTGGTGGCCGCACTTCAGGAGCCCGTGGACGCCACCAGCGGCCTGCAGCACCTGGTCAGCCACGGTCAACGCGCTGGTTCCCCTCGTGCCTGCGCCGAGCACGACGGCCAGCAGTTCGTTGTCACCAAGAGCTGATGGACCCAGGGTCGCCAGCTTCTCCCGGGGGCGATCCCGCGGAGCGAGTTGTTTCAGAGGCACCGCTCGACCTCGGGCAGTACTTCGCCGGCGCGCCCGGTCAGCACGCAGGTCGCCTCGGCGGAGATGGGCGTGAGGTCGACATTGATCTCAACCACCGCGGCGCCGGAACGGCGAGCGACCGATGGGAGAGCGGCGGCCGGATAGACCAGCGACGAGGTCCCGATGACCAGCAAGACCTCGCAGCCTTGCGCGGCCGCGACCGCCCGGTCGACGACATCGGCGTCCAGGGACTCGCCGAACCAGACCACCCCCGGCCTCAACAGCGCGCCGCAGCGGCACGTTGGCAGGTCCTGCTCCTCGTCGAGCGACTCGGGCGGCGGGTCGGACGACTGATCCACGACCTCACCGCAGCGTGCCCAGCAGGTGGCGCGCCAGATGTTGCCGTGCAGCTCGACCACGTGCCGGCTGCCTGCCCGTTGATGCAGGCCATCGACATTCTGCGTGACGAGCGACAGGCTGCCGAGCCGCTGCTCGAGCCGCGCGAGGACGCGGTGCGCCGGATTCGGCTCCGCGGCGCGGATGAGGCCCCTGCGCCACCGATACCAGGCCCAGACCAGGCGCGGGTCCCGCGAAAACGCCTCCGGCGTGGCCAGATCCTGCGGCCGAAAGGACCTCCATAGTCCGTCGCCGCCGCGGAAGGTGGGGATCCCGCTCTCAGCCGAGATCCCCGCGCCGGTCAGCACGGCGACCGATCGGGCGCGGGCGATCAGACCGGCGACGTCCCTGACCAGATTCTGATCCATCCATCGACTCTGTTGCGCGTCCCGTCCGCCGTGGACGCCTGTCGCAAGCTCCCGTATACTCTAGCAAATGCGTCTGCGGATTCCTGCCCCGGCCCTTGCTGCTGTCATCACCGGCCTGCTCACCGTGTCGTGCTCGAACCCTCCGGACAAGGAGATGCAGCAGGCGCAAGACGCGTTGGACGCCGCTCGAGCCGGCGGGGCCGACCAGTACGCCGCCGAGGAATACACGGCTGCCGTCCTTGCGCTCGACAAGTCCCGCGAGGCCGTCAACCAGCGCGACTACCGCCTGGCGTTGAGCCAGGCTCTCGACAGCCGGGAACGCGCTCAGACTGCGGCCCGGCTGGCAACCGAGCAGAAGGCGGCCGTGCGGACCGAGGACGAGCGCCTGCTGGCCGAGGTCGGGACCGAGCTCGACGCGTGCACGGCGAAGCTCAAGGCCGCGCAGGCCGTTCGCCTTCCGGCCAAGACGCTCGCGCCACTTCAACGGGAGATCCCCGCTGCCACCTCTGCCATGCAAAAGGCGCGCGCGGCACTGGATCGGCACGACTACCTGGCAGCGCAGGCTGCGCTCAAGGGAGTGTTCGATCGGCTGGCCAAGGCCCGAGGTGAGGTGGAATCAGCGACTGGCGAGCGCCAGTCGCGGCCGAATCGGCGTCGCGACTGACTTCTGCCTCCCTTGGGACGGGCCCGAGAGCACATGCCGCGTCGTGTCAGCCCTCGACCTCGGTACGCGCTCACTGCAATCCGCCAGGAACTCCCGGGTGGCACAGATCGAGATCAGCGAGCCCAGCGCCCCTCGTAGAGCACCTCAGCCCATCCCGTCAGGAACACTCCCCCATCCGTCCACTCGACGCGCTGGGTGCCTCCCGGCGAGGTCACCTCGAGCTGCCGCGAGGCGCCGCCGTGCGCGATGGCGGCGACAGCGGCCGCGCAGGTTCCGGTGCCGGATGAGAGAGTCGGCCCCACGCCCCGCTCCCAGATGAGCATTCTGACCCGATCGGGCGCTTCGACTTGAGCGAACTCGACATTGGTGCCGTTGGGAAACATCTCGTGGCGTTCGAGCAGCGGGCCCAATCTCCTGTATCGGACCTCGTCGAGCGTGCGCTCGAGAATGACGCACTGCGGGTTTCCCATGCCCAGGACGACGGCATCGACCCGCTCGCCCCCCACGTCGATGTTCACGTGACGGATGTCGGTCGGCGACCCCATGCTCGCGCGAAAGACCCGTCGCTCTCCGGTCTGGCTCAGCAGCGACAGCGTCTTGGAGCCTGCGTCGGTGTCGATGGTGACTGCGGCCTCGTGATCGTGGGAGCGCCGCCGCGGCCCGAGGTTGCGCACCAGGATGGCCGCCAGGCCGCGCACGCCGTTGCCCGACACCTCGGCGAAGCTTCCGTCGGCGTTGAACAGGTGCATCGACGCCCCCGCCGGCGTGGTCCGGTACAGAATCAGGCCGTCGGCGCCGGCCCCCGTATGACGATCGCAGAGCACTCGTGCGAGGGCCGGCCCCTCACCGGGCGGAACGTCCACTTCGCGGACATACAGGAAGTCGTTGCCGTACGCATGGGCCTTGATGAATTCCAGCATCGAGACGCCTCGCAGTCTGGGCAAAGGGCCAGGCACTCGGGGAGCAGGCGCTGCTCAGACGGGGGCCTGCTTCGAGCAGAACGCCAGCAGGTGCCAGCCGAAGCGGCGCACGAGGCGCCGTGGCAGTGCGTTGAAGGCGCCGACGAAGAGGCCGTTGTAGACCGTACCCTTCCACCCGCCGTGCAGCCGCGACCTCACGGGGAACCGTTCCGGCTCGATGCGGACAGCGTGAAATCCTGCCAGCAGCCGCTGAAACTCTCCGAGGCTGTACTTGCGCAGCACCGGCGCCCCTTCGTGCTCGAGGCCGACCTTCATCACCTTCGAGAGCGCGTTGAGCCACGAGATCCGATTGTAGACCTGGACGAGCGCGGTTCCGCCGGGCCGGAGCACGCGGCGCACTTCGTCGACCATGCGCCGATCGCCGGCGGTGTATTGCACGACGCCGTGTGCGTAAACGTAGTCGAACGTATCAGCCGGAAACGGCAGGCGCTCGCCGTCGGCCACGCACAAGTCAGCTCGCAACTGCTGATAGTCGAAATTCTTCCGCGCCAGCGCGATGGCGGAGTCGGCGAGGTCGACGCCCGTCACGCGCGCACCGCCCCTGGCGAACCGGACAAGATCCACGCCGGCTCCGCATCCGATCTCCAGCACCTTTTTCCCACGCCAGCCGTTGAAGTCAACCAGCCGCAGCAGATGGTGCAGCTTGTCGAAATGGTACTCGTCGAGGTCCGCGAAGAACCCGGCCGATCCGACCGGATGACTCGTGATCTCGAGATCGTGGATGTGCTGGTTCCAGTAGCGGCGCACCTGGTCGATGGTCGCAGGCGGAGAGCTCGTCGAGTTGGTCACTGGCGCGTACTATAGAATAGGTGCGCTCGGACGGGCAACGCGTCCGAGGCCAGCGACCACCGCATGATCCGCGATTTCACTCGCCTCACCTCCCGCCGCTACGACGTGCTCGTGGTGGGCGGCGGGATCCATGGACTCGCCGTCGCCTACGACGCGGCGCAGCGAGGCCTGTCGACCGCGTTGATCGAGCGCGGCGACTTTGGAAGTGGAAGCTCCTTCAATCATGCGAAGACTGTCCATGGCGGGCTTCGGTCGCTTCAGAGCGGCGATGTGGTCAAGGCCAGGTTCTCGATTGGCGAACGGCGGGCGATGGCCCGCATCGCGCCCCATCACGTGGCACCGCTCGCGTTCGTGATCGAGACCACGCGCAACATCACGAGGAGCCGTCTCGCGCTCCGCACCGGCTTCGCGCTCGACGCGTGCCTTGGATTCGACCGCAACTCGGGCCTCCTTCCGCCGCTTCACCTGCCGGCCGGCCGAATCATCTCTCGGGACGCCTGCGCCGAACTGTTCGGCGGGCCAAGGCCGCCGCACGTCACCGGCGGCGCGCAGTGGTACGACTACCAGATGGCTGAAACGGACCGGTTGACGCTGGCCTTCGCGCTGGCTGCGGATCGGCTCGGCGCCACGCTCGTCAACCGCGCAGAATGCCTCCGGCCGATCACCTCGGGCCGCCGGGTGACTGGGGTCGAGGTTCGCGACCTTGTGACGCGCCAGATCGCAGAGGTCCCAGCGCAGCTGGTTGTCAATGCCGCTGGTGCGCAGGCTGGCTCGGTTATGGAAGCCTTCGGTGCGCCGCACGAGTTCCCGCTGCTGAAGGCGATGAACCTCGTGACGAACCGTCCCGCAGGCCGCACCGCCCTCGGCGCGCCGACTTCGGACGGCCGCCTGCTCCTGATCATGCCGTGGCGAGGCCGGGCCCTGGTGGGGACCTCGCATTCAGACCACCTGGTCGCGCCGCACGACTCGGAGGTTGGAGAGTCAGAGCTCGAGGCCTTCATCGCCGAGGTGAATACCGCATTTCCGGCGCTCGCCCTGACCAGGGCCGACCTCACGCTGGTGCATCGCGGGGTGGTCCCCGCCCATCGCGACCGCAACGGTGCGCTGAGCCTGCTCGGACATCACCACGTCTACGATCACGCCCACGATGGCGTCGAGGGCGCGGTGTCGGTGGTCGGCGTGAAGTACACGACCGCCCGCGGCGTTGCCGAGCAGGTCGTCGATCTCGCCTGCCACAAGCTCGGGCGCTCCGCCGTCTGCCGCACAGCTGCCACGCCTCTGCCGGGGGGCGACACCTCGTCTCTCGACGCGACGCTGTCCGGCGCGATCGCGCAAAGCCGCGGGGTAGTCAGCGAAGCGTGCGCGCGACGGCTGGTCGAAACCCATGGCACCTCGTGGCATGACGTGCTCGACCTGTGCAAAGGCCGAAAGGACCTGGCCGAGCCCGTGACGCCGACCTCCACCACGCTGCGAGCCGTGGTGGTGCATGCGGTCCAGTCTGAAATGGCCCTGACGTTGACCGATGTCGTCGTTCGGCGCACCGGCCTAGGGTCCGCGGGCTACCCGGGTGACGACGTCGTCTCCGCGTGTGCCGGCTTGATGGCAGGCGAGCTTGGATGGAATGCGGAGCGGGTCGAGGCTGAAAAGAACGCCCTGCGGAGCTTCTACGCTCCGATCGAGCCGAATTCCGCCTGAGGGCTTCAATACGTGCGGCGTTCAGCCGCGCTGCAGCCTCGTCTCGGCCGATCGCGCGTGTCCCTCCAATCCTTCGAGGCGCCCCAACGCGGCCGCGTCAGTGAACACACTGGACGCCGCGCGAAGATCGTCCACCTGGATCCACGTCCGCATCCGCAGAAACGTCATCACCGACAGGCCGCCGCTGAATCGTGAGGCTCCCCCGGTCGGCAGCACGTGGTTTGGCCCTGCGCCGTAGTCTCCCAGCACCTCAGCCGAGTGCGGACCCAGGAACAACGCGCCGTAGTGCCTCAGCCCGGCGGCCCAGGCGGTCGAATCCGCGGCCATGACCTCGAGATGTTCGGGAGCAAGCCGGTTGCAGACCTCTACCCCTTCTTCCATCGACCTCACCACTACGACGCCGCCATTCGCCAACGCATCGAGCGCGACCGCGGAGGTCGGGAGCGTTCCCACCTGCGCATCGATCTTCCGGTCGACCGCATCGGCGAGGTCCAGCGATGGCGTGACCAGGATGGGTACCGCATCCGGGTCGTGCTCCGCCTGCGCCAACAGGTCGGCAGCGACCATGGCCGGGTTGGCCTGCGCATCGGCCAGCACGACCAACTCGGAAGGACCTGCGAGCATGTCAATCCCGACGCGCCCGGATACGACCTGTTTCGCCGCCGCCACCCATCGATTGCCGGGGCCGACGATGAGGTCGCACCGCGGGACCGGACCGACACCGAATGCCAGCGCGGCAATGGCCTGGGCACCGCCGATGGCCAGGACGCCATCAACTCCGGCAACCGCGGCTGCCGCGAGGGTGACGGCGGCCGGGCGCGGCGAGGCGACCCAAACGCTCCGTACGCCCGCCTCCCGCGCCGCAACGCCGGTCATGAGAACCGTCGAAGGGAGCGGGAAGCGACCGCCCGGGGCGTAACAGCCCGCCGAATCGACTGGAGCCAGCGTGTGGCCCGCGCGTCCTCCCGGGATGTTCGTCGTCAACTCACTCACACAAGATCGCTGTGCCGCTGCAAAGGCGCGAATGCGACGGGCAGTCCGATCGAGCAGGTCGCGCTGGTCGCGAGGCAGGCTTTCAAGCTGCTGCTGAAGCGACGCGGCGTCCCATGTCACGGGGTCGCCAGGGCGCCAGTCGCCGAGACGTTGCGCATGCTCGAGCATCGCAGCCTCTCCCCCGGTGCGGACCTCTTCGACGATGCGCGAGGCCTCGGCCAGCGTCTCGGCATCGGGGAGTCTCATGCGCGCGGGAGCCAGTTGGCCGGCGTCGATCAGTCGGAGGCGGGTCATGATGCGCTCTCCCGTGGGGGTTTGGCATCGCCTCGGCGCCGTGTGACGCGCCGGGCCCGCCTGTCGAGTTCGCGTTCCACCTCTTCGAGGGAGACTCCGGCGCGAGCCATCGTGACCATCGCGAAGAAGAACAGATCCGCAGCCTCGAGAGCCACTTCAGTGCCGCCACGTGCCTCCGTCAGTTCCCTGGCCTCCTCGATGACCTTGCTCGCCAACAGCTCAGGATCCTCGAGTAGGCGATGCGTGTATGAACCCTCGACAGGGAATGCCAGGCGATCGCGGACGGTCTCCTCCAGAGCGCCCAGGCCCCGACTGGCTCCCCAGCAGGTCGTGCTGCCGGTATGGCAGAACCCGCGGCCGTGCTGGCGAACGGTGAAACGGAGCGTGTCGCGGTCGCAATCCAGGTCCACGCGCAGCAGCTCCTGCGTATCGCCGGATGTGGCGCCCTTGGTCCATAAGCCCCGGCGACGAGAGTGATACACCCCGGTGCGGGTGTCCACGGCCTCTCGCAGGCTCTGCAGGCTCGAATAGGCCAGCCCGAGAGCGCGTCCACCCTGGTCAGCCACCAGAGTGGGCCACAGGCCGTCAGGCCTGTCCGAGACGAGAGGCGCCGCGATGGCGTCAGCGAGCGGCATTCGACCCGTGTAGAGCGCCATGCCGACCTGCGCTTCGACGCCAAGCCGATCGAGCACCGCCACGTCGTCGGCCGAGCTGACACCGCCGGCGACGGTGAGCCGAGCGGGAGCGGCTGCATCGCGAAGTTCGGCGACGCGAGCGGGGTCTATTCCCGCCATGCGGCCCTCGCGCTCGACGAAGGTGACGAGGAACTCGCCCGCCAGACCGCGCAGCGCGGCCATCCGCTCGATGACGGACTGTCCCGTCCTCGTCCGCCATCCGTCCACGACGACCTCGCCATCGACCGCATCAAGGGCGGCCACGACCCTGTCGGCCGGCAGGTCACGCAGCACCTCCGGCACGGCGCTCGTTCCCAGGACGACCTTTGCGGCGCCCTCATCGAGCCACGAGCGGGCTGAGGCGACGCTCCGAATGCCCCCGCCGACGCGGCACGTCGCGATTCGGCAAAGCTCGCGGATGAGGGTCGCATTCGATCCGCGCCCCAGAGCCGCGTCGAGATCCACGACCGCGATGTCTCCTGCCAGCCGGAAGCGCTCCGCTATGGGCACAGGGTCCCCCGCCTCGAGGACCTTGTCCCGGCCACCGACGAGCTGGACGGCCTGGCCGTCCATCAGGTCAATCGAGGGTACGATCACGTCTCACCTTCACCCCGCGCGCGGCCAGCTCATCCTTGAGCGCCGCCACGGTCCATTCGCCATCGTGAAAGATCGATGCGGCGAGCACGGCGTCGGCGCCGGCCCGCAGCGCGTCGGCAAGATGTCCCGGCGTGTGCGCGCCGCCCGATGCGATGACCGCGATCCCGACCGAGCGGGCGACGTCCGCGATCAGCCGGAGGTCGTACCCGCTCCTCGTGCCGTCGCGGTCGATGCTGGTCAGCAGCAGTTCGCCCGCGCCCCGGTCGGCTGCTTCCCGCGCCCATTCGAGCGCGAGGCGAGTCGTCGGACGGGTGCCGGACTCGACCACGACGATCCAGCCGCCGGATGGTGAGCTGGCGGCATCGAGAGCAAGCACCACGCACTGGCTTCCGAATCGTCCCGCCAGGGATGAGATCAGCTCCGGCTGCACCGCCGCGGCCGTGTTCACCGCCACCTTGTCGGCTCCCGCCTCCAAAAGCATCGATGCGTCCGCCACGGACCTGACTCCGCCTCCAACGGTGAGCGGAATCGAGATCACCCCGCGGACGGCACGGACGGTGTCGAGCCTGTGGCCGCGCGCTTCCGGCGTCGCCGCGACGTCGAGCAGCACGAGTTCGTCGGCGCCGTCCCGTTCGTAGCGTGCCGCGCATTCAGCCGGGTCGCCTGCGTCGCGGAGATTCGCAAAGCGCACCCCTTTCACGACGCGCCCGTTCAACGTATCAAGGCAGGGAATCACGCGGGCGGTCAGCACGGGGCCTCCGAGTTCAACCATCGCCGCAGGAGTGCCAGGCCCCACTCGCCGGAGAGCTCAGGGTGAAACTGGCACGCGAGGATGCGGCCGCGCTCGAGGGCCGCGACAAACGGCCCGCCGTGATCCGCCGTGGCACCGCGCCACCCGTCGGGAATCTCGTCCAGGCAATACGAGTTGGCGAAATAGACGTGGCCAGGCAACAAGTACTGGCAGCCGCCCTCCGGTTCAATCGGGTTCCATCCGAGCTGCGGCACCCTGACGCCGCTTCCGAAGCGTCGCGCCCGGCCGGGAAACACCCCGAGGCCGGAGACACCTGGACTTTCGTCGCTCGCCTCGGCCAGCAACTGCATGCCGAGGCAGATGGCCAGCAGCGGCCGGCCGCCTTCCGCCCGCTCGGCGAGCGGTTTCGCGAGCCCGTTGGCGCGGAGGTGGCTCATCGCCGCCGCAAAGGCCCCGACGCCCGGCAGCACGACCCTTTCAGCCGTCATCACGTCCGCGGGGTGATCGGTCAGGCGCGGCGCGGCACCCACGCGCGCGAGCGCGGCCATCACGGATGCCAGGTTGGCCGTTCCGGTTCGCACGACGACGACCCCGGGCGGCGCTGCCGATGTCACAAGCTCCCCTTGGTGCTCGGGACACCCGCGCCGCCATCACGCGCGACAGCCTGGCGAAGCGCCAGCGCGAACGCCTTGAACGCGGCTTCCGCCCGGTGGTGATCGTTGGCGCCGCGCAAGACATCGACGTGCAGGGTCGCCCGTGCCGCCGTGGCCAGTGACGACAGCACATGGGACACGTTCTCGGCGGCGAGCTGTCCGATCGCGTCGCGCGTCAGCCCGAGATCCACGGCGGCGAAGGGCCTGCCGCTCAGGTCGACCGCAACTCTCGCCAGCGACTCGTCGAGCGGCGCCATCGCCCACCCGAAGCGCGCGATCCCGGCCCGATCGCCGAGTGCGCGGTCGATCGCCTGCCCAATCGCCAGCGAGCAGTCCTCGGCCGTGTGATGGTCGTCGACGTGCAGATCGCCCTCACAGGTCAGGTCGAGGTCCAGCCGCGCGTGGCGCGCGAGCGAGGTCAACAGGTGGTCGAGCATGCCGATGCCCGTTCTCACAGACGACTCGCCGGTCCCGTCCAGCGAGACCGTGACCGAGATCGTCGTCTCGCGCGTCGTGCGCGACACACTCGCGGTTCGGGGTGTCATGGAAGCAGGTCCTCCAGTTCGCTCAACGCACCGAGCACTCGGGCGGCGCCCGCGCGTTGCAAGGCCGGTTTCATGATCGCTGCGTCCTCCTCGGGTCCAACAATGCCTAACGGCAGCACCCCCGCTCCTCTGGCAGCGACCACATCGTCCGGGGTGTCTCCGATCATCCAGGCGTGCGAAACGCCCAGCCGCTCGAGCGCAAGGCGGACCGGCGCGGGGTCAGGCTTGAGCGCCGCGTCTTCCATCGACACGACGGTGCGGAAGACATCCGCCAGGCCCTGGCTCTCGAGAAACCGGAGTGCGTCCCGGCGGGGCCGTCCCGTGACGATCCCGAGCGGCAGGTGCCGTCCGAGATCCACGAGCCAGATTCGGTCGACCATGAGACGCTCGGCCTTGTGCAGACCGGGCGTGTCGGCCGTTCCCTGGTAGCAGGACTCGAATCGCTCGGTCACCTTCTGGAGATCGACGTTGACGCCGCGCGCAGCCATCAGCCGCGAGGTCAGCTCCCAGTCGTTGTTGGCTCCGCCGGCGGCCTTGGCCCCGGCGACCTGGGCGAGACTCACCGTGACGCCGAAGGACGCGGCGGCCTGGACGATCGCGGCGCGGTACGACCGCGTCACGTCTGCCAGGACGCCGTCGAGATCGAAGATGACGGCCTCCGGCTGAAGCACCGTCTTCAGGGCACGGCACAGACGTTCGAACGCCGGCTCGTCGGCGGGACACGTGATCCGCAGAGCGTCCTTGAGGCTGCGGTGCCCTGGGAAGCAACGCACCGCGATCCCGAGGCCGGCCAGCGCCTCCCACGTCCACGCGGCGTCCCTGACTCGTGTGCACACGAAGTTTGCCTGCGACGGTACCGGGTCGGCGCCCAGTTTCATCAACGTTGCCTCCAGTCGCTCTCGTTCGCGCCGAATCTGTGCCACGCCGCCTTTCAGACGCGCATCGCCGACGGCAAGCGCGGCCTCCGCCAGTGCAATCGAGACTCCGCTGATCGGGTACGGATTCCCCGCGGGTGCCAGCGCCTCGATCAGGCGCGGGGCCCCGACGGCGCAGCCGACGCGCAAGCCGGCCAATCCCCAGGCCTTGGACAGCGAGCGGGTCACGATGGCATTCGGGAGGGCCAGGGCCGCCGCGGTCAGGTCGTGGTCGGCGAATTCTCCGTACGCAAGGTCGACGACCAGCACGGCGTTTGGAGCGGCCGCGGACAGCTGCTCCAGATCCCGGGCTGTGACAGCCGCGCCGGTCGGGTTGTTGGGTGTCACGATGACGATGACCGAGGTGCGCGACGACACCCGTTCCACCAGGGCGTCGACAGGCAGGGCGCCTCGCCACCAGGGCACCGTGACGTAGCGTCCCCCGGAAAGTGCGCAGTAGCGTTCGAGCATCTCGAAGGTCGGTTCGGTCGTAAGCATCTCTCTCCGCGGCCGAATGTAGGCGCGCACAATCCGATCGAGCGCCTCGTCTGCCCCCGCCGTCACCCTCAGCGAATCCGGCGTGACGCCGAGGCGTTCAGCCCACATCGCTCCCAGGTCTCGCGTCGACGGGTAGGCGTGCGCCCGTGCAACGAGGCGTCCGTTGCATGACTCGAAGAGGTCCGCGGGCGGCGCCGGTCCCAGGTTGCCGTCGAGGCGCAGATCGACCGGGACAGAGGGCTGAGGCACCCGGTAGGTGGTGAGCCCCGGGCGGGCCTGCGGGCCCTTCCTGGGGAATCCGTTCTGGCGCCGCTCCTGTGCGGATGCACGCTTCATGGGTTCCTTCTCCGTCACGCAACAATGTGCGACAGGCTCGTCACGACGATGTCCGTGCCGCCGCACGCCTTGATCCGCGGGATGAGCGTGGGCAGGTCTGCACGCGGGACTGCCGCCTTGACGGCGTAGCCGGCGCCCCCGTGCAGCATGGAGATGGTCGGCTCGCGCATGCTGGGCACGGCTGCGCAGATCGCTTCGAGCCGATCGGGCGAGACGTTGACCTCGAGCATGACCCGCTGCCTGGCGTCGAGCACCGACTTGAGCAGCAGCACGAGGCCGTCGACCGTGGTGCGGTGCCCCGGATCGTCGAGCGCGCGCGGGTGGGCGAAGAGCCGGGTGGTCGAGCGCATCAACTCGTCGACAATCACCAGGTCGTTGGCCTCGAGCGTGGCGCCGGTGGCACTGTTGTCAACGATGAGGTCGGCGTCCTCTGGCGGGAACACCTCGGTCGCCCCATAAGACCTGATGTAGGCCGCCCCCGGGCTTCTCTGGGCGATCCATCCCCTGGTGAGCCGCTCGTACTCCGAGGCGACCACCAGCCTCCGATCCGGCAGCTTGCCCTCGATCAGGAGCGATGCGGGCGCGGCGGCCACCAGGCGTACCGGGTCGAGGCCGGTGTCCAGCAACTCGACGAGGTCGGCCCCGAGCTCGGCGACCCAGTCGGCGCCGGCGAACCCCACGTCCCGGGAGCCTGCGTGCAGCATCTCGACCACGTTCTGCGGCTTGAGGAGCTTGACCTCGCAACCGGGCAGCGAGATGTGGGGCCGATACCCGCGGCCGTCCTCGCGCACGCGGATGCCCGCTTCGCCCAGCAGCGCAAAGACCTCGGCCTGGATCCGGCCCTTGGGAAGTGCCAGCCGCAAGATGGAACGATCGATGAGGGGCGTCATGCCCGGGAACCCTTCTCGATTGAGGGCCCCGAGGCTCAGGCGGGATGGACTCAGGCGGATGTGCCCGAATACAGCGACGCCGGCCACGGGGCCGGCGCTGTTCGGGTGCGCGCTACGAGCACACCATCATCAGCCGGCCTGTGGGCCGTGGCAATGATGATGATGGTGGTGGCGCGTCACTGATACCATGTGAATCGAGTCTCGCATCGGTCGGCGCAGCCTGTCAACTAGAATTCTTTCCGGCTGTCGATCAGGATCGTGACGGGGCCGTCGTTGACGAGTTCGACCGCCATGTGGGCCTGAAACGTACCGGTCTCCACCTTCACGCCCGACTCGCGCAGCACCCGTACCACTTCATCGAACAGCAGACGGCCCATGTCGGGTTCCGCCGCGTCGATGAACGACGGCCGCCGCCCCTTCCTGCAATCTCCGTAGAGCGTGAATTGCGACACCGCGAGGATCGAACCGCCGGCCTCGGAGAGACTTCGGTTCATCTTCCCGTCCTGGTCGGGGAAGATCCGAAGGTCGCGCACTTTCGACGCGATGTACTGAACGTCGGCCGGACCGTCGGCGCGCCCCACGCCGACGAGCACGAGCAGACCCAGGCCGATCTCGCCCACGGTCCGGCCCTCGACACTGACACGGGCGGAACTGGTTCGCTGGACGACCGCTCTCATGGCTCCGCGCCAGCAATCGATCGGGCGGTGTCGGCCACCGGGTTCAGGCGCGTATCCAGCAGGTGCCGAGGCGCGACGTGGGCGAGCGCCGTCAGCATCGACGCGCGTACGCCCGGATGTTCGCGTTCGAGGTCGGCGATCAGACGCTTGATCCGCTGCCGCTGGAGGCTCAAGTCACCGCACGCGGAGCAGCAACACCCGATGATCGGGAGCTCGTTCTGTTTCGCGTAGGCCCTCGCGTCATCTTCGGCGACATACACCAGAGGCCGGATCACAGTGTGATTCCCATCGTCTGAGAGCAGGCGGGCGGGCATCGCCTTGAGCTGGCCGGCGAACAGGAGGTTGAGCAGGAGCGTCTCGACGAAGTCATCGGCGTGATGGCCGAGCGCAATCTTGGTCGCTCCGAGCTCGTCGGCGAACCGGTACAACACCCCCCGGCGCAGCCGCGCGCACAGCGAGCACGGCGTTTCGAGGGGATCGATGAGGTCGTCGATGACTTCGCCGATCGATGTCTTCTGCAGGCGGTGTTCCCACCCGCGCGCCGCGCACGCCTCCGAAATCAGGTCTCCCCGGAACTCCGCATAACCGGAGTCCACCGTGAAGCCGACCAGCGTGAACCGGATCGGGGCGCGTTGACGGAGGACGTCCAGGATCTGCATCAGCGCCCAGCTGTCCTTGCCGCCGGACAGGCCGACCATGATTCGATCGCCGTCCTCGATCAGGTTGAAGTCGACGGCGGCCGTCGTCACCTTCTTGGCCAGGCGGGATTCGAGAGGGCTGCGGTACGCCATGAGCTGATTTCAGTTTATCGCAGGAGCAATTTCTCGAGCGTCGCGGGCCAGGTCACGCCCTGCGCGAAGCGGGCGGCCTCGCCGCCCATGCGCTCGGCAAGCGCACGATCATCGGCGAGCTTCCGAAGCGATGCCGCCAGCGCGGAGGGGGTCGGCGCCGTCACGAAACCCCGCACGCCGTCGGCCACCAGTTCGGCCGGCCCGCCGCTGTCGGAGCAGGTCACGACCGCCTTGGAGGAGGCAAAGGCCTCGATCGTGACCAGCCCGTAATCTTCCTCCTGCGCGGGAAAGGCCACAGCCCGGCAGCGCGCAAACTCGCGAAGCAGATCCTCTGAACTCACGGCCCCCATGAGGCGAACACGGTCGCGGAGCCCGAGTTGGTCGACCAGCGCCTTCAATGCAGGCGCCTCTTCCCCGTCCCCGGCAATCGTGCACCGGACACCGGCCGCCTCGGGTTCGGCAAGGGCCCGCACCAGCAGGTCCAGCCGCTTCAACGGCGTCAGGCGTGACACCGCAAACAGGTCCCCGTCGTACCCCTCGCAACGGTACGCGAGCGGCGGCGGCGGCGGGTACAGAACCTCTGAGGAAATACGGCCAAAGCGCTGGAGCCGCTGCTGGATCGTTCGCGATTGAGCGAACAGCCGGGTCACGTTGCGCGTAAGGAGGTACTTGTCCGCCGCGTGAAACAGCAGCCGCCTGGTTCGCTCCTTGAGCTTGCCGCGCCACGACAGCGACGAGCTGAACCGCGGCCAGAGGTCGTAGTACTCCCGCATCCGGTGATTGAGCCAGCAGACGTGAGCGGGATGACGGACGGCGTAGCTGGGATAACGAAAGCTGATGACCTGGTCCACGCGGTGCCCGTCGTGGGTCATCCCGACGTCGGTCATCCAGTTCGCGAGATACGCGGTGCCCTGGCGGCCGAATCTGTTCTGTGGCGTCACAACGACGGTGGCCTCGTGGCCCGCCTCGCGCAGTGCCTCTACCAGCGCGCGGGCGATCACCATGTGCCCGCCCTCGGCGAACAATGGACTCGAGGTTACGACCGCAATGCGCTTCATCTGCAAGGCCATCAGGGAATCAGCTCCGGCGTGACCTGGACCGCCAGGAATCGCCGGTCGTCGGAACCCGGATTCACCAGGCGCGGCACGAAAGCCCCGGTTGTCGAGATCGAGACCACCCAGACTCTGGTTCCACCGTACGGGAACCCGGAATCGAGCGGCACTCTCACCGGCGTGGTCTGATCCTGTTTCATGTCGACCGTTGTGCTCCACCAGCCGCGGGAAACCGTAACCCGTGTCGGCGCACCCGCAGTCGCCAGGGTGAGCTCGAGATAGGATGCCGGTTCAACCGTCCTGACGAGAATCTCCGCACGAGACTGACCGCGCACCCAGAAGAAGTAACCCTCGCGCTTGTACGCATCATCGTCGAGGAAGAAGATCTGAAAACCGCGTTGGCGGCCGAACCAGATTCGGGGATGATCCGGCTCCGTGTTGATCGGCAGATCGAGCACGAGCGTCAACTCGACGGGCAGCAGCCGCAGCGGGCCCTGCTTCGTGTGCTCAGCCGGGTAGAACGCGGAATAGAACGGGTTCAGCACGATCTGCGCGGTGAACAGGGCCCCAATCACCCATGGCACCATCGCGACCGCCAGGGACTCGATCGCCGGCAGCAGGAAAAGGAACACGCCGTAGGTGTTCATGAAATAGCGGTTCCCCAGCGAGCCGCCGCCGCCGTTGTAGGTGTAGGGCACCCAGATGATCAGCAGCAGGATCTCCGCCATGGCCGCGCCGAAGATCAGCCACTCCCACATCTTTCGCCGGCGCCACTGCCACAGCATGAAGCCCATGGCGAACACCGCAGGACAGTAATACGGAAGGATGCCCGAGTTGCGCCCGACGAAGAAGTAACCCAGGTTGTGCGAGAAGACGGTCCAGAACACCCGCCGGTCGAAGATGATCTCCGTGAGCACCTGGTCGGTCACCTTGGACTTGCCCGCCGTGTCGAAGTTCATGGTCGGGCTCTGGAACGGATAGTCGCCGTAGAACGTCTTGCGCTCACCTCCCTGGTAGTTCCACTCGCCGGATGTCGCGATATTACCCGCGAGCAGGACAGCGCCCATCAGGCCGAACAACACCCCGCACACGAACCCGCGCCTCCACCGGCGCCGCCAGGCCAACATCACCAGCATCGGCAGGATGAGCAGGAGTATGTTCGGCTTCGAAAACGTCGCGACACCCAGCAGTACCGACGCGGCGAGGTCGGATCGCCCGGTCAACGACCAGCGCAGCCACCTCGGCACAAAGGCAGGATCGGCCACCTCCTTGTAGAGCCAGCAGAAGTAGCCGAGCATCACGAGCGCCAGGTTGAAGAGCTCCGGCGTCATCCACGCAAAGTACGCGGGAGCGACGCTCGCCATCAGGAATCCGGTCGACAGCACCAGCGCCGGAATCGGGGACGTTCGTGCATTCAGAAACAGATACCCCGCCAGGACCATCAGCCCGAGCAGGACGGCATGAAAGACGAGGAAGCCGTTGGTCTTGAACAGTGCGACGAACGGCGCGCTGAAGAGCGGGTAGACGTAGTTCTTCCCGAAGAACAACTCGGTCGCATCCGGGTCCGGCGACGAGCTGACATGAACAAACGGCGCACCCTCCGTCCACCGCGACGTGCAGGTCACGGCCCTTCTTGAGGAAGATGCCATTCGGCCCGGACGGGTACTCCCGATACGTCCGCACCAGGTCCTCGCGTCTGTACGCGAGGTCGAAGTCGGACACGATGCTGTGCGTCATCAGGTAATAGGTGGCTTCGTCGCTCTGGAACCCGAGTGACGCCCGCGAGAAATCGACGGACACGCCCCAGCCGGCATACAGGCAGATCACGAGCAGCGCGGCCACGATCCCGGGCGCCGCATCCATGCGATGGCGCGAGGCTGTCGGTTTGTCCGGCTCAGTAGGCATGGCTCATCTCGGCGATGCGCTCACACGCGGTCCGGGCGGTCGGCATCGAGGAACGAGAGGTCCGCGTCGAGCACCCCCTTCCGGTGCGTGCGCCGGGACGTTTCGTGCAGGATCGGGTACAGCCGCTCCAGCTTCTTCACGAAGGTGGCGATGTCGTATCGCCGGCTCGACACGCGCGCGTTCGCAGAGAGGCGTGCGCGCTCCTCCGGCTGCTGCATGAGCGCGAGCATCTGGTCGGCGAGCGCCCTGGCGTTGCGCTTGGGCACGATCCGCGCGTCATGACCCTCAGTCAGGATGTCGAGCAATCCGTCGGCGTCGGTCGCGACGATGGCGCGCCCGGCGGCCAGGGCTTCGAAGGCGGTCAGCGGCGTCCCTTCCCAGAGCGATGGAAACACGCTCAGGTCGAAGGCCGAGAGCAGCCGCGCCACGTCCCGCACGAACCCCGCGAACACGAATCGATCGCCAAGCTTCAGCCGCTGCGCCTGCTCCTCGAGCGAAGGCCGGAGCGGACCCTCGCCGACGAGGAAGAACTTCGCGTCGGGCCGCTCGTCGAGCACCATCCGCGCGGCGTCGACCAGATACTCGTTGCCTTTCGAGTCGTGCAACCGGGTCACGGTGCCGATCGCGAACTCGCCAGGCTTCAATCCGAGCTCGCGCCGCGTTTCGTCGATCTCGGCTGCCGACCACACCGTGCTGAACTCGTCGTTCGGCGCCCCGAGGTACACGAGCTTCACCCGCTCGGGCTTGATCAGTCGCGCCTTGATCACGAACTCGGCCGTGCTTCGCCCGACCGCCAGCGCGATGTCGGTGAAGGGCGCGAGTGACTTGTCGGCGACCTTCTGAAACCACGGCGTGTCAGTCAGGTTCGCGTGCTCGTGCAGGATCGTCGGCAGCCGGCGCATCGCGGCCGCGGCCCGGCCGAATGTGGTCGCCCCATACCCGTGCATGTGCAGCAGGTCGATTCGTTTGGCGTCGATGACCTTCAGCAGTGCCGTCAACGTCGCCGGATCGAATTTCGACTTGTGGAGATACGTGATGTCGATGCCGAACGACTCGAGTGTCTCCTCCGACAGGTCCTTCTTCCGGAGGCTCACCAGCGACACATTGAAGCGGGCGGGATCGAAACGCGGGATCATCCACGCGAAGAGGCGTTTGACCCCGTGCATGCGCGACCCTTCCCACCCGAGGTGGTCGCAGATCTGGAGGATGTTGAGCTTCCCGTCCGTCATGATGCCCCGTCCGGCGCGACAGGCGCTGGCGCCCGCGTCCCGATGATTCTCGCCGGCACGCCGGCCGCAATGGCGTACGCCGGAACCTCGTCCCGGACGACAGCCTGCGCCCCGATGACGGCATTCGCCCCGATGGTCACGCCATCCAGGATCTTGGCCCCCGATCCCATCCACACGCCCTCGCCGATCACGACGCCCTTCGACGAACGAGCCCCGGCCAGTATGGGCTTCGACGTGTCGCTGAGGTCGTGGTCGCCGCCGACCACGTAGCAGTATGCGGCCAGAAGCGTGTCGGCCCCGATCGTGACGCGGCTCGCCGAGAACACCTCGCAGTTGAATCCCAGGTTGGCACGATCGGCGAGCTCGATATCGCCGTTCTTGCACGACAGGATGGTGTTTCGGCCGACGAACACCCCGCTGCCGATGCGGATACCCTGGTTGGCATCACCCTTCGCGTCGAGCAGGCAGTTGTCGTCGATCACGACGTTGTCCCCGATGCGGATCTTCCCGGGGTGCCTGAGCACCACATGCTGACCGAACACGACGTTGCGGCCGCACGACCCGAGCAGCAGCGGGTACAGCCACTTGCGAAGCACCAGACCCAGCGCGCCGGGCACGCTCTGACTGAAGAGTGTCACCAGTTCGTGCTTCAGCAACGCCCCGAAGCCGGGCCGCCCGACCACCAGCGCGGCATACTTCGCGAGGGCGGACGACCGGGCGTCGAACAACTGCTCCTGCGCCTTGGGGATGTTCCGCGGTTCATTCATAGTGTGCGTCACCCCTTCCGCGTCGGCTGGGACGGTGCGGTTCACAGCCATCCCTCGGCTTTGTACCACGCCAGCGTACGCCCAATCCCCTCTCGCAGCCCTACGGCAGGACGAAATCCCAGCTCCGCGCTGGCGCGGGACGTGTCGAAGGCCCGGCTCTTCGTGAAGAAGTCGACCCGCCTCCGGTAGATCGGCGGCTCGATCCGGAACGGCACGCACACGGCCTCGCACAACGCTCCGGCCATCCAGAACGGCCACACCGGCAGGTGCCACCGGACTGGCCGCACGCCCGCGACGTCCGCGATGAGCGCGACGAGTTCGTTCAATCGCGTCACTTCCGCTCCGGCGAGGATATAGGTCCGTCCCGCGGCAGCGGGAGTTTCGCCGCAGAGCCTGAACCCTTCGACCAGATCATCGATGTAGGTGACGTGGTAGAAGATCTCCCCGGGCCCCAACGTCACGAATCGACGTCGGGCGACACCACGGAACAGCTTGAGCAGGCGGCGATCACCAGGCCCGTAGATGCCGCTCGGGCGGGCAATGACCAGCTCGAGGCCTGTTCGTTCCGCCGCCGCCCGCGCCAGCCGCTCACCCTCCAGCTTGGTGCGCTGGTAGTCGTCGCCCGGCCTCAGCGGCGCGTCCTCGTTGGCCGGCGGATGTTCCACGTCGCCGTGGACGCCGACGGTGCTGCAGTGCACGAGCCGGCGGGCGCCTGAAGCCGCCGCAACCTCGACCAGCGACTCGACAGCCCTGGCGTTGACCGCCGCATACTCGGCGGCGGAGAGTCCCGCCTGCCTGTATATCGCCGCGATGTGGTAGACCACCTCCGCGCCGTCCACGGCGCGCTCGAGCGACGCGCGATCCCGCAGGTCCCCTTCGCACACCTCGACGCCGTCGAGCCCGGGCCGGGTCGTCGCTGCCGCAGGGCGACGGACGAGTGCCCGCACCTCGTGCCCGCGCGCCAGGAGCCCGCGCGCCAGATGTCCGCCGGTGAACCCGGTCGCTCCCGTTACGAGGACGCGCATCGCTCGGCTACCACGGTCACCGGGGACCCCGCCAGGCGCAACAGGCCGGCCGCGGCCAGGCCGCGCTCGAGGCCTTCAGTGAATCCCCGCGAACCGATCAGCTTGTGAAAGGAGATCGGCAGCACGAACTGGCGGTGGATTCCGACGACCCGGAATCCATTCGCCTCGACGGCCGTGCGCACCGCCGCATGTCGAAGCACGCGGTACGCCTCGACCGTGCGGCCCATCGCCGCCAGCAGCCGCCGCGCTCCGGACTGGAGCGCCGCCGCGCTGAACGCGGCCGGGTAATCGAACACGATACGGTGGCGCGAAACCCGGCACAGCTCCCCGACGCAACGTCGCCAATCCGGGGTGTGCATCAGGACGCGCAGGCTGACGGCGCTGTCGAAGGCGCGATCCGCAAACGACAGCGCGTGGGCGTCGCCGACTTCGAATCGTGCCGTCACGCCAGAGGCGACGGCGCGGTCCTGTGCGACGCGGAGCATCTCGGCCGACGCGTCGACTCCGGTCACCGACGCGCCTCGCCGGGCGAGCGCGAGGGCGGCGCGGCCGGTTCCGGTGCCCACATCCAGGATCGCCTGTCCCGGAAGCTCTCCGAGGAACCCGAAGATGACGCGCTCCTGGGTCTCGGCCAGCAATCTCCCTATCTCGCCGCCAAACCTGGCGGCATCGAATTGCTCCGCCATCGTCGGGTCCGCGTAGACCCGATAGCTGTAGTGCTCGTGATCGACCTCTGGCCCGGCGCTCGATCCGGGAGCGGCGTCTCTCGAGGGATTCGCGCTCACGCGGATTCCCCGGGCTGTGACCCGTTCAACATGTCGATGGACCGCTTCACCTTGGCCAGGTAGGCCTCGTAGGTGAACTTCGTCTCGGCCATCTCCCTTGCCTTCTGGCTCACTGACGCCGCGCGGTCGCGATTCACGATCGCCTCAACGATGGCTTCCCCGAACGCCTCGGAGGTCGGCTCCGAGAGGATGGCGACCTCGGCATCGAGTACCTGGGTGTGCGTCAGGAGATTGGTGGCTACAATGGGGCGGCCTGCCCGCAGGTATTGGTAGATTTTCAGCGGAGTGTTCTTTCCTCGGCTTCGGGGCGACACCAGCACGGTCGCCGCGTCCAGGTACTGTGGAATCTCCTCGGCTGGCCTCTCCCCGGCAAAGACCGTAGCCTCTCCCACTCCGGCCTTCTCGGCGTCGAAACGCGCCTGCGCCACCTGGTCGGGGCGTCCTCCGGCGAGCACCAGCCTGGCCGCAGGCACCCTCTTCAGCGCGACGCGCATCGCATCGAAGAGCAAGTCGAGACCCTGATACGCCTCGAACGTGCCCGTGTACAGCACCATGGGGACATCGTCTCCAATGCCCAGCTGCGCCCGCACCGGGTTGGAACCCGGAAGCACCCTCGTCTCGCCCGACCCCGGCGCATTCTCGATGAGGACGGTTCGAGCGCCCGAGTCGATGCGCTGCACCACCTCTCCAAGGTAGCGGCAGATGACGATGACGACCCGCGACCGCTTGACGACCTGGCGCTCGGTCCAGCGGAAGATCGACAGCAGCAGCTTCGATCGGCTGTAACGGAAGTTCTCGAGTTGTTCGGGCAAACTCGAATGCATGTCGTACAGGTGCGGCACCTTGAGCCAGCGCGCGACGAGTACGCCGATCGCGGCGCCCTCTTCGTGCGACTGCACGAGATCGTATTTTGCGCCCCGCGCCACCGAGAGCGTTCTCGCCGCCAGCAGCGCGTCCAGCGGGAGCTTGGCCCAGGATGGCCCGATCTTGGCTCGTTTGACGAACGGCGGCCTGGCGGACCTGAAGATGCGGAGCCCGCGGAGAGTCACGTCCTGGCCGAAGGGATACGTGACCAGGTCGACGGTATGTCCCAGGTCCGTCAGAGCCCGAATCCGGTGATATTCGCTGAAGGGCGTCCCACGGGGCTCGAAAAACGGCTCCGGGGCGATCATGAGGATGTGCATCTGCTCGGTGGCCTTCGGCGACTGATTCTGGTGCCCTCGGCGAGGCAATGGCAATCGACCGATTGTAGGGGACCCGCCACGAAAGGTCAACGCGGGAAGGTCCGGAACTCCCCTTCCCTGAAGCCTTTAGAGGTGGACAGTCGCAGATCGCGCGTGATAGCCTGCGGTCGGGCGGCGGGCCGTGGTGCCTGCAGACCGCATCCCCCTTCGGCCCTACGTGGATCATGGAAGAACCTGACTCGCCCGCGCCTCAGAGCCTGTCCCGCCGCCTGGTCGTTCTCGGCCTCAAGCTCATCGTCAGCATCGGGTTGCTGGCATTCCTGTTTTCCCGGATGGACCTGCAGCATTTGGGCTCGTACCTCAGCCAGGCATCACTTGGCTGGCTGGCGACGGCCCTGGCGTTCTACGGGCTCATGGTCCTCGTGAGCACCTGGCGCTGGCAGTTGCTCCTGCGGGCGCAGCACATCGACCTTCCGGCCTCGCGCCTGTTGAATTCGTACCTGGTCGCGACCTTCTTCAACAACTTCCTGCCGAGCAATATTGGCGGGGACGTCATCCGGATCCGGGATACGGTGTCGCAGGCGGGATCGAAAACACTGGCGACGACCATCGTCTTGATGGACCGGGGACTGGGGCTGCTCGGCCTGCTCCTGGTCGGAGCTGTTGGATCGAGCGCTGTGACCGCGCCCGGGCTGGGCGTCCGTCTCTCGGCTCTGCTCTGGCTGGTGTTCATCGGAGGGGCCATCGTCGCGGTGCCGATGGTCCTGGCGCCAGGCAGCATCGGGCGTCTCCTGAGCCCGCTGCGGGTCTTCCACCAGCAGTGGGTCGACGAGCGAATTGCCCGCTTCACGGGGGCCCTGGCCAAGTTCGGCCGGGCGCCCGGATCGTTGCTCGCATGTTTTTCCGGCGCCGTGGTCGTCCAGCTCGTGCTCGTGGCGTTCTACGTCGCTATTGTCCGGAGCATGCACATACCGGTCGCGCCGGTCCACCTGGCCGTGATCGTGCCGCTGTCATTCGTCGTTCAGATGCTGCCCGTCTCCGTGAACGGCTTTGGCGTGCGCGAAGCGACCTTTTCGTTCTACTTCACCCGGCTAGGTCTCCCGATCGAGTCGGCGGTCATCGTTTCACTGGTCGGCGCCGGACTGATCATCATCTTCTCGCTCACCGGCGCGGTGGCCTACATCGGCCGCCCTCACCGGCCTGCGTAGCCCCGGCAGGCTGCAGCCCCCGCCGGTCCGGTTGACCCCCGGCTACCCCGGGGCTACGATGAGGAATCTATCACCCCGCACTCAGCGTTGAGCCCCGCTCACATGTCAATAAATACGTTTCGGCTTCAGTATCTGGCAAGAACCGCCGCCGGCGTCCCGCGGGATCTTGTGAACACGTTTCTGGCGGGGAAGATCAAGGCGATCCGCCCGACCGTCCTGATATTCAACTGCACCTTCGTGTGCGACGCGCGCTGCGAGATGTGCAACAACTGGAAGCGCGGCGATCGCAAGTCCGACATGACGCTGGAGCAGATCGACGGCGTGATGAACCACCCGTTCTGGGGCGCGGTCGAGAACCTGAACATCTCGGGAGGCGAACCGACGACCCGGAATGACCTGCCGGAGATGGTCGAGCTCTTCCAGCGCCGCCTGCCGCGAATGAGGAAGCTCGGCATCAACACGACCGGGCTGACCCCCCAGCGGGCGATCCCGCAGGTGACTCGCATCGTCAAGTTCCTGGCCGAGCACGACATCCCGGTCAGCGTTCGGGTGTCGCTCGACGGCATCGGTGATATCCACGACCAGGTGCGGCACGTCAAGCGGGGATTCGACAAGGCCGTCCAGACCATCGACGCGCTCGAGGCCCTCGCGGCGGAGTACCCGAATTTCCAGTTCGGCGTGGCGGCGACGATCTTCGCGACCAACATGAACGACGCCCGGAACATCCTGGATTGGGCGAAGGCGCGCAACCTGGACGTCGTCTTCAACATGCTCAGGTTCACCGACGCGATGCTCGGGAACAAGGAACTGCAGGAGACCATCGGCCTGAAGCGCCAGGAGGAGGAATTCATGCGCCAGTTCTTCCTCGACCGGGTCGAGGAGGAATCGGTCCTCAGCGGCCAGGCGTTCATGTACCTCCACTACGCCGACATGATTGCGAACGGCTATCTCAGGACGATGCCGTGCCCGTTCCGGTCACAGGGACTCCTGCTCAACCCCGACGGCACGCTCTTCTACTGCGAGAACTCCAAGCCGCTGGGGAACGTCCTGGACGTCAACGCGGAGGAGCTCTATTTCAAGGCCGAGCACCTGGCCGATCGAGCGACCTTCGAGGAGACGATCTGCAAGAACTGCCTGAGCCCGTGCCAGGTGAACGTCGGGGCCATGAAACAGTTCTTCCCGTACGCCAAGTTCCTGATGCGCGCGTACCGGATCAAGCGCGACCCGTCCCGTCATCTCGCCACATTGCCCCCGCCATCGCCGTGAGCCGCCCCAGTCTTGGCGGCGTCCTCCGGGTGCTGGTGGCCGTTGCCCTGACGGCCGGCGTGCTGTGGAAGAGCAACCCCTCGGAAGTGCTGGCAGCCGCCATGGACGTCGACTGGCGGCCGATTGGCGTCGCGGTCCTGCTGGTACTCGTTGACCGCGCGCTGATGGCCTACCGGTGGCTCGTGCTGCTGCGCCCGTTTGCCGGCCCGGATGGACCCCGGCTGGGCGTTGTCATGCGGATCTTCTTCGTCTCAACTTTCATCGGGACGTTTCTGCCGGCCACCGTCGGCGCCGACGCGGTTCGGGCTGTCGCCCTTTCACGCCACAACGTCTCTGGCTCGGGAGCCGTGGCCTCGGTGCTGATGGACCGGATGCTGGGGGTGCTCTCGCTGCTCATCATGGCGCTCGTTGCGCTCTCGCTGGCGAGGCAGCTTGCCTTTCAGCCGCTCGTCCTGGCGTCGATCGCCTTGACGGCGGCCGCCTGCGCGGTGGCCGCGGCGATGGTCTTCAGCAATCGCGCGGAAGAGCTCGGGCGCCTGATCATCGCCCGGCTCCCCTGGAATCGGGCGCGGCAGGGTGGCTTCAGGCTCATCGAAGCCATGCAGGGGTACGCGCAGCGGCGAGGCGATCTGTTGAACGTGCTGGCCGGCTCGGTCGGCGTGCAGGTGCTGCGAATTGTTCAGGCGTATTTCCTGGGCCTGGCCCTGGGCATTGCCTCGCCCCTGACCGCCTACTTCGCCTTCATCCCGCTGATCCTGATCGTCATGCTGCTGCCGGTGACCATCAACGGGCTCGGCACGAGCCAGGCGGCGTTCGTGTGGTTCTTCGCGCAGGCCGGCGTGGCTCGGCCGGAAGCGTTCGCGCTGTCAATCCTGTTCGTGGCGCTGGGCGTGGTGGGAAACCTGCCCGGCGGGCTCCTCTACGCAACGGGCGGCATCGCGCCCGACTCCCGGGACTACTCCCCCGGCCTGAGGCTCCGGCGGAGGAATCGTCACGTGACGGCTGACGTCTCCCGAATCTCGCGAATCACGTAGGTCGTCTTCTGTTGGGACTCGTGATAGGTGCGAGCCTGCATTTCCGCCAGCAGGCCAAGCGTGATCAGTTGCACGCCCGTGAACACGAACAGGATGCCCATCAACAGCAACGGCCGGTTCGCAATCGACTCGTTCCCGAAGAGGCGGACATACGCCAGGTAACCGGTGATGAGGCCGCCCATGCTTCCCATGATGAGGCCGAGCAGGCCGAAGATCTGCAGCGGCCTCGTGGAGTAGCTGAGCAGGAACTTCACCGTCAGCAGGTCCAGCACGACCCGGATCGTGCGCGACAATCCGTAATTGGATCGCCCGTGCCGGCGCGCCCGGTGATTCACCACGCGTTCGGCGATCTTCACGCCCTGTTCGCTCGCGATCGCCGGCAGGAAGCGGTGCATCTCGCCGTACAGCTTCAGCGGCTTGACGACCTCGGCGCGGAACACTTTCAACGAACACCCGTAGTCGTGCAGCTTGACGCCCGTCGTGAAGGAGATGATGGCATTGGCGATCATCGACGGGAGCCGGCGGTTCAGGAACGGGTCCTTCCGGTTCTTCCGCCATCCTGCGGCGATGTCGGCGCCCTGCTCGACCAGCTCGATCAGGGCGGGCAGGTCCGCCGGGTCGTTCTGCAGATCGCCGTCGGTCGTGGCAATCAGCGCGCCGCGGGCGTGGTCGAATCCGGCCGAGAACGCGGCTGTCTGTCCAAAGTTGCGGCGGAACCTGATGATGCGCCACCGCGGGTCTTTCGCCTGACATTGCGCCAGCAGCTCGAAACTGTCGTCGGTGCTCCCATCGTCCACCGCGATGATCTCGTACGGACGTCCCCAGGACTCGAGGGTGCCGGTCAGCTCCCGATAGAGTCCGGGAATGCTCGCGGACTCGTTGCGGATGGGAACGACGACGGAGAGATCCGGTGTGGTCACCATGAATGGCGATGGAGCCGAGGGTTGGCGCGCACCGGATTATAGTGGCGCGCGAAATGCACGGTCAAACCGGCGCCGGCCAGCCGCGGCCGTTTGTGGTGTACAGTGAAGACCGGGCGCGTCATCAGCATTCAGGACCCGTGGATCATCATCAGGCAAACCCGACAATTATAGCCGACCCCCGTCCGGCAAGGCGGGCTGGACGTGCCGCGACGAACTGGATCCGGAGATCGGCGAATCTGCCTGTGACGATCGCGGCGTGCACGCTGGCGCTGGGCACAGCGGCGGCCATCTTCTACTCCTGGACGGGGCTCGCGCTCAGCCACTACGACGCGAAAGCGCACCTGGTCGTCGCCCGCAGGATCATCGACAGCATCACGCCGGGCTGGGTCCAGATCGGAGCGGTCTGGCTCCCGCTCCCGCACCTGTTGAACGTCCTGCCGGTGCAGGTGGACGTGTTCTACCGGACGGGCGCGTTCACGATCGGCGTATCGGTCCTCTGTTTCGCTGCAGCGAGCTATCTGGTCGCCCGCATCGTTCTCTGGGCAACCGGGTCCGCTGGAGCCGCCATCCTGGCGGCGGCCGTCCTCGTGCTCAACCCCGACATGCTGTACCTGCAAGCCACGCCAATGACCGAACCGCTGCTCGTGGCGCTGACGCTGCTGGCGGTGTGGTGGTGCATCAAGGCGTTAGGCGATGGAGCCCCGCACCACATCCGGTTGGCCGGCATCGCTGTGGCGTGTGCCTGCCTGACCCGATACGAGGCTTGGCCCGCGACCGCCGCCATGTTGACCCTCGGCTGGCTGGGGCTGCTGCGATCCGGCCTGCCCTGGCGCATCGCCCTGGCGCGGGTCGTGCGTGTTGCGATCTACCCGGCCGCCGCGGCTATCGGGTTCCTGTTGCTGAGCCGGGTGACGGTCGGCGCGTGGTTCGTGGACTCGGGGTTCTTCGTGGCCGAGAATCCGGTCATGGGCCATCCGCTCGAATCGATGGTCACGGTCTGGTGGGCGACGCACTCCCTCACGAGCTATCCCCTGCTGATTCTGGCCACGGCCGGCGTCATCGTGGTGCTGATCATCGTCGGCTCGGAGGCAAAGCGTGGTTTGTTGCTGGTCCCGCTGGCCCTCATCGCCGTCGGTCTCCTCCCCTCGGTCGCGTTCTACGAAGGACATCCATTCCGCATCCGCTACATGATCCCGCTCATCCCCGCGATGGCCGTAACGCTCGGGATGGGCATCGGCCTTCTGGGGCGCATGCGCCCGCTCGCGATCGCCCTGGCCGCCATTGCTATCGTGGCAGGGCCGCATCCATTCGACTCGAAGGCCCCGATGGTGCTCGAGGCACAATGGGACACGCAACATCGGTTCGGACGCGCTGAGGTCACGGCCCGGCTGAGCAAGATTTACGATGGAGAGCCCATCATGGCCAGCATGGGCTCGCTCGCGCACTACATGCAGGAACTGTCACACGAGGGATTCGCGCTGCGGGACTTCCTGCACGAAGGCAACGGAGACATCTGGCTCTCTGCCCTCGAGTGGCCGTACCCGCATGTCGGTTGGATTCTGATCGAGGAACAGGCCGAAGGGGGAGACATGCTCGCGGCGCTCGCCCGGAAGCAGCCGAAGTTCCTTGAGGGATATTCCAGGGTGGCCGAGGGCGGTGGCGTAGCCCTCTACCGGCGAACCGGGCTACCCCACCCCCCACGGGCCGACTCTCAGACCCGGCTAGAACCCGACGCGCATCGTCAGCAGCGTTGACCAGCCGCCGAGGTCGATGCGATCGCCGTAGAACTGGTCGAGGCTGAGCTTGCCCTCCGCCTTCTGGTACTTGACCTCCACGCCGAAGCCAAGCCGCCGCTCGAAATTGAAGCGGGCCCCGAACACCGCGACCGGCCCGTAGGCCGTTCCCTTTCCAACGTATCGACTGCGGAAAATGCTGTCGTCGGTGAAGTCCACGAACTCACCGGTCTCCGAATAGCGCCACAGGAACGCAGCGACGCCACCGCCGATGTACGGCTCGATGGACCTGCGCCGGCCGAATGGCAGGAGCCGAATGGTCGCCGACAGCGGCACGATGCTGAGCCTCAGGTCCTGCCTGATCTCGCTGCCGTCGGTGTTGACCATCTGGTCGTACACGCTGTGTACCGTGCGCGCGAAGTAGCTGGCGCCGACCCCGGCCTCGATGAAGTCACCGAAGCTCACCAGGTAGTCCGCACCGACGGTCGCGCCGTCGAGATCCTTGAACCGGAAGAAGAGGTACTGGCGATCTGCCAGCAGCACGTCGCCATTCACGCGGCTGTCCTCGCCCTTGGGCAGGAAGGCACCCACGTTGAACGTGATGGATTGCCGCTGGGCGAGCGCCGGCGCGCTCGACAGGACCAGCAGCCCTGCTGCGATCACGACTGCGGAAGTAACGCGGTATCGCATGACCCTCTCCATTGGGGGCTGGATCGATCGGAACGCGTGGACGACCGAACTGCGCTCCCCGGGAAACCGCAGCGGCGACCCCCCCGCAGGTTCGCCCCTATCGTCCCGAACCCTAGGTTGAGCAGGATTGATGCCAGGATCTTGCTCGATTTTCGAGCCAAAACGCGTGCTGGCACCCCGATCCCTGTCCCGGCCGGATGTCAGATCGTCCGATTTCGTGAACGGCTGGCCCTGAACTGCGCGATATGCTCCAGCATTTCGGCGTGGAGGGGGCCATTGGTCGCCAGGACGTGGCCGGCCCGGATCTCGAGCGCGGTCCCGTCGATGCCCGTCACGACGCCACCAGCCTCGACAACGACGAGAGTGGCCGCCGCCACGTCCCAGGGCTTCAGGCGCTGCTCCCAGAAACCGTCCATCCGGCCCGCCCCGACATAACACAAATCCAGCGCGGCAGACCCGAGCCTTCGGACGGCCCGGGCCCGTCCCACGAACACGCCGAACAGGCCGAGGATGTCGCCCGGGTTGTCGTGGATATCGTAAGGGAAACCAGTGACAAGAAGGGAGTCGATCACGCGAGCCGTCGTGGAGACCCGCAGTCTCGAGCCGTTCAGGTACGCCCCCGCGCCACGCTCCGCCGTGAACAGTTCTCGCCGGGTCGGATCGTAGACTGCGGCGATCTCGACCGTCCCGTTGATTTCCAGCGCCAACGACGAGCAGAACACCGGCAGGCCGTGCGCGTAGTTGGTGGTGCCGTCAATCGGATCGAATACCCATCGGTGCGTGCGATCGGAAGCCGCGGAGGCGCGGGTTTCGCCGGACTCTTCGGCCAGGACGGCGTGCGCAGGAAATCGCTCGGCGATCACCTGCCGGAACATCGCCTCGACCGCCAGGTCGGCGTCCGTCACGAGGTCGATCTCACCCTTCTTGACGACCTCGATCGGCTGCCCGAACCGCGCCATCTGGATCTCGCCGGCGCGCAGAACAATGTCGACGGCCGTGGCGAGCAACCGGGGATCATGCGGCATGGAGAGACAGCGGAATCAGGTGCGAGCGGCCAGTTTCTTGAGCATGCGCACTTCGGTGCCACCGACGGGCGCGCGGCTGATGTCGACTTCGTCCATGAAGTTGCGCATGAAGAAGATGCCCCGTCCGCTCGACTTGAGGAGGTTCTCCGGCGCCAGGGGATCCGGGAGCTCCGAGGCATCGAACCCCTCGCCCTGGTCGCGGACGCGAATCACGAGCTCCGCCGGCCGATCCGCGGGGATCAGACCGAACTCCACGAACACGTGCTTCGACACGTCGTGCCGGTTCCCGTGCTTGATGGCATTGATGACCGATTCGCGGACCGCCACTTCCATCCAGACAATCGAGTCTTCTTCCATGTCGGCCAGCCGTCCGATGTGGCCAACGACGACCTGAACCAGGTCGAGCATCTCGAACCGGCTGCCGAACTGAAGTCGGACCGTCGTGCCGTCGTGCGAATGGGCCATGTGCTCGTTATCGCCCGCGAAAGTTGCCTGAATACCATACCGCGGATTGCCGAAGAAACGTACCGGAAGTTGCAGCGACGCCCGTCCTGGCCCCTTCAGGAGGGTCTCGCCGGTGATGGTATAGTGCGGTCGTGGACTCCCGGATCGCGAGAACGGTTGAGCCAGCGTCCTGCCTGCGGGGCAGCGTGTCGGTGCCGGGCGACAAGTCCATTTCGCATCGCCTCCTGATGCTGGCGGCCCTGGCCGACGGGGTCTCCGAGATCGGGCATCTCGCGCCCGGGAACGACTGCCGGGCGACGCGCCTCTGCCTGGAGGCCCTCGGCACCCGATTCACTCCGGCAGGCGCGACCAGGGCTGACGGGCCCGTGCTCTCCGCCGAAGGACGAGGGCCCCGAGGCCTTCGCCGGGCGGAGACGACGCTCGACGCACTCAATTCCGGTACGACGACCCGCCTGCTGGCCGGGATCCTGGCTGCACACCCCTTTTCGACGACGCTGACCGGCGACGCCTCGCTTCGGAGCCGCCCGATGCGGCGCGTAATCGAGCCGCTGGAACGCATGGGTGCCCGCCTGGAATCGGCCAACGGTCGCCTGCCCCTGACCGTGCATGGCGGCGAACTTTCGGGGATCGAGTTCGAGCCCGACGTGCCGAGCGCCCAGGTCAAGAGCGCCGTACTGTTCGCCGGCCTCCAGGCGGCTGGCACGACGACGGTTCGTGAGCCCGCGCAGACTCGGAATCACACCGAGCTGGCACTGCGGGCGTTCGGCGTCGATCTGCTGGAGCAGAACGGGCGCGTGATCGGCCTGCGAGGCGGCCAGCGGCCTCGCGCGTGCCGGGCCAGGGTGCCGGGCGACCCTTCGTCTGCCGCATTCTGGGCCGTGGCCGCCGCCGGGCTGCCGGGGTCCGAGGTGGAAATCCATGGCGTGGGGCTGAATCCCACCCGAGTGGCGTTCCTGGACGTCCTGCGCCGCGCGGGAGCCTCGGTCGAGGTCGACATCGAGAACCCCGGCCAGCCGGAGCCGGTAGGGGTCCTTCGCGTCCGTCACGGTGTGCTTCGCGCGATTACGATTCAGCCGGCCGAGGTCCCGGGGCTCATCGACGAGCTCCCGGCTCTCGCCGCCCTGGCGACCTTCGGCGGGGCGATCTCCGTCTCAGGTGCCGGCGAGTTGCGCGTCAAGGAAAGCGATCGCATCTCGTCACTGGTGTCGGGGCTGAGAGCGCTCGGCGCGCGGGCCGAGGAATTCGCCGACGGCTTTACCGTCGAGGGGCGACACCCTCTCGCCGGCGGAACGGCCGACGCGTGCGGCGACCACCGGCTTGCCATGACGTTCGCCATCGCGGCACTCGGTGGCCGAGGGGCGTCGACGATTCTGGGCGCCGAGGCAGTCGACGTGTCGTACCCCGGGTTTTTCGAGACCCTCGAGACGATCAGGCCGTGAGGACCGACAAGATCTACCTGGTCGGGTTCATGGCGGCCGGAAAGAGTTCGCTCGCCCGGGCGCTGGCGGGGCGGCTCGGCTGGCGATCGATCGATGTCGACGAGCTGATCGAGGCGCGTGAACGGCGGACCATCGCGCAGGTCTTTGCGCAGCACGGAGAAGCGTATTTCAGGGCCATCGAGCGCCAGGTGCTCTCGGAGATCATCAGCGAGCGCCACGCAGTGGTCGCAACCGGAGGCGGGACCTTCGTGGACGTGGAGAATCGGGCGGCCATCAAGGCAGACGGGGCCGTGATCTGGCTGGATGTCCCCCTCCCTGAACTGATCGCCCGAATTCCGCTCGACGGCAGCCGGCCGCTGGCCGCCAATCGCCAGCAACTCGAACAGCTCTTCGACGCCCGGCGAGCTGCCTATCAACTGGCCCATGTCAGGCTGGACGGGTCGAAGAAGTCCGTGGGCACCGTGGTCGAGCTCGCGCTCGACTGGCTCGGAGAGTAGGTTGGGGATGCGCTATCTCGTCTTGAGCGATATTCACGCAAACCTTGACGCCCTGGAGGCGGTGTTGTCGGCCGCCAGCCCGTACACCTGCGATCGCGTGCTGTTTCTGGGCGACCTGGTCGGCTACGGGGCCGAACCCAACAAGGTCATCGATCGGATGAAAGCTCTCGACCCGCTCGTCATGGTGCGCGGCAACCACGACAAGGTGGCCGCGGGGTTCGACGATGCCGAGGCGTTCAACCCGGTCGCCAGGCGGGGTGCGGAGTGGACTTCAGCGGCGCTGACGCCGGAGAATCGTGCCTACCTCGCCCAGATTCCGGCTGGCCCGCAGTATGTCGGCGAACTCATCGAGGTCTGCCACGGATCGCCGTTCGATGAGGACGCCTACGTATTCGACGAATTGGACGCCGTGCGGTCGCTCCAGTCTTCGACGCGGCCGATCTGCCTCTACGGCCACACTCATTTTCCGATGGCGTACCGCTTGAAGGACCGAGTCCTGGAACCCCTGCAGATTGCGGGGTCCGATCAGGAAGTCCTGACGCTCGACGTTCGTGAAGATGCGCGGTACTTGATCAATGTCGGATCGGTGGGTCAACCGAGGGATGGCGACCCGCGCGCCGCCTTTGGGGTGCTCGACTCGGATGTCCTCGAGCTCACGCTGTGCCGCGTGACCTACGAGGTGGAACGTGCGCAGCACAGGATCCTGGCAGCCGGTTTGCCGGACGCCCTCGCCCATCGGCTCTCGATCGGTCGGTAGCGGCCTACGGCTTCCCGGCCCGGGCCGCCTTGCGGGCCGTGTCTTCCTCGCGCTTTCGCAACTCGGACGCAAACGCGTCACGGGCCGCCCTCGAGCCCAGGATCCAGCCGATGACCATGCCAAGGATGATCATCGACGGGATATAGATGAAGTGGCCCGCACCCATCCCCACGCCTCCCGTCACTTCCTCGCGTCCTGCCCGCCGGTCCGCCGCTGCAGGGCCTCGAGCTCACCCTGCACCTTCTTGAGCCGGCCCCACAGGAACCAGAGGTACCCGAGCAGCGCCACCCAGACAAACGCGTAGGCCCCAATCAGCAGCGGGGCGGCCGGGAGGGATTCGATCGCCTGTTGCGCCGCCGTGACAGGGACGAAATCGCTCTGCCCGGCGGGCGGCTGATACGCGAACACGGAGACGTTGAGGCACAACGCTGCGACGACGGCCACCACGAAGATGCTTCCTGCTCTGATCATACGGTTCGAGCCTCCGCGCGCCGATCCTGGCGCGTCCTGACGCCGCCGCTACTCATCCAACGCAAGGTACAGATCCTCGACTTGCGCGCGCTGGTTCTCGAGGCGCACGCGAACCCAGAGGAACAGCACGAACAGCAGCATGAACGACGCCATGCAGAACCAGAACGGTCCCCTCATTCCGGCAGGCAGCGTCGGAACGACCTTCGTGGTCGGGTGGATGGTTCGCCAGATATTCACCGAGACGTAGACGAACGGCACGTTGGCCATGCCGAAGATCGCCATCGCGGCCGAGAGCTTTTCGGACCCGGGCCCTCCGAACCGGCGGACGAGCAGATAGGCGAGGAAGATCATCCACAGCAGCAGGACCAGCGTCAGTTTGACATCCCACTGCCACCAGACGCCCCACGCCTTCCTCGCCCACAGGGGCCCGGTGACCAGCACGATGGCGCCGAACACCGCGGACAACTCGGCGGCTGACACCGCCACCCGATCGGCTGCGAGGTTGCGCCTGAACAGGAACAGGATGCTGGCGATGCCACACACGAACGTCGCGAGGAACATCGCCGCGGCCGAGGGCACGTGGTAGTAGAAGATCCTCTGGATCAGGCCCATGGACGCCTCGGTGGGCGCACCGGCCACCAGCAAGGGCGCCGCGGCAAACATCGCCATGGCGAGCAGGATCAGAGGCGCAAACCATTTCTGCATATCCACCTCGGCGGAATGTCTCTCGATGGTCGATCCCGACGTCCTCCAACCAATCACCCGGCATGACCCGCGTCGAACCTGGTCCGCCCGCCCGGGTGGCCCCTCGACTACTCCGTCATGAGCGGCTCGAAGGTCCAGAGCGACAGCGTGACGAACACCACGTCGAAGAAAAAGAGCAACATGACCCAGAACCGGGCCACGGGGATATCCGGCGTCGCCTGCAACAGGGCCATTGTACCGCGAACGCCCGCGATGATGACGGGCACGGTGATCGGGTAGAGCAACACCGGGAGCAACACGTCGCGGCTCCGCGCCCGGATCAGCATCGCCGCGAAGAGCGTGCCCACGCTGGCGAATCCCAGCGTGCCGGTGGCCAGCAGCGCGATCATCCAGACCGGCTGGGACATCATCGGCGCGTCGAACAGCAGCGCGACCAGCGGGACGAGCATCGCCTCGACCACCGCCAGCAGCGCGAGGATGCCGAGCAGCTTGCCCACGTAGATGGCCGGCCGCTCCGCCGGCGCCAGCATCAGCGCCCGCAGTGTCTCGGTATGACGCTCGCGCTCGAAGGTCCGCCCGAGGCCGAGCGTCCCCGAAAACGAGATGGCAATCCACAGGATGCCGGCGGCCGCGTCTTCGAGCGGCCGTCCTTCCTTCACCAGCGCGAAGGCGAACACCAGGATGCACGACATCGCGAAGAACGCCGTCGTGTAGACGATTTCCCGGCTGCGCACCTCGACGGTGAGGTCCTTGCGCATCACGACCCAGGCGACACGGAAGAACTGCGTCATCAGATTTCCCGGCCCGCCGGGACCGGCACGGCGGCGATGGCCGACCGGTACCGCTCCCGCAGCGGCCCCGCGGCGTCTTCGATCGCCACCAGCCGGCCGTCCCGCAGCACGGCGACCCTGTCCAGCAGTCCGTCGGCCAGGTCCAGGTCGTGCGTCGCCACGATCACGATGCACCCCTCGCCCCGCAACGATCGCAGCCTGGCCACCAGCGCCTGTCCCGACGCATCGTCCAGTCCCGTAAACGGCTCGTCGAGCAGCAGGAGGCGGGGCTCGTGCAGCAGGGCCCGCTCGAGCGCGAGGCGTTGCCTCATGCCGCGGGAAAATCCCGAGACCGGCTCGTCGCCGCGGTCCGACAGATAGGCGCGGGCGAGCGCGCGCTCCACCCGGGTGCCGATATCGTGCAGCGCGTAGAGCCGCGCGAAGAACGTCAGGTTCTCCCGCGCGGTCAGCTCTGGATAGAGAAACAGATCGTGCCCGAGCATGCCCATCCGCGCGCGCAGGCCCGGTCCGGCCTGATGCGCCGTCGCTCGTCCGTAGAGGATCTCACCTGATGAAGGCACGACCAGCGTTGAGACGAGGCTCAGGAGGGTCGACTTCCCCGCCCCGTTCGGCCCGAGCAGGCCGACAATCTCACCGGCGCGGAACGTGAGGCTGACCCGCCACAGGGCGCGGCGGCGCCCAAAACTGCGGGAGACTTCTCGCAGCGTCAGTTCCTGGAAATCGAACGTCACGCAACCAGCCCCTGGCCCCCTGAAGCCGGCGTGCCCCCTTGGTCGAGTTCTCCGTAGACGCGTTCGAGCTGGGCCGTGAGTTCGCTTCGTCTGGCGGCGTACTTCACGTCATTGGCAGCACCGGGCTGGCGCTGCTGGTCGAGCCGCACGAGGTCGCTCAACAGGCGCTCGCGTCGCGCGTGCAGCTCTGCCCGGCGGGACGACACGGCCTCGTCGGGCCGCGCGGTGAAGGTCGCCCAGGCCCCGACGACGAGAATGAAGACCACGAGCCCGATCGCGATCCGGCGCCAGGCGGTGGGACGGGTTGGCAGCCCCGACAGGTTCAGCGCGAACTCCGTCCCCGCGGCAAGTGCGGGCCCCGTTCCCATGATGAACGCCCCGCCGGGGTTGTTGCTGACGCCGTTGCCGGCGAACTGGGGCGAGGAAATCTGAAGATCGCCCGTCTTGGAGGCCAGAACTTGTACCTGGTCGAGCGGGATCGGGAATGTCTGCCTGATCGTCCGATCCGGCCCGGCCGGAGGCAGTGTGAACGCCACCTGAACAGACGTCGTGCCTGGCTGGAACGGACCCGTGATCGAGACTTTGCTGCCCCGCACCTGAACCTGTGTCGACGAGCCCTCGAGCGTGCTGCCCTGCGTCGCTTCGTCCGGGAGCTGGAACACCACCTCTGACGGCTCATTCAGGGGCGTGGCACCCCGGTTGATGATTTCCAGTACGTAGAAGACCTCGACCGCGTCGTCGTTCATTTCGATTTGAAAGCGCGACTGACCTCCGAATGAAAGAGGGCCGCTCCCTGTCTGGGGCGGCACCCCGGGAGCCGCCGGCGTGGCCGCAGCAGGGCCACCGCCTCCGGCGAGGAGCAGCAGCCGGACGCCGTGCTCCGGAGGAACGCTGAAGGGCTGCGAGTCGAGCTTCTGGCCGTTCACGACTGAGGTCGCGTGGACATTGGCGCCGATGGACAGCCCGGGAAACGTCGCCCGCCCATCCGCGTCGGTCCTGGCCGTGCGCACGCGCCCGTCCACCTCGAGCTGGACCTCGATGTTCTGCAGCGTATTGGTCAGCTCGTCCTTGACGACACGCACGACGACCGTCCCAGCCGGCACGTCATCCATCGGCATGGGGATACCAGCCATCTGCCTGACGTCGGGCATGCCGCCGGCCATTCCGGGAGGCTGAGCACCTGCTGCGACCGGGAGAAGCAGAACGGCAGCAACCGCGATCACCACCAGCAAACCGCGACCGGTGCGGTGCACGCGCGGCCCCGTGATCGAGTTCATCATGCGGCTCCCACGCCGGTCAGGCGCGATCCGCACGACTTGCAGAACCGCGCGTCGAGATCGTTGGCGCCCCCGCACGCGGCGCATGTCCCGGAGACGGGCTGGGCCGCTTCCTCTTGCGGGCGAACAGCGACTGCGGCTTCAGAGGCGGTCTCGGGGCCCCGCGTCCGCGCAGCGCCGGAGGCCCCCAGCCGCACCGCCACGTCGCGCTCGATGAGCTCGCGGTACCCGGCTCCGCCGTCCAGTTGGCGAATGAGCCCCGCAGCGCGGGACCGCAACCGGGTCACCATGTCGTGATAGTCCGCTTCGGACACCTTGCGCATCGCGCGATCGAACTCGACTTCCTTGATGGCCCGCAGCACCAGCATCTTCTCCCGGTCGAGCGCCGCGCGTGTCTGTCCGCCAAGCATCTCGGTCTGCTCGCTCGTCTCGGGTGACACGAACGGCAGGACGCTGCGGAAGAACGCCGTGGCCACCAGGCCCGTTGCCGCGATGGCCCCGGCGATGGATACCGTGTTGGCCGTCGAGGTCCCCGAGGTGGCGACAACCGACGCCACCACCGCGATGAGCGTCATGCCCAGGACCAGGTGCCACGGGCGCACGGCGGAGGCGGCGGGTGCCGCCCCCGAAGTCACCGGACCGGCCGCCGGAGCGGGGCGGGCCGGGCGCCGGTCGTTGACGACCGCTCCGTTGACACGACGTTTTCGCTTCGAGTTCGACAGCACCTCAGTGCTCATCCGGCATTCTCCCGGTCCACGGTGTCCGCGACCTGCGCGGGCGCAGGCACGTCGCCTGCCGGCTTCTGACGAGTGGCTGCCCTGACCATCTGCGGGGAGAGCAGCAGAATCCCCAATAGCAGCACGATCGGCGTGACGGCGCCGGCCGGCACCCGTGCCAGCGCGAAGGCAAAGGTCCGCTCCGGCAGGAGGCAAATGCCCGTGCCGAGCAGCAGAACCGTGAACCCGGTCCAGATCCAGTTGACCAGCGGGTTGATCACCACCTGCAGGCTGATCGACTGGTCCTTCAACTCGTATGCGGGCAGCACGAGGTACAGATCTTCGGTCATCGACCGCCGGATCGCCACTTCCGTCGTGGGCTGCTCCTCGTGCTTCCGATAGAAGTACCGCGCGGGCGACATCACGCCGATCGACTTGCCGTTCTCGAAGACCGCCACGGTCGCCGTCACCATCTGCTTGGCGCCGTCGTCGGTCACCCGGACGCCGTCGTTCCGCACGGCGAAGTGGCGCAGCGAGGCCTGCTGGCCCGGCTGGAGCACGAACTGCTGCTCCGAGTGGAAGGCCTGCCCGGCGAATCCCAGGAACATCAGCACGATGCCCAGGTGCACGACGTAGCCGCCGTACCGGCGGCGCTCCCGGGTGACCAGGCCGATGAGCGCGGTGAGCACGTCGGTGCCAGTTGCATCCTTGCGGACACGGGCGCCTCTGACGAACTCCTGGATGATCGACGTCGACACGAACACGCAGAGCGAAAAGCACAGGAGCGGGGCCACGCGGTGCAGGCCCAGGGCCACCAGGATCCCCGCCGTGACCGCCGAGAAGAGGACCGGCCACGTGAACTGCTCGCGCAGATTGGCGACGGTCGACTTCTTCCACGCCATCAACGGCGCGATTCCGGTCAGCAGGAGGACGACCAGGCCGATCGGTACCATCCAGCGATTGAAGAACGGCGGGCCCACCGTCAGGCGGTTGCCCGTGAACGCCTCGCTCAACGTCGGGAACATCGTGGCGAACAGGATGAACAGCGCCGAGAACAGCAGGATCCAGTTGTTGGCGACAAACGCCGCCTCGCGCGAGATCCACGAATCCATCTCGTGGCGCGGCTTCAGCAGGGGCAGGCGGTAGAGGACCCAGAAGAAGCTGAAGATCATCGTGCTGACCATGAAGATGATGAACATCCACATGAGCGCGCGATCTTCACCGAAGGCATGCACCGACTGGACGACGCCCGACCGGGTCATGAAGGTCCCGAAAATCGTCAGCAGAAACGTCGTGATGACCAGGGAGACGTTCCAGACCTTGAGCATCCCGCGGCGCTCCTGCACGAGCACCGAGTGCAGGAACGCGGACGCGGTGAACCAGGGAAGCAACCCGGCGTTCTCGACCGGGTCCCAGGCCCAGTAGCCGCCCCAACCCAGCTCCTCGTACGCCCAGATCATCCCGAGCGTCAGGCCAAGGGTCAGGACGAGCCAGCTCACCATGGTCCAGCGCCGCACGGCGCGCAGCCACGAGTCATCGAGGTGGCCGGTGATGAGCGCCGCCAGCCCGAAGGCGAACGGAATCGTCATCCCGACAAACCCGGTGTAGAGCGAGGGCGGGTGCACCACCATGTAGATGTTCTGGAGCAGGGGGTTCAGGCCCTGCCCGTCGGCGGGCGCCTGCGCCAGGAACGGCTCGAACGGGTTCTTGTGGACGATCATCACGAACAGGAAGAACATCTCCACGCCCGACATGATCGCCACGACGTAGGGGATGAGCTCGCGATGCCGTTCGCGGTTGACATACACCGCGCTCGATCCGAACACGGACAGCAGGAACACCCAGAACATGATCGACCCGTCGAGGCCGCCCCAGTACGAGGTGATCTTGTAGAACAGGGGCTGGACCGCGTCCGAGTAGTGCTGGACGTACCTGATCGAGTAGTCGTTGGTCACGAACGCGTGAATCAGCACGGCAGAGGCCAGCGTCATCAGCGCCGTGAGGAGGTAGAACGAGCCGACACCGCTTTCGATCAGCCGGCGCGATCCGCGACGGGCGCCGACGACCGACACCGCCATCGCGTATGCACACACCACGAAGGCGGCCGCCAGAACAAACGTGCCGAAGGTTGCCATATTCCAGTCCTCCCTACCTCAGGAGCCGTCGCACACACCGACGCCTTTGGGGGCAGTGCGGCGACGGGTAGGGTTGTCGACAAAATCCACGGAAAACCAGAATGAAGGGGGTTCCGGGTCGCGAGAGCTACTTGCCTGGCCCTTTGTTCTGGTCGTTCTTCGGTTCGTACTTCGACGGGCACTTGGCCATGACGCCGTTTGGAGCCACCAGGAATCCGTCGGATCCGAGCTTCCCCTTCAGCACGACTTCCGAATTGTCCTTGAAGGTGTCCGGAACCACGCCGGTATAGCTGGCGCTGACCACGGCGCCCTTGCTCTGGACCTTGAAGCGGTACTCCAGAGAGTCGCGTTTGCGGTAGATCGAGTCGGGAACGATGAACCCGTGCAGTTGCAGGTTCTTGCCCTGCCACGATGCCGGATTCACCATGACCTCTTCCACGTGCTTGTAGTACTCGGTCCCCTCGCTGAGGGTCGACCACAACAGGCCGGCCAGGGCCAGCACCAGGACAAGGCTCGTGATGCCGATTCGCACAGCTTTCTGGCTCATAGTCTTCAACTTAGCAGACGGGCTCGCATCTCCAGAATAACCCCGATGTCCCACGTGGTCAATCAGGGGACGACCGGGCCGACGTGGCCGTATCGTCCCATTCGGCGAGCATCCGGTAAAAGGTGGCGATCGGAAGCCCGACCACGTTCGAATACGAGCCTTCGACGGACTCGATGAAACGGGAGGCCAGGCCCTGAACGGCGTACGCGCCAGCCTTGTCCCGGGGCTCTCCCGTGGCGATGTACCATCCAATCTCCTCGGGCGTCAGCGGGCCGAACCGGACGCTCGATTGTTCCGCGGCGGAGGCGGTCCGGCCATCCCGGGTCAACGCCACGCCGGTCCAGACGACATGGCTCGTCCCGGATAGCCGGGCCAGCATCCGAGCGGCATCGTCATCATTTTCGGGCTTGCCCAGGATCTCTCCTCCGACGACAACCGCCGTGTCGGCGCCAATCACCACCGCGCCGGGATGCCTGGCGGCCCCCGCGAGCGACTTCTCGACGGCCAGCCGCACGACGTATCGCTCGACCGGTTCGCCCTCGAGACGCCGCTCATCAACCTCGGCCGGTTCGACCCGGAACTCGAAGCCGGCCGCAGACAGCAACTCTGCTCTTCGGGGAGACGCGGACGCCAGGATCAGTTGCACGAGAGAATGATACACTTAGGTCCCTTCCTGGCCGGCGCCATGCACCCTCTTCGTGATCTGATGCCCGTGGTTCTCCAGTCGATCGTCCGCGGCGCGCCGCCGTCGCCGGAGAGGACTGCGTTTGCCTGGCGGCTGTCGGTCGGAGCGGCGATCGACCGTGTCTCGCACGCCACGCTCGCGGAGTCCGGCAGGCTGCTCGTCAGGTTCGATGATCGCCATTGGAAGAAAGAAGTCGAACGTTCGTTGCCGCTTGTCATCGACCGCCTGAAGGGCCTGCTCGGACAGGAGGCCATCACGGGCGTCACGCTCATCGGCCCCGCCCGGCGCGCATCGAAAGCCGAGTCGAGCCCCCCCGTTCGTCCCTGACGCGGGCAGGCAGGGACGGGAACACTGCACGCATCTTCCGGATTCGGATGTGGAGGAATGAGCCATGATCAAGACCGTAGGGGTCGTCGGCGCGGGAACCATGGGAAATGGCATCGCGCAGGTGTTCGCACAGTCCGGGTTCAACGTGGTGTTGCACGATGTCGTGCCGGCGGCTCTTGATCGAGCTCGCGCCAGCATCGAGAAGAGCCTGGCGAAATTCGTCGAGAAGGGAAAGCTCGCCTCCGCCGACCGTGACGCCGCGGTGTCGAGAATCACGACGGCGCCTGATTTCGGGGCGCTTGCCGGGGTCGACTACGTGGTCGAGGCCGCCATCGAGAACTTCGACCTCAAGCGGAAACTGTTCAGGGACCTCGACGGCTTGACGCGGCCCGACATCTGCCTCACCTCCAACACGTCCTCGATTTCGATCACCGCACTGGCCGCCGTGACGCGACGCCCCGATCGCGTGCTGGGCATGCACTTCATGAATCCGGTTCCGCTGATGACGCTGGTCGAGCTCATACGCGGGCAGGCGACCTCGGCGGAGTCGATGCAGGTCGCCACCGACCTCTGCAAGACCCTTGGCAAGACCCCGTGCGAAGCGGCGGACTTCCCCGGGTTCATCGCCAACCGCATCCTGATGCCGATGATCAACGAGGCGATCTTCGCCCTGATGGAGGGCGTCGGCACGCCTGAATCGATCGACACCGTCATGAAGCTCGGCATGAATCATCCCATGGGCCCGCTGACGCTCGCCGACTTCATCGGCCTCGACGTCTGCCTCGCCATCATGGAGGTGCTCCATCACGGGCTCGGCGATCCCAAGTACCGTCCGTGTCCGCTGCTTCGGAAGATGGTGGCTGCCGGCCACCTGGGCAGGAAATCCGGCCGGGGGTTCTACTCGGTACTAGTTTCTCTTCAGCGGCCGGGTTGCCGCGGCGTGCCGAATCGGAAGTAGTACGCGACCAGCGGCAAACGGGGCCATGATCACCAGCTCTCGCGCGAGCGCGGCCAGGTTGCCCAGGATGAACTCGTGCGGAAGCCAGTAGCGGCGCGAGATGTCCCAGAACAGGTCGAGGCCGGAGTAGAAATAGCGCGTCGTGACTGGCCACAGCGCCTGGATGCCGAGCGGAATCGACGTGTCGCGCCCAAGCCAGTCCAGCAGGACGTGGCTTCCCACCGCCCCGGCGGCCGCGAGGGATGTCCGGAAGACCGGGAGGCGCCAGAGGATCGCGACCGCTGCCGCGAGCACGCCAACGATGAGCGCTCCGCCCAGGCTGTGTGACGGCCCGCGGTGACTTCCGGTCAGGATGTCCAGGTCCGGCAGAAACGCCAGCACGGCGCAGACGGCGGGCAGCCCCGTGACGGCCCGGCCTAACCGCGCCCTGAGCGAACTGGTCGGAGCAGCTGCCCCTCGCAGGCCGCATCCTCGTTCGGCAGCCCAGGCCACGGTGAGGCCGGCCAGCGCGTGTCCGATCGGACTTGGCACGCGAACAACCCTAGCAGTCCCGGCAACCTTCGGCAACTGTCGCAGTGGAAGGAAGTGCCACGCTCAACCCTGAGGCGAAAGCGCATGCGTCTATAAGTAATTCATTACAAACGAGTAGCGTCACTCTCTCGAGTCGTTTTCGCTTGACTTTCACCTGGTACGCTTTTAGGATGGGACTCGTTTCACGAGTCGCCAACCAAGGAGTCTTATGGCAGCCGACGAACGCACCGATCGCAACAAGGCGCTGGATGTCGCCGTCACGCAAATCGAGAAGCAATTCGGTAAGGGTTCCATCATGCGACTGGGCCAGAAAGGGGCCATCGCGCCGGTGGATTTCATCCCCACCGGGGCGATCAGCCTCGACTTTGCGCTCGGGATCGGCGGCGTGCCGCGCGGCCGCGTGGTCGAGATCTTCGGGCCGGAATCCTCCGGCAAAACGACGCTGGCGCTGCAGGTGATCGCGCAGGCGCAGAAGCTGGGCGGCATGGCGGCATTCGTGGATGCCGAGCATGCGCTGGATGCGAGCTACGCCAACAAGCTCGGGGTCGAGCTCGACAATCTGCTCGTGTCGCAACCCGACAACGGGGAGCAGGCGCTGGAAATCGTCGAAGTCCTGGTGCGATCGGGCGGCGTCGACGTGGTGGTGGTCGACTCGGTGGCCGCGCTCGTGCCGCGCGCGGAGATCGAGGGCGAGATGGGTGAAGCCCAGATGGGCCTGCAGGCCCGCCTGATGTCGCAGGCGCTCCGGAAGCTGACCGGGGTCGTGTCGAAGTCGAAGACCTGCCTGATCTTCATCAACCAGCTCCGAGAGAAGATCGGCGTGATGTTCGGCAACCCGGAGACGACGACCGGCGGACGCGCGCTGAAGTTCTACGCGTCGGTCCGCATCGACATCCGGAGAATCGGCGCGATCAAGGACGGCGACAACGTGATCGGCGGGCGCACGCGCGTGAAGGTCGTGAAGAACAAGGTCGCCCCGCCGTTCCGCGAGGCGGAGTTCGACATCCTGTACGGCGAGGGCATCTCGAAGGAAGGCGACCTGCTCGACCTCGCGGTGGAAAACAAGATCGTCGAGAAGAGCGGAACGTGGTTCTCCTTCGCCAGCGAACGGCTCGGCCAGGGCCGTGAGAATGCGAAGCAGTTCCTGCGCGACAACGTGGATCTGTGCGCCAAGATTGAATCGCGCGTGCGCGCGGAGCTGGGCCTGACCAAGGAGGACCCGGCGTAGCGCTCGCTCGACAGCCACCACCCGGCCAGCCATGCGCCTCGGCGTACTCGCGCCGATCCGTTGCGCCATGAACCCGCGAGGGGCCGTCCTCGGAGTCCCGCGGGCCGGACGGCGATGGAGGGGCCGGCCGCGTAGCGCCGTCCGGCGCAGCTTGGTTGCCGCAAGATCGGCGTGTTATAGTTAACAGCCGTTTCCGGCGGCGGACCTCCTGTGCCGAGGTAGCTCAGTTGGTAGAGCACTTGACTGAAAATCAAGGGGTCCCCAGTTCAAGTCTGGGCCTCGGCACCACGCCTCCCCACCCCGCGCTGCTCCGCCCCTGATTTCCCGACAGCCTGACGAGCCGCGTGTGACCAGTGTGCACATCAGGCGCGCTGGAGCACACCGGTAGCCGGCGCGGGCAGACCCCGGTCGCAACGGTATCGTGGAAACGCTGCTGGATACCGGGCGTCAACGCCCGGCTCCTGAGGCTACTCCTTGTCCTGGTCGACCTCGTCTTCGGGTGCGGCAGTCGCGATGTCGTCGAAGTCGACGCCGGCCTCGGCTCCCGGTTCGTCGTCCACGTCGAACACCCGGCCCCCGCCACGCACCCGAATCGGACCCTTCGGCCCCGCATCGCCACGAGGGCGAGACGAAGTGCGCCGCCCCTTTGGCGGGGCGGGCGGTCCGAAGTTCCGTTCACGCCGGGCTCCAGGCTCTCCCCCAGAGGGCGGTGGTCCTCCCATGGGCATCGAGGGTGGACCTGATGGGCGGTATCCAGGTCCCCGCTCTTCCCTGGGACGTGCCTCACTCACCGATAGCGGGCGGCCCTGGAAGGGCTGTCCGTTCAGCCGGCGGATGACCTCCGCGGCGACGGCAAGCTCGGCGTACTCGACAAACGCGAAGCCTCGCGGGCGGCCGGTCTCCCGGTCCACCGGCAAGGCTACCGAAAGCGGGGGTGCCACCGCAGCCACATAGGCCCGCAGGTCCGCCTCGGTTGCGCTGTATGGAAGGTTCCCAACAAACAGCCGGACTGCCACTCTACTTTTTCACCTCAAATGAGACGGGTTTCCGCACGGATGGTGGTGTGGTGGTGGATCGTCGTGGGAGGATGACTGTCTGGCTCACGCGGTCTCGACAGGGGTGAATGTAGCAGACCCGCGTGGGCGTTGACAACCGTTAGCTTTGCCGGGGCCAGGATCCGGCCCGAAGGCTCCTGCCCAGGACGACGCCCCCGAGCGGTCCCGGCGCCTCGATCCGCCGGTCACCGGCTACGCCTGAGAAGCGGCCGCATCCGAGCCGTTCGCGCTGCCCTGCGATGTCTTGCGATGCGAGCGGCGTCTCTGGTACTGTTGGTGTTTCTTCTAATTCCAGAGCACACCATGCAACTCCGCACCGTCCTCGTCCTCTCCACGCTTGTGCTCACCGCTTCGGCGGCGTGCAAGTCCAAGACGCCTGCCGCCGCCGCGCCGGCCGCCACCTCCGGCCAGCCTTCGGCCGCCACGGCGCCTGGCGCCGTCACGCCGGTCTCTGTCAAACCCGTGCCGCCGCAATTGCCCGACGTGCTCGCGAAGGTCAACGGCGAGACCGTCAGCCGCGCCGAGTTCGAACTGGCGGTCCGGACGCTCGAGGCCCGGGCGCAGGCCGCGGTGCCCGTCGAGCAGCGTGATCAGGTCTATCGCCAGGTGCTCGATCGGATCGTCGGCTACAAGCTCCTGCTGCAGGAAACACGTGCACGGAAGATCGCCGCGCAGGACGCCGATGTCGACAGCCGCATGCAGCAGATGAAGTCTCAGTTCCCGAACGAGGACGCCTTCAAGAAGGCGCTGGCCGACCGGGGCATCACCTTCGACAAGCTCCGGCAGGAAACCAGCGAGACCATCGCGGTGAACCAGTTGCTCGAGAAAGAAATCGAGCCCCAGGTCAAGGTCGAGGACAAGGACATTTCCGACTTCTACGCCAAGAACACGCAGGAGTTCAAGCAGGCCGAAGCCGTGAAGGCGGCGCACATTCTGATCAGGCTTCCGGAGAAGGCCGACGCGGCGGCGCGTACGAAGGCGAAGTCCCAGGCTGACCAGATCCTGAAGCAGCTCGCCGGCGGCGCGAAGTTCGAGGATCTCGCGAAGAAGCTCTCGCAGGATCCGGGTTCAGCCGCCAACGGCGGCGATCTCGGCTTCTTCTCCAAGGGACAGATGGTGCCCGCGTTCGAGAACGCGGCGTTCGCGCTGAAGCCGGGCCAGACCAGCGGCGTCATCGAGACGCCGTTCGGATTCCACATCATCCGGGTCAGCGACACGCGGCCTGCCCGCGACCTTCCCCTGGACGAGGTGAAGGGCCAGATCAAGACCTACCTCTCCGATCAGATGCGCAGCGCGAAGAGCGAGGCCTTCATCCAGGGCCTGCGCGCCAAGGGCAAAGTGGAGATCCTCATTTGATCTCGTGCTGGCGCCGATCAGCGCCGGTCGCCGCGGGTCTGCTGCTGAGCGGGTCACTGCTGGCCGCTCAGCAGACCGATGGCGTGTCGGTGGCTTCGTACCGCGATCACGCCGCCCGGCTGATTGGCGAAGCGCTGGTGGATGATCACGCGTGGCAACGCCTCGCCGAGCTGACCGACACGTTCGGCCATCGCCTGGCGGGTTCCGCCAACCTGGAAGCCGCCATCCGATGGGCCGCCGAGACGATGAAGAAAGACGGCCTCGAAAACGTGCGGACCGAGAAGGTGATGGTTCCGCATTGGGTGCGGGGCAAGGAGAGCGCCGAACTGGTCGAGCCCGCGGGTGGCTCCCTGGTCATGCTGGGCCTGGGCAACAGCATCGGAACGCCCCCTGAGGGCATCCAGGCGGAGGCCGTGGTCGTCCGGAACTACACCGAGCTGGAATCGCTCGGGCGCGCCAGGGTCGCCGGCAAGCTGGTGGTCTTCAACGTGCCGTTCACGAACTACGGCGAAACCGTGGCGTATCGGCGCTCGGGAGCGTCCCGGGCCGCCGCGCTGGGCGCCGTGGGCATGCTGCTTCGGTCGGTGGGGCTCCCCGGCCTGCGCACGCCGCACACAGGCGCGTTGAGCTATACCGAGGGCGTGGCGAAAATCCCCGCCGCCGCCATCACGCTCGAAGACGCGGAACGACTGCAGCGCATCCAGGATCGGGGTGCCCGCCTCGTGGTGAGACTCAGGATGGAGGCGCAACTGCTGCCCGACGCCGAGTCCGCCAACCTCATCGGAGAGCTTCGGGGACGCGAGCTGCCGGACGAATACGTCGTGATGGGCGGTCACTCCGACTCCTGGGACGTCGGCGCGGGCGCGACCGATGACGGAGGCGGGTGCGTGGCTGCGTGGGAGGCGCTGAGGATCATCAGCAAGCTGGGATGGCGGCCGCGGCGAACCATCAGGGTGGTTCTCTGGGTGAACGAGGAGAACGGCGGGCGCGGCGGCGAAGCCTATCGCGACAGGTACCGGGCCGACCTGCCGAACCACGTGCTGATGATCGAAGCCGATGGCGGCGTGTTCCGCCCGAACGGTTTCGGGTTCACCGGATCGGATGCCGCCCGAGCGACGGTCACCGCGATCGCAGCACTCCTCGAGGGCATCGAGGCGAACCGGATCGGTCCGGGCGGCGGAGGCTCTGACATCGAACCCTCGGTCGAAGCGGGCAAGGTCCCGTCGATGTCGCTCGACGTCGACGGCTCGAAGTACTTCATGATTCACCACACGGCGGCCGACACGATGGACAAGATCGATCGGCACGATCTCGCCCGGTGCGTCGCGGCGATGGCCGTCATGAGCTACGTGGTCGCCGATCTGCCGAAACGACTCGGACGGTAACGCCCCGGCCGCGAATGGGGCCGCATGTTCTCCCCGTTTTCGGCCGCGTCACTTGGCCGCCTGCCTCGATTCGGTTCCCTGTAGTACACTTCGCCCGATAATCGCCCCTGTCCCCCGACCAGAGTGCCCGGCCACCGTCCGCCCGGGCCTCAGCCTTGGATCCGCCGCAGCCGGGGCGACTGAGATCGCCCGGTCTGCTTCACAGGCGCGTTGCGAGGTGTCCCATGTCCCAGATCAAACGAGGCTATCGGCACCGTGACGTCGGCGGACACCAGCTCCGCCCCGAGACCCTCATGATGAGCTACGGATACGATCCGCAGCTCTCGGAAGGCTCGGTGAAATGCCCGCTGTTCCTCACCTCGACCTTTGCGTTCCGAACGGCCGAGGAAGGCAAGTCGTTCTTCGAGGTCGCCTATGGCCTGCGCGAGAAGCGTCCGACCGAGGAGCCCGGGCTGATCTACTCGCGCCTGAACAACCCTGATCTCGAGATCCTCGAGGACCGCCTGGCCCTGTGGGACCAGGCCGAGGCGTGCCTGACCTTCTGTTCCGGCATGGCGGCCATCTCGACTACCCTGCTCACATCTCTCAGGCCGGGCGATGTCATCGTCGCCAGCGAACCGATTTACGGCGGGACCGAGTTTCTCATCGAGAACATCCTGCCGCAGTTCGGCGTGTCCAGGGTGTGGTTCGGGTCGGGTCTCGCCGGACCAACGCTGGACGAGGCCGTCGCCAAGGCCCGGCAGATGGGCCGCGTCGGCATGATCTACGTCGAGACGCCAGCCAATCCGACCAACGGCCTGGTGGACATCGGCAGGTGCGCACAGGTCGCGCGATCGCTCGCCGATGAGAGCGGGCGCCGCCCGCTGGTGGCCGTGGACAACACGTTCCTCGGCCCGCTCTGGCAGCACCCGCTGCAGCTTGGTGCCGACCTCGTGCTGTACTCCCTGACGAAGTACGCGGGCGGCCACAGCGATCTCATCGCGGGCGCCTGTCTCGGACGCGAAGAGGTGATCTCGCCGGTCCGCGGCATGCGAACGATCATGGGAACCATGACAGACCCGCATACCGGATGGCTCCTGATGCGAAGCCTCGAGACCCTCAAACTGAGGATGACCAGCGCGATGAAGAACGCGCGTTACGTCGCGGAGTTTCTCGCCGAGCATCCCAAGGTTCACGGCGTGCAGTATCTCGGGTTCCTCGGGGAGGATCACCCGCAGTACGAGATCTGCCAGCGCCAGTGCAAGTCGCCCGGGTCCACCTTCTCGTTCGACATCCACGGCGGCGAGGCCGAGGCCTTTCGCCTGCTCGACCACCTGAAGGTGATGAAGCTGGCCGTCAGCCTCGGCGGAACCGAGACGCTGGCCGAACACCCGGCGACCATGACCCACTCCGACATCCCGCCCGATCGCCAGCAGTTGATGGGCATCACGCCGTCGATGATCAGAATCTCGGTGGGCATCGAACACCCCGACGATTTGATTGCGGATCTGCAGCAGGCGCTGGAGGCGATATAGGCGCAGGCGCTCGCGTCGGTTTTCTTGCGCCTCGGCCGGATCGTATCGATCTCCGACCGCCCAGGTCCGATCACGTCTGGGACAATGGCGGCCGATTTCGCGGCTTCCCGACGAGATTCGACGGGAACTCGGCGATCTCGTGCTGACAGGCGCGCCACAATCCCCGATTCGACTGGACAAAACCGGATCGGTCTTTGCTATAGTGGCGAATAAGCCCCGTCTGTGCTTTCGGGGACGTGGTTTCACGGAGGATACGATCCATGGCAATGTCGATTAAGGAAGACTGCATCAGCTGCGGGGCCTGCGAGCCTGAATGCCCGAACGAGGCGATTGCCGAGGGCGAATCGATCTATACGATCGATACCGAGAAGTGCACCGAGTGCCAGGGACATTTCGACTCACCGAAGTGCGTCGAGGTCTGCCCGGTTGACGGCTGCATCATCAAGCTCTAACCCTACCTGCCAGCGCCATTCATCCAACGGGGGACCTCGTACTGGTCCCCCAGTTCTTTCATCTCTCGAATCCGGATCAGGCCACGCAACCGCCGCGCGCGGATGCACCGCCAGCCCCTGGCCTGTTGTAGGATGGTCGCTTCATGACCTCGTCGATGACGCGCATCCTCATCCTGGCGACTGCCCTGCTCTTCTCGACCGGCGGCACCGCCATCAAGGCATGCTCGCTCACCAACTGGCAGATCGCGAGTTTCCGATCCGGCATCGCGGCCTTGATCCTGCTCGCCGGCACGAGGCGGCAAGGGGGGTTCACGCGGTGGAGCGCGGTCGTCGGCGTCGCGTACGCGGCCACGCTGATCTCGTTCGTCACGGCGAACAAGCTCACGACGGCGGCCAACAGCGTGTTCCTTCAATCAACGGCACCGCTCTACATCGCGGTGATCGGGCCCTGGTGGCTGGGCGAGCACATCCGGCGGCGGGACATTCCCGTCATGCTGGCGATCGCCGGGGGCATCGCGCTCCTGTTTGTCGGCGGGTCGGCCAGCCAGTCCGCGCCGGATCCGTCGCGCGGCAATCTCATCGGCGCGTTCAGCGGGTTCTGCTGGTGTCTCACGGTGATGGGGCTGCGGTGGGTGGAGAAACGGGACCCCGCCGCTGGCGGATCGGCGGCGGCGGCCGCAGCGATCTCGGGAAATCTCATCGCGTGCGTGGTCTGCCTGCCGCTCGCGTTGCCAGTCACGCATGTTGCGGCCAATGACGTGGGCGTCATTGCCTACCTCGGCGTCTTTCAAGTCGGACTCGCCTATATCTTCCTGACGCGTGCCATTCGCCACGTCCCTGCCGTCGAGGCCTCGCTGCTCCTGCTCGCTGAACCGGCGTTCAGCCCGCTCTGGGCATGGATGTTCCACCACGAAGCCCCCGGACTCTGGCCGCTTGTCGGCGGCGCGGTCATCCTCTGCGCCTCGACCTGGAAGACGTGGCGGGACTCACGCCCCGGCCTGAAGTGAGACGCAGTCCCAGCTCCACGGCCGCCCGGCCTTGACAGACGCGCGTTGGGGGCCTAGCTTGAAGGACGGAGGTTCTTTCTCCTGCCTGCGAGGTGTTCAGTGGGTTCGCTCTACTTCGAGGCGCAGCCGGACGGTAGCGTGAACGTCTTCAACCTCGGTGACGGTCGAATCGAGGTCGTCGTCAGAAGGGACGACAGCGTGACTGGCAGCCAGGCCGCCGTTGAACGTCTCAACCGCATGAACCTGGTCAAGAAACCGCTGCCCCAGTATGTCCGAGAGTGCGCCACGAAATTCTCGGGCTGGGAGGTCTAGCGTTCCTGCGCCAGAGCGCGACAACTGCGAGGTCCCCCGCCCTTCCATCTCGGCATCAGTCCGGCCTGCTGGGGCTCTGCCCTGTTCAAGACCCACCAGTACCAGCCGATTGGGCGGACATGCGGCGTGGGATCTCCTGTATTGACGTCCTGAATGGCAGGCTGGGCTTGGGCATCGCCGGATGGGTGGCTGCCAGCGGCTCAAGCACCGGGGAGGGCCCGGGCCTGAGGACGTCAGGGCTTTGTGTTTGTTTCGTCAGGGAAACTCGTGCACGGCGAGTCGCGTGTGATACACTTCACCCGGCCCACGGAGCGTGACCCATGCTGGAACGGCGCGAGTTCTCACGTGTCGAGACCAAGAGCGCCAGAGCCTTGCCCGACCTGGTGTCGCGCTGGGACAACCGCGCCAGGTTGGTCGACGTGTCACGCAGCGGCGTGTTGCTTGAGTCCCATACGCGCGTCTCGCCCGGCACTGCGGTGGAATTGCTTCTGCTCGCCAACGAACAGCCGATCGTCTTGCGAGGCGAGGTTGCGCGGTGCCACGTTTCGCTGATCCATCCCCGTTTCGGCCCGCGGTACTGCGCCGGCGTGCTCTTCGACCGCCTCATCGAGCCAGCCGACGTTGTGGTCTTGCGCGAGGCGCCAGCCGCGCGTCTGAATCCCCGCTGACTCCGGCCGCCACTCCGACCTTACCAGTCCACCCAGGGCGACTGGCAAACGAAGCCGCCTAGGGCCGCTTCGGGATCTTCACCTGCTCCTGAGTAAAGACCTGGAACCGGCGGAACTTCGAATAGGTGGCGGTCGCCGAGATGTTCCCCGTCGGGTGCCGGTAAGTCTCCTGCATCATGACCGGAACCCACAATCCGGGCAACTCCTCGCGGGGTCCATACGACACGGTAATGTCTGCAGTGGAGGCCTGGAGACGCGTACGGACGATGCGGCCGCTGGCCGGCTCGATCCAGAACCGTCCGGACGCCTGCACGTCAACTCCCTCAGGCGTCTTGATGATGGTGGGCCTCACGGACTCGATAAAGGCGACCTCCCAGACGGTGACCCCGCCGACCTTTTCCTCGCCAGCCTTTGAGAACAGGAAGCGCCGCATGTTGCCCGGCGTGAGGAACATCAACGGCAGGACGGGCACGTTGATCGTGCGTCGGATCCCGCCAAGGTTGTACCGCGCGCTCTCGGCCCAAATCACGTTCGCGTTCTCGACAGCTTTGTTTGGCGCGGCATCGATAAACAGCTTCATCAGCCGGTCGCCACGGTCCCGCACCTTCTGGCCGTCAACCTCGAAGACGTCACGGAACGGCAACCACCCTTCGAATCCCTCGATACGCACCATCAGGTAATCAGAGACGAGCCGGCGATCGACTCGTTGGCCTTCCGGATTCCGCCACTCCTGCAGGTAGACCTCCTCGGAGACGACCGCAGAGAGTTCTCGCGAGTAGTTGGCAGCGTACTCGGACGCACGAGCCAGCATCGGGGCGAGCTCGGGACTCACCGGCGATCGGCCGGGCGAAGGCCCCGCAACCGGTCGCCTCTCGATCGGCGGCATCACGGGTGCCCGACGAACAGGTTGTCGCTCCCCATCCGCTAACAGAGACGCATACCGTCCGGGCACCGCAATCCGTGTCGCTCGAACAGTGACGTTCTTGCGCCGGGAGGTCACACGCAGCCGAAGGGGATTGGGCAGCGACTCGCCTGCCGCTGGGACCAGCATCAGCAGGTACGACAGGGATTGCTCCGAAACCATGCGTTGAAGCGCCTCTTCGCCCTTCGTCGTCAGCGGGACGAGCGCGCCGCCTGTCTGCTCGGCGAGAGCCCGCAGCGCCCCACGGCCCTGCTCGGCGAATTCCGGCGTCGGCGTCGGGATCTGGAGCGCGTAGACGCGGACGAACGACCGGGCTGCCGACTCGATCACACGTGTCGCTTCCGCCTCGGCTCCCTCTGTCATGAGGCCCGCCGACAGCAACAGAACCGTTTTCGAGCCGGGCACGCTGCGAAGGCTATCGCAGAGCTCGAGCAAGCCCTTGAGTGTCGAGGTCGCATGCGCCAGCGACGCCGCCGGCGAAAGCACTTCGCGAGAGGCGGTCGGCCGCTCTGGCCGCATGCTGTCGAGAGTGGGAATCGCGTCGGGCTTGGGCGAGGTTCGGGGCGGAGCATCCGCCACTCGAGGCGGGTCGCCGCTCGAGGTATCCGCCGGCCGGTCTGGAATATCAGCGCCTCGCGTCGCCTCGGGCGGACGCGGCAGGGGGCTGTCCGGGTTCAGGGCCCTCAGTCCACGTAGCCGAGCAAGGGTCTGGCGGATGGCAGCGCGGTCGCTCGCCATGGTCTCGATGTCTTCTGACCCGGCCAGCGCGATGACTGCGACACGGTCCGAGAGACCGAGCAACGCAATGCAGTTCTCGGCCACGAGTCTCGCGCGCCGCTCGTCGCCAGGCAGCAGGCTTCCCTGGTCGATGACGATCACGACTATCCGGCTCGGCTCTGCACGTGGCGCGAGCTCATCGAGCGAAGCCGGATCCTGTTGGTCCGCCATATCTGCCGAACCGGGTCCCCGATACAGCCTCCCCACAGCCATGCTCAGGGCGCGCGAGTCCTCACGCACCACATCGAAGTCAGCCGACGTCATGTCGACGACCGGCGCACCCTTGCGATCAACGGCGATCGCGTCCACGACGATCGCCGATGCCACGGGCAGCTGTGCAATTCGCGCAAGGATGTCGGCGGGCGACTCGCGGGGGCCTGCTCGAGGAGGTGACGAGGCGCAGCCCGCGGCCACGAGCGCCGCGAGGAGGGCACGCGCGAGACGAGATTGGCGGGATCGGAACGTCATGTCGCCGGTGACACCCTGCGGGCTCACGCCCGGGCCCGAGCCTCCGAGCATCGTGGAACGCTCGGCACAGAGTATACTCGCGACCCTCAACCGTCGAGGCCTGCGCCACCTTCCTTTGGGCAGACCCCCTGTATCAATTCGGTCTCGTCAACCGCGACGCACGGCCAGCCACCGCCCCGGGACGCCCTGTCGAAGCATTGGCTGACCGTTCAGGAGACGACCACCGTGATCTCATTGGACGGCGCGCTGGTTCCGCAGGCGTTCCTCGCACGGATTCTCACGAAATAGGTCCCGCGTCCGACGCCATTAGTCGAGAAGGTCGTGGCCGCACTCATCAAATCCATGACCGACATGTCGCTCAGCCCAGGCGCCGACCCGGCCTCGAGCACGTAGGTCGCAGGTGCTGTCGATGGTCCGCCGGCTGGCGCCACCCACGAGAGGGACACGGCTCCCCCTGCGTTCAGCGTGACATGGAGGCCGGTCGGGGCGCCCGGCGGTGCCGTGCACCCGACGACGACCTGCACTTCATTCGACGGTCCGCTCGAGCCTGTCTCGTTTCTGGCCCGGACCCGCACGAAGTAGGTCCCATTGCGCACGCCCGCAATCGAGAATGCCGGGGACGGGCTTCCGGTGGGAATGCTCGCGATGTCGGCCATCCCGGGTCCCGATCCGGCCTCGACCAGGTAGGAGGTCGGTGCACCGCCGGTGGCGGGAGGCGTCCACGAAAGCGTGACGGTCGTCGCCACGACGCCAGCGGCAAGCCCGGAGGGCGATCCGGGGACGCGCGGCGGAAGCGGACCCACTGGCACCATGACCTCGTTGGACGGCCCGCTGGTGCCGGCGGAATTGGTCGATCGCACGCGAACGAAATAGGTGCCGATGGCAACCCCGCCGGTCGACAGGCGTGTCGCTGTTCCCTGCGTCGAGAAGCGCGCGACGTCCGCCAAGCCCGTACCGCTGCCCGCCTCGACGACGTAAGCGGTCGGTGCGCCGCCGGTCCCGGGCGCCGTCCACGACAACATGACGATCGACCCAGCTACTGCCGCCGAGAGCCCGCTCGGGCTGCCAGGGAACCCCTGTGGCGCGGCTGCAACCGTCAATGTCGCGGCAGCGCTGGTCGCCGTCCCGATCGAATTCGTGAACACCACCCTGAACTCGTGGCCGGAATCGGGGGTCGCGGCGGTGAACGAGTAGCTGGTAGACACCGCGCCGACGATGTTGACCCACGTGGTTCCGCCGTCGATGCTCTGCTGCCACTGGGCCGTTGGCGCCGGAATGCCGCTGACCGCGGCGCTGAATGACGCCGGTGTGCCCGCGAACACGCTCACGCTTGCCGGCGCCATCGTGACTGCAGGAGCGGCAGCATCCGCGCGGCCGAGCTTCAAAATCCGGCCCGCGATGTCGACGAGGTAGAGCTCGCCCTGATCGTCGACATCGATGGAGACGACACTGCCAATCGCCGCCGACCCGCCGACCTCGGCCGTGTGATCGACGCCGTCAGACACCACCATCCGTCCACCTGCGGGCGAGAGCCCGAGTGATCCCAGGCGGCGTGACAAGAAATCGGCGAACACGTACCGTCCCAAGAACGGCGTACCCAGTGCACGCCCGCGATAGACCTGGCCGCCGACCACGGTTCCTCCCACGGTACGGTCGTAGTCGAAGATCGGAAACGTCAGCGGCAGATACGCGGGCGGAGGATCCGGGCCGGCCGCGCCGGGCAGGTTGCCCTCGAAGTTGCGCCAGCCGTAGTTGAGTCCGCCCACCCCCGGCGGCTGATAGTCGACCTCCTCTCGCGCCGATTGTCCGACATCGCCGATGAGCAGGGCGCCGTTGCCGCCGAGGTGGGGGTCGTCGAAGCTGAACTTCCACGGGTTTCTCAGCCCGAATGCCCAGATTTCCTCGAGCGCCTGCACGGCCCCGGCGCCGGCGAACGGATTGTCGGAGGGCACCCGATACCCGCGCGGATCCGCATCCGCGACGCCGACATCGACGCGCAGCATCTTGCCGAGCAGCATCTGCGGGTTCTGTGCGTTGGCGAACGGATCGTTCCCGCTGCCGCCGTCCCCGAGTCCGATGTACAGGAATCCGTCGGGGCCGAACTTCAGCGTTCCGCCTCGATGGTTCGTGAACGGCGTGACGATGAACGGATTCCCGCTCGGCCAGACGAGATCGAATCGCGATGCCGGGTCGGCCAGCAGCGGGTCGCCAAGGCTCCGCTTGAAGCGGGCAATCACGGTCCGGTCCTGGAGGTTGGTGAAGTGCACGAAGAAGCGCCTCGACGTTGCGTAGTCCGGCGCAAAAGCCAGGCCCAGCAGCCCGCCTTCCCCGTTGAGCGACACGAGCGCGCTCAGATCCAGGAAGGGCCTCGACACGAGCACGCCATGGTCGAGCGGCAGGATCGTCCCCGTGCGCTGCACGACGAACTGAACGCCCGGGGTCGACGGATCCTGGATCACCGCAGCGGGCGCAGAAAGCCCGGACACGACAACCGAGAGTCGAAGCTGCGCGGCAGCCGGCTGCACGCCGGCGAGCGAGAGCAGCAGGGCCAGCCCTAGCAGCGCCTGAAATCCTGAACGGGTTGTCGCGCTCCGGCCGGCAACGCCCGCAATTCCACTGGACATCGGAAGTACCTCGTTCCGGTTGCCGTCGGGCAGGATGGCGTCTCCCGAAGTTGAGTCACATCGCGGTTACGGAGGTTCGCGGGATGAACTCCTAGCAGAATAGCATGCCTAACGGGCGCGGCCGAGCCTCTCTCGCCGCCGGATCCGTTCGACGATATCGAAGTTTCGAGAAGACGTCCGCTCTCGGAAGTCGAGATGACCACTTTGTTCCCCAACCCCGGGGCTCGCATCGCAGAGGGCAGCGAGGCCCTTAGAGAACGGGAGAGCTGCTTGGCAGGATTCTTCGCCAAGTACCAGCAGGCCATCAGGTAAGAAGGGCTGAACGGCAGACCGGCAACGAAAAGCGGCGCTCCGGAGCGTGACTCGTGGAGACGTTGTGCCCGGCCGGTCCTCGGCGGGCCGTACACGGCAACGCGGGGTGACCCGGGGCGTGTTGTGCCCCCGGTGTGCCCCCGCGCTGGTCGATCTGGTCGGGATGGCGAGATTCGAACTCGCGACCCCCTGAACCCCATTCAGGTGCGCTACCAAGCTGCGCTACATCCCGTCGGTTAGATTCTATCCCGACTTCCCTCTTTTGTGCATCACCGACTGCGCGAGCTCGATCGTCTCTTCGCGGACCCTCTGGCGGCCGTCTCGGTTGGCGCCGCCCGCGGCGCGGGCCACGTGCCGGGCACCTCAGGATTCAGCTCCGGCAGGTCAGGCTGCGAGGCCGGGGCGGCCTTACGCTTCGCTCGCGGCGAATCCGACAGCAGCTCGTGCAGTTCCCGCAGGTCCTTCTTGATTGCAGCAAGGCGCTTCCGTGTCTCGCCGCTCAGTTGGGCGCCGCCGGAAGGATCGGGAGTCTCCTGTGCGAGCTCCGCGTCGATGCGGCGCCGCGCGCCCGACAGCGTCAGGCCTTCCGCGAACACCAGCTGCTTGATGCGCAGCGCCAGCTCGACGTCAACCCGCCTGTAAACCCTCGGCGACCCTTGTGCCTTGGTGAGTCCGAGCCGCGGAAACTCCTGCTCCCAGGAGCGCAGCACGTATGGCTGGACGCCCACGAGCTCACACACTTCGGACGGTTTGTAGGACTCCCGATCCGGAATTTCGCCGCTCGTCTCAGCCACAGATGTCTCCGGAGTATGACACGAATATCAGCGGCTCGGCCGTCGATGACGGCGAGTGCCGAGGCCACTGTCTCACGCGCCGGGCTTGTCCTTTCGCTTTCGCGTGCGCACCTCGATGCGGATTGGCGATCCGAAGAATCCGAACGCGTCGCGCAGCTGGTTGACGAGAAACCGCTCGTACGAGAAGTGGAACGTCGTGGCGAGATTCGTGAAGAACACGAAGGTCGGTGGCGCAACCGCGGTCTGCGTCACGTAGAGGATCCGGATCTCGCGGCGTCCCGGGCTCGGGGGTGGATGCGCGGTGGTGACCGCCTCGACGAACTTGTTGAGTTCGGCCGTCGGCACGCGCTTCCGGCGCGCGGCCGCGACGCGGTCGACGGTCTCGAGCAGCTTCGGGAGCCTGTCGCCCGTCTTGGCCGACACGTGAAGCAGCGGCGCGAACTCCAGGAACTTCATCTTGCGGCCGACCTCCTCGTCGAAGGCCCTGGCCCCATCGGGTCCGCGCTCCTTCATGAGGTCCCACTTGTTGGCCGCCACGATCAGCCCTCGTCCGCCGCGTTCCGCTTCGCCCGCGATGGCGGCGTCCTGGTCGGTGGCGCCCTCGACCGCGTCGATCACGATCACCACGACGTCGGCGCGCTCGATGGCACGCTTGGCCTGGAGCACGCTGACCGCCTCGACCATGCCGGAGGTGGCCACTCGCCCGGGACGTCGGATGCCCGCGGTGTCCACGATTCGGAATTGACGCCGATGCCACTGGAGAATGACATCGATGGCATCGCGCGTCGTCCCCGGAACGTCGCTGACCAGGACCCGTTCCTCGCGCAGGATGCGGTTCACGAGCGACGACTTGCCGACATTTGGACGACCGACAATCGCTATGCGGATTTCGGCGGACGCCGGCGCAGCCAAGGCCAGACGATCCTGATCGGGTTCGGTCCGTTTGCCTTCGAGTGGCGCGCTGCCGCCAGCCGGCTCCGGTTCGGCGGGATGAGCCGCCGCCTTGCCGCGAAGTTTCGGGAACTGCGCGAGCCGCGCTACGACGCCATCCAGCAGGTCTCCCGTCCCGACGCCGTGCTCCGCCGACACTTCGAAAACGGTTTCGAATCCGAGCCGGTAGAACTCGAGGGCTCCGGCTTTCGACCGGCGGTCGTCGATCTTGTTGATCACGAGAATCGCCGGTTTGCCAGACGCCCGCACCGCCGCCGCCACGTCTTCATCCGACGAGACACAGCCTTCCTTCGCGTCGACCAGGAACAGGATGAGGTCCGCAGCGTCGAGCGCCCGGCGTCCATGCTCGAAGACCAGCGCGTGAAGGGGGTCCTGGCTGGCGCCGAACATGCCCCCGGTGTCGACCAGATCGAATCGCTGGTCCAGCCAGGTGACAGGCTCCGAGTGGACGTCCCGGGTCGTGCCGGGCCTGGGTCCGACGATCGCCTGCCTCGACCGCGCCATCCGATTGAACAGCGTGGACTTGCCCACATTTGGGCGTCCGACGAGCACGACGGTGGGATAGCGATGAGGCACGCAGTACTCGATTCCGGGTATGAGAGGGCGTAGCTTGGGCTCACATGATACCAAAGGCAGGCCTGCGGACGTCGGCGCGCGCCGGCACCCGCAAGGATGGCCCGGCACTTGACAGCGTAAGTGCTTATTTCTATAGTGGTTAGCAACTATCAGAGGAGCTCCGTCGGCATGATCAAAGTCGACATCGTCAACGAGGTCTCCCGCACAGCCGAGATTACCAAGGTCAAGGCCGAGCTAGCGGTGGACGCGGTCTTCGACGCGATGCGCCTCTCGATGCGGCGAGGGGAACGGATCGAACTGCGCGGCTTCGGGGTCTTCCAGGTGAAGCCCAGGAAGCGGGGCATCGGCCGTAACCCACGGACTGGCAAGGAGGTTCGCATCCCGCCAGGGCGGACCATCCGGTTCAAGCCGGGCAAGGAACTGCAGAGCATCGGCTGAATCCTGTCTCGCGCCGGACGCGGCGACCTGGTTCGAACGCGGACCCGCCGGCGTCGGGATTCGGAGTTGAACCTCACGTGTCAGACGAGCGTTTCGACAATCCCCCTCCACATCCGGATCCCATCCCTCGAGCGCCTGGGGTTCCACAGAACCTGTACGACGTGCGCGGCGGACTGAGCACGCCGGATCCGCTTGAGCCGATTGTCATTACGAGATTGACTCCGGCGCCAGCCAGCAAGACCTGGAAGCATGTGGCCCTGCTGGTCGCGACGATCGTCACCACGACGTGGGTGGGCGCCGAGAACTGGCTGTCGTTCCAGTCCAGGTTCGGTGCCGTCGCGCCTCGAGTCGAGTGGCCCAGTGTGCTGCTCAGCGGCCTGTGGTACTCGCTGACGCTGCTGGCCATCCTCGGCGCGCACGAGGCCGGCCACTATCTGGCCTGCCGGTACTACCGGATCAGCGTGTCACTGCCCTATTTCCTGCCGGCGCCGCCGCCATTCATCGCCGGGACCTTTGGCGCGTTCATCCGGATCCGAGAGCCGATTCGTACCAAGCCCATGCTGTTCGACATGGGCGCAGCCGGACCGTTCGCCGGTTTCCTGGTCGCGGTACCGGCGCTGGCGATTGGGTGTTCGTTGTCGAATATCGCACGGCTCCCGCCGAACTTCATCGGATATGAACTGGGCGAGCCGTTGCTGTTCCGCGCGATCTCGTGGCTGGTCTGGGGAACCGTGCCGGACGGCTACTCGATCAACCTGCACCCGATGGCATTCGCGGCGTGGTTCGGCTTGCTGGTCACGGCATTGAACCTGATCCCGATCGGGCAGTTCGATGGCGGCCACATTTCCTACGCCGCGTTCGGACGCCGATCCATCTGGGTCACGCGCGCCGCGGTCGGCGTGGCCGTCGCGCTCTGCTTCCACTCTCTGAGCTGGGTAATGTGGACGGCGCTGGCCGTTGCGCTGCTGGTGGCGTTCGGGTGGCGGCACCCGCCAACCTTCGACGAAGACGCTCCGCTCGATCCGGCGCGCCAGTGGCTCGCAGCCGCGGCGCTCCTGATCCTCATTCTCTGTTTCACGCCCTCGCCGATTGAGCCGCTTCAGCTGATCGGGAAGTAGCGCGCCCGCGCGAATGGCGCCGAGAACCGCCTGCAGGCGGGCGTTCCCGAGCGTGGCTCCTCCCGGCCGTCCTGCCAACTGTCAGAGTACCGTCAGAGGATCGACATCGATCGTGATGCGCCTGCGCAGATCGGGCCGGCCGGCAACGGCGCGCTGGATGGCTTCCCGCATCGTGACGCGGAACGAGGGTGCCGCCTTCAGGAACAACTGGGCCCGATGTTCGCCGCGCAGCCGGCTCAGCGGGGCCGGCGCCGGGCCGAGCACCACGATCCCACTGCGCTTGCGAAGGGCGCTCGACACCCTGTCGGCGAGATCGCGCGCCGCATCCATGGCGCTCGCGTGGCTCGGGCCCCTGACGATGAGGTTGATCATCGCGACCTCAGGCGGGTAGCGCATCGCCCGGCGGAACTCCATTTCGGCGGCGGCGAACGACTCGTAGTCCTGGCGCGAGGCATGGGTGATGCTGTAATGCTCCGGGTACAACGTCTGCACGATGGCTTCGCCGGCCAGTTCACCCCGGCCCGCCCTTCCGACCACCTGGGTCAGAAGCTGAAACGTCCGTTCACCCGCACGAAAATCCGCCAGGCCCAGGCCGACGTCGGCCGAGATGACGCCGACCAGCGTGACCTTCGGAAAATCGTGGCCCTTGGCAATCATCTGCGTGCCGACCAGCACGTCAATCTCGCCCCGGGCGAATCGCCCGAGAATGAACGCGGCAGCGCCCCGCCGGCGTGTGCTGTCCCGATCCAGTCTCGCGACGCGCGCGCCCGGGAATGATGCGGCGACATCGGCCTCGACGCGTTCGGTGCCGAACCCCACCTGTTCCAGGTACTCTCCACCGCAGGTTGGACACACCGTGGGCACGCGGCGCTGATGGCCGCAGTAGTGGCAGCTGGCTGTGCCCCGCCGGTGGATGACCAGGGACACGCTGCAGTTCGGGCACTGCGTCGTGCCGCCGCACTCACGGCAGAACACCGAGGTCGAATACCCGCGGCGGTTGAGAAGGAGCAGCGTCTGTTCCTTGCGTTCGAGCCTCACGCCGAGCGCACTCACCAGGGGCCGGCTCAGGATCAGATCGGGCCCGCCCTTCGCGAACTCGTGGCGCATGTTGACGATCGTCACGGATGCCATCGGGCGATCGAGCACTCGCCGGTCGAGCCTGAACAGGCGGTACCGTCCCTCCAGCGCGTGTTTGTACGACTCGAGTGACGGCGTTGCCGAACCGAGCACCACCAGTGCGCCCTCGTGCTTGGCTCGGACGATGGCCACGTCGCGGCCGTGGTAGCGGGGAGACTCGTCCTGTTTGTACGAGGCGTCGTGCTCTTCGTCCACCACGATCAGCCCGATCGCGTTGAGCGGAGCCATCACGGCGGAACGCGTACCGACCACGACGTCGACCTCTCCGCGACGGATCGATTGCCACTGGTCGTGGCGCTCGCCATCCGAGAGTCCGCTGTGCTGGACGGCGACCCGCTGACCAAATCGTGCGCGGAACGCGGTGGCCACGGCCGGCGTCAGCGCGATTTCCGGCACCAGCACCAGCACGCGCTTCCCCTGGCTCAGCACCTCCTCCGAAAGCCGAAGGTAGATCTCCGTTTTGCCGCTTCCGGTGACCCCATGCAGCAACGCCACCTGGAATCCCGGGCGGCGCAGCATCCCCCGCAGCGGCTCCATGACGTCGGACTGGTCGGTTGTCAGATCCGGGGGGACCGCGTTGGCCGAGTCGTCGGGCCAGGCTCCCCATGGGCCGGTGAACGGATCGCGCGCGACGGCGTCGTGGATGACCGCGACCAGCCCGCGGCGCGCCAGGCGGTGCACGACGTCCGCCGCGATGCCCAATCCACGCAGGTCCGACAACAACAGCCCGGACCGATCCGCGCGCAGGCGCTCGAGCAGTGAACGCTGGCGCGGTCCCCGGAGTCCCGCCGATTCGAACGCTGATTTGCCGTCTGATCCGACTTCGTCCAGTCGTGCCGCCAGATCGAGCCCCTGCGCGGTGAGGACTGCCTTCGCGGCGAACTTCGATCCGTCGGCGTCGCCCGAGAGCGCCTGGGAGACGCTCACCAGGCCCGCACGTTCCATCGATCGGACGATCGCTGCGATCGGCGGAGGACGATCCGGCCTGGCTTCCGCGTCAGGGGCACGCGCCAATCGCGCCGCCAGGGTCGACACCGGCAGCGGACGCGCGGAGCCGATCAGGCGAAGCGCTCGCAGGTGAAGAGGCAACGCGGTCGAGGCGTCTCCGGCGGCGAGCTGCCGTAATCCCTCCTCGGTTGCACCGACCAGCCTCCGGCTCTCGACCCACGCGCGCGGCGGCATGGCCGCAGCAAGCGCCTCTCCGGGCGACGCCGCATAGTAGTCGGCCATCCACAGAGCGAGGTCCACGACCTCTTCGGGCAGATAGGGCTCGGGATCGAACAGATCCAGGAGATCGCGCAGCTCGGAACCGGACGTTTCACCGTCCTCGACTTCCGAGGTGGATACGACGCACCCGGTCACGCGCCGCGACCCGAGCGGCACGAGTACGCGCGCACCTTTGGCCGGCCGCTCGATCTCGGGCGGCACGCGATAGCTCAGCGTCCCGATGAACGGAACCGGTACCGCAACCTGAGCGACCAGGGTCATGGACGGAGGATGACTAGTCGCCGCCAAGATCGCCGCTCAACATGGCTCGGACGCTCTTCATGTCCTCCCACACGTCGCGCTTGCGTTCCGGACTGCGAAGGAGGAAGGCAGGGTGGAAGGTGGGCACCAGGCGAGCGTCGCCGTATTTGAACACCTTTCCGCGCAGCCGCGAGATCGGGTCCTTGGTCCGCAGCAGTGTCTGTGCCGCGAAGGTTCCGAGCGCGACGATGACCTTCGGACGGATCGCCTGGACCTGCCGGAACAGGAACGGTTCGCACGTGTTTACCTCGTCCGGCTCGGGATTGCGGTTTTCCGGCGGGCGGCACTTGATGACGTTGGCAATATAGACCTGGTCACGCGACAACCCGATCGCCTCGATGATCTTCGTGAGCAGCTGCCCCGCCCGTCCGACAAACGGGATGCCCTGAATGTCTTCATCGTGGCCCGGGGCTTCGCCGATGAACATCAGGTCGGCGTTCGCGTTGCCGACGCCAAATACGATGTGATGACGGCCGAGCTTGTGGAGCTTGCAGCGCGTGCACTCCCCGAGCGCCTCTTGAATCTCGGGCAGTGACTCTATCGGCCGAGCCCCCGTCGCCGGCGCCGCGGGTCCGGGCAGGAGCGAGAAGTCACCGCCGTCGTCCTCGGTGGCGGCAACCTGCGGGGATTCCGCGATCTCGGTTTGCCGTTCCGGTTCGTCTCGCGTGCGCCACCGCGGATCACGGCTGAGACCGTCGACTCCCAGTTCGGACAGGAAGCGAAGGTGCTCAATCACCTGGTCACGGACATCCATCGGAACGCGCCTCTACACCCGGTCGGGCGTGGGCCCGACCTTCTGCGGACTGGCCGTCGAAGCGAGCAGTCCATGGATTCGGTCCAGCACCGCCCGCGCGACGTCGCTTTTCGCCATCAACGGCAGCGGTTCGGTATGTTCCCGGTCGACCAGCGTGACCACGTTGGTCCCGACTTCGAAGCCCGCTCCGGGCTGGGACACGTCATTGGCCACGATGAGGTCGACGCCCTTGGCGATGAGCTTCTCTCTCGCGCGCACCGTGGCGTCGGCCGTCTCGGCGGCAAAGCCGACCAGCACGGGCCGCGCCGCGCCGCGCCCGGCGCGCCAGGTCCCGAGTGACGCGAGAATGTCCGGCGTCGGTCGGAGGGTCAGCGACCAGGTTCTCGGCCGCTTTCTTGATCTTGTGTGCTGCCGGCTGCTCCGGCGTGTAGTCGGCCACGGCAGCCGCCATGATGACGAAATCGGCGCCGGTGACTCTCGCCATCACGGCGTCGTGCATCTCGGCCGCGGTACGGACCCGCACGAGCTCGGAAACGACGGGGGCCGGCACCGAGGTCGGGCCCGCCACCAGCACGACATGCGCGCCCCGCCGCTCGGCCTCGGCGGCCAGCTCAAATCCCATTCGGCCGCTCGATCGGTTGCCGAGGAACCGCACCGGGTCGATCGCCTCGTAGGTCGGCCCGGCCGTCACGATCGCCGTCACGCCGGCAAGCGTCTTCGCCGGGCGGACGAGCCGATCGGCGGCGTCGACGATCTCGTCGGGCTCGGCGAGCCGGCCCTTCCCGACCCAGCCGCACGCCAGGTATCCGGCGCCCGGCTCGACCATCAGCACTCCACGCGAGGACAGCACCTGGAGGTTGTGCGTGACCGCCGGGTTCTCGAGCATGTTGGTGTTCATCGACGGCGCCAGCAGGACCGGCGCGCGAGTCGCCAGGAACATCGCGGACAGAAAATCGTCGGCGATGCCATTGGCGAACTTGCCGATGATGTTGGCGGTCGCCGGCACGACGAGGAGCAGATCGATGCCCGTCGCGAGCGAGATGTGTTCGACATCCGCGTTGAGGCCCGGGGTCCACTGGCTGGTGATGACCGGGCGCCGCGTGATCGCTTCGAAGGTCAGGGGCCCGACGAAGCGCCGCGCGTTCCGGGTCATGACGGCCGCGACGTCGTGTCCCCGCTTCTGAAGCCCCCTGGCGACCTCGACGGCCTTGTAGGCCCCGATCCCGCCCGTCACGCCGAGCGCGATGAGAGACATGACCTTACCCCTTCCCTGTTCTCAACGCTACGCGCTCTCGAGGTCGTCGTCAAACGTTCGCGCGATGCGTTCGGCGTCGCCGCGCATGGGCTCGAGCCGCGCGCGGCCCGCCAGGACGATCGACCTGATCCGCTCCGCGCACGAGTCGATGTCGTCGTTGACGACCACGTAGTCGTATTCCGCGAAGGCGTTGACCTCGCCGCGCGCCACCCGCAAGCGGGTCTGGATCTGGTCGGTACTGTCGGTGCCCCGGCCGCGCAGCCGTTCTTCCAGTACCCGTGCTGAGGGCGGCATGACGAAGATCGATACCTGGGCGACGCCGTGGCGGCGCACCTGGCGAGCGCCCTGGACGTCGATCACCAGCACGAGGTCGCCCCCGGCGGCCAGGTGGCGCTCGGTATCGACCAGTGAGGTGCCGTAGAGGTTGCCGAAGATCTCGGCCCACTCGAGGAACTGGCTCCCCGCGATCATCGCCTCGAACCGCGCGCGGCTCACGAAATGGTAGTCGACGCCGTCCGCCTCGCCCGGGCGCGCAGGCCTGGAGGTGTAGGACCGCGACATCCTGAGCTGCGGCGTCATGGCAAGCAGGCGCTCGACCACGGTGGTCTTGCCCGTACCCGATGGAGCGGACACGACGATGAGCGTCCCTCGCGATCCGGATCTACTCGACATTCTGAACCTGCTCCCGCATCTTCTCGAGCTCGGCCTTGGCGGCAATCACCAGTTCGGAGACCGAGGTGCCGTCAGCCTTGGAGCCGATCGTGTTGACCTCGCGGTTCATCTCCTGAAGGAGGAAGTCCAGCTTCCGGCCACAGGGTTCCGCGCTCTCCGTCAGCGAGGTCCACTGCGACACGTGCGCGCGAAACCGGGTGACCTCTTCGCTGATATCGGATCGGGCGGCGAACCGGACGATCTCCTGGGGAATGGCATTCCTGTCGACCTGGAGATCCCCCGTGAGCTCAGCGACCCGCTCGGTGAGCCGTGCCTGGAGGGCGGCTGCGCCCTCAACCGCGGCAGCCGCTACGCGCTCCACCATCTCGGCCACCGCGGCCTTGCGACCGTCGAGGTCGACCTGCAGGTGTGCTCCCTCCGACCTCCTCATGCGATCGAGTTCCGCCAGGGCGCGTTCGACCGCCCCTTCGACCGAGTCCTCCACCGTGCGGCTGTTCTCCGGATCCAGCTCGACGGGCAGCTCTCGAACGGTCAGCGCCTGGGGGAATTTCACCAGGTCGCCCGGCGTCAGCGTGCCTTCGATGAGGCCTCGCTCCCTGGCGCGGTCCATGGCGTGGCCGAGCGCGTTGACGAACGTCTCGTTCAGCTCGACGGTGAGCACCGGCTCCTGCCGGAGCTGCACGCTGACCGCCAGCTCGATGCGGCCTCGCGCGGCGTGGCGTTGCACCTGCGCCCGCAAGCGGGGCTCCATCTGGCTCAGCCACTGCGGCGCGCGCAGCTGCACGTCGAGGTACCGGTGATTGACGCTCCGGAGCGTCACGCCGATGGTGACGCGTTCGTCTTCCTGGGTCAGCGCCGCGAATCCCGTCATAGACTTGATCATAGGTTCAACGCTCACGGCCGGCCAGGCGGAAGTGCCGTCGGGCCACGCCTGCCGACGGCGAACTGCATCGCGTGCAGGCCTGCATAGACGCCATCGGGCCGCGTGACCAGCTCCTCGTGGCGCCCGATTTCCACGACGCGTCCCCGCTCGAGCACGACGATCAGGTCCGCGTTCCTTACCGTCGAGAGCCGATGCGCAATCACGAACGAGGTACGGTCTCGCATCAGGTTGGTCAACGCATCCTGGACCGCCGACTCCGACTCCGAATCGAGTGACGAAGTGGCTTCGTCGAGGATCAGGATCGGCGAGTCCTTCAGCAACGCCCGTGCGATGGCGAGGCGCTGGCGCTGCCCGCCGGACAACCGCTGCCCCCGCTCGCCGATCACCGTCTCGTAGCGCAGCGGCATGGCAACGATGAACTCGTGAGCACGGGCGGCGCGCGCGGCGTCCTCGATCTCGGACATCGAGGCGCTCGGATGCCCGTACGCAATGTTGGCAGCCACGGTGTCGTCGAACAGGACGGTTTCCTGCGTCACCATGCCCACCTGGTCACGCAGCGACGCGAGGCTGACCTCGCGGATGTCCACCCCGTCCACCAGGATGGCGCCGCCCGACACGTCGTAGAACCGCGGCAGCAGGTTGACCAGGCTCGTCTTCCCCGCGCCGCTTCTGCCCACGATGGCGACCGTCTGCCCGGCCCGGACCGAGAAGGTGACGTTGTGCAGCGTGCTGCGACCGTGCGCATCCTCGTACTGGAAGGTCACATCCCGGAACTCGATCTGCTTCGTCAAAGGCTCGAGCGGGGGCGCGCCGGGCTTCTCGGTCACCTCGGTGTGCGTGTCCAGCAGCTCGAAGAGCCGCTCGGACGCGGCGGAGGCCTGCTGGATGCTGGCGTTCACCCGGCTCAGCTTCTTCAGCGGCCCGTACATCAGGAACAGGGCCGCGATGAAGGAGGTGAATTCGCCCTGCGTCATCCGGTCCAGCGCGATCTCCTTGCTGCCGTACCAGAGCACCAGCGCCACGGCCACGCCACCGAGGAGTTCCATGACCGGCGGCATCACGGAGACCGCGGCCGTCACCATCATGTTCGCCCGGTACAGCGCGTGGGCAGCGGTTCCGAATCGAGCGCCCTCCCGCTGCTCCGCCCCGAAGGCCTTGACGATCCGGTGGCCGGTGAACGCCTCGGTCGCCACGTGGGACATGTGCTCGAGGTATTCCTGGCTTCGAAGCGTCGTGCGGCGCAGGCGCTTTCCAAGCTGCACCAGCGGGTACAGCACCAAGGGCGCCCCGGTCAGGCAGACCAGCGTCAGTCCCGCATCGCTGGCGAACAGGTAGCCGGCGTAACCGACCACCGCCAGCGACTCCCGCAGCAGGTCCCCAACCGTCTCCGACACCGCCTGCTGCACCTGCGCCACGTCGCTCGTCAGGCGCGACAGCAGCTGTCCGGTCGACTTGGCCTTGAAGAACGCGGTCGACTGGCCGAGCGTGTGCACGAACAGCTTCTGGCGGATGTCGAAGACGACGCGCTGGCCGACGTCCGCCATCAGGTAGGAGGACACGTAGGAGCCCAGTCCCTTGATGGCGTAGGCGCCGACAATGGCCCACGTCACGGTGGCGATGTCGCGCTGGTGAGCCAGCACGTTGTCGAAGATGGGCTTCACCAGATAGGCGAGGGCCGCCGACGCGCCGCCGTAGAGCAGCATGCCGACGAACGCCGCCGCGAAACGCGCGCGGTACGGCTTCGCAAAGCGCAGCAGGCGAAGGAGCGGATTCACTCGCTGAACCGGTATCGCAGCAGCACACAGAGCGCGACGACGCCGTCGCGCCAGGTTATCTTCTTGCCCTCGTCGTAGCCCCGCCCGTCGTAGGTGATCGGCACCTCATACACGCGGTAGCCGCGCTTGAAGATCTTGGCCGTCAGTTCGGGCTCGATCCCGAATCGATTCGAGTGCAGCGTCATCGACCGGAGCACCTCGGTCCGCATCACTTTGTAGCAGGTCTCCATGTCGGTGAGCATGGTGTTGTAGAGCACGTTGGTGAGGAAGGTCAGCAGCCTGTTGCCAAGGTAGTGGGTGAACAGGAACACCCGATGGCGGCCGAGGAACCGCGAGCCAAAGACCACGTCGGCACGCCCCTGGCAGATGAGCTCGATGAGCTGCGGGAATTCCTCAGGAGAATACTCCAGGTCGGCGTCCTGCACGATCACGATGTCGCCCCTGACCTCCTGAAAGCCCCGGCGCAGCGCCGCGCCCTTCCCGTGATTGCGTTCCTGCAGGACCAGCGTGAATCCCAGCTCCTGCTGCAGGGCCGCGAGCAGCTCACGGGTCCCGTCGGTCGACCCGTCGTCGACGACAATCAGTTCCTTCCGGCCGCCTGGGGCGAGCACGCGACGGACGATCTCGTCGATGGTCGAGCGCTCGTTGAACACGGGCATCACGACCGACAGCAGCGGGTCCGCCAGCATTCCGCGAAGGCGCGACATCAGAGACCCGCCCCTTTTCCAAGCCCCCTCACCTGGGAGCGACGCCAGTTCCAGGCCGTCTCGACGATGCCGGAGAGATCGGTGAAATCGGGCCGCCATCCGAGTTCGGCCCGGATCCGATCGCTCGACGCGAAGAGGACCGCCGGGTCGCCCGCCCGGCGCGGCGCCATCACGTGCGGCACCTCCCGTCCACTCAGGCGCCCGACTTCGGCCAGCACGTCCCGCACCGAGAACGGCCGGCCGATTCCCACGTTGTAGACGGCCGACCGCGAGTCGCGCTCGAGCAGGTCGAGCGCCCGCACGTGCGCGTCGGCAAGATCGGAAACGTGTACGTAGTCCCGCAGGCACGTGCCGTCCGGCGTCGGGTAGTCACTTCCATAGACCTGCAGCGACGCCCCTCCGCAGGCCGCCTCCACCGCGAGCGGTATCAGATGCGTTTCCGGATTGTGGTTCTCGCCAAGTTCGCCGTCCGGGTCGGCGCCGGCCGCGTTGAAATAGCGCAGGCAAACCGCGTGCACGCCATGCGCGCGTTCGATGTGAGGCAGCGCCCGCTCGACAGCCAGTTTCGTCTCTCCGTACGGATTGATCGGGCGAAGCGGATGATCCTCCCCGACCGGGGCCCGCTCCGGCTCCCCGTAGACCGCCGCCGACGATGAAAACACGAATCGCGTCACCGACTCGGCCGCCATGGCTTCGAGGACGCTGAGCGCGCCGGCGACGTTGTTGTGGTAGTAGCCGAGGGGATTGTTGACCGATTCCCCAACCGTCAGCCACGCCGCGAAGTGCATCACGGAAGAGGCACCATGCCGGCGAATCGTCTCACGGAGCAGGGCCCGATCGTGCACGTCGCCAACCACGAGGTCGCCCCAGCGGACGGCTTCCCGGCGGCCCGCCGACAGGTTGTCGTACACGACCACGCGCCGGCCGCTCCGCGAGAGGGCCTTCGCGACATGGCTCCCGATGTAGCCGGCTCCGCCTGTAACGAGTACGGTGTTCAGGCCGGCCTCCCGATCGACAGATAGGTGAAGCCCAGGGCACGCATCTGGTCGCGGTCGTAGACGTTCCGTCCATCGAAGATCAGCGGCGATTTGAGCAGCTTCCGCATCTTCGTGAAGTCCGGCTCCCGGAACTCGTTCCACTCGGTGACCAGGGCCAGGGCGTCGGCGCCGTTCAAGGCATCGTAGCTGCGCGCGGCGTAAGTAATGCGGTTTCCGAAAATCTTCCTGGCGACGCCCATCGCCGCCGGGTCGAATGCCTGCACCTTCGCCCCGAGGGCGAGCAGCCGTTCGATCAGCACGATGGCCGGCGCCTCGCGCATGTCATCGGTGCGCGGCTTGAACGCCAGGCCCCACACCGCGATGGTCTTTCCCTTCAATGACCCGAAGTGCGCCTCCATCTTGGCGGCCAGCCGGCTCTTCTGGGTGTGGTTGACCGCCTCGACCGCCGTCAGGATCCGGAACTCATAGCCCTTGTCGGCGGAGAACTTGACGATGGCCTTGACGTCCTTCGGGAAGCAGCTGCCCCCGTAGCCGCATCCCGGGAAGAGGAAGGACGGACCGATCCGCTTGTCTGTGCCCACCGCCCGTCGGACCTGATCCACGTCGGCGTCAAACAGCTCGCAGAGGTTCGCGACCTCGTTCATGAACGAGATCTTGGTCGCGAGCAGCGCATTGGCGGCGTACTTCGTCAGCTCTGCGCTGGCGCAGTCCATCACCATCGTCGGCGCGCCCGTCCGCGTGAACGGCGCATAAAGGGAGGTCATGAGCTCCTGCGCACGAGGGTCCTCGGCGCCGATGACCACGCGGTCGGGCTTGAGGAAATCGTCGACGGCAGCTCCCTGCTTCAGGAATTCCGGGTTGCTGACAACGCTGAAGGGATGCGTCGTTTCGCGGCGGATGACCTCCCGGACCTTTTCAGCCGTCCCGACCGGGACGGTGCTCTTGTCGACGATGACCTTGTAGCCGTTCATCGCTCGGGCAATCTCGCGAGCGACCCCCATGACGTGTTGCAGGTCGGCCGACCCATCCTCGCCCTGCGGCGTGCCCACGGCGATGAAGATGACCTGCGACGCCCGCACGGCACGGGCCAGCTGCGTCGTGAAGGTCAACCGCTTCTCTACCCGATTCCGTTGTACCAGCTCCTCGAGGCCGGGCTCGAAAATGGGGATGCGGCCCTTCTTGAGCATCCGGATCTTTGCTTCGTCCTTGTCGACGCAGACCACGTCGTTCCCGTTCTCGGCGAAGCACGCCCCCGCCACGAGTCCGACGTACCCGGTGCCAATGACCGCCAATTTCATGACCGACCGCTCCTGTATGATCCGTCCGAGCTCGAATTCTCCGTGGTGCGAGTCGTCTCCCGAGACCGGACGGGTCCGGCTGCCGGGTCCTCACCGCGCAAGAGCCTGCATTGTATCGGATGGCGGCGGGCCAGAACCTCGTCGGGGCGCAGGTCGAAACAGTTGACCGTACCATACGGTCAAAATGCTGTCAAGATATTGCTGCACAACGGGTTGCGGGGATCTGGCAGCGCTCGATTCTCTAGCCCGGGCACCGCAACTCGGGGCAGGATTCGGCAATCCGGATTAGGATCTTTCAAGCGTACACCCGATGCGGATACTTCTGGACTACAGGCCGGCCCTCAAGCAGCGCTCCGGCGTCGGCGAATGGGTTCATGGGTTGGCACGGGCGATTCTCGAGTGGTCCGCCTGCCAGTCAGAACCGGGCCGGAAGGTCGAGCTGACGCTGTTCACCAGTTCCTGGAAAGACCGGCCCTCGGCCGAGATGGTGGCCGAGCTGGCTCCCGCTGCGTTCATCGATCGAAAAGTGCCAGTTTCGGTCCTGAACCTCGCGTGGAACCGCCTCGGCTGGCCGCCGGTTGAGGCCCTCGCCGGGCGGGGGTTTGACGTCGTGCTCGCGCCCCACCCGTTGCTGGTGCCCGCTCGAAGCGGCGTGAAGGCCATCACGATTCACGACCTGGACTTCCTCGACCACCCGGAGCGGACGCGGGCAGAGGTCAGGCGCGACTATCCGGCGCTTGCGCGAGCGCACGCCGCCCGAGCCGATGTGGTCGTGGTGGTGTCGGAAGACACCGCCCGGCAGGTGGAGGCTAGACTGGGTGTGCCGCGCAGTCGAATGGTCCTGTGCGGCTCCGGCGTCCCGGCGTGGGCCGCCGCCATCCCGTCCCGAGACGGCGTCGATTCAGACGGGTATCTCCTCTTCGTCGGCAGCCTCGATGCCCGCAAGAACATCAAGGGGCTGCTCGAAGCCTACCGGCTCCTGGTTGCCTTGCGCCCGACCGCTCCCCGTCTGGTGCTGGTCGGACGCGAGACTCCGGAGGCCGCCCCGTGGCTCGAGAGCGTCAGATCGGGGCCCCTGTCTGGACGGGTGGAGGTCAAAGGCTATGTCAGCGAGTTCGAACGCCGGGCGTCCTACCTTGGGGCTCGCGTACTCGTCTATCCTTCGCTGCACGAGGGTTTCGGGCTTCCGGCGCTCGAGGCCATGGCGGTCGGCGTCCCGGTGGTCGCTTCCAACCGTGGCGCGCTGCCGGAGATCGTCGGAGACGCGGGGCTGCTGGTGAACCCGGATGATCCGGCTGCCATTGCGAAGGCGGTCGACCGCATGCTCGGCGACGAGCGATTCGCGCGGGAGTGCGCGATCCGGGGACGGGCGCGCTCTCGAGAGTTCACCTGGGCCGCCTCGGCGTCCCGGCTGATGGATCACCTGGCACAATGCGTCGCCCATCCGGGCAGGGGCCGCGAAGAGGAACGGCCCTAGGACGGGTCCAACGGTATGCGAATCGGCATCGACGCACGCGAAACGCTTGGCCACCCGACCGGGGTAGGCCGGTACCTTGTCGAGATCATCCGACATTGGTCGACGCTGCCCGAGGCGGCTTCCCATCAGTTCATCCTGTATCGACCCGCCGAGGAGGGAGCCGACCGCCCGATCGCGGGCACCGGCAGCCTTGCCCTCACCTACCGGACGGCGGGCCGCGGGAGCGGCTCCTGGTGGGAGCAGGTCACCCTGCCGATCGCATTACGCGGCGATGGCCTCGACATTCTGTTCGCGCCGGGGTACACCGCACCCATCCGAACCAGCACGCCTGTCGCACTGACCATTCACGACCTGTCCTTTCTGGCGCATCCGGAGTGGTTCACCCCTCGCGAGCGAATCCGCCGGGCATGGCTCACGCGGCTCTCAGCACGACGCGCCCGGGTCATCCTGACGGTGTCGGCCTTCTCGCGCCGCGAGATCGAGAAGCACCTCGGGATCCCTGGTGACCGCATCCAGGTGATTCCGCACGGATTGAGCGAGAGGTTCGCCGGTGACGGAGCCGGCGATGAGCGGGCTCCGACCAGCCGTCGCGCCCGTGACGGCCGCGCGGCCCTGATCCTGTTCGTCGGCTCCGTCTTCAATCGGCGACATTTGCCCGACCTGATTCGGGCGTTCGCGGGGTTGGCCATCGCGCACCCCGACGCCACGCTCGAGGTGGTGGGCGAGAACCGGACATGGCCCCACCAGGATCTCCAGGCCATCGCCAAGAGCGCGGGAGTATCGGACCGCGTGGTCATCCGCTCGTATGTGACGGAGGCAACGCTCGAGTACCTGTACCGGCGCGCGGACGTCTTCGCGTTCCTGTCGGAGTACGAAGGGTTCGGGCTGACGCCGCTCGAAGCACTCGGGCGCGGCGTGCCGGTCGTGGTCCTCGACACGGAGGTGGCTCACGAAGTGTACGGCCCGGCTGCGGTCTACGTCGGCGCGGGGGACATTGCGGCGACGACCGCGGCACTCGCCAGCATGGTCGACGACCAGGCGGCGCGGCGGGCCGTGATGCGCGAAGTGCCGGCCGTCCTCGGGCGGTACCGGTGGGACGCCGCCGCGAAGCTCACCCTCGACGCCATCGTGTCGGCGGCGGGAAAGCAGGCCGGTGGCTGACCTCACTATCGTCATCGTTTCGTACAACACCCGGGCGGAGATCGGGGACTGCCTTGCCTCGATCGCGCTGCATCCGCCGGAAGCCTCATGCGAGGTGATCGTCGTCGACAACGCGTCCACCGACGGAACGGTCGAGGAGGTGCGGCGCCGATGGCCCGGGGTCCGCGTCATCGAAGCCGGGCGCAACGCCGGATTCGCGGCGGCCAACAACCTGGGCATCCGCGAGGGACGCGGCGAGTTCGTGGTGCTGCTGAACAGCGACACCGTGGTCCCGGGAGGCGCGCTCGACGCGCTGATGGCCACTCTTCGCCATTCGCCGGACGTGCTGGCCGTCGGGCCCCGCCTGATCGGGAGTTCGGGGCTCCCCGAGCTCTCGTTCGGGCGCATGATGGGCCCGTTCAACGAGCTGCGCCAGAAGCTGCTGATCCGGCTCTACGACGCCGGCTTCTCTCCGGTCGTCCGCCTCGTGGAGCGCTGGACTCGCACCGAGGGTGATCACGACTGGGTCAGCGGAGCGTGCCTGATGGTTCGACGCGAGGCGGCACTGGCGGCCGGCCTGCTCGATGAACGGTACTTCCTCTACGCGGAAGACGTCGACTTCTGCGCGGCGCTCAGGCGACTGGGCGGCCGCATTCGCTTCACGCCGGCCTCCGAGATCGTCCATCTGCGGGGCCGATCGGGAACCGCCAGGCCCGATGCCACCGAGGCTGCGTACCGCCGCAGCCAGCTGGCGTTCTACGAAAAGCACCATCCCGGATGGCTCCCCTGGCTGCGCGCGTACTTGCGGCTGCGAGGAAAGCTGCCCGGCGAGCCGGCCTGACGCGGGGCGTGGCACCCGTGATTGGCGGCATCGCCGGAGTCGGCCGGGCCCCGCGGCCGCTGTGATATCGTGTAGGGCATTCACGAGCTGATCGCGTGCGCATTGCGCTTGATATCCGCAAGTTACACGACTTTGGCATAGGCACTTACATCCGTAATCTCCTGAAGCATCTGTCCCAGATCGATCAGGAAACGGAGTACGTGCTGCTCTGCCGTCCGGGCGATCAGGCGGCCGTCAGGAGTCTCGGCCGGAACTTCAGACCGGTGATCAACAGGTCGCGGAGCTACTCTGCGACCGAACAGATTTCAATCCCCTATCAACTGTCCCGCGAGCGGATCGATCTGTTTCACGAGCCTCACTACGTGTTGCCGCCGCTGGTGCCCTGTCGCTCGGTCGTCACGATCCACGACTGCATCCACCTGATGTTCCCTCAGTACCTGCCGAACCGCCTGGCTCACATGTATGCCCGGGCGAGTCTCTGGGCAGCCGCCCGGCGCGCCCGGCGCATTTTCACCGTCTCGGAGACGTCGAAGGCGGACATCCTCAAGTACTGCAGGGTGCCGCCGGATCGGGTCACCGTCATCTACAACGCGATTGACGACCGCCTCGCGAGCCCGCCGGGCGAGGCCGAGATCGCACACACCCGGGAACGGTACCAGTTGCACGGACCCTTCGCGTTGTATGTGGGCAACATCAAACCGCACAAGAATCTCGAGCGGCTGATCGACGCGTTTCACCTCGTGAGGATGCAGGGATTCGAGCGCCTGAAGCTGTTGATCATCGGGGACGAGATTTCGAAGTTCCCCGGCCTGCGGAGGGCGGTGGATCGCTTCAAGCTGCACAAGCACGTGCGGTTCCTCGGGTTCGTCCCCGATCAGACCCTCGCCGCCCTCTACCAGCTGGCCACCGTGTTCGTGTTTCCGTCGTTGTACGAGGGATTCGGACTGCCGCCGCTCGAGGCGATGGCACGAGGCACACCGGTCGTGACGTCGAACATCTCGTCGATGCCGGAGGTCGTCGGAGACGCCGCGGTGCTGGTGGATCCGTACGACGCCGCTTCGATTGCCGAGGGCATGAAGCAGGTGCTCGGCGACGCCGCCCTGCGCGCCACGCTTCGCGAACGGGGGCTCGCCAGGGCTCAGGCGTTCTCGTGGAGAAAATCCGTCGAGCAAGTGCGCCTGGTCTACGGCGAAGTTGCCTCTGCCCCGTTCTCGCGGACCTGATTGATGCGCATCGCCCTGGTACACGACTGGCTGACACGCCTGCGAGGCGGCGAGCGGGTGCTCGACGCGCTGTGCGAGCTGTACCCGGACGCGGAGCTGTTCACGTTGCTGCACGTGCGGGGCAGCCAGCCCGCGAGGGTCGAGCGCAGCACGATCCACTCGTCGTTCATCCAGTACCTGCCGGCCGCGCGGCGCGCGTATCGCCACTACCTGCCCCTGTTCCCTGCGGCGGTCGAGATGCTCGACCTGGATCGCTTCGACCTCGTGGTCAGCACGAGCCACTGCGCAGCCAAGTCGGTGATCAGGGCGGGCCGCGCGCGCCACCTCTGCTATTGCCTCACGCCGATGCGCTACGCGTGGGATCAGTACCCCGAGTACTTCGGTGCCGGACGGATTGGGCGGGTGCCGGAACGGCTGATGCGGCCGGTGATGGCGGCCATGGCCCGCTGGGACGCGGCCACCTCGGGTCGCGTCGATCAATACGTCGCGATCTCGCGATACATCGCGGCGCGGATCGCGAAATACTATAATCGTCCGGCGGCCGTGGTGTACCCTCCCGTCGACACGGACTTCTACCACCCGGGCGGTTCCGGGCGCGATCGGTTCGCATTGGTGGTGTCGGCCCTGGTGCCCTACAAGCGGGTCGATGTCGCCATCGACGCCTGCGCCCGCGCGCGGGTGCCGCTGCGTATTGTCGGCGACGGGCCCGATCTCGCGCGGCTCACACGCCAGGCGGGCCCGGAAGTGGCCTTTCTCGGCTCGCCCGACGACGCGGGTGTTCGCGAACAATACAGGCGGGCAGCCGTCGCGCTGCTGCCCGGGGTCGAAGACTTCGGCATCGTGCCGCTGGAGGCCCAGGCGTGCGGCACGCCGGTGGTGGCCCTGGGGGCCGGCGGTGCATTGGAGACGGTTGTTGACGGTGTCACCGGGTTTCTCGTGCGCGAACGGTCGACCGATGCCATGGCCGATGCCATCCATCGGGCGGTCGAGCGGCGATTCGACGCGACGGCGCTCCGCGCGCACGCGGTCGGATTCAGCCGGCCGCGGTTCGCCGCCGAGATCCGGGCCTGCATCGAGCGGATGATCGAGTTCAATTGACGACGATGGTCAAGCGGTACAAGCGGACGCTAGCGGCATTCTACATTCTCTCGGACGCGCTGCTGGGCGTGACGGCGTTCCTCGGCGCCTACCTGATCCGGTTCAGAACGCCGTTGATCCCGGTCTCCAAGGGATACCCGCCCTTCACCCAGTACCTCTACGTCGTACCGTTCATCGCGGTGCTCGTGCCCGTCGCCTACTACTTCCAGGGACTCTACAGCCTTCGGCGGAGCCGGTCGCGTGTGGACGACTTTTTCGCCGTCCTGGTCGGCAGCGGGGTGGCGGTGGTCCTGGGAGTTGGCGGCACGCTGTACTTCGGCACCTACTATTTTCCGGCGGCGATGAAGGACCGCGGGGTCCTGGAAGTGTCCCAGTGGGTCTGGGCCCTGTTCCTCGCGCTGAACGTCGTCGCAACGACGGCGTCCCGGGAGCTGGTGCGGATCGTCCTCGAGCGCCGCTGGCGCGCGGGCCTCGGCCTGAAGCGCGTGCTCGTCGTGGGCGCCGGGGACCTCGGGCGCCTCGTGGTCGACAAGCTGCTCGAACACCGGGAACTTGGCTATCACATCGTCGGGTTCGTCGACCAGCGGTCCGGCGGAGACCATCTCGCCTACCGGGGGCTGCCTCTGCTCGGTACGCCCGCTGAAGCTGGCGAGATCGCCGTCCGCGAGCACGTGGATCAGATCTACGTCGCCCTGCCGCTCGAAGCGCACCGGGAGATGATGGCGGCCATCGAGGGGGCCAGCAAGGAGATGATCGACGTCCGGATCGTCCCCGACGTGCTGCAGTTCATTGCGCTGCGCGCGCGCATCGAGGACCTGGACGGAATTCCCATCATCAACCTCAGCGACCAGCCGCTGCAGGGTTTCAACGCGATGTTGAAGCGGCTGGTCGACGTCGCGATATCCGCGGTCGGGCTGGTCGTGCTCGCCCTGCCCCTGGCGCTCATCGCGTTGCTGGTGAAGGTGACCTCCAAGGGCCCGGTGTTCTATCGCCAGGTGCGCATGAGCCTGGATGGCTCACGCTTCACCGTCTACAAGTTCCGATCAATGTACGAAAACGCCGAGGACGACTCCGGCCCGGTCTGGGCGCGCGAGGAGGATCCGCGAGCCACGCCGCTCGGGAAGTGGCTTCGACGCCTGGACCTCGACGAGCTGCCCCAGCTGGTCAACGTGTTGCGCGGAGAGATGTCGCTGGTCGGCCCGCGCCCCGAGCGACCGTATTTCGTCGAGCAGTTCAAGCACCGCTTTCCCCAGTACATGCTGCGCCACAAGGTGAAGTCCGGGATCACGGGCTGGGCCCAGGTGAACGGGTGGCGGGGCGACACGTCGATCGAGGAGCGCATCGATCACGATCTCTACTACATCGAGAACTGGTCGCTCCGGCTCGACGTCAAGATCATGTGGCTGACGCTGATTCGCGGCATCGGCCTCTACCGCCAGAAACAGAGTTCCTGAAGACCGCACATGTCCAAGCCACGCGTCGTCATTACCGGTGCTGCCGGATTCATCGGGTCACATCTCTCCGAGACGCTCCTCCAGAAGGGCTACAGCGTCGTCGGAATCGACAACCTGCTGACGGGCGATATCGCCAATGTGGCCCACCTGGCCGGCCTGGACTTCCAGTTCATCAAACACGACGTCACCAACTACGTGTATGTCGACGGCCAGGTCGACTACGTGCTGCACTGGGCGAGCCCGGCGAGCCCAATCGACTACCTCGAGCTGCCGATCCCGACACTGAAGGTCGGCGCGCTCGGCACCCACAAGGCGCTCGGGCTCGCCAAGGCCAAAGGCGCCCGGTTCGTCCTCGCGTCGACCTCGGAGGTCTACGGGGACCCGCTCGAGCACCCGCAGACGGAGTCGTACTGGGGCAACGTCAACCCGATCGGGCCGCGCGGCGTCTACGACGAGGCGAAGCGCTTCGCCGAGGCGATGACCACCGCGTATCATCGCTATCACGGCGTCGATACGAAGATCGTGCGGATCTTCAATACCTACGGCCCGCGCATGCGCATCCGCGATGGCCGCGTGGTGCCCGCGTTCATTTCACAGGCGCTGGCCGGCGAGGACCTGACCATCTTCGGTGACGGCCGCCAGACCCGGAGCTTCTGCTACATCAGCGACCTGGTCGACGGCATCATCCGCCTGATGCTGTCGGATCAGAACGATCCCATCAACATCGGCAACCCGCACGAGATGAGCATCGAGGAATTCGGCCGCGTCATCATCCGGATGACGGGCGCGAAGAGCTCGATCGTGTACAGGCCGCTTCCGGAAGACGATCCGAAGGTCCGCCAGCCCGACATCACCAAGGCACGGACCCTGCTCGGGTGGGAGCCGAAGGTCGCGCTCGAACAGGGACTCGAACGGACCATCGAGTACTTCAGGACGAAGCTGGCGGCTCGTTGATGATGCGGCGGGCGTGAGCGACGTAGTGCAGCCCGGACACCAGGGTGAGCGCGAGGGACGCCCAGACCGCAATATCAACCAGGACCGAGTGGCGCCCGAGGTAGTTGAAGAAGAGCACCGCGGTCACCGTCGCGATGTAGGTGGCCGTCGCGACTTTTCCGTACGGGGACGGCCGGAACGTCCGCGGCCCGACGGCGAGGTTGACGACGGTCACGGTGAGCACGATGCCGACGTCGCGGGTGATCACGAGGACCGTCAACCACAGTGGCACCCGGTTGACGAATCCCGTCCCTGGCAGCGACAGCACGATGAAGGTCGTGACCAGCAGCAGCTTGTCCGCCATCGGGTCGAGCCATGCGCCCAGGCTGGTCCGCTGATTGCTCAGCCGCGCGATCAGCCCGTCGAGCCCGTCGGTGATGCCCGCCACGACAAACACCACCAGCGCCCATCCGGCATGCTCGTAGAGCACGAGGATCACGAACAGCGGGATGAGCAGCATCCGCAACAACGTCAGTTGATTCGCCGTTGTCAGGATACTCATGGGCCGTGCGTCTCCACGCCGCCCCGCCGTGGAGGCAGCAACCGGTTGAGCCGATCCAGTACGGCGACGGCTTCGGCGCCGCCGACCGGCCTCGATGGCTGGAACGTGTCACCGTCGAGCAGCGGCATCACGCCCGAGGCGGCTGCCTGTGCGATGGCCGCGTAGCCGAGGTAGGCCGGGCCGACATCCGTGATGCGCCGGCCCAGCGAGCCCGCGTCGACCGGCCCGAGGATGTCCATCAGCCGGCTCACGACCTGCGCCAGGTCGACGCGCCGCACCATCGTGCGGGGCTGGAACGTGTGGTTCGGGAAGACGTCCATGGCCCCGACCCTGGTCACGGCGTTGATCCACGGGGCGGCCCAGTGCCCGCGCGTGTCGGTGACGACCGACATCCCCCGATCGCGGGCGGCGTCGAGCCGCTTCTGAAAGCGGACGCCGATCAGGGCCGCCAGATCACCGCGCGTGATGTGCGGCAGGGCCGGAATGGCGTTGTACTCGGCTGGAAGCCGGGACAGGTCCCCCCGTTCGCGGATGCGGTCAAGCGCGGCACGCGTGCTGTCGGCGGGCTCCAGCCTCAACGCACGACCGTACGCATCAGCGGCCTGATCGAGCTCGCCGAGCTTCTCGAATGCCGCCCCGAGGCTGAGCCATGCCCGGACATCCCCGGGATCGAGCGCCGTCGCCTTCTGCAGGTGCACCACCGCCTGATCGATCGCCTTGGCCGCGAGTTCGACCGATGCGAGATCGCGGTACAGGAAGGCGCTGTCTGGTGAGGCCGCGATGGCCTGCGCGTACAGCCGCCTGGCGTCATCGCTCCGCCCCGAGTCGCTCGCGCGTCTGGCCGCAACCAGCACGTTGCTCGTCCGGCTGAACTTCAGGACGTCGATTCGCCGTCGCACATCGGCCAGCGACGGGTCGGCCGCGATCGCGGCCTCGAACGCCGAGAGCGCGTCGTCGAAACGCGAGAGGCCGAGCAGCGCGTCTCCCCTGCCGGCCAGCGCCGGCGCGTACGCGGGATGACGGGCCACGACACGATCGAGGCGCGTCAACGCGTCCTTGAACCGGCGTTCCGCCACGTTTACATACGCCAGGCCGACCTCCGCGGGGAATGCGGCCGGCCCCCGGCCTGCCAGCGTCGTGAATTCCAGGTCGGCGGACCGAACATCACCCGCCTGGAGGAGTTGCCATGCCCTCCGCAGATCGGACTGGAGCCGAGCCCCTGCCGGAGACCCGTCGCCCTGGCGGCCGGCGGGCGCGGCTGGAAACACGAAGTCCGGAAACATCGGCGAGGCCGACGTCACCGGCGGAGGGTGGTTCGCGCAGGCGGCGGTTCCAAGCAGCACAGCGACCGCCATGGCGGACCGGATGCGCAGACTCAGTCGCGCGGATGTTCCGGCGACCGGACAGGGCGTCGCGCCACTCCTCATGCCTTCACCGCCCGTCGCGTCGATCGCCGCGACGCCGCAGATTGGCGGAACTGGGATGCCACGCGGCTCGACATCTCGGCGTCGATCTCGGCTCGGCCGTCCACGGTCTCGTGGCGCACCACCCGGCCTAGCCGATAGACCCGCGCAATCTCCGTCCGTCCGGATGGGCTGCCCGCATCGAACCGCAGCGTCACGCGCCGGAGGTCCAGGCCGAGCCTCGACGTCAACCGCTCGATGAGCGCCGCCTGCCCGTCGCCGCGACGTGCCGACAGGAGCACCGCCTCCGGATAGTGCCCGGCCAGGCGAGACACGTCGGCCGCCCCGAGCAGATCGATCTTGTTGAACACCTCGAGGACCGGCACGTGGGAGGCGCCCACCTCGGCCACGACCGATCGCACGGCGTCCATGTTGCGGCTGCGATCCGGGCTGGCGGCATCGATGACGTGCAGCAGCAGGTCGGCTTCCTTGACCTCCTCGAGGGTCGCGCGGAAAGCCGCCACCAGCGTGTGAGGCAGCCGATCGATGAAGCCGACGGTGTCCGACACGAGGATCTCGCGGCGGTCCGGCAGCGACACCCGGCGCACCAGCGGGTCCAACGTGACGAACAACGCGTCGGACGCCTCCGCCGACGCCTGCGCCAGCAGGTTGAACAGCGTCGTCTTGCCGGCGTTCGTGTAGCCGACCAGCGCCACGGTCGGGACCGACGCCTTGTGGCGCCGATCGCGGAGGCGCGCGCGACGCGCCCGAATCGATTCGATGGATTCCGCGAGGCGATCGATCCGCTGGCGGATCCGTCGCCGATCGGTCTCGAGTTTGGTCTCACCGGGTCCGCGCGTGCCGATGCCCCCGCCGAGCCTCGACAGGGCGAGCCCAGCCCCGATCAGGCGCGGCAGCAGGTACCGGAGCTGCGCGAGCTCGACCTGCCACTTTCCTTCGCGTGTCCGCGCGCGCCCGGCGAAGATATCGAGAATCAGCTGGGTCCGATCGAGGACCTTGCGATCGAGCGCCGACTCGATCTGGCGCAGCTGGGTCGGCGTCAACTCGTTGTCGAACACGACAAGGTCGATGGCGTCCGCCGCGCACGCGCGTGCAACCTCCTCGAGCTTCCCTTTGCCGATGAAGGTTGCCGGGTCCGGCCTCGGCCGCTCCTGCAGGACGCGGAGGCTCGCCTCGGCGCCTGACGCCGCGACGAGTCCTGCCAGTTCCTCGAGCGAGGTTTCGGCCTGTTGGCGTCGCCCGGAGGTGGTTACAAGGCCGACCAGTGCGGCGCGTTCTCGCGCGGATGCGCGACGGGCAGTCATGAACTCAGGACTCTCGCAGGAATTCTAGCACGCGCTCCCACGGGATCGCGCCGGCCCGCACCAGTCGCGGCTCGCCGCTGGAGGCGTCGACAATGGTCGACGGCTGCCCGCCCGCCGTGGCACCGCCGTCGATCAGCAGGTCGACCGTTTCGCCGATCGAGGCGGTCACCCCGATCGCCGAGGACGGAGCCGCCTGCCCGGACCGGTTGGCGCTGGTCGAGGTGATCGGGTAGCCGAGCGCGGCAGACAGGCCCTGCGCAATCGAATGGTCGGGCACACGGACGGCGACGGTGCCCCCCGCGCCGCACACAGCCGGGACCAGGCCGTCCCACGACCTCACCACGAGCGTCAGCGGACCGGGCCAGAAGCGGCTGGAGAGCGCCGCATCGATCGGCCTCAACTCGCCGGCGCACGCCACCAGCTGCTCGCGACTCGCGGCGATGAGCGGAATCGCCTGCTCGACCCGGCGGAGTTTGATGCGGTAGAGTTTGCGGACGGCCTCCGGATTCCGCGGGTCGACGGCCAGACCGTAGAGCGTGTCGGTCGGGAACGCGACCACGCCCCCTGCGGTGAGGACTCCTGCGGCCTGGGTCATCGCGGCCGGGTCAGGGTCTCGGGGATTGATGAACAGACGTCTCATGCCATCCTCATCTTACGCTGCGGGGCCTCAGAGACGATGGCCGATTGTGCTGGCGCTCGCATGGGCTGCCGCAGCCTCGGCGTGCGGCCATGCGGCCGGCCCGTCGTTCGAGAGTCAGGCCGAGTCCATCGGACGCCACCTTCCTGCCTGGAGCGGGCTCCCGTTTGCCGGCATGCTGCTCTCGATCGCACTGATGCCGCTTGTCGCCCCCCGGTTCTGGGCGGCTCGCTTCCAACAGGTCGCCATCGCATGGGCGTTCATCTTCGCCGCCCCGTTCACGGTGGCGTACGGGCCGGTGGCGATCTGGAAGGTCGCCGAAACGCTGCTGGCCGACTATCTCCCGTTCATCATCCTGCTCTGGGGCCTCTACACCGTGTCGGGCGGCATCTACCTCAAGGCGACGCTCGTCGCCACACCTGGGCTGAATGCCGCCTTCCTCGCGGCGGGGACGGTCCTGGCCTCGCTGATGGGAACGACCGGCGCGGCGATGCTGATTGTCCGGCCCCTGCTTCGCGCCAATGCCTGGCGACGGCGCCGGGGCCACGTGTTCGTCTTCCTGATCTTCCTGGTGGCCAACATCGGCGGGCTCCTCACGCCGCTGGGCGACCCGCCGCTCTTCCTGGGCTTCATCCATGGGGTGCCATTCTCCTGGACCCTTCGCCTGCTTCCGCAATTCCTCTTCGTGGTCGCTCTGGTCCTCGGCGCGTTCGTCGCAATCGACTGGTGGCTGTTTCGAAAGGAGATCGAACGCCGGCCGGATCACCATGTGCCGATCAGGAAGATCCGGTTCAGGGTCGAGGGCGGCGGCAACTTCCTGCTGCTCGCCGTCATACTGGGAGCCGTCCTCCTCTCCGGCGTCTGGAACTCCGGGAGCGCGACGCTCTTGGGCATCCATGTCAGCCTCAGCGGCCTCGTGCGGGACGCGCTCATCCTGTTGGCGGGGTGGATTTCGATCAGGACGACGCCGAAGCAGGCACGCACGGACAACGAATTCAGCTGGGTGCCGATCGAAGAGGTCGCGTTCCTGTTCCTCGGCATCTTCGTCACGATCACACCCGTGATCATGATCCTCCGCGCCGGGGCCGACGGCGGGTTCGCCCCGCTCGTGGTCCGTGTCAGTGAAGCGTGGCACTACTTCTGGCTGACCGGCGCCTTGTCGAGCGTCCTCGACAACGCGCCGACCTATCTTGCGTTCTTCAACATGGCGCTCGGCGGGCTCGGCATCCCGCCAGACCAGGTCGCCGGCGTCCTGTCCGGGACGATCAGCCCGTCGCAAGGCGCCACCTTTGTTCGTTACCTCGAGGCGATCTCGCTCGGTGCGGTGTTCATGGGCGCGAACACCTACATCGGCAACGGGCCGAATCTGATGGTCTGGTCGATAGCAAGGGAACGGGGCGTGAAGATGCCCGGATTCTTCGGCTACATGCTCTGGACCGCGGCGATCCTGCTTCCCGTTTTTCTTGTCCTGACCTGGGCGTTCCTCTGATTCAGCGGGTCGTCCTACTCCATCATCCCTGGACCCTCTTCGATCGCGTCGCCTGCCCGCGCCCGGCCGTCTGAGCGGCTGACCACGACAGCGAGCGCGACGAGGACGCAGACGTCGAGCACGAAGACGACGAAGAAGCCGCTCGTCGTGAGGAAGCCGCTGACGACGGGGCTCAGCGCAAGGCCAGCCAGGCCGGCGCCGGTCAGGAGCCCGAACCCCGTGCCGTGCACGCTCGCCGGAATCACCCGGCCGCCCGCGGTGTACGCCGCGGTGGTCCCGGCGCCGATCCCGACGCCGAACACCGTGAACACGACCGAGAGCATCCACACGTTTCTCGTGATGAGGAAGGCGGCAAGGGTCACCGCCGAGACGACCGACGCGGAGCCAATGACGATCGCTGGCGGCCACCGCTTGAGCAGCCTGCCGCAGAACTGATTGCCGATCGCGCCGCCAACCGCCGCCGCCGAAAACAGCAGCCCGGACAGCACCGCGACCTGGTCGGCCGAGATGCCCAAGGAGGCCACATAGAGCGGCAACATCGGACCGAAGCTCCGATCGACGAACGTGATGCCGAAGATGGCGACCATCATCATGGCGAAATTCGGAAAGCCCAGCAGCGTGCGGAAGCTGATCGTCTCGCTGTCGCCCTGCCCGCGGTCCCCGGCCTTGTCCGGATCGCGATAGAGCACGGCAACCACGATGAACGCCACGGCGTAGAAACCTGCCGTGACGAAGAACGCGCGGCGCAGTCCGACCAGCCCCGCGACGATCCCGCCAATCACGGGTCCCACGGCGGGACCCAGCCGTTGCGCCGTCTGGACGCTGCCGATGGCCGACGCCATGCGATCCCGCGGCGCGGATTCCGCAGCCATGGCGAGCGTGAGGCCCCCGTAGCCTGCCAGCAGCCCCTGGATGGCCCGCAGGGCGAAGACCTGCCACGCGGCGGTCACGTAGGCGGTCGCGGCCATGATGACCACGAAGCTCCCGAGCGACCGCAGCACCATGATCTTCCGGCCGAACCGATCGGCCAGCCGGCCCCAGAACGGGGACAGCACCGCGGTGACCGCCGGGGTCACGCCCAGGCTGAGCCCGGCCCACAAGGCGACCTCGCCGACGTCCTCGACTCCGAGTTGGCGGATGAAGAGTGGCAGGAACGGCATCACGAGCGTGAAGCCCGTGAACCCGGCGAAAGCGGCGGCGACCACCGCGAACTGGTTTCGTCGCCAGGATCGAGCGGCGGCCATGTGTCAGGTGCCGGCGCGAGAACCGGCGTGAGGCGGCAGCCCGCACCGCGTCGGCCGATCCTCCCGGAAGCCGAGCACGTAGTCGGCCTGCATCAGAGTGTGGATTTCCCGCGTGCCTTCGTAAATGACGGCCCCCTTGCAGTTCCGATAGAACCGTCCAACCGGATAGTCGTCGGAGTAGCCGTTCGCCCCGTGCACCTCGACCGCATTGCCGGCGGCGCGCTCGGAGCCGACCGTCGCAAACCACTTTGCCAGGCTCGTCTCCCGCGTGCAGCGCCGGCCCTCGTTCTTCAGCCATCCCGCCCGCATCCAGAGCAGCCGGGCCGCCTGGTAGTCGGATTCCATCGTCGCGATCATCTGCTTGACGAGCTGGTACTGCGCGATCTCCGCGCCGAAGGCTTTCCGCTCCTTCGCGTATTTCACGCTGGCGTCCCGGCAGGCCCGGATGAGACCGGTCGCGCCGGCCGCCACCGTGAAGCGGCCCTGGTCGAGCGCGAACATTGCGATCTTGAAGCCTTCGCCGGGCAAGCCGAGCAGGTTCGCCTCGGGCACCTCGACGTCGGTCATCTTGAAGAACCCCGTGTTGCCGGCGAGAATCCCCCACTTCTCCTTGAGCGTGCCGCTCGAGAAGCCCTCGAAGGCGCGCTCGACGATGAACGCGCTCAGGCCCGACGGGTCGCGGCGCTTCTTCTTCTCCAGATCCGTCCACGCGACGACCAGGAAGTTGTCGGCGACATCCGCCAGCGAGATCCACATTTTCTCGCCCGTCAGCACGTAGCGGTCGCCCTGGCGCACGGCGACCGTCTGGATCCCCCGCACGTCGCTGCCGGCGGCCGGCTCGGTCAGGCCGAAGGTCCCGATCTTCCGGCCCTGGGCCTGTGGAACGAGATAGCGCTGCTTCAGGTCCTCGGTACCCCAGCTGAGCAGGCTCAGGCAATTCAGGCCCACGTGCACCGACATGATGACGCGCAACGAGGTGTCGAGATACTCGAGCTCCTCGCTGGCCAGCCCGAGGCTGAGATAGTCCATCCCGGATCCGCCGTACTCGACGGGCACGCAGACTCCGAGCAGGCCGAGGTCCGCCATCTGCGGCAGGATCTTCGGGTCGAACCGGTGTTCCCGGTCCAGTTCCTTGATGCGCGGGGCGATTTCGCGAGTGCCCCATTCGCGCACGGACTGTTCCAGCATTCGATGTTCGTCAGTCAGGTCGAAGTTCATGGATGTATCCCGGGATTGATCGAGCGGTGCAGGTCGGTAGAGGAAACGCAGAATGCTAGCACAGGCTTCTACTTGACGACCACCTCCACCGGGGCGCAGCGCCCGACTCCGATCCGATCGCCCGCGTGACCCGCGTTCACGGCGATTTCGAGCATGTCGGTGCTCCCGAACAGGACGCACAGCTCGCCCGGCTCGCTCTCCGCGTAGGTGGAGACCAGGTGCGTGACCTCGAGCGTTCCCACGCGAACGACGAGAGTCCCCTGCTCCCGGATCCGCTCGACGGTCCGGCGATCGAGGTTGGTCACCAGGTTGCCGAATCGATCGACGCGAAGCACCTCACCCGACAGGTGCCGGTCCTCCACGACCGGGCGGGGAATGGCGAGCGTGTGATACTCGTGTGTCGTGCGCCCGAGGGCCGGCAGTTCCACACCCTTGGCGAGCCATCCAGCTGCGGGCGCGAACCGGTCGCGCCCTTCGAAGGTCCGGCTGATGGTCGGTCTCGCGTAGCGGCGCTCGGTCAGCGTCACCACGCGCCGGGGCGCCTGTTCCTGGAACACGGACGTCAGCACGCCGTTGTCGGGCGCGACGAACCGGAAGTCGCCGACCTCCGCCGCCAGGCCGGCCCGCGCCGATCCGACGCCAGGATCCACGACGACGAGGAAGATCGTCCCGGCCGGAAAGTACCGGTAGCAGGCCCCCAGTTCGAGGGCCCCCGCCAGGATGTCGTGAGGCGGCACCTCGTGAGTCACGTCCACCAGCGTCACCTCGGGACACACCGCGAGCACCACGCCTTTCATCGCGCCGACGTAATGATCCCGGGTGCCGAAGTCGGTCAGGAGCGCGACGATGGGACGGGACATGAGTGTCCTTCCAGGGGCTTCCGGAACAGGTACTCCTGCTGATGGTGACGCAGCAGGAAGCACTCATCCACATACAGGGCACCGAAGAGCCGCTCGACGTCGCGCCTCAGCCGCACGGGCTGGGGCACGAGCGACGTGGAGATCAACCGATGCTGGAGATGCTCGTCGTCCACGATCACGTAATCTTTACGGCATCCATCTTCGTGCGGAATCGTGCCGACCAGCGCCATCAACATCCCGCCCGGCCGCAACAGCCGCGTCAGCTGCGCCGCGAACACGTGGGCGGCAGGGCCAGGCAGGTAGTCGAGCACGTCCCAGCAGAGCACGCCGTCCATCGAACTCCCGGCGTGCGGGAATCTGGCCGCCAGGAATTGATCCAGCTGCCCGTCACGGCGCGTGCCGGCCAGCTTCTCGATGCCAGCGAACAGATCGTCGAAGTAGACCTTGCACCCCAGCCGCTCTCCCAGGAACGCCACGTTCGTGCCGCTCGCTGGCCCGAGGTCGAGCATGACCGGTGACGGCTGGCCCTGCATGCCGCAGATGAACCTCCGCATCGCCTCCGTGTGAAAAACGCCGTGGCCCGATCCGTCAGACGGGTTGCGCGCATGCGGGCCGGCGGACCTCAGGCGATCCAACAGGCTGCGAAGCGGGTCGGGCGACATCGGCGTCCCTCACTTCGGGGGGACTCCCCCGTCAGAGACCGATTCGGGAAGACGGCGTGGGCGCGGCGGGGGCGCCTGTCGCGCTGGATTTCGATTCGGAAGGTATGGGCGGCAAACCGGCGGGGGGTTTGGCTGGCACCTGCCCCTTGCGCTGCATGTCAATGCTTCCGCGAAAATGGGCGCCCTCGGCGATGGCCACGCGAGGCGACACGATGTCGCCGTCCACGGACCCGTTTTCGCGAATCTCGACCTTCTCGCCCGCGCTGATGTTGCCCACCAGCTCGCCGAGCACGATGACGGCTTTCGCGAACACCTGCGCCTTGATCCGCCCATTGGCTCCGATGGTCAAGGTGTGTTCCCGCAGCTCGATCTTGCCCTCGACGTGACCGTCCACGGTGAGATCTTCGCTGCCGTCGAGTTCGCCCTTGATGACGACCGACTTTCCGATATTGGCGGTCTCGCGTTCCATATGCGTCGCGGCCTCCGGCTGCCTGCGCCCATCGGCGCCAACCACGGGGATTGTCATGAATGTTCCGATCGCCCGGACGAGCTCCGTGTCGTTTCGGGGCAATCTCGCGCCAGTATATGGAAGGCTCCATGCATAGTCTAGTCCTTTCGTTGCCGAGGTTTAGCGTCGGGTGCTATGATCGGGATCTCACGTGCCTATCTACCTCGACTGGAATGCGTCGGCACCGCTCGTGCCTGCAGCCGTCGACGCCATGGCCCGGGCTCTGCGCGAGCTGCCGGGCAACGCGTCGAGCATCCACTCCTTTGGCCAGCAGGCGAAGGCGGCCCTGGACGACGCCCGATCGGCGGTCGCTGCTCTGGTTGGCGGCGAGCCGAGCGAGGTCGTGTTCACCGGCGGCGGGACCGAGAGCGACAACCTCGCGCTGCGCGGGGTCGCGGAGGCGGTCGAGGCCAGCGGGCGGCGCCATCTCGTCGCCTCCGCCATCGAGCACGAGGCTGTGCTCAACACGGCGAAGGTTCTCGCGAAACGGGGATGGACGATCACCTGGCTTCCGGTATCGAAGTCCGGGGTGGTGGATCCGGCCAGCCTCCGCGAGGCGTTGACCGATGACACGTCGATCGTGACGGTCATGCACGCGAACAACGAGATCGGCACCATCCAGCCGATTGCCGAGCTCGCGCGGCTCGCGCACGAACGCCGCGCCGTGTTTCATACCGACGCGGTCCAGTCGGCCGGAAAGATCCCGGTTCGGGTCTCTGATCTCGGGGTCGATCTCCTGTCTGTCTCCGCGCACAAGCTGGGCGGCCCCAAGGGCGTCGGCGCGCTCTGGATACGCCGCGGCGTCAGCATGCACCCGGTGATCACCGGCGGCAGGCAGGAGCGAGGCCGGCGCGCCGGGACCGAGAACGTGCCCGCCATCGTGGGATTTGGCGTCGCGGCCGCCCTCGCCGCAAGCCACGCCGAACTCGACGCACCGAAGGTGTCAGCCCTTCGGGATCGCCTGGAGCGGGGCCTGCTCGAACGCATCCCCGGCGCGGTCGTCAACGGAGATGCCGCATCACGCGTGCCGAATACGTCCAATATCAGCTTTCAGGGCATCGAAGCCGAAACCCTGCTGATCGCGCTCGATCTCGACGGCATCGCCGTCTCGACGGGATCGGCCTGTTCGTCGGGAACCCTCGAGCCCTCTCACGTGCTTCGAGCGATGGGGCTGCCCTCGCCGCGTGTCCAGAGCGCCATCAGGTTCAGCCTCGGCAGCCAGACCACCGCAGCGGAGATCGATCGCGTGATCGAGGTGACTCCCGGCATCCTCGAGCGGATCCGCGGGCTCGGCCGAGGGGCAGGTCGCCGGTGAAGCGCATTGTCGTCGCGATGTCCGGCGGTGTCGATTCCTCGGTCGCGGCCGCCCTGCTGCTCGACGCCGGCTACGACGTGGTCGGCGTGTCGATGCAGCTCTACGACCAGGAGGAGGGCCGGCCCCGATTCGGCACCTGCTGCGCGATCGACGATCTGCACGACGCACGGCGCGTCGCCAGTGCGCTTGGCATTCCCCACTACGTCGTGAACCTCGAGCGCCGGTTCGAGGCGGTCGTGATCGAGAATTTCGTCCGGGAGTACTCGGCGGGCCGGACGCCATTGCCGTGCGCGCACTGCAACAGCGATCTGAAGTTCTCGACGCTGGTGGAACGCGCCGCAGGCTTTGGGGCCGACGCCGTTGCAACCGGCCACTACGCGAGGGTCGCGCAGGACGAGTCGGGCCGGTTCACTCTCAAGCGAGGCCTCGACCCGGCCAAGGACCAGAGCTACTTCCTGTTCGCGCTGACCCCGGCCCAGCTGGCACGCGCCGTGTTTCCCGTCGGGTCGTTGACCAAACCCCAGGTGCGCCAGATTGCATCGGATCGCAATCTTCCGGTGGCGCAAAAGCCCGATAGCCAGGAAATCTGCTTCGTGCCGGATGGCGACTACGCCGCGGTGGTCGATCGGCTGAGCCCGGCCGACCGGGCCGGCCTGGTCGTCGATCTCGACGGGCACGTCGTCGGCCGTCATGACGGTGTCCACCGCTTCACGATCGGTCAGAGGAAGGGCCTTGGCGTGGCCTCCTCCCAGCCCCTCTACGTGGTCAGGCTCGACGCCGCGCGGCGCCTGGTGACGGTCGGCCCGAAAGAGTCAGTCGAGGGCAGGACTCTGACGGCGTCGAAGGTCAACTGGGTCGCCGGAACGGCGCCGAGCGGGCCGCTGCGCGTGTCCGCGCAGATCCGGTATCGCCACCGCGCGCAGCCCGCCACAATCGAACCGATTGACGATCACAGCGTGCGCGCCGAGTTCACCATCCCGCAGCCCGCCATCACGCCAGGCCAGGCCGTCGTGTTCTATGACGATGAGACCGTGCTTGGTGGAGGGTGGATCGACTAGCGAAACGCGCCTCAGAGGACCAGAAACTCCTGGTGCGCGCCTCGAGTGGACCTTCCGGATGGAGCCCGGATCTTCAGACCCCGAGAATGCGATGCCCGGCCACCAGCGTGACCGTTTGACGGACCGCGGGCTCGGGCCTAATGCCCCAGGGCGGCGAGGTAGCGCTCGGCATCGATTGCCGCCATGCATCCGGAGCCGGCGGCCGTGATTGCCTGGCGATACACGTGATCCTGGACGTCCCCGCACGCGAACACCCCGGCGATGCTCGTCTTCGCGCCATCGTGCGTCAGCAGGTAGCCGTTCTCGTCCATCGCCAGCTTGTCCTTGAAGAGCGACGTGTTGGGCGTGTGGCCGATTGCGACGAACACGCCGTCGACGGGCACGCGGGTTCGTTCGCTGGTCACGACGTTTCTAAGGACCATCGAGGCGACTTCCCCGCTCTCGTTCGCCGTGATGTCGTCGACGACGGAGTTCCACGCGAACTCGATCTTGGGATTGCGGGCGGCGCGATCCTGCATGATCTTCGACGCCCGCAACGAATCCCGCCGATGCACCAGCGTCACCTTCGACGCGAACTTCGTCAGGAAGATCGCCTCTTCGAGCGCCGAGTCCCCGCCTCCGACGACGGCGATCGGCCGGCCGCGGAAGAAGAATCCGTCGCACGTGGCGCAGGTCGACACGCCGTGTCCCATCAGCGCCCGTTCTGAGGGGAGCCCAAGCAGGCGCGCGGACGCACCGGTTGAGATGATGAGCGCGCGAGAGGCCATCATGCCCGTCGAGGTATGAACCTCGAAGGGAGACTTCGACAGGTCCACGCTGGTCACGTCCCCTTCGACGAAGTGGGCGCCGAACCGCTCGGCCTGCGCGCGAACCTCCGCGATCAGCTCCGGCCCCATCACGCCGTCCCGGTAGCCGGGGAAGTTCTCGACCTCGGTGGTCATCATCAACTGGCCCCCGGCCTGCAGGCCTTCGATGATGAGCGGGCTCAGGTTGGCGCGAGCGGTATAGATGCCCGCCGTCAGGCCGGCAGGCCCCGACCCGATGATGATGACGTCACGAATGGGTTCCACGGAGAATCCTCAGGAGGGGCAAGTGACCACTCTCGAGGCGCACGCCGCTGTCGAGACAGTCGTCGGAACGCGAGCCTCGAGTCTGCTGGACCTGCCGGCCGGGTCGGCACGTCACCGAAAGCGCGCCCCGGCGCCGCAATCTACCCCAGGTGCGGCGTAATCATGCTCTTGAGGTCATCCTTGCCGACCAGCCCGACCACCTGGTCGACCACCTTGCCGCCCTTGAAGAGGAGCAGGGTCGGGATGCCTCGAACGCCGAAGCGGCCCGTGATCGACGGATTGTCGTCGACGTTCAGCTTGCCGACGAGCAGCTTGCCGTCCAGCTCGGTCGCGAGCGCATCGACGCTCGGCGCGATCCGCCGGCATGGCGCGCACCATTCTGCCCAGAAATCCACGAGAACCGGGACGTCCGAATCCTTGATGGTCGAATCGAAGTTCGTATCGCTGAGGGTCTGTACCTTCTCTGATGCCATGACTAGGCCTCGCTCTGGTTGTGTCGGTTCGCGCCGGCCGCCCCAAGGACTCCCGGCGCCACTGTCTGTATGATTCCGGTTCGCGGGTTTTGGTTTCAACCCTCAAGCCGATACCGCCGAGGCCAGCCCGATCGCGCGCTCGTAGACGGCCGAGTATTCGAGCGCCGCGGCCTCCCAGGAATTGTCCTCGCTCATGCCCGCAACCTGGATGTGCCTCCACGCCTCCCCTCGGCTGTGCCATGCGACGGCCTGGCGGAGCGCAGCCAGGAACTCTCTCGGGTTCTGTTTATTGTACTTGAACCCGGTGCCGGTCCCGGTCTCCGGGTCGACCTGCTTCACGGTATCGTCCAGGCCGCCGGTGGCATGAACCACGGGAACGGTCCCGTAGCGCAGGCTGTACATCTGGTTGAGGCCGCATGGCTCGAAGCTCGACGGCATCATGAAAATATCGGACCCGCCCTCGATGAGGTGGGCCAGTTCCTCGTCGAACCCGATCGTGGCAGCCACCCGGTCGGCGTATCGCCGTGAAAGGTCGCGCCACATGTCCTGGTAGCGCGGCTCGCCTGTACCCAGCACGACGAAGCTCGCCCCGATCTTCATCAGGTCCGGAAGAGAGGCCTCGATGATGTCGAGCCCCTTCTGGTCCACCATCCGCGCGACCATCCCGATGAGCGGCCGCTCGTACTGTTCGCGACGGGTCATGCCAAAGCGAGCCAGCAGGGCTTTCTTGGCCACGGCCTTCCCGGCCAGATCGTGCGCATCGAAGGGTGCCGGCAGGTAGGGATCCGTCCGCGGATCCCAGACCTCGGTATCGATGCCGTTCCTGATGCCCACCAGCACCTCCGACCGGCGCTCGAGCACCCCTTCGAACCCGAACCCCTGCTCCGAGGTCTGGATCTCCTGCGCGTACTTCCGGCTGACGGTGGTGACCATCGTCGAGAAGTTGATCCCGGCCTTGAGGAAGCTCACCTGGCCCCAGTACTCGAGCCCTTCGCCCGTGAAGAGTTCCGGGGCCAGCTCGAGCGACGCAAACGCCTCACCAGGAAAGAGCCCTTGATACGCCATGTTGTGGATGGTGAACACCGTCGGAAGCGCTCTCAGCACCGTGTTCTTCGCATAGCTCCGGGCCAGGTAGGCGGGTATCAGCCCGGCCTGCCAATCATGCGCGTGTATCAGGTCGGGTCGTTCGCCGGAGACCGAGACTGCCTCGAGCGCCGCCCTGGCGAGCAGCGCGTATCGGCGATCGTTGTCAGGATAGTCGACCGAGTCGACACCGTAGATGCCGTCACGATCGAAGTACGGCGGGTAGTCGATCAGCCACGAGCGGACGTTGTCGGTCATCCGCGACTCGATGACCCGCACATCCGGGCAGCCCGTCACCGTCCCGATGGACAGGCAGATGCCTCCGCCCCGCGTCCGGCTGCCCCGGTAATTGGGCAGCACCAGGGTGACTCGATGGCCGAGCCGCCCGAGGGCCATCGGCAGCCCGCCGCCCACGTCTCCAAGGCCGCCGGACTTGGAGAAGGGCAACGCCTCGGAAATCACCAGGACGAGATCACGTTCACGCACAGCAGCGGTCCGATGTCGGATTGATCATCGTCGGGGCTAGAACGACCACCGGCCTCCGAAGGTGACCTGGCGGCCGGGGGTGACCCCGGTCGGATCGCCGAACAGTACCGTGCTCTCGGAAACCGACAGGGACGGCCATCGGCTCTGCCTGGCCGTGACGACGCCGGAGTTCAGGAGGTTGGTGGCATCGAGGTAGACACCGAACCGGTGCACTCCGTACTGGAACACCTTCTCGGCCCTCAGGTCCACGAGCGTGATCGGTTCGACCCTGTAGGACCCGCGCGGGGAGATGTTCACGTTGGCCGAACTCGAGTAATTGCTGATCGACGAACTCACGTTCGAATACGGCGTGTATGGCAGGCCGCTCATGTAGCGGCAGTAGCTGCCCAGCATGACCTCGACGACCGGGATCTGGACGCCGAGGTACAGCTTCAGCTCGTGCGTCCGGTCATACGACGCCAGGCCGTCCTTGTTGATGATCCCGAGGTTGGGCGTGGCGTAGAGGCTGCTCCACCCTCCCTCGCTGCCAGTGTTGTTGACCGTCCCCTTCGTCCTCGACCAGACATACGAAAGCTGGCCCTGCCACCGGTTCTTCAGCGCTCGCGCCAGCACCAGCATCACGCCGTCGTAGTCGCGGTAGCCGTGAACGTTGCCGATCACGTTGCCGTCGGGGTCGTAGTACTTGTGGTCGTCGACGTTCAACACCACGTACTTCTGATCGATGGACTCCCGATTCGCCCACCGGTAGACCGTCAAGCTCTGGCCGGCCGGAGGAATCGCCGCCTGACCGGCGAGCGCACTCGGAATCGTGAAGGTCACCGGCGACCATCTGGCTTCCGTCATGACCGGGCCCAGGAAGTTCTGGTTCGATCGATGGACGTAGGTCGCGGTGAATTTGTACTCGCGGAGGAATTGCTGCTCGAACGCGAGATTGAATTCGTTGGTGCGCGGGTGCTTCAGGCCCGGTCCTATGGTGTACTTCTGCTCGGCCGAAATTCGATTGTACTCCGTGCCCACGACCCCGTACGATGGAACGGTGTAGTACACCGTGTCGGACGCGCCAGGCGCCGCCCAGCTCCAGGTCGAGAAATTCGCGCCCTCGTAGAGCACCCCGTAGTAGGCCCGGGCCACCGAGGTCCCGTACCCAGTCACGTCCCACGCCAGCCCGATCCGTGGCCCGAACGAGCTCGTGCTATAGAGGTCCTTCTTGAGCGCGGTGGAGTAGCCGCGAATGTTATCGAGCCGCAGGCCGGCGTTGATCGTGAACCGGTTGACGACCTTCCACTGATCCTGCCCGTAGTACGACTCGCGATTGTTCCGCCCCTGCAGGTCGTAGCTGTAACTGACGGCGTAGGGCAGGCCTCCGCCCAGGCTGTAGTCGAAGAAGGTCACCGGCGCGGTCGGCGTCGGAATGATCTGGTCCCGGATCCAGCTTCGTTCGATTTCGACTCCGAACTTGAACGTGTGCTGGCCCGCCAGATTCGCGTACCGCGTGAGCGCCAGGTTCAGCTGGTTGCGCGTGCGGGAGTACTTGTCCATCGTTCCGGCGCCGCCCTCGACCCCACCCGTGTCGAGGTCCTCGTGTCTCGGGCTCAGGTCGATGGGCGTCAGATCGTAGTAACCCCAGTAGCCCGTCAGCTTCGCCTCGAGGAAGGTGGACGCGCCGAACACCTTGCGATACTGGGCGTTCCAGATCCACTCCGGTGAGTCCTGGTTGACCGTCTGTGCCTGGGACTCCGTCGTGTCGCCGCGGCCGGTCTGGTTGTAGTTGTCGTACTGAACCGAACCGGTGATGACATCACTCGGGGTCAGCTGCCAGGTCAGTTTGAGGTTGATGCGCGGGCTCAGCTCCGTGTGCTTCGTCCGAGGGCCCACCGGGTCGTCATCGACCGAATAGCGCTGTACGCTCCCGAAGAAGAACAGCTTGTCCTTGATGAACGGCCCACCAAGCTGCACGGTGTAGTCGGTCATCTTGTTGACCTTCACCGCGGCAGCAAGCGACGGGTTCAACGTGATGACCTTGTTGCTCACGTTGTTCGAGGCAAACTTGCTCGAGGTATACCGCATCTCGAACAGGCTCGAGAACCGGTTGCCGCCGGATTTCGTGATCGTGTTGACCACCGCTCCGGTGAAGCCGCCATACTCGGCCGGCTGGCCGAGACCGTCTACCTGCACTTCTTCGATGATGTTGTAGTTGAAGAAGGTCCAGGCGCTGCCTCCCTCGGGGTCGCGCGTGTCCACCCCGTCGAGCAGCAGGGCGTTGGCGTAATCGGAGTTGCCGCCGAAGGCCGAGCCGCTGTTGACGCCCGGGGCGTAGTTCAGCGTGTTGACGGCCGCGTTGGTCCGCGACATCGGCATGCTGAACAGCAGGTTCGACGACAGTTTCGTATCGGTCGCCGTCGTCGAGGTGTCGACTGTGACGGCACTGGCCGTCACCTCGACGGTTTCGTTCAAGCCGCCCACCGCCAGGGTCAGACGCACCTCGATGGTCTTGTTGGCGCCGAGATCGATCGCGGATTCGCCCCTGGGTTTGAACCCCTGAAGCTCCGCCCTGATGTCATACAGGCCAGGGTTCAGCGCAACGAACCGGTACTCGCCCCTCGTGTCGCACACCTGCATCTGGGAGCCCGTCTTGCCGGTGAGCGTCACGGTGGCGCCGGGCAACACCCCGCCCTGCTGGTCCATCACCTTGCCGGTGATCGTGCCCGTCAACGTCTGCGCGGCTCCCGCAGCCGGCCACATCAGCACGACGGCCACGAGCACGAGCCGGAGCGCTTGCTGCTTCATGCCACCCCTCCGTGCCCTAGCGCCCAGGCGCCCGGATACGGCCTCCCTTGTCGGTCATCGAATAGAGCGCGTAGCCGGTGCCCGCCACGAGCAGGACGGCGACGCCGATCCCGAGTGGAGTCTTGAAGAACCGCCAGGTGGAAAGATCGGGGTTCCCGGCCGATCCTTGCCGGGCCTGCGCGGGCATGGCCGCAGGCCGAAGCGCTGCGACGGCTTCCCGCGCGGCGGCCGATGAGATCGACGCCGTCAACGACGCGCCAGGCGTGACGGCCGGACCAGTCTCCCCTGCCAACGCGGGCAACGGGACAAGCGCGAGGGCCACCGCAGAGGCCATCACCCGCGCGAATGCGCACCGCGAAAGCGTCCCTTTCACGTCGTTCCCTCCTTTGTCGCGAGCGTGATTCCCGCGGTCACGTCGGCCCCCGAACCCTACCCGCCAGACGAGAGAAGTGAACCCGCGAAAGTATAGCCGCTTCAGCCGGCAAAGAGAACGACGTTCGCGACTGACTTGACCTCGCGCGCGAACGCCTCAGTCCCTCCACCCGACGGCATGTCGCCATAGCCGGTAGACGCCGCGGTGCGCGATTGACGGCTCTCATGCAGACAAGTGACTATTAGCCCTGAAGTGACAAGTCGTCCTGCAGTTCCAGGCACCCGGCCTCAGGCCACGCGCGCCCGTTTTCTCCCTCGCGCCATGCTGGTCATAGGCGCCTGCGTGCTGATGGCAGCCGTCGCGGCGTGGTGGTGGCTGACGCCGAAGACACAAGGTTCGAGCACCGGCGTCTCGCTTGGCCGCCTGCCCCGCGCAATTGCGCGCCAGGACCTGAATCTGCTCGTCATCACCCTGGACACGACGCGCGCCGATCACCTGGGCGCATATGGAGCCCGCGATGTCGACACGCCGCGGCTGGACGGCCTCGCGCGCGATGGCGTCGTGTTCGAGCAGGCCTCGGCGGTCGCGCCGCTCACCCTGCCCGCTCACTGCAGCATCTTCACGGGGCGTTTCCCGCCCGAGCACCGTGTCCGCGACAACGGCGGGTTCTTTCTCTCTGCCGACCAGACAACGCTCGCTGAGGTGCTCGAGCAGGCAGGATTCGCCACCCTCGCCGTGGTGGCGGCCTATGTGCTGGACTCGAAGTGGGGCCTGAACCAGGGCTTCGACACCTATGTCGACGACTTCGACGTGTCCCAGGCCAGGCCTGTGTCGCCCGGCAGCGTGCAGCGCCCTGCCAATGAGGTCGTCGACAGGGCACTGCCGTGGCTGGAGCGAGTGAAGGCGCGGAGGTTCTTCGCGTGGCTCCACTTCTACGATCCCCACACGCCCTATTCACCTCCCGAACCGTACCGCACGACCTACCGCGATCGGCCCTACGACGGCGAGATCGCCTTCGTGGACTCGCAGCTCGGCCGCGTCCTCGATGCGCTTCGCCAGCAGGGCGTGCTCGACAAGACGATCATCGCCGTGCTCGGCGATCACGGCGAGAGCCTCGGGGAACACGGCGAGGACGCGCACGGGTTCTTCATCTACGAAAGCTCCAGCCACGTGCCGTTCATCATCCGCGCCCCGTTCGGCCGCCTCGCGCCCGGGCTGCGCATCGCGGACCCGGTGCGTGAAGTCGATCTGCTGCCCACCGTGCTCGACCTGCTCGGCCTGCCGGTGCCCTCCGGCGTCACGGGCGCGACACTGGTCCCGCTCATGACGGGTGACCGTCGAACCCTCGATCTGGAGAGCTACTCGGAGGCGATGTACCCGTTGCACCACTACGGGTGGAGTGCACTCACGGGCCTTCGCACGGGGCGCTTCAAGCTGATAGACGCCCCGCGTCCGGAGCTCTACGACATCGAACAGGATCCTCACGAACGCGCCAATGTCTTCGGCGAGCGCCGAGCCCTTGGCGACACGATGCTCAAGGAGCTGCGGGCCCTCGAGCAGACCTTCACGCGCGGTCCGGTCGCGAAGCCGGCGCCCACGGACGTCGATCCGGAAGTCCGCGCCCGTCTGGCGGCTCTTGGCTACGTGGGATCGTTTGTCGCGACCGCCGCAGGGCCGCGCGCGGTACGGCCAGACCCCAAGGACAAGCGCGGAATCTTCAACCAGATGACCCTGGCGCGCGACCTGGCGCAGGAGGACGGCGGCAACGAGAAAGCGATCGCGATCCTCCGGCAGGTCGTGGCGGCCGATCCCGAGGTGATCGACGCGTGGTTCATGCTGGGCAACACGCACTTCAGGGCCGGGAAGTACGCGGAGGCCATCGACTACTTCAAGCGTGCGCTCGCCCTCAAGCCGGACTACGACCTCGCCATCGTCAACATGGCAAACACGTATCGACGCCTTGGCAATGACCAGGCGGCGCTGGCCGGTTATGAGCGGTACCTCGACGGTCGATCCGCGCAACGCCTACGTCTGGTACATGCGTGGCGAAATTCACCTCGACCACGGCGATACGGCAAAGGCGGAGGCAGACTTCCGGCAGGCGCTCGTCATCGACAAGCGGGTCGCCGCCGCGCTCAATGCCCTTGGCGTCATCGCGTTTCAACGCCACGACCTCGCCGAAGTCCGAGCGGCTGATCCGCGAGGCGCTGTCGATCAAGCGCGATGTGCGCCTGGCGCACTTCAATCTCGCGCTGGTCGCCGAGGAGCGGGGCGATCTCGCGACGGCGCAGGCCGAGTACCGGCGCGAACTGGACCTGCACGCGACGGCCTTCCGCGCGGCGTACAACCTGAGTTTGCTCTACGAACGCGCCGGCAATCGGGCCGCGCAAATCGCCGCGCTGAAACAATCGATCGAGGCCAACCCTGAGTTCGCCGAAGGCCATTTCGCACTGGCCGGAGCCTACCTGGCGACGGGCACTGACCTGTCGGAAGCCGCGACGCTCGCCCGGCGCGGACTCGACCTGGCGCCCGGGTCGCCATTGGCGCCGCTCGGTCACTTCGTGCTCGCCGACATCCTCCTGAGACAGGGGCGGATCGGCGAAGCGAACAAGGAGCTGGACGCAGGGCGGTCGGCCGAGGCACGACTGACGCGCCGGGCCCGGTAGCGGCCTGGCGGAAGCCCACACTGCGGCCGCCTCTCGCAGTGCGTGTACAATCGCTTCCGTGAACACCACCCACAGCCCTCATCCGCGTCCGCACCGGGCGGAGTCCCCGGAGGTCGTCGCCCTGCGTCAACTGAAGGTCGAGCAACCGGACCTCGGGCCGGCCGTCGACCTGGAGATCGACATGGCGGCCGTGCACCGGCGCGCCCACGGGAGAATCTCCACGCCGTGGCTCGAGTTCGACCCTGAGTGGGTGGCGCGGCAGTTCACAGGCGGCCAGCCGATCCTGCGCTTCGCCGAGATTCCGTTCGACTGGACGGAGCTGCGCCTCGTGTTCAGGATGATCAGCGACCTCCTCCGGCGCCACGGCGCCATCGAGGAAGCCGATCATGCCGCGCTGCAGGACCGGGTGCGGGCCGGCATGCCCACCCCGGATCAGGTTGCCTCCTGGTATGCGGAAACGGTGTCGCCGGTACTGAGCGGAAAGAGCGACGCCACAGCCGGTCCAGCGCCGGACGGGCAGCCGCCCGAGGCGGACGCCCACAGCGACGTGTTCCGGCAGGTGCTGTCACTCTCCGCGCGACCGTTCCTGTCGCGGCCGGTCGAGTTGATGCAGCACCGGATCGATCTCGGGGCGTGGCAGCGCGCCTATTGTCCATTCTGCGGCGGTGAACCCGACCTGGCCGTGATCACGCCATCGGCGGAGAGAAGGATGATCTGCGGGCGATGCACCGGCGTCTGGCCGTTTGCCCCGTTGACCTGCCCGTTCTGCGGCAACGACGAGCGTCGATTGATCAAGTCGTTCACCAGCCGTGACAATCGCTATCGCGTCTACGCCTGCGACCGCTGCCGCAGGTATCTGAAAGCGTACGACGCCCGAACCGCCGACCGCCCCGTGATGCTCTCGGTGGATTCCATCGCGACGCTTCCGCTCGACGCGGCCGCCATGCAGAAGGGGTATCACGGGTAGGCTCAACGGGATGGCCGGACTTCCGGCCTTCGGCTTCGGGCTGTCGGCCTCGACCGTCACGCCATCGGTTGCCGCTGTCGGCTACCGGCATGCTTGGACACGTCCAGCTCCGCACGGGCCAGGCCAACGGCGCGCGCGTTCGAACCAGGTTACGTGGCCGGTGATTACTGGTGGGGATCCTGCGGAACCGGCGCCTGTTGAAGGTGCGGGTCCTTCGCGGACATCAGCGGAATTCTCGTCGAAATCCAGTCCAGCAGGTGGCGAGTCTCCATGAAGCGCGCGGCGTTCGACCGGGCGCCGAGCACCACCACCGCCACCGTCTGATCGAGCGCCGGCACACGCAGCAGCGTCGCCAGGCAGTAGCCTGCCTTGGCGATGAAGCCGGTCTTGCCGCCGACGACATCCACGCTCCCCGTGCGGAGCAGCTGGTTCGTGTTGTGGATCTGGATGATGCGCCGGCTGGTTCGAACGGTGCAGTGCTCGGTCCGCATCAGGCCGGAGATGCGCTCCTCACCCGCCGCGGATGTGATGAGCCGCGCCATGTCGTAGGCCGACGACACGTTGTCGGGATCGAGCCCCGACGGATCCTTGTACGCGGTGTTCTTCAGGCCGAGCGCGGCCGCCTTCTGGTTCATCCGATCGACGAACCCTGCCGAGCCGTATGTCGAGACGCGCGCCAGCGTGCGGGCGGCCGCGTTGTCGGAGGCAATGAGGAGGAGGTGCAGCAGCGCATCGACCGAGACTTTTTCGTTCGCCCGCAGATACGTCGTGTTCGCGCCGTACACGTCCGCCCGCTCGACCGTGACTTCCTGTCCGAGATCCGGCTCGGTTTCGAGGAAGCACAGCGCGGTCATGACCTTGGTGATGCTGGCGATCGACCGCTGGTCGTTGGAGTGCTCTTCCCAGAGCACCTGGTCGGTCGAAGGGTTGTAAATGACGGCGGCTTCGGCACGAACGTCGGGCACGAGATCGCCCTGCGCGTCGATCTTGTAGAGCGGAATCGCCAGTGACGCGAGCTCGCGCGCACGCGCCAGGGCGGCCTGCCGTCTCCGCGCAGCAGCCGCGGAGTACTTCGGGGTGGGCGCTTTCCGTGCGGCGGCGGCCGAAGCCTTTGCCTTGGATGTCGATGCGCCTTGCCCGGCCTTCGCAGGAACGGCCAACGACAATCCGAGCGCTGCCAGGACGAATATCCGCGTGAATCGAAGCAAGGTTCGTGTGTCCACTGCCTTCACCGAAACGCCATTTTCTCGATATTAGATTCGGATTCTACCAGATCGCTCCAGTGAAGCAAGGTCAATTCCCACCCGCCACACCGAAGGTTGTGCCCGCTTCCTCACTTCTCCTTCAGCGTATCGGCCCCGGGCGCGTGCAGAACTGTACGGCCGCGGAAGAATCCGTGCGCGAACGTAACGCTGACGGCAGTGATGTGCAATCACGTGCAGGCCGCCGTCTCCGGCGCGCGAGGTCAGATCCGGCCGAGCATGTCCGACCATCGCGCGCGGTCGAATCCGACGCACACGTCGCGCCCCACGGCAAGGGTCGGCACCGACGCCCGGCCGGTCAGCGACACCAGGCGCGTGAGGGCCGCCCGGTTCCGTGACGGATCCCGCTGCCGGTACGAAATGCCGCGGGCGATCAGGTACTCGCGCGCAACCGTGCAGTGGCGGCACCCGGATGTCGAAAACAGCACAACAGCCATTGCGACCCCCACCCCGCCGGATCGGTCAACCCGAGAAGCGTTCGTCGCCCGCGATCTCCGTCCCGCTCGTTATTTCCGGACCGGATCCCGGGTCAGCGCCACCGCCAGCAGGAGGGCACGCTGGGTCCCCTTGTCCGAATCCGCGGTGTCGAACGTCTCCGACAGGGAATGTCCCCCCGCACCGCGTCCGCCGCCGCCAATGGTGACGGCCGGAATGCCCAGGCTCATCGGCACGTTCGAGTCGGTCGAGCCCTCGCCCAGCCGGGGCTCCAGCCCCAGCGCCCGGCTGACCGAGAGCGCCGCCTGCACGATGGCGGACTCGGGCGCGGTGTGCCCGCCTGGCCGGCGCCCGAGCAGCTCGGTGTCGACCGTCAGGCGGCCCCGGCCGCCCCACCGTTCGTTTTCCGCGGCAAGCGCGCGCTCGACGGCCTTGTGAAAGCGTGCGTCCAGCGAGACAAGCGAGGCCTGGTCCGCCGATCGCATGTCCACTTCCATCCACGCGGACATCGCGATCGAGTTGATCGAGGTCCCGCCCCCGACCCGGCCGACGTTGAAGGTCGTTTTCGGATCGGCAGGCGACCTGGAAGTCACCGATGTCCGAAATCGCCCGCCCGAGCGCGTGCACCGGATTCGCGAGGCCGAACGCACCGTAGCTGTGGCCACCCGGCCCCTTGAAGGTCACCTTGTAGCGGAAGCTGCCGACGGCCTCGTTGGTGACCCCGCTCCCCGCCCCGTCGAGCGACACGAACCGATCGATGGTGCCCTTGAGGGTGTCGTTGAACAGCGCCCGGGAGCCGCGCAGGTCTCCCAGACCCTCCTCACCGACGTTGGCCACGAAGGTGATCGAGCCTGCGGTCTGGACGTGCGCGGCGTCGAGCGCCCGCACGACCGCCAGCAGCACCGCCAGGCCCCGGCAGTCGTCCCCGATGCCAGGGCCCGCAAGCACCGTGCCTTCACGCCGGGGCGTGACCGGCGTCCCTTCGGGAAAGACGGTGTCGAGGTGCGCCGCCATCACGAGGTGCGGATGGGGGGAGAGCCCGGGCCGCTCGCCGAGCACGTTGCCGGCCTGGTCGATGCGGACGTTGCGCAGCCCGAGCGCCTGCATGCGTTTCCTGAGTGCCTCGCCCCGCGCGCCCTCCTTGAAGGGAGGCGCGGGGATCTCGCAGATCGCCATCTGCTCCTCGATCGTCTGAGGCTCACTCCGCCGGGCAGCCTCGAGAGCTGCCTTGATCGTCCCGTCCTGCATCAGCCGGGCCCCGACGTCGACCGGCCCCTGCGCCGCCAATCTGATTCCCAGGCTGGCGGCGATGCTCACCCCGACTAACGCTCGTCGCATGACTCCCCTTTCGGTGCACACGCGGGACCCGCACAGCCCAGGTCCGATCCGCACACACGAGGACCGGCTCGCTTGGCCGGTGGCGTCGTGACTTCTCCTCCGAGGTTGGACAACTATCGCGACACTGGATCCCGTCTGTCAAGCTGCCTCGTCCAGTTCCGGACTCCTGCCGGAATTCCGGAAACTGGCCTGCCACTTTCCGCATGCTTCGAGCAATCGATGGAATTATCGACGCGTCTCAGGACAGAAGTCGTGCGCGATCCAAGATGTTGGTCGAGAAATCCAACGGTTGACTTTCAGAGGACGGTTCCGTCCTCTCAGCCAGTCGGGGCTCCGACAACGCTTCCTCGGGAATGTCGAAATTACACCGAAATTACTGGGTGAGCGCGAGATGTATCAACGCGGCAACACGGTTTGCAGCGGGCATGATGTTTGCTAGGGTCGTATTTCGGAGAAGGCTATGATGAGCCTCGTTCGACTGCTCGGCTTCACGACGCTCGACTGCGGATGCGTGGTTGGGCGGTACCGCGAATTGGCGACCAATCGCGAGGTCGCCTATGTCGAGGAGAAGGGCCGCGCGTGTGAGACGCACAGCCATCGGCGGAACCACACGGTGGCTCCGCTCCGGGTGACCGCGTTCAGCTCGCCGCTGCCTGCCGCCAAAGCGTCCTAGTCAGAACCCGCCTCCCGACCTGTCGGCCGGTCCCGGCCGGACTATCCCCGCCCGTGTGTGCCGCTTCCCTCCCGACTCGTCCTCGATCCTCCGGCATGTCTCGAGTAGCTCCGGCACCGTCCGCAGATCTGAGACTGGTCTCTGTTTGTGGCGGCTTCACGAGCGACACACAACAAAAAAAGGGGGAACGAGGCTTCCCTCGTCCCCCCTTCGGTCTTTCACCCGCGCCGCGCGCCTCGCGCAGCCGGGCTCTAGTTGAACGTGTAACGCAGCGTAACCATGAACGAGTAGACGTCGCTGAGGCCCGCGCTCTGGTCGAACGTGTGATCCATCAACTTGCCGTTGATGACACGCAGGCGGTACCCGAGCGCCCCATTGGCGTCAGGCCCTGGGTTGGTCAGCGGTGAGTTGCTGGCCGCCCGCCAACCGACGCCCCAGTTGTGGTTGATGAGGTTGCCGAAATTCAGGATGTCGAGTCGAATCGCCAGGCCGTGGCGCGCCCCGACGAGCCGGTGGAAGAACTCCTGCGTCACGTTCAGATCGACGCGGCTCGTGAACGGGAAGAACACGGCGCCGCGCTGCGCGTACTGGCCGCGGTGCTTGCTGAGATACTTGTCCTGGTTGATGTACGCGTCCCAGGCGGCGGCCTGCTGGTCCGGCGTGTACGTCACCCCGCCCGTGCTGAACTGCTGGAAGTTCATCTCGGAGGTGTTTCTCGGGACGTAGACCAAGTCGTTCGCGGTGTTCCCGTCACCGTTGGCGTCGCCTGAGAACACGTAGCTCGTATTGCCGCTGTTGCTCGCCGACCAGAAGGCCGCGATCGTGGTCGCGCCGAAGTTGAAGTACTCCTTCGTGTAGGAGGCGGCCGCGAAGACCCGGTTGCCGGGCGAGTTTCCCGAAAAGGCCAGCGGCGCGTTGTTGGCGTTGAGCGGGATCGCGTTCTGCTGCCACGACCCGAACGCGATCGAGCCCGGGTCGACGGTGTTCTTGGCCTCGCCGTAGCTGTAGGCGATCTTGAAGAACAATCCCGCCTTGAACTGCTTCGAGAAGCTCTGGGCGAAGTTCCACGAACGCCCGACGTTCTGATTCTTCAGCACGATGGCGTCGATCACGTTCTGACTGCCCAGCAGCCGAGTGGCGGTCTTGCCGGCGTACGCGCCGGTCGCGACCCACCGCGGCCGCGTGTCGACGCCGGTGTAGGCCGTCTGCGGCACTGGCTGGTTCGCGTTGATGTAGTAGATCCCGTTGACGTCGCGGTTGTAGATGAACTCGGTCGTCGACGAGATGCCCCACACGATCTTGCGGTCGACGGCGATGTTGCTCCGCCAGGTCTGGGGGAACTTGAAGGTCGGATCCGTCAGCGCGAGCTCGTAGGTCGCGGCCGGCGCGCCGGTCGGCGTCCCCGTCGGCTTGTAGGCGTCGGGATTCGGGTTGAACGGCCTGGTGGTCGTGTTCCTGATGTCGTCGAACCCCGTCAGCACGCCGGTATTGCCGATCTGGTTCGAGATCCAGACGTAGGCCGGGGGACCGGTGAAGATGCCCGTGCCGCCGCGCACCTGCGTCGTCTGATCGCCCAGGACGTCCCAGTTGAATCCCAACCGAGGCGACCAGAGGATCGTCGCATCGGGCAGCTTCTTCGTGTTGTATTGGACGGACTGGCCGCTCTCGTCCAGGAACGTCATGGCGTCTGCCTGGGTGTTGTCGAAGCCGGTGTCGCCGAACCTCGCGACGTCGAAGCGCAGGCCGGCCGTCACCTTCAGGTTGCTGCGAACGTTCCACTCATCCTGGGCATACGCCCCCGCGTAGATGACGTCGAGTGGCTGGGTCGGCTTGTCGAGCCCCGGGACGTTGAGGTAGCGAACCTGGAATGCCCTGAGCGTCACCGGGGACACTGTCCGATTCGGGTTCGCCAGGTAGTCGTTGGCGTCGGTGTAGAAGTCAGCAAGCGTGTTGTAGACGTACGCGCTCTGCTTGCCGGGGAAGAACACGTTCTCGGAGTGGTACTTCTCGAAGGTCGCGCCGAAGGTCAGCGTGTGCTTCTGCGTGAACCACGTGAAGTTGTCCTGCGCCTGGAACGTGTTGTATCGCAGCTCGTTGTTCGGTGTGAACGGTTCGGAGCCGAACGCCATGTAGGTCGAACCCGATCCGTCCAGGATGTCGACAACCGGGAACAGCTTGCCGACATCGCCCCGGCTCTCGTCCTGGTGCGTGTAGCCGACGATGAGCTCGTTGGACATCGTGGAACCGATCACCGAGTTCCACTGGCCGATGACGGAGCGGATGTTCTCGAGGATCGAGTAGTTCGACGCCGAGAAGTTCATCGAAAAGACGCTGGACCGGCGGCTGCCGTTGCCGAGCGAGGACGAGTTGGACTCCAGCACGTCGGTGCTCGAGTCGAGCTGGTTGTACCGCAGCCTGATCTTGTTGCGATTTCCGAGGTTGAAGTCGATCTTGCCCAGGAACCGCTTGCCGGGAATCTTGAAGTCGTAGCCCTGGTAGGAGCCGGCGTCGTAGTTGAACTTGGACTTCAGGAACGCGGCCATCGTGTCGAGATCCGAGGTGAGCACGCGCGTCTGGTTGCCGCCGGTGGGCACGCCCCCGGGATTGGAGATATAGGTCGTCCCCGGCTGCTTCGTCAGCTCGTCTTCGTAGCTGCTGAAGAAGAACAGCTTGTTCGTGACGACCGGCCCGCCAAGGAACCCGCCGGTCTCCCGGAAGTTGAACTTGCCCTGGCTCACAGCCAGGTCCTTGGCCTTCGTGCCCCCCATGCTCTCATTGCGCCACTGGTTGTAGATCGACCCGCGGAACGTGTTCGTTCCGCTGCGGGTGACCGTGTTGACACCCGCGCCGACGAAGTTGCCCTGGCGCACGTCGAACGGCGCGATGTTGACCTGGACCTCCTCGATGGCCTGCAGCGAGATCGGCGCGACGCCGGTCCGTTCACCGGGCGTCCCGGCCAGGCCGAACGAGTTGTTGAAGTAGGACCCGTCGACCGTGATGTTGTTCATCCGGTTGTCCTGGCCGGCGAAGGACATCCCGCCTCCGGACTGCGGCGTCAGCCGGGTCATCGACGACAGCGTTCCCGAGATGGTAGGCAGGCTCGCCAGCGTCTCGCGGCTGAGCGTGGTGGCGGCGCCCGTCCGGTTCGAGGCGAAAACCGGATCGGTCGTCCCGACCACGGTGACCTCCTCGGCAGCGGCCACGTTGCGCAGCGTCAACACGAGGTCGGCGCCGACGCCCAGGCTGAGCACCACGTCAGTCATTGTCTGCGGCTGGAATCCGGTCAGTTCAGCCTTCACCGTGTACGGTCCGCCGACCCGCATGCCGATAATGGTGAACCGGCCGTCGGCCTGCGTGACGGTCTCGTAGGTGGAGCCGGACGGCACGTGGATCGCGGTGACAGTCGCCCCCGGAACCACGAGCCCCTGGGCGTCCTTCACGACCCCGTTGATCGCGCTGGTGGTGACGCCCTGCGCGTTGGCAAGGCTGGCAGGCCATGATCCGATGGCGACCAGCAACGCCACCGTCATGAGAATTGCCTTGAGCCCGAATACACGGTGTCGGTTCATGTACACACTCCCCAGCTAACTAGTCACGAAATTTTCGGCCAGCCGGGAGTGACCAGCTCCCGTGCTGACCCGTTCGCGCGAATGCAATGTCGCCATGTCCTCGAGTCGGCAAGCGAGGCCCGGCTCGCCGGCATCGACCTGCGACCCCGGGTCTCGCGACCCGGTCGTGACGTAGCGAATCGGGCCTGGCGTGGCCCGTTCGGCAGCGCGCAGGTGTCACGTCCCCACGCTCAGGCAGCGTTGTCGCGCACCGCTGCATCAATCGATCTCCTGATTCGGGACGACGTTCGAGGGCAGCTTCGAAGGCGCCGCGTGGCAGGATGCCCGCCGGGCCCCTCCGGCGGGGTGCGGCCGGAACCGCCGCAGTATATCAGAACGCAAGGTCGAGGGATCGACGATCGTCCGATCCATCATACCGGATGTTGGGGTAGCTGGAAGACACCGGCACCAGTGCTTGGGGTCAGGCAGATCGAGGGGCAAAAGGCCGGCGAAGCCTCGTCAGCGGGCCCTCGGACCCGAAACAACGCCCGAACGACGCGTGCCCGGCCTCGCGCGCTCTACTTCTTCTTTGCGACCGGCAGAGGCCTGAGCGAGTACGACTTGCGCGACCAAACATCGACGCCGGGGCGCTTGACCTTGACGTCGATGGATCGCAGGCGCTTCAACGGATCCGGATTGTTCGAATAGTAGCCGAGCATGTAGTAGTCGCTGGTCTCCGCGTCGATCCGCTTCAGCGCGCGCGTGAAGTCGTTCTGGTTGACGACGGGAATGCCGCCCGTCTGCTCCGCGAGCACGCGCAGGCTGCTGATCGAGTTGCTCAGGTACTGCTGGAACTCGGTCGGGTCAATCTTCTCGTCGATGTCCGGCATGCCCCCGACCAGGCCGCGCGAGTCGATCGTGTAGATCGTCGTGTTCGCGCGGTTTGCGGCTTTCGTGACATCCGAGAGTTCACGGGCCAGATCGGCGTCGGCGAACTCATTGCCTTGCGCGAGGGTCGGGTCCTGTTCCTGGACCTGCCCGTCGGAGCTCTGGTTGTTCATGCGCTGGCGCGTCGGATCGTCCCGCGATTCGAACGCGGCATCCACCTGGCCGGACCGGGACTTCGGGAACGGGTTGAAGTCGTACCCGTTGCTGATGTAGATCATCGCCTTCCGCCGGTTGTGAACGGCTTCCAGCTGTTTCATCATGTCGTAGGCCGTCGAGAACGCGACGTGCGCGCGGTAGCGCACCTCGGACGGGCCTTCGGCGCCCTCCGGGCCCTGGATGACATCGGTCGCCTTCAGCGCCCCGCCCATGATCTTCTTGATGGCTTCGTCGAACCGCCGGATGTCGTAGGTCAGGTCGATCGCGATTGACGAAGTGCCGGTCGACACGATGGTGAACATGTCGCCTTCGTGGACCAGTTGCTCCTTGACCTTCTTGACCAGGTCGCGAACCCGCGCGGTGTTCTTGAAGTCCAGGTGCAGGTCGTCGATGAAGACGACGAAGATGCGGCCGGCGGCATCGTTGGTCGGGCGCGGCGGAGGCAGGATGATGCCCTCGGCAGGCGGCGGCGGAGGCGGCATCTCCAGGTTGTAGGTGCGCCCGCCGTGCACCATCACCAGCGATGCGATCTCCTGCTTGACGTTGTCTTCGTACACCTCGAAGTCTTCCGTCTTCAGGTTGGGCACGAACTGCCCGCGCGCGTCGCGGACGATCACGTCGGTGGTCACGACGTTGATCGCCATTCTGAACGTCGGCGGCTGTTGTGGCGGCTGAGGCTGCGCCGGCGACTGCGCCATCAGCGCGGTGCCGCTCACCAGGACTCCGACAATCGCCGAGAAGCGACTGGGCGAGAACTTCATGACCTGATCCCTCATCACGGTAACCCAGGATGACGACGCGTGCCCGATGCGGAGACGTATGACTTGTATTCTAGCCCGTTCGGGCCGCGACGGGCGAGACACGGGCTGCCCGGTATATTCGGACGTCCCACACCGCCAGTCGGCCGGGAGCAGGGCCAGCGGTGTTCGAATCCGGGTTGGCAGAAGGCCCCAGGCCTGATCGGACGGGGCTGGAAGGCAACTTGCCCGTGGGATTGGATGTCAGGAATTGCTGTCGTCGGACTTCCGGGGCGTCTGCCCATCCGGCGTCGAAGACGGAGCGCTTTCCACGGAGTTCGGCGCCCCTTGGCGTGACACGCGACGGCGGTGCCGGCCGCGACGCTTCGAACCAGGGTCGGGGCCGAGCGCCTGGCGGAGCTCCTGGTAAACCTGTTCGTAGTGCTCGAGCCCGTCGCGAACCTCGTCGGCGGTCACCCAGGTGTCGGGGTCGAGTCGCTCGGCCTGATTGCGCAGCGCGTCCGCCCGGTCCGCGTCGGTGACGCGCTCGCTGATTCTGGCCATCACCTCTGCGCAGCGAGTCCTGACCCTCGCCAGGCCTTCCGGCCCGAGCACGGTTCCGGCAGCGGTCGAGACCGCCATGCGAGGTTCATCTGCCATCGCCTCTGGCGCGTCATCCGACACTTCGTCTCCCATGGAGAAGTGGAGATCCCGGTCGAGCTGGCCGGCTGCTGCGATCTCTGGGATCGCCGCGCTGGATTCGTTGCGACGCATTTCCACGTCGTCGCCCGCCTGGCGTTCGAAGAGACGACCCTGCTCGGCCGGTGGCGGCGGACCTGGCGTTGGAGACGCCGCGTCCCGGCGGCTCCCTCGACGCCGGCGCTTTCGCTTGGCGGTTGCCTTGTCCGTCGCTGGCGCCTCGGCGATAACCGGAGCCGGAGCGGGGGGCGCCGTGACCTCCGCGGCCGGAACGGCCTCCGCGCGGCGCGGTGCGCGCGGGGGGGCAGGCTCGTCTCGCCTGCTCTTCCGGAACCGTTCCCGCGGATCGACGAAGGGCATGGGCAGAGCCTGCGGCGAGCGGAGGATCTTGTCCCAGTCGAACGACAGCCCGGGGTTGTGTTCCTCGAGCGAACGGATGACGTCCTCGTCTATCGGCACGCGGCCGAACTTCACGCCGGGCGGCGTTCGGAACCAGTACAGGATTCGTTGTTCGCCGGCAGTCTGACGGCGTCCGGCATGGACGATCGCGGTGTATTCGTAGCCGCGGTGATCGCGTGTAAAGCTGAGGGACGGCAAGGCTCGAATCGACTATTTCTTTTTGGACGATCGCTTCGTGACCGAGCGAATCGGCTTGGCTGCAGGCCGGCGTGCGGACGAGGCCTTGGCCCGGCCCGCGCGGGCGACGGTTTTCTTGCCGGCGGCCGACTTTGGCTTGGAGGCCGGCTTGGGCTTCGGCTTGGCTCCGGCCTTGGCTGGGGCCGGCTTCGTCGCCTTGGCCGACGGCTTGGATTCGGGCGTGTGGTAGACCTGAATGAACCGGAGCTCGTCTCCGAGCATGTGGTAGGTCCAGATTTCGGCGACGGCCACACCCAAATCGCTGCAGAGCCGGCGGGCGGAGTCAACCGACACCACGGGCACGTACAGAATAAAAGCCGCCTGCAGGCGGCTGTACGGCACCCACTGTGCCATGGCCTCGAGGTTGTTGACCGACTCGCTGGTCTCCACCTCGACGACCCCGAGCACGCGGCGGCCGCGGCCAGACGCGGACAGGACCAGGTCTGGAAAGACGGGCGCGGCCGGGTCTCCCGCCGGCGCCGTCTGTTCGCCTCCCGGATTCAGCCCCACGTTGAAGCGTCGCCGGTACTTGACCTGGAGCATCCGTATGACACGGTCGTGCTCGAGTTGCTCCCGTACGGGCCGGATCAGGATGGGACTCAAGGTGCCTCCCGCCTCGAAAGGAGGGGCTGAACATCAACAGAAAGCACCCGAGTTTAGCACGATCCGGCCGGGATTGGCCTGAAATCGGGCCCTGGAGCGGCATCGCGTGCAACTTCTGGCCATTGCGGCCCCGCCCCCTGCTGTCCGGGCGCCTGTCGGCCGATATGAAATACCGACGACGAATGAGACACCATGCGCATCGCTGAGACTGCCGCTCCGGCCATCGTTCCGGTTCCCCACCTGTTGATCGTCGAAGACCATGACCGGGCCGCCCGCGGGCTCGAGGAACTGCTCCGTACCGAGGGATTCGAGGTGACGCGAGCCCCCGACGGCCCGAGCGCGCTTCTCGCCGCGGCGTCGACCCCGTTCGATCTCATCGTGCTCGACGTCGTGCTGCCGGGCATGAACGGGTTCGAAGCGTGCAAGGCCCTGCGCAGCCGCGAGGGCACGCGAACCGTCCCGATCCTGATGCTGACGGCCCTGGACGACACGCCCTCAAAGGTTCAGGCCTTCGAAGTCGGCGCCGACGACTACCTGGTCAAGCCCGTGATCATTCGCGAGCTGGCCGCGCGCATCAACACGCACCTGGCGACCCGGTGGCGGAACGCCCAGGAGGTGCGATGTCAGCGCCTGCGAGCCATCGGCGAGATCGCGGCCGCGGTGGGACACGAAGTGAACAACCCGCTTGCGACCGCAGCCGGGACGCTCGAAATCGTCCTGATGCGGGACGACCTCGCCGCCGATATCCGCCGGGAACTCGCCCACTGCCAGGATCATCTGTGGCGCATTTCGACGATTCTGAACCAGCTCACCGAGGTCCGGGATGCGACCATCCCGTATGTCGGTCCGCAGCGGATGATCGACCTGATGCGCGAGGCCCGACCGTAGCGGCTGCTCGATCCTGACTGGCGCCGTTCGCTTCTTCCCTTCCCGCGTTCGCCGATTCCCCTCCCGCGTTCGCTCCTTCGCCTCCCGTGTCCGCCGATTCCCCACCCGTGTTCGCCGATTCCCCTCCCGCGTTCGCTCCTTCGCCTCCCCTGTTCGCCGATTCCCCGCCCGTGTTCGCCGATTCCCCTCCCGCGTTCGCTCCTTCGCCTCCCGTGTCCGGGGCCCGGGCGCGCGGCGAGCGCTCCTTCACTTCCGGCGTCCCGGCGTTGCCCGCGCGGTGTTCGTAGTGTCCCTTCCCGTCTTCGGGCGGCGGGGACCCGGCGATGGCTCCGTCCCTTCCCGTGTTCGGGCGGCGGGCGCGCGGCGTTCAGCATTCCGCGTGCGGCCCTGCTCCATTACACTGATGACTGCTCTCGGCGCGGTTCTGCTCCGCAGGCTGTGCGGCGATCGAGCCCATCCTTGTCGAGCGAGATTGGATATGCCCATGAAGACGTCGTTCGCTCCGCTGGCCGTCCTCGCGGTGATGTCGTGCGCCATTGCGGTGGCGCCTGGCCGCTACGTTTCAGCGACTGCTCCCGAAGAGCGGCCCGGCCAAGCCTGGCTGGACCCGGGCATGTCGCCGGGCGTTCACGCGCTCCTCGCGAAGATTCGTGGAGGAGACACGGGCCAGCTTGCGGTGTCGGAGGAGGATGGCCGGTTCCTGCGCATGATGGTCGTGTCGCACACGTCCCGAAGGGTTCTCGAGATCGGCGCCGCCAGCGGCTACAGCGCGATCTGGATCGGTCTCGGGTTGCGCGACACAGGCGGCAAGCTCGTCACGATCGAATACGACCCTCAGCGCGCGAAGGAAGCCGAGTCCAACGTGCGCCAGGCGGGCCTTTCGGACATCGTCCAGGTCATTCACGGCGACGCGTTCAAGGCGATCCCCTCGTTGCAGGGCACGTTCGACTTCGTGTTCCTCGATGCGTGGAAGCGCGACTACCAGCGTTTCTTCGACATGGTGTTTCCGCGGCTCGACCGGCGCGGGCTCTTCCTTGCCCATAACGTCGTGAACAAGGCCACCGAGATGGACGAGTTCCTTCGGACCATTCGGACCAACCCGGCGCTGGTGTCGTCCATCGTCTCGCCGTCGGGCGAGGGCATGTCGGTGTCGTGGAAGAGGTAGTGGGAATCACTCAGGCTGGAGGCTGGCGGCTAGAGACTTGGGGCGCCGGGCGAGGGGCTTGGGACTCGAGGTTTGAGGCTCGGGGCTCGGGCGTGGCGGCGCGGGGCGGGAAGTTGGCGGCGTGCGGCGTTGAGCAGGGGCTCGACGTTCGGCTCTTGGCTCCCGGGTTTCGCCTCTCGCCCCTTGGCGCCGAGCCTTCGGTAGCGTCGGTGGCGTCGCGAGCCGATCGGATACAATGCCTGGAAGATGGGCCGGTAGCTCAGGGGTAGAGCACGTGACTTTTAATCACGGGGTCGTGGGTTCGATACCCACCCGGCTCACCATCCTTCGCTCGACCTCGGCCTGCCCGACCCTCGGTCACGCTTCGGCAGGCAAGTCAGCCCGCCGCGCTCGACGTCAAACCTCCGTAGATAGATCGGCCCGCCGCGCTCGACGTCAAGGCTAAGCAAGAAGATCAGCACACCGCGCTCAACCTCGCGCCTCGGCAGCAAACCCGGAACATCGCGCTCGACGTAGTCCTCGGCAGGCACACCCGTAGACCGCGCTCGAAGCTAGGGTTCGGTACCGGAACCCGCGCCGTTTCCTGCGGCGTCGAGCGATGGCTTCAACACCTGTCACCACGAGGCGCTACCGCGGTCAGTTTCCCCATGGTGTGCGTCGCGGTCCCGTTTGGCGGGATGCCGCCCGGCATGGTACTATTTGCTGTTTGTCGCGAACGCGGCGCCCGTGCCGCTGCTCGCTGCGCACGTTCGTCCCCATCGTCCAGAGGCCCAGGACGTGGCCCTTTCAAGGCCAAAACACGGGTTCGAATCCCGTTGGGGACGCCACACAAGGTGCACCGCCGCCGCTGCACCCTCGCTCACCACCCTCTGGGGACGCCACACAAGGTGTAATAAGACCGGCCACCAGCCGGCCGGTCGCGACTTCCCCCTCAAACCGATAGCTCTTGCCCTCTGGTGTAAACCGGAGCGGGCCCTCCAGCACCTCCCGAAGCGCCTGGCGGCCCTCTGCTACTTGGCGCGTCAGAAGGTCCCGCCACGACGCAACCTTCTCCAGCACCTTCCGCTTGACCGCCGCACGGTCCACGGTCAGGTCTTCGACAGCCTCGGCCGCCGCGATGGCGGCCAGCAGGCCCTCGCGCTCAGTCTGCCGAGTCTGGAGTTGGGACACCAGCGGGGCAACAACCGCCGCACCCTGCTCGATGGCCCCCATGAGATTCGCGATCTTGCGATCCAGCCTCCTCAGGTCCGCGTGAAGCGCTTCCACGTTTGCGGTGACCGTCGCCGGCTTCATCTCTTCGAAGACGGCATCGACAATCGCCAGGACCACCTCCGGGCGTAGGGCATCTCCCGCCAGCGCCCGAAGCACCGCTTCGTCCACGATGCTGACCGGCATCACGAGTCGGTTGGAACAGATGTTCGAACCACGCTTGTGGAACGCCAAACAGCCGTAGTAGAACGCCCGCTGCCGACCGTGGTCGCGGCTCACGACCGAGAGCGTTCCGCCACAGAGCGCGCACCGGGCGAAGCTGGACATCAGGTAGGCGGACTCGACATCGCGGCGAACAATTGGGCGGTCCCCACGCGCCGTCGCCAGCCGCGTTCGGATGCGGGATAGCCGTGCTTGTACCGCCGTCCATTGCTCGTCCGTCACGATGCGGAGTTCCGGCACCGGCACCCGCAGCCACTCCGACTCCGGGCGGTTTGACGGGTCCGTCTGTCCCCACGCGTTGCGCTTCCTCGTCTTGTTCCACACCACCTCGCCGCGGTACAGCTCCCTGATGAGCACGTCGCGAACCGTCGAGGGACTCCACCCGGCGGGGCGCTCCTGCTGCGGGCGCGGCGACACGGCGTGCTCAGCGTTCAACAACTTGCTGACTCTCGTGAATCCGGAGCTGGACTCGCTCAGGTCGAAGATGCGCCGAACAACGGCGGCCTCGGCCTCGGCCACCTCGCGAACGACGTGGGACCGGCCACCGTCGGGACCGGGCACCTCCACGTTCCTGTAGCCAAACACGCGGCCGCCGGTGACGCGACCTGCTCGCGCAAGGCGCAACATCGCGTCATGCGTCCGCTGGCGCGCCCGCTCGCGCTCCAGTTCGTCCGCGAACGCCGTCAGCGACAACATGATTTTGTCAGTCGGGCTGTCTAGCGTCCTTTCACGGCCCTCCAGGTAGAAGAACACCCGGACGCCCGCCTGCACGTGCTGCTTCAGCGCGTAGGCGGTCTCGATGGCCTCGCGCCCGAGCCGCGATTCTTCCGACATGATGAGTGCTCCGAACGGGGGCCTCGGCTTCAGCGCGTTCATCAGCCTCAAGAAGCCGGGGCGCGCGGCGAACTCCGCCCCGCTGACGCCATCGTCCACGAAGACGTGCTGGTCAACGACCGTCCAGCCTTGGCGGGCCGCGAAGGCTCTCCCGTTCTCCACCTGCCGCGTGACCGACCGATCCTCGTCCTGGACGCCGGTCTGATCCGTGCTCTTCCGCGCGTAGACCGCAGCCGCGATGGTCACTTCCGGTCCCTTTCCTCATACCGCGCCACTTGCAGGGCGACGTATTGGCGATACCACCGTCCACCTCGCCGGGTGCGAAACCCGAGACGGTTCAACTCGTCTGACACGACCCGAAGGTTCGCGCCGGCCGCTCGGAGGTCGTACAGAATCCGCAGGACCCGTTGTTCGTCCTCGTGCGGCACGAGGGTCCGGCCATCCTCGCCGAGTCGGTAGCCGAGCGGTGCCATGCCTTGCTTTCCTAGTCACGAGCCGACGCCCAGTTCTTTCGCTCGTTGCGCCGCACTGTGAACGGCCGTCGAAGGCGGACGAAGTCCGTCGTCTGCGCTGTCTGCCGCAACGGAGAACGAGCCCAAGGAACGCCGATTCGTGGAGATGAACCGCGTCACGAAAGCGGAGCGCCACTCACGTTGGGTGTCAGAAGCCTGATCACTGACCAGCGGAAGGGCTGGCGTCCCCAACGGGATTCTGCGGGAGTTACGGGCTGCTTCGGTGGGAGCGGATCGTGAGCCGGGGAGGCGGTGCGACGCGGGCTGGCTACGTGGCAGTGCGTCCTGTGACGGTCAGGACGGCGGCTGACGTTACCAACAAGATGAGACCGATTGCGACACCGACGACGAACCCGAGGCCGCCACAAAAATGAGATACGGAGGCCCTTGGGTCGGCCTCTCGATAGAGGGGCGCAGGAGTATCAGGACGGCCACTCCCAGTCCGCACGCTCCTGCCTCTGCCACACCCCGCAGGCTGCGGCCTGGACTGCCGGACCGCCAGCGCCTTGCGTGGACCCACGTGCGCCACGCGGCCAGCAGGGCGAACGGGGACATGAACACGGAGCTTCCAGCGAAGAAGCCGATGACCTGTGGCCACGGAGACCAGTTGGCGGGGTGGACGTTCCACGAGTAGCCGGGGTCGTTGAGCGCCTTGAGCATGCCGATACCAACGCCGATGGAAGGCAAGCAAAGCACGACGACCGCGTTCACGAACGCGGCGAGCATCTCGGGCTCGCGGAGGCGCGTCCCCATATTCCGAGGTTAGCACTCGGCGGCTCCCTAGAGCCGCTACGCCCACCGCTAGGTGGAGAACGGCTTGGGGCAGCCCCCTGAAACCTGACGGATGAGGTGGGCGCGCCCGAAGCGAAGCAGGCTCAGGATCGCTTCCGCCTCACGAACTCGATCTTTCCTTTGTCCGTGTCGATCGTCCCGGTCATGCGGTCGCCCGCGACAGTCACCTCGCACTTCGCGAATGCAGCTGTACGGCCACGGCGCGGATGCGTCGCCAGAGTCACCCTATTGCCTGACACCGTTCCGTCGATCGGCATCATGTCCGTGTCGGCGGGTCCAATCATCCCCGTGACTTCCGTGCCGTCTTGGCTCAGGATCGCGAGGCCCGCCGCCTGACCATCCGACATCGTGATCGCGAGGTCCACGCGCCCGTCACGTCGACGACCTTCTGCTCTGGCCCAGTTTGCCAACCTCCAGCCAAAAGCACCACAACCAATCCAATCACTCGCAACATGGGTTCCTCCCCTGTTTCCAGATACGCATCGGCAGGACACTGGTTCCAAATGTGGGTGTGTCCGAACCACGGGAAGCCATCCCCCTTTCCGTCGGAAAAGGGCTGTTCACCGATTTGAGTACAGCTCGTCGTCAGTGCCGAACATGGCCCGTCGCTCAGCGGCCTTGCACTCTTTCTGTTTTGATCCTGACGACTGCAACCAGCCAGAATACGCCGAGCGCCGTGGCGATGATCGCGGGCCGATATTGCCGCCACGGCAAACGCTCTGTGCGGTAGCTCAGATGCCCATCACCGACCCGAAGAACCTCCGCGCCGACGGACCAGACATCCCCGACGAGCACCGCGGCGAACACAGTCATGACTGACACGATGATCACTGCGGCTACCAGAGCGAATCGTTCATCACCAGGGAACCGACGCGTGACTGCCCCGACCAGTTGGTATGCGATCACCACGTACGCAAAGGCGAACACCAGGAGGACGGCGGCGTCGAAAATGATGTCTCGTTGCTGCGCGTACTCACGCACAGTATTGACGTCGATTCTATGGCTCTGAGAGATCCTCGCGAACAGCATCACCATGCACTGGTCGCGGACGTCCGCATATGGACCAGCGCCCTGCTGTCGAAGCGGCGAGACATCGGCATAGGCGATGGCCCAACTCTCCGCCGTCGCAGAATCGGCACGGAGGTGAACACGGTCGGCGAATCGGTCTAGATGCAACGGTCGCGGTGGCTCCGCTGGGATTTCACATCGACGCGCCTGGCCGTTCCCGGCCGGAGCCGGCAAGCGCTTGGATAGCATGACCGCTATCAGAAACATCAACGCGGCCGCAACGAATGCCCGAACTGTGCGACCCATCCGCACCTCCATCCATCAGTTGGACACCGCGGCTGGGCGTGGGGTTCGGTGGAGTCGACGTGTAAGAGGATTCTTCACCGATCTTGTGGCGTGGGAGGGGTTGGCGCGGAGGGGCGAAGAGTGGTTGGGTTAGGATGGGAACGTTTGTGGAAGGGTCGTAGCAGAGCGCGCGAGCTGAGGCACAAGAAACAGTCAGTCACGCCGCACGACTCGCCATACCGGCCACGCGTATGCTGGGCACGCCCCTCCACCCTAACCACCTACCCCTTGGGGACGCCAACCTTCGCTCACCTGAAATGTGAGTGAGCTTCGGTTAGCAAGCCAAGCGGACTCACTCCCCTCAGGCGAAGGTTGCGCGCCGAAGCCCCGCGCGTCGGCGAGGGGCGAAGCCGGGCAGCAACTCCACGGAAGCCGATCCACAGACACCCGCGTCTTGCAGCCCTCAAGCCGCGAGCGACCACTGTCCGTGCACCTTCCTGACGACGCCCGTTCGCCACGCGGACTGGAAGCGCCACCCGACGACGGCGTAGAATCGCTCGGCAGGAGAACCGTGGAAATGTTCCGATTACTGTTTGCACTTGCACTCGCCGTGACCGTCAGTGGCCAGACCAGTCGGCCGACGTCCCTGAAAGCCGATCTGTCGTTCCTCGCGCGCGAGGGCTGCTTCGACGCGCCGCAGATGACTGCGAACCTCAATCAGGCGCTGAAGGCGCTCGGCCTCCCCTCGGACTACCAGCATGTCAACATCGACACATTGCCGAAGACCGACGCGCGCGTCGGCTATCCGAGCCCGACCGTTCTCTACAAGGGCAAGGACCTGTTCGGGATGCCGACGCCGAAACCGCCGTACCCGGAACCGACTTGACGGGTGTACACGGGCGGAGTTCCGTCCGTCGAGGCCATCACGAAGAAGCTCAAGACGCTCTTGGGTCTGTGAAGGTGGGTCGGGTCGCGTCCCTGGAGGACGCGCAAAAGAAGAACCTCGGGTTCGGATGGGACGACAATGAGCATTGTCCTCACCGAGCTCTCGAAGGTCTGAGCCCTCGGGAATGCGCTCAGTGCGCGAAGACAACCGCGGCAGACTCACCCTCGTAGCGGACGAACAAACCCGGTCCCGTCACTAAGACCGGTCGACACTCGTACTGCGAGGCGTGATTACTTGAATTCCGTCGCATACTTGCGGGCAATCGCGTTGATCTGCTCCCGAGTGAGCTGCTTTGGCGGCACGCCGGGCGGAGTGCAGGTCTCACGGAAGAAGCCGTCCAGGCCAGCGGGCGACACAGTCCAGAGCAGGACCAGCTCATGATCGGGATTCGCAAACCCATGCCAGGAGTTCCTGGGGATGAATATCGTTCCGCCCTTCTCGAACGCGTGACGTGCATCGTTCAAGATGAACGTGCCGCTGCCTTCCAGAACGTAGAAGGCTTCGTCCATCTGGAAGTGCCGGTGGATCGGAATGCCTGCACCGACTGTCACTTGCTGGGTCCCCAGCGCGAGATTGTCGGATCCTGTGGCGGAGCCGACCTTGATGACGATCTTGCCGTGGTCGCGAAAATGAACGAGCTGTTCGCCTTCGTCGGCGCCGAGCACAAATCCCTGCGGCGCCACAGCCTGGGCCCGGATCATGCGTTGCGCCAGGATCTGGCTGATGCCGAGGCTGCCCAAACCGAACAGGAAGGATCGGCGTCCACGCCTGGGTACGTTCACGACGATCTCCTCACCGCTGGTGGCTCCGGCACTCGAGCTGGGATCTCCATTCTTGCCAGCCCCGCCGGTGCGGTTGCACGCCGAACGCCTTCCGCCTGCACTAGACTCGAACGCACTTGTATTGAGCACGTTCCGTCTTGGCCGTGGGCCAAGAGCCTTGAGCCTACTGCGGAGCGAGCGTATCGACTCAAGCGAGCTCCGGAATAGATGTGTCGGTGGCCCATTATTCAGACTCCCGACCCCGCCAGGGGGATTCACACCACGGTCGAACCGGCCGGAAGCCGCCTGATGGCGGGCCCTCGGACCGCTGCTCGCTACCGGCGTTGACCGGGAGGTTTCATCCACCTCTCGAATCCCCCAGGGAGGCTGGACTGACATCTTGACGCAGACGCCCAAGGCGGCCATCTCGCCACGCGCATCGCAGAGGGGTGTTGCAGGCAGGCTCGCAGGCGACGTCAAACGCAGCAACTCGGCGTGGATGGGCACGGGCAGCTTCAGAGCTTCCCTATTCCTTCTGCCTCTTCTCGAAAGCTGCGGCCCACTCGCGCGCCCGCTTCTGCGCGTCGGCAAGTTGTTCAGGTGTCATCAACTTGGCCAGTGAGTCCCGAACTTCCGCGTACCGCGTCTGGTTCTCTCTGCTCGCTCGGGCAGCCGCGAGGTTTCGCCACATGTGAGCTTCCACGTAGTCCTGCTTCACGCCGCGCCCCGTCGAATACAACATGCCCAGGTTGAACTGTGCGTCCGCATCGCCTTGCTCGGCGGCCTTGCGATACCACGCCAGCGCCTCTGCGTAGTCCTGTTTCACCCCTCGCCCGTCGGCGTACATCAAGCCAAGGTTGAACTGCGCGCCAACGTGCCCCTGCTCGGCGGCACTGAAATACCACTGCGCCGCCTGCGCGTAGTCCTGCGGCACGCCCTGACCACTGTCGTATCTCAGGGCGAGGGTGAACTGCGCGACGGCATGACCCTGTTCGGCGGCCTTGCGAAACCATGTCACGGCCTTCGCGTAGTCCTGCCCCACGCCCTGGCCGAGGGTGTACATCACGCCGAGGCCGTATTGCGCCTTATCAACTCCCTGATCGGCAGCTCTCGTATACCATTTCGCCGCCTGCGCGTGGTCCAGCGGGACGCCCTGCCCGGTGGCAAACATCGACCCGACGGCGTACTGCGCCTCAGCGTGTCCCTGGTCCGCCGCTTTGCGCAACCACGCGAGTTTCTGTTTGACGTCTTGTGGAACGCCTTGGCCGCTCGCATAGAGCAGGCCGAGATTGAACTCCGCATCGGCGTGCCCCTGATCGGCGGCACTGCGATACCACTTCGCGGCCTGCGCGTAGTCCTGCGCGACGCCGTGGCCGAGCCGATACAGTGAGCCGAGGTCGTACTGCCCGCCAGCCTCGCCTTGCTTGGCCGCCTTGAGAGACCATGCTGCGGCCTGCGCGTAGTCCTTCGGTACGCCGGCGCCATTGGCGTACATGAGCCCAAGGTCACGTTGCGCTTCCGCATCGCCCTGGTCTGCCGCCTTGCGAAGCCAGAATGCGGCCTGAGCGTCGTTCTCGGGTACGCCCTGGCCCTTCCCGTACACCAGGCCGAGGTAGTACTGGGCACGCGCGTGTCCCTGCGCGGCGGCCTTCTCGAACCACGCCTTTGCCTGCGCATCGTCCTGAGGCACACCCGTACCAACGGAATACGCCACGCCAAGGCGGAACTGCGCTTCCGCATGTCCCTGGTCGGCGGCCTTGCGATACCACTCCACCGCCAGCGTGAAGTCCTGCGGCACGCCTTGGCCGCCGGCGTACATCGAGCCGAGCCTGGCCTGCGCGTTTGCGTCACCCTGCGTGGCCAAGGCTCGCACCTTCGCGACCTCGCCCGCGCCGGTCTGCTTGGCCGGCTGCGAGTCGGCGGCCTGCCTGGCTTCCGCCGCGGCGCCGACGTCCATCGAGCCGAGCCTGGCCTGCGCGTTTGCGTCACCCTGCGTGGCCAAGGCTCGCACCTTCGCAACCTCGCCCGCGCCGGTCTGCTTGGCCGGCTGCGACACTGCGGCCTGCAGGGCTTCCGCCGGGGCGCCTGCGGCCGCTACCAGCACGAGCATCGCCGCCACTGTCAGCATCGCTGCCTCCAATTGACAGGGGCCGGACCAACCAGAGTCTCCCCGATGCACACCCGCAACCTTCAGCACGAACGACTCCGGCGAGGTTGCCACTTCGTCTCGTTCAGGTCTGGAGGTCCGCTGGATTCCACCAACGGGATCAGGACCCCGCGCGGGGATCGCGAATCTCCAAGCGCGACGAGACAGACCGGGACATCAGTGTACACCTGCCGTCGCTTCACACCCACCCCGGGCAATCCGAACACCACTCCATCTTTGACGGTGACCACCAACACGGCGACTCGGTGATGACACGACTGCAGGACGTGGCGAGGACGATTTTGCTCGACCGGTTGCGCGAGAGTCGATGACGCGGGGAGCCCTCGTCAGGGCTGGCCGTCGGGAGAGCACCAGCCCTGACGCCGCCAGAGTGCGCGGGCGTCACTTCCTCGATGTCCTGTCGTACCGGAGCAACCAGTCGTAGATCTCCCGGCCGGGGTAGACCTGCCAGTGGATCGAGTGGCCGATGTCGGGTTCGGCGGAAAATTTCAGGTTCCGGTTCCTTCCCTCCAGCCTCTTCACGATTCGCTCCGTTTCTTCGAACGGGACGACGGTGTCCAGCTTTCCGTGGAAGGCCCAGACAGGCATGTCCAGCAGCTTGTCGATGTTCTTGTCGATGTAGTCGAGATGGCTCGTGAATCCGCTCATCGGGGCGATCGCCGCGAACCTGTCGGGATACCGCGCGGCGATGTACCAGGTGCCCGAGCCGCCCAGGCTCGGCCCGGTCAGGTAGATCCTGTCGGCGTCGATCCGGTACCTGGCCGCCGCTTCCTTGTAGAAGTTCTCGAACCAGTCATCGGTCGACCACCTGAGATGCTCGGGACATTGCGGGGCGAGCATGATGAACGGGAACTCCCGCCCCCGGTAGACCTGATCGGGAATCCCGGATGAGTACAGCCTTTTCAGATCGGTCCCCCGGTCCGAACCCCCGTGCAGGTAGATGACGAGCGGCCACTTCCTGACGGCGTCCGCCTCGTAGTCCTTCGGGAGGTACGACACGTATCGATAGGTGACGTTCCTGCGATGCTGGTTCATGCCGTGCTCGAACGTCGAATCGAACTGCAGGTCCCCTTTCTCGGACCAGTATCTGACCCGGCCGTGCAATTGCCCGTTGAGCCTGTTCTCCTCCGCTTCCTTCTGCCCGCTCTCGTACCAGGCGGTGCTCGCGCCGTTCAACACGCCCCGCGTGAAGTGGCCCTCGAACCTCACGCGCCCGTTCCGGTGCCATTCCGTATAGGGCCCTTCCTTGGTGTTCGAGCGGTAGTTGCACTGATACTCCTCCTTCACCCGTTTGTCGAAGGAGGAGTAGAAGGCATCCATCTGGACTTGTCCGTCCTCGTAGTAGTCCTGGACATGGAACAGGTGCGTCTGATCGTCGAAGCGGATGACGCGCCTGAAGACGATGGTCTCGCGATTCGAGACGGCCTGGCGCAATACGTAGGTTTCGGATTCCTGGGCTTGCGCCCACCCCAGGCAGAACAGCATCGAGAGAGCGGCGGCCGTTCGTTTCATGGAGGACTGGTGGACCGCAAGGGGCTTGTCGTCCCTGACGAGAGCCGATACTAGCACTCTGGCAGGTGCTTCAAGAAGTGAGCTCGGAGGAACGACAGATCGATCCCGTTGTACCACGATGCCCGCGCATAACTGGGGCCGCGACCTTGGTGGTCCACACCTCGCCGACAACGCTTCGCGACACCACGTGTTGTATCTGGTACGAATCGCCTCGTCCCCGTGGCAACGCCACGCAATCCCTCTTGTCTCAGCCCTCCTGCCCCGGTCGTGTCTGTTCGTCAGGCTGATCGCTTCGCGAAGGCTGAGACCCCCGGTCAGGACATGATTACTGTTTGTGTGCCGGTGCGGGTCCTGATGAGGTACCGGGCAAGCAACAGCACGTGGAATGAGACGAGCACGACGAATCCGGTCTGCATCATGCCCCACTCGCCCGGAGTTCGGTTCACCGGTGAGTACCAGTCAGGAAGGGGCTGACCCGCGTGCGCCCATACGGCGGGGCTTGCATAGTCCCACCAGATATCGTGCAGCGCGAGGAAGCATCCAACCAGACTCAGGAACGACAAGGTGCCGAGAATGGCGACGGCCGTATCAATCCAGCGTCTCCGATTCATGGCGCTTCTCCGCAAGCAGTACCAGGATCGCGCGGGTTTCGCGGACGGTTCGCGCCGCCTGCCCGGCAGATCGGCCTCTCGAGTTCTCTTCTCGGTTCAGAACGACCAACGTATCGTCACACCGTGGCGTGTCGGAGTCAGAATTGGCGAGACGATCAAACTGGCGCTCGGACTGCCGGACACGGCGCGATACACGAGGAGCGCTTTCCGCGGTGTCCTGGCCACGAGGGCCCCAACGACGGCTCCCGCGGCAGGGACTAGGTAGAGCAACTCGCCTGGTGGAGCAGTTCCTTCAGGGTCGCCGCCACCATTCAGAGCGGACAGAGCCAGTATGCCGAGCACTGTCGCGCCTACGGCCCCAACCACGGCGCCTGTGACGAGCGAACGGGGAGGCCGCTGCGTCGAGAGCTCCTTGATCTGTCCGGCCTGGAACTCCCGGGTCGAGCCGCCGCTGCGGAGGCTCAGCGATGAGCCGGTCATTCCTGTGATCCGTCCCCGGACGACTTGTCCTGCCGAGCCGGTGACGTTGACGGTATCCCCGATTTCCAGGCGCGTGCCAAGTTCGGCAAACGACGGCGCGGGCGTCAGGAAGTGCACGACGTCCGCACCCGCAAGTCTGAGAGCGATGACGCTCCCTCTCGCCACTTCCAGACGTCTGCCAATGGCCGGATTCCAATCGGCAACTCCCTCGACGTACGTCACCGTACGTCCGGCCGCGATGGGGGGCCAGATCGTCTCGAGTCGGGAAGACATGCGCCGCACGCGCTTGGCCGAATCAGAATCCGTCGGCTCGAAGACCACCAGGATCGAGTCGTCCGCCTGGAGAATCCAGCACGCAAATGGCGGACGCCCGGCGACCGACAGAACGCTCTCGGTGCCCTGCTGCAGTGCGCGCACCGTCGCCCAGTCGGGCGTCGGCGCGCCCTGCGAGGGACTTGGCTGCGCCTGAGACGAGACAGCCGTGGCGAGAACGAGAGAAGCCATGAGAAGCGGCGCCGCATAAGGTCTTCTGGACGCAGAGGACATCTTAGCCTCCTTCGAATGACCGGGACGCCGGCTCGGGCCGCTCGCGAATGGGGCGGACACTTGCGCGCGGCGCCACACTTGACGTCAGCGCATCATGCGATTGCCTGTGCCACGATGGGCGCCTGGCCCGCACCGGTATCTTCACGGTGCGCGCCCTCATCCGCGGGGGACACGACGGGAGCCATCCGAGACTTCGGGAAAGCCGCCGTTCGACATGGCTGTTGGCGCGTTTCGGATGGCCGCCACTCGCCAGCCGGGCAGCCCGAAGAGGTGGCGACCTGCCCCCGGGCAGGCCGCCCCAACCGCACACCACCCGCGCTCGCAACGCGACAACCGGCTATCTCTTACCAGCCAGCATCCGCGCGATCGGGACCGTAACGTTTTCGACGCCGTACCCGGATCCTTCGAGCACCGGTTTCAGTTGCGCGTTCGCGTCGCCCTGCTTTGCCAAGGCTCGCACCTTCGCGACCTCCCTCGCGCCAGTCTGCTTGGCCGCCTGCGAAACAGTCGCCTGCATGGCTTCCGCCGGGGCGCCTGCCATCGCTGCCAGCAGCAGTGTCGCCGCCACTCTCAGCATTGCAGCCTCCACTTGACAGCGGCCGGACCAACGAAAGTCTCCCCGATGCCCCCGCCCATGCCTCGGCACCGAGCACCCGGCTCCGCTGCCAAATCGTCTCGGCCAATTCTGGCGGTCTTCTGGATTCCACCAGCGAGAACAGCACCCCGGCCAGCGGATCGGGATTCGACTGGTTCGACGGGACAGACCGGGCCATCAGTCTACACCTGCCGTTACTGCACACCCATCTGGGGCAGTCCGAACACCTCCCTCACCGATGAACAGCCCGGGCAGGCAACGGGTCGATCGAATTCGACTCACCCGACGATAGCTGAGGGTGCCGCCAGGCTGAGGTCACCAGTCAGGAGCGAGAGGTTATTCCTGGTGCGGCAGTCTGGGTCCTGATGAAGTACCGGGCAAACAGCAGCAGGTGGAATGCAACGACCACCACGAATCCGACCTGAATCATGCCCCACTCGCCCGGTGTCCGGTTCCCGGGGGCGTACCAGTGGCAGCGGCTGACCCGCGTGCGCCCATACGGCGGGGCTTGCATAGTCCCACCAGATATCGTGCAGCGCGAGGAAGAATCCAATCAGACTCAGGAACGACAAGGTGCCGAGAATGGCGACGGCCGTATCAATCCAGCGTCTCGGATTCATGGTGCTTCTCCGCAAGCATTACCAGGATCGCGCGGGTTTCGCGGACGGTTCGCGCCGCCTGCCCCCGGATCTGCCTCTCGGATGCTCTTCTCGGTTCAGAACGACCAACGTATCGCCACACCGTGGCGTGTCGGCGTCAGAATCGGCGAAATCCCCACACCGGGGTTCGGTCCGCCGGGCATGGCGCGATACGCGAGAACCGGTTGCCCGGGTCTGGCCGCTACCAGGGCCCCAACGACCGCTGCCGCCGAGAGGGCGGGCGGGACCACCTCATTACTCACGGCACCGGTCGTGTAGGCCAGCACGTCCAACACGACGAACACAATTCCGGCCCCCGCCAACGCGCCCAGGATGAGCGAATGGTGAGGCCGCTGCGTCGAGAGTTCCTTGACTTGCGCGGCCTGGAACTCCCGCGTCGAGCCGCCGCGGCGGAGGCTCAGCGAGGATGCGGTCAGTCCTGCGATCCTCCCCCTGATGACGCGTCCCGTGTCGTCGGTGACGTTGACGGTATCCCCAATCTCCAGGCGCGTGGCGAGTTCGGCAAACGACGGCGCGGGCGACAGGAAATGCACGTAATTCGCGCCCGCGGTTCTGAGTGCGATGACTTCCTGTTTCGCAATTTGTAGCCGCCGGCCCTTGATCTGATTCGCGGCGTCGATGTTGAACTCCCAGACCTCCTGGCGGCTGTTGGCAATATCCGGCCACAGCGGCTGAAATGACGATCGGGCTTGCCGCCTGCGCCAGTCGGAGGCCTCGTTCACCAGTTCGAGCACGACGACGGTCGACTCGTCGGCGGCCACGAACCAGCACACTATCGGCTTGCGTCCCGCGACCAACACAACGAGCTCGGTGCCCTGCTTCAGCGCGCGCACCGTCGCCCAGCCCGGCTCCAGCGCGCCCTGCGAGGGACCTGGCTGCGGCTGAGCCGAGACAATCGTGGCGAGCACCTGGGAAGCGATGAGTAAGGCCGCCGCCGGAAGTGTTCTAAACGACAAGGACATCACAGCCTCCTTCGAACGACCGTGGGTGCCGCTCAGACGAGGCGAGAAAGGCGAGGACGCTGGCTCGCGGCGCCATATTTGACGCCACCGCATTCTACTATTGCCTGTGCCACGATGGGCGCCTGGCCCGCACCGGGATCGTCACCGTGCGCGCCCTCATCAGCTGGTGACACCACGGGAGCCATCGGAGACTTCGGAAAAGCCGCCGTTCGACGAGACTGGTGGCGCGTTTCGGATGGCCGCGACGCGCCGGCCCGGCAGCCGGACGAGGCGGCGTCGCGCTCCGCCGGGGGTCGCTGACGCCACTGGACGGACGAGCCAGCTCGCGAGGCCTCCTGGCGTAGATCCCTCCTGGCGTAGATCCCTCCTGGCGCAGATCCCTCCTGGCGCAGTTGACTTCGATCGACTCGATGGGCAGAATTGCGCTCGTCCCCACCACGCCTCTCACAGGCGGCTGCCGATCGGCGCTCCCGTCGAGTCCCCACGCTGCATTTACGCCGTCGTCGTTCGGTCAAGACAGTTGGCGCCGAGATCGTCCGTCACACGACCGCCTCCGGTGTCGTCCAATCGCCGTTGGTCTGCGCGATGCAGGCACGGTGCTCCACTTGACGGTGGAGCCGGACGAGGGGCGGCAGGTGTGAATGGTCTTCGGCGTCGCGGCTTACAAACCGCAGGAGGGACGCATGTCCAGTTTCCGCCGCTGCATTGCCACGCTCGTCATCACCGTCGGATGTGTCAGCGCGGTGTCGGGTCAGGCGCCGCCGAGGGCGACGACCCGTGTGAGCGTGGCCACTGACGGGAGTCAGGCCAATTCGGATTCCTTCTTCTCCGCACTCAATGCGGACGGGAGCATCATCGCGTTCGAGTCAATGGCCAGCAACCTGGTGGCGGGTGACACCAATGGGCAAGTCGACGTCTTCGTCCGCGACCGCAACACGGGGGCCACGACGCGGGTGAGCGTGGCGACCAACGGCGCCCAGGCCAACTCCAGTTCTTTTCAACCTGCGATCAGCGCGGATGGGCGGTACGTCGCGTTCTACTCCAACGCTTCCAACTTGGTGACAGGTGACACCAACTTTTATGCGGATATCTTCGTGCACGACCGCGTCACGGGCACGACAACGCGGGTGAGCGTGGCGACCAACGGCACCCAGGGGGACGGGTCCTGCGCCCTGCCGTCGATCAGCGCGGACGGGCGGTACGTGGCGTTTTCCTCGAACGCTACCAACCTGGTCACGGGCGACACCAACGGCCAGTGGGACGCCTTCGTCCACGACCGAACGACAGGGGCCACGACGCGCGTGAGCGTGGCGACCAACGGCAGTCAGGGAAACGACAGGTCCTCCGTGCTCGCCATCAGCGGGAACGGAGAGACCGTCGTGTTCCAGTCCGCTGCCAGCAACCTGGTGGACGGCGATACCAACGGAGCGTTCGACCTCTTCGTTCACGATCGCACGCCCGGAATCACAACACGGGTAAACGTCGCCACCAACGGCACTCAGGGAAATCCGAGTGCCCCTGGGTCTGCTGCGATCAGCGCGGACGGGCGGATCGTCGTGTTTGAGTCAGACGCAAGCAACTTGGTGACCGGCGACACCAACGATGCCCCTGACATCTTCGTCCGCGATCGCGACGCGGGCGTGACCACGCGCGTGAGTGTGGCGAACAACGGCGCCCAAGTCACCCGTCAGTCCAACTACCCTGCGGTCAGCGCCGACGGGCAACGCGTCGCGTTCTACTCGGAGGCCTGGGACCTGGTCGCCGATGACACCAACAACACCATAGACGTCTTCGTCCGCGATCGCGCTGGTAGCACCACCACGCGGGTGAGCGTGTCGACAGCCGGCACTCAGGCAGATGGGGCGTCCTATTACCACGCGATCAGCGGGGACGGGCTGTCGGTCGCGTTCATCTCCCTGGCCACGAACCTGGTGCCCGGGGATACGAACGGCGTGCGGGATATCTTCGTCAATGGCCCGGCGACGTCACCGACCGTCGCCAGCATCGCACCAACTCAAGGATCGACCGCCGGCGGGACTGATGTGACGTTGACCGGTACCGGATTCGTCACTGGTGCTGCGGTGACACTGGGCGGCGCGGCGGCGACCTCGACCTCGGTCGTCAATGACACCACGATCACGGCGACGACGGCGGCTCATGCGGCCGGTGCGGTGGACGTCGTGGTGACCAACCCGGACACGCAGCAGGGGACGCTGACGGGCGGATTCACCTACGTGGTGTGCGCCGTCACGATCGACCCGACCTCCACCACGCCCGGGGCCGCTGGCGGACCGGCCAGCGTCGCGGTGACGGCCAATGCTGCCGACTGCGGTTGGACGGCCGTCAGCAACGACGCCTGGGTCACGGTCGATCCGGGGTCCGCATCCGGTACGGGAAACGGGACGGTCAACTACCACGTCGCCCTCAATCAGACGAACCTGGGCCGCACCGGAACCGTGACCATCGGGGGCCAGACCCTCACGGTTCAGCAGGCAGCGGCCAATGCGGTACCTGGACCGCCGACCGGACTCGCGGGATCGTCGACTGGCTCGTCAATCTCACTGTCCTGGAATGCGCCGTCGAGCGGCGGACTCCCGGCGGCGTATACGATCGAGGCAGGCTCCGGGCCGGGGCTGTCGAACCTGGCGAACTTCTCGACCGGCAATACGCTCACCACGTTCTTCGCGAACGGCATCGCAAACGGCCTCTACTTCATCCGCGTGCGGGCCAGCAATGCGTCGGGAACGAGCCCGGCCTCCAACGAGGTCCCGGTCCGAATCGGACCGGCGCCTCCAAACGCCCCGACGGGTCTGACGGCGAGTTCCTCCGGATCGAGCATCACCCTCGCGTGGACGGCGCCGGCGGGAGGCGGCGTCCCGGCGGGGTACCTCATCGAGGCCGGATCGGCTCCCGGTCTCTCGGACCTCGCCAACATCGCGACCGGCACTACGCTGACGACCTTCACCGCCTCAGGCGTGTCCAATGGCACGTACTACGTGCGGGTGCGCGCCACCAACGCCGGCGGGACGAGCGCTCCGTCGAACGAGGCGATCCTGCAGGTCGGGCCGCCTCCACCGGGTCCGCCGTCCGGGCTGACCGCGGGCTCCGTCGGATCAACGGTGACCCTGTCGTGGAACGCGCCGAGCACGGGTGGACCGCCCACCTCGTACACCATCGAGGCCGGTTCGGGCCCGGGGCTGGCAAACCTGGCCAACGTGGTGAGCGGCAACACTCTCACAACCTTCTCGGCGGGTGGGGTCGGCGATGGTGGCTACTACCTGAGGGTGCGTGCGAGCAATCCGTACGGCACCAGCGCCGCGTCGAACGAGGCCCTGATGTATGTCGGGTGCCCCGGGCCGCCAGGCGCGCCGACAATCTTGACCTCCACGGTCGGGCCAGGGGGCAGTCTCCAGATCACCTGGACGGCCGCATCCGCGTCGCCGACGACGTATGTGCTCGACGCGGGGTCGAGTCCGGGCCTGGCTGACTTGGCCAGCCTCGAAGTCGGGAATACGCTGGTCTTCAACACCTCCGGTGTGCCGAACGGGACCTACTACATCCACATCCACGGAAGAAATGCCTGCGGCCTGGGCGCGACGTCGAATGTCGCGACGGTGGTCGTGCAGTAGCGCTTCGTCCTGCGTCACGCAACGGCCCGGGCGCCTGTGGACGGGTGCCCGGGCCGCTGCAGTGTTAGGGTCGTTCCAAGCCGGCGCGTTTCCACGCGAGATGCGGATCAGTGTTGACCCACACACTCTCTACCTGACGAACGTCGCGTCCCGAACCCTCCACGTTGTCGATCACGGAAGGCTGCGCTGGAAGCAGCGGCGGATGTCCCTCCCGGAGGCCATCCTCCGATCCGGCTCGGAGCGCCCGCGACGGGATCACGATCGAGGCCGCCGCTGTCAACTGGGCCAGGCGAATCACTCAGGCGGCCACCATGACCTACTGTCGTGTCATGGTCATCGGTGCCGAGGTGGACGTGTCGTAGTACACGCAGGTGCCGGTGAACGAGTCCAGACCGCCGACCGCCCCGGCGTTGATATAGAACTGACGCGCCCCCTGGCTGATATTCACCGAGAACCAGGGTACGGTCCAGTTCGAAGCATCCGTGGGATTGCGCCCATCGCCGATGACCAACCTGCTGAACGATCCGGCTCCCGATCTATCGTCCGTGTAGGTGCCCGTGACGATGTCTTCGGATTGCGCCAGAACCAGTGTGAAGGTGGTCACGGGGCTCGTCCCGATCGTTCCCTGCCATGTGCCGGCCATGCTCTTGATCACCACTTGCTTCGTCGTCGGGAACTGACACTCGGGCGAGCGTGGGCTGAAGGTGACCGTGAACTGGCCAGCCGAGCGGTACGTATGCGAGGCTGGCGACCCCACCGCAGTGGCCCCGTCGCCAAAATCAAACGTGCAAAGCGCGCAGTTGTTGGGGAAAACGCCGTAGGTGCCGTTGCCGACCTTGTAGACGGTCATTGCGGCGAGCCCGGTCGCCGGCGGGGGCGGATAAACATAGAACGAGGCGTCACACGGGGGAACCGTTGGCCCCGAGGGTGAGGACTTGGCGCAGCCGAGAAGCAGGAACACCACGGCGAGGGCTTCGGTGACGATGAGCGCGATCCGAACTCCATCGCTCTGCGACGACGTAATCCTCATGACGGCCCCCATCTCCGAGGCGGGAGGTACCGGGACGGTGGAGGCAATCTGCGCAGCAACCCCAGGAGCCGCGCCCCTGGGGCTGCATGAACAAACGTATGCGGCCAGGAATCGGCCGCCTTTGCGATCGGCTATCGCCCAAGGCCGGAGAGAAGGCCGCCCAGTGCCGACTCCAGCGTGTTGCTGTCGGGCACGTTGCCCTGCGGCGTGAGCTTGTCGATCACGGTCGGAAGGAGGCTCGCCAGCAATCCGCCAGCGTCGCCGTGAGGGACACCCGCCTTCTGAGCGAACTGGGTCACCGTGTCCTGCCCCAGCACGTTGGTGACCTGGGCCGCCGTAATCGGCGGATTGGGACCAGTCGAGATCCACGACGAGATCATGTCGCCCATGCCCTTTCCCTGAAAGGCCTGGACGAGTCCCGCGAGGCCGCCGGTCCCTCCGACCGACGCGTCCTTCGAGCTGAGGAGGCTCCCGACCGCGGCCAGAGCCTGCGGGTTCTTCATCGCGGCGCTGGCAAGCCCACCCAGTCCGCCGAGGCTGTCTAGAAGGCCCATGCTCTGCACCTCCGCCCGGTCAGTCCGGGATCCGAAGTTTCTGGCCCACCTTGATCTGATCCGGGTTGGTGAGCTGGTCCTTGTTCGCGTCGAAGATCTTCATGTACTTGTTGGCATCTCCGTAGAACTGCTTGGCGACCTTCGAGAGAGTGTCGCCCGAGACGACCTCGTAGACATTCTCCGGCACCTTCAGCGACGAATCGATGAGGATGTCGGCGGTCAGGTCGGCATGGACCGGGTCGACCCCCTTGATCCTGCTCCAGACCTCGTTCTTGATTTGCTCATTCGGAACGGCCGCGCGGATGAGCAGTTTTTCGTTCTCGATGTGCACGTTCATCAGCTTGCCGCCCTTTTGCTGGGCAACATCGATGACGGGCTGGTACTTGTTCTTCATGACGTCGAGAGTGGCCATACGATCCCTCCAGGTGTTGGCCGACCGGCTTCAACCCTTGCCAGGTGGTTGCGGCTCGGGGTATGCCGGCGGGGCGGGGGTACTCCCGCGATCGGTGCTCGCACCCGGATTGTACGACGTCGGTCAGGGGCGGCACAACGTCCTTCAGAACGGCCGCCCGACCGGCCTCCGCTTCTTCTCGGACTCAATTGAGTAGGGGGTTCTCGCCTGGCGTGTCTTCCGGGACATCCACGCGTGTGAATGCCCCGGAAGCATCAGTTCTCGAACTGTCGTCTCGACCGAACCAGGGCCGGGCCCAACCCGCCGCAGGCCGGCCACGAACAGGACTACTGTGCCGGCGGGCCGAGGATGGTATGGGTCTGGGTTCCCACTCCTTCGACCGTGCAGACTGCAACGTCACCAGCCCTCATCCAGCGCGGTTCGGCGCGCTCGATGTTGGTGCCGGCCGGGCTGCCGCCGGAAATCACGTCTCCCGCACGCAGGGTCAGGATGTTGGTTGCGTAGGAGACCAGTTCGTAGATGTTGTGGGACATGCGCTCGGTGTTCGAATCCTGCATCACCACGCCATTGAGCCTGAAGGTGTGCTTCACGTTCATCGGATCCTTGATGAACTCCTTGGGCACGATGAACGGACCCAGAGGGCCGAAGGTGTCGTGGTTCTTGCCCACCAGCCAGTCCGAACCGCCCATCTTGCGGTCCCCTCGCCCGCCGCGGTCCGACACGTCAATCTGGACGGTGTATCCGAAGATGTAGTCCGCGGCGCGCGCGACCGGTACGCGGCTCGACGGCTTGCCGATCACGGTGTCGAACTCGCACTCGAAATCGAGGCGGTCCCGGCCCACCGGCATCTGGATCGGGTCATTGGCCCCGATCACGACCGTGGGTGACTTGAGGAACAGGTAGGGATTCTCGCGGGTGTCGCCCGGCTTGCGTTCCCAGATTCCAGGGGCGGAGGTCGCCGGCGGAGCCGCCGCCTCAGCCCGAGCCGGCGTGGTGGCAGGGCCGGCCGCCCGCTGCTGCTGGGCCGCGATTCCCTGCTCATGCTCCCGGTAGTTCCCGCCGGCGTTGAGAATCACCGCCGGCCGAACCGGGGGAAGGATCTTGAGATCCTTGATCGCGTACAGGTATTGCGGCGCGCTCGCGGATCCTGCAACGTCGTTGACGATCGCATAGATCCGGTCTTTGAGCCCCGTCTCGTACCGCTCGATCAAGGCCTTCATGTCGGCCGGCATCTGCACCTTCGGCCGGGACGCGCTGCCGCGTTCGAAGGCGGCATTCGCCTGGGCCAGGTCGACGACCTGGGTGTCTTTCAGCACGACGCCGACAAACGCATGTCCTGCTCGCTCAAAGGTCCCGAGCTTGAAGGGCTCCTTGGGCCCGGCAGCGGTCTGTGTGGCTACGCCCTGATAGCCCACAGCGAGACTGGCCGCGAATGCAAGAGCGACAGTGAAGCCTCGCATGATTGCTCTCCTTGATTCAGGGTTCCCGCAGAAGTTCCGACGAACCCCGCGAAGGTAGACGATGGCCGTTCGGGGGCAGACATTGGTATTGGATAGGCGGATTCTATTCGCGGCCGGTTGTGAGTCAAGAATTGTCACGATCACGTGACAAATCGGCCCCCATGCACAGGCGGCGTATTGGGCTCACGGCTGCCGGCCGGCTTCGTCGCGCGTATTCCGGCCGAAATGAAGCCGAAGCTGCTCCTCGTCCTGCGCGATCAGGCCGCTCCGCTCGCCACGCTGACCGCCTGGCAGTTCCGGAGCGTGAGAATCGGCGCGCCGAACCCGCTCACTATTTGTTGGCGTTACGGATGCGTGAGGCGAACTCGTCGGCAGCCTGCTTGATGTTCCGCATGACACCATCTGCGTGGGCGGCGGGCCCTCCACCGGCCATGCCTCCCTTGTGCAACAGCGAGACCTGCACGAGGACGGGTATGTCGAGATAGGTGAGTTTCGCCATTGTGTGCGTGTAGAGGTAGACGTCAAAGCGCGACACACACAGGTTCGGAGACACGCTGCTCGTCATGACGCTGACGTAGAGATACGTGTCCTCATCCGAATTCCGGGCGAGTTTGAATCCCGCATCCGAGAAGCTCTTCGCGGCCATCGTTTCGATGGCGTCACGGTGCAGGCCGCACGCCTCCGCCGTCGAGGTCAGGTCCTCGAGAACGATGCCCAGCCTGGCGATGCCTTTGAGTTCCGCGTCCGGCGGTTGAGGCCTCGCGGGAGCCCCTGCACGATCCTGCGACGGCGCCGGCGTTTGAGCAGCGGGCACTTCCGGCCTCCCGTACGCGGGTGGGTTCTGGGCGGGCTTGACCGGCTCGCCAGGTTGCCACCCCGCCGCCGTGGGATTCGGGATGGATCGGGTCGTGGGGGTGGCCGGCGGATCGAGCTCCCCCGCTTTCGCGGGCTCGTAGATACGGGTGATGCTGCCCCGGCCTCCGCGCTCGACGAACTGGACCTGCACGATCAACTGCGGTGGATCGGCCTTGCTCGACAGTGTGTAGCGCAGTTCCCGATCTTCTTCCACCTTGTAGCGGATCACCAGGCGCGTCCCATCCCAGCTTGCAGAGGTCGCCGCGACGGTGCCATCGAGCTGCTGGACATCGTCGCGCCCGTTCAGAGTGAACAGGCGGGACCGGCCCCGTTCGTCCTGGATGGTGACCGCCGTCTCGGTCTGCGTGATCCTCAGCCACGCCGGCGGGTTCTTCACCTCGTCGGTGAGTTGCCGCGCCCGGCTGACATCGTCCTCGCTCTCGCGCCGGGTCGGTAGCGCCGCCGCGCCGGAGCCGCCTCGTCCCGTGCTGTCCGCACCGCTTCGGGCCCATGCTGACGGCACGAGGTCCATGCCGAATCCCATCTCGCGTGGAAATTCACTCAGACTGCGGTTCAGGACCCACGTGCCGGCCACTCCTGGCTTCTCGGCCGCCGCCGGTGCCCCGAGCGGGAGCGCGGCGGCGAGGGCCGCACAACATCCCACAGCCACGATGGTTCGCTGGGTCATACGTGTTCCTTCCCGCCGCATCCCCTGAATCGAACCCCTTGTTCGGTCGCCCTCGATCGATGATAGCACCCGGGCTCCGACCGGCGCGCCTCGGGACAGGAAGCGGGCGAAATCGGCATCGCAGGGCCGAGGGCCTCGCCTAATCTCCCGATCCGGGATAGAGTTTCGATGAGCACGCGGCGGGCGATCGCCCCGGGTTCGATGGCGGACGGGGGCTCGCTGTCGAGACCGGCCATGACCAAGCTCAGCACCGAAACCAAGTACCGGCTCTTGCTGGAGCTCTCGCGGGAGATCAGCCGCAGCCTCGATCTGCCCGATGTCCTGCAGCACCTCGTCGCGTATGTCCGCACCGCTGTGGACTATGACGCCGCGGGGATCTTCGTGCTCAACCGGCGCGTGCTGACGACCCCCGGCGCCCGGGAGAATCTGATCGCGGGAATGGCGATGGTCGGGTTCGAGCCGGATCCCCACCGCGAGGATCCGATGCTGCGCTCCGGAAAGGGCATCATCGGGCACGTCATCAAGGTCGGCGAAACGGTCGTCGCTCCCGACGTGAGCCGCAATCGCCGCTACGTCTGCGGCCGCCCGGCAACGCGGTCGGAGATCGCGGTGCCGATTATCAGCAATGCGCAGGTGGTTGGGGCGTTGAATCTCGAGAGCGATCGACTCGATGCCTATTCGGCAGCGGATGCGGAACTTCTCGAGTTCTTCGCCACGGCAGCAGCCATCGCGATCGAGAAGGCGATGCTCCATCGCCAGGCGCTCGAGAATGCCAGGCTCCGGCACCAGCTCGACATCGCACGGGAGGTGCAGGCCTGCCTCCTCCCCGACAATCCACCCCACGTCCCCGGGTATGACATCGCGGGGGTGTGCCTGTCGAGCCTCGAAATCGGCGGCGACTACTTCGACTACGTCCCCTTCTCCGACGGACGGCTCGGCCTGGTTGTTGCCGATGTCTCGGGCAAAGGTGTACCGGCCGCCCTCATCATGGCGACCTTTCGGGCGGCTCTGCGCACCGAAATCCAGCGGGAACACGACATCTTGCGCATGCTCGGCACGGTCAACCGGATCCTTGGCCAGTCGATGGAGCCGTCGCGATTCGTGACGACGGTCGTCGGGGTGCTCGACCCGCGCGACGGGTCGGTGTCCTACGTCAATTGCGGCCACAATCCGCCGATGCTGCTTCGAGCGGATGGCACGCGCACGCTGCTCGAGCATGGAGTCGCGGCCCTGGGCATGTTCCGCGGCGCACCGCCCGCGACGGCGACCGTTGCGCTTGCGCCCGACGATGTCCTGGTGCTCTACACTGACGGCGTCGTTGAGACCTGGGATTCACACGACAACGAGTATGGCGTGGCGCGACTCGAGGAGGCGGTGAGAGACAGTGCAGGTCGCGACGCGAAGACGGTCATCGACAGGATCGTGGCGTCGACCCAAGCGTTCACCGGCCATACGAACTACGAGGACGACTTCACCGTGATGGTCGTGAGGCGCCTGGCGGCATGAGACCGACTGTTGCAGCCGGCGATCCTGAGCGTCGCGTCATAGCCGCCTCGGGGTTGGGGCGCGAGTTCCAAAGCCGGTCCATCCTCATGAACGAAGCCCCGCTCCTCTGACGGCTGGAATCCAAGACGATTTCGACCCCAGCAGAATCCCAATCCGCGCGTCGTGGCGAGTTCCAGGACACGGGCGGTTGTTTCGATTGACATAAAGCCGCCCCGCATCCAGAATGACGCACGATGGCCTCCGGGCCCGCCGTCGCGCGACACCCCCCTCGTTCTGCGCGCCGTTCTGGCGTGTCTACCTACCCGAACTGGCCGTAGACGCATCGGCTGTCGGTGCGTTTCCGCCCCCACGCGAACTCCACCTCTGCCACCTCGTTGTGGATCGTGCACGCCCCCAGTGTTTTCCACGCGGCAACTCACCCAGGTCCCCCACCGGATCACCTGCCCCGCTCCGGATCGGCACGTCGGTGCGTGGGCAACACCCTGGATGCGACATCCAGGGGCATGGCAAACGAGATTGACTGCGTTCACCTGCACGCCAGGAGCGCATGACGCGTCGGACCGGCCGCCAACGTGGTGACGGCCCTCTTGTTCCGGGTTGACCATTACATCCCCGCAAGCGGCCGGGCCGATCCGCGCCCCAGTGCCGCAGGAGGAGCGCATGCGAATCGTCCATCGTCGCGTTGCCGTGCTCGTCGTCGCCGCTGCGTGCGTCGTTGCGGTGGGTGCCCAGTCGCCGCCCGCGACCACCACGCGTGTCAGCGTTGCGACCGGAGGCGGGCAGGCGAGCGGCAACTCGTACGAACTGGCATTGAGCGGAGACGCCCGGTTCGTGGCGTTCCAGTCCTATGCCGCGAACCTGGTGGCGGGCGACGTCAATGGGCACGCAGACATCTTTGTGCGGGACCGCCAGTCGGGCGTGACAACGCTGGAGAGTGTGGCCGCGATAAGCGGTTCGGCGAATGAGGAATCATCGGCCGTGGCGATCAACGCCGATGGTCGATATGTCGTCTTCCAGTCAGTGGCCAACGACTTGGTTCCGAATGATACGAATGGGAGCCATGACATCTTTCTCCGCGATCGCGACTCGGGCACGACGACGCGCGTAAGCGAGTCATCGCTCGGCGCACAGGGAAACGCCGGCTCGCTGCTCCCGTCGATTAGCGCCGACGGCCGATACATTGCGTTTCAGTCCACTGCGACGAACCTGGTGGTCGGCGACACCAACGCGGCGAGTGATGTCTTCGTGCACGACCGCGTCACCGGCGCGACGTCGCGGGTGAGCGTGTCGACGAATGGTACTCAGGGAAACAACGGGTCATACGTCGCCGCGATCAGCGCCGATGGAATGACCGTCGCGTTCTGCTCCGACGCCTCCAACCTGGTTTCGGGCGATACCAACGCGCTGCGGGACGTATTCGTCAAGGACCGCGCGTCGGGCACGACGAGCCGCGTGAGCGTCACGACCGGCGGCGCCCAGGGGAATGCCGTACCCAGCTATCCGGCCATCAGCGCGAACGGGCGGGTCATCGCGTTCGACTCAGACGCGACCAATCTGGTGACCGGTGACACCAACCTCCGCCGCGACGTATTCGTGCGAGATCGGGATACGGGCACGACGACGCGAGTCAGCGTGGCCGCGAATGGCACCCAGGGCAACGGGGATTCCTACTATCCATCCATCAGCGGGGACGGGCGCATTGTCACGTTCAATTCGGAATCCTCGAACCTGGTGACCGGCGATACAAACGGTGTGGACGACGTCTTCGTCCACAATCGGGACGCGGGAGCAACCACGCGGGTGAGCGTGGCCACCAACGGCACCCAGGGAAACGGGTACAGCAACTACCAGTCTGCGATCAGTGCAGACGGCTATGCCGTCGGCTTCGCGTCGATCGCGAACAACCTGGTCACGGGCGACACCAACGGCGCGTTCGACCTCTTCCTCAACTGGACGCCGGTGCCGACACCGCCCGGGGCGCCCGGCTGGCTGACGGGATCCGTCAACGGGTCGACCATCTCGCTGTCGTGGCAGGCGCCGTCCGGTCCAGAATCGGAGGCCCCGTCGCCGTTGAACCCGCCCACCGGGTACATCATCGAGGCCGGCAACGGACCGGGCCTGTCGAACCTCGCGACGTTCAACACCGGCAACACACTGACCTCGTATTCGGCCAACGGCGTGAGCACCGACGAATACTACATCCGCGTGCGGGCGACCAATGCGGTCGGGACCAGCGGCCCGTCCAACGAGGTTCGCCTCATCGTCGGGAACGTCCCGCCGGGGGCCCCGAGCGGACTGAGCGTTGGCGTGTCGGGCTCTACCGTGTCCCTCGCCTGGACCGCGCCGACGACAGGCGGCGTGCCCACCTCGTATGTCATCCAGGCTGGATCGAATGGAGGCCTCTCAGACCTCGCCAACTTCTCGACCGGCACGACCTCGACCACCTTCAGCACGGGAGGCGTGGCCGACGGGCGTTACTTCATTCGTGTCCGTGCCAGCAACGTGGCGGGCACCAGCGGCGCAACCAACGACGTCCTGGTCGTGATTGGGCCGCCGGCCCCAGGCCCGCCCACAGGGCTGGCCTGGAGCTCGGCCGGCTCGACGATTTCGCTCACGTGGACGGCGCCCGCGACGGGCGGCGCCCCCGCGTCGTACACCATTGAGGCGGGGTCGGCCTCGGGCCTCAACAATCTGGCGAACTTCTCAACCGGGACTCCGGTGACGGCCTACCAGTCCAGTGGCGTCGCAGACGGGCGGTACTACGTTCGGGTCAAAGCCGCGAACTCCGGTGGGGCCAGCGGCTCCTCTAACGAAGTCCAGCTTCTGGTTGGGTGCTCGGCCGCGCCCGGCGCGCCCGCCGGCCTCCACACGAACCTGAACAGTGGCGGCTCGGTGCAGTTCGAGTGGACCGCGCCCAGTTTCGCCGGCACCAGCAACGGGCCGACGACCTACGTGCTCGAGGCGGGATCCGGGCCGGGGCTCTCGAATCTCGCCCTGGTCGACCTGGGCGCCCCGGGCACCACGGCGACCTTCAGCGGGGTCGCGTCCGGCACCTACTACGCGCGCGTGAAGGCGCGAAACGCGTGCGGCACGAGCACGGCGTCCAACGAAGTCCAGCTGGTCGTGCCGTAATCACCCGGCGCGTCGTGCGCCAATGGCCAGCCTTCGTCATCGCCACCGTTGGTGCACGACGGTGTAGGATACGCCTATTGGGGGGAGGGCGTTCATGCGGTGGAGCCGTGGCGATCGGAGTAACGTCGAGGACTTGCGCGGACGCTCCGGGCTGGGTCTGCGCGCCGGCGTACCGCTCGGTCTGGGTGGCCTGGTGGTCGTGCTGCTCCTCAGTTGGCTGACGGGCACGGACATTCTCTCGCTGCTGGGTGGAGGAGGACCTGTTGTCCCGCCGTCGGCGTCAGTCTCCGACACCGGCCGTGCGGCCACCTCTCCCGAAGAGGAGAAGCTGGTCGATTTCGTCGACGCCGTGATGGGCGACGCCCAGGCTACGTGGACGCAGCACCTCGGCGCCCGATACCACCCAACGCGCGTTCGCCTGTTCCGCGACGCCATCCAGTCCGCGTGCGGCATGGGGGAGTCGGCCTCGGGCCCGTTCTACTGTCCCGGTGACCAGTTCGTCTACCTGGACCTCGGCTTCTTCGACGAGTTGCGGCAGCGATTCGGGGCGCCAGGCGACTTTGCGCAGGCCTACGTCGTGGCGCACGAGTTGGGGCATCACGTGCAGGCGCTGTTGGGAACCGATCGCCGCGTACGCGCAGCTCAGGAGTCGCGGCCCTCGGAAGCGAACGCCCTTTCGGTGGCGCTCGAACTGCAGGCGGACTGCTACGCCGGCGTCTGGGGACATGAGGCCTCGCAGCCGGGTCGCGCTCAGACAGGACGAGTCGAGTTGGAGTCAGGGGACGCGGAGCAAGGACTCCGCGCCGCAGCGGCCATCGGCGACGACCGGATTCAGCGGATGTCGACCGGCCACGTGTTCCCGGAGCGATTCACGCACGGCAGCTCGGAGCAGCGGATGACGTGGTTCAGGCGTGGACTGACCTCAGGAAATCCCGCCGCCTGTGACACGTTCGGCGGCGGGATGTAACTGGTCCTTCCCACCTCGCCCGTCGGAGGCGGCCGTCACCCCGAATCAGGATGAGGTGGCGGCTGTCGCTACCATTCCGAGCCCGGGGCTTTGATCTCCAGTACGACCCGTCCCGCGTCCCCGGAGAGCTTGAAGCTCGCCGGTCCGATCATGGTCTGGCCGCCGGTGGACGCGTGCTGGTCCACCCATGCGGCGGCCGTTCCTGGCTCGGCCCCCTGATACCGCGCCCCGGCCAGCGACTTGAAAAACGCGAGCGCGAGGGCCGCCTTTGGCGCGCCGGACTGCGTCACGACGGCCCTGATGTACTCGATGCGGCCGGGAATCTTCCCATAGAACTCGACCAGGTATGTGACGAGCGGCGTCGAGGCCTGGCAGATCCAGTGTTTCATGTCGCGGATCTGGACCGGCTCCTGGCAGACCAGCCCCCGCTCGCGCGCCGCCTTCGCGAGCTCGCTCGAATGCAGCCCCTGGAGATACGCCGCCCCGGCATGAGCGGCCGGGGCACTCTCGGCAGGAGCTGGCGCCGGCGCGCCCCCGCCGCACGCCGTGACGAACATCGCGACACACATCAGGGGAACGACGCGGCGCAGCCAGTTCCTCATGACCTCACTCCTGTCCAGCGACCGGCAAGACGATGGGAGAGAGCCGAGCTATTTCCTGGGACTCACGCGCTTCACCTCGGCGTCCCGATCAAGGAAACTCTGACCCGACGTGATCCAGCTCTCGGCCGCTGCGCCCTTCAGGTAGTGCCCGAACCATGCAAGGATGCGGCGCTGGTAGTCGGTCTGGTTCTTCTTCTGACGCAGGCCGTGATCCTCGCCGATGTAGGCCGCCATCACGACGTTCTTCCGCGCCCGGCGGGCGATGTTGTACAGCTCGATGCTCTGGTGCCACGCAACGGTGCCGTCGCTGTCTCCTGCCTCGAGCAGCAGCGGCACGCTCATGTTCTGCACGTTGAAGACGGCCGAGTTGTCCACGTACGCCTTGAAGTCTTCGTAGAGCGCGACCTCCATGCGTTCCTGCCCGGTCTCGATGTGGTCGGTCTCGGCGATGCCCGAATTCCAGTGGTGGTCGCCGTAGTAGCTCACCAGGTCGGTGATCGGCGCCCCCGCGACCGCTGCCGCGAAGACTCCCGTCGTGTGGGTCGCGAGGTAGGCCGAGTCGAACCCTCCCATCGAGTGCCCGACCACGCCGACCCGCTTGGGATCGACGACGCCCATCTGGACGACTTTCTTCACGCCTGCGGTCACGCACTGCACGACCGACACCCCGGGCTGTCTTGGGGTGAACACGATGTCGGGCTGAAAGACGAAGTACCCCTGGCTGGTGAACACGCTGGTGTTGTAGTACTCCCGGTCGGATGGCACCACGTAACGGTGTACGTTCTGGGAGAGCAATTCGTAGATGTACACGATCATCGGATAGGTCTTGCCCGCCTCGTAGCCGGCCGGGTAGTACAACGCGCCCTGCAGCACGCGCCCCTTGTCGGTCTTGTACTCGAGCAGTTCACTGCGGCCCCACGCGAACTTCGCCTGGAACGGGTTTGTGGTGGTGACCTGCTTCGCGTCCTTGAGATCTGCTCCGCCGACAAAGACATCGGGCGAGTCGTCATAGTCCTGCGCCGTGAACGCGAAGACGTTCGCACCCTTCGCCTTCGCCAGGCCGCCAACGCCCTTATCGAGCCAGACGAGCCGATCGACGCCGGCTGGGCGGGCGAGGCGGCCGTATCCCGACTTCTTGGTTCGCTCTCCAAACAGGCTGACGTAGACAGGGCCGGCCAGATCGATCCACTCCTCATCCGGGTCCATCCGGACCAGGCGGTGTCTCACCTGTTCGGCTGCGCCGTTTGTGAGCCGACGGGCCGTCGTCCCGTCTGACGCCACCTCCCAGATGTCGAACTTGTCGTACAGCAGCACCGCCGCGTCGTCTTTGGTCCAGCCCGCGACGCCAAAGGGCGGCTTCTGCGCGATGGTCTCGTCCGACTCCTTGTTGATGAAGCTGGTGACCACCGCCTTGGTGATGTTGGTGATCGCGTGCGTCGCGGTATTGATCGTCCAGTAATGATCGTCCTGCAGGAAGAGCAGGTACTTTCCGGAGGGACCGGCCTGCAGGTACTGATCGTTGATGCCTTCCTTCAGCGTGGTCCGTTCTCCAGTGCGCAGGTCGGCCAGGTAGACGTCGGAGGACGGGCGACCGATCGTGCGATTCATGGCGTATCGGGACCATTCGGAGACGTAGGCGAGGCCGGAGCGCCGAATCGGCGTCACCTGTTCGTTGATGGCGTCCTTGCCGATCGACACCAGTTTGCCGGCCTCGAGGTGCAGCGCGGCCAGCGTGTTGCGGCGCCGATCCGCCGACGCGCTGGTCTTCTGCCGCGGCATGACGAAGACATCCGCGTAGTGCCAGATCTCGACACTGGCGGGCTCGGCGGCGGCGACCGGTGCCGGTTCCTTCTCCTTCGACGTCCCCTGGTCGGCATTCCCTGCGTCGCCTGCCGGCTTTCCGCCTCGACCCGCCGGCGCCGGCTTCTCGTCCCACTTTGCGATACCCAGGAACAATTCCGCGCCATCGTCAGACCATGCCAGCCTGCGGAAGGCCACCGTTCGCATGCCGCTCGGGAATGCGGAGTCTGCCGCCGGATCGTACACGCGGGCCCGCTCTTTCTGCCCGAGACCGGTCCACGACAACACGGCGTATGTCGACCCGTCGCGCTTGTCGTCGGTCTTCGCGCGCAGGACGGCGAGATCTGATGCGTTCTTTCTCCAGGCCAGGCCCGTGTAGGTCGAGGCCGACCAGTCGAGCACCCGTAGAGATCCGGTTGACGGGTCGAACGTCTGCACGCCGTTGCCCACCTTGCCTTCGGTGCTGATGATCAGGGCGAGCAGGTGCGACGTCTCCGCATCCTGCCATGCGAACTGGGCCACGTTGCCCAGCGTCGTCTCACGGCCGTCGGCGAGTTGCCTGACGATCAGCGTGGAGCCCGGAGCATCCTCCGCGAGGTCCGCGCCCGGCCCGCCGCCGCGTCCGCCTCCCGCGGCTGGCGGCGCAGGCGCCGCGGGTCCCGAGCCGCGCTCCGGCGGGTACCTCCGCATCGCGAGAAACAGCCCGTCGCCGCTGAAGGCGAACGACTCGATGCCATCGACGGTGGACATCTCGCCCGACGCGACGTTCAACAGGCCGAGCTTGTTCTGAATCGGCTTTTTCTCGGTTCTCAGCCGCTCCTGCTCAGCCTCGGACTGCCCCACTGAATAGGCCGCCCATTTCGAATCTGCCGAATAGGCGACCTGGATTCCAAACGCTGCGACCTTCGTCACGCCGTCGGCCAGCCGCGTGATTCGCAGTTCGTTGTTCCCGTTCGACCGATTGACGCGGTAGGCAAGGGCCCCGCCGTTGGGGGCGAGGCCTCCGCGGGTTCCCGCTGACACCAGGCTCTCCCACTGGCCATAGTCCGTGAAGGTGGCCGGCGGCTTCACTTGAGCACCGGGAGTGGCCGTCAGGATGAGGGCACAGAAGAGGGCGAAGATGGCGACGCGTTTCATCGAGTTCCTTCCTTGTTCAATGGTCCTTGGATGCCAGGCTCGAAGCGAGGTGCGCGAGGACGAGCTCATGGACCACCGGGTCTGTAAACCCGCCATGTCCTCCTCCAGCCACCGTATAGAACGTGACGGGGACACCAATGCGCCGCAACGCCGCGTTGAGCAATTCGCTCTGGTGATGAGGCACCAGTTGGTCCCCATCCCCATGAACGATGAGGAACGGCGGCGCAGCAGGATGAAGGTACGCGACGGGATTGGCTGACGCAACCTGCTCCTGCATCTCCTGGATTGGTCCGCCGATCAGCCGGGACTCCGGAGAGTCCGGATCGTCATGAACGAGCCCGCCGGGCGGCCTGTGGGCATCCATCCGGAGGAAGTCGGTCGGCCCGAAGAAGTCCACGACCGCCTGAACGGCGCTGTTCTGCTCGAGGTTCCCCCCGACGTCGAACCGGTTGGTGAGGCCCGTCGCGCCCATCATTGCGGCGAGATGTCCGCCAGCCGACTCGCCCCACGTGCCGATGCGGTCGGGGTCGAACCCGAGGCCGACGGCATGCGCCCGCAGCCATCGAACGGCAGCCTTGCAGTCCTCGATCTGCGCGGGGAACCGTGCATCGCTGCTCAATCGGTAGCCGGTCGATGCGACGGCATACCCGCTCGCCAGCAGGAAGATCGGGACGTTGTCCGCCTTGCTCCCGGAATGAAAGCCCCCGCCGTGAATCCAGACGACCAGCGGCACACGCTGCGCGTCGGGCGGCACGTAGAGGTCGAGCCTGTGCCGAGGGTGCCCGTCTTCGATATACGGGAGATTCCGGTGGACGGCGGTGCCTCGTGGCAGGCGGGGTCGCATTGGTCGTGGAGATTGTGTCCGCAACCGCTGGCCCGAGGCAACCACTCCCGGGGTTGGGCCGGTACACCGTGCGGCGCGTGTCGCGACCATTGAGGAGAGTCGCGCGAGCCTCACGTTCGCCGATTTCGTGAAGGTGGATGTGCTGGACACGCTCGAGCGGCAAGGGCGGGATCTTCCCGCGCGGCCATCGCCGTATCGCGTCAAGCTAGTGGATGAGAACGCTGAGGCCTCGTGCCTAGTACGGACGCCGGCCTATCGTGTTGCCGGCCGGACGATACTGGCACACCCACACCTGTCCGGAGTTGGAGCAGACGGTGATCGCGCATCCGACCTCCCGGGTGTCGCGCCAGACCAGTTGTGTGTAATGACCGCATTGCTGCCCACGCGTGCAGCGGTTGCCCGAGTACCGAGTAGTACCGGTATTCCTCTCCCCACGAGTCGACGACCTGGGACGGCGTGACCAGCTCGAACTGCCGGCTCCGCCCTTGTCGGAGAGGACCCATGAAGAAGAGGTTTTCCCCGACGCCAGCCTGACGGCTGTGTTCGAGGCGGCAGCCCCGGCGCGCGAGTGAATTGGCCCACTGCTGGGCCGACCCGGCCAGATCAGTCGACCAGCGAACGGGCCCGACATTGACGCGGGATCTCCATTCGTTATGTGCCGTGATGAACTCGTTCCGGACCGCAGCATTGAGCTGAAGGGGCCCTTGCGAGGACGAGCCTGCGACGAGAATCATCGCCGCGCCCAGCGCGCACCATCGCAGCCGCGCTCGAACCGCTCGATGCGATCGGTCGCTCATCTCGCTGTCCCTCCGCGAGCCCTCTTGAGGGTGCCACGGCCACGGTCGAGCACCGCCACCGTCTCGACATGTGCCGTGTGCGGAAACATGTCGATCGGTTGCACCCGGGTGCAGGTGTACCCGGATGACATCAGGACTTGCAGATCGGACGCCAGCGTTTCGGGGTTGCACGACACATAGACGATACGGACCGGTTGTACTTCGCTCGACAGCCAGCCCAGGACGCCGGGGGCGCTCCCCTGGCGCGGCGGGTCGAGGACGACCAGATCAGGCCTCTGCCCCGAGTCGAGTCGAAACCGTCCGGCGGCCAGGCTTTCGACCCGAGCGCAGACGAACCGGCACGCCGATGCTGAGATGTGGTTCAGCCGGCGGCTCGCCTCGCCGTCCTGGACGGCCTCGGGGTCTTCTTCGACAGCAGTAACCCGAGCGCCTCCGCTGGCCAGCGGAAGCGAGAACAGGCCGGCGCCCGCGTACAAATCGAGCACGCGCGGCGAATGACCTGCATGCTCGATCACGACCTGGACCAGCAGGTCAGTGGCCGAGATGTTGGTCTGGAAAAACGCCGTCGGCGAGATCAGGAACGAACGGCCCGCCACGACTTCCCTGGCACGAGCGGCTCCGTGAATTCTCAGGGTGGTTTCACCAAAGATCAACGGCCCGGAATGGTTGTGCACGTTCAGGTGGAATCCCTCGGGCGGCGAGTTCCCATTGAGCACACCCCGCACCGCCGGACGCAGCGCCTTGTCGTTGCGCGTCACCACCATCGTGGCCAGCCGTTCGCCAGTTGCCCTCGCCACCCGCACGACGATGTGCCGTGCCAGGCCGCGACGACCATCGGGTGTGGCAGCCTCGATGTGCCGCTGTCTCAGCGAGTCGCGGACGGCGAACGCCACCTGGTTGCCTCGCTCGTCATGGACCGGGCACTCGTCAACCGCGACCACCTCCTGCGATCGCCGCCGGTAGTGCCCCATCACGAGGCCTCCCGCGGCGCCGCCGAACACGAAATGGACCTTGTTGCGGAACCCTCTTGGGGAACCTTCGTGGTGTTCGCCCACATCTTCAGCCGGCCCGCCACCGTCGTGCGATGAACCCGAGGCCGCCGAGCCCGCCCCGCCATGGAGGACCGCTTCCACGGGCGGAGCGCCCCGGCCCAGTCGGCGCCTGAGCCACTGCGCGACCAGGTTGCGCTTGATGCGAAGTTGTTCCGCGTACGCGATGTGCTGCCAGGCACAGCCTCCGCACGTTCCGGCGTGACGGCAGATCGGGTTCACCCGAAAGGGCGACGCCGACACGACGCGCACCAGCTCGCCACGAAGCCTGCCGCTTCCCGCTTCACCGACACGCGCTTCGACCCGCTCCCCCGGGAGGACATCGTCGATCAGAACGGGGCGCGTGCCGAGCATGGCATAGCCGGCGCCATCGCCGGCCGGATCGATGCCCTCGATCACGAGTGTCTCGAGAGACGCCACCCGAGGCACTTAGCGCCCTCCCTGTTCGTCCGTGAGTCGGGCACCGAACTCGGCGTGCGCACACGCGGTAACGCTGGTAGGCTGTTGGAGCGGGGCCATGTGGGACCGAGCCGGATTGTACCACCGCCAGACCTCGCGGCTCCCGGCCGGCACGAGCCCGATGACCGGGCTCGCTCCATGGGTGGCCTCGCGTCCAGAGACGGATGGACCGGCGTCGTGAATCCGACGTGATGAAGGATGTCCTGATGCGAACCTACCGTGCCGGCGACACCGTCGAGGATCTCTGCCGAGCGTGCAAGATCGATCGGCTCCACTCGGTCATCGCGGCCGACGAGAATGGCAGGCCGGTCCGCGTGCAGTGCGACTACTGCGGCAGCCAGCACAACTTCCGGGGCGGTCCGACCGGAACCGCCGCGGATTCCCCGGAGCGGATGCCGTCACCCGATCACGTCCGGATCAGCCCCAATCAGTCTGTTCCTCTCGTTTCCACCCGAGAGCGAGCCGCGGAGCCCATCATGCTGGATCCCTCGGACAAGGTCGACCTCGAGATGCTGCTGCGGCGGATCATCCGCGAGGAAACTGGGTTGACAATGACAACGCCCGCCGAGAAATGGCGAGGCGGATCGATGGTGCTCCGGCCGGCGAACCCGGCGCTGCAGGAGAAGGCCTGGCCAATCGAGTCCTTCTTCCACAAGGTCGTGATGATCCGCAACCGCCTGCGCACGCTCGAGCAGCAGATCAACAGTCTCGAGATGCCCGACGATGCGAAGGTCAGGATCCAGAGCTACATCACGGGCTGCTACGGGTCGCTGACCAGCTTCAACGTGTTGTTCGCCGTCGAGGCCGACCAGTTCAGAGGATCCGGGAGCGAGTAACGGCATCCTTGGCTCTCTGCCGGTTACGGCAGCCGCCGGGCGGGCATCGGTGGGCCCCCGGTGGATTTCACCAGTCCAGTAACCGCCCCCTTGGCGTCGCGGACGAAACTGACGGTCAACGCCGATTCGCGCGCGAAGAACTCGCCGGGCGCCGACGCGGACAGCACCGTACCGCGCTCCCCCGTCGGCTGGATCACGAGATGATCGCGTTCGACGCTCACCTTCTGGAGGATTCCTGTCAGCAGTTCGTACTCGCCGGCGTACTCGGCGAGCAGTTGCGCTGAGACGGGAACCTCAACTCGCGGCTCGGGCTTCGCCTCCGAGACCCGGTCCGCCGTCTCGTTGAGAGTCCAGTCCGTCACCTTCAACCGGGAGACCTGCCCGGCGGTATCTCGCTCGAACTGCAGCCGCCACGTGACGCTCGTTGAGCGAAACGCCTCCGGCCCGACCATGGCCATCGGCATCCTGTCGAGACCGGGCAGTTGCAGATAGAGCTCGTCGCCATCCCTCAGGACCTGGTAGGTGGTCCTGCCTTCGGCGCGGAACGTCCCGACAAAGTCTCCGACCGAGACCCCGGCCATCGAAACCGGCTTGATGTCCGGGACCGGCTGGCCGATCGCGCGGGCCGCGAGCCGGTGCGCCGTGGTCTGAGGCGGAATGACGAACGAGAACACGTTCGAGAGAATTGCCACGTACACGTGGTCATCAGGCAGCCTGAGTGCGTAGGTCAAGTACCCGCTGATGCCGCCTGAATGTTCGTGAACCACGTGCCCGTCATACTGCCCGATGTTCCATCCGTACCCGTACCCGGTCGACGTCCCGTCATTCAGGCGGAACGGCGTGAACATCCTCTCCATCGACGCCTTGCCGATCACCCTTCCTGCGCTGAGCGCGCGATCCCACGCCGCCAGGTCGTCTACCGTCGAGAGCAGCCCGCCGGCGCCGCTCGGATGAAATGTGCGGCTGCGTGACGGCAGCACGTTGAGCACGCGACCGTCCTGCAAGTCGTACCCGGGCGTCCGAAACGGGATGATCCGTCGTCTGTCTGCATAGGAGGTTGCCGTCATGCCGAGGGGCTTGAAGAACCGCTGGTCGAGGAACTCTCCAAAGCTCTGCCCCGTCGCCTGCTCGATGACGGCCGCAAGCAGGTTGTATCCCCAGTTCAGATACGCCCACCGCTGGCCTGGTGCCGAGTCGGCCGGCTGATCCTTGTACCATTCCGACATCACGTCGACGACGCGGGCGTCCTCTCTGGCGGTGGCCCTCAGGTCACCAAGGTCCGTCAGGGCGCTGATTCCCGACGTGTGCGTCAGCAGATGTTCGAGCGTGATGTGGGCGCCGTGCGACGGGAAGGCGGGCAGCCACTTCGTGACGTCATCGCCCGGCGTGAGCTTGCCGTCCTCGGCAAGCGCGAGGATTCCGGCGGCAGTGAATTGCTTGGTGAGCGACGCCAGCGGCATCACCATCTCCGGCCGCATCGGCACCTGCAGCTCCACGTTCGCCAGTCCGTACGCTCTTCTGAGCAGCACGCGGCCGTCCTTGACGACGATGACGACCGCTCCCGGACCGTCGGCACGATAGGCCGCCGAGATGATGGCGTCGAGATCGCGCGCGAGTGTGTCTTCGTGCAGCTGTGGGCCAGGCACCCGAGGGCCGAGGCTGACGCAGCCAAGCCATCCCACCGCGACGAGCGTTGCGGCCGATGGCCATGCGGAATGACGTATCTTCATCGGCGAACCCTCGTCTGACGGGCCGAAAATCCTATGATGCCTCCCGGGTCCGCACAATTGCCACAGGATTTCCGCCGGCAGCACGCGACCTCCCGTGATTGACGGCCGACCAGATCGGCTCCTGGCAGGCCGGATGTCACCACGTGCTGCCCGACGCTGGGGTCGTCCACGTGCCGGTCGCCCACACCGGTCCCGGGGCTCAATCGAGGAGGGAGCGTTCCCCCCTGGCACGCGGACCAGGAGCCCGCCGGGTCCATTCCCGGCGCGTACCTAATTCGACCGGAGCGCCGGGGTTGGAGATTTCGCGGCGGTGGGCAGGATGAGGCCGAAGAGGCGTGTGCTATCGTGTCCCGACCGGCAACAGAAGCACGACGTGTCACCTCCCTGAGTGAATCATCGCCATGCACCTTCATGCCGTTGACTGGCTCATCGTTGCTGCATCGCTCCTGATCTGTTTCGTCCCGGCGCTCTTCTTCGGCAGGCGCGCGGGAAAGAGCACGTCCGAGTTCTTCGCATCGGGACGCGCCGTGCCGTGGTGGCTGGCCGGATTGTCGATGGTCGCCACCACCTTCAGCAGCGACACCCCCAACCTGGTTACCGATATCGTGCGGCGCAACGGCGTCGCGGGGAACTGGGTGTGGTGGGCCTTCGTGCTGACCGGCGTGGCCACGGTGTTCTTCTACGCGCGATTGTGGCGCCGATCCGGCGTCATGACCGATCTCGAGTTCTACGAGATCCGCTACTCGGGGAAGGCTGCCAGCGTGGTCCGCGGATTCCGCTCCGTGTATCTCGGGTTGTTCTTCAACTGCATGATCATGGCGACGGTCAACCTGGCAGCCTGCAAGATTGCCGGCGTGCTCTTCGGCCTTCCGCGGTGGCAGACGCTGCTGTTTGTCGGCGGCCTCAACGTGGTGTTCGCCACGCACTCCGGCCTGTGGGGTGTGCTCGTCATCGACATGATCCAGTTCTTCATCAAGATGACGGCGGTGATTGCGGCGGCGTACTTCGCCCTCCAGTTGCCGCAGGTGGGCGGCCTGGCCGGACTCGTGTCGAAGCTGTCGGCCACCAGCGGGCCGGGCGGCCTCAACTATCTCAACATCCTCCCCGACTTCACCAACAACTGGGACCTGGCGGTGGCCGTCTTCGTGATGCCGATTGCCGTTCAATGGTGGGCCGTCTGGTACCCGGGCGCCGAACCGGGCGGCGGCAGCTACATCGCGCAACGCATGCTGGCGTCCAAGTCGGAGAAGGATTCGCTCGGAGCGGTGCTGTTCTTCAACGTCGCGCACTACGTGCTGCGGCCGTGGCCGTGGATTCTGGTCGCGCTCTGCTCGATTCTGGTCTACCCGCAGCTCTCGGACATCCAGGCGGCCTTTCCGCACCTCGACCCAAGCCTGATCGGGCACGACATCGCGTATCCCGCGATGCTGACCTTCCTGCCGGTGGGCTTCATCGGCCTCATGGTGGGCGGACTGATCGCCGCGAACTCGTCGACCATCCTGACGCATCTCAACTGGGGCGCGTCATACCTCGTGCACGACTTCTACCGCCGGTTCGTTCGCCGCGATGCCGATGAAAAACACTACGTGCTGGCCGGCCGGCTGACGACGGTCCTGCTCTTCCTGCTGTCGTCGGCCATGGTGTTCGTGCTCGACACGGCGAAGGACGCGTTCGACGTCATCCTTCAGGTTGGGGCGGGAACGGGCCTTCTCTACCTCGTGCGGTGGTTCTGGTGGCGGGTCAACGCGTGGTGCGAAGTGGTGGCGATGGCGAGCTCGTTCGCGGTGTCCCTCTCGTTCCTCGTGCTGGCGAAGAACGGCGTCCACTTCAGCACCCACGTAGCCCTGCTCATCACCATTGCCGTGACGACCATCTGCTGGGTGACGACGGCGTTTGTCGGGCCGCCGACCGACCCCGCGATTTTGGAATCGTTCTACCGAAAGGTGCACCCCTTCGGTCCGGGTTGGACGCGGGTCCGGATCGCGGCCGGCATCCCGGTCGGCCAGGCCCGAACGCACGGAGAAAACATTCCGCTCGCCCTGCTGGGCTGGGTGGCCGGATGCACCATGATCTGGTCGTCGCTTTTCGCCGTGGGCAATTTCCTGTACGGCCGGATGGGAACGGCAGCCTGGCTGCTCGCGACGTTTGCCGTCAGCGGCACGGCGCTGGTCTACGTGGTGAATCGGCTGTGGAACGGCAGTTCGAGCCGCGAGGTCGCGTGATGGAAAGCCCTCATCAGCCGAACCAGGTGGCAACGGGAAACGTCCCGTTACGTGCGCTGTGCGTCTTCTGCGGGTCGAGTCCCATGGCCGACGCGTCGTATCTCGAGGCGGCGCGTCACATGGGCAGCGCCATCGCTGCGAGCGGGCGACGCCTGGTGTACGGCGGGTCGAACATCGGGCTGATGGCGGCGCTTGCCTCAGCGGCGATCGAAGCCGGAGGTGAGGTCGTCGGGGTCATACCCAGGCATCTCGAAGAGAAACGCATCGCCCATCCCGGGGTGACGGCGATGCACGTCGTGAGCTCGATGCACGAGCGCAAGGCGACGATGGCCGATCTCTCTGACGGGTTCATTGCTCTGCCCGGCGGGCTCGGTACGCTCGACGAACTGTTCGAGATCTGGTCGTGGGCTCAGCTCGGCCTGCATGCTAAGCCGATCGGCCTGCTCAACGTCAAGGGGTTCTTCGAGCCCCTGCTCGGGTTCATCGATCGCGTCGTCGAGGAGCGATTCATGCGGCGGGAGCATCGCGACGCGATCGTCATCGCGTCTGAGCCTGAACGCCTGCTCGATCGGATGGACCGGTGCAGGCCCGTCGAATTGTCCAAGTGGACCGAGGCCTGAAACAGAAACGGCAGGGGACCTGCGATCCTTGTCTCAGATCAGGCGCGCCTGTTTGCGCGTGTGCTCAAGGACGACGTCCTTGACCCGATCGATCCACGTGCCGCGCTGCCCGGCGTCGAGCCGCTCGCACGGGATCTTGTGCTCGCTGAGGAGCGTGTCGACCAGTTGATCGATCGAGCGGACGAAGAACTCGTCGGTGTCGCGGACGCCGTCGGCCGACGCCTCTCCCGACACCGGGACCTTGAAGAGCAGGTCGTAGGTCTTCATCCAGTGATCCATGAAGCGTTCGATCGGGCGCTGGCGGCCGCACGCAAACATCAGGTAGGCGTAGTTGTCGAGCACGCTCCGGTCGCAGACGACCACGTCGTGCTGGCTGCCGGACCGGATCTCCTCCGCGATCTGCGTCATGAAGATCCAGGTCTGCGCCTCGAGCGACGTCTTGCGGTTGATGGGCAGCGGCGAGAGCCGCGCCACCTCCTTCACGATGTCGACGTTCACGCCTTGTCGTTTGAGTGAGGCAGCCAGGTCGTAGCAGAGCGTCGTCTTGCCGACGCCGTGGGATCCAATGAAGGCGACTTTCATCCGCGTGATCGTACTCTACTCGGCGCGGGACGAGAAGACCGGGATTCAACACGTTCGGGTCGATCGTGCTGCGTCGGGCTCAGAATCGCCCGCCGAGCGCGACAATGGTATGGGTGCGCTTGCCAAAGCCCTGTTCGACGTCGATCGTCAGGTGACGGGAAATGACGATCACGCCGCCGGCCAGCATGCTCCATGCCGAGTCGGGCCGGGCGAACGCCTCATAGTCGAGCTCGACGCCGCCGAGCAGCACGATCGTGCCTCGCTGGCGCGCGGACAGGCGTTGATGCATCGCGCCGACGTAGATCGCACCCTGTAATCCGCCATCGCCGAACGACGCGCCCACCCGCGGTCCGTGGTTGAACACTTCAACGCTGGAGTCCTGCACATCGGTCGTCGCCCACGACCAGTTCAAATCGTAGGTGGCGAAGGCGCCCTTGTACCCGATGGCCGGCGTCAGCCCGAATCCATACAGAGAGCCCTTGTACTCGACCGTGAGCGGCAGGACCAGGGCCGGCGATGGCGGCCCGTTCAGCGGGATCGAGATGTCACTGACTTCGCCCCCGATTCGGCCGGCCATCACGTACACATTGAGGAACGGAAACAGCCACGCGTCAGCCCTCAGGCCTTGCGCGTTGCTCGCCGTCTTGACCGACGCTGTGCCCAGCAGGCTGGTCGGCAACGCGACCCCGTTGATTGACAACTCCGTCTCGCCCAGCGGCAGCACCTGGCTCATCCAAAGGCCGCCGACCGACACACCGAACGGCAACGGCATGCTTGCCCGGTACTCCGGAGGCACGAGATCCCTGAGCAGGGGCAGGACCGGCGGACCGGACTTGCTGGCCGCCTGCCCTGCAGGCTCCCGCTGCTGGGCCAGGGCACTGGACAGGGGCGATCCGCAGGCCACCATGGCGGCGAGCACGACGGAGCGTCTCAATCCGCGGGTCATCGGTGCCCTCCTGAGGGACGACTGCGTGTCCGGGACACGACTGCAGCAGACCGGATCGAGGATACCGGCAGGGCGGGCGGTCACCAGCGCCGGCGACCGCCCGTGCCTGGAGACCCGCTAGTTCAGCTTCACCACGTGGACGGTGCCGTCACCGTACTTCTTGGCCATGCCGTCGATGGCACGGCCTCCGAACTTCGCCGACATCGCCTCGATGGTCGGCTGGTTGGGGAGCAGCTTGCCCGCCCCGGCCTTGCACTCCTCGATGTTGCCCGCCACCATGATAATCAACTTGTCAGGACGCAAGTACTTCAGCGCGACCCGCTTCACGTCGGCCAGGGTCACCGCCCCGTATCGGGTTTCGTAGGTCTCGTAGAAGTCGCGCGGCCTGCCTTCGAGCTCGAGCGTGGCGAAGTTCCGGAGATTCCCCGCCGTGTTCGAGAACATCGCGGGGAACGCGCTCAGCCTGGCAGCCTTCGCGAACTTCAGGTCCTGCTCGCTGACGTCGCCCGATCGCATGCGCTCGATCTCGTTCAGCATCAGCTGCGCAGCGAAGACGACCGTCTCGTTCTTCGTCTGGCAGAACGCCTGGAACGTTCCCGGGAAGTGGATCTCCGGCGTGAACAACGAGTTGGTCGTGTAGGCCAGCCCATTGTCCGTCCGGACGATCTTCGTGATCCGGGACGAGAAGGATCCGCCGCCAAGGGTGTAGTTCATGAGGTCGACGGCCGGGGAGTCCGGGTCGTCGCGCATCAGGCCGATGTGGCCGATCTGGACGATTCCCTGGTTCGGAGTCACGCCCTGCGGTTGGACCATGTAGACGCCGGGCTTGGTCGTCTGCTCCGCCTTGGGCCATTGCGGCACGGCCTTCTCCGCGTTCCGCCACTTGCCGAAGGTCGCCTCGAGCTTCTGCAGCATCTCGGCCCTCTTGAAATCGCCTGCGACCACCAGAATGGCGTTGTTGGCGCCCCAGTACTTCTTGTGCCAGGCGGCCACATCGGCGCGGGTGATGCTGTTGATGGTGGCCTCGGTCGGCTGGGCCACGATCGGCGAGTCGTCTCCGTAGACCAGGCGCTGGAACGTGCGGCTGGCCACGTTGCTGATGTTGCGGTTGCGGTTCCTGATCGCCGGCAGCATGGACTGCTTGTCGCGCTGGAGCCGATCTTCCGGAAGGGCGGGGTTGTTCAGCAGGTCCAGCCAGATCTTCAGCCCTTCGTCAACGTGCCGCATGTGGATCGACAGGCTGGTCGCCGTCACGGTTCCGGCGAGGAAGTCCATCCGCTCGTTGATTTCATCACCGGTCATCGTCGTCGTCCCGCCCGCCCGCACGAGCGAGCCGGTCAATGCCTGGATGCCGAGTTTGTCGGGCGGCTCCAGGAACGAACCTCTGCCGCCGCCCCCGCCGCCGCCGCGCTGCGGCAGATCGAAGGGGAACTCGGCGCCGCGGCCGCGTCCTCCCCCACCGCCGCCGCCTGTAATCACCTGCGACAGGATCGTCGCTTCGAACCACGGGATCTCGTTGTCCTCGGCGATGTAGACCACGAGGCCGTTGGACAGGGTCGTGCGGAAGTCAGCCGCCCTGGGCGGCTTGAAGCCGAGCGGAGGATACGTGAACTGATCCGGCCGCGGCCCCTTGGCGGCAGCGGCAGCGGCTGCCTGGGCGGCCTGCTTCGAGGCGGCGGTCTGTGCGATCACGGCGGCAGAGGCCAGGTAGCACCCCAACGCGCCGATCAGCATGATCGCCGAAAGTCGTTTCAGCATGGTCATGTTCCTTTCTATCGCAGCGGGGTTCTACCTCTCGCGTTCCATCACGCCGGTGACGCTGTTGTCGCGGGTCAGGTACTTCTTGGCGACGCGCATCAGGTCGGCCGGCGTCACCGCCATGCGCTGCTTGTACTGCTCTTCGATGAACTGCCACTGATAGGCCACTTCCATCCGGGCGAGCGTTCCCGCGATCCCCATGCCCGCGAGGTTCTGCAGGTAGTCGGCCTCGACCGAGTTCTTGATGCGCTGAAGCAGCTGAGCGTCCACCGGCGTCCACTTCGCGTCCTCGATGTAGAGCCACAGCTCTTTCTCGAGGGTGTCGAGCGGCACCACTGTCTCGTTCTCGATCTCGCGCGCGCTCGCGCTGACGCGGAACGACCCGTCGTACTCCGAGTTCGACGCGCTGGCTCCGACGCTCGTCGCATGCGCCAGCTTGCCGTTGACCATGTCGAGATACATCTTCCCGGTGCGCGTGCTCATCACGCGGCCAAGCATGAAGAGGGGTGCCAGGTCGTCATGCCAGAGCGGCGGAACATGGAACATGACGGTGACGGCCGGGTTGGCGGCCGCGCGGCCGAGGACGCGCTTCTCGATGTAAGGCGTCTTGAAATTGGGTCCGTAGATCTTCTTGTAGTACTCCGAATAGGGCTCCTCTGTGCGGACCCGGGGAGACTTGCCCCTCGACTTGACCGGGCCGAAGTACTTCGTGACGAGCGGCATGATGAGCTTCTCGTCGACGTCGCCCACCATCACGAGCGTGGCGTTGTCCGGCCGATAGAACTGCTCGCGGTAGTCGATGAGCTCCTGCTTGGTGATGCGGCTCACATCGGACATCCAGCCGACGACGGGATTCCGGTAGGGGCTCGCGGAGAAAAACGTGGCGTTGAGCTGCTCCTGGAAGAACGACCCAGGGTTGTTCTCACTCATGCGACGCTCTTCGGTGATGACGTCGCGTTCCGAGTAGAACTCGCGGAAGACCGGGTTCACCATCCGATCGGCTTCGAGCGCCAGGTAGAGCTCGATCTTGTTCTTCGGAAGGGTGACGTAGTACTGCGTCATCTCCTGGTTGGTTGACGCGTTGAGCCCGGTGCCGCCGGCCTCCTGGTAGGCGCCCCAGATCTCCTCGCTGACGATCGTCTCCGCCTTCTGCTTGTTCAGAAGGTCGCTGGCCTGCTTCTTCCACTCGACGATCCTGGCCTCGTCGCGCCCTTTCACTTTCGCGTCTTCCTCGGCGATCTTCGACTCGAGCGCGTCGATCTGGCGGTCGTACTCGAGGTCCTTCAGGAGCGTCCCGGGCTTAATGCCCATCGAGTAGGTCCCCTTGAACATCATGTGCTCGTGGAGGTGCGAGACCCCCGTGATGCCGGGACGCTCGTTGACCGCCCCGACCCGGTAGGCCAGGACGCAGCTGATGAGCGGCGCCTCGGGACGCTTGACCAGCAGCACCTTGAGGCCGTTCGGCAGCACCCGCTCGGCCACCTGGCTGCTGAGACTCATCTGCTGGGCTTCGATCGGGACGAACCAGACGACGGCCAGCACGATGAGCCCGAGACAGACGAACAGTCGATGTCTCATGGAACTCTCTCCCATGCTCGGGGTAATGAATTGTGCGGGACAGACGGCGGAACGACGCCTGGGGGGCGCCAAAGGATACCACGACGCCCGCGGCCAGGCGCCGTGCTCAGTCGATCGGCGTCTTCATCCAGTCGGCCGTATTGTGGAAGTTCGCCAGCACGCCGCCGGGAGGGTTGATGGCGTCGCAGTCTCGGCCTTCCTCGGCCGAAAGCGTCATATCCAGCACCGGCAGCAGATCCTCGAGCTGTTCGACGGTCCGCGGCCCGACCACCGGCGAGGTCACACCCGGCTGGTCCTTCGTCCAGAGCAAAGCCAGTTGCCCGGGAAGCTTGCCGTGCCGTTGCGCGACATCCACGAACCGGCGACCGGCCTCGATCCCGCGTCGCGTGACGCGTTCGGCATAGATGCTGCCGGGCAGCCTCGCCGCCCGAGAGTCGGCGGGCAAGGCGTCGAAGTCGTGGTACCTGGCGGCCAGCACGCCCTGGCCCAGCGGAGCCCATGGAAGAATGGCGAGGCCGTAGCGCGTCGCAAGCGGGATCAGTTCGTTTTCGACGCGGCGATCCAGGAGGTTGTAGGGCGGCTGTTCGCTGACATAGCGCGCGAACCCGTGACGTTCGCTCACGGCGAGCGCTTCCATCACCATCCAGGCGGGATGTGTCGAACAGCCGATGTAGCGGACCTTGCCGGCACGAACCAGATCAGTCAGTGCGCCGAGGGTCTCCTCGATGGCCGTCTCGGGGCTCGGGCGGTGGACCTGGTATAAATCGATGACGTCGGTGCGGAGCCTCCGAAGTGAGGCGTCGCACGCCTGCAGGATGTGCAGGCGCGAGTTGCCGAGATCGTTCGGGCCGTCTCCCGTGCGGTTGTGCACCTTGGTGGCCAGCACGACCCTATGCCGTCTTCCAGCCAGCGCCTTGCCGAGGATGACCTCCGATTCGCCGCCGCCGTACGAGTTCGCCGTATCGACCAGGTTGATCCCGCCGTCGAGCGCGGCGTGCACGATGCGAATGGCGTCGGCTTCGGAGGTCGCCGTTCCGAAGTTGTACGTCCCAAGGCAGAGAGGCGAGACTCTGACGCCGGTCCGGCCAAGCACCCGATACTCCACGCTGGCTCCTTCAGGCGGTTGCCGCCCCCACCGCGATTCGACAGGCTCCTGATCCTATCGCCGCCTTCATTCACGAGGCAAGGCGCGACGGCCGGCAGGCAATCGGCATAGACTAGTCTCGGAGGCTCGGAATGAGGGCACCGGACGACTGGGTCGAGGTAGGCATCTACAACTTCCGGCACGAAGCCGAGGTTGCCAGAAGCGTCCTCGAAGGCAGCGGCATTCCCGCCGTGGTGCGCTCCGATGACGCCGGAGGCCAGATGTTCGACCTGCGCATCGTGCACGGGGCGAGACTCTACGTCCAGCAGCGTGACAAGGGTCGCGCGCGCGAAGCGCTTGCCTGAGGCATGGAGCCCCTCGCACACACGCTGGTCGGCGCCTGCCTGGGCGAGACGGGTCTGAAACGCCGTACTCCGTTGGCCATGGCGGCATTGGTCATCGGATCGATGCTGCCTGATGTCGAGGGCGTCTGCTACCTGGCAGGCTCGGATGTCGCCTTCCACTACCGCCGCGGCATCACGCACGGCATCCTTGCCATCATCATCCTCCCTCTCGCGCTGACGGGTCTGCTGTTGCTCTACGACCGCCTCTGGCGCCGGCGCCGAGATCGAGGCGCGCCACCGGCTCATGCCGGCTGGCTGCTCGCGCTGGCGTTCATCGGCGTGGCAACGCACCCGCTCCTGGACTGGATGAACAATTACGGCGTGCGCCTGCTGATGCCGTTCAGCGGCCGCTGGTTCTACGGCGACGCGCTCTTCATCGTCGACCCCTGGCTGTGGCTGATTGCCGGGTCTGCCGTCATTCTGATCGTGCAGCCGTCGCGGCGTCTCTCGATCGCGTGGATCGCCGTCGGGCTCGCAACAGGTGCGATCATGCTCACGAGCGCGCTCGTACCTGGAGGCGCCCGCGTGGCCTGGTTCGGGCTGGGTGCAATGCTGGTCGCGCTCCGCTTGACACGTCGATCCCCGGCGAGGCCTCAACTCGCAGTGGCGTCGGTCGGGCTGACCGCTGCCTACATGATTCTGATGTTTGCGGGATCTCGAGTGGCCGAGAGCCAGGTCCGGTCGCTGGCAGCCAGGCAAGGCTGGACGCTCAGTGACGCAGTGGCGGTCCCTGCGCCGGCCAATCCGTTTCAGCGCTACGTTATCGCGGTGACCTCCGACCGGTACCTCTTCGTGAATGTGCGCTGGCCGGGAGGTCCTGACCTCTCATCGCCCCCCGCCTCGCTGCCTCGAGGTGAGCCCGGAGAGATCGTGCAGGCCGCCCTGACGAGCCCAAGCGTTCAAGGATTGCGGGGGTGGCTGCGGTTCCCGAGCTACGAGGTGCGGCAACGGCCCGACGGCGGGTACCGGGTGTCGATTCGAGACGCCCGTTTTGCAGCCGGGAATCTCCCTGGATTCGGGGTGGTCGCCACCGTCGATCTCGACAACCGGCTCGTGCCCAGGCCGGCTGGTCACTGATCCGGTCGGGAACGTTCGATGGCGCGGCGGTCAGCGTCCCTGCACTCGCCTGAGACGACGATCACGCGTCGAGCCGCCAAGGTCGCACGGTGAGCGTGAGCTTGCGGCCGTGTCGAATGACGTCGACCGGAGTGGATCGCCCGATTCGCTCACCTCCCAGCACGGCGAAGAGTGCGGGCGGGTCTGGGACGGGCGTGCGCGCAACCCGCAGGATGAGATCGCCGGGCATCAGGACCTGGCCGCGCGACTTCCGGAGGCGCAAGACCTCCAGGCCGCTCAGCTTCTTCCCGTCGAGGGATCGCGTGCGTGCCGCGATCGACACGCCGAGCGTCGCGCGCGCCACGCGGCCGTGCGCCATCAGATCCGGGATCACCGCCCTGACCGTTTCCGCGGGAATCGCCAGCCCGATATTGGGCGACTCCGAATCGAGCAGCGTCGTCACGCCGATGACCCGCCCCTCCACGTCGACCAGTGCCCCTCCCGAGTTGCCTTCGTGGATGTCGCAGTCGGTCTGGAGCAGGTGGTAGTGCGGGCGTCCCGGGCCGGCGACGGCGGTCCGGGCCAGGCCCGACACGACCCCGATCGTCGCCGTTTCCGGGTAGCGGCCGAGCGGGTTGCCGACGGCGAGACAGAGTTCCCCGGTGCGCACGCGCGAGCGTCGCACCGTGAGGTGATGCTTCCACGTCCCGTCCAGCTTCAGGAGCGCGAGGTCGGCGACCGAATCCGTGCCGACCACGCCAGCCAGGGCCGTTGCCCCGCCCTGGAGCGTGACTTTCACCGGCGGTTCCATGCCCCCGACCACGTGCTGGTTGGTCACGATGTGACCGCGGGAGTCGATGAAGAACCCCGATCCGCTGCTGTCCCCGTCCGCGGTGGATCCCGAGATCGCAACCGTCGCCCGCAGCACGCGAGAGGTCAGATCGGCCAGCTCGTCGCTGAACGCCGCGAGCGCATGGGCGGGCCTCGGTCTACGCATCGACCGCCTCGTCTTCGTCTTCCTCGTCGCTGCGAGCCGTCTTTCCGCCGAATCGCCGGACGAGCTCCGTGTCCAGCCTGTCGGCCGTGCTGGCGAATCGCGTGAGGACGTCCTTGAACTGGCGCTCGTCGAGAGTGTCTGCCGGCACTTCCCACACCGCGACGATGAGGTCGTCGAGCCGGAACACGCGGACGCCAAGCTCTGTTCCATTGAGGGTGTTGATCGATTCGAGCAGCCGCGCCTTCTTCTTCACGCCCGCGACGAGCACCGCGGACAGCTGGAGCAGCGGAAACGGGCTGTCGAGGAGGCGAAGCGTGACCTCGGCGCTGCCCTGCGGGTAGCTGTACTCCCCATTGGCGTCGGGCTGGACTTTCGCCACGCCGAGCTGGGCGGCCAGGTTCTTCTCGACGAACGGCCTGAGCACATCAATCCGAGACATCCCGCCTCCCGTGAAGAGGCCCGCGGCTCCCGACCGGAGGGCGTCGCCCGAGGACACCCGCGCGGCGATCGCCGTCGGGACCGGTTTCTCACCGACTCAAGGCCGCACGGCTCCCGACGCTCACCACGTCCTGTTTCAATCAGTACACCACATCAGCGGATCCGGGCCGGCTCCCGATCATTGTCAGCCCGTTCACGGTTGCCCGTCGGGCGATGCGGCCCCGAACAGCAGCAGCGCGACAAAGTCGACCGGCGATGGGCGTCTCGGCGTGACACACCTGCCAGCAGGCGGCCGTTCGGCATCCTCGACTCATCCTCCGATGGAGGCGAGCCAACTCGCCACCTCGGCATGGCCCTTTTCGGCGGCGAGCTGCCCCGGCGTCTTTCCGTCGTCGGTGCGTGATGCCGGGTCGGCTCCCTTGGCGACAAGCGCGCGAACGACCGGCAGGCCCCCGGCCGCGGCGGCCGCGTGAAGCGGCGAGTATCCCGGACCGTAGCGGTGTCCCACGTCGGCGCCGTGTTCGATCAGCAGCTCGACCACCGGCAGGTCGGCCCGCGTGGCCGATGCGGTCAGGGCTGTATAGCCCGTGTTGTTTCGGGAGACGGCATTCACGTCCGCACCGCGATCGAGGAGCAGCCGTACGACCTCCAACTGGCCGAAGAATGCGGCAAGCCCGATCGGCGTGAATCCGTCAGGGGCAAAGGCGTTGGCCAGCGCCGAATCGTGACCGAGCAGTTCGCCCACGCGGTTGAGCCTGCCGGCGGCGCATGCCTCGAAGATGTCGAGCGGTGTGCCGGTCGATTCGAGCAGGTCGGCGATTTCGCGCCGGCCATAGTAGCGAGCCAGGAGGATCGCCGACATGCCCTGGGCGTTTCGAGCGGCTGCCCGTTGCGGCTCGTTTCCGATCACCTGCCTGATCGCGTCGATATCGCCGGACTGGATGGCATCGAAGATCTGGTCGTTCATCACGCACCTTCATCGAATGTCGCGACGCCGGGGCGTCACCGTCTTGGGAGCGTCTGTCACGAAGCGTCGGCACGCTCAATCCAGTATCAACCGGGATCGACGGAAACGCAGCAGCGCGGCGGCCACAAACGCGATGTCGAGCGCCAGCATGACGCCGGCAACCGCCGCGGTGAGGCCCGTTACGCCGACCCGTGTCACCCATTTGAGCATACCGATTCTCCACGTGTCAGGCAGTGCCTGAATGCCGAACACCGGGACGAAGATCAACAGCATGATCGCGACATTCAACGTCTGGGCGGCCTGCCGAACCGTCGGCGAGCGCAGCGAAACCAGTACGCCGACCGAGCCCGCCAGCGTGGCGCCAAGCACCGAGAGCAACGGAGAGGCCACCACGAGATGCCAGGAGAACAGGAGCGGGCCGCCTGACCGATCGCTGACATTCACGGTCACCAGGCTCAAGGCCAGCATCACCATCACCAGGCCCCAGCCGTACCCGACCGCGGCGAGCAGCTTGCCGATAAGCACCGCCTGGTCGGGCAGCCGGCTCGCCAGCAACGTCTCGAGCGTGTGGCGCTCGCGCTCGCCCGCGAAGGAATCGGCGATGGCCCCGGCTACGAGCATCAGCGGCAGCCACGCCCAGTAGAACAACGTCGAAGGCGACTCCACCCAGTCGCGGCCCGACTGGTACGGCAGGAAGATTCCGAACACGACGAGCAGGACTACCAGGCTGAGGCGCCCGCTTCGAAGCGTGCCGCCCGCCCACATCAGCTCCTTGATCTCCTTCCAGGCAACCGTGCGGATGTCGCGAATCACCCTTCCTCCTCCATCAACGTCAGAAAGACCTCCTCCAGACTGCCCGTGTCCTTCCGAACCTCCTCGAGGGCGACGCCGGATTGAACCAGGAAGCTGACCAGCGGCGCCGTGCTGCTCTCGTCGGACAGGTCGACGACCAGGTGGCCGTTGCGAAGCTCGGCGCCCGCCACCTCGGAGCGGCCTCGCAGCCGATCGACGATCTCCGCGGTGAACCCGCGGCCGGTGAATTCCGCGCGCGTGGCGTGCCGGGCCCTCAACTCGTCCGGATGGCCGACCGCCATCAGGCGCCCGTTCTTGATCACCGCCACGCGCTGGCAGAGGCGTTCGGCCTCGCTCAGGTTGTGCGTCGTCAGGAACACCGTGACGCCCTCGCGGGCGACCAGCGACCCGAGGTCGTCGCGCAGCGCCGCCGTGGCCAGCGGATCCAGGCCCGCGGTCGGCTCGTCGAGAAACAACAGTGATGGGCGATGGAACAGGGCCCGGGCCACGGCGAGCTTCTGCTTCATGCCGCGGCTCCACTGCCCCACCATCTCGCCCCTGCGTTCCCACAGGCCGAGCGGGTCGAGCAGTTCCTTGATCCGAGCCTGCCGTGCGCTGAGGTCGAGGCCCCACACGCGCCCGTAGAACTGGAGGTTGTCTTCCGCGCTCAGACGCTCGTAGAGACCCGAGTGCTCGAGCAGCGCCCCGGCGTGGTTTCGGATGGCAGCCGAGGAGGTCCGGGTGTCGTGCCCAAGCACGGTAGCCCGGCCGGAGGTGGGTTCGAGCAGCCCGAGGAAGAGCCGGATCGCGGTGGTCTTGCCTGCGCCGTTCGGGCCCAGGAAGCCGAATACGATCCCAGGCGGAACCTCCAGGTCGAGCGCATCAACCGCACGAGTCGGCCCGAAGAGCCTCGTGAGTTGCTCGGTCCGGATGACGGGTTCGGCCATGTACCCCTCGGGAAACCCCAAATTGCCGCGAACTTGTTGATCATACATGGATTCCCCGGGCGGGTCGGACCCTTGGCTTCTGCGCTGGAACCCCTGTTTATGGGCTTGCGATACTCACAGCAGCCGCGGTACCTTGGCCACAAACCCGCGGTGCCGGTGGTTGGCGCGTCCAAACCGGAGCGTTGATGGCCTCCAAGATCACCCCTGTCGTCGCCCGCCTGATCGCCATCCTGTTTCGTCCGTTCATCAGATTGCGCTACCGCGTCGAGGTAAGGGGCCTCGACCAGGTCAGTCGCCGCGGGCGACGGGGGATCCTGTTCCTGCCGAATCACGCGGCGCTTGTGGACCCCGTCATCCTGACGCTGCTGCTCTATCCGAAGTTCCAGCTCCGGGCCCTGGCCGACGAGTACCAGATCAATCGAAGTCCACTCGGCCGCGTCGCGCACCTGTTCGGCGTGCGGGTGCTCCCGAACCTGGAACGGCAGGGTGCGCGAGCCAAGGACGACATGCGGGCGGCGCTCGCGGAGACCATCGCCGGGCTCGAGGCGGGCGAGAACCTGTTGATGTACCCCGCCGGCCGGCTCAAGCGCCAGACGCGAGAGGAAATCGGAGGCGCCAGCGGTGTCGAGACGATCGTCAAGAGCGTGTCGCACGTGAGAGTCGTGCTCGTTCGCCACAACGGGCTGTGGGGAAGCAGCTTCAGTCTCGGTTATTCAGGCCACATGCCCACGCTCGGGGGCGCGCTGATTCACGGGGCCAAGGCCCTGCTCCTCAACGGCGTGTTCTTCATACCCCGCCGCAAAGTCGTCATCGAGCTGGTCGAGCCTGACGACTTTCCGCGCACGGCTCCCCGACGCACGATCAACCGCTACCTCGAGGCGTTTTACAACACGAACGCCGCGCCCAACACGCTCGTGCCGTACCGATTCTGGGAAGGGAGCGCGCCACGCGTCATTCCCGATCCGGTCTTCCGCGCCGCGGGCGACGATCCGTCGACGGTGCCCGAGGCGACGCGCCAGCTCGTCATCGACCACATCAAGGAACAGACTGGCGCCGCCGCGGTTCGCATGGATCAGCAACTCGCGCGTGAGCTCGGCTTCGACAGCCTCGCGTCAGCCGAACTGGTCACGTGGATCGAAAAGGAGTTCGGCTTCTCGGTCGGCACGCCGGAGAGCCTCGACACGGTCGCCGATGTCGTGCAGGCCGCGGCCGGGCGGGGCGTGTCCGCCCTTCAGGCCGATCTCAAACCCGTGCCGCAGGCATGGTTCGCATTGTCGGGCAGCACGACGCGGGTGACCGTGCCGGCCACCGAGACCATCACCGGGGCATTCCTGAAACAGGCCGCGAAGGACCCGGGCCGGACGCTGCTGGCGGATCAGACGGGCGGCCTCCGCACCAATCGCAACATCATCACGGGACTTCTGCTCCTGAAGCCGCTCTTCGAGGCGCTGGACGGCGAGTTTCTCGGGATCATGCTGCCGCCATCAGGCGGCGCGGCGGTCTTGTATCTTGCAGCCCTCTTCGCGGGGAAGACCCCCGTGATGGTGAACTGGACGACGGGCACGCGCAATGTCCGCCACTCGCTCGACCTGCTCGGGGTGCGCCACATCGTCAGCGCCGGGGCGCTGCTCAGCCGCCTCGAAGCGATGGGCGTGGACCTGTCCGAGCTGCGCGATCGCTTCCTGCTCGTCGAGAACCTCGCGCCACGGATCAGCAAGGGCAAGAAGCTGGCCGCGCTCATCCGGAGCTACCTCAGCTGGAAGGAACTCGAACGCGTCCGGCCCCGCGACACGGCGGTCGTGTTGTTCACGAGCGGGTCCGAAAGCCTTCCGAAAGCCGTGCCGCTGACGCACGCCAACATCCTGACCAATATCCGCGACGTGCTTGGCGTCGTCCGGCTGAACGAAAACGACGTGCTGCTGGGTTTTCTGCCGCCGTTCCATTCCTTCGGGCTGACGGTGACCCTGGTCCTGCCCTGCGTCGCAGGACTTCGTGTCGTGTATCACCCAAACCCGACGGAAGCTGCCGTGCTCGCGCGGATCATGGAGGCCTATCGGGCGACAGTCCTGGTGGCGACGCCGACCTTTCTGGCGGGCATCGTGCGAGTCGCCGAGGATCGGCAGCTCGCGTCACTCCGCCTGGCAGTTACCGGAGCGGAGAAGTGCCCCGACCAGCTCTTCGTCACGTTGAGACAGCGCTGCCCCGGCGCGATCGTGCTCGAGGGATACGGCATCACCGAGTGCTCCCCCGTCGTCTCGGCCAACACCGTGGAGGTGACCGTTCCAGGAAGCATCGGGCGTCTGTTGCCGAGCGTTGAAGGGGCGGTGGTGGATCTGGAAACGGGAAAGCGCGTCGCACCCGGCGAGACGGGCATGCTTCTGGTTCGCGGACCGAGCATCTTTCCGGGTTATCTGAACTTTGCCGGTGAACCGCCGTTTGTGACCTTCGAAGACAAACAGTGGTACCGGACCGGGGATCTGGTCAGCGCGACCGCCGAAGGGGTCATCTTCTTCAAAGGCCGGCTCAAACGATTCATCAAGCTCGGCGGCGAGATGATTTCGCTGCCGGCCATCGAGGCGGAACTGCTCCAGCATTTCCGTGAGGCCGACGACGGCCCCGTGATTGCCGTCGAAGCGGTCGGCAGTGCCGAGAGCCCCGACGTCGTGCTGTTCACGCGAGAGCCCGCCGATCGATCGACGGTCAATGGATGGTTGCACGATGCGGGCCTGAGCGCGCTCCACAACATCCGGCAGGTGGTGACGGTGGACGAGATTCCCGTGCTCGGCACGGGCAAGACCGACTATCGGACGCTGCGAGCGCGGCATGAATCCAGTCCGCGGTAGGGCGCCGCGCTCGACTGGCGGCTGGAGACTCGGGGCCGGAGGCCGTTGAACGCCGCGATCGGCGGGTGGGGTTCCGGGAGATCCCAAATCCCTCAGGGGTTGGATAGTACTCGGGGGAACGGACCAGCAGGCACATCGGATGTGGACATCGACGATGTGACCGGCCTTCGGCCGCCGGCCTCCAGCCGCCAGCCTATCGGACGGTCACCATTGCGTTGAGGGCGTAGCCGGTGACGAGCGCGGCTCCCAGCGTGAGCCCGAGCACCCGCAGCCCGGTGCGCCAGTCCCCGTCCTTGAGGAGCACGATCGGACCGAAGCCGGCGCCAACACAGAGGCCGGCGATCGCGGCACCGGTCGACAACCCGCCTTCCATGAAGGCCTGGACGATTGCCACCGAGACCGCGCAGTTCGGCACCAGGCCGAACAGCGCGACGGGAAGGACCTGCAGATTGGGGTGTCCCTGCCAAGCCTGCAGCCCATGGGCGATGGCAGGGGCCTTGAGAATCAGGCCGAGCAGGATCGTGACCGAGAAGACAATCGCGAAGATTCGGAGCGTGTGCCTGATACCGTGAACGATGATGGACTTCCAGCGCACCGGGGCCATGTGGATCGCGCTTTCGGGTGCGAGGCGGGCGGCGTCTCTGACACGGTCGTCGACCTCGGACGGGAGCGCCGCATCAATCGCGTAGCCCCAGGCGATGCCGGTGAGGGCCTTGACCAGGATGAGCACACCGACGAGGGGCAGGCCGTCGCGGCGCGCGAGCAGGACGGGAATGGCCTCATCCGAGGTCGCCAGGTAGGTCGCAACCAGGGTGCCCGTCGTGACCCGCCGGAGCAGGAAGAACGATGTGACCAGCACGGACATGCCGCACTGCGGGATGAGACCGAGCACGGTGCCCGCCAGGGGCCCGTTGCGGCGCCCGATGTGCAGGCGCGCGACGACGTCGGATCCCCCGTGGTGCGAGAAGTACTCCAGCCCCGCGTACACGGGCAGGAGGATCGGGATGAGCGGCCACGAGTCACGGAAACTCTCGACCGTGGCAGTCCACAAGGGTCCGAGCATCCGAGCAGTGTAACCCGACTCAGCGCCGGAATGACCTCACCGGGTCACACGCACGGCGTCGAAGGTGGTCACCCTCCGCCGGCGACGCGGTCACCTCCGGCAGCGCCCGTCAGGCGCGCAGCAGGTCCGATGCCCGCGACACCGACATGGCGCCGGGACCGGCGTGCGTGACGATGAACATCGCGTGTGCGGCGTGTGCGGGGAACGCGGACAGGTAGGCCGACCGCCACCCGTCGCGGAACGTGTCGACGCGGGACTCGGGCACCATCGCCCACACGCTCCCGCCGAATCCCGCCCCGAACGCAGAGGCTGCCACGGCGCCATGCTCGCGTGCCAACCGCTGCAACGCCGCTGTTTCGGCGACCTGGTTTCCGAGCAGCTGCTCGGCGCATCGCTGGGAGCGATCGACGCACGTGCCGAACCCCGCGAGATCGCCGGCGATCAACGCCGTCGCCGCCAACGGAACCAGCTCGAGGCTCTCCTGCCGGAACTGATCGAATCGATCGAGCAGTTCCGTCGAGGAGAATGTCGAGTCGGTGGTCCTGGCGAGAGCGCCGCGAATCCGATCGACGGCGTCTGGAGACGACCTCGCGGCTGCCTCCAGCGTCGGATCGTTCCGGCCCGAGTCGGCTCGCCAGTGCTCGAGAATCGCCTGAACCGCCAGGGAGAGCCGATTGTACTTGTCGCGCACATTGCCGGTCTTCTCGGCGACAACCCCGCTGGCGGCCACGACCAGCGTGTGGCCGGATGGAAACGGCACGGTGCGCTCGAGGCGCACCGGTCCGAACGCGTACTGCGCCAGTTCATCCGCCCGGCAGCAGAGGATCGCGGTGTGGTCCTCGCTGCCGCCAAAGGTCCCGACGCCGCGATCGCCCGTCAGGCGGCCAAAGCTGCGGCCGTTCTCGATGGTGGCCAGGTAGGCGGCAAGGTCTTCCGGGCCCCGAATCTCGGAGCGGTAGCCCGGTTGGACCGCGAGACGATTCACCTCGGCGAGCGCCAGGAACACCGCGATCATGAATGCGCTCGAGCTCGACATGCCGGCCGAAGGCGGCAGGTCACTCACGAACGCGACGTCCGCTCCCAGCCGCGCCGACGCGAAGTTGCGCGCCACGCGGCGCACCACCGTCATCGGGTAGTTGGTCCACTGACCGATCGATGGCTCGAGCCACTGGTCCCATGCGCACGTCATTTCGTCGGCGCGATCCACGTTGATGATGCGAATGACCCCGTCGGCTCTCGGCGCGACGGCCACGGTGAATCCCTGCTCGACGGCGCAGAGCAGGCTTCGGCCTCCCGCGTAGTCGGTGTGCTTGCCGAGCACCTCGATGCGGCCGGGGACGAAGAAGCCGGACGCCTCGCGCGAGGCGTCGGGGCCGAGCGCGCCGGCCGCGCGATCAAAGGCGGCTGTCTGCCTCGAGTTCACAGGCGGACCCGGGTCACATCGAGGAAGGCGGTGACCGTGGAGATATCGCCGCGGCTCGAGAGATCGAGCACGCCGGCGCTCATCCTGATCACACCAAACTGCACCCCCATCCTGTCGCGGGCGACACGTACAGCTTCGGGCAGTTCGAGTTCGCCTCGCGGCGAAAGTGTCACCGCTCGGCACGCCTCGAAGATGCGCCGGTCGAAGCGCCAGAGGTTCATGCTCACCTGGACCTCGCGGCCGAACGATGCCAAGGTGGCCGCGTCGGGCTTCTCGATGATCTCAGTCAAGTTGTCATCGCTCCCGATTCTGACGACGGCGAACTGGAGGACCCGCTCGGCCGGAATGTTGCCCTTCCGGGTCAGCGCGTCGCGGTCGAACGCGATCAGGCCGGGCCCGTCCAGGCCGGCCAACGCACGGTAGGACTCGACCGGGTAGAGGTTGTCCGAGTTGAGCACGAGGAAGTCGTCCTCACGGGCGAATCCGGCGGCGGCCAGCACGGCATCGGCCGTCCCCAACGGCTCTTCCTGGACAGCGAAGGCGACGCTGATCCTCGAGGGCACCGCCGTGCGGCCGTAATAGTCTCGAACCACGCCGTGTTCCGGTCCGATCACGAGACAGATCTCCGTCAGCCCCGCGTCGGCCAGCCCGCTCAGCACGTAGTCCAGGAACGGGCGCCCGATCGGAATCATGGCCTTCAGTCCCACATCTGCCACCTGCGCCTGGTCGGACGCCAGGGCCGCCGAGTCGTCTGGCCGCCGCATCCGCTTACCGAGCCCGCGAGCCAGAATGACCGCCTTGGTCAGGGGTCGAGCCGTCATGCCGGGGTGTCCTTTCGTGTCACGCCGTTTCAGAGCCTCTCGAGTCGAACCGAAATCAAGGCAGAAATTCGCGCCCGGTCGACGGAGGCTGGAGGCGCTTTCCCATCAGGAATTCCGATTCTCCCGCCATGATGAAATCCGGGAACTCGCCCATGACGGCAAAGCCGTGGCGCTCGTAGAAGGCCCGGGCCCGCAGGTTGAAGGACGAGACGCAGAGAAACAGGTATCGGGCTTCGCGGCAGTACATGGACTCGACCTGCGCGAGCATCGACGCGCCGACACCGGCCGAACGATGTTGGGGCGCGACGTCGATGCACGGGATGTAGGGCGACCCCGCGACGCCGGTGTCGCGAACGATCACGAACCCGACCCGCAGGTCATCGAGCCATGCGACCAGCAGGTGATCGCCTTCGCGCGTGCACGCGTTCAGGCAGGCAGCGTAGTCACGGCCAAGGGTGACCCACGGGTCTGAATTCGCCATCAACGCCGCCGCCCAGGGGTAGTCAGCGCTCAGGGCGGGTCTGATCTCCACGGTGCTCATGACAGGACCGATTATAATCACGCACGGGAGCGACGCGACCCTGCGCGAAGTCCGGCCCGCGGACGGCGGCGGTTGCCGGTCGTTTCTCAGCCTGCGACCTGTCGTTGGCGGCGGTCTTCACGAATGGCTACACTCGATTGGCACGCACTCCTGTTTCCGCCCGAGCGGCGATTGCTGCCGCACGCACGATGGTGGAACATCGCGGCGCGGACGGTCCATATTTCGGCGACGGGAATCCTCCTTGGGGGACATGTCTTCGACGTCTCGTCAGGAGCGTTGTGGCCAGTGTTGTGGGTCGCGATCGCCTCGGGCGCTGCACTGATTGCGATTGAGATGTACCCGAGCGCCCACTGGGCGCATCAGGTCTGCGGGCTGGCGGTTTTCGCGAAGCTGCTGCTGCTCTGCGCGGTTCCCTTCGCCTGGGCGTACCGCGTGCCCATCCTGCTGTCGGTGGTGGCGCTGGCGTCGGTGGGCGCGCACATGCCGCGAAAATACCGGCACTACTCGGTGATCTACCGGAGGGTGATGACCGAGTGAAGGGCGATGCTCGAGGCTCGAGCCTTGGGCTTGGGCCTTGGGCCTTGGGCGTGAGGCGCGTCAAGCCTCAAGCCCCAGGCCCCAAGCTTGTTCTTATCCCTTCACCTTGAACGCGTCGAGCACGTGCGCCCGCGTGCGCTGCGGATCGGCGAGCGCCTTCTGCCGCGCCCGCACAGATCCCTCGAAGGTGGGGCTCGGCGTCGGGGTCCGATAGAACACGCCCGTGTAGAGCTTCTCGCCGTAGGCCTGTGCCAGGTCCATGGCGGCCAGGCGATTGCTGGAGTCGTGGCCGATCGACTCGAGGGTCTGCATCAGCGACTTCTGGGCCTTCAGCTGCTGATCCTCCAATCCGTAGGTCACGCACGGCGACTGGACGTTGATGAAGGCGAACCCGGGGTGCCGAATGCCCTCCTCGATGACCTTGGAGAGCCCCGCCATGTCGGCGGGCGTGCCCTGCGCCACGAATTCGCATCCGTAACCGAGCACGTACATCAGCGGGTTCACCGGCGCCTCGAGCGAACCGTGCGAGGAGGTAACCGTCATCCGTCCTCGCGTGGAGGTCGGCGACAGCTGGCCCTTGGTCAGGCCGTAGATCTGGTTGTCCATCACGATGTAGGTGATGTCCACGTTCCGGCGGATCGCATGCGCGACGTGGCCTCCGCCAATCGAGAAGCCGTCGCCATCGCCACCGGCGCCGAGCACCAGCAGGTCGGGATTGGCCAGCTTGATCCCCTGCGCAATCGGGAGCGCGCGTCCGTGCACCGTGTTGAAGCCATACGCCGTGGTGTAGCCCGGAATGCGGCTCGAACACCCGATTCCCGAAATGAACGCGATCTCGTGCGGCGGACGCCCGATGGCGGCAAGCGCCCGGTAGATGGCCTGCACGACGCCGAAATCGCCGCAGCCTGGGCACCAGATGGGCTTCAAGTCGCTCTTGTAGTCCTTCGCGACGTATTGATCCATGGGCTGAATGGTCGCAGTGGTCATGTCGTCCGTGTCCTTTTTCCTTGACGGTTCGAAGCCCGTTATCCGAGCATCGGCTCGCGTTCCTTCTCGCGCTGGAGTCCCATCATCATCTGCCGGAGACGGTCTACCACCTCGGCCGGGGTGATCGGATTCGAGCCGCTCTTGGCGAGGGTCTCGAGCCCCCGCGGCACGTCGACGAACATCCGAATCAACCGGTAGAGCTGGCTCTGATGGTTCTGCTCGACGACCAGCCCCCGCTGGATCGAAGCGAAGAACTCCGTATAGACCTCCTCGACGACCGGGTAGACCAGCTTCGGCACCAGCAACTTGACCTTGATCCCCTGCTGGAGCGCAATCTGCACCGCCTCGAGCGCAACGCCCGCGATGCTGCCCCAGCTGATCAGGCCCACCGGGGCATCGGGCGTTCCGGCGTGGATGAAGAGATCCCGCCTCATCTTGAGCGGCTGGAACTTCTTCAGGCGCTTCTCGTTCATCTTCGCGTGCATCTCCCCGTTGGCCGTCGGCGCGCCCGCCTCGTTGTGCTCGATCCCCGACGCCAGGTAGTTGCCGCCCTTCATGCCGGGCTGACTGATCGGACTGATGCCCGACTCGGTGAGCCGGAACCGGACGTACTTCTCGAGTTCCTTGTCGGTCGGCTTTCGGCGCCCGACAATCGGGATGGCCGCCGGATCGATCGGGTCCATCGTCTCCTTGCGCTGCCCGAGTTCCTGGTCCGACAGCATGATGACCGGCGTCTGATAGGCCTCCGCGAGGTTGAACGCCTCGATGGTCATCGCGAAGGTGTCCTCGGCGGTGATTGGTGCGAGCACCGGACGGACGACGTCGCCGTGGGCCGAGAATACCGCCTGGAAGAGATCGGACTGTTCGCCCTTGGTCGGGATCCCGGTCGACGGGCCGCCGCGCTGGACATTCACGCACACCAGCGGCAGCTCGGCGATGCTGGCCAGCCCGAGCATTTCGGTCTTGAGCGACATGCCGGGACCCGAGGTCGCCGTCATGGCCTTCTTGCCGGCGAACGAGGCCCCCACCACGGCGCCGATGCCGGCGATCTCGTCCTCGGCCTGCAACACCGTGCCCCCGTACTTCCAGATCTCGCGGGAGAGGAACTGCATGATCTCGGTCGATGGCGTGATCGGGTAGCCGCCGAAGAACTCGCACCCGGCGACGATGGCCGCCGCGGCACACAAATCGTTGCCATCGACGATGAACTTCGCGCTGCGCGCCTCGGGTGCCGTCATGGTTCGCGACACCTTCAACGGGTGGCCCGCGGCGTACTCGAGGCCGGCCTGGAACGAGCGCTCGGCACTTTCGATCACTTCGGGCTTCTTCTTGGCGAGACGCTTCCGGATGCCGGCCACCATCTGATCACTGCCGATCCCGAGCCAGCCCGCCATCAGGCCGAGCACGACCGTGTTCTTCGCGCGCTCGGTGCCGCCGACCGTCTTGGCGAGATGCTCGATCGGCACCGACAGCACTTCGGCCGGCGTCACGCCGACCAGGGGAATCTTGTCCGGATCGATGTTGGTCACCGAGTCGTAGATGACCGTCGTGTGCCCGCCGACCGGCAGCTCGCCGCCGAACTTGAGGAAGTCCTCCCAGTTCAGGGCGACGGCGATGTCCAGCGCGCTCCCCGAACTGAGCACCTTGCGAGTGGACACGCGCAATCGGAAGCTGGACTCGCCGCCGCGAATCTGGGGGCCGAAGCTCTTCGTGAGAATGCCGTGGTACCCTTCGAGCGCGGCTGCGGTCAGCAGGGACTCGCCTGCCGACACGATGCCGTCCCCGCCGGAACCGGCCATGCCGATGATCAGGTCACTGTTCATACGTGCCTTTGAATGAATGAGGGACTCGCAACGCGCGACTGGCGGGAGGCCGACGTGGTCACTCTCCGCGTGCAGATATGGTTTATCAGCATAGCAGATTCCGGCGGCGCCGGCCGGATGCGACGTTGACCATCCACGGTTGTCGGAGAATGCCCGCGCCTCACCGGCGCCGGTTCACGGCGCTTCGTGCGGCTCCCACAACCACGCCGCCCCGCGAACGCCGCTGGCATCGCCGTGCCGCGGGGCGATCAGCCGGGTGTCGACGTGATCGGAAAAGACCCATGCGCCCCACCGCGCCGGCACGTTCTCGTACAGACGCATCACGTTGGACAGACCGCCTCCGAGCACGATGGCGTCGGGATCGAGGAGGTTGATCACGCCGGCCAGCGCGCGCGCCAGCCGCTGCTCGTATCGCTCCATGGTCGCGGCCGAACGGGGCTCGAAGACATCGGCCATCGCGACGATCTCGTGGGTGGAGGCGTGCTCACCGGTCGCGCGCTCGTGATCGCGAAGCAGAGCAGGACCCGAGACGAATGTCTCGATGCACCCGCGCTGTCCGCAATAGCACGACGGGCCGGGCAGCTCGTCCGGCCCTGGCCACGGCAGCGGGTTGTGGCCCCACTCACCGCCAATCGCATTCGGGCCCGTCCAGACCTTCCCGCGAATCACCACGCCGCCGCCGACGCCCGTTCCGAGAATGACGCCGAAGACGACCTCGGCATCGGCGGCCGCGCCATCGCGAGCCTCCGACAGCGCGAAGCAGTTGGCGTCGTTGGCAAGGCGAAGGGGGCGCTTGAGCCTGCGCTCCAGGTCCTCCTTGAGCGGCCGCCCGTTGAGCCAGACGGAGTTGGCGTTCTTGACGAGCCCCGTCACGGGCGAGATCGCGCCAGGCATGCCCACCCCGACGCAGGCCCGCCCGCCCGCCTCGTGCTCGAGTTGGCCCACCAGCGCTGCCATCGCGGACAGCGTCCCGTCGTAGTCGTCTCGAGGCGTGGGGATGCGGCGGCGCGCCTGCACCCGCCCGTCGCCGTCCATCGCGACTGCCTCGATCTTGGTGCCTCCGAGGTCGATGCCGATGCGCAACATGGTGTGCCCCGACACTGTCCACCGTGGGTTCAGCCCGTGACGGGAGGATCCCGGTCCCGGCCCGCAATCGAGAGCGCCGACACGCGCCCCGGACGCCCTCCCGGAGGGGCCGGCGGCCCGGCCGGCCTCCCGGAGGGGACAGCGGCCCGGTCGGCGCGGGGGTCGCCGGCCGCATGCGCTATCATAGCGGGATGGCGCTCAACGAGAGGGACTTCTACAACGAGAAACCCGAGACCAAACCGGCGGCCTACACGTGCCCGCACTGCAAGCGGCGCAACGAGTACCAGGTCCGCTGGATTCGCCGTCTCAAGAAAGACCGGCTGCCCGCCGGCGCCGACGACCGCGACCGCGAGATGTTTCCCAAGCTGCGGAGCTACATGATCCGGACCGACGACGTGATCGTGTGCAGCACGTGCCGGCGCCGGTTCGAGGTTCCCTCGCAGCAGTCGCTGGTGTTCATCCCCGACGGCGGCCTGCCTTCGGCGAGCCCCGTCCAGAACGTCGAGCTCTCCGAAGACGAGGAGCCGGGCGACAACATCGGGAACCGATAGCGCACACGGAGGTCAGGCTCCAGCCGTACGGCTATCGGCTGCGTACCCGGGGCCCAGGGTCCCTCGGGCTCCATGAGTCACGGCTCAAGCGACCGGCTCCGTCTTCACGATCGGAGCAGCCGCTCCATCTCGGCTCTTGCCTGATTCATCAAGGCGACGCGATCATCGAAGGTCAGGCCCGTTGTCGCGATCGGTGCGCCGATTCGGATGCGCACCCGTGCGGGACTGACGACCGCCGCTCCCTTGGGCATCGCCAGTCCGGTACCAATCAGCGCCACGGGTATCACCGGCACCTGTGCCTTGATCGCCATCACGAACGCACCCTTCTTGAACGGCAGCAGCGCATCGGATCGGCTGCGAGTTCCCTCGGGCGCCAGCAGAATCGAATCCCCGGCCGCCAGCCGGCCCGCCGCAACATCTACGGCATCGAAGGCATGCTCCTGGTGATGCCGATCGACGGGGACGAATCCCCCCGTCCGCAGAACTCTGCCCAGGATCGGCAGCCGCCCCATCTCCGCTTTGTAGAGGACCTTGAGGCGCGGGCAGCGCGGATAGAGGAACCCGAACACAAGGACATCGACATTGCTGCGATGATTAATAAGGTACACCGCCGGACGATCGCCCTGCACGTGCTCGAGTCCCTCTACCTCGCAACGCACGCCCACGATCGCACGGGCGATCCGCTCAGCCAGGATGCCCAGGACCATGAGGTGCCGGACACGGCCCGTCGCTGAGGCGGCCAGCAGGGCCACGGGCCCAACCAGCAACACATAGAGACAAAGGAAGATATACGCGAGAATCGACCTGGCCCACCTACTGGCGCTCGCAAAGAGAGACGAAGGGCTGTCGAGGCGAGGTGGCGTCATGGGCGCATGGATCTTACCCCGGACGCGGAGCGAGGCGCCCGCCCGTTGATGGCTGGACGGAAGGGCGCTCCGGCAGAGCGGCGGCGGCCCATGCGCCACGCGCCCATACTTGCCCTGACGGTATTCCGTCAGGACTGGCCTTCGCCAAACCGCCCGCACTCGACGTGGCGCGCGCGGGAGATGACGCGCCCGTGACGGCAACGCGACGCCGATGATCGCAACTCGAAAGGGTCGGCATTGCCAGTCGCGGCCTTGCATGAGTATTCTGGTATCAGGTTTGCACTTATAGGTCGGGATCCAGCCGAATCGCCAGATTGTCGGCAGCGGCGGGCGGTTACCCCTGACTGTCCAACCGGAGAGGCATGTTGTGCATCGGATTCTAGAGAAAGAAGTGCTCGCTCCAGACGTGGTCCGCTTCTGGGTGGAGGGCGCGCACATCGCGCGCAAGCGGAAGCCTGGTCAATTCGTCATCATCCGGACCCACGAAGACGGCGAGCGGATCCCGCTCACCATCGCTGATATCGACCGCACGCGGGGCGCGATTGCGATCGTCGTGCAGGGCGTCGGCAAGAGCACCCGCGAACTGAACGCGATGAAAGCGGGCGACTCGATCCTGGATCTGGCCGGCCCGCTCGGGAAGCCGACCGCGATCCACCCGAACGCCTCGGTGTGCTGCATCGGCGGCGGCATCGGCACCGCGGTGGTGTACCCGATCGCCTGCGGCGTGAAGGCCATGCACGGCCACGTGACGGCGATCGTCGGCGCCCGCACCAAGGATCTCATCATCCTCGAATCGGAACTCCGCGCGGTGGCGGACCGCGTCGTGGTCACCACCGATGACGGGTCGTACGGCGATCACGGGCTGGTCACCGACGCGCTCACCAGGCTCCTCGCCGAGGGGTTGACGTTCGACGAGGTCGTCGCGGTCGGGCCGCTGCCGATGATGCGCGCGGTGTGCGAGGTGACGCGGCCGTTGAACCTGCCGACGACGGTGAGTTTGAATCCGATCATGGTCGACGGAACGGGGATGTGCGGCGGATGCCGGGTGTCGGTCGGCGGCGACCCGAAGTTCGTCTGCGTCGACGGCCCCGAGTTCAATGGACACCTGGTGGATTTCGCCGAGCTGTCGGCCCGGCTGCGCGCGTACCGCGACCAGGAACTCGCCGCCCTCAAGCGCTACGAAGAGAAGCTGTCGGCCTGCCGCGCCGTGCAGTCCTGACCCCCAATTCATTCCGGGACTAGATACGCTCATGGCGAAGAAGATCATCCAGAAGACGAAGAACCCGATGCCGCTGCGGGATCCGCACGAGCGCGCGCACTCGTTCGACGAGGTGGCGCTCGGCTACCCGGTCGACCTCGCGGTGCTCGAAGCGCAGCGGTGCATCCAGTGCAAGAACAACCCGTGCATCGCCGGTTGCCCCGTGGAGATCGACATCCCGAAGTTCATCCTGCAGGTCGGGGAACGCGATTTCGAGGGTGCGTTCCACACGCTGATGGAGAAGAACGTCCTGCCCGCCATCTGCGGCCGCGTGTGCCCGCAGGAGGAGCAGTGCGAGGCGAAGTGCACGCTGGGCGTCAAGCACGAGCCCGTGGCGATCGGCCGTCTCGAGCGGTTCGTGGCCGACTACGGGTCGATGCTGAAGTTCACCGACGCGTCCCAGGCGCGGCCTGCGCCGACCGGCCACAAGGTAGCGGTGGTGGGCTCAGGACCGGCGGGGCTGACGGTGGCGGCCGATCTCGCGAAGATGGGGCACGGCGTCACCATCTTCGAGGCGCTCCACAAGGCCGGCGGCGTCCTGGTGTACGGCATTCCCGAATTCCGCCTGCCCAAGTCGATCGTGCAGCGCGAGATCGACGGCTTGAAGCGGCTCGGGGTCGATGTCAAGGTCAACCACGTGATCGGCCAGACCTTCACGGTCGATGAGCTGTTCACCGAGCTGGGCTTCGAGGCGGTCTTCATCGCCACCGGCGCGGGACTGCCCCACTTCCCGAAGATCCCGGGCATCAACCTGATCGGCGTGTTCTCGGCCAACGAGTACCTGACCCGCTCGAACCTGATGAAGGCATACCGCTTCCCGGAAAGCGACACGCCGACCTATGTCGGCAAGAACGTCGCGGTCATCGGCGGCGGCAATACGGCGATGGACGCGGTGCGAACCTCGCTGCGCCTCGGCGCAGACAACGCGTACCTCGTCTACCGTCGGACACGGCAGGAGATGCCGGCCCGGGCCGAGGAGGTCGAGCACGCCGAAGAAGAAGGCGTGAAGATCATGTTGCTGGCCGCGCCGACGGCGATCCTCGCCGACGACCATGCGCACGTCCGGGGAATCCGCTGCATCCGCATGGAGCTGGGCGAACCCGACGCGTCGGGGCGACGCAGCCCTGTTCCGATACCCGGATCGGAATTCGATCTGGACCTCGACACCGTGGTCTTCGCCGTGGGACAAGGCGCCAACCCGCTCATCCGCAACACCACGCCCGATCTTCCGGTCAACAAGTGGGGCAACATCGTGGCCGACGATGGGACGGGCGCCACGCAGAAGGCGGGCGTCTTCGCCGGCGGCGACATCGTGACCGGGGGTGCGACGGTCATCTCGGCGATGGGCGCCGGGCGACGGGCCGCCCGGGCCATCGACGCGTACCTGAGGCATCCGTCGGCGGACGGGTTCTCGCCGACCGAGGTGCAACTGTAGGACGTCCCGACCCGCGGCCCTCGCCTGCCCAGCCGTTCAACTCGCACGAGCCGTGTCTCTTCGGAGTCGACACTCTGGCGCCGGTGCGGCCGTGCGCCGTATGATGGAGTCATGACGGACGAGCCGCAGGTCGCTCCGAAGCTGGCCCCCGCGCTGTTGCTGTCGATGCCGCAGCTGAACGACCCCAACTTCAGGCGGACCGTCGTGCTGCTCTGCGAGCACAGCAACGAGGGAGCGTGGGGCCTCGTGCTGAACCGTCCAACCGGCAATCGCGCGGCGGAGGTCGTCGAGTTCACCCCGCCGGCGTCGGGCGACAGCGGCCTTGAAGTCTGGATTGGCGGCCCGGTCGAACAGCAGCGCGGCTGCCTCATCCTTCCCGAAGATCCGCCCGGCGACGACTGCTTCGAGGTGAGCCCCGGTGTCTTCATCTCGTCGTCTGGAGAACTGCTGAGAAAGCTCATCGAGGGCCCGACCGTCGACAAAGCCAGGCTGCTGATGGGGTACGCCGGATGGGGCCCGCGCCAGCTCGACCGGGAGCTGACGCAGTCGTCGTGGCTCATCAGCGAGGTCTCACGGGAGATCGTGTTCGAAACCGCCCCCGCGGATATGTGGGAGGCCGCCATCCGCCGCCTCGGAGTTGACCCGGCCGCCCTCCAAGTCAGCTCCGGCATTCACTGATCCCGTCACGGCGATCCGGACTGCCGGGCCAGCGCATCAGGACGGCAGCCCGGTCTTCCGGCTTTCAGCCGTGGACCCCGACGCCTGACGCGCGCGCGGGCCGCGCAGGGTCTGAGTGCCGGCGTCAGTGGCGCGTCGCACGGGCGTTTCATTTCATCTCGAAGGCGACCGATGGCGACCTCGATCAAGGCAGATTCTCCTTCGTCCGACGCTCCGGCACTCGACCGGCTGTCGGCATCCGACCTGGATCCGATCTTCCGGCCGAAGTCGGTGGCCGTCATCGGGGCATCCAGGCAGAAGCACTCGATCGGCTGGGAAATCCTGCACAACATGCTGAGCTGCGAATTCCAGGGCGAAGTCGCGGCCGTGAATCCGTCGGGACGAGTCGTTCACAGCCTTCACTGCTACGCGACGGTGGAGGAAGTGCCCGGACCGGTCGATCTGGCGATCCTGGTGGTACCCAGCCGGTACGCGGTGGAGGCGGCCGAGTCGTGCGGGCGGAAAGGCGTGCGCGGACTGGTCGTCGTCACGGCGGGGTTCAAGGAGGTCGGGGAGGCGGGAGCGGCGCTCGAGCGCGACCTGCTCGCCGTCGTGCGCAAGTATCACATGCGCATGGTGGGCCCCAACTGCATGGGCGTCATCAACACCGATCCGGCCGTCAGCCTGCAGGCCACCTTCTCGGCCACGCAACCCCTGCCTGGCAACATCGCGTTCTCGTCGCAGTCGGGTGCACTGGGCGAAGCGGTCCTCGCAGCGATGCGTGAACTCGGCCTCGGGTTGTCGATGTTCGTGTCGCTCGGCAACAAGGCCGACGTGTCGGGCAACGACGTGATCGAGTATTGGGAGCACGACCCGCGGACCAAGGTCATCCTGATGTATCTCGAGAGCTTCGGGAATCCGAAGCGATTCGTGGAAATCGCGCGACGGGTCACCGCAACCAAACCGATCCTGGCCGTGAAGTCGGGCCGCACGGCCGCCGGGGCGCGCGCCGCCGTGTCACATACCGGATCGCTGGCAGGCGCCGACATCGCTGTGGAATCGCTGCTGGCCCAGTGCGGCGTCATTCGTGCCGCATCGATCAAGGAACTGTTCGTCTACGCGTCGGTCTTTTCGTCGCAGCCGGTGCCTCGAGGCGACCGCGTCGCCATCCTGACCAACTCGGGGGGACCGGGCATCCTGGCGACCGATGCCTGCGTGCAGCTCGGCCTCACGCTGACCTCGCTCGCCCCCGGCACGCAGGACACCATGCGGGCGGTCCTGGCGCCGGAGGCCAGCGTCGGCAATCCGGTCGACATGATCGCCAGTGCGACCGGCGAGAGCTACGAGCACTGTCTGCGGGCGCTCGCCGCGGATGAGAACGTCGACTCGATCATCACGATCTTCACCTCGCTCGAGATGTTCGACAATGTCGGCGTCGCGCGGGGAATCCTGCGGGGCCTCGAGCGGTGCACCAAGCCCGTGCTGGTGTGCTTCATGGGAAAGGCCGGCGCCGAGCACGCCATCGAGTTGTTGAAGGGCGCGGGCCTGCCGGTCTTCACGTTCCCCGAAGACGCCTCTCAGGCCCTGGCCGCGCTGGTGCGATACCGGCGATGGCTCGAACGGCCGGCTGGCCGGACGCATCGCTTTCCGGACTTCAACGCGCCGGCCATCTCGGCGATCTTCGCCAGCGCCCGAGCCGGGCGTCGCCAGCAACTGACGCTGGCCGAGGCGCAGCGCGTCATCGAGGGGGCAGGCATCCGAATGGCACCCTGGGTCGAGACCTTCACCGCGGAGGAGGCGGTTGCCGCGGCCGAGAAGCTTGGATTTCCGGTGGCGCTCAAGATCAGTTCGTCTGCGATCGTGCACAAGTCGGACGTCGGCGGTGTCAGGCTGAAGCTGAAGGATCGGCGGGGCGTGGCTGACGCCGCCCGGGACCTGCTGGAGGCCGCGCGCCGCGTCGATCGCCGCGCCGCGCTGATCGTGCAACGCATGGTCGGCGGCACCGAGGTCATCTTCGGCGCGTCGCACGATCCGAAGTTCGGTCCGCTGATGATGTTCGGTCTCGGCGGGATCTTCGTCGAGGTCCTGAAGGACGTCGCCTTCCGCGTTCATCCCATCACGGAGGTGGACGCGGCAGAGATGATTCGCGGTGTGAAAGCGTTTCCCATCCTCGCCGGTGCACGGGGCGGGAAGCCCGTGGCGATTGAGGTCCTCGAGGAGGCCCTGCTCCGCCTGAACCAGCTGTTGTCGGAGTTCCCCGAGATTCGGGAATTCGATCTCAATCCCTTCTTCGCCGCAGCCACGCCCGCGGGATGCATGGCCGCCGACGCGCGCATCCTGATCGGGGACTGATCTCCGGCAGGTTGCCAGACGGGCGGCCGGAGGCTGGCGGCGGCGCGCCCTGCGCGTGTGCCGCGGCCATCATGAACGGCGATGCCAGGCCGGAACGGACCGGGGAGCTGGCCCGGATCCGTACGGCCTGACCCGTTCGACCAACCCGCTGATCAGAGCGAGAAGCCGGAGTAGATCGACGTCTGTGTCGACCGCTGCGCGGACAGGCGTTCGCTGTTCCTCGACGACTCGTGAGCTTCCTCGCAATCCTTGCATCGCACGGCAAACGGCAGCGCCTTCAGCCGCTGCTTCGAGATCTCCTCACCGCACTCGAAGCAGAACCCATACGCGCCTTCCTCGAGCCGGGCGAGCGCTTCCTCGATCTTGCTGAGCGTGTCGCCCTTCATCTGAATCAGGGCGAAGTCGATGTCCTCCTGGACATCGCTCCCCGAACTCTCTCCGGCGTCGAAGAACTCACTCAACTTTCCGGCCCGGCCCTCAGTGCGAACGTCGCGCATCTTCTCGTGCACCTGGCTCAGCAATTCCTGCCGGCGCCCGGAGAGCATGCGTTTCAAGTCCTGGTAGCGTCCGCCCTGCTTCCCGGCGGCGACCGACTTGCTGTTTGCCATGGCCTCACCTGCTCCTTTCGCACGTCCAGGGTCCGATCCGGACGCGCCGGGGTGACATTCGGATTTCGCACATCTCTCGTTGCCGACCTGCCGGACGCTCCGGCCGGGCGCTCATCGCGTCTCCACCCTCATCGGGGCTTCCCCGACAGGGCACAAGCCTTCGCACTACTGCTCAGAGAGGGCCCACCCCCGCCATCCCCAGAACTGGCCGGTGGGCCAGGGCCACGGCAACGACCACCCGTCGAACCCGGGCCGGGCCGGGCTCGATCGCGGGATCCGGCGGCGTGACACCCGTCGGCGCCTGCGCGACGAGCGTGTCCTCGACCCGGCACCGGAGTCAGCCCCGATTGCGGCTGCTCCGAATAACAGGCGCGTCAAGAGACTCGTTCCATCCACCCTTGGTCTCCTTTTCCCCACGACAACAGCCGCACATGCCGGGGGGGTTCGCGGTCCGACTCCTGTTTCGATCGCCCCGCTCTTTCGCGACTCCGGCCGGCAGCCGATTCGTGGCTGGAGCTCCTCATCCTCACCGCGCACTTTCGGCGATTTCGCCCACGCTGCCCATAGGAGATGCGTCCCATCTGCCCCAAACGTCGGTACCGAATTCCCGAGTACCTGAAGTACCCGATGCTGTCTCCCGGGCGGTGTCAGGAAAGGAGGCCCGGCGCGCCGAACAAACGCGCAGGGTCAAGATTCCGACCGACTCCGCCTTCACCATTGCAGCGGCAGGGGTGATGCGGAACCCCCGGTGGCCGGTACTCCTATCTCGTTGGTAGGATATATACTACTACACGCGCCGCCGGAGGGACCCCGCTAGACGTCCCTGGACCAGCCCCGTGCCCCGGTCTGAACCGGCTCGGCCGGCGAGCGTGGACAGACGCTAGACGCGAATGGCAGGCCCGGCCCAGCGGGGCGGGTTATGGAGCCGGGATGAAACCCCCCGGGGGCGGGCCAGTCGGACATCAGCCCCGGTACTCCGCCATCGTGCCCCTCAGGCGCAGTCGCCGGTAGAGGCAAGGATGAGCAACGGGGCCCAGGCGCGGGCGCGAGACTGGTTCGGCATAAAATGGGAGGAACCGGGGTTTCGACTCTGACCACTTCACAGGCCGATTCCCTGCGAGCACTCGCCGCCCTGGACCCTGGCGCCCTGAGGAGAGTATGCCCTCCGTCGTCTTCCGCAAAGGCCTGAACCTCAAGGAAGCCATCGCCGGCGAACTCTCGCGTGACTACCACAGCGAGGTCATCGCGAGCATCAAGGCTGCCGATTTCACGTACCGGGCAGGACGCCTGACGGCCCACCTGGCCCGCGAGTTCGGCTTCTGCTACGGTGTGGACCGCGCGGTGGACTACGCGTACCAGACCCGCCGGCGGTTTCCGGACCGCCAGGTCTTCCTGACCGGCGAAATCATTCACAACCCTCACGTCAACGAGAAGCTGCGGTCGAGCGGCGTCCGCTTCCTGGACGATCCCGGAGAGCACATCGACGCTCTCTGTGCCGATGATGTGGTGATCCTGCCGGCCTTCGGTGTGAGCGTGCAGATGCTGGAGCGGCTCGATCATCAGGGCTGCACGCTCGTCGACACCACATGCGGATCCGTGCTGAACGTGTGGAAGAACGTGAAACGCAACGCGCTGGACGGATTCACCTCCATCATCCACGGCAAAGTCCACCACGAAGAGACACGCGCGACCGCGTCGCAGGCGCTCGAGTTCCCGGGCGGCAGGTATCTGATCGTCCTCAACCGCGCGGAAGCCGAAACGGTCTGCGCCTTCATCGAACACGGCGGCGACCGCGCGCGTTTCATGTCCCGCTTCGCCGGGGCCGCGTCCCCGGGCTTCGATCCCGACGCGGATCTCGCGAGGGTCGGCCTCGCCAATCAGACGACCATGCTGATGAGCGAGTCGCTCGAGATTGCAGCCCTGGTCCGGTCGGCGATGGTGGCCCGTTACGGCGAGGCGGCGCTCCCCGAGCACTTCCGCGCATTCGACACGATCTGCAGCGCCACACAGGACCGCCAGGATGCCGTCGTCGCTCTGCTCGAGGAGCACGCGCTGGATCTGATGGTCGTGATCGGTGGCTACAACAGCAGCAACACCGCGAACCTGGCGCGAATCTGCGCTGCCCGTGCGCCGACCTATCACATCGACAGCGTGTCGTGCCTGGTGTCGGGCGACGAGATCCGTCATCGGCCGGTCGGAAACAAGACCGAAACCACTACGCGACACTGGCTCCCGCCAACGGGTCCCGTGACCCTTGGCGTCACGGCTGGCGCCTCGACCCCCGACAACATCGTGGGGGCGGTCATGACACGCCTCAGCGAGGTCGCTAACATCCTGCCGCTTCCGGGTTTGGGCCAGTAGCCCTAAAGGCCATTCCGACACATGTTTAGCACGCTGGCCGAGACCAGTCTCAGCAGGCCCTGCCCGGCGCGGGCATAGGCCCTTTACCGCATTCGAAATGGGTAAACAGCCCGCCTTCTGCGTCGTAGGACGTTGAGGAGCAAGAAGCTCTCAAGGAAGGCCATGTCCAGACTCACGATCGCGGCGGCGATAGTAATCATGATGACGGCAGCCGTCGGCGCCCAGAGGCCGCAGCCGCCTCGCACGTCGGCCGGGGCATCGGGTCAGCAGCAGTCCCCAGCACGGCCTCAGCCGTTCAAATGGTGGCAGGACGACAAGGTCAAGCCTGAGCTCTTGCTGACGCCAGATCAATCCACTCACATCGAAGAGATCTTTCAGTCGACGCTTCCCAAGCTCACCTCAGGCAAGGCCGACCTGGATCGACTCGAGAAACGCCTCTCGACCATGGTCACCGACGACGCCGTGTCGGAGGTTGAGGTGGTGAAACAGATTGATACGGTCGAGACGAGCCGCGCCGAGCTGGCGAAGCTTCGGACTTTCATGTTTTTCCGCATGCATCGCATCCTGACTCCGGAACAGCGCACCAAGCTGAGGGCACTTCTCGAAAAGCGGGAGCGTGAGCGCGACGGCGCTCATCGTCGATGACGGCAGGGGCGCCGGACGGGGACCACTAAACCGTCGGGAGGGTATTTGTGAGCAGGTTGTTCAGGATCTTCGTGGCACTCATTCTCGTCTCGACCGTCTCCGGCGCCGTCATGCTGGCCCAGAGCCAGTCGGGCGCCGCCAAGCAGGCGCAAGGCACCGATCCCGCTCGAACGGCCGAGCTGGTGAAGTACGCGATGGAGAAATTCGATCAGGGCCAGGCGGCTGCGCCCGGCGCGAAGCCCGCGACCGCCGGTGCCCAGGATCGGCCTGCGATGCAGCTGTCAGCCGACGATGCGGTCAAACGGGCGCTCGAGAACAACATCGAGCTCTCGGTGCAGCGCATGAACCCCGAGTTGCAGGACCTGGCGCTCGATGGTGTGCGGGCGGGATACACGCCCAACCTGACCGTCACGCTCAACGAAACCTCCGGCAAGACCCTATCAACGAGCCAGACGACCGGCGGCGCCATCATCACGACGATCGGCAACGTCTGGAACGCGACTCTCTCGAAGGCGATGAACTGGTTCGGCGGCAATGCGACGGTCAACTGGACGAATTCGAAATCCGACTCGGACAGCGCCTTCAACACGATAAACCCGAACTACACGACCAGGGTCACTTTCGGCTACACCCAGCCGCTCTGGAGGAACTTCAGGATCGACTCGACGCGTCAGCAGTTGCTGACGACAAAGATCGCCCGAGAAGTGGCTGACCTGACGCTCCGCTCGACCCTGATCAACACCGATGCCAACACGCGGAATGCGTACTGGGAGCTCTGGTACGCCATCCGGGCGTTGGACGCCTCTCGCAACTCGCTCGCGCTCGCCGAGAAGCTCGTCGAGGACAACACGGTGCGCGTCGAAGTCGGCACGCTGGCTCCGCTCGACATCGTGTCGGCCCAGGCCGAGGCTGCGACGCGCCGGCAGAACGTCGCGAACGCGGAAGCGACGTGGCAGACCGCCGAGCTGACGCTGAAGCGGCTCATTGTGAAGGACACGACCGATCCGCTGTGGAACGCGAGAATCGACCCGACCGACGCGCCGATGGTCACGCGCCAGCCAATTCAGCTCGAATCGGCCATCACGACCGCCCTCAGCAAGCGCACAGATATCGTCTCGGCACGCCGCAACATCGCGGGTAGCGACATCACGCTGACCTATCTCAGAAACCAGTTGAAGCCGCAGGTCGACCTCTTTGGACAGTTTCAGACAGAGGGCAAGGCCGGCACCCAGCTCATCCGGGAGAATCCCAAGGACTTTGGCAGCCCGATCATCAAAACGATTCCCGGCGGGTACGGCGACGCCCTCAACATCATGCGCAAGGCACAATACCCGGCCTGGACCCTTCAGCTCAACCTGGCGTACCCGCTCGGCATGAGTGCGGCGAGAGCCTCGTTCGCCCGCGCCAAGGTGCAGTACGCGCAGTCCGAGGCGCAGATGCGGGCGCTCGAACTCCAGGTCGCGACCGACCTGACCAATGCGGCGTTGACCATTCTGAGTTCGGAGAAGCGGCTTGACGCGGCGCGTGCGGCGCGGGAGCTGGCGTCGAAGCGGCTCGAGGCAGAGCAGAGCAAGTTCGACGTGGGCATGTCGACCAACTACTTCGTCGTCCAGGCTCAGCGCGACCTGCTCGATGCGCAGAACAGCGAACTGCGCGCGCAGCTGGACTACCGGAAGGCCCTGGTCGCCTACGAGCGGCTGCAGATCACGTCCTAGCCCCGCTGGAGCCATCAGAGCGTGTCTGGAAACGGCAAGGTCGAAACCGCCCCCATCGCGGGTGATCGCGGGACACAGCCGAGCGGTCGCCCGATTGGCGTCGTATCAATGGCAACGGCAGGATTGGCGCCGGGCTCCGGCCAGCGCCCGATTCCCGGTGCATTCACCTCAGGAGACTCGGTCCGGTCGATCGCCGTATTCCAGCGATGCGGTCGAGACAGGTAGATGGCACATGAAGAAGATCATTGTTACGGTCATCGTGCTTGCAGTCATAGCCGGTTCAGTTGGGGCCTACTACAAGTTCCGGAACGCCGGCGAGGCTCCGAAGATCACGACGCTCCCCGTCTCCCGAGGTGACGTCGTCGAGGTGGTAGGCGCCAGCGGAACCCTGCAGGCGGTCACCACGGTGCAGGTCGGAACCCAGGTATCCGGCATCATCAAAACGCTGAACGCTGATTTCAATTCCATCGTCAAGGCCGGCCAGGTCATCGCGGAGCTCGACCCGTCGCTCATCCAGACGCAGATCGAGCAGGGCAAGGCCAACCTGGTCCGGGCCCAAGCCGATCTCGACAGGCTGAAGGTCACGGCCGACGATGCGAGAACCAAGCTGAAGCGAGCCCAGGAGCTGGCCGCCAAGAAGCTGCTGGCGGCGCAGGATCTGGAGGCAGCCGAGGTTGCCGTCCGGTCCGCCGATGCACAGATCAAGTCGTCGGAAGCGTCTTATGTGCAGGCCCAGGCGTCACTCAATCAGACCCAGGTCAACCTGGAGCATTGCATCATCCTGGCGCCGATTGACGGGATCGTGATCTCGCGAAACGTGGACGTTGGACAGACCGTCGCTGCCAGCATGAACGCACCAACGATTTTCGTGGTGGCCGCCGATCTCACCAAGATGCAGGTGAACGCCAGCATCGATGAGTCGGACGTGGGCCGGATGCGTGAAGGCCAGACGGTGAAATTCCGAGTCGATGCATATGCCGGCGAGGAATTCACGGGGACGGTTGCTCAGGTCAGGCTTCAGCCGGTCACCGTGCAGAACGTCGTCACCTACAACACGGTGATCAATGTGCCCAACCCGGACTACAAGTTGAAGCCGGGCATGACCGCCAACGTCAGCATCGAAATCGCGCGCAGGAACGACGTGCTTCGCGTGCCGAACGCGGCGTTGCGGTTCAGGCCGACGGCCGACACGTTCCAGGCGATGAATCTGCCCGTGCCGCCCGAGCTGCAGCGCGGCCAGGCCGGCGCGCAGCGCGCCGCCGGCGCGGGAACCGGCAACGGTCGGGGCGGTGGGAACCGGGGCGGTCAGAACGCCAACGCCCAGGCAACGACCGCAACCGCAGCCCCGGGGTCGGTGACGCCGGCAGCCAAGGGCGCGCAGCCCCCGCAGCGCGCTGATGCCGCCACAAAAGCACAGCAGGGCCGCCAGGGCGGCGACCCCGCGAATGCGAGCGGGGAGCGCGGAGGATTCCGCGGAGAGACCCGCGGCGACGGGCAGGCGGCCCAGGGCGGAGGGCGCGGCGGCGGAACGGATGCGGAACGCCGCCAGCGTCTCCAGGAGCGCATGGCGAACATGACGCCGGAAGAGCGGCAGGCCTTCGAGGATCGCATGCGCGCGCGCGGAGGCGATCCGTCGGCGAAGGGCGGCAGAGAGGGTCGTGGCGGCGCGGCTGGCGCCCCCCCGGCGAAAGCGCCCGGACGCCTGACTGGCGATGTCCGTCTCGCAGCCGTGAACCCGGCGGCCAATCAGACCATCGATTCCCTGTTCGGACCGCTGCCCCCGACCGAGTCCACGGGCCGCGCGTGGCTCTGGGTCGGCGGCGAACTGAAGTCAGTCCGGCTGCGCCTTGGCGTCACCGACGGCACCTACACGGAGTTGCTCAGCGGTGAGCTGCAGGCAGGCCAGGAACTGGTGACCCTGATTGTGACTCCGGCGCAGGCCCAGGCCGCAACGACTCGTTCACCGTTGATGCCTGGCGGACCGGGACAGCGCGGCGGCATGCCCGGCGGCGGCGGCCAGCGCGGGGGGCGCTAGCATCATGCCGGTCATTTCGGTTCAATCGCTGGCCAAGATCTACGACCTCGGTGAGGTCAAGGTCCATGCGCTTCGAGGCGTTTCGGTCGATGTCGAGAAGGGCGAGTTCGTGGCCGTCACCGGCCCATCGGGTTCCGGCAAGTCGACCTTCATGCACATCCTCGGATGTCTGGATCGGCCGACCACCGGCAAGTACCTGCTGGACGGCAAGGACGTCGCGCGGCTGTCGCGCGACGAGCTGGCCAACGTCAGGAATCACCGCATCGGTTTCGTCTTCCAGGGCTTCAATCTCCTGTCGCGCACGAGCGCCGTGGAGAACGTCGAACTGCCGCTGCTCTACAGCCGTTCGCACATCAAGGGCGCGGAGCGCCACAAGCGGGCGCAGGCCGCGCTCCAGATCGTCGGGCTGTGGGAGCGGGCCCATCACCATCCGAATCAGCTCTCCGGCGGCCAGCAGCAGCGGGTGGCGATTGCCCGCGCGCTCATCAACGAGCCGTCGATCCTCCTGGCAGACGAGCCGACCGGCAACCTCGACACCCGGACGAGCATCGAGGTCATGGACGTATTCCAGCGCCTGAACCAGGAGCGCGGGATCACGATCATGCTGATCACGCACGAGCACGACATCGCCCAGTACGGCACGCGGACGATCGCGTTCCGCGACGGCCTCATCGTGTCCGATTCGCCAAACAAGATCCGCCGCGTGGCCAAAGAGGAACTGGCGGCGTTACCACCACTGGACCAGCTGATGGGCGAGCCGGCACCCCTGCCCGCCCCTGCGCCGGTGGCTTGAGCACCAGCCATGATGAGACTGTTGATGACGGTTCGCGTCGCGTTCAAGTCGCTCGGCCGCAACAAGATGCGGACCGCGTTGACCATGCTCGGCATGATCATCGGGGTTGCGGCGGTCATCGCGATGGTTGCACTGGGCAGCGGCGCGCAGACCTCGATCGAAACCCAAATCAAGTCGGCCGGCACCAACATGATCACGGTGAGCGCCGGCAACTTCAACATGGGCGGCGTGCACCAGGGGTCCGGCGCGGCCAACACGCTGACGGTTGAAGACGCGGCGGCCCTGCGTGCCCTGCCCGGCGTGCAGTACCTGGCCGAGGGCGTCAACTCCCGCGGACAGGTCATTGCCGGCAACCAGAACTGGCAGACGCGCATCAACGGCACCAACACCGATCTGCCGCTGATTCGGTCGTGGCCGGAGAAGTACGGGGCCTTCTTCACGGCGCAGGACGTGACGACCAGCGCCAAGGTCGTCGTCCTGGGCGCCACGGTGGCGACGCAACTGTTCGGCGAGGAGACGGATCCGACCGGGCAGGTCATCCGCGTCCGGAACCAGCCGTTCAAGATCATCGGGGTGATGGGCAGCAAGGGCACCTCGGCGGGAGGTGACGATCAGGACGACAGCGTCGCCATCCCCTACACGACCTGCCAGAAGAAGCTGATGGGCATCCAGCACCTTCAGAACATCACGGTCTCGGCCGCCAGCGCCGACGATGTGGCCAAGACGAAGACGCTCATCGAAGAGACGCTGCGGATGCGCCACAAGATCTTCCAGGGTGACAGCGACGATTTCACCGTGCGCACGATGGAAGAGATCGCCCAGATGCGGACCGAGACCACCCGCACGATGAGCGCCCTGCTCGCCGGCATCGCCGGCGTGTCGCTGCTGGTCGGCGGCATCGGCATCATGAACATCATGCTGGTGTCGGTCACCGAGCGGACGCGCGAGATCGGGCTCCGGCTCGCCATCGGGGCCCGCAGCCAGGACGTGCTGCTGCAGTTCCTGGTCGAAGCCGTGGTGCTGAGCCTGTTCGGCGGCCTGATCGGGATCGCCCTGGGGTTCGGCATCTCCCAGGGGCTCACCGTCTGGCTGGGCTGGCCGACCACCATCTCCGAGAACGCGGTCGGGCTGGCGTTTGGCGTCGCCGCGGCGACCGGGGTATTCTTTGGATTCTATCCCGCGCGCAAGGCCGCGCGGCTGGATCCCATCGATGCGCTGAGGTTTGAGTAGCACCGCTACGCGCCTCCCGAGCGTGCGGTGTGCGCAGGAGTCGGGAATTGCACTTGCGGTAGGAGACACACATGACAAGACGTTTCGTGCTAATCGCGATCGTATGCGCCGTAGCGCTGGCCTTGCCCAGCTTCGCCTCGGCGCAGGCCAAGCCTGACTTTTCAGGCAAGTGGGTCCAGGACATGGAGAAGAGTGATCCCGCCAGGGGCGGTGGCGGCGGACGCGGCCCGGCCGGCCCCCAGCAGATCACGATCACCCAGTCGGCCACTGAACTCACCATCGAACGCACGATGGGCCAGAACACCGTGAAGACCGTCTACAAGCTGGACGGATCCCCGAGCTCGAACGCCATGGGGCGCGGCGGTGAAGTGGTCAGCAAGACCGTATGGGACGGCAGCAAGCTCGTCACCAAGTTCCAGCAGACCCGGGGCGAGAACACGGTTGACGTCACCGAGACCCGCAGTCTCGAGTCCGACGGGTCACTCAAGGTGGTGACCCAGTCCGGCGAAACCACCCGGACGGTCGTGTTCAAGAAGGGATAGGCGATTTGGCGAGCCTTCGTCAGGCGCCCGGCTCCGGCCGGCGCCCGTCGATGCTCGCCAGCTCGGAGTCGATCGCGGCCAGTCCCAGCTGCAACATCTGCCGCTGGACTGGCCGCACGGCTTTTTCGAGGTCTGAAGCGGTCCTGGAACGGGACAGCAGCAAGGTACGACGCCGCTGCTGGATGGCACGCTCCTCCGGGGTGAGCTCACGGACGCCCTTCGCGAGTTGTTCTCGACTGGCTTCGTCCTGCTGAGACTCCACTGATTTGCTTTCCCACCCTCTCGCCATAAGAACACCCGGCCGGATACAGGCTATAGGTATAGGTTACAGGTTATAGGTTACAGGTTACAGGTTATAGGTTACAGGGTGACGGGCGACGAGCTGCCAACCAGCTTCCCTCGGCATCAAGTAGCATTCGGCATTCGGCGGCGGGCCAGTCAAGCCGCTCGGCGTTCCCCACGATCACCAGCCATCTCACTCTCGGTCACAGTTCTTCACAATGCTGCGCGGGGCTGGTTCCCCGTGATCGGCCCGGGTTCCGCCGCCGATGGCCCGACGCCGGCTCGTCACTCGTGAATTCCCATCAGTGCCGCCACCAGTTCAGCCCGCCGATCACGAAAGAACAGCGTGCGGGCGTGCGAGTGCTCGACCACCGAGAGGTCGAGATCCGCAAAGAGGATCTCCTCGGTCTGCGAGCCGGCGCGCGCGATGACCTCACCCGACGGACTGCAGACGAACGACTCCCCGGCGAACACCGTCCCGGGCTCCGGCCCGACACGGTTGGCAAGCGCCGTGAAGTAGCCGTTCTGAAAAGCCGACACGCGAAGCTCGGCTTCGTAGAGACCGTCGGGCCACTCCCCGACCGATCCGGCCTGCGGCACGACCACCAGGTCGGCGCGTTGCAGGCCAAGGCTCCGCATCACTTCCGGGTAGTGGCGGTCGTAGCAAATCGCCACGCCGATCCGTCCGACCGCGGTCTCGTACACCGGCATGCCGTGATCGCCGGGGGTGTAGTAGTCCTGCTCCCAGAAGCCGGGCATCTGGGCGATGTGAAGCATCCGAGTCGTACCGAGCAGCCGCCCATCCGCGTCGATCACCGGCGAGCTGTCGTACGCCCTCTCTCCCTCCTGCTCGAACAGGTTCAGCACGACCACGATTCCCAGCTCGGCTGCCAGCGCGGCGAACGTCTCGGTCGTCGGACCGGGGACCGGTTCACCTAGGACGATCGGTGAAGATCCGCCCGGCCGGCAACAGGGAAAGAACCTCGTGAACGCCAGCTCGGAATAGGCCACGAGGTTCGCGCCGCCGGCGGCAGCCTTTCTCGCCGCTTCCACGCCGCGCTCGATGTTCGCCTGCCGATCGGCACCGGCCGCCTGCTGCACCAACGCAATCCGCACGCCTGACCTCCGCAGCATCTCATGACGGACCCGGACGCCTCGATTTCACGCCGCACCACCCGCCTTTGCCAGCCACGCGCGCCACAACTCGAGGGCGGTCAGCCCCGTGACCGGATCGATCATGTCCGGCCCCACCTCGGCGAGCGGTTCGAGCACGAACCTGCGCTCGCGAAACCTCGGATGTGGCACTTTCAGATCCGCTTCGTCGATCACGATCCCGTCCGCCAGAATGAGATCGAGGTCGAGGGTGCGGGCCGCGCCTGGATGCGGCCTCGTGCGGCCAGCCTCGGACTCAATCCTCAGCAGGAACTCGAGCAACTCCCGCGCTGAGGCGATGCACGCCCCCACGACCACGCCGTTCAAGAACCCAGGCTGAGGACCCACGCCGAGCGGCTCGGTTTCGCGCCATGACGAGGCCTTCAGATTGCTGACCCGGGCCCGGAGCCGGTCGACCGCGAAGGCGAGGGAGGCGGGACGATCGCCGAGGTTGCTCCCGAGCGCGATCGCCACCCGCATCATAGGAGCTGTCCGATCGGCGGGCTATTCCATCCAGCGGTTCGGCAGGACGCCGTCACCGGTGCCGGCGCCGTCCATCCGACGGCCCAGCAGGGAGGGCTCGCCTGCTGCCGCCTGGTCGAAGAAGCGCAGATGTTCCGCGCACTCGCCGAACATCAACTCGAGCATTCTGCGATGACGCGCGTGCTCGACCAGCGCGACCCGCGGACGCCACCGTTCCAGGAATCCCCTCACCCGCTGCGCATCGTCTCGGGCAATGGCCTTGTCGGCGTCCTGGCCCTTGGTGTCCGACGGAACGGGCAGGGCGTCGACCGCCTCGGCGGAAGCGCCGCCGAGCCCCGTAATTGCGTCGCGCAGCCAGGAGAGGTGCGCCGCCTCGCGGACGAGGATGTACTGGTACGTGTTGTTGACCACATACCCCGACACGTTGCGGGCGCCGGCTTCGTGCCGCTGCCGAAGGGCCAGCTTGCCGGAGTAAATGGCCTGAAGAAGCGAGAGCAACTCGGACGGCTTCACGTGTTCTGCTTTTCCTTGCAGGAGATGCAGACCCTGGTCCACGGAATGGCCTTCAGCCTGGCCGGTGAGATCGGCTCCCCGCAATCCCGGCACACGCCGTAGGTTCCCTTGTCGATGCGGCTCAAGGCTTCCTCGATCGCCTGCAGGATCTTGGCATCGGTCTGTTTCAGCTTGAGCTGAATGTGGACTTCGTTGTTGCCGCTCGCCTGGTCCGCGAGGTCACCCTGCCTGGAGTTGTTCTCCATCGACACCTGAAGCGGACGGATCCCGCCGGCGGAGAGTATCTCCGACCGTTTGTGCATGAGAGCGTCACGATAGCTCGTCTCTGGCATACCCCACTCCTCGTCACCCGACGCACGCCTATCGTCGTGATCATAACACGTCCGCCACGGAGGCCGACCCGGGCTCCGGGACCGATTCGTCGACGATTCTGCGTGGCGTTCAGGGCGCCGGCTACTCGGCTCTGAGTGTGCCCAGCGGCTTCTTTCGCAACACGTCGAGGTTCGCCACCGTGCCGACCCCGGCGACCAGGAAGGCAGCAGCGATGACGGCAAGGACGTGCTCGAGCGGAGACGGCAGCCATGCCATCTTCACGCCGTATCGGCTCACGGCCCACGACAATCCCAGCGCACCCGCCGATCCGATGAAACCTGCGACGGCTCCAAGCAAGGCGTACTCGAGTGCCAGCAGCAGCCCTACCATTCGGCTGGTCGCTCCGAGCGTCTTGAGGACCGCGGCTTCGTACACGCGCTGGTACTTCGTCATCGAGATCGATCCTACGAGAATCAGAATTCCGCTGGCGAGCACCAGCCCGCCGACCACCGAGATCGCCAGGGTCACGCTCGAGAGCACGCGCCTGACCGACACCAGAATCTCGCGAACGTCGATGACCGACACATTCGGGAACCGTTCCGTGACGTCGCGCTGGAGGCGCGCCCGCGCCGACGGGTCGGACGGACCCCGCGTGGTCACCACGAACATCTGCGGCGCCTGATCGAGCACGCCAGGCCGGAAGACGAACATGAACCCGCCGGCCCGCGTCTCGGTCCAGTCGACGCTGCGAACGCTGGTCACACGTGCCGTCACGCTCCGGCCGAGGATATCGAACCGCACCATGTCGCCGACCGACAGGCCCACACGGTCGCGCAGGCTCTGCTCAATGGACACCTCGGCATCCCCGCTCGGAGAGGCGGGCCAGAAGGTTCCCTCGATCACGCGTTCGTTGCGCTCGAGCCTGGGTCGGTACGTGATGACGTACTCCCGTCCGAGCGACCGCCGGCGGCGCACCTCCTCGGCACTCTCCAGATTGAGCTGCCGGCCCTTGACGCCGGTGACGCGCGCCCGGAGGACGGGGATGAACACGGCCTGTGATTCCGGCTGGTGCAAGTGCTGCGCGAGGAAGACCTTGAGCGGGCCGGCCTGGTCCGGCTGCACCTCGATGAGAAACATGTCGGGCACGTCGGACTTCATCTGCAGTTCCATGTCCGCAACCAGGCTCGTCTGCAGCGATCGAACCCCGACGATGAAGAAGGTGCCCAGGCCGACGGCGAGCAGAATCGCCCGCGTCTGGTTTCCCGGCCGTGAGACCCGCCGCGCAGCCTGCCGGATCGAAAAGGCCCGCGCGTGTTGAAGCGGCGAGACCGCACGAATCACCAGCAAGCCCGCGCCGTGGAGCACTAGCGCGATGACCGCAAGTCCGGCGCTCAGGATGAGTCCGATCTGCCACGACGCGGCCTGCCAGCTGGCCAGCGCGACCAGGCACGCGCCGACGGCGACAATGGTCCCTAGCCTCACCAGGTCCCTTGCCGGCCGGGCGGCGTCAGACGCGCGCAGCAGCAGGGACGGCCGCATGTGCCGCAGGTCGAGCAGCGGAACCGCGGCGAACAGCAGCGCGACCAGCAGTCCGATCCCCGTGCTCTGCGCGATGGCCGGCCACGTCAGGCCGTAGGCCGCCCGGACCCCGGTCGCTCGGCTCAAGATCGGCTGCAGCGACGCGATGGTGATCTTTCCCAGCAGCAGGCCGATGGCGCTGCCGACGATCGCCATCACCAGCACCTGCAGGAGGTAGACCGCGAGGATCTGCCGGCCCGTGGCGCCCAGGCACTTGAGGACCGCGACCGACTTGATTTTCTGATTCACGAACACCCGGATGACGCTCCAGACGCCCACGCCCCCGAGAATCACGATGACCAGTCCGATCAGGCTCAGGTAGTTCTCGGTTCGCGCAAGCTCCTCCCCGACGTGATCCTCGGTCGACCTGTAGTTCCGAACACTCACGAACTGGCCCTTGAGCTGTTCACTCAGTGCCGCGGAGAGCGGCCTGACCTGATCGTCGGACACCTTGAGCAGCGTCCGGTAGTCTGCGCGGCTCCCGAAGACGAGCAGGCCGGTTTCGGAGAGGTCGTCCAGGCTGACGAGCACGCGCGATCCGAAACTGAACGCGCCCGCGCGGCGGCCGGGTTCGGTCTCCAGCACGCCTCGAATCGTGAACGCGAGCTTCCCGATCATCACGGTGTCGCCGACGCCCACCCCCAGCTGCGCCAGCAGCTCGGGTCGTGCGAGTGCGCCCCGGCCTCGGAGCAGGCCGAATGAATAGGGCCGCCCGCCCTCGAGCTCGAGGGCCCCGTACATCGGGTAGCCCTGCTGCACGCCGCACACTTCGACCAGACGGGCCACCGCGTGGCCCGGGTCGGCGGGGCGGATCATGCTGAGGGTCTCCACTTCCTCGAGGCGCCCGGTTACGCGGTAGCGGTGCAGTACCTGTTCGATCTGGTCCCGGGTCTTCGCGTCCCACGCGCGGTTTGCGCCGATGGTGACATCCGCTCCGAGCATCGCGCGCGACTCGCGCGTCAGGGATTCCCGCACCGTCTGGACGACCGATCGCAGCGTGACGATCGACCCGACGCCGAGCGACAGGCACAGGAAGAAGAAGAGCAGCCGCCGCCAGGAGGCGCGCATCTCGCGGACAGCCATGTGAAGGACGAAAGCCATGGAGGAGATCCGGCGCTCAGCCCTGTGCCGGTGCAGAGTGGTCCCGGTCACGCCCCGTCCCGTTCTCGACGGATTCGACCGCTCCGCCCCGCAAGTGCAGATTGACGTCTGCGCGGAGGGTCAGTGCGGCATCGTGCGTGGCCAGCACCAGCGTGGCCCCTCGAGTGCGGTTGATGGTCAGCAGCAGGTCCATCACGAGCCGTCCGTTCGCCGCATCGAGATTGCCCGTAGGCTCATCGGCCAGCAGGATCGGCGGATCGTTCGCGAGGGCGCGCGCGATCGCGACCCGCTGCTGCTCGCCGCCCGAGAGCTGCGATGGATAGTGATGCCTGCGATCCTTCAGGCCGACCTCGTCCAGCAACTCGCGGGCGCGGGCCGAAGAATCCCGGCGGCCGGCGATCTCCATCGGGACCATGACGTTTTCGAGCGCCGTCAGCGCCGGAATGAGGTGGAAGAACTGGAAGACGAACCCGATCGTGGCGCCGCGCAGCCTCGCCAGATCGTCCTCTCCAAGGCCGGTAATGTCCCGGCCGCCAATCACGATCTGCCCGGAGGTCGGCGCGTCGAGGCCTGCGATGAGACCGAGCAGCGTGGACTTGCCGCTCCCCGACGGGCCCGTGACCGCCATGAACTGGGCGTCAGGCACGGTCAGGTCGAGGGGGTAGAGGATGGTCAGCGGCTCGTTGCCGCTCGTGACGGTCTTGGAGACCTGTCGCAGCTCGATCATTGCGACTCTCTGAGCCGGACGGCCTGCTCCACCACGGCGAACAGGTTTTCGGCCACCTTCCGTGCGCCCTCGGCGGTCGGGTGGATCCCGTCCCGTTGATTGAGCTCGGGCACACCGGCCACGCCCTGCAGCAGAAACGGCACCAGCTTCACGCGAAAGCGCGCGGCGAGTTCCGGGAAGACCGCGTGGTATTTCGACGTGTAGTCCGGACCGAGGTTCGGCGGCGCTTCCATGCCCGCAAGGATGACCGTCGCCCCGCGCTGCTGAGCCTGTTCGATGATGGCGCCGAGGTTGTTGCGCATGTCGTCGATCGACAGCCCCCGAAGCGCGTCGTTGCCGCCGAGCGCCACGACCAGGACGGCCGTGTTGTCCCCGAGCGCCCAGTCCAGCCGCCGGAGCGCCCCCGCCGTCGTGTCACCCGACACGCCGAGGTTGGCGACCTCGACATTCAGGCCCTCGTCCCGCAAACGCTGCTCGAGCAGCGCGGGATACGCCTGCTCGGTGGACAGGCCGTAGCCGGCCGTGATGCTGTCGCCGAGCGCCACCACGCGGATCGGGGCCGGGCCGTTGATGGCGGCCTTGATCTCTTCGTCAGAGGGCGGCTTGGGCAGCTCCGCACCCTTGCACCCCGAGAGCGCCAGCACGGCCAGCAGGAGCACCGCGATACCCAGGCGCGCCGGATGATTCCGCTGTGCTGTTGGTGACATCATGGATCCCGGCTCGGAGGGCGCAGGAGGACGTTTCTATTATGCTATAGGCATCGCCTTCCCGCGCCCCGTTTCCCGCCCGTGCGAGACGCCATCGAGGTGGATCAGATGAACGACGAATGGATGGAGCCGGACCTGCTCGACAAGGCCAACCGGCTCGACGGACAGCTCGCGGTCTGGGGCGGTCCACTCGATTCAGCTGTGGCGGACACGATGGCGCGACTGGATCGAGATGGGTTCATGGAGGCGCTCTTCGAGCGCAAGCCGGGGCTGTGGGACGGTGACGCCGACGTGCAGGCGAAGATTGCCGGCCGTCTCGGTTGGCTGCGATCTCCGGATGGCATGGTCGCGGCGGTGCCGCGCCTTCGACAGTTCGCGAACGAGGTTCGATCGGAAGGCATGACCGACGTCGTGCTGCTGGGCATGGGAGGATCCAGCCTGGCGCCCGAGGTGGTGCGGTCGGTGCTGGGCGTGGTGCCCGGCTGGCCGCGATTTCACATGCTCGATTCGACAGACCCGGCGGCGGTGGGCTCCGTTGCCCCCTCGCCCCGGACGTCCCTCTTCATCCTGGCGAGCAAGTCGGGCGGCACCATCGAACCCAACGCACTCGCGTCACACTTCCGCGCGCGGCTCCAGGGCGCGGGCATCGTCAACTGGGCGCGCCAGTTCGTGGCCATTACCGATGAGGGCACGGGATTGCATCGTCGCGCCGTGGCCGAGGGGTTCCGCGAGGTGTTCGTCAACCCGTCGGACATCGGCGGCCGTTACTCCGCGCTGTCGCTCTTCGGCCTCGTCCCGGCCTCGCTGATGGGACACGACCCGGCCGAGCTCGTCGACTGGGGCCGCGCCATGCTGAGGCTGTGCCGGCCGGGCCGCAAGGCCGCCATCAACCCGGCCCTCCCGCTCGGCGTGGCGATGGCCGCTGGCGCGCTGTCCGGACGCGACAAGCTCACGCTCATCGCGTCGCCCGGCATGGCTTCATTCGGCCTGTGGGTCGAGCAACTCGTGGCGGAGAGTACCGGCAAGCAGGGACGCGGCGTGATCCCGATCGCAGGGGAACCCGTGGGTGCGCCGGCGGTCTATGGCGCTGATCGGGTCTTCGTTCACGTGCAATCGCGCCAGCCCAAAGACGACTCGACCGTGGACGCCACCCGTGCACTGGCGGCCGCGGGGCATCCCCTCGTTCAGATCGTGCTTCCCGAGCCCGCCGCGCTCTTTGCCGAGTTCGTCCGCTGGGAAGTCGCGACCGCCATCTCAGGATCCGTGCTGGGCGTGAATCCCTTCGACGAGCCCAACGTGCAACAGGCCAAGGACATGACCCGGCGCCTGCTGGACGGCCAGGCTGCGTCCGGGCGCCTCGACCCGCCCCCGGAATCGGGCCGCGTCGGCGCGGCTCGCGCCGCCCTCACCCGTGCCGCGCGGGCCAGGCTGGGTGCATCGGGCCCTCAGCAGGCACTGTCGCTGCTTGGCGCCGGAGACTACTTCGCGGTGCTGGCGTACCTCGGACCCGACCCCGCCCTGTCAGCGGTCCTCGATCGGTTCCGCCGGGCGGTCAGGGATCGGACGCGGCTGGCGACGACCTTCGGGTACGGCCCGCGTTACCTGCATTCCACGGGTCAGCTTCACAAGGGCGGCGCCAACAACGGCGTCTACCTGATTGTGACATCCGATCCGGTTTCGGATCTGCCGATTCCAGGAGAAGCCTTTTCGTTCGGCACCCTCGAACTCGCCCAGGCGTTTGGAGATTTCGCCTCGCTCGACGAGGCCGGGCGGCGCGGGATGCACCTGCATCTGCCGCGGCCCGACCCTGAAGTGCTCGACGAGGTGTTGGCGGCACTGTTGCGTGACTCGAAGCCGGCACGCCCGCTCGGGTGAGGTCCTCGAGAATCATGAGCCCACGCTCACGCAGGACGGCCTCCTCGAGGTCAGCCGGCACGGGTCAGTCGTCCGTCCCGGGACGGCCTGCCGCGTCGCAGTCCGGGCCTTGGCGGGCCGGCACGTGGCTGAGGCTTCTGGCATTCGCCGTGGCGCTTCAGGTGCTGACGGGCGCGGCATACCTGCCGGCCCTGCACGGCGGCATGCTCTGGGACGACGACAAGCACATCACCAACCCGGATTTGCGCGCCGTTGACGGCCTGCGTCGCATCTGGTTCGACCCGGGAGCCACGCAGCAGTACTACCCCGTGGCCCACTCCGCCTTCTGGCTTCAGCACCGGCTCTGGGGCGACACCACGACCGGGTACCACGCGACCAACGTGTTCCTTCACGGGTTGTCGGCGTTTCTCCTGTGGCTCGTCTTGAAGCGGCTCGCGATCCCAGGGGCCGCGCTTGCCGCCGCCATCTTCGCACTCCACCCGGTGCAGGTCGAGTCGGTCGCCTGGATAACCGAGTTGAAGAACACCCTCTCGGGCGTGTTCTACCTCGCGGCGGCGCTGGCCTACCTCCGGTTCGATGAGACGCGGAGGTCCCGGCTGTACCTGCTCGCGATCCTGCTCTTCGCCCTGGCGCTTCTGAGCAAGACGGTCACCGCGACCCTGCCCGCCTCGCTGCTCGTGGTGATGTGGTGGCAGCGCGGAAGGTTGACTCTTCGCCGCGACGTGCGCCCGCTGCTCCCCTTCTTCGCGCTCGGCATCCTTGGTGGCGTCGCCACGGCGCTTATCGAGCGCGTGCAGATCGGGGCGTTCGGATCGGACTTTCAATTCACGGTGGTCGAGCGCTTCCTCATCGCCGGGCGGGCGACCTGGTTCTATCTGGGCAAGCTCGTCTGGCCGTTCGACCTGATGTTCATCTACCCTCGCTGGGAAGTCAGCCAGGGCGTCTGGTGGCAGTACCTGTTTCCCATCGGCGCGGTTGGGCTCTTTGGCGGACTCTGGTGGCTTCGCGGGCGGACCAGGGCGCCGCTCGCTGCCCTGCTGCTCTTCTGCGGCGCGCTCTTCCCCGCCGCCGGATTCATCAACGTCTATCCGTTCCGGTTCTCTTTCGTCGCCGACCATTTTCAGTACCTGGCGACTCTGCCCGTGATCACGATCGGCTCGGCGGGCCTCGTGGCCGCCGCAAGGCGCCTCGCACCCGGTCAACTGCGTGGCGGCGCCGCATGCCTGCTGATTGCCGCGCTCGCAGTGCTGACATGGAATCAGAGCGGCCAGTACGCAGATGCCGAATCGCTGTATCGAACCACCATCAGCCGCAACCCTTCCTGCTGGATGGCACGGATTAACCTGGCGGTGCTGAATCTCGAACGGGCGCCAGATGCTGCCGAATCGCTCCTCCAGGAAGCGTTGCGCCTCCGGCCCGATGCCGCGGAAGCGCACTACAACCTCGGTCTTCTCGATCAGAAGTCGGGAAAACTCGCTGCGGCCGAAGCGCACTATCGAACCGCTCTGAAGATCGGCCCGGACCTCGCGGTCATCCACAACAACCTCGGTCGCGTGCTGCTGGACCAGGGCCGACGGGACGAGGCGATCCGGGAGTGCGAGCGCGCCTTGCAGCTCAAGCCGAACCTGTTCGAAGCCCATGTCAATCTGGGTGCTCTCCTGTTGGGCGTCAACGACGCAGCGGCCGAAGCGCATCTGAAGGCCGCCGTGCGGCTCAAGCCCGACGCGGCGGAAGGGCTCTACAATCTGGGCATCAGCCAGCAACGGGCGGGCCACCTGGCTGAGGCGGTGGCGAGTTATCAGGCGGCGTTGCGGGCGGGGCCAGACAAGGCCGTCATTCACAACAACCTGTGCAGCGCCCTTCGGGCCATGGGCCGGCGGGACGAGGCGACGCTCGAATGCGATCGGGCGCTGAAAGCCGATCCCTCGCTCTCGGAAGCGCACGTCAATCTGGCGGGTCTCGCACTCGGCATCGACAATGCTGCTGCCGAGTCGCACCTGCGGACCGCGGTGCGGCTCGCACCAGGCCTGGCCGAGGTCCGATCCGAGCTGGCCAACACGCTTCAGCTGATGGGACGGTTTGCGGAGGCGCGAGCGGAGTACGAAACGACGCTCAGGGAACGGCCCGACTACGCGGAGGCGCACAGCAATCTGGGCAACCTCTTGCACCGGATGGGCCGGCCTGCCGAGGCCATCGCTCACTTCCAGGAGGCGATCCGGCTCAAGCCGGACTACTCGGACGCGTATTACTATTTCGGGAATTCGCTGCTGGACCTCGGGCGGTTCGAGGACGCGGCGACCCAGTACAGGCTGGCACTGAAGTACAACCCGAACGACGCGGAGGTGCACAATAACCTGGGAGCGGTACTCGAAGCTCAGGGTCGCCTCTCAGAGGCGGCCGGTCAGTTCGAGTTGGCCCTGCGGGCGAAGCCGGATCTCCAGGCGGCCAGGGACAGCCTCGCGAGGGTGTCAGCCGCGCTCAGGACCGCTGGGAAAGGGGCCGCTCGATAGGCTGTGACTCAGGCGATCGTGGCGCGTGAGAGCTGACGCCCGCCCGATCGGCGGTGCAGAGCCGCCGGTCCCTCCCCTTCACAAATCCCGCGAGAGGTGGTACCGTGAGCAGGTTTGTCAGTGAGCCAGCTACTACCCGCGTGGGCGTCCCCCGAGCGGTATATCATCCCCCTCGCCTGTTCCCCCCGCGGCCGTCCCCGAATCCTGGGCTCGCTCGTTTTCACTGAAGCGATGGGGAGACCTCAGATCGGGCACCCGCCGGACGAAGGCGCGGCCCCGGTCCCCCGCCGCACGTGCAACCTGTAACGCTCGCCGCCGAACAGGGGGCGCACAGGGGCACCGAAGGTTGTTGCTTGTCGTTGGGGCCCGGATCGTCGGAGACACGCCCCATGGGCTCCCTGGTTCGCATTGATCACCTACCGGAGATTGCACAGTTATGACACGGCCTCACATCACCATCGACGGCAACGAAGCTGTCGCCTCAGTGGCGCATCGCACCAATGAGGTCATCGCCATCTACCCGATCACCCCTTCGTCGAACATGGGCGAATGGGCGGACGAGTGGTCCGCCAAGGGCAAACAGAACATCTGGAACACGGTGCCGCTGGTCGTCGAGATGCAGTCGGAAGGTGGCGCCTCGGGCGCCGTGCACGGGGCTCTGCAGGCCGGGGCCTTGACGACGACCTTCACGGCGTCGCAGGGCCTGCTCTTGATGATCCCGAACATGTACAAGATCGCCGGCGAGCTGACCTCGTACTGCATGCACGTCTCGGCGCGCACGGTGGCCTCGCACGCGCTGTCGATCTTCGGCGATCATTCCGACGTCATGGCGTGCCGGCAGACCGGCTTCGCGATGCTGGCCTCAGGATCCCCGCAGGAGGCCCACGACTGCGCGGCCATCGGCCAGGCGGCGACGCTGCAGTGCCGCGTGCCCTTCCTGCATTTCTTCGACGGGTTCCGCACCTCGCACGAGGTGGCGAAAATCGAGCAGCTGCTCGACGATGATCTCCGCGCGCTGCTCTCCGACGATCTCATCGCCACGCACCGGCAGCGGGCGCTCTCGCCTGAGCACCCGGTGCTGCGAGGCACGGCGCAGAACCCCGACGCGTTCTTCCAGGCCCGGGAGGCCTGCAACCTCTACTACGACGCATGCCCGGCCTTCGTCCAGAAGGCGATGGACCAGTTCGCGGCGATCGTCGGCCGGCAGTATCACCTCTTCGACTACGTCGGCCATCCGCAGGCCGAGCGGGTCCTCATCATGATGGGCTCGGGTGCCGAAGTGGCTCACGAAGCCGTCGATTGGATGGTCGCCAGGGGCGAGAAGGTCGGATTGATCAAGGTCCGCCTCTACCGGCCGTTTTCGATCGAGAACTTCGTCAAGGCGCTCCCCGCGAGCGTCAGGGCGGTCGGCGTGCTCGATCGCACCAAGGAGGCCGGCGCGATCGGCGAACCGCTCTACCTGGACGTGGTCACCGCGATTCGCGAGGCCCGCACCTCCGGCAGCCTGCCGCTCGCCGTCGATCCGGCCATCGTCGGGGGCCGCTACGGGCTCTCGTCGAAGGAATTCACGCCGGCCATGGTGAAGGGGGTGTACGACAACCTCGCCCTGCCGAAGCCGAAGAACCACTTCACCATCGGCATCAACGACGATGTGACGCATCTGTCGCTGCCCTACGACACCTCGCTCGACATCGAGCCCGAGAGCGTCCGCCGCTGCGTGTTCTTCGGCCTCGGGTCGGACGGGACGGTGGGTGCCAACAAGAACTCGATCAAGATCATCGGCGAGGAAACTTCCAACTTCGCCCAAGGGTACTTCGTCTACGACTCGAAGAAGGCCGGGGCCGTCACCATCTCGCACCTCCGGTTCGGCCCGAATCAGATCCGCTCGTCCTACCTGGTACGCCAGGCGAATTTCGTGGCGTGCCACCAGTACGAGTTCATGGACAAGTACGACGTGACCGGCTTCGCCGCTCCCGGCGCGGTCTTCCTCCTCAACAGCCCGTTCCCCGCCGACACCGTGTGGGACGAGATGCCGATCGAGGTCCAGCAGGAGATCATCGACAAGAAGCTCGAGTTCTACGTGATCGACGCCTACAGCGTCGGCCGTGACACCGGCATGGGCACCCGCATCAATACGATCATGCAGACCTGCTTCTTCGCGATCTCCGGCGTCCTGCCGCGGGACGAGGCCATCGCGCAGATCAAGCATGCGATCGAGAAGACATACGGCAAGCGCGGCCCCGAGGTGGTGCGAAAGAACTTTGCGGCCGTCGATCAGACGCTGGCCAACCTGCACAAGGTCACGGTCCCCGCCAAGGTGACGGCGACGGCGCCCCGCTCGCCGATCGTCTCGGCGGCCGCACCGGATTTCGTCAAGAACGTCACCGCGCTCATGCTCGCCAACAAGGGCGACCTCCTGCCGGTGAGCGCGTTTCCGATCGACGGCACCTGGCCCACCGCGACCGCCCGGTGGGAGAAGCGCAACATCGCGCAGGACATCCCCGTGTGGGATGCCGCGATCTGCATCCAGTGCAACAAGTGCGCGATGGTCTGCCCGCACGCCGCCATTCGCGCGAAGGTCTACGACCCGGCGCTGCTCTCGGGCGCGCCGCCCACCTTCAAGTCGATGGACTTCAAGGGCGGCGAATTCAAGGGCATGAAATACACCATCCAGGTTGCCGTGGAAGACTGCACCGGCTGCACGCTGTGCGCGGCGGTCTGCCCGGCCAAGGACAAGGCGAATCCGAAGCACAAGTCCCTCGACATGACCCTGCAGCGCCCGCTGCGCGAGGCCGAGCGCACCAACTACGCGTTCTTCCTCGATCTGCCCGAGGTCGATCGCACCCGGGTGAAGCTCGACGTCAAGGGCGCGCAGTTCTTCCAGCCGCTGTTCGAGTACTCGGGGGCGTGCGCGGGGTGCGGCGAAACCCCTTATGTCAAGCTGGTCACGCAGCTGTTCGGCGACCGCGCGCTCATCGCGAATGCCACCGGGTGCTCGTCCATCTACGGCGGCAACCTGCCGACCACGCCCTATACCGTCAACCGCGAGGGCCGCGGCCCGGCCTGGTCCAACTCGCTCTTCGAGGACAATGCCGAGTTCGGCTTCGGCTACCGGCTCGCCATCGACAAGCAGAAGGAGCACGCGGAGGAGATGGTCCGCTCGATGGCCGCCGATCTCGGCGACACGCTGGTCGACGGCCTGCTGAAGGCCGATCAGACGAGCGAGGCGGGTGTCGCCGAGCAGCGCGAGCGGGTCCTCGCGCTCCGGCAGAAGCTCTCGGCGAAGCCGACGCCTGAGGCGGCCCGGCTGTCCAGGATCGCCGACTTCCTGGTTCGCAAGAGCGTCTGGATCATCGGGGGCGACGGCTGGGCCTACGACATCGGGTACGGCGGTCTCGACCACGTCCTGGCGATGGGACGCGACGTCAACATTCTCGTGCTCGACACCGAGGTGTACTCGAACACCGGTGGACAGCAGTCGAAGGCGACCCCGCTCGGCGCGTCGGCGAAGTTCGCGATGGCCGGCAAGGCGAACGCCAAGAAGGACCTCGGCATGATGGCCATGGCGTACGGGAATACCTACGTGGCCCACGTCGCCTTCGGCGGGAAGGACGTCCAGACGGTGAAGGCGTTCCTCGACGCCGAGTCGTTCCCGGGCCCGTCGATCATCATCGCCTACAGCCACTGCATCGCCCACGGCTACGACCTCGCCTTCGCGCTCGATCAGCAGAAGCTCGCGGTCGACACCGGCTACTGGCCGTTGTACCGCTTCGACCCGCGGCGCATCGCGAACGGCGAGAGCCCGCTCATCCTCGACTCGCCCGCGCCGAAGACCGAGTTGACCAAGTTCATGCAGAACGAGACGCGCTTCAAGGTGGTCGAGCAGATGGACCGCGAGCGCTACAAGACGCTGGCCGAGCACGCGCAGCGTGAGTCCGCGACACGGTTCAGCGTCTACGAGCAGCTGTCGAAGCTGGCCTTCGTGCCGGCGAAGAAGTAGGACAACGTCTATCCGCCCGTGACGCCCGCCTGCGAGCGTCACGGGCCAGTTCGAGGACTGCCCCCCGGGAGCCGGTTTCCCGGGTATACGGAGAGCGAATCATGGACCTGTCGACCACCTATCTCGGACTGAAACTGCCGCACCCGATCATGCCCGGCGCCTCGCCCATGGTGGATCATCTCGACGTCGTGAAGCGGCTCGAGGACGCGGGCGCTGCCGCCATCGTCATGCACTCGCTGTTCGAGGAACAGATCACCCGCGAACAACTTGGCATGGTCTACCACATGGAGCTGCGCGACAGCACCAGCGCCGAGGCCCTGTCGTACTTCCCGCAGGCCGACGAGTTCAAGCTCGGGCCGCACGAGTACCTGGAGCAGCTTCGACTCGTGAAGCAGGCCGTGAAGCTCCCGGTCATTGCCTCGTTGAACGGCACCACGGCGGAGGGATGGCTGGAATACGCCAAGCTCATCCAGCAGGCCGGCGCCAGCGGGCTCGAGCTGAACATCTACCACGTCGCCGCCGACCCGCGCGAAACGGGCAGCTCGGTGGAGCGGCGCGTCCTCGACATCGTGCGGACCGTCAAGGAGTCGGTCACCATCCCGGTGGCCGTCAAGCTCGCGCCGTTCTACTCGTCGGTGGCCCACCTGGCCAGCCAGATCGATGCGATGGGTGCCGACGGCCTCGTGCTCTTCAACCGCTTCTACCAGGCCGACATCGACCTGCAGGAACTGGCGGTGACCTCCGCCCTCTACTTCTCGAACTCGGAGGACCTGCTGCTCAGGCTCCGGTGGCTGGCGGTGCTGTCGGGCCGGGTCAAGGCGTCGCTGGCCGTGTCGGGCGGCATTCATACCTCGGCCGACGCGTTGAAGGCGGTCATGGCGGGAGCGAGCGGCGTTCAGGTGGTCTCGAGCCTGCTGATGAACGGCCCCGAGCACATCAAGACGATCGTGAGTGGAATGTCTCGGTGGCTCGAGGAGCACGAGTACGAGTCCCTCAGCCAGGCCCGGGGCAGCCTGAGCCTCGAACACAGCCCGAACGCGGCCGCCTTCGAGCGCGCCAACTACATTCGAGTCCTGCAGACCTACCGGATGCCCAGCTGACGGTGGGCTCGAGGACAGGTGACGGGCCGGCGCGGAGTTCGCGCCCGTCACACATCAGAATGACGGTCGTATCGGGTCAGGGATTCTGTCCGAACCCCTGACCCGTCGGCAATCAGTTGCGCGGGTTCCCTCTCGCCATCAGATCTGCCACGCGCTGCTTCGCCCGGTCGCGCACCTCGGCGGGCAGGCGCGTTCGGCCCGCCTTGTGGCAGGCCTCTACCGTTCGTTGCAGGCTCTCGGCCATGTCTTCGCAGCAGGGACACTTCCGCAGGTGCGTCACAAGCGCTCGCCGTTCTGCGCCTTTCAGGTCTCCGTCGAGCAGCCGGGAGATCTGCGTGAGCATCGCGCGGCAGCGACCGCCAGCGTCCTCCTTCATGGGGCCTCCAGGTGCTGGCGCAGCGCCAGACGGGCGCGATGCAGCCGTGTCTTGACGTTTGCCTCGCTGATGCCCACCACGCGGGCCACTTCCCTCGTCGAGAGACCTTCCACTTCCCGCAGGAACACCACGAGCCGCGATTCCGGCGTCAGGGCGGCCAACGCCCGCTGCAGCGAATGCCGCAGGCGGGTGTTCGCCATCACCTGATCCGGACGCTTGCCCGGATCGGGAACATCGAAGGCCATCGTCGTGCCGTCGTCGCCAGTGCCCATATCGTCCAGCGACAGCAGCCTGTCGGGCTCGTGCACGCGCTTGCGGCGGCTGATCAGGCACGCGTTCTTCACCGTGCGGTAGAGCCAGGTGCGAAACGCCTCCGGCTCCTTGATCTGGGTCGCAAACCGGTAGGTCTTCAGCAGCGCTTCCTGCATCGCATCGTCAGCATCATCGGCATGCCCGCAGACGAGCATGCTGAACCGGTATGCCGCCTCCTGCGCGCGCATCAGCAGCCGTTCCATGGCCTGCCGGCTGCCGCCCTGCGCCGCTCGCAGGAGCCCCGCGTAGTCGTCCTCGCGGGCATGAAGGACCTCTTGCCTGGAGTGATTCGAATCGGCCGGATTGGTCACAACGAAGATTGTACGTCAACAGCAACAGGGCCCGCGAACGCGCCCGGGAATCGTCAACCCCGGGGCGGGGACCAGAGCCGCAGCCCTGTCACCTTCGCCTGGAGATTGAATCCTAGGAGAGGGTACACTGTTCTTCAGGCCTAGCGCCCGCCCAATCGCGGGCGCGGCGGGACCGATCCCAGCTCACTACCACGGAGGCATCGTGAAGGAAACACGGTACGGAATGGGCGTGCAGGTCGCGCTGCCATTTGAGACGGCGGTGGAGCGAGCCACCGAGGAACTCAAGAAAGAGGGCTTCGGGATTCTCACGACCATCGACGTTCAGCAGACCCTGAAGCAGAAGCTCGACAAGGACTTCCGGAAGTACGTGATTCTCGGAGCCTGCAATCCGCCGCTGGCCTGGCGGGCGTTCGAGTCCGAGCTGGAGATCGGGCTCCTGCTTCCGTGCAACGTGATCGTCTACGAAACCCAGCCCGGCTTCAGCGCCGTGTCGGCCCTGGCTCCGGTGGTGGCACTGGGGATGGTCGGCGGCCCGCCGACGCTGAAGGATATCGCCCGGGAAGCCGACGACAGGCTCAGGCGCGCGTTGCGGGCGCTGCAGGCCTCGGCACCCGTTCCGGAGAAGGCGTAACCGGCCATGGACTTCTTCGGCCTCATCGCCTTCTTCGTCGTCTGGTTCGTCCTGAATACCTGGGTCTTGCCGAAACTCGGCGTGCCGACGTGAACCTCCGCAGCATGCGACGTCGGGTCCCGACGTCAGAAGCCCGAAGGCAGTCCCTCTCGCGAAGAGCCGTCGAACTCCGCTGACTAGGCCGTCAGGAACCCTGCTGTCTCCAGGCGGCTACGATCTGGCTGTACCGCGGAATCATCTCCAGGTATCGCTGGCGGACCTCTGCCGGCAGGCTGTCCCTGGGCCCTCGCATCGCCGCCGTGATGTCGGCGCGCTCGGCGTCTGTCAGCAGTGACGCCGCGAGCTTGTAGAAATACTCATTTTCAATCCGGATGTGCTCGCGGATGAGTTCCGAATACCCGCGGGCGTGGCTTACCAACTCCCCGCGGCCTTCGGGATTGCCAGCCGCCAGGCGGCGGAAATCCGCGCGGATCTTGCCCGTGTAGGCGATGCCGGCTTCGTGCTGCGCGAGGAGGGCCGCCACAACCGACTTGTCCGGCCCCATTCCGTGCTGAGCCAGCACCGGGAACAACAGGTCCTCCTCCTTGCCATGATGACGGTGCGCGAAGACATCGAAGAAGTCGATGACGTCTCCGATCATCTCGGGCGCCACGTTTCCGCCCTTTTCCAGACGGGCCGTCAACGCGTCAAGAACGTCGAGCATGGCCTTGAAGCCGCGATGCTCGTCCACCAGAATGTCGATAAAGCCCATGGCCCGCCACTCCTGTCAATGCGAGTGCCCTCCAACGGAAACCCGGCAAGGTTGGAGACCCACTACCTCGAAAGGCAATTGGCGTGCCGGTTTCCCGAGCCGGGCCCAACCCGGGGGGACAACGCAGAACAGGACCGGAAATGCTGACGGAAGGACTCAGCCGAGGTCGACGAGGATGGAGGTGGCCACTGCCGGTTCGACGGCAAGTTCGGTCTGGTCGCACCGGAAGACGACGCCCGGGAAGGTCTGGAGGACCGTCACCACGGCGCCCGGGGTGACTCCCAGGGCAGTCAGCCGGTCGACCCGGGCGTGATCCCCGCCGAGGACGCGCACCACGCGGCCGGTCGCCCCGGCGGGCAGTGATGACAGTCGGCGCATGATGTCAGAACGTGACATGAAGACCCGTCAACACGGTATTCAGCACCGCGCCGGTCACAAGGGCCGTCACCGTGACGAACCCGAGTATCGCGGTTCCGGCACGTGCGCCCTGTTCGCGGACGATCATGAGGAAATTGGCCACGCAGGGCACGAACAGCGTCATCACCGTCAGGGCCACGACGGCCTGCACCCCGGTCAGTTGCCCCGCATGCGCCATCTGGAAGAGGCCTGCCGCGCCGTAATCGCGGCGCAGGAATCCCATGACGAAGACTTCCGCGCTGCGCGGAGGCAGCCCGAGCAGGCCGGACACGAGCGGCCTGGCGGTCCTGGTGATGAAGGCGAGTCCACCAGTGCGATCGAGCACGAAGAGCAGGGCCGTGCCGATCAGGAACAACGGCAGCGCCTCTTTGAGGTACCAGCGGATGCGCAGGCCGGTCTTGGTGAGGATGTTCCGGATCTGCGGGACGCGGATTGGCGGAAGTTCCAGGATGAACTCGGATCGTTCCCCGGGCAGGACGCGGGCGGCGAGGAAGCCCACCAGGAACAACTGGCCAACCACCACGCCGAATAGCGTCAGCAACGCGTAAAACGAGATGCCCCCAAGGATGCCGAGGATGGTCGCCAGTTGTGCGGAACAGGGAATGCCGAGCGCGAGCAGCAGCACGGCGATCAGCCGTTCCTTCCTCGATCCCAGGATCCTCGTGGTCATCGTCGCCATGGTGTCGCAGCCGAGCCCGAGCACCATCGGAAGCACCGCTTTGCCGTTAAGTCCCATCGCCCTGAACATGCGATCGCTGAAGATCGCCAGGCGCGGCAGGTACCCGGAGTCCTCGAGCAGGCCAAAGACGATGAAGAAGGTTCCGACTACCGGCAGTACGATCGCGATCGAGTAGGTGAGGCCCATCGTGATGAGGCCGTAGGGTCCGACGAAGAAGTCGCGAATGAGCGGCAGCGGCGCGACGCGATCGAAGAGCGCAATCGCCATCGGATTGACGCCCTTTCTGAATCCAGCTTCGATCCAGCCCACCAGCGTCTGCGCGCCGAACACGCCCACCACCAGGTAGACGGCATACAGCACGGCCGCGAGAATCGGCAGGCCGGTCAGGGGCCGCCGGATCAGGTCGGCGATGCGTTCCTGAGCGCGAATCGAGGTCCGCGGTCTTTGCCGGCGGACCTCTGCGGTCAGCTGGTGAGCCCACAGTGCGTGATCGCGCGCGGGCTCCCCCGCCATGATCGGTACGGCCGCGGCGTCGAGCGCCCCCCGGACCTCGGCCAGCCCGCGGCCCTCGGTGGCGACCGTTTCGACCACGGGCACGCCAAGCCGCGCGCTCAGGCGCGCGGTATCGATATCGATGCCGTGTGCCCGCGCCTCGTCGATCATGTTGAGCACGAGCACCATCGGTTTCCGGAACGAGGCGAGCTGGGAAGTGAGCATCAGGCTGCGCCGGAGGTTGCGCGCGTCGGCCACCTGCACGACGAGTTCCGCGTCGCCATCGAGCAGCACCCGCCTGGTGACCTCTTCGTCCTCGCTGAGGATGCCTTCGAGCGCATTGATGCCCGGCGTGTCGACCACGTCGCACATCTCCGCGCCGACCTTGGCGCGCCCGCGCGTCATCTGCACCGTGGTGCCGGGGAAATTCGAGACGGTCGCGTACTGCCCGGTCAGCCTGCCGAACAGGACGCTCTTGCCGACATTGGGATTGCCGACCAGCGCGAGGCGCAGCGGACGCGCCCGCAGTTTCAGCAGCGGTTCAGGTCGTGAGGCGAGAATGGCGGTCTGGGCGCAGGACACGGGGGCACCTTGGTCTCGGAGCCGCAGCCGGAATGGTCGTGGGAGGGCGGGTCGCGGATCCGTGTAGATGAAGCATTAGGAGTTCGCGGGCGTCTCAAGATTGAGACACAATCTCAACATGGGTGATGGTAACAGATTCCCGGCCCGATTACGAACCGGCGCTGCCCTGGCAGCGTGGATCCCCCAGCCCGCGGCGCACGCCCGGGCATCGGCCGATGAATCGTAGTAACGTGGGAGGGACGCCGGCTGGTTCGTCGGCGAGGCGTCGTCGGGCCTCGGCCCCGGCCCCGGCCACCGTCAACCTTCAGTCGCAGGGAGTGACCTTTGAATACCGCCAGATTCCCGATCGTGTGCCTGGCTCTGGGCCTGCTGGCTACCAGTGCCTGTGCCAAGAAGTCCCCCGCCAGCGCCGCCCCGGCCGATCCGATCGCGGCAGGCGCCCAGCCTGGTCAGATGGGTGCCCAAGGTGCGCCGTCCGCCGGGGCGCCCGCTGGCGTGCAGTCGGTCACGGGCACGGTCCTCGAGACAATGAACGCAGCGGGATACACCTACGTCCGGATCAACACCGGATCGGGCGATCTGTGGGCGGCATCCATGCAGTTTGCCGTCGCGGTGGGCGACAAGATCACGGTGCCGCTCGAGACGCCCATGCAGAACTTCCGGAGCACGTCGCTCAATCGACAGTTCCCGATGATCTACTTCGCCTCGCAGATCTCACGCGCCGGCGACCCGGCTGCCCCTCCCCTGGCGGCGGCTCACGCTTCAATGGGCGGCGGCTCACCCGCGGCGACTCCCGACACCGCCGTCACTGAACCGATTCCTCCCGCCGAGGGCGGCACCACGATCGCGACTGTCTGGGCCAGGCGCGCGGCGCTCGCCGGGAAGCCTGTCACCATCCGCGGCAAGGTCGTGAAATACAACGGCGGAATCCTCGGCACCAACTGGCTGCACATCCAGGATGGCTCGGGCTCCGCGAAGGATGGGACCAACGACCTCACCGTGACCACCGACGGTACGGTCAAGCTCGGGGAGATCGTCACAGCGACCGGCAAAGTCTCGATCGACAGAGACTTCGGAGCCGGTTACGCGTACAAGGTGATGATCGAACAGGCTGCCGTCGTCCGCAAGTAGCAAGCCTCGGGTCAGACTTCACAAGACGAGAACGGCCCGGCCATCAGCCGCGGCGGCCGGGCCGCGCCAGATCCCCTCCCTGCCCGCCTCGACAGGCCACACGGATCGTCCAGCCGGTCTCAGGTCGGCGGATGCCCCATGCATCCGCGGCCGCGAGGCTCCCGTTCCTGAGGATTGGCAGAACAGCGTCGAGCGTTCGAGGGAGTGCGAAGACCGGCGGCAGGCGGTGCGGCGGAAAAGGTCGGCGGAAAAACTCCCGGGCCGGCCATCGTAGCCGGCCCGGGACAGGAATGCGTTAGAACGCGTGACCGATCGTCGCGAAGAACAGGTTGGCCTTGTAGTTGCCGTTATCGGCCTTCAAGTAGAAGTTCCCGGCGAGCGGGAAGTTGGTGCCCGAGGCGACATACGCGTCGTTCATCGTGTACTTCTCGTAGGCGTAGCCCACAGTGAGCTTCCACGCCTTCGCCACCACGTATTCGAGCCGGGTCACCAATGAGGTGATCTGGGTGTCGTCCCAGGCGGTGACGGGCTGCGGCGCGACGAAGCCGTTGAGCGACCGGCCGGTGTAGAAGCTCGCGGCGGTGGACGTGCTCAACGCTCCCGTCGTGGGATTGCGGGTCGGAACGACGATCGCGTTTGAATTCGCCGTCACATCCATGTTGCCGTCCACCTTCTGGTGGTTGGCCGTCAACGAGAGCGTCCACTTCTCGGGTACGACGTGGATGATGGCGTTGGCGCCGAAGCTGTTGCCCTTGTCGCTGCCATCGTACTTGAGCTGGTTGTTGATGGTCGGCGTGTAGGCGCCGTTGATGTAGGCGTTGGAAACGAGCGTCAGCCACCGGTTGGACTGGAGGTTCTTCTCGAACGTGTAGAACCCGCTCAGCTCCGCCCGCTCGGCGATCGAGTAGTCGGCCTCGACCGTGAAGGTATCGTACTTCGCGTTGAGCAGACCGCTGGTGGTGGACGTGTCCCCTGGGACCTTCATCGGCCGGTTCGGGTAGTCATCATTGCGGCGGAAGTACGCGACGGTGACTCCGAAATTCGCGAACGGCTCGAGCTCGACGTCAACGCCCGTCCGCGTCTGCTTGCGTTCGGCGTGATCGACCTGAACGCCCGACATGATGCCGCTGCTGGCCGAGGTCGTCGCTTCCAGGCCGCTGACCGTCCGCTTGGCCTGGTCGAACGTCCCGCGGACGCCCAGCCAGTCAGCCAGGTGCAGCACGCCGGCGAGCGTGAACCCGTTCTCCTTGTTGTCGGTGCCGGCCCAGAGGGTGCGGCCGACGTAGGAGGACTTGCTGGTCCGGTACCCCGCCTCCAGTGTCACGGGCTTGAAGTCGTAGCTCACCTGGGCGTCGAAGCGGCCGAGCTTGTTGCTCGTGCGGTTCGCCGTGGCGTGACCGTACGGTTCATCCTCGGACGGCGTGTCTGCGGCCGACCACTGTCGGTCAGGCGAGCCGGACGTGTCTCCGGGAATGACGAATCGCGCCGACTTGTCGGCGTAGTCGTAGCTGTTGTAGCGAGCCCGGATCCCGAGTCCGTCGATCGGACGCGAGCTGAAGCCGAAGTTCAGCATGGTCGTGTTGATCTTGCCGTTCAGCGACAGCTGCGGGAACGACGAGGCCGAACTCGCCGGCGCTCCGGTGCCCGTCAGAATCGTGGAGTTGATCGTGACAGGCAGGAAGGGCGCATTCTGCGTCATGGTACCGAGCGCGACGTCTCCCGACAGGCGGGTCTGGCGCGCGAACTTCAGCAGGAATCCGAATGCGCCACGGCTCGCCTCGTTGTCGGGCGCCGTGCCGAACTGGCCCCGCGACGGTCCGCCGCTTGGAATCGCCGAGGACGAGTAGATTCGGTCAATCGCGTTGAGAGGATTGTCGACGATCAGAGAGTTCATCCTGTCGTCGTAGAGGTTCCGGTTGAACGACCCGTGGATGTTGCCGCCCTTGAACCGGTACTCCGCGCGGAGGCCGAAGTCCTGGACGACCTCGTCCATCGCGTCGGGCACGTCGATTGTCGTCGACACGAGGCCGTAGACGGTGCCGCCGCTGGCGCCCCGGTTCCCCGACTTGGACTCACGCATGTAGCTGAACTTGAGGTCGAAGGGCAGCTTCTGGCTGAAGTCGACCTCCACCAGGCCCCGCTTGCGCATGCCCTTGATGTCGACGCTGTTGGCCGCGTTGAGCGATGGGGTGAACAGCGCCAGGTAGTTGGGATACGTCCGGTTGGTCGACGCCATGGCGTCGATGGTGGTCCCGAAGTAGTCCCGCAGTGTCGGGCTCATGCTCCACACGCCGGGGGTCGACAGGCCCAGCAGCGTGTGCCCGTTGTTCCCCATGTTGTGCGGGATCTGGTTGTAGTCGAAGGCCACGTCGACAAAGTCGAACTTCGCCCAGCCGGTGTAACGCTGGTCGCCCCGGCGGACGTTGTAGGCCAGCAGGTTGAAATCAATCGCGCTGCTCTTCGCAAAGACGTTCGCGAAGGGAATCGACAGCCCGTCCGGAACGTCGCGGTACTCCTGGAACTTCGCCGAGGAAACGTCCTTGACGCCGAGCGACCCGAAGGTCACCTGGCCGCCGCTGGTGGTGGCCGGCGCGTCCTGCGCCGCCGCGAAGGAGCCCGCCATGAGGATGCCCATGGCGAAGCAGGCTGCAACAATCTTGGTTCGCTTCATGGGTCTACCTCAGGAAGAAGGCGCCGGACGGGTGGTTGGACCCGTGCAACGCGACGTGGCAGGTTCGGCAGCTCCGCTCGACGAAGCGTGAACCGATGACGGGATAGCCGGTGGTGCCGCTCGGGGCCACAACCGCCTTGCCGCCCTGCGCGGTGGTCAGATTGTCAAGGGAGCCGAAATGGCCGGAGCCCGTCAGGTGGCAGTTCCAGCAGAGGTTCGGCAGCTTGTTGAGCAGCAGCCGGCTGTGGTTCGAGCCGTGCGCGTCGTGGCACGACACGCAGTCCTCGCGAACCGGCGCGTGTTCGTAGAGGTAGGGTCCGCGCTTCTCGGTGTGGCAGGAGTAGCACAGATCGTTGATCGAGTCGGCCTTGATCATCTTCGCCTGGGCGCCGTTGTGCGGGTTGTGGCAGCTCGTGCAGCTCATCTTGCCTTCACGGACCGGGTGGTGCGATGCGCGCATGGACTTGGCGCGCTCGGACTTGTGGCACGAGAAGCAGAGATCCGAGTCGTTCGCCATCTTGAGCTGCGCCTTGACCGACTTCGCATCGTGGACCGAATGGCACTGCGTGCACGCGACGTTGCGGCGCGAGTGCATGCTGCTCACGTAGTTCGCCTGGTTGGCCTTCTCGTGGCAGGTGAGGCACTTCTGGTTGATCTCGCTGGCCTTGAGGGCCTTGAGCGAAGGAACGGGGCCCTTCTCGCCGGCCATCTGTGCCTTGGCGTGTTCGCCGACATTCTCGTGGCAGTTCGCGCAGCTGTGATCCTGCTGCGCGTGCTTGGTGCTCGTGAATGCCGGGCTGTTGGCTGTCTGGTGACAGCTCTGGCAGTCGGCGACGCTCCATGTGGCTGGCTGCGTACCTGTCTGAGCGAAGGCTGAACCGCCCCCGATCAGTACGACGGCTGCCATGAGCGCCATGACGTACATGATTCGACGCATCAGTGCATTCCTCTTGGCGTGGACCTTTGCCCGTGACGGGGAGGCCCGGATGAGTGGACCAACGGTGACCGACCTACTCGGATCGGAATGCCTTACCGGCGGGCGCGCCGATAACGCGCTCCGTCCGCCACGCGGCGGCTAGGAGCACTTCACGTTTGGGGGGCATGCAGGGCCGGGGGCGAAATCAGAAGCCCTGCTGAATAAGCGAACAGATCTTGAACGATCGTTTCGCAGAAGTCAAGTCCGGACCATTGAGGTTCTCAACTATCTCGCCCCCAGGCCCAACCTGGACAGGTGTGCGGTCAGACCACACCCGGATCGGCCAAAATCGCCGACCTTGCGTGGGGGACCTGGGAACCGAGCCTAAGGGGGCGGGAGAACGACGCTCCGGGCCGGCGCGAGGCCGGCCCGGAACAAGAGGCGACTGCTAGAAGCGGTAGTTGATCGAGACGCGGAAGATGTTCGCGTTGTAGTTCGGCACCACGGCGCCCAGGAACAGGGCCCGATTGGCGCTTGGATCGAGTTGAGGATACAGGGTGGCCACCGCACCCGGCGTGGTGGCGTACAGGCTCGAGCCCGTCTGCATGTACAGGCCCAACGTGTCGTAGGCCCAGTCGGCCTGGTTGAACTTCTGCATCCAGTACATGAAGCTGACCGTCACGTTCTTGTCCACGTGGTAGCTCAGCCAGGTCTTCCAGACCGTCGTGCTATTGAACACCTGCGGGTAGGTCAGGTACTGCCCCTGGGCGAAGTTGACCGTGGTCGTATTCGTCGGGAACAGCATGTCGCCGCCCGCCTGGCCTCCCGGGTTCACGGTGAACCCCGAGTCGCTCCTCCCCTTCGCGTAGTCGAAGTCCGACCCGATATCGACCTTGCTCGGCACGGCGTTCCAGCGGAACCCGGCCGTGAAGGTATCGACCTTCTCGTCGATCTTGTTGAAGTACTTGTCCACGACGTTGGTGGCCACCGGGTTGGTGATCGTGCCGTTGGCGCCGTACCAGAGATTGGTGTCCATGTGGAACGTCTCGTAGACGTAGCCGGCGTTCACGCTGAACTTGTCGGTGAGCGCGTAGACCAGGTCGACGCCGACGTTGTTGATCGTGCTCTTCTTCATACCGATGGACACGTCTGGGAAGTCGGCGTTGTTTCCCTGCACGGAGAACGACAGCGCGGCCTGATCGATCGGCGTCAGCGTCAGCACGGCGTTGTACAGCGTGCTCTTCTGCCTGGCCATGTCTTTCATTTCCGCGTTGATGTCGAGGGGGCCTCCAGTCGTCCCTTCCGCCGCCTCGTCCGGGTCCTGCGCACCCGGGGTGCGAGTGAGCCTGGTGAACCCGCCATGCAGGCTGGCCCAGCCACGATTCGCATCGACGGTCACGCCAATCGTGGTGTCGCCGATGTCCTCGAAGCTCCGGTCGTAGAACGTCGACTTCACGTGGCCGGCGTTCAGGCCGAACTTGAGGCCGGTGACCGGGGTGAGGTGGCCCTCCACTCTGTACTGAGCCGTCTTGTAGCCCCTCGCGTCCTCGGTGCTGGTGATGCCGGCCGCGCTGTAGCTGGCGCCGCCGTCGCTGTTGACGGTGCTGTGGAACGTGTAGGCCTGCGTCTTGTCCTTGTCGTCGAACGACCGGAAGAAGGCGCTGTAGCCGAATAACGGGCTGGGATCGCCCGACAGATTCGCCATCAACAGTGTCTGGGTGAGCTTGGGATGGACCGAGGCGTACTCCGGCGCGAGCGTGAACTTGCCGTAGTCGGCCGAGGTGGTCGCCAGGTTGAGATTCGGGTTGGTCGCTTGAGGAATCAGCGCCTGATCCACGCTCATGTTGATGATCGAACCCGTCACGGTGACCCGGTGATGCGCGGGCAGCCGGATGCCCGCGGTCAGGTCGAAGCTGTTGGCCTTGTTGTCGGGTGCATTCCAGATGCGCGCGGCCGCGTTGGCGTTGGTATTGACGACCGCGGACACCCAGGAGAAGTCCGTGTTGTCCAGGCGAACCGGGTTGTCCACCGTGGTGTAGAGCACGTCGTTGTGAAAATCGCTGTGGGTGAACGCCGCATTGAGGAACGCGCCGTTCTTCGCGAACTCCACCTCGGCGCGGGTGTCCTGCGTCGTGTACTGAATGGGATTGGCGATTTCATCGATCCCGGGGCCGGCCGTGAACGACACCGGCTGGTGGCCGTTCCGCACGTCGCGCTGATAGGACAGCTTGAAGGTCCAATTGTCGAGCGCCGTGATATCGAGGCCCACCAGGCCTGTCTTCCGCACGTAGCGCAGGTCGATCGGCTGAGCCGCACCCATGTAGTCGCGCAATGACCAGAAGCGGTTGTCGTTCGAGTTGGCGGGCGCCGCCGGATCGGTGCTCGCCGGCGACCAGATCCGCTGCAGGCTCGATCGCATGCCGTCGGGCAACGTGAGGACGCCCGGCGCGGACTCGTTGTAGAGCGTCTCGGCCTTGTTCGAGAACCACCGCGGGTTCTGGTTCAACGACGCGCTGAGCTTCCATGAACCCGTCATGCCGGCCTGGAGCAAGGCACTCTGATCGTCGAGGCCGAGCTGGTTCCCGTTGAACTTCATGAAGTAGCCCGACCCGTTCTTCCAGTCGAAGTTCGCGTCGAACAGCGTGATGCCCTTCGGCACCATCTGGTACTGCTGGAGCTTGGAGGAGGTGTCGATCCCGGAACCGGTCTGGCCGCCAACCGTGACGCTGCCACCCGACTGGGGTTCCTGGCTTTCCTGAGCCGACGCGGGAAGGGCCGCCAGGCTGCAGGCCATGGCCAGGGAGATCAGATAGGTCGTGTTGTGCTTGGTCATGATCATGTCTCCTGTGCCCTTAGCGCTTGAACGTGTTGCCACGCGGGTGCATGGAGCCGTGAATGGCCAGGTGGCAGTTCATGCAGCTCTGGTTGAGGGCGTACCGGTCGCGAACCGCGTGCGCGTTGCCCATGCCGCCGCCGGCGAAGCCGTTGTGGCACTGGATGCAGAGCACCGGCTGCTTGACCTTCAGGAGGAAGTCGTTGACCGTTCCGTGCGCGTCATGGCAGTTCATGCAGTTCTCGCGAACCGGCGCGTGTTCCCAGAGGAACGGCCCGCGCTTCTCGGCGTGGCATGAATAGCAGTTCGCGTTGATCGAGGACTGCAGGAGCATCCTGGGATACGGCGAGCCGTGAGGGTTGTGGCAGCTGGTGCACGCCATCTTGCCTTCGCGCAGCGGCATGTGGCTGGAGCGCGCCAGCGCCGCCTTCTTCTGCAGGTGGCACCCCGTGCAGAGCTCGAACTGCGGCTTGGCAAGCAGCGCCTTCGGCGCCGCACCCTTCGGATGCGGTTCGTGGCAGGTGATACAGGACAGGCTGCGCGAATCGTGCATCGAGCTGCTGAAATGCTTCTGGCCGCCCTTGGTGTGGCAGGTCAGACAGAGGGCGGTTACGTCGGCGGTGCTGATCTTCTTGGGGTTCTTGATGGTTCCCAGCCCGCCGCCGGCGGCGACGTGGGCCTTGCTGTCGCCGTGACATCCCTCGCACGCGAGCGGGCTCGCGTTGTGCGGAGTGTTCTTGAACGCGTTCACCGTGTCGGTATGGCAGTCGACACAGATCGCCGCTCCCTGGGGCGCTGCCTGGGCCGCGGACGCCGAAATCGGAACGGGTCCCGCGAGCAGCGTCAAGCCGAGGGCCGCTGCGATTAGAAATAAGAGCTTCCTACTCATTCCAAACCTCCGTGATGATTCCTGCGCGCGAGGGTCTCGAGCCCACGACATCGATCCCCCGGTGACGACGAAAGAAAGTCTCAGGGTCTCTTGCGCGTCGACAGAGGGAGAGCGATCCCTCTGCGATGAGGCAGCAAGCCTGCGGGACGCACGTCCTTTCGAGACAGTCTCGCGACCGTGGGGGCGGCGAGAATCAGGATGGTTGATGAGCGCAATCCACCGACGGCGCCGGACACGATCCGGCTTGGACGGCTGGTTGGCCTGGGCGGTCAAACCCTGGGGGCAGCAGCGTCCAATTCGATTAAGAACTCTACAATTGAGTTATTCCGGTGTCAATGAGGCGACGTTCAATTCATGAACACTTGACACGCCACCTAAACGTGTATTTCCTACCGTATTGATAGTCGACAGCGGGCGCTGCGGGAGCCGACCTCACTCGATCGTGTGGCAGAGATCGCAGCTCTGCGAAATGACTTTCCCTTCAGGCGACTTGTGGTCGCCGTCGTGGCAGCGGAAGCACCCGGGGAAGGCCGTGTGCCCGATGTTGTTCGGGTAGGTCCCCCACCCGACATTCATCTCGGGGAAGACATTGCGCACGTAGGCCCGCCGGGTCGTCTCGATGACGCGTTGAACGGTCGCCGCCGCGACCGACGGCTGCTGTTCACGGTAGAACCTGGCGAGGTCGTTCGCGATGCCGTCCAGCGCGGCCGCCCGCGACGCGTACTTTGCCCGCAGCACGCGGACCGCCTCGCGCCGCACGAACGGGATCGTGGCATCGAGATCGCCGGCTGCGATGGCCGCGTCCACCGCGCGCTCGGCCGAGAGCGCGAAGGTGTGGCTCGGACGGTTGTGACAATCGATGCAGTCCAACGTACGAGCCGGCGGCGCCGCGCTCAACTGCTGGTCGGTGACCCCATCGACCCGGTACACGGTCTGGTGGCCCTTGCCGTCGTCGAGCCGCACCCACGGGATGGCCTGCCGCTTGTCGTCAGTGGCGATGTACTCGATCTTGTTCATCGCGCCGACGTGCCAGTGGATGCCGGTGGCCTTGCCCTGCGCGAGGCTGACGCCGCCGACGTGAAGGCGGAGGCTCGTCTTGCTCTCCGTGTTCGCCTGGTCGTCGCCGTACTCGCGGACCTCGACGATCTTGTCGCCGTGGAATTTCTCGGGCCAGTGACACTGCTCGCAGGTGTCGCGCGCGGGGCGCAGATCGGTGACCGGCGAGGGAATCGGCCGCGAGAACGTATTGAACGTCACGGCAAAGACCTGCCTGGTCCCGGACATCTTCGACTTGACGAACCAGTTGGCGCCCGGCCCGATGTGACACTGGATGCAGAGCACGCGGGAGTGCGGGCCCTCCTGGTAGCCCGCCCACTCGGGCTCCATGACCCGATGGCAGAGCTGGCCGCAGAAGGCGACCGAGTCCATGTACTCGACGCCCTTGTAGGCGGCCACCGTGATGATGAGCAGGTTGGTCACGGTCGCGATGATGAAGGTTGCCGCAGTCCGGCGCTGCCAGCCCTCGTTCAGATCGATCCTGGGCCAGTGGGGCCACCACCCCGAGGTTCCCGCCGCGCGGCGCCGGCGCTCCAGCCAGACCCCGACCGGCATGATGATGAGGCCGAGCACGAACAGGCCGGGCAGGACGACGAAGAAGAGCATCCCGAGGTACGGGTTGCTGTGCATGCCGAAGAGCTCGAGCGAGAAGAAGGCGATGAACAGCAGCGCGCTCGAGGTGGTCACCGCCGCGCCGAAGATCGTGACGGCGTTGCGTACCAGCGAAAACCGTGTCGGCTTTTCCATGAGGACTCCGAGTATCCAGTGCCGGTACGCCCGTGTGATGACTGCCGTCGACCCGGGTGCGCGGGTCGAACGCACCCGCGCGTCATGCCCGGCGGGTGCACGGCACAACCGGGGGCCGCGCCCGGGCGAGCCTCTCTACGCCAGCACCGCGTAGAGAATCAAGACCACCATCAGCAGGCCCAGCAGGACCGCCGTGCCGCCGACCAGCCGGCCAGCCACGTAGACCCAGCGGGGCGCAGCCGCCACGGCCAGGCCTTCCAGCCGGCCTTCGCGGTTCAGGCGCTCCAACTCGTCCTGCCGCTCCTCGACCATCTCGTGCCGCGTCACGCGACCGGTGAAGATGACCGAGTCCATCGGGAACTTCTCGGGACGCAGGTGGCCGTTGAAGAAGTGGATCGTGAAAATGAAACACACGGCGAGCAGTGCCTCTTCGCCGTGGATGAGCATCGCGATGTTGAACATCCAGCCCGGGATCAGGTGGGCGAACAACTCCGGAAACCACAGCACCAGGCCGGATCCCCCGATGATGCCCATCCCCCAGAACACGGCCCAGTAGTCGAACTTCTCCCAGTAGGTGAAGTGATCGAAGCGGGGCTGCTTCCCCAGGCCGACGAACCATCGCATGTGCGCGATGAGTTCCATGATGTCTCGCGGCTGCGGCACCATCGACGCCGGGCCCCAGAGCATCGACAGGTCCTTCTGCAGGAACAGCCGTTGACCGATGCGCGTCAGATGCGTGATGAAGACGCCGATCATGACCGTGGCGAAGGTCCGGTGCAGCAGGCCCGCGGAGTGAAAGCCCCCGAACACGCGCGCCAGCCGGACGGCCCAGGCCTCCTGGCTGAACAGCAGCGGCAGCCCCGTGAAGGCCAGCCCCAGGAAACTCGCCATCAACAGGCCGTGCAGCACACGGTCCGCGCGGTCGAACCTCCAGTAGTGCGTGCTCTCGGTGCTACTTGCCATCGCTGTCCTCCCCGGTTCCCTTGCCGCCCCGGCCGCCAAGGCGTCTGGCCGCCTTCAGCTGGATACTGCGGCCGAACCAGAGGGCCGTGTGGAGACCGAAGAACGCAAAGACCCCGAACAGCAGCAGCTGCATGAATCGCGCGGCGAAGAACAGCCACGGGTTCCGCGCCCGGTTCTTGTGATCCGCGTGCGGATCGTACTGCGCAAAGCTCGCGGTGGCCGATTCGTGGCACTTGCGGCAGGTCTCGGCCACCTTCCCCGCCGACACCGTCGAGCGCGGGTCCGCCTTCGGGAAGATCAGATGCGACGAGTGGCAGTCGGCGCAGGTGGCCACGCGGGTGTACCCGAGCGCCGTCACCTGGCCGTGGAACGTGTCGCCGTAGGTCTTGAGCGATTCCTCGTGACAGGTTCCGCACTCGCGGACGACCTCGAGCTTCCAGGCGTCCACATCGGCGCGCCGGATCTGGTGGGCCGTGTGGCAGTCGGCGCACACCGGAGCCAGCGGACTCCCCTTCTCGAGCATCGCTCCGTGGATGCCGATCAGGTACTGGCGCTCGACGCCTTCATGGCATTTCCCGCAGGTCGCCGGAATGTTGCGGCGGAAGATGTGGCTCGCTTCATCGGTGCGGCGCCGGATGTCGTGGCTTCCGTGGCAATCGGTGCAGGTCGGCGCCACGCTCAGGCCGCTCTTCACGAGAGCCCTGCCGTGAATGCTGTCCTCGAAGAGCGCGACCACGTTGCCGATGGCGATCTTGCCGCGTTTGATGATCTCTTCGTTTCCGTGGCAGCGGCCGCATGTTTCGAGCAGGTTTGAATGATGCGTCCGTGACTCGGGATCGGCAGAGGGGCGGATGTCGTGAGCGCCGTGACAGTCGGCGCAGGTGGCCGCCGACAGGTTTCCGGCCTGGCGCCGCGCTCGCGCGTGGACGCCCGTGTCGTAGGCGGCCGCCGCCGCGTCATGACAGGCCGAACACCTGGCCGGGGCGAGCTTCTCGGCGTGCGGGAACTCGGTGAACCTCGCCAGGTCCTCGTGGCAGCTCACGCACGTGATGCCGCTCTGCCCATGAATCGAGGCGGCAAACGTCTCCGGCTTGACGGCAACCGAACGGCCGTCCGACCGCTTGGCGTCCGCGTCGCTGTGGCACGCCAGGCAGTCGTCGTTGCTCGGGGCGTTCTGCGGCACCGGCGGGGTGAGCGCCTGGACCGGCCCCGCGGAGAGCAGCAACCCGAGCGCTGCTCCGACCGCGCATCTCATGATGATGGTGTTCATCCGTGTATCTTTGAAGCCTGCATGAAGTGGACGACTCGAGCCCGCGCGGCCGCGCGTGCGGCCGGCGGTCCGACAATCCAGGTGTGGCCCTCGTTGCTGATCTGACCGCGATGGCCGGTCCGAGGCGGGCGTCGTGGCGAGGAAGAAATTCGGGGGCTTCAACGAATCGATCACCTTCAGCGCCTGCCGGAGCGCTCACCGGATGCCTGCCTGGCAGGCTATCTCGGGAGCGCCTCCCGGCGGCGCCATCTGCAAGAGGCCATGCAACGGCCCGGGCGCCTGTTCTGGCGGTCTGTTTGACGTCGCCTCGCGGGGACTGGCGCGGCTGGGTGACAGGTACTTCAACCGGCGGCTGCGAGGCAACCACCTTGACGGGCGTTCAGCTCTCGATGACGGCCTGGCCTCGACACTGCCACTCGTCGCGCGGCTCCCAGCTGGTGCAATCGAGGCACCGGCTGATGTCCGGCGAAGCGGCGCGGCGCTTGTCGACCAGGCACGCCCACCGTGTCATCCACTGGTCGAGCCACAGCGGCGCGGGGACTGACGGCCGATACTCGCTCCATCGGCAGGTCCAAGGCGTACGTTCGCTCCTCATGGAAGCACCTCTGGCGACTTACGGGATGGTTTGGAGGGCCAGTCGAAGGCGGGCGCCCGACATGTGTCGTGGCGCCCGGTCGACCTTACGAACTTATCTCGTTTCGCATACGATCCGCCGCTCGGAAGAATCGCCCTGTGGAATTAGGGTCTGGCAGGATAGATAAAAGTGGATCGACACGACCGGCCGTTTCATGGGCTGACCGGCCGCGGTGGGTAAGAGAGGAATCCTATGCGCGAACCTCCCGAGCGGCAAGATCGCTGCGTTGAGCGCAATGCTAGTCATAGGCATGGGAGTAGTAAAACTGTATTAGGAACCCAGCCCCTTGTCCATCCCTTTATACAAAGCCTATACCATCCAGATTTCCCGGCGTTTTGCCCCATCACCCCGCCGGATCCTCCGTAAGGCCGTCACTTCACCGGATGAGCGGCGGCCGAGCCGCCGAATTCCCGTCAAAACCACGTCACTCTCGAGGTCAACTCACTCCCCGGTTGCAACGGTCCAGTGGTCATGCCATTAGCCCAAGGCTCGACGAGTCGCGCACGCCCCCAACTCAGGCTCGCCTTTGTCCGGCGTCGTTCAGGGCAGCACGGGCGGCCGCTTCCTGAACAGGCGGAACTGCGATCCCCGCTGGACCTGGTCCGCGAGATAGCAGATTTCACCGCACTGGATTGAGAAGTGATAACCCAACTCCCGCTCGCGAACCGACACGTCTTCCCACTCATCATCGAGTCCGACGATGGCGTTGGCGGCTGCAGCAAGCTGGTCGGGCGCCGAACCCCGAAATCGCTTCTGAAGGACGGCAAGCACTTTTTCACGATCGATCATGGATGAACTCTCGGGATGGGGCCGGTCAAACTTAACGCAAGACTGGTGCCACAAACTGTGTTCCGGTGTGGATTCCGCTTCTCGAGATCGCAGCGACGTGAGGTGAGGACCACGTCGGTTCGCTACGACGCGGACACGTCAGCCTCCGGTGCGGGTCTTCGCTTGCGCACCGGCCGGCGACGCCGGGCGAAGAGGGGCGCGGCCATCCGCCGCGCCGTCCGCCGGTACAGTTCATAGGTCCAGAACGAGGGGCTTCGCGGTGCGAGCAGCGCGGCATCATCCGGATTCACCACGAGGCTGACTTCGATGTTCGGCGCCGCGCCAATCGGGATCCAGTTCCGGCGGCACGCTTCGTAGAGGTGCGCCATGATGCGCCGCACCTCCTCGTACTGCGGCGGCGGCACGCTCTCCATGTCGGAACCGACCGTCGGCCTGAACACGCAGACGGTCGGAAAGGCCCCGAGATCGGCAATGGCATCAATCGCCTTCAGCGTCATCTCGATCGGCTCGATGCCTGCGATGATTTCGCCCGAGACGGCGCCCCTCGGCATCTTTTGCGCGCAGTACTGCATGGCCTCCCAAAACCGGTTCTGTCCGATCATTCTGGCCTTGCCCGGGCAGATCCTGGCAAACACCGCGGGATCCATGCACTCGACGCAGAACGAAAGGTGATCGACACCGATGTCGATCAATCGGTCGTACCGGGACAGGTCCCGCTCTGGCGCGAGCTGGACGCCGACGAGCATGCCGACGTGTTCCTTGATCGCCCGGACATACGGCTCGGTCCACTCGATGCCGCGCGTGCCCTGGAAGCCTCCGTTGAGGTGCACGAAGGTCACGCCGGATTCCTCGCGAGCCGCCCAGCAGGTCTCGACCACATCGGACACCGCCTTGTCGGCGGACTCAGTCTCGCCGACGTTCTGCCCCGTCGTGCAGAACCGGCAATTGATCGGAGGGCTGTAGTTCCAGAACGTGCACACGAGGTTGACGTAGATGCCGAGGTAGGTCCCCTGCATCACGCCAATCTGCTTCATGGGGATGTCACGCGAGGTCAGGCGCGAGTACCATGCGGGTTCCGCCGGGATCCGCACCGGATACCGTTCGCCGGAACGCTCGTTCTGGATCCGGTAGCCGTCTCGAGGCGATCCTGCCAGGACGTAGGGCGACTGACGGGCGAAGGACTCGACCACCGGGACGTTCACCCAGACCTCGCGCTTCAACCAGCTTCCGGTCGGCAGCACGACCTCGAGCCCCGAGCCGAGGCCGGCCCGGGTGCGGGAAATGCCGCGCGCGCCATCGAGTGCCACGTCTTCGGGCAGCCGCATCCCCCTGCAGAACAGGTCGACTTCGAGCTCGCACGCGTTGAGCGGCATGGCGGGATCCTCTGGCAGGACCGGTGCCAGTCCGGGCGGAGGTGAGGGCCGACCGATCTCCGTACCAGCGAGGGCCGGACGATTCTACCCTGAGAGCATTCCGGCGCGCGAGTCGATGCGACCTCATGCGGTGCCCGGCCGAATCGAAGGCGCCGCGCGTGCGGCGAGCTGATAGAATTCGTGGCATGGGTCTCATGCGGCGCGCGTTGCTCTCGGCCTCCGGAAGCGCGTGGCTCAAGCATCGCGCGCTCCGATCATCGGCCGTCAGGCGAGGTGTGTCCCGCTTCATGCCCGGCGAAGACGTCGATTCCGCAATCGCCGCCCTCTCACCGCTCGCCGGGCAGGGGATGGCCGGGATCGTGACGCATCTCGGCGAGAACATCACCGACCGCGCCGAAGCCGATGCGGTGGTCCGGCACTACCTGATGGTGCTCGATCGCATTCTCGCCACGAAGCTCGACATCCACGTGTCAGTGAAGCTGACGCAGCTTGGCCTCGATCTCGACGAGGCGTCTTGTGTCGCCAACCTCGAGACCATTCTGCAGCGGGCGCGTGAGACGGCCAACTGGGTCACGCTCGACATGGAGCAGACCACCTACACCGGTGTCACCCTCGACATCTACCGGCGGCTCCGACCGTCATGGCCGAATCTCGGCGTCGCGCTTCAGGCGTACCTTCGGCGCACGAGGGACGACATCGGCTCGCTCATGCCCGTGGCACCCTACATCCGGCTCGTGAAAGGGGCATACAAGGAGCCGCCCGACAAGGCGTTTCCGGCAAAATCCGAGGTGGACGCAAACTACCTGGAGTTGGCCAGGTGGGTTCTGAGCGAGGACGTTCGCAGGACGGGCACGCGATTCGGGTTCGGCACACACGACCCTGTGTTGCTCCGAGCGATACAAGCCGCGGCGTCCGACGCCGGGCTCGCGCCGAACCAGGTCGAATTCCAGCTGCTGTACGGAATCCGCCGCGACCAACAGCTCCGCCTCGCGCAAGCCGGGCACCGTGTTCGCGTGCTCGTCAGCTACGGCGAGGCATGGTTCGCCTGGTACATGCGCAGGCTGGCCGAACGCCCGGCCAATGTCTGGTTCGCGCTGCGGCACGCCATCCGCTAGGCTCCAGCAATCTCGGTCGCCTGCCACCCGGACGTCTGGGCACCCGCCGCCTGCGGAATCACTTCCTGCACGTTCATAGCCCGCTCCACAGCGGGATCGGAATACTGCCGCATGCGCCCTCCCCGGCAGTACCCTGCCCGCGGCCGGACCGGACAGTGTCACCTATTCGTTCTCGTTGCGCGGACACGGTACGTAACGACCAACAGGCGGCAAAAGCGGGCTATTGCCTGATGCCCGTGCGGCTGTAGAATGAGCGGCAGTCTCGCCCCCCACGAGGTCGCTCCTTCCCGTCAGGCTCCCGCTGGAGATGACCGCTTGCGCTTGAACGACTTCGAGCGCGCTTCGCCCCGACGTGAGCGTTGCCTCATCGGCCGGGGCCCATCGATTTCGACAGATCAGGCAGCGCTATGACGGCCGTCATAGTCACTCGGCACACACGATCGTCATTCTTGCGCGTGAGAGGTGCCCTTCATGGCCATTCCCGTCCGCCTGCCGGACCTCGACCACTGGAAAGCGCAGGTCAAGTGTCAGGCCGGTTGCCCGGTCGCCACCGACGCCGGCCGCTATGTCCAGCTCATTGCCGAGGGCCGCGACGAGGAGGCCTACCTCGTGGCGCGCGCGCCCAACCCGTTTGCGTCGATCTGCGGAAGGGTCTGCGCCGCCCCGTGCGAGGACGCGTGCCGGCGCGGCACGATCGATGCGCCGATTTCCATTCGCGCGTTGAAGCGATTCGTCGCCGAGCAATACGGCGTGGAGTCCACGCAGCCCGACACCCAGGACCGGCTGATCACCGAGTTGGTCTCCGAGGGCAACCGCTACGCCGGACACCTGCCGGTCTCCTCGCGCGCGGGCCAGGCTGCTTCGCCCTCGCGCCGGCGAGTGGCGGTCGTCGGCAGCGGCCCAGCCGGAATGTCCGCGGCCCACGATCTCGCGCTGCTGGGCTACCAGGTGACCGTCTTCGAAGCCGCTGACGAGCCCGGCGGCATGGTGCGCTACGGCATCCCGGAGTACCGCCTGCCTCGCACGCTGTTGCGCGCGGAAATCGACAAGGTCGTCCGGCTGGGTGTCACGCTCGAACTCGGGAAGCCGCTCACCGAGGAGTTCGGACTGGCCGAACTCCGCAAGGAGGGGTTCGAAGCGGTGTTTCTGTCGGTCGGCGTGGCCAAGGGACGGGACCTGCAGCTGCCGGGCGTCGAACTGGACGGCGTCGTCAAGGCCGTGGACTACCTGCTCCACATCAATCGCGGCTTTCGCATGGATCTCGGGCGGCGCGTCGTGGTCATCGGGGGCGGATTCGTGGCGTTCGACGCGGCGCGCACCGCGCTGCGGCTCGCCGATGATGCTCACGCCCTCGCCGCGCTCGCCTCCGAAGCCGACGCACGCGTGAAGGAGGCGTTCGACTCGGCGCGGTCGGCCATCCGGGCCGGCGCCACGGAGGTCACCGTGGTGTCGCTCGAGAACTTCGAGGAAATGCCCGTCCTGCGAACGACGCAAGGGCACGAGGAATTCGAGGAGTCCAAGAAGGAAGGCATCCGGTTCCTGCCGCGGCGCGGCCCGCGGCGATTCCTCGGGAGCGGCCGTCTCGGCGCCATCGAGCTGCGCGGCGTGGCGTCGGTCTTCGATGCCGCGGGCCGCTTCGCTCCGGTCTATCGAGACGACGACCTGGTCACCATCGACGCGGACGCCTGCATCCTGGCGATCGGCCAGCGTGCGGACCTGTCGTTCCTCACAGCCCGACGACGGCATCGTCCTGACGCCGACGGGCACGATTGCGCGTCGACGGCGACCACGCTCGCGACGCGCGGCGCCCGGCGTGTTCGCCGGAGGCGACGTCGCGTTCGGTCCGAGGAATCTGATCGACGCGATCGCGAACGGGAAACGGGCCGCGCAGTCGATCCACGAATTCCTCGCCAGCGACGACGCGTCGGCTGGCCTCGCGCCTCGACATCGAGAAGATCCCGACGCGGGACTACCGGATGATCGCGGGATTCGAGCTCAGGGATCGCCAGGCTCCTCCGACACTCGATGTCGGGCGGCGGACCGGCATCGCGGAGGTGGAGACCGGTTACGGCCCGGAAGAGGCGCGCCAGCAGGCCGCGAGGTGCCTCATCTGCCACGTGCAGACGATCTACGACCCCGAGCGGTGCGTGCTGTGCAATCGATGCGTCGATATCTGTCCCGAGTACTGCCTCGCGATCGTCCCGTTCGACGACCTGGCGCTCGACCCGGAACAACGCGACGCGCTGGCCGCACGGGCGGAGTCAGGCGGTCTCCCGCTCTCGGCGATGGTCAAGGACGACGATCGCTGCATCCGCTGCGGGCTCTGTGCGACCCGCTGTCCCACCGACGCGATGACGATGGAACGCTTCACGATCACCGAGCGATTCGTCGGACCCGGCAGCCCGAGGCCTCTTGTCGAAGGGCGCCTCGCAGGAATCACCATGAGCCAACCAGAAGACCGACGGCAGTTTCTGCTGAAGCTGGGCACGGCCGCCGGCGTGGCCGGACTGGCGTACCAGGGCGCGGCCTCGCTGCGATCGCTCGTCCCGAACGTGTCCTACGACTCGCCGACCACCGTGAAGATTGGCCTGCCGCAGGACTTCCCCGACGGGCTCAAGTTCCTGCCCGACCAGCGCCTGTTCGTGTTCCGCGACGGCGCGATCTTCCACGCGATTTCCGCCGTCTGCACGCATCTCGGCTGCACGGTCCGGGCCGAGGCGCTCTCGCAGGTCGAGCAGGTCGCGACCGCGGGGCCAGCGCTGCGGCTCACTCACCGGTTCCTCTGCCCCTGCCACGGATCCCGCTACCACGGCGACGGCACGAACTACGCGGGGCCGGCACCCAGGCCTCTGGCGTGGTTCCACCTGTCGATTGCGCCCGACGACGGTCAGCTCGTGGTCGATCTGGCACGCGAAGTGGGGCACGAGTTCCGCCTCACGGTCGCGTAAGGAGCCATCATGACGCTGCGTGCCTCGGTGCCAGACGCCCATGCAGAAGCGCCCGGCGTCCATTCTCGACGCGTATGGAGCTTCCGGCCGGAGTCGGATCGGCAATCCGGCGATGCCATCGTCGCCAACTTCGTGCTGCACTGGTTTCCGGCCAAGAGCGACAAGCGCTCGCTCGACTGGAGCTATTCATTCTGGCTCGGCACGGTCTCGGCCGCGCTGATGCTGCTGCTCGTGCTGTCGGGCACCCCGCTGCTCTTTCTCTACGTCCCGTCGGTCGAGCGGGCGTACGCCTCTGTGAAGGACATCGAGTTCGTGGTGACGTTCGGATCGTGGATCCGATCGGTGCATCGCATCTCGGCGCACCTCATGGTGGTGGCCGTGTTGCTGCACCTGGTCCGCGTGTTTCTGTCCGGCGCGTACAAGAACGGCATCGGGCAGGGCCAGCGGCGTGAATGGAACTGGGTCATCGGCGTCGGCATGCTGCTGCTGACCCTGTTTCTGTCGTTCACGGGATACCTGCTGCCGTGGGACCAGCTCGCGTACTGGGCGGTCACCGTCGGCACCAACATCGCGTCGGCGGTTCCGGCCATCGGGCCGTCCATCCGGGAACTGCTGATCGGAGGCCGGACGATCGACCAGCCCACGCTCATCCGGTTCTACGTGCTGCACGTCATCGTGCTGCCCGGAGTCCTCGGCGCGCTCTTCGGGTACCACATGTGGCGCATCCGCAAGGACGGCGGGCTGGCGCGTTCCGACACGGCGCCGCGCCCCGAGGCGCCCGCCGAGGTGCCTCCGTCGCCCGACGAAGACCTACACGCTGCTGGGCGTCGCGCGCGGCACCTCGCCCGCGATTCGCGCGACCTCGATCGAGGCGCAGGACGCGACGGTCAACTCGGTTCCCGACCTCACGCGGCGCGCGCTGATCGTCACGCTCGGCACGATCGCCGTCGTCAGCATCCTGTCGGCGCTCGTACGCTCGCCGCTCGAGGAGGCGGCAAACGCGCTGGTGACACCGAACCCGGCCAAGGCGCCGTGGTATTTCCTCTGGCTTCAGGAACTCGTGACCGACACGACGATCCACCTCGGCTCGTTCACGATCAACGGGGCGTTGATCGGCGGAGTGCTGGCGCCGGGCGTGCTGGTCGACGCTGCTCACCGTGTGGCCGTGGCTCGACCGGAGCCCGGGCGCGGCCGCCGGGGCGTGGTTCTCCTCGACCCGCAGGGTGCAGAACGTCGTCTTCCTGGCCCTGGTGGCGATCATCGTCGTGCTGACGATCGTCGGCACGTTCATGCGCGGGCCGTACTGGAACCTCTACTGGCCGTGGCAGACCTGGCCGGAGATCCCCACGAGGCTCTGAAGATGGAACAGCGGACCTCATCTCCGTTCCCGAAGCGCGACCGGCCGATCCTGGCTGTCGTTGGCGTGCTGCTGGTCGTGTCGACCGTGCTGTTCACGCGCAACGATCGCGAGCACGAGTGGCGCTACTACCAATACGCCTTCAAGCAGATGGTGGCCGAGAAGTTCGGCGCCGAGAAAGCGCAGACCGTGCCGTCCGGGCTCCAGCAGATCTGGGTGCCGTCGCTCGGGCGCGCCGATCGGTGCGTCACCTGTCACCAGGCCGTGTCCTGGAAGGGCCTCGAGACCGCAGACGAGCCGTATCGCTCGCATCCGGTCGACCTGCTGAAGAGTCATCCCCCGGAGAAGTTCGGGTGCACGGCCTGTCATGGCGGACAGGGCTGGGCGGTGGACGCGGACCCCGCGCACGGGCCGGTGGCGTTCTGGGAGGAGCCGGTCCTCGGGAGGACGCTCGGCGACAGTTACGGCCTGGTGGACAACAAGGCCGGACTCCTGCAAATGAACTGCAACGTGTGCCATCGGTTCGACAGGGAAACCAAGGGGGCCGAGGCGATCAACCTCGCCAAGAAACTCGTCCGGGACAAGGGCTGCCGGGCCTGTCACGCGATCAACGGCCGCGGCGGCACCATCGGACCCGATCTGACGCTGGTGGGCGACAAGGCTCCGGAGCAGGTACCGACTGACGGCCGGCTCTCCGGGCAGAAGACGGCGTTCGCCTGGCACGTCGCGCACTTCAAGGACCCGAGGGCCATGATCGCCGACACGGTCATGCCCAACTTCCACCTGTCCACGAAGGAAGCCCAGTCCCTCGCGATGCTGGTGCTCTCATGGCGGAAGGCGCCCGTTCCTGCCGAAATGGTCGCTGGCGTCCCGCGTACCGACCCTCGGACGCCCGAGGAGGCCGACGCCGAGCAGCGCATGAAGACCGGCCCGGGAGCGTGGTTCGTGTCGACCGGCTGCTTCGTGTGCCACTCGATCCAGGTGCTCGGCGTGACGAGCCCGGCGCAGATCGGCCCGGACCTCTCGAATGCGGTCGAAGACGTTCAGAGCCGGTTCGGCCGGACGATTGACGATTTCCTGGCGAGCCCCACCGGGACGATGTCGGTTGTCCTGTCCCGGCAAATCATCCTGACGCCGGAACAGAAAGCCACCGCGATCCAGAAGCTGCGCGAGGCATTCGCTGAATATCAGAAACAGAAAGGTCAGGCGGCGGGCAAGGTGCCCGCGCCGGCCCGCTAGCGGCGGTACCGCACGCGGGACCGACGTTCATCGAGATCGTTCACGACCGCTTGTCGGCTGACTCATTATCTGAAGGAGACGGTGCATGGTCCGACATCGCACGCTATTTCTCGGAAGCCTTGCCGGCATCGCCGCGCTGGGGATCGTGGCCTGGAGCTGCGCGCCGAGCGCCCCCAAGAGCGCGAAGAAAGCCGCCGCCGGTACCTCTGACGCGGCCGTGGCTGCGCAGAAGACCTACGTCGCCCCGGGCGACATGGACGAGTACTACCTGTTCTCGTCAGGGGGCCACTCCGGCCAGGTCTACGTGTACGGCGTGCCGTCGATGCGGCACCTCTCGACCATCCCGGTATTCACGCCGTACCCCGGCACCGGCTACGGCTTCGACGACGACTCGAAGGCCATGCTCGGCGGCCTGACATGGGGCGATGTCCACCACCCGGCGCTCTCGGAGACCGCGGGCGACTACGACGGACGCTGGCTGTTCGTCAACGAGATGAACGGCCGGCTGGCTCGGATTGATCTCCGCGACTTCAAGACGAAGCAGATCTTCGGACCGGTGCCCAACGTGTCCGGCAATCATGGCTCGGCCTTCGTCACGCCGAACACCGAGTACTCGATGATGGCCTCGCGCTTTTCGATTCCCATTCCCAAGGGCACACCGGTTCCGATCGCGAAGTACGCGACCGACTACAAGGGCATTATCGCGGCGATGAAGATCGACCCGAAGTCGGGACAGATCTCATTGGGGTGGGAGATCCTGATGCCGCCGTTCGACTTCGACCTTGGGGACGCCGGGAAGAAGGTCTCGGACGGCTGGATGTTCTGGACGTCGTACAACACCGAGCGGGCCACCGGCAACCTGGAGGTGACGGCCTCGCAGCGCGACAGGGACTATATCGCGGTCGTGGACTGGAAGGGCGCCGAGAAGGCCGCCGCCGAGGGCAAGGGCGATCTCATCGGCGGTGTGAAGGTCCTCGATCCGAAGAAGGTCCCCGGCATCGTATTCCTCATGCCCTGCGGCAAGTCGCCGCACGGCGTCGATGTCAGCCCTGACGGCAAGTGGATTATCGGATCCGGCAAGCTGGCCGGGATCACCACGGCGTTCAACTTCGAAAAGATCACGACTGCGATCCGGAACAAGGACTTCAGCGGCGAAGAGGACGGCATCCCGGTATTGAAGTACGAGTCGGTGAAGGAGGCGGAGGTCCAGGTCGGTCTGGGTCCGCTGCATACACAGTTCGGGCCGGACGGCTACGCCTACACGTCGCTGTTTGTCGACAGCGCGATTGCGAAATGGAAGCTCGGCACGTGGGAAGTCGTGGACAAGGTCCCGATGTCGTACTCGATCGGGCACCTCTCAGCCGCCGAAGGAGACACGGTCAGCCCGGACGGCAGGTACCTCGTCGGCCTCAACAAGCTGTCGCACGGCCGTCACCTGTCGGTGGGCCCGTCGCAGCCGGAGTCCTCGCAGCTGGTCGACATCAGCGAGGAGAAGATGAAGCTCGTCTACGACGCCTTCACCGAGCCCGAACCGCATTACGCGCAGATGGTGAAGGCGGACAAGCTGCATCCGATCGAGGTCTATCCGAAGGAAGAGAGCAAGCATCCGCTGGCGGTCTGGGACGTCAAGGACGCCGGCGTGACCCGAAACGGCAACAAGGTCACCGTGAAGATGGTGGCGGTCCGATCGACGCTTACGCCGACGGCGTTCGAGGTCAAGCAGGGCGACATCGTCACGGTCGCCATCACCAACATCGAGCAGACGACCGACGAGCTGCACGGGTTCGGTCTGCTCGATTACAACATCAACATCGTGGTCGACCCGGGAGAAACCAAGACGGTCACCTTCAAGGTCGACAAGACAGGAGTCTTCCCGTACTACTGCACGAACTTCTGCTCTGCCCTTCACCAGGAGATGCAGGGCTACCTGATCGTGAACAAGTAGCTTGACCACGCGGACGGAGGTCTCGCGTCGGGAGGCCTCCGTCCGTCTGGCCCTTCCGGCTGGAGGCGGCCATGCACCTATTCGACAAGTCGACCCGTCTGCTCCAGGTCCAGCTTGGCGGCGGACCGCGCCTCATGCTGCTGCTGGCCGCGGTCCTGACGGCCGCGATCTACCTGTTCCCGCTCTGGACCCTGACGATGTTCGCCCCGCAGTACCCGGACGGACTCCGGCTCGACATCTACAGCTACAAGCTCGAAGGCGGGAACAACGGGCAGGACGTGAAGGAAATCAACCTGCTGAACCACTACATCGGCATGAAGGATCTGGCCGAACAGGATTTCACCGAGTTCAAGTGGATGCCGTTCGTCGTGGGCGCGCTGGGCCTTCTCTTTCTGCGCGCCGCGGTGCACGGAACGGTCGGGCATCTCCTCGACGTCGTCTGTACTCTTCGTGTGACTTCGGCGGGTTCTCCCTCTGGTCCTTCGCATTCAAACTCTACAGCTATGGGCACCACCTGGCGCCGACCGCGGCGGTGAGGATTCCTCCGTTCATGCCGCCGCTCGTCGGCTACAAGCAACTGGCGAACTTCGAGGTGTATTCGTATCCGGACCTGGCGGCATACGCGCTCGGCCTGACGGGCGCCCTGCTGTTCGGCGCCCTCGCGCTCGCGTGGCGGTCACAACGCGTGAAGGTTGCTCCCGCATGATGATGCTGGCCGCACTCGTGATCGGCGGCGCGCTGGCAACCCAGCCGGGAAGCGCCGACCACCCCTCCGTTCCCGGCGCGCTCGAGGGACGGCCGCCAGCGCACGCATTGTCGCCGCTGCAGGCGCAGATCGACGCTGCCGCGCCGGGCGCCACCGTCGAGATCGGCCCGGGCACCTATGCCGGCGACATCGTCCTCGACCGGCCCGTGCGGCTCCTCGGCCGCGGCCGGCCCCGCCTGGTCGGCTCGGGCGAAGGCAGCGTCGTTCGCATCCGCGCGGCCGACGTAACCATCGACGGGCTCGACATCGACGGCAACCGCGGCGGCGTCATCGATCGGGATTCGTCAGGCATCCATATCGCCGCGCCCCGGGCGACGATCCGCAACTGCCGGATCGCGAACGCGCTGTTCGGCATCTACGTCCGCGAAGCTCCCGGCGTGACGATTGAGGGATGTGTCATTCGCGGCATCCCCGGGCTCTCCGCCGGCGAGAAAGGATCAGGGCTGCACATCTACAACACGGATGGTTTCCGCCTGACCGGGAACACCATCCGTGACGCGCGCGACGGGATCTACATCCAGGCATCGCCGCACGGCTTCACGTCGCACAACCTCGCGACTCATCTCCGATACGGCCTCCACTACATGTACTCCGACGACAACGTGTTCGAGGACAACCGGTTCGAGTACTGCGACGCCGGCACGGCGATCATGTACTCCCGGCGGATCGCGTTCCGCCGGAATGCGTTCCTGCACAATCGCGGCTTTGCGTCGGTCGGCCTGCTGTTCCAGGCCTGTGATGACGTGGTGGCTGAATCCAACCTGATTGCCGACAACGCGCGCGGGATCTTCCTGGAAGGGTCGTACCGGGACACCTTTCGCGGCAACATCGTGGGCGAGTCGGACACGGCCATCGTGCTGTTCGATTCGTGTGCGCAGATTCGCTTCGAAGGGAACTCCTTCGTCGCCAATCTCACGCCGCTCTCCCTGGTCGGCCGCCGCACGAGCGCCGTCTTCGAAGGGAACTACTGGTCCGACAACGACGAGCCCGATCTCGACGGCGACCTCCGGAGCGACCGGCCCTACCGCGTGTCGAGCGTGTTCGACCACCTGAGAGGCAACCTGACGGCCGCCGATCTCTTCTCGCGAGGATTCATCGCGTCGGCCGTCTCCGCGGCCGAGCAGACCTTCCCCATCATCGATCCGGTCCCGGTTCTGGATCCCGCGCCGCTGGTCCGCCCTCCGTCGCTCCCGCTGGTGCCCTCGCCGAGCGCCAAGGCTGGAGGCGCCAACCTCGCGGGGCTCGTGGCCTCCGGGTGCGCGCTGGCGACCGGGCTCGCCATGGCCCTTGGCTTTCGCCGCCGGGATCGGTCGAAGGGAAGCCGACGATGATCGTGTTCCAGGGCTTCCGGAAGGCGTACGGCGGCCATGTTGCTGTCCACGACCTCTCGCTCGAGGTGGCACACGGGGAGGTCGTCGCGCTGCTCGGGCCGAATGGATCGGGCAAGACCACGACGCTCAAAGCTGCGGCCGGGCTGATTCATCCGACCTCCGGCGCGGTGCTGCTGGGCCGGCCCGGCCAATCGGCGACACAGCCCGCCGCCAGGCAGTTGCTGTCGTTTCTCCCGCAGCGCGTCGCGTTTCCCGAGGCGCTGACCGGCGGCGAAGTGCTCGAGTTCTTCCGGGCACTGCGTGGCGTGGATCGCGAGCGCACAAGGGAAGTCCTTCGGTTTGCATCGCTCAATGGAGCGAGCGGCCGCGCCATCGGGACCTACTCGGGAGGCATGGTCCAGCGCCTTGGGCTGGCGGTGGCTGCCCTGCCCGACGCGCCAGTCATGCTTCTGGACGAGCCGACGGCCGCACTGGATCCCATCGGGTTGTCGGCCTTCTATGAGCTGGTGGACCGGCGCGAGCGTGAGGGCAAAACGGTCTTCTTCACGTCGCACCAGCTGGGCGATGTCGAACGGCTGGCCGGCCGGTTCGCCGTCCTGGTTGAAGGTCGACTGGTCGCAGTCCTCACACAAAGGGAACTGCACGAACGCCTCGCTGAGCGGGGCGTGATGCATGTCAGGCTGAGCTCGGCGCCCTCGACGCTTCTCGCCGAGGTCTCACGCATCGCGCCCGGTGCGTGCCTGCGGGGAGACGAGCTGGCCATTCCCGGGCCTCCCTCCATTCGCCCGCCAGCCCTGGCTGCAATCGCGCGCGCCGGGGTCGAACTTCGCGGGCTGACAACGGTCGAAGGCCGGCTGGATACGCTGTACCGCGAGTTCGTGGGGGAACCTGAATGACCGCGCGGCTCTTTGCCGGCGTCGCGGCAGCGCTCGTCGCGGCCTCCTGCAGCGAGAGTGCGGCAATCCCGGTGGCGGTCGATACGCGAAATGACATGTGCCGTCAGTGCCGCATGCCGGTGTCGAACGCGCGCCTCGCCGGCCAGGTCGTCGCACCGGGGGAGGAGCCAGTCTTCTTCGACGACATCGGCTGCCTGTTCGCGTTCCTGCATCGGGGCACGGCGGTGCCGGAGCACGCGGTCGCCTACGTCGCCGACCACCGGACGGGCGAATGGGTCGAGGTGACCGCAGCCCTCTTCACCCGGGTGCCGGCCGTCGAAACGCCGATGGGATCGCATCTCATCGCTCATGCGTCGTCCTCGTCTCGAGGGGCGGACCCGGCGTCCCGCGGTGGCACGCCCATCCCGCTGCAGGCGCTCCTCGCAGAAGGCTCATCAGGAGGCACGAAATGAGCGGCCGTCATCGCGGCGGTGCGCTCTGGCTCTGCGCGCGGCAGGAGCTGGCGCTGGCCATCAGGTCACGCTGGACGCAGATCTTCGCCGCGGTCTTCGCGCTGCTGGCGCTGGCCGTGGCGTCCTCGGGTTACATTCTGTCCGGCGGGAGCGGCGTCCAGGATTTCGCTCGTACCGCGGCCTCGCTGGTCCAACTCGTGCTCCTGCTCGTCCCGCTGACCTCGCTCCTGCTGGGCGTGCTCTCGCTCGCGTCGGAACGCGGTGCCGCGGAGCTCTTGTACTCGCAGCCGGTCGCCCGGCACACGATTCTCATCGGGCGCCTCCTTGGGTTGTTCCTGGCTCTGGTGTCGGCCCAGGCCATCGGATTCGGGGCTGCGGGCCTGTTGATCTACTCGCGGTCCGGCAACGAAGGGCTGTCGGGCTTCCTGCTGGTGGCTGGTTCCGCGGCCGCCTTGACGGCGGTCTTCCTCGGAATTGCGGCCGTGGTGGCCGCAGGCAATCAGGGCCGTCGCCGCGCGAGGGCCCTGGCGGTCGCGCTGGTCGTGTGGTTCGCGATGGTCGTGCTGTTCGATCTGACGGCCCTCGGCCTCGCCTCGCTGCTGCGATCTGGTCCAGCCTCGCGAGTCCTGATCGTGGCGGTGCTCGTCAACCCGGTGGACAGCGTTCGAACCGGGACGCTGCTTGGCCTCGAGGGCACCGCGGCATTCGGAGCCGCATCGCTTGCGCTGCTGAGATTCACCGGAGGAGCCGCGCGAGCGTTCGTGTTGCTGGGATTGTCGGTCATCGCGTGGATCCTGCTACCGATCGCGCTCGCGACCTGGCGCCTCCGTCGCACGGACATCTAGAGACGAGGAGAGCCGGATCGTTCCGGGGCTAGTAGCGCAGCAGGTAGCTCACCTTCACGAAGACCTGCCGGCCGACCGATGTCCATCCGGCTGGCGCGCCGGGCCCCTCGGCTTCCGATCCCCCGAACGTGTCCCGGTAGCCATCGGTGTACCCGAGATACAGCGCCGTCCAGGGGTTCACCAGGTAGGTCAGCAGGATATCTGCGCGAAGGTTGCTCTCGCGACGGAGCGCGACCAGGGCCGGGTCGGGACGCACGCGGTCGTAGTCCACGATCGCGCGCAGCGAGAGCGGTCTCGAGAACTGGTAGTTCACCCGGGTCCGCACGATGTCGTTGCTGAATACAGTGCCGCCCTTCGAGAGGTCCCCCGCCGGCGGGGTCACCCTCGCAGCCAACCTCGAATAGAGATAGATCTGCTCGATCCGCAGCTGCGGCGACGGGCGCAGCGTCAGCCCGGCGTCCGCCGACAAGCTGTCTCCGAGTGACGGCAGCTGTCCCGCTGGCGGGTAGTAATTGATTCCGGTGCCGATTCGAAGATGCCCGTTCACCCCCAGCCAGTTCAGCCAGTCGGAACTGGCCCACGCGTTGGTGGCGTAGTGATTGAAATCAATGAAGTCGAACCGCTCGAACGACCGGTCGTAGCCCAGGCCGACCTCTGTCTGCCCACGCAAGTCCAACTCGAAACTCGGCGAGATGGACCAGTCCTGGATGACGCCCTTGTGGTCCCAGATCGCCGAGGTGCTCAACTCGGGTCCGAATGCGACGATTCGTCTCTTGTCGGGCTTCCACGAGTAGCTGATGTCCTGCTGAAGCTGCCGGATGTCGAGGCGCGGAATGTAGCCGACCGCCGCCACGAGTCCAGGACTTCGGTCGAGGTAACTCGCCGTCCAGTTGAAATGGCGCCCCCCACGGGAGATCTCGCCGAACAAGATGGTCCCGCGCTGGCGTGTCCCGTCGAGACTGGTGGCCTCGCTCTTCACCAACTGCCCCATGGCCGTCCAGTTGGCGTCGAGTCGTACCCGGCCATCGAGCCCTGCGACCACGTTAGAGCTTTGTCCGAAGTCGCGCGCGGTGACGATGAACCCGACGTTGGAGCCTTTGCCGGTTTCGTATTGGAGGCGACCGACCCCGATTGTCGCGTGCTTGTTGCGCAGAGGATCGCCCGCGTCCAATTCGTTTCCCGGCCGCCGGTCGTCGATGCCCACGCCTGCGAACGCCCACTTCCCTGCCTTGCCCGTGACGCGCACACCTATTCCAGGGTCGGCGATGCGTCTCGAGAAGAAGAGCCGCTCGGGCGTGTCGAAGTACGAGGAATTCTCGATGAAAAACGGCCGCTTCTCGGGAAAGAACACCTCGAAGCGCTGATTCACCGTCACCTGGGGCTCATCGGATTCGACCTGGCTGAAGTCCGGATTCACCGTCAGATCCACCGTTAGTGAGTCCCTGACCACCGCTTTGGCGTCGACGCCGAATCGTCCGGTATTGTCGCGCGACCTGACCCCGTTCTCATCGAGGAACCGGGCGGAGGCAAAGGTCCCGTACGGAATCGCCTGCAGGTTGCGCCCGGGCGAGATGCCGTTCAGACCTTCGAGCACGGCCAGTTGCGGGCCGAAGCTGGCGATCTTTCTCGTGATGTAGGGCCAGAAGGACGTCTCGTTGTTTCTGACGATCGACCGCGCCACGGCAACGCCCCAGGTCTGCGTGGGGGCCGTGCTGAATCGCAGGCTCTTGAACGGAATCTGCATCAGGACGACATAGCCGTCCGAGGTGAGTCGCCCTTCGGATTTCCACAAGGCGTCGTAGCTGTAGTCGTCGCTCTGCCCTTCCGTCGTCACCCCGTCCATCTGGATGCCGAGCGGATTGGCGATGAACAGATACGCACGCCGCTGGTCGTGGTAGGTGTCGAGAATGATCCCGACGAATTCGTCGCCGCTGATCGCCTCCCGCTTCGAGAGGTGCGCCCGGACCTTGGCCGGGTCGTCCCTGCAGACGAATGCCACGTACAGCTGCTTCTCGTCGTACGATAGGTACGCTGTCGTGGGCTGGCTGACCGGCGCATTGTCGGCTGGTTCGCGTTGAACGAAGCCGGTGATCTTCGTGCCGGGTGGTTCAGTCTTGGCGTCCAGGTAGCGCTCGATGGCCGGTGGCTCGGCGACGCGCGCGATGCGGAGTGTCGGGACCTCCGCTCGAGCCGCCGCCGCAAGAGCCAGCAGCACGACTGCTGGCAGGAACAGGCGTTGAGTACCCATAGGAATCGACGAGATGATTGGCGCAGGTGGGCTGGGACGGTCCACCCGCCCGCCCATGACCTCTTATTACGGCTGATTGGGCTGGAGGGTTCCCCTCGAGGATTCTGCGGCCTGATGTCTGGCCGATAAGTGAGGCAGCATGCCGCCTGACTCGAGCAAGGATGTCGCGGTCCAGCTGAAGGCCATTCCGATCTTCCGCCGCCTCGGGCGGGAGGACCAGGTCCGCCTGGCGGAGGTGGCCAGCCTCCGTGAGTATGCGAGGGGCGAATCGGTGTTCCGCGAGGGCGAATCAGCCACCTGCTTCGTCGCGATCGCCAGCGGACGGGTGAAGATCGCGAAGCTGACGCCGTCGGGCAAGGACGTCATCATCGAGATCCTCGGCACCGGCGATCCGGTTGGAGCGGTCGCGGTCTACGAAGGCCGTCCCTTTCCGGCCTCGGCCATTGCCATCGAGGACACGACCTGCGTCCAGCTGCCTCGCGACGCGTTCTTCGCGCTGCTCGAGAAGCATCCGTCCATGGTCCGCGGCCTGCTCGCTGGCCTCACGCTTCGCCTGGTGGACCTGACCAACCGCCTGGCCGAGTTGACCGGGGGGCGTGTCGAGCCCCGTTTCGCCAGGCTCTTCGTGAAACTCGCGCAGGAACAGGGCCGGAAGGAACGTGACGGCGTCTTCATCCCGGTCCCGCTGTCCCGCCAGGAGTTGGCGGACATGACGGGCACGACCATCGAGACCTGCATCCGCATCATGAGCCGGTGGAGCAAGCAGCGGATCGTCCGGACCGACAAGGACGGGTTCGTCGTCATCGATGGGAAGGAACTCGACACGCTGGCAATGCTGTAGCCGCCGGTCCCGCACATCACGCCCGCGTCCCCGGGAGTCCGGCAGACTCCGGGGGGACGGTCGACCTGGATTCCTTCACCGAGGCGGAGCGCCCACCAGGCGCTTCGCGAGTTCGACGGCGCCGACCGCGTCCTCGGCATACCCGTCCGCGCCGATCTCGTCGGCCCAACTGCGCGACACCGGTGCCCCGCCGACCATGACTTTGACGTGTTGTCGAAGCCCGGCGGCCTCGAGTGCGGCGATCACGTTCCGCTGGACACCCATCGTCGTGGTGAGCAGCGCGGAGAGGCCGACGATGTGAGCGTCGTGCTCCTTGGCCACGGCGACGAACTGCTCCACGGGCACGTCGACGCCAAGATCGTACACCTCGAACCCGTTGGCCGAGAGCATGGTGCCGACCAGCGTCTTGCCGATCTCGTGGATGTCTCCGCGCACCGTTCCGATCACGACCCGTCCCAGCGTCCGCGCGGCCTGGTGCCGCGCCCGCAGCTCGGGCTCGAGCACCTGCATTGCCTGCTTCATGCAGGCGGCCGACACAATCAGGTTCGGCAGGAAGTACTCTCCCGAGGTGAACCGGTCGCCGACGATTCGCATTCCCGGAATCAGGCCCTCGTCCAGGATGACCATGGGTTCGAGACCGGCGCCGAGCGCCTGCCTGGTCAGTGAAACCGTGCCCTCGCGATCGCCGTCAACGACGCTCGAAGTGATCTTCGTCAGCAGATCCTGTGACATGTGGTCATGCTCCTCGTCGGTGGTCACGCCAGATCGCGATCGGGAAGGGCCGGCAGCTCGCTCATGCCGAACTTTCTGGCTGCCGCCGCGGTAATCGCGTGCAGCTCGGCGCGCAGCTCGCGCGGTCGTTCCGGCCGTTGGTAGGCAGCAACGAGGCGTCCGACCCGGTCGTGCGCGCGTTGGAGCGCGGATGTCGACCCGCGCTGCTGCCACCCCTCGAGTGACGCCCGATCGATGACATCGGACGGGAAGTGCAACTCCTGGCGGAACCACTTCATCGTGTGAGGTTCGGAGAGGTAGTCCGGCGCGTGTCCCAGCCGGCGCATCAAATCGAGTGCGATGGGCTGATCCCGCAATTCGATCCCCGCGATCAATCGCTTCGCGATGCCGATGATTTCCGCGTCGATCACCAGTTTCTCCAGGCTCTGGCAGCTTTCGAAGTCCATCATCCCCGCGCCCGACACCATGTTCACGCCGGAGAGCGCGGCCAGGATGGTCCCGCCAGCTGATTCCAGGCCGGACTGGACATCCACGATCTTCGCGTCCGTCATGCCGAGGTAGGCGTGCGTGGGCATGCCCAGCGACTTGCCCACCTGCGTGTAGGCACAGTCGATCATCCACGTTCCGACATCACCCATCGGCGTAGTGCCCTCCCGCATGTCGAAGGCGGCGGGCGACCCTCCCCACACGATGGCCGACCCAGCCGCCGCCAGCTGTCCGATGACGATGCCGCTCAGGCATTCGGCGGCATGCTGCACGACCGCACCTGCAAGCGTGACAGGGGAGGTGGCGCCGGCAAGCGGCATCGACACCAGTTCGGCCGGGATGCTTGAGCGTGCCGCGTCGATCAGGTTCTGGCAGGTCAGGTCGCTCCAAAGCAGCGGCGGCGACGGACACACGTCGAATACGGCAATCGGCCTGGCCCGCAGCGCGGCCTCACCGCCGGAGACAACTGCGAGCATCTCCTTCATGACCCACCACGTATCGGTCCGGAACGCACCCGTGATGATGGGTTTTCGCATGTAGTTCAGGGCGAGATACAGGCGGTAGAGGTCGCCGATCTCGACCGGCACGTCCGCGCAGACCATCGACGTGCTCTGCGCGTCCAACTGGGGCAGCATTTCGACCAGCTTGACGAAGGTGACGAAGTCCGCGGTCTGCGGCGGCCGCTGCCGGGCCGTTTCGCCGTCCAGGATCGCCAGCGCGGCCGAACCCGGATCGAAGTGCACATGGTCCCCGCCGTACTGAACCGCCGGCCGGCCCTCGAGATCGTAGAGCACGAACGATTTCGGTACCGTCTCGAGTGCGGCACGAACCATCCGCTCCGGCACGCGCGCGATCCGCGAACTGCGGTCCACCTCGGCGCCCGCGTCGGCCAGCAGGCCGAGGGCCTCGCTGTTGTGCACGCGCACGCCCGGGTCCACGAGCAAGGCCATGGCCTCGCTGACGATCTGGTCGACCGCCTGATCAGTCAGCAGTTTCAGTGTCGGTCGCATTCGGACCTCCCCATGTGCCGCCCCCCGCGTTGGACGTCCGGCACGTCACGTCCGGCGTATCTGCATCGATCGTGTCTGTCGCATCGCTCGCAGAGGGCCGCGTGCCGCGGCATGCTGGCCCCTATGCCGACGATCATCGACGTGGATTTCACCGGCCGCATCACGGAGCCGGCGAACAACTCAACTCCCGCCGCGATTCCATCGACCAGCTGAAAGATTTCCTTCTGGCCCGTCTCCAGCCGCCAGCCGCCTGTTCCCGGGCTGAGCGGCGAACCGGTGGTGCGCATCGTCAGCGAGGCCTCCTGCTCGAGCAGATGACAGACCTGGCTCGCCAGGGCGAGCATCGCGGCATTGCCGACGCCATCGAGTCCCATCGCCAGCAGGGGGTCCTCATCGAACCTGGCCGCAGCTTCGTGCTCGAGGCGACCGCCGATGGTGCAGACGACGGCGGCGATCTGCTCTGCCGACGCGACGGCATCTGGCACAGACGGTCCCGACAAGGTGACGCCCCCGGAGAGGCGCACGCCCTCCCGGTCAATCCCCCGTACATCGTGGATGGCGCAGGCGGCACGTGGCTCGATGAGCGACGCGGCGCAATCGAGGGCTCGTGATGCCGCGCCGACCAGGCCGGGAGTTCGAGCCCGAACCATGTCGGGATCCAGGCCCTGGCCCCGCAACACGGCGTCGAGGTCGATCATCTCCACAAGATCGGCGGCGCGTATGGGCTCGAGTCCTGTGGTCATCGCCGGGCCCGCGTCGGGTGATGGCTGCTCATCCAGCGATCCGGGCCAGATGTCGCCCTAGTGCAGCGATGTGGGCCGGTGTGGTCCCGCAACAGCCGCCGACAATGGCGGCGCCGGCGTGAATGACGGCCTCCATGCCATCTGCGAACTCCTCGGGCGGCAGCGAGTACACCGCTCGCCCGCCTTGCAGCGCCGGCTGCCCTGCGTTTGGCTGGATCATGACAGGACGATTCGACGCGGAGCGATACGCGGCGACAATCTCCGCAAACTCCGGCACCTTCAGCCTGGTGCCGCAGTTCGCGCCGATCACGTCGGCGCCCGCTTCGGTGAGCGCCCTGGCAGCCTGCTCAGGTGACACGCCCATCATCGTGCGGATCCGTCCGTTTGCCACCCGGTCGAACGCCATCGAGGAGATGACAAGCGGTGCCCCGGCCTGCCTGGCCGATTCCACGGCCGCAACGGCCTCTTCCAGTGCCGTCATCGTTTCGATGATGATGCCGTCGGCTCCGGCGTCCAGCAGCGCGCGGACCTGCCGGAACACGGCCGCCTTCAACTCGACAAGGGTCAAGTCCCCCAGCGGCTCGAGCAGGGCCCCGGAGGGCCCCACGTCGCCGAGCACCCAGCCCGGGCGTGGCACCGCCCGGCGGGCGATCGATACCGCGAGCCTGTTGACCTCTTCCAGCCGATCGAGGAGACCATACCGGCCAAGCAGCCTGGGATTCGCTCCGAACGAGTTCGAGATGACGAGCTGGCATCCTGCTGCGACATACGCGCGGTGGATCGCCTCGACGCGGTCCGCGTGGTTGATCATCCATCGCTCGCCGCATTCGCCGATTTCCATCCCGGCGCTCTGCAGCTCGGTTCCCATGGCGCCGTCCGCCAGGAGCACTCGCTGCCCGATCGCTGCAAGAAGGGCCATGGCCTCGCTCCCCTACACCGACAGGGCCAATGATTCGTGAAACGCGTCCACGTACCCGGGGTGACTCGCGAGCTCGACCAGCCTGATCCGGGCGGCCAGATGGCGTGCGCGCTCGCGCACGTCGCGATCGAAGAGCGCCAGTCTCGCCCCGATCCCGGCCGCGTTCCCGATGAACCGGACGCGCTCCGGGTCGACTCGAGGTACCAGCCCGATTCTGAGAAGGCTTGACTTCCGGATGTGGCTGCCGAACAGACCGGCAATCAGAATCGCGTCCAGGTCGGTGGCCTGGATGGCCAGTTCTCGACAGAGTACAGAGATTCCGGCGCGAATGGAACCCTTGGCGAGCTGGAGCTGGCGAACGTCTCTCGCGCTGAGCACCACCGGATTCCCACCCCCGCTCGGGTCGTCGGCCAGTACGACCGCCCGCGCCCCGTTCAGATTGGTGATGCGATCCACGACAGGGCTGCCCATCAGTTCGCGGGCGGACTTGAGATAGCCCGAGCCGGTGATGACCCCCGCGCGGTGCAATTCGGCGACGGCGTCGATCAGCCCCGAGCCACAGAGCCCGACTGCTGGCGCGTGCTCAACCGTGTCCACCAGGAGCCCACCCCCGGGCGAGAGACTGACCGCATCAATGGCCCCGCGTGACGCCCGCATCCCGCACGCAATCGTGCCGCCCTCGAACGCCGGACCGGCAGCGGTTGAGGCGGCCACCAGGTTGTCGCGCCAGCCCGCCACGACCTCGGAGTTGGTGCCCAGATCCAAGAGGAGCGTGGGTTTCTCCGCGAGATCGAGGCCAGAGGCGACCGCCGCCGCGACGGCGTCGGCTCCAACGTGGCCGCCGACCGAAGGAAACGCATAAACCGCTGCCGTCGGCCGGATCGGCAGATCGAGGTCACGGGCGAGGCATGACAGTTCGGCTGTCCACGGGCTCAAGAACGGAGCGTGACCCAGGGGGCTGACCTCCACGCCGGCCCACAGATGCAGCATGGTCGGATTTCCGGCGCAGGCGGCCGCGACAACCGCGTCGGAGGAAACCCGGGCCTGGTGAAGCAGGTCGCGAATCATGCCGGCCAGCTCGGCTCGAACCACGTGCATCAGGCGCGCGGCGCCCCCTGCCCGGGTTCCGGCAGCGTGAATCCTGGACATGATGTCCGCCCCGAAGGCGACCTGCGGGTTCAGACGGGACACGGCCGAATTCACATATCCGTTGTCGGCGTTGACCAACCCGACCGCCAGCGTTGTCGAGCCGATGTCGATGGCAAGGCCCCAGGTCCCGGATTCGGGGATGCCCTGACCGTGCTTGCCGCGGGCCAGGTCATCCCCGCCGAACGATTTCGGCGCGACGGACCGGTTGGCGGCTTGAACCTCGATGGTCGCGGAGCGGTGCAGGACCGCCTGGCATCCGAGGCGCCAGCCGCCTTCGAGTTCGGCGCTTGTCAACGTCTGGCGGTCGGCTGGCGTAGATTCGGGTGTACCCTCGATGAAGCGGACGCGGCAGTCCCCGCAGGTGCCTGCGGCACCGCACGGTTCTTCGAGGAGAATGTCGCAGGCGGCAGCTGCGAGGGACAGCGCGACCGGGCCCGGGCCCCTGAAGGCTCGGTCGTCTGGAAGGAAGCGAACGACAACGGGCGAGGTCAATCGGCTCGCTTTCTACCATCACGATGCGGGCAGTGTCAATTCCGGTGCACCGCCGGACCGTGTAATAATGACAGGTGGAGCCGGGTTCGCCCGGGTCACCTTGGCCAGGGCTCCTGCATCCGGCCCCGACTTCTGCCGCAGGACATTCCGCATGACCCGGCCGAGTGGACCGGCCGGATATCCTGTACCACCCGACGGCCGCAGCTCGACAAAGGTAGTGGACCGTGAAGAAGTCACCCAAAATCCTGAAGACACGTGCTGTCTCCCGTACCCGGCGATCTCCCGCGCCTTCATCAAAACCTCGACTCGTGTCCCGACAACCCGCTCAGGCCCGTCCCGCCGCGGGCACCCGGCGAAAGGGCGTCGCGACGGCCGCTGTCGTTTCCCCACCAACGGCGCAGAAGAAACCAGCCCGGCCTGCCAAAGCGATTCCGGCCGGGAACACAGCCGCAAGGTCCAGGCCCGCAGGCTACCGGCCAGGCAGTCCGGCTGAGGCCGCGCCGCCCGACAGGGCGCCTGCCCCAGTGCGGGCGCACCGCACCAGAACCCGGGCACCCGAGCCGCGAAAGGTCTCGACGGGCCCCGTCCTGATGCCGTTGCACGAGGGCGTGGTTTACGGTCCCATCCGCTCGCGCCGGCTGGGGCGTTCCCTGGGCATCAATCTGCTGCCCGCGCACCTCAAGGTGTGCACATTCAACTGCTCGTACTGCCAATATGGCTGGACCAATCATGCGCGGCAGGCTGACACCTCCGCATCCGAGAACTGGCCGACTCCGGCCGCGGTCGTGAAGTCGGTGGGGCACGCCTTGCGAACGCTGGTTGCGCAGGGCGATCAGATCGACCGCCTGACGATTGCCGGCCACGGCGAGCCGACCATGCACCCCCAGTTTCCGGAGATCGTCAAGGCGCTCCGCGCGCTGCGCAACGAGCTGGTCCCGGGAGTGCCTCTCGCAGTCTTGTCAAATGCGAGCAGGCTCGACTTGCCCGACATCCGCAAGGCCATGCTCATGATTGACGAGCGCTACCTGAAGCTGGATGCAGGGGACGGGGCGACGCTTCGCACGGTCAACGCGTCGTCACTCCCGTACGAGCAGCTCATCCAGGGCATCACGAGCGTTCCCGACATCGTGATTCAGTCCATGTTCGTCAAGGACCGGACTGGACGGATCGACAACACCAGCGACCTCTCGGTGATCAACTGGATCAACGCGCTCCAGCGAATCAAGCCCAAGGCAGTGCACATCTATACGCTGGACCGCGCGCCGGCGTGGCCCTATCTTCAGCCGGTGCCGGCCCCCAAGCTCCGGGAGATCGTTCAGCGCGTGCGTCTGGCTGGCCTTGAGTGCGAGGTCTTCGGCGTGCCCGCCCTGGACGAGAACGGTCCAGCCGAGAGTATCGTGCGGCACTGACAGAGGTTGCGAATGGGAGGGGTTCGAGAACGGGGCCGGCCCGTCAGGCACCCTGGCGCCTGACGAATCAGGCGAATGTCTTCTCGTACCAGGTCCCGGCGGTTCCCTCAGCGATGGCGTGGAACCCACGGCGCGTGAGGACAGCCGGCGCAACCGTGGCACGGGGCAGCATCAGAAGGCGTCTGGCGCCTCCCGCCAGGCAGGCGAGCTCCAAGGCGTCAAGTAGCCCGGCGGCGATGTCGTCGACACCGCGAGACGAGGCCACGTCCAACACGAACTCGTAAACGCGCAGTTCGCGATCCGCCCGCTCGTAAGCGGCCACGCCAACCAGGCGGCCGGCGCACGACGCAAGGATGCGAGCCCCCTGATCCAGGCGTTTCCGGCGCGCGGAGGTCAGCCGCTGCCCGCGGAACAGGCGTCGCAGATCGTTCGGTGCGAGACTTCCGCCATCGGGTCCCAATACGCGGACCTGCATCGGCGACACCACGCCTGGGCGGAGAGAATCTGCGGCGGACGGCACGATCCCGGCCAGAGCAACTGCGGTGCCATCCCGTAGTCAGCCTGTTATCTTGTTGTGCGCGCTTGACTTCCGGGTTCGAGTGACCGGCAATGCAGATTCCGCCGGCGGCTTTTCGGCGTCGGGACCGGCCAGGACGGCTATTCGGCTGCCTCGAGGTGGCCGAGGTTCAGCTTCTTGATCCGATCGCCCAGCGTCGAGCGCTTGATGTTGAGCAGTTCGGCAGCCTTGGACTTGTTGCCGCTACTGACCTTGAGCGCCCAGCTGATCAGGTTCGACTCGACCTCCCTCAGGCGATCGTCGAGCGACACGGCTGACGGGTGTGCGTGCGTTTCGACGATGGGCTCCCGATCCTCCGCGTATTTGTGGAACAGCACGCTGACCGGGACGCAGCCGACCCGTACCGTGTCGCAGGTGCACGTCTGCGCGATCCGTTCGCAGGCATTCTCGAGCTCTCGCACGTTGCCCGGCCACGGGTACCGCATGAACGCCTGGAGCACCGCCGGGGCGACCGCGCGCGGTTCTTCGCTCCGCTGGCGGAAGTACCGCTTGATGAAGTGATCCATCAGGAGCGAGATGTCCTCGCGCCGATCCCTCAATGCAGGCAGGTTGATCGGGATCACGTTGAGCCGGTAGAAGAGGTCGTCCCGGAACTTCCCGTCGGCGACCAGCTGCCTCAGGTCCTTCTTGCTCCCGGTGATCACGCGCACGTCGATCGGGATGGTCCTGGTACCCCCCAACCTCTCGATCGTCCGGTTCTGCAGGACGCGCAACAGCTTGACCTGCATCGACATCGGCACATCGTCGATGTCATCGAGGAAGATGGTGCCGCCCTGCGCAAGCTCAAACCGCCCCGGCCTGTCCTTGATGGCACCGGTGAACGCCCCGCGCTCGTGGCCGAAGAGCTCCGACTCGATGAGGGTTTCGGAGAGGATCGCACAACTGACCGCAACAAACGGCTTGTGTCGCCTGGAACTCGACTGGTGGATCAGGTTGGCGACCATTTCCTTGCCCGTGCCCGTTTCGCCCGTCACCAGCACGCTGCTGTCGCTGTCGGCAATAACGCGGACGAAATCGAACACCGCACGCATGCGGGCGCTGCGGCCGACCACTACCGAGTCGATTGTAAAAGGAGCGGAGGCTGCCATCGACCATCCGGGATCAGGACTGCTGCTAATGTTCTGATTCTAGCAGATATACCGCGAGGTATACTAACCAGGAGGAGAGCCCCTGATGGTGACCCGCGATCGTGTTCAAAGCGTTCTAGAACGAATTCGTCCACTCATCCAGAGCGACGGCGGTGACATTGAGCTGGTCGACGTGTCGGACAACAAGGCCAAGGTCCGGCTGACCGGCAACTGCGTAGGGTGCCCGAGTGCGCAGATGACGCTCTACATGGGCGTCGAGATGACACTGAGGGAAGAAATCCCGGAACTCGAAGAGCTGATCGTGCTGTAGTCCGGGCCGCTCGATTCTTTCCTACATCGGCGGTCGAACCGGCGCCGTCGAGGAAGTCGTCGATAGCAGCGAGGCTGCCGTGCCCGGGCTGGACGAGGATCCGGTGTTGACCGTGAGCGTGCTTCCTGATCCGGCGCCAGGCGCCGGGCCCGCCATCTGGAGGCTTTCGAAGTCAATCATCGATCGATTGAACTCGAGGAGTGCTCCCAGCTCGTTGTTACGCGCGGTCGCCAGATCCCGCTGCGCCTGAACGACCAGGAAGCTGGTCGACATCCCCACGTCAAATCGCTTCTGCTCCACCGACAGCCGTTGCTCGGCAAGCGAGCTCGCGGCGCGGCTGGTGTTGATGCGTTTGGCGTTCAACTCCATCTGCCACGCGGATTGCCGGAGTTGGCGTACCGCCTTCATCTCCAGGCTCCTGAGGCGATCCCTGGCTTGTTGTTCCTCCAGGCGCGCGCGGGCGGCCACCGCGTCTTCGATGCCCTTTCCAAGCGGGTAACTCAGGTTCACGCCGACGGTCCAGGTCGGGTAGCTGCGCTGCCAGACCTGGTCCATGACGGTGCCAAAGGCGACCAGCTCGGTTCCGGTCACGGTGCCGGGGAATCCGCCGGTGCGGACCAGGCGCGTGCCCCCGAGGCCGTTGGTCTGCACGTTCAGCTGGAGCCGCAGATCGGGCAGCGTCTGGTTCCTGGTCAGCCGGGTATTGGTCTCTGCGTTGGCCAGCTCGTCACGGGCCCGCGTCAAGTCCTGCCGGTTCTCGAGTGCCTTGGCCAGGATGGCATCGAGGTCAGGGGTCATGCTTTCCACGGTCGGTCGATCCACGGCCTCGATCTGCGAGTCCCAGAAGGTCTGGCTGGCAGGGTCCAGGATCAGCACCCGCAGACGATCTTCTGCCTGGCGCGCGTTGGATTGCGCGATGAGCAGGTTCTCTTCCCGCTGCGCCACCTCGGCTTGCGCTGACACCAGGTCGATCGGGGGTGATTGTCCGACATCGACGCGAGCCTTGTTCTGGCGGGCCAGGTCCTGCGCCAGGTCGAGCGACTGCTGTTGCACGTCCACGAACGCCCGTGCCGCGACCAGGTCCCAATACGCCCGTTTCACGTCGGCGAGCGTCCGAACGACGGTCTCGCGGAACCGGGTGTCCGATATCTCCCGGTTTCGCCTGCTCACGATGAGCTGCTGGCGCGAGCTGTCGATGGCGAGATCCTTCAGCAGCGGCTGCGCGAACGAGAACTGGACCCGTGCGGTGTAGGTCGGATTGAAGTTGTTGAGGAAGCTGGTCGACGTGCTGCGCGAGGCATCGAACCCCACCGCATAGCTCGAGCCCAGCCATGGCAGACGCTGGTTGACACCGAGGGCGCCCGAGAACGAGTCCGAACGGACGCCGGCATTGCCGATCAGGAAGTTGCTCGGCGGCGCGAGCTGGCCATTCCGGGCGACATTCGACACCAGGGACGGGACAAACGCGCCCTTCGCCTGGTCCTCCCGCTCGGCTGCGATCCGCGGCTCCAGCCGGTCGACGCGGATGTCGATGTTGTTGTCGAGACCAAGGCGGACGGCCTGGTCGAGCGTCAGCCGCAAGGCAGGGGCTGCCTCGGAGGCTGCGACCTTCGCGGTGGCACGGAGCCCCTGCCCCCATGCCGGTGACGCGACCAGGACCGCCATCCCAGCCAGCCGCGCCAGGTCCCGGGTGAACATCAGCACCCTCATCTTCTGTTGCGGAATCATGTCAGCACTCCGGGACACACCCTTCGAGCGGCTACGGTCCGGGGTCAGCCATCGGTGACGGCCGCGGCCGTGCTCCGAGGCGTACCAGCAACTGATGCAGGCGGCTCCCCAGGTGGAGCCGTGTCGCGTCATCGAGCAGCGAATACGCCACGGGTGTCACGATCAGCGTGAGCGCCAGCACGAGGGTCTGGCCACCGATGATGATGAAGCCGATGGCGCGGTTGGTTCCCGACCCGGCCCCACTCGAAATGACGAGCGGGATCATGCCCGCCACAAACGCCAGCGTCGTCATCAGAATCGGGCGCAACCGGTCGCGGCTGGCCTGGATCACGGCGTCGTGGCGTTCCATCCCGTGCTCGCGAAGCTGGTTGGCGCGGTCGATCTGCAGGATCGAGTTCTTCTTCACGACGCCGAACAGCACGAGCAGGCCGAGCGCCGACAGAATGTTCAGCGACTGGCCCGTGAGGATGACCGAGATCAGGGCGAAGGGCAATGTCAGCGGGAGTGACAGGAGAATCGTGACCGGATGCAGCCACGACTCGAACTGGGCCGCGAGGACCAGGTACATGAAGATCAGCGACATGCCGAAGGCCGTCACGAAATAGCCGGCGGCGCGCCCGAATTCCCGCGACCGGCCGGAGAACCGCGAGCTGAACTCAGGCCCCATCCCCAGTTGCGCCGCGGCGTTCTGCATCGAGGTCATCACCGGCGTCTGCGAGGTGCCCGGCAACAGGTTCACGAACACCGTGATCTGGCGTTCCCGGTTCAGCCGGGTGATCTCGGCCGGCGCGGCGCCGGACTGGTAGCTGGCGAGATTGTCGAGCGAGACGCTCCCGAGCCTCGATGACGGAACGGTCAGCGCACCGATGTCGGACTGGGTCTGCCGGAAATCCGCCCTGGCTCGAAGGTGGACCTCGTACTGCTCGTCGCCCTCGTTGTAGGTCGTGACCTGATCGCCTCCGACCAGCAATCGAAGGGCGTCGGCCGCGTCACTGACCTGCACGCCGAGGTCCGCTGCTTTCTCCCGGTCGATCTGGATCTGCAGCTCGGGCTTCCCCGGATTGAGCGAGAGATCGACGTCGACGGCCCCGGGGATCTGCCGGGCCGCCTCGGCGACCTGTTGCGAGTAGCGCTGCAACCGGCTGAGATCGGGTCCGTTGATGACGAACTGAACCTCGGCGCTCTGCTGACCACCGCCGCCCCCCATCGAAAACGCGGGTCTGACCGCGGTCCGCAGGTTGTCTGCGGCGAAGCCCGGCAAGAGCGTCGTCCGGACCTGGTTCATCACCGCGAAGACATCCCTCCGGCGGTTCGCGATTGGGACGAGCTTCGTGTAGACCGTGCCGAGATTGGGCGTCTGCGCGTTGTCATCGGCCACCGTCACCATCGTGAAGTCGGCCTCGGCGACGCTCGATCGGATCGAGGCGGCGATCCGGTTCGCGATGATCTGTGTGCCCGCCAGGCTGGTGCCTTCCGGCGCCCTGATGCCAACCTCGAACTCACCCTGGTCGTCGGTCGGCATGAAGTTCTTGTTGGCGACAATCCCGAGCGGCACGCTCGACAGGAATACGATCAGGGCAGTCGCCGCGACCACGCCGCGGTGGGCCAGCGCCCAGCGCAACGCCCTGGTGTAGCCGTGGTCGATGGGCCGGAACAGCCAGGAGTCCCTCGAGGTGTGCGCGGGCACTCCGTCCCCGTTCAGGCGGCCTGAGCGCCCCTTCAGCCACCGTGCCGCGAGCATGGGGGTGAGGGTGAAGCTGACGAGCAGCGACACCATCACCGCAAACGCCATCGTCAGACCGAAGCTCTGCATGAACCTGCCGACGATGCCACCCATGAACCCGATCGGGAGAAAGATGGCCAGCAGCGACAGCGTCGTGGCCAGGACGGCGAGGCCAATCTCTTTGGTCGCCTCGACGGCGGCCTGGAACGGAGGCCTCCCCTTCTCCTCGATGAACCGGTAGATGTTCTCGAGCACGACGATCGCGTCGTCGATCACGATGCCGACCGAGAGCGTCAAGGCCAGCAGCGTCATCACGTTCAGCGTGAACCCCATGTACCAGATCAGGCCGAAGGTCGACACGATCGATGTCGGAATCGCGATGGCCGCGATGACGGTCGAGCGGAGGTTCCAGAGAAAGAGGAGGACGACCAGCGCGGCGAGGATGGCGCCGACCACCAGGTGCTCCTGCACGGCGCGAATCGACGCCTTGATGAACTCTGACTGATCGCGGACGAGCTTGAACGAGTATCCGTCCGGCAGGGTGGACGCGATCTCCGCGATGCGGGCCTTGACATCATCGATCACCTGGACGGCGTTGGTCCCGGACTGCCGGCGGATGTTCAGGATGACGGTCGGCGCGCCGTTGATGTTGGCCTGCGTGGCGGGATCAGCCATGCCGTCGTCGACATCGGCCACGTCACGGACCCTGACGGGGTGGCCATCGCGCATGCGGACCACGATGTCCCCGAATTGGTCCACCGTCTGCACCCGTCCGCGCGTGCGCAGGGTCAAGGTGACCGGCCCCTGCTCGAGCCGGCCGCCCGGAACCTCCACGTTCTGCGTCTGCAGGGCGCGGGCGACCTCGTTGACCGTCACGTTGTAGGCCTGCAGCCGGGATCCGTCGAGCCAGAGATTGATCTGCCGCTTCCGTCCTCCTACCAGGATGACCTGGCCGACGCCCGACACCGTCTCCAGCCGTCGGCGAATGACCCGGTCGGCGTACTCGGTGACTTCTCTCACCGGCCGCGGAGCCGTGACCGCCAGGCCGATGACCGGCGCCGCGTCGGTGTCCATCTTTTCGATGACCGGCTGCAGGATCGTCCGCGGCAGTTGCGGGAGCACGCGGTTGACCTTGTCCCGCACCTCCTGAGCCGCGACGTCGACGTCCTTTTCCAGGATGAAGGTCGCCGTCACGATCGAGACACCCTCGGCCGAGGTGGAGCGCAGCTCGTCGAGGCCGCTGATCGTGTTGACCGCCTCCTCGACCTTGTCGGAGATCTCGGTCTCGATCTGCTCGGGAGCCGCGCCGGGCTGGCGCGTGGTGATCATGATCGTCGGGAAGTCGACCTTCGGGAACCGATCGACGCCGAGCTGGCCGTACCCGAACACGCCCACGACGGTGAGCGCAAGGATCAGCACCGTTGCGAACACCGGACGGCGCACGCAAATCGCAGCGAGCCACTGCATGGAAAGGCTTCCTCGGTTCCGCTACTTTCGCACAGGACTGGAAGAGGGCGCCTGGCTGGCTGAGCCAGCCGGAGAGGAGGCGACCGTGACGCGGGCACCGTCGACCAGTTCGCCCGCATGGGCGACCGCGACCAGCTCGCCTGCGGCGATCCCCTTCAGGATTTCCGTACGGGTACCGAACCTCATCCCCAGCGTGACCAGGCGCTCTTCTGCCCGATCCCCGCGCAGCACGAACACGCGGCCACCGCCGGTAGCAGGGAGAACCGCCTCGTTCGGCACGAGCAGCGCGGGCTCCATGGCCGGCAACTCGATTTCGGCGTTGACGAACATGCCTGGCATCAGCTGCCCATCCGCGTTCGGCACGACGGCCTCGACCGTCAGCGCGCGTTGATCCGCACGCAGAGCCGGCGATACGAACCGGACCCGGCCATCGAAGATCCTTCCCGGGTAGGCGTCCACCTGCACTCGAATCGCCTGGCCCGCACGCACCATCCCGATGGACTGCTCCGGTACGGTGAGCTGGACGCGCAGCGGGGACACCTTGACCACGGTCGCGATCTTGGTCCCTCGCGTGACGAAGTCCCCGGTGCTGACCTTGCGATCCACGACCAGCCCGGTGAACGGCGCCCGGACTTCGGTATCGGAGAGCGCCTTCTTCGCGATGGACGCCCGTGCTCGAGCCGCCTCGTAGGATCGGTACTGCTGCTGCGCGGCGTTACGAGCTGACGCGTATTGATTGCTGGTGGCCTCGACCTGTGTCCGGCGCTGGTCGTACTCGGCCTGCGAGACCACCTTCTGGTCGAGGAGCGTCTTGATCCGCGCGAAGTCGGCCTCGGCAAGTTGCATGGAGGCCTTCGCGGCTGCCACCTCAGGGACGCGCTCGGCATCGAACGGCTGCCCGGGAAGGAGCGACAGCCGGGCCTCGATTTGCGCGACGTTGGCCTCGGATTCCCGGGACTGTGCCTCGGCCTCGACCGGTGACAGCGTCACCAGGACGGCCCCGGTGGCGACATGCGAGCCGCGCTCCACGGGCGTGCTGACGACCCGTCCGACCGTTTCGGCGGCGACGTCGGCCTGTTCGTCCGCCGTCAGGCTGCCACTGACGCGCAGGTAGTGGCTGACCGGCTCCTGAACGACAGCGGCCGAGGTCACGGCGACCACCCGCGGCGGATCCTGCGAGCCCTTCGAGTTCCCGCCAGAGCCACACCCTGTGGCGGCCACCATCACGCCGAGGGACAGGAGCACGGTGCTCATCTGGCCCGAATGGTGGGGCCTGGCAGCGGGTCTGTTCACGACATCTTCCCCCCGCCCGGGTCGGGGCCCCCAGGGGACCTCGAATCGACACCCGGCTGCAGGGGCTGGCTGGGTTTCTGAAGCTGAGAGAGAGGTTCGCCGGTCACGCCGTGGGGGTGGCCGGCTGGAAGGTGGCCCGCGGCTCCGCTGAGGAACAGGCTGAGCACCTCACGGGCCGGACGCGGCGCGCGAGGAGATCCCGCGGCAAGCGCCTCGAAGATGCAGTTGTGCACGATGCCCAGGTAGGCGGAGGCCAGCATGTCAGGGTCCAGCGGCTGGAGAATGCCCTCCTCCACGCCCTGGCGCATCAACTCAACCAGGTGCTGGCGGAGCTGGCGCGTGTGTTGGCCGATGCGATTCGCGATCTCACCGGTAAACGCCGCCGACAGCCTCCCGCGATCCGAGAGGAACAGCTTGAAGAACTCGCTGCGCTCTTCGAAGGCCTGGAACATCGCTTCGGTCAGCGTCGTCAAGCGCGCCTCGACCGTACGGGCCTGCAAGGCGGTATTCAGGAGTGAGAAGAAATGCTCCCACTGCGACTCGACGACCTTGAGGTACAGCTCATCCTTGCTCTGGAAGAACTGGTACACCCCGCCGACACTGAAGCCAGCTTCGCGCGCGATGTCCCTGACCGAGGTGCTGTGATACCCGTGATCGCTGAAGACCTTCTCGGCGGCCTTCAACAGGCCGGCGAGATCCGCCTCCCGGTGGCGTAGACGACGAGTAGATGAACTTTTGTTCATATTTAGAATGCACGATCATCCTACGCTCGCCGCCGTGCGAAGTCAACGACGCCGTCGCCGATGGCGTCCAATCGCCTTGGCGCCCCCGGCGCGCTTCTGACACAATCTCCATGACATGACAGGACCCCGGCGCCGAAGCGCCTGGCTCATCGGACGCCACCCCAGGCGTACGGCCGTCCGCGTCGCGGTGCTGGCCATCGCCGCCGTGATCCTGTTCGGCTGGATTCTCAAGCCGACCCGCCTGACCGGCATGAGCATGGAACCGGCCATCGAGAGCGGCCACTTCTCGTTCATCTATGCCTGGGCCTACAAGTGGAAACGCCCGGCTCGCGGTGACGTCGTGGCGATCATGCTGGCGGGCCCAAGCGTCGTGTACGTGAAGCGGGTGGTAGGCCTGCCCGGGGAGCGGCTGCGCATCGACCGCGGCCGAGTCCTGATCGACGGCTCCCCGCTCGACGAACCCCGGGTGGTCTCTCCGGCGCCCTGGATGCTGGACGAGGTCCTGCTTGGCGCAGACGAGTACTTCGTGGCGGGCGACAACAGGCGGATGCCGATGAGGGACCATGCCTTCGGCCGCGTCCGGCTCAATCGCATCATGGGAAAGGTCGTGTGGTAATGCGAAGGGGCGTCTGGGCTGCCGCACTCGTCCTGCTGGCCGCCGCAATCTGGCTCGGGTGGGGGATGCGTCCATCCGACGCATCACGCATCTCGCGGCTGCTCAATCGACTCGCCGCCGACGCGACTCCCGGCTCCGGCGAGTCTGAGACCGACCGATTGGCAAGGGGGGCGAGGATTTCGTCCTGCCTGACCTCGGACGTCCGGCTGGAGCGGGGAGACTCTGCGCCTCCTATCGAGGGTCGCGAGGCCATCGTAGGTCTCGCTCTCCAGGCTGGGGGTGCCGGCGGGCCTGCGCGCTTACGTCTTGCCGATGTTGGGGTCACCGTCGATCAGGGCGACGCGACTGCACGCGCCACCATGACGGCCACGCTGGTGACGCTCGATACCCAGAGCGGCGTCGAGGTCGTCGATGCTCGAGAGGTCGAGACCAACTGGGTCAAGCAGGACGGTGAATGGAAAATCAGGCGAGCCGCCGTGGTGGGAACGCTCCGTCGATAGCGTTCCCGAGGTTGGCCATCAGGACCGGAGGACCGAACATGCGACGCTCCTCGCTGACCGGGCTGCATCTGGTGGTCGTGATTCTGTTTGCCACGACCACGCACATGTCGGTCTCGGCCCGGCCATCGCTCCAGCGCACCACGAACCCTTACACAGACTCAGTCGAGAAATGGCGCCTCGACCGCGAAGCCGACCTGAAATCCGACAATGGCTGGCTGACCGTGGTGGGGCTGAGTTGGCTTCAGGAAGGCGCGAATGCGGTCGGGAGCGGCCGCAACAACTCGATCCGCCTGGACACCGGCTCGGCCCCTGAGCGCGTGGGCGTCTTCGAGTGTCACGCGGGCGTCACGACGTTCACGCCCGAACCGGGGCAGCAGGTCAGGATCAATGGCGGGCCGGCGACCCGCCGAGTGCTCCGTTCCGACATTCCGGCGCCGGATCGGGTCCAGGCCGGAACGGTGACGATGTTCGTCATCAAGCGAGGGACCCGGTATGGGGTGCGGATCCGGGACACCAACAGCAAGGCCCGCCGGGAGTTCACCGGCACGCGCTGGTACGCCGTTCAGCCGGCCATGCGGTTGATCGCGCGGTTCGTACCCAGCGAGAAACCTGCGTCGATCATGATCGCCAATGTCCTCGGTGACGTCTCACCATGGCCGTCGCCCGGCCACGTGGTCTTCACCCTTGGCGGGCGTGAATACCGTCTGTACCCCGTCGTGGAAGATCCGTCACCGAAGCAGCTCTTCTTCATCATCAAGGACGAAACATCCGGGAAAGAAACCTACGGCGGCGGCCGGTTTCTGTATACCGACATGCCGAGCAACGGCCGGGTCGTGCTCGATTTCAACCGGGCCGAGAACCCCCCGTGCGCCTACACCGAGTTCGCAACCTGCCCGCTTCCGCCGAAGGAAAACGCGCTGGGTCTTCGAATAGACGCCGGCGAGCGATACCCGGCGCGGTAGAGGCCCGTTATTCCCAGGCCGGCGTGCGTGTGCCCTGCTGGTCTTCCCAGGCCGGCGCCCAAGCCAGGGCGACCACCTGCAGGCTGATGTCGGTCCGTTTCGGCTTGACGATCATCGGCTGCAGCTGCTCGGTCGCCGGATCGAGGGCCGAGCCGAGCGCGCTGACGCGCGCCTGCAAATCCGCCTCGAGGTCGGCCTTCTTCTGCTGCTCTGCCCCAAGGGTCTCCTGCGCCAGCTTGATATCCTGCCCTTCCTTCATCGTGCGCCCGACGCCTCTCGCGGCAGTGGTGGCACGGCCGAGGGTCGACAGGCTGACCGACTTCCGGCCGAACAGCGCGCCAAGCACGGTGGCGCCGACCGACACCGCCGTCTGGAGCTTCTGACTGCTGGCCTGGTCGGTTTCCCGGCTGACTGCCGCGCCGGCGCGCCGGATGCGTTCGTCCTGCGCCGCGAGTTTCGGGGCGTATTCCTGCCTGAGGCGATCGACTTGCCGATCGCGCTCTTCGCGCGCGAGCGTCTGAAGCCGGATTCTGAATTCGCGTTCGTTCTCGTCGGGCCTGGACACCGCGCCGGTGCTCGGGCTTTGCAGCAGCTCGAGTTGCTGAGTCTGGAAGAGCCATCGCCCGAGGTCCTTGCCCCATGCATCGTAGGACTTCGGCTTGGACGCGGCGGGCGGGAGCGGTGAGAATGCGGCTCCCTGTTCCGAAGCTTCGGCCTCGAGATCCTTGGCCGTCAGATCCAGCACAGCGCCGTCCTGCCAGCCGGCGCTGCCAAGCGTGGCATCGATGGGCGCCAGCACGACGGCCGTCCTGCTGTGCGTCACGCCGATCTTCGCATTGGCGAACGCCACGCTGGCGGCACCCACAGCCATGGGTTCGTACACCAGGCGCGAGGCTCCTGGCCGGGCCCGTCGGGCCGGAACGAAAAACTGACGCACGTCAGGCGGCAGCACCGGCCGATCGCCGGCGGCGTCGCGAAGCGTCGTGGCGCGTCCGACTGGCTGCTGAGGCTCCGCAGCGGCCGGCTGGCCCGGGCCGGCGGGAGCGGCGCTTTTCACGGCGGGGGCCGACAACGCCGCCTTCCGCGGCGCCATGAGCGCTTTGATCTGATCGCGGGTGAGCGGGCCTCGCAGATACGACATCGCCCACCGGGTCTCGAACACGACGGGCGTGTCTTCGTGCACGTTGTTCATGAGGAACACGCGATTGCTCAGGCCGCTGAGCACCCGATCGCACTGTGCGCGGTCGAACCGGGCGCCACGGGTCGACATGGCGCCCTCCAGCCCGTCGAGCACGCGGGCCTTGTCCCGCTCGGTCTGAAGGCGCCCGAGCAGCCACGTGCCGGCATTCGAGAGGCCCTTGTAGTCGAGGTCGACCGGGTTCTGCGTCGCCAGCAGCGCGCCCAGGCCGAAGGCACGGCCCTGCTTCAGCAGGGTCAACAGCGGCATCTTGGACGGAGGGTTCGCGACCGGCGGGAAGTACCCGAAGATTTCGTCCATGTAGAAGAGCGCCCGAAGGCTCGTGGTCCCCGATTGCGTGCGCATCCAGCCGATCAGCTCGTTGAGCAGCATCGACACGAAGAACATGCGCTCGCGATCGCCCAGGTGCGCAACCGAGATGACCGACACTCGCGGCCGCCCATCCGGCGCATAGAACAGGCGATCGACGCTCAGGGGCTCCCCTTCGAGCCACGCCTCGAAGCCCGGCGCGGCGAGCACGTTGTTGAAGGCCGCCGCGAGGCCGAACCGGTCGCCCGACGGGAAGAACGTCTCGAGCTCCAGGACGCCGACGCGCGTCACGCTCGGTTGCTGAATCTGGCGGATGAGCGAGGCGAGGTCCAGGTCCTGCCCTGCGGCCCAGGTCGTGCTCAGGATCGTCGACAGCAGGACGTGCTCCCGGCTGCGCACCGGATCGGCATCGATGCCGATGAGGGTCAGCAGGCTGGTGACCGTGGTGGTGACGCGTTCGGTCAGCAGTTCGCGATCCTCACGGACCTGGGGCGGTGGCGCGCCGAGCGATCGCAGGATCGAGAGCGGCAGGCCTGCGGTGCTGCCGGGCGTGTAGATGGCGAAATCCGCCGACGCCCGCAAGCGGGTGATGCGCTCGCCGTCCTGGTTCCACTCCGCGAGCCCCTTGGACCAGGTTGCCGCCTGGCCGGCCGCGAACTCGTCGGCCGTCATCCCCTTCCGCCGCGCGTCGTCCTCGTTGATCCACGGGCGGAAGTCCTCGGGAGCGAGGTTCGGAAAGGTCAGCAGCAGGTTGCCCAGGTCGCCCTTCGGATCGATCGCGATGACGGGAATACCGTCGAGGGCCGCCTCCTCGAGGATGCACAGGCAGAGACCGGTCTTCCCGCTTCCGGTCATGCCGACGCACACGCCGTGCGTGACCAGATCCTTCGAATCGTAGAGGACCAGGTTCTCGAGGCGCTTTCCGGCAGACGGGTCGAACTCACGTCCCAGGTAGAAGGCACCGAGTTTTTCGTAGTCCTGCATGGTCATGTCCTCGCGACAACGATCCTGGTTGAGCCTCTGCGGGTTCGTGTCATCGTCTCATGCGGATGCTCCGGCGTTGGCAATGGCCGCCTGCTCGCCGGCCGGCACGGCCGCAGACGAGGCGCCGGTCGCGCTCGGCTCACGCACCTGCCGGAGAGTCCCGGGACCGCGTCCGCCAGTACCGAGCGAGGCCCTGCCAGCAGTGATCGAACTGGACGGCTGCCCCGTACGCCTTCGCTCCGTCACTGCCGAGGGCCCCGCGGATTTCGTCCAGCACGGCCCGGACAAATTCCGCCTCGTGTGTCGCGTCGTCGCCGGGCGCGTTGAGCACCGACGAGGCCAGACTCGAGTACCGGTCCAGCCTGCCGATCAGATCCTCGAGATGAAAGGCGACGTCGTGGTACGCCCCGAAATGCGTGACGAACACAAACGACGGCTCCCATCGCCGGATCTGCTCCACGCTCGCCCGCCACAAGTCGGGATCGATGTCGGGCGGCGGCGTCGGCGGGACCACCAGGCGTGCGTCGGGCGCGCGGATCCCTCCGGTGTCTCCGACGAAGGCGACGCCCGAGGTCCGGTCGAAGTAGCTGACGTGATGATACGCATGGCCCGGGGTGTAGGCGACCTCCACGCTGCGGCCGCCGAAGTCGAGCACTTCCCCGCCCGAGAGCGCCGTGACCGACTCTGCGGGCACCGGCAGGATGCGTCCCCAGAGCGGTTCCATCTGATCGCCGTAAAGCCGCGTCGCGCTGGCGAGCAGCTTCGACGGATCGATGACGTGCGGCGCGCCCCGCTCATGAACGAAGACCTTCAAGGAGGGCTGTTCCCGCACCAGCGGACCTGCGGCCGCCGCGTGATCCAGGTGGATGTGCGTCAGCAGCAGCGCGTGCAGGTCCGCCATCCCGATTCCGGACTCCCGCAGCGACGACCGTAGCGTGTCGACGCACGACGGAGGGCCCGGGTCCACCAGCACGATGCCCGCCGGGGTGTCGATGACGCCGGCCGCAATCACGCGCGGCCGGCGCTGAAAGTTCAGGTCGACCAGTCTCACGCCCGTGGCGATGTCGTCCATGGTTCAGCCAGCGTAGCTCGAAACCGGGGCCGGGTCAGCTCGATCCTCCTGCGCGCCTGCCTGCCCGGCCGCCGCGCCATGGAACGGCGTTGCCGTCGGAGGCTATACTGAATCCGACAACCACCATGGCCGAAGACCGCCCGAAAACCGATCGCAGCGTCCTCGAGAAGACCCGGGAGCAAACCAAGCTTCCGGATCTGTTCAGCGTCATCCTGCTCAACGACGACTACACGACGATGGACTTCGTGGTGCAGGTGCTGGAGTCCATCTTCAACAAGCAGCCCGCCGAGGCGTTTCGCATCATGATGCAGGTTCACACACAGGGTCAGGGCCTGTGTGGAATCTACCCTTTCGAGATCGCCGAGACAAGGGTGGCCACCGTCCACGAAGTCGCACGGGGCAGCGGGTATCCGCTGCGAGCGATCATCGAGAAGGCCGAATGAGGGCGATCGCGTGATCTGGTGACGCCTGGGCGGCGCGGCCGTCACGCTGCCCTGGCGCATCCGACGGACCGTGCGGGCGATATACTGGGTGGCAGCCAGAACGGAAGGACGTGCGTCGTGTTCAGCACATCGGTCGAGATGCTCCTCCATGTCACCTACCGCGAGGCGGTCTCGCGGCGCCACGCGCACCTGACGCTGGAGCACCTGCTGTTCGTCATGGCCCATGATCTCGAGGGCGAGAAGATTCTCGCCGCCTGCGGGGCCGACATCGCGCGGCTGCGCCGCGAGCTCGACGCGTTTCTGCGCGAGCGGGTCGAGAACCTGCCGATCGGATCGGACAAGGAACCGGAGCAGACCCTGGCGTTCCGCCGGACGCTGCAGGCGGCGGTCCTTCACGTGCAGAGTGCGCAACGCGAAGAGGTGCGTGCCGGCGACGTGCTGGCGGCCGTGATGCAGCAGAATCGCTCCTACGCGGCCACCCTGCTCGGCGCGCACGGCGTGACCCGGCTCGACATCCTGAATTACGTCTCGCACGGCATCAGCAAGGTCCCCACCCCTCCGCCCCAGCAGCCCGAGACGAAGCGGCCGGAGGGCGAGCCCGGACAGGGCGACGAGATCCCCGGGGCCGCTTCCGATCCGCTGACGGCGTACACCGTGAACCTGACCGAGCGCGCCCGATCGGGACGGCTCGACCCGCTGGTTGGCCGCACGCGCGAGCTGCAACGCACGCTCGAGATCCTCTGCCGCCGCCGCAAGAACAACCCCGTGTTTGTCGGCGATGCCGGCGTCGGGAAGACCGCGCTTGCCGAAGGCCTGGCCTCCCGGCTGCTCGACGACGACGTGCCGGAGCTGCTGAAAGGCGCGGAGATCTTCTCGCTCGATACCGCGGCGCTGCTCGCCGGCACCAGGTTTCGTGGAGATTTCGAGGAGCGGTTCAAGGCGGTCATCGCCGCCCTGGCGGCGCGCCCGCTGCCGATTCTCTTCATCGACGAGATTCACGCCACCGTCGGCGCCGGAGCCACCACGGGCGGCACGCTCGATCTGGCAACGCTCATCAAGCCGGTCCTGACGGCCGGGGAGTTGCGCGTGGTCGGCTCGACCACCTTCGAGGAGTACAAGCACATCGAGAAGGACCGCGCACTGGCCCGTCGCCTGCAGAAGGTACCCGTGGACGAGCCGAGCATCGAGGAGACGGTACTGATCCTCAAGGGCCTGCGCAGCCGCTACGAAGATCACCACAAGGTCCGGTACTCCGATGCAGCGCTCGACGGGGCCGCCAAGCTGGCGAGCCGGCACCTGCGCGACTATCGCCTGCCGGACTCCGCCATCGATCTGCTGGACGAGGCCGGCGCGCGCCTGCGGCTGCAGCCCGTGCCGGAGGGCGCCCCGGACGAGCGACGGACGGTCGAGATTGCCGACATCGAATCGGTGGCGGCCAGGATGGCCCGGATCCCCGAGAAGCAGGCGAGCGCGTCGGATCGGGAACGGTTGCGGACCATGGAAGAGTCGCTCACGCGCGTGGTATTCGGACAGGCTGAAGCCGTGCACCTGGTCGCCTCGGCGATCAAGCGCTCGCGGGCCGGCCTGGGTCAGCCGGATCGCCCGGCGGGCTGTTTCCTCTTCACCGGGCCGACCGGCGTCGGCAAGACCGAACTGGCCAAACAGCTCGCCATTCACCTGGGCAATGAATTCGTCCGCTACGACATGTCCGAATACATGGAGAAGCACGCGGTCGCCAGGCTCATCGGGGCGCCGCCGGGCTACGTCGGCTTCGAGCAGGGCGGCCTGCTGGTCGATGCCGTGCGCACGCATCCGTACGCGGTCGTCCTGATGGATGAAATCGAGAAGGCCCATCCCGACGTCTTCAACATCCTGCTCCAGGTGATGGATCACGCGACGCTGACCGACAACACGGGACGCAAGGCGGATTTCCGGCAGGTGATCCTGATCATGACGTCCAACGCGGGGTCGCGCGAGTTGAGCATGCCCGTGATTGGCTTCGGCGGCGACACACGGTCGCTCGACGATCACGGAACGACGCGCAAGTCGCAGGCAAAGTCCGCCATCGAGCGGGTGTTCAGCCCGGAGTTCCGCAATCGCCTCGACGCGATCGTCACCTTCTCGGCGCTGTCCCCGTCCGTCATGGAGACCATCGTCGAGAAGTTCATCCTGCAGCTGGAGGCGCAACTGACCGAGCGGCATGTCGCCATCACGCTCGAGCCCGACGCACGGGCGTGGCTCGCGCGCAAGGGCTACGACCCGATCTACGGGGCGCGCCCGCTCGCCCGCGTCATTCAGACGGACGTGCGCGACCACCTCACCGATCAGATCCTGTTCGGCGAACTCGAGCACGGCGGCACCGTGCGGATTGCGCTGGCCGACGACAAGCTTGCCTTCTCGTGCGAGGCCGGCCCGCCCTCGCCCGCCGATGCAGGCAAAATCCCGGAGCCAACCACGAACTGAGACCGTCTTCTGGCCGATACATGGACGAACGCGACAAGCCCAAGCAGGAATCTGACTCCGGGCCCACCGCCGGCGACACGGACAGCGGCGCCGGCGCGCGGCGTCCTGTTGGCCCTCCGGAGGGCGACATCCGCGTCATCGATCGGCGATGGTGGGCGCGGAAAGGCCAGCCCGACTCCACCGAGGCGGCCCAACCGTCGCTCAAGCCGACCTACGTCGAAGAACTTGAAAAGACCATCGCGGACAAGGACGAGCAGCTTCGCGAAACCATCAGCCGGTACCGCGACGCGTCGAACCAGTTCGAGGAGGCCAGGCTGCGGTTCAGGCGCGAGGTGGCCAAGGAGGTCGAGCGGGGCAAGCGCGCGATCCTCGTGGAGCTGCTCGACGTGGTCGACAACCTGGATCGTGCCATCGAGGCCGCAGGCCGGGAAGCCCAGGCGGCCTCTCTGGTCCAGGGCGTCGAGATGGTGCGATCGCAGTTCCTGGGCAAGCTCGACGGTTTCGGTGTGAAACGCGTCGAGGCCGCGGGACAGCCGTTCGATCCGGCGCGTCACGAGGCAGCCACGATGGTCCCCACCTCGGACCCCGCACAGGATGGCGTGGTGGTCGGCGTCGTGCGGCACGGATACGAGATTTCCGGTGAGGTCCTGCGACCGGCCGTCGTCGCAGTCGCCAAACTGACATCGGACTGACAAGGAGCCGCGGATGAGCACACCTCGATGGCTCGTGGTCGCAGGCTGCCCTGCCCTGGCACTCTGCATCGGCGCGACGACGTCGGCTCAGCCGCCAACCACCGGACGACGAGCTGGCGTCGAGAAGACGGTGTACGGCACCACCAAGGAGGGATCGGTGGTCGATCTCTATACGCTCACCAACAAGAACGGCATGACGGCGAGGGTCATCACCTTCGGCGCCCTCCTGACCGAATTGCACGTGCCTGACAAGCAGGGCAAGATGGCCGACGTGGTGCTCGGGTTCAAGGACCTCGCCACATATGAAGCGGGCCATCCCTACTTCGGCGCGACCGTGGGGCGCGTGGGCAACCGCATCGCGAAGGGCCGGTTCACGCTCGAGGGCAAGCAGTACGCGCTGGCGACCAACAACGGGCCGAATCATCTCCACGGCGGCAACGTGGGGTTCGACAAACGCATCTGGAAGGCGCAGCCCGTCCAGGTCGCGGACGGCGCCGCGGTCAGATTCACGTATGTCAGCCCGGATGGCGAGGAAGGGTATCCGGGCACGCTGACCTCTACGGTGACCTACATGCTCACCGATCGCGACGAGCTGAAGCTGGACTACACCGCGTCGACCGACAAGGCGACACCGGTGAATCTGACCCACCACAGCTACTTCAACCTGTCAGGTGAAGGCCACGGCGACATTCTCGGCCACGAGCTGACCATCCTGGCTGATCGCTACACGCCGGTGGACGACACGTTGATTCCGACCGGTCAGCTGGCAGAGGTCGAAGGCACGGTCATGGACTTCCGCAAGCCCGTGACGATTGGCGCGCGGATCGCGAAGGTGCCCGGGGCACCTCCGGGGGGCTACGACCACAACTACGTGCTCAGGAGCGGAGGCGGGGCGCTCGCTCTCGCGGCCGTGGTCAGGGACCCGACGTCGGGCCGGGTCCTGGAGGTGCTGACGACCGAGCCGGGCCTCCAGTTCTACTCAGGCAACTTCCTGGATGGCACGCTGGTGGGCAAGGCGGGCGTGGCCTACGCGCGGCACGCTGGTTTCTGCCTCGAAACGCAGCATTTCCCGGACTCGGTCAATCGCGCGAACTTTCCGACGACCATTCTCGCGCCCGGGCAGACCTACAGGTCCACCACCATCTACCGGTTTTCGGCGAAGTAGGACACTCGTCCGAGGCTGGCTGCCTGCCTCAGCTGGGTCGGTAGCGGCCTCCGGGCTGGGCAAACCGGCTTCCACCCCAGCGCGGGTGCCGCGATAGGAGCGACGCGCTCGGGATCCCACCACCGCTTTTGGCCGAGCCAGGCCACTAGAACGGCGAAAAGCCGCTCTGAGCCATGTGATCTTCGCGCACCAGGTTGAAGAGGTTCTGCAGCGCATCGAAGTGCTGCTTCTCCCAGTTGGCGAGGAATCGGTAGAAGTCCTCGACGCCTTGGTCGGTCGCCTGCGAGGCCGCCTGCGAAAAGCAGGTGATCGCGTTGCTTTCGAGGGTCATCCCAATCGACAGCACGGCCGTTTCGAACTGGGCGCCTGACGCCTGCTCCCGGAAGCGGCCCGTGAACACTTGTGAGGTGAGCGCGCCGGCGTCCGGGGTCTTCCGGGCAAATTGAAACGCGAGGACGCCCCTCTCGTCGAAGTGTGTGGCCACGTTCTTCAGGAACGCCTGGTGCTGCAGCTCGTCTGACGCCAGCTTGCCGAACAGTTCCTGGACCGCAGGCTGCTGGGCGCGTTCGGCCGTCATCGAGTAGAACGTGTAGCCGTCGACCTCGATCTGGTACGCCTTGTTGATGATCTGCAGGACCGCTGCTCGTGTGTCCATCGGGTTCCTCGTTCACCGGTTCATCGGATGCCCGCGCCGCCGGCCGCAGACGACGTTCTGACGCCGCCGCTGCAGTGCTGCCTCGACGGCCTCCGAGTTGGACGGCCTGCCCCGGCTGGCGTTCAGACTTTGGCCGCCGCCAGCTTCTCGATCTGTTCTGCCAGCTCCTCGGCCGCCATCACCATGCCGCCGACGCGGCCGTAGAAGTCCACCGGTTTGCGGCCCGCAATGGCCGCACGCACGTCCTCCACCATCTGGCCCGTCGACAGTTCGGCGACCAGCAGGCGTTGTGCGCGTTCCGCGGTCCGCACGAGGGCTTCGGACGGGTACGGATAGAGCGTGATCGGCCGGAAGATGCCGGCCTTGATGCCCTTGGCGCGCAGCGAGTCGACTGCCGTGCGGGCGATGCGCGCCACGGTGCCGTAGGCAACCACCAGCACGTCGAGATCGGCATCGGCGCTGTAGGTCTCGTACCGGACCTCGGAGGCCATCGCCTGGTACTTTCGGTAGAGCGCCCAGTTGTGCTCTTCGAGCTCCTCGGCCTTGAGGTAGAGGGAGTTGATGATGTTCGGCTGCCGGCCCTGGCACCCTGTCGTGGCCCAGGATTTCGAGGGGAGATCGGCCGGGTCAATGTTCGACTTGAATTCGACCGGCTCCATCATCTGGCCGATCAGGCCGTCGCCGAGGATCATCACGGGGTTGCGGTACTTGTCGGCAAGATCAAACGCCTCGATCGTCAGGTCCGCCGCTTCCTGCACCGTCGACGGCGCCAGGACGAGCACCCGATAGTCGCCGTGCCCGCCGCCCTTGGTCGCCTGCAGGTAGTCGGACTGCGAAGGGAGAATGCCCCCCAGTCCCGGCCCGCCGCGCATGATATTGACGATCACCACCGGCAGCTCCGACCCCGCCATGTAGGAAATCCCTTCAGCCATCAGCGAGATGCCGGGGCTCGACGAGGACGTAATGCACCGCCGGCCGGCGCCGGCCGCCCCGTAGAGCATGTTGGACGCGGCAACCTCGCTTTCGGCCTGCACGAACACCCCGCCGACCTGCGGGAGGCGCCCGGACATGTATTCGGGAATCTCGTTCTGGGGGGTGATCGGGTATCCGAAGAAGAGCCGGCAACCGGCGTGGATGGCTGCTTCACCGATCGCCTCGCAGCCCTTCATCAGTTTCTTCGCCATGTTCGATGTCCTCCCGGTCACCGTGCAGCGACCGGCGCCGCAAAGGTCCGACCGATCTCGTACCCTGTCGTCAGGCAGGCGTGATTGAGCGCGACCACCTTCGGACGCCCCGCGAAGGTCTCGGCCAGCACGCCCTTGACGATTTCCGTATCCACCAGGTGTGAGGCGCCGAGGAATGCGCCGAGCGCCACCATGTTGGCTGCTTTCGCGCTCCCGGCCTCGACCGCGATCTTGTTGGCCGCGACCGGAACGACGGTGATGTCGGTGCGGCTGGCGGGACGGTTGATGAGGCTGGTGTTCACGACCAGGACGCCGCCGGGCCGGACCGCCGGTTCGAACTTGTCGAGCGACTGCAGGTTCAGGACGATGGCGCCATGGGGACTGCGGGAGATCGGAGAGCCGACCGGCTTGTCGGACAGAACGACCGTGCAGTTGCACGTGCCTCCGCGCATCTCGGGCCCGTAGGCGGGCATCCACGTCACTTCGAGCCCCGACTTCATACCGGCGTACGCGAGGAGCTTGCCGATGAGCAGGACGCCCTGACCCCCAAACCCTGCCAAGATGATTTCGTTGTACATGCGGTCCTCACCATGTCGTCAGGCCACGGCTTCGGGCGCCTTGACCTCACCGAGCGGATAGTACGGAATCATGTGTTCCTCGAGCCACTCGCAGGCCTCGTGCGGCTGCTGGCCCCAGCCGGTCGGGCAGGTCGAGACGACCTCGACCAGCGAGAAGCACACGCCGTCGAGCTGGTACTTGAACGCCTTCCGGATGGCTTTCTTCGCCGCCATGATGTGCTTGGGTTCGTGCACTGCCACCCGCACCAGGTAGGCCGGCGTGCGCAGCGTGTTCAGCAGTTCCACGACTCGGATGGGATACCCCGCCAGCGACACGTCACGGCCGGTCGGACAGGTGGTGGCAACCTGGCCCGGTAGCGTGGTCGGCGCCATCTGGCCGCCGGTCATGCCGTAAATGGCGTTGTTGATGAAGATGACCGTGATCTTCTCTCCGCGGTTGGCGGCGTGCACGGTCTCGGCCATGCCGATCGACGCAAGGTCGCCGTCGCCCTGGTAGGTGAACACCGTGAGCTCCGGCCTCCCGCGCTTGATGCCGGTGGCCACGGCCATGGCCCGGCCGTGGGACGCCTGCTGCATGTCGCAGTTGAAGAAATCGTACGCCAGTACGGAGCAGCCGACCGGCGCGACGCCGACGGTCTGTTCGCGCACGCCGAGTTCCTGCAGCACCTCGGCGATCAGGCGGTGGGTCACCCCGTGCGTGCACCCCGGGCAATAGGTGAACGGCTTCTCGGTCAGGCCGATCGTGCGCACGGTGGTCTTGCCCTTGTTCTCGACCTGCACGGCGGTGTCCGGGCACACCAGCAGGCAGTACCGGCAGCCGTTGCATTTGTCGTTGACGATATGAGGGAAGAAATATCCCTTGGCATTGATATCCGATGACATTTCCAGGACCTGCTCGGGGCATGCATGCACGCAGAGCTCGCACCCCTTGCAGCGATCCCGTTCGATGATGGGCGTTGGCACGCTCGTCTCCTCTCTCTACACCACACTCGATCGGCGCCGTGAACCGGGCCGCCGAAGCTCGATAGGGGGCGTGATATACCGTTCCAGCGGCAGGATCGGCACCCCACCGCTGAACCGGCCGTCAGATGCAGGGGCCAGCCTGGCGAGCGCCCCGCAGAATCGGACCGGCAGATGGGTCTCACGCCCGACCTCATGCGCCAGGTCCACGCCTGCCCGAATGATGTCGGCCGTGGTTTCTTCGATGAGGTGCGTATTGGCCACCAGGCCGTTCACTTTCAGCCGGGCGCCTTGCTCGACCTCCCGCAGCATCGCGACAATGGCCTCGGGCGTCTCGGCGAACGGCCGATTGCCGTTCACGACAAACAGGATGTCCGAGGTCCCCGGCTCCGCAAATCCGGGAATGCTGCCCAGCACCCTCGATCCGACCTCGGCTCCCCCGACATCGACCACCACGCGGCGCCGCCCCGCGGCGGCTTCGGCAATCGCGGCCCTCACGCCCGGCACGACGATGGGCAGGTCCGCCTGAAAATACTCGCCCGTTGGCGACACCAGCTCGATGCCCCGCGCCTGAAGATCGTCCTGCGCCAGCCGCGACCGGAAGTACGGCTTGACGACGTCGAGGTCGACCAAGGTGACCTGGTGGCCACGCTCGCGCAGGCCAAAGGCCAGGTTGACGGCAATCTCAGTCTTTCCGGAACCGAAATGTCCGACCAGGACCGTGACGGGCGCCGTGAGCACATCGTATGCGGTCGCCTGGCGGCGGATTTCTGTCATGACGAGCTAATCGCGTTGAAACAGCACATACCTGGCTTGGATTGGAGGGGCGAGCTGGACCGGGCAAACCACAAGCCGACGTTCCACGCTATCGTATCTCCAGCCAACACCAATCCGTCAAGGTCATTTACCGGACACCCCGGCGTCACTCTGCTCTTGCCAGACGACCCGCCCTCCGCGTACAAACGCTCGAACCGGACCGCAGCGGCCGCGGCGACCGCATTTCCAGCCGGAGACCATCATGATGTTGTGGAAGATCTTCGTGTTGTTCACGCGCGTCGCCCTGTTCTCCTGGGGCGGCGGCCCGGCATCGCTTGCGCTCATGCAACGCGAGACGACCACGGCCGGATGGATCACGCCCGCGGAATTCGCCGACGCGGTTGCCGTAGGAAACGCCCTGCCCGGGCCCATCGCGCCCCAGGTCTCGGCCTTTGTCGGGTACAAGCTGGCCGGCACGCCAGGCGCGATTGCGGCGGCCGCCGGCACGGTGCTGCCCACCACGCTCCTGATGCTCGCGATGATCGTCTATTTCTTCCGGATCAAGGACAGCAGCACGGTGAAGGCCATGCTGACCGCCGTACGGCCGGTGGTGGTCGGACTGCTCCTGTGGACGGCGTGGGACATGGGCCGGACCGTCTTCGGCGCCCACCAGTCGGGTTGGTCGGCGCTGGCTCAGAACTGGGATCGCGTGGCGATTGCGCTGGCCGCCTTCGCCGTCCTCACCTTCACGACCGTCAATCCCGCGTTGGTGATTCTGGGCGCCGCCGCGATGGGGTTGTTGATCTATCGGTGACCGCCAAGGCCGGCACCCGCGCGCATGTCGCCGGGGGGCGACCGGGATCACATCTCGAAGGGCGCATCCAGCCGGCGCTGCATCTGTTCGTACTTCTTCTCGAGTTCTTCGAGAGCGGCCTGATACGCCTCTTCTTCGAGCTCGCCCTTCTGGCGGCGCGCGTCGAGCAGGGCGCGCTGCATCTCGTACCAACGATCCGGGTCGAAGTTGTAGGTCATGAGTCCTACGGCAGCACCCCGTGCCAGGTTTCACGAACGCGGGTCAACCCGAGAGCTTCGCCGCGTCGAACACCGCCGTCGCGAGCGACGAGTAGTCGTCCTCCCCTCGGCCCGCGGCCATCAGCGCGCTGACATACTGCTGGACGACCGCCGCGACCGGGGCCGACACGGCCAGCTCGTGGATCGTCTGCATGACGATGCCGAAGTCCTTGTGATAGAGCTTCGTCTTGAAGCCCGGCACGTAGTTGCCTCTCAGGATGCGTTCCCCGTGCACCTCGAGCACGCGGCTCGCCGCGAATCCTCCAAGCAGGGCTTCGCGCACCTTGGCCGGGTCGATGCCGGCCTTGAGCGCGATGGCAAACGCTTCGCTGACCGACGCCAGCGCGCCGCCGATGCAGATCTGGTTGCAGGCCTTGCAGATCTGCCCCGCGCCCGATTCTCCGATGTGCACGACCCGCTCCGGGTTGCCCATTGCGTTCAGCAGCGGGCGTACGCGTTCGAGCGCCGCAGCGTCACCGCCAACCATGATGGACAGGGACGCGTTGATCGCCCCGATCTCGCCGCCGCTCACCGGGGCGTCCAGCATCTCCGCCCCCCGGGCCCTGGCCTCCACGGCCAGTTCTCGCGCCGTCGTCGGAGCAATCGTGCTCATGTCCACGATCACCATGCCCGGCCTGATCGTCTCGAATACGCCGTGAGGCCCGGCGAGCACCTGCCGCACATCCGGCGAGTCCGGCACCATCGTAATCACGACGTCCGCTTGTGCGGCCACCTGGGCGGGTGTCGCCGCCTCGGTCGCGCCCTCATTCACCAGGGCCTCGACGGGCGCCCGGCTGCGGTTGTGCACGACGAGCGCGAACCCGCTCTTGATGAGATTGAGCGCCATCGGACGCCCCATGAGACCGAGGCCGATAAATCCAACGCGATCGGACATCACACGCCCCCTTGACGATTCCCGACGCCTCACCGCCACCCGCGACAATCCCACGCGGGCGGGTTCGGCGCGAGCACGAAGACCGTGCCCGTCAGTACCGAAGATACACGGTGCGCCAGTCCGTGTAGAAGTCGAGCGCGTTCGGGCCCTGCTCCTTCGGACCGAAACTGGAGTCCTTGGTGCCCCCGAACGGCAACTGGTACTCGACGCCGGCGCTTGGCAGGTTCACGGTGACGAGGCCCGCTTCGATCCCGTTCACGAATTCGAACACCCTCGAGAGGTCCTGAGTCTGCACCGATGCCGAGAGTCCGAACGCAGTCGAGTTCGCCAGCCGAATTGCGTCGGCACAGTCGCGGGCTCGCATGACCACCAATACCGGCCCGAAGATCTCCTCCTGCGCCACCGTCATCTGTTCGGTGACATCGGTGAATATCGTCGGCTCGACGAAGCATCCGTGCTCGAAGTCGCCGTGCGCGAGTCGCTTCCCGCCCGTCAGCAGCCTGGCCCCTTCATGGCGTCCGATCCCGATGTAGCGCATCACGGAGTCGAGCTGCGCCTGATCCACAAGCGGACCCATGTCAACGGAAGGGTCCATGCCGTTGCCGACCCTGATCGCCTTGGTGCGAGCAACCAGTGCGTCGACGAATCGCGAATGAATTCCTTCTTCGACGATCACCCGGCTGGTCGCCGTGCATTTCTGCCCGGTCGAGGCGAACGCTCCGTTGACCGTGTTCTCGACGGCGCGCTCGAGATCGGCGTCAGCGAGCACGACGGTGGGATTCTTGCCTCCCATCTCGAGCTGAATCCTCAGCCGCCTCGCCGCCGCCTGCTCGTACAGCGCCTCGCCTACGCCGCACGAGCCCGTGAAGGACATGGCCCTGACGCCGGGCGCGCTTACCAGCGCCGCGCCGAGCTCGGCCCCTGGGCCGGCCACGAAGTTGACGACGCCCTGGGGCGCGCCGGCTTCGATGAGCGCCTGCACGATCCTCCAACTGCTGAGCGGAGCTGCCGTGGCGGGCTTGAGGACCACGGTGTTGCCGGCCACCAGGGCCGGCGCCAGCTTCCAGGCGGGGATCGCGCTCGGAAAATTCCAGGGCGTCACCAAGGCGACGACCCCGAGCGGTTTTCGGACCGCGAAGGAGAACACGCGGTCCCGCTCCGACGGCGCGAGGATCCCGGGCATGCGGGCGCCTTCGCCGGCGAAGTACCTCAGGATGTTGATGGACCGCCGGACCTCGCCCTTCGCCTCGGCGAGCGTCTTGCCTTCCTCCCTGGTCATCTCGGCCGCGACGAGCTCGAATCGGCTTTCGAGGATCTCGGCGGCGCGAAGGAGCAGTGCGCCGCGCTGGGGGGCCGGCGTGGCCGCCCATGCTGGAAACGCCTCGCGCGCCGCTTCGACAGCCGACGAGACGTCCTCCGCCGAGCCGCGCGAGAAGAGGCCGACCAGTTCTCTCGAGTCCGCGGGATTCCGGTTCTCGAACCTCGTCCGGCCCGGCACCCAGGCGGCGCCGATGCGATTGAGGAACGTCTGGTCCGTGCACCCTTCCGTCACGTTCTCAACCGCGTCACGGGAATTCCGCAGAGGAACTTGAACGCCACCTCGCCGGCATTCGCGTACTCGTGGTCCGCATTCGGGGGCACGAACACCACGTCGCCCGGTGCGAGCGGGTGCCAGGTTCCGTCGATGAGAACCTTCCCGTTGCCTTCGACGACGAAGTTCTCGTGCTCGTACGGATGGGAATGATGCGGTGAATGCCCGCCCGGCGCGATTTCGACCATGCGCAGTGAATAGACCGGCGCGCCATCGTGCGCATCGTCGATGAGCCACCGCAGGGTCGCACCGGGCCCTGCAGCCCCGACCACCTCGGCGGGAACCGACGTATAGTGGCAGACCTTCGCTTTCGACTCGCTCATGGTTCACCCTCCCGAAATCGATTCACACATTCAGCCTGGAAGCCAGCTGGGCCACCACCTGGCGATCGGTCACGTCGTACTGGTTCTCGGGGGGCAGCAAGGCACCTCCAAAGGTTACCCCCGGCCGCTGGCGGGTCGAGTTGTCTCGCCTCGCGGTCCACGTCGCGACGTGGACCTGGCGGCAGCCGGTTCGGCGGAGCACCTCATCCAACTGGTAAGGTCTGATGCCACCCCCGGGCATGATTTCGATCCGATCGCCCGCATGGTCGACGAGCCGCGTGATGAGGTCGAGACCCTCATGAACCGTGTCGCACTGGCCACTGGTCAGGATCCTGGTGATTCCCAGGTCCACCAGTTCGTCGACGGCGCGGTACGGGTCCGGCGTCACGTCGAACGCCCGGTGGAAGACCGCCTGCCGGCTCCCGATCCGCTGCCGGATTCGCCGATTGCGCTCGAGATCGACCCGGCCGTCCGGCGTGAGGATTCCGAACACCACGCCGTCCGCCCCGTGTGCGACCGCGGCGTCGGCGTCGCGTTCCATGACCGACATCTCGGCCTCGGTGTAGCAGAAGCCTCCGCCCCGCGGACGAACCATGGCCACAACGGGAATCCGGAGCCGTGCCTTGGCTTCGATCAGAGTCCCGACCGAGGGTGTCAGGCCGCCGACGAAGAGCGATGAGCACAGTTCCACACGATCTGCGCCGCCCGCTTCGGATTCAATCGCATCGTCGATGGACCCGCAGCAGATTTCCAGCAGCACTTTCCGCATCACTTCTCCCGGGCCGTTCCGACGTTCCCCTCCCGAACGACTCCCCAGGCGCTGCCGCGGTTCTTCGACTCGAGCGTCTGCGCTGGGACCGGGCTCGCCACCGAGAGATCGCGCGCCAGCCAGACCGCCATCTCGCCCTTTCCGCGATGGGCCCAGGCGTAGTACGGGATCAGCGTGATCGGCTGGGCCGAGTTGACGAATCGCCCGCCTTGTTCCCTGCGCGCGATCGCAGTCCCGGTAATCACCGTGACGCCGTTCAGCAGCAGGGGCCTCGCCTCGGCCTTGAGCGCGACGGCATCTCCGAGCACGAGGTTGTTTACGTGGCCGAGGTTGTCGGGCCACTCGGCAGCATAGACGATCGGTCCGCGCTCGATCGCCACGCGGCCAACGTCCGCCTTGACCGCAGCGTTCGCGAGCACTCGCCGGGGCTCCATCGGCAGAGAAATCGAAACCACGTCTCCCCGATTCCAGGTTCGGTTGATGGGCAGGTAGCCCAGAGCGAGCGGGGCCGAGATTGACCGTCCGTTCACGCTGACGGCAAACGCCGCCGGAGGCCGGCCCTCATAGCGGTAGAGATCGCTCGGCACCGGAGTGTTGCGGGCCCAACCGGGGACCCGGATCAGGAGCGTGAAGGCCCCGGCTTTCTCGGGATCGACCTTCAGCCTGACGTCACCCGACCACGGGTAGCGGGTCGCCTGTTCGAGGCCGATCCTGCCCGCGGGCGTGACGACGCTGCCCGTTCCCTGCACGAAGAGGTTTACATACACGCGGTCGCCAGAGACTGCGTAGGTGTAGCTTGGAACGGAAGCCAGGAAACGAGGGATGTTGCTCGGGCAGCACGCACAGGCAAACCACGGGCTCCGCTCGTGTTGGCCGGAGGAGGCGAGCGGGTTGGGATAGAAGAACCTGTCGCCGGTCATCGCGATGCCCGACAGGAATCCGTTGTACAGGATGCGCTCGAGGACGTCGATGTACTTGGCGTCACCATGCCAGAGGAACATGCGCTGGTTCCAGAGGGCGTTGGCGATCGACGCACAGGTTTCGGCATACGCATCCTGATTCGGCAACTCGTAGTCCGGCCCGAACCCTTCCCAGGCCCCGGTCGCCCCGATGCCTCCGGTCAGGTACATCTTCCTGCCGACGACGTTCTCCCAGAGCCGATCGATGGCGGTCACGTAGGCCTGTTCACCGGTCAGCGCGGCGAGGTCGGCCATGCCGGAGTACATGTACGCGGCGCGTACGGCGTGGCCGACGGCTTCGGTCTGTTTCACAACAGGCACGTGGTCCTGCGCGTACTCGCCGTAGAGCTTGTGGCCGGCTGCGTTCCCGCGCTCGTCGAGAAAGAACTTGGCAAGCGCGAGGTACTTCCCCTCGCCAGTCAGGCGGTAAAGCTTGCCGAGCCCGATCTCGATCTCCTGGTGGCCCGGCACGTCGCGCCGGAGCCCGGGACCGAACGTCTTTGCGATCAGGTCGGCGCTCTTGAGAGCCACCTCGAGCAGCGTGCGCTTGCCGGTGGCCTGGTAGTGTGCGACCGCGGCCTCGTAGAGGTGGCCGACGTTGTACAGCTCGTGACTTTCCTGTTCGTTCACCCACCGATCCTTGCCGGCCATCGGCATGACCTTCGCCGGGTCGATGGTCCTTGCCGTGTAGAGATACCCGTCGGGTTCCTGCGCCTTCGCGATCTTCGCGATGAGCGAATCGAGGTACTGGCCGAGCGCGGGATCGGGGTGGAGCGCGAGCGAGTAGGAGGCGCCCTCGATCACCTTGTAGACATCGGAATCGTCGAACGCATAGCGTGAGCAGAACGTCCCTTCCGCCAGCCGTCCGGCAATCTCGAAGTTCCTGATGCGGCCCGTCTCCTCGCTCTGTTTGAAGGCGAAGGGAATCGTCACCGTCCGGTTGGTGTCCAGCCGCTTCGCCCAGAACGTGTCGGAGAACGACACGTCAGTGAACAGCACGGGCCTGATCGGGTAGTCGCGCGCCGGCCCCTCTCTCCCGCCGGCGCCGACCGAGGATGCCACCCACACGGCCATCGCGGATGCGAGCAGTCGATTCCTCATCCTTATCGCTCCAACCGAGGATTATAGACTCCGTGGCGCACCGGTTCAGCGCCTCCGCAGCCAGACTTCCATCTCCCCCGCGCCGCGATTCGCCCACGCGTAGTACGGAATGGCCGTGAACGGCCGGCCGCTCACCTGGGCCTTGATGACGACGACGCCGTTGAGCAGATCGCCGCGCCACTCGTGCTCCAGCACGGCGCTGTCCGGCATCGTGAGGTTCAGCGCGCGCCCGCCATTGTCTATGCCCTCGGCAGCGTACACGAGCGGGCCTCGAACCAGGGCGACCTTGCCGGCGTCGGCGGTGACCGCGTCGAGCGCAATCACGCGACGGACCGGCAGGGGCATGTTCAGCTCGATGCGATCGCCGGACACCCACTGCCGCCGGACGACGGCGAAGCCCTGCTGCAGGTCGATCGCCATCGGTCTGCCGTTCACACGCAGCGAGACGGCTGCTTTCTGCCGATCGGCGAACCGGTACAGCCCGCCCGGCAGCGGTTCGTCCCGCGTCCAGCCCGGAATCCGGATCGCCACGTCGAAGACCGCGCGCGCAGCCGGTTTGAGTACCAGCGTCACGGAACCGTCCCAGGGATATCGCGTTTCCTGCCGGACGACCACGCTCTGCCCGGCCAGCGAGGTCTCAGCCTCACCGCCAACGAAGAGATTGACGTACAGCCGGTCACCGCGGGTCGCGTAGACGTATCCCGGCAACGAGGGAATGAACCGGCAGAGATTCCCGGGACAGCAGGCCACATCGAAGAAGGGCGCCCGCCCGACCGACCCCTGGTTGAATTTGTACTTGCCGTCCGACTCGAGCGGGTTGGGGTAGAAGAACGCCCGGCCGTCAAGTGAGACTCCCGAGATCAGTCCGTTGTACGCGATGCGCTCGAGCACATCGATGTAGCGGGCGTCGCCGCTTTGCAGGAACATCCGGTGGTTCCAGAAGGCGTTGCCGATTGCCGCGCACGTCTCGTTGTAGGCGGTGGCATTGGGCAGTTCATAGTCCGCGCCGAACGACTCACGGTCGTGGCGCGCGCCAACGCCGCCGGTCAGGTACAACTTCTTCGAGACGACGTCGTCCCACAGGCGGGTGGTGACGCCGAGCAGATCCGGCGCGTGCATCAGCCTGGCGAGGTCGGCGATGCCGGCGTACATGTAAACCGCGCGCACGGCGTGCCCGACGGCCTCGTCCTGCTCGAGCACCGGCTTGTGGGCCTGGATCTGGACCGGATCGTTGTAGATCTCGAACCGGGATCCGGGCGGGTACTGCACCAGCTTCACCTCGGGTCCCCGTTGCCTGATGAAGGAGTCCGCCAGCTTCAGATACTTCGGGTTCCCGGTGACCCGGTACAGCTTGACCAGGCCCATCTCGATTCCCTGGTGGCCGGGATAGCCTTTCAGCCTGTCCGGACCGAAGGTGCGGTCGACGAGATCGGCGTTCCTGATCGCCACGTCCAGCAGTGTCCGCTTGCCTGTCGCCTCGAAGTGCGCGACCGCCGCTTCGTATAGATGGCCCGAGTTGTACAGCTCGTGGCTGACCGCTTCGGTCGAGTACCGCGCGTCGCCGATGCCGGGCTGAGGATGTGCCGGGTCGACGGTCCGCGCCGTAAACAGGTAGCCATCGGGTTCCTGCGCCGCGGCGATCTTCCGGATGACCTCGTCGAGATATCGATCCAGGACCGGATCGGGGTGCACCTGGAGCGAGTACGCGGTGCCTTCGATCGTCTTGAAGACGTCCGTGTCGTTGTACCGTTGCCCCTTGAAGGTGCCCTCCATCAACTTGCCGGCAATGGCGAAGTTGTCGATTCGGCCCGTTTCCTCGTTCTTCTTCCAGATGTAGGGAATGGTTACCGTGCGGTTGGTCTCGATCCGCGGCGCCCAGAAGTGATCCGAGACGCGAACCTTCGTGAACGGCACCGGTTGGATGGAATCATCCGGCCTGTCCTGGCCTGCGGGCCGCGAGGCGGCACAGACCACGCACAAACCGAGCGCCAGCAACGGAAGCTGCCTTCGGAATCGCCTTGGCACGGCCTTCCTCCTCGTGACCGCGAGTGTAGCGCCGGAGCCGCCGAACCGCCAGCGGGGGCCGGGGACGACAGCGCCAGGAGTCACGGTGCGCCCCGCGGACCGCATGCCTTGACAGCCGGCAATCACGGCTGGATACTCGTGATCGAATGCACACTCCGCGGTTCCTCCTGCGTGGATTCAGAACCGCCCGGGATCTCGCCCACCCGGGGCTGGGTCCCCTCGAGCAGCGGGTCATGGATCTGCTCTGGCGCGGCGACGAGCTCAGCGTGCGTGACGTCTGCGACCGGTTCGGCCCCTCGGTCGCGTACACCACGCTGATGACCACGCTCGACCGCCTGTACAAGAAGGGGCTGCTCACGCGCCGCAAGTTCGCGCGCGCGTATCGCTACGCGGCTGCGACGACCCGCGCCGACTTCGAACACAGCGTGGCCGCCGATCTCGTCGCGGGCCTGCTCGATCACCACCAGAACACTCCGTTGCCGCTGCTGTCGAACCTGGTCGAGGCCGTCGGCGAGCAGGACTCACGGCTGCTCGACGAACTCGAACGCCTGGTGCGTCAGAAACAGAGCGAGCTGAAGAAACGGCGGACGTGATGAGATTCAGCCTGCTGGGCGTGTCGCTGGCCCTCGCGTGGTTCATCCTCGTCAATGTGGCGGCGTCGATCGTGGTGGCTGCCCTCGCGAGGCCCGTCATTCGGCGAAGCCGGCCGACCGCCGGCAGGCCCCGCTCGGCCTGGCCCTTGCTCGTTCTCCGCATGTCGCCAAGCGTGGTGGCCCTGGCGTTCGTGTCGCTGGTGTTCACTCCGGCCTATGCTCGATACGAGCCACGGGAAGTGACTGAGCCGCTCGGCGCCGGCCTGGCGGCGATGGTCATCGGCGCGTGCCTCGTGATTGGCGGCACGTGGTGGCGCGGCGCGGCCGCGTGGAGGCGCGTCGGTCGCCTGCAGCGATGCTGGCTGCAGCACGCCGAGCGACTCGAGTACAGGCGCGCGCCGATTCCCATCTACCAGGTAGACGTCCCCACACCGGTGGTGTCGCTGCTGGGCATCCGCCGCCAGGCGCTCTTCATCTCCCGCCGCGTGGTGGAGACCCTCTCGCCGGGCGAGCTCGACCTCGTCATCGCGCACGAGATGGCACACCGGGGCGCGTGGGACAATCTGGTGCGACTGATCCTCCTGGCGAGTCCGGACTGTGTGTCGCTGACGCGGACGGGTTCGCAGATCCAGGGCGCCTGGGCGCGCGCCGCCGAGGATGCCGCCGACCGCCGCGCGGCGTCCGGCGATCGATCGAGGGCCGTCGCGCTGTCGGCAGCGCTGCTGAAGGTCGCCAGGCTGGCGCTCGCGGCCCCGCGGCTGGCCGGCCCGGTCTCGAGCCTCGACGATGGCGGTCCGATCACGGAGCGGATACTCAGGCTCGCGCTCCCCGACCAGGGTCCGGATTGCGCCACGCTGCCCCGCCGCCTGCTGTTCGGCCTGGCCGTCGGCCTGATCGTCGTCTGCCTGGCCCTTCCAGCGCCGGCGCTGCAGGGCGTGCACCGCGTCAGCGAGTTCCTCGTTCGTCTGGCAATCTGATCAAAGTGGCGTTTCACGCCGCCGCGCCGCAGACGGAAGAACGGCGGGCGTACGGCCGGTTGCGGGAATGCCGATGGCGGGCGTCAGGCGAAGCGGTAGAGCGTGAGGTCGAGCTGGCGGACACGGCTGGGCGCCTCGTGCCATTGCACGAGGATGGGCCGTTGATACTTGCCCTCGATGATGCTCCCGCGCCCGGGCGTGTGCCGGTCGGACACCAGGAGATTCACGTAGCGCTTCATCCTGAGGAATCGCGATGCGGGCAGCGCCATCGCGCGGGCCAGCAGCCGTTCGATCCAGGAGTGTTCGAGCCCGAGCGCATCGACCAGCTGGTTGAGCGCGCGCACCAGGTCGTAGGCGGCGTATCCGCGCGTCTTGCTCGGGATCGCCCGGGGATCCCGCAGCGCGTGCCGGCCCTTCTCGGCCATGAATCTCAGCGGATCGCGAAGCACTTCCCGCAGATCGTGCGTCATCAGCAGGGTCTCGTACTCGTTCACCGTGAGGCCGGCCTGCCGTTCGCCGGGCGCGAGCGATACCCGAACCCGGCCCTTCGCGACGCCCTGCCGCATCGCCATGTCCGCCACGCGTTCGTAGAGCCCGAGATTGGGATCGCGGAGGTTGATCGAATCGATGGGGTGGCCCGACACGCCAACTTCCAGGCGCGTCCTCCACACCTCGATCTCCTGGCTGTAGCCCACGATGCCGGCCGTGCGCTGGCGGGGGCACCCCTGGTTCACCCCGTCGAGATCGACGAGGATCACGGGAACGTCCGGCCGGTTGAGGTACGACACGCACGACCGGAGCCCCGCCGCGATGAACGCCAGGTGCGAATCGGCGTTTCGCGGCTCGGTCTCGCGCTGCGCGTCGGAGAGGTCCTGCCGGTGGTGGAGATCGTCGTGACGGTACCGCGCTCCCTCGGGGAACATCGTGCGGAACGTCTCGATGTAGTCGGTCAGCCCCTCGCCGCGAGGCCCGAGCCGCCAGGCGAGGCTCTGGTCGAGATACCCGGCCGTGGTGTGGAACGAACAGTAGAGAGCCCGGGGATAGCGGCGCAGCACGTCGCCGTGCAGTTCGGCCGCTCGCGCCCGTACATCGATGGCATCGAAGCGGGCGCGCGGTTGCAGTTCTATCGTCAGCTCGAGAGGTTCCAGAGCCATCGTCTTCGCACAAGCGACCCCCGGATGACGAGGACCGCGACGGCGCCGCAGAGAAACCAGCGTATCATACCCGGCTTTGCGATGTGAAGCGACGCGACCCGCCGCCGGCGGCCCCAGCCGTCCTCTTGCGGAGAGACGCGCTTCCCGGCCATGATCCTGGTCCGTGAAGATCCCCATCACCAGCGCCTTGGCGATCGACGACCAGGCCATCAGCGAACGGTTCGTCCGCGCCTCGGGGCCGGGCGGCCAAAACGTCAACAAGGTTTCGACGGCGGTCCAGCTGCGCTTCGACATCCGGTCGGCAGGATTGCCGCCGGAGGTCCGTGAGCGGCTCGAGACCCTGACGCACAATCGGATTGGCGCGGACGGCGTGCTCCTGATCGACAGCCGGGAGCACCGGACGCAGGCGCAGAACCGGGAAGCCGCCAGAGCGCGGCTCGTCGCACTCCTTCGGCAGGCCGCCAAGCGGCCTCGCGCTCGCCGGGCCACCAAGCCGGGTCCGGCGGCGCGGGAACGACGCCTGGCCACCAAGAAACGGCGGGGCTCGCTCAAGCAGGCGCGCGGAAACAGGGACGACGACTAGCGGCCCGTTCGGCCGGCGCTTCTCATTTCCCCCTGCACACTGCCCATCCGTGCCTACAACCCAGAATCGGTACTTTGGTCACGCGACGACCGGTACTTTCTGGGTATGGCATAGTCTGCGCGTCCGCGGGATGCTGATCGTGCCCCGACATCTCCGACCCGCAGCCAACACCGGGGTGGTCATGCGATGCGGGTTCGGCACGAGCGGACCGCCGGGCGGTCGATCTGCGAGGCCACGCGCTCGCCGTGCAGTCCGCGGGAGCCGGTTGCATGCGAGGCACGCTGCGCGGTCGGTGGATCCCTCACGCAATCCTGCGGCCCCTGTTCCCCTATCTATTCGGTCTCGCGATGGTTGCGGCGGCATCGATCATCCGATGGGGGGCAGATGGCATTCTTCACGATCACATGCCCTTCGCCACCTACATCGGCGCAGTCGTGTTCGCGACGTGGTATGGCGGCATCAGAGGCGGGCTGACTGCCGCCGTGGTCTCCGGCCTGCTGGGCGACTTCCTCTTCGTGCAACCGCGGCTGACCCTGATCGTAGACGACGTCGATCACGGCGGGGCCCTCGTGCTCTTCTTCTTCGTCTCGGCCGTCATGATCGGGCAGGTGGCCTGGTGGAAGCGGACCGATTCCAGGCGCCGGGACAGCGAGACCCACCTCCGCGAGCGCGCCTCGGAACTGCAGGCCGTCCTCGACGCGGTGCCCGCCGCGGTCCTGCTGACCCGAGGCCCCAGCGGCGCGGAGATCGTCGGCAACCGCTTCTGTGAGGAACGGCTCGGCATCACCACGGGTCAGAATCTCTCGTATCAGCTGCCCCCGTCGGAGAGGGCGGCCTCCTACCGGCTCGTGCGTGACGGCATGCCGGTGTTCTCCGCCGACCTGCCGCTCCAGCAGGCGCTCGCGCGAGGGCAGGAGGTCCGTGACGTCGAGCTGGAGGTCGCGCTCAGCAGCGGCTCCAGCCTGACCCTCTTCGGGAATGCCGTGCCCCTCCACGACCGGTCAGGCGGCGTGAAGGGCGCCGTAGCCGCCTTCGTGGACGTCACCGAACAGAAACGAACGCAGGCAGCACTCGAGCGCGAGCGTGCCTTCCTCCGCCACATCCTCGACGCAAGCCCCTGCATCGTCCTGGTCAAGGACAGCGCAGGCCGGATCGTGCTCGCCAACGAAACGGCGGCACGATTTCACGGTGTCCCGGTCGCGGAGATGCTGGGAAAGACCAATCGGGACTTCGAGTTCCTCAGGCGGACCGGCGATGCCGGCGAGCTCGACGCGTTGAATGCCGAAGCCCTCGAAAGCCAATCGCCGGCACCCTCGCCCGTATCGCTGGTCTCGGCCGATGGCCGCGCCCATGAGTTTCAGGTCACGCGCGTTCGCCTCGATGACCCGATCGGGCCGGACTACCTCCTGATCGTGTCGGAGGATGTGACCGAATACCGGCATGCCGAGCGCGCGCTGAAGGAGTCGTCAGAGGCTCAGGCGACGCTCGAGGCCCAGTTCCGGCAGTCGCAGAAGATGGAGGCGGTCGGACGCCTCGCCGGCGGCATCGCGCACGACTTCAACAACCTCCTGACGGTCATCCTGGGGTACGCGAGGCTGCTCGAATCGACACTGGCGGAAGGCGACCTGCGGCGCTCGGACGCGGAGGAGATCCGGAAGGCCGGCGAGAGCGCCACGTCACTGACGCGGCAGCTGCTGGCGTTCAGCCGCAAGCAGATCGTTCAGGCTCGGCCGATTCAGCTGAGTGATGTGGTGTCGAGGATGGAGAACATGCTGTGCCGTGTGATCGGCGAGGACGTGCAGTGTACCATCGCGGTCCCGCACGACCCGGAGCCGTCGGTCGTCTGCGACACGGGGCAGATCGAACAGGTGCTGATGAACCTGGCCGTCAACGCGCGGGATGCGATGCCCTCAGGCGGGGACCTGACGATCGAAATCGCCGCCATCGAGCCACAGCAGAGAAAGGCCGCGCAACGGCTCGGCCTGCCCGCGGGAGTCTACGTGGAGTTGCGCGTCTCGGACACCGGCTGCGGCATGAGCGAGGAGGTCAAGTCACACGTGTTCGAGCCGTTCTTCACCACCAAGGAGCACGGCAAGGGCACCGGCCTCGGGCTGGCGACCGTCTACGGAATCGTCAGGCAGCACGGCGGATGCATCGACGTCGAGAGCCATCCGGGCAAGGGGACGACCTGGTCGATCTTCTTCCCAGCCAGCAAGGCGGCACGATCGGCGGAGCGGAGGGACGCGCCGCGGAAAAGGTCTGCGCCCATTCCCGCCAGCGTGCTGGTGGTCGATGATGACGAGGGAGTGCGGCGCCTGACGCGACGGATGCTCGAGGAGCAGGGCTATGAGGTCCGGGAGGCGACCTCGGGGGAGCACGCAATCGGCATGCTCCCGGAACTCGCCCTCCCGATCGACCTGTTGCTGACCGACGTGGTGATGACCGGCATGAACGGGCCGACGCTGTACGCCACGATGCGCCAGAGGTGGCCGACTCTCCGCGTGCTGCTGATGTCCGGCTACACGGGGGAGGCCCTCGGCGCAAATGGCGTCGTCGATCCGGAGACCCCGCTCATCATCAAGCCGTATAGCGCCGACCGTCTCACGGCGAAGGTTCGCGAGGTGCTCCTCTCGCCGCCGTGGAAGGGATACGAGGCCCAGCTCACGGCACCGGTGACACGATAGCCCGGATGAGGGTCGGGAGTTCCCTGGCCGACGGCCGGCCTTCGGGATCCTTCGACAGCATTCGTGCGACCAGTTCGTCGAGCTCCGGCGGCAGCCCGTCGACGTGGGAACGGAGCGGCGGGGCTTCGGCGGTCAACTGCATCATCGCCACCAGGTACCTGGCGCTCGGGTCCGCCTGGAACGGCGAGGTCCCGCTGAGCATGCGGTACATCACGACGCCGAGGCTGTAGACGTCGGACCGGCCGTCGTAGGCCTTGTTCAGCAGCCGCTCCGGCGCCATGTAGGCCAGCGTCCCGATGACGGCATCACCGAGCGTCATGGTGACCTGGGTCTGCTCGCCGGAGGGCCCCCACATCTTCGACAGCCCGAAATCCAGCAGCTTGACGACCTCCTCGTTCCGGGCCTGGTGGAGGTAGATGTTCTCGGGCTTGATGTCGCGGTGCACGATCCCCGCGGCGTGGAACTCGGCCAGCGTCTCACAGACCGGCACGAGGATCGCCGCGGCGCGTTCCGGCGTCAGGCGATGCTTGTCCGCCAGTTCCTGCGCGAGCGTGTGCCCCTGCAGCAGCTCCATCACCAGGTAGGCGATGCCGGTCGAGGAAATGCCGTTGTCGTGGATCTCGACGACATTGGGGTGCTTGATGCGGCTGGCCGCCACGCCTTCCTGCCGGAACCGCTCGAGGGCGTCTGGCGTGTCGTTGCCGGACATCGGCCGGAAGACCTTGATGGCGACGGGCAGATTCAGACCAAGGTGAGTGCCGCGAAACACCGCACCGAACCCCCCGGTGCCGATCCGCTCCTCGAGTCGATATTTCGCGTCGAGGATCGTTCCCGGCAGCGCTTCGGCCAGCGCGGAGAAGACCAGGTCGGTTCGTCGTTGCGCCTGCGTGAGCTCTTCGTTCTTCCTGAGCAGCTCGTCGTTCTGGCGGCCGAGGTCCTTCTGCAATCTCGACAGCTTCAGCTGGTTCTCGACCCGCGCGTTGACCTCGTCCGCCTGGAACGGCTTGGTCACGTAATCGACGCCCCCGGACTTGAACGCCTGCACCTTGCCGAGCGCGTCGTCCAGCGCGCTGATGAAGATGACCGGGATCTGCCTGAGCATCTGATCGGACTTCAGCTGTTGCAGCACCTGGTAGCCGTTCATGTCCGGCATCACGATGTCCAGCAACACCAGGTCGAAGGGCTCTCGGGCCAGCAGGGCCAGCCCCTGACGCCCGCCCGACGCGGTGGTCACCTGGTGGCCGTGGCGCTGCAGGTACCGGGACAGGATGTCGCGATTGGTTTCTTGATCGTCGATCACGAGCAGCCGGCCCGCCTCGATTTCAGAGAACGACCGCGTGTTGATCCCCGAGGCCGGCGGCGAGTCGACCGCCTCGTCCGCTGCAGCCGCGCTGGCGGCTGGGGAAGACGCGTCGGTGATCGCGGATCTGGCGATGGCCGCGAGCGAGTCGGCCTCGACCAGCGAGAGCATCCTCAGCCCCGCGTCGCGGATCCGCCGGATGTCGGGGACCGGATCCGTCAGGCCGCCAGTCTCGGCCTTCTCCAGCAGCGCGTTGGTCAGGCCGATCAGCTGGTCGAGGGGCGGACGCACGGCCGCCCGGATGGAGCGTCCCACCTCTTCCAGGTCGGGATCGGCCGACGCGTCGGGCGGAGACTTGAGGAGGTCGTTGACGAGCGCAAGCAGATGCAACCCGCCCTGGCGGACCTTCTCGAGATCCGCGCTGATGGCGGCGGATCGGCCGCCCGGGGCGGCGTCCTCCAGGAGCATCTCGCTGTAGCCGATGATGGCGTTCAGCGGAGTCCGAAGGTCATGTCGAAGCCGCGCCAGCGCGGTGACACGCGGGGAAGGGACCTCGGATGCCACGCCGGCCTCGCGATCGTCCCTGCTCATGGCGACGGCGCGTTCCTGATCAACGAGTCGATCTTGGCGAGCAGTCGAACCAGGTCCACCGGTTTGGTGTCGTAGTCGTCGCAGCCCGCTGCCATCGCCCGTTCCCGATCGCCGGACATCGCGTGTGCCGTCAGGGCGATGATCGGGATCGATCGGGTGTGGGACGAGGACTTGAGCAGGCGCGTCGCTTCCCACCCGTCGAGGTCCGGCAGACTCATGTCCATCAGGATCAGGTCGGGCGTTTCCGTTTCGCCCAAGGATACCCCTGCTCTGCCGTCCACGGCGCTGACCACCTGGAATCCCCGCCGCTCGAGGCGCCGGGTCAGCATGTCGCGGTTCATGTCGTTGTCTTCAACCAGCAGTATCTTCGGCATGCGGTGACGCGAACTCCTATCGGTTGAGCGCCGGCGACAATCGCCGGTGCTTCTCGAGGATGGCCAGCAGGCGATCCCGCTCGATCGGCTTGGTCAGGCACTCGGAGGCCCCAAGGGCGTAGCCCATGCTCTTGTTGTCCGTGATCGTCAGGAGGATGACCGGGGTGTCCGCCAGGTCCGGATCGGACTTCAGCGCCGTGAGCACCGACCACCCGTCCAGCCCCGGCATGATGACATCGAGCGTGATCGCATTGGGACGAACTTCCCTGGCCAGTCGGAGACCTTCCTCCCCACTGGCCGCCGCCACGACCCGGTAGCCCTCTCTGCCGAGGAAGTTCTGCATCAAATCGCGGACGACCGGGTCGTCGTCGATGACGAGGGCCGTCATCGGTGCCGGCGCCGCCGGATTGGCCGCCGGCGGCGCGGCCGCCACCAGCGCGCCGGAGGGTGAAGCGGCTGCTGCCGGACGGTCGCCGACATCGGCGGGCAGCCGGATGGTGAAGGTCGTGCCCTTGTCGGGCTCGCTCTCGGCGCGGATGGTGCCGCCCATCATCTCGCAGAACTTGCGGGTGATGGTCAGGCCGAGCCCCGTCCCGCCGTACTTGGCGGCAATCGAGGCATCCGCCTGTGTGAACGAATCGAACACCCGCGACAGCTGTTCCGGGGTCATGCCGATGCCCGAGTCGCTGACACGGAAGGAGAGCCAGGCCGGGGAGCCATCCCGGGTGGCCTCGAGCGTGATGTGCCCGGCGCTGGTGAACTTGCTCGAGTTGCTGAGCAGGTTGAAGAGCGCCTGCCGGACCTTGGTCAGATCGGCCCGCATCGATCCAAGATCGTCCGCACAGCGAACCTCGAGCGTGTTCGCGTTCTTCTCGACCAGCGGTTGAATGGTCGTGGCGACGCCATGGAGCATCGCCGAGACGTCGAACGCCTCGAGGTAGAGATCCATCCGGCCCGCCTCGATCTTGGACAGATCGAGGATGTCGTTGATGAGCGAGAGGAGATGGTGGCCGGCGGCGTGGATCTTCTTGAGGTCGGGGATGGAGGCGTCGTGGTCGCGGCCTTCGGCGTCCTCGATCAGCATCTCGCTGTAGCCGATGATGGCGTTCATCGGCGTGCGAAGTTCATGGCTCATGTTGGCGAGGAAGCCGCTCTTGGCCCGGTTTGCCGATTCGGCGACATCCCGGGCGGCGCGCAGTTCCTCGTGGCGGCGTTCCAGCTCCTGGTTCGCCTGCGTCAGCTGCGTGCGCGCGTCGAGCAGGTGATTCCGCATCTCGTTGAACGCGCGGGCGAGCTCTCCCAGCTCGTCCTGGCTGCGGATCGAGATCTCCTGCTCGAGATTGCCGCTCCCGATGAGGGCCGCCCCCTCCTCCAGCTGCCGGAGGCGGTGGACGAGGTAACGCGACACCTGGAACGCGACGGCCGCCCCGACCACGGCCGACAGCACGAAGATCACGATGGTGATCTGTGCCGTCACCCGCGCGACGCTGTAGAAGTGCTCGCCGGCCTGCTCCACCAGCTTGCGCTCCTCGCGCTGCAGATCCGGCAACAGCTCCTGCATCACCCGCTGGCTGAGCGGTTCGGCGCGCACCACCAGTTCAGTGATGGCCTTCGACTGGCGCACGCCGAGATTCTCGTAGTAGATCCGCCAGCTCGCAGCAAGGTCACGGAAGACACCTTCGAAGGTCTCGATTCGGCGGCGCTCATCCGAGGACGAGAGATCACGCAGTTGCCGGATGGCGCGCCCGATGGTGTCCAGCTGGGCGGCGAACCGGGCGGTGTCGGCAGCCCCGGCGCCGGTCGGTGCCGCCTCGGGCAGGATCTGGCTGAGGAGGGTGATCTGCTTCTGAACGTCGTTCAAGTCTTCGCGGATCGAGGAGAGCACGAGCTGGCGTGCACTGGCTCGCCGGAGTTCCTCGACGGTCTCCTGCCGCCTGGCGCTGCTCCAGAAGAAGACGACCAGGTTCAACCCGGTCAGCATCAGGACCAGCAGAAAGGACACCGTCATTCGCCGCCGGATGGTCATGCGCCCTCCCGCTCACGGTCCCGTGACCTCAGGGGACGGTCACGAACCGCTAGCGAAGCGGATACCCTTTCTCCCCTGGGAGTCGGCCGTCGATGCGCAGTACTTTCAGACCCTTGGGCACCTGCGTCGCGTCGATGAAAGCCACCGCACCCGGCAGGGCTGCGACCAGTTCGGTGGCCGTCTCGTTCGAATACACGATCTTCGGGCCGCTCGGCGCCTCCGCCCGGAACACCTTCTCGATCCAGTAGCGGCGGAACTCCGCCTCTCCCATCTGGTACACGGTCTTCAGCAGGACGTCACGCTCGCGCGCGGCCGGGGCGCGCATCAGCAACGACACGCGCAGGCCGGGCGTCCAGAACTGCCGATCACCCATGAGCAGCTCGCGCACCTCGCGGAATGTCAGGTTGTCCACCGGCACGTCCGGGCGCACGACGAGTGCCACGTCGCCCGAAGCGGTTTGGGCCTGCGCCGGGCCGGGCGCGAGGGCGGCGACCAGGCCGAGAACCACCATCGCACACGCCGCCGCGCGAAGGGAGGGCGGCGCCTGCCGCCGGTCCGCCACCGGGACGGTGCGACCCGTCAGCACTGGTAGAGGACAAGGAGCAACTTCGGGGTTCCGAGTCTCGACCATGAACACCCTCCGAATGCGGTGTCGCCGACTGCTAGAAGGTGAACGACAGCTGTGCGGCGATGCCGTTGTAGCTGCTCAGGCGCCGCCGCATCGTACGGTCGACCTGGACCTTGAGCGCCACGAACTCGCCCACGTCGTACCTGACACCCGCCGACGGGCCGTGCTGCAGGCCGAGGTCGGGGAACATCAGATCATCATCTGGCACGTTGAGGTACTGGTAACGGAAGTACGGGCGGAGCTGGCCGAACGTCTTCGAAACCTGCGTGTAGAAGCCCGTCGTGTTCACCGAACGGTCGGCGCCCTCGCTCGTGTTGCGGACGAGCACGAGTTCGTTGAGCCATTCGGCATTCGACGTCTGATACACCGCGTGGGCGGCCACGATCGTCTGTCCGATCTTCGGCTCGCCAATGGGCGTCAGCGTGTCGTGGTAGATGGACACGCCGGCCTCGAATCCAGCGAGCTTGGCGGGTCGCGCGAGGATGGCCAGATTGACGGCCTTGTTGCTGTTCTCGTCGACGACGTTCTGAACGGCTTCTTCCTGGCGCGATCGGGACGCACGGCCGTTGCCAATTTCGGCGACGTAGCGCAGACCAAGATCGCCCGATGGGATGCGGCCGGTGACCGAGATGCCGACGTTGTGAACCGGCAGGATGCCGCCTTTGTCCTCGAACTCGAACAGGACCGGCCGCCCAATAGCCGTCTGCATCCACGAGCTGTGGTGGTACGCCGTGTTGTACCAGCCGATCGCCGTGTGGTAGCGGCCGACGCTCACGTTCAGGTAGTCGCTCGACGCCCAGTGGACCAGCATGCGCTCGAGGTCAATGCCGACAGTGTTCAGCTGATCGGCTTCGACGACGGCCTCGGCGAGCACGCCAAGGTGATCGGAGATCTTCGACGTGATGAACAGGTTGAACTGCCCGATCGCGAAGGCGTTCGACGTGCCCGTCAAGTCGTCCGCGTGAAACGAGACATCGGAGAAGCCCCGGAACTGCATCGTCGGAAACCCGGACGCGTCGCCTGGATCCATCCCAGGCATCCCCTGTCGGGAGGTCGCGGGTGCGGGCTGGCTCTCTGGCGCCGCGGCGGGCCGACCCTCTGGTGCCGTCGCGGGCTGTCCTGATGCTGGTGCCGTCGCGGGCTGTCCTGATGCCGGTGCCGTCGCGGGCTGTCCTGATGCCGGTGCCGTCGCGGGCTGTCCTGATGCCGGCGCCGTCGCGGGCTGTCCTGATGCCGGTGCCGTCGCGGGCTGTCCTGATGCTGGCGCCGTGGCGGGCTGTCCTGATGCTGGCGCCGTCGCGGGCTGTCCTGATGCTGGCGCCGTCGCGGGCTGTCCTGATGCTGGCGCCGTTGCGGGCTGTCCTGATGTTGGCGCCGTCGAGGGTTGACCGGCTGGACTCGTGCCGGGACGAGCCGGCGGGTCAGCCACCTTCACCGGGTCCGAGGCGATCGGAAGTTGGGATTGAGCCGCCGCAGGTCCGGTGCGCTCGGTCTCGAGTTCCCCGATTCCCCGTTCCAGCTGCGGCACAGAGACCAGCAACGGCCTGATCGGCTCCCGGCCACGATCGTGGGCAGAAGCCGCTTGTTGCGCCATCGCCGGCTGGGCTATCAATGGAACGAGCAGGACGACCCATCGCATCCGGCACCCCTTTCTCCCTGGTCGATTGCCCCATCCCGACCTGGAGGTCCACCCGAACGGCAGCGTGACGAAACTCAGTGGTCCATGAAATCATACCATCGTAGTCGGGTATTACGCCAGCCTTTCGCTCAGGCGGATGCAGATTGTCCTCTGGGGGATGGTGCCGGGGGAGGGAGTCGGACCCTCACGGCCCTTGCGGGCCTCAGGATTTTAAGTCCTGTGCGTCTGCCAGTTTCGCCACCCCGGCCGGAATACCGCGCGGCTAGTGTCTCATAATCCCGGCCGGCTGATCTCCCCCACCTGCCTGGCGAACTCGGCAACGTCGGTCGTGGGCTGCTCGCAGGCGAACCGGCGGCAGACATACGCTGTGGCTCGACCATCCCGAGCGATCAGCGGCCCCAGTGACGGGACCAGCCCCGCCAGCTCGCGCTGTTCGTCGCCCGGAACGATCGGGATGACGACCGCAAAGGGAGTGTAGGACCGGGCCAGTACCTCCAACATCGCTCCTCTGGCCTCGTCTTCCCGGTGGCCGACGATGACGATCTGGTGGAACCCATGGTGGTAGGCCGCGAGGTTCGCGAGCATCATCGGAACGCTGCGGGCAGACCGGGTCAGCAGTCCGGCCTGTGCGCCGAATGTGGCCTCGATCCGCGATGACCATCGGCTGTCGCCGGTGATGTGCGCAAGGGCCAGCAGGTTCGAAACCGACACAGAACTGGCCGATGGTTCTGCGCCGTCGTACTCCTCTTTGAGACGAAGCAGCACGGAGGGGTCCTTGCCCGTTGTGCCGAACCACCCTCCGCTCGAGTCATCCCAGAACAGCTCGTCCTGCCGCGACTGGAGGTCGAGCGCCCACTCCAGCCACCGGGGGCCGCCGGTGGCCTGGAACAGCTCGAGCAGGCCCTCGATCAGGCACGCGTAATCCTCGGCGTACGCCTCGATGGCCGCCTCTCCGTCACAGTAGCGGCGCAGCAGCGTCCGCGTCGCGACGTTCCACATTCGGTCTTTCAAGAACGCAGCCACGCGCTCGGCGCGTGCCAGGTGCTCGGACGATCCGAGCACGCGTGCGCCTCGGGCATAGGCCGCCATCATCAACCCGTTCCAGGCCGTGAGGACCTTGTTGTCGAGATGCGGTCGGGGCCGCCGGCTCCTGGCGTCGAACATCGCGCGGCAGCCACGCGCCAGCCTGGCTGACACGTCATCCTCGGTCAGGCCGTGCTCGCGTGCGATCTGCTCGTTGGAGCGCGCCAGATACAGCAGGTTTTTCGTCCCGAATTCATCCTGCGGGTCGTTCGGGGCGTTGCCCCCGGGGAGCATCCCGAACCGTTCGCGGATGAGGGGCGCGTCGGCGCCCACAACCTGCTCGATCTCGTCGTGTCTCCACAGGTAGAACGCGCCCTCGCGGGCGTGCGCGCCCTGCTGGCCTGCCGACTCTGGCGGAAGGCTGTCGGCATCCTCGGCCGAGTAGAAGCCTCCACCCTGATCCGCGAGGTCGCGGGCGACGTAGTGCAGCGTATCGTCCGCCACGGCCGCGAGGCTCGGCTCGCCGGTGATCTGGGCCGCTTCGAGGTACGCCACCGCCAGCTGCGCCTGGTCGTACAGCATCTTCTCGAAATGGGGCACGCGCCACTCCGCGTCAACCGAATAGCGATGAAAGCCCCCGCCGATGTGGTCGCGCATGCCGCCGCGCGCCATCGCCTCGAGCGTCCGCACAGCCATCTCGCGAGGCGCGGGATCTCCGGACTGCGCGGAGGCGCGATGCAGAAAGAGGAGCTCGCTCGGCCGCGGGAATTTCGGAGCCTGTCCGAATCCGCCATGCCGCGAGTCGAACGCCGCGGCGAACTCGCGCGACGCGGATGCAATGGCCGCAGGCCCTGGCACGCTGTCGGCGGCGCCGCTCCGCTCCAGGCTGCGAAGGCGCTCGGTCAGGAGCGCGGCGGATTCCAGGACGTGGTCGCGGTCGTCGCTCCACACTCTGACGATTTCCGTCAGCACCTCGCGCAGACCCGGACGCCCCCATCTGGAAGACGGGGGAAAATAGGTCCCGCCGTAAAACGGCTTCAGATCGGGCGTGAGCCACACGCTCATCGGCCAGCCGCCCGACCCCGTCGTGGCCTGGACGAAGCTCATGTAGACGCGGTCCACGTCGGGCCGCTCTTCCCGATCGACTTTGATGGGCACGAAATCGCGGTTCAGGATCCCGGCGACGCCCTGGTCTTCGAATGACTCGTGGGCCATCACGTGGCACCAGTGGCACGTCGAGTAGCCGACTGAGAGGAAGATCGGCTTCCCGTCGCGGCGCGCGGCTGCGAATGCCTCCTCGCCCCATGGATACCAGTCGACGGGGTTGGATGCGTGCTGCTTCAGGTACGGGCTCTTCTCGCGGCCCAGGCGATTCATCGCCGGAACCCTCCCGGGAAAGGCGCACATCTCGCGGCCCCGTCGAGGTCTCGCGCTTCGCGGCGCGGGTCCTTACCGCCCGGTCGCCGGCACATCGGCGCGAGCCCGCCGGAGCTTCGCGAAGAACGCCGTAAATTCCACACCGTAGAGGAGGATGACGGCCGAGATGTAGACCCAGAAGAGAAAGAGCACGACGGTGGCAATCGAACCGTGAACGCTGTACCCCGGCGCTCGACGAACGTACCACGAAAATCCTTCGAGGGCGATCTTCCACAACAGGCCGGTCAGCAGGGCCCCGGGCCACACGTCCCGCAGCCGGACCCGGGTATTGGGCACGAAGTAGAAGACCATCCCGACCACGGCCGACAGCAGGAGGTACGCGGCCAGGCGCGCACCAAGGCCGCTGAGCGCCACCAGCACGGGGAACTGATCCCACTGCGACGCGAACCACGACGATCTCGCGATCTGAGCGGCGCTGACGAGCAACAGGGCCGCCACCAGCATCAGGCCCGCCGCACACATCATGAGAAACGAGAAGAGCCGGTGTCCCAGGAAGCTCCGAGGCCGTTCGACGTCCCACGCGTGATTGACGGCCGAGGAGATGGCGCCAAACACGCCCAGCGCCGCCCACACCAATGCGAGGCCGCCACCGATGCCGATGGGCACTCGCGTCCGCCGGAACGCGTCGAGCTGCGTTGTGACGAACTCGAGTTGTGTCGGGAAGTGGCGGAGCACGAAATCGAGGACCTTGGTGCGATCAGACTCGTCGGCGGCGAAGGTCCCCAGCACGGAAAACGACAGCAGGAGGAACGGGAGAAATGACAGGAGCGCGTAGTAGGCGATCGATGCGGCGTGGGTCAGGTCGTCGCCGCTGTAGACGCCCACGACCCCGCCCCACGTGGCCCGCGCGATCAGCACCGCCCCGTCGCGCGCCTGCGAGGTCAGACGGCTCAGCCGTCTCACGACGGTCAACCCACCGTTGTCCGGCACCGTGTCGGCGGCCATCGGATATCGCGGCAGCCCTACCGAATCGACGCCGATCGCCGCGGCCCGCCAAGGCCGTCCGAGGGGCGCGTGGCTGACGTCGCGATGCTCTCGATTGTGCGCCAGCCTTCTTCAGCCGCCAGGCGCGCCTTCTCCACCGAGGACCTCAGCCTGCGCATCTCGCGCACGACGTCGTCGAGGCCGGGCTCGAGCCGGGTTCGCAGCCGCTGGCCGTCGTCTGTGAGGTAGAGATAGCCAGCCACCCCACCGGCCACGGCTCCGACCATGGCCGACAGCAGGATCCGCGATCGAGCGTCCACGCGTCCTCCTCGTCTCTCTCCGCCCCGCTGAAGGGTGGATACAGGGAGAACAATACCGCAAGCGCCACGTGCGTCCAAGCGGGGCAGGTATAATCCCTGCCATGGACGTCCTCGACACGCACGTCGACCGCGACTCGCCGGAGTTTGCGGCGAATCAACGCCGGTTCGAGACGCTGCTGACCGATCTCCGCGCGCACCTGGCCGCTGCGCGGGCAGGCGGCGGCGAGCGGTATCTGAAACGGCACCACGACCAGGGCAAGCTGTTCGTGCGCGACCGCATCGACCGCCTGCTCGATCCGCAGTCCCCGTTCCTCGAACTCTCAGCGCTGGCCGCTGTCGACCTCTACGACGGCGAAGCCCCGGCAGCGGGCGTGGTGACGGGAATCGGGCGCGTGTCGGGCCGCGAGGTCATGATCGTCGCCAACGACGCGACCGTGAAGGGCGGCACCTATCTGCCGATGACCGTCAAGAAGCACCTTCGGGCGCAGGACATCGCCCTTCAGAATCACCTGCCCTGCATCTACCTCGTGGACTCGGGCGGAGCGTTCCTGCCGCTTCAGGACGAGGTCTTCCCGGACCGCGATCACTTCGGCCGGATCTTTTTCAACCAGGCGCGCATGTCGGCCGGGCGCATTCCGCAAATCGCCATCGTCATGGGTTCGTGCACGGCCGGCGGCGCCTACGTGCCCGCCATGTCCGACGAGACGGTCATCGTCCGCGGCACGGGCACCATCTTCCTCGGCGGGCCGCCCCTGGTGAAAGCCGCGACGGGCGAAGAAGTCAGCGCCGAGGATCTCGGCGGCGCCGACGTCCACACGCGGCTCTCCGGTGTGGCCGATTACATGGCCGAGGACGACGACCACGCCTTGCGAATCGCGCGAACCATCGTGTCGACCCTCAACACCACCAAGTTCCTGCCACCCGACATGCAGGCCCCGGAAGACCCCCTCTACGACCCGCGCGAGATCTACGGGATCGTCTCGACCGACCCGCGAAAGGGCTACGACGTGCGGGAAGTCATCGCCCGCATGGTCGACGGCTCTCGCTTCGACGAGTTCAAGGAGCGCTACGCGCCGACGGTGGTCACCGGCTTCGCGCGGGTGCACGGATTCCTGGTCGGGCTCGTGGCGAACAATGGCGTGCTCTTCTCCGAGTCAGCGCTGAAGGCGACGCACTTCATCGAGGTGTGCAACCTGCGCGGCGTGCCGCTCATCTTCCTCCAGAACATCACCGGCTTCATCGTCGGCCAACAGTACGAGCGCGCCGGCATCGCCAAGGACGGCGCGAAAATGGTGCACGCGGTGGCCAACTCGGTCGTGCCGAAGTTCACCGTCATCATCGGGGGGTCCTTCGGAGCGGGCAATTACGGCATGTGCGGCCGGGCTTACGACCCGAGGTTCCTGTGGATGTGGCCCAACGCGCGGATTTCGGTGATGGGCGCCGAGCAGGCGGCCGGCGTGCTGGTCACCGTCAAGCGCGATCAACTCGCGCGCGGCGGCACGACGCTCAGCGAGCAGGACGAGGAGGAGATTCGCCGGCCGATCCTCGAGAAGTACGAGCGCGAAGGGTCTCCTTACTATTCGACGGCCCGCCTCTGGGACGACGGCATCCTCGACCCGATACAGACCCGGGATGCGCTCGCGCTGGGCCTGGCAGCGTCCTACAACGCGCCGATCCCCGAGGCCAGGTTCGGCGTCTTCCGAATGTAACGATGAGTCATCAATTCCTGTTGGTCCGCCGGGAAGGCCCGGTCGAGCGCGTGACGCTGAACCGGCCAGACGTGCGGAACGCGTTCAACGAGGTCGTGATCGACGAACTCGCGGCGTGGGCTGCTTCGGCGGTACGACCCGGAGGACCTCGAGTGGCGGTGCTGGACGGCGCCGGCAAGGCCTTCTGCGCGGGAGCCGATCTGGCGTGGATGTCGAAGATGGCGCAGTACTCGGACGACGAGAACCTGCGCGACGCCACCCGGATGGCCCGCATGTTCGCGGCGCTGGACACGCTGCCCTTCCCGCTCATCGGCCGCGTCCACGGCGCCGCGCTCGGCGGCGGCTGCGGCCTGGTCGCGGTCTGCGACATCGTCGTCGCGGCCGACGACGCGGTGTTCGGGTTCACGGAGGTCAAGCTCGGCATCGTGCCGGCCGTGATATCGCCTTACGCGCTGGCGAAGATCGGCCGTTCGGCCGGGCGCGAACTGTTTCTGTCGGGTGCGCGTTTCCCGGCGTCGCGCGCCCTGTCGATCGGCCTGGTCCACGCGGTGGTTCCGGCCAGCGAGCTCGAGGCCGCCGCCGACGCGTATGTGGCCGAGGTCCTGGGCGCGGGCCCGGAGGCCGTCGCCTCCGCCAAAGAACTCATCCGGACCGTCCCGGAGCTCGGACCGGTCGAAGCCCTGTCCCGGACGACGGAACTTATCGCTGCGCGGCGTGCCTCCCCTGAAGGCCAGGAAGGCATACGGGCGTTCCTGGAGAAGCGAAGGGCCTCATGGAGAGAGGACTAGGCGTGCAGGCGGAGGCGAGGCCGGATCAGCAGGCACAGACGTCCACATGATCAGACGACTCCTTGTCGCCAATCGTGGCGAGATTGCGTTGCGCGTCATACGGGCGTGCGACGAGCTGGGCATCGAATCGGTCGCTGTCTATTCCGAGGCGGACCGTAGCGCGCCGCACGTGCGTGCGGCACACCACGCGATCCTGATCGGCCCCGCTCCCCCGCTCGAGAGTTATCTCGCCATTCCGAAGCTCGTCGCCGCGGCCCGGGAGGCGCGCGCGGATGCCATTCATCCCGGCTACGGGTTCCTGGCCGAGAACCCCGCGTTCTCAGCGGCCTGTGCGGATGCCGGACTGGTCTTCGTCGGCCCGCCCGCAGAGGTGATCGCCAGGATGGGATCGAAGATCGAGGCGCGCCGCCTCATGCAACAGGCGGGGATTCCCGTCGTGCCGGGCGAGACCCCCGATGGCCAGTCTGACAGCTCCATGGCGGAGGCCGCGAGACGGGCGGGATACCCCGTCCTGGTGAAGGCATCTTCGGGCGGCGGCGGCAAGGGCATGCGCATCGTGCGGACCGAGCAGGAACTTCCCGAGGCGCTCTCCGGAGCGCGGCACGAAGCGCAGAGCGCGTTCGGCGACGCCACGCTCTATGTCGAACGGCTGGTGGAACGGCCGCGCCACGTCGAGATCCAGATCATGGCCGACGATCATGGCCACGTCGTGCACCTCTTCGAGCGCGACTGCTCGGTACAGCGGCGGCACCAGAAGATCATCGAAGAAACGCCTTCGCCGATCCTGACGCCCGCGGTCAGGGCCCGCATGGGATCGGCGGCCATCGCGGCGGCGCGCGCCGCGGGCTACCGCAATGCCGGCACCGTAGAATTCCTCGTCGAAGGCGAAGGCGACCAGGCGCGGTTCTACTTTCTCGAGATGAACACCCGGCTGCAGGTCGAGCACCCGATCACGGAGGCCGTGGTCGGCATCGACCTCGTGCGCGCGCAGATTCTCGTTGCAGGCGGCGCAGCGCTGCCCTGGCGGCAGGAGGATGTCGTTCAGCGTGGGCACGCCATCGAATGCCGCATCTGTGCGGAGGATCCGTCGCAGGGCTTCATGCCGCAGGCGGGCCGGCTGCTCGTGTACCGCCAGCCGGTCCGCCCCGGCGTTCGCATCGACAGCGGCGTGGCGGAAGGCGGAGAGGTCCCCGTGTATTACGATCCGATGATGGCCAAGCTCGTCGCGCACGCCGAGACCCGAGAGGCGGCGATCGCCAGAGCGCGCGAGGCGCTGCGCGAGTTTCCGATCCTCGGCTTCGCCACCAATGTTCCGTTCCTCCTGCGCGTGCTCGAGCAGCCACGGTTCCTGGATGGCACGCTCGATACCGGGTTCCTGGACGCCGAAGGGGCGTCGCTCTGCGGACCGGAGCCGCTGCCGGCCGCGGCGCTGGCGGCCGCCGTGGTCCACCGCGATAAGCAGCCGGCGGGACATGCAGGCGGAAGCCGGACGACGGCTCTCCCGGATCCGTGGGCGAGGCTCACCGAGTGGCGGGGCCTGAGTTGATGGCTCCCGCGAAGAAATTCTCGATACGGGTCGGCGGCAGCGAGGCGGTGGTCTCGGCATCAGTGGCCGGCAACCAGGTGCATGTCGAGGGCACCGAGAACCCGTTCACGGTCGACCGGGTGTCCGACGGCTGTTATCTCGTGAGCGACGGCCAGCGCACGTGGACCGTGTTCGTGGCCGGGCCGCCGGAGTCGCGATCGGTGTTCGTCGACGGCATCGCCGGCGAACTCGAGGTCCTTTCGGAGCGTGCGCCCCGGAAGCGCCCGAGAGCCGCACACGCCGAGCTCACCGCATCACCCATGCACGCTACCGTGCTGCAGGTGCTGGTCGAGGTGGGCCAGAGCGTACGACAGGGACAAGTCGTACTGAAACTCGAAGCCATGAAGATGGAGATGCCGATCCGGGCGCCCAGGAACGGAGTGGTCAAGGCCCTGCACTGCCGCGCAGGTGAACTGGTCCAGCCCGGAGTTGCGCTGATTGACATCGCTTGAACGACACGCGATGCCATTCATCGACGCGGCGCGCCACCGGATCGAGTACGAGCGCATCGGCGATTCGCCCGGGTCTCGGCCCTCGCTCGTGTTCCTCCACGAGGGCCTCGGCAGCATCACTGGCTGGGGTGATTTTCCAGGCCGCCTCGCGCGGGCCACGGGGTTGGCAGGCGTGGCCTACAATCGCGCCGGGCACGGGCGATCGGGCCCGTTGACCGGACCGCGCACGATCCGCTTCATGCACGACGAGGCGCTCGACGTCCTGCCGTCGGTGCTCTCCAGCCTGGGCGTCGAGCGGCCCATCCTGATCGGTCACAGCGACGGCGCCTCAATCGCCCTCATCTTCGCGTCACACCACCCGAGCCTGGTCCGCGGCCTCGCGCTCGAGGCCCCGCACGTCATCGTCGAACCCGAGACCGCCGGCGGGATCGCCGACGCACGGCGGCGCTTCCGTGCCGGTGCGCTACGCGAACGGCTCCGGAGACATCACTTCGAAAACACGGAGTCCATGTTCGAGACGTGGGCGGAGGTGTGGTTGTCGGATGCGTTTCGGACGTGGTCTATCCAGGCAGAACTCGGATCCGTGCGCTGCCCGGTCTTCGTCGTCCAGGGCGACAACGACGGTTACGGCACGATGGAACAGGTCAGACTGGTCGAAACGGGCGTCGCAGGACCGGCCACGAGCCTCGTCCTCCCCGGCTGCGGCCATGCGCCGCACCGTGAGAGGACGGGCCAAGTGGTCGATGCGATGCGACGATTCATCGCATCGCTGGACTGAGGAGCCGCGGGCCGGCGCGTTACTTCTTCTTGCCCTTCGCGGGCAGGACGGGTGCCGCCTTTGTGACTTCGATCACGCCTGATTTCTCGAGCGCCTGGACTGCGGCGGCGACGGTCTCCATGGCGATATCGGGATACTCAGGCCCAACGACATAGGCGAACTTGAAGTCGTTGCTGGACGTGGTCACGTTGCCGTACTCGGCGCGCACGGCGTTGTAGATGTCCAGCACGCTGCGCTTGCCGTCGATGAAGCCGCTGACCTCGCCCGTTGCCAGCGACGACAAACCCCCGCCGCCCGGCCCGGCGCCGCGGCCGCGGACGGTTGGCCGCGATCGCGCCTCCTCGGAAAACGCCTTGAATCGCCTGCGCGGAATCAGCGTCGAGAGCTCGACCGCGCTCGGGCTCAATGCCGGCGTGGCCGCTGGAACGCCGAGCGCCGCCGCGCGGTCCTTGTAAACAGCCTCGAGCTTGCGCGACTCGAGCGTCCGGACCGTGTCCAGCCCGGAGACGAGCTCCTGGACGACGGTTTGAAGGTCCTTGTCACCCGAAAGACGAAGCGTGGATTGCACGCCTCCCTTCGCGCGGTTGTAGGCTCCGGTCACCTTGTTCTGCGCGGCCGCGTGCTGATCCGCCAGTGCCTTCCCGTCCCGGCCAAGCAGCCTGATGCTCTGGCGTGTCATTTCGCTGATCCACTTCTCCCCGTTGGCGGCCGACTCCCACGCGAGCGCCCGGGCTTCGGAGGGCCCCGCGCTGGCAAGGTAGTAGAGCGCGGAGGCGCCCATGAAGCCGACGCGCTTGGTCTCGGTCGGATCGTTCTGCGCGATCGTGTCGCCGCTGCTGTGGTAGAAGTTGTCGGGCCAGTGGTTGAACTGCATGGCCGGAATGCCGGCGGACAGGAACACCTCGTGATCGCTCGCCGCGATGAACGGCACCAGGCGGTAGTTGAACGGTCCGTTGTTGCCCGTCTGCGTCCGGATCTCGGTCTGATCGACGAAGAGGAGGAGGTTTGCGATCAGGTCGTTGAGAAAGCTCGGCACCGAGTCCGGCGTCATCTTCATGCGCAGATACGTATCGGTCTTCTTCAGATCGGATCCGGGCATGTCGAAATTGAGCGCCGCCAGGATCCGGTCTTCGAGTTCCGGGTGCTTGAACATCCACGCGCGGGTGCCCGTGATTTCCGGCACCCACAGAAACCGCAACGTACGCTTCGGCTGCGGAAGCGTTCCGTCCCGGATCAGGCGGGCCAGCGTCCGGGCGATCTCGAGCGTCGTGCCCACGCCCGCGCAGTTGTCGTTGGCGCCAGGCGTGCTGATCGTCTCGAAGGCGTGCGCGACGTAGAGCAGGTCGCCGGCGGCGGGATCCGATCCCGGTATGGCCGCGGACACCACGTTCATCTTCCCCGGGTACCGCTTCGTGCGGACGTGCGCGCGCATGACGACCTTCTTGCCAGCCTCGAAGTAGGACTGCAACTCCATCATCTGGCGCAGCGACAACACGAAGCCGAAGCCCTGCTGCCCCGCCGGCACGGTGATCGACGACCAGCCCAGCTGGTCCAGCGTGTAGCCCGCGGAGTCGGCCGAGACGCCGGCGCTGCCCGTACCGAGCACGCCCACCGCGCCTCGCCCCAATGCGGCGCTGCCGAAGCTGCGGCCGATTCCGGTGTTCCCGAGGACGATCTTGCCCGCAACGTCCTTGCCCTGGTAGTCCGCGTCGCGACCGGCGCCGACATACACGACTTCGGCTTCGACGTCGGTGCTCGTGCTGCCGTTGGCCAGCGCGGTCGGCACCTGGTTCAGGCTGGCGATCTTCTTCTTCTCGGGCTCGACCAGCCAGAGATCCGCCTCTTCGCCGTCCCACACTTCACTGCTGGGGAAGAAGTCGACCTGCACATCGGACAGCCCGTACCGCTTCGCCATGTCCGCGAGGTAGGTCGTCTCGAAGTAGGCGTTCAGATACTCATCCGCCGGGCGGTCGCGGTTGGCCGAGAGCAACTGGACGTGCTGGTGCGCCTGCTCGCCGGAGTACTCGTTCAGGATCGCGTCTCGAATCGACGCGGGCACGAGGCAGCGATCGGGAGGCGCCTGGCTCGACACGGCCACACAGGTACCGACGATCAACAAGAACGCGAGAGCAGCGGGGACTCGAGGCATGTTCTTCATTCGGTCTTTCATTCAGAACTCCTCCGACAGATTCCATGTAGCGCGGGAGCATAGCATATCGCTGCATGGCTCTCGGCAGGCGACTGGCGGCTGGCGGCTCGTCCGGGTGCGCCCCACGGGCCACGGGCAGTGAGCCGCGGCTCGGTGCGGGCCTGCAGCATCTGGACGCTCGATGGTCAGACACTCCGGCCCTCCGTGCCGGCGTCGGTTGTGCCCCGTGGAGTCGAGGACTATGCTGAGCCGCGGCCGATCCGCTCACGCGCCCGTCCGGGGGCGGGCGGGGCTGTTTCGTCACCCATCCAGGGGAGGACCTGATCATGCGTCGATTGATGATCTTGACGGCGTGCCTGACGGCCGTCTGCGTGTGGCCGGGATCCCGCGATCTGGTCGCCGGCCAGGGCCGCACGAGCGCCCCTGGCGCCGGCAAGCCGCCGGTCCACGCGCAACCCGTCAAACGCCTTCTCATCCGCAACGCCACGGTCGTCTACGGGAACGCAAAGCCCGCGTTCGGGCCCGTGGACATTCTCGTGCAGGACGGTCTCATCGCCCGGGTCGGGCGGACACCGGCGGATGATCCGCCTGCCGACGCGGTCATCGATGCGACGGGCAAGTACGTCCTGCCCGGGCTCATCAACACGCACATGCACCTGCAGGACGAACGTGGCGGGGTGCCGCAGCCGTTTCAGTACGAGATGAACCTGTACCTCGCCTCAGGTGTGACCACCGTCCGCGACGTCGGGTCGGATCTCACCAAGGCCATCAGGTGGCGCGCGCAGAGCGCGGCGCACGAGATTGCCGCACCGCGGATCTTCATCTACACGCCATCATGGCTGCGGGGCACATCGGCGCAGGCCATCCGCGAAGGCGTCCGTGCCGTCAAACAGCAGGGCGCCGACGGCCTGAAGCTGTTCGGCATGGATCGAGACATCCTCGTCACGGTTCTCGACGAAGCCCACAAGCTGGGGATGAAGACCGCCGCCCACATCGCCGTCGAGGAGACCACCGCGAAGGACTACGCCGAGGCGGGCGTGTCGTCCATCGAGCACTTCTACGGCGTGGCTGACGCCGCGCTGGACGGCATCCAGGACTTTCCTCCCGACCACAACGCCAGTAACGAGGTCAATCGCTTCGGCCGCGCCGGCGAGATCTTCATCCAGAAGAACCTGAACCGCGAGAAGCTCTCAGGCGTCCTCGACCTCATGATCGCGAACGACGTGGCGTGGTGCCCCACCTTCTCCATCTACGAGGCCAGCCGTGACCTGCTGCGCGCGCAGAACCTGCCCTGGTACAAGGACTATCTGCACCCCACGATGGAGGAGTACTTCCGGCCCGACCTCGCTCACCACGGCTCCTACTTCATCGGGTGGACGAATACCCAGGAGGTGCGTTGGCGCAAGGACTACCAGGTGTGGATGGACGCGGTCCGCGAGTTCGCGCTCAAGGGAGGCCTGGTCACGACCGGGGACGATTCGGGGTTCATCTACTCCCTCTACGGCTTCGGCTACCTGCGTGAGCTGGAACTGATGGAGGAAGCGGGCTTCCACCCCCTCGAAGTCATCAGGAACGCCACGGTCAACGGGGCCAGGCTGCTCGGCATCGCCGATCGCCTGGGCCGGATCCGGCAGGGCTACGTTGCCGACCTCATCATCGTCAACGGCAACCCGCTCGAGAACCTGCACCTGCTGAACCCCTACGGCACCGGCATCAATGTGAACAATTCCAATCAGCACGGCGGCGGCATCGAGTGGACCATCAAGGACGGCATTCCGTACTCCGTGGCCACGCTGATGAACGAGACCCGCAGCATGGTGGCACAGGCTCGGAAGGATCGCGCAGCGAAGAAGTGAGGTCCGTGCTAGCGTGGAGCTGAGGTCCGAACCGAGAGGCTGTCCATGACACACGTGTCGATTCGTTCGGTGGCTGCGCCGCTTGTCCTGGCCGCTTTCGTTGTCCTGGGTACCCGCGCCGCTACGCTACCCGGGCTGGCGAGCGCCGACCTCTACAAGTTGAAGTCGGTCGGCGACGTGCAGATCTCCCCGGACGGAAAACGCATCGCGTTCGCCCTGACATCCAGTGAACGGCCCGGGCGTCCGCTCTCCCAGATCTGGATTTGGGACGCCGCCACGGGTGTGGCCAGGCAACTCGGGACCGATCGCGATGCTGCGTATTCGCCCCGTTGGTCGCCCGACAGCCAGTGGCTGGCGTTTTACGGGCGCGTCGAAGACCAGGCGGGCCTGGGCGCCGTGCGCATGGACGGGTCCGATCCGATCTTCCTGGGGCGCGCGGTCGGATCGAACAACCCGTTGCCGTCGACCGGCGAATCCCTGACCTGGTCGTCCGGTTCGTCGCGCATCGCGTTCCTCTCTGCGATGCCCGGGCCCGAGGCGAACGATGCCAACGGCGATCCCATGGTCATCACGCGGTACCTCTACAAGCCGACCGCCTCCGAAGGTCTGACCCGGTTCAACGACAACAGGCGACTGCACATCTGGATGGTCGACTTGCTGTCGCGGGAACCGCGGCAGTTGAGCGATGGCATCTTCAACGAGCATTCGCTCGACTGGTCTCCCATCAACGACCAGATCCTGTTCGTGTCGAACCGGGAGGCCGACGCGGATCGCGTGTTCAACTACGACGTGTTCACGCTGAGCGTGTCCAACGGAACGGTCAGACGCCTGTCGAATACGAAGAGCGCGGAGTACCGCCCGGTGTGGTCGCCAGATGGCAAGCTCATCGCGATGCTGGCGACCAAGCGGCCGCTGACCTCGTCGGAGACCACGATGGAGGATGACCACGTCTGGGTCATGAACGCTGACGGGTCGAATCGCAAGGAACTGGGAGGCGTCATCGATAACCGCCAGGACGCGCCGCGATGGGCGCCCGACGGCAAGGCGCTGCTGTTCACGGTTCAGGAACGCGGCGATACCCGCCTGTATCGCCTGCCGGTCGCGGGCGGCGCGCCCGAACCCGTCGCGCCGGATCCCGGCCAGCATGGCAGCGTCGGGTCATGGTCGATCTCACGAACCGGCCAGATCGCCTATTCGATGACGACATCCGGAGCACCCGCCGAGTTGTACGTGAAGGAGGGCACGGCGCCGGCGCGGAAACTGACCTCGCTGAACGATACGTTCCTCGCCGGCCGCCAGGTTGCCGCGGTCGACAGCTTCACATTCAAGAGTTTCGATGGCGTGGAAGTCGAAGCCTATCTGACGAAGCCCATCGGGCAGACGCCGACCTCGAAACACCCGATGATCGTCGTCATGCACGGCGGCCCCCACGGCCAGCAGGGTGCCGGGTTCACGAGCAAGGCGCAGGTGTACGCCGGCAGGGGCTGGGCGACGCTCATGGTCAACTACCGCGGGTCGACAGGCTATGGCCAGAAGTTCGCTGACCTCATCTTCAAGGACCAGAACGGCGCCGAGGCGAAGGACGTGCTGGCGGGCGTGGATGCCGCGCTCGAACGCGACCCGTGGATCGACGGCAACCGCCTCGGGATCGAGGGAGTCAGCTACGGCGGTCAGCTCACCGACTGGATCATCACTCAAACGACCCGTTTCAAGGCGGCCATTCCCATCGCGGGCATCTCCAACCTCGTCAGCTTCAACTACACGGCCTACTATCACGACTACCTCGCCGTGGAGTACGGGGCCTACCCGCACGAGCAAGGCGTGATCGACACGTTGTGGGAGAGGTCCCCTCTCCGGTATGCCAACAAAGTCAGGACGCCGACGTTGTTCTTGCACGGAGAGAACGACAACGACGTCCCCATCGCCGAGGCCGAGCAGTTCTACATCGCCTTGAAGGACGTGGGCGTCGAGACGGTGCTCGTGCGCTACCCGCGGGAGGGCCACGGCCTTCGCGAAACCCGGCACGTCGTAGATGCGCTGGAACGCTCCATCGTCTGGTACGAGAAGTACATGCTCGGCGATCTGAAGAAACGCTGACGCGGGTCGCGGTCCTTCGACGCGCCGGGGCGGCTCCCTCGGACTCTCGAGCTGGGACCCCCCGTGGTTCGCGCTCACCCGGCGCTGAGCCGGGTGGAGGGGCGTCCTTCCTTGTTCGGGCGTCGACGAACGTGAGACAGTAGGGTGAGGTCAGACCCCCCCGAAGGAGGCACCTGGATATGGCGATTCGTCATTCGTCGGCAGTCTGGAAGGGCAATCTCACCGAAGGCCAGGGAACCATGCGGCTGGGAAGCGGGCTGTACGAGGGCCCGTTCACCCGCGCGTCCCGTTTCGAATCTGGTCCCGGCACCAACCCCGAGGAGCTGATCGGCGCGGCCCACGCGGGGTGCTTTTCGATGTTCCTGTCAGCGCTTCTCAGCAAGAGCGGTTTCCCGCCCGCCGAGATCAGAACGACCGCGACGGTCACGCTCGGCGACGGACCGACCATCACGTTGATTGAACTCGAAACGGAAGGCCGGGTTCCGGGCTGTGACGAGAAGACGTTCCTCGAGCACGCCGAGCAGGCGAAGGCCGGCTGCCCGGTTTCAAAGGCTCTCGCTGCCGTTCCGATGAAATTGACGGCACGACTGGTCAAGTAGTCGGCCTCTTCTGCCTGTCTGCACCGTGCCCGCTGCACACTCGCCGCGTCTCCTCGTCATTGGCGACATCGCCTGGGACATCCTCATCCGACCCCAGACCGAGCTGGTCTGGGGCTCGGATGCGTTCGGAGCCGTCGAACTGATGGCCGGGGGATCGGCCGCCAACGTGGCGGTATGGGCCAGGCGGATGGGCGCCGAGGTCACACTGGTCGGCAAGATCGGCGACGATGTCCTTGGTGACTTGATGGGGCGCCATCTGGCGGCCGAGGGCCTTGCCGGAGCGATTCGCACGGTGCCAGGGGGGTTCACGACGAGGGTCGGTGTGGTGGTCACGCCTCGTGGCGAACACGCGTTTGTCACCGATCACACCAGGCTCCTCGATTTTGCGGCCGGCGAACTGGACGCCTCGCTCCTCGACGGCATCGACGCCGTGTTCTTCAACGGCTATGGCGTCTTCACGTCACGATCCGCCGCGTTCATGCTGGATCTGCTCGTCGAGGCGCGCCGGCGCGGTGTCGTGATCGCGTTCGACCCTTCCTCGTTCGCGCTGATTCACGCCTACGGCCCCGAGCGTCTCCTGGACGAGGCCGGACATCTCGACCTGTTGATGGCCAACGAAGACGAGGTGCTGGCGCTCTGCAAGGGCGAGCCCCTCGCGTGGCTCCAGGCAAGGGCTACCCTGGTCGTCATCAAGCGCGGTGCCGACGGCGCGACGGCGATCGGAACGGGCGGCTCGGTTTCAGCGGCGCCATCGCCCGCCACGATCGTGGACACGACGGGTGCCGGCGACGGCTTCGACGCGGCGTTCCTGGTGGACTACCTTCGGCACCACGACGTCGCCGGCGGGCTCGCGATCGCGAATCGACTCGGCGCGTACGTGACCGGCTTTCTCGGTGCGCAGCCTCCCGTTCCGGAATGGATTTCTTCAAGGAACAGGTAGGGGCTTGGGGCTCGAGGCTACCAGATCCCTGGCCGCGGTGTAGAATCGCCCTGCCCTTCTCGTGAAAGGAGCCCGGCCATGGCAGTCGATCGCGGCGTTGGTGATGAAGGCGTCTCACGGCGAGGATTCTCCCGCCTCCTCGGCGTTGGCGGTCTGGCCACCCTGGTCGATCCGCGCGCGCTCGTCCGCGGACAGGCCGCGCCCCTCGGAGCAGCCCCGCCTGCGCCGGACGAAACCTACTGGCGCTCGGTCCGCGCCCAGTTCCTGATGCCCGCCGATCTCATCGTGTTCAACGCCGCGAATCTCTGCCCATCTTCGGCGCCGGTCATCAAGGCTGTCGCCGATGCCACGCACGACGTCGACCGGGATCCGTCGATGCCGAATCGGCGAAAGATGTCGGAAGGTAAGGAAGAGACGCGCCGCCGACTTGCTGTGGCCCTGCGCGTGACGCCGGAAGACATCGTCATCACGCGAAACACGAGCGAGGGCAACAACTACATCTCGTCGGGCATCGATCTGAAAGCCGGCGACGAGATCCTGCTCTCGGACGAGAATCATCCGAGCCTGCTCAATGCGTGGCGGGACAAGGCCAAGCGATTCGGATTCTCGATTGTCGTCGTGCCGCACGTCAGTCCGCATCCGGGCACGGAGGCCATCGTCGAGTCGTTCTCGAAGGCCCTCACGCCGAGCACGAAGGTGATGGCCTTCACCCATGTGACCTCGTCGGCCGGCGACCTCTACCCTGCCAAGGAACTGTGCCGCCTTGCGCGCCAGCGTGGCGTCATCTCGGTCGTGGACGGCGCCCAGTCGTTCGGCATTCTCGACATCGACCTGTCCGACATGCAGCCCGACTTCTTCACCGGCAGCGCGCACAAGTGGCCCTGCGGGCCCCGCGAGTGCGGCGTGCTCTTCATCAACAAGCAGGTGGAGTCGCGGATCTGGCCGAGCGTCATCAGCCTGTACGCGGGCGCTGTCGGATCGTCCAAGCGGTTCGAAGGACTTGGCCAGCGCGACGAAGCGGCCATCATCGGGTTCGGCGAGGCGATTGGATTGCAGACGAAGATCGGACGCCGCGCCATCCAGGATCGCAGCCGCGAACTGGCCGCCGCGCTCATCAACGGGCTTCGAGGAGTTGACGGCGTCACGGTATGGACCCACGCCGATCCGGCTCGCCACGCCGCAATCGTGACGTTCCAGCCGGGCAAGCTGGATCCGGGCAGGCTCGCGACCGCGCTATACGAGAAGGATCGGATCGCGTGTACGGCACGCTCAGGACAGGATCGCCCCGGACTGAGGCTGTCGCCCCACTTCTACAATCTCCACAGCGAGGTGGACCGCGTCATCGCCAAGGTGCGTGGGTACATGGCCAGCGGGGTGTAGCAGCCAGATGGCTTTCCCTCCCGCTGTCAGGCTCTTGCATGTCGAGTTCACGAGCGCCGCGTCGAACCGCACCCCGGAGCTCACGTGCATTGAGCTTGTGAGCCCCGGGCTCGCGGGCTGAAGCCCACGTGCTCCATTTCCAGCGCGTGCCGTACTCAACCGAGCCCCGGGCGCGCGGGCTGAAGCTCACGTACTCCATTCCCAGCGCCTGCCATACTCAACCCAGCCCCGGGTTCAGGGCACGATAAGCACGACCTCGTTTGACGGGGCGCCGACCCCGCAGAAATTCTGTGCTTGGACCCGGAGGTAAAACGTCCCGGCCCCAACTCCACTCAGCGTGTAGGTCCTCGCCGTCCCCGGGACACTGATGGTCGCGAGATTCACTGCCCCCGGCTGCGAGCCCGCCCGGAAGAGATACGCGATGGGCGCGTTGCGACCCGGCCCGGCCGGCACATTCCACGCGAAGGCGACGTTGCCCCCGGTCTGGCTCGTGATCCGGAAGTTGATCGGAGCCTCGGGCACCCCAATGCACCCGATACCGATCGCGATCTCGTTCGACGAGCTGCTCGTCCCAGACGCGTTTGTCGCACGGACGCGAACGTAGTACGTCCCGTTCGCCAAGCCGAACGCCGAATACGTGGTCTGCGCGTTGCCGGTAGGGACATTCGCCAGATTGCTCTGCCCTGGCCCCGACCCGGCCTGGATGATGTAGGCGGTCGGTACGCCGCCCGTAGACGGTGCCGTCCAGGAAAGGGTCAGCGACGAACCCACCACCGATCCTGTCAATCCGCTCGGCGGTCCAGGCGCCGGCGGCGGTGCCACCACCAGCACGATCTCATTCGACGGGCCGCTGGTTCCCGTCGCATTCGTCGCCAGCACGCGCAGGTGGTAGGTCCCGTACGCCACGCCGTTCGCCATGAACGTTCTTAGCGTATTGCCGGTGGAGAAGTTCGCCAGATTGCTCTGCCCCGGCCCCGACCCGGCCTGGATGATGTAGGCGGTCGGCGCGCCACCCGTTGACGGTGCCGTCCAGGACATGGTCAACGACAACCCCACGACCGATCCTGTCAGCCCGCTCGGCGGTCCAGGCGCCGGGGTCGGCGACACCACCAGCAAGATCTCATTTGAAGGCCCGCTGGTCCCGACCCCGTTGGTCGCGCGCACGCGCAGGTAGTACGTCCCGAAGGGCACGCCGCTCGTCGAGAACGTCGTCAGCGCATTACCGGTCCAGAAGTTCGCCAGGTTGGACAATCCGGGCGCCGAGCCCGCTTCGATGACGTAGCTCATGGGCGTGCCGCCGGAACCCGGCGCGTTCCACGTCATGGTAATTGCCGTCCCCGCCACCTGGCCTGCCAGCCCGCTTGGCGCTCCTGGCGCCTGCGGCCCCACCGGTAGCGTCGCCTCGTTCGACGCAGGACTGGTGCCCGCCGCGTTGGTGGCCAGGACACGCAGGTAGTAGAGGCCGTTGACCACGCCGCCGGTCGCGAACAATGTCTCCGTACTGCCTGTCGAGAGATTCGCCAGGTCCGACAACCCCGGCGCCGAGCCTGCCAGGATCGTGTAGGACGTCGGCGTGCTCCCCGAGTTGGGTGCGGTCCACGACAGCGTGACCCATGAGCCGAACGCACTGGCCGTCAGACCGGTCGGCGCCCCCGGCGGTGTGGTCACGATCGCATCGCCTGTGGTGGTGGCCACGCGGAAGACGAACTGGCCCGGGCCGCCGGTCGCGATCATCTGGCTGACGTTGCCCACGATCCCGCCGACGCCGGCAGGTCCCGCGTCACCCGGCATCGCTACGGTCTCAAGCACGGCGTTGCCCCGGTAGCGGAACAGGCCGTTACGTAGTACCCCGGAAACGTCGAGGCCGGTTCGGAACACGATCTCGCCGGTCGGCCCGAGGTAATAGTATTCGCCGGGAACGCCGTCGAGCGTGGGCCCGATCGTCGAGAACACCCCGATGGCCCCCGGACCCGCCTGCCCCTGCGTGGCAACAACCTCGGTGAGCCCGGTGAGTCCTCGGCGCACGAAAAGGGCTGAGTCCGACGAACCGCCGGCCAGGGCGGTTCGGAACAACACGTCACCCTGGCCGTTGATGCGCGCATCGATCGAGGTCGACGAGAGCACATAGGCGCCGCCGGCCGGCGAAGTGGCGCCGTTGAGAGCGATCGCCGTGGGGGCCGCTGCCGACGAGCCCACGAAGAGCCCGCCGCCCGGGCCTCCAGTCAGGGTGGCCGGGAACAGGACCTGCGCCGCCGTCGTTGAGCCCGGAAGCGCCGAGCAACGACGAGAACGCGCCGCCGCCCGAGTACGCGTCGCCCGTTGCGACGACCTTCGCCGGGGCCGTGCCTGGCGAGCCGATGAAGATACCCGTCGCGCCCAGGCTCGTCGTCGCTCCGAACACCACGTGACCCGAGGCATTGATGAGGAGACGCGAGCCCGCCGGCGACACCGAGGTGAACGTGCCGCCTGTCGGCGCGGTGTCACCGACGGCTGCGATCTTGACGGGCGCGGAGCCTTCCGCGACCACGTAGATCGCCGAAGCCGGGTTCGATGCGGTAAAGACGATCTGGCCCGCTGCGTTGATTGGAGAGACCCCGCTGGCGAGCGCGCCGATGCTGGACAGCGATTTGCCCGTCGAATCCAGCGTGCCCGTCCCAACCAGCCGCCGTACACCGCCGGAGGCATCCCACAGGAACAGGTTGTAGCCTGTTTCACTTGTCGTGTAGCTGGTGAATGCGACTTTGCCTGCAGCGTTGACGAATACGCCCCAGTAGTCATCGACCGAAGTGATCTTCCCGCCGCTCGGCACCGGGGCCGGGTCCCCAACGGCCACGACGCGGCTCGTCGTGCCGGTGACCATGTTGTGCACGAAATGCGCAATCCACGAGCCGGCCCGGTTGCCGTAGAACTCAACGTAGTCGCCGGCCCCGTTCATGACGAGATCGCGCAGCGCGACCTTTGACCCGGCCGGCACCTGATCAGTGTCGCTCACCAGTGGCGTGATGGTGGCTCCGGTTGACAGGAACGCCCCGACGGTTGCGCTTCCGCCCGCGATCGCGGACTCGAAGTACACCCGTCCGCCGTCGTGGATATGAAAATAGGCGGCGGGGGTCATATCCAGCGCATAAGTTCCGCCTCCCGCGAGCGGCACGGTCTGGTTCGACAGGACTATCTGGGTCGGGGCGCCGCTCCCGCTCTGCCGAAAGTAGCCGGAAAGCGCGGGTGAACCCGTCAGCCCGGCACCGAACGCGACCTGGCCGGAGCTTTCGATCGACGCGTATGTGAAGGGATTGGAAAACGCGCGGCCGGGCAGCCCTGGCGCGACCTGGTTTGCGTAGGCGACGACGTCGAGCGGGTTGCCCGGAGTGTAACGGAAGAGCGCCGTCGATGTGACCGCGCTGCCGGTAATCGAACCGAGAAAGACCAACTGCGCCGAGTCGTTCAGACCCGCGCTGTACCAGATGTTTGTGAAGGTCCCGCCGAGCGATACCGGAAGCGCCGTCGTGAGATCAGCGGCGATAGCGAGCCCGGTGGCCGGCGTGCTCAAGTAGATGGTGTTGTTGTAATAGAACTGGACCTGCCCGACGTTGTTCACCTGTCCGCAGGGCGATCCCGTGAAGGTGAAGGTCTCTCCCTTGAGGTTCGAATCCCCTTGCGCGACGATTTTTCGCACGCCGCCGGCCGATCCAAGGAAACACCCGTACCCGCCGTTCCCGCCCGTTATCGCGGCGGAGAACATAACCTCCCCCTGGGCAGTCAGCCCGCTCCCGTTCCACGAATTCACCCGACCCGCGACGCTGCCAAAGGAACCACCTGTTCCAGGCGCGGGGTCCCCCGGCATGGCCACGCGAACGGCGGCGCCGCCATTCGGTGCAAAGAACAGGGCGCCCTGGGCTGCTGCATTCGTCGGGTAAGTTCCCGGCACGATGCCCGACGCGAACGCGACATTGTCGGATGCGTCGAGTCCCAGCACCGTAAACGAGCGGCCGTAGACATAGCCGCCGGTCCCCGGCGCGGTGTCGCCTGAAGCCACGACCTTGTGGAAGCTTGATCCGTCATGAACGTAGAGCGCCCCTCGGATGACCCCATCGGGACCGAAGTAGTCCATCCCGAACAGCACATGACCGTTCGCATTGAGCATCGGCCTGGAGAGCAGGTCCACGCGGCTGTTGCCGATTCCAGGGACCGGGTCTCCCGCCTGCAGAAGGCGGGACAGCGACGGTGCACCTGCGCGCCGGATGAATATGGCATTGGCGCCCGATCCGGTCACGAAGACGAAGTCCCCTGCGGCGTTGACGTTCTCTATCCCTATGGTCGTCGTGTTCGGCAGATTCAGGGCTGACTGGTCGCTCGCAAGCACCCTCAGCGGCGCGCGCGTCTGTGCCACGGCTGCCTGCGGCGCAGACAGCTGCAGCGCGGTCGCTAGCGTCACCGTCCCGGTGACCAGGGCGATCCAACGGAGGTCGGTCGGTCGATTCGTGGGAAGCATGGACGCGCTCCTGCGGGGGCCAAGTTCTCGATGAAACGACGGGGGGTCGCACGGGGATCGCGGTGGTACTTTGCCGGGTGGAACAGGACCGAGAACGTGGGGCTGGAAACTGAAGATTCTGAAGCGCAGTTCCTCAGGCGAAGGCAGTATAGCCGCTTTCGGGCACCGTCCCGTCAAGAATCCTACACATGACCAGGCGGTGTGGGTCGGACGATTGCGCAGGCGAGAGGACGCCCTACAAGTCGTCGACCGGAATCCCCGCCGCCCGCGCCACGGCGATGAATCGCTCGAACGTCCTGGTCAGGTCTGACGCCAGCGCGTTCGACCCGCCGAGCCGATTGGCGACGATATCGGCGATCGACCGGTAGTACCAGACGGTCTGTGAGGGGGTCGCGTTGAACCGCGTCATGACCTCGCGGCCTCGCGACTCGAGGTCCCTCGTGATGGTCGCCATGTTGTGCAGGACATCGGCTGCCTTCAGCCGGACGACATCGACATCGGCCCGCAGCAATCCCTCGAGGGCCTCGCGCTTCCGATCGATCCACGCCCTTTTCTCGCCCTGCGCGTCGGTCTTCGTCTCGGTCACGTGTGCGACCAGCGTCGACACGCCCAGGCCGAACGCGGATCGGATGTACTCATCCAGCGCAGTGCGGAAGCCGCCGGCGTCGCCCGGCGCCCGTGAGAGCTCGGGGACCGCTTCCCTTACCCGATCTCTCCATTGGACGTCGTCGAACCGGGCATCCTCGACCACGTCATGCAGAAGGCCGGCGATGACCAGGTGCTCGCCGCATCCGTGGCGGTCCAGGATGCGCGCCACGTGATTCGGGTGCATGACGTAGGGGATCTCGGTGCCCTTCCGCCGCTGGCCCTCGTGCGCGGCCGCAGCCAGGGTCATGGCCGCGTCGACGCTGGCACTGAATGCGGATGGGTGGCGCGGACTTGTCGGCTCCATGGACCGCTATTCTCCCCGGATTACCCGTTCCGCGTCGAGTCCGATCTCGGTTCCGTCCCGGCCGGACGCGCCGCTCCTGTGTTCGCCGTGCCGGAACGACCGAAGAGGATCCGGCGTTCACGGGGCCGCCGACGACGTCTCGGGTCGTGGTAACATCAAAATGATCTGCCACACGATTGCACGACATGAAGGCGATGCTCCTGACGCGGATGGGCCGCGTTGATTCCGACTCCGTCCCCCTGACGCTCACCGACCTGCCCGAGCCGGTCCCCAACCCGCACGAGATCCTGTTGAGCGTGAGCGCCTGCGCCGTCTGTCACACGGAACTGGACGAAATCGAAGGGCGAACTCCGCCTCCGAGCCTGCCGGTGGTCCCAGGCCACCAGGTGATCGGCCGCGTGGTGCGAGTGGGCGAGACCGCCACACGATTTGCCCGGGGCGATCGGGTCGGCGTGGCCTGGATCTTCTCGGCCTGCGGCGCGTGTCCGCGATGCCTCGCCGGATGCGAGAACCTGTGCGATCAGTTCCGGGCGACGGGCCGCGACGTGAACGGCGGCTATGCCGAATACATGACCGTCGCCGCCGATTTTGCGTGCCCCATTCCCGAGGTGTTCACCGACGAGGAGGCCGCGCCCCTGTTGTGCGCCGGCGCGGTCGGGTACCGGTCGGTCAGGCTCGCGCGGTTGACCGACGGCGCGAGGCTTGGACTCACCGGATTCGGCGCCTCTGGCCACCTGGTGCTCAAGATGGTCCGGCACCAGTTTCCGAGGACCGAGGTCTTCGTCTTCGCACGCAGCGAAAGGGAGCGCGCGTTCGCGATTGAGCTGGGCGCCGCCTGGGCTGGCGACACCAGCAGCCGCGCACCCGCCGAGTTGGACGCCATCATCGATACCACGCCCGTCTGGGCGCCCATCGTCGAAGCCCTTGCCAATCTCGGCCCGGGAGGCCGGCTGGTCATCAATGCGATCCGCAAAGAGGACGCCGACAAGGCGGTGCTCGCTCGCATCGATTACGCCGAGCACCTGTGGAAGGAGAAGGAGATCAAGAGCGTCGCCAACGTCACCCGCCGGGACGTGACTGAATTCCTCGCGCTCGCGGCCGACATGCGGCTGAAGCCCGAGACACAGGCCTACCCGCTGGCGGACGCGAACCTCGCCCTGCGCGAACTCAAGAGCGGTCGGATTCGGGGCGCCAAGGTCCTGCACGTCACGTGATGGAAACCCGGATGGACCAGTCCCGTGCCGTCGCTATTGGCAGGCGTCACCGCTCAGCTGCGACTTCATGCCGCGCGATCGCGCGGAAACGACGCGATACTCGCTCGTTGTCGCTGGAAAGGGAGTCCCGTTCCATGCCACCGTGGATCCGCGTTGTCCCGATGCTGGCCTCAGCGCTGCTCGCCGCAGCGGTCACGCCGGCGCTTGCCCAGCCGGGGGCTGCCGAGAGCGCGCGCACCGGGGGCGCCCAGATGAGCCAGGCGCCGCCTGCCGCCATGGGCGCCTCCGCCCAGAACCCGTTTCTGGGTGGGGTTCCGACAGGCCCGGTCCAGGACCAGGTCATTGCCCTTTCGCTTCACGACGCCATCAGTCGCGGCCTGGAACACAACCTCGGGATCGTGATGAGCCGCGCGCGTGCCCAATCGGCTGCGGGCGCCAAGTGGATGGCTCTCAGCGGCGTTCTGCCAAACGTCTCGGCGTCGATCCTCCAGTCGCGTCAGGAGATCAACCTGGCGGCCTACGGCTTCCCTGTGGCACCGGGCCAATCGCCGCTGATCGGACCCTTCAATCTCTCGGATCTTCGAATCTCGGTGACCCAGCCGCTGTTCGACTACAGCGCCATCGAAGCCGCGCGGGCCGGGTCGGCGGTCGAGCACGCGTCAACCCTCGCCCTGCAGGATGCACGAGGCAACGTCGTCCTCATGATCTCGAACCTCTACCTGCAGGTTCTTGCCGCGCGCTCACGGATCGACTCGGCGAAGGCGCAGGCCCGCACGGCCGATGCGCTGTACCAGCGCGCCGTGGATATGAAGCAGGCGGGCATGGTGTCGGGTGTCGAGGTGCTTCGGGCGCAGGTGCAGCTGCAATCGCAGCAACAGCGCGTCATCGTGTTCGACAACGACCTGGCCAAGGCCCGGCTGGCCCTGGCCCGCGCCATCGGCATGCCGCTCGGCCAGCGGTTCGATCTGGCGGACACGGTGCCCTACAAGCCCCTGGACGGACTGTCGCTGGAACAGGCGCTCGAGCAGGCTTTCGCCTCGCGTCCCGACTACAAGGGCGCGTCCGAGATGGTCAAAGCCTCGGAAGCCGCGCGGCGGTCGGTCGTCGGACTGTGGCTCCCGAGCGTGCACTTCAGTGCGGACTACGGTGAGATCGGCCAATCGTGGGGCTCGGCCCTCTCCACCTATGCTGTCGGCGCCGTGGTCCGCGTTCCGCTCTTCCAGGGCGGACGGACCAAGGGCCGCCTGCTCCAGGCCGATGCCGAACTGGCCGGCCAGAAAGCGCAGCTCGCCGATCTGCGAGCGCGCATCGAATTCGAAGTGCGGACCTCGCTGCTCGACGTCACCTCGGCGGACGAGCGGGTCAAGGTCGCGCAGAGCGCCGCTGAGCTCGCCGGCCAGCAGCTCACCCAGACACAGGATCGTTTCGCAGCCGGGGTCGCGAATCAGATCGAGGTCGTGCAGGCCCAGGAAGCCGTGGCCACCGCGAGCGAGAATCTGATTGCGAGCCTCTACGCCCACAATCTCGCCAAGGCTGCGCTGGCGCGGGCGCTCGGGATTGCCGAAGACTCGGCCGAGCGCATGCTTGGAGGATCGACCCGATGACCGCCAACGGACCGGTGAATTCGCTCGCCGTCTTCTTCCGCGCGCGCCTCGCGATACTCGGACTCATCGTGTTGATCGCGGCGGTCGGGGTGGCGGGCTTCTGGTGGTTCGGCGGCGGATCGGAGGCCACCGACGACGCACAGGTGGACGGGCACATCGTGCCGGTCGCGCCTCGGGTCGGCGGGACGGTGAGCGACGTCCCGGTCGTGGCCAACCAGCAGGTTCAGAAGGGAGCGCTGCTCGTTCAGATCGATCAGCGCGACTACCGGATTGCGCTGCAGCGCGCGCAGGCGGACCTGGCGGACGCGCAGGCGAGCTACGAAGCGGCGCGCAACGGGGTTCCGATCACCGCGACGATGACCGCCGGGCAGGTGGTCTCGGCGACCTCGGCCGTCGAGCGGTCCCAGACGGCGGCCACGATCGCCGACAAGGACATCGAGGCGGCACGGGCCCGCCTGGCCGGCGCGCAGGCGCGCCTGAAGGAAGCCCGCGCCAACGATACGCGCGTCTCACGCGATCTCGATCGCTTCAAGCAGCTGGTCGCCAAAGACGAGGTGTCGAGGCAGCAGTATGAAGCGGCCGTCGCGTCGGTCGAGGCCGCGCATGCGGCGGTCGAATCCGCCGAGGCAGGAATCACCGAGGCCGAGCAGGGCGTGCTCAATGCCCAGAGCCGGCGCCAGCAGGCGACCGAGGTGGCGCGCCAGGCCGACGCGGATCTTCGCACCGCGCACACGGCCCCCGCACAGGTCAACGTGACGAGGGCCCGCGTAGGATCTGCGGAAGCGCGCCTGGATATGGCCCGGGCCGCCCTGGCCCAGGCGGAACTGAACCTGCAGTACACGACCATCGTGGCGCCGGCCGCCGGCATCGTCAGCCGGAAGTCGGTCGAGCCCGGCCAGGTCGTGCAGCCGGGCCAGCCGCTGCTGGCGCTCGTGCTGGTCGAGGATATCTGGGTCACGGCAAACTACAAGGAGACCCAGCTCCGCGACATGCGCGTCGGGCAGACGGCCCGCGTGTCGGTCGACGCGTACGGACACACCTACACCGGGAAGGTCGAGAGCATCGCGGCTGCCACCGGCGCGAAGTTCAGCCTGCTGCCGCCCGAGAACGCCACGGGCAATTACGTCAAGGTCGTGCAGCGGATCCCCGTCAAGATCGTGTTCGACAAGGGCCAACCCGCCGACCACCTGCTGAGGCCGGGGATGTCGGTCGTGGCGAAGGTCAGCACGCGCTAGAGCCCGCACATGGACGAGACGCGAACCGTCCCCGGGCACGTGCACCCATGGCTCGAAGCCCTGGCGGTGATGGCGGGCACCTTCATGGTGGTGCTCGATACCACCGTGGTCAACGTCTCGCTTCCGAACATCGCGGGGAATCTCTCGGCCACCATCGAAGAAGCCACCTGGGCGTTGACCTCCTACCTCGCGGCCAACGCCATCATCCTTCCCATGACCGGGTGGCTCGGCAACTTCTTCGGCCGCAAACGCCTGCTGCTGATCTCGGTGGCGGGATTCACGATCACGTCGGCCCTGTGCGGCCTGGCGCCGTCGCTGCCGTTCCTGGTCGTGTGCCGGATCATCCAGGGCGCGACCGGCGGCGTGATGCAGCCGATCTCGCAGTCCGTGCTGCTCGAGGCGTTTCCGCCGGCCGAGCGCGGCAAGGCCATGGGATTCTGGGGAATCGGGATCATCGTCGCGCCGATCCTCGGTCCGGTGCTTGGCGGATGGCTCACCGACAATTACTCGTGGCGGTGGGTGTTCCTCATCAACATTCCGATTGGCCTCGCGGCGCTCGTGATGATCTGGCACTTCATCTTCGATCCGTCCTACATCCGCAGGGCCTCATCGAAGATCGATTACTGGGGGCTCTCGCTGCTGACGATCGGCGTTGCGGCGCTCCAGATCGGCCTCGACAAGGGTCAGCAGGAGGACTGGTTCTCCTCCGACCTGATCACCGTTCTCCTCGTGGTCGGGGTGGCCGGCCTGGTCGGGCTCGTCTTTCGAGAGCTGGCGACCGAGGCCCCGATTCTCGATCTTCGCGTCTTCGCCGACCGCACCTTTGCGACCGGGGTTGCCCTGGTCACGGCGATGGGGTTCATTCTCTTCGGCAGCCTGGTGCTGGTTCCGGTGATGCTTCAGACTCTGCTCCGCTACCCGCCCCTCCAGGCCGGCTGGGCGATGGCGCCGCGCGGCCTGGGATCGCTCGTATCGATGCCGCTTGTCGGCCTCTTCGTCAGCCGGGTCGATCCGCGCAAGCTCCTGGCGGCCGGCTTCCTGAGCGCGGGCTGGACCTTGTTCTGGTTCGCCGACCTGGACATGAATGTCGGCTACTGGAACATCTTCTGGCCGCAGTTCATCCAGGGCGTCGCGCTCGGGCTGCTCTTCGTGCCGCTGACCACGATCGCCATGGATCGGGTGCCGCGTGAGAAGATGGGCAACGCCACCAGCCTGTTCAACCTCATGCGGAACCTCGGCGGCAGCGTCGGCATTGCGCTGGTGCAGACGATCCTGGCGCGCGACCGGCAGGTGCACACACACGACCTCGGCGCCAACATCGATGCCTACAGCCTGCCCGCGCAGCAGATGGTGCAGAGCCTCAAGGGGGCATTCCTCGCCGCGGGGAGCGACCTGACCACGGCGACCGAGCGAGCCTACGCCGCCATATACGGCATGGTGCAGCAGCAGGCTGCGATGATGTCTTTCATCGATCTGTTTCAAATCATGGGCGTCATCTGCATCGTCGTCGCGCCGCTGGCGTGGCTGGCTCGCCGGCCGTCCCAATCGGCCACCCATCCGACCGCCGCATCCGAATAGCCTGGACCCGAGACGGCACGCCCGTCTCGAAATCCCGTCTCGAAATCCCGAGTCGCCCGGCTGTCCGTTTTGACTAGAATGGACACACATCGATTGATTGACACCCAGAGGCCGCCAGGAGCCCGTGGCAGCCTTGGACGCGACCAGGACTGAATCCATGCCAATGTCCTCGTCACTCGCGATCGTGACTCAGAGCGAGGCCATGCGCGCCGTGCTCGCTCGGGTCGACACCATCGCCGGCTCGGACACCTCCGTGCTCCTGGTTGGCGCGACGGGCGTCGGTAAGGAGCTGTTCGCCGACTACATCCACCGCGTCAGCCCGCGGGCGAATCGGCCGCTCGTCAAGATTGCCCTCTCGGCCATGCCCCATGACCTGCTCGAAAGCGAGCTGTTCGGCCACGAACGCGGCGCGTTCACCAACGCGATCACCGACAAGGCGGGGCTCTTCGAGCTGGCGCACACCGGCACGCTGTTCCTCGACGACATAGACGACGTGCCCCCGCCGGTGCAGGTCAAGCTGCTGCGCGTTCTCGAGTCACACCAGGTGATGCGCGTGGGCGGACACACCATGATCCCGGTCGACGTCAGGCTGATCACCGCGTCCAAGGTCGACCTCCGGGAACTCGTGCGGCAAAACGTCTTCCGCTCGGACCTCTTCTATCGCATCAACGTCTGCCCGGTGGAGATTCCGCCGCTGCGCGATCGGCGGGAGGACATCCCGCTGCTCGCGGCGCATTTTCTCCGCCGCTTCGGAGGGAACAAGACGCTTGTGCTGTCCCCCGCCGCCGAGCGCGCGATGGTCAGGTACGAATGGCCCGGCAACGTCAGGGAACTGCGGAATATCATCCAGCGGCTCGCCTTGTTCGGCGACGGCGAGATCCAGCTCGGTGACCTGCCCCTCGAAATCCGTGACGGCCCGGCGGTGAACACGCTGGTCAAGGCGTGCGCGCGATGCATGGCCGAGGAGTCGTTGTCGTTCACCGAAGTGGTGGCCTGCCTCGAGACCAACCTGCTCCGCCAGGCGCTCGGCGAAGCGGAAGGCAACAGGTCCCGGGCGGCCAAGGCCCTCGGCCTCAGTCTGTCCACCCTCCGCGACAAGCTCAAGAAGCACGGGTTGGACGAGGACGAACAGTAGCCGGCCACAGGCTGCCGCGCCTGAGCGGTCACGGCAGGCGCCTCGCGCGGGGTTCATGGCCCCTGCTTTCTGCGGATTTCCGCGGGCGCTCCGCGGATTTCCGCGTGTCGGCCGAAACCTCCCGCCGAATCGCTCGAAATGTCCTTCGGGTCCACACGGCACGCATCCTGCTCTCCGAACGGGTCGGGCAATTCGTCACCGAGCCGAGAGGGCGCGCATGGGGTCCGGAACCCGCCAGATTCACCCGTTCCTGGCTGAAGCGACCGTCGCCGAGATCTTCGACGCGGCAGGCGAGCCACGCGTGCGGGTCGTCCTCAAGGCCGGCATGATGCTCGACCTGCCCGCCCCGAGCGTGCCCGACGCATATCTGGGTCAGCAGGTCGATCTCGGTGGTTTCATCACGGTTGAATTCGTCTCGCCTCGGGCGGTCACCGTCACGACCGACCCGCCAGCATGAGTCATTCGAGTCGTCTTCTCGAAGGTCAGGCCGTCGAAGGAGGGCAGCTATGAGCAAGCCGCCGTTGAGCATCTGGGAACAGGCCCGGATGCAGGGCTACTCGCGTCGGGACTTCGTTCAGTTCTGCGGCTGGATCGCCGCCGCCGCGGGGATCGAAGCGTCATCGGTCTCACAGGTCGTGCACGCGCTCGACGTCAAACCCCGGCTGCCCGTCGTATGGTTCCACTTCCAGGAATGCACCTGCTGCAGCGAGTCGTTCATCCGGTCGTCGCATCCGATCGTGTCGAATGTCATCCTGGACACCATCTCCCTCGATTACACGGAAACGCTGCAGGCCGCAGCGGGCAAGCAGGCCGAGGCGGCGCTGCACGCCACGATGGACAAGTACAAGGGCCAGTACCTGATGCTGGTCGAAGGGTCGGTCCCCACCGCGGCCGGCGGGGTCTACTGCTGCATCGGCGGCCGCACGGCCCTCGATATCGTCAAGGAGGCAGCCTCCGGCGCCAAGGCGATCGTCGCGTGGGGCAGCTGCGCCTCGAACGGCTGCATCCAGTCGTCCAAGCCCAACCCGACCAGTGCGACGCCAATCGACGAGATCATCTCGGGCACGCCGATCATCAAGGTGCCGGGCTGCCCGCCCATCGGCGAGGTGATGGCGGGAGTCATCGTGCACTTCCTCGCGTTCGATCGGATTCCGCAGCTCGACGCAATCGGCCGGCCGAAGGCGTTCTACTCGCGCCGGGTACACGACACGTGCTATCGCCGTCCGAATTACGACGCCGGGCTCTTCGTCGAGTCGTTCGACGACGAGAACGCGAGGCGCGGGTATTGCCTGTACCGGGTCGGCTGCCGCGGGCCGGTCACCTACAACTCATGCGGCGTCATCCGCTGGAACAACGGGGTCAGCTACCCCATCCAGTCGGGCCACGGCTGCATCGGCTGCAGCGAGGCGCATTTCTGGGACAACGGGCCGTTCTACAACCACCTCCCCAGCTTCCCGGGTTTCGGCATCGAGACCACGGCCGACAAGATCGGCATGACCGTTGGGGCCGTGACCGTGGCCGGCATCGCCGCGCACGCGGTCGCGACCAACATCCGGAAGCGGTCGGTGATCGCCCAGGGCAAAACCGAGAGCGACAAAGTCCCGGAGAAGGGCTAGCGCGCCGTAGCGAAGGGCAAAGGAGACAGCCATGGCCAATCGTGTTGTCATAGACCCCATCACCCGGATCGAAGGGCATCTGCGCGTCGAAGTCGAAGTCAAGGACGGGAAGGTCGTCGACGCCTACAGCTCCGGGACGATGGTTCGCGGGTTCGAGATCATCCTGAAGGGACGGGATCCGCGCGATGCGTGGGCGTTCTGTGAACGCGCCTGCGGCGTCTGCACGACGGTGCACGCGCTGGCGTCGGTCCGCACCGTGGAGGACGCGCTCGGCATCACCGTGCCGCCCAACGCGGAGCTGATTCGGAACCTGATGTTCTGCGCGCAGTACATGCAGGACCACGTCGTGCACTTCTATCACCTGCACGCGCTGGACTGGGTGGACGTGGTCAGTGCGCTCAAGGCCGACCCGAAGAAGACCTCGGAGCTGGCGCAGAGCATCTCCAACTACGCGAAGAGCTCGCCGGGCCACTTCTCCGACCTGCAGAAGCGGCTCAAGGGGTTCGTCGAGAGCGGACAGCTCGGCATCTTCGCCAACGGGTACTGGGGGCACCCGGCCTACAAGCTCCCGCCCGAAGCCAACCTGATGGCCGTCTCGCACTACCTCGACGCGCTCGAGTGGCAGAAGGAGATGGTCAAGGTCCATACGATCTTCGGCGGCAAGAATCCTCACCCCAACTACCTGGTGGGCGGGGTGCCGTGCGCGCTGAACCTGGACGAGAACAACGCCATCAACGCCGAGCGGCTCGCCTACGTCGGCGCGCTCTTCGATCAGGGCAAGCAGTTCATCGAACAGGTCTACATCCCCGACCTGCTCGCCGTCGCGAGCTTCTACAAGGACTGGGGGGCAATCGGCGGCGGACTCACGAATTACATGGCGTACGGCGACCTGCCGACGCACGGGTACGGCGACGTCTCGAAGTTCAAGTTCCCGCGCGGCGTGATCCTGAACCGCAACCTGAACGAAGTGCTGCCCATCGACGGGAAAGACCCGGAACAGGTCCAGGAAGCGATCGCGCACTCCTGGTACGACTACTCGGACGGCGACGCGGCGGCCAAGCACCCGTGGCAGGGCGAGACCAAGCTCAACTACACCGGACCCAAACCGCCCTACGAGTTCCTCGACGTGCAGCAGAAGTACAGCTGGCTGAAGACGCCGCGCTGGAAGGGCCACGCGATGGAAGTCGGCCCGCTGGCGCGGTTGCTGGTGGCCTTCGCCTCCGGACACGCCGAGGTCAAGGAGGCCGTCACCGGCGTCCTCAAGCACCTGGATGTGCCGGTCGCCGCGCTCTTCTCCACGCTCGGGCGCACGGCCGCGCGCGGCATCGAGACGTTGCTCATCGCCGGGTGGGCGAAGGAGTTCTACGGGCAGCTGCTCGCCAACATCAAGAACGGCGACACGCGCACCGCCGACATGTCGAAGTGGGATCCTGCGAGCTGGCCGGCCGAGGCCAGGGGCGTCGGCATGTCGGAAGCGCCGCGCGGTGCGCTGGCGCACTGGATCGTCATCAAGGATCGGAAGATCGACAACTACCAGCTGGTCGTGCCCAGCACGTGGAACGCGTCTCCGCGTGACGGCAAGGGCCAGATGTCCGCCTACGAGGCGTCCCTGATCGGCACGCCGATCGCCAATCCCGACCAGCCCATCGAGGTGCTGAGGACGATCCACTCGTTCGACCCCTGCATCGCGTGCGCCGTCCACCTGCACGACGAACACGGGCGGTACGTCCACCAGGTGCGGGTGTTCTGAGGAGGCTGCCATGGAGAAGGTCGCCCTGCGACGGGTCTACGTCTGGGAACTTCCCGTGCGCTTCTACCACTGGGTGAACGCGCTGTGCATCGTGGTCCTCAGCGTCACGGGATACATGATTGGCAGGCCGCTGCTCTTCCCGGTGGGGGGCGAGGCCTCGTTCAATTTCGCGTTCGGGTGGGTGCGCTTCATCCACTTCGTCGCGGCGTTCGTGTTCTTCTTCAATTTCCTGGCACGGATCTACTGGGGCTTCGTCGGCAACCGCTACGCGCGGTGGGACAACTTCCTGCCGCTGACGCCCGCGCAGCTGACGCGCCAGTGGACCGAGTTCGTGCAGGTCATGAAGGTCGACGTCCTGCAGGCCAGGGTCGAGCCGCTCGAGTCGGTCGGGCACAACGCCATGGCCGGGTGGACCTATTTCGCCTCGTTCCTCGCGTTCCTGTTCCAGGCGGTGACCGGATTCGGCCTCTACGCCGCCATGAGCACGTCCTGGTTCCCGTCGATCTTCAAGTGGATCGTTCCGTTGATGGGAGGCGACTTCGCCGTCCGGCAGTGGCACCACATGGCGATGTGGTTCTTCATCATCTTCTCGATCGTCCACACCTACCTGGTCTTCTACCACGACTACGTGGAGGGCCGAGGGGTGATCTCGTCGATGGCGGGCGGCTGGAAGTTCGTCGAGAAGCGCGACAACCTCCGCTAGCGCGGCGTGGGGTAGACTGTTCGCAGGCTGACGGTCGAGGCCTGCCGCCGGTACGAAGTGCCGCGGCGGGCCTCGCGTGTCTTCGGAGGTGAGGTGGCCCATCCTCGAGTGCTCGTGCTAGGTGTCGGCAACGTGCTGATGGGCGATGAAGGCGTCGGCGTCCACGCCGTTCGCGAGCTGGAGCGCCTGAAGCTGCCCCCTGGCGTGACGGTGCTCGACGGCGGCACCGGGGGGTTCCATCTGCTGTCCCATCTCGGCGACGCCGAGTCGGTGCTGATGATCGACGCCACGCTGGACGGCCGCCCACCCGGCACGATCTCGGTGATCACACCGCGCTACGCCTCGGACTTCCCCCGGGCGCTGTCGGCCCACGACATCGGCCTGAAGGATCTCGTGGAATCAGCCGCTCTGATCGGCACGCTCCCGGCGATTACCCTGATCACGGTTTCCGTGGCGGACCTTCAGCCGATGCAGATGACGCTCTCGCCAAAGGTCGCGGCGGCCGTGCCGGATGTCGTGAGCCGGGCCTGCGAGCTGGTCCAGCGTCTGTCCGGCGAACGGTCCTGACCCCACCTTGCCAATGTCCTGCCCCCGGCTTCGTGCCGCCGCCATCGTTCTGGCCCTCACGGCGGAACCGGCCCTCGCGCAATCGCCGGCGACCGGGCTGGTGACGGGACGCGTCCTGGATCCAACCGGCCTTCCGCTCGCCGGGGTCATCATCTCCGCAACAGGGGCCGTGTCGAAAGACGCCCGCTCGACGCAGACCACGTCGAGCGGCGACTACAGCCTCGCCGGCCTGTTGCCGACCGACTATCTGATGTCGTTCGAGCTGGCGGGTTTCCACGCAGAGCAACGCCGCGTGCGCATCATCAGCAGCGTGACGGTGGCCCTCGACGTGACACTGAATGTCGAGGCGGTGCCCGAGACGGTCCGCGTGACGTCCGAGACCCAGGCGGCCGAGCCGCAACACTCGATGCTCGGCGGGCCCGTCCTCAAGACGGACATGCTCGATCGCCTGCCGATCGAAACGCTGTTCGAGAACCGCGTCACGCTGGCCGCCGGCGTGACGGCCAACGGCCCCGGTGGCGCGATCACCATATCGGGAGCGCTGTCCTACGGAAACCTGTTCCTGATCGACGGCTTCGTCATCAACGAGAACCTGGGGGGATTGTCGCGCCCGTTCCTGCTGCCCGACGCGACCCAGGAGACGCGGATCGCCGTCAGCAACATCCCGGCCGAGTACGGACGCTTTCAGGGCGGGGTCATCAACACGGTGACCCGGACCGGCGGGAACAGGATCAGCGGCACCTTCCATGCCTCGTTCTCCAACGACCGCTGGCGCGCCCTGACGCCGCATCCCCGCGACGCCAGGCTCAACCGCAACACGCCGGCGGTCGATGTCACGCTCGGCGGTCCCTTGCTGCGCGACCGCATCTTCTTCTTCGCGGCCGCACAGTTCCAGCGCAATGAGCAGAGCCGCGTGCTGCCCTACACCGGGATCACCTACACGTATCGGGACCGCCAGGATCGCTACCAGGCGAAGATCACGTGGATGCCGACCAGCGGGCAGACCGTCAAGCTGAACTACTTCGGCGTCGGTGTCACCCGATCCAACGCCGCGACCGGTACGGTCATGGACCTCTCGAGTCTCTACGGGAGCCGGACGCCGGAGGCGTTGTATGGCGTCGACTACACGGCACTCGTCGGATCGTCGCTGCTCTTCGAAGGGCAGTACTCAAATCGGCAGATGACCGTCGCGGCGTTTGGCGCGCAGCAGACGGATCTCGCGGGCGGCACGCCGATCTGGGATCGCTCGCGATCCGACGCGAGGTTCAACTCGCCGACCGGCTGCGCCGTGTGCAATGGCGGGGACGATGAGCGCGACAATCAGAACCTTGTCGCCAAGGTCTGGTACGTCTGGTCGACCCGGCGCTTCGGGTCTCACGAGCTGATGGGCGGCGTCGACCTGTTCCAGGAGACGCGTCGAGCGGATGCCATCCAGTCCGGCAGCGGCTTTCGCATCCGGGCGACGAGGTCGATCATCGCAGGGGACCAGGTGTACCCCGTCTTCCTCGCAGATCGGACCACGTGGATCTACTGGACGCCGATCCTGGACCAATCGGTCGGCAACGATCTCCGCACCTACTCCGCGTTCGCGGGCGACACGTGGCGCCTGAACGACAGATGGACCGCCAGGCTGGGCCTCCGGTTCGATCACCACGACGACAAGGACAGCCTTGGCGTCCGGGTGATCCGTGGCAGTTCGCTCAGCCCTCGCGTCGCTGTGACGTGGGATCCGTCCCGAACCGGCCGGTGGACGCTGACTGCCGGGTTCGGCCGCTACGAGATGGCGCACAACACGAACATCGTCGACCTGGCCTCTTCCGGCGGACGGCCCGCGACCTACGTCTACGACTACCTCGGCCCGGCGGTCAATGCGACCGGTACGGGTCAATCCACGGCATCCGCCGCCGCGCTGAAGATCCTCTTCGACTGGTTCAATGCCAATGGATCGACCAGCCGGGCGACGCGCAGCGCGCCGAGCATACCCGGGGTGACCAGCCGGATCGACACGGGCCTCAGCGCCCCCGACGCAAACGAATTCACGCTGGGCATGATGCGAACGTATGGCAGCGGCGGGTCGCTTCGCGTGGACGGCGTGTATCGGAGGTTCGGCAGCCTGTACGGAAACCGGCGTGATATGACCACCGGCAAGGTCACCGGCACGAACGGCACGCGATACGACCTGCTGGTCATCACCAACGCCGCCGACGCGACCCGATCCTACGCGGCGATCAATGCCCAGCTCGGCTGGCGGTTCGGTACGAAACTCCAGATCGCCGCAGCCTATACACTGTCCCGCACGCGCGGGAACTCGGACGGTGAGAGCACGACGATCGGTCCGGACGCGGCGTCGCTCGGCGACTATCCGGAGTACCGCCAGGCCCGCTGGAATGCGCCGGAGGGCTGGCTCTCGATCGACCAACGCCACAAGCTCAGGACGTGGGCGACGTTTGACCTCACGCTGCCGGGCGGCGCCGGGCGGCTGACCACGGGCATCGTGCAGCGGGTAGACTCGGGCAGACCGTGGAGCGCCATCGGCAACATCAACCCCACGGCGTATGTCCCCAATTCGGGCTACGTCGCGCCGCCGACTTCGGTGACCTACTACTTCACGCCGAGGGGGCAGTTCCGGATGAAGACCACCGCCGCGACGGACCTGTCGCTGATGTGGTCGCGCCGCATGCCGTTGACCCGAGGCGTTCACCTCTACGCACGAGCGATTGTCGTGAATCTGTTCAACCAGGCAGGCGTGGACGGTGTAGGGCGCAGCGTCCTGACGCGCAACGACAGCACCGCGTATGCGGCGTTCAATCCGTTCACCGACTCCCCGGTCCGCGGCATCAACTACGACTACGGCCAGGACTTCGGCAAACCGACCAGCCCCTCTGACTACCAGCCACCGCGGCGGCTCTCGCTCTCGGTGGGCGCGAGGTTCTAGCGCTGGCCGCAGGCGTCAGGCAGCGGCGCTTGGCGCGCCCCGCATCCTACGCTGCCGGGAACGAGCGGCCGAGGCTTCCGGCTGCTCGCTGTGGGCATCAGGCTGGCGGCAGCGATCCGGCAGGAGCCGGAGCCGGTCGGCCGAAACCCGCGGCCTTGTCCTTGATGTCCTGGAACTTCCTGCTGGCGCGGGACAGCCTGTCGTCCCACTGAAGGTTGATGTCCTGGTTGCGGACCAGCACGTGGAACCGCGTCATGATCATCACGAGGAAGACGGGCTTGAGGAACGCCTGCCGCACGTTCGACGCAAAGAGCGCCGCGATGACCAGCATGACGACGAAGCCGGCCCCCTTGGCTGATGCCGGGAGGAGGGCGAAGACGATGCCGGCCGGCGCCAGCATCACCGCCCACACCACGACGGTGAGCACCTTGTCGAGAATGACAATCCAGACAGCGGTCTTGAGCAGCTCCTTGCTGTTCTGTCCGTAGTAGATGAGCGCGTCCTTCGAGCTGCGCCAGGCGTTGTCGTCGCCGCGGGCCAGGTTGTAGGAGAAGATGGTCTCGTCGATGTAGGTGGTCGCCGCGCGGATGATGGCGTTGACGATGGCCACGATGGAGTTCAGGCCGGGAATCGGGATGAGCCTGGTGATGAAGTCGAGCGTCCGATTGAAGGCGTGGACCACGCCCCTGATCAGCAGGTCCAGCGCGAAGAGTACGTTGACCTGGCCGAAGCGCTCCGTCACGATCCGCTTGCCATAGGCAAACATGCCCTCGCTGCCGGCCCCGACTTGCCCGCTCGTCACCAGCTCGGTCAAGACGGCGACGTGTCCGGCTTGAATCAGGTACAGCGCGTAGCGCACGACGAACCACCACGCGTAGCCGTAGGCGCCCAGGCCAACGACCAGCCAGCCGATACCCACCAACGGGTGGACACTGGCTCCGAGAAGCGTTGCGCCGCCGACGGTGACGACGAACCAGATGATGGTCACGACCGAGAACGCGAGCAGCACGCCGAATCGCACGATTGCATACGGGAGCGTCTTGGCGACCAGCCCCACGGCCTCCGACAACCCCGCCTGCTCGATCGCGAGCGGGTAGGAGTGTCGAACCGGCGCGTCGGGATGGCTGTACGGAGACGACTCTGTGGTCATGGGCGTCAACCTCTCGTTGGATGGAGCCGAGTCTGCAAGAGGTTAGCGACCGGGGGGACCACGAGTCAACTCGCGGCTGGCGGCTGGCGGCTGGCGGCTGGCGACTGGCGGCTGGCGACTGGCGGCTGGCGGCGGTTTGGTCTATAGACATGGGTGACACTTCATTCTCAGGACATGGGTGACACTTTCGGCCAGTCTGGAGGTACCAAGTGGAGGTATCTCCGATGCCCTGGCGGGAGTGGTCAGTCGTGGACGAACGGATGAAGCTGGTTGTGGCGCATGCGTCCGGACTGTTGACGGTGACGGAGTTGGCCGCGCGGTTCGGCATCAGTCGGAAGACGGCGTACAAATGGATCGAGCTGGTGCGCGTCGAAGGGCCGGCGGGCTTAGCCGATCACTCGCGGCGGCCGAGGCTTCAGATGACGGCCGAGGCTTCAGATGTCGGCCGAGCCTTCAGATGTCGGCCGAGCCTTGAGATGAAAGCCGGGTCTTCCGCCGTCGCGGAACGCTTTGGCGGACCGCCGTAGCCTTGGCGTCGGCGGTCGGACCCGGCGTGTGCGTTGGTTGGCGGGACTTCTAGAACTCCGGCGGGTCCGACGGTTCACTGCGCCGGGGCTCGGTCGGCTTGGGCCTCTTGATCGACGCATAGATGAGCCACCCGCCGAGCGCCACGAACCCCATCGGCCACCACTGCTCCATCCAGTAGAGGGACCATCCGAACATCGTGTTGGTGAAGAGCGCCAGGCCGAGCGCGACGAGCGCGACTCCCCCGACCAGGGATCCCCGCCAGTCCGGCGTGGCCTGGTTCTCTGGCAGATCCATCGGCCGGAGTCCCATCAGCGACTGGTTGTAGAGCGACGCCCGGCGGGCCGCGTCGATGATGTTGTAGGCCCACATGAATGCCAGGGAGATGCCAATCAGCGGTTCGAGCGCGCGGAGCCAGTTCCGCGCGAGCATCGTGATCAGAGTCCCCACCACCACGACGTTGACGACCCCGTGCTGGTAATACCCGACATAGACCTGCCCGAGGCCCGGAAGCAGCGAGAGGATCGCCGCCAGGATCACCGATTTCCGTCTCGGGTCGTCGATGTAGGTGGCGCGACGTTCCCACTTCGGGGGAGGGTCGGTCACGGGTGGCGCAGCGGCGGCGGCGACATCGGGTGGCTTCGGCATCGACTCGATCGTGTTCATCGCGGTCCTCTCATCGAATGGCGGTTGCGTATCGTCACGCGCCCTCTATTTGCCTACACGCAGCGCGCCCCAGTCAGGTTCCCTCCGGCCACCTCCGACGCGGTGATCTCCGCGTCGGGCTCGAGGTTGTACGGCCCTTCGGCGCTGCCCGAGTCGGTTGATGCCGGCTTGCCGCCAAGAAAAGTCCACAGGCGGTTCAGCATGTCCGACATCCAGTTCGCGAGGGCATTCCACCACCCCGAGACGCGCGCCGACAGCTTGTCCCACCAGGTGGCGTTGGTCACGCGATTGAGATCCACGACCGACCGCGTCGATCCGGCCGTCGCGCCTGCTGTCGGAACGCCTCCCTCTGGATCCGTCGCCGCTCCGGCTTCGGCTGCCAGCGACTGGACCCGTTCCGCCACGGCGCCCGCCAGGGCAACTGGATTCCCTGCGAGCAGGATGCACAACGAGGCGATGACATACGCCGCCTCGAGACTGAAGCGCGGCCTCGCCACGACGCGCGTCCACCAGGCTGTCCAGGGCGACACCTTGCGGCGCGTGGTGAGCGCCAGCACCTCACCCGAGAATGCCGGACCTGGATCGAGTTCGGCAAACGCAAGAAGCATCCTGGCAGACTCCTGCCACGCTGAGGCAAACGCCTGGCACTCCACGCAGTGCTGGAGATGCTCGAACAGCAGCGCGTCGGTGGCGGGGTCGACCGGTTGATCGGAGTGGTTGACCACCACCTCCCGCGCACGCCCGCACACCGGCCCCGTCGTCCGCTCCAGGATGGCGGCCGTCAGATCGAACCGATCCCCGGGCGACATCCGGCGCAGCTGCAGCCGTTGACGAACCTCTCGGCGATCCATTACGTCACCCTGAATCCACCGCGCCCGAGCCGCGGAGACTCGAGTCCCCCGGCCCTGGCCGGCTGAGCGCCATGACGTGTTCCGCCAGCTCGACCCGCGCACGGCTGGCCCGCGACTTCACCGTTCCGGCAGGTATCCGCAGCGAGGCGGCCACCTCGGCAACCGACAGCCCCTGCACATCGCGCAGGATGATGATGTCCCGGCTGATCGCCGTCAGGCGTCGGAGCGCGGCCCACACCATTGACCGCCGTCCGACCTTGCCGGCCTGCTCTTCCGGGTCGGGTCCGGAACCGGCCAGCAGCGCGGCTTCCTCCAGTTCGACCTCGCCACCCTTGGTGCGGGCTTTTCGCCGGCGCAGGTAGTCCACGCACAAGTGCCTCGCCGTGAGCACCAGCCAGGGCACGAAACGCTCCGCCTCGGGCCAGCGGGAGCGTGTTTCGTAGAGGCGCACGAAGACGTCCTGCGCCAGTTCCCGGGCATCCTCGGGGTGCCCGGTGTAGGCGCACGCCATGCCAAAGACGCGTCCCTGGAAGCGGCGGACAAACGCTTCCCACGCCAGCTCGTCGCCAGCCTGACAGCGCGGGAGCAGTGTCGCCAATTCGACCATCGATGTCTCGCGGCCCGCCGTCCCGGCGGGGCCCTCATGGCTCATAACGCAGGCGGGCGGCGAAAGGTTCGGCGGACCTGATAATATCCCCTCCACATGGTTCCGACACCTCCAGCCGCTCCTCGCAGAGCCCTTGGTGCCGCCCGGGCCGGGTTGATCATCCTCACGATGATCAACATGCTCAACTACCTCGACCGGTGGATCGTGTCGGCGCTGGCCGAGAGCATCAAGCACTCGGAACTCGCCCTGTCGGACACCCAGCTCGGCGCCCTCGTGACGGGATTCATCATCGTCTACATGGCGGCGTCGCCGTTCTTCGGCGCGCTGGGAGACCGCGGCAAACGGCCGCGGCTTCTCGCGTACGGCGTGGCGGTGTGGAGCCTGTTCACCGCGTTGGGTGGGTTTGCCTGGAACTACGTCTCCCTCTTTGTCGCTCGATCGGCCGTCGGCATCGGTGAGGCCGCCTACGGCACGATCTCTCCCGCGCTGTTGTCCGATTACTACCCGAGAGAACGGCGCGGCCGGGTCTTCGCGATCTTCTTCTGCGCCATCCCGATCGGTTCAGCGCTGGGATACATCCTGGGCGGACTGGTCGACAAGTCGTTCGGCTGGCGCGCGGCCTTCTTCGTGGCGGGTGCGCCGGGGCTGGTGCTGGCGTTTCTCGCGTGGCGGCTGTTCGACCCGCCTCGTGGCTCCCAGGACGACGACATGATGGCTGGCCACGTGGGCGGCCCGAAGCCGACCATCGCAGCCTACAAAGACCTGCTGCAAAACCGCCCCTACGTGCTGGCCGTGCTCGGCTATGCGGCCTACACGTTCGCCATCGGCGGCATGGCGTTCTGGACGCCGCCGTTTCTCGTGCGGATGCGCGGCCTCACGCTCGGGCAGGCGACGATCACGTTTGGCGGGATCGTCGTGGTGACCGGATTTGTCGGGACCTTCGCGGGTGGCTACCTGGGTGACTACTTTCTGGCGCGCAGCAAGCAGGCGTACATGTGGGTGTCGGGCCTGGCCACGCTGGCGGCGGTGCCGTTCGTGATTGTCGCGGTCAGCAACGAGTCTCCGCCGATGTACTACTCCGCCATGATCGTGGCGGAACTGCTCCTCTTCGCCTCGACCGGCCCCATCAACTCGGCGATTGTGAATGTCGTGAACCCGCTCGAGCGCGCGACCGCGAGCGCCGTGTGCATCTTCACCATCCACATCCTCGGAGATGTGCCTTCACCGGCGATCATCGGGTGGATCTCGGATTCCTCGGACCTCGGCCGGGCCATGCTCCTCGTCCCGGTGGCCGTCGCGATTGCGGGCGTCGTGTGGACGCTGGCCGCGCGGTTTGGTGCGCCGGCGCCCGTCCGCCCGGCCGAATCAACGACACCATCGCCGACTGCCTGATCGACGATTCCCATGGTGTCGATGGCGGCATCCGTGCCGCCGGAGCAGGACAGATCGCCGCTCCTAACGGAAGCGGCGCTTCGCTGCCTGCGCTGAAACGCGACGTGATGGCGTCAGGAAGGACGCAGATTCGATGCGACTCGAGTACCCACGGTAGTAGAGCACCGACAAGTTTGGGATTGCCTACGTGCGGCCTGGACTGTTAGGCTACGAGCGGGTCAAATCGCGTCACTTCTCAACCCGGGAGGATCTATGAAGAGGATCGGATTCGCCGTGTTCTTGCTCGTGGCGTTCTCGGCTCCTGCCCTAGCACAGGGCGAGTTCTGCCTCAGCGTCGCCGGTGGAGGTGCACTTTACCGGATTGCATACACACCCATGCCCGTTTCGTCGGGCGTGTACGAGATTCACGGAGAACGCATCGTCGCCTCCTTAGCTCAGCCCAGCCATTCGATCCCGTTCTCCGGTTCCGCCTGGGTGCTCGCAAACGGCAACGTCAATATCAGCATCACTCAAGGCTACCCATGGACCACTACCCCCGGATCCTGGGTACATCCTTCGTCCTCGCTGTTCCTTGTCTTCACGAACGCCGCCCTGACCGGGGGAACCTACTGGCTGAACTTCTTCGGACAGTCAGCATCGCCCGTTATTTCTTCCACTGGGACCATGGCTGCCGGACAGATGGCGCAAGTCCCGTGCCCGGGTCCCAGTGACCCCCTCCCGTTGTCGCCTGTGAAGGAACTCAACACCAAGTAGTGGAAACGATGTAGGTTCACAAGGCTGCAACGAGCCATCCACCCGGTCCGTCGGACGCTCTCGACGGGCCGGGTGACTCACGCCGGGGTCGTTTCGACTGCGCGCATCCCAAACCCACACCCAAGTCCCGCCGACCGATCCGGACAACTCCGTCCCACCGCCGAAAGGTCCCTTGTCCGTCAGCACTCCGGCGAGTATCCTCACGCTGCGCGGCCAGCCCTCGCCACGGAAAACCCGTCGATGGCCAACGAGGGCTATCAGATCGTCCTCCACGCCGACGTCGCGTGACCTGCGTCTACTTCTGATCGAACAGGTCTCGGGTCGCAGGGGTGCCCGGCTGGGGTCCCGCGGGAGGTGCGCTCGAGATCGGCACATCCACCGGCCACTCGGGCATCTGGATCGCGTGGGCGCTCAGCAAGACGGGCGGGAAGCTTGTGACGATTGATATCGACGAGGGCCGGTATCGTGAGGCCGTGGCAAACTTCAAGGCCGCCGGAATAGCACGGTGGGTCGACGCGCGCCTCGGCGATGCCCATGAGTTGGTGCCCCGACTGGACGGGCCGTTCGATTTCGTGTTCATCGATGCGGACAAGGAGTGGTACACGAACTACGCCAGGGCAGTCCTCCCCAAGCTTGCCGTGGGCGGCACACTCTCTGCCCACAACGTATCGGCGTTCGGGGGCCGACGTCAGATGACGGGCGACTTCTACGGTTACGTCAAGAGCCAGCCGAACCTCGAGACCTCCTTCGTGGCTGGCCTGATGGTGAGCCGGAAGAAGAGCGACAGGTAGGTAGGTGGATGCGCGGTCAGTTGACCCGACACCGTCATGCCGGGTTCGATCGAGCCGCCCGCGGCTTAAGATCCTGGCCACTGAGCGGGAGCCCCCCGCATGGTGTCGTTCCGGGGACTGCCATCCCGGCTCCTGGTCCTGCCACGGACACGGTTCTCGAGACGTGGGACTCACCTACAAGGCATGGATGGAACCTTTGACGCAGTGCCTGTGCGACGACACGCGCCTGCCATCCATGCCTCATCACAGATCACAGAGGTTACTTGGTCCTCATCGGGCCGTCGCCATAGTAGGTCTGGAGCCTGAATTCATTTGACGCGCCGCTGGTGCCGCACAGGTTCCTCGCCTTGACGCGGATGTAGTAGGTACCGAACGGGACACCCATGAATTCGGCGCTGGCCTCTGTTCCGTCGAGGTCGAATGCAGCGACGTCCGACAGACCGGGCGCACTGCCGGCCTCGAGCACATACCTGATCAGTCCGTTACTGTTCCCGAACGGAGCCTCTGGGGCAGTCCAGACGAGCTTGATCTTGCCGAGGTAGTTCGCCGTCTCCCGAAGCCCGCCGGGCGCGCCTGGCGGTGCTGTGCAGCCGACGACGAGCGAGACTTCGTTCGACGGGCCGCTTGTGCCCGCAGCATTGGTGCTCCTGACCCGCACGAAGTAGGTTCCGTCCGGCACGCCACCGCTCCAGTATCCTGGGATTGGCCCGACCGTCGAAATCACCGCCAGGTTGGACAGTCCCGGCGCCGACCCCGCTTCGATCGAATACGCTACCGGTGCGCCGCCGGCCGTGGGTGCGGACCATGCCATCCAAATCGACGAGCCTGCCGACCTCCAGGCCAGGCCGCTCGGCGCTCCTGGAGCCGCCAGGCTGACGAGTACCGACGCCTCATTGGACGGTTCGCTGGATCCGGCGGCGTTGGCCGAGCGCACGCGGACGAAATACTGCCGGTTGGCGACACTGGTGGCAACAAACGACGTCGTCGTGTTTCCTGTCGAGATGCCGGCCAGATCAGCCAGGCCTGTCGCCGATCCAGCCTCGATGGTGTAGGAACTCGGCGGGCCGCCGGTGGATGGCGGGTGCCACGACAAGGTGACGGTCGACCCGTTGGCGGCAGCCGTCAATCCTGCCGGCGGGCCCGGAGCGATGCTTGCCGGGGGTTGGGAGCCGCCGACCGTGATCTGGACCTCAGCCGACGGCGCGCTCGTCCAGTCCGTGTTCGTCGCCCGCACGCGGAAGTAGTAGTTACCCGACTCGAGACCGCTTCCCGACGCCCAGGTCAACGGGCTACCGGTCGACACTCGAATCAGGTCCGAGCGGCCGGGGGCCGATCCGCCTTCGACGAAGTACGCCGTAGGTGAGGCCGCCGCCGGAGCGTGCCACGCCAGGGTGACGGTCGACCCGAAGGCTCCTCCCGTCACGCTGGTCGGCGCAGTGAGTTCGGCCCCTCGGTCGCGCACGAAGATATCGGAGGCGATGTTCGTGTCACCGGTCACCAGGTTGCCGGCATCAGAGGTGAAGGCAACAAGCTGTCCGTTCCCGCTGATCGCGGGATACATGGAGTCGCCGTTTCCCTGACTCAGGTCGGCCGCCACGCTCACGCGCGTCGTCGCGCCCGCGTCACGGTCATGAATGAAGACATCCAACCCTTTGTTGGAGTCGTCCGGCACCAGGGTGCTCGACGCGGAATCGAAAGCAACGAATCGACCGTCGCTGCTCATCGCAACGACATAGATGAACGATCCGTCGCCCTCGGCGCCGTCGGTTGCCACGCTCACCCGCGTCGTCTCACCAGAGCTGCGATCGTGAATGAACGCATCGGGTCGGCCGTTGCGGTCACCGGGCACGAGATCCGGCGCGGACGACACGAAGGCGACATACCGCCCGTCTGCGCTGACGGCCGGCTTGACGTAAGAAACCCAGCTCGCCTGGGTGCCGCCGGTCGCCACGCTCACCCGCGTCGTCTTGCTGGTCACGCGATCGTGCACGAGGATGTCGCCATAACCGTTGGTGTCGCCGGGTACCAGGTTGTCGGACACGGAGTAGAACGCGACATACCTGCCGTCGGCGCTGATCGCGGGGTACTCCGACCACGACAATCCCTGCGTGCCATCGCTGGCTACGCTTACCCGCGTCGTGACGCCGGCGACGCGATCACGGACGAACACGTCCTCCCAGCCGTTGGTGTCTCCCGGAACGAGGTTGGTTGCCCAAGACCAGAACGCGACATACCTGCCGTCTGCGCTGATTGAGGGATCGTAGCAGCTGTCATTCGGGGGATCGCCATCTGGTGCCACGTCGACGGCCGTCGTGCTGAGGCTTGTCCGGTCGTGAACGAGCACACGCCCCATGCGGTACGGCCCAGGCACGAAGTTCGACGCGAACGAATTGAAGGCGACGTAGCGCCCGTCGGCGCTGACGGCGGGAGTGTCGGACCACCCGTTCCCCTCGCTGCCGCCGGTTCCGACGCTGGCGCGCGACGTCACGCCAGTGACGCGGTCGTGGACGAACACGTCGACCGTTGAGTTCGTATCGCCCGGCACCAGGTTGGTAGCGCCGGACGAGAATGCTACGTATCGACCGTCGGCGCTCATCGACGACGATGGTCCGTGGTCCCATCCTCCGGAACTTTGGTTTCCCTGCGTGCCGTTGCTGGCGACGCTGACGCGCGTCGTCGACGCTGGCGGCTGGAGCTGCCCGGATACCGGGATGACGCACGCCGCGACCAGCACAACGACGGCAACGTGACGGCCGACTACGAACATGTCCCCCTCCGGACCGAGTTCATCCCGTGCCGGGATACCGATCTGTTCCGCGTCGTCATGTCATTCCAGGACTGGCGAGCCGTCACCAAGACCTGCCTGGTGTGGCCCTGCGTCGTCAGCGAGCGCGGGTCGGCCTTTACGAATCGTACGAATGCACCCTGAACACATTGGAGGGAAGACTCGTGCCGCACCGATTCCTCGCGTTGATTCGTATGTCGTCGTAGCCTTCGGGGACCCCGGTGAAGCTGAACATTGTAGCGAGCCCTCCAAGATCGAGAACGGCGTAGTCCTTCAGGCCGGGCGCCGTCCCCGCTTCAAGGATGTGGGTCGTCGGCGCGCTGCTCACGCCGGGAGTCACGACGGGCGCGGTCCACGTCAAATAGCCGCTGCCAAAGAAGGCGATGGGGCCGGTAAGCCCGCTCGGAGCACCGGGCGTAGTCTCTCACGCGCAGAACGTCGGGTCCAGCGCGTCGCACAAGAATGCCGGCTTGTATCCACAACGATACTGCGCGGCGGATCTCTTGCTGACTTCAGCGGGGACGGGAGGGGTTGGTCGCTCCGTTGGGCTCCATCACCCGGATGAAGAACAACGCGTCCATGACGTTCGGCCAGACGGCGCGCATACCCTGGCTGCCCAGAGGCCGGCTGATGATGGGCTCTTTCAGCCATTCGCCGTGCGCGGCTGGCGGTCGCCGAATTCCGGGTCGGCCGGGTCGACCATCCTGACCCTGACGGCGTGTTGCTGCAACCAGCGCACACGCGGGTCGGCTGACAGATCCGCGGAGCCGGCTGGCTGTGATGCGGCCTGCAGGTTCGCTGAGGCGGGCCGCGCCTCCGCAGGCTGTTGCTCACGCGATCCGGCCAGCGCGAGTGTGGAGACGGGGCTTTGTGCCGACAGCACTGCGAGGAGGAAGGCGATCGGTAGAACCGCCCGGGACATTCTTATCATGAAGTTGCACCAGCGCATGTCATCGGCAGCCGACGGGGCGGCGATGTCGCATGCGGCGTCAGCGATGGACGTATACGGAGTGAGGGCTGTCGGTCAGCTTGGAAAGTCCGGGTGCATCCTAGCACTTATGCAGCAGGAAGTCGGCGATCGGCTTCTCGAGCATCTGATCAGCTGGACATAGGCTGATGACAGATAGCTTCTCTATGGCTAGGTTCAGCCGCGTGCGGTCAGGCGCCAGAAGACATACTCACACGTGTCGGTGAACTTGGATACTCCGCCGAGCTACTGCACGACGAGTGTGTACTCGTTCGACGCCGCGCTCGTGCCGCACATGTTCCGACTCTTCACGCGCACAAAGTACGTGCCCGAGCCGATCCCGCCGAATGTCACGGTCGTGCCCGGCCCCCCAAGATCGACGACGGCAAGATTCGCGAGACCAGGGTCCGTCCCCGCTTCCAGCACGTAGGTTGTCGGTCCGTTGCTGGTTCCGGTGAAGGTCGGCGCCGTCCACCCGAACTGAACGGTGCCGCCGTTGTTCTGGTTCGTGTGAAGAGCGCTCGGGGCGCCCGGCGCGGCCGTGCACCCGACGACGAGTGCGACCTCGTTGGACGGCCCGCTGGTGCCGCCCGTGTTGGTCGCCTTGACGCGCACGAAGTAGGTGCCGTTCCCGACGCCGCTCGACGCAAACGACGTCGCCGTGTTGCCGGTCGTGAGCGTCGCCAGGTTCGCAAGGCCGGTAGACGAGCCGGCCTCGACGGTGTAGGAGGTCGGGGCACCACCTGTGCTCGGCGGGGTCCACGTGAGGGAGATCGATGATCCAGCCGAACTCCAGGTCAACCCGCTGGGCGCGCCCGGCGCCGGCGGGCCCACCACGGCCGACACCTCGTTCGAGGGGCCGCCGGTTCCGGCGCTGTTGGTGGCGCGGACGCGCACGTAGTACACGCCATTGGCGACACTGGAGGCGCTGAACGAGGTCAAGACGTTTCCGGTCGAGAAACTTGCGAGATTCGACAGACCCGGCGCGGATCCCGCCTCGATCGTATATGCGGTAGGCGGGCCGCCGGCCATCGGCGCGGTCCAGGACAGGCTCAGCGTCGAGCCTGCGACGCTGCGGCTCAATGCGATGGGCGGGCCCGGCGCGATCGTGCCGACGACGAGTCTGGACTCATTGGACGGCGCACTGGTTGAAACGCCAGTGATCGCCTTCACGCGGAGGTAGTACTCGCCGGCCCCGACGCCGTTCGCCGAGAACGAGGTCAGCGTGTTGCCCGTGTTGACCGTTGCGAGATTTGACAGGCCCGGTGCAGACCCGGCCTCAATGAGGTACGCAGTGGGCGGGTTACTGGTACTCGGGGCCGCCCACGACAGCGTGACGGTCGACCCGCTTGCGCCTGCCGTCAGGCTGGTCGGAGCAGTTGACGGCGGCACGAAGTGGACAAAGACGTCCCGGGTGCGATTGGTGTCGCCCAACGCCAGGTTGGAGGCCTCTGAGGTCAGGACGACGGACAGCCCGTCGCCGCTAATCGCGGGTTCGTAATGAACTGCCATTGGCCTGCGTCTCGTCGCTCGCCACACTCACCCGCGTAGTGGCGCTCGTGTTCCGATCGTGGACGAAGACGTCAGTCGCGCCGTTGCTGTCACCAGCCACCAGGGTGGTGGCGGCGGAGGTGAAGACAACGTACCGCCCGTCCGCGCTGATCGATGGCTCCAGGGAGCTCCCATTCCCCTGGGTCCCGTCGCTCGCCAGGCTCACCCGCGTGGTGGCGCCCGTGTTGCGATCGTGGACGAAGACGTCCGTGTCGTAGTTGGTGTCGCCCGCCACCAGGTTGCTGGCGTTGGACCTGAATGCGACATACCGCCCGTCCGCGCTGATGGACGGGTCAAGAGAATCCCAGTTTCCCTGCGTGCCGGCGCTCGCGACGCTCACCAGCGTCGTTGCGCCCGTGTCACGATCGTGGACGAACACATCCTGGTAGCCGTTGGTGTCGCCCGCCACCAGATTGGTGGCCCAGGAGGCGAACGCGACATACCGTCCATCGGCGCTAATCGCGGGCTCGGAGTAGGAAGACGCATTCCCCTGGGTGCCGCCGCTCGCCACGCTTATCCGCGTCGTTTGGTACAGGGCGCGATCGTGGACGAAGACATCAATCGTGCCGTTGGTGTCGCCCGCGACGAGGTTGCTGGCGTAGGACATGAACGCGACATAGCGCCCGTCTCCGCTGATCGCGGGTGCGAGAGAGCCTGCGTTGCCCTCGAAGTCCGCCGTGGCTGTCGGTATGCTAACCCTGGTCGTCGTCGTCGTGTCCAGATCGTGTACGAAGATATCGACGACACCGTTGCTGTCGCCCGATACCAGGTTGGTGGCCCAAGAGGAAAACGCGACATACCGCCCGTGCGCGCTGATCGCGGAGCCGGAAGAACCTCCATTCCCCTGGGTACCGAACGTTGACGGCACGCTCACCCGTGTCGTAAGGCCCGTGTCGCGATTGCGGACGAAGATGTCAGTCGCGGCATTGGTGTCGCCCGCCACCAGGTTATCGGCCACCGCGTCAAAGGCAACGAACCGTCCGTCATCGCTAATGACGGAGTTGAAGGACCAGTCGTTCCCCTGGGTGCCGTTGGTCGAGACGCTCACCCGCAGGGTGGTGCCGAGTGGAAGCTGCCCGGCGAGGGTGACGACACATGCGGCAGCAATCATGAGGGCGGCGACACAACGACGGATGATCGACATACGCTCCTCCCGCGGCACCTGCGCCGCTCGTTCTCGGGTTCGCATTCGCCATCGACGCGACGTTGTTACGACACCGTTGGCGGCATCCGATGGGTCGCGACGCGATTGACGGGCTCGACACGGTGCCGACCCCTGTGGAGAGGCGAGGCCTGTTCGTCTCCCGAACCGACGCGAACGGGAGGGTGTAGAGGGTGTAGCCGCGCAGAGCATGTCACAAACGGAAGGTCGAGTCCAGCACGCCGGCCGCCGATTTGCACTGCATCAAGATCGGAGGCGCCGTCCGGATTTGAACCATTGACTCATGGCGGGCCGTCAACGCTCGCTCAGGGTTCAGATTCGCTGGGAGCGATGAACTGGATGCGCCGGCCGGACTTGGATCAGAGATAGGCGGCACGCCGGTGTCCGGCGTTCGGCTATAATCAGCCCGCATTTCCCTCGAGTCCGTCGTCGTGGTTCCGCTCTCAGCGGAGGTCGCGCGGCCGGCCGGGCGGTCGTCGACGCTCGGTCCCGCGCACCACCGCAGGAGTTCCTCGGCCATCCTCCGTCGCGAGGTGCGACCATGCCGCTGACTCCAGGCGCGCGACTGGGACACTACGAGATCAGCGCGCCCATTGGTGCGGGAGGGATGGGCGAAGTCTACAAGGCCCGCGACCTGCGCCTCGGCCGAGACGTCGCGGTCAAAGTCCTCCCGTCTCACCTTGCCGACGACCCGCGGGCGCTGGACCGGTTCGAACGTGAGGCCCGAGCCGTCGCCTCGCTCTCGCATCCGAACATCCTGGGAATCCATGATTTCGGCAGCGACACCGGCGTGGCCTACGCCGTGATGGAACTGCTCGAAGGCGAAACCCTACAGCAGCGTCTCGCCGGTTCTCCCATGCCTTGGCGCAAGGCGGCCGGGATCGCGGTGCAACTGGCCGACGGCCTCGCTTCGGCCCATGCCAAGGGGATCGTCCACCGCGACCTCAAGCCGGCGAACATCTTCCTGACGACGCCCGGGACGGCGAAGATCCTCGACTTCGGCCTGGCCCGCGTCATCGAAGCTGCGCCAGCAGCGGACGCACCGACGCGCGGGGCCGTGACCGAACCGGGGACGGTGATGGGCACGGCCGGCTACATGTCGCCGGAGCAGGTCCGTGGCGAGGAGGCCGGCCCCGCCAGCGATATCTTTGCCTTCGGCTGCGTGCTCAGCGAGATGCTGACCGGACGGGGGCCCTTTTCGCGGCCCACGCCAACCGAAACGATGTCGGCGATTCTGCACGATGATCCGCCCAGACTTGCCGACGATGCGGACGACATTCCGCCGGAGATCGAGTCCCTCGTCGCCCATTGCCTCGAGAAACGCCCGGAGGATCGATTCCAGTCTTCCAAGGACATGGCGTTTGCGCTCAGGGCCGCGAGCAGCTCGGCACGGACGCTTCATCCACTAGTGAAACCCGGCGGCTGGAAGTCTGCGCTAGGTGCACTCCCCGGCTGGTTGCGGTGGATGCTGCCGGTCTCGGGCCTCGCCGCGGTCCTGCTAGGCATTGCCATCGGCTTCGAAGTGTTGCCCCGCGACGCGGCGCGGGTATCCACGAGCTACGTTCCGCTCACCTTCCGCCGGGGCACGGTGACCAACGCCCGCTTCGGCCCCGACGGCCAGACGGTGGCGTTCAGCGCCTCATGGGACGGCGAGCCATACCAGGTGTTCATCAAGCGGCCGGAAAGCCTGGACGCCTCGCCGGCGGGACCTCCGAACGCCGATCTGGCCGCGGTGTCACGATCGGGCGATCTCGCGCTGCGGCTGCGAAGCGAACGGATTGCCCCGTTCATGGGCCGCGGCGTGCTCGCCAGCATGCCCCTCGTAGGTGGTGCGCCTCGCGAACTGAAGGAAGGGATCGTCACCGCGGACTGGTCACCGGACGGGCGCGGACTGGCCATGGTGCGCGACCTGGGCGACCGCCAGCGCCTCGAACTGCCAGGCGGAGCCCCGCCCTACGAGACCCGCGGCTGGATCAGCGACTTGCGCTACTCGCCAAAGGGAGACCGCCTTGCCTTCATCGAGCACCAGTCGCGTGAGGACGAGAGCGGACTGCTGGTCGTGTTCGACCCGGCGCGCGCCGAGAAGAACGTGCTGACCAGGGAGAGTGGCGCCCGTCGAGATCCGCTGGGTCTCGCGTGGCGTCCTGACGGTCGAGAACTCTGGTTCGGCGAACTCGGGGCGTTGCGGGCCGTGACCCTCGACGGGGGGGAGCGGGTCGTGACCCAACTGCCCGACAGTGTGCGCGTCCACGACATCGCGCCGGACGGCCGAGTGCTTCTGGCGCACGAGAGCCGCAGGATGCAGATCGCCGCGAGAGCGGCCGGCGAGGACCGTGAGCGCGACCTCTCCTGGCTCACATGGTCGCTGACACTGGCAGGCATCCCGGACGGCAAGACCGTGGTGTTCACTGAGTTCATGCTGCGACGCGGTCTCGAGGGCGTCGTGGCGATGCGGGGTGTCGACGGCTCGCCGGTCGTCAGGCTCGGAGAGGGCACGGCCACGGACCTTTCGCCCGATGGCCGCTTCGTCGTTGCCATCCAGGGCTCAGAGCGCTCGCACCTCGTCCTGCTTCCTACCGGGGCGGGAGAGTCTCGGACGCTTCCGCGAGGATCTATCGGGAACCACAGCATGGCGAAGTTCACTCCCGACGGCCGACGGGTCGTCTTCGCCGGGAGGGAAGAGGGCCACGGCGCCCGTCTCTACGTTCAGGAGACCGCCGGCGGCGAGCCAAAACCGATCACAGCTGAGGGAATCTCTCTCGGCCCCATCGCCGTGTCGCCGGACGGGTCGCTCGCCGTGGCGAATTGGAGGGACGGGAAGCCCTGGCTGTTTCCCATAGCAGGCGGTGAGCCTCGGCCGCTCGCGGGCGGGCAGCCGGGCGAGTATGCCGGTGGTTGGACCGGTGACGGGAGCGGCGTGTACCTGTATCGGATGGGTGTCGAGGTGCAGTTGCGAGTCGTCAACCTTCGGGATGGCTCCGCTGAAACGCGCCTGACACTGAGACCGTCAGATCCTGCGGGGGTGATGTGGATCGGCCCCGTCGGTGTCGCGCCGGACGGGCGCAGCTACGCGTACAGCTATTTCAGAGTCCTCTCTGGTCTGTTCGTCGTCGAGGGCCCGCGCTGAGAGGACGCGCGGGCGGGTCCGTGCGCCGCACCGTTGGCAAGCTGTGATTGGAGGCGCCGTCCGGATTGGAACCGGAGATGGAAATCTTACAGATCCGCACGGTTCCGACGACGATCCGCAAGAAGTAGGCGGAATCCAGTGCTTCTGGCCAGAAATCGCAGTGAGCCCTCTGGGCGAGGACTCCGAGGTACGCGACGAACACGCTGCGTCAGGGACCCAATGGGGACAATACGCAACAGCGACGGGAAGAGGGTCACTCCGCCCCGCGCATGCCGCGATTCGGCCTGGCAATCGGGTCGGCTGACACCAACATTCAATGCCTAAGGGGACTCACGCCGCGGGCGAGTTTACCAGTTCCACCGTGAGGCCGTGCGACCCCGGCGCCAGCGATACGTTGAGCTTCTCGAATCCGATGATCCGGCCGCTAACATCTTTCATGAACACCGTATCGTCATCGGCCTCCTGTGCGACGTGTTCGGCAGTCGGATCGCCGAGCCATACCGTCAGCGTCTTGGCGAAGGCGTCGTAGTAGACCCTTACTTTGTCCATATCACGTCCCCTCGCTTGATCGAGTCGGCCGGGTAGGCCGTGATCAAGTACCCCACACCACCGTCCTTCTTGACCACCGCGCACACCAACCGGGTCGCGACCCGACGGTTGAACAACATTACGTCAGGGTCGTGAAGGCTGCGCCGCACCTCGTCAGGCCGAGCCAATGTCAATCGAACGTCATCGATTCGGTCGCGCATCGCCGGATGTTTGGTCGAGACGATCAGATCCCAGTAGGTCACCGAGCACCGTACACGAAATCCCAGCGGCGTCGGTTCGTCTATTGCGAGCGCGTCACTTGAATCCATGCCGCCTGCTATGCGCCTAGTATGGCACCAAATCAAGTGGTGTGCGGAACGGTCGCAGACGCCTTCCATCGCAAGCGCCATCCATTGCTGCACGGGAAGCGAGCGGCCTATACTCGGTGCTGGCCCTCGCGCAACGCCAGGGGTTCTCCAAGGGCAGGCACTGCGATGCGTTCGGGCAGTCGCCAGTTGAACAGGGGTGCCAGGATGAAGGTCGCCGCTTCGACATGACATCGCTGCGGTCACGCTCCTCTTCGCGTGCCTGGTCCTCCAATTCGCATGCAAGGATGCGGCTTCGCCCGCATCCCCCAGTGCAACCGTCACTGCCGTCGCGGTCAACGGCATCCCTACGACGTTCGAGGTGGGCGCCACCGCCACGCTCAGCGCCCGCGCGACATTTGCGGACGGCTCCACTCGCGACTGCACGAACGCCACTTGGGCTTCCTCCAATTCGGCGGTCGCGACGGTTTCCAGCGCCGGCGTGCTCTTAGCGGTCGGCGCGGGCACGAGCGACATCCGGGCCAGTTGCGGGACGGTCAGCGGCACTGGCCGTGTGAGCGTCGCCTTGAGGCGCACGGTCGTGTCGGTTGCGGTCACGGGCATCCCGACCGACTATTTCATTCCCGGCGATACGGCACGACTGACGGCGAAGGCCACCTACTCTGACGCCGCCGTCGTCGACTGCACCACCACCGCCGTGTGGTCGTCGTCGAATCTCGCCATTGCATCCGTGGCCACCGGTGGTGCGCTCGCGGCCATGTCTCCCGGGCAGGCGGACATTCGGGCCAGTTGCGATGGGACGACGGGGAGCGGCCAGGTGACGGTGGTGGTTCAGCCGCCGCCTCCTCAGGCGCGGCTGTTCACGAGCTATGACAACAGCCAGGTCATGGCTCTGTGGCGCGTGACGTCCGTCTGGTTCGACGCCTCACGCTCCACTGGCGTCGGACTGACGTACCTCGTCGAGTTCGGGGACGGGACAAACTCGACCGAGACGACCGCCTGGCACGTTCCCGCTCTCGATTGGCTCACGATGTCGTGGGGCGGCCGATTGACCGTCACCGATCGCTGGGGACGCGTCGGTACGGCGACGGCGCAGTACCGGCTTACGAGTTTCGATTGGGGCCAATACATCTATTGGCCCTGCACATGCACCAAGGCAACCTTCTACGACCTCGGCCAGGATCGAGCCAACCCGACGCGCCTGCATGCGAGGGCTCAGGGATTCGGAAACGACTCTGGACAGACGTTGGACTTCACCGGAACCGTTTATGCGGATCGCTACGTGTACCTCGTGACGAGAGACGGCGGGGTTGAGCTGACGGGTACCTTCTCCACCAGGGACGAGTATGGCTACTTCACCCTTCGGTTGCACGTGAAGGGTGGTCGTCTGGATGGCCAGACGCTCTCGTTCTACAAGACCGATCCGTACTGAGCGCGGAGTGCTATCGCAGTAGGCGTCATTACCGCGGAAAGATCGGCAGTTGGCGGGCTGAGATTGCTCGCGCGGGAAGTATGGAGGCGCCGTCCGGATTTGAACCGGAGATGGAGGTTTTGCAGACCTCTCAAGCCGTCAGGATTGCCTAGCTGATCCGCTGAATTGCTCAATCATTGTGCACATCTGGTCTCACAGAGTATCACCCAATATCACTGAATACTCCCACGTAAGCTAAAGGTAAGCTTATGCCGTAGGCAGGCCGTAGGACCAGCCGGGGGAGGCCCCCTACTGGTTCTACTCGGCTGGGGAGATCACCGCCCTGGGCCGAGCCCTAGCGAGTTGGTTCCGAGGGTTTGGGCTACGCACTTGGAGCGCCCCACCTTATACCGCAGTCTCGTGCCGGCCACTGGCTGCGATCCAGACCGGGCGCTATGGGAATGGCTCGACCTCGATTGGAAGGCCGACCCTCATATAGAACCGAGCGAACATCTGAGCGAGATGCTCTCGGTACGGTGGCAGCAACCGAATCCTCCCGCCAGCGCTCGCCAGCTCGATCGCGTATTCCACAGGGATACCGAATGCGTCACCAAAATCCGCGACGAGGTGGGGTGCCTCATGTCCAGTTATGTCACACGCATTCAGCAGATGATGTGCGGTATTCCGACCCTTCCTCAGGTTCGACTTGGTGCTGTTCTGCTTCTCCTTGTTGCCGCTGACGGTCTTGAGAAACGTGTCGAGCGTGTATGTTGGACACACCATCACGCGTGTGAGTTCTTCGTCGGCCAGATCGCATGACTGACTGAGCACAACAACACGGTCGTAGACGTCGAAACGCTCGGGGTTGGCGAGAGGAACTGCGGATTGTGCTGGGTCGTTCGTGAGGCGCGGAAGAACAGGGGCCAAACAGTTTTCCAACAAGTCGCCCTGCTCTAGAGTCGGTCCGCTTACGAGTTCATACCACGGATATGTCATCTCAGATGCGAACGTCCTGACTATGAATCTTCGGACTCGCCAGCGTAAGGTCGAGGCATTGCTCTCCGAGGTGTACCGACCGGGCGGAAGGCCAAGATCTGGCGGGGTCGCATTTCGCACCGTTGGTGGTCGACAACTTCAATCTGCTCTCTGCGCGGAGGTATCATTCGCCGCTGTCGAAGCGGTGAAATCACCTGTACAGATTCGGTGAACGCGACGAACGATGTTGGCAGAGCGAGCACCGCGGTGAGAGCTACCGCAGCGGCTGTGTGCATCCCTCTAGCGAGATGGATGAGTTCAGGACGGCGCTGGCGCAGCATGGCTCGCGGTGGCGGCACGTTCAGCGATCGCAACTTAACCGGCGACTCGTAGATGGAGGCTACAAAGAAGTCACTCTGAGCGTTCACCGTCGACGCCTTTCTGTAGCAAGCGACGGTGCTCCTCGGGTAATTGCGACATGATGTCTTCAACTACTGGGCGCAGCCGATTGAGGAAGTCGATCAAGTCGAACGCGGTCATCTGAATTCGAACCACGGGCCGCAGCTTCATCCCTTCGAGGTTTCTCGTCTGTACAAATCGGGCAAGCGCAGACGGCGACAAATGATAAAAGTCCAGAGCAGCCTCGGTGCCCGAGTGAGATATGTACGTGAACGTCACCCACTCAGAGTGAGACCGTGTGGCACGCGGATGTTCGGGTAGCGTCTCAACACGACGCGCCTCTTCGGGCCACAGTCTCACGTAGGCATCCAACCTCACGATGAACGTTTCTGATACCTTCCAAAACGTGTTGACGAAATCTTCTGGAGGGTAACGAACCTCAAGGCAGCTCTCCAGCACCCCTGCTTCAGCCCGGTTGCGCTTGCCGAAGAGCAGAGACAGCCTTCCCGGGCGATATTCGACCCATGCTGCATCTGCATCGTAAACCTGCTCCGGCGCGCCGAGTTTGCTTGAATCGATGGTGATCGAGCCCTCGCCGGGGCCAACGCGTATCGCACCTATCTGGCGCGTTGCACCAGCGAGAGACTCCACGCCATGCTGTTCCTGGCGTGCTAATGACACTTGGCGTTCCCGACCCCGTCTAGTAGCTCTGCTCATTGGTCTTGGTCCCAGCCACTCTATCGGATTATACGAACGAGGCGTTAAGCACCCGTAATTCTTTTTTGAGGGGGTAGTCCGCTTCGTAGAGCGAGAATCGCCATAAGTCCTTGTTGTGCTGGTATTTCGGAAGGGCGCGTGCCAGGGTTCGTCCACGACATGGGGAGAGTTCGCGCGAACGGCCCTCGGGCTAGTGATGGGCACGCCCGGAACAGCGCTTCACGCGAAACGCAGCAAATGGGCGGATGCCCTGCCGGGGGATGCGGGCCCCCGGCAGGACTGACACTGGCGTCCGCCCGCGACCAGAGGAACGGTTGTGCCGACATCGGGAAACAGCGTGCCCGCCGTTGAGGGCGGGCGAGGCGGAGGGACCGGTGCCGACTGACCCTAGCCGTTACCAGCCGGGGTGAACGCGAGCCATTCCCATCTCGCACCTGATGACCCCTTCGCACTGACCCTCTCTGATCTACAATCTGCCGCGATGGGTCGTTCTCAATTCGACGAATCGCGCGCTCGCGCGGTAGAGCCAGGCTGGCCCCACGGCGGCAGACCTAAGCCGGAGCGCGCCTGGTCGCTATGGAAGCCCGGCGCGTTGATGGAATCCGAAATCAACGCGCACCCGCTCGGCTACGAGGTGCGAGTGTACGTGCGCGGCGAGTTCCGCTTCGTGCATGCTACAACGGTGCATAAAGCGTTACGCTGCGAACCGCTGCAGCGTGTGACGAGAGAGCGGCGCCACAGCGCCGCAGGCTAGCTACAGGTTAGACCGCTGATGAACTCGTCCGTTCAGGTTGGATCGATGAACATTCTCGAACTGGCCCAATCGAGTGGACAACCTATTGACTTCATCGCCCTTGAACGGGGCATTGTGCTCCGGCCCCGCGGGGAGACTTGGATTACTCATGGCACTAGCCATGTCGGCGGCGTGGTGGTGTCGCTTGATGACGTTGTCGGCGCTATCTCCCGGTTCTGATCCGATTGTACCCGAAGGGGACATCTTCCACATTCGATCGATGCCGCATCCGGAAGGGCGCGTTGCGAATCCCAGACAATCCTGAGGCCCGGTCGAAACTGCAATTCACATTCGCTAATGAGCTGGATGCGCTCACGTTCGGCTGGAGGGCAGCCACCGAGGCTTCACGCGTTCTGCGGCTCGTTTCCGCGGCAGTGGAGCGTGCGCAGAAGAGCGCGGATTAACACGGCTTGCACCCGGAGCGACTCGCCCTCTCTATCTCTTCGGAGGGAGTCATGGATTTCTTCAAGAAGAAGGTCAACGAATTCGACGCTGTTAACGCATTCATAGACCATGTCATGACGTCGGCGATCACCCGCTGGCCCAATATCTACAGCGGGCTGCGAGAAGCGTACGGAAGTGGTTTTGTTGTCGATAACGAAGAGTTCGCCATCTTCGACCTTTACCTTGCCGCAATGGCTCAGGAGATGCTGCCACTTCAGAGCATCTTTACGCCAGACCAAACAGATAGACTACGCCGCTGGATTGTCAACATCATGAATACGCCCGAGCATGGCGAGTATTGTGCACGGGAGATTGACGCTTATCAAGACGCATGGTATCAGGCCATCAACAGCTCAGTGCCCAACGACGTAATGGTCGCTATACCTGCGAGGCTTCTCCATCGGTGGCTCGGATCACGGATTCATGATTTCACTGCCCAGGTGGCAGGGCGACGGAGTGACATCATTAATCCGGTGCTCGTAACACAAGTCGCTGCGATCATGATGGGCTTCGTCGGATATTGGAAGCGGTTCAAGGATGAGTACAGGCTCGTGCCCAGTAGTGTGTCGCCAGACCACAAGTTCGGAAACCCGGGAATCTAGGTCGCGTTCTGAAGGAGGACCTGAATGCAACCCAAGACCATCGAACAGCGCATCAGGGATCTTGAGGATCAAGCAAAGCAACTGTTCGCATATCTGCAGGGAGACTCGAAGGATTTGGCCGCTCTCAAGGCCGAAGGTGGACCAACTCAAGGTTGAGCGAGCAGGCGGAGTCGGGTCCCGGCCGCACGATAGGAACACCGCCAACGCTCTGGTAGGCGACGCTCGACCGGCGGCTGCACCCAGCGGCCGCCAGCGTGTGGGGAGTCCGGCCGGGGTGAGCCGGGGTCGTCGTTCATGAGAAGGAAGACGTCGAGGCCGGAGGCCGTGCTGGCAAGACCGAGTTCTTTCTGAAGGCCAAGGAGCGCAAGAAGGTACGGAATCGCAAGGTGGAGGGATGCTACCGCGTTCCTCCACCTCGTGTCCGTGGCCGAGCGCTGAGCCGAGCCGGTCGCACCGTAACTCCAACCGTAACTCGGCCCACACAAAACCACCTTATTCAGCACCACTGAGCACCGCGCCCCCTCTCAAGAACGCGGGCAAGTAAGCATGTTGCCTGGTGTTCTTGGGTAGCTGGCACAACTGCAAGAACCTCCATCTCCTGTGCACAACTGGACGACAACTCCACTCCCGTCGACAGCATAGAGGCCGTCGTCGGTAGATGAACCTGTCGATGTGAATACGAAGCTGAACACGGCCCGGCTTTTCGCCAGTTGGAAGAAGTATCGCAGCCAGGGCACGATGCCCGAATGATTGGCGACAGGCTTGTACAGATTCAAGGCGACGTTCAAGGACAGCCTGACGTTCAGAACAACGCCCGACGACTACCGAGGTTTCAAGCTCTTTCCGAATGGGCGCCATGAGGAGGTATTCAACGGTCCAGGCCGGGTGATCTTCGAGCGGTATGCCACGCGTAAAGGCCTCGGAGTTCGACTGCTCTCTTTTCCAATTGCGGAGCTTCGCAAGCTGTCGGCCTCGGTTCCGTCAGCCAGCGCGTACCGAAGCGTCAGGCAGCGACGCAGGATCCTACCCAGCCCGCCACCCCGCCGACCCGACGCGGGTAAGGACGCTGAACCGTGTGGATGGCACGGTAGTCACTCCAGCCCTTCAACAGCCGTTATTCTGGTGCTATTCTGCTCACACTTGGAGCGCCCTAGTAATGAGCCCGACGTCATCCATCGTGGAGATTCCATGTAGGAAGTGCGGACGAAGCCTGTCGGTAGACTACGCTACTCAAAGCTCGGTGATGACCAAATGCCAGGCCTGCGGCGCATACACGACTAGGCCGGAGCCCCCGTTTGCCGTCCGATACCATTTGTTCAAGTCAGAAGTGCCACAGATCTTCGGGTGTCTCTGTCGTACTTATAGGCGCCGCGTTGCTCATGTCGATCGTAACCGGGGTTGCGGGTACTGCTCTCGGCCTCGGACCGGGGTTCGTAATCTCGTTGGTGAAGTCGACACTGTCGTTCTTGCGCTAGATACTCTCGCTGGCCATAGGTTGACGGTTCCAGGTCGGCGGAATAACCGCGCGGTCACTGAAGAGGAAGTGGCTCCGGTGGGGACGCTAGGGTTCGCTCGCCTACAGAGTGCTAGGCGCGTGCCCCGCCGCGTCACCCGTGGGCTAGCGGCGAGGCATGTATCGGCCCCGCGCCCGTGGCCGTTGTGGCGTGTCGTGCTCTCGGAAGCACAGCGGTCCGTCGGGCAAACCCGACGGCCGGAGCGAGAGGACACCGAGGCACGTTGCTGTTGTCCGCCGCACGCCGGCGGCGTCAACGGAGTGCTGCCCTCTCGCCCCTAACTCGTTCCTGCTGCCACTTCGCCGCCGGCCGTATAGCCGCATGCCAGATTGTGCGCGGCCTTCCGTTCCTCCGACGACATCGCGTTGAGTGCGTCGCGTCGGGCCTGCGCTTCTGCGGCCAGCTGTTCCCGCTCGTCGTCGTCGAGCAGCGCCCAATCAAGTTGCGCCTGCGCCTCTGCGCGCTCCTTGTTCCACTTCGTGATCCGGCGCTCGACCTCTGGCAGACTGCCGAGCCACGCCACACCGGGTGAGCCTGCAGGGGGCTCGTAGCCACCAGCCTGAATCAGCTCGGCCAAGCGAGCGCCGAGTGCAGGCGCGCCGTTCGGCCAGTAGGAGCAGCCTCGGTCGATGCAGACGATGCTCAGTCGGAGTCCCTGCTGACGCTCCAGCGTGCTGCGGTCGCGGTCGTTGGGGTCGATTGCGAGCAGTTCGTCGCACAACTGCTTGCGCCACTCGACAAGGCGGTCGCGCCACGCCTGCTCAGGGGCGACCGGGGGCAGGTGCGTCAAGGTCGTGGTGGCGACGTGGATGTCGCTGATGCGCTGCTCGATACCCCAATCTGCGCGACGCACGAATCGACCTGTTCCTGCGCCAGTGTGCGTTGGATGCCGAGTTCCGCGAGCTGCGCGGTGAGTTCCTCTGCGAGTTGTGCTGGGATCGTCATCGCCTTTGTCCTTTCTTCTGCCTATCGATGGCGATCGCGTAGCCGTTAGGCGGCACACTATTCGGCTCTCCGCTGTAGCCCGGAGTGTCGAAGGGGCACGGTGGTTTCGGTACGACCATCGGCTGCTCTCTCGACTGGGCGCGCATTTTGGCCGAGGCCGGGCTCGTAGCTGTCCGGTGGGTCGTAGCTGTTCGCGGACGCCGCTCTTGTTCCGCACCCCATCGCGGCATCGCAGGCGCCTCGCGCAACGAAAGCCAAGTGGTCGGGTGTGAGCGATTTCCAAACGGCAGAATACGGCTTGCCGTTGTGGGTGCCGGACTCGGGCGCCGTCTCAACGAAACACCCACGGAGACTTCGCAGACCTCGCCGCTGCGAATGCGGTCGAGCAGCCCGGAGGCCCCAATGCGCGCGGCCTTCGCCGTGTCAAGGCGGCACTCCATGAGCAGCTTCGAGCCTGCGATGTGCGCGTCGGCGATGGTGCCGAACGACTGCGCCTCCAGCGTCTTCGGGTCGTTCGCGGAGACCTGTCGGCCGTTCTTGGTTGGATGGCCGAGCATGACCGGGCAGCCAGCCCAGGCAGACGGCGCCGCTGCGAGCGTCGAGATGGGCACGAATTCCGGGCAGACGCGAGTTGATGGCCCGAAGCACGCCTTCCATCAGCGCGACGACGGGCACGATGAGGTGGCCACCCTCGGTGTGTACGTGGCCGGTGCTGCCTTGCAATTCAACGTAACGGGTTGGCATGTCCGTCCTCCTGGTGAGGCTGCTCGTCCGACGACGGGCGGCGGGGTTGACGACCGCAATAAATCTTCTCTGCCAAGGTGCCATCGGCCTCCACGATCTGATGGACGATGACGATGCGGTTCTCGCGGGCCTTGGCGAACGCTTGAAGATCGCGTTGGAGTTGTTCGATGTCCATGTGACGGTCTTCTAGTACGGGTTTCCGAAGGGCAACATCTTCATCATCACGGCCGTTGCCTCCACGCGACGTCGTTCGACTTCGCCCGGGTGATTCCAGTGCAGCACCGAATACGCGCTGTGCTTCGGCCCGATACACGGTGCCCGGTGGCAGTAGCAGCACGGTTCGGCTGGCGGTGGCTTGGGTGTCGCAGCTGGGGGCGTCGCGACTTCTTCGGTTCGAACAAGATCCTTGAGCGCCGCTCGATTGGCCTGGACGGTCGAGGCTTCATCCTTTGTCAGCGTCTTCCACGGCCGGATCTTCAGGGCGTTGCCCTTCATCGTGAAGGTGACGCCACGGGACCGCAGGTCGGCGAGTAGCGCCGGGAGCCAAGAGTTTTCAGACATCGTGTTTCCCTAGTGATTTCCGCGTACCAGGTCCAAAGGGCGAAGGTTTACTAAACCTCTGGCCGTGTTGGTAAGTGTCTTGTTAGCCATCAGTTATAGACTCCGAAAAGCTTACACTGAGCTTACGCGACTCAGATCTCTACCTCGTCGTCTGCGGCGACAACATCTGCGTCCACGAGGGCGCTTTCGAGCTGCAGGGGTTCCGCTGGCGCGTCGGGAAGAACGCCGGAATTCATGCGCTGTTTGGCGCGCTCGATCACCGCGTCCATCAACTCGCACTCGTCGTCGGTCAAGTAGCGCGACCACTCACACTCGACGGTGGGCTGTTGCTGGATCGCGAGAGTCGGGTGAAAACCACTGCGATCCAAAGATCATCCCTGCCGCTCGTACGGCTGTTGGATCTCTGTCTGCGTCACTTCTCCCGCACACCTCACAGGGTGGGGCGTTGCGGGTGGCGCGGTAGAGAACGTCCAGCGCGGGTTCCACCAGGGTAGCCATCCTCTCCTTCCCCGCTTGGATCGAGAGCGGGGATTTCGCGCCGTGGTGGTCGCAGACGAACTGCCCGAGTGCCGAGGCCCGGCCGCAGCGGTTCCCCTTTCGGTTCATCGCGGTACACTGGCGGTCGCCCAAGAGGACAGAGCGGGCGTGCGGGCTCGGGTTCAAGAGGTCCATGGGGTTAGCTCCGTCGGTGGCTGGCTCCAGACTCGGACAGCCCAGAGGAGAGCAGCCGGCCAGTACCGAGGAGAGCAGCTGGGGATATCTCTTATCTCCCTGGCCTCTCTCGACTCCTCTAGGCAAAGCCCAATGTTTTGTAGAGGAGTTCAGCGGGTACGCCCAACTCCTCTGCGAATTCCTTAGACATTTGCTAGAGGAGTTAAGAGAGGCCCAGAAAACAGAACCATCCCCCCACTGCTCTCCTCTAGGGGCCGGCCTGGGGTTCACATCTTCTCCTTCCGTAACTCCCAAGCTACGACCCTGGCCGGGAAACCCTTCCTTGACGCTCAGCGACGTGCAGATTCTCTTTGGCCCGCTTCAACGCGGATGGAGTGATGCGCTCTGGCTTTGCCAAGGCGAAGACCACTTCTGGAGGCTGTCTGCCCTGGTCGAGAACGCGGTAGAGAAATTCCTCGGCCTCTTGCACGGCGACATCGTTTCGGGGCTTGTTGCGCGCGGCGATCTGTTGCCAGATCTGTTCAGCCATTCGCGAGTCGGTCAGATCGTCTTCCCACACCACACGACCCTCATGTTCGCAGGAGTCCACCGGGCATTGACACGGCCCGGAGATGTCTTCGTCCCAGGGCCGAATGCGAAACCTCAGCGTTACTGGGCGTCGCGCCAAGTAGTTCGACTTCGAGGTGAACAGTAACCGGACGGGTCCTCTGTCTCGTCCTCGGGGTCGCGGTAGATGTGGTGGGCTGCCCGGGTGACATTGCGGAACGCTGCGGAACCGGAGATGGAATCGTCGACACTGCCCTCTGTGCTCTTGCCTCGGATGGATGGCCCCGAGGCCGTCACAGTCCCGCCATGTTGACACACGGCCCGAAACGGGTGACAGGGCGCTCCTGACGTCGGCTTCGTTGTTCGTACTGCGGCGTGACTTGCCCGCACGGTCGCCGAAATGCTCTACGACCGTTTCAAGAAACAGAGCCTTCGCCTCGATCTGCTTCGGCATGGCGCACCAGTTGTCCGGCATCGTCGTCCAACATCATGGGCGACGGCATCGTGAGTCCGCCGCGACTCACCTCCGGACCCTCCACGAAGTGACACGCGGTCGAGGTCTGCACCGGCCGCGCGGAATCGGGACTTGACGCGGCCCATCGAATCTTCGGTCACGCAAACCAGCACGTTGAGACGGTGCCCGTCGCGCAGTGTCTCCGGGAAACGGTTCGCCGGTGGTGAAGCGCGCAAACGTGTCGACGGAGAACATGCCCTTGCCACTCTCACCCGGCCCGGCCAGCAACGCGATGGCCCCTTGCACGAGTCGACCACCGAAGACCTTGTGTAACTTCTCGTCGGGTACGTCAGAGGCTTTACGCAGGATGATGTCCGCGATGGCTGTGACCGGCCTGAGCGCGAGCGCGAAGAACGCTGCGGCGCCGTACTGGCCTATGTAGTCGTCGGGGCCGTTGATGCCCCGGCTCGGTTGGGATGTTGAGGAATCGGACTACTGCCCCGCGGCCCGGTGAGTTCCTGCGCCAGTAGGCGTCGCGCTGCCTGCACCTTCGCGTTGGTGGCCGTGTTGGCGTCGAACGCAATCACGACCGGTCGGCCGGTCCAGCGCGATGAGGTCGAAATCAGGTAACGGACCCTTCTCGTCCACCCGCGCGCCGTTTGCGTCGGTCGTCTTGCCGATAACACCGCGAAAGCCCCAACATCCACCAGTCCCAACGGGAAGCACGGCACGGCCAACGCGCTCGGCGGCACAGGTAATACTGAGGACAGACTTTTCAGCTTCGGCGATGAGGACTTCGACAGTGATGTCCGACAGCAGCGCCGCACAGTTCGGAGGGAAGTACAGATGCGAGCGGTCGCCAAAGGCGAAGAGGTATTTATCCTTCGGCTTGCCGTTCTCCATCTCGGGATGGTCACGGCGCAGTCGATACGTGGACGCGTATCCAGTGTCAGGGTGGAGGTACGGATAGAGAATGCCTGACAGATCGCCGGAGTGCTTCGAGGTCAACCTCTCGCGTGCGTCGCAGTCATCGACGCGGCTGACCTGTGCCCGCTCCAGCATGTCGGGCGTAATGCCGAGGGCGGCGTGTGTCGCGAGATCGGCTTGGGTCAGATTCATGGTGTGACTCCAAGCCGCTCCTGAGTTGTGCGGAAATGCTCGCACCCGTCGTCATGCAGAAAGGCTGCCCCACTCCAACCGCCGTCAACGCGGAAGTAGTCCTGGCGCTCGGTGCAGACGGGGCACCAGACGGTGACGGCGTTCGCGTGTTCAGCCACGTGCAGGCCGACTTGACGAAAGCGGCCGGGAAGGTCCGTGGTGACGTGAAGCAGGACGGGGCGCGTCACGTCGCCACCTCACCAACGCGATACTTCGCGACGAACTCTTCCAGGTCGGAGACCGCGATCAGGACGCGGCGGGACGTCTCGCCTTCGTGCTTGGCGCTCGGGAACTTCACGACCGGCAGCAGCCCTCTGTCGATATAGGTCCGAAGTACGCCAGTGGACATGCCGAGTGACGCGGCCGCCGTCTTTATGTCGACGCAGAACGGGGTCACCGGGCACCGCCCGGAAAGAGCAGCGCCCGGTCGAAGCCGACCGCATCCGCGATGCGTTCGAGGCGTTCACGGGTAAGCCTAGAGTCGGGAACCGTCTTGGAATTGATCAGCGCCGAGAAGGTGCTGTGATGCGGGATACCCGCCACGAGCGCGAGTTGCCAGCCAGGGAGGCCGGACGCGCGGACGGCTCTCAGTAGCTGTCGGTTGGGACGGAGACGGGGTCCGGAATAGCCTCTCATGTGCACCTTTCGAAAACAAACAGCGCGTTGTCTGTTCTCGAAATCGCACGCCGGGCTATTGCTCGGTCGTGGCTCGAAGGTGCAGCAGAGCCGCCCAACCCGTAGTTCAACTATAGCACAACTTAAAGGTCCATGTACAGCATAACCTATTGCGTCTAAAGCAGTTAAAAACCAGACAGAATCTCTAATGATCCCGCTGCTTTCAGGAAGTGCTGGACTTGATGTCTACTCATGAGTAAACTTATACGATGAAGAAGATCCAACTCCCCCGCCCGCTCAGGTGTCGGCGGTGTCGGCACCGCTGGACGCCTCGTACCCGCGTCGTCCGACTCTGCCCGAAGTGCAAGAGCCAGCACTGGCAGACAGCCCGCAAGACACGGCAGGGCCTGCGTCCAGAGAAGGAGAAGTCATGAAGCACCGCCGCGCCCGAGGCTCTGGCTCCGTCTACCCGCTTGGCCGCGTCTGGTGGATTAGCTACCACGGCCCGGACGGTAAGCGCGTGGCCGAGTCGACCGAGAGCCCACGGAAGGGCGACGCCGAGCGCCTCTTGGAAAAGCGGGTCGGCGCACGTGAGCACCACCTGCCGATTGTCAAGCACGCCGAGCGCCTGACGTTCGACACGGCGGCGAAGAACGTCGTCGATGACTACACGGCCAACGGCCGGAACTCGGTCGGCCTCCAGCGCCGCATCCGCCTCCACCTGCGGCCCGCCTTCGGTGGGCGGCGTATGGCGGGAATCACGTCGGCCGAGATCACCAGCTTCGTCGCGAAGCGGCAGACCGACACGATTGTCACCCGCAAGGCGCACTCCGTCACGAACGAGGACGGCGCGACGACGGACGTAAAGGCCGTCACGAAGCCGGTCAGCAACGCCGAGATCAACCGCGAGCTCCAACTACTGAAGCGGTGTTTCAGTCTGGCGGTCGAGCAGGGGCGCTCGCGATGAAGCCGAAGATCAAGATGCTGGAAGAATCCGCAGCTCGCGCCGGGTTCTTCGAACCGAGCAGTACGAGAGCGTCCTGGCGCACCTCCCCGCCGAGGTCCGGCCGGTCATCACCTTCGCCTACATCACCGGCTGGCGCATCGCCTCGGAGAGTGCTGCCGCTCGAATGGCGGCAGGTGGACTTCGACGCGGGCGAGGTGCGGCTCGACGCTGGCACGACGAAGAACAAGGCAGGCCGCGTGTTCCCGATGACGGAGGACCTACGGGCGGTCCTGGAGGCGCAGCACGCCGAGCACGAGCGGCTGAAGAAGGCCGGGCAGATCGCGCCGCTGGTGTTCTTCCGGATGGTGGCGGAGAAGCGGGGAGGCGAGAAGAAACCCACGGCGATTGTCAGCTTCAACAACGCGTGGAAGAACGCCTGTCGCGCGGCCGGGTGCCCGGGGCGCATCCCCCACGACCTGCGGCGCACCGCGGTTCGGAACCTCGTGCGGGCGGGCGTGCCCGAGAGCGTGGCGATGAAGATGACCGGTCACAAGACGCCGAGCGTGTTCAGGCGCTACGACATCGTCTCGGGCGACGACCTGCGCGAGGCTGCCGAGAAGCTGAACGTCGCCGCCGGTCGGTAGCCCCTCTACCCTGCCTGCGGGCATCGTCCTGGTGCTCGCAGGATCCCCGCTCCCAAACGCGTAAGCTAAAGATAAGCTTTCTTTCGATCGTTTTCCGGGGTCTAGCGACCAGTCGCCAGGCTGACCCTGCGTTTTCCTTAATGAATTTTGGAGGCGCCGTCCGGATTTGAACCGGAGATGGAGGTTTTGCAGACCTCTGCCTTACCACTTGGCTACGGCGCCCGACGAGACCGCTCTACAGGATGCTAGGTGGGAGGATGGAGCGGGAAACGGGATTCGAACCCGCGACTTCGACCTTGGCAAGGTCGCACTCTACCACTGAGTTATTCCCGCCCGACCGTCCGATAAACGTACCACAGCCGCGCCGAGTTCATCAAGTGCGCGAGGGTGATCGCCCGCGCGCCAGGCTCGTCGGAAGACCGCTAACTCGACGGTCCGCGTCCCTGTCGTCAGGTCGGCAACGCACGCTTTCGCGCAGTGTCTCCGCCCTGCCTTCTCTGCTCGCCCGATATCCACGTGCTTCGGAGGGTGTGCCTTCCAACCGCGCTCGGCGCTACGTCTCGGACCCACGAATGCGTCGGTGGGCGTCCCTCGCCTTCTCCGCTACGCGTCGACGACGAACGCGCCGCGGATGATGTCCACATTCGGTCTGCCCGCGGTGGGCCAGGTAATCGCGACGACATCAAACCGGCACGGACGGTCCGTGAGGCGGCGCCGCGCCAGGAAGTCCCTCGCCATCGCCGCGATGCGCTGCTGCTTCCACCAGGTGACCGCTTCCGCCGGGTGCCCGCACGCCCCGTTCACGCGGGTCTTCACCTCGAGGAACACCACGGTGTCGCCCTCCATGGCAACGATATCGATTTCGCCAGATCGGGTGCGGTACCGGCGCGCAATAATCGCGTACCCGCGCCGCTCGAGTTCGGCGCACGCGAGATTCTCGCCGTTTTGGCCCAAAGCCAGGGTCGCACTGCCAGCCACACAGACACGGATAGCAAACCAGGGGCCAGCACGACAGACGCTGTCCCGGCCTTGTGTGCTGGTACCAGAGACTGGAGCCCGGCGGCTGAGGCATGTAGCGTTAATCGTGGCTGGGTCGCCGGCCCCGGCCGCTGGCCGCAACAGTCCTCGGGCCTGAAGCCTGTCTATGCCAGCGAAAAGTGCGGTTCTGCGAGACGGGCCGCCAGCCTCGAGCCGCGAGCCGCCAGCCTTCTGTATAATGTCCGCGTACTTGCCTGAGGGCTGTCGCAGGCATTCGGCCCGTCCGCTCGCGGGCGGCCGAACGGTGCGGCCCGTCCTGTCAGTCCCCCAGCCGAAGCCTCCAGGAGCGCCGCAGATTTCAGCCGAGCATCGCCGACCAGGGGCCGCTCCGGCGCGCCAGATACCGGCCGTGTTCGGCATCCACCGTCGGGTCAGACCAGCACCCCTCGCGCATGGGACGATCCGAGCCGGCATCATCCGCCACGGCGCCCAGGCGTTCGCGGCGGACACACGGGAGGTCAGATGAACATCCTCGTCTTCGGTGGCAGTGGCAAGATGGGCGCGGCCGTCGCCTTCGACCTCGTCAAGGACGAAGCGGTGAAGTCGGTCGGGCTGGTGGGCCGGCGCAAGGACGCGCTGGAGGAAACGCGCGACTGGCTCAAGAGCCCGAAGGTCGTGACCCACGCGCTCGATATCGAGAAGAAAGACGACGTGATGGCGCTGATGAAGCAGTACGACGTCGGCGTCAACACGCTTCCCGATCGGCACACCAGCTACCTGGTCGTCGACTCCGCTGTCCGCACCGGCCTCAACTGCGTGGACATGCTGGAGGAGTACCACCGGCGCCCGGACGCGTACGAGGTGGAAGGGCTGGTCCTGCCGCAGGGCATGACGCTCAACCAGTACGGGGACTGGATTCACGAGACGGCCATGAAGCACAACATCTGCTTCATGGACGGCATCGGATTCGCGCCGGGCATCAGCAACGTCACGTGCGGTGAAGGCATCAGGCGGCTCGACGTCGCCGAGTCGGCCATCGCCCGGGTCGGCGGAATTCCCAACAAGGAGGCCGCCGCGCGCCACCCGCTGCGCTACATGATCACCTGGGCGTTCTGGCACGTGCTGCGCGAGTACATGCTGAAGGTCTGGGTGCTCAAGGGCGGGAAGATGGTCGAGGTGTGGGCGACCTCCGATCGCGAGCCGTTCACGTTCGACAAGTTCGGCAAGCACGAGCCGCTCGAGTGTGCGATCACGCCCGGGATGCCGAGCTTCGTCTACACCCGGACGCAGCTCAAGGAGTTCGCCGAGAAGACGGTGCGGTGGCCCGGGCACTGGGACGGCGTCCAGACACTCAAGGAGTGCGGCATGCTGGACATCGAGCCGCAGGAGTTCGAGGGCAAACAGATCGTGCCGCGCGACTTCCTGCTCTCCCGGATCGAACCGCGCCTCAAAGCGAAGCCCGGCGAGACCGATGTCTGCGTCATGTACAACACCGTCACGGGGATCAAGAACGGTCTGAAGACGAGGATTTCCTATCACATGTGGGACGAGGCCGACACGGTGAACGGCGTGTCGTCGATGGGCCGGGTGACCGGCTATTCGGCCGCGATCGGCGCCGTGATGATCGGCAAGGGCATGATCAAGGAGCGCGGCATCGTCCCGCCCGAAGACTGTTTCTACGGCGAGAACTACAGCTACTTCATGAACGAACTCGAGAAGCGGAACATTCGCGTGCTCGAGACGGTGGAGACGATGAGATAGGCGCCGGGCGGACCGGACCCGCGAAACGAGAGCCCTCGCCATCGCCCTCGTCGAGCGGGTGGCCGGGCGTCCAGGCACCTGGATGACCCACAGGCTCCCCCGAGCGAGCGGGAGTCGTAGGCGAGACCAGACGCGAAGCGGTCGCGAGCTTCGGCCGCTCGTCGAGGGGCGAGACGCCAATGTGGTGACGGCCCCTGCGGGTCAGCCAGCGTGCCGACGACCGGACAGGACCCGCGAGACGAGAGTCCGTGACATGTGACTGCAGAGGCCCGGGATCGAAATGATCCCGGGCTTTCGTTTCTAGGCGAGACGGTGCGCCTGCTCGACCTCGGTGAGCGCTTCGTCGGTAATGCGCACGACCGTGTCCGCCTGCTCCTTCGTGAGCACGAGCGGCGGGGCGAATCGCAGCGCGTTCTGGCCGGCGCCGAGCAACAACATGCCCCGCCGGAAGCACGCCTCGACGACCTGATCCCGCTCGGTGGTCGCCCGCTCTTTGGTCCGGCGGTCGCGCACGAGTTCGACGCCGAGCATCAGGCCTTTGCCTCGAACGACGCCAATCAGGGGATGGCGTTCCACCAGCCCGTCGAGGCCCTGCTTCAGGTAGGCTCCGACGGTCTCGGCGTTCTTCACGATCGCCTCGCGCAGCAGTTTGATCGTCGCCAGTGCCGCGGCGCACGACACGGGGTTGCCGCCGAACGTGCTCGCATGCGCGCCTGGCGGCCAGTCCATCACGTCGGCGTGCGACGTCGCGATCCCGAGCGGCATGCCCGACGCGATGCCCTTTGCCATCGTCACGACATCGGGCCTGATCCCGAAGTGCTCGCACGCGAACATCCGCCCGGTCCGCCCCATTCCCGACTGCACCTCGTCCGCAATGAGCAGCATCCCGTGTTGCTTCGTCAACGCCGACAGCCGCTGAAGGAACTGCGGAGGCGGCACCAGGTACCCGCCCTCGCCCTGGATCGGCTCGACGATGATGGCGGCCACCTCGTCGGGAGAGACCAGGTGCACGAGGATTTCGTGCTCGACGTAATCCAGGCACTCGGCCTGACAGGTCTCGGGCTTCAACTGCCACAGACAGCGGTAGCAGTCCGCGTACGGCGCGTGGTAGACGCCGGGCATCACGGGACCGAAACCGCGCCGCTGGATCGCCTTGCTGGCCGTCAGCGACACCGATCCCATCGTCCGGCCATGAAACGCGCCCAGGAACGCGATGAAATTCTGTCGCCCGGTATAGTGCCTCGTCAGCTTGATCGCGGCCTCGTTGGCCTCGGCGCCCGAGTTGCCGAAAAACGACCGCACCGGCCCGTCGATGGGCACGATCGCCGCGATCTCCTCCGCGAGCCGCACCTGCGGCTCGTAGTAGAAGTCCGTGCCCGACATGTGGAGGAACGCCTTCGCCTGCTCCGTGATGGCCTTCACCACCTCGGGGTGTGAATGCCCGGTCGAGGTCACCGCGATACCGGCGGCGCAGTCGAGGAAGCGGTTGCCGTCAACGTCCTCGACGACGGCGCCTTCGCCGCGAGCCATGACGAATGGGTACGAACGCGTGTACGACGGAGAAACGTATTTCGTGTCTCGATCGATGATGGCGCGGGCCTTGGGGCCCGGCAGGGGCGTGATGAGTTCCGGAACGGTCATTGTGGCTTGGCTCCAACCTTCCAGCGTGTGCCCGACGGGGTGTCCTCGAGGATGATCCCGCGCGCGGCCAGATCGTCTCTGACGCGATCGGCCGCCGCGAAATCCCGCCGGCTGCGGGCGGCCTGACGTTCGGCGATCATTCGCTCGATCTCCTCAGCCGATACATCTGCACGTGAATCCTCCGCCCGTCGCAACGACAGCACGCCGAGGATCCGATCGAAGTAGTCGAACGCGTCCCTGATTGCGGGCAGATCGGGCGCGCCGATCTCCCCGGCGTCGATGGCGGAGTTGAGTGTGCGGACCAGGTCGAACATGGCGCCCATGGCCCCGGGCACGTTCAGGTCCTGCTCGATGAGGCCTCCGAATGCCGCCTGGGCCTCCGCCGCCTTCGCCGCAACCCCCGCGTGCGCGATGTCCCCGCGCACATCGTCGAGCCGGGAGAGGAAATCGGTGAGCCGCTGAACGGCCTCCTCGGCCTGGGTCAGGCTGCCCCACGAGAACTTCAGCTGCTTGCGGTAGTGCGTCGAGATCAGCAGGTAGCGAATCGCCGACGGCCGGTAGCCCCGCGCGACAATGTCGGGAACCGTGAACTGGTTCCCGAGGGACTTCGACATCTTCTCTTCGTCGATCAGCAGGTGCTCGACGTGGACCCAGAACCGGGAGAACGCGGTGCGGGTGGCGCCTTCGCTCTGGGCGATCTCGTTCTCGTGGTGGGGGAACACGAGGTCGACGCCGCCGGCGTGCAGATCGATCGGCGGCTCTCCGAGCAGCCGAAGCGCCATGGCGGAGCACTCGAGGTGCCAGCCGGGCCGGCCGGGCCCCTGGCCGTAGTCCCACGTCGGCTCGTCGGGCCGGGTGGCCTTCCAGAGCACGAAATCGCGGACGTCTTCCTTCTCGTACGAGTCGGTGTCGATCCTGGCCCCTGGCTGGATGCCCTCGTGATCGAGGCGCGCCAGCTTGCCGTAGTCGCCGAAGGTGGCGATCTTGAAGTAGATCGATCCGTCGCTGCGGTAGGTGTGCCCGTTGCGCTCGAGCGAGGAGATCAGATCGGCCATCGCCCTCAGGTTCGCGGGGTCGGTCGCGCGGGGATTCTCCTCGACCTCCTCGAGCCCGAGCGTCCGGGCGTCGTCCCTGAAGGCCACGATGTACTGATCGGTGTATTCGCGGAGCGGAATTCCGGCCTTCTGCGAGCCGGCGATTGTCCGGTCGTCCACGTCGGTGAAGTTCATCACCTGGCGAACCTGGTAGCCGCACTGATACTTGAAGGCGCGCCGCAGGACGTCCAGGGCGACGAAGGTCCGGAAGTTCCCGATATGGCCCCGGTTGTAGACGGTCAGGCCGCACGTGTACATGCGCACGGTGTTGTCGCGCGACGGCGCAAAGTATTCCTCACGGCGAGACAGTGTGTTGAAGAGGCGCATCATGGGAAGCGTCGATCGCTGTCAGCTGGGGCGCGGCACGCTCAACGCGAGGACCGACCGTCCGCGGCACGTCACGGTCACCTCGAACAGCCGCTCGTTGGCCTGGAACGCCACGTCGAGCGAGCCGTCAGGGCCCGGAAGATCGTCGATCGCCCGCACCGTGGCGCTCTCGACTGCGCGGCCGATCTCGAGGGCCTCGCCTTCGGCGCATCCGCTCAACTGGGCGACCTTGACCGCGAGCTCGCTGATCGCGGGCGCAAACCGGATCTGCCGCGGAAAGCTGGCTGCGAACCAGAGCGGCCGACCCGGACCGGTCTCGATCTGTTCCATCATTGACGATTCTAAACCGAAACGAGGTTGAACAGTGTCCGCGCGTTCCGGCAGTCGATGTCGATCTGTGCTCTCAACGCGTCTGGCGAGGCGAACGCGCGTTCGTCGCGCAGGCGCTGTACAAAGTAGATACGGAGCCGCCGGCCGTACAGGTCCTGCGAGAGATCGAGCAGGTGCGTCTCGATGAACACCTGGCCCGATTCGCCGAAGGTCGGGCGGACCCCGATGTTGGTCACCGAAGGGTGCAGGTCGCTCCCCACCCTGGCGACCGTCGCATAGACCCCGCGCGGAGGCACCAGCTCGTTGTCGGTCTGAATGTTCGCCGTCGGCGATCCCAGCTGACGGCCTCGACCGAGACCGGCCACGACCTCCCCATCGATGAACGCGTGATGCCCGAGCAGCGCGGAGGCTTCGTCGACCCGGCCCTCCGCGACGAGGCGGCGGATCCGGGTGCTGCTGACGACGAAGTCCTTGAACCGAACTGGATCGATCTTCTCGGCCCTGAATCCGAATCGCGTGCCGAGCGCGCGAAGGACCGAAAAGTTGCCGGCCCGGTTGTGACCGAAGAGAAAGTTCGCTCCGACCCAGACCTCGGACACGCGCAGCCAGTCCACCAGCACGGCCCGGACAAACACCTCGGGCTCCCACAAGGACAACTCGGTGGTGAACCGGACGACGGCGACCCCCTGCATGCCGGCTTGCTCCAGCGCCTCGAGCTTCTGCGCTGTGGTCATCAGCAGCGGCGGCGCCTTGTCGGGACGCAGCACCCGGTGCGGGTGCGGGTCGAAGGTCATGGCCAGCGCCGTCGCGCCCCGCTCCAGGGCCCCACGGCGTACTCGCTCGATGATCTTCGCGTGACCGCGATGGAGACCGTCGAAGTTGCCGAGCGCCAGGACCGGCGACCGCCAGATCATCGGCCGGGAGTCGTCCGGAAAGTGAATCACGTCCACAAGGACATCATATCGGCTTTCGGCTGCCGGCCGACGAAACGGAGGCCGGGGCTTCAGCCCTGCGAGCGATCGCGTGCGTGAGATGAGAATGCCGTGTCTGAAGACCCGGCCCTCGCAGTGCGGGCCGCCAGCCGCCAGCCTCCAGCCTCCAGCCGCATTGAATGCGTCAGACTCGAAGATCCGGCCTCCACCGTGCGGGCCGCCAGCCTCCAGCCGCGCTGATTGCTTCAGATTTCGATCTGCAACCCGTCGTAGGCCAGCTCGACGCCGGCTGGAAGCCTCGCGTTGGTGGCCTGGTGCGGCAGATCGTGGCAGATGTGGGTGAACCACGTGCGGGCCGGCTTCAGGCGTTCGACCGCCTCGAGCGCCTGCGCCACGGTGAAGTGCGTCGGATGCGGCCGGTCGCGAAGGGCATCCACCACCAGGACGTCGAGGTCCTCGAGCAGCGGCCACGAGGTGTCGGGAATCCCGCTGCAGTCGGTCAGGTAGGCGAAGCCGCCCACACGGTACCCGAGAATGAACCGTGACCCGTGCTTGACCGGCACGGGGACGATTTCCTGGCCGTTGATGGAGAACGGTCCGGCAATCGAGAACAGGTTGAGCTGGGGAATCCCGCCCCCAGGCTGTTGCGACTCGAAGATGTACGCAAAGGTCCGCCGGATCTCACCGAGCGTCGGCCCGTCGCCGTAGCACGGGATCGCCTCCCGCTGCATGGCGTTGAAACGGCGGACCTCGTCCAGCCCCATCAGGTGATCGGCGTGGCCGTGCGTGAAGAGGATCGCGTCGACGCGCGTGACGCCGTTGGCGAGCGCCTGGCCGCGCAGGTCCGGCGTGGTGTCGACCAGGACCGACTGCCCGCCGCGAAGCTCGATGTAGATTGACGGGCGGGAACGACGGTCCTTCGGGTCGGCCGACCGGCAGGTGCCGCAGCTGCACCCGATCATGGGCACGCCATGCGATGTCCCGGTTCCGAGGAATGTGACGCGGCCGACCGGCGGGTTCAAGGTTCGACGATGAGCGGGCTCTTGGCGGCCTCGTTCTGGGCCGCGACAAAGCGCATGCGCAGTTCGTAGAGGACCTGATCGAGCAGCGAACGTTCCTGCGCCGTCAGGTTGCCACGGGTCTTTTCATCGAGCATCGCGAGAATCTCGATCATCTGCGACGCGGCTTCGATGTTTGGCGGTTTCTGCCCGCCCGAGACGGGGTCGGGCATGTCGCCGAAGTGGACCGCGGCTGTTGTCACGAGTGACAGGACGAACCCGGTGAACGTGATCGACGGTGTCGTCTGATCGGTCATGCCGAGGTCCCCGACGGCGTTGCCGTAGCGGGGCCGCTGTGGCACTTGCAGATCGCCCGCGCCCGTCCCGCCACTCGTGTCACTACTTTCAGATGTTAGCATAGCTGGCATGGACCCAAGCATGGCATCGGCTGCCGAAGAATTCCGGCGGCTTGTCGAAACCGTTCGATTCCTTCGTGGCCCGGAGGGCTGTCCGTGGGATCGCGTGCAGACGCTGCAGACACTGCGGCCGTTCGTCCTCGAGGAGGCCTACGAGGTGCTCGAGGCCCTCGACCGCGACGACCGGGTCGGCCCTGCGGGAAGAACTCGGGGACTTCATCTTCGAAGCCGTCCTGCTCGCACAGTTGTGCGCGGAACACGGCGACTTCACCGTGGCCGATTCCCTGCGATCGATCACCGACAAGCTCATCCGCCGGCACCCGCACGTCTTTGCCCGCGAGTCGTCGCCCGCCGACGGTGAGACGCCATCGCCCGAGCTCACACCGGATGAAGTGCTCGGCAGGTGGGAGACGATCAAGTCGCGGGAGCCGTCGAAGGGCGGATCGTCGCGCACGACGCTCGGCGGCATTCCTCGGACGCTGCCTGCCCTGCTGCGCGCGAACGAAATCGGGACACGCGCCGCGGCGGTCGGCTTCGACTGGGACAGGCCGGTGGACGTGGTGGCCAAGATCGAGGAGGAAGTGGCCGAGTTGAGGCAATCGGTCGAGGCGGGCGCCACCAGCCGCGAGCAGGCTGAGGAGGAGATGGGCGACCTGCTGTTCGCCATGGCGAACCTCTCGCGAAAACTGGGCATTGAACCGGAGGCGGCGCTTCGCGAGGCCAACGACAAGTTCACGCGGCGATTCGAGCAGATGGAGTCGGCTCTGAAAGCGGGCGGCCACGAACTTGGATCGTACTCGCTCGACCAGATGGAAGAGGCGTGGGGACAGGTCAAGCGGTCGGAGCGCCAAGGTCAGTGAGAACCGCCTGATCCACGCGCGATCAGACGGCTTGTTCTTCCAGTGAACGTCGTCAGATCCACCTCCTGCCCCGCGGTCGAGAGGGTGACGGCGCCGTCCTGGTCCGTCCGAAACACCTGCGCGCCGGCGTCCAGGTACCGTTGAATCACGGACGGGGCGGGATGCCCGAACCGGTTGCCGCGGCCCACGCTGACGACGACCGCCGCGGGCCTCACGACCGCAACGAACGCGCTGGTGCTCGACGCGGGGCCTCCATGGTGCGGCACCTTCAGCACCCGAAGTGGCGCGAGCTGCAGGAGATGCGACACCTCGGCCTCAACCTCGGGTCCGACGTCCCCGGCCAGCACGATCGATACGCCTCGGTACCTCACCTCGAACACGATCGAGTCGTCGTTCCTCACCTTCTGCCGTTCCCACTCGGGCGGCGGCGGATGCCACGCGTGCAATTCGACCTCGCCCAGCTTCAGCACGTCCCCTCGCTGAATGACCCGCCATCCCGTTCCGGCGCGATCCGCTGCCGTTCGCAGGTCCTGCAACGGCGCCAGCCGCGGGACGGGCACGCCTTCCCAGACTTCCCGTGGCGAGAAGTCGCGCAAGACCGCGGCCGCGCCGTTGATGTGATCGCCGTCGCCGTGGGTGATGGCGAGGTAGTCGAGTCGCCTGACGCCGCGCGCCCAGAGCACGGGCTCCACCACGCGCTGCCCGATGTCGTACGTGGACCCGCCGGCCCCGCCCGCGTCCACGAGCACTTTGTGGCCCGACGGCAACTGGAGCAGCACGGTGTCGCCCTGCCCGACATCGAGAAACGTCACCGTCAGTCGTTCCGCCCCTACACTTCCCAGGCCCGGGGCGAGCAGGATCCATGCGGCCGACACTCCAATGGTCGCCGCCGTAAGGGCGCGCCATCGCCAGGCGGATCCCGTTATCCCGGGCCACCGGGACGCAATCAGTGGACGCGACAGCCACGCCATCCACCCCGCGTAATAGAGGAACATCGACGCAGGCCCTGGCGGCGGAAGACGATAGGTCAGCCAGGGCGCGATGTCGACGAGGGCCGCACTCTCCACCAGCGCCCATGCCGCCAGGTGCGTGAGATAGCCTGCCAGCCGGGCCCAGTCCATCGAGAGCCAGGAGAGACCCAGCGCGGCGACTCCTCCAATCTGAACGACGGTCATCAGCGGAATCGCCAGGAAGTTGAGGATCAACCCCGCGAAGGTCACGCGCATGAAGACGAATGCGGCAATCGGAAGCAGCGCCGCTTCCGCCGACAGAGATGCGGCAAACAGCAGCCACGCCCGTCGAGCCAGCGCAGGGGCCCGGGCCGCGACGCGGGTCAGCCGGGGCACGCCGAGGAGAATCGCGGCGGTCGCACCGTAGGTCAGCCACAACGCGGGATCGAACAGGCTCAGCGGCGACACCGCCAGGCTCGCACCGGCGGCCAGCGCGAGGCTGTTCAGTGGCCGGCTCCGATGGTCCACGGCGTGGGCGACAAGGTAGGTGACGGCCATCAGCGTCGCGCGCTCGACCGAGGCTCCCCCGCCGACGAGGAACGCATAGAACACGAGCCACACCGCGGTGCTCGCTTCCGCCGCGCGGCGACTCATTCTGAGTGCGCGCAACGTGACGATCATCACGGCCGCGAGGATGGCCACGTTGCCGCCGGAGATCGCGAGCACGTGGTAGGTCCCGGCCTGCTGCAGTTGCAGCTCGACGCGGTCGTCAAGGGCCGCCCGGTCCCCCAGGAGGATCGCCCTGACGATCGCCGATGATCGGGCGTCCCAACACCCGACGACCGCTTCGACGCGTTGCCGCACGAGGTGCCGCAGATCGGCGGCCGCTTCGTGCATCCACGGTCCTCGTTTCAGAACCTGGACGAGCAGCGCGCTCTTGGCGACGCCCACCAGCGTGTAGCCCCTCCTCGCCAACGCCAGCTCGTGATCGGGCACGCCCGGGTCCATATACCGCGACGGACGCCGCAGAAGCGCCGGCAAGCGCACGGTGCGCCCGGCCCGCCAGGCGATCCACCACTCGGGCTGCACCTCACCGCCCACGGTGACGAGCACGCCGCCCGCGACGCGCGTCTGGCGGCCGCCCACCTCGACCGAGAGCGTCTCGAGCTCCAGCCGGACACCTGTCGGCGAGGGCGCGGCATCCGACCGCAATCGGGCAGTCAGGACGACGGGGTCGCCCGCCTCGTCCGCGATGGCGTCCGGACCGTGCACACGCGCCAGGAAGGAGCGAAGCGACGGGTGCACGGCCGCTTCGGTGTCGATGACGGCAAGGGTCCAGCCGGCGGCGCCAAACGCGAGCAGGGCGATTGCGAGGCACAGTGGCTCGTGGCGCTGGCGAAACGCGACGAGTGCGAGGCACCACGCGAGCACGAGGAAGACGGCTCCGGCCTCCCACTCTCCCGGCCGGAAGCAGCCGGCGACGATGCCGGCAAGGACGGCCGCGGCGGGCGGCGCTGCAGGATGACGCACGCTGGTACCGGTCGCAATGAGGATGCCGGAGTGCACACACATCCACGCGCGTCCGGGCGTAAGGCGGTTGCCAGGCGGCAAGAGCCCCGGGGTCTGAAGACTCCGGGCTCTATCCAGAGATTTCGGGCACCTTCGGACAGGCGGAGCTGGCGGAGATCCCGGAGCGTCTGGACGGACTTGTCCGCAAGGCCTGGTCGCGAGTCAGGGGTTCCGCGATTGCCCCTGATCGTCGCGCAGGCGCGATTCGAGCGCTGGATCGACTGGATTGATGGCAGGAACTGCCGGCTGTCTACGCCCGGTGAGTCGCAGATCCTGCGTGGTAGTCCTGCAGGGCCCGAACTTCGATGTCGTGTTCCCTGAGCGCCCGGATCGCGCTCACGGCCGCCGCCGCACCGGTCAGCGTCGTGATGCACGGCACACCGTGAAGCATGGCGGCCCGCCGCACGGACCGATCGTCGAAAAACGAGGCGCGCCCGAGCGGGGTGTTCACGATCAGCTGGATCTCGCCGTTGACAACCTGATCGGCGACGTTGGGCCGGCCTTCGTTGACCTTGAATACGGTTCCCGCCTCGACGCCGTGCGCTCGAAGAAAGGCGGCAGTCCCCCGCGTCGCCACCAGGCGCAGCCCGAGCGCGGCAAGGTCGCGTGCGATCGCCAGCACGTTGAGTTTGTCCGCGTTGTTGACGCTGATGAACACGGTGCCTTGATCGGGCAGCCGCTGCCCGACCGCCAGCTGCGCCTTGGCGAAGGCCACGCCGAAGGTGGTCGCCGCGCCCATCACCTCCCCGGTCGACTTCATTTCCGGGCCAAGAATCGTGTCGACGCCCGGGAAACGAATGAACGGGAACACGGGGGTCTTCACGAAGACGCCCGACACGGTCAGGTCGTCGGTCAACCCCAGGTCGGCCAGCGTCCGGCCCGCCATCACGCGTGCGGCGATCCTGGCGAGGGGCACACCGGTGGCCTTCGACAGGTAAGGCACTGTGCGCGACGCGCGTGGATTGACCTCGAGCACATAGACCTTGTCGCCTTTGATGGCGTACTGCGCGTTCATCAGCCCGACGACGCCAAGGGCGCGCCCGATGCGCCGCGTGTAGTCGCGGATGGTCTGCAGGTGATGTTCGGGCACCAGATACGGCGGCACCACGCAGGAGCTGTCGCCCGAGTGGATGCCGGCTTCCTCGATGTGCTCCATGATCCCGCCGATGACGATCGCGCCGGTCGCGTCGCCGACCGCGTCCACGTCGAGCTCGAAGGCGTCCTCGAGGAACCGGTCGATCAGGATCGGGTGCGACGGCGACGCATCCACCGCCGTTGTCATATAGCGATCCAGCGCGCCCGCATCGTAGACGATCGCCATCGCGCGGCCGCCGAGCACGTAGGAGGGCCGCACGACGACCGGGTAGCCAATCCGCTCTGCGACCGATCGCGCCTCCTCGCGCGAGGTGGCCGTGCCGCTGTCCGGCTGGGCGATCCCGAGGTCGTTCAGCAGCCTCGCAAACCGCTTGCGATCCTCGGCGAGGTCGATCGAGTCGGGCGTGGTGCCGAGGATTCGCACGCCGGCGTGGTGCAGCGGCAGGGCCAGCTTCAGCGGCGTCTGGCCGCCGAACTGCACCAGGCAGGCCACCTCGGCCCCGGCGCTTTGCTCCTTCGCGAGAATGGCCAGCACGTCTTCCAGGGTGAGCGGCTCGAAGTAGAGGCGGTCCGAGGTGTCGTAGTCGGTCGACACGGTCTCGGGGTTGCAGTTCACCATGACCGTCTCGAAACCCTCGTCTCGAAGCCCGAACACCGCATGGCAACAGCAGTAGTCGAACTCGAGTCCCTGCCCGATCCGGTTGGGCCCGCTTCCCAGGATCACGACCTTCGGGCGCGTGGTGGGCTCGGCCTCGCAGTCGCGCTCGAAGGTGCCATAGAGATAGGGCGTGAAGGATTCGAACTCCGCCGCGCACGTGTCGATCCGCTTGTATACCGGCACGATCCCCGCCTGACTGCGCCTGGCCCGCACGAAGTCTTCCGTCGTCCCGCACGTGGCGGCGATCTGGGCGTCGCCGAATCCGTCGCGTTTCAACTCCCGGATCGTGCTGTCGGAGAGCTCGTCGAGTGTCCGCCCCACCAGGGCTCGGTGCGCGTGGACCAGCTCTTCGAACCGCGTGAGGAACCACGGATCGATGTTCGTCAGGTCGTGCACCTCCGGAACGCTCCACCCTCGATCGAGGGCCTCGAACACGGCCCAGAACCGCCGGTCGTGCGGCGTGCGCAGTTGTTGCCGCAGGCCGTCCGCGTCGAACTCGGCCGGGCGGGGCGCCGCCCCGAACAGCAGGCCCGCCTTCGACATCTCGAGCGACCGGATGCCCTTCATGAACGCTTCCTTGAAGGTGCGCCCGATAGCCATCACCTCCCCGACCGACTTCATCTGGGTGGTGAGCGTCCGGTCGGCTTCCGGGAACTTCTCGAAGGTCCACCTGGGGATCTTGACGACCACGTAGTCGATGGTCGGCTCGAAGGAGGCCGGCGTCACGCGGGTGATGTCGTTGGGAATCTCGTCGAGCCGGTAGCCCAGCGCCAGCTTGGCGGCGATCTTCGCGATGGGAAAGCCGGTGGCTTTCGAGGCCAGCGCCGAGGATCGCGAGACGCGCGGATTCATCTCGATGGCGACCATCCGCCCGTCGTCCGGGTTGATGGCGAACTGGATGTTCGATCCGCCGGTCTCCACGCCGACCTTGCGGATGATGCGACGCGCCGCGTCGCGCATCCGCTGGTATTCCTTGTCGGTCAGCGTCAGGGCCGGCGCCACCGTGATGCTGTCCCCGGTGTGCACCCCCATCGGGTCGATGTTCTCGATCGAGCAGATGACGACGAAGTTGTCGGCGACGTCGCGCATCACCTCGAGCTCGAATTCCTTCCACCCGATCACCGACTCCTCGATCAGGATCTCGTGCACCGGGCTCATGGCGAGGCCGCGCCGCACGACGTCGCGGAACTCTTCGACGTTGTACGCGATGCCCGCCCCGACGCCTCCCAGGGTGAACGACGGCCTGATGATGCTCGGGAATCCCGTGGTCTTGACCAGCTCCTCCGCCTCGCCAATCGACCTGGCATAGCCGCTCTGCGGCACGTCGATGTCGATCGCACGCATCGCGTCGCGGAATTGCAGGCGGTCCTCGGCCACGCGAATCGCGTCCACCGAGGCGCCGATGAGCTCGACCCCATAGCGTTCGAGCACGCCGGCCTTGGCGAGATCCATGGCGAGGTTCAGCGCCGTCTGCCCGCCCACGGTCGGCAGCAAGGCGTCCGGGCGCTCGCGGGCGATGATGGCTTCGAGAATCTCGAGGGTGAGCGGCTCGACGTAGGTGCGGTCGGCCAGCTCCGGGTCGGTCATGATCGTCGCGGGATTGCTGTTGACGAGCACGACCTCGAGCCCTTCCGCCTTGAGGGCCTTGCACGCCTGCGTGCCGGAGTAGTCGAACTCGCACGCCTGGCCGATGACGATCGGCCCGGCCCCGATGACGAGCACGCGCTTGATGTCTTGGCGACGGGGCATCAGCGATCCATGGCCTCGATGAACAGCCCGAAGAGGTAGTCGGCGTCGTGAGGCCCCGGCGACGCCTCCGGATGGTACTGCACGCTGAACACCGGCTTCGACCGGTGCCGGAAGCCCTCGAGCGTGCCGTCGTAGAGATTGAGGTGGGTCACGATCGCGTCGGCGGGCAGCGTGTCGGGGTCGACCGCGAACCCGTGGTTCTGCGACGTGATTTCGATGCGTCCCGTTTCGAGCTGCTTGACCGGGTGATTGGCGCCTCGATGTCCGAATTTCAGTTTGAAGGTGCGGGCCCCGAGCGCGAGACCGAGCAACTGGTGGCCGAGGCAGATTCCAAACAGCGGCACGCCCGACTCGACCACCTGCCTGACGTTCTCCACCGCATAGTCGAGCGGCGCCGGATCACCCGGCCCGTTGCTGAGGAAGACGCCGTCGGGCCGCATCGCCAGGACCTCCGACGCCGGAGCGGTCGCCGGGAATACCCGAACTGCGCAGCCGTGGGCCGTGAACCGCCGCAGGATGTTCCACTTCATCCCGAAATCGTAGGCGGCGACACGGAGGGGACGGGCCGGCCGATGGTCGGGAGCGACCCCGAATCCCCCGGTGTCGGCCGCGCGTGCCGACGGCGGCCAGTCGAACGCTTCCGGGCAGGTGATGCCCCGCACCAGGTCGGAGCCGGCCATCAGCGGAATCCGGCGTGCCCGCTCGACCAGCTCGTCGGGCTTCGTATCCCCCGTGGCGATGACGCCGCGCATGACGCCGGCCGACCGCAGGCGCCGGGTCAGTGCACGAGTGTCGATCCCGGCGATGGCCACGATGCCCTTCTCGCGCAGCCTCTCCTGCAGGGTGGTCACGGCCCGCCAGTTGCTGGCGATCGGCGAAACCTCGCGCAGCACGACGCCCGCAACCTGAGGGCCGCGGGATTCGTCGTCTTCGGCGGCGATGCCGTAGTTGCCAATCTCCGGGCAGGTCATCGTCACGATCTGCCCCGAGTACGACGGGTCGGAGAAGATTTCCTGATAGCCCGTGAGGCTCGTGTTGAAGACGACTTCGCCTTGCGTCACGCCATCGGCCCCAGCCGACGTGCCCGCAAACGAGCTGCCGTCCTCGAGTGCGAGAACCGCTCTCACCGCGCGGGGCCTCGCTCGAGCGACGCGGTGACGCGCGTGCGCTTGCCGGCGACCGCGCCCGTCGTGGCGGTCCACGGGGCGTAGCCGTCGAGCTCGAAGCGAACGGTGTGGGAACCGGCGCTGACGCCGGACAGCGTGAACGGGGTGCGGCCGACTTGGCGGCCGTCCAGGATGATGCGGGCGCCGGGAGGTCGCGAGATGAACTGCAAGGCGGTGGAGGTCGCCGCGTTGTCGGCCGCCTTCGCTGCTGCGGGTGCTCGCTGGGCTTTCGCCGGAGCCGGCTCGGCGGCCGTACGCCTGGCCGGTGCAGCAGATCGCGGCGCGGCCTTCACGGGCGCGCCCGAACGAGCGACCAGGGGAGATTCGTCCAACGGGTCCGGCGGAACCGGGCGAGCCGCCGGAGCAGGTGCCGGCCCGCGGGTCTCAATTTGCCGGCTCGCGGGTGGCGAGGCGGGCCGATCCGGAGGAGGCGCCGCAACGCGCGGGGCCGCGGCTGCGGCAGTCTCGGGCGTCCGCGGTGAGAGCACGGATATCGAAGGGCTCCCGGGCGTGCTGATCCCTGCGGGCGCTGCCCCAGCTGCAGCGGCCGGAGCTGGCACGGGGGCGGCAGTCTGAGCCGCCGCCGGTAGAGCCGACGCAGACGAGGCCGTTCGCCGGATGCCCAGCTCGTAGCCGGCAACCAGTCCGATGGCGATGCCGACCAACAGGACTGCCGCCATCGCGAACGGCCCCCAGCCGGCGCGGCGTTCGGGCTGATCGGGATGGTGAAGCGGCGGCTCGGCCTGGGTAGCCGGGTCGAGCGCACGCGGCACGGGCGGCACATCGACGAGGCTGCTGGGGAACCGAAGATCGTCAATCGCCTTGGATCTCGTCGTGGAATGCTCCGCGGCGGGCGGCCGGTTCAGGTCGCGTTCGAGTGACGAGAAGTCAGGCTCGACGGCCTGCTCCGCCCCCGGTGACGAATCCGAGAGGCTCAACGAGCTGAAGTCCACCGGGGTCACGCCAGCCGCCGATTCCTGCGGGGCGTTCTCGAGGTGAACCAGTGGTGGCTCAGGATGATCTTCACGGACGGGCGCGCCGGTATTTTTTTTCTCCATCTCGATGGCATCGGCTGGTGCTGGACGGACCGCGGGTCCCTCGGGCGCAGGCTCGACGGGCCGGGCCGTCAGCGGATCCTCGAGGCCCGGCAGGCGGGGCTCTTTGGTTCGAACCCGGCGCTGGCCCTTCGCGGCCGTACCGTCCAGGGCGGCGTCACTCGCCGACGCACCGGCACCGAGCAGGCCGACCGCAATCGAAGTCACCAGGTCGCGCGCGGTGGCGGGCCGGCGGTCGGGGTCCCGGTCGAGCCCCCGCTCGAGCGCCTCTCGGAGCGCGAGCTGGTCGGCGGCCCGCAGATCGTTGAGGCCCGGCAGCGGATCGTCCGTCCCGGACATGGGGCGCCGGCCAGTCAGGACTTCGTACGCGATGGCGGCCAGCGCATACACATCAGAGGGGGCTCCCCATGCGCCGATCATCTCCCGCTCGGGCGCCGCATACGGCCGGCGGACTGGCGTCCGCCATGCGATGCGCTCGAGCGCCCACGCCACTCCGATCCCGGTGACGTGCGTCTCGCCCGGGGTCACCAGCACGTCGCGCGGATGAAGCGATCCGTGATGGATCCCTGCTCGCGCCGCATCATCGAGTGCCTCTGCGATGTGGGAGATCAGTCTCACCGCGTCCGGAAAGGGCGCCGGGCCGTACTGTCGCACCGCGACATCGAGCGACTCGGCGTCGACATACTGCTGCGCGAGGTAGGCGACCGACCCTTCGACGCCGGCCGCAAGTGCGTGCGCGATGTGCGGCTGGCGGAGATTGAAATCGACGATGTGCTGGAATTCGGCGGCGAGATCGTGGGCGCGCTCGGGGGTAACGTCGAGCACGAACGCCTTGACGGCGACCACGCCCCAGTTGTCCGGATCCTCCGTGCGAAAGACCGGTCCCAGTACGCCGGCACCGATCTGGTGCTGGAGCTTGAAGCGCCCGAAGGTCGCCGGAGGCGTGTAGTTGGTGACTGAACTCAACGGAGCGTGCCAGTGTTGCCCGATGCTAGCACCAAATCGCCCGGGGCATCAACGAATGGACCGTGCAGGACTTGGGAAAGCCGCGAAGAAGAATCCGGCTTGTCTTCACACCGGCGCCCTTCAGCGTTGTACTCGATCCAGGCGGGCCCGGCGTGATAGCCTTTCGCCACGCGCGCCACGCTGAAACATGCCCCTGCCCAGCCCGGAGGGGCGCTGGAAGGGCAACCGGCACCCGGAGAATCCTCAGGCCAGGCGGGCAAGTTCAGGACTCGCAGGGCCCCCCGAAGCTCGCGTAACCGATGCGAGGCTTGAAATGACGATTGCCGCCGGCACCCGCCTCGCGCACTACACGATTGTCGCACCCATCGGCGCGGGCGGAATGGGTGAAGTGTACCGGGCGACCGACAGCCGGCTCGGCAGGGACGTCGCGATCAAGGTCCTGCCCGAGCACCTCGCCCAGGATGCGGACGCCGGCGCCCGATTCACGCGGGAGGCCAGGGCCGTTGCCGCGCTCTCGCATCCGAATATTCTCGCCATCCACGATGTCGGCAGCGAGGGCGGGACGTCCTTCGCGGTCATGGAACTGCTCGATGGCCTGACGCTGCGGCAGCGCCTGCGCGAGTCTCCCATCCCGTGGCCAAAGGCCGTCGCCATCGCGCTCCAGGTCGCCGAGGGCCTCTCGGCAGCCCATTCCCGCGGCATCGTGCATCGCGATCTGAAGCCCGAGAACATCTTCCTGACCACGTCAGGTCAGGCGAAGGTCCTCGACTTCGGCCTGGCCCGGTTCGACCGCGCCGAGGTCGAATCGAGCGGCGAGACGACCGACTTGATGACGACGCCGGGAACATTGCTCGGGACGGTCGGCTATATGTCGCCCGAGCAGATTCGAGGAGAGCCACTTGGTGAGGCCACCGACATCTTTGCGTTCGGCTGCGTGCTCTTCGAGATGCTGGCGGGCCACGCGCCGTTCACGCGGGCGGGCAGCGCCGAGACGCTGGCCGCGACCCTTCGCGACGAACCGGCGCCGCTCTCCGAACAGGTGACCGGACTTCCCCAGGCGCTCGAGGCCATCGTCCTGCACTGCCTCGAGAAACGCCCGGGCGACCGATTCCAGTCCGCCCGGGACATGGCGTTTGCGCTGCGCGCGGTCTCGAGCGGGACGTTCGGGTCGACACGATCGGATTCGTTGGCGAATGTCTCCCTCGTACCGAGCAGGAAACGCGAGATCCGGCGATTCGGGGTCGGCGTTGGCGTCGGCCTGCTAATCGGCGCCGTCGGGCTGTGGGTCGCCTGGCGCGCGAGGACGCCAGCCCAGGAGCCGGTCACGTCGGCTCGCCTGTCGATCGTCCTGCCTGCCGGCATGAGCCTGGTCCCCAACGACTCCCCGAGGGCCGGATCGAACGTCGCGATCTCCCGGGACGGCCGGACCCTCGCCTACGTCGTCGCGCGCGAGCGCGGAGAGTTCATTGCGATCAGGGCTATCGATCAACTCGAGGAACGCGTGCTGGTTGGGACCGAAAATGCCATTTCCCCGTTCTTCTCTCCGGACGGACGGTGGATCGCCTTCTTCACGATCTCGGCGCTCAAGAAGATTCCCGTCGAGGGCGGGGCCGCCTCGGTCATCTGTCAGACACCGCCGGTCACCCGCGGCGCCACCTGGGCCGACAACGGAACGATCTACCTGACGCCGTCCTTCTCGAGCGGCGTCGAGGCCGTGGATTCGGGCGGCGGGCGGCCCAAGCCCGTGACGACCCTCGATCTCACTGCCTCGGAGAGCAATCACCTGCTGCCGGAGGCGCTGCCCGGGGGGCGGGCGCTGTTGTTCACGGTCTGGAAGGGCGGCGATTTCAGCGCAGCCAGCATCTGGTCGATGTCGCTGCAGACGGGAAAGCGACAGCTACTGCTCGAGTCGGCGAGCAATCCCCGGTTCATGGCTCCCGGCTATCTCGTGTTCTCGCGTACCGGCGCCCTCTTCGCCATGCGGTTCGATCCGGACCGACTGCAGGTGTCCGGTGACGCCATCCCCATCGTCGACAAAGTGTGGACCGACCGCCGGACAGGGTCCGCCCACTACGCCGTCGCGTCGAACGGGACCCTGGTCTACGTGCCCGGTGGCGATACCTTCGAGCCGCGCCAACTCATCTGGCTCGACCGGCAGGGGCGGGCAGAGCCGATTCCGGTGGCGCCCAACCTGTTCGGCGTTCTGAAGCTCTCCCCGGACGGACGTCGAGTTGCCGTGGAGGCATTGAACGACATCTGGGTGTACGACCTGACGACTCACAGACCCGAGCGCATCAGCTACCACGGCGTGAACGAGTTCCCCGTCTGGACTCCCGACGGGGGACGCGTTGCATTCTGCTCGTCACGGGGAGGGTCAAATCCTCTGCTGTACTGGGCCGCGATCGAGTCGGGCCGCGAGCCGGAGGCGTTGACGACGAAAGGGGGCGTCCAATTCCCTTCCTCGTGGAGCCGCGACGGGAACACGCTCGCCTACGCCGAGACGGCGGGCAATCCGGCCGACTCGCCAACCGGGTGGGACATCTGGTTCTGGCGGCGGGGGTCTCCGGCGTCGCCAACGGTCTGGATGAAGACGCCTTTCAATGAGGACCAGCCTATGTTCTCGCCAAACGGCAAGGTCCTGGCGTATGTCTCCGACGAAACTGGACGCTGGGAGGTCTATCTCCGCTCCTTGGCGGACACCAGCCGCCGGGTGGCGGTTTCGGTCGATGGGGGATCCGAACCGGTGTGGTCGCGGACAGGCGACGAAATCTTCTACCGCCGCGGGCGTCGGTACTTGTCAGTGCCGATGGGAGGTCCCGACGGATCGGTGCCGGGAGAGCCGCGAGTGATGTTCGAGTACGAGGCCCTGATCACCACGCTCATTCCCGGATCGCCCACCTACGATGCGGCTCCCGACGGCAAGCGTTTCATCACGGTCGCGCGCACGAGCGACGTGCGGCAGGTCAATCGGATCGACGTGGCCCTCGGGTGGGCTCAGGATCTGGAGCGGCGGCTGACGCCGAAGGCCGGGCGATAGCCCGAGGCCCCTGGCGAATACCCGGGCGGGCCGAAGTCGCCCGGACGCCACGTGGATGCCAGGCGCCTCGCAGGCTGACATCAACCAGGCCGATCCGGAGCAGCTCAAGTGCGCGGCCCGTACCACTCCCCGCGCCCCCGGGGTCTGCCTCGCTTGACAGCTGTCGCGGGGCTCTGAGACAGTTAGCGTCTGGTGCCACAAACGGCAGACGACTCATCGATCGTCGCGACCAGGCTCGCGGTGGACATCCGGCAGTTCCCCGGAATCCGGCGCCTGGCCGGGGACTATGCCTACCATTTCGAACGCCTCGCCCCGTTTTTTGCGGGGGATCCGGCCGACCCGGCACAGTGGCGTCATGCGATCGCCCGGACCCTGGATCACCATCGCGATCGGGCCAGCCTCGCAGCCGCCCTTGCCGCGCAACAGCAACGGCGCGGCGCTCCTCCCGAGGCACGCGCTGCCGTCGAGCGGCTCCGAGACCCGCATGCCGTCGCAGTCGTCACCGGCCAGCAGGCCGGGCTGTTTGGCGGTCCGCTCTACACGCTGCTGAAGGCGCTGACGGCCATCCGCCTGGCCGCCTCGGTGCGGGACGAATTCCGCGTGCCGGCCGTCCCGGTGTTCTGGATCGACGCGGAGGACCACGACTGGGACGAGGTCAGCGGCTGCGAAGTGCTCGACGCGGACCTGCAGCCGAAGGTCGTGCGGCTGCCGCCGCCGCCCGGAGCTGGCGATCGCCCGGTGGGTGCCTTGCAGCTCGAGACGACGGTGGCCGGGGCGATCGACGAGCTGGCGGCCGCGTTGCCGCCGACGGAGTTCTCAGCCACCCTCCTCACGCTGCTGCGAAATGCCTATCGGCCTGGCATTTCCATGTCAGAGGCGTTCGGGCGCTGGCTCGAAATGGTGCTCGGCGGCCTTGGGCTGGTGGTGTACGACGCGTCCGATCCCGCGGTGAAACCGCTGGCCCGTCAGGTCTTCGCCCGCGAAGTCGAGTTCCCCGGGCTCACCTCGGAACTGGCGGCGAAGGCTGGAGGTGAGCTGGTCGCGCTCGGGTACCACGCCCAAGTCCTGGCGCATGCCGACAGTCTTGGCTTGTTCCGGCTGGATGGAGGACGACGCCTCATTCATTTCAACGACGGGCGCTTCAGCATCGAGGGGGCCTCGCTCGACGCGAAGACCCTGCTGAGCGAGGTCACGGGGCACCCTGAAACGTTCAGCCCGAATGTCCTGCTGCGGCCCGTCGTGCAGGACGCCATCTTCCCTACGATCTGCTATGTCGCCGGCCCGAACGAACTCGCCTACCTCGGTCAGCTTCGAGCCATCTACGCGCATTTCGGCGTGCCGATGCCGCTCATGTATCCGCGCTCCACCGCCACCTTGCTGGATTCGGCGGCCATGCGATTCCTGGCGCGGCACAACGTGGTGTTCGAGTCGCTTCAGGCCCAGGACGAAGCCGCGCTGAACCGGCTGCAGGAGGCCAGCCTGCCGCCGACGGTGGACCAGGCGTACCAGCGGGCCGAACGCGCGCTGCAGGAGGCCATGCAGGAGCTGATTACCGCCGTGCCACAGGTGGACCCGACGCTCGAGGGAGCCGCTCGCTCGGTGCTCGGACGCGCGGAGCACGACCTCGAGGGACTGCACGCCAAGATCATCCATGCGGCCAAGCGCCGCGACGACACGCTGCGCCGCCAGTTCACGCGAACCCGCGCGCAGGCCTTTCCCGGGGGCCACCCCCAGGAACGATCGACCGGTTTCGTGTACTTCCTCAATCGATACGGACCAGCGCTGGTGGACCGCCTGCTTGCCGAGCTGCCACTCGACATCGGGCAGCACTGGGTGCTGACGGTCTGACCGGATCTCGCCGGTGGACTCGCCGTCTCGTCCTCCCGATATCACGCAGCCGGCCACGCCGGCACCCGCCAGGCCGCCGGCCTCGAAGGGCGGAAGTCCGTCGCCGAGAAAACGCCGGCGATGGCGACGGATCCTCCTGATCGGACTCGGCCTTCCGTCGGCCGTGTTGCTGGCGCTCGCGGCCTACTACTACGTGTCGTTCGCGCGAATCATCGACGAACGGCTGCACGGCGAACGGATGCGCACGCTGCCGCGGGTCTTCGCGCGGCCCCTGGAGCTGCGCCGCGGTCAGCTGCTCTCCGAACAGCAGTTGGTCGATCGGCTCAACGACCTTGGATATTCCGCGCGCCCGCAGGCCACGCAGCCGGGAGAGTTCACCGTCGGCGACAAGTGGCTCATCCTGGTGGCCCGGGGCGGAAACGCGGTCGGGCGATCCATCCGCGTGGCCTTCAATCCTAAGGTGCCGGGCCTGGTGCCGCCAACGCCCGAGGGCCGGCCCGAATTGTCGAGCGCGGTCGAGAAGATCGAGGTGTCGGGACGCGGCCAGGCGGAGTCCGTCACGCTCGAGGCGCCGCTCATCACGGCCCTGATCACGGCGAACCGGGAGAAACGCCGCCGCGTGTCGCTGCAGATCATCCCGCGCCACATGGTGCAGGCGGTGCTCGCGATCGAGGACCGGCGGTTCTACGAACACCCCGGCATCGATCCGATCCGCATCGCGGGAGCCATCGTCACCAACCTGCGGGGCAACAAGTCGTACCTGGTCGGCGCCAGCACCATCACCCAGCAGCTGGTGAAGAACTTCTTCCTGACTCCGGAGAAGTCGATCCAGCGCAAGCTGCAGGAGCAGTTCCTCGCGGTGGTGCTCGAAACGCGGGCGTCGAAGGATGAAATCGTCGAGCTCTACCTGAACGAGGTCTATCTCGGTCAGCGCGGGTCGTTCGCGATCCACGGCGTCGCCGAGGCCTCGCGGCTGATGTTCGGCAAGGACGTGACCAACGTGTCGCTGGCGGAAGCCGCCACCATCGCGGGGACGATACAGGCGCCGTTCACGTGGTCGCCGTTCAGCTCGCCCAGCCGCGCCCGCGACCGCAGGAACGTCGTGCTGCAAGCCATGGTGGACGCCGGGTATGTGAAGCAGGCGGACGCGGAGCGCGCAGGGCGGGAGCCGCTGCAGGTGGTGGCGCAGGCGCTGGACACCGAAGCGCCGTATTTCGTCGACGTGCTCGGCCAGACGCTGGCCGACGACTACCCCGGCCTGCTCGCCGGCACGCAGCCGGTCGACGTCTATTCGTCGCTCGACCTCCACCTGCAGCGCATCGCGCAGGAAGCCGTCCGGCTCGGGCTCGTCCAGATCGACGCGCAGCTCGCCAGGAGGAAGGTCCGCGCGAAGCCGCAGGTGGCGCTGATGGCCATCGATCCGCGGACGGGCGAAGTCCTGGCGCTCGTCGGCGGCCAATCGGTACACCCAGTCGCAATTCAACCGCGCCTTCAGCGCCAAGCGCCAGCCCGGCTCCGTCTTCAAGCCGTTTGTCTACCTCGCGGCATTCGAGGAGGCCGCCGCGTCGGGCCGCACCGACATCACGCCGGCCACCACGGTAGTCGACGAACCGACGACGTTCCTGTTCGAGGACAAGGAGTGGGCGCCGAGCAACTACGAGAACGAGTACGACGGCGTCATCACGCTTCGCCGCGCGCTCGCCATGTCGCGCAATGTCTCGACGGCGAAGGTGGCCGAGATGGTCGGCTACGACAAGGTCGCCAACCTCTGGAAGAAGACGGGCTCGGCGACGCCGCCGCGCCCGTACCCGTCGGTCGCGCTGGGCGTGTTCGAAGCGACCCCGTTCGAGGTGGCGAGCGCCTACACCGTGTTCCCCGGCTATGGCGAGTTGCGGTCCCTGCGGCCGATACTTCGCATCGTCAACGGCTCCAGGCCCGTCCCGGTCGCCAATGCGCCGCCGCGCCGGATCGCCCGCAGGGACACGACGTTTCTCGTGACGAACATGATGCGCAGCGTCATCAACGAGGGCACAGGCGCCTCGGCCCGCTACTGGGGCTTCACGCAGGACGCTGGCGGCAAGTCGGGAACGACCAACGACATGAGGGATGCCTGGTTCGTCGGGTTCACGCCCGAGCTGTTGACCGCCGTTTGGGTGGGCTTCGACGATAACCAGCCGCTGGGATTGAGCGGGTCCGTCGCGGCCCTGCCGATCTGGACGCGGTTCATGATGGGTGCCCTGGCCGGGCATCCGAACCTGCCGTTTGGAGCTCCGGAGGGAATCTCGTTCGCCGAAATCGATCGGGACACCGGCAAACTCGCCGAAGTGGCCTGCCCTCGCATCTTCCACGAAGCCTTCCTCGCGGGCACGGAGCCGACGGAAGTCTGTGCGCTGCACAAATTCTAGAAACGCGGCTGGCGGCTGGCGACTGGCGGCGGGCGGCCGGCGGCTCGGAGCTTGGGCCTCGCGGCTTCGGACTTGCGGCTTGGGACTCGCCAGCATGCCTTGACGTGTCTCGTCGAAAAGCGCGATGCGGAACGGAGCGATCGAAACAGCGACCAGCGCCCAGCTGCCAACCCCTTGTAGAAGCGCCCAGCGCCCGCCCCAAGCCCCGAGCCTCAAGCCCGTAGCCCGTTCGGTCAAGGACATAGGTTACAGATCATTCTCAGGACATAGGTGACACGTCACCGACGTTCTCGAGGACCTCCGACCGGTAACCGCCCTACCCGGCCCGCGCGGAGCCGGGGTCAAGGCTGCCGGATCCCTGGGAGGGACTGGGCGCCCTGTGCGTCGGCGGCCTTGACGCGGGCGAGCACGGGCTGACGATGCAAGGGCGGTCGGAGCCCGTCATCATCGGCCCGCGGTCCCACCGTCCAGCGGCGCGACGCGAAGATGCCGTGTGCCGACCAGGGCTCGCGTCCGCGCGTCAAACCGGCCCAAGATCACCGGCCCGAAATGCACGTCCCACACGCCATCGTCGATCTCTTCTACGCCCACCAGCTCATGGGCCAGCACCTCCGTCAGAAAGAGCTCCTGCGCCTGCCAGCTAATGTGACCGGCCACCGACACGCGGCGGACCTCAAAGTAGCCCGGGTACTCCAGCTCCGGGAGACGGCTCGGGTACGATCGTGACGACGGCCGATAGCGATCCCCGGGCACCTGCATGTCGAGCGCCTCGTGCGGGCGCTCCCAGTTGTACTCGTGCCGAAATCGGTCGAAGCACCGTTGCTGGGCCGCCCCGGTCGCCCGGGGTGGGCGCGCGGTCTCCGCTTTCAGGGTCCGGTGCATCCGCTCGTGCTCTGCATTCTCGTCGGGATGCGACGGCCGAATCGGTTCGGGGAGAATTCCCAATCGGAGCCACCAGACTTGCAACCGCGACAGCCGGGAGAGCCCCGGACTGCCGAAGGGCGTGCCATTGTCGCTGTGCACCCACACCGGCAAGCCGTACTGCCGAAAGACCCGTTCGAACACCGCTTGGGTCGCCCGACTGGTCGGCGCGGCCACGCCGTCGCAGCCCAGCAGATACCGACTGCACCGATCCATGATCGTCAGCGGATAGCAGAGCTGGGCGTCGCCCGTCCGAAATTCGCCCTTGTAGTCGGTCGTCCAGACCAGATTCGGTTCGACCGGGTCGACATACGGGGCTCGCGCGATCGGCACGCTCGGGCCCCGCCGCCGCCGCCCGTCGGCGAGCCCGTGGCGCTTCAGGATCCGAGCCATCGTACTGACCGCCGGCCACAGGGTCTTCGGCATCCGCCGGTGCAGGACCACGCCGAGCTTCTTCGGGCCCCACCGCGGATGCTTGCGCCGACAGCCGAGGATCGCCTCGACGACCGACGCGCCGGTGGTCGTCGGCGAGTGCCTCGGCCGCCGCGAGTGATCGGCTAAGCCCGCCGGCCCTTCGACGCGCACCAGCTCGATCCATTTGTACGCCGTCTTCCGACTGATGCCGAACCGCGCGGCCAACTCCGTCACCGTCAACAGTCCGGACGCATGCGCCACAACCAGCTTCATCCGTTCGTCCACGACTGACCACTCCCGCCAGGGCATCGGAGATACCTCCACTTGGTACCTCCAGACTGGCCGAACGTGTCACCCATGTCCTGAGAATGAAGTGTCACCCACCAGCCGCCAACCGCCAGCCACGAGCCGCCGACCGCCAGCCGCGAGCCACCAGCCGCCAGCCGCCAGCCGCCAGCCGCCAGCCGCTGTGCAATAATCCGTACATGGCCGACGCGGTGTATGGCGCAATTGTGAAGGCCCTCGAGTGCGGCGAGCAGGCGGCGCTCATCACCATCATCTCGGCCAACGGCTCGACGCCGCAGCGCGTCGGGGCCAAGCTCCTCGTCTACGAGGACGGCCGGACGGTCGGCACCATCGGCGGGGGCTGCTACGAGAACGACGCCTGCCTGAAGGCTCGCGAGGTCATCCGGTCCCACCGGCCCCGCGTCGTCCGCTACGATCTGGCGGACGAGTTGGCGGCAGAAAACGGGCTCATCTGCGGAGGTCAGATGGAGGTGTTCATCGACCCGCTCGATCCGTCGCCCGATCTGTTCGTGGTCGGGGCCGGTCACGTAGGCCGGGAGGTCGCCTGCCTCGCGCACGACGTGGGATTCCGCGTTCACGTGCTCGACGATCGCGAGAAGTTCGCGAGCCGCGACCGATTTCCCGAATCCGTCGAGCTCATCGTGGACGATGTCGCCCGGTGGCTGGCACAGGCCGACCTTCGTCCAACCTCGTATGTCGTCATCGTCACGCGCGGACACCGGCACGACCTGACGGCGCTCCAGGCCATCTCCGGGCGCACGTTCCGCTACCTGGGCATGATCGGCAGCCGCGCGAAGGTTGCGCGCATCACCGACGGGCTGGTCGAAGCGGGCGTCGAGAAGGACTGGCTCGCGACCATGCACGCGCCGATCGGCCTCAGGATCGGGGCTGTCACGCCCGAAGAGATCGCCGTCAGCATCGTCGCGGAACTCATCGCGGTGCGGCGCGGCGCCGAGACCGAGGCCGGCAAGGCCGGCGAGCCGATGCGCTGGACCAGGACGGGAGCCTAGCCTCGTGGCTTCCCTGCTGGTCCGCAACGGCACCATCCTGACGATGAACGACCGCATGGAGATCGTCGAGGGCGACGTCTCCGTACGGGACGGGCGAATCGTCTCGATAGGCGCGGCAACTCCTGGCGTCCACGACCGCACGGTCGACGCCCGAGGAGGCCTGATCCTCCCTGGCTTCGTGCAAACGCACATTCACCTCTGCCAGACGCTGTTCCGGGGCTACGCGGACGACCTCGCGCTGATCGAATGGCTGCGCCAGCGGGTGTGGCCGCTCGAGGCCGCGCACACTCCTGCCTCGCTCAGAGCGGCAGCGCGGCTGGCGGCCTGCGAACTGCTGATGAGCGGTACCACGACCGTCCTGACGATGGAGACGGTGCACGACACGGACACCGTGTTCGAATCGATCGCCGAAGTCGGGCTCCGGGCGGTCATCGGCAAGTGCATGATGGACGCCGACGCCCAGGTGCCGCCGCGCCTGCTGGAGCGGACCCAGGCGTCGATTGACGAGAGCCTCGCGATCCGCCGGCGGTGGGACGGAGCCGCGAACGGGCGCCTGCACGCGGCGTTTGCGCCGCGGTTCGCCGTGTCCTGCTCCCGTCAGCTCCTGGAGTCGGTCGCGTCGTTGTCGGGCGAGCACGGTGCTCTGGTCCACACCCACGCGTCGGAGTCGCAGGCCGAGCTCGAGATCGTCAGGCAGCGGACCGGCCGGCGAAACATCGAGTATTTCGCCGAGATCGGGCTGGCATCCGAGAGGCTCTGCGTCGCTCATTGCGTATGGGTCGACGAGGCCGAGCAGGCCGTCATGGCCGAGCGTGGAGTCAAGGCGATCCACTGCCCGAGCTCGAACCTCAAGCTGGCGAGCGGCATCGCGCCGGTGCCCGAGCTGCGCGCCCGGGGAATCTGCGTGTCGCTTGGCGCCGACGGCGCTGCCTGCAACAACCGGCTGGACATGTTCGAGGAGATGCGGCTGGCCGCGATGCTGCAGACGATGCGGCACGGCCCCGGTGCGCTGGCGGCCAGGGAGGTGGTCTCGATGGCGACGCGGGAGGGTGCGCGCGCCCTCGGTCTCGAGCATGAGATCGGCTCGATTGAGATCGGCAAGCGCGCCGACCTGATTGTCATCGAGCGAGATCGCCCGCACCTGGCCCCGGGGCCCGATCCCTACTCGATGCTGGTCTACGCGTGCCGCGGATCGGATGTCCGCTCGACCATCGTGGACGGTGACGTCCTGGTCCAGGATTTCACGCCGGTCGGCCTGGACCCGGCCGAGATCGCCCGCCAGGCCCGGCAGGCGGCGCGCGAACTCGCGGTCCGCGCCCGCATTTGACGCGGGAATCCGCCGGATTTCGAGCCATTCGAACGTGCCGGGCGACACCTTGCTATAATGGAGCCTGACATGCTTATTGGCGCTCTCATACCGTGACTGCTAAAGAACGGCCCGAACTCAGTGACCGGTACCTGAAGGTCCTTGCGACGCTGGTCCGCGAGCACATCGAAACCGGGGAGCCCGTGGCTTCGGTGGCGCTGGCCAGGCGGGGAGGCTTTGGCCTGTCATCGGCCACGATACGCAGCGTGCTGGCCGGCCTCGAGGAGCTCGGCTACGTGTGGCAGCCGCACACCTCCGCAGGCCGGGTGCCGACCGACCTTGGGTATCGGTGCTTCGTCGATCAGATCCTCCAGACGAAGCGTCCGGCGCGGTCCGCCGCCGTCGAGGCGCAGCTGCGCCAGCAGGTCGGGTCGATCTCGGACCTCGATTCCGTGTTGTCGACCGTGTCTCACGTCCTCTCGAGCGCATCGCACCACGTGGCATTCGCGCTGGCGCCGGCCGGCGAGGACACCGCGTTCCACCATGTCGAATTCCTGCCGCTCGGCACGGGCCGGATCCTGGTCATCGTGGTCGCCCGGCGGGGACAGGTCAGCCACAAAGTCGTCGATCTCGAGGAGGAGCTGTCGGGTGCGGATCTCGAAGAGGCGGCCAACTATCTGAATACCGAGTACAGCGGGCTCTCGCTCGGCGAGGTGCGTGCGGCCGTCATGCAAAGCCTCAGGGAGGAACGGGTCCGGTACGACCGTCTGATGGCGCGGGCGCTGCGCCTCGCCCGGTCGAGCTTCGAGGACCTGACCGAGACGCACCCGGTGTTCGTGGAAGGGGCCTCGACGCTGTTCGAAGAAGCGGCCGAGCCTTACAGCGGGATCACGCTGTCTGCGTTGACCTCGCTCGTCAAGATGATCGAAGACAAGCACCGGCTGGTCCGCCTGCTGACCGCTTACATGGAGGGCCAGGGCCTGACCGTGATCATCGGCGAGGAACATGCCGAGCCCGGATTGCGGCCGTTCAGCCTGGTGGCGTCCACCTACTCCGGCGGTGAAGGAACCGGAACGATCGGCGTGATCGGCCCCATGCGCATGCACTACTCCCGCGCCATCACGATGGTCGACGGGGTCGCTCAGGCGGTATCGCGCGTGCTCGCCGACGCCCGATGGGACGAGCCGCTGTCCACCGGGTCCTGAGCCCGGCGCCCGAGGGCCGGGCCGGGCATTCGCTGGCTGGAACTCCTGAACAACTCATGTGATTCGATGAACGAGATGACTCCTGACCTGAACCGGGCCGAACTTTCGACACCTGCCGCAGCAGATGCGACCGGCGCGGCGCTGCCGGAACACGGCTCAGAGGCGGCCGGTGACGCCGAGGCGCCTGGACAACTGAGCGAGCGTGAGCGGCAAGTGCAGGGAGAGCGCGATCGCTACTACGACCTGCTGCTCCGAAAATCAGCCGAGTTCGACAACTACCGCAAGCGGACCGATCGCGAGCGCCGGGAGCGGGCCGACGCCGCCGACGCCAACCTGTTGCTGGAACTGCTGTCGATCGTGGATGATCTCGAGCGCGCCTTGAAGACCGAGCGCGTTGGCGAACAGGCGGAGCCCTTTCGGGCAGGCGTCGAACTCATTTACAGGCAGATGCTCGAACTGCTGAAGCGCCGGGGCGTCCGGCCGATTGACGCGCTGGGGACCGAATTCGATCCGCACCTGCACCAGGCGGTCACATCCGAGCCGAGCCCGGGTCACCGCGAGGGTGAAGTCATCGAGGAATTGCGGCGGGGCTATGTCCTGGGCGAGAAGCTTCTCCGGCCCGCAATGGTGAAGGTGGCCCGAGCGTGAGCAAGCGCGACTACTACGACGTGCTGGGGGTTGCGCGCGCGGCAACCGACCAGGAAATCAAGAGCGCCTACCGCAAGCTGGCGCTGCAGTTCCACCCCGATCGCAATCCCGGAAACAAGGGCGCCGAAGAGAAGTTCAAGGAGGCCGCCGAGGCGTACGCCGTGCTGGCCGATCGCGAGCGGCGTGCTGCCTACGACCGCTTCGGTCACGCCGGGGTCGGCGCCGCGGCCGGGGCCGGAGGATTCGACCCGAGCATCTTCTCGGATTTCGACGACATCCTGGGCGGGCTGGGCGACTTCTTCGGATTCGGCGACATCTTCGGCGGCGGCCGCCGGAGACGGGGGCCGCAGCGCGGCGCAGACCTGCGGTACGACCTGGAAATCTCCTTCGAGGAATCCGCCCGCGGGCTCGAAACCACGATTCAGATTCCGCGGGTGGAAGCCTGCGAAGCCTGCGGCGGCTCGGGCGCCGCACCCGGCACACAGTCGACCCGGTGCCCGCAATGCCACGGGCGCGGCCAGGTCAGGTACCAGCAAGGCTTCCTGGTGGTCGCCCGCACCTGCGGCCAGTGCCAGGGATCGGGCACCGTGATCGCCTCGCCCTGCATCAAGTGCCGCGGCACCGGCCAGGTGCCACGCGAGCGAAAACTGACCGTGAAGATTCCGGCCGGCATCAGTTCGGGCCAGCGCCTTCGCCTGTCCGGTGAAGGCGAGAGCGGAGCGCTTGGCGGCCCTCCGGGCGACCTCTACGTCGTGATCCAGGTCCAGCCTCACCAGTACTTCCGGCGCGAGGGCGACGACCTCATCTGCGAGGTGTCGGTCGGCTACCCGACGCTCGTGCTGGGCGGCGAGGTCAAGATCGCCACGCTCGACGGCGAATCCACGCTGAAGATCCCCGAGGGGACCGAAGGCTCGACGGTGTTCCGGCTGCGCGGGAAGGGCATGCCCAACGTCAACGGACACGGGCACGGCGATCTCCACGTGGTCGTGCAGGTCAAGACGCCGAAAAAGCTCACGCGTGAGCAGCGGGCCGCGCTCGAGCAGTTTGCCAAGGTGCTCCCCGCCGGGAAGGCCGAGGTTCGGTCTCTCGATCAGGAATCGGACGATCGCGGCGTCTTTGGACGCGTGAAGGATCTCTTCAGCTGACACAGGTCGCGCGGCTCCGTCCAAACGGGCGCCAGCGCGCTGATACATTACATGCCATCATGGCCTGCTCTCGATCTGACGTTCTCGCCCGGTGATCGTCGGCCAGTTTCCACGCAGGATCTCGCGCTCGCCGCCCTGGACGGGCTCGCCGTGGTGGCGATCGAAGAGGTCACGCCATCCGAGTGGCGGGTCTTCTTCCGACAGCCGGCCGAGCGGGACGCCGCAGGCCGTGCACTCGAGGACGACGACCTTCGTCACCGTTCGCGTCTCCCCGGTAGACGTGGTCGGGGAAGACTGGGCGCGCCGCAGCCAGGCGGAACTCCGCTCGATTCGTGTCGGCCGATTCGTGATTTCGCCGCCGTGGGACGTGCCTCAGCGAGCCGCGCCTGCCGACGTCGTGCTCATCGTCGAACCGTCGATGGGATTCGGAACCGGCCATCACGCGACGACCCGGCTTTGCCTGCAGGCACTGCAGCTGATCGACGTCAGGGGCGCACGCGTGCTGGACGTGGGCACCGGCTCAGGGGTTCTCGCGATGGCCGCCGCGCGCCTCGGCGCCTTGCAGGTGACGGCGGTGGACATCGATGTCGATGCGCTCGCCTCCGCTGCAGCCAACCTCGTCTTGAACAACTTGTCGGCGACGATCGATCTGAGGCAGCTGGACTATCGCCACGAGAGACTGCATCCAGCCGATGTCGCTCTGGCCAATCTCACCGGCGGCATGCTCTCGACCTCGGCGTCGCGGCTTCTGACGACCTGCCGCGCGGGCGGCTGCCTGGTCGTCAGTGGTGTGCTCCGGACCGAGGAGCACGATGTCGTTGCGGCATTCGGCGACGATGTGACGGTGAGCTGGCGCGGATCGGAAGAGGAGTGGGTCGGCCTGGTGCTTCAGAAGCGATAGGCCCGGGCAGCGGCCGCTACAGATCACCCCACAGGCTCTGCAGAACCGAGATGGCGACCAGCGGCGCGGCGTCGGCGCGCAGCGTGCGCCGGCCGAGCGTCAGGGTGGCGCACCCGTGATGTTTCGCCAGATCCACTTCCTCGGCGGTCCATCCGCCCTCGGGCCCGATCACCGCCAAGGCTGAGGCAGGGGCGGCAGGCAGGCGCACCAGGTCGAGCCCGGTTGAGAGACCGGGCCATCCGGGTTCGACCAGCATGACGCGGACCTCCGATCGGTCCCGCTCGAGGCACTCGCCGAGCGTGCAGGGGTGCCGGACCTCGGCCACCACCGCGCGTCCGCATTGTTTGGTCGAGGCGATGGCGATGCGCTGCCAGCGTTCCACGCGCAGATTCCCGTTGAAGGCCCGCGGCGGCACGTCGGTTCGCGACGTCAACAGGGGCTGGATGACCGCCACGCCGAGCATGACGGCGTCGCGCACGACATCGTCCAGCTTGTCCGCCTTGAGTACCGCCTGGGCGAGCGTGAGCGTCACGCGCGGTTCGGGCGCCGCGTCCACCCGGATCGCCGGCTCGATGACGACCTCGCCGTGGCGGACGGAGACCACGCGACCCTCGACCTCCAGTCCGCGGCCGTCGAACACGCGGACCTGGTCACCGGGCCCGAGCCGCAGGACGCGCGACAGATGCACGGCTTCCTGATCGGGCAGGCTCACCAGGCCGAGGTCGGCGCGCAGCGCGGGTGCATAGAATCGGGGCGTCATGCCGCAATTATAGTGAAGGCGAGCTATACTCCCGATTGCGCGCATGTTCTTCCGTGGTCAAACCATCGGCAAATACAAGATCCTTTCAGCCCTGGGTAGCGGCGGTTTCGGCAGCGTCTACCTTGCCGAAGACACCTGGATCAGCAAGAAAGTCGCCATCAAGGTGCCGCATCGCCAGAACGTGGATTTCGGCGAGCTGCTGCGGGAGCCCCGCCTGCTGGCGACCCTGAGTCATCCCAACATCGTCTCGGTGCTCACTGCCGAGAAACAGGACAACGTCTTCTTCATCGTGATGGAGTATGTCGCGGGCGAGACCCTCGAGGCGATCATCGGGCGCGACGGCGCGCTCAATCTCGGCCGGGCTCTCGACTACGCGTGCCAGATCTGCAATGCGGTCGAGCACGCCCACGGGCAGGGCGTCATTCACCGTGACCTGCGGCCGGCCAACGTCATGATCACCGGCGGCGGCATGGTGAAGGTCGCGGATTTCGGCACGTCGCGATTTCTCGAGCTCGCGGCCCACGGCACGACTGTCATCGGCAGCCCGCCTTATATGGCGCCCGAGCAGTTCCACGGCATGGCGACCTTTGCCTCGGATCTCTACTCGCTCGGGGTCACGATGTACCAGATGCTGACCGGCGTCCTGCCGTACCAGACGCCCGCGCCGGCGGACATCGACAGGCTCATGAGCGGCGAGCTGGTGTCGCCGCCCCGTTCGCGCAATTCGAAGATCCCGAAGGCGATCAACGACACGATCCTGAAGGCGATGGCGCCCGAGGTCACCGCCCGTTATCAGACCGCCGGCGAACTGCTTGCAGACCTGGTGCTTGCCGCTGAGCAGGTCTCGTCCCGGCGCAGCTCCGGCCGCCCCGCACGCCCGGGAACGGTGGTCGCCCAGGATCCGCCGCCGGAGCCCCAACCGCGTTCGTGGGAACGGGATACGCCGCAACCCCGGTTCTGCTGGCATTGTCACAAGCCGTTGCACGCCCGCTCGGACCGGTGCCCCTTCTGCGGCGAGGCGCAGTAGAATACGCGTTCAAGGAGACAGTCATGGCCTTTACCGGCACAGGCAAAGTCTGGATCAACGGAACTCTGGTCGACTGGTCCGACGCCAAGATTCATCTTGCATCGCACGTCATTCACTACGGGAGCGCGGTGTTCGAGGGAGCCCGCTGCTACGAGACCACGCAGGGCTCGGCGTGCTTCCGCCTGAACGCGCACACCACGCGCCTGATCAACTCCGCGAAGATCTACCGGATGGACTGCGGCTACACGCTCGAGCAGATCAACCGCGCGATCATGGACACCATCCAGGCCAACCACTTCAAGGCGTGTTACATCCGGCCCATCGTCTACCGCGGCTACGCGGCGCTCGGCGTCAACCCGTTCCCCAACCCGGTGGACACGGCCATCCTCGTATGGGAATGGGGCGCCTACCTCGGGACCGATGCCATCGAGAAGGGCGTCGACGTCAAGGTCAGCTCGTGGACCCGGATGGCGCCCGACACGTTCCCGTCGCTCGCCAAGAGCAGCGCAAACTATGCGAACGCGTCGCTCATCAAGATGGAAGCGATCGTGGACGGCTACGCCGAGGGCGTGGCGCTCGACAGCTTCGGGTTCGTCAGCGAGGGCAGCGGGCAGAACATCTTCGTCGTGCGGGACGGCATGCTGTTCACCCCGCCAATGACCGCGTCGATCCTGCCCGGCATCACCCGCGACTCCGTCATGACCATTGCTCGGGCCCTGGGCTACAAGGTCCGCGAGGAGATGATCCCGCGCGAGATGCTCTATATCGCCGACGAGGTCTTCTTCGCCGGGACCGCGGTCGAGATCACGCCGGTGCGGTCGGTCGACCGCATCCAGGTCGGCGCCGGCACGTGCGGGCCGATCACCAGGAAGATCCAGCAGACGTTCTTCGATATCGTCACCGGCCGCGCCCCTGACACTCACGGCTGGCTCACCTATCTGGAAGTGCCGGCAAGGACCTGAGTATGCACGTCAACGATCTGCTGCGCATCGCCGTCGACCAGGGAGCGTCCGACCTTCACCTGAAGGTCGGGGGGTTCCCGATGATTCGTGTTGGCGGCCAGCTGGTGGCCGCCCTGCAGGACAAGCGCCTCACCCACGAGGACACGGTGGCGATGGCCGCCGCCGTCATGTCGGCGCCGCTCCGCGAGCGGTTCAAGGAGGCGCAGGAGGTCGACCTCGCCTACAGCGTACCGGGCCTCGGGCGGTTCCGGTGCAACGTCTTCCAGCAGCGCGGCACCATCGGCCTGGTCCTGCGCGTGATCCCGATGCAGATCCGGACCATCGAGGAGCTCAGCCTGCCGACCGTGCTGTACAAGGTGGCGACCGAGGAACGCGGCCTGGTGCTCGTCACCGGCACCACCGGCAGCGGCAAGAGCACCACGCTGGCCGGCATGATCGATCACATCAATCGCAACCGCTGTGTGCACGTGATGACGATCGAAGACCCAATCGAGTTTCTCCATCGGGACCACCTCGCGGTGATCAACCAGCGGGAGGTCCTGACCGACACGCGCGGGTTTGCTTACGCGCTCCGCAGCGCGCTGCGGCAGGATCCCGACGTGATCCTGGTGGGCGAGATGCGGGACTTCGAGACCATCGAAACCTCGCTGCTCGCGGCCGAGACGGGCCACCTGGTGTTCTCGACGCTGCACACCCTGGATGCCACCGAGACGATCAACCGCATCATCGCCGTCTTCCCGCCCCACCAGCAGAAGCAGGTGCGGCTGCAGCTGGCCAGCGTGCTGAAGGCCATCATCTCCCAGCGGCTCGTGCCCAGGGCCGACGGGGACGGGCGATGCCCGGCCGTCGAGGTGCTGATCGCCACCCCGTTCATCCGGGACTGCGTGGTGGACAAGGAAAAGACCCACCTGATCCAGAGCGCCATCGCCGCCGGCACGTCGCAATACGGCATGCAGACGTTCGACCAGTCCCTGCTCGGCCTGCTGCAGCAGAAGAAGATCACCTACGAGGAGGCGCTGCGCTGGGCCAGCAACGTGGACGAATTCAAGCTGCGGGTCCAGGGCATCAGCACCGTGGGCGACGAGGCCCGGGAGCAGATGGCTCGCACGGTGACGGGCGGGGGCCCGATGACGGACATCACCAGTTTCTCCCGAGACTAGTCCGCAACGATGCCTCCACGCGTTCCGCTGCGCCGCGGCGTGAGACCCGGCGGATCGCCGTCCCCCGTCGATCCATCCCTGCTTTCACCCGAGCGGGCCGCCCAAACGGCCTACGCCCATGGCCTTCGCATGCTGGGAAGGCGGGAGTTGTCGGAACGCCTGCTCCGCGACCGCCTGGCCGACCGAGGGTACCCCGGCGCGGCGATCGAAACAGCGGTGGCGCGCATGCGCGCCGCCGGTGCGCTCGATGAGCAACGCGCCGCACGCGCCTGTGCGCGGACGCTCGTGCTGGTCCGGCGGCGGGGACGCCTGCGGGCCCGCCGCGAGTTGGAGCACATGGGCTTCACGCCCCAGACCGTGTCGGACGTCCTCGACGAAATCCTCGATGCAAGGGCGGAACAGGGCCTCCTCGACCACGCGGCGGCCCGGCAGCTGCGCGGCCGGAACGCCAATCTCTCGGATCCGGCCGTGTTTCGCCGCGTTCAGGCGGCCCTGATCCGGCGCGGCTTCCCCCCGTCGCGTGTCCGGGCCGCGCTGCTTGCGCGCCTCAAGGGCCACGTGCCCGACGAGATTGACGCGGCTCCGCCCGCCGACGATGAGTAGCCCGATCCCGCTGATACAATAGGCCGCATGACCTCATCAGAAATACGGCGCTCCTTCCTGGAGTACTTCGAGAAGCACGGCCACCGCATCGTGCGCAGTTCCTCCCTGGTCCCCGGCGACGACCCGACGCTGCTGTTCACCAACGCCGGCATGAACCAGTTCAAGGACGTCTTCCTCGGCAAGGATCGCCGTGAGTACCGGCGCGCCACCAGTTCGCAGAAGTGCATGCGGGTCAGCGGCAAGCACAACGATCTCGAGAATGTCGGGCCCTCCCTCCGCCATCACACGTTCTTCGAGATGCTGGGCAATTTCTCCTTCGGGGACTACTTCAAGGAGGAGGCGATCGCGCTGGCGTGGCGGCTTCTGACCGAGGTCTGGAAGCTGCCGGTCGATCGGCTGCACGCGACGATCTTCAAGGGCGAGGCGGGTGTGCCGCGCGACGAGGAGGCGTACGGCGTCTGGCGGCGCTATCTGCCCGTCGAGCGCATCGCTGAACTCGGCTCCGCCGACAACTTCTGGTCGATGGGCGAAGTCGGGCCATGCGGGCGCTGCTCGGAGATCCACTTCTTTCGTGGCAATCACCTGCCCTGCCCCGAGGCGACCTGCCTCGGGCCCGCGTGCTCGTGCGACCGGTTCGTCGAGATCTGGAACAACGTCTTCATGGAATTCGATCGCCAGCCGGATGGCGCGCTGGCGCCGCTGCCCGCCCCGTCGATCGACACCGGGATGGGCCTCGAACGGGTGTCTGCCATTCTTCAGGGCACGATGTCGAATTACGACACCGACCTGTTCGCTCCGTTGCTCGACGCGCTGGGCCGCATGACCGACCGCCGCCACGGCGGCACGATGGATCCCGCGGACGTGTCGATGCGCGTCATCGCCGACCACGCGCGGGCGATGACCTTCCTCATCGCCGACGGGGTGGTGCCGTCCAACGAGTGGCGCGGCTACGTCCTTCGAAAGATCATGCGGCGCGCCATGCGACACGGCAACAAGCTCGGCCTCACTCAGCCGTTCCTCTACCGGCTGGTCGACGTCCTGGTCGATCAGATGGGCGGGGCGTATCCCGAGCTGCCGCAGGGACACGACTACATCACGAAACTCGTCCGCAGCGAGGAAGATCGCTTCGAGGCCGTCCTGGCGACCGGCCTGCCCCGCCTGGAGGAACTCGTCGACACGCAGGTCAGGGCAGGCGCGAAGGTGCTCGCCGGAGACGACGTTTTCAAGCTCTACGACTCGTACGGGTTGCCGGTGGACTTCATCGAAGACCTGGCAGGGCAGCGCGGCCTCGTCCTCGAGCGGGAGTCGTTCGATCACGCGCTGGAGGCCCAGCGAGCCCGCGCGCGCTCGAAGAGTTCCTTCGGCAGCGCCGCCCGTGTCGAGGCGTTCTCGATGAGCCAGACGACCTCCGACCTGCTCCGGCAGGCCGGCGATCAATTCGAGGGGTACACGGGCACGCGCTGCGTCGGAGTGCCCGTCCTCGCCATCGCGGAGCCGTCCGGCGGTGAAGTCGAGGTGCTCGCCCCCGGCCAGACCGGATTCGTCGCGCTCGCCAAGTCGCCCTTCTATATCGAATCGGGCGGCCAGGTATCTGACACCGGCAGGATTTTCACCGAGTCGGGTTCGGCAGAGCTGCGAGTCGAGGGGATGGTGCGCGGCGAAGGGCGGTTGGCCGCGTTTTCACCGCGTGCGCGTCATCAGCGGCACCCTCCACAGGCGCGACACCGTCACCGCGGAAGTCGACGATGAGCTGCGTGACGCAACCCGGCGAAATCACACGGCGACCCACCTGATGCACGCCGCGCTTCGCAAGGTGCTCGGCACGCACGTCAAGCAGGCCGGCTCGCTGGTGGACCCGCATCGGCTTCGCTTCGACTTCGTCCATTTCGCGGCGCTCACCGAGCACCAGGTTCGCGAGGTCGAGCGCATCGTCAACGCCGAAATCGTGCGGAATGCGCCTGTGCAGACCGAGATCCGGTCCACGCAGGAAGCCATCGCATCGGGTGCGATGGCGCTGTTCGGCGAGAAGTACGGCGACAAGGTCCGGGTCGTGTCCGTCCCAGGATTCAGCCTCGAGCTGTGCGGCGGCACGCACTGCTCGGCAACCGGCGACATCGGCGCGTTTCTCATCGCGGAGGAAGGCGGAATCGCCGCGGGTGTCCGCCGAATCGAGGCGTTTACCGGCTCCACCGCGATGCGCTACGTGCAGGACCATCGGGAGACACTCTCGTCGGTCCTCGCGGCACTCAATGCCCCGGCGGCGCAGGCGGTCGAGAGCATCGAGAGGCTGCACGCCGAGATCAAACGCCTGAACCGGGAGGTCGGCCAGCTCAAGATGAAGGCCGCGATGGGCGGCGAACAGGCCGCCCACGAGACCATTCACGAGATTGGCGACATCAAGGTGCTGACGCGAAAGGCCGAGGATCTCGACAAGGCCGCGCTGCGCGACCTGTCGGATTCGCTGAAGGCGAAGCTCGGCCGCGGTGTGGTGGTGATCGGGGCGCACGGCGACGGGAAGGTCTCGGTGGTCGTCTCGGTCACACCCGACTTGACGTCGCGCATCCACGCGGGCAAACTCGTCAAGGCACTCGCCCCTATCGTTGGCGGCGGCGGCGGCGGCCGGGCGGATTTCGCGGAAGCAGGCGGCAAGAATCCCGACAAGCTCGATGAGCTATTGGCGTCCAGCCGGCAGATCGTCGAGCGCATGCTGGCGGGCTGATGCCCCACGGCGGAGCGGGGACCGAGCCTCGGCACGAAGTGTGCAAGAGTGTTCTGTCAGGTTGGAGTCCGGGGTTCCCGGCGTTGAGACGGGGAGCAGGCTACAGTTGAAAGACTCGAGAGCCGATAGCCAATGTGGTGCACTAGACGGGCGACCCGCCCGAGGTGTCTGCATTGACGCTCGAGAGGCGATGCCACTGACCCGAATGCCGATTGCCGTAGCCGCGATCACAGTATTTCTATTTCTGCTCGGGATCGCGGCCCCTGCGCGAGCCGAAATCTACTCGTGCCGGGACTCTGCCGGCCAGCTCATGCTCTCCAATCACCCGCTCTCGGGAACCGGCTGCTATGTGGTCGGGGGCCGGTCGGCGGGTGTCCGGACGTCCCGGCCTGCCCAGGACGCCTACCCCAGCGCGTACGACGAGCACATCGAGCGCTACGCCAGGGACTACGGCGTCCGACCGAATCTGGTGCGCGCCGTCATCCAGGTGGAGTCCGCGTACAACCCGCGCGCCATCTCGCCGAAGGGCGCGATGGGCCTGATGCAGCTGATGCCGCAGACGGCCGCGGAGAACGGGGTTCGATTCCCGTTCAATCCCGCCGAGAACATCCGGGGAGGGGTCGCCTACCTGAGGTCGCTGCTCGATCGGTATGGCGGCAACGAGGAACTGTCACTGGCTGCCTACAATGCGGGGCCTGGAGCCGTCGAGAAGTACGGCAACACCGTCCCTCCCTACCGCGAGACGCAGCAGTATGTCAGCCGGGTCCGGAACGCGTCACCGGGACCGGCGTCTGCCGGACGGATCGTTTACAAGTGGGTCGAGATGGTGGAGGGCCGGCCGATTCCCAAGTACTCCAACACGAAACCCTCGTCGGGCCACTACGAAGTTCTTCACCGCTAGCGCATCTTCCTCGGCCCCCGGATCAGCCAAGCACACACCCCTCGAACCACGCCCACATGTCGTCGAGCCACGTTGCCCGCCGAACAGGTAGTTCGACGAGCACGTCTGCCAGCAGCCAAAGGAGCGCGTGCTGCGGGTTTGGCTCGCGCCGGGTTGAAGCGCGCCTCGAGGCGGCTCGGGTGTCAGCTTCCGGCGGCCACCGCGTGCCAGGGTTCGGTGGCGTTCCAGGCCGTCCGGTAGCCGATGCTCTCGGGCAGGTGGCTGTCCGACGCGTCGAGAATCGGCGGTTCGAGAAGCGCCGCGGGAAGCGACATCAGCCCGCTCACGACCCAGGGACAGAATCTCCGGCCGGCCTCCCTGGCGATCATGATTCTCGCGGCATCGACCGAGAGCGAATCACGGTAGTGGCGCGGGCTGGTCACCGCGTCGAACATGTCCATCACGCTCACGACACGGATGGTCCAGTGGATCGCCCGTTCGACCGTGCCGTCCGGATATCCCTTCCCGTCCCAGCGCTCGTGGTGGTAGAGCACGATGCCGCACACCTCGTCGTCGAACCCGGCCCGGTGCGCGATCTCCATTCCCAGCTCCGGGTGGACCTTCAGCTCCTGCCACTCGCGCTTGTTCGGCCGCGAGGGCTTGTTAAGGATTCGCGCCGGCACCAGCATCTTTCCGACATCGTGGAGGAGCGCGCCGAGGCGAATCGTCTCGATGCTATGCTGGTCCACGCCGAACTGCGACGCGAGCCGTGTCGCATAGATCGCCACACGCCGAGAATGGGCCGCCACCGAGGGACGCGAGGTCTGCAGCGTCGAGAGAATGGGCTCGACCCTGCCCAGAGCAGTCTGAAGCATTCGCCCTACGCACGGGTCCCGGAACCTCGCACGCGCCGCGCACCACGCGCGGCCGGTCCGGGGCCTATGGCCGGGCAGAATCGCAATGACGATGCCATGCGCCGACCTCGCGCCGCCGGCCGCAGGAGTTCGCAACCCCGCACGGGGCTGCACAATGTGGCCGACGCGGCCTCCGGAGCCGCGTTGCGAGCCACCTACAGATCTTGGAGTGGCCTTACGCACAAGGTGTTGAGCGTGGGAAGCGACGTGCAGCCCGTGGGCGCGTCTGCTCGCGTGAAACGGCGTGAAATGTTATGATCGGGGTTTCGCGGGCGGGTATGGGACCTGCCCGTGAGGCCAGCTTCAGAGGTGACTGTGGCTACTCACGCATCCGCGCTCAAGGCGCATCGGCAGAACGTCAAGCGCCGCGAGCACAATCGGCAGCTGCGTTCGAAGCTGCGCAACGCGCTCCGAGACATCCGGCTGACGGTGGACAAGGACGACCTGGCTACCGCCAAGAAGCAGCTCAAGGCGACCATCTCGCTCATCGACAAGATGGCGGGCAAGGGCATCATCCACCGCAACGCCGCCGCCCGGTACAAGTCCCGGCTGGTCACCCGGCTGGACAAGCCCAGCCAGAAGACGGCCTGACCAGGAACGCGCGGCCCGCGCGTTGCCGGGACCGGGGCATCAGGAACACAACTCGACGACCAGCCGCTCGAGGAGGACTCGCGGGTCTCCCCGCGAGGTCTTCAGGGCGAGGTCCGTCCGGAACACGGCCTCGACCGCCGCGCCAGCCCGGGCGGGCGCCATCCGGGTGCGGACATACCACGCCAGCTGCCCGAGCACCATCACCGGGAATTCACCCGCCTCCAGCCGAAGCGCCAGTTCCCGCAGCGCGTCGCCGCGCTCCCCCCGCTCGATGGCGTTGACCATGGCCCACGGGTCCTGCGAGGTCGGCGCCCCGGCGACTTCCTGGACCGCTGACTCGGTCACCACGCCGTCCGGGCCCGTGAACATCAGCGCGCGTTCGAACTCCGCACGCAGCCGGCTGATGTCATGGCCCGCCAGCTTCGAGAGCAGGCGGATCGCGCCGGGCTCGACCCGCACACCTTCGCGAGCCGCCTCGGCCCGGATCCACGCGGCGGCACCATCCCCGCCCGAGAGCGGGTCACAGTCGACCAGCGTGGCGTGTTTCTCGAGAAGCGTGCTCGCCTTCAGCCGCCTGTCCAGCCCCTCCCCCACCAGGAACACGACGACGGCGTGGGGCTCCGGCGCCTTGAGGTACCCCTCGAAGGCGGCCAGCTCCGCCGCGCCCCCCTCGGCGTCCTTCAACACCGCCAACAGCTTCTCAGCCTCTTGAACCATCACCAGGCGGAAGGGCGACATCATCGGCAGCGTGCGGGCGAGATCGAGGAGCGCCCACAGCTGCTTGCGCGCCTCCGGCCTGGAATCGCTGCCGTGGAGCCGGTCGAGATTGAACGCGCGCAGGCCATCGTCGAGCGAAGCGGCGAGCGCGGAGGCGAGCCGCGACTTGCGTTCGTCGTCCTGCCCTGTGATCAGGTAGACGCGGTCGAGCCGGCCGGTCTGAATCTGCTGTTCGAACGCGTCTGGTGTGAGGCGTGTGGCCACGTGGCTGGTCCGGGGCGCTTGGAGGTCAGAAGGCTTCCAGGATGGCGCTCACGACCGAACGGGCAAAGTCGTTCGCGACGCGATCGAGCGCGTTCGAGCTCTGCCCGAAAAACGCCTTGGGATCGCCGGCCGCCGTGTCCGGAGGAAGATCGTACTCCTCGCGGAACACCATGCTCGGGTTCTCCCACAGCTTCTTGTCGGCCTTGACGTCGAAAAACTCGATCTTCGTCGCGATCGTGATCACATACCGCGTGGCCTGCTGGTTCTGGTTGAAGTTGGTCGGCGTGATCGACAGGGTCACGATGGCCCCCCGCAGGACCGCATCGACGTTGGTGTCCTGCGGCAGCACCTTGTACTTCCCTCGGCCGATGAACTCGGCCCGAACGCGTTCGGTGAAGCGCTGTTCCACGTCCGGCACCGGCGTGCTGTTGGTGAACTGAGGGATGCCGATGGTCCTGATCGACGCCGGCAGGAACGTGCCGCGCCCGGCCAGCGAGTAGCCGCACGACGGGAGCACGAGCGTCACCATCAACGCGAGCGACGCGGAGACACGGCTTCGCACGTCGATCCCCCTACTGCACCACGATGCTCACGAGCTTTCCGCGAGCCACGATGACCTTCTTCACGCTGCGGCCCTGGGTATGCACCAGGACGTGCGGTTCGGCGAGCGCACGAGCCCGGATCTCGTCCTCGGCGGCATCGGCGGGAACGATCAGCCGCGCCCGCAATTTGCCGTTGACCTGGACCGGCACCACGATCTCTGCGGCCCTGGCCACCTCCGGGTCGTAGGCCGGCCACGGCGCGTGCACGATGCCCGAGTGGTGGCCGAACTGCTCCCAGAATTCCTCCGCCAGGTGCGGCGTGAAGGGCGCGATCATGAGCACGAGGGCCTCGATCGCTTCCTTGAGCACGGCGGCGGTCTGGGGTCGCTCGGGCTCGGCGTCGCGATCCTGCCCGCTCCTCCGGCCGGGGGCACCGGCCCGCGTCTCCTGTTCGGAGAACAGGTAGAGCTCGTTCACCAGTTCCATCAACGCGGACACCGCCGTGTTCAGGTGCACTCTCGGGTCGAGGTCCTGGGTCACGCGCCGAATCGTGTCGTGCGTCTTCCGCCGCAGGCCCCGTTCGGCCTCGGTGAGAGACGAGGGCTCAATCGCGGGAATGCCCCTGGCCGAGATGGTCGCCTGCCACGACTGCACCAGGCGCCACACGCGCAGCAGGAAGCGGAAGGCCCCCTCGAGGCCGGCGTCGGTCCACTCGATCTCCTTCTCGACAGGGGCGACGAACATGATGTAGAGCCGAAGCGCGTCCGCGCCGTACTTCTCGATCATGTCGTCCGGATCGACGACATTGCCCTTCGACTTCGACATCACCGCGCCGTCGTTCAGCACCATGCCCTGCGTCAGGAGGCGGCTGAACGGCTCGTCGTGCGACACCATGCCGAGGTCCCGGTACACGCGGGTGAAGAACCGCGAGTAGATCAGGTGGAGGATCGCGTGCTCGATGCCCCCGCTGTAGAAGTCGACCGGGCACCAGTACGCCACCGCGGCGGGTTCGAACGGCTTCGAGGCGTTGGACGGGTCGCAGAACCGGTAGAAGTACCAGGACGAGTCCACGAAGGTGTCCATCGTGTCGGTCTCGCGGCGGGCCGGCCTCCCGCAGGTCGGGCACGTGGTGTTCACGAACTCGGGCACGTTCGCCAGGGGCGAGTCGCCGCGGCCCGTGAACTCCGTGACCTTGGGCAGCTCGACGGGAAGCTGATCGTCCGGCACCGCGACCAGGCCGCAGTGCTCGCAGTGAACGATCGGGATCGGCGTGCCCCAATACCGCTGCCGCGAGATGCCCCAGTCCTTCAGCCTGAACTGCACCGTGCGCTGCCCGAGGCCGCGGCGTTCCGCCCGCTCGGACATCTGCACGGACGCCTCGGTCGACCACAGCCCGTCGTATTCATCGGAGTTCACGATGCGGCCGGGCTCCGAATACGCGTCGGTCATCGTCGCCGCGTCGAGGCGCACCGCCCCCTCGCCCTCCGGCTGGACGACGACCCGGACCGGGAGGTTGTACTTTCGGGCGAACTCGAAATCGCGCTCGTCGTGCGCGGGGACGCCCATGACCGCGCCGGTCCCGTACTCGCCGAGCACGAAGTTCGCGATCCAGATCGGCACCTGCTCGCCGGTGAACGGGTTGAACGCGAAACGGCCCGTCGGAAACCCTTCCTTCTCGATCTCGCCGCTCAGCCGCGCGTTACGTTCCTGCCGCCGGAACCGGTCCGCCGCGGCCCGCAACGCAGCCGGATCGCCGGATTCGGACGCCAGGTGCTCGACCAGTTCGTGTTCGGGCGCCAGCAGCACGAACATCGCGCCGTAGATCGTGTCGATACGGGTCGTGAACACCTCGATATCGAGCGACCCGCCCTCGGCCGACCGCGTCACCACCGGGAACCGGACGCGGGCGCCTTCCGACCGCCCGATCCAGTTCCGTTGCATGGTCAGCACCTTCTCGGGCCACTGCCCGAGGCCGTCGATCGACTTCAGCAGCTCATCGGCGTACTGCGTGATCCGGAGGAACCACTGTTCGAGATTGCGGCTCGTGACCGGCGTGCCGCACCGCCAGCAGCCGCCATCGACGACCTGTTCGTTGGCGAGCACCGTCTTGCAGGAGTCGCACCAGTTCACCGTCGATCGCTTGCGGTAGGCCAGGTCGCGCTCGAACATCCGCAGGAACAGCCACTGGTTCCACTTGTAGTAGGGCGCCAGGCAGGTGGCCAGCTCCCGTTCCCAGGCATAGCTGATCCCCAGGCGCTGGAGCTGTCCCTTCATGTGCTCGATGTTCGAGAGCGTCGAGACCTCGGGGTGAATGCCGTTCTTGATGGCGGCGTTCTCGGCCGGCAGGCCGAAGGCGTCCCAGCCGAACGGGTGCAGCACGTTGAAGCCGCGCATGCGCTTCATGCGCGCCGTCACGTCGCCGATCATGTAGTTGCGGACGTGGCCGACGTGCGCATGGCCCGACGGGTACGCGAACATCTCGAGGCAATAGAACTTCGGCTTCGACCGATCCTCGGTCACCTCGAAGGCGCGCTGGTCGCTCCAGCGCTGCTGCCATTTCTTCTCTATGGCCTGAGGCTTGTAGTCAGTCATGAAGATGTCATTATAGCCCACGCCAGTAAGGCGCCTGGGCCGCGCGCACGCCTGCAAGCGCCCTCTCACCGCGATCGGCAGGCCTGGTCGGGAGCGCACGCGTCGTGTCGTCGCTTGCGAGGGCTCCTCCGGCTTCGACGCTGGACGCCATCTCCCGAAGCGTCGCGTCGAGCGATGCCGCAAGGGCGGGCAGCCAGTAGCCTCCTTCGGTCGTCACGACGAGCCGTCCGGAGCAGCAACGCCATGCGGCTCCCGCCAGGTGCCGCATCATGCGGGCGAATCCGTCTGTCGTGAGTCTCATGCCACCCAAGGGATCGTGTTCGTGCGCGTCGTAGCCCGCCGAGACCAGGATGAGCGCGGGCGTGAAGCTCGTCAGCACGGGCACGATGAGTTCGCGGAACACCAAGTCATAGTCGGCGTCGCCGGCACCCGCATCGAGAGGAACATTGACGGTGAAGCCCGCTCCGTCCCCGACGCCGACATCGGATGACCACCCCGTTCCGGGATAGTGCGGGAACTGGTGCAGTGATACGTACAGCACGCGCGGATCGGCGTGGAAGATCTCCTGTGTCCCGTTTCCGTGATGGACATCGAAATCAACGATCGCGACGCGGGACGCGCCCAGCTCCAGTGCGTGCGCGGCTGCGACTGCGGCATTGTTGAACAGGCAGAATCCCCGCGCCGCGTCCCTGCCGGCGTGGTGCCCGGGCGGGCGAACCAGCGCCGCCGCCTGCGTTGCAGGCCCGCCCATCACGCGTTCCACCGCCCCGGTCACCGCGCCTGCCGCCAGCAGCGCCACATCGAACGACTCTGGCGAGGTGAACGTGTCTTCGTCGAGCATCGTCGCACGGCCGCCAGTCGACGCAACAACGTCGAGGTAGGCCGGATCGTGAACCCGCGATAATTGCTCGATCGTCGCAGGACCCGGCTCGGCGATCTCGGCACCGCGGCGGCGCCACTCGCCCGCCACGGCTGCCATGACCTCCGCGCGCTCCGGCCGCTCGGCGTGGCCGGGCGGGGGTTCGTGGCCGGCGAACCGATCGGAGGAGTAGATGAGCAGCGGCATCACGCGTCCCCGCTCACGAGCTGCAGCGCGCGTGCCTCGAGCCGGGCCAGCGCGTGCTCGAGCAAGGTCCGCTGAGTCTCCATGGCCTCGGCGTCGCCTCGGGGCGCGCGGATCGGTTCTCCGATGACTAGTGCCACCCGGCTGAACGGCTTCGGGACCTGAGTGCGATCCCAGCTGTTCACGGTCCAATGGCGGTCGGCCTCGGCGTGCACCGGGATGATCGGAGCAGATGTCGCCATGGCCAGCCACACGGCGCCGGCCTTGGCCTGCCTGTCGGGCCCCCGGGGGCCGTCGAGCGCGAACAGCGTCGATCGGCCCGCCCGAGTCTCGCGAATGAGCTGCCGCATCGCTATGCCCCCGTCGCGTGAGCTCGATCCGCGAACGGTGTCATATCCCAGCCGGGTGACGATTCTCGCGATCCACTCGCCGTCGAAGTTCCGGCTCACCAGCGCGACCAGCCGGTGATTCCGGAAGTAGACGATAGTCGGCAGGATGCGGCCGTGCCAGAACGCGAACACGGCGGGATGCCCGTCTCCCTGCACGCATGCCAGGTGCTCGAGGCCCTCGACGCGCCAGCGGAACGTCCGGCCCAGCATCGACACCACGGGAGAACCGAGGCCTGCGATGGCCGCGACCTCGAGCCGTCTGCTCGGCGAACTCTGCCAGGGAGGATCGCTCACGATTCGGACCCGGCGCCCGTCTTCAGCCGTTCGGCGACGAACGTCATCAGGTCGACCATTCCGGTGGCCGCGTTGGAACTGGCTTGCGCGCCCTTGAGCATGATGGTGCAGAACGGGCAGGCGGTCACGACCGTGCCCGCACCGGTCGCCTGCAGTTGCTCGAACCGCTGCTGGCTGATGCGCTTGCCCTCCTCGTGTTCTTCGAACAGCAGGCCGCCCCCCGCGCCGCAGCAGAACGGGTTGCGCCCCGATCGGACGGGCTCGGCCACCCTGGCGCCGAGGTGATTCAGCAGCGCCCGCGGCTCCTCGGTGTGCCCGCCGTAGCGAGCCAGATAGCACGGATCGTGGAACGTCACCGCTTCGGCCCCCGCCAGCCTCACCTCACCGAGCAGCGATGCGACCAGCACCGCCGAGTGCACGATGTCCGCGTTGAAGCCGAAGGCCCGATAGTCGGTGCCGATGGTCTGCAGGCAGTGCGGGCACGAGGTGATGATCTTCGTGACCCGGGCCGCCTTGAACTCCCCGATGTTGCCCTGCGCGAGCTCCTGGAACAGGTACTCGTTTCCCGCCCGCTTGGCGACATCACCCGTGCAGCGCTCCCTGGCGAGCACCCCGAACGTCACGCCACGTGACCGGAGTATCTGGAACAGGGATCGTAGAGCCTTCTGGTAATCCGCCTCGAACGCCCCTGCGCATCCGAGCCACACCAGGTACTCGTGCTTCGCGGCGTCGAAGATCTCGAGGCCGGCCGATTCCACGAACTTCTGCCGCTGGTCGTAAGTGAGGCCCCAGATGTTTCCGCGGCGCTCCAGGTGGTTGAACACGGCGCCCAGCGCGGCGGGTGCCTCCCCGTTCGAGACCAGGCCCCGGCGCGCGCCGATGATGAGCGGCAGGTGCTCGATGCCGACCGGGCACTGGTTTTCGCACGCCCCGCACGTCGTGCACTGCCACAGCACGCCCGGATCGTACAGGTCGCCCAGTTTCGCGTCGAGCTTCCCGGCCAGCAGCGCGTCCTCGTTGGTCAGGATGAGTGTTTTGGGATTCAGCAGCTTTCCCGTCGCGTAGGCGGGACAGTTCATCTGGCAACGGCCGCACTCGACACAGGTGAATGCGTCCAGCACCTGTTTCCGCTCGACGTCCTTCAGCGTCTCGAGCCCGACTTCCTCCTTCTCGAAATCCAGGTTCGGGACCGTGGCCAGCCGCGGCGACTTCAGGAAGACGGTCACCGGCGACAGCACCAGGTGGAAGTGCTTCGATCCGGGAATGAGTGCGAGGAACGCGAGAATGACCACCTCGTGGACCCACCAGTTCACGCGCGCGGCCACGCCCTCGGCCAGCCTGAAGTCCAGCAGGAAGGTGACCATCAGGATCGCGATGAACAGACCGATCACCACCGACTCGAGCGACAGGGTCTTTCCCAGCGCCTCCGGGCGCACCACGACGCGCCTGGTCACCAGGCCAACGATGCCGCCGAGCACGCCCAGCGCGAACGGAATCAGTGCGGCCGCGTAAAGCCTGAACCAGCTGCTGCTCGTCAGATCGACCAGGCCGAGCCCCTTGAGGAACTGGATGGAGCTGAATCCGGCAAACGCCATGAATCCCCAGAAGACCAGGGCATGGGCCACGCCGACGGCCGGTTTTTCAGCAATGACCTTGGACTGGAAGACGACCTCGCGCAGGAACCGCCAGGTGCGGGGTCCGAGGTCCTCGATCGAGATGTTGTTACGGGCGCGAAGGAACAGACGGACGCGGGTGGCCACTTGCGCGGCAAAGGCCGCCACGAAGGCGACGAAGACCGCCCTGAACACCCACGTCTCGGCGGATGGCACTAGCCCTGGAGCTCCTTGATGATGGCCGGGACGATCTCGAACAGGTCACCCACGATGCCGTAGTCCGCGACCTCGAACACCGGGGCCTCGGGGTCCTTGTTGATCGCGACGATGGTTCGTGATCCCTTCATGCCAACCAGGTGCTGGATGGCGCCCGATATGCCAAGCGCCACGTACAGCTTCGGGGCCACGGTCTGTCCCGAGCTTCCAATCTGGCGATCCATGGGCAGCCACCCGGCGTCGCAGATGGGCCGCGAGGCGCCAATCTCTGCGCCGATGGCGTCGGCGAGCTTGCGTGCGATGGCGATCTTCTCCTGCTCCTTGATGCCGCGACCGACCGCGACGATGCGCTCGGCCTGGCTCAAATCCACCGCCTGCTTGGCTTCGCGGAATGGCGCCTCGGGTTTCTGCCGTATCGTGGACGCATCGATGCTGACGGCGACCGCACTGATCGGGGCCGGCGATGCGCCTCGCTCCACCGAGTCGACCCTGAACGCGCCGACCTGGAAGGTGGCCAAGGCGGGACCGGACCCGGTCGTCGCGACATCGGCCATCAGGCGGCCCTGGAACACCGGACGCACGAACAGCAGGCTGCCGTCGTTCGGCTTGGTGCCGACGCAATCCGTGACCAGGGCGCCACCGAGCCTGGCGGCCAGCGCCGGGGCGAAGTCGCGGGTCTGGTAGGTGTGCGGCAGCAACACGTGCGACGGCTTGATCTGCGTGACGACCGAGGTCAGCGCCGCCAGGTACCCGTCGAACGTGTATGGCGAAAGGGCAGGGTCCTGGACCAAGAGGATGGACTCGACCTTTGCCGCGGCCAGTTCGGCGGCCACCGCCGCGACGTCCGCCCCGACAACAGCCACCGAGATCGGCGTCACGCCGGACTGCTGGGCCGCGGCCACAACCTCCCAGCTTGCCCGGTTCAGTTTCCCGTCGGCCTGTTCGGCGATGACCAGGATCATGACAGCACCCGCGCTTCCTCACGCAGCCGGCGGACCAGGTCCTTGGCCGCCTCGGCAGGCGCCCCGGCGATCATGTGCGTCTCCTTCCGCTTCTCCGGCACGTAGAGCTTCACGATCTGCTGCCGCGAGACGAGGCCGGAGGGCGGTGCCGCTTTCCGGATTTCCTTCTTCTTGGCCGCCATGATGCCCTTGAGCGTCGCGTAGCGAAGCTGATTGATGCCGCTCTGAATCATGAGCAGCGCGGGCATCGGCAGGGTGAGCCACTGAAACCAGCCGCCCTCGAGCTCGCGCTTCACGCGCACCGCCCCAGGCTGGACCTGGACTTCCATGATGATCGTGCTCGACGACAGGCCCAGCTGTTCGGCCAGCATGACGCCGGTCTGGGCGAAGCCCTGGTCGTCCGACTGCAGGCCGGTCAGCACGAGATCGAAGTGCTCGTCGCGCATCGCGGAGGAGAGGGCCTCTGCCACGGCCCCGGCGTCGGCGGTGGCGATCGCGTCGTCCTCGACGTGGATGGCCCGGTCGGCCCCGCGTGCCAGCGCCTCGCGAAGCGCCTGGCCCACCCGTGCGGGACCCGCGGAGCAGACCACCACCTCGCCCCCGTGCTGCTCCTTGAGCCTGAGGCCCTCCTCGAGGGCGTAGGCGTCGGGCTCGTTCACCTCGAAGGCGGCATCCGAATCGCGAACCCAGGTCCCCGCGTCGTTGACGCGGGGCTGGGAGTCGCGCGCGGGGACTTGCTTGATGCAGACGGCAATTTTCATACGGGTCTGGCCCGCGCCCTCACCCTTCGAAGCGGCGGAACAGCAGGGCGGCGTTGGTTCCGCCGAACCCGAACGAGTTGGACAGCGCGTAGGTGATCGGCGCGCGTCGCGCCTTCCATGGCACGTAGTCCAGGTCGCACTCCGGGTCTGGCGTGTCCAGGTTGATGGTCGGCGGCATGATCTGGTGGTACACCGCCAGAGAGGTGAGGGCCCCCTCCACGCCTCCGGACGCACCCAGCAGGTGCCCGGTCATCGACTTGGTCGACGACACCGCCAGCCTGTTGGCGTGCGCACCGAACAGCCTCCGGATGGCGAGGGTCTCGAGCTTGTCGTTGAACGGCGTGGACGTCCCGTGCGCGTTGATGTATTGCACCTGCTCCGGGGCGACGCCGGCCGAGCGGAGGGCCATGTCCATGACCCGCATCGCGCCGTCGCCGTCCTCGGACGGGGCGGTGATATGGAACGCGTCCGCCGTCGCGCCGTAGCCGACGACCTCGGAGTAGATACGGGCGCCGCGACGCTTCGCATGTTCGAGTTCCTCGAGGATCAGGATCCCCGATCCCTCGCCCATCACGAATCCGTCACGGTCCTTGTCGAACGGGCGGCTGGCCCGCGCCGGATCGTCGTTGCGGGTGGAGAGCGCCCGCATGGCGGCGAATCCGCCGACGCCCATCGGCGTGATGGCGGCCTCCGATCCGCCGGCGATCATCACGTCGGCCGATCCCCTCTTGATGATTTCCGCTCCTTCGCCAATCGCGTGGGCGGAGGCCGAGCACGCCGTGCAGGTGGCGAGGTTGGGGCCTTTGGCGCCGAACCGGATCGACACCTGGCCCGCGGCGAGATTGATGATGGTGGCCGGAATGAAGAAGGGCGAGATCTTGCGGGGACCCCCGGCGAGCAGCGCTTCGTGCTCGCGCTCGATCGTGGCGAACCCCCCGATCCCCGAGGCGATGAACACGCCGACCCGGTGAGCCTCTTCCGGGCCGATGGTCAACGTCGCATCCTCGACGGCGAAGTGCGCCGCCGCGATGGCGAACTGAATGAAGACGTCGAGCTTCTTGACGTCCTTTTTCTCGACGAACCGGACCGGATCGAAGTCCCTGACCTCGCCGGCGATCTGCGCTGCGAACGCCGTCGGGTCGAACCGCGTAATGCGGCCGATCCCGCTGCGCCCGGCACAGACCGCGTCCCAGTTGGCCGCCGTGCCGACGCCGAGCGGCGACACGATCCCGAGCCCCGTGACAACGACGCGCCTGTTCAATGGTCCTCCGCAGGGTCCGCGCGGCCGGCTCGGACGCCAGCGGTGTCCGCCCGGCGCCGCACGGGCGACTACTTCTTGGTCTTGGCGTGCGACTCGATGTAGTCGACGGCTTCCTTGACGCGGGTGATCTTCTCGGCGTCCTCGTCGGGAATCTCGATCCCGAATTCCTCTTCGAACGCCATCACCAGCTCGACCGTGTCCAGCGAGTCGGCTCCGAGATCGTCCACGAACGAGGCATCCGCCGTCACCTCTTCTTCGTCGACCCCGAGCTGTTCCACGATGATGCTCTTGACCTTGTCAGCAACCGCAGCCATTCATCCTCCTACGTGTACATCCCGCCATTGACGGCAAGGACCTGACCCGTGATGTACGCGGCCTCCTCCGTCGCCAGGAAGCAGACGGCCGACGCCACGTCTTCTGCCGTTCCGAACCGGTTCAACGGCACCTTGGACACCCACTCGGTCCGCACCTCCGCGGGCAGTGCACGCGTCATGTCGGTATCGATGAGTCCAGGTGCGACGACGTTGACCGTGATCCCGCGCGAAGCGACCTCGCGGGCCACCGACTTGCTGAATCCGATCAGTCCGGCTTTCGACGCCGCGTAGTTGGCCTGCCCGGCGTTCCCCATCTGCCCGACCACGGAACTGATGCTGATGATCCGCCCCGATCGCTGTTTCATCATCGGCCGCAGCACGGCCTGGGTGCAGGTGAACGCGCCGGTCAGGTTGACCTGCAGGACCAGGTCCCAGTCATCGCGCTTGAGGCGCATCACCAACTGGTCGCGCGTGATGCCTGCGTTGTTGACCAGGATGTCGATCTTGCCGTGCGTCGCGAGCGTGCGCTCCACCGCGGCCTGGACCGTCGCCGTGTCGGTGACGTTCATCACCAGCCCTTCGGCCTTGCCGCCCTGAGCGGCGATCGCCGTCGGGGTGGGTGCCACGGCGTCCTCCGACACGTCGGTGGCGATGACGGTGGCGCCGGCTCCGGCGAGTGCAAAGCTGATGGCCTGGCCGATGCCTCGGCCCGCCCCCGTCACGAGCGCTACCTTGCCGGTCAGATCGAACATCGCCACGTGCGACTCCACCCGTTCACGCTAGGCCAAGGCGAGGACGGCCGCGTCGAGACCAGCCGGGTCTTCGACGTTCAGAAACACGGCCTCGCGCACGATCTTCTTGCCGAGGCCGCAGAGCACAGCGCCAGGGCCCACCTCAACATACTTGCTGACGCCTTCCGATGCAAGCCGTTGACAGATGTCCTCCCAGCGCACCGGCGACGACACCTGGCGGATGAGCGCCTCGATGGCGGAAGCGGCGTCCCGCTTCGGTTCGGCATCCACGTTGGCGACCACGGGCACCGTCGGATCCGCCACGGCCAGTGCCCGCAGCACGGGCGCAAGGCGCTCCTCGGCCGGCTTCATGAGCGCGCAGTGGAAGGGGGCGCTCACCGGGAGCGCGATGGCCCGCCGGGCACCGAGCGCTTTCGCGCGATCGATCGCCCGCGCCACCGCGGCTTTGGATCCGGCAATCACCACCTGGCCGGGCGCATTCAGATTGGCGGCCGACACGACATCGCCTTGCGCCGCCTCCTCGCAGGCCTGGGCGACCTTGGCGCGATCGAGGCCCAGCAGGGCCGCCATCGCGCCCTGCCCCACCGGCACGGCCTCCTGCATGAACTGGCCGCGGCGCCTGACGGTCCGCAGCGCATCGGCAAAGGTCAGGGTGCCCGCCGCGACGTGCGCCGAGTACTCGCCGAGGCTGTGACCGGCCACCCACGCAGGCGTGAGTCCGCGAGATGCGAGCGTCCGGTGGGTCGCAACGCTGACGGCAAGGATCGCCGGCTGCGTGTTCTCGGTCAGCATCAGCCGATCGTCGGGCCCGTCGAAGCACAGCGAGCTCAGCTTCTCGCCCAACGCCTCGTCGGCCTCTTCCATCGCGTCGCGGAATTCAGGGAACGCGTCGAACAACGCCTTTCCCATGCCGACTTTCTGTGACCCCTGACCCGGAAAGATGAATGCGATCACGATGATGAACCCCTGGTGGACAGCAGCTCCTCCTCGAGGCGCGGCAGCACGTGATCGGACGCGAATCGATGCGCGAGCAGGATTGCAGTCCGAACGGCCCGTGCCGAGGAGCGCCCGTGGCCGACGATGCACGGGCTGGCGACGCCGAGCAGCGGCGCGCCGCCGTACTCCGAGTAGTCGAGCCGCTGCCGGAATCGCCTCAACGCGTCACGCCCGAGCAGGGATCGAAGCCGCGTCCGCATCGCCAGCGAGAATTCGTCGCGGACCAGCGCCTCGACCATTCCCACCATGCCCTCGCTGAACTTCAGGGCCACGTTGCCCGTGAACCCGTCGCACACCCCGACGTCGGCTTCCCCGCCGTAGACATCGCGGGCTTCGACATTGCCGATGAACCGCACCGGCGCGGCGCGAAGCAGGTGGTGGGCCTCGCGGGTCAACTCGTTGCCCTTGGAGGCTTCCTCGCCGATCGAGAGCAGGCCGACTCGCGGGTCGGCGATACCGAGCACCACCCGGGCGTACACCGTGCCCATGATCGCGAACTGCACCAGGTGCTGGGCGCGGCAGTCGGCGTTGGCGCCCACATCGAGCAGCACGGCAGTTCCCTGGCGGGTCGGGATGGTGGCGGCAAGGGCCGGTCGGTCCACGCCTGGTATCAGGCCAAACGCCGTGAACGCCGCGACGACGGTCGCGCCGGTGTGACCGGCGCTGAAGAGCGCCGCGGCCCCACCGCTGGCGACCAGGTCGGCCGCGACCTTGATCGACGCCGCCGGATTGCGGCGCAACGCGGTCGTTGGCGACTCGGTGTCGCCGATGGCGTGGTCAGACGGGATGACGGAGACATCCAGGTCGTCGCGATCCTCGTGCCTGGAAAGTTCGGCCTCCACCTGATCCACTCGTCCGACCAGGCTGACGGCAATGCCTCGGCGGGCTGCGGCGACGGCTCCGTCCACCACCACCCGCGGGGCATGATCGCCCCCCATCGCATCGACCGCGATTCGCATCATCGATGCCCGAGGCTCACGCACACGTGGACGGTCCCCCCTGGCTAGACCTCTTCGACTTCACGAACCTGGCGTCCCCGGTAGAAGCCGCAATGCGGGCAGACCTGGTGAGAAGCCTTCGCCTCGTGGCACTGCGGGCATTCTCCCAGCTTCACCGGGGTCAGCGCGTCGTGCGTCCGGCGCTTGGACGTGCGGCTCTTGGAGTGTCGTCGTTTTGGATTCGGCATCGGTGTCCTTCTTGCGTATCAGGCGCCGGCGGGTGAATCATCCGCGCGGCGGCCGGTCGGTGTTCAGCGTGCGCAAGGCTGCCAGCCTGGGATCTTCCCAGACGGGCCGGCAATCGCAGGATCCACTGTTCAGGTTCGTTCCGCACGTGGGGCACAAGCCGCGGCACGACGCCCCGCACAGGGGCTTCATCGGCACCGCGAGCTGAAATTGTTCCTGGATCATCTGGCCGAGATCGATCACATGGTCCTGATAGTACGCCGTCGTCAGATCGTCGTCTTCGATTTGCAGCTCGTCCTCGCCCGTATTCTTCGCATGCGGGAGGTAGAGGACGTCCACCGGCTCGTCGATCGGCATCGAGAACGCCTCGAGGCAGCGGCCGCACGAAAGGTCGAGCGTCGCCCGGACCCGTCCAACCAGGCGGAACTGGTCCTTGTCCCGGTTGACTTCGAGCGCGAGCACCACCGGACTCGAGAGATGAAACACCTCACCCCCGAGCTCGAACGCGTCCGGTTGATAGATGCGCTCGAACCGGTCGCGCGCTTCGCGCATCCGGCTGATATCCAGCAGCAGCTCGCTCATCTCCGCACGATCCCGCCAAAAGACAGACTTTCGATTATAGCACGGTCAGGCGGCCGGTCCCGCCGTCCGAAATGGGCCTTTCCCGCCCGTCAGGATCCCTGTCCGTCCCAGCGCGCCGACAGGTCCACCCACGGCTTGGGGATGTAGAGGTGCTCGAAGAGCGCCACGGCGTAGCGATCGGTCATGCCCGCGAGGAAATCCAGGGCGGCGATATCGACGCCCTCGGTGCCAAGCGTCCGGGGGTCGAGGAACTGGGCCGGGCGCTCCCGTACCTTTTCCCACAGCCCGCGGAGGATCCCCGAGGCCTTGCCGAATTCCGACATCGACTGTTCGTTCTCATAGACCGACTCGTACAGGAACGCCCGGAGGTCGAGGGTCGCCTGCAGCACCTCGTCGCTCATGGCGATCTCCGAGCAGTCCGCTCGCAGCGTCTCGATCGCCACGTCTTTGACCATGCGTCCAATCCGCGCGGAGTGTGTGGCGCCGAGCACGGCCAGCGGTCCGGCGGGGAGATCGTCGTGCCGCAGGATCCCGGCGCGGGTCGCATCGTCAATGTCGTGATTGACATACGCGATCAGATCCGCCACGCGGGCGATCTGCCCCTCGAGCGTTGCCGGGCGATTGGGGACGTCGGGGCCGACCGGCGCACCCCGCTTGCCCTTCGAGTGCGTGGCGATGCCGTCGCGGACTTCCCAGGTGAGGTTCAGCCCCCGGCCGTCGTTCTCGAGCACGTCCACGATGCGCAGGCTCTGCTCGTAGTGCCTGAATCCCCCGGGCACCAGCTCCGACAGCACCCGTTCGCCGTGATGGCCGAACGGCGTGTGGCCCATGTCGTGGCCGAGCGCGATGGCCTCGGTGAGTTCCTCGTGCAGCGCCAGGGCCTTGGCGATCGTACGGGCGATCTGCGACACCTCGAGCGTGTGCGTCAGCCTGGTGCGATAGTGGTCTCCGCCGGGCGAGAAAAACACCTGCGTCTTGTGCTTCAGCCGGCGGAATGCCTTGCAGTGAACGATGCGATCCCGATCGCGCTGATAGGCCGGACGGATCTCGTCGTCCGGCTCGGCTCGCAGGCGCCCGCGTGTCTCGACGCTGTGGGCAGCGCGCGGGCTGAGGGCCCGCTCCTCGCGCTGCTCGAGCTGTTCGCGAATCGTCATCATGGTGATAGGCCGCCGGTCACCGCGCCCGGCCCAGCGCCTCGGGCAGGAAGCTCGTGCCGTTGGCCAACGGGGCCAGGCCGAAGACCTCGGCGAGAGTCTGGCCGAGGTCCGAGAAGCTCATCCGGGTGCCGAGATCGACGCCCGCCTTCACGCGCGAGCCGTAGACGAGCACGGGAACGTACTCCCTCGAATGATCGGTGCTGGGCGTGGTCGGGTCGTTGCCGTGGTCGGCGGTCAGCACCAGGAGGTCGTCGTCGCGAAGCAGCGGGAGGAGCGCCCCGATCTTCGCGTCAATCGTCTCGAGGTTGGCGGCATAACCGCCGACATCGTTCCGATGGCCGTACTTGGTGTCGAAATCGACCAGGTTCGCAAAGATCAGGCCCTCGGGCGTGTCGCCCATCGTCCGCACCACCGCGTCCATGCCATCGGTGTCCGACACCGTGTGAATCGCGCGATTGATGCCCTTGCCGGCAAAGAGATCGGCGATCTTGCCGATCGCCACCACCATGACGCCCGATGCCGTCAGCCGATCGAGCAGGGTCTCTTTCAGCGGAGACAGCGCGTAGTCGTGCCGGTTCGACGTCCGGGTGAAATGCCCGGGCGCGCCGACAAACGGCCTGGCTATCACGCGCCCGAGCCCCATGCCGTGCACGAACATCTGGTAGGCCGTCTCACAGATTCGATACAGCTCGGGAACGGGGATGATCTCTTCGTGCGCCGCGATCTGAAAGACGCTGTCGGCCGACGTGTACACGATGGGCGAGCCGGTTCGCATGTGCTCGGCCCCGAGATCGTCCAGGATCTGGGTGCCGGAGGCGACGATGTTGCCGAGCGTCTGGCGTCCGATGCGGCGCTCGAACTCGCGGATCGACGCCTCGGGAAAGCCGTGCGGGAAGACCGGAAATGCGCGCTCGAGGACCAGTCCCATCAACTCCCAGTGGCCGGTCACCGAGTCCTTGCCTGGTGATCGCTCGGCCATGCGCCCATAGGCCGCCGCGGGCGCGGCGGGCCTCTCGACGTGCGTCAGCGGGACGATGAATCCGATGCCCAGACGGTTGAGCGCGGGAATCCTCAGCGGCACCCGGGCCGCGAGGTTCCCGAGCGTGTTGCTCCCCTGGTCGCCGTACTCGGCAGCGTCAGGCAGTTCGCCGACGCCCACGCTGTCGAGGACGACCACGATCGCGCGCCGAAATGGTGTGGCAGGCATCGATGCAGGTCCGAGGCGGCCGCGACCAGGGGTCGCCGACGCGGTTCAGGTCTGATGGTGGCCGAAGTAGTTGCCAATCGAACGGGGCGACCTGATTGACGCGATCGCGTGCTTGAAGATCAACTGGTCGCCTCCCTCGTGCTCGACGACCACCGCGAAGCGATCGAAGTTCTTGATGCGCGCCTCGACATCCGACCCGTCCATCAAGTGAAACCTGACCGACAGGCGTTCCCGGCGCACGAAATTCAGAAACGCGTCCTGGATGTTGGGCTGTGCTGGCGTCTTGGGATCAGCATTCTGCGGCATGCCGTGGGTCCTCCTGCCGTCGCGCAGACGCGCCGTCACGCGCCAGTCGTGACGCGACGATCCGAGCCGCCTCGGCGATCGTCTCGTGATGTTCTCCGACTCGATGAATCCACTTTAGATTAGGCTCTTTGCGAAACCAGATCAACTGGCGGCGCGCATACCGGCGGGTCTCCTGCACGATGGATGCGCGTGCGGACGGCGCATCGAGCGCTCCACGAAGGTGCTGGAGCACCTGCCTGTAACCCAACCCTGACAGGGATCGGGCGCCGGAGGGAACCCCTCCGGCCAGCAGCGCGCGTACTTCCTCGACGAAGCCTCGCTCGAACTGCTGCGCCACCCGGCGCTCGATGCGCGCAGTGATCTCGAGCCACGGCGGGTGCAGGCCTATTGCGCACACATCCCATCCGGCGATGGGAGATGCCGTGTCGGCGAAGTGCTGGCTGAGCGTGCGGCCCGTCAGGAAGTAGACCTCGAGCGCCCGCACTATGCGCATCAGGTCACGCGGCTGGATGCGAGATCCTGACGCCGGGTCGACGTGGGCCAGCAGACGATGGAGCCGCTGCACGCCATGGCGGTGCGCGATCTTCGACAGGCGCGACCTCAGGGCCTGGTCCCGGCCGGGTCCGGGGAACAACCCCCGGGTCAAGGCGCGATAGTAGAAGCCCGTGCCGCCGACCAGGATCGGCAGCCGTCCCCGGGCGTGCACATCTCGCAGCACGACGGAGGATCGCTCCACGTAACTGGCAGCCGTGAAGTCGGCGGTGGGATCCACCAGGTCGATCAGGTAATGGGGAATGCCGCGGCGGTCGGCCGGCGGCACCTTGTCGGTGCCGATATCGAGGCCGCGGTACACCGCCGTCGAATCGCAGCTGATGATCTCGCCGCCAAACCGCTCGCAGAGCGCCAGGCCGAGCGCACTCTTGCCGGTCGCGGTCGGCCCGAGAATCGCGACCAGGACCGGAGCTTCACGCGCGTGGCCGGCAGGGTCGGCTGTCACAGGAGTTTCAGAAGCACCCACACCACGAGTGCCGTCAGCAGGACGAGCCAGCCAAGCTGTTGCGTCCTGGTCGGGAGGCCCATGATCACCCAGGAGGATTCTCGTTGTAGTAGAACGTGACCGTGAAGAACGCCTTGTCGGACGGGTATTCGGGCGGAAGCGGATAGGTCGGACTGGAGGCGGCCAAGGCGTTGTACGAGGAGTTGTTGAACCCGCCAACCGCGCACGGGCCGACGACGGTCAGGTCGGAGATGCGACCGTCCTTGTGCACGTTGAAGGTGACCACGACGTGGCCCCTCATGGACATCGCCGCGTAGGGGATGTCCCAGTTCCGCTTGATTTGCGCGATGAAGCGGCGGATCCACGGCCCGAATTCCACGCCCTTGGTGTCGAACTGGATGGCCGGCCCGAACATGCTCGTCCCGCCCTGCGGATTGTCGAACATCTCGCTCGGCACGTAGCGCTGGACGTTCCGGATCGCGTCGCTCAAACCGCCCCGGCCGGTGCCCCCTCCGCTCTCCTGCGGGCGCGGCCCCGGTTCCAGGGCTTTCCGAATCGCGGCGAGGGTGTCGGTCTCAGCCGATGCGCCGGGCCCGGGCGGCGGGGACCCGTTGCGCTGATCGGCGCTGTTGTCCTGCTGCGGCGGCTCGGGTTGCACCGGCGTGGGGTTCACCTCAACGCGCTCGGGCGTGTTGCCGCGCGAGAATGGCATCATGTTCCGCGGGTCGGGCGCCCGCTCGACCGTGCGCGCGTTGCGGTCCCTGTCGGAGTCGTCGGCCTGCGGCGCCGGCGGCCGCGTTGCTGGCGTGTCGAGCCGGGGCTGCACGAACACGAACCGCCGCGCTTCGTTCTCGCGCTGCCGGGCCTGGGCCTGCTGCTGGTCCAGGGTGAGCGCTTCGATCTTCGTCCGGTCGACCGGCGGCATCAGGACGAAGGTCAGGATGGCGAGCAGGTGGAGCACGAACGCAAGGAGAATGCCCTCCCGCCAGGACATGGCGGAGCCGATGCCGTATATATCTGGGTGTCCTTCTTCAAGATCAAAGTACATCGCGGGCCTTCAAGAAGTATACCACCGCGGTAAATCCGGACTGTTTCAGTCGGTCCGTGCGCTCACGTGCGAAGAGCATCTGCGCCCCGGGCACGCGGTCTCACCCTCGTGTGCTCCATCCCCGGCGCGTAATGGATACCGCCGATTTCCGGGCTCAGCGGCAGTCCGGTGCCGTCCTCACACTTCCACCGGCCCGAGGAAGGTCGCCTTTCCGGGCTATGTAGAGATAGACGACGCCGAGCGTCAAAGGGTCGGCTCTGACCTCTTCGAATCCGGCGGCGCGAAGCGAAGCCGTGATGCGTTCCGGCTCCGGGAAGGTGGAAACGGAGGCTGGCAGATACGTGTAAGCGGAATGGTGACCAGAGACGAGTCGGCCTACGAGGGGCAGGATGTGCCTGAAATACCACAGGTAGAGCGGACGGATCACGGGATTCCTCGGGAGGCTGAACTCCAACATGGCAAACCGCCCTCCCGATGTCAGAACCCGCCACACCTCTTCGAAGACCCGATCCGGCGATTCAACGTTTCGGATCCCGAAGGCAACCGTGGCGGCGTCGACCGTCCCCGAGCCGACGGGAAGAGCCGTGACATCCGCTTGAGCGAGGTGCACCGCGCGGCCACCTCCGCGACGTGCGATTTTGGCCGCTCCAAGCGCCAACATTCGAGCGGCGAAGTCCAGCCCGACGACGCGGGCCGGTGCAGGGTTGCTGCCCGCGGCGGCGAGCGCGAGGTCCGCGGTTCCGGTACACAGATCGACGATGGTCTCGCCCCCTCGGAGGCGCAGTGCCGCGATGGCGCGCCTGCGCCAGTAGAGGTCCAGGCCCGCGCTCAACAGGTGATTGAGCAGATCGTAGCGCGACGCGATCGCATCGAACATTCCGGCGATCTGTCGCGGTTCCTTGTCCTTGCCAGAAAGGGGCTTGTCGGTCACCGAACCACCTGGCCGGTCCACGCAGGCGACAGGCGGTGGTCGAGGCCCAACCCCTGAAGGATCTTGCCGGCGATGAAGTCCGCCAGGTCGTCTAGCGTCCTGGGAAGCTGGTAGAACGCCGGCATCGCGGGAAGCAGCATCGCGCCGGCTTCGGCGCAGAGCACCATGTTCCGCAGTTGCGGCAGGCTCATCGGCGTCTCGCGCGGCACCAGGACGAGGCGGCGCCGTTCCTTCAGGACGACGTCGGCCGCGCGCTCGACCAGGCTTCGCGACAGGCCGTGGGCGACGCCCGCTAATGTCTTCATCGAACAGGGCACGATCGCCATGCCATCGGTCGGGTGGCTGCCGCTGGCGATCGACGCGCCCAGGTCGCGGTTGCTGTGAATGTCGAAGCTCCCCTTCCGGATCGCCTCTCCGTACCTGGCGGCCAGGAACGGCAACAGGTCCTCGATCCTGGCCTCGGCGCCGAGCTCGTCGTGCATCAGGCGCCGGCCGAACTCGCTGAACACCAGGTCGAGGTGGCAGCCCTGCTCGAGCAGCGCCGCGATTGTCCGCACGGCGTAGATCGCGCCGCTGGCGCCCGTGACGGCGACGACGAATCGACCGGGGCGCGCCAAAGGATTATCGGGCATGGATGGCTATTGCTGTCGTAAGGAAATACAGGATGCCGACGTAGCCGTTCAAGTCGAACGCGCGCTTGACCTGCGACAGGTCACGAGGCGACACCAGGGACTGCTCGTAGCCGAGCAGCGCCGCCACGCCCGCCACACCGGCCAGGTAGATCCAGCCGAGGCCGGCAATCCACGCCAGCGACGCCAGGCAGGCCACCGTGACGACGTGCATGGCGCGAGCGATCGCCAGCGAGGTGGGCACGCCGAAGTGCTGCGGGACCGACTTGAGGCCGTGCGCATGGTCGAACTCGAGATCCTGGCAGGCGTAGAGGATGTCGAATCCGCCGACCCAGGTGCCGATCGCGAGTGCGAGCATCCAGGGTTCCCCTCCTCCTCGGCCACCCGCCGCCAGCCACCCGCCGATGGGTGCGACGCCCATGGCCAGCCCGAGAAAAGCCTGGGTGGACCACGTCACGCGCTTGGCCAGCGAATACCAGAAGACGATGGCGAGCGCGACCGGGGACAGCACGAAGCACAGGAACCCGAGCGCATAGGACGCGCCGACGAAGATCCCGGCCGACACGGACACGAACACCGCGGCTTCCCGCCGCGACAGCCGGCCCGCGGGCAGATCGCGCGACGCGGTGCGCGGGTTCAGCGCGTCGAGTCTCGCGTCGACAATCCGGTTGAATCCCATCGCCGCGCTCCGTGCGGCCACCATGGCGACCAGGATCCAGACGACCCGGCCCAGGGTCACCTCGACGTGGCGCGCGGCCAGCATCGCGCCTGTCAACGCGAACGGCAAGGCGAAGACCGTGTGGCTGATGCGTACGAACGATGCGAGCACGCGGACCTTCGACCACACGATCGAACCTACTCCTCCAGCCAATGCACCTGGCCCGGCAGTATGCCGCCCACCAGGTATTCTTCCACATCCCGCACGTCGCGCGGCACATCGACGGCGATCAGCCTGGCGCGCGCCGCTGGCGCGATCACGCCCAGCTGTCCGTCGAGCCCCAACGCGGCGGCTCCGGATCGTGTCGCGCTCTCGATGAGAGACCGGGGCGCCACGCGCGGCGCGATCCGGTGAAGCTCGGCAAGCTCCTGGAACAGGTTCAAGTCCTCCACACTGGCGAGGCTGTCGGTGCCGACGGCAACGCGCACACCCGACGCGTAGAACGCCTCGACCGGCGGGTCGCCCGCCCCGACATAACGATTGCTGCGGGGACAGGTGACCAGGGTCGCGCCGCGCTCGGCCAGCCTCTGAAGCGCGCCCGGCGTGAGCTGGACGCCGTGAACGGCCAGCGACGACCGGTCCCAGAATCCGAGGGCATCGAGATGCTCGACCGGACCGCAGCCCGGCGCCACGAACTGCGGGTTCCAGGTGCCGACCCGCTCGAGCATGTCCCTCCATCGGCCCGTGCCGCTCCGGAGCAGCTCGAGCTCGTCCCGGGACTCCCCCACGTGAACGCTGGTCGGCAGCGCCGGCCCTGCTGCCCGCCGGTGCGCTGCAAGCGCGGAAAACAGCGCCGGCGACACCGAATAGGGCGCGTGAGGCGCCAGAGCCGCGCGAAGGTGGGGCCCGGTGTACGTCGCGCTGATTCGATTGAAGGCATCAGCCACGATTGCGGCGGGGTCGATCGGATTGAACCCGATCAGCTCGTAGAAGACCGCGCCGGGCATGCCACTCTCGCGAAGGAGATCGACGACCTCCAGCGTGTTGGTGACGTCCCCGACGGCGCCGGTTCCGCTCGCCTTCATCGCGGCCAGGGCGGCGAAGGCGGAATCCCGGACGACAATCGCGTCCGCGGGGTCCTTCCGGCGCAAGCGCATCTGCGCGGCGATCCAGTCAATCAGGTTGGACGAAGCCGGCACACGGCCGCGAAGCCACGAGAGTTCCAGGTGCGTGTGCGCGTTGACGAGCGCCGGCAGGATGGCGGTCTCCCCGAGGTCGACGGCTGCTGGCGCTCCCGGTGACGCGGCCGGTCTGTCCTGGTAATCGCCGAATGCCTCGACTTGGCCGGCCTCGGTCCGAACCCACCCGTCAGGGATCGGCGGGTGCGTGATCGGCAGGACCCAGCGAGCGCTGTAGACGGGCATGGTCGGAGCAGTCGAGGAGCGTGTCAGGACGCCGGGCGTGCGCGGCGCGCCCGCTCCGCGCGGCTTCGAGCGGCGTACCTGGCCAGCTCCTCGGGAATCGACGTGTCGCCATCCGCGCGGGCCGAGGCCAGCTCGAGCGTGCGGGGCACTTCTCGCAGCCGCACGATCGGATCACCGAGCACCTCGTAGTGCATGTTGCGGCGCTTCGGCACGAACCCGGCATCCTCGATGTTGCGCACGATCTCGAGCTCGTCCATGCAATAGACCGCCCCGGCGGCGCGCACGACGTTCTCCTCGATCATGACGCTGCCCATGTCGTTTGCGCCGAAGGCGAGCGACAGCTGCCCGACCTTCCCGCCCTGCGTGACCCAGGACGCCTGCACGTTGTCGACGTTGTCGAGCACGAGCCTCGAGAGGGCTAGGGTCCTGAGGTAGTCGATCGCGGTGGCTTCCTGCCCCATCAGCGCGGTGTGATCGGGCTGGTAGCTCCAGCCGATGAACGCGGTGAATCCGTGCGTCTCGTCCTGCAGGTCCCGAATCCGCAACATGTGCTCGATGCGCTCGGCCGGCGTCTCCACCGACCCGAACATCATCGTCGCGGTCGACCGCAGGCCGGCGCGGTGCGCGCGGCGCATGACGTCGATCCACTCGTCGGACGAGGCCTTGCCGTAGCAATTCAGCAGCTTGCGCACGCGATCGACCAGGATCTCCGCTCCGCCGCCCGGAATGCTGTCGAGACCGGCGTCGACCAGCCGGCGGATGACCTCGGAGGTTGCCAGGCCCGAGAGGCGGGAGAGATGGACGATCTCGGGCGGGGAAAGCGCGTGGAGGCGGAACGCCGGATAGCGCTGCTTCACGGCGCGGAACACGTCCTCGTACCACTCGAGCGGCAGGTCGGGATTGTGGCCGCCCTGCATCAGCAGCTGGCCGCCGCCGAGCTCGATCGTCTCGTCGATCTTCCGGAAGATCTCCTCCAGCGCCAGCACGTAGCCTTCCGGGGATCCGACGGGCCGGTAGAACGCGCAGAAGCTGCAGCGCGCCACGCACACGTTCGTGTAGTTGATGTTGCGGTCGATGATGTAGGTGACCGTCGGGCGGGGATGCTTGCGCAGCCGCACCTCGTGAGCCACCAAGCCGAGCAGGTAGGTCGGCGCGCCCTGGTAGAGTTCCAGCGCCTCGGCCGCGTCGAGGCGGCCACCCGATCGGATCTTCGCGATGCTCGCCTGGATAGCCATCGTCTCAGAAGAAGCGGGGTGCGCGATAGGCCGGCGAGAGTCCGAGGTCAGCCGCCTCCCGGTAGAATCGCGTCAGCCCTGCCAGGTGTGATTCGCCGAGCCCGTACTGGATATTATCGCGCAGGTAGCGAGCGCCGATGGCGGTCTTTCGTTCGTCCCCGCTGAAATGCACCCGCGCCACCGATTCGAGCGCCGCGACGCCTTCATCCCGGGCCGCACGCAACAGCTCGACATCGCCGTCCTGCAAGGCGCCCGGCCGCCCGAACCAGCACGCGTACACGAATGGCAGGCCGGTCCAATCCGTCCACTCCGTGCCCAGATCCGTTTTGTCGACGCCCGCGCGCTCGTGGTCGAAGAGCAGCGCGTTGTCGCCAATGATGAGCGCGGCATCGCAACGCGCGAGCATCGCCGGGGGATCGGGCGCCACCGTGACGAACTCAGGTGCGATCCCGAACCTCCTCGCGCACAGTACGCGCAGCAGGGCCACCGAGGTGCGGGAACTGGCGTCGAGCGCGATGGTCCGGATCCTGCCGAGCGGGACCTGCCTGAAGAGCGCCACGGACGCGACTGGCCCGTTGGAGCCGATCCCGACGCCGGACACGATGCGGTAGTCCTGTCCGCGCATCCCCTCGATCGAGGGGATCAGACCGAGATCGATGAGGCCATCGTGCAGAAGGTCCGCACAGACCGCGGGTACGTCAAACCGGATGGAGAAACGATCGGTGTGCCGTTCGAGGCCCCACACATGGGGCCGGGCGTTGAGATACTCGACCGCGCCAAGCCGCCGGACGTTCATCGGACCACGGGCCGGTACCGGCCGTCGCGCTCGACCGGCTCGAGCGAGGCGGCCCTGATGTTCCTGCGGACTTCCTCGAGCGGTGCGCGGCGAGCGCCTTGAGGGGAATCGTCCGTCGGCGAGACCGCGTCGATGTCGTCCGCGCCGCACGTGAGGGCGACCTGCGCAAGCTTGGGACCGTAACGCGACCAGTCGATCTGGATGGACGGCACGCAGTCCAGCAGGAGACGGGTCGCGGCCACGAAACGCACGTCCTCGTAGCCGGTGGTCGGCGATGCCGCGTCCCAGTCGCGAGGCAGCGGTGCGAAGCTCCGGATCGAGCCGAGTTCGCGCTGCAGGGCGGTCACCACTCTCATCATGGCGAGGCGCTCGGCCACCGGCGCCGGACGCGTTACGGTGACCCGAGCGACCCCCAATCCGGCATCCAGCGCAGCCGCGAAGGCCTCTCGCGGACGTGTCAGCTCGTCGATCGGCGCTTCGGCCACCAGGTCGAGTCCGGCCTCACGAAGGGCGCGCAGACAGGCAACCAGCGGCACGCCTTCCCGCTCGGCCAGCAGCCAGAGCGCGGCGAGAGAAAATCCAGATACCGGCACGCCATGCGCGACCTCCGCAACTCTCGTGACGGCGTCGAGCGCCGCACGTCGAGATGCCGGTGCGCCGACGAGGCGTAGTTCGCCCGCCGACGCAGGAATCGTCAGCGGTCCGTCATCAAGGGGCAGGCTCAGGTCGGCCACTCGCACGAAGGTCGTCGTGGCGCCGTGCGTCCGGCGCCGCGCTTCGTCAGCCAGCATGCCGAGCGTGAGGATGTCGGTTGTCGTCGCCAGGGCGAGCGCATCGGCGTCGGTGAGGGTCTCACCGCCGGCGAGCCTGGCGGCCAGGCCTGTGAGTGGTTCGCTCATGTCCGTGTGGTGCCGGCCGGCCCTGGAGCCTTCGCTCCGGCGATTCGATTCCATATCTCGAGTGCGCGTCGCCCGGCCTGCTCGGTGGTCACCACGCGTCTCGGCCACTCGCGCGTGAAGCCCTCGGAGGCCCATTTTCGCGTGGCGTCGATGCCCATCTTGCTGCCGTACGCGGGAAGATCCGACGCGTTTTCGAGGTCGTCCATCGGCCCGCGCGTGAACTGGATGTCGCGCTGCGGATCGACGTGCGTGCCAACGATCCATGCGACCTGCCGAAGGTCCTGCACGTCCACGTCCTTGTCCACAACAACCACCATCTTCGAAAACATCAGCTGGCCGAGCCCCCAGCACGCGCTCATGACCTTGCGCGCGTGGCCCGGATAGCGCTTGTCGATCGAGATGATCACGAGGTTGTGGAAGATGCCCTCCGGCGGGAAGTTCATGTCGACGATCTCGGGCAGCGTCTTCCGGAGAACGGGCAGGAAGATCCGTTCGCTGGCCTTGCCGAGGTAGACGTCCTCCTGCGGCGGAATGCCCACCACGGTCGTGTGATAAATCGGCGCTCGCCTCATCGTGAGGCACGTGAGATGGAAGACGGGAAAATCGTCGGCGAGCGAATAGAACCCGGTGTGATCGCCAAACGGGCCCTCGCGACGACGCTCCCCGGGCTCGACGTAGCCCTCGAGCACGATATTGGCGGCGGCGGGCACTTCCAGGGCGACCGTGCGCGCCCGCACGAGCTCGATTCGACGCCGCGCCAGGAATCCGGCCAGCAGCAGCTCGTCCAGTCCCTCGGGCATCGGCGCCGTCGCCGCGTAGCAGAGAGCCGGCTCGGCGCCCAGCGCGACGGCGACCTCGAGCCGCCGGCCGAGGCGTTCGGCCACGCGGTAGTGCTGGGCCCCGCCCTTGTGCTGCTGCCAGTGCATGCCCGTCGTGCGGCCGTCGTACACCTGCATCCGGTACATACCGATGTTGCGCACGCCGGATTCAGGATCCCTCGTCATGACCAGGGGAAAGGTGATATAGCGTCCGCCGTCCTCGGGCCATGTTCGCAGGATGGGCAGGTCGTCGAGCGACCCGTCCGGTCGAACGACCTCCTGGCACGGCGCGTCCTTGACGGTCTTGGGCATCAGGTCGCGCAGCCGGCCGAGCATCGGCAACATCTTGACCGCGTCCATCAACCCGGCGGGCACAGACGGCGTCATCAGTCCGTCGATCTCGGCGGCGAGATCGTCGAGCGAGGTAACGCCCAGGGCCAGGCAGATGCGCGCCATCGACCCGAACAGGTTGGTGGCGACCGGCATCTCGAAGCCGGCGGGCTTGTTGAACAGCAGTGCAGGCCCGCCTTGGGGCGACTTGCACGCCAGGTCGGTGACGGCGGCGATTTCAAGGTCCGGGCTGACCGGCTCGTCCACGCGCCTGAGCCATCCGCGCCGATCGATCGCCTCGATGAATCCCTGCAGGTCGTCAGGCATGTGCCATCCGCTCGGTGATGCGTTGCGCCAGCTCGACCGCCCGGCGCCCGTCCTGCGCGCCGACGCCCGGAGGGCTGCCGGTCCTTGCGCTCCGGACGAAGTCCGCCAGTTCCAGCTTCAGCGGCTCCCCGGAGACCACATCGATCTTGCCGCCCTCGATCGAGGGACGCGCACCCGGATGACGGACCAGACGATACATCTCGGCCTCCTGCGTGCCATAGTCGATCGAGACGTAGGCGTCCTGCTGGAAGAACCGGATCTTGCGCACCCGGTCGCGGCTGATCCGGCTTGCCGTGATGTTGGCCACGCAGCCGGACGCGAACCGGAGCCGCGCGTTCGCGATGTCGACCCGCCCGGTGAGCACGGGCACGCCCACCGCCTCGAGCGAGGCGACCTCCGAGTGCACGGCGGCCAGCACGATGTCGAGGTCGTGGATCATCAGGTCGAAGACCACGTCGATGTCGAGGCTGCGCTCGGGAAAGGTCCCCAGCCGATGCACCTCGATGAATCGGGGGTCCTGGATGGCGTGCCACGAGGCCGCCACCGCGGGATTGAATCGCTCGGTGTGGCCGACGGCCAGCGTGGCGCCTGTCCGGTTCGCGACCGCAATCATGCGGTCGGCTTCCTCGACCGAACGCGCCAGGGGCTTCTCCACCAGCACGGGGATGCCTCGCTCGAGGAACGGAATGGCGACCTCGGCGTGGGCCTCGGTGGGCACGGCGACGGTCACCAGGTCGACCTCGCCGAGCAGGGCGGCCGCCGATGAGAAGGCGTGCGTGCCGTGCGCCCCGGCAATTTCCCGGGCCCGCCCCTCATTGACATCGGCCACGCCGATGAGCGCCACGCCGTCGAGATCGGCCAAGATCCGCGCGTGGTGGCGCCCGAGATGCCCGACCCCCACCACCGCCGCTCTCATCGTGCGTTCCGCCATCGGGGTCACTTCCGCTGCTCTTCGATCGGCCGGCCGACAATCGCGATGCCGGCACGGTCGGCCTCGCGCAGGATGTCGTCTCCGTCGAGCATCAACGTGCGGCCGGCGTCGACCGACAGGGACGAGGCGCCTGCCGCGACCATCGCCCGTATGGTCGCCACACCCACCACCGGCACGTCGAATCGCATGTCCTGCTTCGGCTTGGCGACCTTGATGACGCACACGCCGGGTCCGGCCAGCCGCCCGGCTCGAGCAATGACCTCGTCGGTCCCTTCCATGGCCTCGACGGCCACCACCGCCGCCGCCTTGACGGCGACGGTCTGGCCGATGTCGAGTGCGGCAATCTGGTCACCCATCGTGTACCCGAACGCGAGATCGGCGCGCTCCCCTTCGGTCGGCGCCCGGACGGTGAGGTTGCCCGGACGGGCGAGCAGCGGCGTCAGGAAGGCTGTCGAGTCGATGAGTTCGATGCCCCGCTCGCGAAGGACATCGGCGATGGCCGAAATCAGGGCGTCCGTATTCCGCGATCGCAGGCGCATCAGCACCGACAGCAGCGTTCGATCGGGAACGATGTTCGAAAAGAGCCTGGCGTGCTTGACCTGGCCGGCCATCACGGCGTGCGAGACGCCCGCGTCGCGCAGCAGCTCAACCGCCCGGCCGAGCTGGCCGAGCGAGACCCAGTGCAGGTCGGCCCGGGGCTCGCGGGCAGCCTCGGCCTGGAGCGCTTCCGAGGCTTCCTCCTGGACGGCGATGATCGTGACGCGGTGACCGAGGCTGCGCGCAGCCTCGAGCACCCGGAAGGGGAACATCCCGTTCCCGGCGATGAGGCCGAGGTGCATGGGGCCCGGCGCGGCCCGTTCAGTCGTCACTCGCGGCGTCCTCGGACCGCCGCACGGTGTGCTTCAGCACGACGCCGCGACGGGCGCTCCTGATGAACTCGACCATGTAGCGGACCTCGGCGCAGTCCAGCTCGGGGTCGGCGCAGATTCGGGCCACGGCGCGCGTGGTATTCAGCTTGGACTGCAGGAGGACCCGGTACGCCGACTTCAGTTTGCGAATCACCTCGGGCGGAAAGCCTCGCCGGACGAGCCCGATGGTGTTCAGGCTGTAGATCCGGGCCCGGTTGCCGACCGTCTTCGAGTACGGCAGCACGTCCTTCGTGCACACCGAGAAGCCGCCGATGAATCCGTGCTTCCCGACCCGGCAGAACTGGTGAATCCCGGAGTAGGCGCCCACCGTCGCGAAGTCGCCCACTTCGACGTGCCCCGCCAGGGTCGCGCCGTTGGCGAAGATGACTTCATCGCCGACGTGGCAGTCGTGCGCCACGTGGGAGTACGCCATGAAGAAGCTCCGGTTGCCGATCGTGGTGTGGCCGCCGCCGCCTTTCGTGCCCCGGTGGATCGTGACGAACTCCCGGAACGTGTTGCCGTCGCCGATGGACAGGCGCGTCTGCTCACCGCGGTACTTGAGGTCCTGGGGAGGCAATCCGAACGACCCGAACGGGTAGATCGTGTTGTTGTCCCCGATGTCGGTCCATCCGTCGATGACGCACGAGGCGCCAATCCGGTTGTTCCGCCCGATGCGGACGTTGGGACCGATCGTGGTGTAGGGTCCGACGCTGCTGCCGGCGCCGATCTGGGCCGAGGGGTGGACGAGCGCCGTTGGATGCACGGTGGCGGTGGCCGAGGTCACCATCATCGTCAGATCGGCTTCGACCACGATCTGGCCGTCGATCCGTCCTTCGCCGCGGACGCGCACGAGAGGGCCGCGGGTGCGACCGGCCGTCACCTGGAGCTCGAGCCGATCGCCCGGCCCGATCTGGCGCCGGAACTTGCCTCCGCTCAAGGCTCGAAGGGATACCCTGGCGTTCAGCGGGCCGTCGTTTCCGTGGAGGAGCATGACCGCCGAAAGCTGGGCCAACGCGTCCATCATCAGTACGCCGGGCATCACGGGCATGCGCGGGAAGTGACCCTGGAAGAAGTCCTCGTTGACCGAGGCGTTCTTGACGGCCTTGGCACTTCGTCCCGGCTCGACCTCCGTGACGGCGTCGAGGAGAAGCGCGGGATAACGGTGGCAGAGCCGGCTGAGAACCGCGGGGACGTCAACTGAGAGGTCGCGAATGGTCGCAGGCACGCGAGGTGGTCCTTTTGCAGAAAATCGCCCGGGCCCGCCTCCTGGAGACAGACCCGGGCCTTTCAGGGAATCGCCGGTGTCGGGATGGTGCCGGCTACGACTTGGGCACGGCCGCCGGCGCCTTCGCCTTGCCAGCGGCCATCGCCGCGTCGAACCGCCGGATGAGTTCGGCAGTCAGGTCCAAACCCGGATCCGCCCAGACGATGCCGCTGTCGGTCTGGCTGAAGAGGATCAGCAGGCCCTTCTCCACCGACAGCTGCTGGACGATCGGCCCCAGCTTGCGCTGGAAGTCCAGCTGCAGTTCGTTCTGCAGGTCCTGCAGCTCCGTCTGGGCGTCCTGCGTCATGCGCTGGATGTCCAGCTGGAGCTTGTCGATTTCGCGCTGGATCTGCGCCTGCGCGTCGGCCGCGAGCACCGAGCTCGTGAGCTTCTTCTGGTTGCCCTCGACCTGCTTGTTCTTGTCGGCAAGCTCGGCAGCCTTCTTCGTTCGAAGCGCCTCCAACCGCGCGGTCGATGCCTTCCCCTCGGCAGAATTGCCAGCGATGGCCTGGATATTGATGTATGCGTACTTCGCGCCTTCAGGGAACTTGGCCGCTGGGACCGGCGGGGCGGCCGGCTGCGCCGGCGTCTGCGCCGCGGGAGGCGGTGTGGCCGGAGGCGCCTGCGGGACCACCGGCTTGGGGACCGGCGGCTTCTGTGCCGGCGGCGCCTGTTGGGCAAAGGCCAAGCCGGCGATCAGAATCACGCCAAGCATTGTCGAGGTGACCGTAGAGACTTTCATTCGTCGATTCCCTTTCGTCTGAATCCGGATCGTTCTCATTCAGCGGCCGCCCCGGTCCGGCGCCAGCGCCGCGCTGTCTCGGTCTCTAGAACGTCGAACCCACCGCAAACCTGAAGGTGAACGCCTTCTGAGGCAGCCCCTGGTTGTCGAACACGCCCTTCCGCTGCGGGTTCCAGGCGAAGATCAGCCGGAACGGCACGTTGAGCACCGGCATGAAGAACCGGATCTCGCTTCCCGTGGAGGACTTGAAGTCGTTCCACTTCATGCGGGCGTGCTCCGCCTGCACCTGGCCGGTATCGTAGAACAGGACCAGCCGCACCGGCCCGGCGATCGAGATCAGGTATTCCACGTTGAACAGCAGGCTCGTGTTGCCGCCGAGCACCAGGCCGGAGTTGAGATCGCGCGGGCCGATGCTGCGAAGATCGAACCCCCGCACGCTGTACTCCCCGCCGAGGAACACGCGCTCGAAGATCGGCAGCGACTTGGTCTGCCCGATCGGGTGAACCTGGATGAACTGCGCGCGCAATCCGAGCGAGGTGCGCTTGGTGTGCTGGAAGTACCACACCCCCTCGAGAGTCGGCTTGACGAAGCTGGTGTCGCCGCCCAGGCCGGCCAGGTCGACAGCCATCGTGAAGCGTTTGCCGGTGTTGGGGAAGATGGGGTTGTCGACCGTGTTGTATACCAGGCTGGGCGTGATCTTGCTCACGGTCCGCCGGCCGCCCTGGTTGAGCAGGAGCGAATCGGCGAGATAGGGATTCGACGCCGTCAGCTCGGACGAGGTGAGCTGGCCGTAGGTGACCGGCTGGTAGTCGGTCAGCGTGAAGCCGGGCGTCGTATCGGTGGAGTTCACCGTGAACATCGGCAGCGTCTTCAGGAAGTACGACGAGTTCAGGTCCTTGATTTGCACGCGCTCGAGGCTGTAGTTCATGAAGAGGCGCGTGTAATCCTGCACCTGGAACCCGCCGACCAGGTTCATCCCGGTCGAGGCCTCGGTATACACCCCGACATACTTCAGCTCGCGCTTGAAGAGGTCGAAGCCGGCGGTGATGGGCCGATCGAACAGGAAGGGCTCGGTGAACGCCAGCTGGTACATCTTCGCGCGGGAGCCCTGCTGCAGCGACAGCGTGAGCGTTTCGCCGCGTCCCATGAAATTCGCGGTCTGGAACGACAACTGCCCGAACACCCCTTCGTACTGGGACACCCCGGCACCGAAGTTGATCTGGTTCCGGTTCTGCTCTTCCAGCTTGAGCTTGACGTCGACCTTGTTCTCGGTGCCGGGCGTCTTGTCGACGCTCAAGTCCTTGCCGCCCTCCAGCTGCTTGAAGTAGCCGAGCTGGTTGAGGCGCTTGATGCTCATCTTGAGCGCTTCGGTGTTGAATACCCCGCCTTCGTACAACCGCACTTCACGCCGGATGACGGGATCGCGCGTGGTCGTGTTGCCGGTGAAGATGATCCGGTTGACGAAATACTGCTTGCCCTCCTGCATCCGCATCGTGACATCGACGATGGGCTGCGGCTTGCGAGCCGCCGACGGGCTCGCCGGCGCCGGCTTCGCAGCGACGGCGGCGGCCTTGGCCTGGCCATCCGGGCCTGTGGCGGCCGGCTTGGCGGCGCCATCGGGCGGGGCCGGCGCTGGTGAGGGTTTGGCAGCGGCGGCATCGGGCGGGGCCGGCGTCGGTGAGGGTTTAGCAGCGGCGGAATCGGGCGCACCGGCCGCGGGAGCGGAGGCATCCGGGGCGGTCGCCGGTCCCTGGCCCGGCGCGTCCGGGTTCGGCATGTCGAGCGCCTTGAGGTCCGGGTAGGCCGTGAACTCGAAGTAGCCGACCGACCCGTAGATCTCGCGCGCCTTGTCGAGCGCCTTCTTGATCTTGCCCTCGCTGTAGAACTCGCCGGTCTTGACCTTGAAGATGTCGCGCAGCGCGTCGGGCTTGAGCACCGTCACGCCGTCGAATTCGAACTTCCCGACCCGGTACCGGTTCCCCTCCTGGACCGGGATCCGCAGCTGCACGTAGCGGGTCTTCCCGTCCTTCGAGTCCTGCAGGTATTTCAGGTCGGGCTGCCCGATTCGGGCGGTGACGAAGCCCCGGCCCCGGTAGTACTCGGTGACCAGGTCCGCGTCCTCTTCGAACTTGGCGGCCTGGTAGGTGCCTTTGCCCGTGATGAACGACAGGAAGTTCAGCTGCTTGTTGCTCTTCATCTGGCGCCGGAGCGCGCCGGCGGATACAGCCTTGTTCCCCATGAACACGATGCTGCGGATCTTGACCTTCGGCCCCTCGTCCATCAGGAAACTGAGGTGCACCAGCTTGGGCCCGCCGGGCATCTCGGTGACGGTGTGAGTCACCTTGGCGTACTCGTAGCCCTTCTCGGCGAACATCTGGCGAATGATGCCTTCCACCCGCCGGATCAGGCCCGGGTCGATGAAGGAGTCGAGGCGAATCTGCACGCCATCGTCCCGGAGCTTTTCTTCGATCTTCGACTGCTCCATCTTCTTGCTGCCGCCGTAGTCGACGATCTTGACGCGCTGCCGCTCCTCCATGTTGAAGATGACGTGCTTGGCCTGCACGCCATTCGGATACGGCGCGTCCTTCACCTCGACCCAGAGGTTGTCGAGGAAGTTGGTGGCCCAGAGCCGCCGGAAATCATCGAGGATGGCCTGCTCGTTGTACGGGACCCAGACGCCGTCGGACGGACGGCTGGGCAGGGTCTGGATATCGTACTGGTAGGTCGACGGGTCGATGACCGACTGGTTGGTCTGGGTCGGAAACCGCAACTCGATGTATCGCAGGAGCACCGGCGAGTCCGCCGGTGGCAGCCGTGTCGGTTGAGGCGCAGCCTCCTGCCCGGCGGGCGCCGCCTGCGCCCGCGCCGAGCCGGGCAATCCGGCCAGCAGCCCCGCCACGACGATTGAACAAACGAACCTGTTCATCGCGATCAGTCCCTGTCGCCTCTACGAAGGCGCGACGCCTGGTTCACGGCCCGAATACCGGGTGAGCCCGGGCGCCGGGGTCGACCCCTGGCGCCGGGCCATCAGCCCGATCAGGTTAGTTTACTAGGTTTTAGACGCTTGAAGCCAGTGGCTGGCCTGACACCACCGCCTCGGCGGGCCGACACCTCAGGGCGTCGCCATCGAGGTAGACCTCCACCTCGCCACCGCGCAACTGGCCGCGGATGAGCTCGTCCGAGAGCGGATCCTCGACATAGCGCTGGATGGCCCGTCTGAGCGGCCTGGCCCCGTAGGACCGATCGCGGCAGGTCACGTTGATAATCCAGTCCACCGCTTCCGGTGTCAGGCGGACTCGCAATCGCCGATCGACGAGGTTGTCGTTCAGTTGCTCCACCAGCAGGAGGAGGATGCGCCGCAGATCGTCGTCGCCCAACGGGTCGAAGACGATGATTTCGTCGATCCGGTTGATGAACTCGGGGTTGAACGTCCGCTTGACCTCGCTCAGGACCATGTCTGAGACGCTCTTGTTCACGTCGTGCGACTCGTTGGTCTGGAATCCAAGCGAGCCTTTCTTCTGGATGAACCGGGCGCCGATATTCGACGTCATGATGACAATCGCGTTCTTGAAATTCACGCGATTGCCCAGGCCGTCGGTCAGGTGCCCGTCCTCGAACACCTGGAGCAGGATGTTGAAGATGTCCGGATGGGCCTTCTCGAACTCGTCGAGCAGCACGACGGAGTACGGGTTCCGCTTGATCTTCTCGGTGAGCTGGCCGCCCTCGTCGTGGCCGACGTAGCCGGGCGGCGAGCCGATCAGTTTCGACACGGAGTGTTTTTCCATGTACTCCGACATGTCGAACCGTACCAGGGCCGCGTCGCTGCCGAAGAGCAGGTTGGCCAGGGCGCGCGCGAGTTCCGTCTTGCCCACGCCGGTGGGCCCCAGGAACACGAAGCTGCCGACGGGGCGATTGGGGTTCTTCAGGCCGGCCCGCGATCGCCGGATCGCCCGTGACAGGGCGGAGATCGCCGGCTCCTGGCTGATGACCCGGCGGTGCAGCTCGTCCTCCATCCGGAGGAGCTTGTCGCCCTCATCCTGATTGATCGAGGCCAGCGGCACGCCGGTCCACTTGGAGACGACCTCGTCGATCTCCTGGCGGCCCACCACGAGATGCCGGGAGGGCGGCCCCCCTTCGGGGCGGTCCCGCGCGGGAGAGGCCTCGCGCGAGGCGGGCTCCTGTTCCCGGTAGTACAGCGGGCGGTCGTACTCGAACTGCGCGACCACCGGCTCGGTCTCGTCCACCGCCAGGCGCACGCTTCGATTGACCTCGCTCAGGCCGTCGACGTCGTTCGCGCCGCGCAGCTTCGCGCGTGCACCGGCCTCGTCGAGCAGGTCGATCGCCTTGTCGGGCAGGAACCGGTCCGTGATGTAGCGGCTCGACTGGTACACCGCGGCCTCGATGGCCTCCTGCGTGTACTCAACCTGGTGGAACGACTCGTACCGGTCCTTGATCCCGATCAGGATCTTGATCGTCTGCTTCTCGTCGGGCGCGTCGACCTTGACCGCCTGGAACCGGCGCTCGAGCGATCGGTCCTTCTCGATGTACTTCCGGTACTCGGCAGGGGTGGTCGCGCCGATGCAGCGGATTTCGCCCCGCGAGAGGGCCGGCTTCAGGATGTTGGCCGCGTCGAGCGAGCCCTCGGCCGAACCGGCGCCCACCAGGGTGTGCAGCTCATCGATGAACACGATGACGTTCGGGTTCTCGGTGAGCTCCTTCATGATGGCCTTGAGCCGCTCCTCGAACTGGCCGCGGTACTTCGTGCCGGCGACGATGAGCGAGATGTCCAGGGCCAGGATGCGCTTGTCGGCCAGGAAGTGCGGAACGTCGCCGCAAACGATCTTCTGGGCCAGCCCCTCGACGATGGCGGTCTTGCCGACGCCGGGCTCGCCGATGAGCACCGCGTTGTTCTTGGTGCGGCGGCAGAGGACCTGCTGCACGCGCTCGAGCTCTTCGTCGCGGCCCACCAGCGGGTCCAGGGCGTTCCTCGCAGCCAGTTCCGTGAGATCGCGGCTGAACTCGGCGAGCAGCGGCGTCTCTTTGGTTCGCGTGCCCGGGGTCTTCTCGTTCAACAGCGCCACCACATCGTCGCGGACGCTGCCGAGCCGCATGCCCTTCTCCATCAGGATCGCGGCTGCCACCGATCGTTCCTCGCGCAGAATGCCGAGGAGCAGATGCTCGGTCCCGATGTAGTTGTGAAGCAGACGGTCAGCCTCTTCGGCGGCGTTCTGCAGCGCGCGCTTGGTTTCGGCGCTGAAGGGGATCTCCACCGAGGTGGAGACCTTCTCGCGGAACACGGTACGGCCTTCGATGTCTTTCCGGATGTGCTCGAGGGCGACGTGGGACCGGGCAAAGATCTTGCTGGTCAGGCCCTTGCCTTCACGGATCAATCCGAGCAGGAGGTGCTCGGTCTCGATCGACACGCTGCCAAGCTGGCTCGCTTCGTAGCGTGCGAAGAATAGAACTCGCCGAGCCCTCTCTGTGTAGCGTTCGAACATCCGACTGCTCTCGGAAGTGCTGAGGTTCTGGGTGACGGCTCTAGCATTTGATTATACGGCAAAGCGGATAGGGGACCAATGAGGCCCGGTCCGGTCGGGCTTCGCGGGCCGGCCCGGCTCGATGAGACGATCACGGGTGCGGGCCGGCGACCGAACTCTCCGGCGGGGGTTGTCAGGCGGCTTCCAGCCGGCCGTCGGCCAGGCGCAGCACCCGGTCGCACGTGCCGGCCAGACGCATGTTGTGCGTCGCGATCAGGGACGTGAGCCCGTGCTCCCGGTGCATCTCGCGCAGCAGGTCGTGCAACTGCGATGCGGTCTGCTCGTCCAGATCGCCGGTCGGTTCGTCAGCCAGCAGCAGCGACGGCCGGGTGACCAGCGCGCGCGCCAGCGCCACGCGTTGTTGCTCGCCTCCCGACAACGTCCCGGGGCGATGGGTCAGCCGATCGGTCAGGCCCACCCGGCCGAGCAGCGCACCGGCGCGCTGCCGGGCCTCGCCCGTCGGGCGGCGAGCGATGCGAAGGGGCATCTCCGCGTTCTCGAGCGCGGTGAACTCGGGCAGCAGGTGATGGAACTGGAACACGAACCCGATGTGCCGGTTTCGAAAGGCGACCAGTTCGGAGTCGTGGAGCGACTCCAGGACGGTGTCGCCCATGCGCACCGAGCCGCGATCCCATCGGTCCAGGCCGCCGAGCACGTGAAGCAGCGTGCTCTTCCCGACGCCCGAGGCCCCGACGATCGCCACCATCTCGCCCGCCTCAACCGAGAGCTCCAGGCCGCGCAGCACGTCCAGGCGGACGGCACCGGCCGCGTAGCTCTTGTGAAGATCCGTCACGGTGAGAAATGGCATAGATACGCTCGACGGTTCCTTCAGCGGCCCGAGGGGTCGGGATCGCGGGGCCTATCCATAGCGCAGCGCCTCGGCCGGATCGAGCTTTGCGGCCTGGCGGGACGGGTACAGCGTCGCCACGAAGCAGACAACGATGGCGCAGGCGATCACGACGACGAAATCGAGCGGCAGGATCACGAACGGGACGTACGCAATCTGGTACACGTCCATCGGGACCCTGATCAGCTTGTACTTGTCGAGCGCAAAGCTGAGCCCGTACCCGGCGACCGCGCCGATCGAAGTGCCAACCAGCCCGATGATGAGGCCCTGCAGCATGAAGATCACCATGATGGCGCGCGAAGAGGCGCCCATGGTCTTCAGGATCGCGATATCCCGGCTCTTCTCCATCACCAGCAGCACCAGCGACGCCACGATGTTGAGCGCCGCCACCATGACGATGAGGCCGATGGTGATGGAGATCGCCATCTTCTCCAGCCAGAGCGCCGAGAAGAGCGCGCGGTTCATCTCGGCCCACGTCTGCGTGATGTACTGCGATCCCAGTCGCGCCACGATCTGCTCGGCGATCGCCGGCGCCTGGTAGATCTCGTCCACGCGCAGCTCGATCATCTGCACCTGCTGCTGGTCGAGCAGACGCCTGGCGGTGGCCAGTGACACGAACCCGTAGGTGCTGTCGAATTCGTAAAGCCCGAGGCTGAACTGCCCGACCACCCTCAGATGGCGCTGGCGGGGCATGACGCCCATCGGCGTCAGGGTGCCCTGGGGCGTCAGCAGCGTGACTTCGTCGCCGTCCTTCACATCGAGCGATTTCGCCAGGTCGACGCCGACCACGATCCCCGGCAGACGATCGTCGCCGGGATCGGTCGCGATCGCATCGAAGCGGCCGCTCTTCATGGCGCCGGTAATGTCGGTCACGCTGCGTTCGAGCGACGGGTCGACGCCCTTGAGCGTGATGAACGCCTCGCCTCTCGCGCTCGATATCAGCGCCTTGCCGAGCACCGCCGGCGCCGCCCCGATGACATGGGGCACGGTGCGCAGCTTCGCCGATTCGGCCTGGTAGTCCGGGATGCCGCCGGCCCGCCACACGAACACGTGGGCGGTCGCGCCCAGGATGCGGTTGCGCAGTTCCTGCTGGAGTCCCGTCATCAGGGCCAGGGCGACGACCAGCGCCATCACGCCCACGCTGACGCCGATGGTCGAGATGAAGGAGATGACCGAGATGAACGCCTGCTTGCGGCGCGCGATCAGGTAGCGAAGCGCGACGTGCAGTTCGAATGGCACCTGCCTACTCCGTGATCGGTTTCATGAGCGGGAAGAGGATGACGTCGCGGATCGACGGGCTGCCGGTGAGCAGCATGACGAGGCGATCGATGCCGATGCCCTCGCCCCCGGTGGGCGGCAGGCCGAACTCGAGCGCGGTGATGTAGTCCTCGTCCATGAGATGGGCCTCATCGTCGCCCCGCTGCCGGTTGAAGAGCTGCTGCTCGAAGCGGCGCCGCTGCTCGGCCGGGTCGTTGAGCTCGCTGAACGCGTTGGCCAATTCGAACCCGCCGATGTAGAGCTCGAACCGCTCGACCGTGTCCGGATCGTCGGGCCGCTGCTTGGACAGAGGCGAGACCTCGGTCGGGAAGTCATAGACGAAGGTCGGCTGGATGAGCGACTCCTCGCAGAGCGACTCGAAGATCAGGGTTGTGATCTGGCCGGGGCCGGCTCCGGGAGGAATGGTGATCTCCAGCCTGGCCGCCAGCGCGGCGGCCTTGTCGGCGTCGCGCAGGTCCCGGCCGGGCACCTCGACGCCAAGACGGCTCGCTGCGGCCTCACGGGCCGCCTCCCGCAGCGACACCCTCGCCCACGGCGCCGCCAGACGGATCGTGTGACCGTTGAAGGTGCACGTGTCGGATCCGATCGCGTCGGCCGCCACCGAGCCGATGAGCTGCTCGGTCATCTCCATCAGGTCGCGGTAGTCGCTGTAGGCCTGGTAGAACTCCATCATGGTGAATTCGGGGTTGTGCTGCGTCGAGATCCCCTCGTTCCGGAAGACCCGGTTGATCTGGTACACGCGCTCGATCCCGCCCACCGTGAGACGCTTGAGATAGAGCTCCGGCGCAATGCGCAGGTAGAGATCGATGTCGAGCGCATTGTGATGGGTGACAAACGGCCTGGCGATCGCGCCTCCTGCGATCGACTGCATCATCGGCGTCTCGACCTCGAGGTAGCCGCGCGCGTCCATGAACCGCCGGATGGCCGACAGCACCTTGCACCGCACTTCGAACACGCGCCTGGCGTCGGGATTGACGATGAGGTCCAGGTAGCGCTGGCGGTAGCGCGTCTCGATGTCCTGCAGGCCATGCCACTTCTCGGGCAGCGGCCGGAGACACTTCGACAGGAACACCAGGCGCGACGCCCAGACGGTCAGCTCGTTGGTCTTGGTGCGGAACACACGGCCGGTCACGCCGACGAAGTCACCGACGTCGAGGAGTTTGAAGACCTTGAAATCCAGCTCCGGAAGCGCATCCTGGCGAATGTACGCCTGGATGCGGGCCCGGCCGTCGGTCAGCACGAGGAAGTTGGCCTTGCCGAAGCTTCGCAGCGCGAGGATGCGCCCGCTGGCGGTCGTCTCCGGGCGCAGCGCCTCCAGCTCGTCGTGCGTCCGGCCGCCATGCGCCTGCACCAGTGCCTCGATGGTGTCGGTGCGCGCGAAGGACCGAGGATAGATCTCCACGCCGAGTTGGGCGAGCTCGGCCATGTTCGAGCGCCGCTGCTGGTACTGTTCGTTGTCGTCGCTCATGCCTTCGGATCCGTCAGCGCGTGTTGAACGGCGTCGAGCACGCCGTTGATGAACCCAATCGCATCCGCCTCACTGAAGGTCCTCGCCAGCTCCAGCGCCTCGTCCATCACGACCTTCGGCGGGCTCTCCCGATCGTACGCCAGCTCGAATACCGCCAGGCGGAGGATCAGCCGATCGATGACCGCCATGCGCGAAAGGCGCCAGTTCTCGGCGCGGGCCTCGATCAGCGGATCGATCGCCTCCAGATGATCGACCGTCCCCTGCACCAGACGTTCGGCGAACTGGCGGGCGGAGGGCGAGAGCGGCTCGCCGGTCGCGTCAGTCGTCTTCCAATACAGGTCCGCGATCTCGCGGGGCGGCATCTGGGTCAGTTCCCACCCGTAGAGCATCTGGAGGGCCGCCTCGCGCGCGCGACGGCGTGGTCCGGGCCGCCGGGTACCCGGGCCGGCCGAGCGCGGCCTCGCAGCCGGCGTCACTCCCGCGCTCCAGGGGTGGCCGGTCCGGATCGCAATCGCCGCGCAAGCGTCGCCATCTGGACAGCCGCCATGGCGGCTTCCCATCCCTTGTTCGACGGCCCTGGCCCGGCTCGCTCGAGGGCCTGCTCGGCGGCGTTGGTCGTCAGCACGCCGAAGGTCATCGGAACGCCCGTGGCAACCGACGCCGTCATGATGCCATGCGAAACGGCGAGCGAGATGTACTCGAAGTGCGGCGTCTCGCCCCGGATGAGGCAGCCAAGGCAGACGATCGCGTCGAATCGGCCCGTTGCGGCGGCGGCCTGGGCCGCCTGAGGAATCTCGTACGCCCCCGGCACTCTGATCACTTCGAGCGCGCCGTCGGGCAATCCCGCCGCGGCCAGCGCCTCGACCGCCCCGGCCTGGAGCCGGTCGGTCACGAAATCGTTGAAGCGCGAGACGACCAGTGCCAGGCGCAGGTCTCGCGCGTCATCGGATCCTTGGATCAGCATCATGGGAAACAGTCGCCAGGCCCGGGGCCCGCGCTACCGGCCTTTGAAATCGGGCTTGCGCTTCTCGAGGAAGGCAGCCGTGCCTTCCCGCATGTCCGCGGTGGACGAGACCAGGCCGAAGAGCGACGCCTCCAGCCGGCACCCTTCCGCCTGCGTCATCTCCAATCCGTGACCGATCGCCTCCATCGCGCATCGCAGAGCGATCGGCGCACTCGCCGCCAGCGCGAGCGCGAGCGCTCTCGCTTCACCGGCCAGCGCCGCCAGAGGCACGACGCGGTTGACGAGGCCGATCCGAAGCGCTTCGTGAGCGTCAATCGTCGTCCCGGTCAGCACCAGCTCCATGGCCCGACCGCGGCCGATGAGCCTCGAGAGTCGCTGCGTGCCGGCAAAACCCGGGATCAGGCCCAGCTTGACCTCCGGCTGGCCGAACTTGGCGGTGTCCGCGGCCAGACGAATCGTACAGGCCATCGCGAGCTCGCATCCGCCGCCCAGCGCAAAGCCGTTCACCGCGGCGATGACCGGCTTTCCCAGGTGTTCGATTCGGTCCAGCAGCCGCTGCCCCTTCAGTGCGTACTCCGTGGCGGCCACGGGCGTCAGCGTCGCCAGCTCGTTGATGTCGGCGCCCGCGACAAACGCCTTGTCTCCGGCTCCGGTGAGGATGACGGCGCGAACCTCCGGATCCTCTGCCAGCCGCCCCATCACCGCGCCCAACTCGTCGAGCGTGGCGTGGTTCAGCGCATTCAGTACGCGCGGCCGGTTCACGGTGACGACCGCCACGGCGGCGTCGCGCTCCACCATCAAGACTTCATCGCTCATCCTGTCGTCGACTCCCGCGCGTGAGTATACTCCACGCCCAGACTGCGCTCGCCGCGAGAAAACCCCCGATGGCGTCGGCGCCGGTGTCCTTCAGATCGTAGTCCCGTCCCGGCACGAACCGCTGGTGAAGTTCGTCCGAGTATCCGTAGGCCGCGCACAGCAGTGTCACCATGAGGACCGTGCCCCACGAGATCCCCCTCAGCCGCCCCTTGGAGAGCGCCCAGACGAACAGCACGCCGAGAATCCCGAACGCAGCCATGTGCTCCAGCTTGTCGGAGGGGCTGCCTGGCAACTCAGGCAACGTCGAGATCGAGGACAGCGTGAAGAGCACCGCCATGTAGGCGGCAACCACTGCCCAGCGGAGCCAGTTGCGCGAGGCGGGCGTGGCCGGGACGGAAGCGGACGGTTCCCGGGATTGCGGAGAGTCGGTCACGACAGGCTCGTCACAGGGGAAAGAGGTAGAGCAGCCACCCGATCACGAAGGCCGCGCCGACCAGGCCTCCTGCGATCGTCCCGCCCGTGCGCAGCTGCTCGCGCGGGTCGTCCTTGAGCAGCACGCCGGACACCGTGCCCACGCAGATCGCGAAGACCGCCATGATCAGGATGTGACTGTGCAGCGCCATAGGTCTCCAGCGTCGCCTGGGGGGACTACTTGCGGCCAAGCGCGATATCGTAGGCGTCGATCACGATCAGCGAGTTGAGCAGGCCTGCGACGATGATGAAGGCGTTCCCATATTCGTAGGTCACCTCCACCACCTTGCCGGGGCCGAGGCCGAGCCCTTTCGCCACGACATACATGAGCCCGGTGCCGAGGTCGGCCAGCGCCGCCAGCGCCACCAGCGGCTCGGTGATATCCAGCGGAAACAGGCTGAACAGGCGCCCCTTCAGCCCGAGCCCGATTGCGAACATCAGCGTCAGCGCCACCAGGAACACCAGCCCCTTCTGGCGGCGGCCCTGCCAGAGATGCCCCGCGCCGGGCACGAGCCACGAGAGCAGGCAGACGCCGATCACCGAGGTGCCCGGCGTTGACGCGTCTGACTGCCTGGCGGCGGAACCCTTGGACTTACGTGATGCCATTGTGTCAGTTTACCCCAGAGACCGGAACCCTGTCGTCGACCTCCGGTGACAGCAGCGTGACAGCGATGATCGCGGAGACGGCGGCTCCGAGCGGCACAGCCCATGCCGCCCTCGTCAGGGACGATGGGTGGATCGCGCCGAGCCATTCGCCGGTCCAGATCAGGAAGGTCGGCGCCGCACTGACCACGAGCGCCCTTCGCAGCAGCTGGACGGTCGATGACGCCCGCAAGCGACGTGCGGCGGCGAGCACGGCCAACGCCCCGAGGGCAGCGCCCGCGTAGAGACCCGTGCACCTCGCGCACACGGGCAGCTGCGCGCCGGAGATGTGGAACGATCGATCCGCGCGCTGATGGCACACCACGGCACCCGTGCGGTAGACGACTCCGGCCAGCAGGAACTCCGGCCGGTCCGGAGCCGAGTGGACGGAGAGCCAGGGAGTGGCGGCGACGAGCGCCATCCACGCCAGCGTCGCGCACAGAAACGCGATCGCCAGCACCGCCCGCATCGTGCTCCCAGCCACCAGCTTCGCTTCCTCCGTGTCGATGCCCGAATGTCACCGCGACGCACTCTCCGCACGGGCTGCCGGGCTCCGCAGTGGAACAGGCTGGGCCGGCAGGCCCGCGGGCTTAGAACTGCGTCAGTCTCCTGAACTGTTCGAACCGCTCGTCAACCTCCGCCCGGCTCAGTCGCAGCAGACGGTCGAGGCTGAAATCCTCGACGGCAAATGAGGCCATCACGCTGCCGTAGACAATGGCCCGCGCCAGGGCCTCGTCGGTCGTCTCGCGCCGGGACGCGAGATAGCCCATGAAGCCTCCACCGAAGGTATCGCCGGCCCCCGTGGGATCGACGACATGCTCGAGGGGCATGGCCGGCACGGCGAAGAACCCGCCGTCGGATCGCGCCATGAGCACGCCATGCTCACCGCGCTTGATGATCAGCGTTCTCGGCCCCATCGCGCGGATGGCCCGGGAGGCAGCCACCAGGCTCGAGAGGCCCGAGAGCTGGCGTGCCTCGGAATCGTTGATCACCAGCACGTCGACGCGCTTCATCACGGCCTGGAGCGCGCTGAGCGCGCCCTCGATCCAGAAGTTCATCGTGTCGAGGCCCACGAACTTCGGGGAGTGGACCTGGTCGAGTACCTGAGACTGGAGGTCCGGCTGAATGTTGCCGAGGAACAGATACGGGGTGTCGCGGTAACTCTCCGGGATCGCCGGCTTGAAGTCCGCGAACACGTTCAAGTGCGTGTAAATCGTCTCCCGCGAATTCAGGTCCTCTCCGTAGACACCCTTCCATCGAAACGTCTCACCCGCCACGTGCTGGAGGCCGGTGAGGTCGATGCGCCTGCCCTGGAACAGGCGCGCGGAGGCGTCACCGAAATCGTCGCCCACGACGGCGACGATGCGGACGTCGGTGAAGAACGAGGCGGCGACGCTGAAGTAGGTCGCCGCACCGCCGACCACGCGCGACACCTCTCCGGATGGGGTCTTGATGGAATCGAACGCAACAGAACCGACAACGAGCACGGGATCAGTGGACATGGCGATCGCTCAGGAGTGACGAGTGGAACGGTTTGGGATTCGCGTCAGGATTTCACGTACTTTCCGATGATCGGCGCCAGCTCCCGCCTGACCGCGTCGGGAATCAGGTCGGTGCGCGTGATGATGGCCGACTGGAGCGCCGACTGGCACGGGCAGGCTCTGAGCTTGGGCATCCGGCTCACGACCTCGGAGATGATCCGCTGGGCGTTCTCCGCGTTTCTCGTGAGGTTCGCGACGATCATCTCGACGGTGACCTGGTCGTGATGGGGATGCCAGCAGTCGTAGTCGGTGACCAGCGCGATGGTCGAATAGCAGATCTCCGCCTCTCGCGCGAGTTTCGCCTCCTGGAGATTCGTCATGCCGATGATGTCGAACCCCCACGACCGGTAGAGCTTCGACTCGGCCAGCGTCGAGAACTGCGGCCCTTCCATGCAGATGTAGGTGCCGCCCTGGTGCACGGCCGCGCCGACATCCCGCCCCGATTCGTACGCGATGGCGGCGAGCTCCGGGCAGACCGGCTGGGCAAATCCCACGTGCGCGGCGAGGCCGTGCCCGAAAAACGTGCTGGCCCGCCCCCTGGTCCGGTCGAAGAACTGATCCGGGATCACGATGTCGAGCGGCCTGATGTCCTCGCGCAACGATCCCACGGCGCTTGCCGACAGAATGCGCTCGACGCCCAGCACCTTGAAGCCGAAGATGTTCGCGCGGTAGTTGAGCTCGGAGGGCAGGAGGCGATGCCCGGCTCCGTGGCGGGCGAGGAACGCGACGCGCCGGCCCTGCAACGTGGCGGTGACGTAGGGGCCGGACGGATCGCCGAACGGCGTCGTCAGCGTCACCTCCTCGCGGTCCTGCAACTCCGCCATGTCGTAGAGCCCGCTGCCGCCGATGATGCCGATTTCGATCGCCATGATCGCTATCCCCTCGACTGCTTGAGCTCCACCAGCACGCCGTGGGCGCTCGCCGGGTGGACGAAGGCGACCAGCGAACCGCCGGCACCCTCACGGGGCACCTCGTCGATGAGCCTGGCGCCGCCGGCCTTGAGGCGCGACAGCGCCTCGTGGATGTCGTCAACCTTCAGGGTCAGGTGATGCAGGCCCGGGCCCCGCTTCTCGACGTACTTCGCGACAGGAGAACCGGGAGAGGTGGCCTCGAGCAGCTCGAGGGACGCTTCCCCGACCGGGATGACGTGAGCCCGCACGCCCTGCGACGCGACCTCCTCGGGCGGCTCGATCTCGAGCCCGAGCAGATCACGGTAGAAGGCGAGCGCCTCCTGCAGGTCCCGGACGGCGATGCCGACGTGGTCCAGTGTCGCTTTCACCTGGCGCTACTCCGCTCCGCCCTCTCGTGCCTCGCGGCCCGGGGCGTGCCTACTTCCGAATCGCGCGCGCGAGGATCTCCGCCGCGGCGGTATAGGGATCGAGTTCCCGCGCGGTCAGGCGGTCCAGCAGTGATTCCGCCTCGCCTGGCTCCAGTACGTGCCGCTCAACGTGGTCCAGGAACCGCTCGGAGAGGATCTCGCGCAGCCGGGACTCGTGTCGAATGCGCCGCCGCGCGGCCTGGTTCGTCACCTCGTGCGCCCGGAACCGCCCGATGGTCTCCACCAGTTCTGCGACGCCGGCACCCGAGGTCGCCTGCGTGCGGACGATCGGCGGAACCCATTCACCTGGACCGAACTCCTCGAGCGCCAGCATGGCCGAGATGGAGCTCACGAGACGGTCTGCGCCCTCCCGGTCGGACTTGTTGACCACGAAGATGTCGGCAATCTCCATGATGCCGGCCTTGAGGGCCTGTACCTCGTCGCCCGTGCCCGGCACCAGCGTCACAATCGAGACATCGGCGGTGCGGACAATCTCCACTTCGTCCTGGCCGACGCCCACCGTTTCGATCAGAATCCAGTCCTTGCCGGCCGCGTCGAGCACGTAGGCCGCCTCGTGGGTCGCCCTGGCGAGGCCTCCAAGGTGGCCGCGCGTCGCCATGCTGCGGATGAAGACGCCGGGATCGCCCGAGTGGGACAGCATCCGGAGTCGATCACCCAGGATGGCGCCCCCGCTGTACGGGCTGCTCGGATCGACGGCGATGACGCCGACCGTCCCACCCGCATGCCGCAGATCGGCGGTCAGCCGATCGACCAGGGTGCTCTTGCCGGCGCCGGGCGGACCGGTGATTCCGACGAGGTACGAGCGGCCGGTGGACGCGAACAGGTCGCGCACGACGTCGGCGGCGACCGGTTCGTCGTCTTCGATCAGCGAGATGGCGCGGGCGATCGCGCGAAGATCCCCGGCGCGCACCCGGCGTGAGAGGTCACGAACCTCGGCAGGGACCTCACTCACGCGAGGGCTGGGGCGGCGAGGAGCTGCCGGGCAATGACCAGCCGCTGGATCTCGCTGGTCCCCTCGCCGATGGTGGTGAGCTTCACGTCGCGGAAGAACTTCTCGGCCGGATAGTCCTTCACGAACCCGTAGCCTCCGTGAATCTGCACGCACTCCTCGGAGGCTCGAACGGCGACCTCGCTCGAGAAGAGCTTGGCCATCGCCGACTCGATGGTCGTGCGCACGCCGGTGTCCTCGAGGAACGCGGCGCGGTAGGTCAACAGGCGCGCGGCCTCGATCCGCATGGCCATGTCGGCCAGCTTCCAGCGCACGGCCTGGAAGGCCGCGATTGGACGGCCGAACTGCTTGCGTTCGAGCGCGTACCCCTTCGCCACCTCGTAGGCGCCCTGCGCCAGCCCGACCGCGAGCGCGGCGATGCCGATCCGGCCCGCGTCGAGCACCTGCATGGTATCGGTGAAGCCCTCGCCCTCGACCCCGAGCAGCGCATCAGCCGGGACGCGGCAGTCGCGGAAGACGACCTCGCGCGTTTCGCTGGCCCGCATCCCCAGCTTGTCTTCTTTCCGGCCGGCGACCATCCCGGGATTGCCTCGCTCGACGATGAATGCCGAGATGCCGTGATGGCCCTTGGTGCGATCGGTGACGACCATGACCGTCATGACCTCGGCGATCCCGCCATGCGTGATGAACGTCTTGGCGCCGTTGATGACCCATCCGTCGCCGTCGCGCGCGGCCGCGGTCCGGATACCGCCCGCATCGGAGCCTGCCGTCGGCTCGGTCAGGCCCCAGGCTCCCATCCACTCGCCCTTGGCGAGAGGCACCAGGTAGCGCTGCTTCTGCGCTTCGGTGCCGAACATCGCGATGTGCGAGGCGCACAGGCCGTTGTGCGCGGCCACCGAGAGCGACACGGACGGATCGACCCGCGCCAGTTCCTCGATGCAGATGCAGTAGTCCACGGCGGACATCCCCGCGCCGCCGTACTGCTCGGCGAACTGGATGCCCATCAGGCCGAGGCCGGCCATCCTGGTCACCAGGGACCTGGGAAAGGCCTGCGCTTCGTCCCATTCGCGGACGAACGGGCGAATCTCGGCCTCCGCAAACTCTCGCACGCTGCGGCGCAAGAGTTCCTGCTGCTCACTGAGGCGGAAGTCCATAGGGCCTCGAATGTACCACAGATGTCCGAGCCGCCGCGGCCGCCGGACCTCGCTCCGTACGACCCGGCCGCTCGTGCGCCGGAACCGTTCGAGCGCACCCGGCATCTTGCCCCTTCGCGGGGCGTGTTGACAAGCCGCTATCGCGCACCGGGCGGGCCAGCGGCCGTCGTGCCGTCGCGCCAGTCGCTGTGCGGGGCCCGGTTCTCGACGATCCAGCCCCACACCAGGCTCCCGTACGAATGCCATCGCATCCCGCGCTGCACGTAGAACGGCGTCAAGGCGCGCTGGAGCTCGGGCAGCCGATAGCACGGCACGCCTGGAAAGTAGTGGTGTTCGACGTGGTAGTTCGAGTTCACGAACACCAGGTCCCAGAACCAATGGCCGCGAAGGAGGGTCGTCCAGGACGCCGGATCCGCTGGATCGATGTCGTAGTGCTGGCCGAGCCGGTTCAGGGTGAAGGCCACCGGGAAGACGAAGAACACCGGGAACAGGTACGCACGAAACGCGGCGACCGGCCCGGCGGCCCACCAGATCGCACCAAGCGCCACGAGGTGGACCGCAAGGGACAGGCGCCGCTCCGCAGCGATCCGCCGCTGCAATGCGGCCGGATACACGGCCGATTCACGCCGCGCCGCCCGGAAGTAGATCGGAAACAGGGCGGGCGTGCAATACAACAGCTTGTACCAGCGCGCATTCACCGCCGGAGAGAGGTGGTGGCGCTTCGGATCGTCCTCGGCGGAGCCCAGCTCGGCGTGGTGATCGAGGTGCCAGCGCGTGAACTGGCTTGCTGAAAGGCCGCTCGGAATCGCGTAGCAGAAACCCAGCAACCGCTCGAGCCTCGGCCAGGGTCGCTCGAAGACGGTGTGATGCACGATTTCGTGCAGCAGGACCGTGAATGAGAACACGGTGAATCCCTGCACGACGCCCAGCACCAGCCACCCGAGCGGCACCGTCACGTAGAACTGGCCGGCGGTGGCCAGCGCGAGGAGCATGACCTGGCGGCACGCGATGAGCAGATGCCGGGCGGGCTCCTTCCGATGGAGGTGGCGCAGGAGCTCACGCGAAAGGACCTGGGCCAGGTCCGTCCTGATCGCGGCGACGTGCACGGTGTAGTGGTGGGCCTTCATGACGGGGGCGCCATCGCCCGGTCGTGCCGTAGGCGCGCCGGGAATGGAGCCGGAGCACGCCGGCGTGTTGCCCGCGTGCCCGGCCGCAAGTCACTCACGACCTGGTGGGTCCAGGAATCAGTAATACACGACGACCGGGAAATTCCCGGAGTTGTCGCTGAGGTTGTCGTCGTTGATCCCCAGGAACAGCCGACCCCCGGCGCGCATCCGGAAGGGCCCGCGTTCGCTGCCAACCAGGAAGTAGTCGGTCGAATCGGCGCCGACCTTGCCGATCAGGGCGGCGGCGGGGCGGTTCGGGATCGGTCGAGTCGCCCAGTACGGCGAATTCGCCTCTCCGTCCGGGCCGTCACGCTTGCCACGGCCCCAGTTGATGCGGCCGCCGGCCTCGAAGTAGATCGTCTGGCCCGGCCGCACCTCGACTCCGGTGTCGGTCCAATGCTGGTTGGCCTGCACGACGACGCGCCGCTCGCGCATGCCTGCGGGACGCCCCGGTGTGCGCTCATCATCCCGCCTGGGCGGCGGATTGTCGTAGCCGAGATCGTCGAATTCGATGCGCCGGACCTCGGCCTGGTCGATTCGGAGGACACGGCCATTCAATCCGCGGGACTCTCGGAATTCGATCACGCCGCTTCGCACGCTGATCAACTGACCCTGGACGCGATCGCCGTTGCGCAGATACAGCGTGTCTGCGCTGAGCAAGACTGCGCTTGCCAGGATACCCGCCGCCGTCAGCAGCCCCCGCCACGTCGCTGTACCGGTCATGGTGCTGAGCCCCCCTATAATGTCAACAGGACAGGCGCGTTGAGGTTGATGTTCCATACTACCATCGCAGGCCAACAAGGAGTCTGCTGACATATGAGACGACTTGCCCATCTGACCGCTGTCGCCGCGACCTGCTGGCTCGTCCTGTCGGCGCGGCCCGCCTCCGCGGACATCACCGGCTACTACGGGCTGGCGGTCTCGCCCTGGACCGGGCAGACTCGGGGCCTGGCCGTCGGCATGACGGTGCTGGCGATCGGTGTCGAGTTCGAATACGGATCCTCGAGCGAGGATTTCATCGCAAAGAAGCCCGCCCTGACGACGTTCTCGGCGAACGTGCTGGTCCAGACGCCGATTTCCATCAAGGGCGTCCGGATCTACGGCACCGCCGGCGCCGAAGTCTATCGGATGGTCCTGGGGGCGGATGACAAGCTCGGCGTAGGCCTCAACTTCGGCGGCGGGGTGAAGATCGGGCTGGCCGGCCCGCTCAACCTGCGCCTCGACTACCGGATCTTCCCGCTGGTCAGCCCGATCGTCGAGGGCAAGCCACAGCGGGTCTACGCGGGATTGAATCTGATGTTTTAGGCAGAGGGATGAGACGCGGCAGGGGCGATGCGGGGCCGGCGGCGGAACGGCCCGGTTCGAGGGCCGTTCCACCCGGCATCAGACGCGTCGTGCGCTACTTGCTCATGTCGGCAATCAGCGTCAGGTTGGACATGCTCAAGCCGACGAACGATCCGCTGTAGGCCTTGAAGAGCTCCTGCACCTCGGCCGGGAATCCCTCCTGCAGGATCTTCGATGCGGTGTAGTCCGCGTCCTTCACGGCAGGCTGGATGACGAAGATGTAGAGCACGTTGCCGTTCGGGCCCGGTTCCACCTGCTTGAAGACCTTCCAGCCGGCCGCCTGCTGCTTGCGAACGGGATTCTCGCTCTTCAGCAGGGCTTCCCTCAGCTTAGCGATCACCATCTCGAAGTCGGCGACCTTGTCGGCCTTGATGATGTTGAACATCAGGCCCGCGTCACTGCTGAAGACGCGCGCGGCTGGGGTCTGGGCAGGGGCCGCAGCAGCTGCCGGAGGCTGCTGCTGGGCGGAGACGCTGGTGACAGACACCGCCAGCACGGCGAGTGCGAGAATCGAGCCGATCAGGACGCTGCGCCGTCCGGCAGCGGATGACAACCAGGTCGCGTGCATTGCAGTGCCTCCTTGGCCAAAGGGCTTCTCAGGGTCGAAGGCGATACTCTACCGTACTGCCGGGTCAGATGAAAACAGCCAAAACGTCGTTCGCCAGGAGCATCCCGCGACGGGTGAGGCGCAGGCGGTCCGGCCCGAACTCGACCAGGCCCGCCTCGACCGGCGCCTGCAGGCCATCACCGTACCGCGACCGGAGATCGAGCCCGTAGTCGCGATTGAAGGCCCGGACATCGACTCCACGTGTCAGCCTCAGACCGGTGATGAGCGCCTCCTGCCACCGCTCTTCTGGCGACAGCCGGCGGTGCGCAATATCGACCCGCTCCCCTCCGAGCACCCGATCCACGTACTCGGCGGGCGGGGCGAGGGCCTTCCATCGCACGCCCCGGATCGTCGAATGCGCACCGGGGCCGAAGCCCCGCCACTGCCCATCCTGCCAGTACTTCAGGTTGTGGCGCGATTCGAAGCCGGGACGGGCGACATTGGAGATTTCGTACTGCTCCAGCCCCGCCGCGCCAAGCCGATCCAGCGCGAGCTCGTACATGTCCGCCGCCTCGTCGTCGGGCGGGAGGGTCCACCCGTGGCGCGCCATGTCGTCGCGAATCGGCGCGTGCGGATAGAGTTCGAGCAGGTACATCGAGACGTGGTCGGGGCGCAGGTCGAGCGCGGCGTCCACCGATTCGGCAAAACGAGCCAGCGTCTGTGTCGGGAGACCGATCATCAGGTCGAGGCTGATATTGCCGAATCCGGCCGCGCGCGCCAGGCGAAGCGCCTGTCGCGCCGTAGCCTGATCGTGGCGCCGGCTGAGTGCCTGCAGCTCGTCATCGCGAAACGACTGGATGCCGATGCTCAGGCGATTGACCCCCGCCGCGAGGAATCCGCCGAGCGCCGAGGCCGACACCGTGTCGGGATTGGCTTCCAGCGTGATCTCGGCGTCGGGCGCGACCTCGAACCTCTCGCGCGCGGCCGAGAGAATCTTGCCGACCTCCTCCGGCCGAAGCAACGACGGCGTGCCGCCGCCGAAATACACGGTGTCACACGCCGCGGCCCTCTGGCCGGGGTCGCGAGGGGTCAACATGTCGTCTCGAATCTCGGCCTGGACGGCGAGGAGGTAGCGGTCCCGAAGGGCAGCGTCGAAAAGCACGCGGTTGAAATTGCAGTAGTTGCAGATCGATGCGCAGAACGGAACGTGGACGTAGAGGCCGAGAGGGGCCTGGTCGAGCACGGATTATCGAGACCCGCCCGACACGAGTCTGGCCGGCCGGCGGCTGGAGGCTGGCGGCTGGGGGCCGGGGGCTGGAGGGTCGGGGCCGCGCACGGGTAAAGCACGATGGAGGCACCCGGCGTGCTGTGAGGTCATGGTCCGATCCTGTCGAGTCACGATTACGTGCCGGCGCGGCCGCCGGGCCACTTCAGGTCACCCTTGCCGTCGCGCGTCTGGGCGCGGACCGGCGACGAGCGCGGCCCGGTCGACTTGCGCGGCCCGCCGCGCCGTTGCTCCATCGCCGCGTTGGCGAAGTCCTCGGGGCCCCAGTTCTGCGGGAGCTGGCGGATGTCGGGGCCTTCCATGGTGACGATCTCGCACATCTCGTGCAATCGCGACCACATCCGGTTGCCGATCCGCTCCTCGATGGTCTCCGCGATCTCGTTGGCTGGCGAATCGAGGTAGTTCGACGTGAGGATAGTCGCGCGTCGTTCGTTGTACCGCGTATTCACGACCAGGTTCAGCGTCTCCTCGACCCACTCGGACGTCTTCTCGGCGCCGAGATCGTCGAGCACGAGCACCTCAGCCGTCATGACCGGGCGGAGGATGTCCATCTCGACCATCTTGACCTGCGGATCGTAGGTGCTGCGAATCACCCGCAGCAGGTCTCGCGTGTCGTAGAAGAGGCCGCGGGTTCCCTTCTCGCTCACGACCTTCTTCAGCACGGCCACCGCCAGGTGCGTTTTGCCCACCCCCGGCGGGCCCAGGAACAGCAGCCCCTTTTCCACGACGGGCCAGGATGCCACGAAATTCTTGGCCGCGCGGACCGCCTTCACCAGGGAGTCGTTGTTGTCCTTGAACGAGTCGAGATCACAGCGGCGGTACCTGGGCGGGATGCGGGCGTCCTCGAGCAGCCGGGCGGCCAGGGCCTCGCGCCAGCAATCGCAGCGCACCACGCGCCGCACGCCGTTTTCATCGAGCGGCTTCCAGCCGGTGCCGTCGCAGTGCGGGCAGATCATGAGTGTCTCAGTATCTCGTGTGAAGACCCGGCTCACGGCTTTCGACGTCCGACTTCCGGCCCGAGCACGCCCGCGACCCTGCGCGCGCGCGTCACGGTGAACATCCGGCAGCCGCCGGCCTCCAGCCGCCAGCCTGCTCGAGCTGGCCGCCCTTCAGTTTAGCGCACTTCGCAGGCCCCGGACCTGGCGCGAACGGCGGAGTTTTTCCTTCGCTCGCGATTCGATCTGACGGATGCGCTCGCGCGACAGGTTCAGGTGATCGCCGATCTGCTGAAGGGTCCAGGGCTCGCCGTCGACCAGCCCGAATCGAAGCTCCATCACCTCGCGTTCCTTCGGTTCGAGTTCCCCCACGGCCTGGCGCAACTGGTCGATGACGGCCTGGTGAACCAGTTCGTCCTCGATGGGGGGCGTCGCCTCCTGCGCCAGCAGGTCGCCGATCTCCCGCCCGTCGTCATCCTCGTTCCTTCCCACCCGATCGCTCAACGACACGTCGTCTCCCGAGATCTGAAGCAACGCGTCGGCCTCGTTGTCCGAGATGTCGAGATCCTCGGCCAGCTCGTGCGTCGTGGGCTGCCGTTCGAGCTGCGTCGTGAGAAGCGCGAAATGCCGTCCCAGCCTGGCAGCCGGGCCCGACAGCTTGGTGGGCAGCGAGAAGACGCGAGCCTGATCCGAGAGGGCGTGCACGATGGCCTGCCGGATCCACCACACCGCGTAGGTGATGAACTTGACGTTGCGTGCGGGGTCGAACCGCTTGGCGGCCTCGATCAGCCCGAGGTTACCCTCGTGAATCAGGTCGAGAAACGGCACGCCCAGGCCGCGATACCGCTTCGCATAGCTCACGACGAACCGGAGGTTGCTTTCGATCAGCCGCGTGAGGGCGCCCTCGTCGCCCTGCTGCGCGCGCAGGCCGAGCTCCTGCTCTTCGGCCGGCCTGAGCCGCTGGATCTTCGCAATTTCGCGCAAATAGGCCTGAAGGGTATCGGTTTCGCCCGACTCTCGGTTCTCTCGCCTGGCCACCGGATCGATCATACAAGGATGGCCGGAGGGGGGCCAAGGGCGGCGGGACGGCGGCAGGGGGAGCCAAGGTCGGTCGAGTCCGCGCCACCCGCGGGCACGATGACGATGTTGCGTCGGTTCAGCGCTTCTGGCCGGCCGGAGAGGAAGGCGTGATGTCCGGCGATGAGCCGGAGGCCGCTGGGGCACGGACCATGTCGGTGGGCGAAGACTTGACGAGCGCCGTGTGCAGCCGCTGTTCCCAGTCCCCGAGTCCGCGCGCCAGCTCGTGCTTGACGTACTCCATGAACTGGTTGACCTCGCGCTGCATCTCGGCCATCTTCTGGCGCATATTGAGAATGATCTCCACCCCGGCGAGATTGACCCCGAGATCGCGGGTCAGCGACAGGATGGTCTCGAGCCGCTCCAGGTCCTCGTCCGAGTAGAGACGCGTATTGCCATCCGTGCGTGACGGTTTGAGCAGGCCCTCGCGCTCGTAGAGACGGAGCGTCTGCGGGTGGATGCTGTACTTCTGGGCGACGGCGCTGATCATGTAGTACGCCTTGCCCGTTCGCTTCGTCGGCATGTCACCCTCACCCGGCCGAGCCGGTATTCCGCGTCCCGTCCTGCGGTCCGGGCGGCGCAGCCTCCCAGAGCCTGCGCCTCACGTCCTCGCTGTTGATGCGCGCGAAGTCCCGCAACAGTTCCTTCGAGCGCTCGTCGAGCAGTTCCGGCAGCACGAGCCGGATCTCGGCGACCAGATCTCCCCGGTGGCCATCTCGCAGCGACCTCACCCCGTGCTCCCGCACCCGGAGGCGCTGGCCGGACTGGGTCCCGGGAGGCACGCGCAGCCTGACCGGCCCGTCGAACGAGGGAATCTCGATTTTCGCCCCGAGCGCCGCTTCGGACACGGCGACGGGCACCACCAGGTGGAGGTCGTCGCCTTCGCGCCGGAACAGCCCGTCGGGCGCGACCTGGATGGTCACCGACAGGCCGCCCGCTTCCCCGCCCCGCACGCCGGCGTGGCCCTTGCCCGGCACGCGCACGCAATCGCCGTCGGCAATTCCGGGCGGGACACCGACCTCAACCTGTTCGCTGCGGGCCTCGAGACCCGAGCCGTTGCACGCGCCGCACGCCAGCTGGCGTATCTGGCCCGTGCCACCACAGCGCCCGCAGGTCTTGGTGAAGACCATGTGGCCTCTCGACGAGCGAATCGTCCCCGCGCCGACGCAGGCCGGGCACGTCGTTTCGGGCGAGGCGACGGCGCCCAGGCCGCGGCAGCGGCGGCAGGCGACATACCGCACGACGGTCAGGCCCCGCGTGGTGCCGCGGACCGCTTCGTCGAACCGGATCGCCAGGACCGCGTGGATGTCGGCGCCGGCGGCCGGTTCGGCGGAGAAAGCCTCCGCCGTCTGCTGGATGACCTCGGCGAAGAGGTCCCCGAATGTCGAGGCCTCGCGTTGGAGCGATTCGACGGAAAAGTCGAATCCCGCGAACCCGAAGCTCGGGAATTCCGCCGCAGGGGCGGCCGTACCCGTCAGGTCGTACTGGCGCCGGCGGTCCGGATCCGAGAGCGTCTCGAACGCCTCCATGGCGGCATGGAACCGATCGGCCGCCACCCGATCGCCCGGATTGATGTCCGGGTGCAGCCGGCGGGCCAGCCTTCGGTACGCACGCTTGATCTCCCCGGTGCCCGCGTCTCGCGCCACGCCGAGAAGTTCGTAGAAGTCCACGCTGGTCTCGACTACTTCCTGTCGTCGTCTACGACTTCCGCGTCAATCACGTCGCTCTTCGGCGGAGCACCTCCCGAATCGCCTTGGCCTGCGCCGGGGTCGGAACCCCCGCCGCCGGAGCCCGCGCCGGTTCCGGGCGCGGCCTGCTTGTAGAGCGTTTCGGCCATCTTGTGCTGCGCCGCCGTCAGTTTCTCCATCGCGCTCTTGATGGCTCCGACCTCGTTTTTCTCGAGCGCCTGCTTCACCTCGGAAGCCGCCGACTCGACGGCCTGCTTGTCGCTCGCGCTGATCTTGTCGGCCATCTCCTTGAGCATCTTCTCGGCGGCGTAGACGGCCTGATCCGCCTGGTTCCTGGTCTCGACCTCCTCCTTGTGTTTCCGGTCGTCCTCGGCGTGCGACTCGGCCTCGCGCATCATGCGATCGACCTCGTCCTTGTTCAGCCCGCTCGAGGCGGTGATGGTGATCTGCTGCTCCTTGCCGGTCCCGAGGTCCTTGGCCATCACCTTGACGATGCCGTTGGCGTCGATGTCGAAGGTGACTTCGATCTGCGGAACCCCGCGCGGCGCCGGCGGAATGCCCACCAGGTGGAAGCGGCCGAGCGTGCGATTGTCTCGCGCCATGGGCCGCTCGCCCTGGAGCACGTGCACCTCCACGCTGGTCTGGCTGTCGGCGGCGGTCGAGAACGTCTCGCTCTTGCGGGTGGGAATCGTCGTGTTGCGGGCAATCAGCGTGGTCGAGACGCCGCCCAGCGTTTCGATGCCGAGCGAGAGCGGCGTGACGTCGAGCAGGAGCAGATCCTTGACCTCGCCGCCGAGCACGCCGGCCTGGACCGCGGCGCCGATGGCCACGACCTCGTCAGGATTGACGCCCTTGTGCGGTTCCTTCCCGAACAGCTCGCGCACCACCTGCTGGACGCGCGGGATGCGCGTCGAGCCGCCCACCAGCACGACCTCGTCGATCTTGGAGGTCTGGAGACCGGCATCGGCCAGGGCCTGCTTCACCGGTCCGACGGTCTTCTGGATCAGGTCCTCGACCAGCTGCTCGAACTTCGCGCGGGTGAGCTTCATCGCGAGGTGCTTGGGGCCGGTCTGATCGGCGCTGATGAACGGCAGGTTGATCTCGGATTCCATCACGGTCGACAGTTCCATCTTCGCCTTCTCGGCGGCCTCGCGCAGGCGCTGGAGCGCCATGCGGTCCTTGCCGAGATCGATGCCGTCGGTCTTCTTGAACTCGGTGATGATCCAGTCGACGATGCGATGGTCGAGGTTGTCGCCGCCGAGATGGGTGTCGCCGTTGGTCGCCTTCACCTCGACCACGCCCTCGCCCACTTCGAGGATCGAGATGTCGAAGGTGCCGCCGCCGAAGTCGTAGACCGCGATGGTCTCGTCCTTCTTCTTGTCGAGGCCGTAGGCCAGGGCCGCGGCGGTCGGCTCGTTGACGATGCGCATCACCTCGAGGCCGGCGATCTGACCGGCTTCCTTGGTGGCCTGCCGCTGCGCGTCGTTGAAGTAGGCCGGCACGGTGATCACCGCCTGGGTCACAGTCTGGCCGAGGTACTCCTCGGCGGCCTGCTTCAACTTCTGGAGCACCATCGCGGAGAGCTGTGGAGGCGCCCAGTCCTGCCCGCCGGCCGTGACGCGGGCGTCGCCGTTGCTGGCGCGCGTCACCTTGTAGGGCACCATCTTCATCTCTTCGTTCACTTCGTCGTAGCGCCGCCCCATGAACCGTTTGATCGAGAAGACCGTGTTCTCGGGGTTGGTCACCGCCTGACGCTTGGCGACCTGGCCGACCAGGCGCTCGGCGGTCTTGCTGAAGGCCACGACGGAAGGCGTCAGCCTGCCGCCCTCGGGGTTGGTGATGACCACCGGTTCCCCGCCCTCCATGACCGCGACAACGGAGTTGGTGGTGCCCAGGTCGATGCCGATGATTTTGCTCATGGTGACGTGTTCCTCGCGAACCGGGGTGGTGTGGCCCCAGGAGTGTGATGCGTGCCGCCCCCGTACCTCGACGTGAGGTTGTTTAGGCTACAAACAGTATAAAATCTTAGCATGTTGCTGTCAACATTGCCACTAAATCGGACCAGGCGAGTTCGCCGCAAGGTCCTCATCCCAGGGACGTTGTCCCCTGGAGGTGCGTGCTATACTGGTGGTGCCTGCCCTATCCAGACAGGACCTCCCGTCGCCCGTGAGGTCCTGCACCGCGTCTTGGGGGATTTCATGTCCAGGGTGCGCATCGTTCTTCTGGGGACGGCCTTGGCCTGTCTCATTGCGGCCCGCCCCGATCAGGCGCAAGCGCAAGCCGACAGCACCATGTCCCAGGCGCTTCCCGCTCCTGCTCACATCTCGGTCATTGACGGCACGGCCCGGATCGAACGCGAGGGCCGGGTGGAAGATGCCGTTGTGAATGTCCCCGTGCTCGAAGGCGATCGCATTCGCACCGAGTCGGGCCGCGTCGAGATCGTCATGCCCGACGGCTCGGCGCTGCACATGGACCAGTCCTCGTCGATCGATCTCCTGGCGCGCGACCTGTTTCGCCTCAACGAGGGGCGCGTGCTGCTGATCGTCGCCGGCGCTGACGATCCGTCAAGCGCCGTTCGGTACCAGATCGATGCTCCGGCAGCATCGGTGCAGGTGAACAGCCCGGGCGAGTACCGCATCGTCATGCAGGGCGACGAGGTGGCTCTCGAGGTGGTGTACGGCGACGCCACCTTCGCCACCGACACCGGCTCGGTTCCCGTGCGGGCAGGCGAGCGATCGGTTGCCGTCGCGGGAAGCAATCCCAGCTCACCGCAGTACTTCAATGCGGCGAGGTCCGACGCCTTCGACCAATGGAGCGATGAACAGCGCGGCTCGAATCTCGGCCAGACCTCTGTCCGTTACCTGCCGCAGGACTTGCGGACTTACGCCGGTACGTTCGACCGCTACGGCAGTTGGTCGTACGACACCACCTACGGAAACGTCTGGTACCCGTCGGCGTCGGACAACTGGCGGCCGTACACCGACGGCTACTGGGGCAGCTACCCGGTCTACGGTTCGGTATGGGTCGGTTCCGGCCCCTGGTCGTGGCCCACGCATCACTACGGGCGGTGGGGGATTTCGCTCAGCGGGCGGTGGTTCTGGATTCCCGGGCGCGTGTGGGGGCCGGCGTGGGTGTACTGGGCCGTCAACCAGGACTACGTCGGGTGGTGCCCGCTTGGCTGGAACGACTACCCGGTGTTCGGCATGTGGGGTGTGAGGGGCGCCTTCAACTACGCCCACTACGACCCATGGCGGGCGTGGACAGTCGTGCCGAGGAACCACTTCGGCCGCAATGTCTGGATGTCACGCGTGGCCATCGATGGACGCGGACTGGATGATCGCGTGCGTGGCGCGTTCGTGGCGCAGCGCACACCGCCGCGCCAGTACGCGGTTCCGCGCTCGGCCTTCGCTCCGCGCGCGGACGACAGAAGCTCCGGGTTGCCTCGTCCCGGAACGCCAGGCCTCGCAGGGATGGCGCGTGGAACGGCAGACAGGTTCCGTTCGAACGACGCGGGACAACCCCAGGCGGGCCGCGCCGAGTTCAGAGGGAACACTCGCCTGGACCGTCCGGGCCTCACGCGCCCGGCCGATTCGGTCGGGGACAGGACGCGCGGCGCCGCGATCCCTTACTCTCGGCGCGCCGTGCCTGGAGCGCCCGCCGGTTCGGCACGCGATCCACGCAGTATGAACACTCCTCGCCGAGACTCTGCGCCGTCGGCGACACTCGATCGCCGTGCACCGCGACAGTTCGGCACCTCACCTCAGGCTGGACCGGGCCAGAGCTTCAACGATCGGTCGCTCGGATCTGCCGCGCCTCGCATCAACCGGCCGGATTCCTCGTCGTATGCCGCTCCCCGTCAGCGGTATGAAACGCCGATGCCGCCACAATCCGCACCGCGCCAGCCATCGGTCGAGGCCCCGCGGCCGGACACGCGGAGGGAGTCACCGGGCCTCTCGCGCGACTCCCGTCCGGGTGGCGGAGTCGCGCTGCCTCGCTACTCCGCGCCGTCGCGCGGGCCTTCCCCGTCGTATTCGTCGCCGGGTTACTCCGCTCCTCCCCGTACGCCGTCTTCGCAGTATTCGGCGCCGAGGAACTCCACTCCGCCCCGCACGCCGTCTTCGCAGTATTCGGCGCCGGGGTACTCCGCTCCACCCCGCGCGCCGTCCTCGCAGTATTCGGCGCCGAGGTACTCCACTCCGCCCCGCGCGCCCTCCTCGCAGTACTCGGCGCCGGGGTACTCCGCTCCACCCCGCGCGCCGTCCTCGCAGTATTCGGCGCCGAGGTACTCGGCTCCGTCTCGTGCGCCTTCTCCATCGTCGGCCGGGCCGGCTCCGCGGTACAATTCGGGTGGATCCGCCCCACGGGCGGCCGCGCCCTCGCGAGGAGACTCGCGCCCTCGCGGAAACGCAGGCTCCAGCGGCAGCGCACGACCGCGCGGACCCGGTAGCTCTCGACGATGAAGCAGGCAGCCAGGCCCCAGGCCTCTATCGCCCATCAGGCGGGGATCGCCGCGCTCTTCGTGATCGCGGCGATCCTCGGCATCCTCAGTGGCATCCTGTTCGCCTATGCGGGCGACCTGCCGCAGATTTCTGCCCTCGATGGCTACTCGCCGAGCATCATCACGAAGGTCCACTCGTCCAGCGGGTCGCTGATTGGTGAATTCGCCACGCAGCGGCGCGTGGTAATCGGTTACGACGACATCTCGCCGCTGCTGCGCCAGGCCATCATCTCGGCCGAGGACGACGGATTCAATTCGCATTTCGGCGTCAGCATCTCCCGGCTCATTGTGACGGGCCTGAAGGACATCATCAAGGCGGCGAGAGGACAGCCGATAACCGGAGCCAGCACGCTCACGCAGCAACTGGCGCGCAAGCTGTTCCTGACTCCTGAGAAGTCGCTGGAGCGCAAGGTCAAGGAGCTCGTGCTCACGATCCAGATTGAGAAGCGATATACGAAGCCCGAGATTTTCACGCTCTACTGCAATCAGATGAATCTCGGGCACGGGGCGTACGGCGTCGAGGCTGCGGCCAGGCTCTACTTCAACAAGACGGCGAAGACGGTGAACCTCGAGGAGGCCGCGACCATCGCGGGCATCCTGCAGGCGCCCGAGCGGCAGAGCCCGTATATCAACATGCGGGCCGCCGTGCGGCGCCGGAACTACACGCTGCAACGCATGGCGGCCGAGGGCTACATCACCAAGGCCCAGGCCGACCAGGCCGAGAAGCAGCCCATCGTGCTGGCCGGCCAGCCCGTGGGTACGACGGGCATTGCGCCGTACTTCGTCGAGGAGGTGCGCAAGTACCTGGAGAAGGAGTACGGGGCGAGGCAGTTGTACGAGGCCGGGATGTCGGTCTACACGACGCTCGACGCGGAGTTGCAGGCGGCGGCCAACGAGGCCCTCGATCACGGCCTGCGAGCGCTCGACAAGCGGCAGGGCTACCGCAAGCCTGCGCGGAACGTGCGCGCCGAAGGCCACACGATCGACGGCTTCGCCGACAAGCGATGGGAGCGTCCGATCACCGTCGGGGCGATCGTTCCGGCCGTGGTCGCCTCGATCGACGGCCCCAAGACCGGCGGCGCGCAGCTGAGGATCGGCAAGTACCGCACCGCCCTCACGCGCAAGGGATTCGCCTGGACACGTCGAACCTCGGCCGCAGCCCTCTTCAAAGTCGGTGACCTGATCGAGGTCGAGGTGGCCGCGATGGATGCGGCCAGGGGCCAGCTCACCGTGAGCCTGGAGCAGGAGCCGATTGTGGAAGGCGCGATCCTGGCGATCGACAACCGGACTGGCCAGATCCGCGCGATGGTCGGAGGCCTGAGCTTCGCCCGCAGCAAGTTCAACCGGGCCGTCCAGGCATCCCGCCAGATGGGGTCCACTTTCAAGCCGATCGTGTTCACCGCGGCGATCGATCGCGGGTACACGCCGACCTCGATCATCCTCGACGAACCCGCCAGCTACGACGCCGGTCCGGGCCAGCCTCCGTACGCCCCGAGGAATTACGACCGCAAGTACGAGGGCCCGATCACGCTGCGCCGGGTGCTCGAGCAGTCGCGCAACGTGCCGACCGTGATGATCATGGAACAGCTCGGGCCGGCGCAGGTCGTTGGCTACGCCAAGCGGATGGGATTCGAGTCGCCGATCCCAGCCTACCTGTCGAGCGCGCTCGGGGCGGCCGAAGCGACGCTGCTCGAGGCCACCAGCGCCTACACGACGTTCCCGAATCAGGGCGTCCGGATGCGGCCGTACAGCATCATCAAGATCCTCGACCGCGAGGGCAACCTGGTGGAGGAAAAGCGGCCCGAAGCGACCGAAGGCGTCCGCGCCGACACGGCATTCATGATGGTGAACCTCATGCGCGGCGTGTGCATTCGCGGCACCGGGGCCGAGGCCGCGAAGCTCGAGTGGCCGGTCGCGGGAAAAACCGGGACGGTCGACGACAACACCGATGCGTGGTTCATCGGGTACGACCCGAACATCACCATCGGCGTCTGGGTCGGGTGGGACGACAAGAAGCCGCTGGGTGTCAACGAGACGGGGGCGGTCGCCGCGCTGCCTATCTGGATGGACGTGATGAAGGCCTACATCGACAAGCGGTGCGACCGGAAGAACCCGCCGTCCTTCACGCCGCCCGTCAACATCGTGTTCGTCGCCGTTGACAAGACAACCGGAGCGCCGGTCGATCCCTCGACTCCCGGCGCGATCAATGAATCCTTCATCGTGGGCACGCAGCCCGGGACCGGGTTCCCGCGACAGTAGCGGAGCTGTCGCGCCCGGGGGCGCACCGGCCTACTCGTCGGCAGGCGCTGCCGCACCAAGCGTCCCGGCGGCCTTCGCTTTCAGGTACGCCTTGATGAATTGATCGATGTCGCCGTCGAGCACGCGCGCGACGTCGCCCACCTGCTCCTTCGTGCGGTGGTCCTTGATCATCTGGTACGGGTGCAGCACATAGCTGCGAATCTGGCTCCCGAAGGCAATGTCCTTCTTCTCGCCCCCGAGCTTGTCGAGCGCGGCCTGCTGCTCCTTCAGCTTCAGGTCGTAGAGGCGCGACTTCAGGACCTTCATCGCCGCATCGCGATTGCGTATCTGGGACCGTTCGTTCTGGCACGACACGACGATGCCGCTCGGGAAGTGCGTGACGCGAACCGCAGAGTAGGTCGTGTTGACGCCCTGCCCCCCGGGCCCGCTCGAGCAGAACGTGTCCACCCGGATGTCCTTCTCCTCGACGACGATTTCCACGTCGTCATCGAGCTCGGGCCACACGAAGACCGAGGCGAACGAGGTGTGGCGGCGGGCGGCCTGGTCGAACGGCGAGATGCGGACGAGCCGGTGCACGCCGGCTTCCGCCATCAACAGGCCATAGGCGTAGTCGCCCGTGACCACCACGGTGGCGCTCTTCAACCCCGCATCGTCGCCGGGCTGGTAGTCCAGGATCTCGCGCTTGAAGCTGCGCCGCTCGATCCAGCGCAGATACATCCGGAGCAGCATGTCGGCCCAGTCCTGCGACTCGGTGCCGCCCGCGCCCGGGTGAATCGTGACGATGGCGTTCCGGCGATCGTGCTCGCCGCCGAGAATGCGCTTGGTTTCTGCGGAGTCGACCTGTGCGTCGAGCCGTTCGAGCCCGTCCTGAAGGTCCTTCGCGACGTCTTCCCCCTGCTGGCCCCACTCGACCAGCACGGACAGATCCTCCTCCTGCTTGCGCAGCGCGGCCTCCAGCTCAACGTCCTCCGAGAGCCGCCTGCGGCGCTGAAGAACCTTCTGGGCCTCGGCCTGGTTCTTCCAGAAGTCAGGGGCGGATGCGCGCTCTTCGAGTTTGGCTATTTCGTCGGCAGGGCGCGCCGCTTCAAAGATAGCTCCGCAACTCGGCGGAGCGGCGGGAGAGCTCGTTGTAGCGGCGGACGAGATCGTCGAGTTCAAGGGCCAAGAAGTGATTCCTTTCGGCGTCAGCTTACAGAGGTTACGGGGTACAGGTTACAGGGTACAGGTTACAGGGTACAGGCAGCACACTGCTGTGACAGGCGGGAGAGCGTGATTCTCTATAACCTATAACCTATAACCTATAACCTATAACTTATGACCTGTTACCTACCACTGTCCCTCCCGATGATACCCCGAAGCCTGAGCCGCGCGCGCGCCGGGCACACGCAATCCACGCGGCGAGCGTGAGCAGGGCGCAGGCGTAGGCGAAGACGTCGCCCGTCCGGCCGTAGAACGTCAGGCCGTCGAGGAATCGCGCCTCCCCCTCGATGGTGGTCTGGACAAAGAGCGTGGACTGGACGACCACCCGGCCGTAGGGATCGATGATCCCGCTGATTCCCGTGTTGGCGGACCTGATCAGAAAGCGTCCCTGTTCGACCGCCCGCATGGCGGCCTGGGTGAAATGCTGGAACGGCGCCGAGGACGATCCGTACCACGCATCATTGGTGATGGTCGACAGCAACTGGCTGCCCTTCCGCGCCGCCTCACCGGCGAGCGGCGGGTAGACGACTTCGTAGCAGATCGCCGTGGACATCCGATGCTGGCCCACCGGGAGCAGCGTCACGTCGGTTCCCGGGGAGAAGTCGGACGAGCCCTCGACCAGGGGCGCCACGAAGAAGAGGAGCCGTTTGAGCGGAATGAACTCGCCGAAGGGCACCAGGTGGATCTTCCGGTAGACCGCGGCGGTCGTTCCGTCCGGCCGAAGCATGAACGCCGCGTTGTAGTATCGCGGCCGCGTGCCGGGTTCGAACTGGTCACTGCCGAGCAGCAGCGTGATGCCGGTCGCCTTGACGAGCGAGGTGATGCGCGACTGCCCCACCATCTCGTACTCGAAGAGGAACGGGGTCGCCGACTCCGGCCACAACACGAGCCTGGCTCCGTGGCTCGCGGCAGCCTGGGTCATCGACAGGTACCTGTTCAGGATGCCCTCGGCGCGGCTCGAATCCCATTTCTGTTCCTGCGCGATATTGCCCTGGATCAGCGCCACCTTGATGGACTCGCCCTGCTTCATCAGCCGGCCGCCATCGACGCGGGCCGCACCCCAGATTGCGACGATCGCGACGAGCAGCGCCGCAGCGCCGGCCACCGCGATGCCCTCGCGGCCCCGATCCAAGGCCACGTAGGCGAGCGAGGCGGAGACGAGACAGACAAGCGCCGACACCCCGTAGACGCCGGTCACGCTCGCGAGCTGGACGATGGGGATGACGCCGACCTGGCTGTACCCGAGCAGCTCCCACGGGAAGCCACCGAGGAACACGCTCCTCAGCAATTCGGTCGCGACCCACACGGCTGGCGCGATGAGCAGGCCCTGCGGGCCGATCGCACGGCAGGCCACCGCCGTGATTCCCGAGAAGAGCCCGGTGAAGAGCGCGAGGACCGCGACCAGCATGCCAGCGGCCGCGATGGAGAGGATCGGATTGACGCCGCCGAACGTCTCGACGACGGTGGAGGTCCAATAGAGCGTGCCGGCGAAGTAGAAAGCGCCCGAGATCAAGCCCAGGCGAAAGCCCCGCCAGCCCGATACCGGCTCGCGCACCACCGCCACGAGCAGCGGAGTCAGCGCGACCCACCCGAAGGCCGAGTGCCCGAATTTCGGGAAGCTGAGGGCCAGCAGGACGCCGGAGAGGATGGCTAGCGGATAACGCGTGGCTCGAACTGCTCCTGTTCTTTGAGCCGCCGGGCGACATCTTCTGCTTCCTTCTGCGTCTTGAAGGTGCCAACCCTCACGCGGAACACGCCAGCGGGGCTCTTCCCTTTCGGTGCGAAGACATACGCGTGGTATCCCTTGCCGGCCAGCCGCTTGACGAGCGCATCCGCGCTGGAGCGGTTCTTCATCGCGGCAACCTGCACGGCAAACCCGTTACCGGCGCCTTCAGAATCCGACGCCTCCGCCGCGGGCGGTGCAGGAGCTTGCGAGGCGCCCTTCGCGATGGTTCCGGCCTTCGAGCCGAACGCCGGTTCCCGGCCGGGCGTCACCGTTCCCTTCGTCGATCCGGCGGGCTTGAGCGTCTCGGGCGCGGCCGACTTCTTCTCGAGCCGTCCCGGATAGCTCAGTTCGTCAACCGGCGGCGGCGCCGCGACCGGGCGCGCCTCGGCCTGCGCCGCGGAGGGCTGCGACTCGACGGCCGAGGACGGCGTCTGGTCCGGCAGGAACTGAGGCTCGGAGACCAGCGCCGAGCCGGCGCCGGTGTCCCGCTCGGCCTGCACGCCGCGGCCGACCAGCACGCCCAGCAGGAAGATCACCACGGCGACCACGCTGGCGGCCATGAAGAGGAAGACCAGCTGCTTGCCGGTCAGGTGAATCTCCCGGTAGCCCTCATCGGTCATGTTGCAGTTCTCCGCCGCTCCCTAGTCTTTCTTGTTCAGCATGCCCCTCAGCAAGTCGATCGGCAGCGGGAAGATGATGGTCGAATTCTTCTCCGAGGCGATTTCGGTCAGCGTCTGCAGGTACCGGAGGGTCATGGCCTCGGGCGCCGTCGCGATCACGACCGCCGCCTGCGCCAGCTTCTCGGAGGCCTCGAGCTCGCCGGCGGCGTGGATGATCTTAGCACGCTTCTCGCGCTCGGCTTCCGCCTGCTTGGCCATCGCGCGCTGCATGTCGGCCGGCAGATCCACGTGCTTCACTTCGACGGCCGAGATCTTGATGCCCCACGGATCGGTGTGCTGATCGAGGATCTGCTGCAACTGCACGTTGAGCCGGTCGCGCTCGGACAGCAGGTCGTCGAGCTCGCACTGACCGAGCACGCTGCGCAGCGTCGTCTGCGCGAGCTGCGAGGTCGCGTAGTGATAATTCTCGACCTGGACCGTCGCCTTCGACGGATCCATGACGCGATAGTACACGACCGCATTGACCTTGACCGACACGTTGTCCCGCGTGATGACATCCTGCGGCGGCACGTCGAGCACAACGGTCCTCAGGCCCACCCTCACCATCCGATCGATGGGCGCGAAGACCAGCACGACGCCCGGGCCCTTCGGATCCGGCAGGAGCTTGCCCAGCCGAAAAATGACGGCTCGCTCGTACTCCGCCAGGATCTTGATCGAGCTCAGGATGTAGAAGACGACGATGGCCAGGAACAGGAAAATCGGCTGAATCATGGGTTGCCACTCCTCATGGCGACGGCTCACGACGGACATTGAGGCTCAGGCCCTCGACAGCCACGATACGGACTCGCTGCCCGGGCTCGAGCGCATCGGTCGAGCGGGCGGTCCAGATTTCGCCATGCGCCGAGACGCGTCCGTCGCCACCGCCGGCAGGCCATGTCAGCACCGTCCCGGGCTCGCCGACCATCCCGGAGGTGCCCGTCACGGAACGGCGGCGCTGCGAGGCGACGGCCAGGCGCACCAGGAACAGCAGAACCGCCGACATGCCCAGGACCACGGGCAGGATCAGCTTGAGGCTGACCTGGAGTTCGGGTGCCGGTGAGTCGATCAGGATCATGGAGCCAAGCAGCAGGCTCAACACGCCCCCAATCCCCAGCACGCCGTAGCTGGTGACCTTGATTTCGAGCACCAGAAGCCCCAGCCCGAACACGATGAGCAGCACCCCGGCGTAGTTGACGGGCAGCACCTGGAACGCGAAGAACGCGAGCAGCAGACAGATGCCTCCGGCCACGCCCGGCAGCACGGCCCCCGGCGACCACAACTCGATGGTCAATCCCAGCACGCCAAGGCTCATGAGGATGTAGGCGACGTTGGGATGGGCGATGGCGCTCAGGACCTGCTGGCGCAACGACATCTCGACGAAGACGAGGCGCGCGCCCGAGGTGTGAAGTGTCACCACGCGCCCGTCGAAGCGCCGCACCTCGCGCAGGTTGCACCTGTTCAGCAGGTCGGGCACGTCGACCGCCACCAGATCGATCAGCGGCGGCGTCGCCTTGAGGGCTTCTTCCTCGGTGAAGGATCGGCTCTCGCGCACCGCCTGCTCCGACAGATCGACGTTTCGCCCGCGCTTTCCGGCCAGCGTCCGCGCATAGGCGGCCACATCGGACGCGACCTTCTTCGCCATGGTCTCGTCCATCTTCTCGCCCTCGCCCGACACCGGGTGCGCGGCACCGATGTGCGTCCCTGGCGCCATGACGGCGAGATCCGCGGCAATGGTCACGAGAAAGCCGGCCGAGGCCGCGTGCGAGCCCGACGGGGCCACGTAGATCGCCACGGGAGTGCTCGCAGCCAGCATTCGCGTGATGATGGCGCGGGTCGAGTCCACCAGCCCGCCAGGCGTCCGCAGCAGGAAGACGAGGAGCACGGCGCCTTCACGGTCCGCGCGGTCGATGGTCTTGATCATGTACTCGGCCGACACGGGCTGGATGAGCGCGTCAACCTCGGCGACCATCACCACGGGCGGCGAGCCGGCGGCGGGCAGGCTCTGGGAGGTGGCGGATTGGCTGGCGAACACGCACAGCGACGCGGAGAGGGCAAGTAGGGAGCTCGAAGCGCGATAGCCTGACCGGCGTGTCCACAACATGGCGGGTGCCCGGAAACCAGGCGGAGTACCGTGCGCCCCGGGGAGAATCCGCGAGGCGCCTCGAGCGAACCGAGCCAATTATAGCGGAGTCAGGCCACTAGCGGGGCGGCCCAAGGCGGTCGAGCAGGAGTTTCGCCTGCGTCGAACCCGGGTCCATCGCCAGTGCGCGCTGCGCCTCGGATCGGGCGCCGGCCTGGTTCTTCGCCGAAACGTATGCCTCCGCCAGCGCCAGGTGCGCCGCAAGCGTCTCGTCGCTCCACAGCGAGATCTTCAGCTCGTCGATGGCGTCCTTGAGACGACCGGTCCGAAGGTAGACCCGCCCGAGCAGCAGGTGAGCCTCGGCGAGGTACGGCGAGAGGTAAACGGCACGGCCGAGCTCCGACACCGCTTCGCGATCACGTTCCTGCTCAACCAGCCGCCGCCCGTGGTCGAGGTAGATCATGGCGAGTTCCTCGCGCTCCCGCTGGCCGCCGGCATCGATTGTCGACTCGACCCGCTGGGCGTGCGGCGGGCCGAGGCGATCCTTCAGGCGCGCGAGGCCGCGAAGCGCGGCGTCGGCCTCACCTGGCCGCCTTGTCAGCCCTTCGTAGACCGACGACAGCTGCTGGGCCAGCTCGAGCTCTCGTGCCGCCTCGGAGGTGGCGCCCGACACCTTCAGCGCCTGCGACAGCACGGCGTGCGCCGCCCCATCCGCGGGATCGAGCCGGACCGCTTCCTTCAGCCAATAGGTGGCCGCGCCCGCATCGCGCTCGGCCCAGTAGGCGTAGCCCAGATTGAAGACGAAGTCGCCATCCAGCGGGTCGAGTTCCCGCGCCTGGTTGAAATACCACGTCGGGCGGCCGCCGGATTCGGCCGCCTCGGCGCTCAGCCGCTGCTGCACGACACCGATGTTGTTGAGCACGCTGGCCGATCGCATCCGCTTGAGCAGGCCGGTGAGCGTGGTCAGCGCCTCGGGGTACTGCTTCAACGAAATTTGAGAACACGACGCGAGGAATCTGGCGTCGGCATAGGATGCCGATGCCTCCGCCACCGCTTCGAGGACCTTCAACGCGCCCTTGTGATCGCCCGCGCTCGTGTACGCCTTCCACGCGGCAAGGCGCGCATCGTCGAATCCCGGAGCCAGCGAGAGCGCGGTCTTCAGGCTGGCCAGCTGGGCGGCTGGCGTCTCGGCGATCAGGCCCTTCACATACGCCTCGAACGCCGGCAGCGGAGGCCGCGCCTTGCCTTCGAGAGCCCTGGACGACGGTGTGCCTGACAGTTGGAGTCCACGGGCAACCCGATCGAAGACGCCCGCCAACTCGGCCAGTCCGCCCTGCGCGCTGAGCTCTGCGTCCATCCGCCCGGTACCGAGGTGAATGCACCGCGACGTAACGGAGAAGGTCTCGCCGGTTGGTCGAATAATCCCGGTGACCACCGTCGAGGCTCCGACCAGTTGCCCGACGCGAATGACCGTGGCACGGCTCAGCGTCGCCAAGGGAGGGACCTGAAGGCGTTCGAACGCCCGCAGGCGCTCGTCGCGCGGAATCACCGACGCGCCCTGCGAGCCGAGCGACTCGGTCAGCAGGACGGCGGCCGCCTCGCTCAGCCAATGCAGGCGAGCCTCGCGGCCCTCGATCTCGAAGGGCACGACGAGAATCAACCCCGGTTGGCTCTCGGGGGGTATCGACAACTCGAACGAGGGAGAGGCAGAGGGATATGAAGAGGGAGCGGCCCGGAGTGGAAGTGCCCCTCCCGCGCTTGACACTGCCACGGCCGTCAGCAGCGGGAGGAACCACGCGCCAAGGGTTGAGCCGGCGAGCTGCGCGGGTCCTGTCGTCACCTCGATGGCACAGGCTTCGGCCCCGGTGGCCCGGCACTCCGCCAGGCGAACGGTGGCGGGCGTCGAGAACTCGCGCAACAACTGCTCAACCAGCGCCGCGTAGTAGCCGCACAGCGGCTCACTGGCCCTCCCGCGCACGTCGCAGAACAGCGAGCGGCGGATGGAGAAACGGCCGACGCCGGCGCGCCAGCGCGTCGACACTTGCGTCTCGCGAAACGTCTCGAGCGCCATCCGCCGAGCCATGCGGCAACACCACCGGATCCGCAGCCAGGGCGGCAACCCGCGAATGACCGTGCGCGCGGTGGCGGGTATCGAGGCCAGGTACCATTCGGCCGCGCATGTGCCGGCCCGACGCACGATGGCGTCGTAGCGCCCACCCTCCATGCGGAGGAAGCTGAACACCGCGTACAAGCCCGCCAGGTCGAGGCGTCCGTCGCGAAACCCCTCGGCGCTGAGCCACCCTTCGTAGAACCCGAGGCGCATGGGAAGCTCCTCGGCGATGGCTTGATGAAGGCTGGCCACCACCAGGCGGCCGATTCCCGCGTCTCTCATTTTTCTGCTAACGTAGGACCTCCGTGGGCCCGACCGCACGGCGGGCAGCCACGCAGCACTCCACTCAGGTGGATCAGGAATGTCGAGGCAGCATCGCACGCTTCAGGGCGTTCCCGCAACCTTGCCATCCCCGCGGGACCACGTGTCCGGATCCCGCATGAGGAAAAGGACGCTTCGTTGGTCACAGCGGCGATTCTGGCAGGCGGGCTGGCAAAGCGGCTTGGCGGACGGGAGAAGAGCCGCCTGCTGATCGGCGGGGAGACCATCCTCTCGCGACAGGTGCGGGTGCTGAAGGACGTCGCCGGCGAGATCTTGCTGGTCGGGGGCGTCACGACGCGGCACGCTTCGCCGGGACTCATCCTCGTGCCGGACTTCCAGCCAGGCACGGGCGTGCTAGGTGGCATCTACTCGGCGCTGCTCGCGTCTGATTCGGACCGCGTCCTTGTCGTCGGATGCGACATGCCGTTTCTGACCGTGGCGTTTCTGTCGAGGGTGATCGAGGAATCCGAGGGCGTGGATGTCGTGATGCCCCGCACGAACGACGGGTGGCAACCGTTGTGCGCGTGCTACGGGCAAGCCTGCCAGACCACGATCCGGCGGCGCCTCGACGCCGGCCGGCTGAAGGTTGTCGACATGATTCCCGAAGTCGCGGTCCGTGAGATTGGCCCGGCCGTGGTGGCATCGTACGACCCGCACGGCGATCTGCTGTTGAACATCAACACGCCCGGCGATCTGGCCCTCGGCCGCGCTCATGCGCGCCGCAGGCGAAGGGTGCTCTGAGGCGCGGGGCTCCGCCGCCCGAGAGGCCCGACCCGTCCCGAGACTGGATATCCCATGATTCTCGCCGTTCACGACGTCATCCGCGAGCGTGTCGTTCAGGCGGTCACCGCACTCTACGGCCTCGAGCCCGCGGCGATTCCGGCGGTGGCCATCGCCGGCACGCCCAACCGGGCGCTGGGCGACCTGGCCGTCCCGCTCGCCTTCGAGCTCGCGCGACGCCTCCGCAAGGCGCCCCGTGCCATCGGACAGGAAATCGCCACGGCCCTGGGTGCCGTCCCCGGCGTGGCGCGCGTCGAGTGCACGCCCAACGGTTACCTCAATTTCCATCTCGATCGCCCGGCGTTCCTGACGAGCCGCCTCACCGGGCAGGCCCCGACCTCATCGGTCGCGGCGCGGGAAGGCAAGGCGATCGTCGAGCACACGGCCATCAACCCGAACAAGGCCGCCCACATCGGGCACCTGCGGAATTCCGCGCTTGGCGACACGCTGGTGCGTGCCCTCCGGTTCCTGGGCCAGGAAGTGGAGATCCAGAACTACATCGACGATACCGGCGTCCAGGTGGCGGACGTCGTCGTCGGCTTCTGCGACATCGAAGGCAAGACCCTCCAGCAAGTCGAAGCCATCGCCGGCTCCACCAGATTCGACTTCCACTGCTGGGAGCTCTACGCGCGGGTCACCGACTGGTACCAGGCTTCCAAGGACCGCCTGGCGATCAGGGCAGCCGCCCTGCACGACATCGAGCACGGCGAGGGCGAACGCGCGGCGGTTGCCAGGTTCGTCGCGGATCGCATCGTGCGCTACCACCTGAAGACGATGGCCAGGATGAACGTGAAGTACGACCTGCTGACGTGGGAAGGCGACATCCTGAGGCTGCAGTTCTGGAACCGGGCCTTCGAGATTCTGAAGTCGGACGGCACCGTGTACCTCCAGACGAAGGGCCGGCTCGCCGGCTGCTGGGTGATGCGCATCGCCGAGGCAGCGGCAGGTGAAGACCAGCTGGTGACCGATTCCGCCCGGGACGCGGTCGAGGAAGATGCCGGCGGGGCGGAGGAGGAAGGCGACCTCGCCGAGAAGGTCATCGTTCGATCAAATGGGACGGTCACCTACGTCGGGAAGGACATGGCGTACCAGTTCTGGAAGTTCGGCCTGTTGGGCCGGGATTTCCACTACCGCCTGTTTGGCGAAGATGGCAAGGACGGGCCGCTATGGGCGACGAGCACGACGCCCACGCCCGAAGAGGCCTCACACCCGCCCTTTGGCCAGGGCAGAACCATTTATAACGTCATCGACGTTCGGCAGTCGTACCTGCAGAAACTCCTGAAGCAGGCGCTCGCCGCGGCCGGCCATCACTCGGAGGCGGAACACTCGATTCACTTCTCGTACGAGATGGTGGCGCTCTCGCACCAGACGGCGCGCCAGCTCGGGTACTCCTCCGAGGCGGAGGAGGCCGGAAAGCCATTCGTCGAGGTCTCGGGACGCAAGGGACTCGGCGTCAAGGCCGACGACCTGATCGACGCACTGGTGGCCAAGGCGGAAGGCGAGGTGGCCAGGCGCAATCCCGTACTGACCCAGGCGGAGGTTCGTCGCACGGCGGAGATGATTGCCGTGGCGGCGGTCCGGTATTTCCTCGTCAAGTTCTCGCGCGGCAAGGTCATCGCGTTCGACATTGACGAGGCCCTCAATTTCGAGGGCGAAAGTGGCCCGTACCTGCAGTATGCTGTCGTTCGTGCGAACAACATCTTCCAGAAGCTGCACAGCCGGGACCTCCTGGACGAGGCCGCAGTGCTCGCCGGACTGGAGGGGGCTGCCACCGACGAACTCGCCAGCAGCGTCGACGACCATGGCCTCTGGGCGCTCGTCCTCGAGGCGTCGCGGCTCGACGAAGTTGCCCTGCAGGCGGTTCGGACCTTGGAGTTCTCGGGCATTGCCAAGTGGGCGTTCGGCCTGGCCCAGCTGTTCAACGCCTACTATCACCGATACCCGGTCCTGAACGAGGAACGGTCAGACGTCAAGCTCTGGCGCGCAGCGGGCGTGGCCTATTTCCGCGACCAGCTCACCCGCGCTCTCGACCTGATGGGCATCGAAATCCCGGTACGGATGTAACGTCGCAAGGCGTGCCTCCGGAGGCCGTTCACCATGCATCCACACATCGCGGTCACCCCGTGCCGGGCTCTCCCTGACTATCTGGAGTCGGTCCGCATTGCCGGCGGCGAGCCCCGGGCGCTCGACTTCACCGCCGACCTGCCCGATCAGGTGGTGAACTGGTGCCACGGCCTCCTGCTGACCGGCGGAGGGGACATCGACCCCGGACGGTACGGCGAAGCGCCGCACCCGGCGCTCTCTGGCGTCGATCGCGACCGCGATGCCTACGAAATCTCGCTGGTGGGCCAGGCCATCGAACGCGACATTCCGGTGCTCGCGATTTGTCGTGGGGCGCAGATGCTCAACGTGGCTCGCGGCGGAACGCTGGTCCAGGACCTCCCCACCCAGGTACCAGGCGCAGCCGGGCACAACGTCAAGGTTCCGCTCTATGGGATCGCGCACGAAGTGTGGGTCAACAAGGGCAGCCTCCTGTGGTCGCTCATGCAGGAGCAGACCCTGGAAGCGGATACCTGCGACGTCAACAGCCGGCACCACCAGGCCATCAAGACCCTCGCGCCGGAGTTCGAGATCTGCGCCACCTCGCCGGATGGCGTCATCGAGGCCATCGTACGTCCCGCGTCTCGCTTCTGCCTCGGAGTCCAGTGGCACCCGGAGAACTTCTGGCGAACAGGTGAATTCCGGCCGCTCTTCGAGGGGTTCATCGCAGCCTGCCGGACCACTCAATCGACGGTGTAAACAACGCCTGCCCGCGACCTGTTGCCGGGTCTGCCTTCGACTCCGCTCCGGCCAGGGAAGACCCGGCCTCAATCTGAAGTAGCGCGCCTCCGTCGTGCGCTTGGCTCTCGCGTGGCGCGCGGAGCCCGGGGCCTGAGACTCCAATCCTCCGCCACCCTCCAGCCCCCGGCCGAGATCGTGGCCGCCCTTCAGTTCCTATCGAGAATGGCCAGGACTTCGACGTGCGGCGTGTTCGGGAACAGGTCGAATCCGCGGACCGACTCGAGACGATATCCGCGGGCGAGGAAGCGGCCGATGTCGCGCGCGAGCGTGGCGATATCGCAGGACACGAACACGATGCGCGCGGCGGCCAAACCGATGGCCCGGTCGCACGCGTCTCTCGACATCCCCGTGCGGGGCGGATCGAGGATGAGCGTGGTCGCGTCGATTCCCCGGGCGCTCTCGAGGAATTGCTCCACCGGCAGGTGGCGCACGAACAGTCGATCTGCGTAGGGCGCGGCGTTGGTCCGCAAATCCTCGGCGGTGGTCGCGTGGCCCTCGACGGCGACGATCCGATGACGGCCCGCGGCTGCCAGCGCGACCCCGAAGAGTCCGACCCCGGCGTAGAGGTCGACCACCGGCCCGTCCGGGCACGCGGCCAGCACCCGGCTGACCAGCGAGGGCAGCAGGTAGCGATTCCCCTGGAAAAACGCCCGCACGTGGCGCCGGAGGCGTACGAGGGGGTCGGGCGCCCCGGGCGAGGCCCCGGGCGACGCCTGATCTGATTCGTTTGCGGGCGCAGCTGGCTGGCCGGGGCGCAGGTCGAGGCGATCGGTGACGTACGGCTCGCCGTGGACGATCCTGACCTCGCGATCTTCGGTTCGCGTCCAGGTGAGACCGGTGAAGGCCTGCAATCCGCGCAGCTGTTTCGGCGAGGGCAGGCGCGCCTGCTCCGCCAGTTCGATGTGGATGGCGCGCTCGCTCGCTGGAATGTTCTCCGCCCATTCAATCGAAGCGGCGCCCTGGTGACCTGCCGACTTCAGCGCCACGCCCAGCGCAGCGACCGCCGCGTCGGAATCCGGCAACAGCTGGCCGGTCTGCGCGACGTCGCACACCTCGTGCGTGCCTTCACGCAGGAATCCGACGCGCCCGTCCCGCACGTGCAGCCGCGCGCGCATCCGATAGCCCCGCTCCGGAGAGCGTTCCACCGCGATCGGTTCCTCCCAGGCGATCCGCGCCAGCCGCAACAGCCCGTCGCGGATCACCTCGCCCTTCAGGCGCACCTGGGTGTCGTAACGGATGTGGGCGTAGACCGCGCCGCCGCACGCGACATCCGCCACGACCGGCCGTCGATCCGCATGCGGCTCCAGCACGTCGACCACGCTGGCGTGGGCCACTCCCTTTGCCACGCGATCGACGCGAGCCCGCACGGGTTCGCCCGGGAGCGTGCCGCTCACGAGCACCACCTGTCCGTCGTGGCGTGCGAGCATGGCTCCGCCGGCGGCGGGTTTTTCGGCAACGAGCGTGACGAGGTCACCAGGTAACAGCATGCCGCGTGATCCGTGATTGGCCCGATCGCGCCTACTCGAACCGGATGGCCGGCAGTCCCATGGCTGCGCGGACGAGGCGGTCGCGGCTCGCGGAGAGCGCCCTGCCATAGTCCTCGCCGGAGAGCCTCGTCTCGAATGGCTCGAGCTCGATGCGGGCGTCGCGGTCGAGCTCGGCCAGGAGCACGGCCCCGGCCTCCTGACGCGCCGCATCGACAAGACGCGCGTCGATGGCCGCCAGCTTTCCGATAGCGTCCTCGCGCGCGGGACCTCGCAATCGTTCAGCCCCGCCGCGGAGCAGGTCGAGGTCCCGGACCGCCTGCTCGAGGGCGCCGTCCCAACCCGCCGACAGCACGGCTCCGGCCCTGATGGCCGTCAACCTCGCAATGACCCGATCGAGATGGCCCGGCAGAGAGCGCTTCGATCTGGCCGGCTTCCCGTTCTCTACGCTCTCGCCGGCTTCTTCGGCCTGAGCGGTTCGCAACCCGACGGCCCGCCGCCACTGATCGAACGCGTCGAGGACATCGGCTTCACAGAACTCGACTCGCACCGGGCGCCGGCGCGGACCGCGGGCGGCCGCCCGATCGACGTGACGATCGATGCCGCGGAGGACCACCTTCAAGGGGATGCCCTGGCGCGCCCACTCTCGCACCATGTCGAAGGCCGGCCCGGCAACGCGCACGAGGTGGCCTTCGTTTCTCTGGCAGAGATACGCCTCGATCTGCCGGCAGTAGTCGTCGGTCTCCACCATCGAACTCCAGCATCGCCCGTCAGCGCCCCGGGCACCCGCGACACGTCTCCGCCTTGGCGTCGCGGTCCGGGACTCGCGACTACTCCTGCCAGGCCGACGGCCGGTTCCGCTCCCACAGGATGAGCAAACCGTACAGTGTCAGGTCCCGATCGATCGCGTCCACCACGTTGGTTTCCGGCGCAATCGATTCCGCGAGCCCGCCGGTCGCGACGCAGTAGGCCGACCCGCCCAGCGCCGCCTTCAACCGATGGACCAGGCCTTCGACCATTCCGACGTAGCCGTAGAACAGACCGGACTGCATCGACCCCACGGTGGTGCGCCCGATGACGTCCTCGGGCTTCCGCACGTCGATCCGGGGCAGGCGCGCCGCGCGCTGGAACAACGCGTCGGCGGAGATCTGGATACCGGGGCAGATGACGCCACCGAGGTACTCGCCCTTCGCCGAGATCGCATCGAACGTCGTGGCGGTCCCGAAATCCACCACGATGAGCGGTGTGCCGCGCTGGCGCCCGTACCGCTCAACGGCCGCGATCCCGTTCACCAGACGATCGGCGCCGACTTCGGACGGGTTGTCATACAGATTCGGCATCCCGGTGATGACGCCCGTGTCCAGGTTCAGGGGCATCTGGCCTATGTAGCGCTGCGACATCTCCAGCATGGTGGCGGTCAAGGGCGGGACGACCGATGCCATCACGACCCCGTCGATAGAGGCGATCGGGAATCCGCCCCGCTCGAGCAACTGGGTCACCGTGAGGCCGAGCTCGTCGACGGTGCGTTCGCGCGAGGTGGCGAGACGCCAGCTGTGCGCGAGCTCACGGCCGCGGAACACCCCGAGCACGACATTCGTGTTGCCAACGTCAATGGCCAGCAGCATCTCAGCATCCTCTTCTGACAACCGCGGGCTGGGGCCTAAGCGCCAGGCGCTGGTTCGATCGTCTCGACCAGCCGCGACGCCGCCACCAAGAACGGATTGTAGCGTGACCCCAGTCTGACGAGCGCCCAGCCCCTAGCCCCTGGCCCCCAGCCCCGGGTTCCATCTGATTTCCCCGGATACGATCCGTGCGAGCCCATCGCTGGTCCTGACGAGCAACGCCCCGTCGTGGTCGACTCCGGCGGTGGTGCCCCGCCACGATCCCGCGGCGTCCTGCCATTCGACAACCGAGCCCACACAGGAGGGTGACAGCTGCCGCCACCGATTCAGCACGTCATCCTCGCGTCCATCCGACAGAGCGGAACGGCACCGGGACAGGTGGACCAGCAGGCACGCCAGCAACGCGCCGCGATCGACGCGGCGACCGAGTTCCTCTTCGATCGAGGTCGCGCGGCTGGCAATCTCCCGCGGATATTCGACCGGCCGCAGGTTGACGCCGATTCCGACCACTACGAAGCCCGCTCCGTTCAACGACACGCCGGCTTCGGCGAGAATGCCGGCCAGCTTGCGGCGTCCGCACACGAGGTCGTTGGGCCACTTGATTTCCGCACGCAGGCCCGTCGTCTCGCGCACGGCGTCGCACAGCGCCACGCCGGCCATCAGCGTCAGCAGCGAAGGCAGCGGTGCTGGCGCTTCGCCAGGCGACCCGGGGGCTGGCCTCACCCCGGGGCCGGGCTGAGGCGACCGCGGCCGCATGACAACCGAGACATAGAGCCCGGCGCCCGGCGGCGAATACCACGTGCGGCCCATTCGCCCGCGCCCGGCGGTCTGCAGCTCGGCGACAACCGTCGTGCCTTCTCCGGCGCCGCCGACGGCCAGCGCGGCCGCTTCATCGTTGGTCGAGCCAACCGACGCAAAATATGAAAGCGACGCACCGAAGGTCCCCAATTCCAATCGGAGTCCCTGCAGGGCCTCGGCGAGATCGCCAGGCAGCTCGGCCCGGCCGGACAGGTCAGCGCGATTCGAGTTCAAGGCAGATGTCGGCCGCGACGGAGGAGTCGGTCAAGGCGCCAAGAGAGAGGTAGGTGACCCCGGCCGCCGCAAGATCCGGGAACTGGTCGATCGTCACCACTCCGGACACCTCGAGCTTCGCACGCCCGCTACAGAGCCGTGCCGTCTCTCGAATCTCCTCGATCGAGAAGTGGCTGACGAGCACCGCGGCGACGCCCTGATCGAGCGCCTCCCGGACCTGCGCGATCGATGCCACTTCCAGTTCGATGGGGACGTCGTGGGCCGAGGCCCTGACCCGTTCGATGGCCGGGCGGATCCCTCCGGCCAGGCGGACGTGATTCGCCTTGATGACCACGCCATCGTCCAGCGTGGCCCGGCCGTTGACCCCGCCGCCCAGCCGCACCGCGTGCTTCTCGAGCGGGCGAAGCAGCGGCAGCGTCTTCCGGGTGTCGGCGATCGTGATGCGGCGGCCGGCCGCCTCGACACACGCACGCGTCGTCGTTGCGATGCCGGAGAGATGGCGGAGGAAGTTGAGCGCGGTCCGCTCGCCGGTCAGCAGCGCGGTCGCCAACCCTCGGACTTCGCCAAGCCGTTCGCCCGCCTGGCAGTACTCGCCGTCCTGACGGAGGCGAACCAGCTCCGCGGACGGATCGAGCTGCCGAAACGTCTCGGCAGCGACGTCCAGGCCGGCCAGCACGCAGGCGCTCCTTGCGAAGATCACGCCGAAGGCCCTGGCATCGGGGGCCACGACCGCGTTGGTCGTGACGTCGCCCCATCCTAGGTCTTCAGCCAGCGCGCGTCGCACGACGTCGCGATACGAGGCTGCGTCGAGAGCATCCAGTGTGGCTGCGTTCACGCGCCCAGCTCCGTGAGCATTGCGCCGAGTTTCCGTTGCCGCTCGGCCACCTCGGCCGCGCGGGCCCGCGTGTCCTCCACCAGCTGCGCCGGCGCGCGCTCGACGAACGACGCCGTCCCCAGCTTGCGTTCCAGGCCCTCAGCCTCCTTCACGAGGCCGGAGAGTTCCTTGTTGAGGCGATCGATTTCCGCCTGCCGATCCACGACGCCCGAAAGCGGCACGAACAGGTTGGCGTGTGCGAGCGCGCGCTTGACCGTGTCGGGCCCGGCCGCCACATCGCCGCGGAACTCGAGCCGCTCCAGGCCGGCCACCAGCCTGATGTAGGGCGCCTGGGCCTCCAGCATCCGTCGCGACATGGCGTCGTGCTCGTCGATGATCGCGGTGATCTTCTTCGAGGGCGGCACCCCCCGCTCCGACCGCACCGTGCGAATCGTTGTCACGACTTCCTGGAGATACGCCATGTCCCTGGCAGCCGCCTCGTCCCGCCAGGCCTCCACGCGGTGAGGAAACGCGGTCAGCGAAATCGTCCGCCCGTCCTCCGGTCGCCGCGGAAGCTTCTGCCAGATCTCCTCGGTGATGAACGGCACCACGGGATGGAGCAGCCGCAGCAGCCGGTCGAGCACCTCGATCAGGACGGCGACGGCCTGATCCCGGGCGACGCCGCCCTGGCCGAGGTCCAGCTTGACGAACTCGATATACCAGTCCGCAAACTCGTGCCAGAAGAAATGGTACAGCCGGTCGCACGCCTGGTCGAACCGGAATGCGGCGAACGAGGTCTCCACCTCGACGGCCAGTTCGCTCACCCCGTTCAGGATCCATCGGTGGATGAGGGCCAGTTCACCGGAGGGCGGGACGTCGGGCCGCGCGGGCAGCTCGCCGATGTTCATCAGCAGGAACCGCGAAGCGTTCCACACTTTGTTGATGAACTGCCGGTACCCCTGCATCCGGCCTTCAGAGAGCGGAATGTCCATGCCGGGCGACGCCATGGCGGACAGGGTGAACCGGAGGGCATCCGCGCCGATCTCGTCCATCACCGACAGCGGATCGACCACGTTCCCGCGGGACTTGCTCATCTTCTGGCCGCGCTCGTCGCGAACGAGCCCGGTGATGTACACCGTACGGAACGGCACGTCGCCGGCGAACTTCAGGCCGAGCATGATCATGCGGGCGACCCAGAAGAAGATGATGTCGAAGGCGGTCAACATCAGCGTCGTCGGGTAGTAGCGCTTCAGATCGGCTGTCTGGTCCGGCCACCCCATCGTGCTGAACGGCCAGAGCCCGGAACTGAACCACGTGTCCAGCACGTCGGTGTCCTGACGAAGCGCCCCACCGCACGTACAGGAGGCTGGATCCTCCTCGGAGACAATCGTCGCGCCGCAGGTATCGCAGTACCACGCCGGGATGCGATGCCCCCACCACAACTGTCGCGAGATGCACCAGTCGCGGATCTTGCCCATCCATTCGTAATAGGTCTTCGTCCAGTTCTCCGGCACGAACTCGATCCGGCCTTCCTCCACGGCCTTGACCGCCACGGAGGCCAGCGGCGCGATCCGCACGAACCACTGTGTCGAAAGCAGCGGCTCCACCACCGTGCCGCATCGCTGGCAGTGGCCCACGGCGTGGCGGTGCTCGACGATCTTCACGAGCAGCCCCTCGGCTTCGAGCTGGTGCACGAGGCCCTTTCGCGCGTGGAAGCGGTCCTGGCCGGCGTACGGCCCCGCATCCGCGGTCATCTTCCCGTCTTCGTCGATGACCGACACGCTGTCGAGGCCGTGCCGCTGGCCCATGTCGAAGTCGTTCTGATCGTGCGCCGGCGTGACCTTCACGGCCCCGGTTCCGAACGCGGGATCGACGAAGGCGTCCTCGATGATCTTCAGTTCGCGGCCAAGGACCGGCAGGACGACTCGCGCGCCCGCCATCCCGCGGTACCTGTCGTCGTCCGGGTTCACCGCCACGGCCGTGTCGCCCAGCATCGTCTCGGGGCGGGTCGTCGCCACGGTGACATCCTTGCCGCCGTGAGCGCCCGGGTACCTGATGTGGTACAGCTTCCCGGCCGATTCCTGGTGATTCACCTCGAGGTCCGAGAGCGCCGTCCGGCACCGGGGACACCAGTTCACCAGGTACTTGCCCCGGTAGATCAGGCCCTCGTCGTAGAGCGCGACGAACTCGCGGCGCACCGCCCGGCTCAGGCCCGCGTCCAGCGTGAAGCGCTCGCGAGTCCAGTCCACCGACTCGCCCAGCTTCCTCATCTGGCTCGTGATCGTGCCGTGACATTGCTCGACCCACGCCCAGACGCGCTTCTCGAACTCCTCGCGCCCGAGGTCGTGACGGGTCTTGCCTTCGGAGGCCAGCTGTTTCTCGACGACGTTCTGGGTCGCGATGCCGGCGTGGTCCGTGCCGGGCAGCCACAGCACGTCGTACCCCGTCATGCGCTTCCACCGCGCGACGATGTCGGGCAGCGTGTGGTTGAGGGCGTGGCCCATGTGGAGGGAGCCCGTCACGTTGGGCGGCGGGAGCACCATGCTGAAGGGCGGCTTGCCGGATCCTTCGTCTCCCCGGAACGCGCCGATGGACTCCCAGTAGGCGTACCAGCGGGCATCTACTTCACGATGGTCGAAAGCCTTCGGCAGTTCGGACATGGCGGCGGTCGGATCGCAACGGAGACGGGGTTTGACGCGAGCAGGCCGCGGGCCGGTGACGCGCGGCCGAGAGGACCCGCCAGAAGCGTACAGGGTACTCGCTCTGCTCGGTAGGCTTCAAGCGACGAACCCGGCCTTCGACCGGCAGGCTCCGGGGAGCGAGCCCCTCATCGCTGAGGGTCCCGCACGGGGCGGTCGCTACTTGATGGTCGCCTTGACCCGGTCGATTTCCTCCCGGATCAGGCGCTCGGCAATCCGCGAGACCGCATCGGTGACGGCTTCGCGCACGGTGCGATCGGTCAACCGCTCGATGACCTCGCGCGTCACGCGGTCGACGATCTCATCGACCGCCTGCGCCGTCAGGCCCTGGGCGGGCCAGATCCCGGGCAACGGCAGCGCCGTCAGGTCTCCCCGCTCCGCCGCGAGCAGCGCGGAGAACGCCTGCGCGACCGGCGATTGATCCGATCCAGGCAGTGGCTCAGCCGCGGCCTGCGCGGCCACGCCCGGCGGGGCTGGAGGGAGCAGCGCGGACGCCCTGAACTCGGCAGGACGGGTCGAGGCCATCTCCCCGTCAGCCTGGATGCGAGGACTGGCCGGTTCGGCAGGCAGGCCCTGGTCAACAACTGGTGCGCCGGCCTGCGGGGCCGGCTCGGCGAGGTCGGCTGACCGGCCCAACGTGGCAAAAGCGGCGTCGAGGCGATTGAAATAGTCGTCCAGCGGACGGACACCGGCCCCGCCCTCTCCAACCTCAGCCATCGCGTCGTCGACGCCGGTAACCGGCTGTGGCTCGCCCGGGATGACGGGGGGGCGCCGCCGGATCCTGACGTCGAAGTCGGGAGCTGCCTCGATCTGCTGGGAGAGCGGCGGAACGTCCGGAGTCTCGGTCGCGAACGCGAGTGTGTCGTCGTCGGTCCGAGGGACCGCGGCCTCCTCCGGGGACCAGCGCAACAGATCTGCCGGCATCACATCCGCCGGTTCCGCCTCAGCGGCAACCGGTGCGGCTTGCGGACGGGCCGCCGAGGTGGCGAGCAGTTCCTTCACCCTGGCAATGACCATCTGCGGCTCGAATGGTTTGGCGAGCACGCCGTCGCAGGCGGCCGCGCGCGCCCGCTCTTCGTCAACAGGCTCGAACGCGCCGGTCAACAGGAGGACTGGAATGTGCGCAAGGTGGGGCGTGTTCTTGACGTAGGTCGCCACCTGGTAGCCGTCCCTGCTGGGCATCCCCACGTCGGCCAGGACGATATCGGGCAACTCGGCCTCGATCCGATCGATGGCTTGCTGGCCATCTCCCACGGCGATGACCTTCACGTCTTCATCGGCGAAGGTCAACTCGATGACGCGCTGGATCGTGACACTGTCGTCGGCGAGAAGCAGCTTGTATGACATAGCCCCAACCATCTGACCCCAAAGGGGTTATCGCCCGGGCCGCCCCTTTCGCAGGGGAGCCTGTCCCGGCGGTCCCGGAACTTGAGCAGGCACAACGACTTATCGGAGGCAGACCGGGCGGGGAATAGTAGACGGCACGCTAAAGCGTCCCGGCGCGCGACCTCGCGTGGCTGCGGATGAAGTCGATGATCTCCTGCATGGGCGTACCCGGCCGGAACACGCCGTCAATCCCGATCTCGGCGAGTCGCGGCAGGTCCAGGTCCGGAATGATTCCTCCCAGCACGACCAGCACGTCGTCGAGCCCCTTCTGCTTGAGCAGTGCCATGACCGCCGGACAAATGTGATTGTGCGCGCCGGAGAGAATGGAGAGCCCGATCACATCGGCGTCTTCCTGCAGCGCGGCCGTCACGATCTGTTCGGGCGACTGCCGCAGACCGGTATAGACCACTTCCATGCCGGCGTCCCGAAGGGCGCGGGCGATGACCTTGGCGCCGCGGTCGTGTCCGTCGAGGCCCGGCTTGGCGATGATGACGCGAATCTTGGACATGGATGATTCGGACCTTATCTGACTGAAGGCATCTACTGACGACCTCCGAGCAGGGGCTGGAGACTAGCGAATAAGTGCCAGCCGGATTCTGATCGCGCTGCAGCGACGCCCTCTCGGACACATGCCTCGCCCAGGCCCGACGAAACCCTGCTCGAAACACCGCGTCGCCGTCACTCGTCCCCTGTACCCTGTAACCTATAACCTGTAACCTGTAACCTAGATCGTCGGCGTCTCGACGTACTCACCCCAGACTTCCCGGAGCGCATCGCACATCTCGCCAACCGTCGTATAGGCCCGAGTGGCCTCGATCAGGGCCGGCATCGTATTGCTCTTGCCTTCGGCTGCCCGTCGCAGGTCGCCCAGCGCCCGGTCCACCCGGGCGTTGTCGCGTTCTCGCCGCAGCGATTGGAGTTTCTCCATCTGGCGCGCCGCGGCGACCTCGTTGATGTAGAGGGTCGGGATCTGGTGGTCCTCCTCGACCACGTAATCGTTGACGCCGACGATGACCTTTTCCTTGCGTTCGACGGCCTGCTGGAACTTGTATGCGCTGTCGGCGATTTCGCGCTGCGGGAAGCCGCGTTCGATCGCAGGCACCATCCCGCCCATGGCGTCGATCGTGTCGAAGTACTCGAGCGCGCCGCGCTCCATCTCCTGCGTGAGCCGCTCCAGGAAGTACGATCCGCCCAGCGGATCCACGACGTTGGTCACGCCGGTCTCGCTGGCAATGATCTGCTGCGTGCGCAGCGCCAGGGTCGCGGCTTCCGCCGTCGGCAGCGCGAGCGCTTCATCCAGCGAGTTCGTGTGCAAGGACTGTGTTCCGCCGAGCACGGCAGCCAGCGCCTGGATCGCCGTGCGTACCACGTTGTTGTATGGCTGCTGTGCGGTGAGCGACACGCCGGCGGTCTGCGTGTGGAACCGGAGTTTCCAGGACCGTTCGTCCCGGGCACCGAAGCGCTCAGTCATGACGTCCGCCCAGATCTTGCGCGCCGCCCGGTACTTGGCGATTTCCTCGAAGAAGTCGTTGTGCGCATTGAAGAAGAACGAAATCCGCGGGACGAACTCATCGACCTGAAGACCCGCCTCCACGCCGTACTGGACGTACTCGACGCCGTCGCGCAGCGTGAACGCCAGCTCCTGGAGCGCGGTGGCCCCGGCCTCCCGGATGTGATAGCCGCTGACCGAGATCGTGTTCCACTTCGGCACTTCGGACGCGCAGAAGGCGAACACGTCGGTGATCAGCCTCATCGACGGCCGGGGCGGGTAGATGAACTCCTTCTGGGCTATGAACTCCTTCAGGATATCGTTCTGGATCGTGCCGGAGATTTTCTTCCAGCTGGCGCCCTGCTTCTCGGCCACGACCAGGTACATGGCCAGCAGCATCGGCGCCGGGGAATTGATGGTCATCGACGTCGTGATGTCGCCGAGCGCGATGCCATCGAACAGCGTTTCCATGTCGGCGAGCGACGAGATGCTGACGCCGCACTTTCCCACCTCGCCGAGCGAGAGCTCGTGGTCGGGATCGCGTCCCATCAGCGTCGGCAGGTCGAACGCCACGCTCAGGCCCGTGCCGCCGGCCGCGAGCAGGTGTTTGTATCGATCATTGGTCTCCTCCGGCGTGCCGAACCCGGAGAACTGCCTCATCGTCCACAGTTTGCCGCGATAGCCGGAGGGATGAATGCCGCGGGTGTACGGGAACTCGCCGGGGTTGTTCAGATCGCGCGAATAGTCCAGGCCGGCCAGGTCGTCCGCCGTGTAGAGGCGATTGACCACACGGCCAGAGACGGTCGTGAAGGAGGCCGCGCGTTCGGGCGACCTGGCAATGGTAGGTTGCAGGACGTCTCGTTCCCAGCGCGCGCGAGGGGAGATGGCGGCCTCGGGGGTCTTGTCCATATCGAGGCGATTATACCTGCTAAGCCGCGGTCGCTGCCTGGCGGCTGGACTGCGTCTTGACTTCGCTCGCGCCCGAGCGGTACGCTGGGCGGCGGTCTGCTCCGGGAGCCCGCACCGCCTCCCGCGGCCTCCGGTGAAGACCCGCGTCGAACCACACGTCCCCCCTCCCCCCGCCGAATGGATGACGTACCCGTGCCAGACCATCGACCCGGGCGTCTCCAGGGGCAATCAGCCGTCGGAGTGCGGCCCGGGCGGTCCCTGCGACTGGCACGGCGGGTCTGAATCGTCGATGCGTGGCGCGAGCGGCAGCGATCAGGTTCGAGTTGTAACCGTTGCGCGGACGGGTGGCAGATAGGCCAGGGGTGGCCGTGGCACGGACCACCCCGCTCCTCTGGCGCTGGCCCACCCACGTGTTCCCGAGTGCCCCCGCAGGGTCAGCCGGACGGGATTCCGGACCGGCATGGCCAAGGAGGTGTCAGCACGTCTCGGATCCGACGGCGCGTCGCGTCTCCCCACTCATGATTGCAGGATGAACTCAATTCATAGGCCGGCCGCACCGCGAGCCGGAGGAGAAACAGCAGTGTCAAAGCCTTTCAACCCGTTCGAGATGGCCCAGGCCCAGTTCGACAAGGTTGCCGATATCCTCGATCTCGACAGCGCCACGCGCGACCTGCTCCGATGGCCGATGCGCGAGCACCAGTTCGCGATTCCGGTCCGGATGGACGACGGCAAGGTGAAGGTGTTCCGCGGCTTCCGCGTGCAGCACAACGACGCCCGCGGGCCCAACAAGGGCGGCATCCGCTTCCATCCGCACGAAACGCTGGACACGGTGCGCGCGCTGGCGACGTGGATGACCTGGAAGTGCGCGGTGGTCGACATCCCGCTCGGCGGCGGCAAGGGCGGCGTCATCTGCGACCCGCACCACCTCAGCATGATCGAACAGGAGCGGATCTGCCGCGGCTGGGTGCGCCAGCTCGCGAAGAACATCGGGTTCTCGCAGGACGTGCCGGCGCCCGACGTGATGACCAATCCCCAGCACATGGTCTGGATGATGGACGAACTCGAAATCATCCACGGCGGCAAGGAGCCCGGTTTCATCACGGGCAAGCCGGTGGGCATGGGCGGGTCGCTCGGGCGCACCGAAGCGACGGGCTACGGCGTCATCTACACGGTCCGCGAGGCGCTGAAGCTGCTGGGCATCGCGCCCGACAAGACGACGGCCGCCATCCAGGGTTTCGGCAACGTGGCGCAGTTCGCCGTGCAGCTCTTCACGAGGCTCGGCGGAAAGGTCATCTGCGTGGCCTGCTGGGATGAGGCCGACCAGAAGACCTACACGTTCCGGAAGATGGACGGCGTGACCTACGAAGAGCTGATCGGGATCACGGACAAGTTCGGCTCGATCGACAAGGCGAAGGCCAAGGGCCTCGGCTACGAGATCCTGCCGGGCGATGCGTGGATCGAACAGGAGGTCGACATCCTGATCCCCGCCGCCATCGAGAACCAGGTGACGGGCGAGACCGCGCAGAAGATCAGCAAGAAGGTGAAGCTGATGGCCGAGGGCGCCAACGGCCCGACGACGCCGGAAGCCGACAAGCTGCTCGTGGAGCGCGGAATCTTCGTCGTGCCGGATTTCCTGTGCAACGCAGGCGGCGTGAGCTGCAGCTACTTCGAGCAGGTCCAGGGCAACATGAACTACTACTGGCCGAAGGACGAGGTGCTGAGCAAGCTCGACACGGTGATGACCAACGCGTTCCACGGCGTGGCCGAACTCGCCAAGAACAAGAAGCTCTACACGCGCGACGCGGCGTATGTCATCGCGATCAACCGGGTCGCGAGCGCCTGCCATCAGCGGGGCTGGGTGTAAGGCTAGGGGCTAGGGGCTAGGGGCTAGGGGGGGACTCGGGACCCGGGGCTCGGGGCTCGGGGCTGGTGTAAGGCTAGGGGCTAGGGGCTAGAGGCTAGGGACTCGGGACCCGGGGCTCGGGACTCGGGGCTCGGGACTCGGGACTCGGGGCTAGTCGGCAGGGACAGGCGCTCGGCGGTCCGCGACGCTTGGCGTGTCGGGTGGAGGCCGGGGCTCCTGCCCCGGCAGATTCAAGCGGCTCCGAAGAGCCGCCCTCCATCCCCCGGGGTGCATCGGCTGGCCGCAAGCGACGCAGTGAGGCCAAGGGGGTCGGGTTGTTGCCCGATCCCCTTTTTCTTGTACGCCGCGGCACGCGCGCGCTCCACTCGCGCCCGCCGGCCGCCCGTCGACAGCCGCCAGCCGCTATACTGTTGCCGATGAGCGACGCTGCGGTTACTCCGTCCGATGGCTCGGTCGAGTCCATCTTCGATCGCCTCCGCGAGCGCGCGAAGGAGCTGCACTGCCTCTACCGCGTGCACGACCTGGCCAGCGACGTGGAGCGGTCGCCCGACGATGTCTGCCGTGACCTGCTGGACGTGGTGCCCGAGGGCTGGCTCCATCCCGACGCCTGCTGGGTCAAGATCACGATCGAGAACAGCGTCTACGAGCCCGCGCAGGCGGTCGAAACCCCCTGGGTGATGCGCGCGCCGGTGTCCGTCATGGGGAAGCTGGCTGGCGCCGTCGAAATCTTCTACGAGCAGCAGTTCCCGAAGGCCGACGAGGGCCCGTTCCTCAAGGAGGAGCGCAAGCTGCTCGACACGATCGCCGAGCGTCTGGGCCAGTACCTGGCGCATCGGCGGCTGCGCGGCATGCTGCGCAACTGGCACGTCGCCATGGAGCAGCTCCCGGCCGACGACCGTCGCGACTGGCGCGTGATCATCGAGTTCCTCCGCCGGACCGATCCCCACCTGCTGACGCGCGTGTCGCGCCGGATGATCAACCACCTGACCTGGAACGGCGTCGAGGAGGCCCAGAATCTCCTGCAACGGATGGGCACGGGCGAGGGCGAACGCGACGGGTCCGAGGAAAACACCCCGATCGAGCGCACCAGCCTCGACGAGATGATGCGCATCACCAACGCGGCGTTCAGGATTGCCGCCAGCAATCTGGACGAGCAGGACATCGTCCGCAGCATCGAGCAGTGGGTGAAGGACGACAAGTGCAGCTTCCTCATCGAAGCGGTCGAGACCCAGCGCACCACGCTCACCGACATCGCCGAGGCCCTCGAACGGTTCGAGCAGATGGGCATCGCCGACAAGGATCTGTCGCGGTCGGTGCACCTCGGCCTGCGCGTCTCGCTCGTGCGGCGCTTCCTGACCGACGACCTCGACTACATCAACACCGCCAAGAACTACGTCGAGGTGCACGACTTCAGCGAGCTCGTTCAGCGGGTCATCTCCCCCTCCGCCAGCCGCGGCAAGCTCGGCGGGAAAAGCTCCGGCCTGCTGCTCGCCTACCACATCATCCGCCGGTCCGGCGAGTACGCCGACGCGATCGGCACGGTGAAGATGCCCAAGACGTGGTTCATCACGTCGGACGGCATGGGCGCGTTCCTGGATCACAACCATCTCCAGGACATCCACAACCTGAAGTACGCCGAGATCGAGCAGGTTCGACGCGAGTACCCGCACATCGTCCAGGCCTTCAAGAGCTCCCGCTTCCCCCAGGAAGTCGTCAAGGGGCTCTCGCTGGCGCTCGACGATCTGGGGGAGCAGCCGCTCATCGTGCGCAGCTCGAGCCTGCTCGAGGATCGCGTGGGATCGGCCTTCTCGGGGAAGTACAAGAGCCTGTTCCTCGCCAATCGGGGCACGAAGTCCGAGCGCCTGGCCTCCCTGGCGGACGCGGTCGCGGAGGTCTACGCGTCCATCTTCAGCCCGGATCCCATCGAGTACCGCGCCGCGCGCGGCCTGCTCGACCTGCACGAGGAAATGGGCGTGATGATCCAGGAGGTGGTCGGGACCCGCGTGGGCCACTATCATCTCCCCGCGTTTGCGGGCGTGGCGTTCTGCAACAACGAGTTCCGCTGGTCACCGCGCATCAGGCGCGAGGACGGCCTGCTGCGCCTGGTTCCGGGCCTCGGCACGCGCGCGGTGGATCGGCTCGACGACGACTTCCCGGTGCTGCTGGCGCCGGGCCAGCCGGGGTTGCGCGTCAACGTGACCGCAGACGAAATGGCGCGGTACTCGCCCCGGAAAGCCGACGTCATCAACCTCGAGGCGAACCGGTTCGGCACCGTCAAGATCACCGACCTGCTGCAGCGGTACGGCCGGCACTACCCGATGTTCAAGGAAGTGTTCTCCCTGTGCGATCGCGATGGCGTTCGCCCGATCTCGCCGATCGCCTGGGATGGATCGACCGATGACCTCGCGGTCACCTTCGAAGGGCTGGTCCAGTCGACGCCGTTCATGACGCAGATGAGCACCCTGCTGCGGCTGCTGCGCGAGAAGATCGGCGCGCCGGTCGACATCGAGTTCGCCCACGACGGCAAGGATCTGCACCTGCTGCAGTGCCGCCCGCAGAGTTCGGGAGACGACTCGGCGCCAGCCAACATCCCGCACGATGTTCCGCCGGAGCGGATCGTGTTCACCGCCAGGCGCTACGTGTCGAACGGCCGGGTGCCGGACATCACGCACATCGTGTATGTCGATTCCGATCGCTACGCGGAGCTCTCGAGCCTGGACGCGCTCAAGTCGGTTGGCCGCGTCGTGGGCCGGTTGAACAAGATCCTCCCCAAGCGGAGGTTCATCCTGATGGGGCCGGGGCGCTGGGGCAGCCGCGGCGACATCAAGCTCGGCGTCGATGTCACCTACTCGGACATCAGCAACACGGCGGTCCTCGTGGAGATCGCCGCGCGGCGCGGCAACCAGTCGCCCGAACTGTCCTTCGGCACGCACTTCTTCCAGGACCTGGTCGAATCCGGCATCCGGTACCTGCCGCTCTACCCGGATGATCCGGGCATCACCTTCAACGTCGACCTGCTGAAGGGTTCGGAGAACCGGCTGGCAGCCCTCGTCCCGGAGTTCGGTTCCCTGGCCCACGTCGTGTCGGTGATCGACCTTCCCGCGGTCACGGGAGGTCTGGTGCTCAAGGTGCTGATGAACGCGGACCAGGACCTGGCGATGGGGTTCCTGGCGGCGCCGGGCACCGGGCGCTAGCTGATAATCCGCATCGGGATGAGCTCGGTGGCCTCGCCCGACTCCGCAGCGGCGCCCTTCGCCCGCACCTCGACGAGATACTCTCCCGAGGCCAGTCCGGCCAGCGGCAGATCAATTTGAAAGTACCCGTCGGCGGTCGATGGGGTCTGAACCGGCAGGTCGGCCATCGGCTGGCCGCCCCGGTTCAGGAGCCTGGCGGAGGTGGTCGGCCCGACGGCGCCCGGCCCATACGCGCGGAATCGAATCAGGAGGCGATCGGTCCTCCGGAACTCCCGCAGCGCCACCGGCACCGGATCCGCCTCGCGGGTGGCGGCCTGGTATTCGCGCGCGGTTCGTGCGCGAATGACGGCTGGCGTGCTCAGCGACACCTTCGGTTCGGTGAGGTCCGGCACGACGATCTGCTGCTGGCTCGTGTCGATCACCTGTCCCGCGGCATTCTCGACCGCCATCCGGACTTCCATCTTGCCAGGGGCGGCGTCAAAGGTGATGCGCGAGGGCGCCCGCGTGCTCTGGCCGCCCTGCGCTGACGGCGCGGCGGCCTTCGCGGCGGCGTCGTCCGCACCCGCTTCCGGCACCTTGCCGCGGAAATAGGCGTAGCCGTCGGAGTCGGACGCCATCAGGGCGACCCGCTCGGCTTCCTGCCGGCTCATGCCATGCACCGGAGGCAGCGGCTCCCAGACGAAGGTCACGGCCGTCTTGCCGTTCTCTCCCCTGGTGGTGCCGATCCACGTCGCGACGTAGGCATCGCGGCGTTTGGCCTCGACCGTTCCGAGCGCGCGCTCGACAGCCGCCGGCGGACGGGGCTTGGGCGGCGCGGCGGCGGAGGCCGCTTCTTCGGCGGTGAGAGCCCAATAGCCCTTGCGCGCCCTGACCTGGAGGCCGTCGCGTTTCAGGCGGACGTCGATGCGGTGGAACTTGCCGTCCGAGGTCGCTCGCGACGAGTTGTACCCGACGAGATAATAGGCGCTCGTGTCCCGCACCACCTGCTTGAGCCCGGTCGAAAGGTCGTTGCGATTCACGATGGCGCGGCCGTCGGTCTCCTCCGACAGGGTTCGGAGGGTGTCCTGCGTCGATCGGAGAATCTCGCTGTCGAGCTGGAACCCGACGCTTTCGTTGATTTCGAACTCGTTGACCGGCAGGCCGCGAGGGTCCAGCGAATAGATGGCCGTGTTGTTGCGGTTGGCCGTGTCGTAGACCTCCCGCATCTCCGTTTGCAGATCGGCCATCGAGAAGAACCGCGCCGTATCTTCGGCGCGGCTCTGGCCGGCGGTCGGGTTGCCGCGAGCCGGATTGCCAAGGCCGGGAAACGCCGCGCTGGGATCGCGCAACTGGGGCGGCAACAGGCTGGTGAATCCCTCGCTGACCAGGATGACGGCCTTGCGGCCTTCCCGCATGGCGCCGAGCTTGACGAACAGCCCCTTCAGCGCCGTCCAGGTCACCTGGTTGCGGACCTGCTCGACGATCTCCGCCGGGTACATCGCGTACTGCTGCTCGAAGTCGTTCCTCGGACGGTAGTCGTACTTGCGTCCTTCGAATCGCCGAAAATCGCCGGCCACGCTCTCCAGGTCGCGCGTGAAGGTCAGGCCGGTCACCGGCGTCAGCGGGTACATCACCGCCACCATGTCCAGCGGGCCGATCTGCGTCTTGATGAACTGTGAGAGGGGATCGCGCACGCGCATCGAGGACCCGAGCCGCACGTGATAGTCGTCCAGGAAGAACACGAACAGCCGCACATCGTCACGGGCCGCTTCCGCCTCCTGGGCGTACTCGCTGGTGATGGGCCGGGGCGGCTCCTGATTCGGACCAGCCTTCCCGTCCGTGTTGACGAGCTTGAAGAGCTCGATGTTCTGAGGCTTGCCGTCCTCGAGAACATCGAAGTCGCCCTGTTTCAGGTCGGTGACGACGTTCCCCTGCCTGTCGGTCACGATCACGTCGACGCGAACGAAGTTGACGCCTGCGCGAAAGACCGGCTGCTGCGGGTTCGGCGGAGGCTGGGTCTGGCCCTGCTTGTCGGTTGGCGGCCGCTGGGCGGGCGGAGGCGGCGATGCCTGCTGGCCGGTCAGTGCGACGGCCAGGCCGGCACTGAGGAGCAAGGACACGACCGTCGCGGTCCGATTCACAACATTCTCCGTTCCACCCGGCTTCGGCACGGCATGCGGCGCCTGCTCGCATGATACCATTAAGATAATTTCTAAGGAGAGGACCGTGGTCAAAGAAGAGTTCCTTCCTGCGCTGACGCAATTATCCGAAGACGAGATCCTCCTGCGCGACAGCGTTCGCGAATTCGCCAACGCGCAAGTGCTGCCGCTCGTACGCGACATGGAGGAGCACGCCAAGATTCCCAGGACGCTGGTGGACCAGCTGTTCGACCTGGGTGTCATGGGCATCGAGATCCCCGAGGCTTACAACGGCGGCGGCGGGCGCTTCTTCCACGCGGTGCTGGCGGTGGAAGCGCTCTCGCGGGTTGATCCGTCGGTGGCAGTCCTGGTGGACGTGCAGAACACGCTCGTCAACAACGCGGTCATCCGGTGGGGCTCGCCCGACGTCAAGTCGCGCTACCTTCCCCGCCTGGCCGCCAAGACGGTCGGCGCCTACGCGCTGTCGGAGGCCGGATCGGGCAGCGACGCCTTCGCGCTGGCGACCAGGGCGGTGGCCGACGGCGATCATTTCGTCCTCACCGGCCGCAAGCTCTGGATTACCAACGGCAACGAGGCCGACATCTTCATCGTCTTCGCGACGGTCAATCCCGAAGCCGGGTATCGAGGCATCACGGCGTTTGTCGTCGAACGTGACGTCCCGGGCTTCAGCGTCGGCAAGAAGGAAGACAAGCTGGGAATCCGCGCCAGCAGCACCTGCGAGCTGATCCTCGAGGAGTGCCGCGTGCCGAAGGCCAATGTGCTCGGCGAGGTCGGCAAGGGGTACAAGGTCGCGATCGAAACGCTGAACGAGGGCCGAATCGGCATCGGCGCGCAGATGATCGGGCTCTCGGCCGGCGCGCTGGACTACGCGCTCCGCTATGTCAAGGAGCGCAGGCAGTTCGGCAAGGCCGTCGGCGAGTTCCAGCTCGTCCAAGCGCAACTGGCGAGGGCCGCGACCGACATCGAGGCGTCGAGATTGCTGGTCTACAACGCCGCGCGTCTCCGCGATGCGGGGAAACCGTTTCTGACCGAGGCCGCCATGTGCAAGATTTTCGCGTCGGAGGCGGCCGAACGCGTCACCTCACTCGCGATCAACCTCTACGGCGGGTACGGTTTCGTGAAGGACTATCCCGTCGAAAAGCTGTGGCGTGACGCGAAGATCGGCCAGATTTACGAGGGAACGTCCAACATGCAGCTGGTGACCATCGCCAAGCAGATCATGGGCTAGGCTCGGGACTAGGGGCTCGGGGCTAGGGGCTAGGGGCTCTCACGCGCCGCCCCGCCCGTGGCCGGTATGCGGCAGCCTCGAGCCTGCAGGCGGGACCGAGCCCCCGCGGCTCTCGCGCACGCGGTGCGTCGCCGCGGACGATCGATAGCCCCCGCATCACCACCGAACCGCTACCGGGGGCGTCTCGCTGCCGACAGGCGGGCAGGCTAACCGGGCAGGCTGCCCGAATATCCCCGACTTCCCCTCCGTGGTATCTTGTCTGGAGGGAACCCCCCATGAGCGTACGGGTCGTGCTGGTGGACGATCACCCGATGATGCGCGCCGGGCTGCGTCTGGCCCTCAATGCCGAGGCGACAGTCGAGGTGGTTGGCGAGGCTTCGTCGGGGAAGGCGGCGGCCGATGTCGTGCGGGAGTCCAAGCCCGACATGGCCATCGTGGACGTCAGCTTGCCGGACGAGGAGGGCTCGGAAACCGCCAAGCGCCTGATGTCCGAATTCAGCGGCTTGAAGGTGCTGATGCTGTCGGCGTTTCCCGACGCTGAGTTCGTCAACCATTCGATCGCCGCGGGCGCGAGCGGATATGTCCTGAAGTCCAGCGGCGCCGACGAGCTCATTCGCGCAGTCCACACCGTGATGGGGGGCCACTCGTACCTGAGCCCCGAAATCGCGAGCGCGGTCATCGCGGCTTACAAGGGCCTGCTGGCCGTGCCGCCGGCCGCCTCCACTCCCCCACTCTCCCAGCGCGAACGGGAAGTGCTCGTCCTCATCGCCGACGGACTGAAGGCGCGCGAGATCGCCGCTCGACTGCAGATCGGGGCCAAGACCGTCGACACCTACCGCGCCAGGCTGATGGCGAAACTGCACTGCACCAGCACCGCCGAACTGGTGCGATACGCGATCCGCGAGGGCATCGCCAAGGTGTGATGGGTTCGCTACCGGCCGTCGCTGAGGATGTGGCCCGCGATGGCCATCCGCTGGACCTCTGAGGGTCCGGGGTAGATCTCAGTCGCCCGGGCATCCCGGAACAGCCGCTCGACTCTCGAACCGCGACGGTAGCCCGCCGAGGCGAGGATCTGCATGGCCTTGTCGGCGGCCTTGTGCGCCGCTTCGGAGGCCGACAGCTTGGCCATGGCGGCTTCGACGGCGCAGCTCTCCTGGCCGTCCTTGGCGGAGGCGGCCTTGTAGGTGAGCAGGCGCGCCGCCGACAATTCGGTCGCGATGTCGGCCAGCATCCACTGAATCGCCTGGTACTGGCCGATCGGGCGGCCGAAGGTCTGGCGCGTTCTCGCGTGCTCCAGCGCCTCGTCCAACGCTGCCTGGCCTATGCCGAGCGCCTGGGCCGCAATCGCGATTCGGCCGCCGTCGAGCGACCACTGCGCGATCTTGAAGCCTTCATTGACCACCCCGATCACCTGCTCGTTGGGCACCTCGACATCGTGGAACACCAGATCGAGGCAGCCGAGGCCGCGCACGCCGAGCGAATCCGCGCGCGCCGTGTGATCGATTCCGGGCGCGCCGATCGGCACCAGAAACGCGGTGATCCCGCTGCCCCGCTGACCCGGCCGCGTCGCCGCGAAGACGATGGCGACGTCTGCCGCTTCGGCGCAGGCAACCCAGACCTTGCGCCCGTTCAACCGGTAGCCCCGGCCGTCGGGTGTCGGCTCTGCGGTCATCTCGACGTTGGCCGCGTCGGTCCCGGACTGCTCCTCCGACAGGGCGAACGAGCCGATCGACTCACCGGTCACCAGCGCGCGCAGCCACCGGCCCTTCTGTCGATCGGATCCGTACTTCGCGAGGACTTCGGCGACCAGCGAGTTGTTCGCGGCAAGAATCACCGCCACTGTGGCGCTTGCCCGGGCCAGCGTCTCGATGGCCAGCACATAGCTCAGGTAGTCGCGGCCGCCGCCGCCAAGCGCCCTGGGCACGGTCATCCCGCAGAGGCCTCGCTCTCCCGCCAGGCGGATCAGCGCGCGCGGGAACTGGCCCGTTTCGTCGATCGTCGCCGCGAGCGGTTCGACGTGCTCGCGCGCGAATGACTCGACCTGGCGCTGGAAGGACTGCTGTTCGGGGGTGAAGTCGAGATGCATGGGCACAGTATACAGGCAGGCTACGGACTTCCGGCTTGCGGCCAACGGCTCACGGCCCGTCACGCGTGCCGGGCTGCTCGGTTCCGGCTGCCCGCCCGTCACGGATGCCCGACAGCCGTGCGTCAGCCCTCGGCCGTCGCGTTGGCGCCATCTGAAAATCGACCCCGTCTCCAGTCCATCCGGTCAGGTCGAATGCCGAGAGCCGACCTCCACCGTCCCGGGTCGCGTGGCGCGGCTACCGCCGAACGCGCGCGAACTGCTCGAACGCCAAGCGCAGGCGGGCCGCGCTCTGCTCGAGATCTTCCGGCAGCACCCGCACGCCCCCGACCACCGACATGTAGTTCGTGTCGCCGTTCCAGCGCGGCACCACGTGGATGTGCAGGTGATCCACGATGCCCGCCCCTGCCGCGCGACCGAGGTTCATGCCGACGTTCAGCCCCTGCGGGCGGTACACCTCGGTCAGCGCTGCTTCTGCGACCCGGGTCAGTTCGATGAGCTCGCTCAACTCGTCGCCGGAGGCCGAGGCCAGCGCGGCGATGTGACGGTTGGGCACCACCATCAGGTGGCCGCTGTTATAGGGAAAGAGATTCAGGATGACGAAACACGCGGTGCCCCGGTGCACGACGAGGCTGCCCGCGGCGTCGCCGGCCTGCGCGTCGCAGAACACGCACCCCTTCGCCTCACCCGCGCTGATCACGTATTGCAGCCTCCACGGCGACCACAGGCGTTCGAAGGATGACATGGGAGATCGGCGCGGGCGGCCCTCTCAGGCCTGCCGGGATTGATCCGCGGGGCGATGGCGGGGATCGGACTCCCCGCCCGGACGCTCCATCACGCGAAGGTCCCTGGCCCTTCGGGTTGCTTGTCCCCGCCCGGCTCGGCAACCGGGGGAACGCCCGGCTCCTCGTTGATGAGGTCCTTGAGTTCCTTGCCGGGCTTGAAATACGGCACGCGCTTGGGCGGCACGTCGACGCGATCGCCTGTCTTGGGATTCCGGCCCTTGCGCGGCTCCCGCTGGCGGAGCCTGAAGCTCCCGAACCCCCGCAGCTCGATCTTCTCGCCGCGCTGGAGCGCGGTGATGATGCTCTGGAAGACGGTGTCGACAATCACCTCGGAGTGCTTCTTGGTGAGGTCCGACACGCGCGACACTTCCTCGACAAGCTCGGCTTTGGTCATGGTGACACGCTCGCCAACTTGCCCGGGTCCTGTTGCTCCCGCGCCGAAGGACCGAGGCCCGGCGCGGCGCGACGCGCCGTCCCGGGCCTCTCCTTCAGCCTGACTCCTACTGGTGCCGAAGGATGTCGCCAATGGTGGCGTTCGGGCTGCCAGAATTGTCCGCGTAGGTCGCCCAGTCGGCCCGGTCCTGGTCCAGGCGCAGCGCCCGGATGCTCAGACCGACCTTCCGTTCGGCAGGGCTGAGCTTGATGATCTTCATCGGATAGCTCTGATCCACCTGCAGGTCGATCTTCTCGCCCTGCTGATCGTCGAACTCCGATACGTGGATCAGGCCCTCGATCCCCTCGGCCAGCTCGACGAACGCGCCGAAGTTGGTCAGGCGCACGACCTTCCCCTCGACGGTCTCGCCCACCTGGTGGCGGCCGAAGAACTCGTCCCAGATGTCGGTCGCGAGCTGCTTCAGCCCGAGCGAGAGGCGCTGGTTCTCGGCGTCGATGTTGAGCACGATCGCCTCGACCTTGTCGCCCTTCTTCAGCACCTCGGAGGGGTGCTTCACCCGCTTGCTCCACGACATGTCCGAGATGTGGATCAGGCCGTCGATGTCTTCCTCGACCTCGACGAACGCGCCGAACTCGGTGAGGTTGCGCACCTTGCCGACGATCTTCGCGCCGACCGGATACCGCTCGGCCAGTTCGTGCCACGGGTTGGACTCGATCTGCTTGAGGCCGAGCGAGATTCGCCGCGCCGTCGGATCCACCCCGAGCACCATCGCTTCGACGCTGTCGCCCACGGTGAGGATCTTCGACGGGTGCTTCACCCGCTTGCTCCACGACATCTCGGAGACGTGGATCAGGCCCTCGACCCCCGGCTCCAGCTCCACGAAGGCGCCGTAGTCGGTCAGGCTGACCACCTTGCCGGCCACGCGGGCGCCGACCGGATACCGGTCGCTCACGGCGCTCCACGGATCGGAGTTCAGCTGCTTGTGGCCGAGCGAGACGCGCTCGGTCGCCGGGTCGTACTTCAGCACGACCACGTCGATCTCGTCGTTGACCTTGAAGAGCTCCGAAGGGTGCCCGACCCGGCCCCACGACATGTCGGTGATGTGCAGCAGGCCGTCGATGCCGCCGAGGTCGATGAAGGCGCCGTAGTCGGTGATGTTCTTCACGACACCGCGCATGACCTTGCCGTCGGCCAGCGTCGCCAGCGTGTGCTTCTTCTTCTCGGCGTTCTCCTCTTCAAGGAGCACCTTGCGAGACAGCACGATGTTGCCGCGCTTCTTGTTCACCTTGATGACGCGCATCCGGAGTTCCTGGTTCTTGAGTGCGTCCAGGTTCCGGACGGGACGAACGTCCACCTGCGAACCGGGCAGGAACGCCCGCACGCCGATATCGACCGCCAGCCCGCCCTTGATCCGCTCGATCACGCGGCCGATGACGACCTTCCTGTCGGCGTACGCCTTCTCGATCTCGTCCCAGATCTTCATCTTCTCCGCTTTTTCGCGGGAGAGGACGACGTACCCTTCGCGATCTTCCGTGCGTTCCAGGAGAACGTCGACGATGTCCCCGGGCTGGACGGTGACCTGCCCGTTCTCGTCGATGAACTCTTCGACGGAGATGATTCCCTCCGACTTGTAGCCCACATCGACGATGACTTCCGACGCGGTCACCTTGAGCACGGTGCCCTTGACCACTTCGCCTTCCGCGATGTTGCTGAAACTGGTGTCGTACAAGTCGAGGAGGCGGCCGTATTCCTCGGGATCGATCTGGTCCTCGTGGAACCCGCCGGTCTTCATGCCCATCTTTCGCGTCGTCGGCTTCGAGTGCACCCCGGGAGCCTCTCCTCCCTGGGTCAGATCGGGGCCGTTCACGCCGTCTACGTTCGCCATGCCTTGCGCGTCCTCCTGCTTCTTGGATTGCCGGTCTTTCTTGTATCAGCGCCGGCGGGCTGAAGGTCGGGCCTGTGGCCCGTTGCGATAAGCAACAGAGTGTACAACACTTAGCAGGATTCGGTCAAATCAGGTTATAGGTAGTTAGGTTACAGGTTACAGGGTACAGGGTACAGGGTAAGGCGGAGCGGTTCTCGAAACGACTGGCGGGAAGCGGAACAAGGCCGGATGCCGCGAGGTCCGGGCTCGGGGGGCGTCGGACGCCCAGATTCGCTGCTCCTCGAGGCCAGCCTCTATCCTGTAACCTCTAACCTGTAACCTATCACCTGTAACCTATCACCTGTAACCTGTAACCTGTAACCTATAACCTGTAACCTATCAACAGCTTCCCGTCTTCTCCCCTACCACCGCCAGCACCCGCTCGACAACCACCTCAATCGGGTCATCGGTCGTGTCGATGACGGTCGCATCCTGGGCGATCATCAATGGCGAGGCGGCCCGGGTCCGGTCTGCCTGGTCGCGCGTTTCGAGGGCGACGGCCACCTCGTGCAGCGCCATCTCGTGGCCTGCCCCGTGAGCCGGGTCGTTCGCCCTCCGGCGCGCGCGCTCCTCGGGCGAGGCATCGAGGTAGATCTTCACGTCCGCGTCGGGAAAGACCACGGTTCCAATATCTCGCCCTTCCATCACCAGGCCGCTCAACTTCCCGTATTCCCGCTGGCGCGTCACCAGCACCGCGCGGACGCGCGGGAGGCGCGCGACCCGTGACACGGCCCGGTCGATCTCGGCGGTCCGAATCTCGCGCGTCACGTCCACCCCGTCGATCAGCACCCGCCCGTCGGTCAATTGGATGTCGGCAGACTCCGCCAGCGCCGCGACCGCGTCCTCGTCATCGAACGACATCTGGTCGTGAAGGACCTTCCACGCCGTCGCCCGGTACATCGCTCCCGTGTCGATGTGGCGGAGTCCGAGCCGCGAGGCGACTTCCCGCGCGACCGTCCCTTTTCCTGCGCCCGATGGCCCGTCGATGGCGATGATCATGAGTCGAATCGTGGCGTCTCCTGGCGGAGGATGACAGATCGGCGACTTCGCTGGCCAGCGGTGGACCAGGCAGCCCGGGGCGACGCCAGGCCGCGATCGGACCCGGGATGGCCGGATGATGCAGCGAACCCTGCACAAGGCGTCTCCGGCCGCGATCGCCGAGTGAGAGTGTAACATGCACGCTATGCGTCCTCGGAACGCGCTTGTCGTCGCGGTCATCGTCGTGACGGTTGTGGCCCTCGCCGAGCCATTCCTCCGCTCATACACACGCGCTGCCGCACTCATCGTCCGGCTGGCGAACATCCCCGGGTGGCCCAATGAGCTCGCAAGCTGGGAACAGGAGCCGGTGACCGTCTCGGGGACCTCGGTTCCGTCGAGACACGGGTCCTTGCGGGCGCTCGTCTACATGCCCGCCCGTCCGCGGCGCGCGGTCATCCTGGTAGCCGGTGTCAACGCGTTCGGGATTGACGAGCCGCGGCTGGTCGGCCTTGCCACGCAGCTCGCCGAGGTCGGATTCGCCGTGATCACGCCGGAGCTCCCCGACCTCCAGCGCTACGATATCTCGCCGCGGACGACCGACATGATCGAGGATGCGGCGGTGTGGCTGTCGGCCAGACGCGCACTGGCGCGCGACGGCCGCGTCGGGCTCATCGGCATCAGCTTCGCCGGCGGCCTGTCGGTGGTGGCCGCCGGACGGCCTGCCCTGCGCGATCACGCGGCGTTCGTGTTCTCGTTCGGCGGCCACAGCGATTTCGCGAGGGTGCTGCGCTTTCTGTGCATCGGCATGGAACCGGCGCCGCCCGGAGCCGCCGCACCAGCAGACGCAGACGGCGGGACTGCCGTTGAGGTGTACCACAAGCCCCACGACTACGGCGTGGCCATCCTGTTGCGGACCCTCGCCGACCGGCTGGTTCCCTCCGAGCAGGTCGAACCGCTGCAATCGAGCATCATCAGGTTCCTGCACGCGTCCCACATGGACCTGATCGACAAGGCGAAGGCCGCGCAGGAGTTCGCCTCTGCGCGGGCGATGGCCGAGGCGCTGCCCGAGCCCGCCAGGACGCTCATGTCCTACGTGAACACCCGTCGTGTCGACCTGCTCGGCCCCAAACTGCTCCCGTTTATCGGACCGGCCAGGAACATGTCGTCGCTCTCCCCGGACCAATCGCCCGCGCCATCGGCTCCGGTCTTCCTCCTCCACGGCACCGACGACAACGTGGTGCCCGCGGTCGAGTCCCTGATGCTGGCCCGGTACCTCGACGGCAAGACCCGCACGCGCACGCTGCTGAGCGGCCTGATCACGCACGCGGAATTGGATCGGGCGCCGACCTCGTCCGAGGTCTGGCACCTGGTATCGTTCTTCGCCGAGATGTTCAGAAGGTAACTCGGGCGCGAAGGAGGCTTTGGTGGACGAGCGTGGAGTGCGGCTTCAGAAGATCCTGTCGGGAGCGGGCGTGGCGTCGCGCCGGGCCGCCGAAGGGCTGATCTCACAGGGTCGTGTGTCCATCAACGGCGCGGTCGTCACGACGCTCGGAACGCGGGCCGATCCGGCACGCGACGACATCCGCCTCGACGGGCGCCGCGTCCACGTGGCCTCGCGGTTCAAGTACATCCTGCTCAACAAGCCGAGGGGGTACCTGACGACGCGATCCGACCCGCGGGGCCGCCGAACGGTGATGGATCTGATCGGCGCGGTCGGTGAGTACGTCTACCCCGTCGGCCGGCTCGACTACGACTCCGAGGGGCTGCTGATCCTGACCAACGACGGCGACCTGGCGGCGAAGCTGATGCATCCACGCCACGAAATCGCACGGGTCTACCACGCCAGGGTCCGCGGCCTGCCGGACGAAGCGACGCTCGAACGATTGCGCAACGGGATCCTGCTGGACGGGCGACGGACGGCGCCCTCAGAGGTGCACGTGCTCGCCCCGGGAGTCGGCGCGCGCGGCGACCAGGCGGTCCTGGCCTTCACGCTGCACGAGGGGCGGCCGCGCCAGGTTCGCAGGATGTGCGAGGCGGTGCGGCACCCGGTCGTCCGTCTCCGCCGCGTCAAGTTCGGCCCGATCGGCGACGATCAGATCCGAACGGGAGAATACCGCGAGCTCACCGAGCGCGAGGTCGTCAAGCTGAAGGCGGCCGTGGATCGGGCCGGTTCGCACAGTGGCGGTCACGCGGACGCGCGCGAGCACCGGACGCAGCCGGTCACGCCCCCGCGGGCGGTCAATTCACCGTCTCAGGACCGGAGGGCTGGTCGTCGGCCCGCACCTCCGCGGACTCCGGCGCGGAACCCCCATCCTCGGGCGGAGCTTCGGGATCGCCCAGCGGGAGCAACTGGTCGGACGGACCGGTCTCGAGCGCCGAAGGCAGATCGAAGCCGAGGGCCTCGGCCATCTCCTCGACCTTCGGGAGATCGGAGAGGTCGTTGAGGCCGAATCGAATCAGGAACTCCCGCGTGGTGGCGTAGAGGAACGGCCGGCCCACCACCGGCTTGCGGCCCGCCGTCTTGATGAGCTTCCGCTCGACCAGCGTAGACAGGACGCCGGCGGTGTTGACACCGCGAATCTCGGCAATCTCGGCAGCCGTCACGGGCTGCTTGTAGGCGATCACGGCCAGCGTCTCCAGCGCCTGCACCGAGAGCCGCGCCGTCTTCCGCTCGTGGAAGAGCCTGCGGACCCACTCGCTGAGCTCCTGCCTCGTGACGATCTGATACCCGCCGGCCAGTTCGATTAGCTGAAGGCCGCCGCGCCGGCCCTGGTAGTCGTGTTCCAGCGCCTCAATCGCGCCTTGGACGTCTTCCTTCGGCTCGCTGTCGAGCACCTTGAAGATCGCCTTCGGCGTGAGCGGTTCGGGCGACGCGAAGATCAACGCCTCGACGATGGCCTTGAGCTCTTCCGAAGCGGCCGGCACGGCCCCTTCTGCGTCTGGCGCCGCGGGAACCTCGTCCGGGATCGGAGCCGCGACGGGCCCGAGTGCATTCGCCGGAATCCCACCTTCGATGCCGGTCTCGGTTGGCCGGGCGCTAAGTTCGTCTGTCGTTGCGGCAATGCCCGGCGCCTGATCACTCGCCTCGTCTCGTTTCGACGGAGGCCGTGTGTCCACGACGTCACGGTCTGTCGTCTGAACAGGCCCGGTATCGCTGCTGGGTGCCTTGGGTTCGACTGAATCGCTCATCTCACTCTCAATCCCATCCACGAGCTCGATTGTCTCACCTTCGAGGGGGATTTCCACGACCTCACTCGCGTTGTCATTCCGTTCGGGCCGCACCTCTCGCGCGGCCAGCCCGGCCGCAGCCCGGGCCGCCAGCACCGCGGCCGCGATCGGGACCCCTCCCGCGTTCTCTTCGACCTGTAGCCGCGTCGCCTCAGGTGCGAGGACGGCTGCAGCGGGTTCGACCGCTTCGAAGCCGCGCTCATCCTCACTCATGGGCCCGGGCGATTCATCCGGCTTCGTCACCTCAGGTGCGAGGCCAACCTCAGGCGCGTCGACCGACTCGGAGCCGCCTGCGTCCTCACCTGGAGGCCCGGGCGTCTCGAACGGCGTTGCAGGCGGCTCGACGAACCGCGGCCCGGCGAGGTCGACCGGCGCAGTCCCGGTCCCGCTGCCCTGCTCGACCCGTGACGTGATCGAGCGGCCCATCGGCCCCTCGGCGGGAGGTGCGGTCTCGAGCGGGGCTCGCTCCTCCTGCTCTGATGACCACCGCCGGAATCCGAGTCCCGTCAGCAGGGCCCCCACGAAGGATCTGACCCGGCGAATCCACGGACCCAGCATGGGCGAACTCTCCCAGGTGACAAACCGCTTCCCGCACTTGCGCGTCCGGGGCGGACATCCCGCGGACCGGGGTGCTCCGATCGCCCGGACGCCGGGGGCACAGGCGTCAGTTGGCCGCCGGCTTTGCCTTCTTGTAGACGCGGATCGCGCCGAACATGCCGGCCTGGAACACCCGTACCAGCTTCATCCGGATCATCTCGAGCAGCGCCAGGAAGGTCACGACCAGGTCGCCCCGCGAGGAGACGTCGTCGAAGAGATCCTCGAACCCGCAGGCCTCGGTCTCGGACAGCCGTGCCAGCAACTGCTCGATCCGGTCCTCGATGGAGATCTGCTCCGGCGGCAGGTACATGCGCGGCCGCTGCCTGGCGCGGTCGAGCACGGCCTTGAAGGCCGTCAGCAGGCTGAAGAGGTCGACCTCGAGCTCCGGCTCGATCTCCTCCCCGGCAATCGGCGCGACGCGCTCGTCGGGCCGGAGCCATTGCGCGCTGCGCACCGTTTCGCGTTCGTGCAGCAACTCGGCGGCCGCCTTGAATTTCTGATGCTCGAGCAGGCGATTGACCAGCGTATCGCGCGGATCCTCGTCCAGGTCGTCCTGCGACGGGTCGGGCCTCGGCAGCAGCATCCTCGACTTGATGTGGATGAGGGTGGCCGCCATCACGAGGAACTCGCCCGCGACGTCCAGGTCGAGCTCGCTCATCACGTCGAGGTACTCGAGATACTCGGCGGTGATGAGCGCGATCGGGATGTCGTAGACGTTCACCTCGTTCTTCTTGATGAGGTGAATCAGCAGGTCGAGCGGGCCTTCGAAGGCATCCAGCTTGACGGAATACGCGTCGGGCGACGATTCGAAGCCTGGAACGGTCCCTTCCATGGCGCGCCTAACGATACGAGATCTTCATCGCGTCGCGGACGCGAGCCATCGTGTCGCTGGCGACGGCCCGGGCTTTGCGCGAGCCTTCCACGAGAATCTCGCGAATGATCTCCGGCTTGGCCGCAAGCCCGGCGCGCCGCGCGCGCATCGGCGCCAGAACCGACTCGAGCGCCACGACGAGCTTCTTCTTGACCTCGACGTCGCCGACCTTGCCGCCGCGGTAGCGGGCCTTCAGGTCCTCGACCTCGGCCACATCCGTGTTGAAGGCGTCGTGATACATGAAGACGGGGTTGCCTTCCACGTTGCCCGGGATATCTGCGCGGATCCGGTTGGGATCCGTGTACATCTGCATCACCTTCTTGCGAACCGACTCCGCATCGTCCGAGAGGTTGATGGAGTTGCGGTAGCTCTTGCTCATCTTCCGGTTGTCGAGGCCCGGGAGCCGGGGGAATTTCGTCAGCAGCGGCTTCGGCTCCACGAACACCTCGCCGTAGAACTGGTGAAAGCGGCGGACGACCTCCCGCGACAGCTCGAGGTGCGGCACCTGGTCGTCGCCGACCGGCACGAAGCGCGCGTCGTACATGATGACGTCGGCGGTCTGCAGCAGCGGGTAACTCAGGAAGCCCAGCGTGGAGAGATCCTTGTCGGTCAGCTGGTCGCGCTGCTCCTTGTAGGTCGGCACGCGTTCGAGCCATGGCGTGGGCACGACCATCGACAGCAGCAGGAACAGCTCGGCATGCTCCGGGACGAGCGACTGGATGAACAATGTCGAGCGTTCGGGGTCGAGCCCGGCCGCAATCCAGTCGGCGACGTTCTCGATCGTGTACGACGTCAACTCTTCGGTGCTGGCGTATTCGCTGGTCAGCGCGTGCCAGTCCGCCACGAAGTAGAAACAGTCGTACTGATCCTGCAGCGGCACCCAGTTCTGGAGCGCACCGACCAGGTGTCCGAGGTGCAGGCGGCCGGTCGGCCGCATGCCCGATACGACGCGAGGTTTCACAGGAGCCATGTCAGGAGCAGATTGTATGGCGGCATGACCAGAACCTGAAACATCCCGGTCAACATCAACGCGTACAGCAGCACGAAGCCGTACGGCCGCAGGTGATCGAACGCATCGGCCGCCCGGGCCGGCAGCAGGCCGGCGAGCACGCCTGCCCCGTCGAGCGGAGGAATCGGCAACAGGTTGAAGATCGCCAGCAGCAGATTGATCTGCAGCAGCCGCGCGAGGCCGACCGCCAGTGCCGGCGCCACCGTGCCTCCCATCGACAGAAGGTAGTCGAGGGGAAAGAGCCGCAGGGCCAGCGAGGCCGCCAACGCCAGCACCAAGTTGCTCGCCGGCCCGGCACCTGCGATCAGCATCGAGTCCTGCCGGTAGTGGCGCAGGCGTCGCCCGTCGACGGGGACCGGCTTCGCCCACCCGATGATCGGCAGGTGCGTGAGCATGGCCAGCAGCGGGAACACGATCGTCCCCCACGGGTCGATGTGGGCAATGGGGTTCAGGGTCATCCGGCCGAGCTGACGCGCAGTCGAGTCTCCCCGCCGATCCGCTGCCCACGCGTGCGATGCTTCGTGAACCGTCAGTGAGAACAGCAGGATCAGAAAGGCGATGAGGACCTGCGCGAGGTTGATATCGAGCAAGGGACCCTCAGGCTAACACCGGGGCACGGTGAGAGTCAAAGAGCCGGCACGCGCACCGCGGGGCTGGAACGCCCCTTCACCCCGTGCGGGCGAAGTGCGCCAGGACCGCGTCGGCGGCCTTCGGGCCGACAACGGCGCTCAGGGCCTCCCGGCTGGCCCTCCGCACGCCGGCCACGCTGCCGAACTGTTCGAGCAGCGCGCGCCGCCGGCGCGGGCCCACGCCGTGGATGAGGTCGAGTGCTGACTGGAGATCGCTCATGCCGCGGGCCTTGCGATGGAAGGTCACGGCAAACCGGTGCGCCTCGTCGCGGATCCGTTCGAGCAGCAGCAGGGCCGGATGGTCCCGCGCGAACGCGATCGGGTCCGGACGGTCCCGGGTGACAACCAGTTCCTCACGCTTGGCAAGGCCGACGGCGACCAGGTTGGCCAGGCCGATCGATTCAAGCGCGTCGTACGCGGCAGAAAGCTGTCCCTTTCCGCCGTCGATCAGGATCAGATCGGGAAACGGGCCACCCTGCTCGAGCACCCGCCGGTACCTCCGCAGCACCACTTCGTACATGGCGGCGAAGTCGTTGGGGACGGGCGTGACCCGGCCGGGCGAAGCGGCGCCGGGCGCCGCACTCTCTGCGCCGCGGATCCGGAACTTCCGGTAGTCCCCCTTGCGCATCCGGCCGTCCTCGCAGACCACCATCGAGGCGACGGTTTCGCGCCCCTGCAGGGTTGAGATGTCGAAGCACTCGATGCGCCTCGGAAACGACGGCAGGCCCAGCACGGCACGCAGGTGCTCGAGTGCGTCGTAGTTCGCCGTCGAGCCTGCGGCGAACCGCGACTGGTAGGCGATGGCGGCGTTCCGGGAGGCGAGATCGAGCAGCCCGCGCTTCTCGCCTCGGCGCGGGACGATGATGACGACGCGTCGATTCGCCCGTGACGACAGCCAGGCTTCGAGCAATTCCGAGTCCTCGAGAGCAACCGGGACGTGCACCTCCGGCGGGACCTCGCGAGCCTCGTAGAACTGCTGGACGGCAGCCTGGAGCACGTCCTCCTCGCGGTTGCCGAGCCCCTGGTCGCCATCCGCCGCCAGCTCGACGCGCTCGATGACGCGTCCGGCCCGCATCTGGAAGACCTGGATGACCGAGCCTGACGGCCCGGTCTTGACGCCGAACGCGTCGCGATCCCCGAGGCCGCTGGTCGCCATCTTCTGCTGGCGATCGCGCAGCGTCTCGATGGTGCGAATGGCATCGCGCAGGTGCGCGGCCTGCTCGAATCGCTCGCCGTCGGAGGCCTCCTGCATCTCGGTTTCCAGGCGGGCCACCAGTTCGGCGTTTCGACCCTCGAGAAACAGGCGCGCGCGGTCGACCGATCGCCCGTAGCCCTCCGCGGTGCAAATCGATTCGACGCACGGCGCGACACAGCGGCCGATGTCGTACTCGAGGCATGGCCGCCCGCGCCGCCCCGTGATCTCCTCGTTGCACGATCGGATGCCGAACAGGCGATGCGTCAGGCCCATGGTGCGCCGGGCCAGGCTGGCCGGCATGAACGGGCCGGCGTACGTGTTTCCGTCCGGCTCGACCCTGCGGGCTACCAGCACGCGCGGGAACGGCTCGGAGGTGGTCAACTGCAGGAACGGGTAGTTCTTGTCGTCTCGCAGCAGGATGTTGTATCGGGGCATCCGCTGCTTGATGAGCTGGTTCTCGAGGGCCAGCGCCTCGACCACCGAGTCGGTGACGACGACCTCGAGCCGGTCGGCCTCGGCGAGCAGCGCGTCGTGCCGGGGGCTGCTGCCCCACGCGCCCAGATAGGAACGCACGCGGTCGCGCAGGATGCGGGCCTTCCCGACATAGAGGGTTTCGTGGCCGCGCCCCAGGAAGAGGTACACGCCCGGCTGTTCGGGAAGGCGGGCGATCTGGCCCTTGAGATCCTCGATGGGCATGGAATACTATGGCGCGTTCCGCCGCCGACGGCGGTACCCGCGATTATATCCAAGCGATGACGTTTACGGGGTTGGTCGGCACGGTCGTCAACTTTCCGCTGCGCGGAATCGTCTCCGTCTGCGTCCGGCTGCGCATCCACCCCAACTTCCTGACGCTGACAGGCGTCATCATCAACATCATCGCGGCCCGCGAGCTGGGGCTCGGCCGGTTCGCCTCGGCCGGCGTCCTGATGGTCGTCGCCAACATCTTCGATTACATCGACGGGAAGGTCGCCCGCGAGCGCGGGTCGGCCAGCGAGTTCGGCGGGTTCTGGGACTCGGTGATGGACCGCTTCTCGGACATCACGCTGTTCATCGGGCTCGTCTACCTGTACTCCAAGCTCGGCCATCCCGAGTATGTCGTGATTACCGCGCTGGCCATGATGTTCGCCGTCATGACCAGCTACACGCGAGCGCGGGCGGAATCGCTCATCGAGAAGTGCAAGGTCGGCTTCATGGAGCGGCCCGAGCGCATCGTCACCTTCATGCTTGGCGCTTTCACCAACCGCATGGCGGCGGTCATGTGGGTGATTCTCTTCCTGTCGGCGGTGACGGTGTTCGATCGGATCCTGCACACGTGGCGCGAGCTGAAAGCCGGACGAAGCCTCAGCCAGCGGCTCGCCGAGGCGGCGGCCAATCCCTCGGCACCGCCGAAACCTCCCCACCATCCGGGCACCGTCACACGGGTGATGACGATGCCGGCGCTCATCCTGTGGCGCGGGCTCTTCTGGACTTATGAACGGGCGACGTGGCAGTTCGACGTCATGGTGTTCGCCATCCTGTCGTTCATGTGGCTCGTTCCAGCGAGATGGCTGGGTGACCCGATGGCCATGAATGGTCGCGGCCTGGTCCAATGGGTCATGGGCTGGTCCTGATGCCCGCGCGCGGTTGAGTCGCGCCCCCGCCACGGAATTCGAGCTGCCGCACTCCAGTCCTCGTGCCCGAGGGCGAGACCCACGCCACATCGCACTTCAGGTTCGCATCAGAGGTCGTCGCGCCCGTCGTGGTCGCCGAGTTGCAGCCCGATGCCGCCCAGGTGCAGATCATGCGCGGCCACGTGGTCGCGAAGCAGCCGCCTCGCCTCCGCGTAGTGTTCGGCAGGAACGGCGAGCCGCCAGGCCGCCTGGCGTCTGCGCGCCACGGCGACCAGCGTCGGGCCCTCCTCGTCACGCCAGCTGGCGCCGGCGATGTCCGACCATCGCACGAAGGCCCGGTCCATCCACAGGCCGTCCCGGTAGATCCCCCGCCGGATGCGCAGGCTGGATGGATAGGCCGCCCCGTAGTAGGTCAGCATCATCGACTCGCCGAACACCCGCCAGAGGGGCCAGTGGAGCCCGACCGTCTTGTAGAGGACCACGAAGGCGAGACCGGCTGCCACGGCGAGATAGACGAGGTGAAGCCTGGGCCTGGGGAGCAGCCAGGTCAGGACGGCCGATTGACGAATCCGGCTGAAACGCAGGATCGCCTGGAAGGCCAGTAAATTGGCGCCCAGAAACCCGACGCCGAAGGCGAGCAGCAGGGTGTTGAGCGGATCGGTCACGTGGAGTTGGACACCGGCTCGGCAGCCATGTTCCCCTCGGCCCGCTCGAGGGCGGCCGGGCTACTGGTGCTCGCCGCCCGCCAGGCTCGGGTCGAAGCACTTGCGGCAGCGCGCCTCGTAGGTGCCCTGCGCGCCGAGCAGCAGGCGGTCGCTGCTCGCGACCAGCCGCTGCGTGTGGTTCGCCGGATTGCCGCACACCATGCAGACGGCGAGCGTCTTGGTGATGTACTCCGCGATGGCCAGCAGTTGCGGCATCGGCTCGAACGGCTTGCCGAGGTAGTCCTGATCGAGGCCCGCCACGATGACCCGCTTGCCCCGGGCCGCCAGCGTGTTGCAGACCGCCGGCAACTCGGCGTCGAAGAACTGGCCTTCGTCCACGCCAACCACTTCGGTATCGTCGTCGACGGCACTGAGCAGATCGGCCGAGTTCGTCACGTTTCGCGAAGGAATCCGCTGGGCGCTGTGCGAGACGATCTCCTCTTCGCTGAAGCGGTTGTCGAACCCGGGCTTGAAAATCTGGACCTTCTGCCGGGCGATCTGGGCGCGACGCAGGCGGCGGATGAGCTCCTCGCTCTTGCCGCTGAACATGCTGCCGCAGATGACTTCGATACAGCCGGTCTGGCGTTGGGCAACTTCCATGGGAACGGCCTCGTCTCCGCTGCAGTCACGCTCAGGCGCGCGACTGGTATTCGCCGGTCTCGGTGTTCACGCGGACCCTGTCGCCGACATTGACGAAGGGAGGCACCTGCACGACGATGCCGGTCTCGAGGGTGGCAGGTTTCACCTGCGCGCTCGCCGTGGCGCCCTTGATGCCCGGCGCGGTATCGGTGACGACCAGGTCCACCGTTTGAGGCAGCTCGATGCCGACCGGCTCGGACTCGTAGAACTCGACGTTGATCGTCGACTCGGCCACCAGGTAGCCCGCCAGCTCGCCAAGCACCTCGTCGGCAAGCGTGAGCTGGTCGTAGCTGCTGGTGTCCATGAAGTGGTAACCGGCAGCGTCCCTGTACATGTATTGCATTTCGCGCTCGTCGAGCGTCGCGCGTTCGATCGTGTCCTCCGATCGCAGGCGCTGGTCGGCGAGCGTGCCGTTCCTGAGGTTCCGCAGCTTGACACGCACGAATCCCCGGAGATTGCCCGGGGTGACGTGCTGAAGGTCGAGGATCCGGAACAGATCCTCGCCCATCTTGATGATGTGTCCCTTGCGAAGTCGCGTCGCCTGAATCGAGCTCATCCTGGTCTCACATCCGCAGCCGGTCCGGGCCTGATTCCGCCCTGCCGGGGGCTTTTCTCCGTGTACAGACTGGCGATCGTAGCACACCTTTTTGGGGCCCATCAATCATGCTACGATGCAGATTGTGGCCTTCGCCCGCTGGGATCCGCTCCACGATCTGCTGGCCCTTCACGAACGGATGAACCGTCTGGGTGGGGAGTCCGCGCCCGGGTGGACGCCCGCCGTCGACGTCTACGAGGGGGCCGACCGGTTCGTCATCAACGCCGAGCTGCCCGGATTGTCTCGCGATGAGGTCCGGATCGAAGTTCTCCGCGACACGGTCATCGTGCGCGGTGAGCGGCTGTCCCGAAGGACCGCCCATTGCCGTTACCACCGCGTCGAGCGGGGGCACGGCGCGTTCTCGAGGACCTTTGCGCTCGGTCAGCCGATTGACTCCGAGGGCCTGTCGGCCGACTTCCATGACGGCGTCCTCTCCATCGTGATCCCGAAGGTCATCGCCAGCCCGCGACGGGTCGAAGTCCGTTGACCTTCAGCCGGCCTTTGGGGAACTCGAAGGGGTGACCGCTGATGAAACGAATCCTCTTCGCCGCCGTCGCCATCACCATCGGCCTTGCCGCAGGCCTGGTCCTGACGGGCCGCATGCGGTCGTCGCTCACGAGCGAGGCGGCACCAGCCGCCCAGCCGGACATGCGCGCTGCGCCGTCTGGGCAGGGCCCGTCCCGCGTCGCCGGCGGGCTGCCGGATTTCACCGGGGTCGCGGCGGAAGCCGTCCGCACCGTGACCAACATCTCATCGGTGCAGGTGTCGCGCCAGGCCAATTCCCCGTTCGCCAACGATCCGTTCTTCAGGTACTTCTTCGGAGACGATTCCGACGTGTTCGGATGGCGCGATCGGCGCGAAGCCAGCCTCGGATCGGGCGTGATCGTATCGGCCGACGGCTACATCCTCACCAACAACCACGTCGTCGGCGAGAACATGCAGGAGATCACGGTGGCCCTGCCCGACAAGCGCGAGCTGCGGGCCAAGGTCATCGGTGTCGATCAGTGGACGGACATCGCACTGCTGAAGATCGAGGCGAAAAGCCTGCCGGCGATTCCGTGGGGGGATTCGGCGAAACTCAAAGTGGCCGAATGGGTGCTGGCGATCGGCAATCCGTTCCAGCTCAGCCAGACGGTCACCCTCGGCATCGTCAGCGCCGTCGGGCGCGCCAATGTCGGCGTGGCCGCCTACGAGGACTTCATCCAGACCGACGCCGCCATCAACCCGGGGAATTCGGGCGGGGCCCTCATCAACGCCCGCGGCGAGCTGGTCGGAATCAACACGGCCATCTACAGCCAGAGCGGCGGCTACCAGGGAGTTGGATTCGCCGTGCCGAGCAATCTCGCCAGGCGCGTGATGCTCGACCTCATCAAGTACGGCGAGGTCAGGCGCGGCTCGATCGGCTACATCGAGATCGCGCCGATCACGACGCACATGGCCGAGCAGTTCGGCCTCCCGAACGAAAAGGGGGCCTTGGTCTCGAGCATGAGCCGCAACTCGGCGGCCTACTCCGCCGGCATACGCCCCGGCGACGTGCTGGTCAGCTTCAACGGAACGGCCGTCGAAGACGCGTCTCACTTCCTCAGGCTGCTCTCCGACGCGCCGATCGGCAGCGCGGTCGCCATCGGCGCGTACCGCGACGGCAAGAAGATCGAGTTCCGGGTGCAGATCCAGTCGAGCGCGGGGCAGCGGCGCGGGAGGCAGCAGTAGCCGCGGTCGAGCGGTCAGCGAATCGCGCGGCGTGAACCGCCCGATACGCACGGGCTGCCCGCGATGTAGCATCGCCACGGCCGATCGGCCCCGACGCGAATGCCGATCCGTGTCGTCCACCCGATGTCACCAACACTCACCCTCCGGTCTTCGAGCCAGATGCGGCCGGCTGTCGCGATAGCCGATGGGGTGTGCCCCGGGTGTCCCGGCCCGGCCGCCTGGACCTCCGGGATGCGGCGGCGTCCCACTCGACCGAGCTCGGCCCTGTTCAGTTCGAGCGTGATACCCATCGCACGGGTGAGATTGCCTGGGCCTCGGCACAGGTCGTGGACCGGGATTGGCGAGCCGTCTCTCCGCCGTCCGCGCCGGGCCCGCATCAGCGGGATGCCGTCGAGCGGCTCGAGGGCCCGGATCAGAACTGCCGCAGGATGCCCCTTCGCCTCGGTCACGACATTCATCATGAAGTGAACGCCGTAGTTGAAGTAGACATACGCGCGGCCGGGTTCTCCGTACATCGGCTCGTTGCGCGCGGTGGGCCCGGGAGCGGCGTGCGAGGCGGGATCGGTTTCGCCGATGTACGCCTCCGCCTCCACGATAACGCCGGCGGTGGTGGCGGCTCGAGTCCGGTGCACGAGGACCTTGCCGAGGAGATCGCTGGCGACAACGAGCGTCGGCCTGTCGTAGAACGATCGCGGCAACACGCGCATCGGGCGGATCGCCGGGCTGAAGACTACATCCGGGCCGCCCCGGCCGGCCGGGGGCGGAGGCGCTTGATCGACCGCGCGACAGCCGAGGCGACGGTCCTGCTGGGATCCTGCAGGGCCGCGTCGAGCGAGGGCAGCGCCCTGGCGTCGCCAATCACGCCCAGCGCCTCGGCGACCATGGCGCGAGTGTCGACATCCTTCCCCTGCAGGAACGGGAGAAGCGAGGGCACGATCTCAGGACCGAGCTCGATCAGGTAGCTCCACGCCTGCCCCTGGAGCGTCTTGGATCCGAACATGTTCGGTCTGAGGGCTTCAACGATGAGGCCGATCTGGCTGGCCCCGGTGGCCCGGTACCGCGCAAACGCCAGCGCCAGCTTCACCCTCCTGGAGCGGTCGCTGCCGAGCTGGCTCTCCAGCCCCTGGATGGCGATCCGATCGTTGATGCGCGCGATCCCCTCGACGGCGAGCTGCCGAATCTGCTCGTCATTCGAGTCGAACTGCGAGCTCAGGAGCTGGATGCTCGATTCGTGCGCGATTCGGGCGATGGCATCCAGGGCGGCCAGCGCGACCTCGCCCTTCTTGTAGTAGGCCAGCTGCTCGGAGAGCGCCTGCAACCCGCGGTCGTGGCGCACCTCGCCCAGCGCCTTCATGCAGGCGAGCCGCTGGAGCGGGTCCGGGTCGTTGATGCCCACCACGAATTGATCGCCGACCGTCTGCCTGATGTCCAGGAGTTCCCGGTTGCGCTCCGGGAATTGTCTCGCGGTGCCCATCAGGCGCGCGAGCACGTGTGTCGCGGCCAGGCGCATGGCCGGGTCGGCATCCTGCATCAGCGCCAGCAGGCGATCCACCGCGGCCTTCCCGTCGCGAAACGCACCGGCCCGCACCAGCGGCGGCCCGAGCACCCCGAGGGCATAGGTCGCCTCGAATCGGACTTCGAGCGCGCCCGACTTCATGGCGCCGACCAGGCCGGCCGTGACGACGGGAGGAACCGGGTTGGCGACGATCGCGCCGGCTCCCTGGGCGAACGCCAGCAGCGCGAGCGAGGCGTCCCCCTTGCCGACGATGTCCCTGCCGACCTGCCGCGTGAAGCCTTCGTCCACCAGGAACAGGCTCACCTCGGTATCGATGGCATCGACCTGGACTTCCTTGACTGGATCGGCCATCAACGGCGCGACCGGCAGCGCCCCCTCGAGATAGCCGGAGTCCCGCAGCATCTTGAGCGACTGGATACGATTGCTCGGCGCGGCGGCCTTCAGGTTGGCGATGACGTCTTCAAATGGGATCTGCTGACGCGCGGCCCCGAGCTCGCCCCAGGCACCCGTGAGCAGCACGCCGGCCATGGCGAACAACGCAGTGGTTCGTCGGTGTTTCATCCCAGTGCTCCCATCTCGTCAGCCGACCTGCGGTCGGCAAGGACCGGCCGGAGATACCGACCCGTGTGAGACTCCGGCGCCGACGCAATCTCCTCGGGCGTTCCCGTGGCAACGACCCGTCCGCCCGCCTCACCGCCCTCGGGGCCCAGGTCGATGATGTGGTCGGCCGTCTTGATCACATCGAGGTTGTGCTCGATGACGACCAGCGAGTGTCCGGCCAGCACCAGCTTGCGCAGTGCCGCCAGCAGTTTCGCAATGTCGTCAAAGTGTAACCCCGTTGTGGGCTCGTCGAGAATGTAAAGCAGCCGTTCTCCGGCGTGGGAGCTGAGATGGGACGCGATCTTGATGCGCTGGGCCTCGCCGCCCGACAGTGTGGTCGCGGCCTGCCCCAGGCGCAGGTACCCGAGGCCGATTTCGTCGAGTACCAGGAGGCGCCGCAGGACCTTGGGCGAGGTGTTGAAGAAGGACAGGGCCTCCCGAATGGTCATGTCGAGCACCTGGTGGATGTTCCGGCCGCGGTAGAGGACGTCGAGGACCTGCGGCTTGAAGCGGCGGCCGTCGCAGACGTCGCACGGCACGAACACGTCGGCGAGGAACTGCATCTCGACCCGGACCTGGCCCTCGCCCTCGCATGCCTCACAGCGCCCGCCCGGCACGTTGAAGGAGAAGTGGCTCGCCGTCAGCCCGTGGGTGCGCGCATCCTTGGTCGAGGCGAACAGTTCCCGGATGGGGTCGAACGCCTTCATGTAGGTGACCGGGTTGGAGCGCGGGGTCCGGCCGATCGGCGTCTGGTCCACCAGCACCACGTCGGTGATGAACTCGGCGCCTTCGATCCGCCGGTGGCGCCCGACACGCTTCTCGGTGCCGCCCTTCATCCGCTTGATCGCCGGGTAGAGGATGTCGTGCACGAGCGTCGATTTGCCGGACCCGCTGACGCCGGTGATCACCGTCAGCGTGTTGAGCGGGATCTCGACATAGATGTCCTTCAGGTTGTGCTCGGCGGCGCCGTGCACCCGGAGCCGCTGCCCGGTCCCGTGCCGACGGTGCTGCGGCACGCCGATGCTCAGCTCCTGGCGGAGGTACTTGGCGGTCAGCGAGCGGGACTCGTGCATCAGGCCGTCGAGCGTCCCGCTGAACACCACGCGCCCGCCCTGCTCGCCGGCGCCCAGCCCCAGGTCCACGATGTGCTCCGCGACACGAATCATGTCGGCGTCGTGCTCGACGACGATCACCGTGTTGCCCTGGTCGCGGAGCAGGCGCAGGATGTCGATCAGCCGCTGGTTATCGCGCGGGTGCAGGCCGATCGAGGGCTCGTCCAGCACATACAGCGTGCCCACGAGGGCCGAGCCGAGGGCGGTCGCCAGGTTGATGCGCTGCGACTCACCGCCTGACAACGTCGAGGACAGCCGGTCGAGCGTCAAATAGTCGAGCCCGACATCACTCAGGAACTTGAGCCGGCGGCGAATCTCGTCCAGCAGTTTCCCCGCGATGGCCGAGTCACGCTCGCCAAGCGGGAGGCTCTCAAAGAACACCAGCGCGTCCTTCACGGTGAGCCGGCACGCCTCGTCGATGGTTCGGCCGCCGACCCGCACGTTGCGCGCGGCCGGCCGCAGGCGTGTGCCCTGGCAATCGGGGCACTCGAGGTAGCCGCGATAGTGGCTGAGGAACACCCTGACATGGACCTTGTACTTCTTCTTCTCCAGCCACTGGAAGAAGCCGCGAATGCCCTCGTACTCGTCGCCGTCCCCGTCGATGACCAGCCGCTTTTCCTGTTCGGCCATCGCCTGCCACGGGACGTCGAGGCGGACGGCGTGCTTGCGGGCCGCGCGTTTGAGCTCGGCAAGCTGCGCCCGGTAATGCGGCTTCCCCCACGGCTCGATCGCGTTCTGGTTGATCGTCCTGGTCGGATCGGGCACCACCAGGTCCATGTCAATTTCGATGACATTGCCGAAGCCATGGCAGGTCGCGCAGGCGCCGAACGGATTGTTGAACGAGAAGAGGCGGGGCTGCGGGTCCTCGTACGCGATCGCGCACGCGCGACACTCGAACCGTTCGCTGAACAGGTGCAGCCGGGGCTCGCCGCCGGGCGGCTCGAGTCCCGGCCCCGCATCCCCGTGCTCTCGCTCGACCGGCGCCAGCTCCAGCGCGAACGCCGCGCCGCCGCCCTCCGCGTACGCCGTCTCAATTGCGTCGGTGAGCCGGCCAAGTACGTCGGACCCGATTCGCAGCCGGTCGACGACGACCTGAAGCGTGGTCGCCCCGGTCATCGCCGCGGGATCGATCTCCTCGAACCCGATCGCGCGCCCTCCGGAGAGCAGCCGGCCGAACCCTTTCTTCCGCATGGCGTCGACGACCGCCCCGGCGGCCTCGGGTGATCGACGCGGGTCGGCGGCCATCGGGCCGGTTCCGCGGAGATCCTTCTCGGTGCCGTTTCCGTTTCCGGCGCCGTTACCAGTGCCCGCCTCGGAGGCGAGAGCCGACTCCCCGATTTCGTCCGCGGTCTCGGCACCATTCGCGCCCATGGCAGTGCCGGTCTCGATCACCGGAACGTCGAACCCGAGGAGGAGGCGCGTGCCCTCCGGCATCGCCGCGAGGCGCCGGGCCACGACCTCGGCTGTCTCTCGAACGACCTCCTGCCCGCATTGGCGGCAGGAGGTCCGGCCGACCCGCGCGAACAGCAGCCTGAGGTAATCGTGGATCTCGGTAGTGGTGCTGACGGTGGATCGCGGGTTCCGGATGCTGTTCTTCTGCCGGATGGCGATCGAGGGCGCCACCCCGTCGATGCGGTCGACGTCGGGCTTCTCCATCCGCTCGAGAAACTGGCGGGCGTAGGCCGACAGCGACTCGACGTACCGCCGTTGGCCCTCGGCGAAGATCGTGTCGAAGGCGAGCGACGACTTGCCCGAGCCGCTGACGCCCGTGATGACGATCAGCTTGCCGGATGGCAGCGTGACGTCGACGTTCTTCAGATTGTGCGTGCGCGCGCCGACGATGACCAGGTCGGACTGCCCGGGGGCGCCCCCTCCGGCGGGAGTTCGCCCGAGGTCCGAGAGGCTGGCGTCGCCGCTCACGTCGCCGTCCGCGTAGATGTCCCCCATAGCGGGATTCGAGACCCTTCCCTAAACACACCATGTTACCACGGGCCCGAGCGCCCCGCGCCCGTCCATCAAAACGCCCGGGGCGGGCGTGGCGGGTTGATCGGCTTCCAGCGTTCCTGTTATCGTCTCCCTCGGGCATCGGGTGCCGGGCGGGACCGAACCATGCCGACAACGACCGAACGAGATGGCGAGGTCGCGGTGGTGCTGCTGGCACCCACCGTCGACGGCAGGGCTGCGATCGAGTTCGAGCACAAGGTCACCGCCGAACTCGACGCCGGCCTCCGGCTGTTCGTGATCGACTGCTCGCAGGTGACCCTCCTCACGAGCCAGGGCATCAGGGTCCTCCTCCTCCTCGCAAAGCGGACCCTGCCGGATGGGGGCATCGCGCTCTCTTCCGTGAGCGATCGCATCAGGACACTGCTCGACATCGCCGGTCTCACTCGACAATTCACCATCGTCGGCACGCGCGCCGAGGCGCTGGCGCACCTCCGCCGCCCGCGCCCGAAGGCGTTGGCGCCAAGGCCCCAATCCTCGGGAGTCTCGCGTCTGTTGCTGAGACTGCTCGGGGGCGGCCACGCAGAGGCGGCGGGGGCTGCGGCGGAAGCCGGCCCGGCCGGCGCCTCGAAGCTCGCGGCGCGCATCAGGGACCTCCTGAGAACGGGCGGCCCGCATCAGCAGTAGGTCGGGGTACACACCACGATGCCGAAGGTGGTCATCGAGACCGGCACCTACGTCGGGCTGATACGCGCGTTCGAACGCACCCTGGTCGTCGGGCGAGGGTCGTCTTGCGATCTGTCGCTCAACGAGAAGGCCGTCTCGAGACAACATGCGATGCTCCGCTGGGCGCGCGGCGAGTGCTACCTCACCGACCTGGGCAGCGCCAACGGCACCTTTGTCGGTGGCACCCGGATCACCAGGCCAACCCGTCTGGGCGACAACGACGTGGTCATCATCGGGAACAGCCAGCTGCGCGTGGTGCTGCGCGACTCCCCACCGGCCGACACCCTCGACGACAAGACCCTGACCTGGGTCGAGCCCCGTCGCGGCACGAGCACGACGACGACGGTTGCGGCGGCCGAAGGCGGCCGGGCCGCGCTTCGGGCCATGGATCCCCGCACCGCAGCCGATGCCATGTCGCGGCAGTTGCAGTTCCTCGACGGGCTTGCCGGCGCCACCAGCCGCGGCGGCGATGCCCAGGCCCTCCTGTCGTTCGTCCTGGACGAGTTGTTCGCGCTGCTGCCCCGTGCCACGCGGGCGTTCATCCTCCTGAGCCGCGCCGAATCGGAGGACCTGACGCTCGCCTGCGCGAGGTCGAGGCACGGCTCCATCGCCGCCATCAGCGCCAGCCGCGTGCTCATCGACCGCGCCGTGGCCAATCGCGAAGGGATTCTGGCCTCCGAAGGGTCGCCGGTCGAACGAACCGTGCTCTACGCGCCGATCCTGTTCGACGGCCGGATCTTCGGTGCCATTCAGGTGGACGCCGAAGGCGGCCGCGAGCGGTTCGGGGAGCCGGACCTCGCCGTGCTGACCGATGCTGCCGAACACATCGGCTGGGCGCTGGCGTACATGCAGTTTCAAGAGAGGGAAATCGAGCGGCAGATTCTGCAGAACGATCTCGCGGTGGCCAGGACCGTGCAACAGCAGTTCTTGCCCCAGCGACTTCCGGATCTGCCTGGCTTCGAATTCGCGGTGGCGTTCGTTCCGGCCTTCACCATCGGGGGAGATTTCTACGACGTCCTCGATCTGTCGGGCGGCGTGCTCGGACTCTCGGTTGGAGACGTCTGCGGGAAGGGCATTGCCGCGGCGCTGTACGGCGCCCGCGTCATGAGCGACCTGCGTTACCTCTCAATCGGAAACACGCGGCCCGCCGATATCCTGCGGCGCGTGAATCACGTCCTCGCCGCACGGGACTCGGACGCCATGTTCGTGACCTGCGTGCTCGCGGCCCTTGACCCGGCCCGGCGCCGGCTTTCGGTCTCCAGCGCCGGTCAACCGCTGCCGCTGCTTCGCACGCCCGCCGGCGATGTCCGGCCGATAGGCGCCACCGGGAACGGACCGATCGGGATCACGCCGGATGCGGCCTACTCACAGCACGAACACCGGCTCGCTGAGGGCGAGACGATCCTGTTCTATTCGGATGGCGTGACCGAGGCGCTCAACGGCGAGGCCGAACCGTTCGGCGAGGACCGATTGATCGATGCGCTCCGAAGATGCCGCGGGTCCGCCTCGGACGTCGTTGGCGAAGTGCGTAAGGCGCTCTCGGCGCACGTCGGGAACGCCGCGCCGAGCGACGACACCACGCTGCTCTGCATGCGATTCACCGGCTGACGCCCGAGCGTGAAGCTGGCGGGCTCCGGAACGCGGCTTCTGCGCGACTCGGCCCTTCCGGGCCGGCAAGATCCTCGAGCGACATGCGGCTCAACACCACGATGGCCCGCGCGAGCCCATCCAACGTGGCGAGATCGGACGCCAGCATCCGGCCGAGGATCGACAGGGCCCCGATTGCGGTGGCCGTCACGCGAGAGAGCACGTCGAAGGCGCCGTCCGAGAGGGGCGGTGAGCCGCGATAGCACTCCAGACGGCCGCCAGGCCGGAAGCACGCCTTTCGCTCGAGCCCGAGGAAACGCAGCGCCAGGTCCTCCCGATACGTGCCGAATGCCCGCACGAGCCCCACGAAATCGGCGATGAGCTCGTCCAGAACCCGGTGAGGGACCGAGCCGCCAAGCCGAAACACGAAGTAGTGCGTGCATTCGTGCTCGAGCCGGATGACGAGCGAGCGCTCGAGCCAATCGGGGATCTCCAACCCGACATCCTCTGCTGCCACCCCGCTGTAGGCGCCGCGGCTGAGGAGGATGAACCGGTCCTGGTACAGTTCCTTGTGCGTGGAGAGACGGCGGAACTCTTCGGCCCAGTCTTCGCCGAACAGCTCGTCCTGATGAGCGCGTTCCCAGTCGGATCGATGAACGGCGATGCGGTCCCAGTTGTTGAGGCCCGACACCATGCAGGCGCCCATCGACCCCGGCACGGGCACCGGCTCGTTGCGCTCGGTAAACGCCTGAACCATCGCGACGAAGTCGCGCCGCTCCGTGATGGTCACCACGGGAATCCGGCCGGCCATCGTTTCATGGACCGACAGCTGGACACCCTGAGGGTCAGAGAGCGACAGTCCCGGAGCGAAGGCGTCGGCCTCGGCGAACGCACCACGGCGCGTGGCGGCGCGATACGCATCATGGCTGCTGATGCCTTCGCAGACGGGGAATCTCAACTGCACGAACCGCCGCCGCAGGGCTTCGAAGGCGCCCGACTCGCGTGCGTCCCGCTCGTAGCCCAGCCACGCCGGGAGGTGCAGCTCGTCCTGCAGCGGCAGCTCGGGCACGGCGTCCGGGACGGGCGGACCGCTCGATCCGGGATGACCGACGAGCTCGTCGGCGGCGCCCGGCGTGGCACCGTGCGTCACCAGCACGGCCCGGCGCGCGGAGGTGGCGAGGGTGTCGTCCATCTCAAGCCATCTGGCGGCGAGCCAGCTCGGCGAACCTGCCGTTCATCTCCATCAGTTGCTGGTAGGTCCCGATCTCCAGGATGCGGCCGCTCTCGAGATAGCAGATGCGATCGGCGTTGATCACGGTGCTGAGGCGGTGGGCGATGACAATCCGCGTGGCGTCCATCCGGTCGAGGCTCTCGGTCACCACGGCCTGGGCCCGGTTGTCGAGCGCGCTGGTGGCCTCGTCCAGGAACAGGATTTTCGGCTTGTTGACGATCGCGCGGGCAATCATCAGGCGCTGGCGCTGTCCTCCCGACAGCGTGCCCCCGCCTTCCGAGACGTAGGTGTGCATCCCCATGGGCATGAGCCGGATGTCCTCCGCCAGACCGGCCTTCTCGGCCGCGTCCCACGCCTCGTCTATCGAGTGCGAGGTCGCGCCGATGATGTTGCGGTAGATCTCGGTCGGCATGACGCGGCTGACCTGCAGCACGACGCCGAGCTGCTGGCGGACCATTCGCAGGTCGAGCGCAGACAGGTCCTGGCCGTCGTAGTAGATCGATCCGCTTCCGGGCTGTTCGAATCCCAGCATCAGCCGCATGAGCGTGGACTTGCCGCAGCCCGATCCGCCCACGAACGCGATGAACTCGCCGGGGCGGACCTTCAACGACAGGTCCTTCACGACATAGGGCGAATCGCTGTCGTAGCGGAAGTGAAGATGCGACAGCTCGATTTCGCCCTTGAGCTTGCCGGGAAAGGCCTTGCTGCTGTCCGCCTCGGGCCTGGCTTCGAGGATCGGTTGCAGGCGTTCGTAGAGCGGCACAATCCGCAACAGGCTGAGCGAGGCGTCCCCCAGCGACTGCATGGCGCCAAGGAACAGTCCGTAGGCCGCGCTGAAGGCGATGAAGTCGCCGGTCGTGAGGCCGGGCTGGTGGGTCTTGGCGGCCTCGCCCTGGTCATAGAGCATCACGACGAACAGGGCGATCGACGACAGCACCGGGAACACCGTGGTGAAGGTCGCCGCGACATTCTGGATGCCGCCGACCTTGAAGCTGATCCGCCGTTGATCGGCAAACTGCTGCGCCCAGATGCGGAAGGCGTGCTGCTCGGCTCCGGTGACTCGCAGCTTGGCGACACCGCTGATGAGGTTGAGAACCAGGCCCGAGATGCGGCCGCGCATCGCCGCTTCGGTCCGCTGGTACCGCAGCTGCAAGTAGTTGGCCAGCACGGTCGCCCCGACAAAAGCCACCGTCAGTCCCACTGCGGCGAGCGCCAGGCGCAGGTTGTAGCTGAACATCTGCACGACGTAGAACAGCCCGCTCAGCGATCCCAGGATGGCTGCCACGCCCGCGCCCGAGATGAGTTCCTGGATCTGATCGACGGCGCCGGCGCGGTCGGCGAGATCACCGGCTTCGTAGGTCCGGAAGAAGGTGGCCGGGAGGTTCATCAGGCGGTCCCAGACGGCGGCCTGGATCGAGGCCCCCATCCGGGCCTGGATACGGACGGTCGCGACCCCCTGGACGAACTTGAAGACGGCGCTGGCGCCCGCGGCGACGAGCAGCGCCAGCGCAAAACCCACGAGCATCGCCCGGTCAGCCTGAGGGATGGCGACCGCGAACAACTGCCCCGTCAGATATGGGGTCACGGTACCGAACAGCCCGATGACGATCGCCATCGCCACCAGCGTCTGGTAGTCGAGAAGGAGACCGCGGACGCCGAACCTGACCAGCCCCCGCACGCTGAGCGGCGCGTCGGGAAACGGGCGGTAGAAACTGTAGGCGAACCCTGACAGCGTGGCCGCGACCTCGGCTGTCACCTTCACCTTCTGCCGGGGCCCGCCCGGTCCCTCGACAACGGTGTACGCCTTTGGCCCGTTCGGCAGGAGCGCGACCGGCGTCCTGGTCTCGGTGCGCTGGCAAAGCAGCGGACCCTGATCGGCTCGCCACCAGTCGCCCCGCAATGCAACCACGCGCGTCCGGAATCCCGACGCGCTGGCGATCGCGGCGACCATCTCCTCGTAGCTGAGCTTCTCGGAAGCGCCGGGATGCGGCTTGGCCTGCACGCCGATGGCCTGCGCGACAAGCCTGCACGCGGCGAGGACCGGCTCGGCCGACGCGGTCTCGCCGAATTCCGAAGGCCTCGGCGACTCGGCCCGCAGGACCGATCCGATGGCATCGTAGCCGGCCACCTCGGCAGCCTCCGAGCGTTGGGCCTTTTCCTCGAGCCTGACGAATTCGTCGACCGCCGCGAGTTTCTGATTGACGAACTCGGTCTCGCACACCAGCCGATGGAAGGCGGCAAGCGCGGACCAGAAGCCGGGGTGGGTCAGGACCGATGAGGTGTCGGCGGGCGCGACCTGCATGCTCGGAGCCATGGGATCCGCCGATTCGATCCACGACTGCGGCGAGAGGGGAAACAGTCCGCGCTCACCCTCGAACGCCGGAATCGTTGTGGCGTTGACGATGGTGGCCCCGCTGGGAATATCAATCCAGACCACGCCGCGTGCCGAGGTAGCTCGTTGACCGCGAGACAGCTCGACGGCCTGGCCGACCTGAAGCGCGATCCCGGGCAGGTCCTGCCACGTCCCCGTCACGGCCATTTTCTTGATCAGTCCGCTGACCCAGGACTCAACCAGGTCCGCCACCTCGCTCGGTTGCGTCGAAACGCGCTGCACCAGTCGCGATCGAGCCATCCGGCGGATCCGCGTTCCGGGCTTGGGTACAGCCAGAAAACCCGATCCTGCCGTCGACTCGCTGAGGTCGAACCCGAAAAAGCCCTGTCCCTGTCCGACGATGAGGAAATGCGTCCTGGGCCCGACCGGCGCGCCGTTCTCGACGGCGACCGTAAACAGCATCACGCCGCCTGACACGACGAAGTAGAACTTCTCGGGATCGTCGATGAGGAAGGGACGATGAGGATTGGCTTCGATCTCCTCGCCGTCTTCCTCCAGCCGCCCAGTCAACGGTGGCGGCGGGAGCGCTTCCGACTCAGCCAGGCGTCCAGCGAAAATCGTGACATCAGGCGACTCGGCGAAGGGTTCCAGCACCGCAGCAACCGCGGGCGCTGGCTCGACGATGGGTCTCGGTAGCGGGGCCGGCTCCTCCACACGAACGAGCGGCACTGGCTCGACGATGGGTCTCGGGGGCGGTGCCGGCTCCACCACGCGGGCGAGCGGCGCTGGCTCGACGACGGGTTTCGGCAGCGGTGCCGGCCTCACCACACGAACTTGCGGCGCCTGCTCCACCACACGGGCGGGCGGAGCTGGCTCGACGACGGGTCTCGGAGCGGCAGCTGGCTCGACGACGGGTCTCGGTAGCGGCGCCGGCTCCATCACGCGGGCGGGCGGCACTGGCTCCACCACACGGGCGGGCGGCGCTGGCTCCACCACACGGGCGGGCGGCACTGGCTCGACGACGGGTCTCGGTAGCGGCGCCGGCTCCATCACGCGGGCGGGCGGCACTGGCTCCACCACACGGGCGGGCGGCGCTGGCTCGACGACGGGTTTCGGTAGCGGCTCCGGCTCCACCGCACGAACGGGCGGCACTGGCTCGACGACGGGTTTGGCTGGTAGTGGCGGTTCCTCGATACGGACAGGCGGCGCCTGAGACGGGGCGGGCGCGGCGACGCGCTCTTCGATGACCTTCAACACGACGGCACCGATCGCAAACCGATCTCCGCCGCGCATCAGGATTTCGGGGACCCGTCTCGAGTTGAACCACAATCCGTTGGTACTGCTGAGATCTGTCGCCTTCAGTCCGTGTGGCGTGACCTCCAGCCGTGCGTGGCGACGCGACACGCTCGGGTCGGCCAGGGCGACTTCGCACGCGGGGTCTCGTCCGGCGTCCATCGATCCGTTGACGGTGTACTCCCGGCCAACGAGATTGGCGTCCTCGATCGCCACGACGCGGACCCGGTAGACGACGGTGGTCAATGCGGCCTCACCCATGGTTCAGGTGTCAGTGCATCGCGATCAGGTGCTGGTAGGGCCCGTCCACGTCCTTCATCTCTTCGTGCGTTCCGCGCTGGACGATCTTTCCGCGCTCGAGAACCACAATCTCGTCAGCATCGCGGATCGTGCTGAGACGATGGGCGATGACGATGCCGGTGCAGCCGCGGCGCCGCATGCTTTCGTCGATCCAGGCTTCGGTCGACGGGTCGAGCGCGCTGGTCGCCTCGTCGAGGATGATGATCGAGGGTTCGCCGACGAACGACCGCGCAATCTCGATGCGCTGGCACTGCCCGCCGCTGAAGTTGCCCCCGCCCTCCTGCACCTTCGACTTGTAGGTGCCTTCGCGCGACTCGATCACCTCATCGATCGCGGCGTCCTTGCACGCAAGGCTCACCCTCGACAGGGGCATGGTCCCGTCCCACATCGTCACGTTGTCGAACACCGACCCGCCGAACAGGAAGATGTCCTGGTCCACGACGGCCACTGAGTTCACGAGCAGTTCCCGGGGGATCTGGTCCCTCGGCACTCCGTCGAACAGCACCTGGCCGCTCCAGGGCTTGTAGAGCCCCGAGATCAGCTTGGCGGCGGTGGACTTGCCGCTGCCGCTGGCGCCGACGAGCGCGATGCGGCGCCCGGGCTCCACGGTGATGTTGAAGTTCTCGATGAGCGGCGGATCGAGGGGGCTGTAGCCGAACGTCACGTCCCGGAGCTCGACCTTGCCCGTCAGCTTCACCAGCCGCTTCTCGAACGGCGAGGGAAGGCCGGCTTGCGAATATTGCGCGTCCTCGGGGTAGCGCAGCACGTCGTCGAGGCGGTTCATGTCCGCCTGGAGTTCCTGCAGCGTCGATCCGAACTGCACGAGCGAGGCGAGCGGCCGGGTGAAGCTGCCGACCAGCGTCTGGTAGGCGACCAGCATGCCGACCGTCAGCTCGCCGTTCATGACCTTGAGCCCGCCCAGCGCGAGGACCACGGCGGTCGAGGCCGTCTGGACGAACTGGGGCACGGCCATGGAGAGCTGCGCCAGCACGCCCAGTGATTGAGTGGTGTTGACCGTCTTGGCGTAGTAGCCCGCCCAACGCGCAAAGAACTCGGTCTCCGACCCGGTCGCCTTCAAGGTCTCGACCATGCGGAGGCCGTTCATCGCGGTGCCCATCAGCTTGCCGCGGTCCTGCATCAGGCGCCGGCTGGCGTCGGTGCGGGCGCGCGCGGAGAGCTTGATGGCCGCCGCGTTGAGGGCAGCGATGGCGAGCACCGCCAGGGTCAGCGGTCACGTCGTAGAACATCATCAGCGCGGCGTAGAACACGGTCATCGCCGAGTCGATCGCCGTGGTCGCCAGCTTGCCCGAGACGATGCGCGGCGACCTTGTCGTTGATCTGGACGCGTGAGCCGATCTCGCCCGCGAACCGCTGGCCGAAATACGCCGCGGGGAGCCGGATGATGTGCTTGAAGAAGGAGCTCGACGTGGTGAGCGCCAGCTTCGTTTCGAGGCGCAGCAGGTAGAACTTCTGGATCCAGGTCAGGCCGGCCTGGATCACGATGGTCAGCGCCATCCCGATCAGCAGCGGCCTGATCATCCAGTCCTGTCCGCGCACGAGATATTCGTCGATGAAGATACGCGTGAAGGTGGGGACGATCAGCCCGGGCACGACCAGGAACAGGCCGCACACGATCGTGAAGATGAGCGCCGTCTCGGATCCGACCAGGCGGCGGCGCAGCGCGGGGACCATGTCGGGCGCGCTGCCGCCCTTCTTGAACTCGGGTCCCGGCTTGAAGGTCAGGACGACGCCGGAGTACGACGCGTCGAGTTCCTGGAGGGTAATCTCCCGCGGGCCTTGCGCCGGATCGTTCAGGAAGACCTTCTGACGATCGAAGCCCTCCAGGACCACGAAGTGATTGAGGTTCCAGAAGAGGATGACCGGGAACGGCAACTCGTAGAGCTTTTCGATGCTCTCGTACTTGAACCCCTTGGCCTCGAGCCCGTACTTGCGGGCTGCCTTGAGCACGTTGCTGGCCTTGCTGCCGTCGCGCGAGACGCCGCACTCGTGCCGCAGCTCCTCCAGCGACACCCACAGGCCGTGATAGGACATGACGATGGAGAGCGCGGCGGCGCCGCATTCGACCGCCTCCATCTGCAGGACGGTCGGCGCCTTGGCGCGGCGGCGCGGAGGCGTCGCGAGCGGCGGCGGTGTCGGCGTGTTGGAGGGGTCTGGAAGGGCCGGCTCGCTCATCGCCAACTCCTCAGGACGCGCCGACTGCCCCTTTGAGCATCGGGATGATGTAGCTGATCGGCGCGCGGCGGTCCACGACCACCGAGACCGTGATCTGCGTGCCGCTGTCGATCTTGAATGGCGGCCCGACCGAGGAGGACCACGCGTACCCGCTTGGCGTGTGATCGTCGCCCACCAGCTGCGCCCAGATCTCGATCTTGGAGGACTCGCCCAGCAGCTGCTGGGCCAGCGCCTCGTTGGCCACCGATGACCGGACCGCCTGGGGCGTCACCGGGTAGTCGCCCACCGTCCGAATCGAGCCGCGAAGAAACCCGAACTCCTCTTTCTTGACGGTGGACGGAGAGATCTGGGCCTCCATCCCGGGCTTGATGCGCTTCCCGAGCGCCGCGTTGACATACACCAGCGGCTCCAGCATCGCGGACGGCGGTTCGATGACGGCGACCGCTTCGCCCTCCGTCACACGATCCCCGGTGCGCTTCTTGAGCTCGACCACCCGCCCCGCCACGGTGCTCTTGAGTCGCGTCATCGACGCCACCGTCTTGGTCGCACGCTCGTACTCCATCCGGGCGGACTCGACGCCGGCGGCCCGTGCCCTGATACGCTGCTCGACGCTGCGGCTGGTCGCGTTGAGGTTGGTCACCTGGGTGCTGAGGCTCAGCACCTGTTGCTCGGCCTGATCGACGCGCTGCCGGGTGACGAGGCCTTTGCTGAGCAGGTCGCGCTTCTGGACCAGGTCGGTCTGCTGGCGCGAGAGCTCCGCCTGGATGCGCTGGATGTCCGACCGATACCCCGCAAGGGTCGCCTGGTCCTCGTTGGTCGCCGTCTCGTGGTCGCGCGAGGTCTGTTCGTACTTGGCCTTGAGCTGACCCGCCTGGTCGGACGCATCCTGCTGCTCGATCTCGCCGACGGCCTGATCCGGCTGCACGATGTCGCCGACCTTGAGGTTCAACGCGGTGAGCGTGCCCCGGCCCTCCGCCTTGATCTCGCGAAGGCTGCCGCCGCGCAGGAGGATGCCGACCCCGTCAACCCTGGTCGGAATGCTGCCGAAGATGCCCCAGCCAATCACGCAGAGCAGGACACCGCCGATGGTCCAGAGGGCGATCCAGCCCCGCGGGGACGTCACCTCCATGGTGACGTCGAGTCGTTCGGGCGACGCCAGCTTGTCGAGCGCCGCCTTCCGGAAGAGATCCTGTCCCATGGTGCGCCTCCCGACCGCGTGACTCTACCGGGATCCGGCCTGCTTGCCGATGAGAGATGCCGGGTCGAACGCGATGAACTCTCCGCCGGTTCCGGATCCGACGAACCGGGTGAGTTCGCCGGTCTCGAATCGAAGGCGGCCGAGCGCGCTCAGGTAGCCCTGCCGCAGCCGGACCACCTCGAGCTTGTCGGTCGTCGCCTGTTCCTCGGTGGTCAGGGTATCGATGAGCGTCATTTCTCCCAACCGGAATCGCTCGACCGACCCGGCCAGCACGTCCTGATCGGCCTTGACGGTGGCGTCGGCCCGATCCAGCGCGGCGAAGGCCGCATCAGCCGCGCCGATCGCCTGCCTGATGTTCTCGCGGATCGATCGCTCCAGGTCGGCCAGATCGATCTCTCGCGACCGGACGTCGGCGGTGGTCTGGCCCACGCGTCCCCGGGCGGCGTTGTTGGCAAACGGCAGATCGATGGTCAACGACGCCCGGACGAACGGCTCGAAGCGATGCGTCATCGAACGCAGGTAGCCCAGGGGGTTGTAGAACCGTACCGGAGAATCATGCGAAAACTTCTTGGTGAAGTCGCTGTAGATCGGGTCGACTTCGTCCGGCATGAAGCGGAACAGCTGGCTCTCGTAGGTGTTCTTCAGCCCGGCCGAGAACGACAGATCCACACGACGCCTCAGGTCGGCCCTCGCGCCCTCGTCCAGCGCGGACGAGGCCAGTCGCAACCGGTCCAGCGCCCGCGTGTCACGACGCTCGGCGAGCGCGGTCCTGACCAGGTCCGGGAGTGGTGCGATGACGGCCCGCCCGGCCGGAGGTCGCTCGGCTGCGACGGGCTTCACGAACACGCCGGCCGTGTCCACGCCCAGGCTCTGAACCAGCCCCACCCTGGCAGAGGCGAGATCCGATCGGGCGCCGTTCAACGCGGCGCCCACTGCGGCCGCCCGGGCCCGGGCCCGGTTCAACTCCATCGTCGGAATCTCGCCCGCGTCCACGCGGCGCTTCGCGATGTCGGCGAGTGACACCTGGCGCGCTGCCGATTCTTCGAGCAGCGCCACCGTATCCTCTGCCGCGGTGAGCGCGAGGTAGGCCAGGACCGTGCGAAACGCCTCCTCGGCGGCCACCGCACGCACGCGTTCACGCCCGGCCTCCGCGGCGAAGCGCGCGGCCCGCTCCGGCGCCGTCACCGAAACGGCGCCACGGCCCTTGAAGAATGGCATGGTCAGGGACGCCGAGATCGTCGTCGGAAAACGATTCGGCGTGGGGTTTCCGCCAAACGCCGGGTCGAGCGGCTTGCCCTGATAGGTGTCCTCGATGCCCTCCATCTGGAAATCGCCGCTCATCTGGAGCCCGCTGCGGAAGGGCTTGTGGTAGCTGACGCCGAAATGGAACAGGCGCTGTTGCGCGCCGGAGGGCATCTCGCCGAGACGGTGATAGGCAAGGTCGGATCGCGTGCCGATGAGCTCGCTGGTCTCCGCCCAGCTGGTGAGGATCTCGCGCGGCATCTGCGCGACACTTTCGAGCGTGCCGGCCAGGCCGTAGCCGCCCGAGTAGTTGATCCTCGAGATCGGCACGAGCGCGCGGTACCAGGCGGTGATGGCGTCGACGTCGTTGACGCCCCCGCGCAGCGAGCAGAGGTTCATCCCCGAGACCAGGCTGTTCGTGTTCCCGAGCGAGGCCGCATCCCGGTTGATGCCGAGGTCGTCCATCTGCTGGGTCTCGTCGAGCGACAGCGGGCCTGCACCGGTCGTGAGGCTCGGCAGCGTGGACCGGAAATTCAGGTAGTTGTCCGTCAGGTTCAGGAAGACATGCGGGCACTGGGGAGTGTGCGATTGCAGGGTCGCAGCCATGTCCCGAAACTGGGTCGCCAGCGGCAGGAACGATTCGCCGAGCTGCCTGAACGCATCACGCTTGTAAGTCTCCAGCTTGGCGACGACGGGTGACAGCGGCTGAAGCGTGAGCTTGAGCTTCGGCCCGATGATCAGGCTCGAGTCGAACAAGCCACGCATTTCCCTGTACTGCCCATTCGCCTGTTCGACCGACTGGGTCGCGGCCGAGAGCGCCGGGCTGTTCAGCAGCGTCAGCCGCACGGCTTCCGACATGCTTAGCACGGGGCTCTCGAGCTGAGGCGGCGCGTACATGCGGGCGTTGAGTGCCGCACCGCCGGGAATGCGAACCTCCTGGGCTCCAGCCGGCGTCGCGAGGAGTGGCGCGATGGCCAGAAGACAGAGCGTGATCCTGGACGCGATCATGCCTACCTCCCTGCCACCGAGGGCACGGTGATCAGGTTCGGCCCGGCCACGACGTTGCCGGAGACCAGGGTGGCCGTCTGGTACCGAAGTTCGGCCACCAGCTGCGCGAGGTCCCGCCTCGCCGCGGCGAGCGTCAACAACGCGTCGGTCATCTGCTGCTCGCTTTGCAGCGTGTCGATGAGGGTCGCCTCACCGACCCGGAACCGTTCGACTTCCGATGCCACGGTCTGCTGATACAGGTTTGCCGCCGTTTCGGCCTGCCGCACGCGATCGACCGTCTCGCCCAGGGCCGCGGCGAGCCGGACGATGTCGAGACGGGCGGTGCGCGTCAGATCGATGGTCGAGATCTGCCGCTGGCGCCATTCGGCGGCGCGCTGCGCCTCCCGCCCGATCAGTTCGTTGTTGCCGAACGGCTTTTCGAGCTCCAGGCCGGCGCTCACGCTTGGGCCCACCCATCGATCGACGACCCGGCTCACCGACCGTTCGCCGAGCGCGGTCATCCAGCTCCCCCCCGAGAAATCAAGGCGGGGGCCGAGGTTCCGCCTGGCGCCTTCATCCGCGATGCGGCTGGCCGACTCGAGCCTCCGACTCGCCATGACATCCTTCCGCCGGTACAGCGAGTCGGTCACCAGTGTCATGACCCCGGGGCCCTGCAAGGCAGGCGCAGGCGGCACTTGCGGGAACGGGTCCTTCGCATGCGGAAGCGCGGCGTTGACTTCGCCGATCGTCACCCCGATCGCCTTGACCAGCGCCACCCCCGCGTCGCGCGCGATCCGCTCGGCGTCGGCCAGCCGAGCCCGGGAACGGGCCTCGCCCGCCTGGGCCCGGCCGAGCTCGATTCTCGGCAATTCCTCGGCGCGAATGAGGTTGCCGGTCACCTCGGCGACCCTCGCCGCCACCTCCACCGAACGCCGGGCTGCCGCGAGGCTGTCCTCCGCCGCGCGCAAATCCCAGTAGGCGCGAATGGTGGCCAGCGCGCTGGCCGAGGCCTGGTGGTCGTAGCTCAACTGGCTGGCGTCACGTTCGGCCTGCGCGGCGCGTTCGCCGGCGGCAAACCCGGTCGTCCCGCGGCCGCGCCAGAGCGGGAGCGAGAAGTTCAAGCCGGCTTTGAACGTCCAGAGGTCCTGCACGCCCTTGCCGCCGAAATCCGACGAGATGGGTTTCCCGACGAACGACGTCGAGTCGAGGTTGCCATTGAAATACGGGGTGACGTTCAACCCGTTCCGGAAGTACTTCGAAAACTGGAAGTCCACCTTCCCGTTGCGGAAGTACTCGTCGTCGGGCGGCTGCCCCCAGTTGCGTAGATTGGTCCGGGCCTCGGAGATGAGCGAGTCGTACTCGTTCAGGCTGGATTGAAGGCCGGAGATGGTCTCGCTGATGAATGTCTGCCTGGCCCTCACGATCTCGGATTTTCCAGGCTCAGGCGTGTTGGCGATCAACGAGTCGAGCACCTTGAGCTGCGTGCCGACGCCCGCACTGATCTGCGTGATCAGCCCGACCTGCTCGGTGCCAGGCGGCAACAGCGAGGCCTCCTGCAGCAGCTGGTTGAGACGCGCGGTCTCTGTCGCGGCAGCGTTGGCGGTGTTGACGGTTTCCTCGAGGTCGGAGCGCTTCTTGCGCTGCTCCTCCTTTCGCGACTCGGTCAGCTCCTGCACTCGATGTTCGAAACTCGCCTTGATCTTCAAGGTGAGGTCGAACAGGCCGGACTGTTCCCGCGCGACGCCCTCCTGGCGCATCATGGCCGCCTCGGCCAGAAGGATGTCCGGATTATTGGCGAGCGTCAGGCGAACGGCTTCCTCGAGCGTGATCCCTGCGGGGTCGAACGACACGACGGGTGGTGTCCAGGCAGACTGGACACCGCGAGCGGCCCCGGACACGCGCGGCGGCGTCGGGATCGCCTGAGCGCCGCAGGGTGGTGCCCACTGGCTCAGGAAGACTGCAGCGAGAAGGGAGACACGGAATAGTTCTACGCCACTCCGGTTCATGACCAGCCTCCTCTGCGCCCGCAGAAGCTGACGCCAAATTGCAAAGAACCGGACGGCAGCGGTGCCCGTGGTTGCCGCGGGCGCCGTGCCGCCATCAGACGGACCTGCGCGGCGAGATTCTACCAGAAACCGGGGCCGCTACCCTCTTGCGATGCGATGATCCCTGTGCTACCCTCGGCGCCGTACCGGTTGCCCGACGCCCGCTCGTCCTCCTGGCCGAGGTGAGCCATGAGCTACGCACTCCGTTGCCTGTCCGGCGCCGCGCTTCTGGGTTCGCTGTTCCTCGCCGCTGGCTGCCAGCGCATGCCTGCCGGCCCTTCGCTGGCCGACCTGGTCATCACCAATCTGTCATGGCGATCGACCACCGGCGACGCCAACCTGTGCTGCTGCCGCGTCACGGGAAGAGCCACCAACAACAATACGGTGGCCGTCCACGTATCAATCAAGTTCGCGGGTTATGCCGACCCGCAGGCCAGCGCGGTGGCCACCACGGTGTATTTCATCAACAATCTCGAGCCTTCGGCTTCGCACACCATCGACGCCGCCGGATTCGTGGTTCCCTGTTCGGCCATCAGCTCGCTCAAGTACGAGGTGGAGGTCAAGGGTCTCACGGCCCCACCTCAGTAGATATCAAGTCGACAGTTGGGAAAGCCCGGGTGACGGGTGTCAATCAAGGCGTGGGCCGATTCGCATCGGGAAACTTCATCCGCTATTCCAGAGGACCATGTGACGGCTGAGCTGACGCCGTACCTGGGCGATCTCGCACTTCGCGTGCGCGCACGTTCCATCGAGCGGTGGGGCAAGCCTCGCGCCGTCGAGATGGTCGGGCAGGCTCGCAACTACCTGGACCTGCAGACCCGGATCGAGAAAGTGGCCGCGTTTGCCGAGCCGGTTCTCGTCACCGGTGAAAGCGGCGTCGGGAAGGAACTGATCGCCCAGGCCATCTACCTGCTCGGCGCAGCCAAGGGCTGCCCGTTCGTCTCGGTCAACTGCCCTCAATTCCAGGAAGACAATCTGACGGTGAGCGAGCTGTTCGGACATGCCCGCGGGAGCTTCACCGGCGCGGTCGCGGATCGCCGCGGGGCGTTCGACGAGGCCAACGGCGGGGTGATCTTCCTCGACGAGATCGCAGACCTCGACCCCGGCACGCAGGCCATGCTCCTCCGCACGCTCTCCACCGGCGAGATCAGGCCGCTCGGCGCACGGCAGTCCCACTCGGTCGACGTCAGGGTCGTGGCCGCCACCAACGTGCCGCTGAATCACCTGGTCATGACCAGGCGGTTCCGCTACGACTTGTTCTTCCGGCTGCGCTACTTCCACCTCGAGGTGCCGCCGCTGAGGGAACGAGGCGATGACTGGGCCCTGATCCTCGAATATTACCTGCGCCGCCTGTGCGAGAAATACGGCGTCCGCAAGTCGTTCGCGCCGTCGGCCATGAAGCAGCTCGAGTCCTATCAGTGGCCCGGCAACGTTCGACAGCTCATCACGCTGGTCACCACGGGTTATGCGATGGCGGACGGCAACACGATCGACATGGACGACGTCGTATCGCTCCTCGACGACGGCCTGCTGTCCGAACAGGATCCTGAGGATCTCTGGCGGAGCGTCGTTGACGGACACAAGGACTTCTGGGTGGCGGTCTACGAGCCATTCATGAACCGCGACTTGAACCGCGCACAGGTGATCCGCTTCATGCGGAAGGGTCTGGCCGCGGCCGAGGGCCGGTACTCCCGCATGGTCGACCTGTTGCGGCTGCCTGCGTGCGACTACCAGCGGTTCATGGACTTCCTTCGACATCACCAGCTCAAACCGTGACGCGGGTCCCATCGGAGGCCTGGCTCCAGAGGTTGGAGGCCCGCCGCAAGACTCGCGGCCGCTGCAAACTGGGCTCCACCGGGTAACTACAGGTGTGACACCAGTTGGCACCGGCAGGCGTCTTCGGCACGGGTCTTGGTTACGCTCTCCGGCGTCAAGCAGGCGCAGGCTGGTTGACCAGAGAGCACAGTGGTCCTACCTCGGGTGGAGTACACGCAAGGAGTACAGCTGATGGCAAAGATGACCCGCGGCGAGATTCATGACCTGTTGTCGAAGTTCGCGGTGGAGAACCCGAAGTACCGGGAGGCGTTGATCAAGGATCCGAAGGGAATCCTCGAGAAACAGCTGAACGCCAAGCTGGGCGCCGTCAACGTGAAGGCCGTTGTCGAAACCGCCGACACGATGTATGTCGTCGTCCCGCACGTCGCCAAGGAGGGCGAGCTGCGCGACGCCGACCTCGAGAAGGTCGCTGGCGGATTCCTGGATTCCTACGAGGCGAACTGCGGCGGCGGTGCGCTGAACACGTTGATCCAGTTGAGCCTGTAGCGGCCCGGTACCTACCGGATTCGAACCGGCCCGGCCCCGGAATCACGTCCTGCGCCGTGCATCCCGGGGCCGCGCCCTCTTCACAGGGTCGTCCGGGCAACCGCCTCGACCGTGGCGGACGCCTCACAGGTTTCCCGTCCAGGCGCCGAGTTCGGCGCCCGGAGAGCTCTCGAGGCGCCCCCCGACGCCCAATGCGCCTGTTGTCACGCGCAGACACGACACGGATGGCGGCCCGCGCGGCGTCCCTGTGGGATCGCCTCGAGGCCATCCGCGATCCATCTCACATCAAAAATGAACCGTCGGCGCTCGTCGACCCCGTCGGCGATTTCGCTGAGCCCGTCCCGACGCTGGACTACTGGACGCGCGTGTTTTCGCCGGGAGACGAACAGGCCCTGATTCGTCGCCTTTCATGGGACGGGATCGACGCGGACCTCGTGCGGACCGCGCTCTCGGGCACGCCCGACGTCTCTGCTTCGCCGGCGGCATGGGTCCGCCGGATCGATGAGGTCCTGATCGAAGCTGCCCGGCTTGGCGATCGGCCGAGTGCCGATCCGATCGACGAGATCGAGCCGTGGACAACCGGCAACGAACCGCCCTTTGCCGAGCTGTCCGTCCCGGCGTGCCGTGTTGCGATGCGGCGGCTCGACGAGACCGGGCAAACGGCGACTGGCGTCGAAGCCCGCCGGGCATTGGGCCAGCAACTGATCGCAGAGATCGGACTGATCACCTCGGCGGCGCTGTACGAGAGATTCGACGCCTTCCGGCAGCGGCCGGCGGCGGGCAGCTCAGACGATCAGTACAAACGATTCGTCCGATCCATGCTGGCCGGGGGCCTGGCGCAACTCTTCTTCGTCTATCCCGTCCTGGCACAGGATGTGGCCCGTGTCATCGACCTGTTCGTCGCGGGGACTCGAGAGTTCTTCGATCGGCTCGACCGAGACCGCCGTTTGATTGCCGACACGTTTGCCGGTGGCGCGCCCCTCGGCTCGATCACCTCTATTCAGCCCGGACTCTCGGATCCGCATGCGGGCAGGCGCCGGGTCATGGCCGTCCGGTTCGAAGGGAGCCTTCGCCTCGTCTACAAGCCGCGCAGCGTGGGGGTCGAACGGGCGTTCTACCAGCTGATCGGCTGGGCCGTCGATCGCGGTCTCTCGCCCTCGCCGCGCATCCTGCGCGTGCTGGATCGGAATGACTACGGCTGGGTCGAGTTCGCATCGCACGAGACGTTCGAGAATCGGGACCAGGTGGGCCGGTACTTCCGGCGCGCCGGTAGTCTCCTCTGCCTGGCGCACGTGCTGCGTGGTGCGGATCTCCACATGGAGAATCTGGTCGCCACCCGTGCAGGTCCGGTCCTGGTCGATGTCGAGATGCTGCTGCAGCCGCGGCGGCGCCCGGCCGGTCAGCCGACAGACGAGGTGGAACCGAGCGGGCCCGGAGGGGAACCCGGGGAGTCATGCCTCGCAACGGGTCTGCTCTCGACGATCGAGAACGGGCCTGATGGTGAAGCGTTCGACATCGGCGGGTTACAAGGCAGAGGAACCGGTCCGGCCAGCTTCCGCCAGTTGGCGTTCCGCGGCCTGCGCTCTGATCGCCTGGAGGCTTCCGATGAGCCGACATTCCGTGCCGGAACCGGCAACCTTGTCATGCTCAACGGTGAAGTCCAGAAACCGGAGTCGTACGTCGAGGAGATCATCTCGGGTTTCGGGGAAACGTATCAGTTCCTTCTGGAGCAGCGGGCCGTTTTCCTGCAGCCGTCCGGGCCGCTGGGAGCTTTCAGGGGACTGCCCGTCCGATTCCTGGCCAGGCGGAGTCAACAGTACGCGGCGCTCGCCCACCTGCTGGCGCGCCCTCGATACCAGCGCGACGGCGCCGAGCGGAGCATGGCCATCGATGCGCTCGCCCGGCCCTTCGCCCGCTCCACGCGCAGGCCGGGGTACTGGCCGCTTGCCGTCGCCGAGCGCAACGCCATGGAGGCGCTCGACATCCCGCGTTTCACCGTCGCGGCCGATGGCACCTCCATCGCCGACAGCGGCGAAATCGTGATCGACCAGGGCGTGGCGGAAGCAGGGCTGCCGCTGGCCGAATCGCGGATCGGGCATCTCTCGCCGGCCGGCCTTCGACATCAGACGTGGCAACTGCGGCAGGCGCTCGCCGAAACGGTGGACAGCCGGTTCGCGACTCCATTCGCCAGTGTTGCAGCCGCGGGCGGCGAGGCTGGCGGGAGAACTTCGGAGGATCACCAGCTGGCGGCTGGCGCAGATTGGATTGCACGGGAGTTGATCGGCCGATGTCCAGGCACATACGGGGTCGGGTGGCCCCGAGAGCTGCCACCGGATGATCGACCCTCATTCCGCGCACACGACCTCTACGACGGTACGGTGGGCGCGATGCTGCTGTTCGCGGCCCTTGCCCGCGTGACCGGACGGGACGAATGGACCGAGGCGGCCCGCAGGTCGGGCGCGTACGTGCGAGGGTTGGTCGAGAAATCGATGGCGGAGGCGGGAGCCCGTGCCAGGCTGGGAGCATGCTCAGGCGCGGGCTCGGTTGCCTATGCGTTCACCATGCTGGGCCGACTGACGGGAGATCGGCGGGCGACCGAGTTCGCCGACTCGTGCGCGGGAGGGATATCGCCGGAGGACATCGCAGCAGACACCGCGCTCGATCTCGCCAGCGGATCCGCCGGAACCATCCTCGCACTGCTTGCCGTTCATCACGACACCGCCCATGCTCGTTTGCTGGAATTGGCCGTTACCTGCGGTGAGCGCCTGCTGGCGACCGAGACGCGGCTGGGAAACGGATCGGCCTGGCCTTCGGGGCGAGGGACCTACTACGTCGGGATGGCCCACGGCACGGCGGGCATCGCGCTGGCGCTTGCCCGGCTGTTCGAAGCGACCGGCGATGAGCGATTCCAGGCGGCCGGCATGCGCGCATATGCCAGCGTGCTGGGACAACAGGACGGGTCCACCGGAACCTGGCCGGTCCTGCACCTCACGGATCAATCCGACGGGGCTTTCCGCGCGCTGCTCGCCTGGTGCCACGGCGCGCCCGGGATCCTCCTCGCCCTCGCCAGCGCGATAGACGTTCTGGGCATGCGCGAGGCGCTCGAACCCGCGATGGCCGCGATCCAGGCTATTGCTGGCGCCCCGGATCACTCGACCGAGCATGTCTGTTGCGGGAACATGGCACGCGCCGAAGCGCTCCTGACCATCGGCCATTCCCTGGGCTTGCCGGAGGTCGAACAGCGTGCAACGCGGATTGGCGCCGACCTGCTTGCGAGATCCGTCAGGCGCGGTCACTTCAGGCTGAGCCCCGCCGGATTCGAATACGCGGTCTTCGACGCCGGGTTTTTCCGCGGTCTCTCCGGCATCGGCTATCAGTTCCTTCGCCTTGCGGCACCAGACCAGGTCCCGTCGATTCTCTCATTCGAGTAGGCCGGGCCTTCGGATTCGGCGCATCAGGCGGACGAGGCCGCGGCCAAACCACCGGTGCATGCGTTTGGGGAGCCGGTGTGCTACAACAGGCCGATCCGAATCGGTGGCGAAGGGCGGGCTTGGCCGGCCTTCGGCGCCAAAGGCCGGACACGGACGCGTGAACGGGAATCCGCCATGGCAAATTCCGGCGCAAGCGGCACGTCAACCGATGACCTCTCCACGTTCATGGTGAAGGGCAAGGCCGGCGACGCCATCTTCCAGGAAGGTGACGCGTCCACCGACATGTTCATCATCCAGGAGGGCCGCGTCGAGTTGCTGCGCAGCTATGCCGGCGAGCAGAAGCTGGTCGCGGTGCTCGGGGAGGGGGACTTCTTCGGCGAGATGTCGCTGCTCGAGGGCTCACCGCGCGAAGTGACGGCACGCGCGGCGACCGACTTCACCGCGCTCAGGCTCGACGGGACAACCTTCACACAGGTCGTGCGCGAAATTCCGGACATCCCCGTGCAGATGCTGCGGCGGCTCGCCCATCGGCTTCACGAACGCGAGGAAGCCGACTGGCGCGCGGCTCGAATCGCCATGGGCCCGCTGCAGCTCGACGCGTCGCGAGACTCGCCTGCCCGGCCCGCGGAAGGCGCCGTACCGTCGACGGCCCAACCTGCGCCGCCGCACGTGTCTGCTTCGCCGCCTCAAGCTGGCGTGTCGAGGGGAGCTGCCCTGCCAGCCTCCCCTGGTGCCGAGACGAGTGCGGCTGCCATAGTGCCGCCTCAGGCTGGCGGGTCGAGGGGAGCTACCCTGCCGGCCGCCCCCGGCGCCGAGACGAGAGCGGCTGCCGTAATACCACCTCAGGCTGGCGTGTCGGAGGGAGCTCGCATGCCGGCCTCCCCTGGCGCCGAGACGAGAGCGGCTGCCGTACTGCCGCCTCAGGATGGCCTGCCGAGAGGCGCTGCCCCGTCTTCACCGCCAGCCGCCGTGACGCAGGCAGCTCCGGCACCGTCGCCTCAATCAGGCGCGCCGAGAGGCGCTGCTCCGGCTTCACCGCCAGCCGCCGAGACGCAGGCAGCTCCGGCAGTGTCGTCTCAAGCAGGCGTGCCGAGAGGCGCTGCTCCGTCTTCACCACCAGCTGCCATGACGCAGGCGGCTCCGGCAGTATCGCCTCGAGCAGGCGCGCCGAGAGGCGCTGCCCCGTCTTCACCACCGGCTGCCCTGACGCAGGCGGCTCCGGCAATGTCGCCTCGAGCAGGCGTGCCGAGAGGGGCCTCCCCGTCGACCGCGCAAACCGCCGAGCCCCGCGAGACAGCCGCCACGATTCCGGAAAGCGCCGCCCTGATGGAACGGGCGTCAGGAAAGCGGCTGACGGTCCCCCGCGGGCATGCGACGGTCGGCCGGGTCGATCGCACCACTCGTCAGACGCCGGATGTCGATCTCACGTCGTTCGAGAACGGACGCAGCGCGGGGAGGCACCACGCCGTCATCACCTTCCACGACGGGCAGTACTTCGTGCTCGAGGAAACAGCCACCAGTAATGGAACCTTCGTGAACGAGGTGCGGGTGGCGGCGGGAATTGAGGTCCGACTCAGCGATGGCGACCGGGTGCGCTTCGGCCTGGTGGATTTCACGTTCAGGCTGGAGTAGGGGCGACAAGCGGCCCGTCCGGGCTGGACGACTGCCGCGGAATCACGCGTTGGCGGCCTTCGGTCGCCAGCCGCCAGCCGCCAGCCTCCAGCCGCCAGCCGAAGGACAATACCAGGCTCAGAAATAGTTCGTATACTTGCTCCACAGATCGTCGGCCAGTTTCCAGTAGGCGTCGACTGCGCCGTTGGCGATCGTGAGCGAGTATTTCGTCAGGAAGTCCCGCGCCTTCGCCGGATCCTGCTTGTAGAGCGCGACGGCTTCAGCCTCGATCCTTGCCTGGTCCGCGTACGCCTTTTCTTCAATCGGCCGCCACACCTTTTCGATGTCCTGCACCATAGGCTGCCAGCGCAGGAATGCGAGCTGGCTGACCTGGCGGAACGCCCACCAGGCGCAGTCGCGGCGGAACTTCGCGCGGCCATCCACCATGAAGGACGCCGGCATCTCGGAGATACCGATGTAGAACGGCATGTGCGGGGTTGTCATCGGGTTGTCGTACCCGAGCCAGACGAGCCCGCCGATCGGGTTGGGCAGCCAGCCGCGCGACTGGGTGACCTGCAGGTAGGTCGCGCGCTTGCAGGCGATGGTGCGCTCGGAAGGAATCCTGAAGGCATCCAGGTAGTCGTTGTTCATGAAGGGATTGGCGATCGGGTTCTTTGCGGCCTTGCCCGACCCGTCAATCTTCATGAGCGTGCGGGTCATGTCGTAGGGCGTGTCCTCGTAGGTGTCGCGGAAGATCTCGAACACGTCCTTCACTGACAGCTTCCGTTCGGCTTTGACCGACACGGGATAGTTCTCTGCGTTGGCATCCAGCTTGAGCGACGGCGCGATGCGGCTGAGCGCACGCCACTCGCGGCGCCGGCTGCCCATCGCCGTGCGGCCGCCGTACGCGTAGCAGAACTCGAACGCCTGGCCGCTCTTTCGGCTCCACCAGCCCAGTTCTTCGGCCAGCGACAGCACGTTGTCCGACGCCATCACGTGCTCGGTGTCCGCCAGGTTGAGCGTTCGAATGCGCGGCGCATTGGCGGACACCGACACGTGATCGTCCGGGATGCGTACGGCCGCCCAGACCGCACCCTTCTTGCCCTTTCCGGGCCCGAGTATCTCGAACAGCCACGTCTCGCTGGGATCGGCGAAGGTGAACGCCTCGCCGTAGTCGTTGTAGCCGTACTTCTTCGTGAGGTCGTCCGCGATGCGAATGGCCTCCCGCGCGGTCTTGGCGCGCTCGAGCACCAGTCGATACAGCTCCGGGCAATCGATGATGCCGTTGTCGCTCCTGAGCTCGCGCTTCCCCCCGAAGGTCGTCTCACCGATGGCGAGCTGATGCTCGTTCATGATCGGATAGGCGGCGTTCAGGAACTGGTAGGTCTCGGCGACCTGGGGGATTTCGCCGGAAGGGATCCGATCCGAATCGTCCGGGCCCTTGGTCTCCTTCGGGTCCATCCAGACGGTGGCCATCTCGCCCGTCTTGTGCTTCCGGTTCGGCTCCATCTTCATCCACGTGCGGTCCGTCGTGCTGTCGCACGAGTGGGACGTGATGGTCGAACCGTCGACGGATGCGGCCTTGCCGACCAGGATGCTCGTGCAGCCTTCGCACTCGCATATCGGACCGTCCACTGCCGGTTCGGTCGCGAATCCGGGCTGCAGCCACAGCACCACCGCAACGAGCGAAACCGAGATCAAGAGGAACTTGCGCAGGCTCGAGGTCGTTGGCATGGAGAGACTCCTGGATCGGGGTCTGAGGGCTGGACTACCGGCGCCGAGAGAATAGCACAGCCGATCGAATCGGCGTGGCGCCGGTTCGCGGGCGGGCTGAGATTCTTCGGTCCCGGCCGTCGACCATGTCCTCCGCGAGCGATGCTGCCCGGCAGGCACGAGCCGCTAGCCTCGAGCGAGCATCGCGAGTCGAAGCCGAGTCCCGAGCCGCAGCCCCGAGCCGCCAGCCCCTACCTATTGAGCGACGCCATCGCCTGCGCCGGGTAGCGCGCGCCCGACGCCGCCCCGACGGGCACCGCCTCATCGATCCGCTGCAGGTCCGCCGGTGTGAGTGTCACGTCGACCGACCCGACGTTTTCCTCGAGTGAGGATCGCCTGGTCGTGCCGGGAATAGGCACCACGTCCTCGCCCTGCGCGAGCACCCACGCCAGCGCGAGCTGGGCGGGTGATGTGCCCTTCTCCTTGGCGATCAGCCGAACGCGCTCGACCAACTGGAGGTTGCTCGCGAAGTTCGCGCCCTGGAATCGCGGGTGATACCGCCGGGTGTCGCTTTCAGGCAGGTCCTCGGGCTTCTTGAATCGCCCGGTCAGGAATCCCCTGCCGAGCGGGCTGTAGGGCACCAGGCCGATACCCAGTTCCCGGAGCGTCGGCAGGATCTCTGACTCGACATCTCGCGACCAGAGCGAGTACTCGGTCTGCAGCGCCGTCAGCGGGTGCACGGCGTGCGCACGCCGGATGGTGGCCGGAGCCGCTTCGGACAATCCGATGTACCGGATCTTGCCCTGTGTCACCAGGTCCGACAGCGCGCCCATGGTGTCTTCGATCGGCGTGTTCGGATCGACCCGGTGCTGATAGTAGAGGTCGAGGTGATCGGTCTGCAGCCGCTGCAGCGAGGCCTCGCAGCACTGCCGGACGTAGTCGGGCCGCCCGTTCACCCCGCGCCACGAGCCGTCGGCCCCGCGCACGTTTCCGAACTTCGTCGCCAGCACGACGCGGTCTCGCCTCCCGCGAAGGAACCCGCCCAGCAGTTCCTCGTTGGTATACGGGCCGTAGACATCGGACGTGTCGAGAAACGTGATTCCCAGGTCCAGCGCGCGGGAGAGCGTAGCCAGCGACTCGCTCTGGTCGCGGCCCGCGTAGAAGTCGCTCATTCCCATGCAGCCGAGGCCGAGCGCCGAGACCGTCAGCCCCTGGCTTCCCAATTTCCGTTGGCGCATCCGTTGTTCCTCCGATCCAATTGTAGCGTCCCGGAGCGATACGGGATCCACCGCCTGCCGAAGGCCTTACTTCGCGAGATCGGCGCGCAGGATCCGGATGCCGTAGACCGTGGCGGTCTCGCTGCCGAGGGTGCCCTGGATGCGCACGGTGACCTTCTGCTTGGCCGCGACCAGTTCCGCGGGAATCGCATAGTCCACGTCGAAGAAAGCCTCTTTTTCCTGCGGGCTGCGCCTCGCCACCCGCATCTCGCCGACCTTCGTGCCGTCGACCAGGATCTCGAAGGTGCGCGTGGCGCGCTCGTCGCGGTTGTAGGTCATCCGCAACACGAGCGGGTGCGACGGATCGACCGGCAGGTCGAACGAGAACCAGTCGACGGCTCGGCGGCCGTAGCGCCCCAGGAGCTGCGCCGGGGTCGACGTGCCGCCTTGCTGATTGAAGTCGCGCTCGGTCTGCATCTGCCCAGGCTGCGCGAAGGCAACGGTCGCCGCCTCGAGCCTGCGCTGCTCTGCCTGTGAGCCCAGGATCGCGGCTGCGCGCCGGTCCCACGCCGCGGGGGTGAGCACGTCCCAGTACGCCGCGTAGACGCGCCGGTGCAGCCGGTAGAACGGGACGAACTCGACGTCGCGGTCGCGGCCGGCGCCATCCGATCGAAACGCGCCGGGCTTGCCCGCCACCGGCTTGAGCCAGGCCGAGACCGGCCCGGCGGGCGCAACAAACACGGGGACCGGCGGTCGCTGGGGCGGTGCGCCTGCTCCCTCGCCGCGCGGGCCCCGCTCGGGCACAGGGCCGAGATCGCCCGCCAGCACGAGCGGCCCCCACATGAGCGCCGCGCGTTCCGGATTGTCGGGCAGCGCCTCGAGTCGCAGCGTTTTCGGCAGCACCAGATCGACGGTGTCGCCCGATTTCCACGTCCGCCTGATTTCGACGTAATTTCCTGCGGCCGGCGCGCTCTTCACGGCTTCCCCGTTCACCTTCACCGCGAAACCGTCGCCGGCCCAGAACGGGCGCCGCAACGCGAGCGTGAAGGGCCGCGGCGATTTCGCGGTGAACCTCAACGAAGCGTTGTCGCCCTCCGGGAAGCCGGTCTCCATCGCGATGCCGACCCCCGCGGATCTCCACGTCGCCGTCGAAGGCGCGTAGATGTTGACCCAGAGCGTGTCGCCGGACTCGTAGTAGATGCCGTCGGCGTGGAGGGCATGGCTCTCCATCCCCGATCCGACGCAGCAGGTGAAGCTGCGCGTCATGTTCTGATACTCGCGCGACACGCCCTGCCCGACCGGCACCATGTAGCAGGTCGCGCCATCCTCCGGGTCCATCGATCCCAGGATGTGGTTGAAGAGCGCGCGCTCATGGAAATCCGCGTAGCGCATCCGGGGCTCCAGCGCGAAGAGCGCTCTCGCCATCTTGATCATGTTGTAGACGTTGCACGTCTCGCCGGTCCGGCCGTCGATCATGTCGTCCAGCTTGTCCGGAGCGCCGAAGTACTCGTTGCGGCCGTGACCTCCGGTGGCGAAGCTGTGATGCAGCGCCACCTGGTCCCAGAAAAACGTCGCGGCCCGGCCGTCGGTCTGGTTGCCGGTGTAGACATACCGGACCAGCGACCCGAGCAGCTTGGGCACGTTCGTGTTGCCGTGCTTGCCCTGCAGGATGTCCTCGCCCCGCGCCAGGGGATCGATGATGGCGTGATGCTCGAATCGATCCGAGAGGATCATCCACCGCTTGTCGCCCGTGTCGGCGTAGAGGTCGGCCATCACCTCGTTCATGCCGCCGAACTCGGTCGCCAGCATCGACTGGGTCTGCGCCTCGTTCAGCTGGGACAGGATGCGCTCGGCCCACGCAGCGAACTTGGTCTCCACCTCCAGGGCCGTGCGATTGCCGGTCAGGCGGTACGCGTCGCGCAGCCCGGCGTAGATCTTGTGGAGCACGTACCAGGGCGACCAGAGGCCGTTGAGGTCGAAGCCCCCCGACCGGATCGTGCCCTTCGCCACTTCCTCGAAGCGCACCTTGGCCGCGACGCCTTCGCGGTCCTTCTGCGCGCCGATGTATCCGTCGCCCTGCCGGTCCTGCACCTCTTTGAGCTGAGCGACCAGGTTGTCGGCCCGCTGCTTGAAACGCGGGTCGCCGGTCGCGGCGTACATCAGGCTCACGCCCGAGAGGTAGTGGCCCGCGATGTGGCCCGTCAACTGTCGGCCGGGCCCGTCCCATCCTCCGTACCCTTCGGCTTTCGGATCGAGGCCCGCGCTCTGGCGGAGGAATGCCATCATGCGATCCGGTTCGAGCGACAGCAGGTACTGCGCGTCGAGATCCTGCGCGTGCTTGAGCGGCCCGCCGGTCAACCTGACGTCGGCGATCGGGAATGGACGCGCCTTCTGCGCGACAACGGGCGCGGCCGGTCCGCCCGCGTGCACGAACACGAACCCGCCGGCGAAGAGCGCCAGCAACGCCATGACGAATGAGATCCGTTTCACCTGATCGCTCCTCAGCCTGATCCCGATTTCTTGGCGTGTCTCTTCCTGGAAAACGAACGAGGCGGCGGTAAGCCCCCCAAAGTCGAGCTCGCCCGCCGCCCCGGATTCCCGCGAAGGCCCCGCAGGGTGCGTCAGAACAACAGGCCGAACCCCGCACCGGCCGTGATGCCGCCGACCTTGATGGAAGCCTCCGCCGGCTGCATCGACACGATGCTGTACTTCAAGCGGACATCAAAGACCAGCCGCCGTGAGAAGGTCGTCGACGCTCCGCCCACCAGGCAAAAGCCCACTTTATTCTGCTTGGCTTCGCCGAGCGGATCGTTCGTCTCCTTGAACATGTAGTACCCGACGCCGGCTCCGGCATATGGGGTGATCTTGCCCGGCTTGATGCGGTAGATGGCTCCGCCCTCGACGGCGGTGACCGTGACCGATGTCGACTCACCGGTGAACGACAGCTTCCCGGTGCGCTTGCGAGTGTTGCCTTCGAGCCAGCCCACGATTCGGGAGCCGCCGGGCCGGGTCGGGCCGTATCTCAGCTCACCGCCGAACACCGGGCCGTTTCCATAGATGTCCGTGAAGTTCGAATCCGACGCGATGAACTGTCCGCCCCTGACGATGATCCCCGTCGTCGAATCGGAGAAATCCTTTGGCGGCGCAGCCGGCCGCCGCGCAGGTGCCGGCCGCGGGGCGGGGACGGTCTGGGTGGCCTTCGGCGCCGCCGGGGCGGCTGCCGCGGGCGGCCGGGGTTCGCCCACAGCCTTCACCGTGAGGCTGTGCACGTAGCCTTCCTTGCCGCTCTTCCTGTCCAACACCCGGTACCAGCTTCCCGATGTCGCCAGCACCGTCAGTTCCGCGCCCCGCTCCAGGGTGGCGACAATGGCGCTGTCGGTGGTCGGCTGGGCCCGAAGATTGACCGTCGTGGCAGTGACGCTGACGACTGTCTGGGCGACGCCAATGCTCGCCGTCGCCACGACCATCAGTAGTGCAATCCCAAATGCCTTGCGCATGTGAACTCCTTCTACTGAACGGTGACAGTGGCTGGGGCGCCTTCGCGGTTGTTGCCGGTAACGGCCACGATGTTGTACTGGGCGGCTCCCGGACCCGCGTTGCGGTGCAGGTATTCGAACGACGATGGGCCGGCTGGCACCTCGCCGACCTGGGAACGCGATCCGCCGCTCACCAGGTAGATCCTGTACTTGGTGATGTTCAGGCCCTGGTTCGACGCACTGGGTGTCCACCTCAGGACGTTGACGTACTCAATCTGCGAGAAGCTGCGGTTCACCACGTGCTGGCCCGTCGCCGAAGGCGCGAAGATGTACTGGAAGCTGGCCGCCAGCGTCTTGTCCGCATCGAGGGTGATCGTCACAGGGTTGGTGGTGCCCGTTGCGGCTCCGCTCCACGCGACGAAATCGGACGAGTCCGCCGGAATGGCCGTGACGGCGACCTGCGTGCCGGGAGCGTAGCCATAGGCGCCCGGCGCCGGATCCGTGGTGCCGAACGCGCTCGCCTGGATCGTCAGCGTGAACCGCGGAAGCGAGGCGATCGCCCTGTCCACCCGGATTCGAGGAATCCCGATCCTGTTGCCGTCGCACGTGCTGGTGACGTTGACGCCGGTGTTCCTGAGCGCAGCGAGGAGGTCGGTGACGCTGCCGTTCGGCACGACCTGCTTCATCAGGGCCCATGCGCCTGCCACGTGCGGCGTCGCCATCGAGGTGCCGTTCCACGACGAGTAGCTCGAATCCGACACGCCGGTCGACGAGTAGATCTCCACGCCCGGGGCGTAGACTCGCTGAAGCAGCCAATGCCAGTTGCTGAAATCGGCGTCGACGTCAGCATCGGTGGACGCTCCGACCGACACCGTCGACGAAATGCAGGCGGGCGCGGAGACGCCGCACTGCCCGGCGTTGCCCGTGGCGACCGCGGTCGCGATGCCGGCGCTGCGTAGGTTGTCGATGGAGGCCTTCCTGCCCTCGCCGTCGCAGTAATTCGTGTAGATCGTGCTGCCGCCGAGGCTCATGTTCGCCGACGCGATCCGGTAGGTGCCCCTCAGGGAATAGGTGTAGTCAAGGCCGGCCATCGAGTCGGAGTTCCAGGTCGAGACCCCGCTGCCGATCTTCGAGAACACCTGCACGGCGAGGATGTTCGCGTTCTTCGCCACGCCAGAGAGCGATCCGAAGTTGCCCGTCGCAATGCCGGACACGTGGGTCCCGTGATCGTATCCGCTGTACGTGCTGGGGTGATGCGCAGCCGAGCCGGTCCCGGTCATCGTGCTCTGGCCGTTCGGGCAGTCGCCCGCGCCGCCGACCCCGTCGGCGCCCATGGCGAAACAGGCTTCGACAATCGTCTTGCCGGTGAAGAACTGGTGGGTCCGTCGAATGCCGGTGTCGATGATGGCGACATACCAGCCCTGGCCCGTGAATCCCCAGCCCCATGCCGTGGACGCGCCGATGATGTTCACGGTGTTCTGGAGCTGCGGTTGACTGGTTGGCGACAACGGCTTTTCCGGCGACAATTCGGCCGGGTTCAGCGGAATGAGCACGTCTTCTTCGATCCCGAGCACCGTTTGCGAGGACTGCAGCGCGGCGATCGCCTGCGCGGAGGCGCGCAGCGCCACAAACGGGATGCTCCTGTAGCGGTGGTTCGCCGTGTAGCCGGTGCCCCGAAGTTCGGACAGCACGCTGTCGGTCGCGGTATTGACGGCCGCGCCCAGCGCCCCGTCCGCCTCGACCACCGCGGCGGCGGTCGCCCGCGTGTTGTCGGTCGCGCGAATGCTCAACGACGCCGCCGTCAGTTCCCTGATGCCGGGCACGTCGAGATGAACGATGACGGGCACCGTGCCCTCGCGCGAGGCCTTCTGCGCGAGGCGCTCGAACTCAGCCGTGTTCTTCTGGCTTTGCGCGGTGGTATGAAATGAAGACTGGGCCAGCAGAACCGCAAAACACAGAAGCGTGCCGATGGCCGCTCCTGCCTTCCGTGTGACGGGCATTCTCATAGGACCTTCCTCCTCGTGTTCCGGTCCGGTGACGTGGGGACTGCGACTATCGATGACCCGCCGGCCTCAGGTCAGGCCTGCGTGCCGGTCATGAATTGCAGACTTCGCAACGCGCCATGCAGCGCGGACGAGCCCTGGTGGATCGACACCCTGGTGAACCTGAACTCGCGCCGGACAGGGTAGGTCCGGCGGAGTCGATCGAATTCCCTGCCGCGGTCCTCCGGGTTCCACCCGGTGGTTGACTTGAGCGCCTGAACATCGCGGAGGATCGGATACACGGTCGAGACGGCTTCGGCCAATGCGGCTTCATCGTCCTGACCGGTGGCGTCGAGCCGGAAGTCGGGAACGACGGGAGGCGGCAGCACGGCTGAGACGTCCCACTCGACGGGACGATTCAGGAACCGGCAGGCCGCTTCGTAGACCATCTGCGTTCCGAAGGCCTTGCCCTCCAGCGAGTGACCCGCGATGTGCGGGGTGGCGATGTCGGCCTCATCGAGCAGCCGCGCGTCGATCCCCGGTTCGTGGTCCCAGACATCCAGGATCAGGCCTCCGATTCGGCCGCCGGAAAGCGCCGCATGGAGTGCCTGCTCGTCGATGACACCGCCCCGTCCCGCATTGCAGACCCAGGCGCCGGGCTTCAGCCCCGCGAAGAACGGCTCACCGATGAGCCCCGAGGTCGGATCGGCACCCGAACGGGTGAGCGGAGTATGGCAGGTGATGATGTCGCAGTCGAGCAGATCTTCGAGCGGGCGGAACTCCGCGCCGCCCGTTTCACGCGCCCTCGGCGGGTCGTTCAGAACCGGAATCATGCCGAGAGCCCGCGCCCTGTCGGCCACGAGCGTTCCGACATGACCGACCCCGACGACACCGACGCGAAGACCGCGGAGGCTCCGGCCCTGCCTCCGGGCGAGCGTCAGCCACGCGGCGACCATGTACTCGGCCACCGAATTCGCATTGCACCCCAGGGCGGCGTAGAACGGGATGCCGAGCCGCTGCAGGTCTTCTTCCCGCACATGATCCGATCCGGAGGTGGCAGTCGTGACCAGCCTGACAGGCGTGCCTTCGACCAGCGCGGCGTCGACGATGGTCTGCGAGCGAATCATCAGCAGGTCGATGTCCGCCAGGTCGGCGCGGGTGATGGCCCGGCCGGCACTGATGCGGACCTCGCCGAGCGGGGAGAACGCTTCACGCGCGTACGGGATGTTCTCGTCGGCCAGGATCTTCACACACGGTCCTTTCCCGCTCTCGGTGCTCGCTGATCATCTGCAACGCGGGCGCCACCGTCAATCGCGATTCGTTGCATCTGTCTATGGGAAGAGTTCGCGCGCACCCGTTCGCAGGGTCTGGCCGCCTACGCCAAGGCTACGGCGGTCTGCGGTTCGGCGAGGCTCACCGCGCCCTGAGCATGGTCGAAGGGCGCCGTAGCATTGCGCGAACGCGAAAGACCCTGCCGATGTCGGAGGTGAGCGTCATGTAGCCCGGGGTCTTCGGACCCCGGATTCGCTGGTCGGGGCGGGACGGCTTGACGCACGGCGGTGTCGGGTTTCCGGACGGGCGAACCCGTTCGGCGCGCGGTGGGATGCCAGCGCCGACTGGCGCCTACTTGGCCGCGAGCCCCTAGCCGCCAGCCCCCAGCCTGTGGTTCACGCCTTCTGCTTGCCGATGATCGTCATGACGCCGTCGATGTGACCCATCGGCGCGGCCAGCTGGACGCCGGCCACCTCGGATCGGACGCGCTGAAACGTCTCTGCCGCGATCTTCGTCCCTTCGGCCAGGCCCTCTTCCTTCGTGCTGGTCTTTCGCATCCTCGCCATGATGTCGGACGGCACGCTCGCGCCCGGCACCTCGTTGTTCATGAACTCCGCGTTGCGGTACGACGTCAGCGGCCAGATGCCGCACAGGAGCGGCCGCTTCACGTGTTTGATCCGCTTCATGAACTTCTCGAGGATGCGCAGGTCGAACACCGGCTGCGTGACGATGTACTCGGCGCCCGCCTCGATCTTCCAGTCCAGCCGCCGCAGCTCCTCGTCGAGGTTGATCGCGCCCGGGTTGACGCCGACGCCGATGCTGAACCCCGTCGCCTCCCCGATCGGCGTGCCGGCGAGGTCGAGGCCGTGGTTCAGCCGGTTGATCAGGTTGACCAGGCCGATGGCGTCCACGTCGAACACGGCCGTCGCGTGAGGGTAGTTGCCGAGCTTGGGCGGATCGCCGGTGATGCCGAGGATGTTCCGGAGGCCGAGCGCCCAGGCTCCGAGCAGGTCCGACTGCATGCCGATCACGTTGCGATCGCGGCAGGCGAAGTGCAGCACCGTTTCGATTCCGACATCGCGCTGGATGAGCACGGCCATGGCCAGCGCCGACATGCGTGCCGAGGCGCGCGGCCCGTCGGGGATGTTGATGGCGTCGATGCCGAAGTGGTGCAGCCGCCGGGCGCTCGCCAGCTCACGCGACGGTGAGACGCCGCGCGGCGAGACCAGTTCGACCAGCGTCACGAACTCACCGCGGACGAGCTTGCTCGACAGTCGCGACTTGTCGGGCCGCTCGTAGACCCTGACCGTCTCGGGCGCCTGCACGCCGAGGTCGGCGACGCTGACGTCCATCCGCTTCGTCGGCTGGAGAGCCCGCACCGCGCGGCGGATCGCCCGGATGTGAGAAGGGTTGGTGCCGCAGCACCCGCCGACAATCGACGCGCCCGTCTGGATGAAGCGCTTCGCGTACTCCGCGACATACTCGGGCGAGGTCATGTAGATGTAGCGGCCGCCGACGTTCTGCGGCACGCCGGCGTTGGGCTGCACGGAGATCGGCAGGCTCGTCAGCGTCTTCAGGTGCTCGAGCGCCTCGAGCATCGCGCGGGGCCCGATCGAACAGTTGAGCCCGATCACGTCGAACGTGTACTCCGAGATCGCCTTCACGCCGCTCTCGAGCGACGCCCCGCTGATGAGCGCCCCATCGTCATTGACCGTGAACTGGACGATCAGCGGCAGATCGGGCGCGACTTCCTTGGCGGCCCGGATCGCCTGCTCCAGTTCTTTCGCCAGGCCGAAGGTCTCGAGGATCAGGAGGTCGACGCCGCCGTCGACGAGCCCGCGAATCTGTTCCTTGAACGCGTCCTTGGCCTCGTCGTAGGACAGCGCGCTCAGCGGTTCGATGGCCACACCGAGCGGTCCGACCGATCCCGCGACCAGCGCCGTGTCCTTGACCGCCGCCTTGGCGATTTCGGCGCCGCGCTTGTTGATCTCGTAGACCTTCTTCTCCAGCCCGTGCGGCGCGAGCTTGAACTGGTTGGCGCCGTAGGTGTTTGTCTCCACGACGTCCGCGCCGGCAGCCACGTAGTCCCGGTGCACCTCGCTGACGATGTCGGGGTTGATGAGGTTGAGCTCGTCGAAGCAAGTGTTGACGAAGATGCCCTTTTCGTAGAGGTAGGTGCCGACGCCTCCGTCGAAGACGATGATCTCGTCGCGCAGCCGGGTTCTGAAGTCTTTCATGTTCTGGGCATTGTCGCGCGGGAGGCGTGGGGAAGTCCATTACAGGCCAGAGGCTGGAGGCTGGGGGCTGGAGGCCCGTCACGATGGCGAGGCCAGAAAGAGCTGCGCGATCCGATGGAGGTCGGGTACGAGGCCGGCGGGAGGCTTCAGGCGTGGTCCGATGGAGGCCGGGTCTTCCGCCTACGCGGAACGCTTCGGCGCCCTTCGACCATGCTCATGGCGCGGTGAGCATCACCGAACCGCGGATCGCCGTCGCCTCGGGGAAGGCGGTTAGACCCGGCGAACCCATCGCACCGAGTTGTCGAGAAAGACCCGTCCGGCTACGGCCATCGAATTCTCTCCTCTTCAATCAACGCGGCCACGTCGACCTTCGGAAGCTGATCGCGCCGGCCTGTCGGTCGCGCGACGAGCCTGCCCCGCCAGCGAACGAGCGTTGGCGGAGAAACGGCCGGTGTCAGCCGTACGGCGGCTTCGTCGATCGATACCGTGAGCGGAGTACCGGGCAGCAGACCGAGGCGTTCCCGAACCGCAGCCGGGATCACGACCCGCCCTGCCTTGTCGATGGTCGTCATCATGGCATTACAGTACCATTTCAATGGTGCGCTAGGGTCCATTGCGAGGCGATCGTGATCGCTCCGCTGGTCGCGTGTCCGATTGCCGACCTCCCGCGGATGGATCAGCCGGGGCCTCGGCGCGACTCCCTCCTTTGGGGTGCGCGAGGCAGGCCGATCGGGTCGTGGCGAATCGTCGTGGATGAGGTCGAGCGTCCTGTGGTAACGTGTTGGGTCGTCCTGCGCGGATCGCGCCGCACACGACCCTGCCAAGCCGGCCGGCGTAGCTCAGTTGGTAGAGCAGCTGATTCGTAATCAGCAGGTCGTCGGTTCAAGTCCGACCGCCGGCTCCATACACATCAAGCGGTTAGCGGGATCTACCGAAGCACTGTGCCGGTGCGGGATTGAGCCCGTGAGGCGGCACGAGCCCTCAAGGAGGCGTGCCGGTCTCGCTCTGGCGCGTTGCGGCCGATGGGGTCCACGCCGGTCGTGCGATCGGAAAACAGGCTTGTCTTCCAGAACCAGCCCATTCGCCAGGCGTGTCTCTGCTATCAGCTCTCGCAGGAATACGTCACGCCGTACAGGCAAGAGCGGAACGGGCTGATAGAGCGCCGCTTCCACAGGCTCCACGAAAAATGTGCCCGGCTGCCGAAGTTCGCGGACGCGCAGGCGGTCGTGCGACGGCGGGGTAACTCTGGACAACGAGGCCCGACCGCACCAGGTGCTCGGCGGTCGGAGCCCTCCCGAAAACCCGGCGCAACTGGCATCGTCAGTGGCTTGACTCCTGGGGAGCACCACAGGGGTTCGGATCAGCCGTTGACTACGACCGTATTGAACACTCGCGCCGACGATGCCACGAGGGTCACTTTCTTCGTCTCTAGTCCCTCAGTCTGCGTGGATTCGTCCATCCCCGAACTCCACGGCTTTACGTCGAGTGCGGGGAGTCCTCGGCACATGCTTCGAATATGGGCCAGGCGTCCGCTCTACGGTACGATCAGCACGACTTCGTTCGACACGCTGCCGGTGCCGCAGGCATTCTTCGCTCGCAGACGCACGTAGTAGGTGCCCGCTCCCACACCGCTGGCGGAAAACGTCGTTGCCGGGCTTCTCAGGTCAATGGTTCCCAGATTGGTCGATCCCGGCGCGCTCCCCACCTCCAGCAGATACGTGGTCGGCGTGTTCGCCGCCGACCCTGCGGGAGGCGTCCAGCTGAAGGCCACAGATCCTCCGGAGTTCACCGTCGTCTGAAAGCTGCCCGGTGCCTCTGGCACGCCCACGCATCCTGCAACGAACACAATCTCGTTCGACCGGCGCGCCGGTGCCACAGGCGTTCTTGGCACGCGCCCGGAGGCAGGACGAACCCCTCGGCACGCCTTGGACCGTCAGCGACGTGGTGCTGCCGGCATCGATGATTCCGAGATTGCTCAACGCCGGTCCCGTTCCGGCTTCGACCAGGTAGTTCGACGGACTGTTGGACGACTTGTTCCATGAGAAGGCCGCCATACCTCCGCCGCTCCCGAGAACCGAGAAGGCCGCTGGCGCGCCCGGTGCGACTGAGCACCCGACCACGAGCGTGGCCTCGTTCGAAACCGGACTGGCGCCGGCGGCATTGGTGGCACGAACCCGCACGTAATACACACCGTTCCTGACGTCGCTCGCCACGAACGTCGTTGCAGTGGTGCCGGTCGAGAAGTTCGCCAGGTTCGCCTGACCGGGAGATGAGCCAGCTTCCACGATGTACGAGCACCGGCAGGCCGCCGTCATCGGCCGGCTCCCATGCCAGAGCGATGGAATGTCCCGACCACGTGGCAACCAGGTTGGTCGGCGCGCCAGGTGCCGGAGTTGGTGGAGGCGTTCCGACGACGAGCAACCCATCCGGTGTCGGTCCGCTGATCCCTGCGCCGTTGATGGCCCGGACCCGCACGTAGTAGACCCCACTTCCGACACCAGAGGCGGAGAACGTCACACGGCGGTGCTTGCGGTCGACAATTTCGCCAGGTTCGCGGTCGTCGGGCTGCTCCCGGCCTCTATGATGTAGGCCGACGGCGCCCCCCCGGCCACTGGCGGCGCTGGCCCAGGACAGAGAGACGGATGAACCCGAGGCCGTCGGCATCAGGGCCGAGGGGGCACCTGGCATCGACCCCGCAAGCCTGCACGATGCACCAGACAGTCCGAGTCCCCCCTGCTTTCTATCGGGCTGCTTGAGAGACGCGGGTACCGTCCATCTGCCAAATCCGGTCCGCGCCGGAGACCGAATCGCGCCACAACAGGTCGGGCTTGCCATCTCCGTTGAAGTCCGCGACGCCTGCCAGCGTCCAACTCAGGTTCGGCTCGGCGTCTAACACCGCACTTCCGGTGTAGTAGGCACCATCCATGAACCAGACCATGTTCTCCCCGTCGCCGACCGTTGCGCCAGAGGATGTCGGGTTTGTTGTTTCCGTTGAAGTCGGCCGTGCCAACCACGGTCCAGTCCGCGTCGGGGAGCGTGTCGAGCACCGTAGTGCCGAAGATGGATGCGCCGTTCATCAGCCAGACCAGCGACACGTTCGTGGCGCGGTGGCGCCACACGATGTCGGGGCTGCCGTTCCCATCGAGGTCAACTACCGCCACGATCGTCCAATTCGGGTCGGAAACGGCCGGGAGTTCGAACGACCCCGAGTGCGTAGTGCCGTACAGGTACCAGATGCGGTTCCTACCTGAAACTGCGTGGCGCCATAGGAGGTCCACGGTCCCATCGCCATCGAAATCGCCGGTCCCGGCGACCGCCCAATCGAGATCTGGTTCGGTCTCGAGCGTGCCCCCTCCGACATGTGATCCTCCGACCATGGTCCAGACGCCATTCGCCCCCGTCCGCTGGTTGCGCCACGCAATGTCGGCCTGGCCGTCCCCGTCGAAATCAGTAGGTACGACGGGCGTACAGTCAACGTTGCGCCAGCGCTCGTCACCGACCCGGTCGTGTTGCTGACAACGACCGAGTAGACGCCCGCGTCGGCCGGCCTGACGCGAAGCAGGACCAGCGAGTTCGCATTCGTACCAACCTGGATGGTGCCGTTCTTGAGCCAACGGTAGTTGGGCGTTGGGATGCCCGTCGCCACGACGGTGAACACGGCGGTCTGGCCAGGACGCGCAGTGACGCCGGAGGGATTCGTCTGGATTGTCGGGGCCACCGGATTGCCGACTGTAACGGTGACGTTATCCGGAGCGCTCTCGGCGAGGCCAGCCCGGACGATGAGGCTGAACACGTAGGCGGAGGCAACCGACGGCGTGAATATTACCGTGCCCGACGAGGCGCCACTCAGGCTCACTGCCGGACCCGACACTTGCGTCCACCGGTAGGACGCGGTTAACCCGGGCGGCACGCCGCTCGCTGAGCCCGGCAGCGTCACCGCGGCTCCCACGATGGTGCCCTGATCCGGCCCGGCGTCGGCGAGCGGTGGCGGGAGATTCGCGGAAGGATTGACGGTAACCGACACGCTGTTCGACACGCTCCCGCGGTCCACCCGGATTGTCGTGTAGCCCATTGCCACGGCTGTCACGATCCCATCAGCAGATACTGTGGCAATGTTCGAATTCGAACTCGAGAAGGTCGCGACGCCCGTGCCGTTCAGGCTCCTCGCCACACCGTCCGCGTAGTTCCCCGTCGCCGACAAACGCATGTTCGAGCCCAAGGCTGTGAGTACCATCCCATTGGGATCGAGCGTGATCGATTGCAGCGCGGCCGAGGTCCCGACCTGGATGGTGATGGTATTGGAGCTATATAGCGAACCACCAGCCGTGATCGCGGCGGCCGAGATTGAGAAGGGCCCCACGTGGCCTGTTGGAATCGTCAGCGGGATGTCGAAGGGCGCCGTCGTCGACGAGCTGCCGACGCCCGGACCCGAAACGACGACGCTTGACGGAACCACGCCCGGGCTTGGCGTCACTCGGATGGTCACCGTGGCCCCGGGCACTGCCGTTAGACCGCTCAACGAGGAGATGGAGAGACCCTGCACAGGCAGATTGATCTGAGCATTCGGCAGCGCCGGCCTGGCCGTGCAGGTAGGAACGAGGTTGCCGCCGGCGGGCGGAATCGTCCCGAACGCGTTCCCGTCTGCGGGCGGAGAGTTCAGGAGCTCAACGGCCCGCGCAGCGTAGTCAGCACTCGATGCGACAACGAGGTGGTTCGATTCCAGTATCCCGTTCTCTTCCGTGCGCGCGGTCGCCATGCCGCCGAACTCGCTTCCCAGCGGCACGATGAGATCGTGTTCTCGATCCCCGAACAGAGCGCTCGACACCCATCCGAGCGCCTCCGCCACCTTTGCGACCCAGAAGAAGAACGTCTTCAGACCGACGAACGGTGGCACGGGCGGCAGGAGCTCCCGAGGTTGGCAATTGTGCCGACGACGCCCGCTGCGGTCACCAGGTCGCTGCCGCCGGTACCGCCGAGCGCGTGGGCTGGCACGCCTTGGGTCGCTGGAATGGCGTTCAAGGCGCAGCTGCCTTCCGCCAAGTCGTTGAAGGCACCGAAGTCGCCCTTCATCCCGATACGCGGTAGGAACCACTGCACCGCCCAGCCATATGTCGGATTCGCGAGCAGATCACGCACGACGTTGGCCCACGGCGACCCGGCATGGGGCGTGTTGAACGTGACGAGTTTGTTGAAATCCCCTTGCTGGTAGTTGTCGTCACCGCTGGTAAGTCAGTCCTGTCGCATGCTTTCGCGCCAGAATTCCGCCCATGCTGTGCGTGACGACATCCACTTGCGTGGCGGCAATCCGGCCCTGACGGTTGCGGAGGGTGTTGAGAGCCTGCTGGGTCCAACCCATTACGCGCGGAGCGACAACGTCGAAGCCGGACACGTTAGCGTCGCTCCAGTCCATCCTTACGATCCTGTCGCTGAATCTGGAGTCCGTGAGCAGCGGACTGCCGGCCCAGCTGTCTGCCGAACCGAGCCAGAATCCGTGGATGAGCAGCACCGGTGGACGGGCGATGATGAGCGCTGTGTCGGAGCTGCGTTCGGTTCCGCCAGACACAATCGTCGTTCGAAGAGTGACCGTACGCTCTGCCGAGCTTCGTACCCGGCCTTAGCGAAATCGGCGGGTGCCAAGTAGAGCGCATACGCGCGGGGACCGTCCGTGGTCGAAATGACTGGGACCGTGATCTCCCCGACGGGCGAACCGCCGTGAATCGACGTGAGTCCTCCGTCGGCGGACAGGGAGGCTCCGGCCAGCGTGAAGCGGACGCTCGTGGCTCCTGACCCGGGAATCGTCCTCAGCAGGAGGCGAGACACACCATCGGCAGCAGCCCCGCGAGCTGGCTTGCCGCCCTTGGCCAGCCGATTAGCGTCCTGGACGAGACCGTCGAGCGACAGAAAGTCGGGGAAGGGGTCGATCACCTGCAACGACCCGACCGTGACGCCCGAGATCAGCACCTGCGAGTCGTAGATCCCGTCACCGACGTCCTTGACTCCGAACACCAGCACGATCGTGCTGGCAGGAACCACGGGCACAGATATCGGCGTCCAGTCGGTCAATCCGGCGTCGGGGTTACCACTGCTGTCGACGATGTCGTACCCGGAGCCGCCAGCGACACCTTTCGACGCCGGGTAGAACGGCGCGCTGTTGACCGTCGCACGTGCGACTTCGGTGCTGATCCCGCCGGAGATGATCCTTACGGTGAAGTCATCGTTGAAGCTGCTTCCGACCCATTCGGGATACTCGGCCGACATGAAGCGGTAGAAGAACTCCAGCCGTTGCACACCGTCGGGCACCGTCAGGGTGATCCGCAGCTCGGCCGCATCGCCGGCCGCGCCGCCCGGAGGAAAGTCAGTCCCGACCTCTGGTGAACTCGTGCCCGCCACGCCGCTGCTCATCGCGAGGAACCTCGAACCGGCAATTGGCGTGATGACGCCCAGCGAGGAGAATGTGCCGAAGGCGGCCTGATCGCCGGTGCGCGTCATCCCGGTCACGATTGAGCTACTCAGCCCAAGGGCGGCGAGGATTTCCGCGTCGGTGGCGACATTACCTCCTCGGATCACAGGCGTGCGCGCCGCAATCAGACGCTCCTGCGCCCGTATCGCCTCTGGAGTCTGGGCGGTTGCCCGTGTCGGCTGCGCCCAAGTCGTGGTCGACAAGATGCCGAGCAGCAGCGTGGTGATGCAGGCGATTCGCTTCACGCTCATCGATGACTCCTCGCTGACAATAGGACGGTCCAATAGCCTCTCAAGAGAGCGGGCCGGAGGGTGTGACCGCACTGTACGTTCTCAGAGCCTGTGGGGCTCGCTGATCGCGGCGAAACGTCCACCAACGGCGCCCTGAAACAGCGCGCACTGAAACCTGGGGCCAGAGACCGATTCGGACGCACGTGAGGTCGAGACCTCAAGGCGTTCCCCAAAGAGGCGCCGCTCAAGAGACCCGCCGGCCGGTGTGCTGACTCCGCGAGCAAGACGAACACGGATTTCTGGACAGCTGTGGAACCAAAGCGACGGAATGCTCAGGGCGTACCGATGCTCCCGTACGACTGAGCACTAGCGCACTCACATCGATCGCGTTCCAGCTGAGAGCGGGCGTCGTTGTGGCGCTCCTCACGGCTTGGCCGGACTCTCCATACAGCGCCAGCTCGGTGGTTCCAGACCATAGGCCGAAGCGATCAGACTGAATGAGCTGCCCGCTGAACGAAGCCGTGTTCGATTGTGTCCGCTGCCACTGACTAGAATTACTGTCCGGCGAGCGACCGGAAGAGTCCGCTCCGGATTCGTCCAGGACTGAAGTCGCCCACTCTTTCGGCGCGCCGAGAACCGCCGTCCAGCACGGGATGACGCGTCGCGTTTCGTTGCGGGGCTACCGCGGGGGCAAGACGAAGATTGAGCGAGAGCAACACTGATGCCATCTCGTGGCGTGCGAGTTGCGCCAGATCCCGCGAAGTCACCATGAGAAGGCACCCAGTGGGAAGCCTTTTGTCAGCGGCCCTGGGCCGCCTAGCCGATCGCGAACCGAACCAACAGCCGAGGATGGGGCGCGGACCGCTCAACTCACCCGGCGCGGTCTCGTCGAGTCCTCGACCGACCATTTCCGCCGCCGCGCAGTTCGGATGTCCATCCTGGATCCTGTCCGATGCATCACCCCTCCTACTTCCCGTGCAATGGCTTGCAAATAGCCGACGTCATCGGCCACGAGGACGGCCGGGTGCGTGTGGTTGGCAGGCGCCGTCCCGCTGGAGCTCACGGCCGCGATGCTTCGATCGCTCTCCGGCGCGCGGAACGTGACGATCGCGGTCAGAGCCGCGTGACCAATTCACCGCCGCTGTTGAGATTTATCCCGGGCGACATCGTCACTCAGTCGCGTTTCAGCGGCGTGTACTTCCCAGTAAGCTTCCCCACTATGTAGACAATCCGGAAGGAGACGCTCCGTCAATTACGCGGCCAGTCTCTTGTCGAACTGTCAGCCTGACGGGGACACTTCCGGGTGGCTTGACACCTCTGGAGCACCACAGGGGTTCGGAGCGGTCGTTGACTGCAGCCGTGCTGAGTGCTCGCGCTGACGATGCGGTCGCGGGAATAGACCTCACAAGGACCGAGGACGGGATTGACGCAGATTCCCATCCTTCGGTCATTCCAGTTTCGTGACCTTCCACGTGCCATCTTGTTGCTTTTCGAGTGCGGCTTTGGTCTTGCCCCTGAAGGCCTCCCTCATCTGCTCCCTGGTCGCAACTGCTTGAACTGTTTTCCCGCCGGCCAGCTTCACGGTAACAGTCTTCCCACCAAACGTCATGTTGCTCTCACTGAGTGTGCCGCTCATTAGTGCGTCAAGTGGAAGTGACGCCGGCACGCTCACAACTGATTCCTTCCGCCTTGCTTCTCGAACACGTAGAAGCACAAAGAGCGACTAGCGCGACAAGGATCAGACAGGTCGTTTTGATCACGGTCATCGCTCCGTCTATTCGCGGCATTGACGGTCTGACGTGGTGCTGCGGCCCGGGCGGTGGACAGGACCGGCGTTGTCGGACGCACGGCAACTCCGCACAACAGGATTCGGATGGCGATAGATCATTGATGCGTCCCGCCAAGGATGCGACCGAGAACGGAAGTCTCTTTCTTCATCCTGTAGACTCCCCAATAGGCCCTTCGCTCTTGTCGATATGCGAGAGCCTCCCGTGTGAACAGTTGGCCGGAGATGTCGGGTGTGGGTTCGCCGGGCGATCAGGACGCCCGTTCTCTGATGCGGCCGACGCCGTCGAGGGGGGCTGCGAGCGGAAGCGAGCAGGCAACGCGGACGGTGCGCCATTGCGATCTTTCCTTGGCACCCGGTCGCCGGATTGGCCGAAATTCCGATATGAGGCTACGCTCGGGCGCGGCCCCTGTCAACAAATGCTGGCCAGCATGCTGGCTTTCAGTGATGTCAGCTTCTGCCTCTCTTGGTGACGGGGATGGGTCTGCCCGTTTGGTGACGATTCGTACTGAACACGTCGTCGGTTCAGGTCCGACCGCCGGCTCCATCCCCCGTGGGAACACCCAAGACAAGTCTCGACCGTCTCCCCTCCAGCAGGGCTGACGGCCTGACGATGACCTCCACGAGCGCTGACGGCCGCGCCTCGGCGACTACTGTTTCATTTCTTCTGCACGCGCGTCGAACGCGCCGGCGGCGCACCCTTCGCCCGCCGGCCTCTCGGAGCGCGCTTGCGCTTGCCGTCAGAGGGCTTCTGTGCCGGCTTCCCCGCCTCCGCCGGCGGCAGCACGGTGAGCGCGAGCCGCACCTCCTGGCCCTGGAAGCCGAGCACACGGATGCTCGACCGATAGGTCTTCCCGACAACGAACGCCTCCGAGACATCGACGAGCGCAGCGACCACGGCCTTCTTCTGCGGAGCGAGGGTGAAGGCGGCTGGTTCGAAGCCGATGTTCGATGCCGGCACCGAAGGAACCGCGAGCGCGGTCAGCTCACCGGCTTCGAACGAGATCTCGACAGGATCGCTGTGCAGATTCTCCACGACGAAAGGAGCCTTCAGCCGTTCGCCCTGCCTGACCTTCGCCTGGATTTCACCGGAGGCTCTTGGGGATGCAGCCGCTGAGTGTGGCTCCCTGCCCAGGAGGGACGTCTCGGCGGCCGAGACCAGATCGTTGAGCATGCCGAGCGTGTAGGAGCTGATGACCTCGTACGAGGCGAGGTTGAAGTCCATCAGCCGCGTCAGCAGCGCCGCCTGTTTTCCCCCGCTCTGCTGGCGTTCGGGGCGCGACGGTGCGCCCGCGCTTCGAACCAGTTGGTTGAGGCGGGAAACGATCTGCATGTTTCCCTTGACGTTCTTCGCGACGAGCGACCGGAATTCCTTCACGAAAGATGACGCGGTCTTCCCCTCAGCATTGTCCATGACGGGCACCTTCGGGCCTGCCTACTTCTTCACGGTCACTTCTTCCGCCAGCGGCGCGCGGGGGTACATCACCTCGCCCTTGATCCGTTGCTCTGCCTTCGGAAAACACGGCTCGATGCACTGGAAGTGGTGGTACCAACGGTGGGCGTGGATGTGCGTCGGGATGTCGCCCTGCGACACCTCGAGCGTGCACTCCTGCCGGCTGTGGACGCACAGTGTCACATCGACGAACTGCTCGTACTGGCCGGTCACGAGGATCCTGGTCTGGTAGTGGCCCGCGGGGAACGCGTCCGGGATCTTGACGGCGGCCTCGACGAAGCCGCTCTCACCCGCAGCTAACTTGAGCTCGTCGTGATCGAGTGCGACGGGCAGATGACCTCCGCCCGGCTCGATGAAGGGCGTCGCCGACAGGGTGTAGACCTGCTGGTGGCCGGAGGTGTTGGTCAGCCGGATCGTGTGCGTCAGCTTCGCACCGCTGCATCCGCGCCAGCAGATCGTGCCAAGGGATTTCGGCGGGCAGTCGGTCTCCGGAATCTCGCACATCCGCCGGAGGCGGAATGTCCCCGCTCCCGGGAACGCCGAGGACACGAGCGCTGACGCCTCCTTGACGAACCCGGCGGCGCTCATCGCGGACAGCTTGAGGAGTTTGGACCCGACATCCAGCGGCCCGCTGCCGCAGTCATGATGCTCGTCGTGGTGTGCTCCGCAGCCGCAATCGGGGCTTTCATGGCTCATAGCGGTCTCCTCTTCGTGGAATTGGGCGAACCGGTGCACGCGACCTCCATCCACAGCCTGCTGCCCATCAGCTTGATGAATCCCAGATAACTGCGGCCCTTGCTCATGCCCTCGGCCGGCAGCGTGAGCTCGATGTCCACGACGCGCGTGTCGCCGGGCCGGATCTCGGGCGAGTCGTACTTGAGTGCTACCCGGACCGCCGGCAGCATCGACTTTCGCAGCTGGACCAGCAGACGCTCGAGCGCCGGCTGGACCGCCTCGTCGCTGGGCGATTCACGCAACGCGGAGACGAGGGTGCGGCCGACCCAGTCCCGCTCTTCGAGCCAGACCATCCCCACCTCGTCGAGCGTGTGCGTCACGTTGCCGGGGTTGTGGATGACCAGCGTGTGCGACAGGCGATCCCCGCCCGCCCCGCGGAGATTCCAACCGGGACGGCGAGATGGTCAGGCTGGGGTTTTCGTGCACGTGCACGACAACCTGGTGCCGCTCCTTGCCCCAGAGGATGCTCGTCTTGTAGACGCCCGGCGCCGTGTGCCGGTCGACGTGAAAATGCGCCGGCACCGTCTGCCTGGTACCGGGTGCAATGCGCGTCTGCACGCTGATCTGCCCGAAGCCGAGGGGCGCCAGCTTCCGGTCCTCGCGATGCTCCGTGGCAATGGCGCGGACGCGCAGGGTCTCGTGTGGACGTGCTGCCGATGACGATGTTTCCCCTGCAGAACGGCGGGACGCCGCTGAAGATGAACGGCCCGTCGCCGAGCTGCAGCACGTCGGTTCTCGCGACCTGTCGGATCGATCGTTTGCATGTCTCCTCTCCAGGTGATGACAGGCGTTGTTGGGGACCGGGACCTACTCGCACCCTTCGGCCACGTGCTTGTGATAGTCCTCGGTGATGACCATGCCTTCACCGCAGAGCGCGAACCCGACGAGCTCGTAGCCCATGACGCCGACGCTCAGCTTGTAGTTCATGGGAAGGTGAACGCGGGTCGGCTTCAGCGAGAACTGGGCCTCGAGCTGGATCTTCGGCAATTCCTTGACGCGAATGTTGTCGAGCCCCATGTCCAGCTTGGAGTCGGTCTTGAGCGGGTTGGACGGGAATTCCTTGAGCCGGATGTCACTGAGGCCCGCATCCACCGTGATCTTGGGGATGTTGTTGATCCGGATGTCACTGAGGCCCGCATCCACCGTGATCTTGGGGATGTTGTTGATCCGGATGTCGTCCAGCCCGACGTCGACGCTGCCCCCAAGGGTGAGCCAGTATCCCTGGGGAATCTGATGTCAGCGCTCATACTGTGTCTCCTTCGTAGCGTCGAGTGTCCTCATAGCGGCGCGAAGCCTCTCCTCTGGAGATAGACCGCGAGGCTGGTCTTGAAATAGTTGAGATTGGTCGAATACGCCCACCAGGCGGTCGCCGTGTTGCGGACGGCCCGGAGGGTTCTCAGGTAGCGGAACCAAAGGGTGATGGGGTTGTAGACACGGCTGCCCGCCTCCATGATGCCGTTGAACAACTCGCCGGGCTCCATCAGCCTGGGCTTGAACAGCACTTCCGTCATGTCGTAGTGCACCCAGTCAGAGGGAAAGTTGGTGTAGAGCAGCCGCCCCTCGTCCCGGAGCTTGGCGAACAGTCTCGTGCCCGGCAGGGGTGTCATCAGGGACATCTGTACCGCATCGACATCACTGTTCAGGATGAATTCAGTGCGATGCGTGAGCGAGGCTGGCGTGTCGCTCTCCATGCCGTAGATGAAGCTGCCGAGCACCGCGATGCCGTGGCTTCGAATGCGCCGGAACACCTCCTCGTACTCGTCCAGCCGTTTCAGGTTCAGGTGCTTGCTCGCGTCCTTCAGCGCCTCCTCGTTCTCCGCCTCGAGGCCGAGGAGCACCATCCGGCAGCCGCTCCTGGCCGCATACTCGAGCACCTCGTCGTTCTCGCCGAAGTTGATCGACGCCTGCGTGAACCAGTCCTTCCTGATCCCGCGGTCGATGATCCCCTTGAACAGGCTCAGGGCGCGCTCGGCGGCGTACCGCCCGTATCCGTACAGGTTGTCGTCGACAAAGTAGACGAGCTTGGGCCGGATGGTCTCGAGCTCGTCGAGGACGCTCGCGATGTCACGCTGGCGGTACCGTCGTCCGTTGAAGGCGGACACCGAGCAGAACTCGCAGTCCATCGGGCAGCCGCGCGCGGTCTGGATCGAGCCGAAGAGATAGTCGGGATGAAACAGATCGTGCCTGGCCCCGGGAAGAGCCGTCTCCGTCGTCGGCTGTCCCCGGTAGATCTTCTTGAGCCTTCCCTTCTCGAAGTCGGCCAATACGCGCGGCCACACGCTTTCCGCCTCACCGACGACGACGGTATCGACGTACCGGCCGGCTTCCTTCGGCAGCATGGACGCATGGATGCCGCCGATGACCGTTGGGATGCCCTTTTTCCGGTAGAGGGCGGCAATCTCGTACGCCCGCGTGATGGAGGCGGTAAACGACGTGAACCCGACGAGATCGGCCTCACGGAACGTGAACGCCTCGAAGTTCTCGTCGATGAGCTCGACCTCCCAGTTGGCCGGTGTCAGCGCGGCGACGATGCCGAGCCCGAGCGGCGGAAAGCGGCCGGACAGGTTGATGCTCAGCCCGAGTCGGCTCGGGTTGACCGGATTCACCAGCAGCAGCTTCCTGTTCATCTCCCGCCTCCGACCATCGGTTTCGCGGGGCGTGCTCGATTCACGGATCCACCCCGACATTCTTCGGGCCGTCCTCGGGATGCACGGGACCCTGCGCGTTTCCGCCAGACCTCTTCTCCCCCAGTCTGTCGCGCAGCAACTCGGCAGCCCGCAGTCCCGATTCGATGTACACCTTCAGGAACGCAGACTCCACCTTGAGAATCGCCGCCGCGGTCTTCTCTGCAAGACCGGCGGCCTCTTCCCGAAGCGGGATCTTGATGCGGCACCCGTCCTCGACCGCCTTGGCCGCTTGCGCCATCATCCGGACTCCGCCCAAACACATCTCCTCCAGCCATCTCATGCTGGACAGCGTGATGTGCGCCGAGACGCCCGCCTGATCGACCAGCGCGTCGATCAGCTTGAGGCCGGGCGGACGCGCCTCGCTCGAACCGTTACTCATCTCTTCTCCTTCTTCGTGCTTCGACTCGCAACTCCGGTTGCGTCTTCCTGCTCGGCAACCGTCCTGCACGCTCGCTCAGCACGAAGTCCTGAAATAGCAGGTTCGTCACCGAGCCTTTGAATCGAAGGACTTCGTTCCTGCGGCCCGGCCCGTCTCGGGAACGGGCGCCGCGCGGAACTGCGCATCCAGGTACGCGCCCAGGGCGTCTGCCATCTTGCGGAAGTTCTTTGCGATGATGCCCTGGGCAAAGCTCATCGCGCCCTTGAACAGGGTGTCCTCGAGGACCTTTCGCACCCCGTCGCCGAGGGTGCCGATCTTGATGTCCGCCTCGCCCGAGAACGTGATGCGCGTGCCGCGCCCGCCCATGGCCGGCTCGAAGCGGGTCTCGCCGTGGCTGTCGAAGTAGCTGCGGAACACGTGCGGCTCGATGCGCCACTGGCAGGTCCTCGACGCTTCCTTCCATTCCGCCCGGTCGGTCCAGGCGAACTTCGTGGCATCGACGTGCCGGGCGAGAAACTCCGGCAGTTTCGGCTTGGCCCGCCACACGTTCACCAGCGACACGACGCCGGGAGCTTCGGTCCGCTCCGTCATCGTGATGCTCTCGATGTCCTCGAGGTGGTCGGCGACTTGCGACAGATGGTCGCGCATGGCGTTCCACGCAACCGGAAGCGGATACCGGACCAGCGCAAGGGTCTGGAACTTCACGATGCCTTCTCCTTGCTCGCCGCAGAGAGACGGAGCACCTCGTCAGACAGCCGCAGCCTCGCCCGCAGCGATTGGGTAATGTGTGGGCTCGAGCTGAGCCACGAAATGGCTTCGGCCAAAGCGCGCCGCGAGCTGCGCGGGGCGTAGCCGATCCCGCCCGCCCGCCCGCTGGCATACCAATAGAACCTGCCGACCATCCTGGCCTGGGCACGGCTGACGAGCGGCCGCTCCCCGGTGACACGTGACGCCAGCCCGTGCGTGAGCGCCGCGACGAGGCTGGCGGTGTGGTTCACCCGCATCATCGGGCCTGCCACGCCGCAGAGCTCCGCGACGGTGCGATGGACGGCGTCCCAGCTCAGGTTGTCGGCGCCGAGCAGGTAGCACTCGCCGGGGGCGCCCCGCTCCGCGACGAGCACGTGTCCGGCCGCCACGTCGCGGGCCGAGACGATGTTGACGCCACCCGCCCATGTCGCCCGGAACGGATCCCGGATGAAGTTGGTGATGACCGCGTTGCCTTCTCCGAGCCTCGTATCGTGCGGGCCCACGCAGAGCGTCGGGCACGCCAAGACCAGCTCGATGCCGCACTCTCTGGCGCTCTCGCGCGCCCGGCGCAACTGCTCGACCTTCGACTGTTCGTACACCGAGAGCGCCGTTCGGTCCGCCGGCGTCTCCTCATCGATCACGCGGGGCCCTGGCGACGACCCGAACACCACCGACGACGAGGTGAGCACGATGCGGCGCGCGCCGGCCCGTGCGGCGGCCCGGACGACGTTCTCGGTGCCCTCGCGCGCCGTGGCCAGCACCTCCTCGTCACTGTGGCCGGTGTAGGCGAAGATCGCAGCGCAATGAAAGACCACGGCGCAGCCCCGAGCCGCCTGCTCGACGCTCATCCGATCCCGCACGTCACCGTAGACGCGCTCCACCTGGAGGCCGTCGATCGCCCTCGTGTCGCTCGCCTGCCGGAGCAGGACGCGGACGCGCCCCTTGCGGCCGAGCAGCTCGCGCACCAGGTGCGCCCCGACGATGCCGGTCGCCCCGGTCACCAGGAACTTCACGCCGTTCCCCTTTCTTCGACAGATGCCGCAGGCGCGAGGTCCTTGCGTATCGCGTCGAAGAGGTCGTTCATGACGCTCGACACCGTCGAAACAACAGACGAGGCCATCGAGTCGGCTTGGGCGCCTAGCGCCTGTGCGTCGGTCGCCGCTCGCGGGCCTTCACGGATCACCTTCCTGATGAGTTCCGCGACCGGCGCGGCGGCCATGATCTTGCCGACCAGCGCTTCCGGGAAATGCTCGGGCGTTGGCTCGCCGGGCTCGCCGAACGTCTCGAGATACTCGCGGCCCGTGCGCACGTCACGTCCCTGGAAGGCCGCCTCGTAGTTCGCGATGGTGCGGCCCATGTAGGTCAGGTACGCGTCCGAAATGAGTGGGTTCTTCACGTGGGGCAGCAAATCGAGGTCGAGCACCTGGAGGATGAGCGGCAGCGAGAAGTCCTGGCGCGCCGCGATGGTGATCGACACGGCTTCGTCGCCCATCCGTCCGAACCGCACGATGCCGTCGTCGAAGCGTGCAGAGCGATTGAGGCTCTCGATGGTCCTCCAGAAGATGGCGTGCTCGTCCTTCGTACGGCGAATCAGCTCCAGCTTGGTGACGTCAATGAAGTCGCCGCCGAAGAGGGCGATCCAGTTCGGCTGCGGCAGGTAGATATCACGCTCGACCTGGTGAAGGACGCCGCCCGCGCCGTTTCGCTTCGTGGGGACGACCGCGCCCCCGACGTTGTCGTTCATGATTCGGACGGCGCCGGCAATGTCCACCCGGGAGGTGAAGTCATCGAACGCGAACGGCAGGATCCGCCGGAACTCGATGACGACCGACCGGTCGATGACGCGCCAGCGAAGGCCGTTGCGATCGGGCGCCGACTGCGCCGCCATGATCTCGAAGGGCTCGACGTAGTCGGGGACGCGCTCGTACTCGGCGTCGCCAAAACGTGAGGGGTCCACGCCAATTGATGTCGTCTTCCGGAAGATCTTCTCCTTGTCGTAGAGGATGCGGTAGGTTTCGAGCGCGCGCGCGCCCTGCGCGAGCAGGTAGTTCGAGAGGATCGCGGCGAGCAGCTTGAACGGATGATCGTCGAGGCCGGACAGGAGCGGCGCGACAAACTGGTTGATCCGGTCGTCGAGGTCCCGCTTGAACGGGAAGTACTGCCGGTCCACGGCCTGGGTCCACGGCTCGATCATCCGGCGCAGCGGGGCCGAACGGTTACGCTTGCGGACCGAGTCGGAGAGAAGCGGCGGAACGTTCTTCCACCCGTCGTATTGAACGAGGTCACCCTCGATCCGGTACCTGGGCGGAAGGCCGAGCGTTCCAAGCGCGTGCGCGTTGAGCGGCGAGGCGTACGGATCGAGCCCCATCTTGAGCGCGCCCGCCATGTCGGCGAGCAGGATCGAGGGGCTCCCGATCACGGTGCCTGTCGGCAGGGGATTGTTCATCCGTACTCCGTCGGCGCCGTGGTTGCTGACGACGGCGTCGACGAGCGCGAAGTGCACGGGCGTTCGCTGCAGGAGTTCGGTGATGATCTCCGGCGCCGGCAACCGGCCGTGGCAATGGTAGTACTTGTCGGTGAACGGGAAGACTCCCATCAGCGTGTAGAGGCACAGCGCGAACGAGTCCTGCTCGTGGGTCTTGCTCTTGCCGAAGCAGATCCTGAAATCCGCGTCGAGCCAGTGCCGCGAGAGCGTCGTGCCGCGAAGCGCCTTCCCCTCGTCGAAGCCGGCATCGATGCAGTTCTCGGACAGGTCGAGCACCTCGTAGGCTCCGCCATCGTCGGTTGCATAGCGGTAGCCGGCGAGATCGGCCAGAACCGCCACGCCGCGGTTGTCGAGCCACGCGCAGGCAAGGCCGGGCCCGTCGGCGACGGCGACGGCCGTGTAGTCCCGGCGGTGCAGCAGGGCGATCAGGTGCTCGACAAGCCGGGGGCTCGTGCCACAACTCGAGTCGACGCTGAAATGCTCCAGGTCGGGCTTGATGACAATGGAAAACGTCTTCCTGGACTTCGTGGCGGAACGGCGGGTCGATTCCAGGCAGTCCCAGAACGCGGCGTGCTCGAGGCATTGTTCCAGCAGTTCGTAGGGCTGTGCCGCGGCACGTGACTCGATGCTCACCACAGAGGCCGGGGCGCCTCGGTGATGGCGGCAGAAGGTGGCGCCCGGGAGCGCGGCGTTCCTGCAAGGCCGCCCTCTGGCGGTTCGCGCTTCGCAACGCGCGGTCGATCCAGGGCCTGTCGCTCGCGCGCTCATGCGGCACCGCTCATGGCCGGGCCGGCCTCGGGAAAGACGGTGTCAGGAAGATGCCTGATCGGGATCCGGAAGACGCGCCGGCGCTTGCCTCCGTTCGCCGGGACGAACGGCCGAAGCTCGAAACGGGCGACGCCGCAGCTCAGCACGAAGCTGCGCATCGCGTCGATGGTTCGAGGATCGTCGTTGACGCCGGGAACGAGGACCATCGTGGCGATCATCGGCGTCGACCCGGCCGCCAGACGCCTGAAGTTCCCGATGATCGGCTCGGAGCTGCAGCCGGTGAGCCGCCGGTACCTCGCGGAGTCGATCGCTTTCAGGTCGAAGTAGATCTCGTCGACGAGGGGAAGCAGCGTGCGCTCGAACTCATCCCAGCGAAACATTCCCGCCGTCTGGATCGCCACGTGAACGGAGCTGGCCTTGAGTATCCGGGCCGTCCCGGCGCAGTAGCGGCTGAAGAGTGCGGGTTCGCCTCCCGAAAACGTGACGCCGCCGCCTGACACGCGGTAGAACGGCGCATCCTCGAGGAGGATCGCTGCGAGCCGTGCCGGGCTCAGGCGCGTGCCGATCATGCGCAGCGCGCCGGTTGGACACGCGCTGGCGCATCGCCCGCATGCCGAACAGGCGGCACGAGGCCTGGCCGGGTCCGCCTCGTCGCGGCAGGCCGCGAGGCATGAGCGGCATCCGATGCAGGCGTCGGCCAGATACGACACCTGCGGCCGAGGATCCTGCAGCTCCGGGTTGTGGCACCACGCACACCGCAAGGCGCATCCCTTGAGGAACACGATGGAGCGAATGCCCGGCCCGTTGTCGAGGGAGAATCGCTGGATGTCTGCAATCGCCGGTACGCTCCGAGTCCCGCGCGCGGAGAGGTCACAATGCCCGGGCACGCGGTTGCCGAGCCCGGTGATCGCGCTCATGCGGCCCTCCGCTGATCGCTTTGAAGGATGAGCGAGACGCGACGCAGGAAGTACGCGAGCTTCAGGAGATAGTTGAGATTGCCGTCGAAGGCGACGTCCTGTCTGAGCATCGAGCCGAGCAGGTCTGGTTTGGGCGATGCGGCGATCCCGAGAAGCGCCGCGGTGTCCTTGAAGATCAGCGTCACGTTCGCCGGCCCGGAATCGGTCCGGCTGGCATTGAGGGTCCCGGCGGAGAACCGGGCGGTCACGCTCATGCGCCCGTCCTGTGTCGTGAGGCGATAGCGGGCCCTCAACGCCCGCACTTCGTCCTTGAGCGCAGGATGAACGCTCATGAGGAACCCGAGTCCCTGGAGCAGGGCCTCCAGCAGCTCCCCGAGGCTCTCGGGTGACACCGCCGCAGCGATGCGCTCGACGAGAATCTCGCGGGTTGGACGGCCGCCATTGGCGCCGGCCTGTACTGGAAGAAAAGGTTCCAGCACCGATCTGACGTACGAACTCCATGCCTCTGCGGCGGCCGCTACGCCCTGCCATCGGCAGCTGATCACCGGGGGACCGTAGACCGCCTGCGGCAGATCTCGGACGAGCGAGGGTGGATTCCGCCACCCGTCGATCGGTCTGGTGTCGCCGCGAACGCGATAGGCGCGGGGAAGCAACCCACGCCGGAACCAGTCGGCATCAGCGGGCGCGCTGAACGGATCGCGCCCCATGAGCGTCGCGCCGATCCAGTCGGCCAGCAGAGGATGGTCGGCGACGACGGCGGGCGTGTCGCCGGCGGGATCGACCACGATGGAACAGTGCGCGGGGTACCGATCGAGCACGGCGCTCAGATCGCCTCGCGACACGCATGCCTTCAAGGCGGCGCCACACAGCAGGTACTCGCCGTTCCGATCGGTCTTGACCCGGGACACGACCAGACGGACATCGCTTTCTGCCCAGGCCGTGGACAGTTCCAGGTCGGCAGAGACGGAGGTCCGGCAGGCCGGATCGGCCACCTCGCCGTCACCGCACTCGACGCCGGGCGGCGGAGACGCGAGCGCAATCGTCGTGATGCGAGCCGTTCCATGGCGGATGAGGTAGGCCCGCACGCTGCGAGGCACGGCGCCGTCGGCCGCGATGGCGACCGCCGCGGCCGGCCGGCGTGCCGAGGAAACGCGCATCAGCATGTCCGCCATCCCGATGGCGTCGAGGGCTTCCTCGAGCGAGTGTCCCCCCCCATCGGTGACCACGACAGCGTTCGGAGGCGCGGGCGCCCGATCTCGGGGCCGTCTTGCCGTCGCCGTCCGGGGGGGACGCGCCATGGCTCAGACCGGTTTCCCGGTCATGGCATCGAACGCCGATTGCGCGGCTCTTCGGTGAACCTCGACGCCGGCTTCGACGACACGTTCCTGGAAGGTCAGGACCGACGACAACGTACCTCCGGCGGCGTCGGCCATCGTGTTGATGAACGGCGGCGCCCAACCGAGCCGCCCGAGTGCAGCGACCACCGTTTCGCGCGTCCCGCTGATGGTCGAATTGCCGGCGGCCCGGTAGTCCTTCACGGCCTTTACGACGCCGGGGCCGAGCCGGTCCGTGAGCTCGATGTAACCGCTCATCAGCTTGATCAAGAGGGGCTGTTCCGGGTCGTTCCGATTATCGCGCACGAGCGGCTTCCTGTTCTGCGGCCGCCTCAGGCAGGTCGGCCAGGCTGCTGTCGCGGATGTCGTAGGCACTGCGGGCGATGATTTCGTCTTGCATGCTCGGCGTCAGATCCGCGAAATACGCGGAATACCCGGACACCCGCACCAGCAGGTGCGGGTATTGGCGCGGGTTCTGCTTCGCGTCGAGAAGCGTCTGCCGGCTTACGATGTTGAACTGCACGTGCATGCCGCCCAGGGCGCAGTAGGCCTCGATCGCCTGGGCCAGGCGCACCACATCCTCGGGCCCGTGAAGCGCGGGATACTTCAGATTCAGGGCCATTCCCCCGGGAACATGGCGACTCCCGATCGACGCGACGCCACGCAGGCAGGCGGTCAGCTCGGGGGCCGCGCCGGCAACCGGCGTCATACCGCTTGCAAAGGACTCGCCCGCCTTCCTGCCGCTCGGCAGGGCGCCCGAGAGCCGGCCCTGTCCGGTGTGGTTGGTCATGCTCCAGTAGGCGGGCCGATAGCGCCCGCCGCGGTAGTTCGTGTGCTGCTGGTAGAAATCGTAGAGAAATGCGGCCAGGCGCTTCGACAGGGCGATCGCGACGGGATGGCCAGTACCGAATTTCGGCGCCTTGCTGAGGCAATAGGCCTGCAGCGCCCCGTCATCGCGGAAATTCCGCTCGAGCGCGGAGACGAAGCGATCCATGGTGCAGTAGCGCTCGGAGAGCACGGTGTGCACGGCGCAGAGCGAATCCACGGCGTCGGCAAATCCGATGTGGGTGGCGCCGCTGCTGTTGTAGCGCGCGCCGCCGTCGATAAGGTCCTTCCCGGCTTCGAGCGGGCCGTCGAAGAGCGCCGAGAGCAGAGGCGATGGCTGCCGCTGACGGTGCACCTCTCCGAAATGCTCATTGAGCCGAATCGCCTGCCCCGCAACCCAGGAGAGCTGCGCCGTGAAGGCGTCCCAGAACTGCTCGAACGTTGTGATCGATCGCGAATCGGCGGTGGACGGCCCCACCTGCGCCTCTCCGCTGACCGAGGGGCGCCGGCCGCTGAAGAGCGCCAGCTCGATGGCCGCGGGCAGCATGAGCATGATCGAGCCCGACGCGTCGTAGCTGCGTCCCCCCGACGCAAGCTCGACGCATCCGATGATCGCGTAGTCGCGCGCGTGCGGAAGCGTCAGGCCCTGGTGGCGGAGCGTCGCGATGGCCGCCAGATCGTTGTAGACGGCAGGGAGGCATCGCGTGCCGGCGATGACCTCGGCAACCCGGTTCCGGTACGCCTCGGGATTCACGCCAGGGTGATACCGCGCGGTCAGGTTCGGATCGCGTGTGGCGAGGAGCTCCGCCACGCGCAGCACCAGGTAGGTGCAATCATTGACGGCATCGCGGCCGGCTTCGTCCACTCCGCCGATGGTCACCGCCGGGACGGTGCCGGCGCCACCAAAGAGCTCTTCCGAACTCTCAGGCACGAGGCCGGTGTTGTCATTGAACTTGAGCCACAGGCAGCCGATGAGCTCGATCGCTCCGGCCGCGTCGATCCGGCCGTGCTGGAGATCGGCCTGGTAGTACGGATCGAGGATCTGGTCGAGGCGCCCCGGGCTGATCGCCATGTTGATGTTCTCTGCATGGACGCCGACCTGGAGCACCCAGAGCGCGTTGACCGCCTCCCGGAGCGTCGAGGCGCCTCGCCGCGGAACGCGCGAACAGACCTCGGCAAGCTGCTCGAGCTCCGCGCGCCTCTTCGGATCCGGCGACTCGGCCGCACGCTTCCGTGCTTCCGAACAGAGGTTTCGCGCGTAGGTCTCCACACCATCGAGCACGAGATCGATCCCGCGGAAGAACTCGAGCCGTCGGCGCGACGCCGCATCGCGGCGCGTCGTGAGCGTCGCGATCGATGACGAGGCGCGCTTCCTCAGCGCCGCGGTTCCGGAGCGGATCACGCTTCGGTAGAAGGGCACCGTATGCGACAGGCACCCGGCCTTCCCGGCGATGAAGTACACGAGCTGCTCGAACAGCTTGAGACAGGGCGGATTGTCGAACTCCCGGCGCGTGGTCTCGAGGATCGTGCGATCCATCCAGAACGGAAAGATCTCCCGGTCGAGCTCGAGCGCGTCGTGCGGGTCCAGGAGCTGGGGGTTTCGCGGGCGGGTGCTGATGGTATCCAGCTCCGGCCAGATCATGAGGCCGGTGAATTCCGGGTAGACGGGCGCACCGAACGGATGAGAGGTGGTCGAGCCGGCCACCAGACTGTCGTCGAACAGTCGCGGCCGCTTGTTGACCAGCACGTGGCGGACCGCGCCGGCATAACGCAGCGACGGGGATTCGCCGGAAAGGCCGCCGCCGGAAAGGTACTGCGTGAGGAGCCGCGCCCGCTCGATGCATACCCTGGCCGGGCGCGCCAGGACGTTGTCGCGCAGCCGCCTGAGCCGCGGCAGCGTATCGAGCGTGATCGAGGCGAACCGGGGGTCTGTTGTCGTCTCGGTGCCGGGGCGCCTGGAACGGCCAGGCGGTCCGCCCCCCACACGGCCTCTCAGGGCCGATGATGCCGGGAACTGCGGCGTTTCAGCTGTTCCTGCCGCGGCGGTGAAGCCGCGGGGCCTCTCCTGCCGCCCCCAATTTTTCTGGGTGACCCTAGCGGACGGCTAGATTGTCGGACCGGGAAGGGGCAATGTCAAGACGGGTTGCACGGGCAGTTTGCACAGGCGGACCGTCACGCCGAGCCCTGGCCCACTTGAGGCTCGCCGACACGTCTGCCACCTACGCAAGGCTCCTCGCTGGCTGATGATGGTGACGCTGCAAGCCTATGGTCACCTCGACCTGTCGCTCACCGCGAACAGCGTGTTCAATCCGCGGATGTACATCACGCCGTCGGACAGCGCCGGCGTGGCCATCAGCGACTCGCCCATCGTGTTGGTCGCCAGCAGCTTGAACACGGGGCCCGCGGCCACGACCAGGATCTCGCCGTCCTCGCCCGACAGGTAGATCTTTCCGTCGGCAGCCACCGGCGACGCGCTGTACCCGCTGCCGATCACGGGCAGGCGCTGGCGGTACACTTCCTCCCCGGTTCCGAGCGTGTAGGCGTCGAACACCCCGTTGTTGCCAAGGACGTAGAGCAGGCCGTCGAGCGCGAGCGGCGTCGGCATGTACGAACCCCGGGCGGTTCGGCTCCACACGACGGCGTCGCTGCTCGTCTTCCCGGCGCCCAGCGTCAGGTCTCCCTGCGCGCCCGGCCTGACGACGAAGATGGGGCGTTCGGGCCCTCGCCCGCTCGCGATGATCAGCAGATCGCCGGTCGAAATAGGAGTCGGCGCAGTGATCTTCGAGCTGCCCCCGAGCCGCCACAGCTCCTTGCCCGTGCGCGGATCGTAGCCGCGGATGAACTTCGACGCGTTGGTCACGAGCACCGGTCCCGCCTTCGTCTCGGCGACGGTGGGCGTGCCCCACGACGGCAGCTCGTCGCGCTCGGTCTTCCACACGGTCTCGCCGGTGGCCGCGTTGAGCGCCAGCAGGAAGGAGTCCGCCTGCGTGTCGACCTGCAGGATGACAAGGTCCTTCCAGATGATGGGCGAACTGGCGGGCCCCCATTCGACGGAGGGAAGATCGTAGGCGCCCAGGTCGAGCCGCCCGAGGTCCACCTTCCAGCGCAGCGCGCCGTTCATGTCGTACGCCACGACACCCTGCGACCCGAAGGACGCCACGACGATGCGTCCGTCGGTCGCCGGCGAGGCGCTGGCATAGGTGGACTTGATGTGGCGCTTGTTGAGCGGCTGGCCCTCGTAGGCTGTGCGCTCCCAGAGCAGCTTCCCCGTGCGCTTGTCGAGGGCCATCACGAGAAAGCGATGGCGGGAACGATCGGTCGAGGCGTCGCCATCGCCGTAGAGCCCCTTGCGAAAGGTCGCCTTTGGATCGCTGCTGATCGCGGTGGTCACAAAGAGGCGGTTGCCCCACACCACGGGACTCGAATGGGCGAGCCCGGGCACGGTCGTGCGCCACAGGATGTGCTCGCCGCTCGCGACGTCCCACCGGTCGGGCAGGTTCTGGCCGCTGGCCAGCCCGGAGGCCTCGGCGCCGCGAAACGACGGCCAGCTGCCCGAGGGCGGCGCCGGGGGCGGCAGTGATCCTCGCGCCGGGCCCGGCGTGCGGACGATGGGTCGTGGCGGCTTCGCCTCGGGCGTGCCTGCGGGCACCCAGAAACTGCCATCGAGCATCAGGCGGCGGGTCTCGCAGGTGTCGGACTGCAGCGCCAGCATCAGTCGCACGCCGTTCTGGCGAAAGGTGTAGCGCCCCGGGCCTTCGCAGCCTTTCCCGCCGCCGGTCGTGTTGAGCTCCAGCGTGTCGTCGAGCGCCGTCCATTTCCCCTTGAAGGGCGGCCAGCCCTGGCCCGAAAGCGCGAAGCTGCCATCCCGTCCAAACGTGGCAGTGAGGGCACCGTAGGTCATCGGCGTATCCGGCAGGGCGCCGGCGGCCTGCGCTGTTCCGCCCTGACCGACGGCCGATATCGGCGAGCCCAGCATCGCAGCCCAGAGCACACACCAGCAGCGACGCTCGCCATACCGACGACCCTGATCAGCGTCCGCATCACTCCCCTCCGGTCCTGAACGTCTTTGACACCGACGGCCGACCAATCGGCTTCCTCTCGAGTCGGGGGCCCAGGTGGGGTCGGCGGACGTGGCGGTCCGGGGGAGTGTACAGGAAGACCCGCTGGACGGGCACCACCCGGACATCGCCCTGCCAACGCTCGTTGGAAATGCTCCCTTCTCGTGTGGTCGTCAAGGTCGCCGAGCAGGCCCCAACACAATGGCGGGGCCCGCGCAGGCGGCAGGGTCAGCCATCCGCCGCACCAGCGAGCAGGACGGAGACGCGGCCGGGGATGCGGTCACGCGGCGAGAGCCGATCCGGTTCGAGACGGAAGTCGCGCCGCCAGGGGTGCTGGGACGACTGGCGCCCCCGGCTGGGCCTGTGCCCGGCAACGACGGCACTTGTGCCACCGCGCGGCCTCGGAATGCCCGTCGGGCCACTTGAGCAGGGTTGACATCTGATGCGTGATGCGTGATGATCGCCAGATGCGGACGACCCTCGACATCGCAGACGACGTGTTGCAGGCGGCCAAGGAACTGGCGCTGGCGCGTCGGACAACCGCCGGTCAGGTGCTGTCGGACCTCGCGCGACAGGCGCTGGCCCCGGCGCCCCCCGTTCACCGGGTCCGCAATGGCGTGCCCGTCCTGCCCCGCCGCCCGGCCGGCCGGCCACATCCGACCATGAAGCTCGTCAACGAGCTGCGAGACGAGGCGTGAGCCGGACTGCGCTGCTCGACGTCAATGTCCTGGTGGCGCTGTTCGATCCGGACCACGTCCACCATGAACTCGCGCACGACTGGTTCGAGAGCGACGGCCGGATCGCCTGGGCGACTTGTCCCCTGACAGAAAACGGGTTCGTCCGCGTGCTCGCAAGTCCCGCATACGGCGGGACGGTGAGGCGCGTCACCGACCTGCTCGCGCGACTGCGACGCTTCTGTGAAAGCGGCGGACACGTCTTCTGGCAGGACACGCTGTCGCTTCGAGACACGACCGTGTTCGACGCGTCGATGCTTGCGGGCCACCTCCAACTGACGGACATTTACCTGCTCGGACTGGCCCGCATTCACAAGGGACGACTGGCTACGTTCGACAGGTCCATCCCCATCCGAGCCGTCCAGGGAGGATCGGCTCGTGACCTCGCCGTGATCACACCGGTCGACTGAACATCGCGGCCTCGGGTCAGGACTGGCTCTCCGGACCTGGGCTATCATCGATAGAACCACGCCAGGAGGCTCCCTGAAACAGGCCCTTCGCCGCGTTCTCGCGGTGCTCGCGGGAGTTGTCACCGTCGGACGAGCCCCGGTAAGCGATGAATCGCTGGCGTCGTAGTCTCTTGCGAAGGGTATACTTTAATCACATGCTCAGAATAGCTCGCCCCCTGGTGTCGGTTCTTGCCGTCCCTGTGTGGCTTGCCGCGTGCTCGACTCCCGGTGGCGGCTCGAATGAGTCAGCCGGCGCCGGGCAGGCTGGCCGCGGAGGAGGTCGCGCGGCTGGCGCCACGGTGCCGGTCGTGACGGCGCGCGTCGAACAGAAGCCCGTGCCGGTCACGCTGCCGGCCGTCGGAACGGTCGAGTCGATCGCCAGCGTGCAGATACGGGCGCAGGTGACGGGTCAGCTGAGCGCCATTCACTTTGCGGAAGGCCAGGACGTCGCGGCCGGCCAGCCGCTCTTCAGCCTCGATTCGCGGCCCTTCGTCTCGGCATTGCGGCAGGCGGAAGCCGTCCTGGCACGTGACAACTCCACGCTCCAGAACGCGCAGACGCAGCAGGCCCGATCCGAGAACCTGTTCCAGCGCGGGCTCCTCGCTCGCGACCAGTACGACAGCCAGCGCGCCAGCACGGGGGCCATGGCCGCAACGGTCGAGGCCGACAAGGCCGCGGTCGAAAGCGCGCGGTTGAACCTTCAGTACGCGGACATCAATTCGCCCATCAGCGGCCGGACGGGCACGCTCGGCGCACACAAGGGAGACTTGATTCGCGCGAACGACACGGCGCCCCTGGTCGTCATCAACCAGCTCTCGCCTGTCTACGTGACCTTCTCGGTCCCGGGGCGCTACCTGGCTGACATCCGCCGATTCCAGGCCCGGCAGCCGCTGCCGGTCACCGCTCTCACCACGACCAGTTTGACACCGGCGTCGACAGGCGGCGCCAACGCAAACCCGGCGCCGGGTGCCGACGGTGCGGCGAGTGCCGCGGCAGACCCGGCCGGTGCGGCGCAGGGCGTTGTCAGCTTCATCGACAACTCCGTGGATCCGACGACCGGCACCATCCGTCTGAAGGGTACCTTCCCGAACAGCGACCGCCAGCTGTGGCCGGGTGTGTTCGTCCAGGTCACGCTCCAGCTCGCGACCAACGCCAAGGCCCTGGTCGTGCCGGCCACCGCCCTGCAGGTGTCGCAGGATGGGCAGTTCGTCTACGTCGTCAAGGCGGACCGCACGGTCGAAATGCGGCCGGTCAAGGCGGAGCGGCAGCAGGGCGATCAGATCGTGATCGCCGAAGGCGTCTCGGCGGGCGAAGTGGTGGTGACCGATGGTCAACTTCGCTTGACGCCCGGCGCCCGTGTGTCGGAACGAGGCGAGTCTGGCGGGGGCCGCGGTCCCGGGGGTGGCCGCAGCGAGAACCAGGCGCGCGAGAACGGCGGCCGATGACGCGGCCGAAAGCCTGAGGACACCATGAATCTCGCGGAACCCTTCATCCGCCGGCCGGTGGCGACGACCCTGCTCGTGCTCTCGATCCTCATCTTCGGCGCGATGGGGTACAGCCTCCTGCCCGTGAACGACCTGCCTACCGTCGACTTCCCGACAATCCAGGTGAACGCAGGCCTGCCCGGGGCCAGCCCGGAAACGATGGCGGCCTCGGTGGCGACGCCGCTCGAGAAGCAGTTCTCCACGATCGCCGGTGTCAGCTCGATCAATTCCAGCAACTCGCAGGGCTCCACGAGCATCACGCTCCAGTTCGACCTGAGCCGCTCGATCGACGCCGCCGCTCAGGACGTGCAGTCGATGATCGCGCGCGCGCAGCGCCAGCTGCCGCCGGGAATGCCCTCGCCGCCGTCGTTTCAGAAGGTCAATCCCGCGGATTCCCCGGTCCTGTTCCTGACGCTGAGTTCGGCCACCCTGCCCCTGTCGCAGCTGGATCGCTACGCGCAGAACCTGCTCGCGCAGCGGCTTTCGATGATTACCGGCGTGGCGCAGGTGAACGTGTTCGGGTCGCAGAAGTTCGCCGTGCGCGTGGACGTCGATCCGCTGCAGCTCGCCGCGAGGCAGATCGGCATCGACCAGGTGGCCCAGGCGATTTCGAATTCGAACGTGAACCGTCCGACCGGGACGCTGTACGGGCCGGACCGCAACTACGTGATCCAGGCGTCGGGGCAGTTGCTGAATGCCGACGCGTACACCTCGATCGTGGTCGCCTACAGGAACGGCAGCCCGGTCCGCCTGAACGAGGTCGCGCACGTCTACAACGGCGTCGAGAACGAGCGTAACGCCGGCTGGTACAACGGGTCGCGCACGATCTATCTCGCCATCCAGCGGCAGCCCGGCACCAACACCGTGGAGGTCGTGGACCGCATCAAGGCGCTGCTGCCCCAGCTGGAGCAGCAGCTTCCTGCGTCGGTCCGGCTGAGGATCCGGAGCGATCGGTCCGTTCCGATCCGCGAGTCGGTCGACGACGTGAAATCCACGCTGCGGCTCACGATCTTCCTCGTGGTGCTCGTGATCTTCCTGTTCCTGCGGAACGTCTCGGCGACGATCATCCCCAGCCTTGCGCTGCCCTTCTCGATTGTCGGCACCTTCGCCGTGATGTACGCGCTCAACTTCAGCCTCGACAACCTGTCGTTGATGGCGCTGACGCTCTCGGTGGGATTCGTGGTGGACGACGCCATCGTGATGCTGGAGAACATCGTCCGGCACATGGAGATGGGCAAGCCGCGCCTGCAGGCGGCCCTGGACGGGTCGAAGGAGATCGCGTTCACGATCGTCTCGATGACCCTCTCGCTCGCCGCTGTGTTCATCCCGGTGCTCTTCATGGGCGGGGTGGTCGGCCGGCTGATGCACGAGTTCGCCGTGACGATCGGCGCGGCGATCCTCGTGTCGGGGCTCGTGTCGCTCACGCTCACGCCGATGCTCTGCAGCCGGTTCCTGAAGGCGCCTCACGCGATCCGGCACGGGCGTTTCTACAACGCCATGGAGCGGATGTTCGACGGATGGCTGCGCGGCTACTCGTGGTCGCTCCGGCAAGCGATCCGGTTCAAGGGATCGACCATGGTGGTGTCGGCGATCGTCCTCGCCGGGACGGTGTATCTCTTCACCATCATCCCGATGGGGTTCATCCCCAGCGTGGACACCGGGCAGCTGAGCGGGCAGATCGAGACCATCCAGGGGCTCGGGTTCGACGCCACCGTCGCCCGCGTCAAGGACGTGATGAACGTTCTCGCGAACGACCCCAACGTCTCCGGCTACACGGCGAACGTCTTCGGGAGCGGCGGCCGCTTCAACGTGGACCTCAAGCCCCGCGAACAGCGCGCGCTCGATGCCGACCGCGTGATCGAGACCCTGCGGCCGAAATTCGCCCGGATCCCCGGCGTTCGGGTGTTCGTGACCAATCCCCCCGCCATTCGCATCGGCGGCATGGCGTCGCGCAGCCAGTACCAGTACACGCTGCAGGATCCCGACACCGAGGAACTGTACCGATCGGCGCCGAAGTTCGAAACCGCCCTGCGCGGGATCGACGGCCTCGAGGACGTGACCTCCGACCTGCAGATCAAGAATCCCCAGATCACGGTCAGCCTCGATCGGGATCAGATCGCGGCGCTCGGCCTCAGCGTGGACCAGGTGGAGTCGGCGCTGACCTCGGCGTACGGCTCACGCCAGGTGTCGCAGATCTTCGCACCCGACGATCAGTACCAGGTGATCCTGCAGGTGGACCCGAAGTACCAGCGTGACCCCGCCGCGCTCGCGCTGCTCTACGTGCAGACCCCCGCCGGCAAGCTGGTGCCGCTCTCGACCATCGTCAGCACCCGCCAGTCCGTCGGGCCGTTGTCGGTCAATCACACGGGCCAGTTGCCGTCGGTCACGCTCTCGTTCAACCTCCGGCCGGGGGTCGCGCTGGGCGACGCCGTGGCACGCGTGCAGACGGTTGCGCGGGACACGCTGCCAGCCACGGTGTCGGGCAGCTTCCAGGGCACCGCACAGGCGTTCCAGGATTCGATGACCGGCCTGGGCTGGGTGCTCGCGCTCGCGATCTTCGTGATCTATGTCGTGCTCGGGATCCTCTATGAGAGCTTCATCCACCCGCTCACGATTCTGTCAGGTCTGCCCTCGGCGGGATTCGGGGCGCTGCTCACCTTGCTGCTGTTCCACCACGATTTGAACATTTACGCCTTCGTGGGCGTGATCATGCTCGTGGGCCTGGTAAAGAAGAACGGCATCATCATGATCGACTTCGCCATTGAGGCGGGCCGGCGCGAGCACCTCAGCGCCGCGGACGCGATCTACCAGGCGTGCCGCGTCCGATTCCGGCCCATCATGATGACGACGATGTCGGCCCTGATGGGCACCCTGCCAATCGCGCTCGGCTGGGGCGCCGGTTCCGAAGCACGGCGGCCGCTCGGTCTGGCGGTGGTGGGCGGCCTGCTCGTGTCGCAGACGCTCACGCTTTACGTGACGCCGATCTTTTATATCTATATGGAACGCCTCCAGGGGTGGCTGGCTCACAGGAAGACGGCAACGCAGCCATCCCCGCTCCCGCGGCTCGAGACCGTGGCGGACGGCACCGAGACCGGAGCCTGAACCCGGGCAGATCTCCTATTTGCCGGTGAACTCGAGCGAGGACCCGACGTTTTTTCCGCAGGTGACGTTGCCCGACACCTGGCCATTGCGGATCTCCAGGTCGATGGTGCCGCAGCCGAAGTCGTCCTGCTTCCTCTGCATGGCAGCGGGGTCCTTCATCTGCTCCTGCATCTCCTTCATCACCCGCTCAGTCGAGGCCTCCATCTTCTTCTGGAGCGCGGCGAACTCCGGGCTCGCGATCTTGTTCGCCTTCATGAGCTCCATCAGCTTCATCTGAAGGTCCTGCATCTCGGCCTGGGCGCCCGACCGGCCCGCCTGCAGCATGAAGGTGTACGAGCCGGGCTGCGACTCTGCCAGGAGTTCCAGCGAGCCGGTGGTCGTTTCAAACGGGGTCGCCGCGCCCGGCTTGAAAAACTCCGCCTTGTAGCCGACCGAGGCCGCGCCGGGCTTCGTGAATGCGAATGCGGGTGCCGCCGGCGCCAGCTTGATGGTCCAGCCATTCTTCGCCGTCAGGGTGAAGGTGCGGGGGGTGCCGATGAAGACCGCCGGGATCCACATCTCGCCCTCGCTCACGGGCGCAAATGCGTAGATGCGCCCCCAACCTGGCGGCAGGCCGGCCGCCGCGGACACCGTGGCCTTGAACGAGTTGGCCGCGACCACGACGTTGGTCAAGTCCACGCCGTCGTTGTAGCTGACAAACATCGTCTTGTCGCTGAACTTCCCGGCAAGCGAGACGGGAGCGGTCGATCCGGCCGACATCATCACGGGTTTGGCGAGCGCCACTTCCGGGGTCGGGTAGAGCCCGAAGAGCGTCTTCCGCTTCGCGTCGCCGTTCAGCTGTGCTTTCTCGCGATCCGCCCCGGCCTGCCGCCGGATCTCCGCCCGCCTGGCGGTGAAGCTTGCCGACTGCGCGCGGACGACCGACACGACGAGTGCCGCTGAAAGCGCCATGAGTGCCGCCGCATAGAGAGTTCTGCCTGCCTGTCTCTTCGTCATCGAATCAGCTCTCCTGTGTCTGGTGCAGTCGATCGTATACCGCGTGCGGATCGCCATGCCAGTGCCAAGGCCATCCAGAGCGCGGCCGCCTCAGCCGGGCGCTGGAGCGGGAAATCGAGGCAAGCGACGGCGGCGCACGCCGCGACGGCCCCCGCGGCGCCCGAAAGTGTCGTGCGAACCTCCGTCCCGGCACGGCGGGAGCGGCGCCACAGCAGGACCGGCGTCGCGACCACCAGGATGGTCGTCACAAGACCCGCGACGCCTCGTTCGATGAGCGCCTGGAGGTAGTCGTTGTGCGCGAACTGCTGGGGCCCGGCAAATCGCACGTCACGGGTGCCTGGCCCGCCGACGACCCGCGCTGACTCATCCCAGCGGGTGTAGTTCAACTCGAAGGTGCCCACACCAGTTCCCGTGATGGGCCGCTCCCACCCGTGCGCCCAGGTCGTCTCCCAGATGTAGGTGCGACCGCGCAGCGTCTCGGCAGGCGCTCGAGCGCTCGAGGACCAGATCAGAACGGCGGCCGCAACCGCCGCGCCCGCCATGAGCCACCGCGACGCGGGGCGAGCAAGGAACGCCGCAAATACGATCAGCCCGCATGCGAGGCCGAGCGCACCGGCCCGAGACCCGGTGAGGGCAAGCGCCACCGCCAGCACCAGCAGCGCAATGGTGGACACAGCCCGCGTCCTCCTCGACGCGCCGGGCGCTGCCATCAGCGCGCACGCGAGGGGGCCGGTCACAGCGATGAGTCCCGCGACAAAGTTCGGATTGCCGACCGTCCCGTACATGCGCATGCGAAAGCTGGCTCCCTCGATTGCCGGCCGCCAGCCCACCCACACGAACGGATCCAGGCCGCATGCCTGCACGATGACGATGCATGACATCGCGGTCGTGCCCGCGAGGTGGGCGGCGATGACCGATGTGGACTTGACCGGCGCCAGGACAATCAGCAGGCACCAGAGCGGCGCTATGATGCCCAGCACGAGGGCCTCGGCGGACACGAGGGGTGCCGAGAGCGCCGACCACGCGAACGAGGCCAGCCATGCTGCCAGGATCGCCTGAAGCACGGCTGGAACGCCCTGCGCGCCGCCGTCCGGGGTCGTGAGCGCACCACCGCGCCGGCCGTACGCCTGCCAGGCCGAAAGCGGCAGCAGCACGGCGGCCGAAACGGCCAGGAGCCAGCGCTTGGGGGTCGAGAACGGTTCGGCGATGCCGGGCCATACCGCAAGCGGTAAAGCCGCTACGACCGTGAATACGGTTGAGCGATACGCTCCGAGTCGGCCCGTGTCGGGGCCGGGATCGCGCACGCGGCCGTGCCGGGTACGGGAAGCGATGTCCAGCCGAGTCCCGCTCACGACTACTTGAGTGTCAACTGCACCAGCGGGAAGTCGGCTGACGCGTCGAAGGGGCCGTCGGTCTCGCGGGCAAGCAGGCGAATGGTCTGACCCGACTTGACGCCGAGGTCCTTGTAGGTCAGTGCCGCCGACACGAGTGCCCCCTTGATCGCCACCTGCGGCGCCTTGAAGGCCCCCACGATGTCGGAGGTATTCCCGCTCGTGTCGATCATCTTTCCGACCGTGGCCACGGCGTGATAGCCCTTGACATTCTGGCCGGTGAGACTGCCGACACAGGCGTGGCTGTCGTCCGCGTAATCGACGCACGCCAGCAGTTCCGCTTTCAGGTCGAAGCCCGGCACCTTGCTCCAGAAGGTCTCGTAGCCGGTCTTCGGGTTGTTGTCGACGTCGATGTACAGAGTGACGACTTGCGACCCCCAGTTGCCCGACATCAGTCCCTTCAGTGCGGCGTTGATCGTGAGCGAAGCTCCGTCGCTCACCAGCCCGAGTTTGACGACGTCGAACCCGGGACGCGTCCCATTACTCGTACTGCCGCGCTCGACGTCGCCGGCCGGGTCCGTCCACTCGACGGCATCAAGCGCTTTCTGGGCGGGCTTGACGCTCTGGAGGGTCGGGAGCAGCAGCACAATGGCGAGGATGGCGGGTCGAATCATCATCGACTCCTTCCCGGGTTGGCGGCGGAGGCTGACGGGGGACTCACGGTGCCCGACGGCACCCGAGCATCATACGCCAGCGTGGCTCGGGGACCGGACCGCCAACTGGCAGGAAGGCTCGACATTCGCGCGCCGGCTCCGGACGGCGTATAGTAATGGGTTGTATTGGGGATGATGGCGTCCCCTTGTATCCTCTTAGAAGGGAGATTCCTCATGCGCAACAGTGGCAGAACCTGGGTGATCGCCTTGGGCCTCGGACTCGCGTTGACCGTCGCCGGATGCGGCGCGCCTCCCACAGCCGACCTCGACGCAGCCAAGGCCGCGGTCGACAAAGCCGTTTCGGCAGGTGCCGGTGAGTACGCGGCAGACTCGCTGAGGGCCGCCCAGGATGCCCAGGCCACACTCGACGCCGAAGTGAAGGCCCAGGACGGCAAGTGGTTCAAGTCGTATGACAAGGCCAAGGAACTCGCGACCGCGCTGAAGGCGGCCGGCGAGAAGGCTGCTGCAGATGCCGTGGCCGGCAAGGAGAAGGCCAAGACCGAGGCGACCGCCGAAATCGGCGACGCCAAGACGCTGCTCGGCGAGGCCGAAGCCCTGCTCGCGAAGGCACCCAAGGGGAAGGGATCGGCTGCCGACATCGAGGCGATGAAGGCCGATCTGGCCACCGCAGCCACCTCGATTACGGAAGCCGAAGGGGCGCTCGCGACTGAGCACTTCCTCGACGCGAAGACCAAGGCGTCGGCGGCCAGGAACACGGCCACCAACGTCAAGACCGCGGTCGAGACGGCTCAGGCGGCCAAGAAGCGGTAGCGATGTTTCCGGCCTGACCCCGCGTTCAGCCACCAGAGGGTGGCTCCAGCGAGGTCACGCCGGGTCCGCTCTTGTCGCTGCGTCAGGTCCCTCAGGATGAGTTTCCTTCGACAGGCGTTCCGTGCCCGGCGTCGTGGCGGGGCGAGGAACCTGCTCTATGCGGCTGCCGCCGGCCTCGCGCTGGTGGCGGTCCTCTACGGCATTGCGCTCGTCATCGGCTCCCGCCGCGCGGCCGCGATGCGAACCTCGTCCGAGGCGGCGCTGGGCGCCGTGCGCGAGGCGCGCGCCGCCGGAGCCGTGAAATGGGCGTCGGACGAGCTGGTGGCCGCCGAGCGCGCGTCGCGTGACGCGGTCATCGCGCACCGGGTCGAAGAGACTGGCCTGTGGCCGGTCCCGGATGCCGAGCGCGTGACGAACGCGTACGCGGAGGTCGAACGCACGGCGAGACTCGCACTCGTCCTGGCGCGCGAGCGGCGCGCGACCGCCGAGCGCGACGCGACGTCCCAGATCGATCAGGCCCGCGCCATCGTCTCGTCGAGCGAGACGCTGGCGCTGATGATCGACATCGGTCCGGCGAAGCGGCGCCTGCTGGCGCTCGCGAAATCGGCGCTGGAGGAAGCGCGCGCGTACCGGGACGCAGACGAGTTGAAGGGGGCGGCCCGGCGCGCGCGGCAGGCGACGGAACTGGCCGGGCAAGTGCGCGACGACGCCGCCGAGGTCGCCGCGCGCTTCGCGGATACCGAGACGGTGGCGCGATGGAGGCGCTGGAAGGACGAGACCATCGCCTGGTCGCGGCGCGAGAAGCAGGCGGCGATCGTCGTCTTCAAGGAAGCGCACCTGCTCGCGCTCTTTGTCGGCGGCGAGCCCGTGAAGACCTACGAAGTGGATCTCGGCGTCAACTGGATCGCCGACAAGTCGCACGAGGGCGACCGCGCGACGCCTGAAGGACGCTACCGCGTGGTCAACCGCGCGGCCTATCCCGGGTCGGTGTACTACAAGGTGCTGCTGCTCGACTACCCCAACGCGGAGGATCGCGCCAGGTTCAGCCGCGCCCGCCGCGGCGGCACGTTGCCACCCTCGGCACGCATCGGAGGCCTGATCGAGATTCACGGCGGGGGTGGGCGGCACCAGGACTGGACCTCGGGCTGCGTCGCCCTGGCCAATTCGGACATCGACGATCTGTTTCGTCGCGTCGGCGTCGGCACACCCGTCACGATCGTGGGGAACGACGATTATGGAGACATCGCCGAGTTCGCCGCCCAGCACCGGCCCGGCCGCCAGCCATAAGCCGGGCGAACCGGCCGCACCGGTTCCGGCCACTCAGCCAACGCCGGCCCGGCCTCACCTCGTGTCGCTCACGCTCCGCCAGCAGGTCGGGGCGGCCGTGATCGCGGTGGCGGCGGTGCTGTTGCTGGTGGCGTGGATCGGCACCGGTTATCGCTACGACCCGTTTGTCGACTCCCCTCCTCCGACTTCGGGCGACGTGCCCGCCGACCCCCGCAAGCTTACGCAACTGGCCGCGCGGCTGACTCGATCCTCGCGCGACCTCACCAATCGCCTCAAGGCCACGGCCCCGCGCGGCGTCTACATCGTCATCGACCAGATGCAGAACCGGCTGTATCTGAAGCGCGATGACGACACGCTGCTCGAGGCCGTCTGCTCGGCCGGCTCGGGCATGGTGCTGAAGGAGAGCGGGGGCAAGAAGCGCGAGTGGGTCTTCGATTCGCCTCGAGGGCGATTCGAGGTGCAGATCATGTTGCGCGATCCCGTCTGGAGCAAGCCGGACTGGGCGTTTGTGGAGGAGTCGCAGCCGATTCCGAAGAATCCCACCGAGCGCCTCGAGTACGGCTCGCTCGGCGAGTATGCCCTGTACTTCGGCGATGGATTCATGATTCACGGGACCCTGTACGAACGCCTGCTTGGACGAGCCGTGTCGCACGGGTGCATCCGCGTAGGGCGCGATGACTTGAGGAAGGTCTGGGCCAATGCGAAGGTCGGCACCCGCATCTACATCTACTGAGCCGGTCGGGATCATCGTGAGACGGCGCCGCGCATCGGTGCCGGCGAGGGTGGCGCTGCTCGCCGCTGGAGCAGCAGGACTGCTGGGCGCCGCGGCGTGCTCGAATTCCCATGACGCGAAACAGGCTGCGGATGTCCGGACCGAGGTGGTGCGCGTCCAGCGTGCCAATGCGCTCCTGCAGCGCCAGATCGAGCTCGCTGCGGGAAAGGACTTCTACCTGGTGATCGACCCGGCCGCGTCCGAAATGACGCTGATGCTGCGCGGAGCCGAGTTGCAGCGGTATGCGGTCCGCGGTCTGCAGGTCGGCAGCCCTCGAGTCGCCTGGATCGGCCGGCGCGATCCGCGGCCGTGGCAGGGCACGATCTGGACCAGCGGCGAGCTGGATCCTCCGCGTCAGATCGACCGTCTCGTCATCCAGGCCGCCCCGCCGGGAAAGGACACCGCGGAGCCCGAAGCGCCGCCCATCCCGCCCACGCCCGAGGAGCTCTACCCCGTGCCGCCGCGGTTCCATATCCGCTTCGACGATGGCCGGTCGCTGGAGATCCGCCCGCGCGAAGCGGACGAGAAGGCCGGCCGCGTTGCGCGCGTGTGGGCATCGTGGAGCGCCAAGTGGCACGATGTGGCCGCCGCGGCCTTCGGCAAGGACCGCGACACGGTGAGGCTGCGCCTCGCCATGAACCCGCACGACGCCGAGTCCCTCTACCGCTCCCTTCCGCCGGCGGTACGCCTGATTGTCCTGGCGGGTGGCGGCGATGCGCCGTCGAACACGGCGTCGCCAGCCAAAACCAGCTCCACGAAGAGATGACCCTGTCAGGCCGCCATCTGATCTACCATTCCTCTCAGCAGACGCCCCCCGGCCCGAGCCCCCCGCAACGCCCGCTCCATGCAGCCGAGCACACGACCCTCACAGTCCGGCGCAGCCCTCGCCCCGCGCGGCACGGTTCGCGACGTCGCGGAAGCACGCTCCGAGTACACCAGCGCCCGCACCATCGGGTCGAACATCGAGCAACGGCTTGCCGGTACGGCCCTGCCGCGCCGCCCGGGATACGTCGCACCCGAGATCGACTACGTCCTCGACACTGGGACCGAGATGACCGTGTCGGTGCGGGACAGCGACGTGCGCTACCTGGACCGGGTCCCGCGCGAAACCGCCCTGGAGCACGTGGATCTGATTCACCGTGCCCGCCTGGGAGACCCGGTGGCGGCGTCCGAGCTGGATCGGCGGACCGCGGCCACAGGCCTTGCGATTGCCGCGCGGTTCGCCGGCCGCACGTTGACCGACAACGAGTACGTGGTTCCCTACACCTCGACCGGTGAGTTCACCGAGAGCCAGATCAGCCACAAGGGGTCCATTCTGCTCGGCCTGTCACAGAAGGGATTCGCGACGGCCGACTTCACGCTGCTGTCGGCGGGTGCCATCCAGCTGCCGCCGGACAGGTTCGATGCGTGCGTGCGCGACGCCATCGCGGATCTCGAGATCCTCAGCGGCCGCCAGCTCGGCAATCCGAACAACCCGCTGCTCATCGCGCTTCGATCCGCGATGCCCACTTACATCCCGGGCTTCATGCCGACCTTCTTGAACGTCGGGCTCACACCGGCCGTTCTCCCCGGCCTGCCTGCGCGCTACGGCGACGAAGGCGCGGCCCGGATCCGGCTCAACAGCCGCAGGACGATCGCGGAAGCGCTCGATCCGGAAGGCTACGCGCTGATAGAGCCGGACATCCGACCCGACCTGTCCCGCAGGGAGACCGACGCGCTGTCGGCGCGGCTGGAGACCCTGATCGCGCGCAGGGCGCCTCACCTGCTGACCGACGCCGTCGCGCAGATTCGATTCTTCCTCGACAGGACGTACCGCTTCTACACGGCCCACCTCGACGTCCTGCGCAACTTCATGGTTCGCGACACGCACCATCCCGCGGTGATCGTCCAGCGCATGGTGTGCTCGGTCATCGACGACCGATCCTACGCGGGCATCCTCTACAGCCGGCATCCGCGCCTCGGCGCGGGCGTGTTCCTCCAGTACGCCAAGGCGGTCTTCGGCGAGGAGCTGATGACGGGGCGGCTCGCGCCGCAGGAGCGCCACTTCCTGCACCGGGACGAGGCCCGGCGCGAATTCCCGGCCGTCTACCACTTCTGGCCGCGGCTCTTCCAGCTCGAGGACATCTTCGGCGGGCCGGTCATGGTGGAATTCACCGGCGTCCACGGAACGTTCACGATCCTGCAGGTGAACGCGGCGGAGCTCTCGGGGTCCGGCATGCTGACGGCGGTGATCGACATGCATCGCGGCGGCCGCATTTCGGCCCCGCGAGTCCGCGAGCTGATCAAGCCGTACCACGTCCGCCAGATCGAGTCGGACGCGATCGACCCGCGGTCGATCCAGACCCTCGAGCCGTTTGGCCGTGGCGTGCCGGTTCTTCCGCGGTCAGCGGTCACCGGCCGCCTGTCGTTCACGGTCGACGTCGGTGCGCCAGCGACGACGGGCCGCGGCCAGGCGGCGGTCATCCTCGCCAAGGCGCGCTTCACGCCGCAGGATGCGATGGACATGCAGAAGGTCGGCGGGATCTGCAGCCTGAGCCCGGCCGCCATCCACGTGGTCACGACCGCGCAGAACCTGGGGATTCCTGCGCTGCTCAATCTCGAAGAGGACGGCGTCCGGATCGACCTCGCGGGCCGGCGGCTCGTCAACGCGGCCGGGCGGGAACTGCGCGAGGGCGACTGGGTCACCATCTCGAGCCGCAAGGGCACGCTCTACGCCGGCAAGGCCGTCTTTGCTCCGGCGAGACTGCTGAGGATGATGGCTGGCGAGAAGGTCGAGCTGACCGAGGCCGAGAAGCCGCGATTCGAACAGCTCGCCATCTACTACCGGGAGTACCGGACGCTGATCGAGGGCGTCGACGCGACAGGCTTCGAGAGCCTGCAGGATCTCGGGCATGCGATCCGGTACGGCGAGCTGCGCGACCAGCCCGACCGCGCGCGCGAGTTCGCCAATCAGTGCTTGGATCGCCGCAGCCTGAATCTGGTCGAGCGCCTCCTCGAGACAACCCTCGGCACTCACCTGATCAACCTGACGGCCTTCCTGCTGCTCTCACCCGATCGGAAAGCCCGCCTGCTCCAGGCCGCCGCCGAGGTGTGCACGCGGCGCGGGCTGTCGGGCTATCGGGCCGGGGCCTTCGTCATCGGGAGCTTCGTCGACCCGCGCGCGCCCGTTGCGTTCTGGGAGTCGTTTCAGCCGAACGAGATCGCATTCCTGGTCAACGAATGGATCCTGCACCAGAAATACCTGGAGGTCATCGAGGAGATCGGCGAAAAGGAGATTCGCCAGGCCCGGGACGTCATCCTGTCTGGAGGGATGGGGACGCTGCCGGGGCTCGCCGCGTGCGGCAGCGGCGTTCATGCCGCTGAAGCTCTCGAGAGTCAATCTCGAGGAAGTCCGGATCGCCATGCCGGAGGGCGCCGATGCGCAGTCGTACGAGTTGGTCGACCTGCTCATCCGCCCGTTCGGCGCGTTCTTCGACTATGCCGATCCGCGGAGCCTGGCCCCGCTTCGGCGCACGTGCGAAGAGGAGGGCCTCCCCGTTCCGGATCGCAGCCATCGCTGAGCCCGGCGCCGGTGTGCCTTCAGCGATCCTGTCCCCTGACTGCCGCATCACCGTGGAGCGAGGCTCCGGCCGACGCGTCGGGTGCCACACCAGCGTCGACGCGTTTCGAGTGGCTGGCCACCGTTGACGCCCGCGGCACCGGTTCGGTCAGGGCTGCCACGATGTCCCGCGAGATGCTGGCGGCGATGTCGCTTTGAAGGGCCAGCGGGTCGTCCCCCTCCCGATCGTAGCGTCCGGTCCAGAGATGTTCGTCCGACCGGCCGTCGATGAGCTGGACAATGACGCGAACGCGGTTCGCGGTCCGCATCACTGAAGATTCCAGCACGAGATCCACGCCGAGCTGCCGGGCAATGGCCGGAACGGACTTGCGACGCGTGTCGACCTGCATGGCCGAGGTTCGCGACAGCACCGACAACGGGGCGCGCTCGGCCAGTGATGCCGTCACGATCTCGGTGAGCGCCGGCGCAAAGACGTCGTGCTCAGCGGCCGGCGAGAAGTCATCGATTGGGAGGACCACGATCGACCGTCGGTGGCGTGCCTCCGGTCTCGCTCGCAGGCACGACGCGGCCCTCGTAGACCAGCGGACCGCGGGCGCGAGGGTGGTTTTGTCGAGAGTCTGCGCCGGCGCCTGATACTTGTGGATCAGCACGATGCCCAGGAGAATCGAGGCCGCTGAACCGACAAACTGGGCGATGATCCGGCCCGTGAACGAAATCCACGCCGAGCGCAGCTTGGCTTCTTTGCGCTTGCTGCGCTTCGAGGCCGGACCGATCTGCCCGTCCGCCTCGGATACGGCAATCCTGCTCGCCGGCACCATCGCGACCCTGGCAGCGAAGTCGTCTGGAGATGTCGTCGAGCAAGCTGAAGGGACTCTGTTTCTGCATGGCCATGGTCCGTTTCGATGACAGTCGACACGAAATCGGGAAATACCCGACGATTTCACTGCGAGAATGGTGCCACGCCCAGCGCCTCGAATCAGGCCATAAACGCGGCAAATCCCCCCTGTCTCGTGGTGCGGCATTCCCCTGACGTAAGCCCATTTCCTGATGCGAAAGCCCCGTCGTGCGCCAGCCGCCAGCGCGCTGCACGACCAGGAGGTGCACCATTCGCGGCGTCGCGGGATCGGATCAGCTTCGGCGGTTCGATGCAGACTGGCGGCAGGTCGTGCTATTTCGCGGGCGCCGTGACGCCCTCGCACCGCCCGGGACACCGTGCGGCGATGAGCATCCTGAGGATCGAGTCGGTACTCGGGGCCCTGCACGTTGCGGCGGCGCTTGTCGCCTGGAGCATAGGCGGGCGGCAGGTCCACGTCGGTCTTGTGAGCGACCACCATGTCGAGTTCCGGCAGGACGGTGATGGCCTGGCCCCCGGCACCCAGGCCGGTGGATGCGCCCTTGAACGGGCCCGGCGAATTCGGCGCGTCCCATACCCACCACATGTAGCCGTAGCCCCACCGCGTCCCCGTCCCGAGCGCACGATGGCCGGGCGGGTTCATCTCGTTCATCGGCGTCACCAGGCTCGAGATGCGCCTCACCCATTCGCGCGACGCGACGGTATTGCCCGCCCAGTCGCCGTGCCGCAGCACCAGCAGGCCGACGCGCGCCATGTCGCGCACCGACAGCCACATGTGGTACGCGGGATAGTTCGAACGTGTCAGGTCCCCCGACTTCGTCTGCTTCGACCGATCGAAATCCTGCATGCCGATCGGCCTGGCGAGATCGGACTCGAGCGCGTCGTAGATGTCACGGCCCGTGAGCTTTTCGAAGATGGCGCCGGCCGCGTTGAAGTCCCAGTTGTTGTAGAGCTGATAGGTTCCCGGGCGCTGCGACCCGCGAGGCGGTGCGCTGGCCGTGTCGTCGCCGCTGTTCGACGCCGGGTGATAGATGCCCGATCGCGCGGTGATGACATTCTCGATGGTGGCCTCCAGCTCGCGCGGCAACAGGCCGCCGACATCCGTGAAATCGAGCTCCTTCAGCGTCCTGTTCAGCGGAATGGTCCCGTTCTCGACGTACTTGCCATAGAGGATCGCCAGCACGCTCTTCCTGACCGACGCGAGATAGCTGAGATGCGCCTGATCGCCGTACTCGAAGAGGACGCGGCCTCCAACCGCCACCACCATCGACGTCGTGTCGAGCGACTGGAGCCAGGCCCGGAGCGCCTGGAGCCGCGGCGTGGAATAGCCGACAGATTCGGGCGACGTGATCCGCTCCCAGCCGGCGCCGGGAAACACGGGTTTCGCCTGGGCAGATGCCGGCGGGCGCGCCTGCGCGGAGACCAGCTCCAGCGCCAGCGTGACGATCACCGCGAAGGTGGCCAGGCCAATTGCGCCGGTGCCGGACCGATCTCCTCTGCGCTGTGAACGCGATGGCAATGTCACGCCTGGCCTCCTCGGCTGATCCTCCACTCAACTCCGCGCTGCGAGGGCGGCCTTCACGCGATCGGGGGTGAAAGGCACCTGGCGAAGCCTGGCTCCGGTCGCGTCGAACACCGCGTTGCCGATCGCGGCCGCCATCACCGTCGTCGAGGTCTCGCCGGCGCCGGTCGCATCCTCGTCCGGCTGGTCGATCAGGACGATCTCGATCGTCGGAATCCGGGAGCCGACCGGGAAGGTGTGATAGCTCCTCCAGTCGATCGAGGTCACCATCTGATCGTTCCACGTGACCTCTTCGAAAAGGGCCCGCGAGATGCCGTGCAGCGCGCCGCCCTCGGCCTGGTTCTTCAGGCCATTCGGGTTCGAGACGGGACCGCAGTCGAGCGCCATCACGATCCGGGTCACGCTGATGGCGCCGGTGTCCTGGTTCACCTCCGCGTCCGCCGCCAACCCGATGTATCCGTTGTGCCCTTCGTAGGCCACGCACGCGAACCCGCGCCCGGTCGCAACGCCAGTCCTGGGGCCGTTCGGCCGGGGCGATGGCCGCGACTCCCATTTCGCCGTCCGCGCCGCGGTGCGAACCACCTCGAGCAACCGCGGGTGCTTGAGATGCCGCAGCCGGAACTCGACGGGATCGACCTTGGCCCGGGCGGCCATCTCGTCCATGAAGCACTCGTGCGCGAAGGTGTTCTGAAGCCGCTCGGGCGACCGCAGCGGCCCGGTGAAGAACGGCCCGGTGATGCGGTGCGACAGCACGCGTTCGCTCGCGATCGATCCGGTCCCGTGCGAGGTGCCGCCCACGCGGGACGCCAGGTAGGAAGGGATGGTGTTCAGGTTGTTGTCCGACCCTTCGGTCGGCTCCGGCGCCGGTGATCGCGGCGCGAGGGGCGCGGGCTCGAACCCCGCCAGCACTCCGGTGATGACGTTGCCCGGTCGATCGTAGCCAGGACGGCTGCCGAGCGCGGCCGACCATCCCTCGTACTCCCACGCGACGATGTGTCCCTCGGCGTCGAGGCCCGCCCGCTGATCCACGACGAACGGGTACCCGTAGTTCTCCCACCCGATCTCGTCTTTGCGGGACAGCTCCACGCGAACCGGCTTGGCGACTGCCTGCGAGAGCAGCGCGGCGTCGAATGACACGGCGTCCGCGCCGTTGATGCCATAGCAGCCGGAACCGCGGGTGAAGATGACACGAACGGTGTCGCGCGGCACACCGAGCAGCGCGGCGACCGAGCCCTTCAACGGATGCACGCCCTGCGTCGCCGACCAGATCGTGACCTTTCCAGGCTGAACGTCCGCAACGGCGCACGACGCTCCCAGCGACCCGTGGGCCTGGTAGGGATAGAGGTAGGTGGCCTTCAGCACGAGAGCAGCGGACGCCAGCTTCGCGTCAATGTCTCCGGAATTGACGAGCAGTGTGTCTCGCACCGGCCGCTGCGTCCGCATCTGGTCGAAGAACCCCGCCTGGCTCGGCAGGCCGCTGCCCGGGGTCCACGTCGCCTTCAGCACGCGCGTCGCCCGAATCGCCTGGAAGGGCTTCTCGGCGACGATGCCGACGAAGTTCTTGCGGACGACGACCTTCACGACGCCGGGCATGCCCTTGACTGAGTTCTCATCGACCGCCACCAGCGTTGCACCGTAGGCGGGCGGACGGACGACGCGCCCGTGCAGCATGCCGGGGACTCGCACGTTGTGGACGAAGCTCTCGCGCGCGGTGACCAGCGCGGGCAGGTCGACGCGGGGCACGGGTTTGCCGAGCACGACCCAGTCCTTCGGGGGCCTTCGCTTGGCGGTCGTACTGACCGGGATCTTGAACTGCCTGTCACCGATCAGGTCGCCGTATGTCGCTCGCTTCGTCGGGTCCGCGCTCGCACAGACCGCGCCGTCCCTCGCCTGGACCTGATCGGCCGGGAGGCCGAGACGCTCGGCGCCCAGCTGCTGCAGGGCCTCGCGGGCCGTCGCACCCGCCTGGGCGAGATTCGCGTGATTGAAATTGGCGGGGTGCGACTGCGCTCCCGAGGTCGTGCCCTGGTCGGGGGTGATGGACGTGTCACACTGGACGAGGTGGACGCGTCCGACGCCGACGCACAGCTCTTCGGCAATCAGCTGGACCTGGGCGGTATACAGGCCCTGGCCCAGCTCGCACTTTCCGGTGTAGGCCGTGACCATCCCGTCGGATCCGATGGCGATCCACGAATCGAGTGTTCGGGCACCCGGGCCGTTGATGCCCTGGGCCCAGGCGTCCTCCGCCACAATCGTGAAATCGCCCATGGTGAATGCCACGAGCAGCACGCCGGATCCTTTCAGGAACTCGCGCCGGGTGAATCCCCCGGATGCGAGCGCTGAGGCGGCGTCAGGCGTCAGGTGGTCGGTCATGACGGCCTCCCGTTCGCGTAGCGCTTGATTGCCCGAACCATGCGCTCGTGCGAAAAGCACCGGCACAACACGCCCGACATCGCCTGCTGGATGTCAGCGTCGGTCGGCTTGGGCGTTCGATCGAGGAGTGCCTTGGCGTTCATGATCACGCCGTTGAGGCAGAAGCCGCACTGGGCGGCCTGCTCGTCGATGAAGGCCTGCTGCAGGGGGTGCGGATGGTCCTCGGTGCCGAGGCCGTCGAGGGTGGTGATCTCGGCCCCAACGACGGTCGAGACCGGCGTGATGCAGGACCGAACGGCGCGGCCGTTGACGATGACTGTGCACGCCCCGCACTGGGCGAGGCCGCAGCCGAATTTCGGTCCGCGCAGGTCGAGATCGTCGCTCAGGACGTAAAGAAGCGGCGTCGACGGATCGAGGTCGAGCGTGTGCGCCCGGCCGTTCACTTTCAGCGTGATTTTGCTCATGCTCGTGGCTTCGCCCCCGGCAGCTTCAACCGCATGCGCGTGAAGACGCTGCCGGATTATCGGTCTGCGTGACGCGGTCACCAGGATTGTGGGTCAATCTCCGGTGAGTGTATCACCGGGAGGCCGCAGGAGATTCCTGGGGATGTGGATCCCCGGAGGCCAGAGTCAACATGGCTCGCCGCAGGCGTCGATGACCATCAAAGAGCCGGACGTAGTCCGACTCGCGCCGGCTGCCCTTCGCGCGAATCACGCGCGCCAACGCGCGCCGGTCACGCTCCGGCCAGCCCTCCACGCCGGGCAGCGCCAGGACCAGCGGGCCCCAACGATCCCACGCGAGACGCTCCCCGGCTGACCAGCCATCGACGGATCGGACCCCGAGCAGCCGCCCGGCCTCCCGGGCGCAGACTCGCATTCCGCGCTCGCGCTCGCGCCCGAATCGCTCCGCCAGCACGCGCGAGATGCGCAGGCCGATGTTCCCGAGCGACACCAGGCCGAGCACATCGCGGCGCGGTCTCGCCGTGTGCAGGAACACGTACTTTGCCGAGAGCTGCTGCAGCATGGCGGCGCTCGACCGCCCTCCCGGGTGACGCTGCAGCCTGGCCAGCTCATCCCGAAGCAGCTCGCGGATCCCGCTGTCCAACGGCCGATAGCCGAGCTTGTAGTAGAACCAGAAGGCCCCCGAGCGCTGGCCTTCCTTGTTGTCGTGGCCCAGCTGGTAGGGATCGATCGAGAAGGTCTCCGCCCCGAACAGCAGGCGGATCATCGAGAGCACGCGGCCGTAGATCCGCGCCGCCTCGCCGCCCCGGTACGTCTCGAAGATGTTGAACATCACCTCGGAGGACTCGAACAGGCCGCTGGCGAGCACGTATCCGATCGGCACGCCGTTTTTCAGCGTCAGCATGCCGTACATGGATTCGATCATCAGCCTGCGCTCCGGGATCAGCCCGTAGCAGGCGAACTCGAGCCCGTCCCCGTAGTCGAAGATCCTGACGTCGGCGCGATCGGCGTGGATGAAATTGTCGAGATCGCGCGCGCGGGTGACCATGGCCTCGCGCGCGAGGTCGATCAGGGCGTCCCCCTCCCCCGGCGACACCGCGCGCACCGTAACGGGCAGCTGCCGGATGGCGTGGCGCAGGTCGGGCCGCGAGCGATCGAGCCGACGCGTCTGGAACACCACCGGGCGGCCCGCATGCCTGGCCCGGGTCCGGGCGGGCGTGTCGGGCCCCGGCTCGAGTCGAAGCTGCAGGCCGAGCCCCTCGTAGAGCGTTTCGCGGCCGAACGGGCTCGGATGCAGCATCTCGACGCGCCTGACGAGGAACGCCGCATCGGTTTCCGAGGGGCCCTTGAGGCGCCGGATCCACGTGCGGATGGGCAGCGTCACCTCGTCGAGCGCCGGGGATTCCGAGTACGGCAGCATCAGGTGAAGAAACCGCTCGAGTTCGTCCCCCTTGTCGAAGTGTTTCCAGTCGATCGAGATCCGGTCGGGCCACCGCGTTGACAGCCACTGGGCCGTGAACCAGAAGAACGGGTACTCGATGGAGGTTCCCGCGATGCCAGTATCGGATAGCGCCGATCGGTGGCGGCGCAGATCAGGACGGCGATCGAAGGCGTCCAGCATCAGGCGCACCTTCGCGAGGATGTGCTCGTTGTCCGGGTAGGCGTGCAGGAAGCACAGGCATTCGTGGAGCCGCAGCACGGCGGAGGCGCGGGCCAGCCGCCCCCGTTCGAGAATTCGAAGCTGATCAAGCTTGGTTTGGGCGTCCTGGCCTCCGAAACTCGCCTTGAGCTGGCCGAGTCTATCGAGCGCGGCGGAGGGAGCAATTGTCACGTGGGTCTCTCACTCGGGCAACACGATTGACTTCACGGTATCGGTTCGGCGCGCGTGCTCATGTCCACGCGCGCTCGGCCGGATTGGCCGCCAGCCTCCGGCCGCCAGCCTCCAGCCGATTCGTGTGGCTGCAGCCAGTTCACGCCTCGCTTCTGATCTCCCATTCGGTCGACCCAGCCGTGAGCAGCACCAGCCCGACGCCGGCGACCGTGAGGGTCGCGATCATCCGCAGCACGAGCGCCGTCAGGCCGAACATGACGTCCTGCTGGTCGGAGATCACCGTGATCAGGTACAGCTCACGGTTGTTCTGGGGCTGCATGCTGCGCAGGTGAAGCGGGGCCAGCGTGATCCGGTGCGCCAGGTGCACCAGCGGCGTGTCGAAGCCTTTGTCGTCGTTCCCGCGCCATCCGAAACGCTGGCCGGCGTAGACCGCATAGCCTGCCGCGATCGCGAGCAGGAGCAGGCCCACGATGATGCGCAGCCGGCACCGGCCCCGCAGCGCCGATCGGCGGAAACGGCTCTTCGGCAGCGACAAACGTGAACGGCATTCGGAGATACTAACCTGATTCGGCGGCGCGCGGCGCGCGGGAGCGAGGCCCTGCGGCTCGCCCTGCCCGCCAGGGGGCTGGCTGGCGGCCGGAGGTTGACGCCGCAGGGGTATAATCCTTCGACTCGCGGCGAAAGGATCCGATCCGATTCGGTGGCGATGGTCCCCCATCTTGCCTGGTTCGTGTGACAGGAGATCCCGCAATGAATCGAAAGCGTCTGCTTCTGTTCGTGCTCACACTCGCCGTTGCGCTGTCGGTCCAGCTCGGGACGAGCGCCGCCCCGCAGGTCAGCCAGACCGCCCCGAAGGCTGCGCCGCCATCGGCCGCGCAGGCCGACACGAAAGCGGCCTCGGCGCCCAGGGCGATGGAGCTCGCCGACATCCTGGCCTGGAAATCGATCAACCTGTCAGCCGTGTCGAACGACGGCACGTGGTTCGCCTATCGCCTCTCACCGGTTGACGGCGACAGCGAAGTGGTCGTGCACCAGACACAGGGCGACAAAGAGTACCGCTTTCCCGTTGGCGATACGCGCAACTCGGGCGGCGCGGTCGCGATCTCGGACGACTCGAAGTGGGTGGCCTTCGGCGTGGCGCCAACCAAGAAGGAAGCCGCCCAGCTCAGACGGCAGCGCAGGCCGCTTCAGAACAAAGTCACGATCCTGAACCTGCAGGACGGATCCGAAACCACCGTTGACAAGATCCAGCGCTTCGCGTTCTCGGGCGAGCGCGCCACCTGGATCGCGCTCAAGAAATACGGCGCCGAGGCCCCGGGCGGCGCTGCAGGCGCTGGACCCGCGGCGGGACCGCCTCCCGGCGGAGCGGCGCCGGCGGCCACCAGCGCGGCGGACGATCGGCCGAAGGGCACCGACCTCATCCTGCGTGAGCTGTCGACCGGCGCCGAATTGAACGTCGGGAACGTCAACGAATTCGCGTTCGACAAAACCGGCAAGTTCCTGGCCTGGACCGTCGACGCTGCCGACAAACTGGGCAACGGCCTCGAACTGCGCACGATGGAGTCCGGAACGGTCGTGGCGCTCGACAGCGGGAAGGCGTCGTTCGAGCGCCTGGCCTGGACCGAATCCGGCGACGCGCTCGCCGTCCTCAAGGGCACCGAGGACAAGCGCTACAAGGACAAGGTCTACGCGGTCGTCGGCTTCACCGGCTTCGGCGCGTCCCGGCCCGCAAAGGTCGTCTACGACCCGGCCACCGACAAGACGTTCCCCGAGGGAATGGCGATCAGCCCGAACCGGACTCCGACCTGGACCGAAAGCCTCGACGCGATCCTCTTCGGCCTCCGGGAGCCGAAGAAGGCCGATCCGAAACCGGGTGCGAAGCCCGGCGACAAGCCGGACGAGAGTGCAGGGGCCAAGCCCGCGCCGGCCACGCCGCCCGCCGCGGCGGCAGAGGACGCCGAGGACAAGCCCGACCTGGTGATCTGGCACTACAAGGATCCGCGCCTCCAGTCGCAGCAGATCGTGCAGGAGGCGATGGACAAGAACTTCAGTTACCTGTCGATCTTCCGCGTCAAGGAGAAGAAGTTCATCCGCCTCGCCGACGACACCGTCCGGACCGTCGTGCCGGCACCAAAAGAACGGTTTGCGATCGGCCAGGACCTGCGCGACTACGAGCTGCAGGGCAATCTCGACGGCCTCCGTTATTCGGACGTCTACCTCATCAACCTGCAGACCGGCGAACGGAAACTCGCGCTGAAGAAGGCACGGAACATGGGACAGCCGTCGCCCGACGGCTCGAAGTTCTACTACTACGCAGATGGCCACTACTTCGCGTATGACATGGTCTCGGGACAGTCATCGAACCTGACGAAGACCGTTCCGATGTCGTTTGTCGACACCGAGGACGACCACAACATGATCAAGCCGCCCCGGCCGGCACTGGGCTGGACCAAGGACGGCGACGCGGTGCTGCTCTCGGACGGTTGGGACATCTGGAAAGTGCCGGTCAACCTCAGCGCGGCTGTGAACCTGACGGCCAACGGCACGAAGGATGGCGTCCGGTACCGACGCGTGCTCCGCCTGGATCCCGACGAAAAGGGCATCGACCTGTCGGTTCCGCGCTATGTCGACATGTTCGGCGAATACACCAAGAAGGGCGGCATCGGGCGGATCGCCCCGGGCAAGCCGGGCGTGCAGCCGCTGCTCTGGGACGACGCCGCGTTCAGCGTGCTGAAGGCCAGGAAGTCGGATGTCTACCTCTATACCAGGTCGACACCCAGCAGTCCGGCCGACTACTACGCGACCGACTCTGGGCTGAAGCCCGGAAGGAAGATTACCGCGCTCGACGGACAGGTGAAGAGCTTCCTGTGGTCCGGCGGCGCGCAGATCATCAGCTACACGGCCACACTCGGCAAGGGCGGGCCCACCCGGAAGCTGCAGGGGTCGCTCTACCTCCCGGCCAACTACGAGAAGGGGAAGACCTATCCGACGCTCGTCTACATCTACGAGAAGCTGACGCAGGGCCACAACCAGTTCAGCGGCCCGAGCGCCAACGGCTTCAACAAGACGGTCTACACGAGCAACGGCTACGCGGTCCTCATGCCGGACATCGTCTACAAGGTGAACGACCCGGGGATGTCGGCGGTGTGGTGCCTGACCGCGGCGGTGAAGGCGGCCATCGCGACCGGCGTGGTCGATCCGAAGCACATCGGCCTGCAGGGGCATTCGTGGGGCGGCTATCAGACCGCGTTCACGGTGACGCAAACCGATCTGTTCGCGGCGGCGATCGCCGGGGCGCCGTTGACGAACATGGTCAGCATGTACAGCCTGATCTACAAGAACACGGGCGGCACCAACCAGGCGATCTTCGAGAGCAGCCAGGGACGCTTCTACGGTGGCTACTGGGACAACTGGGAGGCGTATGTCCGCAATTCACCGGTGAACTTCGCGAAGAACGTGAAGACGCCGCTCGTCATTCTCCACAACGACAAGGATGGCGCCGTCGATTTCACACAGGGCGTGGAGTACTTCAATACGCTCCGGCGCCTCGGCAAACCGGTGGTCATGCTGGAGTACCCGGGTGAGAACCACGGGCTGGCCAAGCCTGCGAACCAGCAGGACTACACCGTCCGGATGAAGGAGTTCTTCGATTACCACCTGATGGGCAAGCCCGCGCCCGACTGGTGGACAAGCGGCGTGCCTCGCCTGCAGATGGACGACTACATCAAGGCGCGGCTCGACGCGCAGAAGAAGAAGGCAGCACCGGAGGCACCGGCCAAGCCGGCGAAGGCGGAAGACAAGAAGTAGGTTACAGGTTACAGGTTACAGGTTACAGGCGACAGGCGACAGGTGCAGGTGACAGGCGACTGGCTTCAGGACCGGAGCCTGACGGCTGAACACTCACCGTCGGTCGCGTCCTACGCCCCTGGGGGCACGATCTCGATCCGGATCGCGGGTAGCGTGAGGAGTTGCACGGGCCGGGTCTGAAGACCCGGCCTCCGCGCGACGTCGACACCGCCGAGCGCCGATAGCCGCAGGCCACGAGCCGACAGGGATCTACGCCCCCGGCGGCACAATCTCGATCGGGATCGCGGGTAGCGTGAGGAGTTGCACGCGCCGGCGAACCGCACCGGCCGGAGCGGTTGGCGGCGGCACGCGCTCGCCAGACACGGTCACAATCAGATTTCCGCGGAAGCCGGGCTTGGTCTTGCCGGCCTCCGCCTGGAGGACGAACTCCGCTCCGGGCCCGGTGAGCGCGAGAGCCGTGAGCGCGATCCCATCGGGCGGTTCGCTCAGCTCGAACTGAATCTTCTCGAACGTCCGGATCCCGGGCGGGATGGTGACTCGAACACGCACCGAACCGCCGGCGGGCACTTTCAAAGGCTGCGGTCCAATGAGCCGGGCCGGGATCCGCGTCGCGCCGCGCGCCACCACCGACACCCTCAGGTCGTCGGTCGACGGCACGAGGTGCCAGTACGCGAACGCCTGCATCATGTTCTCGGAGGCGGCGGCTCGCCGCACGACAGGCTTCCCCTGAACCATTGCGCGCCCTTCGACGGCCACAGCCTGCGGTTCCTTCTGAGGTCTGACGGGCACGCTCAGGGTGAGCCGCACGGAATCCTGTCCGCCCGGGATGACGCCTCCGCTCAATTCGTACCCCTCCGGCGCGTCCTTCAGGCCAAGGACGATGTCGCCGGACCATCCATCCTTCCTGATCGCGAAGACCGTGACGGGGACCGAAGCGCCCGCGCCGGCGTTGATCGCGGACGGCGCGATGCGCAGGTCGAAATCAGGCTGCGGAGCGCTGACCCGGAGCCGGTACGCATACTCGGGACCGCCCTTGCGCTGCGTGTCCCACAGGCGCAGCACATACGTGCCGCTCGAGGGCAGCTTCGCCTTCAGGTACGAGTCCGCCTGGTGCGTGACGAGCCCTGCACCCTTGTCTTCGAAGTCGTCGTTGAAGGCCACTCGCGTTCCCGCGGGATCGATCAGTTCGACCGAAGAGTCGAGGGGCGATCCCAGGCGCCGCGCCGAAACTTCCGCGACGATCTGTTCGCCGGCACGCCCGTCGAATCGAAAGAGATCCACGTCGCCGGGCTGCTGGATGCGTCCGTTGGCGATGACCGGCAGTGACAGCTTCTGCGCATCCTTCGGAGCGTCGTTCGATTCTCTCTCGAACACCTCTGGCAGCGAGTCGAGCGCGAACGGCACGCGGTTGGACACGGCGATGCCTCGATGCATCGACAGCAACGCCGTCGACGGCCCGGCGCCCGACGCGTCCATCGTCAGCCTGTTGCTCGGGAGATTCCAGCCGATGACCTCCACCGGGGTGTTCGACCTGGATGGCCCGCCGAGAGGATAGATGGAGGTCACAAACGGCAGCTCGCCGATCGAGATGCGATACACGAAGTCTTCCCGTCCCCGGTACAGCGCGTCCCTGATCTCGAGGACATACTCGCCGTCGCTCGGAACATGAAAGTGAACGACCGGATCGACCTGGAACCGGAAGTCGTCGTCGTACGCCACTTCCCTGCCGCGAACATCGAAGAGGGCGAGCGTCGCCTGGAACCAGCCCGGCACCGCGTCGGCGAGATAGGGCATCAGCTCGCGGGCGCTGGCTGCAATGACGAGGTCCTGTCCTTTCCGCGCAGTGAAGCGGTATCGATCCACGTCACCCGGGGCGTACTGCTGGCCCTGGCGCAACGGGGCCTGCACGCGATCCGAATCGCCGGGAATCATCCGTCCGTTGACCGTGGCGGGCAGCGCGATGGTCAACTCGGTGTCGGCCCTGGTGGCCTTGAGTTCCTTCTCGCTGAACTCCGGCAACTGGCCGACGGCGAACACGAGCGGCTCGGTCAGCCCGAGCGGCGTCGCGAGCCTGAGATGGCGCATGCCGGGTTCTGTGTCCGCCGCGACGGTCACCTCGAGCGTGACGTACTCCGCGATCATGGGGTTCGCGTTGCGCCTCAGGGACTCGCCCATGCGCAGCCGCAGATCCTGCGCTTCCTTCCGGCTCGCGGGATCGGCCGGCGCTTTCTTGACGAGCGCCTGGAGTTTCTCCCGGAGGTCGTTGATCTGCATCATGGTCATCGGCTTGTTGTGCTCGATGACCTTGGCCGAGACACCGCGACCGGAGATCATGGCGCCTGCCACCCCGTCGAGGAAGCGGCCGCCAACCTTCACCTGGCACGTCGTTCCCACCTGGGCTCCAGCCGGGTAGACATAGCCGACGTGCGGCATGTTCTGCTGCTGTTGCTGGGCGATGAGCGCGGGCGAGATCAGGAGCGCCGCGATCAGGCAGGCGCCGGCCCGTTCACCGGCCAGGACGGCCGGCCCGGCTCGACGTCCTTTCGCTCGCGTCAGGCACGATCGGAATGTCTTCATGCGTCTTCGCCTACATGATCTCCATCAGCCGTCCATCGGACCGGCCTGATTCAGCACGTGTCGGCGCCAGGTGGACGTCCAACCCCTCCGGGTTGGGCAGCGTGGCTTCGGGATCGAGGCCCAGCAGTTCGTACAGGCTGGTGATGACGTCTTCCGGGTAGACGGGGCGGTCGGTCACCTGCTCGCCCCTGGCGTCGGTCGCCCCGATCACCCGCCCGCCCTTGAAGCCTCCCCCGGCCAGCACGGCCGAGAAGGCGGAGCCCCAGTGCCCGCGCCCGCCATTCCACGGGGCTTCCCACATGATCTTCGGTGTCCGGCCGAACTCACCGCTCCACCACACGATGGTGTTGTCGAGGAGGCCGCGCTCGGCGAGGTCCAGCAGCAGCGTCGCCATGCCACGGTCCATCTGGGGCAGGCGCTGGCGCATGGTCTGGAAATGCTGCTTGTGGGTGTCCCAGCCCTTGTAGTTGATCGTGACATACGGCACGCCGCGCTCGACCAGGCGTCGTGCGGCCAGGCACGACTGTCCGAACGTGTTGCGCCCGTAGCGCTCGCGCATCTCGTTGGTTTCCTGGGTGAGATCGAAGACCTTGCCCGCGTCGCCGAGGATGAGCTCGTAGGCCTGGTCTTCGGCCTGCGTGAACGCCTGGATCTGCGGGCTCGCCTTGAGGGCGTTGCCAAAGATGTTGAGCTGGTGGAGCAGGTCGCGCCGATCCCGCTGACGCTGTTCCGTGATGCCGGGGGTCACGACACCCTGCACCGCGAACGGTGTCTGTTGCGGGTCCCCGCCGGTCGCAAAGGGCGCGTAGCGAGGCCCCAGGAAACCGGACTCCGAGAAGCGCCCCTGCAGATCCTCCAGCACGACGTAAGGGGGAATCAGCCCGTTGTATCCAGCGTTGTAGCCCTTGAAAAGTGACACGACGGCGCCAACGCCCGGGTAGACCAGCCGGTCGCCGGGCTTGCGGCCGGTTTGAACCCAATAGGCGGCCGTCTCATGCGCATTGATGCCGTGGGTCATGCTGCGGATGATCGAGTACTTGTCCGCCTGCTTCGCCAGCATCGGCAGCAGCTCACCCACACGGACCCCGTCCACGTTGGTGGGAATCGGCGGACCGAGCGGACCGTGATAGTCGGATCCCGCATCAGGCTTGGGGTCAAACGTGTCGATGTGACACGGTCCTCCCCACATCCAGATCTGGATCACGGCCTTCGCCCGAGCCGGCTTCGCCGTCATGGCGCGGAGGCGAAGACGGTCGGCCAGCAGCATCGAGGCCGCGCCCACCACTCCCCCGCAGATTGCTTCCCGCCTCGTGACGATCATCTCGCTCTCCAGACCTCCGCGCCACTCGCCCAACTGATCCGTCTCGCCCGCGCGGCGACGGCCACGCTCGCCGGTGTGTCAGTGCCGGTACCGGAACTCCGCCGTGTTGAGCAGGGCCCACGCGAGATCCACGGCGGCCTGACGCCTGTTCCCGCCGGTTGCCGACATGCGGCCAGCCACGGTCTTCAATTCCTCGTCGGTCGGAAGCCGCGAGAGGATCGTCAGGTAGAGCCGCGTGACGACCTGCCGAGGGTCTGGCCCGCCCTGGAGGAGCGCGGTCAACTTCGGGCCCTGCTGGATCTTGCGCTGAATTTCGCCGCCGTTCAGAAGGTAGAGCCGCTGGGCCGAGGTCGGCCGGCTGCTGCGCTCGGAGGCGAGACCCGAATCCCGAGGCGCCTTGCCGAACGCCTCCAGGAACGCGCTCGTAATGCTGCCGTCACCGATCGCGATGGATCGCGTTTCGGGTGGAACGAACGTGTAGGGCTCGGGAATCGCGCTCTGATACTGTTCCGACATCCCGGTGATCTGGTTGATCGCGTCGATCAGCACCTCCGCGTCGAGCGGGCGCAGGATGGCGAATGCGAAGTTGGCCTCGGCCGCCGGGTTGGTACTCCGCGAGAGAGTCGACAGTTGATAGGTGGTCGAGTTCGCGATCAGCCGATAGACGTGCTTCAGGTCATAACGCGAGCTGACGAGTTCGCGCTCGAGGTACGCCAGGAGGTCGGGATTGACCGGCGGGTTGTCCGGACGGATGTCGTCGGGCTCGTGCACGATGCCGCGCCCCATCAGCCAGCACCAGACTCGATTGACCGCCGTGCGGGCGAACCACGGGTTGGTCGGGGTGAGAAGCCACGCCGTGAACGCCTCGCGCGGATCCTGGCCCGGCTGAATCCGCCCCGAGGTGCCGTCCGGAAAGACGGCAGCACGCGGCCCTCCGGCTCCCGGCCCGGTCATGCTCCTGCTCTGATCGAAGAAGACGATCTCCTCTTTCCACTCTCTGGTCGCCTTGTAGCCGATCTGCGAGAAGAACACGGACATGTCCGCCAGGCGCTCCTTCGGCCACTTCTCGGCTCGCGTCCCCATGAAGGTCAGCGCCACGGTCGAGGCCATGGAGGCCGAATCCTTGCTCTGCACCGCGCGGTAGAAGTTGACCGGAGGAACCCGGAAGTTGCTCCCGCTTTGCGTGAGCAGTTCGCGCGCGAACCGGTCGTAGGGCATGTTGTCGCTGACGGCAGCCCGGATCCAGTGGTGGTAAGCCTGGACCGCATTGGGCCACAGGTTGATCGGGAACTCGGACTTGACGCGAAGCACGTCGCCCCACTTCATGGCCCAGTAGTCGGCAAATTCCTCGCGCTCCAGCAGCCGGTCGACCAGGACCCCGCGCTTGTTCGCCGCCTGATCTTCGATGAACGCCGTGGCCTCGTCCAAGGTGGGAAGCGTGCCGATGAGGTCGAGGTACGCCCGGCGTACGAACACCGCATCGGAGCACACATTGGCGGGCTGGATGTTCAGCTGTTTGAGTTTCGCGAACACGAGCTCGTCGATCTTGTTCCTGGGCGACGGGCTGCCCGGGTTTTCGAACGGCTCCTGGGCCGACGCCGGAGACAAGAGCCCGCAGACGGCGCTGAGCAGGACGACGGCAGCTGTCGGCAGCGTCCTCATGAGGCAGCCCGCGCAAGGACATCGCCGTCTCCCGGCGACGTGTCGAACAACTGTTCGAGACTCCCTACCGCGCACGGGCCGGCGATGGCGACGACCTCCCTGCCCCCGGTATCGCCCCCGCGCACGCGGACAACCGTGTTGACAGGCCGTGCCTCGCGCGGGTAGTGGGTCAGTTTGCTCCGCGGCCCCTCGAACCGAGCCGCCGAGGCGTCAGTTCGCAAATCGAGCCGTGAGGGCCGAGTCACGCTGCCGGGGCTGGGGGCCCCCGGGATCGTCAGGTCAGCTACGAGTCCCGGAAGGCTCGATTTGCCGGCGAGTGTGAGCGGGGACGCGGAGCAAACTGATCCACTACCCGCGCGCGATGCCAACCGAAGTGCCTGGGTGATGAGAATCAACGTCAGGATCGTCCAAGGCCGCGGCCGCGCGGGATGATGGCGATGGCCTCGATCTCGATCAGCAGGTCCTCCCGGCAGAGCCGGGCCTGGATGCCCGTGCTGGCCGGAAGGGGATCAAGACCGAGCCAACCGAAGAACGCCGTGCGCACCTCGTTGAAGTCCTTGTAGTCCCGCTCGATGTCGCGAAGGTAGCAGGTCGTCCGGACGATGTCGTGCCAGGTGGCCTGTTCCGATTCGAGCAGCGCCGTGATGTTCCGGTAGGTCCGCCACAGCTGGGCGCGGAAATCGCCGACGTGCCTGGTCAAGCCCGCGTCGTCGATGCTCGCCGTCCCGGAAATCATGAGCATCGTCTTGTCGCCGATGTCGAAGCGCAGGCCGCGAGAGAACGAGGACGGCCGCGCGTAGTCGTAAGCCTCGTTGAGAACGGACTCCGCCCGGATGGCCCGCTTTTCAATCGGGCGATCGGCCACCTCGCCAGCCGGGACGGGCGGAGCCTCGAGAACACCGCCTTCCCTGGTGAGGATTCCAAGTGCCGCCATTTCTTCACCTTCCGCCTCGGAATGCACCCGCAGCACGCGGGCAGGCGCTTTGGTGCTCTCCATGGTCGTCGATGGCATCGAGTGTCCCTTCTCGCGCTACACAGAACTGGTCACGTTGCTGGGTTTAGACCCTCGGCCGGCGGCGGATGTTACATCGAGAACCCTCGCAATTTGCATGATCGTTGCCCAGGTGTGTGACCTTCTGATATCTGAGTGGTCTAATAGGAATAAGCGAACGTGAAAGGTCATTCATGCCATCAGCGGACCGGCTGATCCGTCACGGATGCTCTGTCGCCCGGCTTGCGATTCTGGCGGCGGTAACCGGGTGCGCCTCCCACGCGGGTCCCGTGACCCGTGTCGATCTTCCCGTCCAGCCAGCTTCGGGCCTGGAACCGGACGAGCGGGCGGTCGTCCACGTCTTGAACCGGGCGACCTTCGGACCTCGCCCGGGCGATGCGATGGCGGTCGCTTCTCTCGGCATCGCACACTATCTGGATCTGCAGCTCCACCCGGATCGAGTGGACGACTCCGTCCTGGAAGCGCGTCTGGCGGCCATGCCCACCCTCTCGGCCACGCCTCGCGCCATCGCGGATGAATACGTGAAGCCGGCAGACATGGAACGGCGGCGCCGGCAGGCCGAGGTGGCGGCGGCGAACGCGGCTTCGATGGCGTCAGGCGGAGGCGCGGCCTCGACGGCTGCTGCCGCGCGGCCGCCCGAACCCGACGTGTTCAAGCGCGAGCGAGAGGTGCTCTCTGAGCTCAACGCGCAGAAGATTCTTCGTGCCGTCTACAGCGAACGGCAGCTGCAGGAGGTGCTGGTCGACTTCTGGTTCAACCACTTCAACGTCTTTGTGGGCAAGGGCGCGGACCGGCTCTACGTGGCGGAGTATGAAAACTCCGTTCTCCGGCCGCGCGTGTTCGGCACGTTCAGAAGCCTGCTGGGCGCCGTCGCAGAAAGTCCGGCCATGCTGTTCTATCTCGACAATTGGCTCAGCACCGACCCGAACGGACTGCACCCCGCGCCGGCTGCGCGGCTCACGGCGGGGCGGCGGGCCGGCCGGCCCCTGCCCGTGTCGCGGCCGCCGGTCAAGCCGGCCCAGGCACGCTCGGGCCTGAACGAGAACTACGCGCGCGAGCTGATGGAATTGCACACGCTCGGCGTGGACGGCGGATACACCCAGCGCGACGTCACGGAGGTGGCCCGCTGCTTCACCGGCTGGACCATCGCCGGACCGAACAACGGCGGAGGGTTCTCGTTCGATCCGCGCCGGCACGACGAAGGGGAGAAGGTCGTGCTCGGTCACGTCATCAGGGCGGGCGGCGGGAAAAGCGACGGCGACAGGGTGCTCGACATCCTCGCGAGTCATCCATCGACGGCACGATTCGTTGCGACCAAGCTGGTGCGCCGCTTCGTCGCCGATGATCCGCCCGGGTCTCTGGTCGAACGGGCCGCGGCCCGGTTTCGAGAGACGCACGGAGATCTTCGAGAAGTCGTCCGCACGATTTTGATGTCCGGCGAGTTCGCCTCGCCGGGCACCTACGCATCCAAGGTGAAGACGCCTCTCGAGTTCGTTGTCAGCGCCCTGCGGGCGACCAGCGCGCGGGTCGACAATCCCGCGCCGGCCGTCAACGCGTTACGCGTGCTCGGCATGCCGGTCTACGGATGTCAGCCTCCAACCGGTTACGCGGACCGCGCCGACGCGTGGGCCGCTGCCGGGACGCTGCTCGAACGCATGAGCTTCGCCGCGGCCTTGTCGGCAAACCGGCTGCCAGGCATCTTCGTCGACCTGCCGAGCCTCGCGGGATCCGCCGAATCGGCGGTCGATCGCGCGCGGCTCGCTCACGTGTTGATCGGACCCGATCAGACACCGGCCACCATCGCCGTTCTCGCCCGGCAGTCGAGCATTCGGGACGAGGTCGCGCTGGCGCTCGGATCACCTGACTTTCAGCGGCGTTGAGAGGTCCCATGCTGACTCGTCGAGTGTTCCTGAAGAATGGTGCCCTGGCGTTCGTCACGCTGGGGCTCGGGCCACGGTTCCTCACCCGGACCGTCGAAGCGGCCGGCGCGCCCGGTCGCAGAAAGGTCCTGATCGCGATCTTCCAGCGCGGCGCCGTGGACGGTCTCAACGTGGTCGTCCCCTACGGCGAGGCACCGTACTACCAGGGACGTCCAGGCATCGGCGTACCGCGGCCTCGGCTCATCGACGATGCCGCAATTGACCTGGACGGCTTCTTCGCGTTCCATCCTCGCCTCGCTCCGCTCAAGCCGATCTTCGATCGCCGGCACCTCGCCGTCATTCACGCGTGCGGCTCACCCGACCCGACGCGCTCGCACTTCGACGCGCAGGACTACATGGAGAGCGCCACGCCAGGCAACAAGAGCACGAACGACGGCTGGCTCAATCGGACGCTGTTGGTTTCGCCCGACGCCGCGCCAACGCCGTTCAGGGCCGTCGCCCTGTCGCCGCAGCTCCCGCGGGCGCTGCTTGGACGAGCGCCTGCGCTCGCGCTCGGGCAACTGGCGCAGTTTGGCGTGCGAGGCGGATCCCCGTCGCTTTCCGATGCGTTCGCGGAGGAATACCGCTCCTCCACCGATCCGAGGCTCCGGGCGCAGGGCCGCGAGGCTTTTGAAGCCGTCAGGATGTTGAGGTCCGCCGCCCCGGCGACGTATCAGCCAGCAAGCGGCGCAGATTATCCGCGGTCGCCATTCGGAAACGCGCTCAAGGAAATTGCCCAGCTGGTGAAAGCGGACGTCGGCGTCCAGGTCGCCTTCGCGGAGCTGGGCGGCTGGGATACCCACGTCAACCAGGGCGCATCGCTCGGACAGCTCGCCAACCGCCTCGACGACTTCGCCAGGAGCCTCGGCGCGTTGACACTGGACCTCGACGATCGGCTGGACGACGTGGTGATCATGACGATGTCGGAGTTCGGACGCACCGTGAAGCAGAACGGAAACGGCGGGACCGACCACGGTCACGGCAACGCGATGTTCGTGATTGGCGGGAACGTCCACGGCGGGCGCGTGCTCGGGCGATGGCCCGGACTGCGGCCCGAACAGCTCTACGAGGGCCGAGACCTCTCGGTGACCACCGACTTCCGTGATGTGTTCGGGGAAGTCCTCGAGCGCCACCTCGGCATCCAGGATCCCGGACCCGTCTTCCCGGGCTACCGGCTCGAGCCGGCGCGATTCATCGGGCTGCTCTGATCCGCGCACTCAGCTGAGTTGACCACGCCCCTGGAAGGGAGCACGTGGGCTCTTGGCCCGCGTGCCCGGGGCGAAGGGGCTCTACACCAGTGGGCCACCGGGATTGGCGGCCCAAGCGCCTGACCCTTACGACTCGTCGCTTCGGCTGCCGGGGTCACCGACGAGCCGTCGCCAGCCGAACTGCACGTGCGGCAGTCGGCGCTCGATCCATCTCACCTCGTCTTCGTATCCCGTATCGTGCCAGTAACGCTGCAGCCTGCGGTAGCGCTCGACGATGTCGAAGCCGATCGCCCAGTGGAGTTTCCGGAGATCCACCGGGCAGAGGTGCAGCGGGCGCCGATCGCTCTCCGCCATGTCGGCCGATCCGTTCATCAGGCACCGGTAGTAGATGCAGTGCGCCATGCCGATGATGTGACCGACCTCGTGCGCCACGACGCGACAGCAGCGCCGCTTCAGGACACGGCGGGCCGCGTGATCGGAATCGTCGCAGTAGGGCGGGCCGAAGCGGGCCATGCTGAACACGCCGACGCGGTTCTGCTCGGATGCCTCACCGAACACGAAGTTCACGATGGCGTGCGGGAACAGGTCGCGCGCGGTCATGCCGATCACGCACAGGGCGTCGGAGGGCCGCGCGGCCGCCGCAATCGCCGCGAGCAGATCGCCGGCGAGCACCTGCCGTGCACCCGACTCCCGGTCGATTCGCGTCGCGGTGGATCGGATGTCGAATCGCAGCGGCGGCAGCACCGACGCCTCCAGGCCGAAGAACGCCCGGCAGAAGGCCGCGATTGAGTCGAGGCACGGGGCGGCATCGGGCGGAAGGTCATCGAACGGCTGCAGGCAGACCCGGCGGCGAGCCGGGTCGAGCCGGGCGGCGGTGCGGCAGTAGTCCTCGAAGGTCTGGCCCGATTCCTCATGGATGGCCAGCCAGTCGTGCGGCGCGGGAGGCTGAATCGGCTCGAAGCCAGGGTCGGGCTCGCACGCACGCCGCAACTCGGGCGGGAGATCGCTGGTCGAACCGAGCGCCTTCCGCCGCTCTCGGCGCGTCAGCGCTGCAGGCTGCATCGTCGCCTCGACGGGGCATCCGACATGGACGCAAACGACGGCCGATCGTTGCGGTCGAACAGATCGGACCATCAGTCTCCCATGCACGACACGGGCCAGTATCCGAGGCGAGGCGGGCGCCGGTAGTGGCGTCGCTGGTTGAAGTTGCACGCCACGGAACCCGGGTCGCCCGATCGCCGGCGTTTCATTCTGCGACGATGCGCGGCACTTTGAGCCTCGACTCTGCGACACCTGACGCCGGTAGGTGTATGCTGGTCGCGATCATCGGTCGTGCAACAGGTGATCGCTCCTCAGGTACGCGGCCGACGGTCCACTGGCCGCACGAACGACGGAGCTCCCGACGCGTCGCTCCCCGCCCCTTCGATCATCCAGACCCCCGTGACTGGCGGTCATGACACTCCATCGAGATCTGCAGCTCACGGAACTGCTGGAATTCCGACGGGAAGAGGGTCAGATCTGGATGCACGAGCAGCGGGTCCTGATCCTCAGCGCGGCGGCCATGGGTCTGCTGCGCAAGGAACTGATCGACACGCTGGGGCAGGACAACGCCCGGCATGTCCTGATGCGCTTCGGCTTCGCCGACGGTTATCACGACGCCATGGCGCTGCGTGAGCACTTCAACTGGCATGATCCGCTGGAGGGCCTCGCGCTCGGGCCGGCGCTCCACTCCCTCGAGGGGTTCGTGTTGGCGGATCTGATTCATCTCGACTTCGAGGCTCGCGAGGGCAGATTCGATGCGCGCGGGATGTGCCGCCATTCGTACGAGGCCGAGCAGCACCTCATTCAGCGTGGCGCGAGCGATGACCCCGTCTGCTGGACGCTCGTCGGGTACGCGAGCGGATATACGAGCGCGTGCACCGGGTTGGAGATCTATTTCAAGGAATTGGCGTGCGCGGCCGCGCACGCCCCCGAATGCACGCTCATCGGCAAGGACGCCGGCAGCTGGGAGGGTGAGGCCGAGCGCCTGCGGAGGGACTACCGCGGCCCCGTCCTTGCCGAGGAAGTCGCACGGATTACGGGCGCGGTGCACGCCGAGCGCCAGGCCACGGCCAAGCTGGAGCGAGGCATCGCACGGCAGTCGGTCGACGTGGACCTGCTGCACCGGCGCGTGACCGACTACGCCCTCACCCACCACCTGGTGCTGGTCAGCCAGGCCCTTCGCGCCGCGCTCGAACTCGCCGCCCGGGTCGCTCCGCTCGATACGACCGTGCTCGTGAGCGGTGAGAGCGGCACGGGCAAGGAGGCCGTGGTCCGGATGATTCACGAGCAGAGTTCGCGCGCGCGCGGTCCGCTGGTGTGCATCAACTGCGCGGCCATGCCCGAGATGCTCCTGGAATCCGAGCTCTTCGGCCACGTAAGGGGCGCGTTCACCGACGCCGTGCGCGACAAGGCAGGCCTCTTCGAGGTCGCGAGCAACGGCACGCTGTTCCTGGACGAGGTCGGCGAGATCCCGCTCTCGCTGCAGGCAAAGCTCCTCCGAGCCCTGCAGGACGGTGAGATCCGGCGCGTCGGCGGTGAGAAGACCATTCGCGTCAACACGCGCATCGTCGCGGCCACCAATCGCGACCTGCGGGGCGAGGTCCAGGCGGGGAGGTTCAGAGAAGATCTCTACTACCGGCTCGCGGCCTTCATGCTGACGGTGCCGCCGCTGCGCGAACGGCGAGAGGCCATCCCGGCGCTCGCGCAGGCGCTGCTGCAGCGCGTGTCGGCGCGGTGCGGAAAGCACGTGCTGACCATCGCGCCGGACGCGATGACCAGGCTGATGGACTATGAATGGCCCGGCAACGTGCGGGAGTTGCAGCACGTGATCGAGAGCGCGGTCATCATGGCCACGGGCCCCCGGATCACCGCCGCGGAACTGCCTACCGATCTGCACGCGCCCGCCGGGGCACCCGCGGGGGGCTCCTCCTTCGATCTCACGCTGCACGAGCGTGAGGTCATCACCCAGGCGCTCGCGCGGTTCAAGGGCAACCGCCGCCGCGCGGCCGAAGCGCTGAACATCAGCCGGGCCACGCTCTGGAGGAAGATCAAGCGGTACGGGGTAACGCAGGCTGGCGACACCGACTCCGAGGCCTGACGACGGGGAGTAGACAGGACGCCATCTCGGGGCCAACCTGCGCTGCACCCGACCCGCTTGCTCACGCCCAGAGGTGTGCGATCAGGACAAGGCGAGACGGCAATCCCGTCGCGTCAGCGGACGACGTACATCGGGAACCGCGGGAACGCGAAGGTCCCCGCCTGATCGTCGATGACGTTGACCTGGCACGTATAGAGGCCGGGTGCGAGCGAGCCGGGAGCGACCGTCAGCTGGAAGCCGACAGCCTTCCGGTCCGGGACGGTGAGCGCGTCGGCGGCGGTGACCTCGGTCTGATAGACCGGCCGCGATCCCTTGAAGAAGGTCAGATTCGACAGCACGTGAACCGGCGCGCCCGGCGCTGGTCGGGAACTCCTGGCCGAGGCCGGCGGCGCGGCCTGTGCCCCAGACGTCGTTGCCGGCTCCTTCTCAGCCGGTCTACCCGGATCGTACAACTCGTAGAAGACGGCGAACGGCTGACTGCCGGACACGACTCGCGCGACGCTCGGAACGAGTTCATCGGTCCCGCGCACCAGCGGATCCACGGCCTTGCTCTTCTTCGACGCAGCCGGACGCATCGTCCCGAGAACAACCGAGCTGAGCTTCACGTCGGTCCGATCCAGGTTCGGCACGATCAGCGTGCTGTCGAGCGATCCGACCGTGCCGACCTGGTTCTCTCGCACGACGACCTTCAGCTTGTAGACTCCGGGCGGCAGCTCGAAGCTCGTGTCGTACTGAACATTCCGGCGCCGGACATCCTGCGTCGCGTTCACCGACAGCCGGACCGTGTCGCGAATCCATGCCACGGGAGTGTTCCGGCCGTCGCGCACCACGCCAAGCACGTCGAGCGACGCCCGCTCGGTATCGCTCGCCTTCGAGAACGGGATGTAGGACCCGGGTACGATCAGCCAGAGCGGCACGCGGTACCGGTTCTCCTGCAGCCGGAAATAGCCCGCTTCGCCATGCATGGGCAGGTCGGTCACTGCCAGGTCGGACAGCAGGTACTCCTGGAGCTGCTGCTCGCGGTCGTCGCGGCCGGAGTGTGAGAAATCACGCGGACCGTAGTAGCCGGAGCGGTACTCGAGCTTCAAGCCCTGACGCTTCGTTGCGACCCTGATGCGGCGGTAGCGCCCGTCCCGGGCCGAGTTGGTGCTCGAGTACCCGAGGAGATAGTAGGCGGTCGTATCCTTGACGACCTGGTCGAAGACCACGCCGAGATCGTTGGTGTCGAAGAAGGCGTGGCCGCCGGTATCCTCGGCGATCTTCGACAGGGTGTCCTGCGATGCGCTCATCTGGTTCCGCGCGTTCTCGACGGTCCGGCCGGAAAATGCGCCCTGGCCTCTCACGCTGGCCTGGCTGGCATCACCGCCGGGCACCGAGGCCTGCAGGCCCCGTGCGTCGGCCGCGTAAATCGACATGTTGGCGCGCACCGCGCGGTCGGTCAGCGTGCGGAGCGCGGCCTCGTTCTCCAGCCCCTGCTGGGTCATGCCCGAGCTGAAGTAGATGATGGACTTCTTCTGCTCGATGCCTGCCAGCACGTCGGCCAGCGAGCGCAGGGCATCGATCCGGCGATCGGTATTGAAGATGTTGAACTCGGAGTCGTCTGCCGCGAACGCGTTGCCGGTGTCAGGCGTCTCGTCGGCCGCGCCGGTAGTACCTTCGGCGAAGCCGGCCGCCAAGGTCGGATCCAGGCTGTTCAGGGCGGTCAGCAGCGCCTGGCGATCCGTCGTGAAATCCTGGGGCACGCCGAGCGAGGTGCCGAGCGACACCACCGCCACGGTGTCGGCCGGAGACAGCTTCGTGTTGACGTAGTCGCGCGCCGACTGGATGGCGCGTGCGACATCTTCCGGCTGCATCGAGCTGACATCGAAGAAGAACACGAGCACCCGCCGGTCCCGGAGGTCCATGGCCGGGCGCGACGAGAGCGGGGCGGCCGGAGAAGCGGGTGCAACGGGCGCGGCCGGCGCCGGATTGACCGGCGCCTTGTTGAGGTTTGCCAGCAGCGGCGCGGCCGGTTCTACGGCGGCCGGCATCGGCGCGGTGTCGAGCTCCTCGAAATCGAACGTGCTGATCGACTGGGGCCGGTTGTCCTCGGTCACCACGAAGTCGTCAGCGGTCAGCCCACGCACGACCTGTCCGTTCTTGTCGCGAACCACCACGTTCACGATGACCATGTCGCGCGCGGCGCGGAAGGTCACCGTTGGCTGGGCGCCTTGCGGTACCCGCGACTGCTGCGACTGTGAGGCGTGCAGCGGCAGGCAGAACACGCCCGCCATCATGACGGCAACAAGGCGAGGACGGACGAGCAGGTGGCGTCGCATGGCTTAGAAGGAAGCCCGCAGGAACAGCTGGACACTGCGCATCGGGCGCATGGAGGTGACCTGACCGAAGGTCGGCGAGTTCACGATCGCATCGATCGATCCGTACTGCGCCGTGTTGAACACGTTGCTGGCCTGGATGCGAATGTTGAGGTTCCGCGTGCTGCCAATCATGATGGTCTTGTTCAGGTTCATGGAGACGTTCAGCGACGAGGGCCCGGTGATCATGTTGCGGCCGGCATTCCCGAACTGGCCGGGCGCTGGCACCGAGAACGCCGCCGTGTTGAAGAAGCGCAGCACGGTCGGATCGTCCACGGTGATCGTCTGGCCCGTGTAGTTCGCCCTGAGGCTCCCGTTGACGCCGGATCCAAGATCGACCGAGCTGCCCAGCACGCGCGCCGTCAGCGGCGTGCCCGTCGCCCACGTGACGCTGGTCGCCCAGGTCCAGCCGCCGACGATCTTCGCGGCCACCCCGTCGTTGTTGAGCCAGGGCCGGTTGGGGCCAAACGGCAGCGCGAAGGTGACGTCTCCATTGAGCCGGTGACGCTGATCAAAACTCGAAGGCCCCCACTCGGCCGCCAGGTTCGTGTCGTCCTGCGCCACGATGCCCGACCCTCCCCCGAGCGTGGAGGCATCGTCCATCGACTTCGACCAGGTGTAGGACACGCCGCCGCCGATGCCCCCGGTCGGCCGTTTCCGGATCCGGAACGAGAAGGCGGTCATCTTCGAGTGCCCGGTCGAGGTCTCCCAGATGAACGGCTGCACACCGGGAATCCGGAGGCCGGACGGACCGCGGTTCGGCGCGCGCAGCACGTCCAGATTGCCGCCCCGCGTGCCGGTGTAAGCCGCCCCGACGCTGATGGTCCGCGTGAGCTCCCGCTGGACGTCGAGATTCCAGATCTGGAGGTGACCGAGGCGGTAGTTGGGATCGATGCCGAAGTTGTTCGTCGTCGTCACCGCGGCCGGCGTGCCGAAGACAGAGGCCACCAGCAGTGGCGAGGTCGACGTGCCAGCCAGCGAATTGGTGACCGCGTAGGGCGGCTGCGCCGCAAGCCTCTGGGCGATGCCCGCGTATGTCGGCGAACTGTAGCTGAGGCCGTAGCCGCCGCGCACGGTCATCCTGGTTTGCGGCCGCCACGCGAATCCCAGCCGCGGGGCGAAGTTGTTCCGATCAGCATTGAACCCCGCCGTCGAGTACGCGCCCGAAAAAGGGCCCGTCTGGCCCGCCAGCACGGGAACGGCCGCTGTGAAGCCGGGCGTGACGTCCAGGTTGACGAGCCGGTCATTCGCTTCGAAGTACGGTGAGAGGAATTCATAGCGCAGGCCGAGATTGAACGTGAGATTGGCCCTCGCGCGCCAGTCATCCTGGACGAACAGGCTCCAGGCGTGGGAGCGATACCGCGTCATGCCTGGCCCGTATTGCAGCGTCGCCTGCTGGGCCTCGCCGAGCAGGAAATCGGCGAAGTCCAGGCCGCTGCGGGTACCGAGGGCAACGCCGCGCGTCGCATAGATGCCGGTGAACACGAACTGGCCGCCCGGATTCGTATCCGAGCGGGAGTCGGTCAGCATGGCGCGGAAGTCGCCGCCCCATCGCAGCGTGTGCCGCCCGCGGAGCTTGGTCTGCGTCAGCCCGATGGTCACCGTACGGTCGGCCCGGTCCGAGGGGTTCGTGTCGCGCAATGAGGTAAACGAGGAGAACGACAGGCTCGGGACGCCCCATGAGAAGGGGTCCTGCGACACGCCGAGGATCCCGGCGTCGCCGGTCACGTTGGTCTGGAACGCGTGTTGATTGAACGTCGACGCGTGGCGGCTGTTGTACTGGATGTGAAACGCGCTGAAGATGCCGCCCAGGGCGAAGTTGAAATTGACGGGCACGTCCCAACCGGTCGTCTTGTTGGAACCCGCCGTGGTGGGGAAGATGCCTGGCTGGTTGCCGGTCGACCGGGAGTAGTGGATGCCGACACTGAGGTTCATGCCCCGTCCGCCGCCACCGCCGCGCCCGCCGCCGCCCCGGCCACCGCCGCCGCCGCCGCGCCCGACCTGCGGCGTCGTGAACGAGCGGGTCAGCCGGAAATTGATGTCGTCCTGTTGCCGACTCGTGGTCGTCGCGTAATGGAAGTTCTTCGCGGTCCCGTCGAGGTTCGGCTCGGGGAAGTACTTGAGCAAGACCTTCGCAGCGGGGCTGATCCGGTCATCCGGGATCCGGTTGCCCGGGAAGCCCTGCCCCGTGACCGGGTCGTAGACCGTCACGGGGTACGAGGAGAAATCACCTGCCCGCACCGCGTCGGTCGGAACCGTGGCGTAGCTGTCCTGCAGCGTCGACCCATGAGTGCCGGTGTAGTTGAGGAAGAAGTTGGTGCGCGGCCCTGCGTCGAACAGGCCGGGGATCTTCAACTGGCCGCCGACGTTCAAGCCGAAACGGTGCTGCAGGTAGTCGGGTTTGGCCGGCGCAGCCGATCCGAACGGATACGGGGCGGCGTCGAGCATCGAGCCGGAGAGGCTGTAGGTGAACTGGCCTCGCGGGCGGTTGTTCTGGCCTCGGGCGGCCATGCCGAGACGGCCCGCCAGTTGCGGGCCGCCGCCGCGCCCGCCCCCGGCTCCGCGGCCTCCGCCCATGTCGCCGCGTCCGCCTCCGCCAGCCGGCCCCATCCCGCCGCGGCCCTGACCACCGCGCCCGCCCTGGCCCCCGCCGTCGCCGCCGAAATTGGCGGCACCAGGAAGTCCTTCGAACCCGCCGAATCCATCCGGCCGCCCGCCGCCTGCCCCGTCGCCCATCATGCCCATTCCCGGAGGCCCGCCCTCCCCCATCGGAGCGAACACGAGGAACGGGTTGACCTGGCCAGCCGATCCCGTCGCGACGACGCTGTTGGCCGAGCTGTCAATCGAGAACCCGGGAGGCAGACTCAACTGCGCGGCAGCAATCTCCGCCTCGCGGGCAGGATCCGCCGACGCAGCCTGCAGCGCCGGGTCATCTCCCGTCCCGGGCGAACCGCCGGCCGGGGCCCGGGCCAGCCCCGCGCGCGGTGCCGTGGCGGTTCGCGGTGCCGGAACGCGGGCAGCGCCGAGGTCAGCGGCGTTGCGGACCGGCGCAGACGGGGCCGTAGCAGGCGCGGCAGGCGCGGCAGGCGCTGAGGAGGGAGACGTCGGGGTCTGTACCGAAGCTTGACCTGTAGGGGTCTGCGAGGACTCGGGCGACTTTGCGCGCGAGGCCAGCACCATGGTCACGTCCAGGCGCGCACGGCACGTTGAATCCACGATGACTTCGCCGGCGAACGGCTGGAAGCCTGTGAGCGCGGTTCGTATCTGGTAGCGACCCGGTCCAGGAACCGGCAGGGCGTAGGTCCCCTCGACACCGGTCGAACTGGTGAGGTTCCCGCCGGCTTCGGTGCTGGTCGCCGTAATCGCCACGCCGGGAAGCAGGTACGAACCCGACCCGACAGTACCCGACACGGTGCACGCCCTCGGGGCGCTCGCACTCTGGGACCGTTCCTGCGCCCAGCCTGTGCCCGGCAGAAGCAGAACCAGGAGAACCGCCATCTCTCGCATATGTGAACCCTGCAGGTGACGACCTCAGCCGTCATGGCACGAGCCGTCCGCACCCAGGCCACGCGCCCGTACGGGAACCGACATGACGCACAACCCGCCGGTCCTGCCGGAATGACGCGTCACCTCGGCCCGGACCCGCTCAACTGATTCCGTGACCCCGGCGCCGGCGACGAAGACCCGCTGCCCTCGAATACCCATCCATACGACGCGCCCGCCCCTGGCGTTTGCAGCAGAGGCGGGATTCGCCACCCCTTCAGTGCGAACCTCGCCTCTTATTACGCTGGAGCCATGGCGTGCTGATGGCAAGTCTGTGAAAACATTGTGACAGCGTCCGCCGAAGTTCACCACTCCCGCTTGATGTCAGGACAGAAACCGGGTTCGAAGCCTCGTGCCCGCTCGCGGCGCGCGAGTGGATCGTCATCGGCCCGGTCGAGAGGCAGGATTCCCAGCCGGACGAGCTGAGGGCGGTATTCGTAGCGGATGGTGAGGGTGGCTGCAGGCGTGGATTCCAGGTCGAGGTAGACCTGCCGCACCGCGTGATCGGTGGTCCGCCCGATCCCGGTTGCGGCGTATTCGGTTGTCTGGGACGCCAGCTTCGAAGCCGTTTCCGCCGACCCGCCGCTGCCAGCCTCCGCGGCGCTTTGCGAGGGCCGAGCGGCTTCGTCACGTCGCCTGGCATCCTGCCCGGCGGTCTCACCCCGCGGCGAGGCGGCCGGCAGAGCCAGGTTGTTGATCCTCGGCACGCGCTCGCGGAAGAACACGGCCATGATCAGTCCAAGGTCGTCAGTCCTGCCGAGCATCTGCCCGTACGATTTCGCTTCCGTCGTGAACTCGAACCGCCGTGCGTGGCTCATGCTGGTCTGCCAGCCGCTGATCGTGATGGTCTGGTAGGGTTCCAGCACCCATTTCCGGGCTTCCGATGCGGTCGTGTGCCTGGCGTCGATCGTGTTGAGGCCATCCACCGATAATGCGACCGCCACCCGCACGGGATAGGGATTGTGGATCCGGATCGCGTACTCCTTGTTCCTGACGGCCTCGATGTAGGTGGTCCCCTGGGCGGGGTACCGCGGGCGCGGACTGTTGTCCACGAGCACGTCGATTCGGGGCCCGGGGGAATAGCTGCTGGACGTGGCTGCTGATGCAACAGCCAGCAGGAACAGCGCAACGGCAACGGTCACTCGGTGATGCATGTCGTCCTCCTTGGTATGAGAACGACGGCGGTCCGGATTCTTGCAGGTGGGCGCAGGGCGTGGCGGCGCGCGTCGGCCGTTCAGCAGATTCATCTTTGGCTGGAGCGAGTGTGGCCGGCTGAAATTCGCGGTTGGCGGCGCCCGGTCCGTCTCGATGCTGCTCGAGATCGGATCGGGCGCCGAGCGTCGGACTGCCGCGTTCAGGCTAGTGCAGGCCCGTCAGGCTGACGTTGAGGGCCGTGATTTCGCGCGGCTTCACCGTGACGTCCTTGGTGAACGGCGCGAACCCCTCTTTTCTTATCTCCACCCGGTGGACCCCGGCCGGCAGGTCGACGATGAGCCGGGGCTGGCCTGGGAGTCCCTGCCAGCGTTCGCCGTCGATGGTGATCTCGGCATCTGCCGGCTGCACGCGAATGGCCAGCTGGCCGAAGTTGGTGGCCTCCGCACCGGCGGGTTCAGCCATCTCCTGCCGGATTTCGCCTGGCCGCGCCGGGGGAGCACCAGACGGCGGTGGCTGTCCGGGCATCATCCGTCGTGGCGGCTGCATTTCACCTGGCGGCGGCTCCAGGTCCGCCGGAGGCGCTGCCGGCGTCGGCTTTGGCCCGCTGGATTCGCCTGGCGCAAGCCGCTGCATCCGCCCCTGGATCTTGTAGCCTTTTCCGGGGCTGAAGTAGCGGCGCTCCGTTATTGTCCGGTAACCGTCGAGGTACACCTCGATTTGGTGTCCGCCGGGCATCACGTGCAATCTCTGAAAGAGACCGTCGAAGTCGTCAACGATGCCGGCGAAGCGGCCGTCGACATAGACTTCGGCGTTATTCGGTTCGACCTGGATCCGGACATCCGACGATGCGTTGTACCTACCGTAGTAGGGGTACGGGTAGGGCGGATAGATCCCGAACGGACTCCAGAACGGATAGCCCCAGCCCCAGCTCGGGCCCCAGAACACACCAACGCGGACTCCGGTCCTGCCCCGCATGCCGGGTCCGCGTCGCCACTGCGCCTCGGTCGATGTCGCCGAGGCCACAACGACCAGGCAAGCCAGGGCCAGCAATCCAATTGGCGTCTTCCACCGCATGACACACACCTCCCTAGCCCGCGTTCTTCCCGAACGCTGCGCGTTCGCTCATAACGCGCCGGCGGCGTGAGCGTTGGGCAGGCCGCCGGTTTCGACACCGCGCGGCGCGCGGTGCTCAAGACGTCGCCCGGGCTAGCCCTGAGCGAGGGCCTGACACTCGGGCCCGCGTCGAAGCCCGGAGGGCGGCATGTCCCTCGCCTTCACGGACAGGCCGGGCTAGCAGGCACGGATGATTACTGCAATGATGGTGCCGAAAGGCCCGACGCTGTTTTCGGCTGTCCTGCCCCGGTTGCCCGACGCTTGGCGCGCTCGCTGTCCTCCCTGGATATCTGGTTGTCGTCCCCGGTGGACCGGGAATCAGTCGGGTGTAGCCCGTTCCGACGGCCCGAAGGGGCCCATCCAATCGATGAAGCTCGCCCGGCTCAGCGGATTCGCCATCCAGCTCGTGTCCGGTGTCGGGATCTGTAGACATTCGAGCACGGTCGGCCACCGCGGGCCGACCGGCACGACCGAGGGCGCGCCTCTCCGGCTAATCCATCGCAACTTCTGCTGTCGGACGCATTCGAGCGCCAGCTCGAGGGTTCGGCGCACATCGCCGCCGCAGTAGCTCAACACGGCCTCGAACTCGCCGGCACGCCACAGCCGCGGAGCGTCCTTCCCGCTGATAGCCGTCATCTCGCCGCCCGAGGTCCTCACGTCGTGAAGCTTGGAGGCCAGGCCCATGCCGGTGAGTGCCGTGTCGAGCGCGAGCGGGTGGCCTCGCTGGCAGACCAGCCAGAACATCATGTCCACGCTCCCGAGCGCGAGTCGCGCGCAGTGCTCGGTCCGGCCGGTCTCGCCCGCAAGGACCTGGAAATCGAAGCTCGTGCCATTCCAGGTGACGAGCGTGTCCCCGCCGCCAACGATCTTCATCAGCTCGTCGATGACCAGGTCAACCGCCTGGCGGTTCATGGCGCCGGTCTCCGAAACGTAGTAGTCGGGATGTTCCCGTGGGTTGAAGCGGAGCCAGGGTTCCTTCTCGCCTTCGCGCATCAGCGCGACGCAGGCAACTCCCAGTGGCGCCAGGGCCATCCAATCGCGGGCCTCGTCGGGAAGCTCCTTGGCAATCTCGATGTCGAACGCCACCAGCGCCATGACGGTGTCCTTCCTGGATCGACCCGCTTCGCCCCCGGCCCGCCGCTCTCGACGCCGGCGATCCGTCCGTCAGCGCTCGATCCGGTCCGGCATCCTGCGCGCCACGCCCTGGCGATCTGGCTGGCCCGGCCGCCTGCCGGGCTACCGGCGCGCGATAACCTCGAACGTGACGTCCACCTCGTCACGCACGTGGATGGTGCCGCCGGCGGCGGTGACCGGCGTGATGCCAAACTCGGTTTGTTTGATGGTCAACGAGCCCTTCGCGGTCAAGGTCCGGGACTGTCCTGCCATCGCATAGGTCACCGCGCAGATGACCGGACGGGTGACCCCGCGCAAGGTGAGTTCGCCTTCGAATCCGGCCAGCCGCCCCCCGGAGTCGCCACCGGCGATTGGCCCCGTGCTGCGCCGCGACTTGTAGGCCATCGTCGGGAACTTCAGGACATCCAGCACCTTAGGACTGAGCATCACGCGCTGGACCTCGGCACGTGCGCTCGGGGATTCACTCTCGTCAACGACGCGCAGTGCGCGTGCGTCGAAGCTGATCGCGACGTCGGTGGGCTGGCTGCCGTCCGGATACACCGTGACCGCTCCGCTCAGGGCTGGTGCGACGACCTCGTGGATGTGGCCGGCGAATCCCAGAATCCCGGATTTCCCGACGTGAATTCTCACCGAGCTGGCTGGGGCGTCGACCGTAAACGTCCAGACATCGACCGACGCGTGGCCGGCGGAGGTGGCGAGCGCCACGGCGATCGCCGCGAAGGTGAAGCGCGTGGGCTGTTTCATCGGGACCTTTCGAGGGTCGATCGCCTAGTGGCAGACACCGCGACCGTTGTCGTGGAACGTTCCGCCGGCTGCCGCCACGAATTCCCAGGTGTAGCCCGCCGCTTCCAGGCCCAGCTTCAATACGCCGTAGGTGACGCCACGAACCAGGCTGTTCGGTTTCGGTGTGCCGAAGTTGTACAAGTCAGCGCCGCCGGTTCCGACGACGATCTGGACGATGCCGCGCGCCGCGTCAGGACGGCCATCGGGATCCTGCGGTGCGAATCGCTCGTAGGAATGGTCGTGGCCGTTCAGCACGATCTCGACGTTGTGGTCGTAGAGCACACGCCAGAGGTCACGCATGACGGTGGTCGGCGAGTTCCGGCTCGACGACGAGAAGAGCGGATGGTGCCAGTACGCAATCGTACACCTGGCGCTGCTCGCAGACAGATCCGCCTGGAGCCAGTCTAATTGCTGGGAACCCACGGTCGCCCTTTCCACGCTGTTCAAGGCGACCATGTGCCATCCCGCGTAGTCGTAGCTGTAGTAGCCGTTGCCCTCGGGCCCTGCCGCGCCCTGGAAGTACTGGAAGTACCCCATCAGCGAGCCGCCTTCATAGTCGTGGTTGCCGGGCGTCGGGCGCGTTCGGGAGAGGAAACGCCCCCAGGTCGGTCCGTAGCAGCGCTGATACTGGGCCAGCGTCGCGCCGCCGTAGACATCGTCGCCGGTAGTGAACACCAACCCTGGAGTCGCATCGATCAGCGCCGCCGTGGATTCGGCCGCGCCCGGGCACTGGCCGATGTCTCCGGCGCCGACGAAGGTCGGGGCCGTTGGCGGCGGGTCTGGCGGGATGGGGGTGGGCCCGGAGGAGGACGCCTTGCCGCACTGCGAGATCAGGATCAGCGACGCGCCGATTCCGGCCGCCTGCAGGAAGACCCAAGCCGTCCGAACGACGCGCACCCGGGCGGATCGAGTCGCGTGCAGCCGACGCGCAGCGGATTGCCACCCGGAAGGCACCTGTGTTAGGTTCTGGCGGTCCATAGTGTGCCGTTCAGAGTGGTCGTCCGTTCTGTCTCTCGACTGAGGTTATCAAATCCGAACAGGGAATGGGAGTCCTGGATGCCAGTCCCGACCAAGGCCAGCGGCGACGGATTGATCCTGTCGCCCCGCGAGGCGCTCGTCGCCGGCGGCGCCGCCGAGGAATTCGAGAAGCGCGTCCAGGAACTCTTCAAGGCGGGCTACCGGAACCTGGTCACCGATCTGCGCGGCGTCACCCAGATCGACAGCGCCGGCATCCGGTCGCTGGTGCGAGGGCTCACGACCTCGCAGCGGCTCGGCGGCAGCTTCAGGCTCGTGGCTCCGTCCCCGCAGGTGAAGGAAGTCCTCGCGCTGTCACGCATGGATTCGATCTTCCCGGTCTTCGATTCGATCGATCCCGCGATGACCAAGAAGCGGCCCTGGAAGAGCATCCTGCTCTTCATCGGCGGCGCCCTGTTGATTGCGGCGTTGGGGCTGAGCGGGTTCTGGCACGGACTTCCGATTCCGGGTGAGACAGGTCAGCTCGATCAGCTCACCGGCCGGGCGCCGATCGGGATCGGCACCCCTTCCGCGTCGCCGTGGCAGCCGTTTGTCGAACTGAGCAAGCTGGTCCTGGCCGCCACCATCGGGATCATCGTGACGGCCGTCCATCGCCGGTACCGAAGTGAGCGGCCGCAAACCCAGTCGATGGAACAGGCCCAGGTGCTGCTGTGCATCTCGGGCGCGATGATGATGATCATCATCGGCAACTCGCTCGCGCGGGCCTTCGGCATTGCCGGCGCCGCAAGCATCATCCGCTTCAGGACACCGGTCGAAGATCCCAAGGACATCACGATCCTGTTCCTGCTGATGGGGCTGGGGATGTCGGCGGGCTTGGGAGCCTTCGGGGTGGCCGGGCTCGGCACCTTGTTCCTCTGCGCGCTGCTCGTCGTGCTCGATCGCGTCGGATCGCGGCGGCCGCGAACCATGATGGTGGACATCGCCGCCGAAGGCCGCGATTTCCCGACCTCCCACGTGCAGAGCGTCTTCGCCCGCAACAAGGTCATCTTCGAGCCGCGCGAGGTGTCGCAGGGCAAGGAGATGTCGGTCCGGTATCACGCGCTGCTCGACGCGGACCAGTCGCTCGAAGATCTGAGCGAGCAGCTGATGGCCGGCGGCAAGGCGGGCGTCAAGGCGGTATCCTGGGAACTGCCCAAGAAGAGCGAATGACCTGATGCCAGCCAAACGAGGCTCACGGCCGCGCGCGACGCGGCGCCGATCCGCCGACCGCGTGGTGGTCGCCCCGAAGGGCCGGCGGGATGCCGTGCTGGAAGTCATCGGCGCGGCGCGCAAGCGGCTGATCCTCTCCGTCTTCCGCTGCGATGACTTCGCGATCCTCGATGGCCTCGCCGACGCGCTCCGGCGCAAGGTGCGGGTCGAGGTGCTGCTGACGCCGCGTGCCAAGGGCTGGGAGAAGCGCCTCAAGGATCTGTGGGACGTGCTCGAAGGCATGGGCGCCACGCTTCACCGGTACGCGGATCCGGTGGTCAAGTATCACGCCAAGTACATCGTCGCCGACAAGGGGCCGGCGCTCGTCGCGTCGCTGAACCTGACGCGCAAGTGCCTGACGGGCACGGTGGACTTCGTCGTCACGACCTACAACCGGGGCGTCGTGTCGGGGCTGACGCGGCTGTTCGATGCGGACCGCACCTCCTCGGGCGGGCCGCTGCCTCGTGGCCTCAGCCCCCGCCTCATCATCGGCCCGGAACGGGCCCGCCAGCAGTTCACCACGCTCATCCAGCAGGCCAGGCGCAGCATCCGGCTCATCGACCCGAAGGTGACCGATCCCTCCATGGTGTCGCTGCTCAAGGCCCGCAAGGCCGCAGGCATCAAGGTGACCGTGCTCGGACGCGGGTCGATCCGCGGCCTGGCCACACATGGCAAGCTGCTCGTCATCGACGGGAAGATCGCCGTCATCGGCAGCGTGTCGTTATCGGCGCTGAGTCTCGACTTCCGCCGCGAGGTCGCCATCGTCGTCACCGACCCGGACGCCGTGAAGACGCTGAACACCTTCTTTCAACAGAATGCGACCGGCGGCCGCCGCCGTGGCCGGTCCTCGTGAAGGAGCTGGCGAGATGACGGCACCGAGGGGCATTTTCGCGGCCGCATGGGCGACGATCGTGCTCTCAGCGCCGGTTGCCGCACAACACGACGCCGCGCTGACCGGGGCCGGACTTCGGGCTGCGATCATCCGGTCGGACTCCGCCGGCGTTTCGGACGCGCGCGCGGCACAGGCGGACGCGCGCGAGGCACAGGCGGCCGCGGCCGAGAAGGCACAGAAGCCCGCGGATCAGGCCGAGGCTGCGAAGAAGAAGAAGACCCCGGACCAGGCCGCCCCAGAGGAGAAGGCCAAGAAGGCTGGAAAGAAGGAGAAGGAGGCTGCCGCGTCAGCGCCCGAGGACGGGCTGGTCTGGAAAGACAGGCCGTCGCTGCGATTCGGGAAGAACTTCCAGATGGACCTGCGGGTGAAGCTGCAGGAAGAAGCAATCCAATCGCCGATTGATCTCGCACCGTTCGGACACGCCAAGACTTTCGAGGGGCACCGGCAGCGCCTGGGGGTCAAGGGCGAGGTCCTTCAGCACTTCGAGTTCGAGGTCGAACGCGACTTCGTGAACGGCGGCGACTGGAAGAACGTCTACGTCAACTTCAAGTACCTGCCGTTCGCACAGCTCCAGGCCGGGAAGTTCAAGATCCCGTTCGGGTACGAGCTGCTGACCAGCGCGGTCGATCTGGATTTCGTCTACCGCACGCGCGCCAGCGACTCGATCGCCGCGGGACGCGACGTCGGGGTCATGCTCCACGGGCGCTTGCACAAGAAGGTCATTCAGTACCAACTCGGCTGGTTCAAGCACGACGGCGACAACTCCCCTTCACTTGCGCCCCCGGTTCTCCTCCCCGGCGAGCAGGCCGGGGAACAGAAGGGCGCGATCGCCGGCCGGGTGACCATCGAGCCGCTGAAACTCGGTTCCACGCCGGCGCACCTGAACAGCCTGTCGATCGGTGGGTCGGTGGTCGTCAGCACGATCCCGGAAGGCCAGAACAACCTGCACGGTCACATGGTGCTCTCCGACAATTTCTTCCATCGTGATTTCTACACCAAGGGCCGCCGCCTGAGGATCGGGGCCGAAGCGGCGTGGGCGCCAGGACCCTATTCCTTCAGCGCCGAGTACATCCGATCGAGCGAGCAGCGGATCGGCCTCGGCGTCGGGAACGATGCCGGCCTGAACACCGATCTGCCGGACCTCACGGGCCGCGGTTGGTATCTCGCCGGGACGTGGGCGCTGACCGGCGAGAAGAAGGAAGGCGGCATCAAGCCCAAGCGCCCGCTGTTCCAGGGCGGGTTCGGCGCGATCGAACTCGCCGCGCGCTACGAGTCGCTGGGATTCGGGAGCGACGGGCCCGCTGGCGACCCGGAGTCCAAGAGCCCGCGGGCCGCCAACGTCCGGCGCAATACCGAGCGGGCCGTGACCTTCGGCGTGAACTGGTACATGAACAAGTGGCTCAAGCTGCAGATCAACGGCATCAACGAGTCGATCGACGATCCGCTTCGGGGGCCGACGCCCGACTCGCCCAAGACGTCGTGGATGAGCGTTGTCACGCAGTTGCAGTTCGTGCTGTAACGCGCGGGTGCGCCTCGTGGCGACGTGGGTTCCTGGCAGGTGAGGTGACGCATGACCACCGGTCGATTGTTCGCGGGCGCGGCGCTGGCCGCCATCGTGCTGGCCCTGCCGGGCCAGGCGGCCGCGCAAACCGCCGACGACCTCTTCAACGACCAGGTCCTGCACCGGATCGACCTGTGGGTCAACTCGCGGGACTGGGCCGTGCTGAAGTACGAGTTCGAGACCAACAACTACTATCCGGCAAATCTCAAGTGGAACGGCCAGACCGTCACCAACGTCGCCATCAGATCGCGCGGCCTGGGATCCCGCTCGGGCGTCAAGCCGGGGCTCAGGGTGGACTTCAACCGCTATGTCACGGGCCGGACGTTCCTGGGCTTGACCGCGGTCAACCTGAACAACATGACCCAGGATCCGACGGCGGTCCGCGAAGTGATGGCGATGAAGTTCTATCGCATGATGGGCCTGCCGGCGCCCCGCATCTCGCTTGCGGCGGTCTACATCAACAACGAGTACGCCGGCGCGTACGCGATCGTCGAGGAGATCAACGAGGTCTCGGTCTCACGCCTGTTCGGCGAGAACACCGGCTACCTGTTCGAATACAAGTGGCAGTTCGCCTGGGGTTTCGAGTACCTCGGATCGGACCTGGCCGCCTACGCTCCGCTGTACGAACCGAAGACGCATACGACCGAGTCGCAGGGCGCGCTCTACGGGCCGGTCGAGGCGATGATCCGGACCATCAACTCCGCCTCCGACGAGGAGTTCGTCCCGGCGGTCTCACAGTATCTGGACTTGTCGATCTTCATGCGCATGGCGGCGGTGCAGGCCTACCTCGCCGAACCGGACGGCCTGCTGGGGAACTGGGGCCTCAACAACAATTTCCTGTACCGGTTCAACGGCCGGACGCTCAGCCAGTTCATCGCGTGGGACGCGTCGAGTGCGTTCTACGTCAGTACCTATCCGTTCGACGTGGGCCTGACCGATCGCGTGCTGATGCAGCGGGCGATGGCGGTGCCCGACCTCCGGGCCATCTTCTTCAGCACGATCCTGGAAGCGGCCGCCTGGGCTGACCACGCGGACGAGCCGGGACAGCCGGGGTGGCTCGAGTCGGAGCTGACGCGATTCCAGAACCTGAACCGGTCGGCTGTCCTGGCGGACACTCAGAAGCCCTGGTCCAACGACGAGTACGACGTGGCGTCGGCCGACATCCTGTCCTTCGCCCGGACTCGCAGTCCGCTGGCCCGTCAGGTCGTCGCGCGGATGACGGCGCCCGACGGCCCGTACCCGACGCCGCTGTCGGCGATCGCCAAGGCCGGAGCTGCGCGAAAGACTGCTGCCAGGGCGCCGGAGGTCAGGAGAGCGCCCCGTCGATAGCGCGCTTGGTGAGGCGCTGGCAGCGGCCGGCCTTCTCGCGGGTATCGAGAAACGCGATCATCTTGCGGCGCAGATCGGCCGGGTCGACCGGCGTCACCGCGGTGGAGAGGACGCCTCCGCAGAACTCGCCAAAACCTTCCAGCAGTTTTCCCTTCCAGCCTGCTGACTTCCCGCGCTCTTTGGCGCGGTAACAGGTGTCCGGCCGGGGCGCGAACCCCAGGATCTGCGTGAGCCAGGCCTCGGGCAGTCCGGCCGCAACCCCCGCCGCGATGGCCGTGTCCACATAGGGCGCAGCGATCACGATGTGCCCCTGTTCGAGGGCGGGCCGGATCTCCCACCGCACGCGGAACGCGAGATCGGCGGCGTAGAGGAGAATCAGTGTCCTCGGCGAGAGCGTCAGGTATCGTCGCTTTCCAAGGCGCAGCTCGTAGAAGAGGCCCGACGCATCCCAGCGGCACACGCCGCCCGAAACCTTGCGCCCTCGGATGTGATGCCACAGATTCCTCGTGGCGTCCTCGAGATCGGTGCCGCGGGTGCCCTCGACGGCAATCAACCGTGACCTAGCGGCGGATCGGCGCGCCATTGCGGACCTCCGCAGCTGAAGGGCTCCACGCCAGCCAGTCGGCGATTGCCTCCTGGTTCCACTGTCCCCAGGGGCGGCGCTGACTGTCCTGGAACAGGCGACGAATGTGCCGGTGCTGCTCGTAGATGGGTTGCTCTCCGTCGATGGTCACGAACTGGAAGATCAGGGCGAGGGACTCGTACTCGCGGATCATGCGCCCGATGAAGCGGCGATAGCTGCCGATCGGATCTGCCACTTTCGTGATGTCCTGGCCGGCGTCGTAGTACTTGGGCGCGCGCGTGGCGGCCACCCGCGTGGTGGACGTCTCGGCGGACACGGCAAAGTAGTAAACCAGATCCGGCCAGAAGAGCGGCGCGTGCGCCGCGAGCAGCCAGTCGAGATCGAGGCCGCGCGCCGACGCCCTTGCCAGCGACGTGAACAGGAAGCGGTCGGCCACGACCACCTTGCCCTGCCAGAGCGCCGGGAGGATTTCGTTCTCGAGCCGGTGGCGGAAATCGGCCGCGTGCAGCAGGCACAGTTCCTCGGCGCTCAGGGCCCGCAGCCGGGTGCGCGCCTTCAGCAGCGGCTTGATCGCCCGCGACGAGGTGGATTTGGCCACGACGACCTGGTGGCCTTCATGCTCCAGCCATGTCTTGAACAGACGGCGCTGCGTGGTCTTTCCTGCGCCGTCCGGTCCCTCGAAGGCGATCAGCAGGCCCCGCGTCTTCTCGCGGGAACGGACCAGGTCGGAGAGGCGGCGGGGCAATCCGGGCGTCGCCTGCCGCGGGCGCGATGTCTTGACGGCCATCAAGTTCGAACCGGCCTCGCCGGTATGGCTCCTTCCTCGTCTTCGAAAGCTGGCGCTCTGCCGTGCGCGTATTCTAGCCGAAACCTCATCGAACGCGAGCGATCGTTTCGCGCGCGCCCCTCCGGCAGGTCATGGCGCCACCGATTCGCCCCGGGTGCGCGGAGGTGGCCACCGATGATCAGCCCAGGTAGAATCCGTGAGGCGATCGCCTGTGTCCACCTCCTTCGACCTCATCGTGATTGGTGCCGGCGCGGCAGGAATGATGTGTGCCGCCGAGGCGGGGCGCCGTGGCCGTCGCGTGCTGCTCATCGACCACTGGACCAGGATCGGCGAGCGCATCCGGATCTCGGGCGGCGGGCGCTGCAACTTCACCAACCTGCAGGTCGGGGCCGATCGTTTCCTGTCGCAGAACCCGCACTTCTGCCGCTCGGCGCTCGCACGCTACACGCCGCGCGACTTCATTTCCCTGCTCGACCGCCATCACGTCGGCTACGAGGAACGCGAACACGGGCAACTCTTCTGCACGCGATCCGCCCAGGACGTGATCGGACTTCTCAGAACTGAATGTGAACAGGCGGGCGTGCAGGTTGCGCACCCATGCGAGGTCGGCCGCGTGGAGCCGCTCGTGGACGGCGGCGATCCGGTGAATGCACGATTCCTCGTCGCGACCGGTCAGGGGTCCTTTCGCAGCCGGTCCGTGGTTGTCGCCACCGGCGGGCTCGCCGCGCCGAAACTCGGCGCCAGTCCGCTCGGATACACGATCGCGGAGCGGTTCGGACTGCCCGTCGTGGCGCCCCGCCCGGCACTGGTCCCGCTGGCGCTTGCCCCCGAGGCTCTGTCATCGTTCCAGCCGCTGGCGGGTGTGTCGATCGAGACGGCGACCAGGTGCGCATCGCCGGCCGCGGTCGAATTTCGCGGGAAAACCCTGGTCACTCACCGTGGCCTTTCGGGGCCAGCCATCCTCCAGATCTCGAGCTACTGGCAGCAAGCGGCGTCCCGCGGCAGCAGCGCGCCGATCGAAGTCGACCTCCTGCCTGGACTGAGCGCGTCGGCGTGGCTGTCGGAGCATCGCCGAAGCCGGGCGCTGCTGGCCAATCTGCTGTCCGAGATGATGCCTCGCCGGTTCGCCCACGAATGGTGCGCGTTGTTCGGCTGGCACAAACCTATTGCCGACATGACCAACCGCGAAGTCGAGGCGGCTGGGCAGAGCCTGAACGGGTGGAGCCTGCTGCCGTCGGGAACCCTTGGCTACGAGAAGGCCGAGGTCACGCTCGGAGGAGTGGATACCTCCGCGCTCTCGTCGAAGACCATGGAAGCCACGACGGTACCCGGGTTGTATTTCGTGGGTGAGGTAGTCGACGTCACCGGATGGCTCGGCGGCTACAACTTCCAGTGGGCATGGTCATCGGGTTGGGTCGCCGGACAATTCGCTTGAGTGGGACACGCCCGCTGCCTTCGATCTGCCCGCCACCGATCGATCGTCTCTTCAGAGCACGTCGAGGTCGAAGCGGCTCGCTGGACCCCTGGCGGCTGCGACGCCGGGCAACCCGGGCGGGCACCACAGGAGGTCCCCGCTCGGGCGCCGGCCTGGCGCAGTGCGCTATTGTGAGACCTTCTTGCCGTCGGTGTCGTAGGTTTCGACGGTCCCGAACGTCTTCATCGCGTTGCCGATCTTGGAGGCGTCCCCCACCACGACGATTTGAAGCTTCGACGGGTCGAAGTACTTCCTGGCGGCGGCCTGGAGTTCCGCCGCGGTCACGGCCATGATGCGATCGGGATACCTGTCCCAATAGTCGGCTGGCAGTTTGTAGAGCCAGCGTGTCACGTAGTTGCCCAGGATCGTATCGGGCGACTCCAGCGACAACGCGAAGTTCGCCACGAGCAGCCGCTTCTTGTCTCCCAACGCCTCGTCGGTCATCGGCGTGTCCCGCAGGTTGGCGATCTCCTGCAGCGTTTCGCGGACCGCACCCTCGGTCACCTCCGTCCGGACCTCGGCCCGTGCCACCCAGTCACCGCGGTGAAGCAACGCCGTGACCGAGCTGTACGCCCCGTAGGTCCACCCCTTGTCCTCGCGAAGGTTCAGGAACAGGCGCCCGGTAGGGCCACCGCCGATGATTTCGTTCAGCACCCGGAACGTATCGTAATCGGCGCTGGTCCGCGAAAGCCCGGACGCCGCGACCGCGACGTTCGACTGCACCGACCCGGGCCGGTTCACGAGGTACACCATGGCCGGCCCGACCGGCGCAGGCTCCTGCACGGTCGGCTTCGCGGCGCCCGCTTTCTTCCAGGGCCCGAAGACGGCGGTCAGTTTCTGCTTCGCGGCGGGGACCGAGATGTCGCCGACGATCGCAATCAACGCATTGTCGGGCACGTAGTGGGTTCGATGGAACTCGGCGAGCATGGCGCGCGTCGCCCTGCCCAGCGCGTCGGGCGTCGGGGCCGTTCGGCTCGCGGGATGGCTGCCGTAGAGCACCCGGTTCACCATCTCGACCGACAGGAAGTTCGGCATGCTCCGGTTCTGCATCAGCGCCGCGTTGGTCCGCGTCTTGTAGCGTCCGAGTTCCTCCTCCGAGAACGACGGATTGAGGAGGATGTCGCCGGCGAGCCCGAGCACCGCGTCCACGTTCTCCGTGAGCGTGCTGCCGCTGATGGTCGCGGTCACGCTCGACATGCCGACGCTGACGTTGAGACTGGCGGCAATGGTCTCGAGCTGCTGAGAGATCTCCGCGGACGTCTTGGTCGTCGTGCCCTCGCGCATCATGGCGCCGGCAAACGACGCCAGTCCCGGAAGGTCCGGCGGATCGAAATACCCGCCCGCGCCGGGAACGATGACCTGGAACGAGATGAGCGGCAGCCGATGGTCCTCGAGCACGAGGACGTGGACGAGGTTGGCGAGGTCGAATTCCTGCGGCTTCGGCAGCGAGACTTTCAGAATTTCCTTCGAGACAGGGGCCTTCCCTTTCAGGACGACGCCCTTCAGGGACTGGCCCGGCGCCGCCGTGGTCCCCTGGGGGGCCTGCGCGGTGACCAGGGCAACCGACAGACCGATCAGTGCGGTCAAGGCGAGTGCATGCCTGATGCGCATCACACGCCTCCCTTCTGCGCGCCGGCCGGCTTGGGCGCCGTGATGACGACGGTCCGGTTCTGCGTGGTCAGGTACCGGCTCGCGACCCGCTGGATATCGGCCGCCGTCAGATTGGCAATTCGATCCGGGCGCGTGTTGATCAGCCCGGGATCGCCGAAGTAGACCGCGAGTTGCGAGATGAGCACCGCCCTGCCGACCGTCGTCCCGAGGTTGCGGACGTAGCTGGCCCGCATGCTGTTGCGAGCCTTGTCCAGCTCCCACGCCTCGATCGTCCCCGTCTTCACCTTCTCGAGCTCGGCCGTCAGCGCCTTCTCGACGTCGGCGACCGCCTTGCCGGGCGCGACCAGGGCGATCACCCGGAACAGGCTGGGCCCGCGGCTCTCGTCTGCCATCGCCGACACGTTGGTCGCGAGCTGCTGTTGCCGCACGACGTTCTCGTAGAGCCGCGAGCTTCGGCCCCCGGACAGGATATTCGCCAGCACGGTCAGGGCGTCGTGGTCAGGGGTCAGGCTTTGCGGGATGTGGTAGACCATGTCGATCCGCGGCAGGCGCGCGAGGCCGTCTTCGACGGTGAGGCGTTTCTCAGCCGTCTGCACGGGCTCGTCGACGACCACCGGCGATGGCGGCGCCTGCGACGGAATCGACTCGAAGAACTTCTGGACCCGTGCCAGGCAGTCCGGCGTCTTGACGTCGCCGACAATCGCAATGACGGCGTTGTTCGGCGCGTAGTAGGTCCTGAAGAACCCCTTCACGTCATCGACCGTCGCCGCGCTCAGATCGGTCATCGAACCGATGACCGAATGTTTGTAGGGGAAACTCTCGTACGCCAGTTCGTCGACCGCCTCGAACGTCTTGCCGTAGGGCTGGTTGTCCACCCCCTGGCGGCGTTCCTCCTGCACCGTGTTGATCTGGTTCTGCAGGTTCTCGGGCGTGATGGCCGAGGCCAGCGTGCGCATCCGATCCGCCTCGAGGAAGAGGGCCAGGTCGAGCTGATTGGCGGGCAGCTGCTCGAAGTAGTTGGTCCGTTCCTTGTTGGTGGACCCGTTCATGTTGCCGCCGCTGCCGAATACCAGAGCAAAATGCTCGCCGCTGCCCACGTTCTCGGACCCCTTGAACATCATGTGTTCGAACAGATGCGCAAAGCCCGTGCGACCCTGGCGCTCGTTGCGGGACCCGACGTTGTAGGTCACCGCCACCGAGAAGACCGGGGCGGTATGATCCTCTGCGATGATGACCCGAAGGCCGTTCTTGAGCTTGGTGTCCAGGAACTGGACCTTCGGTGCGGCAGCAGCCCCTACCGTGGCGGCCAGGCCGACCGCCACGACCAGAGCCAGGGCCGCACCTCCGATGACGCGTCTCATGCACACCTCCATGAAGTGTTGTCGCGGGGCACATTGTCGCACGGTTTCCGGGCCGCCGCCGGCCGGTCGCCGGGCGCGCGGGAGCCTGGAGCCGCCACCCCGGTGAAGGGGAGGGACCAACCTCCCGCATCCAGGTGCATTTCGCTCGGGTTTCGGGGTAAACGCCGGAAGCACCAAGTCGTATATATTTCGTGTACCGGGACCGGGTGGGCGTGTGCCCAGCGTGTCCCTTCAGCCGTCAACGGCCCTCGGCAGGCCCGGGGAGTCCTCTGGCACGTTTTCCTTCCGCTCTCGATACAACCATGCGACGTTTTACACGCACTCGTCTGAACAGCATCGGTTCCGTCATCGGCGTCATGTCGTTGGTGGCGCTCGCCGGGGCCGCCGCCGGCTGCAACAAGGCCGCCGCGCCGGGTGGTCGTGGCAGCGGGCCTCGCCAGGATCGGGTCCAGATTCGTTCCGTGAAGATTCAGCGGATCGCGATCCAGCGCCAGGTGGAGATCTCGGGGACTCTGCTCTCGCCGGACCAGGCCAAGGTCAGCAGCGAGGTCGCGGGCGTGGTCCGTGAAGTGCCGATGCAGATCGGGACCGTCGTCCGGGCCGGCGATCCGCTCGTCATCCTCGACAAGCGGGAACTGACCATGGCCTTCGAGCGGGCCGAAAGCGCGTTGCGCCAGGTCGAAGCGCAACTCGAGATCAACGGCACGGTGTCGGTCCTCCCTCCCGCCGACGACCAGATTGCGTCGGTTCGCCAGGCCGCGGCCACCCGAGACGATGCGGCGGCCAACCTGGCACGAGTCGAACGGCTGATCGCGCGAGGGATTCTGGCGCAGGTCGATCTGGACGCGGCGCGCACCAAGTCCAAGGTGGCCGAAGCCACGTATCAGTCCACGCTGGCCTCGGCGCGGAGCCTGAAAGCCAGCTTGCAGGACCGGAAAGCGTCGTATGACCTCGCGCGGAAGAAGCTCGAAGACGCGGTCATCAAGGCGCCGGTCGACGGGGCGGTCGCCGAGCGGCTGGTGCAGCCTGGCGAGTACATTCGCGAGAACGTCCAGGTCGCGACCATCGTGTCGATCAACCCGCTGAAGCTGAGGACCGCGGTCCAGGAGCGGTATGCCGGCCTGATCGCGCCCAAGCTCCCGGTGGAGTTCCAGGTGACCTCGTTCCCGGATCAGACCTTCAAGGGTGAGATGGCGTATGTGAGCCCCGCGGTCGATCAGGCGACGCGCACCTTCGTCGTCGAGGCCCTGATTCACAACGACGATCGAAGACTCAAACCCGGGTTCTTTGCCAAGGGCGTCGTCACCACCAAGCTCGATCAGAACGTGCCGGCGGTGACCGAGAACGCGATCTCGACCCTCGCCGGCGTATCGGCCGTCTACGTGATCGAAGCAGGGAAGATCCGCCAGCAGGGGGTCGTCCTGGGCGTCAAGCAAGGGGAACTCTACGAGATCGTCGACGGCCTGACCGGGGCCGAGGAGCTCGCCGCGAGCAACCTGAACCAGCTGGCCACCGGCACGCTGGTGCAGACCGGACAGGGCGGCCAGGCGCCGGCCGAGGGGGCGCAGCCCGGTGTCGGTGAACGCTCCGGCAGGCGCGGTGACGGAACCGGGGCCGGAGGCGGGGGCGGGCGGCGCGGTCGACGCGGCCAGGGCGCCGCCGAGCAGGGAGGACAGCGGTGAAACTAGCCGATGTCAGCGTGCGGCGGCCGGTCTTCGCGGTCATGATGACCGCCGCCTTGATCGTCATGGGATGGTTCTCGTACCGGCAGCTCGGCCTGGACCTGATGCCGAAGACCGACTACCCGGTCGTCTCCGTCGGGACGTCGCTGTCGGGCGCGAGCTCGGAGGAGATCGAGACCTCGATCACCAAGCCGGTCGAAGAAGCGGTCAACAGCATCGCGGGCGTCGACGAGCTCAGCGCCAGCTCGAGCCAGGGCAACTCCCGCGTGTCGATCACCTTCGTCCTCGAGCGCGAAATCGAATCGGCGACGCAGGACGTGCGCGACAAGGTCGCCGGGATCATGCGCCAGTTCCCGCGGGACACGCTGCCGCCGACGGTCAACAAGATGGACCCCGACTCCTCCCCGATCCTGACGATCCTCGTCTCGGGTCAGCGATCGCCGAAGGAGATCTCCCAGATCGCGGACAAGAACATCAAGCAGGTGATCGAGACGATCGAGGGCGTCGGGGGCGTGTCCCTCCAGGGCGATCGGCGCCGCGAGATCCAGCTGCTGCTCAACGCGGACCGGCTGAACGCCTACAACCTCAGCGTCGACCAGGTTCGGAGCGCCGTCCAGCGGCAGAACGTCGAAATCCCCGGCGGCTCGTTCACGGCGGGTGCGTCGGACATCGCGATGCGCACGATGGGGCGCCTCACCAACGTCCGCGACTTCAACGACATCCTGATTTCCTATCGCGACGGCATGGCGATCCGCTTCGGCGACGTGGGCCGGGTCACCGACGCGATCGAGGAGGTCCGCAGCTCCACGCGGCTGGACGGCCGGCCGGCCATCTCCCTGATGATCCGGAAGCAGACGGGTACCAACACCGTCGACATCGTCGACCGGGTCCTGGCCCGCCTCAAGCGCATCGAAGGCACGCTCCCGCCGGATATCACGATGCAGCCGATCCGCGATCAGTCGCGGTTCATCCGGAAATCGTTCGAAGAGATCAGGATGCACCTGCTCTTCGGCGGGCTGCTGGCCAGCTTCGTCGTCTTCCTCTTCATGCGGAACATCCGGCTGACCGTGATCGCGGCGCTCGCGATTCCGACGTCGATCATCGGCACGTTCTCCGTGATGAAGGCGCTCGACTTCACGTTGAACAACATGACGATGCTGGCCTTATCACTGGCCACGGGCATCGTCATCGACGATGCCATCGTCGTGCTGGAGAATATTTTCCGATACATCGAGGAGAAGAAAGTCTCGCCCAAGGAGGCGGCGATGAAAGCCACGGCCGAAATCGGCCTGGCTGTCATGGCCACGACGCTGTCGCTGGTGGTCATCTTCCTGCCGGTGGCCTTCATGACCGGTCAGGTCGGCCGCTACTTCTACAGCTTCGGCATCACCTCGGCAGCGGCGATGCTGATTTCGATGTTCGTCTCCTTCACGCTGACCCCTGCGCTCTGCTCCTGGTGGTTGCGCTCGGTCGACGAGCGCGTCGGCGCCCACCGTGCGACGAAGTCCCAGGGCGCGTACGCCTTCGTCGATCGTTCCTACGGCCGGATGCTGGAGTGGTCGCTCCATCATCGCGGCTGGATGCTGGGGATCGCGGGCGTCGTGGTGGCGTCGGTCGTCGTGCTGTTCCCGTATGTCGGCAAGGAACTGGTACCCGACGACGATCAGAGCGAGTTCAGCATCAACGTCAGGCTGCCGCAAGGGACGAGCTACGCGCGCACTGAGGAATACATCAGGACCATCGAGGCCGACCTGCGCGACCCGCAGAAGCTCCCCGAGGTCGCCATGATCCTGGCCAGCGTCAACCCGGGCAGCGCAAATTTCTACATCGGGCTGAAGCCGCTGGAAGAGCGAACGCTGTCGCAGCAGGAGCTGATGCGGCGTGCCCGCGTGATGATGCGCAAGTACCCGGGCGCCCGTATCGGCGTCTCGGGGGGCACCGACCTCTCGGGCGCGTCGAGCGGCGGAGGCCGGGGCGGCGGAGGCGGGGGCTCGAACCGGCTCAGCGTCCTCATTCAAGGGCCCGAGATTGAGCAGCTGCAGATTTACGTGACCAAGCTGATGGCGCTCGTGCGGACCATCCCCGGCGTGGTCGACGTCGACTCCAACTTCGAGCCGACGCAGCCGGAAGTCCGCATCATGACCGACCGCGCGCGCGCGGCGGACCTGGGCGTGTCGATTGATTCGCTGGCGTCGAGCATGCGGTCGCTCGTCGGCGGCGAGGAGGTCGGCAAGTTCAAGGACGGCGACGACCAGTTCTCGGTGAAGCTGCGGCTGGACCAGCAGTTCCGGGACGACCCGGCGGGGCTCGGCTCGCTGCTGATTCCGGCTGCGAGCGGCAAGACCGTCCGGGTCAGCGACGTCGCGCAGCTGGTGATGGACCGCGGGCCGGCCACCATCCAGCGCTACAACAGGCAGCGGCAGATTTCCGTCAGCGCGAATCTCGACAAGGTACCGCTCGGCGACGCGGTTGCCGCGGCGCGTGTGAAGGTGACCGAGCTGAACATGAAGCCCGGCTACCAGGCCGTGTTCGGCGGAAGCGCCAGGACCCTCGACGAAGCGTCCAGCGACTTCGTCATCGCGATCTTCCTGGCCGTCGCGTTCATCTACATGGTGCTCGCGTCGCAGTTCAACAGCTTCATCCACCCGCTCACCATCATGACGGCGCTGCCCCTCAGCCTTCCGGCCGGCATCCTGTCGCTGATGGCCTTCGGGATGACGATCAACGTCTACAGCGCGATCGGGCTGATGATGCTGTTCGGCATCGTCAAGAAGAACTCGATCCTGCAGGTCGACTACACCAACACGCTGCGGGCCGAGGGCCTGGAACGCCACGAGGCGCTGATGGCCGCCAATCACGTGCGATTGCGGCCCATCCTCATGACGACGATGTCGATTGTCGCCGGCATGCTGCCGATCGCGTTCGGCAAGGGCGCGGGATCGGGCTCGCGCGCGTCGATGGCCGTCACGATCATCGGAGGCCAGATTCTCTGTCTGTTGCTCACGCTGCTGGTCACGCCGGTCGTGTATTCGTATTTCGACGACCTCCGCGAGCTCAAGATCACCGACCTCGTCAGGGCGCTCGCTAACCGGATCCGCGGCCGTAAGGCGGTCAAGGCGGCGCTGCCGGGCGCCCAGCCGACGCCGGCAACGCCGATCGAGTAGCGGCTGGATTGTCCGGGAATGATTTCGGGGCCGGAGGACCTACGTCTTCCGGCCCCACTGCATGTACGGGCGGGTTCCGTGAACCTGCCAGCGTGTCCGATGGAGGGCGGCTCATTCGAGCCGCCATGCGCGCCGGGGCTGCCTTCGACTTCGCGCGGGCCGGGGAAGACCACGCCTCCATCCGCCACGCCGCCTACTGCCTGAAGATGCCGAGGCGCTGGAGACCGCTGACCGCGTTGAAGGTCACCAGCAGTTCCAGCCGACGGGCGTTCGGAATCGCGATCGTGTTGTGCGACGCCTGCGTGCCGAAGAACTGGAGGCCGAACTCGGGCGTGAGCTTGAACGTGGCTGTCTCGAAGAAGCGCTTGCCGCGAAAATATCGGTCCCCGTTCGTCGTGGGTGCGAGGTTGTCGATATCGGCATATCCGAGCCCCGCCGCAAACCGCCTGGTGATGGCCTTCTCGCCGTAGATCGCGTACCCGGAACCGCCCTGCGGGTCACGACGAAAGTACTGCTCGAACCTGACCATGTCCACGATGACGAGCGGCAGTGTCCTGGCCACGACCGCGTACCGGAACGTGGGCACCCCGGTCAGCCTCGAATACTCGGCTGACGCAGTCAGCTGCCTGGTGACGTTCTTGGTCGCGAAGAACTGGACGTAGTTCGGTTCATCGCTCAGCCGCCTGTAGCGGTTCGTGATGCTCGGGCTCGTCAGGTCGCCGAGGTACGCCGAGGTCACGCCAAACTCGTCGAGGAAGAAACCCTTCGGGCGTTTCACGCTCACACGTTCGCCGACCAGATACCCGTCATTGTCGTAGGTGGTGATCTCGGTGGACTCGCCGCGCATCACGCCGAAACCGCCGATGCTGATCTCGACGCCCGGCACCGGAACGGCCGCGACGTAGAACTGCTTGAGATACCAGTGATTGAAGCTGTCGCCGGTGCCGATGCCGGTGTTGTTCCAGCCGCCCGTGAACGTATTGCCAGTGGCGTAGACCGCATTGACCGTATAGCGCCCCTTCGGATCGAACTTGAACCGGCCCTTGAACTGGCCGGAATCCTGGATCTGGCTGGTCGTCCGGACATCGCGGCTGTTCACGATCGTACGCTGGCGGAGAGAGACGGTTCCGATCTGCAGTTCGAACCAGCGGCTCAGCCTCGACGGCTTGGGCTTGGCCTCAGCATCCTTCCCTTTCTTCTGGGCCTTCTTGTCATCCGCGTTTCCGGTCACCGACGACGGGTTGGCGGCGACGCTGCTCTGAACCTCCGCCTGCGTGGTCTGACTCGAACGCTGCCGCGCCAGGAGACTCGAGGGAACCAGGACCAACGCCACGATCGAGATGGTGGCGATCTGGACGCGGGTAGCAATTGCCGGGCGGGCGGTTGACGTCATCGGGGGCCTCCTTCGGCTGCTGGGGCTGACAGCGAACATCCACTGCAGTGGCCGGGTGCCGCCGAAGTTGAGCACGTGGCCACGCCCGTTCAAGCCGGTTCGACGAAACACCGATTGCACCGGCCTCGCCATCCTTGCGGCCGGTCCGGAACCCCGCGCCACGACCGCGCGACCGGGTCCCCCTCTTGGTCCCAGAGACCGATGAAGGCGTTTCCTGTGATGATAGCCCGAATCGTGTCCTGCTTCGCGCAGGTCCGGCCGGCATGCCCCGCGCGGCTGGATCCGGACGTGCCGTGAGCGGTCGTGCGGAGCCTGGATGCGGCGAGGTAGGTGCGGCCGCCTCGTCGAGTCACGGATATCGCGTCCCGAGTCAGAGCGGCGGCGAGCGGCGCATTCACGCCCGGGTGCGATCGAATCGGCGAGCGTGCGAGCAGGCGGTCATCCTGCCGCGCGCAGCCCGGCCGCCTGCACGCTGCCGAGCGTCGTCAGGTTCACGACGTCCTGCACGGAGTTGCCGTACTGCAGGAGCTGAACGGGCAATCGTGTTCCCGTCAGGATGGGGCCGACCAGCACCGTGTCACCCACCGCCTGCAGCAGGTGCATGGCCATGTTGCCCGACTGCAGGTCGGGAAACACCAGGACATTGGCGTCCTTGTCGAGCGCGGAGAATCCGAAGTATCGGCTCCGAATCTCGCGGTTGACGGCCGTGGCGATCTGCATCTCGCCGTCCACGGCCAGGCCCGGAGAGCGTTCCTTGACGATTTCGGTCGCCCGCCGCACCTTTCGCGCAAACGGGTGGTCGACCGAGCCGAAGTTCGAGAACGACAACATCGCCACGCGGGGCTCGATGCCCAGCAGCCGGACCATGCGCGAGGTCAACAGTGCCGTCTCCGCCAGGCCGTTCTCGTCGGGTTCGATGGCGACGGCGCAGTCGGCAAGGAAGAACACGTCCTTCGGCAGCAGCACCATGTAGTAGCTCGACACGCGGCTGATCCCGGGCGCGGTCCCGATCGTCTCGAGCATCACACGCAGCGAGTCCGCGTAGTGGTGCTCGATGCCGCCGACGAGCAGGTCGGCGTCGCCGCTGTGGAGCATCATGGCGCCGAAATACTCCGGCCGACGGAGGCGCTGCTCCGCCGTGGGGCGCATCACCCCGCGCCGGCGCCGCTGGCGCACGTGCTCGTCGACATATGCATCGCGTTTCGGACTGCGGGAGGGATCCACGATGAGCAGGCCGGACGGGTCCAGCCCGGCGCGAACGAGGCCGGCGCGAATCTCGGCCTCGTCGCCGAGCAGGACGGGCCGCGCCACGCCTTCGTCAGCGAGGATGGCGGCGGCGCGCTGGATGATCTCGGAGGTGCCGTCGGCAAAGACGGTCCGAAGGGGTTCCTGCCTCGCCCTCACCATGAGCCGCCGCATCATGCCCGTGCCCGTTCCAATCCTCACGGTCAGGCTCTCCTGGTACGCCACGTCTTCGACCGGCCGGCCGGCCACGCCGTCCTTCACCGCCTGGCGTGCAACCGCCGCGGACTGGCGAACGAGGATCCGGGGATCGATGGGTTTCGGCAGCAGGTACTCCGGCCCGAAGCTGAGTCGTTCGTAACCGTACGCCCGGCTGACTTCGTCGGCCACTTCGTCGCGGGCCAGATCGGCGAGCGCCCTCGCGGCAGCCATCAGCATCCCGTCGGTGATCCGGGCCGCCTGGACGTCGAGGGCTCCGCGGAAGATGTACGGAAAGCTCAGGTGATCGACAATCGCGTTGGGAAAGCGCGTGAGGCTGGTCGCCACGATCACGTCGCGGCGGCTTTCTCGCGCGGACTCGTAGCCGATCTCAGGTTCGGGCGTCGCCATCGCCAGCACGATGGGGAACCGCGCCATCGAGCGGATCATCTGCTGTGAGAGCACGCCGCCGGCGGACGCCCCGATGAACACGTCGGCGCCCCGCAGCCCGTCCTCGAGCGCGCGCGGCGCATCCGCGCGTGAGAAGGCCCGCTGATGAGGTCCGATGTCCTGCCGGTCGGGATGCACGAGGCCGTTGAGGTCGTAGAGCCGGAGCTGTTCGGCCTTCGCGCCCATGCCGATCAGGAATCGCGCGCAGCCGATGCCGACCGTGCCCGCGCCGCAGATCACGATGGCCGCGTCGGCAATCGTCTTCTCCGCGAGATCGAGCGCGTTGAGGAGCGCGGCCGCCATCACGACCGCCGTGCTCTGGAGGTTCTCGTGCACGACGGGGATGCGAAGGCCCTCGCACAGGCGCGCGTAGATCTCGAGGCCTTCAGGGGCCTTGATGTCCTTGAGGTCGATTCCGCCGAAGGTCGGCTCGAGCATCTGGACCGTGTCGACGAAGCGGCCCGGGTCCCCGGTGTCGAGCTCGAGATCGAACACGTCGATGTCGGCCAGCCGCTTGAAGAGCACGGCCGTCCCTTCCTGCATGGGCTTCGCGGCGAGCGGCCCGACGTCCCCGAGCCCGGGCACCGCCGAACCGTTGGTGATGACGCCGACCAGGTTGCCACGGGCGGTGTACCGGAACGCCGCGTCGGGATCGGCGTGGATGGCGGCGCCCGGGAAACACGCACCGGGCAGGTAGGCCAGCCGCATTTCGCGGGCGGTGAGGCACGACTTCGTGGTCCGCAGCTCGATCTTCCCGGGCCGATCCGCTTCGTGGTACGCGAGGGATTCATCGGGACGAATCATGACGGCACCTCCACCGACGGGCGCACCCGCAAGGGATGGCGGTCGGTCGCCTCACGCCAGACGGCAAACGCGGACGGAACCGGGCGAACCTGGAGCAGGCTCACGTGCGGACCCTCGAACCCGAACTCGATGTCGAGCGGCGTTCCGTACGCGTGTTCGAGCCGCAAAGCCGTCTCCACGACCTCGAGCAGTTCCGGATACTCGAGGGCCGGCCGGAGCCGCTGGTGGGCGAGCGTGTCGACCTTGACGGTGCCCTGCCCGAACCGTTCGTCGTAGACGACGCGCGAGCGTTTGTCGCTCGTCAGGTAGCGGAAGCGCGGCGGGGCGGCGCGGTCGCCGGACTTCGCCACCAGCACGTGGTCGGCCGCCACGGTCCCCGACACGATGCCTTCGCCGAGCCCGAGCCCGACGTTGATCACCAGCTCGCACGGGTTCGACTGCGCCGCATTGATCGTCTGGACCACGCCTGAGACGCGCGACTGCACCATGCGCTGCACGATGACACCGCCGTGCGGGCACCGGCGGTCGTGGCGCTGCAGGCGGTCGCGAATCGCGCGCTCCGTCCAGAGCCCCGCCCATGCCCGTGTCAGCACCTCCAGCACCCGCGTCTCGCCGCGGATGAACAGAAAGGTCTCGAACTGGCCGGCCCGCGTCTCGCGCTCAGTGTCCTCCTCGAGCCCGGACGATCGGATGGCGACCGAGTCGGCGCCGAGATCGCGCCACGCGTGGCTCACCTCGACAGCCACGCTGGCCGGGAGGGTCATCCGCCGCCAGATGTCCTGGATTTCCGACGCCATCCACGTCGGTGTGCGGTCGGACCGATCGAGCACGGCTTCGATGGCCCGCCGCACGGTGCCGCCGGCACCGGCCGGCACCGCTTGCCGCGCCTCGAGGTCAAACCCGCTGTCCAAGGCCTCCTGAAACGCGCGGTCGGCGATGGCGAACCATCCCGGGATCGCCGCGCCGCCGAGAACGCGCGCGGCCTCCGCGAGGTTGGCTGCCTTGCCCCCGACCAGCTGCTCGAGATCGATCCCGCCGTCGCGCGGGACGATGATGAGTCGGTTCGAGAGGGGCCCCCCTCCAGCCTCCGCGCGGACTCGAGCCGCGGTGGCCACGCGCTCCTCGGCGCCATCGCCAATTCCCTCGATGCCAAGCACCGCGTTCAGGCGGTTCAGCACAACCCCCAGCCGGCGCGCCGAGCCGAGGCCGGTGTCCGCGAGGATGTCTGCCCGCATTGCGTCCCGGAGTCGCAACAGCCGCTCGGCGGCCAGCGCGTCGAAGTCGTTCGAATCGCCGATGCCCAGCAGCGCGGGCTTCAGCCCGCATCCTTCGACGGTGGCCTGGACCTGCCGGCAGGACTGCTGTAAGTCGAACACCGCCTGGCGCAGCGCCAGCACATCGTGCGCGGTTGTCGCGCGTGGAATCTGCGCGATGGCCCGTTGCCGGGCGTCGGCGAGTTTGCGGGAGAGTGCGGTTCCCACCTGCGTGACGGACTCGTGCGCGAAGCGTCCGACCTTCGAGTTGCCGATCAGCAGCGACAGCAGCGGCACGAGGTCTCCGCCGCTGCCGCCAGCGACTGACGCCGCCTCGCCGATCAACAGTTCCTCGACCCCATAGCGGGCCAGGCCCGGATCGGCGATGCGCGGAACGAGCCGTTCGAGCTGGTGCCGGCTGTGAAGCCGCCGGCCACGCTCTCCAAGCACTTCTTCGGGGCGTGCGCGAGAGAGGCTCTGGCACGCATCGGCGTAGAGGTGGAGCGCCGCGTGAAACGTGCACGCCAGCGGATCGTGGCCGAGCAGCCGGAGCAGTCCCTGGCCCGCGTCGAGCACCACGAGATCGCCGTCGCGGACGACGTCGTCGACCTCCCGGATGTCGACGAACTTCACGACCTGGTAGCCGGCGGTCTCGGACGCCTGTTCGCGATACCTGGAGCGTCGACAGGTCAGGCTCGTGTCTCCGCCGGCGGACCGGGCCCAAGTCCCTTGCACGATGACGGCCGGCCGGCCCGACTCGACCGCCACCAGACCGAGGTGGCTGAGGATTCCTCCGCCGGTAGACACAATCCCCGTCGCCGCGTGCAGGAATGGTGCATCGGCGGGCTCGAGCCGCTCGGTGACGAGCACACTCCCGGCGCAATCCTCCGGCCGGCGCCCGGCGGTGCCGATTCGAACCAGGCCCGTGGCGCGTCCGGGCGAGGCGGCCGTCGCGCGAACCAGTCGCTCGCCCGGAAACGCCGCGGCAGGCGGCCGCGGGTGCGGCGTGCGGAACCGGCGCCGGATCTCCTCTACGGCCGTCCCGTCATCGTCGGCATGCGGCGCCACGGCATCGCCCAGGTAGTTGGCTCGACGGAGCCTGGCAAACAGATCGGCCCCGTCGCACAACGGGCTGTCCTGCCACTCCCCTCCCGGCTCGGCGCGACGCCGGTAGAGCGCGCCATCCAATGCCGCGCACGCAATCCGTGCCACGCCCTCGTGGTCCCGCAGCAGAAAGACGCCCAGCGAGGCCCTTCCGAGCGAGAGTGAGGCGTGCTGCACGTCGTACGCGTTGATGCTGCCAATCGTCCGGAAGCGGACGCTGCGATCGACGAGCGAGATCAGCCTGGCCACCTGCGCGGCCTGCGCCAGCACCGGCGAGGGCGAGTCCAGGATCTCCACCAGTCGGTCGACCGCGTGGACGGGTTCGAACACGTCCGGGCTCGATCCGACGGGCCCGTCGGATGTCTCGACCAGCTCGCCCTGGGCGACCGCGGAGCGTAAGGGTTCGAGAATGAGGGCCTCGAACGGCACCTGCCGCAACAAGCTGGGCACGGCGGCCGGATCGGCCCGCGCGATATTCAGTTGCTCGAGCACGGTCGTCACGTATTCACCGCAGGCCGCAGGAAACTCGACGGTGAACCGGTCCCGGTATGCACCCTCGCCTGTCCAGCGGACTTCCCGGACTCCCTCCGCTCCTTCTTCGATCGAAACCAGAATGCCGGCCCGGTCCTTCGTCAGGAACTGTTGAACCGGCAGCGCACCCCAGTTCTGGTAGAAATCGGCCCAGGCCGACGCGACCTCCCGCCGGGCCTCGGCCGGGAGCGCCAGCGACGCAACGGTCCAGTCAACGTCCATCAAGTACGGCACCAGGCCGAACAGCCTTTTCGCCTGGGACACGAGATCGTCCATGCAGACGGCGCGCTCCTTGTCGTAGCGCGCATGAATGCGCGTCGAGTCGATCTCGACGATGAAGTCGAGCCGTTCGAACATGAGGCGAATGGCGTCGAGCGACGGGCAGGGGTGCCAGGCCAGTTCGTTGTTGCTGACGCCGAGGTACTGGAGGTCGATCATCCCGCCGCGCAGCGGCGGAGAGTAGTCGACCCTGATGAACGCCGGGTGATTTCGGAATCGCGCGAAATAGTGGACCTCGTTGCCGTAGCAGAAGACGCTGACCGTCGGAAACGTGCGATGCCCGTGCAGCAGCTGCCGGGCGAACGCGTCAACGATGAGCGCGACGGAGTCCGGCAGCGCCGGAGCCGTGTCGCCTCCGCCGGTCTCGTCCAGGTCGACGAATTCGAGAGGACGCGCGATCTCGAGTGGCCGCGACGGAGTCACGACGGCGAAATCGATCGTGCGCGTCGCTCGCGGCCCGGACGGCACCAATCCAAACGCCAGCTTCAGCCCCCGCTGGTGGAGATAGCGCTTCAGGCCGTGGAGCGTGTGAATGTCGCGCGGCCCCGCGGGGTCCTCGAAGGCCTGCGCCATTCGACAGGCCTCGATCGGAACCTCGTCTCCATCGCACCCGGCGAGCTCCCGCTCGATTCGCGACGTGATGTCGTCGAACACGCCGGCGAGGACCTCGGCTTCATCCCGGTGCGAGCTGAACATGGCGCCGAAGTCGGACACCAGTCGATCGAGCGTGTCGAAGACCTTCCGAAGGCGGAGACGAGTCAGCGGCGCGAGGTCCAGCAAGTCCGACAGCAGGTCGGCGTGGACGACGTTGTAGGCCCTGAACCGGGCGACCGCGTCGCGCGCCGCGAAGGTTTCCGATGGGTCGGCCGCCTGGCCGCCGACCGCGACGACGATGGTCCGCTCGAACACGCGGCGCACGCCGGGCCCGCGTTCGAGGATCGACGCTTCGGAAGGGGCGAGCACCAGCGGAAACGATCCCGCCACGCTGAGGCCCACGAAGGTCCGGGCCTCGAGCCCCATGTTGATACGGCCCCAGCCGAGCGCCGCCACCAGTTCCCTGAACCGCGACGCCCCACACTCGCGCTCGACACGCTGGAACGAGGCGAGCCCGTCCTTCGTGTCAACCAGGATGCGAGCCCGAATCAGGTCCTCGTGCGTGGCACGCGTGAAGGCCAGCGAGGGCCCGAGCACGGCGAAGCCCTCGTCGCCGAGCACGCGCCTGGCGAGGTCGTCTGAGGGTGGCCGCCCGTCAAGGTCGAGCAGGCGGGCCGCGAGGCGCTGAATGCCCGGCGTCTGACCCCGCTCGATCAGATTGGCTTCCGCGGCCGCCGTTACGCCCTCGACACCAGCGCCGCCATCCGTCCCGGCCCGGGCCCTGACGATCTGCCGGATCACCCGAAGGTCGGCGTCGCCAGAGAGTCCGCTGCCCTGCTGGTCGAGGCGATCGGCGAGAGCCTGGAGGACGGGATCCGACACGATGAGGGTCCCGGCATCGGCCGCCCGTGCGATGGCCTCGAGTGCGCGCCTGGCCAGCCCGGAGTCGTCGAGCGACAGCAGGGGCGCGAGGATCGGCCACGGATCGGACACGCTCTCGGCGAACTCTTCGAGCAGCCCAAACACGGAGGCAGCCACGGGGCCGGCGCGCCGGCCAAGCAGTGGCAGCAGTCGAGCGAATGACTCGCGGCTGGCGGGAAGGGCCCACGACGCGCGCTGCCCTCTCACCTCGGCACAGGCGGCGTCGACCGTTTCCTGTCGAGGGAGATAGGACGAGCACGCCGCCGCAAGGGCACGAAGGGCGTCGTCGAGCAGATCACAGGAGAGGGATTCGCCAGCCGGCCGAGCGGCAGGCGGATGATCCGCCGGGCCCGATTCAACCTCTGGCACCGCCCGAAACCCCCGGGGGCCACGCTGTCGTTGATGAACCGGTCCGATATGCGGGGGACGGGGGCCGTAGACACGAGCAGTATAGACCAGCCGCGAATCCACGGGGGATTACCTGAACCGAGCCCTCACCGCGTCACCGGCCGCGGCGAGCCGCTCGACTTCGACGAGCGGCGTGTGCTTCGCAGAGCTATCGCGCCGCCTGGATTTCGCGCAGCGTCACTCGAGTCCCGTCGGCGATCTGGTCGCCCGGATGGACGATGACCTGGTCGCCGGATTTCAGGCCGCCGAGCAGCTCGGCGGTCACGCCATTGCGCTGGCCAATGGTCACGGGGCGAAGCCGCGCGCGACCGCTCTCGACCGAGAAGGCCGCCCATCGATCACCCTGTCGGAAAAGCGCGCTCGTGGGGATCTGCAGGGCGTCGGTGCGCTCCCACGTGATGATGCGAGCTTCGACGCGGTAGGCGTCGCCGAGCGTCCGCCACGCCTCGTACGGATCCTCAAGTTCGACCACCACCCAGACGCGCTGTTCCTCGACACCAAGGGCCGAGACCTTCAGGAACGCCGAGGGTTCGACACGCCGGACGCGCCCCTTGAGCGGGCTGGCTCCCCCCCACCGGTCGATGAGCGCCGGCATGCCCGGTCGCATGCGCACCGCATCGGTTGACAGGAAGTCGGCGATGACCTCGAGCGCGGCGGGATCGGCCACCTCGATGAGCGGCTCTCCCTGCGCGACGACCGATTCGCTCTGCCGAATGCGTTTGAGAACCACGCCGTCAATCGGGGACCTCACCCCGACCGATTTCGGTGCACTGGCTGCGGTCACGCCGCTGCCAGGCTCGACCAGCGTCGCGCGAGCAGTCTCCAGGTCGTGAGCTGCGGCTGCCACGGCCGCCTCGGCTGCCTGCAGCGAGCGCCCCCGCACATCGGCCTCGGATGCGGCGGCGGCGCCGGCCTGGCGCGTGGCCAGTCCCTGCTCGACGAGCGACTGCATCCGATGGGCCTCTGACGAGGCAAAGTCGCTCGAAGCTTTGGCCTGCTCACGCTCGGCCCGCACGCGATCGAGCGTCGCAGAAGCCGCCTGGACCCGAGAGATGGACTCGGCGCGGGTCCTCGCGTCGAGCAGCGGCGGCGCAGCCGGCATCAGAGTCGCCAGGACCGTCTTGCCGCGCGCGACCGGATCGCCGGGCTCGAGTTCGATGCGCAACACCCGTCCGGCTACCGGCGCAGACACCACGAACCGTTCCCGGACGCGCGTGACCCCTTCATGGTCCAGGGTCACCCGCATCGGTCCCGACGTGATCGTCGCCTGATCGACCGCACTCGCACGCGGCAGCAGGGCTACGACGAGCGCTGCGAGCCCAACCAGCCCGATGACGGTCCAGATGATGACTCGTCGTCTGGTCGCGGTGGTCATGTCTTACTCCCTCGTCTTCAGGACTTCCACCAGGTCGAGCCGGTCGAGCCGGCCGCGGACGGCAATGGCCGAGATCGCCGTCGCGGCGGCGACGGTCAGGGCGGAGAATGCGTAGGCGCCCGGGCGAACCACCAGCGGGAGCCTCCACAGCTCGGTGTCCATCGCGCCCCGCATCGATTCGACCATCCCGAGGCCGATCAGCAGGCCGGCCGGGATGGCGACGATCGTGAGAAGCGCGAGCTCACCGAGCAGGATGTAGGAAATCTCGCCTCGGCTGAAGCCGATGACCCGAAGCGTGGCCAGCTCGCGGCTTCGCTCCGACAGCGAGATGCGGGCGTTGTTGTAGACCACGCCGAAAGCGATGATCGCGGCAAACAGCACGAAGATGGCCAGCATCTGGTTCATGAGCGCCCCCATCGACTCTTGAAGGCTTTCGCGGGCCGCGCGTTTGAGCAACACGCTTCCGACTCGCGGGGTGGCCTTCAGACGCCGATACAGCTCATCTGTCTGCATCGCATCAACCTGCAGGTACGCTCCGGAGACGGTGTCTCCCTCCTCCATGAGTCGGTGGAGCGCGGCGAGGTTCATATAGACGTTCAGGCCCATGTATTCGTCGACCAGGTCGGCAACCGGGAGCGTCCTGGACGCACGTCCGCCTTCGAGAATGTCCACGGTCACGGCGTCTCCGCGCGACACGCCGAGCACGCGCCCGAGTTTCTCGGAGAGCACGAGGCCGTCGGGCGGAAGCGTGATCACCCGCATCGAGGCGTCGACGACCCGATTCAGGCGCGGGCTGGCGGGAGCGCCCAGGATCGCCGTGATTCGAGACCGCGCCCCGCTTCGAATTCGGACCGGCACGGCGCGGAACGGCTCGGCGTCGATCACCCCTGGCAGGCGGCGCAGTTCCTCGGTCGCAGACGACGACGAGGGTTCGACCAGGCTGACCATCACGTCGAATCGCTGGGCAACATCGAATTGCGTGTCCATCAGCATGTCGATTGAGCCGGTCGCGAAGCTGCCCACGACGAGCAGCGACCCCGCGAGTCCGACGCCGACGACCGACGCCACCGCCCGCCCAGGGTGGCGTTCCAGCGTGCGCACGATCATCCGCTCGGGCTCGGGCAGGAATCGTTTCAGTCCGATGCGCTCTGCGAAGCTGACCCGGTACCGCGCAGGGAGCTCCGGGCGCATCGCTTCCGCGGGCGGGAGCTTCACCGCGCGTCCCACGGCGCCGACTGCCGCGAGAACGGCCGACGCGACGCCCACCGCCAGCGCACCGATCAACAAACGCGGCTGCAGACTGTAGAGCAGAATCGGGAAGTCGAAGAAATCCGTGTAGAGCTTCGTGTAGGCCTTCCCGAGCCACGCGCCAACGCCAATTCCGAGCACGGAGCCGGCCACGGCGATGGCGAGACTCCATTTCACGTAGTGCCACGCGACCTCGAAGTTTCCGTAGCCCAGCGCTTTGATCGCGGCTATCTGCGGCCGCTGCACCGTCACGATGCGCTGCAGCACGACGTTGAGCAGGAACGCCGCCACGCCAAGGAAGATGACCGGGATGATCGCGCCGAAACCCTCGAGCTGCGCCAGTTCGTTCGCCAGGTACCAGTGAGAGGGCTGCAGGGCTCGCGGCATGGCTCCGATCCCGCCGTAGCCGCTCTCGAGGAGTCGATCGAGCCTGGCCACGACCTCGGCTTCCGACGCGCCTCGGGTCAACCGCAGCAGGACGCTGTTGAACGCGCCATCCAGGCTGAAGGCGGTCGAGAGCGCCCGGCGTTCCATCCAGAAGACGCCAAAGCGCTTCTCGTCGGGAATCAGCTCGCCGGGTCGAATCGGATAGACGTATTCGGGCGACAGCGCGAGGCCGACAATCCGCAGCGCGCGGCGACGGCCGTTGATGATCGCGACCACTGAATCGCCGGGGCCCAGGCCGTGCGAGCGGGCGAACTTCTCGCTGGCGAGGACCTCGTCGGGCCGCCCGGCCTCGAGATAGCGCCCTTCGCGCAGGAAGATGTCGCAGAGCACCGGCCGCTCGGGCGCAGGCACCGAGATCAGGCGGCCGACGGCCGGCTCCGACAACCCGGGCACGTCCAGCGTCACGTCGACGACGACCCGGGTGTCGACCTGGGCTACGCCGGGAATCTCGGCAATGGTCCCGGCGACCGAGTTCGGGGCACGCTTGAGCGAGGCGAACACGTCGGCGAATCGATACCGGTCGTAGTAGGTGCGCAGCGTGAGGTCGAGCGCGTCGAAGGTGGAAAACATCGACACGAATATCGAGATGCCAGCCGCCACCACGAGCGCGATGGCGACAGCCTGGCCCTTGATACCCCAGAGGTCCCTCACGAGCTTGCGATCGAGCGCCGAGAGCTTCATGGCCGCGTTCCGTCCGGGGGGCGGCTGGTCACCACTTGATCTCGCGCGGAGACAGCCGTGTCGCGTTCCGCCTGTCGTCGACGATGCGTCCGTCGGCGAGCGTGACGACACGGTGAGCCATCGCCGCAATGGCGGCGTTGTGCGTGATGACACAGACCGTGGTGCCCGTCTCGCGATTGACCCGTTCGAGCGCCTCGAGCACGACCACCCCGGTCGTGATGTCGAGCGCGCCGGTCGGTTCGTCGCACAGCAGCACGTCCGGCCGCTTGGCGATGGCGCGCGCGATGGCGACCCGCTGCTGCTCGCCCCCCGACATCTGCGCCGGGAAGTGTTCCGCCCTGTCGTCGAGGCCCATCAGCGCGAGCGCGTCGCCCGGCTGGAGCGGGTCGTCGCAGATCTCGGTGACCAGGTCCACGTTTTCGCGGGCGGTCAGGCTCGGGATCAGGTTGTAGAACTGGAACACGAAGCCGACGCTGCGGCGCCGGTAGGCGGTCAGCCGCGACTCGTCGGCAGCGGTGAGGTCTTCCCCGCGAAAGAACACCTCGCCGCTGGTCGGCTGGTCGAGGCCGCCCAGGATGTTCAGCAGCGTGGATTTTCCGCTCCCCGAGTGGCCGAGCAGGACGAGGATCTGGCCCCGGTCCACGTCGAGATAGACACCCCGCAGTGCGTGCACCAGCACCTCGCCCATCGTGTAGATCTTCGTCACGTCGTGGACGTGGAAGATCGCCGACTGATCCGCCTGCGGGTGATCAAGAGATGAAGGAAGCATCGTGCTGTCGCTCTCAGTCCTGCTTCGTGATCCCGGGCTCGGCGATCCGGCGCCACAGGTCGAACACTCTCCGAAAGAGCCGGTCCTGCTCCACAGGACTCAGGTGATCGAGATGGTCGACCATCCAGTGATCGGCCGCCTGGTCGGCCGCCGTCAGGACGTCCAGCAACATGGCCGATGGGAGGTCAGCACGGACGGCCCCTGCCTGCTGGCCGCGTTCGATCAGGGCCGAGAGCCAGGCACGGCCCTGCTGGATCCGCGCCTTGAGCAGATCGTCCAGTTCGCTCGCCGGAAGCGGGTGATACAACAGGCGTCCGACACCGGCCAGCCAGGGCAGCTCACGGATCCGCTGCCGCGTGGCGAACGAGAGCGCCTCGAGACGAGGCCAGAAGGTGTCGGCCCGCAGCGCACCGATGTCGACCGATCGATCCGGGAAGAGCGTCTCCCACACCAGTTCCACGACCGCCCCGAACAGGTCCGCCTTGCTGTCGAAGTAGTAGTAGAAGACGCCCTTGCTCAGTCCGAGCGCCTCGATGATGTGGTTGAGCGAGGCCCGCTCGAACCCATGGGCGGCAAATTCCGAAGCCGCTGCCTCGAGAATGACCTGTCGCCTGGCAGGGTCCAGCCGGGCGAAGCGTGGACGTGGCACGGCCGCACCTCCAGTCGTTTCGGGGACTACTGAGCAGGACCGACGACACGCTTGCGGCGATCCAGTGGGGGCGGGAGGAACTCGATCGGACCAGAGCACCCATGGCGAGCGCTCATCGTAGACTCAGTGATAGAACCGTACGGTTAGACTGCGTGGTCTACATTATCACGATTCCTGGCCGCTGACCAGAAGTCCTTGTTCCCCTGAGGACTCGGTGTGACTTCCGGGTCGGTCAGGGTGTAGAATCTTTGGTGGTTTTATTGTGTCCCCTCGGAGAGGGTCCGCCGAAACCAGAGCAGTGGCTCCGTGCGCCCGGCCGGCGTGGTCCCTTTTTTTTGGAGACGAATACCGATGACGCTCAACACATGTAAGCAAACCGCCGTCCTCGCCATCCTGGCCATGGTGCTCCTGGTCGCCGGAGCGACCGGCCTCGCCGCTCAGCCTGCGCCGAGCGACGGCTTCAAGAATCTTCAACGCCTTGGAGGTCCCTACCAGTTCAGCGCACAACTGAAGGACCTGGCCGCGGTCAAGCGGATGGCGGCGCGGAAGCCGATTCAGAAGGACCTCGGCACCGTGATGGAGAAAGCGGGACTGACTTCCCTGACGCAGAATGTCATCGACATCCTGTCCAAAGGCGATCCAGAGCAGCTCAAGGAGACCGAGTTCCAGCCGGGCGACACGATGGTCTGGATGGCGTTCCGTCGCGGCTCGAAGCCCGATATCGTCCGGAACCTGAAGTGGGCCGGCAAGAAGCCCTTCCCCGCATACATGTTCGTCATCGACGACATGGACAAGACCTACACGTTCATCCTGCCGAAGGCGTGCGCCAACCTGGCGCTTCAGTCCAGCGAGCCGAGCCGGGAGAAGGCCAAGCTGGACGCCGCGCAGCGAGAGAAGGAGCGTCTCGAACTCGAGCGCGTCAACCGAGAGAAGGCCGCGGCTGATGCGGCGCGGCTGGAGGCCGAACGCAAAGAGCAGGAACGCCTCGCCGCGGAGCGTGCCGCCGCTGCGGCTGCTGCAGCCGCCAAGGCCGAGGCCGACCGTCAGGAAGCCGCGCGCGTCGAGGCGCAGCGGGTGGAACAGGAGCGCATCGCCGCCGAGAAGGCGAAGGCAATCGGCCTGTTCGCCGATTTCCTGTTCGGCAAAGAGCGCCGGGTGCGCGTCGACAACGTGGGCGGGCTCTGTGCGCCGCTGTTTGGCGCCAAGGTCGGCTACATGTTCCAGGCGGGCCCGAATTTCTACATTGCGCCGGCCATCGGGGAAGCGCTGAACTTCGACCGCAATGCGAACTCGAGCTTCTTCGGCGAGGTCGAGGCCAACTACTTCGCGAACAAGAACCTGTTCGGAGCCGGTATCGCGGTGTGGGACATCACGCACAGCGACTGGGTGTCGCCGACCTTCATGGTCCACTACGGCCGGCAGCTCAACCAGGATTCGCACGGCAACAAGGTGTTCTTCCTGGGTGAAGGCCGTCTATTCCTGAACCGGCTTGGTGACATCCAGAACAACTACCAGGCCTGGGCGGGCGTCCGGTTCATCCTGCGCTAGGCGGGCGACACGGTCAGCCGCGCGAACGAAACACAGCACGGGCGGTCCCGAGGTGCCGAGACACCGCGGGATCGCCCGTTTGTTTTGATGGCGGCCTGTCGGGCCGAATGACTCGGCCGTTCGGCTCGCCGACAGGTCGGGCCCGTCAGTCCCTGGCAGAGGCGCCCGCCCGGCCGGGGCTAGACCGTTTCCGCGACGTAGCGTTCGGCGAGCGCTTCGATAGTCAGGGGCGCTGAACCTTCCGACTTGTTGTTCACCAACAGGAACACCTGCCGGCCCGCCTTCGCCGATCGCCTGATGATCGAGATGGCGTCGCGGCGCATGGTGTCGTCGGGCTCGACCAGCCGGTCGAACGGCGCGAAGACGTGGCGCTGTTCCTCGAACCACGAGCCGGGCCTCAACAGGAGGCGCACGACGACGAAGGGCAGATCCTCCGGAAGGATGGTCCGCACCTGGTCACCGGGCATCGGCATCGCCGACCAGTAGTTGTAGACGTGAGCCGCGCCGTGGCGAAGCAGGACCCGGCGGTAGGCGTCGGTCAGCATGAACCGGTCGCGCAGTTCAACGGCGTAGGTGAACGGCCGGGGCAGCTGCTCGAGAAACCTGTCGAGGGACTCGGTGAAGGCCGCGGCGTCGGCGGGCTGGCCCTGGGGCGGCGCGGAGAACTGCAGGATGAATGGCCCGGCATGACCCGCGAACGCGCGGGCGAAGGGCTCGATCATTTCGGACTCGAAGCGCTGCGACGACAGGTAGTCCGGATTCGGCCCGGAACGGCGACGGGGTCCCGGCTCTCGAACGGAGGTCACCGCCGAAGGCGCCTTCGTGCAGCAGACGAACCCGTCCGGCAATTCTCCGGCGTACCGGTGCAGATCCTCTTCGGGAATCGGCGCGTAGTAGCCCCGATCGATTCCGACCGTGCGGAGAAGCGGGTGCCTGACGTATTCGCGCAGCCCCTCCCGGGCCAGCATCGACGCCGCACGCCGCCGCGAGTAGACAATCCCCTGCCATCCCGGGAAGCTCCACGAACTGGTCCCCATCCGCAGTTCCGGCGGCAGGGTGGCCGCCAGCACGCGGTAGCGCTCGTAGCGCTGCTCGAGGGGCGATCCCGGAGCCGGCCAGTCGCCTCCCCTTCCCTTGCGCGGGGGCTTCCCGGGTTCGAGTTCGAAGAGTCCCAGCTGGTCGGCCATGGCGTGAGGTACGATTTTACATCCACCGCTCCGTCTGAACGTCTCCCCTGACGCCGATCTGGATGACCTTGATCGGAACCTTCCGCGTGGCCTCGGCGACGGCCTGCTGCGCGAGTCTCACCAGGCCCCCGCAGCACGGCACCTCCATGACGGCGATGGTCAGCGTGTCGATTCCGGCCTGGTCGATCATCGCGGTCAGCTTCCGGACATACGCCTCCATGTGCTGATCGAGCTTCGGGCAGGCGATCGCCAGCGCCCGGCCGTCGAGGAAACGCTCGTGGAACTCGGCGACGGCGAATGCGACGCAGTCGGCCGCGAGCAGCACGTTCGCGCGCTGGAAGTACGGTGCGGTGGGCGCCACCAGGTGCAATTGGATCGGCCATTGTCGCAGCCGTGACGGACGCGGCGCACCTTCGGAAGCTGGCGCGGCGTTCGCCACGGGCCGGTCGAACATCTGGACTCGGCTTCCCGGACAGCCGCCCGCGTGTTCCTCGCGCACGACATGGAGCGACGCTCGTGCGGCCGGAACGCCCGCCGCCATGGGAACCACCGCCATCGGAACCGGAGCGGGAGCGGCTGCCCGGACCCGCCGCGCGACTTCGGCCTCGTCGAAGTCCGATGCCATGCGCTCGGTCACCTTCAGCGCACCGGTCGGGCACTCGCCCAGGCACGCACCGAGACCATCACAGAGCACCTCGGACACGAGACGGGCCTTGCCGTCGACGATCCGCAATGCGCCCTCGTGGCACGATGGCACGCAGACGCCGCAACCGTCGCAGAGTTCCTCATCGATTTGAATGATCTTCCTGAGCGCCATTGCTGTGTTTCCTCGAGTTGTGGCCGGCGTCATCTTGCCTGCGATCCCGCTCCGCCCGTCCGGTGCAGCGTGGCGGTACGGCACGATCGACCGCTCATCCATGACCTGTCAGTCTGCCGGTCACATCAACAATAGTCGACCGACCCCTTCCGCGCCTATGACGGCGGTCAGGTCCGCGGGCTCGCGGCCACAGCCCGGGCGGCACGGGCGTCGGCAAGGCCGCCGGAGGGCCTGTGTTATGCTCACGCGGGAATGGCCGAATTCAAGCGCAGCTTGACGCTGTTCGACATGACCATGATCGCCATCGGCGGGACGATCGGGTCGGGCATCTTCCTGACGCCGTCGAGCATCGCCCAGGCGATCTCGGCACCCTGGCTGATCATGGCCGTCTGGGTGGTCGGCGGCATGATCACGCTGGCTGGCGCGCTCACCTTCTCCGAGGCATCGGCCATGATGCCTCGCGCCGGCGGACAGTACGCGTTCCTCACGAGAGCCTACGGTGACCTGGTCGGATTCCTCTTCGGGTGGGCCTACTTCCTGGTGGTCAACGCGGGCGGACTCGGAGCGCTGAGCGTCGCCTTCGCGACCTATCTGGGCTTCTTCGTGCCGCTCGGGGTGGCCGGGACCAAGATCGCCGCGGTGACCGGCCTGCTGCTGCTCACGCTGGTCAACATCCTGGGCGTCCGGGCCGGCGCGATCTTCTCTGACGTCTTCACGATCCTCAAGATTGCCGGCATCATGGGCCTGGTGGCGGTCGGGTTCGCCCTTGGCTCTCCGCACACGACCGACTTCTCGATGTCGATCGGGCAGACCGGCACCGGCGGCCTGTGGGGACCGCTCGCGCTCGCGATGGTTGGCGTGCTGTGGTCCTACGGCGGCTGGCAGCACGCCACCTACGCCACCGCCGAAGTCATCGATCCGCAACGCACGCTGCCGCGCGCCATGACGCTCGCGGCGCTGGCCGTCACCGCCATCTACGTCTCGTCGAACGTCGCGTACCTCTGGCTCCTGACGCCGGCTCAGATCGCCGCGTCACCGCGTGTCGCGGCCGACGCCATCGGGGGCGTGCTTGGCGGGGTCGGCGGGAGCCTGATTTCCATCGCGATTTTCATCTCCACCTTCGGCGTGGTCGGCATCTACACGCTCACCGCCCCGCGCATCTACTACGCCATGGCGGCCGACGGGCTCTTCTTCAGGAAGGTCGCCGAGATCCACCCGCGGTTTCACACACCAGCCTTCTCGATCGCCCTGCAATCGCTCTGGGCGGCTGTGCTCATCCTGTTCTGGGGCACCTTCGAGAACCTGATCTCGTATGTCGTGTTCACCGACTGGATCTTCTTCGCCCTCGGCGGCGCGAGCGTCATCGTGCTTCGGCGCAGGATGCCCGGCGCCGACCGGCCGTTTCGCGTTCCCGGGTATCCTCTGGTGCCGCTCTTCTTCGTGGCCACCTCGGTCTGGTTCGTGGCGATGACGCTGTGGCAGAAGCCGGAGGAGGCCTGGGCTGGAATCCTCTTTCTCGGGATGGGCGTTCCGGTTTACTACTACTGGAAGCGCAAGAATCGACGTGCCGTGCCCGGCGGCGAGTCGTAGGCGATCCTCGACACGCGCCTGCGCCAGACGAGGCACACCGAGCATCATCAGGCCATGAGCCAATCCAACTCCATCGATGAGCGGCTGCGCACGGCGGCGACCCGCCCGGGCCCGCCCCGGCGAGGCAGGCGCTGGGTCCGGCGGATTGCACTCGGACTCGCGGTCGCCGTGGTCGTCCTGATTGCCCTGGGTTTCTGGCGCCTTCAGGCCGCCCTGCCCGATACCACCGGGACCATTCGGGTTGCCGGGTTGCGGGCGCGCGCGGAGATCCTGCGCGACACGGACGATATTCCGCACATCCGCGCGGCAAGCGAGACCGACGCGCTGTTTGCGCTCGGATATGTTCACGCGCAGGATCGCCTCTGGCAGATGGACTTCCAGCGCCGTGTCGCCCAGGGCCGGCTGTCGGAGATCCTCGGCACCGGAACGCTGAAGACCGATCGGCTGCTCCGCACGATCGGCCTGGCTCGTGCCGGGCGGGATGCCTGGGCTCACCTCGACGGCAACGTCAGGGGCCTCATCGAAGCCTACGTCGCCGGCATCAACGCATTCCTGGCCGATCATCACGGCGGCAGCCTGCCGCTCGAATTCGCGCTGCTGAGGGTGTCGCCTGAACCCTGGAAGGGCGAGGACGTGCTCGCGTGGCAGAAGGCGATGGGCTGGCTCCTGAGCATGAACTGGGAAGAGGAGCTTCTGCGAGTGAAGCTGGCCGCACGGGTCGGCACGCAGGCTGCCGGCGAGTTGACGCCCGCCTACACGGCGAATGGGCCCACGATTCTGTCCGCTGATTCAATACCTGGACCACAGGAGACTCCCGCGGCCGGACTCATCGTCCCGCCAAGGGCGCCCGATCCGGCCGCACGTCCCGGCCAGGCGCTCGTGCGTGAGCTCGCGCAGCTCACCGCGGAGATTCACGCGGTGCCCTTCATGCCCCAGGCCGGCGGCGGCAGCAACAACTGGGTGATCTCGGGCGGCCGAACGGTGACCGGCAAGCCGCTGCTCGCCAACGATCCACACCTGGGTGGGCAGTCGCCATCCATCTGGTACCTGGCTCACGTCTCGGGCGGCGATCTCGACGCCATCGGCGCGACACTGCCCGGCGCACCCGGCATCATCATCGGACACAACAGGCGCATCGCGTGGGGGGTGACCGCACTGCTGACCGACGTGGAGGACCTGTACATCGAGCACGTCAATGCCGCCGATCAGGCCGAGTACAACGGCGCGTGGGAACCGATGGCGGTGCTTCGCGAGGTCATCAAGGTCCGCGGCGGTCAGGACGTGCCGGTCCGCATCCGCATCACCCGGCATGGCCCGCTGGTCTCGGACATCCTCGACGACCCCGGAGAGGCGTTCGCGCTCCGCTGGACGGGGCACGACCTCGAGGACGACACGGCCGAGAGCTTCATGAAGATCGATCTGGCCAGGAACTGGGACGAGTTCGTCGCCGGGTTCGCCCGATTCCGGCTTCCGATGCAGAACTTCGTGTACGCGGACATCGACGGCAACATCGGCTACTACGGCCCGGGCGCCATCCCCGTTCGCGGCGGCGGCAGCGACGGCCGGATGCCGGTGCCGGGCTGGACCGACGCCTACGAGTGGCGGGGATACGTGCACGAGAGCGCGTGGCCCAAGGCCTACAACCCCGCGCGCGGATACATTGCCTCGGCCAACAACCAGGTGGCGCCGGATTCCTACCCGTACCTGGTGGGCACCAGCTGGGAACCCGCCTATCGCATCGCGAGAATCACCGAGCTCATCGAGGCGGCGCCACGCCTGGCGGCCGACGACATGGCACGCATCCAGCGTGACGTGCGCTCGGCGCAGGTCAAGGTCGTCCTGCCGTTCCTGCTTCGAGCCCGCCCGAGGGATTCGCGAAGCCGGGACGCGATGGCGCGCCTCGAGAAGTGGGACGGAAGCATCGCCGCCGAGAGCCCCGACGCAGCGCTCTACGAGGCCTGGTACACCGCGACGGTCCATCGGCTCTTCTCCGATGAGCTTGGCGAGGATCTGTGGACCGAGTACGCACGGCACCCCAGCCTGGTCGCCAAGGCCCTCGATCGCGTGATCCAGTCCCGCGATGCCGCGTGGTGCGACGACGTGCGGACCAAGGAGCCGGAAAGCTGCGAGACGATTCTCGGCGACTCGCTGGCGACCGCCCTCGACGATGAGGAAGCGCGGCAGGGCACGTCGAACATCGCGAACTGGCGCTGGGACCGCGTGAACGCCGCGACGTTCCCCCATCTGCCCTTCGATCGGGTGGGTCTGCTCCGCCGCTTCTTCAGCCGTACGGTCCCGCGCGGCGGCGACTCCTTTACGGTGACGCCGACCATGCCGGTCCGCGAGGAGATCTTCATCTCATCCTACCGGCAGATCATCGATCTGTCGTCGCTCGATACCTCGCGCTTCGTGATCCCGATGGGACAGTCCGGGTACGTGTGGAGCAGGCACTACGCAGACCTGCTCGATCGCTGGAGCAAGGTCGAGTATGTCCCTATGCGATTCACAGCCGCCGCGGTCGACGCAGCCGTGTCCGCCAGGCTGACCCTCGAGCCGAAGTAGCGCCCGCCAACGCCGGGACTGGCCTGCCGGCGTCCGCATTCGACGAACCGATCCGGCGCGTCTCGGGGGATAATGACAGGCCGTGATCCGCCTGCGTGCCTGGTCACGGCGTACGCCGCTGGCGGTTTCCGAAGGAGGCTTCATGCGAGCCCGTTTCCAGTCCCCTGCCGTTCTCCTCCGCGTCCTGGTCGGCACCTCGGTCGTTGCCGCGCTGACGGCGGGCGTCCTCGCGCAACGCACCGTCAAGCCCGTCCTGCATGGGCGCCACTGGGTCGCCATTACCGGCAAGCCCCTCGGCGCAACCGCCGGCTCGATGATCTTCGAAAAAGGCGGCAATGCCGTGGACGCGTCGTGCGCGATGCTCGGTGCCGTGACGACGATGTGGGACACGCTGGGCTGGGGCGGGGAAACGCAGGCGCTCATCTACAACCCGAAGACGAACAAGGTTATCGCCATCAATGCCCTCGGCGTGGCGCCGACCGGAGCGACGCCCGACTTCTTCAAGTCGAAGGGGATGAAGTATCCCCCGGAATACGGTCCCCTCGCCGCGGTAACGCCGGGAACGCCGGGCGGCCTGCTGGTCATGCTCGCCGAGTTCGGCACGATGAGCCTGAAGCAGGTGCTCGCTCCCGCCATCGAAATGGCCGACGGGTACCCGATCGAGGCGCAGCTCGCCAACGGCATCGAGAGCCAGAAGAAACGCATCAAGCAGTGGCCCTACTCGACGCAGATCTTCCTCACGCACCCCGGCCAGACCCGTGAAGCGCCGGAGGCTGGCGAGGTCTTCCGGCAGACAGATCTGGCGGCGACGCTCCGCAAGCTGGTCGATGCCGAGCAGCGGGCGCTTGCCGCGGGCAAGGATCGCAAGGCCGCGATCTACGCCGCCTACGACCGGTTCTACAAGGGGGACATTGCACAGGAATTCGTGCGCGGATCGCAGGAGCAGGGCGGGCTGCACACCCTGGCGGACCTCGCGAACTGGAAGGTGCGCATCGAGGAGCCGCTGGTCGCCGACTACAAGGGCATCCAGGTGTACAAGCTCAACACGTGGGTCCAGGGCGCCGTGATGCTGCAGGGGCTCAACATGCTCGAACCCCTCGATCTGAAGGCGATGGGCTACAACAGCCCGAAGTACATCCACACGCTCTACCAGGTGATGAACCTGACCTACGCCGACCGCGACTTCTACTACGGCGACCCGTACTTCCCGCCCGAGGAGCCGATCAAGGGCCTGCTGTCGAAGGACTATGCGAAGGCGCGGGCGAAGACCATCAACTGGGAGATGAACGACCCGGGCGTGAAGCCGGGCGACCCGTATCCCTTCGAGGGCAAGACCAATCCGTTCACGAAGCTCCTCGAGACGTGGGGCTCGAAGCCCGGGCTGGACGCCGGCGCGATGACGCTGGCGGAGCGCGAGGCGTTCGAGGACGTCTTCACTCGAGGCACGACGTCGATTGAAGCCGCCGACGAGCAGGGCTGGGTCGTGTCGATCACGCCGAGCGGCGGGTGGAATCCTGCCTGCATCGCCGGACGGACCGGGGTCGGCATGAGCCAGCGCATGCAGGCGTTCGTGCTCGACCCGGCAGAGTGCCCGTTCAATGTCGTGACGCCCGGCATGCGGCCGCGCTCGACGCTGACCCCGAGCCTTGCGATGAAGGACGGGAAGCCCTTCCTCGCCTTCGCCGTTCAAGGGGGCGACACGCAGGATCAGAACCTCATGCAGTTCTTCCTGAACATGGTGGAGTTCGGCATGAACGTGCAGCAGGCGACCGAGGCGGCCAACATCAACAGCGGCCAGATGCGCAGCACATTCGGCGCGCACGAGTTCGCGCCCGGCAAGCTCACGCTGGCCGAATCGACACCGCCGGCGGTTCGCGCCGAGCTGGCGAAGATGGGCTACAAGCTGGACTACCAGCGCCTGACCTCGGGACCGATCAACGCCATCTTCTTCGATCGGGTGCATGGCACGATGTGGGGCGGCTCGAGCAATCACGGGGAAGACTACGGGATTGCGTGGTAGGACTATTGCGGCTGGCGGCGGGAGGCCGGCGGCGGGCGTCCCGCCGGTGGCGGTCTGTGGTGATCGCGATGCGTGGCCTCTCGAGCCGGGCATCGTTGCTAAAGGTTGTCTGGCGGGTGACCGATCGTCAGGCACCTGGACGGCCGGCAGGCTCCCCGAGCAAGCGGGAGTCGTCGGCGAGACCACGCGCCGTCGCACGCGAGCCTCGCCCGCGCGTCGAGGGGCCAGGCAGGTTCGAATCGGCAAACCCTGACGGTCGGCCAGCGTGCCTGATGATCGGGCAGGACCCGCGAGGCGGTCACCGAGTCACCGTCTTGCCCTTTGTACAGGGGAACTTGAATGACGGATCTTAACTACCGCATGCAGACGCTGGCCATTCACGCCGGCGAGTCGCCCGACCCGGTGACAGGCGCCCTGGTGCCGCCGCTGCACCTGGCGACGACCTATCACCTGAGCACGGCAGAGAACGGCGCGGCAATCTTCGCGGGCGAGAAGGACGCGTTCGTCTATAGCCGCTGGGCCAATCCGACGGTTGCCGTGCTCGAACGCCGGGCCGCGGCGCTGGAACACGCGGAGGCGGCGCTGGCAACCGGCAGCGGCATGGCGGCGATTTCGACCGCAGTGCTGGGCGTGGTGAAGGCCGGCGACCACATCGTCTCGGCTCGGGCCATCTACCCCAGCACCTTCCACCTCTTCACCGAGCAGCTCGGGGCCCTGGGGCTGACCTCGAGCTTCGTCGATGCGACGGACCCGACCAACGTCGCGGCAGCGATCCAGCCGAATACGAAGCTCATCTACCTTGAATCGCCGGGCAATCCGCTCCTCGCGCTCTGCGATCTGGGGACCATAGCCGGCGCCGCCAGGCGCGCCGGCATCATGACCATCTGCGACAACACCTTCGCCACGCCGGTCAACCAGCGGCCCCTCGATCTCGGCGTGGACGCGGTCGTGCACAGCGCCACCAAGTACTTCTGCGGCCACGGCGACGCCGTCGGCGGGCTGATCGCCGGCTCGCGCGCCTTCATCCGGCACTGCGCGACCGAGCCGATGCGGTACTTGGGCGGCATCATGGCGCCGTTCACGGCGTATCTCATCCTGCGCGGATCGCAGACGCTGCCGCTGCGGGTGCAGCGGCACAACGCCAACGCCCTGCACATCGCAGCCTGGCTGGAGCATCATCAGGCGGTCGCCTCGGTGTCGTACCCGGGGCTTCCCTCGCATCCGCAGCACGAGCTGGCCAGGAGGCAGATGCCAGGGGGATTTGGCGGCATGATTTCCTTCGACCTCAAGGGAGGCGTCGAGGCGGGCGCGCGGCTGATGAACCGGGTGAAGCTCTGTTCGCTGGCGGTCAGCCTGGGCGACGCGCGCACGCTCATCACGCACCCGGCCTCGACGACCCACAGCGTGGTGTCGAGGGAAGACCGGATCGCGCAGGGTGTCAGCGACGGACTGGTACGGCTCTCGGTTGGCCTCGAGGATGTCGAGGATCTGGTTGAAGACCTGGACCAGGGGCTGGCCTGAAGCCGGGTCGATATCCGACCTGCTTCGACCTTGAACCAGGTTTTCCAACGTGGAAACATAGGCAACATCACCCGACGGGCCGCCGCCTGCCATCCCCCGAGGAATTCGCCTGACATGTTTCATCGTGTAATTGCTCTGTTCGTCCTCGCCGTCGCATCGGTTGGCGGAGCCGACTGGCCCCAGTTCCGCGGCGTCAATCGCGACAATATCGCCACCGAAACGGGGCTGTATCGCACGTGGCCTGCCGGCGGTCCGAAGGTGCTCTGGAAGACACCGGTAGTCGAGGGCTACGCCGGCGCGGCAATCAAGGGCGGCGTGATCTACCTCAACGACTACGACGCGGCGAAAAAAGAACATCTCGTTCGAGCGATCTCGCTGGCCAACGGGAAAGACCTATGGAGGTGGAGCTACCCGGTCGAGATTCGTCCGAGCCACGGCATTACGCGAACGGTGCCGGCCGTCGGGTCGAGCCTGGTGTTTTCGCTCGATCCCAAGTGCCGGTTCCACGCGCTCGACGCGAAGACCGGCAAGCTGGTCTGGCAGAAGAACCTGGTTCAGGAGTACAAGGCCACCATCCCGGGCTGGTACGCGGGACAGAACCCGCTGCTCGACGGCGACCGCGTCGTGCTCGCGACGGGCGGTGATGCGCTGGTCGTCGCGTTCAACCAGGCGACCGGCAAGGAGGTCTGGCGCTCCCCCAATCCGGACAAGGACGTGATGTCGCACGTCTCGCTGATGCCGGCCACCATTGGCGGCGTCAGGCAGTACCTCTACATGACCATGAACAAGGTCGTGGGCGTGGCGGCTGAAGACGGCAAAATCCTGTGGAGCATTCCCTTCGCGATCAAGATGGCGGCGTGCCCCTCACCGGTGTCAATCGGGGACGGCCGGATCTTCATCACCAGCGGCTACGAGGCCGGCAGCATGATGATCCAGGTCCAGAAGGGCGCGTCGGGGTTCACGGTCCGGAAGCTCTACGACCTCACGGCGATGCAGTTCAACTCCGAGGTCCATACGCCGGTGCTCTTCCAGAATCACCTCTTTGCCGTCGGCAGCAAGACCCGCGGTCGCTTCACGTGCCTCGGCCTCGATGGCAAGGTCGTGTGGCAGAGCCCGGTGGCGTCTGGTGATCCGGGCGCGAGCCGGACCTTCGACCTGGGCGGCTTCCTGTTTGCGGATGGGATGTTCTTCATCCTCGACGGAAAGTCGGGCATGCTGCGCCTCATCGAGGCCAACACGAAGCAGTACAAGGAACTGGCGAGCGCACAGATCCTCTCCGGCGAAGACGTCTGGGGCCCGATGGCTCTGTCGAACGGGAGACTCGTCATCCGCGACATGAACCAGATGGTGTGCCTGCAGGTGGGGCCGTCGATTGGGAAATGAACAGGGACTCGGGACTAGCGGCTAGGGGCTAGGCGCTGGTCGGACAGGGACTACGGGCTAGTCGGCTAGGGGCTAGGGACTGGTCAGACACGCCCGGAAACCAGGGGAAAGTCTCCTGTCTCCGTGGTTGTCGGCCTCGGTCACGGAGCGCGGCGCCCGGATGACAAGGCGTGACGACCGAGAATGTCGGGAACATTTGAGGGAGGATCAGCGCAGTCAGCCGGGATGCCCCGCCCGGGAATTGTCTGACGATTCACGGGGAGAGGACACGAGCGGCCGGGCGCTGGTCGGGTCCAGACCGGATAGATTGGTGAGGCGCTCGCCGGCCGCCGGTTGATTGAGTTGCATATGGAACCACAAAACGACGCTCCAACGCCTTTGAGCCTCCGCGAACGGCTCACGAAGTCGTGGTTCCCGCCCGCGGCGGTGATCGGGGCACTCGCCACGCTTGTCGGCGCCTCGTTGCGCGTGCGCCCGACCCCGAAGACGCCGGCCAGACCTGCCGACGCGGCTGGCAAGTCACAGTCCTCTATGCCGGCCGCGAGCCGCCCGCCGATTGCCGCCAGCGCACTCGAGCGGAAATACGAGCTGACCTCGGTCATCGGCGGCGCGAAGTCCGCGGAGCCCTTCCGCAAGTCCCTCGACGGCGTCGGGGTCGGCGCTGGCGATCGCATCTACGTCCTCGGAGACGATGAGGTCAGAGTTCATGATGCCGGGGGACGCCGCGTCAGGACGTGGCGCGTGCTCCAACTGGGAGCGTGCCTTGCCGTCGGACCGGACGGCCGGGTCTATGTCGGGGCCGGCAGCCAGGTCGAGATCTACGACGCCGATGGCGCCCGCGTTGGCGGCTTCGTCGCCGGCGACCGGGATAGGCCGGCCGATGTCACCTCCATCAAGGTGTTCAGGGACGAAATCCTCATCGCCGACGCCAGCGCGCGGCTCATCCGGCGGTACGACAGCAGCGGCCGGCAGCGCGGGGTCATCGGGGACCGGAGCAAGACGGGCAGTTTCATGCTGCCCAACCGCAGCCTGGATATCGCGGTCGACGGCAAGGGCGTCGTGCACGCCACCGACACCGGCCGGCACCAGGTGACCTCGTGGGCGCTGGACGGGTCGCCGCTCGGACGCTTCGGCAAGTTCGGCATGCTCGCGCCGGAAGACTTCGTTGGCTGCTGCAACCCGGTGAATATCGCCGTTACGCCCGATGGACGGATCGTGACGGGAGAGAAGATGGTCGCGCGCGTGAAGGTGTTCGAGCCCGACGGCCGGCTCCTGGCGCTCATCGGTCCCGAGCACTTCCATCCCGGCTGCATACACATCCACCTGGCAGTGGACTCGATCGGGCGCATCCTGGCCGCCGATCCCGCCAGCCGCGAACTGAAGATCTTTTCGCCAGTGGCGAAGGTGGGCCGGGGCGAACCGATTTTGCGCGGAGAGAAGGCGGTAGGCGCATGAGCGACAAGAGCACGCGCCGCGAATTCATCGATCGGTCATGCCGCGTCGTCGGTTTCGCGACCATCGCGGGTGCCGCGGGGTTGCTGACGAAACGGGCATCAGCCAACGCGGTGTACCAGGTCGATCCGTTCAAGTGCACGTCCTGCGATCTGTGCCGCACCTCGTGCGTCCTGAGCCTGTCGGCCGTCAAGGCGGTCAACGACTTCGACAAGTGCGGCTACTGCATGCTCTGCCCGGCTTACATGGACGTGACGAGCAAGCCGGACGAGAAAGGCATTCCGACCGGAAAGGTGTGCCCCCAGGATGCGCTGAAGCGACGCGTGGTCGGCAGGGTCGACGCCGACGACCCGAACAACAACTACTACGAGTACGTCGTGGACGAGACGCTGTGCGACGGCTGCGGCAAGTGCGTCAAGGCGTGCAAGCCGCCAGCCGGGAACGGATCGCTGCGTCTCGAGATTCGCTACGATCGGTGCGTCGAGTGCAACGAGTGCGCGATCCAGATCGTCTGCCCGGACCTGGCCATCGTCAGAGTGCACGAACCCGGCATCGCTCCCACCGCCCCCGGCGTTGAAGGGAAGCATGCCTAGTTTTCGCCGGCAGACCACCAGGGCGAAAGTCCTGTGGCTGCTGTTCCTCGTAGCGGTGCTGGCCTCGGGCGTTCTGTCGGCCCAGTACCAGAAGAAACCGCCCGATTTCGGCGGCACCTACAGTTTCCCCACCCCGACGCATCCGGAGCCGCGTTCGGCGCTTATCAGGTGGGTCGATGTGGGCGCGCTCGCCTTCGGGCTGGCCTTGGGCGCGTGGCTCATCCTGAAGCGGCGGAACCGGAACGAGGTGATGCTCCTGAGCGTCGCCGCGATCGCCTACTTCGGGTTCTATCGCAAGGGCTGCATCTGCCCGATCGGCGCGATTCAGAACGTGACGCTCTCGCTCGTCGATCCCCGCTATCTCATGTCGTTCGGCGTCATCGCGTTCTTCTTCCTGCCGCTCATCGCCACGCTGCTCTTCGGGCGCGTCTTCTGCGGCGCGGTGTGCCCGCTCGGGGCGATCCAGGACGTGGTGCTGATCAAGCCGGTCAAGGTGCCCGAGAGGCTCGACCGGGCCTTGAGCTGGCTGCCCTACGTCTACCTCGCGCTGGCCGTGTGGTTCGCCGGCTGGGGGCTGCACCTGGCGCTCGGGTCCTGGCAGATCGATCTCGGCCGGCGCTTCGTGATCTGTGAATTCGATCCGTTCATCGGCCTGTTTCGCATCTCGGCGCCGTTCAACATGCTCCTGCTTGGCGCCAGCTTCATCCTGCTCGGGATGTTCGTCGGACGGCCGTATTGCCGGTGGCTCTGTCCCTACGGGGGGATTCTCGCCGTGCTCTCGCGGGTGGCGTGGAAGAACGTGAGCATCACGCCGGGGCGGGAGACCGATTGCGGGCTGTGCGTTGACGCGTGCCCGTTCGGTGCGATCAAGAAGTTGCGGGCGGATCGAGCCACGTGCCTCGCCTGTGCGCGGTGCTACGAGTCATGCCCGATCGAACTCGAACGGCGCGGCATCCCGATCGGCGATGTCCAGCTCATCCAGGTGCAGAAGCGGTGAGGCGGAGCCGGCTCGTCTCGATCGGCCGCTCGTGGGCGGGTCTCGCCGCCGCCGGCGTCGCCATGGTCGCGGCGCTGTGCCTGCTGGCGTTCTATGTCCACGCGCAGATGGTCACGTGGGACGAACGAGCGCGTGTCGATGCGTGGAAGCTGCTGGCAAAGACCGACGCCGAGATCCAGAAGGTGCTGCAGCCCGAGCTCACCCGGCAGCACAACGAGCTGGTCGTGCGCCGGACTGTCTACCGGTACGGTGGCCTGACCCTCCTCATTGCGACGGGCATATTCCTCGCCTGGTTCAGATGGCTGCAGCCGGAGGGCGATCAGTGGGAACGCGTTCCAAAGCGGATCGTGCGGGCGCTGCGGCGCGAACAGCGTGGAACTCCGGACGAGGAGATCCCTGCGCACCCGCGAGGCCACTCGCCGATCGAACCTGCGATGGTGGCGACAAGGCCGGCTGCAAGACCCGCTCACAGGGGCGCCGTCCAGCTGCCGGTCGATCTGGGACCGGTGGACGAGATCCTCGAGGCCGAGGGACGGAGCGCCGCCTCGGTCATTCCCGTGCTGCAGGCCATTCAGTCCCGCTACCGGTATCTACCGCACGCGGCGCTCGAGCGGGTCTGCGAGCACAGCGAGATCACGCCCGCGCAGATCGCCGGCGTCGCGTCGTTCTACGGCCAGTTCCGCCTGCGCCCGACCGGCGAACACGTCATCCGGGTGTGTGAGGGCACGGCCTGTCACGTGTCGGGAGCGGTGGAGGTCCGCACCGAGTTGCGGCGACAGCTGGGCCTGCAGGATGGCGAAGACACCGATCCGAACGGCCAGGTCACCATCGAGCGCGTCGCGTGCGTCGGGTCGTGCAGCCTCGCGCCGGTCGTCACGATCGACGAGCGCATCTACGGCCAGCTGAGCGCCCTGTCGGCGGCCAGCCTGCTTCACGGCTTCCTCGACGCGGAGGCGGCAAAGCAGGCCGGCGGAAACGGAAACGGCCACGGGCACGGTCTCACGCGCGCGAAGGCACGCCCGGCACGCGCAGGTTCGGCTCCGGGAGCCCAATCCGATCCGGTCGAGATCCGGATCGGCCTCGGCTCGTGCGGAATCGCGAGCGGTGCCCTGGACGTTCGTGACGCGCTCGAAGCCGAGATCGAGGCGATTGGCGGAGGCGCGACCCTCAAGGCCGTCGGATGCGCCGGATTGTGCCACAGCGAGCCGCTGGTCGAAGTCATCGGCGGCAGCAGCCGCGCCTTGTACGGCAACGTGCAGCCAAGCGACGCCCGGCGCCTCGTGCGGCGGCATGTCCGGCCACGGGGAGTGATTCGCCAGCTTCGCGAGGACCTCAAGGACGCGCGGTCGCGACTGCGAGACGACACGGCATGGACCCCCATCGAAGCCCGCGAAGTCGCGCTGACCCCGTACTCGAGCAAGCAGGTCCGAATCGTGCTCGAGAACTGCGGCGCGATCGACCCGTTGTCGCTCGACGACTACCGCAGGCGTGACGGCATGCGGGCGATCGAAGCCTGCCTGGCGCACCTCACGCCCCAGGAGGTCATCGACCGCGTGCGCGCCTCGGGGCTGCGCGGCCGTGGCGGCGCAGGGTTCCCCACCGCGACCAAGTGGGACATCGCCCGCCGGGCCCCGGGGTCGGTCAGGTACGTCATCTGCAACGGCGATGAAGGCGACCCCGGCGCGTTCATGGATCGCGCGGTGCTCGAAGCCGATCCGTTCCGCGTGATCGAGGGGATGGCCGTCGCGGCCTACGCGATCGGCGCCGCCGAAGGGTTCGTCTACGTCAGGCGCGAGTATCCGATCGCGGTCAAGCACATCCGCGCGGCGATCGGGATCGCCGAGGCCGCGGGGCTCCTCGGGGCGAATATCCGCGGCTCCTCGTTCAGCTTCACGCTGCGGGTGCGCGAGGGCGCGGGCGCCTTCGTGTGCGGCGAGGAAACGGCGCTGATTCAGTCGATCGAGGGCCTCCGCGGCATGCCGCGGCCCAGGCCGCCCTATCCCGCGGTGTCCGGGCTTTGGGGCAAGCCCACGCTCATCAACAACGTCGAAACGCTTGCGTGCCTGCCCTGGATCTTCCGGCACGGGCCCGAGGCGTTCGCGGCGCTCGGCACCGAGAAGTCGAAAGGCACCAAGGTCTTCTCGCTGGCCGGCAAGATCAGGCGCGGCGGGCTGATCGAGGTGCCGATGGGCATCACGATTCGCGAGATCGTCGAGGACATCGGCGGCGGCATCAAGGGCGGGCGGACGTTCAAGGCGGTCCTGGCCGGCGGCCCGTCGGGCGGGTGCATTCCGGCCCGCCTCGCCGATACGCGGATCGACTACGAGGAGCTCGCCTCGACGGGCGCCATCATGGGCTCCGGGGGACTCGTCGTGCTCGACGACCACGACTGCGCCGTCGAGATCGCACGCTACTTCCTGCACTTCACCCAGGATGAATCGTGCGGCAAGTGCACGTTCTGCCGGATTGGCACCAAGCGCATGCTCGAGATTCTCGAGCGGATCTGCGCGGGCAAGGGGGAGGCGGGCGACCTGCAGACGCTCGAGGACCTGAGCGCCGGAGTCAGGCGAGGCAGCCTGTGCGGCCTTGGACAGACGGCGCCGAACCCGGTCCTGACGACGCTGAAGTATTTTCGGGAGGAGTACGAGGCGCACATTCGCGACCGGAGGTGCCCGGCGGCGGTCTGCAAGCCGCTCATCCACTACCGCGTACTCGACCATTGCACGGGCTGCACGCTGTGCGCGCAGGCGTGCCCGTCCGGGGCAATCGAGAGCCGCCCGTACCTGCGGCACGAGGTGGCAGACGATTTATGCACGCGCTGCGGGATGTGCGTGACGGCGTGCCCCGAAAAGGCGATTGAAGTGGCCTAGCGAAGGGGCCAGGGGCCGCTCAGGAGGGAGGCCGGGCCACGAGACCCGGCCCGTAGCGGCGCACGGAGCGCGGTAGCACGAAGAGATCGACCGAGCGCCGGAGCATCCGGTCCTCAGACCCCCATTCGGGTGACAGAGAAGTTCAATGAAGATGGTGACGCTGACAATCGACGGCCGTGACGTATCGGTCGAGGACGGCACGACGATTCTCGAGGCGGCGCGGCGCCTCGGGATCCGGATTCCCACCCTCTGCCACGTTGACGGGTTCGAGCCGTCGGCGTCCTGCTTTCTGTGCGCGGTCCAGGTCGAGGGCCGGGCGGTGCTCTCGCCCTCCTGCGCCACCCCGGCGGCCGCCGGGACCATTGTCTATACGAACTCCGAAGACGTACGGGCGTCGCGGAAGATGGCGCTCGAACTGCTCCTGTCCGATCACGCCGGCGACTGCATCGGCCCGTGCAGGAGCGGCTGCCCGGCCCGGCTCGATATCCCCGGCTTCCTGACCGAGGTCGCGGCGGGGGACATCCGGCGCTCAGCCGAGATCGCCTCCGACTTTCTGACGTTGCCAGCCGCGCTTGGACGCATCTGCCCGCGACTCTGTGAGGAGCGCTGTCACCACTGCGACAAGGGAGAACCCCTTTCGGTCGGGAACCTCCACCGCTTCGCGGCGGATGACGACCTCGCCTCGGAACAACGCTACGTCCCGCGCAAGGACAAGGCCACCGGCAAGCGCATCGCCATTGTGGGTGCGGGCCCGGGCGGGCTGACGGCCGCCTATCACCTGCTGCGTCGGGGCCATGGTGTCACCCTGTTCGATGCGCACGAAAAGCCCGGCGGGATGCTGCGGTACGGCATCCCTGCGTTTCGCCTGCCACGCCTCGTCATCGACCAGGAGATCGAGGTCGTCCGCCTGCTGGGAGCAGACTTCCGCATGCAAGAGCGGCTCGGCTCCGACTTCACGCTCGATGAGGTGCGCGCGGAGTTTGACGCCGTCCTGCTTGCCATCGGCGCGCAAGGATCGCGCGGCCTGGACTGCCCGGGGGAAGGCCTCGCGATTTCCGCCATCGCATTTCTCGCTGAGGTCGCGCGCGGCCTGACACCGGAGATTGGCCGCCGGACGCTCGTGCTCGGCGGAGGCAACACCGCGATGGACGCGTCACGCACCGCGATCCGCCTGGGCGCCGAGTCGGTCACGGTCCTCTACCGCCGCTCGCGTCGCGAGATGCCGTGCCTGATGTCGGAAGTCGAGGCGGCCGAGGCCGAAGGCATCCGCATCGAAACGCTGGTGGCGCCGGCTCGAGTCGACCGCCTCCCCGATGGCGGAGTGCGCCTCACGTGCGTTCGCATGACGCTCGGCGCACCGGACGAGAGCGGCCGCGCCAGGCCCGTGCCGATTCCAGGCTCCGAGTTCGCGCTCGATGCGTCGAGCGTCATCGCCGCCATCGGCCAGACAGTCGAGGCTGTTGAGACGGGTGCCCACGATCTGCAACTGACGGCCCGCGGAATCGCCGTCGACCCGCGCACGCTCGCGACAAATGTTCCCGGCGTCTTCGCGGGTGGCGACGCCGTAAACGGAGCGGATCTCGCCGTGAGGGCCGTGGCCGCGGGCAAACTCGCCGCGGTCTCCATTGACCAGTACCTCGGCGGGCGCCGGGTCACCGGCGATCCGGAAATGGTCACCGCGCTGATGGGGAAGCTCGACGAACAGGAACTGGCGGAATTCTATCGGGTCATCGAGGAGACGCCTCGGGCTCCGATGCCGGAGCTGCCGGCGGCGACTCGCGTGCGAAGCTTCGACGAGGTCGAAACCGGGTTCTCGCCTGGAGTCGCCCAGGCCGAGGCCAGGCGCTGCGCGACCTGCGGATGCTGGAAGGCCTCGACCTGCCAGCTCCGCCAGTATGCGACCGAGTACGAAGCGGACCCGTCGCGGTTCGCGGGTGAGCGCCGGAAGTTCGCCCGCGACCTCACGCACCCTGAAATCGTGTACGAGCCGGGCAAGTGCATCCTCTGCGGCGCGTGCATTCGGACAGCGGCCGAGGCGGCCGACGGCCTGGGCCTCGCGTTTGTCGGTCGAGGGTTCAACGCCGCTGTCGCGGTCCCGCTGCGGGGCACGATGCTCGAGGCGCTGCCCACCGCGGCGAAGCGCGCGGCGGAGGTGTGCCCGACCGCCGCGATCGCGCTCCGCACCTCCGGCAACGGCGTGTGCTTCATGCTCGATCCGGGACCGGCCGCGTCCGCGGACGGGCGACGCCTGATTCCGCTCCTCGACATGTCTCGCCAATAACGGAGGTTCGCGAACGGCGGATCTCCCTCCCGATCCGCTCTGACTGACTGCCCGAGCTTCAGCAGATGAGAACGCATGAACAGGGCGGGCTCGTCCGCTGCCTGTTCGGCGAAAGTTCCTTCGCACCACGAGCCCCGGCCTCGTGTAGACTGCCACCTACCATGCCACACGGTGACGCCGAGCGTGAACGTTTCGTCCTCTTGATCTTCTACGCGGTCGTCCTGGTCATCAGCTACCTGGCGTTTCTCGTCGTCGGGCCGTTCCTCGCCCCGTTGGCCTGGGCCGCCGTGTTCGCGATGGTGATGTATCCCATTCGAGAGCGCCTGGCGCGGCGCCTCGGTGAGTCGTGGGCAGCGTCGGCCGCGACCGGCCTGGCCATCCTGGTCGTCGTGGTCCCTGCCCTCGGGATCCTCACCCTGCTGGTGCGAGAGGTCACGACGCAGGTGCACTCGGTCCAGGCATCGGGTTTCCAGATGCCGACCCCGGCTCGCATTCAGGAGTGGTGGGACTCGATCCGCACGAGCGTGCCGATGCTGTCGCTCCCTCCAGACCCGACCTCGGGGCTGGCGGATCTGCTGAAGACGATCGCCACCTACCTGGCTACGCGGGCGACATCAGTGCTGGCCGACGTCGCCGGCGTCGTATTCCAGGGCTTCGTCATGCTGTTCGGCTTGTTCTTCTTCTTCAGGGATGGCGAGCGCATGGTCGGTCGGCTTCGCGAGCTCCTGCCCTTCGAGCAGTCACGCCGGGATCTGATTCTCCATCAGACCTACGACCTGGTGGTCGCCACCGTCGGGTCGACCTTCGCCGTTGCGGGCATCCAGGGGACGCTCACCGGCATCGCGCTGGGGCTGCTGGGGTTCCGCGCGCCGGTGTTCTGGGGGGTGATGACGGCGTTCCTGTCCCTGGTGCCGATGGTGGGATCGGGCCTGGTCTGGGGTCCGGCCGCACTGTGGCTCCTGCTGTCCGGGGACTTCGTGGGAGGCATCATCCTGCTGGTCGTGGGAGTCGGCGTGATCGGCATGGCCGACAACTTCCTCCGGCCGATGCTGCTGAGCGGCCGGACGACCATGAACGGTTTGCTGGTGTTCATCAGCCTGCTTGGCGGGATGGCGGCATTCGGATTCATCGGGCTCGTCCTCGGCCCGGTGATCATCGCGGCCCTGAACACGCTGCTCGAGGCCGCACTCCCGAGGCAGGACTCGCCAGGGCCGGCTCCGTCGTAGCCCGATCGCCTGCTCGATCCGGGGCCGGCGCGAGTCGCGCTACTTGCTGATCTTGACGTTTCCTGAGAAGGTCTTCAGACGAATCGCGTGCTGGCCGTCTCCCCCGTTGAGGTCGGCGCGCAGATGACCCCGCTTCTGTTCCTGGAAGGTCAACGGCACATCGGTCCGCAACGAGCCGCTGAACGAGTCGAAGCTCACCGCCGCGCGCGAGGCCTCCGACAGCTGCACGTCGATGCCTCCCGAGAAGGTCTCGAGATCGAGGTCCGGGCCCGCTGCGCCTGGTGCCAGTCGGACTGAGAGCGGCCCCGAGAAGCTCTTGACCGCCACCGGTGCGGCGGCGTCCTCCACATTGGTCTCGCCTGAAAACGTGTGAATCGACTGCTGGCCCGACACGTTGCGGACTCGCACCGAGCTGCTGAACACATCGAGCTTCAGCCTGGCATCCTGCGGCACCTGGATTTCGAACTCCGTCTCGACGACATTGTCCCGGTCGCTGTCCTGGCTCCGCTCCCGGCGGTTGGCCTCGATGGTGACCCTGGAGCCATCCGATTGGATGTCGAGCTTGATGCGATCCAGCCTTTCGCGGGGCGCGCGGCGGACGGCATCGATGGTCACCTCGCCGACCGCGGCGCCGGTAATCCTCACGGCACCCGAGAAGTTGTGGAGTTCGAGGGTCCCCCCAGCGCCGAGGGGAAGGACCTTGTGGACTTGCTCCGTCTCGGCGGCGAATGCCGGAATCGACAGGAAACACAGCACTGCGGCGGCGGCGACCATCAGGCGAAGACACCTCATTGGCTACACTCCTTCCATTGGAGTGATAGACGGGGCGGGTCGGCAGATGGTTGCCCGGGAGGGGCATTCAAGCAGAATCCGCCCTGTCAGAGGCCGCGGCCGGCGTCGGGCGGCGTATGCCACGGGGCGGATGGCAGCCGTGCGGACCCCGCCGCACGTGTCGAGAGCGAGCCCGAGGGATCCTGCGAAAAGGGTCGGACGCCCTACTTCCCGCCCGCCGACTCGGCCGCCGTCTTCAGCTGCGCCAGGCCCCTCTCGAAATCGGGGCCGATCATCTTGTCCATCCCGCCCATGAACAGGCACATGCCTTTCGCGATGAAGTTGTTATCGCCCGACATGCTCCAGGTCACCGAGGTGGAGCTGCCCTGGCCGGCAAGTGCGAACTCGGTCAAGCTGGACTGGGCGAATGGCTTCAGGAATTCGAGCTTGATGCGCACCAGCTCGCCTGGCTTGCTCTCGAGCACCGTCATGCGTCCCTCACCCACCTTGTCATTGCCGGTCCAGCTGTAGATCGCCCCGGTCCCGGCGGCGGGGCCGTCATAGCTCGTTTTCATGGCGGGATCGAGCTTGGCCCAGGGTGACCACGCGTCCCACCGGTGGAAGTCGTTCACGAGCGAGAAGACGTCGGACTGCGGAGCGGCGATCGACGCGGTGCGGACGACCTTGTAGGTGGCGGGCTGCGCGGCCACGACAACGACGAGCGCAGCCACGAGGGCGACGACGACAAGCAGGATCTTCTTGAGCATCGGAAGTCCTCCCCGCTAATACCATACCAAACTATTCGGCATTGCGCACTTGCCGCGCAGGCGCAGGCTCGAACCTCCTGCGTGCGGTCTTCTGAGCGCCAATCCGCCGTCGCTCAGATTCTGGCAGGTTCTCGCGCTCGCTCGCCTCAGCCTCGTCGGGTTGCGGCTCAGTCCACCGCGACGCCTGATTTTCTGTTAACCGTACAGGCGCTTCGGGAGTCTACTGCCTTGTGTACCTTCATCACGGCGTGCGCAGTGGATTCGAGTCCGAGGATGGATGACGAACGGCGCGTGTTCACACATACGGCCTTGATCCCGCGAGGTGTTCCCATGAAGACTCCCCTCTCCACCATGCTCTTGTTGGGGTCGATGGCCATCGCCCCCGCCGGCCTGCAGGCTCGCGAGCCGCAGAGTGCATATTGGGCCCCACCCGAGGCGCCGCGCGTTCAGTACGAGATCGAGTGCACGATCGACCCCGCCGCCTCACGCATCGCCGGTGTCGAGACGGTGCGGCTCGCCAATACGGCGCGCCTGCCGCTGCAGCGCCTGGCCTTCGAGTGGATGACGGGCGGGGACCGCAAGCTCGCCGTCAGCGAAGGAGACAACACCCTGGCGACCACGCCTGCCGGATCGCTGCTGCAGTTCGATCTGCGCGCTCCTCTTCCGCCGGGCAAGACGGTCACGCTACGCGTCGAGTTCTCGTTCCAGCCGGGCGTGAAATGGGATCGGCCTGTCACGCTCCAACGATGGCATCCGAGACTATGGTGGGGCTTCGAAAGCCACGCAGACTACGTGGTGCGGCTCAAGACACCCGACGGGTTCGCGCTGGCGACGAGCGGGCGCCGCGATGAAGGCAGCGACACCTGGCGCGGCATCGGCATCCGGGTGTTCGGGTTGTTCCTCGCGCGCGGGATGGACGTTGTGTCCGCGGATGCCGGGGGTGTGCAGGTCCGGGCACTCTTCACCCCGGCCGGCGCGGAATGCGCGCGGCTGCTGGTGAAGACGGCGGTCGATGCCATCACCTTCTATCGGGAGCGATTCGGCCTCTATCCCACCGGCAACCTGACGATCATCCCCGGGACGCAGGTCCCCGTTGGCGGTTTCCCTGTCGCCACGAGCCTGGTGGCGATTCACGGCCAGGAGAAATTCACGGATCGCCCGGAATCGTTCTGGCGCTGGATTACCGCACACGAAATCGGCCATCAGGTACTGGCTCGAACGCGTGCTCGCTCGCAGCCCGAACGAAGGCTTCGGCTGGTTGATGATCGGCATGGGCATCTTCACCGATCGCGAGTATTGCCGGGCCCGCGGGATAACCGATCAGCACTCAGATCTGCTCAAGCGGTATCTGGACGGCGCGAAGGAGGGCTTCGACACGACCCTGGGCCGGACGGCCGAGCAGGCGGCCAAGGTCAATTTCGATTTCAACAACGTCGCGACGCACGGAAAGGGCTACGCCGTCATCAGCGTGCTGGCCGCAACGCTGGGGCGCGGGACCTTCGACCGGGTCTATGCCCGGTGTCTCAAGGAATATCGCGGACGGCGGCTCGGACCCGCCGAGTTCCAGCGAATCTGCGAAGAAGAGAGCGGGCAGGGCCTGGACTGGTTCTTCGAGCAGTGGATCGGGTCGAACCGAACGCTGATGTACCGGATCGCCAAAACGACGTCGGAACCGGGGCAGGGCGGGTATCTGACGCACGTGGAGGTCACCGGCACGGGAACGCTGAAGATGCCGATGCCACTGGTGGCGCGATTCGCCGATGGTTCCGAGCAGCGCAAGGCCACCGACCGGCTGCAGGCCGCCCAGACGATCGCATTCGCAAGCAGGTCGCCGCTCGCCGAGGTTCGCTTCGACCCGGATGTGGCCATGGCGTTTGTCGAGCCGGTCGTTACGGTCACGGCGGAATCCACGCTGGAGTTCATGAAGACCGCCTCCCTCACCGGATCCGGAACGCCCGCCCTGCAGGTCCTGGAAAGCGCACGCAGGTTCGCGATCGCCGATTCCTACGCGTGGTTCCGTTTGGGCCTGATGCTGTACGACGGCAATCGCGACAACGAGGCGCTCGAGGCCTTCACGCGGTCGGAACAGGCCGATCGCGGAAAGCCGTTCGCCGCTCTGGCCTGGCAAGGGATGATTCTCGACATCCTGGGCAAGCGAGATGACGCGCTCGAGCGCTATCGCAAGGCGCTGGCCAACGACACGGGCGGATCGATGCAGCACTCTCAGTACAACCTGGTTATCGACCGCGCATGGGTGGAACAGCGGCTGGCGACGCCATTCAGAAGATAACGCGCGACGCCCCTGCCGACCCGAGGAGGCAGATCAGGTGCCGATCAAGCTCACCTCGGCATGACCACCGGCAACTCGACGAAGCTGGCCTGGCCCGGCGCGTGAAAGATCCGCTGAACCGCCTTTCGGAAGTCCGCCGGCTTCGCCCAGAAGATGCTCGGAACAAACGTCTGCGGGTTGCGGTCGTACAGCGGAAACCAGCTCGACTGCACCTGCACCATGATGCGATGACCAGGACGGAACACGTGGTTCGCCGTCGGCAGGGCGAAGCGATAGACGAGCGGCGTATCCGCAGCGATGGCCTTGGGAGTCTCGAGGCTCTCCCTGTAGCGCCCGCGGAAGATGTCGGCCGACACCATCAACTGGTAGCCCCCCATCGCCGGCTGTCCGGCGACTTCGTCCGGATACACGTCGATGACCTTCACCACCCAGTCCGAGTCGGTGCCGCTCGTTGAGGCCACGAGATTGGCGATTGGCTGGCCGCTGATCTTCAGCGGGGCGGTCAGCACGTCGCCGACGAAGGCCAGGACATCGGTGCGCCCCGACGCCTCGCGCTGGTCCCCCACCAGCCATTCCGACCACGTGGGACCGCTGCTCGGAGGGATCGGTCGAGCGCGGTATGGCACCGGCCTGGCGGGATCCGAGACGTATTCGTCGAACGGTGCGTCGGCGGACCTGGGGGCGTCGAACGAAAGCCTGGTGCCCGGCGCCATGTAGAGCGGCTTCGGCTCGACCGCGCACCCGCTCGCGCACCCCGCCGGCCAAGCAGGCAGGCGGCGCCACGTGTTGGTGCCGGTCTCGAACGCGGTCACCGGCGCGACATCGGCCTTCGGCGCGCCATCTTTCAGGTACTGCGCAAGGAACGGCGCGAGCGTCTGCTGCCGGAACGCCAGCGCGGTATCCACGCCGAACCTGATCGGGCCGAGCGAACTGCCGTCGTCGGATCTGCTGCCCGTGGAACCATGGCCCCATGACCAGGAACACCATGTCGTTGCCGGCATCCTTCGGCTCGATGGCCTTGTAGACGGCGATGGCGCCGTAGATGTCCTCCTGATCCCAGAGGCCGTGCACCAGCATGACGGGGACCTTCAGCGGTTGGGCCGCCAGCAGCTTGTCCACGGCCTGGTCGCGCCAGAACGCATCGTAGACGGGATGCTCGAGAAGCTTCCGCCAGAAGCCGACCTGTTCGAGTCCGCGTTGCCGGCCGAGCTCGCCGGCCGACCCCGCCTGCATGTACATGTCGTAGTCGTCGAAGTGGCTCGTCCACCACGTCGCCTCCGACGTGCGCGTCGCTTCCTGGTCGTAGATGTACGGCATCATCTGCTCGCGGAACGCGCCGTTGTGGAACCAGTCGTCGCCCATCCAGCCGTCCACCATCGGGTTCATCGGCACCGCCACCTTCAGCGCCGGGTGCGGGTTCACCAGCGCCATCAACGGCAGGAACCCGTCGTAGGAGATGCCGATGATGCCGACCTTGCCGTTGCTCTCGGGAATGTTCTTCACCAGCCAGTCGATGGTGTCGTAGGTGTCGGTCGCGTGGTCGACCGGCGTCGGGTTCTGCGGACCACGCAATGGACGGTTCATGACGTAGTCCCCTTCGGACCCGTGTTTCCCGCGGACGTCCTGGACAACGCGGATGTAGCCTCCCTCGACAATGACGTCGGTCGCGTTGTCGTAGCCGGTCAGGATCGGGCCGAGGTGAGAGCTTTCGGCGTGGCTGGTCAGGGCCGTGGCGTCGTACGGGGTGCGCGTCAGCAGGATGGGCGCGCCCTTTGCGCCCTTGGGCACGAGGATCACGGTGTGCAGCCTGACGCCGTCCCGCATCGGGATCATCACGTCGCGCCGGGCGTAGTCGAATCCGAATGTCGACGGCTGGAGTTTCTCAGGCGTTTCGCTGGGGAGCGCGGGGTATGTGGCCGGCCGCTGCGGGACGCCCTGCGCCGAGGGCGAGCCGATGTACGGCAGTGCGCAGAGCACAGAGACGAGCAGGGCGCGAACGACGCGGGGCGTTGCGGCGACGAAGGCCACGGGACACCTCCAGGCGGATCGGAGACGAAGCACCGGCACGGACTCTCCGGCCGGAGAGCGGCGGCACGAGCCGGGCGCTCCGGTGGGATTACGCTATCACTATCACAGTGCGACCCGGCCTCGCGCGATCCGATCGCGTCGGCACGGCGATCTGATCGTCGGTGCTGACCTGCAGGCGGAGGGGTTCGAGCCTGTCGAGCAGGCCGATGTTCGAGAACTGGAATCCGTACCTGGGCACGGCGCGCACGTTGCTCGTGTGCTGGTTGGCGTAGGTATAGCCGACGCGGCCGGACACGAAGATCCGGGACGTGGCCACCAGGTCCGCCGTTCCGGACGCGGTCCAGTTCGGCTTGGTCGAAGTGTTATCGAAGTTGCTGACCGGCGAATCCGATCCCGCCTGGTTCGGCAGCAGCCCCTGGGTCAGGGTCGGCGCGTAGTTGAAGGAGGTGCGAGTCCGCACACGCGGACCGAACTGCAGGGTCTGGGTCGCCGTCAGGAGGTGCCGCGTGACGTCCTGCCCGAAGGTGCCAGACGATCCGTCGAGCGAAAAGGAGACAGTCCGATCCGTGTGCTTGAGCAGCGGCTGATAGGCGAGATAGAACCACGCACGATCGGTGCGGATCGGACCGCCGATGCTGAATCCCGGCTCGAGCCCTTGGTACCCGTCCTTCGGATACGTGATGGACTCGGCGAGGGTCGACACCTGCGGATTGCGCCGCAGCGTCGGCCGCGGTCCGGCGTCGAGCGCGTCGCTCGTGAGGTAGAAGCGCAGGTCCCCATGCCACCTGTTCGTGCCGCTCTTGGTCAGGACATTGATGACACCGCCGGTCGAGCCGCCAAACTCCGCGGTGTACCCGCTCGACTTGATCTGCATTTCCTCGACGTTGTCGATGTTCAGCGACTGCCCGGGCACGCCGATCATCGGATCGGTCGTGTCGATGCCATCGATGATGAACCTGTTCTCCGCCGCGCTCGAACCGTCGACGGAGAGCCCGCCGAGCTTCGGCTCGAGGTTGGCTCCGGGCACGATGGCGATCATCGTGGTGTAGTCCAGCCCCCGGGGAAGCGTGGCGAGCTGGTCCTGCCGCAGGCTGAATCCACGGGCGCTCTGCTTCACGTCCACCAGGGGCGAGACGGCCGATACGTTCACCAGCTCCTGCAGGGTGCCGACCGGCAGCACGAAGTCGAGCCGCTTGATCTGGCCGAGCAGGATTTCCACCCGTTCGAATCGCGACGTCCGGAACCCGTCCAGCGCGGCAGTAATGTCGTAGTAACCGGGCGAGAGCGCACCGAACCGGAAGGCGCCTCTGTCCCCAGTGACGACCTGGAGCGTCGCACCGACCGCCAGATTCCGCGCCGTGATGATGGCGCCCGGCAGCACGCCGCCCTGTTCGTCGCGAACGATGCCCTCGGCCAGGCCCGTCTGCTCCTGGCCACTCGCCACCGCCGGGGCTGCATACACGGCCACCGCGATCATCAGGCCCGCCAGCATTCGAGCATGCATGCGTGCCCCTCCAGCTACAGCGGCACGAGGGTAAGGGCGAACGGATCGATGGGCTTGACAGCCCGTGGTGAACGTCCGTCTGCATTCAACCGGCGCGGCATCCCGCCTCGCGGCGTTGCTCAACGCTCAAATATTCCCGATATTCTCGCGTTTCGCGCCTTGCGATCCGGGCGCATCACCGGTTTCGGTGCGACGACGCACGTTCACCACGGGCTGTTCAGGGCCGAACGGCGAGTGGAATGCGAGTGGTACTGTCGACTCGACGCTACTTCGGTTCGACGACGGTGAATGATCCCTTTCCCATGTTCATCCCGCAGATGATCGGAATGGGACCCGACTTGTTGGGTGTGAATTCGATGGTGGTTTCTCCGGGCTTGACCGTCTTTTTCACGTCGAAGTCCTTGATGACGACGGTTCGCATGCAGCCCTTCACCGTGTCGAGATCCACCTCCATCTTGACGGGCACGCCCTTGGTCACCGTCGGGGGCGTCACGACGTACCCCTTGTCATCGAAGCTGAGCTTGACCACCTGGGCCTTCGGCGCCTGCTTCTTGGCCGAGGCGGGGCCCTGTGCGCAGATGACTGCAACCGACACGAACAACATGACCGTCAATGCGGCGATAGCCTTCAGTTTCATGTGCCGACTCCTGTTCGGGGAAGATCGCGCGGGCCGGCGGCTTCGAGGGATCCCCGCCTGGCCATGGAGGATTCTGGCCCGAAGCCGTGCCGTTCGGCAAGCGCGGGAATGAAACAGGGAATGCGAACGGGGTGAGACGAGCACCGCCCGGCACCCTCGTGCCGGACGGTGCTCCGATAGCTTCGGTCGGTTTTGCCTGAGCCGCTACTGCCCGCCGCCGGCCGCGACTGCAGCCTTGCGGCCAGCGTCGAGATCGTTCCAGTTCAACATCGCATTGAACGCAAGGATGTAGCTGCCCTGCGTTTCGAAGCGCCAGAACGGTCGCACGCCGAACAGCACGACGTGCCCCTTGCCAAGCGACGCATCGAGCAGCGCCGGGTGGCCGGTCATGTTCTCTCCTCCGACCAGCTCGCCCGAGAGCAGAATGTCGTTCGGGTCGTTCGGGAACGACAGCAGCACCCGCGGCCCGGCCGCCACCGGCGCAGCCCCGCCTCCGCGGCCGCCAGCAAAGCCCCCGCCGCCCCGACCGCCGCGCCCCTCGCCCGCTGCCGCTGCCGGAGGCGGACCATCAAGGGTCGTCAACCGCGGCGGAGCCGCCATCGGTGACAGGTTGCCTCCGCCGACACCCGGAGGAAGCGCGCCGCCTCGGCCGCCGCCGCCACCGCGTCCCCCGCCGGTCGCAGAGGTCGCCAGCAGCGGACCGCCCTTGTACATCACGCCCATGGAGTTCTGATCGAAGCCGTAGAGAATCGGGCTCGTCTTGTCGCCGAGGACCGCCTTGACCACCGAGCCGGGCACATACAGTCCGGAGGGCGATTCGGTCGAGACTCCTGGCAGCAGCCGGTAGTCCGGGAACAGCGCCGCCGGAGCCCCTTCGGCGATGAGCAGTCCGCCCGCCTTGACGAACTGCTCGAGCGCGTCGAGGCCGTCGCGCCCGAGGCTGCCGCGCCGGTCGGCGGTCGAGTCGGGTGCCGTCCCGATATTGGGCGTGACGTCGGTCTTCTGGTACGGCTGAGGAGTGCCGCCCGCGGGAATTTCGCCGCCGTCAACGGTCACTGGTCCGTTCGGGAAGATGATCACGTCGTATTTCGCGCGCAGGTTGCCCTGCCGCAACTGGTTGTCGCCGAAATACGTGTACGGGATCTTCAGCGAGTCGAGCCCGAGCCGCACCCAGCCTTCGTCCTGCGTGCTCGACCATGAGTGCACGTAGCCGATGCGCGGTACGTCCAGGTCGTGCGACGGCACGCTCGGCGCGCTCGCGACCGCCCACGCCAGGAGACCGTACTCCTTGATCTGAGGCTCGAGCGCCGCGCGGTCTGCACTTGCGATGATGAAGGCGCCGGCCGCAAAGTGATGCCCCGCGGCATCAAACGCCTGCTCGGCCGCCGACATCTTCACCTTCGCGTTCGCGAACCGGAACGTGGCCAGTGTGTTGTCGGTCGTGTGCTCGACGATGATGGTGTTGCCGGTTCCCGTAATCGTTCCGGCGGCCTTGAAGTCCGCCGTCGAGAGCGTCATCGCCTTGTCGAAGATGCTCTTGTCGTCGACGCTGTAGGCCTTCACGTTCCGCAGGAGCGGCAGGGACCAGCCGGTGTCGTCGTACGGCCTCGGATTCTGCTCCGGATACCACTGAACTCCCAGCAGCATGTCGACCAGGCCGCCGTACGGCTGATCGAGCCGGACGATGTAGTCGCCGGGCGCGACCTGGGTCTTGCCAATCGAGAACGCGGAGGCAGCCGTATGGACCTCGACGCCTTCGCGGCGCAGCATGTTCATCAGGTCGGCCGCCTCGACGCGGCGTCGCTGCTCGGCAGGAACAACGTAGGCGAACGGCGCCCGCGTCTTGCCCTGCTCGATCATCATCTTGTTCTTGGCGTAGTAGTTCTCGAGGAACATCTCGCGGTTCTTCGCGACCGCGTTCATCGCGATGAGAATCGCGGACTGCTGCATGTTGATGTTCTCGCGGCCGCTCCACTGCACGCCCTCGGGCGGCACCGGATAGGGCCGGTACCACTCGCGGCTCTGTCCCGCGCCGAGCCCACCGCGCCCGCCGCGGCCCGCCTGGGCGACATTCGCCGGAGCCGTGCCCGGGGCTGCCTGCGCCGTGGCGGCAGCAACCGGAGCACCGGCGCGCCCGCCACCAGCCTGCGCTGCGCCCGCCCGACCGGGAGCCGGGGCTCCGGCCGCCGGCGGAGCTGCCCCGCGCCCGCCGCCGTAACTCTGCGTCTCGTAGAACCGTCCGATCGAGTTGTGCGTGACGCCGATCCAGAACATGTAGTTCGGGACCCAGCCGTCGTAGTAGTTGTAGGTCCACACGCCCGGCACGCCGCGCTTGGTCATCTCCATGATTTCCGTCTGCGCGAGCCACCACCACTCGGTGACCTGGATGGGCGCGACGGTCGGATAGTACGGGCCCGTGCCGGTCGACGTATAGAGCAGCGTCACCGACTCGTGAAGGTCATGGAACACCTGCGGGTGCAGGTCCAGGAACGACTTCAGCATGTTCCTGGAGAGCGCGAGCCCCTTGCCAATGCCGTCGCGGTTGTTGTCGTGCGCGACGTACCGGCCCCAGTAGGTCATCCCGGGCTGCGGCTGGCCGGCGTCCTGGGCGCGCCGGTTGTCGACCTGCCGTTCGTGGCCGTCCACCTCGACGACCGGCGTGATGACGACGATGATGTTGTTGCGGATCTGCCGGATGAAGGGGGACTCTTCGACGGCGAGGCGGAAGGCGAGCTCCATCAGCATCTCGGGGCTCCCGGTCTCGCTGGAGTGGATGCTGCCGGTCGCGTAGTAGATGGGCTTGCCGGTTTGGATCAGCAGCTTCGCCTGCGCATCGGTGAGCTTGCGGGGATCGGTGAGCTGCGCCGTGATCTGCTTGTACTTGTCCAGCGTCTTGATGGTGGCTTCGTCCGCGACGGCGAGGGCGACCATCGTCCGCCCCTCTTCGGACTTGCCGATGTCCCACAGTTTGACGCGGGGCGATGCCTTGGCGAGCGCCTGGTAGTAGGCGACGATGTCCTTGTGGTACGTGAGGCGGTTGTTCTCGCCAGGCACGTAGCCGAGGAACTTCAGCGGAGACGGCACCGTGGCCGAGACGGGCACGTGGTCGACCAGCTCGGTCAGGATGCGTCGATCCGGCGTGTTGTCGAGGATCCGCTTCGCGTACTCGGCGTCATTTTTCTGCGCCGTGGCGCCCTGGCCCTGCTGCCCAGCTGTCTGCCCGGTGGTGCCAAAGGCGAGCATGAATCCGATGAGAGGCAGGAGCGCCAGGCTCGGCCTCCGTCGCACGACGTGCATGATCACATCCTCCAGCAATCGTAAATGGGGACCGTCGTCCACACGATGAGCCACGGTCTGGACGTTCAATCGGGACAAACCGGGTTCTTACACCATACGGGCGCCCGGGCGTTTGCGCTTACCGGTAACGCGAAATTGTCAGGCTTGCACGCGCGGAGCACAAGGGGAAAAGACGGCCGAAGGCTGAGGGCTGGCGGCGCACATCGCTGGACGGCGCTGGACTAGGGAGTGTTCGTGCAGCAGCCAGCCCGCCACCCTCGGGCAGCTGCGAAGTGGCCCTGCGAGTAAAGCGATGCGGACGCCTCCGGCCGCGATTCTGAATCGCGGGGGATTATTCACGGCCCGAGAGTCCGCGGTAGGTCTGTGTTTCGCGGAGCGGGGCCGTTGGGGGAACCTGGGGCCGGTAGTAGTACATGACGACGCGCAGCTCGTTCGACGGCGGGCTCGGCCCGCACGCATTTCTTGCCTTGACGCGCACGTAGTACACCCCTTCGGGTACCCGCAGGAAGTGGAGAAACGTCTCGGAGGCGTTGACCTCGAAAACGCCGAGATTCGACAGTCCCGGCGACAAGCCCGCCTCGACGAGGTAGGACGTGTGGCCGTTGCTGTTGTTGGGAGGCAGAACGGGCGGCGTCCACACGAAATGCACCAGTCCCGAACTGTCCCAGAGCGCCTGGCTCTGGGCGGCGGCGGGGGGACCCGGCGCCGCCGTGCACCCGACGACCAGCGTCGCTTCGTCGGACGCCGCACTGAGGCCGGCCGCGTTGGCGGATTTGACGCGCACGAAATATGTCCCATCCGCCACGGGCGACGCCGAATACGATGTGGAGGGACTGCCCGTCGAAAAGAGCGCCACATCCGATAGCCCCGGCGCCGAACCGGCCTCGATCGTGTAGGCCGCGGGCACCTCACCCGATGCGGGTGGGTTCCACCGCATCGAGAGGGACGAGTCCGCTGCTGACCACGTCAGGCCACTCGGGGCGCCCGGCGCGCCCAGATCCACCGCCACCGGCACCTCATTGGACGGCGCGCTCGTGCCCCAGGCGTTCGTCGCCCGCACGCGAAGGAAATACTGACCGTTCCAGACCCCGGTGGCCACAAACGACGTCGTCGGGTTGCCCGTGGTGATGCGCGCGAGATCAGCCAGGCCGGGCGCTGACCCCGCCTCGATGAGGTACGAACTCGGTGAGCCGCCGGTCGCAGGCGCCGTCCAGTTCATCGTCACGCTCGATCCGCGGGCGCCGGCGGCGAGCCCCTGCGGCACTCCCGGGGCACCGGGCCCGCCGGGACTCCCGGTGGCGACTTGGATGCGCACTTCGTTGGACGAGCGGCTGACCCACTCAGCATTCATCGCCCGCACACGCACGAAGTACGTGCCGGCGGCGACGCCGTTGGCGCTGAAGGCGGGGAGGGAGTGGCCAGTCGCGATGGTCGCGAGGTCCCAGAGGCCGGGCGCCGACCCGGCCTCGATGAGGTAGCCGGTCGGCGCGAGACCGCCCGCCGGCGGCGTCCACGCCAGCGCGACGCCAGACCCCGTGGCGCCCGCCGACAGCTCAGCAGGCGGGTTGACCGGCGTGCCGCGATCCCGCACGAAGACATCCCAGTGCTGATTCGTATCGCCCGGGAGGAGGTTCGTTGCGCCGGAGCTGAACACGATGAACCGCCCGTCGGGCGTGAGGTCCGAATAGAACGAATCTCCATCACTCTGCGCCCCGTCGGTCGCCACGCTCACCCGCGTCGTCGTGCCGGCGAGCAGATCGTGAAGAAACACATCATAGCGGCCATTGGTGTCACCCGCCACGAGGTTGCTCGACTCCGACATAAAGGCGACCACTCGCCCGTCCGGAGTGAATGTCGGCTTTCCGCTCCCCCAGTTGGCCTGCTTACCGTCCGTCGTGACGCTCACCCGCGTGGTGGTGCCGGTCGCGCGGTCGTGCGCGAAAATGTCCCACGAGCCGTTGGTGTCGCCACCCACCAGGTTGCTTGCCAGGGACTCGAAGGCCACCAGCCGGCCGTCCCCGCTGATCGTGGGACTGCCGGACGACCCGTTCGCCTGCGCGCCGCCGCTTGCCACACTCACCCGGGCGGTGCCACCCGTCACGCGATCGTGGACGAATACGTCGGACTGGCCATTCGTATCACCGCTTACCAGGTTGGTGGCAGCTGAGCGAAACGCCACGTAACGTCCGTCGGCGCTGATGGCTGGACCGTCGCTGCCGAAGTTCGCCTGGGCCCCTGACGTGGTCACGCTGACTCGGGTCGCGACAGCGGTGAGCCGATCACGAACAAAGATGTCTGGGGCCCCATTCGTGTCGCCCGGGACGAGGTTGGTCGCATACGACTTGAAAGCCACGTATCGCCCATCGGCGCTCATCGACACCTGGTCGGAACCAGAATTCCCCTGAACCCCGCTGCTGGCCAGACTCTCGCGCGTGGTCGTGTTCGTCAGGCGGTCGTGGACGAACACATCCGACGCCCTGTTGGTATCGTTTGGCACCAGGTTGGAGGCGTCAGAATAAGATGCCACATATCGGCCATCGGCGCTGATTGCCGGACCAAAGGTACAGTCGTTCGCCTGGGTACCGTCAGTCGCCACGCTGACCCGCGTCGTGGAGCGTGTGACGCGGTCGTGCACGAACATGTCGGCGCAGTCGTTGGTATCGCCTGAGACCAGATTGCTGGCCCACGAATCGAACGCTATGTGCCGGCCGTCGGCGCTGATGGCGACGTCGCGGTCCACGTCCCCGCCGGAATCCGAATTGCCCTGGCTGCCGTCACTGGCCACACTCACACGCTCGGTTGAGCCAGGAGGCAGCTGCGCGGTGAGCGTGACCCCGCACATAACAACGAGCTCGAGAACGGCGATGCGGTAGGGAGACATCCGCCGACGCCCATCGACGGCATTCAAGCCTACCCGCGCCGACAGCCTCTCCGTAGCCCTCACGTCTCGGTGGCACATGGTCGCTCCCCCATCTGAGGCTCGCACGCTCGCGGGGGTCAGCCCCGCTGACCGGACACAGGACTGCCCCCGCGCTGTTCGACGTGCTGTCGCTCCAGCTCACCGCTTTACCTCGACGCCCCATCTGGCGACTCCCTCAACAACTGGCGTCCCCGTGAGCTGGAGGCGCCGACCTGTCGTTCGGCATTATCTCACCGTCACCGGCTGGCCGTTTCCCGGGAGCGGAGTATCGCTGGAGGATCCCCAGGTTACAAGTTTGACGAAGGTGGGAAGGCCCTGGCTCGACTTGCTGACGTACCATCCCCCATCCGACGGCCGCCAGAGGGCTGGATCGATCTTGCCATCCCCGTCATAGTCGGCAGGGACGGGTACATCGGTGGAATAGCTCACTCCAGAGAAGTAGCCTGACGTCATACCTGCACACGAGGAGTCCAGCCACCACCATTCGCCAGTAGACGGCCTCCAGAACGCGAAGTCGAATCGCCCGTCACCGGTGTAGTCACCCGGCACCTGGATGTCACCCGGTGCGACCTGCCCCCACGAGGCTTGGAGCCAGTCCACGTACCCGGAGGCGGACAACAGCAAATTCCAGGTGAGGTTGGTCGGCCGAAAGAAGGCCGGATCGAGCTTGCCGTCGCCGTCGTAATCACCCGGAATGGGCAGGTCGCCAGTCTGGCCCCAGGGCGCACTCAACTCACTCCCCACCTGACAGAAGCCTAATGAAGGTCTCACTCGCCACACTCCGGACGACGGAGACCACAGGCCGAGGTCAGCCTGGCCGTCACCCGTGAAATCGCCAGGCACCGGAATGTCGCCAAGCGACCCGAAGATGAACTGAGCTGTGCCCCCCCCGACCGACGAGCAGGCGACCGTCCATTGCCCCTCGTAGGTGCCGCTCGGGCCCGGGCCGTAATGATACACGGCCAGCTCTTCTATTCCGTCGCCGTCGTAGTCCGCCCGTACCGGAGTGTCCTCCGTGGTGCCGAACTGAACGGACGCTGGCTGCAAGAGATTTCCTGAGAGGACGCCGGACCATGTGGCAGTTGAAGGCGTCCACACGATGAAATCCGCCTGTCCATCTCGATCGTGGTCCCCAAGAGTGGACCACCCGACGTCTGCATCAAGAATCGCCCTGAACTGATTCAGGAAACTCATCTCGACGGCACACTGGCCTAGCCTCGGTTGGAAGGCAAACAAATTCAAGTGATGAGCCGCATCCGTGTGGAAGGTCCAGGCGGCTGCTCCCGACAGCTTGGCCGCCGTGGCCGCCTTGACGAACGGATTGCCGTCGGGATACGAACCGCCGCACTCAACGCCTCTGTCCCTGCGCGCCCCTTCCTGGATGTAGACCGGTCGAGCAGTCGCTCGCATCTTCCGAACCTCGTTCAAGGTGAACGAGTACCAGCCTGCCTCCTGTGGTGCATGATATGCGACAACATCGAGGGGGGCACTAAAGGCCAGGTCGCGGCTCTTTTCTGCTTCAACCGTGCCGGCCCCTTGGTCGGACGAATGCGACGTCATCACCAACCGACTTGGATCTATCAGCTTCACCCCGCCGCGGATGGTGTTCACTTCCTGAACAGTGAGCTTCATCACGTCCCGTGAGTCGCGTTCGTTCTGAAGGTCCATGAAGACATGCGTATATGCGGAACCCCTAATCGCGCAGACAATCTCGGGAATGCCCGTCGTTCCTGGGGGGCCCGCGAGGCAAGTCGCGTCGCTGGCGTTGCCCGTGATCGCTACAACCGAAAGGCCTGGATTCTCATCCATCTCGCGGTTGATCGACACGTCAACAACGAAGCCACATTGGCCCGCCGCCTCGAGGATCGCCTTGAATCGATTCAGCATCCCGTACCTGAAGGACCCCTCGGGGGTCTCCGACTGCAGTAGCATCACAGGAGGACTTCCGCCGTCTGCCCACAGGGGGAAGATTCGAACGCCATCGAGCCCCTTGCTTTTCAGCAAGGCAAAGTCGCTCTTGACATCGTTGAGAGTCGGTCGCATGGCGTCGAAGTACGAAGCGAGGACGAGGAATCGAGGCTGTCCATTCACAAACAGCCGGGAGCCGTTTGCGGTCAAGACCGGCGGAGACTGTTGCGTACAGACTTCCTCAAACGTCTGCGCGTTGACGGAGACGCAGATCGATAGCACCGAGGCGACCGAGAGCGCAATCAAACGCATGGTCCAACTCCTCTCTTGAGTCCGGATGAGCACCGGCAGCCTGCCTCGCCTACGTCGGGTGCTGGGTCGGCAGGCTCAAGACGACGGTGTTGTACGCGGGGCCGACGTTGACGCTCGGGGTGCTCAGATTCGACGCACGGAACTCAGACGCACTCGGGCCCCGCATCCCAGGCGGACGCCGACGCTCCACGTCTTGACCGATGCGCGTACGGGTGGCCCTCTTGATCGGAGTAGGTGGAGGGCGGAGTCAGCGCTGGTCATCGGCCCCTACGTGTGAATCGGTCCCGAAGGATCCCGGCTACGGCGGAGGCAATCTTCGCGATCCGCAGGCAACCCACTGCTCGTACAGCGGGGAGGCGTCGCTCAGGGTAACAGCCGGGCAACGACAGCCCGAGCGGGGCGACCCGCAGTCAACCAATTGCGTGACCTGCTATCCCGGGCGGTGATCACGATGGGGGACCGAAATGGGGGCGGATAGAATCAGGTGGGCGCCGAACAGGTTGCCTGGCGCCGAGAATCCCGCGTAGCGAATGAGGACCCGGAGGCGGCGAACTGTCACCCGCGTGGCTGGCGTCGTCGGACGAGCGGCTCAAGGTCATGCTTCACCCCGGCTGGTGCCATTTCGAGTTCGAACCGAAATATCAGGCCAATCAGGCTCTCTGCATCCGATCCGACCGCTTGGCTATGTCGACGTCCGCGCCTGGCCGGCCGTCGGTGCCCCGGTTCCGGCCGAGTGAGCCAAGCCGGTGCGGTCAGTCCTATGGACAATCTGGAGCGGTTGGTCACCCGAGGCAAGCGTCATATCGCGTCAAATTGCGCCAAACGCACCTTTGGCCCATTCCGTTCCGGGTCCGCTGGCACGTGGGCCGCTCAAGACCCGCTCGCTGCTCGGGACGAGGCAATCTTCTCGGCGACTCGCGTGGCGCCGGAACCGGCCCGCAATCTGTTTGTGCCCCGTTCCTCCTCGGGAACGTGGTGGACAAATTCCGGGACGGGACGGGTTGCCGGCTTGTCGAGCCGGGCACTCGAAGCACCTGCCCCAGTTGTCAAGGACTGCCAGGCGAAACGTGGTATAAACCTCCCGCCGCTCGGGCTCATCGCGGCGGCATGCAGCCGCTCGCCGTCGGGCACTGTTCGTCTCAGGGAGAAACTCCATGCGCTGCTCGACTCCTTCCAGCACTCGTTGCCTGTTCGGTCATTTCGGCCGTGCTGTCTGCCAGCCCCGGCGCCCAGGCGCCCGCGAAACCGCAGCCGCCATCAACAGCTCGAGCGGCGAAACCGTCGAACGCTCAGGCTCCCGGTGTCACGCGACAGTCGGCTATGCCGATGATGGCGCATGTCGATCCTGCGCTGTTCAATGGCCTGCGCTATCGTCTGGTCGGCCCGTCGCGCGGCGGGCGCGTCACCACGGTGACCGGCGTTCCTTCCCAGCCGAAGACGTTCTACATGGGAGTCGCCAGCGGAGGCGTGTTCCGCACGACCGACGCCGGCGCGACGTGGACGCCAATCACGGACGGCCAGCTGCCGCTCGGGTCGACAGGCTGCATCAGCGTGGCCGACTCCAACCCGAACGTCATCTATGTCGGGACCGGGTCGGACGGGATCAGGAGCAACGTCTCCACCGGGCGCGGCGTCTACAAGACGGTCGATGGCGGCGTGACGTGGACGTTTGCCGGCCTCTACGACGCGGGCCAGATCGGCGCGGTTCGGATTCATCCCGCCAATCCCGACATCGTCTGGGTGTCGGCGATGGGCGACGCCTTCAAGCCGACGAGCGAGCGCGGCGTGTTCAAGACCGTCGATGGCGGGAAGACCTGGAAGAAGGTGCTCTTCGTGTCCGACCAGGTCGGCGCGATGGATGTCGAGATCAACCCGGCCAACCCGGAGATCGTCTATGCCTGGATGTCGCGTCTCGAGCGCAAGCCGTGGACGATCATCAGCGGGTCACGCGAGGGCGGGTTCTACAAGAGCACGAACGGCGGCGAGACGTTTTCGCGCATCTTGACCGGCCTGCCCTCCGAGTTGATCGGCAAAGGCAACCTCGCCGTCACCGCGGCGAAGCCCGACCGCGTCTACGCACTGGTGGAAGCCAAGCCGGGCGGCGGCTTCTATCGATCGGACGATGCGGGACAGACGCTGGACGCTGGTCAATTCACAGGGATCGCTCGTCCAGCGGCCGTTCTACTACACGACGCTCGGCGCGGATCCGACAAACGGCGACGTCGTCTACGCGGGAGCCGAGGGGTTCTTCAAGTCGGTCGACGGCGGGAAGACCTTCACCACCCTGCGCACGCCGCACGGCGACAATCACGACATCTGGATCAGCCCGAAGGATGGCAACGTGATGATCCAGTCCAACGACGGCGGCGCCAACGTGTCGATCGACGGGGGGCGGACATGGTCCACCCAGACCAACCAGCCGACCGCGGAGATCTACGGCGTGTGGACGGACGGGCAGTTTCCCTACAAGCTCTATGGCGCCCAGCAGGACAACAACACGATCATCATCTCGAGCCAGGCCAGCCCTTACGTGCTGACCGACTGGCGCAGCGGGCCTGGTTGCGAAACAGGTCCGATCATCCCCCACCCGCTGAATCCGGACATCGTCTACGGATCGTGCAAGGGACAGTACTCGGTGCTGAGCCTCAAGACCGGCCAGGAGAAGAACTACTGGATTGGCGGCCAGTCGCTGTACGGGAATCCGGCAAGCGATCTGATCTATCGCATGCAGCGGGTGTCGCCGATGGCGGTGTCGCCGCACGACCCGAACGTCCTGTACTACGGGTCGCAGTACCTGCACCGGACGCGCAACCTGGGCGTGACCTGGGAGCGGATCTCGCCGGACCTCACGGCGACGCCACAGGGCACCCAGGGCGCGAGCGGCGAGCCGATCACGCGCGACGTCACCGGCGAGGAGTTCTACTCCACTCTGTACGCGATCACCGAGTCGACGCTCGAACCCGGGGTCATCTGGGTGGGCGCCAACGACGGCCCCTTCCACGTGACGCGCGACAACGGGAAAACGTGGACGAACATCACGCCGAAAGACCTGCCGCCCGGGGGCCGCGTGCAGTACATCGAGGCGTCGCCGCACCGGAAGGGATCGGCCTACTACGCGGCCTACCGGTACCTGCTCGGCGACTACCAGCCGTACATCTACCGCACCGACGACTACGGCGCCACCTGGACGCGACTGACAAACGGGAAGAACGGCATCCCGGCAGACTGGCCGACGCGCGTGGTGCGCGAGGATCCCAGCCGTGAGGGCCTGCTGTACGCGGGCACCGAGTTCGGGATGTTCACGTCGTTCGACAACGGGTCCAACTGGCAGGCCTTCCAGCTGAATCTGCCGCAGGTGCCGGTGACGGACATCAAGGTGTATCGCAAGGACCTCGTCGTCTCGACGCAGGGCCGGGCGTTCTGGATTCTCGACAACATCACGTCACTTCACCAGATCGCGCCGACTACGACCGCGGCGGACCTGCGCCTGCTCGAGCCGCGCGATGGCTATCGGACGCGAGTCGCGCCGACGGTGCTCGGCCCGAACATCGAATACTATCTTCCGGCCGCGCCGGCCGGAGCCGTGACGATCGAGATTCTCGACGCCGGCGGCGCCACCGTAAATACCTACAGCAGCGAAACGCCGATTGCCGGCGGTGGACGCGGCGGGCGTGGCGGCGGTGCGGGTGCGGGAGCGGCCGCCGAGCCGCAGGATCCGGATGCCGCACCGGCCGGCCGCGGGCGCGGGGGACCGCCGCCTCGGGTGACGAAGGCGGTCGGCCTCAATCGCTTCGTGTGGGACGTGCGCTACCAGGGCGGCATCAGCGCACCGCCCGGCCGATACCAGGCGCGCCTCAAGGTCGATGGCGCGTCTCGGACGGTGGGCTTCAACCTGCTCATCGATCCGCGGGTCGCGGAGGACGGCGTCAGCGTGGCCGACCTGCAGGAGCAATTCGCACACAACCTGCGGATGCGCGATCTGGTCTCGAGCGTGAACTCGATCGTGGCGCGCGTTCGTGACGCGCAGGCGAAGCTGAAGGGCGCATCGGGGGCGGATGCCGAAAGAGCGAAGGCGGTCGATGCCATCGCCGGCAAGCTATTGACCGAACCCGTGCGGTACGGGAAACCCGGCCTGCAGGCGCACATCACGTACCTGGCGGGGATGACGGCAGGCGCCGACCAGAAGATCGGGCGGGACGCCGTCGAGCGTTACGCGGTGCTCAAGAAGGAACTCGACGCCGTCCGCGCCGAGGTGGATCGCGCCCTCGGGCCGGCGACGAAATAGGAGGAGCGTTCAGCTAAAGCGCCTCGCGCTCGCGTTCGAGGAGGTAGCGGGCCGGCCGGCCGCACGCCTGGCACAGCGCATTGACTTCCTGCTTCAGCTCGAGCATGCGCAGCTCGCGCCCGATCATGGCGCGGTTGAACCGCGTCAGGTCGCTGACCGCCGCCCGCATCTGTTCCTGCGCGCGCTTGCGCTCGGTGATATCCATGCCGACGGCGGCGACGCGGTTGTCGTCGAGCCGGAAGACCGACACGATGAAATCCCGGTCGCCAATCATCCTGTCCTGCACCGACGACTCTCCACGCTCCAGGGCCCGGCGGTATCGGTCCAGATCTTCGGCGAGGTCGGCACCCGCGAAGACCTGCGTGACGCGGCGGCTCAGGAACTCCTCGCTGGCAAGGCCCATCGCTCGCAGCATCACCTGGTTGGCGTCCTGGATCTTCCAGTCCACCACGGCACCACGGCTGTCTCTGATCGCCTCGAAAATGGTGATCGTTTCAGCCAGATTCTCGAAGAAGATGCGGTACTTGGATTCGCTCTGGCGAAGGGCCTTTTCGGCCAGTTTCACGTTGGTCAGGTCGACGGTGGCGATGCCGACGCCGGCGACGGCCCCATGCTCGTCGACGATGGGCTCGAGGAACAGGTCGAGAAAGACACGCTGGCCGTTGCTCGTGATCCACAGCTGATCCCGGACGGTTTCGCCGGTGTCCAGCACCCGTCGTTTGAGTGTGATCAGCCTGGCCGCGTCCTCCGGCGAAAACAGATCGGCGTCGGTCTTGCCGAGGATCTCGGACGCCGCGATCGTCCGCTGATTGTAGGCCCACGTGAACCGGAAGTCGCGGTCCTGCGTGGCGACCGACACCGGCGCGTGCGTCAGCGCCAGCCGGAATCGCGCATCGCTCTCCGCCAGCTCCAGTGTCCGATCCTTGACCCGCTGCTCGAGCTCGGCGCAGAGCCGGCGGATCTCCTCCTCGGCGCGTCTCCGTTCAGCCGTGTCGTGCAGGGCGGCAATGCCGTAGGCGAGGTCGTCTGCCAGCTCCCCCAGCAGGAGGACTTCCTCGGCATCGAACGCGTCCGGCCTGGCCGCGTAGATCGTCAGCGCGCCGAAGGTCGAGCGCTGGTCCCGAAGCGGCAGCGCGATGCTCGACTGGTAGCCTCGCTGAATCGCCTGAGCGCGCCACGGCCTGGTCGCCGGGTTGTGGAGGAAATCCTGGTTGACTTGAGTCGTTCCCGTCATGATGGCCAGGCCGGTTGGGCCTCGTCCCCGTTCCGTATCCGCCCAGCTGATGCGTGCCTGATCGAGGTACCCCGCCTCGAAACCGAACTGCGCCGCCGGAAAGACGCTCTTCTCCGGGTCGTGCCTGGCCAGTCCCACCCAGGCCATCCGGTACCCGCCAACGGTGACGATGATCTCGCACATCCTCCGGAGCAGGTCGGCCTCGTTGTCGGCGCGGACCAGCACCTGGTTGCACTCCTTCAGCACCGCCAGCGCTCGATTGACGTGCAACAACTGACGTTCCGCCCGCTTGCGCTCGGCGGAATCTGTCACCAATGCAATCGTCCCGGCGAACTGGCTCGTGTGCAGGCGTGGCACGCCGGTGACCAGGACGGGGATCTCCGCTCCGTCCGCCCCCTTCAGCCGCAGCTCGTAGCTGCTGGCCAGTCCCGCCAATCGCTGGGCCTGCGCCTGCCGGTAGCTCGCAAGGTCCGCGTCCACCACGAGGTCCGACACCACCAATCCGATCAGCTCCTCCGGCCGGCGTCCAGCCATCCGGGCGAACGCCGGGTTCACGTACTCGAGCCGCCAGTCCCCGTCGGTCACAATCAGGCCCTGGGCGATATTCTCGATGGCGTGTTGCGCCAGATCAGGTGACATCGCGGGCGAGCGGCGGGGCGGCGTCGCCTCAGCGAGATTTGGCTCGACAACCCGTGACGACGAGTCGCTCATTCGTGGTCCTTTGACGACGGGAGGGTACGGCCGCGGCGTGCTGACACGGCAAGTGTCAACACTTCGCGGGTCAGTGTCAACATCCCAGGACGAAGCCGGACGAGTGGCCCGCGGCAGCGAAGGTCACCACCCCATCCGCTCGCGCAGGCCGGTGACGTGCGCCGTGTGGTGACGGCCGTGCCACGCGTAGAGCGCCAGCGCCCGGTTGAGGCTGACGGGCCCATTGGTGGAGTGCTGGTAGGTTCGCTCGAACGCCTTCCCGTCGAGGATTCGCAGGAAGGATACCCAGCGTGCGTGCACGCCTTCCAACAGGCTGAGGGATACGCCGAGATCGATCGAGGTCGCGTCCGGAAACTCGGCCCACCGCGCCTCGTCGTAGCCGGTGACGAAGGGGTTGTCGTCGGTCACCGCGAGCTTGAACCGCATGTAGGCGTTCATGTGACTATCGGCGAGGTGGTGGACCACTTGCGCAACGGTCCAACCGCCCTCGCGGTATGGCCGTTTCAGTTGAGCCGCGGACAGGCCGGCAACGGCAGCGCGCATGCGGCCTGGCGCCGCTTCAACCAACGAGATGAACTCGGCACGCGTCCCGTCGCTGAAGGTTTCGGGCGCGACAAACGGACCGATTGGATAGCGAGGGTCTGGCATGTCATCCACTCCAGGAGTCAACAACCGACAACGGCAGCTTACGAGGCAATGGGGTGATTGTCGGCGATTCGGGGTGGCGTGTCGACTGTAGAGCGAGAGCGACTGGGAGCCTCCCCAGGCTGCCGTCGGTTGGCCCCCCGGGAGCGCTCGTACGGGCCGAAACACCGCTGCAGCACCGGCTCGCCATCGACGTGTGCACAGCGCGCACACTGTGCACCCTCCGCACGTCGTCCGGCGCGTAGAAGCCTGGAATGGCTGGTATGAGGAATTTGGGCGGAATTCTGGCCATTTCCGAGGCAGGCGAACGGCTCATTTCGTGCATAGCCCCTGTCTGACTCGGTAGCCCGCGGAGGTCGACGTGGCCATGCACCTCATCACCCGGCGTGACGGCCCGCTCGTCACGGCTCTGATTCTCGCCAGCCTCGTGGTCTTTCAGGACTCGGTCCGGTCGATCCTCACCTTCGCACGCCAGGTCGAGATCGGCTACCGCCTTGAGCTGCTTCCCGGCCTGGTCATTCTGCTGGTGATGTTCGGCTACCATCAGGCTGCCAAACATCAGGAAGCCAAGCGGATGGCGGCAGAGGCCTCCTCGGAGAGCCGGCTCCTGCTCGACCGGACTCGTGAACTCGAACAGTTGAGCCAGTGCGCCCAGGGACTCGCCCAGGCCCTGTCGATCGAGTCGCTTCGAGTGGCCGTGCTGCGGTACCTGCCCGACCTGCTCGGAAATGCCGACGCCTGGCTGCTTGGATCCAACGACGGCCGATGGGAAGTGCTGGCCGATACGCGGTTCAACACCGAGGCGTGGTGGGACAACCAGCTGACGGGCATCGTCAAAGCGGTCGAACGCCAGCCGGAGACTCCAGCACCGTTCCGATTCGAGGCGTGGTGGTGCTATCCGCTGTTGGCCCACGACGCGATGGTCGGTGTCCTCGGGGTCCACGTGCGCAGCGAACAGCCGCCAGCCCGCGTGGAGCGACTCATCGAAGCGCTGGGCGCATTGCTGGCGATTGCGATCCGAAACGTCCAGCTCTTCGCACAGATCCGGGCCGAAAGCACTCGCGATCCCCTCACCGGCTGCCTCAGGCGGACCCCGGCACTCGAGCAGTTGAGAGCCGAGCTGGCTCGTTCCCGCCGCACGGGCAATCCGGTGTCGGCGATCATGTTCGACCTCGACGGGTTCAAGCAGCTCAACGACACCCACGGCCACGCGTGTGGCGACGCCGCGCTCGCCAGCATCGGCCGGCTGCTGTGCCAGCTCCTGCGAAACAGCGACGCCAAGTGCCGGTTCGGCGGCGACGAGTTCCTGCTCGTCCTTCCGGAGACACCGTCCGGCGGGGCCTACCAGGTGGCCACCAAGATCTGCCACGCCATTGCCGAGATGCCGATCCCGTGGGGCAAACACATCCTGGGCATCACCGCCAGCCTCGGCGTGGTGACGTGCGGCGCGGGAGAAGTGCCTGCCGAGGGGATGATCGCGCAGGCCGACGAGGCCCTGTACGCCGCCAAGCGTGAGGGTCGAAACTGCGTCCGAGTAGGCGCGAGCAGCGAGGCGTCTCTCTGTCCGATACAGCTGGACCAGCGCGCCGGGGGCGCCCGCGTCGAGGACTCGTCGACGCTGCTGGACTGTCTGCAGGCGGCGTCCACCCACTGAGCGCGGTGCGGCCCGAGGCCCAGGAGCGAGCGCCGCCAACTCGTGTCTAACTTGCCCGGATGCAGAACAGCGACGTCTTGCTGCGCAGGAAGATCTCGCCGCCGGTGACCGCCGGCGTGGCGATGAACACCTGGTCCCGCAGCGTGTTGGTCGCGAGGACTTCGAACGTCTCGCCCATCCGCACGACGATCACGTCCTCGTTTTCGCTGGCGAGGTACAGCTTGCCGTTGACGCCGACGGGCGACGACTTGAAGCTGTAGGTCTTCGGGAGCCGCACCTGCTGGTAGTAGGGCGCACCCGTGCGGGCGTTGTAGCAGCTGAGCATGCCGGTGTCGGTCAGCGCATAGAACTTGTTGTCGAAGATCACCGGTGACGGCGTGTACGAGTTCCCCTTGGTCTGGGTCCACACAATCGCGTCGGTACCCGTCAGGTCGCCCTCGCGGCCCAGGCGGATCGCCATCAGCCGGGGATTCTGGTACCCGCTCATCACGAACACCATGTCGTCTTGCACGACCGGCTGCGGGATCGTGTTGGCGCCGAGCCCGGCACACTCCCAGATGGGCTTGCCGGTCTCGAGGTCATAACTCCGGACCTTTCCGCTCGACGAAACGACGATCTGCTTCCGGCCCTTGAAGTCGACCACGAGCGGGGCGGCCCAGTTGGTCCGCTCGTTCCGGCTGACCCTCCAGATCTCGCTGCCGGTGGCCTTGTCGAGGACCGACATGAACGACTCGCCCTCGTGGTCGAAGACGAGGATGAGCTTGTTGCCGCTGAGCACCGGTGCCATGCCCTCGCCGAACGCCATCTTCATCCTCATCTGGACGCCGTAGTCCTTCTTCCAGACGAGGTTCCCCTTCAGGTCATAACAGTAGACGCCTCGCGAGCCGAAGAACGCGTAGACGAAGGCACCGTCGGTCAGCGGCGAGTTGGACGCGAAGCTGCCGTACACGTTGTGGCCGCCTTCGTGTGGCGTGGCCGTGATCGCGGTGCGCTGCCAGAGGATCTTCCCGGTCTTCCGATCGAGACAAAGGACGTCGAACTTGTGCTCCACCTGCGGCCCGCCGCCACCGGGGTTGAACCCTCTCGAAGGCGGAGGCGCAGGCGCTGCCGCCGCGGAGGCACCCGCCTTGATGGCCGTGGTGACAAACACCAGGTCACCCCAGACCACCGGGCTCGAGTTGCCAAGCCCCGGGATTTCCGTCCGCCACCGGATATTCTGCGTATCGCTCCACGTCAACGGCGCATCGCCCGCAGCCATGCCGTCGGCGGCGGGGCCGCGCCAGTATGGCCAGTATGGTTCCTGAGCCGCGGGGGCCGCCGCGAAAACCGCCGCACATAACGCCGCACTGGCCAGCACTGTACCCAGCCGCGCACTCATCAACCGCCTCATATCAGTCCTCCGATGATGACCTGCCAGGCCCGGCCCGCCCGCTCGGGGCGCCGGGTCATTTCACGGCGGGATGACGCCTGCCGATGCAGTAAAGGAACTTCTGTGTCCGCAGGAAGATCTGCCCGTCCGACACGGCAGGAGACGACAGCGTGTAATCGCCCAGATCGTTTTCCGCGAGCACGTTGAACCGCGGGCCGGCCTCGAGCACCGTCGTCACCCCATCCTCGCTCGTCACGTACACTTTGCCATCCGCCAGAACCGGAGACGCGCTGTAGGTTCCGGCGCGCACGCGCTGGCTGCCCCAGATCTCTGTCCCTGTCTTCGCGTCGCGGCACCAGATGATGCCACGGTCGTTGAGGATGTAGATGTACTTCCCGTCGGTCGCGGGCGTCGGCACATCAGGTCCCTGATCGGTGGACCACGCGAGGTGCGACGAGCTGATGTCGCCCCGGCCTCCCGCTTTCAGCGCGAGCAGCGGGCGCACACGCGACGGGGCGAAAATCATCCCGTCGGCTACGACGGGCGATGCCACGATCCGGTAGTTACGGTCCTTCGACGGGTTCAGGCCGCCGGCGCGCCACAGCTCCCGGCCGGTCGCGGGATCGTGGCCGGTCACGTAGTCGCCCCCGCTCACGACGATTTCCTCTTTGCCGTCGTAGCGCAACACGGCCGGTGTCGTGTAGGCGTCGGGTGACTCGAGCACCGCGTCGGTCGGGCGTTCTGCCCGCCACTTCGTGTTGCCTGTGACCGCGTCGATGGCGAGCAGGTAGGAGGCAGCGTCGGTCTTCATCCCATGAAGGACCTCGACGTAGAGCGCGTCCCGAAGCAGGAGCGGCGTCGAGGCGTAGCCCCAGTTCAGGCCGAATCTGCCGTATTCGCCCTGAATGTCGCGAGACCAGAGGCGCTTGCCCGTGACATCGAATGCCGAAAGGATTCCAGTGCCCGTCATGACCCAGACGGTCCTGCCGTCGGTCATCGGCGAGGGCGACGACATGTTCTGCTTGCGGACCTTCGCGTTGCCGGTGCCAAGGTGTTGCTTCCACGTCTGGAGGCCGGTGCGGCGATCGATGCACACCAGGTACAGCTCTGTGCCGTCGGCCGTGTTCAAGAAGATCCGGTCGTCCCACACGATCGGTGTCGAGCCGGAGAACTCGGGCAGCGCAACCTTCCAGGTCACGTTCTCCGTGGTGCTCCAGCGCACGGGCAGGTTCGTCTCGACAGCCGAGCCGTTCATGGCAGGCCCCCGCCACTGCGGCCAGTTGCCCGCAAGGCCGATCGCCTGGATGAGCAGCCACGTGCATGCGATGAGACAGCCTCGACGCATACGTCCCTCCGAAGCGGGAACGGTGACCCCGGCGGGATCGCCCCCGCGACGATTTCCAAAGCAGAATCCCTTTGTTACTTCCCGAAACAGTAGAGCATGTTCCGGGTCCGGACGTAGATTCGCCCGCTGGCAAACGCGGGCGTCGCGAAGACCTCGTCGCCGAGCGAGTTGACCGCCAGCACGTCCCACTGCGCGGCTGCGGAGACGACCGACACCGTGCCGTCCTGGCTGATCAGCCAGACTTTGCCGTCGGCGCCAACCGGCGAGGCGAAGTACTTGTCGATCGCTCCCTTCAAGCGTCCCTGCTTGAGCACGTTGCCCGTGGCCGGGTCGAACGATGTCAGGATGCCGCTGTCGTTCACCATGAAGAGCGTGCCCTGGTAGAGCAGCGTCGAGGGCACCTGCGGCACGGGACGCTGATAGCGCCACCTGATCGCGCTGGACGTCATGTCGCCCTGCCCGCCCAGCTTGATGGCGAGCAACCCGTTTTCGGCAGCCATCATCATCCGGAACACGTCCCACTCGCTGGTCGTAAGCCTGCCGTCACGGTCGAGGTCGAACGCATCGAATCCGTACTTCGGCGACAGCATCCTGTCGAGGGGATCGGTTCCGGTGATCTCGTCACGCCCGACCTTTCCGTCCTGGTTCTTGTCGTACCGCTTCAGTCCGTCCTCGAATGGGATCGTCCCGACCTGCTGACCCGGCTGGTTCTGAGGGAAGCCCCAGCCGTTGATGTAGAGGTACTCGTTGTCGTAGCTGGCCACCGACTTCATCTCGCACGGCAATCCGCGCACCCACCAGATCCGGCGGCCGTCGGTCGCCGAGTAGGCTGAAAGCTGAAACGACTCGGGGACGATCAGCTGCTTGGTCCCGTTCGGTGGCTCATAGACCGTCGGTGTCGAGTAGCCCGATATGACGCCGGGCCGATCGACTTTCCAGCGGACCTTGCCCGTGCGCTTGTCGACGGCCACCATGTAAGACCCGAGGTCCTGGTCGACGGAAAGGATGATGGCGTCATCCACGAGAATGGGTGACGCACCGAAACCGTAGAACATGCTGAACGGGCCCATCGGCAGGCGCCACAATTCGCGCCCGTCCGCGGTGAAGGCCAGCATGCCGAATTCCTGGAAGAACGCGTAGACGTTGGTGCCGTCGGTCACCGGGCTTGGAGACGCTGGACCGTTGACGTTCTGCAGGCGGCCGGCCTGCGCGCGCGGCACGTCACGCTGCCACAGGATCTTGCCCGTGGCGCGATCCAGGCCGAAGACGAAGAGCTTGTAGGCGTCCTTGTCGGGGGTATGGGCCGTGAGAAAAATCCGCGTCGGGGTCAGAACTGGCGATGAGTGCCCGGGAGGCAGCGGCGTCTTCCACACGACGAACCGATCGGGGCCGATCTCGACGGGCAGATTCGTGGCCGCAGAGACACCCGTGCCGTTTGGCCCGCGGAATCGTGTCCACTGGTCATCGGGGACCGCGCCATACGCGCGCGCGACGAGCCAGCAGATGCCTATAAGGACGGCGACAGAGCAGGATCGACGTGTCATAGCGTGCTATTCACTCGGATCGAAGGGCGTCGAGCAGCGGCGATCCAAACGCCGCAATGACCGCGACAGACGATGAAACCATGCCGACAACCAGAACGCCGGCGGAGATGAGCCCGATCTGGGCGAGCGGGAGATCGGCACCCCTGGCGTGGAGGGCCGGCAGGACGGCCAGCAGCGCGCATACACCGCCGCAGAGCAGGCCCCAGACCATCAGGAACAGATTCTCCAGCACGATCACCAGTGCCAGGGTCCGCTCACGATACCCCACCGCACGGAGCAGCGCCAGTTCCTTCCGCCGCTCCAGCACATTTCGGAGCAAAACGGCCGAGAGCCCGAGGGTGCCGAGGAAGAGGCCAAGGCCTCCGAGCGACTGGAACGTCGACAGATACGTGTTTTCGACGCGGGTATACGCCGCCAGCCGGTCGCGCGAGAGCTCGGCGCTCACTCCCCAGTCGACGAGCCGTTCCTGAAGCGGCCCGACCAGCGACCCGGCAGCCGAGGGCGGGGCTTCGATCAGGAAGAAACGGTAGCCCTCCTGGTCCGGGAAGGCTCGCAGGAAATTCGCCTCGGACATGATCAGCTGCCCCTGCAGCACGCTCTCCCGCAGTGCCGCAACCAGCCGGAGGCGAATCGGCTCGCCGCTGCCCGCCCTCACGCTCAGCACGTCTCCGAGCGAACGGTGAAGGATGTACTGGATGGTATTCGCGTCTCCGATGACGGCAACCGCTCCGTCCGGCTGTCGCGCCTCGATGAGGAGCCACGGATTCGCCTTCTGCTCCGAGGTCGCGGCCAGCGAGCTTCGAAACCCGAAGCGGCCGCTCGCGACGAATGCATGCGAGGCCCCCAGGATTGTCGGATCCTGCGGGGCGTACAGGTTCAGACAGCTTGCATCTTCGCCGGAACGCTCTCGAAACGGAACGAACCGGACCCTCGCGAGCTCCGGAACCTCGGACGGGGGGATCCCCAGCGCCTCGCGGCCCTGTGCCGTATTCGGATCGTGAACGATGGGCAGAACTGACGAAGCGATCAGACTGAATCCGCCGGTGCCCGACTCCGGGCGAGTGTCGGACAGCTGAGGATCCCGGCGGAACGCTTCGACCGAGACGATCACGAAGGTCGCCGATGCGACCAGCGTGATCGAGGCCAGGCTCCGTCCAGGGCGGTACACGGCGTTCCGGATTCCGAACCGCACCATGGCGCCCAGGCCCGTGCTCCGAAGCGGATGAGGCCGCTGGCGGCGCAACGACATCCCGGCGAGGCTGAGCATCGCAACCAACAAAAAGAGCCCCGTCCCGAAGAACCCTTCTTCTTCGGTCACGGTCCTGGAGAGCGATGCGAACAGCAGCCCGATCGCGGCGAGCAAGGCCACGACCAGGAGAATCCGAAACGCGCGAGCCCGGCCCCGCTGCACGGCACTCGATTCGAGGACACCGGCAAGCGAGGCCCGGGTGGAGTTCCGCTGAAGGCCGCGAAGGGTCCATACGATGACCAGCAGCGACACCACCCCGCCCGCAGCGGCTCCAACGAGGAGCGGTCCCCACGACGCGTGCAGGTGAAGCTGGCGCGTCCCCACGGCCCCGATCCACCACGTGCGCAAGCCGTAGATCAGGACGTCTCCGAAAGCGACGGCGCCAATCATGCCCGCAATCGAACCGGCCGCCGAGAGTATGGCGCCCTCGAGAAGGAAGATGCGGCGGACCTCTGCCACGGGGAATCCGAGCGCCTGGAGCGTCCCGACCTCCCGCACGCGCTGCTCGACGCCGAGCCGGAAGAACAGGGCGGACAGCAGCACCGCCGCCGCAATCAGGAAGGCGCTGAAGTACAGGAAGTATTCCCCGAAGTCGGTCGATCCCGACGCCCCTTCGATGCCACTCTGCCTCACCGCTGAAACGGCAAACCCTGCACGTTCGGGATCCAGCCGAGCGCGCAGCTGGCCGCCGATGACATCGTCGAGGCGACGGCGTTCGACCGGCGCGCCCGCCCGTTCGCCGTGGCCGGAACCCGGCCGGACGATCCGGACGGCTGAGTATCGACCGAATCGGCTTTGCCAGAGATCCTGGCCGGTGCTGAGCTCGATGAATGCCTTGGGCGCCGCTTTGAAGCGGTTCCAGTAGTCCTCGTCACGCGGCCGGATACGATGCAGATCGATCGGGAACGGCGGATCCCATTCGCGGATGCTCCCCGCCTCGGTGATGCCCGGAACGTCGGGGGCGAGCGTGGCGTCCACATCCTTCCCGCCAGGCACGATGCCGGCGAGCCGGAATCGTGCCGTTCGCGTCACGAGGACGCCCTCCTCCTGCCAACGGTAGTAGTCGATTTCCACCGCCGCTCCGGGCGTCACGCCGAGATCCCGCGCCGACCAATCGGTGAGCCAGATCGGCCGGCGATCGTCCCCCTGTACGGGCTGCTCCACGCGCGTCAACGAAGGCGCGACGTCCCGGAATGCGCCCTTCCCGAGATCCGCGGCCGTGACAATCGAGTACGGGATCTCGCGCCCCTCCGCGCGAATGGTGTTCGCCAGGTACGTGAAGAGGCCCGACGCCGGCAACCCCTCGTCTGCGGCAGCAGCGAGCGCCGCGGTGGCGACCTGATCGTCGAGCAGAATCCGCGCGCTCTCGACTGACACCCCGTCCTGCGAGGGCAGCGGGCGAAGCGTGATGCCGATGTCTTCGAGCGCGAACCTCTCCCGGAGCACACGCTGAATGCTCGCGGCGTCGCGCGGCACGGCCGATGGCCCGACCAGGATCACATTGGCGCCGCGGGGCTGTGCGAGATCCTGCTGAAGCCGGCTCAATGGCACGAACACGGTGTCGACATCGCCCTGGGTCGGCTTCAGCGCAAACTCGCCCATCCGGTCCGCCGGAAGGATCTCGCGGCAGGTGAGCCTGATGGTCCGCCCCACGTCTTCGCGGCGGCCGTAGAGTGTTTCCCTGGGGATTCCTTGACGGGTCTCGATCCTCAACAGCAGGCCGTCACCAGCCCCAACGCCGATCCGGCGCGCGAGGGCGGATCCGACCACAGCGTCGCGGCCCGCGATCGGCGCCACGCCCGCCACGCCGTGAAATACCCAGAACCGGTCGTCGACGCCGACGATGTTGACCTTCGGCGCGCGCTGGCCGGTCCTCTCGGCGGTCACGGTCCCCTGCACGAAGATGATCGGACAGCTGCCAGCGGATCGGTCGACCCCGCGATCCGAGGAGAAGGCAGCGGCGAGGTCGGCGCGGAAGAAGCGATCGGCCGAGACGACGAACGCGGTTGCGCCGATTCGCTGGAAGAGCAGGTCGCGCAGGCTCGCACGAACCGACTGCCCCACCAGCAGGGCCCCGGCCAGGACCGCGACCGAGGTGGCCACGCCCGCGATGACCGCGAGGTTCGTGCGCCAGTAGTACGTCAGGTTTCGAAACAGGAGCCGGCCCATGTCCTCCTCGGACCCGTCGGTGACAGCGTTGGTCGCTCGCTTCGTCGGCCGGTTGCCGGCCTACATCAGCTGCAGGCGCGCATCGGTCAGGCGGAACTGTCTGTCGAACCTCCGCGCCAGGTCGAGATTGTGCGATACGACGATCAGGATGGTCCCCTGCTGGCGGTGCAGGTGCAGGAGCAGGGCGGCCACGGCCTCGGTCGCATCGTGATCCAGGTTTCCGGTCGGCTCGTCGCACAGCACCAGCCGCGGCTTGCGCACGAGCGCTCTCGCCAGCGCAGCGCGCTGTTTCTCGCCACCCGACAGCTGATGGGGCCGATGGTGCAGGCGAGGGCCGAGGCCGACTTGATCGAGCAGGGCCGTGGCCCAGCCCGCCGGATCCTCGCCGGATTCGCGCGCGATCAACGTCGGGACGAGCACGTTCTCGATCACGCTCAACTGGGGAAGCAGATGGTGATCCTGGAACACGAACCCGACACGCTGGTTTCTGAACGCGGCGAGCTCGCGCTCCTTCAGCTCGAACGGATTCTGCCCGTCGAGTTTCACCGAGCCCGAGGTCGGGGGCTCGAGCCCTCCCAGGATGTAGAGCAGCGTGCTCTTGCCACTGCCCGACGGGCCGACAATCGACGCCGAGGTTCCGGGACTGATCGACAGAGAGACATCCGACAGAGCGTGGAGGTTTCCGGCGGTCGTCTCGTAGTCTTTGCAGAGGTTCGCGACTTCGAGCACGGCTGTCCTCCTGCTGACATCTGTCGGGGGGCGCTGGGCGAACGGGAGGGCGCGGCCGTGCCCGGACCGGTGTGAATCGGACGCGACCCCTCGCCTTCCCCGCCCGTCCCGTCTGCGAACCGACGGACGGAACGGGCCCACGGCCCATCACTATTGCAGAACAGACCGGTAGACTTCCAGCGTGCGCTCCAGCATGCGCTCTGAGCTGTAGTGTGCCCGCACGCCTTCGAATCCTCTGTTACCCAGCTCCCGCCTGCGATCGGAGTTCTTCCAGAGTTCGAGGATCCCCTCTGCCACCGCGTCCGGATTGCCTGGCTCCACCAGGATTCCGCCGCCGGTCGACTCGACCACCTCGATGAACGCCCCGCTGCGAGGCTGGACGACAGGGACCCCGCTGGCCATCGCCTCGAGCAGGAACTGCCCCTTCTGTCCGGCGTGCGGCGCCGGGACGGACAGCACGCTCAGCGTCTGCAGGAACGCCAGCTTTCCGGCCCGATCGGGAGCGCCGTGATACTGGAAATGGTCGGCAAGCCCCCAGTTGGTTGCCTGTTTCCGGATGCGGTCCAGGAACGGCCGGTGCTCCGGCGCGAGGTAGCCGATGGCCGACACCCGGCTTGGCGGGAGCTCTGGCCGCGCGTGCAGGCGCCGGTAGGCGTCACACAGGACATCGAGGCCCTTTTCCGGCGCGACCCTGGCGAGATATCCGATCGTGAACACCTCGCCGTCGAGGCTGGCCCGTGAATGGCCATCGACGTCGACGCCGAGCGGCACGACGCGGATGCGATCGCGATCGATCCCCAGGCACTTCGCCATGGCGTCGGCGCCGTAGTGGCTCACAGCGATGAATGCGTCGACCTTGGACGCATGCTCGCGGATATGCGCGATGGACTCGCTTCGGTACGGTTCTCCAAGGCCGTCGAGGAACAGGTCTTCGCCCTGCAGCGTGCACACCACCGGGACCTTCAACGCCGACTTGATCGCGGGTGCCAATCCGATCAGCAACGAGTTCGGGATGCTGACGATTTCCGGCTCCACATGATCGGAAAGAAACTGCACCAGCTCGAGAATGGCGTTGCGCTGGGGCCCGTCGGTCCCGCGCAGCATCGACACGGTCAGGCGGCCGAGATGGGACGCCTCGACGCTGACGCCCCGCCGGGTCGCCAGCCGCAGCAGCGGCGCGGCATCGAGCATCCGGCTGACGAACCGGGGCACGCGGCGGAACGACGGGAAGTGCTCCTGGAGAAAGACATTGATGCCGCCAATGTACACGCGGTGGAGGCTGACGTCCCGCCCCTCGGACCTGGTCGGCGTGTAGGTCGGGATGAGCACCACGTCGTGGCCCGCGTCGATCAGGGCGGCCGCCAGCGTGTTGTCGCGCAGGCAGCTGCCGCAATACATGTGACCGGCGCCGGCGGTGATGTGGGCGATCTTCATGCGTCGTTCGTCACTGGCCGAGGCCGTAGAGCACGCCGTCCTGCGATCCGATCACGAGGAAGCCGCCGGCCGCGGCTGGCGAGGCGGACAGCGGCGCGCCGGCCGTGAATTCCCACCTCTTCCGGCCCGAGGCCAGGTCCAGCTCGTAGAGCACGCCGTCGTTCGATCCGATGAACACGCGCTGGCCTGCCAGCAGCGGCGAGGATTCGACACGCGCGCGCGTGAGAAACGTCCACACCGACTTCCCCGTCAGGGCGTTGATCGCGTGGACGAGCTTGTCGCGTCCCCCGACGACGATCCGATCGGAGGTTGCCGCGGCCGATGAATAGAACGGAAAATTGCGCGTCGGATGACGATAGGTCCACGCCACGGCACGCCGCTTCAAGTCAATGCCCAGCACCTCGTCGCCGAATGTGCCGACATACGCGCGGTCTCCCCGAACGACCGCAGAAGCGCCTGTGTAGGCGCCAAGGGGCACCGCGTAGAGCTGCTTTCCGGTGGCCGCGTCGATGGCGCGAAACGTCTCGTCGCATCCGGAGATGTACACAATCCCGTTGTCGACGGCGGGCGTGCCGTGCACCGGGCCGTCGGTCTTGAAACTCCAGACGAGCGTGCCGGTCGATGCCGTCAGACAATAGAGGTTCTGATCGTAGGACCCGATGTACAGCCGATCGCCCGCGACATTGGGCGACGATTTGATCTCGGCCTCGGCCTTGAAGGTCCACCGGACTTTTCCCGACGCCGCATCGACGGCGTGCACGATGCCGTCCAGGTCACCCACGTAGACCAGCCCGCCGCGGACGCAAGGCGAGGATTCTTCGATCGCGGCCTTGGCCTCGTATTGCCAGCGCACGCGGCCGGTTGCGAGGTCCACGGCGTGGAGAACACCATCCATGGATCCGACGTAGACGGTTCCGTCGGCAATCGCCGCGGAGGATTCGATCGAATCCTTCGCCTGGTAGGTCCACCTCAACTTGAGCGGGCTGGGCAGGGCGGAAACCGAGACGCCCGACAGGGACGAAGATCCGCGGAACATTGCCCAGGAATCGGCAACCGGAGGCTGCGCGGGCGCGGACAGCATCGCCCCGAGGGTCAGCCCGAGCGTGAGTGTTCTCATTCGCCCGCACCCGGACCGGACGCCGCCAGGGCGAAGAGCGTCGAACGGGTCATGACGAAGAGCACGCCATTGGCCGGAACGGGTGTCCCGTAGACGGCGTTCGCCATGTTGTTCTCGGCGATCTTCTTGAGTTCCTTCCCGGCCTGCAACACGGCGACATCACCGTCCTCGTCGCCGAGGTACACCTTGCCGCCGGCCACGAGCGGTGAACCCCAGACCGCGGCCAGCATGTCGTAGGTCCAGTAGGGCTTCCCCGTCTTCGCATCCAGGCAGTGCAGGAAGCCGCTGAAGTCGGAGATGTACACGAGTCCGTCGGCGACCGCCGCCGTCGAAATCGATCGCCGGATCTTGTCGTATTGCCAGAGCCGGCCCGTCTCCGTGATGTCGCCCGCCTTGGCCGGGTCGATGGCATACAGGTGGCCGATGCCCTCGCCGCTTTCCGGATCCTGGCCGACCGACAGCAGCACCATGCCGTCGACGTAGACCGGTGTCGCGATACCGTCGTTGCGCGTCTTCGGCCAGACCGCATCCTTCGGATTCAGGTCGAAGCGCCAGAGCTTCTCGCCCGTCCGCGCGTTGAACCCGTAGAGCCAGCCGTCGCCTCCGGGGAAGAACGCCTGCATCACGCCGCCCACCTCACCGAGCGCCGGCGAGGACCACTGTCCGTGGAGGATGCGACCGCCTGGCGTCGAGTCCTTCCACACAACGGCCCCGGTGTTCTTGTTGACGGCGATGAAGCTCGGGGCGGAGGGCGACGGCACCTTTTCGTGGCTGTCGTCTCTGCCGTTGGAGGTCTCGAGAAACACGAGGTCTTCCCAGACGACTGGCGACGAGTTGGCCATGTTGTGCTGGAACACGCCCAGCTCCTTCATCATGTCCAGCTTCCAGATCACGTCGGCGTCTGTGGGGCCCTTGCGGACCTCGGACTGATACGGCCCATCGTTCTTTCCGTCGAGGAAGCCTTCGGTGTCGAGACACACGAGCTCGCCGCGACTCGTCACGTAGTAGATCCGCTTCCCTTCAACCGCCGGCGAGGAACAGATGCCCTGCTCGGGCCAGTCGTTCTCCTGGCCGGAGGCCAGCTTGTCGCTGACAGCCTGCCAGAGGAACCTCCCGTCCGACTCGCGGAAGCACATCAGCACGCCCTTGTCGCCCTGGATATCCGGATTGCGAGGGTTGGTGTTGTTGGTCCCCACGAGCACCTTGCCATCGGCGACCACCGGGTTGCCGTAGGAGGTCGAGCCCAGCTCCACCTTCCATTTGACGTTCTTCATCGATTGGACGTCCCAGGTGCCGGGCAGGTTCTTCATGGAGGACGCCATGTTGCGGCGCGGCGTCCCGCCCCACATGGGCCAGTCCTGGGCGAGGGCCGGGATGGCTGCGACCGCCAGCGCGACGATGGAGAGAGAACGAAGTCGATGGTGCCAATTAGTCATGTGGAATTGCCGTGTTCGACGACCGCAACCTCATCGGCTGCCTTCGGTAACGAGCGGACCCGACGCGTGCGCGCCTCCAGCCGCCAGCCACCCGCCGCCAGCCGCCAGTCGCCAGCCGCCGCCGCTCGCCAGCCACCAGCCGCCGGTCGCCGGTCGCCAGCCGCCGGTCGCCAGCCGCCAGCCGATCCTACTTCGCCTTGATGTCATACGAGGTCAGTGTGCCCTGATTCCTGATGAAGAGCCTTCCACCGGCGACCACGGGGTGGGGCCAGCTGGGCCAGCCCTGGTCGGGGATCTGGAATCGTCCCTTCTCCACGTACGCCGACGGGTTCGCCTCCGCCAGGCCGACCGTGTTCTCCTCCCCGAGCAGGTAGAGGTGCCCGTCTGCGTAGGTCACCGACCCCTTCCCGACGCTGCGGTTCCTCCACATCACCTTGCCACTCGCATACTCCATGCACGTCAGGATGGCATTCGAAAAGCCGTATAGATATCCGTTCACCAGGACGACGCCGCCATGGTGGTTCATCATGTCGCGGCTGAAATAGACCTGGTCGGCGCGGACGCTCCCGTTCTCGGCCTTCAGTTGCAGCAGCGCACTGCCGGTGTCGTAGGCCGAGGTGTAGAACACGCGGTTGTCGGAGTAGACGGGCGTCGTGACGTTGGCGGTACGGTTCGCGACGCGGGGAAAGCGCCATAGCAGCTTGCCATCGTTCGCCCGCACGCCGACGCCGGCCTGGGAGGTCAGGGTCATGATCGTCCGGACGCCCTGCACGTTGGCGACGATGCAGGACGAGTAGGCGGCCGGGTCGCTCAACTCGGTGGTGGTCCAGACGGTCTTCCCTGTCGCCTTGTCGAGTGCCGCGATCGCCGCCCGGCGCCCGCCCGGCGTGATGATCACGCGGTCACCATCGATGAGCGGCGACTCGCTGATGAGCCATTGAGGATTGGTCCCGTCGAAATCCTTGAGGATGTTGCGCGCCCAGGACACCGATCCGTCGGCCGCCCGCAAGCACGCCAGGTCGCCGTCCTCGGAGAGGGCGTAGAGTCGATCGCCCTCGACCGTTGGCGTCCCGCGCGGGCCGCCGCCCTTGTCCTGATCGAGGTCCTGCCCCAGCGCCCGGAACCACAGCATCGCGCCGGTGGCGCGGTTCAGGCAGAAGACGCCGCTCTTGCCCCCGCGCGTCCCCTGCACGAAGATGCGGTCACCGAGAATGGCCGGGGCCCCGTAGCCTCGTCCGAGATTGGAGATCGACCAGACGGCGGACGGCCCTTTTGGCGGCCATTGCTTCAGCAGCCCGGTCTCGGTCGACACCCCGTCGCGGTTCGGTCCCCTCCACTGAGGCCAGTCCAGATCGGCAGCCGCTCCCGGGACGAATGCACAGCACACGAAGAGGAGGAGAACTCTGGCCAGACGCATGTGATCCTCTGCTTTCATTCGACCCTCGTCCGGCGACCCTCGGTCCGGACTGCGAGCCTCGCGGGTTCAGCGCTTCGCGCCGATCGCCACGACGTGCGACCGCGTACGGAAGTAAATGACCCCGCGCGAGATCGCGGGAGTCGCCATGCAGACCTCGCCCATGACGTTTCTCGACATCAGCTCGTACTTCGGGCCGGCCTTGACCACGTAGATGTCGCCGTCCTCACTCGCAATGAAGATCTTCCGGTCGCCGGCGACCGGGGACGCGCTGAAACCGGTGCCGCCCGGGCCGAGACGCTCCTGGTACAGCCGGCTGCCCGTTCGGGCGTCGTAGGAACTCAGGACGCCGTTGATCTTCACGTTGTACATCAGGTCGCCGTACACGAGCGGCGTGCTCATGTACGAGCCGTCTCGGGGGTAGCTCCAGGCGACGAACTGATTGGACGACTCGCCGGTGGCGAGCGAGACGTCGCCGGTGGCGGCCAGCCGGATCGCGTAGATCGGGGCCATCGGGCCGTGAGCGTTCGTGATGAACACCATCCCGCCGGCGACCACGGGGGTGGGCGCGGGGATGTCGCCTCCCCCCTTGAGCCGCCAGACTTCCTTGCCCGTCGCCACATCGTAGGCCCCGATGTGTTTGTAGCCGTTGACGATCATCTGCCGCGTCTGCCCGACCCCGACGACGGTGGGCGTTCCCCAGGTCGGCACCTCGTCCCGAGAGGTTCGCCAGATCTCGCGGCCATCGCTGGCGCTGAAGGCCGCGATGAACGAGCCGTTGAGGACGTCACACTGCACGAGCACCAGATCCCTGTCGAGCACCGGAGAACTGGCGAACTCCCACTGCGCTGCGGGCGCGACGTAGTAGGAGGAATCGAGCACGCCGAGATCCTTCTTCCACAGTTGCCTGCCGTTGAGATCGAAACAGTAGAGGCCCTCGGATCCGAACATCGCGATGAGCCGCTCACCGTCGGTGGCCAGCGTGGCGTTGGCGTGAGTGGATTTCGGATGGCGCTTGATCTTCGGGACGCCGGAGAACACGGTCTTCTCCCAGAGCACCTTCCCGGACCGCGCCTCGAGGCAGTAGATCACCCAGCGATGCGAGGAGGCATCCTGCACCGAGTCGATGTCGCCATAGAGCCCCACCTTCAGCTGGGGATCCTGGACGCCGCTGATCGCGCTCGACACGAAGATCCGGTCGCCCCACACGATAGGGCTCGAGTGCCCGAGACCCGGGATCGGGGTCTTCCACCTCACGTTGCGGGAGGATGGAACATCCCACTCCGACGGCAGCGGATAGCCGTCGGCGACGCCCGAGGCGTTGGGTCCGCGGAACGACGGCCAGTTCGCGGCGGCGGGTGCCTGTTGACCGGCCAGCGGGACAGCCACCGCCGCCAGCAGCACGACGAGCAGCACGACCGGAGACACGCCGACAGATGCGCGATGCTTGTTCACGGTTCGGTGCTCCTGCTAGTGTCCCGAGTCAGACGTTCGCCGACATATTCCGGGCGGGGCATCCCGCCTCGCTCAGGTTGCTTCTCCCTCGCATATTCCCGATATTCTCGGTCGTCGCGCCTTGCGATCCCAGGCGCCGCGCTCCGGACTATTTGTCACCGAACGTCTGACTCGGGACACTAGCGGGACGAGGGGGTTCACCGGCTGCGCCGCGCCTCGGACGCCGTGCGCCGATGGCTCGCGACACCTGGCGTCGGGATTGGCGCATTATACCGTTGACCCTTCGCAGCCGCCCAATGCGAGGAGGAGCGCCGCGTGTACAATCACCGTTCATGACTCACGACGCCATTGCTGTTGTCGACTTCGGCGGGCAGTACGCCCACCTGATTGCCACCAAAGTACGGCGCCTCCGCGTGCTGGCCGAGATCCGGCAGCCGGAGGACCCCATCGACGCGTTTCGCCGTTACAAGGGGATCATTCTGTCGGGCAGTCCGAGTCTCTCGGCCTTCGGCGAGGATTCGACATACAACAAAGCCATCTACGATCTCGATACCCCGATCCTCGGGTTCTGCTTCGGACACCAGGAGATCGCCAAGCACTACGGCGGCACCGTCGTGCACGGCGGACGCGAGTGGGGCCCGGCCGACCTGCACATCCTGGTCGAGCACCCGTTGTTCACGGGCCTCGGCCGCACCGAGCGCGTGTGGATGAGCCACTTCGACTCGGTGACCAGCGTCGGGCCCGGCTTCGACGAGGTCGGCTACTCCGAGATGGGCACCGTCGGCACGTCCCATCGGTACGCCGCCATCGGGTCGTCGCGGCTGCGGAGATACGGGTTCCAGTTCCATCCGGAAGTCGATGACACGGTGCACGGCACCGAGATGATCGCCAATTTCGTCTTCGGCGTGTGCGGCTGCCGGCCCTCCTGGACGATGGACCGGTACGTCGAGGAACGCGTGGAGCAGGTGCGCCGCCAGGTCGGCGATCAATCGGTCTTCCTGCTCGCCTCGGGCGGCGTGGACTCGACGGTTGCCGCACGCCTGCTCGCGATGGCCATCGGCCCCGAGCGGCTGCACCTGCTGCACGTCGACAACGGCCTCATGCGCAAGAACGAGAGCCGCGATGTCCTCGAGACGTTCCGGGGCTTCGGTCTGGGAGAGAACGTCCATTTCGTGGATGCGTCGCGTGATTTCCTGGGGGCCCTGGCAGGCGAGGTCGAGCCCGAACGCAAGCGGCGTATCATCGGCGACACGTTCATTCGCGTGTTCGAGCGCGAGGCCAAAGCGCTCGGCATCGAGGGGCACCTGCTCGGCCAGGGCACCATCTACCCGGACACGATCGAAACCGGCGGCACGAAGCGGGCCGACACCATCAAGACCCACCACAACCGCGTGCCGGTCATCGAGCGCATGATCGAGGCGGGGCGCGTGGTGGAGCCGCTCGCCGACTTGTACAAGGTCGAAGTACGAGAACTCGGCGAGATGCTGGGCATCGCGCGCGAGCTCGTGTGGCGCCATCCGTTCCCGGGCCCCGGGCTCGGCGTGCGCCTGCTCTGCTCTACCGGCGTCGAGGCACGCGACGGGTTCGACCAGCTCGAGCCGGGCGTCGAAGAGGTGAGCCGCCAGTACGGGCTTCGAGCGATGGCGCTCCCGCTCAAGTCAGTCGGCGTGAAGGCGGACCTGCGGTCCTATGAACATCCTGTGCTGATCAGCGGCGCGGCGCACTGGGATCGGCTGGTCGAGATGGCGGCGGCCGTGTTCAAGCACGTTCCGGGAATCAATCGATGCATGTGGAATCTCGGAGGTGACGCGCCGCGTGAGGTCCGGCCGCTCGCCGCGTCGGTGACCGGTGCGCGCCTGGACCTGCTGCGGGACGCCGACCACCTGGTGATGGAGGGACTGCGGCGCCACGGGATCTACGACAGCATCTGGCAGTGCCCCACCGTGCTGGTGCCGCTGGAGGTTGACGGGGCCGGGCGCGAGTTCGTGATCGTGCGCCCCATCCACTCGGAGCGCGCGATGACGGCGACGCCCGCGCAGTTGCCGGATGCGCTGCTCGACGACCTTCGCGCGCAGATCCTGGCATTGCCCGGCGTCAGTGGTCTCGCGCTGGACATCACCACCAAGCCACCGGGCACCATCGAGTGGGAATAGAACTTGGGGGCTGGGGACTTGGGGCTCGTCAGACTTGGGGGCCAGGCGCGAGGGGCTCCTCAGACTCGGGGCGTGGGCCTACGCGCATGTTCGACCCCAAGGGTTGACCCTCGCCAGCGCTGCAGCAGTTCGCAGGCACGGCACTTGCATCTCTGATTGGCGGGCGGTACCCGCAAAATCCCGTGTCGGAGCGACTCGGATGGCACGAATTCAATCGTGCAAGGACTTGGATGCCTGGCGAAAGGCTATGGCGCTCGTCGAAGACTGCTACGCGCTGACGCGGGAATTTCCCGCGAGCGAAAAGTACGGGATGACGATGCAGCTGAAACGAGCAGCGGTTTCGATTCCCTCAAACCTCGCGGAAGGACACAATCGCCGATCGAAGCAGGCGTTTGCCAACCACGTCAGCATCGCGCTGGGTTCACAGGCAGAAATCGAGACTCAACTCGAGCTCGCCGTTCGGCTCGGATTCGTCAAACCTGGTCAAGTCGAGCCCGTTCAGGTTCTGGCGGCTGAAGTCGGCCGTATTCTTCACGGGCTGATTCGCGCGCTGGAAGGTGTCGAATAGTCACAGGTGCACCGCTGACGACCTGCCGCCGAGCGCCCAGCCCCTAGACTGACTAGCCCCAAGCGCCTGGACTCACTGGCCCCTAGCGCCTAGCACCTAGCCCCTAGTCACAGCCCCTGATGCTCCGTCCTCGCAATGATCTCGTCCTGCAGGGCCCTGGTGAGATCGCAGAAGTAGTCGCTGTATCCCGCCACGCGCACGATGAGATCGCGGTGCTTCCCGGGCTCGCGCTGGGCCGCGCGCAGCGTGTCGGAGGTCACCACGTTGAATTGAATGTGATGGCCGCCCATGCGGAAGTAGGTCCGCACCAGCTGCGCCAGCTTCTCGAGGCCGGCTTCGCCGGCGACGACCTGCGGCGCGAACTTCTGGTTGAGCAGCGTGCCGCCGGTTCGCGCGTGATTGAAATGCGCCGCCGATCGCAGCACGGCGGTGGGGCCCCGGCGGTCGGCGCCCTGCACGGGCGAGATGCCGTCCGACACCGGCTCCCACGCCTTGCGCCCATCGGGCGTGGCCCCGCACACCGACCCGAAATACACGTGGCACGTGGTCGAGAGGTAGTTGACGTGATACCGACCCCCGCGCGTGTTGGGGCGGCCGTCGAGCGTCTCGTGCAGCAGATCCACGAGCGACGCCAGGATGCGATCCGCGTACGGATCGTCGTTCCCGTACCGCGGCGTCATGTTCCACAACGCCTGGCGTAACGGCTCCTGGCCGTCGAAGTCGGCCCCGACTGCATCGAGCACCTGCTTCATCGTCACGTCGCGCCGATCGAAGACGTGGAACTTGATCGCCGACAGGCTGTCGGCCACGGTTCCGGGGCCCACCGGCATGATGTAGCTCGAGTTGTAGCGCGGGCCGCCGTCGTTGTAGTCGCGGCCGTTGCCGACGCAGTCATCGATGAGCGTCGAGAGGAACGGCGCCGGCATCTCGGTGGCGAAGAGGCGCTCGATGACGTTGTTGGCTCGCACCTTGACGTCGATGAGGTGGCGCAGCTGCTTGCCAAACGCCATGAACGCCTCGTCGTAGCCGCTCCACTCCGACGGATCTCCGGTGTCGATGCCGACCAGCTTGCCGGTCCGCGCGTCGAACCCGCGCGAGAGCGTCAGCTCGAGGACCTTCGGCAGGTTGAAATAGCCGGTGAGGATGTAGGCTTCCTTGCCGAACGCTCCAACCTCGACGCACCCGCTCGTGCCCCCGCACCGCGCATCCTCGAGCGACTTGCCGTGGCGCAGCAGCTCTTCCACGACGCTGTCGGCATTGAAGAGGGAGGGCTGGCCCCAGCCCTTGCGAATGATCTCGCAGGCGCGTTTCAGGAAGCGATCCGGGTTCCTCGCGCTGAGCTGGATGTTGGACGATGGCTGCAGGAGCCGCATCTCGTCGATGACATCCAGGACGAGGTAGGTCAGGTCGTTGACCCCATCGTCGCCATCACGGGTGAGACCGCCGGAGTTGATGTTGCAGAAATCCGTGTACGTGCCGCTCTCCGCCGCGGTGACGCCGACCTTCGGCGGCGCCGGCTGGTTGTTGAACTTCACCCAGAAGCAGCCGAGGAGCTCGCGCGCCTGGTCGTCGGTCAGCGTCCGGGCGTCGATCTCGCGGCGGTAGAACGGAAAGAGGTGCTGATCAAGACGGCCCGGACAGAAGGAATCCCAGGTGTTGAGTTCGGTGATGACGCCGAGATGCACGAACCAGTAGGCCTGGAGCGCTTCCCAGAAGTCGCGCGGGGCGTGCGCAGGCACCCGGCGGCAGTTGGACGCCACGCGCAGGAGATCCGCCCGGCGTCCGGCGTCAGGTTCCAGCGCGGCCAGACGTTCGGCTTCCGCCGCGTGCCGCTCGGCGAACCGGACGATCGCCGCCGCGCAGGTGCGCATCGCCCGCAACTCCTCGCGCCTGTCGTACGCGCGGGAATCGTTGAGCAGATCCAGACCGGCAATCCGGGCGTCTATCCGGGCGATGACCTCGTGGAACCCCTCCCGGTAGATCTTGTCGTCGAGCACGGTATGGCCGGGCGCACGCTGCTCCATGAACTCCGTGAAGACGCCGGCCTCGTACGCGGCCTTCCACTGATCGGTCATCTGTCCGAAGATCTGATCCCTGACCGACTTCCCGCGCCAGAACGGGATGATCTCCTGCTCGTAGACACTCCGCACGCCCGCGTCGACGGCGAATCTGATCTTTTCGCGCCCATCGATGATGTCGAGGTCCGTCATCGTGTGGCAGCAGAGCTCGGGGTAGGTGGGCGTCGCCTTCGGCGACGGCCCGCGCTCACCGACGATGAGCTCGTCCGGGCTGATGCAGATGGTCTGGTGCTCCAGGAGGTACTCGAAGGACTTCGCCCGCCGCATGGGAGTCGAGAGCCCGACGGCGAGATCGCGGCAGAATCGTGTCATCAACTCGGCGCGCTCGCTCGACAGCCATGGCTGTGCGTCGAGGCTCGCCGTTCGCAGCCGGGCCACGCGATCCGTCATGGTCTTCCTCCTGCCACGGCATCGAGGCCGAATCCGGAGAGGATTCGGACGGCCTCGTCGATTTCGTGCGAGGGCACCTGGGTGTCGGCCAGCCGGTACTCCCGCCCGAGCGCCTGGTACTTGGCCGTTCCCGCCCGATGGTACGGCAAGACATCCACGCGGGACAACCCGAGCCCGGAGAGAAACCGGCCGAGACGTGCGACACCGTCCGGATCATCATTGACGCCCGGGACGAGCGGCAGGCGGACGACCACGCGGGCGTGCGCCTCGACCAGGGTCCGCAGGTTGTCGAGAATCCGGACGTTCGACATCCCCGTGAAGGTGCGATGGCGCTCATCGTCCAGGAGCTTGATGTCGAAGAGGAACAGGTCGACCAGCGAAAGCGTCCGCACGAGCGAGTCGGGGTCGGCCATTCCGCAGGTATCCACCGCCGTGTGGATACGCTTCCGCCGGCACCCCTCCAGCAGTTGGGCGAGGAACTCCGGCTGCAGGTAGGGCTCGCCGCCCGAGAAGGTCACGCCGCCGCCCGACTGGTCATAGAACAACGTGTCGCGATCGACGATGCGGACGACCTCCTCGGCCGACATCACCTGGCCCGTGCGGACCCGCGCACCTGAAGCGCAGACATCGGCGCAGTTCCCACACCAGCGGCACAACTCCTGATCGACCTCCGGCATGCTGTCGACGATCGATACGGCGCCTGCCTCACACCGATCGATGCACTTGAGGCAGCGCACGCAGCGGTCGGGGCGGTACATGAGCTCCGGAAGCGCCGACTGGCTCTCGGGGCTGTGGCACCACCAGCACCGCAAGGGGCAGCCTTTGAGAAAGACCGTGGTCCGGATGCCCGGGCCATCGTGCACGGCGTAGCGCTCTATGCGGAAGACGTGTCCTGTCACTGAATGACGAGCGTAGCAGATGAGAACACGGATGCGAAAGGCCGGCGGCCGGCGGTTCGCGGCTGACGGCGCAGCGCAATTGAACTGGCGCTTGCCTCTGGTCCCGCCCAAGCCCCTGCTCGACCGGCACGCGTCGGCTACTCGTCCCGGTGCGCGGCAGCGGGCGAGAAGGCAGGCAGACAGACCGCGATGTACTCGGCGCCCTCCGCACCCGGCGTGCTGTACTGCACCCACTCGCCCTGCTCGACGATGACCGCCTCGCCTGCACGGACCTCCAGGGTCCCGTTCCGCGTCGCGACCTTGAGGAGGCCGCGCAGGACGACGGTGTATTCGTCGAACTCCGGGGTCTGGCCCGGCTCGATCCAGCCGGCCGGGCTCTTCATGCGCGCGATGCTGACCCGGGTGTGGGCCGAGTTCACCCGTCCGACGTACTCCTCGATTACCTTCGGCAGGTTGCCGGACGCCTGCACGGTGACGGGGCCTGGGATGTGTCTCGCCATGAGCTGAAGGTGCGGGGCGCAACCTCCCGCGGGTCAGACCTGCGTGGTCTCGTGCTCTCCCAGTTTCCGTTCGAGTTCTTCGATCCGCGCGGCCAACGTGTCGAGTTCGGACTTCTTCACGTACCCCATGGCTTTCAGGCCCCGCTCGACCGCTTCGTCGATCTGCTTTTGGACCTTGTCGCTCTGTTCGCCGGCCCGCTTGCGCCATGACGCGATCATCTCGCGGGCGTCCTGCTCGTTCATCTCGCCGTGCTTCACGAGGTCCTCGAACAGGCTTTTTGCCTTCTCTTCTGTGAGGTAGACGGCTCCCAGTCCAGCCATCAGCAGCTTCCGTAGACTTTCGTTCACAATTCACCTCCAGAGCTTGCGGCCAAGTACAGGTTAGCACCGGACGGCCGAGAGGGATCTCTCGCCGCGCTGAATCGTTCTACGTCGAAGGAGGGCCCCGGGTTGCCGCTCCGGCTTGGGTGGGGCGTGGCCGGCGGTGTAGACTGCCTGGATGCCCGACCCGTCGTCCGACCTGCCCCGAATGGCCGGATGACGAGGTCGCCAGAACAGCCGGTCCCCCGCCAGTCGGGTCGAGTCCGTCACGCAGCACCGCACCGGAGGATGCCATCCATGCGAAAACTCACGTTCTGTCTGGCTGTCGCCGCCCTGCTGGCGTGCGGAACGGCGTCTGCCGGCACCCCCGGCCGGTTCATGCAGTACCCGGACATCAATGGCGGCACGATCGTCTTCAGCTGGGAGCGCGATCTGTGGGCGGTCCCGGCGGCCGGCGGGGTGGCGCAGCGCCTCACGACGCACCCCGGGATGGAAAACGAGCCGAAGTTCTCGCCCGACGGCAAGCAGATCGCCTTCCAGGGGCAGTACGACGGCGGGCCGGCGATCTACGTGATGCCCGCCACCGGAGGGGCGCCGAAGCGTGTGACGTTTGCCGGCTCGGCCGTTCAGCCGATCACGTGGACCCCGGACGGGAAGAAGATCGTGTTCCGATCCCAGCACGAGAACACGTTCCGGCCGATCATGAAGCTCTATACCGTGTCGCCTTCCGGCGAACTGCCGCAGCAGATGCCGATGGAGCGCGGCATCCTGTGCTCGTTCTCGCCTGACGGCACCAGGCTCGCGTACAACCGGCGCGGCACCGAGGAGTACTACTGGAAGCGTTACAAAGGCGGGCAGTACACGGACATCTGGCTGTATGACTTCAAGGCCAACTCGTTCAGCGCGCTGACCGACTACGTGGGCAAGAACGCGTACCCGATGTGGATCGGCAACAAGCTGTATTTCGTCTCCGACCGCGGCACGAACGGCATCGCCAATCTCTTCACCTACGATTTCGCCACCAAGCGCGTCGACCAGGTCACCGACTTCGCCGACTTCGACGTGCAGATGCCCGATACCGACGGCAGGTCGATTGTCTTCATGCAGGGAGGATCGCTGTTCGCGCTCGACGCGGCCACCAACAAGTCACGGCGGGTCGCCGTCGAGATGCCGACCGATCGCTGGGAACTCGCCGACAGGACTATCAATCCCCGGGACTACATCCAATCGATGTCGGTGTCGAACGACGGCAAGACGGCAGCCTTCGAGGCGCGCGGGGACGTTTTCCTCGTCTCGACCGACGATGGCGCGATCCCGCGCGATCTGACCGGCACCCCCGGCACACGCGAGCGCTTCCCGCAGCTGTCCCCTGATGGCCGGCGGGTCGCCTTCTACTCGGACAAGTCGGGCGACTACCAGATTTACGTGACCGACGTGACCGGCGACAAACCGTGGGAGCCGCTCACGACGACGCTCGATCGCTACGCCTACCACATGGAATGGTCGCCGGACGGGACGAAGATCCTGTTCGGCAACAAGGATTTCTCGCTGTTCTACGTGGATGTCGCCACGAAGAAGCTGACGAAGTTCGCCACCTCCAACCAGATGCAGAACGACGAGTTCTTCTGGGAGGTCAGCGACTATTCCTGGTCGCCCGACAGCAGGTGGGTGACCTATTCGTTCGTCGAGTTCAACCGCAACAACCGCGTGTTCGTCTACAGCCTCGACCAGAACAAGAGCGTCCCCGTCACCGACGGGTTCTACGACAGCCTGAACCCGTCGTTCGACGCCAACGGCGAGTACCTCTATTTCCTCTCGTACCGCGACTTCAAGACGCGAATCGACATCTATGAAGACGATCACGTTATTCCGACGCCCGTGCAGGTGATGGCCGTTCAGCTGAAGGCCGGCCAGCCGCCGCTCTTCCAGAAGGGATCGGCCGGCGAGAAGAAGCCCGAAGGATTCAGGATCGACCTCGCCGGCCTCGAGAATCGGGTCTTCCGGATCCCCGTCGAGTCGGGGCTGTACTACCACCTCAAGGCCGGCAAGGGGCTCGTGACCTGGGCCAGCACGGAATTCTTCGGCGAGAGCGAGGCCGAGGAGCTGTTCAAGCCCGGCGGCGACGACAAGTGGACGCTGCACGTCTACGACATGGACGCCAGGAAGGAAATCACGGTCGAGCCGGCCATCAGCGACTGGAGACTGTCGATCAACCGCGAGCAGATGATCAGCCAGAAGGGCAATGTCTACAGCGTGGGCACGGTGTCGAAGGCGGCATCCGCCAAGAGCCTGGGCGCCCGGCTCAACCTCGAGCAGATGACGTATCGCGTCGTGCCGCTCGCCGAATGGACCCAGATCTTCAATGACACGTGGCGCTGGTACCGCGATTTCTTCTACGACCCGGGCATGCACGGGCGCGACTGGAAGCAGATCGGCGACAAGTTCCGCGCGCTGCTGCCAGACCTGAGCAACCGGTCGGAGCTCAATCGGCTCCTGTCGGAGATGGTCGGCGAGCTGTGCGTTTCGCACACCTACATTTCCGGAGGCGACTCCAGCCCCGCGCAACTGCCGCCGAACCCCGTCTTCACCGGCTGGCTCGGCGCAGACCTCGTGGCCGACGCCAGCGGATATCCGAAACTCGCGCGACTCCTCGGCTCGACCGCCTACAACCGGGACCTGGTCGGCCCGCTGGTCCGGGCAGATTTCGACATCAAGGACGGCGAGTTCCTGATCGCGATCGATGGCCACGATCTCAAGGGCGGCAACCCGTTCCAGTTCCTCCAGGTCACGCGCGGCCAGAAGGTGAAGGTCGCCGTCAATGCCACGCCCAGCGCTGCAGGCGCGCGCACCTTCGAGATCGAACCGATCCGGTCCGAATCGGGCCTCCGGTACGAGCGATGGATCGCGGACAACATCGAGACCGTGCTGAAGGCGTCGAACGGTGATCTCGGCTACATGCACATCACGGCGATGGGCACCGACAACGTCGGCCAGTTCGACAAGTACTGGCGGGCGTTCCGCTACAAGAAGGGCATCGTGATCGACGTCCGGGGCAACGGCGGCGGGTGGACGGAGTACTTCATCATCGACAAGCTGGAGCGGAAGATGACGGCCTTCAACGTCCTCCGCAACATGGAACCGTTCCGGTATCCGGGCTCGGTGCTCAACGGCCCGGTGGCCGTCCTCAGCAACGAGTACAACGGGTCGGACGGCGAGGCGTTCGTCGAACACTTCAAGGCGCGCAAGCTCGGCACCGTGATTGGCGTGCCGTCATGGGGGGGCCTGGTCGGCATCCTCAACGGCCAGCGGACGATCGACAACGGCACCGTCCAGCAGTCCAATAACGCCTTCTGGGGCGCCGACGGCAAGTGGATCGTCGAGAACCACGGCGCGGACCCGGACATCCTGCTCGACAACGACCCGGCCTCGGCGTCGGCCGGCAAGGACCTGCAGCTCGAAAAGGCGATCGACGTCCTGATGAAGCAGATCAAGGAGAAGCCGTACACGTTCCCGGCACGACCGGCCTATCCGAAGAAGTAGTTTCCCCCAACCTGCGCTGGCTCCACTCCCCTTCGGCTCGTTTCGGCCGCACGGGGAGTGAGGCCAGCGGCGAGTCGACCACCCGGTTCATCCGCAGCGTGTGACCATCATGCCGACGCTCGTGACTCCGCTCTCCTTCTCGGGCCTCACCCTCCGAAACCGCATCGCCATGCCGCCGATGTGGTCGGCGAAAGCCAGCCGCGAGGGGTTCGTCACCGACGCGATCGTCGAATATCACAGCGTCCGTGCGGCAGCCGGTTGCGGCCTCGTCATCGTCGAGCACGCATTTGTCCACCCGCGCGGCCGCCACAGCAGCTCGCAACTCGGGGTCTACGACGATACCTGCCTGGACGGTCTCGCGCGACTGGCCGCCTCCATCACGAAGGAAGGCGCGGTCGCCTGCCTTCAGATATCCCACGCCGGATCGCGATCGTCGAGAAGGATCACCGGGGAGCAGCCGCTCGCGCCGTCCGCGATGCCGAATCCCAGGGAACCGAAGACCAACGTGCCGGAGGCCGCGAGCCTCGCCCAGATCGCCGAGGTGATCGAGGCGTTCGCGTCGGCGGCCGATCGGGCGAGGCGGGCCGGGTTCGACGCCGTCGAACTCCACGCCGCGCACGGGTTCCTGCTGTCTCAGTTTCTCTCACCGTTGACGAATCATCGTGACGACGCGTATGGAGGCGACGACGACCGGCGGTCGCGGTTGTGCCTGGAAGTGCTGGCAGGGGTACGGAAAAAGGTCGGAGCAGGTTTCCCGGTCTTCGTCAGGCTGGGAGGCCACGACGAGTTCCCTGGGGGCCTGACGCTCGGAGCGGCCTGCCGGGTCTCGACCAGGTTGACCTCCGGCGGAGCGGCCCTGCTCGATATTTCAGGCGGCATGGCCGGGTCCGACGATCCGGGACGTGGCCCGGGCTATTTCGTGGCCTACGCCGATGCGATCAAGAAGCTGGTAGGCGTTCCCGTGATGGTCGCCGGCGGCATCTCGGATCCGGTGCACGCCGATGCCATCGTGAGAGCCGGGCAGGCGGATGTGGTCGGCATCGGGCGCGCCATGCTCGAGGACGCTCAGTGGGCCCGGAAGGCGATTGAGCAACTCAAGGGATAACGGGACACTGGGGCGAGTCAGGTGCTCGCCGAGGGCTTCAGCTCGTCGACCAGCGCCAGCAGGCGGGCCGGCTCGAATGGCTTCTCGATAAAGGTCGCTCCCAGCTTCTCCGCATCCTGCATGAGCACCGGATCATGGAAGCCGCTCGTCACGATTGCCGCCGGGCGGGGCACGAGGTGCTGGGCCATGACGACCAGTTGCAGGCCGTTGTATTGATGAAGCCGGACGTCGACGATGAGCACCTCCGGGTGAATGGTCAGCAGGCGGCGCCGTGCATCCTCGAAGTCGGCCGCGGCGGACACGGTGTGACCGGCGGCCCTGAGGATCGCGGTCAGACCGCTCAGCGTCGGCAGGTCGTCGTCGACCAGGAGTATGAGCGACATCGCGACATGATAGCGCAAACGGGCTCGCCAATTCCCCGCTCAATTCACATCGCCGCCAATCTGAAGAGACGCTGAGCCTGCCGGGCTGAGGGCCCGCACCGTGCGGGTGCCTCTCGGTCGCGGCGCGCAGGCTTCGACCGTGGATCGTCCGGCCATCGGGGTTCGTCCTTCGGGGCAATCCCCGAGGGACCGAGCGTGCCGCTCGGACTTTCCTTCCCGGCGGTATAATCCCGTATCGCCCCCGAAGGAAGGTCCCGGCGGGCGGTACTTCCGTCGGGCCGGGGTCGTCGACGCCAACATAGGCCCGAATCGAGTGGTCGTGCCCCGCCCGGGACAGCGCGACGTTTCGGATCGAGGTTCACACCAAGGAGACATCACGATGAGACGCGCCACAGCCATCTGCGCCGTCATGCTCTTCGTCCTGGCCACGCTCAGCGCGGCTCAGACCCAGAAGCCGCCGCTGAGCCCGCCGGCCGACACCTCCGTGACCATCGCCGGCAAGGTCATCTCCATCAAGTACTCGGCACCCTCGGTCCGCGGCCGCCAGATGTTCGGTGAGGGTGGCGTCATCAGCAAGGATCGCACCTATCCCGCGTGGCGGACGGGCGCGAACTCGGCAACCGCGCTGCACACCGAAGCCACCCTCGACATCAAGGGCCTGGCCGTCCCGGCGGGCGACTACACGGTGTTTACGCTGGTGAACGCGACTCCGTGGCAGCTCATCATCAACAAGCAGACTGGCCAGTGGGGCCTGACCTATGACCAGGCTCAGGACCTCGGCCGCGTACCGATGGACATGAGCAAGCCGCCGGCCCTGGTCGAGACCTGCAAGATCACCTTGTCGTCGACAGGTGCCAATGCCGGCAAGCTCCAGGTCGAATTCGAGAACGTCGTAGCCTCAGTCCCCTTCACGGTGAAGTAGGGGCGGTCCTGGGCGCGCGCACCTCCTGCGGCGACATCCTGGGCCTGGACGAGCCCGCGACCTTCGAGGCCCCAGGTTCAGGTGGAGGTGCGCGTCCCGTCGTCGGGCCAACCGCAGCGCAGCGCGCGAGCCATGATCGGGCCTCCGGAGAGACCCCTCCGCCGTCCGCAACACATCCGGCGAGTCGAACTCGGCCATGACCTGGCCGGACTGGGCCATCGTCGTGGTGTATTTCGCGGCGAGCGCCGTGATCGGCCTGTATTACTCCCGCAGGGCCGGCCGGAACGTGGAGGAGTTCTTTCTCTCCGGCCGGAGCCTGCCGTGGTGGCTGGCGGGGACCTCCATGGTGGCCACCACCTTCGCTGCCGACACTCCCCTGGCCGTCACGGAACTGGTTGCGAAGAACGGCGTCGCCGGCAACTGGCTCTGGTGGAACATGGCGCTCGGCGGAGTGGCGACCGTCTTCTTCTTCGCGCGGCTCTGGAGGCGGGCCGGAATCCTCACCGACGTTGAACTGGTCGAGATCCGCTACTCGGGCAAGCCGGCCGCGGTGCTCCGCGGGACGCGGGGCATCTACCTGGGCCTGCTGGTCAACTGCATCATCATGGGCTGGGTCAACCTCGCGATGGCTGCCATTCTCGAGGGCATGCTCGGCGTGCCGCACACCCAGGTCATCTGGTGGGTCGCTGGATCGCTCGCGATCACGGCAGTCTACGCAGCGACGTCCGGACTCTGGGGCGTGGCGATCACTGATGCCTTTCAGTTCGTGCTGGCGATGGCGGGCACCGTTGCGCTGGCGGTCGTCGTCGTGAATCTGCCCCAGGTCGGAGGCATCGCGGGTCTCAAGGCCCAGCTGCCGGAATGGACCCTCCGGGCGATGCCAGCCATCGGCGCACGGCCCACCGGGTCGTCAGCCGGCGGTGTGCTGGCGATGAGCGTCGCGACGTTTTTCGCGTTCATCGGCATCCAGTGGTGGGCATCCTGGTACCCGGGCGCAGAGCCCGGTGGAGGCGGCTACATCGCCCAGCGGATGATGTCGGCAAGAAACGAGAAGCACGCCGTCTTCGCGACGCTCTGGTTCACGATCGCGCATTACTGCATCAGGCCATGGCCGTGGATTCTCACGGGGCTCGCGGCGCTCGTCCTGTATCCGGATCTCGCTCCCGAAGCCAAGCGCCTGGGCTACGTCTACGCGATGCGCGACTACCTGCCGGCCGGGTTGCGAGGGGTCCTGCTTGCGTCGTTTCTCGCCGCCTACATGTCGACGGTGTCGACCCAGCTCAATTGGGGCGCTTCCTACATCGTCAACGATGTGTACCGCCGGTTCGCCCGGCCCGACGCCACCGAGAAGCAGCTGGTGCGCTTCGCGCGCATCACCACGATCGTCATCATGGCGCTCTCGCTTGTCGTGACAGCCATCCTGGAAACCATCTCGGGAGCCTGGCTGTTCATCATCGAGGCGGGCGCGGGCCTGGGCCTTGTCTTGATCCTTCGCTGGTACTGGTGGCGCATCAACGCATGGAGCGAGCTGTCCGCGATGATTGTGCCGCTGGTCGTCTACGGTTTCGTACGCGCCCGGACCACCATCGTATTTCCGGAGAGCTTGTACCTGATCGTCGGCGTCACCACCGTGGTGTGGATTGCCGCGACCTACCTGACGCCGCCGGTCGAAACGAGGACGCTCGTCGAGTTCTATCGGCGCGTCCATCCTGGCGGCCCGGGCTGGAAACCGATCGCCGCGCTCTGCCCGGATGTTCGGCCGGATGGCGGACTCGGCCGGGCGGTGCTGGACTGGCTGGCCGGAGTGCTGCTGGTCTACGCAACGCTGTTCATGATCGGCGACCTGATCTTCAGCGAATGGGCACGGGCGGGAGGGCTGGGCGCCGTGGCGGCAGCCTGCGCACTCTGGCTGGCCCGGAGCTTGTCGCGACTGGACGCCGGCGTGGACGGTCAGTAGGACCGGCCCGAGCGGTCCGGCTGCTTGTCGACACAGTCGCTCGATGGAGGGCAGCGCCAGCCACCAGCCTGCCCTGAGCGAGCATCGCGAGTCGAAGGGCCGCCAGCCGCCAGCCTGCCCTGAGCGAGCATCGCGAGTCGAAGGGCCGCCAGCCGCCAGCCTGCCCTGAGCGAGCATCGCGAGTCGCGCCAGCCCCAGCCGCAGGGCCGCCAGCCGCCAGCCTAATAGTGCCCGTACTCCTCCGCCGCCCGCACCAGCGCACGGATATTCTCGGGCGGCGCGTGCGGAGGTACCGAGCAGGCAGTTGAGAGAATGTACCCACCGCCCACTGCGCCGGCTTCGATCCGCTGCCTGGCTTCGGCGAAGCACTGCTCCGGCGTGCCGCGCCATACCGTGTTGACCGGGTCGAGATTCCCTTTCAGGAACATGCGGCTGCCAACGCGCCGCTTCGCATCGGCGAGATCCACGTTGCCGATGGGCGGCGGATCCAGTGTGTCGATCCCCCGGGTGCCGGTCTCCTCCAGCAGCTCCAGCCGGTCCGCCAGCCGGCCGCACGTGTGCGTGTAGACCGGAATATCAGGGTGTGCTGCGGTGAACGTCCTGATGATGCGTTGCTCGAACGGCAATACGAACCGGCGATAGTCGACGGGTGAAATGAATCCCCCGCCGGCATAGGCACTGGAAATCAGGACGGCGTCCACTCCTGCGCGGGCGTGCCCGTTCATGAGGTCCTCGGTGCCCCGGCAGAGCGCGTCGAGGCATGCCATGACTCGCCCCTCGTCTGTCCGCAGGGCGAGCAGGACGTCGGTGACGCCGGCCAGCTCGACGAGCTGGCTGAAGGGAGAGAAGACCTCGCCGTGCACGCTGATATCGGCACATCGTGCCCGCACCAGCTCGATCGTGCGCCAGTGCCAAGACGGGAAGAAGGCCGATTCACGGATGGGCACAGGATCGGGCTCGAATCCCCACTTCAGCGGATACGTCACACCAGACAGATCGTGCGGTTCGACGTAGTAGAGACGCTCGGGATCGATGTCGAACAGCGAGAACCTGACGCGACTCACCCCGTCCGGAAGATAGACATGCGGGTTGTCATCGGCTGGGACGCGCGTGATCCAGCCGTTGGACCAGAGAATCGAGCGCTCACCCGTTTCGTCACGAATGGCAGCGATGTGCCGGCGCCAGTTGGGGTCGCGCCCAGGGAGGTTCACGAGTATTCCGTCGAACCGGTAGGAGGCTTGCAAGGCGACGAGCGCATCCGCAAAAGCGTCGGAGTCGTGCCAGATGTCGACGGCGCCGTGGCGGCTATGAAGGAAGTAATGGCCGAGCGCGAGCTGGCACATCACGGGCACGCGGTCCGGCGTGCCGCCCCGCATCGCGATCGACAGGCGTTCGCGAGAGGTCATACGAGTCGCCGCAGGTCAATGCCCGCGCTCAGGCTAGCCGGCGGACGGCCATGATCGTCAGGTCGTCCGCGCAGGCGGCCGATCCTCGATGGGCTTCGAGATCGGCAACGCACGCGTCGACGACCTGCTGGGCTGTTGCCCGCCCGCCTGATGTGAACCCGGTCAATCGTGCTTTGAGACGTTCGAGTCCGTAGTCGACCCCCGCCGCGGTCTCGGTTTCGATCAACCCGTCGCTGTAGAGCAGCGCCACGTCCCCGGGCTCGAGGGTCACGGTCCGGGACATATACGCCGAGTTGCAGAACATGCCGAGAGGCAGGCCCGTCGACCCTATCACCTGCACGCCGCCCGGCCTGGCCACGAGCACGGGCGGGTGGCCGGCGTTGGCGATTCGCAGCTGGTGCGACGGCGTGGTCTGGCAGCACACCAGCGTCGCGTAATGTGTGGGCATGGTCTGCTGGCAGAAGAGGCGGTTGGCGCGTTCGAGCAGGACCTCCACGGCCGGCGTACCTTCGATCAGGCTCCTGAAGGTTGCGTGGAGCGACGCCATGAGCAGGGACGCGGCGACCCCTTTCCCCGACACGTCGCCAAGCAGAAAGTAGACGGCGCCCTCGGCCCCGTCCGGGACGACGATGTCGCAGTAGTCCCCGCCGACCTGGCCGGCCGGCTCGAAGTGATGGCAGACCTCCCAGCGCCCGTAGCTGTTGCGGCACGGAGGCAGCATCGTGCGCTGAATCCGGGACGCCAGATCGAGGTCCATGTCGAGCGCCCGCTTCTCCGACTGGCTCAGATGATCCAGGCAGTGCCGGGTCAGCGGATCGGCAACCAGCCGCTCGGGCTCGATCGGATCGTGGCACACGTCGCATCGCCCGTACGAGTTCGAGTCCATGCGGCTGAGCGCCGCATCGACCTCGGCCAGCAGCGCCTGCAGCTGCGGCTGATCCTCGGTTGCCTCGACGGCAGACCTCAGCCTGTCCCGGCGGGTCACCAGCTCGGTGCGAAGGGTGTCGGTCATCTCGCCCGCCATGTCGATCCTCCACGGTTGCGCTATCTCGCCATTGTAGCTGCAACCACGGGTCCGATTGGCAGGGTCAGCCTGAGAGCGTGTGCCTCGACCCGGTGGCGGGCGGTGGGGCGGGTGGGGCGGGAGGAATCGCTGCCGCAACGACGTGGCGGTCGGCGGCCCGGTCCATCCCGGCGCGAGCGGCACGCGGCCGGCGGATGCGCGGAGCAAGCACCAGCGCGGCTCCGTAGAGGGCCAGCGCCACGGCCAGTGAGGCCGGGCGCGACCGCATGAAGTCCTCGAGAACCATCTTGAAGCCGGTGAAGACGAGCAACGGATAGACGAGCCATCCCCATTCCGTGAAGCGTTCCCGGCTGCCGATCCAGGCGACCACCAGCGTCGCGACCGCGAGCACGCTGGTCCGCACGGTGGCCAGCACGCCAGGGTCCACGGCTCCTCCAGGCACGCCGCCCGCCGCGCGGGCAAGCCAGCCAATCACCGCGGCCCCGGCCGCCCACACGAGCACCAGGATGATCGCAACCCGGGGGATCCGGCTGTAGCTGGAGCGATCGGCCTTCGACTCCGACGCCGAGAGCCAGGCGGACGCCAGTCCAGCGCCGATGACGATCAGCACTCCCCTGCCAGGCGGGAGCCAGCCTGCGGCGGCCCCGAGAAACGCGTTGGCACCGTAGTTCACGGTGTCCGACACGATGGCCGCCGCGAGCAGATACAGGGCACTGTGCAGCCCGAGCGCCAAGCGCCCGTACCGGGCCCACAGCCATGCTGTCACCACGCCGAGGGCTGCCCAGGTCACCGCGTTCATCGTTTCGCCGAGGACGAGATCGGTGCCCGTCAGCATGAACACGATGGCCAGCGCCGCGTAGAAGTACACGTTGCGACCGCGGTTCTGCTGCCGATCGATGAACACGAACGTCACGCCGTAGCACGCCGCGGAGAACACGAGGCTGGCGATGCCGAGCGCCAGCGCCCCTGAGCCGGAGTGCCGGGCGACCGAAATGGCGCCGCCAAACCCCACGGCCAGCGCCGCCAGTGTCTGGGCTACCTCGAACGGGATGACGTTCCGGCCGCGCACCAGCGTGCGAACCGCGATGCTCACAAGGTAGGCGGCGACGAGCAGCAACTGGACGCCAATCACGATCCCCGCTGCCTCGGGCGGCTGCGGCGACAAGGCACGCACGGTCAGCCCGAACACGACGAGGTCGGCCACCGCCGCCACGGGCCACCGAAGGAACAGCCAGTCCAGCGAATAGCCCATCCACAACGTGGCGACGCCGAGCAGGATGATCACGACGCCGTAGGGAACGACCACCTGGGAGCTGGCGATGAGCGCGAGTCCGACGGGCAGTGCGCCGGAGACGGCGACCCATGCGAGCGTCTGCAGCCGACGCTTCCACGCAACGGCCAGGCAGAGCGCGACCAGGGCCAGCAGCGCCAGGGCACTTGGCCACGGCGAGAGGACCCTGAACCGGCTGGTCGCCTCCCACACGAGCGGAAACGCGATCAGCGCCGTCGCGATGCCATGGAAGTCTGCCGCGAGTTTGCTGCCCCGGCCCGCGGCCCGATCGGCGGCAAACATCCACAGGACGGCGTAGGCCATGCCCGCGCCGATGCCGATCTCCGGTTCGATTCGCCCCGAATCGGTCAGGGCACGAAGCAGGAATCCCCCGCCCAGCACGATGAACAGGCGGCCGAGCAGCGCCAGCACACCGGCCAGGTCGTTCGACGCAGTCGTGATCGCCACCGCAACCCCCGCGGCGGCGGAAGGAGCTTCGGCGGCCGGGCTACCCGCAACGCTGCGGGACTCGAGCAGGGCCAGGCGGTTCTCGAGCGCGCCGACGGATCGGGTGAGGTCGGACACGGCTGATTCGAGACGCGACAGGCGGTCGTCCATCCGGAAGACTCCAGGGCCCGACGCCGAAGGGGACGGCGTGCCCTCGCGCGGTTCGGGGCCGGGAGCGTCAGCCCCTGGTCGCGGCCGATTCCCGTTCGTGGCCCCAGGGTGGCAGCAGGCTGATGAGCACCCAGAGGATCACGAAGGGCAGGACCATCAGGCCGACCGCCGGCAGCAGACCCTCACGTGTGGCGAACTCCATCTTGTAGGTGGTGTAGCCCAGGAAGCTCTTCGAGAAGAGCTGCCCGCCGATGACCACGTTCCAGCGCATCGCGAAGATGCCGATCATCGTCAGCGCACCGGCGACCACATACAGGCTGCGGCGCGTGCGCTCCGCGAACCGGCGAAGTTGAACCGCGCCGAGGATCGCCAGCGGCACCAGGGTCCCCAGCATGATCTGCAGCACGATCTGCGAGGTGAACAGCTTCGTGTGGACCATGAAGTCCAGCGCCCGGAACGACTCGTCGGCCTCGTAGACGCGCTGGATCAGGTCGAGCATCTCGAGCGAGAAGTCGACCGTGAAGGCGTAGAACAGGTATTTCGCGATGGTGTCCACGCACGCCATGTCGACCCGCGCGCGCCGGTACCAACAGGTCACGAAGTACATCAACAGGATGCACGCGATGCCCGACACGATGGCCGAAAAGAGGAAGACGATGGGCATCATCGGCGTGGACCACCACGGGTTCGCCTTGATGGACCCGAAAATGAAACCCACGTAGCCGTGCAGCATGAAGGCCGACGGAATGCCGATGACGGTGATCGCCTTGCCGATCTTGTCGTCGAGGGCCAGCGCAGCGGGGCTGATGTTGTCCGACCAGAGCGCCATGGCGCCGTACACCATCCGGGTCAGGCCCGTGCTTGCCCGCCACTTCAGGACGATTTCCTTCCGGTAGTCGAGCCAGATTTCCAGGACCAGCACGACCATCAGGTACCAGAGGTAGACGAAGCCGAACATGGCCATCGCAGAGGTCGTGTGCGGCGTCAGGTACATCTCCAGCGACCGCTCGGGATGGCCGAGGTGGAGTTGCAGCGGCAGCGGCGCGACCAGCAGGAACGCCAGGGCCGTGAGCAGGGCGAGCCGGTAGGTCGGCTTGACCGCCTGGACGTTGAACACGCGCTCGAGCGAGGCCAGGATGAACGCCCCGGCGACCAGTCCCGTGATGAACGGGTACAGGACGATCAGGATGCTCCACTGCAGCTCCAGCTCATTGGGATAGATGAATCCTTCGAAGCCGTTCATGGTTGCCCTTCCCTGGCTGCTATCGCACCGAGCCGTCGAGGCCGTTGTAGTACATCTTCGAGCCGGTCGCCATCTGCGGCTTGAGCACCTGCACCTTGTGTTCCCGCAGGAACGCGTGAATCGGATCCTTCGGGTTCTTCAGATCCGCCAGCGTCCTCGCCCCGGTCGGGCAGGTCTCGCAGCACGCCGTCGTCAGGCCCTTGGTGATCCGGTGGTAGCAGAGCGAGCACTTGTCGACCGTCTCGGTGCGCGGATCGATGAAGCGGCAGCCGTACGGGCACGCCTGCACGCAGTACCGGCACCCGAGGCAGTAGCTCTTGTCCACCAGCACGACGCCGTCGGGGCTCTCGAAGGTTGCGCCCACCGGGCAGACCTGCACGCAGGGCGAGGCCGCGCAGTGATTGCACAGCTTCGGCACGAAGAACATCTTCAGGTTCGGGTCCTTGACCTCGCGCTCGTGGAACCCGTCGTATCCGCCATTGGGGGACTCGACCTTCGGGTGATCGAGATCCTCCGGATCGACCACGTAGCGCTCGACCCAGGTACGGAACATGTGGTCGTTCATCGGGACGTCGTTTTCCGTCTTGCACGCGCGGACGCAGTTGCCGCAGCCGATGCACTTCTCGATGTCGATCGCCATGCCCCACCAGTGCTCGGTGAGCTTGTAGTTGGGCGCGTTCTCGGGAGTGCCGGCGAGCACGTGCTCCCAGGCCGCCGCGGCCGAGGCCGTCAGCAGCAGCAGCTTGCCCGTCTGTTCGAGGAAGGTTCGTCGATCCTGGTTCATGGGTGCTCCGCTGCTCGTCAGGCGATCTTCGGGCTGTGCGGCTGCTCGTGGCAGGCGGTGCACGGCCCCTCCGGCGCATGCTCGGCCGGATCGACCTGGGGAAACGACTTCGGCTTCGAGATGCTGGCTGTATGACAGGTCACGCACGTCTTGCGCGGGTCCGGTTTGACCGGCTTGACCTTGTCGGGCGCCTCGGCGTGAGCGGCGAGCGCGCCGTGACAGGCCTCGCAGCCCACCCGGGCATGACGCCCCTTCGCTCGAATCTCCGCCTGCTCGGCGTGGCACTCGACGCAGGCCTGCTGGCCCGCGAACCTGATGGGCCGCGCCATGTTGTCGTCGAGCGCGCCGGCGCGATAGTGGGCGTACACCCCGAAACCGGCGGGCACCATCGCCCATCGCAAGAACAAGAAGGCCGAGATGCCCAGTGCGAACAGCCCGACCATTCGCAGCAGATGAATGTAGTCCTCGGATCGTGGCTTCATGAGACCCTCGATCGACCGGAAATGACGGCAGGCACCCGAGGCGCCGATGGTGACGGAATTCCGTAGCTCTGCCCGGGATTAGATGGAAGGCTGCAAGCCTCACGCCAGAATCGCGCGTCCTCGTTTTCCCGACAGGGCCCGGAGCATCCAGGGAGCCAGAGTCCGAAATCTCGAAGGAATCCTGGCATAATCCAGGGAAACGAGGCCGCCAGCGGGCGGCGTCGGAGCGGTGCAGAGACCTTGTAGGGGCTCACCTTCCAGGTTCAGCGTTGAGCGCGGGTCCAGAACAGATAGGCCGGGATTCCGAGAGCGATGATGAGGAGGCCGGCCATTGCGTTCCAGAACTGATTGATCAGGGCGTTGGCTGAGATGAACAGCGCCGCACACACGAACAGGATCGGCGTGACCGGGTAGCCCCAGGTCCGGTAAGGCCGTGGCAGATCGGGCCGTTTCCACCGCAGGACGATGACGGCAGCCACCGTCAGGCCAAAGAAGATCCACTGGCCGAATATCACGTAGTCGGCCAGTTGGCCGAAGGTCCCGCTCGCGCTGAGCACCATGGCCCAGAGCCCCGTTGCCAGGATGGAGATGTGCGGGGTGAGAAAGCGTGGGTGAACCTCGCCGAATCGCTTGAAGAACACGCCGTCGCGCGCCATGGCGAAGAACACGCGGGGCGCGGTGAGGACGTTGCCGTTGGCCGCGCCGGTGATCGAGAGGAGGATGACCACACCGAGCACGGTCGCGCCCAGGCTGAATCCCGCCGCCGAAACGGCATCGCTCGCGACGCGCGTGGAGGCGATCAACTGGTCGAACCTCAGCACGTAGAGGTACGCCAGATTGGCAGAGAGGTACAGCGCGATGATGATCAACGTTCCCGCAAACAGTCCGAGCGGCATGTTGCGCTCGGGATTCCGAATCTCGCCGGCGCTGAAGCTGACGGCCTCCCATCCCTTGTAGGCCCACAACGCGCGCTGCAGGGCCAGGCCGAACCCGCCAACCAGCGCCGCCGACATCGGGGCGGGAGCAGGCGTGACAAACCCGGCCGCGTTGCCCCTGGCGATGGCGAGGATCCCGATCGACACGGCCAGCACCGCCGCAAACTTGATGAACATCAGCAGGTTCTGAACCCGCGCGCCCCATAGCGTACCGGCGTAGTTGATGCCGACCAGCGCCGCGATCAAGGCGACGGCGATGGCTTTGGTGCCCACCGCCGAGAGCGGCCCCGTGAACTGAGGCAGGTAGATCGAGGCGAACGCCATCGACAGCGTGGCGATGGCGCCCGAATCGATCACGAGGAACAGCGTCCATCCGAATAGGAACGCCGTCGGCTTGCCGAACGCCTCCCGGAGGTAGACATACATGCCTCCCGCCTGGGGATACGCGGCGCCGAGCTCCGAGAATGCCAACGCGCCGAAGAAGCTCAACAGCCCGCCCACCACCCAGACCGCCAGCAGCAGGATCGGTGACCGCACGTATCCGGCGATGGCGGCTGGGACGATGAAGATGCCCGATCCGATGACGGTGCCGACCAGGATGCCCATCACGCTGGTGAGGCCCAGCACCCGCGGAAGCTCACGCGGTCCGGCCTCCGGGTGAGATTCGAGGTCAGCGCGGGACGTGACCGGCGGGGCGTTGCCGGCGCGGCTCGTTCCGATCGACGGGGTCGGCATGAAGGTCGCTCTCCGCTGGCCGCGGGCTGCTGACGATCCCGGCGCAACCTCGCGTGTCCTCGGGCCCGGGCAGGGCATCTCGCGGCGTAAAGTGAGCGCGAGCATACCGGTGGCTCGACAGGAGCGTCAAGCACCGATGCGGGTCGTTTCGGCAGAGATGACGGAATGGCGTGACGCGGAAGCAGAGTCGTGCCCGGGCCGGATCAGGCACCGCGGCGGGAGGCGTCCGCTCTCGGGCCGGAAACGTGGGGCCAGGCGCCAGTCGGCCGGGGCTGGCGCCCGAGTTCGACCTGGTCCACCCGCCGCAACCCGGCTCCTGAGGATCGGGACTCGGCGTGATCCCAATCAGCCTAGCCCTAGCCCCCAGCCGCCAGCCTCCAGCCCCCGGCCCTGATTACCTAGAGCTTGATCCGCACCTCGCCGACGAGGGCCCGCTTGATGATGTCGCCGAAGACGTGCTGCTGCACTTCCTGATTGAGGATGTTGGTGCCTTTGATCGAGGTCACGATCTTCCCGCCGGCCCACTTCACGCCGATGCTCGCGTTGACCAGGGCAAACGATTTCGTCCAGCCGGCGTACCGGGCATCGAGCACATCCTCCCAGAACGCCTTGTCCTGATAGCTGACCGACAGGTCACCCATGAACCAGTCGACATTGGCGTTGATGCCCGCGTTGACGCGGTTGTGCGGCGGGAGATTGATCTGCTCCTTGGGGAAGTTCGGCTTGGGATCCGGGCTGAACGAGTAGTTCAGGAACGCGTTCACGCCGCTGGTGAGCATCATGTCCACGCCGGCCTCGAGGCCGTAGTACTTCACGCGGCCGAGGTTCAGGTAGGTGAAGTGCGAGGGAAGCCCCATCCCCGGGCCGAACGCATTCTCCTGGGCCAGCAGGTCCAGGTACGCCGGCGGCAAGCGGCCAGCCGGGAGCCACGTTGTTCGGGGCCGACGAGTAGGACGCATCCTGCGTGAAGAAGATCTCGTCCCTCATGTCGTTGTAGTAGAGCGCCAGGCTCACCGACGCCCGCTTGTTGATCGTGCCCGAATAGCCGATTTCGTACGCGTTCAACGACTGCTGCTTCAGCGACTTCGAGTTCCCCTGGGCCAGCAGCGGGAACGTGTAGATCCGCCCCGCCATCGCCGGGGTGAGCAGGCCGAGATCCAGCTGGTTCAGGACCCTGACGTCGAGAAAGTTGTTCACGAGCGAGGGCGCCCGGAACGCGTGATTGAACGACACGCGGAAGGTGTGCTGCGGGCTGGGCTTGAACATCAGCGTCGTGCGGGGCGAGACGATCGCCTTGGAAATCACGTCGAACTTGTCGAGTCGCGCCCCCACCAGCCACCGGAACTGCGAGCCCAGGAACATCTCGTCCTGGAGATAGACACCGCCCTCCTTGCGCGAGGATCCACCGGGCGCGATGGACAGCTTGAACGAGTTGTAGCGGGCGTTGCCGCCATAGCTCAACACGTGATGTGTCCCGATCGTCGAGATGTTGGACACGTCGAAATCGAACGTCTTCGTATTGAAGTCGAACGTGATGGGATTTCCGTCGGTTCCGATGGCGAGCAGCGCAGGCGCCTTGCCGTTGAGGATGTTCGTGAAGAACTTCACGCGCAGCGCGCCCCGTGTGTAGTCGACCTTCCCGAACGACAGGCTGGACCCGGTGTCGATCTGGAAGGGGCCGATGCCGGTATGGATGATCCCGCTGGTCCCGCCGTAGCCGCCCGCGAAGGTGAGCTTGTTCTGGCCGTCGGGAAAGTCGTAGTCGACACGGGCATCGAACTTCGGTTGCCGCGTGCCCGTGTTCACGAACGACGGGTACTTGGTGTGGAAACTGTTGTCGATCAACCCAACGGGCCGGGCGTAGGCGTCCTGCGTGAAGTACCCGCCCGATACCTTGAACGCCCACTGGTCGTTGATGACCTGCGAGTGGCTGATGCTCGTGTAGAACGACCCGCCAGCCCCCGGGTCACTCTCCTGGTTCTTGACCGTGCGATCGAAGGTCCCGAACCCGAAGGTCACGCTGGTGCCGGGCGCTTCACGCGGCGTCTTGGTGATGATGTTCACCACGCCGTTGAGCGCGTTGGCACCCCAGACGGCCGAGGCCGGCCCGCGGATGATCTCAATCTGCTTGACGTCGCTGAAGTTCACGGGCAGGAAGTCCCAGCCGACAAACCCGAAGAAGTCCAGGTACACGCTCCGTCCGTCGATCAGCGCGAGCTGCGAGGTCGACAGCGTCCCGGTGGCTCCGCGGCTCGTGATGTTCAGGTCCCGCGCGGAGGTCTGAGACACGTTCACGCCCGGAACGGACCGGAACAGGCTCGCGTAGTCCTGGTTCGATTTCGACTCGAGGGTCTGGGCCGTCACCACGCTGACCGTCGCGGGCGCGTTGACCAGCTCCTGCTCGATTTTCGAAGCGGTCACCACCACCTGCTCCTCGTAGCGCGGCACCTCGCCCTCCTTGGGCTTTTCTTTCGGCTTCTGCTGATCCGGAGCGGGGGCCGGCGGCTTGGCCGGAGCGGGTGGTTGCGCCTGGGCAGTCGAGGCCTGATCCTGCGACACTGTCGAAGCGGGAGCCGGTGCCTGGGCGTGCGGCGCGGCCGCGGCCAGTACGGGCACCGTGACCAGCAGTAATCCCAGCGCGACAACCGCTACTCGAGACGCCATCGGAACCTCCTGGAAAGCAAGCGGGTCTACATGGCGCCGTCCGGCGCCCTTTTCCGCGTGCGGGTCACGCACGAGGATCGCCGAAGCCCGTCGAGTCGGAGGCTGCCGCCTTGCCTTCAGGCGGCAGCGTCCGAAAAGTATAGCGAAAAGAGGTCAAATTGTCAGGTAGGCGGCCGAAACCAGGGGCTGAACTGGCAAATCCCGACCTGAACGGCCGGCGGGGCCTACCGCGGATCGATGCGGACCTGCAGATCCGGATCGGCCAGTTCCCCGCAGAACTCGCACACCCTCGAGAACGCACGGTACCCCGCCAGCTCGACATCCGTCGAGAGGTACTCCGGCTTGACCGGCTCTTCTCGAAGCAGGTCGGTCGTCAGGTACTTCTTGTTGCTGTCCGAGAAAACGGTGACCACGCGCGCCTCGGCGCCGAGTGCGTTCTGGATTTTCAGCGCACCGAGAAAGTTTGCGCCCGACGAAATGCCGACGGCGATCCCGAGCTGGCCAGCCAGCCGCTGCGCCATCAGGATGGCGTCTCCATCGGACACCGACACCACCTCGTCCAGTTCGTCCAGCTTCACGATGGCGGGGATGAAATCATCCGAGATGCCTTGAATCCGATGCGCGCCGATCTTGTGCCCGGTCGACAAGGTCGGCGATTCGGCCGGCTCGAGCGGGTGGACCTTGACCGCCGCGTTTTCCCGTTTCAGGAAGCGGCCGACTCCCATGACGGTGCCTCCTGTACCGACCCCGGCGACGAAGGCATCCGGCCGAAGGCGGTTCGCCCTCATCTGCCAGAGGATCTCAGGCCCGGTGGTCACCTCGTGCGCCTCGACGTTCGCCTCGTTCGCGAACTGCCGGGGCAGGAACACGCGTTTGTCCTGGTCGGCCATGCGTTCCGAGATGGCGATGCTGCCCACGAAGCCGCCCTGCGCGCGGCTCACGGGAATGACCTCCGCGCCAAGGCTGCGGATGATATCGAGCCGCTCGCGGCTCATCCAGTCGGGCATCAGGATGCTGACTGAATGTCCAAGGGCTCGCCCGAGGGCCGAGAACGCGATGCCGGTGTTGCCGCTGGTGGCCTCGACAATCCGGTCTCCTGGCTTGATGGCGCCAGTCTCATACGCCCTGCGCAGGATATGGAGCGCCATCCGGTCCTTGATGCTGCCGGTCAGGTTGTAGTGCTCCGCCTTGGCGTAGATCGTTCGAGGCTCGCCGCGAAACACCAGGTCGATCGCCAGCATCGGGGTATTGCCCACGAGCCTGGAGACGGCCTTGAATCGACTGTTCACCTGCGGGTCAAGCTCGCGCGCCACCTGTGCCTCCATCCGTCACCTCGTGTCCAATCTCGGGGGCGTACGCGTGAACCGTCTCTGCGGCCGGGTCCGCGGGCGGAATCGCCCGTGGGCGTTTGTAACCGATGAGGCTCGAGTCAGCCGCGCGCCGGGCCAGAGGGGGCCTGAGGTCCCGAAAACAATACCACACCGACAGGCCGCGGCCGAGCGGCGGCTGGCTCCGAGGCCACCGGCCCCTGGTAACGGTCCGACTGCAGTCGCCCGGCGCTGCGGCCCCGCATCCCACTCCAACGCGGCCGCTACCCCCCCCGTTTCAGGAACGCGATGATGAGCGTGACCGTGATGGGGCTGAGGATTGTCGTAACGATCACCGTCGCCGTGACAAAGGCAGGGGCCAGATCGAATTCGAGCGCCACGATGGTCGTGATGACGGCGCTCGGCATCGCCGCCTCGACCAGCGCGGCCTGTCGAGCCGCCCCTTCCAGGCCGAGCAGGTACGACAATCCGAATCCGAGGACGGGCGACACGACCAGGGTCAGCAGCGCCGCGGCACCCACCAGGGCCGGCCGGGCAGGCCACGAGCCCCGCTCGAGTTGCATGCCGAGGACGAGCATCATCACGGGGATCGCGGAATCGCTCAACAGCTGCACGGGCCGCATGATCGGCAGCGGGACGTCCACACCGAACGCCACCACGAGACCGGCGGCGGCAACCGCGTAGACGGCCGGCACCTTCAGAATCCCTCCGAGGGCCTCCCAGGCCGACCGCCTTCCGGCCGACGCGATGAAGATGCCTACCGTGTAGGTCAGGGCCGCGCTCACGACGAAGTAGATGGCCGCGCGCGCCAGCGATTCCCGGCCGAACGCGAACAGGATGACCGACAGCCCGTAGTTGCCGGCATTCGAGAACATCACCACGATGAGGAACGCGGCGAGCATCTGGCGCTCGAGCCGGAACGGCACGGCGACCAGGCGTGCGATCAGGCCGATGCCCAGGACCAGCGCCGAGGTGAAGATCGCCATCCGCCACGCCTCGCCGGGGCTGATCTGCGCCGTCACGATGAGGTGAAACACCAGGCAGGGCGCCAGCGCGTTGAACGATACCCGTGCGAGCGTCTTGACGTCGACGCGGAGGATCCGCGCCAGGGCGAATCCCACGGCGCCCAGCGCGAAGGTCGGGAGGATATCGTTCAACAGGATGGAGAACAGCAGCGCCATCAAGCCCTCGACGACCAGGGCGGCCGCTCCGTGGAGGGCGGCCAGGTTCACCTATTCTACTGGGCTTCGGTACACTCGCCTCGCGCGTCGCCCCCGCCTCTGGCGCGCCTGAGAGCCGGTCGGGCTTCAAGTACAATCGGTGTGCCCGGCAGGATTGCGTCGAGGTGTTGAGCCGGAATCCATAACGAGAGGGGTCACCGCCGTGAAACGAGTCGCGCCGCTTGTCGCCACCGCCGCCCTGAGCCTGCTCGCGCTCGCTCCAGCTCCAGCCGACGTGGTCTCCCTGACCATTCTCCACACCAACGACACGCACGGGCACCTGCTGCCGTTCAGCTACCCGGCGATTGTTCCGCGTGGCTCGGAACTGGAAGGCTTGAAAGTGCGGCAGAACATCGGCGGCATCGCGCGCCGGGCCGCCCTCGCCGCGAAGATTCGCGCGGAGGCAACCGGCCGCCAGCGTACCGCGTGGCTGGTCGACGTCGGCGATTTCTCGGACGGCACGCCGTTCTCGACCGAGTATCACGGCGAGGCCGACGTCGCCGCGATGAACGCCGCCGGCTACACCATGGCGACCTTCGGCAATCACGAGTTCAATAATCCGTTGGCTCAGACGAAGAAGCTCATCGCCGGCCTCAGGTATCCCGTGCTTCTGGCGAACGCGACCGAGCGGGCGACCGGCCAGCCACTCTCGCCAGCCTCGCGGATCGAACGGGTCGGGGCGCTGCGGGTGGGAGTGTTCGGCCTGGTCACGCGCGAGGCCGCCGACTACCCGGCGGCCAAGGAGGGCGTCGACATCGGAGACGAGATCCAGGCCGCGAGGAAGACGGTCGAATCGTTAAAAGGCAAGGCTGACGTGGTCCTGCTGCTCTCCCACTGCGGCGAGACTATGGACCAGCGTCTGGCCGCCGAGGTGCCGGGCATCGACGTCATCGTCGGTGGCCATTCCCACTCCCGTCTGCCGACCGGTGAGTTCGTCTGGCACGGTGATGACCTTCGGGCAGACGAGGTCAATGGCACGATCATCGTCCAGGCCCACCAGTGGGGCGGCGAACTGGGACGCCTCGACTTGCTGTTCGCCAAAGACGGGCGCGGCGTGTGGCACGTCGATCGGTATCGCGCCCGCCTGATCGCGATCACGCCCGATCTCCCGGCCGACGAAAAGGTGGCCGCGGTGGTCGACCGGTTCTGGCTACCTATCGCGCCGAAGTTCGGCGAGGTGCTCGGCACCGCGGGAGGAGACTTCAGTAGCCGCGGCGACGACGACGCGTCGTACAACCTCGTGGCCGACGCGGTTCGCGAGACGATGGGGACCGACATCGAGTTCGAGAACCCGGGCGGCGTTCGAGCGCCGCTGGTGGCTGGGCCCATCACTCGCGGCGCGATGGTCGACATGGATCCGTTCAACAACACCGTGGTGACCTTCACGATCACCGGCCGTCAGCTCCGGCAGGTGTTGATCCGCCATGCCCCGTACGTGTCCGGCATGCGCTATCGTCTTGTGGACCGGGAGCTGGTGGATGTGACCGTCGGCGGTCGGCCGCTCGACGACGACCGCACCTACACGGGCTCGGCCAATTCCTACTTCGCGAACTACGCGCTCAAGGATCTGGCCGTTCAGGATTCCGGAAGGCAGCGTCTCGAGGTCGTCACGGAGTACGTCCGGAAGAAAGGCACGGTCGGACCCGCGTACGACGGACGCCGGATCGTCAGTGGGTCGCGACCTCGGCAGTAGCGCTCCGAGGGCAGGACCGGCGAACGGCTTCCGTGGCGCCGATCAGATGAAGAGCATGGCCGTCGCCGCGAGCATCGCCGCGGCCATCGCGGTCAGGTCCAGCCCCGCCTGGGGCACCAGCACGAGCGTCGCGGCGAGCGTGCCGGCGCACCCGCCGACCAGATCGGCGGCATACAACGCTCCCAGGCCACGCGCCCGGTCCCGGGGCCAGCGGGCGGTGGCGTAGCCGAAGGCCGCTCCAACCGCTGCGCCCGTCGCGCCCAGCCCGAGCCCTGCGACCGCCCAGCCCTGCGCCACGCCTGCGGCGGGCGACGCAACGAGCGAGAGCCCGCAGAGCGCCGCCAGGATCGTGACGCCGCGACGCCGCGCGCCATCGGGCGGCCGGGCCCGTTGACTGAGCCGATCGATGCCAAAGGCGCCGGCCGCCAGTCCCGCCATGAAGCACGAGAGGAGCAGGCCGACGTCCTGGAACACGACGCCGTTGGCGATCTGGAATCGCAGAATCAGGACGGTCTCGAGCACCATTGCCGCCGCCCCGACCAGCACGATCATGACGACCAGCCGCAGGCCGGCCCGCCTGCGCACGAGCAGCGAGACGATCAGCCCTATCCCGCCCAGCACGGCGGCGAGCCACGCCGCCCCGCGCCAGCCCGCTGGCAGGTACTGGAGTTCGGCGGCACCCAGCCTCGGGTAGAACATCGACAGCCAGACGATCGCCGCGTACTGGTAGCAGGCTGGCCGGGCATCCGTATTTGCCGGGACCGAAGTGCTCTCCAGCAGGCGCGTCGTCTCCGCCTGACGATCGTTGGTGAGGAGGTAGCGGACAAACTCCGGTGTCAGCAGTCGAGGCTTGCCGCCGCGTTGCCGAAGACGGGTCTCGATGAGTCCGGGGTCGCGCGTCAGGCTCGCGTTCGACGCGAGCAGCGTCAGCGTGCTGCCCGGGAGCACGAGGACGTCGGAGAATTCGAGCTTCAGCGCCCGATACACGCTCGCCGTCCGCTGCGCCAGCGCAGGCGTCCACACGTTCTCGGCCGCCGGAAGGCGCAACCCGACTGCCCCTCCGCCGGTGAGAGCTCTCCTGCACAGCGCGAAGAACTCTCGAGTGTAGAACCGGCTCGCCTCACCTGAACTCGGTTCGGGCATGGCGACCAGGATCAGATCATACGGGCTCCAGCGTCGGGATTCGGACCGCGCTGGCGCCCCGGGCTGCCGCCCGTCAGCCTGGGCGGCGTCCGAGCCGACCTCGCGCAGGAACACCCGCGGATCGGCAAAGACGAAGTGCACCCGGTCGTCGGCGCGGGCCAGTCCCGCCGGAAGGCGCGCCTGCACGGTCTCGTAGGCCCGGCGATCGAGTTCGACGTTGTCCACCGCCCCGGCCACATACGCGGTCAGCTCGCGCGCGACCCCGTTCGAGCCTCCGCCCAGCACGAGGGCGCGTTGCGGCGACGCATGCTGCGACGCCGTCAGGCCGGCGAAGGCCTCCGCCACCGCGCTCTCGCTGTCGAACACGAGCACGTCGTTCGAGAACGCCGTGATCTGTCCTGCGCGCCCCGTCACGACCACGCGGCTGTACGGCGTGTCGCGGACATCGAGCAGATCCGGGTGATTCAGGGACGCCAGGCGGACATCGATCGACGACGACAAGACGAGGGGCGCAAAGAGCACCGCAAAGGCGCCCACGCGCCAGGCCGAGCGGCGGCGTTCGAGCCCGAGCAGGTGCGCCGCCGGGTAGCTCAGGGCCAGCGCGCAGGTGCCGAGCGCGAGCGCCATGGTCGAGACTCCGGCCCGCACCAGCGCCGTCACCACGACGCCGCCAACCAGGCCTCCGAGGCCCTCCACGGCATACGCGCTCGCCGGGGTCCGTCCATCTGCGATGGCATGGGCCGCGGCCCACTGGAACAGGAGGCCAAGCAGACCCGCGACCGGGACGACTGCCATCGCAACGGTTGCCAACTGGAATGGAAACGACAGGAACGCCCCCGGAACCGCACCGAACAGCCAGCGGGCCGACCTGACCGCGACCACGTCGACCGGCAACGCCAGGCCGACCAGGGCGAGCAGGAGCAGGACGGAATGGAACGCGGGGAGCAGCCTCCGGCCCAGTGCGGCACCGGCCGCCGTTGAAAGCATCCAGATGCCCAGGGCAATCAGGTAGATGAGCTCGACGCCGTACAGCGCCGCCGCCAGCTCACGGAGTACGACGACTTGTGCGATGAGCGAAATCAGGCCGGCCAGCAGCAGCCAGGTCACCGGTAGTCCGATTCCTTGAAGACGTCGGCCTGGAACGTCAGAAACGTCGCGCCCTTCTCGCGCCAGGCGCGCGCGGGCAGCCCGGCCTTCAGACTCAGGTTGTCGAGCAATTCCTCGCGTTGCCAGCCTTGCTCGTTCGCCACCTGAGGCAGGAAGACCGCTGACCGGTCGCCCATGCGCAGGACCACCCCGTCGCGTCCCACCACGATGTCGGCAGGACCGGCGATCTTCTTCATGGGGGTCAACACCGAGACTTCGACCTCGAGGTCTTTCAGCTCCGTCGCGCGAACAGGCGAGAAACGCGTGTCGTTGAGGGCCGACTCGAGCGCCATCGATGCCACTAGCGGCAGCAGCGAACGGTCCGCCTGGAGACGCCCGATGCAGCCCCTGAGGTCGCCGCGCTTGCGGAGGGTCACGAAGACCCCTGCGTCGCGCAGCAGCCTGGCGCTCCCCGCGCGCGGAAACGGGGCCGTGTCGGCGTCGAGATACATGCGAATGGTCTCGCGGGCCACGCGGAGCAACACGCGCTTGTCGTCGGGCCCCAGCGGGCCCGATCCGTCTGGGACGGGCCGGTTGAGACCACCGAGATCGGCACCCGCCTCGCCGCGACTCCAGACCACTGCACCGTAGCCGACCACGCGGCCCGGGTCACCTGCCGCCGAGTCGCCCGAGTTCGCGTAGCTGACCACTGTGCCACGCGTGGCACCAAGTGCCCGTGCCGCCTCCATGGTCAGAAGGACCGCGCCCTCGCCGCACGCCGAAGTCACCAGGCCCGCGGCGCGGCCGGCGGCCACGGACTGCTCCGCCGCCTGCACGGCTGACGGGCTCATTCTCGCCATGGCTTCGAGCGTCTCCCGGTCCACGCGGATCGCGTCGGCGGCGCTCGGGTAGTGCGACAGATCCGAACTGGCGACGATCAGGACGCGTCGATTCCCGACGGCCTTGGCCAGCGCACGCCCGACCCGCTGGCACATCGCGCCGTCGGGCGCGCCGACGACCATCGGCAGGATCTTCGCGCCGGGAAACACGAGCTGGACAAACGGAAGCTGCACCTCGACGGAATGTTCCTGCGCGTGGAGGCGCGAGTCGAACACCGCATCCGCAACGTCCTTGACGAGTGCCCGGGCAAGGTCGTGATCCACGGCGACGGTGCCAAGCGGGGTCTGCCACGCCGCTCCGTCATAGACGGACACGCGGGTGAAGCCCCCGGTCGTGTGATTGGTCCCCACGATGACGATGGTGTCGTACTGCCGGCCCGCCACCTGCCGGAAGCCGTCGGCCGCGATCTGCCCGGAGAACGAGTACCCCGCATGCGGGACGACCAGTGCCACGGGATCACCAACCGGCCGCTGAAGTGCCGAACCGAGCAGTGAGGTCACGACGGCCTTCAGCTTTGCGCCATCCCGGGGGTAGAACTGCCCCGCAACCGCGGGGGGTCGCGGCGAGACAGCGCGGGTGCCCTCGCCCTGCCCGGCCGCACCGGGCGCCAGGTTCCCCGCGAAGGACATGGCAACCGCAACGAGCGAGATGAGCACACGGCGGGCTCGCCGCCTCCGCGATCCCGAGATCCGCTCGGTCTTCATGACCAGACTCCAGCAATCGCGGTTCCGCAGTATCCGCATCGACCGCCTTTCAGGTTCATCTCGACGACGAAGAAATCGCGGCGACCGATGACGGCTTTTCCGCACGACGGACACAGGGTGTGGCTGCCCGGATGATCCGGGACATTCCCCACATAAACATACCGGAGCCCCTTGTCCATCGCCATCGCCCGCGCCCGGTCCAGTGAGGCAATCGGGGTCGGAGGAAGGTTCTGCAGCTGATAATCCGGGTGGAATCTCGTGAAGTGGAGAGGCACGTCCGGCCCGAGTTCGCCCATCACCCAGTCGACCAGCGCTCTGAGCGCCTTGTCCGAGTCGTTCAGCGAGGGCACCACGAGGTTGACGAGTTCGAGATGCACGCCCGCCTTGCGGATCTGCAGGATGCTTCGCAGCACGGGCGCGAGCGAGGCGCCCGACACGGTGCGATAGAACTCCTCGCTGAAGCCCTTCAGATCGATCTTGATCGCGTCGAGCACGGCGCACATGTCCGCCAGCGGGCGTTGGTTCATGAGGCCGCAGCTGACCAGCACGCATCGGCGCTTTCGCGGCCTGGCGGCCGCCGCGATGTCGAGCAGGTATTCTGCGAAGACGGTGGCTTCGTTGTAGGTGAAGGCAATGACCTGCGCGTCCCGCGATTCGGCGCTCGCCACGACCGATGCAGGCGAGGTGAAGGGCACGTCGAAGTCCTCTGGATTGGCCTGGGAGATCTGCCAGTTCTGGCAGAACCGGCAGCTGAGCGGGCAACCTGTGGTCCCGATCGAGTAGGCCGACGACCCGGGGAGGAAGTGGAAGAACGGCTTCTTCTCGATCGGGTCGACATGCACGGCGACCGGCCGGCCATAGACGAGGCTTCGCAGCTCACCGCCCACGTTCATGCGGGCGCGGCATTTTCCCCGGCGGCCCGCGGTGATGTTGCAGCGCTGTGCGCAGAGCAGGCACGTGACGGTGGACGGATCGTGCTTGTGTTCTCCCGCCACCGGAGTGCTTCCGGGAACGTGGCAGGTCGCACAGGTGACGCCAGGGGTCGCGATCGTCGCGTAATAGCGGGCCCTCGGCGAAGTGCGCGCAAGATCCTGGACGCTCGCCGGTGCGTCACCCGGCCACCGCAGAGAGCCAGGGGCTCCCGGCCGGGCGCCGGCGACTGGCCAGACGCCTGGCAGCAGCCCTGGTGCACATCTGGCCGTCACCGACAGGAACGATCGGCGGGTCATCATGGTGGCGGTCCGCCCGAGGGGCGAGTAGTACATGCTACCCCCTTGCCTGCCTCCTAGTGCCAGAATTGCGGAGTGGTCGATCCCGATCTTGCCGATTCCGCGCGGCACGTCAGGAATACATGAGCGCGGCGGGCGGGCTTGCCAACGGTGGTATCCTCCCGCTGCCCCGGACACTACGGCGGTGCCCCGACCGCCGGACGACAAACGCGGTCCGCGCCATCCGCAGGCAGAGGTAGCCCGATGAAACGACTGTCCACGCCGGCGGCTGGAATCGCCGCCGCTGTCCTCCTCGTCTTGTGCGACCCCCTGTTCGGCCAGGTGTCGGCCATCCGGACTCCGTTGCCGGAAAACGTCGTCGCGCTGCTTGCGAACGAAGTGTCAGGTCAAATCGCGTTCAACAACCAGGTCCGCCTGGCAGGCGCACCGTGGCAGCGAGAGCCGCGCGAGTTCACCGAGACGCTCTATGAAACCAGGACCGTCGCTGATCTGGTCAAGAGCTACGGCGTCGAGACCAGCCAGATCGAGCGCTACCCGTCCCCGCGCCAGGTGGAATACCCGGCGGCGGGCGAATTGTGGGTGGTCGAGCCGGGGCGCCGGCTGATCGCCCGGCTCGGCGCTGATGCCGCGCTGGTCGCCGGCAATTCGCAAACGGCCGACGTCACGGGGCCTCTCGTCTACGTCCCACCTGTTGCTACCGACGAACTGAAGAAACTGCTCTCCTCGGGCCCGGCCGGGCAGTACAAGGGCAAGCTTGCCCTGATGTGGTCGCAGCCGCGCGAGGAAGCGTCCAGGCTCCTGGACGAGGCGGGGCTCCGCGCCGTCATCGCGTTCGCGTCGCGGGATTGGTACCTCGACCCCAACCAGGTCATCTACTCGTCGGGCTCGTACGCGAAGAACGCCAACCTGAAATGCGGGATGAACGTCTCCTGGCGCCAGTGGTCGGAGTTCTTCGAGGACCTCACCTCGGGACGCGCGGTCACGCTTCGCGCCTGGACGAAGATCGACACGTACCCGGGAAAGTTCGAGGCCGTGTACAGCTGGATTCCCGGCACCGAACCCGATGCCAAGGGCGTGATCTTCACGGCGCACCTCTTCGAGGGCTTCGTCAAGCGCGGCGCCAACGACAACATGAGCGGCGTCGTGGTCCAGCTCGAGATCCTGCGGGCCCTCAATGCCCTCATCGCACGCGGCGATCTGCCGCGCCCGCGCCGCACGATCTACTTCCTGTGGCCAATCGAGATTTCCGGGACCTACGAGTTCATCAAGCGGCATCCGGGCTACGCCGACCTCCTCAGCATCAACCTCAACATGGACATGGTCGGAGAGGGGCTGCGAAAGAACAACTCGGCGTTCACGATGAGCGAGACCCCCGACGCGCTGCCCAGCTATCTCGACGGCCTCGCCGACTCGATCATGCGATATGTCTGGCGGATGAACGATGTCGTCTACCTGCCGGATGCGCCACGCGGCCGGCCCGGCGGTCAGTTCTTTCCCCTGCCGCTCTGGGAGAAGAACGGGTCGACCGATGCGTTCCGCTACTACACGCATCGGGCCACGGGCGGCAGCGACCACGTCTGCTTCAACAACCCGTCGGTCGCCGTGCCCGGCATCGAGTGGTTCACGTGGCCGGACCAGTGGTACCACGCCGACACCGATTCGCCCGACAAGGGTGATCCCACAGAGATGAAACGCGTCGCGTTCATCGGCGCGGCGACGGCGTGGGCGGCCGCCAACTGCACCGACGACGTCCTGCCGGGCCTGCTCGACGTGACGTCCTCGTTCGGCTACCGGCGGGTAGCCGAGCGCGATCTGCCGCGCGCCCTGGGATATATCGAGGGGGCCGGCGCGGCACAGCTGGCTCAGGCGGTGGACAAGGCGCTCGTCACGGTGGACTGGGCCGTCGACCGGGAAATCGGTGCGCTGGCCTCGATCGGAGCGATCCACAGCCGGTCGGCCACGGCGCAACTGCTGCTCGGCAATCGCCTCGAGCAATGGGAACTCTACCGGGCCGCGGTGCGATCACAGGTGGCTGCCTACGCGAAGCTGCGCGCCGGCCAGTTCCCGCGGAGGGCATCGACGACGGTCAATCCCGATCCGTTACAACGAAAGTTCGAACGGGTCGTGCCCACAATCGATGCTGCGGTCCGAGGTCAGGACTTTTCGTTGGCCGGAAATGACCGGTACATGTCCTACATGAAGGACCACGCGGATGCCCTGAAAACCCTCGGGCTGACACCGGCGCTCTGCAACACGATTCTGCAGTACGTGAACGGCAGGCGTTCGGTGGCGGCCATCCGCAACGCGGTGGTGGCCGAGACCGGCCAGGACGTGACGGTGTCATCGGTGGCGGGATACATCGAGCTGCTGAAGACCGTCAAGTGGGTGAGCTACTAGATCGGCGTCGGGCCATCGGCATCCGGCCCTGCCGGTCGCGCGCCGGCTGCCGGCGCAATTGCAGGAGCCGTCGTCGAGCTGCGGTCAGCCTGCGGCCCGAGGCCTGACGCCGGAAGTCTGTAGCCGGGGGCCGAACGAACGGGCTATGCTGGAAGGGCTGATGCGTCCAGCCTGCCCCTCATACGACAGACGCGAGGACATCATCGCATGGCACGTATTGATACCAAGAACCTGGATTTCGACAGCAAAGTCATTCATGCCGGCGCCCACACGGACGCGTATGGAAGCGCCACGGTACCGATCTACCAGACCTCGACCTTCGCGTTCCACAACGCGCAGCAGGGCGCCGATCGCTTCGCGGGAACGGCGGACGGGTTCATTTACACACGACTGGGCAACCCCACGACCAACGCGCTCGAACGGCAGATGGCCGAGCTCGAGAACGGGTTCGGGGGCATTGCCACCAGCTCCGGCATGGGGGCGGTCTCGACCGTCTACATGGCGCTGCTCGACAAGGGATCGCACATCGCGGGCACCGCGGGCGTCTATGGCCCCTCGCGCCTGCTCGCCGAGAAGCACCTGTCCAGATTCGGGGTCGAATCGACCTGGGTCGATACGACCGATCTGGCCCGGCTTCGCCAGGCCATGCGGCCCAACACCCGCATGGTGTATGCGGAGAGCCCGTCGAATCCGGGCATGGATGTGACCGATCTGCGCGCGGCCGCCGAGATTGCGCACCAGAGCGGCGCGCTGCTCGTGGTGGACAATACCTTCGCCAGCCCGTACCTGCAGAAGCCGCTCGATCTCGGCGCCGACGTGGTCCTGCACTCGGTCACCAAGTTCCTCAACGGCCACGCCGACGTGGTCGGCGGGGTCATCGTCGCCAAGACCGAGGCGCTGTACCGGCAGCTCCGGCCCATGATGACCACGCTCGGGTGCAACATGGATCCGCACCAGGCGTACCTCGTCATCCGCGGCCTGAAGACCCTGGCCGTCCGCCTGGAACGGGCCCAGGCCAACGCCATCAAGATCGCCAGGTGGCTCGAGGAACAGCCGCAGGTCGAGTGGGTGCGTTACGTCGGGCTGACGTCGCATCCGCAACACGAGCTGGCCAGGCAGCAGATGAGCGGCTTTGGCGCGATGATCGCCTTCGAGCTCAAGGGGGGCCTGACCGCGGGCCGCACCGTGATGGACAGCGTCAGGCTGGCCACGCTCGCCGTGTCGCTTGGCGGCGTCGAGAGCCTGATCGAACACCCCGCCTCGATGACGCACGCCAGCGTGCCGCGCGATCACCGCATCCAGGCCGGCATCAGCGACGGCCTGGTCCGCTATTCTGTGGGGATCGAGCACGCCGACGATCTGATCGCGGATCTCGCGCAGGCGCTCGGGCGCATCCGCTCCTAGCAGCGCCCGACCGGCGACTGGCGGCCGGAGCCTGGCGGCACGCAGGCCGTCACGCGTCAGCCGAAGGAGGCTGGCTGCCGTGACACGGCCTCCAGCCTCCAGCCTCCAGCCCGCGTGAATCAGACCAGGTCCGCTGTCTTGAACACGGCCGTCTTCGCCAGCATGTCGTGGATCGCCTGGCGATTGGCGCCGAGGACGAGGAAGCATCCGACAAACACCACGAGGTTTGCCAGCGTGCCGAGCGTGCCGATCACCGGTGCGGCCAGCACGACCGACAGGACGCCAAGGAGCGTACCGCTGTACTTGACGGCCCATCGGGTCAGGTAGGTGGCAATTTCCGCCTTGTGTCCGTCGGCGGTCCCGACCTTCAACTTCAGGATCCGCTTGCCCGGTGACGCCCCGGTCAGCCCCTCAATCAGGCTGTAGAGGAATCCGAACAACGCCACACCGATCGCAAACCCGCCAAGCGCGCCGAGCACCGCTCCCGCTGCCGCGCCGGCCGCGGCTGCGCCTTCCGTCTCGCTGCCCGTTCCAAGTGCCGCACCCGCTCCGAGTCCAAGCAGACCGCCGAGCATCCCGCCGAACACCACCGCCAGCACCATGATGATGACGCAGTCAATCAGCATGGCGCCGAATCGAAGCCCGAACCCGATGCGCTTCTCCATCTCGACCTCCTCCTGACGTTCAATGCAACCGACCTCGCCGCCGGCACACCCATGCCGTCGCAGCACGCCGTGGTGCCCATGGACCGGTCGAAGGACGCGGGTGTGCCCGGGCGGGCCGAGTCTAGCACGGGAGTCGGTCGGGCGGCACGATCGATGGATGACTCGATGGATGCATACTGGCCGGCCTGACGGCTGGAGGCAGCCGTTGCGGACGATCGCCCGGCGGCGGAATCGCTCTCCGATCGTCCGAATCTGGATCCACGACGCTCGGCCTTCCCTGCTTGCCCTGGTCGGATCTCGCGCCGTCGAAGAGGGCTTGCAGGCTCCTCGCCTCCAGCCTCCGGCCTCCGGCCTCCAGCCTGAGTACGTATTCCGCGTTGACCCGTAGTACCATGCGCCGCGGGAGGCGTCCGTCTGTGACGCGAAAAACGCGGGTACGGCTGACAGTCGTCCTGATTCTGGCGGGCCTGGCCGTAATCGGACCGTCGCTGGCGACGCTCTACACCGACTGGCTGTGGTTCGGCGAGATGGGCTACCAGTCGGTGTTCTGGACCAGCGTAGGCACGCGCCTGATGCTCGGGATCGGCGCGGCCGCCTTTTCCTTCCTCTTCCTCTACGTCAACATCAGGCTGGCGCTGCGGCAGGTGGTCGAGCCGTATCTCGTGCTCGGCGTCGCCTTCTCTGACGGCCGTCCGCTCATCCTCCAGCGCAAGGGCATCTACGTGCTGACCGGCGCGTTGTCCGCCGTGGTCGCCACGCTGGCGGGCGTCTTTGCCTCGAGTCACTGGCTCGAACTGCTGCAATCGCGCAACGGCACCTCCTTCGGTGAGCGCGATCCCATCCTCGGCTACGACGTCTCGTTCTACGTGTTCAATCTCCCCTTCCTGACCTTCGTCCACTCGCTCCTGCTCACCATCGTCCTGATCACGCTCATCGGCACCATCCTCGCGTACCTGCTGCCGGGGAGGGCCGTGATGCCCCGAAGCGGGCCGTTCGGGACGCTGCACGGATCCAGCCGCCACGTGTCGCTGCTCTCGGTCGCACTCTTCCTGATCCTCTCCGCGGGCGCCCTGCTCGACACGACGCAGCTGCTGCTGGGCAAGTCGGACGTGATTGTCGGCGCGACCTACGCCGACGTCACGACCAGGCGACCGGTCCTCTGGCTGCTGTCCGGTGTGTCGGTCTTCGGTGCGCTGCTCTCGCTCGCGCACGTCTTCACGAAGCGCACGTGGCTGCTCATCAGCGCGTTCCTGCTGTACGCCATCGTCTGGCTCGGCGGGGAACTGGTCGCGACCGGCGTCCAGCGGCTCGTCGTCACGCCGAACGAGCAGGTGAAGGAGACCCCGTTCATCGAGTACAACATCGCGGCGACCCGCAAGGCGTTCGGGCTCGACGCCATCGAGGAGCGCCAGCTCTCCGGCGACGCGATACTGACAGCGCGCGACATCGCCGCCAACGGCGGGACCATTGCCAACGTCAGGCTCTGGGATCGTCGCCCGCTGCTCGACACGTTTGGCCAGCTGCAGGAACTGCGCCGCTACTACGATTTCACGTCGATCGACATCGACCGCTACGTGATCAACGGCCAGTACCGGGAGGTCATGCTCTCGGCCCGGGAACTCGACGCCGACAGCCTGCCGACTCGCAACTGGATTGCCGAACGGCTGACCTTCACCCACGGCTACGGCCTGACGCTCGGACCGGTCAACGAAGTGTCTCCCGAGGGCGGGCCGGTGCTGCTCGTGAAGAACGTCCCGATGGAATCACCGCCGGAACTCGAGGTGAAGGAGCCGAGCCTCTACTTCAGCGAACTGGCGAGCGACTACGTGTTCGTGAAGACCCGGGCTCGCGAATTCGACTATCCGCGCGGCGAGAGTGACGTCTACCGATCGTACGACGGCACCGGGGGCGTGCCTGTCGGATCGATGTTCAACAAGCTCCTCTTCGCGCTCCGCTTTCGATCGGTCAAGGTCCTGCTGAGCGAGGACCTCACGCCCGACAGTCGCGTGCTGTTCCACCGGAAGGTCATCGAGCGGGTGAAGACGATTGCGCCGTTCCTGACGCTGGATCGCGATCCGTACCTGGTGATTGCCGGGGGCCGGCTCTACTGGATGCTGGACGCCTGCACGACGACGGGCAACTATCCCTACTCCGCGCGAACCGCGAGCGACATCAACTACATCCGGAACGCCGTCAAGGTCGTCGTCGATGCCTACAACGGCACGACCACCTTCTACCTGGCCGACAGGAGGGATCCTCTCGCGGCGACGCTCGGGAACATCTTCCCGGGGTTGTTGAAGCCTCTCGGCGACATGCCGGCCGAACTGCGGCGCCATGTCCGCTACCCGGAAGGCCTCTTCTCCATCCAGAGCGCGATGTATGCGACCTACCACATGACCAACCCGGCGGTGTTCTTCAGCAAGGAGGATCAGTGGGAGCTGCCGTCGGTCGAATCCGGGGGCACCGCCGCGCCGATGGAACCCTATTACGCCATCATGCGGCTGCCGCGCGAGCGCGACATGGAGTTCATCGAGATGTTGCCGTTCACGCCGAGCCGCCGCGACAACCTCGCGGCCTGGCTCGTGGCGCGCAGCGACGGATCGCACTACGGCCGGCTGATCCTGTACCAGTTTCCCAAGCAGAAGCTGGTCTTCGGGCCACGCGAGATCATGGCGAAGATCAATCAGGACCAGGTCATCTCGCCGCAGATCACGCTCTGGAACCAGCAGGGGTCCGAAGTCATCCAGGGCACGCTGCTCGTGGTTCCCATCGAGGAGTCCTTGCTGTATATTCGGCCCTGTACCTTCGGGCCGCGGGAGGCAAGAACCCGGAGCTCAAGCGGATCATCGTGGCTTACCAGAACACGATCGTGATGGAACCGACCCTGGAGGCCGCGCTCGAGCGCGTGTTCAGCCTTGGCGCCGGCGGCGCGACCGTCAGGGAACCGCCGCCGACCGATATCGACGTGCTGAGGGCGCTCGAATCGCCGGAAACGCTGGCGCCGCTCGCGCGGGAGCACTTCGAGAAGGCCATGCAGGCCCAGCGCCAGGGGAACTGGGCCGTGTACGGAGACGAGATCGAGCAGGTCGGCGCGATTCTCGAGCAGATGACGAAGAAACCGGGAACGCCGGACAGGACGGACAAGCCGAAGAAGCCGTTACGAAAGTGACCAGGAGGCAGGGTTCATGCTGATCAATCGAGCACTCATCGGACTAGCAGTCGTGGGGATGACAGGCTGTATCCAGTCGACCACCGTCATCAACGTCAAGAGTGACGGCAGCGGCACCATCGAACAGGTCACGGCGATGAGCGCGCAAGCCATCGCGCAGATGGGCGCGCTGTCGTCGATGGGGGGTGACAAAGAAAAGGGCGGTGCCAAGGGTCTTGACATGTTCAGCACGGCCAAGATGAAGAGTGCGGCCCCGGCCTTTGGCACCGGCGTGACATTCGTCTCCAGCACGCCGTTCAAGAACGCCACCGGCGAGGGCGTCAAAGCCATCTATTCGTTCACCGACGTCACCAAGCTGCGGATCGAGCAGAAGCCCGGAGGCCTGGACAGCGCGCCGGGCATGACGGTCGATTCGAAGGAAAAAGAAGAGCTGCTCTTCAAGTTCGCGAAGGGCGCGAACGGCAATTCGGTGGTGACCATCCTCTTCCCTGAACCGAAGTTCGATCAGGCCAAGAACAAGGCAAAGGAAGAGGCCGAGGATCCCAACGCAGCGGCCGGAATCGAGATGATGAAGCAGTTCATGAAGGGCATGCGGATCAATATTGCCCTTCGCGTCGACGGCCGGATCGTGAAAACCAACAGCAAGTACGTCGACGGCTCCCAGGTCACGCTGCTCGACATCGACTTCGACCAGCTCATCGCCAACCCGGCGATCCTCAAGAAGCTCGGCGAGCCGAAGTCGATTGAAGAGGCCAAGGTCATGCTGCGCGGAGTGCCGGGAATCAAGGTGAATCTCGAAAAGGCCGTGACCATCGAGTTCGCGGGGCGCTAGTCCCGGCCCTCGATCGTGACGGGCGTTGTCGTTTCGGGGCGCGCGGGCCCTGCCGCCTGCGCGTCCCGTTGCCGGCCGATGGCCTGCACGCCACCGGTTCGGTCCCGGTGGCGAACGGACTGGCGGTCGCGGCACCTCCCGGGCGCCGTCAGAACGTCCACGCGTATCCCAGCTTCACGAAGAACGTCCGATTCTGTTGCCGGAGGTCTGCCGCGGGAGCCTCTCCCCCGTCGAAATTGTCCGAGTAGCCGGCGAAGACCACGGTCTGGGGGTTCAGCTTGTACGAGAACAGGAACTGCGTGAACAGGTGCCTGGTGTGCGCGGCCGTTTCGTAGGTGTAGAGCTCGGGATGCCTGGTGATGTCGGTGAACTGAACGATCGCCCGTACGAAGGCCCGCACGCTGAGGTTGTAGACCATGCGCACCTGCGTGAGGTTGGCGCGATAGAGGCGTCCCTGCGGAACGGTGAGCTCGTCGAAGTTGTGCGTCACGGTGACGCTGACCCCCGTGATGGGCCGATACTGGAAGCTCGGCCCGAACTGCAGCGCCCGGGTCGCTTTCCTCGAATTCGCGTAGTCCACTCCGCCGCCGAATCGACCCGTCATGAAGACGTCCGTATTGCCGGTCGGCCGGATGCCAAGCTGGAAGTTGGGCCGCCAGTAGTTGTACCTGACGCCGTTGTAGACGATGAGATCGTGGGCGCCGTTGAAGATGAGCTGCGATTGCAGCGGCCCGAAGTAGTTGACGAACCCCGCCATTGTCTGGTCGGTCACGCTCCAGTCGGATCGGGTCGAGTGCCATCCGCGGACGCCCAGGTCGAGCGTCGTGAGCCAGCTTTGAGCGGTGCCGTAGAACCGCCGCTGCACCTGGCCGTACAGGGTGCGATAGTCGACCCGCGTCACGAACCCGGAATCGCTGCGGAAACCGGGGCTGTATGACTCGGCGTCGACATACCAGATCCACGTCCGGCTCTGGTGCTGGTAGTCCGCCAATAGCGCGTCGCCGCTGAACGGGCCGCTCGACTGGCCGTAGTCCCGGGCGATGTCGGCCGGGTACCGCGTGTCGCTTCGGAGGACCTGAATGCGCACGCTGTCGGACGGGCTGACGCGAAGAAACGTGTCGAGCCCGTACTGGCGATTGTGGTAGCCGCGGGCTTCGCGCCCGGAGAACAGTGCGCCAAGAGTCGACCCGGACCCGATGTCACGCCGGTAGCGGAGGACGGCCGAGGCGGTGTCGTCGTGCAGCGACGCGTTGGCCGATTCCTGGTTCGCGGGAATCAGCAGGTTGTTCAACCGGTCCACCGTGGCGAACAGGCCAATCGCATTGGGCCCCTGCTTGCCGGTCAGCTTCACGCCGCCGTAGGGATCTGCAACCGTCCGCGTGAACACCGTCTGGATGGGCGTCGAGAAATAGTCGAGGCCCTCGAGGAAGAACGGCCGCTTCTCCGGGTAGTAGAGCGCGAAGCGGGTGTTGACATCGAGTTGGGCCACGTCCGCCTCGACCTGTGAGAAGTCGGGATTGACGGCTCCGTTCAGCGTGAGGTTGGGCGTCAGGCTCCAGCGTCCGCTCACGCCTGGCGACGCGTCGATCTTTCCGGGCGTCAGGCCGGTCTGATCCGGGCCGACCTGATCGGTGCGGCTGGAAATCAGCGTGGGATCCAGTTCGATGTTGCGGCCCGGCAGCAGGCCCTCGAGGCCGGTGAGCTTGTTCTCCTGGCAGAGGATGCAGAGCTTGCTGCGGTCCCGGTAGACCGACGAGATCCGGTGCCTCACGGTGCGCGGCCACGATCGGAACGCTTCGAAGCCCCACGTCTGGGTCTTCCCGCCGGCCGGGAAGCGCAGCTGCTTGAGCGGAAACGCAATCTCGACGACGTATCCGTCCTCGGCGATCTGGGCGCGGGCGTTCCAGATCATGTCCCAGGAGAAATCCTCGATGCCGTCCTGTTCGCTGAAGATCGCGTCGGCCTGGACGCCGCGCGGGTTGATCCGGAACTGAAAGGCGCGGCGCTCATCGTTGAACGTGTCGATCATCACGCCCACGTGGTCGCCCTGGACCAGGGTGTCCGTGTCGTCGCGGTCCATCAAGGGCGCGCGAATCTCGTGCGGCTTCGGATCGTGCGCCCGGAAGGCGACGTAGAAGGACGTGTCGTCGTAGGTCACGAGGCACTCGGTGGGAACCGGCGGAGGCACGTTGTCGCCCGGGGACCACTCGTACGCCAGCGGGATGATCGTGGCCTTCTCCCACGCGGGCTCGTCGAGCACGCCGTCGATCCTGATCGGAGAGGTGGCGCGCACCGCGGCGAACCTGGCGATGGGCGGCGCGAGGCGTGCCGGCTGCGCCGACGGCGGCTGGGGTTGCTGGGCCTGTGACGATGAGGCCAGGGCCACGGAGGTGAGCGCAAACACACATCGGGCGCCGAACTGTGACATGGGGTCCCTCTTTTGCTTTGACGCAAGCAAAGCAGCAGAGGTTTGGTGCTAAGATCCCGGAGGGTCGGGGCGTAGCGCAGCCTGGTAGCGCACCTGCCTTGGGCGCAGGGGGTCGCTGGTTCGAATCCAGTCGCCCCGACCAGAATCCACAGGGGCGATCCTGAGCCTGTCGAAGGGTCGCCCCGACCAACTTCCATCACAACTCATTGGGTTGGCAAGGCATCCGCCTCGCCGCACGCCTCAGCACGATTCGCCGTGCGTCCGTGAGCACTCGGTTTCGCGATCCGCTCGTTCACGCCGCGCAGGGTTGGAGATGCCGCCGATCCAAGAGGCATCTGCGTAGAGTGCCCATGCCCGCGGGCTGTAGGAGTGGGACCGGACCGCCCGCGTTCGTCGGAGGAAACGCCAAGCGCCACCTCCTGTCGCGTGCTTCGGGACGCGTGGGCGCGGGCCCGCGCCGTCTTCAACAGGCACCTTCGGGCCGGGAAATAGCCGGGTCCAGCGTTTCGGTCGCGAGCAGTTGAAGGCGCTGCGCACGAAGCCGTAGGGGCACCGCGAAGGCCGAGGGCCTGTTGTGCCGAATCGCTTGCGTTGCTGTTGCGACCTGCGCTAGATTCTGGCTGAGAATTCCCACCTTGCCCCCTCCGGTCCATCGGACACGACAGGAGGTACCCACGATGAAGCGTCTCGCTCGTGTGGCGGTCCTCGTCTCCGCGGTGGTGATGCTTTCCGGATTCGTGTACGCACAGGTCCAGACCGGCAGCATCCTCGTCAAAGTGGTGGATGAACAGGGCGCCGTGATTCCCGGCGTGACGGTCACGCTCAGCAGCCCTGCTCTGGTGGCAGGACAGATGTTGGGCACGACGGATGCCGGAGGCGTCCATCGATTCCCGTCCCTCAACCCGGGCACCTACAGCGTCAAGCTGGACCTGACAGGGTTCCAGCCCGTGCAACGCGGCGATGTGATTGTCAGCGTCGGCCAGACGACGCCGATCGAACTGGCATTGAGCGTCGCGAAACTCTCCGAGACGATCAACGTCTCCGGGGCCGCGCCGGTTGTCGACACGACCAGCGCCAACGTCAGCGTGACGCTCAGCCAGCAGATCCTCCAGAGCACACCCGGCGGTCGCGACATCTGGTCGCTGGTCGAGTACAAGGTGCCTGGACTCATCTCGAGCCGCCCTGACGTCGGCGGATCGTCGGGCGGCCTGCAGGGTGCCATGGTGGCGCGCGGCACCTCGAACGCGCAGAACTCCCAGTTCCTGAACGGCATCAACGTCGGCGACCCGGCTGCCATCGGGTACTCGGGGTTCTACTACGACTACGACGCGTTCGAGGAGGTGCAGGTCTCGACCGGCGCCCACGACATCTCGGTGCCGGGCTCCGGGGTCTTCGTCAACATGACGACGAAATCGGGCGGCGACCGGTGGAGCGGCAAGACGTCGTTCTTCTGGCAGGGCAATTCCACGCAGGCTCGCAATGTCACGGGCACGCTGCTCGGTCAGGGGTTCAAGCCCGACACGAACAAGGTCGACATGGTGTCGGATCTCGGCGTCCAGGTGGGAGGGCCGGTCATCCGCAACAAGGTTCGCCTGTTCTCGAGCTTCCGCGACTGGCGCGTCCACGTGAACGTGCCGGCGGCCTTCTCGCAGTCGGTCCTCGACTCCACCAACATGACATCGGGCCTGGTCAACCTCACCTGGCAGGTCAACAGCTCGAGCCGTCTGACGGGCTTCTACAGCCGCCAGTACTACAAGAAGCCCAACCGGTTCCTGGCCTCGTCAGCGCTCTACACGAGCGAGTCCAACTCCAACGAAGACGATGTGTTCGACATCTATCAGGCCCTGTGGAACACGGTGCTCTCGAACACGTTCTTCGTCGACGCACGCGTCAGCTACAGCCATATCTACTTTCCGCTCCTCTACAACGGCAAGGACCAGGCGCTGACCGACCTGTCGACCGGGATCCTCCTGCGCAACGAGGCCTCGGAGCAGATCTACATCCGCAATCGGCTGCAAGCGAGCGTCACCTTCAACAAGTACATCGAAAACCTGCTCGGCGGACGGCACGAGATCCGCTTCGGCGTGGATCATGCGCACATGCCGACCAGCACCGAGGTGCACCGGTGGGACGATCTCGCGCTGACCTATCGAAGCGCGACGAACCAGTCGGTGGGCGTCACCTTCTACAACACGCCCGTGCAGTCGAAGGGGACCGTCGACGTGACCTCGATCTTCCTGCAGGACAGCTACGCGATTAAGCGACTGACACTGACTGGCGGGCTGCGCTGGGAGCGCGTCGAGTCCTACTTGCCGGCTCAAAGCAGTCCGCCGAGCAGGTGGTTCCCGGATAGCCAGCGCGACTACACGGCGGTCCGCAAGGTACCGCTGTGGCACACGATCGGCCCGCGCCTGGCGGCGATCTATGACCTGGACGGGGGAAAGACCGCGCTGAAGTTCTCGGCCGGGCGGTACTACTACATCATCGCCTCCGGGTTCGCAAACGCCATCAACCCCAACTTCAGTGTCAACAAGCAGTACGGGTGGAACGATCTGAACGGCGATCTGAAGTACCAGGTCGGCGAGGAGACCGGCGTGCCCGTGCAGGGCGGCGGATTGACGACCTCGTTCGACCCGAACCTGAAGCGGCCCTACACCGACGAAATCACCGGTGGCATCGATCGCGAACTCATCCCCAACTTGCGACTGAGCGCCGTATTCACGTGGCGCACCGAGCGGTATCAGACCGCTAATCTCAACACGGCTGCGCCGCTCAACACGTGGGTGCAGGTGACGCGCCCGGATCCTGGGCCCGATGGCACCACGGGAACCGCCGACGATTCCACCTACAGCTACTACGACCGGACACTGGCAGGCAGCTACACCCTCATCACCAACGATCCGACGGCCCGCCAGACCTACAGAGGGATCGAGATCACGGCCACCAAGCGCATGTCGAATCGGTGGCAGATGGTGGCCGGCTACACCTATGCGCGGTCGAAATTCACCAACCTCTCGGTGGGCACGAGCCCCAACGCCTTCCTGAACACGGAAGGGCCGATCTACAACGACCGGCCACACCAGTTCAAGCTGACCGGCAGCTACGTCCTGCCGTACGACATCTATGTGGCAGCAAACTACCGCTTCCAGGACGGCCCGCCGATCAACCGCCAAATCAGCGCGCCGCTCTCGTTCGGAGGCGGCAGTGCGACCATCAACGTCGAGCCGCAGGGCGCGCACCGGCTGCCGTCGCTGCAGACGCTGGACGTACGTCTTGCCAAGACGATCAAGTTCGGTGATCGGATGAGCGTCGAGGTGGACTTCGATGTCTCCAACCTGACCAACGCGAACACGACCTGGGAGATGCGCTCGCTGACCGGGCGGTTGAGCGTCAGGCAGGCCGGCGACCCGAACGGCCAGATCAACAACATCCAGCAGTTCCTGTCGCCTTCTCAGATCCTCTCGCCGCGCATTGCTCGCTTCGGCGTGGCGTTCCGCTTCTAGCAGACACGGTTGGTCAACGCGCGCACCCGGGGGGGCCGGCTCGGAGCCGGCCCCTTCGGAAGAGGTGTCTGGACTCAGGGTCACTTGTACTGAGCAGTTTCCGTTCTGGCCGAGAGCCGAGAGCCGTGAGCCGACCGCGGAGCGAGCGCACCAACTCACGCGAGCTCCGGGGCTAGAGCAGTCGATGCTGCTCGCGAATCCGAGTCGTGTCGCCCGCACTGACCTCGGCCTGCTTCGCAAACGCGGGCCACGATTCGACGGCCGCGCTGACCTGGTTCAGGACCCGGGGAGCCGTTCCGATGCCGAAGCGGTCGGCCACGGCGATCAGATCGTCGCGGCCGATCTCCGAGAACTTCCCGTTCACGGACATGAGGTGCTGATAGGTCCACTCCCCTCGCGGATTGTAGGCGTAGATCACGTCGTAGGCCGGCGCCAGATCCCACGGGCTCCCTTCACGCAGCAGAAACGAGATGTTCTTGGTGTGGTCGTCGCAGTTGGCAGCCATCACGTTGAAGGCGATGCGGCGAAACGCCTCTTCCTTCGCGGGGTACGCCAGCTCCAAGCGATCCATCGTCAGGAACAGCTGGCTCACGTCGTGCGTCGCCCTTTGACGGTAATCCAGGTGCGCCATCGCGCACAGCGTCTGGATGTGATGCTTGGTGTTTCCGTCGCGATCGAAGCGCTTCGTCATGAAGTGAGCGCGGCCGTGCTCCTCCAGGAGCCGGCTGGGCAACATCGCGATGCCGGCCGCGCGCGCCATCAGGTGGTAGGCGTATTCGATACGGCCGTAGTCCTGGCCCACCCCCAGCTCGCGATCGGCGCCCATCCCGTCGAACTTGATCAGCCAGTGCTCGAACCCCGGCGCGACCTCGAACTGTCCCGCGCGAATCTCGTCGGTGGCCGGGTTCCAGGCGATGGCGGCTTTCGCCCGGGCCCCGCCGGCGGAGGTGCCGACCTGGATGATCTGGGCAAGGGCGGCTTCCGCGAGCGCGTCGTTGCCGAGCTCCCCCCGCACGGCGCGCCTGGCGCCTTCCACCAACTCTGACAGCTCAATGGCCGTCGAGGTCGACTTCGAGGGACCACGTACCGGCTTGAACTCCAGGGCTCCCATGCTGCGCCTGCCCATGTACGCGAGGCGGTCGAGCGGCGTGATCGCCGACTTCTCCACGCCCTGCGCCGCCATCCAGGCGTCGATCAGGTTGTTGCCGAATGCGTCGGGGAGCGCATCCGCCACAAGGCCGGGCAGGCCCAGGAAGGTGATGTCCGGGAGCGTCGGAAACACGAACGGCTCGCGCGCGGACCCGAGCGGCATCGTCAGCGGCGCCAGTTCGATGCCTGAGCGAACAAACGCCGGCGCGTACTCGAAGGCGTAGTACCCCAGCTTCGGGTCGAGCGCGACCGCCCCGACCCGCTGTCCCCAGGTCCGAACCTCGATCGCCTCGACGGGCTTGTACACGGGTGCCTCCTACGCTCGATTTCCGGAAGCGCGTTGGCGCGGGCGCCTGCGCGTGAGGGCTTCCAGCGGGCTGATGGAGACCTGAGGGGAAAGCGCGTCGATCCAGTCTTCGCGGCCGAGCGCTCGCAGCACCTTCAGAAGCGAACGGGTCGTGCCGCCCTTTCCGGACTCGAGGTGCTTCACGGCATTGAGGGCCACGCCCGCCCGCGCGGCGAGCTGCTGCTGGTCGATGTTCTGGCGGAGCCTCAGCGCCCGCAGCTGGTTCCCGAGTGCGGTCGCCAATTGGTCTGCCGTCCTTGTCACCATTACTTAGACCTAATTAAGTCTATTGATTGTTATTGTTGCTGTCAATAGACCTTTATTAGGCTAATACATAGCCATTTAGTCAGACCCTGACGCGCTCCACGGAACGCGGGGAGCTGGATCCATGCGTCGAGGGAGTCGAGCTCGGCGAGAGGGGGATTCGGCACCCCCAACGGGACCCTCCACGACGGGTTCACCGCGGGTCTCGAGCGGTGGCCTCGCGACGGGGTTCCGGGGAATCCCGGGGCAGGACTGGTGTGGACCGGTCGATTCAAGGCGGTTGACGGCATCGGCCGTCGAGCGCGACGGCAGCGTGGAAATCCGTCCGGTCAGGGCGTTGAACCCGTAGTCGTGGACGTTCTCCTGGTCTCCGCGTGCAGATCGCGCAGTTTCGCCACGAGCCGCTCAACGTCCTCGATCGACGTATCCGGGTGCATGAAGACCAGGCGCAGGAACCGCCGCCCGCCGAAGAGGGTCGTGGTCAGATAGAAATCCCCGCCGGCGATGACTCGATCGCGCACCCGCAACTGCTCGGCATCGTCGCCCGGCACGCGGAAGCAGACGATGTTCGACTCGGGCTCGACCGCGCATTCGAAGCCCGGCTCGCGGCCGATGCGGGCGTGGGCATCGCGCGCCAGGTCGGTCTGGCGGTCGATGTAGTCGGCGAGCCCCTGTTCCCCGAGCGCCGCGAGTACCGCGAAGAGGCGAAGGCCCAGGCCGGCCTTGGTGCACTCGATAGTTCGTGAGATGAAATCGAAGCCCGGCTGGCTCTTCTCGTGGAACAGGTAGCTCGCATCCTGTCGAAACGCTCCGTCCAGCGCACGGTGATCGCGAAAGAGCACGGCCGCGCAGAGGGTCGGCGTGCGCAGCATCTTGTGCGCGTCCCAGACGAGAGAGTCCGCCGCCTCCACGCCGTCGAGCAGGTGACGTCGCGCCGGCGACAGCAGTGCGCTGGCGCCGTGGGCGCCGTCCACGTGAAGCCAGACGTGCGCCTCCCTGCAGAACGCGCCGATCTCGCGCAGCGGGTCGTAGAGGCCGACGGCGGTGCTGCAGGAATTCGCCACCAGGGCGATCGGACGGCGGCCGTCCCCCGCGATGCGCGCGAAGAGCGCGGGCAGCCGGTCCGGCCTGATCACGCCGCGATCGTCCACCTCCGCCTCGTAGATCGACCGCGTGCCCATTCCGAGGATCCCGGCCGATCGTTCGACCGAGTAATGGCTGGACGCGGACGCGACGAGCGCGAGGTCCTGGGGCGTGCCCTGCTCCCATGCGGACGGCGCCACCTGGCTCCGCGCGGCGGCGAGCGCCGTGAGGTTGGCGAGCGACCCGCCATGGGTGAGGACGCCTGCGCCATGGCTCCCATCTTGCGCGTCCAGCCCGGGCAACGGCTGAGGCCGCCAACCGGCCCGTTCGAGCAGCCAGTTGACCACGAAGAACTCGATGGTCGCGGCCGCAGGCCCCATCTCGTAGATCGCCATCGCGTTGTTCGTGAAGCCGTCGACCAGTGCCGCGAGGGCTCCCGTGGGATGCGGAACGGCCACCTGGTGGCCGAGGTACGCCGGGTGATTGAGGCGTGTGGTCGACTCGAGATACCGTTCGAGAAACTCCCGGAGATCCGGCCCGCTCATTCCGCCCGACCGGACGCGCTCAGCCAGGCGGAGCTCCGAGAGGAGCTCCCCCATCGGCGTCTGCCGGATCACCGGATGGCTTCGCGAGGCCGACTCATGCGCGTATCGGTCGAGCGCCTCGACGACGATCTGCGCGTCGGATGCGAACGACACGTCTCACGCTCCCTCCAACCTGCAACGCACACGAGCACACGCGCCAGTCGAGCGGACTGAACGGCCGTGCACGACGACTCACCCTGGTGGCCGCCAGTTCAGTTCGCGTCTACCGATCAGCGTAGCGCCTGGCTGCCGCAAGGTCCGCCCGCAGCTCGATGGCCGTGCGGCGCGGGCCGTAGCCCGGGGTATCACGCTGAATGCGCCACCCTTCCTCGAGCGGACCGGCGTCGACCGTGTCGAAGCCGAATTGATCGAGCAGTTGGCTCACCGTGCGCTTGGCGTCGCGGTCGTCTCCGGCAATCACGAGCGCGCGGCGGTCCTTCGCCCCAGCCGGTTTCCCGTCCGTGGTGAGATGCGCGGCGTAGATGTGATTGAACGCCTTGACCACTTTCGACTTCGGCAGGTGCGCCTGCAGGAGTTCCGACGTCGTGGTCGACTCGTTGTCGAGTTCCGGGATGTCGCCATCCCGTTGCGGGTAGTAGTTGTTCGTGTCGATCACGACCTTGCCCGCCAGCGGCGCAACCGGCACCTCCCGGTAGTTCTTGAGCGGCACGGTGACAACGACCAGATCTCCCGCCTCCGCCGCATCCGCGGGGGTGGCTGCGCGCGCCTGCGCTCCGAGTTCGGCGACCAGACCGGCCAGCGTGTCCGGTCCTCGCGAGTTGCTGATCACAACGGCATAGCCGTGCGCGACTGCGAGTCTCGCGAGCTGGCTTCCAATGTGCCCGGCCCCGATCAATCCAATTGTCTTCATGATTTCGACTATAGATCTCAATCGACTGCGAGGTCGAGTGAGACGGCAGCCGGTGGTCAGCGACACAGGATCCGGGAGGTCCGGCGGCCTTCGCTGGCGGTTCCGACCGCGGGTGGAATCCGGGAGCATCGACCTCTCTTTCAGTCAGAGATATCGCGTGCGATCCGCGCCGAACGCCGGAGCCACCAGCCGCAGGCCACGATCTCCTGGTCCGTCGAGGTTCGGTATACTTGCCAGCCTACAGGAGGGACCTGCCAGTGCGGCACACAGGCAAGATCGGCTTTCGAATCTTCAGTGACTTCCTTCGGCCCGACGCGTCGCTCGTCCGGCAGTTCGCCGGGCTGGCCTCGTCCAATCTTGCGGATGCGATGGGCCGATTCCACTTCATGGACCCCGGCATCACGATGCGCACGGGCCTTCCGCTCTGCGGCGTCGCGCTCACGGTGATGGCGCGCCCGGCGGACAACCTCATGGTGCACAAAGCCGTGGAGCTGGCCTTACCCGGCGACATCCTCGTCGTCGACACCTGCGGCAATTCGACCAGCGCCGTGTTCGGCGAGCTGATGGGTACCTCGGCGATGGCGGCGCGGCTGGGCGGGCTGGTGGTGGACGGGGCGATCAGGGACGTCAGCGGGCTCGCCGAGCTGGGATTCCCGGCCTTCAGCCGGTCGGTGTCGGCTGGCGCGTGCGACAAGGACGGCCCGGGCGAGATTAACGTCCCGATTTCCTGCGGCCACACCGTCGTCATGCCCGGCGACATCATTGTCGGCGACCCCGACGGAGTCGTCGTCGTGCCGCGCGAGGATGCCGAAGCGGTGCTGGCGCTGGTGCTCGCACTGAAGGACCGCGAGATCAAACGGGTTGCGGAAATTCGATCCGGCGTCGTGTTCAAGGCCGAGATCAACGAGACGCTGCGGTCGAAGGGCGTCATCTGATGGACATGCTGCTGATGACCCCGGGGCCCACCCGCGTCCCCGAGCGAGTCCTCGCGGCCGGCGCGATGCCGATGATTCACCATCGCACTGAGGAATTCAGCCGCGTGCTCGAAGGGGCCATCGAGCGTCTCCGCCCGCTGTTCGGCACGACGGGCGACATCCTGCCGGTCCATTCGACCGGCCGCGGGGCGCTCGAAGCGGCCATCACCAACCTGTGCTCGCCCGGCGACGAGGTGGTCGTCTGCTGCAACGGCCGGTTCGGCGAGATGTGGGCGGAGATCGCCGAAGCCTTCGGCGTCCTCACCTGGCGCGTCAGCCAGGAATGGGGCACCGCGGTCGACCCGGTCGAGGTCGAGGACGCGCTCTCGGCGCACCCGAACTCGTGCGCCGTGCTGCTCGCGCACTGCGACACGTCGACCGGAGCGCTGAACGACGTCGCGGAGGTCGCGAGGATCGCGCGGCGCGCCGGGGCGCTTTCGATGGTGGACGGCGTCAGCTCGATCGGAGGCGCGAGGTTTCGCTTCGCCGTGTGGGGCATCGACGTCGCGGTGACGGCCTCCCAGAAGTGCCTGATGTCGAGCCCGGGACTCGCGTTTGTCGCCCTCAGCGAGCGAGCCTGGCAGGCCAGATCCGCCTCGCGGATGCCGCGGTCCTATTTCGATTTCGAAGCCATCCGGAAGGCACTCGACCGGCAGCGGCCCGAAACGCCCGGCACGACGCCGGTCCATCTGGTTGCGCAAGTCAACGCCGCGCTCGAGCAGATCGAAGCCGAAGGCCTGGAACAGGTCCACGCCCGCCACGAAGAGATGGCAGGGATCGCCCGCAGCGGCACCTTGTCCCTCGGCTGTTCGCCACAGTGCCCGGGGCTCGAGGACCTGTCGCCGACCTTGACGGGGGTGCGCGCACCCGATGGGGTCGGCCCCGCGTTGATTCGCGAGCAGTTGAAGGCGCGCGGCATCCTCGTCGCGAAGGGATTGGGCCCCTACGAATCGACCTGTTTCCGCATCGGCCACATGGGCGACATCCGTCCCGCCGACGTCTATCGCACGCTGGACGCGCTTTCCGACGTGCTCGCCGCAGCGCGGTAGTACACTCCCCGACCATGCCGGGCAAGACCATCAGCGAGAAGATCCTGTCGAGGGCATCGGGGCGCGACGCGCGCGCCGGCGATCTCGTGATCTGCGAGGTGGACGCGGCCATGGGGACCGACGGTTCGGTCCCGATGGCGCTCGACTACTTCGACCGGATGGGCGGAACCGGCGTCTTCAACCCGGCGCGGGTCGTCTTCGTCTTCGATCACTACACGCCCGATCCCTCGGCGCCGACCTTCGCCCTGCAGGCGCGCGCGAGGGCATTTGCCGACCGGCACGGCGTGGCCCTTCATGATTTCGGCGAAGGCATCTGCCACCAGGTGATGATCGAGTCGGGACGCACGCTCCCGGGCAGCCTGATCGTGGGTGCCGACAGTCACTCGGTGACGGGAGGCGCACTGAACGCGTTTGCAACCGGGATCGGTTCGTCCGATCTCGCGGCGACGATGATATGTGGCCGCATCTGGCTCAAAGTGCCCGCGACGATCAGAGTCGTGCTGATTGGAACACTCGGACACGGCGTCTACCCTAAGGACATCGCGCTGGCGCTCGCAGGGCGACTCGGGGCGGATGGCGCCGCGTACCAGGCAGTCGAGTTCCACGGTCCCGGGGCGGGCGGACTCGACGTCGAGGACCGGCTCGTGCTCAGCAACATGTCGGTCGAGATGGGCGCGAAGGCGGGCATCTTCCGGTCCGATACGAAGACGGGACGCTATCTCTTCTCCCGCACCCGCCAGGCGTACACACCGGTCGAACCGGACGCAGACGCGGTCTACGCTCGCGAAGTCCATCTCGACCTGGCACAGCTCACGCCTGCCATCGCCAAGCCCCATCGCGTGGACCTGGTTGCCGGTGTCGGGGAGGCGGCGGGGACGTCAATCGACATGGTGTTCGTCGGCACCTGCACGGGCGGCCGCGCGCGAGACATCCGGCAGGCCGCGAGCATCCTGTTCTCGGCCGGGCGGATTGCGCCGGGTGTCCGGCTGATCATCGGGCCGGCGTCGAGAGAGGTGGAGACGGAGCTGCGACGGGACGGAACGCTCGACAGGCTGGCGGCGATGGGCGCGACGATCATCCCGCCAGGCTGCGGCCCGTGCTGCGGCACCTCGCCGCCGATTCCGCTGGATGGCGCCAGCGTGATCTCGACTGCGAACCGGAACTTCAAGGCCCGGATGGGAAACGCTACCGCGTCGATCTACCTGGCATCGCCCGCGACCTGCGCCGCGTCTGCCGTCACCGGCCGGATCACCGACCCGCGCGAGTTCGAGGAGACACCGACGTGAGAATCGAATTCGACGGGCGCGCCATCCTGCTCGGCGATGACGTCAACACCGACTACATCATCTCCTCGAGCCGGAAGAAGCACACGCTCGATCCAGCGGTGCTGAAGAACTACCTGTTCGAATCGATCGATCCGCCGCTTGCCGGCATCATCGGGCCCGGCGACCTGCTTGTCGCCGGGAAGAACTTCGGGTGCGGCTCGGCGATGGAAGTCGCCGTCACGGCCGTGCTGGCCGCCGGCATCCGTGCGATTCTCGCGCAGAGTTTCTCACGCACCTACTATCGCAACGCGATCAACAACGGCCTCATCCCGGTCGAATGCAACACACGCGGGATCCCGGCGAACGCGCAAATTCACGTCCTGCTGGACGGGTCGGGCATCCACGTCGTCGACAAGACCCGTCGGCGCGCGCTAGAGGGTCATCCGCTCCCCGCGATCATGCTCGACATCCTCGGCGAGGGCGGGCTGGTTCCGTATTTCCGCAATCACAAGGGCTACGGGGACTCTCAATGATCGAAGCCTCCAGCCACCAGCCGCCAGCCTCCAGCCGGACGTCCGGAAGTGGCCGTCCATGAAGCAGCACACGAAGATCCTGGTTGGCCTGCTCGCCGGGGCGGTGCTCGGAGTGGCCTCGCAACTGCCCGGGGCCGACTGGCTCAGAAACGGACTGATCGCGGTCGAGCCGCTCGGAACGCTGTTCATCAACCTGATCCTGATGGTCGTGGTGCCGCTGATTGTCGCGAGCCTCTTCGTCGCGATGGCGTCGCTCGGCGACGGCCGCAAGCTGACCACGCTCGGCGGACGGACGCTCGCCTACTTCGTGGCCACGACGATGATTGGGGCGGTGATCGGGATGTCGGTCGCGCTTCTCGCCAGGCCCGGCGAGGGTCTCGACCCCGCAATCCGCGACGGGCTCGCCGCTCAATTCGAGGGCAGCGCCAGCAAGGCTGCCTCCGTCGCAGGTGCCGCCCCGGGGGTCGTCCAACTGCTGTTGTCGATGATCCCCCCGAACCCGTTCGGCGCGGCGGCGAGGATGGAGCTGCTGCCGCTGGTAATCTGCACCGTCATCTTCGGGGCCGCGGCCAGTCGAGTCCAGGAAGAGCGGCGCCAGGGCATGGTCCGCTTCTTCTCCGGGTTGAACGATACGTGCATGGTTGTCATTGCGTGGGTCATGAAGCTGGCGCCCTACGCGGTGTTCGCGTTGATCGGCGCCACGGTGGCCCGGTTTGGCGTCGATCTGCTCCGTCAGCTGATCGTGTATTGCCTGGTCGTTGTCGCGGGCCTGTCCCTCCAGGTCGTCGTGCTGTCGGTTGCGGTCAAATTCCTCGCGCAGATGAACGTCGTCGACTTCTTTCGTGGGGCCGCCAAGGCCCTGCTCGTGGCCTTCTCCACCTCGTCATCGAGTGCCACGCTTCCGGTCAGCATCGAGGTCGCGAAGAAGAACCTTGGCGTACCCGCGGAGGTCGCGGCCTTCGTGCTGCCGCTGGGCACGACGCTCAACCTCAACGGCGCGGCCGTCTACAAGGGCGCGACCGCGGTCTTCATCGCCCTCGTGTACGGCATCCATCTCGGGCCGTCGGGATACGTGACCATCGTCCTCGCCTCGACGCTGGCGGCCATCACCGGCGCGGGCGTTCCGGGCAGTTCCCTGGTCACCACGCTGGTCGTCCTCAACGCCATCGGCCTGGGCGCGCACGCGGTCTCCGGGATCGCGCTGGTGCTTGGCGTCGATCGACTGCTCGACATGCTCCGGACGACGGTGAACCTGACGAGCAGCCTGAGCTGCGCGGCCTATGTCGGCCGGCTTCAACGGGCAGCCGGATCCGACGCGAGCGCAGACGACGGGGCTGGACGCCAGCACTGACCACTGCGCCGGTTGGGAACCTGACTCTGGCCCGAGCCCACGCGCGACGGGATGTGCCGAGATTCCCGTCCTTTGTATCGTTCGAGACACACTCCGCCTGAAGATTTCGCAAACCGCGAGGCCGAAACACTCGTCAAATCCTCTGATCGACTGCGATGCCCTTTCCTGCCGGGTGCCGCGACCGCCGGCCCTTCGCGCCGCGCGGCTGGCCAGACGGTGACCTACAGGCGCTATAGCGGCAGGACTCGGAACTTGCAGGGTGGCTTCGGCAGGACGGGTTCGGACGCGGCGCGAGTCCCCAGGTTGAACCGGGCGTGGCGTGGCGTTAAGATCCTGGGACTCTCAAGCCGGTCCGCTCGATTCAGTCCGTCCCGCATCCCGGAGAAAGGTCTCATATGCGCCTGATTGCGTCCTCCGTCCTCGTGCTGTGCCTGGCCGCAGGTGCGCTGGTGCAGAGTCAGGCGTCGAAGCCCGACGCCACCTCGGTTCTGGCGGCTGCGCGGGAAGCGCTTGGCGGCGAGAAAAAGCTCTCCGCGGTCAAGTCATTCGTGGCGACGGGCCGCACCCAGCAGGTGCAGGGAATCAACCTGGTGCCGATCGAATTCGAAATGTACTGCGAGCTGCCCGACAAGTTCGTCCGCGTGGATGAAATCCCGGCGAAAGAGAGCGGACCGACCTCGAGCGGATTCGCCGGCGACGCATTGATCCAGCTTCCAGCTCCGCCGGAGCCGCCGCCTCAGGCCGGTGGGCCTGCAAGGCCCGGAGCAGCACAGGTTGCGACACCGCCGACGCAGCCGGGTGGAGCCAAACCGCCGGCCCCTTCTGCGACGGCTGGGTCTCCAGCGTCGCCGGGAATCCCGGGCGCGGCGGGTGCGGCAGTTCCGCCGGCACCGCCAGGCGCCGCTGCCGCTCCGGGGGCGGCCGCCGGGTCGCCCGGCCCCGGCGGTTCGCCGATGCCAGGCGCAGGGGTGCCACCAGGCACGCCGGGTGCGCCTCCGGCCGCACGGCCGGACCCCCGCATGGCCCGGCTGATGACGGCCAAGCAGGATTTCGCCAAGCTCACCCTCGGCATGTTCGCCGCGTCGTTCAGCAGCTATCCGCTGACCTTCACGCTCAATGGTGCCGCCGAGGCCCCGCAGGGAAGAGCCGACATTATCGATGTGAAAGGGCCGGGCAATTTCGTCATCAGGCTCTTCATCAACGAAGAGACGCACCTGCCGATCATGGTGAGCTGGACGACGCCGGCAACCAACATCATTCTCGACGTCCCCGGCGTGCCCAAGCCCGAGACGATTCCCCCTGGCGCCATCATCGTGCCGGCTCCGGCGCCACCCGCCGAGACGGCGACGAAAGACGAGCAGGCCGCCTACGCAAAGACCCTGCAGGATCTGCGCAAGAAAGCGATGGCCGGCGCGAAGCCGATCGAGTCCCGCGTCTACTTCGCCGACTACCGGGACATCGGGAACGGAATCCGATTCCCGTTCCGGCTCCGCAAGTCGATTGCGGGTGAGACCGTCGAGGAGACCAATTTCGACGGGTTCAAGACCAACAGCAAGATCGACCCGAGAAAGTTCGGGGCGGTGAGGTAGCCTTGCCGGTTTTCGCGAACAGTTCGTTCGTCCGCGCGTTGCGGACGAGCTTGTTGTCGACTATTGAAGGTCCCATGAGACATTGCTTCGCCCGTTTCGTGCTTTTCGCTGCCATCCCGGCCCTCATCGCCACCACGGCTCACGCCCAGGTCGCCCGCGAGGGCCGGCTGCTCGTCACCGTCGTCGATCAGAGCGGCGCCGTCATCCCGGAGGCCACTGTGACGGTGGTGGGCCTCGAGGACGCCACCAAGAAGAAGGACATCCCGGAGGTCAAGACGTCCGCCAAGGGCATCGCGACCATCGGCGGACTCGCGATCGGGCGGTATTCCATTCAAGGCGAGTTCCCAGGGTTCGAGCTGGGCCTCATCAGGGACGTCCGGGTCAAGAACGGCGACAACAAGCACGTCATGGTGCTGCCGCTCCAGAAGATGACGGCGGAGATCACGGTCGGCCGTGATCCGCAGGCGGCTGCGGCAGACCGCGCGGGCACCTTCGGCACGGCGCTCACGCGAGAGCAGATCGAGGCGTTTTCCGATGATCCCAACGAGATGGCCCAGCAGCTTCAGCAGATGGCGGGGCCGGGCGCGGCGCTTCGCGTGGACAGCTTCGAGGGCCAGCAGCTGCCGCCCAAGTCGCAGATCAAGTCGATTCACATTACGCGCGACGGGTTCGCGGCCGAGAATCACATGGCTGGCGGGTTGTTCATCGACATTGTGACGCAGCCCGGCATCGGACCGCTGCGCGGTGGCTTCGGCGGCTCGTTCTCCGACGATGCGCTGGAGGCCAGGAACCCGTTCGTGCCGGTCAAGGGGCCCTCACAGACACGCACGTTCCGGGGGAACATCGGCGGCTCGATCCTCAAGGAAAAGAGCAGCTTCAGCGTGTTCGGGTCGGCGAACAGCTCGTACACGACGCCGAATATCTACGCGGCCACGCTCAGCGGCACACGCGCCGAGAACGTCAACCTGCACATGCCGGTGACCATGCTCAACATCGGAGCGAACTTCGATTACGCGGTCACCAAAGACCAGACTGTCAGGCTCTCGTTCAACGTGGGCAAGACGACGCTGGAGAACCAGGGCGTGGGCTCGTACGACCTGCCGGAGCGCGCCTACTCGACCGATTCCCGCTACTACAATCTGCGAATCCAGGAGGTCGGCCCGATCGGCCGGAGGTTCTTCATCAACACACGGTTCGCGCTGAACGTCAGTGACTCGAGTTCGCATTCCGCCAGCGAGGCCCCGACCATCATGATTACCGATGCCTTCAACGGCGGCGGCGCCCAGCGAGCCGGCGGCAGGCACACGCGCACGTTCACGCTGCAGTCGGATCTCGATTACGTGCATGGCATCAATTCGTGGCGGGCCGGCATCCAGCTCGACGGAGGCTGGAATCGAAGCGACGATTCGTTCAACTACCTGGGCACCTACAGCTTCGCGAGCCTCGACGCGTACCGGGCGGGACAACCGCTCTTTTACACGCGCAGGGTCGGCAACCCGAATATCTCCTACGCCAATCTGCAGTTCGGCTTCTATCTCCAGGACGACATTCGCGTCAGTAAGAGCCTCACGCTCAGCCCGGGCGTCCGAGTCGAAGCGCAGACGCACCTCAAGGACTACAGCAATATCGGTCCGCGCGTCGGTGTGACGTGGGCGCCTTTCAAGAGCGGCAAGACGACCCTCAGAGGGAGTGTTGGCATCTTCTACGACTGGCTCAATTCGGGAACCTACGAGCAGACCCTGCGCGTGGATGGCTTCCGCCAGCAGGAAGTGAACATCGTCAATCCGACCTACCCGGACCCGGGCGTTCTCGGACCCGCGCTGCCGACCAGCCGCTACCTGCTCGGCGATGACCTGCGCATGGCCGAGAACACGCGCTGGAGCCTGGGGGTCGATCAGCAATTGACCAAGGCCGCGCGTGTCAACCTGACCTACGCGAACGTCCACGCGCGCGGGATCCTCGTCGGCCAGAATCTCAACCTGCCATTCAATGGCGTACGGCCCGATCCGGCATTCTCGAACATCGTCGAGACGGTCGCCGAGGGCCGATCCAGGACACAATCGCTCAGTGCGAACCTGACGCTCAACCTGACCCAATTGACGCCTGCCCAGATGGTGAGCGGCCCGTTCTTCAGCCCGAAGCGCGGGTTGACGGTCTACGCCTTCTACACGCTCGCCAGGACGGAAAACAACACGGACGGCGCGTTCAGCACGCCGGCGACCGGAACGCTGGACACGGAGTGGGGACCCGCCAACAACGACGTCCGCCACCGCGTCCAGTTCATGGTCGCCACCCAGGCGGTCAAGAATCTGTCGGCGTTGGTCGCCGTCGGCTACGCATCAGCGTCGCCGTACACGATTCGGACCGGGCTCGACAACAACGGCGACCTGTTCATCAACGATCGGCCTGCGGGCGTCGGCCGCAACACGCTGCGCGGAACGCCGCAGTGGGCCTCGACCGGCGTGCTCAACTACTCTATCGGGTTTGGAAGGCGCAAGAACCCGCTGCCGCCTGGCATCATGATTTCCGGCTTCGGGCCGGGACAGATGAACGTTCAGAACATCAACATGGCCGGCCAGCCGCGCTACCGGGTGATCCTCGCGCTCCAGGTCCAGAACCTGCTGAATCGAACCAACTATGGCGTCTACAGCGGCACCATGACCTCGCCGTTCTTCATGAAGCCGACCCAGGTGAATTCCATGCGCCGGGTCGATTTCAACATGAACTTCACCTTCTAGGGAGGCTCTGGCCCGAATCAGGCTATTGGATCGCGGCCTTGCCGGTCGTCATGCCGGCCGGCCTGTTCGGCACTGGGGCGGGCGGAGACTCCCGGCGGTGAAGCAGCCGGCGGATTTCGAGCACCGCGACGAATCACTCGTCGCCTCGCCCCTCGGCACTTGATATTCGAGGCTGTCATGAAGCGTCTGATTCTCGCCCTCTTTCTCGTGGCTGTCAGCTTCAGCCTGTCCGTTCCTCCCGCGCTGGCCCAGGCCGCACGCGAGGGGCGGTTGCTGGTCACCGTCGTCGATCAGACTGGGGCCGTCATTCCCGACGCGACCGTCTCCGTGGTGGGACTCGAGGACACCACAAAGAAGAAGGACATCCCGGAGGTCAAGACGTCCGCCAAGGGCATCGCCACCATCTCCGGCCTTGCGGTCGGACGCTACTCGATCCAAGGCGAATTTCCCGGGTTCGAACTCGGCCTGCTCAGGGACATCCGCGTCAAGAACGGCGACAACAAGCACGTGATGGTGCTGCCGCTCCAGAAGATGACGACCGAGATCACCGTCGGCCGGGACCCCCAGGCAGCTGCAGCCGACCGGGCGGGAGCCTTCGGCACCGCGCTCACCCGGGAGCAGGTCGATGCGCTGTCGGATGATCCCAACGAGATGGCGAAGCAACTGGCGGAGATGGCGGGCCCCGGCGCGGCCATCCGCGTGGACAGCTTCGAGGGTCAGCAGCTGCCGCCCAAGTCGCAGATCAAGTCGATTCACATCACGCGCGACATGTTCGCCGCGGAGAACCACTACGCGGGCGGGCTCTTCATCGACATCGTCACGCAACCGGGCATCGGCCCGATCCAGGGCGGCGTGGGCGGCTACTTCTACAACAGCGCGCTCGAAGGCCGCAATCCCCTGATCCCGAAAAAGGGGCCGGCGCAAACCCGCAGCTTCAACGCGAACCTCAGAGGTTCGCTTCTCAAGGAGAGGAGCAGTTTCAGCCTGTTCGTGAATTCATCGAGCGGGTATTCGACGCCGAACATCTACGCGGCGACGCTCACGGGCACGCGTGCCGAGAACGTGAACCTGCGCGTCCCGACCACCAGCCTGAATGCGTCGGCCAGCCTCGACTACGCAATCACCAAGGATCAGACGATCCGGCTGTCGTTCGGAAGCTACACGAACAAGCAGGAGAACCAGGGCGTCGGGGCCTACGACCTGCCCGAACGCGCGTATTCCACCGAGAGCACCAACTACTTTCTCAGGATCCAGGAAGTGGGTCCAATCGGGCGCCGCATGTTCCTCAACACGCGGTTTGCGCTGAACGTCAACGATTCAACTACGACGTCCGCTGTCCAGGCGCCCACGGTCATCGTGATCGATGCCTTCTCCGGCGGCGGCGCGCAGCGGGCCGGCGGCTCTCACTCTCGAGTATTCACGCTGCAGTCCGACCTCGACTACGTGCGCGGCATCAACTCGTGGCGGGCCGGAATCCAGCTCGACGGGGGCTGGTATCGTTCCGACAGCTCGTCCAATTACATGGGCACATTCAACTTCGAGAGTCTCGCCGCGTACCAGGCGGGCCAACCACGATTTTATACGCGCCGGATCGGCGACCCGAACATCTCCTACGCGAACCTGCAGGCGGCTTTCTACCTCCAGGACGACATTCGCATCAACAAGAGCTTCACGCTGAGCCCGGGTGTGCGAATCGAGGCCCAAACCCATCTCAAGGACCACAGCAACATCGGCCCGCGCTTCGGCATCACGTGGGCGCCGTTCAAGAACGGCAAGACGACCCTCAGGGGCAGCTTCGGCATCTTCTATGACTGGCTCAGCTCGGGAACCTACGAGCAGACGCTTCGAGTGGACGGCTTCCGCCAGCGGGAGCTCAACGTCCTCAATCCCTCCTACCCCGATCCCGGTACGTTCGGCGACGCCACGCCCACCAATCGCTACCTGCTCGGCGACGATCTGCGGATGGCCGAGAACTCGCGCTGGAGCGCGGGCGTGGATCAGCAGGTGACCAAGGCGCTGCGCATCGGCATCACGTACTCGAACGTCCGTGCGCGCGGCGTTCTCGTCGGACAGAACCTGAACGCCCCGGTCAACCTCACCCGGCCGGACCCGCTATTCGCGAACATTGTCGAGACCGTGGCGGACGGCCGGTCCAAGACCCAGGCGATCGGCGTCAACCTGATGCTGAACCTGGCTCCGATGAGCCTCGGCCCGATCACGACCGGATCGTTCATCAGCCCGTTGCGCGGGCTCACGATCTACGGCTACTACACGCTCGCCAGGTCGGAGAACAACACGAACGGCGCGTTCAGCGTGCCTGCCAGCGGTACGCTGTCGACCGAGTGGGGGCCATCGAACACCGACGTTCGTCATCGCGGCCAGATCTTCATCTCGAGCCAGATCATCAAGAACCTCTCGGCCAACATCGGCGTCAGTTACGCTTCGGCGCCACCCTACACGATCCTCACCGGGGTCGACACCAACGGCGACCTCGTCTTCAACGATCGCCCGGCGGGAGTCGGTCGAAACACGGAGCGGGCAGCCAACTCCTGGAATTCGTCGGGGTCGTTCAACTACACGATCGGCTTCGGCAAGAGGAAGAACCCGCTTCCGCCCGGCATCTTCATCTCCGGATTCGGTCCTGGCCAGTTCAACGTCCAGAGCGTGAGCACCGCGGGCCTGCCGCGCTACCGCGTGATTCTCTCGATGAACGTCCAGAACCTGACCAATCGGGCCAACTACACCGGATACAACGGGACCATGACGTCACCGCTTTTCGGGAAGCCGACCAACGTGTCGGGCGTGCGTCAAGTCACCTTCAGAATGAACTTCTCGTTCTGAGGCGCGGCTTTTCAGTCCGGAGGCTCGAGCCCGGAGGTCCTGCGACTTGCGAGGCCCAGTCAGGTCAGGCTCGCATCGGGCCCGATATGGACCGAGCCGCGCGACTCGGCGTGCGCTCACCGGGCGGGAGCTGGTGACGCACGCGTGTGTCGACGCCGGTGGCCCGTGACCCGATGGCCTGAAATCGATATCCGGACGCCGCTCGGCACGTGCCGGCAAGCCGGCCTGCTGGTTCACCCTCCTCGACTCAGACTACAATTGGGCCTCGCGTCGCCACGGTTGCGGTTGACGATTCAGACTCGATCCACTCGGACGAAATCGAATTGCGCGTGACCCGGCCGTGGTCGAACGGTGGTTCCGAACCTGCGACCCGAGGGCCCTGAGGGCCGAACGTCGGCCGAATTGCAGGAGTCGATCCCACTATGACAGGTCGGGCTTGATGATTCCGAGGTCCGGCATCGCGTTGGTGCTGCTGGTCGCCGCAGCGGTGGGCGCGACCATGCTGGCGCTGGGCCCGCTCTGGCTCGCCGGCCTGGCGATCGCGGCGCTGGCGTGGTTCACCGTTCCCGGCGTGCTGCTCGCCCATCGGCTCTACGGTGGCGGCGCCGACAGCCGCGGAGCAGCGTGGCTGGTGGGGCCGGCGTGGGGTTTCGCGCTGAGCAGCGTGCTGCTGCTGGCCCTCTGGGCCATCGGCCTTCGCCATTGGTCAGCGATCGTCATTGCACCCGCGATCGCGATGACCGTGCTGCTGCCAGCCCGCCGGTTGAAGGGCCTTCTCTCGCCTCCAAAGCTGACCCGGCGCGACGCGGTCGCGGTGGCGCTGGTCTTCCTGCTGGTGCCGGCAGTGGTCGGATGGCCCTTCGCCAACGTCGGGCGTGAGGTGGCGGACGGCCGAGCGTACCGCGCGTATTTCACGGCGGATTTCGTCTGGCAGATGGCGGTGGTGGCAGAAGTCGCCAAGGGCGATTTCCCGCCGCACAACCAGTTTCTCGCCGGCGCGCCGCTTCACTACTACTGGCTGCCGCACCTGTTCTCGTCAGTCGAGTACCGCCACCTGGGCGGCGGCGTCAGGCTCGAATCGCTGCTGCTGATGAACTCCGTGCTGCTCGGGCTGGGGTTCATGGCGTCGTTGTACGGCCTGACGCGGCAGTTCGTCGACAGCCCCGTTGCAGCGGCGCTCGCGTGTTTCGGCGCGGTGTGCCTGACCAGTTTCGAGGGTCTCGATCGTCTCATCGTGTATTGGCGCCAGGGCACCCCCTTCAGCGCGCTGTGGAACCTGAACATCGACGCGGTCAGCCGGTGGTTCTACGGAGCGCCTCCGACCGATGGCCTGCAGCGCCTGCTCCTCTACCAGCCGCAGCATCATGCGATGGCGTATGCCGTCGGGACCTCGGCGGTGACCGTCCTGGCACAGTCGCGGGCTCCCCAGCGCCTCGGGATGATGGTGCTCACGGGCTGCCTGCTCGCGCTGACGCTGCTCCTGAGTTCGTTCGTGGCCCTGATGCTGACCGGCGCAGCGATCGCCTACGCCTTCATCCTCGTCATCACTCGAGGTGGCTGGCGCGACTTGGCGCCTGCAGCAGCGGGGCTGGGAGTTCCGCTCGGAATCGCGCTTGCCGTGGCGGTCTCGCTCGGCTACATCGACAGATCGGGGTCGGTCCTCGAGCTGGTCGTGAACAAGATGGCCCTGGTTCACCCGGTCTACACCGTGTTCTTGAACTTCGGCCCGATGCTCATCGCAGGCGCCATCGGCCTGGTCCTCGCGGCCTCGCGACGGGCGGCGCTGGCGTTGCCGGTCGCGCTGATGGTCGGCCTCGCCTTCCTTTCCTACTATTTCGTCAACGTCCGCGACGTCCAGGACGTCTACGTGGCCCTGCTCTCCGGCCGCATGATCTACATCGCATTCGCACCGGCCGCCGCGTATCTGATACAGGCGGCGTGGGCCGCGGGCAGGACCGCACGCGTACTGGCCGTTGTCGGCGGAGTTGCGCTCATCGTCACCGGACTGCCCATGACCGTCATCGACGTGATCAACACGCAGGACATCGGCAACCGGAGGCAGGGGCCGGGATTCCCGTGGACGGTCGTGGTCAGCAAGGACGAGGTCGAAACGCTCGAGTGGATTCGGACCAACACCCCGCCCGATGCGCTGGTTCAGGTCGAACCCTATGTGCGCGGCCGCACGACGTGGGCCTACATCCCGGCATTCGCCGAGCGGCGCATGGCCGCGGGGCTGCCGCTCTCGATGGTACCGCTCCGGCCGTACGAGGAGGCCAGCGAACGCGTGCGTTCGATCTACACGTCCACCGACGCAGACAAGGCGTACACCCTGGCCCGAGATCTCCACATCGACTATTTGGTGGTCGCCTCCCCCGAGAGGCAGAGATACCCCGTGTTCGCACAGCTGCTCGAGACACACCCCGAGCGATTCGAGCGCGTCCACGGGAACGAGACGATCGCCGTCTACGCGGTGGCCGGCGGGCAAAGGGAATCAGGCCGATGAGCGCGCCCGGCAGTCGTGGAACGCCGCCGCTGCTGCCCACCGGGGGTGATCCTCACGCAGGCGCAGCGATTGGAGCCGGCCGGGCAGGAGACGATGACCCGCCGGACTACGGGCTGTTCATGCGCGTGATGGGCGCGTACAGCTCATGGATCACGAAGGCCTACCTGCTGGTCAGGTTCTCGATCATCCGCGAGATCATCGCTGACATCCTCTCGAACCTGCCGGAGCGGGGACTCGTCCTCAACCTCGGCTCGGGGATTGGGTTGTTCGACATCTACTGCGCGAGCCGCCGCCCGGATCTCACCTTCGTCGGTGTCGAGCTGAATCCGAAGCGGGTCGAACTGTCGGCCGCCGCGGCGCGCCGGGTCGGCGTTTCCAACGTGACGTTCCTCCAGGGCAACGTCGCCTCGGAGCTGCCGGAGATCAGCCCGACGGTTGTCATCGCGCTCGACGTCCTCCATCATCTGGATGACATGAGCCGCGACCGGGCGCTTCGCTGGGTCGCCGGCCATCTGGAAGCTGGCGGAACGCTCTTCGTGAAGGACATTTCCACACGAAGCCGGTGGAAGGTCCGGTTCACCAAGCTGCTCGACGACCTGATGACCGGGTCCGAGCCGGTCTACTACTTCGGAACCCGTGAACTGAAACAGAAACTGGACGCGCTCGGATTTGTCACGACGACGTTCCACCTGTGGGACTACATCCCGTTCCCCCACATCATCTACGTCGCGCACCGGCGTTGACGAAGGCCGCGGCGAGCCGCCGGCCCGGATCCCCGGCGCCTCAGCGTGAGTCCCGCCAGACATCCGAGGCATGACTGCGAATGAGGGACCAGATGCTGACCGTGGCATTGCGAAACACGGGACGGAAGTACTGAGGCACTCCGGCGAGCACCTCGTCGGCGCGCGGATACATCTTGCGCTCGGCCGGCCCGATGTAGAGATACTGCACGCCCAGTTCACAGGCGATCGCATACGCCCGGTTGATGTCTGACTGGTGGAACATCACCAGGATGCGTTGACTGGCGTCCTGGTACTTCTGGAGCGGAATCATCGAGATCGGGATCCCGGCCAACATTCGCCGCTCCGCGAACGCCGGGATGTAGGCCCACGTCTCGGGGTCCCGCGCCGATGGCTCGATCTGCACCAGCGCGTCTTGCGGGGTGTTCGTCTTGATCCAGTCCAGCGCCGCGAGTTCATCGGGCGTCAGGATCACCGTCCACCTGAAGCCGGGTCCCTGACGCTGGTTCGCCGTGTCCTGCGTGTTGTAGAGGTCGATCGCGGCTGTCGGGAGGCCTGCGAGAGCCAACGCCAGTGCCGTGGCGGCGGTCATCGCGCGCCGGAGGCGGCCGCCTGCCCACAATTCCTGCAGGGCGAACCCCACCAGCGGCGTGAAGGCGAGGAACAGCAGGTGACCCGCGCGCCATCCGACGTAGACGTGCTGATGATCGCGAACGTCCACGAAGAAGTAGAACGCGAGTCCGATGACGATCATCAGCGCGATGGCAGAGAACTGCCACGCGCGCCGGGCTGCGGCCAGGAGCAGCCCCGCCGCGGCGCCGGCGAGCATCGGGCCGAAACTGAGGACTATGGCCTCAGGCGCCGAACGGGCGGCCGCCGGATTCAGGCCGAAGTAGACCAGCTTTCCGCCGGAGGTATCCACGTACTGCAGGAGGTACGAGATCGACAGCGCGCAGACGAGTGGAACTGAGGCCGCCACGCCGGAGAGCACGACGGCTCTCCAGGAGCGCCTCCACGCCAGGCGAGTTGCGTGGAAGATCCCGGCGACAAGGCCGATCATCACGGCGAGGAACGAGCTCATCAGCAGGCTCGCGCTCAGCAGAATCCCCGCAAACAGACTCACCTTCACGCGGCTCGCATCACGCGACTGCATCAGCACGAGCAGCCCCGAGAGCCCAAGGGCCCATGCCGTCGCATGGTGCGGCTGATACAGCAACAGGCGTTGCAGACCGTCCACCGGCAGGCTGTCGAGCTTCCAGCGCGTCATCGCATCGATGTTCAGGTCGCGCAAGGCGTCGAGCGGGACGTTCCACCGCCAGAACTGATAGAGCTGCTGGGCGCCTTCGAAGCTCGAGCACAGCACGACGGCCACGCACGAGAGCGCCGCGGCCGGGGGCGAGTGAACGAAGTGCCTCACAAACGCATAAAGGAACGCCATGAAGGCCAGATCGAGCAGCACCGAGTTGCAGAGAATCAGCGGCTCGACCCGCAAGGAGGCGCGCGTTGCACGATGTTCGATCGACGGGAGGAGGTCCGCCAGCCAGTAGTAGTGCAGCGCGTCGCCGGCCAGGAACGGGTTTCTCGGCGGCACGTCCCCCTTGCTGACCTCGCCGACAACCGCCATGGCCCATACGAAGTCGGCGATGAAGTAGGCCCTGTAGGCGCGGCCCTCCGGCCGAAGTTCTCCGACCCGCGCGTAGGGCCGTCCGACGACGAGCGGAACGATCGCAAGGACGATCGCAATGGCTGCGAGATCACGGCGCGTGAAGGTCGGCGAGGTGAGCGACCCGGCGAACCGGCCGGCCGGGATCGCGACAAGCGCGGCCACCCCGGGCGCCAGCAGGAGGACGGGAACTGACCGGATCCCTCCGGCCCACATCCCGAGCAGCACCAGGCTGGTCAGCGCGTATCCCCACGCGGGCCCGAGGAGAAACGACTGCACCCACGACCCGGGCTGCGCGCCGTAAACCCGTCGAGCGACGAGAATGCCTGGCACAACCGACCACGCGAAGACTCCCACCAGCACGGCGCCAGCCGCCGTAGGCAGGATGGCGTGGAGCGACAGGCTGATCCCGATGAGGGCCGAGGCGCCGATTACCCACGCGCCAGCGCGGCGTGAAGCTCCGACCTTCGTCCCGGCCGGCGCGGGGCCACCCGCGAACTGCGACGTTGCCGAAGTCTCCATGCTACGATTGTGCCGCGAACATCACACGACGGTCGGGCCGGTGAAGGCGCCCCGCTCTCGAACTGGCGAACGCCATGGAAGAAACCGATTGTCGCGGCTGAACCAGTCGTTGTCAAACCGGGTCAGGCTCATCACGTGCACCCGTTGGCACGGGACAGATCCCGGACATTCGCCGGACGAACCTTCCGCGAGCGCCCGGCGTGCGACCACACGGGCAGGGCGAGGGGCCAGATGATCACGGTCAGGACATTCCGCAAAGGGATCGTTTGGATTCTCGTCAACCTGCTGGTGACCATCGCGCTGCTCGAGGCGGTCTTTCTGTTCCTGCTGCACGCTCCCCGCGTGGTCGCCGCGTCGCCGAAACCGGTTCAGGCCCTGGTGCAGCAGATGTACCGGCACTTCAACCGGTCGCTGATACAGTTCGAGCCGGCCTGCGCGCAATACGACGCCGAGGTCACCTACACGCTCAAGCCAGGCCGGTGCACGTTCCGGAACGAGGAGTTCTCGACAGAGGTTCAGGTCAACCGGCTCGGGCTGAGGGACACGGACGAAGCGCTGGTGGCGCCCGAGATCATCGTGCTGGGCGACTCGCACGTGATGGGCTGGGGGGTTCAGCAGGACGAGACCATTCCGCGCGTGCTCGGACGGAAGAGCGGGATGAAGGTCCTCAACGCTGCAGTCTCGTCCTATGCGACCGTCCGCGAGATGAAGATGCTGGATCGGCTCGACACGTCGAACCTGAAGGTGTTGATCATCCAGTACGCCGACAACGACCTGCCGGAGAACCGGACGTTTCACGAGCAGGGCGGTCACCTTCCGATCGCGAGCGAGGCGCAGTACCAGGCGATCGTCGCTCACTACCAGTCGCAGCAGTCCTACGTCCCCGGCAAGTACGTCTACCGGCTGTTCATGAAGGTGCTTCGCCTGGAAGCGCCCGAGCCCGATCAGCTGAAGATGGAGGTCATTCCCGCCGCCGAGGAAGCCGATCTGTTCCTGTACGCGCTCGAACACGCCGGCCGCACCAGGCTCGACGGCGTGCAGGTGATCGTCTTCGAGATGAACAAGCAGGAACCGACCCGCCCGTTCATCGGAGCGCTGGACAGGCAGTGCCGTGGTGACGGCCACCCGCGCTTCGCGCAGCGGCTCATCGCGCTCGACGTCGGCCCACGCCTCCGAACCGGCAACTTCTATCTCATCGACGACCACATGAACGCCAGCGGGCACCAGGTGGTCGGCGAGGCGCTGGCGGAGGTCATCAAGACAAGGGTGACCAGATAGATCCGGCTGGCGGCTGGCGGCTGGCGGCTGGCGACCGCGGATGCGGATGCGGCGGGCGGGTCGGCGGCTTCAGACCCTCGTGAGCCAGGGCGCCTAAGCCCTAGCCGCAGGCCCTTTGCTGGGTGATAATGAGAGATTCGTCCGGCAGCGACCCGCGTCCAGACGGTTATTCAATGAGCGATCGCACCGTCATTCTCGGCATATCCGCGTTCTACCACGACGCCGCCGCGGCGATCGTGTGCGATGGAGAGATCGTCGCTGCCGCGCAGGAAGAGCGGTTCACGCGCGTCAAGCACGATCCGGGCTTTCCGCTGCACGCGATCGACTACTGCCTGCGCGAAGCGAACGTGTCTCCCGAGGAACTGCGCGCTGTCGCGTTCTACGAAAAGCCGCTCACCCACTTCGAGCGGCTGCTCGAGACCTACATCGGCTACGCGCCATCGGGATTCGCCAGCTTCCGCCAGGCGCTGCCCGTGTGGCTGACCACGAAGCTCCACCTTCCTCGCGAGATGGACCGGGGCCTCAAGGGACGCTACAAGGGCCGCTATGTGTTCCCGGAGCATCACGAGTCGCATGCCGCCAGCGCCTTCTACCCGTCACCGTTCGACGAGGCCGCCATCCTCACGATCGATGGGGTGGGCGAGTGGGCCACGGCGACCTGCGGCGTCGGGCGCGGCAACCGGATCGAGTTGACGCACGAGCTGCGCTTCCCGCACTCGCTCGGCCTGCTCTACTCCGCCTTCACCTACTACACGGGATTCAAGGTCAATTCCGGCGAGTACAAGCTGATGGGGCTGGCCCCGTATGGCGAGCCCAAGTACGTCGGTCTCATCTACGAGAAGCTGATCGACCTGAAGGCGGACGGCTCATTCCGGATGGACATGAGCTACTTCAACTACTGCCAGGGCCTGACGATGACCAACGGGCGGTTCGACGCCCTGTTCGGCGGCCCGCCGCGACAGCCGGAGTCGCCGGTGACCCAGCGCGACATGGACCTTGCCGCCAGCATCCAGGTCGTCACCGAAGAAATCGTCAGCCGGATGGTTCGGAACCTCCATCGGCAAACGGGCATGAAGAACCTCTGCCTGGCCGGCGGCGTGGCGCTGAACTGCGTCGCGAACGGAAAGCTCCTTCGCGAGGGGCCATTCGAGGATCTCTGGATTCAGCCTGCGGCCGGCGACGCGGGCGGCGCGCTCGGCGCGGCCCTGTTCGTCTGGCACCAGCTGCTGGACAGGCCTCGTGCCGTTGGCGCCCGCGACAGCCAGAAGGGTTCGCTGCTCGGGCCCTCCTTCACCGACGAACAGATCAAGGCCGTGCTGGATCGGATCGGCGCCCGGTATCGCCGCCTCGACGACGAGGCGATGCTCGAGCGCGTGGTGGGACTGCTGGTCGACGAAAAGGTCGTTGGCCGGTTCCAGGGCCGCATGGAGTTCGGCCCGCGCGCCCTCGGCAACCGCAGCATCCTCGGCGACGCCCGAAGCCGCAACATGCAGTCGGTGATGAACCTGAAGATCAAGTTCCGCGAGTCGTTCCGGCCCTTTGCACCGTCGGTCCTTCAGGAACACGTCGCCGATTACTTCGAAATGAGCACCGGGGTCGAGAGCCCCTATATGCTGCTCGTGGCGGATGTCCGATCCGACAAGCGCCTCGAGGACGAAGGGAAGCGCCAGGGCCTGAAGGGCATGGACCTGCTCAAGTCGGCCCGATCGGTGGTGCCCGCCATTACGCACGTCGACTACTCGGCACGCGTGCAGACGGTCGATCGCGATCGCAGCGCGCCCTACCACCAGCTGATCGAGCGGTTCAGGCAGAAGACCGGCTGCCCCGTCATCATCAACACCAGCTTCAACGTCCGCGGCGAGCCGATTGTCGGAAGCCCGGAGGATGCGATCAACTGCTTCATCAACACCGGCATGGACGCGCTGGTGCTGGAACATTTCCTGCTGCTCAAGTCCGAACAGCCGGAAAGCCTGGCGGGCAACCAGGCCGAGTATCTCAAGGCGTTCAAGCTCGACTAGGCCGGCATGGCCCGATATCCGGAGGCCGGGGAACTGCTCCGAACTGGCTGGGAAACAGGCGTATGAGGTTTCGCGACATCAACTTGCACCCGAGCGACCGGGAACTCCGGGTCTTTGCGCTGCTGTGGCTGGTGGGCTTCGGCCTGATGGGCCTGGTCGCGGCGTGGCGCGGGGGTGCGCTCGGATCGGGTGTGGCGCTCGGGTGGCAGCCGCCGTGGCGCGCGCCGCTCGCGTTCTGGGGCGTCGCGCTGGCAGGCTCACTGCTGGGCACCGCGTGGCCGGCGGCGTTGAGACCGATCTACGCCGCATGGATGGTGGCGGTCTTTCCGATCGGCTGGACGGTCACCCAGGTTCTGCTCATCGTCATCTATTTCCTGATCTTCACGGCGGTCGCTCTCGTCTTCCGCGTGACGGGCCGGGACGCCCTTCGCCGTTCATTCGACCGGAAAGCCGAGTCATACTGGATCCCGCGGCCGCCCCCGCCCGGGGTCGATGAGTACTTCAGGCAATCCTGAAAGGACGAGGAAGATGGGTGACAACTCCCCCAATGCGTTCGATCAGCAGAGTGCGGCGGCGCGCACCTCGCTTGCCGGTGAGTTCCTCCACTTCCTCGGCCGCACGAAGAAGTGGTGGCTCCTGCCAATCGTGCTGGTCGTGCTGGCTCTGGGAGGGCTGATGTTCCTCAGCAGCACGGCAGCGGCTCCGTTCATCTACTCGCTGTTCTGAAGGACTTGCAGGGGCCTGTCGACGCAGCAACCTGAAGCCGTTCAAGGACTTGCCTCGACTCAGGCCCGGCCCACGCACGCGAAGGATGGTGCGCGGCCCGGGGGATCTGAAAGTACTGACGACGCCCCACCGATAAGTCGAGTACGCGGCGGACGTGTGTTGGGCTCTGCCTCAGGCGAGGTTCGTCATGAAACGATCCCTTACGGTTCTGATCTGCTCTTCCCTTCTGTTGTCGCTTGTCGGCTGTGAGGCGAAGAAGAGTTCGAACCCGCTGAGCCCGTCGATCGCGGGCCCCATCGCGGGTGTCGACATTACGGCGCCCAGACCCCTCAAACCAAACGGTGAGACCGTGCTGGTTCAAAGCCAGCCGGTCACGCTGATCGTGGCGAATGCCCTCACCTCGGGCGTGCGCCCGGTCAGCTACCTCTTCGAGGTCGCCGTGGATGCCGGGTTCACGAACATCGTGCTCAACCGCGAAGCCATTCCCGCGGGTGAGGGCGGGCACACGGATCTTCGCCTGCCCGACGCACTTGCGCCCGAGCGGACCTACTACTGGAGGGCGCGCGCCGAGGACGGCGCCAACACGGGGCCCTTCTCCGATGCGGCCAGGTTCGATGTCGTCACCCCGGTGGTGATCGAGGCCCCGGCCCTGGTCTTTCCGGGTATCAACATCAGCCTCGATACGCTGCGTCCCAGGTTCACGATCGCGAACGCACGCCGGTCGGGACCGGCCGGTCCGATCACCTACCTGTTCCAGGTGGCGACCAATCAGGCGTTCACCGACCCGTACTCGTTCACCGTGTCGGAACAGCCGAACCAGACGAGCTTCGATCCGCCCGACAACGCCGCTTACAGCACGATCTACTACTGGCGGGTGCGCGCAAGCGATCCGAACAACGTCGGCCCCTGGTCCGAGACGCGAGCGTTCCGCACGCCTGATCCGCCGCCGCCGCCTCCGCCGCCGCCCACCCCAGGTCCACCGCCGCCCAACCCGGCGCCCGGGCACGTTCCGCCTGGTCCGCTGACCCAGAGCCAGGCGGAGAAGGTCGTCTACGCGACGGAATCGGAGTTCTCCTATCTGTTGGGGGTGTTCAACAGTGACGGGGAGGCCGAAGCGAACGACGAGGAGTTCCTGCTTCGAACGATCTGGCACCTGGAACTCTACGGGTTCCAGGCTGACCGGCAGAGGAACCCGTCCGGCGTCATCTCGAAGGACAAGCTGTGCATCCTGATCGATGGAGCGTGGCGGTCCTTTGACATCATGAGCATGGGCTACGCCGGCCACGCCACCTCGGTCGTGTTCATCGAGGTGTGGCCGGCCAATCCGATCGCTGACCGGGGCATTCCCGACTGAGACGTTCCAGGTGATTCGCTGAGATTCGCGCCAGGCGGCCCTTCCCGCCGCCTGGCGTTTCTTATTGTTCGGCCGGTTGTGATCGGGACGCTGCTCACGACGTCCGGGCCATCGATCTCCGACCAAATGGCGGTACAATTGGTCCAATGGTCCCCTGGTGCGGGACCGTCCGACACCTCACGGAGGCCGCCAATGGGAATGCCGGAGTCAGTCATCGCCTGCGAATGCTGGGCTCGCGACGGGCTGCAGTCGATGCCCGTGCTCGTGCCGACAGACCATAAGATCGAGATGATCAACCGCATCGCGCGAGCGGGCTTCAGGAAGCTCGAGGTCACGTCCTTCTCCCATCCAAAGCTGCTGCCGCAGTTCGCCGACGCGGCCGACGTGCTCAGGCGAATCGAACGCCGGCCAGGCGTGTCGTACGTCGTGCTGATGCCGAACACGAAGGGCTTCGACCGATTCGAGGTCTGCCAGAAGGACGGGTACGGCGCCGACGAGATTATCCTGATGATCTCGTCGAGCGAGAAGCACAACCTGCTCAATTTCAGGATGACGCACGCCGAGGCCATGGAAGAGCACGCGGCCATCATGAAGCGGGCCCACGCGCTCGGCATCAAGGTCATCGGGTGCGCTGGCACCGTCTACGGATGTCCCGTGCGCGGTGACATCGCGACCTCTGAGGTGGCCAAGGTGGTCCGCTTCTACCTGGACGAGGGCGCTCAGACCATCATGCTGGGCGACACGACGGGCGTCGCCAACCCGAAGCTCGTGCGGGAGCGGATCGGCGAATTGATGTCGCTATTTCCTTCAGCCGAGTTCATCGCCCACTTCCACGACACCCGAGGCACCGGCGTCGTCAATTCCATCGCGATGCTCGAGCTGGGCGTCCGGTATGTCGATTGCTCGATCGGCGCGATCGGCGGCCAGCCCGCGACCGGAGCGGCGAAATACTCGGCCGGCTACACCGGCAACACCTGCAGCGAGGATCTCATGGCGCTGCTTGGTGAGATCGGCGTGGCGACCGGCATCGACCTCGAACAGCTCATCGATGCGGGCCGCCGTGCGGAAGAGATCCTCGGTCAGCGGCTGCGTTCGAACGTCATACGAAGCGGCCCGGTGATTCACGTGGAGTCCTCGCCCCAGAAGGAGCCCGGGGCGGCCGTCGCTCGAGCGTCCTGAGGCGCGGAGGCAGCGCGCCACTCGCCGTGAGCCCCGGGGGTCAGGCGCCGATCAGGTTCAGGTACGGCACCCCGATGCCGAGCAGCGCGGCCAGGAAGATCAGGCCGAAGATGAGCCCCAGGCGCCAGAAATCCGCCCGGGAGATGAAGCCGCTGCCGAAATAGACCGGCGCAGGTCCCGTCGCGTACGGGGTCAGCACACCCATCACGCCCAGCGAGTAGCACAGCAGCAGCGCGATGGTCCGGACCGGTATGCCCGGAACGGTCAGTGCGGCGGTCAGGACGACGGGCAGCACGGCACTGGTGTGGGCGGTCAGGCTGGCGAACATGTAGTGAACGAGAAAGAAGATCGAGACCAGGCTGACGAGCACCACCGTCATCGGCAGGCCCGTCAGCATGGTCGCCGCATGATTGGCGAACCAGCCGATGAAGCCGACCCTGCCGAGGCCATCGGACAGCGAGACGAGGGTGGCCAGCAGCACCAGGACGTTCCAGGCCGCGGCATTCCCGACGACCTCCTGCCAGGAGATCAGCCCCGCCATCATCATCATCGACACCACGACGAGCGCAGCCGTCGAGGGATCGAGCACCTCGCCGGCGAACATCCATAAGACGACGGCCAGGATCGCGAAGGCCGCCATGAGGATCTCGCTTCGCGTCACGGGTCCCATCGAGGCCAGCTCGCGGCCCGCCCACGCCGGCACCTCGGGCCCGCCCTTGAGCTCCGGCGGGTACAGCACATAGACGAGCAGGGGCAGGAGCGCGATGAGCGCCAGCCCGACCGGCAGAAACCCCAGGACCCAGGCGCCCATCGAGATGCTGACGCCCGTGATCTGTTTCACGAGGCTGACGGCGAGCAGGTTCGGCGCGAGTGCGGTGACGAACATCGAGCTCGTGACGCAGGTGGCGGCAAAGCCGGTCCACATCACGTACGAGCCGATCCTCCGGGCCGAGGGACCGGGATGTGAATCGTAGAGCGCAGGGATGTTCCGGATGACGGGGAAGATCGTGCCGGCGCTGCGCGCCGTATTCGAGGCGGTGAACGGCGCGAGCACGACGTCGGCCAGCGTGATGGCGTAGCCCAGGCCGAGCGTGCGGCCGCCCAGCCGGCGCACGAGCAGCAGCGCGATGCGCCGGCCCAGCCCCGTCTTCTCGTATCCCAGCGCGAGCATGAACGCGCTGAAGACCAGCCAGACGGTCCCGTTGGCGAATCCGGTCAGGGCCCACTTGATCGATTCGCCCGGATCGGGCGCGACCAGCCGCAACGCGGCGGCGAGTGCCATCCCGATGAACCCGACGCCCGAAGCTGGAACGGGCTCGATCATCAGGCCCGCCACCACGCCCATGAAGAGGGCGAAGTAGCGCCAGGCTCGAGGCGTGAGGCCGGATGGCACGGGCAGCATGACGAGCACCAGGCCCACCAGCACGGGCACCAGCCACTTCACCAGATTGGTACGCGTCATCCCGGTCACTCCCCGCGAGTTGGCGCCGTGCGGGCTGCAGGGCGCGAGATCGCGCACGCCGGACACGGTGACCGGACGGCACCCGCGCACGATTCTCGGATTCGGCCCGCCGGGGAGAATACCATCAACTCGCCGACGAATGGGGAATGAAGCGACGCTCGAAGGCGAGCGATCGCGCGGACAATCGGCGGACAATCGGTGTTGACGCTCCGGGACGGGGCGTCGTACGCTCTCCAGGCTGGTCGGATTCCGGGTCCGTTCGCGAAAGGCCTGATGCGATGCCGAGACTGGTCGAATGCGTGCCGAATTTCTCCGAGGGGCGCGATCGGGCGATCATCGATGCGATTGCCGGCGCGATGTCGGGCGTGTCGGGCGTCAAGCTGCTCGATGTCGACCCGGGGGCGGACACGAACCGGACCGTGTACACCATGGTTGGCAGCCCCGAGGGTGTCCAGGAGGCGGCGTTCAGGGCCGCGCAGGCCGCCACGGCGCTGATCGACATGTCGAAGCACAGGGGCGCGCACCCGCGCATCGGCGCGCTCGACGTCTGCCCGTTTGTCCCGGTCTCTGACGTCACCATGGAGGAATGTGCCTCGATCGCGCGCGCGGTCGGGCGGCGCATCGGCACCGAGCTCGAGATCCCGGTCTACTTCTACGAACATGCCGCCTCGAGCGAGCAACGGCGGAGCCTGGCCGACATCCGCGCGGGTGAGTACGAGGGGCTCGCGCGCAAGCTCGAGGATCCCGCCTGGGCACCCGATGCCGGGCCGGCCGCGTTCAAGAGCCGATCGGGCGCGACCGTGGTGGGCGCCCGCGAGTTCCTGCTGGCGTACAACGTCAATCTGAACACGCTCGATCGGAAGCTGGCCAACGAGATCGCCCTGACCGTCCGGGAGGGCGGCCGGGCGAAGCGGGATGCCCACGGCACCATCCTCCGCGATGCGAACGGCGTGTCGATCAAGGCCCCGGGCCGGCTGAAGGCGGTCCGCGCCATCGGCTGGTATATCGAGCAGTACCGGCAGGCACAGGTGTCGATCAACCTGCTCGACTACACCGCGACGCCGCTTCATGTCGTCTTCGAGACCGTGCGGGAGGAAGCCGAGAGTCTCGGCCTGCTCGTCACCGGCTCCGAGCTGGTCGGCCTGACGCCGCTCGGGCCGATGCTCGAGGCCGGGCGGTTCTACCTCCGCAAGCAGGGCAAGTCGGCCGGCGTGCCGGAACCCGAGCTGGTCGAGATGGCGATCCGGTCGCTCGGGCTCGATCAGGTCTCGCCGTTCGACCCGGAGAAGAAGATCATCGAATACCACTTCCGCCCTGCTGCGCCGCTCGCGTCGATGACCGTCGCGAAGTTCACCGACGAGGTCTCGACCGAGTCACCGGCGCCCGGAGGCGGATCGGTGGCCGCGCTCTCGGGCAGCCTCGGCGCAGCGTTGACCTCGATGGTGGCCAACCTCACAATCGGAAAGAAGGGCTACGAGGCGGCGTGGGACGACCTGCGCACCGTCGCGGAGGAAGGCCAGTGGCTGAAGGCGCGGCTGGTGCGGGCCATCGACGAGGACACCGAGGCATTCAACACCGTCATGGACGCCATCCGACTGCCCAGGAGCACCCCGGACGAGCAGGCCGAGCGTGACCGGGCGATGGCCGACGCCTACCGCCGCGCTGCCAACGTCCCGCTCGAGACCGCGCGTCTCTGCCTGGAGACCATCCGCCTGACCCAGCGAGTGGCCGAGAAAGGAAACAGGAACTCCGCCTCGGATGCCGGCGTCGCTGCGCTGATGGCTCGCGCGGGTGTCGAGGGCGCGGCGCTGAACGTGCTCATCAATCTGAGCTCGATGACCGATGATCGCTTCACGGGCGAGTGCCGCCGTCAGGTCGACGGGCTCCTCACCGAAGCGCGACACCTCTGTGACGCCGTTCAGGCCACGGTGCTGACGGCGATCGGCTCGGCGGGATGACCCGAACCCGCGGTCCGGGCCCCATGCTCACGACTGTGGAGTTTCACCTGCCGGAACCGATATCAGCGCGTGCATCTCGCTGTCCAGCATCGTCGGAACCGGCTCCTCGGCGATCAGGTACTCGAACTCTCTCTTGAACTCGTCCAGCGACAGCCCCGCGGCTGAGGCGAACTTCGCCAGCTCGTGCGGATCCTGGAAGTCGTCGCGCCGCAGGCGCACCATGTACCGCCGGGCGATCGAATAGCTCGTGCCGTGCACGTCGACCCGGCGGATCTTCGCCCGGCCAGTGGCCGGGTCGATCAGGCTCTGGAACGGGATCGGCACGAAGTGGCCGTTCTGCGTCGAGATCAGCACGGCGTTCCCGCCCGCGAGCAGGTACTTCGCAGCGCAGTATCCGAGGTCGCGCGTGTACTCCATGTCGAAGGCGATCGGGTCGGCGCAGCGCAGCTCGTAGCCGATGTTCTTGGCGATGATGGTCGCCTTGACGCCGAACTCTTTTAGCCGCCGGCTGACCTCCGTCTTGAGGATCTCGCCGATGTTCACTTCGGCGATCCGGACGTTGCCGTGTGCGTCGCGCTCCGCGTCGTCGAGGTGCGCGAGGTCGGCCGGATCGATGTTGAGCACCAGCCCCTCGGCCAGCACCGCCACGCCGTCGCGCCGCCCGTAGCTCAAGCGCTTGATGATGGCACCGACCAGCGTGTCGACCAGCGTCTTGAGGCGCATTCGATCCCCCGAGAACTCTTCGGGGATCAGCGAGAGCGTCGCGCCGGCAGCCTTCCCGATCGACAGGGCCAGGTGCCCCGCTCCCCGCCCCATCGCGATGACGAAATACCAGCGCGAGGTCGTCTTGGCGTCGACCATCAGGTTCTTGATAATCTCCACGCCGTAGTGCCGGGCCGACTGGAAGCCGAAGGTATCCACGAAGGGCGGCAGCGCCAGGTCGTTGTCGATGGTCTTCGGAACGTGCACCACGCGAATGCGCCCGCCGGCTTTCTCCTCGAGCTTCATCGCCGAGTAGGCCGTGTCGTCGCCGCCGATGGTGATGAGCATCGACACGTTGAGCCGCAGCAGCGACAGCACCGTGTTTTCGAGGTGGTCGGGATTCTTCGTGGGATTCGAACGGGAGATTCCGATGTGCACGCCGCCGCGGAAATGAATCCGGCTGACCTCCTCGACCGTCAGCGGCACGACGTGTTCGACGTCGCCCTGCATGATCCACTCGAAGCCGTCGCGGACACCGACGACTTCGACGCCGTCCATCACGGCCCGAATCGTCGCGGCGCTGATGACACCGTTGATGCCTGGGGCTGGACCGCCGCCGGCAAGGATGGCGAGTTTGTTGGGGTGAAGCACGGCTGAGCCTCCCGCTGCGAGTTCAGGACAAGGGCCCGTGGCTGCCGGACCCATCCTGCATCATATCGCGAGAGGCGTGGCGTGCACCGCTCCGGCCCGTGCGTCCGGCGAGAACGGCACACCCGCCTGGCAGCACGCGCGGTCGTGCCCGGCGGTCCTACGGCCTCAGCCTGGTCTCGGCGCGCATGAGTCCGTCGGTTGCCTGGGTGAAGAAGGCCGTCCACGCCAGCCTGAACCGATCCACCTTGGCGGCGATGGACTGATCCACCGCCTGTCCCGCGCTGACCAGATAGATGAAGCCCTGGCGGTGCACCCGCGGCGACTGGACGGCGGCGGGCTGCCGCGGGCCGATCGCCCCGATCACGTCCTGGATCAGCACGTCGCGGCGCGTGCCGTTGAACGTGACCCCGACTCGCGGCGCCGAAACGGAGGTGACAGACGGCACGACGTTCGTGGGGTTGGCCACGTAGAAGGTGGGCGGCACGTCGGCGTCGGAGAGCAGCCCCATCGCATATTGATCGAGCTTGCTGTAGCGCTGAACGGCGGCCGTCGTCTTGAACGCGCCTCCACCGAGATCCTGGATCTGGTTCCCCTCCATGACCGACGCGTCCGAGTTCATGAAGAAGCTCCAGTGTGCCTGGTCGCGCCCGAGCCACACGTTCGAGATCTGGTGGTTGGCGTCGAGAAACGACATGAACGCCAGCCATCGGTGGCCGGACTCCTGTCCCATCAGGCTGAGCGAGTTGTTCTCGCCGTTGAACCTTTGCGTCGGATCGTCCGGGTACTTGTGGATATCGTCCATCATCACGACGCTGCGCAGCTGGCCTGCGCTTCCATACCCCTGGGACAGATCGTAGATGTCGACGCCAATTCCGCGGACTTCGTTCGCGACGGTGATTTCGTACGCGAATGCGTCATGGATGAGGTTGCGATCGGCCCACACCAGGATCTGGTCGTAGCCGTCCGGATGCGACGCGTAGAATTTCTGGCTGAGCGCCGCCAGGTCGATCTCGTCCTGCGCCACGTACCGCTCGCCGAATGCGCTGGTGCCGCCGCTGACCGTCGAGACCCTGGCCGAGGCCAGGTCCACCGGGTTGAACGCTGTCGAGTTGCCCGGCGACAGCCCGATCACCGCGTCTGTCAGCGTCGTGCTCGAGTCCACCAGTGAATCGATGTGGCCGTCGGGCCAGACGGTCACTTGTGCGGTCAGCGTCTTGGTCGTGCCGAAGCCCGGAACCTTGCACCACGTCACCGTGAACGCGCTGGGGCTCGCATTGAGATAGACGCCTCCGCCTTGCGACGGGTCGAGGTCGGCAAGAAATGGAGCGACCCGTGGGGGGCCGGTCGTCAGCCTGGTGATGTCCCGTTCCGTGCTGGCGTTGTCGCCCTGTTCGAACGTGACGTTGCCGTCTGAATTCACGAACCCGGCCGTCTCTGATTTCCCGTAGAACGACACGGCGAACGGCATCGACACCTGCCTGCTGTCGTCGTCGGACAGCGTCAGGCGGGAGCCGAGGCCGGTCTGGAACGCCGTGGGGCCCGCAACGATGTCGTAGCCCCCGGCTGAGGCCGGCCTGAAGGTCAGGCCGACGCCTTTCAGATCGAGGGGATGTGCCGACGTGATGATGTCGCCCTCGTCCTGGATGACGGCGACCTCTCCGATATCCTGGCTCGCGGTCTCCGCAACCGCGGAGCGCTGCACGCCGCGCTTGATGGCCGCCTGGTGGCGCCACAAGGCTTCCTGCGCGGGTCTCCGGCCATGCCGGTCGAGTGCGATGCCAGTGTTCTTCGCGGGCGGCTGGGCACTGGTGGAGGCGGTAACAGCCGGCGCTTCCTGGCTGACGGTTGAGCACGGATTGGAGGACGGGGGCGGGTTGCCATTGGTGCGCGGCGTCGTGGGCGAGGACGATCCCCCGCAGCCAAACGCACCGATTGACGAGGCAACCGCGACCGACACCGCGAGACTTCGGAATCTGGTCATCCGCACACCTTGGTCCGACGAAACTGCAGGCACTCCGGGCGACACGGAGCCGGGCTCTCTTCAGTAGGACGCTCAAAGCGGGACATTGGACGCGTCGACGACGCTCCGGCGCGGAATCCGGCCTCCAGGCGAGGCTTATGCCATGCCGGCCGCCCGTCTCACAAGGTAGAATTCGAACGCTGTCGCCAGAGCGCATATGTGGTGTGAGCGAATCGAAGGACTCGACGACCCGCGAGTCGCGGAGTACCGGAACGTGCCGGACCCCGAACTGCTGCGTGCCCACGGCGTCTTCATCGCCGAGGGGCGGCACGTGGTCCGAACCCTCGTGGCCGAGTCGCCCTTCGAGGTTCTGTCGGTCCTCGTGTCTCCGTCGGCCCTCGAAGACGTCCGGGACCTGATCGAGCGTCGGGACGACTTCCCTGTCTATCTCGCGGGCCGGGACGAGATCGCGGCGATCTCCGGGTTCCACATCCACCGAGGGTGTCTCGCGGTCGGGCGACGTCCACCTGCCCGGTCCCCTGCCGAGGTGCTGAACGCCTCGTCGAGATGGCGGCTGCTCGCGATCGGCGAGGGCATTGCCAACGCTGACAACATGGGCGGCATCTTCCGGAACGCCGCGTGTTTCGGCGCAGGAGCGGTGCTGTTGAGCCCCGGGTCCTGCGACCCTCTCTACCGAAAAGCGATTCGTGTGTCCATCGGCGGGAGCCTGCACATCCCCTACGGTACAATCGCCGACTGGCCCGGCGGACTGGGAGACGTGAAGAGGGCCGGCTATACGGTCGTGGCGCTGACGCCTGACGCGTCGGCTCCCGATCTGATGAGCCTTCGCGTCGATGGGGCCTGGCTCGACCGGATCGCGCTGCTGGTCGGTCACGAGGGCGGCGGGCTGACCGACGAGGCGCTGGCTGCTGCGGACCTTCGCGCGCGCATCTCGATGCAGCCGGGCGTCGATTCGCTGAACGTCTCGACGGCGGCCGGAATCGCGATGTATGTGTGTTCGACGGCGATGGAATGGCAGTCATGCAGGCGTGACCGGCTGGATCCAACCTGCCAGCGAGAGCGGTATCGTGGCCGCTCGAGCAGCCCTCAGAGGTATGTCATGAGCCGACGAAGCATCCTGACGTCAAGTCTTGCTGTTGCCCTCTTGTGGTCGGCCGTCCCGACTTCGACGCAGGCACCTGCGAAACCGAATCCTGCCGACACCGCGCTAGTCGCAGTCCGGGAGCGTTTCGCCCCGGATCGGCGGCTTGCGGTGTTCGACGTGAAGACCGAACTGCAGCCGGGCGCCATCGTGCTCCAGGGCGAGGTCGAGAGCACACAGGCCCGCGACGCGGCCATCCAGGCCGTGCGCGGAGCTGGATATGATCAAATCACTGACAGGATTCTGGTGCTGCCGGATCCTTCGCTTGGATCGGACACATTTGGCATCGTCCGGGTCAGTGTCGCCAACGTGCGGACGCGGCCGTCGCATCCGGCCGAACTGGGAACGCAGACCGTGATGGGCTGGACCGTTCGGGTGCTGAAGCAGCAGTCGGGGTGGTATCTGGTTCACACCGATCCCGACGACTACCTCGGCTGGATCGAGGAGCTCCAGATCACCCGCGTGACGGCCACGGCCAGGGCCTCGTGGGAGGCGGCCGCGCGGGTGATCGTCACGAACCAGGTGTCGTTCGTCCGGGCAGCGCCGGACCGTGCGTCCGGCTTCGTGACCGATCTCGTCGTCGGATCCATCCTGAAGAAGACCGGCTCGAGCGGCGCGTGGACCGCGGTCGAGCTGGCGGATGGGCGCAAGGGCTTCGTCGGCAATGACGATGTCGAGGACTACGCGGGCTGGAAGGCCACGAGGAAGCCCGTCGGCGACCTCATCGAGAAGACGGCGCTTCAGTACATGGGTGTGCCGTATCTCTGGGGCGGGACGTCGAGCAAGGGATTCGACTGCTCGGGCTTCGCCAAGACCGTGCTGCGCCTGAACGGCATCGAGTTGCCGCGCGACACGGATCAACAGGCGCAACAGGGCATCGAGATCTCGGCCGCCGATGGCCTGTCACGACTGCAAAAGGGCGATCTGCTGTTCTTTGGTACCAAGGCGACCGCGGACCGCCCCGAGCGAGTCTCGCACGTCGGCATCCACGTGGGAAATCTCGAGTTCATCCACGCGTCCGGCCTGGTCCGGCGAAACAGCCTGGACCCCGCGTCGCCGATCTACAGCGAGAGCCTGCGCAACCGTCTTCTTCACGTGCGGAGAGTGTTGAAGTAGCGCGCCGCCGCGAACCGCGTGTTGCTGGCCCGCACTCTTCACAAACGCTGCGCGTAAAGTCATAGTGCGCCGGCGGCGTGCGGGTTTCTCACTCCGCCCACTTTCGACACCGCGCAAAACGCGGTGCTTCCTTCGACATGCTCGGGAAGCCCCGAGCGCCGTCGAGCGGCGCAAGACCTCGCCCGGGCTAGCAGTATCTCACCGCCGCCTCCGCGAGACATCCGGCCAGATCGACGACCGACTGCACGTCCACCCATTCTTCTTTCGCGTGCGCCCCTGCCCCCGCGGCGCCCATGACCACCGTCTCGATGCCGGACGAGGCGAGCAGCGCGGCGTCCATCCAGGGCGTCTGGCCAATCAGCGCAGGCTCTCGCCCCAGCACCGCGGTTGCCGCATCCCTGAGGCTCCTCACGATGGCGGAGCCCGGTGACACTTCGAACGGCTCGCGGGCGAGGAGCATGCGCATGTCGGCTGAGAATGCCGGGTCGCGCGTGCGCAGTCGATCGAGGATCGCCTGGACCTCGGCCACAACCGCGGCAGCCCCCTCACCAGGAATGGTTCGCCGTTCGATTTGCAGCGTACACGAGACGGCATAGGTGCTCAGGCCGGTCCCGCCGGCCAGCGTGGCCGCGTGCAACGACGGTGGCCCGACCAGCGGGTGAGGCGTTCTCGCACGCAGGTCACCTTCGAGCGCCTCCAGCCCGGCGAGCACGCGCCCCATCCGCATGTTCGCGTCGATGCCGAGGTCGAATCTCGATCCGTGCGCGGCCTGCCCGTGAGTCATGACCTCGATCCAGACGAAACCCTTGTGCGCGACGCAGATATCGAGCGCGGTCGGCTCGGTCACGATCGCCCCATCGACCTTGTACCGCCCGATCAAGTCGGCCGTGCCGCGGCTCGCGTACTCCTCGTCGGATACGGCTGCCACCAGCACTTCGCCCCCGTGCGGGCATCCCGCGTCGGCAAGCGCCTTCACCGCAGCCATCGACGCCGCCAGGCCGCCCTTCATGTCGAACGAGCCTCGGCCGTACAGCTTCCCGTCACGGATGCGCCCCGAGAACGGATCGGCCATCTCGTCGACGCCAACGGTGTCGGCATGGGCGTTGAGCATCAGCGCCTTTCCGGGCCGACTCCCCGTCAGGCGCCCGACCACGCTGGGGCGCCCTGGCTCCGGCTCATGGAACTGAACCTCGAGCCCGAGCGCGCGCAGTGCGCCCCCGACATAGGAGGCGATCTCGGCCTCACCGGCTTCTGTCGGCACCAGGACGGGATTCACCGAGTTGATCCGGACCAGGTCGCTCAGCGTGCGCTCGAGGTATCCACGGTCGATGGTCAGCATGGCGAGGCCTCCGTCGGACTCCAGTCGCGAGCCTTACCGGTTGCACGAACACGGGGCCAGGGGCGTGGAACCGGTCAGATCGAAACGCGCCGATCGCCGGTGGCCGAACGCCGTCATCTGGACTGTCTCGGAGGGGTCAGCCGCGCTTCCGGCAAATCATGATTTCGGTCCCGAACGGGGTGGCTTCCCTCCGAATATCAGACAGCCCTGCGCCGACGAGCCAGCCGGTGATGTCCTGCTCTGTAAAGGTATCGCCCTCGTCTGTCCCGACGAGCATGTTCAAGGAGAACATCGCTCCACCGGCCGGTGTCACCCGATCCTCCGACATGATCCAGTCGACGATGGCGAGGTGGCCGCCGGCATTGAGGGATGACGCGCACTTGGCAACCAGCGCCGCGTTCGCCGCGCGACTGTTGCTGTGGACGACGGCCGACAGGAACACCAGGTCGAATCCGCCTGGCAACGGGTCCACGAGATAGTCGCCGGTCGCCACGGTCACCTCGTGGCTGAGCCGAGCGGCCGCGATGTACTGCCGTGTGAGCGACACCACGTTCGGCAGGTCGAAGACAACGGCACGCAGACCAGGATGGCGCGCGGCCATCGCCATCGAGAACGCTCCGGAGCCGCCACCCACGTCGAGCACCCGCGAGGTCGGGCCAATCGGCAGCATCGAGGCGATCGGATCGGCCTGGACACGCGCCCGATAGTGCATCGCGGCGATGAACGGCTCGAGCCACGTGTCGCCGCGGTCGTTCACCGCGGAGCGTGCAACCGGTTGCCCGCTGCGAACCGCCGCGGTCAGCCCGCTCCACGTCTGCCACAGGCCGATCGAGTGTCCGAGGCCTGCGGCGTAGTCCGGGCTGGTGTCGACCAGGTATCGCAGCGTGTCCGGCGTGTTGAAGAACGATCCGTCGCGCTTGTCGAGCAACCCGAGCGCGCACAGCGCGTTCAGCAGACGGTCGGTGGCGCCTGGATGACACCCGGCCTGCTCGGCGACCTCATGCGAGGTGAGCCCGTCGGACCCGATCAGGCTGAAGACGCGCAACTCGACGCCGGTCAGCAGCACACGGCTTGCCTGAAACGCGGTGGCGAGCTCGCGAATGGTGGCGGGCGTCCATGGGTGCTCGTGACGAGGCTGTTCTGGCATCGCTTCCCTCCCGAACTGCGAGATGTCGACCCTGGGTCCGGACAGCTCAATGTCGAGCGTGCCCTACGAGATTGTGCCAGTTTCCACCAGCCTGGTTTCCATGGCCCTGCAACGAGCGGCACCTGCGGTCCGGGCAGGCGGACAAGAGCGGAGTCCGCGGGCACGGCATCTCGCGCTATCCTAGTTCGCATGAAGCCAATCCATCGTGCTTTCCGGTCCCGGCGTTCGTTATTCGTGCAGGCGGCTCTCCACGCCGCATCGCTCGTCGCGATCGGCGCGCTTGGTGCACCCGCTTTCGGGGCCGGCTCGCTGGCAGGCATCGCGCACGAGCCGTCCGCCTCGGCGTCAGCGCGCCCGGCGCTCGATCCGCCCTCGACGCGGTCAACCGGGCCTGCGAAAGACCCGACATCCGCAGCCGCCCTGCGCCAGAAGCGTGATCCTCTCGCGCACACGTTCTCGATCGTGGCTCGCGATCCTGAGACCGGTGAGATGGGAGTGGCGGTCCAGTCCCACTGGTTCTCGGTCGGCTCCATCGTGACCTGGGCCGAAGCCGGAGTCGGAGCCATCGCAACGCAGTCGTTCGTCGAACCCGCCTATGGCCCGCGCGGTCTGGAGGCGATGAGGAAGGGCACCCCGGCGCCAGACGCCCTCAGGCAGCTCATCGCGGCGGATAACCAGCGCGAGGTCCGGCAGGTCGCGTTCATCGACGCCCAGGGCCGGGTTGCGGCACACACCGGCAAGCTGGCCATCATCGCCGCAGGCCATCATGTCGGCAACCAGTACTCCGTGCAGGCCAATCTGATGGCCAACGACAAGGTCTGGCCCGCCATGGCGCAGGCCTACGAGTCGTCCAAGGGCGACCTCGCCGACCGGATGCTCGCCGCTCTCGAAGCCGGGCAACGGGTCGGAGGCGATATCCGCGGCAAACAGTCAGCGGCGATCCTCATCGTCAAGGCCAAGTCCACCGGTAGACCATGGGAAGGTGCGGACCGCGTGTTCGATCTTCGCGTCGAGGACAGCGCGGAGCCGATACCCGAGTTGCGGCGGCTGGTCCGCTACCAGCGCGCCTACGCGCACGCCAATCGCGGGGACGAGCTGGTCGCCGACAAGAAGATCGAGCAGGCGCTCAAGGAGTACTCCGAAGCCGGGCGCCTCGCGCCGGAAGTGCTCGAGTTGCCGTTCTGGCAGGCGGTCACGCTGGCCTCGATCGGCCGCGAAGCCGACGCCGCGCCGATCTTCCGCGCCGTGTTCGCGAAGGAGCCGTATTGGGCCGATCTGGTGCCTCGCCTGCCCGCTGCCCAACTGCTACCGAACGACAAGGGACTGATCGAGAGGATTGTGGCGCTGAAGGGGAAGACACCGTAGGCTGGCGACTGGAGGCTGGCGGCTGGCGGCGCTCGACACGGACCCGGGGCCTGACGCCCCGGGCTCCATGAGTCACGCCGTAGGCTGGCGACTGGCGGCTATCGGCCGGGGCCGCCGCCGACCGATGTGCAGCGCGGCGCGGGTGTGGCGAGGCAAGCCAGGGAAGAGAGTAGTACCGAGGGCCCGGAATCACGATGACTCCGAGCCCTCGCGGTGTGTGGTTGGCTCGACAGCCTCAGGCCCGAAGCCGGAAGCCCGTGGCCGAACGCCGGAGGCCGACTCCGGTCCTCGGCCCTCAGCCTGCCGCCCCCAACCTCCAGCCTGACTGCTATCTCACAATCTCGTCCGCCTCGACGACAGCCTTCGAGGTGTAGTCCTTCCCGCCGACCGACAGTTTCACCAGGTAGGTCCCTGGCTCGAGCGCCGGTCCGCCGCCCTGGCCGCCGCGGCCACCGCCACCTCCACCACCGCCTCGGCCCTGAGGCGCGTTGGCTGGCGGATTGCCGCGCAGGTTCCACTGGACACGATTCAGCCCGGCGTCCTTCGTGCCATCGATCTGGCGCACGATCCTGCCGGTAATGTCCGAGATAAAGATCTTGACGTCACCCGTTGCGGCGGTTTTCAGGTAGTAGCTGATGGCGGTTCCGGGCTGCGGGTTCTGGCCCTGGAAGTGCTTCGCCCCTCCGACGGTGCGGGCCAGCTTCGTGTCGGTCAGCCACAGCACGCCCGGCCGCGGGTCGAAGAGCGTGGCGTCGGCGGCCATGACCTTGTCGGTCAACGCCTGGAGCGGCGTGATGTCGTCGATGATGTAGAAGCTGCGTCCGTGGGTCGCGACGATCAAATCGTTGTCCCGCGGATGAACCAGGATGTCGTCGATGCGGACCGTCGGCAGACCGGTCATGAAGCGTTTCCACTCCTTGCCGGCGTCGAGCGAAACGTAGAGCGCGTATTCGGTGCCGAGGTAGAGCAGGTTCCGGTTCTTCGGATCCTCGCGGATCACGTTCACGTTGCCGGCCGGCAGGTTCGCGGCAAGCGAGGCCCAGGTCTGGCCGTAGTTCTTCGTCACGAAGACATACGGCTTCATGTCGTTGGTCCGGTGACCGTCGAAGGTCACATAGCAGGTGCCCGCGTCGTAGTGCGAGGCCTCGACGCGCGACACGTGCGTTTCCTTCGGGACGCCCGTGACGTTGCCGACGACGTTGGTCCAGGTCGACCCGAAGTCGCGGCTCACCTGGAGGTTTCCATCGTTGGTGCCGACCCAGAGAATTCCCGGAACGACCGGCGATTCCGAGATGGTGATGAGGACGCTGTAGTTGGCAGCGCCGTCATGCTTGGACGCCATCGGCGCATCGCCGGCAACGCCCATGATCGGCCGATCGAACCGCCCAAGGGAGTTGGTCAGGTCCTTGGTCGCCGTGAAGGTCTCACCACGGTCTCGCGACACGAAGAGCCGGTTGCCGCCCAGGTAGATGATGCTCGGATTGTGCGGAGAGAGCAGCGTCGGCGTGTTCCAGTAGAAGCGGTACTGTTCACCCGCCGGCGGTTCCGGCACGATGTTGGACCCGGCGGGACCGCCGCCAAAGCCCTGCTGCCCCGCAGCCGGCTGCTGATTTGCCTGCGCACCCTGCTGAGGCGGCCGCGGCGCGCGCGGTCGGATGCTGACGGTACGCCCGGTTCGGAGATCCAGCCGGTTCACGTTGCCATCCTGCGACTCGGCATAGACGATGTTCGGATCGGTCGGATCCTGCTGCGTGTAGAATCCGTCGCCGCCGCCTACGCGGAACCAGTCGGCATTGAGAATGCCGGTCGAGCTGCGGACCGCGCTCGGGCCGCAGAAGGTGCCGTTGTCCTGCAGGCCGCCGCACACGTTGTATGGCTTCCGCATGTCGGCGCTGACCGCATAGAACTGGCCGACCGCCATCGTGTTGACGTATTCCCACGTGTCGGCCTGGTCGTAGCTGACATCCAGGCCGCCGTCGTTGCCGAGGATGAGGTGCCTCGGGTTCTTCGAATCGATCCACATGCCGTGATGGTCGCCGTGGGCGATGCCCCCGACCGTGCGGAACGTCTTGCCGCCGTCGACTGACTTGTAGAACGAGGCGCCCATCGTATAGACGATCTGGTCGTTTGTGGGGTCGATGCGGACCTGGCTGTAGTACATCGGCCGGTTGTTGTTGTTGCTCGCCACCTTCCAGGTCTTTCCGCCGTCGTCGGACCGCCAGACCCCGCTGCGGTCTGGATTCGGCGGCTGCGCTGCTGCACCAGCCTGGCCGCCCGCACCCCGCTGGCCGGTTCCTGCGCCCCGCTGGCCGGCAGTGGCCGCTGCGCCGGCGCCTGCCTGCGCTCCGCGTCCGCCGCGACCTCCGCCGCCGGCCGCACCCGCTGCGGCAGCGCCCTCGGACTCGCCGCCGCCAAAGCCGCCGCCGCCCACCGGGGCCTGTTTCCCGTCGTCAGTGACGTTGGCGCCCGTTCCGCCGCTCGCGCCGACTTCAATCTGCGCGTACACGACCTTGGGATTGGATCGCGAGATCGCCAGCCCGATGCGGCCAATGATCTTGTTGCCCGGCAGGCCATTCCCTTCCAGCTTCTTCCAGGTCTTGGCGCCGTCTTTCGTCATCCAGATTCCGCTGTCCGGCCCGCCGCCATTGAATCCCCAGGGTACCCGCCGCCGCTGGAACGATGCCGCGAACAGGACGTTCGGGTCCTTCGGATCCATGACGAGGTCGGTGAAGCCGGTATCCTCGTTGAGGAAGTTGGTGTTGGTCCAGGTCTTCCCGCCGTCAATCGTCTTGTAGACGCCGCGTTCCTTGTTCGCGCCGAACAGGTGCCCGAGCACCGCCACGTAGACGATGTTGGGGTCCTTCGGGTGCACGACGATCCGGGCGATGGTCTGGGTCTCCTTGAGGCCCACGTTGGTGAAGGTCTTGCCGGCGTCGGTCGATTTGTAGATGCCGTCTCCAAACGAGGAGCTCTGGCGATTGTTCGACTCGCCGGTTCCCACCCAGACGATGCTGGGATTGGACGGGGCAATCGCGATGTCTCCGATCGAGCTGACCGGGTAGGTGTCGAAAATCGGGGTGAAGGTCGTGCCGTTATTCACGGTCTTCCAGACGCCGCCCGTGGCGAACCCCACGTAGAAGGTCGACGGATCGGATTCGACGCCTTCGATGTCGTCGATGCGGCCGCCCATGTTGGCCGGGCCGATCGAGCGCCAGCGGAACGACTTCAGGACGGAATCGTCGGACTGGTTGATTGCCGCAGCCGGCGGCGCGGGCGCCTGCGGCGGCTGGGCGAGGCCGACCTTGATCGACAAGGCCGCCAGCCCCACGGCCAGCCCGAACAGGACGCGGGTTCGCAACGCTCTGGTCATCTGCAGTGCCTTTCGGTGAGGGTTTGAACGAGACTCGTGGCTGTCGTGTGTATCCATTACGACTGGCATCCCTGGCCGTTTCAGCCGGAGGAGCCGCCGGCGCGGTCGAGGATCCCGAATGTTATACTTGAAAATTCACGTCTGCCGCGAAAGACCGACTATATTACCCGCGTTTCTTCCTGATGTGGGGCTTCGCGGTCACTGTGTTCCTGCCGGCGTTCCTGCTGTTGGCCCTCACGGCACGATGATCTGTGGCGTTCGCCCGGTCGCCGCGGCGTAGGTCGCGGCGATGGTGCCGGCTGAGGCCCGCGCCGCGCCGGATTTCGCCACCATCACGACCGCCCCGCCAAAGCCGCCGCCGGTCAATCGAGCGCCGAGGATACCGGGATCGGATTCGGCGATCTCGACCATCGTGTCGATGTCGGGGATCGACACCTCGTAGTCATCGCGCATCGAGGCATGCGAGGCGTGGAACAGGCGCCCGAGCCGCGCTCCGTCGGCCATCTTCATGGCGTCCACGGCCTCGAGCACCCGTTGGTTTTCCGTCACCACGTGGCGTGCGCGGCGCCGGAGCGGCTCCCTCAGCGACTCGATCCTCGCCAGGTCCCGGCTGGTCAGATCCCGGAGCTGTGAAATGCCAAGCTCCCGGCACGCGTCTTCGCATTGCGCCCGCCTGGTCCGGTACTCCCCGCCGGCATGGGAGTGCCGCGCGCCCGAGTCGATGACGGCCAGCTCGACCCCGGCGGGCAGCGCCACCTGTTCGTACGCGAGGCTGCGGGTGTCGATGAAGAGCGCCGATCCGGGCTGGCAGAGCCCGACGGCCATCTGGTCCATGATGCCGGTTGGCGCGCCCACGAATTCGTTCTCGGCCCACTGCCCCACTTTGGCCATCTCCACATCGTCGAGCCGAAGCTGGCACGCGGCCCGCAACGCGGCCGCGATGCTCATTTCGAGCGCGGCGCTCGACGAGAGTCCGCTTCCGATGGGCACCTCAGACTCGATCCGCACGTCGAAGCCCCGCAGCGTGTGCCCGAAGTGGAGCAGGCCCGCGGTGACTCCAGCCACGTAGTCGATCCAGGCCCGCCGCGGTTTTTCCGACCCGATCGCGAACTGCTCGAATCGTTCCAGCACCGGGACGTTCGCGCTCCAGGCTCGAACGACGAAATCGTCCCGCACCGCCAGCGCAACCCGCGTCCGCTGCGGGATGACAGCCGGCAGCACGTACCCGCCGTTGTAGTCGGTGTGTTCTCCAATCAGGTTCACGCGGCCCGGAGCATCGGCACGAACGGACGGCGCGCGCCCGTACAGTTCCAGAAATGTCGGCAAGGAGTCCATGCAATCGACTCCACGACGAGACTGGAGACAGCCCGAGTCGCTTTCAGGCGAGCGCGCAGACGAACACGGGCGCGTGCCGGGAGCATCGATCCCAGGTGTCCGCCAGGGTTTCACGCCCGTCACGTCATCCTGGTCAGGGCGAGGCCGCCATCCGGGCGGCAGGCCGGCCGAGCACGCTGGCGCCTGCCATCCAGCCCACCACGTTGGCCGTCGTGCGAAACATGTCCGGGATCGTATCGACGCCCATCAGCAGCCCAATCCCTTCGACCGGAAGGCCGACCGAGGTCAGCACGGGCGCAAGCACGATGATGGCGCCGGCGGGAATGCCGGGAACCGTCAGCGTCGTGAATACGATGCTCACGGTCAACGTGCCGAGCTGGGCCGGTCCGAGCGTCACGCCGTACAGCCGGGCGAGAAAGAGCACGGCACCGACCTGCGCAATGGCGGCCCCCACGCGAAACATCGACGCCGCCAGCGGGATGAAGAAGGCCGACATCTCCTCGGGCAGGCGCAAGCCGGTTTTCACACCCTCGATGCACGCCGGCAGCGCCGCCAGCGACGATCGGGACGAGAAGGCGATGCCGACCGCCGGGGCGCTAGCGCGCAGGAAGGGACCGAGCCTCTGCCGCCCGAGCCAGATTGCCGCAGGAACGAGGACGAGGAGTGTGAACGCAGTGCAGATGATCGAGACGACCAGCATGTAGTAGGCGAGCGCTCCGGCCGCCCCGGCTCCCATCCTGGCGCCCAGGCCGATGGCCAGCGCGCAGACACCGATCGGAGCCGCCTTGAGGATCCAGCCTACAACCGCCAGCATGGCATCCGATACCGCCCGGAGGACGCCGCGTATCGCGGCTTGTGCGTCCACGCCAACCCTGGTCACGCCGAGCCCGAACGCGATCGAGAAGACGATGAGGGAGAGCATCGCACCGTCGGAGGCGGCTTTGAACGGGTTGACCGGAACCAGATCGACGATCCACTGCGAGAGGCTCGGCAGCCGGGCGGCTTGATCCGCGACCGCGGCGGCGGGCGAGGCGGCCGAGCGCAGCGACGACGCCACGCGGGCGTCGACGTTCAGCAGGTCGAGCAACGGCACGCCCAGCGCCACCGCAAACACGGTCGCGGCCGTCAGCGCGATCAGGAAGACGGCGATCGCGCGAAGACCCGTGCGGCCGACCATCCTGGCGTCACGCGCCGAGGCGACACCGAGCATCAAGCTGGCGACGACCAGCGGGATGACGGTCATCCGGATGGCATTGATGAACAGGGTCCCGATCGGCTCGGCCACCGCGGGAATCAGTTGGGCGTGAGGTGACGAAGAGAGGGAGACACCGACCCCCATCGCGAGGCCGGCGACCAGACCAAACAGGACCTGCAGCGTGAACGGCACAGGGTGAAGATTATACAGGATGCCCCGGGCGCGAATTCACGCGCCCGGAGTGCCGATCACGCCTGAGGCCGGTGGCCCGAAGCTCAGACCTGCGTCGGAGTGACGCGCGTACGCTGGCGGCGCCGCTTGGGCTGGCGCCGGCCGCGCGAGGGCCCGACGGCATCGATGCAGGGGTCCGTGCCGCTGCCGGCCAGATCCGCCAGCGAGTACCGGCTGAGCACCGCCCGCACCTCGTCGGTCATCGCTTTCCAGACCTGGCGGGTTTGGCATTCGTTGCCCCGTGGGCACCCGTCGGGATCGTCGACGCAGCCGATGAACTGCATCGGCCCGACCGTCGCGTCGAACACCTCCTGAATCGCAATCGCCGATGCCGGCCGCGCCAGGCAGTATCCGCCCGTCCGACCGGTGCGGGAGCGGATGAGTCCCGATCGGCGCAACGGTCTGACGATCTGCTCCAGGTAACGCATGGGCAGGCCCGTCGAAGCGGCGACGCTTCGCAACCCTACGGGAGAAGGGACAGATTCCTGGCGTGCCAACTCGGTGAGCAGCCGCACGCCATACCGACCGCGCGTGTTGAGCTTCATGGCTTCCTTGATAGCGCCCGACCTGTTCGCCTGCCACCAGGAACTGCGCGCCTGGGGGGTTGCGCCATGCGGCAGGGCACCCGACAGGAGCGAACTTCAAGATCGGGTCGATACATAATTCCTATCCCTTTGCTAAGGGTCAGTCAAGTCCCAGGGCATAAATTCTGTCCGCCGCACGCTTGACAACGGGTGCATGCGCGCCGTACGCTCTGACCGGAACGGGTTGCCACGCCCAACCCGATCCGCGTCCCCCACGGCTGCCGACATATTTCGTTCGCTCTCATCGTTACCCGGTCCCCCGCGGCAGCTCGTCCCCCCTGACGGTTTCCGACCCCCGGATCCGTGGACCGTCAAACGGTCCCCGAAGAGCCTGATTCCTTCCTGCAGGCCTTCCCGACACGTGTAACGCGCGGCACCCGTTGTTCGTGTGCTGCCGCGGCTGTATCTCGGGCGCACGCGCGTCTGCCGCGTACGCAGCCCGACGACCGGGCGGACGGCCCCTCCGGGAGCGGGCGGTCCGGCCGGACGTCCGGTACGGGCGCTGCAGCTCTGGCCGAACGACATGAACTGTGAGGAGGTGCGGTCGTGAAGGACGGAACGCACTGCCGGTACGCCGAGGACGTCAACCCGGCGTTTCCGACCGACATCATGGCCCAGCCGGGCGGAGAGGCGCTTCGCGACTGCATCCAGTGCGGCACCTGCAGCGGCGCCTGCCCGATGTCGGTCTACATGGACCACACGCCGCGCCAGATCATCGCGCTCACCCGCGCGGGGCTCGAGAAAGACGTGCTGGCATCGGCCACGCCGTGGCTCTGCGCGTCGTGCTACGAGTGCCAGGTGCGCTGCCCGCGCGAGATTCGCGTCACCGACGTGATGTATGCCTTGAAGTGCCGGGCCATTGCCAAGCATCTCTATCCGAAGCGCTTCCCCATTCCGGTGCTGGCGAAGCAGTTCTTCAACCTGGTGGCGCGCTACGGCCGAAACTCCGAGACCCGGCTCGTCATCCAGCTGATGCTCCGCACCAATCCGCTCGGCCTGCTGAAGATGGCGCCTCAGGGACTGGTGCTCACCCGGAAGGGACGCATGCCGATCTTCCAGGACCGGATCGAGCACCGGGACCAGCTCAAGGCGATGCTCGACGCGATGGAGGAGTCCTGAGATGCCCGCCTACGCTTACTTTCCCGGATGCTCGCTCAGCGGCATGGGGAAACCCTACGACGAGTCGCTGCGCGCGGTCTTCTCCCATCTCGGCCTGGGCCTCGAGGAGATCCCGGACTGGAACTGCTGCGGCGCCACCTCGTACATGTCGATCAGCTCGATCAAGGCCGTCGCGCTCGCGACGCGCAACCTCGCGCTGGCCGAGACCATGGGCAAGGACGTGGTCGCGCCCTGCTCGGCGTGCTATCTCGTGCTGTCCAAGGCGCAGCACGCGCTGGCCGATTACCCGGGCATCGCCGAGAAGGTCCAGAAGGGGCTCGCGGCGGCTCACCTCACCTATGCCGGACACGTGAAGGTGCGGCACCCGCTCGACGTCCTGATGAACGATGTCGGACCCAAGGCGCTCGCGTCGTTCGTCAAGCAGCCGCTGACGGGATACCGGGTCGCGCCCTACTACGGCTGCCAGATCGTCAGGCCCTACGCGACCTTCGACGATCCCCTCAAGCCGCACTCGCTCGATCGCTTCCTGGCGGTGCTCGGCGCGGAGGCGATCGACTACCCGCTCAAGACCCGGTGCTGCGGCGGGTCGATCATGGGCACGATGGAGGACATCGGCCTGCGGCTGAACTTCCTGTTGCTCAAGGAGGCCCTCGCCCGCGGCGCCAACGTGCTGGCGACGACCTGCCCGCTCTGCCAGTTCAATCTCGAGGCGTACCAGCACCGCATGCGCGGGCAGTTCGGCGAGCCGGTAGACCTGCCGGTCGTCTATTTCACGCAACTGGCGGGCCTCGCCTTCGGGCTGCAGCCGACCGCGCTCGGGCTGCAGCGGAATATCGTCACGGCCGCGCCGCTGCCGGCGATGGCGTAGGAGGGGGATCAGGCATGCCAGAGAACGCCACGTGCCGCATCGGGGTCTACATCTGCCACTGCGGGCTGAACATCGCCAGCAAGGTGGACGTCGTTGCCCTCGAGAAGCATGCCGCGGCCCAGCCGAACGTGGTCCTGGCCAGAACCTACAAGTTCATGTGCTCGGACCCGGGTCAGCAGCTCATCAGGGACGACATCGACAAGCAAGGCATCACGCACGTGGTCGTCGCCTCGTGCTCGCCGTTGATGCACGAGCCGACCTTCCGCGGCGTCATGCTCGAGCGCAGCCTGAACCCGTACTACTACCAGATGGTCAACATCCGGGAACAGGTGTCGTGGGTCACGAAGGACCCGGAGAAGGCCACCGAGAAGGCGCGCAGGCTCATGACGGCGGCGATCCGGCGCGTGGCGCTGCACGACGCGCTCGAGCGGTCGACCGTCCCCGTCAATCCCAACGTGCTCGTGGTGGGCGGAGGGATTGCCGGCATCGCCGCATCGCTCACCCTGGCCGAGGCGAACAAGAAGGTGTTCCTCGTCGAGCGCGAACCGGCGATTGGCGGGCACATGGCGCACTTCGACAAGACCTTCCCGACGCTCGACTGCGCCGCGTGCATCCTGACACCGAAGATGACACAGGTCGGCAAGCACAAGAACATCAGCCTGATGGCCAACTCGGAGGTCCAGGACGTCAGCGGGTTCATCGGGAACTTCACCGTGAAGGTCCGCCGCAAGGCGACCTTCGTCGACACGACGGTCTGCACGGGCTGCGGCGCCTGCTGGGAGGCGTGTCCGGCGCGCCGCGTCCCCGCCACCCGCGTGATCCGGAAAGGCAAGCTGGTGATCGGGCGGACGCCGGTCGCCGCCCTGTGAGGCCCCGCGGGAAGGAATGTGAACAGCGTGGCGTCGACTTCGAGTCCGATCGCGCCCACCTCGGCGATGACGCTCGCGGAGGTTCGGCGACTGCTCGACGCAGAGGTGGTCTGGTGCCCGGACGAAGCGGTGCCGATCACGGGCTGCACGGCGGCCGATCTGATGAGCGACGTGTTGACCGGCAGCCGGCCCGGGATGCTGCTGCTGACGGGACTGGTCAGCCTGCAGGCCATCCGTACGGCCGCGATTGCCGATCTGGCGGGGGTCGTGTTCGTCCAGGGCAAGAAAGCGGGGGAAGACGTCGTCGCGCTGGCGAGGGAGAAGAACGTGCCGGTGCTCGCGACCTCGAAGCCGATGTTCGAGGCCGCAGGGGTGCTGTTCGAGGCGGCGACACCGAGGTGACTGGTCCGCCGCCGGCGTGACGGCGTGGCCGGCGCAGGAGTGATCGAATGGGTGATGCCGCCTTCGAGCACGCGTGGCCGGTTCAAGGGGCCGACTTCACCAACGCGGGGCGGGCGGCGACCAGCATCAAGGACACGCTCAAGCAGATGGGCATCCCGGCCTCGCTCATCCGGCGCCTGGCGATCGCGGCCTACGAAGCGGAGATGAACGTGGTGATGTACGCCCGGCGGGGAACGATGCGGCTGCGCGTCACGCCGCGGGCGGTCGCGCTGGAGGTCGAAGACGAGGGGCCCGGCATCCCGGACATCGGCCTCGCGATGCAGGAGGGCTACTCGACCGCGACGCCCGAGATGCGCGAGATGGGCTTCGGCGCGGGCATGGGACTGCCGAACATCAAGCGCAACAGCGACCAGTTCGACATCTCGTCCCAGCCCGGAATGGGGACACATCTTCGAGTCCGCGTGGACCTGGCCTGACTGCCATGGAAGAGGGACACTACCACTCGATTCGCTTCGCGGCCGGCCGGTGCAACGGCTGCATGTCGTGCATGCGCGTCTGCCCGACTCAGGCCATCCGCATCCGCCGGCAGCAGGCCGTGATGCTCGATGATCGCTGCATCGACTGCGGCGAGTGCATCAAGGTCTGCACGCTGGGCGCGGTCGAGGCCCTGACCGAGCCGCTCTCACAGCTCAAGAAGTTCGACTGCACGGTGGCGATCCCCTCGCCTGCGCTGTACACCCAGTTCGACGGCGACGCGCCGCCGCGCACCATCCACCGGGCCCTGCGGGAGTCTGGATTCGACGCCGCGGCGACGCTTTCCTGGTCGTGTGCGGCCGTCACCCGCTCGATCGAGCTGTTCCTCGGCGACTACCGGGGACAGTTTCCCTTGATCTCGTCGTTTTGTCCGACCGTCGTGCGCCTGGTCCAGGTGCAGTATCCCGAACTGCTCGACCAGTTGCTGCCGGTGCTCTCGCCCCGCGAGGTCGCCGCACGCGAGGCCAAGCGGCGGACCTCCGCGGAAGTCGGCATCCCCCCCGAGCGCATCGGCGCGGTGTATGTGACGCCGTGCCCCGCCAAGATGGTGTCGATCGTGGACCACCCGGGGATGGATCGGTCCTTCATCGATTCGGCGGTCTCGATTCGCGACCTCTACCCGGTGCTCGCCTCCGCGATTCGCCAGGGCCGCTCCGATGGCGCGACGCCTCCGGAGACGGAGACCGCCGTCGGCCTGAGCTGGGCGTTCTCGATCGGGCTGCCCAGCTCGCTGTCGGCCGAGGACACGATGTCGGTCGCCGGTCTGCCCAATGTCGTCCGCCTGCTCGACGACATCGAGGAGGGCAAACTCAGGCGTTACGCCCTGATCGAGGTCCACGCCTGCCCGGAAGGCTGCGTCAGCGGGGCGCTGACCGTCGAGAACCCGTACGTGGCACGGGCCCGCGCCATCCGGCTGCGCCAGTCGCTGGCACGGCGCGAGCCCGTCATCCCCGGCGAGATCGAGGAGCGGTGGAAGGCCGGGGACTTCAGGACCAACGCGGCGTTCACGGCAAGGCCGCTCAACCCGCTGGACAAGGACATCTCGGGCGCGATCACGAAGATGAAGGAGCGCGATCGCATCGTCTCGGGCCTGCCGGGCATCGACTGCGGCGCGTGCGGAGCCCCGCGGTGCTCGGCGTTTGCCGAGGACGTCGTGCGCGGCGAGGTCGACGAGGGACAGTGCGTGTTCGTGCGGGAACGGCGGATTGAAGGCGTGGTGAAACAGCTGTCCGGCTTCTTCACACCGCCGTCGCGCAGGAAGAGAAACGCACGGGAGGAATCGTGATGACGGTCGGCGAGGTCGCAGACGCGATCGGCGGCAGGGTGGCGGGCGGAGAGTCCGGCACAGCCAACGTCGTGCTGGGCGGCTACGTGTCGGACCTGTTGTCCGACGTGATGGGCAACGCGCTCGAAGGTGACATCTGGATCACGCTCCAGAAGCACGTGAACACCGTGGCCGTCGCCCAGCTCAAGAGCCTCTCGGGCATCGTGCTCGTGAACGGCCGACGGCCAGAGACAGATACGGTCGCGCGCGCCGCCGAGTTCGGCCTGCCGATCGTGACGACCGATCGTTCTGCGTTCGACGTGGCCGGGGTGCTGTACGGAGTCGGACTCAGAGGAAGAAGGACGTCCTGAAAGTGCTGCGCCTGGACATGCACGTGCACACGTGCCTCTCACCGTGCGGGGAGCTCGACATGCACCCGGGGGCCGTGGCGCAGGCCGCCTCAGCGGCGCGGCTCGAGGGCCTCGTGGTCTGCGACCACAACGCCGCCGACAACGCCGCGGCCGTGACCCGCGCGGCTTCCCGACTGGGTGTCGGCGTGCTGACGGGTATGGAGGTGACCACCGAGGAAGAGGCGCACGTGGTGGCCATCCTGCCCGACGCGGCGTCGGCTGGCGCGCTGCAGGCGCGTGTGACCGCCTCCCTGCCCGGGCGGAACGCCCCAGAGGTGTTTGGCGAGCAGGTGATCGCGAACGAGTTTGCCGAGGTTCTCGGATTCAACCAGCACCTGCTCTCCGGCGCCACCTCGTGGCCCGTCGAGCGCACCGTCGACGAAATACACCGCATTGGAGGGCTGGCCGTGGCAGCGCACGTCGATCGGGAACGCTTCGGGATGGTCGGCCAGCTCGGGTTCATTCCCCCCGACTTGATGTTGGACGCCGTGGAAGTATCGGCTCGAACCAACGTGGCCGACGGGCGCCGACGATTCGGGGGACCCAGACGGCTGCCCATTCTCACGGGCTCTGACGCGCACACCCCGAAGGAGGTTGGCTCGGGCGTGAGCTTCATGCGCATCGAGCGCGTCACCTTCGACGAGATCCGCCGCGCGCTGCGGAATGCGGACGGCCGGATGGTGCTGGGAGGAGGACGCCCGATGGAGGACTTGGCGCTGCACATCCTCGACATCGCCCAGAACAGCCTCGAAGCGGGCGCCACCTGCGTGGACATCGAGGTCAGCGAACAGGTCGAGGCCGATCGCCTCGTGATTGAGGTGCGGGACAACGGCCGGGGGATGGATCCGAAAGCGGCCGCCATGGCTGCCGATCCGTTCTTCACGAGCCGGACCACCAGGATCGTCGGGCTCGGGCTGCCGATGTTGCGGATGGCGTCCGAGGCTGCCGGGGGCACCTTCGCCATCGTGTCCGAACACGGGCATGGCACCAGGGTCACGGCGACCTTCGGACTCGATCACATCGACCGGGCGCCGCTGGGCGATCTCGAAACCACCGTGATGGTGCTTCTATCTTCGCACCCGGAAGTCGACCTGACGTTCACACACCGGGTCGGATCGCGCGACTACTCGCTCTCGTCGCGCGATCTAGCGGCAGCACTCGACGGGGACCCGATCACATCGCCAGATGGTCTGGCGCTCGTGCGTGAGGCGATTCGCCGCGGTGAAGCCGGGCTGGCAGAGACGAACTCCGGCCGGGACAGGATGTTCACCGTGGTGAGGTAACGGGACTGGCGGCAGGAGGACAGCATGATTGACGTCGCGAGAGTCGAGCAGATTGTCGACCAGCACGGGCGCCGCCGGGAGCACCTGATCGCCATGCTCCTGCACTGCCAGGAGGAGTTCTGCCACCTCCCCAGGGAAGTCATCCAGACGGTCGCGCAGCGCGTGAACGCGCCGGTCTCGGTGGTCCTCGGCATCGCGACCTTCTATCGCGGCTTCAGCCTGAAACCGGTTGGCCGCTACCCGATCCACGTCTGCATGGGCACGGCGTGCCACGTGCAGGGGGCGCCGCGGCTGCTCGACGCGATCAGCCGGGAACTGGGAATCCAGCGGGGAGAGACCTCACCGGATCTGGTATTCAGCCTCGATACGGTGAACTGCCTCGGGTGCTGCGGCCTGGCTCCGGTCGTGACCGTCGGGTCGGAGGTGCACGGCAAGCTGAAGCAGGCCGGCGTGCCGAAGATGCTGAAGAAGTACAGCAAGGACTACAAGGCGAAGGCGAAGGCGGAGTCGTAGGAGGGCCATGGCTTGGGCCTTGGGGCTTGCGGCCTTGTCAAGCGTGACAACGCCGCAGGCCCTATGGACTAGGCCCTAAGCCGATTGTGATTGGAGCGTTCTCCATGCCGCGATTGACCATTGACGACTTGAAGCGGATGCGGGCGGAATCGGTGCCCTCGATCCAGCTGCGCCTGGGCTCGGCCCGGGCCAAGGTGACGGTGCACATGGGCACGTGCGGGATCGCCGCGGGCGCCCGCGACGTGATGGCCGCCCTCATGACGGAAATCGAGCAGCAGGGCATCAGTGACGTCATCGTCACGACGTCCGGGTGCGCGGGGCTGTGCAGCCGCGAGCCGATGGCGACCGTCGAGGTCCGGACCACGGCGCCGGTGAAGTACATCGACCTGACGCCGGAGAAGATGGTGAGGGTGTTCCGGCAGCACGTGCTCGGCGGCGAGATCGTCGTCGACTGCGCGCTGGCGGCCGGCTGCGAGACCACCGCGTAGGCGGCAGGAGGTCTGATCGACATGGCGTACCGTACTCATTGTCTGGTGTGTGCCGGGACGGGGTGTGTCTCGTGCGGCTCGTTCCAGATCGGCGAGGCCCTCGAGGCCGAGATCGGCAAGCGCCAGCTCGCCGGCGAGATTCAAGTGGTGCGGACCGGGTGCCAGGGCTTCTGCGCCGAGGGCCCCTTGGTCATCGTGCAGCCCGACAACGTCTTCTACTGCGGTGTGAAGGAGAAGGACGTTCCGCTGCTGGTCGAGGAGCACTTCCTCAAAGGGCGGCCGCTCAAGAAGCTCATGTACACCCCGCCGGCCTCGAAGGTGCCGGTCCCGACACTGAGCGAGATCCCGTTCTTCGCCAAGCAGAAGCTGGTCGTCCTGCGGAATCGAGGGCTCATCGACCCCGAGCGGATCGAGGACTACATCGCGCGTGACGGGTACACGGCGCTCGCGCGGGCCCTGACCGAACTGACCGCCGAGCAGATCATCCAGGAGATCAAGATCTCGGGCCTGCGCGGCCGCGGCGGCGGCGGGTTCCCGACCGGCATCAAGTGGGCGACCTGCCGCCAGGCGGCGCTGCACCGCAGCGTCGAGCCGATCGTGGTCTGCAATGCCGACGAAGGCGACCCGGGCGCGTTCATGGACCGCAGCATCATCGAGAGCGATCCGCACGCGGTCATCGAGGGCATGATCATCGGGGCGCGGGCCATCGGGTCGAGCCAGGGATTCGTCTACATCCGGCACGAGTACCCGATCGCGCGGGAGCGGCTCGAGAAGGCGCTCGCGCAGGCCCGGGACTACGGGCTGCTCGGCAAGGGCATCCTCGGCACGAAGTTCGATTTCGACATCGAGATCGTGGAAGGCGCCGGCGCGTTCGTCTGCGGTGAATCGACCGCCCTGATGGCATCGCTCGAGGGCAAGGTCGGCGAACCGCGCGCGAAGTACATCCACACGGTCGAGTACGGCTACAAGAACCTCCCCACCAACCTGAACAACGTCGAGACCTGGGCGAACGTGCCGCTCATCATCAATCGCGGCGCGGCGTGGTTCGCCGCCATGGGCACCGGCGAGGTCGCCGAAAACCCGTGGAACGGCAGCAGCGGCACGAAGGTCTTCTCGCTGGTCGGGAAGGTGAACAACACGGGCCTCATCGAGGTGCCGATGGGCATCTCGCTGCGCGAGATCATCTTCGACATCGGCGGCGGCATCCCCCAGAGCCGGGCGTTCAAGGCCGTGCAGACCGGGGGCCCCTCGGGCGGCTGCCTGCCGGACTCGATGCTCGACATGCCCGTGGATTTCGACAGCCTGACCGCGGCCGGGTCGATGATGGGATCGGGCGGCATGATCGTCATGGACGACCACACCTGCATGGTGGACGTCGCCCGCTACTTCATCGGCTTCCTGACCGAGGAGTCGTGCGGCAAGTGCGTGCCGTGCCGCGAGGGCCTGCGCTGTTCGCTCGACGTCCTCACGCGGATCACCCAGGGCAAGGGCGAGGACGGCGACGTGGAGCTGCTCGAGGACATGGGCGCCGTCATGCAGGACTGCTGCCTGTGCGCGCTCGGGACTTCGGCGCCCAACCCGGTGATCTCGACGCTCCGGTACTTCCGCAACGAGTACGACGCGCACATCCGCGATCACCGCTGCCCGGCGGGCACCTGCCAGGCGCTCATCCGCTACGAGATCGTGGCGGAGAAGTGCGACGGCTGCCATGCCTGCGTGCACGCGTGCTCGACCGGCGCCATTTCCGGCACCGTCAAGTACCTCCACATGCTGGATCAGAACAAGTGCATCAAGTGCGGCGCCTGCATCGAGGCCTGCAAGCGCGACGCGATATTGACCGTCTAGGGACGGACACGGCTGGAGGCGGAAGGCTGGCGGCGGGAGGCTGGCGACTGGCGGTTCGTGGCTGGCGGCGGGAGGCGGGCGGCTGGCGGCGGGAGGCTGGCGACTGGCGGCTGGAGGCTGGCGACTGGCGGCTGGAGGCTGGAGGCTGGAGGCGATGTCACGCGGTACACAACGTGTGCCGGGTCGCTGATGCGAGATGGAGGCCGGGTCCTTGAATGGAGGCCGGGTCTTCAGACCCGGCGAGCTTGGAGGCCATAGATGAAGCGCGTGAAGGTCACCATTGACGGCATCACGACCGAGGCCGACGATCGGGCCCCGTTGATCTCGGTGGCGGAAAAGGTCGGGGTGAAAATCCCGACGCTGTGCCACCACCCTCTCATCGAGCCGTACGGCGCGTGCCGGGTCTGCATGGTCGAGGTCCACATGCGGAGCCGCGTCCGGATGGTGACGGCCTGCAACTACCCCGTGACCGACGGCATCGAGGTCTTCACCCAGACCGAGCGTGTGCGCCGCAATCGCCGGATGATCCTGGAATGGCTGCTCGCCCGCTGCGGCCACGTCCCGGTGCTCAACGCGCTGGCCGACGAATACGGGATCACCGAGCCGCGGTTCGGCCGCGGAGACGATGACTGCATCCTCTGCGGACTGTGCGTCCGGGTCTGCTCGGACGTGGTCGGCGCGAACGTGCTCGGGTTCTTCAACCGCGGCACGACGCGCGAGGTCTCGACCGCCTATGGCGAAACCTCCGACAAGTGCATCGCCTGCGGCGCCTGCGCGTATGTCTGCCCCACCGGCAGCATCAGGATCGAGAACGACGCCGAGCTGATCCGCCACGAGCTTCCGCTCGGGCCCATGACGCCGATCTACATCCCGACGATGCAGGCCGTGCCGCACAAGCCGGTCATCGACGCCGAGAGCTGCATCCATTTCAAGACGGACGGCTGCCGCGTGTGCGCGACGGTATGCGAGGCCAAGGCGATCGATCACGGACAGCAGGACACGATCGAGGAGATCCAAGTCGGCTCCATCATCGTCGCGACCGGGTTCCAGACCGTCGACGCGAAGAAGATCCCGCAGTACGGCTACGGCGCCTACCCCAACGTGTTCACGGCGATGCAGGTCGAGCACATGGTGAACGCGTCGGGTCCGACCAACGGAACGGTCCAGCTGGACGACGGATCGGCGCCGGCCTCGGTCGGCATCATCCACTGCGTCGGATCGCGCGACAAGAAGACGCACGAGTACTGTTCGCGAGTCTGCTGCATGTACTCGCTGAAGCTCGCCCACCTCGTCCACGAACGCAGCGGCGCCAAGGTCTACAACTTCTACATCGACATGCGCAGCTTCGGGAAGGGCTACGAGGAGTTCTACAACCGGTTGCTCGAGGAGGGCGTCGAGTTCATCCGCGGGCGGGTCGCCGAGGTCACCGACTGGGCCATCACGCCCATGGAGCAGGGCAAGCTCGTCATCCGCGTGGAGGATACGCTGGCGGGCGTCGTCCGGCGGATCCCGGTCGACATGGTCGTGCTCTCCACCGGGCTCGAGGCGCGATCGGACGCCGATGCCGTGCGCCGCACGTTCAACATGTCGTGCTCGAGCGAGGGGTTCTTCCTCGAGCGCCACCCGAAACTGGCCCCGGTCTCGACCTTCACCGATGGGGTGTTCATCGCGGGCTGCGCCCAGGGCCCGAAGGACATCCCGGATACGGTCGCGCAGGCGGGGGCGGCAGCCGCCGAGGCGATGGCCCTCATCGACAAGGGCCAGGTCGAACTGGAAGCCTACACCGCCCACATCGACGAAGAGCGCTGCTCGGGGTGCCAGGTCTGCGTGCCGCTGTGTCCGTTCAGCGCCATCGAGTTCAACCGGGAGAAGAAGGTGTCACAGCTCAATCAGGCCCTCTGCAAGGGCTGCGGCACCTGCGTGGCTGCCTGCCCCTCGCACGTGGCGCAGCAGCATCATTTCACCGACACCCAGATCATGGCCGAAATCGAAGGCGTGCTGGCCCTGTAGGGAGCGTGAGTCATGGCCACGTTCGAACCGCGTATCGTCGCGTTCTTCTGCAACTGGTGCACCTACACGGCCTCTGACCTGGCGGGCACGGCGAGGCTGGTCTACGCGCCCAACGCCCCGGTCATCCGGGTGATGTGCTCGGGCCGCGTCGACCCGCAGTTCGTGCTGAAGGCCCTCGAGGAGGGCGCCGACGGCGTTCTCATCGGGGGCTGCCACCCGGGCGATTGCCACTATCAGGAGGGGAACTACAAGGCGCTGCGCCGGTTCCGCCTCCTCAAGCGCGTGCTGACCCAGTTCGGCGTCGAAGACGCGCGGGTGCGGCTCGAGTGGATCTCGGCGAGCGAGGGCGATCGCGTGCAGCACGTGTGCAACGAGATGACGGAACAGGTCCGGAAGCTGGGCCCGTGGAAGCAGGCGAGGACCCCGGTCGCGGTCTCAAGGAGCTGACGATGGCGGACAAGCCGAAAGTGGCCTTCTACTGGTGCGCGTCGTGCGGCGGGTGCGAGGAAGCCGTGGTCGACCTCAACGAGGACATCCTCAAGGTTGTCGACGCGGTCGACATCGTGCTGTGGCCGGTCGCGATGGACTTCAAGAAGCACGACATCGAGGCGATGCCCGACAAGTCGATCGCCGTGGCGTTCATCAACGGCGCCGTCCGGATGTCGGAGCAGGAGGAATGGGTTCACCTGCTGCGGCGGAAGGCCGGCCTGGTGGTCGCCTTCGGATCGTGCGCGCACCTGGGCGGCATCCCCGGCCTCGGAAACATGACCAACCGCCAGGAGACATTCAAGACGGTCTACCAGGACGTCGTGTCGATGGAATCGGGGTCGACGGCCTTGCCGCAGGAGTCGTCGACCGTCGATGGGAACACGCTGACGCTTCCGGTGTTCTGGGACACGGTGAAGGCGCTGAACCAGGTGATCGATGTCGACTACTACCTGCCAGGGTGCGCGCCTCCGCCCAACCTGATCTGGGCGGCCGTCACCGCGATCCTGACGGGCACGCTGCCGCCGCGCGGCGCGGTGCTCAGCCCGAACAAGGCGTGCTGCGACGAGTGCCCGCGGAAGGACTCGAAGCCGGATCGCATCGAGATCACCGAGATCAAGCGCCCGGCGACGCACCTCCTCGATCCGGAACAGTGCTTCCTGGCGCAGGGCTTCGTCTGCATGGGCCCGGCCACGCGGTCTGGCTGCGGCATGCGCTGCATCGAGGGCAACATGCCGTGTCGGGGCTGCTTCGGCCCGATGGACGAGGTCTACGATCAGGGCGCGAAGTTCCTGTCGGCCTTCGCGTCGATTCTCGGTCCGAAAGACGAGGCGGCCATCGAGAAGCTGCTCGACCAGATCCCGGACCCGGCCGGGACGTTCTACCGGTTCTCGCTCCCCACTTCTCTTCTGAGACGACGCAGGGTTGGGGCCACCGTATGACACAGCGCATTACGATCGATCCGATCACACGTCTGGAAGGCCACGGCAGGATCGAGATCTTCCTCGACGACCAGGGCGAGGTCTCGAACGCCTACATCCAGGTGCCCGAGCTGCGGGGATTCGAGCGGTTCTGCCTTGGCCGGGCCGCGGAGGAGATGCCGCGCATCACGCCGCGCATCTGCGGCGTGTGCCCGACGGCCCATCACATGGCGGCCACCCGCGCGCTCGACGCGCTCTACCACGTCGATCCGCCGCCGGCCGCGCACAAGGTGCGCGAGCTGTTCTACAACCTGTTCATGTTCGAAGACCACACCCTGCACTTCTACTTCCTGGGCGGGCCGGACTTCATCGTCGGACCATGGGCACCGGCAGAAGAACGCAACGTCGTCGGGGTGATTGGCAAGGTCGGTCTCGAGATCGGCGCGAAGGTCATCGCCGCGCGAAAGGCCGCGCGCGGCTTCATGGTTGAGATGGCCGGCAAGGCCATTCACCCCGTGTTCGGACTGCCGGGCGGCATCAGCAAGCCCCTGACGAAGGATCTGGTCGCGCGCCTGCAGCAGGCCGCCCCGGGCTTCGTGGACTTCGCCGCATTCTCGCTGCAGGCGTTCGCCGACATCGTCCTCGCGAACAAAGGGTATGTGGACACGATCCTCGCCGACCACTACACACACCGCACCAACTACATGGGCACGGTGGACGCGGGCGGCAAGGTGAATTTCTACCGGGGCGATATCCGCGTCGTCGACCCGACGGGCAACGAAATCCTGCGGTTCCAGCCGAAGGACTACCTGCAGCACATCGCCGAGCATGTCGAAACCTGGTCGTACATCAAGTTCCCGTTCCTCAAGCGGGTAGGCTGGAAGGGATTCGTGGACGGCGAGGAGAGCGGCCTCTATCGGGTCGCGCCGCTGGCGCGCCTGAACGTCGCGGATGGAATGGCCACGCCGAGGGCGCAGGAGCACTACGAGCAGATGTTCAGCGTGCTCGGCGGCAAGCCGGCGCACAACACGCTGGCCACCCACTGGGCTCGCCTGATCGAGGCGTTGCAGGCGGCGGAAACCGTTCTGGCGCTCAGCCAGGATCCCGAGATCCTGGACCCGGTGGTCCGCCGCCTGCCCACCGAGCCGCCGACCGAAGGCGTGGGCATCGTCGAGGCGCCGCGAGGCACGCTCATCCATCACTACGCCACCGACGAGCGCGGCATCCTCACGGCCGTCAACCTGATGGTGGCCACGGTGCACAACTCGGCGCCCATCCAGATGTCGATCCAGAAGGCGGCCAAAGGTGTGATCCACGGCGGAATCGTCGACCAGGGCCTCCTGAATCAGGTCGAGATGGCGTTCCGGGCGTACGACCCGTGCTACGGGTGCGCGACACATTCGTTGCCAGGCGAGATGCCGCTGCGCGTCACGATTCGAAACGCGGCAGGCGAGTGCGTCCAGACGCTCGAACGAAACCTCGAGGACCAGCCGTGAGCCTCGAGTCGCGTCCCGCCTCGCAAGAGGTTGTTGAAGCGCGCACCATCGTGCTGTGCCTGGGAAACGACGTGCGATCGGATGACGGGGTGGGGTGGGAAGTCGCCTCTGTCCTGGGCCGGGAGAAGGTCCCCGGCGCGGTGGTCCGCCAGAGCGGACTCTCGGGCTTCTATCTGCTCGACGAACTCGTCGGATTCGACCGGGCGATTGTCGTCGACGCGGTCAAAACCGGCATGCATTCGCCCGGCACGGTGCTGTCGTTCCCGCTCGAGGCGATCGGCACGCCAGCCGGGCCGTCGCCCCACGCCGCGGGGCTTCCGGCCGTGGTACGGCTGGGCCGCCGGTCGGGGGTCGACCTGCCCGAGACGATTCACATCGTCGCGATCGAAGTGGAGGACATGGACACGATCGAGGTCGGGCTGACGCCCGCGGTGAAGGCGGCCATTCCGGCCGCCGTGCGAACCGTCCTCGAACTGGCCAATCTGCCTGCGGGCACCGGGCCCCTTCGACGGGCCGAATCCGACGCGTAGGAGCAGAGGCCTGAGGTGAACATGAGTCGCGCCGTGATCGCGGAGGCCGAAACGGTCCGGTCCTCCGAACGGGATCTCCGGACACGCCTTCGGCGGTGGACGGGCGGCCTCAGCATCCAGGGCCGGCTGGTCCGCACCTTCTCGGTCGCCATCCTGATCCCGGCGCTGGTCACGGCCGTGCTGGGAGTGAGCATCATCCAGCAGCGCGTCTTCGTCCAGGCGCAGGCCCAGGTCAACTCGGATCTGGAGGCGGCGAAGGAGATCTACCAGTCGACCCTCGACCGGCTGCAGAACGCCGTCCGCATCCATGCGACACGCATGGTGATCTACGGCGCGCTCCAACGGGACGACCCGGCGGGCCTCGACGAGGAGATGGATCGCGTCCGCCGCGCCGAGCACTTCGACGTGCTGACGCTGACCGATACGCAGGGTCGGGTCTTCTACCGCACGCGGAACCCGTCCGACCGCAGCCGCGAAGACGTCACCGACGACGTGGTGGCGAAGGCGCTCAAGGAGCTGGCGCCGGTCGCGTCGGTCGAGCTCGTCGGGCGCGACGCGCTCGACCAGGAAACGCCGGCGCTCGGGCGACAGGCCTTCATGACGATTGCCGCGACACCGCGCGCGCGGCCCCGGCGCGAATCCGAAATCCAGTCCGGCATGATGCTGAAGATTGCCGCGCCGGTCTTCACGCCGGCCGGGCGGCATCTTGGCGTGCTGGTCGGCGGGGTCCTGCTCAACCGCAACTACGACATCGTGGACAAGATTCGTGAGACGGTGTTCAAGGAGCAGGAATACAAGGGCCGGCCGGTGGGCACCGCCACGATCTTCCAGGACGACGTGCGGATCAGCACCAATGTCCGGAACGCCGACGGCACCCGCGCCATCGCCACCCAGGTGTCCGCCGAGGTCGCCGACGAGGTGCTGGGCCGCGGCGGCGTCTGGCGCGGGCGCGCGTTTGTCGTGAATGACTGGTATCTGTCCGCCTACACACCAATCCGGAACCTGAGCGGCACCACGATCGGCATGCTCTACGTGGGCGTCCTCGAGCAGCCCTACACCGACACGCTCTGGCGCAGCCTCTTCTGGTTCCTCGGCATTGCCATGGTCGGCGTCGGCCTCGTCATCCTGATGTCGGTGCGCGTCGCGCGCCGGATCTCGGAACCGATTCACGCGATGGCGCTGGCAGCCCAGAAGGTCGCCGGCGGTGACTACTCGCTCAAGGTGCAGGCCAACTCCCAGGACGAGCTCGGCTACCTCGCCTCGAACTTCAACACCATGACCTCGGAACTCGAGCGCGCGCACCAGGCGCTGACCGACAGCGCCGACGATCTCGAGCGCAAGGTCGAACAGCGCACCGCCGAGCTGAAGGCGATGCAGGCGCACCTGCTGAAGACCGAGAAGCTCGCGGCGGTCGGCAAGCTCGCGGCCGGCGTAGCTCACGAGATCAACAACCCCCTGACCGGCATCCTGACCAACAGCAGCCTGATGCTCCAGGATCTGCCCGACGACCACCCGTGGCGAGACGATGTGCAGACCATCGTCAATGAGACGCTGCGTTGCCGGCGCATCGTGAAGGGACTGCTCGACTTCGCGCGCCAGACCAAGCCGCAACGCACGCTGCTCTCCATGAACCAGGTCGTGGAGGAGGTGCTGGCGCTCGTCCGCAACCAGGCCAGCTTCCGGAACATCCAGATCTCGCTCGACCTGGCGCCGGACCTGCCGACCGTCCTTGCCGACGGCGATCAGATGCGCCAGGTGGTCCTGAACATCGTGCTCAACGCAGCCGACGTGATGGCAGACGGCGGCCAGCTCCGCGTGGCGTCGCGGCCTGCGCGGGGCCAGAAGGGCGTGGAGCTTCGCATCAGCGACACCGGCCCCGGCATTCCGGACGAGGTCAAGGCCAGGCTGTTCGAACCGTTCTTCACCACGAAGAAGACCGGCACGGGCCTCGGCCTTGCCATCGCGTACGGCATGGTCGAACGGCACATGGGATCGCTCTGGGTCGAAACCGCGCCGGGCAAGGGCTCGACCTTCGTGGTGGTCATCCCCGTGGGAGGAGCATCCGAGGATGAGTAACGCCGAGGGTCCCCGCGTTCTCGTGGTCGACGACGACACGTCCGTGTGCCGGAGCTGCGAGAAGATCCTCACGCGCGAGGGGTACAAGGTCAAGACGACGACCTCCGGCGCCGAGGCCCTGGATTGGCTCGAGCACGAGCCATTCGACCTGGTCTTTTCCGATCTGAAGATGGCAGAGATGGGCGGTATGGAAGTGCTCGAAGCGTTGCGCAGCCGCTTCCCCGACGTGGTGCCCGTGGTGATTACCGGCTACGCCACGATCTCGTCCGTCGTCGAAACCATGAAGATCGGCGCCTTCGACTACCTGCCGAAACCCTTCACGCCGGATGAGATGGCGGCCGTCGCGCGCAAGGCCTGGGACCGCAGGCTGCTGCTGCTGCGAGGGCGGGGCGCTCCCGGGCCGGCCGGTGACGAGACCACGACATTCGGGAAACTCGTGGGCAGCAGCCCCAAGATGCAGGAAGTCTACCGGCTGATTCGAAAGGTTGCCCCGACATCGAGCACCGTGCTCATCGTCGGCGAGACGGGCACAGGCAAGGAGCTGGTGGCCCGTGCCATTCACGAGGAGAGTGCGCGCAGGCAGGAGCGGTTCTTCGCCGTCGACTGCGGGACACTGTCGGTCAATCTGCTCGAGTCTGAGCTCTTCGGACACGTGAAGGGGTCCTTCACGGGAGCGGTCGCCGACAAGCGCGGCATCTTCGAGGCGGCTCACAAGGGCACGGTATTCCTCGACGAGATCTGCAACATCGACATCGAGGTGCAGGCCAGGCTGCTGCGCTTCGTGCAGGAGCGTGAATTCCTGCCGGTGGGCGGGACGGATCCAAGACATGTCGATGTCCGTCTGGTCTTCGCCACCAACCGGGATCTCGAACAGATGGTTCGCGAGGGCACCTTCCGCGAAGACCTTTACTATCGGCTCTACGTGTTCCCGATCCGCCTGCCGCCGTTGCGCGAACGGCGAGAGGACATCCCTATGCTGGCGTGCCACATGCTGGCACGGGCACGCGAGCGCAGCGGCAAGCCGGTCGCCCGGCTCTCCGAGGATGCCATTCGCCTGCTCGAACAGTTCGACTGGCCCGGCAACGTCCGCCAGCTCGAGAGCGTCGTCGAGCGTGCCGTGATCGCGTGCGACGGCGACACGGTCGAGCCGCGGCATCTGCCTCGCACGCTGACGCGGCAGAGTCTGCCGGCCGATCTCACGATCCCCCGATCCAACCACGAATTCCTGGCGATGAAGAAACGCCTGCGGGACCTCGCCGTGGCCGACCTCGAGCGCGAATTCGTGATGGAAGCCCTGCAACGGAACGGGTGGAACGTGACCCGGGCCGCTCTGCAGGTCGGCATCCAGCGCCCGAACTTCCAGATGCTGATGCGCAAGCACGGCATCCGGACCGGCCATGGGGACACCGTCGGGCCTGAGCCCGACGTCGAAGCGCCGACACGTCGCCATGACACAGGAGGTTCGGGGCTGATTCGGCCTCTCGCGGCGGCCGGCGGATTCCGACCTGCCAGGCACAGGCCGGAGTAACCCACCGGCTGGGGGCTGGCGGCTGGAGGCTGGCGCTAAGGCTAGCGCGGAGCCGGGGGCTGGCCGCTGGGCGCTCGTTGGCCCTCTTGATCCGCCGTGGCGGAACCGGATTATCGGTTGAGAACCACACGTCTTCGACGGCTCAGTCTGCCAAGAGCGAGCTGTCTCAGAAACCGTCTGCCCGTCCGGCAATTCCGCTTCAGAATTCGAAGATCGGCGCCGCCTGGGTAGCCCGGACGTTGTTCCATGAAACCTGTGGTTCCTGACACAGCCTCCGGCAGTCCGTGGGTCGGCTCCGCAAACCAGCCTGGAAAAAAATACCAGTCCTGCTTGAGGTCTTTGGGCCGATGAGTATTGAACAGCACACAAGCGGGAACGGTCTTCCGTCTATCACCCCTTCGTACCGCCACTGTGCGAGAGACGATCGCCTCCCGTCCGCGATCTCAGCGTGACGGGCCAAAGCGCGCCGATTTCCCGGCAAAGCGGCCTTAACGCGTCCCGAATATGCCGCACGGCGGGGACGAGAGGTCTGTTTCGTCCGTAGTCACAGGCCGTTCCGCAGCGGCCTCATGCCGAGGCGGTGTGACTGCCGTCCGAGGCTTCTAGGCTATGAACTTGGTGGACCACGGCGAACAGCAACGATTTTGGTGACGTCCAACTTAAACCGACAACAGCCCAAATGCCCGAATCGAGATTCGCTTCCGCCGGAGAACCGGCCCCGAAGTGTAGCGACTGCGTAGCCTTGCTTCCGCCCAATCTCCCTGAACTTCCCCCAGTTCGCGTCATTCTCAAGCTCGTCGGGTATTTCGACCGAGATTAGTTCTTCTTTGCCGCCGCGCGCGAGGGGACGCACATTGATGGCCAAGCCCTCGGCAAACAGAACTACCGCAGATACGAGAATCTCCCGTCCCTGGTACTTGTCGTATTGAGCTACGACGCTTCGCAAGTCGGCGGGGCGCTCGTCTCGCGCCGCCGTCGATGGCTGTTGAATGAGCACCACCAAGGCGCAGCAGATGGCGTTGCTGATCATTTGAGCACCCGAAAGAACAAGAAGTATGCGGCGTTCACACTCATGAGCGACAGTCTTTCAGCGTAGTGTATGACGGCCGCGTCGGAACCTCAGGTGATCAGCCACTTTCTCCCTCGTGGATTACATGCTGTCCGCATTCGCTCACTCATCGCGTGACCGCTCCCGGCTCACGTGGCCTTCCCCTCCGGCCGATCCGTATATCGAGCCACACGATGAAGCCTTGCAGACACAGGAAAAAAGCGCACGCGAGCCCCGTGAGCAGCCAATCCGTCATCGTGGGTGTGAAGAAATGATCGTCTGGTGGCGTTACCAGCGTAACAAGTAACTTCACGTCCACCAATACAAAGAGGGCCAAAAGTAGCCGTAGCAGATATCGAATCCAACGCATCGCTTGAAGTCCCCCTGGGTCTTCGCCAGATATTCCTTCACACCGTGCTCCACTCTGGCCAGCAGCAAGCGCCGCCTCCCAAGTCTCCAGCATCTCGCTCGCCCACTGCATATACCGCGCGACCGGTGCGTACGGCATGTACGCATCCCGCGAAACGTCCGTCTTCCGCGATCGTGGGGCAGTCTCCCTCGAAATCGGCCGAAGTCGCATCAGTCAGCCTGTGGGGACCGTCCGCGCCGGTGCCCCGCGCCGGCTCGGGCATCCGTGGGTGCATACAGCCCCATGCAGCCGATGCCTGATCGACACCGGCCTCAAACGCACGGATTCCCTGGAAACAGCTGACCGGAAAAGGCTTCCTGGACGCCACCGATGCTCGACGCTTCATGGCGCACGCCTTGCACGAGAGGAGGGTGTCGAGCGTCAATCCTGACCGGCGCTCGGCAGCCAAACGGGCAGTCACCGGCGTTGGGGACGAGGGTGTCATGGCAACGGCAACAACGGCAACAACGGCAATGCGGATCCTGGTGGTCGACGACGAGCGAACCGTGTGCAACGGGGTCGAGAAGGTCCTCGTGCGGAAGGGGCACAGCGTCGAGAAGAGCCTGACGGTGGCCGACGCGGTGGCCGCGCTCGAATCCAACCCGGCATTCGATCTGGTTCTCGCAGACCTCATGATGCCCCAGGCCGGCGGGTTCGACCTGCTGCGCAGCGTGCGCGAGCGCTGGGCTCGCATCCCGGTCGTGATCATGACGGGATATGCCTCGATCGCGTCGGCGGTCGAGGCCACGCGGATGGGAGCGGTCGGGTACCTGCCGAAGCCCTTCACCCCGGACGAACTCGAGATCGCAGTCGCGCAGGCCACGCAGCAGGTCGCCAGACCAGCGACGGCCCCCACCAGCTCCCCGAACACTCGTAACCTGATCGATGTCGACATGCCGTTTGACGCCGAGGAAGTCGCGGCCGCGACATCGCGAGGGTACGTGCAGCACCTGACCCGCAGCGACATGCCGGTCGTCGAGTACTGCACGCTCGGCCAGCGCTCCTGCAAGCGCTTCAAGACGAAGGGAATCTGCAAGCGGAACGAGTGCCCGCTGACGGTCGCCGAACGGCGTAAGGCGGCCCAGGTCGCACGGGCTCCGCTCGTCTCCGACCCGATCGACGTCGATATGCCGTTCAGCGCGCGGGAGGTGGCCGCAGCAACCAGCGAGGCATACGTGGACGCGCTCGGCCGCGGAGACGTGGCTGTGACTGGCCGCTGGAACCGGAACAAGCCGTCCACGCGCCGGGTGCTGGTCGTCGACGACGAGGTGGTGGTGGCCAACAGCATGCGGCGCTCGCTCAGCCGCCGCGGCTATCACGTCGACGAAGCGTTCTCGGCGCGCGAGGCGTTGCAGCGAATCCTCACGGAAATGTACGACCTCGTGCTGCTCGACGTGCGGATGCCCGATGGCAGCGGCCTCGAGCTCCTGCCGAAGATCAAGAAGCACCGCCCGCAGCTGCCGGTGGTGATGGTGACCGGCTACGCCTCGATCGACAGCGCGGTCGATGCCATCAGGCACGGCGCGAGCGACTACATGTCCAAGCCCTTCACGCCCGACGAGATCTACGCCACGGCGAGCCGGGCCATCCGGAGGGCGATGGCGTAGCGCGCCGGCTATCGATACGCGGATCGAGGCCCGCCCGGGAATCAGCCAGACGAGTGGCCGGCCAGGCGGGCCGCCCCCGTGTTCACCGACGGGTACAGCGTGTGATTCTCTGCTTCCTGTTGACTGCCTGCAGCCGCTGCGTCTAGCATTTCAGCCATTCTTCCCCGCACCTCATAGCGCGCCGTTTCTCGTCATGCGCCGCCTCACACCGGGCGGCTTCCGGGAGAATCCGCTGCACCGGAAAACAGGTCCCGTGCGCTCGGCCGGGCCTGTCGTCCCGGCCGACCGCGACTGACCAGTGGAGGGAGAACACCATGGGTCGATTGATGTTTCGAGGCGCGGTGTACGCTATCCTCGGAGCGTTCATCGCAGCGCCTCTCGTCGGTCTCGTCTACGGGTTCCCGGTCCCGTTCAGGGGCAAGCTGCAGGGGGTGGAAGCGGTGATTCCGAGCGTGCTGTCGGTCGTCTTCTTCGGCCTGCTCGGAGGGTTCATCGCGCTCGGCGTCATGGGCGCCGCCGGCGGCGCCGCCGCGCACTACCTGACCGGCGGGGAGCCGACAAAGGGGAAACGACTGACGACGGCGCTGGGATTCCTGTCGTCGCTTGTCGGCGTCGTGATCGTCGCGATGCTCGATCGATTCATCGGCGCGCGGTAATCCACAACGCGAGGCCGGCATCCGGCCACGACGCCCGCCCGACGGTCGTCGAGTCGAACCGTGGAGGGTGTGTCTCGTGACGGATGTCGAGGTCAACGGCGTCGCGGTCCGGATTGAGGCCGATCCGGGAACTTCCCTCATGACGGTCTTGCGCGACAGGCTGCGCCTGACCGGCACCAAGTGCGGCTGCGATGACGGCCGGTGCGGGTCGTGCACGGTGCTCGTTGACGGCCACGCCACGCGCAGTTGCAGGATCACGATCGGCGAGGCCGCCGGCGCCTCGGTCGTGACCGTCGAAGGGCTCGCGTCAGGCGCCGACCTGCACCCGATTCAGCGCGCCTTCATCGAGGCCGGCGCCGTGCATTGCGGCTTCTGCACCCCCGGGCTCGTGATGGCGACCAAGGCGCTGCTCGATCGCCAGCCCTCCCCCACTCGCCCGGCCATCGTCAAGGCGCTCGGCGCCAACTACTGCCGGTGCACCGGTTACCGCACCATCCTCGACGCCGTCGACCGCGCGGCGTCCGGGCTGCGCGGCGAGAGCGTCCCGCCCGCCGTTGTGTCGCTCGACGAGAGCTGGGGCGAGCGCGACATGGTGACGGGCCGGGCCCTCTACTCGGCCGACATTGCCGTGGACGGCATGCTCCACGTCAAGGTGGTGCGGAGCCCGCACGCTCACGCGCGAATCGTCTCGATCGACGCCTCCGCGGCGCTGGCCCTCGGCGGAGTCGAGGCGGTGCTGACCTCACGCGACGTGCCGGTCAACCACCACGGCCGGCTGCTGCAGGACGAGGTGGTGCTCGCCGGCGACCGGGTTCGCATGATCGGCGATCCGGTGGCGGCCGTCGTCGCGACATCCGAAGAGGTGGCGGCGGCTGCCGCGCGGCTCGTGCGTGTGGTCTACGAAGAATGGCCTGCGCTCCTGACGCCCGCCGATGCGCTCGCGCCGGGGGCGGCGGCGATCCACGAAGGCGGGAATCTGCTGGCGCACCAGGTCATCACGCGCGGTGATGACGAGGCCGGACTCGCAGGGGCCGCGGTCCTCGTCCAGGAGCGGTTCACCACGCCGTTCAACGAGCACGCGTACCTCGAGCCCGAGGCGGCCGTCGCCTACATCGACGAGCAGGAGCGGGTCGTGGTGCGTTCGGCCACAAGCCATCCGCATCTTCTGCGGCTCGAGGTGGCCCGCGTGCTCGGCGTCGCGGAAGATCGGGTTCACGTCATCCCGGCCGTGATGGGCGGCCATTTCGGCGGCCGGACCGATGTGAGTGTCCAGTGCATCCTGGGAGTCGCGGCCATGCGGCTTCGCCGGCCGGTTCGCTGCGTGTACACGCGCGCCGAGTCCTTCGCCACCACGACCAAGCGGCACGCCTTCGACATGCGGGGGCGTCTCGCGGTCGGCCCGACGGGTCGCATCACCAACCTCCGCATCGACATGACGGCCGATGGCGGCGCCTACGCGACGGCAGGCCAGTTCATCATCGTTCGCGCGGCGGTGTCGGGCTGCGGGCCGTACGACATTCCGAATGTGTGGCTGGGCGGGCCAGCGGTCTACACGAACAACACCATGGCCGGTGCCATGCGAGGCTTCGGTGCACCCCAGTCGACCTTCGCGCTCGAGTCGATGGTCGACGAGGCGGCGCGGCGCCTGGGGATGCATCCGATCGACCTGCGGCTTCGCAATGCCCTCCGCCCCGGCTCGTTTCTGGCCACTGGAGCGCAGGTTGGCGAGGAGATCGGGTTCGTCGAAACGCTCGAGGCGGTCAGGCCGCACTACGATGCCGCGGTGGAACGCGCCCGAGCGGCCAGCCGCCGTGGCAGAACGCGACGCGGCGTGGGCGTCGCGTCGATGTGGTACGGCATCGGCACCACGACCGGCGAGAAGCCGAGCTGCGCCGACGCCGCGCTGCTTCCTACCGGCCGCGTGGCCGTCTATGCCGGCGTGACGGATGCGGGCCAGGGTTCCGACTTCCTGTTGCGCCGGATCGCGTCTGAAACACTGGGGATGCCGCTCGAGCACGTTGATCTTGTCCGCGGCGACACCGATCTCACAAGCGACACAGGCTCGTGCACCGGAAGCCGGGTCGCCTTCTACGTGGGCAATGCGGTGCGCCTGGCTGCCAAGGGGTTGCGCCGATCGATCTGCGAGGGCGCGGCGGCCGAGTTCGGAGTCCCGGTGGCAGAGGTCGAACTGGGTGCGCGCGGCGCGTACATATCCGGACACCCGGATCGATCGCTGTCGCTCGAGGACCTGGGCCGGCGCCTCGAAGCGCGCGGGCAACGGCTCAGGCAGACCGGCACCTACGTGCCGGACACCTCGTTCCTCGATCCGGCCACCGGCAAGGGGAAGCCCTATGCGACCTACGCCTCAGCCACACAGGTGGCCGAAGTCGAGGTCGACCTCCGGAGCGGGGCGATCCGCGTCACGCGCGTGGTGGCCGCGCACGACGTGGGCAAGGTGCTGAACCCGGCCGGGGCGCGAGGCCAGGTCGAGGGGGCCGTCGTGATGGGGCTCGGGTTCGCCCTCAAGGAGGAGTTCATTCCAGGCGTGACGCGAGGGTTCGCCGACTACCGGATTCCCACCGTGCACGACATTCCCGACATCGAGGTCATCTTCGTCGAACGGCACGATCAGGCTGGTCCGTTCGGGGCCAAGGGGCTTGGCGAATGCGCGACCATCCCGACGGCTCCTGCCATCCTCAATGCCGTCGCCGACGCCACCGGCGTGCGGATCACCTCGCTGCCCGCATCCCGCACGCGGGTGCTGGCCGCGATCGCCAGGTCTAAAGACTCGGCCACCATCAGTCACGCATGACATGGCCTCAGGCCACAAGCCGCAAGCTGCAATCCTGCGTTCGCGGACCCGGCCCCGATTCGTCCCGCGTGACGCGGCCGCCGGCCACCAGCCGCCAGCCTCCCGTCGGATCGTCTCCTCGGCGCCCGGCAGGCGTGCGCTGACCTCGGTGCCTTCCCCCGTCTCGCCGCTGACGAGCTTGCGCACTCCACGCGACCAGGCCTCCAGCCGCCAGCCTCCGCCGGATCGTCTCTTCGACGCTCCGCAGGCGTGCGCTGAACTCGATGCCTTCCCCGTCTCGCCGCTGACGAGCTTGCGCACTCCACGCGACCAGGCCTCCAGCCTCCAGCCGCCAGCCGGATCGTCTCTTCGACGCTCGGCAAGCGGGCTATGATGACCAGTGCACGGTCCACGAGACTGCCCGCGGACCGCCGCCACCAGCGAGGATGCTCATGGCACACACCCGGCGGGACTTCATGCGAACTTCGTCGCTGGCAGGAGCCGCGGCCATGATGCCGGCCGGGTCCTGGCAACAACCGCGTGGCGGACGGACCACGGGCGGGCGGCCCCGGATGACGCTGCGGTTCCGGCCCTACACGCTGCAGCTCAAGCATGTCTTCACGCTCGCCACAAGCTCGCGCACAACCACGCCGGTCGTGTTGGCCGAGGTGGCGTACGACGGCCTCACCGGGTACGGCGAAGCATCGATGCCGCCGTACCTCGGCGAATCGCACGAATCGGCGATGGCCTTCCTTGCGAAGGTCGATCTGGGCCGGCACGCGAATCCCTTCGAACTGGAGACGATTCTGGCGGATGTGGACGCGGTGGCGCCCGGCAATCCGGCGGCGAAAGCCTCAATCGACATCGCGCTCCATGACCTCGTCGGGCGGCTGCTGAAGCAGCCCTGGTACAACATCTGGGGCTACGACCCGCTGAAGGCGCCCAACACGACGTTCACGATCGGCATCGATACGCCGGAGGTCGTCAAGCAGAAGACCCTGGAGGCCGCCGAGTACAAGCTGCTCAAGATCAAGCTCGGGCGGGACACCGACAGGACCATGGTGGAAGCCATCCGATCGGTGACCGACAAACCGCTGACCGGCGACGCGAACCAGGGATGGACGGACCGCCAGCAGGCGCTCGAGATGATCGTCTGGCTCAAGGAGCACGGATTCCTGTACGTCGAGCAGCCGCTCGCCAAGGAGCGGGTGGACGACCTGGCCTGGATCACCGAGCGCAGCCCGATACCGATCATCGGAGACGAGGGCGTGCAGCGGCTCGAAGACGTGCACAAGGCGCAAGGCGTCTACTCGGGCATCAACATCAAGCTGATGAAGTCGACGGGGATGCGCGAGGCGCACAAGATGCTCACGCTCGCCCGCGCGCTCGGCATGAAGATCATGATCGGCTGCATGACGGAGACGTCGTGCGGGATCTCGGCGGCGGCCCACCTTTCGCCGATGGTGGACTGGGCAGACCTTGACGGCGCCCTGCTCATCTCGAACGATGTGTTCGACGGCGTCAAGGTGATCGACGGAAAGGTCACGCTCAACGATCGGCCGGGGATCGGGGTGGCCAAACTCGGGGCTAGGGGCTAGCGGCTCGGGGCTCAGACGCTAGGCGCCAGTTCGATCTTGTCGTCTCGATGAGGCGTGGTCTTCAGAGACGAGGCGCCAATGCAAGTGGGGCGCTGGGCGCCGGTCAGACAGGGGCTAGAGACTGGGGGCTAGGGAAGACGCACGAGGGGCCAGGGGATGGGCGCTAGTTCGAGCGGACCGTCCCGCTGAGGAGCGGTCGCTGGGGGGTCGGGGTACGACGTGAACCAGGACAGACCAGCGCCAAGCCGCCAGACCCCAGCCCCTACTTTCTCGGCGGGCCTATCCGCGGCCAGAGCGCGTCACCCTTGATGGTCTGCAGATCGCCGGCGGTTCCCCAGTCGGCATCTTCGAGGCGATGATCCGCGGCAGCTTTCGGCGCGCCGACCCGCCGAAGGATCTCGGCGGCGGAACCCGGCATCACGGGCAGGAGCAGAATGGCTGCGATCCGAACCGCCTCGGCCACCTCGTACAGAATCTGCGAGACACGCGCCGCGTTGGCGCTGTCCTTGGCAAGACGCCAGGGCTCGGTTTCGGTGATGAACAGGTTGGCTGCGTCGACGATGTCGTAGGCCGCCCCGGCCCCGTCCTGAAGCGCGAACTCCTCCATCGCCCGCCGGTATGTTGCGACCGCCGATGCAGCGACCTCGGCGAGCCTCCCGGCTGGCCCCGTGGGCCGTGGCAGCAGCCCTCCGCAGTACTTGTCCGCCATGGTGGCGACGCGGCTGACGAGATTGCCCAGGTTGTTGGCCAGGTCGGAGTTGTAGCGCTCGTCGAAGCGTTCCCACGAGAAGTCCCCATCCTGGCCGTACGCGAACTCGCGCACCAGGTACAAACGCAGGGGATCGGGCCCGTACTTGGACGCCGCATCGAGCGGATCGATGGCGGTGCCGAGCGACTTGCTCATCTTCTCGCCCTTGAAGTTCACGAACCCGTGGCCGAACACGCGGCGTGGCAACGGCACCCCGGCGCTCATCAGCATCGCCGGCCAGATCACGCAGTGGAACCTGGTGATGTCCTTGCCGATGAGATGGAGATCCGCCGGCCACCACTGTTCGAACAGCGCCGCGTCGCCGCCGTAGCCCACGGCGGAGATGTAGTTGATGAGCGCATCGAACCACACGTACACGACGCTCGCCGGGTCGAACGGGAGCGGGATTCCCCAGGCCTGCTCGGCGCGGCTGATGGAGATGTCGTCCAGGCCGCCCTGAATCACGTTGAGGATCTCGTTGCGGCGAATCTCCGGTTGAAGGAACTCGGGGTGCGCGTCGAAGTGGCGAACAAGCGGCTCCTGGAATCGTGACAGCCGGAAGAAGTAGTTCTTCTCCCGGATCCAGTCCGGCTTCCGCTTGTGAATCGGGCACAAGAGGTCGACCAGGTCCTTCTCCTGCTTGAACGCCTCGCACGACACGCAGTACCAGCCCTCGTAGTGGCCCTCGTAGATGTCGCCAGCCTGGTGGATCCGCTCGACCAGCGCGGTCACCCCCGCTTTGTGCCTCGGCTCGGTGGTGCGGATGAAGTCGTCGAACGAGATGTCCAGGCGGTGCCACACCTCGCGGAACTCGTGCTCCATCTGGTCGCAGTACGCCTTCGGATCCAGGTTCAGCTCGCGCGCGCGGCGGTAGACGTTGAGCGAGTGCTCGTCGTTGCCCATCAGGAAATGCGTCGTCACGCCGGTCAGCCGCTTGTAGCGCGCGATGATGTCCGCCGTGATCTTCTCGTACGCCGTGCCGAGATGCGGGCGGCTGTTGACGTAGTCGATGGCGGTCGTCAGGTAGAACGTGGACATAAGAGTTCGTGCCCGTCCTGGCACGCCGGCCGTGGTCCCTGGTGCGGCGTCACGGGTGTGGCCGCACCATACAACCCTTTGATCTTATCAGGTTCAGATCGCGATCCGAACCGGCGCCTTTGCTATACTGGCCGCATGCCTCTGTACGAATACTCCTGCCGCCAGTGCGGACATCAGTTCGAAGTGCTCCTCCGGAACGGCGTCACGCCTGCCTGCCCGACCTGCCGCGCCGAAGATCTCGAGAAGGTGTTCTCGGTATTTGCTGTCGGCGCCTCGGGCCCAAAGAGGTCGGCCGTGCCCGACCAGGGCGCCTGCGCGAACTGCCCCGGGGCGGGCGGCCCCGGCTGCAGCGCGTTTGAAAGCTAGGGAGAGACGACGATCGGGCTGGAGGCTGGCGGCTGGAGGCTGGCGGCCCTGTTGGCCCCTCACGCTTCGCCCCGAGTCCCCGGCCAGTCACGCTGGCTCACGAAGGCCCGAAATCAGCCACCGTTCGAGCTTCAGATCGCGCCCGGCACTCGGGCCATCGCTCTGGACTACCTGTATTCTCTCGTGAGCTGCTCCGCGGTCACGAAGTGCGGCTCGATGTCGACCGGCACGCTGCCGAGTTTGTCGAGGGCTCGCTTCACCTCAGGTCTCACCACCGCCATCTTCTCGATGAGCGCCTTGGCCTTCGCGTAGTCTCCCGCGGCCTGCAGCGTCATGATGTCGCGGGTCAACGAGGCGACGGCGTCCTTGATCCTCGCAGGATCAACCGTGAAGGTTCCGTCCGGGCGTGCGATGAACGCCCCTGAATCGAGCAGCGTGTTGAGCTGGATCGCGATGCCACGGCCGTGGGCCTCCGCGACGCCGAAGCGAATCGACCGGAACGCCGACGCCAGAAACGTCGTGTACATCGTCTGGGCTATGGACCTGTCGATGACGCCCTTGGCGACGAGGTGCTGCAGCGCAAAGAGCCCGGAGACATCGGCCTTTGCCTCCTCGATCGTGCTGTAGGTCTCTTTCAGCTCCTGCCGGACCGTCGTGGCGCGGCCGCCGACCGTGATCTCGTGCGGCCCGAGACCGTGCATCAGCTCGTGCATGAGGATGTGCGTGAAGAACGCGTCGAACGACACGTTCTTCTGGTCGGCGGCGGAGAGCACGATGCGGGAGATCGGCAGGAGCGCTTTGGTGAACTTCGCCTCCTGCACGTTCTTCAGCATGACGCGCTTGGCGCCCTTCTCGCGCACGATGCGCTCGTCGTTCGGCAGGTTGTAGGCCGCCGTCTGCACGCCGCGATTGCCGTCGCCCGCCGCGAGCACCACGTTGACGACGCGAATGGGAGCCAGGCCGCCGAGTTTGGGATTGCGGAGCGTTGGATCGATCGGCAGGTGGTTCTCGATGTCCTGGAGTTCGGCCCCGAACTTCGCCAGCTTGGCCGACTCGGCGTTGTCCCGGACGGCGATGAACGCCTCGAACGCCGCCTTGTAGTTGAACCACTCGTCCTCGTACACCTCGTAGGGCCCGATGGTGGGCTCGATCGCCGAGTCGAGCTCCATCCACGCGACGTCGCTCTCGTAGTAGGTGTTCCACACGAACGCCTCTGCGCGCGTCGTCAGGAACTTCTTGAGCGTCGCGTCGGCGGTCAGCTCCGCCGCCTCGCGGATGAGCGCGGCCGCACGCGCCAGTTCGCCTTGGTACTCGACCGAGTAGGGCACGATCCTCAGCGTGCCGTCTGGAACCCGTCGAATCGTGGTGAAGAAACCCGTCGCCCCGATTCGGCCGGACGGCGACAGGCGGGCCATGAACGCTTCCATCTCGGCCTTGGTTGCCCCCAGCGGGTAGTAGTTCGCGCCTTCCGGCTTGGGGGGAACGCCCGGCATGATGGGCGCGTTGTGGTCGAGCCGCGACCACGGCCCCTTGTTGATGAGGAACTCATGCAGCCGCGCCCTGCCGAGCGGCGTCGTGTCGTTCAGCAGCTCCACCAGCACCGCCTCGTTGCCCGACCAGACCTGCCGAAGGAACAGCGCATCCATCACGTACCCGGCCTGGACGAGCTTTGCGAGGGCACGCCGCTCCCGCTCCGGAAGACCCGTGAGGTCCGCGCCGATGTCAACCGGCGCGAATCGGGCCGACATGGCCTGCAACCTTGCGGCGTCGGGCACTTGAACGGGCGGCTGGGTTTGATCACCGCTCACGGCGGCACCTCCAACGAGAAGGGCGAGCAGCAGAAGGGTTCGGACGACATTCACACTCATCGCGCACCTCGCGAACCTGGCGAACCAGGGTTGCCTGCCATCAGCGTTGCGCTCATCCTCTTGTACACCAAACCAGGCCACGAGTCTTGGGCGCGTCCTCGGACGCCAGGCACGAATCTGGCCGAGATGGCGTGGCTTCGAAGGCTGCTGGGCGACCGGCGGCGCGTGCTTTGCGCCGGGCATCGAGGCGAAGCTGAGTACGCCCCGTCACACGAGAGGAGACCATCGTCTCTCTGCAACACCTCCGGTATGACTGACCTCGAGCGTCAAAGGATCTGATGATGGCTCAAGGATATTCAGGTTGCGAGGGGCCTGTGATGCATCAACCGCGTGAAAGCCCACGCGGCGTGCGTGGTGACCAGGGGATCGGCCAGCGACGGCGACTCCTCCGAACGGCGTGCCAGTTCTACTGGTGCGAGTGCCGGCGCGATGGCGGGGTCCCTTGTGTTGCCGAGTGCCAGAGCGATATTGCGGCGCAGCCCCGCGACAGATTGGCGGCTCACCGCACTGCCGTCCTGCAGCGCTGCGAGTTCAGTGTCGGACATCAACCAGAGGTCGACGAGCGCCGGACGGTCCAGCCCGTCTCGCGGCATCCATTCCCGGCTCGCGGTCTTCGGCGCAGCCTCGTTCCACGGACAGACTTCCTGGCAGATGTCGCACCCGAACACGTGGGCGCCAAGGTCACCCCGCTGGATGTCGGGAATGGTGCCCTTGAACTCGATCGTCAGATACGAAATGCAGCGCCGCGCGTCCAGCACGTGCGGCTCGACCAGCGCCCCCGTCGGACAGGCCTGGAGGCACAGCGTGCAGTTGCCGCATCGGTCGAGGCCGGGCGCATCGGGCTCGAGCGCGAGGTTGCAGACAATCTCGCCGAGCAGGATCCACGATCCGAGTTCCGGACTGATGACGCAGGTGTTCTTGCCGATCCACCCCAGGCCCGCGTGCTGCGCGTACACACGCTCCTGGACGGGCCCGGCATCCACGTAGCGCCGCCCTTCGAAACCAACGCCGCCTTCACGGCCCATCCACTCGAGCAAATCGTCGAGCCGGCGGCCCACCCCCTCGTGATAGTCATCGCCCCACGCATAGCGCGCGATGAGCGCTTCGCTGGGATCGCGGATCTGGGTGGAATACGGACGTTCGACGTCGTATCGGCACGCCACGGAAACGACCGATCGCGCCGAGGGCAGCAACTGCCGGACGTTCGACCGCACGCGAGCGGTGCGGTTGAGGTAGGTCATCGTCCCCGCGAACCCCCGCCTGAGCCACGGGACGAGTGCGCCAAGCTCGGCGAAGTTCCCGGCAGGCGCCACGCCGCACAGGTCGAACCCGAGCGCGAGCGCCTGCCGTTTGATGTCAGCGGAGGTCAACAAGGCCGCCACCACTTTTCGGCCGACCGATGCCGGCCAGTGCGCGGCGAGTCGGTCGGTCGTGACGTCCGCCCCTCGAGCCGAGCCGATGGCGTCAGTCTGCAAAGCGCATCGAAGGGGCCGAAATCCGCGGTGGGTTGGGGACCCGCCGCTGCCGCCGACAGGACCCTGGAGATGCACTTTGCCGGCGAGCGCGAGCGGGGCGGAGGAACGACTGACCGACTCGCCGCGCTCCAGGCGTCGCGTTACTTCTTCGCCGCCATCTGCCGCACCACCTTGAGGAGAATGCCGCCGTGCCGGTAGGCGTCGAGCTCTTCGGGTGTGTCGATCCGCGCCGTCACCACGAATTCCTTCGCCCCGGCGGCGCCCTTCGCGCGCACGCGCACGTCGCCTCGCGGCTTGAGCGAGTCGGCCGATCCGAGCACGTCGTAGACCTCCTGGCCGGTCAGCCCGAGGCTCGCCGCGTTCTCCCCGGCCTGGAACTGGAGCGGCAGCAGGCCCATGTTCACGAGGTTGCTGCGATGGATCCGCTCGAAGCTTTCCGCGATGACCGCGCGCACGCCAAGCAGCGCCGTGCCCTTGGCCGCCCAGTCCCGCGAGGATCCCGAACCGTACTCCTTGCCCGCGATGACGATGAGCGGGATCTTCGCGTCGCGATACTTCATCGCGGCGTCGTAGATGAACATCACCTCGCCATCCGGGATGTAGGTCGTCCAGCCGCCCTCGGTGCCGGGCGCGAGCTGGTTGCGCAGGCGGATGTTCGCAAAGGTGCCGCGCATCATCACTTCGTGGTTGCCGCGGCGCGCGCCGTACTGGTTGAAGTCCCTCGGCTGGACGCCGTGGGCGATCAGGTACTTTCCGGCCGGCGTGTCGGCCTTGATGCTGCCCGCAGGAGAAATGTGATCGGTGGTGATGCTGTCCCCGAGGACGGCCAGGACGCGCGCCCCGCGAATCTCAGTGGCGGGAGGCGGCGTCGGCGTCAGGCCCTCGAAAAACGACGGGTGCTGGATGTAGGTTGACGCTGCGTCCCACTTGAACGTCTTGCCGGCCGGCGTTTCGATCGCCTGCCACCGTGCGTCGCCGTCGAACACCCGCGCGTAGGTATCGCGGAACATCTTCTGGTCGAGCGCCCCCGCCATCGTGCTCTGCACCTCCTGGTCGGTCGGCCAGAGGTCTCGCAGATACACGTCGCGGCCATCGGATCCCTTGCCCAGCGGCTCGGTGGTGATGTCCTTCGTCATCCATCCCGCCAGCGCGTATGCCACCACCAGGGGCGGCGACGCCAGGTAATTGGCGCGCACGAGTGCCTGCACACGCCCTTCGAAGTTGCGATTGCCCGATAGCACCGCCGCCACGACGAGGTTGCGCTCTTCGACGAGCGCCGTCACCCGTTCAGGCAGCGGCCCGCTGTTGCCGATGCAGGTCGTGCAGCCGTAGCCCACCAGGTTGAAGCCAAGCGCATCCAGGTATGTCGAGAGGCCCGCGCGCTGGAGGTAGGCGGTGACCACCTGCGATCCCGGCGCCAGGCTCGTCTTCACCCACGGCTTGCACGTCATTCCCCGCTCCACGGCCTTCTTGGCGAGGAGTCCCGCAGCGATCAGGACGGCCGGGTTCGACGTGTTCGTGCAGCTGGTGATGGCGGCAATCACAACGGCCCCGTGGTCGAGCGCCTCGACGCTGTCTTCGCGCTCCATCACGGCCGCACGCGCCGGCTTGGAGGCTGCCGCCGGCTGCTTCCCCGCGGCGAGAATGCCGGGCAGCGCCGACTCGAAGCCCTGCTTGGCCCTCGACAGCGCGACGCGATCCTGCGGCCGCTTGGGACCGGCCAGGCTCGGCTCGACAGTCGCCAGATCCAGATCGATGGTGTCGGCGTAGGTCGCCTCGGGCCCCGTCCCGCCGGCGAACAGCCCCTGCTCCTTTGCATACTCCTCGACCAGCCGCACATGCGCCTCGTCTCGACCCGTCAACCGCAGATAGTCGAGAGTGAGTCCGTCGATCGGGAAGATGGCGATGGTCGCGCCATATTCCGGGCACATGTTTGAGAGGGTCGCCCGGTCAGCCAGCGTCAGGTTTGCGAGGCCCGGGCCGAAGAACTCCACGAACTTTCCGACCACGCCTTGCTTGCGCAGGCGCTCGGTGATTGTCAGCACGAGGTCTGTGGCGGTCATGCCCGGCTTGAGCGCCCCTGTCAGACGGAAGCCCAGCACCTCGGGGATGAGCATCGAGCACGGCTGGCCCATCATCGCCGCCTCGGCCTCGATGCCGCCCACTCCCCATCCCACCACGCCCAGTCCGTTCACCATCGTCGTGTGCGAATCGGTGCCGATCACGGTGTCGGGATACGCCCACCTCACGCCATCGACGGCCTGGTCGAAGACCACGCGCGCAAGGTGCTCGATGTTGACCTGGTGGACGATGCCGGTCTCGGGCGGCACGACGCGGAAGTTGGCGAAGGCCTTCTGACCCCACTTGAGGAAGGTGTAGCGCTCCTTGTTCCTGGCGAACTCGATTTCGGAGTTGAGCGGGAATGCATCCGCCGTCCCGAAATGATCGACCTGCACCGAATGATCGATGACGAGCTCGACCGGCTGGACCGGGTTCACGCGGTTGGGATCACCGCCGAGCTTTGCGGTCGCATCACGCATCGCGGCCAGATCGACCACCGCCGGCACGCCCGTGAAATCCTGGAGCAGCACGCGGGCGGGGGTGAACGCGATCTCCTTCTCGCGCTTCGCCTTCGGATCCCACGCCGCGAGCGCCTGGATATCGGCTGTCTTGACGAAGGCGCCGTCCTCGCATCTCAACAGGTTCTCGAGCAGGATCTTCAGCGAGTACGGCAGCCGTGCCACACCGGGAAACCCGCCGCGCTCGAGGGCAGTCAGACTGCAGATTCGGATGGCCTTCCCGTCGACCGTGATGTCCTTGACCGTCGCAAACGAATTCAATGTCGTCATGATAACCAGCGCTCCACGTAATCCAAGGCGGAAACGACGAACAACAGACGGCACCCTTGCAGCGAGCGCAGGGGCGGGTGCACGGTGCCGCCCTCGGCCTCCTGAAAGTCGCCGGGACCCAGGCGCCGGCTGCCGACCAGCACGTCGCCGTCCACCACGAACATCTCTTCCGACGCCGCGTGCGAGCGGCTGGGGAACTGGGCGCCCGGCGCCAACTCCACGAGGAGGATCACACGCCCGTGCTCCACGCTTCCCCCGAGGCGCTTGATCCGCATCGACTCGGTGCTCCCGGCCTCCCAGCGTCCCTCGTTGCCGGCCACCGTCCGAACGCCCGGATCGTCAGCCGGCTCGCCCTTCAGTCGCGCCATCAGCCGGCGCCGCACCGCCGCCGAGGGCGGCACGGTTTTCGGCAACGCGAGCGACAGGAGAATGCCGATATCGTAGAGCGACCCGTAGCGCTCCCCTTCCTGCGGGGTGGCCGCGGAGAGTCGCGAGTGCACGTCGATCCGTTCGGCCCCTGCCAGGGCTCCGGCCGCATCGAGCGCCACCATGTCTTCGAGGTTGGTCTGGCTCATCGCTCTTGCACTCTTGAGAGAAACGGCAGCTGGTCGAGCAGCACGCCCATGCCCGTCCGGATGCGGGACTCGACAATCCCGATCGGAAGGCGGTGGCGCGCGGCCAGCTCCACGTGGTCGAACCCGAGCAGGAAGGCCTGTTCGATCAGCTGGCGCTGCTCGGCGGGCAGGCTCGCCAGGGCGATCGACGCCACGTGCTGGTCGCGGCCGCGCCCCAGCTTCATGCCCCTCGGCTGCGCCCCCATCCCGTCGCGCTCGTGGCCGGCACGGTGCGCCGGGCGCGAACGCAGCCGCTCGACGGCGCGACCACGGGCGATGCCAATCAGCCAGGCCTCGATGGTCCCGAAGTACTGATGGTACGCCTCGACCTGTTCGCGCGCCTGCACGAACACGTCCAGCAAGACATGCTCCGCCTCGGTCTCGTCCCTCAGAACGTGGAGGAGCAGCCCGTAGAGAAGTCCTGAGTGGATGTCGTAGAGCTCGCCGAGCGCCTCGGCGTCACCCTCGGCGATGCGCCGCAGCAGTGCGGTATCCACATCTTGTGTGCCGGATGGATCAATCAGCATGCTGATGCACCCCCTCTGCCTGGCGCGGCGGCGGCGCTCGCTCGCCACGCGGTTCCCGTCAAGGCTGCCTCGCCCTCGGTCCGGCAGGCGTGGAACATCCTACATCGCCAGGAACAATCCAAGCATCCCCGCAGGGTAGGTTCGGCTGTTGACACCGAGGTTGAAACCCCCTTGGACGTGGCAGGCGCGGAGATCGACTCGCAGCCCGAACCGTTGCCAGCCGCCGGATTTTCCAGATCCGAGTCCGATGCGGAGGCCGACGCCGGCCTCGACGACGGAGCCGTTCTCGGCGAGCGTATTCCCTGCGTGCAATTGTCTGAGGGCGCCCCCGCCGATCGAGAGGTATGGCTGCACGCGGTCCTTGGCGAAACGCAGGCGCGGCGGCCCCAGCACGAGGTGCGCTTCGAACTGCATGTGCTTCAGCCGTTCTCCGGTGAAGTTGGCGGTGGGCGCCCCTTCCTGGTCTCCCGAGATCGTCACGTTCACGTTGGCCGCAGTCAGCCACACGCCGGCCTCGATGGTGACGGCTGGCGATATATGGTACCCGACTCGTGCCTCGACGCCGCTTCCCCAGCCGAGATCGGTGTCCGTGGTGAACAAGACGTAGCGAGGCGTGCCGGTCTGGTTGGGTGTGAAGGTAGCCTGCTGCGTGCCCAGCGCGCTTCCGCCCGAGAACGCGAAGGCCAGGGTCACATCGAACCTCGGCTCCTTCTGCGGCTTGGCCGATTGGACGACCAGCGGCTTGAACTGTCCGGCAGACGCCTGCGAAGGAGCCAGGAGCCACAGCAGGCATGCCATGCCCGCCACCAGGCCACGTGGCGTCATCGAGGCACCACCTTTACCGCGATGCCGGTGACGCCGCCGCCCTTCGGCACGATGACGAGCTGCTGGAGGTAGGTTGCCCGGAATCCCAGGTCGAGCGCGGGTCCCGAGGGGTCGAAGAAGCTCGCCGCATCCGCGTCGTCCACCGGCTCGACGCGAAGGATGTATGCACCGGCATCGAGCCCGGCAATTCCGAACGACCCGTCGGCGCTGAGCGAGAAGCCGCCGACCATCGTTCCGGTCTCGGTCTGGAAGGCCTGGACGTGCGCGCCGAACACCCCGGTCCCGTTCTTCGTCACCTTGCCGCCGATGCTGCCCTTCGCACTGAATCCCGGCCCGGGATAGACGTCGCTGATGCCTGCCACATCGTCCGCTCGCAGCTCGCGGCCGTCGATGCTGCCGGCCGAGAACGCGATGGGGAACATCGTCGACTCGGCGGCAATCACCCGCCGGCCGCCCGGGATGACCTCGGTCTCGCCCATCGCCGAGTGCCCCAGGCCGAGCAGGTGTCCGATTTCGTGGGTGGCGATGGACTGGAGATCGTATCGCCCCCGCTCACCCTGTGCGGCGACCGACCAGGGAAACGTCGAGTTGAAGAGGATGTCGGCTTCCAGCAATTCGCCGGTCTGGGTGTCCACGACGAAGCTCGTGGAACCGAGCACCCGGTCCAGATCCGGGCGCGACTGGAACCCGAGCACGGTCACCCCGTCGCCGCGGGACGGCGCTACGCCGGTCATCCCGACATCCTGCGAGGTCAGCGTCGCGGTCGGGACGGCGGCCCAGGTCTTGAACGATTCATCGACAACCGTTTGCAGCTGAGTGGCGGTCACACCTGGCGCGCCGAGATCGGACACGTAATAACGGATGGGCATCCGATTCCACCGCAGCGTGACCTGCCGGCCCCCGACGAGGGTGCCGAATTTCAGATACGCTTCGGCCGGCGAGGTTATGCCGGAGCTCAGCGCCAGCGCGAGGCAGATCGCCAGGCGGCGCCGGCCCCGGGCCGGCAGGATCAGCCTGATGGGCGCGTGCCTCATCGGCTCTCCTGCCAGTTCTTCCGAGGCGCCTGCGACGACTCCTTGCCCTGGTCGCGCCTCGGCCCGAGGCGCTCGGCCTCTTGAACCTGGACCGTGAATTGCTCCAGCGTCACCAGGCGGCGGTATCCCTCGCCTCTGACGACGGGCGCCGGCTGAGCCTGGCGCACCGGCGGGGCCAGCACCCGGCGCACGCCGGCGGCATCAGCGTAGACGCGAAGCGCTCCCTGGTTGAAGCCCGCGAGCGTGGGAATCTCGGGAGCCTGCCCCTTCAGAAAGCACACGACCTCGTCGCCTTCTCGAAACGATGGCGCGCCGACGACGATGGTGCGATAGCGACCCAGCTCGCCCCCGGGCACGCGGAAAACCACTTCGCGCCCGCCGCGTCCCTTGAGATAGCCTCCCACGTCGAGCGTGACCAGCGTCTCGGTTCCGCGCTCATCCGAACGAACAGCACGCACCGCGATGACGCGCCCATACACCACCGATTGCGCGCTCATGACGAGATCACCGAGATCGGCCGGCACGAGCACGGTGGCCGACACGCCCACGGCGCTCGCCGCTGCGAGGAGCACCAGGCTCACGCCGGTTCTCTGCATCCTTGTCTGCATGCAACCAGTCTAGCCCGGAACGGCGCGAAGCGCGCAACGCGGCCGCGCGCTGTTCACGCCGGATCGGCGTCCGGCTGCACGTGACGCGATGCGCATGTCACTGCCGCCACGTGCGCAGCACGGCATTCGCCGCACGGCGGCTCGCCCCGGCAAGCCCGAGCCGGGCGCGGACATCGCGCAGGCGAAGCCGGGTATTGGCGGCCAGCGTTCGATCGGTCAGAAACGCGACGGCGCGCTGCGCCACGGCGTCCGGGGTGAATCCCTCCTGGATGAGCTCGGGCACGACCCGTTCGCCGGCGATCAGATTCACCATCCCGTAGGTGTCGACCTGCACGAACCGCCGCCCGATCCGATAGGTCAGGTCGGACAGCCGATAGACGATCACCATCGGGCACTCGTGAATCGCGGCCTGCACCGTCGCGGTGCCCGACGCCGTGACGACGGCGTCCGACGCGTTGAGCACGTCGTCGGCCCGGCCCTCGACGATGGACACGGGCCCGATGCCCTGCGCGGCGAGAGCCTGAAGGGCGTCATCCGGGATGTTGGGCGCACGGGCAACGACGACCTGGACGCCGGGGACGCTCGAGCGAATGAGCGGAATCGCCCTGGCGAGCGTCGGCAGGATCGCCCGCACTTCGTTGAGGCGGCTTCCTGGCAGCAGCGCCAGCGTGGGTGAGCCGGGCTCCAGGCCGAGGCCCCGCAGGAACTGTTCGCGCGACTCCGTGCTGGTGGCGAGGTCGAGCAACGGGTGCCCGACGAATTCCACCGGAACGCCTGCCTCGCGGTAGAGCTTCTCCTCGAAGGGGAAGATGACCAGGGCCTGATCGACCAGGCGCTTGATGATCCGCATCCGGCCGGGCCGCCAGGCCCAGAGCTGGGGACAGATGTAGTACACGACCGGCACGCCAAGGCGGCGGATCGACCTGGCCAGGCGGAAGTTGAAGTCCGGAAAGTCGATGACGACCAGCACGTCCGGCCTGTCGGCTTCCGCCCGCGACCTGAGCGCCCGGTGCATGAGCAGGGCGCGCGGCAGCACGCGGACGGCTTCGCTCAACCCCGTCACCGACAAGCGGTGGTAGTCCCCGACAAGTTCAGCACCCGTGGCGCGGAGCCGCTCGCCGCCGAGACCGAAGAACCGCGTGCCCGGGCGCAGGTCGAGAATTTCCGTGGCCAGGGCGGCAGCATAGAGGTCGCCCGATGCCTCGCCACACGAGATCATGACGGTGGCCATCTCGGGTCGGTTCAGGATCTCGCGAGGTTCATGGTGCGCCTGGGATCCGGAATCATTGAGGCTTTCGAAACAGGTCGGGCGGCAGCGCCGGGTTCAGGGAGAACAGGCCCACGGTGCGTTCGACGACAGGCGTTCCTTCACGCAGTACCACCGATTTGACGGGCAGCCAGATGTCCTCGACCTTCTGATACGCCGAGTATTCTTCCGTGAACGCTTCGGTGCCGGCCGGGCCGCGCACGTCGTACGACTGCCGCGCGACGCGTCCGGTTTCGGTGTCGAAATAGAGCCGCAGGGTGCCGATGCCCGGGCCCTGCAATTCGACGACGTCGAGCGGCCGGCCGCCCTCGCCCTTCTCTGCCGGCAGGACGCGGCCAGTCACCGTGTCGGTTGCCGCGGCGACGAGCAGGGCGATGAGATCCCGTCGAACGCTCATGCGGATCTGGTCGCGCATGCCGTCAGGCGCATCGTGGACGCCGTTCGGGTCCTTGATCCACGCGAGGCCGTCGGCGTAGGTCTGGATCATGGTCCCGACGGGCAACGCGGCCTCGACGCGAAAGCGGTCAGGGTACTCGATGTACGTCCTGGTGTCGGCCCGCAGCTGACCGTCCGGGGAGTACAACACCGTGGTGGCCGTGGCGGCCAGCGTCTTGACGGCCTGGAGTCGTGCGAGGCCGCCGGTCGCCTCCACGGCTCGCATGACCACCGTTTTGGCCGCGGGCCAGTCGCCGGACCTCACCGGCGGCTTCGCGACCTGGACGGTCGGGAGCTGGGCCTGGCCGCGTGGAATCGGCAGCGGCGCCGGCCTGCGCCGGCGGAAGTCGGCTTCAGAAAGATCAAGGTCGCCAAGCGGCACGACCTCGAACGTCTTGAACCCGACTCTCCTCAGCTGGTCCACGAAGGCGGCGGCGTTGCCGACCAGCACCATCGACAATCGATCGGGGCGCAGGTAGGCGCGCGCCACCCACTGGATGTCCTCGACGCTGACGTTGCCGACGCGCCTGCGATAGGTCTGAAGCTCCTCGAGGGGCAGCTCGTAGAAGAGCTGCGTCAGCACCGCCGACGCGATCGCATCCGGCGTCTGCAGCGTGAGGGGATAGTTGCCGGTGATGTAGTCCTTCGCGTTCTCGAGCTCTCGCTCGCGCACCGTCTCGCGCTGGATGCGGAAGAACTCGTCCACCATCAGTCGCACCACTTCTCCGGTCGCCTCGGATCGCGTTTCGGTTGAGGCCGACACGTCTCCGGTCGACTTGAACGCGTCCAGCTGGGCGTCGGCCCCGTAGGCCAGCCCGCGGTCGATCCGGAGGACCTGGTGCAATCGATTGCTGCCTTCTCCGCCCAGAATCCTGACGGCGAGGTCGAGCGGCAGGTAATCCCGGTGTTTCCGGGGAATGCCGATGTGCCCCATCCGGATCTCGGTCTGCACGGCATCAGGCTTGTCGATGACCACCAGGCGCCGTGCGGGCTCGGGCGTGGCGGCCGCCGCCATGGCGGGCACCTCCTTGCGGGCCCACGGGCCGAACACCCTCGTGGCCGCGCTGAACGCTTCCTCGACGGTCACGTCGCCGACAATCGCGAACAGGCTGTTGTTCGGCGCGAAGTATCGCTGGTGGAATGCGACAAGGTCGTCGCGGGTGATCTGATCGATCGTGTCGAGCGTGCCGTTTCCCGGCATCCCGTACGGGTGGAACCCGTACGCCAGTCGCTCGAAGACGGTGGTGGCGACGTAACCGGGATCTTCGTTGCTGACCCGCAGTGCCGACCGGACCTGCTGGCGCTGGCGATCCAGTTCCTCGCCGGCGAATGCCGGGTTGCGCATCACGTCCGAGAGCAGGTCCAGGCCCAACTCGAGGCTGTCTTTCATGACCGTGACGGCGCCGAAACTCAAATCGGTGCCCGCGCCGGTCCGCAGCTCGCCTCCAACCGAATCGATCGACCCGGCAATCTGCTGCGCGCTCCGGGTCGTCGTCCCCTGATCGAGGAGCGACGCCACCAGGTTCGACAGCCCGGCCTTGCCGCGCGGGTCCTGCGCGCACCCCGCCCGGACCAGCAGGCGCATGCTGACCACGGGCTCCCCACTGTGCACGACGACAACGACCTGCATGCCGTTTGGCAGCGTGCGCACCTCGTAGGGCGGGAAGTTGAACGGACGCGCCGACAGGGGACGCGGCGGCGATTCACTCGGCCAGTTGCGGGCCTGGGCGTTGGCCTCGTGCGGCGCGATCACGATCGCCGCCAGCAGCGCCACGGTGGCGAGTCTCGGCGCCGGCCTCACGGCTGTCCCCCTTTCGGGTAACTCTTCGGCAGAATCGTGATGACCAGACGCGTCTCCGGCGCGAAGTAGGTGCGTGCCACCCGCTGGACGTCGGACGTCGTCAGGTTCATGAAGATGTCGAATTCGCCGTCCGCCGTGGACACGTCGTCGTGGATGACGGCGGCGTGCGCGAGGCTCGAGGCCTTCTGCTGATCGGTCTCCCGGCCGACGACGTAGTCGCGCGCGAACTGGTTCTTGGCGCGCTGCAACTCGGCTTCGGTGATCGGCTGGGTCCTCAGCCGATCCAGTTCCTCGCAGAGCGCGTTCTCGGCTTCCTTCGGCGTGTGGCCGGGCTGGACGATGGCGACGGCGAAGAACAGGTTCGGGTCCTCGGTGATGTTGCCTCCGCCGAACGCCGCCAGGGCGATGCCGCGCTCGTAGACCAGCTTGCGGTAGATGCGCGAACTCTGCCCGTCGGACAGCACCTTCGACGCCACGTGCAAGGGGTACGAATCGGGCTGCCCGTCGTAGGTGATGTGGTGCGCGACGACGACGACAGGCAGCGGGTAGCTCTCCTCGAGCGTCACGCGGCGCGGGCCCTTGACCGGCGGCTCCTGCGGGATGTCGCGGGGAACGGGACGATCGGACTTCGGCACGCGTCCGAGGTACTTCGCGGCCAGGTCGAGGGCCTGTGCGGGGTCGAAATCGCCGACCAGCGCCACCGTCGCATTCTCTGGCACGTAGTAGGTCCGGTAGAAATCGCGGACATCGTCGATGGACGCCGCCTCGAGGTCCTCCATCGATCCGATGGCCGTGTGCTTGTACGGGTGCACGGTGAAGGCCTGGTTGTACACGATGTCGGCGACGCGGCCGTACGGCTGGCTCTCGATGCGCATCCGCCGCTCTTCCTTCACCACCTCCCGCTCGCGGGCGAAGGCGTCTTTCTCGATGCGCAAAGTGGCCATCCGGTCTGCCTCGAGCCACAGCACGAGCGGCAGGTACTGCGACGGCACGGTCTCCCAGAAGACGGTCACGTCCTCCGTGGTATACGCGTTGCCCATGCCCCCGACGCTCGAGATCATCGAGGTGTGCTGCTCGGGCCCGACGTTTTTCGAGCCCTTGAACATCATGTGCTCGAACAGATGGGCGAACCCGGTGCGGCCGCGGCGTTCATCCTTCGACCCCACGTGGTACCAGAGTTCGAGGTGCACGATGGGGGTGGAGTGGTCTTCGAGCAGGATCAACCGCAAGCCGTTGGGAAGCGTCGTGGTCTGGTAGTTGAGCTTGGGCGGTCGTACCGCCGCATCGCCGGTGATGCCGATGAGGAGGGCGACGGCCAAGCCGGCCGCGGCAGCCGAGGGACGGCGCAGCCGCACCCAGGCAGGAAGCCGTACGCAACGATGAAGGGAAACGCGACCAGCCATGCCGTAGATTATGGCATGGGCGGAGGATCGGGCGTTCAGCCGCGGCCCGCGGGGTCGGCCGGGAGGCGGGCCTCCAGCTCGGCGAGGCGGCGTTCGAGCGCCGCCACACTCTTCTTCAGCTCCGGGAGGCGCCGGAAGATCACCGAGGCCTTCAGCCACTCGCGATTTTCGATCGCGGGAAACCCCGAGATGAAGGCGTTATCGGGCACCGAGTTCGGGATGCCCGACTGGGCGGTGACGCGAACCCCGCTGCCGACGTGAAGATGGCCCGCGACGCCGACCTGCCCTGCCAGAATCGCCGCATCGCCGATCACCGTGCTGCCGGAAATCCCCACCTGGGCCATCAACAGGACGTTGCGCCCGATCCCGACGCCGTGGCCGACCTGGACGAGGTTGTCGATCTTGGTGCCGGCCTGGATGCGCGTCTCGCCGATCGCCGGCCGGTCCACGGTCGAGTTGGCGCCGATCTCGACATCGTCCTCGATCACCACGATCGCGACCTGCGGGATCTTCTGGTACGATCCGTCTCCCCGCGGGGCGAATCCGTAGCCATCACCACCGATGACGACGCCATCCTGCAGGACGACGCGGTGACCCAGACGGCAGCGCTCGCGAATCGAGACGTGCGGGTAGAGGACGCAGTCGTCGCCGATGACGACCGATGCGCCGATTGAGACGTGGGGATGGACGATGGTGCGCGCGCCGATGACCGCGCCGGCGCCGATGTAGACGAACGGGCCGACCGAGGCGCCCGCTCCGATCTGCGCGTCGCCGGCGACCAGGGCGTGCTCCGACACGCCAGGAGCGGGGACGGTGTCGGGAGAGAAGAGCGCCATCGCGTTGGCGAACGCGAGGTACGGATCGTGAGCGCGCAGGACGGCGCACGGCGCCGCAGTCACCTTCTCCGCCAGGATGACGGCCGAGGCCCGCGTCCCCGGCAGCGCCGAGGCATATTTCATGTTCGCGAGAAATGTCAGATCGCCCGGGCCGGCTTCGGTGATCCGCGCCACGCGCGCGATGTCGATCTCGCCGTCGCCCTCGAGGCGGCACCCGAGTCGTTGTGCGAGGTCTGCGAGTCTCAAGCGCCGCGAGTATATCACGCAGCCGCGGGGAGCGTCCGATCGAGGAAGGCGTCGAGGTGCTTCAGCTGCAGGGCGGCCGCGATCTCGTGCACGAGCTCGTGGCGCTCCACACCGGAGAGGCCGATCGCCCCCCGCAATTTCGTGAGGGCCTCGCTCGGCACCAGGTGCCAGGCGACCCGCGTCATGCCGTTGCGCGCGCCCATCCACGAGAGCAGGTGCCCGACCATTCTGAACACGAAGTAGTACGCCGCCAGGTTCGGCCCGGGCACCACCGTCAGCGGCAGGCACACGAGATAGCCGACCAGGTCGATCACCATCCAGCGCAGGTGCCGCCCGGCATCGGAGCGCAGCGTCCGGGACAGGAACTCCTGAACGTCTGCGGCAGTCATGTCCGACGGAAAGTGGAGCGTGGCTTCGTCGGCTCCCCGCAGGTGCCACAGCAGACGCTGCTCGGCCACCCGCTCCGCCAGCCAGGCAATCACGCGGCCGCGCAGCCGCTTCCATCGGCCCTGCGGTTCGTGCTCCTCGGCCGCGTCCCGGCGCTTAACGCGCTCGCGCTCGACAAGTTCCAGGACCTGGTGGAACGACCGGGCGGCTCGCGCGCGCCAGCCGGCCTGCCCCGCGCCGGCCGGCTCCACAACGGCGTCGTCGGCCTCATAGTAGAGGTCGTAGCGCGTGGCCGAGAGGGCCACCAGGTAGACGTCCATCAGGGGGCTACTTCCCTCGAATAATCTTCCGGGGCGTGCGCGCTCGCTCCACCGTCGTCAGGTCGGGCCGGCCCGCGGCCTCCCACGCCCCGATGATCACGGCGGCGGTCATCGTGATGGCATCGTCCACGCGGTGTTCGAGGATGGGACGGGTCGCGGCGAACAGCGCCTCGAAGTAGCCGTCGTCGTACTCCGTCCGCGAGGCGGCCGCCTCGCTGTCCGCCTTGAGAATCGGCCCGACGTCCTGCGCGCTGGCGAGCAGGGCGTCGAAGATGGCGTTGCCCGGGTCGGCGATCGCCACCGGCGGTTTCGGCTCGATCACGAGCTTCGACACGTACCGCCGGAACAGCTCGGACTCGAACCGGGAGTGCAGGCCGAGCTGGTTCGTCATCTGGCCGTCGTAGTTCAGCGTGGCGTGCATCGGCTGGTGCGCGTCGGCGATGTAGTGGCTGACGACTGCCGCGAGCACCATGATCGTGTCGACGCCGCCCTGCGACCGCTTCTGCTGCTCGAAGGCCCGCACCAGGCGGCCGTCCATCTCGACCAGGTGCCACGGCAGGGTGCCGTTCTTCTCGATGGTCTCGTGACCGAACTTCGCGAGGGCCGCGCCGAACTCGCGCGGAAGGCCGGCGAACGGATAGGGACCGTAGGCGTCGTAGTCCAGGAAGTGTCGAGGTGCCTCTTCGTCGAAGCCGACCGATCGCCAGAGATCCGGATCGGTGCAGCGTTCGAGGAGAATCGCGCGATTCTTCTCGAAGACGGCCTTGATAGGCGGCGGCAACAGCGCGATCGCCCGCTCCATGATGAACCGGTGCCCCTCTCCGCCCCACGCCCCCAGGGATGCACCGCAGACACCGACCATGAGAATGATGAGAGCCGCTCTACGCATCATGCTTTTCTCCAAAGACCTCGGCCTCGAACCTGAACAGCCGTGCGCCGTGCTGCCAGGCATCAGGCTGCAGGCCGGCCTTGACGCACGTCTGCCGAATGAAGGTTTCCAGGTTCCATCGCTGCTCGGTCGCCACCTGCGGCAGCAGCAGCCCCCGGCGCCAGCCCTGTTCCGCGATCAGGCCGTGCCGTCCGATCTCGATCTCGTCCACCTGCGACACGGGCTGGATCTCGCCCAGCACGGACACCTCGATGTCCAGCTCGTCGAGCTCGGCGAGCGAGACGGAAGGGAATCGAGGATCGTCCCGCGCCGCCGCGATCGCGCACCGGCCGATCACGTCGCTGAGCGGCTGGTCGGCTTCCGGATGACCGATGCAGCCCCGCAAATCGCCTTGACGGTGCAGCGACACGAAAGCCCCCGCCCGGCGCAGGAACACGCCGCGCGCCTCGGGCGGCGCCGGCGGACGTCCCGATAACGCGTCGCTGATGGCCCTGCGCGCGGCCTGCAGAATCTCCAGCCGCTCGGCTTCCGCAAGTAGACCGGCCATGGATTGCCTCCACGGGACGCGTCAGGGAGTGGTGTCGGCGAAGGTCCCGAACGCGGCTGCCACGTAGCCCACCACCGCGCTCTTGTCGCCCGACACGTCCCCGGAGTCCGCGTAACAGAGCACCCGGGCGTGCCGCGCTCCGAGCGCCATCGCCGCGCGCATGACCGCCGCCATCGGGCCGCCGCCGCACGCATGATCGGGAAGGTGTGCGAGCACGCGCTCCAGTGCGTCGGGATCGAACTGACGAATCGATTCGAGGACGACGCTGTCCAGCTTGTGGGCGGTCGGCGCATCCTGATAGTGCGACAGGTCGCTGCTCGCGATGAGCAGCGCGTTCCGGCCAGCCAGGCACGTCGCCAGCGCGCTCCCGAGATCGTGGATCGTGTGGGGGCTCTGTATGCCCATCACGAGCGGAACGATCGGCGTGTCGGGAAGGAAACGCTGCAGGAACGGCAGCTGCATCTCGATCGAATGTTCACGCTGGTGCGCGGCCGGATACTCGTGAACCACCGTGCCGGCCTGCTGCAGCGCGGCCCCGATGTCCTCCGAGACCGTCATCGGCCCGCACGGCGTCTCGAATTCGCCCTGGAGGAACAGCGCCACGCCCTCGAAGCTCATGTAGTGCGATGGCCCGACCAGCACGGCGACGTCGTAGCGGCGCCCCTCGAGCTGGCGATACGCGTGGGCCGCGACCGGGCCCGAGTACATGAGGCCGGCATGCGGCGCGACCAGTGCGAGCAGGTCGCCCTCGATCCGCATCGGCACCCGCGCGCAGTACCGCTCGAGCTCGCGCGAGAGCGTCGCGGGGACGTCCGGGTACCACGTTCCGGCGACCGCGGCCCTGCGGATTGGTTGCGGCCTCATCGGCCTGATGTTAGCATCGGCCATGCCCGAAGGGGTCCAGGAAGTTGACGTCGACCGCCTCGCGACGCTGGTCCGGCTCGAGCTTTCGGCCGAGGAACGCGAACTGTTCTCGGCCCAGATGGCGGAGATCGTCGCCTTCGCTCGACAAGTCCAGGGCGTCGACACCGACGGGGTCCCTCCAACCGCCCGCGCCACCGAGAACGGGACGGCCGAACGCCCCGACGACGAGCGCCCGTGCCTGGCGCCCGATCAGGCGCTCGCCAACGCGCCCGCGCGTTCGTCGGACCGCACGCGATTCAAGGTCCCGAAAGTGATCGGATCGTGACCACGCCGGACGGGACCGTCTGCGGCATTCGCCAGGCGATCGCGCGCGGCGAGTGCAGCGCGCGGGAGGTCTGCCAGGCTGCCCTCGATCGCATCGCGGCGTGCGATGGCGGCCTGCACGCGTTCCTCGCGCTCTCGGCCGAGCAGGCTCTCCAGCGCGCCGCCGAAATCGATCGGCTGGGGCCGCGCGGCAACCCCGCGCCGCTGCTCGGAGTTCCCATCGCCATCAAGGACAACATCTGCGTGGCCGGGCTCGCGGCGACGGCCGGATCGCGGATCCTGTCCGGGTTCATCCCTCCCTACAACGCGACCGTCGTGGATCGACTCCAGCGCGCCGGCGCCATCGTCATCGGGAAGACCAACCTGGACGAATTCGCGATGGGCTCGTCGACGGAACACTCCGCCTTCGGGCCATCGCGCAACCCGTGGAATGTCACGCGCGCGCCCGGCGGCTCGAGCGGCGGGTCCGCCGTCGCCGTGGCCTCCCGACTCGTGCCGGCGGCGCTCGGATCGGATACCGGGGGATCGGTCCGCCAGCCCGCCGCGTTCTGTGGCGTGGTCGGCCTCAAGCCGACCTACGGCCGGGTGTCGCGCTATGGCCTGATTGCTTTCGCGTCCTCGCTCGATCAGATCGGGCCGCTCACCCTCACCGTGGAGGACGCCGCGATCATGTTGCAGGCCATCGCGGGCCCCGATCCGCTGGACGCCACCTCGGTCGCCAGGGACCTTCCGGATTTCTCCGCCCTGCGAGGCGGGAGCCTGCAGGGCGTACGCCTCGGCGTGCCCTGGGCGTGGCTCGAATCCGGCGTCGATCCCGAGATCTCACGCGCCTTCGCCGAGGCCGTCGATGTGCTGCGGCGCCGCGGCGCCGCGGTGGTGGACGTGGCGCTGCCGCACGCGCGTTATGCCGTGGCCGTCTACTACATCATCGCCACGGCGGAAGCCAGTTCGAATCTGGCGCGGTACGACGGCGTCCGATACGGGCTGAGAGCGCGTGAGGCCTCGTCGCTCGGCGACATGTACACGACGACGCGAGAGCGCGGATTCGGACGTGAAGTGAAAAGACGACTCCTGCTGGGCACCTACGTCCTGAGCTCCGGCTATTACGACGCGCACTACCTGAAAGCGATGCAGGTCCGCACGCTCATCGCGCGCGACCACACCAACGCGTTGAAACGCGCCGACGCGATCCTCCTGCCCACCACACCGACGCCGGCGTTTGCGCTCGGGGAACGGCTCGCCGACCCTCTGGAGATGTATCTCGCTGACGTGTTCACGGTCGGGGCCCCGCTCTCAGGGCTTCCCGCCATTTCGGTTCCCATGGGGTTCTCGACCCAGGGATTGCCCCTGGGGCTGCAGGTGGTCGGGAGGGCATTCGACGAATCGACGGTCTTTCGCGTCGCAGCCGCGTACGAGCACGACACGATGTGGTGGAAACGCGAGCCCCCAAGGGCTGAACCGGCGTCGGGTCGCTGACCGTGAGCGCGGCCCGAGTCCGGGTCCGGGCTCGCGGATCGCGTGTGCTGAGGGTCTTCAACGCGGACCGAGGCTGCGGATGCCTGCGCGCTCCGCGGGCAGCGGAAGGTCTGTCGAGGGGTCCGATCGCCGGAGGGCTCAGGCTCGCGGCAGGACGGCAGGGCGCGAGGCGAGTTTCACCACGCCCCAGACAATCAGTCCGAGCAGCACGAAGGGCAGCAACGGCGCGAGAATCGCGATTCCGATGCCCAGGATGGCGAAGAGTCCGCCGAGGATCAGAATCGGCAGGAAGAGGAGCCCGAGCGCGACCTTGAGGAAGACGCCGACCAGGCGCAGTGGCAGAAACACCAGCCAGAACGCCAGCTTGAGGACGGCGCCCACGACGCCGACCACCAGCAGAATGGATCCGACGATCAGGCCGAGCGCCAGCAGTCCGAACATGGTCGTGAGCCTCCTCGGGCGGGGTCCCCGCGCGGGGCGCCCCTGCAATCAGCCGGAACCAACCGCGATGTCAGCCGCGGTGCTTCGGTAACTACCCTGATCTACGGAGGAAGACGGGGCGAGGTTTCCAGCGTGAGCCGAAAACTTCGTCAGGCGGCGTTCTTGGATCCGCCGAGCTGGTCTGAGGTGCCCCGGGGCGATTCTGGCGGCAGGTAATGGGGAGCCTCCCCCATCGACTCCTGGATCGTGCGCACCGTCATGGTCTTGGGCCCGCCGGGCCTCAGCTTCGAGAGCGTGAGGAGCACGCAGACGCCGATGAAGAGCACGAGGATGAACACCGCGGCTCCACCAGCACCTTGAACGGTCGCGGCAATCAGATGGTAGATCTCCGAACCGGTCACGCTTCGGGCTCCAGTTCGGGCTTGGGTGGGATGGTGACGCCAGGCAGGTCGTACTGAATGAACCCGCGCCTGACCTCTTCCATGGCGATCCGCTCGGCCTTGTGCGGATGGACCGGGGCACCCTCCGGCGCCTCGTCGCCCTGGGACGGCAGCAGGCGGTTCAACGCGCCGCGACGAAGCTGCTTTGCCCTGAGCGCGGCGATGTCAACGAACAGGAACCGCCGCTCTTGAGGAGCGACAGCGTATTGAGGGTCCGGCTCAACGGCCGGGGGCGGAGTCAATAGTTCTTCAGTCACAGCTCTTTAGAGTACTGCACCCGTTTGGATCGACGCAAGCTTATTAAGGGCCCGGCAGATCTCGACGATTCGCCGGGCCCCGGCGGCTTGGTCAGCACGCCTTATTCGTGCACCTGCACCTGGACCTGCTTCGGCTTTGCCTCTTCCCTGATCGGGAGCTTGATGGTGAGGACACCGTTCTTGTAGTCGGCCGACACCTTGCCGGAATCGACCGTCGGCGGCAGCGAGAAGGTCCGCGTGAAGATCCCGTACGACCGCTCGACGCGGTGGTAGTTCTCGTCCTTGATGGTCTCGTCCGTCTTCTTCTCGCCGGTCAGCGTGAGGCTGTTGTTCTCGACGGTGATCGAGATGTCTTCCTTCTTCATGTCGGGCAGTTCAGCCTTGATGACGAGTTCGTGATTGCCGCTGTCGAAGATGTCCACGGGCGGCAGCCACGTGCCGCGGCGCGTGACGTCGTCGTCGGCCCCGCGGTAGAAGTCCGTGAACAGACGGTTCATCCGTTCCTGCACGGTCGACAGGTCACGAAGTGGGTCAAAACGCACGATAGCCATGGTCTCTCCTCCTGATTGCGGCGACCCCGCGAACGGGCCTCGCCTGTGTGCACATTCGTTCCTCAACCTGGTTGCCTGGCGTCCAGGTCGCCCCTCGGCCCACTGTCTAGCTGGCCCGGGCGTAGCCGTCATCAACGACCTCGCCGTCCAGTGCATCGTCGGACGGCCCAGGCGCCTGCGGGCCTGCCTGGTCCTTCCCCTTGGTGTACAGATGCTCCGCCATGGCGTGGGAGGCCTGGCGCAGCTGGTCGGTCAGCCTGCGGATCGCGCCGGCATCCTCGCCCTCCAATGCCTGCCGGAGCGCACTGACGGCGGATTCGACCCGGCTCACGTCCCCGGCCGGCAGGCGATCCCGCTGGTCGCGGATCGACTGCTCCGCCGAGTAGATGAGCCCGTCAGCCTGGTTGCGTGCTTCTACGACCTCACGACGCTCCTGATCCTCGGTCGCGTGATCGGTGGCGTCCCGCACGAGCCGATCGACCTCGTCCCTGGCCAGGCCGCTTGATGCGGTGATCGTCACCTTCTGTTCCTTGCCGGTCGCCACATCCTTCGCCGCAACGTTGACGATCCCGTTGGCGTCGATGTCGAAGCTCACCTCGATCTGCGGCACGCCCCGCGGCGCCGGCGGAATGCCCGCCAGCTGGAACCGCCCGAGGGTCCGGTTGTCATGTGCCATCGGCCGCTCCCCTTGCAGCACGTGCACTTCGACGCCCGGCTGATTGTCCGACGCGGTCGAGAAGGTCTCGGACTTCCGCGTTGGAATGGTCGTGTTGCGCGGGATCAGCGTCGTCATCACGCCGCCCAGCGTCTCGATGCCGAGCGAGAGGGGCGTCACGTCGAGCAGCAGCACGTCCTTGACCTCGCCGGCCAGCACGCCGCCCTGAATCGCCGCGCCCACCGCCACGACCTCGTCGGGGTTCACGCCCTTGTGCGGCTCGCGGCCGAAGTAGTCGCGGACCAGCTGCTGCACCTTCGGGATCCGCGTCGAGCCGCCAACGAGCACGACTTCGTCAATCGCCGCCGGCTTCAGGCCGGCATCGGCGAGCGCCTTCCGGACCGGCTCCATCGAACCGGTCAGCTGGTCGTCGACCAGTTGCTCGAACTTCGCGCGCGTGAGCTTGAGCGCCAGGTGCTTGGGGCCATCCGCATTGGCGGTGATGAAGGGCAGGTTGAGGTCGGTCTCGAGCACGCTCGACAGCTCGATCTTCGCCTTCTCCGCCGCTTCCTTCAGACGCTGGAGGGCCATCCTGTCCTTGCCGAGATCGACGCCCTGCTCCTTCTTGAACTCCTGGATCATCCACTCGACGATGCGCTGATCGAGATCGTCGCCGCCAAGATGCGTGTCGCCGTTGGTGGACTTCACCTCGACCACGCCGCCGCCCACCTCGAGGATGGAGATGTCGAAGGTTCCGCCGCCGAAGTCATAGACGGCAATGGTCTCGTCGGCCTTCTTGTCGAGGCCATAGGCCAGCGCCGCCGCCGTCGGCTCGTTGATGATCCGCAGGACGTCGAGGCCGGCGATCTTCCCGGCGTCTTTGGTGGCCTGGCGCTGCGCGTCGTTGAAATAGGCGGGCACCGTGATGACCGCCTGCGTGACCGTCTCGCCCAGGTAGTCCTCGGCCGCCTGCTTGAGCTTCTGCAGCACCATCGCCGAGATTTCGGGCGGCGAGTGACGCTTGCCCTGGACCTCGATCCAGGCATCGCCGTTCTCCGATCGGACGACGCGGTACGGGACCCGTGCCGTCTCGGCATTGACCTCGCCGTGCTTGCGCCCCATGAAGCGCTTGATTGAGAACACCGTGTTTTCCGGATTGGTTACAGCCTGGCGCTTCGCCACCTGGCCGACCAGGCGTTCTCCGTCCTTGGCGAACGCCACGACCGACGGGGTCGTCCGAGTGCCCTCCTGGTTGACCACCACCGCCGGTTGCCCGCCTTCCATAACCGCCACAACCGAGTTCGTGGTTCCAAGGTCGATTCCAATGACTTTTCTTGCCATGTCGTTTGCACCTCCAACGCGCACCGGGTCAGACAAGAGCGAATATACGCCCTATATGAGCTTGTGTCAAGTATATTATCTTAGTGTATTACACTAATATCTTGTCTGTAGGGCTTGTGACTGCTCCAGATCATGTTCGGCGGCTTCCAACGACATAGCCGAACCTGGCGAGAGTCCCACTCTGGGCCTCGTGACAATGCCCGACGACACCCGGGCCCGATTCGAGGCGCCCGACCGGTTGGGTCACCCGGTAGCAGGAAGCCCGAGCATGCTGTTATCCTGAGAGGCCTCTTGCGGATGGTGGCAGCCCGTTCGGCTGCCCGTGTCCGAACTGCCTTCGGTCCGGCCCCGCGCCTGAATCACACGCCCCCTCAATGAGGATGACGACATGGCGAGATACCGTATCGCGTGGTTGCCTGGTGATGGGGTTGGCATCGACGTCATGGATGCCGCGCGCCTGGTGCTGGATCGTCTGAAGTTCGACGCCACCTACATCCACGGCGATATCGGCTGGGAGTTCTGGTGCCGAGAAGGCGACGCGTTCCCCGCGCGCACGGTCGAATTGCTGAAGAGCGTTGACGCGGCGGTGTTCGGGGCCATCACGTCGAAGCCCGGGAAAGCCGCTGAGGCCGAGCTGGCGCCGCCGCTCAGGGGCACCGGCCTCGTCTACCGCTCTCCCATCGTGCGCATGCGCCAGTTGTTCGACCTCTATATCTGCCTGCGTCCGTGCAAGGCCTACCCCGGCAATCCGTTGAACCACAACGACACGATCGACCTCGTGATGTTTCGAGAGAACACCGAGGACCTCTATTCCGGGGTCGAGTTCAATCCGGTCCCGGCGGAACTCGCGGATGTCCTGAAGACACTCTCGAAGCCCTTCGCGCACTTTGCCGGCCTGGCCGGAGATCAGTACGCGATCTCGTGCAAGATCAACACGCGCAGGAGCTCCGAGCGCATCATCGAGGCCGCCTTCGCATTTGCCAGGAAGCACGATCGAAAGAAGGTCACCATCGTGCACAAGGCGAACGTCGTGCGCGCGACCGACGGGATGTTCCTGGAGATCGGCCGGGAGGTCGCGTCGCGCTATCCTGAAATCGCGTGTGACGAAGCCAACATCGACGCCATGACGATGTGGCTGCTGAAGAACCCGCTGAATTACGACGTGCTGGTCGCACCGAATCTCTACGGCGACATCATTTCTGACCTGTGCGCCCAGATGGTCGGGGGTCTCGGATTCGGCTGTTCGGGCAATATCGGCGACAAGCTGGCGGTCTTCGAACCGACGCACGGGTCGGCGCCGAAGTACGCGGGCCAGAACAAGGTCAATCCGATTGCAACGATCCTGGCCGCCAGGATGATGCTCGAGTGGCTGGGCGAGCGCGCCCTCGGGGATCGCCTCGAACGCGCGACCGCCGCGGTCATCAGGAAGGGCGAGATCCGCACCTACGACATGCGCGGGTCCAACACCACGATGGAGATGGCTGAAGCCGTGGCACGGGAGCTCTAAGCGCGGGCGCTCACGGTCGTCGACGCGCCGCGCGACGGGGTGCCGGCCGAGGGAAACACACGATGTCCGAACTCACGGTCCATGAGGTGGGTCTTCGCGACGGTCTTCAGATCGAAGACGGCGTCGTCCCGACCGACCGCAAGCTGCAGTGGCTCGACCTCCTCATGCGATCCGGCGTCGACATGATCCAGGTGGGGTCCTTCGTCCACCAGCAGAAGATGCCGCAGATGGCGGACACCGACGAGCTGTTTCGCCAGATCCCTGCGCGCGGCCTGCGTCGCCCGGGGGTCGTCCTGACGGGGCTCGTCCTCAACGAGAAGGGGCTCGAGCGCGGAATGGCTGTCGGCGTGGAGTATTTCTGCATGGGCGTGTCCGCCAGCGATACGCACAGCCGGAAGAACACGGGCATGGGCACCGCAGAAGCGGCGGATCGCATCATCGCCATGGGCCGCCAGGTCATGGCCGCGGGCAAGGGCCTGCAGGTCTCCGTGCAGTCCGCCTTCGGATGCGGGTTCGAAGGGCCGGTTCCGCAGGACCGCGTGATGACGCTGGTGCACCGCTTTCTCGACGCCGGCTTGACCACGATGAGCCTCGCGGATACGGCCGGCCACGCGGACCCCGCGCAGGTCGAGCAACTGTTCGGGGCGGTGGCCGCTCTGAGTTCGTCCATCCAGCTCGCGGCCCACTTTCACAACACCTATGGCCTCGCGATCGCCAACAGCTATGCAGCGATCCGTGCAGGGGCCACCTGCCTCGAGTCCGCGTTCGGAGGGCTGGGCGGGTGCCCGTTCACGGCCGTGGCGGCGGGCAATACTTGCACGGAGGACCTCGTTCACCTTCTGCACCGGATGAACCTGCGGCGCGACATCGAGCTCGAGCCGATCGTCGAGGTCGTCAAGGACGCGGGGACCTTCTTCGGGCGCGACCTGCCCGGCACGATTCACACAACGGGCCCGATCCCTCACGGCGGTCGATTCGCCTTCACGCCGGTGGAGTAACGGTGAGGCGCCGCACGACACCCCCGGGAGTCGACCAATGAAGCTGCTTGCAGGCATTCGGGTTCTCGATCTGACCAACGTCCTGGCCGGCCCGTTTGCGACGATGCATCTCGCGCTGCTGGGCGCCGAGGTGATCAAGATCGAGAATCCCGTGGGCGGTGACCTCGCCAGGACGCTCGGGAACGTTCCGGCGCTCAACCGGGAACTGATGGGCACGAGCTTCCTGGCGCAGAACGCCAACAAGAAATCGCTCACCCTCAATCTCAAGATGGAAGAGGCGCGAACCATCTTCCGGACGCTCGCCAGGACCGCCGACATCCTGGTCGAGAACTTCCGCCCGGGCGTGATGGCGAGGCTCGGCTTGAGTTACGAGACGTTGCGAGCCGAGAACCCTCGGCTCATCTACTGTGCAATTTCGGGGTTCGGCCAGACGGGGCCCGATGCCAGCAAGCCTGCGTTCGACCAGATCGTCCAGGGCTTGAGCGGGGTGATGGACATCAATGGCGGCGAAGCGCTGCACCCGCTTCGGTGCGGATTCCCGCTGTGCGACACGGTGGGCGGCCTGAACGGGGCCTTTGCGATCATGGGCGCCCTGTATCACCGCGAGCGCACCGGCGAGGGACAGTTCATCGACATCGCCATGCTCGACTCGGTGATGCCGCTGATGGGCTGGGTCGCCGCCAACCTGCTCATCGGGGACCAGAAGCCGGTCCCGATGGGCAACGACAATTTCACCGCCGCCCCGTCGGGGGTGTTCCAGGCTCAGGACGGTCCGATCAACATCGCCGCCAATCAGCAGGAACAATGGGAGGCGGTCTGCGACGTGCTGGGCGTGCCCGAGCTGAAGACGGACGACCGCTTCCGGATGCGGGATGTCCGCAAGGCCAATCGGAAGCTGCTGACGCCGCTGCTCGAGGCGAAGTTGAAGGAGAAACCGACGGCGCACTGGGTCGAGGCGCTCAACAGGAACGGCGTGCCGTCAGGCGAGATCCTCGATCTCGAGAGCGCGCTCGGGTCCGCGCAACTGGCGCACCGCGGCACGATTCAGACCGTGGTCGAGCCCGGCATCGGACCGCTGAAACTCTTCAACCTGACCGCGAAGTTCGAGAAGACACCCGGCGAGATCGACGCACCTCCGCCTCGCCTGTCCGCAGATACCGACGACATCCTCCTCGGACTCGGCTACTCCGCCGAAGAGACCGCCGCACTCCGTCAGAAGGGAGCCATCTGAAACATGGGCATGACACTGTCGCAGAAGATCCTGGCGCGAGGCGCCGGCCTCGCCTCCGTGAAGGTCGGAGACGTGGTCGAACCCGCGGTGGATCTCGCCATGTCGCACGAAAATGCCGCACTGGTCATCAACCAGTTTCTCGAGGTCTATCAGGGCACAGGGCTCGAGCCGCGCGTCTGGGATCCGTCGAAGATCGCCATCATCTTCGACCACCGCGTGCCGGCCGAGAGCGCGAAGACGGCCACCAACCAGAAGAAGGTGCGAGAGTTCGTCGCAGGCCAGCGCATCACGAAGTTCCACGACATCCGCGGCGACCAGGGCGGCATCTGCCACCAGGTGCTGGCCGAACAGGGATACGACCGGCCGGGCCGCGTCGTGGTCGGCACCGACAGCCACACCACGAGCCATGGGGCGCTCGGCGCGCTGGCCTTCGGCATCGGCGCGACCGAGATGGCGTCGGTGTGGACGCTGGGCCACGTGCTCAACGTCGAGGTGCCGGCCACCATCAAGGTCGTCGCGCGCGGGCGGTTCGGGCAGGGCGTCGGACCGAAGGACCTGATCCTCAACCTGATCGGCCGGCTCACGGCCGAGGGGGCAAATTTCAAGGTCATCGAGTTCCACGGCGACGCCATCGCCGCCATGCCGACCTCCGGCCGGCTTACCCTGTGCAACATGTCGGTTGAGGCCGGCGCCACCGCCGGCATCGTGCCGCCCGATACGGAAACGATTCGGTACCTCCGCGACGAGGCCGGCGTCACGGCGGCCCTCGACATGATTCTGCCCGACCGGGATGCCGACTACGCGCAGACCATCGAGGTGGATGTGTCGACCATCGCGCCGCAAGTTGCGTGTCCCCACACGGTGGACAACGTCAAGCCGGTCACCGCCGTGGCAGGCAAGCAGATCCAGCAGATCGTCATCGGCTCGTGCACCAACGGGCGGCTCGACGACATCGAGATCGCCGCCCGGACGCTGAAGGGCAAGCGTGTCGCCGACGGCGTGCGCATGCTGATCTTCCCGGCGTCCTGGGCGATCTACAAACAGGCCATGAGCCGCGGCTACCTGGCCGACCTTATCGATGCCGGAGCCGTCATCATGAACCCGGGATGCGGCTGCTGCCTGGGCGTCCACCAGGGTGCGCTGGGCGACGGCGAGGTGGCGCTCTCCACCACGAACCGGAACTTCAAGGGCCGCATGGGCAACCCGAAGGCCGATGTCTACCTGTGCTCACCCGCAGTTGCCGCGGCCAGCGCCGCGACCGGCGTCATCACCGATCCGCGCCAGGAGGGATGAGTCATGTCGAAGGTGGTCTACAGGCTCGGCGACGACGTGTCGACCGACGCCATCTATCCGGGCCGGTTCATGGCGACGGTGCTCCCCTCCGAAACTCCCCAGTACTGCTTCGCCGACGACAAACCGTTCAACGACGCGCTGCAGCATCGCGGGATCGCGCCAGGCAGCGTGATCGTGGCCGATCAGAATTTCGGTTGCGGGTCGTCGCGCGAGCAGGCGGCGTCGACGCTGAAAGGTCACGAGCTGGTGGTCGTCGCGCGGGGATTCGCACGAATCTTCCTTCAGAACTCGATCAACCTGGGCCTGCGCACGATCATCTGCCCGGAGATCGAGGCCGAAGTGGGTGAGGAGCTCGAATTCGGCCCATCGACGGTAACCAACCTCACGAGGGGCCGGACGTTCCCGGTGGTACCGCTGCCGGCTGCGCGCCAGGCCATCATCGATGCCGGCGGGCTCATCGCCTACACGCGCAAGCGGCTGCTCGCCGCGCCGCCGCGCCGGTGAGCGAGGCATGCTGATCACCAGGCGGGAGTGGCTCGGCTGGGCCGGGGCATGGGGTGCCGTTGCGCTGACGGGTCGCCAGACGCCGAAGGCTGCTGGCTTTGCACGAGCGACGCCCACAGCCATCAACGCGGAGCGCTTGCGCCTGCACATCGAGGGGCTGAGTCGCTTCGGACGGCCGCCGGGAGGCACGTTTGCGAGCGGTGTGTCCCGCCTCGCCTACACCGATGCGGATCTCGACGCGCGGCGCTACGTCCTGCAGCTCATGCGCGACGCCGGTCTCGTGACTCGGATCGACCCCGCCGGCAACATCGTCGGGCGCCGGGCCGGGCGCGCGAACGACACGCTCCCCATCCTGTTCGGCTCGCATGTCGATTCGGTGCCGGAGGGCGGCAATTTCGACGGCGACCTGGGCACGCTGGCCGCGATCGAGGTCGTCCAGACACTGGCCGAGCGCGGCGTCACGACACGGCATCCCCTGGACGTCGTCGTCTGGGCGAACGAGGAAGGCGTCGCCTACGGCAACGGCCTCGACGGAAGCCGGGCCGCGGCCGGCGAGCGGGCCGCCGGTGATTCGGATCAAGTGTGGAACGGCGTCCGAAAGGCCGACGCGATCCGGAAGATCGGAGGCGATCCGGACCGGCTCACGGAGGCCAGGAGGCCACCCGGCTCAATCCATGCTTACCTCGAGCTGCACATCGAACAGGGCGGTACGCTCGATCAGGCCGGCATTCCCATCGGCGTCGTGGAGGGCATCGTCGCGATTGACCGTTACGAAGCGGTGATCTCGGGTGTACCGAACCACGCGGGTACCACGCCGATGCCGCTGCGCCACGACGCACTGGTGGCCGCCTCGCGTCTCGTGCTGGCCGTCCGGGACGTGGTGACATCTGAAGCCGGCGGGCAGGTCGGCACGGTCGGACAACTGGCCGTCACGCCCAACGCTCCCAACGTCATCCCGGGCACGGTTCGTCACACGATCGAGTTGCGCGACCTGTCCGAGGAAAAGATCTCGCGCCTTGCCGGCGTGGTTCGCCAACGGGCGGACGAGATCGCCCGCGACACCGGCACGACCATCACGATCACGCCAACCAGTCACCACCAGGCGGCGCTGGCTCACCCGGACATTCAGCGTGCGATCGAGTCGGCGGCCGATCGGCTCGGCCTGCGACACCGCCGGCTCGCGAGCGGCGCGGGGCACGATGCCCAGATGATGGCCCGGATCGGGCCGATGGGCATGATCTTCGTGCCGAGCGTCGGGGGCATCAGCCATTCGCCGGCCGAGGCCACCACGTGGGACGACTGCGGCCGCGGCGCGGCGGTCCTGCTGGAATCGGTACTGGCGATTGACGAATTGACTATGAGATCATGAAGCGTCATGTACGAACTCGACGCGATGCTGCCGTTCACGGGCGAGTCGGACCTCGCTGACGCGGTTCGCAAGCTCTTCGAGGATCTCGACCGCGAGCGCCCGCTTGACCGCCGCCTGCCGCCGGGTTTTCTGTCTCCCACGCTCGACGCCCTGGAAACCGACGAGGCGGTGGAGATCCTCGTCGACCTGCCGGGCGTGAACGCCGAGGACCTTCGCGTGCTCATCAGGGGCAGCGTCCTCATCATCGCGGGCGGCAAGGTACCGGCGCATCCCGCCGAGCGCGCAGAGGCCAGTTTCCACCTGGTCGAGCGGGACTTCGGGCGGTTCGCCCGCGCCATTCGCCTCAACGGAGCGTTCCAGACCTCGCAGGCCACCGCGACGCTGAGCCGTGGCGAGCTCCGTGTGAGGATTCCGAAGATGCAAGACTCCCGCGGCCATGACATCGTCGTGCCGATCAAGCGCGCCTCCGGCGGCTGAACCGCCGCGCGCGGCACAGCGGCCGCAACCCCGGAACACCCATGCGAATCCTGTTCATCGGCGATGTGTTCGGCCGGCCCGGGCGCGATCTCATCCGGCGTGGCCTGAGGGGGCTGGTCGATCACTTCAGCGTCGATCTGACCATCGCCAACGTCGAGAACGCCACGTCCGGGTCGGGGGTCACCCGCGAATCGGGCGATGAGCTGCTCGCGCGCGGCGTCGACGTGATGACCTCCGGCAACCACATCTGGGACAAGCGGGAGGCGCTGACCTACATCGGCGCGGAGCCGCGGCTGCTGCGCCCGGCGAACATGCACAGCGAGGCCCCCGGCCGCGGCGTGTTCGTGTCGCGCACGAGATCGGGCCGGCCCGTTGGCGTCATCAATCTGATCGGCAGGGTCTTCATGCACCCGGTGGACGATCCCTTCGCAACGGCCCTGGCCGCCATCGCCGGTATCAGGTCCCAGTGCCGCGTCATCCTCGTGGATTTCCACGCCGAGGCGACCTCCGAGAAGATCGCGATGGGCTGGCACCTCGACGGCCGCGTGACCGCCGTGGTCGGCACGCACACCCACGTGCAGACAGCCGACGATCGCGTCCTGCCCGGCGGGACGGCGTATATTACCGACGTGGGCATGACCGGTCCGCACGATTCGGTGATAGGCGTCGATCGTCACAACGCCCTGAGCCGTTTCCTGACGGGGATGCCCGTCAAACTGGAGCCGGCAACCGAGAACCCGCGCCTGCAGGGGGTGCTCATCACCGCCGACGAGGAGACGGGCCTGGCACAGGGCGTTGAGCGCCTCAACCTGTCGATGGACGATTTGCAAGCCCTGCGTCCGGTTGACGACGAATAATCCTCACTCGCGGGAAACGCGGCCACACCACAGCATGGGCAACCTGTTCGATCTCCCGTTCGACGAAGACGAGCCCGGCAAGGCCGAGGCCGCTGAGCCGGCGCCCGGCCCGCGAATCTTCAGCGTGACCGAGCTCACCGCGGACATCCGCTCCGTGCTCGAGTCGCGTTACGGCGAGGTCTGGGTCGAGGGCGAGATCTCCAACTGCCGCCTCTGGAACACCGGACACCTCTACTTCACGCTGAAGGACCCGAACGCCCAGCTTCGGGCGGTCATGTGGCGCACCGCGCTGCGCTCCGTCAAGTTCAAGCCGGAGGACGGCCTCAAGGTCATCGCACGCGGGCGGCTCGGCGTCTACGAGCCGAAGGGCGAGTACCAGCTGGTCTGTGATCTGCTCGAGCCGCGCGGGTTCGGTGCACGTCAGCTCGCGCTGGATCAGCTCAAGAAGAAGCTGCAGGCCGAGGGCCTGTTCGATCCGGCCCGCAAGCGCCCCCTGCCGAAGCTGCCTCGAAAGATCGGCATCGTCACCTCGCTCGACGGAGCGGCGCTGCGCGACATCATCAAGGTGCTCTCGAGGCGGTATCCGAACGCTCACCTGGTCATTGCGCCGACGCGGGTCCAGGGTGAAGGCGCCGCCCAGGACATCGTCAAGGCTCTCGACCTGGTGGGGCGCGTCGAAGGGGTGGACGTCGTGATTGCGGGCAGGGGCGGCGGGGCGATCGAGGACCTGTGGTCATTCAACGAGGAGACCGTCGCCCGCGCCATCGCGCGGTGCCCCGTGCCGATCATCTCCGCCGTAGGCCACGAAACTGACGTCACCGTGGCGGACCTGGTCGCCGACCTCCGCGCGCCGACGCCCTCGGCGGCGGCCGAGATTGTCGTCACCGCACGCGACGAGTTCGTGGCGCGCATCAGCCGGCTGGAGGAACGCACCCGGGCGGCGGCGGCCGGCCTCCTGCAGCAGCGACGGCTGCGGCTCGAGCGCCTCTTGTCCCGGCCGGCCCTGGCCGGATTCCAGGGACGGATGGCGCTGCGCGGACGCCACGTTGCCGAGTTGACCTTCGACCTCAGGCAGGCGGCGCGCGGCCTGGTTGACGTCCGGGGGCGACGGCTGCAGGACCTCCGGACGCGGCTGGACGGCATGGACCTGCGGCGGAGCCTGGGCCGGCTCCGCGCGCGCATCGGACAGGCGGACATCGGTCTGCGGACGGCGCTCGGCAAGCGCTATCACGGGGCTGATGTCCGCTGGCGATCGCTGGCGGGCCGGCTCGACAATCTGAGCCCGCTCGCCGTGCTCGGTCGAGGCTACGCGGTGTGCTGGAACGAAGATCGCACCCGAATCGTCCGCGCGGCATCCAGCGTGGAGCCGGGCGACACGGTACACGTGAGGCTGCACGAGGGCTCGCTCTCCTGCGAGGTGAAGGAACGGACCACGCCATGGACCTGAACATCAAGGACTTCGAGGCGGCCATCGCCGAGCTCGAAGCCGTCGTGAAGAAGCTCGAAGAAGGAGACCTGTCGCTCGAGAAATCGCTCGAGCTCTACGAGCGCGGCGTTCAGCTGTCCCGTTTCTGCCACGGCCGGATCGAGGAGGCGGAGCGGCGAATCGAGATTCTCGACGATCGAGGCGAATTGAAGGCTGCCCCGGCCACGCTGGCCAACGGGGCCGGCAGTGCGCCGGAAGACGAAGCGCGGCGCGCCATCCCGCCCGGCGATCGCGACGAGAAGGGACGGCCGCGGTGACCGCAGCCGACCGGCGGTCTCTTGCGGAGTATCTCGCGGCCCGGCGCCAACAGGTGGACGATGCGCTGGCGAAGGCAGTGCCCGACACGCTGAAGCCGGCGATGATCGCCGATGCGATGCGGTACAGCCTGTTCGCCGGGGGCAAGCGGTTCCGCCCCATCCTGGCCATGGCAGCGGCCGAGGCCGTGGCCCGAGGCGACGAGGCCCGCCAGATGCTGGCCCTGCCGGCAGCCTGTGCGATCGAGATGATCCACACCTACTCGCTCATCCACGACGACCTCCCGGCGATGGACAACGACACGCTGAGGCGGGGCAAGCCGACGCTGCATGTCGTCCACGGCGAGGGGATGGCGATTCTCGCGGGCGACGGCCTGCTCACGGAGGCCTTCGCGCTGCTGTCGCGCGAGCCCGATTCGACCCGCGATCCGCTGCTTGCCGCGCGCAAGCTCTCGGCCCTGCAGCGCATCGCCGAGGCTGCGGGCGCGGAAGGCATGGTTGGCGGCCAGGGCATCGATCTCCAGGCCGCCGGACATGCGCACGACGGCGCGGCTCTCGACGCGGACGGCCTGCGCGACATGCACGCGCGGAAGACCGGTGCCCTCATCCGCGCATCCGCCGTGGCGGGCGCCATCATGGCCGGGGGCAGTGACGCTCAGGTCGAGGCCATCGACAGGTACGCGGCCTCGCTGGGCCTGGCCTTCCAGATCGTCGACGACATTCTCGACGTCGAAGGCGACGCCACGGAACTTGGCAAGACGGTTGGCAAGGACGCGGCCGCCGCCAAGCCGACCTATCCGGCGCTCTTCGGCCTCGAGCACTCGCGGCGCCTGGCCGGAGCGGCTGCCCGGGACGCGGTCGGCGCCGCAAGGGACGCCGGGCCGGATGCGATTCGCCTGATCGAGATCGCGCAGTGGGTCGTTTCGAGGAATTCATGAGCGTGAAACGGGCCAGGCTGGACACGATCCTCGTGGAACGCGGCCTCGCGCCGTCGCGGGAACGCGCGCGCGCGCTGATCCTGGCTGGCCGAGTGTCGGTCGAAGGCCAGCACGTGGACAAGGCCGGGACTCCGGTCGAGGTCGGCGCCGGCATCGCGCTTTCCGAGCCGGACTTCCCCTACGTCAGCCGGGGCGGCGTCAAGCTGGCCCATGCGCTCGACCTATTCGGCATCGCGGTCGAGGGCCGGCAGGCGCTGGACATCGGCGCCTCGACCGGCGGCTTCACCGACGTCCTGCTCCGGCGCGGCGCGGCGCGCGTGGTCGCGCTCGACGTCGGCCACGGGCAACTCGATTGGAGCATCCGCGGAGATCCACGGGTAGTCGTCATCGAGCATCACAACGCGAGAAACCTGGACATCGCGTGGCTGCCGGGTCCTGTGGATCTGGTCACCATCGACGTGTCGTTCATCTCGCTGCGGCTGATCCTGCCGGAGGTCCCGGCCGTGCTGAACGCGGGCGCCGATGTAGTGGCCCTGGTGAAGCCTCAGTTCGAGGCGGGCAGACACGAGGTCGGCAAGGGCGGCCTCGTCAGGGACGTGGCCACGCATCTGGCCGTGCTGGAGCGCGTGTCTGCCTCGGCGGAAGCGGCCGGGCTCCGGGAGACCGGACGGACGCCATCGCCCATCACCGGCGCGACGGGCAATCAGGAGTACCTGCTGCACCTCCGCCTTCGTGCAGAGGTCGATTCGGCCGCCAACCTGCCGGAGCCCTCATCGAAGGACACACCGTGAATCCCGACACCCGATCAGCGATTCATCGCGTCGGCATCGTCCTGAAGCCGGGGCTGGCCGCCGCGGCGAAAGAACTGGGCTCGATCGAGAGCTGGCTCGAACAGCGCGGGATCCAGCCCGTCTTCGAGCTGGAAACGCCCGGCCTGATCGGCGGACGCAACCGCGAGCTCGTCAGCCGTGACGAGCTGCCGCAGTGCGTGGACATGCTGCTCGTGCTGGGCGGCGACGGCACGCTGCTCGGCATGGCGGACCGCGTGGCCCAGGCAGGCCTGGAAATTCCCATCCTTGGCGTGAACTTCGGCAGCCTCGGCTTCCTGACCGAGGCAGGCCAGGAAGACCTGTACTCGTCGCTCGAGGCTTCGCTGGCGGGCACGGCGACCATCGAGCTGCGGATGATGCTGCGCGCCCGGGCCGAACGCAACGGCTCGACCCTGTACGACCGCCTCGTGCTCAACGACGTGGTGGTCACCGGCGGATCGCTGTCGCGGATCGTCGAGTTCTCCGTCTCGGTCGGCAACGATCTGGTTGCGCGGTTCCTCGCCGACGGCATCATCGTCGCCAGCCCGACCGGGTCGACGGCCTACAATCTCTCGGCCGGCGGACCGATCGTCCACCCGGCGGTCGACGCGCTGGTGCTCAATCCGATTGCCCCGCACACGCTCACCCATCGCCCGCTCGTCATCCCGGCCTCGGCCGACGTCGAGATTCGACCGCTCTTGAAGACCACAGGCGAGCCCGCCTACGCGACGTTCGATGGACAGCTCGGCGTCGAGCTGCAGAGCGGTGATGTGGTCCGAGTCCGTCGGGCAGAGCGCCCGGTTCGCCTCATCCGGACGATGCCGCGCAGCTACTACGAAGTGCTTCGGCGAAAGCTGAGGTGGGCGGAACGGTAAACGCCAGGCGCCTGGCGACGCCCGGAGGCCTCAGCCAGGCGCGCCAGGCTAGGGGCTTGGGACTAGCGGCTCGGGGCTCGGCAAGTCTTCTCCGCCAGCCGTACCTTTGCCAGCGAGAACATGGTCGCGGCGCGCTCCCGAACTGACTGGCGCACCTCCCCTGGTCCCTCTTTGATCTACCTGTTGCGGATCGCGCTGGGCGAGCCATCGGCGCCGGCCGTGCGACCGGCGGTCCGCTGCTCCATGAAGTACTTCACCTGGTACCTGCGGACGTTTCGGTTGTGTTCGTCCAGCGTGGACGCGAACGCGTGCGACCCGTCGTTCCGGCTGACGAAGTAGAGGTAGTCGACCTCGGCCGGGCGCACGGCAGCCTCGAGCGAGGCACGGCCGGGTGCCGCAATGGGCCCCGGCGGGAGGCCGGCATAACGATACGTGTTGTAGGGCGAATCGAACTTGAGGTTCTCGCGCGTGAGGTTTCCGTCGTATCTGCCCGCTCGCTCCAGCGCGTAGATCACCGTAGGGTCGCACTGCAGACCCATCTTCCGCCGCAGTCGATTGCGATAGACGGCCGACACGAGAGCCCGTTCCTCGGGTCGTGACGTTTCCTTCTCGATGATGGACGCCAGCGTGACGGCGTCTCGCACGGTCAGCCCCGCCGCCTGCGCCTCCTGGCGCAGGCTCCGATCGAAGACCGTGTCGAATCGATCAACCATCATGGAGACCAACTCGCGGGCCGAGGTGCGACGCTGCAGCGAGTAGGTTTCCGGGAACAGGTATCCCTCGAGATCGCGGGCTGCCCCGTCAAGGTCGGCGACGCGCGAGCGGTCGCCGGCCGCATCGAGAAAGTCCCGGGCAGATCCCAGCCCGTGGTCCTCATAGAGCTGCGCCATCTGGCGAATCGTGAGGCCTTCTCGAAACGTCACGAGCCGGAAGTAGACTTCGCCCCGGGCAATCTTCGCGAGGACGGCCCCGGGCGTCATCGCAGCATCGAATCTGTACTCGCCGGCCTTGAGCCCGGTCGCGACACCGCTGCGCCAGAGCGCGAGCCGGTAGGTGAACAGATCGACCACGACCCCCTGGCGAACCAGTTCTCGTCCGATCGACGCGGGGCCGGCTCCGGCAGGAATGTCGAGGAACGCTTCGGAGCCTGAATAGCCCTTGAACGGGCGCGAGAGGCGTTGTTGCGCCTCCCACGCGACGAACGCGCCGAGGGCGATGAGAACGATGACCAAGGCAGCCGCGGCGCGCCGCACTAATCGGGCTCCTGGCCGGGCCGGTCCGTCTTCGGCAGGGAGTCGAGGTAGTCCTGGAGGATGATCGCCGCCGCGGCGGCATCCAGCCGCTGCTTGCGAACGCGCCAGTTGCGTTCGCGAACGGCCAGGCGCTGCTCCGCTTCACGGCTTGTCAGACGTTCGTCCACGAACACGATCTCCCGGCTCCCTTCCCGGCGGAGTGCTTCACCGAAGGCGCGCGCCTGCGCTGTCTGATCGCTGGGCGTGCCGTCGAGATGGCCGGGCAGTCCCACGACGATCACGCCGACCGGCTCGTCCTGCGCCTCGAGCGCGCGAATCGATGCCAGCACGCGGTGCACGGTGTCGGCCAGCGTGGCGCCGGCAGCGATGGTCTCGACCGGCCGGGCCAGCGTCCCGCTGGGATCGCCGACCGCAAGGCCGATACGCTTGATTCCGAAGTCCAATCCGACCACGCGCATGGCGATTCCTGTCGCAGACGATCTCGACGCGCGCCGACCTCCCTGTTCTACGCGGCCCTTCGCGCCAAAGTCAACGGGCGAATGGCAGGACGCGCATGCACGAAGCCCGACGCCCGGCACGCGACGTGCGGAACGCGGCCGCGCCCGCTGCATGCCGGCATCCGTGCCGACGCGTTCACGGCTTCCGGGCGACGACGAGGAAACTGCGCGGGACGCCCGACTGACGCCTCGGGTAAACGGGGTATGACCACCGCCCGAAGTTCGCGTGGGGATCGCCGGGCTGGTGGACCTGTGCGCGCCACCCGTGCGAGGCGAACAGGACCTCCGGCGTGTCGGTGCCGAACCGCCAGACCATCCCGCAATCGGCGAGCGCTTGAAGGGCAGGTTTCGTCCAGGGACTGGTGAAAAACGTCCAGCTCGCGAGGTCGGCGCCGAAGACGCTTCCGGGCGCGCTCGAGTGGGAGACCTGACCCAGCAGCTTTTCGACGCCGTCGGCCTGGAGATAGTGAAGGAAGCCTTCCGCGATCCACAGCGCGGGCGTTTGCGCGGAAAAACCATGCCCTGTGAGGTCCTCGGACCAATCCGCCGCGAGGTTGGCCGGGACCGGCACGCGGCTGCAGGCGGGCACCGCCCCCTGTTCGGCCAGGAGCCGCTGCTTCTGGTCGAGCAGCTCGGCGTGATCGCACTCGAACACCGTGGTGCCGGCGGGCCAGCTGAGCCGGAACGCCCGCGCGTCCATTCCAGCGCCGAGTAGCACGACCTGCCGGACACCTTCTGCCGCACACCGCGCCGCCAGGTCGTCGTGACAGCGCGTGCGGATGGCGACAAACGCCGAGGTGGCGGCAGAGCCCGCATAGGCCTGCTCCCACTGCTGGAGCAGCGCGAGCCCCTCGTCGCCCGCCAGACAACGCGCCAGCGGATCGCGGAACAGCGCGTCGGGCCGCTCCGACTCACGGAACCGCTGAGCGGCAGCCCAACGGGCCGAGTGGATCCCGGCGTGCTGAACCATCGGCGACGGCCTCCTTTCGCGGGTCAGGTGTCCCCGCCACGTTTCTGTCTTCCGATGCCGGCTCGACGAAGGCGGGCCAAGCTGCGTGCGTCGTGCAGGCGGCGTCTGGATGCCGCGCCGGGGCTGCGGATCGAATCGCACGGCCGATCGCGCCGCAGTATAGTCGATTCGGTCGGGCACCGAGAGCGAGTCTGGGCCAGGCCGCAGCGGGCGACGCAGACCGATGGGTGCGCTCGTGCCGGCCGGGGACGGCCGGATCGCGTACGCTATACTGACGACTTCGATCGACCAGTGATGACACACGTTCCGACCCTGCGCGTCACCGTGGCTCTCGCGTGCGCGGCAGCGGCGTCGATAGCCTCGTGCGGCCGATCTCCCAGTCCTCAACGGTTCACACAGAAAGCTGTCATTCTCGGATTCGACGGCATGGATCCGCGCCTCACGGAACGCTGGATGGCTGAGGGCAAGCTGCCCAACATGGCGCGCCTGGCGTCTGAGGGTGGCGAGTACCGCCTGACGACGAGCCACTCGCCCGAGTCGCCGGCCTCGTGGGCGTCATTTGCCACCGGCGTCCAGGCCGGCAAGCACAACATCTTCGATTTTCTCGTGCGAGACCCGGCGACCTACATGCCGGATCTCGGGCTCGTGAAGAAATCGCCGCCCGAGTTCCTCTTCGGCTACATCCCGATCAAGCGGCCCACGATCACCTCGATTCGCGGCGGCACGTCGTTCTGGGTCACGGCCGGACGGGCGGGCGTCCGATCGAGCATCCTCACGGTGCCCGACACGTTTCCTCCCGAACGGACCGAGAACGGTGAGCTGCTCTCGGGCCTTCCGCTTCCGGACATTCGCGGGACCATCGGGACCTTTTATTACTTCGCCACCGACCTGAGCCGCTACGAAGAGGGCAACACAGAGATGGGCGGCATCCTCAAGCGGCTGGCGTTCGACAAAGACGTCGCGACGCCCGATCTGGTCGGGCCGCCGAATCCGATCGTGAAGGCGGAGGAGCGCGCGATTCGCGCGAAGAGCCCCACGCCCTCGGCCGATGACCAGGCGACGCTCGCCTCGCTCGCCGCGCGCGAAGACACGCACGTGCCCCTGGCGATCCGCTGGACGCAGGGCAGCAGCCGGGCAACCGTCACGGTCCAGCGCACGACCGTGACGCTCGCACAGGGTGAGTGGAGCCGATGGATTCCGATCGAGTTCCGCGTGAACCTGCTGGTCCGGATCTCCGGGATGGCCCAGCTGTACCTGGTCAAGGCCGGCCAGGATTTCCAGCTCTACGTCTCGCCGATCAACTGGCGGCCCGACTCGCCGGCGGTGCCGATGTCGTGGCCCGGGTCATTCTCGAAGGACCTGTACGAGCGGCTCGGGGTCTACCGCACGCTCGGGTGGGCGGAAGCGACCTGGCCGCTCAACGAGGATCGCATCGACGAGCAGGCGTTCATGGACGACCTGTTCCGCGCCTTCGACGATCGCGCGAGGATCATCCTGGATCGGCTCGACGCCCGGCAGTGGGACCTCCTCATCGGCGTCACCGAGTCGACCGACCGCGTGCAGCACATGATGTGGCGGCTGCTCGACCCGACGCACCCGATGTACGACGCCGCGCTGGCGGCGAAGTACGGCGACGCGATCGAGCGCGTGTACCGCCGCGCGGATCAGCTCGTCGGCGACGTGCTCCGTCGCGTGGATCCCGGCACGCTGGTCATCGTCATGTCTGACCACGGCTTCCATTCGTTTCGCAAGGCCGTCAACCTCAACACCTGGCTCGTGCAGGAGGGCTACCTCGCCGTCACCGGCGCACGCTCCGATCAGAAGACCCTCGACAACCTGTTCCTCGGCAGCGGCCAGTTCTGGGAGAACGTGGACTGGTCCCGGACGCGCGCCTACGCCATGGGCCTCGGCCAGGTCTTCCTGAACGTCCGGGGGCGGGAGGGCCGGGGCATCGTCGATCCCGGTGACGAGTACCGGCGACTCTCCGACGAGCTCTCGGCGAGGCTGATGGCCATGACCGACCCGGACACCGGGACGCGCATCATCAGCAACGTGTACAAGCGCGACGACATCTACACCGGCGAATTCGTGAAGGACGCGCCCGACCTGCAGGTCGGGATGGTCGACGGCTACCGCGTCTCGTGGCAGACCACGCTCGGCGGATCGCCGGCCGGGCTCATCTACCCCAACATGAAGAAATGGAGCGGCGACCATTGCGGGTTCGACTACCAGAGCATTCCCGGTGTGATCATCTCGAATCGCAGGTTCACCGCTCGCGACGCCGGCGTGATTGACCTGGCGCCGACCGTGCTGAAGTACTTCAAGGTCGCCATCCCGGCTGACATCGATGGCAAACCCCTCTTCTGAGCACGGCGGCCGGTTGCACTGGCGGATGAGGGCGCTGGCGTGGCTGTGCGGCCTGCTCGTGGCCGGCTGGCCGTCCTCCGCCAGGCCCCAGGTGCCGCCGGCCCAGATCGAGCGTCTCGAGACCGAGGCGCTGCAGCGGCGGGCCGCCGATCGCATTCGCGCGCTGAGGAAGGAAGCGGAGGCGCTCGCCTCACGCGAGCGCACGCTGCTCGAAGAACTGCGCCGGCTCGAAGTGGAGCGGGACCTTCGCACCGAGCAGTTCGACGAGGACACCCGTGAGCTCGCCGCGATCGATCGCCAGATCGACGCGGCGAGCTCCCGGATCGCAACGCTGCAGCAGCAGGCGAAATCGCAGCTGCCCGACCTGTCGGCGCGGCTGGTCGAACTCTACAAGCTCGGCAACGCGGGCTACGTGCGCCTGCTGCTGAGCGTCGAGGATCTGCGCGACACGGGGCGCGCCTACCGTTTCGTGTCCGCGCTGCAGCACCTCGACGCCCAGCGGGTGGCCGAGCATCGCCGCACGCTCGCGGACCTGACTGCGACCCTCACGACGCTCCGGGGGGAACGCGCGCGGCGGGCGGCCGTGCAGGAGGAAGCCGGCCGGGCGAAGACGGCGGCCGAGAAAGCCGCGTCGGCGCGCGAGGCGCTGATCGCCCAGATCGACCAGACGCGGGATCTCAACGCGCAGTGGGTCGCCGAGCTCCAGGCGGTGCAGCAGCGGCTGCAGTTGATAGTCTCGCGGATGGCGGGAGGCGAGGCGCGGCCGGCGGATGCGCCCGTCACCCTCCCGCTGCGCCCGTTCCGGGGCGCCATCGACTGGCCGATCGAGGGCCGGGTAACGGCCCGGTTCGGCCCGCAGCGCAACTCGCGATTCAACACGGCCGTGATCCGGAACGGCGTCGAGATCGCCGCGCGCGCCAATGCGCCCGTGTTCGCGGTCCACGAGGGAACGGTCGCCTTCGCCGAAGTTTTCTCGGGATTCGGCAATCTGGTGATCCTGGACCATGGCGGACATGCGTATTCGCTCTACGGGAACCTCGCCGAGATGACCGTCAGGCCGGGCGCGCGCGTGACCCGCCTCCAGAGCGTGGGGTCGCTCGGCGCCGTGCTGCCGGACGCCAAAGGCCCCGGTCCCGTTCTCTACTTCGAGTTGCGGATCGACGGCAGGCCGGTGGATCCGGTAGAATGGCTCAAGAAACGCTAGTTTTCGGCACGTTGCCATGACACCTCGCTCCCGTTTGATCGTCCTGCTGGTTTCCGCGCCGATCCTTGCCTTCGCCATTGTCGGCGGCTATCTCGGCGGCGTGACGGCACGCCAGGAGGTGTATCCGCATCTCCGCGTGTTCGATGACGTGTTCAACCTGACCACGAACAACTACGTGGAAGACGTGAACACCGACAAGCTGATGCACGGCGCGATGCACGGCCTGGCCGACGCGCTCGACGCCGACAGCGCGTTCCTCACCGCCGAGCAGGTCCGCGGCCTCGATCAGGGCGACCAGGTCGCGCCCGGCGAGCTCGGCATCGATCTCACGCGGCAGTACTACCTGCGCGTCATCGCGGTGCGCGACTTCTCACCCGCCGAAAAGGCGGGCGTGCGTACCGGGGACTTCATCCGGCTCATCGACCGGCAGCCGACGCGGGAAATGTCGGTCTGGGAGGGCACGCGGCTGCTGCGAGGCAAGCCGGGATCGACCGTCTCCCTGGCGATCATCCGGGGCAACGCCGCCGAGCCGCACGTGGTGGATCTCGTCCGGGCGGCGATTCCGCCCGCTCCCCCGAGCTCGCGGATGGTGAACGCCACGACGGGCTACCTTCGCATTCCCGAGTTCACCGATCAGACGCGGATGGCGGTCGAGGCGATCACCGGCGGGCTCATCAAGTCCGGGGCCCGCAGTCTCGTCGTGGACCTGCGATCGACCGCGCGCGGCCCGCTGATGGCGGGGCTCGAGACCTCGCGTCTCTTCGTGTCCAAGGGCACCCTGGCCATGCTCGAAACGCGTGGCGCGGATCGGCAGGTCGTGTCGGCGACGCCGAAGGACGGGACCATCACCATGCCTGTCGCCGTGCTGGTGGACGCAGGCACTTCGGGAGCAGCCGAACTGTTTGCCTCGGCGCTCTCGGGCAACTCCCGTGCGGAACTTCTGGGCGAACGCACGAACGGGCGTGCGGCGCAGCAGCGACTGTTCAAGCTGCCGGAGGGAGGCGGGCTGTGGATGTCCTACGCCTGGTACCTGACGCCGGCGGGCACCCCCATCCACGAGCGCGGCTTGAAACCCAACATCGATGTCCCCCAGCCGGACATGGAGTTCGGCGCGGCGGCACCACCCGGCGATCCCACCCTCGACAAAGCGGTCGAGCGCCTGTCAGCGCACGCGTCAGGCGTACATCAGTGACAGTCAGTTCGTAACACGATGGCGGCGGACCGGACGGATCGGGGTGACGCGCGTGCTCGCTCCGGACCAGTCGCGACGCCGCACCCTGGAGGGGCGAATGAACAAACAGGACGTGATCGGCAAGGTTGTGGGCGAAACCGGCGTGACCAAGGTGGCGGCAGCATCGGTCCTCGATTCCCTGCTCGACACGATCACCAAGGCATTGAAGAAGGGCGATACCGTGACCTTCGTCGGGTTCGGTACCTTCAAGACCTCGCAGCGCAAGGCGCGCACCGCCCGCAATCCGCAGACCGGCGCACCGATCAAGATCGCCAAGCGCCGCGTGCCCCGCTTCACGGCGGGCAAGGCGCTCAAGGTCGCCGTCAAGTAGGCAGGCCGCCTGCCGTTCCGGACCCTATCGATCCCGGGGATGCTCGAGAGCGCCGAGGCGCTCTCGGTATCCGCGGGGTCGCCGCGCTACGGCGCGTCTCCGGCCGTTGACGCCCCCGCAAGGGCGCTGTTATACTGGCTGGTCCGGTAAGCCTTGTCTTTTCAAGATCTAGGCGCGTAGCTCAGATGGTTAGAGCGCCTGCTTGACACGCAGGAGGTCGGCGGTTCGAGTCCGCCCGTGCCTACCACTTCCCCGCTGCCAGGTCGAAGGGTCGGCCGGTGAGGATTCAGAAGGCCGGCCGGTTCATCCAGGTCCAGTTCGCTCGTCGATGACTCACGTCACGATCACTCTTCCGGACGGCTCCCGCAGGGAAACCCAGGCAGGAGTATCCGTAGCCGACTTCGCGGCGACCATCTCGCCGCAGCTGGCGAAGTCTGCCCTGGCGGGCGTGGTGGATGGACAGACCGTCGACCTGTCCTGCCCGCTCGATCGCGACTGCGCCCTGCGCATCGTCACCCCGGAGAGTCCGGAGGCACTCGGGCTGTACCGTCACAGTACCGCCCACCTCATGGCTGCCGCCGTCACCAATCTGTTCCCCGGCACGCAGTGCGGCGTGGGGCCGGCAACCGACGAAGGGTTCTTCTACGACTTCGTGGTCGAGCGCCCGTTCGTTCCGGAGGATCTCGACGCCATCGAGCGGAAGATGCGCGAGCTGGCCGAGCGCAACCTCCGATACGAACGGAAGATGATCCCGAAAGAGGACGCGAAGGCGTATTTCACCCGGCGGGGCGAGCCCTTGAAGGTCGAGCTGATCGAGGACAAGGGCGGGCCGGTCGTGTCCTGCTACACGATCGAGGACGCGTTCATCGACTTCTGCACCGGGCCGCACGTGCCGGCCTCCGGCCGCCTCAAGGCGTTCAAGCTGCTCAGCACGTCGAACGCGTACTGGAAGGGCGACGCGCGCAATCAGCCGATGCAGCGCGTATACGGGACCGCCTTCGCGAAAGAGTCGGAGCTGAAGGCGCACCTCCAGCGGCTCGAAGAAGCGAAGAAGCGCGACCATCGCAAGCTCGGGCGCGACCTGCGGCTGTTCATCGTGCACCCGTGGGCGCCGGGCGCGACCTTCTGGCTCTCGAAGGGCACGACGCTCTACAACACGCTCGCCAACTACATGCGCGAGGTCCTCTTCCCGGCCGGCTACCAGGAAGTGAAGACGCCGATCATCTACAACAAGGCGCTCTGGGAGACCTCCGGGCACTGGTCGCACTACCGCGAGAACATGTTCCTCGTGAAGTCGTCCGACGACGAGGAGATGGCGCTCAAGGCGATGAACTGCCCGGGCCATTTCCTGGTGTTCGCCAGCGAGATGCGCAGCTACCGCGACCTCCCGCTGCGGTTCCACGAGCAGACGCCGCTCCACCGCAACGAGGCGTCCGGCGTGCTCTCGGGCCTCACGCGGGTCCGCCAGTTCGCGCAGGACGATGCGCACTGCTTCGTCATGGAGTCGCAGATCTCGGAGGAAGTCGAGCGGCTGCTGCGTCTGGTCCAGCGCGTGTACGCGGATTTCGGCTTCGAGTACACCGTGAAGCTGTCCACCCGGCCTCCCCAGTTCCTCGGCGAGGTGGCGACCTGGGATCACGCGGAAGCGTCGTTGCGCGAGGCGCTGGTGGCGGCAAGTCAGGCCTACGTCGTCAACGCGGGCGATGGGGCGTTCTACGGACCGAAGCTGGATTTCGACATCACCGACGCGATCGGCCGGAAGTGGCAATGCGCCACGATCCAGCTCGACTACCAGATGCCGCAGCGGTTCGACCTGAAGTATGTCGGCGCCGACAACGCCGAGCACCGTCCGGTCGTCATCCACCGCGCGATCTTCGGCAGCTTCGAGCGGTTCATCGCGCTGCTGCTCGAGCACTATGCCGGGGCGTTTCCGCTCTGGATGGCGCCGGTGCAGGCCGTGGTCCTGCCGATCGCGGATCGGCACCTTCCCGCCGCCTCCGGGGTGCGCGACGAGCTGGTGCGCGCCGGGTTGCGCGCGGAGCTGGACGAACGGCAGGAGAAGATCGGCTACAAGATTCGGGAAGCGCAATTGCAGAAGATCCCGTACATGCTGGTCATCGGCGATCGCGAGATGGCCGATGGCACCGTGTCGGTCCGGAGTCGCGCCTCCGGTGACCAGGGCGACAGCCCCGTGCAGGCGTTCATCGACGCCGCCCTGGACGAGATTCGGCGCAAGGGCCGGTAGGCCCAGAGCAGAAGGAGGCTTCTATCGCTTTCGATCGATCCGGCCCGCGTCGTGAAGAGCGCACCAGGGTCAACGAGCGCATCCGGGTGCGCGAGATCCGCGTGATTGACGACACCGGTCAGCAACTGGGAATCATGGCGCCCCAACAGGCGCTCACCATCGCGCGCTCGCGCGGGCTCGACCTGGTGGAGGTCGCGGCGGCCGCGACGCCGCCTGTCTGCCGGATTATGGACTTCGGCAAGTACCAGTACCAGGAGCAGAAGCGCGCGCGGGAAGCCCGGAAGCATCAGAAGGTGATCGAGGTCAAGGAGATCAAGTTCCGTCCAAAGGTGGACGAGCACGACTACCAGTTCAAGAAGAAGCACATCGAACGCTTCATCGCGGACGGCGACAAGGTGAAAGCCACCATCTTCTTCCGGGGGCGCGAGATGGCGCACCCCGATATCGGGCGCCGCATCCTGACGCGGCTCATCCAGGAACTGGCCGATCTCGCCGTGCCCGAGAACATGCCGAGGATGGAAGGCAATACCATGCACACGATCCTGTCGCGCAAGCCCGGCGGCGCGAAACCGCCGACAGCGCCACGGCCCGCGCGACCCTCGGAGACAGCCGGCGCGGGCGGTCCGGCCGAGCCCGATATGCCGGCGGACACCGAGTAGGACGGCTCGGGGACGCCACAGGGGACGAGAAGGAGACATCGACGTCATGCCGAAGTTGAAGACACATCGCGGCGCAGCCAAGCGCTTCAAGAAGACGGGAACCGGGAAGTTCCTCCGGGGATCGGCCTTTGCGCGGCATCTGCTGACCAGCAAGACGACCAAGCGCAAACGCCAGCTGGCGGGTACCCACGTCGTAGCCAAGGAAGATCAGAAGACGCTACAGCGGATGCTCCCGTACAAATAGGTTACAGGGAACAGGTTACAGGGTACAGGGTACACGATGCAGGCAGAGGAACACCGGCTGCGGAACGCACGCCAACGCCAGCGCCCTGCAACCTGTAACCTATAACCTATAACCTATAACCTGTAACCTACCACCGGTAGTTCCAATGTGGATCCGGCCGCCTGGGAGACGGGGATGCCACCCCCCGCGATCGGCACCGGTTCTTTGAATCACGACCGGCGGCCTGGATGGGCCGCTTTGGCAAACGGGCAGGAGAAGAGACATGCCAAGAGTGAAGCGTGGCACCGTGCGGCGCGCGAAGCGCAAGAAGCTGCTGTCACGGGCCAAGGGCTACTACGCCAACAAGGGGAAGCTGTATCGGGCCGCCAAAGAGGCGGTTGACACCGCGCTGAAGTACGCCTTTGTCGGCCGGCGGAACAAGAAGCGCGACTACCGCCGATTGTGGGTCGTGCGGATCAATGCCGCCGCCCGGGAAAACGGCACCACCTACCGCGAGTTCATGCACGGTCTCAAGCTCGCGAACATCACGATTGACCGGAAGCACCTGGCCGATCTGGCCGTCATGGACCCGAAGGCGTTCGCGGCAGTGGTCGGACAGGCCCGCGCGGCAGTGACGGCGCTGGCGAAGTCCTGAAGGCCCTGGCAAGCCCCCAGGCGGAGACAGCAGATATGGCGAAGTCCGGCCGTTCAACCGACCTCGAACCGCTGGAGCGGCTCGAGGAGAAGGTCAAGTTGCTGGTTGCGCTCGTCGGCCGCCTGCGAATCGAACAGGCCCGCGCCGCCGAGGACAACGGGCGGCTGACCAAGGACCTCGACGATGCGCGCAGGCGCCTCGCCGAGGTCGATGGCGTGGCGGAGGACGTGGCCGCGTTGCGCGACGAGCGTGACGCGGTCCGAAGCCGCGTGAGCTCGCTCCTTGAGCAGATCGAGGCGCTCAACCTCTAGAGGCGACCATGACCGACGTCCTGGTGCCGGTGGAGATCCTCGGGCAGACCTACCCGATCCGCAGTCAGCTGGACCAGGCCTACGTCGAGGAGCTCGCCAACTACGTCGACGCAAAGATGAAGGCCGCCGCCGATATCACGCCCAACGTCGACTCGCTGCGGCTGGCCGTGCTCACCGCCCTGAACATCGCCGACGAGTTCTTCCGGTCACGCGACGGCCTCGGCCGCGACGGCGCGCTCGTGCGCGAGCGGCTCAGTCAGATCGAGCACCTGATTGACGAGGCGCTCCAGCCCGGCCCGCCCGCTTGACCCCTGACGGTGCCCGGTCTAAGATCACCCGAGGAAATTTTCGGGTTCCCTGCTTTGCCCGTGATGGTCGGAGCGTCGCTTGAGCCAACGCTAGATCAATGCGAACTGCGATGCCGTGCGGTGTGCATGCCTCCGTTGGAGGAAGCCTGAAACGCGGCTCTGAGCGGTTCCACCTGCGCAAGCAGGTTCAACGACCTCCCCACACGGCAAAGCGGGGCCTTCTCTAAAGGCCTCCCTCCTCCGGTTCCACCACCGCGGGGCTTTCCCGTTCAACCGGGTGCCAATGGCCCCGCGAGGCCCGACCATCTCGTCGCGTGGGTCCCGAAAGGACGCGGCATGAGCGGATATTTACTCTACGTCGTCAACGCCGTCATCACCATCGTCATCGGGGCGGCGCTCTTCTTCGTCTGGATCGCCAACCGCAAGCGCCTGTCCGAGGAAACCGTCGGCCGCGCCGAGGCGCACGCCGCCCAGCTGGTCCGTGACGCCGAGCGGGAGGCGGAGACTCGAAAGAAAGAAGCCCTGCTCGAGGCCAAGGAGCGGACCCACGACCTGCTCATGGATGCGGAGAAGCAGGCCCGTGAACGCCGACAGCAACTATCGGGGCTCGAGCAGGCCGTGCTGCGCCGGGAGGAGAAACTCACCGAGCGGGTGAGCAGCCTGGAGCAGCGCGATCGGGACCTGCGGACCCAGGAAGGCGCCGTGGCCAAGCGGGAACGCGACGCCAGCCAGTCCGCGACCCGGTACGAATCGCTCGTCGTCGAACAGCAGCGGGAACTCCAGCGCGTCGCCGGGCTGACCGCCGACGAGGCCCGCGACATCCTGCTCAAGCAGTTCGAAGCCGACGCCCGGCGCGATGCGGCCAACATGGTGAAGCGGCTCGAAGCCGAGGCCCGCGAGACCGCCACGTCCCGCGCGCGCCAGCTGGTCACCGAGGCCATCCAGCGCAGCGCCGCCGAGCACGCCGTGGAAACCACGGTCTCGGTGGTCGATCTCCCCAGTGACGATCTCAAGGGACGCATCATCGGCCGCGAGGGCAGGAACATCCGCGCGCTCGAAATCGCCACCGGCGTCGACCTCATCGTCGACGACACGCCGGGCGCCATCATCCTGTCTGGCTTCGACCCGTATCGCCGCGAGATCGCCAAGCAGTCCATCGAGCGGCTCATCGCCGACGGCCGCATCCACCCGGCCCGGATCGAGGAAGTGGTCGAGAAGGTCAGCGCCGACCTCGAGGAGGAGGTGCGCCGCGACGGCGAGGCTGCGGCGTTCGAACTCGGGCTCCACGACCTCCATCCCGAGGTCCTCCGGCTGATGGGCCGGTTGAAGTTCCGGACCAGCTACGGGCAGAACGTGCTCAACCACTCCAAGGAAGTCGCGTTCCTCGCGGGGACCATGGCCCGCGAGCTCGGCCTCCAGACCACCGTCGCGGTCCGCGCGGCGTTCCTGCACGACATCGGGAAGGCCATCGATCGGGAAATCCAGGGCACGCATCTCGAGATCGGCGTGGACTTCCTCCGGAAGCACGGCGAGTCGCCGGCCGTCACCGACGCCATCGCCGCCCATCACATGGACATCGACTGGCCGTCGCTCGAGGCCATGATCGTCCAGGCCGCCGACGCGATCTCCGCCGCCCGCCCGGGCGCGCGGCGGGACATCCTCGAATCGTACGTGAAGCGCCTCGAGAAGCTCGAAGGGATCGCGGACTCCTTCAAGGGCGTCTCGAAGGCCTTTGCGCTCCAGGCGGGCCGCGAGATCCGCATCATGGTGGAGAGCGAGAAGATCAGCGACGAAGAAGCGGTCTGGCTCTCCAAGGACATCGCCCGCCGCATCGAGAACGAGCTCGAGTACCCAGGCCAGATCAAGGTCACTGTCATCCGCGAGACACGTGCCGTTGAGTACGCCAAGTAGCGTCGCGGACATCGGCGAGCGGGCGCTCATCGACCTGATCCGCAGCCGCGTCGGGCCCGCGCCCGACTGGCTGACGGTCGGCATCGGAGACGATGCGGCCGTGCTGGTGCCGGCGCGGAACCAGGTCGACGTGGTGACCACCGACGCCCTGGTCGAAGGCGTGCATTTCGATCGTGCGTTCACGCCTCCTTCGGCCATCGGTCACCGTGCGCTCGCGGTGAACCTCAGCGATCTGGCCGCGATGGGCGCAACGCCTCGCGCGGCGCTGCTCTCCCTGGCCCTGCCTCCGACGCTGCCGGTCGGCGAAGTGTCGGAGCTGGTCGACGGGTTCCTGGAGCTTGCCGGCCGGCACCGCGTCTCGCTGGTCGGCGGCAACGTCTCTCGCTCGCCGGGACCACTGTTCGTCGATGTCACCGCCATCGGAACCTCGCGCCGGCGCCGGGTGCTTCAGCGATCCGGTGCGAGGACGGGCGACGACCTCTGGGTGAGCGGCACCCTCGGCGGAGCCGCCGCGGGCCTCGCCTGCCTGCAACGGCACGGGGCCGCGGGCCCGGAGTGGATGACGCCGTGCACCGGACGCTACCTGCGCCCGGAGCCGCGCGTCCGGCTCGGACGGGCGCTCGCGGGCAATCGCGCGGCCACCTCATGTGTCGATCTGAGCGACGGGTTCGCCGACGGCGTCAGACAACTTGCCGCCGCATCCGGCCTCGGCGCGCTGGTGGAAGCCTCCGCCCTGCCGATCGAGCCGTCGGCCAGGCGCTGGTTCGAAGAAGAGCGACGCGACCCGATCGAGGTGGCGTTGGAATCGGGCGACGACTACGAGCTCATGTTCACCGCTTCGCCCAGGTTCCGTTCGCGCGTGGCGGCCCTTGCGAAGCTCGAAGGGCGCCTGACTCGCGTCGGGACCATGACCGCGGACACACGATTGATGATCAGCCATCGCGGACAGCTTCGCGCTTTACCCGACGGCTACCAGCACTTCCGATGAAACATCTGGCCGTCAAGGCCGCCCGGAAGTGTCTCGAGGCGCTGCCTTGCATCCGCGCAGGCGCCAACGAGGTAGCGCTGTGAGACGCCAGCGCGGCGCGGTAGACCGCCCGCAGGACGGGCAGTCCGACGACCCTCCCTTCCGGCGCGTGCGCTCGCACGCCCCCCGGCTGCGAGGACGCGCCGTGGGACGGCCACGCGGTCCTCGGCGGCATCTCCTGAGCCTGGCGCTGGCGGTGCTCGCATTCGTGCTGCTTCGCGAGGTCTCCACCTTCGACTCCCGGCATGCTGCACAGCAGGCCGAGGAGAGTCTCTCGGTGACCACACCCGTACCCGGTGCCCGCGTGCGGTTCACCGCCACCGCCTACTGCCAGGGCGAGGTCACGGCGTCCGGCGTGCTGCCCCAGAAGGGGGTCGCGGCCGCCGATCCGGCGCTGCTCCCGGTCGGTTCGGTCATCGAGGTCGTCAGCGTGCCGCCCTATAGCGGCGTCTACACGATCATGGACACCGGCCCGATGATTCAGGGGCGGCGGCTCGACATCTACATCTGGAGCTGCACGGAAGCCCTGCAGTTCGGCCGGCGCCCAATCGATGTCACCGTGCTGCGGCTCGGATGGGATCCGCGGGCGAGCAGGACGGGCCTGGCCGAACCTGGCGCGGGCCGGGTCCAGGGTGCCTCGGACCGGCTCCTTCCCTCGAGGTCGGCGCCTCTACTCCCGCCGTCCCAGCTCAAATAGGCGCCCAGGCGGCGCACGCTTCTTCACAGGGCTGACCCGTCCTGCACGACTTTGCGATCCCCGGCCTCCACAGCGCAATGACCCCGAGCGGGCAGAATGGCACCTTGCCGGGCCACTCGGTGCGAAGTCGACTATCGTTTCTTCTCGACTTCCAGGTCGACTCGTTTGGAGTCACCCCAGGACAGGGACACCCGCTGGGCGTCCCGCACCAGTCCGTCAAGAAACTCCCGCTCCTTGAAGTCGCCGCTGGGACAGACCTCTAGAGCCGCAAGATAGTAGTCACCTGCGGGAAGGTCTTCGATACGGAAAGCGCCGAAGCGGTCGGCGGCCTCCGTGCGGATGCGACTGGAGAAGAGCCCGAACTCACTCCATTCAGACCGTTCAACTGGCAAGATCACGGCGCATCCCGGCGCACGCAATGTGCCAGACACCTTGACCTCGCGGTATCGGAGAGTGCCAAACAGGGCGGCGGTCTTGTCTGTCAGCGTTACCAGGAGACCGGAAAGATCGATCCCGGCTCGGAAGTCAAACGTAGCGTATGTGCGATCGATCCCGTTGTACGTGATCGACTTCAGCGCAAAACCTCGAGGAGCCTGGAGTTGGAGCGTAAATACGCCCGGGAGAAGGCCATCGATGATAAATGGAAGAGTCGGGTCACCAAAGTCCACTTCTCCGTGTGGCAAACCAGCGGTGACGTCACCATCCGACGGTTCCGCGTAAATCGCAACCCTTCCAACGGGCAGCGATGCAGAAGCTGTATCGAAAACCAGATTACCTTTCGCAGCCGCTGACCTTCGCAGCGGCAGCGTAACGTCTTCAAGGTCCCGCTGCCCCACCTCAAGCTGAATTGAGCCGAAGTACCGGGCCACGTTTGGAGTCGGCACGCGTTCCCCTGGACCGGGTCCCCGCGGCACCACGAGATCGTCCCACGTGACTCCCTTCCCGAATACCCGCGCTCCGTTGCCAACGGAGTAGATAAGGAATGGAACGGCGCGCACGGCCTCGAGAGTGTAGTGGCCAGGCGGGACATGATCAATTCGAAACGCTCCATCCTGCCCTATGCGCGATGTGCCGACGATGTGGTCGCGCCCAAGTGTTTCCGAACCACGCGTAACCAGTCTAACGACGAGGTTCGAGTACGCACTCGAAGGGCCTTCGACTCTCCCCGAAATCCGCACCGGCACCGTGGCAGCCGCCAGGAAGTCCACATCCACCCGCTCGTCGCCAGGTGCGATGTCAATAACCTGCGCCTCTCCAAGAGACTCAACCCCCGGAAAGAACTGGCGGCCGTACGCGTTCGGCTCTCGTTTATCGACCCCGACCGGAGCGCTCCCGGCCCGAGGATACATCGCGACCTTATAGCGGCCGCCGGCCAATCCGACGATTCGGTACGAACCCCGATCGTTGGTAATCTCCATCGGCCCCGGTGCGACTCGGGTCTTTCCGTTCATCATGAAGACCGGAAGTACCGAAACCATGACTCCCTTCAGGGGCTGACCGTCTGACAGGCGCACCTCACCGCCAATGGCAGATTTCCGCCACATTGGCAGGCTGAGCCCTGTGACTGATTCGCCTTCCTCCAGTGACAAGCTGGGGACGACAGCGCCAAGTCCCGTATCCGGATACTGGGCGTCGAAGAACCCGTCCTTACGGAGTCGGATTGAGTACGACGCGGGCCCAACGAGGTTCTCGAATGAGAAACTTCCCGTTTGTTCCGTGAGGTACTCGCCTCCATCTCTTCCGGTTGGCGCGACCAGCCGAACCGCGACGGCGCCTACCGGGTTCTTTGAGCTTCCGTCAACGACAACCCCGGCAATTCGGCCTCTCCCCTTGAGAGATGGATTGCTGGGGCTCCGACCGTCCTGTACCTGAGCGAGCAGCGACGGCCTGATTTCGAGCGTACCTGGCGCTATTAGGCAGCACGCGAACACAAGCCCAGTGAGTATGCAAGACTTGTCGCAGCGACGCATATGTCCTCCCTAGATCAGCGAACGGAAACAACTCCGTGCCCATCCAGGATTCGAAAATAGAGCACGACCTTGCCTTCCAGGCCTTGTGAGGGTACGCCCGTCGGGCCACCTAGAATGCGCTGGAAGGTCCAACCCCCAAGCACATTCTGGACCGCAAGGCCGATCCCGACATCCGGCGCCTGAAGCACTTCGACTCGCCGCACATTCCCGAGAGTGTCCGTCCGAAGGCGCGCCACTGCAACCCCTGTCGCTCCCCGGGCTTTGGATTCCTCGGGATAAGACGGCGCAATGTGTGAAATCGCCGCCGCCAACATCTTGTGCGCCTCAAGCGGCGTAAGGTCGCGCCCGCGAGTCGACGCTTGGCAGTTGCCGATGCCAACGGACCACTCGACGCCGCGAAGCCGGGCCACTGACAGGCAGCACGTTCCTTGACGTGCTGTGCATCTGTCGATCCGCGGCGTGTATTTCTCGCAAGATGTTTACGCTCGATCGAACCGGCGCGTGTATTATCGACCGCGAACTCTAGACGATGCCGGGGGGACGAAGTCGGGAATTGCACGGGAAATCTCGGAGCTGCGATTGGATCGCTTGCTGAATGGCAGGCCTGAGAGCCTCTGCAGCGTGTGTCTCAATCGATACAGGAGACCAGCTGCCGCTCGCCGAATCGTCTTCGCACCCGGCGAGTTCGGTGAATTCCGGCAATTAGCGGCGACCGCAAGGCTTGTCCGCACGCTTCTTCACAGGGCTGTCCTCGTCCTGCACGTCATCGTTCGGTTGCACCTGCACTGTCGGGCGCGCCGGTCCGATACCCATGTCGCAGGGCCCCGCCGGGGCCGGACGGGCGGTGGGCGGTCGTCTTTGTGCGGCGTCGTCGGGCAGGCCGGGCCCGAGGCTGCCCCGTCACCAAGAGGAATTGTGATGCGCAGGTATCTGGTCGTGGGGTTCATCATCGCCGCACTCGCCATGTCGCGTCCTGCCGCGGCGCAACGCCTCCAGCCGCACGCCGGGAACTGGGCGATCTGCGGCGCCATCGGTCTCTTCGTCCCCGACGAGGACTTCCACGGGACGTTCTCGCCCGAGGGCGCCATCGAGATCTACCCGGTCGCGCGGGTCAGCGCCCGGCTGCAGGTCGGCTGGGCAAGGCCAGCCTTCGCCGACCGACCCGGCGGGTTCGATCAGACGCGGGCCGCCCTCAACGCGGTCTACAACTGGGAGACCGGCGACTGGCACCCGTACCTCACGGCGGGAGCCAACGTGCAGTTCGTGCGCCAGCGGCTCAGCGACGATGCGTTCCAGGGCGGAACCCGGAGTCTGTGGGGCGCCAATCTCGGCGGGGGCGTGGAGTATTTCGTCCGGCCGCGCGTCACGTTCCGATTCGAGCTCGTGTATTACATCACACGGCAGGCAGGACTTCCGGCCAGTCCGTCGGGCTTGGCGGTTAGCGCGGGGATCAAGAGATACTTCAATTAGGCCTGGGCTCGGGGCTTGGTGAGCCTCAAGCCCCAAGCCTCAAGCCTGTTACGAGTCCGCTCCCTAAATTGCCATCACGTCGAACTGCTCGTGGTGCAGGTGGATGTCGGGCTTGATGCTGACAGCCTTCCCCAGCGCCTGCTGCAGGTCCTTGAGCACCCCGGCCTCTTCTTCTTTCAGCGCCCTCGCAATATCAGGATTGACCCGCAGCACCAGGCCGTGACCATCCAGATCGCCGCCGATCTTTCTCACCTCGTCGAGAATCTCGTAGCAGATCGTTGAACTCGACTTGATCATGCCGGTGCCGGAGCAGTACGGGCACGGCTCGGTCATCACCCGCTCGAGGCTCTGCTTGACGCGCTTCCGCGTGATGATAATCAGGCCGAAGTCGGACACCTGGACCGCCTTGGACGGCGACCGATCGCGGCGCAGCTCCTGTTCGAACGCCTGGTACACCTTCTGGCGGTTCTTGCGCTCCTCCATGTCGATGAAATCGAGCACGATGATGCCCCCCAGATCCCGCAGCCGGATCTGGCGCACGATTTCCTTCACCGCCTCGATGTTGGTCTTGACGATGGTGTCTTCGAGCCGGTCGTTGCGCTTGCCGACGTAGCGCCCCGTGTTGACGTCGATCGCGACCAGCGCTTCGGTCTGGTTGATCACGATGTAGCCGCCCGACTTGAGCCAGACCTTGCTGCGCAGCGCCTTGTCGATCTCGGCCTGCACGCCGTACTCTTCGAAGATCGGGTAGTCCTTCGTGTAGAGCTTCACCCGGCCGGCCAGCGCCGGCATGATCCGCTCCACCAGGTCGCACATCCGGCGATACTCCTGTTCGTTGTCGACCCGGATCGAGGTGAACTCGTCGGTGAGCAGGTCCCTGATGAGCTTGGCGACCAGGCCCTGCTCCCGGTACACCACCGCCGGGCTGCGTGAGGAGTCCACGCGCTGCCGGACCTCGTCCCAGACCCGCTGGAAGTACGCCAGGTCGCTGAAGAGATCTTCGTCCGGCCGCCCCGCCGCGGCCGTCCGGATGATGACGCCCCCGGTGAACCCGTGCTGCTCGCGGTAGTCGCGCACGATGCCCCGCAACCGGGCACGCTCCTCGCGGGCTTCGATCTTCCTCGACACGCCCACGTGATCGACCGTCGGCATGAAGACCAGGAACCGCCCCGCCATCGTCACGTGACAGGTCAGGCGGGCCCCCTTGGTGCCGAGCGGCTCCTTGGCCACCTGGACGAGGATTTCCTGGCCTTCCTTCAGCAGCTCCTCGATCTTCGGCTGCTCGGACTTCTCGCCCCGGCGCGCGCCTTCCGTGCCTTCGGCGGCGGCCTCTTCCGTCTCCTCGTCGTCACCGCCGGTCAGGCGTTCGAATTCCTCGAGGGTGTCCACGACGTCGGACACGTAGAGGAACCCGTCGCGATCGAGGCCGATGTCCACGAAGGCCGATTGCATGCCAGGCAGGACTTTCGACACCCGGGCCTTGTAGACGTTGCCGACCACGCCACGCTGACGCTCGCGTTCGACGGAGAGCTCCGTGACGAGGTCGTCCTCGAGGATGGCCACCATGGTCTGGTGGCCGTTCGAGGTGATGATCATCTCTTTGGTCATGCCGCAGACTCCGGGATCGACGCACGCGTTCCGGACCCGGCCGCTGCCGGGTCGAATCACCCGTGCCCGACAGACGACGGGCGCGCACGCGTTCCCTCAATTCGTGAACCTTCGCATCCTGACATTCAGGATGAGTCCGAAGCCGGCAAGCGTGGCGATCAGCGAGGATCCGCCGTAGCTCATGAGCGGCAGCGTCAGCCCCTTCACCGGCGCCAGCCCGGCCGACATCGTAATGTTGTAGACAACCTGGAACGAGAAGCACGCGAGCACGCCGACCACCAGGTAGGTTCCCAGCCGGTCCTTCGCGAGCTTCGCCGCATCGAGTGATCGCATCACGACGAACAGGTACAGGCCGAGGATCACGAGCACGCCGACAAACCCCTGCTCCTCCGCCAGAACCGAGAAGATGAAGTCGTTGTGGGCCACCGGCAGAAACGCCAGCTGTCCCTGGGTGCCCATCCGGAAGCCCTTGCCCCACAGACCGCCCGATCCCACGGTGATCTGCGCCTGGATCTGCTGGTAGCCCGCGCGCTTGGGATCGCGCGACGGGTCCACGAAGGTCAGGATGCGGCTTTTCTGGTAGTCCTTGAGCGCGTAGGCCCAGACGGCCGGCGTCGCCAGCACCGCGAGGAGCAGCAGGATGCCCACGCTGCGGAGCCTGACGCCGGCGACATACACGATGCCGAGGAAGACGGGCACCAGCGTGGCGGCGGTGCCCAGGTCCGGCTGCGGGGCGATGAGCGCGATCGGGATGGCCGTCAGTACTCCGGCCACCACCAGGTCGGACCGCGCCGGGTCGCGGCGCCGCGAGTCGCCGAGCAGCCGCGCCAGCACCAGGGCGACGACCAGCCTGGCGAACTCGGACGGCTGCAGGTTGAAGTGCATGATCGGCAGCGGAATCCAGCGGCGCCCCCCGCCCCGCATCACGCCGAAAATCAGGACGTAGACCAGCGCGCCCACCAGGATGATGTAGAAGATGTGGACCTTGTCGGCAAGCCTCCGGTAGTCGACGACCGCGCACACGAACATCCCCGCCAGTCCGAGCACCAGTGCGTAGATCTGGGTGACGTAGAGCCGCGCCAACTCCGGTCGAAGCGAGTTGCCCGTGGTGCTGTAGATCAGCGCGATGCCGGCGGCGCACAACAGCAGAATGGCTCCAACCAGCAGCCAGTCGAGATGAACGTAGAGACGCCGTTCCAGCATGAGCGTTGGCCCTGCGGCTACGGTTGCCGCGCCGTCCCGGGCGCCGGTTTGACCGGGGGCACCACCGGCCTGGCCGGAACGGCGGGTGTCGCGGCGGCGGGGGCTTCGAATTTCGGCAGGGGCCGGCCTTCCTTTTTCGCGTAGTAGACGTCCAGCACGTGGCGGGCGATCGGGGCCACCCACGAGCCGTGCTCCGCGTGCTCGCCGAAGATCACGCCGGCGATTTCGGGGTTGTCCCGGGGCGCGAAGAAGGCGAACCAGCCATGGTCACGCAGGTCCATTTCCGTGTTGACGGCGGCCTTCTTGCCCTGCAGCGAGATGACCTGCGCGGTGCCGGTCTTGCCCGACACGTCACGCCCGGCCATGCGGGCCCGGCTGCCGGTCCCCGCGGCATTCACCACCATCCAGAGGCCGTCGTGAACGGCTTCCACGGTCTCGGGTTTCAGCGCCGTGGCCGGGATCTCGGGAACGTCGACCTGCTTCCAGCCGTCGCCGGCGTCGATCGATCGGATCAGGTGGGGCAGGAACCGCCGGCCGCCGTTGGCGACCGTCGCGTAGAGTTCCGCCAGCCCGATGGGCGTCACCGACACCTGGCCCTGGCCGATCGCCACCGAGATGGTCTCACCGGCGTACCATTTCTCGCCGGTCCGGGCCAGCTTCCACGCCGAGGACGGCACGATGCTGTCGGCCTCGTTGGGCAGGTCGATTCCCGTGCGCCCGGACAGCCCGAGCGCCTGCGCCCACTTCGCGATCTTGTCGATCCCGAGCATGTTGGCCACGGTGTAGAAGTACACGTTGCAGGACTGCTCGATCGCGTGGCGCAAGTCCACCACGCCGTGACCCTGCTTGACGCTGCACTGGAAGAACCGGTTGTAGAAGATCGCGCCGCCGTGGCAGCTCACCTTGAAGTCGGGCGTGATGATGCCCTCCTCGAGGGCCGCCGTCGCCACCACGACCTTGAAGGTGGAGCCGGGCGAGTAGCGTCCCTGCAGCGCGCGGTTCTGCAAGGGCCGCGCCTTGTCGGTGTTCAGGCTGGCCCAGGTCCCGCGGTCGATCCCGGCTGCGAAGACGTTGGGGTCGTAGGCCGGCAGGCTGACCAGCGAGAGCACCTCGCCGTTGCGCGGGTCGAGAACCACGGCCGCCCCGCTGTACCCGAGCCCGCGAAACCCGTCCTCGGCGGCCTGCTGCAGATCGAGATCGACGGTCAACTGGACCCGGCGGCCCTCGATGGGCGGCACCTCGTCCAGCGTGCTGATTTCGCGGCCGACGCTGTTGACCGTCACGCGCCGCTCGCCGTCGGTGCCCATCAGTACCCGATTGACGGTCCGCTCGACACCGGACTGCCCGACAATGGCGCCGCTGCGGAGGCCGTCGCTGGCCATCTGCGCCTCGGCCACTTCACCCACGTATCCGAGCAGGTGTGCCGCGAGGCCGCCGGCGGGATAGCGTCGGGTCGGCACCCGCTGCACGACAACTCCCGGCAATTCGTTGTCGAGGCGGCGGGCCATCACGGAAGAGACCTGGCCGAGCGAGGCGTCCTCGATGATCACCACCGGCCGGTAGGAGGGTTCCCCGCGATGCCGGGCCACCGCCTCGCGCACCCTCTGCTCGGGGATGCCGGTGACCAACGCCAGCCCCCGCATGGTGCCCTCGAGGTTGGCGCTGTGCTCGCGCAGGATCGAAATCGTGTAGGAATCCCGGTTCTCGACCATGACGCGGCCGAAGCGATCGTAGAGCACGCCTCGAGGTGCGCGCAGCGCCAGCCGGCGCTGGTGGTTGTTCTCCGCCATCCCCTCGAAGGTCACGTGCTGGACAACCTGGATGTACCAGAAGCCGATGGCCAGCACGACGAACAGGGTCGAAATGGTGACCTTCATGACCAGCATCCGGAGGTTGGTCCGCTGCCGGCCTTCGGGCCACGCTGTGAGGATCGAATCCATGGCTACCTGAACCGTTTCCTGCCGGCGGTCGGCCGGCGAGCGCGGCGGCGCTCGATGGCGCCCGGCAGGAATTCTCTGAGTTGGAACATCACGACACCAATCACGGCGTTCCCGAGGCCCTGCATGGCGGTCATCGCGATCGGCCGGTCGAAGTGGCGCAGCCCCAGCAGGACATACAGTCCCATGAAGATGCACGCGTGCAGCGCGGTCGCACCGAAGAACACGACGAAGCGAGGCAGGGCCTGGCTCACGATGAACTGCGTGCCCGCGACGCCTGTCACGAACCCCGCGACGCTCTTGGCCAGCCCGTCGATCCCGAGGATGCCGCCCGACAACGCGTCCTGGGCCAGTCCCCCGAGCGTGCCGCCCAGCAGGCCGGTCACCCGGCCCGAGGAGAGGGCGGCGTAGACCACCACCACGAGCACCAGGTCGACCGGCATCGTCCGGCCGATCATGAAGCCGGCGACCGACGTCTGCAGCAGCACGGCCCCGACGATGCCCGCCACCACCCAGAACCCCTTCATGGAGTCCCCGGAGGCGTTGCCGGGGACGCCGGGTTCCCAACGACGACGAGCACCGCCTGGATGCTCGAAAAATCCACCGCCGGGCGCACGACCACGACACGGTTGGCGCCGGCGCCCTCGATGCGCTCGACGGTGCCCACCATGAGCCCCTTCGGGTAGACCCGATCGGTGCCGGCCGTAACGATCGCGTCTCCGGGATTCACCAGGGCGGCCGACGTCAGGTACTCGAGCCGCAGCGTCCCGTCCGGGCCGGCCACGACGATGCCCTCCGCGCCCGACTGCTCCACGGTCGCCGCCGCAGCGGCATTGGCATCGATGAGCAACTGCACGATCGATGCACTGGCGCCCGCCTGGACGACGCGCCCGACGGCGCCGGCGGGTGCCATGACGGCCATGTCGACCGCCACGCCGGCTTGTTTGCCCTTGTTGATGGTGAAGGACCTGAAGTCCGGGATCGCGCTGCCGGCCACCACCTCGGCCGCGACGGTCTCGAGCGGCAGCCGCACGCGCAGATCGAGCAGCGCGCGCAGCGACTCGGTCGTCCGCGCCAGCGCCCGCTCCTCCTGCAGGCGCACGCGGAGGTCCGCGACCTGGCTGGCGAGCGTCTGGTTCTCGGCCCGCACGTCGCGCAGGGCGATGTAGCCGTCCCACACGTTGCGGACGCCCGACTCGGCGGCCGAGAGCACCCGCTGCAGCTGGCTGAACCCGCCGAAGATCGCGGCCTTCAGGACGGGCACGCCCGTTCGCGAATTCACCTGCGAGGAGATCAGGATGATGTGCCCCACCATCACCGCGATGAAGAGGTACCCGGTGCGGTGGCGAATGTCCGAAAGCGCCATGCGTCGCTCGCCGCGATCGTGCCGATCCAGTGATGTGGACGGGCCCCCTCCCGGGCGGTCAGCACCGCCCCGGGGCCCGGCCAGACGTTCAGTCGATGGAGATCTTGCGGAGCAGGTTGAAGTCCGAGAGCATCTTTCCCGCGCCAAGTACGACCGACGAGAGCGGGTCCTCGGCCATGGCCAGGGGCAGCCCGGTTTCCTCGCGCAGCCGCTTGTCGAGGTTCCTCAGCAGGGAACCGCCGCCCGTCAGCACGATCCCGCGGTCGACGATGTCGGCCGACAGCTCGGGCGGGGTCCGCTCGAGCGCCACGCGCACGGCATCCACGATCACGTTCACGGTCTCGGCCAGGGCGTCCCGGATTTCCTCGTCGCTGATGGTGATGGTCTTGGGCACGCCTTCGAGCAGGTGCCGCCCCTTGATCTCCATGGTCAGCCGTTCGTCGAGCGGGAAGGCCGACCCGATTTCCACCTTGATCTGCTCGGCCGTCCGCTCGCCGATGAGCAGGTTGTAGTTGCGCTTGATGTACTGAATGATGGCTTCGTCCATCTCGTTGCCCGCCACGCGCACCGCCTTGCTGTAGACGATGCCCGCCAGCGAAATCACCGCGATGTCCGTCGTGCCCCCGCCGATGTCCACGATCATGTTGCCGGACGGCTCGGTGATCGGCATGCCGGCCCCGATCGCGGCGGCCATGGCCTCCTCGACCAGGTGCACCTCGCTCGCCTTCGCCCGGTAGGCGCTGTCCTTGACCGCGCGCTTCTCCACCTGCGTGATTTCCGACGGCACGCCGATCACGATGCGCGGCCGCACCCACATGTTGCGGTTGTGCGCCTTCTTGATGAAGTAGGTCAGCATCTTCTCGGTGACGTCGAAGTCGGCGATGACGCCGTCCTTCATCGGCTTGATGGCGACGATGTTGCCGGGCGTCCGGCCGAGCATGTCCTTGGCCTCGCGCCCGACGGCCTCCACCCGCCCGTTCACCTTGTTGATGGCCACGATGGAGGGCTCGTTGACCACGATGCCTTTGCCCCGGGCATACACGCACGTATTGGCCGTGCCGAGGTCGATGGCCAGGTCACTCGAGAACAACGAGAACAGCGACCGAACGCTCAACGCCTTCACTCCTTGCTGACCCGCTCCGCGGATCGCTCCGACGCCAGCCGTAGTCCGTTCTTTCCGCTCACCTTCACCCGGTACATCGCCTGGTCGGCCGCCTGGATCAGCTGATCCGGCATGCTGCCGTCGCCGGGCATGCTGGCCACCCCCACCGAGGCCGTCAGGTGGATGGCCAGGTGATCCGAGGCCAGGAACGGGTGCGCGGCGAGACGTTCCCGCACGCGGCGCGCGACCAGCACGGCTCCCTCGGTCCCGGTTTCCGGCAGCACCACGGCGAATTCGTCGCCGCCGTACCGGGCCACCATGTCGGTCTCACGCGAGCATTCGCGGATGACCTGCGCGGCCTCGACCAGCGCCTTGCTGCCCTGCAGATGACCGTACATGTCGTTGATCATCTTGAAGCCGTCGAGGTCGATGAACAGCACCGACAGCTCCCGCGCGCTTCGACGTGCCCGCTTCGTCTCCCGTCGCAGCGCCTCGTGCAGGAACCGTGAGTTGTACAGCCCCGTGAGATCGTCGGTGACCGACAGCTCCTCGGCGCGCTGCAGCCGGAGGCCGTTGTCGAGCGCCACGGCTGCGGCGGCCAGGAATGGCCGCAGCCCGTCACGAACCCCCTCGGCGAATCTCGGCTCGCGCGCGCTGGGCGCATCATCGAGCGCTACGACCGCGCCGACGATCCTGGCGCGGGACTGCAGCACCAGGGCCACCACGGTTCCGTCGTAGCTGCCAGACGCCACGCGCGTGTCGTGCAGCACGCTCGCCGAGAGGAAGTCGTCTCCCCGCCTCACCACCCATCCGGCGACAGCCATCGACGCGCGCGCCGAGTCCGGGGTCAGGTCCCGCTCCGAGACCGTCGACATCTGACCGGCGAGGTCGACGACGATCACGCCCCACCGCGCCGCGGGAATCCAGGCCGAGGTCCGTTCGACCAGCGCATCGCCAATCCGTGCGGGAACCACCTCGGCGTGGAGGGCCGTCATCAGATCAGCGAACGCCTCGCTGTTCCGGGACAACCGGCGCAGGTTGCGCTGGCACTTCGACAGCCGGGTAGAGAGATCGGCGGGTCGGGTATCCTGGGCCGGCACGGCGACCGTGTTGGATCGCGATGAGGTTCGCTGTCGGTCCATCGGCCGTGCGCACGACTCCTTCAATCGCGTCCGGATAACGTCGCCTCGTCACGCTCTCGCGTGTGGTGCTGCAACGGGTCCATCACGCTCGACGCCCGCGGGCACCCGGAGGTTGCAGCAGGCACGAGGCACACGCAAGGTCGCGGTGACCACTCTGTCGGGCGGGTACGCCGGCGCGTCGTGCCGGCGAGTTCCGCTAAGTTCTTCAATCCTGAGCAAATATAGCACACAGTCCTGCCCGCCAGACCCCGCCATCCAACCTCTTGAATCGGCCCGCAAACCGCCGGCCGGGCAGATTGGCGGGCCCGGGCTGACAAAACCAGCCGGCTCGAGGCGCGAAAAGGCGCCATAGCGAATGTAACTGCTTGCCGCTGCGCGATTTCTAGCGATAGACTTAGGGTTTCTGCTGCGTCCGAAGGCCTTCGGAAGGGACCCTCGCGACACTGGCCGTCGGATCGCGGCGTCAACCCCGTGTGACTGGACCGGACTGGAGTCGTTCGCGCCATGACCATGCTCGACCGGATGCGGCGCCACAAGGGCTGGCTCAAGTGGAGCCTGGCACTGGTGTGCGTCACGTTCGTCATCTTCTACATTCCCGATTTCCTCCGAGAAAAAGCTTCGGGGTCGCTGCCAAGCGACCAGATCGCGACGGTGGCGGGCCGGGCGGTGTCGGTGGCGGAGTTCCGCCGCGCCTACCAGAGCCAGCTGCAGGCGTACCGGGGCGCGTACGGAGCCAATGTCAGCGAGCAACTGCTGAAACAGCTCGGCATCGAGCAGCAGGTGCTGCAGCAGATGATCGACGAGGTGGCGTCGACGGCCGAAGCCGAGCGCCTCGGGATCAAGGTCGGCGACGAGGAGATCCAGCAGCGCATCCTGTCGATCCCCGCGTTCCAGGTGAACGGCCAGTTCATCGGCGAGCAGCGCTACCGTGATCTGCTCAACATGCAGCGCCCGCCGATGAACCCGAGCGAGTTCGAGTCGAGCCTGCGCCGCAGCCTGATGGTCGAAAAACTGCGCGCGGTCCTCACCGACTGGATCATGGTGAGCGACCAGGAAGCCGATGCGGAGTACACCACGCGCAACCAGAAGGTGAAGATCCAGCTGGTCACCTTCTCCGCCGACACGTTCCGCAAGGACGTGACGGCGGCCGATGCGGAGATCGCCGCGTATTTCGAGAAACACAAAGAGGACTACCGCATCGGCGAGCGGCGGAAGATCAAGTACCTGGTGGTGGACGTGGAACAGCTCCGTCCCCAGTCCGTGGTGACCTCGCGCGAGATCGAGCGGTCCTACAACAGCAACATCGAGATGTACACGACCCCCGAACAGGTGCGGGCCAGCCACATCCTGCTCAAGACGCAGGGCAAGGACGAGGCCGCCGTGCGCAAGACCGCCGAGAAGATCCTCGCGGAGGCGAAAGCGGGGGCGGATTTCGCCGGGCTGGCCAAGAAGTACTCTGAAGACGAGCGGACCGCCAAGCAGGGCGGCGATCTCGATTACATCAGCCGCAACAGCCAGGTCCCGGAATTCGAGCAGGCGGCGTTCGCGATGGAGCCCGGCGCCATCAGCGATGTCGTGAAGACGATGTACGGGTTCGAGATCATCAAGGTGGCCGACAAGAAACCGGCGACCACCCGCACCCTGGACGAGGTGCGGGCTCAGATCCGCGAGCAGCTCGCGCGGGACAAGGCGCAGAAGGCTGCCGACGCGCTGGCCACCGAAGTCGGCCAGGCCATCAAGGCGCCCGCCGATCTCGACAAGGTCGCGCTCGCGCGCGGCTGGAAGGTGCAGGAGTCGGGGTTCTTCACCCGTGACGAGCCCGTGATGGATCTGGGCGGGTCGGCGCAGCTGGCCACCCAGGTCTTTTCGATGAAGGAGGGCGACGTCAGCCCCGCCATCCAGGTGAGCCGCGGCTACGCGTTTGTCACCGTCACGGGCAAGCAGGATCCGTCGCTGCCCAAGCTCGAGGATGTCCGCGATCGGGTGCGCGACGACACGATCAAGGAGAAGGCGAAGGCGCTCGCCCTGGCCAGGGCGACCTCGATTGCCTCGTCGCTGAAGAGCGGGGCCGATTTCGCGGCCGCCGCCAAGAAGGCCGGGCTGGAAGCCAAGACCAGCGAGCTGGTCGCGCGCGGCGCGGCGCTGCCGGATGTGGGCATCAGCGCGGCCGTGGACAAGGCGGCGTTCAGCCTGACGCCGGGCACGGTCAGCGATCCGATCGAGACCACGAACGGGACGGCCATCATCAAGGTGCTGCAGCGCGAGGACGTGACGCCGGGCCAGGTGGCCTCCGGGCGGGACACGACGAAACAGGAGCTGCTCAACGAGCGGCGCGGCCGGTTCTTCTCGTCCTACATGGTGAAAGCCAAGCAGAAGATGGGCATCGAGATCAACCGCCAGGTGCTCGACCAGGTGGTGGGAGGCTAGCCGGCCCGGGCGTGCGGGCCGATCAGCGCGAGAAGCTCATCGGCATCAAGGCCAGGGGTTCTCCGCGGCGGAAAATCCTCAGCGGCGCGGAGAGGACCGCGACAGCCCTGCGCTCGCCGCTGCCGAGCAGCGCCGCGAGGCCCGCGCCCTGTTCCGCCCCGCCGAACGAGTCGGCCAGGATTTCGTAGAGACTCCGGCGCGGGGGATAGACCACGAGTTCCACGCCCTGCGAGGCGGGGATCTTCGCGCGCTCCTTCGCGAGCGCAATGGCGCGATCCAGGCCGCCAAGCGCGTCAACCAGGCCGCGCTCCTTGGCCTGGAGCCCGGTCCAGACGCGACCTTGGGCGATGCGGTCGATGGCTTCAGGCGTCTGCCGGCGCGCGCTCGCCACCTTCTCGACGAACTGATCGTAGAACGCCTGGAGCTGTTCCTCCAGCTTCGCGCGCTCGGACGGCGTGTAGAGGCGGACCGGCGAGTTCATCTGCGCGTTCCTGCCGCTGCTCACCGCCTCCACGTTCATCCCCAGCTTCTCGTAGGTGCCGCCGGTCACGATCTTGCCGCCGTAGATCCCGATCGATCCCGTCAGGGTGCCGGGTTGCGCGACGATGTCGGGAGCGGCCATCGCCACGTAGTAGCCGCCCGAGGCGGCCAGATCGGACATCGAGGCCACCAGCGGGACGCCCGGCTTCTCGGTGCGGCTGGTGGCCAGCTCGCGCCACATGATGTCGGAGGCGATCGTGGATCCGCCGGGACTGTCAATCCGGACGACGATCGCTCGAATCGAGCTGTCCCTGCGGATGCGGCGGACATAGTCGACAATGGTGTCCGACCCGGCGACCGGCCCGTTCAGCGGGTCATACCCGCTCCTGCCCGACGTGATGAGGCCCGCGATGTAGATGACCGCGATGCGCGGGCCCGTCGCGAGGCCGAGCGACTGCGGGCTGATCTGGGCGTAGGTGTCGACCGTGATGCGGGACGGATCGCGCCCGATGCTCAGCTTGGCCTTGTCGTTGATCTGATCCTCGTACGCCAGGTCGTCCACCAGGCCGGCGCGCACGGCCGCCTCGGGCAGGAACGGGCCCTCGTCCATGACCTGCCGGATCTCGGCTTCCGACTTCTTGCGGCCCTGGGCGATGGCGCGGACCAGCTGGAGGTAGAGGTCCTGGTTGAGCGATTCGCTCATCTCGCGATGGGCGGGCGTGAAGGTCTTCTCGGTGAGCTGGTTGGTCGCCGTCTTGTAGTCGCCGATGTGATGGAGGTCGGCCACCGCCCCGATCTTGTCCAGCGTGCCGCGCAGGAACAACTCGTAGGTGGCCAGCCCGTTGAGGTCGAGCGGGCTGGTGGGGAGCAGGAAGATCCGGTCGCAGGAGGTCGCCACGAAGTACTCGCGGTCGCCGCCGTACTCGAGGTAGGCGATGGCCCGCTTCCCCGAGGTCCGGAAGTCGAGGATCGCGTCACGCACTTCCTGCAGCTTGGCCCAGTACGGGGACTCCAGGCCGATGGGCATCACGAGCACGCTCGAGATCCGCGAATCGACCTTCGCCTTCTTCAAGGCGTCCACCAGGGTCCTCACCGTGGCGCGGCGCCGCCCGAGGAACGAGCCGAACACGTTCTCGGGTGCAACCTCGGCGAGGTCGCCCTCGACGCGAAGCACGAGGACCGAGTGCGGTGCGACGGCTGGTTCGCGGCCGACCATGATCAGCATCAGGACCACGCCCGCCATCGAAATCATGACAGCCGCAATCAGGATGCCCAGCACGACGCCGACGCCACGAGGCATTGCCACGGATGTGTCCTCCTTCAGGAACGGATCGGAGGCGAGTATAGCATTGGGCTTTCAGGGTAGGGCTGGCGGCTGGAGGTTGGCGGCTGGCGACGCGCCGGAGTGCCGCGCCGGGCGGTCGCGAAGCGGGCCCTGCGAGCAAGCCGACTACGCTGCTCGCAAACCGCGCCGTGAAGGCCGAGACCGTGCGTGGGGCTGGGGGTCCCCACGCGGAGTCGGCGACACACCCTGGCAAGGCGCGGTTTGCCGGCTTGTCGAGCCGGGCCCGCAGAGCGACTGCCCGGTGCGGCGGGAACGCTGGGCGCCGGTCGCAACCTGAGCTTGTCCGCCTGGCCGGACCCGAGGTATCGTGCGCCAGCAGGGGGACTGACCCGTGGCCGACCTTCGATCCTACGTGTTCCTCGATTCGTTACAGCCGCAGCACGCGGCCTTCCTCGGCACCGTCGCGCAGGGCTTTCTGCCCTTGCCGGGCGATGCCTCGCTCTGGGTGGAGATTGCGCCGGGCATCGAGATCAATCGCATCACGGACGTCGCCGTCAAGGCCACCGCGGCGCGCCCGGGCATGCAGATCATCGAGCGGCTCTACGGCCTGCTGGAAGTGCACTCGCCCTCGCAGGCCGAGGTGCTCGCCTCGGGTTCGGCCATCCTCGACGCCCTGGGCCTGCGCATCGAGGATCGCTGGAAGCCGCGAATCCTCTCGAGCCAGGTCATCCACAACGTGGACCCCCACCACACCCAGCTCATCAATCGCATGCGCCACGGCAACCTGCTGCTGGCCCGCCAGAGCCTGTTCGTCCTCGAGGTGGAGCCGGCGGCCTATGCGGCGATTGCCGCCAACGAGGCGGAAAAGCACGCGATGATCAACATCCTCGAGGTGCGCGCGTTCGGCTCGTTCGGACGCATCTACCTCGGCGGCGAAGAGCGCGACATCATCGCAGCCTCTCGCGCCGCGATCGACGCCATCGAAGGCGTGACCGGGAAAGACGTCGGCCGAAAGGGCTGAAGACGACCGGACACCGCGGACAGTTCACGCAGGCTTCCAGCTGTCGGCGCATGGCTGCAGGGCGGAGACACCATGGTCACTCGCGCCGCCGGACGCCGAACGTGGATGGCCGGTCGTTGAGCGTCGAAGTGAACCCGAATGAACCAGGCACAATCCACTCTCGTCAATACTAGTGCGGTCGAGCGGGCCGGCCGGCGCGTGCACGGTCACGAGCCGGGGGGCTTCGCGGCGAGGCAGCAATGACCAGCTCCGGATCCAGTGCCGGTGGGGGTCCGTCGTTTTTCCAGACACTCAAAGGCGACTTGACCCGGGCCTGGTCCGACATGCGCCACTCGAGCCTGCTGCGATCAACGAGGCGGACGTTCGAGGATCTTCAGGCGTTCTACCTGACCGAGGCTCAACGCGACAGCCTCGGTCGCATGCGGACGCTGCAGCGCTACGCCCACCTCGTGTGGTGGCTGTTCAAGGCGCTGTTCTTCAAGCTGACGCCCACGCGCCGCGTCGTGCTGATCGTGGCGCTCGTCCTGACGGTCGCGGCGGGCTTTCGATTCTCGATCGGCCGGGACGTGGAAGCGAGTGTCCACGTTCCGTTCGTGGGCGCGGCCCTCCTCCTGGTGCTGCTCATGCTGGAACTGCGGGACAAGCTGATGGCGCGCAACGAGCTCGAGGCCGGGCGCGCGGTGCAGATGGCGTTGATGCCGGAGGAGACCCCGGCGATCGCGGGATGGGACGTCTTTCTCTACACGCGCCCCGCCAACGACGTCGGCGGCGACCTGGTGGACTGCCTGTCGCTCGGCAACGGGCGCTACGGGATCAGTCTCGCCGACGTGGCGGGCAAGGCGCTGCCTGCCGCCCTGCTCATGGCGAAGGTCCAGGCGACCCTGCGAGCCCTCTGTACGGAGTTCGCCTCGCTCACCGAGCTGGGCACGCACGTGAATCGCATCCTGTGCAGGGACGGCCTGCCCGATCGCTTCGTGACGCTCGTGTATGTCGACATCGGGCGCAACACCGGCCAGATCCGTCTCCTCAATGCCGGTCACATGCCGCCGGTCGTCCTGCGGCAAGGGCGCGCGGACACGCTGCAGCCCGGCAATATGGCCATGGGGCTGCTCAGCTCCGCGGAGTTCACCGAGCAGGCGTGCGAAGTGGGCCCGGGTGAGGCATTGGTCGTCTACTCGGATGGCGTGACAGAGGCCATGAACGAGGCCGGAGAATTCTTCGGCGACGAACGATTCCAGGCGCTGCTGCCGGGCCTGGCGCCGCTCTCCGCTTCGGCGATCGGCGAGCGCATCCTGAGCGAGGTGCGGACCTTCGTCGCCGACGCCAAGGTACACGACGACCTGTCGCTGGTCGTTCTCAAACGTATCGCCTGATCATCGGCCCGTCGACCTCACTTCGGCCCCATCGCGATTCGCGGCCCCGGCCGTCCCCCGAACCGTGCTTCCATGTCCCGCGTGACGCCCAAATCATGGGATCATGGTTCGCGCCCGAGGCGACTCGCTGCGTATCCGAGCGACTGAATCACCGTCACCTCACTCGACGGTTCGCAGCGTCGTCTGCGACCATCACTGGAGATGTCCGTGACGTTCTCGCGAAAGCACGACTGACGTGGCAACGCTCTACAAGGACCCGTCGGCCCTGCCGGCCGCACACAGTTACCCGGTTGCCCGGGCTACCTGTTCGCTGGACGAGGCGCTGGCGTGCGAGGAATCCGCATGGGCTGGGGCGTCGGTCATATCCTGGGGCCCGGCTCCGTATCGCACGTGGTTTCGGGCGATGTGGAACCACGATGGGCTGCTCGCGCGTCTCGATGCGGAAGACGACCGGCCCTGGCACACGCTGGCCGGGAGAGACGCGTCGCTCTGGCTCGAGGAGGTCGTTGAGATCTTCCTCGATCCGACCGGGGCTGGGCGCGACTATGCCGAGCTTGAGATCAGCCCGGCCAACCTCGTCTGCGACCTCCGGATCGCCGAGGGGTGGCCCGCCCTCAGCGGCGATCTGTCGTGGGACTGGACCGGGATGGTGACCCGGGTCACCCCGCGCCAGTCCCCCGCCCTCAGCGGAGTGGGATCGTGGACGGCCACGGCGTGGCTGCCGTGGGAGGGCCTGCGGTCGCTGTCGGTCGAGGCCGCAGTTAGAGTGCCTCCGAAAGCGCATGACGCGTGGCGCTTCAACGTCTTCCGCATCAAGCGGCCAGGCGGCCCGAAGAGTCCTGAGGAGGGCGCGATCTACGCGGCGTGGTCGGTGCCCGACGGTCCGAGCTTCCACGTGCCGGCCGTGTTTCGAGCGTTCGTGTTCATGTAAAGTAGCGGCGCTGGAGGAACCAGATGACCCGCAGGTTCGTACGCATCGCGCTTCCGTTCATCGCCTCCGCCGGCCTGATCACCACCTCATTCCATCTTCGTGCACAGGATGGCGCCAAGGACGCCCCCCAGCCCGAGTGGCAGGACCCGGCCATCGTCGGCGTGAACCGGGAGGCGCCGCACGCGAGCATGACCGTCTTTGCCGACCGTGCTACGGCCCTGCGCGGGGACCGGCTCGCCTCGCCCTACTACCGCCTCCTCAACGGGGAGTGGCGCTTCCACTGGGTCGCGAAGCCCGCGGATCGTCCTCTCGACTTCTTCAGGCCGGCGTTCGACGCGTCGAGCTGGCCTGCGATCCTGGTGCCGGCCAACTGGCAGCTCGAAGGGTACGACCTCGCGATCTATACGAACATCACCTATCCGTGGGGCAAGGCCGATCCCCCGCGAATCCCCGCCGACAACAACCCGGTCGGCTCGTACCGCCGGAGCTTCACGGTGCCCGACGCGTGGCGCGGCCGCCAGATTCGGCTGACCTTCGACGGCGTCGCCTCGGCGTTCTATCTCTGGGTCAACGGCGAGAAAGTCGGGTTCAGCAAGGACAGCCGGACGCCTGCCGAGTTCGACATCACGCGGTTCGTGCACTCGGGCGAGAACCTGCTGGCGGTCGAGGTGTATCGGTGGAGCGATGGGTCCTATCTGGAGGACCAGGACTTCTGGCGCCTGAGCGGGATCTTCCGCGACGTGACGCTGTGGTCGACCGGGACGCTTCGCGTGCGCGACATCGAAGTCCACGCGACACTGGACGCTGATTATCGCGACGGACTGTTCGACCTCGTCATCAACGCGCGGAACGATGGCGGTGAAGCTCGGAACCTCACCGTTGAAGCCGAACTGCTGGACAGTCAGGCACAACCGGCCTTCGAGCGGCTCTCCCGGCCGCTGTCGCTCGCGGCGAACTCGGAATCCCCCGTCACCTTCAGCCAGCGCGTGAAGGCGGTCAAGCCGTGGTCGGCAGAATACCCGTCGCTCTACACGCTGCTCGCCACGATCAAGGACGACCAGGGGCGCGCAGTGGAGGTGATTCCCATTCGGGCGGGGTTCCGGAGGTCGGAGATGAAGGGCGGGCAGTATCTGCTGAACGGCGTGCCCATCCTCTTCAAGGGCGTCAATCGGCACGAGACCCACCCCGACACCGGCCAGTACGTGACACGCGAGTCGATGCTGGCCGACATCAAGCTGATGAAGCAGCACAACATCAACGCGGTGCGCACGGCTCACTACCCCAACACGCCCGCGTGGTACGACCTGTGCGATGAGTACGGCATCTACCTGGTGGACGAAGCGAACATCGAGTCGCACGGGATGGGTTACAGCCCGGCGCGCACGCTGGGCAACAACCCGGCGTGGAAAGACGCGCACATCGACCGCACCGTCCGGATGGTCGAGCGGGACAAGAACCACGCGTCGGTCGTGATCTGGTCGCTCGGCAACGAAGGCGGCGACGGCGTGAACTTCGAGGCGACCAGCGCATGGATACACCGGCGCGATCCCTCGCGCCCCGTGCAATACGAACGGGCGCTGCTCAAGCCCCACACCGACCTCTATGTGCCCATGTACACCAGGCCCGACGGGATCGCGAAATATGCGTCCGCGCCGCAGGCGCGCCCGCTCGTGCTCTGCGAGTACGCGCACGCCATGGGCAACAGCACCGGCAACTTCAGCGAGTACTGGGACCTCATCTACTCGAACCGGCAACTGCAGGGCGGCTTCGTGTGGGACTGGGTGGACCAGGGCCTGCGGACACTGGTTCCGCCGCGCGGTGAGCGCACCGAGCGCCCGGGCGGGTCGAAGCTGAAGGCCTCCGGGGCCATAGCGAAGGGCCGCACGTTCCTGGCCTACGGCGGTGACTTCGGTCCGCCCGGCACGCCGAGCGACGGCAACTTCTGCATGAACGGCCTCGTGGCCGGCGACCGCACCCCGCATCCAGGCCTGCTGGTGGTGAAGAAGAACTACCAGTATGTCCACGCCAGGCCGATCGATCTCGCGGCAGGCACGGTGGAGATCACCAACTGGTACGACTTCACCACCCTCGGCGAGGCGTTGACGGGGAGATGGGAGGTGCGCGCCGATTCCCGGGTCATCGCGGCTGGCGCCATCGCCGATCTCGACCTGGCGCCGCGGGCGAGAAGGACCGTGACGATCCCGCTGCCGAAGATCGCCCCCGAGCCGGGCGTTGAGTACTGGCTCGACCTGTCGTTCCGGCTGCGCCAGGCCACGGCCTGGGGTGGCGCGGCGGGCCAGGAGATGGCATGGGAGGAATTCAAGCTTCCCGTGTCGCGGGAAGTCGCCACCACCGACGCGTCCGCGACAGCGCCGGTCACCGTCAAGGAGACTGAGGCGGCGGTGATGGTGGCGGGCGCCGGCTTCGACATCACCATCGACAAGACGCGCGGCACCATCTCCTCGTGGCGCTTCCGGGGAACCGACCTCGTGACGCGCGGACCGCTGCCCGACTTCTGGCGTGCGCCGACCGACAACGACATCGGCGCCAAGCTGCACCAGAAGTTGGCCGTGTGGCGGACGGCGGCCTCCGACTTCCAGGTCCAGCACGTGACGACGGACCGGATCGGCGAGCACGCGGCGCGCGTCACGATCGACGCGAAGCTGCCGAGCATCGAGTCCGCGTATCGGCTCACCTTCACCATCGGCGGCACTGGCGATGTCGTTGTCGAAGCCAGCTTCACCCCGGGCCGCGACGACCTGCCGATGCTGCCCCGATTCGGCATGCAGATGGTGCTGCCGAACGGGTTCGAGCAGATCTCCTGGTACGGCCCCGGCCCCGAGGAAACCTATAGCGATCGCAAGGAAGCCCGCGTCAATCTGTATCGCGGCACGGTCGACGGGCAGTGGACCGACTACTCCAAGCCGCAGGAGAACGGGAACAAGGTCGACGCGAGGTGGATTGCCCTCACCAACCGTACCGGCATCGGGCTGGTGGCCGTGGGGATGCCGCTCGTCAGTGCGGCGGCCAGGCATTTCACGCACGGCGACATCGAGGCGGTGCGGCACACCTACGAGATGACGCGGCGAGACGAGGTGTACCTGAACCTGGATTTCGGGCAGATGGGCGTCGGTGGAGACGACAGCTGGGGCGCCCTGGCGCACGAGCCGTATCGGCTGCCGGCGAAGGCATATCGCTATCAGTTCCGATTGCGCCCCTACGTCATTACCGAACAGTCCCCCGCGAAGATCGCGAGGCAGGGCGTGCCGGCGGAGCTACTGGCGAAGTAGAGGGATTGAATGCACTACTCGTCTTCGATCAGTCGCGGTCGGCCTGTCGCTCCGCAGTCCCGCTCGCGCTCGCCGCCCCTCGACCTTGCTCGGGGCGCCCTGAGCAGCGTCGAAGGGCGGCAGAACGCATCTCCGGGGTGCTGTCGGCGGCACCGGCGGGTCCCTCTCCGCGGGAAACGCCACACCGTGGCGTTTCCATGCGCGCTTGGTCTTCGTGCCTGCGCACTCGCCCAAGTGCGAAGCGGAGCCTCCCCCACGGCGATTTCGGCCCCTGCGACGCGTTCTGCAGACTGACGCCGATCGGCTCGGCTCAAGGGCCTGCTTCGCGACACGCACGCCGCGACTTGATCGACCGGCCAGCCGCGCGGTTTCCGAGCGACGGCCGGCCAGGCCGGTAGCCGATGGCCTGTCGCCGGCCGCCGAAGGGGTACTGAACATGACCATCGAAGCCATTCGTCGCATCTGCCTCTCGATGCCGGGCGTGACCGAGGACATCAAGTGGGAGAACTCCCTCGTGTTCTCCGTCGGCGGCAAGATGTTCGTGATGGTGAATGTCGAGCCGCCAAATGGCGTGTGGTTCAAGTCCTCGGCCGAGGACTTTGCCGAGCTGATCGAACGAGACGGCATCACGCCCGCGCCGTACCTCGCCCGCGCGCTGTGGGTCGCGCTGGAGTCGCCGGATGTGCCGATGGACCGGCGCGAGCTGGAGGCGCTGATTCGCCGGGCGTACGACCTGGTGCTGGCGCGGCTGCCGAAGCGGCGCCGCGACGAGATTGCGCGAGCGGCGTGCAACGGCCGGGTTCGCCGCGCCTGGTCCGCCGACGGCGTCGAGATCGCCTATACCGCGCGTGGCACCGGCCCGGTCTCACTGGTCTTCGTCCACGGCGCGCTCGCAAGCCGCGCGTTCTGGAAACACCAGCTGTCGAGCCTCTCCGATCGGTTCACCTGCGTCGCCGTCGACCTCGCGGGTCACGGCCAATCGGGCCGCGACCGGTCGGCATGGACGATCACCGCCTTCGCGGAGGACGTCCGCGCGGTGGTGGAGGCGTTGCGGCTCACCCGTGCCGTGATCATCGGCAACTCGCTCGGCGGGCCCGTGGCACTGGAGGCAGCCGGCATGCTCCCGGGCCGAGCCATCGGAGTCATCGGCGTCGATACTCTGCATGACGCCACCCAGGTGATCCCTGTCGAGTACGCCCATCAGCGGGCGGAGGCCTTCCGCAAGGACTTCCCCGCCGCCTGCCGCGCGCTGGTCGACAGCCTCTTCCATCCGGGCACCCAGGCCAGGCTGCGTGCGTGGGCGGAAAAGTGCATGCTGGCGATGCCCCAGGACGCCGTCGTGGGCATGATGGCGAGCATGGCAGGTTACGACATGGCGGTCGCCTTCCGGAAGGCGCGCGTGCCGATCCGCGCGCTCAACGGCGACCTGTGGGCGATCAACATGCGGGCGAACCGGAAGGTCGTCCGCAACTTCGACGCGGCGGTGATGAAGGGCGCCGGCCACTACCCGATGCTCGAGCGGCCCGGGGAGTTCAATCGCCTGCTCGTCGAGATGGTCGAGGGCCTGGCGGCGAAAAAGGCGGCGGTCCGCTAAGTCTCAGGCTGCTGCCGCGCACCGGATCGTGGCACGGTGATGGCATTCAAGCGCTGATGTCGGTGCGGGGCCTGGCGGCCGGGTTTCTCGCGCGGCGAGCCGTTTCGAGGCGGGCCTCGCCCGGCCGGAAACGAAAGTAACGTTTCCGTCGTCCTACACGACATGACCCGCCACTCCCTCGCGTCCATCGCGGATACCGCCTGCTCGGCGTTCACGGCGCTCCTGCTGATTCTGACCCTCGTCCTCCACGATCGCGTCCCCGGCTGGCAGGTCCTGGCGTTGCAGTTGACGGTCACGCTGGTCCTCTACACCGGCATCACGCGGTGGCTCCGCCGGCAGCCCGATGGCGCCTGGACGGTCATCCTCCGCACCGCGGTCGTGATCAGCCTGTTCGCCTACCTGTTCGACGCCGTCGCCAATCTGCAGCACGTCCTGGTCCGCGACTGGATGGACGGGTCGGTGCTGGCATTCGAGCGCACCGCGATCGGCGTCGATCCGTCGATCTGGCTGCAGCGCTACGCGGGGCCGAGGCTCACCGAATTCATGATGTTCGCGTACGTGTTCTATGTGCCGATGCTGCCGGCCGTCGCGCTGCTGTGTTACCAGTCGGCCGGGCCCGAGGCGGCGCACGATTATCTGCTGCGTCTCTCGCTTGTGGAAATCGCGTGCTTCACCGGCTTCATCCTGTTCCCGGTTGCCGGGCCGTTGTACTACCAGCCGCAGGTCTACACCGTCCCGCTTGGAGGTGGGTTCTTCACGTGGTGCGCCGAGTGGATTCGAAGCCACGCGCACTACGCCGGCGGAAGCCTTCCAAGCCCCCACTGCGCGGTCTCGAGCGTGATGCTGGCGATGCTCTACCGCTACGACCGGCGGTCCTTCCGCGTGGCGTTGCCCCTGGTCCTCACCATCTACGTATCGACCGTCTACGGCCGATACCACTACGTCTCGGACGGGGTGGCTGGGATTCTGGCCGCTGCCGCGATCTTGTCGCCGAAGTTCGGGACCGGAGCAGCCCGGCGCGTCCCCGCCATGGCAGAGAATGTCATCGCCGCCGGCGTGCCGGTCGAGCAGACTGACAGCGGCCGAATCACCTGATTCCGGCGACCCAGGTCGCGATCTCGTCCACGACTTCCTGCGCGACGTGACCCGGCGCCTTCGTGTACTCGGACGGCGTGCTCTTGCCTTCGCCGGCCTGGAACAGGTGATTGAGGGCCGGGAACGATCGGAACCTCACATTCTTCCGGTCTTTCAAGGCGTCCTGCCAACGGCCGAAATCGGTCATCGTCACCTGGTAGTCACGCTCACCCTGCAGGATGAGCATCGGCTGCTTCAGCGCTCTCGCGCCCATCGCCGGATCGTATCCGCGCAGATCGAGCCAATAGGACAGCGGTGCGCTGAACGGCAGCTCGCTCGGGCTCACCTTGCTTTCCGGCGTCAGGGCCTTCACCCGGGCGGCCTCCGCCTTCGCTTTTTCGATGGCCTTCAGCGCCTCGGGCGGGTTGCCCGCAAGTGACGCCAGGTAGGTGAGCTGCTCGACAACGAGATCTTCGAACGGGCGGGTGCTGCCGGCGAGCGAGATGAGGCCGGCGAGAGATGGATCGCGGAGACCGATCCGCGTGACCAGATAGCCGCCGAGGCTGTGGCCCAGCACGATCACGCGCCTGGGATCGATGTCCGCGCGGCCTCGCAGATACTCGGCGGCCGCCAGCGCATCGTCCACGGTCTCTTCCTGGACCGTGAAACTGGCGAGCTTCGCCAGGCGGGCAGCCGCGAAGCGCGTCCGCTTTTCGTAACGCAAGACTGCGATGCCGCGAGATGCGAGACCCTCGGCGATGTCGCGGAACGGCTTCTGCGGTCCGATCGACTCGTCGCGGTCATTTGGGCCCGATCCGTGCACCAGGACGATGGCGGCGGGCCGCGGCACACCGGCCGGGAGTGCCAGCGTGCCGGGCAATTGCCAGTCGCCCTTGCCGATTGTGACCTCCTCGGTGCGGAACGCGCCTGACTTGCTGTACGGCGGCGGATTCCATGGCACGGTCGTCTCGGAGGACGGCCGGACGAAGAGGCCGGCGAGTTCGCCGGTGCTGTTGACCGTGATGAGGAACTCCCACGATGCGCGCTCGAACTCGACCGGCAGGACGACGACCTGCGAGTCTCCGGCCGCCTGCACCTTTGGGTCGAATCGCTTCTTCACGGCGCCCGAGCCGCTGAGAATCGGCGACAGCCCGGATCGCAGCTTCTCCTCCGGCAGCTTCTCCCGGATCGAGGGGGCGAACATGGCGGTGACCTCGGCGTACTTTTCCTGGAGCAGGAGGTCCAGCGCGTGCTGTGCCGTTGCGACGGCCGGTGAGGGCGCCGGCTGCTGGTGGGCCAGCGCCACGGGCGCGCACAACGTGATGCAGAGGATGAGTGCCGGGCGAATCATCGGTGGACTCCTTGCGCGGGGGCGAGACAAACAGCCTACCACCGGATGGGGCGGCCGCGCGTTGCCCTGGTCGTTTCGCGGAGAGGGGCGTCGCGATGCTCAGGCTGGCTGGATGCAATCCTCGACGTGATTAACGGGCGCCCGGCTCGCGTTTGGCTCGCTGTAGGATTTTCGGTATACTTTTGGTTCCTGCCTGTCTTGATCGTCCTTCAGTGCGGAAGTGGCGGAACTGGCAGACGCGCAAGCCTCAGGAGCTTGTGGCCGCAAGGTCGTGGAGGTTCAAATCCTCTCTTCCGCACCAGCCTTCCAAACCACGTAATCACGGGCCTTTCCCAAGATTGCGGGCCGTTTCGGCTACTCCGCCGCCGCAACGTCCAGGGCTGCATCTGTGCGAGGCGCGTGCGAGGGTGCGGGTTTCATTCCTCTTCAGCCTACTTGGAGGTCCGACAGTAGACGAAATGGCTGCAACGGGTTGTGTGGCCTCAACTGCCACTCAACTGGGATCGAAGTAACGCCCTCTCGATACGCCTCCGTGAATGGTTGGCGGCGACGTCACGGCCTCCAGGGTGGGTGCTATACTGCGCGCCAAGCGCCACAGGGTGGCCGTCTGCCCAGTGTAGCTTGCTGAGCCCCATGGATGTTTGGTTCAGCGGCTGACGATGTTCGAGCGCCGCGATACACTGCAGGCTCCGAGCTATCCAGACCTGTCGAATTGTAGTTAGGTGGACACGGCCAAGGTGGATGTCGCACGCGGACGGCGTGCGCGGTTGCGGGACTAGGGAGTATGAGAATGCGGATTCCATCGTGCTCTGAATGCAAGACTCGCATGCAGGCGGGATTCACAATCTCGTCGCATAGCAACCAATTTCGGCCGGCGTACTGGGTCGAGGGCTCTCCGGAGGTGTCGTTCTTGGGTATTCCAAAGACAAAGCAGAAGAAGATGTTCGACGTGGTCGCGTATCGATGCCAAGACTGCGGCGTTGTCAAGTTCGTCGCGGCGAAGGAACACAGGTAGCAAGACGTGATGCGCCGTACATAGGCCCGACCGGGTGCGAGAAGATTGCTGATGTCGGTCTTCAGGTTTCTGACGTCGCTTCCATCGGCTGCTGAGAGTTTGCTCGCAAACTCGAGCGCGTCCGACGCTCGCGCTGACGCGAAGACGCTTCAAGGCGTCTCGGCGAACGATGCGTACATCAAGGCGCTCAGGGAATTCTCTGCAGACGCGTGGAAACGTGCCACCTAACATGCGGATGCACCTGCCGAAGCCGCGGGCACCGTTTTCAAAGGCCGATCGGGTAACCTCCGCGTCTTCGCAGGTGATCCGCGGTCGTTGATATGACTTCGAGAGTCAAGTTCGAAGACACGTATCTGTCCTCGGTGTTCGATACCGCTGACGGTGACGGGTCAGGGAAGAGGCGGGGCCAGTAATCGCGACGGTTGATCCTGCTGATATCCGTGGGTTGGGTACCACCTTACTGACACTCGTCCGGCGCCTTCCTCGCTCTAGGCTCGAGGGTTAGCCGAAGCCACCTCGTAACGATCGCCGAGGGCTGCGCCAAACCGTGGCCGCGCCTCTTCCCTGACAACGCTGATGATCTGTTGCCGGCCTACGTGGCGATCGGCACCTCCCGTGCGATCGCCCACAAGAACGCGAGGATCTCGCGCGCGATGGCCGTCACGACCACGTTCGGGTGCTTCCCGTGGACGACCAGGCGGCGGTATCGCTTGCACAGCCGCACCTGCGCCTTCCACGCGATCTCTTGGATCGGCTTCGGGCTCCGTTCGATCCGTTTCTGGAGGTGAACTGACACCTTTGCCGGATAGCGATAGGCCCACGCGGCCTCGACGAGGGCCCGGCGTGCGTGGCCGTTGCCGGCCTTGGTGATGGGACCCAGCCGGCGCGACTCACCGGTCGAGTACTCGCTCGGGGTGAGCCCGACGAACGCGGCCAGCTGTCGCGGGTTGTCAAATCGCGTGAGGTCTCCCAACTCGGCGGCGATGGTCACGGCCGTGTGGTGTTGCACGCCGCGCATCGATTGGAACGCGTCCACGATCGGCTGAAGCCGCCACGTCCCGGCGATCTCGACGAGCTCGTCCTCCAGCCGGCGGACTCGCTCGGTCTGCTCGCTCACCGCGCGCAGCGACTCCTGAAACACGATCTGCTGCGCGGGTGTGGGACAGACGACCTTCGCGAGGTATCTCAGGTGGGCCTCATTCCACGACGCCCGCCCCGAGTAATTCAGCCCGTGCCGAAGAAGGAAGGACTTCAGGCGCAGCTTCGCGTCCTTCAGCACGCCAATCGCGGCCTCGCGCGCTCTTGAGAGATCCCGCACGGCTTCGTCTTCGACGGTCGGCACGTAGACGGACGTCAGGTCGCCCGACCGCAGGAGGCGAGCCAGCTGAGCGGCATCCCGCCGATCCGTCTTCACACGCTCGCCCGGCACTTTGGGGATGCGAGATGGAGCCACGACCAGACAGGACACGCCCTTCTCAGTGAGCCGGCGATACAGGCCGTAGCCGCACGGGCCGGCCTCATACGCGACGACGACGTGGGCGGCGTGACTGTGCAGCCGTCGAAGCAGCTTATCCACGTCGGTTTCTCGGGTGCCAATCTGGCCGACGTAGACGACCTCCGACGAGCGGTCGGGACCGGCGTGGGCAACCGCGATCGTGTCTTTGTGGACGTCCAGGCCCACGAAAAGGGTGGTAGGCTCTGCCATGGCTGACCTCCGTGGACGTGCGTTGACGGTGAACTCAACGGGCGGCTCTGGCCCGCACAAGGCTAACCCGCGAACCTGGCGGAGGTCAGCCTCTTCACCCGCATCGCGCAGAAGTCATACTGTCTAGGCACTCAACCGCTGAGACTCGGGCTATACTCCCGGTAGGGGAGAGAGGGAAGCCATGGTTCCAAGTCTGGCGGTCGTTCACAGCGACCCGGACATCCTCGGCGGGACGCCCGTGTTCGTCGGCACGCGGGTTCCGGTCAAGTCACTCTTCGACTACCTTGAAGCCGGCGACACGCTCGACGAGTTCCTCCAACAGTTCCCGTCGGTCCGGCGCGATCAGGCCATCGCCGCGCTCGAGCTGGCTCGGGACACGGTGCTCGATCGTGCGCGTACTGCTTGACGAAAATCTCCCGCGCGATCTTGTACCGATTCTGGGCGGGCATTCGGTGCTCACCGTGCAAGGACTCGGCTGGGCTGGCGTGAAGAACGGCGAACTCCTGCGCCGCTCGGTCGGCGCCATCGACGCATTCATCACGATGGACAGCAATCTCCTGTTCCAGCAACGGCTGGAGGGGCTCCCCTTCGGCGTTGTCATCATTCACGCCAGGTCGAATCGTGTGGCGGATCTGCTACCGATGGTGGACCTGGTGCTAGCCACGCTCTCGGAATTAACTCCCGGGCAGGTTCGCCATGTTGGTGCCTAACAGCGCGGTGCACCCGACCGGCGCTGGTGGTAACGTGTGCGCCGGCGGGTGAACGCGGTCGTAGGCCTCTGAACGGCGGCAACGGATGGAGCGGCATGGCGCGACTGGCTGCTGACGACTTCCGGCGGATAGCTCTCGGAATGAAAGGCGTTGTCGAGAGCGCCCACATGGGCCATCCGGACTTTCGCGTAAACGGTCGCATCTTCGCGACTCTCCATGATGATCATCGGTGGGGCATGGTCAAGCTAACCCCGGATCAGCAGCGGTCCTTTGTTCGGGACGACCCGGGCGCCTTCAAGCCAGAGAACGGGGCGTGGGGACGGGCGGGCTGTACAGCGGTACGGCTAAGTGCCGTCGACGAAGACACACTCGGCGAGGCCCTGACGCTTGCGTGGCGGGTGGCCGCTGACCGTGCTCCTCGGCGAGCGGCGATCCGCCGACCGCGCGCATCACGGCGAGGGGGCGAGTGATGTCAATGGACGCAGCCACGAGGCCTAACAAGGGCTTGGAGCCGGCGGCACCGCGATCCTGAGCGCCGCGGCTGAAGCCTGGCCGTTGGGCAGACAGATTCGGCGAGGCCTAATGATGGTTTGGGGATCATCAAGATGGATCATGGCTGGATGGGCCATGTTGTGGCTGCTATCTGGTCGCACAGCGGCGGTAGGGCTCACAGCGGACGAGCTCGCCGTTGTGGCGCGTGGACATTGGCGGCCTACGCTTGTTGGACGACGAGGAGGACCAGACGTGGGTCGTCAGGTCGCGTCCCAGTCCGCCGCTGGCGTGCTCGCACTCGCCGAGCGGCGAGAGTTCGGTGCCTTGGTGCTCGCGCTCTTCCTGACCTTCGGCGAAGGCGACGTCCCTTTCCCAGTTCGAGCCTCGCTCGGCGTGGAGTCTGCTGGCATTACTCTCCAAGCCGACGGACAGAGGGTGTTGCTCTACAACGACACGTTCATCCGCACGCTCTCGGAGACCGCGCCGTCCTCCTGGGCGGTCGTGTTTCTGTTCGCGCACGAAGTCGGCCACGAGTTCGCGGGCCATGCAGATCCGAGCCGGATTCGTGGCGCAGACGGTCCCATGATGGAGTTGATGGCCGACGAACTCGCCGGGTTTCTGCTCGGGCGCGTCGGAGCATCGCTAACCGATTCAAGGCGTGCCTTCACCGCCGCGACTTCATTGGTCAGGTCTCTGAGTCCGAATCAGGACGCCTGTCTCGCGAGAATCGAGCAGGGGTGGCGAAAGGCCTGTGGCGAGGGTGCGGGTTGCGGGCGGAAGCTGCCCAACACCGCGTCGCACCCGGCGCCGGCCGGCGCCGTCGTGGGCCGGCGCGGGTGACCGCGAAT
>CAWJJY010000008.1:0-90194 GCA_963843385.1 uncultured Acidobacteriota bacterium
GGGACTTGCCTCCGGGACTATAGTTGTAGCGGGTACAAGTCATCATCCGGCGCTTCGCTACCTTCCGCCTCGCGGCGGAAGGGGCTGCGCCTCGACGTTTCGGCGAAGGAGCAGACATGGATACGCAGCGGATCAGCTATGTGCCATTGGAGAAGATGGACGAAGCCATGAAGGGGGAGATGGAACGATGCGCGCGCGAGGGGACGCCCCGGCCCGAGAGCTCCGCCGTCCGCGCGCACGTGCCGGCCGCGTTCTGGTCGTTCGCGAACTCGTGGCGCGACATCTTCCGGAACGGCGTCTGCGACCACAGCATCAAGGAACTGTGCCGCGTCTACGTGTCACGCACGGTCAAGTGCGAGTACTGCGGAAATCAGCGATCCGTCCAGGCCGCCGGCCAGGGTCTCCAGGAAGTGCAGTACGACGAGCTGCTCAACTTCGAGAAGTCGACCAGCTACACCGAGCGGCAGAAGGCGGCTCTTGCGTACGCGAAGGCGATCACGTGGCATCTCGACACGGACGATGAGTTCTGGAGCCGCATGCGCAACCACTTCAGCGAGCCGGAGCTGGTCGAGCTGGGCTGCTGCATCGCGTTGACGTTCGGGCAGCAGAGCTGGCTGCGCACGCTGAACATCGAGCACCACCAGTACATGGCGGGGACGTCCGCGTCGATGGCGCCCGGGTTCGAAACGCAGGAGGCGCTCGCGCAGGCAAAAGCGTCCGAGGACTACTGGGCCAAGTCGCCAGCTTCCCGCGCCACGAGCAAGTCCGGGACGTAGTGGCCTGTCTCCGCTGATGCAGTAGCGGGATCCGGATCGACGGCGCCCGGATGGCAAGGCGCGCACGACCGAGAATGCCGGGAGTATCTGAGTAGGGAGCAACCTGAGCTCGCCGGGGCGCCCAACGCGGCACCCGCGTTGGGGTTGTAGCGGAGATGCGCCGACCCAAGACCGCAACAGAACCAGCCGATACAGGCCACCAGCCGTTACATCCTGAACAGGTAGCTGATCTTCGCGAAGAAGCCGTCGTTGACGCGGCGCAGATTCCGGAATCGCAGCGCGTCGGGCTCGGCCGACATGCTCCCGTAGCCGGCGAAGATGACGGTACCCGGCGTTGGCTGGTAAGAGAACAGCCAGTCCGCCCTGAATCTGTTGGTCCGGAACCCGAGCGCGGGTTCGAACACACCGGTCCCTGCGTTGCGGATGAGGAGCGGCCATTCGGTTCGAGAGTTGTCTCGCAGGTCATCCTGCCGGTTCGCGTCGTACTCACCGATGAAGCGGACGAATATCGAGGGCGTCAACTGGTACTCGACCTTGAGGCGCGGGATCCGGCGCTGCCCGACAATTGACCCTCCATCGTTCCGCCGCCGGTACTGCTGCAGCTGGAACGTGCCGTTCACGCGCAGCTGCGCGGTGGGGCGCCAGTCGAGATCGTAGTTCGCGAACACGATGTCGGCCGGCGCCCACTCGAAGAAGTTCTCGTCGCGGCCCCAGATCCAGAAGGCGCTCGCCGTGAAGGTCTTGAACTGGGGCGTCGTCAACTGCACGGCGTAGTCGAGGTTGGTGATTCGCGGCGTGCCGACGAACGGCCGGATGTCGCAGCCCCCGCCTTCGCGCGGTTTGCAGATCGCGTAGTCACGGTACAGATCGGTGTCGAAGCCGAACGTCTCGATGAAGACGGACCCGCCCGCCTGCCAGCCGCCACGCAGCTGCGCGTTCGTGTTCAGGTGGAGCTTTCGCTCCAGCGCGCCTCCGCCGCCGGTGAAGTCCCGGTATTTCCACACCCCATCGACGACCACATCGTGGTCCCATCGCTCGAGCAGGCTGCCCTGCCGGCCGAAGATGCTCAGCCGGTGCGTCAGATTGAATTGCGCGACGCTGCCGCGCGCAATGAAGCCGCTTGCCGTGTGGAAGTCGTCCGAGATCGCGCGCGCCACGTATCGCATCCCGAAGCGGTGACCGTTCCGGTTGAAAGTCACCTGCCACAGCGGTCCCGAGACGGTGCCTCCAGGGCCCGCGGTGCGGCTGGCCGCCGCCTGCGCCTCCACGGTGTAGATGTTCCTGAACGCGAAGCGCCCGTCGACTCCAACGACCAGGTTGCTGTCGTCGCCATCCTGCCGGTCGGTGAAGACCAGCCCAAGCTTCGACTGGCTCCCGACATCCTGCTGGAGCCGAGCCATGCCGAAGAAGGGTCGCGCCGAGCCGTTCGAAGACGTGTGGCGGTCATCGACGGCCGACAGCAGCGCTACGGTGGTCGCGCCGGCCTTGCCGGTCAGCTTCACTGCCGCGAGCGGATTGATCACACGGCGCGTGTAGATCAGCTGGTTCGGCGTGGAGAACAGCTCGAGCCCGTCGAGAAAGAAGGGCCGCTTCTCGGCGAAAAACAACGCCTCGCGTGGATCGTACTGGAACTGGCTGGCGTCGGCTTCGATCTGCGAGAAGTCCGGGTTCACCGTTCCGTTGAGCGTCAAGTTGGGCGTCACGCCCCACCGGATGTTCGCGCCGAAGTCCGGGTGTTCGGTCCGGTACTTCCAGCTGCGATCCTCAGCCGCGGCGCCGTCGGCCTTCGCGGTCACCGCCGGGTTCAGGTCGAGCACGACGCCGCGCCGCAGGTCCGTCAGGCCGGCAAGGGTGCCGCCCTGCCCGAGGAACGAGCTCGCGGACCGCCGAGCAGGCGACCAGCTGTACTCATGGCCAAGGCTCTTGATGACGCGGACGATGCTGAGGCCCCAGGTTTGCTGGCGGGCGGACGGAAACCGAAGGGTCTTGAATGGAATCCGGATCTCCACCTCGTACCCGTCCGCGGTGACGCGTCCCTTCGACTGGAAGACGAAATCCGGGCTCAGGTCCGCATCCTGGCGTCCGGTGGACTGTCCTTCGATCACACCTCTTGACCCCGATCCTCCTTCGACCAGCGCTCCGTCCGCCTGGACGCCGAGCGGGTTGACCGCGAACATCCAGGCCTGCCGGCCGTCGTTGAAAGTGCCCAGGAAGATCTGCACCTGGTCGTCGGTATCGATGTGGTCGCGCGTCGACAGTGTGGCCCGCACCGACCCGGCTGTCGCGCGTGCCTTGACGCCGAAATAGATCGCCGTCGGGGAGTACCAGACGAGCACGTCGGTCTGCTGGTCCGCAGGCCGGCCGTCGGTGGGAGCGTATTGGGAGAAACCAGTCAGGACGGCCGCCTCGGACCAGGCGGCCTCGTCCAGATTCCCGTCGATGACCACCTGCGCATCGATGCGCGGCGGCTGCACGATCAGCTGGTTCTCGGTTCCGCGGTAGCTGGCCGGCGAGGCCGTCGCGAGCGTGGCTGCGAGAGCGAGGGCGAACGGGAGAGTCATGGTCGAAGTCCCGAACATGGCTTACGGCTTAGAGCGTTCGGCTTACGGCGTTCGGCTTGCGGCCCGTCACGCCGCCGGTGCCATAGAGATGGATGCGGTTCATCCAGTCGGCCGTCGAGACTCCATTCAGGGTAGTCGGGAACATGAACGTCATGTCTGTCGCCACCCGATAGCCGGGCGCTGACGCGGCGGCGGTCCTCACAGCCGTGCCCCGAGGTAGGCCGAGAGCCGCAGGAGATCCGAGAACACGCCGCCCGCCGTCACGTCAGGTCCGGCGCCGGGCCCCCTGATGATCAGCGGGTTCTCACAATAGCGGCTCGTCGCGAATCGCACGATGTTGTCGGTCAACGCGATGTTCGCGAACGAATGGTTGGCGTCGAGCTCGACAATGCCGACCGTCGCCCGGCCGGCACTGGTGAGCCTGCCCACGTATCGCAGCACCTTGCCGCGTGTTCGAGCCGCGTCGATTCGGGCGCGCATCGCGCCATCCATGGCGGGCAAGCGTTCCATGAACTCGTCGATCGAGCCCCGCTCGAGGCCGGGAGGCACCAGGCTCTCGACCTCGACATCGCGAAGCTCGAGATCGAGGCCCATCTCGCGTCCGAGGATGATGAGCTTGCGCGCGACATCCGCGCCGGACAGATCGTCCCGCGGATCCGGTTCGGTATAGCCGCGCTGCCGGGCGTCGCGCACGATCGTGGAGAATCCGATCGTGGAGTCATAGACGTTGAACAGGTATGCCAGCGTGCCCGAGAGAATTCCCTCGATGCTGGTTATCTCGTCGCCGGTCTGCCTGAGGTCGCGCAAGGTCTGAATGACCGGCAGCCCTGCGCCGACGGTTGCCTCGTAGAAGTAGTGCGCGCCAGTCGCCCTTCGAGCGTCCTGAAGCCGGCGGTAGGTACTCGAGCGTTCCGCTGTTCGCTTTCTTGTTCGGGGTTACGACGTGCACGCCCCTGCGGAGCCACGACTCGTACTGACTCGCGATGGCCTCGCTCGCCGTGCAATCGATGATGACCGAATGCGGCAGGTAGTCGACGCGCACGTGGTCGGCGAACCGATCGAAATCGACCGTTCCGCCCTCCTGCGAATAGGCGTCGCGCCAGCGCTCGAGATCCACGCCCGCGTCGGAGAGCAGCATGCGCCGGGATCCGAGAATGGCCCGCACCCGCAGGTCGAGCTGGAACTGCTCGCGCAGCCGGGTGCTCTGAGAGGCAAGCTGATCGAGCAGCACCCGCCCGACCGTGCCCGGGCCGATGACACCGACCGACAGCGTGTGGGGCGAGAGGTAGAAACCGGCATGGGTCGCGCGCAGGGCGCGGGTGGCGTTGCGGCCGTCGACGACGACTGAAATGTTCCGCTCCGAGGCACCCTGCGCAATGGCCCGCACGCTGACGCTCGCGGATCCAAGCGCATTGAAGACCTTGGCAGCAATCCCTGGCACGCCAGCCATGCCATCACCGACCACCGCGAGGATCGCGAGATCGTGGTCGATCTCGACGCCCTGGATCTGGCCCTCTTCGAGCTCCCGGGCGAATGCCCGCCGCAGCAGATCGGCCGCACGATCCGCCTGATCCTCCGGCACGGCGCAGCAGATCGAATGCTCCGAGCTGGCCTGCGAGATCAGGATTACAGAGATCCGCTCCTCGCGCAGCGCGCTGAAGAGCCGGGACGCGGTGCCCGGCACGCCAATCATGCCGGCGCCTTGAAGCGTGACCAGCGCGACCGGTTCGATGCTCGTGATGCCCTTGACGGGCAGGCTCGACGCGGGCTGTGCGCAGATGAGCGTGCCGGACCTGCCAGGCGCGAACGTGTTGCGGATCCAGATCGGAATCCCGCGCGCGATCGCCGGGGCCATCGTCTGCGGATGCAGCACCTTGGCCCCGAAGTAGGCAAGCTCCATCGCCTCGTTGTAGGAGAGCGAGTCGATCACCTTCGCCTCCGGCACCAGCCGGGGATCGGCCGAGAGCACCCCGTCCACGTCGGTCCAGATGAAAATCTCGGCCGCGTCGAGCAGGGCGCCGACGATCGACGCGGAAAAGTCGCTGCCATTGCGCCCGAGCGTCGTCTGGACGCCGCGCCGGTCCGAGGCGATGAACCCGGTGATGACGAGCGTCGCGTCGCCGGCGGGTGGGATGAGTGCGTGCAGCCGGGCGCGTGATTCCGCCCACTGCACGGCGGGGCCGAGCGGGCCCCACTCGACGACCAACGCGTCGCGGGTGTCGATCCACTGGATGGCCCCCGGCCGGTTCATGCGCTCCTCGAGGAGCTGTCGAAACAGCCGCGTCGACCAGATTTCGCCGTAGCCCGCGATCAAGTCGGTGACGTTTCGCGCAGCGGACCTGGTCAATCCCACCGTCTGAAGAACACTGGCGATGTCCTGACAGTCCGCATCGAACCGTGTCATGTACGAACGGGCCGACTCCGGTCGCAGGACGGCGTTGGCGATCGCCGCATGTCGGGTCCGCAGCGCATCGAGATGGCCGCGATACGAATCGTCCCGCCGCTCGGCCAGCGAGACCAGGTTGAGGAGCCCGTCGGTGACACCCTTGCAGGCCGAGAGCACGACGGCGAGCCGCGGTGACGCCTGCGCCTCGACGATCGACGCGACGCGCCCGAAGCACTCCGCATCGGCCACGCTCGAACCGCCGAACTTGTGGACGACCCAGCTCGCAGGATCATCTTCGGGCATCAGGGCTCCTTGTTCAGCCAACATAACACGGTGCGTCGAGCCGTTGCTGAACCCGGCGCTCCGGTTGAGTCGGGCACGCGCCGGGGATGGAGCACGTGGGCTCTTGGCCCGCGAGCCCGGGGCGAGCGATCCCAACCCAAGTGAGCCCGGGACCGGCAACAGCTCGCATCGATCCCGCCGCCCTCGTCGAATGGGGCGCGATGCCGCTGCTGTCGGGCGCCGGTCCGTGCTAGTGTGTGTTCTCAGCATTCCGGGCCCGGGCGTCCCCAATTCCCGCGGCCCCATGGCCAATCAAGCCCTCTCGAGCCCCCGGGAGCACGCCTCATGAAACGACATCTTCTCCTTGTGCTGATCGCTGCGGTTGCAGGCGCGGGCCTTGTCGGGTTCGCAGACGAAGGAATGTGGACATTCGACAACGTGCCCAGGAAGCTCATCAAGGAGAAGTACGGGTTCGAGGTGACCGACCAGTGGCTCGACCACGTGCGCCTGACGGCCGCGCGGCTCGGCGACGGCGGGATCCGGCTCGTTCGTGTCGCCGGATGGCCTGGTGTTCACCAACCAGCATGTCGGCCGCGGCCAGGTCACGAAGCTCTCGACCAGGGACAACGACTACGTCAGGAACGGGTTCTACGCGGCAACGCGCGCCGAGGAGCTGAAGTGCACGGACCTCGAGATCAACATCCTCCAGTCGTACGAGGACGTGACCACCCGCGTGCAGGGTGCCGTGAAGCCGGGCGCGACCGACAAGGACGCCAGCCTGCAGCGACGCGCCGAGATGGCTGCCATCGAGAAGGACTGCGCGGCCGCCACCGGATTGAAGTGTGAAGTGGTCACGCTCTACAGCGGCGGCGAGTACTGGTTGTACCGCAACAAGAAATACACGGACGTCCGTCTCGTGTTCTCGCCCGAGGAGCAGATCGCATACTTCGGGGGCGACTACGACAACTTCACGTACCCGCGCTACAACTTCGACATCACGTTCTTCCGTGTCTACGAGAACGGGCAGCCGGCAAAGACCGAACACTTCCTGAAGTGGTCGAAGAGCGGCGCCGTCGAAGGCGAATTGATCTTCGCGCCGGGCTACCCTGGATCGACCTCGCGGCTGCTGACCGTCGCGCAGATCGGGTACCAGCGCGACGTGGGCAACCCGCTGCAGATGCAGGTCTGGACATCGCGCCGCGACGCGCTCGTCCGTTACGCCTCACTAGGCGAGGAGCAGGCCAGGCGCGCGTCGGCCGGCCGGCTCGGCCTCGAGAACTCCATCAAGCGCCTGGTGGGCCAGCAGCAGGGGCTGATGAACGCGAGGATCTTCAAGAAGAAGGAACAGGACGAAGCCGCGCTGCGGGCGAAGGTGGCGGAGAATCCCGCGTGGCAGAAGCAGTATGCGCCGGCGTGGGACCAGGTCGCCGCGGCCTACAAGGTCCTTCCGACCTTCTCGAAGCGCTCGGCGTTCTCCAATCTCACGGCCTCCCGTCTCGCCGGCATGGCTTCCACCATCGTCCGTTACGGCGACGAGATCCAGAAACCCAGCGGGCAACGCTACGCCGAATTCGCCGATGCCCGGCTCGACGGGCTGAAATTCAACCTGCTCTCGACCGCGCCGATCTACATGGACATGGAGGAATTCTCCCTGGCCGCGTGGCTCGACGAGGGCCTGAAGACGCTCGGCCCCGCCGACCCGTTCATCAAGGCGGCGCTGGGCGGTCAACCGCCTTCGGTGGTGGTGAAGCAGGCGTTGGCAGCCACGAAGCTAAATGAGGTGGCCACGCGCAAGGCGCTCGTCGAGGGCGGCGCGGCAGCCATCAAGGCGTCAACCGACCCGCTGATCGAGCTGGCGCGCCGTGTCGAACCCGTCATCCGGGAACTGCGTGCCTGGCAGGAGGAGCAGATCCAGAGCGTGGAAGCAAGCGCCGGTGAGAAGATCGCCCGCGCCCGGTTCGCCGTCTACGGCAAGTCCGCCTACCCGGATGCGAACTTCAACCTTCGCCTCGAGTACGGCCGGGTGCTGGGCTACGAAGAAGGCACCACGCTGGTCCCCTACAAGACCACGTTCTTCGGCCTCTACAACCGGGCAGCCGGGTTCAACGAAAAGCCGCCCTTCAACCTGCCTCCGCGCTGGCGGGACGGCCAACCCAAGGTCGACCTGACGACCCCGTTCAATTTCGTCTACACAGCCGACACGATCGGCGGCAACTCCGGCACGCCGATCATCAACACGAAGGCCGAGATCGTCGGCATCAACTTCGACAGCAACATCCAGAAGCTGCCGAACCGCTACATGTACATCGACGACGGAGAGGGAAGCCGGGCGGTCGGCGTCCACTCGGCAGGAATCATCGAGGGCCTCAGGAAACTCTACGGGGCCGACGCGCTGGTGAAGGAGCTCCTTGGGCAGCAGTAGGGCCGCGCCGGGCGGTCGGCGTCCACTCGGCAGGAATCATCGGGGGCCTCAGGAAACTCTACGGGGCCGACGCGCTGGTGAAGGAGCTGACGGGAGGGAACTGAGAAGGCCAGCCGCCTCCTACCTGATCGGCAGCTTCCGCTCCAGGTCCTCGGCAGGATAGGGAATCACGTGGACGGCCACCAGTTCGCCTACGCGCCGCGCGGCGGCGGCACCCGCGTCGGTCGCGGCCTTGACCGATCCGACATCACCCCGGACCATCGCGGTCACCAGGCCCGCGTCGACCTTCTGGTAGCCGACGAACACGACGTTCGCCGTTTTCACCATGGCGTCGACGGCCTCGACCATCCCGACGAAGCCGCGCGTCTCGATCATGCCCAGCGCATCGCCGAGCGGAGTGTTCTCAGCCATGATGTGTCCTATGTGATCTTGCCGCGGGCCGCGATGTGCAAGGCGCCGACTATCGTCCGGCCGTCGACGAGCGTGACCTCATCCATCAGGTTCGACACCACGCACGCGTGGTTGGGCAGCACGCGAACCAGGTCTCCGGGCTCGAGGCGGGTCGATCCCGCTCGCACCCCGACCGTGGCGTGCTCCTCGGACAGCCGTTCGATGACCAGCGAAGCGTCCGGAGCGCTCGCTTCGAGATCGGAACACACGACGCCGAAGCCCTCGGTGGCGCCAGGCGCATGTGTCGTGTCGGTCGAGAGCGTCTTGCTCCCGCAATCCAGGATCACCCGGTCCGGCGCCGGCTTGCTGACGACGCGCGCAAGGACGGTCATCGCACAGTCGGCAAAGCGCGCCGACCCGAGAGCCACCTGCGTGCGATCGAAATACACGTAGTTGCCCGGGCGCATCTCCGTGATGCCGGGCTGGTGGACGCTGAATCGCGCGGTCGGAGTCGCTCCCACGCTGATCTCGTCGATCGCGATGCCCTCGACTCGAGCTGCAGCGGCGATCGCGTTGAGCATCCCGGCCTCGGACGCGGCAATCGCCTCGAGTTCTGCGTCAGACTGTGCGGCATAGGCCTGCCCGGCATGGCTCAAGAGCCCGGCGAGCCTCAATCCGGGCAGCCGCGCGATCGCCCGGATCACGTCGAGGGCGCCGGGCAGCGCCGGGTCGATGCCGCAGCGATGGAATCCGACATCGACCTTGACCAGCACGTCGACTCGGCGGTGCGCGCCGCTCATCGCGGCCGACCATTCCCGCGCGACACCCAGGTTGTCGACGACGAACGACACGCGGACCCGGTCGGACAGCGCCGCCACGCGGTCGAAGTTGGCCGGCGAGAGCGGATAGGGCAGCCTGATGTCTTCGATCCCGTGGCCGGCGAACACCTCGGCCTCCCCGAGCTTGGCGCAGCAGATGCCCGCGGCGCCGCGATCCAGCTGCCACCGGGCGATCTCCGGGCACTTGTGGGTCTTTGCATGCGGCCGCAACCGGACGCCTGCCGCCGAGGCAGCGTGCTGCATCCGATCCAGGTTCGCGGCCAGGCGCGACTGTTCAATCAGCACGGCCGGCGTGGCCAGCTCCGTCATCAACACGGCCGGTACTGTATCACGTGAGGTCGACGTGCCGCGGCGGGAGGCGCCCGCACACGGCGGCCGACTACCGCCCCGCCAGGTTTTCAGCTAAGCTCAAAAGACTGCCGACGAAATCGGTCAGCAATGTCGGCCGTCCTGCGGAGGACACCATGGCAGACAACGGTGCGCGCGGCCGGTTCCTCTGGTACGACACCCTGACCACCGACATCGATGGCGCCATCGCGTTCTACACCAGCGTCGTCGGATGGGAAACGCAGACGTGGAACGCGCTCGGCACGCCCTACCAGATGTGGGCCGTCGGCGACCGCGCCGTGGGCGGGTTGATGAAGATGCCGCCCGGCGATCCGAATCCGCCGCACTGGCTCGGCTACATCGGGACGCCCGACGTCGACGCGACGACCTCTCGCGCCTCGGCGCTTGGCGCCAGGGTCCTCCTGAACCCCACAGAGATCCCGACGGTCGGCAAGTACTCGATCATGTGTGACCCGCAGGGTGCCGAGTTCGCGGCGTTCGCCCCGGAAAGCCAGATGCCGCCGGCTACAGCAGGTCCGCAGGTCGGCGACTTCACGTGGCACGAACTGGCGACAACCGACATCGACGCCGCCTTCTCCTTCTACGCTGAGCTGTTTGGCTGGGTGAAGAAGAACGCCATGGATATGGGCCCCGCAGGGCTCTACCAGGAGTACGGCATCGGAGCCGACACGCTGGGCGGCATGTACCTCAAGCCGAAAGACATGCCTGGGACCGCCAGCTTCATGTTCTACGCGCGCGTCGCGGATCTCGATGCGGCCGCCGGCAGGGTCACACGCAACGGCGGCAAGGTCTTCATGGGGCCGAATGAGGTTCCCGGCGGAGATCGCGTCGTCGGGTTCTTCGATCCGCAGGGAGCGGCGTTCGCGCTGCACTGGAAGAAGGGCTGAGCCGGCGAGTCTCGCCGTCAGCCAGCCGCGGTGACGCGGTGATGACGTGGTGTTGTGTTGCCGCGATTGGTTGAAGGAGGCCGCGGATGGCGTACAGTGACGCTTCAACCGTGCCCAAGTACCTGGCTTCTCTCCCTCCGGACCGGCGGGCGTTCGTGTCCGCGATTCGAAAGGTCATGCGCGCGAATCTTCCCGACGGCTACAAGGAAACGATGGGGTGGGGGATGATCAGTTATGGGATACCGCTCTCGCGGTACCCCAACACTTACAACAACCAGCCGTTGTGCTACGCCGCCCTGGCGTCGCAGAAGAACTTCGTGGCCGTCTATCTGATGAACGTGTATGGAAGTCCCACCCGACTTCGCGAGCTGAAGGATCGCTTCGCCAAGGCCGGCAAGAAACTGGACATGGGCAAGTCCTGCCTGCGGTTTCGCAAGCTGGAAGACGTGCCCCTGGACGTGATCGGCAAAATGGTCGCGGGCACCTCGATGGAGGAGTTCATCGCCATCTACGAGGCGAGCCGGAGGAGGTAGCCGGGCGGGCGATCCGACAGATCCGCGCGGGGCGTCTCGCGGCCAGGCAGACCGCCCGCACAGCCCCGTCCGATATGCGCTAGCCCGCACTATTCAGAAACGCTGCGCGTCCGCTCGTCATGCGCCGGCGGCATGCAGAATTCTCACGCCGCCGGTCTCGACACCGCGCAACGCGCGGTGCCCAAGACGTCGCCCGGGCTAGTCCTGAGCGAAGGCCCGTATATCGGGCCTGAGTCGAAGCCCGGAGGGCGGATTATTCGGACTTTCGCGAATAATCCGGGCTAGCATCTGCCGAGCAGGACACGTCGAGCTTCGACCGAGGGTGCGCAGGAATTCGGAAGGACAGGCGGCATCATGTCCACGACCCTGTCGATCACGCTCGCCAACGATCGCGCCGAGATCGAGCGGCTCGGCCAGCTCGTCGAGGAGTTTGCCGGGCACAACCACCTCTCGCCGGAAGTCGCCTTCCACGTCAGTCTCGCGCTCGATGAAATCGTCACCAACGTCATCATGCACGGCTACGCGGCTCCCGGCAGGCACGAGATAGAAGTCCGGCTGGAGCTGGAAGGCGACTCGCTGAAGGTCGAAGTCGAGGACGATGGGATTGCCTTCAACCCGCTGGAGGTGCCGCCGCCCAACCTCGATCTGGGCATCGAGGATCGTCCGATTGGCGGCCTTGGCGTTCACTTCGTCCGGTCGGTGATGAGCGCCCTCGACTATCGCCGCGAAGCCGGCCACAACGTCTTGACGATGATCAAGAAGATCTGATCGGGTGACGCGCTCAAACGGGCGACCCGATTGCGCGACAGGCCTCCAGCCGCCAGCCGAACGGTGGACGAACGCTAGAGTCTCAACAGTTTGAACGCGTGCGTCCACTTGTTTTCGCGCAATCCCGGGATGCACCAGAGCTGGCAGAGCGGTTCGATGGCTCGTGCGGCAGCGGCATTGCCCATGTCGGCGCCTTCCCAGCCGAACTCGTGAATGATCTTCGCCACCATCGCCTTGGCATTCGCGTTGTTCCCGCAATAGAACATCGTCGGCTTGCCGCCAGGGAACGCCGGGTCGACCATGAAGGCGTGGCCGACGCTGTTGAACGCCTTGACGAAGTTCGCCTGGGGATATGCCGATTGAAGGCGTTCCATCAGCGAGTCATTCGGGCCCGTGAAGAACCTGATGACGCCGTCCACCGGCGGGTCGGCGCTGATGGGATTGGTGACATCGATGATGAGCTTGCCCTTGATGTTCTCGGGGCCGGCAAGCTTGAGGGCTTCAGGGGCGGCGGCGCCGTGCACGGCCAGCACCAGCGATTCGGCCCATACGGCGATCTCGGCAAAGGTTCGAACCGGGATGCCGGTTTCGGCCGCGAACGTCGCAAGCTTCGACGGGTTGCGACTGCCGATGCGGACCTCGTAGCCGTGCTTCCTCAATCCCTTGGCGAGGTCCTGCCCTACCTGTCCCGAGCCAAGCACTCCGAAGGTTGCCATCTTCTCCTCCTGTCGTCTGCAGACATGTACTTTGGACTACAGGGCGAGCGGGAGGGTTCCGGTCCTGTTCGTGGGGCAGGATTCGGCCTGAGGTGTCCGGCTCAGCGCCGTGCAGGCCGGCGCGTGGGCGTGAGGTCGAACGCAATGGTCTGGCGCTTCTTGTCGCGCTCGATCTCGAGCCTCACCGGGATGACACCCGAGCCGACCCGCCAGGTGAGGACGCGCTCGTCCATCTGGTTGGTTCCGCTCTCGCCGTCGACCTTGCGGATGCGGTCGCCGGGCCGCAGTCCGGCAAGCGCGGCGGCGCTGTCGGGCGCCACGTCGGTGACTTCCAGGCCGTCGCCGATGATGAGGAGCTTGCGCTTGATCTGGTGCCGGAATCCGGGGGCGGGCCCATCGGGCCGAAGCGTTTCGATCCGCGACAGGACCCACGTGCGGACCTTCGTTCCCAGCTCCCGGCCAGCTCGCTGGTACCCGTCGCGATCGTTGCTGCGGCTGGGCTCCCGCCTCGAGGAACTCGCGGCGTAGGTGGTCGAGACCGTGGCCTCCGCGTCGATCTGGTCCTTCTCGCGCCTGGTGGCGATCGCCGCGCTGACCTTGTAGGTGTAGGTGATGGTGATGTTCTTGCCGTCCTTCGATCGGCTCGGCCTCGAGTCGTTCCGCTGCTGCCAGCGGACCGCGACGGCAACCTCGGGATTCCCGTCGGTGAGATCGATCCAGAATCGGCCCGACAGCGCGTCGGCCAGGGCGCGTTCGGCTGGCAGGGTGTCGTTGTCGGAGTAGGGGACCAGCAGGTCGAGCAGGCCGCCGCGATCTCTCGATTGCTGTCCGATTTCGATCGCAATCGGATTGACGGCCGGCGAACCCGCCGCCTGCGGGGAATCACCCGGGGCAGAGAGTCCGGCAAGAGCGCAGACGACCGGCACGATCAGGATCACGGCGTTCCTCCTTGCAATCAGGCACGCCGAGGATAGCGCAGAAACCGGTCCGTGTCAGGGATCTGATTGGGAGCCCGGCTCAACACGCACGGTGGCGGAGCAGCCATTATCCGCGTCCAGATCGTCGAACCACGCGATACCTTCCTGAACGAGCGACACCCGCAGCCGGTACTCACCGCTGCGTTCCGGCGCCGTGATCGGCATGTGGCACGCGATCGCGTCTCCAGGCGGCAGCGCCCTGGGAAGCTCGGTCCGCAGGCCCCCGGACGGGTCCATGTCCAGGCCCGGAGATAGCGGGACCCAGCGGTAGGAGAGCCGCACCGGGTTGGGCGGAGCGGACACCAGGATGACGCTGCCCCGGTTGGTGACCGCGCAGCCCAGCGTCTTCAGTTCGCCGGCCGTCCACGTCGCGGGGATCGAGATCGCGACGCCAGCACGGCACTCCTCGGCGCGGAGCGGCTCTCCGGTGGCCCAGAGCCTGGTTGGCACCACGCCGGCCTGCTGGAACATCCAGAGCTGATCCTGTTCGGCGGTTCGCAGCGGGTTGGTCCGGAACCCGTTTCGCACGCCCTGCACCAGCGCGTCGGGCGCGACGACCAGGTCGTAGACTTCGAGGCACGGCACCGGGAAGCGGCCAAGCAACTGCAACGTGACACGCGACAACACCGCAACGCTCGCTCCTGAGCCTTCGGAGCCGTGCCGGTTGGTGCTCTCCCCGACGAAGATGAAGTCATCGGTGATGGCGAGGCCTCTTGGCCACGTTCCCACGGGTGACCTGCGCCGTACCTCACCCGTCGATTCGGAGATCTGCAGGATCTCGTTTCGTTTCGAGTTGCAGATGACCCAGTCGCCATCGAGACGACGTACAGAATGCGGGCCGCAGAGCCCCGTCACGACGGGTTCTCCGCTTTCGACGTCGAACAGGAGGCCGTCGCCGGCGTCGAGCCTGGTCGCCCACTCCCGGTAGTGCCGATACTGCCCGAACGCGCACGCCAGGAGCCGGCCGTTCCGAACGGTCAGGCTGTTCAAATGCCAGGAATCATCCTCTCCCGGCGCGCGCCATTCGCGGGCGATCTCACCCGCCGGTGTGATCCAGAGGATGCAGTTCCTGGCGGAGGAAGCGGCAATCATATGCGTGCCGTCCCAGATCAGATCGTGCGGATCGGACAACGCGTCTACGCGCAGGTAGCGCTCGACACCGCGCGCGTCATAGACCATGATCTCGCCCGCGCCCTCCGTGCCGACGGTTCGCAGGCTCCTGAGCAGCCGGTCCCCGGCAACGAAGAGGCCCGTGCAGCTGATGCGATCCGCCTGCTCGATGGCGGTGCCGTCGTGGACGAACAGGCCGCCGCCCGTCGCCTCGTCTCCGAAGCCCGAGATCAGGATCGAGTATCCGGTCCGGCCCTGATGGCGAATTGGGAAGTGCTGCACCTCTGGAAGCCTCGGTTGCATGCGCGGCATGCGCGGAATCTGAAGGTCCTCTCTCGAGGACCTCGAGGAGCTGATGATACCCCGAGGTGTTGTAACTTTGGGGCACCTGCGGGATAGATCGAACAGGAGGCGGTGATCAGATGACGGCCGCGCGAGACGACACCGGGACGCCGAAGGTGGATTTCGCCGGCCTCTACAGCGCCCACGCGGCGCACGTGCGCCGGTTCGCCATCTACCTGTCGGGCGATCGCGCGCTTGCCGACGATCTCGTCTCGGAGGCGTTCATTCGCGCATGGACGGCCCGGGACCGCATGGAGCTGCCAACGGTCCGCGCCTACCTGTTCGCGATCGTGCGGAATCTCTTCCTGCAGCATCTCCGCCGGGAACGGCGCAGCGCGCCGCTGCAGGACACGGCCATCGACGATCAGCCCGGGCCGGAGGACCGCGCGAGCGACCGGAGCGAGCTCCGGATCGTGCTCGCCGCCCTCGCGAGGCTGCCCGAGATCGACAGGGCCGCGCTGCTCTTGAGGGCCGACGAAGGACTGTCGTACGAAGAAATCGCCGTGACGCTCGGCCTCTCGGTTGCCGCGGCGAAAGTGAAGGTGCACCGCGCCCGCCTGAAGCTGGCCGAGGCGCGGCTGTCAGGGTCAGAAACTCGCGCCGTCCACGCAGGAGCCTGAAAGATGAACGTCACTCGCGATGTCGTCAAGGATTTGCTCACGGTCTACCTGGCCGGCGATGCCAGCCCCGACACGCGGGCCCTGGTCGAGAACTGGCTTCGGACGGATCCCGAGCTGGCCCGCCTGGCCGATGAGGCTCGCCGGGGAGACCTGCCGCCGGTCGCGCTGCCGGAGCCATCGGCTGAGAAGCGCGAGGTGACGCGCACTCGCCGCCGACTGAAGTGGCGGATGGTCGTGATGGGCGCCGCGGTCTACTTCACGTTGTTGCCGCTGACCGTGGTGTTCAGCAGCAAGGGCTTCCAGGGTCTCTTGATCGAGGACTGGGCGGAACGCATCGCAGTGCTGGCGGTAGCCGGCGTGCTGTGGACCGTCTATGTCGTCCAGACTCGCCGCCTGCATACCTCCGGGCTGTGAAGATGCGCCGCCCAGGGGCCGTCACAGCACATCAACTGACGAGATCGCCCGTGCCGTCTGCCGATCGGGTCGTGGAGAGCGCCTCCACGAATCGGGTGTGGTCCGACCATTCGTCGGCCGACAGAATCGACCACGACAGCGCGCCCGCATAGCCGCTCGTCCGGGCGGTCGCGAGGATCCCGGCCGGGTCGCGTGCCGAGGCGCGGGTCGGAAATTCGCCGAGTAGCAGCGGGCATTCCAGCCCGAAGCCGGCCACGGCGCGTTCGAGAGGGGCGCGACGATCGAGCGTGTCGTACCAGTGAGCCTGATACAGATCCAGGCCCAGGCCCTGCACCAATGACAGCGATCGCGTCGAGGCCGAACCCACGGTCGCCGCATGCACGGTCGACCGGTGGATGAGGTCGACCACCTCGCCGATGAACGCGCGCATGACCGGACGTGCGGCCTTCGATCCCCAGGGAACCAGTCGCGTCGGCCGCGTGGCCCATTCCGGCTCGTTGATCACGTCCCACGCCGCGACGGCCGGATGACGGCCGTACCGCTCGAGTATCGGCAGGACTACTGACTCGAGCAGGAGCGATCGCTTCAGCGGATCGATGGCGAACGAGGATCGACCTCCCGTCTGGACACCATCGATCACGCGCGCCGGCTTGAACCAGTGAAAATCGAACAGGACGAGGATCGCCTGTAGGCCTGCGCGATCGAGCTCTTCGAGAGCGGCATCAACGTCACGGAATACGAACGGGTCGAGGCCGAGTGGGCCGGCGCCCGGGTCCTCAAGCAGTCCCGCCCGTCCATCGCACAACATGAACCAGCGGATCATGCTGATGCCGGACCCGGAGAGCGGAGCCAGCACCTCGCGCAAATGCAGCCGCCTCGCTGGCTCCCCGACACCGCCGTCGGGGCTCCAGGCGCTTGCGCCGAAATCACCGCCGTAGCGCTGCCACGGGAGATTCGCGCCGACGACGAATTCGCTGGTGGCCCAACGCATGTGTCACGCCAACCCGGTTCGAGCGATCGAGGGCCGAGCACGGCTCGGCAAGGCGCTTCCTGTCATGACGCCGTTCCGGCTACGCACCCTTGGCGTGCTGTCGTCCGAAGAGAAGCCGGCCGGTCATGCGGAAGACCACGTAGATGCAGACCGCAATCAAGGCCAGGCAGAGGAGCGGGGCGAAGATTGCCAGGAGCGATGTCACAGCCGAACCGCCGAGCTCGGCCGTCGACACCACGGAGTTTCCGAGCCCGCCGGTAAGGGCAGTGGACTTGAGGCGCGTCAGCACCGTGGCTCCCTGGACCAGACCGGCAATGCCGCCGCCGCCAATCAACGCGAGCGTCCACCGCAGCAGCGGTGACATGTTGGTGAAGACCGAGGCGCTGGCCAGGACTCCTGCGACCACGGCGGCGGGTGTCGCAATCGTGTCGAGCAGATGGTCGAGCCACGGAACGTAGTAGGCCACGACCTCGAGGACGGTCGCCGTCCCGAAGGCGACGAGCGCCGGCAGCAATCCGACCCAGTCGAATCCCGGCGAGAGGGTGAGATGCCCGGCGCGCGAGGCCACGCTCATCAGGAGGAGCGGCACGAACACCCTGAAGCCGCACGCGGCACTGAGCCCGATGCCGAGAGCGATGCTGAAGAGTGTCTCCATGCCAGGCACAGGATAGTCCCCTGTCGCCGCGCCCGCACCAGGATTGTCTCAACAGGCGCCGGGCTTCGAGGGGCCGTACTTGCAGATGGACGACTACCGGACGAGTCGCCAGATGAAGAGCACGACGATCGCCCCGATAATCGACATCAGGAAGCCGGCCGGGTGGAACTTCGCTCCTTCGGCGGGCCTCCTGATCGCGTTGCCGAGGAACCCGCCTACCACCGAGCCCAGCACGCCGACCACGGTGGTGGCGATGAATCCCATCGAGTCCGCTCCAGGAAACAGGGCTCGCGCCACCAGGCCGACAATGAACCCAACGACGATCGACCAGAGGACATGAATCATCGAGAGCTCCTTGTGGGGACAGTCGACGAGATTCTATCGCAACAACGAGGCTGGGGGGCCGAAGCGGCGCGTGAGATTCCTGCGAAGCGGTCGATGAAGCCGGCCCCGGTCAGCCGCCCGCGATCATGTGGAGCACCTTGACCTCCGCGCCGTCGGGCACCGGGGCCTTGTCATAGGTGCCGCGGGCCACGAACTGCCCGTTCACCCACACGGCGAGCATCCTGAAGATGTAGTTCTTCTTCTTGAGGACGTCGGCCACGGTCATCCCCTCGTCGTACTCGAGGGGCTCGTCATTCACAATGAGCATCAACCGCTCCGCCACTTGTGCGTCGCCCCGGCGGTCGGCTGCGGGCCAGTCGTGAAGTGGCCCCTCGAGCCGAGCCGACGGCGTAAGTCTGCAAAGCGCATCGAAGGGGCCGAAGTCCGGGCTGGGTTGGGGACCCAGCCCTGCCGCCGACAGCACCCTGGAGATGCGTTTTGCCGGCGAGCGCGAGCGGGGCCGCGGAACGACCGGCCCGCAGCCGACCGCCTTGACTATCCCAAGTGCGCCGTCACCAGCTCCACGACGTCCGGGAAGTCGATCTTGAACTTCTTCAGCGTCTCCATCGTCGGAATGCCGCCCGGAGTCCACCCGCGCCGCTTGTAGACGGCATCGACCAGCTGGTTGTAGCGGGCCATGCGCCACTCGCGGTGCAGCTTCATCTTCTCCTCGGTGGACTTGCCGGCAGGGTCCACGCCAACGATTTCCTTGAGCTGCTTGTCGTAGCGATCCGCGCGCGATTCGTACTCCTCCCGCGTGACCGGGCCGACCGCGCGGTACGGCGGAATATCGAAGGGCCGCGTGCCCTGGCCCATGCGGAGATTGAAGACGCGCTGGAAGTTGTAGACGGCCTCGGACTGCAGGATCAACGTCTTCCGGTCGAGCGGCTTGCCCGTGATGCCCGTGTAGAGCTTCAGGTAGTTCTCCACGTGCTCGGGCACCTTGGCGGCCTCCGGCCCCGGGTACTTCTCGTGATTGTCCGGCGGTTCGATGTCGTTCCAGGGCAGCTTGCAGAGGCCCTGCAGCCCGAACCACGTGCGGAACAGCGGGAAGTAGTGCAGCGCCTCGGCCTTGTCCTCGAAGGTCGGTATCTGGTTGTTGACCATGTCCATGAAGATGAGCCACGCCTCGTCGTGCTGCGGGCCCTTGTTGGCGAGCGCGTACCCGCCTTGCTGAGCCAGCGACTCCTTGGACATGTACTGCGAGACCTCGAGGCCTTTGATCTGCATCCCGATGTCGCGGATGAGCTGGGGGTCGCCCCACGCGTTCCTGATGAACAGCTCCTGCATGTACCGGACGCCCTTGCCGACGATGGTGCCGAAGCCCGAGCCGCGCCACATCTGGTGCAGCATCTCCGCCTCGGCCGCGCCGTTGCCCCAGATGAGCTCGAGGCCGCCGGTGCGCTCCTTGTTCAGGATGCCGCGCTCGTAGCACTCCATCACGAAGGCGCACGCGGTTCCGTACGAGATCGTGTCGATGCCGTAGGTGTCGCAGTAGAAGTTGACCTCGAGCAGCCAGTCGGGATCGAACAGCCCGCAGTTGGACCCGAGGCCGGCGGCGTTCTCGTACTCCGGGCCGTCCACCGTCACGATGTCGCCCTTGTACGGGCCGGTCATGACGATGTGACCGTCGGCGCCCTTCGAGCAGCCCATCCCGCATCCGTACCAGCAGTGATCGGGGATGCCCTGCGTGAAGCGCCTGTCCCAGACCTGCGAATCGATCTTCGCCGTGTCGGCATGCTTGCCGTACTGGAAGTTGTGAACGGGCAGCAGGTCGTAGGCGTCCATCACCTCGACCAGGTGGGCCGTGCCCTGCCGGCGCATGTGGCACTGCTCATCGTCGTGGTCGTGGATCTCCTTGTTGATCTTGCGGCCGACCTCGACCGTGACGGGGAAATCCGCGGCCTGGTTCATGTCGGACTTCATCTTGAAGCCGTGCACGACCAGGGCCTTGAGCTTCTTGTCGCGGAACACGGTGCCCGTCCCTCCGCGGCCGGCCTGCTTGAGGCGCACCGCGCCGCGCCGCGGGTCGTACCACGAGAAGTTGAGGCAGCCGATGTAGGCCGATTCAGCGGCCTTGCCGGCCGATACGACCGACACGTTCACCAGGTCCTTCGGGCCGTCAGCGTACATGTGGGTGAAGAGTTCGGCGGCGATGTGGCTGTCCGGCGTTTCTTCCGGCGCCTCTTCGATCGTGATCTTCCCCTTGGGCCCGTCGATGACGACGACCAGCTCGCGGTCGGCCTTGCCCCGGATCTCGAGCGCGTCGAACCCGCAGAACTTCACGAGCGGGCCGAAGTAGCCTCCGACGTTGCAGTCGATCGGGATGCCGGTTTCGGGAGACAGCGTGACGACCAGCGACTTGCCCGAGCCGGCGTATTGCGTGTTGCCCGCGAGCGGGCCGGGGCTGATGATGATCTCGTTTTCCGGATCGTTCCACTTCGTCGTGGGCTTGATGGCGTGCCACAGGTAATACAGGCCGAAGCCCCGGCCGCCGACGAAGGTGTCGATCATCTCGTCCTTGATCGGCTTCTCGATGACCGAGAGCGTGCTCAGGTCGATGGAGAGCGCCCGCCGGGTGTAGCCTCGCACGGGCAGGCTCGGCGTGAAGGGCACCTCGAGGAGGACCCGGTGGGCCGCGCGCATCTGCTCCAAGCTGCCCGAGTAGTCCGTGCGTTTCGTGTAATCGTAGGCTACCGACATGACCATCTCCTCGCGACACGGAATCGCCCGGGCCCGAGAGCCTCCCGGTCGCCGGATTCCGTTTCTATCTGGATGAGGATCGCGCTTGCGCTCGGGTGCCGGGATCCCGGTCTCGAGGGCGGGCCCGGCCGTCAGGTCCGAGCTGCCAAGGGGCAAGAGACAGTCTATCAGAAGCGGGCGGGGGAACTGGGAAGGTTACAGGTTACAGGTTACAGGTTATAGGTTACAGGTTATAGGGTACAGGCTACGGGTCCCTGAGTAAGCGGGAGCAAGTACCCGCAACGCACCCCTCTGAGGCGGTCCCCGGTACTGAACCTGTTCCGCGGGCCGTGTGCTCTGTAACCTGTAACCTGTAACCTGTACCCTATTCCCGCCTCAGGTGCTCCGCTACTTCCCGGCTACCGTGAACTGAACGGTGACAGTGACCGAGCATTCCTGCGGAACGCCGTTCAGGCGCACCTGTGAAAACCTCCAGAGACGAAGCGCCTCGGTGGTCGCTGCCGCGAGGCCGGGATCGGCCTCGCCGAGGATCCGGAATTCCTTCAGGAGGCCGTCGGTCCCCAGCCGCGATTCCACCACCACCTTGCCCGACACGAACTCCCCGGCCTGGTTGCGCGGGTACCGCGGCTTGGCATCGACCAGCTTCCGCGGAGGCGTCACGCATCCGCCAACGACCGATCCGTCGCACGGGTCGGGCGGAGCCGGTCCGTCGGGTACGCGTCCAGTGGTAACCGGAGGCGCCGGGCGATCGGCGCCGGCGGAACCTGCAAGTGCCGGGTCGACCGCCACGGAGATCGTTTCGCTGAGCATGCCGAGCTGCATGACGAATTCCCCGCTTCCCGCCTGCCCGGGCGCGAGCTTGACGCCCGCCAGAATGCGCTTGAATCCCGGCTTCTGGATCTCAACCTGGAACTCGCCTGCCGGCAGATTGGTGATCGAGAAGCGGCCGGTTCCGTCGGTCCGCGTCTCGTACGGCTTTCCGCTCGCCGTGCTCACGAGCTTGATCGGATGATCCGCAATTCCCCGGCCGGTCGCGTCGATCACCGACCCGGAGAACGAAGCGGAAGCCAGTTGCTCCGCAGAGACCCGCTCCACCGGCGTGAGTCGAAGCACAGGGACGATCCTCGCCGCTGGCGTCGTCTGGACCTCCTCCCCCTCGCGCGGAGCACCCGCAGCACCCGCGGCCGGAGCTGCCGCCAGTTCCGTAGCCGCGTTGGCCGTGACAGGCGATGACTGAAGGACGGCTGCGGCACCGCCTTCTGGCGTGCGGGCCGGCTCGTTGGCGATGCCCGCGACGGTGAACGCCACGACGAGCAGCGTGAGGACGGCAGCGCCCCCTGCGACGCGCGTGAACGAAGATCGACGAGTACCGGTGAGCAACATGGCGCGAACCCTCCTCTCGAGCTGCGACGGCCGGGCCATCGCCATTACGGGAAACACGGAACGGCGCGGAGTGAGCCTGAGCGCGCGCGCGACCTCGAGCAGGTGCGCGGCGTACTCCGTCGCGCCCACGCCCGTCCTCAACACCTCGTCGTCGCACGCCTCCTCGCTCGTCTGGCGCAGTTGATGGCAGGCGATCCACATGAGCGGGTTGAACCAGTACGCGGCCTTGAGCAGCTCGGCGAACATCTGCACGGCCCAGTCGCGCCGCCTGATGTGCGCGACCTCGTGGCCGACGACCGCGCGGATCCGGTCGCCGGGCCACTCGCGCGCGAAGGTCGGGACGACGATGGTCGGCTTCCGGAGCCCCCAGGTGACGAGCAGGTTCTCGTGATCGCTCTGGAGCAGCCGGGGCGCGGGGCCGGCCGGGGAGTGCCCGTAGAGGGCCCGCACGGCGTCGAACCATGGCCCGCTCGTCAATTCCCGTGACCGCGAGGCGATCCAGGCGATGCGGGCGAGCCCGGCCGCGAGCACGAGGATGCTGATGAAGGCGCCGAGCGTCCAGATCGTGCCCAGCGATGGCATGAGCGACGCCTGCGGCCGCGCGCCCGTTCCTGTTTTCGTCCCAAGCAGCGACGCATCGTGCCGGTCCGTGCCGCCGTCACCGAAGGTCAACGAGCCGGCTTGCGGCTGGAGCCACGAAAGGCCGAGCGGCGGCGTCCAGGCCGGCGCAACCCGCTGCAGAAGCGGCATCGCGGCCGAGCAGACGAGCGCCGAGGCGAGGACGAAGTGGCGGAGGGCGGCCCCGCGGCGCCGCAGGAGCGCGACGGCCAGCAGGCCAATCGCGACGATGAAGGAGACCTTGATCATCGCGGCCCTCCCTTCCTGGCTTTCGCTATGAGTTCCGAGATGCGGGCCAGGTCGTCTTCCGAAAGCCGGCTCGCACCGGGGCCGATCAGGGCCGCTACCACTTGAGACACCGACCCGTCGAAGAAGGTATCGACCAGGTGGTTGAGCGCCGATTTCCGCGCGGCGTGCCGGGGGACAGCCGGCATGTACACGTATCGGAGGCCGAGCTCCTCGTGCCGGGCGTGGCCCTTCTGTTCGAGGACGCGCAGCTGCGTGCGGACGGTGGAGTAATGGGTGTCGCCCGGGAGCTCGGACATGACCTCGGCGGCCGAGGCGCGGCCTCGCCGGTAGAGGATGTCCATGATCTGGCGCTCGCGGCGGGTCAGGCTGGTTTGCGCGGGCTGGCTCATGTGCTACTCCTATAGCAGACGTGCTATAGAAATAACACCTCGATCGGGGTCTGTCAAGGGGATATTTGCCGGTGGCTGCCGAAGCTGAAGATCCGCCGGCCGGCGGGGGCCCGACGACGGGTCACCTCGGGTCGGGGGTGGGCTTGGCCTCCCGCCATGGCCCCAGCCTCCAGCCCCCAGCCTCCAGCCGTTTCTTCTACCTCACCCTCACCCGGCTCTGCTCACGCATGAACTGCTGGACGTAATACGGGCCGCCGGTGCCGCGCCCGCTCAGGCCGCTCGCCTTCCAGCCCACGAACGGGTTGACGCCGGGCCACGCTCCGGTCGTCGCTCCGGCGCGCCGGTTCGCGTAGGTCACGCCCGACAGGATCTGGTCGAAGAATGTGTCGATTTCGGCCTGATCCTCGCTGAAGATGCCCGCTGTGAGCCCGTACTCGGACCTGTTGGACCAGTCAATCGCCTCGTCGAGCGACTGCACGTCGGCGATGACCAGGATCGGAACGAACAGCTCCTCGTAGAAGAGCGGATGGTCCTTGGGCAGCCCGTCGATGACGGTCGGTTCGACGAAGAAGCCGTGATCGAATGGCTCACCCGTGAGGTGACGGCCGCCGATGAGGACGCGGCCTCCGTCACGCTTCGCCAAAGCAATGGCTCGGTCGTAGGTGGCGACCGCCGCCTTGTTGATGACGGGGCCCATCCACACGTCTCGCTCGACGGGGTTGCCGATGCGGATCTGCCTGGTCCGCTCGACGAGCTGCTCGATCAGCGCCGTCCGCACTTCACGGTGCATGTAGACGCGCGAACACGCCGAGCACTTCTGTCCCTGGTTGCCGAACGCGGAGCGCATCACGCCTTCGCTGGCCTTGCCGAGATCGGCCGACGGCATCACGATGGCCGGGTTCTTCCCGCCGGTTTCGATGACGAGCGGGCGCGGCAACGGCCTGCTCGCGTCGCTGCGGACCAACTGGAACCCGATCTCCCGCGATCCCGTGAAGACGACGCCATCCACGCCGAGGTTTTCGATGATCTCCTGGCCGACCGTTCCGCCGCCTCCGGTCACCAGGTTGAACACGCCGGCCGGGACGCCGGCTTCCTCCATGATTTCGGCCAGCCTGAAGCCGGCGTACGGCGTGTCGCTCGCGGGCTTGAAGACGACCGTATTGCCGGCGACCAGCGCGCCCCCGGCGGGACCGGCCGCCAGCGCGAGAGGGAAGTTGAACGGCGAGATCACGGCCCAGACGCCGTAGGGTCTCAGCACGCTCAAGTTCTCCTCGCCGGGGCCCTGCGTGTTCATCGCCTTGGCGAAGCCGTCGTTCTTCTCCATCTGGTCGCAGTAGTAGGCGATGAGGTCGGCGCCCTCTTCGACGTCGCCCAGGCTCTCGAGCCGGCTCTTGCCGGCCTCGAAGGTGACCAGGACGGCCAGCTCCCAGCGATGCTTGCGGATGAGCTCAACGACCCGCCGCATCGCCGCCACGCGCTCCTGCCACGGCAGCCGGCTCCATGCCGGGTATGCCGCCCGTGCGGCATGGATCGCGTCACGGACGTGACCACGGCTGCCCTTGGCGAACGAGCCGAGGCGGATTCGCGTGTCGAACGGGCTCAGGTCTTCGAAATGTTCGGCCGTCTGCACCCGGCGGCCGTTGATGAGCATCGGATGGGTCGCGCCGAACGCTTCCTGGACGGGATCGATGGCCGCTTCAAACGCGCGGTGCACCTCGTCGAGCTTGTCGGCGCTGGGTGCAACGTAGGTGACTTTGACCGGGGTAACCGCGGTTGCCGGAGTCATGGCAGGCCTCACTTCAGAAGGTCCACGAAATCGGGGCATAGGGCAGGCAGATCCTGCCCCCCAGCACCTTCTGGTATGACGCCCGCCGACGGGCGGAGGGTCCCCCCGGCGCCGGGCGGGCGCCGCAGATTCAGCCTCGGGCTCGCCCGCCTCGAGGGCGGCGGAGCCGTGCCGCAGGCACCCGGCGACCGTCTGAACGCGTGAGACCGACGTTCATGCCCGGAGCAGGCCGATGACGCGATCCAGCATGTTCGGTGTGAAGACGCCGCCAGCTTCGAGCACGCCGCGCCGCGCCGCGAGCGCATCTGCGATTTCGACGAACGTCAGCGGCACCCGGTTCTCGGTTGTCGCCTGGCCCTCGACGGTGATGGTCGTCCTGGCCAGCAGGCCGTCCAGATCGGGAATGCCCTGGCCCGCGACCATGGCCTGCGCGACGCCGGCCAGCAGCAGGTGCGGATGGGCCGATCCGTCCGGCAGGCGGAATTCGATCGTTTCGGGGCTGGTCGGACGCCCCGTTGCATCGGTCGGGACGATGGGCAGCCGGACCAGGGCCCGGCGGTTGTAGCGGCCCCAGGTGATCATGGTCGGGGCCTCGCGGCCCTGGCTCAGCCGCACGAACGAGTCCCGGCTCCTGTTGCCGAACGCCATCAGCGCGGTGCCGACGTCGACCAGGCCGGCGATCAGCCACTTGGCTTCCCTCGTCAGGTTGCCCTGTGCGTCGGTGTGCGGGCGGTATGCTCCGTTCACCACGGGCGCAAAGTGGTAGTGCATGCCGCTGCCGGCGTGCCCCTTGCGGGCCATGGGCGCGAAACTGCACAGCATGCCGTTCTGCAGCGCGAGGTTCCGGAGCACCCACTGGGTCAGGATCGCCGCGTCGGCGGCTTCCGGGAGCGGCTGGAGCCACAGCTCGATTTCATGCTGTTCCCAGACGCGCGGGTCGGCCGCGTCGGCTTCGACGTATCCGACCTCGGCGTGCCCGTACTTCACCGGCACACCCATCTCAGCCAGCTGCACGAGGGCCTTGCGGCGCAACGCTTCGCCGAACACGAACGGGGAGCTTGCGTGATAGCCCCGCTCGTTGGCCCCGTACGCTTCGGCCAGCTCGCTGCGGTGGCCGAGGAAGAACTCGATTTCAGCCAGCCCGTGCAACTCGACGCCGGTCGCGTCGACCATGCGGCCGTAGGCGGCCCGCACCATCGTGTCGGGCGATTCGGCGAGCGGCTTGCCCTCGCGGTTGTAATGACCGCAGAGGACGGCGAGCGTCGGCTCGGCCGCGAACGGGTCGAGGAACGCGCTTGCCAGCCGCGGCCGCAGCACGATGTCGGAGGCTCCGACGGGGATGCCGAGATCGCCGAAGAGGCTCGAGCCGTCGGCGCGCTCGCCGCCCGCCAGGACGTCCGCCAGATGGCTGGCGTCGCGCGGAACGAAGTCGAGCGTCTTCAGCCACCCGTCGCCCCCGACGTGCATGAGCGAAAGGATGCGGATGTCGCGATCGCCGACAAACGACACCAGGTCGTCGATGGTCCATTGGGACGCAGGCTTTCCCAGGCAGCGGGCGATCGTCTGCGTCGGCGGGCGGCGCTCTGAGGGTGACGCCATGACGGCACCCGAAGGTTCAGACATGAATGCACTCCGAATATGAAGCGGAAACGAGGAGGAGCCAGGTCATTGAGGGCGTTATCGGGTCGTCGGGGACGCTTCACGACCCGGCTTGGGACTGATCCATCTTACCGCGGTCAGGGGGCGATCCGGCCGAGCGCCAGCCAGGGCCGCCCGCGACCGGGATTTCCGGATCTTCGAGGTCAGGCCATAGGATCTCAGGGTCGGAGTCATCGATGAAGACATTGGCACTGTTCGACCTCGACGACACGCTGGTGGCCGGAGACAGCGATTACCTGTGGGGGCAGTTCCTCGTCGAGCAGGGAGTCGCCGATCGAGGGGAATACGAATCGAAGAACCGGGAGTTCAACGAGCGCTACCGCGCGGGTACGCTGAACCTGGACGACTATCTCGGGTTCCAGCTCGTCCCGCTGGCCCGCTTCTCGAGGGCGCAGCTCGACAGCTGGCACGCGCAGTTCCTCTCATCCAGAATCATCCCGATCATCCGGCCTGGAGCGAGGGCCTTGATTGCGCGGCACGCGGGTGCGGTGCAGATCATGATCACCGCAACGAATCGATTCGTCACCGAACCGATCGCCCGGGCGCTCGGCATTCCCAATCTGTTGGCGACCGAGCTCGAGGAGATCGACGGGCGCTTCACGGGCCGCGCTCGCGGCACGCCGTGCTTCAAGGAAGGCAAGGTCAGGCGGCTCGAGGAGTGGCTCGCGGGCCGCGGCGAGTCGTTGGCGGACTACGATGAGAGCTGGTTCTACACCGACTCGATCAATGACCTGCCGCTGCTGCTGCGCGTCACCCACCCGGTCGTGGCGCACCCGGACGGGAGGCTCGAGGCGGAGGCGGCCGCGAGGCACTGGCCGGTCATCTCGCTCGACTGACCGCCCCGCGGGCGCGGCCGGAACCGCGCGTCTCGAGGATGCGCTATGCTACACAACCGATTCCGACAGGTAGCCGGAGTGAAGACATGATCGCGACAAGAACCCGGACGGCGGCCTTCGTTCTCTGGTTCGTCACCGCCGGAACCTCGCTGGCCTCGGGCCAGCCCGCCCAAGCCCCGGCTGGAATCGCGGTGGCGCAGCCAGGCCCGGCTCCACAGGCCCTGGCCGACCTGTGGGATCGCGAACACGTGTCGTGGCCGTTGCCGCCGCTTGTCCGGCACGCGGATGTGGAGACACGGCTGCGCGAGGTCCAGCAGGCCACGCCCGACCTGTTCTCTCTCGAGGAAATCGGACGCTCGACCGAGGGTCGCTCGATCAATCACCTCTGGTTCGGCCGCGGCCCGGTTCACGTGTTGCTCTGGTCGCAGATGCACGGAGACGAGCCGACGGCGACCTCGGCCCTGTTCGACTTCACGGAGTACATCCGCCGCCACAGGGTCGAGGCACCAGTCCAGCGCATGCTCGATGCCCTCACGATTCACCTCGTGCCCATGCTGAACCCCGATGGTGCCGAGGCGTACCAGCGACGCAACGCCCAGGGCATCGACATCAACCGCGACGCGCTCCGGATGCAGACGCCGGAAGGCCGCATCCTCAAAGGGCTGAGGGACCGCGTCAACCCAGGTATCGGCTTCAACCTCCACAACCAGAACTGGCGCACCGCGGCCGGCAAGACGGGCCAGCCCGCCACGATCTCGCTGCTCTCCGTCGCGTTCGACGAACCGCGCACCGAGAGCCCGGGCCGCCTGCTGACCAAGAAGACCTGCGCGGTCATCCGCGACGCGCTCGAGGTGCTCGCGCCCGGCCGTATCGCGCGCTACGACGATGAGTTCGAGGTGAGAGCGTTCGGGGACAACCTGACGAAGTGGGGCACCAGCGTCGTGCTGATCGAGACCGGCCCGTGGCCCTCTGCGGAGCCCGACGCGTACCTGGTCCGCCTGAACTTCGTCGCGATTGTCACGGCCCTCGATGCGCTCGCGACCGGGCGGGTGCAGCAGGCCGACAAGGCGCGGTACGAGTCGCTGCCGATCAACGAGACCGACCTGTTCTACCTGCTGATCCGCAATGCGACCGTGAATCCCGGCACCGGCGTCGCCCCGTTCACGGCGGATGTCGGCGTGGTCGCGAGCCGCGTGATTCGCGAGGTCGACGGCCAGCGGCGGCTGCAGCTTGCGGCCAGGATCGACGATCTCGGCGACCTGAGCACGATGAGCGCGCTCGAAACGGTCGACGCGACCGGCCTGGTTGTCGCGCCGCTCTACGACGCTCAAGTGAAGATCGGCGACGCAATCACGCTGCCGGACTGGAAGGCGCAACGGGCGGCACACGTGGTGGCCCCGGGCCAGCCGGCAGAGCTTCTTCTGCTCCGGCCTTTTGGTGTCGGACAGTACCGCGTTGAGAGAATCATCAAATACTAGGGGCTGGCGGCTGGAGGCTGGCGATGCTCGCTGGGCGGCTGGGCGCTCGGCCGCCAAGCCCCGAGCCGCAAGCCCCAAGCCCCGAGCCCAACGCTCACGCAAGGAGGACGCAAGATGCGCAGTTGCCGAGCACTCGCCGTTGTTCTCGTGCTTGCCCTCGCTGAGGTCGCGCCTGCAGCGGCGCAGACCTCCGGCGCGCCGGATCCGCATCCGACCTTCAAGGTCGGAACCGCCGTGGCGGAACGCGGGAAGACGGCGACCGGCGTCATAGCCGTTCCCGCCGGGTCCGATGCGGCGACAAATATCGCGGTGGCGGTGGTGCACGGCGCGAAGTCCGGTCCGGTCGTTGCCATCGTCGCCGGCGCGCACGGCACCGAGTACCCGTCGATCCTCGCGGTCGAACGGCTGATCTCGCTGCTCAACCCGGCGCAGATGTCGGGAACGGCGATCCTCGTGCCGCTGGTGAACGTGGCGTCGTTCGAGCAGAAAATCGCGCACGTCAACCCCATTGACGGCAAGAGTATGAACAGGTTCTACCCGGGTCGCATGGACGGCACGCAGACCGAGCGGGCCTCGTTCCTCATGACCAGGGAAGTCGTCGACCAGTGCGACCATCTGATCGACCTGCACGGCGGAGACATCGACGAAAGCCTGCGGCCCTACTCGGTACTGGACCGTGACGGGCAAGCAGGACCAGGACGCGATCTCCCGCGAGATGCTGCTGGCGTTCGGGCTCGATCACATCATCATCTCGGCCGATCGCCCGAGGGATCCGGCTGCGTCCAGGTACCTCGAGAACACCGCGTCCACCCGGGGGAAGCCTTCCATTACGGCGGAAGCCGGCCACGCGGGGACCACCGACCCCGAGGACATCGGCCTGCTGGTTGGCGGGTGCTTGAATGTGATGCGGTATCTTCGCATCCTGCCAGGCGCCGCGGCCGTAGTCGACAAGCCTGTCTGGATCGAGAAGGTCGCCACGATCGCGAGTGACCTCACGGGGATGTTCTACCCGCTCGTGAAACGCGGTATGTATGTCGAGCAGGGATCGAAGGTGGGATTCATCACCGACTACCTGGGGCGCACGATCTTCGAGGCGCGGGCGCCAGAGGCCGGGGTCATCCTGTTCATCCGGGCGGTTCCATCGATGACCAAGGGCGAGACCATCGCGAATGTCGGGGTGGTGAAGCGATAGCATTTCTCGGCTGGCGGCTGGAGGCTGGAGGCTGGCGGCTGGAGGCTGGCGGCTTCAGGCCTCAGGCTCGGCGATCGACCGCTGCTCACGGGTTGATTCCACTGCCGGTCGAGCAGGTGCCGGCGGGCGTGGTTCCGGATCCTTGCCGCCGGCCGAGAGCCGTGAGGCGATAGCCAGTCATGAGACGATCAGCAGGAGCAGCAGCATGCACTTTGCGATTGTCGGGTCGGGTGCGGTGGGCGGGTACTACGGGGCGAGGCTCGCGCGGGCCGGCCACCAGGTGACATTCATCGCGCGCGGGGCGCACCTGAAAGCGATTCGCGAGCGCGGGCTGCTCATCTGGAGCGTGCTCGGTGACTTCCTGGTTCATGCTCCCGCCGAGGATGACCCGGCCAAGGTCGGGCCCGTCGACGTCATCATCCTGGCGGTGAAGACCTACGACAACGCAACCGCCCTGCCGATGCTCGGTCCGATGATGGGGCCCTCCACCGTGGTCCTGACGCTGCAAAACGGCGTCGACAGCCCGGACGCGGTGGCGGACGTGGTCGGCCGGGAGGCGGTCCTCGGCGGCGCAACCTATATCGCGACGGCGCTCACCATGCCCGGGGTGATCGAGCAGACCGGCGTACACCGGCGCATCGTGTTCGGCGAAGTCTCGGGCGAAGACCCGGTGAAGACCTCTCCGCGGGTCGATGCGATTGCGGCCGCGATGAAGCAGGCTGACATCCAAGTCGAGGCCGTCGCGGACGCGCGCGTGCCGCTGTGGGAGAAGTTCGTGTATCTCGCGCCGTTTGCCGCCTTCACCGGCGCGTCTCGCCAGCCCATCGGCCCGTTGTGGAGCGACTCGGCCATCCGAGAGCAGTTCCTCGAGGCGGTGCGTGAAGTCGAACGCGTCGCCCGGGCCGAGGGCGTCGCGATCACCAGCGACGTGATGGGACACGTCACGAAGTACGTGGACGTGCTGCCGCCTTCCACGCGCTCATCGCTGCTCATCGATCTCCAGCAGGGGAAGCGCATCGAGCTCGAGTCGCTGCCGGGCTCCGTGGTGCGTCGCGGGAAGAAGGCCGGCGTCCCGACTCCGATCATGGCCGGCCTCTACGCGGTGCTGAAACCGTACGCCGACGGCGCGCCGAAGTAGCCCCACCCCCCAGACGCACGGGCCGAATCGGTCCCCGAGCCCCGACAGCCTCGATCGGAGTATTCTCAGGTAATCCACTCGAAGCCGGACCCGGTACGGCTGTCGATTGCTGCCGACGGTGAACTCCCGGCTTGAGGCCACGCGCGCCGTTTCTGCGACCCCGAGCGGGCACTTTTCATCCCGCAGGCGGTCGAGTTTCGTCTACGAATCGCACACCGCGGGGAGGATACGATGGCGATATTCCAGATCGCTCACTACCAGGTGAATGCCCGGGCGGTAGACAAGGTCAAGCTGGCCATCGAAGAATTCGTTCGCCACGTCAAAGCGAATGAACCCGGCACCCGGATCTACATGGCCTGGCAGCAGAAAGACGACCCGACGCGGTTCGCGCACTTCTTCGAGTTTGCCGACGAGGCTGCGCACGCCGCCCACGGCAAGTCGGAGGCGGTGAAACGCTTCCAGGCCGTCTATGCTCCCGAGCTCGTTGGAGAAGGAAAAGTCGTGTTCACCACCTACGAACAGATCGCGACCAACGGCAAGTGGCCCGGATGATGCGGAACGCGCCAAGAGGGGTTGCCGGAAGGGGAACGGCCACGCCGAACGCCGGAGAGGTCCTCAGGCAGTTCTGCGTTGAAGTCGCACGGAAAGGCAACAAAGCCGCCCGCGGCTAAGCTTCGAACACGAGGCTGCAGCAGGTCACGGCGCCCTCTGCCTTCATCAACTCCGATACGTCCACGAGACGAAAGGCAATGCCGCGGGCTTCGAGCCTCCGGCGCGTAGCAGGAAACGACGAAGGGTAGATCGCGACGCCACCGCTCGAACTGTGCGGCGCTGCGACGGCATCGGGTTTCCTGCCCAAAAGGTCCGTGGAATCGACTCGTGGCCCGTTCCTGTCCGCCCCGGGGAGTATCAGCAGCGCATTTGCGGCGTAGGGCTCGGAGGGATCGGTTTCAAGGACGGCGAATCCGCTGAAGAGGGACGGGTCGACCCACGCTGGATTTGCGAGAAGCAAATCGGGCGCGACCTCGGTCACGGCAGACTTCAGGTGGAGGCATCCCGAGACGGGCACTGCCGTCACCGAGTAGCCGTAGGGCGCGACCAGCGAGGCAAGTTGCGCGATGCCCGGCTGATTGCTGCGTCCGGACGCGCCGGCGAATATCCGGCGCCCCAACCTGAGGACATCCCCTCCCTCGAGGGTCCCTGGCTCTTCTATCTGGACGACCGGCCTGTAGCTCCTCAACGCCTCCGCGATCGACGTGGTCTCCCCGCGTCTCGATGCCGCGCCCGGCCTCGTGACGATGGCAACCTCGTCCAGAACGACGGCGGTATCTTCGACGAAGACGGCATCGGGGAGTTCGTCAGCAGCCGGCAGCGACAGCACCCGGCAACCAAGCTCCTCCAGCGCGCCACGGTAGCGCTCGTGCTGCGCGTACGCGAGCGGCAGGTCGATGCCAGTCCGGGCCAGGTGCGTCAGTTCGCACGCCTGAAGCGACCGGCTGATCTCGCGCGTGATGGCGACCAGCATATGCGTGCGCATTATAGCGTGCGCAATCGGGCTGTGCCCGACCGGCACATGGACCTCTCGGCAATCCCAGGGACTCAGCGGGAACGTCCTCGTCAACCACGTTCTTCAGCCGCCACAGGAAGCGGGTCAGCCACCATCACATCCCGCGGCGCACGCCGCCGTCATGGCCGTGCGAGTGATTCGACCGAACTCCGAACGGCGGCCGTCATCGCGGCGCGGGCCGTCACCGCGCGCCCGCCGCTTTCATCCTCGGGCCGACATTCTGAGGACACATCCTGATTTCGTGCTTATCCAAACGGCGCGCTGCGTGTAGAATGGCAGGCGTTCCGAGATACCAATGTAACGGTGGCGGCGTATCAGGCTTCCCGCCTGCGCACGGCGCGAAGATCTCTATCGCCCCCACTGCAGCCCGGCGAACACAGGCCACGTGTGACCCGGACGATGAGAGGAATCGCCATGGCGGTCAGTACGAACGGTCATCCCGTGGATTCGATTGTTCTCGGTGGAATCGTGACGGTGCGGGATCGCCTGCTCGAGCAGCAGGCGCACGGGAAGAAGGTGTACCGGCTCGAGTCGGGCGACCCTTCCTTCTCGATCCCGGATCACGTGCGCGATGCGATCAGCCGCGCGCTCGGCGACGGACACACGCATTACACGGCCGGAGCGGGCATCAAGCCGCTGCGCGAGGCGATCGCGCGCAAGCTGATCGAGACCAATCACATCCCCGTCAAGGATCCGAACCACGTGCTGGTGACAAACGGCGCCATGCACGGGCTCTACGTGGCGTTCCGCGCCCTGCTCGACCCGGGTGACGAAGCGATCATGCCCGACCCGACCTGGACCGAGACGGCCGACAACGTGATGCTCGCGGGCGGCCGGGTGGTCCGTGTCCCGCTCAATCCGGCTGATGGCTATCGCTATGCCGCCGATGCCATCGAGACCGCCATCACGCCGAGGACGCGCATCATCGTCATCAACTCGCCTCACAATCCGACCGGGCTCGTGGTCGACGGGCCCGCGCTCACGGCGATTGTCCGGGTGGCGGAGAAACACGGCTTGTGGATTGTGAGCGACGAGGCGTACGAACACGTCCTCTACGACGGAGCCACCCACATCAGCGCTCACTCCCTCGGCTACGACAAGGTGCTCAGCATCTTCTCGATGTCCAAGAGCTACGCGATGAGCGGGCTTCGGCTGGGCTACCTCGCGTGCAACGACGACATGATCCTGGAGCGGATGACGAAGCTGCTCCGATGCACGATCAACGGGGTGAACTCCGCGACCCAGTACGGTGCGGTTGCCGCGCTGAGCGGGCCGCAGGATGCGACCCGGGCGATGGCCGCCGAGTACCAGAAGCGGCGCGACGCGCTCTGGGAAGGCGTGAGCCGCGTGCCGATTCTCCGGCCCTTCAAGCCGCAGGGCGCCTTCTACATGTGGGCGCGCATCGACGACGGGTGGGCGGACCACCGCGGGCAGAAGGGCGGGTGGGCCATGACCGAGTACCTCATCGAGAAGATGGGGATCGGCAGCGCGCCGGGCGAGGTGTTCGGGGAAGCCGGCGCGGGCCATATCCGTTTCGCGTTCTCGTGCTCGACCGACCAGGTCGTCGAGGCCGCAGGGTTGCTCGGGTCGCTGTTGAGCTAGCCGGGAAATGTGGTGGCGCCGGTTCGCTCGAGAGCGGGCCGGCGTCATGCCGATAGCCAGCCAGACGCGCAATCCGGTGTGCCCCGATGGACCGGATGCTCCACGCGATCGACGGGATCGGGAACGTGCGCGGATGGGGGAGTGCACGGGCAATTTCCTCCCACTATTCCGCCTGCATATCACTTCATCAAAACTATTGACTGTCTTTGTCGTCCAGGATGCGGCTAAGGTTCGGGTGAACCTCCCATTACGCCCATGCTGGAACCGATGCCGGGACGCCCGCCCGCCCAGGGTCTGTACCTGCCCTCGCAGGAGCATGACGCCTGTGGTGTGGGATTTGTCGCCCATATCAAGGGCCAGCGCTCCCACGCGATCGTCTGCAAGGCGCTCGAGGTGCTCATCAACCTGCTCCATCGAGGGGCGTGCGGTTGCGAAGCGAACACGGGTGACGGCGCAGGCATCCTGATCCAGGTTCCCGACGCGTTCCTCCGGAAGGTCGCGTCGTTCGAGCTGCCGGGCCCCGGGGAATACGGCCTCGGCCTGGTATTTCTGCCGCGCGACGCCGGGTATCGCAGGTCCGTCGAAGCGTGCATCGAGCAGATCGTCTCCGAGGAGGGGCAGCGTCTGCTCGGGTGGCGCGACGTGCCGACCGACGATGCGCGGCTCGGCGCAGGCGCCGTTGCCGTCGAGCCCGTGTTCCGCCAACTGTTCGTCGGTCAGGGCTCTGTTATTGCCGGTCCGAATGCCAGTGCGCAGTTCGAACGCAAGCTCTACGTGATCCGCAAACAAATCGAGCGCGCCACGAGTCTCCTTCGGCCGCCCGACCCGTCCCGGGACGCCTGCTACGTCGTGAGCCTGTCCTCGAACACGCTTGTGTACAAGGGCATGCTCGCCGCCGATCAGATCGCGGGCATGTTCCCCGACCTGGCGGATCCCGACCTCACATCGGCGCTGGCGATGGTCCACCAGCGATTCAGCACGAACACCTTCCCGTCGTGGCCGCTGGCGCACCCGTACCGCTACGTGGCGCACAACGGCGAGTTCAACACGCTGCGGGCCAACCTCAGCTGGATGGCGGCCCGGGAAGGCGTCCTGAAGTCGACGGTGTTCGGCGACGACCTGCAGAAACTGCTGCCCGTCGTCCAGCCCGGCGGCAGCGACTCGGCGGCCTTCGACAACGTCCTCGAGTTCCTGGTGATGGCCGGCCGGCCCCTGGCGCACGCCATCCTGATGATGATTCCCGAGCCGCTCGGAGCCGACGAAGGCATGAGCCGCGAGCGCCGGGCTTTCTACGAATACCACTCGTCGCTGATGGAAGCGTGGGACGGACCGGCCTCGATCGCGTTCACCGACGGGACGGTCATCGGCGCCGTGCTCGATCGAAACGGCCTGCGGCCATCCCGCTACTACGTCACCGACGACGACCTGGTCGTGATGGCCTCCGAGGTCGGCGTGCTCGACATCCCGCCCGGCCGAGTGCTTCTCAAGGAGCGCGTGCATCCCGGGCGGATCTTCCTGGTCGACACGGCCCAGGGCCGCATCGTCGACGACGAGGAGATCAAGCGCGAGCTGGCCGCGGAGCACCCGTATGGCGAGTGGTTGAAGCGGCACCTGGTCGACATCGAGGACCTCCCGCCCGCGCAGGCGGAGCGGCCCGACCACGCCACCGTCTTTCAGCGGCAGCAGGCCTTCGGCTACACGCTCGAGGATCTCCGCCTGGTGCTGGCGCCGATGGCGGAGCGGGGCGAGGAGCCGATCGGATCGATGGGCACCGACACCGCGCTGGCCGTGCTCTCGGATCGGCCGCGCCTGCTGTACGACTACTTCTCGCAGATCTTCGCCCAGGTCACCAATCCCCCGCTCGACGCCATCCGGGAGGAACTGGTGACGACCATGGAGTCGGTGCTCGGCCCCGAACGCAACCTGCTCGAACCCGAGCCCGAGTCGTGCCAGCAGATCAAGATCACCTACCCGGTGCTGCACAACGACCAGGTCGCCAAGCTCCGCCACCTTCCGCCGGGATCCCCGTTCCGGTCGACGACGATCCCGATGCTGTTCGACGCAGCCGGCAACGGCGCGGGCCTCGAGGCCGCGCTCGATCAGTTGTGCCGGCAGGCGAGCGAGGCGGTGGCCTCGGGTTACAACATCCTCATCCTCTCGGACCGCGGGGTGGACGCGGCGCACGCACCGATTCCCAGCCTGCTGGCCACCGCGGGCGTGCACCATCATCTCGTGAGGGAGGGAAGCCGCACCAGGTGCGGCCTGCTCATCGAAACGGGCGACGCCCGCGAGGTGCACCACGTGTCGCTGCTCATCGGCTACGGAGCGGGCGCGGTGAACCCCTACCTGGCCTTCGAAACGCTCGACGACATGATCCGGCAGGGCATCCTGGAGGGGATCGACCACGAGCACGCGGTCGAGCACTACATCAAGGCCCTAAACAAGGGCATCCTCAAGGTCATGTCGAAGATGGGCATCTCCACGCTGGCCAGCTACTGCAGCGCGCAGGTGTTCGAGGCGGTAGGGCTGCGCCAGGAGTTCGTGGATCGCTATTTCACCTCGACGCCCTCGCGCATCGGCGGGATCGGCGTCGACGTGGTGGCCGAAGAGGTGCGCCGCCGCCACGATCACGCGTTCCTTCCAAGACCGGCCGGGCCGGTCGACCTCGACGTTGGCGGCGAGTACCAGTGGCGCCGGGAAGGGGAGTATCACCTTTTCAACCCGGACACCGTGCAGCTGCTGCAGCAGGCTACGCGAAGTGGACGGTATGCCACCTTCAAGGAGTACACGCGGGCGGTCGACGATCAGTCACGCAGGCGCGCGACCTTGCGCGGGCTCTTCGAGCTGAAGCCGGCCGGGCCGCCCCTCGCGCTGGAGGAGGTCGAGCCGACCGAGGCCATCATCAGGCGGTTCGCGACGGGGGCGATGTCCTACGGCTCGATCAGCCAGGAGGCGCACGAGACGATCGCCATCGCGATGAACCGCCTCGGCGCGCGCTCCAACTCGGGCGAAGGCGGCGAGGATCCTGCCCGCTATGTCCGTGACCCGAACGGCGACTCCCGGCGCAGCGCCATCAAGCAGGTGGCGTCGGCGCGCTTCGGCGTGACCAGCGAGTATCTGGTCAATGCCGACGACCTGCAGATCAAGATGGCCCAGGGCGCCAAGCCGGGCGAGGGGGGCCAGTTGCCCGCCCACAAGGTCTACCCGTGGATCGCAAAGATCCGCAACGCGACTCCCGGTGTCGGGTTGATCTCGCCGCCTCCGCACCACGACGTGTACTCGATCGAGGATCTCGCGCAGCTCATCTATGACCTGAAGAACGCCAACCCGGCGGCGCGCGTCCACGTGAAGCTCGTAGCGGAGGTCGGCGTCGGAACCGTGGCCGCCGGCGTTTCGAAGGCGCACGCCGACGTCGTGCTCATCTCCGGGCACGACGGCGGGACTGGCGCCTCGCCGCTCACGAGCCTCAAGCACGTGGGAGTCCCGTGGGAGCTCGGCCTGGCGGAGACCCAGCAGGTGCTGCTGCTCAACAACCTGCGCGACCGCATCGTGGTGCAGGTCGACGGCCAGATGAAGACCGGCCGCGACGTGGTGGTGGCGGCGCTGCTCGGTGCCGAGGAATTCGGCTTCGCCACCGCCGTTCTCGTGGTCATGGGCTGCGTGATGATGCGCGCGTGCCACCTGAACACGTGCCCGGCCGGCATCGCCACCCAGGACCCGGAGCTTCGCCGAAGGTTTTCCGGGACACCCGAGCTGGTCGAGTGCTTCTTCCGCTTCCTGGCGCGCGAGGTCCGCGAGCACCTCGCGAGCCTCGGATTCCGAACGTTGGACGAAATGATTGGCCGGGTCGACTGCCTGGACGTCGTGCCCGCCGTGAACCACTGGAAAGCGCGCGGCCTGGACCTGTCAGCCGTGCTGCACCAGCCGGAGGTGCCCCCTCATGCGGCGCGGCGGGCCATGGTCGCCCAGGAGCACGGGCTCGACCAGGCGCTGGACCTGGCGATCATCGAGCGCTGTCGTGCCGCGCTGGAACGACAGACGCCCGTCGAACTCGCCATGCCCATCCGCAACCGTCATCGGACGGTCGGGACCAGGCTCGGCTACGAGGTCACACGGCGTTACGGCGGGGGCGGCCTGCCGGACGACACGATCCGCATCGACTTCTCGGGGTCGGCCGGCCAGAGCTTCGGCGCGTTTCTGCCGAAGGGGATCACACTCAGGCTCGAGGGCGACGCCAACGACCATTTCGGCAAGGGCCTGTCGGGCGGACGGCTCGTCGTGTTTCCGCCGCGCGAGGCGACCTTCGTGCCAGAGGAGAACATCATCGTCGGCAACGTGTCGCTCTATGGCGCCACCGGCGGCGAGGCGTTCGTGCGCGGCGTGGCCGGGGAACGATTCGGCGTGCGCAACAGCGGAGCGAGCGCCGTCGTCGAGGGCGTGGGCGATCATGCCTGCGAGTACATGACCGGTGGCCTCGTCATTGTCCTTGGCCGGACCGGCCGGAACTTCGCGGCGGGGATGAGCGGCGGCATCGCGTTCGTGCTCGACGCGGACGGAGGGTTCGGCCGCCGATGCAACCGGGACATGGTGGACCTCGAACCTCTTGTCGAGGCTGAGGATATTCGGAACGTCTACGACCTCATCACGCGGCACGTCGCCCGCACGGGCAGCCGCCACGCAGCCAGGCTGCTGGCCGATCCGTTGGGCTGGCAGAGGCAGTTCGTCAAGATCATGCCCCGCGACCTGAAGCGCGTCCTGAAGGGCGGCGCGTCGTTCGGCACAGCCTCCGCGTGGGCGAATCGGCCCATGGCGGGAGTCAGCCATGGGTAAGCTGGGCGGTTTCATCGACATCCCGCGGAAAAAGGCCCCCGTGAGGCCGGCCGATATCCGCGTCAGCGACTGGCAGGAGATCACCCTCCCGGTCCACGACGAGGACTTGCGCCAGCAGGGGGCGCGGTGCATGGACTGCGGCGTTCCGTTCTGCCACCAGGGGTGCCCGCTCGGCAACGTGATCCCGGACTGGAACGACCTCGTGTACCGCGATCGCTGGCGTGGTGCCATCGAGCGCCTGCAGGCGACCAACAACTTCCCGGAGTTCACCGGGCGGCTGTGCCCGGCCCCTTGCGAGGGCGCGTGCGTGCTCGGCATCAACGGCGAAGCCGTAGCCATCAGGGACATCGAGGTGGCAATTGTCGAGCGTGCGTTCGAGGAGGGCTGGATTGGCCCCGAGCCGCCCGTCGTGCGCACGTGGAAGAAGGTCGCCGTGGTGGGATCGGGGCCGTCGGGTCTGGCGGCAGCCGATCAACTGAACCGTGCCGGCCACAGCGTGACCGTGTTCGAACGGGCGAACGGCATCGGCGGCCTGCTGCGATATGGGGTGCCGGGATTCAAGATGGAGAAGCGCGTCCTGGACCGCCGGCTCGCGCTGCTCGAGACCGAGGGCGTGGTCTTCCGCCCCAACACGATCATCGGCCAGGACGTCGTGGTGAGCGATCTGCGCCGGGCCTTCGACGCGACCGTCCTGGCTTGCGGTGCGGAGCGGCCGCGCGACCTCGCGATACCGGGCCGCGATCTCGCCGGCATTCACTTCGCGATGGAGTTCCTCGCTCAGGAGAGCCGCCGTGCGGAAGGTGGTGCGACGGCCGATCGGGTGAACATCACGGCCGCCGGAAAGCGTGTGGTGATCATCGGAGGCGGGGACACCGGCGCGGACTGCCTCGGCACGGCGTTACGGCAGGGGTGCCGGTCGGTCACGCAGTTTGAGCTGCTGCCGCGGCCTCCGGACAGGCGGGCGACCGACAACCCGTGGCCGCAGTGGCCGAACGTCTTCCGCACCTCGGCGGCCCACGAAGAAGGGGGCGAGCGCGTCTACGGCGTCGCCACCGAGCGTTTCATCGGCGACACCTCGGGGCACGTTCGGCGGCTGCACGGCGTTCGCGTCGAACGAGTCGTCACCGACGAGGACGTCAGGTTCGTGCCGGTGCCGGGCGGCGCCTTTTCGATGGACGTCGATCTGGTCCTGCTGTCCATGGGCTTTACGGGACCGGAGCCCGGCCCTCTGCTCGGAGAACTCGGCGTCACCCTCACGGAGCGAGGCACGGTCTGGTGCGACGAGCGGTGGATGACCAACGTGCCTGGCGTGTTCGCAGCCGGCGACATGCGGCGTGGGGCGTCGCTGGTCGTCTGGGCCATTGCCGAGGGGCGAAGCGTCGCCCGGAGCGTCGATGCCTTCCTGATGGGGCACTCCAAGCTTCCCGCGCCCCTTCGTCAGTCCTGATCCGCCGGCGACGGCCGGGTCCGAGTCGCGCGCCGGATACCGAGCAGCTCTTTCATATGGCGGCGCAGCCCCGCTCGCCGGTGCGGATTCGGATGCAGTCGTCGAGCGAGGTGACGAAGATCTTGCCGTCGCCGATCTCGCCGACGCCGTTGGAGCGCGCGCCGGACATCGCGCAGGCCGTTCAAATGGCGGCGCAGCCGCGCTCGCCGGTGCGGATTCGGATGCAGTCGTCGAGCGAGGTGACGAAGATCTTGCCGTCGCCGATCTCGCCGACGCCGTTGGAGCGCGCGCCGGTCAGGATCGCCTGCACCGTCTTCTCGACGTAGGCGGCGTTGACACAGATCGTGATCCTCGCCTTGGGCACGCGGCGAACGCGCACCAACTGGCCGCGGAACAACTCGACTTCGCCTTCCTGCCGCCCGTGACCCTCGACCGTGTCGACGGTGAGGCGGTAGCCGTCTCCCTCGTCGAGCACCGCACACAGCGCCCGCTCGACCGCATCGACCCGCTCGGGGCGGATGATGGCCGTGATCATCTTCATGGGACCATCCCTCTATGGGTCGCCTGCCCCTCAGGCCTGTTCGAGGTGGTAGCCGCGTTCGCCATGCACGTGCAGGTCGAGACCGTCGCGCTCGAAGTGCGCGGGCGCTCTCAGGCCCCAGAACAGCTTGATCGCACCGCCGATGGCGAGCGTCCCTACGCCGGCGAACGCCGCCGCGATGCCGACACCGATGGCCTGCTTGCCGAGCTGGCCGAAATGGCCGTGCATCGCGCCGACGACCGGCGTGAAGCAGAAGACGCCGGTCAGCAGTGCACCGAGCATCCCGCCGACACCATGCACGCCGAAGACGTCGAGCGCGTCGTCGTAGCCGAACCGGTCCTTGTATTGCACCGCGAGGTAGCAGGCCACAGAGGCCATGGCGCCCAGGAGCAAGGCGGCCGCCGGGTGGATGTACCCCGCGGCCGGCGTAACGGCCACCAGCCCAGCCACGATGCCGGACGCGAGCCCGAGGCTCGTGACCTTGCCGTGATGCCAGCGCTCGACGATCATCCAGGTGAGACCGGCTGCCGCCGCCGCGCTCTGGGTGGTCGTGAACGCCAGGCCGGCGATGCCGCCAGCGACGGGGCTCTCGGCTCCCACAGCGGAGCCGGCATTGAATCCGAACCAGCCAAACCAGAGGAGGCCCGCGCCGGTCAGCGTCAGGATCAGGTTGTTCGGCAGGATCGTCGCGCGGTCGCCATAATCGCGCCGCGGCCCGAGCAGCATCACCAGCACGAGGGCCGAGACACCAGCCGAAATGTGCACGACCGTACCGCCCGCGAAATCGAGCACGCCAAGCCTGCACAGCCACCCATCACTCGCCCAGACCATGTGGGCGAGCGGGCAGTAGATGAATGTCGACCACAGAACGACGAACAGCACGTAGCTGCGAAAGCTCATCCGCTCGGCCACCGCGCCCGAGATGAGGGCGGGCGTGATGATCGCGAACTTGCCCTGGAACATCACGAACACGAGCTCAGGGATCAGCTTGTCGGCGTACAGCCGGGTGTGATCGATGCCAGCCAGGCCCCACAGCGAGGGATCCCACCCGACCACCCCTCCAAGCGTCCTGCCAAACGCCAGCGAGTAGCCGAAGAGGATCCACTGAACGCCAATGATCGACATGGCCACGAAGCTCATCATCATGGTGGTGAGCACGTTCTTCTTGCGGACCATCCCTCCGTAGAACAGAGCGAGACCAGGCACCATCAGCAGGACCAGCGCCGCGCTGGTCAACATCCACGCCGTCGAACCGGCGTCTATGGCGCTGTGGAGGTTGTTCACGATGGACTCCTCGGGCGGTCCGCCTTCCTCGAGGACCCGGGAACCGACGCAACCGCTGGCCGATCTTAGTGAGCTGGCTCGTGAGAGTAAAATTGTTGATATTTATCACAACAAAACGTCCTTTTATATTAAAAGTAACGTCATTAAGACTATGAGCGGCCGCATCTGCGATGGTCACCCTGACAGCAGGGCGATGACGCCAACCTTCTTGGGCGGTGGCACTCACTCAGGAGTCGGTCTGGGCGACGGATTGCGCCCGGCTGGCAAAGTCCTCGCGTTACCGTTCCTTGCGGACACGGTCGTAGAGGACCTGCGAGTAGGCGCGCGACAGGTCGTTGCCGGTACCGCACTCCCAGAGCCGGCCGTAGCACAGGGTGCGATATGCGGAGCTCATCCGGAAAAACGAGTCCTGGTTCAGCCCGGCTGCGTCCAGGATCAGGGACGCCAGGAAACTCGTGTCGACGTTGCGCATCTCGGACGTGCCCGCGGGAGGATACGTCGTGACGAAGTAGGGTGTGCGGTACCAGTCTCGATTGAATCTCCGGATTGCATTTCCGTCGGGCCGCTTGAACCCGATTTGTTCGTACAGGCTGAATATGGCGGGCAGATGATCGCCGAACACGGCGAACACCACCGGCACGCCAAGCGAGGTCAGTGCCCGATCGGTGCGCTCAACCAGGGCATCGACGTTCGACAGGCGGGTGACGTAGTCTTCGAGCATTGCGAGGTTCTGCCCGCTCACGTTCGCGCTGAAGCGGTACCGGCTGCCTGTCGTCCCGGCGTGATTGCCCCACGGGCCATGGTTCTCCATCGTGAGCGCAAAGAGGAACATCGGCCTGGTCGCGGTCTGGAGGATCTCGATCGTCTTCCGCCCCACGGCCTCGTCCTTCACGTACGGACCAATGAGATCGTGTTCGGGGTCGAACACGCCGACGTCGATGACCCGACCAAATCCCATCTTCCGGTAAGCGGGCCGTGCCCCGAACAGCGATCCCGTCACCGGATACAACGCCACGGTGTCGTACCCCAGTGAATCGAGGTAACGCACAATCGACCACGTGCGATCGGTGACCAGCGAATGGAACGGCCATCTGCCCGCCTGGCCGAAGAGGCTCGGCTGCAGGCCAGTCAGAAAGGAGAACTCCGATTCGACTGTCCCCCCGCCGACGACGGGCGACATCAGCTGGCCGTAGTATCTGGATCGGGCGGCCACCGCATCGAAGACCGGCAGGATGGGCGGATCGATGGAGAGATCCAGCCGGCGCGGATCGAAGAAGGACTCCTCGAGGATCACCACGATGTGCGGGAGCGTCCTGCCGCGAGCAGGACCGGCGGCCAGCTTCACCGAGGCCAGGGCGGGCTCGAGAATCGCCGGGTCGCCGAAGTGTTCCGGCAATCGGACCGCGAGTTCCGGAAGGCCGGTGACCAGGTGGGCGAACAGGCCGTTGCGGGCGGCCGACTGGTTCACATCGTCCGCGTAGAACGACGCACCCGCCGCCGAGAGGGCACGATAGGCAATCGAGGTCCGGGATGTCGGCGGCACGTAGACCGCGATCGCGAGAGCGACGACGGCCACGCGAACCGACAGGGCCTTCCAGCCCCATCCAGCGATCGGAGGTTCTCGCAGGGCGCCGACGACCAACAGGCCGACGAGGCCGACCAGACCAAGGCCGGTGGCCCAATCAGCCGCGATGTAGGTGCGGAACACCTCGATGTCCTGGACGACGCCGATTGCGCCGTAGACGTCCACCGGCACCATCGCCATCCCGGTGTTCCGGTAGGTCAGGCTGTTCACGATGAGGAGAACGGCCAGCGCCAGCGTGAGCAGGAGGATCGAGGAGATCGGCCTGCCGATGAGCGCAACGATCGCGAGCAGGATGGGCAGTTGCAGAAGACCGCTGACCCCGAGAATCAGCAGCGTGGACCCGTTCAGCGTTGGCGGCGGCGACGCCAGCAGGGGCCAACCCAGCAGGACAACGGCAGCGAGCAGCGTGCTCAGCGCGACTCGGTGCCGCATCGACAATCTGACGCCTGTCATGCGGCCAGCCTCTCCTGATTTCCTTGCCGCCCTGCTCGAGGTCATTCCATCCTACCGCACAGCCGGCACACACTCGCCGCGATCGACGCACTGGGGAGTTGATGCCGGCTCGCGGAGCACGGGCGCGAGCGGAATTCGAGTCGGCCTAAGGCCGCTGCCGGACGACGACGCCGTCCTTGATGACAATCCTGAGCCGACGCGTCGAGCGGATATTGGCGAGCGGGTCGCCGTCGACCAGGATCAGATCGGCCGCCTTGCCGGGGTCGATGGTCCCGACGCGATCCTGAATCCCCAGTAAAGCGGCCGCCGTGGAAGTGGCCGCCTTGATAGCCTCTGAAGGCGACAGGCCGGACTCGACCAGGAGCTCGAGCTCGCGATGCAGGCTGATTCCGGGCACCACGAACTGCTGCGGCGTGTCGGTTCCGGCGGCGATGCGGCCTCCTGCCCGCGCATACGCCCCGACGAACCGCTGCAGGACCGGCAGCACCTGCTTGAACTTCGCCAGCACCTGCGGTGTCCAGTGCGCCCGGCCCATGATGTCGGCGGGATCCCAGGCGCCGTGCAACACCGATGGAGGCACGTCGGCGAGCGCCGGGTCCTTCATCAGATCCGGATCGGCAAGGCGCCCGAACGCCTCGTGCAGCGCGAGCGTCGGGACCAGCACGACTCTTCTCGCGGCGAGTTGCCTGGCGAATGCGTCGAGGCGAGCGGGAGGAAGACGCAGCCATTCGAGTTCGAATGCGGTCCAGCCCCCGAGAAAGTCACGGTGCGCGGCCATCACGCGCTCGGCCTCATCGCTCACCGATTCGGGAATCCCGCTCAGATGCTCGATGCTCGTCACGCCCTGGTCGGCCGCCTGGAGTGCGGTCGTCATGCCCAGGTGAGCCGCGACCGGGATCTCGCGAGCCTGCGCCTCGGCGACGATGACCGACAGCATCGCGGGCTCGATCCGCGTGTAGACCTTGATGACGCGGGCGCCGGCCTCGATTTGCCGTCGCACGGCGGCCCGCGCTTCGCCGACGGTTGCCACCTCGACGGCGTTCTTCCAGAAGCTGCCCGGGCCATCGATCACGGCGCCGGCAGCGATCACGCGGGGCCGCGACGTCGACGATTCCCGCGCCAGCGGCATGACGTAGGCTGAATCGTTGTGAAGGTCGCGGACCGTGGTGATGCCGTAGGTCAGGAAGAGCGGCAGGGCCCACTCCTCGACGTGTACGTGGGCGTCGATGAGGCCGGGCATGGCGGTGCGGCCCTCGCCGTCGATCTCGCGACGGGCGGCCGGGCGCGGCGGAGCCGGCCGGGACTGTGTGCCGGTCGGATCGATCCACGCGATGACGCCGTCGAGCAGGGCGACGTTTGCGCGCGCGGTCACCCGCCCGTCACCATGAAGGACGCGAACGTTCCGAATGAGGAGATCGGGACCCTGTTCCGGCATGGGGAGTTCGTATGCAGCCATTGACGCCGCGACAGAGGCGGCGACGAGGACGGGTGCGATGGCTGGGGCTCTCACGCGCGACACCCCACGAGTCCATCCTCGGGACGCGTCCTCTCGCCTTCCGGTACGACGAGAGGTCGTACTGACACTAGCCGCTGCGCGACGGCGCAGAGGCCCGGCCGGTTGTCCGGCCAGGCCCCGCTGATGGCGGGAACGGAAACAGGATCCACCCACTCGTCATGAGGTCACTTGGATCCTGCGGGATTCCCATCGATGTCGAGATAGACGATGGGCGCGATGCCAGTCGCCTTGAGCGGGCCTTCGATGGTGGCCCGGTCGCCCACGATCACGATCGCCAGGTGATCGAGATCGACGTATTTCTTCGCCACGCGCAGGACGTCGGCCTTCGTGATCGCGCCGACCTGCGCCCCGTACTGCTGGTAGTAGGTGTCAGGCAGTCCCTGCGTCCACAGCGTCGAGATCGCTCCGCTGATGCTCCCGACAGAGGCGAAGGTGCCAGGAAGGCGCTGCACCAGCGCATCTTTCGCGGTCGCCAGCTCCTCGTCGGTGACCGGACGTGCGCCGTCGATTCCCTTCAACTCTTTGATGAACTCGACCAGCGCGGCGTCCGTCTTGGCGGAGATGATGTCGCCCCCGGCACGGAACGCACCGGGGCCCCGCCCATACGCGAACGACGATCCGACTCCGTAGCTGTAGCCCTTCTCCTCGCGGATGTTGGCGTTCAGGCGCGACTGGAAGAACCCGCCGAGCATCGTGTTCATCACCTGCAGCGCATAGTAGTCGGCCGTGCTTCTCGATGGCCCGGGCAGGCCAATCGCGAAGGTCGACTGCGCAGCACCCGGCTTGTCGACGATGTAGATCGTGGTCGCAGGCGGCGGCGGCAACTCCGGGTACGAGAACGCCGGCTTCGTTCCCCCGGCCGGCCACTTCGCCAGCGCCTTCTCGAGGATCGCCCTCGCTGCCGCCGAGTCGACGTCGCCCGTCACGACGATGACGGCACGTCCCGGCTGAAAGTACGCCTTCTGCAGCTGGACCACGTCATCTCTCGTGATCGCCTTGAGCGATTCCTCGGTCGTCATCGCGCCGTACGGGTGCGAGGCGCCGTAGAGCACGCGCGGGAAGACGCGCGCCGCGATCGAACCCGGCTGTGCCTTGGCCTGCGTGAAGGACACCAGCCGCTGCGCGCGAATCCTCTCGAGGGCATCGGCAGGAAACGTCGAATTCACCAGCATGTCGGCCATCAGGTCGAGCGCCGACGCGAACTTCGCACTCGTCGAGACGAATCCCACGCCGCCTGATTCGGTACCGATGCCGAAGCTGATCGTCGTGCCGAGCAGCTGCATGGCATTGGAAAGCGCCTCGCCATCCAGTGTCTTCGTCCCTTCGCTCATCATCGCCGAGGTGATGCTGGCGAGTCCCCGCTTGTCGGCCGGCTCGAACTGCGCCGAACCGCCCACGAAATTCAACGAGAATGACACCAGCGGCAGGTTGTGCTTCTCCGACACGATGAGTTCCGCCCCGTTGGACAGCGTGGCCTTCGTCCATGCGGGCACGCGCAGCACGGGCGGCTTGGCGGCCGCCGGTATCCGCGTTCGATCGAGCGCCGGCGCGGCCTGTGCGGTCGCCGGCTTGGCTGTCTGGGGCCTGGTGGCCGTCTGCTGCCCGGCCATCGGCGCAGACGCGACCATTAGCGTCAGCAGCGCGGCGACGGCAAGGGAGGTGCGGGTGATTCCACCGGGTTTCGCGTTCATCGCTGCACCTCCGGCCGGGGCAGGCTCTGGCCCGTGACCTTCTTGCTCTCCGAGGGTTTCGAGGCCTGATCCAGCTTGCCCATGGGAACGACGCTCAACACGACGCGGCCGCCTGTCAGGTACTTGTTGGCCACGCGCTTCACGTCGGCGGGCGTGACCGCCTGCGATTTCTGGTAGGCAATCTTGAAGAAGCCCGGGTTGGCGTGAAAACCGGCGCCGTCGCACAACTGCATGGCCTTGCCGAGATTCGATTCGAGGCCCCGCAGGAATTGCAGCTCCTCGCCTGCCAGCGCCCTCTTCACTTCTTCAGAGGTTGGTCCGTCCTTCTTCATCGTCGCGATGACCGCGTCTGCCGCGGCCTCGAGGTCGGTGAGGCTGTGGTCGGGCCGCGGGGTGATGACGAGGATGAACTCGCCGACGTCTTCGTTCGAACTCTGGCTGGCCCCGACCGAGGCGGCTGCCTGCTGGTCGTACACCAGCGCCTTGGTGATTCGCGCGGTGCGGGGCCCCGAGAGGATCGCGCCCAGCACGTCGAGCGCGTACGCATCGTCGTGCTTCTCTCCGACCGTCGGCCATTGCTCGTACAGACGCGCCACCTGGACCTTGTCCTCGTAGACCAGGCGTGTCTCGGCGCCGAGCGTCACCGGCGCGACCGCGGGCCGCGTCACGGGCTTGCCGCGCGGGACGCCGCTGAAGTACTTCGCCACCCACGCCTTCGCCTGCGCCGGGTCGAAATCGCCGGTGATGGCGAGGAACGCGTTGTTGGGCGCGTAGTAGAGCCGGAAGAAGTCCTTCACGTCCAGCTCGGATGCGGCTGACAGGTCGTCCATGCTGCCGATGACGTCCCACGAGTAGGGATGGCCGGTGGGGTAGGTCGCCTTGGCGAGTATCTCGCCGACGCGGCCGTACGGCTGATTGTCCACGCCCTGGCGGCGCTCGTTCTTCACGATGTCGCGCTGCGCATTCAGCTTGGCGATATCGAGCGTGTCGAGCAGGAAGCCCATGCGGTCGGCTTCAAGCCACAGCGACGACTCGAGGTAATTGGCCGGCACCGTTTCGTAGTAGGTCGTGCGGTCGTTCGAGGTCGTGCCGTTGTTGCTGCCTCCGACGCCTTCCGTCAGCTTGTCGTGGAGGCCGTACGGCACGTGGCCGGAGCCCGTGAACATCACGTGCTCGAAGAGGTGCGCGAATCCCGTGCGCCCGGGTTTCTCGTTCTTGGACCCGACGTGATACCAGACGTTGACCGCGACGGTCGGCGTCGTGTGGTCGACCGACAGGATGACGGTCAGGCCGTTTGGTAGCGCGTAGGATTCGTACGGGATCCTGATCGTGTCCTGGCTGGCACTCGCGGGTTTCGCGGGCTGGCGCTCTGCCGCCGCAAAACACGCCAAGGCCAGCACGGCAATACCCGCTGTGCGTCGACTGGTCGTGAGCACGGTTGGTGTTCTCCCTGACAGAATGGTGAGGACCGAACCAATAAATTATACGCTTGGCTCGTGCGTCAGGTTCAGTCGGGAACGGTCCGCCCGACCGGAGGGCATGAGGAGCCGAGGCGGCGTTCGGCGGCGCGGGTTCTGTCGGGAACTTACAACATCGATGCGTGCCGATGAAGGCTGCCCTGCTGTGGTTCCCTGATGACCCTGCCGAAGTTCCGCCCCGACCCCCGTTATCGTGTTACTTCTTCACGCGAATGGCGTAGTCGGGCCAGCAACTCATCGGCCCGAATGCCGGCCAGGGATCGTCGTCCGATATCCCGGGTCGACCTCCAGCCGCCCCGGCGCCCGCGGGCGCCGGTGTCGGCAGCACCTTGGGATCGAGCGCCTTCGCGATCTGATCCCGCGCGTCGTCGAGGTGAAGCCTGGTCGCCCGGTCGGTGGTGCCCGCCGCAGCGGCGTTTACCTTTCCCGCCAGCGCTCGCAATTCACCACGGATGAACGCGCGCGCATCGTCGGTGGCCGGTGTTCGGCCGTTCAGCTTCTCGTACATCACGTCGAGGTACGAGCGCTGAAGCGCGCGGCGGGAGGCGTCGATGACCGTGTTGGGCCTGTCCAGCTCGCTCCAGATGCCCTTGCGGAGGTCGGCCAGGAAGTCGACGGCCTTGTAGGCATTGACCTTGTCGATCGATTCCTGCTCGATGAGCCTGGTGAAGCGTGCCGGGTTCATGAGGTTGTTGAGCACCCGCAGTTGTGCCGTCCGGATGCGGTCGAGGACGCCGGCCGGCTCGATGCGCCGGAGGATGTCGGGTCGGAGAAGGAACGCGGGGGTGGCGAAGGCCTTCTCGTTCAGGAATTTCACGGCGGCGGCCTGCCGCTCGCGCGGCACGGGCGTGAAGATGACACCCTGCTGCTCGCCCGCCTTCTGTTGCGAGTTGAACCCTCCGACGATCGGCACCACGTGGTTCAGTTCGAGCGCCCACTGGCCGACGAGACGGTCGTAGAGTTCCTGGAGATCGTCGAACGGCTCTCCGGGGCGGATCGTCGCCGGGATGAGCATGTTGGCGACCCGCTCGAGGTTCTTGATGCCGAGTCCCGTCGCCACGACCGCGTCGGCATCGCCGACGGCTTCGGTCTGATCGCCCGGATCGGAGCCGCGCTGGTTCGCGGTGGAGAAGCGCAGGTGCGGCGTCGTGTCCTGCACGTGCGCCCATTCATCGAGCGTCTTCTTCTCGTCTTCGGGGCTCTTCGCGCCGGGAATCGGCTTGTAGCCCCACATGGTGGCCCACTTGTCGTACGGGCCGATCTTCGGGACCAGGTCCTCGGCGTCGATCCGGTCCTCGGGTTGCGCGACGTAGTTGAAGCGCGAGTAGTCCATCATCGTGGATACGTGACCGTTCGCCTTGACGAACGCGCGGTCGCGGATCTTGTCGATCGGGTAGAGCGAGCTGGCTTTCATGTTGTGCTGGAAGCCGAGCGTATGGCCCACCTCGTGCGCGACCACGTACTCGAGCAGGCGCCCGATCAGATCGTCGGGCAGCGGCAGCTTGCTGGCGCGCGGGTCGAGCGGCCCCACCTGCAGGAAGTACCAGTCGCGGGCCAGGTTCATCACGTTGTGATAGAGCTGGATGTCCGACTCGAGAATCTCTCCGGTGCGGGGATCGTGAATGTGCGGGCCGGATGCGTTCTCGGTGGTTGACGGCAACCACCGGATGACCGAGTACCGCGCGTCCTCGGGGCTGAAATTCGGATCCTGCTCGGGCGTGGGCGCCAGCTTGCCGATGATCGCCTTGCGGAATCCCGCCTCCTCGAAGGCCGGCTGCCACTCTTCGATCGCCTTGATGATCCACGGCACCCACTTGGCTGGCGTCGCCGCATCGACGTAATAGACGATCGGCTTGATCGGCTCCGAGACGGCGGCGCTGGGGTCCTTCTTCTCGAGGCGATACCGCGTGATGTACTGGCGCTGGGGCGCGCGGTGCTCGTCCTTGCCGTAGTCCATCTGGTTGACCGTGAAGTAGCCGACGCGGTCGTCGAAGACGCGAGGCATCATCGGCTTCTCGGGCAGCTTCACCATGCTGTAGTGCATCACCACGGTGGCGCTGCCTGGACGCATTCCGGCCTGGCCGAACGGGCTTGGCACCGGCAGGGCCGGCGTCGGATCCTGACGGGCCGTGAAGGTGTGCGATGCCTCGACCTCGATGTTCTCAGGGAACGCGAGGACGCGCTCGAGGAAGGAGCGGCTGGCCTCGAACGTCGTCGCGCGCAGGCGCGTGCGGGCGTTGAACTCCGGCACTTCCGTCGTGAAGAGCCGCGTGACGTCGATGACCGGCGCCTCGTCTTTCCCGACCGCCTCGACGTTGAAGGCCATGATGATGGCCTCGTTGTTCGCCGCGTCGACCGCCCTCGCGACCGGGAGTGACGGGTCGGCCACCACCTCGTAGGACACGCCGCGCAGGAACACGCGGTTGTCTCTCCGTTCCCATCGAACGACGCGATTGCCCATGGCCTGCCCGCCGTAGCCGACGCCGAGCGTCGTCTTCGCGATCTGGCTCACCCAGAGGAAGTCCTTGCCGAGCTCCTTCTTCGGGATCTCGTAATAGATCTTGTCCTTCAGGCGATGCACGGCGAACACGCCCGGGCTCGTCTTGTACTCCTTCGTGATGACGCGGTCGTAGGGCCTTGGCTCGGGCGGGCCTTCGACTGCGGCTGGACGATCCGGCCGCTGGCCTGGTTCGGGCGAGGTCTGATCGGCTGGGCGCGGCGTTGGCGCCTGCGGCGCCTGACCGGGCGCCGGCGCTGCAACCGGCTTGCCGGAAGGAATCGGTTTGGCGGTCGCGCCGGGCGCGACTGTTGCGGGTGAGGCCTTGGTTGGTGTTGCAGCCGCCGGTGTTGGCTGCGGCGGTGTTTGTTTCGTGGGCGCGCTCGCGCAGGCGGCAATGGCCAGCGCAACCGCAATGATGACCAGACGCTTCATGAAATGACTCCCATTCTTCGTTCGACCCGGAATGCGCCGGGCCCGATCGCGTCCGCTTCATGGCGACGGCGCGTCGGGCGCGATGCATCGGCTCCGTCAGCGGATCCGGGTGAGCTCGAGGTTGAGGCCCGGAGGTCTGCGGCGGGTATTGAAGTCTTGCCGGTCGCTGCCCCCGTGTCAAGAACCCGGACGCCGCAAGACCCTCGCATTCACGGCTATGCCGAGACGCGGCCGCGAGATCGGAGAATGTCTCCATTGCAGCGCCTGACCGGGTGGGCCCCAGGCTGCTCGCGTCGGCCCCCGGAGTCCCGGCTTGCAGACATGGCCCGCTAGCGAGACAATGCTGGCCGCCCCCGGATAGGGTGCGACGATGTCGCCGGCGTCGCTTACATGGGGACGGGCCTCGTCTGGTTCACGCACCTGCTGGCGCTCAGCATCGCCGGCGCCATCCTCGCCGCCTGGCGATAGCGAGCTCCGATGAACAGCACCTATCTCCTTGTCGCCGGCCTCTGCCTCGTGGGCCTGGCAACCCGCACCATTTACGAGGTGCTCAAGCATGCCGGCAGGGTGGACACGAAGAACCCCGCGGTCTTCGCCGTGGTCTTCGTCGCGATGTGCGTCATGCTCACGAGCTGGCCGGTCATGGGCCCGCTCGACCCGTGGCCAATCGCCGTGCCCGGCGCCGTGCGCGGGATCGCGACCGGCGCGATCGCCGTGGCACTCGCTCTCGCGATCGGCGCACTCCTCCAGTTGCGGGGGCTGGAGGGCATCGACCATCTGATTACCACCGGTTTGTTCTCGAAACTCCGCCATCCGATGTACACGGGCTTCGTTCTCTGGATCGCGGGCTGGACACTGCGCGACGGCGCTATCGTCAGCCTCGCCATCGGTGTGGTGGGCATCGCGAGCGTCCTCTACTGGCGGTGGTTGGAAGAAGAGGCGCTTTACGGCCAGTATGGAGAGGCCTATCGCGCCTATCGTCGGGGGACGTGGTTCTGAGGCCGGACGCAGGATCGGCTCCAGGCAGATCGACGGCTTTCGCCCTGATCGCAACTGAAAGCGCCAGGGTGCAAGAATCGGACGCAGGAAGCAACGGCATGGGGTTTGTTCTGGTCCACGCCTCTGCGGGCCTACCGGGAGTTCGGCGGATTCAGGCTGGCGTCGGAGGCTGATGTCCGCTGGCGGGAACCAGGCGGTGAGTGGACTTACGGGCAGTTCGTGCTGAGACAGATTGCCTACAACGTGCCCCCGCGTTGAGCTCCCCATCAGGGGTGCGTTCGGCCTGACAGGAACGGGCGTCCATTTTGACGACGCCAATGGCATCAGCTATCACAAGCACCGGAGTGGGCCAGGCGCTGCGCCCCAAGAGGAGAAGCAACGAACGCGGCTGCCCTGACGCCGCAAGCCTGCAGCCGTCGGCCATCGTCGTCACGCGCGATTAGAACCCGGCAGTGACTCGTACCCCTGCGGAGTCACGGTGGAACTGGTTCGCCGAACCGTAGCTCCACGAATGAACGACGTCCGCGGAGGCCTCGATCCTGAATCGGCCGATGCGGCGATTCACGGAAACAGACGCCTCGAGCGACGGCCCCCGTGCCACGAAGACGATCGGCTGCCCCGGGTACCTGTCCGGCAGAAGCGTGGTCAGGCGCGCAACGCCGAGCGGCGTGAGGTCGACGCGCCCATTGACGCGCCACGCGGTGGCGAGTCGGGCGGCGCGGCCCGCACTGATGCGCACCTCGTGCACATCCGAGATCGTGGACTCGCGACCGGCATTCCAGAACGAGGTGAACGACGGCGGATTGCTCTGCGTGGTCGTGGAGTAGCTCGCCGGAAACGCTGCACGATCGCGCCGGAATGCTGTATCCGATCCAGGTATCGAATCCCGCGACGCGCGTGAGCGCGATGGAGTGACGGAAGCGCCACGACCGTATCGAGACGTCGGCCCGGGTTCCATACACGATGAGGTTGCCATCCGGGTTGAAGAACGTGTCGTAATCGTCACCTGAACCCGTGGTGTCGGGCGTCAGCCCCACCTCGGTTTCCCACAGCCTTCCGAGAACCCGATAGCGTCCGCGCAGGTCGAGCCAACGGGTGTCGACGCGGTACGACTGTTCGAAGAAGTGCGGGACCGGGAAGGACGTGTTGAACGACGAGGGGTTCTCGAATCGATAGCGGAATCGGTCGCGGCGGAATTCGATGCCCAGATCCAAGCCTGGCGACTCCTCGGCTGCGGCGCCAGCGCGCGGCGATTGGGGCTGAACCCTGCCCGATCGGGCTGACGAGTCCTCCGCAACCAGCAGGCTCGCGAAGAGCATCACCCAGTTCAGCACGCACGCTCCGCTTCGATCACTGGCGGATCGACGCGAGAAGCGCATTCGCCTGCGTTCTGGCCTCCGGCGACATGACGATGGCGGCGATGGCCGCGTCCAGGGCAGGAAGGCTCTTCTTCAGCGTCGTCAGCTCGTCAACGGCCTTTGCAGGCCATATCGTCATCCTGTGACCTGTCTGCGCAAGGTTCAGCAGGATGTCCGGCGGGATGGCTTTCGGCCAGCCACGATTGACGAGATTGTGGAGATCGTGAAGTCGTCTCTGGAGGCCAGGAAATCCCTCGACGAGAGCCGCCAGCTCCGAGGGCGGAGGGGCGGGGGTCACGCGAACCTCGACGGCGCTGGCGACGCTGGTCGACGGAACCGCAATGTGGGTCGTCATGGCCTCGCCGTCGAACCACCACTGCGGGCCGGTCAGCGAGGTCGGACCCTCGAGCTGCGATGCCCGGAGGTCCGGATCGACGAGCGCTGCAGCGCGTCCGCCGACGAGAATTTGTTTCGGCGGCAGCGTGGCGCGGAGCAGGATCTCGTACCCGCGCTGGGCCGGCATTCCCTGATAGGTGCCTTCCGACGGGAGCACCTCGATCACGCGTGTGCCAGTCGCGTCGGTGCGATGCCGGACGGGCGTCCATGCGCATTCACCCTTCTGGTATCCGACTGAATCCCCCTGATCTTCGTACACGCGCGTGGAGCCGTCCGCGCCAGGGAACACGGTCAGGATGAGGGGGTCGACGGGCCGCTCGTCCGATCGGCGCATCGGGGGCTGCATCGGGACGATGGACCCGGCTTTCGCGTAGATCGGGATCTCTTCGAGCGAGAACGACCGCTCGACCGTCCTCGGGCCTTCGAACCGCGCGCCCGAGTACCACTCGATCCACGAGCCGCCCGGCAGCCAGATCGTCTGTGCCGCCAGGCCGGTGTCCTTCGCCCGTTCACGAATCACGGGTGCGACCACCAGGCTGTCGCCAAACACGTACTGGTCCTTGAACGTGTAGGCTTCCTCGGCGTCCGGGTTGTCGTAGTACATCGGCCGCAGAAACGGGATGCCACCGTCGTAAGTCCCTCGCGCGGCCGTGTAGATGTAGGGAATCATCGCGTAGCGCAGCAGGAATGCGTCGCGCATCGGCTTGGAGAATTCCGGCGGGTACGCCCAGATCCGGCGCTCCGCGTCGGGGTTCTTGGTCGTGTGCGTTCGCAGGATGGGGCTGAACGCGCCGAACTGGATCCATCGCGCGTAGAGTTCGGGCTGCACCGGCCCGTTCATGTGGCCGCCGATGTCGTGGCTCCAGTACCCGAACCCCACGTTCGCCGCCGTCGCCGTGAAGTAGGGCTGGAACGCCAGCGACGGCCACGTCGAGAACGTGTCGCCCGAGAAGCCGACCTGGTAGCGGTGATTGCCCAGCCCGCCCCAGCGGTGGAAGATGAGCGGTCTGTGTTTGCCCTGCCGTTCCATGTCGGTGAAGAAGGTGTAGTTGAGCCACCAGGTGGGATTGATGCCCTCGAGCTTCGTCTTGTCGCTCTGCTGCCAGTCGAGCCACCAGAAATCCACCCCTTGCTTCTCGAGCGGATGAATCACCAGGTCGAAGAAGTTCGTCGCGAACTTCTTGTCCACGATGTCGAAGGGCACGTACTGGCTGGTAGCCGGATCGATGCCCATTGCGCGGGCCATGGCCGGGTACTGCACTTCCCATGGTTGAATGCCCGAGGCCGGATGGAGATTGAGCGGCGTTTTCACGCCCCGGTCGCCGACCCATTTCAGAAATCCTTCAGGGTCGGGGAAGTAATTGCGATCCCACGTGAAGCCCGTCCACCCCTTGGTGTGGCCGGACTGGTCCTTGGGGTTCACCCACGCGCCGCCGAAGGTCTGGTGCCAGTCCATGTCGACCACCAGCACGTCGAGCGGCACGCCGTTGTCCTCGAACTGGCGGACGAGATCCTCGAACTCCGCATCGGTGTAGGCCCAGTACCGCGACCACCACACGCCGAACGCGAATCGGGGCGGCATCGGGATTCGGCCGGCGACCTTCGTGAAATCCGACAGGGCGCTTCGATAGTCGCGACCGTAGCCGAGGAAGTACCAGTCCTGGCGATCGCCGGCCGGCCGCGGCGCGACCCAGGCCCAATCGCTGTTGTCGTAGAGCAGGCGCGAGGTGTCGTCGACAACCACCCATCCGTCACGCGACACCAGGCCGGGCTCGATGTTCGACGGCCCGTTCACCCCGTCCAGGGTCCTCGTGGTGCCGCGAAGGTTGCCGGTATCGGCCATCCCGGGGCGCCAGGTCGCGGGCTTTCCGTTCAGCCTGAACTCCACCGACAGGTTCTTCTCGGTGAACTTTCCGCTGTTGCGCCGATAGCGGAGCGTCAGGCTGTCGGTGCTGACGGTGACAACGCCCTGCCTGGTTTCGACCTTGAAGGTCGGCACGCTCTGCCGGCGATTGATGAAGACGAGCGACGCGCGGTCCTCGAACTGTTTCGTCGCGGACCACTCCATCCGGATCAACCGCGGCGTCAGCACGGTGAAGCGCGCCTCTCCCGACACGACAATCGCCCTGGGGTCGGCCGATGGCGCCATCGATTGAGCAGTCGATATTGCCGGGTGAAGGAACGCGATGCAGGTGAGGGCGAGCAGAAGACAACGGCAGGCGGATCCGAGTCGCATGACGGCTCCTCCTCGGGGTCGGAGGTATCGTAGCAGGGTTCGCCGAAGGCGGGTGCCGGAGCGTCCCCGCTCTGCGGCCGGCGCGATCGGGGAGGCCCAGGATTGACGAAAGCCGGCGAGCCCCCTCAAATCGTGGCGTCCGGATGCAGTCCTCGGCAGGCCACTGGCGTCGCCCGCGGGGCCTCGGCTATCGTAGCTTGCACGTGGATCAATTCGAAGACACCCCTCGCGTGTTCGCGCTCGACCTGCATGCAGACTATGCGTGCCGCCACTCGGGCGCCTGCTGCACCGCAGGCTGGACCATCCCGATCGAGATCGACGAGCACCGCCGAGTGCGCCAGGAAATCGCGTCGGGGCGTCTTGCCGTTCCGGGCGTGCCGGAGGCAGCGGGGGAACCCTCCACGGCGGATCCGGGCGCGCCGCCTGCCGTGCGGGACACGACTCGTGACACACACGCGTTCATCAACCCGGCCGATCTGCCACACGGCGCCGCGGCGCTCCTGAGGCTCGCGCCGGATGGCGCATGCGTGTTCTTCGATCGAGCGGGCGGCAACCTCTGCGCGATTCAGCGTGACCTGGGGCATCAGGATCTGCCGGCGTCGTGCCGGCAATTTCCGCGCGTCGCGTTGACCGACGCTCGCGGCACCTTCGTGTCGCTCTCGCATTACTGTCCTGCGGCCGCCCGGCTGTTGTTTCGTGAGGACGTCGCGCTCCAGCCGGTGGCAGATCCGCCGATGTGCGCGGGGCGCTCGATCGACGCATTCGACGCGACCCGAACCTGCCCTCCGCTGGTCCGTCCGGGCGTGCTCTTCGATCTGCCGGCCTACCACACGTGGGAGCTCTTCGTGACTCGCACCTTCGCGCGGCAGGACCTGGCGCCTGAGCAGGCGCTCGCGCTTGTCGCGACTGCGGCCGAGTCCATTCGTAGCTGGACCCCCACGGGAACGCCGCTCCTGGATCTCGTACAGCAGGCGACCGAATTTCCGCGTGCCTCGGCCGGTGGCGGGAGGGTCAACCTGGATGCGATGGCGCGGCTGTTCGAGGAGATCGCCAAGAGCATTCCCGATGGCCTCCCGATGCCCAAGCTGCCCGTCGACCTCCTGGCCACCGACGCACGGTTCGTGCAGCCGGCGTGGGGCGACTTCGCCAGGCCCATCCGCCACTTCCTGGCCGCCCATGCCTTCGGGGCGTGGATCGCGTACCAGGGCGAGGGCCTCCGGACAATCGTGCACGCATTGTATGCGGCGCTCGCGGTACTGCGCGTCGAAGCGAATCGGGAGGCCGGCCGGACGGCGAGAGTCCTCGACGCGGACGTGCTGCTCTCCGCCATTCGCGCCGCGGATCTGCTGCTCGTGCATCAGGCGTCCCGTGAGAGAATGGCGCGGCATCTGAGCACAATCGAGCGGGGACCAGGCGGCGGGCTACTCGAATTGCTCGGACAGCCCTCGTGACGACGGCGCGGGCGCGGTCCTGAAGACGATGGCCCACGCGCGCAGGATGTCGGGCCCAGCGCGTCCTCCGGGGCCGATCACGCAGGAACGAGGCCGCCTTTCGCTGGCAATTGAAGTATCTCGCCGGCGGGAAACGGGTCTCGGCAGCGGTGAGCGAATGCGCGACAACGCGGTCAACGTCATCGTGAACCGCCTGGCCAGGCGGGCAGGCGATCCCACCTGGGAGAGCCAGGTGCGCGAGCGTCTGGCGCGACGGTGGAGCTGCGAGTTCGCGTACCCGGCGAGTGTCGAGGAAATGGTGTCGATGGCTTCCTCTTGCGTCGACCACCGCTGCTTCGGCGTCATCGCAGCCGGCGGCGATGGAACGGTGGGGAGGATCGCGCACGTGATGTCCGGCACCGGCATCCCGTTCGGCGTGATCCCGCTCGGCACCGGCAATGACTTCCAGCGCTCGCTGAATCTGCCGAGACAACCCGACTCTGCCGCCGAATGGATTGTCCGCGGCCCGACCCGCCGGCTCGATCTCGGGGCCGTCAACGGCCGATGCTTCGCGACCATCGGCGTGCTCGGCGTTCCCGCTGACGCGGCTCTGATGGTGGAACGCCTCACGCGCCGCGGCTCACGCCTGCGACGCGTCGTTCAGGTCACCGGTTCGGCTTCGTATCGTCTCGCCGGCCTGATCGCGCTCGCCCGGGCCAGAACGTGGCGCGCGCGAATCACCATGGCCGGGTCCGGCGGCAAGACGGCTGCGCCTCGCGACGTCTCGACGTTCGGAATCTGCGTGTCCAACGGCCGCTACTTCGGCGGCGGCCTGGGCCTTCCGGTCGACGGCCAGATGAACGACGGACTGCTCGACGTGTGCATCGTGCCCGCAATGCCCAGGATCAGGCTGATGTGGGCTTTCCTCTGCCTGGTGAACGGCTGGCGAATTCCGCCCTGGGCGCTCGAAATCGTTCCGGCCCGCCGCGCGGTCATCGAGTGCGATCACGCCCTCGATTTCGCGGCCGATGGCGATCGAATCTGCCAGGGAACCCGATTCGAACTCCAGGCCCTGCCGGGGGCGCTGTCAATGATGTGTTGAGAGGACACCGATGAGGCCAGGGCGCCCGCCTTCGCGCTCTCGCGCTCCGGCAGACAAGAGCGACAGCCGGCTTGGGGACCAGTCAGATGGAGGATGGGGCTTCTCTGGCCTGATCGGAGTCGAAGGCAGCGCCGGCGAGCCCGGCGGCTGGTCGTCGCGTCGCGGAGAGTCAGATGAGGACGGGGTCGAGGTCCAGCTGTCCGCGGCGGAACGCTCGCAGGAACGCCTCGACGACGGACGGATCGAACTCGGTGCCCGATCCCCGCTCGATCGATTCCTTGGCCTCCATCGGCGTGACGGCCTTGCGGTATGGCCGATCGCTGACCATCGCGTCGTAGGCATCGGCCGTCGCGATGATCCTCGCGCCGAGCGGAATCTCCGCGCCGGCGGTCGTGTTGTAGCCCTTCCCGTCGAATCGATCGTGGTGCGCAAGGACAATCGGAAGGACCCGCCGCAGTGCCCCCCGTGCCGGCTCGAGCATCTCCCCCGCGCGATCGATGTGCGTCCTCATCTCATGGACCTCATCATCGGAGAGCTGCGCCGCCTTGTGCAGCAGGTCCCGGCTGACTTTCAGCTTGCCGATGTCGTGCAGGAGGGCGGCGGCCCGGATGTCCTCGATGTCGGAATCCGACAGCCCCATCTGGGTCGCGATCCTGGACGCATAGATCGAGACCCGATACGAATGGCTCTCGGTGAAGCCGTCCTTCGCCACGAAATGACGGAGGATGAGCAGGACCCCGTGGTATGTCTCGCGCAGCTCGGCGACCTGCTTGCCCCGGTGTTCGTACAACGTGCCCATCAGGTAGGCCGTCAGGATCAGGGCGCCGCCCCACGCCGTGAATTCCAGCCACCCGCCGATTGCATCCCCGAAGATCGGGCCTCTCAAGCTCATGTCAGGATCGAACTGGAGCATCAGTACGACGAGCAGGACGCTGCCAAAGGCCGTCAGCGTCGCGTGCCTGCGGCCGAGCTTGTACGCCGAGACTACCGTCGGCAGCGAGTACAGGCTCAGCACGGCCCGCCCCGAGGCGGAGTTCAATGTCAGGAGCCCGCCGAGCAGGAAGAGGGAGAGGATGACCCAGATCTCGACATTCACGCGGCGGATCCGCCGGTAGCCTTGCTCGAGCTTTGCGAGACTCCAATGAAGGAGGTCGCTCGAGTTGACACCAGGTGTTTCCGACACACTCCCATCCATCCTGCCCTCCTCCAGGCCGTTCGGCGGGCGCACGGCCGTTCACGGTCGACCAGAATTCAATATCGGCAGGCCACGGGCCGCCCCACAGCGTTGTTCCGCCATCGGTGTGCAATTGTGGGAAATTAGGGGAGATCGAACGGGCATCCCGTGGCACCAGGCTTGCCCGCTCATCGTCGCTCGCGGTAGGCTGACCCCCAGATGACGGTTGAATTCCTGGCCGTTGCGGCGGCGATGGGCGTCGTTGCCGGAATCCTCGGTGCGATGCTTGGCCTGGGCGGCGGCGTATTCCTCGTTCCCTTTCTCGTCCTGGCTGGCGGTCTTCCCATCAAGACCGCCGTCGGCGTGAGCCTGGTCACGGTCATCGCGACGTCGAGCACGGTGTCGGCCCGCACCGCCGGGAAGCAGCTCATGAACCTCCGGCTCGGCATGGTGCTCGAAGTCGCGACGGCCATTGGAGGCGTTGCCGGCGGACTGACGGCACGCTACCTCTCCGACCGCACCATCGAGATCCTCTTCGCGGCGATGGCCTCCTCTGTCGCCGTGGTCATGTTCTCGAGGCTCCGTACCCGCAACGTGATTCTCGACACCGATGTCGAGCCCGGACGGCTTGGCGGGCGGTTTTTCGACCACGAGTCCGGCCGCGACGTCGTCTATCGCGTCAGGCGGCTACCTCTCGCCCTGATCGCCTCGTTCGTGGCCGGCAACATCTCGACGCTGCTCGGCGTCGGCGGGGGCGTCGTCAAGGTACCGGTCCTCAACGCGTGGTGCGGCATACCGATTCGGGCCGCCGCCGCAACCAGCGCGTTCATGATCGGGGTGACCGCCACGGCCGGGGCCCTCATCTACTACGGCCACGGCGACATCGTCGCGCCGCTCGCCGCCGCGACCGTGCTCGGCGTGCTCATCGGATCACGGGGAGGCATGCGGATCGGGGAGCGGGCCAGCGTCAGATGGCTGAAAGTCTTCATGGGCGCCGTGCTGCTCGGCGTCTCGGTGTTGATGCTGTCGAGGGCGTTTTGATGAGGCAGTCGGACGAAGTCTTCGTGTCGAACCTCGAGAAGACGATCGGCAGAGTGCTGTTCGGAGGCGTCGCGATCAGCACCGCGCTGCTGACCGTCGGGCTTGCCCTGTGGATGGCCGTTCCAGCGTACCGTGTCCGGAACGTTCCCTTGCAGATTGGGCTCGTCGTGCTGCTGGTGACGCCGGCGCTTCGAGTGCTGGTGTCGTGCGTGGAGTATGTGATCGACCGCGACTGGGTGTTCGCGGGGCTCACGAGCATCGTGCTGATCGTGCTGCTCGGGAGCATCCTGGCTGCCTTCCTCGGCTGACCGAGAAGGTCGACAACGATCTCTGGCGCCCGGTTGTGTCCTGTACGGGTCGGCGTGGGAGCAGGCGGGCGTCGCGCCGCCTGCCCGGGGCGATTGCGCACCCCACAGGTGGGCCCGGTCTCAAACGAATTGCACGGATCGCTTCGTGAATGCGCCCTCGAGCCAGAAGCCGGTAATCGGGAAGGTCGTTGCCGGCCGATCCTCTCCAACCGCGCCCGCTGCCACGAGCACCGGCGCGTAGTGCTCCCAGGTCGGCAGGGCAGTCCTGGCTGCGGGAGCGCGCGACTGGAACGAGCGCAGCGCATCGACGTCGAAGTTCTGAAGCGCCTCGGCGGCCCACGCGTCGAACTCCCGCGCCCAGGTCGGCGTGCCGGGCCGAAACGCGTAGCTCATGTTGTGCGTGAGGAAGCCGCTGCCGAAGATCAGGACGCCCTCGGCCCGAAGAGGCGCCAGCGCCTGTCCGAAGTCGAAGAGCAGGTCGGGGTCCAGGCCGGGCATCGAGACCTGCAGCACCGGAACGTCCGCCCCGGGGTACATCGCGACCAGCGGCACGTAGGCTCCGTGGTCCAGTCCGCGTTCCGGATCGTGGGCGAAGTCGATGCTCTTCGCACGCAGGAGCTGGCTGACGCGAGCGGCGAGTTCGGGGGCTCCCGGGGATGGATACGTGGTCTGGTAGAACCGCGCCGGGAACCCGTAGAAGTCATACACCAGCGGCACCTGCCGCGTGGCGCCGAGCGTAGTCGGCCGCTGCTCCCAATGAGCCGAAATCATCAGGATGCTGCGCGGCTTCGGCATGGCTGCCGCCCACGCCGCAAGCTCCGACATCCACGCGGAGTCGTCGAGCAGGACCGGCGCCCCGTGCGCGGCAAAGATCACCGGCATCCGGTCGCCGGTCGTTCCCTGTTCTGCCGCAATCCCTGCAGTCATCGTTCGCGTCGCCGCTCCTCAGGAGTGTAGACGCTCCATCAGCGCCTCTCGGTCCCGGACCTGGCCAGCACATCCCGGTCCCGGACGTGGGGAGCACATTGCGGTCCTGGAACTGGAGAGCGCCGTGAGTGCCGGATCTGCGTTACGCGACAGCCCGGCGAATGGCCCTGCCGTTCGCCGGGCGGGTCGTTCTCGCGTGACCGCCGCGACTCGCGCCGTCGATTCTCATCGATCGCCGAGTCGAGGGTGCGGCAACACGGCCGCGCTCGACGGGAGATTCCGGGGACGGGATGCTATCCCTGGCTCTGAAGGTAGTTCTGGAGCCCCATCTGCTTGAGCAGCTCGCGCTGGGACTCCGCCCAGTCGATGTGGCGCTCCTCGTCCAGGAGGATCTTCGCGATCAACTCGCGGGTGCCGTTGTCTCCGGCCTTGACGGCGGCAGCGATGGTGTCGTTGTAGTTCTTGATGGCACCCGCTTCGGCGTCCTCGTCGGCCGCCAGCATGTCAGCCACCTTCGATGCGATCTGCAGGGGGTTCAGCTTCGACACCGTCGGCAACCCCTCGAGGAACAGGACGCGGGCGATCAGCCACTCGGCGTGGTGCATCTCGTCGATCGCCTGCTTCTCGAACGCTGCGTGCAGCTTGTTGAAGCCCCAATTGGCGCACATTTCCGAGTGCACCATGTACATGTTGATCGCCGTCAGCTCCTCGGCGAGCCGATCGTTCAGCAACTGAAGAATGTGGGAATTGCCCTTCATGGTGTTCTCCTGATGATGGCAGTCACCGATGGGGGCATCATGAGTCTACCCGTTTCCGCTCTCGTCGCGCGAACTCATCGAGTGATCGGTCCCGAACGTCACGACGGACCAGCGGAAACGACTCGAGGACATGCCGGAATTCGTCTCCTGACAGCCCGTACAATCGTGCGACCCCGGCCTGCATGCGCGCGTACGCGTCGACCTCCGCCTCGCCCGTCTCCTCGAGCACGGTGACGAGCGAAACGATCTCGCCGTACTCTGCCGACGCGGAGGACGGTCGAGGAACGGGCAGCGCTTCGACACCCGCCACGCCAAGGTGCGTGGTCACTCGAAGCCGAACCAGGTAATTGGCCACGAAGCTGTTCAGCATGCCGCACAGGAACGCCTGCTGGTCCGGCGCGAGCGGCGACCTGAGGCAGAACACCGTGTGAACCGTGATCGCGCCGGCGGGCACGACGGCGGCGATGAGCGTCAGGCGGTTGGTCGAGGCGGCAACGTCCCTGTAGGCCAGCCGGGGCCGGCGGATGGCCAGCCGAAGCCGAGCCGCTGACAGCTCCGACGCCCGCGCAACGAACCTCCGGCACCTGTCGACGTGCACCAGGAAAGGCTCAATGTGCTTGCCCTCGACGATGGGCAGTTCGCCGAGTCGGCGGAACAGGGCCCGGTCGTCGGTGGCGTTCAGTTCGCGCCCGAACCGCGCACCCCAGCCGGCCCGCTCATCGGCCAGCGCCGGGTACGACGAGGTCAGCCTCTCGACGATCGCCAGGTCGTGAGAGCTGCGGAGGTGAGGGACGACCAGGTCAGGCCCGCTCACCCTTCTGATCAGGCTCGGAGAGAGTGACACCGGAAACACCCCTTCGTCACCCGACTCCAGTCGATCCGGAATGCTCTCGAGCACGGCGGGATCCGTGGCCCCCAGCAGGCAGGGAACGCGCGAAGTGGGCGAGCCCGGGGAGGTAGTCAACAAGGCGAATCGGACGCTTCGATGGATTGGGAAGATGCCGGTCGCGTTGTCGAAGCTCACAAGTGCATCGGTGCGGCAGGCCTCGAACAGGAGCCTCCGCAGATCTGCGGAGCCGTGGTCCGACATCAGGCCCCACGGCACGACCAGCCCCACCATTCCGCCTCGCCTGGCCAGCCGAATCGATCGCTCGACGAACAGTTGGTAGCGATTGCCGTGTCCGTCCCCTGCCGCGGAGTACACGCCTGACTCGCGCGCGAACCTTGTCAGGTGCCCGGCCCGGCACCGCCTCTCGCTCCGCCCTTCCGGGTCGCCCGAATCGCCGCGGATCATGTCCCAGGGCGGGTTGCCGATGACCGCGTCGAAGCCGCCGCTGGCGCGCGGGTCCCCGTTCGCATCGAAGAACACTTCGGGGAACTCCAGCGTCCAGTGGAAGAATTTCTGCCGCTCCGCCACCCGCCGTGCCTGTTCCAGCCGCGGGAGCGAAAGATGGTCGGGCAGTCCCGCAGGTTGGCCCACCACGCGGGAGATGAGATCGCCGACCTCCCGGGCGGATGGTGCCCGCTCGTCGCCGGCATCCCAGAACCACCTCGCGCACCACAGATCGGCGGCCGTCCTCCATTTCGCCAGAACGGGATCGGCCTTGCCGAGCCCCGCGAGCAGCCGCTCCTTCTCGCGCACGATCGACACGCTGTCGTCCGGCTCGGCGAGACGATGCCTGACCGGCAGGACAGCCCGCAGCGCAGAACCCACGTCCAGGTCGTCGAATATCGGGAGATTGGCCTCGGGCCTGGAGCGTCCTCGGCGGCGAAGCGGACCCCGGACGAGATCGTCGAGAGACGCGCCGACGAGACTGTCGCCAACGGCAAGGTGGTGATCGAGAAACGTCAGCGGCCGATCCGCCGCGAGCGTCGTCAGCCAGATCGAGAGCCGTGTGACCTGCACCGCCATCGGGTTGAGATCGACGCCGAAGAGGCAGCGCTCGGCAACCAGGCGCCGGAAGCTCGCACGATCGGCGTCGGTGATGTCCGGGGCGCTGAATACCCCCTCGCGCACGACGGCGGCCTCGTACGCGGACGCGAGATAGCGGCACGCGGCGACCAGGAAGGCGCCGCTGCCCATGGCCGGATCGAGGACCCGGAGGTTGAGGATCGCGCCCGATCCGGCATCGTCCACGAGGGAGTGAAGCGTGCGCCGCACCAGGTATTCCGTGATGGAGCGCGGTGTATAGAAGGTGCCGCTGTCCTTCCTCCTGTCGCCGTGTCCGACGAGGCTGATCCGATTCGTCTTCGAGCGAGGAGGAGTGGCCTCCGGAGGGCCGGCTGGAACATCTTGAACCGACGGCTCGAAGTCGAGCACGCTCTCGTAGACCGAGCCCAACTGCTCCACGCCCAGGTCGCGGAAGGCGACGCGCTGCCGGCCAGCCCGGCCCGGCTGTGTCGCCACCGCGAGAACCGCCCGGCGAACCTGCTCGTCATCGAGGCGACGCGATTCGCCGAGCGGGGTCCTGCCGGGCGCGAACAGGCGGCCGTTGAACGGCGTGACGCGGAGATCTCCGGCCACGCAGCCGGCATGGGCAAGCCGCGAGATCGCCTGAAGGCCCTCCCAGAGCCCCGCCGCGGATCCGGGGCGCTCGGCCTGTTCGCACAGCGAGGTCACCGTGTAGGCGTCGCGGTAGATCGGATGCCACATGGGAACCAGCCCCCGGGCTTCGGCGAAAAGGAGGAACAGCACCCTGTAGACAATCGTCAGCGCCTGGTCGAAGGTCCAGGCCAGCCGTGCCGGCGTGAGTGAGCGGGCGCGCATGGCCCGGTTGATGTCGACCAGGCCGTTCAGCAGGTGTGTCAACGAGTCGCGGACGCCGGCCCGCAACGAGGCGCACACCCGCACCGCATGGCTCGCTGATTCGATGACGATGCGATCGAGAAGCGACAGGTTCGAAGAGGGTGAAGCTCCCAGTGGGACCGGAGGATCAGCCACGGCACTCGCCCGCATCAGGCACCACAGAACCGCGAACACGGCCGGGTGATCCAGGCTCGTCTCCAGATCGAATGCCAGGTGCCTCCGCGAGTGAAGCCGCCGGCAGTCCGAGATCCGCAGCTCGCGGCCGTTGAACGAGAAGACCCATGGCGCCCGGAGCCGAAGTCCCTCTCGCGCGATCTCCGGCCACATGCGATCGAGCCTGTCGCCCCACGCCGCGACGATCAGCGGCACGCGGGTACCCGAAGCGTCGAGGTCCACCGAGAGCACCTCCTCGCTCCGGCACGGTCGGGGATGTGAGGCGTTGTAGCCCAGCGCATCGACCACGGGGAGCGCCCCGAGATCGAATACCGTGCGGAGACTCGTCGCTGGCCCCAGCCGCGAGCCTGAACCCCGCAGCCACCCCGACAACGCCCGCTTGCCCCTGTCGCGGGTTGCCTCGCCCGTCTCCGTGGCGAACGACCCTGCGAGGATTTCTTCCGCGAAGTACTCGGATACGAGGTCGCCGCTGAAGCCTGGAAGCATGTCGGGCTTTCACCCGGGCCTATGGCCGCTGCCACTGAGGCGCCGTCGGCCGCCAGGTCCTGCGAGCAGCCTGCATCTCGATCTTCTTCGTCACCGAGGTGCGAAGCTCCGAGACGAGCCGGCCAAGCGCGTGAACTCGTATGACCAGATCTTCCAGTGCAGCGTCACCGAGCAACCGGGAATCCCCGGCGACGTAGAGCAGCGATCGCAGCTCTACGCACGACGCCCGGCCAACCGAGAGGAATCGACGGAATTCGAAGAGGCTGTCGCGCTCGAATCCTTCAGCGAGACTCGACATGACGGACAACGCCGCGCGCCGCATCTGACCTGCCAGGACGTGATCCAGGGCCAGCGGCCGTGTCCGTGTCACCTCATAGACCCTGCGGGTCAACTCGCGCCCTTTCTGCCACGCGACGAGTTGTTCGAACCGCCTGGCGGGCTCAGGCACCGGCGTCACGACTCCAGGCCGATCAGCCCACGATCGACGGCGAGTCAGTGCGCTCCGCAGACGAGGGTGCTGCGCCGTCATGGGTCAGTCCGAAACGAGCAGCAGGAGCGCCAGCTCCGGGTCCGCCGCAAGTGAGACGCTGGAGGCATCTTCGAGCGCGCCCAGGCGATGCCGGCTCACCTGGCGCCGCAACTCCGTCGCCGAGTCCTGCGCGGCCATGCGACGAAGGGCCCGGCGATCGAAGAGACCAACCTGTTGAGGTCCCGACAGACTGGACGACTGCCGCAGCGACTCGACAAGCGCCTGCTCTCGACGTCGCGGCCCCTCGGCGGAAGCCAGGCGCGCTGCGCCAAGCCCGGAGACCCGGCGCCGGGCAGCCATTCCGGCGCAGGCGCGAAGTGCCGGCCCGTGAGTACCGAGGATCGCCTCGATCGCCTTCCGTTGGTCAGCGCGCGCCCGCGGCAGGGGCAGCCTGCCTCGGCCGGCCAGCGGAATCAGCGACTGCTCGACCAGTCTCCCGCCGCGATCGACGTAGCGTGCGACGAAGACACAGAGCACGCTCGCCGCGGCGGCCAGCTCGGTGACGCCGATCTGGAGCCTTCCGTGACGGCGCATCACGCGCAGCAAGCGACGCCGGGGAATGACACACGCCGCGGCGGTGCCATTCGCCTCCCATCGACCCGCACCGGGACCGAGCGCGGCCAGGTGACGCGTGCCGCCGCGTCTCCGATCTGCCCAATCCGCCGCGGCGGAGTTCGCTGCGCCTCGCTCCCGCAGGAGTCGTGACGAAGCCGCACGGCGCCAATCCCTCGATTGGGCTGCCCGGACGCATTCGGCCTTGGCGTCTTCGATCAGGTGCGGAACCAGAATCGTCCCTTCAGCGCGCGCCGCCGGTTGTTCCATCTCAGCTTCTGCAGGAGGCAGATCCGTGCCGCGGATGACGGCATCGGCGATGACCATGTCGTCGAGCGGGCCGAGAGGGCTCCCGATCGATCCGAGCGCCGCGCGCGCGCGTCCGACGCGGGCTGCGAGCCGGGCCATCAACTCCGTCTCGAACGTGGCGTTCGCCACCAGGTGCACGGCGTGCACCGTCCGGCCTTGCCCGATACGATCGACGCGTCCGACGCGCTGCTCCAGCCGCACGGGATTCCACGGCAGCTCGATGTTCACCACCAGCCGGCAACGTGCCTGCAGGTTCAGCCCCTGCCCGCCGGCGTCGGTCGACAGCAGCACCCGGGCCGCGCCCGACTCGAACCGGCCGAGCGAGGCTCGCCGGGCCTCGCGATCCAGCCCACCGTGCAGGAGCGCACAACTCGCCGAGTCCGCGAGCAGGTCGGCCATCCGCTCCAGCGTGTCTCGAAACTCGGTGAAGACGATGACCTGTTCCCTCGTGCGACGAAGGAAGCGCGCGAGCGCCCGCAGTTTGGATTCGCGAGCCGATGCCCTGGCAGCGGCCTCTGACAACCCCGCGAGCCAGGCTGCCTCCTCCGTTGCATCGGGCAGCCCGGGGACCTCGAGCCCTTCGGCTGGCGCCTGGTCTGCCGCATCCTCGTCCTCGAGCGGCAATCTGAGTTGAACAACTGAGGAAGGCGAAGATCCCGAGAGCCGGGCGCGGCGATAGGCGACCGACCGCATGAGCGACCAGGCGCTGGAGGCAGCGCGTTTGAGCAGTACCACGACGGCCAGCTTGCCGCCTCGCTCGCGATCCGGCCACTCAGCCTGCCACACGCGAGCGGCGTATCCAGTCAGCACGTCGTGCATCCTCTGCTCTTCGGGCGTCGGACGGACTTTCACGCAGTGGACTCGCCTCCGCGCGCGGGTGCCGGCCTCGCGTGTCCGCCGGAACATCGCCACCGTGTCGTGCGGCGTCAACGCGCCCATCCGGCACAGATCCTCGAACGCGCGAGCCTCCCCCGAGTGGGGCGTGGCGGTCAGCAGCAGGCAGGTGCGAGCGCGGCTGGCCAGTGCCGACGCAGCGATGCCGCGGTCGGTGGCGCGCGCGGCCGAGTGCGCCTCGTCGAGTATGAACAAGTCCCAGGTGACGCTGGAGAGGGCACCAAGGTTCTCGGGCCGCTTGACGAAGTCGAGTGACGTGATGACAACCGCTGGGATCGTCCAGCAGTTGACCGAAGGAGGCCACTGCCGATTCCGCTGGCGAAGCCACTGCGCATCGACGATGTCCGAGTCGATGCCGAATCGCTCGCGCAGCTCGCCGGCCCACTGATCGCGCAGCCCGACTGGCGTGGCGATCAGCGCGTGCCGTATCCCGCCTCGCGCAATCCCCTCTGCGAGAATCAGCGCGGCCTGGATGGTCTTGCCCAGGCCCACCTCGTCGGCCAGCAGGATTCGTGACGCCAGGCCGCGAACATACGCGAGGGCCGGCTCGACCTGGTACGGCAGCAGGTCGATCCCGGCGGTTGCCAGCGTCTCCAGGTGCTCGCTGCATCCCATCGTCATCAGCAGACGGACCAGGCGATGACTCCACCTTCGCTTCGACACGAGCCGCCAGCCTGCCGATTTCGGAATGACGCGGGGCCGATCGAACGGGACCAGCAGCACCCGCGAAGCCCCGGCTGGTTCTTCGCCGAGCCGGTCCAGCATGAGCGCGCGGCAATCCGCGTGGGGAATCACGTCCCGGAGCCGCCAACGCGAGCCTCGCACCGAAACGATGTCGCCCGGGACGGGGCCCCTGCTCGATTGGTGCAATCCAGGCGCGCCCTGGTGTACGCACTTGTTGCCACCTCCGCGTTGCGACGGGCCAGGAGTGGCCTTTGTTCGCGACATCGGAGTGGGACGTGGCAAAGCCAATGCCGGACTCCCATCTCAATTTGACAGTCCGGCGACCGTGCTATTCTCACGAGGAATCAACGGGGACGCCCCGGATTCTGGTTCGAGGGAGGCCATATGATTCGTGCCCGCCGTCTCGCAGTCATCGTTGCGTTCTTCTCGACGCTGGTCGGGCCTGCCGCCGCCATCGCGCAGATGGCGGCTCCGCCGAAGTTCACCGTTGACGAGATGCTGAAGCTCAGGCGCGTGTCCGACCCGCAGCTCTCGCCCGATGGCACGCGAGTCGCCTACGTCATCACCGAGGTCGACCAGGCGCAGAACACACGGGTGAATCACATCTGGGTCGTGCCGGTCACCGGCGGCGAGCCCGCGCGGCTGGTGGCCGGCGACAAGGCCGAGGATCGGCCGCGGTGGTCTCCCGACGGCCGGCAGATTGCGTTCGTATCGGCGCGGGACGGCAGCTCGCAGATCTGGGTCGTGCCCGCGACTGGCGGCGAGCCCCGCAAGGTGACAGCCATCGCCACCGAGGCCTCCGGCGAAACGTGGTCACCCGATGGCAAGTGGATCGCGTTCACGTCGGACGTCTTCCCCGCGTGTCAGGACGCCGCCTGCAACGAGCAGAAGCTGAAGGCCGGAGAGTCGAGCAAAGTCCGCGCGCACCTGATCGACGGATTGCTCTTCCGCCACTGGACCGCCTGGAAGGAGGGCCGATTCAGCCATCTCTTCCTGGTTCCGTCCGACGGCTCCTCCTCGCCGAGAGACCTGACCCCGGGCGGAGCGGATGTGCCGCCGTTCTCGCTGGGGGGACCGGAAGACTACGCGTTCTCGCCCGACTCGAAAGAGATCGCGTTTGTGAAGAAGACCGACAAGGTCGAAGCGCTCAGCACCAACAGCGACATCTTCACGCTCGACCTGGCCGACCTCAAGTCGACGCCTCGCCAGGTCACGACGACGCCCGGCGCCGACAGCGGGCCGCTGTACTCGCCCGACGGCCAGTACCTGTCGTTCCACTCGATGGCGCGGGCCGGATACGAGGCGGATCGCTTCGAGCTGCAGGTCTACGACCGGAAGTCGGGCCAGCGCCGCTCGGTCACGTCCGGGTTCGATCGCTCGGTGGACGGCTGGACATGGACGTCCGACTCGAAGGCGTTCTACTTCAGCGCGGAAGACCGGGCGTCGGTTCGCGTGTTTCGCCAGGAGCTCGCCGGCGGCACGCCCAGGATGATCCTCGCCGACGGATCCAACGGCGATGTCCAGCTCACTCCTGACGGCAAGACGATCGTCTTCTCGAGAAGTTCGCTGACCGCGCCGGCCGAGGTCTTCAGGGCCGCCGCCGACGGGACCGGGGTGACGCCCATCACGCGCACCAACCGCGCGTTCCTCGAGAAGTTCGCGCTCAGGCCGGGCGAGAGCGTGACATACGCAGGCGCGGGCGGCACCACCATCCAGGCCTGGGTGGTCAAACCCGCGGGATTCAGAGAGGGCCAGAAGTACCCGCTGATCTACCTCGTGCACGGCGGACCGCAGGGTGCCTGGACCGACGGGTGGACGTTCCGCTGGAACGCCGAGGTCTTCGCTTCAGAGGGCTACGTCGTCTTCATGCCGAATCCGCGCGGCTCGACGGGCTTCGGGCAGCAGCTCACCGACGAAATCCGCGGCGATTGGGGAGGCAAGCCCTTCGAGGACCTGATGAAGGGCGCCGACTTCGCCGAAGGCCTGCCGTATGTCGACAGGACGCGCACCGGCGCCGCCGGCGCATCCTACGGCGGCTACATGATGAACTGGTTCCTCGGGCACACCAACCGGTTCAAGGCGATCGTGTGCCACGCGGGCGTCTTCAACCTGACGAGCATGTACGGCGTGACAGAGGAGCTCTGGTTCCCAGAGTGGGACCTGATGGGGACGCCATGGACCAACCCCGAGGGCTACGCGAAATGGTCGCCCCACACCTACGCGAAGAACTTCAAGACGCCGACCCTCGTCACGCACGGCGAGATCGACTTCCGGGTGCCGGTTGGAGAGGGATTCCAGCTCTTCACGACGCTGCAACGCCAGGGCGTGCCGTCGAAGATGGTCGTGTTCCCTGATGAAGGGCACTGGATCAACAAGCCGCAGAACTCCGCACTCTGGTATCACGCGTTCATCGAGTGGATGGACAGGTGGGTCAAGTAGCAGGGGCTCGGGGCTAGGGGCTAGGGGCTAGGGACTAGGGACTAGGGGCTAGGGGCTTGAGGCTACGGACTTGAGGCCAGGGACGAGGGGCCAGCTATGCCAATCTGACCAGAATCCGTTTGACAAGCTCCTGACCCGTTGGATCCGACTTCGTGTCTTCGGCTGGATCTGCTTTCCGGATCCGCGTTTGGGATCCGCGTTCCTTGCATCCTTCACGAGAAGCGCCATAATACGCCCCGAGTCCTGAGTGTCCCGCGTCGGCGCCGCTCCTTGGGCTGCCCGCCGCAAGTCCGGAAGCCACGTCTCAGAACGGACGGTGCATTCTCGCTCGGAGGAGCCGTCTCCCGGGAGGCGGTCGGTCCGTCCGTCCGATGGTCCAGTCGTCGTGCCGTCATGCACCGCCCGGGCCCGCACGTGTCCCGGATGGCGATCGCACAGGAGCATTCGATGAACGCAGGCCGGCAGGTCGGCACGTTGGGCATGGCGGCCGGGGCAGCGCTGGCAGTGGGCATCGGATTGATCGCGGAGTCCGTGCCCCCGCGCAGTCTTCGCCTCCAGGATGATGCCCGGGCGCTTCCACTGGTGCCGGTCGTTCAGATGTCGGTCCGGAACGACGTCTCTTCCCGCCTGGATTCAATGGCTGTCATCGAGCCGGACGCTGGCGCGTCGTTCGCCGAAGGACCATATCCGGCAGAGCCGAACGGCCGCCACACGGGCCCGTCCGCCGGACTTCCCCGGCGCGACCCGGTCGCCCAGACCTGGCACGGGCTGATCGAGATGCCGGCGCCGCTCGTCAGTTTCGACGGCGTGAACAGCAGCTTCAATGGGTCGCTGCCCGACGTCCAGGGCGACGTCGGACCAGGCCACTACGTGCAGTGGGCCAACCGTCTGTTCGCGATCTTCGACCGAAGCGGCAACAAGATCTACCCGGCCGGGTCCGGGTTCGCTGTCGGTGCCACCCTCTGGACGGACTTCGGTGGGCCTTGCGCGTCGGACGGTGGAGCAGGGTTCGTCGACCATCCCACCGTGAAGTTCGACCGGCTCGCGCAGCGATGGTTGATGAGCCGTTCGCTGGCCTACTCTTACACGGTCTGTGTCGCGATCTCGCAGACGGCCGATCCCACAGGGGCCTGGTACCGCTACGCCTTCGAGCCGTTCAGCGGCCAGACACTCGATCATCCGACCTTCGGAGTCTGGCCAGACGGTTACTACATGACGGTTGCCCAGCCGGCAGCGGGCTTCTCGAACCCGTACGGAGCCAGGGTCTCGGTCTTCGAACGGGACAGGATGCTGGCCGGCCAGCCGGCGCGCCAGGTGTATTTCGACCTCTCCGCCGTGGACCCGAAGTGGACGGGCCTGCTGCCGAGCGACCTCGATGGCACGCAGGCGCCGCCGGCCGGTTCACCCAACTACCTGATGGCCGTCGCCGATGGCCAGGGGCCGTCGGGTGCGGACGTCCTCCAGGTCTTCAGGTTCCACACAGACTGGGTCACGCCGGCAAACTCGACGATTACCGGTCCGGCCATCATCAACCTGACCAGTCTGGGCCTTGGCTTCAAGGGGAGTCTGTGCAACGGATCGTGGCTCTGCATCCCACAGCCGGACGTCGACACGAAGTTGCAGACGCAAGACGGCCGCCTGATGTACCGGCTGGCGTACCGCAACTTCGGGACGCACGAAAGCCTGGTCCTCAATCACACGGTTGATGTCGACGGTACGAGCCACGCCGGAATCCGCTGGTACGAGGTTCGCAGCCCGGGCACGACGCCTACCGTGTTCCAGGCCGGAACCTTCGCGCCGGACGCCGACCATCGCTGGGTCGGCAGCATCGCGATGGACGCGAGCGGCAACATCGCGCTCGGCTACTCGGTCTCGAGCCGCTCGACATATCCGTCAATCCGATACGCCGGCCGGCTCGCCGGGGATCCGCCCGGCCAGTTGACCCAGCGTGAGGTCACGCTGATGGCCGGCATGGGCTCGGACACCTTCTTCTGGTGGGGCGACAACAGCATCATGAGCGTCGACCCGCTCGATGACTGCACGTTCTGGTACACACAGGCATACAACACGTACACTGGCCAGGCACCGTGGGTGGCTCGCGTCGGGTCGTTCAGGTTCCCCACGTGCACCCAGGGACAGTCGGGTACCCTGGCCGGCACGGTCACTGACAACGCGACGGGCCTGCCCATTCCGGGCGCCAGGATCCAGCTGGGAACCTCGACCGAGACGGTTACCTCTGCCGACGGCTCGTACAGGTTCCTGGCGCTGGCGGTCGGCACCTACACGCTCACCCTTTCGAAACCCACCTACGTTTCGCAAGTCTTCAGCAACGTCGTCGTGACGGGCGGAGCCACCACCACGCGAAACGCGGCACTTGTCGCGGCGATGGGCGCGACCGTCAGCGGCGTGGTGCGCGACGGATCCGGACACGGCTGGCCGCTCTATGCCAGGATCGATATCGAAGCCTTCCCAGCCAACACGGTCTACACGAATCCGGCAACTGGCCAGTACAGCATCAGCTTGTGGTCCGGGGCCACATACACAGTCACCGCGACGCCGCTCGTCGAGGGGTATCAACCCCTGGTCCTGTCAGCGAGTCCGACCGGAACGCCCGCCTCGGCAACCGTCAATTTCGATCTGGCCGTCGACGTGGCCACCTGCGCAGCGCCGGGCTATGCGAGCCAGGCACGGTACTCGGCGGACTTCGAAGCGAATGATGGCGGCTACGTGGCCCTGGCCGGGTACTACCCGCAGTCGTGGGCGTGGGGCATTCCCGCGAGCGGTCCAAATCGGGCGCACTCCGGCTCGAACGCCTGGGCAACGAATCTCACGGGCTACTACAACAACAGCGAAGACGGCTCGCTGACCTCGCCCGTGATCGACCTGGCCGCGTATGCGGGCCAGGCGCCAATCCTGTCGTGGTGGCAGTGGCTCCAGACGGAGTTCACCTACGACTTCGCCTCGGTCGAAGTCAGCAAGGACGGCGGCACGACGTGGAGTCGGGTCTACGGTCCGATCAGCGGCAACGTGGACCTGGTGTGGACCAAACACACCGTGGCCCTTGACGCCTCCTACGCCGTGCCGGGCTTCAGGCTCCGGTTCATCCTGAGGCCGGACTCCTCGGTGACGTTCCCGGGATGGTATGTCGACGAGGTCGGCATCGCCGTGGGCTGCTCGGTCGTGCCGGGCGGCCTTGTGACGGGCACGGTCGTCGATGCCAACGCCGGCACGGGCCTCGCCGGAGCGACGGTCACGAGCGTCGCCAACCCCGCCGAGTCGACTACCGCCGTCGCCACTGCAGGAAACCCCGGCCTGCCGGGCGGCTTCTACCAGGTCTTCTCCTCCTCCACAGGCTCGGTGAGCTTCGACGCGGCGAAAGTCGGCGGCTTCGGTATGGTGCGGGCATCAGTGCCGGTCGTCGCGAACCAGACCGTGCGGCACGACTTCCAGCTTCCGGCCGGGCGCATCCTCGCGCAGCCGGGCACCGTCACAGAGCGCGTCGCGATCGGGACCACCTCGACCAGGACCTTCACGCTGACCAACACCGGGACGCAGCCGGCCGACTTCCAGATCAGGGAACTCCGGCCATCCGCGCCCGCGCGTCCTGCCGACCCTCAGAACGACGAACCGACTCGCAGCGCTCGGGAGAACACCCCGCGACAATCTCGCGCCGACGTGCGAACCGCGGCAGGCCTCGCCTCCTCGCGGCCGCTCGAGGCGCCGCCGTACGCTGCAGGCGACGTCATCCAGTCGTGGTGGAGCGGCGTGGCCTCGCCGTGGGGAATCGCGTTCGACGGAACGAGCGGCACCGTGTGGATCGCGAGCCCTGTGCCGGCCTGGGGCGGCTCCGGGTTGATCAAGGAGTTCTCCGCTTCCGGCGTCGCCACCGAACGCCAGCAGCCGTACACCTGGAGTCCATCGGATGGTCCTGCCGACGGGGCGTTCGACTGGAACACCGGCAGGCTGTGGGTCGCGAACCTGGACACCACCCAGTTCTGCATCTACGAGATCGATCCGCGCGTCGGAGCAACGGGGAAGAAACTGTGCCCGTACGGCAACGGATGGCTGCCGTATCTCACGCACGGCGTGGCGTACGACCCGGCGACCGACACCTGGTATGCCGGAAGCTGGGAGACCTCCACGGTCTACCATTTCTCCAGTACCGGCACGGTCCTTGACTCGAAACCCGTCGGTCTTGCGATCTCGGGGCTCGCGTACAACCCGACCACTCATCACCTGTTCACCATCGTCAATGCCGCGACCACGACGGTCTACGTGCTCGACACGGCCAACGACTACGCCGTGGTCGGCCAGTTCCCGATTGCCGGCTTCGGAGCGTTCGCCTCCGCGGGCCTAGAGATCGGCTGCAACGGTCACCTGTGGGCGATCAACCAGATCGACGGCAAGACCTACGAGATCGACTCGGGTGAGACGACCACGGTGTGCCAGACCGACACCTCCTGGCTTTCGGCCAGCCCGATGGCGGGCACGTTGACCCCGCCCGGATCGGGATCGCAGGTCGTCACGCTGACCCTCGACGCGCGCGCGTCGGCGGGCATCACGCAACCGGGGGCCTACCAGAGCAACCTGGCCGTCGTCCAGCACACGCCGTACGCGCTCGCACCCGTCGCGGTGACGATGAACGTGTTCAATCCGAGCACGGCGCCGGGCGAGCCGACCGGGCTGGCCGGGACCGTCACCGGGTCCTCGCTGACCCTCACGTGGCAGGCGCCGGCGCTCGGTGGCACGCCGACGACCTACATGATCGAGGCAGGGACATGGCCCGGCGGGTCGAATCTCGGGAGTTTCCCCACCGGGAATACGCTGACGACTTTCACGGCGAACGGCCTGGCCGACGGGCCCTACTGGATCAGGATGAAAGCGCGAAACGCGTTCGGCACGAGCGCGGCGTCGAACGAGATCCAGATCCAGGTCGGGCTGACCCCGCCTGGGCAGCCGACCGGACTGACCGCATCCGCGACCGGGTCGTCCATCGCGCTGTCGTGGAGCGCGCCGGCGACCGGCGGTGCGCCCTCGGAGTACATCATCTCCGCCGGCTCCGGGCGGAATCTCTCGGACCTGGCGAGATTCTCGACGGGATCGACGGCGACCTCCTACTTCGCGAGCGGCGTGGCGGCTGGCGGATACTGGGTCCGGGTCCAGGCGCAGAACGTGAAAGGGACCGGCGCCCCGTCCAGCGACGTGGAGCTGCTGGTGGGGCCGGGCACGCCCGGCACCCCGGGCAGCCTTTCGGTCTCCTCGGCTGGATCGTCGATCACGATGTCATGGCAGGCCCCGACGACGGGCGGGCCACCGGCCACCTACGTCATCGAGGCGGGGAACCAACCGGGCTCGAGCAACCTCGCGAACTTCCCGACCGGCAACACGCAGACGACCTACTCGGCCAGCGGCGTGGTTGAAGGCACGTACTTCGTTCGCGTGCGTGCGGCCAATGCTGGCGGCACCGGTCCCGCCACGGATGCTTCTTACCTCGTCGTCGGATGTCTCTTCGCACCCAACGCCCCGAGCGGGCTGCACACGAACCTGAACAACGGGGGTACCGTCACGCTTGGCTGGACGGCACCGGTCTCCTCGGCGTTCAACGATCCGACCACATATGTGCTGGAGGCCGGCTCGTCACCGGGCGCGGCCAATCTCGCTCTGCTCGACCTGGGCGGCGTGGCTACGACCTACACGGTGTATGGCGTGCCTGCGGGGACCTACTACGTCAGGGTCAAGGCAAGGAACAAGTGCGGCACCGGCCCGGCGTCGAACGAGTTCGTGCTGGTGATGCACTAGACGAGCGCCGGCCACGTCCCGCTATGCGTGGCATGGTTTGGGGCACGCGTGCCGGGCAGGAATGTCGCCTACTTCGTCAGCACCTGCTCGATATAGGCGAGCGCGCGCGAGTCCTTCGACTGGCCGAGCCAGAAGATGGCCTGCTTGCGGACCTGCGGATTCCTGTTCGTGCGGGCCACTTCGATGAGGCGCGGAACGCCCTCGTCTTTCGGAAGCTGGCTCAGGCCGAACACCGCCCGCTTCTTCACCTCGGTGTCCGGATCGTTCTCGATGACGCCGACGATGGTGTCGGCGACCTTCTGGCCGGCCTTCTGGGCGAGCCAGAAGACCGCCTGCCCCCGCGTCGGTGCGCTCGAGTTGCGGTGCGCGATGTCGATGAGCTCGGCGATCGCGTCGCCCGCCTTGGAAAGAGAGAGCGCGAACACCGCGCGTTCGCGGATGCGATCGCTCGGATCGCTCGTCACGATCGGGATGAGGGCATCGTGCCCGACCTTGCCCCGCGCGGCGCCGAGCCAGAAGATCGCCCGCTCGCGGATCCGGTCCGGCTGGCCCGCCCTGGCGAACGAGACGAGCACGCCGTCGGCGCGTGCGTCGCCGTGCATCGCGATCGCGGTCACGGCGCCATCGGATCGCCGGTTCTGCTCGCGTGTCCCCGATTCGGCCGCGAAGGCCGAGAGTACGGCGATGCTGGCCGGCGGCTGGACGAGGTCGAACCAGACAACGCCGAGGCCGCCCGCGTCGAGCTCACAGTCGAGCGAGTAGCTCGCGATCTTCTGGACGGCGCGGTCCTCGACCCTCGCGAGGATCGCCACGCGGTCGCTGCCCTCCAGGTGAATCGTCTTGTCGCCGGCGTCCTGCGAGGCAACGGATCCTCCGGAGGATCGTCGGTCGCCCTCGAGGTGACATCCGCACTGGCGCGAGACGCCATTGTCCGAATAGCAGCACGAGTTGCGGCCCGCTTCGCCCGCCGGCACGGACCAGCCGACCCATGTCGGCGAAGACGCCGAGGCCACGACGGCGCGGAAATCCGCCTCGAACGATCCTCCAGCCCTCGTCGTCACCTTCGCGTTCACGAATCGGCCCGGCTGCGCGGATGCCGGAATCGCGCCGAGGACGACGAGAGCGGCGGCGATGGCGTTGATTGATGTCCGCTCGAACATGCCCGCCTCCAGCGTCATTGGGGAGTCCATCGATCGGACCGCGCGGCCAGCACGCGCAGGGTCTGGCCCCTCGACTTCACTCGGGGTCCGCCGAAGCGTTCCGCGAAGGCGGAAGACCCGGTCTACGAGAATCGCTGCGCGGCCTCCGGCCTCAAGCCCCTGGCCTTGAGCTCCTCACCCGGCCTCCAGCCCCCAGCCTCAGGCCTTGGGCCGCCAACTCCCAGCGACTAACCCCAAGCCCCGGGCCCCAAGCCCCGGGCCTTGAGCTCCTCACTCGGCCGCCAGCCTCCAGCCCCCAGCCTCCAGCCTACTTATTGATAATCTCCATCAAGTAGTCGGTCGCTTCCTTGGCCTTCATCGTCGCGAGCCTCGAGACCAGCTCCTTCTTCATCTGCGGGTTGGTCTCCTTGCGCGCGATGTCGACCAGCGCCTTGGCGTTGTTCTGGATGTAGAGGCCGTTGATGGCTTCCTTGCGGATCTCGTCGTTCGATCCGGCATTGGCGTAGATCGAGGTGAGCAGTTCGCCCGTCTTGTCCACGCGCATGATGCCCAGGCCGCGGATGGCCTCGCGGCGGAGCGTGAGGTCCGCCTCCGACTGCGCCAGCTGCTTGATGTGATCAGCGTCGTTCGACACGTACATCGCCCGGATGATGTCGCGCTTCAGGTCGGTGTCCTTCTCGGACTGATACATGCTCCAGAGCTGCTCGTTCGCCTGCATGGCGCCGAGCTGGTTGATCGCGGAGCGGCGGAGCTGCACGTCGCCCTCGGATCGCGCGACCTCGTAGACGAAGGTGCGCTCGCCGGCGACCATGAACGACTCGAGGATGCGGCGCTTGACTTCCTTGTCCTGCGTCGACCTGTAGATGTCGGTCAGCACCTGGATGTTCTCCTTGGAGCGGGAGATGCCCAGGTACCGGATCGCTTCGGCCTGCAGATCGGGATTGCCGGAGCCCTTGGCGATGGAGATGACGATCTCCCGGGCCTTCGGCGACTTGCTCTGGCTGAGCACGAAGAGGGCGCGCTTCTTGATCTTGAGCGGCTGCTGACTCTGGAGCATCTTCTGCAGGATCGGCAGCACCTGCTCCGAGTCGCTCGACATCAGGCTGTTGAGCGCCAGCAGCTTCAGGTCATCGTCTGTTTCGGAGTCGGGGCGCATGGGCTGCCCGGAGGCCCCACGCACCTCGACCTCGAGTGCCTTGGCGTCCGAGATCCAGCGGCTGTTGGGATAGCCCTTGACGAGCTCCTGGATCGCGGTGAGCGACTCGGTCCGCTGGCCGAGCTTGTTCTGGCAGTACGCTTTCCAGTAGAGCGCCGCGTCGGCGCGGTCGCCCTTCTCCTCGACGACCTGAGAAAAGTACTCCAGCGCCTTCGCCCACTCGCCACGGTCCATGGCGGAGGTCCCGGACGTGTAGAGCGACCTTCCCCGGTCGTACCGCCCGGCTCTGACGGCCTGCGCGGTGGCCTGCCTGGCGGCCTCCGCCGCCTGCTTCGCAATCTGCTTGGCATCGACGCCAGCGGCCTGCGCGAGCGGCCCGATCTCGGTCCACGCGCCCAGTCCTTCGAGCGATCCCAGGCTGGCCAGCGCACGCGCGGAGGCGAGACTCGCGATGTCGGCCGACATCATCTCCACGTCGACCGTGGTCCTGACCTTGTCGCGTGCGAGCGCGGCGAGCTCGGCGGCCTGCACCTCCACGTCTTCCGTGGTCCTGACCTTGTCGCGTGCGAGAGCGGCCAGCTCGGCGGCCTGCACCTCGAGGGCGGCCGCGGGCCTGTCCGGCGTTGCGGGCTTGGCCGGCGTGACGGGCGCGGCCGGCGCGACGGGCTTGACCGGCTTGACGGGCGGCGTCTGCGCCATCGCGGACGTGGCGAACGCGCCGAGGGTGAGAAGTCCTGCTGCGACGAATGAATGCCATCTGCTCATGTCTTTACCCGACCTTCGTGTGTGTGAGCCGCGGCCCGGCCGGGCGCGCCGGATCGAGCTGGCGCTGCCGGACCTGTGTTTCTGCCACGCGCACCTTGAAGAGGAGCCCGGTATCTTCCAGGCGCGTTCGGATGATGTTCATCTCCGACCGCGAGACAGGCGACGAGAAGTTGGTGAATTCCGCGAACACGCGCTCGACGTCCTCGAGCACGCTCGCCAGGCCGCCTTCGCCGGCGCGAATCGCAGCCTGCCGGTAGAGCCGGCTGGCGGCGATGAGATCCTCGGCGCGGGACTGCTCGGCCGAGATGTCGGTGGACGCGCTGATCGGCTGGTTCTCGATCTCGACCAGCATCCGCGCGGATCGCTCCAGGTGCTGCGCTACGGCGACCATCAGGATCCGGTCCCGGCCCTGCAGCGCGCCCGCCACGACGTTGGCGGCCGGCGTCGTCGCCGGCGCCTGCCACGCGCGGCCGGCCAGGAACGCGGCGATGACGAGCATCGCGAGGCCGCCGGCAACAGCCAGCCTGGGCCACGTGAGGAACGACCAGCGAGGCCACGCGCCGGGCCGCCAGGGCAGCCACCCCGATCGGGGCGGCACGCCCATCGCCTCGATCTGCGGGCGAAGCCTGGCCCAGACGAGGCGGCCGTAGGACCCGTCGCGCTCCGGGATGGGACTCGCGGAAATGGCTCCCAGCGTGCGGTGCAGCGCGGCGAAGCGTTCGCGGCAGTGCTCGCAGGCTTCCAGGTGTTCCGCGATTTCGACGGCCGCTCCGTCCTCGTCGTAGTAGTGCAGGACCATGTCGTCATCCGTCATGTGCGTCATCGATACGCCCCCATCAGCGGTTCGACGTTGCGCCGCATCTTCTGCACCGCTCTGAAGATGCTGTGCTTGGCGGCACTTGGCCCGAGCCCGAGCGAGTCTCCGATTTCCGCGATCGACAGGCCCTCGAAGTGCCTGAGGATGAAGGCGGATCGCTCGAGGTCGCTCAACGTGTCGAGCCCCGCGCGGACCCGCTGATCGATCTCGCGGCTGGCCAGCAGACGCTCGGGGTCGGCCCCGGCCGAGACGTCGGCCACTTCCTGTTCCGCGCCCTCATCGTCCCGGGCGGCTGTTATTGACGCGAGCCGCGGGCGCGCGCGAAGGAGGTCGTGCGCGCAGTTGACGGCGATCCGGTAGAGCCAGGTCCCGAAACTCGATCGGGCTTCGAACCGGCCAAGCTGGCGGTACGCCCGCAGGAATGCGTCCTGCACAACGTCCTCGGCGTCCTGTTCCTGGCCCGTGATTCGATAGGCCAGCCGGAACAACGCCCGGCTATGCCGCTCGACCAGGGCGCCGTAGGCGTCTTGATCGCCCGCTCGGGCCCTGTCGACGAGGGCGAGTTCGCTGGCCTCCATCTACGGGGTTAGACGCGAGGGAGGGGTATTGGTTAGGAGTTATGTGTCAGGCTGGCGGCTGGCGGCTGGCGGCTGGCGGCTGGCGGCTGGCGACTGGCGACTGGCGGCCGTGCCTCGTCACCAGCCACCGAAGGATGCGTGGGCTACACTGGAATTGAGCGAACGGGCGGCGAAACCCCGGATGCTGGTCCCAGTCAATTCGGCGTCGAGTCGACCGCGTCGGCTGGCGCGGAACGGGGACTCGAGGCCTCCAGCCGCCGGCCTCCAAGGACCTGCCGCGCATCTTCGAACGGTTCTACAGGGTGGATCGAGCCCGTTCCCGCGCCGCCGGCGGGACCGGGCTGGGACTTTCGATCGTAAAGCACGCGGTCGAGCGGATGGGCGGCAGCATCACCGCCGAAAGTCAATTGGGCAAGGGCTCGAAGTTCACGGTCACCTTGCCGGCAGCCTGATTCGGAACAATATGCGAACACTAACACAATCGGTACTCGTTCTGTTGCTCCTCGCGGCAGGCCTGCCGGGAGCGGATACCACCGCGGCGGAGATCCAGTCGCTTCGCCAGCAACTGGCCCAACAGCGCGCTCAGATCGAGCAGTTGCGGAGCCAACTCGACGAGCAGGGTAAGGTGCTGGACCGGCTGGCCCAAAGCGCGCCCGCCGCTATGGTGGCGGTCAAGCCCGCGCCGACTGCCGATGCAAAGAGCGTCAACGGCTTCCAATTCAGCGGCGATTTCCGCTTGCGTCTGGACTCGGTGACGCGCACCGGCAACGATTCGGCCGCGCCGCTGCAGAACGTGCGGGGCCGCTACCGCCTGCGGCTGAACATCGACAAGGATCTCGACCCGCGCTTCCGCTTCCACATGCAGCTTTCGACCGGCCCGTTCAACAATCCGGTCACCTTGGATCAGGACATGGGCGGCATCACCGCGCGGCATCCGTTTTCCATCTCCGAGGCCTACGTGGACTTCCGCCCGAACTCCAAGATCACGTTGCGCGGCGGCCGCATGGCCGAGGTGTTCGCCGACAACATGCGGTTCCTTTGGGACGACGACGTGCGCTTCAACGGCTTCAACCAGACCGTGGCCCTGCCGCTCGCCAAGAACTCCCTGGGGTTCACGTCTCTCGAATTGAGAGCGGGGGAGTACATCCTCAGCAATCCCGCCGTCTACATCCTGCCGGCTTCGTCTCCCTTTGTGGCGGCGGGCTACCAGACCGGCCAGAAGGTCCGGGGCGCGAACCTGTTTCATCCCGGCGTGGTGCTGAAGGGGAATCTCGGAAGCCGCTGGAGCCAGCAGATCTTCGGCGGTGTGGAACTGTATCGGAACCCGAATCAGATCCAGCTCGCCTCGACGGCCGCGGGCTTCCCCGTTCTGGTGAATGGAACGCTGGGGCTGGCGCTGTCCGGCCCGCTGACGGGCACGGGCAACGCCACGACGACCGCCGGGCGGGGCGATTTACACCGCTCCGAATTTCCACGTCTCGCACCTGGGCTACCGGCTCGAGCGGAAGGCGCTGAAGATCGGCGCCAAGGAAATGCCCGCATGGCTCGACTTCCAGGTGTCGCGCAACCACGGCGCCGCCTCGCTGCGGGATGCCTTCATGGCCTCGGCGAACCTCGGCAATGTGGTGAAGCGCGGCGACTTGCGAGCGCTCTACCAATTCTCGATCAAGGACGCCAACTCGATGGTCTCCCAGTTCACCGACGACGACCTGGGCACCGGCTCCGGCGTCAACATCGCCACTCACGCGATTCGCTTCGACCTGGGCCTGACGCGCTTCCTGCAGTGGCAGAACATGCTCTTCGTCCAGAACCAGCGGCGCGCCAGCAACCCGTCCGAGCAGTTCTTCGTGCCACTCGGCCGGGGCGCCAACGCGACCATTCGCTACCAGGGCCAACTGGCCTTCACGTTCTAGCGCGTGGGGCAGACGATCGCAGTTCGTCGTCTGCCAAGTCGACGCAGGCGACGGAAGACGACCGCCTGCGCCACCAGGGTTCAGGTGCTACTTGGGGTGCGGAGTGATCTCGTGGAGACGGCACTCATCTCCCTGGATGCTGAAGTAGAAGCGCCAGTCGCGGGTTACGCGGGCCTGCCAGATGCCCAGGGTCTCATGGTATTTTTTGGCGCGCAGAGAAGGGTGGTGGAGGTTCTGCAAGAGGAGACGAATCTGTTTGAGAAAGGCTCTCTGCACATGCACCGGCGCGGCGGCGTACTGCCTGAGGAAGTGCCTTGAGTACCAGAGCTTCATCAAGCGGCGCGTCTTGACTTCTTCGCAGGCAGGCGCTTTGACTCTCGCGCCAGAGAACTGCCGAGGTCAGCCGCTGTTTGGAAGGGGCCGTAGGCTTGGCCCCGTTTGAACTCGGCGAGGCTCTGTGCAATCCCCGGCTCCACCAGGGTCTTGGGGGTAAAGGTGATTCTGCCGCGCTCCACCCTTGCCTCCAGGATGTCGCCCACGTTGACGCCAATCCTGTCGCGGAGGGACTTGGGGATGACTACCTGGTACTTGTTTTTGACGGTGACGATGGCCATGGATTCGCGGTTCAACAGTTGAACTGTTGTACTCACTTACAGCATAGGGCATGGCGGACACCCCGTCAAGGGGAATCATTCCCTGCCGCTCGACCGCAGAGCTACCGCGTCGCGGCCGCGACTTGCAGCCGTCCGTCGGCGGTGCGGTCGATGAAATAGCGCTTCACCCGATCGCCCTCGACCACTGCGAGCCCGAAATCCGTCGCTGCCAGGATTCTTCCCACCCGCCCGAATCAACTGAACGGCAACATCCGGAAACTCGAACCGGCGCACCGCAACGGTTTGCCGGTCGTATCGGAGCAGCCCCCCGCTCGATGGCCCCCACTCGCCATTCGCCACCAGCGCCATCCACACCGCGTCCGGCGCCACCGCAATTGCCGACACCGACCAATCCGCAATCTCAGGCACCGTGAACACGTGGAGTTTGCCATCGTTCCAATCGAGATAGCCGAACCCTCCTACGCCGTTGCTGCCCTCCCCGTCATAGAAAGTCTTTCCAAACCAGGTTCGTCCGCCTTCGTCCTGCCACGGGCCAACGGAATCCTGGATCTCAGTGGTCTGCTCACGCGTGTATCCGTCTTGCACGCGCCGGGGACGCGCGGCGGCAAACTGGTCATACGTAGTTCGCGGAAGTGGGGGAATCGCCACCGAGGGAGGCGCCTTGTCGTCTTCGATGTGGATGACGCGGCGTGCCTCTGTGCCTTCGGTCCCAACGGAAGTCCGGACTCGAGCGATCCATGGCTGCGCCTCTGCCTCGCCGAGGACGCGGAAAGCGGGTTCCTGGTCTGCCTTGTACTCGACCGCGACCAACCGCTGAGTGTCCGTGCCGACAAAGACGGCGCCGCCGGCGTTCGGGAAGACCCGGTACATTGCGAACGGCTGATAGGAATACTGCGACGCGGTCCACAAGGACAGTACGATGACGGCAAGAGCCATACCAATGCCAGTGTACTCTCCTCCGATTCTCGCGTAGGACAGGCGGTTTCGCCGGTCCACGCTACAATGGACGGCAGGACGCTCATGACAGACCACCAGGAACGCCAGCGGGCGCTCACGAGCGCCCTCGAAGAACGCATTCTGGTCCTCGACGGCGCCATGGGGACCATGCTGCAACAGGCTCGCCTGGGCCCCGCCGATTTCGGCGGCCCGCACCTGGACGGCTGCAACGAGAACCTGAACCAGACGCGGCCGGACGTGGTCCTCGGAATCCATCGGGCCTACTTCGAAGCGGGCTCGGATATCGTCGAAACCAACACTTTCGGATGTACCCGTATCGTACTGGCGGAATATGGACTTCAGGATAGTTGCGGTGAGCTGAACCGGACCGCGGCGCGACTGGCGCGGCAGGCCGCGGACGAGTTCTCGACGCCCGCGAGACCGCGCTTCGTGGCGGGCTCCATGGGCCCCACCACCAAGGCCATCAGCGTCACCGGCGGCGTCACTTTCGCGAGCTGCAGGCAGCCTACCGCGAGCAGGCCGTGGCGCTGGTCGAGGGTGGCGTGGACTTTCTGCTGGTCGAGACCTGCCAGGACACGCGCAACGTCAAGGCCGGGCTGCTGGGCATCCAGGAGGCTGGGCGCGACGTCGGCTACACGATTCCGGTCATGGTTTCGGGAACCATCGAGCCGATGGGGACCATGCTCGCCGGGCAGACCGTCGACGCATTCTGGGTGTCGGTGGCGCATGCGGACCTGCTGGCCATCGGCCTGAACTGCGCCACCGGCCCGGAGTTCATGACCGACCACATCCGCACGCTGCACGAGCTGGCCTGGACCCGCATCTCCTGCTACCCCAACGCCGGGCTGCCCAACGAGGAAGGACAGTACGGAGAGACGCCCGAGATCGCTGGCCGCGCAACTGGAGCGCTTCGCCCGCAACGGCTGGCTGAACCTGGTCGGCGGCTGCTGCGGGACCACCCCCGCGCACATCCGCGCCATTGGCCCAGATGGTGGACGGCAAGGCGCCCCGGCGCGTGCCGGGCCGGGCGGTCGCACCTTCTTCTCCGGCATCGATCTGGTCGAGGCGGAAGAGAGCAACCGCCCGCTGATCGTCGGCGAGCGCACCAACGTCATCGGCTCGCGGCTGTTCAAGCAGATGATCGCGGCGGAGAAGTGGGAGGAGGCCAGCGAGATCGCCCGCCGCCAGGTGCGCAACGGCGCGCACATCGTCGACGTCTGCCTGCAGTCGAGCGAGCGCGATGAGATCAGGGACATCCCGCCGTTCTACGAGCAGCTGATCCGCAAGATCAAGGCGCCCATCATGATCGACTCGACCGACCCGGCCGCGGTCGAACTGGCGCTCACCTATTGCCAGGGCAAGAGCATCATCAACTCCGTCAACCTGGAAGACGGCGAGGAGAAGTTCGAGCGCCTCTGCCCCATCGCGCGCGCCTACGGCGCGGCGCTGGTGGTCGGCTCCATCGACGAAGACCAGCCCAGGCGCAGGCCTTCACGCGCGAGCGCAAGCTGGCCGTCGCGCGAGCGCTCCTGCGAACTGCTGACGGAGAAGTACGGCATCCCGCCCGAGGACATCATCATCGACGCCCTGGTCTTCCCCTGCGCCACGGGCGACGAGAACTACATCGGCGGCGCGGTCGAGACCATCGAGGCCGTCCGGCTGATCAAGGAGCGGATTCCCCACGTCAAGACGGTGCTCGGCATCTCCAACGTCTCCTTCGGCCTGCCGGCGGCGGCGCGCGAAGTGGTCAACTCCGTCTTCCTCTACCACGCCACCAAGGCGGGGCTGGACCTGGCCATCGTCAACGCGGAGAAGCTCGAACGCTTCGCCTCGATCCCGGAAGAGGAGCGCCGTCTGGCCGAGCACCTGCTCTTCAACACGCCGCCCGCCGACGGCCCCGAGGAACTGCGCCTGGCTCCGGAGGACTGGCGCGAGCAGACCCGCGAGCAGAAGATCGCCATCAACCAGTTCCACATCGCGGCCATCACCGACCGTTTCCGCGAGGCCGCGCACCAGCAAGGCCCAGGAGGCGGCCCTCCCGCTCGACCAGCGGCTGGCCAACTACATCATCGAAGGCACGCGGGACGGGCTGATCGCGGATCTGGACCGCAAGCGCGCAGGAGGGCGCGACGCCGCTCGACATCATCAACGGGCCGCTGATGGCCGGCATGGCCGAGGTCGGCCGGCTGTTCAACAACAACGAGCTGATCGTGGCCGAGGTGCTGCAATCGGCCGAGGCCATGAAGGCCGCCGTGACCCACCTCGAGCAGTTCATGGAGAAGGCCGACACCGCCGATCGCGCGGCAAGGTGGTGCTGGCCACCGTGAAGGGCGACGTCCACGACATCGGCAAGAACCTGGTGGAGATCATCCTGTCCAACAACGGCTACGGGGTGATCAACCTGGGCATCAAAGTTCCTCCGGAGGAAATCATCGCGGCCTGCCAGAAACATGCGCCGGACGCGATCGGGCTCTCCGGCCTGCTGGTGAAGAGCGCCCAGCAGATGGTGGTGACGGCGGAGGACTTGAAGGCGGCCGGAATCCGTTTCCCGCTGTTGGTGGGCGGCGCGGCGCTCTCGGACAAGTTCACCCGGTTGAAGATCGCCCCCGCCTACGAGGAAGCCGTGTGCTACGCCAAGGACGCCATGACGGGCTTGCGGCTGTTGAACCAGATCATGGACCCTGCCGCGCGCGAGGAGGTGCTGCGGCCCACCTTCCCGGCGCCGTGCCGGAGGAGATCCGGCCGCAGGCGCCCGCGGCGACGTTTCGCGGCGAAGCGCTCTTCGAAGGTCAGGGCGGACGTCCCGTGCCCGCGGCGCCCTATCTCGACCGCAAGGTCCGCGACGTGCCGCAACTGGCGGAGGTCTGGAGCTACGTCAACCCGCAGATGCTCTACGGCAGGCACCTCGGCTTCAAGGGCAACTTCGACGAAGGCTGGCGGAGCGCGACGAGAAGGCCCTCGAGCTGTTCCACCAGGTGGAGGAGGTCAAGCGCTGGGCGTCCGGCTTCATGAAGGTGCGCGCCGTCTGGCGGTTCTTCGAGGCCGAGCGGGAAGGGAACTCGATTCACCTCTATG
>CAWJJY010000009.1:0-82810 GCA_963843385.1 uncultured Acidobacteriota bacterium
CGCACCCGGTTCGGTTCACGCAAGGAAGTCGTGGTCCACGCCGTGCCGCGCGGTGGCCCGGGGCGGGGCGTCCCTTCAGGTTACTTGCGCCGTCGCCGCGCGGTCGACCGAATGGAGAACCGGGCGGTGGGACGCGACCCGGCGCACCTCCCGCGTGACAGTTCGTGGTCGAGACGCGCGGCCTGCGCGTTGGGCTGGATAATAGTGGAATCGTGAGGAGGACAAGAATGTCGGTGCCCCCCGGCAGACGCACGCTCGTCGCGACGTCTCTCATCGCAGCAGCCGTCGCCGTTCTGCTGATCGCGGTGACGTCACGGCCCGATGCGGCGCGGACCGGCGGCGCCAGGCCGGCCCACCAACAGCCCCGCGGTCGGCATGCCGGCGGCCCGCGACGCCCGGCAGGACGTCCAGCCATCGACAGGCGAGCGCATGCTGCCTGTCGCGGTGGCCGTCGTAGAAGCCGCGGACCTCGCCGCCTACGAAGCGCGGCATCCGTCGCCCGCGCGGGACCGCGAGCGCGAGGAGCGCGACGCGGAAAGGCCCGAGAACCCCTCGCTCGATCCGCGCCTGAACCTTTTCCCACGTCCCGGCCTGGACCTGCCGGAGCCGGCCGTCCCCGCCGTCGGCCATCGCGTTGCCGCTCGGCCCGTCCCCGAGTCCGGTGGCCAGCTTCAAGGGCGCCGAGTGGAACGGGTGGGTTCCTCCGGACACCATGGGCGCCGTGGGGCCGAACCGCGTGTTCGCGACGGTCAACGGCAGTTCCAGATCCAGGACAAGACGACGGGCGCGGTGCTGTTGAGCGTCTCGGAGAACACCTTCTGGTCGGCCACGCACGTCAACTGGCGGTCGTTCGATCCGCGGACGACCTACGACCCGTACAACGGCCGATTCGTGACGCTCGCCGCGTCCGATGGGCAGCCCGCCTCCCTGCTCGTCGGGGTGTCGAGTACAGGCCGACCCGCTCGGGACGTGGACGCTGTTCCGCTACCTCGTCTGCGGACCCACCTACCCCTGCGGCGCGACCGGCTACGAATGGTGGGCCGACTTCCCGCGCATGGGTATCAACAAGAACTGGATCACCGTTGATACCGGGATGTACCACGTGGGCGAGCCAGAACGTGGAGTCCCGGCTCTTCGTGCTCGACTACCCGGCGCTGCGCGCAGCAACCCCGTCGGCGCCGCCGGCGGGCGCGGTAGTTCCAGGCCAACAGCATTTCGACGCCGTGCTATGGGCGGCCCGCGACCACCTACTCCGACACCGAGGAGTCGCTCTATTTCTACTGGTTTCCCGTGCAGAACGCGCGCCTGGATCGCCTGACGGGCACCCCATCCGCGCCGGTGTGCACGCCGGGACCGACCTCGGTGAGCCTCCCGCCGTCCATCGTGTTCCAATGGGGATGGCCGGGGTCCGTCACGGCGCCACAGGCGCCCGAGCCGGGCACCGGGCTGAGGGCGAACCTCGAGACCGGAACCGGTACGCGGCGGTCTTCCGCAACGACCACATCTGGATCGTCCAGAGGGTCTTCGGTGGCCCGTCGGCCGACAACGCCCGCACGACCGTCCGGTGGGCGAAGATCCACACGTCGGGGGTGTTCGTCGACGGGGGTTCAATCGAGGACGCGTCGCTCGTCAACCCCAAGTGGTACATCTACCCGAGCATCAGCGTGAACCGGCGCGACGACGTGCTGATCGGCTTTACGCAGACGTCGGCGACCGAGTTTCCCTCGGCGGCCTACGCGTTCCGCCGTGGAACTGACCCCGGCGGGCTCGATGCGGGACGTGGTCGTCGCCAAGAGCGGCAAGAGGTATTACTACAACTGGTACAGCGATCGGAACCGATGGGGCGACTACAGCCAGACGCAGGTCGATCCGTCCGACGACACGACGCTGTGGACGATCCAGGGATTATCGCTGCCGCAGGCCGGCACGGGCAACCACTCCGGCCGCTGGAGCACGTGGTGGACGGCGATCACCGCGGAAGGCCCCGTCGCACCGGGGCGGCCAGGGCGGCCTGGGGGGGGCGGCCCTCGGCACGTCCGTCTCGCTGTCGTGGACGGCACCGACCACGGGCGGCCTGCCGACGGCCTACCGCATCGAGGCCGGCGGCGCGCCGGGCTTCTCGAATCTCGCAAACTTCTCGACAGGGACGCCGGCCACGACGTTCGCCGGAAGCGGCGTCCCGATTGGCCTGTACTACCTGCGCGTCCGGGCGACGAACAACTTCGGCACGAGCGACCCGTCGAACGAAATCGTGCTGCGCGTCGGGCCGGAGCCGCCCGGCGTTCCAACAGGCCTGGGCGTGTCGGCCGTTGGGTCGACCGTCGCATGACCTGGAGCGCGCCCGGCACGGGCGGGGCACCATAGAGCGTCCTGCAATCGAAGCGGGCTCGCAGCCGGGCCTCGCCAACCTCGCGAACTTCTCGACGGCAACTCCACCCTGACGAGTTGGTCGACGGGTGGTGTGCCGTACGGGAGTACTACTTCCGCGTGCGGGCCACGAACTTCGCCGGCACGAGCGCACCGTCCAACGAGGTTCAGTCGGGTCTCGCCGCCGCCCGGCCCGGGGTGCTCGTCACGCAGCGGCATCGGCGGGCCCTCGTCCCTCCTTCTCGTGGTCGGCTCCGACGACCGGCGGCGCGCCAACGGCCTATGTCCTGAGGCCGGTTCGGGCACGGGGTTGTCGAATCTCGCCAACTTCTCCACGGACAACCTGCTGACGACGTTTTCGGCGAGCGGATTGCGGTGGGGACGTACTGCCTCCGGGTGCGGGTCCAGAACGGGTCGGGCACCGGGCCGGCGTCCAACAGATGGCGCTCGGGGTGGGGTGCACGGGCGCGCCGGGGTCGCCGGGGTCTGCCACTCACGACGAATAGCGGCGGGCACGTGGCGTTTGCTGGGTGGCGCAGCGGGGATCGCCGCACAACGGCCGGCCAGTTACGTGCTCCAGGCCGGCTCGGGGCCTGGCTGGCGAACCTGGTGCCTCAATCTCGGAGGCGCGGCCACGACCTTCACGGCGAACGGGGTGGGCTCGGGGACCTACTACGTCCGGGTGCGTGCGAAGAACGCGTGCGGCACGGGCGGTGCGTCGAATGAGGTCGTGCTGGTCGTGCCGTAATGCTCCGATCTTGAGCGAGGGATACTCGCCCGCCGTCGCAGCGTTGTCGTGCGAATGGAGAAACGGGCAGTGGGACGCGACCCGGCGCACCTCCCCGCGTGACAGTTCGTGGTCGAGACGCGCGGCCTGCGCGTTGGGCTGGATGATCGTGGAATCGTGAGGAGGACAGAATGTCGGTGCCCCCCGGCAGACGCACGCTCGTCGCGACGTCTCTCATCGCAGCAGCCGTCGCCGTTCTGCTGATCGCGGTGACGTCACGGCCCGATGCGGCGCGCGGACCGGCGGCGCCAGGCCGGCCCACCAACAGCCCCGCGGTCGGCATGCCGGCGGCCCGCGACGCCCGGCAGGACGTCCAGCCATCGACAGGCGAGCGCATGCTGCCTGTCGCGGTGGCCGTCGTAAACCTCGCGGACCTCGCCGCCTACGAAGCGCGGCATCCAGTCGCCCGCGCGGGACCGCGAGCGCGAGGAGCGCGACGCGGAAAGGCCCGAGAACCCCTCGCTCAATCCGCGCCTGAACCTTTTCCCACGTCCCGGCCTGGACCTGCCGGAGCCGGCCGTCCCGCCGTCGGCCATCGCGTTGCCGCTCGGCCCGTCCCCGAGTCCGGTGCACCCTCAAGGGCGCCGAGTGGAACGGGTGGGTTCCTCCGGACACCATGGGCGCCGTGGGCCGAACCGCGTGTTCGCGACGGTCAACGGCAGTTACCGAATCCAGGACAAGACGACGGGCGCGGTGCTGTTGAGCGTCTCGGAGAACACCTTCTGGTCGGCCACGCACGTCAACTGGCGGTCGTTCAATCCGCGGACGACCTACGACTCGCACAGCGGCCGATTCGTGACGCTCGCCGCGTCCGATGGGCAGCCCGCCTCCCTGCTCGTCGGGGTGTCGAGTACGGCCGACCCACTGGGACGTGGACGCTGTTCCGCTACCTCGTCTGCGGACCCGGCTACCCCTGCGGCACGACCGGCTACGAATGGTGGGCCGACTTCCCGAGGATGGGAATGAACAAGAACTGGATTACCGTTCAGACCTATATGGTCTCGTCGGCGAGCCAGCTCATGGAGGAGCGGCTCTTCGCTCTCGACTACCCGGCGCTGCGCGCGGCGACCCCGTCGACACCGCCAGCGGCGACGGTGTTCATCCAGCTCTTCAACGGATCGACGCCGTGCAGTGGGACGCACGTGGCGACCACGTACTCCGACACCGAGGAGTCGCTCTACTTTATGTGGTTTCCCGTGCAGAACGCGCGCCTGGATCACCTGACGGGCACCCCAGCCTCGCCGGTCTGCACGCAGGGACCGACGGTAAGCCTCCCGCCGTCCCTCATCTTCAGTTCCGCCGGGTCCTTCACGGCACCACAGGCGCCCGAGCCGGGCACCGGGCTGAGGGCCAACGTCGAGAGCGGCTATGCCGGGTCAGCGGTCTTCCGCAACGAGCACATCTGGATCACCGTCAGAGCGAACGGAGGCCCGTCGGCCGACAACGTCCGCGCCACCGTCCGATGGGCGAAGATCCACACATCGGGGACGTTCGTCGACGGCGGCGTGATCGAGGACGCGTCGCCCGTCAACCCCAAGTGGTACATCTACCCGAGCATCAGCGTGAACCGCCGCGACGACGTGCTGATCGGCTTCACGCAGACGTCGGCGACCGAGTTTCCCTCCGCGGCGTACACGTTCGCCACCAAACCGGATCCCGGCGGGCTCGATGCGGGACGTGGTCGTCGGCAAGAGCGGCGAGGGGTTCTACTACAACTCGTACAGCAATCGGAACCGATGGGGCGACTACAGCCAGACGCAGGTCAATCCGTCCGACGACACGACGCTGTGGACGATCCACGGTACTCGCTGCCGCAGGCCGGCACGGGCAACTACTCCGGCCGCTGGAGCACGTGGTGGACGGCGATCACCGCGGAAGGCCCCGTCGCGCCGGGGTCGCCGACGGCCTGGGCGGGTCGGCGCCCGGCACGTCCGTCATGCTGTCGTGGACGGCGCCGACCACGGGCGGCCTGCCGACGGCCTACCGCATCGAGGCCGGCGGCGCGCCGGGCTTCTCGAATCTCGCAAACCTTCTCGACAGGGACGCCGGCCACGACGTTCGTGGCGAGCGGCGTGCCGATTGGCCTGTACTACCTGCGCGTCCGGGCGACGAACAACTTCGGCACGAGCGACCCGTCGAACGAAATCGTGTTGCGCGTCGGGCCGGAGCCGCCCGGCGTTCCAACAGGCCTGGGCGTGTCGGCCGTTGGGTCCACCATCGCACTGACCTGGAGCGCGCCCGGCACGGGCGGGGCGCCGTCGGCGTTACTTGATCGAGGCGGGCTCGCAGCCGGGCCTTGCCAACCTCGCGAACTTCTCGACCAACTCCACCCTGACGAGTTGGTCGACGGGTGGCGTGCCGTACAGGACGTACTACTTCCGCGTGCGGGCGACGAACGTCGCCGGTACGAGCGGGCCGTCGAACGAGGTTCAGACGGTGCTCTCGCCGCCGCCGGTGCCCGGGGCGCCCGGCACACTGAGCGGCACCGGCGGCCCCTCGTCCCTCTCCTTCACGTGGTCGGCTCCGACGACCGGCGGCGCGCCGACGACCTACGTGATCGAGGCCGGTTCGGCCACGGGGTTGTCGAATGTCGCGAACTTCCCGACGGGCAACCTGCAGACGACGTTCGCGGCAAGCGGCATTGCGGCGGGGACGTACTACATCCGGTGCGGGCCAGAACGGAAGGGGCACCGGGCCGGCGTCGAACGAGGTGGCGATCGGGGTGGGGTGCACGAGCGCGCCGGCGTCGCCGACAGGGCTGCAGATCACGGCGAACAGCGGCGGGCACGTGGCGTTCAGCTGGGTGGCGCCGGCGGGGACGCCGCAGAACGCGCCGGCCAGTTACGTGCTGCAGGCGGGCACGGGGCCGGGCCTGGCGAACCTGGTGAACCTCGATCTCGGGAGCGCGGCGACGACGTTCACGGCGAACGGGGTGGGGACGGGGATCTACTATGTCCGGGTGCGCGCGAAGAACGCCTGCGGCACGGGCGCCGTGTCGAACGAGGTGGTGCTGGTGGTGCCGTAATGCTCCCGTGCTGAGCGATGGATACCGACCAGTCGTCACACGCGGGTCGTCGGCGCCTTCCCGGATGGCCAATCGGCGCTGATGTTGCTCGCCGCACGACTGCGGCATGCGGCGCCGACGCGGTGGGGATCTCGTCGCTACCTGAGTACCGAGCTGCCATTGGGGACGCAACCACACGAAGCGATCGCGTGAAGACTAGACGAGAGACCACCACGATCCAAAGTGCGAAAGAATCTTGACACTACCCACGGCGCGTCGCGGCAGGCCTCATCGTGTAGCGCCAGATCGGGTCATCTCGGCGATAATGGTCAGATGACCCTCAGACCGCAGCACCCCGATCCACGCCTTTTTCGAACCGCACTGTGACACCAACTAACAACGGCCCGCGGCGCCGACCACGAAGACCGCATCGCACCTCGTCCTCTCACGCGCCAACCCAGACCCCGGCAGCCCACGCGACGTCGGCGCCCCTGGCGCCTGTAGCAGAACAGGACGCGATCGATCCGCTCGCGTTCTCCGAGATGAACCTCGAGCCGAAACTCCTCAGGGGCATCCAGGATCGCGGATTCACCCACACCACGGACATCCAGACCGTCGTGCTTCCCGTCGTGCGAACCGGCAAGGACCTGATTGCCTGCGCGGAAACCGGCACGGGCAAGACGGCGGCGTTCGTGCTGCCCATCCTCGAGCGCATCATCCGGCAGGAAGCCGAGGAGCGGGCGTCCATCGAGCCCGGCGTCGCGGCGCAGACCGCGCGGACCCGCGTGCTGGTGCTCACGCCCACACGCGAGCTCGCCGTTCAGGTCGACGATGACACCCAGGGATTTGCGTACCATGCAGGCATCGCCAGCATCGCGGTGTACGGCGGCGCGCCGATGGAGCCCCAGTCCCGCGCGCTCGCAGCCGGGGTACCGATCGTCGTCGCCACGCCGGGCCGCCTCCTCGATCACATGCGGTCGGGCACGCCGTTCTTCGAGCGGCTCGAGGTGCTCGTCCTCGACGAAGCGGATCGCATGCTCGATATGGGCTTCTGGCCCGATGTTGCGCGCATCGTCGAGGCGTTGCCCACCACGCGCCAGACGCTGCTGTTCTCGGCGACCATTCCCGACGAAATCCGGCGATTTGCCGCCGCGATCATGCGCGATCCCGTGTTCGTCCAGGTCGGGACCAGGAACGCGGCCGCGCGGACCATCACGCACTCGGTCGAAACGGTGCACGCCCGCGACAAGACCGAGTGGCTGCTGAACTTCCTGCGCGGTGAAGTCGGCCCGGTGCTCGTCTTCGTGCGCACCAAGCGGGGCGCGGATCGGCTGGCGACTCAGCTCGCGGGCCGGAGAGTCCGCGTGGCGGCGCTGCACGCCGACCGGACGCAACGCGAGCGCATGTCGGCCGTCGAGGGATTCCGCGCGGGGAAGTACCACGTGCTGGTGGCGACCGACATCGCGGCCCGGGGGCTCGATATCGACGGAATCACCCACGTGGTGAACTACGACGTGCCGCTCACCCCGGACGCCTACGTACACAGGGTGGGCCGGACGGGCCGCGCCCTCGCCTCGGGAAGCGCGGTCACCCTCGTCTCGCCAGGAGAAGAGCGGGCGCTGCAGGCCATCGCCAAGCGCGTGACCTTCGAGGCGTAGGTGCCCGACCCGGCGCCGCCCCGGGGCGAGGAGCGGGCGCTGCAGGCCATCACCAGGCGCGTCACGTTCGAAGCGTAGGCGCCCGACCGGACGCCGCCCCGGTTGATCGCGGGCGGTCTTGCCGCACTGGCTGCCCGAGGCCAGCCCCGGGGCCACGGACCCACGGCGGGGTAGAATGGCCCTGAGCCATGCACGAAGTCGGGATCATGGAGTCCGTGCTCCAGATAGCAGAAGCCCAGGCCAGGAAATCCGGCGCGTCGACGATCCACGAAATCCGCATGCGCGTCGGCCGGATGACGGGCGTCGTGCTCGAGTCGCTCGATCATGCCTTCGCCATCCTCAAGGACGGCACGATGGCGGCCTCGGCCCGGCTCATCGTCGACGAGATCCCGGGCGACCTGCTGGTGCGACGGGTGCAAGCGCGAATTCGAGGCCGAGGGCATGATCGGCGAATGTCCGGACTGCCTCCGGCCGAGCTTTGAGATCCGGCGTGGCAGGGAGCTCGACGTCGTGTCGCTGGAGGTGGACTAATGTGCGAGGAATGCGGATGCGGCCTGCCGGGCCCGACCAGGATCGACGGAAGGCCGGCTGACGAGATTCGCTCGCCGCTGGTCGACCAGGCGCAAATCCCCGGCCGTGCCCGGTCTACCGGACCGGTCGCCGATCAATCCGTGACGCATGCTCATCCGCACGACCACGATCACAGCCCCAGGCACTCGCACGGGCCCGATGACGCTCACGCGCACGATCACGAACATCCTCACGATCACGATCACGCCCACGATCACGCCCACGATCACGATCACGCCCACGATCACGATGGTGCGCACTCCCCCGATCGTACGCACGAGGGCGGCATCGACCCTCACGCGCATCGTGAGATCGAGGTTCACCAATCGATCTTCGCGGCCAACGACAGGATCGCCGAACGAAACCGCGGGTTCTTCAACGCGCTGAATCTGCTGGTGATGAACGTGGTGTCGTCGCCGGGATCGGGCAAGACGACGCTCCTTCAGAAGACGATTGAGACGCTGGGAACTGACCTGCGCGTCGGGGTCGTCGTCGGCGACCTCGAGACCGACAACGACGCCCGCCGGCTGCGCACCACGGGCGCGCCCGTCGTGCAGATTTCCACAGGCACGCTCTGTCACCTCGACGCGACCATGGTGGCGCGGGCTGTCGCGACGATGGATTTGAAGGCGCTGAACGTCCTCGCCATCGAGAACGTCGGCAACCTCGTGTGCCCGGCAGAGTTCGATCTCGGCGAGGATCTCCGCGTGACCCTCCTGTCCGTCACCGAGGGCGAGGACAAGCCCCTGAAGTATCCGCCGATGTTCAGGAACTCGGACGTCGTGATCTTGACGAAGACCGACCTCGCTCCCCACGTCGACTTCGACCGCGAGGCCGCGCTCGCCAACATCCGCCGGGTGAGCCCTGCTTCCACCGTGTTCGAGATCTCGGCCCGCAACGGGGACGGGATGGCCGCGTGGTGTGACTTCCTGAAGAAGCTCCTGAAAGGGTAGGGCGGACTACTCTCGGTAGTTCCCGAACTGCAGCGCGACGCCGAAGTCCTGCTCGCGCAGCAGGCGCATGACTTCCTGCAATTCGTCCTTCGAAGGCGACGAAATCCGGAGTTGGTCGGCCTGGATGGAGGCCTGCACCTTCCTCATCTTCCGGTCTTTGATGAACTTCACGATCGCCCGGGACGCGTCGATCGGAATGCCCTGCTGCAGCGTGACGACGCGCTTGACCGTGTCGTTGGCCCCGCGCTCGATCTCACCGAGCTTGAGGTTCTTGATCGGCACCTGGCGCTTGACCATCCGCCCCTCGAGCAGTTCCCACAACGACCGCATCTTGAACTCGTCGTCTGCGACGAGCGTCACGGTGCCCTCGCCCCGGTTGAACTCGATCGAGGCCTTCGATCCTTTGAAGTCGTAGCGCTGCGCGACTTCCTTCAGGGCCTGGTTGACAGCGTTGTCGACTTCCTGGAGATCGACTTTCGAGGTGACGTCGAATGTAACAGGTGCAGGCATAGGGATATGTTAGCTCTTATGGGCTGGAGGTTGGAGGCTGGCGGCAGGGCGGGCCGCCGTGCGAGGAGGCCCGCCCGTCGAGAAGCCGAGGCCGAGCCGGGTGGCGGCGCGGCTGGAGAACGAATCTAGCGGACAGAGAACCTGGCCGAGACTCCTGCATGGTCGGACGGCCAGAACGGCGGCTGCAGGCGATGCAGGCCGGTCTCTACCGTCTCGATCTTGCGAGGTTCGAGCTGGAAGCCTTTGAAGAGGACGAGGTCAATCCGCCACTTGAATTCCACATCCCGATCGGCGAGAAGCGCGTCGTGGCCCCAGGTCAGACCGGCCAGGTTCGGATGAATCGCGGTCCACGCATCCGTGAAGCCGCCGTTGATGAACTCAGGGTACGTCTGGGTCCCGTTTCGCCCGAGGGGGTCGGCATTGAGATCTCCAGCCAACATGACAGGCAGGTGCGTGTCCGCGGGCCCGGCGAGAAGCTCCTGGGCCTGGGCGAACTGGATCCCGGGAAAGGTCTCGTCCTGCAAGTGCGCGTTGATGAAGCGGAACCGCTCGCCTCGGACGGTGACATCCACCGAGCACCACCCCTGCAGCACCTCGATCCCGCTTCCGGGGAGAACCAGAAGGGTGTTGAAGTGGCCCATCTGACGATTCGACACCCGCATCTGGTCGCGCGGCAGGTCCGTGCGGACCAGGATGACCTCGCTGTCCGTCAATCGTGCATCGTCGGTTCCATCGTATCCGGCGTTGTACATCGGCATCTCGATGTCGAACTCGGTCGTGACGACCGCGACACCGTAGTGCAGGTCCCTGGCAGCGAGGGCGTCCATGAGGCTGTGGAGGAAGTCGGCCACTACCTCGGTTGCCGGGACCTGTCCCCCGAACGCGGCATCTCCCGGTGACTGCCGGCGCAGGGTGTACATCTCCTGGAGCGCGACGATATCCGGCTTCTGGTCTGCGATCCTTGCGGCGATGCCCCTCATGCGGATCTCGGGTTTCGAAGCGAGCATCTCGTAGTAGGTGGTCGTGACGGCCGTCAACAGGGCTGTCGGGTCCGGATCCGTCGGGTCGACTGCCATCACGCGCTCGATGGAGGCCCCGACATAGGCGTTCTGCGTGAACACGCTGAACGACTGCCTGGAGTCCTCATCCCGGCGATCTGCCGCCAGGGGCGACGCCATGGCAAGGACGATGGCGACGAGCACGAGCGGCGCGAGACGCCGCATGGCCTGTCCCAGCGTCCGGGTTCGTGCGGGACGGCCCGTTCGCGCTTTCACGTCGTTTTGCGTGGTCTTCGAATGCGGGACCCCGGTCTGCATACTCATGATTCCTCCTGTTTCCGGTGTGATTGAGGATGGCCGCCGACGCCCTGGTGCTGTGTTCTCCTATTGATCAAGCACGCGCAAATCGATCGCGGTCCACCTGTCGCGCGTCGGAAGCGATGTGCCCCCCAGCGCTCCGAAGCCAGCCCCGACGAAGGATCGCGTGAGGAGCTACGGCTGCCCGTTGTCACTGAACACTGAAGCGTCTGTGGAAGGTTGTTACACGACGGCTGTGCTACCTGAGCCAGTCCGCGTTTCGCTTGAAATTCGTGGCTGCGAATCGGACCCTGTAGGGATAACGAATCTTGACGAAGTCGAAATCTCCGTCGTGCGGCTCCTCGTGCACGTTGAGCAACGGAGCCGACCCAGGGTAGTGGATGTTGCTGGCGCCGGCCTTGCCGAGTAGCGAGAGCACCGGCAGGATCTCCGCGTCCGGGACGGCGACGACGACTGTCTGCAGGAAGTGGCGGGCGGTCCCCAGCACAGCGGCCACCTCGTTCGCGTTTGCCGCGGGCATGACCTGAACGTATCGGTAGACCTCGTCGGGAAACCAGAACGCGGGCCGGTCGCCAATCCGAACGAAAGCCGACCCGTCGCTCGAGGCCAGGACGTTCGACGACCCGGCAAACACCCTCCGCACCATCTTCCCGGTCGGTTTCACGCCAGGCGCAACCGATGACACCGTGAGCGCGAAGCGGTCGAGCGCTTCAATCAGCTCCTCGGCAAACGCACGGTGGTCTCCCTGGACGTAGACGTTCTTCGTGCAATAGCAGGCCGCGCCGTCGAATGCCGAGATGTCCCGGACGAGCCCTTCGATGACCCTCTCGCGCAGGGATTGAGACGCGGCGAACTCCCGGGAGACGTAGGCCGCTCCTACTTTGTGGCCGTGCCGAAGGACGACACGACAGCGCCCCGAGCGTTTCGCGCGAGCGTCGATGTCCCGGACGGTCGCTTCCGAGCCCAGCACGTTGACGGCGTCCGATTCGGCCAACAGGATGTCTTCGATCGCCCGGTCGCCCCCCTTCCAATAGCCGCAGGCCATGGTTTCCCGGACGAGGGGAGCGAATTCGGCCATCTTGGATAGATAGAGCATCGGGAAGACGGCCGAGGTCGACGGGAGCTTGATGATCTGCGCCGCGCCGCCTGATTCGACAGGCAGGCCCATCCGAACCAGGATCGCCGAGTAGCCGGCCACGTTTCCCGAGGCAAAATGGCTGAGAAGGCCTGGCTCGCAAGCCCTCACGAAGGGAGCGTTGGTTCCGAATCGCCGGAGGTACCCGCACGAGGTCTCAACCGGCCGCCGTGTTCGAAATGCCTCCTTCACGAAGCGGCCGACGAGGTCGCGGTCGTAGCCGACGAGTGAAGCGAAGATGCCGAGCCCGAAGCGCTCGATGTCATGTTTCGAGAATCCGTCGATCCGGCTGATCAGGTCGACGATCGCCTGGACCTCTGGGCTGTCCGTGTCAGAGAAGAAGAGATCGAGGCGGCTCATCGCGTCCTGAATGTCCGAAGGATCCAGGCGGGCGAAGACTTCCCGCGATCGCGATTGCACGGCCTGGAGAATGCCGGGAAGCGCGGCAGCCTCGAACAAAGGGAACTGCAGCTCCAGGCCGTCGGCCCGCTCGGACCTAAAGGCCCTGACATACTGGTCCTCGAAGACAATCCGGCTGAGGGGTGCCTGAGCCGGGTGGATGGCTGGATCAGACATCGGCGATCTCCGCGGCTTTGAGGGCGCATCCGGCGTTGAGGGAGGCTCCCGCGCCCTCGAACCGAGACACGCGGGTGAATGACTCGACCCGGCCGTCCGGCAGGGCGCTCACGATCTCGGCCGCATCGAACTGGAGCACGCTCGTGTTGGCGGCCATCGGACGCCCGGATGAATCGGGCGCCACCACCTTGATGATGCCGCGGCCGGATCGAAGAGGTGTCTCGGAATCGGGATCGACGATGTAGACGCGATGGTCGGACGCCGGACGGAAAAGAAAGTCACCGAGGTCCCGGCTCCAGAAGCCCACGACCTGGGCGGGCGTCTCGGTGAAACTGTAGATGTCCTTGATGTTCTCTTTCCAGAATGCCTCGTCGATGCCGAACACGGCCCCAATCCGCGCGATGAAGGCGGGCTTGTCGATTCTTTCGCCCCTGACGGAGCCCTTGGCGCCCGAGTACCCCCCGCCGCTGAACGCAACGTGACCTTTCTCGCGCAGCTGGAACTGACCGTGGCGGAATTCGTCGAGGTAGGGCCGGAGCAGCAGGCACAGGCCCCCGATCGAGATGGACTCGCCGCGCCTCTGGGCGTCATGGATGTACGAGGCCACCTCGGTCGCGGACATCTTGCTGACCGCAGCCGGGCGGCCCACGGCCCGGTTCACCATCGACCTGAACAGGCTGACGTCCGCGGTTACGCACGATCGGCTGCAGCAGGCGCTGCCTCCTTCAAGGCCCAGGAGCATCCTGAGGACGGCCCTCTTTCCTTTGAGGTCCGCCTTTCGTGAGAGGGCGCGGAGGATGCGGATGGAAGGGGCGAACGCCACGCCGACTGACGCGTCCGAGGATCCGAACGCTTCCCCGTACCTGGCTGCGATCCGAGCCAGCTCATCGGGGCTCGTGTAGACGTAGCTCGGGTCGCCCGACGTGCTGCTCGAGACCTGGAAGACGCCGGGGCCAGACGTGTCGTTGAGTTCGTCGACCAAGCCCTTTGAGAGCTTGAATGCCGGTGAGGCCACGCTCGGAAGCCGATGGTAGGCGCCGTCTGCGATGATGGCCCGAAGGTCGGCAAGGTCCAGAGAATAGATTGGAGCACAGGTGCTTGTAGTAGGCGAACCGGCCCCACTGATGCTCGATGCTTGCGCAGACCAGCTCCTGGAATCGGGCTTCCGGGATCGACGCGCTCATGACACGCTCCTTCATGGGCTGCTACCGGCAGCCGTGAGGCTCGCCTACATCTCCAGCGCTCCGACGTGGACCCTGGTCCAGCGGTCATGGGGCCGGGCGATAGCCCCATTCAGCGCTCCAGGGCCTTCGCCGATTACGACCGTGCAGGACCGCCCTCCGAGAACTCAGCGCTTGACGGGTTCTGCCTGCGTTGCCAGCGGACGCATCGAAAGCGTCGTCACGTCGAGTCCTTCAGGGATGCCCTGGGGGAATCTCGCGTAGGGCTTGAGCCGATCCCAGTCGGCCTGACGGAAGTCGAGCTTGCTCGATTCGCCCAGCGATGCGGCGGAGGGTCCGCCAATCACCAGCCAGGTGCCGCCGACGGCCAGGAAGACCTTGCCGCAGCCGTCGGCCTTTGCCATCCAGCACGCGGCAGTCAGCGCGCCGCCGGTAATGACCGCGCCGAGTGCTGCCCATGTCCCGGCTGCCTTCCCGTTCATTTCGTGCCGCTGCAGCCGGACCCGATCGACACTGCGGAGCGGGATCGCCTCGACCTGCTCTTGCCCGGCGACCCAGAGTCCATCGGTTTCCACCGCAACCAACTCGCCGCGCGTAGGTTCCTTCGCGTCGCGGCGCTGCACCTCGACGTTGCGGCCGAACACGGCAGGCCTGGGCATTGTGCTGGCGCACGCGCCGAGAACGCCGCACAAGGCGACCGCGCAAACGTTCTTCACAAGATTCAGCATGGCGTTACCTCCGGAATCGGCTGTTCCAGAAGGCCTGTTCGGCCTGGGCCTCGCGGGCCTTGTACGGCGCGGCCAGGCGGCGCAGCGCCTGGGCCGGTTGCTGCACGATCAGAGCGACCATCGCGGGATCTTCTTCCGCCAGCCATTCCTGCCGCATCCACTCGTAGTAGTAGCCCTGGCTTTCGAGGAACAGCTCGACGAGGGCGGGGTCCCCGGGCACCGGGAACACCAGCCGGTACTGATCGCCCGGCAGCGTGATCAGGTGGCGATTCGGGTCCAGCAGCGTCGTGAGCGCGCCGGGATCGGTTCGTCCATCGCGATCTACACGTTCCGGGTCGATGGAGACGGGCGTCACGGCCGCCCCCAGCGCGGCAAGGCCGACGAAGCCCAGCCGCCAGTTGCCTTTCGACATCCGGAGGCGAACTCGAAGGTGACCCTGTGCGCGCTCAGGCAGCGGGATCACCACCATGTCACCGGCAATCGGGCCCGCCTCGTCGTAAACGCCCACCGGCGTCCAGCCCCCTGACGCGTCCGCCACGGCGACCTCGATCCCTCCCAGCGTTTCGCGCATCGCCATCATTCGCCGCGCGTACTCCGTGCCGCCGCGCTCGACTGCGGCCAGCACTTCGCCTGCACGACTGCCTGCGTAGGCGAGCGTCTGGTAGAAGAGGAACGTGGTCATGAGACTCTGACGCGCGCCGATCACGACGCCCGCCCGGCCATGCGGCGTGTCAAAGTCGAGGAACATGTCCTCGCGTGCGGCCAGATCCTCGGCATCCGCCTGGCTCAACCGGTCTGTTGAATCGACCTTGGCGACCGCCGCGAGACAGTCGCCCTCGGGGGCACGGCAGGCTCCGGGCGGCGATACGCGGAGCGCCTGGTAGTACAGGCCGTCACTGCCCGCGAAGACGCGTCCGCCGCGCGGCCGCGGAGCCGCGAGCAGGCGCACGCTGCGCACGGCGTGGGTCTCGAATGCTTCGTTGCGCATGGTCACGGCGACGTGACCGCCGTGAGGGCGCGCGTCCGGGAGCGCGTCCACGTCGCGGGCCTCGAGGGCTCGTGCGATTGAGGCTGAAAAGCCCTCAGCCTTCGGCACGTCGGCGTCGCCGTCCAGATAGAACGTCGGACACGAGCCGAAGCAGGACTTGGGATTGGCCAGGCAGTACACGCTTGCCGCTCCCCAGATGGTCGTCAGCGTGCCGAGCCCCAGCATACCGAGCGTGCCCGCCGTGCGTGTCTCGGTTGTTTCGATGAGCGCAATCTCGTCCAGGCGCAGCCGATGGGTGCCCGCGCCGTCCGGCTGGCGCAGAATCGTGTAGTGAGTACCCGGCCCTTCCAGGATTTCCCCGGCCTCAATCCGGAAGCCCGAGAGGACGTAGAGCTCGCCGGTCCGCATGTGGACCTTGAGTTCGCCCTTGTCCTTGAGAGCAGACACCGTTTTCGTGTCGTGCAGGCGCGGAGTGGGGACGGTCATGGAGCAGCCGGAGGCGACTGCTGCCGCCACGAGTAGAACCGCCAATCGAGTTCTCATCGGCACCTCCTTGGGGAGCACGTGAGGAGACGACACGGACGATTACACGGGTGGGCGACATCTCCCCGTTGTCACTTGGGACTGAAGCGTCGGCGGCGGGATGTTACAGGCGCGCCACGGCCGACCTGATACGGCCGGTGATACAGCCGCCTGAGTCCGCGGACATCACTGAGGTGTATGCGAAGTCGCTCCGCAGGAACTGAAGCGGGTAGGGATCAGGGTAATTATTGGGCTGGTCCGGTTGAGACCCATCGTCCAGCAACCCGGGCCGGAAGTCTCAGGCCAACAAGAATCCCTGGCGCCGGGAAGGCCCGATCGCGACTGCTGCACTTGCCGAGCTACCCGATGACCCTCGAGAGGTTGAGATTTGCAGGCCCCGCGCAAAAGAGCCAGCAATTGCACGTCCGATCCTTCTTCAGCTTCTTCCGGAAATCATTCATGCGCGCGGACGACCAGATCTGGCTGAGTGGCTGTTCGCGGATATTTCCCATGCTGGTCCTCAGCGGGTCGCAGGGGAATACCTCCCCGTACGGGTCCACCATGAACGACACGCTTCCCGAAAAACACCGGACGCGGTCCATGATGGATTGCGGGTCCATCAGGTAGTCGAACGCCCTGGCATAGTATTCCTTCAACAGCATCTTCTCGATACGGCTGGGATACACGTACTCACGAAGCAGCCGGTGCTTTGCTGCGCTGAGGTGCGCTCGGTCGAAATCCGTATAGGGCCCTTCGGTCACGGTGAATCCATTCTGGAAGCCGTTATGGACCGGCTGGAAATTGGTGTCGATTCCTCTCCCTGACATCACCTTGTTGATCTCCAGGATGTCGTCGATGTTCCTCGAGGTCATGACCGACTGCACATTGATCTTGGTGTGGCGGGCGCGGGCCTTCAACAGGCTGATGCTCCTCATGGCTCTGTCAAAGGTGCCGGCCACACCCCTGATCTGGTCGTGCCGGTCCCTGTCCAGGCTGTCCAACGACACGCTGATGTAGTCGAACGCGTCGAGCACGTCATCGACGTTCTGTTCGGTGATCAGTGTGCCGTTTGTCGGGACGACCGTGATCATGCCCTTGCTTCGTGCGTATCTCATCGCCTCCAGGATTCCTGCCTTGACCAAGGGCTCTCCCCCGGAGAGACTGATGAGCCTGACTCCAAGGTCATGTGCCTGGTCGACCAGCGCGACAATCTCCTTGTAGCCCAATTCCTGCTGCTTCCTGACGGGGCCCTCCTTCCATCGATCGCAAAAGACGCACTTGCACGTGCATACGTACGTGGTTTCGAAATAGAGGGAAAACGGACGAGGCGCAGTCGTGAAGTCGCTTTCATAGGCCTTCTTGAGCGAAAGAATGCTGGCCACGGCCGCCGGCAGGGCGTTGAGATGCTCGAACATCGGGCCGGACCTCCTTGCCTCGAATACCCGTGAGTCCAACCGCGCATCGACACCACGAACTGAAGGATCGGCGGCAGCTTGTTACGCGGGTTGAGGAAGAGGCGGTCGGATCTGACGGCTGACACTCGGGCAGGCGCGGGAGAACCGGCGGTTTGTATCATTTCTCATACACCGCGTGTGCTGGCTCCCTCGGATACCACTTGGGTGTAATCTTTCTCCGGCATGCCGGTGGAAACGCACAGCCGGAGATTCGAAACGACGCACTGGAGCGTGGTGATGGCTGCGGGTGACGCCCGGTCGGCACGCCGGGCGAGCGGCGCTCGCCGCGCTGTGCGAAGCCTACTGGTCTCCCGTCTACGCGTTCATCTGCCGCTCGGGACGTTCGAGCGAGGAAGCCAAGGACCTCACTCAGGCGTTCTTCGCCACGCTGCTGGAGAAGAACTACGTCGCCGATGCGAGGAAGGAACGCGGGCGGTTCCGATCATTCCTCCTGACCTCGGTGCGGCACTTCCTGGCGAACGACCACGATCATGCTCACGCGCTGAAGCGTGGCGGCCAGCTCGTTCACGTGCCGCTCGAGATCGAGTACGGCGAGCGGGTGTGCCGTTACGAGCCGGTCGAGCACGAGACGCCCGAGCACATCTACGAGCGCGAGTGGGCGATGACCGTGCTCGACACCGCCACCTCACGCGTGGCGCTCAGGTTCGAGGGCGACCGTCGGCGTCAGATGTTCCAGAAGCTGCGGCCGTTTCTGACCGGCGACGATCCCGTGTCCTACGGCGACCTGGCGTCGGAGTTGGGCATGACACAAGGAGCCGTGCGAGTCGCTGTCCACCGCATGCGGCAGAAATGGGGCGACTGTCTGCGAGACCTCATTGCAGAGACCGTCGAGAATCCCGACGAGGTCGCCGACGAGCTTCGGTACTTGATGGCGGTGCTGAGCGGGTAGCGCGGCATCGTGTCCGGACAGGCCCACCGGATCCTGCACGGACGACCGGTCGCCAACCGGGATCCTCGAGGTAGATCGGATCGTGTCTGTGGGCGCACCATCGCCGCCGCTCTCTGTTGTGTTCCTCGGCACTGTGAATCAGCGTGCACCTGACGGTAGGGGTTCCGCAGCGTATCCCCTATAATTGCCGCGCGCCATGCCACTTCAGCCGGGAAGCACCGTCGGTCCATACGCGATCACGGCCCTGATTGGCGAGGGCGGGATGGGAGAGGTCTACCGGGCCCACGATCCGCGCCTGGATCGCGACGTCGCGGTGAAACTTCTGCCGGCCGAATGGGTGACCAATCCCGATCGGCGCACGCGATTCGAGCGCGGGGCCCGGGCGGCAGCCTCGCTCAGCCATCCCAACATCTGCACCATTCACGAGATCGGCGAGGCCGACGGGCGGCTCTACATCGCGATGGAGCTGCTCGAAGGGGCAACCCTGAGCGAGTGCCTCGCGGCCGGGCCCTCGCCGATGGCGATCGGCGAGGTGCTCGACATCGGGATCCAGATTGCGGACGGGCTGCACGCGGCCGCCGAGAAGCAGGTCGTCCACCGGGATCTGAAGAGCGGCAACATCGTGCTGCTGCCGCGCGGGCAGGTGAAGGTGCTGGATTTCGGCCTGGCGACGAGAACGCCGTGCGCGGTGCTCCCCGGCCACGCGAAATCGGAGAAGGCCGGGGCCACGCAGGCACGCGACGATCGGCTGACCGACGCCGGGACGGTTGTCGGGACGGTGGCCTACATGTCGCCGGAGCAGGCGCTTGGCGAGGAGCTGGATCACCGGAGCGATCTGTTCTCGTTCGGCGTCGTGCTCTACGAATTGCTGACCGGCCGGATGCCGTTCACGGGACGCACCTCGAGCGCCGTCCTCGACGCGGTCCTGCACCAGAGTCCGGCGCCGATCCCGAGGTTCAACAACGAGGCCCCGGACGGCCTCGTGCGAATCGTGGAGAAATTGCTGGAGAAGGACCGCGCGCGGCGATATCAGTCGGCGCTCGACGTGGTGACCGACCTGCGCCGCCTCAAGAAGGCGCCGCCGGACCTCGATTCGGGCAGGAAGTCGATCGCGGTCCTCCCGTTCAAGGACCTCAGCCCGCAGCACGACCAGGACTACTTCTGCGAGGGGCTCGCCGAGGACCTGATCAACGTCCTCACGAAAGTCCAGGGACTGAGAGTCGCGGCCAGGACCTCGTCGTTCTCGTTCAAGGGCAAGGACACCGACATCGGGGAGATCGGCCGGGCTCTCAACGTCCAGACCCTGCTCGAGGGAAGCGTGCAGAAGTCCGGCAACACGCTGCGCGTCACGACCCAGCTCATCAATACGGCGGATGGATACCACCTGTGGTCCGAGCGGTTCGACCGCAAGACCAACGACATCTTCGCCGTGCAGGACGAGATTTCGCTGGCCATTGTCGAAAAGCTGAAGGTCGGACTCCAGGCCGGGGAAATGGAGCAGATCACCAAACGCCATACCCGGGACAAAGACGCGCACAACATGTTCATCAAGGGCAGGTACTTCTGGAGCCGGCGCTACCAGGTGGACATGATCAAGGCCGTCTCCTTCTGCGAGAAGGCGATCGCGATCGACCCCGAGTACGCCCTGCCGTATGTCGGCATCGCGGACGTCTTCAACATCCTCGGCATGTGGGCCTATGTCGATCCGAGCGATGCGTCGGCCAAGTCCCGGACGGCGCTGGAACGGGCGCTGGCCATCGATCCGGAGCTCGGCGAAGCCTACTGCTCGCTGGGATTCCTGTCCTTCACACACGACCGCGCGTACCAGGCCGCCGACGAGTACATGCGGCGCGGCATCGATCTCAACCCGTCCAACAGCTTCGCGCACGGCTGGTACGCGATCTACCTCGCGTCGGTCAGGCGCTACAGCGAGGCCATCGCCGAAGCACGACGCGCCACGGAACTGGATCCGCTGTTCGCCCTGCTGGTGGCGATCGAGGGCATCGTCACCAGCCTTGCGGGCTCGGTCGAGCGCGGGCGGGAACTGTTGCATCGGGCGATCGAGCTGAACCCGTCCCAGCCGATGTCCTATCTCTTCCTCGGCTTCGCCTGCATCCAGCGTCCCGCGCTGCCGGACCAGGCGGTCGAGATGTTCCAGAAGGCCGCCGACCTCGGCCTCGTGTTCGCGACGGGGTGGGTGGGCCTTGCGCACGCGATGGCCGGAAGGACGAGCGAGGCTCTTCAGGTACTGGAGCGCATCGATCAGCTGGAACGGGAACGGTATCTGCCGCTGTCCAGGAGAATCGCCGTCAACCTCATCCCCAGCCTGAGGCTGTTCCGCTCGTTCAAGCGACGGTACGTCTCTCCCATACAGAGAGGCATCATCTACCTCGGGTTGAACAGGACGGAGGATGCGCTGCGGGAATACGAAGCGTCGCTCGCGGCCAGCGACTATTTCGTGACCTTGCTGCTCAACACCGATCGGATCGATCTGCCGTGGAACAAGGAGTTCGTCGCCCACCCGCGATACCAGGCGCTGCTCGGCAAGGTCGGGCTGGCCTGACGGGTTTCTAGCCCTCCGGCTCCGCGGGATCGCCCGCCTCGAGTCGATCGGACGGCGGAGGCGCCGCACCCGGGTCGATTTCCGCCCGCGCCATCAGCCTTTCCGCCAGCCACGCGTGTGCGGCTTGGTCGCCTCTGGCCAGAAGCGCCTCGAGCGAAGATGGCGGGAAGTCGAACGACTCGCGCGATTGCATGCTCGGCCACGACCCGTCGGGCCTTCGCGGGGCGTCCCTGCACAGGAACCCGAGGTGCCACTGCAGGAACTGGGCAGCCCGCGATCGGCCGTGCTCGTCGTCGCCCCAATGCTCGAGCGCCAGCTCCACGTAGCGCCGGTAGACGGCGAGGCGGTCCTCGGCCGACAACGCCACGTAGCCGGTTGAGACTTCACGAAACAGCCACGGCCTGATCAGCGCGCCGCGAGCCACCATCACGCCTGCGCATCCGGTCCGGCTCATCGCCTGCTCGACCTCGTGGGGATACAGCAGGTCGCCGTTGCCGACCACCGGGACCGGCACCGCGGCGGCCACCTCCCCGACGGCGTTCCAGTCGGCCGCCTGCCGATAGCGCGCGTTGCGCGTCCGGCCATGGACGAACAACGCGTCGGCACCCCCATCGACGGCAGCGCGGGCCACGTCGAGGAAGTTGCGGTCGTTGTCACTCCAACCCAGCCGGAACTTGACCGTGATCGGGACGCCGGCCACCTGGCGTTTCATCCCCTCGACGATGCGCCGGACGCGCTTGGGCTGGCGGGCGAGCGCAGCACCCATGCCCTTGCGGGTGAAGTGATCGATCGGACAGCCGAGATTCACGTCGACGAAGTCGGCTCCGCGAGACTCGGCCAGCGCCGCCGCCCAGCCCATCTCTTCGGGATCGGTCCCGGCAAGCTGCACGCCGAAGCAGGGCTCGTCGGGGCTTCGGCGAATCAGCGCGAATTCCGAACGCCGCCTCTGCTTGAGACGCCTCGCGACGGTCATCTCGCCGACCGTCACGCGCGCTCCCATCTCGACGCACAGACGGCGAAAGGGCAGATTGCAGCCCTTCGTCATTGGTCCGAGAACCACGGCCCCGGTCAGAGTCTCGCGCAGGGTCACCGGTGACGTCCTTCGCAGATACTGCAAGGCTTGCCGCGTTGGTGCGGCTGAAGCACAATGCTCGACATGCCCAAGCTGAGAAGGACATTCTACTGCGGCCTCGCCGCGGCCTTCGCGTCGCTTGCCGTGGCGGCGCCTGTTCGCGGCCAGAGCACCCCGGTCAATCAGGACCAGCGGCTGGCGCGAGAGCTGTTCAAGACGCTGATCGAGACCAACACGACGGGCTCATCCGGCGACACGACGAAAGCGGCCGAGGCGATGGCCTCGCGCCTGAAGGCCGCCGGGTTCCCGGACGGGGACGTCCAGGTGCTGGGTCCTGTGCCGGGGAAAGGCAACCTCGTGGCTCGCCTGCGCGGGACGGGCGCGGCGAAACCGATCCTGCTGCTTGCGCACCTCGACGTGGTCGAAGCGAACCGCGCCGACTGGTCGGTGGACCCGTTCACGTTTCTCGAGCGGGACGGCTACTTCTACGGTCGAGGCACCAACGACATCAAGTCGGGTGCGGCCCTGCTCGTCGCCAACCTCATCAGGATGAAGCAGGAGGGGCTCAAGCCCAATCGCGACCTCATCGTCGCGCTGACGGCCGACGAAGAAGGTGGCAGCGCCAACGGCGTCGACTGGCTCCTGCGGACCCACCGCGATCTCATCGATGCGGAATACTGCCTCAACACGGACGGCGGAGGAGGCGAGATCCGAAAAGGTCAGCGGATCGCCAACGAGCTCCAGACGAGCGAGAAGGTGTACCTCAGCTTCCGCCTCGAGACACACAACTCTGGCGGCCACAGCTCGCTTCCCGTCAAGGACAACGCCATTTATCACCTGGCCGCGGGCCTCACCCGGCTGGCGGCGTTCGAATTCCCCGTTGAGCTCAACGAGACCACGCGGGGTTTCTTCGCGCAGATGTCCCGAGTGGAAACAGGGAGTCTCTCCGCCGACATGAAGGCCGTGGCGGCGACCCCGATCGATGCCGCAGCGGCCGCGCGGCTGGCCGCTGCCTCGTCCTACTTCAACGCCCTGATGCGGACCACGTGTGTGGCGACCCAGTTGCAGGCGGGCCATGCGGAAAACGCCCTGCCGCAGACCGCCCGCGCCACGGTCAACTGCAGGGTTCTCCCCGATCATTCGCTGCAGGACGTGCAGGACACGCTGGTTCGAGTCGTTGCAGACGCGGCCATCGAGGTGTCTCGAATGGGACAGCCGGCGGACAGTCCCCGCTCTCCGCTTCGGCCCGACGTCGTGCAGGCGGTCGAACGCACTACGACCGGGATGTGGCCGGGCGTGCCCGCCGTGCCGACGATGTCCACCGGCGCGACCGACGGTCACTATCTCCGGGTGGCCGGCATCCCGACCTACGGCGTGTCCGGATTGTTCGATGACATCGACGATGTGCGGGCCCACGGGAAGGACGAGCGAATGGGCGTGCGCGCGTTCTACGAGGGAATGGAATTCATGTACCGGCTGGTCAAGACGCTTGCGACAGGGGCAGACGCTGGACGCTAACGCTGGCGGCTGGAGGTTGGCGGCTAGAGGCCAGAGGCGACGAGTCGGGCGGCACTCCCTCAGTCGTTCCTCGGTCCGGCTTGCGCTCACCGAACTACGGACGCATCCCGCCGTCGCGTTGGGTGGTCGCGAGGCGGGCCCTGCGAGCAAGCCGATCATGATGCTCGCAAACTGCACCGTGAGGGCCGAGACCGTGCGTGCGGGGAGGCTCCGCTTCGCACTTGGGCGAGTGCCCATGCACGAAGACCAAGCGCGCATGGAAACGCCACGGCGTGGCGTTTCCCGCGGAGCAGGGTCCCCACGCGGGATCGGCGATACGACCCGGTAAGGTGCAGTTTGCCGGCTTGTCGAGCCGGGCACGCCGACCGACTGCCCAGCGCAACGGCAGGCATCACCTGGACGGGCGCCCGACGGTCACCCGACCCGCATGAACTCCAATCGGTGAACCGCGTCCGGATGGGTGGGCGAGGGGCCCGCTACGAGCATGGCCAGGTCGCCGCCCACGCCGTGTTCGCGCAGCCAGCCGCAGGCGAAGGCGTGCCAGTCCTCCGGCGTCTCGGTGACCATCTCAGGCCACACGCCGAAGGAGAATTGAAGTCCCGCGCACACGGTTGCGCTCCGCGACACAGCGACGATCCATTGGGCCGGCTTGTGACGGGAGATCAGGCGGGCAGTCATCCCGCTTCGCGTCGGCACGACGACCGCGGCGCACGGCGCGGCCTGCAGCGCGTAATCGACGATGCCGGCGATGGATTCGGCCGTGGTGCCGGCCTCCGATCCTCGCGCCACGCCCTGAAGCGCATCGAGGCGCACGTGCGGGCGGTACGGCTCGGTCGCGGCTGCAATGCGGGCCAGCGTGGCCACGGCCTCCTCGGGAAACTGACCGACGGCGGACTCGGCCGACAGCATCACGCAGTCGGTCCCGTCCAGGATGGCGTTGGCCACATCGGTGGCCTCGGCCCGCGTCGGCAGCCGGCTCGACACCATCGATTCGAGCATCTGCGTCGCGGTGATCACCGGCTTTCCCGCGAGGTTGGCCCGCCGGATGAGGTCCTTCTGCGTGAGGGCCATGCGCTCGAGCGGCACCTCCACGCCGAGATCGCCCCTCGCCACCATGATGCCGTCGGCCGCGTTCAGGATCTCGTCGAAGTGAGCCAGCGCGCCGGCGCGCTCGATCTTGGCAATGACGAACGGATCGCGCCCGAGAACACGGGCGGCCGCCCTGACCGCCAGGATGTCGTCAGCCTTCTCGACAAACGACTGGCTGACCGCGTCGACGCCGTTCTCGAGCGCGAACTCGAGGCAGGCCCGGTCGTGCTCGGTGAAGGCCCGGATGCCGAGGTCGATCCCCGGCAGATTCAGGCCCTTGCGCGATCGCAGTTCACCGCCCGCTTCGACGGTGCACTCGACCTCGGATCCGGCCGCGCGAACGACCAGCACCTGGATCAGCCCGTCGTTGAGGAAGAGCCTGTCGCCCGGCTTCACGACCTGCGGCAGCCGATCGAAGGTCACCGACACGCGCTCCGACGTGCCCGTGATCTCCCTGGTCGTGAGCGTGAATGTGTCGCCGGCGCGCAGCACGATCGGTTCCGGGCTGATCAGCCCGACGCGCATCTTCGGGCCGGGCAGGTCCGCCACGATGGCGACTCTCCTGCCCGTCGCACGCTCGGCCGCTCTGACGCGCGCGACCCACTCACGGTGCACCGCGAAATCGCCGTGCGAGAGGTTCAGCCGGGCGATGTCGAGCCCGGATTCGATCAGGCGCGTGAGCATCCCGGGCGAGTCCGACGCCGGGCCGATGGTGGCGACGATCTTCGTCTTGTGATCCCGCAGACTCATGGTGCGACCCCAGCCCGGGTCCCTATCTCCGCTTCGCGGATGAAGCCCGCTTGCCGGCTGGCGCTTCGCCTTTCAGCGCCGCACGCGCGGCCTCCAGATCCTTCTTCTTCTCATCGTCTACTCGCGGGAAGCGGGGATCGACGCTCTTGAGCGCGTCGACCACGGCGGCGGCGACCACCAGCCGCGCGAACCACTTGTGGTCGGCGGGCACGACAATCCATGGCGCGGACCGCGTGGAGGTGTGCCTGATCATGTCCTCGTACGCGTCCATGTACTGGTCCCAGCAGGCGCGTTCCTTCGCATCGCTGAGCGAGAACTTCCAGTTCTTCTCCGGCTCCTCGAGTCTGCTGAGGAATCGCTGCCGCTGTTCTTCCTTCGAGACATGGAGGAAGAACTTGCGGATGACGTATCCGTTTCGCGCGAGGTATCGCTCGAAGGCATTGATGTCCTCGAACCGCTCCCTCCAGATTCGGTCTCTGACGAGCGAGGGCGGAAGCTTCTGGGCCTGGAGGTATTGCGGGTGAACCCGGACCACGAGCGTTTCCTCGTAGTACGACCGGTTGAAGATGCCGATCCGCCCGCGCTCGGGCAGGCACCTGGTCGTGCGCCAGAGGAAGTCGTGATCGAGTTCCTCGGCCGACGGGACCTTGAACGAGAAGACCTGGCACCCTTGCGGGTTGATCCCGGACATCACGTGGTCGATCACGCCGTCCTTGCCGGCGGCGTCCATGGCCTGGAAGATCAGCAACACCCCGTAGCTGTCCTGTGCGTAAAGCTTCTCCTGCAGGTCCGTGAGCTGCCTGATGTCCCGTTCGATGATGACCTGCGCGCGCTCCTTCGACGTGATGCCGCCGGTATCGCCCGGGTCGCACGCCCGCAGATTGAATCGCTTGCCGTTCGAGACGCTGAACCGTTCCAGCTCGACGCGAGCCTGTTTTTCCGGCTTGGCCATGACAGTTCTCCCGCGAGGGCAGGGCGTGGACCGGTTTACTTTCGCCTGGACGCTCGCCCGCCGCCGACGCGCCCTGCGAGAGCGTCGGCAACCGGTCGCGTCAGTTCGTTTCGCTCGAGAAGAATCTTCACGATCGCCGTGATGGGCGTCGCCAGCAGGAGGCCGACGAATCCCCAGATCATGCCCCAGAAGATCAACGTGACCAGCACGACGACCGGGTCCAGGTCCAGCGACTCGCCCATCATCTTGGGTTCGACGACATTGCCGACCGTGAAGTGCATGACCGCGGGCAGCGCAATCGCGAGCACTGCCGAGGTCGTGGACAGCTGCGGCGCCATCAGCACGATCGGCAAGGGCAGCAGGACCGCGACAAACGGGCCGATGTTGGGGATGAAGTTGAGCAGGAACGCGAAGACGCCAAAGACCAGCGCGAGGTCGACGCCCAGGACGACCAGAATCAGCCCTGTGAGCACGCCGACCAGCGCCGAGAGAGCCGTCTTGGTCAGCAGGTACTGCTGGATTCGCGTTTCGATGGTGGCCCAGACGCCGGTCGATGGACGATCGCCCCTGCCGCCGAGCAGGAACACGACGAAGATCATCACGACCAGGCCCTCCGACACGACGGTCGCCAGGGCGTTGCTCGTGCTGATCATCCAGCCCGCCATGGTTGGCATCGACGGGAGGAGGGAGCTGACCTCGACGCCGAACCGCCCCAGCAGGGGAGTCAGCCGGGCCAGGAGGCTCTCGAGCTGGGTCTGATACACGGCACGGTTGGCGGTGATCTGGGCGACCGACATCGCGATCAGCGCGCCCACCCCCGCGAGGATCACCAGGCCGCCGACCACGATGATCGTCATCGCCAGCGCGCGCGGCATCCGGACCCACCGCTGCAACGCGCTCATCATGCGCGCGAGCGCCGTGGCGATGAACACCGACAGGACGAAGGGAATCATCACGGGCGCCAGCCAGTTCAGCGCGGCACCGAGCGCGATGGCCGTCAGCACGAGCAGGCACACCGTCCGGATGCGATCGAGTTGAATGGCCGGCTCGGAAGTCGTCATGCGGGCTATTGTGGGCTGGCGGGCCGCGCGACGCAACCGTTGCCGACCTCATCGCTGCGGCGGCGCGGTTGGGCCGGGATGCGGGCTTCGACCGTGAGTGTCAGCGCCGGCACCAGGCTGGCGCGCCCCGGCTCGGGCTCACGCGTCGGCCTGGCCGGTCAGCACGCGGCGTGTGCTGCCGCAGAAAACCAGTCACGGCCGCCGTGCTTCGTCGCGACGGAAGGAGAGAGCCGCGTCTTTTCAGGCGCGCGTCACGATTCGGACGGACCTGCTCGTGTTCCTCCCTCCGAGCACCTGTCGCTACCGCCCGTAGCGCTCCCATCCGGCTGGTCGACGGTCTGGCCGAGCGAGGCGGCGAGAAGGACGAGGCCGAGCGCGGAACGCGCGACGAGCCGTGAACGACAGGAGCCGCACGGGTTCATGACTCGATCTCTCCGAGAACCGTGTTCATCGTGGCGACCAGCATGTCCGCATCGGCCTCGCTGAAGGGCAGCGGCGGCTTGATCTTCAGAACGTTGTGGAATGGACCGTCGGTGCTCACGAGCACGCCGCCATCCCGCATGCGGTTTGCGACGTAGGATGCCTCCTGACCTGCCGGCTCGAGCGTGCCGCGATCGCGCACGAGTTCGACGCCGGCGAACAGTCCAAGCCCTCGCACGTCGCCAATCAACGGGTGCTTCGGCACGAGGTCGCGCAGGCCCGCCAGGAGATGCCGGCCGACCCGGCCCGCGCGTTCCTGGAGCCGCTCCTCCTCCATGACGTCGAGGACCGCCATGCCGATCGCGCACGACACCGGGTTGCCGCCGAACGTGTTGAAGTACTCCATGCCGTTGGCAAACGCGGCTGCGATCTCCGCGGTGGTCACCACGGCGCCGAGCGGATGGCCATTGCCGATCGGCTTTCCCATCGTGACGATGTCGGGTACCACGCCTTGAGTCTGGAAGGCCCAGAACGAGGTCCCGGCGCGACCGAACCCGACCTGGACCTCGTCGGCGATGCACACGCCGCCGGCCTCGCGAACGTGGCGGTACGCCTCGCGCAGGTAGCCATCTGGCAGCACGATCTGCCCGGCACAGCTCAGCATCGATTCCGCGATGAATGCCCCGGCCCGCGTGCCCCGCTTGCCGAGTTCTCGTATGGCCTCGGCAACGTGCGCGGCGTAGCGGGCGCCCGCATCCGGGCTGCCTGCGCGGACCTGGCCGCGGTATACGTCAGGAGTCGGAACGACGGCCACGTGCGCCGGGGCGCCCGATCCGCCGGGACCGTTGAACTTGTAGGGACTGACGTCGACCAGGCCCGACGTGTTTCCGTGGTAGCCGGCGTCGACCACGATCGTGCCGGGGCTTCCGGTGCGCGCGCGCGCCAGGCGCAACGCCAGCTCGTTGGCTTCGCTGCCGGAGTTGACGAAGAAACAGACACGCAGCGGCTCGGGCAGCGTTTCACAGAGCCGGGCGGCATAACGCACGAGGTAGTCGTGCAGGTACCGCGTGTTGGTGTTCAGCACGCCCATCTGCCTCGCCCCGGCCTCGACCACCGTCGGGTGACAGTGCCCGACGTGCGGCACGTTGTTGACCGCGTCGAGGTACGCCCGGCCGTCCTCGTCGTAGAGGTACTGCATGAAGCCGCGGACGATCTTCAGCGGCCGTCGATACGACACACTGAGGGACGGGCTGACATGCTTGGCGCGTGACTCGAGCACCTCGGCGATCGTCATGCTCTCGCGCCTGCCGGACACAGCGGGTATGAGCGTGACGAGATTGGGATCCGGGGACAGGCTGAGCCACACATCGCGGTCCTCCGGGCAGGCGACGCCCGGGAAGTCGCCGGTTCGATCGAGCATGTCGGTGATGACCTGGAAGTGCAGGTGCGGCGGCCAGCCGCCGTTCACCGTGTGATCGCCCACTTCTCCCAGCCGGGATCCACGCGAAACCGGCCTGCCCTGGTGCAGCCAGTTCAGCGAATTCAGCGACAGGTGCCCGTAGAGCGTGTAGAAGGCGGGGTGCTCGTCGGTGGCGGCATGCTCCAGGACGATCGTGGGCCCGTAGTCGAGCGGTCCGGTGTTGTTCGCGAAGCTGTGCACAACCCCGTCGAGCGGGGCGCTCACGGCCCTGCCCGGTTCGACGAACAGGTCGAGGCCGAGATGGACGGTTCGCCACCGGGGACGGTCATTGCCCGCCACACGGAAGATCTCGCTGGAGTAGAACGCCCGGGCTTCGTTGTACCGGCCGATGCCGACCGATGCGCCGGCCTGCTGCATCCGGCCGGTCACCTCGTGCGTGAACCGGTGAGGATTCGCCCAGAGGACAGGCGTGCCAGCCTCATGGCTCGCCACACTCAGATCGAGAACACGAATGACCGCCTCGCGCGGATCCGGCTCGAGCACCGGCCCGATCAGATCGGCGCGCTGCGTCAACCAGGCGGTGACGGCGGCCGTGTCCGGATTGGCCGGAAGCCCGCACGCCGCCCGGAATGTGTAGCGGGCAAGGCGCGGACACAGCCGATCGAGCTTCTCGAGCAGGTCCCATGCAGGCCGCTCGCTGACCAACAGATAAGGATTTCCCGGCTCGGCGTGCCGCTGGAACGCGGAGTTGACGACGCTGACGCAGAGCCGCGCGAGGATGAGCGGGAAGATCAACGCGATCTCGTCTTCGTCGAGCGGCAGCACGGCGTTGTACCCGCCGACGAGGGCGGCCGCCGCGTGGAGCGGGTCAGGCTTGTCGAGCATGGCATACGCCGCGGCTACCGCGACCTCTGCGACGGTGACGCTGCGCAGCATGTCCCCGAAGTCAACGACGGCGACCACCTGCCGCAGGTAGGGATCCTCGCCGCCGACAATCACGTTGTGATCGTTGGCGTCGTTGTAGATCACGCTCGACCGCAGTTCGGGCAATCGGGGCACGACGTCCCGCTCGTAGCCGTCCAGCATGCGCTCGACCATCGCGCGGCGAGACTCGTCCTCGATATGGGGCAAATATTCGCGGATCCACCCAGCCTTCCCGATGTCCCACTTGAGCGGTCGAGTGTCCGCCGGATGCGCGAAATCCATCAGCGCGCGATCAATGGTGCCGAGCAGGCGGCCGAGGCTGGCGAGCAGGTCATCGGTATGAGGACGGACCTCGGCCAGCACCCGGCCGGGAACGTGGCTCAACAGGCGGACGAGGTGGGACTGGCCGTCCGGGCCCGTCACCCGCGCCACCAGCCCGCCCGCACTCGTCGGCTGCACCGCCGGAAGCCGGACCGAGGGTTCGCGCGCGGTTATGTGCTGCAGCGCAAGGGTCTGGAGGTCGATCACCTCGGGCTGCTCGGAGGCGTTGGCGATCTTGAGAACGAACCGGGCGCCGGCGCCGGTCGTCAGCAGGAAGTTCTGATCGCGCTCGCTCGGCAGCGGCGACGGGGCCGCCACGATCCCGTAGAGCCGCTCTGCCATCGACGCGGCATCGCCGGTCGAGAATCGGGGCGGGTCGTGCTTGACGTCGAACATGGTCGCTTCAACGGGGCGAAGACGAGGCCCGGCCCCTCTTCGCCAGAGAGTACCCCGCGGCGAGCACGAGCATCCACGGGATGGCCGCCTCGAGGGTGATTTTCAGCTCCGGAACCCACCAGGTCGAGAGCAGGATGGCCGCAATCGCGGCTGCGCCGACCGCCGAGGTTGCGCGCGAGAACGGTACGCGAACCGGCATCGCGTCAGGCTTCTGCCGATCCCAGTGACGACGGAAGGCGAGGTGCGTCACGAAGATCATCAGCCACACGAACAAGGCGCCGAACAGCGCGACCCCGAAGAACCAGGCGTACGCCGAGGTCGGCCACGCCGCGCGTACGACGACCGCCACGGCCAGGCCCAGGCTCGACACGAGCAGCGCGCGAACCGGGGTGCCGTGCGCGTTGACCGCGCCCAGCCAACCCGTGACGAACCCTCCGCGCCCGAGCGAAAACAGGGTGCGTGAGATCAGGTACAGATTGGCGTTGGCGCTCGACAGGGCGGCGCTCAGGACGACGACGTTCATCAGGAAGGCGGCGCCCGGGAGGCCCACACCCGTCAGCACCTGCACGAAGGGACTCTCGCCCACGCCGAGCTGCCGCCACGGAACGAGGGTCACCAGCAGGGCCGTGGTGACGATGTAGATGAGTGACAGGCTGGCGACCAGCCGCGTAAAGGCGCGCGGGATGGTGCGCTCGGGGTTCTTCGCCTCGCCGGAGGTCACGCCGACGATCTCGACGCCGATGAACGAGTAGATCACGAACGAGACGCCGAGGAAGATCCCGGAGAGTCCCATCGGCGCGAGCGCGCCGTGGTCGAACGAGCCGGCACGTCCAGCGCCGAAGAGCAGGCTGGCCCCGAGGCAGACGAACAGCACGATCGCCGCGATCTTGATCATCGCGAACCAGTACTCGAACCGGCCGAACGTCCCGATTGACCAGGTGTTCAGGTAGATCAGGGCCGCCGAGAACACGATCACCCACACCGCCCCCGGCACGCCGGGGAACCAGTAGCCCATGTAGATGGAGACGGCGACCATGTGCCCGCCGGTGGCGACAATCTGCATCAGCCAGTAGCTCATGCGCACGGCGTACCCGGCAAACGGCGAGATGTAGAGATCGGCGTGCACCCCGAAGGATCCGGCCGTCGGGTGCATGACGCACATCTCGGTCAGCGCCACGCCAAGCAGCAGCGACACCAGAGCGCCAATGACGTACGAGACGACCACCGCCGGGCCGGCCACCTGGACGGCGAGGCCGCTGCCGAGGAAGAGGCCCGTGCCGATCGCGCCGCCGATGGCCATCATGGCCTGCTGGCCGGCTGACAGCTCCCGCGCCAGCACCTGTTCGTTGCGGACGCGATCGTCTGCGCGGAGGTCCCCGCGTCCTCCCGGCGCCAGGCTCATGTCACCACCGACCGGACCGGCGCGTCGACGTCGTAGTCGCGATCGCGCGCGACGCGCATGAGCTCCGCCATCACCGCGTCGATCTCGTCGAACCGGTTGTAGAAATGGGGCGAAATGCGGATGCCGACGCCCGGGCGATAGTCGATCACGAAATCGCGCGCCTTCAGCGCCCGCGCGATGTGCACGGCGTCCGGCACGTCGACGGCGACGGTACCAGCCAGCCGCGCAGGGTCGCGCGCCGCGACGGTCCGGTAGCCGTACCGGTCCACCAGATCCAGCAGCCGGGAGGTCATCGCCGTCGATTTCGCCCGAATCCGGTCCACGCCTACCGTGGCGATGATGTCGAGCCCGGGAATCGCGGCGTAGTACGCGGGAATGGCCGGCGTCCCGTTCATCATGCCCATCCCGTCGGTCCGCACGTCGCCATCGTCGATGTCGAATGCGAATGGATGCCTGCGGGCGACCCAGCCCGTCAGCCGCGGCTTCGTGTGCGGCCTGATCCAGGGCGCGGTATAGAGAAACGCGCTGCCCGGGCCCCCGCACAGCCATTTGAGACAGCCGCCGACGAAGAAATCCACGCCGAGCGCCGTGACGTCCACCGGAACAATGCCCGCGGACTGATAGCCGTCGAGGATGACGACCGCTCCGACTTCATGGGCACGTTGGACGACCGGTTGGGGATCCACGATGTACGAGCTGCGAAAGAGCACGTGTGAGAAGGCAACCGCGAGCGTGGTGTCGTCGACGGCGGCCGCCAGCCGTTCCCCGGGCACGGACAGATCGTCGAGGCCCTCCACGACCTTCACGTCGAAGCCCAGATCGCGCTGCGCGCGGTACAGGTAGACCATGGACGGAAAGTCCATGGCGGTGCACACGATCGTCCTTCGCCGGCCCTCCGGGCGCAGACACGAAAGGGCCACCGCCTCGGCGGTCGTGACGTTCTCGTGCAGGCTGATCGAGCCTGGCGGCGCCCCGATGATGGCGCCCACGCGGTTGCCGAGCTCGACGGCAAGCTCCCACCACCGCTCCTCCCAGGCGCGCACGCCGCGCGTCGCCCACATCTCCGCGTACTCGGAGAGCGATCGCGCCGCCCCCCGCGGCATCGCGCCGAGCGAGTTGCTGATCATGTAGATCGAGCGCGACAGGATCGGGAACTCGTCCCGCCAACGATCGAGATCGTCGAAAGTGTCCATGCCACATCGTCCGCGCGGGAGTGGTCGTCCGGTCGGTCGTCTTCGCCGGAGGATCCGGCGCCTCAGGCGTCGTGCGCGGGTTCTGGCGGTCAGTGTATCATCTGGACCCGATGAGCACATTGAGCCTGGAAGCCTTCCGGGGCAGGTTCCCGCTGCTGTCCCGGAGGGTCTATGTCAACAGCTGTTCGCAGGGGGCGCTCTCGCTGGATGTCGACCTGGCGATGCGGCAGTTTCTCGAGTCCTGGCACGATCGGGGATCGCCCTGGGACACGTGGGTCGAAAAGGTCGAGGCGCTGCGGGCGGCCTTCGCGCGATCGGTTGGCGCCGATCCCGGCGAGATCGCCATCGTGCCGAGTGCCTCTGCCGGCATCAGCAGCATCGCCAGCGCGCTGGCGTTCGACAGCCCGCGCAACCGGGTGGTGATGGGAGCCTTCGAGTTTCCGACCATGGCCCACGTCTGGCTTGCCCAGCAGCACCGGGGCGCCGAGATCGTCTGGGTCGAGGCCAGCCTCCGCGAACTGCCGCCGGAGAACTACGAGAAGGCGATCGACGAGCGCACGCTGATCGTGCCGGCCGCGCACGTCTGTTTCAGGAACGGGTATCGCCTCGACATCGCCGAGCTGGTGCGCATCAGCCACGAGCGCGGCGCGTACCTGTTCCTCGACGACTACCAGCACACCGGGACCTCGCCGCTCGACCTGCACGCGCTGGGCGTGGACTTCATGGTGACCGGCGCGCTGAAGTACTTGATAGGACCGCCGGGCATCGCGTTCCTCTACGTGCGACAGGGCCTCGCCGGACTGCTGGAGCCGACGGTGACGGGCTGGTTCGGGCGCGTGAATCCGTTTGCGTTCCAGGCGTCTCCTCTCGACTGGGCCGCAGACGCCAGGCGCCTCGAGGTCGGCACCCCGACGGTTCCGAACGCCTACGGCGCGCTCGCCGGGCTCGATCTGCTCGCCCAGGTTGGGGCCGACACGGTTGAACGACGCATCGAGTCCCTTTGCACCGCGTTCATCGACGGTGCGCGTCGAGAGGGATGGGACGTCGTGACGCCGGCCGATCCCCTGCGTCGCGGGCCGTTGTGCGTGGTACGCAGCCACGACGGCGCCGAGCTGATCCGGCGGCTCGAAACACGGGGGGTGCTCGGATCGGCGCGCGGCAATGCCCTGCGCGTGTCGTTCCATGCCTACAACACGCCAGCAGATGTCGACGCGGTTCTCGACGCCATGCGGCACGAGGCGGCCCTCATTGCAGGCGTCGCGTAGGCGGTTGCGGCGACCTGGACGTACCGCTCCTACGAATCAGCATGTTGACCTGATGTTCGCATTGTTTCCCGCGAGGTGTCGTTGATGGAGGGTTGGCAGGGCTGGGACGAGTACGCGCCATTCTACGACTGGGAAAACGCCCAGACGATGGGCCGGCGCGACGTGACGTTCTGGCAGAAGATGGCACGCGGCACGCGCGGCCCGATCCTGGAACTGGGTTGCGGGACGGGACGAGTGTCGCTGCCGGCGGCGAGGGTCGGCGCCCGCGTGATCGGGATCGACCGATCGGCGGCGATGCTGGCGCGGGCCCGCACGCGGCTCCGGCGTTCGAAGCTCGGCGGGCGCCTGCAGCTGGTTCGCGGCGACATCACGGCGCTGCCTTTTCACGATCGCCGCTTTGACTTGGTCATGGCGCCTTACGGGATCCTCCAGTCACTGCTCGACGATGAGGTCGTCGAGGCCGCGCTGCGGTCGGTGCGCCGCGTGCTGGCGGCTGGCGGGACCTTCGGCATCGACCTGGTGGCCGATCTGCCGGCCTGGCCGGAGTACCGGAAGCGGCTCAAGTTGCGCGGCCGGCGCGGGGCGGGACAGCGCTCCATTTCGCTCATCGAGTCGGTGCGCCAGGACCGGGCCGCGCGCCTGACGATCTTCGATCAGGAATTCACCGAGCAGCGCGGGGCGGCGACGCAGGTCCACCGATTCTCGTTGGCATTTCGCACGCTGTCGATCGAGGAGATGGCGCGACGGCTCGAGCGCGCGGGCTTCCGCGTGAAGGCCGTGCACGGCGATTACGACGGCGGACCGTGGCGCGAGGGCGCGGACGTGTGGATCGTGCTGGCGGAATAGGTGTATCACTTCTGGCTGGCGGCTGGCGGCTGGCGGCGGGCGGCTGGAGGCCGCGAGCCGCAACCCTGACCGTTTCGTAGAGGTGAACCATGAATGTTCTTGCTGATCTGACTGTCGTGCCCATTGGCGTGGGCGTATCGCTCTCGAAGTACATCGCGGCGTGCGAGAAGGTCCTCGCCGAAGCCGGCCTGACAACGCGGCTGCACGCCTACGGCACCAACATCGAAGGCGAGTGGGACGCCGTGTTCGCGGCCGTGAAGCGGTGCCACGAAGTCGTCCACCAGATGGGCGCCCCTCGCATCTCGACGGTGATCAAGCTTGGTACGCGCACCGACCGCGCCCAGACGCTGGACGACAAGGTCCGAAGCGTCCACGACAAGCTCGAGAGCAGAGCCTGATCGAACACGTGTCGAGCTGGCGTTCGGGAAGCGGGATACCCTGACGCCCTCCGCGCGTGTGTCCATCGACCTCTTCGCGCCGGAGCTGACACGCGACCCAGGGTTCGAAAACGTCGTGCGCCACGCCGACCACGTCGATAGCGCCCAGCTGCGGACCACCCCCGGCGCGGCGACTTCCGGCCTGAGCCCGATCGCCTCTCGCCAGGCAAACGCATTCCCGGTCGCGTCCCGGTGCTCCTCACCGGGGGCTGACGCGCGTCACTTTGGCCGCCTGCGCGGGCCCCGCAGTTGGGGGGCTGCTCGGCGGCCTCGACGTCAACGCCGAGAAGGGGGACATTTCTAACGAGCGTTGACAGTCTGGAAACTCCCTTCTTGTGAACCCCAGCCGACGGGCATAGAATCGCACCCTCCGCACTCAGGCCTGCCTCATCGGGCGCGTACCGCGCCCGGAGAGGGCGTGCTCTGGCGGCTTCGCGTCGGGTTTGAATCGGGTGTTCCCCCTCGCCTCGATGACCGATTGGAGGCCGCTCGAGTCCTTTCGCGCCAGCAGAATCCGCTCATTCCGATCTTCTGGAGGAGTCTTTTCACATGCTGCGTCGCCGTCTCTCTGCAACATCGGTCGCCGCCCTTGCCATCGTCGTAGCCGTTGTCTGCGCCTTCGCCGGCGGGCCGATGGCCGCTTCCGGTCAGGCGAGGCCCTCGTCGCCCGCTTCCGAATTCGTCCGCATGCCGACAGGCTGGCAGTTGAACCGGGGCCCAAACGGCCCGATGCGAACCGAGGTCGCGCTCTCACCGGATGGCACCTCGATAGTCTTCAGCGCAAGCCCGGACGGAACGATGCCGAAGGCGATGATCTACAGGCAAAGCGTCGGTAGTCCGGAGGCCACCGTCTTTCCTGGCACAGCAGGCGGATGCATGCCGGCCTTCTCCCCCGACGGGCAGTGGATTGTGTACTGGGGCAATCGGAAGCTGCACAAGGTGGCGCTCAAGGGCGGAGCGCCCGAGGACCTTTCCGATGTCACGGCTCGTCCGTTCGGCCTCGCGTGGGCGCCTGACGGGCGAATCATCTTCGGCAAGGGCAGCACCACAAACGCCGGCCTCGCGTTCTTGCCGTCAACCGGAGGCACGCCGGCGGACCTGACGAAGGTCGACGCGGCCCAGGAGGGGACGCACCGCCTGCCCCACATGCTTCCGGGTGGAAAGGCCCTGCTTTTCACGTCTATGTTCTCGACCGTGGGTCGCGAGGCCAGGGTTGAATGGCTGTCGCTCGAGACAGGCAAACGCAAGGTGCTGGTCGAGGACGGGGCCGACGCACGATACCTGTCATCAGGCCACCTCGTCTTTGTGCGCAGGGGCGCCCTGATGGCCGCGCCTTTCGACGTGGGAAGGCTCCAGACAACCGGGCCCGCCGTCGTGGCGATACCGGGGCTCATGCAGAACCTCAACGGCGGGGCGGCCGACATGAATTCAGCCGCCGGGCAGTACACCGTGTCCGACACCGGAGGCCTGATCTGGGTGCCGGGAGGTGCTAGTGGACTCCCCGGGTTTCCGCTGTATTGGGTGGACCGCAGCGGCAAGGCCGAGCCATGGTCGGCGTTCGGACGAAGCGTCGGTTCGGCCCGAGTGTCGCCAGATGGTTCACGGCTGGTGTTCGCCAGCGGCCCGAGCCGCGGCCTCGAGCTGTACGACATACAGAAGAATGCGGTGACCAACCTGATGCCGGAAGGTCAGGGCTGGATCATCTCTCCCTTCTGGGCGCCTGGAGGGAAACGGGTGGTGTTCTCGTGGTGGAGAACCGGCCTTCCGAACGTATGGTCCGTTGCCATGGACGGCACCGGGAAGACCGAGCAACTGACCCGCAGCGAGTTCGATCAACGCGTGAGCTGCATGTCGCGGGATGGCAGGTTCGTGGCCGTGCTCGAAACGCACCCGGACACCAGCCTGGACATTGAGGTGCTGGACACTTCGACCGGGAAGGTCACCCCGTTTGTCGCCACGAAAGCGACCGAGCGCTTCCCGGAATTCTCGCCCGACGCCAGGTGGATGGCCTACGTCTCGGATGAATCGGGGCGAAGCGAGGTCTACCTCCGATCGTTTCCGGATGGCCGGAAGACCGTGCCGATTTCGAGCGATGGCGGGGTGTCCCCGGTGTGGGCACCGGGCGGGCGCGAGCTCTTTTTCTGGGACATTGCGGTGAAGACGCTGATGAAGGTGGATATCGTTCCGGGCGAGAACCTGTCGGCCGGTGCACCGTCGCCGTTGTTCCAGTTCAACGCCGCCAGCACTCAGATGATCCGGAACTACGATATTTCGCCCGACGGCACACGCTTTCTCATCAAGGCGGCGCAGCCCGCGACGTCTCCCGTGGCCGTCACGCAACTGAACCTGGCCCGTAACTGGTTCGCCGACCTCAAGCGCCTCAGTCCGAATTCGAAGTAGCTGGAGGTCCCGTGGGAGGGTGTCCATGGTGGGTCTGACTCTGGGCCACTACCGCGTTGAGTCGGAGCTTGGCGCCGGCGGGATGGGTGTGGTGTACGAGGCAACCGATACTCGCCTCGGGCGCAAGGTCGCCATCAAGCTGCTCCACCCGTCGGTCGTCCAGGACGCCGAGCGCATGGCGCGGTTCGAGCGCGAGGCTCGGGTGCTCGCGTCGCTCAATCACGCCAACATCGCCGCCATTCACGGGCTGGAGGAAGCCGACGGAACGAAGTTCCTCGTGCTGGAGTACGTGCCGGGCGACACGCTGGCCCAGCGCGTGGCGCGAGGGCCGCTGCCGCTGAAGGACGCGTTCGAGATCTGCCGGCAGATCGCCGACGGCCTCGATGCGGCGCACGAGAAGGGCATCGTCCACCGCGACCTGAAGCCGGCCAACATCAAGATCACGCCCGACGGCAAGGTAAAGGTGCTGGATTTCGGGCTGGCGAAGGCGGTCGACGCCATCTCGCCGCTCGAAAGCCTGGCCTCGGGGGCGACCGTCACGGCCGAGATGACTCAGGTCGGCGTCATGATGGGCACTCCCGCCTACATGTCGCCGGAGCAGGCTTGCGGCAAGCCCGTGGATCGCAGGACGGATGTCTGGGCATTCGGATGCGTGCTGTTCGAGTCGCTGGCGACCAGGCGGACCTTCTCCGGGGAGACAACTACAGAGGTGCTGGCGGCCGTCCTGGAGAAGGAGCCGGACTGGAGTGCCCTGCCCGCAACGCTGCCTGAGAACGTGAGATCGCTGCTGCGCCGGTGCCTGACCAAGGATCGGAGCCGTCGCCTGCGCGACATCGGCGACGCGCGTCTCGAGTTGGAGGAGACACTCTCGACGCAGGTGGCCGCGACCCAGGCCCGGGTGGTGCGACGGCGTGCCTACTGGCCGGCTGTGGCGGCGGCCGTGGTGGTGGCGGCCGCCGGACTCGGCATCTGGGGCTGGCTCCATGGCCGCAGCGTCCCTGCACCGGAAGTTGTTCGCTTCACGCACCAGTTCCCGCAGGGCAATCGGCTCGCCCCGGGCTGGAACCCCAGCGTGATGTTCTCGCCGGACGGAAAGACCGTGGCGTTCGACTACGAGGTGGACGGGATCACCAATGCGTTCCAGCGGTCCATCGACACGCTCGAACAGAAGCCGCTCGGCGGGGTGAAGAACCTGAGCGCTCCCGTCTTCTCGCCTGACGGGCGTTTCGTCGCCATGGTCGATCGGATGGACCAGGCACTCAAGAAGATCGCCGTCGGGGGCGGCGCCCCGGTTCCGCTGACGGCAACTGACATGTTCGGGCGCGGCGACTGGGGGAAAGACGGCTTTATCTACTTCACCGACCGTTACCCTGGGGCGATTCAGCGGATCCCGGAAAACGGCGGCGCCCCGCAGCCTGTGACGAAACTGAATCCCCAGAAGAGCGAATTCACTCATCGTCACGCGCAGATCCTGCCGGGCGGAAAGGCGATCATCTTCACGGTGGTTTCTGCCGGGATGAAGTCGTACAACGACGCACGCATCGAGATGCAGGTTCTCGAATCCGGACAGCGCAAGATCCTCGCGCAGAACGGCTTTGGGCCCCGTTACTCTCCATCGGGCCACATCATCTACGCCAACGGCGGGAGTCTCTACGCGCTGCCGTTCGATCTGCGCGGTCTGGAAGTGACGGGGTTGCCCATCAAGGTGGTCGACGGCGTGCAGATGAGCATCAATACCGGGGCGGCGTACTTCGACGTGTCGGCCACCGGCTCCCTGGCCTATGTCCCCGGGATTGCCGAAGGCGGCGCCCGCACGCTCGAGTGGGTCGATCGCCGAGGCAACGCGGAAGCGTTGCCGCTCCAGCAGGCCTCCTACCTGTTCCCGCGCATCTCGCCCGACGGAAAGACGCTGGCCATGGAAATCGAGGGCGCCACGCACAATCTCTTCAGCTGGGACATCGCGCGCCCGGCCGTGATCACCCAGTTGACGACCGATGGACTGAGCCACGCCCCGCTCTGGACGCCCGACGGCGCCAGCATCTGCTATCGCTCCTGGAAGGCCGGCACGATGACGATGTGGTCCATGCCGGCGGATCAGAGCCGCCCCGGAGAGCGGCTGACCACGATCGGCGCGCGGCAGAGCGCGGTCTCCGTGTCGCTCGACGGGCGCTACCTGGCATACAACGAGATGGCCGAGGTGCCGCAGGGCAATGGAAACGGGGACGGCGGGATGACGGACGAGGGCGGAGGAATCAGTTCGGCGATGGGCACCGGCTCGGACATCTGGATCCTGCCGCTGACGGGCCCCGACCGCACGCCTCGCGCATTCAAGAAGACCCCCTTCGACGAAGCGTCGGCGAAGTTCTCGCCGGATGGCAAGTGGGTTGCGTACTGCTCCAACCGCACGGGCAGAAGCGAAGTCTACGTCGAACCGTGGCCCGGGCCCGGCATGAGGGTCCAACTGACGTCCGAGGGCGGGACGGACCCGCTCTTCAGCCACGACGGCCGCGAGATCTTCTATCGCAACGGCGACAAGATGATGGTGGTGCAGGTGTCCTTCGCAGGCGGGTTCAAGCCCGGCCCGCCGGTGCTGTTGTGGGTCGGCCACTATTCCCACGGCTTGAGCTCCTCGTGCGGGCCGCCCGGGGTCAGCTCCGCCAACTACGACGTGACCGCCGATGGCCAGCGTTTCCTCATGGTCAAGGACAAAGACGAGGACGCCGGATCGAGCAGCCTCGTCGTCGTGCTGCACTGGGCGGATGAGCTGAAGCGCCTCGCACAAGAACAGAAAAAGTGAGCAGGCGGGCCAGGATCCACGAAGCGACCTCCTGCCCGTACCGGGTCGAACTGGAGCGCGGGCCCGCGCGGAGGCCGGTTGGGAGTAATCTGGTCGCGTGTGCTGACCGGTCACGATGAAGCGGCGCGCGGCGCGAGCTGCCCCTGACTCGGAGTCGTCGTGAGAACCCTGCTCGGCTGTTCAGTTGCCGTGTTGATCTGGCTCGCATTGCTCATCTGGATTCCAGCCTGCAACAGCTGTCCGTTCGTGTTGATCCGCGCGCCGAACCGCGGCGGGTCCGTCCCGTGCTGCGGCGGGTTCGACCGGTACGACGTCGCGCCGGGGCCCGCCGAGGCCACCGAACTCGACGTCTCACTGGCATCCAGCCCCGGCCAGGACGCTCTGATGACCGCGTGGCTGACCAGAGGCGACTGTGACCGACTCTTTCCTGCGGCCTACGACGCGCCGGGAGCCTTGCCGCAATGTGAAGTCCTCATTGGCCCGGTCATGCCAGGCCAGGTGAGCGCGCGCCGCAAGCTGTCGCCGGCGACCTATCGCGTGTTCGTGCAGGCGTCGGCCGCCAACACGGCGAGGGCGGAGTACACCGCCGACGTCGGCTTTTGGGGCAAGAGCTGCCGCCCTGGGGCCACGGTCGTACCCTGAGACCCGCCGGCGCCTCCTGGCCGGATTTCGGCGATCCGGTGTCAAAATGACCTGGGGGGTGGTCATGCGAATGTGGCGTCTTGTACCGAGTCTCGTGCTGGCGGCTCTGATCGTGGCGGGCGGGTTGGCTCAGACCCATCCCGACTTCTCCGGGACGTGGACGTTCAATCAGCTGAAAAGCGCGCAGCCAGGACCCGATGGGAAAGTCGTGCTGGCCGCCCTGATGGGCGACGAGTTCACGGTGCAGCAGGTCGGCACCAGCTTGAACTTCTCAATCAAGTCCGGCGCGATTCGCGCAGCCGCGATCTACAAACTCGATGGCTCCGAGAGCCGGAACATGTCGCCGGGCGGGCCGGGCCAGCCAGACATCGAGGTCGTCTCGACGGCCGCATGGCAGGGCGACAAGCTGATCATCAATTCCACCAGCACGTCTCCGGTCCAAGGCCGCCCGGTCACCATCGTGACCAGGCGCGAACTGTGGATTGATCCCGACGGCAACCTGATTCTCGTCCGGACCGGGACGCCGGCGAATATGGTCACACCGTCGCGCAGCGTGTATTCAAAAGCAAAACCTGCGAAGTAGCGGCGCCGAGGCTGACCGTGAGCCGGCGACCCGAAAGGCGACTCGCGCACCTGGCCGCGAGGACTGCACTGTCAGCCGCCGGCCGCGAATTCGGGCCTAGCGATCGAGGGCCCGGCTGTTGGTCTCTCCCATCGGCCACATCAGCAGCAGTCCGATGATGCCGTACAGCATGATGTAGTACGCGGGGATGGTGGGCGGCAGCTTGAGGCTGTCGATGAGCCACGTGGAGACCAGCGGCGCCGACCCGCCGGCAAGCGCAAGCGTAATGCTGTAGGCGAAGCTCATCGACGTCACGCGCGTGCGCAACGGGAAGATCTCGACCACCATGGCACCTTGCAGCCCGAGCGCCATGCCGAGTGGCAGCGCCAGCAACAGCTGGCCGGCGATGAAGTTCAGGGCGGACCCGTACAGCATCATCTGAAACGCGAACTGGATGAGCACCATGACCGCGACGGTCAGCCACATCATCAGCCTGCGCCGGCCAATTCGATCTGAGAGCCATCCGCCGAGGGGCTTCGCGAAGAGCACCGCCACCAGGCTCAGCGTGTTCGCGAGCTGGAAGGCCCCGGAGTCGATGCCGGCGAGGCTCTTCCGGCGCTCGACCGCGAAGGTGAACGTCAGGTAGTAGGCGGCGTTGGTCATGCCGACGATGCCGAACGTCTGGACAATGGGCAGCCAGTCCGCCTTGAGTGAAGGCCAGAGCGGCGGACGCAAGGTTGCGGCCTGCACTCCTTCTTCCGTTTCGTAGATCCCTCGTCTCAGGAACCAGCCGACGATGCAGAAGATCACGCTGCCGACAAACGGGACGCGCCAGCCCCACGACGCCACTGCCTCGGCGGGCAGCCACTGGTTGACCAGCCACGCGGAGCCCGACCCGAGGATGAACCCGATCGTGGTGCCCGCGGCGGTCGAACTGCTCACGAGGCCGCGCATCAACGGCGAGGCCATCTCGGTCGTGTAGACCATCGAGCCGGTGAACTCGCCGCCGAGCGAGAAGCCCTGGATGAGCCGCATGGTCAGCAGCAGGGCAGGAGCCGCCAGGCCGATCTGGTCGTATGTGGGAAGCAGGCCCAGCGCGAGCGTCGCGCCGCCCATCAGCAGAATCGATAGGGTCAGCAGCGCCCGCCGCCCGATGCGATCGCCCACCAGGCCGAGGACGATGCTGCCGAGCGGCCGCGCGACGAAGCCCAGGGCGAATACCGCGAAGGCCGACATCAGCTGGACCGTCGGATCGGATTTCGGAAAGAACTGGCGGCCGATATCGGTGGCGAAGTACCCGAAGACCGCGAAATCGAACCACTCGAGCACGTTGCCGATCAGGCCGGCAAGTGCCGTGCGAAGAGCAGACTGTTTGTGAACACCCTCAGACATTGAGCCCCCTTGGTTGGTCCGCGCATTCTATCAGGGAGACGGGACATCGGCTGGAGGCTGGGGGCTGGCGACTTCCCGAGGGGTGGCTTGCGCCGACTCCGGCCGCCAGCCGCCCGCCGCGAGCCGCCAGCCTCCAGCCGATCAGGTGCCGCGTAAGCGTGTTGCGCTACCATTGGCCCACCAATGGCAGAGGTTGAATCCACACCACTCGGACTGGGGCGTCAGTCCGGGATCACCTGGCGCGTGCTGCTCCTCTACGCGGCGCTCACCCTGCTGTTCACGTATCCAATGTGGGTCCACCCTGCCACCACGGTCCTTGGTGTCGACAACGATACCGACCTGAGCGCGTGGCTGCTCGCGTGGGACGCGCACGCATTCATCCACCAGCCGCTGGCGCTGTTCGACGCCAACATCTACTACCCGCAACAGCACACGCTCGCGTTCGCCGAGAACCTGATCGGCAGCGCGTTGATGGTGGCGCCGGTCATCTGGCTGACCGACAACCCGATCCTCGCCATCAACCTGGTCGGGCTGCTCTCGTGTTTCCTGTGCGCCGTCGGCGCGTACCTGCTTGCCCGCCGCCTCGGAATCGGACCGCTGGGAGCCCTGGTGGCCGGGCTGATCTTTGCCTTCTCCCCGCCGCGCTTCTTCCGCATCGGCCAGCTCCACCTCACCGCCGTGCAGTGGATTCCGTTCGGACTCGCCTACCTGCACGCGTATCTCGACGGCAGGCGAAAGCGCGATCTCAGGCTGGCCGCCGCGTTCTTCACGCTCCAGGTGCTCTCGAGCGGCCATGGCGGCACGTTCCTGACGATCGCGATGCTGGCGCTGATCGTGTACCGGCTCGTTCTCGGTGAATCGCTTGGGATCATCCGCCCGTTGCGTGACCTGGGGATCGTTGGCGTGCTGCTGCTTCTGCCGGCCGTCCTGATGGTCGTGCCCTATCACGCCGTACAGCAGGAGATTGGACTGCGGCGCACGCTCAGGGACTGGGTCGTCAGCGGCTGGAGCTTTCTCGAGTCGCCGACTTATTTCCACCAGTTCCTGATTTCGCTCGTGCCTGGCCTCGAGATCAACCAGCGCGCCCGCGCCGCGCTGTTCCCGGGAATCATGCCGCTGCTGCTCGCGGGAGTGGCATTTGCGCCACGCCATGTTGGAGCCAGTCTCCGCAACGGCCTTGCAAGGCTGAAACCCTGGCGCCGGCTGGCAATAGTCTTCGACGTCATCGTGCTCGTCGGGCTCGCGATCGCCGGGCCGGTCCTTTTCTCAGGGCCGATCAAGGTCCGAGTTGGCTCGACCGTCCTGCTGGCGTCGCGCTCGGCGTGGCGCCCGCTCCTGATGGCGGCGGCCGCTGCCGCGCTTCGGATCGCCCTGCTTCGTCGGGTGCCGTTCGCTGCAGCCATTCGCCGGGGCGGCTGGAGAGAGGTCCTCCGGCGCGCGCTGAGCGTGGTCCGGCGATGGCGGGAAAGACTTCGGCAGAGTCCCGCCGCGTTCTACGGCCTGCTGGGCGCCGGAACGGTGCTGCTCGCAATGCCCCGGCCGTTCACGCTCTGGCCCTACGTGTACGAGCTTCCCGGATTCAGCTTCATTCGCGTGCCATCGCGCATCACGATCCTCGGCGTGTTGTGCGTGGCCATGCTTGCCGCCATCGGATTCGATCGCCTCAGCCGACGTCTCGCTCCCGCTCGACAGCGCGTGCTCGCCCTGATCGTTGGGGTCCTGCTGGTCGCCGAGTTCGCGGCGATGCCCCTCTCCGTTCAGCCCTATCGCATCGAGATCCCTGCGATCGACCGGTGGCTCGCAACCCGGCCCACGCCCTTCGCGGTGGCCGAGGTTCCCCTCCTCCGGCTCGAGACCGCCGACAGCGTGGCCCGCTACGATCGGCGCCACTCCGCCTTCATGCTCCATTCGATGGCGCACTGGCAGAAGACAGTCCACGGTTACAGCGGGATTCGCCCTTCGCTCCACGAGCAGCTCTACTTCGAGCTCGAGAGCTTTCCAGACGAAACGAGCCTGCAGAGCCTCGCCCGCCTCAAAGTGGACTACATCGTCGTGCACACGGATCTCTATCCGCCCGGCGAGTGGCCCAAGGTCGAGGAGCACTTGAAGTCCTTCTCGGCGAGGCTGACGCTGGAACATGTCGAGGGCGCCGGGCGTGTGTACTCACTGCGGCATCCGGCCCCGTAGACACCCGGAGGCCACCGCCCGGGAGGCGCCAGCCGCCAGCCAGCCTAACTTGTTGCTCCGTAAGCCCCTATGCTAAGATCCGGGGGCCATTTTCTGTCCCGTTTTCCCTCTGAACGAGAGTTGGAGTTCGCCATGTCCGGCCATTCAAAGTGGCACACCATCAAGCACAAGAAGGGCGCGGCCGACGCCAAGCGCGGGCGCGTCTTCACGCGGGTCATCAAGGAGATCACCGTTGCGGCCCGGGCCGGCGGCGGTGACCCCGACAGCAACCCTCGGCTGCGGACGATCATCGCCGAAGCCAAGGCCGCCAACATGCCGGCCGAGAACATCAAGCGGGCCATCCGGCGAGGCACCGGCGAGGAGCCGGGCGTTCAGTACGAGGAAGTCACCTACGAGGGCTACGGCCCGGGCGGCGCCGCGCTGCTCATCAATACGCTGACCGACAACAAGAACCGCACGGTCGGCGAGATGCGCCATCTCCTGGAGAAATACGGCGGCAACCTGGGTGAGGCGAACAGCGTGTCGTGGATGTTCGAGAAGAAGAGCTACGTCATCGTCGAGAAGACGAAGGCCACCGAGGACGCGCTGATGGCCGCCGTCCTCGATGCCGGCGCCGACGACCTTCGAGACGACGGCGACAACTGGGAAGTGGTGAGCCCGCCCGAGACGCTGCAGGCCGTGAAGGACGCGCTCGCCGCGATCAAGGTCGAGCCCGAGTCGGCCCAGGTCGTGATGCTCCCGAAGAACTACGTCTCGCTCGAGGGCAGAGCCGCGCAAAGCATGTTGAAGCTGATGGATTTGATCGAAGACCACGACGACGTGCAGCACGTGTGGTCGAATTGCGACATCGACGAGAAGGAGATCGAGGCGTCTCTCGCGTGAGAGTGTTCGGCATCGATCCCGGCTCCGAACGCACCGGTTACGGCTGCATCGACACCGACGGCAGCCGTCATTCTCTGGTTGTCTGCGGGGCCATCGCGACCCCGCCTCGGGCCGAGTTCCCGGACAAGCTCCTGACCATCTATCGCGCGCTCTGCCGGCTGCTCGCCGAGTGCCGGCCCGACTCGGTCGCCGTCGAGAACCTCTTCTACGCCGTCAACGTGCGCAGCGCGCTCAAGCTCGGCCACGCGCGCGGGGTTGCGCTGCTGGCGGCTGCCGAAGGCGGCTACCCGATCGCCGAGTACGCCCCGGCTGAAATCAAGCGCGCGGTGGTCGGGTACGGCCGCGCCGAGAAGCACCAGGTGCAGGAAATGGTACGTCTGCTGCTCGGCCTGGCTGTGGCGCCCGAACCCGACGACGCGGCCGATGCGCTGGCCGTGGCGATCTGCCATGTCCACACGCGCGGCAGTCTCGCGGCCGAGGTGTCCGAGGCGGTCCCGCGCTCGCGGAAGCTGCCCCGAAGCTGGCGCGAGTACCGGCCATGATCGCGTTCCTCCGCGGCCGGATTCTCGAGAAGCAGCCCAACCGGCTCATCCTGGACGTGCAGGGCGTCGGCTACGACGTCGCGATGCCGTTGTCCACCTTCTACCGGCTCGGTGAAGCTGGCGCGGAGGTCGCGCTGCACATTCACACGCATGTCCGCGAGGATGCACTCGCGCTGTTCGGCTTCGCCTCGCCCCTCGAGCTGCTGATCTTCGAGCGGCTCATCGGCATCAGCGGTATCGGCCCGAAAGTCGCGCTCGCCGTGCTGTCCGGCATCGAGCCGCCGGACCTGGTGCGGGCGGTGCAGGCCAGCGACGTGGCGCGCCTGACCTCGATTCCGGGCGTCGGCAAGAAGACCGCCGAGCGCATCCTCCTCGAACTTCGCGATCGCCTTCCGATCGGCGTGCTGGCACCCCGGGATGAAGCCGCCCTGGCCTCGGGAGACGAAGGCGAAGATTTGCGGCGCGACCTGCTCTCGGCGCTTGGGAACCTGGGGTATCATCGACTACTTGCAGAGAAAGCGGTCGACGCCGCGCTCAAGCGCATCGAGACCCCTACCGTTGAAGAAGCCCTCAGGCAGGCGTTGCGCGAGCTGGCCCGGATTCGGTAATGGCTGATCCACGAGTCGTGACACCGGCGCGCGTCGACGACGACGCGCAATACGAGGCGGGGCTGCGCCCGCGGACGCTGGACGAGTACATCGGCCAGGACAAGGTTCGCGACAACCTCCTCGTGTCCATCACAGCCGCGCGCCAGCGGAACGAGGCGCTCGACCACGTCCTGCTCTACGGTCCGCCCGGCCTCGGCAAGACGACCCTCGCGCTGGTCATCGCGAACGAACTCCACTCGCCGGTCCGCGCGACGTCGGGACCCGTGATGGAAAAGCCGGGCGACCTCGCCGCCATGCTGACCAATCTCAAGGAGCGCGAGGTCCTCTTCATCGACGAGATCCACCGCATGGCGCCGGCGATCGAGGAGATTCTCTATCCCGCGCTCGAGGACTACGAGCTGGACATCGTGATCGGCCAGGGTCCCGCGGCGCGATCGGTGAAGGTGCCGCTCCAGAAGTTCACGCTGATCGGATCCACCACGCGGGCCGGCCTGCTGACGGCCCCCTTGCGCAGCCGGTTCGGGATCGTGCATCGCCTCGACTTCTACCGCGAGTCGGACATCGAAGAGATCGTCAGGCGATCGGCGCGAATCCTCGGCGTGCCGATCAGCGGGGAAGCGGCGGCGGAGATTGCCCGGCGATCTCGGGGCACGCCCCGCATCACCAACCGGCTGCTGCGGCGGATTCGCGACTTCGCGCAGGTCCGCGCCAATGGCGAGATCACGACCGAGGTCACCCGGGCGGCGCTGACCATGCTCGAGGTGGACGAGCACGGGTTCGACGAGATCGACCGCCGCCTGCTGCGCACGATCATCGACAAGTTCGGCGGAGGGCCCGTCGGGGTGAACACCCTGGCGGCGGCCCTGAGTGAAGAGAAAGACGCCATCGAGGACATCTACGAGCCGTTCCTCCTCCAGATTGGATTCCTCGATCGTACGCCGCGCGGGCGGGTCGCGACGCCTCGCGCGTACGAATACTTCGGCCTGCCGGCCCCAGGAAGGGATACTCGACTGTGGTGACTCCTGTTGTTCGCCCGACGCGCATCGCGTCGCTGGCCACCTACACCCCGCCTCGCATCCTGACCAACCAGGACCTGACCAAGCTGGTCGAGACCACCGACGAGTGGATCCTCCAGCGGACCGGGATTCATACGCGCCACATCGTGGACAAGGGCGTCGCGACCTCGGACCTGAGCAAGGAAGCGGCGTTGCTGGCGATCGAGCGCGCCGGCCTCACGCCCGCGGACATCGGGGTCATCGTCGTCGGGACGGTGACACCCGACATGATGTTCCCCAACGTCGCCTGCATGCTCCAGCACAAGATCGGCGCGAAAAACGCGTGGGGATTCGACGTGTCGGCTGCGTGCTCCGGGTTCACCTTCTCGCTCGCCGTCGGCAGCCAGCTCGTCGCCTCCGGCCGTCACGAGCACGCGCTCGTGGTCGGGGCGGACGTGATGTCGAGCATCGTCGACTACACCGATCGAACGACGTGCGTGCTGTTCGGCGACGGGGCGGGCGCGGTGGTGGTGTCGCCGGCGGTGGAAGACGGGCTGGAGATCATCGGGTACGAACACGAGGTCGACGGCAACAACGCCGAGGCGCTGCGGATGCCGGGCGGAGGAAGCCTCTACCCGGCTTCGCACGAGACGGTCGACCAGCGGATGCACTTCATCAAGCAGGACGGGCAGATCGTCTTCAAGTTCGCCGTCCGTAAGACGGAGGAGATCTGCCGCCGCGTGCTAGAGAAGCACAACGTGACGCCGGAGCAGGTGGACCTGTTCGTGTCGCACCAGGCGAATCGCCGGATCATCACCTCGGCGGCCGACCGCCTCGGGTTCCCCGAGAGCAAGGTCATGCTCAACATCGCGCGCTACGGCAACACAACGGCAGCGACTATTCCTCTGGCTCTCCAGGATGCGGTCGATGAAGGACGCCTCAAGAAGGGCGACCTCGTGCTGCTCGCCTCGGTGGGGGCAGGATTCACCGTCGGGTCGGTGCTGCTGCGGTGGGCATGTTAGGCGGACTCCTTCAGGCTGGCGGCTGGCGGCTCGCGGCTTGAGACTTGAGGTTTGAGACTTAAGGTTTACGGCGCGGCATCGCGCACGCGGGAAAGCGGCGGCGAGTCGCCATTCTGAGTCCGGCGCCCTTGGCCTTGAGCCTTAAGCCCCAGGCCCCAAGCCTCGAGCCACGGGCCCGAGCCTGATCCTGGTGTCGAACCCCGTGCCGAGAAACCCCCGTGCTGGTTTCTGACTTCACCTTCGAACTGCCGCCCGATCTCATCGCCCAGTACCCGCCCGCCGAGCGCGGAACTTCGCGACTGCTCGTGCTGACGCGCAGCACCGGCGCGATCGAACACACCTCGATTGCCTCGCTTCCTCGGCATCTCGCTCGCGGCGATCTGCTCGTGCTCAACGACACGCGGGTGTTTCCTGCGCGCCTGCTGGGGCGCCGGCTGCCGGGCGGGGGCGACGTCGAATGCCTGCTGGTGGCGAGGACGGCCGAGGATCGCTGGGAAGCGCTGGTCCATCCAGGACAGCGGCTCAAGCCCGGGCGGCAGGTGGTGTTCGAGCGCGGCCCGCACACGTTGCACGGCGAGATCCTGGAACAGCGATTCGGCGGACGGCGCGAAGTCCGGCTCTGGTCGACGGGTTCGCCGAGCGTGCCGGACCTCATAGAGGCGATCGGACACGTGCCCTTGCCTCCCTACATCAAGCGCCCCGACCTTGATTTCGACCGCGAGCGCTACCAGACGGTGTACGCCCGCGAACCGGGATCGATCGCGGCGCCGACCGCAGGCCTCCACTTCACGCAGGCACTGCTCGAGGGGCTCGACCGGGCCGGCATCGAGCGGACCGACATCACCCTCCATGTCGGGTACGGCACCTTCAAGCCCGTCCGCGCAACCGAGGTCGAGGACCACGTCGTCGAAACGGAAACCTACTCGATCAGCGAGGCCGCCGCAGGGCAGATCAACGCGGCGCTCGCAGAAGGCCGCCGCGTCGTGTCGGTCGGGACGACGACGACCCGCGCCCTCGAGAGCGCGGCCGCGCGGGGCGGCGGGCGCGTCGCCGCAGGCCCATCGTCCACAGATCTGTTCATCAGGCCCGGTCACAAGTTCCTGGCCGTGGGAAGCCTGATGACCAACTTCCACCTGCCGTGTTCCTCGCTGCTGATCCTGGTCGCGTCATTCGCGGGCCGCGAGACCATCCTGCGCGCTTACGGCGAAGCCGTCGCAGAACGCTACCGCTTCTACAGCTATGGCGACGCGATGCTTATCGTGTAATGACTTCCCGGCTTGGGGCTCGGGGCTTGGGGCTTGGGGCTGGGCGGCCCTCAAGGCCCTCCGCTTCGGTTCGACCCCGCTCACACGGGGCACTGACGTGGCCTTGACCGACGCCGTCGCCCCGTGCGGAGGAGCGGCTACGACGACCGGCTGGGTGTTACCCATGTAGCCGGTCTAGTTTGTTACCGATGTTTTCGGTTGCACCGGGGCATAGGGCATGGGGCTGGAGGCCCGGCACGCCGTTAGGCTGCAGGCGGGATACGATCGTCCGAAGCGACTGCCAGCCTGGGGATGCAGATTTCGCGCGATCGTGGTGAGTGAACGGGGACATCTGAGCGGAAGGCATCGCGTTCGCGTGACAGGCCGCCAGCCTCCGGCCGCCTGTCTCCAGCCTGGGGTGGCAGCGCTCGGCTCGATAGTCGTGAGTGAACAAGGGCGACCGCGCGGTGAGCACCGTGTTCGCGGGCGAGGCCGCCAGCCTCCGGCCGCCTGTCTCCAGCCTGGTGTGGCAGCGCTCGGCTCGATCGTCGTGAGTGAACAAGGGCGACCGTGCGGAGAGAACCGTGTTCGCGGGCGAGGCCGCTTGCCGCTCGCCTCCAGGCGCCGGCCCGAAGAACTCGGAATTCGTCGCGATCGTCGTGGACGAGGCCGTATCGGCGGCCAGCAAGCTGCTCGCGTGACAGGCCGCCAGCCTCCAGCCTCCAGCCTGTCGTGAATCGGCTGACCTGAAAGGTGTCGAAGATGCCGCACACTCCCCACATCGAGGCTCACTTCACCGCCGGAGAAACCGTTCGCGACATCGTCATCGGCATGTCCGACGGCCTCACCGTGCCCTTCGCGCTGGCAGCCGGCCTGTCGGGCGCGGTCGTGGCGACCCAGGTCGTGGTCACGGCCGGGCTGGCGGAGGTGGCCGCCGGGTCGATCGCGATGGGGCTGGGCGGCTATCTCGCCGCGCGCAGCGACGCCGAGCACTACGAGTCGGAGCGCCGGCGCGAGGAGGAGGAAGTCGTCAGGATTCCAGACAGGGAGATGGCGGAGATCGTCGAGATTTTCCAGACCTACGACATCACCCCCGAGGAGAGCGACGCGGTCGTCCTGGCCCTGAAGAACAAACCCAGGGCGTGGGTGGACTTCATGATGCGGTTCGAGCTCGGCCTCGAGAAGCCCGACCCGAAGCGTGCGCTGACGAGCGCCTTGACCATCGCCGGCGCGTACATCGCCGGCGGGATGATCCCGCTGGCGCCCTACATGATCGAGCCGACCGTGGCCTCGGCGCTGCCCATCTCGGTGGCCGTGACGGCGGTTGCCCTCGCGGTGTTCGGGTATGTGAAGGGACGCTTCACCGGCGCCCATGCGCTGCGAAGTGCATTGCAGACCACTGTGATCGGAGGTTTGGCCGCCGCCGCCGCCTTCGCTATTGCCCGGGCGATTGGGTAAACTAGTTAGTGGAGCCATTCCGGGGAAACCCAGCCAGCGAATCCCCATGCGAGTACCTGTCTGTGCGCTGTTGTGATGTGCTGGTCAGCGACCTGGTGTCCGGGCGGCCGGACTTGAAGGAGCGGTCATGCCGGTTCGGGTACGACTCGTCCACTGGAACGCGGCCGAGGCGTGGCCGCGCGTCGAGCAATTGAGTGCCGCGGGATACGACGTCGACTACGACGCCGATACCGAGCTGGTGATGCAGTCCCTGAAGGCGAGCACGCCGTCGGCCGTCGTGATCGACCTGAGCCACGCCCCGTCGCACGGCACCGAGGTGGCGCTGCAATTCCGGCAGCGCAGGTCCACGCGCCAGGTCCCGCTGGTCTTCGTCGACGGCGAGCCCGACAAGGTCGCGAAAGTCGAGAAGGTGCTGCCCGACGCCGTCTTCACCGGCTGGAGCCGGATTCGCACGGCTCTTCGAAGTGCGATCGCGAACCCTCCCCAGACGCCCGTCGTCCCGGAATCGGTCCTGGCGGGCTATTCCGGGACACCGCTGCCCAAGAAGCTCGGCATTGCGGCCGGTTCAGCCGTGGTGCTGGTTGACGCGCCGGTGGGCTTCGAGCGGACGCTGGGGCACCTGCCTGACGGTGTGAGCATCTGCCGGAAGAACTGCGGAACGCGTGACCTGACGTTGTGGTTCGTCAACTCGCTGGCCGGGCTGCAGCGCGGAATCACGTGGATGTCGGTCGCCGTCGGCGCGGGCAGCCTCTGGATCGTGTGGCCCAAGAAGACGTCGAAGCTCGCCTCGGACCTGGGCGAACCCGATGTGCGCCGCGTCGGCCTCGACGCGGGCCTGGTGGACTACAAGGTGTGCGCGGTCGACGACACCTGGTCCGGGTTGAAATTCACCCGGCGCAAGGCGGAAAAACTGCGCCAGCAATAACGGGCGCCAGCGCGGGGAGCGGTCCGTGCCCTTTCCCTACGACGAGTTCGATCTCTCTGGCGTCCGCACTTATCCCCTGGCCTCGCGATCGAGCAAGGCCAACCTCGCCGACTTCGCCACCCCGTATCGCAAGGGGGCAGGCCTGGGGAGTCTTCTCGACGGGCTGCCGAACATGCTGGGCGCGGCCGATTTCCGCGCCGTCGTTCGCGCCATCACCGCGGCCAGGTCGTCGGGGGGAGGCGTCATCTGGGGCTTCGGCGCGCACGTCCTCAAGACCGGCCTCTCTCCGATCCTCGTCGACCTGGCTGAACGCGGCTTCGTGTCGGCCTTCGCCACCAACGGCGCCGGCATCATCCACGACTTCGAGATCGCGCTCGCCGGGTCGACCTCCGAAGAGGTGGACGAAGCCCTCGGGCCCGGGCGGTTCGGGATGGCGGAGGAGACGGGAACCCTGCTCAATCGCGCGATTAACTCGGGAGTGGCTGCCGGCCTCGGCATCGGGCAGGCGGTGGGGCGCTATCTCCTCGAATCTCGCGCGCCGCACGCCGGACTGAGCATCGCCGCCACCTCCACGAGGCTCGGGATTCCGCTCACCGCGCACGTGGCGCTCGGCACCGACGTCATCCACATGCACCCCGCGGCCTCGGGCAGCGCGCTCGGCGAGGGCAGCCTGCGCGACTTCCGCTACTTCGTCTCGAATGTCGCCCGACTCGACCACGGCGTGTATCTCAACTGCGGTTCGGCCGTCGTCCTGCCCGAGGTGTTTCTCAAGGCCGTGGCCCTCGCCCGCAACCGCGGCATTGCGCTCACGGGCTTGACGACGGTGAACATCGACTTCATGCGGATGTACCGGCCGCAGACCAACGTGGTGACGAGGCCGCCGGCCGGCACGGGCGGCCGGGGCTACAACCTCGTCGGCCATCACGAGATCCTGATCCCGCTGCTGGCCGCCGCGCTTATTGAAGAGACATGATGCCCGGCTGGCGGCTGGTGGCCAAGGCCTCCCGATATCAGTTCACGGCCTCCTGGTTTCGGCTCTCCTGCGGTCCCGCCAAAACGCCGGCTCCCCCCATCTCCCGGCGGTAGTGGGTCAGTTTGCTGCGCGTTCCCGCTCACGTTCGCCGCCCCTCGACCTTGCTCGGGACGCCCTGAGCGCCGTCGAACGGCGGCAAACCGATCCTTCCGGGACTCGTAGCTGACCTGACGATCCCCGGGGACCCCCATCCCCGGCAGCGTGACTCGGCCCTCGCGGTGCGGTTTGCGAGAACGTCGATCGGCTTGCTCGCAGGGCCCGCGCCGCGAACGCCCGCTCCCGCCCGAGATCCAATCGCCGCCTCCAGCCGCCAGCCTCCAGCCGCCAACCTCGAGCCTCGAGCCCGTGTGCTAAACTTGTAAGGTTAGGCCGGTGTAGCTCAGTTGGTCAGAGCACGCGGCTCATATCCGCGGAGTCAGAGGTTCAAGTCCTCTCACCGGCACCAGTTTGGAAAGGGGCTGTGCGTGGCGGCGCGCGGCCCATTCCCGTCTTGATGCCAGCCTGCCGCCATCCCATGTCGTCCCTCGACGAGCGCGTGTGGCACGCCGTTCGGCGTCACGCCCTGCTCACGCCCGGTGCGCGAGTGGTCGTGGCGGTGTCGGGCGGATCCGACTCGGTGGCGCTGCTGCACCTTGTGCACGGGATGGCCGCCGCGCACGACGCCTCAGTGCCGTTTGAGCTGGCCGGCATCGCGCACCTGAACCACCTGTTGCGCGGGGCCGAAAGCGACGGCGACGAGGAATTCTGCCGCGAGCTGGCCGCATCGCTCCTCGTGAGGTTCGATTCGGCCCGTGTCGATGTCGAGGCGGCCGCGATCGAGGATCAGGTGTCGGTCGAGGTTGCCGCGCACAACGCGAGGTACGCGTTCCTTCGCGAGGCAGCCACCAGGTTGCGGGGAGACGTCATCGTGCTCGGTCACACGAAGAACGACCAGGCCGAGACCTACCTGCTGCGCCTGCTGCGCGGAGCCGGATCGGCCGGCCTGGCCGGGATGTCGTCGCGCCGCGGGAGGTTCATCCGGCCGCTGCTCGACCTCACGCGGGACGAGTTGCGCGGGTGGCTTCGGGACAGGGGGCTGCCGTATCGGGAAGACGCGTCGAACGCCGATGTGGCCATCCCACGAAACAGGATCAGGCACGAGCTGCTGCCGCTGCTCGAAGAGCGATTCACGCCCGCGGCGGTCGAGGTGCTGGCCAGAAACGCGCGGCTTGCGCGACATGACGAGGAGTGGATGGCCGAGCAAGCTGTTGCGGCCTCCGGCCGGGTGGTCACCATTGGCGCGAACCACAGCCGTAGCCTCGACATCGAGGCCCTGACGGCTCTGCCCCCCGCCCTGGCCCTTCGTGTCGTGCGGATCGCGCTCGCCGACACGGCCGGATCACGGTTTTGTGGCCTGGACCAGGTCGAGTCCGTGCTGGCGATCACCTCGGGATTGGACGAAAAAGCCCCGGCGGCGGATCTCCCCGGCGTTCGGGTGGAACGAATTGGCGCAAACGTTGTCTTAACAAGTAGCGGGAATCGAAGGGAGCCTCTGGTCGACGCGTGGCGGTATCCGCTGCCCGTCCCTGGTTCCCTCCGAGTTCCCGAGGCGCAATGCGAGATCTCCGCCCGGGTCGAGGCACGAGGTGCCGGGCCCGCCGGTTCTGTTTTCCAGCTTGCGTCCGACCGTGCGGCTATCGACGCGAATCTGGCGGAAAACGGCCTGTTCGTTCGCTCGCGAAAGGCCGGGGACGCCTTCCAGCCGCTCGGGCTGGGGGGGCGGAAGAAGCTGCAGGACGTGCTCGTCGATCGGAAGGTGCCGCGACCCGTTCGTGACCGGGTCCCTCTCGTCGTCGATGGTCACGACCGGATCGTGTGGGTGGCCGGGCACCTGATCGCCGAGGACGCCAAGGTCACCGATCGGACGCAACGCGTGGTAATATTAGAACTTAGCCAGTTGGGAGATGGTGCGTGAATTCCACTCTGAAGAGCCTCCTGTTCTGGTTGGTCCTCGTGATCGTTGGGGTGTTGGTCTGGAACTTCTCGACCACGCTCCAGCCGCGGGACCGGCCCGTCTCATTCAGCGATTTCATGTCCTGGGTGGACTCCGGGCAGGTGTCCGCGGTCACCATCACCGGCAATGAGATTACGGGCACGACCAAGGCCAACGAGACCTTCCGCACCTACGCACCGCCCCAGTACGAAGGTCTGGCGAACAAGCTGATCGAGCGCAGCGTGTCGGTCAAGGCCGAGAAGGAATCGGCTTCTCCCTGGGCGTCGATCCTCTACTCCTGGGCGCCGGCGCTGCTGATGATCGGCTTCTGGATCTTCTTCATGCGCCAGATGCAGGGCGGGAGCAGCAAGGCCCTGTCGTTCGGCAAGAGCAAGGCGAAGCTCTCGTCGGGGACCCAGAAGAAGGTCACCTTCAAGGACGTCGCCGGCGTAGACGAGGCGAAGGAGGAGCTGCAGGAGATCATCGAGTTCCTCAAGGAGCCGCAGAAGTTCCAGAAGCTGGGCGGCCACATCCCGAAGGGTGTGCTCCTCATGGGTGCGCCCGGCACCGGCAAGACACTGCTCGCGCGCGCGGTCGCCGGCGAGGCCAACGTTCCGTTCTTCTCGATCAGCGGCTCGGACTTCGTCGAGATGTTCGTCGGCGTGGGCGCCTCGCGGGTGCGCGACCTGTTCGAGCAGGGCAAGAAGAACGCGCCGTGCATCGTCTTCATCGACGAGATCGACGCGGTCGGGCGCCATCGCGGCGCGGGCCTCGGCGGCGGCCACGACGAGCGCGAGCAGACGCTGAACCAGTTGCTCGTCGAGATGGACGGCTTCGAGTCGAACGACGGCGTCATTCTCGTGGCGGCCACCAACCGTCCGGACGTCCTCGACCCGGCGCTGCTCCGCCCCGGCCGCTTCGACCGGCGCATCGTCGTCAATCGCCCGGATGTGCGCGGACGCGAAGGCATCCTCGGCGTCCACACCAAGAAGATCCCCCTGTCGGACGATGTGAACGTCGCGGTGCTGGCGAGGGGAACCTCGGGCTTCTCGGGCGCGGACCTGGCGAACCTGGTCAACGAGGCCGCGCTCTACGCCGCGCGCTACAACAAGAAGACCGTGCAGATGATCGACTTCGAGTTCGCCAAGGACAAGGTCCTGATGGGCACGGAGCGGCGCTCGATGATCATCAGCGAGGACGAGAAGCGGGTGACGGCGATCCACGAGGCGGGCCACGCGCTGCTCACGGTGGTCCTGCCGAACGCGGATCCGATCCACAAGGTGACGATCATTCCGCGCGGCATGGCGCTCGGCCTGACGCAGCAGTTGCCGATCGACGAGAAGCACAACTACTCGCGCGAGTACCTGATGGATCAGATTGCGATCCTGCTCGGCGGGCGGCTGGCCGAAGAGATCTCGCTCGGCAGCGTCACCACCGGGGCGGGCAACGACCTCGAGCGCGCGACCGATCTCTCGCGCAAGATGGTCTGCGAGTGGGGCATGAGCGACGAGATGGGTCCGCTCACCTTCGGGAAGAAGGAAGAGCAGATCTTCCTCGGCCGCGAGATCGCGCAGCACCAGGACTACAGCGAGGACACCGCCATCAAGATCGACCAGGAAGTGCGGCGCATCGTCTCGACCAACTATGAGCGGGCGCGTGACGCCATCACGAGCCACAAGGACGCGTTGGTGCAGATCGCCGACGAGTTGCTCTCGCGCGAGGTGCTCGACGGGGAGCAGGTGAAGAAGATCGTGGCAGGCGAACAACTCGAGGCCAAGGTGATCGCGCCCGGGGCCCAGCCTCCGGCGACCGACCCCGACGCTCCTCGCACCAAGGATCGGCCTGCGCCCGTGACGCCCCCGATTCCGAGTCCGCTGCCGCAGGAACACTGAAACGAGCGGCCTGGAAGCAATTCCGGGCCAGGCCGAGAGAGGCTCGGGGCTTGAGGCTTGGGGCCGGAGGCTGGGGCCTGGCGGCCCTGCTCTCGTCCCGCTGAACGCCTGTCTGGCAGAGCTACCCCACTTCAATCGAACGCGGCACTTGGGGGCCGATCTCAGCGTTTCGGCCGCCTGCTCCCTGCAGTTGTTCTACACTGCTGACGAGCGCTGGGTGGAGTCGACCGGCTGGTCCGAGGCGAGTCATTCGTGGTCAGAGGAGAACGTTCCCGGCCGCCAGCCTCCAGCGATGCCCATGTCCATCTTCCCTCGCGCGATCTACCGCGTCCCTCTGCCCTCCGGCCGCGCGCTGGAACTCGGAAAGCGCACGCTCGTGATGGGCATCGTGAACGTCACCCCAGACTCGTTCGCGGAGCCCGGGCCGCGAGGGGTGGACGAAGCCATCCGCCTGGCGATCGCCCTCGAGGCCGAAGGTGCCGACATCCTGGATATTGGCGGAGAGTCCACGCGCCCTGGCGCGGACGCCGTGTCGGCGGAGCAGGAACTGGCGCGGGTGCTGCCGGTCATCGAGGCCCTGGTGCCGGTCGTCAAGGTCCCGATTTCAGTGGACACCTACAAGGCACAGGTCGCCTCGGCGGCCATCGCGGCCGGTGCGACGATCATCAACGATATCAGCGGTCTAAGGTATGATCCGACACTTGGGGACGTGGCTGCCGGGACCGGGGCGGCGCTGGTCCTGATGCACACCCGCGGCCGCTCGCGGGAGATGTACCGCGAGGCGGTCTACCACGACGTCGCCGCCGAAGTGGTCGACGAGCTCGGCGCGTCACTCTCGATGGCCAGGCGCGCGGGCGTGGAGAAGTCGCGGGTGATGCTCGATCCCGGGCTCGGGTTCGCGAAAGCGGCCAGCCAGAGCTACGAAGCGCTGGCGGCGCTGCCGCTCCTGGCGGAACTCGGGTGCCCGGTGCTGGTGGGCCCATCCCGGAAGTCGTTTCTCGGCGGCGCGCCGGGGGCCACCAGGCCGGCAGACCGCGACTGGGGCACGGCCGCGGCGGTTGCCGCCGCGATCCTGCTCGGAGCGCACATTGTCCGGGTCCACGCCGTCCGGCCGATGATCGACGTGGCGCGTGTCGCGGACGCCATCAGGAAGCACGCCGGGGTGTGAATCGCCTCGGGCCGCCCGGAGGTTCGGAGCGGACACGGATGCGACAGATCGAATCCACATGAACTGGTTCGTCAACACCTTCCAGCGGCCGCCGGTCGCCTGGAACGATTTCCTCGACATCGTGATCGCGGCGGTGGCGATCTACGAGGTGTTGAAGCTCATGCGCGGCACCAGAGCCGTGCAGATGGGCATCGGTGTCGGCTTGATCGTCGCGCTGTTCTACGTGTCGCGCTGGTGGCGGCTCGACACGGTGAACTGGCTCATCCGGAACATCTTCGGCTACGTCGTGTTCGCGGCGATCGTGCTGTTCCAGTCCGAGATCCGGCGGACGCTGGCGCACCTCGGGCGGGCGCGGTTGTTCAAGTACTTCACGCGAGCGGAAGCCGCGGACGAGCTGGTCGAGGACCTGGTGGTGGCCTCGGCCATGCTCGCGAGCCAGCGCACCGGAGCCATCATCGCGATCGAGCGCGACATCGGCCTGCGGAACTACATCGAGGGTGGCATCCCGCTCGACGCGATGGTCACCTACGACCTGCTCTTGAGCATCTTCCAGACCAAGTCGCCGCTCCACGATGGAGCCGTCATCATCCAGGGCGATCGGATCGCGGCGGCCGCGTGCTTCCTGCCACTGACCGTGAACCCGACGGTCAGCAAGGATCTCGGCACGCGACACCGCGCGGCCATCGGCCTGACCGAGGAGAGCGACGCGGTCGCCATCGTCGTGTCCGAGGAGTCCGGACGCATCTCGGTCGCGCAGGACGGCAAGATCGATCGCGGGCTCACCGTTGACCTCCTGCGGGCCCGGCTGCAGGGGCTCGCGCTGCAGAAGCGCAAGCCCGCGGAGCGCCGGAACCTGAGCCAGACGTTCGACTAGCGATGTACAACCCATTCCGCAACGTCGGGCTGAAGCTGCTGGCGGTGCTGATCGCCCTCCTGCTGTGGTTTGCCGTGGCGGGCGAGCAGGTGGTCGAACGGCGGATACGCGCGCCGCTCGAGCTGCAGAACATCCCGGAAGGACTCGAGATCGTCGGCGATACGCCCTCGGCCGTGGACGTGCGCGTCAGGGGCGCGTCCAGCACGCTCGCACACCTCGCTTCGGGCGACGTGGTGGCCGTGCTGGAACTGTCCACCGCGAAGGCCGGCAGGAAGATCTTCCCGTTGTCGTCCGAGCAGGTCCGCGCGCCGTTCGGCGTCGAAGTGACCTTTGTCTCGCCCGGGACGACGACGCTCGTCTTCGAGCAGTCGGTGTCGCGAATGATCCCGGTGGCGCCGTCGGTTGAAGGGGACCCTGCGCCGGGCTTTGTCGTCGAGCGCGTGGTCGTGGACCCGCCTGAGATCGAAGTGACGGGGCCGCAAAGCGCTCTGCGAGGCACCCTCCAGGCGCTGACCGAGCCGGTCTCGATCCAGGGCGCCACCGATACGGTGCGCGAGACGGTGACGATGGGGTTGCCGAACAACGCCTTGAGGCTCCAGAACCCGCGCCCGGCGCGCCTCACGGTCGAGATTGCCCCGGTGCCAGGCGAGCGCAGGTTCGACCGGGTGCCGGTGCGGGTGAAGAACCTGGGCCCGGCGCTCTCGTTCCTGGCGACTCCGGCGGAGGTGTCCGTCACCGTGCGCGGCGCCGAAGCCAGCCTGAAGGATCTCGACCTCGACAGCCTGCAGGCCTCGGTGGACGTGAACGGCGTGGGGCCCGGCCGCTACAACCTGCCCGTCCACCTGGCCGGGTCGAAACTGTTCGTCGTCGTCCGCATCGAACCGGCCCAGGTTCAGGTGAGGCTCAAGTAGGCACGGGACGCGAACGCCCGCCGCCATCGATCACAGTACCGGGCATCGAGCGTGGGAGCCATGAGTCAGCGACTGTTTGGAACCGATGGTGTGCGTGGCCGCGCGGGGGAATCCCCGCTCGATCGGCGGACGATCCGCCGTCTCGGCAGCGCCCTGGTGCGTGCCATGGCGGGCCGATCGGATCGCCCGCATCTGCTCATCGGCCGCGACACGCGCGAGTCGGGAGCCTGGATCGAGCGCGAACTGGCCGCCGGGGCCGGTGCAGCGGGCGCCGCGGTGACCAGCGCGGGCGTGATTTCGACGCCGGCCGTGGCCTACCTGACGCGCGCCGAGGGATTCGCGGCCGGCCTCGTGATCTCGGCGTCGCACAATCCGTTCGAGGACAACGGCATCAAGGTGTTCTCCGGGGCCGGCGAGAAGCTCAGCGAGCAGTTCGAGTCCAAGGTGGAAGCGATCGTGGCGGATCAGTCGTGGGAGGAGCCGGCGGGTGAGGCGCCGGCGATCGAGACCGTCGATCTGTCCGGCGACTATCTTTCGCATGCCCGCAAGGCCCTGGGCGGGCCGTTGCCCGAGAACGCACGCCGGATCGCGGTTGACTGCGGCAACGGGGCCACAGGCGGCCTCGCGCCGCGGCTGCTGCGCGACCTCGGTTTCGAGATCACGGCGATCGGCTGCAATCCGGACGGCCGCAACATCAACTTCGGCTGCGGATCGACCGCGCCCGCTCAGCTGGCGCGACTCGTCATCGAGGCCGGCTGCAGCCTCGGCGTGGCGTTCGACGGCGACGGCGACCGGGCCATCTTCGTCAACGAGGAGGGACACGTCGTCGACGGCGACGCGGTCATGTACCTGTGCGCCCGGCACATGAACGCCACGGGACGCCTTCCTGGCAGCGCCATTGTCGCAACCGTGATGAGCAACATCGGCCTCGAAATCGCGCTGCGCGATATCGGGATCGATCTGGTGCGGTGCCCGGTGGGCGACAAGTACGTCATGGAGGAAATGCAGCGTCGCAGCCTCGCGCTTGGCGGCGAACAGTCGGGACACGTGATCTTCGCCGAATCGCTCTTCACCGGCGACGGCCTGGTCACCGCGCTGAACGTGCTGCGCGTCATGGCCGAAACGGGACAGTCGCTCGGTCAACTCTCGGGCGGGCTGAAGACGTATCCCCAGACGCTGGTCAACGTGCGCGTTCGCGAAAAGAGGGACGTGAGGACGCTGCCGGAAGTGGCGGCGGCCATCGACGCCGTCGAGAAGCGGCTCGCCAACCGCGGGCGGCTGCTGGTGCGGTACTCGGGAACCGAACCGTTGCTGCGCATCATGCTCGAAGGAGAGCACCAGCACGAGATCCAGGCGTGGGCCGAGGAAATCGCCGGCGTGGTCCGCGCGCACCTCGGCTAGAACGGTTCGGGGCACAGCATGGCAATCGGGCCGTGGCGTGGATATCCGGCCTTGTGAGGCCTGACTCGCAGTGAGACCAGAAAGACGAACGTCAGCCGCGTGAATGCGTGACTGGTCGCCAGCCGCCAGCCACCAGCCGAGAGATTGTCCAGCATCGAGGAGCACCCGTCCGATGGCCGACGTTGATACCGTCAAAGAGACCAAGAACTTCCACGTCGACGTGCCGCAGCTGCACGAGGGCTTCTACCTGAAGGGCGCTCACCAGCTCGACTGGGGCATGCGAAACCGCATGGCCCGCATCTTCAGGCCTGCGACCGGCCGCACCGTGATGCTGGCGATCGACCACGGGTATTTCCTTGGACCGACCTCCGGCCTCGAGCGGCCGGACATCACGATCGTTCCGCTCCTGCCATACGCGGACGCGTTGATGCTCACCCGCGGCATCCTCCGTTCGATCGTGCCGTCGACCTTCGGCCAGGGCGTTGTCATTCGCGCCAGCGGCGGCCCCAGCACGCTCAAGGAGCTGTCGAACGAGCACCTGGCGATGGATATCGATGACTGCATTCGCCTGAACGTCTCGGCGATGGCCGTCCAGGTGCACATCGGCGGTGAATTCGAAACGCAGACGGTCACCAACATGACGCGCCTGGTCGACATGGGCCTGCGCGCGGGCATCCCGACGATGGGCGTGACGGCGGTGGGGAAGAACCTGGCGCGCGACGCCCGATACCTGGGCCTTGCCACCCGGATCTGTGCCGAGCTGGGCGCGCAGATCGTCAAGACGTACTACTGCCCGGAGGATTTCGAATCGGTCACCGCCGGGTGCCCCGTTCCCATCGTCATGGCCGGCGGCAAGAAACTGCCCGAGCTCGAAGCCCTGACCATGGCCTACAACGCCGTGTCGCAGGGCGCGGCGGGCGTCGACATGGGACGGAACATCTTCCAATCCGACGCGCCGATCGCGATGATCCAGGCCGTCGGGAAGGTCGTGCACGAACTGATGCGCCCCAACGACGCTTACGACCTGTTCCGCACCCTCCGGAGCGAACAGAAGCGGAAGAGCAAGCGCCGGTAGCGCTCTCTTTCGAGCCCGAAGAGCGACATGAACAGCCGCTGGTCCGACAAGGACGCCGCCGACTTCGTGACGCGATACGCCCCGGCGTGGGGCGAGGCGCTCGCCGCCCGCACGTACACGAGCCGGCTCCTGGGCATCGAGACCTCGCTCGTGCTCCACGGCGGCGGGAACACGTCGGTCAAGGGAACCTGGCGCACCGCACTTGGCGAGACGGTGGCCGCGATATTCGTCAAAGCCTCCGGCTCCGACCTTGCGACAATCGAGCCCGAGGCGTTCCCTCCGCTCGACCTCGCGTACCTCCAGCGCCTCCGCGCGATCGATTCACTGGACGACGAGCTGATGGTGAACGAGATCAGGACGCACCTGTTCAACCATCGGAGCCCGACGCCCTCGATCGAGACGCTGGTCCACGCATTCATGCCCGCGCCGTATGTCGACCACACGCACGCCGACGCCATCCTGACGCTGAGCAACCAGGCGGGCGGCGCCGGCCATCTGCGCGAGGCGCTGGGCGAGGATGCTTTCGTCCTTGACTACATCGAGCCAGGATTTCAGCTCGCCCGTGCGACGGCCGCCGCGGTCGAGGCGTTTCCCCGCGCCCGGTGCCTGGTCCTGATGCGGCACGGCCTCATCACGTGGGGCGACACCGCGCGAGCGGCCTACGAGGCGACCGTCGAGATGGTGACGCGTGCCGAGAACCACGCGGCGTCCCGTGCGAAACGCGGCCGGACGATGACCGTGCCGGGCAAAGACGTTGCGGCGTCGCGTGATCGCCTGGCGCGGATCGGCCCGATCGTGCGCGGGCAGCTCGCGCGCGCCACGGGCGACCCCGATTTGCCCTGGGACCGGGTCGTGGTGGTGCCGCTGCTCAACGAAGAGGTGTTGGGAATCCTCGCGAGCAATGGTGCGAAAGAGGCGCTGGTCACGCCGCCACTCACGACCGATCACCTGATCCGGACCAAGAGCCTGCCCTTGTGGGTGGACGCGCCTGACTACGACCAGCCGGCGGCCTTCAGGGACCGGCTGCGCTCGGCGCTGAACGCCTATACGGAACACTACCGGGCGTATCTCGACCGCCACCGGGCCCTGTTGCCGGCCGGCGTCGCCCCGTTCGATCCGCTGCCCCGCGTCGTGCTGTTGCCAGGGCTTGGCGCGCTCTGCGCAGGACGCGACGTGCACGACGCGATTATCGCGCGCGACATCACGGCCCAGACCCTCAGGGTCAAGAGCGTCATCGCCGGAATGGGCGGCTACGAAGGCCTGGGCGAGCGCGACCTGTTCATGATGGAGTATCGGGGCCTGCAGCACGCGAAGCTGGCCGGAGTAGCGAAGCCGCTCTCCGGGCGCACGGCGCTCATCTCGGGCTCGGCCGGCGCGATCGGAGCCGGCATCGCGCACGAGTTGCTCGAACGGGGCGCGCACGTGGCCGTCACCGACCTGGCCGGCGAGCGCCTCGACAGGCTCACGACGGAGCTGGGCGGCGAATTCCCCGGGCACGTCGCCGGGGTCCCGATGGATGTGACCAGCGCCGAATCGGTGGCCGAAGCGTTTCGCGAGGTGATCCTCGCCTGGGGCGGCGTCGACCTGGTCATCGTCAACGCCGGCATCGCCAAGGTCGCGCCGCTCGCCGAGATTGACCTCGAAGCCTTCAGGCGCCTCGAGCGCGTCAACATCGACGGGACGCTGCTGTTGCTCGCCGAGGCCGCGCGCCATTTCGCGCTTCAAGGGACCGGCGGCGATATCGTGGTGGTGTCCACCAAGAACGTCTTCGCGCCCGGCGCCCGCTTTGGCGCCTACAGCGCCACCAAGGCCGCCTCGCACCAGCTGGCGCGCATCGCGAGCCTGGAGCTCGCCGAGCTCGACGTGCGGGTCAACATGGTGTCTCCCGATGCGGTGTTTTCACACGGGGAGTGGCGATCGGGCTTGTGGGCCGAGGTCGGACCCGACCGCATGAAAGCGCGGGGCCTCGACCAGGCCGGCCTCGAGGAGTACTACCGGGGGCGGAACCTGCTGAAGGCGCGCGTGACCGCACGTCACGTCGCCAACGCCGTGATGTACTTCGCGACGCGCCAGTCGCCGACGACCGGGGCCACTATCCCGGTTGATGGCGGGCTGCCCGATGCGACGCCAAGATAGGTGGACGGATCAGGAAATACGCTCTTTGGATTCTTCACATGAGACTTGCAGTCAACATCGACCACATCGCCACCATTCGCGAAGCGCGGAAGGCGAAAGAGCCCGACCCGGTCGCCGCGGCCGTCATCGCCGAGCTTGCCGGCGCCGAGGGCATCACGGTGCATCTCCGGGGTGACCGTCGCCACATCAAGGACCGCGACGTGGAGCTGCTGCGCCAGACGGTACGCACCAAGCTCAACGTCGAGATGGCGGCCACCCGCGAGATGATCGACGCGGCCGTGCGCGTGCGGCCCGACCAGGTCACCCTGGTCCCGGAGCGGGCCGAAGAAGTGACCACGACCGGCGGCTTGAACGTGGTGCAGAATTTCGACTCCGTGAAGGCGGCGGTTGGCGCCCTGCGCAAGGCCGGCGTCCGCGTCAGCCTCTTCATCGATCCCGACAACCCGCAGGTCGAGGCGTCGCAGGAGGTCGGTGCGGATGCCATCGAGATCAACACCGGACCTTACGCCGACGCCACGGATACGAACAAGCCCGCGGAGTTGTCGCGCATCCGCCAGGCCGCGGATCGTGCGAACGCAGCCGACCTCGAGGTCCTTGCGGGGCACGGGCTCAACTACGTCAACCTCACGCCCATCGTGCTGACCCATCACATCGTCGAGCTGAACATCGGCCACAGCATCGTCGCGCGCGCGGCGCTGGTCGGGCTCGATCGGGCCGTGCGCGAAATGGTGGCGTTGCTGCGATGACCATGTCGAGGTCGACCGTGGAGGGGGCGAGGGAACCTGCGCCGCGGGGTGAACGGGCCTTCAGGCGGCGAAGCCTGACGGCGCTTTTCGCTGCCGCCGCCGTTGTCTCGGTAATGCCGGTGCTGCCCGCCCGTGCCGCCGAGCCGATACCGGTCAGCTTCGTCGCGCGTGACGGACAGCAGGTGACAGGTGCGCTCTACCTGCCGGATCGAAAGCCCGCGCCGGCGGTCATCCTGCTGCCTGTGATGACGCGGACGCACGTTGACTGGGACGCGACCTCCGCCAGGCTCGCTGCCGCCGGCATCGCGGCGCTCGCCATCGAGTTCCGCCGCGGGGGCGGCCCGCGAGTCGACCCCGCGGTCATGGCAGGCGAACCGGCCGGTGACTTCGCGGACCTCACGCTTGATGTCGAAGCCGCGGACGCGTTCCTGAGGGCCCGCGGTGACATCGCCGCCAGCCGCATCGGGATCGCGGGGGCGTCGATCGGGGCCAACGTAGGCGCCATCGTGGCCTCCGACAACCCGGCGATCAAATCGCTCGCGCTCCTGTCGCCGAGCCTGGAGTATCGCGGCCTGCGGATCGAGGCGCCGATGCGGAAATTCGGCCACAGGCCGGCGCTCATCATCGTGAGCGACGACGACCCGTACGCGCTGCGGTCCGGCAAGCAGATGGTGGGCTACGGGGAAGGATTGCGGGATCTGCGCCTGGCGTCGGGCGCGGGGCACGGCACCGTGATGCTCTCCCGCCAGCCGGAGCTCGTCGCGGCGCTGGTGGACTGGTTCGTTCGCACGTTGGTATGATCGAAGTCTAAGAATATGAAACTTGAATCCATCGTTTTCGGCGTGACCGGCGCGTTGTTCGGGTTCATTGTCGGCTGGGTACTCGGCACGCAGCAGGGCACCGGACCCAGGTCGGTTTCGAGCTCGACCGCGGCCCCGGTCGCCCAGTCGGCCCCGGCCGGCGCTGCGCCGGCGACCCGTCCGCCCGTCGACGAAACGCAGGCGCGCAACCTCCAGACCATCGCCGAGCGCGACACCAACAACGTGCCGTCGCGAATCGAACTCGGGAACATGTATTTCGACGGCGAGCGGTACGCCGACGCGATCAAGTGGTACGAGCAGGCCCTGAAGCTGTCGCCGAAGGACGTAAACGTCAGCACCGATCTGGCCGTGAGCTACTACTACCTGGGGCAGGTCGACCAGGCGCTCAGCCAGTTCGACTATTCCCTCGGCATCGACCCGAGGCACCTGAAAACCCTGCTCAATCAGGGCATCGTGAAGGCGTTCGGGAAACAGGATCTGAAGGGGGCGATGGCCTCCTGGGAAGAGGTCCTGAAGATTGCGCCGGACAGCCAGGAAGGGGCCTCGGCGAAACGCGCGCTCGAGAACCTGAAGGCTGCGCATCCGGGCGGATCCCCGGTGCCGGCGCCGGGAACCGGGCCCGCCGGAGCGCCTCGCCCGAACCCGGGCCGGATCGGCGGGTAAGGACGAATCACGTGGCAGCATCGTGACCCGGATTCTGCTGTTTGCGTTGCTCTTTTTCCTGGCCGGCCGCGCCCTGATGCGGCTGTTCATGGGAATCATCGACGGGGCCACGCCTCGCCCGCAGGCAGAAGCCGGCCCGCCAGCCAAGGGCGAGACGATGGTCCGCGATCCGGTGTGCGGGACCTTCGTCGTCCCGTCCAGGGCGATCGCACTCAGGGTGAAGGGCGGCATCCAGCATTTCTGTTCCGAGAAATGCCGCGACGCGTGGAAGGCGCAGTAGAGGTCCATCCCGCGTTCGATCGTGCCGCCTATTCGCCGGCGAGTGAAGAGCGTCGCGCGTGCGGCGTGCGTACACCGGGGATGACGGACATCGCCGTCAAGCCCGGGCTTCGGCGCGGCACGCTGAGGCAAGGTCGGCCCCCGCAAACGTCCCGGATTCAGGTAACATAGCCGCGACCAGCACTGCGGGTGACCAACGCGCCGGCATGATCGCGGGCTCCGGACCTCATACGTCACGCCCGATGGAGGGTCGAATGGGTGAAGCACTCGGGATGATCGAAACCAAGGGACTGGTCGCGATGATCGAGGCGGCCGACGCCATGGTCAAGGCGGCCAAGGTCACGCTCGTGGGGTGGGAGAAGATCGGCGCCGGCTACGTGACGGCCATCGTCCGCGGCGATGTGGCCGCCGTCAAGGCCGCCACCGACGCCGGGGCCGCGGCGGCCCGCCGCGTGGGCGAGCTCGTGTCGGTCCACGTGATCCCGCGCCCGCACGCGAACCTCGAGGATGTGCTGCCCATCGGCAAGTCCGGCGGCAAGGCCTGATCGCCCATGATCCTGGCCCGCGTGATCGGCACCGTCGTGGCGACGCGCAAGGACGAGCGGCTGCTCAGCACGAAGCTGCTCGTCGTGCGCCCGCTCGATGTGAAGGGCAAGCCGGATGGCAGCGCCCTGGTGGCCGTTGATACGGTGGACGCGGGGGTCGGCGAAAAGGTGCTCGTCGTCAGCGGCAGTTCGGCCAGGATGGCGTTCGGCATGAAGGACAACCCCGTCGATGCCGCCATCATCGGCGTGATCGATCACGTGGAGATCCAGGAGTAGCGCCGTGCAGATCGCGAGAGTGATCGGCACGGTGGTCGCCACGCGGAAGGATCCGGGCCTGACGGGCGTCAAGCTCCTGGTGATCCAGCCGCTCACTCCTGCTCGCGCATCCGCCGGGAAGCCCCTGGTCGCCGTGGACTCGGTGGGAGCGGGCGTCGGCGAAGAGGTCTTCTTCGTGAAGGGCAAGGAAGCGTCGTTCCCGTTCCTCCCGACCGAGTTGCCCGCCGACGCCGGCATCGTCGGCATCGTGGACCACTGGTCCTGCGAGAGCTGAGCATGGTACTCGGGCGCGTGGTCGGCCAGCTCGTGTCCACGCAGAAGGACCGGAATTTCCACGGCGTCAAGCTGATGCTGGTGCAGCCGCTCGAGGCGGATTCCACGCCGTGCGGGACGCCCGTGCTGGCGATCGATTCGGTGGGAGCAGGCGTCGGCGAGCGCGTGCTGCTCGTGCTGGACGGGCGCGCGGCGCAGGATGCGCTCGGGCGCAAGCCGTCGCCGGTGGACGCCGCGATTGTCGGAATCGTGGACGCCGTCGAGCTCGAGACTCAGGAGCGTTGAGAGCATCCAGCTCGCTGGCGGTTTTCGGGGGGTGGAGGCCGGGTTTTTGGACCCGGCGATTGCGTGCAGCGCTGAGGTGAACTTCGATCGGGTGCGGTGGAGCAGCGTGAGAGGCCGATAGCCGCAAGCCGCCAGCCCCAAGCCTGTTGTAATGAGGCTCGACAGCGTGACACGGCCTCCAGTCCCCAGCCTCCAGCCAACACGTGAGGCAGTCGATCATGGACGAAGCCGAACTGAGATCGCTCATTCGTGAGTCGGTCAGGCGCCACCTCGAGCAGGGTCACGCTCCGGCTCCTCTAGCATCAGCCATTCCGTTCGGACGCCACCCGAGCCACGACCTCCTGCCCGTCGCCAGCGGCCGGGCTACGGGAGGGCCGTGCCTCATCGAGCCGCTGGTTGTCTGCGAGCACTGCCGCTTCTGCCAGTCGTACGGACACTAGGCGCAGCGCCGGATAGACGTCCGCCGGCGCCATGCAGGCTGGCGGCCGAACCAGGAGCATACGCCACGCCCGCGACGACAGAGAGCGGCGCGGTTCAGGCTGGGGGCTGGCGGCTGGTGGCCGAACCAGGAACATACGGCACGCCCGCAACGACAGAGAGCGGCGCGGATCGGGCTGGCGGCTGGAGGCTGGCGGCCGAACCAGGAGCATACGCCACGCCCGCGACGACAGAGAGCGGCGCGGATCGGGCTGGCGGCTCGAGGCCGTGTCGCGCATCACGCCTCGGGCCCGCAGGGTATGGCCTTTGTTACTCACGGATGACGCGGGCAGCGTAACATAGCCCCAGACCCCAAGCCTCGAACCCCGAGCCTATAACCCATGTCCCGCCCCGGTCTGCTGATCACCCGCCGTATTCCTTCGTCCGTCCTCGAGAAACTCAAACCCGCGTGCGACGTCGACCTGTTCACCGGAGAGGGGGCGATCAGTCCCGACGAGCTTCGCTCGCGTCTTGCAGACAAGCAGGCGCTGATGTGTCTGCTGACCGACCGCATCGACGCGGCCGTCATGGACGCGGCTCCCTCGCTTCGCATCATTGCCAATATCGCGGTCGGCTACGACAACATCGACCGCACCGCGGCACGCGCGCGCAAGATTGTCGTCACCAACACGCCGGATGTGTTGACCGAGGCGACCGCTGACTTTACGTGGGGGCTAATCCTCTCAATCACGAGGAGAATTCCCGAAGGGGAGCGCTTGCTCCGGAAGGGCGAGTGGAAGGGATGGTCCCTCGACTTCATGCTCGGCAGCGAGCTTCGCGGCAAGCAGCTCGGCATTGTCGGCCTGGGGCGTATCGGACGGGCCGTGGCCACGCGGGCGCCTGCCTTCGGCATGCACGTAGCGTTCACCACGCTCGAGGAGGAAGTGCCGGATCCGCAACCAGGCGCGCCCCTGTGGCGGCGCCTCGGCCTGGATGAGCTGCTTGCGACCTCTGACGTCGTGTCCCTGCACCTTCCGCTGTCACCCGAGACCCGACACCTCGTCGATCGGCGATCGCTCCTGCAGATGAAGCGATCGGCATATCTCGTCAACACCTCGCGCGGTCCGGTCATCGACGAGGAAGCCCTGGCCTGGGCGCTTCAGGAGAAGCTGATCTCCGGCGCCGCGCTGGACGTCTACGAACGCGAGCCCCTCGTCCATGAGGCCCTGCTCGGGCTGGAGAACGTGGTCCTCGCGCCCCACATGGCGAGCGGCACGGTCGAGACGCGGACAGCCATGGCGGATCTCGCCGCGCGCAATGTCCTTGCCGTCCTCGCCGGCGGGCCTCCGCTCACGCCGGTCATTTGACCGCTCGCGCAAGAGCGTCGACGCGAGCGAGACAGGCTGGGGGCTGGAGGCTGGGGGCTGGAGGCTTCGGGCCTTGTCACGCTGCCGCGCCGCATTCACGAGGCCGGAGGCTGGAGGCCCGAGGCTCGAGCCGCTCCAGCACGCGCCTGATTCGGTCGTTGCCTGTCGTCGCGCTCTGGGTCACAATTCGATCCGGGACCACATGAACCTGCCAGCCAGCAAGCCCGCACCCAGTCCTCGTGTGATCGCGCGCGTGATGCGCTCGCTGGCCAGGGCCATCACCGGCCTCGAGCTGCCGGCCATCGAGAAGATTGCCGAGCGACGTCAGGACGACGCGTTCCAGGTGCTGATCGGGACGCTCCTGTCGGCGCGGACCCAGGACGCGACGACCGCGGCCGCCTCCGAACGTCTTTTCGAAAGGGCCCGAACGCCCCGCACGATGGCCGCCCTCGGTGTCGCCGAGATCCGACGGCTCATCTACCCGGTCAGCTTCTACATCACCAAGGCCCGCCACGTGAAGGCCGCGTGCCGCATGCTCGTGGACGAATTCGACGGCCGCGTGCCGGCGACGATGGAGGAGCTGGTGAGGCTGCCCGGGGTGGGCCGCAAGACGGCCAACCTGGTGCTGATCCTGGCGTTCAAGAGCCTGCGCAACATCTGCGTCGATACCCACGTTCACCGGATTTCGAATCGGCTGGGCTGGGTGGGCACGAAGACCCCTGAGCAGACCGAACAGGCGCTTTACAGGAACCTGCCACAGCACTGGTGGCCGTATGCCAACCTGTATCTGGTGACCTGGGGACAGAACGTGTGCCGCCCGAACTACCCCCGCTGTGGGGACTGCGTGATCCGGCCCGATTGTCCTCGCATCGGCGTGAGAGTCGAGGGAAAGCCCCGGGTTGCGATCCAGGCCTCAAGCCGTCGCGAGTGACCCGTGCAGGGTGAAATGGCCAGCAGCCCCCAGCCTCCAGCCGCCAGCCATCGGCATTGAGGCGCGGCAGCGTGAGACGGCCTCGAGCCTCAAGCCCCAAGCCTCAAGCCCCAAGCCCCAAGCCTGCTCTCCGTGATCTCTCCCCTGTTCCCGTGTATTATTCCCGGAAGCCGCGGTTGGCTCCTCGGTTCGCCGCCGCGCCACACCTTCAATGTGAGAGGAGATGCCGGACATGCGGAGAATGCAGCGGGCGGGATGGGCAGTGGCGGCGTTGACGCTGTGGCTGGTGTCGCAAACCGCAGGTCAGGCGCAGAAAGCGCCGGCGGCCGGGGCTCCTGTGCCGGGCCCCGTCGTGGTGATGGAGACCACCAAGGGCAACATCACGATCGAAACATATCCTTCCGAGGCGCCGAAGACGGTCGAGAACTTCCTGGCGCTCGTCAAGTCGAGCTTCTACAACCGCCAGCACTTCCATCGCGTCGAGAAGGGCTTCGTGGCGCAGGTCGGCGATCCGGATTCGAAGGACCTGAAGCGGAAAGACGACTGGGGCAAGCGCGGCAGCGGCAAGCCCATCGGCGTGGCAGAGTTCAGCAAGAAGCTGACGCACAAGAAAGGCGCCGTGGGAATGGCGCACGCCGGTGATGCGACCAAGGCAGACAGCCAGTTCTACATCTCGCTGGGTCCGAGGAAGAACCTCGACGGCAAGTACGCCGTGTTCGGGCAGGTCATCGACGGGATGGCCGTGGCTGAAAAGCTCGAAGTCGGCGACACCGTCAAGCGGATGTACGTCAAGTAGCGCCGATCACTCGCGCGGGCCCGGGGAACTCGGGCCCGCCTCGTCATTCCATCCCGTCGAGAAGCGTCGGCGCCGTCGTCTTCACGAACCCCTTCAGATCGGGATAGCTCTCGATCATCTCCGGCGAGTACTCGCCCGGCACCTCCTGCCCGAGGTCGTGTCGCAGCATCGCCGCGTTGGCGACGGCCTTCGCGGCAAAGTGGTTGTTCAGGTACAGGTAGATCCTGTTCACCAGGTGCCTGACCGCGTCGATCGTGCTGACGACATCCCCGAGCTCGCTTCCCGAATAGAGGTAGTTGTACCGCTCCGCCGGGTCGTCGTGTTTCCACCATTTGTCCGCGTTGCGGCCGTGCAGGCGGACGTAGTAGAGGCTGCGCTGGTTGGGTGCGAAGTCCTGCCTGACCGAGAAGCGGAATTTCGGCTCGTCAATCTGGACCCATGCCGCCCCGTGCGCGTTGAGCAGGCCGAGCGTCTCGTCGGTCCGATCGCTCCAGCTCCGGTGCCGCAGCTCGATCGCGATCGGGTAGCCGGGAAACGCCTCGAGGAGCCACTGCAGATAGTCGCGTGACAGCTCGGTCCGGACGAAGCTCGGCGGGAACTGCGCGAGCAGTGCGCCGAGTTTTCCCGCCTGCGCGAGCGGATCGATGGCCCGCTTGAATGCGTCCACGTCGTCGGGGCCGACCATCGGAATGGCCGCGGTGTCGCCCCCATTCGGCGTCTTCATGCCGGCAGCCTTCTGGAACATCGTCGGATGCGTGAACTTCTGGTAGAGCTTCAGGGAAAAGTCGAAGGTCGCCGGCGTGCGCGCGGCCCAGCTCTTCGTGACCGTCGCGGCGGGAGGGCGGTAGAAGCTCGAGTTGACCTCGACCGTGTCGAAGTGCTCGGAATAGTAGGCGAGCTCGTCGAACTTGCCGCTCCCGGTTCTGCCGCCGGCCGGATAGAAGATCCCGGTCCACGCGCCCGGTGCGGTCGGATAGCTCCAGCCCGATGTGCCGATGCGAAGGTCAGCCATCATGGTTCAGCCTGAATGTTCGCGGTCGAGACAGCCCGGGCGCGACAAGATTCGGGCCCGCGCGTCTTTTGTGCCGATGGGGAGGTCAGCCATCGTGGTTCAGCCTGAGTGTTCCCGGTCGAGACAGCCCGGGCGCGAGAAGCTCCTGGCCCGCGCGCCCTTTCGGCCATTGTAGAGCAGACGCCCCAGCTGCGGGTGTCGTGCGGATACCTGGTCGCCGACTGTGCGCGCCGGGAAGGACCGGGCCGACGCAACTGATTCGGGCTAGAATCATCTTTTCGACCGGTGGGTCCGGGCTCGGCAAGGCATGCTGACCATCAACGAGATCTTCCATTCCATCCAGGGTGAATCGACCTACGCGGGACAGCCGTGTGTGTTCGTCCGGCTGACGGCCTGTGATCTTCGCTGCACGTGGTGCGACACCGCCTATGCGTTCACCGAAGGCCGCAAGATGTCGGTCGCGGATGTCGTCTCGGCTGTGGACTCGTTCGGGTGCCCGCTGGTGGAGGTGACTGGCGGCGAGCCATTGCTCCAGGACGACGTGTATCCGCTGATGACCGACCTGGCGGCAGGCGGCCGGACCGTGCTGCTCGAGACGGGCGGCCACATCAGCCTCGAGCGTGTGCCGCCGGGCGTCGTGAAAATCGTCGACGTGAAGTGCCCGGCGAGCGGCGAGTCGGCGCGCAACCACTGGCCGAACATGGATCTGCTCGGCGCAGGCGACCAGGTGAAGTTCGTGATCCAGGATCGGGCCGACTACGAGTTTGCGCGCGAGGTGACCGGCCGTCATCGGCTGGCCGAGCGCTGCACTGCCGTGCTTTTCTCGCCGGTGCACGACGTCCTCGCTCCGAAGGATCTGGCGAACTGGATTCTTGCCGATCGCCTGCCCGTCGTGCTCCAGCTCCAGGTGCACAAGTACGTCTGGGGCAAGAACGTGAGGGGGGTGTAGGGTGCTTCGCTGTCAGGCTGGAGGCTGGGGGCTGGCGGCTGGAGGTTGGGGGCTCGGCGCTAGGCGCTCATCGGACAAAGACGAGCCGCCGGCCGCGCGAGTGTTCGACGGCCAGGCATGTTGACCGCGTGACCGGCCGCGAACCGCAAGCCTCGAGCCCCAAGCCCGGAGCCGCGAGTTGGGGACTTTCTGAGGGCCTGTCAGTGTGACAGCCTCCTGGCCGCCAACCGCGAGCCTCGATCCCCAAGCCTGGACCCGCGAGTTGGGGCTTTCTGAGGGCCTGCCGGTGTGACAGCCTCCTGGCCGCCAGCCGCGAGCCTCGAGCCCCAAGCCTGGACGCGCGAGTTGGAGACTTTCTGAGGGCCTGTCAGTGTGACAGCCTCCTGGCCGTCAGCCGCCAGCCTCGAGCCGCGAGTTGGGGACTTTCTGACGGCCCGTCGGTGTGACAGCCTCCTGGCCGCCAGCCGCCAGCCGCGAGCCTCGAGCCCGGGCGAGGCCCGAGGTTATGATCGACCCGAGGGCATTTGAATTGTCCGATGCTGTCATCCTCCTGAGCGGCGGATTGGATTCGTACACGGCCGGCGCGATTGCGAAGGCCGAGGGGTTCGCGCTGTACGCATTGACCGTGCGATACGGCCAGCGCCACGACGTCGAGATCGAGGCCGCCCGGCGCGTGGCGCACGCCCTTGGCGTTGCCCGTCACGTCGAGCTCGACATCGACCTGTCGGCGTTTGGAGGGTCCTCGCTGACGAGCGGAATTCCCGTGCCGAAAGACCGGGCCCTCGACGCGAGTGACATCCCCTCGACCTATGTGCCGGCGCGAAACACGGTATTCCTTTCGCTGGCTCTGGCCTGGGCTGAGACCCTGGGCGCACGCGACATCTTCATCGGCGTCAACGCGCTCGACTACTCGGGATACCCGGACTGCCGTCCCGGGTTCATCGCGGCATTCGAGGGTCTGGCGGTGCTCGCGACGAAGGCCGGTGTCGAGGGCGGCCGATTCCGCATCCACGCGCCGTTGATAGAGCTGTCGAAGGGCGCCATCATCCGCCGCGGCATCGAGCTGGGCCTGGAATACGGGCTGACCCACAGTTGCTACGATCCGGGCCCGCACGGCGAGCCCTGCGAAGCGTGCGACAGTTGCGTGCTGAGGGCGCGGGGTTTCGCGGAGGCGGGGCTGGCCGATCCTCTGCGCGCGGCGCAGGAACGAGGCGGAACAGCGTGACAATGCCCCCAGCCCCGAGCCCCCAGCCTCCAGCCTTCGTGATCGAGGCGGGACGGCATGACACTGCCCCAAGCCCCGAGGCCGAGCCTCCAGCCGATGATCTAGGTGTAGTGAGGAATCGAACCGTGCAGCGTGACATGGCCCCCAGCCTCCAGCCTCCGGCCCCCAGCCTATCGTAAGAGGTCCCCATGACCGACCGCATCTACTACACCGACCCGTCGTGCACCGAGTTCGACGCCACCGTGGTCCGTTGCGACACCGTCGACGGCCGGATCATCGCCGTCCTCGATCGCACCGCCTTCTATCCCACCTCAGGGGGGCAGCCGTTCGACACGGGTTCCCTCGGCGGCGTGCGGGTCGTCGACGTCGTCGATCAGGACGATGAGAGCATCGGTCACGTGGTGGAGGCAGCGCTGGAAATTGGATCGAAGGTGAAGGGGAGCGTCGATCGCGCGCGGCGATTCGACCACATGCAGCAGCACACCGGCCAGCACATCCTGTCGGCGGCGTTCGATCGGCTGCACAAGGCACGGACCGTCGGGTTCCATCTGGGCGCGGTCGTGTCTTCGCTCGATCTCGACAAAGTGCTCGGTCCCGACTCCATCGCTGCCGCCGAATCCGAAGCCAACCGCATCGTCTGGGAGGATCGCGAGGTCGTGATCCGGTTCGCGCCCGCCGAGGAAGCCGCCTCGCTCGGACTGCGCAAAGACCCCACGCGAATCGGCACCCTGAGAGTGATCGACGTGGCCGACTACGACCGATCCGCGTGCGGAGGGACACACGTTGCGCGGACCGGCGAGATAGGCATCATCGCGGTCAGGGCGTGGGAGAAGCTTCGCGGCGGCCTGCGCCTCGAGTTCGTCTGCGGCGGCCGTGCCCTGCGCGAGTACCGGGTTGTGCGCGATGCGGTGGCCGGCTGCATCCGGCACGTGTCGGTTGCGCCCGAGGATCTGCCAGGCGCGATCGAGAACATGCAGGGTGAGAGCCGCGACCTTCGCAAGATCATCAGGGGGCAGCAGGAGCAGCTCGCCGTTCACGAGGCTGGCGTGCTCTTCTCGCGCGGGACTCGCATCGGGGCCGCAACCGTCGTCATCGAGTCGCTGGACGGTTGGGATCAAAACGGTCTCAAGACCCTCGCGGTGTCGGTGGCCAGCCGCCCGGGCGTGGTGGCCGCGCTCTTGTCCGCATCCACTCCGGCGCTTGTCGTCATCGCGCGTTCCATCGATTTCGCGTTCGACTCGGCGGCCGTTCTCCGAGCGCTCATCGCGCGGTTCGGCGGCAAGGGCGGCGGCAAGCCCGAGATGGCGCAGGGCGGCGGTCTCACAGGGGAATCCCAGGAACTCCTGCCCGCAATTCGGCAACTGGTCGAGGAGCAACTCGCCGCGAAGGCATGACTGCGCGGCGCCCCATCGGGGGTCCGCTGGTGGCGCGATGGGAAACCCCGGCTCCTCGAGGGGGTGGCATCGCGCGAGCGGGGGCGGCTCACCCTCTCGACAAAGCGTCCGCTGGGCTCCGGACGCCGCCGGGCCCGCGGTTCAGCACGTGGGTGTAGATCATCGTCGTTGCCACGTCGCGGTGGCCAAGAAGCTCCTGGATTGTGCGAATGTCATATCCCGCCTCCAGGAGGTGGGTCGCGAACGAATGCCGAAGCGTATGGCACGAAGCGGGCTTCGCGATGCCTGCCAGGCCGACGGCAGTTCTCACAGCTCGCTGCAGCACCGTCTCGTGAAGATGGTGCCGACGTCGCTGGCCCGTGCCGGGATGCACGTAGATACGCGTCGCAGGGAAGACCCACTGCCAGCCCCACTCCCGGCCGGCGTGAGGGTACTTGGATGCGAGGGCGTACGGCAGTTCGACCCAGCCTGCTCCGTCCCGGAGGTCCCGCTCGTGCTGTCGCCGCACGACGCCGAGGTGGGCCACCAGCTCGACCTCGAGGCCGGCCGGCAGAATCGTGACCCGATCCTTCTGGCCCTTTCCGGCGCGGATGACGATCTGGTGAGCCGCAAGATCCAGGTCCTTGACGCGCAGCCGGGCACACTCGAGCAGGCGCAGCCCGGCGCCGTACAGCAGCCAGGCCATCAGACCTGTTACGCCGTCCATCTTCCTGAGGACGCGAGACACTTCCTCCCTGGTCAGCACGACGGGCAGGTGGTCCGGACGCCTGGCCCGGACGACCTCGTCGAGCCACGGCAGAGAGACGCCGAGAACGTGGCGGTAGAGGAAGAGCAGTGCGGCCAGCGCCTGGTTCTGGGTCGACGCGCTCACGCAGCGGTCCTGTGCCAGGCTCGAGAGAAACGCCGTGACTTCCGGGGCGCCCATGGTTGCGGGGTGGCGCTTGCCGTGGAACAGGATGAACCGCCGGATCCAGGCGACGTAGGCTTTCTCGGTACGCCGGCTGAAGTGGCGCGACTGGATCGCGGCGCGGGTTCTGGCGAGCAGTCGTGGCGGCTTTGGAAAGGGAGGTGTGTCCGCCTCACGCGTGACTGCACGACTTGGCCCCTCGAGGCGCCCTGGGGTCGACGTGGCAGGAAGTGCGCGTGGGCCAACGCTTTCAGGTTGCAGAATTCTCATCCCCGCACCGCGGTCGGCGGACGGCCAGGCGGCGCGGGAGCTGGACAACGCGGTGTTTTCGCCCGGCAGAAGGTGAGTGTCACCTTGGTCCATGTCGGATGGCTTGCATGTTTCACTCCGCCACAGGAGGTGGGATCGTCGTCTTGCCCGCGCTCAGCGTACGGGTCGTGTTCGAGCAGGGCCGTGGCGCCTGATGGATGCCGGGCGAGCGCAGATCAGTCGGATCGCGTTTGGGTGATCCCGGCGCGACCTCGTTGACCGCGGAGGGGCGGTGCTATACTGCGCGCCAAGCGCCACACGGCGGCCGGTAACATTCCGCAACTCGTTGGAAGCGAATGGCATGCGCTGAGGAACCCGGCGATTCGAGGCTGGCGCATACGCCGACCGGATCCGGGTTATCCAGACCTGTCGAATTCTAGTTAGCCGGATTCTTCCATGCGAAACGTTGAGGTCAGCGAAATCTGGGTGGCCGGTGACGGACGACTCTGTGCCCGGTTGGCAGACGCGTCGTTGGCATTGACGCAGATCTACCGAGCTTCGGCGTCAGGGGTTGAATGGGATGACCAGATTCGAGCTGTGTGTTCGCCGGTGGCACGAGAGTGGTCCCACGCAGACTGGTTCGTGCGGATGACGGAAGATGCCCGTGCTGAATATGGTATCGACTTGGTCCTAGCCCCCTCAACGATCTGGCGAGACGTCTCGCCGGAATCGCGAGCGGCTATTGAAGTGGCACGCGCGCAGATGCCACCGTACCAAAGCCAACCGGTCGATGATCGGACGATGGCCGGCTACGTGGGTGATGACCGCCTTCGACAAGAAGCACGAGACCTCTTCAAGAAGAAGCAGTGGAAAGCCGTCTTGGCGAAACTTGAGGCACTTGAGTATCCGCAGTTCATGGACGCGGCGGACACGCGACGGCTCGATATCGCACGCGAGCGCTCTCGAACGAAATAGAGTTTGTGCTTGTGCCATCAAAGAGCTCACCGGCTAACATCGCGTTGCAGCTGACGAGCGGCGGATTCGTCGTCGCGCGCCTCCGCGCGCGACATCTTTTCATTGGACCGCTCGCAGCTGAACGCGGGCGTTAGCCCGACCGACAACGGATCACTCAACCGTGGTAGGCTCCCCGGTACCTGATGGCTTTCGAGTTCGAGTGGCACGCCAGCAAGGCGAGGGACAACGCCACCAAACACGGGGTGACGTTCGAGGAAGGGCTGACCGTCTTCCGCGACCCCTTGGCCAACATCTTCAACGATCCGGATCACTCGGACGTCGAGTGTCGGGAACTCATCATTGGACACTCGGTAATGCACCGACTGGTGGTCGTGGCTTTTACCCAGCGGTCAGAGCGAATCCGCCTGATCAGTGCCCGGCGTGCGACCCCGCAGGAGCGTCGCGATTATGAGCAAGGCCAAACCTAAGCCATCCGCGCCATCCGCCGTCGGCGAAATGCGAGCCGAGTACCACTTCGACTACGCTCGGGCGCGACCGAACCGGTTTGCCGGCGAGTTGGGAGAGTCGACGGTGACGGTCGTGCTCGATCCCGATGTGGCCAAGGTCTTCACCACGTCGGCGTCGGTCAACGCGTTGCTCCGCTCCGTCATCGCGGCACTCCCGGCCGACGCGACCGCCAGATCGACGTCGAGGAAGAAGAAGAAGGCGGGCTAACCGCGCGCTGGAGCCGACAGCGCGTCGGTAACGCTGAAGACGTCGGGCTGCGGCTCAGCGCGGATCGTTGATATGACTTCGAGAGTCAAGTTCGAAGACACGTATCTGTCCTCGGTGTTCGATACCGCTGACGGTGACGGGTCAGGGAAGAGGCGGGGCCAGTAATCGCGACGGTTGATCCTGCTGATATCCGTGGGTTGGGTACCACCTTACTGACACTCGTCCGGCGCCTTCCTCGCTCTAGGCTCGAGGGTTAGCCGAAGCCACCTCGTAACGATCGCCGAGGGCTGCGCCAAACCGTGGCCGCGCCTCTTCCCTGACAACGCTGATGATCTGTTGCCGGCCTACGTGGCGATCGGCACCTCCCGTGCGATCGCCCACAAGAACGCGAGGATCTCGCGCGCGATGGCCGTCACGACCACGTTCGGGTGCTTCCCGTGGACGACCAGGCGGCGGTATCGCTTGCACAGCCGCACCTGCGCCTTCCACGCGATCTCTTGGATCGGCTTCGGGCTCCGTTCGATCCGTTTCTGGAGGTGAACTGACACCTTTGCCGGATAGCGATAGGCCCACGCGGCCTCGACGAGGGCCCGGCGTGCGTGGCCGTTGCCGGCCTTGGTGATGGGACCCAGCCGGCGCGACTCACCGGTCGAGTACTCGCTCGGGGTGAGCCCGACGAACGCGGCCAGCTGTCGCGGGTTGTCAAATCGCGTGAGGTCTCCCAACTCGGCGGCGATGGTCACGGCCGTGTGGTGTTGCACGCCGCGCATCGATTGGAACGCGTCCACGATCGGCTGAAGCCGCCACGTCCCGGCGATCTCGACGAGCTCGTCCTCCAGCCGGCGGACTCGCTCGGTCTGCTCGCTCACCGCGCGCAGCGACTCCTGAAACACGATCTGCTGCGCGGGTGTGGGACAGACGACCTTCGCGAGGTATCTCAGGTGGGCCTCATTCCACGACGCCCGCCCCGAGTAATTCAGCCCGTGCCGAAGAAGGAAGGACTTCAGGCGCAGCTTCGCGTCCTTCAGCACGCCAATCGCGGCCTCGCGCGCTCTTGAGAGATCCCGCACGGCTTCGTCTTCGACGGTCGGCACGTAGACGGACGTCAGGTCGCCCGACCGCAGGAGGCGAGCCAGCTGAGCGGCATCCCGCCGATCCGTCTTCACACGCTCGCCCGGCACTTTGGGGATGCGAGATGGAGCCACGACCAGACAGGACACGCCCTTCTCAGTGAGCCGGCGATACAGGCCGTAGCCGCACGGGCCGGCCTCATACGCGACGACGACGTGGGCGGCGTGACTGTGCAGCCGTCGAAGCAGCTTATCCACGTCGGTTTCTCGGGTGCCAATCTGGCCGACGTAGACGACCTCCGACGAGCGGTCGGGACCGGCGTGGGCAACCGCGATCGTGTCTTTGTGGACGTCCAGGCCCACGAAAAGGGTGGTAGGCTCTGCCATGGCTGACCTCCGTGGACGTGCGTTGACGGTGAACTCAACGGGCGGCTCTGGCCCGCACAAGGCTAACCCGCGAACCTGGCGGAGGTCAGCCTCTTCACCCGCATCGCGCAGAAGTCATACTGT